>NZ_JBUBVG010000001.1:0-5717660 GCF_054897965.1 Pseudomonas sp. LB3P81 | reverse complement strand
TGCTGACTGTTGCCGCTGACCGAAAACTGACCCAGTAAAGGCTGTTCTGCCGACTGAAAACTGACCCAGGTGTTCAACTGCTTCTGCTCGCTTTCCGAGCAGGAGAACACAGGGTGATCAGCATGGAAATGTTGGGGAAAATTCGGCGGATGTACTTTCGCGACAAGCTGTCGCTGCATCAGATAGCCAAGCGTACCGGGCTGTCGAGAAACACCATCCGAAAATGGGTCAGAGCGCCCGAAGCAACTCAGCCGGCGTACCAGCGGTGCGCAGCCTTCAACAAACTCAGTCCATTTCACCAGACGCTGGAGCAGGCGCTCAAGGCCGATTCGTTTCGGGCAAAGCACAACCGCAGGAGCGCCAAAGCGCTCCTTGAGCTGATCAAGGCCGAGGGTTACGACGGCGGCTACAGCCAGCTCACCGCCTTCATTCGCTCGTGGCGCGGTGAGCAAGGCAAATCCTTACGTGCCTTTGTACCGTTGACGTTCGCACTCGGTGAGGCTTTTCAATTCGACTGGAGCGAAGAAGGTCTGCTGATTGGCGGCCTGTTCCGACGCATCCAGGTCTCCCACATGAAGCTGTGCGCCAGTCGCGCATTTTGGTTGGTTGCGTATCCCAGCCAAGGCCACGAGATGTTGTTCGATGCCCATACCCGCTCGTTTGGCGCGTTAGGTGGGGTGCCGCGTCGCGGCATCTACGACAACATGAAGACCGCTGTCGACAAGGTCAACAAGGGCAAGGGCCGCACGGTCAATGCCCGGTTTGCCGTGATGTGCGCGCACTACCTGTTCGACCCGGACTTCTGCAACGTGGCCTCCGGCTGGGAAAAAGGTATCGTTGAAAAGAACGTCCAAGACAGCCGACGGCGCATCTGGCTCGATGCTCAAAACTGCATGTTCCACACCTTCGAGGAACTGAATGCTTGGCTCGGCCAACGCTGCCGTGCGCTCTGGGACGAGCTGGTGCACCCGCAGTACAACGGGCTGACAGTGGCGGACGTCCTGGAGCTGGAACGCGCTGAATTGATGCCGATGCCGACCGCCTTTGATGGTTACGTCGAGCGCACCGTGCGGGTCTCCAGCACCTGCCTGATCAGCGTGGCGCGAAATCGCTACTCGGTGCCGTGTGAGCGGGTCGGCCAGTGGGTCAGCAGCCGTCTGTATCCTTCGCGGATTGTAGTCATCGCCGATGAAACGACGATTGCCAGTCACAAGCGCCTCTTTGATCGAGACCAGGTCAGCTTCGACTGGCAGCACTACATCCCGCTCATCGAACGCAAGCCCGGAGCGCTGCGCAATGGCGCTCCGTTTGCTGATCTGCCGAAGCCGTTGCAACTGCTAAAACGCGGTCTGAGGCGTCACACCAACGGTGATCGAATCATGACGCAGGTACTGGCGGCTGTTCCCATCGCCGGGCTCGATGCCGTGTTGGTGGCTGTGGAGTTGGTACTTGAATCAGGCAGCTTGAGCGCTGACCACATCCTGAATGTCCTGGCTCGACTGACATCGACAGCAGCCCCTCCGTCCGCCGAAACCAGCCTTCAACTCAAGATAGCGCCTGTCGCCAATACGGCACGCTACGACCGGCTCCGTACCACCGATGAGGAGACTCGCAATGCGTGATCTTATGGCGGAACTCAAAGAACTGCGTCTGCATGGCATGGCCAGCGCCTGGGAAGAACTGGCTTCCCAAGGAGAGGCCTCAACGACCTCGTCGAAATGGCTGCTCGAACATCTGCTTCAACAAGAACATGCAGATCGTGCCGTACGGTCTGTGAATCATCAGATGCACATGGCCAAACTCCCCATGCATCGTGATTTGGCCGGCTTCGACTTCAGCGCTTCCAGCGCTGACGCCCGCCTGGTCAGGGATCTGTCCAACCTGGAGTTCACCGATACCGCGCAAAATGTCGTGTTCATCGGCGGGCCTGGAACAGGCAAAACACACCTCGCCACCGCCTTGGCCGTGTCCGGGATCACGACGCATCACAAACGCGTGCGCTTCTACTCCACGGTGGATCTGGTCAATTTACTGGAGCGCGAAAAGTACGACGGCAAGGCAGGCCGAATCGCTCAAGGGCTGCTTCGCACAGACCTGGTGATACTCGATGAACTGGGGTATTTGCCCTTCAGCCAGAGCGGTGGTGCCCTGTTATTTCACTTGCTGTCCAAGCTGTACGAGCACACCAGCGTGGTCATCACGACCAACCTCAGCTTCTCGGAATGGTCGAGCGTGTTTGGCGACGCCAAGATGACCACGGCGTTGCTAGATCGGCTGACACACCACTGCCACATCGTCGAAACGGGCAACGAGTCCTACCGCCTGCAACACAGCAGCTTGGTCGCCCAGACGAAGATCAAATCACGTGAACGAAAGCGCAAGGACGATGATGGTGCCGAGGACGATGAGCCGTTTTGATCTGCACCAAGATACCCTGCCGCATGCCTGCATGCGGTGGGGCTTGATGCCTCGTCCACTGGGACACGACTGCTAAGCTTATCCACAATTGCTGATGCAAAAATCAGCAATCCGCCCTGGGTCAAATTTCAATCGGCAGGGTGGGTCAGTTTTCAATCAGCGCCGACAGGACGGCAAAGCCAGGCGAGTCTTTCAGCGACTGGGCAACGTATGCCTATTCAGCCTGTGCAAACTTGCCCGCTGATCGGCAAGGTAACGACCGAGACTATTGCCCGAAGACGGTTGTTGCCACTGCACTGCAACTCGGACTCATTACGGAAGCCGCAATAGCCCATTGCCGTTCGACGCCACGGCTGAACGCCCAGCAATCGGAGGCACAGTCCATTTATAGCTGCCTAGATCGGGGCTCTTTCAATGAAGCAACTGAACGCTCTTCGGTAGTGGATTCCAGTTCCCCATCGAATAAGGCTTCAGCTCTAAACACCACGGGACTCATGAAACCGACTTTAGTTGCGGCCATTCACGCCGCCGACTGGGCCGGCGTTCCGCCATCCGATCTGGATGGCGTCTATTTTCTAGAGACCTTCAGACAGATATCAGTGCAGTGCCCAAACATCGTTTCAGAAGCGTCGATGCTCAAGCTGGAGGCGTCAATTGCAGCCGGCAATATGGAGTCAGTAAATCGCACGCTGTCCGGGCACGGCTCTTCGCAAGATATGGCAATGACGATTTGGGGCTTGGCAAAAGGACTAAGTTACGATGATTGTAGCCAGCTCGGCGGTTACGAATATGAGAGTTGTCTGGCGAAAAATGAACAGCTGGATAAGCCTTTGGTGTCTCCAGAGGCCCAGCAAGATGTCCAGGTACTGGTTGGTCGCTATGGCTGCGGACAGGAAGTTGCTATCTATGCATACAACTTCAATCAGTCCCGGTCGTTGAGGTATCAGCAATTAGGTGCGCGTTACTATATTGACAGTATGAAAAATCCCGGGGATGTCGCCAAATACAGAAAAGTATTCGAGAACTGTGCGCACCAGGCCGGAGATGGGGCGGCGTATGCCTGGTGCGGTTGTTATGTGAAAGGACTGTCCCTGGTTCGGGGCGGCTATGCAAATCCACCCGAAGCGGTTGCGGCGGCGAGTCGCAGTGCTTTTTTCAAAGGGATCAGCTACTTGCCTTCGGACGCCCGCGAGTGTTTGCGCCCAGGCGAGGAAATGATGAATAGTTGGCGAAGTTCGCATTCGCCATTCACCACAGCTTGCCTCGTGTCAACGGCATCGGCAACTGGAAGCACCACACCTGGGCTGATGGAATGCGAATACCAGACAGCCTGGGGGAAAATAGTCGTGCATGATCGAAACTGCGACAGTGCAATTACTTCAAGAACGTGGGGTGATGTTCCAATAAGTTGTCGCTGAGTGTTCAGGTAATGTTCAAATTGCGTTCGCTATAACAACATTGCCACCAGCTCTTTTGCGCCGGGGCACGGATGTCCCTGTCATCGGTCAGGTCAATTACAACTCAGTACCAAATCGGTACCGCGATTGGCAAGCTTCTTGAAGCCAAGTGCTTCAACCTTGCCGTTGATCACAATAAATTTTGCTGTTGCGTCGTCTTTTGACGCACCCCAGTCCACGCTTCCGTCTGTTGATTTTGCGTAGAAATAGGTTCCATCCGCCGGAGTCGGCTCGAATGGCTGTATATGGACTCCTCCTCATTGCAAGCCCCTTTGCTTTGGCTCCCGCGCCGACTGCACACGTATATTCGGCCTCTAAATACAGCATCGTTTCGATGCAGGGCCATGATGGGCTATTCGCGCGTCAGCTCCCGATTGCTTTTTCGTGCTTTTCGCACTTAGACATTAGAGGGTTTTGCCGACGCCGGTTCGACCGGTTTGCCATCGTTCAGGTTGCTTTGCAATCGTGGTTAAGAGTTGTTTCTCTCGTGGAACACGTCGGGTAAATAGATCAGGCCGCTGCCTGATCCGGTTGGTAATCAGTGCCGTGACGCAGCATCGCCCAAGCCATGCGTGCAGTTTTGTTGGCCAGCGCAATAGCGGCCACATTGGGATGTGATCGCTCGGCTAAACGAACGGCCCACTGGCTGAGTCGATCCTCTTTGGATTTGGCTGTGCGTAGCGCCGAGCGCGCGCCATGCACCATCAATGTTCGCAGATACGCATCACCGCGCTTGCTGATACCGAGCAATCGATCCTTACCACCAGAACTGTGTTGCCTCGGTGTCAGTCCCAGCGAGGCGGCAAACTGTCGGCCATTGGCAAACTGACGGGTATCACCGAGAGCGACGACGAGCGCTGTGGCGATCATTGGGCCGACGCCGCGCAGCTGTTGAAGACGGACGGCGGAGGGCTCGCTTGTCGCGATCGCAGTGATCTCGCCGTCGAGTTTGCATACGCGTTCATCCAGCGCACGAAGGTCGCCCCACAAACCATCCAGCAGACAACGAAAGCGAGCCGTCAAACCGTTATCTGCATCTTCTAGCCAGCACGGTATCGCACGACGCAGCATCAGTAATTCCTTCGGTGCAACGAGGCCGTACTCGGCAACCAGCCCACGGATTTGATTGGCTTTGGCCGTCCGCTGTTCGATTAAGCCGGCCCGGATGCGATGCGTCGCCTGGATATCCTGTTGTTCGATCGTCTTGATGGCGACGAATCGCATGGTGGGACGGCTCATCGCCTCACAGATCGCCTCGGCATCGTTCACGTCGTTCTTGTTGCTTTTGACATAAGGTTTAACGAACTGGGGTGCGATCAGCTTGACTCGAAATCCGCGAGCTTCGAGTTGCCGCGCCCAATGATGGGCGCCACCGCAACTCTCCATGCCGATCTCACAACCAGGTTCGATCTTCTCCAGCACCGTTTGAAGCCATTGATCACGAGACAGACGCTGCCGCCAGACCGGCTTCTCATGGCGATCCACACCGTGGATCTGAAATACGTTCTTGGCCAGGTCGACCCCAATGCGCATAAGCTTCATGTGTGGACTCCTTCTCACTGTTGACTGTGGTTCGCACCTTCAGTCTGGCACTCAAGATGCCGAAGTGAGGAGGAGTCCATCCCATTGCTTTTGGCCGTTTTCTGCCTGTCGCGACTAACTGAAGTCGACTCAAGTTGCCGGTGGACCGCTGCACCTGTTGAGTCGTGTGCGCCCTCAGATCAGCCAACGAAACCAGGGGCGGCTGAACTGCCTAAAAGCATGGCCATTAGAAATTTGCATCATCACCCGCAGCCCCCCCACTAACCCCGTGGCCAGATTCGTCGTAGGCGGCTAGAGATCTATGATCGAAATAGTGCGATTAGCAGCAACGCTTATTCCACGCCTGGCGAATGTGCGGGTGTAAGGCTCACAATTCATCTCATTTGTAATTCTATAAGTAATCCTACAAGCCAGTGGTGTGTGATCTGGCATCCACGTAATAAATTTGTGAGAAAGAGTATTAAATAGCAGCCTAATCTTGAAGTAAGGCGGTTAAAGTTCCGATTAATGCCACTGACGCTTTATTTCCTGCCACTGGATTTCTGATAACCACTTATCTGCCACCGGAAAGAAAATATTCTCCTCAGCATCCATATGGTCGTAGTATTTCTTGATGAAGTCATCGATAGTGTCAGCGATTACTCTCGCCTCCTGAGTTGAGTCCTCCAACATCTTGAGCTGTCCAGCAATGCGCTCAAATGCTTGATGATCTCGCTCGATATCCTTGACCCGTTGGTGGATCGGTGCTTCAGTCGCTAGCAAGGCCCGCCGAATAAGCTCTTCATTTTCATGGTGGTGTCGCTCTGCATCACCATGCAAGGCTTCCAGTAGCTTAAACAACAGCTTGCCGTCATCGGCACCAGCGGATTCATGCCTCACCCTCCCCAGCAATCCTTTAATCTGAGTAATTTTGATAGCCACCTCATGATGATATATGTGCAGTTCTTTCAACAAAGCGTTCATCTCAAATCCTCAACTACACCAAACTATCACAGAGAAAATATTATTAACCACCCACTCCGAGGATAGCCACACATATCAATTTCCATAACTTCTAATCCCTCCACCCCCAAGCACTCACCAGCGCGTATTTAACCTTTTTATTATAGTCTGGCGCAAAACTCTCGCCCCAAAAAATTTGTCACCCTTGGATAAATTTGAAATAACAAGTGAATGTTCATATACGCTATTGTATTTGCTTAAGGCGACGCTAAAAAAATAACCAACCGCCCCCTTGGCACACCGAGCACCGTCAACCAGCCACCCGCGGGCGCCCTGCGATTGGGTTGCCGAGCAGACCAACCTGCTGGCGCTCAACGCCGCCATCGAAGCGGCTCGGGCGGGGTAGCAGGGGCGAGGCTTTGCCGTGGTCGCCGACGAAGTTCGCCCTCTGGCGCAGCGTACACGGACTTCGACCCAGCAGATCCACGGGATCATTACTTCGTTGCATACCGGTGCGATCGCGCTGTTTTGAATCGCCCCGGGTTTCGTAGGCACCTCCAAACCATACAATCAGGCCCAGCTACAACAAGTGGAGCGCCTGTAATTTCTTAGGCAAAGCCGACAGGCAACTATGGGCCGAGAGCTTCCTATGGCTTTCACGCTTGAGTGGGCGCCTGTATTTCATAAATGCGGGGCATCTGTGTCTATCGAAAGGATCACTGGATGGGTACGGTCCACAGACATCCTTTCATTGATGAGGCAACCATGGACCTAACCGCTGTTCCCTTTGGTACGACCGATTGGTCGACTGTCGAACCTGTCGAGTATGTTGGACAGACGGGTACCGCCTATTGGCGATCCTGCCAGTTTGGTTCGACGGGTGTGCGGATGGTTGAATACAGTCCTGGCTATCTGGCCGATCACTGGTGCTGGAGAGGTCATATCCTGTTGTGCCTGGAAGGCGAGTTGCACACGGAGTTGGAGGATGGTCGTCAGTTCACACTCACCGCGGGGATGAGCTATCAGGTGGGCAGCAACGCTGAGGGGCATCGATCTTTCAGCAGTACGGTGCCAGGTTGTTCGTTGTGGATTAACGCTGGAATTAACCGCTATAGACCCAGGCTGTGTGAAAACGCATGCGCCATTTTGAAGTCTGCGTTGCTACGTAAAATCTGCCAGCGTTTGGTTAATCAGCAGGCCGTAAATTTGAGTAGGAACGCGATTTTCGTTGCAGTCCTGACTGTCAAACCTACTTCAAAACGTTTTCACACAGCCTGGACCCAAAGCTGCCTGTCATATCAGGCATCAACCGGCCAAAAACAGTCACTCCCTTGTAGTAACACGCCTATCTGTTACAGATATCAAGACTGGCGATTGGGCTGCTCGGCCTTTTTACCGAAGGTCCCAAGTTCAACCGGATCCTTTGTAGAACAAGCAGATAGACATGCTGGGTGAGGTTCGACCTCGCCTGTACCTATAAACTATGAATTTTCGCTGGCTGACCACGTCGAGGGTAAACATGCGGAGCCTCGATTCTCTCCTTGAGCTTGGCAGCATAGTCCTGAGCACTTTTTTCATGCCGAAACTGCACTCGTCGGATGCCAAAACATACAGACCAAAGAGCTTCGCTTTGACTGGATAGATACTCGACCTTCACTGACATGATCATGTCTCCAGGGTGTGATCCAAGGGTTAAAAATGGATTTCAGCGGTCTTGAGTCCCAAGTCTCGAAGTTCGGCGATCAAGTCATCCAGATGCCCGAAAGACTCGACCTCCTCGTTGTCATCAACCAAGAAGTAACTTCTCCCGGCGTCCTTCTTGAAGAACACAATCCACTCCTTGGGGTTGGTCGGGTTTGCGATCACATGGGTGTCAAAGGTCACGCCTTCGGCATGTTTGCTTTTCACAGCTTTACGATTCATGTCAGTCACCACGCTACACGCGCTCTCGAAATTTTCTATTTGCAGTGCGCGCCCGTTCAGCCCCATGCGAGTCTTCACTATAAACATCTCCAGCCGCACGACGCAGTGGATCAAAGGCTTTTCAATTATCACTGCATGTTAATATTATGCACATACACCCATTAAGGAGCTAGCCATGATTGCGATAGGTGAGGCATGGAAAGCGGGACTGTTGGGTCGAGAGCACTGGCTCAGCAATATGGTGTCTGGTGTGATAGTCGGGGTCGTGGCGCTCCCCCTGGCAATGGCTTTTGCCATTGCATCTGGCGTCAAGCCTGAGCAAGGCATCTACACCGCAATCATCGGCGGCCTGCTGGTTTCACTCTTTGGGGGAAGCCGCTTGCAGATTGCCGGGCCGACAGGTGCGTTCATAGTGATTCTGGCGGGAGTCACGGCCAAGCATGGCGTTGACGGTCTGCAAATCGCTACGATGATGGCGGGTGCCATGTTGTTATTGCTGGGTATTGCCCGGCTCGGTGCAATCATTAAGTTTATCCCCGATCCGGTGATCGTCGGATTCACCGCTGGTATCGGCGTGATCATCTGGGTCGGACAGTGGAAAGACTTTTTCGGTTTACCGACGATCAGTGGAGAGCACTTCCATGAAAAGCTCTGGCATTTGCTACAGGCGCTCCCGGATCTTCATATGGCCACCACCCTGCTGGCTGCACTCAGTCTTTTCTTGGTAATCACCGCCTCCAAAATTCCCGGTCTCAAACGGGTGCCTGGCCCGCTAGTCGCAATGGCGGTAGCTACGGCGATACAGTCAACCTTTCATTTCGAGGGGGTAGCCACGATTGGCAGCGCATTTGGTGGCATACCTCAAGGTCTTCCAGCGTTTAGCCTGCCTGAAATCACGCTGTCTCGCGTCATCGATTTGATTGGTCCGGCTTTCACTATCGCCATGCTTGGAGCAATCGAATCGCTGCTGTCCGCAATGGTTGCCGATGGCATGGCGGGCACTAAGCATGATTCCAATCAGGAACTGATCGGTCAGGGGGTGGCTAATCTGGTCACGCCGTTGTTTGGGGGCTTCGCAGCCACCGGAGCCATTGCCCGTACTGCAACCAATATCCGTAACGGCGGCACAAGCCCGCTGGCCGGCATTACGCACGCGGTCACCTTGGTGCTTATTATTCTGTTTCTGGCACCACTAGCCTCAAACATCCCACTGTGCGCCCTGGCCGCCATTCTTTTCGTGGTCGCGTACAACATGAGCGAGTTGAAACACTTCAAGCGCATGGTCCAGCGAGCCCCACGAGCAGACGTGTCTATCCTGCTCATCACCTTCAGCCTCACAGTGTTCAGTGACTTGGTGATCGCCGTGAATATCGGTGTCATTCTCGCAATGCTGCACTTCATGCGCCGCATGGCCTCATCTGTGGCGGTGCAGCAGATAGTCGAGCACGAACTTGAAGAAGAGTTGAGGGCCAATGGCCATGCTCACTTACCGCCAGGGATACTGATTTATACGATTGAAGGGCCACTGTTCTTTGGTGCGGCTGAGACCTTCGAGCGTGTGTTAGCACAGACCCATACCGACCCACGTCTGTTGATTATCCGTCTGAAGCGCGTACCGTTTATGGATATCACGGGCTTGCAAGTGTTGGAGGAGGTCATTCAGCAGCTGCATAGCCGGAATATCGTGGTGAAACTCTGCGAAGCGAACACGAAGGTGCTCAACAAGCTCGATAGGGTGGGTATCCTGCAAGAAATTGGCCCGGAGCATTACCACGCCGACTTCAACACCGCGTTGGCTAAAGCTGTCAGTCACGTAGAGGGTACGTCGACCCTCTAGAGACTAACTGCCAGTGTTGGGTTATGACTTGGTACTGGCGGCATGCTTGCTCTTGGTCGAATAGCTGGCGCCGTGAGTGTCCAGGTAGTCACGAATCAGTTGGCGGACAACCTGCGAAGACGTCAGGTCTTGTGCTGCACAGAGTTCCTCAAAAGCTTTTTTCTTGACGGGATCAATGAGCACAGTGAGGCGCGCAGTCTTGCTTTCCATGGGGTATTCAATCGCTCAAGTCGCTGGATGTTAATCAAATTGTAATTGCCTTGTTCTGTGCTGTCACTGTACAGGCGGCTTGCTGCTCGGTACCTAGACTTTACTCACAAGAAAAGATTTGGTTCTCACGGTGGGTGATGAGCCGGATCTGCTCCGACTCAACATGGATAATCCCCACCCGCGAGGAAGGGAGCAGATTCATTCTAAGCTGGCCGCCTGCCTGCAACGGGTCGACTGTGATCAGTCACGAGCGACCGGAAATGGCCGATAGCTGCCCATCGCGAAATGGCGCAATCGATCGACGCCCCTAAGGTTAGTTAACTCAAACCAGCACCTGGCGCAAGAAAGTGCGTTCATGTATTCCATAAATGCAGCACATCTGTCTCTATCGAAAGGATCACTGGATGGGTGCGGCGCTGAGGTATAAATCAGCTCGGAAGTGTTATCGCCGAAATCGCGATATCGCATTGACGCGGCCCATCATTCGAACCAGCCTGCCGGCTCGACGAGTACGGCGGCCGCGACCTGAGAAGGGCGATAATTGACGAAGCGGGTGCGCATGCCGAAGTGGCGCTTCCATCCACGGCCCTGGTTGAACGTGATCGCGCCGATGTAAGGATGCGTGCCGCCACCTTTGACACCCGCCTGCGATAGCAGCGTACCCCACTGTGCGCACGCAATGGTTGTGAAAGGCTTCGAGGGCATCTGCCTCCCGCAGCGGTTGAGTTTATTGGCAGCTAAGCACTTGGTAGCCGATCGGCGAGGAAATCCACCAAAGTCTTCACCCTTCGGATCGGCGTGCCAACAGTTGTGACCTAAAGAAGCGACTAAATTTCGTGTTGGATCTCCAGCACCCTGAACGTCACTTTTCCGCCCTCGGTGGGATAGCCGGTGTTGTCCTGCACATACGCACCCGCTTTGAAATACAGGGGTTGGGTCTTCCAGCTCGGATCGATGGTGGTTCTCCAGTTGTATCCTGCTGCGCTGATGCCCAGCGCGCCCTTCGGGCTGAGGTGGATCAGGTAGGAAAAGTTGCGGTTGAGCGGCACACCCGTCGCAATGGTTATGACCTGGCCCTCTTCATCGTCGGGACGCATGCGCACCTTGGCGACAATGTTTCCAGTCGAACCCGACGTTTTGTACTGGTATTCCAGCTTCACCATGGGGCTGTTGCTGTCCTTGTTGTGGATCTGGCCAATCACGATCTTGCCGGTGCTGGGTACCTGATTGACGGCCAGACTCGCCCGCAGGGTGTTATCCGCCGCTGAATACTGCCAGTTGCGCAGCGTTCCATCGCTATAGGTTTCCCGCAACTCGCTACGCGGGTAAAGAGCGTTGGCCGTCCTGGAACCGGTCACAGGTGCCCAGAAGGAAAGGATATCGGCTTCAGAACTGAAATACTGGTCCTTGAACCCTTGCACCAGTCGAGGCGTTTCTATGGTGGCCGGTGGGCTGCCTTCAGGGATGCTTAAATTCCAGGTGGAGAGGTCGATCATGTCAAGGATCCTATATGCGGGGAATGTTGCGGCCACAGTTGCGCTCGAACCCGCGCTATTGACCTGTGTCAATTGGGCTTGCTGATTGTGAAATCCGTATGGCGGTAGATTGACGTCAAGTGTTCGTCGAGGGAGTTATTGCAGGCTTTGTGCCCGCGAGGATGACCGTTAGTCGGTTATTTTGGTAGTTGACGGAACTATTGCGTGTTGGGCTTTTACTGATCTGCAGAGCCGGATGTAGAGGGGAAACAACCGGACAGGTGCACGCTTTCGTCGGATGGATGGCCACAGTTTTTCGCGCCATTACCATCAGTGGCGGGAGTGAGCAGTCTTCGAGGAAATTTATCGCGTATGGAGTGAGTGGCCGTTTATGGCCGAGGCTGTGTAAAAACGTTTTCGAGCAGATTTGACAGTCAGGACAGGAGCAAAAATCGCGCTTCTACGCAAATTTTTGGTCTGCTGACTAACTAAACACTCGCTGATTTTACGTAGCAACGCAGACATCAAAACGGTGCATCCGTTTCTACACAGCCTGGGCCGTTTTCTGCCTGTCGCGAAGGACGGCAACCGCCCCATTGCTGTCTCTCATAGCGGGAAACAATGAGCTGTGGATACGAGCCCATTGCAGTCATACGTTTTCGGGGTTTGCCGCCGCCCAGGTGCCAGGCTCTACACCATTGCACAGGTTTTCTACGCGTCCTAGAACGTGTCCTATGCTGACTTGTACGCCCCCCGATTGAATCCGTTGGTGGCGGGTGACAAGGTTGCCTGTTCTACCTCGAAACATAGGTTTGGTGATCTGGATAAATTCCACCGGTTTGGGACTAAAACCCACTCACGGAGTAGATCCACATGAGAAAAAATACGAACGGTACCGCCTTCTCATTGATTTGCCTCCTCGAACTCGTTGCAGAGCCTGGATTTGCTGGACAGGCGTACTATCAAGGGCAGAATTCCTCGCCCCCTATCGGAGACTATTCAGGCATCGATCCGGCGCGGTCGAGATCAACCCGGATCGAAGGCACTCCATTCAGGACGGCAAAGCCAGGCGAGTCTTTCAGCGACTGGGCAACGTATGCCTATTCAGCCTGTGCAAACTTGCCCGCTGATCGGCAAGGTAACGACCGAGACTATTGCCCGAAGACGGTTGTTGCCACTGCACTGCAACTCGGACTCATTACGGAAGCCGCAATAGCCCATTGCCGTTCGACGCCACGGCTGAACGCCCAGCAATCGGAGGCACAGTCCATTTATAGCTGCCTAGATCGGGGCTCTTTCAATGAAGCAACTGAACGCTCTTCGGTAGTGGATTCCAGTTCCCCATCGAATAAGGCTTCAGCTCTAAACACCACGGGACTCATGAAACCGACTTTAGTTGCGGCCATTCACGCCGCCGACTGGGCCGGCGTTCCGCCATCCGATCTGGATGGCGTCTATTTTCTAGAGACCTTCAGACAGATATCAGTGCAGTGCCCAAACATCGTTTCAGAAGCGTCGATGCTCAAGCTGGAGGCGTCAATTGCAGCCGGCAATATGGAGTCAGTAAATCGCACGCTGTCCGGGCACGGCTCTTCGCAAGATATGGCAATGACGATTTGGGGCTTGGCAAAAGGACTAAGTTACGATGATTGTAGCCAGCTCGGCGGTTACGAATATGAGAGTTGTCTGGCGAAAAATGAACAGCTGGATAAGCCTTTGGTGTCTCCAGAGGCCCAGCAAGATGTCCAGGTACTGGTTGGTCGCTATGGCTGCGGACAGGAAGTTGCTATCTATGCATACAACTTCAATCAGTCCCGGTCGTTGAGGTATCAGCAATTAGGTGCGCGTTACTATATTGACAGTATGAAAAATCCCGGGGATGTCGCCAAATACAGAAAAGTATTCGAGAACTGTGCGCACCAGGCCGGAGATGGGGCGGCGTATGCCTGGTGCGGTTGTTATGTGAAAGGACTGTCCCTGGTTCGGGGCGGCTATGCAAATCCACCCGAAGCGGTTGCGGCGGCGAGTCGCAGTGCTTTTTTCAAAGGGATCAGCTACTTGCCTTCGGACGCCCGCGAGTGTTTGCGCCCAGGCGAGGAAATGATGAATAGTTGGCGAAGTTCGCATTCGCCATTCACCACAGCTTGCCTCGTGTCAACGGCATCGGCAACTGGAAGCACCACACCTGGGCTGATGGAATGCGAATACCAGACAGCCTGGGGGAAAATAGTCGTGCATGATCGAAACTGCGACAGTGCAATTACTTCAAGAACGTGGGGTGATGTTCCAATAAGTTGTCGCTGAGTGTTCAGGTAATGTTCAAATTGCGTTCGCTATAACAACATTGCCACCAGCTCTTTTGCGCCGGGGCACGGATGTCCCTGTCATCGGTCAGGTCAATTACAACTCAGTACCAAATCGGTACCGCGATTGGCAAGCTTCTTGAAGCCAAGTGCTTCAACCTTGCCGTTGATCACAATAAATTTTGCTGTTGCGTCGTCTTTTGACGCACCCCAGTCCACGCTTCCGTCTGTTGATTTTGCGTAGAAATAGGTTCCATCCGCCGGAGTCGGCTCGAATGGCTGTATATGGACTCCTCCTCATTGCAAGCCCCTTTGCTTTGGCTCCCGCGCCGACTGCACACGTATATTCGGCCTCTAAATACAGCATCGTTTCGATGCAGGGCCATGATGGGCTATTCGCGCGTCAGCTCCCGATTGCTTTTTCGTGCTTTTCGCACTTAGACATTAGAGGGTTTTGCCGACGCCGGTTCGACCGGTTTGCCATCGTTCAGGTTGCTTTGCAATCGTGGTTAAGAGTTGTTTCTCTCGTGGAACACGTCGGGTAAATAGATCAGGCCGCTGCCTGATCCGGTTGGTAATCAGTGCCGTGACGCAGCATCGCCCAAGCCATGCGTGCAGTTTTGTTGGCCAGCGCAATAGCGGCCACATTGGGATGTGATCGCTCGGCTAAACGAACGGCCCACTGGCTGAGTCGATCCTCTTTGGATTTGGCTGTGCGTAGCGCCGAGCGCGCGCCATGCACCATCAATGTTCGCAGATACGCATCACCGCGCTTGCTGATACCGAGCAATCGATCCTTACCACCAGAACTGTGTTGCCTCGGTGTCAGTCCCAGCGAGGCGGCAAACTGTCGGCCATTGGCAAACTGACGGGTATCACCGAGAGCGACGACGAGCGCTGTGGCGATCATTGGGCCGACGCCGCGCAGCTGTTGAAGACGGACGGCGGAGGGCTCGCTTGTCGCGATCGCAGTGATCTCGCCGTCGAGTTTGCATACGCGTTCATCCAGCGCACGAAGGTCGCCCCACAAACCATCCAGCAGACAACGAAAGCGAGCCGTCAAACCGTTATCTGCATCTTCTAGCCAGCACGGTATCGCACGACGCAGCATCAGTAATTCCTTCGGTGCAACGAGGCCGTACTCGGCAACCAGCCCACGGATTTGATTGGCTTTGGCCGTCCGCTGTTCGATTAAGCCGGCCCGGATGCGATGCGTCGCCTGGATATCCTGTTGTTCGATCGTCTTGATGGCGACGAATCGCATGGTGGGACGGCTCATCGCCTCACAGATCGCCTCGGCATCGTTCACGTCGTTCTTGTTGCTTTTGACATAAGGTTTAACGAACTGGGGTGCGATCAGCTTGACTCGAAATCCGCGAGCTTCGAGTTGCCGCGCCCAATGATGGGCGCCACCGCAACTCTCCATGCCGATCTCACAACCAGGTTCGATCTTCTCCAGCACCGTTTGAAGCCATTGATCACGAGACAGACGCTGCCGCCAGACCGGCTTCTCATGGCGATCCACACCGTGGATCTGAAATACGTTCTTGGCCAGGTCGACCCCAATGCGCATAAGCTTCATGTGTGGACTCCTTCTCACTGTTGACTGTGGTTCGCACCTTCAGTCTGGCACTCAAGATGCCGAAGTGAGGAGGAGTCCATCCCATTGCTTTTGACCGGGTTGAAGAGTTGTCGTCAAAATAGTCCACTCAGACCCCGCGTTTTGTTTAAATGCAATAGACACCAGTAACGGTAAACTACACTCATTTGTCGCGATGACTTCCTTTTCCATTACCCCTTCGGAACTCAGCTGAGTGGCGCTCGTGGGACCTGACGCAACCGAGGTGGATTGATCCGGCACTGCCGGTCTGGAATTCGGTGCGTCCATAAATGACTCCTGTGGTACCGTCGTTGACCTGCTGTGCAGTAGCGCATATCCCACCCCAGCTCCAGCAGCCAGTATCGCGATGCAGATTAGCAATACCATTCTTCGTTTTGAGGATTTTTCATAGAGGAAGCGAAGCGTTGTATCATCTTTATCACGTAACGACTTTTTCTTGTCGTTCATAATCACTGTTGTTCCGACAAGCGTGTATATAATTACAATGATTGCAGTTGTCTGGGGGTAGCTGAGTGCTTTCTCTCTCATCCATTCGAAACTGAATAAAATGACCTGCAGTATAAAAACAGTCACGATGGAGGTGAGTAGTGCGAGCGGCCAGTAACCCGTGCAAATACTTTTTACATATTGCTCTCGAGTCTCTTCGCTTAGTTGCCCGGTCGATTTTGCTTCCTTTTGCTGCTCGGAATGAGCCGATGCCTCGGCGGCCCGTTCCTTTTTTAGCTCCTCGGCTATCCACGCATCATGCTGGCGACGCAACTCAGGGTCCGAAAGGACCGAATACGCGTCGTTTACCAACTTCATCACCCGCTCGGCCTCTGCCCGTTTATCAGGCGGGACACGATCTGGGTGCCATTTTTGACAGAGGTACTTGTAGGCTCCGCGAATCACCTCGTTGCTGGCGTTGTGAGCAACTTGAAGGTTTTCGTAATGAGAGCGGATCATAAGTCCTCCACACATGCAGGGTGGATCTCAAAGTAGCACTGAGGCTCTTGAGGCGTGCCGGCCCGAATCAAGGCAGCCAAGGGAGAGAATATTGACGCTTCGGGTCTTGGCTGACAAAAATCATTGAAGTGCTTGTGATTTTTTGGGTAAGGCTACCTCAGGGAGGTGACCAAGATGAGTGTAGACCTTAAAGAACGTTTGCTCATTGCGATAAGGGAGGGCGCCACCCTTTGCTCCGGATCGAAACTCCGCTTTTTGCGTGGACGCTGGCTGACCGCTTCTGGCCGAGGCTGTGTAAAAACGTTTTCGAGCAGATTTGACAGTCAGGATAGGAACAAAAATCGCGCTTCTACGCAAATTTTTGGTCTGCTGACTAACTAAACGCTCGCAGATTTTACGTAGCAACGCAGACATCAAAACGGTGCATCCGTTTTTACACAGCTTGGGCCGATAGCAGCCGCCCGCCATCTCGCACCCTTTTCTCCAAATGCAAACCCACAGCGAACTCGCGATGGACTAAAGAACGCCGTGTTTCTCCAGAAGCCCCGCGTTTACGTTCACGACCATCGCGAGCAAGCTCGCTCCTACAGTTTGTTCACCTGACTGATATGAACGCCAATGCGCCCCCGTTTTTCTGAAGTTGCGGTCTGTGCGTAAACGCGGCTGACGGTTCCATTCGCGAACCTATTGACCGAAGGCACTTCACATAAAAAATGTGAAGCCTTTCATACGGTAAAAACCGCTATCTGCGGTCGGCCATGATTAGGGCGATGGATTCAATGGAAACGGGCGCCATGAAGGCGCCCGTTTTTTGTGTCCATGATCAAAGTGGTTCACCAGCATCCATCGGACAGCTAACCTTCTTTTCAGGCAGGCAAATACCGCGTAACTCTCGCATCCAACACCTTGATCAGCGCAGGCTCCATGTACTGAAAAACATCCGGTATGTCCAAACAAACGACGCGCTTGTCCACCAGCTCCGAACCAAATCGAGCCATCAGTTTGTTGCGATGAATCGGCTCCATGACAAATACCAGGTCAGCCCACTGCAACAGTTCCAGGTTGACTGGAACATACGCATCATTGCTGATACCCGCCGACGCAGTTTCCACGCCCGGCCAGTCAGCAAAATGGTGTTCGGCCGTGGGGCTACGCAGGCGGTTTTGGCTGCATATGAAAAGCACGTTCAACATCGTATAACTCCAAACAGTTAACGTGAATCGGGCTCTGGCCAGCGAGATTACCGAGTCACTGCCGCACTCCGAGTGCCCGCGAACGCACTCGTGCCAAGCCAGCGCCACAGGCTTTCCGCATCCTTCACTGCGCCATCCACCCGCAACTCTCGCGACTGAATCACCTCCCGCGGTGTGCGGTCGCCCGCCCACACCTCGGTCAACGCGCGCACGCTGGAGTCCACGACGAGCGTCAGTTCGCGTCCCGGGTCGTCGCGGCACAGGTCGGCCACACCCTCCTCGACCACGAGCCACCACGCTTGCTCGCCGGGCCGGGCGTCGCGGAACTTGAAGTGGATAACCACCGGTCGGGACGGGAATGTCTCGATGCACACGAACCGGCGCACGTCCCACATGAGCAGGCCCGCGTCGAGTTGGTCATCGCGAAGGCGGCTGCCGATCCAGCGCGCGCCCCAATGACCCAGCGCCATGATGATGGGGCGCAATTCCTCGCCCGCCTCGGTCAGGCTGTACTCCCAGACCTTGCCTGCGGCCGTGCGATGCACGACGCCGATTTCTTCCAGATGGCGCAGCCGCTGTGCCAGCAAACCGGTGGACATCCGGGGTACGCCACGGTGCAGTTCGTTGAAACGCTTACTGCCGCACAGCAGTTCGCGCACGACCAAAGGTGTCCAGCGCTCGCACAGTGCTTCAGCACCGCGTGCGACCGTGCAGAACTGACCGTAGCTTTCGTCCATTGCCTGGCTCCGCAATTACAACGCTTCAGATTCTGAACTAGCCCCGCCACTTCGCCACGCGCACGCTCAAGCCTTCGAAGCCAAGTGCCAAAGGAGAACGCCATGACCAAGGTAGCCATCATTCAGCGCCCGCCCGTGCTGCTCGATCGCAGCGCGACGATCACCCGGGCCGTGCAATCGGTCGCCGAGGCTGCGGCGGCAGGAGCGTCGCTGATCGTTTTGCCCGAACAGTTCATTCCAGGTTACCCGTCATGGATCTGGCGGCTGGCGGCGGGAAAAGACGGGGCTGTAATGGGCCAGTTACACACGCGGCTGCTGGCCAACGCCGTTGATATTACGAACGGTGACCTGAGCCAATTGTGCGAGGCCGCCAGGGTTCACGCCGTGACGATCGTGTGCGGCATCAATGAATGCGACCGGTGCAATGGTGGCGGCACGCTCTATAACAGCGTAGTCGTTATCGGCGCGAGCGGCGCAGTGCTCAACCGACACCGCAAGCTCATGCCAACGAATCCCGAGCGCATGGTGCATGGCTTCGGTGATGCAAGCGGGTTGCGCACGGTCGATACACCGGTCGGCCGCGTTGGTACGCTCATCTGCTGGGAAAGCTACATGCCGCTGGCACGCTATTCACTGTATGCCCAAGGGGTGGAGATCTACGTCGCACCCACGTACGACAGCGGCGAGGGCTGGATCAGCACGATGCGCCACATTGCACTCGAAGGCCGCTGTTGGGTCCTCGGCAGCGGCACCTCGCTACGCGGCAGTGACATCCCCGACGACTTCCCGGCGCGTACGCAACTGTTTCCCGATCCTGACGAATGGATCAACGACGGCGACTCGGTGGTGGTCAATCCGCAAGGCCGGATCGTGGCCGGTCCATTACACCGAGAGGTCGGCATTCTGTATGCGGACATCGACGTCACACTCGTGGCGCCAGCGCGTCGGACGTTCGACGTCACCGGGCACTACGCGCGCCCTGACATTTTCGAACTGCAGGTGCGGCGCACGCCGGCGACAACGGTGCGCTACATCGACAGGTGAAGGCAGGCAACGTTCAGGCGATCCATGCCATGTCCGGCGGTATCGCCTGACAATTGATCAAGGAGTCATGCCATGAGCATTGAACGGTCTTACAAGGGCAGTTGTTTTTGCGGCGCAGTCGAGTTCACCGTCAGCGGCGAGCCGGCCGCGATGGGCTATTGCCATTGCGAGTCGTGTCGGCATTGGTCTGCGGGGCCGGTCAATGCCTTCACGCTGTGGAAACCCGAGGCGGTGCACGTGACTCGGGGCGCTGACAACATCGGCACCTATAACAAGACACCGCACAGTTACCGCAAGTGGTGCAAGACGTGCGGCGGGCACCTCTTCACTGAACACCCGGGGATGGGGCTCATCGACGTGTATGCCGCGGTCATCCCGGATCTCGCGTACTCGCCAGGCGTTCACGTCCACTATCAGGAGACCGTGCTGCGCATCAAAGATGGATTGCCGAAGCTGAAGGATGTCCCCAAGGAATCAGGAGGATCGGGCATCAGCGTGGACGAATAGCGCTGACGAGGTAAGCGTCTGGCATGGGTTCGAAGGCAAGTTGAATCTGGCTTCACGGTGTGCCGGACGCTTACACCGGAGCAAATGAATCGGGCGCCTTAATGGGCGCCCGTGCTGCGAGTAAAGCTGATCAGTGCGATTTCTTTGATATCGACGTCCCGGCTTTACTCAACCCTTTCGAGTTGTGATCACCTGGTTTCGAGGCCGAGATTGCACTGGCTTTGGCCACGCCGCGAGTATCTTTGGAATGGGCGATGCCAGACGTCTTTGCGCCATGACCGCGCTCACCATTGCGATCATTGCCGTAGTGGTTTCCGCTTTCGCCACGGTCGCGAACAGCCTTCCCGGCATGATCGCTGCTCAGTCCATTACCGCGGCCGTTACTGTTAGCGCTGCCGTGATCTGAACCGCTGTGACCACCACCTGTACCGCCGCCGTGGCCACCGCCATTACCACCGCCGTTGCCACCGCCATTACCGCCGCCGTTGCCGCCTCCGTTACCACCACCGTCCTTCGCATAGGCGGCGTTCATGATAGTGAGGCCAGCAGGGAGTAATGGGGCGGCTGCAAGCATCATGGCGCATGACATGACAGCAACGAAACTCTTGTTTTTTAAAAGCATGATTGCTTCCATAGGGTTGATATCGCATGTGCTAAGACGCATTTGCCGCCCGACAGTTCAAGTCCTGCGACAGACGGAATGCGGTGCGCACTGACCCAATCCGCACACCGCCAGAAAAAGCGCCACACTCGCCATTCAGGTATTAATCAAAAGCCCCGTTGAGGACTTCGTAGATGAGCCCGGTTGCCAGCGCGACCAGTATCAGGTCGGTGCCCGCTTGCTGCCATTCGTATCCATCATAATGCGGCAGCCTGCCAATCAAGCGACCATCCAGCTTTTTCGCAATGCCGGGTGGAAGAGGCTTTCCCCGAGCGAGGTTTTTCTGAATGCCGGGTGGCAAAGCAGGGCCGGGACTCCAGTAGTCCCTGTATTCACCAACGATCCCAAGAATGCTGCCTCGATTGATACTGGGGCCATGATCCCAATCGCCGCCTCCGGAGTTTTTGCCTTTGCTCCCCTGACCACCCTGATTGCCATGGACTTGGCTGTTTTGCGGATTTCCCTTGCCGTTTCCCTGGCCCTTTCCATTTCCAGGATCGGCCAATGCAGTCGCTGAGCCGCAGACCAGCGCAAGACATGTAATCGCGGCAACCAATGAGCGTGATCTGTGCATGAGTCGTTCCTTCAGAGTGGCGGGATATCTCTCTGAAATTTAGACGCTATTGACGATGTTGGTTCCCGCCCGTTTTGTCTACGCTGGCATGCTGCGGATTTTGGTAGCTCGTAGCACACTAGCCAAGTGGCCAGCTTTATCAGGAGGCGAAAAATGAGCAAGCAACCTCAACCCCGCAGCCGCTCCAACCCTCAACCCAGATCCCGCCCGGTGGTGCCAAATCTACCCAGCAAAACCGGTAACAAGTCCGGGGGCTTGCGCGGCAACTACCCGTCGAAGAAGTCGAAATGAAAAGCGATCATCTGCGAACTTCGGAATATCGCCCGAAGGCTGGATTGTCTGAATGGACGCGTGGTGAGCCAAATAAATGAACGCAAGAGTGCTCAACGCCAGAAGTTCTACTCTTCACCTGCCGCCTCGACACGATTTCTGCCAGAGCGCTTCGCTTGGTAAAGCGCTTCATCCGCCAAGCCGTAGGCGGTATCGAAACTTGTTCCCACTGGACTGGCGCTAACGCCGAAACTCGCGGTGATACGCCGGTTCACCGGACTGCCAAACACATGAGAGGCAATCGCCTCCCGCATGGCGTCCGCAAGCCTCAAACCTTCCACGATTTCTCCGGCAGGGATCAGTACGGTAAATTCTTCACCGCCCACTCGCCCGATTATTCCGCTATCACCCACGATCCGACGCAGGCAGCCGACTATCCCCTGAATGACTGCATCCCCCGCAGGATGACCGAACTCGTCGTTCACTTGCTTGAAGTGGTCAATGTCCAGGACGACCATGACGGCACCGGATTTTTCCAGGGCCTGTACGGTTAGTTCAATAACTGCGCCACGATTCAACACACCCGTCAGGGCATCGTGAGTCGCGCGATACTCCAGTTGGCGAGCCAACGTTTGCAGTTGCGCGTTAAGGGTGTTCATTTCGCGCTCGGCCCGGTCGCTACGGCCGATCAGGCGGCGCGTCTCCCGCATCAAACGCTCGAAATGTGTAGTCATATCGGCAAGCGAACACCGGTACACTTCGGCGTCAGCCTCGCTCAACGCCAAAATGGAGCGAGCGTGTTCAAGCGCATCATTTTCGCTTTTAAACAGGTCGTAAGCCGAATCACCTGAAGTGCTGATGGAAGCGACTGGAGCGGGCATTTTTATCATCCCCTCAGGTAGTAATCGGATGATCTTTGAAAATAATCGAGGTGAAGTCGGCCTTCAGTTCCTCACCAAACTCAAAGATCGTTTCGTCCTCCTCATCGTGGTACCAGTTAACTTCCATCTGGTTACCGGACTGAGCCGCCCGATCAAGCGCATCGAAAATGCTGAACAGCATTTTTGTACTGGAGCTATTGAAATAGGCCAGCGCGATATTCGTTGTAATCGTCGCCCGCTCACGCCCCTGCAAAAAACTGCGCAGGTTGTGGATGATCGGGGCATAAAAAGCAGCAGCGTTTTCGGGATAGGACTCGCCTTTTATCGACAGAAGGTTCTGATCGAAACGGAAGTCTACTTCCGGCGAGGTTGCGGTGGCGTCAATGTAGAAATTATCCATAGCGAATGTGTCACTCGACTCAAATGATGGCTTTAAGACAAAACAAGGTAGTTTCGGGATCATCCGCTCTTGGGTGGAAATCGAACTCCAGTGGCGCGCAAGCGTCGCGCGCCATGGTCAGAAACCCCAAGCCGGCGCCCTTGCTGCCCTCTGGAGTCTCCGCCCGCAACGTAGCTTTGTAGGCGTGCTTGATCTCTTCAAGCGACATGTTGCGCAAGGGCTCAAGCTTCTCACGCAAGCGATCGACATCTGTTGTTGCGACGGGATTGGCGCAGAACATCAGATGGTGCTCGCCGTCCTTGCTTATGCACACCGCGCCCTGACGCAGCACTGACTGATCGGAAACCGCAGCCTGCAACGAATCCGATGAATAGTGGATGATGTTCTGGGAAAGCTCGATAAAGGATGAGAACAACTTGCGCCGTGTCGGACCACTGACTCCGGAAATTTCAAGTTGCAGCTTCACGACTTCAGCCATCGCCGCAATGATATGGTGCGAAAAATAGCCCATATGATAAAAAATGACGTTCCGCTGCTGAGCCAAATCAAAGAAAGTGCAGTCGTGATGCGCGGAGGGGGTATTAAGCATTATCAGTTCCTAATGCGGGCACAAAAAAGGGTCAAGTCGTCACGACGGGCTTGTTCTCCCTGCCAACCTGCAAGCGTACGTTGTACCTCCTCGCAAATGACCGTTGACGATTTATCGCGATGCTCCAATATCGTTTCGAACGCCTTGCGCTTACCAAATGCGATCTTTTTGGGGCCGCCAATCTGGTCCGTCAGGCCATCAGTGACGATGAAGACAAGGCTTCCTGGCGGCATGTGAACGGTACTCACCCTCCACGCATAGTCGAAGTCGCTGTCAACATAACCGACCCCCATTCGTTGACCGGCAATTGTTTCAAGCTCGTCGGCGTCGGGCTTCAACACATTCAACGACATTCTGGCTCCGGCAAAACTCAGTTGTTGAGTGGCCGTATCGAACCAAAAGAAAGCAGCATCGAGGCCGTCATCAGACTCCGGGGTGCCATCCAGTCCGTTGACTTGTCCCAGCAGCCCTTTCACGCCTCGATTGACTGCCGAAAGGAGATTCGCAGGGTCACGTGGTCCTATCTGGGCAAGCGCCTGGGTTAAAGAAGATGAGGCGATCAGGGTCATGAAGGCCCCAGGAACGCCGTGACCGGTGCAGTCTGCAATAGCACCGAACCATCCATCCGGGTAGGCGCAAAAATGGTAAAAGTCGCCGCCCACTACGTCCCGTGGCTCCCACAGCAGTGCCGCGTCATCCAGAGTGGACGCCAAGGCGTCACGAGACGCCCGCAGCATCGCGCGCTGAATGACACTCGCGTACTCAATGCTTTGCATCATCTGGCGGTTTTTTTCGGCTTGCATTGCAGCCACCACAGCCATCAACTGCAAGCCATTTCCCAACCCCATGAAGTGGCCGTCTTTCGTCACGATGAAGCCATCCGCGAGGGCCTTTTCACCATATTCCACAGTCTTGAACGTCAATTCTTCGATGCTCATCTCGGCATCTACAATTAACGGTTCCTTGTCCATGAATGCGATACAGCTCTTTTTGTCGTAAAGCTCACGGTGAAACGGTTTGCTCATTTGGGACAGGAATATGTTTCGATTGATTAAACCTACCGGGCGCGCGTCTTCAACCACAGCCAGGCACACCATCTCCCGCTGCGCAGTGAAAATTTCCATCACGAGGGTGTTGGTGCTCTCCAAGCCGATCGCAGGCGCCTCATTGCACAAATCGCCTGCGCATTTATGATCTCTTGGTAGCTTGGGACGCATGAAGGTGAAGTGTTCTGCGTTCATACTGAAATCATCGCGCCGATTAATTAAATGAAGAACCATAGCCGATTGATATTAAACTGATATTACAACGCAGAATTTGATCTTGATCAGGGGCGAGCCGCTTAACCGACACGACTAATTAATTGATTACAAAAGAATATTTTTACTCGCCGGCCTGCGAATTTCACGCTTGGCAGGCTTGGCAGGCTTGGTGGCCAGGATGGCTACTTATTGCGTCGGGGGTGGGCACAGACCTTTGCCACGTCATTCCAGTATTACTTGCCTCTATATCTGCCATTTTTTACGTGCACCGTCGAATACACCAAAGAATGATGGCAAACAGCTACTCTCCCCACGATCTCTCAAGTCCCCCATAAACTGACAACCTATTGGAATCCCTGACTCTGCAGGTCGGTCTGGAGTTAGTGGCGCCAAATGATCTGTGGCGAGGGGATTTAGCGAAACGTCGCACCGCCCCGTTGGGTCGCGAAGCCGCCCCAGCAGTAATTGTCCTGATTGACGACTGCTTCGCAGCCGAACGGGGCGGTGCGGCGGTCCGCTAAATCCCCTCGCCACAGATTTCTTGCCCACCTGTGCGATATCGCCCCACGTTGAGAGAAATCCCCCATAAACGGGCAGTATTACCCCCATTCTGTGTCAACTTTTTTGCTGGAAAACTGGCCAAGTACTCAGGTTGCGCTGCCGGCGGGGAATTATGGGCTGTTCAATCTTTTGGCATAGAGAATGCTGTGCGTTCACCAACGCATTAATTGAAAGTTTGAAGTTGTTACCACTGGAAAAACAGCTTTCCTGGGCACTCCCCATGAATGCAGCCGTTGCCTTGCTAATACACCTGCGCCGCAGATCAGCCGCGCATTGCCAGCCCTACTGAGGAGTTACCTTTATGCAAAGTGAGCCGCTAATCCTCACGGTGGTACTCATGTTTTTCATCTTTTCGATAGGGGCAGCCTGGGGTCTTATCAGCTTGTTCAACTGTTAAGAGTCAGTGGAAAGCAGTCATCACGTTTGGCTTACAAGCGGCGTGCGTGTCGAAAACCGATAAATAGAAGCAGGGCAAGCAGACCGAGGACAAGTCCACGACCAGTAGCCGGTTCTATCACTGGCTCAAGGTGATCTTGTTCGCAGGCAGCGCTATTGAGTTGCTCGACAGTAATGCGCTGAGATTGCGTAGAAAACAGCTTTTGGCGAATCAAGACCTCCGCCTCTTGCTCCAGATCCAACACCTGATACTTCCAGAGCGTTGATGATCCTTCTCGGCAGTAAGTAAACGCGGCGGGATGGGGGGCGGCGATTATACAAGCGTCGTTGATGCCCAGTTTTTGCAGCGTTTCTGTTGCGGATCGGGTGAAGCCCAGGTCGAAGTCCGGAATAACCCCGGTAGCAGAAGCGGCGAGCGAAACCAACAGGCTGCTCATGGCGCAGGTAGCTGAAATGTTCAAGGCTGGATCCCCTTTTCCATTCCCTGGTCAGATGTTGATCGAGCGTTTCCCACGGCCCGACATACAGACTTGCGAGTGTGGTTCACCCATTTTCAAGCTGACAAACGGCCACTCTTTTTTAAAAGAAGGAGGGCATCCATGCCCTCCCCTCCGCTTTCCACGTTTCTTGCAACAGTACTGATCAGGACCTCAAGTGGCGAGAATGAAGTCTGTGGCAGTGACGGTTGTCGCATCGGCCACACCGACCAGGCGGATGGAGTCAGCTCCAGCGAAGCTGACCAGGGTATCCGCACCTACATCGGCGATGGTGACGCTGCCGGCAAAGGTCGCGGCATTGATGTTGAGCGCGGAGATATCGAGGCGGTCCTGCCCTCCTCCCGCGATGGCATCGAAGCCGAGGATCTGATCGGTCCCGAAGCCCGCTGCGAACATGAAGATATCGTTGCCACTGCTGGCAACCATCATGTCGTTGCCGGCACCGCCTGTGACCGTATCGTTGCCATTACCGCCATCGATAAAGTCATTGCCGATACCACCCAACAAGGTGTCGTTAGCGTCACCACCCAGCAGCGTGTCGTTGCCATCGCCGCCCTGGAGCAGATCGCTGCCGGTACCGCCATCCAGGCTGTCATCACCCAGTCCGCCGAGCAGCGTGTCGCTGCCTGTTCCACCATTCAATACATCTGCCCCGTCACCGCCGTCGAGGCTGTCATTGCCATTACCGCCGCTCAGGGTATCCGTGCCAATGCCACCGAACAGTTGGTCGTTACCGCCGTCGCCATTCAGTGTGTCGTTGCCGCCGTTGCCGGTGAGGATGTCGTTGCCGCCGCCACCATTGAGGGTGTCGTTCCCCACCCCGGCGGTGATGACGTTGTTCAACCCGTTGCCGTTGCCGGCGAAGTTGCCGGTTCCGGTGTAGGTCAGATTCTCGACATTACCGCCCAGCGTGTAGCTGGCCAACGAAGTCTGCACGGTGTCCGTACCGCCACCCCCCACCTCGACCACCACGTCTGCGGCGGCATCAACAATGTAGGTATCGTTGCCGGCGCCCCCCACCATCCGGTCCGCACCCGCACCGCCATCGAGGAGGTCGTTACCCACCCCGCCGGTGATGGTGTTGGCCTGAGCGTTACCGGTACCGGTGAAGTTACCGGCGCCGGTATAGGTCAGGTTCTCGACGTTGGCATCGAGCTGGTAGCTCGTCAGGCTGGTTTGCACCAGATCGGTACCACCACCCAGCGCCTCGGTGACAAGGTCACCGACATTGTCGACCACAAAGGTGTCGTTGCCGGCACCGCCGTTCATGGCATCCGCGCCGAGCCCACCGTTTAGGGTGTCGTTGCCATCCTCGCCATTGAGGACGTCGTTGTCGGCCCCGCCGTTGAGGATGTCGTTGCCTGTGCCGCCAAACAACTGGTCGATACCGGCAAGGCCATTCAGCGTATCGTTCCCGCCCAGGCCAAGCAGTACATCGTTACCTGCGGCGCCGGTGAGGGTGTTCGCCAAAGCGTTGCCCTGCAGCACCAGGCCAGTCAGTACCGTGACCGCTGCCGTTGCCGCAGAGGTCACCGACTCCAGCGTGCCGAAGCCATCGGTGTAGCGCACGATCACCCGTAGTTGCAGGTTGCCCTGCGCCACACCAGGGGTGAAGGTCGCAGCGGTCGCGCCGTTGATGTTGGTGAATGAATTGCCGACACCTTGCTGCCATTGGTAGCTGAAGGTGCCCAGCCCGTCCACATCAGCAATCCCGCCCGTCAGCGCGGTCAGTACCTGCCCTTGATCCGGTGTCGTATCGCTGATCAGCAACGCGCCTGTCGGTGCATCGTTGACGTTTTCCACCGGCCCCAGGATGTTGGACGAAACGCTTTCGGCCACACCGAAGTTATCCACGTAACCGATCACCACGCGCACTTCCTTGTCGACCTGAGCCTGACCCAGCGCGAACGTGCTACCGGTAGCGCCGGCGATGTTGACGAAGCCAAGCCCGTCGTTCGCCTGCCACTGGTAGGTGAACTGCGGATTGCTGCTCAGGCCATCGGCGTCGATGATGCTCGACGGGTCAGCGGTCAACAGTTGGTTCTGCACGGCAAGCCCGGTAACGGTCGGCCCTTCGGTCGGCGTACTGTTCCCGGACGAGTCGACGATCTCCAGTGTGCCCTTGGCATCCTGGTACACCGCCCGGACGCGGATGTTCAGACCCGCCTCATCGGGCCCCACCAGGAAGGTGGTGCCAGTCGCCCGCGATGCCTCGCCAGCGGCGAGGAAGGTGATGTCGTCATAGACACCTGTGCCGGGAATGGTTTCGACTTGCCAGTAGTAAGCCACCCCACCGGTCACCGCACCGGTCGGATTGGTCGCGCTTTGGTTGTCCGCGTCGCGTACCGCCGAACCACTGACGCGCAGCAACTGGCCGGCGACAGGCGTATCTTCACGCACGCCGGTAGCAGCATCGAGGATGGCCAGATGACCCGATGGATCGTTGTTTTGCGCGGTGCCGACTCCGGACGCCAGCGCCACGTCAGCGAACTGCAGACGCTCGATGCCCGTCAGGCGATCGACGCCATCACGCCCTGCCACCGAGTCGGTGACAATGACCGTGTCGCCATCGATCTCGATGCCGTATTCCCCGAAATTACCGGAGTACAACGCCGTGTCGAAGCTGTCATTGCCGGTCAGAATCTCCCGCACGATGACCAACTGGCCCGGGTTGTAAGTACCGTTCAGCATAAACGGCACCAGCGGCTCCATGCTGTCGAACGTGGCGATTTCATCGCCAGTGCCATCAGCGTTCTCCCGTACGCTGATGCGTACGTTCAGCCACTTGTCACCATCGATGATGTCGTCCCCCCCCCGACCTTCGATCAGGTCGCTGCCGCTACCGCCGAGGATGATGTTGCCGCCATCGAAGAACGTCGCTCCGTCGGGCAGCAGATCAGCCAGGCCGTCGATCAGGTTGATGTTGGTCAGCACACTGCCGGTTGCACCCGCAGTGGGCAGCGATGTGGCATCTTCGTTATCACCGCGCAGGAAGTCACCGTGGGACGAACCCGACAGACCTTCCACGATGTCGAAACGCACCAGCGCCGAAGCACCCGAACCCGGTACTGGCGGAACATCGAAAAAGCGGTCGGTGAAGTCAATGGACACGCCCTGGGCGAGCCCTTTGAAGGTTGCCCAGTCATAGCCGGAGCCGCCGATATAGCGGTCACCGAAGCCGAGACTGCCGACCATGATGTCGTCACCGCCTTCTGCGTTGAACTTATCGTTCTCGTTACCGCCGATGAATACATCGTTGCCGATTATAGGGTCGTTACCAAGCGGGTCGAAGTTGTCGCCAGGTGCACCGTCCGAAGTGCCCTTCTCGATCCAGTCGTCGCCTTCGTTGCCCATGTCCTGTTCGTTGGCTTTGCTGCCCAGAATGAAGTCGTTGCCGTGGCCACCTATGGCCTCGGAGGCGTCCTCGCCAGTAACGATGAAGTCATTGCCGAACCCGCCAATGATCAGGTTGACGCCGTTGCCACCGTGCAGCACGTCGTTGCCGTCGCCACCCTGGATGTTATCGTCGCCGCCCTTGTCGGTGATGATGTCGTCGCCGGCACCACCGCGCAGTTGGTCGTTGCCGTCACCGCCTTCAATGCGATCGTTGCCGCCGTCGCCCCAAACCGTGTCATCCCCCTCACTCGCGATGAGAATGTCTGCACCGTTGGTGCCGCCCATCACGATGTGCTCTTCACCCGTGTATTTGACGTAGTTGGCGTCCGCCTCCGCGGTCAGCGGGTTGTCGCGGAACACCACCTGCTCGCCGTTTTCGCCAAGCGGATCGGCGTTGCCCAGGCCATCGTTGTATTGCTTGCTCTGGTCCCTTTCCAGATAGAACGCAACGTCCGAGAACACCAGGCCCGGCAAGTGCGTGGCCGAGGTGTTGGCCATGATCAGCTTGGCGAACGAGTTGCTTTCCAGCTCGGCATTCATCGACAGGCCAGCGGTACGCTCCAGATAGTAGAAGCGGTCGCCGTCCTGCAGTTTTTCCAGCTGGTTCTCGAACACGAAGTTGAAGGTCGAGCCGAGCATGCCGCCAAACGGGGTTTTCTGTTCGGCCAGGCCGCCGATCCAGAGGTCGATGGCATCGACCCCCGTGATAGTCACACCCTTGAGATCGTCGGCAGTACCCAGCAGCCCATCCTTGCCGGCCCGCGTTACGTTGGCCCAAGTGCCAGTGCCGTTGAGGAAGTCCAGACGGTCTGCCGGCGCATCCGTACCGCCAAATACCAACGCCATGGCTGCAGCGCGTTTGCCTTCCAGCGTGGTCGCCTCCGTGATCGTTTCATGGGTGCCATAGGCTGCAATGAAGTTGATCAACGACTCCGGATGTTTGAGGTGCTGCACCAGGTCGACCCAGCTGGTGTACGGCTTGAGTTGGGTATCACCGGTTTGGCTGTAGATGTCGCGGCGGATCGCATTGAGCGAGGGAATCCCGACATCGCGGCCACGGGCGATGTTGATCGCCGGCAGGTCGAGCGGCAGGCCGAGCAGGTTGTTACGCAGCGCCTCGGTGACGAACTCGTCGATTTCGTTACCGGCTTGCCGAGTGATCCCACGCACGATCGCACTGGTCGCGTCCTCGGGCGTCACGCCGCTGGCGGCGTACGCCAACGGGTTGAGGAACGCTGCGATCAGGCCGAGTTGCTGATCAGGATCAGCACTGTTCGGATCGCCGACCACGTTGAAATCGACGTCGAAGCGATCGACGGTCTCGGTCAGCATCGAGTGGCCAAACCGGTACACGGTATGGGCGAACTCGGCGACGATCGAGGCATCGAGGTCAACGTCATAGACCTGGGTCGGTGCGAAAAACAGATCGACGTTAGGCTGGATGGTCCGGGCAAACTCCTCGAACACCAAGTGCTGATACTGCATCTCGGTGCCGAACTTGGCAGCCTGGAACAGGCGCTCGCCATTCCACACCAGCGCATCGATCTCCGCCTGATTGACTGGCAACGCGCTCACTGGCGTGAGCAGCCACTCGTTGAGGAAAGCCACGTCACCCGAATCGAGCACGGTGTCCTTGGTTTGCGCGACCAGCCGATTGTGCTCGGAGTGGAAGATCGCATGCACCGCAGTCAGGCCGATGTTCTCGTTGACCCGGCCGTCGCCAGCCATGTAATGCGCATCCAGCAACTCGTTGTCGTAGGCCAGGTTGGCACCGGTCTGCGGATTGACCGGCACTGCATTGCCAATATCGGAATCCCCGTCAGGCGCGAGCACGCCACCGCTGAACACCGGCGCGGCATTGTGGGCAATGTCGACGAGGAACTGGTGACCGGTACGCACAGCATTGGTCAGGCTAATGGGGGAAAGCGGATTGCCTTCGACGAGGACGTCATCAGCCGTGCCGCCAAGCCCGTCAGCCCCCTTCATCACGACCATCGGGAAGCCGTTCGGTCCCTTGATGAAATTGCCATAGGCGTCGGTCGCCAACAGTGGGGCGTTATCGACGTCGGCATCGGTCAGGTGGATACCCAGAATGTCGTTGGCTTGCGCCTTGACCACTTTCCAGGTCGCCATGCCACCGATTTCGCTGTCGTCCGAGGTACCAAACTTGCCATCCGTTCCCAGGTCACGGTTAGTGATCAGCCTGCCCGTCGCGATGGGGCCGTCGTCGGTCAGCAGATAACCGCGCAGGAACACCTGATGCGATGGGTGCGAGCTGTAGGTCTGGTTTTGGTCCACGAACGGCGAGGTGGTGTTGGTGTGCTCATGGATATCGTCGGCCGTGCCGAGAACGCCATCCGCCCCTGGCAGGTTGGTCGCGCGGGTCAGCACCATGAAGTTGGCGTTGCCGCCTGGCACATACAACGGATCATCCGGTTGCAGCGGGATGAAGATGGTGCCCGAACCGCCTTTGGTCACCAGGTCAAGACCGTGATCAAAGAACTGCCCGAAGAAGGTCATCCAGGCGTTGAACGGCGCGGACAACCCCGCATCCGGCGCGGTGTTCTCGAACATATACACGTCGTGGTCGTCGCCAGTACCGAACTGACCATCCAGGCCGGGGCTGGCGACTATCCGTACGCCATCCTTGAGCACGTCGTCGTTACCCGGCGTGCCGAAGTTGAGCACACCGTCCGCGCCCGCGTCGTAAGCCGTGGCATAAGCCGCCGGGTTGTTCGACGTCTGGTCGACGATCAGATTACTGATAGTGCGCGGCTGCGAGTCAAACACATTGCCGCTGTTCTGCTGATACGACGATCCCGGAATGGCCGGCGAACCGGGACCAAAGAACCCGGCAGGTGCACCTTCCGCTGGATTGAAGACCGGATCGGTCACGCGCGGGAAGACGTTATCGGCGGCACCAAACTCGGTGTTGTTGATGCCGTTGAGGTTCATCAGGTTATTGTTCGAGCCATCGACCGTACGCAGGCCCAACGGCGCGCGGATATTCGGGATCAGCGAGAGGATGTCCTGACCGGCCGCGTCAGCCTCGGCAATCTTGATCTGATCAAGGATGAAGTTGAGGTCGGAGCGGACCATGTTAAGGCCCACGCCACCCTCGGTGGCATTGACTACCGGTGCCTGCGCCGTCGGCACAACCGGCGCGCCGGGTTCCACCACGGCAGTCGGCTGCGAGAACAGCACTTCAGTCGTGCCATGACCATCCTGATAGATCGCCTTGACCCTCAGTGACAGCCCGGCAAGATCAGGCGAGACCTTGAAGGTGGTGCCGTCGGCGCTCTGGAATGCCAGGTCACCGGCAGGCAGCAGAATGATGTCTTCGAACACGCCGGTGCCCGGGTCGGCTTCGAATTGCCAATAGTAGGACACCGAGGCGTTGTTGATAAAACCCTGCAGATTACCCACCGTTATGTTGTTCGCATCGCGCACCCCGGCCACGTTCACCGTCAGCGTGTCGCCCACTGTGATTGCGCCGCCGTTTCCATCCGTGACGGTCGGCCTGCCCGTCGGTTGTGCATTCCCCGCCACCAGCACTCGCTGGGTATCGGCGAACTGCAGGCGTTCGATATGCAGCAGGGTATCGGTGCCGTCGCGACCCACTACGGTATCGGTCACCGTCCAGACATCATCCGCCACATCGGTCGTGCCACGGGTGTCACGCGTCACCACATACTCGGACTGAAGTCCGGAGAAAATCGCGGTATCGAAAGCCGCTCCGCCCGTCGAGGTGCCGGGCAGGATTTCCCGCACGGCCTTGAGCTGCCCCGGGTTATAGGTGCGGTCCAGCATGAACGGAATCATATCGACCATGCTGTCGAAGCTGGCGATCTCGGGGCCGGTATGGTTGACGTCACCGGCGTCATACACCGCAATCCTGACGTTGAGCCATTTGTCGCCATCGATCAGATCATCACCACCGCGGCCCTCGATCAGATCGCTGCCATTGCCACCCAGGATGATGTTGCCCGTGGCAAAGCCGGTGGTGGGCAAACCGGCATCGGCCAGAAACTGCTCCAGTCCGCGGATCAACGCCACATTGGTCAGTGCACTGCCCGTGGTACCACCGTGGTTGATGATTGTGTCCGCATCAACATTATCGCCCTTTAGCACATCGCCGAATTGCGAACCGGACAAGCCTTCGACCTCGGCAAAACGGTCGAGGATCGAGGCCGGCGACGCGCCGACCGGATTGAACGGCCCGTTGTTCTGGTTTGGCGCGTTGCCGTGTGGCTGCGCCAGTGCAGCCATGGTCAGGTCAACGGTCACGCCGACTCTGTCATTTTTGTGGGTCACCCAGTCGAAACCGGACATGCCGTCCATATTGTCCTGGGCATCGCTGCCGACAAAGATGTCATCGCCACCCTCGCCGATCATTTCGTCGAAGCCACCACCACCGACAAAGATATCGTTGCCGATCACATCGTCATTGAGCAAAGGCGAGGCGTTATCGCCAGGCGCGCCGTCCTGGGTGCCCTTTTCGATCCAGTCATCGCCTTCGTTGCCGGTAGCTGGCAGGTTGGTCTTGGCTCCGAGAATGAAATCGTCACCCTGGCCGCCGAAGGTGATGCTGACGTCTTCGGTGGTGATGATGAAGTCCTGGCCATCGCCCCCCAGGATCAGGTTGCCTCCAACCAGCATGCTACCGGCGATGATCACATCGTTACCGTCATTGCCTTCCAGACGGTTGTCGCCGAACGAGTCGGTGATGATGTCATCGCCCGCACCGCCCAGTACCGCATCGTTCCCGGCGCCGCCTTCGAGGAGATCATTGCCGCCGTCGCCGTAAACGGTGTCATCGCCCTCACCGGAGATGATGATGTCATCGGCAGCGGTGCCGCCGAGGACGACATGATCTTCACCGGTGTAATGCAGAAAATTACTGTCCCCACCCTCGGTGTCGGGGTTGTCGCGGATCACCAGCGGCACGATTTCCACACCGTTGATCATGATGCCGCCCGTCGGATCGGCGCGGCCGCCGACGCCAAGGCCAGTGTACTGATTGGCCTGGGTCACTTCGAGGGTGAACGTCGGCGTCAGGAACACGGTATTCGACAGGTGGGTGACATCGGTGTTGAGCATGATCAGCTTGGCAAAGGAGTTGTTCTCCAGCTCGGCGCCGAAGTTCAGGCCCGCGACGCGCGACAGATAGTAGAAGCGGTCACCGTTCTGCAACGCCTCCATCTGCGTTTCAAACACGAAATTGAACGACGAGCCGAGCATACCGCCGAACGGCATCTTCTGCTCGGCGAGACCACCGACCCAGAAGTCGATGTCGTCAACGCCGGTGATGGTCACGCCCGTCCAATCGTCTGCGGTACCCAGCACCCCATCCTTGCCGGCCGTCGTGACGTTGGCCCAGTCACCGGTGCCATTGAGGAAGTCCAGGCGGTCAGCCGGCGCACCGGGACCACCGAATACCAGCGCCAACGCTGCATCGCGTTTGCCTGCCAGCGTCGTCGCATCCGTAATCGTGTCATGCGTGCCATAAGCCGCGATGAAGTTGACCAACGACTCGGGGTGCTTGAGGTTGTCCGCCCAGTCAGCCCAACTGATGTACGGCTTGAGTTGGCTGTCACCGGTTGATTGGTAGAACTCACGCCGCGCCTCATTCAACGTGGGGATGCCAGTGTCGCGACCACGCGCCAGGTTCAGGGCCGGCAAATCGAGGGGCAGACCGAGCAGATTGTTGCGCAACGCTTCGGTGACGAACTCGTCGATCTCATTGCCGAGCTGACGGGTCACACCGCGAATGATCGCCCCTGCCGCTTCGTCCGCAGTCGCCCCGCTGCCGGCGAACGCCAGCGGGTTGAGGAAGGCCGCGATCAGACCGAGTTGCGAGTCCGGATTGTTCGGGTCAGTGAGGAGCGGATTGAATTCGGGGTCGAAGCGATCGACGGTCTCGGTCAACATCGAGTGACCGAAGCGGTACACCACGTGGGCGAACTCGGCGAGGATGGCCGGGTTGATCGAGGTATCATAGCCGTTGGGGGCCAGGAATTCGTCGACCTGCGGCTGAACGGTCCGCGCGAACTCCTCGAACACCAGATGCTGGTACTGCATCTCGGTACCGAACTTGGCGGCCTGGAACAGGCGTTCGCCGTCCCACACCAACGCCGCGATATCGGCGGGTGCAGTCGGTATTGCGGCCACATCGTCCACCAGCCACTCATTGAGGAACGCCAGATCGCCGGCGGCCAGGATGGTTTCCTTGGATTGCTGGACCAGGCGGTTGTGCTCGGAGTGGAACACATGGTGCACGGCAGTCAGGCCGATGTTTTCGTTCGCCCGGCCATCGCCGGCAATGTAGTGAGCGTCGAGCAGTTCGTTGTCGTAGGTCAGGTTGTTGCCGCCCGGGCCCGCTGGCTGGGCATTGCCGATATCGGCGTCAGTATCCGCCTGCAGAACCCCGCCGACGACAACCGGCGCGGCATTGTGGGCGATGTCGTCGAGGAAGCCATGCCCGGTGCTCACGGCGCTGGCCAGACTGATCGGAGCATCCCGGTTGCCTTCGACCAGTTGCGTGACGTCATCAGCCGTACCGGCAATACCGTCAGCGCCGTTACTGATGCGCATCACCACCTGCGGCATACCGTTCGGGCCCCGAATGAAAGCGCCATACGCATCGGTTGCCAGCATCGGCACGTTATGCACATCGGCGTCGGTCAGGTTGATGCCGAGAATGTCACGGGCCTGAGCCTTGACCACTGCCCAGGTCGCCATGCCGCCATTTTCGGCGCCGCCATCATCTGAAGTGCCGAACTTGCCATCGGCGCCCAGATCGCGGTTGGTAATCAAGCGCCCCGTAGAAACAGGGTCACCTGCGGCGTTCAGGACGTACTCGCGCAGGAACACCTGATGCGAGGGGTGCGAGCTGTAAGTCTGGCTCTGGTCTACGAACGGCGAGGTGGTGTTGGGCTGGCCATCATCGGCAGTGCCGACAATTCCGTCCGCGCCGGCTGTGCGTACTGCCCGTGGCAGCACCATGAAGTTGGTCGGGCTGCCCGGCACGAACAACGGATCGTCCGGCTGCAACGGAATAAACACGAAGTCGGTACTGCTCTTGCTGAGCAGGTCGAGGCCGTGATCGAAGAACTGGCCAAAGAAGGTCATCCACGAGTTGAAGCCGGCGGTCAGACCGGCGTCCGCCGACTGGTTGGGGATGAAGAACACTTGCGTGTCGTCATCCGTGCCAAAGACACCGTCGGGACCTGGGCTGATCACCGGGTCGGCACCGCCGTTCGCCGCCACCGCGGCCGGGTTGCTGGCAGTCTGATCAACGATCAGGTTACTGATAATCCGTGGCTGCGGGTCGACCACTGTCCCTGTCCCGGTGTATGACGCCAGAAACGAGGGGTCAAGCAGACGCGGGAAAGCATTGTCCGCGGCGCCAAACTCGCTTTGCCCGGTGACCAGGTTGTTGTAGCTGCCATCGACGGTACGCAGGCCGAATGGCACCTGACTGTTGGGTAGCAAATCACTGAGGCTGGCGCCGTCGGCGTGCGCTTCTGCGATGAAAATTTGCTTGAGAATGAACTCCAGATCGGACTTGTTGAAATTGGCCATTTGCTTGCCCTCGATCTCTTTGGGGAAGGACACGGGACGATAAGAATCCGCCCACGCCCAGTCAGGTGCTGACTTGCGCAGTGTGTTGGTTCATTTTTTTTGGCGAGAGCAGACGCGGGAAGACAAAGCCGTTAAATGGCCCCCCGGGATGCGCGCCTGGAATTCGCGAAAGAATGGCTCGCTTTGCCATCAGGCAGAGCGAACCCCAGCCCTGGGCGGGCCATGGAAACTTGAATTCAAGGCGAACTTCCTGAACAACCCCTTCACTCTGCAGAAGAACGAAATGATCGACATGGTGTGCTCCCTCGGGAAAATCTCAGCACCTTGCGTTGCCAAAGAGTTGACAGGCTTCAGGCGGACGGTGACGTCAATGAATAAGACTAAAGTTGCTGAGTAAAACATTGTCAATTTTACGACGCACAAAACAGACGATCGGCGTTTGACATTTCAACTAGCTGTTTTTAATAGACTTATAGGTAGTTCGATGCAGCATTAGAGCGAAATGTTATTTCAGGTTGTTACACCACCACCTACGCTGCTGCCATGGGAGCAACGCAGAAATTGGCAGGAGATTCGCCTCAGAGCGAACAGCCTGCGTCGACGGCTGCCTGCGGAATTACATCTGTTAGCTGTTGCGCCGCGAGGACAAGCGGCTTTGAAGAGGGGTCAGCCATGCACAAACAGTCGAGCACCCGATCCGAACTGGCCGACGCGCTCTTTCGTCTTCGCCGCAGTTTTTATTCGCTGGCAGCTTTTAGCGGCGTCATCAACGTCATGATGTTGACGCCTGCCGTTTACATGCTGCAGGTTTATGATCGGGCCTTGGTCAGTCGCAACGTCACAACGTTGACGATGTTGACCTTTCTGGTGATTGGCCTGTTCTTGCTGATGGCCACGCTGGAAATGTGCCGCACCCGCGTGCTGATCCGGGTCGGGAACTGTCTCGACATGGACCTCAATCGACGCATTTTCACCGCAGCATTCGAGCGTAACCTGAGCCGCGCCGGAGGTAATCCGGCCCAGGCCCTGCAGGATCTCGCGCAGGTGCGTCAATTTCTTACCGGCAATGGCCTGTTCGCGTTCTTTGATGCGCCATGGACGCCGATCTACCTGCTGGTCGCCTATCTGATCCACCCGGTGCTTGGACTGGTCACGCTGATCGGCTCGCTGATTCTGGTGGGCCTGGCTTATCTCACCGAAAAGGCGACGCAAAAGCCGCTGGCCGAAGCCAATCAGGCCGCCCTCTCCTCCGCCAGCTACGCCAACAACAACCTGCGCAACGCCGAGGTCATCGAGGCCATGGGCATGCTGCCGTCAATCGGAAAACGGTGGTACCAAAGCCATTTGCGTATTCTGGAAATGCAGACCCTGGCCTCCGACCGTGCCGCCCTGATCAGCAGCACCGGGCGCTTCGTGCGTATCACATTGCAGTCGCTGATCCTCGGCGCCGGCGCGCTGCTGGCGATCGAAGGCAAGATCACCCCCGGGATGATGATTGCATGCTCGATCCTCACCGGCCGCGCGCTGGCCCCGGTGGAACAAGTCATCGCGTCGTGGAAGCAACTGCTCGGTTGCCGTTCGGCTTGGGGCCGGTTGAACGAAATGCTGAACGACTATCCGCGCCGGCCACCGAGCATGTCGCTGCAGCGGCCGCTGGGCATGCTGGCGGTGGAGAATGTGTATGCCGGTGCCCCCGGCACCAACAGCACGATTCTGCGCGGGGTGAGCTTCAACCTTTCCCCCGGCGAAAGCCTTGGCATTATCGGCCCATCCGCCTCGGGCAAATCCACCCTCGCCCGCCTGTTGGTCGGCGTCTGGCCGGCACAGGCCGGAAAGGTGCGCCTGGACGGCGCGGACATATTCACCTGGAACAAGGGCGAACTTGGCCCCTGGCTCGGTTATCTGCCACAGGACGTGGAACTGTTCGAGGGCACCATCGCCGACAACATTGCGCGCTTTGGCGAAGTGGACAGCGACGCAGTCATCCGCGCCGCCAAGACTACTGGAGTGCACGAGATGATCCTGCGTTTCCCGCAGGGTTACGAGACCCGTCTGGGCACCGATGGCAGCCCGCTTTCCGGTGGCCAGAAGCAGCGCATCGCCTTGGCGCGCGCGCTGTATGGAGACCCCAATCTGATTGTGCTGGATGAGCCGAACGCCAACCTCGACGACGTCGGTGAAAAGGCCTTGGTCGATGCGCTGGCTCAATTAAAAACCCGCGGCGCCACCGTCATTCTGATTTCCCACCGTCCCAATGTGCTTTGCGCCGTCGATAAGGTGCTGATGCTGCGCGACGGTGGTGTGCAGATGCTCGGCACTCGCGATGAAGTATTCGCAGAGCTGCGCAAGGCCAGGGTGATGCCGACAGGCGCGTCGACTCCGCTGGCCTCCGTCAAAGCACGGGAGTGACCGATCATGCAAATGAGCCAACACACCGACATGATTCTCACCGACCCCAGGCACCTGGTTGATCTGGACGTCGGCAAACCCATGCGCTGGGGCATGTGGCTGGTGCTCGCCGGCTTCGGCGGCTTCCTCCTGTGGTCCTGGCTGGCGCCGCTGGATGCTGGCGTGGTAGCGACAGGCACGGTAAAAGTCACCAGCAATCGCAAAGCCGTGCAGCATCTGAGCGGCGGCACCGTGGAGGCCATTCTTGTTCGCGAAGGCGATGCAGTGAAAAAAGGCCAGGAGGTGGTCCGCCTCGACTCGCTGCGTGCCGTTGCCGAACAGGGTGCGGTCAGCGCCCAGTACATCGTCAGCAAGACGGTGGAAAACCGCCTGGAAGCGGAACGTGATGGCCGCGATGTGGTGAACTACGATCCCGAATTACTCAAGCGCTTCGGGAATGACCACCGCCTGGTGGCCGCCATGGATCTGCAACAACGCCTGCTGGACACACGGCGCGCTGGCCTCGCTGGCGAAATCAGCATCCTGCAGGAAAACCTCGCGGCGTCGGCGGTGCAGCTCAAGGGTCTGCAGCAGGTCTATGGCGCCCGCGCCTCGCAGATCAACTTCCTCAACCAGGAATTGAAAGGCACCCGCGTGCTGGCGGCCGAAGGCTATGTGCCGCGCAACCGCCTGCTTGAGCTGGAACGCAGCAATGCCGACCTCTCCGCCGGCCAGGCCGAGAACCTCAATAACATCGCTCGCGTACGTAGCCAGACCACCGAAATCAAGCTGCGCATCCTGCAGCGCCAGCACGATTACCAGAAGGAAGTCGAATCGCAGCTCACAGACACCGCCAAGGAAAACACCACCCTGGCCGACCGCTTGCGTGCGCTGGACTATGAAGTGACCCACACGGTGATTCGGTCGCCGATCGATGGCATGGTCCAATCCCTGGCCATTGCTACCGTCGGCGGGATCATTCAGCCCGGCTTCAAGATCATGGAAATCGTTCCGGACAACGAACCGCTGCAGGTCGACGCGATGATTCCCGTGCAGGCCATCGACAAGATGGTTCCCGGCCTGGCCGTGGACATTGCCTTCCCGGCCTTCAACCATGCCCAGACGCCCAACATACCCGGCCGCGTGAAGACCGTTTCCGCCGACCGCCTGCTCGACGAGGAAAGCAAGCAACCGTTCTATCTGGCTCAAGTAGAAGTCACGCCCGATGGCATGAGCCTGCTTGGCAGCAATCACATTCGTCCCGGTATGCCCGCCAGCGTCACCATCAAGACTGGCGAACGCAACATGATGAGCTATCTTCTCAAACCAATGCTCGAACGTGTCGACAGCTCCTTCAAGGAACAATGAAATGGATCGTCATTGCCTGTGCTTCTGCCTGTTAGCGTTGTCCCTCCCGGCCAGCGCCATGGACCTCAAACAAGCCTGGGATCTGTTGCAGTACCAAGGCCCCGTCTACCGCGCCGCCGTGCATGAAAAAGAGGCCGGCCTGGAAAACCGCGCCATCGGCCAGGCCGGCCTGCTACCGCAGATCAGTGCCTCGGCCTACGACAACAAGGTCAATGGCACCCAGCGCCAGAGCGGCGTCGAAAGGGATCTCGACTACGACTCCAAGGGCGCTAACGTGCGCTTGCGCCAACCGCTGTTCAACAAACAGAAAATGGCCGAGTACCGCCAGGGCAAACAGCGTGCCGACTACAGCGTCGCGGTGTTCGATGCCAAGAGTCAGGACGCCGCGGTGCGCCTGGCCGAAAGCTATTTCGACGTGCTCCTGGCCAGCGAAACCATCATCCTCGCCAAGTCCAAGCTGAGCGCCTTCGACGAGCAGCTCGCCTCGGCTAAACGGCGCATGGAGTTGGGGGCCGGCACCGTCACCGACATCGACGAGTCGGTCGCTCGCCGCGACCTCGCCGATGCCGAGCTGATCGAAGCGCAGGACAACCTGATCAATGCGCGCCGCAAGCTTGAGGAATACATCGGAGAAACCCCCGAATCGCTGACCACCTTGCGTCCGAGCTTCGATACACCACCGCTGCTACCGAGCAACCTGCAAGACTGGTTGGTCAAAGCCCAGACCGACAGCCCGCTGATCCATGCGCGCCGTCATAGCAGCAACCTCGCCGAAGAAGAAGTAAAGCGCGCCAGGGCTGGCCACTGGCCGACACTGGATTTCGTTGCCGGCTACACCGCGGGCGAGAGCCAATCAATCTCCGAGCTCAATCAACGCAACCGCTACGGCTCAATCGGGCTGGAAGTCAATTTCCCGCTGTACAACGGTGGCGGTACCAGCGCGCTGACACGCCAAGCCAGTGCCAATAGTTTCAAGGCCCTGGAAGAACTCGACGCCACGCGACAGGAAGTCATCTCCGGAACCACCCGCGAGTATGCCGGCGTACAGAGCGGCGCCAAACGTATTCACGCACTGGAGCGAGCCGTGGAGTCCAACGAACGCTCACTGACTTCGACACGCAAGGGCTTCAAGGAAGGAGGCACCAGCACCAACTCGGACGTCCTCAATGCCGAAGAGCTGCTCTTCGTTGCGCGCCACGATCTGTTCGAGGCCAAGCTGCGCTACTTGATGTCGCGCCTGCGCCTGGCTTCTTCAGTGGGTAGTCTGGGCGACGACGATATCAACCACATCAACGACTACCTCGGTCCAGAACTGTTGGTCACCAACTGACGTTCACTGGCCGGTCGGCGCTCAGGTGAACAGCGTCATGGTGCCTGTCAGCAGTGATAGTGGATGATGACACCGGCTCCTGCTGAATTACGCTTGTATCGCGGGGAAGTCATTGATGACGTGCTGACGCTTCGTGAGCTCCACCCTTCAGTCAGTCCCTTCCCGCACCCACCGTCTGACCTCAGCCTGTATGGCATAAGCCGGCGCCTCCACGGCATTGAAATCTTGTGTATACCGCTGGGCAAATCCTTCTACCCCCCATTCCTGAAACTGCTGCACATGTTTGAGCTCGTGAGCCCAGAGCGCGATGTTCTGTTCTGCGGTTTGAGCGTCCCGGAAGAGGATGATGTCGATCAGCGTCACGGCCCCGACATCGGGGTTTTGCAGCATGGCAGTGGCGGCGCTGAATTGGCCGTTGTCGCTGATTTTGTAGTGCGCGGCATCGAGGACGCTGGGGTCGTACCAGCGCAGCAGTTGCTCCCGGATGTGCGGTGGAATGGGTTGGAGGCCGGCATTGGCTGCTTCAGCGCGAGCTTGGGTCAGCCACAACGCCAGGGCAGGTGCTGCGATCTGATAGATCCCGTCAGGCAGGGGGCCGAGCACCTGCCCCAGGTCTGGCAGGCAGATGCAGCCGTCCAGGCACACTTGTTTCTCGCCAGCCGGGCAGGCGTTGGTCTGGGCTGGCACTTCAAGCGTCAGACAAAGAACAAACAGCGCCACCAGGCGCGTAGTGAAGGACGGCATTCGGACCTCCAGGGACGGAAACTGCGCGAGCAGTGGGTTACAATCTCGACGACCCGCAAAGCTTTAGCGTATCCCTATCGGTAGCATTCAAGAATTGACAAGCTGAGTAGAAAAACATGAATCGTCAAAAAAAAATAAAGCAGTTATTAAAGGCTCACGCCAAAAAAGCGAGCGCCAAATTGGCACCGCAAAACAAGTCTAAATACATTAGTAAAGCTGACCGATTGAAACTGGCTGCTGAAGAATCCAGTCAAGACTCAATCATTTCCTCTGAGAGCTGATCCGTGTGTTTTGAGCACCCTGCTCAAGTGGTGCTCCCGTTGGTGAATGTCAGCTTCGGGTCGACTGCGTCCCTTCGCGATAGGCAGCAATCGGTCCAGGCTGTGTGAAAACGCATGCGCCATTTTGAAGTCTGCGTTGCTACGTAAAATCTGCCAGCGTTTGGTTAATCAGCAGGCCGTAAATTTGAGTAGGAACGCGATTTTCGTTGCAGTCCTGACTGTCAAACCTACTTCAAAACGTTTTCACACAGCCTGGGTCATAAGCGGATCTCATCGTTCAATACGAAGTATCCGTCGCGCAGGTCACGTCGCCTTGCCAATCAAGTACCGTGTAGATACTGTTAACTTAACGCACGAACTTCAAAGGCCCGCCAGTGTTTCCATCATTGCCTGTTCCCCTGGCTGGGTAATGTTGAGTCCGAGTTTCAGAACTCACCATGAACCCTCTGAACCCTCTGAACCCTCCTGTGACTCTTCTCTTGTAAATCACCCCCAGTTCTCTTGGACTATGTTTAAACTCTGCCCTGAAGCGCCAAATACGCCGGTGGTGCTTTTCAAAGGAAGGGAATCGCCGTTTCAAAACTATTAAGGAAGCCAGCATGCCTCATCAGCCTTTGGCAGTTCGTCTCGCTGCAACAAAGGACGTCGGACCCGGAACGGCTAAGCAGTTTGTGGCAAAACTCAAGGTTCGGTCTGCAATCCTCTTTTTGGTGGCCGTCTGCATGTCCCTGGTGGCGGTGGCTATCTGGGAGGGCTGGAACGCCCGCCAGTATCGCTTGCATGACAAAGAAGTCGCGATGTCAAATCTTGCGCAAACTCTGTCATCCCAGGCACAAGCGTCGATCAAGCAGGCCGACACCGTATTGTTCAGCCTGGTAGACCGCCTCGAAATCGATGGTATGGACCGCGACCGGTTACCCCGATTACGACGTTTGCTCACTGCCCAGCGCAATGAACTGCCTCAATTACACGGCCTGTTCATCCATGACGAAAAAGGCGAGTGGATAGCGAGTTCGAGCGGGTTCATTCCATCAAGCACCAACAATTCCGACCGCGAATATTTTATCTTTCATCGCGACCATCCAGAGCGTGGTCCGCATATCGGGCCCTCGATAAGAAGTCGCTCCACGGGCGACTGGGTCATGCCGGTGTCGCGCAGGATCAATCATCCCGATGGCAGTTTTGCCGGCGTGGTGGTGGCAACTCTGTATCTCGATCATTTTCTCAAGCTCTACAACAGCATCGACATCGGCGGTAATGGGGTCATCAGTTTGATCTCCGCCGACGCCAGGATCGCGGTCCGCCGCCCCTTTAACGAAGCTGAAGTCGATACCAGCCTCGCCAAAGGCCCGCTCTTCACGCAACTTTTGCCCAAAGGACCTTTTGGCTCGGCAATCGTTAAGTCCTATGTGGACGGTGTGGAACGAGTCGTGGGTTATCGGCGACTCGATGAATATCCACTCGTCATTTTTGCAGCTCACAATAAGGAGGAAGTCTTGGCGAGCTGGCGACAAGAGTCGTTGCTAAGCGCGGTGATAGTTGCTTTGCTGATGGCAATTCTAGGTGTGCTCGGCTATCGCTTTATCAGGCTGATGAAGGGTCAGAATCATATTCAGAACGAATTGCTGGGTGCTCAAGAAAAATTGATTGAAGTCAATCGAACGCTTGAGACATTGGCGCTGGAGGACGCATTGACAGGGCTGGCAAATCGGCGTCAGTTCGACCTTTACCTTCAAGCCGAAATGGGGCGCGCCAAACGCAACCAACGGAGCCTTGCGTTACTGATGATCGATATCGACGACTTCAAGCGCTTCAATGATCAATACGGTCATTTGTCCGGAGACGAGTGTCTACGCACCATCAGCGCGATCATAAGAGCAAACATCCAGCAGCCCGGCGATCTCGCCGCTCGCTATGGCGGCGAGGAATTTGCAGTAGTGTTGCCGGGCACTGACTATGTGGGGGCATTTCTGGTGGCAGAGAAAATCCGGCATGCCGTGCAGCAAGCGGGAATCGAGCACAGCGAAAGTACCCAGGGCATCGTCACGGTCAGCCTTGGCGTAAGTGCATGTAAACCAACAGCTGAAGACTTACCCAAAGCCTTGATCGGCGCCGCTGACAAGGCTCTCTATGTAGCCAAAACCAGCGGAAGAAATATGAGTGTTATCGCCAACGAACTCCATAACAGAGCTGCAACGGCAACGAAGGGCCGGGAAACCTCTCAAGGTGGTGAGTAGGCTCTCCGACGGTGGTTGTACCTGAGTTCAGGCAAGCTGAAAGTCCGACTTTTTCAACAAACTCAGCTGATGGCGGCCTGTCGCGAAGGGCTGCAATCGGCTGTGGATTGCAGCCCTTCGCTTCAGACGGCAATCATGTCGCACGTATTCCACTAACGTGTTGAATCCATCTCCCGCTCAGGCTCAGGCTCAGGCTCAGGCTCAGGGATGATTCACTCTCACAAAAACCGAACTTCAAAATTCCGGTGCCTCCTTGAGCATTACCGCGGGCTTGTTCTCGCCGGCGAAACGCTGATTGAAGGCCATCAGGCTCTCGTAGTAACTGGAGGACTTGCGAACGAAGACCACCTGTCCCGCTAACTCGTCCACGTTGAACACTGCGGGCGAGTCGGGACCGGACACCACTACCTCGCTGACGTCGCGATAAACGCGAGAGGAAAAATCGACCAGGTTCTTGCGCTCCTCGGTCCCAGTGAGGTTAGACGCCGCAATATCGCCCTTGCCGGCAATCAGCGCCGGCAGCAGTTCATCCCGGGCGACAGGAATGAACACAACCCGCACTTTCAGAGACTTGTGTTTCAGCTTTTTATCCTTGGTCAGTTCCTTGGTCAGTTCCTTGTTCAGATCCTCCTCGAATACGCGAAAAGCGTCGTAACTCAAACCGCGCTGGACACCCCTGTCGACAAAATAGAAAGCCTTGCTGTAGACCGACAGGACGCGAATGACCCGTCGTTCGATCATCCCGTCGAGGTCACCGGCCCACGAAACGCATCGACAGCGACTAAGCTTTTGCAATTGATCCTGATTCTCTCGAGGAGATTTCCGTGAGCTCCGCGCCCCTCTCCGAACTCGATGCCGCTCTGCCCGGTCTGGCCCGCAAGATCCGCGTGTTAGATGCCCTGGCCTGGCCAGACGGGGTCGAGGAAGTATTCCTGGAGCGTTGGCGCGCCGGGCATGCAGAACTGCCCAAGGTCGAACTGCTCCCGCGCGAGCACAGCGCCGACATTGCTGCTTTGGAAGCCTTTATTGGCCGTTGCGATGAGGGGCATCCGGCCGGGAACTTCCTCGCCATGACAGCACGTAGCTATGCCACGGCCGGACGTATGCTCGATGCCATTGGTACCCCCGCCTTTACCCAGTATTCGTCAGCGCTGTACCGGCGCCCGGACTTCTACTACCAGAGCCAGAAATTGAGCATGCTGGACGCCGCCCAATTCTTCCTCAAGACCACCGACGCCCTTCTGGGCGGTGCCCGGATTCCACCGAGCCCGGCAGAGATCCCGGCCGAGGCTTTCGCCGCCTGGATGCAGCCGGAACTGGACCGCTTCTTCGGACCGGGCCGGATCACGGTCGTGCTCGATACGACCCTGGCCGCCAAGGCCATTGCCGGGGCGAGCCGCATCCGCCTGCGTGCCAGCGCCTTGTTCTCGGAACTGGACAAGAATCAGCTATTGCAGCATGAGGCCTTCGTGCATGTCGCCACGGCACAAAACGGCGCGCTCCAACCCAACCTGAAAAGCCTGGGACTCGGGGCGCCACGCACGACCCAGACTCAGGAAGGCATCGCCACCTTGGCCGAGCTGTTCACTGGCAGCATGGACATCAACCGCCTGCGCCGCCTTGCCCTGCGCGTGCTCGCGGTCCAGCAGGCGCTGGATGGCGCCGATTTCATCCAGGTGTTCGAAGGTTTTCTCGCCGCCGGTCAGTCGCAAGAGGAGTCATTCCGCTCGACCCAACGGGTTTTCCGCGGCGCCGACCTGCGCGGCGGTTCGGCGTTCACCAAGGATGCCGCCTATCTGACCGGTTTGCTCAGCGTTCATACCCTGCTGCGCATCGCGATCCGCGACAACCGACCAGAACTGGTGGGCCATCTGTTCGCCGGGCGCCTCAGCCTGGGCGATACCATACGCCTGGCCCCGCTCTTTGAGTCCGGCTGGCTCCAAGGGCCGGTATACCTTCCGGCCTGGGCGGCCGATCTGCGTCTGCTCGCCGCCAACCTTGCCTTCTCCGCTTTTATCGCCTGGATCAAGCTGGATGTACTCGATCTGGAGGTGCTCATGGCCTTCGCCGACGAACATGAAGCCGATGCCAGCGCCTAGCCTGAACCTAAAGCGGCGTACCGACCTCACCGCGCAGCCGTCGCTGTCCGACCCTTTGCAGACATTCATAACGATTAAGCTAAAGGGCCGCGGAACGCGGTCCCAGTGAGCGAAGCGAACGATTTGAACCGTTTGTTAGACGACATTGAGGCCAAACTCCTGAATCAATCGCTCCCTTAGACTCTCGGTCTGTTCCGCTAACTGAGCAAACTCGGGCGTATTAGCTTGCTCAAGGGAAAGCACAGCCTCATGTAAGAGCAGATAGAGCTGAGTGGTGAAATTTCGAAGGTTACGGCCCAGCACTTCTGGATCAGTGCGCTGTAATTTTTTGAACTTTAATGTTTGCGGCTGGAGCAGATGAGACAAAGAAAAGTGGCTATACGAACTGTGGGATGCATGCGAATTAAGATGATTCCGAAAATCCTTGTAGATGCCATTAACCGCCTTGGCTCGTTCTCCCGCTTGCGGAAGATTGTTGTTGGCAGCTTTATCGACCATCTCAGGAAAGGTTCGAAAATAGGTTAATAACTCTGTGTATTCAATGAACGGACGTAATAAGGCACCAGCCTCTTGCGCAAGACCGTCAAGGATCAAGCTGAAGGCACCAACGCCGAGATGCTTACCCTTCAGCAGGGTAAGCCCACAAATGCGAGTATATGTATCTTCGCCCGATTTTGATTCGTACGCATCGATGCAAATGTCAATCGCCTGGAAAATATCCTCAAGTACCTTCGTTTGAGCGGCACGTTCAGCGCTCAGATATGCAATCGCATCAGTTCTGGCTTTCCAGAGATCCATAACTTGGGGCTGCCTTCTAACGTTTGGTTAAGGAGCCAGCTTTGGCCGGTCCCGAGTGAGCGCAGCGAGCGGCTTGAACCATTTGTTAGGCATTGACTGCACCAAGTAACTCGCAAGGCTTGTACAGTTTTATATTAAATTGCTGCTCGAGCAACTCTTGTTTTCCGTGATTGAAGAAAGCTCGACCATCATTGCTGCAAATTATATTGCAGCCCTCAATGAGGGCAGATTCGAAAATCATAGCGTCTCGAAATTGATTTATCTGGTTATGTGTTAAGTTGCTTGTGTCTTTGGGGAAGGAGTTGGTGCTGATGATGCTAAGAATTTTCGTCAGCCTATTTGTGCCTTCGGTGAATGTCATGGGGAAAGTGCTTTCTCCAAATATAAAAAGTTCTTTGGCTGTTGTAAGTTCTTTGATTTTTTCTTTGAGGTCTGTGCCCTCTAGCTCTCTATATGCGGTAGCTCGAGCAATAAGGACTTCATGCCCTTCATTTTTAAGCAATGAAATCATTTCATCTGCGGGCAATACATTTGTGTCGACTAGGATTTTCATCAAATGCCTAACTACTATTAGGAGACATGCCATGTCGCATTTCTTGTCGTGATGGCGTGTCGGATAACGTTCCTTGTCGTCCTGTAAGTCCTTATCTAGCTTAGAGGTGGTCGCGGCAAACGCGACATCGCCCAGAGAGAAACACGACAAGGGTGACGGCAAGCCCTGCGGCCTTCTATATTCAGAAAGCAGCATCGGTGACGCTACCCATTTGCCATCACTGTGTCCACCGTCCGCTCCTGGCCAATATCAGTCGCCCGCGGAAGGGACGTAACAGTCCTAAGACCACCATAAAAGTTCCTACACAAACCTCGGAATCCCTAACCTTGCCCGCCGTTCCGATGCAGCTTATAGTCCGCCCCGTCGTCCAAAATGGCGATTCAGGTTTGGCGACCTGACCACAGAGAATGCGAGGGCTCTACGCTTTGTTGCAGGGGTCGTCGCACCCGCAAAGCCGCTGTTATGGCGGCTGTGCGCGGGAGACTTTCGGGTCTGCCGGTGTTCTCTGTGCCGGTTCGCCAACCTGCGCACAGCTGCCACCCAATCGTTTGGCGACGACTGAGTGACGGCCTTTGAGCCAATCAAACAGAGATCTTCAAATGACTAGATACATGCCCCTCACCGGGATCGACCTGATTCCGGCTTCCCTGCTTATCGACACCGAAGCACCGCTCGACGTACTGCAAGCCGCAGCGGACTACCGAATTCGCACGGTTACGCAGGTACTGGAAAACATCGCCTTCCGCGCCGAGCTTGGTTGCGACACGGTGGTGCTGAAGGACTTTTCTCAGCTGCTGGCCATCCCGTTGCGCGACGGCTGTGACTTGATGGATGTGATTGGCCGACGTTTGCGGGCGCAGGCGAAGGAGTAAATTAAAACGGGCGCTGAAGGCTAATGCCGGTCAGTTAAGCAGATTTGTAGGAGCGGGCTTGCTCGCAATGGACTTCAAGGCGACGCGTTTATCCAGAAAATACGCGTTATCGTTAACGTCCATCGCGAGCAAGCTCGCTCCTACAAGTGTCAGCTTTCGCTTAACTGATCGGCATTAGGCGCTGAAGGCGCCCGTATTTGTCCGAGTTAAAGAATAACCACCACCCAGTCATAAACGGGACCGATGTGGTACAAGCCGTACTCGCTCGTGAAGGTTAGGAAACCGCGATAAGGGCACGATACCTCAACAAACCCTAACGCCCCATCAGCGAACTCGCCAACAACGCCTCCAACCCCATCGGCTTGGCAAAGTAATAACCCTGGGCCTGCCCTGTGCCCATTTCGCGTAGCAAGTCCAGCGTCGCTTGATCCTCGACACCTTCGGCCACCACATTCAGGCCCAGCGATTCGGCCATTCGCACAATCGCCCGGACGATCGCGCGACTGCGAGGACTGGTGGTCAGTTCGAGGATGAACGACTTGTCGATCTTCAAACCGCTGAAACGGTATTGATGCACATAGCTCAGGGATGAAAACCCTGCACCGAAGTCATCGAGCACCACCGACATGCCGTTGTCGGCCAATTGCTGCATGGTCAGTCGGGCAATCGCCGGCTCGGCTACCAGCGCACCTTCGGTCAACTCCAGGCAGATCCGCGACGGCTCGACCCGGTGCCGCGCCAACAGTGCAAGCACGTCACTGGCGAAGTCCGGACGCGTCATGCTGTAGCTGGAACAATTGACATGCACCGGAGGCCAATCGGCGTGCTCGGGCTGTGCGAGGATCACTGCGATGCTGGTCAGCATGTACAGGTCCAGGCGACCGATCAGGCGCAAACCCTCGAAATCCGGCAAAAAATCGCCCGGCGCGATCACCCGCCCGCCCGGCTGATGCCAGCGAATCAGCGCTTCAAGGGCCAACAGTTCGCCGCTTTCGACGCTGACAATCGGCTGGAAATACGGCAGCAATTCGTCGGTACGTTTGAGCGCGTTGCGCAAGGCCCCTTCACGCTCAACCTGGTCCGAGACTTCGCGACGCACTTCCTGATTGAACACCGCGTAGCTGTCGCGCCCGGCACTTTTGACCCGGTACATCGCCACATCGGCATCGCGCAGCAGGTCGGCTGGTTCGTGATGGAACTGACTGTCGGCGCTGACGATTCCGATACTGCAGGACGAAAAAACTTCATAGCCATTGATTAGAAACGGCAGGTCAAACGCCACCAGGATCCGTTCGGCGATTTCGATCACCACGTCCAGCGGCGCCTCGGGAGCCAGCACGGAAAACTCATCGCCCCCCAGGCGCGCCAGCATGTCGGTGTCGCGCAGACAACCGCGCAAACGGTGAGCGGCCTGCATCAACAGCAGGTCACCAAAATGGTGACCGAGGCTGTCGTTGACCAGTTTGAAACGGTCGAGGTCGATGAACATCACCGCCAGGTGCCCGCCTTCGCTGCCGAACTGCGACCAGGCCAGATTGAGGCGCTGTTGCAGGTAGGTACGATTGGGCAACCCGGTCAGCGCATCGTGGGAGTTCTCGTGCTGCAACTTGGCATTGGCGTGATCGAGCTCGCGGGTGCGGTTCTGCACCCGGGCTTCCAGCTTGAGGTTGGCGGCATGGATCGCTTCGGCGGCCGTGCGTCGCGACAATGCTGTGTCAATGTGCCGCGACACGAACGTCAGCAGGTCCTGGTCACGCAGGGTATACCGTACCTGCGGGGTATAGGTTTGCACCGCGAGCACGCCACGCACCACATCGCCATCGAACAATGGAATGCCCAGCCAGGAGTAGGATCGGACATACTCCTCGTCCAGTTCGATTTCACTGTGCTCAGCCAATCGTTCAGCCTCGCCAGCATCAATCAGGCAAGGTCGACGCTGACGGATAACGTACTCAGTCAAGCCCCGGCGTCCTCGCCGGGCCACCGGGTAGGTCGTCTGCCGCTCATCGACGAAATACGGAAAGGTCACTTCACTGGTCGCGTCGTCGAACAGCGCAATGTAGAAGTTCCGCGCGAACAGCAGATCACCGACGATGCCATGCAAGGTCTGGAACAACTCAGCCATATCGCCAGGCTGGCTCGACAGCTCCGCGATCTGGAACAGCGCGCTCTGCAGATGTTCGGCGCGCTCTCGGTCTGCCACTTCCTGCCTCAAGGCGTCGTTGAGTGCCGAAAGCTCCAGGGTGCGACGCATCACCGTCGCCTCCAGATCCTCCCGGTGCAGAATCCGGTCCAGCGCCATGGCCACGTGGCGGGCCACCACCAGAAACAGCGCGCGGTCTTCAGCGCTGTAGGTCCGAGACACGTCGTAGACCTGCATGGCAAGCATGCCGAACACGTCATCCGAGGCATTTTTCAAAGGCGCGCCCATCCAGAATTCGGGACGATCACCCACGCAGTAGAAACGCTCTTCGGCCTGAGCCGCGAGAATGCCGGCGGCGTCGATCAGCAACGGTTGGCCAGTGGTCAACACCTGGCCGGTCAACGACAGGTGCGAATGATCAAGGTACTCGTAGTGCGCGGACTCGACGGCATCGACGTCGATGATGTCGACGTAATACGGGTAGTCAATCTTGCCACTGTGCGAGTCATACAACGCGAGATAGAAGTTCTCGGCATCGATCAGGCTCGCCAATAGTTGGTGAACCCCCACCAGAAACACTGACCGGTCGCGGGTCGAACTGGCCAGGTAGGTAATTTCATACAGCACTCGCTGAGTAATCTGCGCACGGGCAAGGGTATTGGTCTGCACCTGAATGCCCAGTCGCTGGGCGAACTCGGCGAGCGCCGGTTCGGCGGCATCGTCGACTGGCGCGAGTAGCCAACCCAGCTCACTTTCGCCCCTGCCGGTCGGCCAGCGGTGCAAGCGCCAGGTCAGGCAAAAGGCTTCGAACTCTTCATTCGCAACACTTGACGGCCACTGCGCCCGCGGGTCGCCCTGCCCGACCAAATGCATTTGTTCACCGGCGCGGTAAACCACCCACGCAGTGGTGTGCGCCCAGTTGCGTGCCGAGTCCAGCAATTGTTCGATCGTGTCTTGGTTGTCAGGGTAGATCATGCCGACAGTGTCCGAATTCCCTTTAAGCCGGGATGCGACAACGTTGCAATCGTTCGATTGCCGCGGGAAGTCGGTCAATGGACGAAAACTCATCAGCGCTCCCTGAGCCAGAAACTGGCGATACTAACTTATTGGATACTAGCAATGCGCCATCGAGCTTCCCGTTTATAGAGTTTTTATTCAATAGATTTTTTTTCGCTTTGGTTCAAACCTTGGACCGCGCGCGCGCCAGCAGTCCATGTCTAGCGGCTGCTTTCGGAAACAGCAGTCATTCAAATTTGCCGAGACGCGCGTTGCGGATCGCTGCCCCCACATCAAACGCGTTAATCGACGACCTGTATCTGCGTCAGCCCTACCCGCTCAGCCTGCTCTAAAATCTCTGCTGGCGTGGCATCCGCATTGGGCATGATCAGGCTGTTCTCTCCGTCCCCAAAATGCAGTTGTAGCAGGTGCATTGCCGCCTCATGGACGGGCAGCCGAGGCTGCTTGATCTCGAACATGTGAGTGCGGGGCTCGCCGTCGAACAGGTATTCCACAGTGTAGTAGCGCATGGTGGGATCCTCGTAATGGGAGAAGTGCGCGCGGCTGAACTGCTAACCTTCAATTTGCAATGATGCCCAGCATGCCCTCATCCGAGGAAGTGAAAATGAAACGCGCATTCGTCGCCGCCGCAGTCGCCCTCATGCTCACCTCATCGCTGTCCGCCAATGCAGTTTCCACCGAAGATACAAGAGCCATCCGGCCCTTCGAAATCCACGTGCCTGACCGCGATCTTGCCGATCTGCGCGACCGAATTGCGGCGACCCGTTGGCCGGAAAAAGAGACTGTTTCCGATCGGTCCCAGGGCGCTCAACTGGAACAATTGAAGGCGCTGGTCCACTACTGGGGCACGAGTTACGACTGGCGCAAAGTGGAGGCCCGGCTCAACGCCTTGCCGCAGTACGTAACGACTATCGATGGGATCGACATCCATTTCATCTGGGTTCGCTCTCCCCGCCCCAACGCTTTGCCGTTGATCATGACCCACGGCTGGCCAGGCTCCGTACTCGAGTTTATTAATGTCGTCGGCCCGCTCTCCGACCCCACCGCTCACGGGGGCAACGCGGCGGATGCATTTGATGTGGTGATTCCGTCCATCCCCGGCTACGGTTTCTCCGGTAAACCGACGGGTATTGGTTGGGATCCGGATCATATTGCACGGGCCTGGGCGCAGTTGATGAAACGCCTTGAGTACACGCGCTACGTCGCCCAGGGTGGTGACTGGGGAGCCCCGATCACCAGCGCGATGGCGCGCCAGGCACCGGCCGGATTGCTCGGCATTCACCTCAACCTGCCGGCCACGATACCGCCGGAAGCGACTGCGGCACTCGCTGCCGGTGGGCCGGCACCGGTGAACTTCTCCGAGCGGGAACGCGCAACCTTCGACGCCGTTGCCACACTGATCAAGCAGGGCAACCTGGCGTACAGCGCAATGATGGCCGCAAGACCGCAGATGATGGGCTACGGCGTGGCGGATTCACCGACCTTTCTCGCTGCGCTCATGCTCGTGCACCCGGGATTTGCAAAATGGATGTACGGCGCCGACGCTCAACAGCTGCCGACAAAGGATCAAGTGCTGGATAACTTCACGTTGTACTGGCTAACGAACAGCGCCGCTTCGGCAGGACGGCTGTATTGGGAAAACATGGGACGCAGCCCTCTTTCCTCCGCCGCACAGAAGACGACCGAAATTTCCCTGCCGGTGGCGATCACGGTGTTTCCAGATGACGTTTATTGCCCTCCAGAAACCTGGGCCCGACGCGCCTACAGCAATCTGATCTACTTTCATCAAGTCGACAAAGGCGGTCACTTTGCGGCCTGGGAACAGCCGCAACTCTTTACTGAAGAACTTCGCGCAGCGTTCAAGTCTTTGCGTTAGCGGTGTCTGTCATTCGTGAGAGGTTGCTTGCGGCCAGGAACGAACAGGTGTTCCTCTGCACAATTATCCAAGTAGTTTTACCAGGGAGGGGAACGTACTTATGAAGCCCGTCAGAATTCGTACCCTACAAAGCACTGATGCTGAGGCGTTGCTGACTTTTGAATTGGACAATCGCGAGTGGTTCGAGCGCCACATTGACGCGCGCGGTGCTGCCTTTTACTCGGTGCAGGGTGTCACCGAGCACATTACGGCTTATTTATCTGATTATGCCGCCGGCATCTGGCACCCATTTGTCATCGAAGGCTCTGGCGGAAAAATAGTGGGTCGAGCGAACCTGAAAGACATCGACACGTCCGAGCGGTCGGCAGAAGTCGGCTATCGGATTGCTGAAAGCGCTTGCGGACAAGGACTGGCAACGCGGGCGGTGAAGCATCTGATTCAGGAGGCACAGTTGCATTGGAACCTTAAACAACTGGTTGCCAACGTATACGCTGAAAATATCGGCTCGGCAAAAGTACTCAAGCGCTGTGGCTTCTTGATCGAACATGTATCTCGGCAAGAAGGGACAGACCAGGAGTATCGCTTTGGCCTTGCGATTTAGGCGAGTGAATGATGGGCCGATACGCGTGCATTCGCAGACAAAAAAAGCCCCGCAACCGAATGAGGTGCGGGGCGAAAATCGGTTGGTTGCGGCCAACCAAAGGAGCTCTGTGAAAAGCGTTTACGGGCCGGGGTCAGATGCAATCCTGTGCGGCGCGTTCAAAACTCGACGGCAGTAAGTTCGAGGCCAGCAAATGCCGCTCATAGATGAACACCTTGCCGCCGTTCCCGACTTTGTAGGCTTCCAGCACGTTGTCCGCCGAGACTTTGCTCGGCACCACGATCCGATAGCTGCGCTGGGTCTGCGAGACGGTCGGGTTCAACGCACTGCCCTGCAATTTCGGTACGACGCAGTCGGCGTATTGGGCAGGGGTCTTGCTGGTCTGCAAGGTCAAGGTCGGGTCGTTCGGCGCGGAGGCACAGCCGGCGAGCAACAAAGAGCCAAACGCCATGGCTGGCACAAATGAAGAGCGCATCGGTCTTTTCCTGAAAATAAAAGGTTGTGTTCGATGCAGGTGATTTTCCGACTATTGCCGCCAAAGAAGAACTTGCGTTTCGTAATGGTCACTATTACTTCTAGCGATAGTTGCGCGCCGTGCAGACGGGTACACACTGAATCACAACTGGAAAAGATGCTTGCGCAGGTGAACACCACGCGAGTGTTGGGCATGGTGGATTGGGAGGAACTGGAGGCATTTGTCGAGGCTGCGTTTGCCTGAGAGATGCGGCGGTGAGCTCAAGCCAGAAGTTCGGTGATCCACCGGGCCTGTCGGGCGACTTCCTGCACCTTCTCCTCGGGCACGGCCTGCCGCGCTTGGGCGAACTGGGTCAGGGTCTTCTGTTTCTGGCGCAGCCTGCGCTGCCACTTGATTAAGAAAGCCGGGCTGCGTGCCTGCATCTGCAGCGGGCCGAAGTACAGTTCCTCGGCGGTGTAGATCACCGGCCCGGCGCGTTCGGCGACGATGATTTCGTAGTCGAAGCGGTTTTCCCGCAGCACTTCCTCGCACAGGATGCGGTAACCATTTTCCATCAGCCATTGGCGCAGCGGCTGCTCGCCGCCGTTGGGCTGCAGGATCAGGCGCTCCTGACCGCTCAGACGCGCCTTGCCGCTGTCGAGGATGTCGCGGATCGTCTCGCCGCCCATGCCGCAGATGCTGATTGCCGTGATCCCGTCTCCCGGCTCGATCGCCGCCAGACCATTGCCCAGACGCACGGTGATCCGCTGGTCCAGGCCGTTCTCGCGCACGGTGCGTTCGGCCGAGCGAAACGGCGTCAATGCCACCTCGCCGGCCACCGCCGCCGCGATGGCGCCCCGGCGCATCAACGCCACCGGCAGGTAGCCGTGATCCGAGCCGATATCGGCCAGGCGCGCACCTGCGGGCACATGCGCCGCCACGCGCTCCAGGCGCATGGACAATGTCTGTTCGTTCAACTGCAGCCCCTTTTCACCACGAACGTCCGGCACCTTTGGCCGGATCGGGACGCGACTCTGTCGATCAACGCCGTACATGTCAAATTCCTGCGACCAGGGCCATGGCTCGCCCCGTACTTGCCACTCGCACAGTGTTGACGGTTTCGAGATATTGAGTGGAGGGTTCAGACCTTCGACCTTCGCCTGCCCCCCAATCCATCAGCCTTTGTCCTATCCTTTATCCAACCCATATCGCCGGTCGCCGCTATGCCCGCCCCCGAATCCATCCTCCTCCAAAGCTGGCACCACAACGCCCGGTCCTGGATCGAAGCCATCCGCGCCGGCACCATAGAAAGCCGCCACACGGTCACTGACCAGGCAATCCTGCTGGCGGTGCTGGGCCGTCAGCCCGAGCGTGTGCTCGACCTGGGCTGCGGTGAGGGCTGGCTGTTGCGGGCGCTGACTGAACGGTCCATCGAGATGGTCGGCGTGGATGGCGATGCGACGCTGGTCGAAGCGGCCCGGGCGGCGGGAACTTCTGTGGTGCATTTGGCGAGTTATGAAGCGTTGGTGGAGGCGAAAGTAGCTATCGGTCGTGACTACAACCTGATCTGCGCCAACTTCGCCTTGCTGCACCAGGACATCATCCCTCTGCTCGCCGCCATGAACACCCTGCTCGTCCCGGATGGCGCGTTGGTCATCCAGACACTGCATCCGTGGACCGCAGCGGCGGGTGATTATCAGGATGGTTGGCGCACAGAAACCTTTGCCGGGTTCAAGGGAGAGTGGCAACCCATGCCGTGGTATTTCCGCACCTTGTCCAGCTGGTTCAATGCCCTGGACATGGCCGGTTTTCGGCTGACCGGCCTGCAAGAGCCGCAGCACCCACAAAGTCCTGTGCCGCAGTCGTTGCTATTGATAGCCGAGCCTATACGCCGAGGGTAAGCGATGGCGCTGGGCATCACCTCCGCTTCCGTCGCGCCTCTTCATCCTCCGCCAATGCCTGACGAACCAGCGCCCTCGCCGCCCAGGCCGCGGTGTCGAGTGATTCGTCGATACTCGCGCGACTGATATCGCGCACGGCGATCAACGCTTCGGTGCCGATGACGATCGACAGCGCCTGCTTCAGGCGTTTGCGCGCCCGGGGTGTGAGCACGTCCTTCAACGAGTCGACGATCGGCTCGATGTAGCTCATGCGCCGGCCCGGTCGCAGGGGCGACTCGTGGGACTCGTTTTCGAGCCACACGGTCATGAACGAACGTTCCATCACATGCAGGCCGATTTCGTCGTCGATCAAGAGTTTGTTCAAGGCGTTCGCCGCCAGACCTATGCCCTTTACCGGATCGTCTCCCGGCCGCCAGAAGCTCTCCAGCGGCTTCATTTCACGATCGGCCGCCGTCTCGCTGATTAACGCCTCAAGCGAGGGAAAGTAGCGATACGCCGTGGCGCGCGACACCATCGCGCGCTCGGCCACTTGCGCGACAGTCGGGTGATGGCCCTCGTCGCGCAAGGCGACGGCGGCGTCGATAAGCGCCTGACGCGTTCGCAGTTTCTGGTTGGCGCGGCCTTGCGGATCGCCGTCTGGGTGTGACGGGCTTGACTTCGGAATCGGCATGGAGTAAATGAGACTCTGTCTTGTCGTAAGACTTGAGTCTCATAATAGACACGCAACCACCCACCTACAAGTCTGTTTCAGCAACTGAACGCGCCTCAGGGCGCATGAGGTGAATGCCATGAATCACAACCCCCGTTCGCGGACCTGGTTTCGGCTCGCTGCGCTCTACTTCGCTAGTGGCGTGATACTGGGCGTGGCGATGGGCGCTTCCGGCGACCACTCGCTGTTCGCGGTACATGCCCATGTCAATCTGTTGGGATGGGTGTCGATGGCACTGTTCGGAATCATCGGCACCGCGCACCCGTCCATCACCGAAGGACGCGTTGCGACAGCACAGTTCTGGACGTACAACGTTGGCGTCCCGGTGATGCTGGGCGCGCTGACGCTACGCCTCAGGGGCTTCCCTTCAGTCGAGCCATTGATTGCCGTCGCCTCCATATTCATTGGCTGCAGTGTGCTGCTGTTTGCGTGGCTGGTGTTCTCGCGCATCGGCGTCACAGCCGAGGGTTTGAGCAGCGCGACACGGGAATCGCCCCTTTCATAACGCGCAAAACCAGTCGCTGATTTTGGGCAGCGTATCGGTGCGGGGTGAGATCTGCTCCGGATCAAGCGCTGCCCTTGTAACTGGCAGGGTGCAGATGAGCAGGAATGGGCAGAAAGAGCGGCCCCACAAACCCCGATTTCGGAGTGAACTCCCCCACTATGGGTGCCGTTCCCCAGCAGTATTCGCGTCTCGAATAGCACAAAATTTCGGTCTCTGACCAATGTTTGCTGGGTCTTCAGGCCGCTAGACATACTTTGTCACATTCCTTGCAAAGTCGAGTGAGCTTCTCCCGTTCATCAAAGGTGGAGCGTCGAGGAACTGCACATATAACCATTGGCTTGCAGCATGAAGTCCCCCTGTCAATTCAATGGAAGTGCTGCAGTCATCCTCTGCAATTGTCTTGGGGGAAACTTTTATGAACCACCCTGAATATACGTGTGCGCAGGTAGCTCGCCGTTTTTTATGCTTTCTAGCCTGCCTGCTTACGGTAACGCTGGTGGCGGCCGACGAACCTCAGGGCAATGACAATCAGGGGAATGAGAAGTGGCTGGAGCCAGCACGCTCCAGGCTCATGCATGTGAATGGCGGGATGCCGTTCTTTCCGCATCGGGCCAATACCCCCGGCAACCTGGTTTTGAATGTAAAAGACTTCGACAATGCCCAGGTATGTGGCGCTTGCCATACGGAGATCTACAAGCAGTGGCGCTCGTCGATGATGTCCCAAGCCTGGGATGAACCCATCTATCGGGCCTTGCTCAAGCGTGCGAGTTCGGCCACCGAGGGGAAGGTCGACAACTTCTGCACCGGCTGCCATACCCCGATCGGTCTCACGACCGGGCAGATCAATTCGCAAGTCAACCGCTCCTCGATTGAAGACAGCGCGAAAAATCATCCGATGCCCGGGGTCGATTGCGAGACCTGCCACAACATTAGTGCCCGCACAGGCCTCGATAACGGCGCCTATGTCCTGAGCCCTCGAGCGCACGGTAAACCAACCAAGTTCGGCCCGCGTGAAGATGCCGTTTCGCCCTATCACGACACGGTATATTCCGCCCTGCACACGCGCTCGGATTTTTGCGGCACCTGCCACAACGTCACGCACCCGTTCAGCAGTGTGGCGGTCGAGCGAACCTATGACGAATGGCAGGAGAGCGCCTACAGCCTTAATGACATAACCTGCCAGAGCTGCCATATGCCGGGTTTTGCGGGTAAGGCCGCGATCATGGGGCCAGACCGCGAGCAGGTCGCCTCGCATTGGTTCAGCGGAGCCAACGCCATGATGCTCAAGCATCTCGGTCAGGAAGCGGGCGCGCAACGCGCGCGCGACATGCTCGCGCGCGCGGGGGAAATAACGTTCCAGCAACTGCCGGCAGCCATCATTCCCGGGCAATACACCTCGGTAGCAGTGAAAGTTGCCAATGTCGGCGCCGGGCACAAGCTGCCGACCGGCTTTCCGGAGGGACGGGAGATGTGGATCGATTTCCGGGTGCTGGATGCCAGTGGTCGCGAGCTCTATCGGCTGGGCTCGATCAAGGACGGCAAGACCGAGGACAACACGCGAAATTTCAAAGTGCACATAGGCGACAAGGACGGCAATCCGTTGGACGTCGAGGTCTGGAATGCCACGCAAATTCTCTCGGACAACCGCATTCTGCCTAAGGGCTACGATATTGGGGAGTTCTCCTTCCTGGTGCCGGCCGACGCCGTAGGGCCGCTCACCTTGACTGCCGAACTGAACTACTGGCCGTTTTCGCAGAAACTGGCCGATTACCTGCTTGGCAAGGATAAGTTGCAGGTGGAAATCACCCAGATGGCCAAAGTCACACAGAGCGTACCCCTGTCGACAAGCCTGCCCGTCGTCGGGGCAGACACTGCGCATTTTTAGCTGCGCAGTGTCGACGTTCGGGCAGGCCGAGAGTTATCGGCAGCGGGCAGCCCGGTCCGGCGAGCAAGGTGGAGGCATTGCGGCACGAGACGATGAAGGCCTGCGGGCTGGCGGATCAGTCGCATAACCTGCATTGAAGTGGCGAGCAATGCCACCTGCATCGAACACCTGATGCTAATCACTCAATTAAAAAAAACAGCAACCTCACTGTGGCAACAGACGCTAAACACCATTACTTGCGCTCTAAACACTCCATTCAAATCTTTATGAAATTTTTATTCTTTCACCCCATATCCTTTTAACAACTTACCAGGCATCAAACTAGGCTTCCCTCATCGCTGGAGGGAATACCATGGACTTCATCTTTTTAGTACTTGGTGCACTGTTTGTTCTCAGCCTCGTCGGCCTTGCGCGCGGTTGTGCAGCGCTTAACAGGAGACGGTCATGACTGGCTTCTATCTACTCGGCAGTCTGATAGCGGCCGGGTTGCTGGTTTATCTCGTCTGCGCGCTGCTGTTTCCGGAGGACTTCCTGTGACTATTCAAGCCTGGGTCCTGCTTGGGGCTTTTCTTCTGGCGCTCGGCATTCTGGCCTGGCCCCTTGGCGTTTGGCTGACCACCGTAATGGAAGGCCGGTTTGCCTTGGGTTCGCGCATTGAGTCGCCGCTGTATCGCCTTGCCGGCGTCAAACCTGAAACGCAGATGAGCTGGCTCCAATACGCACTCGCCTTGATCGTCTTCAATGCGCTGGGTTTGTTGGTCGTTTATGCGTTGCAGCGGCTGCAAGATGTGCTGCCATTTAACCCGCAGGGCATGGGCGCCGTCAGTCCGGATTCGTCGTTCAATACCGCCGCCAGTTTCGTTACCAATACCAACTGGCAAGGCTACAGCGGCGAAGCAACGATGAGCTACCTGACGCAGATGCTCGCGCTGACCGTGCAGAACTTCCTGTCCGCCGCCACCGGTATTGTGGTGGCAATTGCCCTGATCCGCGGTTTCGCGCGCCACAGCGCGGACAGCATCGGCAACGCCTGGACCGACCTCACCCGCATCACCTTGTGGGTGCTGTTACCGCTGTCGCTGATTCTCGCGTTGTTCTTCGTGAGCCAAGGCGTGATCCAGAATCTTGATCCCTACAAGGAAGTCACGACGATGGAGGCCGTGCAGTACCAGGCTCCGGTACTCAATGACGCCGGTCAGCCGACCCTTGATGCGCAAGGCAATGCTGTGTTGAAAAACGTCACCAGCGACAAGCAGACCATTGCCATGGGACCGGTGGCGTCACAAGAGGCCATCAAGATGCTGGGCACCAACGGCGGCGGTTTCTTCAATGCCAACTCCGCCCACCCCTACGAGAACCCCACCGCCCTTACCAACTTCTTGCAGTTGATCGTGATTTTCCTGATTCCGACCGCGCTGTGTTTCGTGTTTGGTCACATCGTCGGTGACATACGACAAGGCTGGGCGCTGCTGGCGACAATGACGTTCATCTTCCTGATCGCGGTGGTGGCCGTCACCCATTACGAGCAACTCGGCAATCCGCAGTTTGCGTCGCTGGGCATCGACACGGCGGCGGGCAACATGGAAGGCAAGGAAGTGCGCTTTGGCATCAGTGCATCCAGCCTGTTCGCAGCCGTGACCACGGCGGCTTCATGTGGTGCGGTCAATGCGATGCATGACTCGTTCACCCCACTCGGTGGCGCGGTGCCGTTGATACTCATGCAGCTGGGTGAAGTGGTGTTCGGCGGAACCGGATCAGGCCTGTACGGCATGTTGGTGTTCGCCATACTCGCGGTGTTTATCGCCGGCCTGATGATCGGTCGTACCCCTGAGTATCTGGGCAAGAAGATCGAAGCTTATGAGATGAAGATGGTGGCCATCGCGATTCTGGTGACGCCGTTGCTGGTGCTGTTCGGGACAGCCATCGCTGTCATGGCCGAGGCCGGCAGACTGGGGATCGCCAACCCGGGTGTCCATGGTTTCTCGGAAATCCTCTACGCCCTCACCTCGGCAGCCAACAACAATGGCAGCGCATTCGCCGGTCTTTCGGCCAACACACCTTTCTATAACACCCTGCTGGCGATCATGGCCTGGTTTGGCCGGTTCGGCGTCATCGTGCCGGTGCTCGCGGTCGCCGGCAGCCTGGCGGCCAAGAAACGCCTGGCGGTCACCGGCGGCACGATGCCCACCCACGGCATGCTGTTCGTTGTTTTGCTGATTGGCACGGTGTTGCTGGTCGGCTTGTTGAACTACGTACCGGCGCTTGCACTGGGCCCCATCGTTGAACACTTCATGATGATCAAGTGAGATCACGAACATGACACGCAAAGCGTTCTCCTTGTTCGACCCCAAGCTCATACGCCCTGCCATAGTCGAATCCGTGCGCAAACTCAGCCCCAGGATCCAGTGGCGTAACCCGGTGATGTTCGTCGTTTACATCGGCGCCATCATTACCACCGCGCTGTGGGGGCAAGCCCTGAGTGGCAAAGGCGAGGCCAGCACCGGCTTCATTCTCGCCATTGCCCTGTGGCTCTGGTTCACCGTGCTGTTCGCCAATTTCGCCGAAGCCCTGGCCGAAGGCCGCAGCAAGGCTCAGGCCGCCTCTCTGCGCGACCTGAAAAAGGAAACCTGGGCCAAGAAACTGCGCGAACCGCATTACGGTGCCGAGTGGCAATTGGCTCAGTCGAGCGACCTGTGCAAGGGCGACGTCGTGATGGTTGAAGCCGGCGACCTGGCGGACTCGGTGATCCCCGCCGACGGTGAAGTGATCGAAGGCGCTGCCTCGGTGGATGAGTCAGCTATCACGGGGGAGTCGGCCCCGGTGATACGAGAATCCGGCGGCGACTTTTCGGCGGTCACCGGCGGGACTCGGGTCCTGTCCGACTGGATCGTCATCCGAGTCACCACCAACCCCGGCGAAACCTTCGTCGACCGAATGATCGCGATGGTCGAGAACGCCAAGCGACAAAAGACACCGAATGAAATCGCCCTGTCGATTTTGCTGGTCGCGCTGACGATTGTGTTCCTCGGCGTGACGGTGACCCTGCTGCCCTTCTCGCTGTTTGGTGTTGCCGTGGCGAATTCCGGTATACCGGTCTCGATCACCGTCCTGATTTCACTGCTGGTGTGCCTGATTCCCACCACCATTGCCGGCCTGCTGTCGGCAGTCGGTGTGGCGGGCATGAGCCGCATGATGGAGGCCAACGTGATCGCCACCTCGGGCCGAGCGGTGGAAGCCGCCGGCGACGTGGATGTTCTGTTGCTCGACAAAACCGGGACTATCACTTTGGGCAACCGTCACGCCTCGGCATTTTTAACGGCTCCGGGCATCAAAGAGGCCGAACTGGCAGACGTGGCCCAACTGGCCTCCCTGGCCGACGAAACCCCGGAGGGACGCAGTATCGTCGTATTGGCCAAGCAGCGTTTCAATCTGCGGGAACGGGACATCGGCGCACTCGACGCCCATTTCGTGCACTTTTCGGCGCAAACGCGAATGAGCGGCGTGAACCTGGGCGACCGGCAAATACGCAAGGGTGCCGGTGAGGCCATTCTCAAGCATGTCCAAAGTCTGGGCGGCAGCTTTCCCGAAGCCGTACAAACCGCTATCGAGGACGTGGCGCGCCGGGGCAGTACCCCATTGGTCGTCTCCGACGGGGTCAAGGTGCTGGGCGTCATCGAACTCAAGGACATCGTCAAGGGCGGTATCAAGGAGCGCTTCGTCGAACTGCGCCGCATGGGCATCAAAACGGTGATGGTCACCGGCGATAACCGGATCACCGCTGCGGCCATCGCTGCCGAAGCCGGCGTTGATGACTTTCTGGCAGAGGCCACCCCTGAACAAAAATTACAGCTGATCCGCAGCTATCAGGCGGAAGGCCGATTGGTGGCCATGACCGGTGACGGCACCAACGACGCTCCGGCATTGGCTCAGGCGGATGTCGCCGTGGCGATGAATTCGGGAACTCAGGCGGCCAAGGAAGCCGGCAACATGGTCGATCTGGACAGCAACCCGACCAAACTCATTGAGGTGGTGGAGACAGGCAAACAAATGCTGATGACCCGGGGTTCGCTGACCACCTTCTCGATTGCCAACGACATCGCCAAGTATTTCGCCATCGTGCCGGCTGCCTTTGTCAGCACTTACCCGCAACTCGCGGCACTCAACATCATGGGACTCACCAGCCCGAATTCGGCGGTGTTGTCAGCGGTAATCTTCAACGCGTTGATCATCATCTTCCTGATCCCCCTGGCGCTCAAAGGCGTCAAGTATCGCCCGGTCGGTGCGGCCCTGCTCTTGCGCCGCAATCTGCTGATCTATGGGTTGGGTGGTGTGATCGTTCCATTCATTGGCATAAAAGTGATCGACATGGCGCTGTTTGCCGTCGGTCTGACTTGAAGGAGCATTGTCATGGCGTCTCTACTGCGTCCAGCGTCGACCCTGTTGATTGGGCTTTCGTTGATCACGGGCCTGGCCTATCCCTTGGTCACGACCGGGATTGCCAGACTGGTCTTCCCTTCTCAGGCGGCGGGCAGTCTGATCGAACGGGACGGCAAAGCCGTGGGCTCGTCGTTGATCGGTCAGGGTTTCAGCGATCCCCGGCATTTCTGGAGTCGCCCGTCTTCAACCAGCCCGATGCCCTACAACGCGACGGCATCATCAGGATCGAACCAGGGGCCACTGAACCCGGCGTTGGCGAATGCGGTCAAGGGGCGGATCGATGCCTTGCGTGCAGCCGATCCCGGAAACACCGCCACGGTGCCCGCCGACCTGGTCTACAGTTCGGCTAGCGGGCTTGATCCACATATCAGCATCGCAGCAGCCCTGTATCAGGCGGGTCGAATTTCGCGGGTGCGCAGCCTGCCCATAGAGCGCGTTCGTCAACTCATTGCGGAGCACTCTGAAGGCATGCTGATGGGGTTCCTTGGCGAGCCTCGGGTCAACGTCCTCGAACTGAACCTGGCACTCGACGCCATGCATTGAGTGCCAACTCACACACGGTGGGCTTGATGGCCGAACAACGTCCTGACCCAGACCAGCTACTGGCACAGATTCGCGAAGCAGAAGCGCAAGCCAAGCGCGGTCGGCTAAAGATTTTTTTCGGGGCCAGTGCCGGTGTCGGCAAGACTTACGCCATGCTGGTCGCCGCGCAAACGGCGAAACGACAGGACACCAATGTACTGATCGGAGTCATCGAAACCCATGGCCGCGCCGAGACCCAGGCGCTCATCTCGGGGCTCGAACAATTGCCGCTCAAACAGGTCATCGACAAAAACCGTACGCTGACCGAATTCGACCTGGACGCCGCGCTGCTGCGCCAACCGGAGCTGATCCTGATCGACGAGCTGGCCCACTCCAACATCATCGGTTCCCGCCATCCAAAACGCTGGCAGGACGTAGAAGAGCTGCTCGGCGCCGGTATCGACGTCTGGTCCACCATGAATGTTCAACATCTGGAAAGCCTGAATGACATCGTCGGTGGCATCACCGGCATTCGCGTCTGGGAAACCGTGCCCGATCATGTATTCGATACGGCCGATGAAGTGGTCATCGTTGACTTGCCGCCCGACGACCTGCTGCAACGTCTCAAGGAAGGCAAAGTCTATCTGGCCCATCAGGCCGAACGTGCGGTGCAGAACTTTTTTCGCAAGGGCAACCTGATTGCATTGCGCGAACTGGCATTGCGGCGCACCGCCGACCGGGTCGACAGCGAGATGTTGCAATACCGCATCAGCAGCGCAGTCAAACCCGTCTGGGGTACGCGTGACTCACTACTCGCCTGCATCGGCCCGCATGAACAGGGCGAAAAGACCGTGCGTTCGACAGCGCGTCTGGCCGCTCAACTCAACGTGCCGTGGCATGCCGTGTATGTCGAGACTCCCGCGTTGCAGCGCCTGCATGAAACGAAGCGCCGTCGCGTTCTGGCGACCCTGAAACTGGCCCAGGACATGGGAGCGCAGATCTCGACCCTTGCCGGTCAGGACATTGCCGAGGTGCTGGTCAAGTACGCACGCCAGCACAATCTCTCCAAGGTCGTACTGGGGCGCGATGAGCACCCTCGTCGTCGTTTCTGGCGGCGGGTACTCGCGGATCGAATTGGTGCTCAGGGCGCCGACCTGGACGTGATTCAAGTCGCTCTTCCGACCGCCCGGCCTGCACAAACCGCACCCAGCGCCACGACGACCGAGACTCCGGTGATGTGGCGGCCCTACCTCTGGAGCGGGGCCCTCTGTACGTTAACGACCTTGCTGGTCATGCCCCTGGCTCATGTGCTGGAACAGGCCAATATCGTCATGATATTCCTGCTGGCCGTCGTCGCCGTCGCCGTTCGCTTTGGACGCGGCCCGGCGATTCTGGCGGCCTTTTTGTCAGTGGGCGCGTTCGACTTCTTTTTTGTGGAGCCGCGCTTTTCGTTTGCCATCTCCGATGCCCAGTACCTGGTGACTTTCAGCGTCATGTTCGTCGTTGCATTGGTGATCGGACAAATGACTGCCGGCCTGACCTACCAGGCACGGGTGGCGCAACGGCGCGAAGACCGCATGCGGGCGTTGTACGATATGTCACGGCTATTGTCCGCCGCACTGATGACAGAGCAAGTCGCCGACATCAGCGCACACTTTCTCTCCGCCGAGTTTGGTGCAAGGTCGGCGCTGCTGGTCGCTGACGACAACAATAAACTGTTGGCCCCGATGTACACGGGCGATGCACCGCAAGTGGACGTTGCCATTGCCCAATGGTCCTTCGACAAAACCGAACCGGCCGGTTACGGCACCGACACCCTGCCCTCAAGTTCGACGCTCTATCTGCCCTTGTCAGCCCCCATGCGGGTGCGTGGTGTACTGGCCGTGCAACCGCGAGACACGAGCCGTTTGGTGGTGCCGGAACAGCGTCGCCTGCTCGACACCTGTGCGTCATTGCTGGCCATCTCGCTCGAACGGATTCACTACATCCACATTGCCCAGGACACGACAGTGCAGATGGAGTCCGAGCGCTTGCGTAACTCGCTACTCTCGGCCATCTCCCACGATTTGCGGACGCCATTGTCCGTTTTGGTAGGGCTTGCCGAAGCGCTTAAACTGACCAGGCCAGCCCTGACCGGCGAAGCCGCCGAGATCGCCATCGCGGTGGGTGAATCCGCGCTGCGCATGAATACACTGGTCAACAACTTGCTGGACATGGCTCGCCTCGAATCCGGCAAAGTGGTGTTGAATCGGCAGTGGCAACCCATCGAAGACGTCGTGGGCAGCGCCCTGCGAGCCGTCCAGCCGATTCTGGGCAGGCGTTCGGTGCAGGTCGCTCTGGAGGATGATCTGCCCCCCGTACAAATTGACGCGGTGCTGATCGAACGCGTCCTCATCAACCTGATCGAGAATGCCATCAAGTACACACCCTCCGAGACCCCCATTGGGTTGGGGGCCAGAGCCACGCCTGACCACTTTGAGTTGTGGGTCACCGACGAAGGCCCTGGCTTACCGAGTGGTCACGAAGAGGCACTCTTCGCCAAGTTCATGCGTGGCAAGAAAGAAAGCACGACGCCCGGAGTCGGGCTGGGTCTGGCTATTTGCCGAGCCATCGCCCAGGTCCATGGAGGAACCATTTCGGGTGTTACACGCCCAGAGGGTGGTGCGTGCTTCACGTTACGTCTACCCCGTGAGGAGCCTCCAGTCATCGACTCCTCTGCTCAGCAAACAGACGAGGAGCAGCCATGACCGAAGCGGTGCTGCATGTCCTGATCATCGAAGACGAGAAGGAAATACGACGCTTCGTGCGAATGGCCCTGCAAGCCGAAGGCCTGGAGGTTCACGAGGCCGATACCTTTCACCGCGGCCTCATCGACGCAGGAACACGTCATCCGGACCTGATCGTGCTCGACCTCGGACTGCCCGACGGCGACGGTGTTGACCTTATTCGAGACGTGCGGAGCTGGTCAGAGGTGCCGATCATCGTGTTGTCTGCCCGTGGCGCGGAGTCAGACAAGATCCTGGCGCTGGACACCGGAGCTGACGACTATCTGGTGAAACCTTTTGGCACCGGAGAACTGCTGGCCCGCGCCCGCGCACTGCTACGCAGACACGTGAAGGATACCGAGAACCATGCGGTCCTGGCCTTTGGCGAGATTCGAATCGATATGGAGCGGCGCGTCGTGGAACGCGCCGGCGCCCCGCTGCATTTGACACCGCTGGAGTATCGCCTGCTGATCCATCTTTGCTCACACCCGAACCGCGTGCTGACTCACCAGCAACTGCTCAAGGCGGTCTGGGGTCCTTCGCACACAACCGATACGCCTTATCTTCGAGTATTCATGGGTGGCTTGCGCAAGAAAGTCGAAGCAGACCCTTCCCAGCCACGACACCTCATCACCGAAACGGGCGTTGGCTATCGTTTCATTCCTTGACTACCGGATGACAACTGCCAGCGGTCGATAACGCATCGCGCGATCACCGCTGACCTGTCACTACATTTCGACTTGTGTGCCCAGCTCGATGACTCTGTTCAATGGCAACTTGAAGTACTTCAGATTGCTGTTGGCGTTCTTGAGCAAGAACGCGAACAGGTACTCGCGCCACTTGGCCATACCGATGCGCTTGGTCGGGATAACCGTCTCCCGGCTCAGGAAATAGGTCGTGCGCATAGGGCTGAAATCAAGCTCGGGCAGATGACAGAGGCTCAGCGCCAAGGGAACATCAGGTTCTTCGGTAAAACCAAAGTGCAGACTGACCCGAAAGAAGCCTTCACCATAGGTTTCAACTTCGAACCGATGTTCCGTAGACACTCGCGGACTGTCTTCGGATACCACGGTCAGTAACACCACTTGCTCATGCAACACCTGGTTATGCAGCAAGTTATGCAGCAGCGCATGAGGAACAGCATCGGCTCTGGCTGTAAGGAACACCGCCGTGCCTTTAACGCGATGGGGAGGTTGCGTACGAAGACTACTAATGAATAACGGTAGAGGAAGCGAGGTTTCATCCAGTCGCTCAACAATAATCTTGCGTCCCCGCTTCCAGGTCGTCATCAAGATGAATAGCCCGATGCCGGCAATGACCGGGAACGCACCGCCCTGAAAAATTTTCGGCGCATTGGCCGCAAAATACAGACTGTCCACCAAGAGAAAACCGATCAACATCGGGATGGCCAACCAGCGCGGTGTTTTCCACAGGAGCAGGACGACTGCCGAGGACAAAATGGTGGTGATCAGCATGGTTCCCGTCACCGCAACCCCATAAGCGGCGGCCAAGGCGCTGGATGACTCGAAACCGATCACCAGTAGCACAACCCCCACCATCAACGCCCAGTTAACGGTGCCGATGTATATCTGCCCCTGCTCCTGGCTGGAGGTGTGCTGGATAAACATCCGAGGGACGTAACCCAGCTGAATGGCTTGGCGAGTCAGGGAGAAGGCGCCGGAGATCACGGCTTGAGAGGCGATGATCGTCGCCAGTGTGGATAGGGCGACCATCGGCAACAGCGCCCAGTCAGGTGCCAGCAAATAGAATGGATTGCGCACCGCTTCCGGGTTTTCCAGGATCAAGGCGCCCTGGCCAAAGTAGTTGAGTGCCAGACCGGGCAGCACGAGCACGAACCAGGCACGAGAAATCGGTTTACGACCGAAGTGACCCATGTCGGCATACAAAGCTTCAGCTCCCGTCAGCGACAGGACGACAGCGCCCAGAATCGCCACACCCATTCCCGGATGGACCACGAAGAAGCGCACCGCCCAAACGGGGTTGAGCGCTTGCAGCACTTCGGGGCGCTGCAAAATACCGTAGATCCCGAGTGCGCCCAACACCACAAACCACAGCACCATGACCGGGCCAAACAGGATGCCGATCCGCGCTGTACCGTGTTTCTGGATCAAGAACAGCGCCACCAGCACGACCACTGACAGCGGCACAACCCAGTGTTCTATTCCGTCAAACGCCAACTCCAGCCCTTCAACCGCCGAGAGTACCGAAATCGCCGGGGTGATCATGCTGTCCCCGTAAAAAAGTGCCGCACCGAACAGCCCCAGCAGTACCAACACCTTGCTCATGTAGGGGTAAGGTGCCGCCGCGCGGCGGGCTAAAGCCGTCAACGCCATGATGCCGCCTTCACCCTGGTTGTTGGCGCGCAGGATGAACAGCACATACTTGATGGAGACAACCCAGATCAGTGACCAAAATATCAACGACAGAATGCCCAGCACTCCATCGTGATTTAACTGAACGCCGTAGTGGCCGGAAAATACTTCTTTCAGCGTATAGAGGGGGCTGGTGCCAATGTCCCCATAAACCACTCCGACAGCGGCAACGAGCAAGCCCGCTCCTGACGTTTTAGAGGTGGAGCCTTCGCTTGGACTGGTCACTGTTTTACTCAAGGGTCGCTTCTCTCAAACTACCGGAAGGAACTGCATTCCATCTTTGGGCAATACGATTTGCCAGGGCCGCTTGGAGTTACAGGGCGCATGGAAGATAAAAAATCGCGGCCAGTATCGTTGCGAACAAAAACAGCGACCGTAAAGAAAGCGTAAAAATTCAATGCATTCACCGAGTCGATTGCCGACCTTTGCAATTGACAGGTATCGGCCAAAGCAGTCAGTCGATGACCGGTCATATTGGGTCCAGCAACCAGGTGCGAAACGCGATGAGTGATGGCAGCATTTCGTTGCGCGGCGGATATGTTAACTGCGCTGACTGGCGAAAGGACGCCGAGTGCTTCCAGGCTGAATAGGCCCGCTATGGCAACTCGGACAACGGTGGCCGCTCACCTCAACTGGCAAGATCAATCTGGATAATTCGCTCAACTTCATCATGAGGAACGCCGAGGCCGCGAAGGATGTACTGCACCATGCTCTCCACCGCACTCGCTGGGCGCTCCCCTTCGAGGATCTTGCGCAGCAGGTAAAGCATGCCGCCAATGATGCAGTCGACGGTTGAGGTGATATCGACGACGTCGAAGGCCTTGGAGTTGTTGCCTGTGAGAATATCCCGGGCCAGGGGGTTCCCCATGGTCGATATCATGTCGTTGATGCTGTACACCGAGTGCACCAGAAACCAGCCCCAGACCGGATCGGTAAGACCACGGTGGATGGTTCTACGGATGTTGACCCCGACTCTTTCGGCGATGCCAGCCTCTGGCGAGGTTGCCGCATCCAGCGCCTCGATCATCAGGATGGCGTCTTCGATGAAGACCGCGCGAGCGACTTCTTCTTTGCTGGAGAAGTAATTGTAGAAAGTGCCAAAGGACATTTCGGCTTCTTCGGTGATGTCGTTGATCGCGGTGGCTTCGATGCCCTTGCGGCCCATTACCGAGCGGGCTGCCCGCAGCAGTTTGTTGCGGGTACGCAAGCGGGCCTTTTCATGGATGCGGGGTTGGCGCGGCGGGTTTGCTTCAACGGCGTCGGGAGACGCAGTGGGTAAGGCCTTGCCCTTTTTAGCAGCGGGTTCTGCTTTCGGGCGTTTAGGCGGCTGGGCCTCGTGCGTTACCTTGTCTTTCATGTCACTTACCATCATCGGCGCTAGAGCAGTCGGCGAAAGGATACCCGACTCAGCTGGGGCATGACAGCGGCCGGCCCGGAGCGCGAATAACGGTGCTTCGTTATCCCAGGTTGGCCCTGCAATAACGAAGCATACGCGCAATGACGTCACTACAATTTCCCGCCCCGCCCAGCAAAAAACACGCCGGGCAGCCAACGTCAGAGCGGGTGTTTCAGCTAGCCAAGATCAAACCAACAGGTAGCCGGGTCGAGGGCATGCAACTGCTTGTAGGCACCCGAGAAGAACAAAAGCGGACGGCCGTCCGACTCCTCCAGTGCCTCGACATCGGCGGTGTAGATCAAATGATCGCCACCGACATGCACGGCATTGGCGCGCACCGCTAATTGCACCAACGCACCGTCCAATACCGGCGCCTGAGCCAACTGGCGGAATACGGGCTGCTGATCAGGGATGGGGCGACCGCCGAAATGGCTGCTGACCGCCTCATGCTCTTCCCGCAGAAAGCTGATGCCAAAGGCATCGCCCGCCTGAATGCTGCTGGCAAAACGCGCCTGGGTGCGCACCGCGATCAGCACCATGGGCGGGTCCACCGACAACGACATGAAGGCATTGGCCGTCATACCGGTGGGCTGGCCGTCATGGATGAAGCTGACCACGGTAACGCCCGTGGCAAACTTGCCCATCACGCGGCGAAACGACCGCGCATCTATGTCACAAACTTGCATAACCTGGACTCCTCGTCGATACGCACGATCACGCCGCTTAGATAAAAGGCGTGCCCGGAGTAATGCCGCAGAGGATCCGGCCGTAGGTTTCGAAGTTGGTGTTGGGGCTGACGATGCCATGCAGCGACGCGATGCGGGCATCCTGCCAAATCTTGGTCATGGGGTTATTGACCGCCGCCAGCGAGCCGCCTGAGGCTGAGGCCAACAAATCGACGGCTTCCCAGATAAGCTTTTCGGCGTATCCAACATCGCGGCGTACCTTGGCGCGTTCGAGAAAATCCATGTAGCTGCCGGAGGCGGCGCTGATGTCCATGGCGTCTGCATGGCGTTCGAGGATGGTTCGCGCCGCATCGATTTTGGCGGAGGCTTCACCGACTTGCAGGTGAGTGATCGGCGCCTCGGACTGCTTGGCGTACCAGGAGTATTGAATGCCCCGACGTGGCAGAGTTTCCAGAAAGGTTTCCAGCGCTGCTACGCCCAGACCTAGCGCCGGGAAGGCCAGGATTATCGAAAGCATCGGCATGCACGCAGTGCGGAACAGCGGTTCATCCGCCAAGTGGGTGGACAGGTATTTCCCCTCGATGGCCTGGGAGACTGACGCGATGCGCGCCTGCGGCACGAACACGTTTTTCACCGCAACGCTGGAACTGCCGCTGCCGCTGATCCCGATCACATTCCAGTCGTGCAAAATTTCGATCTGTTCGACGGGAATCAGCGCAACGCCTTGGTCGACCATATTGCCGCTGTCGTCCACCAGGGGAATTCCCAGCATGTCCCAGGTAGCGTGATAAACCCCGGAGTTGAAGCCCCACAGCCCCTCTTCAATCAGGTAACCGCCTTCCACCTTCTTGACCACCGCCTTGCGCGGCGACAGCACGCCCACTACGCGCGCCGGCTTGCTGCCACGAAATACCTCTTGCGCCGCAGCTTCGCCAAAGAACGTAGCGGCGGACCAGGTGGTGACATTGATCAGCGCCGTTACCCAGGCTACCGAGGCGTCGGCGCGACCCAGTTCGGCCACCACGTTGAGGAAAGTTCGCACCGAGACAGCCTCACCACCAAACTGGCGCGGCGTGGTCATGCTTAACAGGCCGCCGGCTTCGAGGTCCGCGATGGTCTCGGCGGGCAGGCGGCCGAGGGCAGCGGTTTCCTTGGTGCGAGCCTTGAGCGTAGGGATCAGTGAGCGAGCGTAGTCCTGCAAAGCAAGGCCGCGATCGCTAGGGCTATCGATGGTTTGCACTGGGTTTGCTGGGTAAATCGCGTTCATGATTCATCCTTTTTTGGTGTTGTTTTGTGATGCTCATGTCCAGCAGCGAAGGCCGGGGCAGGAGTTATTGATATAGTTATCATATTTGATGATGTCATCAATAGTTTTTTTAGAGTGTTTGATTCTTACGACACAGCGGCGGTGCGCAACACGTTCTAAACGCACCTTGCCTCATGCCTGTATCGAGGTGCTGCAATGTCTGAATTCAACGCCTCACTTACCGACATGCGCTTTCTGCTTGACTAAGTATTTGCCGCACGGATTGGCGCACCGTGATGTTCGATGTGCCGACACAGGATGTAAAAACCCGAGTGTCGGTGTATTCGGCTTCGGTGGGGTGGTTGAAAATGTGAATGTCGAGCGCACGACGATGGCAATCCCGCCAAGGGTACGGTCAGCAGCCTCATGGCACATAAATGACGACCAACGCCGGCCCTGATACCAAGCCCCCAACCTTGAGTGCCGCGTCCTAACGCCCAAGCGCCGCTTCAATCGCCGCAATATCAATCTTCCCCATCTCCATCATCGCGTCGAATGCGCGCTTGGCCGCCGCTTGATCGGGATTGTTGATCGCCGCCGTCAGGACACGTGGAGTGATCTGCCACGACAGTCCCCACTTGTCCTGACACCAGCCGCAGACGTTTTCCTGGCCGCCGTTTCCGACAATCGCGTTCCACAAGCGGTCCGTTTCGGCCTGGTCGTCGGTCGCCACCTGGAACGAGAAGGCCTCGTTGTGCTTGACCCCTGACCCGCCGTTCAGCCCGAGACACGGGATGCCCATCACCGTGAATTCGACTGTCAGGACATCGCCCTGCTTGCCCGCCGGATAGTCGCCGGGCGCGTGAAGGACAGTGCCCACCGCACTGTCGGGGAACGTCTTGGCGTAGAACGTCGCGGCGTCCAGTGCGTCGCCGTCGTACCAGAGACAAATCGTGTTTTTGCTGGTCATTTTGGTTCTCCCACAGTGGGCTGACACTTCATTTTAGCCAAGCAGTCAGCCGGAAAAATTGGCGCGAAAGCGGCCAATCCTGACGTTCGCTATTCAACGTCTTCGAACGTTCCAGTGCGCACGTCACCGCTGGCCACGTAGCGGGTGATCAACACACCGCCCGGCGTGGTGGTCGAGTGTTCCAACGTGAAGGCCGACGCGAGTGCTTTGTCGTCGAACAGGCGCTTGCCGCGCCCCAGCACGACGGGAAAAATCATCAGCCGAAGCTCATCCACCAACCCGGCGGCCAACAGTTGGCGCACCAGGTCGCCGCTGCCCTGCGTCAACAACCGGGCGCCTTCTTGCTGCTTGAGCGCGCGAATCGCTACGGCAAGGTTTCCGTTCAATGCATGACTGTTCTGCCAATCAAGCGTGTCGGGCCGATGCGTGGCCACGTGCTTGGGCACGCTGTTGAACAGGTCGCCGATGGCGTGGTTTTTTGAGTCCGGCCAATACGCCGCGAAGATGTCGTAGGTGCGACGCCCCAGCAGCAACTCGAACGGCTGTGAGAACAGATCCGTTATGGCCTGGCCGGAAACTTCGTCGGCGTAGGGCACGATCCAGCCACCGAAGCGGAATTCGCCGCTGAGATCTTCTTCGGGCCCGCCGGGCGCTTGAATGACGCCATCCAGACTGATGAAAGCGGCAACGGTGAGCTTGCGCATGGTCTTCTCCCGGTTCGTCTTCATGAAAGTTTTCGTACAGAGAATGCCGACAATCATGGCGACCTGTCGGCGTCATTCCCTACCGAATAGTCGAACGACTCGCTGCGAAATCGACAGAGTGATGTCCAGATGACGAGCCCTGCGAAATAGAGTCTCGAATACCTGCGCCCTACTCCTCAGAACGCCCCGTACCGTCACGGTCGCGTTCGTACCGTCTCGTCAGCGGAAACGGCGGCAACCAGGACTCGCGACGGGTGATCCAGCTTTCGTAGGTGGGCGTCAGTTGGTCAGGAGCATCCAGGGATCCCAGGTTCACTTCGATTTCGTCGTCGGTGCGAGCGAAAACCGAAGAGCCGCAGCGCGGACAGAAAAACCGCCCGGCGTAGTCGCGCGTTTCGCCAGTGATCGTCACCGCGTCCTCGGGGAATATCGCGGAAGCGTGAAACAGCGCGCCATGATGCTTGCGGCAGTCGAGACAGTGGCACAGGCCGACCCGGTAAGGGCGTCCCGACGCTTCAATTCGGACGTTGCCGCACAGGCAACCGCCGGTAAATCGGTCCATGCTGCGCCTCCTCTCATTGGTGCGGTCGGAAGATTTATAACGATAGCAGCCCCCCACTGGTCGCCACGAACTTGCTCCACAGACGCTTTCCGCCTAACTTTGACTCTATAGATTCAAAAGGAGGTATTGAACATGGCCGTTGCCCTCCAGCAACAAGCCTTTAGCAAGAGCCAGTGTGTAACGGGCCTGCGCGCCGCTGTCGGCATCCTCGAAAAGTGGGCGGCGTCCAGCGATCAGGCCTGCCGAATCCTGCGCATTTCCCGCAGCACCTACACCCGCGCCCGCCAACACGATCCCGACTGGGCCGTGGCGCTGGACGCGGACCAGATGCAGCGCATCAGCTTTGTCCTCAACATCCACGCCGCATTACGCCTGGTGTTCGATAACCCGGAAAACGTCTACGGCTTCCCGTCGATGGCCAACGACAACGAATTCTTCAACGGCCGCTCCCCGCTCGAGATCATGGCTCAGGGCGATATGATTTCGTTGTATGAGACTTTTCGGCGCATCGACGTGCTGCGTGGTGCGCAATGGTGAGGCTGAGCGAACTGGCAGAACTTGCCGGTGAGCCATTGCAGGCCTATCGACTGGTCAATTCGAAGTTCCCCCCGGTGGCGTTGTTTGATGACGTCGCCGACGCGGACGAGTTCGAGGTGCTGTATCAGATACAGGAACTCACCAACCCCAGGTTGAAAAATGAAGTGGGTCGCCTTGAGCTGATTCGCCGCAGTGAAATCCCGTTCGGTATTCCGGGTTGCTCTTACGCGACAGCGCCGTTCACCCACGTCAACCCGGCGGGATCGCGGTTCAGCGATGGCGGTTTTGGGGTGCTGTATCTGGCGGACACCATGGAAACGGCATTGGCCGAAGTGAAGCATCACCAGAGTCTGTACTGGTCGAACGTGCCGAGCCTCAACTATGAGCGGTTTGTTTTCCGGGGGTTGTCCTGCTCTTTTGTGGAGGTCGGGATGAAAGATGCGACGTCCATTGCGATGACCGATCCTGTTTATGATCCGGACGATTACACGGATTCCCGTCGTTTGGGGAAGTTGGTCAAAGAAGCGGGTTGTCCTGGGCTTCGTTACAACTCGGTGCGAATGCACGGCAATCATTGCTGGGCGTTGATGACGCCGAGACCGGTTTTATCGGTGATTCAGGCGGCGCATTACGAGATGGTCTGGAATGGACAGGTGACGAGTGTCAGTCAGATCAGTGAGGCTTGATTGCGTTATGCCGAAATGAAAACGGGCGCCTTGATAGGCGCCCGTTTTTTGTATGTGTGGTGTTACCAGCTGCCGTAGCGGATGCCGTGTTTCTCGATGTAGCGTTTGGACGCCTCGGACAACGGGTAATAGTTACCACCTGATTTTCCAAGGTGCGGCCCCAAAGGCTCTATCTCTGCTTGAGCACGAGCAACCTTGACTGACTTCAAACATTTATCAGTCACCCACACCTGTACGATGCCGCCGGGGGCAAGTCCGAGGTAAACCATGGTTATGTAGTTGGCAGGCTCGTTGGGCGTTGCTGGGCAGCGCTCATTTACAGAGGCGTGCATGATCTGCCGTGCTTCTTCGGGTATGTCGACCCACGCACGATAGGTCTTCGACTCGACAACCGATTGCCATCGAACAAAGATACGTTTCGGTAGATCTGCTCCGACTACGCCACGGATGCCGCTGCTGATGTATTTACTCCAGCCACGAGCTACTTCGGCGCCATCTTCGGAGTCATGGCTACCCGCTGTGCCTCCACCGGTGCGATTGAATAGCTTGCCGTTGATGTCTTCTACGGCAGAGTCTTCCACCCACACCTTCATATAAGCAGGTTCAAAGAAGCTGAGGCTCCACCATTGATCTTTCGGGTCGTTTTCGCCGGAAAGTGGGTCGCCAGCCTGACATCCCGCTACTAAAAACGCGCCCAGTAAAATGAGGATTGAGCGCATCAGAATGTTCTCCAGTTAGAGTCAGGTACATGAGGATGCCGTAGGGCTCACCAGCACGCACTCCTCCACTTCCTCACGGTAACCACCGCCAATATCGGAATGCACCCCAGGCACAGGAATTTCAGGATGCGCAGGAATAACGGTGCTCAACGCAAAATTGGCACGGCGTTCATCACGGGCAGTAATTTGAACGACATCGGTAAAGTATTTGCGGTCCAGATACAGCTTGATTCCGGGCGCGACTGGACTTTGGATATTCCCCAGATTGGTGAATCCCGCGACAGAAGGAACGGTATTGAACAGACCGATGAAGCCCATCAGAATTTCGCTATTGTCCTGACCAGTAAAGCTGGCGCTGAAGCCATCGGGATTCCTACGCAACACCTCTCCCAATGGCCCCTGCTTACAGCGCACGACCTCATTTGCAAAATGCCTGGCGGCTGCAGCACCTCGACTGAAACCGAACGTATCGAAGGTCAGTGAAGTAATTTCACTGCCGGGGTTTTGATCGACGACTTGTTTGATCAGGACTTTCAGTCGAGAAAATGCAATTTCGGCCTTGCTCGCTACACCCGTTTCACCGCGTCCAGTTGCGGCATTACCGAAGCTGTCTTTGCTCCCGCTTTCCGTACCGATTCCGTCGACGTACAGGCTTCGTAACGCCAGTGTGGCCGAACCTTCCCCCTTCACGTCTTTGTTGGCCGGATACAGTTCATACAGTCTGAAAACATTACTCACATCATTCCCATAACTCCCCTCCGGATCCGCCATATACGGCTTGCAGCTCGCATCGACGTCTTCCGGGCGAATCGGGTGATGAGCACCACAAAGCAATCCTGACGCCGAGTTGCTCGCATTGTTCAGCGTCCCGTCGAAGAACACACCAATGCGCAACGCGACTCTGACTTTCTCTTTCGCAGCCGCCGGTGCCTTGCCGTATTTCTCATACTCGGCCCAGCGTTTGGCGTGGATGTCGACGGGTTTGGCTTCGTCGTATCGGAAGTTTTTCGGCGGGTTGCGTACGTATCCACTCATTCCTTGATCACCTGGCTCCTTGGTGCAACGGGCGCTGAGGGTGCCACCGTGGATCCAATCAATCAACGCGTAGCCAGATGCCATCACTCGGACAACATGGACCTTAATCCATCCATTGCTTTCGTTAATGGTCACCATTAATTCAATGAAGTTCTCTTAAAAATTCCGCGGCGTAACATCGCCTCCATACCAAACAACCACCCCCGGAGCACACCCTCATGAAACGCCAAATCTTCCTCAGCATCGCTTTCTCGGTTTTTGCAGTTAACGCTTTTGCCGCGTCCTCTGCTCACCCGGTTGTCGCTGAAGGCGGCTCGGATCGTCTGATTGAAAGCCGTATGGCTGAGGGTGGTTCTGATCGCCTGATCGAGAATCGCGTTGCCGAAGGTGGCTCCGATCGCCTGATCGAGAACCGCGTCGCCGCTGATGGTTCGGATCGCCTGATCGAAAACCGCGTCGCCGAAGGTGGCTCCGACCGCCTGATCGAAAGCCGCGCTGCATGAATGAATGGCTCTACCGCAGTACCCAACAAAAAGCCCGGCCTGATCAGCCTAATGCTGTTCACTTAAGCGGAGCAGCCTACGCATCCAGGATCAAGTGCGAACGCACATTCATCAAGGCCACCAGGCGCAGCATGGGAAACGGTGTCTGGCGGTCGGTCGAGGTATTTTCCGATCCAAAGTGTTCCCGAAGCTCGGGCGTATCCGGGGTGCGCAAGAGCGCTCCGTCCACCGCGAATACCTGCAGGTCATGCCAGGCGTCACCGTCATAGCGCTCCGCGCCCCATTGGGTACCCGTCTTGCGGAACAACCACTCAACGGGATCGGCGCCGAGCCGCTTACGCGCTTCGGTTACACCGCTACGCGCCAACAGGTGGTCGGAGGCCAGGCCTTGGGCGCAAATGTTCAAACGTCTGGCCACCTCGTGAACGGGCTCGTCACGAAATAGCGCCATGCCGAGCACCACACTTGGTCAGCGGGCAGGCGGCGTCGGCGAATGGTGGCCTGACTGGAAAGATCCAGCGCAGACGCTACCCACTCAATGGGGTGTTTTGGGTAAAGGTGCTCAGGTCGCAGAAGTTGAAAAGGTCGCCGAGGTCGAGCAGGTCCTGTTGAACTGACATAAAAAATCCGATGCCATAGGTCAGGCATCGGATTTTCGGATAAGCCCGGCTTGGACTCAAATGCTTAAGTGAACAGCATTACGACTCTGCGCCGGTTTTTTTCGTTTCTGACCTACCGCGATTTAGTTGATAGGAATCAACATCTGGCGCTGAGCGGTGGTCAAGGTATCAATTGAGGCAATGCTCAGGCCGGCAGTCGCAGTATCGGCGACAGGATTGCCCATGTCGGCGGAAACGCTCTCGGGAAGGTTGTACATGGCGCCAGTCAGCGGGTCAACGATCAGCATGCCAATGAGTCCACCAATCAGGATGTTGCCCCAATACCAGCCGCTGAGGCCGGAATCCAGCTCGACGGATTTGTCTGGATAGCCTTCTTTCTTGAATTTCAGATTGTAGGTCTGACCTGAAAAGTAACCGTTTCCAGACTTCAGGGTCACGGTGCTGGGGGTGTTACCGGAATGGATGACCTGACCACTTTTATCCGTAATTTCAAAAGATGCGCCTGCCGGTGCGCTGGATACAGCTACCGGATATCGCGTATCACCAACAATGCTCGCGCAACCTTGTAGACCCAACACTGCTGCGACCGCAAAACCTCCTACCACCATCCGACTTTTCATAGCGCGCTTCCATGTGGTTTGGCCGTCATTGGCCGCTCCGGATTATAGCTGGCTAGTGGCATTTTGACATCTAGCCGAGCGCGCACTTTTGTGTCCGGACTAAATACCCAGGTCCCGCTCAAGGGTCAGCTTAATAAGCGTCCTCGACAAAGCAGCCAGGGTTTCGGATGGCTCCTTGCTGCTGATCCCAACCAGGCGCCCGGTGGCGGCAAGCACCTTCCGCCAGCTAATAGGCTTCGCATACGCGTAATGCTGTTCACTTAAGCACGGGCACCCACATTTGTGGCGAGGGGATTTATCCCCGTTCGGCTGCGAAGCAGTCGCCAATCCGGACAATTCAGTTTGTTTGGCCGGACGCTGGGGCCGCTTCGCGACCCAACTTGGATAAATCCCCTCGCTACAGATTTCTTGCCCGCCTAAAGATTTTCTTAAGTGAACAGCATTAGGCCTGATCAGCCGGGTTTTTCGTGTGCGGAACAAATCTCGGAATCATCCGGCCCGCTTCCCCCTGAAACGGCAGAAATCGACACGTTGCTAACAGCACACTGAAGCTGTGGCTTAATGCCATATTCATTGACGAAAGCGAGACAGCATCCATGGAACATCTGTCAGCAAACTAGCTTGAAGATCCTGTGCAAACAATACGCGTGGTCACGTTCAACGGATGGGCAGCCTTTAGTTGCTCTCCCGTTTTTGTGTGTCAAAAACGGATTTCCAAGCGGCCACCCGAGTCAGCGCAGAAGCATTCATTGCTGGCGTCAAAAAGAGTGTCAGTCAGATCAGGGAGACTTGATTGCGTTATGCCGAAATGAAAACGGGCGCCTTGATAGGCGCCCGTTTTTTGTATGTGTGGTGTTACCAGCTGCCGTAGGGGATGCCGTATTTCTCGATGTAGCGTTTGGACGCCTCGGATTGTGGGTAGTAGTTGCCTCCAGATTTTCCAAGGTGCGGTCCCAAGGACTCAATCTCTGCTTGTGCGCGAGCGACTTTTACCGCCTTCATGCATTTATCTGAGACCCAAACCTGCGCGATCCCTCCAGGCGCCAAGCCGACGTAGACCAATGCAATCGCTCCGGCAGGTTCGTCCGGTGTTGTCGGGCAAGTCTCGTTCACTGTCGCCCGCATAATTTGCCGAGCTTCTTCAGGTATATCGATCCAGACCCGATAGGTTTTCGATTCGACCACGGATTGCCAGCGGACGTAGATGCGTTTTGGCAAATCGGCACCCACGACTTCCCGAATCCCCCCTGTGATTTGACCCCAACCCCGAGCGGACTCCGTGCCGTCTTCAGGCTCGTTTCCCGCCGCCGTCCCGCCGCCTGTTCGGCGCAATAATTTGCCGTTGATGTCTTCGACTTGGCTGTCTTCGACCCAAACCTTCATGTAATTCGGCTGGTTGAAGCTGAGGCTCCACCATTTCCTGGTGAGCTCGCTTTTTGAGAGGGTGTCCGAAGCCTGACACCCAGCCACCAACCACAGGCCAAGTAATAAAACCAATGCACGCATCAGAACACTCTCCAGCGAGAGTCCGGCACATGAGGATGGCGCACACGGACTCCACTTTCAGTCGGCGCGTTGGTATAGCGAATGGTCACACCTCGCTCTCGAGTCGCTCCTGCCGGATTACTCCAGTTGGCAGACATGTGAACGTATTTGAGCTTCAACATTTTTTCTTCTTCAGCTGTTGGCTCGTAGTTTCCGGAGAGAACCCTGTCACAAAAAGACTGTAGTTCAGCAGGCAAGCTGTAAGCGGGATCGTTTTCGTCGATCACACCAAACTGCACACCCTTCTCCTTGGCCAATTTATGCATCAAGTGCAGATACACCACCGACAGCTTGCCACTGACCGGGCGCTTGAGCTGCAAACCTGCGTACGCGCGCACCTGTTTGCCCTCCGCTGTCTGATCTTCTCTCGGCAATGGGGTTGGTTTCGGAGTCACGATTTCCAGTATCGTTTCTGGCCAGCCATTGGCTACCCAACTCGCTTTCTGCTGCTGAGCATCACGATAAATCGAAGTGGTTCGAATGTCGGTTCCCTGTTGCACCGTAAGGGCCTGCATTGGGCTGACCAGCACGCACTCTTCCACTTCTTCCCGATAACCCCCACCGATATCCGAATGCACACCGGGAACGGATATTTCCGTGTGCGCGGGAATGACTGTGCTTAACGCAAAGTTGGCCCGACGCTCTTCCCGTGCGGTCAATTGGATGACGTCGGTAAAGTACTTGCGGTCTAGGTACAGTTTGATCCCCGGCGCTACCGGGCTTTGGATGTTACCTATGTTGGTGACCCCCGCGACCGAAGGGACGGTATCGAACAGGCCAATGAACCCCATGATGATTTCGCTGTTGTACCGGGCATCGAAACTGGAGCTGAACCCCTTGGGGTTGCTGCGGAGCACTTCACCCAAAGGTCCTGGTTTGCAACGTACGATTTCGTTGGCGAAATGTCGGGCAGCGGCGGCGCCTCGACTGAACCCAAAGGTGTCGAATGTGAGCGATGTAATCTCGCCGTCAGGATTACGATCTATCGCTTCCTTGATCAATGCTTTCATGGCGACAAACGCTTTTTGTACCTTCCCAGCTACACCTGCGTCTCCTCGTCCGGTCGCCGCGGCCCCCAAGCTGTCTTCAGCGCCGGCATCGGTGCCGATCCCATCAACGTAGAGACTGCGCTGTACGAGTTTGGATGACGCATCGTTTCCGGCTACTTCCGATGTCGGATAGAGCTCATACAGCTTGAAAACATTACTCACATCATTCCCATAACTCCCCTCCGGATCCGCCATGTACGGCTTGCAGCTCGCATCTACATCCGCAGGCAGAATCGGGTGATGAGCGCCACACAATAATCCTGAAGCCGAGTTGCTCGCATTGTTCAGCGTCCCGTCGAAGAACACACCTATGCGCAACGCGACTCTGACTTTCTCCTTCACAGCCGCCGGTGCCTTGCCGTATTTCTCATACTCGGCCCAGCGTTTGGCGTGGATGTCGACGGGTTTGGCTTCGTCGTATCGGAAGTTTTTCGGGGGGGTGGGTACGTATCCACTCATTCCTTGATCACCTGGCTCCTTGGTGCAACGGGCGCTGAGGGTGCCACCGTGGATCCAATCAATCAACGCGTAGCCAAATGCCATCACTCGGACAACATGGACCTTAATCCATCCATTGCTTTCGTTAATGGTCACCATTAATTCAATGAAGTTCTCTTAAAAATTCCGCGGCGTAACATCGCCTCCATACCAAACAACCACCCCCGGAGCACACCCTCATGAAACGCCAAATCTTCCTCAGCATCGCTTTCTCGGTTTTCGCAGTTAACGCTTTTGCCGCTTCCTCTGCTCACCCGGTTGTCGCTGAAGGCGGCTCGGATCGTCTGATTGAAAGTCGTGTGGCTGAGGGTGGTTCTGATCGCCTGATCGAAAACCGCGTCGCCGAAGGTGGCTCCGATCGCCTGATCGAGAACCGCGTTGCCGAAGGTGGCTCTGACCGTCTGATCGAAAACCGCGTCGCCGAAGGCGGTTCCGACCGCCTGATCGAAAGCCGCGCTGTATGAATGAATAGCTTTTTCGCGGTACTCAACGAGAAACCCGGCCTGATCAGCCGGGTTTTTTCTTGCGTCGATCAATGAGTTTCCTTCATTGAGGCGAAGCCGCAGTACGCATCTTTGCGTATCGCGCCAACCCGATCTTGATGCCGACCAGGATGGGCGCGGCGACTGCAAAAAGCAGGGTAACTGCAACAAATGCAGTGTCGAAGGCAATCACAGTGGACTGACCTGTCACGACACGCCCCAGCAGACTCGTCGCCGCCCGGCCGGCGGCCACTGCATCCATTCCTTTAGCCGACAACATCGCTGTCGTGGAGGTCAGTCGTTCGATGACCGCGCCCCCACCGGGAGTGACACTGGCGCCAAGGACCACGGCATTGGCGACAACGTTATGGTCGATCAGCGTCTGAAGCCCCGCGACCCCCATCAGGCCACCCAACTGGCGCCCCGTATTGAAGAGCCCTATGCCGCTGGCAAGGTTGCGCCTGTTGAGGTCACTGAAAGCGATCAGGGTGATCGACAGAAACAGAAAACCAAGACCCAATCCACGCAACAGGATGGCGGCCATCATGTCGTCGGTGCCGCTTTCACTGGTGGAACCGGACAGCATCCACATCGCAACCATGATCATCAGGATGCCGAAGGGAACGGTAGCGAACGGCGGAACACGGCGGGCCTGCATGAGCCAGGCCGAAATGAGCAGCGCCCCGATAAAAAATGCGCCACTGGGCAACAGGAGCTGGCCGGCATCGGAGGGTGTGAACGCGAGGACCGACAGGGCGAATGCCGGAATCAGAAACGCACTCCCGAACAAGGCCGCACCCGCGACAAAACTGACGATAAAGGCAAAGGTAAAATCGCTCGATCTGAACAGGGTGAAATCGAGCACACCCTGTCCTTTCGTCAACACTTGCTGGCCAAGAAATGCCAGAAGCGCGGCAGCGCCCATCACGGTCAGCCACAGGATGCGCGGTTCCTCGAACCAGTCCCATCGGCTGCCCTGGCTGAGAACATAGGTAAAACAGAACAGGGTGACGGCGATCAGGAAGAAGCCGACCCCGTCAAACGGACGATGCCGTGCCTTTGCCGGCAATGGGCCGTCCGCGACCAGCAGAAGCCCACTGGCCGCCAAGGCAAGCGGAACAATGCTGAAGAAAATCCATGTCCAGGACTGGCTATCGATCAACCACCCTTGAAGGGCCGGCGCGAGCGTTGCGGGCGCAACAACAGCGCCCATGGCGAACAGTGCCTGAAGGATGGGTTGACGAGATCGCGGCCAGGCGCGAAAGATGATCACTTGGCCCCCGACCAGCAGAGTGCCGCCGGCGAAGCCCTGAATAATTCGAAGCGCTGCCAGCAGGTCCAATTGAGTCGTGATGGCGGCAATGGCGCACGCCACACCCATGACCAGCGTCGCGCCGATGAGGACCTGACGCGGACAGAAACGGTTCATCAGCCAAGGGGCAGTCATGAACCCGATCAGCTTGAGCGCGGTGTAGCCGATATCCAGCCAGGCGAACTCATCGGGCGTTGCATAGGTATCGCCGATGATGTCGCCGCGTCCAAGCGACAGGACGGTGCCGGCGATCGCTTCCGTCAGCGCGGCAAGCATGATGCCCGCCATGAGCAGGAGGCCGTTCGTCGCGCTGGCATTGCCCGGCGTGGCGGTGGCCACCGTGCTCATGAGCCACTTCCTTGCGCAACCTCGACCCGCGCGGACAGGCCCGGCACGATGCGGCCCGGCAACGGGTTGTGAGCCAACAGGATTTTCACCGGAACCCGCTGAACGACACGAACAAAGTTTCCGGTCGCGTTGTCCGTGGGCAGCAGACTGAACGCCGAACCGCTGCCCGGTGCAAAGCTGTCGACCACGCCTTCAAGTACCTCGTTCGGATAGCCGTCAACCGTGATGCGCACGCTTTGACCGGGGCGAATGTGCTCGAGTTGGGTTTCCTTGAAGTTAGCCACGACCCACACGTCATGGACCGGCACGATATCGAGCAAGGACACGCCCGTCGTCACAAACCGACCGACGCGGACCTGGCGGTTACCGATTACGCCATCGACAGGCGCGCGTACCACGGTGCTGTCGAAATCGATCTGCGCGAGATCCCGCGCAGCCTGCGCCTGGTTCACCGCCGCAACGGCCGCTTCTCGCTCGGTGACCAGCACGGCGATGTGTTGCTGTTGCGCCTCTACCGATGCCGATGCTGCCGATACCGTTGCCTCGGCTCTGGATTGTGCCGCAGCGGTTTCATCGACCAACGCGTGGCTGATCGCGTTGCTGACGATCAGTTTGCGGTTGCGATCATGAGTCTTGTTCGCCAGATTCATCTCGGCCGCGGCCGAACGTCTCTGGGCTTCGGCCTGTCGGATCAGGGCCCGCTGAAGCTGGGTCTGGGCATCGACATGACTCAGGCGAGCCTGGGCCGCACTGACATTCGCCACGGCTTGCGCCAGCCGTGCGCGGTAGTCTCGATCATCAATGCGAAACAGGACATCACCCGCCCGGACGGTCTGATTATCCTCAACCTCTACCGAGGTGATATACCCCGCCACTTTGGCGGCGAGCGAGGTGACGTCACCGCGTACATAAGCGTTGTCGGTGGATGTCCTGCCGCTGAAAACAGCCATGGCCCCTCCGACAGCCAGGACCAGAGCGGCTGCGACGCACAGCAATCGGCCGATCACTTTTTTCTTGCCGGGGCGCGCCACGGCGACAGGGATTTCGGCGCTTGAGCCGGCGGCAATGGCGGCCTTGTCCTGGAGCGAGTTCATTGTTCTCATTACCTGTTCAATGCCAAAAACTTACAGCAGCCAAAGGGCGGCAGTGGCCTGCCGCCCGGCTGTCGCGCGTCGATCAGCGCGTGTGTGAGGTCACTTCCCGATGGGCGTGACGAGCTCCTTTTCCCCGGAATCGAGGACGAACACTGCCAGCAAGCGTGCAGGCTGGGTATCGCTGGCGTTGGCGCTGACTTCGTGCACGGAGCCCGGCTCCTCTACGAAGTTTTCGCCTACGTTGTAGATCTTTTCCGGCTCGCCTTTGACTTTGATGCGAAACGAGCCCTCCAGGACCGTTGCATAAATGAAGGCCGTTTTCGGATGGGTGTGAGATGGCGACGCGGCGCCCGGCCCATACTCGACGAGCACGCCCTTCATGCTCTTGCCAGGGATGTTGGGAATGGGACGGTCGAACACCACCGTCACCTTGCCTGCGGGCTTGTCGTCGGCCGACGCGGTCATCGAGAGCGCTGCGAAAGCAGCGGCCAGAAGGTATCGGGTCAACATGGCAAATCTCCTGATGTGTCAGTTTGATGAGGGCGTAACCCGGTGTCAGGACTGAGCGAGCCAGTCCTCGAAACGGATCGCGCCCAGGCGTGGGTTCTGGCCGGGGGTCAGCGATTGATCGTCGAGCACCGCGCCGAAGTAGCGTGCGTGCACGTCCGGTACGACTTTGCGGGTGTCCTGGGTTGCCCGCAGAAAACGCCTGGCCAGTTCGTCGAGCGGCATGGCTTCCGGACCCGCGACTTCGACCGTGCCATTGACCGGTGCTGCCAGCGCGACATCGGCCAGCGCCGCCACCACGTCGTCGGACGCTATCGGCTGGATCAGCGCTGGCGAAACGCAAATCTGCTCGCCGACGGTGAACGACTGGACAATGCCGCCGACAAACTCGAAGAACTGCGTGGCACGCAACAGGGTGTAAGGAACTCCGGAGGCCTTGATAAGGCTTTCCTGCGCGACTTTGGCCCGGAAGTAGCCGGCCTCAGGCAGCCGTTCACTACCGACAATCGACAGAGCCACGTGATGGCGAACCCCGGCAGCCGCTTCAGCCGCCAGCAGGTTGCGGCTCGAGGTTTCGAAGAAATCGAGGACGGCCTGGTCTTCCCACGACGGCGCGTTTGCCACGTCGACGACAATATCAGTGCCATCCATCGCTTCGGCCAGGCCTTCGCGGGTGATGCTGTTTACGCCCGTACTGGGCGCGGCTGCGAGCACGTCATGGCCGCGCTCGCGGAGGTTGTTCACAAGTTTCGATCCGATGAGGCCGGTGCCTCCAATGACGACGATCTTCATGGGCTCTCTCCGCTTCAGATTCACGACGGCAACCATTGCTGTCGATGTGGAGCAAGAGTGCCCCCGCGCGTAAGGGAAGTCCTTGCACAGGTCTTGAATTTACCTTCGGCCAAGCTTGGTTTTTCGTCCAAAGAAGCCGGCGCTTGAATGTCATCCTTGCTCGACGGTGCAGCCGGTTACGCGCTGCCGTATTATCGAGTTCTCGTACCAATCACCCGCTCGGACACGGAGTCGAGGGCGCTCGATCAGGGGATACTCACCTTGCCATTCGTGTTTGAAGACTATGTGCTCGATCAGGAGCGCCGGGAACTCACCTTGCGCGGGCAAGTCGTGCCCATCGGGCCACAGGTCTTCGATTTATTGCTGCAGCTCGTCAGCCACCGCGATCGCGTCATCAGCAAGGACGACCTGCTCAAGGCGGTGTGGAGTGGCCGGGTCGTTTCGGAATCGACGATCACCAGCCACATCAATGCGGTGCGCAAAGCCATCGGCGATACCGGCGAGGAACAGCGCCTGGTTCGCACGGTCGCGCGCAAGGGTTACCGCTTCGTTGGCGAGGTCGAGGATGGCGAGACCGCAGAGGCACAACAACCTGACGGACCCGCTATCGACGCACGCGTACCCGCCGACCAGAATGAACCAGCCCCCTACCCCCTCCCGCTTCCGGATAAACCCTCGATCACCGTCCTGCCATTCCAGAACCTGAGCGGTGATCCGGAACAGGATTATTTCGCCGACGGCGTGGTTGAGGACATCATCGCCGCCCTGTCGCGTATCCGTTGGCTGTTCGTGATCGCGCGCAATTCGAGCTTCACGTACAAAGGCCGGGCGGTGGACGTCAAGGGCGTCAGCCAGGAGCTCGGCGTGCGTTACGTGCTGGAAGGCAGCGTGCGCAGGTCCGGTGACAAGGTACGCATCACCGGGCAACTGATTGATGCGACGACCGGGACGCATCTCTGGGCGGAACGCTTCGAAGGCACGCTCCACGACATTTTCGAGTTGCAGGATCAGATCGCTGAAAGCGTCGTCGGCGCTATCGCCCCGCAGCTCGAGCGGGCGGAAATCGAGCGGGCCAAGCGCAAGCCGACGGAAAGCCTTTGCGCCTACGACTATTACTTGCGTGGAATGGCGAAACTGCACAGCGGCACACGGGAAGCCATCGAAGAGGCGTTGCCGTTGTTCTACAAGGCCATCGAGCTCGATCCGGAGTTTGCATCGGCCTATGGCATGGCGGCGTGGTGTCACTTCTGGCGCAAGTTGAATGGCTGGATGACGGATCGACCTCGAGAAATCGCCGAAGGCGCGCGGCTTGCGCGTCTGGCCATGGCGCTCGGTCGGGACGATGCGGTGGCGTTGACGCGAAGCGGGCATGCGCTGGCCCATCTCACCGGCGATGTCGATGGCGGCATTGCCCTGCTCGACAGGGCGCGCCTGCTCAATCCCAACCTCGCCCCCGCCTGGTATCTGGGCGGTATCCTGCGTGCACTGCGCGGTGAAACAGACGCCGCCATCGAGTTTTTGACCCATGCCGTTCGCTTGAGTCCACTGGACCCGGAAATGTTCAGGATGCAGGTGGGAATGGCGATCGCGCATTTCTTTGCCGGGCGCTACGACTGTGCGACGGACTGGGCGGAAAAGGCATTGCGCAACCTGCCCATCCTGCTGCCTGCGGTTGCTCTGGTGGCTGCCAGTCATGCACTCAGCGGACGAATGGACAAAGCGGAGCAGGCGATGCAGCGTCTGCACGAGCTGGACCCCTCATTGCGCATCTCCAACTTGAAAGACTGGTTGCCCATCGAGCGGCCCGAGGATCTTGCACGCTTCGCCGATGGACTGCGACTGGCCGGGTTGCCCGAGTGAGTGTGGCTCGATAGTTCGACGGTGGGTTTGGTGTTCGAGCGTTTGGGTGTATATCCATTATTTTGGTGATGGCGGCTGGCGGTTTCGCCCTTACGGCGAGTCACTTTCGAAAATCCGGAATGCCGGCCCAGGCGAAAGTAACCAAAGCGCTCTTGCCCCTTTCGTTCGGTGCCTCGCCTAGGCTCGGCATGCCCTCGCTCCGGTCCTGCTCCGTGGGCCCGCCGCGATCGGCCATCCATGGCCGTGCGCGGCTAACCCGGCATCCATGCCGGGTTGCCCACTGCGCAGAACCTCCACTCGGCCTCTCGAGGGGGCGACTACCGCAACAACACCGCGAGGCGGCCTGCCAGCCGACCTGGCTCTTCAAATGTACGCCTCTCCCCTGTGGGAGCGAGCCTGCTCGCGATGGACGCCAACGATAACGCGTGCTGTCTGAATGAACCCATTGTCCAGGCGCTTTTCGCTCGCTCCCACAGTGGTTTCGTGCGCAGGCTAAATGCGCGACTCAGTTATTGCGCAACAACACATACGCCTCACCACCCTTACGATCATGCTGAAGAATAAAGTTACTGCCCTGGATCCGAACCTTCGATGGCACCCGGTCCGCAACGGCTGTTTGCGAATAAGGCTGCGCAGCACTCAGTAGTTGTCGGGTCAGGCTGTCTTCCGGTTGATTCGGAGTAGTCACCACGCATTCCTTCTCGGACAACTGCACCGCAAGGTTTTTATCAGCCGTGAAGCCGATACGTGTAAAGCCCATATCCTGCAGGTCATTGATGCCATATCGCTTGGCTGCTTCGACCGAGCCGGCGAACGATGGCGCAGTCTTCAGGCAGATATCGGTGAAGGCTTCGATGGCCTTGGACTTGACGGGAATCGGAGCGTTTGGGGTTGATGCAGCGCAACCGGCGAGTACGAGAAGGCTGGAAAAGGCGAGCTTGCGGAGCAACGAATGGGACATGACGCAGGGATCCTTCCATTTGAATACGGCGCGCAACCATCAGGTCGCGTGCCACTTGAACAGGTGGGCGCGAATGGTAAAGCAAGCCCGCCCTCCCGCGAGAGGATTAGCGTCGACTCGCGAGCCGAATTCGGCCCGTCGCAGCAACGAAAAAGCCACCCTTCTCTTTCAAGACGATCTGCATCGGACTCAATACGTTCAGAACCCAATAGCGTGGGATCAAAGGCAACACTATCTCCACTCCCAACACAAACCGCGCTGGGTTGTGAAAGGTACTGCCCCCCAACTACTGGAAGCCTGAATCATGAAAACCTTAAGCATTGAAAACTCCAAAACCAACACCGCCTCTGGAAAATCATCGCTCGGGATTAAAACCACAGCGTTTGGAACCTACGGTGCGTACTTTGCCCTCGCCGTTATCTACTTCTGGTTCGGCGGCATGAAATTCACACACTATGAAGCGCAAGGCCTGGTTCCGCTGGTAAGCAACAGTCCCTTCCTGGGTTGGGTCTACAACATTTTCAGTGTCGATACCTTCTCCAGTTTACTCGGCGTTCTGGAAGTCTCGATCGGTGTTCTTATTGCAGGTCGCCTGCTGTCACCCAAACTTTCATTGATCGGTGGCGCGTTGTCAGCCGGACTGTTTTTCACGACCTTGAGCTTTATGTTCTCGACACCGGGCGTGATCGAACCAGGCCTCGGTTTTCCCGCGATTTCGGTTGCGCCGGGCCAGTTTCTCCTGAAAGACATCGGGTTGCTCGCCGCTTCCATATTCGTGGCCGGCCATTCTTTAACCGCGCTGGAAACCCGCTGAACCGATGACTCTTCTCTTGGGATGGCCTGAAGCAATTCGATGTTTTCAGGTCATGCCCATCAAGAAAGCTCTGCCCCCTCTCCTGCCAGGTCTTTCATCCAGTCCCGAGGGCTGTAGCCCGTCTTGCGACGAAACGCGCGTGCAAGTGCCGAAGGACTTTCATAACCGACCTCGGCGGCGATAAGCGTAATCGGTCGCCCTTCACGCAAACGCTTCTGCGCCAGGCTGATACGCCAGCTCAACAGATAGTCCGCAGGTGTCTGCCCTATAACGGCCCGGAAATGCACGGCATAGGCCGCACGCGACATGTTCGATTCGCTCGCCAGCTCCGCCACCGACCAGGCACGGTGAGGTTCGTTGTGCATTTGTACCAGAGAGCGCGCCAGTCGCGAATCGGCCAGCCCGGCCATCATTCCGGTACGCAGTTGGTGATGATCGAGCAGATGTCGAAACAACAGGATGATCAGTAATTCGAACAAGCGATCCAGTGCTGCTTCCCTGCCACAATGTCCGGCTGCCGCCTCCACGAACATCCATCGCAGCGTATCGGCCAGCATCGGTAAATCTTCCAGGGGCAGCACCAGGCAATCGGGTAACGAAGCAGACAACGGGTTATCGATCCCGCCCTCAAACGCCATTGACGCACACAAGAGTTGAGCGCCCTCGGGCTCACCGGCGAACAGTTGATGCCGGCTGGGGCGTGGCAGAAAAATCAGACTGGGTCGGGTCAGCAGCAAGTCCTTGCGGTCGCCCCCCCGCAAAGTGACGGAACCGCCCTGCAGCAGGTGAATATGACCGCGCTGGTCGGCGCCATCGTACGACGCCATACCGCAAAGCCTGCCGTTGAAAAACAGGTGTGCGCGCACGCCAAACTGCGACAACAACGTAGACAAGCGATCCATGGGCAATCTCTTGGCGAGATACAGATGCTCAATCATATCACCGCCGATTTGCGGCCCGACTAAACGCACTTTTAATGAAAAAGCCCGGGGTTATCGCCTAATGCTGTTCACTTAAACGCGCTCGTGGATCGTGCATACCTTTGTGGCGAGCGAGCTTGCTCCGGGCGGAGTTCCGACGCTGGGCTGCGTAGCGGCCCCAAAAATCTGACAACCATTGCCGATTTTTGTGAGTGCTACGCACTCAAGCGGGAGCAAGCTCCCTCGCCACAGGTTTCTCTGATTCAAGACTCTCTTAAGTGAACAGCATTGCGGCTTTATCGCCGGGCTTTCTCGTGCACAACCCTAGGTGTGATGAATTTCCCGATCCTTGGTTTCCGGCAGGAAGCCGCCAAACCACCCGTTGCCGATGTGGTACGGCAACGACATCGAGGTGTAGCGGATGCGCGCCGGGAACAGTTCCACCAGCCAGGCCGCAATCGGCGCCGTAGACCATGGTCACGTAGATCACCAGGATGGTCAGCAGTAACAGCACCGCGCCCCGACTCGGCAAAAACAGGAGGCGGTGATTTCCACATCGGCCCGTGCCATGGCCAGGTCGAGGCGGATCCCGGCAGCCGCGGCTTCGGCGTCCCGGCCCAGTCGTTTCAGGCATTCCACATAACCATGCAGGCTCCAGACATTGTCCAGATGCCAGGACGCACGGCTCAACGTGTTGTCCAGCCCCAAATCGGCGCGATAGGCCTGCAAGGCTTCTTCCACCCGGCCCTGTTCCAGCAGCAGCGCCCCCAACGCATGCCGCACCGGCTGCATCCAGCCCCAAGGCTCGTCGTAGGGCAAGTTGTCGTCCAGTGACAGCGCCTCGCGCAGGTGCGCGAATGCGCTGTCGTAGTTGCCTTTGCGGTACTCGACTTCTCCGCGCAGCATGGCGCCGGCCACCGCCAGGATATCGGTGCATTTATTGTTGAAGAGGTAACGCGTTTGCGGCACGCGCGTCAGTGCATTGATGAACAGCCGTTGTTCGGCTTCCGCGCCGGCGATATGCCCGCTGGCCGCGTGCGCCACGCCTCTGGCGTAATGCAGCATCGCCGTGGTCACGCAGTACAGCTCCTGGTCATTGGGCAATGGAGTGGCGAGGATGTCCTGCCATTTGCCGAAGCGGATCTGCACATGGACCTTCATCGACACGAAGCTTTCCAGCCAGTCGGCCATGGGCGGTTGCTCGACGCGCAGCAGTTCTTCCTTGATGGTCGACATCAGTTCGTCGGCAGCGTCCAGCGCCGGTTGGTATTGCCCGAGGAACATCGCCGAGTAGAGTTTGAAGTGGTAGTTGTGGCATCGATACAGGGTGTAGAAGTTGAGCGGCCCTTCCCGCTCCAGGAATTTGCTGTCGGCCAGGATCGCCCGGCTATTGGTGATCATGGCCCCACGGTAATCGCCGCAGAGCACGTCGATGTGCGACGGCATATGGCGCAAATGTCCGGCGTCCGGCACCAGGTCGCGCAGGACATCAGCGGCGCGCAACGCTCGCTCGGGATGGGGCGACATTTCCAGGGTGTGGACGTACATGTGCAGCACGCCGGGGTGCGGCGCATCGCCGTGCTGCTCCACCCGGCGCAGCGCCTGCTCCAGCACCGCCAGCGCTTCCAGGGTGTCGGCGCCCGGCGCGGGTTCACCGGTTTTCAGATCCCACAGCAGCCAGGGTGTGCGATCAATCAAGGCTTCGGCAAACAGCGCCGCAACATCCGGATCGTCGGGAAAGGCTTTATAGACATCGCGCATCGACGCCGCGTAGGCATCGTTCCAGTCGAAAAGTTGTTCAACGCTGACGGCCTCGTCGGCCTGATAGCGTTGCTGCAGCGCCCGGATCAGCGCCTGTTCCACCGGTTTTGCCCCGTCGCTATGCGCCAGCGCGGTACGCGCCGCCAGTCGGGCCTGGGCAACGGCGTCTTTCAACTCCTGTTCGATAAACGCGTCCCAGCGCTTGTTGTAGTTGGGGCCGCAGGCATAGGCGATTCCCCAATAGGCCATCGCGCAATCGTGGTCGTGTTCGATCGCCTTGCGAAAACAGCGGATGGATTCATCGTGGTTGTAGCCGTAGCACCACAACAATCCACGATCGAACCAAAGCTGAGCCTGTGGCGAATGGGTCGTTACGGGGCGGCTGTAGGTGCCCAAATCGTAATAGTCATGCATCGGTTTACCCTCTCGATCAGAGCCTGGAACCTCGCAGGAAATGCCTCACCGCGGTCTGATTTCCTGGAGACCGTCGATCGTTCAAGAGATCCAGCATACCCCGGCGGTTCCGGTCGGGCGGTACAGCCGACGACAGGCTGGCGCTATTGGAATCCGAGGACCATTGCCAACGTCGATAGTCACCATCAATTCAATGAAGTTCTCTTAAAAATTCCGCGGCGTAACATCAGCTCCATACCAAACAACTACACCCCGGAGCACACCATCATGAAACGCCAAATCTTCCTCAGCATCGCTTTCTCGGTTTTTGCAGTGAACGCTTTTGCCGCTTCTTCCGCTCACCCGGTTGTCGCTGAAGGCGGCTCGGATCGTCTGATTGAAAGTCGTGTGGCTGAGGGTGGTTCGGATCGTTTGATCGAAAACCGCGTCGCCGAAGGTGGCTCCGACCGTCTGATCGAAAGCCGCGTTGCTGAAGGTGGCTCCGATCGCCTGATTGAAAACCGCGTCGCTGAAGGTGGTTCCGACCGCCTGATCGAAAGCCGCGTCGTATGAATGAATAGTCTCACCGCGGTACTCAACAAAGAGCCCGGCCTGACCCGCCTAATGCTGGTTACTAAAGAGAGTCTTGAATCAGAGAAACCTGTGGCGAGGGAGCTTGCTCCCGCTTGAGTGCGTAGCACTCACAAAAATCGGCAATGGTTGTCAGATTTTTGGGGCCGCTACGCAGCCCAGCGTCGGAACGCCGCCCGGAGCAAGCTCGCTCGCCACAAAAGTATGCATGATCCAAGAGCGCGCTTAAGTAACCAGCATTAGGCCTGACCCGCCGGGCTTTTTCGTGGGCAAAATAATCTGCGTGACGGATTGATGGGCTACTGCGGCTGAAACGTCTGCAAGTACGCCAGCACATCCTCGATCTTCTCAGGATCGCTGAGGCCCCAGAAAATCATCCGGGTGCCGGGCACCACTTTCTTCGGCGCTTCGAGATAAGCCGTCAGTGTCTCGCGCGTCCAGACTATGCCGGCGGATTTCATCGCGTCGGAGTACTGGTAGTCCGCCACGCTTCCCGAAGGACGGCCGAAAATGCCGTTGAGTTGTGGGCCGAAGCCGCCCCGCGCCGACTCGCCGACTTGATGGCAACCGCCGCATATCCGCTTGAACAGTGCCGCCCCGGCTTCAGCATCGCCGGCCGCTGACGCCGGTGTGCAAAATGCCCCTGCGGTCAATGCCAGGACGAAGGTGAGGGCTACAGCTTTCATCATGTTCGGTTCCAGTGAAGTCAATCGGCGCACCCGGTGCATTTTCGCGCCTACCTTACCCGATTACAGCCGCCCGACGTGCACCGGTCGCTCAAGCTTCGGCATCCGCGTGAATCTCCTAAAATGAGTTGTGAGACTTGAACAGTTGCCAAACCCTGGCAGCACCATCGTGGAAGGAGGTGTTCGAGATGCAACTCATCACGCAGAAAATCGATAAGCCGCAAGAGACGAATTTCATTCTGGGCCAGACCCACTTCATCAAATCCGTCGAGGACATTCACGAAGCATTGATCAACACGGTGCCGGGCATCCGCTTCGGCGTGGCTTTTTGCGAAGCCTCGGGCAAATGCCTGGTGCGGTGGTCCGGCACCGATCCCGCCATGATCGAACTGGCCCAGAGGAATGCAAAAGCCATCGGCGCCGGGCACAGCTTCATCATTTTCCTGGGCGACGGCTTCTACCCGCTGAACATACTGAACTCGGTCAAGTCGGTTCCAGAGGTATGCCGGATCTTTTGCGCAACCGCCAACCCCACTGAAGTAGTGCTTGCCGAGACAGCACAGGGACGAGCGATTCTCGGTGTGGTGGATGGCTTCTGTGCCACGGAGATTGAAGGCGGCGAAGACATTCTGTGGCGCAAAAACCTGATGCGGCAGATTGGCTACAAGCAGTGAATTCAGAGGGCTTGGGGTCATAAGGACTTGCAGTTTTCAACAGTAGGCTAAGCTTGGATCAGCTCATTGCTCACGATGCTCGGTTCTGCAGGGTTTAGGTTTTTCTGGAGAGCGTCTGCAACAGCTATCTCAGACAGGCCCAACCTTTTCACGCAGGATTGACGTGATGACCGAGCCCCTCCTCAGCTTTGATGCGCTCAAGCGCGCTGCTGCCGCTGGTGAAATCGACACCGTATTGGTCTGCATGGTCGACATGCAGGGACGCCTGGTCGGCAAGCGATTCCAGGTCGAATTTTTCATCGACAGCGGCCACGAAGAAACCCACTGCTGCAATTACCTGCTGGCCGACGACATCGACATGGAACCGGTGCCGGGTTACGCCGCCGCCAGTTGGAGCAAGGGCTATGGCGACTTCGTCCTCAAGCCTGACATGTCCACGCTGCGACGCGTACCCTGGCTGGAATGCACGGCGCTGGTGCTGTGCGACGTGCTCGATCATCACCATCGAAAGGACTTGCCGCACAGCCCGCGGGCAATTCTGAAAAGGCAGGTCGAGCGCCTGCGCGAGCGCGGCTACACCGGCATGTTCGCCTCGGAGCTCGAGTTCTATCTGTTCGATGAGAGCTACGAGGCGATCCACCAGCGCAACTATCACCAACCGAAAACCGCCGGCCATTACATCGAGGATTACAACATCCTCCAGACCACCCGCGAGGAGCCGGTGCTGCGGGCGATTCGCAAGCATCTGCAGGCGTCGGGCATTCCCGTGGAAAACTCCAAGGGTGAATGGGGCCCCGGCCAGGAAGAAATCAACATTCGTTATGCCGATGCCATGACCATGGCCGACCACCACGTCATCATCAAGCACGCCTGCAAAGAGATCGCGCAGTTGCAAGGCAAGGCGATCACGTTCATGGCCAAGTGGCGCTATGACGCCGCCGGTTCCAGCAGCCATATCCATAATTCGCTGTGGGACAAGAACGCGAAAAAGCCGCTGTTCTTCGACGCCAAAGCCGAGTTCGGCATGTCGAAACTGATGCGCGCCTGGGTGGCCGGGCAGCTCAAGTACGCCAACGACATCACCTGTTTTCTCGCGCCTTACATCAATTCATACAAGCGCTTCCAGGCCGGCACCTTCGCGCCGACGCGGGCAGTGTGGAGCCGGGACAATCGCACCGCCGGCTTTCGTTTGTGCGCCGAAGGCAGCAAGTCCATCCGCATCGAATGCCGCATCGGCGGTGCTGACCTCAATCCTTATCTGGCCTTCGCAGCATTGATTGCTGCCGGTCTGGCCGGGATCGACGAGAAGCTCGAACTCGCGGCGCCGTTCGAGGGCGATGCCTACCTCGATGAGCATCTGCCGGAAGTGTCGAAGACCCTGCGCGACGCCTGCTCCGCACTCAAGGGGTCGAGCATGTTGCGCGAGGCGCTCGGCGATGAAGTGGTCGATCACTACGTGCACACCGCCGAGTGGGAGCAGAAAGAGTACGACCGGCGGATCACCGACTGGGAACTGCAGCGCGGCTTCGAGCGCTATTGAGAACATCATGACGGCGAAGGTTCAGCTCATCTCACCGGTCGATGGCCGGGTCTATGTCGAACGCCAGTGTGCCGACCAGGCCCAGGTCGAACAGGCACTGACGGCGGCAGCCACCGCCCAGCTTTTATGGCAGCGCCGACCGCTGAGCGAACGTGCTGCTTTGTGCTCCGCCGCCGTTGACGCGATGCTGTCGATGCAGGCGGACATCGTGCCGGAACTGGCCTGGCAGATGGGGCGCCCGGTGCGCTACGGCGCCGGCGAGTTGCGCGGTTTGGCAGAGCGTGCCCGTCACATGATCGCGATAGCGCCTGAAGCGTTGGCAGCTGTGGAACCCGATCCTGTTGCCGGTTTTCGGCGCTTTATCAAACGCGAACCGTTGGGCACGGTGCTGGTGGTCGCGCCGTGGAATTACCCGTACCTGACGGCGGTGAATACGATCATCCCGGCGCTGATGGCGGGCAACAGCGTGATCCTCAAGCACGCCACGCAAACGCTGCTGGTCGGCGAACGTTTCGCTGAAGCCATGCGTCGCGCCAATCTGCCTGAGGGGCTGTTTCACAACCTGCTGCTCGGCCATCAGCAGACGTCCGCAATCATCGCTTCGGGCCGCGTGCAGCAGGTGAATTTCACCGGTTCGGTCGAGGCTGGCAAAGCGATGGAAGGTGCCGCCACGGGTCGATTCATCGGCGTGGGCCTGGAGCTCGGCGGCAAAGACCCGGCCTACGTTTGCGCCGACGCTAACCTTGAGCACGCGGTGGAGAATCTGGTGGATGGCAGCTTCTTCAATTCCGGGCAAAGTTGCTGCGCCATCGAGCGCATCTATGTCGATCAAAAAATCTATCCGGCGTTTGTCGAGCGCTTCGTCAACCTTACTGGCCAATATGTGTTGGGCAATCCGCTGGACGAAGCCACGACGCTGGGCCCGCTGATCACACCAGGCGCCGCCGATTTTGTTCGCGGACAAATCGCCGACGCGCTGGCCCAGGGTGCCAAAGCGCTGATCGATCCAAAATATTTTCCTGCCGATGCGCCGGGCAGCGCCTACCTTGCACCGCAGGTCTTGGTAGACGTGAACCATCAAATGTCGGTAATGCGCGACGAAAGCTTTGGCCCGGTGGTCGGCATCATGCCCGTGGCCGGCGACGACGAAGCCATCGCCCTGATGAACGACAGCGCGTTCGGGCTCAGCGCATCCCTGTGGACCCAGGACCTCGCCGCCGCCGAACGCCTCGGCAACGAGATCGCCGCTGGCACCGTATTCATGAACCGCTGCGATTACCTGGACCCGGCGCTGGCCTGGACCGGGGTCAAGAACAGCGGACGCGGCGTCACCCTGTCGCGCCTGGGCTACGAGCACCTGACCCGCGCCAAATCCTTTCATCTGCGCCACGAGGTGTAGGCCATGAGCCTGACTGGAAACTGGAACTACCCCACCAGCATTCGCTTTGGTGTCGGCCGCATCGCCGAGCTGGCCGAGGTCTGCCGCAGCCAGGGCATCCAGCGACCGTTGCTGGTCACCGACAGTGGCCTGGCGCGCGCGCCGATCACCACGGCGGCGCTGGAGGCCATGCGCGCTGCCGGCCTGGGCGTCGCGCTGTTCTGTGACCTCAAGCCCAATCCGATCGAAGCCAACCTCGCAGGCGGGCTCGAAGCATGGCGAACCGGCCAGCACGATGGCGTGGTTGCCTTCGGCGGCGGCAGCGGCCTGGACATGGGCAAACTCATTGCGTTCATGAGCGGGCAGACCCGACCGGTGTGGGATTTCGAAGACATCGGCGACTACTGGACCCGCGCCGACGACAGCCACATCGCCCCGGTCATTGCGGTGCCGACCACGGCGGGAACCGGTTCCGAAGTCGGCCGCGCGGCAGTGATAATCGACGAGCGCACGCACACCAAACGCATCATCTTCCACCCGAAAATGATGCCGCGAGTGGTCATCAGCGATCCGGCCCTCACCGTCGGCATGCCGGCAAAAGTCACCGCCGGCACCGGAATGGATGCGTTTTCCCATTGCCTGGAATCGTACTGCGCCCCCGGTTTTCATCCAATGGCCGACGGCATTGCGGTGGAAGGCATGCGCCTGGTGGCCAATGCCCTGGTGCGCGCCGTGCACACACCTTCGGACCTTGAGGCGCGGGCGCAAATGCTCGCGGCGGCGGCGATGGGTGCCACCGCGTTTCAGAAAGGCCTGGGCGGCATGCACGCGTTGTCGCATCCGGTGGGCGCGCTGTACGACACCCACCACGGCATGACCAATGCCACGTTCATGCCTTACGTCCTGCAGTTCAATCGCAAGGCCATCGAGGAACGCATCACCCGTCTGGCGGCGTACCTGCGCCTGCCCTCCCCGGGCTTCGAAAGTTTCCTGGCCTTCGTCCTCAAGCTGCGCAAAGACATCGGCGTGCCGCATACGCTGGTGGAACTGGGCGTGGATGACCGGCAGGCCAACCTGATCGCCGACATGGCGATTGTCGATCCCTCGGCCGGCGGCAACCCGCTGCCGTTGACCAAGGACGGCGTGGCCCACATTTTCGATGCGGCATATCACGGCCGTCTCTAGATCCGGAGCAGTCAGTTTTATCGGTTGGAAAAAGGAGCAGTACGACAAGGTGTTGAAGGCCAGCCCATTGCGCACACGCCAATGGATTGAATCAAAACCTGAAGGGGTACATAGCATGAACCCAGCAAGTCAGCCCGGCACCGACGCGCACGACGAGGACGTCAAAGTGCTGCACAGCATGGGCTATGCCCAGCAACTCTCGCGACGAATGGGCGTTTTCTCCAACTTCGCGATTTCCTTTTCGATCATCTGCATCCTCTCCGGCGGCATCAACTCACTGGCCCAGGGCACTTCGGGCGCAGGGGGTGCGTCGATTGGTATCGGCTGGCCCATCGGGTGCCTGATCTCCGGGGTGTTCGCCATGGCCATGGCGCAGATTTCCTCGGCCTACCCCACCGCTGGCGGTCTCTATCACTGGGGCTCGATTCTCGGTAACCGCTTCACGGGCTGGCTGACGGCCTGGTTCAATCTGTTGGGGTTGGTCACAGTACTGGGCGCGATCAACGTCGGCACCTATTACTTCTTTTTCGGTGCGTTCGGACCGGCCCTGGGCATGGAAGACACCATCACGGTCAGGGTGATATTTCTGGCGATTCTGACCGGTATCCAGGCCTTGTGTAACCACTTCGGGATCGGTCTGACCGCGAAGCTCACCGACTTCTCGGGCTACCTGATTTTTGCCACGGCGCTTGCCTTGAGCATCGTCTGCCTGATCTCGGCACCCAGTTATGAGTTCGCCCGTTTGTGGACCTTCGGCAACTATTCCGGCGAGGCCGGCGGCAGCGTCTGGCCACAGGTTTCGAACGGCTGGGTGTTCATGCTCGGCCTGTTGCTGCCGATCTACACCATCACCGGTTATGACGCTTCGGCGCACACCTCCGAAGAGACCCGCAGTGCGGCCAGGTCGGTGCCGCGCGGCATGGTCATGTCGGTGGTGTGGTCGTTGCTGTTCGGTTGGGTGATGCTGAGCTCATTCGTCCTGATGTTGCCGAGCATGGACGAAGCGGCGAAACAGGGCTGGAACGTGTTCTTCTGGGCCATGAACGCCCAGGTGAGCCCGAACATCAAACTTGCACTTTACGTGGCTATTTTCATCTCGCAATTTCTCTGCGGGCTGGCGACCGTGACCTCGGTGTCACGCATGATCTTCGCGTTCTCCCGGGACGGCGGCCTGCCCTGCTCGAAAGCTTTGGCCTCGGTCTCCCCGAAATATCGCAGCCCGGTGGCAGCCATCTGGACCGGTGCCACCCTGGCCGTATTATTCGTCTGGGGCTCGTCGGTGATCTCGGTCGGGGCAACGCCGGTCTACACCATCGTGGTCTCTTGCACGGTGATCTTCCTGTTCTTCTCTTTCATCATCCCCATCGTGCTGGGCCTGTTCACCTACGGGACCTCGAAGTGGCCGACCATGGGACCGTGGAACATGGGTCGCGGGTTGTACTCACTGTTTGCCATTCTCTCGGTGCTCTCGATGGTGGTGATCTTCGTCATCGGCATTCAGCCACCGAACGACTGGGCGCTGTACATCACCATCGGTTTCCTGGTGCTGACGGCCATCGTCTGGTTTGGCTTTGAGGCACGGCGGTTTCAGGGGCCGCCGATGGGCGATCTGATCGTCAAGCGTCAGGCGGACATTGCGGCGGCTGAAGCGGCATTGAATAAGCGGGCGTGAAGGTTTTACCTGTAGGAGCGAGCTCGCTCGCGATGGACTCAAGAACGGCGCGTTTATTCAGAAAACACGCGTTATCGTTAACGTCCATCGCGAGCGAGCTCGCTCCTACAGGTATTACGCTCGGCGATTCCTGGTGCTCGATTTGTATCAGTGTGTATTTACTCTGACGATCTTACACAGCGTTACACAAGCGCCGGATCAGGACACATTCGCACTACATGAAGCTGAAAAAGTGGGCCACATCGCACATTCAGACGTTTTCCGATGAATAGCGATTTAGAAGAGCCCAAAAACCTCAGCAGGAACCCGCAATGATCAATCAAATCGACACCGTGCTATACACCAGCAAGACCCGCACGACCGGAGGCCGTAACGGCGAGTCGCGAAGTGACGATGGACGTCTGGATATCAAACTTTCCGCAATCGGATCTTCAGGCAGCGGCACCAATCCCGAACAACTGCTGGCCGCAGGTTGGTCAGCCTGCTTCATCGGCGCCATGGGTAAAGCGGCGGTTGCATTGAAAGTGACTTTGCCGACCGACGTCGCGGTCGATACCGAAGTGGACCTGGGCAAGACCGAAAACGCCTTTTTCCTTCAGGCGCGTCTCAACGTGAGTCTTCCGGGCCTGGATCCTGTTGTTGCGCGGGCGGTAGTGGATGCAGCGCACCAGACCTGTCCGTATTCGAAGGCCACCCGTGGCAACATCGACGTCGTCATTAACCTGGTTTAGTCCGAGCGACAAGCGCGGCCTGCCATTGCGGCAGGCTGTGCTGGTTACCGCTTACTGAACGTTTTTCAGCTTGACCACATCACCGGACACCTTGGTGGTGTAACCGGTCAGGACCCAGGCCCAGAACCAGTTTTCCTGCACCTGGGTGTTGATCAGTGCGTCGCCGCCCTTGGCCTTGATCGCCGCGTCTTGCGCGCGAACGAAACGGCTGTTCTGGCGGATCGGGATGACGCCGAACAGCAGCAGGCCGGTGGCGCTCGCTTCACTGTGGCCAACGACGGTGTATTGGCTGGCGTCGTATTGCCGGGTCTTCATTGGCGCGCCGGTGCAACCTGCCAGAACCAAACCGAACAGGGAAACGGCAACCACTTTGCTGAGGTAATTCACTGAGTCACTCCATGGGAAAACGCCCGGGATCCATCTCTCGAGCGGCGCACACTTTAGCGGAGGTAGTGGCCAATTGGTATCAGGCCAGACGAGTACCCGACATCAAGCCTTCGGTGAGCAGTGAAACCAGTGGCTGAACCCTATGTTGCGTGCGAGCGTCATCACCGATCACGGCCACTTCGGTCGACTTCAAACCGCTTCAACGAAAACGCCGACAAATCCAGATCGCTGCCGCCACGCGCTGTACTGTTCCGTAGCGACTTTCAAACCGTCTTTGCACTGGCAACGACCCCTTCATTGGACATACCATGCCGCGCATTCACTCCATCCCCATCAGCAAACGGCGGTAACAGCATGATCGAGGTCACCGAGGTTTCCATTGCCGAACTGCGAGCGGCGCTCGAATCCGGCCAGACCACAGCGGTTGAACTGGTCCAGGCCTATCTCGCCAGAATTGACGCCTACGACGGCGCCGACACGCCCACCGCCCTCAACGCGGTGGTGGTGCGCAACCCTGATGCGCTCAAAGAAGCGCAAGCGTCCGATGCCCGGCGAGCGAAGGGCGAAACGTTGGGGCCACTCGATGGCATTCCCTATACGGCCAAGGACAGTTACCTGGTCAAGGGGCTGACCGCCGCCTCGGGCAGTCCCGCCTTCGCCAACCTGATTGCTTATCGCGATGCGTTCACCATCGAACGGCTTCGCGCCGCCGGGGCAATCTGCCTGGGCAAGACCAACATGCCGCCCATGGCGAACGGCGGCATGCAGCGCGGCGTTTATGGCCGCGCGGAAAGCCCCTACAACGCCGGCTATCTCACCGCGCCTTTCGCCTCGGGTTCGTCCAACGGTGCCGGCACCGCAACCGCCGCCAGTTTCGCGGCTTTCGGCCTGGCGGAAGAAACCTGGTCAAGCGGCCGCGGCCCTGCCTCGAACAATGGGCTGTGTGCCTATACGCCTTCGCGCGGGGTGATCTCGGTGCGCGGCAATTGGCCGTTGACGCCGACGATGGACGTGGTTGTGCCGTTCGCCAGAACCATGGCTGACCTGCTCGAAGTGCTCGATGTGGTGGTGGCGGAAGATCCCGACACCCGCGGCGACCTGTGGCGGATGCAACCCTGGGTGCCGATTCCGAGTGTCACCTCGGTGCGCCCCGCTTCCTATGCCCAATTGGCCGCGAAGCCCGATGCCCTCGCCGGCAAGCGCCTCGGTGTTCCGCGCATGTTCATCAACGCCGATCCCGAAGCCGGCACCAGCGACGCGCCGGGGATTGGTGGGCCAACGGGACAGCGCATCAACACCCGGCCTTCGGTGATTGCTCTTTGGGAAGAGGCACGCAAGGCCCTCGAAGCCGCGGGCGCCGAAGTGGTCGAAGTCGATTTCCCGCTAGTCTCCAATTGCGAGGGTGATCGTCCGGGCGCACCGACGGTGTTCACGCGAGGTCTGGTGTCCAAAGAGTTCCTGCATCATGAGTTGTGGGACCTGACAGCCTGGGCGTTCGATGATTTCCTGCAGGCCAACGGCGATCCGAAACTGAACCGCCTGGTCGACGTCGACGGGCCGCTGATTTTCCCCCACGACCCGGGCACCTTGCCCAACCGCGAAGGCGACCTCGTCGCGGGCATGGACGAGTATGTGCGGATGGCCGAGCGTGGCATCACGCCGTGGGACCGGATCACCACCGTTCCCGACGCTCTGCGCGGGCTTGAACAGACCCGTCGCATCGACCTTGAAGACTGGATGGATCGGCTGGGCCTCGACGCGGTGCTGTTCCCGACGGTGGCCGACGTTGCGCCGGCGAATGCCGATGTCGATCCGGCCTCCGCCGATATCGCGTGGAGCAATGGTGTCTGGGTCGCCAACGGCAACCTCGCCATCCGTCACCTCGGTGTTCCGACGGTCACTGTGCCGATGGGCATCATGCCGGACATCGGCATGCCGGTCGGGCTGACCTTTGCCGGTCGTGCCTATGACGATTCGGCGCTGCTGCGCTTTGCTTCGGCGTTTGAATCGACCGGATCGAAGCGCAAAATCCCGCCTCGAACCCCGCCGTTGTCGACCGGGAAATGATCGAAAGAACGGGATTGGGGCACAGGCTCCAATCCCGTTTTGTCATCAGATCCCTGTGTCACTGTCCGTGGTAATGCGACATGAACAATGATGGCCGTGAAAACGCGCTTGAATCGCAGGCAACGTCAAAGGCTCCGCCTACAGATTCGTCGGGCAAACCGGTGGATGTGGTCGGAAGGGATTTACAGGATAGAGACGGTGAAGCCGAAGGTGTCGATCAAACCAACACGCCCTCTTCCACCCGAGCCAAAGAGCAGGATGCCGAGGAGCTCAAGCGGAAAATAGACGAGATAGAACGCAAGGTCGCTGACGGTAATTAGCCACCGGTGTGGAGTGTTTTTCACGAGCTGGCGGGGTTGGTTGGATCTGTGGCTCTTCATCTGGCTGTGCAAGACTGCGCCTCGTGAAACGAGGCGCACGCAGATGGCGTTCGGCTTAGGCGCCCTGAAGAAACTCAAGGGTTTGCGCCGTGCTCCACAGCGCATTGGCGATGTAGCGATAGTTGATCAACGCCGCCAGATAACCATCACCTTCGGGGGTTGTCGGGCCGGCCGTCGCGTCCCGAACCACGGCCACTTCAAAACCGAGTTCCAGCAGTTCCCGAAGGTGCGACTCGACGCAGAGGTTCGCCGCCATGCCGGCCAGAATGATCTGCGAAACGCCATGCTTGCGCAGTTGCAGTGCCAGGTCGTTGGTTTCCGGACCGTACACCTTGTGCGGGGAAGCAATAATGGTTTTGCCATCCAGAATGTAGGGTTTGTACTCGGGCATGAAGTCGGCGCCGGAGTTTTCGAAACCGTCGAGGCTCAGCGGCCCCTTGCGATCAAACATGCAGATGCTGTGCATGACCTTTTCGAGTGGCCCACCGAAATGCCATTCGTGGTCACACGGATAGTAGTAGTGCGGAGAAACCGCGACCGTGATCCCGGCACTCTTTGCTGCGGCAAACAGCTGACCAATGTGCTTGACCGTATCGTGCTCGACAATGCTTTTGCCAAACACGGACCAGCTGACTCCCTCCGGGCTGAGGAAGTCGATTTGCGGATCAATGACCACCAGCGCGGCGCGGCCGAGGTCCAGTTTCATACCGGGGTCCGGCAAGGCCGGCTCCGTCGGGTCGGCATACGGGGAAATGATGTGAGGTAAAGGGTTGCTCATGGCGGAAGACTCCGGTCGACTATAGGAATTAACGCGTTCCGCCATGGCGCCCGGGAGGGCCGTTGTCTACCATCGGCGAGAACGTCATCCTATTGCCGCGCACAGCTTCGCTTTTGCCAGGACGTGCACAGTCTTTACCCGGTCGTCCCTATCATGGATATCCTCTCCGAATTCTTCGAACGCACCCATCTCCAGGGCCGGCTGTTCTTCTCCGGCCGGGTCGACGGCACGCTCATGCTCGACAAGCCACCGGGCATGGCGTTCATCCACGTCATCAGTCAGGGCGGTATCGACATGATTCAGCCCGGGCTGCCGAAGATATCGATTGCCGAACCCAGCGTGCTGTTTTGCCCGAGCAGCTGTCGATACCAGTTGCGCTCAAGTTCAGCGCAAGGCGCCGAGCTGGTCTGCGCCTCGTTCCAGTTCGGGCGCAACTCGCTTCAACCCTTCCCTCTCGGCCTCAAGGAAACGCTGGTGTTCCCCATCAGCAGCCTGGAAAACATCGCACCTGTGATCGGCTCGCTGATCGGCGAATTTCAGGATCAGGCACCCGGCAGAACCAAGGCGCTCAATCTGTTGCTCGAATACATCTTCGTGCTGCTGGTGCGGCGCTCCGTCGTGGAGCAAAAAATTTCCAGCGGCCTGCTCTATGCCTTGCAGGACGGGCGCCTTGGTGCGATGTTCAACCGCATTCACCAAGAGCCAGAAGCCCCCTGGACCGTCGAAAAGCTGGCAGCGCTGGCACACATGTCCCGCTCGAAATTCTCGGCGTACTTCACCCGGATCATGGAGGCCTCACCGATGGGCTATGTCACCGCGTGGCGAATGAAAGTCGCCCAGGACTTGCTTCGCGATGGTGTTCAAATCAAAGTCATCGCTGCGTCGGTCGGGTACAGCTCGCAAGCGTCTTTCTCCAGAACCTTCCTGAGCGTGGTGGGCTCGCCCCCCGCCGAATGGCTCAAGCGTGATGCCAGTGAGGAGGTTCCCCTGGTGACGGCGCGCGTGCAGCAAAGCGAGTCAGACGACGCACTTTAAAATGACTTGATCTTCCAGCCCAAGAGAGCAAAAACATGATCACTTGTTATCTGAAGTACGTACTTGACCCCTACCAGATCGAAGCGTTCGAACACTACGGAAAGCTGTGGATTCCACTCGTTGAAAAGTTCGGCGGCCAGCATCACGGCTACTTCCTGCCATCCGAAGGCGCGAACAATATCGCCATGGCGATGTTCAGCTTTCCAAGCCTTGCTGCCTACGAGCGCTACCGACAGGATTCCATGAACGACCCGGAGTGCATCGCGGCGTTCAAGTACGCTGAAGAGACAAAATGCATCCTCAGTTATGAGCGCAGTTTCTTCAGGCCCGTGTTTGGCGATCAGGCGCAGCAACCGGCCTGATGTCGGTCGGCAGTGTGTAGCCCTCACCCCGGAGAGATCGCATGTGTTCTTCTTACAAAACCGCACGATCCTGGCTGCAGTCACTGCTGTTCCTGAACATCGTCATCCCCGCCATGACCAGCGCCGAGCCACGGCCAGAACACATGGTTTATCTGCGCACGATTAATCCCACCATCGAGCAAGACATTCGCTACGCCGGCGCCCACAACTTTACCGGCCACCCACTCGACGGTTACGCCGCTGCCGAGTGTCTGTTGACGCTTGACGCCGCCAAGGCGCTCGCTCGGGTTCAAGCATCGTTGCGTGCGCAGGGTTATGGTTTGAAAGTCTTCGACTGTTATCGACCGAGTCGCGCTGTCGCCGATATGGGAAGTTTCGCAAAGGAGCCCGGCGACCCACGCAAGGCCGAGTTCTACCCGCGTGTGGACAAGCAGGATTTCTGGCGCCTGGGGTATGTGGCGCGGGTGTCGAATCACTCCAGAGGCTCGACCGTCGACCTGACACTGACCGGCCCGAAGGCGCCGCCCGCCAAAGCCTGGACGCCTTCGGCCGCGCAGGTCGATTGCACGGCGCCCTATGATCAGCGCTGGCATGACGGCGCACTCGACATGGGCACCGGGTTCGATTGCTTCGATGAGCGCGCGCATACCGCCAACCCGACGATCAACGCGACCGCGAAAGACAACCGTCAGCGGCTAAGCAGTGCCATGGAAAAAGAAGGGTTTTCCGGGTACTCGACAGAATGGTGGCACTTCACTTACGCAGGCGCCGGGGCGCCGAACAACGTCATGGATTTCCCGATCACGCCGCTCAGCGCCAGCGAAGCACTCGACACCAGCCATCAGCTGATTGTGGTCACCAGCAAAAACTGGGATGACATCCAGGGCACCGCCCAACGCTATGAACGGGATGGCAAAACTTTTCGAAAACTGGGCAATGCGTTTGCGGTGGTGGTCGGCAAAAACGGCATGGCCTGGGGCAAGGGTTTGAGCAACGTTGAACCGGGCGACGGTCCGGTGAAACGTGAAGGTGACGGAAAAGCGCCGGCCGGAGTATTCAAGCTCGGAACGGCATTTGGCTACGACAATACATACGAGACAAAACTGCCTTACCTCACCCTGACACCGGCCATCGAATGCGTGGACGACAGTCACTCCGCACACTACAACGAACTGGTCGACGGCTCGAAAATCTCAAAGGACTGGAACAGCGCCGAACGCATGCGCAGCGAGGAAGGCTATCGCAAAGGCATTTTTATCGAGCACAACACACCGGCGTCCCCCGCCTCGGGCTCGTGCATTTTTTTCCACATCTGGCGCAGCCCGACCTCGCCGACGGCGGGCTGCACGGCCATGGATCAGGCGGACATTTCCCGATTGTTCGACTGGCTCGACCCTCGCCAGTCTCCCCTGCTGGTGCAAATGCCCGAGGCGCAATATGAGCGCTTCCGTGAACGTTGGCACCTGCCACAAAGGTGATCAATCAACCTGCTTCAGATCCAGGCAGTAGGTGTAGTAACCCGTGTCACGCACATAGCCCAAGGATTCATACAAGCGCTGTGCCTGATGATTGTCCGTGGCCGTTTCCAGCACCATGCCTTTGGCGCCGGTCAACACCGCGAAGGACCGAGCGGTGTTCATCAGCAACGTGCCGACCCCGCGCCCTCGGGCGGCGGGTGCGGTGAACAGGTCGCCGAGCAGCCAGGTGCGATGCGCGTCGATGGAAGAAAAAGTCGGGAACAACTGAACGAAACCCAGCGCTTCGCTGGTGGCGTCCCGGGCGAAGAAGATCACGGATTCATCCCGGGCGAGGCGTTCGGCGATAAAGTCGCGTGATTGCGTCAGGTTTGAGGGCTGGCCGTAGAAACCTCGATAGGCGTCGAACAGGCTGGCAATATTGTCGAGGTGGGTGGCGTCGGCGCGATGGACCTGGACATCCATGAGAGGGGTCTCCGTGAGGCGGCAGTGGTGTGTCGGGCGATGTCGATAAACGGCGTGACGATCAGGCTGTAGACCGTCTGGTAACGCTCATGATCCTGTTCACCTGTGCCGAACCGAAGGATTTCGGGCTTCGGCGTGGTGACGTAAAGCGTACCGAACATCCAGTCCCACAGTGACAGGTTGATGCCAAAGTTGAGGTTGAAATGTTGCGGTGCATCGCTGTGATGAATCTGGTGCTGGGCCGGGCTGTTCAGCACATGTTCGAACACAGGCCCGAACGAAAACCAGACATGGCTGTGACGCAGGTTGGCTGCCAAAGCATTGAGGATGAACACCAGATAGGTCACGCCAAACAGGGTATAACGGCTGATCTCGCCGCCACAGGCGTACCAGAAGACGCCGGCATAGGCGCCGATGCCGATGATCGTCGACAGCCTGTCGACAATCTTCTCCACGAAATGAACCCGGCTGGCCGTCGCCGGCACCAGCACAGGTGCCGAATGATGGACTTTGTGAAATGCCCATAGCCATCGGGAATGGAAGGCGCGGTGCGCCCAGTAGCTCATGAAGTCTCTCACCAGAAAAACGCCGAGGCCGTAGAGCAAGGACAATGACAGGTTCTGCTCCACTTGCACCCGCGCGCCCCACAGGTTGGTGAAAAAGGCGATGTAGTCTCCGGACCGCAGGACGAGCGGGTCCACCAGTCCGACAATGGGCAACACCAGCGCGACTTTGAGGATCGCCCGCACAAAGTAATAGCGGTAATCGAGCAACGCCGAACGATGGAAATACACCCGGCGCCCGCCGATGAACTCTCCAAACGACCGCGCGTCGGTGAGATTTCGATGTTTCCGGAAAAGGAACAGGGCGTAGGCGATGCTGTACGACGTGAACAGAAACAGTAAGCCCATGCGTCCATTCAGATCGAAAAGGCCCAGAAACTGCTGCGTGACGGGCCCGATCACCCAATCGGTCAGACCGTTATAGAGCAGCGTAAGAGCATCCACGTTAGGCTCGCCTCCATCAAAGCAAGATCATTACAAAATCACACCGTAACCGAGAACGGTTCTTAGTTCCAGTTCCAGCCTCTACACGTCCCACCCACGCGGAGTTGAGGGCAGCCTCCTCGCCACACTAATGCTGTTCACTTAAGAGAATTTTGAATCAGAGAAGCCTGTGGCGAGGGAGCTTGCTCCCGCTTGACCGGGCTGGCGCTCCAGTGCGTAGCACTCACAAAAATCGACAATGATTGTCAGATTTTTGGGGCCGCTACGCAGCCCAGCACGAGCAAGCTCGCTCGCCACAGGGTTTGTGGCTGGCTGTATGGACCGGGGACATACAGTAGGAGCGAGCTTGCTCGCGATGGACGTAAACGATAGCCCGTGTACTCTGGATACACGCGCCGCTCTTGAGTCCATCGCGAGCAAGCTCGCTCCTACAAGGGAATTAACGTTTCGGGCGCTAGTAGGTGATGTCCGCCACAGGCATCACGTCAATTCGCGCCACCGAACCGGTCAAATGAGCCAGGTCCTTGTTGTGCTCGGCGATGATGTCTTCGGCCGCGAGGTTTCCGTTGTTGACGGTGGAGTGAGCGTCAGCCGCCAGCACCACGTCGTACCCCAGTTGCAGGGACTGACGCACGGTGGCGTTGACGCAATAGTCGGTTTGCAGGCCGCAGATGACCAAGCGTTCGAAATCCTGCACCGGCAACAGCGTTTGCAGGTTGGTCTGATAGAACGAATCCGGTGTGGTTTTGCGTACACGCCAATCCTTGGGTGATGTTTCCAGCCCTTCGGCCAGTTGCCAACCGTCGGCGTTATGCGCCAGCGGACTGCCGTCTTCTTCGTGCTGAACAAACACGACCGGAACCCCTGCATCACGGGCGCTGGCGCTGAGACCGTTGATACGTTCGATGACACGCGCAATCTCGAAGCACTCGTACTCTCCAGTGCATAGAGCGTGCTGGACGTCGATGATTAACAGTGCGGAGGTCATGGTTCTTTCCTTGATATATCGGTGAGTCAGGGGGCAGAAAGTCTGTCCCCTTCCAAAAACAACCCTCAATAACCAAGCGACAACCCGGTGTTGCGACGCGGATCGTTCGCGCCGTAGAAGCGGTTCTTGCCCACCGGCTTCCCGTCCAGCGACGGCGCCCCGACCAGGATGGCCGCGATATGGTTGGCATCCTGCGGCCCGGCGAACTTATGCCCCCAGCTTTCGAGCAGCTTCACCGTGTCCGGGCTGGTGGTGAACGTCTCCAGGTTGGTCTCTTCCGGCAACCACTGCTGGTGGAAACGCGGCGCATCCACCGCCTCCTGGATGTTCATGCCGTAGTCGATCACGTTGAGGATGGTCAGCAAGGTCGCGGTGATAATGCGGCTGCCACCCGGCGTGCCGACAACCATCACCACTTTGCCATCCTTGGTGACGATGGTCGGGCTCATGGACGACAGCGGTGCCTTGCCGGGCGCGATGGCGTTGGCCTCCCCTTGCACCAGGCCGTACATGTTCGGTACGCCGATTTTCGAGGTGAAGTCGTCCATTTCGTCGTTGAGAATGACCCCGGTTTTGCTGGCCATGACGCCGGCGCCGAACCAGTCGTTCAAGGTGTAGGTCACCGAGACCGCGTTGCCCCATTTGTCGACGATCGAGTAATGGGTGGTGTTGCTGCCTTCGTGGGGCGCTACGCCGGGTTTGAGCTCGCGGGACACACCGGCCTTTTGCGGGTTGATGGCGGCGCGGATTTTGGTCGCGTAGTTTTTATCCAGCAGATGCGCGATCGGGTTCTTCACGAAGTCCGGGTCGCCGAGGTAGCTGTTGCGGTCCACATAGGCGTGGCGCATGGCTTCGATCTGGTAATGCATGCCCTGCGCCGAGTGGTAGCCCAGGTCCTTCATCGGGTAGCCGTCGAGGATATTCATGATCTCGCAGATCACCACGCCGCCGGAGCTTGGCGGTGGTGCCGAGACCACGTGGTAGCCGCGATAGTCACACTCGATCGGCGCCAGTTCGCGGGTCTTGTATTTGTCGAGGTCGGCCTGGGTGATGATGCCCTTATTGGCGAGGCTGGAGGTGACGATGGCGTCGGCTACCCAGCCTTTATAGAAACCGTCTGCACCTTTTTCGGAAATTTCCCGCAGGGTTTTACCCAAATCCTTTTGAACGAGTTTCTGCCCGACTTGCATCGGCTCGCCGTTGCTCAGGAAGATCGCGCCGGAATCCTTGATGTCCTTCTTGAACACGTCGGTGGCGTAATCCAGCAAATCGACATCGCCCTGCTCCAGCACAAAGCCGTCTTCAGCAAGCTTGATGGCCGGGGCGATCACTTCCTTGCGCGGTTTGGTGCCGTACTTGCTCAGCGCCAGTTCCATACCGGATACCGTGCCCGGCACACCGACGGCCAGGTGACCACGGGTGCTGAGGTCCGGGACGACATTGCCCTCCTTGTCGAGGTACATGTCGGCGGTCGCGGCCAGGGGGGCTTTTTCGCGGAAGTCGAGGAAGGTCTTGCGCCCGTCCGCCAGTTGAATGGTCATGAAACCGCCGCCACCCAGGTTACCCGCCGCGGGATACACCACCGCCAGCGCATACCCGACCGCGACGGCGGCATCCACGGCGTTGCCACCGTTCTTGAGCACATCCACGCCCACATGGCTGGCCAGATGCTGGGCGGTGACCACCATGCCGTTTTCGGCTGCGACGGGCGCGACGGAGGCCGCGTGGGCCATCAGGCAGCTGAGCGCCAAGGAGGTCGCGATGAGCGATTTGGCAAAAGGTTCGAACTTCATGAGTCGGTCTCTTTTTGTTTTTAGGGTCGGTAAAAAAACAGAGATAACGTTTCAAGAGCAGTACGCAGTATGGCTGGGATTACGTATTGCGCCTCCCGATCAGGCAGTATGCTTGCCCCCCCTGCTCACCTGTTTTCGGAGTTCGCCGGCATGACGTTTACCTTCACCACCCTGGCCTCCCCGGTCGGCGAATTGAAGCTGGTTGCGAACGGTTCAAGACTGGCGGCCATCCTCTGGGAAAACGACAAACCGAACCGTGTGCGGCTTGGTCCGATGAGCGAAGCCCCGGACAACCCGATCCTTGTCCGCGCCCGACAGCAGCTGACGGAATACTTTGCCGGCACACGAAATCGCTTCGATCTGGAACTGGATTTCGCCGGGACGGACTTTCAGAAGAAGGTGTGGCAGGCGCTATTGACCATTCCGTTCGGCGAGACGCGCAGCTACAGCCAGATTGCCGAGCAGATCGGCAACCCGAGCGCGGTTCGCGCGGTGGGGGCGGCGAATGGCAAGAACCCGATCTCGATTGTTGCGCCGTGTCATCGGGTGATTGGCACGTCGGGGAAACTGACAGGATTTGCGGGTGGGCTTGAGGCGAAGGAATGGTTGCTGACGCTGGAAGGCGGCCATTGGGGCGGAACGGGAAGACTGGAAGGCTTTTGATTTCGTAGGAGCTGCCGCAGGCTGCGATCTTTTGATCTTCCGGCGTTCGCAAAAACGCTAAAAATCAAGATCAAAAGATCGCAGCCTGCGGCAGCTCCTACGGGGATTGTGTACGTTTGTTAAGCCGTGAAGATGTTTTTCATCGCCGCATACTGCAACAGCATGATGGTCTTCGCATCGCAGATTTCGCCGCGATAAAACGCCTCGAGCGCCTCATCGAACGACCACTCCAGCACTTCCAGTTCTTCGGTCTCTTCCTCCAGCCCACCACCCTCGCCCACCTTCGAGGCAGCGTCGTATTCGGCGATGAAGAAGTGCAGTTTTTCAGTCACCGAGCCGGGGCTCATGTAGGCCTCGAAGACCTTCTGCACATGGTGCACGCGATAACCGGTTTCCTCTTCTGCTTCATCGCGTATGCGCTCTTCCGGCGCGGCACCTTCAAGCAACCCTGCCGCCACTTCGATCAGCAAACCGTCGTGGTCGTTGACGAATACCGGTAACCGGAACTGCCGCGTCAACACGACGGTTTTCTTTTCCCGGTTGAAGAGCAGAATCGCCGCGCCATTGCCACGGTCGTAGACCTCGCGAGTCTGGCGCTGCCATTCGCCGTTGTTGCGCTGGTAATCAAAGGTGATTTTCTTCAGCAAGTACCAGTCGTGGGACAACACCTGTGACTCGATGATGTTGACCCGCTCGGCTGTGTTCGGCATGACAAGGCGTCCTTATATCGTCAGAAGACGCCCATCTTAGACGAAAAGACCCTCATGAAAGTTGAGCCTTGTATTCCTTCTCATATTGCCCGGCGAGCGTTTCTTTCTGCTTGTCGTCGAGCAACTTGCCGGCCATCTGGAAGAACTTCTGCTCTTCCTCTTCCAAGTGGTGATGGACCTTCTCGGAGAGTTTCTTCGCGGTCGCCAGCCAGGCCGGGCTGGACATCTCGGTCTCGTCGAGTTCTTCCATCATTTCGTCCATCTCGTGGTGTTCGGAAATCGCATGACGGCTGAGGTCGACGCCGTTGTCGAATTCCATCAACGGGATATAGAAATGCCGCTCTTCAGCGGTTTCGTGCGCCTGGAGTTCGGACTTGAGCTGTTTGTACGCCTCGACGCGTTCCGGGGTGTCGCCGCTGGTCTTGATCAATGCATTGGCGTAGGTGCGTTGGCGTTCATGGCTTTCGCGCAAGGCTTCAAAAATGTTCAAGGCGTGAGGCCCTCATCGGCTGCGTTCTGGAATGACGCTGTAAAGGCTAGACATCTGCGCGCTGGCGACGGTTCCTCTGTTCATCGGGAATAGAACAATCGTCGCGAACCGGATACGCTCGTGCCCCACCGCCATAAGGATGTAGCTGATGACACTGACCATCGAACTGTCGCAAAACCCGACACCGGAAGATCGCGAGGCGATCCTTGCACCGTTGCGGGCCTACAACGTCGCGCAAGCGGGTGACGGCAAAGCGCAACCGCTGGCCTTGCTGGTGCGCGATGACCAAGGTGAAATCCTTGGCGGGCTGTATGGACGGTTTTTCTATCAGTGGTTGTTTATCGAGTTGCTCTCGGTGCCGGAACAGGGCCGAGGACAAGGCATCGGCTCCAGACTGATGCAGATGGCCGAAGACCTGGCACGGGAAAAGGAATGCGTGGGGATCTGGCTGGACACCTTCGACTTTCAGGCGCCGGAGTTTTACAAGAAGCTGGGCTACAGCGAACTGGGCCAGATCGTTGACTACCCGCCGGGTCACAAGCGCTTCTTCTTCCAGAAGCGCCTGAGCAACTGATCAAGCCCCATTTACCTGATCGACACCGCCGCTCCCACAGGGGTACTGCGTCAACCCATCAGATCAGAGGCAGGTCGCCAGTGCCGCCAACCGGCGCTTGGCGACAAAGTCGTCATGCTGCGCGTAGTAACTCAACGCCGTACCCGACGCATCGGTGGTCACGTCCACAAAGGACTCCGCCGATCGCGTGTAGACAGTCGACCCGCCCTTCTTGCCCGGTTGCAGATACGCGCCCGCATCAACGCCGAACACCGCCTCGTCCTGCCAGGCGAACTGCACGCACTGGGCAACGACCTTTTCCGGTTTGTCCGACGTCAGGGTTTTGTACGGGGTTCCGGTACGGGCATCGTTCATTACCGATCCCGCACATCCCGCCAGCAACGTTGCGGCCAGCGCCACCATCAGAATTCGCATTGCATGTGCTCATCAAGAAAAAGCGGACTGTATCACCGTGGGCTGGCGTATCGTTCTGCTTTACTGCATTTATACCGCGACACCGCGCAACGATTCGCGCACCCTGTCGCGCCAAACGCTGCATCGCCCTTATTTCCGGGCCCATTTTTCTGGAACGTCCATGACACCCAACGCCGAATTTTACAAACCGACTGCTGAATATGCCGACAAGCTGATCAGCCAGATCGGCCAGACACCTTCGTGGATCGCCAAACGAATCGGCGTCACCGACAAGCGGATTCGTTACATCCTCGACGGCGAACGCACCGTCAAGGGCGAAACCACGCCGATCCAGATGACCTATTGCGAACAGTTTGCCCTCGAATGCCTCGCCGCAGCGGCCAAGGCCAAGAAACAATCTTCGTAACCCATTCTCAAGGAGCGACCATGGCGGCAACCGAACAGCAACACGAGCAGGCGCTGCAGAAGTTTCTCGATGAGCGCCCCGAGCTGCGCCACGCACTCGACAACCTCAACCCGCTGCTAGCCCAGGCCAAGGGTGAAACAGCGGAGCAATTCCGCGACGAGCGCTTGCATGAAGCGTTCGAAGCCGAGGCCGAACAACTGGGGTTGTTCGCCTGGGAGCTGACCCTGCAACTGACCGCCGCCACGCCTGAAGAGTATGAAACCCGGCGTCTGGAAGTGCACAGGGAAGTGGCCGAGATGGCGGGGATGGACTGGCTGGAGTATTGCGAGTTGTATGGATTGGGTAAGTAGCTGTCGCTGATCGAGGCTATTGCTACAGATGGCGTCTGCGACCACGATCTCACTGTAGGAGCTGCCGCAGGCTGCGATCTTTTGATTTGCTTTTAAGATCAAGATCAAAAGATCGCAGCCTGCGGCAGCTCCTACAGATCACCTCCCCCGGGAAAGCCCTTCGCCGCCCCGGCGATAAAGCTTTATCATGGCCGCAGTTTCGCTGATCGAGTCCGTCATGAAGTTCGCCATCGCGCTGTTTTCCGCCGCCCATGCACCCTCCTCGCGCCGCGCCTTGCTGTTCGCCCAGGCTGCGCTGGCCGGCGGGCATGAAATTGTCCGGCTGTTTTTCTATCAGGATGGCGTGTACAACGCCTCCGCCAGCGTGGTCACGCCGCAGGATGAACAGGATTTGCCCAAGCAATGGCGTGCGTTTGTCACCGAGCACCAGCTGGACGGCGTGGTCTGCATCGCCGCCGCCCTGCGCCGTGGTGTATTGAACGAAGAAGAGGCCGGGCGCTATCAGCGTGAAGCCATTGCGGTCGGCGCGCCGTGGGAATTGTCCGGTCTCGGCCAGTTGCATGACGCAGTGCAGGATGCCGACCGCCTGATCTGCTTCGGAGGTGCGTGACATGCCGAGATCCCTGCTGATTATCAGCCGTCAGGCACCGTGGTCCGGGCCGAATGCGCGGGAAGCGCTGGACATCGTGCTCGCCGGCGGCGCGTTCGACCTGCCGATCGGCTTGCTGTTTCTCGATGACGGGGTGTTCCAGCTCGCCGCGAAACAGGACGCCAGGGCCCTGCAACAAAAAGACCTGAGCGCCAACCTGCAAGCGTTGCCGATGTTCGGCGTCGAAGACCTCTTCGTCTGTGGCGACAGCGCCGCTGAACGCGGTCTGGACCCGACAGGTTTGGCACTCGAAGAAGCCCAGGTGCTGGCCGCCGACGAAATCACCGCCCTCATTGACCGTTACGACCAGGTGATCACCCTCTGATGTCGACTTTGCATGTGTTGTCTCATTCCCCGTTCGGCGACGATCGCCTGACCAGTTGCTTGCGCGTGATCGGCGCGAACGATGCGCTGCTGCTGACCGGCGACGCGGTGTATGCGTTGCGCCCTGGCACCGCGCCTTTCAGTGCGCTGAATGATCGCACCCCGACGCTGTTCGTGCTGGCCGAAGACGCCCAGGCACGCGCGCTGGAGATTCCTGACATGGCCAAGGCCATCGACTATCCCGCCTTCGTCGAGCTGTCGATTCACTACGACAAGGTCAACAGTTGGCTATGAATTCACTGACCGTCGGCGCTCGCGCCATCGAGCTGGACAAGGATGGATTCCTGGTTGAACTGAGCGACTGGTCCAGCGACGTGGCCACCGCCCTCGCCGCCGCCGAAGACATCGAGTTGAGCCCTGACCATTGGGAAATCCTCGAACTGCTGCGCAGCTTCTACGCCGAATTCCAGCTATCCCCGGCCACTCGCCCGTTGATCAAATACACCGCTTTGAGGCTCGGCCCGGAAAAAGGCAACAGCCTGCACCTGAACCGACTGTTCAAAGGCACCCCTGCCAAACTCGCCGCGAAACTGGCGGGCCTGCCCAAACCGACGAACTGCTTATGACCGACTACCCAGCGCTGACCCTCAAAACCCCCGCCGAGCACCCTTTCGCTCAATTTGTGCGGATCCTCGGCAAAGGCAAGCGCGGCGCCCGCGACCTGACCCGGGAAGAAGCTCGCTTAGCCATGGGCATGGTGCTTGACGACAAGGTCGAGGACACCCAGCTCGGTGCGTTTCTGATGCTGTTGCGGCACAAGGAAGAAAGCGCCGAAGAAATGGCCGGGTTCACCGAAGCCTTGCGTGAACGTTTGCAGGCACCGGCGTTGAATGTCGATCTGGACTGGCCGACCTACGCCGGCAAGAAGCGTCATCTGCCGTGGTATCTGCTGGCAGCCAAGTGCCTGGCACAAAATGGCGTGCGGATTTTCATGCACGGCGGCGGCGCACACACCGCCGGGCGGCTGTACAGCGAGCAACTGCTGGATGAACTGAAAATCCCGTTGTGCCGCAACTGGCAACAGGTTGGATCAGCCCTCGATAACGGTGGCCTGGCGTTCATGCCGCTGGTGGATTGGGCGCCGCAACTTCAACGCATGATCGACCTGCGCAACACCCTCGGCCTGCGTTCGCCGATCCATTCCCTGGCGCGAATTCTCAACCCGTTGAATGCTCGCTGTGGCCTGCAAAGCATTTTCCACCCCGGCTATCAGGCGGTGCACCGCGATGCCAGCGGCTTGCTCGGCGACACCGCAATCGTGGTCAAGGGCGATGGCGGCGAGATCGAGATCAACCCGGACGCCGACAGCCACTTGTACGGCACCACCGGCGGCGAGAGCTGGGATGAGGAATGGCCGCAGCTTTCGAGCCAGCGCCACGTCAAACCCGCCTCGCTCGACCCCGAGCATTTGAAAGCCGTATGGCGTGGCGACGTGGTCGACAGCTATCCGCAAATGGCGCTGATTTCGACCATGGCCCTCGCCCTGCGCGGCCTCGGCAAGAATCCCGAGCAAGCCTTTGCAACCGCCCAGCAGTATTGGGACGCTCGGGACGGATCGATTTAACCGATCATAAGCCCCCAACCTTTGCGCTTTTTTATCGAACCCATCCGAATAGACTCCTCTCCAACGCTTATCGGTTGAGGAGTCTTGAACATGGGTTTGTTAGTTGAAGGTCGCTGGCATGACCAGTGGTACGAAAGCAGCAAGGACGGCGCATTCCAGCGTGAGCAGGCGCAACGTCGCAACTGGTTGACCGCCGACGGCAAACCCGGCCCGACCGGTGTCGGTGGCTTTGCGGCCGAAGCGGGTCGCTATCACTTATACGTGTCCCTCGCCTGTCCGTGGGCGCATCGCACGCTGATCCTGCGCAAACTCAAAGGCCTCGAAAGCCTGATCGACGTGTCGGTGGTCAGCTGGTTGATGCTGGAAAACGGCTGGACCTTCGACAAGCACTTTGGCTCGACCGGCGACAAGCTCGATAACTTCGACTTTATGCACCAGCGCTATACCGCGGATACCGCCGACTACACCGGCCGCGTCACCGTGCCGGTACTCTGGGACAAACAGCAGAATCGCATCGTCAACAACGAGTCGGCGGAGATCATCCGCATGTTCAATGGCGCGTTCGATGACTTGACCGGCAATGACCTGGATTTCTATCCGGCGCCGTTGCGCGGCGAGATCGATGCGCTGAACGAACGGATTTATCCAGCGGTGAACAACGGCGTGTATCGCGCGGGATTTGCGACGTCACAGAAGGCTTATGAAGAGGCGTTCGATGATGTGTTTGCCGAGCTGGATCGACTGGAAACGCTGTTAGGCGCCAATCGTTATCTGGTGGGCGAATACCTGACCGAAGCGGACATTCGGCTGTTCACCACGCTGATTCGCTTTGATGCGGTGTACCACGGCCACTTCAAGTGCAACCTGCGGCGGATTGCCGATTATCCGAACCTGTCGAACTGGCTGCGGGAGATTTATCAGTGGCCGGGGATTGCCGGGACGGTGGATTTCGAGCACATCAAGCATCACTACTATGGCAGCCACAAGACCATTAACCCGACCGGGGTCGTGCCGAAAGGGCCGGCGCAGGATTTCACGGCACCACATGATCGGGCGCGGTTGAGTGGGAAAGGGGTTTGGCGCAGGGCCTGAGGTTTGTGCCGTTTTTGAGGCCCCCAATCGCTAGCAGGCTAGCTCCTACACTGGATTTGTGTCGTTCACAAATCCCCTGTGGGAGCTAGCCTGCTAGCGATTGGAGCGACTCGGTGTTCAGACCTGCCCCTGAGCCCCTTCAAACCAAGCCAGTTTCTCGCGCAATTGCACCACTTCCCCAACAATCACCAGCGTCGGCGCATGCACTTCATGCTCCGCCACCAGCCGTGGAAGATCGGCCAACGTGCCGGTAAACACCCGTTGATTGACCGTGGTGCCCTGCTGGATCAACGCCGCCGGGGTATCCGCCCCGCGACCATGCTTGATCAACTGCTCGCAAATGATCGGCAAGCCCACCAGCCCCATGTAAAACACCAGGGTTTGCGCGGGTGCGACCAGATCGGCCCAAGGCAAATCGGTGGAACCGTCCTTCAAGTGGCCAGTGACAAATCGCACCGACTGCGCGTAATCGCGGTGGGTCAACGGAATCCCGGCATACGCCGCGCAACCGCTGGCCGCCGTGATCCCCGGCACGACCTGGAACGGAATGCCATGGGCCGCCAATTCTTCGATCTCTTCACCGCCGCGTCCGAAAATAAACGGATCACCGCCCTTCAACCGCACGACGCGCTTGCCCTGTTTGGCCAGATCCACCAGTTGCTGGTTGATCTGATCCTGCGGCACGGCGTGATCGGCGCGACGCTTGCCGACATAGACCCGCTCGGCATCGCGACGGCATAACTCCAGAATCGCCGGTGCCACCAGACGGTCATACAGCACCACATCGGCTTGCTGCATCAGGCGCAAGGCGCGGAAGGTCAGCAGATCCGGATCACCTGGACCCGCACCCACCAAATAGACTTCGCCAGTGGCGACAGGTGCTTCGCCATCGATTTTTGCCTGCAACAGACGCTCGGCTTCGGCGCCCTGCCCGGCCAGTTGCCGGTCGGCAATCGGGCCCTGGAAGACATCTTCCCAGAACGCCCGGCGCTGCTGTACATCCGGGAACAGACCTTTGACCTGGTTGCGAAAACGCGCCGCCAGGCCGGCCAGTTGACCGTATGTTGAAGGAATCCAGGTTTCGATTTTCGCGCGGATCAGACGCGCCAGCACCGGCGCATCGCCGCCGCTGGACACGGCGATGATCAGCGGCGAACGGTCGACGATCGCCGGGAAAATCACGCTGCACAGCGCAGGCGCATCCACCACATTGACCGGCACGCAACGGCGATGGGCATCGGCGGACACCTGCGCGTTCAGAGGCTCATCGTCGGTAGCGGCAATGATCAGCCCGCAACCCTCCAGATCCGCTTCAACGTAACCACGCAACAGGCACTCGCCACCGCTGCCGGAAACCAGCTCGCGCAGTTGCGGTTCGATTTCAGGCGCGACCACCCGCAGCAGCGCACCGGCTTCGGCCAGCAGGCGGGATTTGCGCAAGGCAATCTCCCCCCCACCGACGACCAACACACGACTGCCGCGAAGGTTGTGAAACAGCGGCAGATAATCCATTTAGCCGATGACCTCAAGGCCACCCATGTACGGTTTCAGCACGTCAGGCACACGGATCGAACCGTCGGCCTGCTGGTAGTTTTCCAGCACGGCCACCAGGGTACGACCGACCGCCAGGCCGGAACCGTTCAGGGTGTGAACCAGCTCAGGCTTGCCGGTTTCCGGGTTGCGGAAACGCGCCTGCATGCGACGGGCCTGGAAATCGCCGCAGTTGGAGCACGACGAAATCTCGCGGTACTTGTCCTGGCTCGGAATCCACACTTCCAGGTCGTAGGTCTTGACCGCGCTGAAGCCCATGTCGCCGGTGCACAGCGCCAGAGTGCGGTAAGGCAGTTCCAGCAGTTGCAGAACTTTCTCGGCGTTGGCGGTCAGGCCTTCCAGCGCTTCCATCGAGGTCGACGGCTCAACGATCTGAACCATCTCGACTTTGTCGAACTGGTGCTGACGAATCATGCCGCGCGTGTCGCGACCCGACGCGCCGGCTTCGCTGCGGAAGCACGGGGTATGGGCGACGAACTTGATCGGCAGCAGTTTCGAATCAACGATTTCGCCGGCGACGATGTTGGTCAGCGACACTTCTGCAGTCGGGATCAGGTACAGATCGGCTTCGCCTTCGCGAGCGATCTTGAACAGGTCTTCTTCGAATTTCGGCAACTGACCGGTGCCTTGCAGCGCCGGCGCCTGGACCAGATAAGGCGTGTAAGCCTCTTCGTAACCGTGCTCGGTGACGTGCAGGTTGATCATGAACTGCGCCAGGGCACGGTGCAGACGTGCGATCGGGCCGCGCAACAGGGCGAAACGCGCGCCGGACAGCTTGGCGGCAGTTTCGAAATCCAGCCAGCCGAACTTCTCGCCCAAGGCGACGTGGTCCTGAACCGGGAAATCGAACGCGGTCGGGGTGCCCCAGCGGCGCACTTCGACGTTGCCGTCTTCGTCATCACCGATTGGCACGGACTCGTGCGGCAGGTTCGGGATGCCGAGCAGGATCGAGTCCAGATCGGTCTGGATCCCGTCCAGCTCGACTTTACCCTCGCTCAATTCGTTGGCCATGCGCTCGACGTCGGCCATCAACGGCGCGATGTCTTCGCCACGCTGCTTGGCCTGACCGATGGATTTGGAGCGCGCATTACGTTCAGCCTGCAGTGCTTCGGTGCGGGTCTGGACGGTCTTGCGCTGTTCTTCCAGCGCTTCGATGCGCGCAACATCCAGCGTGTAGCCACGGGATGCCAGGCGGTCCGCTACGTCCTGAAGGTTGCTACGTAACAGTTTGGAATCGAGCATGTCGGTCTCTCGTTATCAAAGTTTGGTCAAGGACAGGCCAGCCCAGGTGGCGAGCAGCCCGCCGAATACACTGATGGCAGCATAGCCCAGGGCCAGCGGCACCTGCCCGCTTTCCAGCAGGCGCACCGTATCCAGTGAAAAGGATGAAAAAGTCGTCAGCCCCCCGAGGAAGCCGACAATCAGCCCGGCGCGCACTTCAAAAGGCACCTCCGGGCGTATCAAAAACAGACCGTATAGAACGCCGATCAGCAAACAGCCGACGATATTAACGGCCAGCGTCGCGGTATAGAAGTGCCGCGGCCAATTAGCATTGATCCAGTTACCCGTGGCGAAACGCAACAGCGTGCCGGCGATCCCGCCGATGGAAACCGCAACGATCAATGGAAGCACTATTTTCTCCGCTGCCGGGGGCTGAGACGGTCAAGTTGTGCAAGGTGATTGAGCTTCTCGCCGATCTTAAGCTCCAGGCCGCGCGGCACCGGCTGATAGAACGGCTGCGGCTCAAGCGCTTCGGGGAAGTAGTCTTCGCCGGCGGCGTAAGCGTCCGGTTCATCGTGGGCATAACGGTATTCGTCGCCATAACCGAGTTGCTTCATCAGCTTGGTCGGCGCGTTGCGCAGGTGCAACGGCACTTCGAGCGAACCGTGTTCGGTGGCGCTGCGCATGGCAGCCTTGAAACCCATGTACACCGCGTTGCTTTTCGGCGCGCAAGCCAGATAGGTAATGGCCTGAGCCACCGCCAACTCGCCTTCCGGGCTGCCGAGGCGCTCCTGCACTTCCCAAGCCGCCAGGCAAAGGCTCAGGGCGCGGGGATCGGCATTGCCGATGTCTTCGCTGGCCATGCGCACCACGCGCCGCGCCAGGTACAACGGATCGCAACCGCCGTCGATCATCCGCGCGAACCAGTACAACGCGCCATCCGGATTGGATCCACGTACTGATTTATGCAGCGCGGAAATCTGGTCGTAAAACGCTTCGCCGCCCTTGTCGAATCGGCGGCGGGTATCGCCGAGCAGACTTTGCAGCAGATCGACGCCGATCTCGCTGTTGTCTTCGGCGAGGTCCGAGGCGTTTTCCAGCAGATTAAGCAGCCGCCGGCCATCGCCGTCAGCGGCGGACAACAGCATCTGGAAACCTTCATCGCTGAGGGTCAGTTGCCGTTTGCCCAGGCCACGCTCTTCGGTCAGCGCGCGATGCACCAGTTTGCGCAGGGCCGCTTCGTCGAGGCTTTTGAGCACGTAGACGCGCGCCCGGGAGAGCAACGCGTTATTGAGTTCGAACGAGGGGTTTTCCGTGGTCGCGCCGATGAAAATCAGCGTGCCGTCTTCAACGTACGGCAGAAATGCATCCTGCTGCGACTTGTTGAAACGATGAACTTCATCGACGAACAGGATGGTGCGCTTGCCGTACTGACCGGCCTGCTGCTTGGCGATTTCCACCGCCTGACGGATTTCCTTCACGCCGGCCAATACTGCCGAGACCGTTTCGAAGTGCGCATCCGAGACTTCCGCCAGCAACCGCGCCAGGGTGGTTTTGCCCACACCCGGCGGGCCCCAGAAAATCATCGAGTGCAGGGCACCCTGCTCGAGCGCTTCGCGCAAAGGCTTGCCGCGAGCGAGCACGTGTTCCTGACCGACGTACTCGTCCAGATTGGCCGCGCGCAAACGGGCGGCCAGAGGCTGAGCAATCGGGGCACTGCGAAACAGGTCCATCACTGCTTATGAAACCTCACTATAAACACCGCAGCCACTGTAGGAGCGAGCTTGCTCGCGATGGTCGTCAACGATAACGCGGCATGCCTGACACCCCGCGGTGCCCTGAAGTCCATCGCGAGCAAGCTCGCTCCTACAAGGGTTCTGCTTTTTACTCTTGGATGACGTCCGCGCCTTTAGGGATGTCGAACTTGAACTTGGACGCCGGGATCGGCTCGTTGGCCCTCACGCCGGTAAACAAGATGTTGGTGCGCTGACCGACGCTGTCGATCAGTTGCATGTCATTGACCAGGCCATTGCGGAACGACAGGCGCAGGCTGTCGAACAGGGTGTCCTTGGTTTTCGGCTTCAAGGTGAAGTCGATCACGCCGCCGGCTTCCTTGGCGCTGATGGCGAAGCTCTGGCTGATCTTGGACACGTCACCGGACAGCAACAACGCCGGGGTCTGGCTCAAACGCAGATCGAGCGTCTTGATGGTGGCCTGTTCCAGGTCCGGGTCCCACAGCGTGACTTTCTTGCCGTCGGAAACCACGACTTGCTCGGCCGGCGCATCGGTGTGCCAGTAAAACAGGCCTGGACGCTGCAGCGACATTTCACCGGCCGTTTCCTGCAGCTGGGTGCCGCTGCCATCTAGGGTCAGCTGCGAGAAGCGCGCAGTCAGGGTCTGGGATTTTTCCAGCAGTTGGGTCAGACGCGCCACGTCCTTGTCATCGGCGTGGGCCGAGAGCGTGGTCAAAGCCAGTACCGGCAGCAACAGCATGCGGATAAGACGCATGGGAGTCCTCATAACATTCGTGGGAGTTCGGACGGCGCGTCACTGCGCCATCCTTTCAATTCAAATCAGTCGCGTACCGGGCCAGGCGCCAGGACTTCACGCGAACCGTTGGTATTCATGGACGTCACGACCCCGGCCATTTCCATGGCTTCGATCATGCGGGCGGCGCGGTTGTAGCCGATTTTCAGCTTGCGCTGAACCGCGGAGATGGACGCGCGACGGCTTTCCAGTACGAACTGCACCGCTTCGTCGTACAACGCGTCGGTTTCGGCATCGTCATCACCGCCACCGCCGCCATTCTCAAAGCCGCTGCCGGCCTCTTCGACACCGGCCAGGATCTCGTCGTTGTATTCCGGTGCGCCACGCAGTTTCCAGGCTTCAACCACCCGGTGAACCTCGTCATCGGACACGAACGCGCCGTGAACCCGAATCGGCAGACTGGTGCCCGGCGGCATGTAGAGCATGTCACCGTGGCCCAGCAGTTGCTCGGCGCCGCCCTGGTCGATGATGGTCCGCGAATCGATCTTGCTCGACACCTGGAACGCCATGCGCGTCGGGATGTTCGCCTTGATCAGACCGGTGATCACGTCAACCGACGGACGCTGGGTCGCGAGGATCAAGTGAATACCGGCCGCACGAGCCTTCTGGGCGATACGGGCGATCAGTTCTTCAACCTTCTTGCCGACGATCATCATCATGTCGGCAAATTCGTCGACCACCACAACGATGGTCGGCAGCTTGGTCAGCAGCGGTGCTTCGTCGTGAATGCTTTCACGCTTGTACAGAGGATCGGTCAGCGGCTCGCCGGCGTCCTGGGCTTCCTTGACCTTGGCGTTGAAGCCGGACAGGTTACGTACGCCCATCTTCGCCATCAGTTTGTAGCGCCGCTCCATCTCCGCCACGCTCCAGCGCAGGGCGTTGGCCGCGTCCTTCATGTCGGTCACGACCGGGCACAGCAGGTGCGGAATGCCTTCGTAGATCGACAGTTCAAGCATTTTCGGGTCGATCATGATCAGCTTGGCGTCTTCCGGGCCGGACTTGAACAGGATCGACAGGATCATCGCGTTCACACCCACCGACTTACCGGAACCGGTCGTACCGGCCACCAGCAAGTGCGGCATTTTGGCGAGGTCGGTGATGACCGGCTTGCCGCCGATGTCGTGACCCAGGGCCAGAGTCACCGGGGATTTGAAGTTGTCGTACTCAGGGGTCGACAGCACTTCGGAGAAGCGCACGATCTGACGGTCTTCGTTCGGAATCTCGATACCGACGGTGGTCTTGCCCGGAATCACTTCCACCACCCGCACGCTGGTCACGGCCAGGGAGCGCGCGAGGTCTTTGGCGAGGTTGGAGATGCGGCTGACCTTGACCCCGGCGGCGGGCTGGATTTCGTAACGGGTAATCACCGGGCCGGGATGAATCGAATCCACCGAGACTTCGACGCCGAATTCCTTGAGCTTGATTTCCAGCAAGTGGCCGACGGCTGCCAGGGATTCAGGCGAGTAATTGAGTTGTTTCTTTTCCGCAGGATCGAGAATCGAGATCGGCGGCAAGGTGCCTTCGACGGCGCTGTCGACGAACAGCGGCGCCTGTTTTTCCTTTTCCACGCGTTGGCTTGGCGCGGCGGGTTTCGGCGGAGCCGGCGCAATCACCGGCGGCACCTGCTTCTCGCGGTCCGACATGTGCTTGCTCAGGGCCTGCTCGCGCTCGATCAGGCGCTCCTTGACCTTGGCCTGCTCGCGTTTGTCGGTGACGGTCGGCGCAACCACGTCATGCACGCGATCGTCGACTTCACGCAACTGCGCAACCAGTTGCTTGCGCTCGACACGGGCCGCCCACCAGCGATTGGCGGCGCCCTGGAACAGTTCGAGCAGGTCGAGGGTGATCTTGCCGGTGACGTCCATCACCTTGAACCATGACAGGTCGGTGAACACCGTCAGGCCGAACAGGAACAGTGCGATGAACAGCAAGGTGCTGCCTTGAATGTTCAGCGCGTTCCTGGCCAGGTCGCCCAGGCTTTCCCCCAACGCACCGCCCGCACCGGCCGGCAGACCGGTCGGGGTATGGAAATGGATGTGGGCCAGGGCCGCGCCCGACAGCACCAGGAACACCAGACCGATCAGGCGCCACGAGAACAGCCAGCCGCTCCACTGCCACGGTTCGTGACGTTGACGGAAGATCTGCCAGGCCTTGATCGCCAGCAACATCGGGAAGATGTAGGCGAAGTAACCCAGCACCATGAACAGGATGTCGGCACTGTACGAGCCGACCGGTCCGCCGAAGTTCTGGACATCGTCGATCTTGCTGTTATGGCTCCAGCCCGGATCGTCCTTGCCGTAAGTCAGCAAGGCCATCATCAGGAACAGGCACAAGCCGCCGATGGCGATCAATGCACCTTCCTTGAGTCGGTAGTGCAAATGCTGGCGCCAGAGCGGAACGACGGCTGGTTTAGGTGCTGCGGTGGATTTCTTCAAAACGCTTCTTTTCCTGCGCCTATGGCGCGTCCATCTGTTGATGACTATAAAAAACTGCCCAATCCAGGCAGGTAAAAAAGTTAACAGGCGTAACTGGGACTACTTTTAACACTGCACTCCGGTTTTTATAAACACGGTATGCACTGAATATTCAAGTGACCGGCACGCATTGTACGGGTTTGTTCGTACGATGCCATGCTGGCAGGCCATGGAACAGCATAGCTAACGGCACACAACCTGCGATTCAATTTGAGCACGCATTCTCTTTTGTGACAAAGGCTTATGAGGTGTTTTATGAGCGAATCCAAGCATTGCCGCCTGATCATTCTGGGTTCCGGCCCTGCCGGTTACAGCGCGGCCGTTTATGCCGCCCGCGCCAACCTCAAACCGGTGGTCATTACCGGGATACAGGCAGGTGGCCAGCTCACCACCACTGTCGAAGTCGACAACTGGCCCGGCGACGTCGAAGGCCTGACCGGCCCGGTACTGATGGAACGCATGCAAAAACACGCCGAGCGCTTTGACACAGAGATCGTTTACGACCACATCCACACCGCCAAGTTGCAACAGCGCCCCTTCGAACTTACCGGCGACAGCGGCACTTACACCTGCGATGCATTGATTATCGCCACCGGTGCTTCGGCGCAATACCTGGGTCTGCCCTCGGAAGAGACATTTGCCGGCAGAGGGGTTTCGGCCTGCGCGACGTGTGACGGGTTCTTCTATCGCAATCAGGTGGTCGCCGTAGTCGGTGGCGGCAATACCGCCGTTGAAGAAGCGCTGTACTTGTCCAACATCGCCAAGGAAGTTCACCTGATTCATCGACGCGACAAGTTGCGCTCGGAGAAAATCCTTCAGGACAAACTCTTCGAAAAAGCCGCCAACGGCAATATTCGCCTGCACTGGAATCAAAATCTCGATGAAGTCCTGGGCGATGCCAGCGGCGTGACCGGCGCCCGCCTGCGGGACAGCCATACCGGCCAAACCAGTGAGCTGCCGCTGGCCGGCGTGTTCATTGCCATCGGCCACAAGCCCAACACTGACCTGTTCATCGGCCAGTTGGACATGCACAACGGCTATCTGCGGGTCAGAGGCGGCAGCGAAGGCGATGCCACGGCCACCGAGATCCCCGGCGTGTTTGCCGCCGGTGATGTGGCGGATCACGTTTATCGCCAGGCTGTCACCTCTGCCGGGGCCGGTTGCATGGCCGCGCTGGACGCTGAAAAATACCTCGACGACATTCCGACCGTTTAACGGCAAACTTCAAGGTGGGCTTAGCGCCCACCACTGCCCTCCCCCTCTGTAAGCCCGGATGCCATGCTGACTTGGTTACAACGCAACACCCTGACGTTCCCGCCGCTGGAAAAAGCCATGCGCGATCCCAACGGATTGCTGGCGGCGGGCGGCGATCTGTCCGCCGATCGTCTGATTCAGGCCTATCGCCATGGCTGCTTTCCGTGGTTCTCGGAAGGCCAGCCGATTCTCTGGTGGTCGCCGGATCCGCGCACCGTGCTGTTTCCCGACGAACTGCATGTCTCGCGCAGCCTGAACAAATTGCTGCGCCAGCAACGCTACCAGGTGACCTTCGATCAGGATTTTTCCGCGGTCATTCGCGCGTGCGCAGCGCCGCGGGATTACGCCGACGGGACGTGGATCACCGAAGCGATGCAGAACGCCTACCTCGCACTGCACCAGCGTGGTTACGCGCACTCGGTTGAGGTCTGGGACCAAGGTGAACTGGTCGGCGGGCTTTATGGACTAGCGATGGGCCAGTTGTTTTTCGGCGAATCCATGTTCAGCCGCGCTGACAATGCCTCCAAATTTGGCTTTGCCACACTGGTCAAACATCTGAAAGACTCGGGTTTCGTGCTGATTGATTGCCAGATGCCCACCGACCATTTGCACAGCCTGGGCGCCCGGGCCATTCCTCGTCGCGAGTTTGCCCGCTACCTTGCGCAGCATCTGGATCAACCCAGCCGTGCCACCTGGGTTTGCTGAGCGACTTTCGCGCGTGTGGCTTACACTTAATTCAAAAGCTTATCCCGAGGGTTGATCATGACCGAGTTGGCGCGTTTGAAGTTTTATGCCACTCAGCCCCACTCTTGCAGTTATCTGCCCGAGGAGCAGGCCACGACCTTGTTCCTCGACCCTAGTCAGCCCATGGATGTGCATGTCTATGCAGACCTGTCTGAAATGGGTTTTCGTCGCAGCGGCGATCATCTTTACCGGCCCCATTGTCAGAATTGCAATGCGTGTGTACCGGCGCGCATTCCCGTGGCGCAATTTACGCCCAACCGTCAGCAGAAACGCATTTTCAAGCGCAACGCCGACTTGCAGATACGCCCCGCCAGACCCAAGTTCAGCGAGGAATACTTCGACCTGTATCAGCGCTACATCGAACAGCGGCATGCCGATGGCGATATGTACCCGCCGAGTCGTGACCAGTTCTCGACCTTCCTGGTGCGTGACTTGCCATTTTCGCGGTTTTACGAATTTCGCCTGGACGGGCAGTTGCTGGCCGTGGCAGTGACTGACTTACTGCCGAACGGTCTGTCGGCGGTCTACACCTTCTACGAACCCTCTGAAGAGCGACGCAGCCTGGGGCGCTACGCGATCCTCTGGCAAATCGCCGAGGCCCAACGGCTGCGGCTGGAGGCGGTCTATCTGGGCTACTGGATCAAAAACTGCAAAAAGATGAGCTACAAGACCCAATATCGCCCCATCGAACTGCTGATTAATCAACGCTGGGTCATCCTAAACTAGAACCCCTTGGCTTAAACCCCATTTTTCGGGCACAATGCACGCCGCTTTTGCCTGGCGCAGTTGCACCGGGCCATTCATTGGACACCGAGGGCTTTACTGCATGTCGAAAGAAGACAGCTTCGAAATGGAAGGCACTGTCGTCGACACCCTGCCCAACACCATGTTTCGCGTGGAGTTGGAAAATGGGCACGTCGTAACCGCGCATATCTCCGGCAAGATGCGCAAGAACTACATTCGTATTCTTACCGGTGACAAAGTGCGCGTCGAGCTGACGCCCTATGACTTGAGCAAAGGGCGCATCACTTACCGCGCTCGCTAAGGTAGGAGCGAGCTTGCTCGCGAAAAACCTGAGGGCACCGCGTCAAGTCAGACACCCCGCCTCATCGTTGACGACCATCGCGAGCAAGCTTGCTCCTACAGAGATAGAGCTCGCTCGCTAATCAAGTCAATACAAGACGCCCGGCTTATGCCGGGCGTTTTTGTTTGTCTGCGAAACACGGACAATGTGGGAGCGGGCTTGCTCGCGAAGGCGGTGGCACATTCAACATTGATGCAAGCTGACCCACCGCATTCGCGAGCAAGCCCGCTCCCACAAGGGATTGTGTGTTTCTCGAGACAGCAAAAAGGCGCCTTTCGGCGCCTTTTGCTTTGTTGCGGTTAACGTCAGGCCATTTCCGCCGTGGTTTCGAACTCGAAGGTCAGCTCGCCGTCCTTCAGATCGATATGCACCACGCCGCCATGGTCGGCCAGTTCGCCAAAGAGAATCTCTTCCGCCAGCGGACGCTTGATCTTGTCCTGGATCAAACGCGCCATCGGCCGAGCGCCCATTGCCGAGTCGTAGCCACCTTCTGCCAGCCAGTTGCGCGCCGCGTCGGTTACTTCCAGCTGCACGCGCTTGTCTTCCAGCTGCGCCTGAAGCTCGGTAAGGAACTTGTCCACCACGCTTTTGATGACCTCATGGCTGAGGCGACCAAACTGGATAATGGTGTCCAGACGGTTACGGAACTCCGGCGTGAAGCTCTTCTTGATCACTTCCATCGCATCGGACGAGTGGTCCTGATGGGTGAAACCGATCGAAGCACGCGCTGCGGTTTCGGCACCGGCGTTGGTCGTCATGATGACGATCACGTTACGGAAGTCCGCCTTGCGCCCGTTGTTATCGGTCAGCGTACCGTGGTCCATGACCTGCAACAGCAGGTTGAAGACTTCCGGATGCGCCTTCTCGATTTCATCGAGCAACAGCACGCAGTGAGGCTGCTTGGTGATGGCTTCGGTCAGCAAACCGCCCTGATCAAACCCGACATAGCCCGGAGGCGCACCGATCAGACGCGATACGGTGTGGCGCTCCATGTATTCGGACATGTCGAAGCGAACCAGCTCGATACCCAACGCCTTGGCCAACTGACGCGCCGCTTCGGTTTTACCGACACCGGTCGGGCCTGCGAACAGGAACGAACCGACAGGCTTGTCAGGCGACTTGAGGCCGGCACGGGACAGTTTGATCGCGGTCGACAGCGAGTCGATCGCAGCATCCTGGCCAAACACCGTCAGCTTCAGGTCACGCTCAAGGTTACGCAGCAGCTCTTTGTCGGAGCTGGTGACGTGCTTGGGCGGAATCCGCGCGATTTTCGCGACGATGTCCTCGACCTGAGGCACTTCGATGCGTTTCACGCGCTTCTCGATTGGCTGCAGACGCTGGTAGGCGCCCGCCTCGTCGATCACGTCGATGGCCTTGTCCGGCATGTGCCGGTCATTGATGTAACGCGACGCCAGTTCGGCGGCGGCGCGCAGGGCTTCATCACTGTATTCGATGTTGTGATGGAGCTCGAAACGCCCTTTAAGGCCGCGCAGGATGCCGATGGTGTCTTCCACCGAAGGCTCCGACACATCGACCTTCTGGAAGCGTCGTGCCAGGGCACGGTCCTTCTCGAAGATCCCGCGGAATTCCTGGAAGGTGGTCGAACCGATGCAACGGATATCACCGGACGACAGCAGCGGCTTGAGCAGGTTCGAGGCATCCATGACGCCACCGGACGCAGCACCCGCACCGATGATGGTGTGGATTTCGTCGATGAACAGGATCGCCTGCGGACGTTTTTTCAGCTCGTTGAGCAACGCCTTGAAGCGCTTCTCGAAATCGCCGCGGTATTTGGTCCCGGCCAGCAAGGCGCCCAGATCGAGGGAATACACCACGCTGTTGGCCAGCAGGTCCGGCACCTGGTTGTCGACGATGCGTTTGGCCAGGCCTTCGGCAATCGCGGTTTTACCCACGCCCGCCTCGCCCACCAGCAGCGGATTGTTTTTGCGCCGACGCGCGAGAATCTGCGCGACACGCTCGACTTCGAGCTCACGACCGACCAGCGGATCGATACGACCCTGGCGCGCGAGTTCGTTGAGGTTGCTGGCATAAGCATCCAGAGGATTGCCTGAAGAAGAAGACTCACCGCCCTCGTCGTCCTGCATATCTTGCTCACCTTCAGAGTGATCGCCATGCCCCGGCACTTTGGAAATGCCGTGTGCGATGTAGTTGACGACATCGATGCGCGCAACGCTCTGCTGTTTCAGCAGGAACACTGCCTGACTTTCTTGCTCACTGAAGATCGCAACCAGCACGTTGGCGCCAGTCACTTCGCGTTTGCCCGAGCTCTGTACGTGGAAAACAGCACGCTGCAGGACACGCTGGAAGCCCAGGGTAGGTTGGGTCTCGCGATCCTCGTCATGAACGGGAATCAACGGCGTGGTGGAGTCGATGAACTCCTGCAGATCATGCTTGAGTTTGTCGAGGTTTGCGCCGCAGGCACGCAAAACGGTGGCGGCAGCCTCATTATCCAATAGGGCCAGCAGGAGGTGTTCGACGGTCATGAACTCATGACGCTTCGAACGGGCCTCCTTGAAGGCAAGATTGAGGGTGACTTCGAGCTCGCGGTTTAACATAGCTTCACCTCATACCCAAGTGGTCGGCGATTAACCGTCCTTCTCGATTTCACAGAGTAGCGGATGCTGGCTTTCCCTGGCGTACTGGTTGACCTGCATGGCCTTGGTCTCGGCAATGTCGCGGGTAAACACTCCACATACTGCCCGTCCTTCTGTGTGGACGGCCAGCATGACCTTGGTCGCCAGCTCGCGATTCAGGTTAAAAAACACCTCGAGCACTTCGACGACGAAATCCATCGGTGTGTAGTCATCGTTGAACAAAACCACCTTGTACATCGGCGGCGCCTGTAAAGCAGGCTTGGCCTCCTGAACAGCAATGCCTGCGGAATCGTCGTCGTGTGAATCAGGGCGATCCTGATTGAATGTTAGTCGAATCTGGCTGATTGCATGCATGGAAAGAAAGGTTCGTCAGTTGTGCGAATACAGTAGTGGGGACGGTCATGAACGATTTCAACACCGACTGCCTTGTCACCTTGACTATCGGCAAAACGGTGTTACAACCAATAGAGCCCACAGTGGGTAAAAAAGGTCCGCGGAGTCAATCTTAATTACAGGATCTGACTGCGGATGTACTGGATGATACTCCAGTGATGGAGTCTGTTGCAGAGGGATATGAGCATGGCTGTCGGTAAGGTGAAATGGTTCAACAATGCCAAGGGATTCGGTTTCATTAACACCGACGCCAGAGAAGGTCGTGACGAAGAAGGTCATCTTATTGATTTCTTTGCCCACTATTCGGTCATTGAGATGGACGGATACAAGACCCTCAAGGCGGGACAAGCCGTAAGTTTCGAGATCGTCCAGGGACCCAAAGGGTTGCATGCAGTGAAGATTACGTCTGCTCCTGTCGAGAATGGACAGACCGCACCTGCCACCCAGCAGCAAACAGTGTCGAGCTGAGGCAACCCGCCATCCATTCATAAAAAAACCGCCCGAAGGCGGTTTTTTTGTGCCAAATCGCTTACATGTGCGAAATCAGTGCATCACCAAACCCGGAAGACGACACCAGCTTCGCGCCTTCCATCAGACGTTCGAAATCATAGGTCACGGTCTTCGCAGAGATCGCGCCGTTGGTGCCCTTGATGATCAGGTCGGCCGCTTCGGTCCAGCCCATGTGACGCAGCATCATCTCGGCGGACAGGATCAACGAACCCGGGTTGACCTGGTCCTTGCCGGCGTACTTCGGCGCAGTACCGTGAGTCGCTTCGAACATGGCCACGGTGTCGGACAGGTTGGCACCCGGCGCGATACCAATACCGCCCACTTCGGCCGCCAGGGCGTCGGAGAGGTAGTCGCCATTCAGGTTCAGGGTCGCGATAACATCGTATTCGGCCGGGCGCAGCAGGATCTGCTGGAGCATGGCGTCGGCGATGGCATCCTTGACGATGACGTTCTTGCCGGTTTTCGGGTTCTTGAACTGCATCCACGGACCGCCGTCCAGCAGGGTCGCGCCGAATTCTTCAGCTGCCACTTCGTAGGCCCATTCCTTGAAGGCACCTTCGGTGAACTTCATGATGTTGCCTTTGTGCACGATGGTCAGCGAGTCGCGGTCGTTGTCGACCACATACTGCAGGGCCTTGCGCGCCAGACGCTTGGTGCCTTCCAGCGAAACCGGCTTGACGCCGATACCGCAGTTTTCGTCGAAACGGATCTTGGTGACGCCCATTTCTTCTTTGAGGAACTTGATGACCTTGGTCGCTTCAGGCGAACCGGCCTTCCATTCGATACCGGCATAAATGTCTTCCGAGTTTTCGCGGAAGATCGTCATGTCGACGTCACCTGGTTTCTTGACCGGGCTCGGCACACCTTCGAACCAGCGCACCGGGCGCAGGCAGACGTACAGGTCGAGTTGCTGACGCAGGGCCACGTTCAGGGAACGGATGCCGCCGCCGACCGGCGTGGTCAGAGGGCCCTTGATGGAAACCACGTAATCCTTGACCGCGTCCAGGGTTTCCTGAGGCAGCCAGGTGTCCTGATCGTAAACCTGAGTCGCTTTCTCCCCGGCGTAGACTTCCATCCAGGAAATTTTGCGCTCGCCGCCGTAAGCCTTCTTAACAGCAGCATCAACAACCTTGATCATGACCGGGCTGATATCAACACCAATACCATCGCCTTCGATGAAGGGGATGATCGGGTTGTTAGGAACATTGAGAGAATGGTCCGCGTTGACGGTGATTTTGTCGCCGACTGCTGGAACCTGAATCTTCTTGTATCCCATGCTGAACTCCATTGTTTGGATTGAACATCTGGCTTCGTCCGAGCGTACCCCAGTTGAATCGGCACGCAAACCCTATGTTCCATCCATCCGCCGCAAAGCTGCGCAGTTCGCGACATACAAGCCTGAAAGCAAAGGGAAAAGCGCCAAACTCAAGCACGACGCAAGACTCTACGCCCCCCACACCTCAGCGACCTTTAGACCAATGGACGAGAATCGTTGCACATGAACCATCGGCAGATTGCCAGCTACCTATGTATAATGCCGCCCGCTGACCCAAGAGTCACCACGGCCGACCTCTCTACTACGAGACTTCGGGCCTGAAAAAGCAGGTCTGTTACCGCAGCCCATACGCTTGACGCTCGACTGCCCCAACATCTACCGCGCACAAATCTCGACATTCGGCTCATGGATGACTTTGAACGAACGCGCTTACCGGCGCCCCTCGAGTTTCTGCGCACGCTTTAGCAAAGAAGAGAGAGTTAATCCGAATATGCCCACCCGCTCGAAGATCATCTATACCTTCACCGACGAAGCCCCGGCCCTCGCCACCTATTCACTGTTGCCTATCGTAGAAGCGTTCACCGCTTCGGCTGATATCGCCGTTGAAACCCGCGATATCTCTCTTGCAGGGCGCATCCTGGCCAGCTTCCCCGAGCAATTGGGTGACAAAGCCGTAGCCGACCACCTCGCCGAACTGGGCGACCTGGCCGTTACGCCTGAAGCCAACATCATCAAGCTGCCGAACATCAGTGCTTCGGTTCCGCAACTGCAGGCCGCGATCAAAGAGCTGCAAGCCCAGGGCTTCGCACTGCCGGACTACCCGGAAACCGTGACCAGCGACGCCGACAAAGAAGCCAAGTCGCGTTACGACAAAATCAAGGGCAGCGCCGTGAACCCGGTTCTGCGCGAAGGCAACTCCGATCGTCGCGCACCGCTGTCGGTCAAGAACTACGCACGCAAGCACCCGCACAAAATGGGCGCCTGGGCTGCGGACTCCAAGTCCCACGTCGCGCACATGAGCACCGGTGATTTCTACGGCAGCGAAAAAGCTGCCCTGATCGACGCCGCTGACGCCGTCAAAATCGAACTGATCGCTCAGGACGGCACCACCACCGTCCTGAAAGAAAAGACCACCGTGCAAGCCGGTGAGATCCTCGATTGCGCGGTCATGAGCAAAAACGCTCTGCGCAGCTTCATCGCTGCCGAGATCGAAGACGCCAAGGCCAAGGGTGTGCTGCTGTCGGTTCACCTGAAAGCCACCATGATGAAGGTCTCCGACCCGATCATGTTCGGCCAGATCGTTGCCGAGTTCTATAAAGACGCACTGGCCAAGCACGCTGACGTGCTGGCCCAGATCGGCTTTAACCTGAACAACGGCATCGGCGACCTGTACGCTCGCATCAAGGCCCTGCCGGCCGAGCAACAAGCGCAGATCGAAGCGGACATCCAGGCGGTCTACGCCGTTCGTCCTTCGCTGGCGATGGTCAACTCCGACAAAGGCATCACCAACCTGCACGTGCCGAGCGACGTGATCGTCGACGCCTCGATGCCGGCGATGATCCGTGACTCCGGCAAGATGTGGGGCACTGACGGTCAGTTGCACGACACCAAGGCTGTGATCCCGGATCGCTGCTACGCCACCATCTACCAGGCGGTGATCGAAGACTGCAAGAAGCACGGCGCTTTCGATCCAACCACCATGGGCAGCGTGCCAAACGTTGGCCTGATGGCGAAAAAAGCCGAAGAGTACGGTTCGCACGACAAGACTTTCCAGATCAAGACCAACGGTGTTGTCCGCGTTACTGACAGCAAAGGAGCCTTGTTGCTGGAACAGTCGGTTGAAGCCGGCGACATCTTCCGCATGTGCCAGACCAAAGACGCGCCGATCCAGGACTGGGTCAAACTGGCCGTCAACCGCGCTCGCGCGAGCAGCACACCAGCGATTTTCTGGCTGGACCCAATGCGCGCTCACGACGGCGTAGTGATCGAGAAAGTTCAGGCTTACCTGAAGGATCACGACACCTCGGGCCTGGACATCCGCATCATGTCGCCGGTTGACGCGATGGCGTTCACCCTGGGCCGCACTCGCGAAGGCAAGGACACCATCTCGGTGACCGGCAACGTATTGCGCGACTACCTGACCGACCTGTTCCCGATCATGGAACTGGGCACCAGCGCCAAGATGCTGTCGATCGTTCCGCTGATGAATGGCGGCGGTCTGTTCGAAACCGGCGCTGGCGGTTCGGCACCGAAGCACGTTCAGCAGCTGCTGGAAGAGAACTTCCTGCGCTGGGATTCCCTGGGCGAGTTCCTGGCTCTGGCCGCTTCCCTTGAGCATCTGGGTGTTACTTACAACAACCCTAAAGCTCTGGTTTTGGCCAAGACCCTGGATCAGGCCACCGGCCAGTTCCTGGACAACAACAAGTCGCCATCGCGCAAAGTCGGCAACATCGACAACCGCGGCAGCCACTTCTACCTGGCGCTGTACTGGGCTCAGGCCCTGGCCGCCCAGACTGAAGATGCCGCACTGCAAGCGCAGTTCGGCGAGCTGGCAAAAACCCTGACCGAGAACGAAGCAACCATCGTTGCCGAGCTCAATGCCGTTCAGGGCAAGCCAGTGGACATCGGCGGTTACTACCACGCCAATGCCGAGCTGATCAGCAAGGCCATGCGCCCGAGCAACACTTTCAACGCCGCGATCGCTGCGTTGGTTTAAGGTTGTAAGGGAACATCACAAACCCCGGCCATGTGCCGGGGTTTGTGTTTCTGGCCTCAACACAATTTTACCTGCCGAAACCCGACCCTGTGGGAGCGAGCCTGCTCGCGAAAGCGATATATCATTCAACATTGATGTGACTGACCTACCGCTTTCGCGAGCAGGCTCGCTCCCACAGGGGCCGGTTTCCACATTGAAATCTTTGAACCCCTGAATTTGAGGAAATCCCATGGATTGGCTACCCCACATCACCGTCGCCACCATCGTCGAAGACAACGGTCGCTTTCTAATGGTCGAAGAAACCAAGCACGGACGAACGGTGCTCAATCAGCCCGCCGGCCACCTCGACCCGGACGAAACCCTGATCGAAGCCGCCGTACGCGAAACCCTCGAAGAAACCGGCTGGGACGTCGAGCCGACCGGCGTGGTGGGCATTTACCTCTACACCGCCCCGAGCAACGGCGTGACTTATCAGCGAGTCTGCTTCACTGCAAAACCTCTCAAGCATCACGCCAATTACCCACTGGACGACGGGATCGTCGGCGCAAAGTGGCTGACACGTGACGAACTGCTGGCACAACGCGCAAACTGGCGCAGTGAGCTGATCATCCGCTGTATCGATGATTATCTGGACGGCAAACACTTCGGTCTCGAACTGATCCGCCCTTCTCTTTAGCCTTGCGGGCTTCGGCCTGCTAGAATCGCGTCCTTTTTCAAGACACTCATTGAATCCCTATGCGTGATCCAGCCCCTTCTGACACACAAAAGAAGCGCGTCATTGTCGGCATGTCCGGCGGCGTGGACTCTTCCGTTTCCGCCCTCCTGCTGATCGAGCAGGGTTACGAGGTGGAAGGCCTGTTCATGAAGAACTGGGAAGAAGACGATGGAACGGAATACTGCACCGCCATGGATGACCTGGCGGACGCCCAGGCTGTGTGCGACAAGATTGGCATCAAGCTGCACACCGCCAACTTCGCCGCCGAGTACTGGGACAACGTGTTCGAGCACTTCCTGGCCGAATACAAGGCCGGTCGCACGCCAAACCCGGACATCCTGTGCAACCGCGAGATCAAGTTCAAGGCGTTCCTCGACTACGCCATGGTGCTTGGCGCCGACCTGATCGCCACCGGTCACTACGTGCGCCGCCGCGACATTGATGGCCGCACCGAATTGCTCAAGGGCCTGGACCCGAACAAGGACCAGAGCTACTTCCTGCACGCGGTTGGCGGCGAACAGATCGCCAAGACGCTGTTCCCGGTCGGCGAGCTGGAAAAACCCCAGGTACGTGCGATTGCCGAGAAATACGAACTGGCGACCGCGAAGAAAAAGGATTCCACCGGGATCTGCTTTATCGGCGAGCGCCGCTTCAGCGATTTCCTCAAGCAATACCTGCCGGCTCAGCCAGGCGAAATCAAGACCACCGAAGGTGAAGTCATCGGCCGTCACCACGGCTTGATGTACCACACCATCGGCCAGCGCCAGGGCCTGGGCATCGGCGGTTTGAAAGACGCCAGCGACGAGCCGTGGTATGTGCTGATCAAGGACCTGGAACACAACGAACTGATCGTTGGCCAGGGCAATGACCATCCGTACCTGTTCTCCCGCGCCCTGCTCGCCTCGGACATCTATTGGGTCAACCCGGTCGACCTGAGCGAGCCGCGTAAGCTGACCGCCAAAGTTCGTTATCGCCAGAGCGACCAGCCGTGCACGCTGGAAAAGACCGCTACCGGTTACCGCGCGACCTTCGATGACCCGCAACGCGCGGTCACCCCGGGTCAGTCCGTGGTGTTCTACGACGGTGAAATCTGCCTCGGCGGCGGCGTGATCGAAGTGGCGGAACCGTGGACGAGCAAAGGCACTCTTCAAGGCGAGCAGCAATGAGCCCCACTCAGGAGCAACTGACGGCCCTCGGCGGGGTGTTTCTCGCTGCCGTGCTGGTCGACAAGATCGCCAAGACCGGCCAGACCACCGAAGCCGGCTTGACCTGCATGCTCGGCAGCCTGCTGATTCGCGACCCCAAGGACACGCTGGAAGTCTACGGCGGCGACGACATCAACTTGCGCGAAGGCTATCGCGCCCTGATTGGCGCCCTCGAACGCGACCCAAGCACCCTTCAGCGCGAACCGTTGCGCTACGCCCTGGCGATGCTGGGGCTGGAGCGCCAACTGGCCAAACGCGGCGACATGCTCGACGTGATCGGCAAGCGCCTGCCGCAGATCCAGTCTCAGGTCGAGCACTTCGGCCCGGCCCACGAAAATGTGATCGCGGCGTGCGGTGCGCTATATCAAGACACGCTGAGCACTTTGCGCCAACGGATTCAGGTCCACGGCGACATGCGCAATCTGCAGCAACCGAGCAACGCGTCGAAGATCCGCGCGCTGTTGCTGGCGGGGATTCGTTCGGCACGCCTGTGGCGGCAGTTGGGCGGTCATCGCTGGCAGTTGGTGGTCAGCCGTCGCAAGTTGCTCAAAGAGCTTTACCCGCTGATGCGCAGCAGCTGAACCGCGCCCGCAACACCGCTTTGTAGTCAGTAACGCGTAATACGCTGGTCAGTTGGCAACGGACCAGCGGATTTTTTCATGTATGATACGCGCCCCATTTCGTTGCCCGACTGTCCGAGAACACCCCATGCAGCTTTCTTCGCTCACTGCGGTTTCCCCTGTTGACGGCCGCTACGCCGGCAAAACCCAGGCCCTGCGCCCAATTTTCAGCGAATACGGCCTGATCCGTGCTCGCGTTCTGGTTGAAGTGCGCTGGCTCCAGCGCCTGGCCGCTCACCCTGCCATCAGCGAAGTACCGGCGTTCTCCGCCGAAGCCAACGCTGTGCTGAACACCCTGGCGGAAAACTTCTCTCTGGAGCACGCCGAGCGTGTCAAAGAGATCGAGCGCACCACCAACCACGACGTCAAAGCCATCGAATACCTGCTCAAAGAGCAAGCGGCCAAGCTGCCGGAACTGGCTGCCGTCAGCGAATTCATCCACTTTGCCTGCACCAGCGAAGACATCAACAACCTGTCCCACGCCCTGATGCTGCGCGAAGGCCGTGATGACGTGATGCTGCCGCTGATGCGCCAGACCGCCGAAGCCATTCGTGAACTGGCCATCCGCTTCGCCGACGTGCCAATGCTGTCGCGCACCCACGGTCAACCGGCCTCGCCGACCACCCTGGGCAAAGAGCTGGCGAACGTGGTGTACCGTCTGGAGCGTCAAATCGCTCAGGTCGCTGCCGTTCCGCTGCTGGGCAAGATCAACGGCGCTGTCGGCAACTACAACGCTCACCTGTCGGCCTACCCTGAGATCGACTGGGAAGAAAACGCCCGAGCCTTCATCGAAGACGAGCTGGGCCTGGGCTTCAACCCATACACTACGCAGATCGAACCGCACGACTACATCGCAGAGCTGTTCGACGCGATCGCCCGCTTCAACACCATCCTGATCGACTTCGACCGCGACATCTGGGGCTACATTTCCCTGGGTTATTTCAAACAGCGCACCATCGCTGGCGAAATCGGTTCGTCGACCATGCCGCACAAGGTCAACCCGATCGACTTCGAAAACTCCGAAGGCAACCTGGGTATCGCTAACGCACTGTTCCAGCACCTGGCGAGCAAGCTGCCGATCTCCCGCTGGCAGCGCGACCTGACCGACTCCACCGTTCTGCGCAACCTCGGTGTCGGCTTCGCCCACAGCGTGATCGCGTACGAAGCCAGCCTCAAAGGCATCAGCAAACTGGAGCTCAACGCTCAGAAGATCGCTGCTGACCTCGACGCTTGCTGGGAAGTATTGGCCGAGCCGATCCAGACCGTGATGCGTCGCTACAACATCGAAAACCCGTACGAGAAACTGAAAGAGTTGACACGCGGCAAGGGCATCAGCCCTGAAGCGCTGCAAACTTTCATCGACGGCCTGGACATGCCTGCCGCCGCCAAGGCCGAGCTGAAATTGCTCACCCCGGCGAACTACATCGGCAACGCTGTAGAGCAAGCCAAGCGCATCTGATCGACCGTTTTACCCGTTTGAGACGCCCGGCAGCGCCGGGCGTTTTTATTCCCGTCTGAAAAGTGCTTTTTTTCAATAGGTTACACATGAATCCTGATATTCCTCTTCAACTTCTGGGCGGCATCACGGCGCGCGAATTCCTGCGTGACTACTGGCAGAAAAAACCGCTGCTGATCCGCCAGGCAATTCCCGATTTCGAAAGCCCTATCGACGCCGACGAACTGGCCGGCCTGGCGCTGGAAGAAGAAGTCGAATCGCGCCTGCTGATCGAGCACGGTGAGCGCCCTTGGGAACTGCGCCGCGGCCCGTTTGCCGAAGACGAATTCAGCAAGTTGCCAGAAACCGAGTGGACTCTGCTGGTTCAAGCCGTTGACCAGTTCGTGCCGGAAGTCAGCGAATTGCTGGAACATTTTCGCTTCCTGCCGAGCTGGCGCGTCGACGACGTAATGATCAGCTTCGCCGCTCCGGGTGGCAGTGTTGGTCCACACTTCGATAACTACGATGTGTTCCTGTTGCAGGGTCACGGCAAGCGCAACTGGAAAATCGGCCAGATGTGCAACTCCGAGAGCCCGCTGATGCAACACGCGGACCTGCGCATCCTCGCTGATTTCGACGCTACTGAAGAATGGGTTCTGGAACCCGGCGACATGCTCTACTTGCCACCGCGCCTGGCGCACTGGGGCGTGGCCGTCGATGACTGCATGACCTATTCGGTAGGTTTCCGCGCACCAAGCGCCGCTGAAGTGCTGACCCACTTCACCGACTTCCTCAGCCAGTTCCTCACGGACGAAGAGCGTTACACCGACGCCGATGCCCTGCCGGCGGTCGATCCGCATCAGATCCAGCACGATGCCCTTGATCGCCTTAAAAGCCTGCTGGCCGAGCACATGAGCGACGAGCGTCTGCTGCTGACCTGGTTCGGCCAGTACATGACTGAACCGCGCTACCCGGAACTGGTGGTCGGCCCGGAAGAAATCGAAGAAGACGACCTGCTCGCCAGCCTTGAGCAAGGCGCCGTGCTGATTCGCAACCCGAGCGCGCGCCTGGCCTGGTCCGAAGTCGATGACGACCTGCTGCTGTTCGCCAGCGGCCAGAGCCGTTACCTGCCGGGCAAACTGCGCGACCTGCTGAAAATGATCTGCGCCGCCGACGCGCTGCACATCGACAACCTCGGCGAGTGGCTGAGCGACGAAGACGGTCGCGGCCTGCTGTGCGAACTGGTCAAGCAAGGAAGCCTGGGGTTTGCCGATGAGTAAAATTCACGTACGTGTCGCAGACTGGCAAAAGGACAACGCCGAGATCCGGCGCATTCGTGAGACGGTGTTCATCGCCGAGCAATCCGTTCCGCCTGAACTGGAATGGGATGCAGATGACGCAACAGCAGTGCATTTCCTGGCCTTCGAAAGCGACTTTCCGATTGGCACCGCCCGCCTGTTGCCCGATGGGCATATCGGCCGGGTTTCGGTGTTGAAGGACTGGCGCGGCCTGAAGGTGGGCGATGCGCTGATGCAGGCGGCGATCGGCGAAGCCGAGCAGCGCGGACTGCAGCAGCAGATGCTGAGCGCGCAGGTGCAGGCCACTGCGTTCTATGAGCGCCTGGGCTTCAGCCTGGTCAGTGAGGAGTTCCTGGAAGCCGGGATTCCGCATGTGGACATGGTGCGTCACTCCGCCTAAGACCTTGTGGCGAGGGGATTTATCCCCGTTCGGCTGCGAAGCAGTCGCCGAGACATGCGGTGCACCTAATGCACTGTGATTGAGGTTTTGGGGCCGCTTCGCGACCCAACGGGGATAAATCCCCTCGCCACAAACGCCTGAAAGCACACCACAAAACGCCCCGTCATCGACCGATGCCGGGGCGTTTTGCTGTCTACGATTCAACTTGCCCCACGCCGGGCCGACAAACTGGCAATATCAGATCACCTGTAGGAGCAGCCGGTCGACGCTCGATTGCTCGCGATGGTCGTCAACGATAACGCTGGAGGCCTGACACCCCTCTGCGCTCTCACGTCCATCGCGAGCGGCTCGCTCCTACATATCAAGACATCAAGAAGTCGGAGATATCGGAAATGTCCCTACGCACCCTGCTCACCACGCTGCTGCTGACCTGCAGTTTTTCGGTCATGGCCGCCACCGAGATCGTGCCGCTGAACTACCACACTAGCGCCGACATGCTGCCGATGGCCCAGGATTTCATCGGCAAGGATGGCCGGGTCAGCGCTTACGGCAACCAGCTGATCGTCAATGCCGATCAGCGCAAGATCGACGAACTTAAAGCCCTGATCGCCCAACTCGATACCCAGCCAAAGCGCCTGCTGATTACCGTCGACACCAACGAAAACAACTTCCAGGGCGACCAGGGTTATTCGGTCAATGGCGCCAAACCGAGCCAGACCCGAATCATCAATCGCAGCACCGAAAGCCGTGACGGTGGCATTCAGCAAGTCCAGGCCAGCGAAGGCGCACCGGCGCTGATCCAGGTCGGCCAGAGCGTGCCGCTGACCAGCACGCAGATCGATCCCTATGGCGATCCGCGCAGCCAGACCGAGTACCGCAACGTCACCCAGGGTTTCTATGTCACCGCCAGCGTCACCGGCGACATCGTTCACCTGTCGATCAGCACCAACCGTGACCGCATGAGCCAGGAACGTGCCGATGTAGTGAACGTGCAAAGCACCGACACAACCGTCACCGGACGCCTTGGGGAATGGATCACCCTGGCCGGCGTGAATCGCCAGACTCAGGCCGACAAACAGGCCCTGACCCGCAGCTACTCGACTCAGGGCCGGGATGACATGACCCTGCGGGTGAAAGTCGACACTTTGGACTAAAGCATCAAAAACTGACTGACTAGTCGTATAAGACCAAAGATGTAGTGCTTGAAAAAAAGCACTACAAAACGTTTGACGAGTCAAAAAAGCGAAGGCATGATGGCCTCGCTCCCGCTAATCAGGGGCCCTGGCAAGGGCCTTCGAGGCGACGTTCGCACCCACTCTGCGAGCCGCTTCGTGTCTGTACCGCCCACAAGGTGTGTTTGACGAGATTGCCGACTGGAACGAAGTTGTCCCGAGGGACGGAAGCGTATTTAGGTAAACCGGCATCACACTGAAGTTCGTATAAAGGCCCACGACGCCCGAATGCGCTCGCCAGTTCGCCCTTACCTGCTCACTTCCCCTCGAGCCCATCGTTCATCCCGTCGCCAATCCCGCCGAATCCGACTTGACCGCCTAAGCTTCTGGTCAGCGAGCGCATGAATTTTTCACCGCAGAACAACTTTCCGTAAAGACGCGACGAGGTTTATCTCCATGGCACTGACACGCGAACAGCAAATTGCAGCCCTCGAAAAAGACTGGGCTGAAAACCCACGCTGGAAAGGCGTGACACGCGCTTACTCCGCTGCTGACGTCGTCCGCCTGCGTGGCTCGGTTCAACCTGAGCACACCTTTGCAAAAATGGGCGCCGAGAAGCTCTGGAACCTGGTGACCCAGGGTGCCAAGCCGTCCTTCCGTCCCGAGAAAGATTTCGTCAACTGCATGGGCGCCCTGACCGGCGGCCAGGCTGTACAACAAGTCAAAGCCGGTATCCAGGCGATCTACCTGTCGGGCTGGCAAGTGGCTGCGGACAACAACTCCGCCGAATCGATGTACCCGGATCAGTCGCTGTACCCGGTGGACTCCGTTCCAACCGTGGTCAAGCGCATCAACAACTCGTTCCGTCGTGCCGACCAGATCCAGTGGAAAGCCGGCAAGAACCCGGGCGACGAAGGCTACATCGACTACTTCGCACCGATCGTGGCTGACGCTGAAGCCGGTTTCGGCGGCGTACTGAACGCTTACGAGCTGATGAAGAGCATGATCGAAGCAGGCGCCGCCGGCGTTCACTTCGAAGACCAACTGGCTTCCGTGAAAAAATGCGGCCACATGGGCGGCAAAGTACTGGTTCCTACCCAGGAAGCTGTGCAGAAGCTGACCGCTGCCCGTCTGGCAGCTGACGTTGCCGGTACACCGACCATCATCCTGGCCCGTACCGACGCCAACGCAGCTGACCTGCTGACTTCCGACTGCGACCCGTACGACCAGCCATTCGTGACTGGCGAACGCACCCAGGAAGGCTTCTACAAAGTGCGCGCCGGCCTGGACCAGGCGATCGCTCGCGGCCTGGCTTACGCTCCGTACGCCGACCTGATCTGGTGCGAAACCGCCAAGCCGGATCTGGACGAGGCTCGTCGCTTCGCTGAAGCGATCAAAAAGGAATACCCGGACCAACTGCTGTCGTACAACTGCTCGCCTTCCTTCAACTGGAAGAAAAACCTGGACGACGCGACCATCGCCAAGTTCCAGCGCGAACTGTCCGCCATGGGCTACAAGCACCAGTTCATCACCCTGGCCGGCATTCACAACATGTGGCACAGCATGTTCAACCTGGCGCACGACTACGCCCGCAACGACATGACTGCCTACGTGAAGCTGCAAGAGCAGGAATTCGCCGACGCTGCCAAGGGTTACACCTTCGTGGCTCACCAGCAGGAAGTGGGCACCGGCTACTTCGACGACATGACCACCGTGATCCAGGGCGGCTCGTCTTCGGTAACCGCACTGACCGGTTCGACTGAAGAAGAACAGTTCCACTGATCTGATTCACCTGAACAAACGGCCGTTGCGGACCGGATAAAAAACAACCGCAACGCCGCACATCTGACGCCCCGACTGGTTCGGGGCGTTTTTTTGCCTGCGATTTCATAAATACCGCTCCCACAGGGGTCCGGTGGTGACTCTGTGGAAAAACATTGATCCAGAGCGGTATCGCGATCAGAAAAACGAGCTAAAACGTGCATTGCCGCTACTTGCAGTAACGCGCATAAAAGACAACTTCCCACTCCCCCACCCGTTAAACAGTTTAAAAACCAAGACAAACAATATTGATTATCATTTAGCAGCAACTATGTTCGTTACATTCTCTACAAAACAATATTGATGAAAACCCGGCTAATGCCCGCAACGCATGGGCTGCGTGGCTTTGGAGGTGCGCTATGTCCTTATTCCGCTAAATAATTTCGCTATCTGAATTTTACTTGCACGGTGTTTAGCCATAAAATCAGCGGGATTGATTGCTGCGACATATCGTCACTGCGTTGTTTCTTTTTCAAGCTCAGAGACCTTTGCTCTCTGTCAAGGATTACCAGCATGCCCGAAGCGACAGGACTCATGGCCCACAACTGGGGCTTTGCCATTTTCCTTCTGGGCGTTGTCGGCCTTTGCGCCTTCATGCTCGGTGTTTCCAGCCTCCTCGGGTCAAAAGCCTGGGGCCGCAGCAAAAATGAACCGTTCGAATCCGGCATGCTACCTACAGGTGGCGCCCGCTTGCGGCTCTCAGCCAAATTCTATCTGGTCGCGATGCTCTTCGTGATCTTCGATATCGAAGCCCTTTTTCTCTTTGCCTGGTCTGTGTCCGTCCGCGAAAGCGGCTGGACCGGATTCGTCGAAGCTCTCGTTTTCATAGCAATTCTGTTGGCAGGCCTTGTCTACCTATTCCGAGTGGGCGCCCTTGACTGGGCTCCTGAAGCTCGTCGTAAGCGGCAAGCGAAGCTGAAACAATGAGGCTTTGGCAATGCAATACAATCTCACCAGGATCGACCCCGATGCTCCTAACGAGCAGTATCCGATTGGCGAACGGGAAACCGTTTCCGATCCGTTAGAAGATCAAGTCCACAAAAACATCTTCATGGGCAAGCTCGAAGACGTGCTTAACGGCACGATCAACTGGGGGCGCAAGAACTCCCTGTGGCCGTATAACTTCGGTCTTTCGTGCTGCTACGTGGAAATGACCACCGCCTTCACGGCGCCCCACGACATCGCGCGCTTTGGCGCCGAGGTTATCCGGGCATCGCCGCGCCAGGCGGATTTCATGGTTATCGCCGGTACCTGCTTCATCAAGATGGCGCCGATCATTCAGCGTCTCTACGAGCAAATGCTCGAGCCTAAATGGGTTATTTCCATGGGTTCATGCGCCAACTCCGGTGGCATGTACGACATCTACTCTGTCGTTCAAGGGGTGGACAAGTTCCTGCCCGTGGACGTCTACGTGCCTGGCTGCCCGCCCCGCCCTGAAGCTTTTCTGCAAGGCTTGATGCTTTTGCAGGAGTCGATTGGCCAGGAGCGTCGTCCACTTTCCTGGGTCGTTGGTGATCAAGGCGTTTATCGCGCCGAGATGCCTTCCGAAAAGGAAAAGCGCCGCGAACAGCGTATCGCAGTCACCAACCTGCGCAGCCCCGACGAAGTCTGATCCAGTTCTGCTGTTTCAAAGAAACGAAAAACTGGCTTCATTCTTTACGTTGACCGAAAGCGATAAAATAACCATGACTACAGGCAGTGCTCTGTACATCCCGCCTTATAAGGCAGACGACCAGGATGTGGTCGTCGAACTGAACAACCGTTTTGGCCCCGAGGCGTTCACCGCCCAGCCTACCCGCACCGGCATGCCGGTGCTTTGGGTTGCGCGTGCCAAACTCGTCGAAGTAATGACCTTCCTGCGTAACCTGCCCAAGCCGTACGTCATGCTTTATGACCTGCACGGCGTGGACGAGCGTCTGCGCACCAAGCGTCAAGGGCTGCCGAACGGCGTCGACTTCACCGTGTTCTATCACTTGATGTCGATCGAACGTAATAGTGACGTGATGATCAAGGTCGCCTTGTCCGAGAGCGACCTCAGCGTGCCGACCGTCACCGGGATCTGGCCGAACGCCAACTGGTACGAGCGTGAAGTATGGGACATGTACGGCATCGACTTTGCCGGCCACCCGCACCTGACCCGCATCATGATGCCGCCGACCTGGGAAGGTCACCCGTTGCGCAAGGACTTCCCGGCCCGTGCCACCGAGTTCGACCCGTTCACCCTGAACCTGGCCAAGCAACAGCTTGAGGAAGAAGCCGCGCGCTTCAAGCCTGAAGACTGGGGCATGAAGCGTTCTGGTGCGAACGAGGACTACATGTTCCTCAACCTCGGTCCCAACCACCCTTCCGCGCACGGTGCGTTCCGCATCATCCTGCAGCTGGACGGTGAAGAGATCGTCGATTGCGTACCGGACGTTGGTTACCACCACCGTGGTGCCGAGAAGATGGCCGAGCGTCAGTCCTGGCACAGCTTCATCCCGTACACCGACCGTATCGACTACCTCGGCGGCGTGATGAACAACCTGCCGTACGTGCTCTCGGTCGAGAAGCTGGCCGGCATCAAGGTGCCGGAGAAGGTCGACGTCATCCGCATCATGATGGCCGAGTTCTTCCGGATCACCAGCCACCTGCTGTTCCTGGGTACCTACATCCAGGACGTCGGCGCCATGACCCCGGTGTTCTTCACCTTCACCGACCGTCAGCGTGCCTACACCGTGATCGAAGCCATCACCGGTTTCCGTCTGCACCCGGCCTGGTACCGCATCGGTGGCGTCGCCCACGACCTGCCGCGCGGCTGGGAAAAGCTGGTCAAGGATTTCGTCGAGTGGATGCCCAAGCGTCTGGACGAATACCAGAAAGCCGCCCTGGACAACAGCATCCTGCGTGGCCGGACCATCGGCGTCGCCGACTACAACACCAAAGAGGCCCTGGAATGGGGTGTCACCGGTGCCGGCCTGCGTTCGACCGGTTGCGACTTCGACCTGCGTAAAGCGCGCCCGTATTCCGGTTACGAGAACTTCGAATTCGAAGTGCCGCTGGCCGCCAATGGCGATGCCTACGATCGTTGCATCGTGCGCGTCGAAGAAATGCGCCAGAGCATCAAGATCATCGACCAGTGCATGCGCAACATGCCGGAAGGCCCGTACAAGGCGGATCACCCGCTGACCACGCCGCCGCCGAAAGAGCGCACGCTGCAACACATCGAGACCCTGATCACGCACTTCCTGCAAGTTTCGTGGGGCCCGGTCATGCCGGCCAACGAATCCTTCCAGATGATTGAAGCGACCAAGGGCATCAACAGTTATTACCTGACGAGCGATGGCGGCACCATGAGCTACCGCACCCGGATTCGCACCCCAAGCTTCCCGCACCTGCAGCAGATCCCCTCGGTGATCAAAGGCAGCATGGTCGCGGACTTGATCGCGTACCTGGGTAGTATCGATTTCGTTATGGCCGACGTGGACCGCTAAGCATGAACAACACGCTTATCCAGACAGACCGTTTCACCCTGAGTGAAACCGAGCGCTCGGCCATCGAGCACGAGCTGCATCACTACGAAGACCCGCGCGCGGCGTCGATCGAAGCCCTGAAGATCGTCCAGAAGGAACGTGGCTGGGTGCCTGACGGCGCGCTCTACGCCATCGGCGAGATCCTCGGCATTCCGGCGAGCGACGTTGAAGGCGTGGCTACTTTCTATAGCCAGATCTTCCGTCAGCCGGTCGGCCGTCACATCATTCGCGTCTGCGACAGCATGGTCTGCTACATCGGCGGCCACGAGTCCGTGGTCGGCGAAATCCAGAGCAAGCTGGGCATCGGCCTGGGTCAGACCACCGCCGACGGTCGTTTCACCCTGCTGCCGGTCTGCTGCCTCGGCAACTGCGACAAGGCGCCGGCGTTGATGATCGACGACGACACTTTCGGTGATGTGCAGCCTGCCGGCGTTGCCAAATTGCTCGAGGGCTACGTATGACCCTGACTTCCTTCGGTCCTGCCAACCGCATCAAGCGTTCGGCCGAGACTCATCCGTTGACCTGGCGTCTGCGTGACGACGGCGAAGCTGTCTGGCTCGACGAGTACCAGGCCAAGAACGGCTACGCCGCTGCGCGCAAGGCCTTCGCCGACATGGCTCAGGACGACATCGTCCAGACCGTGAAAGACGCCGGCCTCAAAGGTCGCGGCGGTGCAGGCTTCCCCACGGGCGTTAAGTGGGGCCTGATGCCGAAAGACGAATCCATCAACATCCGCTACCTGCTGTGCAACGCGGATGAAATGGAGCCGAACACCTGGAAAGACCGCATGCTGATGGAGCAACTGCCCCATCTGCTGATCGAAGGCATGCTGATCAGTGCCCGCGCGCTGAAAACCTACCGTGGCTACATCTTCCTGCGTGGCGAGTACACCACCGCCGCCAAGCACCTCAACCGTGCCGTGGAAGAAGCCAAAGCAGCCGGCCTGCTGGGCAAGAACATCCTGGGCAGCGGCTTCGATTTCGAACTGTTCGTCCACACCGGCGCCGGGCGTTACATCTGCGGTGAAGAAACCGCTCTGATCAACTCCCTGGAAGGCCGCCGTGCCAACCCGCGCTCCAAGCCGCCCTTCCCTGCCGCCGTTGGCGTGTGGGGCAAGCCGACTTGCGTGAACAACGTTGAAACCCTGTGCAACGTCCCGGCGATCATTGCCGACGGCGTGGACTGGTACAAATCGTTGGCCCGCGAAGGCAGCGAAGACATGGGCACCAAGCTCATGGGCTTCTCCGGCAAGGTCAAGAACCCGGGCCTGTGGGAATTGCCGTTCGGCGTCACCGGTCGCGAGCTGTTCGAAGACTACGCCGGCGGCATGCGCGACGGTTACAAGCTCAAGTGCTGGCAGCCAGGCGGCGCCGGTACCGGTTTCCTGTTGCCGGAACACCTCGACGCACAAATGTACGCCGGCGGCATTGCCAAAGTGGGCACCCGTATGGGTACCGGCCTGGCCATGGCGGTGGACGACAGCGTCAACATGGTGTCCCTGCTGCGCAACATGGAAGAGTTCTTCGCCCGTGAGTCGTGCGGTTTCTGCACACCGTGCCGTGACGGTTTGCCGTGGAGCGTCAAGCTGCTGCGCGCCATCGAGAACGGTGAAGGGCAAGCCGGCGACATCGAGACCCTGCTGGGTCTGGTCGGTTTCCTCGGCCCAGGCAAGACCTTCTGTGCTCACGCACCGGGCGCCGTGGAGCCGTTGGGCAGCGCAATCAAATACTTCCGTCCAGAGTTCGAAGCCGGCATCGCGCCCACCAGCGCCGTCGTCCCGCCTCTGGCAAGGCCGATCGTAGTCGGCGCTTAACGCTTTAAAAAGGCGAAGGGTCCGTGCCCTTCGCCTTTCGTTCGATGACGCCTTTTATGGGCTGTTTGGATTCGGACGAATAACAAGATTCCATTAGCCACGCCCGCTGACACCGGGCCAACGAAGAACTTTGAACCATGGCCACTATCCACGTAGACGGCAAAGAGCTCGAAGTCGATGGGGCAGACAACCTGTTACAGGCATGTCTGTCGCTAGGCCTCGATATCCCGTATTTCTGCTGGCACCCAGCCCTAGGCAGCGTTGGCGCTTGCCGCCAGTGCGCGGTCAAGCAGTACACCGACGAGAACGACAAGCGTGGTCGGATCGTCATGTCGTGCATGACTCCCGCCACCGACGGCAGCTGGATCTCCATCGACGACGAAGAAGCGAAAGTGTTCCGCGCCAGCGTCGTTGAATGGCTGATGACCAACCACCCGCACGACTGCCCGGTCTGTGAGGAAGGCGGTCACTGCCACCTGCAAGACATGACCGTGATGACCGGTCACAACGAGCGCCGTTATCGCTTCACCAAGCGTACTCACCAGAACCAGCAACTGGGCCCGTTCATTTCCCACGAAATGAACCGCTGCATCGCTTGCTACCGCTGCGTGCGCTTCTATAAGGATTACGCTGGTGGCACCGACCTCGGTGTGTTCGGCGCCCACGACAACGTGTACTTCGGTCGCGTTGAAGACGGCGTGCTGGAAAGCGAGTTCTCCGGCAACCTCACCGAGGTCTGCCCGACCGGTGTGTTCACCGACAAGACTCACTCCGAGCGCTACAACCGCAAGTGGGACATGCAGTTCTCGCCGAGCATCTGCCATGGCTGCTCCAGCGGTTGCAACATTTCCCCGGGCGAACGTTACGGTGAACTGCGTCGGATCGAAAACCGTTTCAACGGTTCGGTCAACCAGTACTTCCTGTGCGACCGTGGCCGTTTCGGCTATGGCTACGTCAACCGCGAAGACCGCCCGCGTCAGCCACTGCTGGCCAACGGCACCAAACTGGGCCTCGACGAAGCGCTGGATAAAGCCGCTGACCTGCTGCGCGGTCGCAACATCGTCGGTATCGGTTCGCCCCGCGCCAGCCTCGAAAGCAACTACGCGTTGCGCGAACTGGTGGGTGCCGAGCACTTCTACTCCGGTATCGAAGCCGCCGAGCTGGAGCGCATTCGTCTGGTCATGCAGGTGCTGAAAGACAGCCCGCTGCCGATCCCGAACATGCGCGACATCGAAGATCACGATGCGATCTTCGTCCTCGGGGAAGACCTGACCCAGACTGCCGCCCGTATGGCGCTGTCCCTGCGTCAATCGGTCAAAGGCAAGGCCGAAGACATGGCCGACGCCATGCGTGTTCAGCCTTGGCTCGACGCCGCCGTGAAGAACATCGGTCAGCATGAATTGAACCCGCTGTTCATCGCCAGCCTGGCTGAAACCAAGCTCGACGACATCGCCGAAGAGTGCGTTCACGCCGCTCCGGACGACCTGGCCCGCATCGGTTTCGCCGTGGCTCACGCCCTCGACGCCAGCGCTCCTGCAGTTGAAGGCCTCGACGCCGAAGCCCTCGAGCTGGCCAAGCGCATTGCCGACGCCCTGCTCGCGGCCAAGCGTCCACTGATCATTGCCGGCACCTCGCTGGGTTCCAAGGCGCTGATCGAAGCCGCCGCGAACATCGCCAAAGCCCTGAAGCTGCGCGAGAAGAACGGCTCCATCAGCCTGATCGTGCCAGAGGCCAACAGCCTCGGCCTGGCCATGCTCGGTGGCGAATCGGTCGACGCAGCACTGCAAGCGGTCATCGACGGCCGTGCCGACGCCATCGTCGTGCTGGAAAACGATCTGTACACCCGCACTGACAAAGCCCGTGTCGATGCTGCCCTGAACGCCGCGAAAGCGGTGATCGTGGCGGACCATCAGAAAACCGCCACCAGCGATCGCGCGCACCTGGTCCTGCCAGCCGCCAGCTTCGCTGAAGGCGACGGTACGCTGGTCAGCCAGGAAGGCCGCGCCCAGCGCTTCTTCCAGGTCTTTGATCCGAAGTACATGGACGCGAGCATCCTGGTTCACGAAGGCTGGCGCTGGCTGCATGCCCTGCGCTCAACCTTGCTGAACCAGCCGATCGACTGGACCCAACTGGACCACGTCACCGCTGCCGTGGCTTCGAGCACGCCGCAACTGGCGCGCATCGTCGATGCCGCTCCGTCCGCCGCATTCCGCATCAAGGGCATGAAACTGGCCCGTGAACCGCTGCGTTACTCGGGTCGTACCGCCATGCGTGCCGACATCAACGTGCACGAACCGCGTACTCCGCAAGACAACGACACCGCGTTCAACTTCTCGATGGAAGGTTACTCGGGCTCGGCCGAACCGCGTCAGCAAGTGCCATTCGCCTGGTCTCCGGGCTGGAACTCGCCGCAAGCCTGGAACAAGTTCCAGGACGAAGTCGGTGGTCACATCCGCGCTGGCGACCCAGGCACCCGCCTGATCGAAAGCAGCGGTGACTCGCTGAACTGGTTCGCTGCTGTTCCGCGTGCGTTCAACCCGGCGCCGGGCACCTGGCAGGTCGTGCCGTTCTTCCACCTGCTCGGCAGCGAAGAGAACTCTTCGAAAGCCGCACCGGTTCAGGAACGTATCCCGGCTGCTTACGTGGCGCTGGCCAAGTCCGAAGCCGATCGTCTGGGTGTCAATGACGGCGCCATGCTGAGCTTGAACGTCGCTGGCCAGACCCTGCGTCTGCCGCTGCGCATCAACGAAGAGCTGGGTGCCGGTCTGGTCGCATTGCCGGCCGGTATCGCGGGCATTCCGCCAGCGATCTTTGGCAAATCCGTTGACGGTCTGCAGGAGGCAGCGCTATGACTTGGTTCACTCCTGAAGTGATCGACGTGATCATCTCGGTCATCCAGGCCATCGTGATTCTGCTCGCCGTGGTGGTCTGCGGCGCGTTGCTGAGCTGGGTCGAGCGTCGTTTGCTCGCCCTCTGGCAGGACCGTTACGGTCCGAACCGCGTCGGCCCGTTCGGCGCGTTCCAGATCGCGGCCGACATGATCAAGATGTTCTTCAAGGAAGACTGGACGCCACCGTTCGCCGACAAGATGATCTTCACCCTGGCACCGGTCGTGGCGATGAGCGCCCTGCTGATTGCCTTCGCGATCATCCCGATCACCCCGACCTGGGGCGTGGCGGACCTGAACATCGGCATTCTGTTCTTCTTCGCCATGGCGGGTCTGTCGGTCTACGCGGTGCTGTTCGCCGGCTGGTCGAGCAACAACAAGTTCGCCCTGCTGGGCAGCTTGCGGGCCTCGGCGCAAACCGTGTCGTACGAAGTGTTCATGGGCCTGTCGCTGATGGGCATCGTGATCCAGGCCGGCTCGTTCAACATGCGCGACATCGTTGACTATCAAGCCCAGAACCTGTGGTTCATCATTCCGCAGATCTTCGGTTTCCTGACCTTCTTCATCGCCGGCGTCGCCGTGACTCACCGTCACCCGTTCGACCAGCCGGAAGCGGAGCAGGAACTGGCCGACGGTTACCACATTGAATACGCCGGCATGAAATGGGGCATGTTCTTCGTCGGTGAGTACATCGGCATCGTGCTGATTTCGGCGCTGCTGGTGACCTTGTTCTTCGGTGGCTGGCACGGTCCGTTCGGTATTCTGCCGCAGATCCCGTTCATCTGGTTCGCGCTGAAAACCGCGTTCTTCATCATGATCTTCATCCTGCTGCGCGCCTCGATTCCGCGCCCACGGTATGACCAAGTGATGGATTTCAGCTGGAAGTTCTGCCTGCCGCTGACCCTCGTCAACATGCTGGTGACCGCTGCGATCGTGTTGCTCAACACGCCCGCCGTCGCGGCTCAGTGAGGATAGAGAATCATGAAGTACATATTTGACATCGTGCATGGCTTCTTCACCCAGCTTCGCAGCCTGGTGATGATTTTCAGCCACGCCTTCCGCAAGCGCGACACGCTGCAGTACCCGGAAGAAGCCGTGTACCTGCCGCCGCGCTACCGTGGCCGTATCGTCCTGACCCGCGACCCTGATGGCGAAGAGCGTTGTGTAGCCTGCAACCTGTGCGCCGTGGCGTGCCCGGTCGGGTGCATCTCGCTGCAGAAAGCTGAAACCGAAGACGGTCGCTGGTACCCGGACTTCTTCCGCATCAACTTCTCGCGCTGCATTTTCTGCGGCCTCTGCGAGGAAGCCTGCCCGACCACCGCGATCCAGCTGACACCGGATTTCGAGATGGCCGAGTTCAAACGTCAGGACCTGGTTTACGAGAAAGAAGATCTGCTGATCTCCGGCCCCGGCAAAAACCCTGATTACAACTTCTATCGTGTTGCAGGTATGGCGATTGCCGGTAAGCCCAAAGGCGCCGCGCAGAATGAAGCCGAACCGATCAACGTGAAGAGCTTGCTGCCTTAAGGAAGAAAGATGGAATTCGCTTTCTATTTCGCATCGGGTATCGCTGTGGTGTCCACGCTTCGCGTGATCACCCACACCAACCCTGTGCACGCCCTGCTCTACCTGATCATTTCGCTGATCGCCGTGGCCATGACGTTCTTCGCCCTCGGCGCACCGTTTGCCGGTGTTCTGGAAGTGATCGCCTACGCTGGCGCCATCATGGTGCTGTTCGTGTTCGTGGTGATGATGCTGAACCTGGGCCCGGCCTCGGTTCAGCAAGAGCGCGTCTGGCTCAAGCCCGGCATCTGGCTCGGCCCGGTGATTCTCGGCACCCTGCTGCTGGTTGAGCTGCTGTACGTGCTGTTCGCCCACCAGAGCGGTCAGGCCGTCGGCCACACCACTGTAGACGCCAAGGCCGTGGGCATTAGCCTGTTCGGTCCTTATCTGCTGGTGGTCGAACTCGCCTCGATGCTGCTGCTCGCCGCAGCCGTCACGGCGTTCCACTTGGGCCGCAACGAAGCCAAGGAGCAATGACGATGCCTGCTATCCCTTTGGAGCATGGTCTGGCGGTCGCCGGCATCCTGTTCTGCCTCGGTCTGGTCGGCCTGATGGTCCGCCGCAACATTCTCTTCGTGCTGATGAGCCTGGAGGTCATGATGAATGCCTCCGCTTTGGCGTTCATCGTTGCCGGTAGCCGCTGGGCGCAGCCGGATGGACAGATCATGTTCATCCTGGTGATCAGCCTGGCAGCCGCCGAGGCCAGTATCGGCCTGGCGATTCTGTTGCAGCTGTATCGCCGCTTCCACACTCTCGATATCGACGCTGCCAGCGAGATGCGCGGATGAATCTTCTCTATCTGACTTTCGTATTCCCTCTCATAGGTTTCCTGCTGCTGGCGTTCTCCCGTGGACGCCTCTCGGAAAACCTGTCGGCGCTGATCGGCGTCGGTTCCATCGGCTTGTCTGCCATCGTCACGGCTTACGTGATCTGGCAATTCAACGTCGCGCCACCTGAAGGCGGTCACTACACCCAGGTGTTGTGGCAGTGGATGGCGGTGGAAGGCTTCACGCCGAACTTCGCGCTGTACCTGGATGGTCTGTCCCTGACCATGCTCGGTGTGGTCGTCGGCGTCGGCTTCCTGATCCACCTGTTCGCGTCCTGGTACATGCGCGGTGAAGCCGGTTACTCGCGCTTCTTCGCCTACACCAACCTGTTTATCGCCAGCATGCTGTTCCTGGTCCTGGGCGATAACCTGTTGTTCCTGTACTTCGGCTGGGAAGGCGTGGGCCTGTGCTCGTACCTGTTGATCGGTTTCTACTACAGCAACCGCAACAACGGTAACGCGGCACTCAAAGCCTTTATCGTGACCCGCATCGGCGACGTGTTCATGGCCATCGGCCTGTTCATCCTGTTCGCACAACTGGGCACGCTGAACGTTCAGGAACTGCTGGTGCTGGCACCGCAGAAATTCCAGGCGGGCGACTTCTGGATGGTCATGGCCACCCTGATGCTGCTGGGCGGCGCTGTCGGTAAATCCGCGCAACTGCCGCTGCAAACCTGGCTGGCGGATGCGATGGCCGGTCCTACCCCGGTTTCGGCACTGATCCACGCTGCGACCATGGTGACCGCCGGTGTTTACCTGATCGCCCGTACCCACGGTCTGTTCACCCTGGCGCCGGAAATCCTGCACCTGGTCGGCATCGTCGGCGGCGTGACCCTGGTTCTGGCCGGTTTTGCCGCGCTGGTGCAGACCGACATCAAACGTATCCTCGCCTACTCGACCATGAGCCAGATCGGCTACATGTTCCTGGCACTGGGCGTGGGTGCCTGGGATGGCGCGATCTTCCACCTGATGACCCACGCGTTCTTCAAGGCGCTGTTGTTCCTTGCTTCCGGTTCGGTGATCGTTGCCTGCCACCACGAGCAGAACATCTTCAAGATGGGCGGCCTGTGGAAGAAACTGCCACTGGCCTACGCCAGCTTCATCGTCGGCGGCGCGGCCCTGGCGGCCCTGCCACTGGTGACCGCAGGCTTCTACTCCAAGGACGAAATCCTTTGGGAAGCGTTCGCCAGCGGCAACAACGGTCTGCTGTACGCAGGTCTGGTCGGTGCGTTCATGACCTCGCTGTACACCTTCCGCCTGATCTTCATCGCGTTCCACGGTGAAGTGAAGACCGAAGCGCACGCCGGTCACGGCATCGCTCACTGGCTGCCACTGTCGGTGCTGATCGTATTGTCCACCGCCATTGGCGCGATGATCGTTCCGCCGCTGCACGGTGTGCTGCCGGAAAGCGTCGGCCATGCGGGCGGCGAAGCCAAGCACAGCCTGGAAATCGCTTCGGGCGCCATTGCCCTGGCCGGTATCCTGCTGGCCGCGCTGCTGTTCCTCGGCAAGCGTCGCTTCGTCACTGCAATCGCCAACAGCGGCATTGGCCGTTTCCTGTCGGCCTGGTGGTTCGCTGCCTGGGGCTTCGACTGGATCTACGACAAACTGTTCGTCAAGCCATACCTGGCGATCAACCACATGCTGCGCAAAGACCCGCTTGACCAGACCATCGGTCTGATCCCGCGCATGGCCAAAGGCGGTCACACCGCCCTGAGCCGTACCGAGACTGGTCAACTGCGTTGGTATGCCGCCTCGATGGCTGCTGGTGCCGTGCTGGTCATCGGCGCCGTCGTGCTGGTAGCGGTCTGATATGAACCTTGCGAACTTGCGAAAGGAATTGAGCCCGTCATGATTCTGCCTTGGCTAATCCTGATCCCCTTTATCGGCGGCCTGCTGTGCTGGATGGGTGAGCGCTTCGGCGCCACCCTCCCCCGCTGGATTGCGCTGATCACCATGTCCCTGTTGCTCTCCCTCGGCCTCTGGCTGTGGGCCAACGGTGACTATTCATTTGCCCCGGCGCCTGGCGCCGATCCGACCTGGGTGCTTGAGTTCAAGCACATCTGGATCGAACGCTTCGGCATCAGCGTGCACCTGGCCCTCGACGGCCTGTCGCTGCTGATGATCCTGCTGACCGGTCTGCTGGGTGTGCTCTCGGTACTCTGCTCGTGGAAAGAGATTCAACGTCACGTTGGCTTCTTCCACCTGAACCTGATGTGGATCCTGGGCGGTGTCGTCGGCGTGTTCCTCGCCCTCGACCTGTTCATGTTCTTCTTCTTCTGGGAAATGATGCTGGTGCCGATGTACTTCCTCATCGCGCTCTGGGGTCACAGTTCTTCGGACGGCAAGAAGACCCGGATCTACGCGGCGACCAAGTTCTTCATCTTCACTCAGGCCTCTGGCCTGATCATGTTGGTGGCGATCCTGGGTCTGGTTCTGGTCAACTTCAACGACACCGGCGTGATTACTTTCAACTACGCCGACCTGTTGAAAACCAAGATGTCGCTGACCACCGAGTACATCCTGATGCTCGGCTTCTTCATCGCGTTCGCGGTGAAGCTGCCTGTGGTGCCGTTCCACTCCTGGTTGCCTGACGCTCACGCCCAGGCGCCAACCGCGGGTTCGGTCGACCTGGCCGGTATCTTGTTGAAAACCGCTGCTTACGGTCTGCTGCGTTTCGCCCTGCCGCTGTTCCCGAATGCGTCGGCCGAGTTCGCGCCGATTGCCATGACCCTCGGTCTGATCGGGATCTTCTACGGTGCGTTCCTGGCCTTCGCACAAACCGACATCAAGCGTCTGATCGCCTTCTCGTCCGTTTCCCACATGGGCTTCGTACTGATCGGCATCTACTCCGGCAGCCAACTGGCGCTGCAGGGCGCGGTGATGCAGATGCTGGCGCACGGTCTGTCGGCCGCGGCACTCTTTATCCTCAGCGGTCAGCTGTACGAGCGCACCCACACCCGCGACATGCGCGAAATGGGTGGCCTGTGGTCGAAGATCGCTTACCTGCCAGCCCTCAGCCTGTTCTTTGCAGCAGCGTCCCTGGGCTTGCCGGGTACCGGTAACTTCGTCGGTGAGTTCCTGATCCTGATCGGCACCTTCCCGTTCGCTCCGTGGGTCACCATCATCGCGACGTCCGGTCTGGTGTTCGGTTCGGTCTACTCGCTGATCATGATCCACCGTGCGTACTTCGGTCCGGCCAAATCGGACGCGGTACTGCATGGCATGGACGGTCGCGAACTGATCATGGTGGTCGGGCTTGCGGCGCTGCTGATCTACATCGGCGTGTACCCGCAACCGTTCCTCGATACCTCTGCTGCGACGATGCATGGCGTGCAGCAATGGCTCGGCACCGCCTTCACTCAACTCGCTTCGGCCCGGTAAGAGCGCTATGGAATTCACGACTCAACACTTTATCGCGCTAGCGCCGTTGTTGATCACCAGCGCCACGATCATCGTGGTGATGCTGGCAATCGCCTGGCGCCGCAACCACTCGCAGACCTTTCTGATTTCCGTGGCAGGTCTGAACCTGGCGTTGCTGTCGATCCTGCCAGCCCTGAAAGTCGCACCACTGGCTGTGACTCCACTGCTGCAGATCGATAGCTTCGCCTGCTTGTACATGGCGCTGATCCTGGTCGCCACCCTCGCCTGTGTGACCCTCGCCCACGCCTACCTCGGCGATGGCGGTTCGGGCTACCCGGGCAACCGCGAAGAACTGTACCTGCTGATCCTGATGTCCGCCGCCGGTGGCCTGGTTCTGGTCAGCGCGCAGCACCTGGCCGGGTTGTTCGTCGGTCTGGAGCTGCTCTCGGTGCCGGTCTACGGTCTGGTGGCGTACGCCTTCTTCAACAAGCGTTCGCTGGAAGCCGGTATCAAGTACATGGTGCTGTCGGCCGCCGGTTCCGCGTTCCTGTTGTTCGGTATGGCCCTGCTCTACGCCGATTCCGGCAGCCTGAGCTTCGTCGGTATCGGCCAGGCCCTCGCGGCCACCGGCCTGCCAAGCTCGCTGGCGCAACTGGGCCTGGGCATGATGCTGATCGGTCTGGCGTTCAAGCTGTCGCTGGTGCCGTTCCACCTCTGGACCCCGGACGTTTACGAAGGTGCTCCGGCACCGGTGGCCGCGTTCCTGGCGACTGCTTCGAAAGTCGCTGTGTTCGCGGTGATGGTGCGTCTGTTCCAGATCTCGCCAGCGGCGAGCAGCGGTGTACTCAGCGACGTACTGACCATCATCGCCATCGCGTCGATCCTGTTCGGTAACCTGCTGGCACTGACCCAAAGCAACCTCAAGCGTCTGCTGGGTTACTCGTCCATCGCTCACTTCGGTTACCTGCTGATTGCCCTGGTGGCGAGCAAGGGTCTGGCCGTGGAAGCCATCGGCGTGTACCTGGTCACCTACGTCATCACCAGCCTCGGCGCCTTCGGCGTGATCACCCTGATGTCCTCGCCATACAACGGCCGTGACGCCGATGCCCTGTACGAATACCGCGGCCTGTTCTGGCGCCGTCCGTACCTGACCGCCGTCCTGACCGTGATGATGCTGTCCCTGGCCGGCATCCCGCTGACCGCGGGCTTCATCGGCAAGTTCTACATCATCGCCACCGGTGTCGAGTCGCACCAATGGTGGCTGGTCGGTTCCCTGGTACTGGGCAGCGCCATCGGCGTGTTCTACTACCTGCGCGTCATGGTCACCCTGTACCTGATCGAACCAAACCTGCGTCGCCACGATGCGCAACTGCACTGGGAACAACGTGCAGGCGGCGTGATGCTGCTGGCCATCGCCGTACTGGCGTTCTTCCTCGGGCTGTATCCGCAGCCGTTGCTGGCACTGGTTCAGCAGTCGGGGTTGGCGGGTTGATCGTTTAGCGATACTCGGTAGAAAACAGAAACGGCACCTTCGGGTGCCGTTTTTGCGTTTGAGGCCAACACTCCAACTTCCTACGCACCTCCGCACTTCGCGAATCCCCTCGCGGACGAAGCAGCCGCATCCTACATCCCGTTCCTGCGTTCGACCTTAACGTAATGACTTGACCGAATTGGCGGGAACAGAAGCCTTGACCTATTCGATTCTCGTGATAGAAATATACGCAGGTAACGTACAGAACATGGATGCTCTTTTTGTCGAATTACGGATGTTTCAAAAGTACCGAGACGATTATCTGGATGACGATCTGTTTCGCAGCTTTCAGCTGGAACTGCTGAAAAACCCCGAAGCGGGCGACCTCATTGAGGGTACAGGTGGGCTGCGCAAGATCCGGTTCAACGACCAGCGCCGCGGCAAAGGCAAACGCAGCGGATTACGGGTGATTTATTACTGGTGGTCAGGCTTCGATCAGTTCTGGCTGTTCACCGTGTACAGCAAAGACGAGCAAGACGACTTGTCGTCTGCTCAGAAAAAACTTTTCAGACAAACGCTGGACAGAGAAATCAAAACGAGAACCCACTATGAAACGTGACATTTTTTCTGAACTGATGGATGGCCTTGAAGCCTTGGCCGATGAGCGCCAAGGCAAGATCACACTGCGAACCCACAAGGTTCAGCTACCAAAATTGATGCCCGTCACCGCCGAGGAGGTGGTAGCCATCCGCCAACAGCTCAACCTCTCTCGATCGGTGTTCGCGATGTATCTGCGTACCAACACCCGAACCCTCGAAAACTGGGAACAGGGACGGGCTACGCCCAACGCCCAAGCCACGACACTGATCCGTCTGGTTGAGCGCTTTCCGCAAACGATTGAACAGCTCGCAGCCCTGTCCTGAACTCAGAGGGTCTTGCACCCAACCTTGCATTGAGAGTTCTGATTTACACCCGGTACTTCTATCGGATATTTGTTCGGCTGGAGAAGCATGTCGTCCGGGATGGCCTCTTCGCGGGCAAGCCCGCTCCCACAGGGATCTACGGCGTGTACAAAATTACGGACACAACACAAACCACTGTGGGAGCGGGCTTGCCCGCGATGACGGTGGTGCAGCCACAAACAAAAACGGCACCTCCCGGTGCCGTTCGCCTTTCACTATCAAGCGTTTTACTTGCGCGCCGCCTCCCACGATTTCAGCAGTTCGGCATAGCTCACGGTTTCGCCTTTAGGCTTTTCGTTCGCCAGTTTCGGTTTCGGTGCACCCGGCTGATCAAACCAGTATTGCGCATCGCGCTCTGGGTTCATTTTCGGGGCGCAGGTGGCTTGAGCCTTCGAGCGTTCCAGACGGGTCATGATCGCGTCCTGATCCTTGGCCAGACCGTCGAGTGCCTGTTGCGGGGTTTTCTCGCCGCTCGCGGCTTCGGCGATGTGGCTCCACCACAGTTGCGCCAGACGCGGATAGTCCGGCACGTTGGTCCCGGTTGGCGTCCATTGCACACGGGCCGGGCTGCGGTAGAACTCCACCAGGCCACCGAGTTTCGGTGCCAGGTCGGTCATGGCTTGCGAATTGATGTCCGACTCACGGATCGGGGTCAGGCCGACGATGGTTTTCTTCAGCGAGACGGTTTTCGACGTCACGAACTGCGCATAGAGCCAGGCTGCGAGTTTCTGTTTCTCAGGCGTGGACTTCATGAACGTCCAGGAACCGGCGTCCTGATAACCGAGCTTCATGCCCTCCTCCCAGTACGGGCCTTTCGGCGACGGCGCCATGCGCCATCTCGGCGTGCCGTCGGCGTTCATCACCGGCAGGCCCGGTTTGGTCATGTCGGCGGTGAATGCGGTGTACCAGAAAATCTGCTGGGCGATGTTGCCCTGGGACGGCACCGGACCGGATTCGGAGAAGGTCATGCCCGCCGCTTCCGGTGGCGCGTATTTCTTCAGCCAGTCCACATATTTGGTGGTGGCAAACACTGCCGCCGGGCCATTGGTGTCGCCGCCGCGGGTTACGCTGGAGCCGACTGGATGGCAGTCCTCGACGCGGATGCCCCACTCGTCCACCGGCAATCCGTTGGGGATGCCTTTGTCGCCGGCGCCGGCCATGGAGAACCAGGCGTCGGTGAAGCGCCAACCCAGCGACGGGTCTTTCTTGCCGTAGTCCATGTGCCCGTAAACGCGCTTGCCGTCGATTTCCTTGACGTCTTCACTGAAGAATTTGGCGATGTCTTCATAGGCCGACCAGTTCACCGGAACACCCAACTCGTAACCGTACTTGTCCTTGAACTTGGCTTTCAGGTCCGCACGCTCGAACCAGTCGGCGCGGAACCAGTACAGGTTGGCGAACTGCTGGTCGGGCAACTGATAGATCTTGCCGTCCGGCGCGGTGGTGAAGGAGATGCCGATGAAGTCCTTGATGTCCAGGGTCGGCGAGGTGAAGTTCTTGCCCTCGTTGGCCATCAGGTCGGTGATCGATTCGGTCTTGCCGTAGCGAAAGTGCGTACCGATCAGGTCCGAGTCGTTGACCCAGCCGTCATAGATGTTTTTGTCCGATTGCATCTGGGTCTGCAGCTTTTCCACCACGTCGCCTTCCTGCAGCAAGTCGTGGGTCAGCTTGATCCCGGTGATCTCGGTAAAGGCCTTGGCCAGCGTCTTGGACTCGTATTCGTGGGTGGCGATGGTTTCCGATACCACTTTGATGCTCATCCCGCGAAACGGCTCCGCCGCCTTGATGAACCACTTCAGCTCTTCGAGTTGTTGTTCGGGCGTCAGCGTGGATGGCTTGAACTCACTGCCGATCCATTTCTTCGCGGCGTCTTCATAGGCATCGGCCCAGGCCGAAGCGCTCAGACCGCTGAGTGCCAGCATGGCTGCCAATGAAATGCTATGTCGCAGCTTATTGTTTTTGTCGAACATAGAGACCTCCTTATTGGGTTTCGGAGCAACATTGCCGAGCGATTCGACTAGCCCCAACGCATCACAGCCAACAGCCACACCAGGGACAACGCGAACGCTACCCAGATGCTCCAGTCGGTGACGCCGATTACCAGCAAATGCAGGTAGGCGCTGCCGAGAAGACCGATAAACAGCCGATCGCCACGGGTGGTGGCAATCGGCAAAAAACCACGCCGAAGAATGCTCGGCGAACGCAGTTCCCAAGTCGTCATGCCCACCAGAATCAGGCCAATGACGATGAAGAACGCCGCTGTGGGGACCGTCCAACTCATCCATTCCATCATCAGTTCCTCATACCCGGCCGAGGGCAAAGCCCTTGGCCACATGGTTGCGAACAAACCAGATCACCAGCATGCCCGGCAAGATGGTCAATACCCCCGCCGCCGCCAGCACGCCCCAGTCGATCCCGGACGCCGAAACTGTGCGGGTCATCACCGCAGCAATCGGTTTGGCATTCACCGACGTCAGCGTCCGCGCCAGCAGCAGTTCGACCCAGGAAAACATGAAGCAGAAAAACGCCGTCACGCCGATCCCGGAGCCAATCAGCGGAACGAAAATTTTCACGAAGAACTTGGGAAAACTGTAGCCATCAATGTAGGCGGTTTCGTCGATTTCTTTCGGAACGCCGGACATGAAGCCCTCAAGAATCCACACCGCCAGCGGCACGTTAAACAGGCAATGCGCCAGTGCCACCGCGATGTGCGTGTCGAACAGACCGATCGAGGAATACAGCTGGAAGAACGGCAACAGAAACACCGCCGGCGGTGCCATGCGGTTGGTCAGCAGCCAGAAGAACAGGTGCTTGTCGCCGAGGAAGCGATAACGCGAGAACGCGTACGCTGCCGGCAACGCCACGCTCAGGGAAATCACCGTGTTCAGGCTCACGTAATACAGCGAGTTGAGGTAACCGGTGTACCAGGCCGGGTCGGTGAAGATCACCTTGTAGTTGGCGAAGGTGAAATCCTGCGGAAACAGCGTCAGGCCGCTGAGGATTTCGGTGTTGCTCTTGAAGGACATGTTCAGCAGCCAGTAGATCGGCACCAGCAAGAACAGGATGTAGATCAGCAATGGAATCAGCTTTCTCTTGCTCATGATGGGCCTCAGCGGTTGGCGTCAGAGTGAGTCATGGCGGTGTAGAACAGCCAGGACACCAACAGAATGATCAGGAAGTACACCAGCGAGAAAGCCGCCGCCGGGCCGAGGTCGAACTGCCCGATGGCCATTTGCGTCAGGGTCTGGCTGAGGAAGGTCGTGGCATTCCCCGGTCCGCCGCCCGTGAGCACGAACGGCTCGGTGTAGATCATGAAACTGTCCATGAAGCGCAGCATCACCGCGATCAACAGCACGCTCTTGAGCTTGGGCAACTGGATGTGTCGGAAAACCGCCCAGGCCGATGCGCGATCAATCCGTGCCGCCTGGTAGTAAACGTCCGGAATCGCCCGCAACCCGGAGAAACACAACAGCGCCACTAGTGACGTCCAGTGCCAGACGTCCATCACCAGCACGGTGACCCAGGCGTCCATGGTGTTCGCCGCATAGTTGTAGCTGATGCCCATGGCATTGAGACTCGACCCGAGTAAACCGATGTCGGCTCGGCCAAAAATCTGCCAGATCGTCCCGACCACGTTCCACGGAATCAGCAGCGGAATGGCCAGAATGATCAACACCAATGAAGACCAGCGGCCCTTGGTCGGCATGGTCAGGGCGATGGCGATGCCCAACGGGATTTCGATCAGCAACACGCAGGCTGAGTAGATGAACTGGCGGAGTAGCGAGTCATGCAAGCGGGGATCGAGCAGCACCTGCTTGTACCAGTCGTCACCCACGAAGTAGCGGCTGGACTGGTCGAAGATGTCCTGCACCGAATAGTTGACCACGGTCATCATCGGGATCACCGCACTGAACGCCACCAGCAAAAACACCGGCAACACCAGCCACCAGGCCTTGTTGTTCTGCACCTTGTTCATGGCTGCTCCCCGTTATTGGCTTGCGCTGGCAACAGATAATCGTCGGCATAGACCATCAACCATTGCGCCGGGAAGCTGATATACGCCGTGCCTTCCGGCACCGGTTTGTCTTCCGCCAACCTCACTTTCAACGGCACGCCGTCGAGGTTCAGGGTCATGATCTTGTAGGTACCAAGGTCTTCGACGTGTACGACCTGTGCCTGCATCGCGTCATCAAACGGCTCGTCCCACACATGCACGAATTCCGGACGGATGCCGACCTTCAGGGTTTTCCATTCGGATTCGGCGATACGTTTTTGCTGGGCGTCAGACAGTGGTAAGTGAGTCGAAGCAAACCCGACACCACCCGGTTGCGGCTGCACTTCGATCAGGTTCATGCCAGGGCTGCCAATGAAATAACCGACAAAGGTATGGCTCGGCCGCTCGAACAATTCCCGTGGCGTACCGAATTGCACGATCTGCCCGCCGTACATCACCGCAATCTTGTCGGCGAACGTCGAGGCTTCCAGCTGATCGTGGGTGACGTAGACCATGGTGATGTTGAACTGCTCGTGGATCTGCTTGAGCTTGCGCCGCAGTTTCCACTTCAGGTGCGGGTCGATCACCGTCAGCGGTTCATCAAAGAGGATCGCCGACACGTCATCGCGTACCAGACCACGGCCCATGGAGACTTTCTGTTTTTCGTCGGCGGTGAGGTTGCGCGCCTTCTTGCTCAGCAGTGCCTGAAGGTCGAGGACTTCGGCAATTTCCTGCACCTTGCTGTGAATGTTCGCTTCCGCCATGCCCTGATTGCGCAGCGGGAAGGCCAGGTTGTCAAACACCGTCATGGTGTCGTAGACCACTGGAAACTGGAAAACCTGGGCAATGTTGCGCTTTTCCGGGGTCAGGTCGTTGACCGCTTTGCCGTCGAACAGCACATGACCCTGGGACGGACTGAGCAACCCGGAAATGATGTTGAGCAAGGTCGATTTGCCGCAGCCCGAAGGCCCGAGCAAGGCATAGGCACCGCCCTGCTCCCAGATGTGGTCCATCTCGCGGATCGCATAATCCTCGGGGCCGGTTGGCGTGCGGGTGTAGCTATGGGCGAGGTTCTGCAAACGGATTTCGGCCATCAGGCAACCCTCGCGATACGGCGACCGGGCGCTTGGACCAGCCGCCCCTGCGCATCGAACACAAACAGTTTATGGGTCGGGATGTAGATGCGAATCGGCGCATCGACGTCGTATTCGTGAACCCCGGGCAAATGCAGCACCAGCAGGAAATGCTCGTTGCGCACGTGGAGGAAGGTTTCCGAACCGCTGATCTCGGCGACCTCGACGGTCACCGCCAGTTCAAGGTCATCGTCGTTGCTCGGCACCAGCGAGATATGGCTCGGACGCACGCCGAAGCGGAACTCGCCCTCGCCTACCGGGCGCAAATCCACGTTCAACGGGAAGTGCACGAAATTGGCGAAGCTGACTTCGTTGCCGGCGATACGCCCCGGCATCAGGTTGATCGGCGGTTCGGAGAACAGCTCCGCCGCCAGCACCGATTGCGGCTGGTGATAGACCTCGGAGGACTTGCCGCTCTGGATCACCCGGCCCTCATGAAGAATGGTGGTCGTGCCGCCCAGCGCCAACGCTTCGTTGGGCTCGGTGGTGGCGTAGATGGCGATGGTGTGCCGCGCCATGAACAGCTCGCGCATTTCCTGACGCAGTTCTTCGCGCAGTTTGTAGTCGAGGTTGACCAGCGGCTCGTCGAAGAGGATCAGTTCGGCGTCCTTGACCAATGCGCGGGCCATGGCCGTGCGCTGTTGCTGGCCGCCGGAGAGTTCCAGCGGGTAGCGCTGGAGAAACTTCTCGATGCGCAGCATCTTCGCGGTTTCCAGCACTTTGCTCTGGATCAGCTCGTTGGAGACACCGCCCTGGCGCAACGGCGAGGCGATGTTCTCGAACACCGTCATGGTCGGGTAATTGATGAACTGCTGATAAACCATCGACACGTTGCGCAAACGCACGGGGCGTTGGGTGACGTCGACGCCGTTCATCAGGATGCGGCCGCTGTCGGGCTTGTCCAGACCGGCCATCAGGCGCATGAGGCTGGTTTTGCCGGACAGCGTACGGCCGAGCAAAACGTTGAAGGAACCGGGTTCAAAACTAAGGCACGCATCGTCGATCCAGGTCTGGCCCTCGACGGTGCGGCTGACGTGCTCCAGAGTGAGTGACATGGCTCGGCCTTTTTATTATTGGAGTCAAGCGACCGGAGCTACAGAGCGACTTTCGTGCCACAAATTGCAAGTTATTGATCTGTTTTGAAAATCTCTCAACAAGAGGAAAAACCGAGTTCGTTGCTGAACAGAAATGAACAACCATGACTGAACAATTGAACACTTCAAAGATTGACAATGAACAATAGTGAACAACACTCTACGGACTGTTCACGGTCCCGTAGGAGCTGCCGAAGGCTGCGATTTTTTGATTTTTGGCATCAGAAAATTCGCCGAAGATCAAAAAATCGCAGCCTTCGGCAGCTCCTACAGGGGTATCGTGCGCAGAACTGAAGTACTCATAAAAACAATAAAAGCTTGCTCAGAGATCGACTGTCATGGCCGCACCTGCCCCCGCGTTATCCCACGACGCCATCATTCAGGACTCCTGGTCCCGTTGCCGCGCGTTCGGCCTCGATCACCAAAGCCCCCCTGCATTCGATCAACTGCCCGCCGAAGACATTGCACAGTTGCTGGAAAGCCAGCACTCGCTGGTGCAGACCACCCATCAGGAAGTCCTGCCGTATTACGAAAACATCCTGAGCAATTCCAATTGCCTGATCATGCTCGCCGACAATCAGGGCCAGGTCCTGACTTCCTGGGGCACCCAGCGCTTCATCGAGCCGAGCCTGACCCGCGGTTTCAGCGCGGGCGCGAGCTGGATGGAACGCTGCAGCGGCACCAATGCGATCGGCACCGCACTGGCCTGCGAGCAGGCGGTGCACATCGAGCACGATGAACACTTCCTCAAGGCCAACCGCTTCATGACCGGTTCCGCCGCGCCGATTTTCGATGCCGAACGCAAGGTGATCGCCGTGCTGGACGTGTCCAGCGACAGTTACCTGCCGCCGTCCCATACCCTCGGCATGGTCAAGATGATGAGCCAGACCGTGGAAAACCGGCTGATCCTCAACCTGTTCCATGGCCAGCACTTTCAACTGACGTTCAACACCGGGTTGAACAATCTCGACAGCCAATGGGCCGGGTTGCTGATTTTCGATGAAACGGGACAAGTGCTGTCGGCCAATCGCCGGGCCGATAATTTGCTCGGCATCAGTCTGTCGCGAGTCAGTGTCGAGAGCCTGTTCAAGGTGTCGCTGCTGGAACTGCTGAATCAGCCGGATGACTTGCCCTTCTCCCTCCAGGCCTCCGGGCGTAACCGCTTCCAGTGTCTGTTGAAGCGTCCGAAACAGGCACCGATTCAGGCGCGGCTGTTCTCAGAAACAAAGAGTTCAGAAACAAAGAGCGCAGAAACAAAGAGCGCTGAACCCGCCGTGACCGCGACCGCCGCGATCAGCCTCAATACGCTGCACTTCGGCGACAGTCGCGTGGAAAAAGCCGTGCGCCAGGCCGAGCGCTTGCTGGAGAAAGACATTCCGCTGTTGATCCACGGCGAAACCGGGGTCGGCAAGGAAGTCTTCGTCAAAGCCCTGCATCAGGCCAGTTCGCGGAGCAAACAACCGTTCATTGCCGTCAACTGCGCGGCGATCCCCGCCGAACTGGTGGAGTCGGAGCTGTTTGGCTACGAGAAAGGTGCGTTCACCGGCGCGAATCAGAAAGGCAGCATCGGGCTGATCCGCAAGGCTGACAAAGGCACGCTGTTCCTCGATGAAATTGGCGACATGCCATTGCCGACTCAGGCGCGGCTATTAAGGGTTTTGCAGGAACGTTGCGTTCAACCGGTAGGTAGCAGCGAGTTGTACCCGGTGGACATTCGCATCATCTCGGCGACCAACCGCTCGTTGCGCGAGCAGGTTCAGTTGGGCCGGTTTCGCGAAGATCTTTATTACCGGATCGGCGGTTTGACCCTGGAATTGCCGCCGTTGCGCGAACGCAGCGATAAACAGGCACTGTTCCAACGGTTGTGGGAGCAGCATCGCGATCCGGCGCAGTGGGCCGGGTTGAGCCGTGAAGTGATGGAGTTATTCGGCCGTCATCCGTGGCCAGGGAATTTAAGGCAGGTCAGCAGCGTGATGCAGGTGGCGCTGGCGATGGCCGAGGAACAACCGGTGCGGCCGGAGCATTTGCCGGATGATTTTTTTGTCGATCTGGAGATGGAGCCGGTGGATTCACCGGAAACGCTCGCGGTGGATTTGAATGATGCCGAGGATTTGAATCGGCAGTTGCAGGCGGCTGGGGGGAATATCTCCCATTTAGCCCGCAGGCTCGGGGTTAGCCGCAATACCCTTTACAAGCGGTTGCGCCAATCGGAAGGTTAAAAGCCTGGATCAAAAGATCGCAGCCTTCGGCAGCTCCTACATTCGAATGGCGTATGCCCCGTAGGAGCTGCCGAAGGCTGCGATCTTTTGATCTCAAAAACAAAAAACCCGCACTAGGCGGGTTTTGTTTTGCAGCATGCGAAGCAATCAGTCAGCCAGACGCCAGGTCGTGCCGCCCTTGCCGTCTTCCAGCACCACGCCCATGGCGGTGAGCTGGTCGCGGATACGGTCGGACTCAGCCCAGTCTTTACCCGCACGAGCCGCCAGACGCGCAGCAATCAACGCATCAACCTCAGCCGCATCAACCCGCCCTTCAGCACCGGCCTGCAGGAAGTCATCAGCCTCAAGCTGCAACACACCCAACACACTGGCCAGTTCCTTCAAGCGTGCCGCCAGACCCGCCGCCGCATCAAGATCGCTCTCACGCAGACGGTTGATCTCGCGAACCATCTCGAACAGCACCGCACAGGCTTCCGGCGTGCCAAAGTCGTCGTTCATCACCTGAGTGAAGCGCTCGACAAAGGCTTCGCCACCGGCCGGCGCCACGTTCGGCAGGCCTTTCAACGCATGGTAGAAACGCTCGAGTGCGCCTTTGGCATCCTTGAGGTTGTCTTCCGAATAGTTGATCGCGCTGCGGTAATGGCTCGACACCAACAGGTAACGCACGACTTCCGGGTGATACTTTTCCAGCACGTCGCGAATGGTGAAGAAGTTGTTCAAGGACTTGGACATCTTCTCGCCATTGATGCGAATCATCCCGCAATGCATCCACGCGTTGGCGTAGGTCTTGCCGGTGGCCGCTTCGCTCTGGGCGATTTCGTTTTCGTGGTGCGGGAACTCAAGGTCGCTGCCGCCGCCATGAATGTCGAAGGTCTCGCCGAGGCAGCAGGTCGACATCACCGAGCACTCGATGTGCCAGCCCGGACGACCGTCACCCCACGGCGATGGCCAGCTCGGCTCGCCCGGCTTGGCGCCTTTCCACAGCACGAAGTCCAGCGGGTCCTGTTTGGACTCGTCGACTTCGATGCGCGCGCCGATGCGCAGGTCTTCGATCTTCTTGCGCGACAACTTGCCGTAGCCCATGAACTTGGCGACGCGGTAGTACACGTCGCCATTGCCCGGAGCGTAGGCGTAACCCTTGTCGATCAGGGTCTGGATCATCGCGTGCATGCCGGGAATATGTCCGGTGGCGCGCGGTTCCATGTCCGGCTTCTGGATGTTCAGGCGCGCTTCGTCTTCGTGCATCGCCGCGATCATGCGCTCGGTCAACGCTTCGAACGACTCGCCGTTCTCGTTGGCCCGATTGATGATTTTGTCGTCAATGTCGGTGATGTTGCGCACATAAGTCAGGTCGTAGCCGCTGAACCGCAACCAACGGGTCACCAGGTCGAACGCGACCATGCTGCGGCCATGGCCCAGGTGGCAGTAGTCGTACACGGTCATCCCGCAGACGTACATGCGCACCTTGTTGCCATCCAGCGGCTTGAAGACTTCTTTGCTCTTGGTGAGCGTGTTGTAGATCGAAAGCACGTTAGAGGTTCCTTGAATCACTGGCCCCACGAATCACGCAAGGTCACGGTACGGTTGAACACCGGACGACCTGGTTTCGAGTCCTTGATATCCGCGCAGAAATAACCTTCGCGCTCGAACTGGAAACGGTCTTCCGGCTGTGCATTGCCCAGCGAAGGCTCGGCACGACAACCGGTCAGCACTTGCAGCGAATCAGGGTTGATGTTGTCCAGGAAACTGGCGCTGTCTTCGGCCTTCTCAGGGTTCGGCGAGCGGAACAGGCGATCGTACAGACGCACTTCGCACTCGACGCTGGCCGCGGCCGGCACCCAGTGAATCACGCCTTTGACCTTGCGGCCTTCAGGGTTCTTGCCCAGGGTTTCCGGGTCGTACGAGCAACGCAGTTCGACGATGTTGCCCTCGGCGTCCTTGATCGCTTCGTCGGCACGGATCACGTAGCTGCCGCGCAGACGCACTTCGCCAGTCGGTTCCAGGCGTTTGTAGCCTTTTGGCGGCTCTTCCATGAAGTCTTCACGGTCGATGTAGAGCTCCCGGGCGAACGGCAGAACGCGCACGCCCATGTCTTCTTTCGGGTGGCACGCCAGTTCGAGGTTCTCGACCTGCCCTTCCGGGTAGTTGGTGATCACGACTTTCAGCGGACGCAGCACGCACATGGCACGCGGGGCGCTGTGGTCGAGGTCGTCACGGATGCTGAATTCGAGCATGCCGAAGTCGACCACACCGTCGGAACGGTTGGTGCCGATCATTTCGCAGAAGTTGCGGATCGATTTCGGCGTGTAGCCACGGCGGCGGAAGCCGGACAGCGTGGACATGCGCGGATCGTCCCAACCGTGAACGTGTCTCTCGTCCACAAGCTGCTTGAGCTTGCGCTTGCTGGTGATGGTGTAGTTCAGGTTCAGACGGCTGAATTCGTACTGGCGCGGGTTGGCCGGGACAGGCAGGTGCTCGAGGAACCACTCGTACAGCGGACGGTGGCTTTCGAACTCCAGGGTGCAGATCGAGTGGGTGATGCCTTCAATGGCGTCCGACTGACCGTGGGTGAAGTCGTAGTTCGGGTAGATGCACCACTTGTCGCCGGTCTGGTGGTGATGCGCGTGACGGATGCGGTACATGATCGGGTCGCGCAGGTTCATGTTCGGCGAGGCCATGTCGATCTTCGCCCGCAGCACGCGTGCGCCGTCCGGGAATTCACCGGCGCGCATGCGGGCGAACCAGTCGAGGTTTTCTTCGACGGAGCGATCACGGAACGGGCTGTTCTTGCCCGGCTCGGTCAGGCTGCCACGGTATTCCTTGGCCTGTTCCGGGCTCAGGTCATCGACGTAGGCCTTGCCGGCCTTGATCAGCTCGACGGCCCAGTCGTGCAACTGGTCGAAATACTGCGAGGCGTAGCGCACTTCGCCGGACCATTCGAAGCCCAGCCATTTGACGTCGCTTTCGATCGCGTCGATGTATTCCTGGTCTTCCTTGGCCGGGTTGGTGTCGTCGAAACGCAGGTGGGTGACGCCGCCAAACTCCTGGGCCAGACCGAAGTTCACACAGATCGACTTGGCGTGACCGATGTGCAGGTAACCGTTGGGTTCAGGCGGGAAACGGGTGACGATCTGCGTGTGCTTACCCGAGTCCAGGTCCGCCTGGATGATCGGGCGCAGGAAATTGACCGGCACGGCAGGGCCGGTCTTGGAATTCGAGGTAGGGTCGACAGTGGGCTTGCTCATAGGATCCTTGAACGTACAAGTGCGCGGCCAGTTGGCCAAATCAAAGCGGCGGTTAAAACAAAGCGGCTTATCATAGCCGATGCCGTCAAGCCGCTGACAGTACAGGCCCGAAAACGGCTGCATTTAATCGGATGCAAATGAAAAACAGCCTCGAAATTCGCGCCCGGCACGCTAAACTGCGCAACTCGGCCGACATCGGCCGGACCGGTTGAGGGCTCAACAGCCTCGAAACCCACGAATTTCTAAAAGAGTACCGATCATGACCCAAGTCAAACTGACCACCAACCATGGCGACATCGTCCTGGAACTGAACGCTGAAAAGGCACCGCTGACCGTTGCCAACTTCATCGAGTACGTCAAAGCCGGTCACTACGAAAACACCGTTTTCCACCGCGTCATCGGTAACTTCATGATCCAGGGCGGCGGTTTCGAGCCAGGCATGAAAGAAAAGAAAGACAAGCGCCCAAGCATCCAGAACGAAGCCGACAACGGCCTGCCGAACGAGAAGTACAGCGTCGCCATGGCCCGCACCATGGAGCCGCATTCGGCTTCCGCCCAGTTCTTCATCAACGTCGCTGACAACAGCTTCCTGAACCACAGCGCCAAGACCACTCAGGGCTGGGGCTACGCGGTATTCGCCAAAGTCGTTGAAGGCACCGACGTTGTCGACAAGATCAAAGGTGTTTCCACCACCATGAAATCCGGCCACCAGGACGTACCGGCAGAAGACGTGATCATCGAGAAAGCCGAGATCATTGAGTGATACTGCTGATTTCAGACTTGCATCTGGAAGAGGAGCGCCCGGACATTACCCGGGCGTTTCTGGATTTGCTCGCCGGGCGCGCCCGCTCGGCGAGTGCGCTGTACATCCTGGGTGACTTTTTCGAGGCGTGGATTGGCGACGACGCCATGACGCCCTTTCAGCGTTCCATCTGCCAGGCCCTGCGCGAACTCAGCGACAGCGGCACGGCCATTTTTCTGATGCACGGCAATCGCGACTTCATGCTCGGCCAGGCCTTCTGCAAACAGGCCGGCTGTACGTTGCTGAAGGACCCGAGTGTCGTGCAGCTCTACGGCGAGCCGGTGCTGTTGATGCACGGCGACAGCCTCTGCACCCGCGACGAGGCTTATATGAAGCTGCGTCGTTACCTGCGTAACCCGATCACCCTGTTCATCCTGCGCCACTTGCCCCTGCGCACTCGCCATAAACTGGCGCGCAAACTACGCAGCGAAAGCCGTGCGCAAACGCGGATGAAGGCCAATGACATTGTGGATGTCACGCTGGAAGAAGTGCCGCGGATCATGCAGGACTATGGCGTGAAAACGCTGATTCATGGCCATACCCATCGCCCCGCTATCCACAAGTTGCAGATTGGCGAGCAAGCGGCCAAGCGCATTGTGTTGGGGGATTGGGATCGTCAAGGGTGGGCGTTGCAGGTGGATGAGCACGGGTTTGCGTTGGCACCGTTTGATTTCGTAGCGTCTTAAGATCAAAAGATCGCAGCCTTCGGCAGCTCCTACAGGTGTACACATAACCCTGTAGGAGCTGCCGAAGGCTGCGATCTTTTCAACAGGCGCCGCTAAATCAATGTCCTGCCGCCGCTGGCCCCGCCTTCGCCGCAAACGGCGGCTTCGCCAGCCACACAATCACGATCAACCCAATGAACGCCCACCCCAGCAGCGTGAAGTAATCCACGGTGGAAAGCATGTACGCCTGACTGGTCAGCACATGATCCAGCTGCGCATACGCCGGGTTGCTCGCACCGCCCAGGCTGTTCAACGCCTCGCGGGTCGCGGGTTCATAAGTACTGATGCTTTCGCTCATATAGGCATGATGCTGATCCGCTCGGCGAATCCAGATCCACGTGGTCAACGACGCCGCAAAACTGCCGCCCAACGTCCGCAGAAAGGTCGCGAGACCCGCGCCGTCGGCGATCTGGCTCGGTGGCAGGTCCGACATCAATATGCTCAAGGTCGGCATGAAGAACAGCGCCACGCCAATCCCCATGAACAGTTGCACCAGCGCGATGTGCTGGAAGTCCACTTCGTTGGTAAAACCGGCGCGCATGAAGCAGCTCAGGCCAATCGCCAGGAACGCCAGACCGGCCAGCAACCGCAGGTCGAACTTGTGCGCGTACTTGCCGACAAACGGCGAGAGGATCACCGGCAGAATCCCGATCGGCGCCACCGCCAGACCGGCCCAAGTCGCGGTGTAGCCCATCTGGGTTTGCAGCCATTGCGGCAGGATCAGGTTGATCCCGAAGAACCCGGCGTAACCCAACACCAGCACAAGCGTGCCGATGCGGAAGTTGCGGTAGGCGAACAGCCGCAGGTTGACCACCGGGTGCTGGTCGGTCATTTCCCAAATCACAAACACCGCCAGTGCAACCACCGAAATCGCTGCGCCAATGAGGATGAAGTTGGATTCGAACCAGTCAAGGTCGTTGCCCTTGTCGAGGATCACCTGCAACGCCCCGACGCCGATGATCAGGGTGATCAGCCCCACGTAATCCATAGGCTGATAACTGGTCACCACCGGACGCGCCTTGAGCTGCGAACGCACCACCATCACCGCAAAAATCCCGATCGGCACGTTGATGAAGAAGATCCACGGCCAACTGTAGCTGTCGGTGATCCAGCCACCCAGAATCGGCCCGGCAATCGGCGCGACCACCGTGACCATCGCCAGCAACGCCAGGGCCATGCCGCGCCTGGCGGGCGGATAGACCGCGATCAGTAGAGTCTGGGTCATCGGGTACAACGGCCCCGCCACCAGACCTTGCAGCACCCGAAAGCCGATCAGTTCCGGCATCGAAGTGGAAATGCCGCAGAGAAACGAAGCCAGCACGAACAGAATGGTCGCCCAGAGAAACAGCTTCACCTCACCAAACCGCCGGCTGAGCCAACCGGTCAGCGGCAGCGCGATGGCGTTGCTCACCGCAAACGAGGTGATCACCCAGGTGCCCTGCTCCGAACTCACGCCCAGGTTGCCGGAAATCGTCGGCAACGCCACGTTGGCGATGGTGGTGTCGAGCACTTGCATGAAGGTCGCCAGCGACAGGCCGATGGTGCTGAGCAGCAGGCTGGGCGGCGTGAAAGACGCGTTATTGCTCATCGCGAATCCTTTGAAACCTGATTGGCGCTGCGCTTGTTACAGACGCAGCTGACCTTGTGGGAGCGAGCCTTTGTGGCTAAGTGGATTTATGTGGTGAGGGGATTTATCCCCGTTCGGCTGCGAAGCAGTCGTAAACGCGGTTTGACTTTAAAATGCTGGGGCCGCTTCGCAGCCCAACGGGGATAAATCCCCTCACCACAAAGGCTCGCTCCCACAAGGTCGGTGTCAGCGTTGAACGGTTTTGCTGACCGCTGCGCTGTTGTCGTGGATCAACTGCGTGATCAATGCATCCGCCTCGGCCAACTGGCGGTCGTAGACGTTGGTGCTGAACGAGGCCTTTTGCGGCGGCTGTTGCGCCAGCACCGGGCCGCTCTGATCGCGCAGGTTCACATCGACCTGAGTCGACAGGCCAACGCGCAACGGGTGTTTGGCCAGTTCTTCGGCGTTGATGTGGATCCGCACCGGTACACGCTGCACGATCTTGATCCAGTTACCGGTGGCGTTCTGCGCCGGCAGCAGGGCAAATGCGCTGCCGGTGCCCGCGCCGAGGCTGTCGATGGTGCCGCTGAACTTCACGTCGCTGCCGTAGAGGTCGGCCTGGATATCGACCGGCTGGCCGATGCGCATGTCGCGCAGCTGGGTTTCCTTGAAGTTGGCGTCGATCCACAGCTGATCCAGCGGAATCACCGCCATCAACGCGGTGCCCGGCTGGACCCGTTGACCGAGTTGTACAGAGCGCTTGGCGACGTAACCGGTCACCGGTGCAATCAAGGTGCTGCGGGAATTGTTCAGGTACGCTTGGCGCAGTTGCGCGGCAGCCGACATCACGTCCGGGTGCGACGACACCACGGTGTCATCGACCAGGGCGCTGGTGGTTTTCAGTTGCTGCCTGGCGTTGGCCAGGGCGTTTTGCGCCGAGGTCAGGTCATCGCGAGCGTGGGACAGTTCTTCCTGGGAGATCGCCCCGCCAGCGGCGAGATTCTTCCGGCGATTAAAGTTGTCCTGGGCTTTCTGTACTTCAGCCTGCTGGGCGTTGACCTGGGCTTTCATGCCGTCGACGTTGCTGTACAAACCGCGTACCTGGCGCACGGTGCGGGCCAGGTTGGCCTCTGCACTTTGCAGACCGACCTGCGCGTCGTTCGGGTCGAAGTTGACCAACACCTGGCCTTCATGGACCAGGTCGCCATCGTCGGCGCCAATGCTGACCACGGTGCCGGTGACCAGCGGCGTGATTTCCACCACGTTGCCGTTCACATAGGCGTCGTCGGTGCTTTCGTTCCAGCGCCCATAGAATTCGTGATAACCCCAGACGCCGACGCCGGCGAGGATCACCACGATCGCCAGTATCACCAGCATGACTTTGCGTTTGCGCGGGTTGCTGGTGTCTGGGGTGTTGTCAGCGGTTTGAGTATTTTCGGCAGTGGCCATGACAGTTACCTTGAATTAGTTGTGCTGCGTGGCTGGGGTTGCGTTGGCCGCGGTCAGGGTTTCGCCCTGAAAACCGCCGCCCAGCGCCTGCATCAATTGGATCGACAGGTCGATCTGCTCGGCATTCAGGTTGGCCAGCTGACGCTGGGCCTGGAGCAATTGCTGCTCGATGCTGAGCACGTCCAGGTAGTTTCCTATGCCGGAACCGTAACGCTGGACCACGGTGTTGTAAGAATCCTGGGCAATATCGGTCGCGTGCTGCTGAGCGCCGATCTGCCGGCCGATATCGCGCAACTGGTTGAGGGTGTCGCTGACATCACCCAGCGCTCTCACCAGGCTTTTGTTGTACTGCGCCACCGCGAGGTCGTAATCGGCGTCGCGGGCATCAAGGTCGGCGCGCAGGCGGCCGCCGTCGAAAATCGGCACCGAGATCGTCGGCGCAATGTTGAAGAAACGACTGGCGGAACCGAACATCGCGTCGCCCAACAACGATTCGGCACCGGCAGCGGCACTCAGGTTGAGGTTGGGATAAAACCGGGTCTTGCCGGCGTCGATATTCTTGCTCGCCGCCTCGACGCGCCAACGCGCAGCGACCAGATCCGGACGACGACCGAGCAACTCGGCGGGCAGGACCGACGGCAACGCGACGGCGCTGGCCTGAAGAATCTTCGGCCGTGCGATTTCGTTGCCGCGATCCGGACCTTTGCCAAGCAATACCGCCAAGGCGATTTTCGCGCTTTGCAGGCGTTTCTCGGCGTCGATCAGGCTGGCTTCGGAAGTGGCTTCGAGGCTTTCGGTTTGCTGGAACTGGTACTGGCTGTCGATCCCCGAGCTCAGGCGACGCTGGCTCAGGTCGAGCATTTGTTTGGTGCGCTTAAGGTCTTCGCTGGCCAGGTCATAGACGATGTGCGCCTGCCCCAGATCGCTGTAGGCGCGGGCAACGTCGGCAGCCAACGTCAGTTGCGCGGCCTGCTGATCGACTTCGGCAGCGCGGGCCTGGCCCAACGCAGCTTCCCAGGCGTCACGCTGACCGCCCCAGAGGTCGAAGTTGTAATTGAAACTGGCGCCGATGTTACGCACGGTGGAGTACGCATCGCCCTCGCCCCTCGGGTCTTGATCGCGGGCCAGACGCGAACGGCTGACGCCGGCGCTGGCATCGAGGGTCGGCATCCGCGCAGCGTCGGCGGCATACGCAGCGGCGCTGGCCTGATGCGCGCGGGCGTCGGCGATCTGCATGTCGGGGCTGTCGTGCAGGGCTTCGCGAATCAGACCGTCGAGTTGTGGGTCGCCAAGGCTTTTCCACCAATCGCTTTTCGGCCAGGCCGCGGGCGACAGGGTCACGCCGCTGAGGGATTGCCCGGCCTTGAGGGTTTTCGCATCGAGGCTTTTGCCTTCGGTGGTCAGGCCGCTGTAGCTGGCGCAACCGGCCAGGGTCATGGCCGCCAGCACCAGGCTCAGGCCGGCACGCAAGGTTTTGCTGCTCATTTGTCACCTACCCGCAGCAGCGTGATCGGGTCACCGGCTGCCACCAAAATTTTCTTCAGGATCTGTTCCAGGGTTTTCAGCTCGTCCGGGGTGATCGCGCCGGCCAGTTCGTTCATGGCGTCGGCGCCGATTTCCGGCAGGCGGTCAGCCAACTGCTGGCCTTGCTCAGTTAACACAAGCTGCACCTGACGACGATCCGCTTCGGAACGTTGGCGGGCGAGGAAACCTTTCTGTTCCAGACGATCGAGCATGCGGGTCATCGAACCACTGTCGAGCGACAGATGGCGGCACAGCTCGGCCGGGGAATCGACGCCGTACTGGGCCATGATGATCAGCACTTTGAACTGCGCGGCGGTGATGCCGTGGGGTTCCATATGCGTGTCGATGAGCCGGTCCTTGAGCAGCGCGGCGCGCCCGAGCAAGAGGCCGAGATGGCAAGTGTGGAATTCGTCCGGGGTGAAATGTTTCATCTGACCACCAATTAGCTGCCTAGGCAGAGAATGTATGACGAGATGTTACTGCCTAGGCAGCGAATGTCAACGCAATAGTTAGGTTGCTTGGTATTTAGCGGATAAACGGCGGGTTGGAAAAACAAAAAGATCGCAGCCTTCGGCAGCTCCTACAGGTGTACACAAAACCCTGTAGGAGCTGCCGAAGGCTGCGATCTTTTGATCTTGAGGGGACTAAAAGTCCCGCTTGTAGAAGATATCCAGCGAACTGGCCACGCCGCCCGCCGCTTCGAGGTAAACCTTCTTGCTCAGCTTGTAGCGCAACGCAATGGTGTTGGCCGGCTCAAACACGCCAACCCCATAACGCAGGCTGAGCTTCTCGGAGAGGTTGCCGCTGGCGACCACGCTCGTGGCGTTGCCGCTGCCTTGGGTATCGAGCTGGAAATCCTGAATCCCCAGATCGCTGGCCAGTTTGCCGGTCACCCCGGAACTGCCCATCAAGCCCAGGCCGAGCGCGGCTTGGGCCAGCATGTTGTTGTCTTCACCGGTGGTGCTCAGCGGACGCCCGAGCACCAGATAGGACAAGGCCTGTTCCTGACTCATCGCCGGCTCGGAGAAAATCTGCGTGGTCGGCTGCTCGGCGCTGCCGCTCAGGCGAATACCGGCGATGACGTCGTCGGTCTGGCGAATCGCCTCGATGTCCAGATACGGCTGATCGATCGGGCCGGCAAACAGCAAACGCGCCCGGCGCACCGTCAACCGTTGGCCGTAAGCGCGATAACGCCCGTCGTTGAGCCACAGCTCGCCGCGCGTGTCCATGTTGTCGCCGATGTGCACATGCCCTTGCAGGTTGGCGGTCAGGCCAAATCCGGCGAAGCTCAGTTTGTCCTCACCGACCGCCACATCGATGTCCATTTTCATCGCCAGCGGCGGTTTACCCTCTTCGGTTTGCTGCCCGATAATCACCGTGTCATCGGACACTTTGACCGTCGATGGCGGCAACTCGCGCACGGTGATTTCACCTCGGGGCACCAGTACTTTGCCGGCGATGGCCAGCTCGTCGCCCTTCATCGAGATCTTCAGGTCCGGCGCCACTTCAAGCTTGGCGTACGGCTCGACCGTGACTGGCAATTGCGTGCCCTTGAGCGCCAGATCCACCACCAGCGCCTGACCCCAGCCGATAGTGCCGTTCAGGCTGCCCTGCCCGCTCTTGCCGCTTTTCCAGCCGCCGTTCAATTGCACGGTTTCGCCGGCGATCACCGCTTGAAGTTGCAAGGCTTCAAGGTCCATCGGCAGCTCGGGCCCGGAGATTTCACCATCGCTGAGCAGCAGATTGCCGTTCACCAAAGGCGCCATCAGCGTGCCCGCGATCGTGCCGCTGCCATTCAGGCGCCCGCTCAGTTTCTCGACCATCGGCACAAACGGTCGCGCCACGGACAAATCGAGGCCATTGAGCCGGAACGCGCCGGTCAGCGGTTTGTTCTTCGGCAGCGGATTGATCTGCGCCTGCACACTCAATTCGCCGAGCTTGCCGCCGACGAAGTTGAGGTCAGTGTCGATGCGCTTGGGTGTGAGTTTGCTGGTGAGTTTCAGGGTCTGGTACGGGAAATCCAGCCACTGATCCTTGTCCTTGATGCGCAAGGTGCCGCCGCTGGCATCGAGGCTGATCTGGCCGTTCGGGCCACTGGCCGGCAGGTCCAGTTGCAAGTCGGCGTTGAGCCGGCCCTTCCAGGCGAAATCCTTCGGCAGCCACTGCGCCAGGCTGTCGATCGGGAATTGCTTGAGGTGGTAACGCAGCTTCGGCTCCGGCATCAGGCGCTGGTCTTCACCGCACAGACTGGCCGGCCCGGACATCCAGCAATGGGCGCCGAAGTTGATTTTGCCGTCCGCCAGCCGTTCGAGTTTCGCCGGACCTTGCAGCTTCCAGTCCTGACCGCCGAGCTGGATATCGCCACTGGCCAGACGCCCGCGCCAGTTGCCTTTGTCCAGATTGCCGTCGAAGCCAAGGGCCAACTTCAGCTGCGGGCCTTGCAGATCGAGCGCCAGTTTCTGGTTTTTGATATCGCCCTGACCGCTGGCGGTCAACGTCCCCAGTGACGTGTCGCCGGCCCGAATGCCGCTGCCCTTGAAGTCGATTTTCGCCCGCTGCGCGCTGTCGAGGGTGGCGTCGAGGTTGAGGCTTTGCAGGCGATTGTCTTCGAACGCCAGTTGCGTGCCCTGCAACCCGAGCTTGCCTTGCGGCGCCTTGAGCGTACCGGCGACATCGACGCGGCCGTTGAGCTGACCGCGCAATTGCGGCCAGAGCTGCGCCAGGCGCGGCAGCTTGAGGTCGATCTGGCCGGCGAGTTTCTGTTGCAGGCTGCCCTTGCCGGTGATGCTGTTATCGCCCAGACGGATTTGCAGCGCGCTGAGGTTCCATTGCTCGCCGCTGCCTTCGGCCTTGGCTTGCAGAACGGCCGGCTGTCCACGCAGTTTGCCCTTCAGATCAAGGTCCGCGTTCAGGCTGAGTGTTTCGTTCTTCATCTCGCCTTTGCTGCGCAGTGGTCCGGCCAGAATGCCCGGCAGCTCCGCGATCCAATACGCCGGGTTGATCGCCGATAGGTCGAGCGCGGTATCCCAGGCGATGCCATCGGCAAATTGCAGGTTCAGGTGCCCTTCGGCCTTGCCCTGCCCGGCTTCGAGCTGGATTTGTTGCAGGTAGATCTTCGTCAGGTCACCGGCGAACGGGCTGCTCAGGCTGAACGCCCCGGCCGGGCCATCCAGCGCGGCCTTGAAATTGCCAAGGTATTTACCGTCGGTGTAAGAGACTTCACCGTTGAAGCTGCGCAGGGCCACTTCCGGTTCGTCGATCAGCGGATAGAGCCGGTGCCAGGGGAAATCCAGCCAGTCGATTTTCGCCGTGGCGTTCAGGCCTTTGCTCCAGTCCAGAACGCCGGTGAGCTTGAGGCTTTGCTTGTCGTTGGCGGTCAGGTCCAGCGCGGCGATCTGCGCGCCGTTGGCGTCGACTTTGCCTTGCAGCAACAACGCGACCGGGCCTTGCTCGGCGGGCAGCGTGGCGTTGCCGCGCAACTGGTAACCGTTTTTCAGGTCGCCGTCGCCGGTGAGTTCAAGCTGATTGAGTTGCAGCGTATCCGGCAAATCGGCGCTGGGCTTGAAGCCATCAGCGGTGATCCGCACCTTGGCCGGCAGGTTGTCCACCAGCGGCTGCAACTCCCCGGTCAGTTGGCCGTTCAGGTAACCGCTGCTGTCGGCTGTGAGCGTCAAGGTTTTCAGCAGGTCGCCGTCAATTTTCAGCGCCAGCGCCCAGGGTTCGGGCGCAGGCAGGGTCAGTTTGCCTTCGGCCTTGAGCGGCCAGTTGCCGGTGGGCTGCAGCAGACCGGACAGGTTCAGGCTCAGATCGTCGCGTTGCAGTTGCACGGAATCGATCTGTAAACCCTGCTCGGTCCAGTGCGCCGCCAGTTGCAGGCCTTTGAGTTCTTCGCTGCCGTTGAACAGCAGACGGCCCACCTGCACGTCGCCCAGCTCGATGGCCAGTGGCAATTTCAGGTCCGGCAGCGTAATCGGTCCGTTGCTTTCTTCGTCGCTGCCCGGCGGGAATTGCAGGCTCACCTGATCGGCCTTCAACTGCTCGATGCACAGGGTCATGCGCGTCAGGCACAACGGCGACCAGGCAAAAATCACCTGGCTCAGTTCAACCCGGCTAGTGTCCTGCTGCCAGACCAGATGGTCGGCGCTCCACTGTCCGCCCAGACGACCATGGAAATTCTCGACGGTCAAACCCGGCACAAACCCGAGCGCCCAGCGGCTGCCCGTCGCCGTGCCCAGCACCGTGGTCACGGTCAGCAGCACCAGCATCAGCATCGCGAGAATCGTCAGCAGCGTTACTTTCAAACCACGCTTCACAGCTCAGGCCCCATGGAAAAGTGCAGTCGAATGCCGCCGTCGTCGTCCATCGCGTGAGCCAGATCGAGGCGAATCGGCCCCACCGGCGACACCCAGCGCACGCCGATACCGACGCCGGTCTTGAGGTCGGGCAGTTCGAGTTTGTTGAAGGAGTTGCCCTGGTCGATAAACGTCGCGACCCGCCATTTTTCGGCGATGGAGTATTGATACTCGACGCTGCCGGCAATCATGTAGCGGCCACCGATGCGGTCGCCGTCGGAGTTTTCCGGGGACAGGCTCTGATAGTCATACCCGCGCACGCTCTGATCGCCACCGGCGAAGAAGCGCAGCGACGGCGGCACCGATTTGTAGCCGTTGGTGGCGCTGCCGCCTACCTGCACCCGACCGAGGAAGCGGTGTTTATCAAAGGCCGTGGTCAGGCCTTTGACCAGCGCCGTGCCGTAAAGCAGGTTGGTGTCGGAGCCCAATCCTTCCTTGGCGACTTTGGTTTCGAATTGCAGGCGATAGCCGTTGTGCGGGTCGATGCGGTTGTCGCTTTTCAGGTAGGAATAGCTGACGCCAGGCATCAGCAAGGTGCTGAGCCCCGAGTCGTCGCCAAGTCGATATTCTTCGCGCTGCCATTTCAGCGACACCACCCGCTGCCAGCCGCTTGGCAACTTGCTGTGCCACTCGGGGCCGAGGGTCAGCAGTTTGCTCAGACTGTCCTTGTCGGCGATTTCTTCATTTTGATAGCCACCGGCGAAGCGCAGTTTGTCGGTGAGCGGCGGGTCCAGCGGAATGTCGTAGAACAGCCCGACGTTCTGCCGTGGCGCCGAGACTTCGGTTTCCCAACCATAACTGTGGCCCTGGGGATTGACCCAGTGCCGGGTCCAGTTGGCCTTGACCCGTGGGCCGACGTCGGTGGAGTAACCCAGACCGAGGCCCATGGTCCGCGGTTTGCGGGTTTCGAGTTTGACGTCCACCGGGATCACGTCGTTTTTGGACGCGGTCGGCGCGGCGTCGACGCGCACGCCTTCGAAGTAGCCGCTTGCCTGCAGATTCTGATTCAGCTCAGCGATCAGTTCGGAGTCATAAGGCGCACCCGCCTTGAACGGCACCATGCGTTGCAGCAGCTCTTCGTCGAACGGCGTATCGCCTTCGAAACTGACCTTGCCGAGGGCATAACGCGGACCGCTTTCGTAGATCAGTTCGATATCGGCAACGCCCGCTCGCGGGTCGACCGACAGCTTCTGCCGAGTGAAGTAGCCACTGAAAAAGCCGAAACGTGAAGCCTGGTTCTGGATCAGGCGCTTGGCGTCTTCGTAGCGGCCATGATTGAGCACCGCGCCGGTTTTCAGCGCGTCGCTTTTCGGTACACGAAAGGATTTGAGGGAAGCGGCAGGACCGTCGATGCGAATAGTGACATTGCGCAAATGCACTGGCTCGCCCGGATCGATGTTAAGCACCAGGCGCGGCGTCTTGCCGCCCTTCACGTCGCTGTCGATTTGCGGCTGGTAATAACCCAGCGCCTGGGCGGCCTTGCGCGCCTGTTCTTCGGCGCCACGACTGAAGCGCAACAAGGCTTCTTCGTCACGATCGCCGAGGCTGCCGATATAGCCTTCTATATTGGCCTTCAGTTCGTCGTTGGACGGTTTGATCCGTACATCCAATTCACTTTGCGCCAGCGCCGCGCAGCTGGTGATCAGCATCAGCACGCCGCTGGTTATTCTTCCTGGAAACTTCATAGGCGCGGATGCTATCACGAGCTTGGGAGCGTGATAGAGCCTCGCGTGCCGCGAAAGTTCTACCGTTTATGCCGAGGCGGTTTGCAGCACCTGCGGATTGGCATGAAAAAACACGTGTTCGCGGATCGGCCCGATGGCCACCTCGCCGATTTCCTCATAACCCTGACGCTTGTAGAACTCCAGATAACGCGGATTCCCGGTATCGAGCACCACACCTTCAGAGTGCTCATCGACCGCGCACCAGTTGTGCACTGCCTGCAACAGCTGCTCGCCAAAGTGCTTGCCCTGGAATTGCGGATGAATCCCCAGCAACGGCAACAGGTGCACCGAGTCGGACGGCACGCACGCCATCACCGCATCGTGGTACTCGAGGTAGCGGCGGGTGCAGCGAAACCCGGTGCTGAGCACCATCCGCAGGCGCCAGGCCCAGCTTTCGGTGATGCCCAGGCGACGTTGCGGCGGCGCGATCAGCGCGATGCCGATCAAGCGGTCGTTGACCAGCAGGCCAATGGCCGGCAAATCCTGAAGAAAGTGTTGTTTGACCAGTTCGCGCACGGTGGCGCGGACCCGCTGTTCATAACCGGGGCGTTCGGCTTCGAAGAGGTATCCGAAAGTCGGCTCGTGGCGGTAGGCCTGGTACAACAGGGAACGGGCTTCACGGGAATAGCCGCTGTCGAGCATGTGGATATCGGCGATGGCGGTCGAGGTTTCGGGCATAGCGGTCATTCTCCCCGGCACAGCTCGGGTGGCTGCGCTCTTACTGGTACGAGCCTTTGGGGGGCTTCACAGTTCCCCAGACAGGTATAGACCAAGTCAGGATCTTCATCGACTGAGCTGCCGCCTTCGCGGGCAAGCCCGCTCCCACAGTTTTTGTGTACTACACGGCCCCCTGTGGGAGCGGGCTTGCCCGCGAAGAGGCCGGCGCTGCCAGTACAGATCTGATAGAACACAGTGAATCCCCTCACCCCACCCTAGCCCCAATCCCACAGGTCAGCTAGCATCGCCCTTTTGCCAGGACTGCCGACCATGAAGATCGTCTCCTTCAACATCAACGGGCTGCGCGCTCGCCCCCATCAGCTGGCGGCGCTGATCGAAAAGCATCAACCCGACGTGATCGGCCTGCAGGAAACCAAGGTCCACGACGACCAGTTCCCGCTGGCCGAGGTTCAGGCGCTGGGCTATCACGTGTATTTCCACGGGCAAAAGGGTCACTACGGTGTCGCCCTGCTCTCGCGTCAGGAACCGCTGGCGTTGCACAAAGGTTTCGTCACCGATGAAGAGGACGCTCAGCGCCGCTTCATCTGGGGCACCTTCGCCGACGCCAATGGCGTGCCGGTGACCATCATGAACGGCTATTTCCCACAGGGCGAAAGTCGTGACCATCCGACCAAATTCCCGGCCAAGGAACGTTTCTACAACGATCTGCAGCACTTGCTGGAAAGCCAGTTCAACAATGAACAGCCGCTGGTGGTGATGGGCGACGTGAACATTTCCCCGGAAGACTGCGACATCGGCATCGGCCCGGACAACATGAAACGCTGGCTGAAAACCGGCAAATGCAGCTTCCTGCCGGAAGAACGCGAGTGGATGGCCCGCCTGAAGAACTGGGGCCTGGTGGACAGCTTCCGCCACCTGAACCCTGACGTGGCCGACCGTTTCAGCTGGTTCGACTACCGCAGCCGCGGGTTTGAGGATGAACCCAAACGCGGCCTGCGGATTGACGTGATCATGGCGTCCCACGGCTTGTTGCCGCGAGTGAAGGATGCCGGCGTGGATTACGAACTGCGCGGGATGGAAAAGCCCTCGGACCATGCGCCGATCTGGCTTGAGTTGAGCTAAAAGCAAAAGATCGCAGCCTGCGGCAGCTCCTACATGGATATACCAGTCCTGTAGGAGCTGCCGCAGGCTGCGATCTTTTGACTTGTCATTTTTCGGAAACCTTACTGACTTATTCTCCCCGCACTTTCTTTGGCTTTATAAGGTGCCGGCATGACGCTGCGCGTTTTATTCCTGTTAATGCTGTGCGCCGGACTGCCAGTCACCGCATCGGCGGGTGACTTGCCGACGCCCAAAAAGGGGCCGGTGATGCGCATCCAGGGTTCCAACACCATCGGCGCGGCGTTGGGCCCGGCACTGGTCGAGGGCCTGATGCGCGAGCAGGGCTTGCACAAGGTCCACAGCGAAGCCCCGGACACCGCCAACGAACTGCGGGTGGTCGGCGAAACCGCGCAGGGTCGGCGGGTCGAGGTGGAAGTCGCGGCCCACGGCTCCAGCACCGGCTTCACCGCCCTGAAAAATGCCACCGCGGACCTTGCCGCCTCTTCGCGCCCGATCAAGGACAGCGAACTGGTGGCCCTGCAATCCCTCGGCGATCTGAAGAGCCCCGGTGCCGAGCAAGTCATCGCCATTGATGGCCTGGCAATCATCCTTCATCCGCAAAACCCGCTGAATCAACTCAACACCGAGCAACTGGCGCGCATCTTCAGCGGCGAAACCCACACCTGGGAAGAACTCGGTGGCAGCGGCGGAGCGATTCATCTGTACGCACGAGATGACCACTCGGGCACTTACGACACCTTCAAGGAAGTGGTGCTCAGCCGTCGTGGGAAAACGCTGAACAGCGCAGCGAAACGTTTCGAATCCAGCGAGCAATTGTCCGACGCGGTCAGCCTCGATCCGCAGGGCATCGGCTTCATCGGCCTGCCCTACGTGCGCCAGGCCAAAGCCGTGGCGATCGTCGATGGCCAGTCCCAGGCCATGTTGCCGCTCAGCAATCTGATTGCCACCGAAGACTATCCGCTGTCGCGCCGGCTGTTCTTTTACCTGCCGCCCAACGGCAAAAATCCCTGGGCCGAAGCCTTGGTGGCGTTCGCCCAAAGCAGCAAAGGCCAGGCCATCGTCGCGGCCAACGGGTTTATTGCCCAGACCGTCCAGGCCATGGCCGTCACACCGAATGCGCTGATGCCGGAGGGTTACCAGGCACTCAGCCGCCACGCCCAACGCCTGACCGTGAATTTCCGTTTCGAAGAAGGCAGCGCAACGCTGGATAACAAGGCCCGACAGGACCTGACGCGGGTGCTCGATTACATCCAGCAGAACGAGAAGACCCACCAGCAGGTGACGCTGGTGGGGTTTGGCGATGCCAAGAGCGATCCGGCGCGGGCCGACCTGCTGTCGAAACTGCGGGCCATGGCGGTGCGGCGGGAGCTGGTGAAAAGCGGTGTGGTGTTTCGCGAGATTCGCGGCTTTGGCGCCGAGATGCCGGTGGCGGCCAACAGTGCGGATGAAGGGCGGATCAAGAATCGGCGGGTTGAGGTTTGGGTGTACTGACATCACGAAACTTGGGATTTGTAACAACACTGTGGCGAGTGAGCTTGCTCGCGCTTGAGTGCGCAGCACTCACAAAAATCTGCAATTCATGCCAGATTTTGGGGCCGCTTCGCGACCCAGCGGGAGCAAGCTCCCTCGCCACAGGTTTTTCGTTTGCCTTAAGTGCCGTTAGCCGAGCAATTTCTCCAGTTGCGCCGTGGTATCCACCGCCCCCATCGTCTTGGCGGCATCCAGCGCGGACACGCCATTGGCATCCTTGGCTTTCGGATCGGCGCCTTTGCTGATCAGGTAATCGACGATTTCAACGCGGTTGAACATTGCCGCCATCATCAGCGCCGTGCGACCGTCGAATGACGAACCTTCCACCTGCGCGCCACCTTCGACCAGCGCCTTGACCACCGCCAGGTCACCCTTGAACGCCGCGCCGGCAATCGGGCTCTGGCCGTTGTCGTTGCGGATCTCCGGGTCAGCCTTGTGTTCCAGCAGCACTTTCACGGTTTCCACATGGCCGTGGTAAGCGGCCAGCATCAGCAAGGTGTCGCCCTTGTGGTTGCGCAGGTTCGGCGGCAGGCCTTTGGTCAGCAGCGCAGCCATCATGGCCGCATCGCCCTCGCGCGCCTTGTTGAAGACCTGTTCGGCAAACTCGGCGGCTTCTTCCGGGGTCATCTGGCGGCTTTGATCGGACATTGGAGACTCCACTTACAGTTATTCGCAAAGCCGACAGTTTCCCGAGCGCCCCTGACACTGTCACTTATTTTTTCTCAAGGCGCGCCATAGCCACAATCAATAGCGGTACTTGCCGCCGTGGATTTCCGTCAGCAATTGTTCAGTGACCTGCACGTAAGTCTCGGTTCCCGGTAGCCAGGCGTAGATTGGATCATCACCGGTTTTGCCTGGGTCGAAGGCTTCGTCCTTGAGCCGGGTCTTCTGGTACTTGAAGGTGCCAGTGGTCTCCATTTTCACTTTCACCCGCAGGAACAACGGCACCGCATACGCCGGCATGTGCTCGCGGGCGAAGGCCAGCAGTTCGCTGAAATCCAGGGTCGCCAGGGACTCGGCAGGTGTGATCGCCGCCATCCCCGCGCGGCCGTTTGTGTTGCGCACTTCCACGCCATAGGCCACGGCTTCGGAAATGTTCGGGTGTTGCAGCAGGATGTTTTCGACCTCGGTGGTCGAGACGTTTTCCCCCTTCCAGCGGTAGGTGTCGCCCAGGCGATCGACGAACTGCGCATGGCCAAAACCGATGTTGCGCAGCAGGTCGCCGGTGTTGAAGTAACGGTCGCCCTTTTCGAACACGTCGTGGAGCACGACTTTTTCGGTCTTCTGTGGATCGGTGTAGCCGTCCAGCGGCGCCTTGTCGTCGATCTTCGCCAGCAACAGCCCCTGCTCGCCTTTGGCCACTTTGCGCATGAAGCCCGTGGCGTCCCGGGTCGGCGCGCCGCTGTCGTGGTCGTAGGCCGCCAGTTCCCAGGACATCAGGGAAAAACCGACGGTGTTGTCGAAGTTCAGAATGTTGGTGAAGCCGATGTTGCCGTCGCTGGCGGCGTACAACTCGCAGATGTGATTCACGCCAAAGCGCGTCTTGAATTCGCGCCATGCACCGGGGCGCAGGCCGTTGCCGATCATTTTTGTCACGCCGTGCTGGTTGTCGTCGGCACTCGGCGGTTGATCGACGAGGTAGCGGCACAGTTCACCGACATAACCGAGGGTGGTCGCACGGTAGTTGCGCACATCGCTCCAGAACTGGCTGGCGCTGAACTTGCGGCGAATGGCAAACCCCGAGGCGCCGCTGATGGCCGAGCCCCAGCACACGCACAGCCCGGTGGCGTGATAGAGCGGCAAGGTGCAATAGACGATGTCCTCGGGGCGCATGTCCAGCGCGATCAAGCCGAAGCTCGCGGCGCTGCGCATCCAGCGGCCGTGCTTGAATACGCCGGCCTTGGGCAAGCCGGTGGTGCCCGAGGTGTAGATATAGAAACAAGGATCGTCGAAAAAAACCTGCTGGCTGCTGGCAGGGTTGTCGCTGGGGCTGTCGGCCGTCGCCGACATCAGGTTAATGAAGCCGTCGGGCGCAATGCCCGGCTGGTTGTAAGTCTCTTGATCAGCGACAAACCAGGTGCGCGCCGCGTTGATCGAGACCCGCTCGCGCACCGCTGAAAACGCCGGCACCAGCTCCTCACCGACGATGATCGCCGCAGGCGCCACCAGGTTCAGGCTATGGGCCAGGGTATCGCGAGTCTGCGAGGTGTTGAGCAAGGCGCTGATCGCGCCGACCTTGGCCACCGCCAGGATCGTCACCAGCAGCTCCGGACGATTCTCGATGAAGACCGCCACCACGTCGCCCTTGCGGATGCCTTGGGCAATCAGGTGATGGGCAATGCGATTGGCCCACTGATTGACTTGTGAATAGCTGAGCACCATGGCGCCCTGCAGCAATGCCGGGCCATCGGGATTGCGCAACGTTGCCTGCTCGAAGCTCCAGCCCAGGCCACACGGCTGGGTCGGGTCCTTGACGTTGGCAGCTTTCATGCCCTTCACCACCCGCGGGATGGCTTTGGCAATCAAAGGCAGTTTGCGGAGCATCATGCCCCAGGTAATCGTGTCGTTCGTCGTGTAGCTCATGGATGCTCCCGTGCGATTTTTTTATTGTCGGGCGACGGTGATTGAGCCCGAAAATACGTCAACGGTTCTTGAGCTGTACACGCGGTTTTTGAAATGTTTTGTATCCGCGGACGAGGCCTGCGACATCGCGATCCCCGACGCATCGATTGGTTCCATGAAATCGACGCCAACCTCGCAAAATGCAGGATGCACGATGGCCAATCATGCAGATTGCACGAAAACGGAAAACAGACTGAAAATTATCTTATTGATTTATAACGATTTTTAAAAATAAGGGTGCTGGCACAATCACTGCAACTACCTCTGCATGCTTGCCATTCAAGCGCTTACGGAGCTGATAGACATGAACTTGATCCAGGAAAAATTTTCGTCCCTGTTCTCCAACTTCGAAGTGACCACCCAACCTCGTCCGGACGGTGGCATTCTGCTGACCTTGCGCAGCACCGAAGGCAAAGTGTTCAAACGCTCGATTTCTTACCAGCAACTGCATGCCGGTGATCAGCTGTCATGGGTGATCAGCGCCATCCGCCGCGACCTGGCTGAACAGGCCAGTGAACTGCCACAGATCTCCATGCTGCAGAGCCAGCAGCGGTTTGCGTTGCCGACTTATCATTCGGCATAAACCGTTTTAACGCTGCAAACAAACAGGCCGTGAAAGCTTTCGCTTCACGGCCTGAGTTGTTTCTGAAGTTGCACCCAATCCCGCTCCCACAGGGTTTGTGTATCGACGGTTAGAACGCGGAAGGATTGATCCGCGCAAAGCTGTCCACGGTCACATGCCCTGCCAGTTCCCCGCCTTCACGGGCCAGCCCACACGTCGCCATACCCGCCGTGCGCGCCGCGTCCAGCTCCTCGACAATGTCCGACAGGAACAGAATCTGCGCAGCCTCAAGGCCAATCGCTTGGGCAATGCGCTGGTAAGACTGCGCTTCACGCTTGGGCCCCGACGTGGTGTCGAAGTAGCCGCTGAACAACGGCGCCAAATCCCCCGCTTCCGAGCAGCCGAAAATCAGTTTTTGCGCCTGAATCGAACCCGAAGAGTAAACAAACAGTTTGAAACCCTCCTGATACCAGCGCTTCAGCGCTTCGACGGCGTCCGGGTACACGTGGCCTTTCAACTGCCCGGCCTGATAGCCCTGCGCCCAGACCATGCCTTGCAAGGCCTTGAGCGGCGTGGCTTTGCGGTCTTCGGCGATCCAGCCCAGGAGGATCTCGATCACGCGCTCGACGTCCGCGTCCGGCTCATCGCTGTCCCGGCGAACGGCGGCCAGTTGCTCAGCCACGTCGGCGCGCGTGGCGTGCTGGCGAACGAAGTCCGGCAGGTGTTTGGCGGCGTATGGAAACAGCACGTCGAACACAAAACTCACCGCGCTGGTGGTGCCTTCGATGTCGGTGAGAATCGCTTTGATCGGCATCGGCTCAGTCCTCAAGACGCGGGAAGCGGCTGGCGATGTCTTCGCCGGTGAAATTGGCCACCCAGCCTTCGGGATTGTTGAACAGGCGGATCGCGACGAAATGCGGATGCTCGCCCATATCGAACCAGTGCGGCGTGCCGGCCGGCACCGAGATCAGGTCGTTCTTCTCGCACAGCACGGCGTACACGTAATCGTCGATGTGCAGGGTGAACAAGCCACGGCCGGCGACGAAGAATCGTACTTCGTCTTCGCCATGGCGGTGTTCGTCGAGGAACTTGGCGCGCAGCTCGGCTTTTTGCGGGTGGTCGCTGTTCAGGCTGATCACATCGACGGTGATGTAGCCGCGCTCGGTCATGAGTTTGTCGATCTGCTCCTGATACGCGGCGATCACCTCTTCCTGGCTGGCGCCCGGCTGAATTTTCGCCGCCGCTTGCCAGCGGTCGAAGCGCACGCCCTGCTCGGCCAGGGTCGAAGCGATGTCTTCGAAATGGGTCAGCACCTTGTTCGGAATATCAGGGCTTGAGACGTGGTAGACGGACAGGCTGCTCATCAGGGCAACTCCTTAACTTAACGGTTCATGCTTTACGGTTGAAGAGCGAGCGCGTCTTCAACTCGCACTCGAACAAAAATTCAAAGGCCTCGATCTGCCGCAGGGCATCGCTCATGCGCGCGCCCCAAGTGTAGAGGCCATGACCGCGGATCAGATAGCCGACGCAATCGGGATGGGCTTCCAGCCAAGGCTGCACCTCGGCGGCGAGCCGCGCAATGTCCTGATCGTTATCGAAAATCGGCACAAGCACCCGGGATTCGTGGGTCGAGACGCCGCTAAAGGCTTTTTGCAGTTCGTAGTCTTCGAACTCGATGAAATCTTCCGGCGTCAGGCGCGACAGCACCGTGGCGTTCACCGAATGGGTGTGCAGCACCGCGCCGATCTCCGGGCGCCAGCTATAGAGCTGGGTGTGCAACAGGGTTTCGGCGGACGGCTTCTTGCCCGGTTCCAGGCTGTTGCCCGACAGATCCGTGGCCAGCACATCATCGAGGCCCAACTGGCCTTTGTGCTTGCCGGACACCGTCAGCAAGGCTTCGGTCGGCGACAGCCGGGTCGAATAATTGCTGCTGGTGGCCGGCGACCAGCCGCGGCCATACAGAAAACGCCCGGCGTCGATGATTTCCTGGGCGAGGTGTTCACGGGTAAGGCTCATGGCCTGTCCTCTTGCATACGTGTGGCAATGATAACGGCAGCGGCGAACGCTGCCAGACTGGCAATACTAAAGGTGAACGTGGCCCCGAGGGCATTCCAGCTATAACCGGAGTACAACGCACCCAGTGCGCCGCCGGTGCCGGCCAGCGCGGCATACAACGCCTGGCCCTGCCCTTGCTGGCGCGCACCGAAGCTACGTTGCACGAATTGGATGGCAGCCGCGTGAAAGCTGCCAAACGTCGCCGCGTGCAGCACTTGGGCAAACAGCAGCACCCAGACAAATTCGGCGAACGAACCCAGCAACAACCAGCGCAGCGCCGCCAGCAGAAAACTCGCCAGCAGCACCCGGCGCACCGAGAAGCGCGCAAGGATCTTGCTCATGGCCAGAAACATCAACACTTCGGCCACCACGCCGAGCGCCCAGAGCATGCCGATCAAGCCACGGCTGTACCCCAATCGTTCAAGGTGCAAGGTCAGAAAGGTGTAATACGGACCGTGGCTCATCTGCATCAGCGCCACGCAGCCGTAAAACGCCAACACACCGGGGCTGCGCAGTTGCTTGAGAAACCCGTCAACCGCCAGTCTTTCACCCTGAACCGGTTGGGCATTCGGCACCCACAGGCTGCTGACCACAATTCCGGCCATGATCAGCACCAGCGCCACCGGGTAAATGTCGAGGCTGAGCCATTCGAACAACCGCCCCAGCGCAACCACGCTGATGATGAAACCGATGGAGCCCCACAAACGAATCTGGCTGTAACGCTGCGTCTGACCCTTCAAATGCGCCAGGGTGATGACTTCGAACTGCGGCAACACCGCGTGCCAGAAAAACGCATGCAAGGCCATGACCATCGCCAGCCAGGCGTAGGTCTTGCTGACGAAAATCAGCGAAAACGTCAGCAACGTGCAGACCGCGCCGAAACGCACGATGGCCAGCCGCCGGCCGGTGTAGTCACCGAGCCAGCCCCAGATGTTCGGTGCGAAGCAACGCATCAGCATCGGGATCGCTACCAGCTCGCCGATGCGTGCGCTGGAAAAACCCAGGTGATCGAAGTACAGCGCCAGAAACGGCGCTGTCGAACCGAGCAAGGCGAAATAGAACAGATAGAAACTGGAGAGCCGCCAGTACGGAAGCGCCGCCACGGCCGTCAGACCGCAGCGGCGTAAAGATCAGCCATCAAAGCTGACCCAGCACCGGCGTGCTCACGCGCACATCGGCATTCTGCCCGCGGTGACGCAGCAGGTGATCCATCAGCACGATGGCCATCATCGCTTCGGCAATCGGCGTGGCGCGGATGCCGACGCACGGGTCGTGACGGCCCTTGGTGACGACCTCTACCGGGTTGCCATGGATGTCGATGGACCGGCCCGGCGTGGTGATGCTGGAGGTCGGCTTCAATGCCAGATGCGCAACAATTGGCTGACCGGACGAGATCCCGCCCAAAATGCCGCCCGCGTTGTTGCTGAGGAAACCTTCCGGCGTCATTTCATCGCGGTGTTCGGTGCCGCGCTGAGAAACACTGGCGAAACCGGCGCCGATTTCCACGCCTTTGACCGCGTTGATGCTCATCAGCGCATGGGCCAGTTCGGCATCGAGACGGTCGAAGATCGGCTCGCCGAGGCCCGGCATCACGCCTTCGGCGACGACGGTAATCTTCGCGCCGACCGAATCCTGGTCGCGACGCAACTGGTCCATATAGGCTTCCAGTTCTGGCACCTTGTCCGGATCAGGGCTGAAAAAGGCGTTCTCTTCCACCGAATCCCAGGTCTTGAACGGGATCTCGATCGGGCCAAGCTGGCTCATGTAGCCACGAATGACGATGCCCTGGGTGGCCAGGTATTTCTTGGCAATCGCCCCGGCCGCCACGCGCATGGCGGTTTCCCGCGCCGAGCTGCGACCGCCGCCGCGGTAATCGCGCTCGCCGTACTTGTGGTGATAGGTGTAGTCGGCGTGGGCCGGGCGGAACAGGTCCTTGATCGCCGAGTAGTCCTTGGACTTCTGGTCGGTGTTGCGGATCAACAGGCCGATAGGGCAACCGGTGGTGCGGCCTTCGAATATGCCGGAGAGGATTTCGACTTCGTCCGCTTCCTGGCGCTGCGTGGTGTGGCGGCTGGTGCCGGGTTTGCGGCGATCGAGGTCGCGCTGCAAATCCTCCAGGGAAATCTCCAGACCCGGCGGGCAGCCGTCGACAATGGCGACCAACGCCGGACCATGGCTTTCGCCTGCGGTGGTGACAGTGAACAGCTTGCCGTAGGTATTGCCGGACATGCAGGACGCTCCGTGAAATGAACCTGAATACGTAATGCGCGCCAGTATACGCAGGCTACCCAAGTAGTTCATCCTCGAACCTTATGGGTGCCCGCGAGTCCAACCGACACCTTTGTGAATCATGGCGTGATGATGCTGCGAGTTTTAGCCTTGAGCCTTACTTTGTTTACCGGCTTCGTACAGGCCACGGTCCTGCAACGGCCGATCACACTGGATACCGGCACCGGGGAGCTTTTCGGCTCGTTGTTGCTGCCAAAATCCGACAAACCCGTGCCGGTTGTCCTGATCATTTCCGGCTCCGGCCCTACAGATCGTGACGGCAACAACCCCGACGGTGGGCGCAACGACAGCCTCAAGCGCCTCGCCTGGGTGCTGGCCAAACACAACATTGCCAGCGTGCGTTACGACAAGCGCGGCGTAGCGGCGAGCCTGGCGGCGACGCCGGACGAACGCAATCTGTCCGTGGAGGCCTATGTGGCCGACGCCGAAGCCTGGGGCCAGAAGCTCAAAACCGATCCGCGATTCGGCCCACTGATTCTGCTGGGCCACAGCGAAGGCGCACTGATCGCCAGCCTCGCGGCACCGGCCGTCGATGCCGCGGCGGTGATTTCCATGTCCGGCAGCGCCCGGCCGATCGATCAGGTGTTGCGCCAGCAACTGGGCAATCGCCTGCCGCCGCCACTGATGCTGCGCAGCAACGAATTGCTGGACAGCCTCAAGGCCGGCCGCACCGACGACAATGTGCCGCCGCAGTTGCAGGTGATTTTCCGCCCGAGTGTGCAGCCGTACCTGATTTCGCTGTTCCGCCAGGACCCGGCGGCGGCGTTCGCTAAATTGAAAATGCCGGCGTTGATCATTCAGGGCAGCAATGACATTCAGGTCGGTGTCGGCGACGCCAGGATGCTCAAGGCCGCCAAACCCGACGCCGAACTGGCGCTGATCGAGGGCATGAACCACGTCATGCGCATCGTGCCCAACGACGTCAAACGGCAATTGGCCTCTTATAAAGATCCGCAATTGCCACTCGCGGCCGAGCTCGGCACGCGAATCCTCGGGTTTATTGACGGACTTCGCTCCAGTTAAGCGCTTTTGCCCTCCAGTCCTGAAAAAAACGGCCGATAAGCCTTTGTCACCAGCGTTATGACTGGCGACAAGCTGAGCTTGGACAGGATCTCGCCGTTATGACTGATACCCCGACTTCACCCGACACCACCGCTGAAAAAGACGCACCGCCAGCGGTCGAGCTGCCATGGGCGGACGTACACGTCGAGCACCACAAGATGCTCCGTCTGGCGCCGTTGCAGACCGATCGCAACACTGGCGGGCGGCCCTTGCGCTTTGTCGAATTCGGCTACGCCGAACGCAACGACAAGCAACACAGCCTGTTGCGCATGACCATTTCGCTGCCAGGCCAGCGGGTGCGCAAGGAACAGAATAACCTTGATGTGTGGGTCGATCACGCCAGCAAACGTGTGCATTTCGGGCCGGACAGCGGTTTGCAGATTGAACCGATGAATCGCGGCATCGGGCGCTACATGGCGGCCCAAGGCATTACCTGGGCGAAAAAGCGCTGGCCCGGCTACACCGTCGACGGCACCGACCTGAGCAACAAGGACGCGCTGAACGAAGACACGCGCCTGCGCCGCGATCATTTTCTGCGGGTGCACGGTTTCGACGTAGCCTATGCCGACGCCCAGCATTTGAAGGGCAGCGTCAAAGAGGTGCAGGTCGGCGACCTGTTGGCCGACTGGAACACCGAAAAGCTGCAGCAGGTGGAAATTCTCGAGGCTGCGCAGATGCTCCAACAGGCTGAGCAGAACCTGGCCGAGCAGGAAGTGAAGCTGAAGAAGCACGAGGAAAAGGTCAGCAAGTACAAGCGTGAAGACGCGGGGCTGCGTTTCACCATTACGTGCCTGGTGGCGTTTGCGGTGTTTCAGGCGGGGTTGTTGATCTGGATTGCGACGCACCGATAATCAGCGTCAAACCCAATTGTGGCGAGGGAGCTTGCTCCCGCTGGGCTGCGAAGCAGCCCTGAAACCAGACGCCGCATTCATCCAGATAAACCGCGGCCGCTTGTTTTGCGACCGCTTCGCGCTCGAGCGGGAGCAAGCTCCCTCGCCACAGTGATCGGGGTTACACGCGGGACGCGAACAACGCCTGATGCTCGCGGCACTGCTCGGCGCTCAACATGAACACACCATGCCCGCCGCGCTCGAAATCGAGCCAGGCGAAGTCGACTTCCGGGTACAACGCTTCAACGTGAACCTGGCTGTTGCCCACTTCGACAATCAGCAAGCCCTTCTCGGTCAGGTGCTCCGCTGCTTCGGCAAGCATGCGACGCACCAGGTTCAACCCATCGTCTCCACACGCCAGACCCAGCTCGGGCTCGTGCTGGTATTCCTCTGGCATATCAGCAAAATCTTCCGCATCGACGTAAGGCGGATTCGACACGATCAGGTCGAAACGCTGACCCGGCAAACCGTCGAAGCCATCGCCCTGCACCGTGTACACACGTTCATCGACGCCATGACGCTCGATGTTCTTGTTGGCCACTTCCAGCGCTTCGAACGACAGGTCGGCCAGCACCACTTCGGCGTTCTGGAACTCATAGGCACAAGCAATACCGATGCAGCCAGAGCCGGTGCACAGGTCGAGAATCCGCGCAGGCTCGGCGCCGAGCCATGGTTCAAAATGCTTCTCGATCAGCTCGCCAATGGGGGAACGCGGGATCAACACGCGCTCGTCGACAATGAACGACATGCCGCAGAACCAGGCTTCACCCAGCAGGTAAGCGGTCGGGATGCGTTCTTCGATACGGCGCTTGAGCATGCGTTGCAGTTTGACCACCTCGTCCTCTTCGAGGTTGCAGTCGAGGTAACTGTCAGCAATTTCCCACGGCAGGTGCAACGCACCCAACACCAGTTGACGGGCTTCGTCCCAGGCGTTGTCGGTCCCATGGCCGAAAAACAGATCCTCCCCATGGAAGTGGCTGACGGCCCAACGGATATGGTCACGCAGGGTACGAAGTCGGGAAGTGATCACGGGGGCAAACTCCAGAAAAAACGACTGGCGATTCTACCAGCCAAAACGCGCCACGACGACGCAGGAAAAACATCGGCTCAGATGTAGGACATATCCATTTTTTGCGTTGGCCATTGAACAAAACGAGTATCTTGACCACGCTGTGGGCCAGCAACGACGGCCCCTGCGATGGTAGCGATTCACAGAAGCGCTCAGCCAGAGGACAATGTCGCAAAAGCCCCACTCGAAGGAGCCCCAGAATGTCCGTTCCAAAAACGATGTTTCAACTCAGTGGCCGCGGTTATGCAGCAGCCAATCTGGGCCATGCGACCCTGGTTATCATCGATGCCCAGAAAGAATACCTCAGCGGCCCCCTGGCCCTGGTCGGCATGGATGCTGCCGTCGCGAACATCAAGCAACTGGTGAGCGCTGCCCGCGCCGCCGGCCGGCCGATCGTGCATGTGCGTCACCTTGGCACCGTCGGCGGGCTGTTCGACCCGCAAGGCGAGCGCGGTGAGTTCATCCCGGGGCTGGAACCACAGGCCGACGAAACCGTCATCGGCAAACTGCTGCCGAGTGCGTTTCACGGCACCGAACTGCTGGAGCGCCTACAGAATCTCGGTTCGCTGGACCTGATCGTTTGCGGGTTCATGAGCCATTCCAGCGTCAGCACCACCGTTCGTGCCGCGAAAAACCTGGGCTTTCGTTGCACTCTGGTTGAAGACGCCTGCGCAACGCGCGATTTGCCCTACAAGGGCGGCGTGTTGAGCGCAGACCACGTTCAACAGACCGAAATGGCGATCATGGCGGACAACTTCGCCACCCTCGCCCTGACCCACGATCTGATCTGATCTACGCTTGATGAGCGGTTCATGCCGCCGCTCATCCGCAAAAGCCTCTCATTAGTTGTAAATGTCTTAGCCTCAGGAACATCCCGGTCAACTCCCGGTCGAAGGGCCGATACCCATTGAGGAAGGTCGGAATGAAGTTATCCGATGGTTTTGACGCACGCCGCTTGCGGCCCAAAGGCCAACGCAACTGGCGTTTTCGTTTCGGCGCAGCGTTCGCTGCCTTACTGGCAACGTGCGGTGTGTTGCTGGCGATGGCCGGCGCCGCGAGCTTGCTGGGCCGCCCGCCGGCACTCGGCGAGCTGAACGCCAGCCCGCTGGGCTCGGCCATCATTCTGGCGGTCGGCCTGTTCCTGCTCTATCTGGGCGTATGGCTGTGGCGGCGTTGCCGTCGCCGTGCGCGCCAGTCGCAAGAGTTGAACATGTCCCCGCATTTGATGAAAAAACACGACTGAATTGAAGGCTCGGCAGGTTGGCGGGCCCCAATTGTTATCGATCGTGTCTCGACTTGGGTAAACTGGCCGCCCTTCGCGGAGGCTGACATGCAAGAAGACGATTTTTCCCTGTTCAAAAGCGCGATCCATGGCGTCAAGCCGATCAAGCACGACCGCGCCGAAACCGGCAAACCCAAGGCTGACCGCGCGCAGATCGCCAAGCTGCGCCAAGCCGCCACCGTGCGCACCGATGCCACTACCGTTGACGGTCTGTCCGATCAGTTCGTGATCGACGTCGGTCCGGAAGACGAGCTGATGTGGGCGCGCGACGGCGTGCAGGAAAGCCAGATGCGCAAGCTCAAGATCGGCCAGATCCCGTTCGAAGGCAGCCTCGACCTGCACGGCATGAACGTGGAAAAGGCCCGGGAAACCCTCTGGGCTTTTCTGGCCGAAGCGACCAAATTCGAAATCCGCTGCGTGCGCGTCACCCACGGCAAGGCCGTGCGCCTGGACGGCAAGCGCCCGATGATCAAAAGCCACGTCAACACCTGGCTGCGCCAGCATTCACAAGTGCTCGGCTTCACCTCGTGCCAGGCCAAACACGGCGGCGCCGGAGCGGTTTATGTGATGCTTAAACGCACCATGATGGAAGGTCGCGACGAGTAAAGCTGTTGCGTCAAGCTTGCAGCGCCGTGTTTGCCACCGTACCCTTGCCCTTTGCGTAAAACCCCACAGGTAGTTTCATGTCCCTGGAACAGAATTACACCGCGATTCTAAAGGGGTAAGGCACCGTACTCAGGGCCAATGAAACCGGGCACTTCCTTACTTTGGAATACCCGGTTTTAACCTGCTTTACACGGTCAGTGGTACAAAAATTGGTACAAGCTTCATTCCCTCCCTAGGCGCCGCTCATACTGCCTAGAGAGGACTGTCACCTTCTCGATTTTTTACGCGCTGCTCAACGAAGAACTCCACATGCCCTCTGGGGCTGCTCGGCAATGGCCAAGCATCGACCTTTCGGGCGATTGCCAGAAATGCTTGGGCGCACTTGGAGCGTGGAAAGTGTTCGTAGACGGCTCGCTGCTTCTGCACGGCCCTACGCACGCACTCATCGTACGGAACCGCTCCCACATACCGCAGGGCTACGTGGAGGAAGTGATCGGTGAGCTTGGTCAATTTAGCGAACGAGGCGCGACCCTCCTGCGGGCTCTGCGCCATGTTGACCAGCACCCGGAAACGGTCCATTCCGTAATCACGATTAAGCAGTTTGATCAGTGCGTATGCATCACTGATCGAGGTCGGTTCGTCACAGACCACCAGCAAGACTTCGTGGGCTGCCCGAACGAGACTGACCACCGACGAGCCGATGCCCGAAGCGGTGTCAATCACCAGCACATCGAGACTGTTATCGATTTCACTGAAGGCATGGATCAGGCCTGCGTGCTGAGCCGGAGACAAATGCACCATGCTCTGGATGCCTGAAGCCGCGGGGACGATTCGCACCCCGCCCGGACCCTGCATCAGTACATCAGATAGCTCACAGCGACCTTCAATTAAATCGGCAAGCGTGTACTGCGGGGAAAGCCCCAACAGGTCATCGATATTCGCCAAGCCAAGATCGCCATCTAGCAATATTACGCGCCTTCCAAGTTCCGCAAGCGCCAATGAAAGGTTCAAAGCCACAGTCGTCTTGCCGACGCCACCCTTTCCGCCGGTCACGGCGATGACTTGTACAGAATGCACACCATCCATGTTATCGATTCCCTTCCATGTGCAATGCGTGCGAGTTGTCGCTATCCATCCCCAGATACGCAATGGTAACTGAAAAATGCAGACTCATGGCTCCTAGACGCCGGCAAGCGGGTCGCCCAGCTCAGCAGCATGTTCGATGCCCCCCCAGTACGCCGCCGACTACGCCGAGCGCATCCGCAAGCTGGGGCGGTGCCGCGACGTAATAATCAGAGCGAAGATCAAGCTGCCTCAGGACGATTTGAGGCGAAAGTCAGCGACCAAGCTTTCGTGGCTGGACTACTCGCCGGAATCGACAGCGGCCGACTGACCCACCCTCACCGATTGCGCCTGAGCGCCGGCGGACAGCAATTAGCTGTCGCGCTGAATCCATCTGGAGGCCAGCTCGATACCGCGTCGCCTGGCTTCGCCAAATGTGCTCCAGGTGCCTATTTCCTCGCCGAGCTTTATCGGCTTATCCCTGCCCTTCAGCAAAATAACGATCCCGATGGGGGCTGCGTTTAAGGTCTCACCCCAAAAGAAATCGATCGTCGCCTGCTCCCCGCTGGAATGGACGTAATCCACCGGTCCTGGCCGGTCAGTCACCAAGCGCATATCTATCTCCCTGATGCCCGGATCTGGGCAATCAAGCAATAGCCCATAAATTCAAATGACGCCAATCGCCTGACCCACCCTCACCTATGGCGCTAAGAGCTTATCCATTACCTCGGTCATACCAATTGTTGGCCAGCTCAATCCCGCACATTTTTGCATCGTCAATGCTCTGGAATGGGCCGTCAGACTCACCTATCAGGCATTCGCCCCTTGGGTCTAGTTGCGCCACCACCCGCACGCCGACGGGTACGGGATCGTTATCAGCGCCCCATTTGAAGCGCACAAGTGCCTGGTTGCCGCTGGCGTGTGAGTGAAAGAACCCCGGCGACCTATCGATAGCCATAGATGAACCCTCTTTGATCCGGACTGATTACGGATCATCAACCAATAGCCCACTTCAACGAATCATGCCAGCCGGCCGGGCATGACCCGGCATAGGACGCCCCATATGGCGCCGAACCATCGCTGCGATGTAGTTGGCACTTCAGCGGGGCGAAATAAGAAACCCATTTATTCCGACGTTACCGGTTTACCAGAACGACTCGGCAAGTGGTCAGATCGCTCTTTAGTGACACGATGTAATAAAGAAACGTTGTAGTCGTAGGTCGATATCAACGGTGCGGGTCCCTCGTGCCGAGCCATCTCGAGCCATTGTCTTGTTCGTTCAACATCAAAGAATTCGTTCTTGAACTTCATCTTCGCAACCAGGTTCGCTGAGACCCTAAAGTGTCCACACCCAGACGAGCATCTGACCTCTGACCAGCTGCTAGTGATGTGGGCAGTTTTAGAGGCTGCCTGGCAAATTAAACATTGCATGTTCGATCTCCTTTTCGATGACCAACTCACTGTAGCCGAACACCGGCCAAGGTTCCTCCATGCCCACAGAATACAAAATCGCTGAGCCACTGAAGGTTGTGCGCTCGACGGTGACGAAGCTGGTGATCACCGGCGCGCCGCGGCTCGACTCGATCACCGTGTTCCTCGAGGACTTCGGCAGGCGCGACTGCCCGACCGAGTCCAATCCGAACTACCAGACTGCCCAAGGCAAGATCACGATCAACTGCCGGGACAAGAGTTGGAATGCTTATTGGGGTGGCATGGGCCCGCGCACCGTCGCGGAGTTTGTCGCCGATTGCGGTTGGGATTACGTTCTGAACTGCCTGGATCGAGGCATCAGCTCCACCGTATTCAGCGGTGACGCGCTGCATACCTTGGCCAAGAAGTGCATCGTCCAGCGCCGTAGGCAACAGACCGGACGTCACGACTGGGAAATGGGCGAGCTGAGCAAAGGTGAAGCCTGCGAGCTTTGGCATGACATCGATGTTCTGCGCAGCATCGAGAGCTCAAACGAATGCTGGCATCACAGCAAGCTGCTGACCGAGCTGTTCGGCGAGGAGTGGCCTTACCCGCTCGATGGTAAGGCCGTCGAAGAAAACCACGAATTCACGTACCTGCGCCGCGTGGTCGAAGCGGTTCAACAAGCCCTCCGCCAAGAACAACAGTAGGTGGCCGCATGAAGCGCATCTACCTCAGCGGGCCAATGCCTGGCCTGCCCGAGATCGAATTACAGCTTGCGTAGACATTATTTACCTTGCACCACTCGAACATGTGCATGGCTTATGGTCTTGTAGACACGAATCGATCGTAAAAGCGGCCACCAGTCGTATAGAAAAATCTGCATCGGTCGCCACATTGCTACCCAGCCACCGATCACCAGGCTTTCGTGCGCTATGTTGACGACAGCGCCAGCGCCAAGTTGACGAATAACATCGGCCAAGATTAGGCACAGGCTCACAAAGGCGATGCCGATCAATAGGCTAATACGTCCTTCCCAAAGGAGAAGCTTCAACTTACCGCGTACGAGACCTGCTTTATGATCAAAGTAATTGTGGATTGCCTCGACCATGATCGCGCTTGGATCGACTTCTGCGGGCAGGTGCTCAAGGTGGATTGTAATCCTGAGCTGGCAGTCTGACTTGAATTGCGCCGCCCAGGTCTCGATGAACGCTTCCGCGTCGCGATCAAGATCCTTGTTAAGAAAAGGTGTCGGATCCATCGAGTTGAACAACTGCCCAAGTTCGCGTACCCGGAGTTGAAGGTGCTGCTCTGATGATGACTTTTTTTTCATCGCGCTACCCAATTGTCATGCGTTGGCAGTTTCGAGTCTCGCGACTCGCTTTCGCTGCACATCAGTCCTGTGGTCGACCTTTCTCCAGCTCTACCGTATCTCGCTGCTTGGGAACCAAACAAGTGGTTGGATATACCTTGGGCGAATATTTATACGCACTCCAGAAAGGCAACTCCAAGAATATGCTTTTCCCGGATTAACGGCCGGCGAAAAATAAAACGCCTGAACAACACCCCGCAGTAACTCCCTCCCCCTTCAAAGTCAGCCGTGATAGCGGCAAAGGAACAGTCATGCCCATGGAAAAGATAAAGGTCGGACCGGACCATTACCGCTTTGTCGATGAAATCGGCCCTGACGGCCTCGAAATACACTGCATCACCTACACGGTGATCGGTGAAACGGCGCAGTGCTGGTACATCGCTGATGGATACACCATGGACATAATTAACGGTTACCAGCACAGCTGGACGGCAGACGCCGTGAAGAAACGCCGCAAGCGCGTGCTCAAGGAAACCGATGCGCATAGCAAGCGCTTTGCATATCCAGACAAGGCCCACGCCCTGCGCTCGTACAAATTGCGCAAGTCGCGCCAGCTTGGGCATGCCGAGCTTACCTTGGAGCGCGCCCGTGCGGCGCTGGGTTACTTCGGTGACTTGTCGGTGGTGAATGAGGCGACAGTCGCCGAAAAGTTGATCATCCCCAACGAGTACATCCAGAGCCTGGGCTGGGGCGACTACTGATGATCATCGACGACGTAATGACCGACAAAATCACCCTCCACGGCCTGGGCTTCGTGCAGGTCCAGCTCAAGGGCAATCAGCGGCTGCATGTCTGGCACCCGGAGTTGCCGCGCCGCGCCTGCTTCGAGCACTCGGCGATCCACGATCACCGCTTCGACTTCACTTCCCGCGTGCTGGTCGGAACGCAGATCAACCACGTTTACGCCATGCAGAGAAAGCATGACGGCGAATTCGTGCTGTACCTGCACGAAGGCAAGCGATCAGCAAATGGCGGGCGCCCATGGACTCCGGATGGTCACGCTGATTTAACGCCGCTCCCCTCGTTTGAGGTGCCGGCTGGGAAGGATTACGACAGCACCGCGTACGTTTATCACCGCACCGAGCCCGGCGGTGATGGGCGTGTGGCGACAATCATGGCGAAGCGCGGCGAGTACCCGGCCGGCGCCCACTCGACTTGCCGAGTAGGCATCGAGCCCGACACGGTCTTCGACTGGTTCCAGTGGTCACCGGCCCAGCTCTGGGAGGTCGTCAGCGATGTGCTGCTCGGCCAGAAGGTGGCGCCATGATAATCGCCCCTCACGACATGCTCAGGCTCATCTACAAGGGGCTAATATTTTGATCTTCAAGTGCGCCACGAAGCTCTGGGATATTAGCCATCCACTTGAGCGTCAAGTCATACAGCACAGTCGAAAGAAGCTTGCTTTCCTCAATAACGTCGTCACATAGCTGACCAATTTTTAGGCGTTGCTCATCAGTAGCTTGGACGCCTGGCCAGCCTGTTTCTTCAACTATTCGATGAACAATCCTGTGACGCTTTTCAATGAGGGCGTTTATTCGATCTTCGAGCTCCTGCGAGGGAACCGCTTCGGATATTTCCTTCAACAAAGCTTTGACCGGCTGCTTGAAAGCAGTATCCATCCTCACCGGAACGATATCTTCTATAGTCCTGACGTCTGGTTGCTTGAACGCAAATTTAGCGGCTAAGACAAAAATCTTTTCGAATAACTGCGAGCTCACTGTCGCCATTCCGATTGCTTTGTATAGGGCGGAGTTTTCTTCGTTTTCCATCTGCTATCCCGTCGTAAACCTAATTTACAAACTCTCAACCACCTTACCCCAACTAGCCTGCCGGTGAACGGCGGGCGAGGCTCACTCATGTCCGGAATAGAACGAATCATTGAAGCCCTGACACGGCCGTCAGCACCAGCAATAGAAATGCTGACGATTGATCGCCAGATGGTCGAGCGAGCGCTGGCATGGATGGAAAGCCATCCGGATATTGCACACGCCGGACCGGCCCTCTGCGAAGAAGTCTGTGCGTTTCGCCAAGCTCTGGCTGAACCAAAGGTCGAACTCTGGGCGATTCACAGTGTTGGACCTGGCGAGGAATACCCCTGCCTCAACAAGGAAGACGCCGAGCGCCGAGCCCAGGAACTGCGGGCCATGGGCGACAGGATGAAGGCTGAGCGCATCGCGCGCGGCGAAAGCGTTGAGCACTGGTCAGACTGGGTAACGAACGTTATCCCTTCTCCATGGGAGCCGGCCGAGCACTTCGAAATCATGGCTGAGGAATGGATGGAAGACGCTGACCAGCTCCGCTAATGAGGTGAGCAAGCTGATCGATGAGCGCAAAGAACTCGTTGAGGTACTGACGGGCGTCCTCAAGCGCTGCGACAAAGAGTTCGGTGGCATCGGTTATACGCGGCCTACTTTGAGTTCGCGTTTTATACCGGCATGCGGCCAGGTGAGATAGCGGCGTTGCGCTGGGATGAGGTGGATACAGAGGGTCGTGTCGCCAACGTGTGCAGAATCGTGGCTGACTACAAGATCGAGGAGCGCACAAAAACCCGCGAGACACGGCGAGTCATGCTGAACAGCAGGGCATTGAATGCGATTGTGGTGACCAGGAGCGTGGCCGCGTTGAGGGCGAAACAGAGCCGGCGCCAGCACAAGCAATCGCCATACGTGTTCCCGCCGACCAAGAACTTTGAGTTCATCCAGCAGGCCAGCGTGACCGACAAACACTTCAAGGCGGCACTGGTGGCACTGAAGATCAGAGCCAGACGGCAATACAACTGCCGGCACACTTACGCTACCATGTGCCTAATGGCAGGCATGAACCTCGGGTTCATTGCGAATCAGCTCGGCCACAGCGTGCAAATGCTGCTGACGACTTATGCCCGGTGGATCAATTCCAGTGAAGACTGGAGCGAAGTCGGGAAGCTGGAGCAAAGCCTGATTGGTACAAAATTGGTACAGACAGAAACCGTACCCCTCTAGAACCCATACGGAATACAGCTCTGTGACACTGGAACAGAATTACACCGCGATTCTCGGCCAACTGGGCGAGGACGTCTCCCGCGAGGGCCTGCTCGACACGCCCAAGCGTGCCGCCAAAGCCATGCAGTACCTCTGCCGCGGTTATGAACAGACACTGGAAGAAGTCACCAACGGTGCCTTGTTCAGCTCCGACAACAGCGAAATGGTGCTGGTGAAAGACATCGAGCTGTACTCGTTGTGCGAACACCACCTGCTGCCGTTCATCGGCAAGGCCCACGTCGCTTACATCCCGAGTGGCAAAGTGCTGGGCCTGTCGAAAGTCGCGCGGATCGTCGATATGTACGCCCGCCGCCTGCAGATCCAGGAAAACCTCAGCCGCCAGATCGCCGATGCGGTCCAGCAAGTCACCGGCGCCCTGGGCGTTGCGGTGGTGATCGAGGCCAAGCACATGTGCATGATGATGCGCGGTGTGGAGAAGCAGAATTCGACGATGATCACCTCGGTGATGCTCGGTGAGTTCCGCGAAAACGCGGCCACTCGCAGCGAATTCCTCAGCCTGATCAAGTAATTCGTACCACGAAGAAAACCGGCATTCATCGCCGGTTTTTTTTCGTCTGTGAAAAATCAGGTAAGCTGCGCGCCTTCTTTCGCCCCGTGAGGCTTGTACCGTGTTCGTTAAAGCGCTTCGTGTCGGCCTCGGCCAACTGATCATCTTCATCGACTTCATCACCCGCCCCGGCAAGAAGCAGCGCCCCGCCGCTGCTCAGGCTCAGGTCGAAACGGCAGCCAAAGGCCTGACGCTGTATCAGTTCCACGCCTGCCCGTTCTGCGTGAAAACCCGCCGCACCTTGCGCCGCTTGAATGTGCCGGTGGCGTTGCGTGATGCGAAGAACAACGAGCAGGATCGTCAGGCGCTGCTGGAACAGGGTGGCAAGATCAAGGTGCCGTGCCTGCGTATTGAAGAGAATGGCCAGACCACCTGGATGTATGAGTCCAAGGTGATTATTGATTATCTGGATAAGCGATTTGCTGCGGCCTGATGGTTTTGCGGTGATTTGACTGGCCTCTTCGCGAGCAAGCCCGCTCCCACATTTGACCGTACTCCCCTGTGGGAGCGGGCTTGCTCGCGAAGAGGCCGGCAAAAACACCACAAAACCCAGACAAAAATAAACCGGCCCTTGAGCCGGTTTATTCGTTTCTACCCTACCCTCAGGCTGCTTTTGCTGCCCGCGCCTGACGCACAACCCCCGCCAACCGCTTAAGCCCTTCATCCAGCCGTGCCGGGTCGATATGGCTGAAGTTCAGCCGCAGATGCCCATGATGATTGTCCGGCTCAGGAAAAAACGGTTCACCCGGCATGAACGCCACATCCGCCGCCAGCGCCGCCTTGAGCAACGTTCGCGTATCCAGCGGTTGCTTCAATGTCAGCCAGAAAAACAACCCGCCTTGCGGCACGTTCCAATCGGCCAGATCAGAGAAATGGGTTTCCAGCGCCGACTGAAACGCGTCCCGCCGCCCCCGGTAAAAGCCCCGCAATTCACTCAGGTGATGCTGAAATTTCTCTGTGCCGATCCATTGCAGCGCTTGCCACTGGCCGACGCGATTGGTGTGCAGGTCTGCCGATTGCTTGAGCTTGAGCAAGTGCGGAAACAGGTCCGGACTGGCGATCAGGTAACCCACCCGCAACCCCGGCAACAGGGTTTTCGACACGGTGCCGGTGTAGATCCAGCTGGTTTTTTTCAAGCGGCTGACGATTGGCGTGGCACTGCCGCCATCAAACGTCAGTTCGCGGTAGGGCTCGTCTTCGATCAGGGTGACGCCGAACTCATCCAGCAACGCGGCGACCGCGTCACGCTTGGCCTCGCTGTAGCGCACCGCCGAGGGGTTCTGGAAGGTCGGGATCAGGTAGATGAACGCGGGTTTGTGCCTTTCCAGTCGCGCACGCAGCTCGACCAGATTCGGACCATCGGCCTCCAGCGGCACGGTGATGCAGTCGGCACCGAACAGTTGAAAGATCTGCAACGCGGCCAGGTAAGTCGGCGCTTCGAGCAGGATCTCGGTGCCTTTGTCGATGTAGAGTTTCGCCGCCAGATCGAGGGTTTGCTGGGAACCGCTGACCACCAACACCTGGCTCGCCTTGCACGGCACGCCCAATGCTCGCGCCTCGGCCGCCAGCGCTTCACGCAGCGCCGGCTCGCCTTCGCTCATGCCGTATTGGCCGATGGACAGCGGCATCTCGTCCCATTCGACTGTCGGCAGCATGGCTTCGGCCGGCAAGCCACCCGCGAACGACATCACTTCCGGCCGTTGGGCGGCGGCAAGGATTTCACGGATCAGAGAACTTTTAAGGCGCGAGACACGTTCGGAAAAAGCCATAGGGGGTCACCGGTAGCGAGGCCTGAGGAAAATGAGTCAAACTGGTTGACCGAAATTACGACAACCCGAACGGATACGTCAACATGCTTGACCTTAAAAATCCCGCCTCCCAACAGCAGGCCATGGAAGCGTTTTTCTTCGGCTACCAGGCGTTCACCGCCAAGGCCGACGAAATGCTCGAGCGTCGCGGCTTGAGCCGGGTGCATCAACGCATCGTGTTTTTCATTGCCCGTTACCCGAACCTGAGCGTCAAGGAATTGCTGGCGTTGCTGGGGGTGAGCAAGCAGGCGTTGAATATTCCGTTGCGCCAGTTGGTGGAAATGCATCTGGTGGACAGCGTTGCGTCGCAGACCGACAAGCGTAAGCGGTTGCTGGAATTGACCGATGACGGTGCACGGTTTGAACAGTCGTTGCGGCGTGAGCAGGTGAAATTGCTGGAGCGGGTGTTTGCCGAGGCTGGGGAGACGGCGGTGAATGGGTGGTTGGCGGTGAATCTGGCATTGGGGAAAAGCCAGGTGTCTGCAGACTGAATGTCTTGCCTGTTAGATATGTATTGGCCGACGAAGGCGTCTTAACAGGCGATATATCCCTATTGCCAAACTTTTCGTCTACAAAATCAAAAACATTATTTGCATTATTTGTATACAAAAGCATAATCCACTGCGTGCGAGTTCCTGACCAAACGGTCAACAAATTCGCGATTGCCTCAAAGGGCCGCTGCCACCCTCATGGGTCCGGCCCTGGAAATAACAATAAAACTCTTGAGGAGTACTCGCTGTGGAAAGCCGCAAATCCGAAGCCCCGACGCTGGAACTCTCGCCGCCGTTACGCACTGGCTGGCTGGAGCGCATCTTCAAACTCAGCTTGCATGGCACCACGGTGAAGACCGAGCTGATTGCCGGTCTGACAACCTTCATCACCATGGCTTACATCATCTTCGTCAACCCCAATATCATGGCTGACGCCGGGATCGATCACGGCGCCGCGTTCGTCGCCACTTGCATCGCCGCCGCACTGGGCTGCCTGTTGATGGGCCTCTACGCCAACTGGCCGGTCGGCCTGGCGCCTGGCATGGGGCTCAACGCGTTTTTCACTTACACCGTGGTCGGCACCATGGGCTACAACTGGGAAACCGCGCTCGGTGCGGTGTTTGTGTCCGGCGTGTTGTTCATGATCCTGACCTTTTCCCGGATCCGCGAATGGCTGCTCAACAGCATTCCAGTGAGCCTGCGCTTTGCGATGGGCGCGGGGGTCGGTTTGTTTCTCGGGTTGATCGGCTTGAAAACCGCCGGTATCGTCGTCGATAGCCCGGCCACCCTGATCAAGCTTGGCTCGTTGCGCGAACCTGGCCCGCTGCTGGCCGCCATCTGCTTCCTGATGATCGCCGTGCTCAGCTACCACAAGGTTTTCGGCGCGATCCTCATCAGCATCATCACCGTGACGCTGGCCGGTTGGGGCCTGGGCCTGGTGCATTACGAGGGCATCATGTCGGCACCGCCGAGCCTGGCACCGACCTGGATGGCCATGAACGTTGCCGGCGTGTTCAACGTCAGCATGATCAGCGTGGTACTGGCCTTCCTCTTCGTGCACATGTTCGACACCGCCGGCACCTTGATGGGCGTCGCCCAGCGGGCCAACCTGGTGGGCGCTGACGGCCGGATCGAAAACCTTTCCCGCGCCATGAAAGCCGATAGCGCCTCCAGCGTTTTCGGGGCGGTGGTCGGTGTCCCGCCAGTAACAAGCTACGTTGAAAGTGCCGCGGGTGTTGCCGCTGGAGGTCGGACTGGTCTTACCGCCGTGACCGTCGGTGTGCTATTTATTGCAGCCATGTTTTTCGCACCGCTCGCTGGCATGATTCCCGCGTATGCCACCGCCGGCGCGCTGATTTATGTAGCCATGCTGATGATGGGCGGCATGGCGCACATCGAATGGGACGAAGCGACCGACAGCATTCCGGCGATCGTCACCGCGATCATGATGCCGCTGACCTTCTCGGTCGCCGACGGTATCGCGCTGGGCTTCATCACCTACGTGGCGCTGAAGGCCGGGACCGGCAAGTACAAGGAAATTTCCGTCAGCCTGTGGGTGCTCTGCGCGATCTTCATCGCCAAGTTCATCTTCCTGTAAGCGGAACTGCTGATTGTAGGAGCGAGCTTGCTCGCGATGGGCTCAAGAACGCCGCGTTGCCCCAGAAGCCGCGCGTAATCGTTAACGACCATCGCGAGCCTGCTCGCTCCTACAAAAAGCCACATTCACATCAGTGAACAGCCTCACCCCGTCGGGTGAGGCTTTTGTGCAAATGGAGGAAAGTGATGAGTCTGGAAACCTGGCTGCTGTTCAGCGGCGCTGCGCTGGTGGTGATCCTGATCCCGGGGCCACTGTCGTTGTTGATGATCAGCAACAGTCTGAACTACGGTTTACGCCGCTCCTACCCTGCGTTTCTGGGGGGCGTGTTTGCTTCGATCTGTCTGTTGAGTGCTTCCGCACTAGGATTGGGGGCATTGTTGTTGGCCTCGGAACAGCTGTTCAGCGCGTTGAAAATCGTCGGTGCGCTGTACCTGTTCTACCTGGCCTGGCAGAGCTGGCAGCAATCGCGTCAGCCTTCCCAAGGCGCCGAAGTGCCTCAGGCGGCGCCGGTGCCGCGCTTTCGCGCACTGTTCGGCCGCGCGTTCATGCTGGGTGCCAGCAACCCGAAAGACATTCTGTTCTTCGCCGCGTTCCTGCCGCAGTTCCTGAGCGCCGAGCAGCCGTTTCTGCCGCAACTGCTGGTGATGATCGCCACCTGGACCGTGCTGGATCTGCTGTGCAAATTGGCCTATGGGCTGGGCGCCCACGGCGCAGCCAGGTATTTGCGCTCCGGTAAAGGCCAGAGCTGGTTCAACCGGATCAGCGCAGGTTTATTCGGTGGCGCAGGCACCGCCTCTCTGTTGAGTGGGCACTGAAACCTCAAGCCTGTAGCGGCTCCCCTTCCCGCCCATCCCGGCAAACAGAATGCCGCGGATGGGCTTCGACGTAGTCCGGTTCCCCTGCGTCCTCGCCTAGTGGAATGTCATCGGCAGAAACACACGCCCTACATAGTTATCGCTTTCTCAACAACGCACTTCCCTACAGTTCGGATCAACGTTTGTTCATAACAGCCCGACAAGGAAGTATGTATGGCACAAGATTTCGCCCTTTCCGACGCAACAGACTACGACGCAATCAAAATCACGGATATTGAACCGCTTTCTTTGGCTGCGGCCGATCAGGAGATCGTCGACTTTATCCACAGCAACGGTAAGTCGACTCTAGAGGAGCAGCGCCCTCGATCCGCCAACAAGCGCGAACGGGTGCTACGGGCCCTGGATCAGCACTACGGGCCGCTCACTATTGGCCAATTTACGGTCAGCCGCATAGAGCTGCATCTGATGAATGCGACGGTTCTCAGCGAGCCTCTGGATATCGACAACACCAACTTTCGCCGCACACCCCAGGCGTTTATCGATGGCTTGCGACTGAACCCGATTGATGTCGAAAGTCGAATCCGGGCGAGCGGTAATGTCGGCGACTACAGGATCCCGACATTGCTGTTCGAAATAGCCACACATCGTTCGATAGGCGCTGCGCCGCTGCTCGATGAGGCGCAAGACAGCCATGCACGGAAGATCGACAGGCTCCTGAAAGCCGCTCAGAAACTGGACATTAGCGATACCCCATTACCCGAAAATGTCCCCGGCTGGGTCAACAAGCAAAAAAGCAAAGCCGTGAACGCCATGGGGGTCGGGCTTCAGGCGTTCGGCATCTACAGCGGTTTGATGGGCATCAGCGATGCCATCAAAAGAGGTGATCGTACCGAAGCGACCATCAGTGGCGGCGCGGTAGTGACGGAAGTCGGTTCGCTGATCATCGAACGAGGCCTGGTGAAAACCGCCCAGGAGATGATCGAAAGCAGCGGTCACATCTACAAGGGTTTTGCCAGGACCCAGTTTGGCCTGCGCCTGTCGCGCGGAGCAGGGTTGATCGCAGGCGCGCTGAGCTTGCCTTTCGACTTTTACTTTGCGGTCAAGGCGTTAAACGACGCCTCCCAGACCACGGGCAAGCAGGCCCTGGATCATTACGTCGCCGCCGGCTTGAGTCTGACCAGCGCCGCGTTGACCTTGATTATTGGCTCGGCGGCGCTGGCTGGCTTTGCCAGTGCTGGCCCGGTGGGAATTGCCGCGGCAGCCATTCTGATCATCGGATCGCAAATCTATAGCGCCGTTCGCCTGGTGGACGATATCGACGATTACATTGAATTGAGTGTCGATGAGCGCTTCATTACCGGGCTTCGTGCAGCTATTTTCATGAGCCCACCGCAGCACATTCAGGACCGGTACACCATTGCCGTAACGAAAGATCAGCAATCGAAAATGCTCACCAAGCGAGCACGAAAGTGGCTCGACGGACAATTGAAGGACACCGTCGAAACCATCGTGAATGGCAAGGTAGAGGTTTCACTGAAAGCCCATCGATTGTTTTGGTTCGAGTGGGATGCCCAAGGACGCGAATCAACGCCCTCAAAAGAGATCAAGGTTCCGGAGATTGAGGGCGGAAACGACCTCATCGACGCTCGTGACGGAGTTCCCGAGGGGCATTCCGGGGTCGTGAAAGGGACAGAGGGTGCAACGAAAGCAACGCTGTGGCTGCTGGGAGGCGGAAACGACGATGTCATTGGTGCTCAAAAAAAACCCAATAATTTCAGCTATGACACGGGCATCAAACAGCTGACTGGAGGTGAGAAGGACGATCAATTCCTGTTCGAGGGAGGTGTGCAGGCACTGAAGGCGCCGCACCTCCAGACAGCAAGCTCTATCAAAGGTTTAGACGGCAACGACACATTGGTATTCAACGGCCATCTGGACGGCCGAGACGCCACTGTCTACCACGGTTTCATTATTGATCTGGAAAGCGGCGTGGTACGCATGGAACACGACGACGGGACTTCTTCCCAGGTCCACACGATGGTGAAAAGTATAGAAAACGTTGAGACGCTGTCCGGTGCCAGTAACGTCGTATATGGGACAAACAGTGCCAACCTGATCGTTTCCAGAGGCAATGACCGAATTTACGGCCGCGATGGCGATGACACGATTTATCTGATGGGCGCTAATGGAAGAGCCTTTGGCAATGCAGGCAAAGACCACTATTACGTTGCCCACAAAAGCGGCACGGTCACCATCAACGAGGACGCTGGGGAAGAAAGCGTCATCTACATAGGCGGGTCGTTTGAAACCATCAAGACATGGTCCATCGAAGACACCTCTCTGATGGTTTCCTCGCTGTGTGGAATAGACGGGGAATTGCCAGAAAGAAAGCTGATCATTAAGGACATTTATAAAACAGAGGGCGACAAACGCCTGCTTCAGGGACAGAAATTACGTTTCGTGACCCTTGACGGGTTTGAACTCACACCTGACTTTCCCGAAGAACTGGACGGTACCGACCACCACAGCATTGAAGTCTTGATTCTGGCGAAAGGAAAAAGGCCGGCGCCATTGATCATCAATCGCCCTGAACATGATTTATCTTACAGCAAACACTCAAACTACTTCATTAATAGAGACACTCCGCAAACCGTCTTCAAAATCACAAAAAAAGACCCCGACGCCCTTAATACGCTTTATATCGATTATGACAGTGCGGACATGACCGACGCACAAGCCACCTACACGATTCACCCCGACACACAGTATGCCAATCACAATGCGACCGTCAGCAACATCACCTTGCAGCTTAACTTTAATAATAAATCAATAAAATTCGACCACTTTACAACGGACGGACACTTCACCTATTCGAACAACCTCCGTTCGAACATAATGACCAGAAAGATCAAATTGAATCACGCATTAATCATGACAATGCGCGACGGTGTGTCTTATCGAATAACCCCTCCTCACATACATCATGCTTACGGAGATACACCGGGCATTGTACGAATAGACGGTTGGGGCATGTTGAAAAAGCGCACAGGAAGCTACCTCTTCCTCCCCCCCGAAGAAAGCAAAGCCATCGTACTCGAGTCTCATCCCCAGGTAGTCGAGCTTCCTGCCTCCTTGCAAAACACAGCAACTGTGCTCCAAGGAAAAGGCTCGGCCTATCATGTAAAATTCGAATCAGACACCCAACTTATAATATCTACACCGGGCGCACTCACAAAAACATCCAACGCATCGACCTGGTACTTATATACGAGCCTCCTGGAACCAAACATTAAAAAGATATTAAAAAACAGGTTACTGATCGGACACACCATCATCCAGCTCCCGGAATACAACGATGACGACACACCGATTGAGGAAATATACATAATCACCGGATTCAACACCCGATATAAAGTCGATCTTGTTTTCGATGAAATCTACCTCCACTCGACCGGATCAAATTAAATCAGCCACACCACGAACAAACCACTGGAGCAATAATGGCATGAAGCCCCCAAAGAAAATTAAAACACCCAACACACCGGAAACGGATCTCCCGGCAAGAAACACCTCTGGCGAAGACGCCACAATACACCGGTTCAACTTACCCGATATCAACATCCCCAACTCTGCCACCAGTTCATCGGGAAGCCGGCGCCCTGAAAGCGAATCCAACAATACCCTGCAACAACCACGGATCGAGGTGGTGGACATATCCACGCAAGGACCGCCCGTAATCGGCGCCGTTGGCGCGACATCCGACATCAACTTTCTGCCCCCTCTTCTGGTACCGAGATTATCTGCGCCCCGTGCCAACGGAATACGTTATGGCCAGCGCAACTCGATGTATGCAGAAATCGAAAATGAAGGTGTAACCCTTGTCCGACGCCGAGAGGATGACGAATACCAGGCGTCTTCGGCAAGCGAACTGAACGCGTCAGGACCTATTCTCGAAAGAATCGCCGGAACCGCCTACTGGCGCAGGAAAAACACAGACGTTGCAGATGACCCTAGTCGCAACCCTCAACCAGGAAGCACTGCGGACGAAAAAGCCGGTCCGAGCACACACAAGCGGCCACGCCTGGATGAAGAGGACGGAAGTCTGGCCGAAGCGCATCCACTTCTCGTGGACCTGCTCAAGCAGCCCACCTCTCCCGTGGATCTGTCTTCAGCTTTATTGCGAAACTGGGGACACTCGACAAAACCCCACTCAGTGGAGTCCCTGGAGATCAACGGGCTTCACTATCGAATCGTGCCCCATGGATCGCCGGAGCAAACTGGAATTGCTTTTCTGGAACACCCCCGGTTTTCGCCTTCACGCTATGAAGCCTTCGAACAGATGCTGCGGGATGATCTATCGCTGCAACCCAAATGGGCAGTTAAAAAGAACGGCCAGTGGGAAGTGCTGGAAAACCGCGTTCCATTCGAAAGGAGCTTGACCGGTTACGTAGCCGAAACCTTCAGGGACTTCTCGGATGAGTCATTGAATAAGGTTGCAAAAACTCTTTTCAATCGAGCCAATGATTCGGACGTTATCAACAGTCAGGGCCTTATGGCCTTGAAACAGACTTTTCGCAACTGGGCTGACGCAGGCATCACCCCTATCCCACGAAGGGAATTGACCGACCCCCTGCTGATGCTGCCCGTCATCCACAGAACGACCCGCACTGGCTGGCTGGCGACCCCCCCTTCCGATGCGGCTGGAACATTGCGCAGGCTGGACTTTACCCCCCGTGAGTTCCTGCCTGAGTGGAATAACTTTAGAGCCAACTCTTCCAATGACAACCTCAAGCGATTGGTAAAAGGTGTGTTGGAACGCAATGGTTATGACGTTTTTCCTTTGACGAATGAACACCAGGGTCCAGCGCTGGTTTTTACCCGTAAGAACCACGATACCGTTTTTTTCCTGAACCTCGACAGTATCGATGGCCATGGAATCAGGGACACCGCTCCGCCGGGCAATGAGCTCTCTGATCCACACCTGAGTACCCGAATCGGTGATCCTGCACAAGATGCACTTCGCACTGCATACGATCAGAACAGAGTGGCCTGGCTGCTGGGTGGCACCCAGACGACCACAGCGGGATGGCAGTCGGTTTTCATTATCAGGGAAGGTTGACACCCACGTCCTGGCTCGCCGGCCATGCCGGCGAGAACGCTCACCCATACAAGCACTCATTCGAAATGACGCGGATTTACAACAGCAGGTTTATCCATGAGTCCAAAACACCCTATTTGTCACAAAGCCCCGGGCACTTCAAATGAAGGTCCCAGCGGCAGACGCGACTCAATACAGGACAATTTTCCCAGGCGCCCTACCGACCCGCTACTCATGCTTCCGGTAACGCCCATGGTTCCAGGACCAGGGACGTCCCGGAGTATGGAGCTTCCTCTGCTTTCGGATCAGGTACCTTTACAGCGACTGGAATTTGACCCGGGCAAGCTCCTGGAGGAGTGGCGATATTTCACCACAACCCAAAATGGCGCAGACCTCAAGCGATTCATGACTAACCTGTTGACGCGCTATGGATACACTGTATTTGCACCAACCAGTGCCGATGCCTGGCCAGCATTGGTGTTCCAGCGAACAGGGCATGATTTTGGGTTCTACATGACCTTGCATCGCGTTCTCGGTAAAAGAATCCATATTCCATCTACCAGCCATCGGGGGTTCTCCCCGGACAGGTTGCCGAAACTAATCGGCCTACCGGCGATGCAAGCAGTTCAAGGCGCCCAAGCGGTGAACAAACTGATCTGGCTGAAAGGTGGGAGTCAGAGTTCAGCAGATCGCCCGGGCTCCATCTTTATCGTGCGATCGGATGATCCAAGGGTTTAAAGCGACATTAAAAAATGGGTTCTTCCCAAGGTTGCGTGAAGAACCCAAAAAATGCCCACAGAGCGAACGCACTGGCAGCCAGGCCCGAATACAAACGTACTGATCATCGTATAAATATGTACCCCACTTGGGTCATTGAGCCTGATTAAGATCGATAGCTCCAATGCCGGGACCTCAGTTCCCGACGACATTGAAGAACCCTATCGATCATCCTTTTCAGAGCACTAATCATGTCCCCCAAGCCGCCAAAACCTCCTGCCCCTACACGCGTTCCCGAGACTCCATCGACATCAAGAGGAACGTCCGCAGGTGACAACACAAACAGTTCCACCATCGTTGCCAACGTTCATGGCATACACGACAGGCATGACAATTTAATACCGCCACCGCGACCCACGGATACATTGCCGGGGAGTATTGCTCATCAACCAACTGTCGCCGTCATTACCGATTTGCCTGTGCATCCGACTGTGTCGCCTGAACTACTGATGTCATGGCCACGCAATCAACTGGATCAACTCATACGCATCGGTGACTCCGGGTTGTACATGAGCAGAGAGAATAAACTGTACGCCGATATAAAAAACACGGGCATCGGCAGAATTGAACCGAATGCAAATGGCGTGTACGCACTTCATTTTCCTTTCGCACCAGACAGACCTGGCCCGATGGTGAAGAAAACAAGGGGGAAGCCACAGTGGGTTGTTTCAAGTCCAGCCCCGGATGCACAAGGCCCGAGCACGTCCAGCCAAGCCACCCACTCAACCGTAAGACTGCTTGATCCGTCTTTTACCAGACTGCTGCCACCTCCCGATGATGAGGGTATTCGCCGCTTCAAATCTCGAAGTTTCGTCGACATTCAAGGTGAAGGCATCGTCATGGTTCGCAGAAATGCGGATGAACATCTGCAGGAAACTACTCCAACCGAGCTCAATCCGAGCGGACCGGTGCTGGAGAAAATAGAAGGAACAACGTCCTGGCGGCGCATGAGTACGACGATAGATCAGTTGGATGACGGGCCGGGGCCCAGCAAACGCCGACGCATTGATCCTGAACCGCTTGACCACTCGACAGATTCCTCCCCGCAAGAATTGCCGCAGATTTTTCCAAGTGACCTGATCAACCCGAATGCCTATCTATGGGCGTCGTGGGGAAAAGTCGAAAAACCTGCTTCCACCGAATCGATCCAGATAGGCGACTTGCATTATCAAGTGGTGCACCAGGGCAAGTATCCCCCTGCGAGTATTGTTTACCTGCAAAACCCGAAATTTGCGCCATCGCGCTTTGAAAACTTCGAAAACATGCTGCTGGACACTCCAGCGCTACAACCTGTGCCGGCTGTTTTAAACGGTCACCAACAATGGGAAGTGCAAGCAAAAACCTATCTGTTTGATAAACCGATGACGCAGTCTGTCGCGGACGCCTTCAATGATTTTACGGAGGTCACATCCACGGCTGTCGCCAGGCAACTCTTTGTACGCTCGGGAGATTCAGAGGTCATCGCCCAGGACGGCTTGTATACCACCTCTGTAACTCTGCACCATTGGAAAAACGCTTCGGGCTTACCTGATCTTGCATTCGAAAACCCACTGGATCTTTTGCCTGTTGCCCCTCGGGCCGACAACGCCGGACAAGTCATCCCGGTGCAACCGCTCGCTTCCACCGATCCGTTGCAACGACTGGATTTCAGCCTCAGCCGTTATCAGACGGAATGGGCACGCTTCTCAGCGACTCCATCTGACGGCGAACTACGGCTGCTGGTCAGCAGCATACTGCGTGGTAATGGCTACGACGTCTTCCCTTTGGGGGAGGATCATCGCCTCCCGAAACTAGTATTCAAACGCGAATTTCACGAAAAAATCTACTTTATGAAACTTGGCAAACTGCAAGGCGATAACATAAAACCAAGCTGGACGCCTGGCTCAGAGCTTTCGGCCCCCAACCTGGAAAATGCCATCGGTCGGGATGCACTGTCCGCACTGCAGCAAGCAGACGCACAAGGGAATGTGGTGTGGTTGCTCGGAGGCCTGAAAACAACAGGAGCCGACGGGGACTTTGTCTTTATCCTCAGGGAGCGCTGATACAGGTCGTATGCCCATAAAAAAGCCCGCAGTGTGAGCGGGCGAAAGACCAAAGAAGCTATATGCGCAGTCGCTTCTCGGAGGAGGCAGCTGCTTGGGGGATCAGCTGCCGCGGTACGTGGAATAGCTATAAGGCGAAATCAGCAACGGCACATGGTAGTGATCCTGTTCCGCAGAGATACCAAACCGCAGCACCACCACATCCAGGAACGCAGGCGTAGGCAGCTGAACGCCACGGGCGCGGTAGTAATCGCCCGCATGAAACTGAACCTGATAGACCCCGGAACGGTAGTCATCACCCTGCAGCAGCGGTGCATCGACACGGCCGTCGCTGTTGGTTATCGCGCTGGCGACCCATTCCAGTTGCGAGCCTTCAACGCGGTACAACTCGACCTTGATCGAGCTGCCCGGGCAACCGTGTGCAGCGTCCAAAACGTGTGTAGTCAAACGTCCCATTGATTCTGCGCGCCTGCCTGCGTGGAGCAGTCAGGCCTCGCGCCTCCCGAAGTCAGTTGAAAAGGAGACCGCACCGATTCGGAGCACGAAACGCTGCGGCGAGCGACTGATTAAGACACTTTTCAAAAAAATTGTACACAATAAAAACGACATTTTTTATGCTGCCCCCGCCAACCGGGGATTTGCAGTGACTCTGCCGTTAAACCATATGATCAATGGACCTTCCATCTATTAGCTGACCAATCAGGCAGGTTTCTTGCACTATCATCTGAAGATGACAACTGATGAAAAATGCGAAAATTCAGGCTTACAAATTGGATATAAAGTTGTATACAATCAGCCCATCGCTGTGACGCCAGCCTGTCTTCCCACTTCCAGGCACGCCACACAATCTGTCAACGAATAAGAAGGAAGACTGCAGTGAGCGCTGACTACCCACGCGACCTGATCGGTTACGGCAGTAACCCTCCTCACCCACACTGGCCGGGCAACGCCCGCATCGCCCTGTCCTTCGTGCTCAATTACGAAGAAGGCGGCGAACGCAATATCCTGCACGGCGATAAAGAATCCGAAGCCTTCCTTTCGGAAATGGTCTCGGCGCAGCCGCTGCAAGGCGCGCGCAACATGAGTATGGAATCCCTTTACGAGTATGGCAGCCGCGCCGGCGTCTGGCGGGTTCTGAAGCTGTTCAAGGAATTCGACATTCCGCTGACCATCTTCGCCGTGGCCATGGCCGCCCAGCGTCACCCGGATGTGATCCGCGCGATGGTCGAGGCCGGTCACGAGATCTGCAGCCACGGCTACCGCTGGATCGACTATCAGTACATGGACGAAGCGCAGGAACGCGAGCACATGCTCGAAGCGATCCGCGTCCTCACCGAAATCACCGGTGAACGCCCACTGGGCTGGTACACCGGCCGCACCGGTCCGAACACCCGTCGCCTGGTGATGGAAGAAGGCGGTTTCCTCTACGACAGCGACACCTACGACGACGACCTGCCCTACTGGGAACCGAACAACCCGACCGGCAAGCCGCATTTGGTGATCCCGTACACCCTGGACACCAACGACATGCGCTTCACCCAGGTCCAGGGTTTCAACAAGGGCGACGATTTCTTCGAGTACCTGAAAGACGCGTTCGATGTGCTGTACGCCGAAGGCGCCGAAGCACCGAAGATGCTGTCGATCGGCCTGCACTGCCGGCTGATCGGCCGTCCGGCGCGCCTGGCCTCGCTCAAACGCTTTATCGAATACGCTAAAAGTCATGAACAGGTGTGGTTCAGCCGTCGCGTCGACATCGCTCGCCACTGGCACGCAACCCACCCGTACCAAGGGGCTGCCCAATGAGCACCTTTCAAACCCTGAAGCCCTCGAGCCTGAGCCGCGACGCGTTCGTCGCCGCTTTCGCCGACATCTACGAACATTCGCCATGGGTGGCCGAGAAGGCCTTCGACCTGGGCCAGGACGCGTCGATCGACGAGATCGAAACCCTGCACCAGCGCATGAGCGACATCCTGTTGAGCGCCGATCATGCAAGCCAGCTTGAACTGATCAACGCTCACCCGGACCTGGCCGGCAAAGCCGCCGTCCAGGGCGAACTGACCGAAGCCAGCACCAACGAACAGGCTGGCGCCGGTATTCACCAATGCACGGCCGAAGAGTTCCAGCGCTTCACCGAGCTGAACGACGCCTACAAGGCCAAGTTCAAGTTTCCCTTCATCATGGCGGTAAAAGGCAGCAACCGGCATCAGATCCTCGCGGCGTTCGAAACGCGCATTCACAACCCGGCAGATACCGAATTCAAATGCGCGCTGGCGGAGATCAACAAGATCGCCCTGTTCCGATTACTGACCCTATAGCGAGCAGCCCTTGTAAAAAGCCCGGGTGTTCAGAACGCGAAAGAACCCAAGGGCACTGCAAGCATCCCAAGCCAACTAATTAAAGGCAGACAAGAAGAATGAAAGCTTACGCCGTACCTTTCGAGAAGTTCGTCAACCTGGCCGACGCCCGCCTGGGCACCAAAATCATCTCGGTCACCGATGACTGGTTCGCAGACGCCAACCGCCTGTTCCAGCCGACCCCGGCCGTATGGAAGGAGGGCGTGTTCGATGACAACGGCAAGTGGATGGACGGCTGGGAATCGCGCCGCAAGCGCTTCGAAGGCTACGACAGCGCCGTGATCCGTCTGGGCGTACCGGGCTCGATCAAAGGCGTAGACATCGACACTTCATTCTTCACCGGCAACTTCCCGCCGTCGGCTTCGCTGGAAGCCTGCTTCCTGGCCTCGGGCGAACCGGACGACAACACCCAGTGGACTGAAGTGCTGTCGGCCGTCGAGCTGCAAGGCAACAGCCACCACTACCACGAAATCAATAATGATCAGGCCTTCAGCCACCTGCGCTTCAACATCTACCCGGATGGTGGCGTGGCCCGTCTGCGTGTCTACGGTATTCCGTTCCGCGACTGGTCCACTGTCGGCGACAACGAGCAGGTTGACCTGGCCGCAGCCCTGAACGGTGGCCGCGCCCTCGCCTGTTCCGACGAACACTTCGGCCGCATGAGCAACATCCTCAACCCGGGCCGTGGCATCAACATGGGCGACGGCTGGGAAACCGCACGTCGTCGCACGCCGGGCAATGACTGGGTGATCGTCGCACTGGGTCATGCCGGCGAGATCGAGAAAGTCATCGTCGACACCTTGCACTTCAAGGGCAACTACCCGGACACCTGCTCGATCCAGGGCGCGTTCGTCAAGGGCGGCACCGACAGCCAGATCGAAACCCAATCGCTGTTCTGGCGCGAATTGCTGCCAGCGCAGAAACTGGAAATGCACGCCGAACACACCTTTGCCGAGCAGATCAAGGCACTGGGCCCGATCACCCACATCCGCCTGAACGTGTTCCCGGATGGCGGTGTGAGCCGCCTGCGTGTATTGGGCAAGGTCGCTAAATAAGCGCTGAACCTGTGGCGAGGGAGCTTGCTCCCGCTGGGTCGCGAAGCGGCCCTCAAAATGGGACTGCTACGCAGTCCAGCGGGAGCAAGCTCCCTCGCCACAAAAAGCAGAACTAACAACACAGAATTCAAGGTAAGAAGACCAGCATGCGCACACTGACGATTGAACCGCTGACCAAAGAAGCCTTCGCCCCTTTCGGTGACGTGATCGAAACCGACGGCAGCGATCACTTCATGATCAACAACGGTTCAACCATGCGCTTCCACAAACTGGCGACGGTGCAAACCGCCACGCCAGAGGACAACGCGATCATCAGCATTTTCCGCGCCGATGCGCAGGACATGCCGCTGACCGTCTGCATGCTGGAGCGTCACCCGCTGGGCAGCCAGGCTTTCATTCCGCTGCTCGGCAACCCCTTTCTGATCGTGGTCGCGCCACTTGGCGATGAACCTGTATCAGGCTTGGTCCGCGCCTTCGTCACCAACGGCAGGCAGGGCATCAATTACCATCGCGGCGTTTGGCACCATCCGGTGCTGACGATCGAAAAGCGGGATGACTTCCTGGTGGTTGATCGCAGTGGCACAGGCAATAACTGCGATGAGCATTTTTTCAAAGAGGATGAGCGTTTGATCCTCGCCCCCCACCAATAAGAGAAGGTCTGATCACTCGACAACAGAGTGACAGGCGAGAGGTAAAGACTGTGGAAGCACATCTGTTGGAATGGCTGAACCTGAGCGTGCGCTGGGTTCACATGATTACTGGCGTGGCCTGGATCGGTGCGTCGTTCTATTTCGTCTGGCTGGAAAACAACCTCAATCGGGTCAACCCGAAAAGCGGTCTGGCCGGCGATCTGTGGGCGATCCACGGCGGCGGTATCTACCACCTGGAAAAATACAAACTGGCCCCACCGACCATGCCGGACAACCTGCACTGGTTCAAATGGGAAGCCTACTTCACCTGGATGTCGGGGATCGCGCTGCTGTGTGTGGTGTTCTACTCCAACCCGACGCTGTACCTGCTGGCACCGGGCAGCAGCCTGACCGGCCCTGAAGGTGTTGCCCTGGGCATTGCCTCGTTGTTCGTCGGCTGGTTCGTCTACTCCTTCCTCTGCGACTCGGCCTTGGGCAAACGCCCTGCCTTGCTCGGCTTCATTCTGTTCGTGCTGATCATCGGCGCCGCGTACGGCTTCAGCAAAGTGTTCAGCGGTCGTGGCGCGTACCTGCACGTCGGCGCGATCATCGGCACCATCATGGTCGGCAACGTGTTCCGCATCATCATGCCGGCGCAGCGCGCACTGGTGGCGGCGATTGCCGAGAACCGCACGCCGGATCCGGCGCTGCCGGCCAAAGGCTTGCTGCGTTCGCGTCACAACAACTACTTCACCTTGCCGGTGCTGTTCATCATGATCAGCAACCACTTCCCCAGCACCTACGGCAGTCAGTACAACTGGCTGATCCTGGCCGGGATCGCGGTGCTGGCGGTGTTGGTGCGTCACTACTTCAACACCCGTCACGACAGCCACAAGTTTGCCTGGACCCTGCCCGTCGCAGCAGTGGGCATGATCTGCCTGGCTTACGTGACTGGCCCGGCACAAATGCCGAGCGCACCTGAAGTGGCCAAGGCGCCTGGCACCATCGAGTACCAGCCGTTGCCGGAAACGGCCCTCGGTGGCGGCGCCAAACCTGCCGCCGCGAAGCCTGCTGAAGCACCGGTCCAGGCTGCAAACGCCGGCCCGAGTTTCGACAAGGTGCACAGCGTGATCCAGGAACGTTGCTCGGTTTGCCACTCGGCCAAACCGACCAGCCCGCTGTTCAGCTCGGCACCGGCCGGCGTGATGTTCGACACTCCCGAGCAGATCCGCCAGAACGCGGCGCGCATCCAGGCTCAAGCCGTCACCAGCCAGATCATGCCACTGGGCAACATCACCCAGATGACCCAGCAGGAACGCGACCTGATCGGCGCGTGGATTGTGCAGGGAGCCCCGACCAACTAAGCAACACAAAAGCCTGTGACAAGCGGGCTTTTGTGGCGAGGGAGCTTGCTCCCGCTGGGTCGCGAAGCGGCCCCATTTCCTGTGAAAAAGAAAGGGGACTGCTGCGCAGTCCAGCGGGAGCAAGCTCCCTCGCCACAGGTCTCCCCTGATGCACAAAATCACAAGAATAAAAAAGATCCGAGGTGTTGCATGTCCGAGCTATCCGAAGCGCGCATCCCCGACGCACCCGCCATTCAGCGTTTGCCCCTTTTGCAACTGATCCTGGTCGGTCTGCAACATGTTTTGCTGATGTACGGCGGAGCCATCGCGGTGCCGCTGATCATCGGACAGGCCGCTGGCCTGAGTCGTGAAGAAATCGCCTTCCTGATCAACGCCGACCTGCTGGTCGCCGGCATCGCCACCCTCGTGCAATCGCTGGGCATCGGCCCGATGGGCATCCGCATGCCGGTCATGATGGGCGCCAGTTTCGCTGCCGTCGGCAGCATGGTCGCCATGGCCGGCATGTCCGGCATCGGTCTGCAGGGCATCTTCGGCGCGACCATCGCCGCCGGGTTCTTCGGCATGCTCATTGCGCCGTTCATGTCCAAAGTCGTGCGCTTCTTCCCGCCTCTGGTGACTGGCACGGTCATCACCTCGATCGGTTTGTCGCTGTTCCCCGTGGCCGTGAATTGGGCGGGCGGCGGTGCCGGCGCCGCTCAATTCGGTTCACCGATTTACCTGGCCATCGCCGCGCTGGTGCTGGCCACCATCCTGCTGGTCCATCGCTTCATGCGCGGCTTCTGGGTCAACATTTCCGTGCTGATCGGCATGTGTCTGGGCTACGTGATCTGCGGGCTGATCGGCATGGTCGACCTCAGCGGCATGGCTCAGGCGCCCTGGCTGCAGATCGTCACCCCGCTGCACTTCGGCATGCCGAAGTTTGAACTCGCACCGATTCTTTCGATGTGCCTGGTGGTGGTGATCATCTTCGTCGAGTCCACCGGGATGTTCCTCGCACTGGGCAAGATCACCGGTCAGGAAGTCTGCCCGCGGATGCTGCGTCGCGGCTTGTTGTGCGATGCCGGTGCTTCGTTTTTCGCCGGTTTCTTCAACACCTTCACTCACTCTTCTTTCGCGCAGAACATCGGCCTGGTGCAGATGACCGGCGTGCGCTGCCGCTCGGTAACCATCGTCGCCGGCGGGTTGCTGATCGTATTGAGCCTGCTGCCAAAAGCCGCGTTCCTGGTGGCTTCGATTCCCCCCGCCGTGCTTGGCGGCGCCGCGATTGCGATGTTCGGCATGGTCGCCGCCACCGGGATCAAGATTCTTCAGGAAGCCGACATTGGTGACCGTCGCAACCAGTTGCTGGTAGCGGTGAGCATCGGCATGGGGTTGATTCCGGTGGTGCGTCCGGAGTTTTTTGCGCACTTGCCACTGTGGATGAGTCCGATCACCCACAGTGGAATTGCCATGGCGACGTTGAGCGCCTTGGCGCTGAACCTGCTGTTCAACATCCTCGGCGGCCGCGAACGCGCGGCGATCAACAACTGCCCCGCCCACCCCCACTAACAGGCAACGACACAAAACCCTGTAGGAGCGAGCTTGCTCGCGATGGACTCCAGAGCACCGTGTTTACCCAGAAGACACGCGTCATCGTTAGCGACCATCGCGAGCAAGCTCGCTCCTACAGGGTTGGTGGCTGCGTGCGCCTTGAACAATAAAAACAAGAGGGAGCAACAGATGATTCGGACACAGACAAACATGCTGTTGGGCGGTGGTCTCCTGGCCGCCAGCCAAGCCATGGCCGGCGATTTATTGCTGTGGCAGACCAACAGCCTGAGCTATTTGTACGGCAAGAATTTCGCGATCAACCCGTCGATCCAGCAGACGGTGACGTTCGAGCACGCCGACAAATGGAAGTATGGCGACAACTTCCTGTTCGTCGACAAGATCTTCTACAACGGCCAGGAAGACCGCAACAAAGGCCCGCACGCTTTCTACGGCGAGTTCAGCCCCCGCCTCTCCTTCGGCAAGATCCTCGACCGCCGGTTCGAATACGGCCCGATCAAGGACGTGCTGCTGGCCATGACTTACGAGTATGGCGAAGGCGACAGCGAGGCCTATCTGATCGGCCCCGGTTTCGACCTCGCAGTGCCGGGCTTCAACTATTTCACGTTGAACTTCTATCGCCGCCAGACCGAAGGCCCGCGCCCCGGCGATGGTGCCTGGCAGATCACACCCGCCTGGTCCTACAGCATTCCCCTGGGCAACTCGGACCTGTTGATCGACGGTTATCTGGACTGGGTAATGGACAACGATCAGAACTCGCGCGGCACTTACCACGCCAACCTGCACATCAATCCGCAAATCAAATATGACCTCGGCAAAGCCTTGGGCTGGAGTCAGAAACAGTTCTACATCGGCACCGAATACAGCTACTGGAAGAACAAGTACGGGGTCGAAAACAGCTCGAACCTGGACACCAATCAAAACACCGCGAGCCTGCTGGTGAAGGTGCACTTCTAACATGCCCCGCAACCGTGCCCCAAACCTATCGTCGGTGCGCTGTTGCGGGGCACTTGAGACCTGGCCAAAGAGTCAGTATTCTCCGCGGCCGCCTGAATCCGCTTTAAAAAAAAGCCCGGATTTAATTCCTGACCAGAAAGCCAACTTATCCCGGCTCTGGACGGTATCAAGGCATTCCAACCCCCCTCTCATTCGACGGTTCTTGAGCCGCCGAACGGGAGTTTTTTGGTTTTTCGAAAGCCTTGGCGCAGCTCTTGCTAACAGCAATGAAGCTGACCGATTGGATGATTTTTACCGCTACAGAAAAAAGGCGCCACACCAGAGCGCCGACCTTAAAAAAACAACGTGAAACACCTACTTTTTTGGAGCAACCGAATGAAACGTACGTGCACTAGCCTGATGCTGGCGGGATCCTTGCTGGCCGGGGGCCAGGCAATGGCCGGCGACTTGCTGCAGTGGCAGAACAACAGCCTGTCCTACCTGTATGGCAAGGACTTCCAGGTCAACCCGCGCATTCAGCAGACCGTGACGTTCGAACACGCCGATGGCTGGAAATATGGGGACAACTTCTTCTTCGTCGACAAGATCTTCTACAACGGCGACAAGGACTTCAACGCCGGCCCGAACACCTATTACGGTGAGTTCAGCCCTCGTATTTCCCTGGGCAAAGTCCTCGACCAGAAGATCGGGTTCGGCCCGGTCAAAGACGTCCTGCTGGCGATGACCTACGAGTTCGGTGAAGGCGATACCGAGTCCTACCTGATCGGTCCGGGTTTCGACCTTGCCATCCCTGGCTTCGACTACTTCCAGCTGAACTTCTACCAGCGTCACACTGAAGGCAGCCGTGCGGGCGACAACGTCTGGCAAATCACCCCGGCCTGGTCCTACACCATCCCGGTCGGCGATTCGAGCATCCTGATCGATGGTTTCATTGACTGGGTGGTCGACAACGACTCCAACTCCAAAGGCGACTACCACGCCAACCTGCACTTCAACCCACAGGTTAAATACGACTTGGGTAAAGCACTGAGCCTGGGTGAGAAGCAGTTGTATGTAGGTGTGGAGTACGACTATTGGTCGGACAAGTACGGGATTCAAGACAGCCAGTACTTCAAGACTGATCAGAGCACTACGAGCTTCCTGGTGAAGTTCCACTTCTGATCCAGCGGCGTCTGTGAGGACGCCTTCGTCGGAACGCCGCCCGGGGCAAGCCCGCTCCCACAGGTTCTGTATCGTTCACTTACTTGGCGGACGACACAAAACCTGTGGGAGCGGGCTTGCTCGCGAAGGCCGCACCGCCAATCTCAAGCCGGAATCACCGGCTCCGCCAACCCGAGAAAACGACACAACTCCCCGCGCTTGGCCAACGCATCCCGCCGCCCCAGATCAATCAACTCGCTGCAATACCCCGCCTCGAACAGCAGATAACTCAACACCCCCGCCCCACTGGTCTTGGTCGCCCCCGGCCCCCGCAGAAACAGACGCAACGCCGCCGGCAACTCCTGACGGTGACGTGCAGCTATTTCATCGATCGGCTGGCTCGGCGAAATCACCAGCACCTCCACCGGCGCGACACCGAGCGCACGGGTCGGTGTGCCGTCGGGCATCAGATGGCTGAACTGATTGAGCCGTTGCAGCAACTCGATGTCGCTTTCCAGGCTGTCAATGAACGTACTGTTGAGCATGTGCCCGCCGATCTGCGCGAGCGTCGGTTGCTGGCCGGTGTAGGCGCGTTGCAACGGTTGCTCCGGGTCAACCCCGCGCGGGTTGCCGCTGACGCCCACCACCAGCACGCGGCTAGCGCCCAAGTGCAGGGCCGGGCTGATCGGTGCCGATTGGCGTACCGCGCCATCGCCGAAATACTCTTCACCGATTTTGACCGGCGCAAACAGCAGTGGAATGGCGGAGCTGGCGAGCAAGTGCTCGACGGTCAACTGTGTGGGAACGCCGATGCGTCGATGACGCAACCACGCGTCGATGGTTTTACCGCCCTGGTAGAACGTCACGGCCTGACCGGATTCATAGCCGAACGCGGTGACCGCGATGGCCTGCAATTGCTTCTGCGCGATGGCTTCGGCGATGCCGGTCATGTGCAGTTTGTCGTTGAGCAACCCGCGCAGCGGCGAACTGTTGAGCAAGGCTACCGGCACCTGAGCGCCGATGCCGAGCAAACTGTGGCTGACAAACCGGCTGGCCTGACGGATCACGCCCGGCCAATCGCTGCGTAACACCAGATGACTACGGAAACCCTGCCAAAAGGCGGTCAGACGCTCGATCGCACCACGGAAATCCATCGCCCCGCTGGCGAGGCTGACCGCGTTGATCGCCCCGGCCGAGGTGCCGACGATCACCGGGAACGGATTGCTGGCGCCCTCCGGCAACAGTTCGGCAATCGCCGCCAGAACGCCGACCTGATAGGCCGCCCGAGCCCCGCCGCCGGAAAGAATCAACCCTGTAACCGGTTCGCCTGGACTCATGCGCAACGCTCCATGGTGCTTGATGGGATTTCATCGCCCTACCTCTTCCCTTGTAGGAGCGAGCTCGCTCGCGAAGGTCGTCAACGATGACGTTTGCAGCCTGACACCCCGCAGTGGTCTCAAGTTTTTCGCGAGCGAGCTCGCTCCTACAGGGGATCGTGATTCAACCGCGTTTTGCGTACAGCTTGGGTTCGCCCGGCGGACGGCTCTTGAAGCGGCGATGGGCCCAGAGGTATTGCTCCGGGCAGTCGCGTAGGACGCCTTCGATCCATTGATTGATCCGCAGGCAATCGGCCTCTTCGGTCTCCCCGGGGAAACCCTCGAGCGGCGCATGGATCACCAGTCGATAGCCGCTGCCGTCCGCCAGACGCTCCTGGGTGAACGGCACCACCAGCGCCTTGCCCAGCCGCGCAAACTTGCTGGTCGCGGTCACAGTCGCAGCCTGAATCCCGAACAGCGGCACGAAGATGCTTTGCTTGGCGCCATAGTCCTGATCCGGTGCGTACCAGATCGCCCGGCCGGCCCGTAGCAACTTGAGCATGCCGCGCACGTCTTCGCGCTCCACGGCCAGCGAGTCGAGGTTATGCCGCTCGCGGCCATTGCGCTGGATGTAATCGAACAGCGGGTTCTTGTGCTCGCGGTACATGCCGTCGATGGTGTGTTGTTGACCAAGCAACGCCGCGCCGATTTCCAGCGTGGTGAAATGCACGGCCATCAGAATCACCCCTTTGCCGTCGTGCTGGGCTTTCTTCAGATGCTCCAGCCCTTCGACGTGGGCCAGTTTCGCCAGACGCTCCCGGGACCACCACCAGCTCATGGCCATTTCAAAGAAAGCGATGCCGGTGGAGGCAAAGTTTTCCTTGAGCAGGCGTTTGCGCTCGGCGGAGGATTTTTCCGGGAAGCACAGTTCCAGGTTGCGCTTGGCGATGCGCCGTCGGTCGCCCGCCGCGCGATACATCAATGCACCGAGGCCGCGGCCGATAAACAGCAACGCCGGGTATGGCAATTGAACGATCAGCCACAACAGCCCCAAGCCACACCACAGCGGCCAGAAACGCGGCATCAGAAATGCTTTTTGAAAACGCGGGCGATCCATTAAAGGTTCCGGAAAGACAATGGCCGCGCATTCTACATCGTTCGACCCGGCTTGCGGCTGGCGAGCGTTCTCGTTATAAGTCTCGACACTTTTAGTGACAAGCCGTTGTATGCCGACCATGAGCCAAACCGACCCGCTAGACCAAGATCCCGTGTTCCAGTTGAAGGGCAGCATGCTCGCCATTACGGTGCTGGAGCTGGCCCGCAACGACCTCGAGAGCCTCGATCGGCAACTGGCCGCCAAAGTTGCCCAGGCGCCTGGCTTCTTCAGCAACGCGCCGCTGGTACTGGCGCTGGACAAGCTTCCGGCCAGCGAAGGCGCGGTCGATCTGCCAGGCCTGATGCGCGTCTGTCGCCAGCACGGCCTGCGCACCCTGGCGATCCGCGCCAGCCGCATCGAAGACATCGCCGCCGCCATCGCGGTCGACTTGCCGGTGCTGCCGCCGTCCGGCGCCCGCGAGCGGCCGCTGGACCCGCTTGAGGGCGTCGTGGCGAAGAAACCGGAAAAACCGCCGGCACCGACGATCAAACCGACGAAAATCATCACTTCGCCCGTTCGCGGCGGCCAGCAGATTTATGCGCAGGGTTGCGACCTCGTCGTGATCTCGTCGGTCAGCCCGGGGGCGGAACTTCTCGCCGACGGTAACATCCATGTATACGGCCCGATGCGCGGCCGTGTATTGGCTGGGGTCAAAGGCGACACGAAAGCCAGAATTTTCTGTCAGCAAATGAGCGCTGAGCTAGTCTCCATCGCAGGTCACTATAAGGTTTCGGAAGATCTGCGGCGCGACCCTTTATGGGGCGCAGGCGTACAGGTCAGCCTGTCGGGCGATGTGTTGAACATCATTCGGCTTTAACGGATACTGCCGCATTTTCCAAGCATCTCTAAAACGTAGCGAAAACGGCTCAAACGAAGTAGGAAAAAGGCCAAAAACAGTGTTTACCGGGGGTAAACGCGGTTCAGGGCCGGATTCCAGCCAAGGCTGTCCGACTGCAGTCGTTTTTTTCAGAGATGTTTTTCAGGGGCTAAATGTCCTTTTTCCTTAGGGGTGAAACACCTTGGCCAAGATTCTAGTGGTTACATCCGGCAAGGGTGGTGTGGGTAAGACCACCACCAGTGCTGCTATCGGTACCGGCCTCGCACTGCGCGGTCACAAAACAGTTATCGTCGACTTCGACGTCGGTTTGCGTAACCTCGACCTGATCATGGGTTGCGAGCGTCGCGTCGTGTATGACTTCGTCAACGTGGTCAACGGCGAAGCCAACCTGCAACAGGCCCTGATCAAAGACAAACGCCTGGAAAACCTCTACGTACTGGCCGCCAGTCAGACCCGCGACAAAGACGCGCTGACCGTCGAAGGCGTGGAAAAAGTCCTGATGGCGTTGAAGGAAGACTTCGAATTCGTGGTCTGCGACTCCCCGGCCGGCATCGAGAAAGGTGCTCACCTGGCCATGTACTTCGCCGATGAAGCAGTCGTCGTGACCAACCCGGAAGTGTCCTCGGTTCGTGACTCGGACCGCATGCTGGGCCTGCTGGCCAGCAAATCGCGGCGCGCTGAAAACGGCGAAGAGCCGATCAAGGAACACTTGCTGCTGACCCGCTACAACCCGCAACGCGTCAGTGACGGCGAAATGCTCGGCGTCGAAGACGTCAAGGAAATTCTCGCCGTGACCCTGCTGGGTGTGATCCCTGAGTCCCAAGCGGTACTCAAGGCATCCAACTCCGGCGTGCCGGTGATCCTCGACGACCAGAGCGACGCCGGCCAGGCGTATAGCGATGCCGTCGATCGCCTGCTGGGCAAAACCGTGGAACATCGGTTTCTCGATGTGACGAAGAAAGGATTCTTTGAGCGTCTGTTTGGAGGCCGGTAATGAATATTTTTGACTTCTTTCGTGCTAACAAGAAGCCAAGTACCGCCTCGGTAGCGAAAGAGCGTCTACAGATCATCGTGGCGCATGAACGCGGCCAACGCAGTACGCCGGACTACCTGCCCGCCTTGCAGAAGGAATTGGTCGAGGTGATCCGCAAGTACGTCAATATCGGGTCCGATGACGTGCACGTCGCCCTGGAAAACCAGGGTAGCTGCTCGATTCTGGAACTCAATATCACCCTACCAGATCGCTGAGTCGATCTGGCTGGAGCCACGGCGGCTCAGGCCCTTCGAGCCTTTGTAGGAGCTGCCGCAGGCTGCGATCTTTTGATCTTGTTTTTAAAGCAAAATCAAAAGATCGCAGCCTGCGGCAGCTCCTACATTGGACATTGGGGGCCTGAGCCGCCGTTGGCGTTTGTTACGAGGCTGTTTTAATGCCGCTGTCCAACATCCGCATCATCCATCAGGACGCCGCCGTACTGGTGGTGAATAAACCGACCCTGTTGCTTTCCGTCCCTGGCCGGGCCGATGACAACAAGGATTGCCTGATCACCCGCCTGCAAGAAAACGGCTACCCGGAAGCACGCATCGTCCATCGCCTGGACTGGGAAACGTCCGGCATCATTCTGCTGGCCCGCGACCCGGACACCCATCGCGAATTGTCTCGGCAATTTCACGACCGCGAAACCGAAAAGGCCTACACCGCACTCTGCTGGGGTCAACCGGAGCTGGACAGCGGCAGCATCGATCTGCCCTTGCGCTACGATCCGCCGACCAAGCCGCGCCATGTGGTGGACCACGAGTTCGGCAAAAACGCCCTGACGTTCTGGCGCGTACTCGAACGTTGCGGCGACTGGTGCCGGGTGGAACTGACGCCGATCACCGGCCGCTCCCATCAGTTGCGCGTGCACATGCTCTCCATCGGCCATCCGCTACTGGGCGACGGTCTTTATGCCCATGAGCAGGCGCTGGCCGCTTGGCCACGGCTGTGCCTGCACGCAAGCATGCTCAGCTTCACTCATCCTCAGACCGGCGAACGCCTGCGTTTCGAGTGCCCTGCACCGTTCTAGGCGCAATCACACGGTCAATATGTGGGAACGAGCCTGTGTGGCGAGGGAGCTTGCTCCCGCTGGATCGCGAAGCGGCCCCAAAAGCTTTGCGACTGCTTCGCAGCCGAGCGGGAGCAAGCTCCCTCGCCACACAGGCTCGCTCCCACAAGGGATCTTCCACATCAGCAGCCCACCGCCAATTCTCCGACCAATACGTTAAACTGGCGCCATTGCTGTCTGGAGCTACTTATGCGCGAAGAGTTGAACCAAGGCCTGATCGATTTCCTCAAGGCCTCCCCTACCCCGTTTCATGCCACTGCCAGCCTTGTTCAGCGCCTGGAAGCGGCGGGTTATCAGCGTCTCGATGAACGCGAGCCCTGGACCACCGAAGCCAACGGCCGTTACTACGTCACCCGCAACGACTCTTCGATCGTCGCAATCAAAATGGGCCGTCATTCACCGCTGCACGGCGGCATTCGCCTGGTCGGTGCCCACACCGACAGCCCCTGCCTGCGGGTCAAGCCCCAGCCGGAACTGCAACGCCAGGGTTTCTGGCAACTGGGTGTCGAAGTCTACGGCGGCGCGCTGCTGGCGCCCTGGTTCGACCGCGACTTGTCGCTGGCCGGCCGCGTGACCTTCCGCCGCGACGGCAAGGTCGAGAGCCAGTTGATCGACTTCAAGGCACCGATTGCGATCATTCCGAACCTGGCCATTCACCTCAATCGTGAAGCCAACATGGGCTGGGCGATCAACGCCCAGACTGAACTGCCGCCGATCCTTGCGCAGTTTGCCGGTGATGAGCGTGTGGACTTCCGTGCCGTGCTCACCAACCAGCTGGCGCTGGAACATGGCCTGAACGCCGATGTGGTGCTCGATTACGAGCTGAGCTTCTACGACACCCAAAGCGCGGCGATCATCGGCCTGCATGGCGACTTCATCGCCGGCGCGCGCCTGGACAATCTGCTGTCGTGCTACGCCGGACTGCAGGCTTTGCTGACGGCTGAAACCGACGAAACCTGTGTGCTGGTCTGCAATGACCACGAAGAAGTCGGCTCCTGCTCCGCGTGCGGCGCCGACGGCCCGATGCTTGAGCAGACCCTGCGTCGTCTGCTGCCTGAAGGTGACGAATTCGTACGCACCATTCAGAAATCCCTGCTGGTCTCGGCCGACAACGCCCACGGCGTGCACCCCAACTACGCTGACAAGCACGACGCCAACCACGGCCCGAAACTCAACGCAGGCCCGGTGATCAAGGTCAACAGCAACCAGCGTTACGCCACCAACAGCGAAACCGCCGGGTTCTTCCGCCATCTGTGCATGGCCGAAGAAGTGCCGGTGCAAAGCTTCGTGGTGCGCAGCGACATGGGCTGCGGCTCGACCATCGGCCCGATCACCGCCAGCCATCTGGGCGTGCGCACCGTGGACATTGGCCTGCCGACGTTCGCCATGCACTCGATCCGCGAGCTGTGCGGCAGCCATGATCTGGCGCACCTGGTGAAAGTGCTCAGCGCGTTTTACGCCTGCCAAGAGCTGCCATAACCCCGTAGGAGCTGCCGAAGGCTGCGATCTTTTGATTCTGCTTTAAAAACAGGATCAAAAGATCGCAGCCTTCGGCAGCTCCTACACACATCACCACCGGCCACCCAAAAGCCACCTAGACTTTAAATACCCCTTTCGACAAGGCAGTCGCTCATGATCTCTATGTCTGCATTCCACGCCATGCTGATCCCGATTCTGGGCGGGATGATCCTGCTGGCCGTCGGCTTCAATTTCCGTGACAAGAATGCCGGCGTGTTCGCGATGTGGATCGGGATGCTGACCATCCTCGCCACCGTGGTTTTCAAGATCCTCGCCAAACTCAACGAATAAATCCCTCCCCCCCCCGGCTCGCATTGATTTTGGCGGGCTCGTACACTCGGTCGATCTGCTCCTTTCAAGGTTGACCGCCTAGTGTTCGCTCGTCTTTTTGCCCTGCCGTGTTTTTTCCTCGTCTGCCTGATGGCGCTGCTGCCGATCATCCCCGCCCAGGCCACCGGTTTGCCGAGCCTGCTCAACGGCTCAGCGAAAACCCAGCCAGAGGCGCAAGAACCCTCGGCACCGCCGAAGGCCTGACCATTCGCACTGTGCGCCTGCGGGACATCGACGGCATCGTCCACACGATTCCGTTCAGCGAGATCAAAAGCATCAAGAACTACTCGCGGGAGTTCGGCTACGCGATCTTCCGGGTGGCGATCCCCTCGAACATGGACATTGATAACGCGATCAAACTGATGCGTGACGTCGGCCAGAAGATGCGCACCGATCCGCTGCAACGGCGCAATATCTGGTCGCCACTGGAGATACAAGGGGTCGAGAGTTTCGAGTCCGGCAACGCGATTCTTCGGGCCCGATTCAAGACCGCGCCGATCAAGCAATGGGAGGTTTCCCGGGCGTTCAACCTGTCCCTGAAACGGCACATGGACGAAGCCGGGCTCGATCTGGCGACACCACGCATGAGCGTGCAAGTGGTGACGGCGGGCGGAGGTCCAGTCGTGGAATAACCCCGCTCTTTGTAGGAGCGAGCTTGCTCGCGATGGACGCCAACGATTACGTATGCGGCCTGAATAAACGCGGTGCCTTGGCGTTTTTCGCGAGCAAGCTCGCTCCTACATCTATGGTTACCCCCTTTTCTGCAATACTGTTTTTGATACGTGTTTGGCTTGCTTTCATCTATCCGGCGTCTGAGTGGGGGGGTGTCCCCGCGCCTCGATGAGAATCGATGCCCAACGACCCTAATTAGTGGAACGGCCTTTCAGCCGTGTAGGAGCCCAGGGTTGTCGTCAGGCCGGTTGGCCGTTCACGTCATCAGTTATCCAGCATCGCAAAACCAGGTGGGTGGTGCTCGGGTGACAGCGGGGTCAGGCGTTCATCGCGGCTGGCCCCGCATCGAATTCAGTGTGGTGGGCTGCAATCGCCCAAGCGATTCGGGCCAGCTTGTTGGCCAACGCACAGACCACAAGGTTGGAGTGATGGCGGGACGCCAAGAGCTGGCGGACCCAGTCCGCCAAAGCGCCTTTTTGTCGATCCAGCTGTATCAAGTACACGCGGGCGCACTGGATGAGCAGGCGTCGCTGGTTTCGATCGCCACGTTTGCTGATACCCAGCAGCACGGTTTTGTCGCCCGTGGAATGTTGTTTGGGCACCAATCCGATGGAGGCCGCATAGCCGCGCCCGCATTTGAACTGCTTGCCATCACCGAGCTCGGCAGCCAGGGCGCTGGAGGTGATCGGGCCGACACACGGCATGGTCATCAAACGCGCCGCCAGATCATCTTCAGCGGCCTGGCATTCCACGTCTTTATCCAGCGCTTTGACCTGCCCATCCAGGTAATTGAAGTGCCCATGCAGCAGCATCAGATTTTTCTTGATGCGTTCAGAAAATGAACTCACCTCAAGCAACGCTGGAAGCTCTTTGATGGCTTTGAAGCCGGCGGCGAGACTGACGCCCACCTCCAGCAGGGCGGCGTGAATCCGATTGACGGTCGCCGTGCGGTCTTTAATGAACGACTCACGTAGCGAATTGGCCATGGCCAGCGCCTGCTGGGCTTGGGTTTTGGGTGGTACAAAACGCATCGTGGGCCGGGTCGCCGCCTCGCAGATCGCTTCGGCATCAGCGAAGTCGTTTTTGTTGCTTTTTACGTAAGGACGCACCAGATGAGGGGCAATGAGCTTGGGTGTATGCCCGAGCCTGGCGACCTCTTGCGCCATGAAGTGGGCGCCGCCACAGGCTTCCATCACGACGGTGCAGGGCGCGAGATTTGCGAGGTGCTGCGTGAGCGCCACCCGCGTAAATTTTTTACGGTAAAGCTCATGGCCGCGATCATCTTGCGCATGCAGGTGAAAGGTATGTTTTCCCAGGTCGATGGCGGCGATAGCTACGTTGTTCATGGCAATGATCTCCGATGAGCCCCCTGTGAAGGTTAGTGGGCGATCACAGGGGGCGGTGGGGGTAGCCATTTCATTAGTGGTCGTCAAACGCAGAGTTGCACCAAAAACGCAGGCAAAAAAATCCCCGAACCAGTCGGGGATTTTTTATGTTCGATCAATCAGCCCGAGAGCGGATCAATCTTCGCGATAGCGACGCAGCTTCAACTGCTTACCGGCAACGCGAGTGTCCTTCAGTTTGGTCAGCAGACGCTCCAGACCATCTTCCGGCAGCTCGACGAGGCTGAAGCTGTCACGCACCTGGATGCGACCGATCGCTTCGCGAGCCAGACCACCTTCGTTGAGGATGGCGCCCAGCAGGTTTTTCGCAGCGATACCATCACGCGCGCCCAGCGCGGTACGGCAACGGGCACGGCCTTCGGCCAATGGAACCGGAGCGCGACGCTCACGATCACCACGGTCCGGACGATCACCGGAACGCTCTGGACGATCGCCACGCGGTGCGTTGTTCGGCACCAGTGGACGTTCTTTCTCGATCGCAGCCAGGGTCAGCGCCTGAGCATTGGTTGCCTTGCGCAGCAGAGCAGCAGCCAGGGCACGCGGCGTGCAACCGATGTCGGCGGTCAGGCGATCCAGCAGATCACCGTGAGTCGACTCGGCATCGCCAACCAGCGGCGACAGGCTGTTGGTCAGTTTCTTGATGCGGGCATCGAGAACAGCCTGAGCGTCCGGCAGGCGAACTTCGGCAACTTTCTGACCGGTTACACGCTCGATCACTTGCAGCATGCGGCGCTCACGCGGAGTCACCAGCAGCAGCGCACGACCTTCGCGACCAGCACGGCCGGTACGGCCGATACGGTGAACGTAGGATTCCGGATCGTACGGCATGTCAACGTTGAACACGTGAGTGATGCGCGGAACGTCCAGGCCACGAGCGGCAACGTCGGTCGCCACAACGATGTCCAGACGGCCATCCTTGAGGGAGTCGATCACGCGCTCACGTTGGTTCTGGGCAATGTCACCGTTCAGCGCAGCGGCTTTGTAACCTTTGGCTTCCAGGGCACTGGCCAGGTCCAGGGTCGCTTGCTTGGTGCGCACGAACATGATCAGGGCGTCGAAGTCTTCGACTTCCAGCAGGCTCAATACAGCCGAGGTCTTCTGGTCAGCGTGAACCAACAGGTGAGCCTGTTCGATCGCGGTAACGGTCTGAGTCTTGGTCTGGATCTTCACGTGTTGCGGATCGCGCAGGTGGCGTTCGGCAATGGCACGGATCGACTGTGGCAGGGTGGCCGAGAACAGTACGGTCTGACGGGTCGCTGGCAGAGCCTTGAAGATGACTTCCAGGTCGTCCATGAAGCCCAGCTTGAGCATTTCGTCAGCTTCGTCGAGAACCAGGTGGTTCACGGTCGACAGGACTTTTTCGTCGCGACGCAGGTGGTCACACAGACGGCCCGGGGTGGCGACAACGATCTGTGCGCCGTTACGGATTGCTTTCAGTTGTGGGCCCATAGGCGCGCCGCCGTAAACGGCCACAACGGTAACGCCTGGCATTTGCTTGGCGTAGGTTTCGAAAGCGGTTGCTACTTGCAGCGCCAACTCACGGGTTGGCGCCAGGATCAGGGCTTGCGGCTCGCGCTTGGCAGGATCGATGCAATGCAGGATAGGCAGGGCGAACGCAGCGGTTTTACCCGTACCGGTTTGCGCCTGGCCAATCATGTCCTGGCCGGCCATGATGATCGGGATCGATTGCTGCTGAATAGCCGAAGGCTCTTCGTAGCCAGTCGCGATGACGGCTGCAAGAATATTCGGATTAAGATTAAAAGCGGCGAAGCCGCCGGTTTCCTGGGTCATGGGTCTGCCTCTAAGTGCATCCGCAAAGACCCATGCTCCAAAGCTGCGCATGCCGTGTAAGACTCAAGAGTCGCCCTGGCTGCTTTGTCGGCGGGGATTTGCGAAAACGAATGAATGAAAAAGATTCGTCAAGGGAGAGTCCGCTGTGCGGACGTGCAGCCGAAGCTGGCTTCGGGGAATTGCGCTACCTAAACGCGGCCCGGTTAAAGGCCGGCGCGCACTATACCGGAATTCGCCAAATAAGGGAGCATTATTTGTCGGAAATCTGACGCATACACCGTTGTGTCACAGGCTTTGCGGAGAATCGAACAGCCGTCTATTTTTCAAAGGCCCGGCCCTGCTGACGATGACGCTAAAACGGTTCACTCTGGTGACGCAGACCCACGGCCTCAAACACCCTTCCCACCCGAGGAATTCCTTGATGAATCAACCCGTTACCAGCCGTGTAAGCCGAGAACGGCACGGCCATGTCCTGTTGATCGGCCTGGATCGGGTGGCCAAGCGCAACGCCTTCGATCTCGACCTGTTCAATGCCCTCAGCCTGGCCTACGGCGAATTCGAAGCCGACAGCGAGGCGCGGGTGGCGGTGGTGTTCGGCCATGGCGAGCATTTCACCGCCGGGCTCGACCTGGTCAGCGCCAGCTCGGCGCTGGCGGAAGGCTGGCAAGCGCCGCCCGGGGGGTGCGATCCGTGGGGCGTGTTTGCAGGTCCCAGAGTCAGTAAACCGGTGATCGTCGCCGCGCAAGGCTACTGCCTGACCATTGGCATCGAGCTGATGCTGGCGGCCGACATTAACCTTTGCGCGAGCAACACCCGATTCGCCCAGAAAGAAGTACAGCGGGGAATCTTCCCGTTTGGCGGCGCGACGTTGCGCCTGCATCAGGTGGCAGGCTGGGGCAATGCCATGCGCTGGCTGCTGACCGGCGATGAATTCGATGCCCATGATGCGCTGCACCTGGGTCTGGTACAGGAAGTCATGGCCAGCGAGGATTTGCTGCCCCGGGCGATTGAGCTGGCGGAGCGGATTGCCCGGCAGGCACCGCTGGGGGTTCAGGCGACGTTGATGTCGGCGCGGCAGGCGCGTTATGAAGGGGAAACCGCGGCGGCGCAGGGATTGCCTATGCTGGTGAAGAAGTTGTTGGCGAGTGAGGATGCCAAAGAGGGTGTGCGCTCGATGATCGAAAAACGGCCGGGTGTCTTCAAAGGCTGCTGACAAGCCGGCTTCTGTGGCGAGGGAGCTTGCTCCCGCTGGGCTGCGAAGCGGCCCCAAAAATCCCGACTACCAAGAGATTTTGTGAGTGCTGCGCACTCAAGCGGGAGCAAGCTCCCTCGCCACAGGTGACCTCATTACATCAGGTCGCCGGGCGAATCGCTTTGATCAACGACTGCAACGAATACCCCAACTGCGGCGCCAAACCTTCAGCCCGAGCAACCAACCCATCCATGTCCAGGTCCTGATCCAGGTCCGAAGGCACGATCAGAATCACATTGCCCTCCTTCACCGGCAGCTCCCAGTAATGCCGGTGGTAAAGCCCACGCAACAACGCCGCGCCCAGCGGCTTGCCATCGTCGGTGGCCCACTGGTTGATGACCAGCCAGCCACCGGGATTCAGGCGTTTTTGACAGTTTTCCAGAAAATTCCAGGCCAGGTGCCCGACACCCGGCCCGACATCGGTATAGAGGTCGACGAAAATCAGGTCCGCCGGCTCGGCGGTATCGAGCAGTTCCAGCGCATCGCCAACCCGGATGTACAGCCGAGGATCGTCATCCAGCCCAAGGTATTCAATCGCCAGACGCGGCACGTCGGGGCGCAGTTCGATGGCCTCGACATCTTCCAGCGGCAGGAACTTCAGGCAGGCCTGGGTCAACGTGCCGGCACCGAGGCCGAGGAACAGCGCGCTTTCCGGTTGCTCGTGGCACAACGCACCAATCAGCATCGCCCGGGTGTAATCGTATTCGAGCCAGCTCGGATCAGCGGTGAACACACAGCTCTGTTCGATGGCATCACCGAACTCGAGAAACCGGTAATCGGCCACTTCCAGCACACGAATCACGCCGAACTCGTCCTGTACCTCGGCGAGCAGATGCTCGACGCGCTCCTCAGTCATTTCGTCTCCTGATCGTTACCGGGCCGGCAACGTAGTACACCGCAACATGAAGCGGCAAAGGCGCGATTGTCCGCGAAGCGACGGGAACAGGTCACGCACTAATTTGCTGATAATATGAACGTCCGAGCGTAAAACAACCGAGAACGTGATGAGCCAACCCTGGAGCCCTGACAGCTGGCGCGCCCTGCCGATCCAGCAACAACCCCATTACCCCGACGCGGCGCATTTGCTGCACGTCGAGCAAACCCTGGCCAGCTACCCGCCACTGGTGTTTGCCGGTGAAGCCCGGGAGTTGCGACGTCAGTTTGCCGAAGTCACCCAGGGTCGCGCGTTTCTGTTGCAGGGCGGCGACTGCGCCGAAAGCTTCGCCGAGTTCTCCGCCGCGAAAATCCGCGACACCTTCAAGGTGCTGCTGCAGATGGCGATCGTCATGACCTTCGCCGCCGGTTGCCCGGTGGTCAAGGTTGGGCGCATGGCCGGTCAGTTCGCCAAACCGCGCTCGGCCAACGATGAGACCATTGACGGCGTGACCCTGCCGGCCTACCGGGGCGACATCGTCAACGGCATCGGTTTCGACGAAAAAAGCCGCGTGCCGGACCCGGAGCGTCTGCTCCAGTCCTACCACCAGTCCACCGCCACCCTGAACCTGTTGCGTGCCTTCGCCCAAGGCGGTTTTGCCGACCTGCACCAAGTGCACAAGTGGAACCTGGACTTCATCGCCAACTCGGCGCTGGCCGAGAAGTACAGCCACCTCGCCGATCGCATCGATGAAACCCTGGCGTTCATGCGTGCCTGCGGCATGGACAGTTCGCCGCAACTGCGCGAAACCAGTTTCTTCACCGCCCACGAAGCACTGCTGCTGAACTACGAAGAAGCCTTCGTGCGTCGCGACAGCCTGACCAACGACTACTACGATTGCTCGGCGCACATGCTGTGGATCGGCGACCGCACCCGTCAGCTGGACGGTGCTCACGTCGAATTCCTGCGCGGGGTGAACAACCCGATCGGGGTCAAGGTCGGTCCGAGCATGAACCCGGAAGATTTGATCCGCCTGATCGACGTGCTCAACCCGGACAACGATCCAGGTCGCTTGAACCTGATCGCACGGATGGGCGCGAACAAGGTCGGCGATCACTTGCCGGCGCTGATCCGCGCGGTGCAGCGTGAAGGCAAACAAGTGCTGTGGAGTTCCGACCCGATGCACGGCAACACCATCAAGGCCAGCAGCGGCTACAAGACCCGCGACTTTGCGCAGATCCTCGGCGAGGTGAAGCAGTTCTTCCAGGTTCATGAAGCGGAAGGCACATACGCCGGTGGCATCCATATCGAGATGACCGGGCAGAATGTCACCGAGTGCATTGGTGGTGCGCGTCCGATTACCGAGGATGGGTTGTCGGATCGGTATCACACCCATTGTGATCCGCGGATGAATGCTGATCAGTCGCTGGAATTGGCGTTCCTCATTGCTGAAACTTTGAAACAAGTCCGGCGGTGAGTGTAGGAGCTGCCGCAGGCTGCGATCTTTTGATCTTGTTTTTGTTTTGATTCAGGACCGCTAAAAGATCGCAGCCTGCGGCAGCTCCTACCGGCGATGGCGTCAGCTCAGATGAGCCAATGCCACCCTCAACCGCTCCGCACTCACCCGCGGACAATTCAACTGCATTTGCTCAAGCCCCAACCAATCCGCCATCCGCCGCAGATTCACCGCCAACGCCAGCATCCCCTCATCATCCAGCCCCGGCTCCTCTTCGTGTACTGCGTGCACCGCCAACCGGTTCAATGCCCGCTCGGCCCGCAAATCCACCCGCGCGGCAATCCGTTCGTTGTGCAAAAACGGCAGCACGTAATACCCGTAAATCCGCTTGTCCGGCGGCGTGTAAATCTCCAGTCGATAGCGAAAATCGAACAACCGCTCGGTACGGCTGCGCTCCCAGATCAGCGAATCGAAGGGTGACAGCAACGCGCTCGCTTCCACTTTGCGCGGCACCTTCGGCTCCGGCAGACAAAACGCCGGTTGCCGCCAACCCTGCACGTCACAGGTCAGCAACTCACCCGCCTCCACCAGTTCCGCCAGACGCGGACGCGCATCAATGGGGCTTAAGCGAAAGTAGTCACGCAGGTCCTTTTCAGTCGCCACACCCAAGGCAATCGCCGCATGCAGCAACAGACCGCGCTGGGCCTCGGCTTCCGAGAGCAAAGGGTGCTGCAACACCGCCGAGGGAATAACCCGCTCCGGCAAATCATAAAGCCGCTCGAATCCGCGCCGCCCGGCCACGGTCACCTCACCGGCGGCGAACAGCCATTCCAGCGCATGCTTTTCCGCGCTCCAGTCCCACCACGGCCCTGCCCGCTCCTGACGGGTCGACAGACTCCCGGCACCCAGCGCGCCAAGTTCCCGAACCGAGCCGAGCACCCGGCGAATGGTGTCCTGCTGTTCACGCCCGAAACGGGCCAGTTGCTGATAGATATCTTCGCCACGGCTCGCGCGCAGCATGCGCCAGCGCATCAACGGGTACATCGACAGAGGCAGCAACGAGGCTTCATGGCCCCAGTATTCGAACAACGTACGTCGACGGCCCGAACTCCAGGCAGCCTGGTCGAGCAAGTCGGATGAGTAGTTGCCGAGGCGAGAAAACAAGGGAAGGTAGTGCGAACGCACCAACGCATTGACCGAATCGATCTGCAAAATGCCCAGCCGCTCGATCAGCCGATTGAGCTGAACCGCCTTGATCGCCGCCGGCGGCTGGCGCCCGTTGAACCCTTGGGCGGCCAGCGCCAGGCGTCGAGCCTGCTTGATGGAAAAGGACAGCGTTGCGGGCATGAGCATCTCCTTGTCTGCTCGCAACCTACCTCACCGGGAGACGGTTTGTGTAGTTGTGGGTTACTCATTTGTGCATCGGGTCATCCCAGAATGGGCGGACGGTTTCATGCTCGACATCCGCACGACTGAGCCCGATGTCCTTCAGCGCTTCGTCGCTCATGCCCGCCAACAACTCGCGTTCACGGTGCAATTCGTACCAGCGACTGATCTTGTGCAGCAAATCCGAGACGACGTGGATGGAATGTTTCTCTACCTCGACATAACCTTTTTGACCTTTCATCTTGTTGCCCTCCGTTTGGGATGGCTCAAGTGTCGCGCCGGGGCTAAGATCAATCCAACGAATGTTTCTTATGCAACACATCTCGGAGATTGATGAATGTCTGCCTACCCGAGTATCGACACTGACGTGCTGCGCACCTTTGTCGCCATCGCCGATCAGGGCGGTTTTACCCGCGCCGGAGAATTGGTCAACCGCACGCAATCCGCCGTGAGCATGCAGATGAAGCGGCTGGAAGAGGACGTGTTACAGCGCCAGTTGTTCCAGCGTGATGGCCGGCAGGTGCGGCTGACGGCTGAAGGCCAGGTGCTGCTGGGTTACGCCCGACGCATCCTCAAGTTACACAGTGAGGTGTTCAATACGTTGCGCGAACCGCACATGGTCGGCACGGTGCGCATCGGCACGCCGGACGATTACGTGATGCGTTTTCTGCCGGGGATTCTGCGGCGATTCGCCCAGTCGTATCCGCTGATCCAGATCGAGGTTCACTGCGAATCATCAAAACAATTGCTGCTGCGCCAGGATCTGGATCTGACGATCGTCACCCGAGAACCGGGCAACGAGATCGGCCAGTTGTTGCGCAAGGAACGTTTTGTCTGGGCCGAGGCGCAATGTTTCAGCGCTCATGAGCAAACGCCGCTGCCGCTGGCGATGTTCAACAGTGATTGCTTCTGCCGCTTATGGGCCTGCAATGCCCTCGATGCCATGGGTCGCGATTATCGCGTGGCCTACAACAGCGACAGCCTGTCGGCGATCATGGCGGTGGTCAGCGCTGGTCTGGCGGTGACCGCGCAACTGGAAAGCCTGGTCACCTCGGACATGCGCATTCTCGGTGAAACCGAAGACCTGCCGATCTTGCCAGAGGCGAGCATCATGCTGCTGCGCAACCTGCACAATCCGTCGCCGATCACCGAATGCCTGGCCGAACACATCGTCGAAGGGTTCAAACTTTAAAGGCGAGTGTCACTGCACAGAGCACCAGATAACCGCAGAACAGGCCACGCAGTAGCCGCTCTGGCAACGCATGGGCAATCTTCACGCCCCAACTGATGCTCAGCAGCCCGCCAATCGCCAAGGGCACGCCGATCATCCAGTCCACTTGATGGTGCGCGGCGTACGTCACCAGCGTAACGCCCGTGCTTGGCAATGCCAGTGCCAGCGACAACCCTTGGGCAACCACCTGACTGGTACCGAACACACTGGTCAGCACAGGTGTCGCCACCACCGCGCCGCCTACGCCAAACACCCCGCCCATGGTGCCGGATGCCGCGCCGAGCACGCCCAGCCATGGCCAGGGGTAATTCATCTTCGAAGCAGTCGCCGCGCTGGCGGAGAACATTCGGGCAAGGTTGAGGGCCGACAGTGCGATCAGGAACCCGACAAATCCCAGGCGCATGCTTTGCGCATCAATGCCCACCGCCCAGATGGAACCCAGCCAGGCGAAGCTGAACCCCATCGTGGCGAGCGGCAACGCATGGCGCCATTGAATTCGGTTGCGCTGCTGATACCGCCAGAGCGCCAGCATGACATTCGGCACCACCATCACCAACGCGGTGCCCTGGGCGATCTGCTGATCGAGCCCGAACAACACGCCCAGCAGCGGAATGGCGATCAAACCGCCGCCGATGCCAAACAGACCGCCGAGGGTTCCCAAGGCAGCGCCGAACACCAGGTACATCAAAAACTCGATCACGGCGATTTCCCTCCTTCTCAGGCAATTCATCCTACGCAGTCGGAGCTGGCGGGGAAACGCACAGCAACGCACAATGGCTATGCCAACTTCGCACAAGTGCTGACGACACCATGAATCCCAACCAATTGACCGACCAACTGGGTCTGTTTCTCGATGTACTGGAAACCGGCAGTTTCTCCGCCGCATCCCGCCGTCATCCGCTGACACCGTCGGCAGTGGCGCGACGCATCGACAGCCTGGAAAACGCCGTCGGCAGCCAGTTGTTCATCCGCAGTACCCACGCAGTGCGGGCGACGCCGGCCGGTTTGGCGTTCGCCGAGCGCGCGCGGCGTATCGTGGCGGAGTTGCAACTGGCCCGGGCCGAAGCGGTGTCCCTGAGCAGCGCGCCGGAAGGCCTGATTCGCATCGACGCGCCCGCCGCGTTCGGCCGGCGGCATCTGGCGCCGGTGATCGCTGATTTTTTGATGCTCTACCCCGGCCTCGACGTGCAACTGCACCTGATCGACAGTTTTGTCGACATGCAGGGTTTGAACCTGGGCAAGGTCGATCTGGTGCTGCGCGCCGGGCAAATGGCCGATACCCGGCTGGTGGCCACACCGCTGGCGAGCATGGTGCGCATCGCCTGCGCCAGCCCCGACTATCTGAAGCGTCGTGGCGTACCGACCGACCCAGCGCAGTTGATTGAACACGACGGCCTCGACTGGGATGGCCTCGCCCCGCCCTTCGCCTGGCGTTTCGAGCGGGATGGGCAAATGCACCTGCACCGCCCGGCGCGCATCCGCATGAGCGCTAACAATGCCGAGGCGCTGGTCTGCGGTGCGCTGGCCGGGCTGGGTATCGCGCACTTGCCGACCTGGCTGGCCAGCGAGTACCTGTTGCGCGGCGAACTGCTGCCGCTCTTCTGCGAAAACGGCCTGCCAGTACCGGAAACCACCGGTATCTATGCCTTGCGCCTGGAGCAACAACCCAATTCCCGCAGTCGCTTGCTACTGGAATACCTGAAAACCCGTTTCAGCCCGATTCCGCCGTGGGATCTGGCGCTGCAAAACACCCTCGACCGGCACTAGGTCAGAATTATCTGGCGCATTAAACATTCGCCCGCTAGATTCATGACGATCACAGATCAAGGTTTCAAAATGAACACCGAACGCAACACACGGGACAACTGCGACGACCTGCTGCTGGACAATCAGGCCTGCTTCGCCCTGCATTCCACCTCGCTGCTGATGACCAAGGTCTACAAGCCTTTGCTGCAAGCGCTGGGTCTGACCTATCCGCAATACCTGGCGATGATGGTGTTGTGGGAACAGGACGGTTTGACCGTAGGCGAAATCAGCACGCGCCTGCTGACCGATCCCGGCTCACTGACGCCACTGCTCAAACGCCTGGAAGTCGAAGGCTTGCTCAGTCGCACCCGCAGCCGCGAGGATGAGCGGGTGGTGATTGTCGAACTCACCGAACAGGGTCGCGCCCTGCGGGACAAGGCTCGCGGTATTCCCCAGTGCATCCTCGGCGCCAGCGGCATGACGCTGGAGAGGCTGCAGAAACTGCAAGCGGAGCTGCAAGCGCTCCGCAGCAATCTGCAAGATAGTCTCTGATCTAAAGAACACCACATGTCCAATGTGGGAGCGGGCTTGCTCGCGAAGGCGGTGTGACATTCAGCGTTTATGTTGACTGACACACCGCATTCGCGAGCAAGTCGAATCGTCGCACCGCCGCTCCCACATTTTGTTTTGCAGTGCTCTCACGAATCCGGTTCGCCCCCCTCCCCGAAAAAAATTCACCGTCCAAAAATCCTGCCTAAACCGCTCTGACTCAACAGTCTTTCCAGCAATCGCTCCGGCATTTTTCGACCCTCCTCAAACTTTTTTCAAAATTTATCTTGCGCGCAAAATATTAGCGCGATACATTCACTTCGCACTTACTTAGCGCGCAAACATTTAGCGCAAAACACCCAAACCCGAACGAGGCCTACACCATGCAAACTCTCTACACCGCAATCGCAACCTCCACTGGCGGCCGTGACGGTCGTGCGGTTTCCAGCGACAACATCCTCGACGTCAAACTCGCTACTCCAAAAGAACTCGGTGGTGCTGGCGGCGCTGCAACCAACCCTGAACAACTGTTCGCCGCCGGTTACTCGGCCTGCTTCATCGGTGCCCTGAAATTCGTCGCCAGCCAGACCAAACGCAGTATCCCGAACGACGCGTCGATCACCGCCCATGTCGGCATCGGCCAGATTCCTGGCGGTTTCGGTCTGGACATCGACCTGCACGTCAGCCTGCCAGGTCTTGAACAAGCCGATGCGCAATCCCTGGTCGACGCTGCCCACCAGGTCTGCCCGTACTCCAACGCCACCCGTGGCAACGTCGATGTGCGCCTGCACGTTACCGTCTAACTACTGATTCCAAGACCGAACAGGAAACGAACATGAACACTTTCAGCAAAGTCTTGACTGGTACCCTTCTCGCTCTGTCCATCCACAGCGCATTCGCCGGCGACGGGGTTGAACACAACACCCAGGCGTTCCTCGATGTACTGAATGCCGGCACCGGCAAACCGATGGAACAGCTTTCACCGAAAGATGCCCGGGCCATTTTGGTCGGCGCGCAAGCCGGGGTGAAACTGACGCTGCCAAAAGAGGACGTCAGCCAGAAGACCATTCAAGTCGACGGCCAACCGATCAGCCTGACCATCGTCCGGCCGGCCGGGGTCAAAGGCGAGCTGCCGGTGTTCATGTTCTTCCACGGCGGCGGCTGGGTGCTCGGGGATTTCCCGACCCACGAGCGGTTGGTTCGGGATCTGGTCACGGGCTCGGGTGCTGCGGCGGTGTTCGTCAATTACACCCCGTCGCCGGAAGCGCATTACCCGGTGGCGATCAACCAGGCTTATGCCGCGACCCAATGGGTGGCCGAGCACGGTAAAGAAATCAACGTCGACGGCAAGCGTCTGGCCGTGGCCGGCAACAGCGTCGGCGGCAACATGGCGGCTGTGGTTGCGCTGATGGCCAAAGACAAAGGCACTCCGGCGATCAAGTTCCAGGTGCTGTTGTGGCCGGTGACCGATGCAAACTTTGAAACGGCGTCTTACAACCAGTTTGCCGAGGGGCACTTCCTCACCAAAAACATGATGAAGTGGTTCTGGGACAACTACACAACCGACGCCAAGCAACGTAACGAGATCTACGCTTCGCCACTGCGGGCGACCACTGCCCAACTCAAAGGCTTGCCACCTGCACTGGTGCAGACGGCCGGCGCCGATGTGCTGCGTGATGAAGGTGAAGCCTACGCCCGTAAACTCGACGAGGCCGGCGTGCCGGTCACGGCGGTTCGCTACAACGGCCTGATTCACGATTATGGTTTGCTGAATGTGGTGAGCCAGGTGCCGGCGGTGCGCTCGGCGATGTTGCAAGCGTCTGAAGAGCTCAAGCAACACTTGAAGAAGTAACGCTTAAAGCAAAGATCTTGATGGCACAAAAAAGCCCGACTCAATGGTCGGGCTTTTTCATTCCTGAAGCGGTGCTTATTTAGCACGGCCTTTGTAGGAACCGCCTTCGCGGGTATCGATCTCGATCATGTCGCCGATTTCGATGAAGTCAGCAACCGACAGCTCGGTACCGTTCTTCAGTTTGGCAGGCTTCATCACCTTGCCGGAAGTGTCGCCGCGAGCGGAACCTTCGGTGTAGTCAACCTGACGCACGATAGTGGTCGGCAGTTCTACGGAAACCAGACGCTCTTCGAAGAAGATCGCTTCGCAAACATCGGTCATGCCTTCTTCAACGAAAGGCAGAACGGCTTCGATGTCTTCAGCGTTCAGCTCGTACATGGTGTAGTCGGTGGTGTCCATGAACGTGTAGGAGTCGCCGCTGATGAAGGACAGGGTCGCTTCTTTACGGTCGAGGATTACGTCGTCCAGTTTGTCGTCGGCGCTGTAAACGATCTCGGTCTTGTAACCGGTCAGCAGGTTTTTCAGCTTGGTCTTCATGATCGCGCTGTTACGACCCGACTTGGTGAATTCAGCTTTCTGAACCAGCCAAGGATCGTTTTCGAGACGGATCACCATACCGGGTTTCAGTTCTTTACCAGTTTTCATTGCGAATATCCGAATTTGGATGGGATTTACAAAAATCTAGGCCGCGTATCATATCCAATTTAGGTAAAACTGTACCAGCGCTGCGGCAAGATCTGCCTGCAAGGCTTGTTCCAGACACCACGCTTCGGCATGTTTTTGCAGTTCCGGCCAGTGTTTGCGGGTCGTCAGCCAGTGACCGGACATATCATGCCCGGCATTCCACGCACGCCAAAGCCCGCTTATCGCTTCGCGGGCAGGCGCGGACAAGCCTTTTGTGTACAGCGTCAGGAAGGCTTCGAGCTTGTCCAGGTGAATGTCTTCGTCCTGCCGATAGATGTGCCAGAGCAGTGGCCGGCCCGCCCACTGGGCACGGACAAACGAATCTTCGCCGCGCACGGCGTTGAAATCGCAGCACCAGAGCAAGTGATCGTATTGATCCTGTCGGACGAACGGCAGCACTTGCACGGTCAAGGCCTCGCGCACATGCACCGCGCCCGCCGCCAACCCATCGACACCGAGCCAACGCTCGACATCACCGAGAATCCGCCCTTCGGGCACCAACAGATGGGTGGGTGCCGAGTCGGCGGCCATCACCTCCAGCCAACTCGCCAGACCGGTATTCTCATAGGCAAACAGCGAGATCAGCTGCGCGCCTGGCGCGCGATCAATCCCTAACCCTTGCAGGAATTTTCGCTGAGCCTCGGGGCTTTGCTGAAATTGCCGGCGTCGCTCAAGCAATCCACTTTCACGCAGCAAGCCACCGGTGGCCTTCTGGAACCCCGGAAAGAAAAAGTACTTCTGCACGCTTTTGTACTTCACCGACGGCAAACCGTGGCAGCCGATGACCCAATCTTCGGCGCTCAGATAATCGAGGTTCATCCACAGTGGCGGCTTTTCCCGCGCGGCCATGGCGTCCATGTAGGCGCTCGGCAGTTGGCAGGCGAATGCGGCGATCACCACATCTGCGGCCTCGGTGGGCAACCAGTCAGTTGGCCATTGCCGGACTTCGACACCTTCCTGCCATTGCTGTGCGACATAAATGTCGATCTGCGGACAGATTCGCTCGAAGGCCCGCAAGTCATCGACCCATAAACGCACCTCCAGCGAATGCTCGGTGACCAGTTGTCGGGCCAGGCGCCAGGTCACGCCGATGTCGCCAAAGTTGTCGACCACGGCACAAAAAATGTCCCAGCTGCTTTTCATTTGAGGCATTTCAGGCATTCCAGGCTCCCGTTGGCAAAGGCGCCGATTGTCCGCATAAATTACTCCGTGCAGAAGAGCCGACGGCGATTAATCTTCATGCGACAATCGCCACTCGCCCGCGATCACCCGCCAGGAGGCAGTCATGCCCTACCGTCCCAACCCGCGCCGCCCCTTGCCGATTCAGCTCAATGCCCTGCAACTGACCGGTAGCATTGCCCTCGGATTGTGGCTGGGATTCCTCGCCATCGCGCTGACCTGCTGGCTCGCTTCCCGACTGTTGTTCAGCGAGCAATTGGCGCCGGTCGGGCAAGCGATAGAGCAACTGGCGAAACCACCCGTGGTCGCGCAACCGGTACCGGACATTCCACCGCAGAGCCCGCTGTTCGACCAGTACGAAGAGAACCTGCGCAAGAACGAGCAGCAGCAACGACTGGATCAGGCCCGCAGCACCAGCCGCAATCGGGCCAATCCGAAATGCCAGTTCTGGCTGCAACAGGACCAGACCGCGCCAAGCGAAAAAAGCCGCGCCAACGTCCTGCAATTCTGCGATTGATCATGAACAAGCATACTGTCCACCAACTGATTCTCGACAAGCTGCGGGTCGATCTCGACATCGCCGAGCGTGCCGCGCAAACCGCGTACGAAACCGCAACCCACGAAGAAAACATCGCCGAGAACAAGTACGACACGCTGGGGCTGGAGGCGTCTTATCTGGCTGCCGGGCAAGCCAGGCGCGTGGAGGAAATCAGGCATTCGTTGGTGCTGTGCCAGAACCTGACGCTGCGGCCTTACGACGAACAGCGCGGCATCGAAGTCGGCGCCCTGCTCGGTCTGGAAGACGAAAAGGGTCGTGAGCAATGGCTGTTTCTGGCCCCCGACGCGGCGGGCTTGAAGGTCGATCTGGTGGGGCAATGGATTACCGTCATCACCCCTCGCTCACCGCTGGGCAAAAGCCTGCTGGGCAAGTTCGAAGGGGACGAGGTGGAGATTCTGGTGGCGGGCGCTCGGCAACAGTTTTCTGTTACCGAGGTGGTTTAAAACCGGAGATTAATGGACCGGCAGTTCGACGCCGTCGAACAGCTCTTCCAGTTCCTGCTTGTTGTGGCACTGAATGGCTTTGGCCATGACTTCGCGGGTCAGATGCGGGGCGAACTTCTCGATGAAGTCGCACATGAAGCCACGCAGGAAGGTGCCGCGACGGAAACCGATTTTGGTGATGCTGGATTCGAACAATTCGCTGGCGTCGAGCACCACCAGATCACTATCGAGCTTGGTATCGACCGCCATTTTCGCCACGATGCCCACGCCCAGACCCAGGCGAACGTAAGTCTTGATCACGTCGGCGTCGGCCGCGGTGAACACCACTTTCGGCGTCAGTCCGCGATGGCTGAACGCTTCGTCGAGTTTCGAACGGCCGGTGAAACCGAACACGTACGTCACGATCGGGTATTCGGCCAGCGCTTCGAGGGTCAGCTTCGACAGCTTGGTCAGCGGATGGCCCTGAGGCACGACCACGCAGCGGTTCCAGCGGTAGCACGGCATCATCACCAGATCACCGAACAGCTCCAGGGCTTCGGTGGCGATGGCGAAATCGACAGTGCCGTCTGCGGCCATTTCGGCGATCTGCATCGGCGAACCCTGGTGCATGTGCAGCGCAACGTCCGGGTATTGCTTGATGAAATTGCTGATCACCGGCGGCAACGCATAACGCGCCTGGGTGTGCGTGGTGGCGATCGACAGGGTGCCTTTCTTCTCGTTGGAGAACTCCTGAGCGATCTGCTTGATGCTTTCAACCTTGCGCAGAATCTCGCCGGCGGTGGTGATGATGCGCTCGCCGGCCGGGGTGACGCGGGTCAGGTGCTTGCCGCTGCGAGCAAAAACCTCGACGCCCAATTCGTCTTCCAGCAGACGGATCTGCTTGCTGATGCCCGGTTGCGAGGTGTAAAGGCTTTGGGCTGTAGCGGAAACGTTGAGGTCGTGGTGCGCCACTTCCCAGATGTAGCGCAATTGTTGGAGCTTCATATGAATCCCTCAAAGCAGGTAGACGCCACGGGCATCAGCGACGGTATATAACTATATTAATGGTTTGAAGAATAAATCTAGAACTTTTTATCAAACTGCCACTATTACTGCCACTATTAGCGATCCCCTTGGCGACGGCGCTCCACCAGCGGCACCAGATAGACCGGGACCCGAGCCAACTGCAACACCCGCGCTGCGGTCCTGCCCAAAGGCGTTTCCGCGCCAGCACCATGGCTATGACTACCTACGATCAACAAATCCACGGAGAGTTTCTGCACCTGGTCGAGAATCACCTGCGACGGATCGCCCTGAAGCACCCGCACCGCTTTTATCCGCTCCAGGTCCTGCTCCCCTTCATCTCCCAGCTCTTCACGAAAGCTGTCGAGCACGCGCTGCTCGATACTGGCGATCACCGTGTTCAAGCCCTGACTGTGAAATTCGTTCAGTGCCTGCTCGTCGAGATAGCTCTGCAGCACCGATTCGGCAAACAGCCCCATGGGTTCGACGGCGTGCACCACATACAAGTCAGCATTGAATGTTCGAGCCAGCGCCAACGCATGCTGCATCACCAAAGGGGCGTACAGGCCGAGGTCAGTGGCATAGAGCATCGAACGAATCATATGACCTCCTCGAGTGCCAACATGGCGGAGATTGATTCAGCTTAGCAGTGCCTTGGCGAGTACGACGTCCCGCGTAACGCGTTGAACGGCGGGCTTAAACCTTTTGCTCGTTGCTTATGCCATGAGGCACATGGCCGGTAGCGACCACCTCGCGGGCCAACTCGCAATGGCCTGCCTGATCGTCGAAAAACACGTCGGCGGCAAAGGCTTCGAGGAAAGCGGATTTGGTCAGTCCGCCTAGGAACAACGATTCATCCAGGCGGATGTCCCACTCGCGCAACGTGCGGATCACCCGCTCATGGGCCGGCGCCGAACGGGCGGTGACCAGCGCGGTGCGGATCGGACAGGCGTCCTCCGGGAACTCGCGCTGCAACAGATTAAGCGCCGCGAGAAAGCCTTTGAACGGCCCTCCGCGCAGTGGCTCGCGGGCGCTTTCGCGTTCACTGGCCTGAAACGCTTCCAGGCCGCCCGCCTGATAAACACGCTCCGACTCGTCGGAAAACAGCACCGCGTCACCGTCGAAGGCAATCCGTAATTCATCGCTCGCAGCACGGCTGGCACCGCCCGACAGAATGGTCGCCGCGGCGAAACCGGCATCCAGCGCACTGCGCACGTCTTCGGCGTGGGTCGACAGAAACAGATCGCAATCAAACGCTTTGAGATACGGGTACGGACTGCGCCCACCGACAAACGCCGCCCGGGAAATCGCCAGTCCGTAATGATGAATCGAGTTGAACACCCGCAGCCCGGTGTCGGCGCTGTTGCGCGACACCAGGATCACCTCGACCCTGGCGCGGCCGAGGCTGGTATTGAGGCTGAGGAGTTTTTCAACGAGCGGGAATGCATCGCCGGGCTCGAGGATTTCGTCTTCGTGTTCGATCTGATATTGCCGGTAAGCCTCGACGCCGCTCGACAGGTAAACCTTGTGGCTTTCGCTCAGGTCGAACAGCGCGCGCGAAGAAATCGCCAGCACCAGTTTGTCGTCAATCGTCTTTGCCATGCCCTTCCCCCTCGGGTTGATCGACTCAGGTGTTACGTCGATCGATAAAACTCAAACTGCGATACAACGCTTCGATCCGCGGCAATTCGCAGCCGGCGGCCTTGGCTGCCGCCAGTGGCCGGGCGTAAATCGCCGCCAGTTCCAGTGGTCGCTTGTGCAGAAAATCGTGGTACATGCTCGGCCAGTAGTCCGGCATTTTTTCGGTCATCATGAACAAATAGTCCGCGTAACCGGCCGGTATGTCGTGACCGCAGGCCTTGGCGCCCTGCACCACTTCGGCCATCAAGGCCTTGATCAGTTCCCGGCTGTCGGCATCGGCCATCAACGGCGTGGTGCCTGCACCGAGCAGTACCGACAGGCCGTTGTAAGGGATATTCCAGACCAGTTTCTGCCAGCGCGCCTGATGCAGGTTCGGCATGGCCTGGGAGTCGATGCCGGCGCTGCGGAACAACCCGGCGCCCTCCTCGACAATCGCCATGCGCGCCGCCTCATCCGCGGCGGGTCCACTGTGGTAGCCGACATTCACCGCGCCAAGGGCCTGATGGGTGATCGCACCCGGGCCGGTGCGATGGACGCAGATCAGGCAGAGCCCGCCGAGCAGGTGCAGGGAATCCGGGAGCAAGGCTCGCAGACTGTCTTCGACATCCAGGCCGTTTTGCAGCAACAGCACCTTCGCGTTCGGTGCCGCCGCTTGAATGATCGCCGGCGCCAGATCGGCATTGCTGGTGGTCTTCGCGCCCACCAGCAACCAGTCGCAGGGCGGCATGTCTTCGGCCGACGAATAGGCTTGAACCGGATTCAACGTCAGCGCACCGTGCACCGCGCTGTCGAGTTGCAACCCGCGTTCGGCCACCGCTGAAAATTCGCTGCGCAACAGAAAATGCACATCGAAACCGGCACGCGCCAGCATCAACCCGTAGAAACCACCGATCGCACCGGTTCCGATAACACCGATGGTCGGCCTGGAAACTGCACCCGTCATGGCAACTCCTCTGCTGTTCTGGTCAGCGCCTGACCCACGGCCACATTGAGCTCTGTACTGGTCAGGCGCGATTTTAGTGCCCCGAAAAACTCACCGTCGCGCACGACAAACAGCGCCGGCAAATGAAAGACCTGATAACGCTCGACCACCCCGCCATTGTCCCCGGCATCGATCCAACACAAGCGGTCGACGTGCAGATCGAGCCTTGGCAATTGCTCACGGGCAAAACGGCAGCCGGCGCAGCCGACGCTGGTGAAAATAACCAGCGATACGCCGCTCATCGCCAGCAACCGTTGGTCGGCGTCGAAATCGGTCAGTTCCGATTCGACCACTATACTGGGGGAAACAATGTCAGATGGCCGACACATGGAGTCCGTGCTCATGGGACGTTTTATTCCTCATCCTGACGATGTGCCCGTCGAATTAACGTTGCTGAAACCTGAGTGTATTTCACGACAACAGCTGCACACTATCAGCCTCGGGGGCATGGCTTGCAATTACCACCGCGCCTGGCGTCACGGTACGGCGCTGGAAGTTCGCATGCCGACCTTGAACCCCGATTTGCGTTTTCTGGGCTACGTAGCCTGGTGCCTGCGACGCAAACGCGGTTTCCTCGTGGGCATTGCCTTTGTTGACGAGCAGATGATGTTCAGTGCCCGGATGGGCGAACAGGTGTGCCAGATCGAACGTTACTGTCGCCTGCATGAAGTCCACGACGACCTGCAGGAAACCCAGGCGCTGGCCCTCGAATGGGTCCAGCAACACGCCGACGAGTTCTCCCACGACACTGTTCGCAAGGCATTTGCACATGCAGTGATGGACTAAAGGGCGCTCTCAATTGTCGGGAATGCCCCTTAAACCGGCGTCTGCCCATTGTCGAGCCACGGTGTAACGCGCTAAGGTTCCGCTCCCCGACGCGCTTAATTTGCTGTGCTCCGCCGCGCGGGTTCGCTGGCGGCCGGCACCCGTGACCTGACGAGTAAACGATGGCTGATTTACCGATCAACGACCTAAACGTCGCCTCCAACGAGACGCTGATCACTCCTGACCAGCTCAAGCGCGATATTCCTCTGAGCGACGCTGCCCTGCGCACCGTCACCAAGGGCCGCGAAGTCATTCGCAACATTCTGGATGGCACCGACAACCGTCTGTTTGTCGTTATCGGGCCGTGCTCGATCCACGACATCAAGGCTGCCCACGAATACGCCGAGCGTCTGAAGGTGCTCGCTGCGGAAGTGTCCGATACCCTGTATCTGGTCATGCGCGTGTATTTCGAGAAGCCACGCACCACTGTCGGCTGGAAAGGCTTGATCAACGACCCGTACCTGGACGACTCGTTCAAGATTCAGGACGGTCTGCACATCGGTCGTCAGCTGCTGCTGGACCTGGCCGAGATGGGCCTGCCAACTGCGACCGAAGCCCTCGACCCGATCTCCCCGCAGTACCTGCAGGACCTGATCAGCTGGTCGGCCATCGGCGCGCGCACCACCGAATCCCAGACTCACCGTGAAATGGCGTCCGGCCTGTCTTCGGCCGTCGGCTTCAAGAACGGCACCGACGGCGGCCTGACGGTGGCGATCAACGCCCTGCAATCGGTTTCCAGCCCGCATCGTTTCCTGGGGATCAACCAGGAAGGCGGCGTGTCGATCGTCACCACCAAGGGCAATGCCTACGGCCACGTGGTGCTGCGCGGCGGCAACGGCAAGCCGAACTACGATTCGGTCAGCGTCGCACTGTGCGAGCAGGCGCTGAACAAGGCGAAGATCAAGCCGAACATCATGGTCGATTGCAGTCACGCCAACTCCAACAAGGACCCGGCACTGCAACCGCTGGTGATGGAGAACGTCGCCAACCAGATCCTCGAAGGCAACCAGTCGATCATCGGCCTGATGGTCGAAAGTCACTTGAACTGGGGCTGCCAGGCCATCCCGAAAGACCTCGCCGACCTGCAATACGGCGTGTCGATCACCGATGCCTGCATCGATTGGTCCGCTACCGAAAACACCTTGCGCAGCATGCATGCCAAGCTCAAGGACGTGCTGCCGAAACGCGATCGCACCTGATCACTTTTCAGCGCACAAAAAAAACGCCGGGCTAAACCCGGCGTTTTTTTATGCGTTCGTTTTACTGGCTCAGCTTGGCCGCATGCCGCTGGTGACGTTCCATGTAGCGCTCCACGTAGGAACACGAAGGAATGACGGTGTAGCCCATTTCCTCTGCGTACTCCAGCGCCTTCTCGGTCAAGGCTGCCGCAATGCCGCGACCACGCAATGCATTGGGCACAAAGGTGCGATAGATATCCAGGGTCTGTTTCCCCAGATCCATATAGGTCAGGTAGGCACGATGACCGTCCACATTGGTCTCGAACTGATGACCAGCCTGGTCATGGTGGATGGACAACGCCTCACTCATCACTACTCCTCGCGGGTCTTTTTTCTGACCCCTACCTTACCGATGTTTTTCCGGCGAAGGAACATCTACGCCACCCCGTGCCTGAATGGACACCGAGAAGAGCTGCACCGATCTCGCGCTACCGAGCACGTATCAAATAGTAGGCGCCATTGGCAGAAATGCTCAAGGCACGCTCGTCATCACGCATGGTTGGGCAGGTGCCGCTCCGGGGGTTACGCAGGGACGGCTCGACCGAAGATCTCGGGTGGTCGATCGCCTGAACATTGCCGGATGTTGAGACTTAAGACGAGCGCCCTTCTTTTAAGTCACCTCAACTAGGAGAAAGATATGAGAGGTGCCGCGCAAATCCCGAACAAAAGTGTAGTCGAATCCATGTAGACAGACTTTAGCCAAGACCGCGAAAACAGTCGCGGCAGCCGGGAACTTTTCCGTGCCAACTCGCTCTGCGCGGGCCTTGCAGCTGAATATTTTTTAATCAAATGCAAGTAAAAGTTGCTCGAAAAAGAATCAACGCCTACAATTTTTTTTGCTTCCTGCTTTACGTCAGTTTACTTACGACAAGTAATGGGTAGTATGTACGCCGGCTATTTCCTCACTCTGAGGAGACAGCTACTTAATAGAAAGTCCTTGAAGGGGAACACGATGAACAACGTTCTGAAATTCTCTGCTCTGGCTCTGGCCGCAGTTCTGGCTACCGGTTGCAGCAGCGTATCGAAAGAAACCGAAGCACGTCTGACCGCTACTGAAGACGCAGCTGCTCGCTCCCAGGCTCGTGCAGACGAAGCTTACCGTAAAGCTGATGAAGCTCTGGCTGCTGCTCAAAAAGCACAACAGACTGCTGACGAAGCTAACGAGCGTGCTCTGCGCATGCTGGACAAAGCTAGCCGCAAGTAATAATCCTTCGGGATTGTTATTAAGCCGACCCATTTATGGGTCGGCTTTTTTATGGCCGGTCGTTTTGTACCGGCCATAAAAAAACCCGCCGACGCAGCCTGCATCGGCGGGTTCTGTTCAAGCCTTACTGCAGCGGGTCGAGCGGTGCACTCGTCACCATCGGTGCGGAAGAGTTCGGCACGGCGATTTCCACCGGCAGGCCATCTTCAGCGGCCACCACATCACGCACCACATCCCAATCCATGCGCAGGTTGTTGGTGATGTCCTCACGCTTGAGCATCGCGTTGATCACGGCGGTGTGCTTGTCGACCACCGACGGGTTGCCGTTATCGTCCAGCGGTGTGTGCGCTTCCAGGTAGACCTTGCCGCCACTGATGCCGAATTTGTACGGGTCGTTGATGATCCGCACCGACGTACCGACCGGCACCATGCCCGCCATCTCCAGCACATTGTTGTTGAACATGCGGAAGCAACCGTGGCTGGTGCGCATGCCGATGCCGAACTTCTTGTTCGAACCGTGGATCAGGTAACCCGGCGTGCCCAGGCTGAATTTGAACGGCCCCAGCGGGTTGTCCGGGCCGGCCGGCACGACGTTTGGCAACGGGTCACCGTCTGCAGCGTGCTCGGCCTTGATCGAGGCTGGAGGCGTCCAGGTCGGGTTCGGTGTCTTGGCCGTGATGGTGGTGTGAGCGATCGGTGAACCCCAACCCTCACGACCGATGCCCAGCGGGAAGGTGTAAACCACATTCCGGCCTTTCGGGTAGTAGTAGAGACGGTATTCAGCCAGGTTGATGACGATACCTTCACGCGGTCCTGGGGGCAGGATGAAGCGCGTCGGCAGCACGATTTCAGTACCGGCGCCCGGCAACCAGGCATCGACGCCAGGGTTGGCCGCGAGCATTTCCGAGTAACCCAGATCGTAAGTGGTGCCAAGGTCGGCGAAGGTGTCTTCGTACTTGGCCTTGATGACCTGAACCTGGCCGATGATGTCTTCACCAGGCGGTGGCAGGGGCAACTCCAATGCTGCTACGGGGCCTGCCACACAAAGGGCGGCAAGAGACAGGTAGCGGGTGACGGCAGGAAAACGCGGCAACATCCGGAAAATCCTTCGCATATTCGACTAGGGTTTAAGAACGCGATTGTACACTGGCGCTTCGGTATTCGGGGAGACGCACCGATAGAGCGCCCATTGGCGACGGGTTTTTGAGGTGTACATATCCATTTCTGCGGTTACGGCCGCTTCGGGTTTCGCCCTTACGGCGAGTCACTTGGAAAAGCCCCAAGTAACCAAGGGCTTTTGCCCCTTTCGTTCGGTGCCTCGCCTAGGCTCGGCATGCCCTCACTCCGGTCCTGCTCCGTGGGCCCGCCGCGATCCATGCGGGGTTGCCCACTGCGCAGAACCTGCGCTCAGCCTCTCGAGGGGGTAAGAAGATCAAAAGCCAGATCAAAAGCACGCGAGGCGGCCTGATAGCCGACCTGACGTCTAGTCCGTCAAGGTCATCAGGGTTGACACCCATTTCAAGGCCTACAAATTTCCACTGTGGGAGCGGGCTTGCTCGCGAAGGCGTCGTGTCAGTCGACATCAATGCTGAATGCCAGTCCGCATTCGCGAGCAAGCCCGCTCCCACAGGTACTCATTGCAAATTCAGGCTATGTGAACGATCAAGTCAGCGAAGCGCGCCCGCTTGAAGCCCAGGTCGGCTGTCGGGCCGCCTCGATTTTGCTTTTGAGGTGCACGCCCCCTCGCGAGGCCGAGCGCAGGTTCTGCGCAGTGGGAAACCCGGCATGGATGCCGGGTTAGCCGCGCACGGCCAGGGATGGCCGATCGCGGCGGGCCCACGGAGCAGGACCGGAGCGAAGGGCCGAACGAAAGGGGCAGAAGCGCTTGGTTACTTGGCGCTTCTCCAAGTGACTCGCCGTAAGGGCGAAACCAATAGCAGCCGTTACCGCAGCAACGGATATGTACACGGTCAAAAAAGACGGTCAGCGGTCAAAGCTCAAAGCGCAGCTCTGGCCAGATCGGCGAAGTGCCGCGTTTCTGCGATTCCAGAATCGCCCGGCACAGCGAGCACAGGCGCTGATCCTGGAAAACGCGGCGATCGACGCTCGACCAGCGCGGCTGCGCCGGAAGCAGGCTGCCGCACAAGGTTCGATCGGCCGAGCCACCCAGTTCCAGCTGACGGGTCACCAGATGTACCCGCACTTCCTGGCAGGCGAACAGATCCAGCTGTTCGTCAGGCTCGATCAGTTGGTAGGCAAAAAGTGACCAGGCGGGACGCGGCATCGGGGGCTCCAAATCGGGGGCGCCACCTTAGCCGAAACGCCGCCGCTAGAAAAGCGTCAAAGAAGCGGTTTCAGTGTCGGCCAGACATTTTCCAGCAACTTGTCCTGAGCCCTCGCAGTGGGGTGCAAGCCGTCGGCCTGCATCAGGTCGGGATGACCGCCCACGCCGTCGAGAAAAAACGGCACCAGCGGGATTTTTTTCTCGTTGGCGACGTTGCTGTACACCTCGGCGAAAGCCTTTGTGTAGCGCGCGCCGTAGTTGGGTGGCAGTTGCATGCCTAGCAGAAGCACCTTGGCCCCGCTAACGCGGGAGCTGTCGATCATCGACGCAAGATTTTGTTGCAATTGCGTTGGCAGCATTCCGCGCAGGCCGTCGTTGCCGCCCAATTCGAGGATCACCAGCGCAGGCTTATGCTCTGCAAGCAGCGCCGGCAGGCGCGCCCGGCCTCCGGCACTGGTGTCGCCGCTGATGGACGCATTGACCACCTTATCGTCGAAACCTTCGCGCTTGAGCCGTTGCTCAAGCAACGAGACCCACCCTACGCGGGTATCCAGTCCGAAACCGGCGCTGATACTATCGCCAACGATCAGGACTGTACCCGCCGCTGCGTTCTGGGCCATGCACATCAAGGCCAGGCCAGCACTCAAAAACCACACACGCATCGGATTCTCCATGGGCGCAAGCATTCTCACCGCGAAGAACCTCAGCAAAGTGGTTCCCAGCGCGGAAGGTGAACTGACTATCCTGCACGAACTCAGCCTGGAACTGAACAAGGGCGACAGCCTGGCCATCGTCGGCGCTTCCGGTTCCGGCAAATCCACCCTCCTCGGTTTGCTCGCCGGCCTCGACCTGCCGAGCAGTGGCGAAGTCACCCTCGCCGGCCAGGGCCTGAGCAATCTAGATGAAGATCAACGCGCGCGTATTCGCGCCGAACACGTCGGTTTTGTGTTCCAGTCCTTTCAACTGCTCGACAGTCTCAACGCCCTTGAAAACGTGATGCTGCCGCTCGAACTCGATGGCCGCAAAGACGCCCGTGAGCGCGCCACCGAACTGCTGCAACGTGTCGGCCTCGGCCAGCGCCTGACCCATTCGCCACGTCAACTCTCCGGTGGCGAGCAGCAGCGCGTGGCGATTGCCCGTGCGTTTGCCGCCGAGCCCGATGTGTTGTTCGCCGACGAACCCACCGGCAACCTCGACAGCCACACCGGTGAGCGCATCAGCGACTTGCTGTTCGAATTGAACAAGGAGCGCGGCACGACCCTGGTGCTGGTGACCCACGATGAACGTCTGGCACATCGCTGCCGGCGCCTGATCCGACTTGAAGCCGGCCTGCTGGTCGCCCCTCTGGAGCCTTGATGGCACGCTTGCCGCTGTTGCGCCTGTTCAGTCTCGCCATCCGTCAATTGCTACGCGACGCCCGTGCTGGCGAGTTGCGGGTGTTGTTCTTCGCCTTGCTGGTGGCGGTGGCGGCGAGTACCGCCATCGGTTACTTCGGCGCCCGCCTGAATGGCGCCATGATGCTGCGCGCCACCGAATTTCTTGGCGCCGATCTGCTGCTTGAAGGCAGTTCACCGGCGCGACCCGAACAGATCAAAAGCGGGACGGAGTTGGGCCTCGAACATGCGCAGGTGGTGGAGTTCTCCAGCGTCATCGCCACCGACAACGGCATTCAGCTATCCAGCATCAAAGCCGCCGACGCTGTCTATCCCCTGCGCGGCGAACTGAAAAGCGCCCCCGCCCCTTTTGCTCCGGAAGAGCCCGGTGGAGGACCGAAACCCGGTGAAGCCTGGGTCGAGGCACGGCTGCTGACCGCGCTGGACCTGAAGATCGGCGACAGCATCGACGTCGGCATGCACACCCTGAAACTGGCGCGCGTGCTGACCTACGAACCGGATCGCGCCGGCAATTTCTACAGCCTGACGCCACGCGTGCTGATCAACCTCAGCGACCTCGCCGCCACCGGTGTGGTGCAACCCGGCAGCCGCGTCAGTTACCGCGAACTCTGGCGCGGCAACGCCGAGGCGCTGGAAACCTACCGTCAACTGATCAAACCCGGCCTCGCCGCCAACCAGCGCATTCAGGATGCCCGTGACGGCAACCGACAGATCGGCGGCGCTTTGGGCAAGGCCGAGCGTTACTTGAACATGGCCAGTCTGGTGGCGGTTCTGCTGTCCGGTGTCGCGGTGGCATTGTCGGCGACGCGTTTCGCCACCCGCCGCTTCGATGCCAGCGCGTTGTTGCGCTGTCTGGGACTGTCCCGTCGGGAAACCATGGTCCTGTTCAGTTTGCAGCTGACGGTGCTCGGACTGTTGGCCAGCATCAGCGGCGCATTGATTGGCTGGCTGGCGCAGCTTGGCCTGTTCGCGCTGCTGCATGATTTGTTGCCAACCGACGTTCCACCGGGCGGCCTGTTGCCGGCCATCGCCGGGATCGGCACCGGGCTGGTGGCGCTGGCCGGTTTTGCCCTGCCGCCCCTCGCGGCGCTAGGCCGGGTTCCGCCATTGCGGGTATTGCGCCGCGACATGCTGCCGATTCCTTCCAGTACCTGGATGGTCTACGGCGCAGCCTTGGGTGCACTTGGTTTGATCATGTGGCGCTTGAGTCTGGATCTGCTGCTGACCTTCGCCCTGCTCGGCGGTGGCGTGATTGCCGCGCTGATGCTGGGTGGCTTGTTGTTGCTGCTTCTGAAAAGCCTGCGCCGGATGCTCGCGCGAGCTTCATTGCCTTGGCGTCTCGGATTGGGTCAATTGCTGCGCCATCCACTGGCTGCCGCCGGACAATCCCTGGCCTTCGGTTTGATTCTGCTGTCCATGGCGTTGATCGCCCTGTTGCGCGGTGAACTGCTGGACACCTGGCAGAATCAGTTGCCGAAAAACGCGCCGAACTATTTCGCGCTGAACATTCTGCCGGCGGACAAACAGACCTTTACCGATCGCCTGATCGAACTGTCGGCGAAATCGGCGCCGCTGTACCCGGTGGTGCCGGGACGTTTGATCAGCATCAACGGCGAACCGGTGCAGGAGATCGTCAGCAAGGACTCGGCCGGAGATCGGGCGATCCAGCGCGACCTGAGCCTGACCTGGGCGGCAGACCTGCCGGCGGGCAACAAACTCACTTCAGGCAACTGGTGGAGCGAACAACCAGCGGACGACATTCCCGGCGTGTCAGTGGAAGGCAAGGTCGCCGAAAGCTTGAAGCTCAAACTGGGCGATCACATGGTGTTTACCGTTGGCGGGGTCAATCGCGAAGCGAAAGTCACCAGCCTGCGGGACATCAACTGGGACAACTTCCAGCCGAACTTCTTCATGATCTTCCAGCCGGGAACACTGAAGGATTTACCGGCGACCTACCTGACCAGCTTCTATCTCGCGGCCGGTCACGATCAGCAGATTGTCGACCTGTCTCGATCCTTCCCGGCAGTCACCATCCTGCAAGTCGAAGCCTTGTTGGAACAACTGCGCAGCATCCTCGCGCAAGTCACCCTGGCGGTGGAGTACGTGTTGTTGTTCGTGTTGGCGGCGGGTATGGCGGTGCTGTTCTCAGGCCTGCAAGCGACGCTGGATGAACGCATCCGTCAAGGCGCATTGTTGCGAGCGCTGGGGGCCGAGCGACAATTACTGGTCAAGGCGCGGCGGATCGAGTTCGGTCTGCTCGGCGCAGTCAGCGGATTGCTGGCAGCACTGGGTTCGGAACTGGTGAGCCTGGTGCTGTACCGTTACGCGTTCGATCTGCCATGGCACCCACATCCATGGCTGTTGGTATTGCCATTGATCGGCGCTGCGCTGATCGGCGGTGCCGGCGTGTTCGGCACCCGTCGGGCCTTGAACGCCAGCCCCCTGACAGTGTTGCGCGAGGGTTGATAGACTCAAGCCCTCTCAATCACAAGAAGTTGCCATGAGCCGTTATCGCCCTCCCCGCACCGCTGGCACCGCGCTGATCACCCCCGAAGGTGAAGCGCGGATGCGGGCCGAGTTTCATGAGCTCTGGCATGTGCGCCGACCGCAGGTCACGCAATCGGTCAGCGAGGCCGCAGCGCAAGGTGATCGCTCCGAGAACGCCGAATACACCTACGGCAAAAAGATGTTGCGCGAGATCGACAGCCGCGTGCGTTTTCTTACCAAACGCCTGGAAGCACTCAAGGTCGTCAGCGAAAAACCGAGCGATCCGAATAAGGTCTACTTCGGCGCGTGGGTCACGATAGAGGACGAGGACGGCAAGGAGTCGCGTTACCGCATCGTCGGCCCGGATGAACTGGACTTGAAACTGGGCCTGATCAGTATCGACTCACCGTTGGCACGTGCCCTCATCGGCAAGGCGCTGGACGCCGAAGTTCGAGTCCAGACACCGACTGGTGAGCAATGCGTGTATATCGTGGCGATCGACTACCCATAACCTCAACGGCGGGTGATCAATCCTTGTCGGGCAACGCGCGTCAGTTGCCTGATCACTTCCGGCGCCTCTTCGACGCTGGGCGATTGAATCACCGCCAGGTCGAAACTGTCGCTGGCAAATCGGGCCAGTGACTCACCGTCTTCGACAAACTGGATCAGGAACGCTGCCGGCCCGCCGGTGCGACGTGGCCAGCCATCCAGATAACGCAGGAGCGTCGGCTGATGTTTGCCGCCAAGCAGGATTTTTGGATTGCGCTGGGTGAGGTGTGCCGTGATCGGCGCGGGGCGTACAACAGGGTTTAGTGCATTCATCGTGTCGTGTCTCTGCCTCAAAAGTCTGCATGGCAGGTGAGAGGCAACACCGAACCAGCGCTTTAGCGGTATTTCGAAGCCTGTTTCAAGCTTCTGTCGGCAACTGAATGAGTCACCTGGCGCCCCGCAAGTAGCTGTTTAAATCGGCGCATGAGCAGCATCCTAGAGAAGCTGACTGGACAGTGTCAAGAATGACGCAAAACAAAAAAGGCCCGCGCAATGCGGGCCTTTTCGTTGAGTCAGAGCGGTCAGCCAGCGATGGCGCGGTCGGCCGACAGTTTGCCGCCGCCTTCGATCAGTACCGCGATGGTGCCGCCGAGCAAGGCCAGGGCGAATTCATAACCGTTGTTGACCATGAACAAACCGTGAGGGAGGTGCACCGAGAAGATCGCCACCAGCGAGAGGATGGTCAGGCCGAGGGCTGCCGGCCGGACCAACAAGCCGATGATCAAGGCAAGACCGCCGAAGAACTCAGTACCGCCCGCCAGCGTCGCCATCAGATAGCCCGGTGCCAGACCGATGCTCTCCATGTACTGCGCGGTGCCACCCAGACCGTAACCACCGAACGCCCCGAAAAGCTTCTGCGCGCCGTGGGCAGCGAAGATGATGCCGACGAAGATCCGCAGAATAGCCAGGCCATAGCCAGCGCGGGTAAACAGTACCTTATTGATCAGTGTGCTCATGCTGTGTCATCCATTCTGGAGTTAGGTGTGTTGGTTGGCCGCTATATTAATCAGCAAATCAAATGTTAAAAGCGCAATTTTTCCGCCATAACAATCAGTTTAGTCGATCATTTACGCGAGGCAACCTTCTGCCCTTGGGGCTCCAACGACCCCCGCTCCCGATCGAACGCCAGGTAATACTTGTTCACGCTATTAACATAGCTGACGGGGCCCATTCCCACCTGCTCCATGGCGATGCGTTCGACCTGGAAGAACCACTGATTAGGATTCAAACCACGTCGCCGCGCTTCCGCGCGCATGCCCTGAACCCGCTCCGGTCCGATGTTGTAGGCCGCCAACACAAACGCCATGCGCTCACGCTCGTTGAGTTTGGGGCTGGCAAAAAACTTGCGGCGGATCATCGCCAGGTACTTGGCCCCGGCCTGCACGTTGGCGTCGAGGTCCTGAATATTATTGACCCCCACGCGCTGGGCTGCGGACGGGGTGATCTGCATCAAGCCAGTGGGGCCGCTACCACTCCGGGCGTTGGGCTGCAGGGCAGATTCCTTGAACGCCAGTGCCGCCAGGTTCAGCCAGTCCATGCCTTGGGCATCCGCGTGCTTTTGCAGCACCGGTCGAAGTTTTTCCAGGCGCTGGCGATCAGCCTTGGCCAACGGATAGTGCACTTGATACAGGCGTCGATAGATCCGCAGGAACGCCGCGTCCTGATCCGAGGGCTTTTTGTACCCGGTCAGGAAACGATCGATGCTCGCCCGCAGCATTGAGGCATCCCGGCGCACGAACCAGAACTCTTCCCCCGGCTCGCTGATCAGCACCTGTCGATCGAAGCGCAGCTTGGTCAGGATCTTGCCCCAGCGCTCGACAATCGGTTGCTCGACGATAGTCAGGTGAAAGATGCCGCCCTGAACCATCTCCAGCACGTCTTCGACCGCCAGGCTCGGATCGACCCACTCGATCTTCACCGGCGCCAGTTTGTGCAGGGCAAGTTTTTGATTGATCTGACTGATCGCTTCCGCGGCGGCACTGCCGGTGGGCAATGCCAGGGTTTTACCGGAAAGTTGTTCAAGGTGGGTGTAGCGTTTTTCGCCTTTGATCCCGACCAGCACCAGCGGGATGTTGCTGGCAATAGGCTCACTGGTGCTGACGGCGTAACCCGGTTGCAGATCGAGCAATTCCCCCGGCGCAACCAGATCGCCCTCCCCGCGCTGTAATGCGCCGAGCAGTTGATCCTTGGCTTTGGGGATGATCTTGAGGGTGACTTCCTGACCGTCGCGGGCGTAACCATTGAGGTATTGCTCGAAAGCGCGCAATCGATGGTATTCAACGCCGATGGCCTGGCCCTGGACTTCACCGGAGCTGTTACGGCTCTGGTTGACGAGCACCTTCAGCACTCGGCTGCTGCGGATTTCCTGCAGGTCGCGCACCTTGGCCGCCGGCACGGCTTGCAGCGGGCCGGCAAGACGCGCAACCGCCGGCATCGGCAGCAGTAACAAACCACACAGCAGTAACAAAATCGAGGGACGAGTCATCCACTCTCCGGAAAGAATACTGGGCCGATTTCAACAATTCTCATGAAACCGAACGTCAGAAACAGAGCGCCTTGAGCGCTGGCAAAGTGCAAAAGACTGGCACAGTGATGGCACGCTGACCACCCCGGCTTGTCTCAAGGCATCAAAAGACAGCGTTAACTCGTTGTAGTTCTTGGCTTTTCTTATAAATCTACAGCTCTGATATGCTTTCCGGCCTTTGGTCCGAGGTAGCACCATGCAACTCATCGATATCGGCGTCAACCTGACCAACCCCAGTTTTGCCGACAAGCACCAGGCTGTACTCGACCGCGCGTATGCCGCCGGGGTCTGCCAATTGGTGCTAACCGGCACCAATGTCGAGGGCAGTGAACAGGCGCTGGAACTGTGCCAGCAACTGGATGACACGGCTCAACGGCTGTTCGCCACCGCCGGCATTCACCCACATGCGGCCAGCGACTGGAACGCCGACAGCGCCCAGCGTCTACGCAGTTTGCTCAAAGAGCCGAACGTGGTGGCCGTGGGTGAATGCGGCCTGGATTTCAATCGCGATTTCTCGCCGCGTCCGCAACAGGAAAAAGTCCTCGAAGAGCACCTGGCGATGGCGGTCGAGCTGCAACTGCCAGTGTTTCTCCACGAGCGCGACGCCAGTCAGCGCTTGCTGGAAATCCTCCGCGATTACCGCGACCAATTGCCGGCCGCCGTGGTGCATTGCTTCACCGGCGAGAAGAAAGCGCTGTTCAGCTACCTCGACCTGGACTTGCACATCGGCATCACCGGCTGGATCTGCGACGAGCGTCGCGGCACGCATCTGCATCCCTTGGTGAAAGAGATCAAGCGCGGGCGGTTGATGCTGGAGAGTGATGCGCCGTATCTGCTGCCACGCAGCTTGCGGCCCAAGCCTAAGAATGGTCGCAACGAACCGGCGTATCTGACTGAAGTATTGCGGGAAGTGGCGTTGCATCGCGGGGAAAGCGAGGAAGAACTGGCGGCTCACAGCACCGCATGTGCGCGGGCCTTTTTCGGGCTGCCAATACTCGACTGAGGCCTTGATTATTGTAGGAGCGAGCTCGCTCGCGATGGTCGCTAACGATAACGCGTGTTTGCTGGATAAACGCGGTGCGTGGGCGTCCATCGCGAGCAAGCTCGCTCCTACAATTAATGGCTGCGCATCATTTCCTTTGGTACGTACTTGCCGATTTCGAACTTGCCGATCGCCGCGCGGTGCACTTCGTCCGGGCCGTCGGCCAGGCGCAGAGTGCGCTGCATCGCATACATGTAGGCCAGCGGGAAATCATTGGAAACCCCTGCCCCGCCATGGATCTGGATCGCCCGGTCGATGACACGCAATGCCACGTTCGGTGCGACCACCTTGATCTGCGCGATTTCGCTCTTCGCCACTTTGTTGCCGACGGTGTCCATCATGTACGCCGCTTTCAAGGTCAGCAGGCGTGCCATGTCGATTTCCATCCGCGAGTCGGCGATTTTGTCGATGTTGCCGCCCAGACGCGCCAACGGTTTGCCGAACGCCGTGCGGTTCACCGAGCGTTTGCACATCAGTTCCAGAGCACGCTCGGCCATGCCGATCGAACGCATGCAGTGGTGAATCCGGCCCGGGCCAAGGCGACCCTGAGCGATTTCGAAACCGCGTCCTTCGCCCAACAGGACGTTTTCGTACGGTACCCGGACGTTTTCGAACAGCACTTCGGCGTGGCCGTGTGGCGCGTCGTCGTAACCGAACACCGGCAGCGGACGGACGATCTTCACGCCAGGGGCGTCCACCGGCACCAGAATCATCGAATGCTGGGCAAGGCGCGGCGCATCAGGATTGCTCAGGCCCATGAAGATCATAATCTTGCAGCGCGGATCGCAGGCACCCGAAGTCCACCATTTCTTGCCGTTGATCACCCACTCGTCACCGTCACGCACGGCGCGGGCTTCCATGTTGGTGGCGTCGGAGGAAGCCACGTCCGGCTCGGTCATGGCGAACGCCGAACGGATCTCACCGCGCAGCAGTGGTTCGAGCCAACGTTGTTTCTGTTCTTCGTTGGCGTAACGCACCAGCACTTCCATGTTGCCCGTGTCGGGTGCCGAGCAGTTGAACGGCTCGGGGCCCAGCAGCGAGCGGCCCATGATTTCTGCCAATGGCGCGTATTCGAGGTTGGTCAGGCCGGCGCCGAGTTCGGACTCAGGCAGAAACAAATTCCACAGGCCTTCAGCCTTGGCCTTCAGTTTGAGTTCTTCCATGATCGCAGTCGGCTGCCAACGGTCGCCCTCGGCAACCTGCCGTTCGAACACGGCTTCGGCGGGATAAACGTAGGTGTCCATGAACGCGGTCACGCGCTCACGCAGTTCTTGCACCTTGGGCGAATAAGCGAAATCCATGAGCAGCTACCTTCTGGGGGGAGGTTGTTTAGGTCATGCAAACGATGCTAGAACAGCTACGAAAATTTACCTAGCCTATTCTCGGCATGTATTAACATTCATCACCGATATATGATCGGGTGATTGCCGAGGCCCCGGCCTCATCAAAACGCCACAACAATAAGAGTGCAGCGCAATGAATCTGAGCAAGGTCGACCTCAACCTTTTCATCGTCTTCGACGCGATCTACACCGAAGCCAACCTGACCCGCGCCGGGCAGATTGTCGGCATTACCCAGCCTGCGGTCTCAAACGCTCTGGCACGCTTGCGCGAGACGTTCAACGATCCGTTGTTCGTGCGCACCGCCCAAGGCATGGTGCCAACGCCGATGGCCCAGAACATCATCGGCCCGGTGCGCAACGCCCTCTCCCTGCTGCGGGTGTCGGTACAGGAAAGCCGTATCTTCAACCCGCTACAGGCGGTCAAGACGTACCGCATCAGCATGACCGACCTCACCGAAGCGGTGATTCTGCCGCCGCTGTTCCAGCGCCTGCGACGCCTGGCGCCGACGGTGATTATCGAAAGCTTCCTGTCCAAGCGCCGCGAGACCACCAAGGAACTGGCAGCCGGGCGGCTCGACTTTGCGGTTGATGCGCCGCTCAACACCGACCCACAGGTGCGTCACGTCAAGTTGATGGAAGACCGCTACGTGTGCGCCATGCGCAAGGGCCATCCGTTGGCGGTCAAAGAGAAATTCACCCTCGATGATTACCTGTCGCTGACCCACATCCATATTTCCAGCCGCCGCAGCGGTCTCGGCCATGTCGACCTGGCTCTGGGCAAGATGGGCATCCAGCGCAAGATCGCCCTGCGTTCCCAGCATTACCTGATGGCGTCGCAGGTGTTGCAGCAGACCGACATGGTCATGACCGTGCCGGAACGCTTCGCCCGTCGTCATGACTTGTACTCGGTGAACCTGCCGGTCAACGATGTGCCCCCGGTGGAAACCCACCTCTACTGGCACGAAAGCACCGACCAGGACCCGGCCAATCGCTGGATGCGTGAGCAGATGATCGAGTTGTGCCAGCAGGTGACGGCGCAAGAGAAGAAGTTCGATAAGGTGTAGGAATTTTGTACCGCGTCATCGTTCTTCGCGGGCAAGCCCGCTCCCACAGTGTTCCTCGTTGTTCACAAATTCTGTGCTCACTGAAGATCCCTGTGGGAGCGGGCTTGCCCGCGAAGAGGCCCGCAAGCACACTGAAGAACCATGCCCCTTGACGTAAACGTCAACCTACCTTTAGCTTAGCGCCATGACCTTTTTCGAGCGCGCCCATGAGCAGCCAGACCTATAGCATTTCCGACCTCGCCCGCGAACTCGACATCACCACGCGGGCCATTCGTTTCTATGAAGAGCAAGGCCTGCTCAGCCCCGAGCGCCGTGGCCAGGAACGCATCTATTCGCCCCGGGACAAGGTCAGCCTGAAGCTGATCCTGCGGGGCAAGCGCATCGGCTTCTCCCTGGCTGAATGCCGCGAGCTGATCGAACTTTACGACCCCACCGGCGGCAACCAGAAACAGCTGCAAACCATGCTCAACAAAATCGCCGAGCGCCGCGAACAACTGGAGCAGCAGATGCTCGACATCGAGCAGATGAAGCTGGAACTGGACACCGCGCAGGAGCGCTGCACTCAGGCGCTGGAACAGACGATGAAAAGCCAGCCGGTGGTTCAATAGTTTTACGCAGTCCACTGTGGGAGCGGCGGTGCGGCGGTCCGACTTGCTCGCGAATGCGGTGTGTCAGTTGACATACTTGACTGACACACCGCATTCGCGAGCAAGCCCGCTCCCACAGGGTTCCATGAACATTCAGAAAATCAGCACAGGTCGATCCCCATGTCTCTTCCCTCCCACGTACGCCTGGTCGAAGTCGGCCCGCGCGACGGCCTGCAAAACGAAGCTCAACCGATCAGCGTTGCCGACAAGGTGCATCTGGTCGACGCGCTGACCGCTGCCGGCCTCAGCTATATAGAAGTCGGCAGTTTTGTCTCGCCCAAATGGGTGCCGCAGATGGCCGGGTCCGCCGACGTCTTCGCGCAGATCCAGCGCAAACCGGGCGTAACCTACGGCGCCCTCGCCCCCAACCTGCGCGGATTCGAAGATGCGATCGCCGCCGGGGTCAAGGAAGTCGCGGTGTTCGCCGCGGCGTCCGAAGCGTTCTCCCAGCGCAACATCAACTGCTCGATCAGCGAAAGCCTGGAGCGTTTCGCGCCGATCATGGAGGCCGCCAAACAGCATGGGGTCAGCGTGCGCGGTTATGTGTCCTGTGTGCTGGGTTGCCCCTACGAAGGTAACGTCGCACCGGAACAGGTCGCCCGGGTTGCCCGCGAGCTCTACGCGATGGGCTGCTACGAAATCTCGCTGGGCGACACCATCGGCACCGGCACGGCAGGCGCGACGCGCAAGATGTTCGACGTGGTGTCGGCCGACGTGCCGCGGGAGAAACTCGCCGGGCACTTCCACGACACCTACGGCCAGGCCATGGCCAATATCTACGCCAGTCTGCTGGAAGGCATCGCGGTGTTCGACAGTTCCATCGCCGGCCTCGGCGGCTGCCCTTACGCCAAGGGCGCCAGCGGTAACGTCGCCACTGAAGATGTCGTTTATCTGTTGAACGGCCTTGGTATCGACACGGGTATCGACCTGGACGCCTTGATTCTCGCTGGCCAGCAGATTTGCACGGTGCTGGGGCGTCCGACCGGTTCGCGCGTGGCCAAGGCTCGCAGCGCGCAGTGAATGTGTCGGGGTGTTACCGCTGCTGGCCGGAACGTGGGAGCAAGCGAGTAACACGGAAACAAATTGTCGGATTTTGCCTGAACGAAAAATCCGACAAAATCATAAGTAATTGATTTATAACGATTTTTAAAAGTTGGCACGGCTTCTGCTATCTCTATTGCATAACAAGAATAAAAAGCAGCAAACCAATAAAAATAAGACGAAACGACTCTGACATAACAAGAACAACACGGCAGAGACGCAGCTAACAGATTTTTTTGGAGAAGGTGTGCTTTTCAGGGTGCTTTTCGGAGTTACCCGCAACCGGGCAGAGAACAATAAAACTACCTTCAGGTAGCTCCCGAACTGGTTGGATCGCTTAGCGAAAAAGTAGATCAGCGCTCAAAAAAATACGTTTGCTCTTGATCCCGGATGGGGATCGACAAAAACAGCGGTAAAGGGTCACGGTTGCCAAAAACAAAAACAGACCGCCCCTCAATAATAAAAAAAGAGCACGCGCAACGAAAATTAAAGGGGAGCTTCGGCTCCCCTTTGTGCTTTCTGCGATTCCTGAAAGAGCCTAAAGATGGATACAAATCCCTGTAGGAGCTGGCGCAGCCTGCGATCTTTTGATCTGAACCTTCTGCGCCAACCCAAAAGATCGCAGCCTTCGGCAGCTCCTACCGTATCGCTTTGAGCTCCTCGATACTGATCTCGCGCATCCGGAATTTCTGGATCTTGCCGGTAACAGTCATCGGAAACTCCTCGACAAACTTGAAGTAACGCGGCGTCTTGAAGTGCGCGATGCGCTCCTTGCACCAGGCTTGCAGCTCCGGCTCGGTGGCGCTGTGGCCCGGGTGGAACTTGATCCAGGCGACGATCTCCTCGCCATAACGCGAACACGGAATGCCGATCACCTGCACGTCCGCCACCGCCGGGTGGGTAAAGAAGAACTCTTCCAGCTCCCGCGGGTAAATATTCTCACCACCGCGGATAATCATGTCCTTGTTGCGCCCGGCAATGCACACGTAGCCTTCGTCGTTCATGCTCGCCAGGTCGCCGGTGTGCATCCAGCCAGCCTGGTCGATCGCTTCCGCAGTGCCTTCGGGGTTGTTCCAGTAACCGAGCATTACGCTGTAACCGCGGGTGCAGAGTTCACCAATGGTGCCGCGTGGCACCAGGTTGCCCGCCTCGTCGATGATTTTGCTCTCCAGTTGCGGCTGGGTGCGGCCGACGGTGGTGACGCGCAATTCCAGTTCGTCTGACGGACCGGTCTGCAAAGACACCGGACTTGTTTCCGTCATGCCGTAGGCAATCTGCACTTCGCTCATGTGCATTTCGCTGATGACCCGACGCATCACTTCGATCGGACAGGTCGCGCCGGCCATGATCCCGGTGCGCAGCGTCGACAGGTTGAACTCGGCGCGCTGCGGCTGATCGAGCATGGCGATAAACATCGTGGGGACGCCGTAAAGCGCGGTGGCTTTTTCTTCGGCGACAGTGGTCAGGGTGAGCAACGGATCAAAGGCGTCGTTGGGGTAAATCATGGTGCTGCCGTGAGTGATGCAGCCCAGGTTGCCCATCACCATACCGAAGCAGTGGTACAGCGGCACCGGGATCACCAGTCGATCATTGGCAGTCAGCCCGAGGCTTTCGCCAACCATGTAACCGTTGTTCAGAATGTTGTAGTGACTGAGGGTCGCACCTTTCGGGAAACCGGTGGTGCCGGAGGTGTACTGGATGTTCACCGGTTGGTCGAAATGCAGGCTGTCCTGACGTTCGCGCAACTGTTCGGCGGACACGCTGGCCGCGAGATCGGCCAGTTGTGACCATGGCAGGAAACCCGATGGCGGTTGCGCATCCAGACTGATGACCCCGCGCAGTTCAGGCAGGCGCTCACTCTGTAACTTTCCGATGGATTGCTCCGCCAGCTCAGGCAGCAGCCCTTGCAACATGCCGTGATAGTTGGAGGTCTTGAAAGAGCCGGCGCAGACCAGCCATTGGCAACCCGATTGCTTCAAAACGTATTCGAGTTCAGAGCTGCGATACGCCGGATTGATGTTGACCAGAATCACGCCGATTTTCGCGCTGGCAAACTGGCTGATGCACCACTGCGCGCAATTCGGTGCCCAGATGCCGAGGCGATCTCCGGCCTGCAAGCCCAGCGCCAGCAATGCTCTGGCATGCAGGTCCACCGCGTCGGAGAGTTGTTGCCAGGTGTAACGCAGCTGTTGATGGCGTACGACCAATGCCTCTCCAGCCGAGTACTTCGCGACGGTGTTATCGAACGCCTGACCGATGGTCATCGCCAGTAAGGCTTTGTCCTGGGAACCACGGGTATAGCTGCGCTGCGGGCTTGCACTGGGTTGATCCATGACGACCCCTATTGTCTTTATTGTAGGAGCGAGGCTTGTGTGGCGAGGGAGCTTGCTCCCGTTCGGCTGCGCAGCAGTCGTGAAATCATCAGCCAGAGTGCTTTCTGACACACCTGACTTGCCGATTTACGATCGCTTCGCGCTCGAGCGGGAGCAAGCTCCCTCGCCACAGAATGCGCCGCTGGTCTTTCCAGAACTGCCTATACTCTCGCTCAAGTTGACGTTAACGTAAAGGGTGATTGACAGCCATTCGTCACAGGCTTACGTTAACGTAAAGGTGAGAGCTGAATCACTGCCCTCCCCACCCTACAAAAAAGCCAAAAGGTGACCCATGAGCTACCCATCCCTGAACTTTGCCCTCGGTGAAACCATCGACATGCTGCGCGATCAGGTTCAGTCCTTCGTCGCCAAAGAGATCGCGCCGCGCGCTGCTCAGATCGACATCGACAACCTGTTCCCCGCCGACCTGTGGCGCAAGTTCGGCGACATGGGCCTGCTCGGCGTTACCGTGCCGGAAGAGTACGGTGGCGCTGGCCTGGGTTACCTGGCTCACGTGGTGGTCATGGAAGAAATCAGCCGTGGCTCGGCGTCGGTCGCCTTGTCCTACGGCGCGCACTCCAACCTCTGCGTCAACCAGATCAACCGCAACGGCAATCACGAACAGAAAAGCAAATACCTGCCCAAGCTGATCAGCGGCGAGCACGTCGGCGCCTTGGCCATGAGCGAACCGAATGCCGGTTCCGACGTGGTGTCGATGAAACTGCGCGCGGACAAACGTGGTGATCACTACGTTCTCAACGGCAGCAAAACCTGGATCACCAACGGCCCCGACGCCAACACCTACGTGATCTACGCCAAGACCGACCTGGAAAAAGGCCCCCACGGCATCACCGCGTTCATCGTCGAACGTGACTGGAAAGGCTTCAGCCGCAGCAACAAGTTCGACAAGCTCGGCATGCGCGGTTCCAACACCTGCGAACTGTTCTTCGATGACGTCGAAGTGCCGGAAGAAAACATCCTCGGCGTGCTCAACGGCGGCGTGAAAGTACTGATGAGCGGCCTCGACTACGAGCGCGTAGTGCTCTCGGGCGGCCCGACCGGGATCATGCAGGCGTGCATGGACCTGATCGTGCCGTACATCCACGACCGCAAGCAGTTCGGCCAGAGCATCGGCGAATTCCAGCTGATCCAGGGTAAGGTCGCCGACATGTACACCCAACTCAACGCCAGCCGCGCCTACCTGTATGCGGTCGCTCAAGCCTGCGAACGCGGCGAGACCACCCGCAAGGACGCCGCCGGCGTGATCCTCTACAGCGCCGAACGCGCCACTCAAATGGCCCTCGACGCGATCCAGATCCTCGGCGGCAACGGCTACATCAACGAATTCCCGGCCGGTCGTTTGCTGCGTGACGCCAAGCTGTACGAAATCGGCGCTGGCACCAGTGAGATCCGTCGCATGCTGATCGGTCGCGAACTGTTCAACGAAACCCGCTAAGACGGAGCTGTCCATGGCTATCCTGCATACCCAGCTCAACCCCCGTTCGGTGGAGTTCGCGACCAACAGCGCGGCGATGCTCAAACAGGTCGACGCCCTGCACACCCTGCTCGCACAAGTGCAGCAAGGTGGCGGCCCGAAGGCGCAAGAACGCCACACCTCGCGAGGCAAATTGCTGCCCCGTGAGCGCATCAATCGCCTGCTCGATCCGGGTTCGCCGTTTCTCGAGATCAGCCAATTGGCGGCTTACGAGGTCTATGGCGAAGACGTGCCGGCTGCTGGCGTGATTGCCGGGATCGGCCGCGTAGAAGGCGTCGAGTGCATGATCGTGGCCAACGATGCCACCGTGAAAGGTGGCTCGTATTACCCGCTGACCGTGAAAAAGCACCTGCGCGCCCAGACCATCGCCCAACAGAACCGCTTGCCATGTATCTACCTGGTGGATTCAGGCGGCGCCAACCTGCCGCGTCAGGATGAAGTGTTCCCGGACCGCGAGCACTTCGGGCGGATCTTCTTCAACCAGGCCAACATGAGCGCCATGGGCATTCCGCAGATCGCCGTGGTCATGGGCTCCTGCACCGCCGGTGGCGCTTACGTACCAGCGATGGCGGACGAAGCGATCATGGTCCGCGAACAGGCCACGATTTTCCTCGCCGGCCCTCCTCTGGTGAAAGCGGCGACCGGTGAAGTGGTCAGCGCTGAAGATCTGGGCGGCGCCGATGTGCACTGCAAGATTTCCGGTGTCGCCGACCACTACGCCGAGAGCGATGAACACGCCTTGGCCATTGCGCGACGCAGCATCGCCAACCTCAACTGGCGCAAACTCGGTGAAGTCCAGCAACGCACGCCCATTGCCCCGCTCTACAACAGCCACGAGTTGTACGGCGTCGTGTCGGCGGACGCCAAGCAACCCTTCGACGTGCGCGAAGTGATTGCGCGACTGGTAGACGGTTCGGTGTTCGACGAATTCAAAGCACTGTTCGGGACCACGCTGGTGTGCGGTTTTGCCTACCTGCACGGTTACCCGATCGCCATCCTCGCCAACAACGGCATCCTCTTCGCCGAGGCCGCGCAGAAAGGCGCGCACTTTATCGAACTGGCCTGCCAGCGCGGCGTTCCTTTGCTGTTCCTGCAAAACATCACCGGTTTCATGGTCGGCCAGAAATATGAGGCCGGCGGCATCGCCAAGCACGGTGCGAAACTGGTGACCGCCGTGGCGTGCGCCAAGGTGCCGAAATTCACCGTGATCATCGGCGGCAGTTTCGGCGCCGGTAACTACGGCATGTGCGGGCGGGCTTACGATCCGCGCTTCCTGTGGATGTGGCCTAACGCACGCATTGGCGTGATGGGCGCCGAGCAAGCGGCGGGCGTTCTCGTGCAGGTCAAACGCGAGCAGGCCGAGCGCAGTGGCCAGGGTTTCAGCGCCGAGCAGGAAGCCGAGATCAAGCAACCGATCCTCGATCAATACGAAGAACAGGGCCACCCTTACTACTCCAGTGCGCGGCTGTGGGATGACGGTGTTATTGACCCGGCGCAGACCCGCGATGTGTTGGCCCTGGCCTTGTCCGCGTCACTGAACGCGCCAATCGAACCGAGCCGCTTCGGCGTGTTCCGGATGTGATCCTGTAGGAGCGAGCTTGCTCGCGATGGACGTTAACGATTACGCGTGTTTTCTGAATAAACGCGTCGCTCTCTAGTCCATCGCGAGCGAGCTCGCTCCTACAAAGTGCCGTGGAGACGGACGAATATGAGCGACTTCAACACCCTCGAGCTGCAGACCGACCCCCGGGGTTTCGCCACCCTATGGCTCAGCCGCGAAGAAAAGAACAACGCCTTCAACGCAGAGATGATCCGCGAACTGATCCTCGCACTGGACAAGGTCTCGAGCGATGCCAGCCTGCGATTCTTGCTGGTGCGCGGACGCGGCAAGCATTTCAGCGCTGGCGCCGATCTGGCGTGGATGCAGCAGTCTGCCGAACTCGACTACCACACCAATCTCGACGACGCCCGGGAACTGGCAGAGTTGATGTACAACCTCGCCAAACTGAAAGTCCCGACCCTGGCCGTGGTGCAAGGCGCGGCTTTCGGCGGCGCGTTGGGCCTGATCAGTTGCTGCGACATGGCCATCGGTGCCGATGACGCGCAATTCTGCCTGTCGGAAGTGCGCATCGGCCTGGCACCGGCGGTGATCAGCCCGTTCGTGGTGCAAGCCATCGGTGAGCGCGCGGCGCGTCGTTATGCCCTGACCGCCGAGCGTTTCGGCGGGCAGCGGGCGCGGGAAATCGGCCTGTTGTCGGAGAGCTACCCGATCAATGAGCTGGAGCAGAAAGTCGACCAGTGGATCGACAACCTGCTGCTCAACAGCCCCGCAGCCATGCGCGCCAGCAAGGACTTGCTGCGTGAAGTCGGCCACGGCGCGCTGACGCCGGCGCTGCGCCGCTACACCGAAAATGCCATCGCGCGAATCCGCGTCAGCCCCGAAGGCCAGGAAGGCCTGCGCGCCTTTCTGCAAAAACGTCCGCCGAGCTGGCAGGCCGAAACCACCCCCAAGGAGCCGCGTTGATGAGCGCACCTGTCATTACTTCTCTGCTGGTGGCCAACCGTGGCGAAATCGCTTGCCGGGTGATGCGCACCGCCAAGGCGCTGGGCCTGACCACCGTCGCCGTGCACAGCGCCACCGACCGTGAAGCCCGACACAGCCGCGAAGCGGATATCCGCGTCGACCTCGGTGGCAGCAAAGCAGCCGACAGCTACCTGCAAATCGACAAACTGATCGCTGCCGCCAAGGCCAGCGGCGCTCAGGCCATTCATCCAGGCTATGGCTTTCTGTCCGAGAACGCCGGATTCGCCCGCGCGATCGAAGCCGCGGGCCTGATCTTCCTCGGCCCGCCCGCCTCGGCTATCGATGCGATGGGCAGCAAGTCCGCCGCCAAGGCCTTGATGGAAACCGCTGGCGTGCCACTGGTGCCCGGTTATCACGGCGAAACTCAAGATGTAGACACCTTCCGCGACGCCTGCGAACGCATCGGCTATCCGGTACTGCTCAAGGCGACAGCGGGCGGCGGCGGCAAAGGCATGAAAGTGGTCGAGGACGTCAGCCAACTGGCCGAAGCCCTGGCCTCGGCCCAGCGTGAGGCGCAATCCTCGTTCGGCGATTCGCGGATGCTGGTCGAGAAATACCTGCTGAAACCGCGTCACGTGGAGATTCAGATCTTCGCCGACCAGCATGGCAACTGCCTGTACCTCAACGAGCGGGATTGCTCGATTCAGCGTCGGCACCAGAAAGTGGTCGAGGAAGCACCGGCGCCAGGCCTGAGTCCGGAACTGCGTCGTGCCATGGGCGAAGCCGCCGTGCGTTCGGCGCAGGCCATCGGTTATGTCGGCGCCGGCACCGTGGAATTCTTGCTGGATGCGCGCGGTGAGTTCTTCTTCATGGAGATGAACACGCGCCTGCAAGTTGAACACCCGGTCACAGAAGCCATTACCGGTCTCGATCTGGTGGCCTGGCAGATTCGCGTGGCACGTGGTGAAGCGCTGCCGATGACCCAGGATCAGGTGCCATTGATCGGGCATGCCATCGAAGTGCGGCTTTATGCCGAAGACCCGGGCAATGATTTCCTGCCAGCCACCGGGCGCCTGGAGTTGTATCGCGAATCCGCCGAAGGTCCGGGACGTCGGGTCGACAGCGGCGTTGAAGAAGGTGACGAGATTTCGCCGTTCTACGACCCGATGCTCGGCAAGCTGATTGCCTGGGGTGAGGATCGTGAGCAAGCGCGTCTGCGGTTGTTGAGCATGCTCGATGAGTTCGCGATTGGTGGGCTCAAGACCAACATCAACTTCCTGCGTCGAATCGTTGGTCATCCGGCATTTGCGGCGGCTGAACTGGATACCGGGTTTATTCCGCGTTATCAGGAACAACTGCTGCCGGCACCTTCGCAGCTCAGCGATGAATTCTGGCAAGCCGCAGCGCAGGCGTTTGCCCAGAGTCAGCCGAGCACAACCCGCGCTGATGACCTGAGTTCGCCTTGGGGTATCGGCAATGGGTTCCGTGCCGGATTGCCGAAAGAAATCACCCTTCACTTAAGCTGCGAAGGCCAGGACCGCGCGCTGACGTTGGGTGATACGTATTCGGCGCACCTCAAGGGCGAGCAATTGCTGACCGAACACAACGGCGTGCGCCGCCAGCATCGGGCAATCCGTCGCGACGGCGTTGTGTATCTGCAATGGGAAGGTGAATTGCGCCGCATCGAGTCCTACGACCCGATCAGCGCCGTCGAAGCCAGTCACAGCCATCACGGCGGGCTGACCGCCCCCATGAACGGCAGCATTGTTCGGGTGCTGGTGGAGGCCGGGCAAACGGTCGAAGCCGGGGCGCAACTGGTGGTGCTGGAAGCGATGAAGATGGAGCACAGCATTCGTGCGCCACACGCCGGGGTGATCAAGGCGCTGTATTGCCAGGAAGGCGAAATGGTCAGCGAAGGCAGTGCGTTGGTCGAGTTGGAAGAAGCCTGAAATGGAGATCGGTCCTACGCCTCGCGAGGACCGATCTGATCAAAACCTGGCCGTTGCCTGAACCACCACGCCAATGATTCGGCAGGCGTCGGTGTAAAGGGCTTTCGGATACGTTGGATTGAGCGGGACCAGGTAACGCTGCCCGCCCTCTTCGATCAGCTTGCGAAACGTCGCCTCGGCGCTGTCCGGCCATTGCGCGATCACCAGTTTTCCGGGCTCCGGCACAATGGCCGGGTCCACCAGGATCATCATGCCCTCGGCGATACTGACGCCACTCGGTGCGGTCATTGCATCGCCCACCACCCTCAACCAGAACGCCGCGCCCTGAGCGTGATAATCGGTCAGTTCGAATCGCGCCTTGTCATACACCGTCGGCTCGCCGTCGCGCACCTCGCAGGACTCTCGCCAGTCGCTGACCGGGTAACGGAAGTACGGGTTGTACTTTTTCACCAGATCCTGGCTTTCGTCCTTCGAAGCGTCGGGCTCCCTAATCACCAGCGCCACTTCGAGAAATTCCATGCCGAGTGCGTGTAACACCCGGTTCATGTCATCGATACCCGGCTGCCGACGTTTGTTCAGCCAATGGCCGATGCCGCCCTGGGACATTCCGAGGCGCTCGGCGAGTATCTCTTGAGTGACGTTGAGTTCACTCATCTTGGCCTTGACCAATTCAATCCATTTATCCATGTGCGGCACGATACGTGGGGGCCTCCGGCCGTCAAAACACAAATTGTAGTATTTAAATCCTCGTCACAAATACAGTTCGTACTAGGATTGGATCACGGATCTGAATCTACCACGGAGCTCGCCATCGCCATGACCATCCCCAGCAACGACCTGCCCGACCTGCAAATCGACACCTCCCTCACCTCGCCAAAAGGCTCGGCCGCCGCGCAGCGGGCACTGGATTATTACTTGAAACCAGCTGTGTCCGAAGAGGAGGAAGAAGAGCGCTTTTTTGAGGTGAACCGCAATGTCAGCAGCGAGGAAGCACTGGTGCGTGCATCAGACCTGCTGCGCTGCGCCGCCGCCACGGCGTCCGAATCGGCGAACAATCTGCACGGGGTCCACCGGGATCTGGCGTTTTCGACGGTGCACATGATCGATATGGCCAAGGCATTGCTGGACCGATCCCTGGACGGGATTCATCACGGATAAGACAGGGAGGGATATTTCCGAGGGCGCGGGAAAGAGTTTTCCAATCGCGCAGATAAAATCATTTGACTTGCAAACGAGAATGATTACTATTGCATGCAGCTGGTCGCGAGATCAGTCGATTGTCCAAGTGACCTTAGGTCGGTCTCCTGGACTATCTCCTCATCAGGCTAATCACGGTTTTTGACCCGGCTTTTTGCCGGGTCTTTTTTTTGCCAGTTACTCTGGCTTGACCTTCAGGCTAATGAAGTCTTTACGTGCTGCAAATTCGATGGCGCGGATAATATCAAAAGAATATCTGTTGGCAAGAGAAGCCCGGCAACACTGGCTCAAACTAACTAAAAATAGCGCTTGAGAATCACTTGTACAGTCTCTAAGCTGCGTCGGCGTCAAGGAGGACGCCCCCCGCTATACCTCGTAATTTCCCCCGGTTTTTCCCTTCCCAGCGTGTAAAGTAGCAGCCATAAAAAATCATATTCAGGAATCGACTATGAGCGTGGCTAAATCCTCTTTCGACATCAATGCAAATTTCGACAGCGGCAACATTCAAGTACTGGACATCAGCAATCCGTTGCAAGCGCTGTTGGCCATCAAGCCAGACACCCGCAGCCAGCATTTCCAGTGGTTTCACTTCAAGGCCAGCGGCTTGCACGTCGGTCAGGAGCACTGGTTTCGTCTGAGCAATGCCAGCAAATCCTCGTACAACAAGGCCTGGGACGGTTATCAGGCGGTGGCGTCCTACGATCACGTCAACTGGTTCCGGGTGCCGACCATCTTCGAAGGCGACTGCCTGCGTTTCAGCCTCGAAGCCACCGCCACCCACGCCTGGTTTGCCTACTTCGAACCCTACAGCCGTGGCCGCCATGACTGGTTGATCGAGCAAGCGCTGACCAAGGCCGGCACCGAACTGCTGGCCACCGGCAAGAGTGTTGAAGGCCGTGACATTCAACTGCTACGCAAAGGCACGGGCGCCGAAGGCCAACGCAAGGTCTGGATGATTGCCCAGCAACACCCCGGCGAACACATGGCCGAATGGTTCATGGAGGGCGTGATCGAACGTCTGGAAAGACATGACGATCCGGTCCTGAACAAACTGCTGGCCAGCGCCGATTTGTACCTGGTGCCGAACATGAACCCGGATGGCGCCTTCCACGGTCACCTGCGCACCAACGCCATGGGCCAGGACCTCAATCGCGCCTGGCAGAGCGCCAGCCAGGAAGTCAGTCCGGAAGTCCTGTTCGTTCAGCAGCAGATGGAAAAATATGGTGTCGACCTGTTCCTCGACATCCATGGCGATGAAGAAATCCCTTACGTGTTCACCGCCGGTTGCGAAGGCAACCCTGGCTACACACCGCGGATCGAAAAACTCGAAGAACACTTCCGCAGCCATCTGAAACACCTGACCAAGGATTTCCAGACCAAGCACGGCTACACCCGCGACGAGCCGGGCAAAGCCAACATGTCCCTGGCGTGCAACAGCGTCGGTGAGAAATTCGACTGTCTGTCGTTGACCCTGGAAATGCCGTTCAAGGACAACAATGATGCGCCGAATACGATCACCGGTTGGTCGGGAAAACGTTCGAAGCAGTTGGCCACGGATGTGCTGACGACCGTCGCGGACATGGTCGATACCTTGCGCTAATCGAAATCAGGATCAAAAGATCGCAGGCTGCGGTGTAGTGGTTCAGTTTTTTTGCACCACTCCGTAGGAGCATTAAGCCGCCTGCTGCTCAAACAGCGCAGGCGGCAAGTTGTTCGAGGCTGAGTGGCAACGGCGATGGTTGTAGTGCGAGATGAAATCCATCACATCCTTCTCCGCTTCGAAATGATTCTGGTATCCGTTTTCCGGCATCCAATCGTGCTTCAACGTCCTGAAGTAGCGCTCGACTACTGCGTTATCCCAGCAGTTACCTCGACGACTCATGCTCTGAACGATCCGGTTTTCTGCCAAGCACTCAACAAAGCGATCGGCGGTGTATTGGCAGCCCTGATCAGAGTGAAATAGCAGTTCAGGCATCGGACGGCGTAGTGCTACCGCAAGCTTCAGTGCCTTCATAGACAGCTCGGCATCCGCTGTTCGTGAGCAAGCCCATCCCACAATCCTGCGCGAAAACAGGTCCATCACCACTGCCAGGTACAGCCAGCCATGTCCCACTCTGATGTAGGTGATATCACCTGCCCAAAGCGTGTCTGACCGGGCTGGATTGAAACGACGATCAAGTATGTTCGGTGCAACGACAGCTGGCTTCGTGGCCCGGCGATAGTGCGCATAACGTGGCCTGCGCCGCTGTAGGTCAAAGGTCTTGATCAAGGTACGCATTCGATAACGCCCTATAAAAACTCCCTCTTTCCTCAACTCCTTGGATAGCCCGCGAGTACCCAATGCTTCTCGATGCTGCTTATGCAACGCACGAAGTTTACTCCCCAGATCTCCCAAAACTGGTCGCTGCCGCACGGCTTTACGTTTCACGTAATAGCTGCTGCGGGCCAAGCCGAACAAGACACACATACGCCGAATCGACATTGCCCCTCTGATGCCATCAATCACTTGGTTCGACCGAACAGAACCTTTAGATGAGAGGGCAATTGCTTTTTTAGCACTTGGTTCTCGGCTTCAAGTAGCGCCAGTTTCGCCTGGAGCGACTCAATCAGCTCCTGATCCTGTAGGCGAGGAGCTTGCACAATTCCTTCCTGCTCCCGGCGCCAGCGTGAAACCCAGCGGCGTAACGCTGTTGGCCCCACACCTGTAGCCTCACAGGCTTTAGGTATGGAGTAATTCATCTCCACAACCAAGCGAATGGCTTCCGCTTTTTCCTCAGAGGTAACAACCCGATATCCCATGATGCTTCCTTAAATCGACGCTCCTACATCATGGTCCAAAAACGTTCGACCACCACACGCCAGCTCCTACAGAATCGCATTTCCCCTGTAGGAGCTGGCGTAGCCTGCGATCTTTTGACGTTTATTCGGCCGCGACCCGCACGCAATCTTCCGGCCCCAACAAACGCCCATCCTCAGCGCGCAACTCCAATGCCCGCACCGGTCGACCGTTATCTCGGTCAACCACCCGCGAGTGCGCCTCCCCGTCCTCATAAAAGAACGCCTCACCCCACTGCCGCAAACCAGGTGCTGCCGGTGCATTGGCGGCTGCACGCGCCGGGCATCTGGCCGATCGCGGTTGGGGTCAATGGACCAGCGGGTTGTCACTGTTACTGATGCTGGTTTTCTGGCAGCCTGATCTACAGCGTGCGCCCCGAAGCCCAAAGCCGCCTTACCGCGGGTTACATGCTGTTCTATTCGATTGGCAGCGCGTTGGGTTCGATTGGTTCGACGGCGATGTATGCGTGGGGCGGGTGGCTTGGCGTTTGCCTGCTGGGCGCAGGCATCAACGCCGTGGCATTGGTCTATTGGTGGCGGACGCTGACCTTCAAAACACCGGAACCCTGTGGCGAGGGAGCTAGCTCCCGCTCGGCTGCGCAGCAGTCGTAAATCCATTCACTGCGGTTCTCGGCGAACCGCATTTTGGGGCCGCTTCGCAGCCCAGCGGGAGCTAGCTCCCTCGCCACAATGGTTTACCAACCTTCAAATCACCCGCGATCCTTACCCCGCAACATGCTGTCCAGCACGTCATCACGCCGCACCCAACCGTGAAACAACGCCGCCGCCAGATGCAGCAACACGGTCAGAAACAGCAGATACGCCAGATACCCGTGCGCCTTGCGCAGGAACGCAAACACCTGCGCATTCGCCGGCAGGATCGACGGCAATTGCACCGAACTGCTGAGCATCACCGGGTCGCCCGCCGCCGAAATCATCGCCCACCCGAGCAGCGGCAGGATAAACATCAAGGCGTACAGCAAAACATGCGAAGCCTTGGCCGCCAGCGCCTGCCAACCGGGCAAGTCCGCCGGGAGCGGTGGTTGTCGGGTTGAGAAGCGCACACCGAGGCGCACGATCACCAGCAGCAGAATCGCAATGCCCAGCGGTTTGTGCAGATGGATCAGCCATTCATGACGCTCCGAGACGGAAGCAACCATCCCCGCGCCGATAAACAGCATGGCAATGATCATCAACGCCATCAGCCAGTGCAGCAGTCGCGCCAGCGGTGCGAAGTGGTTCGGTTGGGCGCTCATTGTTGAGCCTCCTGTTTAGCAGCAGGCAATTGGCTGACTTCACTGGTGCGGCGCAAGTAGGAACTGGCGTAACCGGCTGAACGAGCAGCCAGCAACGGATCGTCGGACCCTTCGATACCGGCGGGCAGCACCAGCGGGTCGTAGTTGATGTCCCGGCATTCGCCATTGAGTTGTGGCTGGGTGCTTTCGAGCACCAGCGTGCCGGCGTTCACCACTTTGCGACCGTCGGGCCAGGCCTTGCTGGCGTCATTGACCGGATCACCGGGGTTGGCCAGCGTGATGTTCAACTGCCAGCGCAAAGGACCTGCGGAAATACGCTGAACCAGATCTTTCTCAAGGAAATCGCCACCCTCCGGCGCTGTGGCGCCTGCCGCATCCTGCGCCACCGGCACCATGCTCCAGCGCACCGCTTGCTTTTGCCCGGCAGCGTTGACCAGGTAAAACGCATTGACGCTGTTGTAGGTTTCCGTCACGTAACTGGCGGACGGCTTGGCGGTTTTGATCCAGGCCAGGAACGGCGCGGCTTCCGGGTGCGAACCGAAGAACGCCGGCACCGCTGCCGGATTCGGTTTGCCGGTGGCCGGGTCTGGCGACTGGGCCTGCTGCAATTGGTAGAACGCCTCGGGCGTGCCCACCGGGAACACCGGCATGCTGTTCATGCCGGTACGCCACTGTTGGCCGTTGGCCTGGGTGAAGCGCAGCGCCAGGCTGCGGATCGGTACGGCGCTGTCCGGCGCGTAAGGATTGCCGGCCGGCAATGCGAAGCGCCCGACCACCGGGGTCCGCGCCTGATTGAACACCTGAGCGCTGGAATAGCTGCGTGCTTCGCCACTGCTTTCGAAGTGCCCGATCACGCACACGCCTTTGGAGTGATTACGCCGAAACCCCGGGTGCACGCCGTTGTTGGTTTCCAGCACATTGATCAGCTTTTTCGGGGTCAGACGCTGTGGGTCAAAGGTGCCGTTGACGTAGGCAAATGCCCCGGCCACGACAGCGACCACCACGGCAATGCCGGCCAGGCGCAACGTCAGGCTCGCAGCGCTCAAGGGTGGCCGGGTGGGCGGTGATGAGCGATCTACCATGAAAGACTCCAGGGCCATCGGCCACAAGTGAGAAGGATCAAGCAGACGAACCGCGCGAACGTTTATTCCATCGCATGGTATTTATTTTTTCAGGCGTGGAATAAGTTCGAATGGCGCGCGTCTTCCTGAACACTCACACAGCGTAGTGATTAGTCAGAACTTCATGAACGATATCGACGAACAACTGAGTGAAATCATTCCCGGATTGCGCCGGTTTGCCGTGTCGTTGACGCGTAACCCCAGCAACGCCGACGATCTGGTGCAGTCGTGTCTTGAGCGGGCGCTGTCGAGTTGGAGCAAAAAACGCCCCGAAGGCGATCTGCGTGCCTGGCTGTTTTCGATTCTTTATCGGCAATTTCTCGACGCTCACCGGCGCTCCCGGCGTTATGCGCGGATGCTCGAATTCTTTACCGGACGTGACGACACCCAACCGTCGGTGGAACGCACCGTGATCGCCCATTCGACCTTGCAAGCCTTCGATCAGCTCAGCACCGAACAGCGCGCATTGTTGCTCTGGGTATCGGTCGAAGGCCTGAGTTACAAGGAGGTTGCCGAAATCCTCGACGTCCCCACCGGCACCGTGATGTCGCGCCTGTCCCGCGCCCGCCAGGCCTTGCGCCAACTCAGCGACGGCGAAATCACCCGCCCTTCTCTGCGGAGACTCAAATGATCAGCATGCCTCCGAGCGAGCGTGACCTGCACGCTTATGTGGACCACCAACTCAACGAAGACGACCGACATCTGGTGGAGACTTTTCTGGCCGGCAACGTGGAAATGTCTGCACAGGTCCGCGCCTGGCAGCAGGACGCCCAGCAACTGCGCGCAGCCCTCAGCGGCGCGTTGCAGCAACCGGCCAACCCGAACCTCGACCCGGCGCTGATTCGCCAGCGCCTCAAGCGACAATCGCGTCGCCGTCTGGCCAGCGCTGCCGTGTTGCTGATCGCCGTGAGTATCGGCGGGTTCAGCGGCTGGCAGGCGCGGGAGATGACTTTCATCAGCGCCCAGCTACCGATGACGGATGCCATGCAGGCGTATCGACTGTTTGCCCAGCAAGGCATGCTGCCGGCCGATTACAAAGTCAGCGACGATGGCGATATGCAGGGCTGGCTCGACCGTTATTTCACCCAGGCCCATCGCTTGCCGGACCTTTCCGGCGCAGGGTTCAAACCGGTCAGCGGGCGCTTGCTCAGCACCGAACAGGGGCCGGCGGCGATGGTGGTTTATGAGGACCGGAGCGGGCATAAAGTCAGCTTCTACGTGCGCCCGCCGGGTCCGAAAAACTTCCTGCTGCCCAGGGGCAGTCGAAATGACGGTGAATTGCAGGCCGAGTATTGGTCGGGGGGTGGTTACAACTACGCGATGGTCAGCCCGAGCGATACACCGGCGGCGCAGATGCTCAAGCAAACCGCGCAATTCTGACCACACCACTAATCCCCCTGTGGGAGCGGCGGTGCGACGATCCTACTTGCTCGCGAAGGCGGTGGGTCAGTCGACATCGATGTGGCTGGAACACCGCTTTCGCGAGCAAGCCCGCTCCCACATGAGACCGCGTTCGTCCAGGCGACTCGGTCAACTGTGGGAGCGGGCTTGCTCGCGAAGAGGCCCTGACAGTCACCCCATCTTTACCGCTATCATGGCGCCCTTTTTCAGGCCCCCGCGCCCTACCCCTCGATCAATAGCGAATCTGATCATGGATACCCTTGCCCAACTGCGCGCCGGCCTGCTGGCTGGCACCACTCGCCTTGACCTGACCGCCGACCTGACGGAGTTCCCCCGGGAAATCCTCGACCTCGCGGACTCGCTCGAGGTGCTCAACCTCGGTGGCAACGCCTTGAGCAGCCTGCCGGACGACTTTCACCGCCTGACCCGTTTGCGCGTGTTGTTCTGCGACCGCAATCACTTCAGCGAACTGCCCGCCTGCCTTGGCCAGTGCGCCGCGCTGACCATGGTCGGGTTCAAGTCCAACCGCATCGAAACAGTATCGGGTGCCGCGCTGCCACCGCTGTTGCGCTGGCTGATCCTGACCGACAACCGCATCAGCGAATTGCCGACCGAGCTGGGTGAACGCCCGCACCTGCAAAAACTGATGCTGGCCGGTAACCGGCTGCAGCGCTTGCCGGAAAGCCTGAGCAATTGCCATCGACTCGAGCTGACCCGCATCGCCGCCAACCAGTTGACCGAATTGCCGGAATGGCTGCTAACCCTGCCGAGCCTGACCTGGCTGGCCTACGCCGGTAATCCGTTGGAAACAGAAGCCGATGCGGCCGCCCTCGATGCCACGCCGACTATTCCCTGGTCGCAGCTGAGCCTGGAGAAACAGTTGGGCGAAGGCGCTTCCGGGATCATTCATCAAGCGTTGTGGAAGCAGACAACGCCGGTCGCGGTCAAACTCTACAAGGGCGAAATGACCAGCGATGGCTCGCCGCTGCACGAAATGAACGCCTGCATTACCGCCGGCCTTCACCCTAACCTGATCCGGGTCGAAGGACGGATCGTCGAGCACCCGCACGCGCAGGCCGGGCTGGTCATGGAACTGATCGAACCGAGTTATCGCAACCTCGCCGGGTTGCCGAGCCTGGCGTCCTGCAGCCGAGATGTCTACGCCAGCCACACCCGGTTCAGCGCCGGCGTGGCCTTGCGGATCGCCTGCGGCATCGCGTCGGTGGCCGAACATTTGCACCACCAGGGCATCACCCACGGCGACCTCTATGGCCACAATATTCTGTGGAACGAGGACGGTGATTGCCTGTTGGGGGACTTTGGCGCAGCGTCTTTCCACTCGACGGAGGACAGCTTTGAAAGCCGTGCATTGCAACGGATCGAGGTGCGCGCGTTTGGCGTTTTAATGGGGGAATTGCTGGAGCGGATCGACTCGGGGTTGAGCGATGAAGGGCGTGAGCGGCTGGAGGATTTGCAGCAGCGTTGCTGCCAGCCGGACGTGCTGGCGCGGCCGGGGTTCAGCGAAATAGTTCGGGAGCTGGCTGCGCTCAACTGAAGGCAATACACAACCTGTGGCGAGGGAGCTTGCTCCCGCTGGACGGCGAAGCCGTCCCAAAAGCGGCGGCTGCTGCGCAACCGAGCGGGAGCAAGCTCCCTCGCCACAAGTCAGATCTCAAACAATCCGGCTTAACCCGCCAACCCGACAAACATGTCCTGCACATCATCGTGGTTATCGAGGCCTTCCAGGAACGCTTCGACTTCAGCCATCTGCTCGTCGCTCAGGCCGCTGACCGGGTTCTTCGGCTTGTAACCCAGCTTCGCCGACAACACGGTGAAACCCTGCTCAGGCAAGGCTTTCTGTACCGAATCCAGGTCGCTCGCTTCGGTGATGAACAAGGTTGCGCCTTCATCGGCAGGCTCGAAATCCTGCGCACCGGCTTCGATGGCGGCCATTTCCGGATCGGCATCCGGGCTGTCCGGGGACGCCTCGATCATGCCCACATGGTCAAAGTCCCAGGCCACGGAGCCGGACGCACCCAATTGCCCCTTACGGAACGCGACGCGGATTTCCGCGACGGTGCGGTTGATGTTGTCAGTCACGCATTCAACGATCAGCGGCACCTGGTGCGGCGCGAACCCTTCATAGGTCACGCGATGGTATTGCACAGTTTCGCCGAGCTGGCCGGAGCCTTTCTTGATCGCACGTTCCAGGGTTTCGCGGGGCATCGAAGCCTTTTTCGCCTGTTCGACCACCAGACGCAGATGTGCGTTGGTGGCGGTATCGGCACCGTTGCGCGCAGCGATGGTGATTTCCTTCACCAGTTTGCCGAAGATCTTGCCCTTGGCATTGGCTGCCGCTTCTTTGTGTTTAACCTTCCACTGTGCGCCCATTACTCACTCTCTTATCTGTGGCGCCGAGACATCTATTGGCCGACGCTTTGCGCAAGTTTATACGGCCTAAAGTTGGCAATCGACCAAAAAATCCATCCTGTCGAATCGACATCTTCACCACGAGTTGTAGGCCGATTCTGAAACATTGTTTTGCGGTGACCATAATGAGTCACGTTTTCGTACCCTCTGCGCCCGTACTCCCTGGCAGAAGCGCGTTCGATGCATAACGACAAGGAAAGTCCCTTCACCCTGACACTGCTGAACGGCAATTTGAGTTTGCAGGTGTTGCAGTTCAATGGCCTTGAAGCCCTCAACCAGCCTTACCGATTCGACATCGAAGTGATCGGCCTGGCGCCGGCCATGAGCCTGGATCGCCTGCTGCAACAACCGGTGTTCTTCAGCCTGACGGAGGGCCGGGGCATTCACGGCATCGTCCACTGCGCCACCCGCGAACATCTCGACCTGCACCGGGTCGGCTACAGGCTGGCGCTGGTGCCCTGGCTGCAAAACCTCGACCGACAGCGTTCCCGCCGGGTGTTTCATCAACTCGATGTGCCCGCCATCCTGCGCCAGCTGCTCGAAGAAAACGGGCTGCCTGAAGACAGCTACCGCTTTGAGCTGCCAAACGGGCGCTATCCCGCCAGGCCGTTCTGCATCCAGTTTGATGAGACGGACCTGGCCTTCCTGCAACGGCTCTGCGAAGAAGAAGGCATTCACTATCACTTCGAACATCAGCGCGACGGCCATGTGCTGGTGCTGGCGGACGACAGCCTGAGTTTCCCTCAAGAACCGCTGCTCATGCCTTTTCACGGCGATGCACCTCCTGCCGTAAACGTGCCGGTGATCAGTGAATTATTCCAGCGCCACACCTCGCCCCCACTCACCGTGCTCCGTGCCCCGCAACCGCTCGAGCGCGACCAGCTCAGCCGTCGAACACTGGAGCGCCTGCGCTGCCGGCATGGGCAGATGCAGGGTCGAAGCAACCAGAGCGCATTGCGCAGCGGACGAATCGTACAAGTGTCGGAACATCCGCTGCCGAACTTCAACGATCAATGGCTGCTGACCGAGATCCGGCATCAGGGCCGGCAGCCGTCGATTCTTGAGCGGAACGCGACCGACAGGGTCCGGCGTTACAGCAATCAGTTCACTGCCATTCCATGGTCAACGGTGTTCCGGCCCGCGCTCACACAGGCCAGACCCAACATTCCGGGTTTTCAGACGGCCCGGGTACTGGGCCCTGTCGGCCAGTCTGCGGAGCCGGATGATCAAGGACGGATAAAAGTCAGGTTATGGCCGACTCCGGAAACCGAAGACGATGAGACCACCGGTTTCTGGCTGCCCGTGGTCCTCGCCACGCCGGATGGCCGTATTGATCCGTCGAGGCTGCCTGTCGCCGGAACTGAAGTGCTCATCAGTTTTCTCGACAGTGATCCGGACCGCCCCGTGTTGTACGCCACCGCGAAAAAACCGCCAGCGCCTCGACCGCCCCTGCAACCTCAGGGCGATGACCGTCTGCTGTTTGACTGGCTGGTGAACCGCAAGGTCTGATCAGCCCTTGTCAGCCTTACCGGCCGCCGCCGCGAATTTCGCCAGGCGCGAGCAGAGTTCGCAGCGGGTGGTGGCGACACTTCTGGAGAGGGTTCGCGAGAGTCTGTCTTAAACCTGTGGCGAGGGAGCTTGCTCCCGCTCGGCTGCGCAGCAGTCGTAAACCCAAGCGATGCGATCTTACTGAAAGACCAAGATGCCTGATATTGGGGCCGCTTCGCGCCCCAACGGGAGCAAGCTCCCTCGCCACAGATCCACATCAGACCGGCGCCAAATCGAAAAACGCCTGAATCAAACGCAAATCCCGCCGCCGCTCCACGCACCCGATCATGTGCCGATTCACCAACCCTTCACCCATAATCGGCACCGCCGCCACCCGCGGGTCATGACTGACTTCCACTGAAGAAACCACGCCAACCCCCAAATCCGCCGCAACGGCTTCGGTCACCGCCTCACGACTGTCCAGTTCCAGCAATACCCTCGGGTTGACCTTCGCCTGGGCGCAAGCCTCATCGAACGTGCGCCGGGTGATCGAACTCGGTTCGCGCAACACCATGATCACCTGATCCAGCTCCTTGAGCTGCACGCCTTTCGATTTTTGCGCCCACGGATGCCCCTCGGGCACCAGCGCGCAAATCCGTGACTCGCTCAACGCCTGCAAATGCAAACCCTTGCGCGGCTCGACCTCGGTCAGCACCGCCACGTCAGCATGTTCCGACAACAGCGCCGCGAGGGTTTCCTGGGCATTGCCCAGGCGCAGGTTCACGGTGATCCCCGGATAACGCGCCCGCAGGCTTGCCAACATCGGCATGACCATGTGCGGTCCATCCGCCGCCACTTCCAGACGGCCGGTGAGCAACTGCCGATTGGCCTCGAGCATCACCTGCGCTTCTTCCGCCAGACCAAACATCGCCCGGGTGATCGCCGCGAGTTTGGTGCCCTCTTCCGTCAGCTCGACCCGACGGGCGGAGCGTCGCAACAGGGTGATCTGGTAGTGCTCTTCCAACGCCTTGATGTGCCCGGTGACCGCCGGCTGGCTGATGAACAGCCGCGCGGCGGCGCGAGTGAAGCTGCCCTCGCGGGCCACCGCATCGAACGCGCGGAGCTGGAACAGGTTCATGAATAACCTTCACTGATGGTTTGCATAACAACAAACAATTTGATTGATAGCACGGCAAATTGCAATTTATGCCCCGTAGCTTCATCCCATCGATTGCGAGGACACGAGAATGAGTACTGCCGAACCCATCCTGCTCACCCCCGGCCCGTTGACCACTTCGGCCCGCACCCGCCAGGCGATGATGGTTGACTGGGGTTCATGGGATGACCGCTTCAACCAACTGACCGCCAGCCTCTGCGAGCAATTGCTGACAATCATCAACGGCGGCGACAGCCACCACTGCGTGCCTCTGCAAGGCAGCGGCACCTTCGCGGTCGAAGCGGCGCTTGGCACCTTGGTGCCGCGTGACGGCAAAGTCCTGGTGCTGATCAACGGCGCCTACGGCAAACGCCTGGCGAAAATCTGCGAAGTGCTGGGCCGCTCCTTCAGCACGTTTGAAACGGCGGAAGACGAACCGACCACCGCCGCCGACGTCGACCGCATGCTGCGGGCCGACGCCAGCATCACTCACGTCGCGCTGATTCACTGCGAAACCAGCACCGGCATCCTCAACCCGCTGCCGGAAATCGCCCAGGTCGTTGCGCAACACGGCAAACGCCTGATCATCGACGCCATGAGTTCTTTCGGTGCACTGCCGGTGGATGCGCAACAGGTGCCGTTCGACGCGCTGATCGCTGCCTCGGGCAAATGCCTGGAAGGCGTACCGGGGATGGGTTTCGTCTTCGCTCGCAAAGAATCGCTGGCGAATGCCGCCGGCAACTCGCACTCGCTGGCGATGGACCTTTTCGACCAGCACACCTACATGGCCAAGACTGGCCAGTGGCGCTTCACCCCGCCGACCCACGTGGTCGCGGCACTGCACGAAGCCCTGCTGCAATACAACGAAGAAGGCGGCTTGCCGGCCCGGCATCAGCGCTACGCCGACAACTGCAAAGTGTTGCTCGATGACATGGCCAAACTGGGTTTGCGCAGCTTCCTGCCCACCGCGATTCAGGCGCCGATCATCGTCACCTTCCACGCGCCGAAAGACCCGCGCTACCAGTTCAAGGAATTCTACGAACGCGTCAAGGCCAAGGGTTTCATCCTCTACCCCGGCAAATTGACCCAGGTCGAAACCTTCCGCGTCGGCTGCATCGGCCACGTCAACCAGGCCGAGATGCACGCGGCCGTGGCGGCGGTGGCTGAAGTGCTGCGCGAGATGGAAGTACTAGAGATCTAAACCCCACCGCATTCCCCCTGTGGGAGCGGGCTTGCTCGCGAATGCTGACTGACATTCAACATTGATGTCGACTGACACACCGCCTTCGCGAGCAAGTCGAATCGTCGCACCGCCGCTCCCACAAAGAGCCGCCTTCCGACATAGCCAGTTAGTACAGGATTCCAATCACCATGAACTACGCAAACCCAACCAAACTCCAAGCCGCCATCCTCGACTGGGCCGGCACCGTGGTCGACTTCGGCTCGTTCGCCCCCACGCAGATTTTTGTCGAAGCCTTCGCCGAATTCGACGTCCAGGTGTCCATCGAAGAAGCCCGTGGCCCGATGGGCATGGGCAAGTGGGATCACATCCGCACCCTGTGCGATCAGCCGGCAGTCGCCGAACGTTATCGCAAGGCGTTCGGCCGCACGCCGACCGACGATGACGTGACCGCCATCTACAAACGCTTCATGCCACTGCAGATCGAGAAAATCGCCGAACACTCGGCGCTGATTCCGGGGGCGCTGGACACCATTGCCAACTTGCGTGCCCAAGGCATCAAGATCGGCTCCTGCTCCGGCTACCCGAAACAGGTCATGGACAAAGTCGTCGAACTGGCCGCCAGCAACGGTTACGTCGCCGATCACGTGGTCGCCACCGACGAAGTGCCCAACGGCCGTCCATGGCCAGCCCAGGCGTTGGCCAACGTCATCGCCCTGGGCATCGACGATGTTGCTGCTTGCGTGAAGATCGACGACACCGTGCCGGGCATTCTCGAAGGTCGTCGTGCCGGCATGTGGACCGTCGCGCTGATCTGCTCGGGCAATGCGCTGGGCCTGGACTACGAAGGTTATCGCGCCCTCGGCAGCGACCAACTGGCCAGCGAGCGCAAGCGTATTCACGCAATGTTCGAAGGTTCGCGCCCGCACTATATGATCGACACCATTACCGATTTGCCGGAAGTGATCGCCGACATCAACAAGCGTCTGGCCAAGGGTGAGATGCCGCAAACCAATTGATCCACCGCCTATCCCTGTAGGAGCGAGCTTGCTCGCGATGGAGTACCAGTCGACACGCGTGTGGTTGACACACCATCGCGAGCAAGCTCGCTCCTACAGAGAAAAGCGGTGCGGCAAATCCGGCGAAACAGGCTTACAGTTAAAGCACACCGTCGACCAAGAACGGTGGCCTGACCCGACCCGTGAGGAACGCCGTATGCCCTGGAAGAATTCCGATTCACGCTACAGCACCGTGTCGATCACGCTGCACTGGTTGATGCTGGTCCTGTTGGCGCTGGTGTACGCCTGCATCGAATTTCGCGGGATCTTTCCAAAAGGCAGTGGCGGCCGGACGCTGATCACCGAATCGCACTTCATGCTGGGGCTGACGGTATTCGTGCTGGTCTGGCTCAGATTATTCGCCCGCAGCCTCGGCCCGGCACCGCAGATCTTCCCCGCCTCCCCGCACTGGCAAACCACGCTCGCCAGGTTGATGCACTGGGCGCTGTACATTTTCATGATCGCGATGCCGATCCTCGGTTGGCTGGTCACCAGCGCCAAGGGTCATCAGGTGATGTTCTATGGCTTTGATTTGCCGCTGCTGGTGTCGGAGGACAAGGCGCTGGCCAGGCAAATCGAAGGCTGGCATGTGCTCGGCGGCACTATCGGTTACTGGCTGATCGGGCTGCACGCCGTGGCGGGGATCTATCATCACTATGTGGTAGGTGATAACACCTTGTTGCGGATGATGCCCAAGCAAGTTAGCCGTAATACCTGAAGTCAACAAAACCTTTGTAGGAGCGAGCTTGCTCGCGATGGTGTGTCAGTCGACGCCTTTGTAACTGAACTACCATCGCGAGCAAGCTCGCTCCTACATGGGTACAAGGCGCGACAAAACCCCGCGGCGGCCCTGCAAGCCGCCGGTGTGGATGAAGATCAGGCGCGTGCCCTTCTCGAATCTGCCGGCTTCAATGTACTGCTTGAGCGCCAGCAGCGCTTTGCCGGTGTACAACGGCTCGAGAGGAATGCGGCTGGCCTGTTCGGTTTGCTCGATGAATTCCAGCAGCAATGGATCGACTTTGGCGAAGCCGCCACGACTGGCGTCGAACAGTTCATAGACCGGACCCTGCAAGCCCGCCTCCTGCACAATCGTTTCGACCTGCCGCGCCACACCATGGTCGTCGGGCACCGCCAACGCGCCGTAAACCGGATGATCCCCCGCTTCGGCCAGCACCAGGCCGGCCAGGGTCGTGCCGGTTCCGCAGGCCAGCCACCAACCGTCGTAACCGCTCCAGGACAGACCGTTCAGTTGCTCATTGACCATTGTTTTCAACTGCATGCAGCCCTTTGCGCCCGGCAAACCGCCGCCACCTTCAGGCACCGGAAGCAGATCGGGATGCTGCGCCTGCCAGGGTTCCCAAAAATCCGCTTCGTGCCGCGCGCGATAACCGCCATAACCCAGCCAGTGCAACTGCATGCCGAAGGCCTGCAAGTCGTTCACTGTCGGCGTGTCTTGCGGATGACCGCGCAGCAAACCCACCGTTTTGAACCCGAAGCGTTTGCCAGCAGCGGCCAGTGCGTGGAGATGATTGGAGTGAGCACCGCCCAGGCTGATGATGCCTTCGGCACCGGCGAGGTTGGCGGCTTTGAGGTGTTCGATGAGCTTGAACCACTTGTTGCCGCTGATTAGCGGGTCAATTTGGTCGAGGCGCAGGATGGCGACTTCGATGCCGGATCGGGTTAGCCAATCAAGATGAAGGGGATCGAGGGGGGCTTGGGGTAGCCAGTCGTTGGGCGGGAGAAGCATTCATGCCGGCTCTGGGTGAAGAACCGGCATCTTAACAGCCAATTTGTGGCGAGGGAGCTTGCTCCCGCTCGGCTGCGAAGCAGCCGCAGATCAGCAATGGTGATTAACCTGACACAACACCATCGCTGATAGAAGGAGTCCTTCGGCCTCCAGCGGGAGCAAGCTCCCTCGCCACAGGGATTGTGGTGATTACAGCTCCGCAGCCAACCGCGATCCCTGATTGATCGCCCGCTTCGCATCCAGCTCCGCCGCCACGTCCGCGCCGCCAATCAGATGCACGTTCTGCCCGGCCGCGACCAACCCGTCCTGCAATTCACGCAACGGATCCTGCCCGGCGCAAATCACGATGTTGTCCACCGCCAGCACTTGCGGCTCGCCGGTTTCACCAATGCGGATGTGCAGGCCTTCGTCATCGATCTTCAGGTATTCAACGCTGTTGAGCATCTGCACCTGCTTGTTCTTCAAACCGGTGCGGTGAATCCAGCCGGTGGTCTTGCCCAGGCCGTCGCCGACCTTGGATGTCTTGCGTTGCAGCAGGAACACTTCACGGGCCGGAGCATGCAGTTCGGCCTTAATGCCCGCCACACCGCCGCGCGCCTCCAGATGCGTGTCGATGCCCCACTCTTTCCAGAAGGCTTCGCGGTCGAGGCTGGTGGCCACGCCCTGGTGCACCAGAAACTCCGACACGTCAAAACCGATACCGCCCGCGCCGATGACCGCGACACGTTTGCCCACCGGTTTGCGTTGCAGAATCACGTCGAGGTAGCTCAGCACCTTGGCGTTCTCGACGCCCGGAATCGCCGGCGTGCGAGGCGCAATGCCCGTGGCGAGGATGATTTCGTCGAAACCGCCTTCCACCAGTTTCGCCACGTCGACGCGGGTGTTCAGGCACAGCTCGACGTTGGTGGTTTGCAGTTTGCGGTTGAAGTAACGCAGGGTTTCAAAGAACTCTTCCTTGCCCGGAACGCGCTTGGCGATGTTGAACTGACCGCCGATTTCGCTGGCCGAATCGAACAGCGTTACCTGATGTCCACGCTCGGCGGCCACGGTGGCGGCCGACAGACCCGCAGGGCCGGCACCGACGACAGCGACTTTCTTGATCTGCTGCACCGGCAGGTAATTGAGTTCGGTCTCATGACAGGCCCGCGGGTTCACCAGGCACGTGGTCAACTTGCCGCCAAACGTGTGATCGAGGCAAGCCTGGTTGCAACCGATGCAGGTGTTGATTTCATCGGCACGGCCAGCAGCGGCCTTGTTGACGAAGTCCGGGTCGGCGAGGAAAGGCCGCGCCATCGACACCATGTCGGCATCGCCTTCGGCCAGAATCTGCTCGGCGACTTCCGGGGTGTTGATGCGGTTGGTGGTGATCAGCGGAATGCTCACCGAACCGCGCAGCTTGGCGGTGACTTTGCTGAACGCGCCACGCGGCACCTTGGTGGCGATGGTCGGAATCCGCGCTTCGTGCCAGCCGATACCGGTGTTGATGATCGTCGCACCGGCCTGCTCGATGGCCTTGGCCAGCGTCACGATTTCTTCCCAGGTGCTGCCGCCCTCCACCAGGTCGAGCATCGACAGGCGGAAGATAATGATGAAGTTCGGGCCTACGGCTTCGCGTACGCGGCGGACAATTTCCACCGGCAGGCGCATGCGGTTTTCATAGCTGCCGCCCCAGCGGTCGGTGCGCTGGTTGGTGTGGGCCGCGAGGAACTGGTTAATGAAATAGCCCTCGGAGCCCATGATCTCGACGCCGTCGTACTCGGCTTTTTGCGCCAGGACCGAGCAGGTGACGAAATCGCTGATCTGCTTCTCGATGCCTTCCTCGTCCAGCTCCTTGGGCTTGAACGGGTTGATCGGCGCCTGAATGGCACTCGGTGCAACCTGTTTCGGGCTGTAGGCATAACGACCGGCATGAAGAATCTGCATGCAGATCTTGCCGCCCGCCTCGTGCACCGCACGGGTCACGATCTGGTGCTTGAGCGCTTCTTCCTCGGTGGTCAGCTTGGCCGCGCCGGAATACACGCCGCCTTCGTCGTTCGGACCGATACCGCCAGTGACCATCAGGCCAACGCCGCCACGGGCACGCTCGGCGAAGTAGGCAGCCATGCGCTCGAAACCGCCGGGTTTCTCCTCGAGACCGGTGTGCATCGACCCCATCAGGGTGCGGTTGCGCAGCGTGGTAAAACCCAGGTCCAGCGGGGCCAACAAGTGCGGGTAATGAGCGGCGGTCATCGGTAACTCCACAACGAGCGATCACGGAAAAGTGTGGGCGCTCTTTGGCGCCCCTCTGTCATGTGTAACAGACTATGAGCACTGCCCCAGCCGCTCAATGACCGAAACTGACAACTTATTGATCCAAATGCGCAGCAGCCCTTGGCAAGCGCCGGCATGGGCCCTACCCTAGTCGGCGAACCCTGCACACGGCCGTTGACTGTTTCCACATGCGCAAACTTCTGTACCTGACCTTCTCCATGGCATTAGTTGCCGCCCTGACGACCTACGCCATGTGGGCCGCGGATCGTCCGGTGGGCCATTACCTGTCGGACCTGCGTATCGATCTCGTCATCGATCAAGGCACGCCTGCCGATCGCGGCAACCTGCTGGGCATCCAGCCGGAACTGTTTCCCACCGACTATCAAAGCGCTGAACGCCTGCACCGCAAACTCGCGGCCTATCTGCAGAAAGCCCAGGAACAGGGCCTGTTGAATGAAAAAACCATCGTCGTGCTGCCCGAACACGTCGGCACCTGGTTGATGGTCAGTGGTGAAAAGGACGAGCTGTACCAGGCCGACACCATCAAGGAAGCCATGAACTGGCTGGCGGTGAGCAATCCCTTGCAGTTCGTCCGCGCCCTGATCAGCGCCAAGGGCGACAACCGCCTGGACGATGCGCACCTGCGCATGAAAGCCAAAGGCATGGCCAAGGATTACCAGGCGCTGTTCGGTGGTCTGGCGAAAGAATTTCACGTGACGCTGGTGGCGGGCTCCATCGTGCTGCCCGAACCGAGCATCATCGACGGCACCCTGAAAATAGGTCGTGGGGCGCTGTACAACAGCAGCGTGGTGTTCGGTCGCGACGGTATGCCGATTGGCCAGCCCCAGCGTCAGATGCATCCGATCTTCGCCGAACATGATGTGATCGAGGCCAATGGCGAACACACGCTCAACGTCGTCGATACCCCGGCCGGTCGCTTGGGCGTGCTGATCGGCAGCGACAGCTGGTACCCGGACAACTACCGCAAACTCGACGATCAGGGTGCTCAGCTGGTCGCGGTCCCGGCGTTCGTCAGCGGTCGCGGTACGTGGGACAAGCCATGGCGCGGTTACAAAGGTTTGTCGACGCCCGGCTCCGTCAGCCTCAAGGCCGGCGAGCTCAGCGAAGGCCAGGCCTGGCATCGCCTGACACTGACCGCTCAACCGCCCAGCAGCCAGGCCATCGCCGGCATGAGTGTGTTCCTGCGCGGCCAGTTCTGGGACCAGGGCAGCGCCGGGCAAAGTTTTCTCAGCAGCAACGGGCAGCATTTCGCCGGCGGCAATGTCCGCGGCGCTCGCTTGCTGAACCTGTGGTTGTAAGCCATGAAACCGTTGCCGGTGCGTCTGGGTGATCTGTCGGTGGGCTTTGTTCACAGCCTGGCCGATGCGGTGCGCAGCCACGGCCTGGACCCTCAGCCCCTGCTCGATCAATATGGCCTCGACCCTGCTCGCCTGAACGAAGCCTGCGCCCGGCTCTCGATCCCGCGCTACATGCGCCTGGGCCACGGCGCGATTCAACTGACCGACAACCCGGCGCTGGGTTTGCGCATGGGCCAGCTCAGCCGTCTGAGCCAGGCCGGTCTGGCCGGGGTCACCGCCGCGCAGGCGCCAACGGTACGGGAAGCGGCGCGCTGCCTGATTCGCTTCGAAGCCTTGTACGGTTCCAACTACCGCGGTCAATCGAGCTTCCACGAAGACGCGCAAGGCGCCTGGCTGCGGTTCTATTCCATCAGCCCTTACAACGCCTACAACCGCTTCGTGGTGGATTCGATCATTGCCGGATGGTTGCAGCAATTGTCCAGCATCAGCCCTGTTCCCTTGAGCGCCGAACGCATCGAAATCGAGTTCGACGAACCGGCTTACCGTGACGCTTATGCCGTACTGGGCGATTGCCCGATCCAGTTTGGCGCCGAACAGAACCAGCTGCGCCTGAGTCTGGCCAGCCTCGCTCAGCGCAACCCGGTGCACTGCCCCAGTACCTGGCGACACTTGCTGCAACTGTGTGAACGGGAACTGGAACAACTGACACGCACCCGCAGCCTGCGTGAACGCATCACTCAGTTGCTGGGGCCGTTGCTCAATGGTGGCCGGGAGCCCGACCTGGAAGAAGTGGCGGCACGCCTGAAGCTGCCAACCTGGACCTTGCGCCGCAAACTCGCCGAGGAAGGCACGCAATTTCGCGCAATTCTCAACGACACCCGTCGCGATCTGGCCATGACCTACATTCGCGATACCGAACTGGCGTTCGGTGAAATCGCCTACCTGCTGGGTTTTGCCTCAGCCGAAGCGTTCCAACGCGCCTTCAAACGCTGGAGCGGTCAGACACCCGGCGAATTTCGCCGCAGTCACCGCCAATCAGCCTGACGCTTACAGCTCGGTAGCGTCTTCGGCGGGTTCCAGCGGGTCCAGTTCAAACGCCTGAAACTCGAGCAGTTCTTCTTGATAATCATCCATTTTGAATCCCCCATCGCTCATTGAGAAAAAGCTTGAATAAATGACCTGCGCCTTGAGCATAAAGTGCCCGAGTGAAAGAAAAATGACGCAGGCACAACGCTTCGCCGCTACTCAATAAAACGTAGCAGGTGGTCAGGAATTTATCACAGGATTTTTTCGATACAAGCTGTAGGAATACGGCCTGGGTTGACACGGGTCAATCTTGAAAGCTGTTCCGGGATCGATGGGCCGTCAACCGATCCCGGAACGCCACTGACCGATTAGTGGCTGGTGACAGGCATGGCGGAAATCGGTTCGCTCGGTGGCGGCAAATCCGACTGCGGCGGTGGCGTGACGTTTTCCGTCGACGGCGCCGATTCGGCGTTTTCGGTCGGAGTCACCGGTGCTGGCTCAGGGGGTGGTGCAACCGGTTCCGAGGCCGGTGCCGGTGCCGGTGCCGGTGCCGGTACAGGCTCCGCTGCCGGGGCTGGCACAGGTTCGGCGGCAGGTGCCGGCTCCGGCGCCAATGCAGCCGGTGCGGCCTTGGTCTCAGGCACGCCGAGGTCGGTTTTCGGCTTCTCGACGATGTGCGCGGCTTTTTTCGCTTCTGGCGGCAAGAACAATTCGACCAACGTGAAGAAGCGCTCGTAGAACTTCGCCGAAGATACGGTCTCGCTGGCCACCTTGACCATCGAGTCATCGGACGAACCGATCGGCATCGATACCGAACCCAGCACGCCCACGCCAAGGCTGGCGGAATTGTTGGTCTTCTTCAGCGCATAGCGATCCTGCAGTGCGTTGGCAAACATGGTGGCGTGGTGCCCTTCGCTGCCATCATCGGCACAGACCACACTGAAACTGATCTCCATGTGGGTGTCGCCCGTCTGCTGGAAGCTCTTGTGACCACTGATCAGTTTCGGATCGCTGCTGGTAATGATATAGCCCTGACTGAGCAGCGCCCGACGAGCGGCTTCGCAGGTTTGCGCATCGGTCACCGGATAGTTGCGCGAAAACGTTCCGGAGTCGTCGAAGTTCTCATGCTCATAGATGGGGGCTTTCTTCGACGAGCAACCAGCCGCGACGGCCAGCGCCAACGCCAGCCCGACAACCCGCACGGGAAATGATTTAAACATTGAACATCCTGAGAAAAACGGTCCGGGACGTATTGTGCAACAGATCGATGCTTAGCGTCGCACCGATTAGTGTCTTGAAACAGTTACAAGTGTAATGACTGCCATTTACAGGGAAAAGTCCCACCCGAGGAAAGATCAAAAGATCGCAGCCTGCGGCAGCTCCTACAGAGGTACCCGATCCTTGTAGGAGCTGCCGCAGGCTGCGATCTTTTGATTCTGCCCACAAAAAACCCCGGCCTTTCGGCCGGGGTTTTTATGTCGCGGGAAACTCAGTCAGGCATCAGAAACGCTTGATGTCGGCTTCGGCTTCCAGCTGCTTGCGGTACGCTGCAAAGTCTTGCTGGCCAATGCGCGAGGCGAGGAAGCGACGGTATTGAACCTTCTCTTCTTCGGTCGGTGCAGCGGCTTCGTTGACGCCGTTCAGACGCACGATCACCAGGCTACCATCGGCCAGGGTCACGCTGCTGAAGGTCGGCTTGCCTTTCGCAGCCGGTTTCGGCATGCGGAACAGCGCCTGCAGCACAGTAGGATCAATCCCTTCCTGAGCGCGAGTCGCTGCAGCGGTGACTTTCCAGTTCTGACCGTCAATCGCCTTGTCCAGTGGCGTCTTGCCTTCGCGCAGGCTGGCGATCAGCTCGTCAGCCTTGGTCTTGGCCGCAGCACTGGCGTGCTCCTTGGCCAACTGACCGCGGATGGCGGCAGACACGCTTTCCAGCGGCAACTGCGCAGGCTTCAGATGCTCCTTGGCGCGCAGCACGATCACGGTTTCCGGATCGAGCTCGATGGCGGTGCTGTTGGCACCCTCATCCAGCACTTCAGGACTGAACGCGGCAGTCAGCACGGCACGGTTGGCTGCAACACCCTCGCCACCTTCGCGGCCGAACGGCTTGGAGGTGTGAACGGTCAGTTTCAGGTCCTGCGCCGGCTGGGCCAGATCGGAAGCTTCGAACGACGAGTCTTCCAACTGCTTGGTCGCCTCGACGAAACGCTGTTCGACCTGCTGGGCTTTCAGCTCTTTGGTCAGCTTGTCTTTCAGGCTGGCCAGGGTTGGGACTTCCGGCGCTTCAACACCCAACAGCTTGATCAGGTGGAAGCCGAAGTCAGTGCGAACAGGTGCCGAAACCTGATCCTTGTTCAAGGCATACAACGCTGTTTCGAACGCTGGATCGTAAACGCCAGGACCTGCGTAGCCGAGGTCACCGCCGTTGTTCGCCGAACCCGGGTCCTGGGAGAACTCCTTGGCCAGGGCCTCGAACTTCTCGCCTTTGGACAGACGGGCCTGAACTTCTTCGATTTTGGCTTTGGCTTGCGCCTCGGTCACCTTGTCGTTCACTTCGATCAGAATGTGCGCCGCCCGGCGTTGCTCGGACAGGTTCGCGATTTCTTTCTGATACGCCGCTTGCAGGTCTTCGTCCTTGACGGCGACCTGGTCAAAGAAGGAAGACTTCTTCAACTCGAGGTAATCAATGATTACCTGATCCTGCGTCATGAATTCCTTGGCGTGTTCGTCGTAGTAGGCTTTGACCTCATCGTCGGTCAGCTTCACAGCCGCCGGGTCAGCCTTGACATTCAGGGTAGCGAGATCGCGGGTCTGTTTTTCCAGACGGGCGAAGGCCAGAACCTGTGCGTCAGTGACGAAACCACTGCCTGCCAGGCCAGCGCGCAGCTGACCGATCAGCATTTCCTGAGCCAGCATCTGGCGGAATTGCATGCGGCTGTAGCCGAGTTGACGAATCACCTGATCGAAGCGCTCGGAGCTGAACTTGCCGTCCACCTGAAATTCAGGAGTTTGCAGGATCACCTGATCCAAAGCCGCTTCGGAAAAAGCGAATTTCGAGTTTTCCGCGCCTTGCAGCAGCAGCTTGCGATCGATCAGGCCTTTGAGGGCCGATTCGCGCAGCATTTTTTCGTCGAGCAAGGAGGCATCGAAATCCTTGCCCAGCTGTTGCATGAGCTGACGGCGTTGCATATCAACCGCCTGGCTCAGCTCGTTCTGGCTGATTTCTTCGCCGTTGACCTTGGCCGCATCATTACGATGGGTAGTGGCCTGAAAAATGGCGTCGAAACCGGTCAAAGCCATCAGTGCAACGATGACCCCGATAATCGTCTTGGCAATCCAGCCTTGTGAATTGTCCCTGATATTCTGCAGCATGCGTCCCCCAGAAACGGTTGAACTTCAAAATTAGGCAACCGTGGAGCGTGGGTAGAATCCGGATAGAAGAAAGGCGCATCCGAGGATGCGCCTTCTCGTAACTGGCGGAGCGGACCAAGGGTTCGAACTCGCGACCCTCGGCGTCTCGGACCGGCGATTTGCCGACTGGACTACCGCTCCGCTGCCAGGTCAGGCATGACCCCGACCCGGATAGGCAAAAACCTGAATCGAACTTAGTTGACAGCTTCTTTCAGTGCTTTACCGGCTTTGAAACCTGGTTTTTTGGCTGCTGCGATTTCCAGCGTCTTACCGGTCTGTGGGTTACGACCAATGCGAGCTGGACGATCGGTCACGGAGAAAGTACCGAAACCAACCAGAACAACAGAGTCGCCAGCCTTGAGAGCGCCAGTGACGGATTCGATTACAGCGTCCAGCGCACGGCCAGCAGCAGCTTTCGGGATATCAGCGGATGCAGCGATAGCATCAATCAGTTCCGACTTGTTCACTCTAAGTCCCCTTATATCTATTTGAGTATGATTCTAAGTTTTTTGGTGAAAGCAAAAACGAGTGCTGAATGGCCTACAGACACTTAAGAGCCGCTTTATAACAAGGGCTCTAAAAAGCTGTCAACAAGCCACCCAGGCAAATGCGTACTAATGCGTGCTAATTCTTTCCTTAGAGTCAGACTCGCGTTTTTCATCCTTTGCAACTATCTCGGGAGCTACATCGGGCAAGGGCTCCGGCGCGTATTGCAGCGCAATTTGCAGGACCTCGTCAATCCATTTAACTGGTTTAATCTGCAGATCCTGCTTGATATTGTCCGGAATTTCCTTCAGATCGCGTACGTTCTCTTCAGGAATGATCACAGTCTTAATTCCGCCGCGGTGAGCCGCGAGCAGCTTTTCTTTCAGACCACCAATCGCCAGTACCTGACCACGTAGGGTAATTTCGCCGGTCATGGCGACATCCGCGCGCACCGGGATCCCGGTCAATGCCGACACCAGGGCCGTGCACATGCCTACACCCGCACTCGGGCCATCCTTCGGAGTCGCCCCTTCCGGCATGTGGATGTGCGTGTCGCGCTTCTCGTGGAAGTCCAGGGGAATCCCCAGGCTCTTCGCACGGCTGCGGACAACGGTCAAGGCTGCGGTAATGGATTCGACCATCACATCACCCAGAGAACCGGTCTTGATCAGCTGACCTTTACCCGGCACGACAGCGGCCTCGATAGTCAGCAATTCGCCGCCGACCTGAGTCCAGGCCAGACCAGTCACCTGACCAATCTGATCCTGCGATTCAGCCAGGCCGTAGCGGAATTTGCGCACGCCCAGGAAATGCTCAAGCGTGTCGGCAGTGACCTTCACCGAGAAGCGTTTTTCCAATGCATGCTCTTTGACCGCCTTGCGGCAAACCTTGGCAATCTGGCGCTCCAGCCCACGTACACCGGCTTCGCGGGTGTAGTAGCGGATGATGTCGCGGATCGCTTCAGCGTCAAATTCCAGCTCGCCTTTCTTCAAGCCGTTGGCGGTAATCTGCTTCGGCGAAAGGTATTTGACGGCAATGTTGATCTTCTCGTCTTCGGTGTAGCCCGGCAGACGAATCACTTCCATCCGGTCGAGCAGCGCCGGCGGAATATTCATGGAGTTCGAGGTGCAAAGGAACATCACATCGGACAGGTCGTAGTCGACTTCCAGATAGTGATCGTTGAAGTTGTGGTTCTGCTCCGGATCGAGCACTTCCAGCAACGCCGACGCCGGATCGCCACGCATGTCGCTGCCCATTTTATCGATTTCATCGAGCAGGAACAGCGGGTTGCGGACACCCACTTTTGTCATCTTTTGAATCAATCTTCCTGGCATCGAACCGATATAAGTCCGGCGATGACCACGAATTTCCGCTTCATCACGCACACCGCCGAGGGCCATGCGTACGAACTTGCGGTTGGTAGCGTGAGCAATCGACTCCGCCAGCGAGGTTTTGCCCACACCAGGAGGACCGACCAGGCACAACACCGGACCACGAATCTTCTTCACGCGCTTTTGCACGGCGAGGTATTCGAGAATCCGCTCTTTGACTTCTTCCAGACCGTAGTGGTCTGCGTCGAGGATGTCTTCTGCACGGGCCAGGTCCAGACGCACTTTGCTCTGAGCCTTCCACGGCACCTGAACCAGCCAGTCGATGTACGAACGCACCACGGTGGCTTCCGCGGACATTGGCGACATTTGTTTCAGCTTGTTCAGTTCGCCCTGGGCCTTGGCCAAGGCATCTTTCGGCAGGCCAGCGGCATCGATGCGCTTTTTCAGCTCTTCGATTTCGTTGTGACCTTCGTCGCTGTCGCCGAGCTCTTTCTGAATGGCCTTCATCTGCTCATTCAGGTAGTACTCGCGCTGGCTGCGCTCCATTTGTTTTTTGACACGACCGCGAATGCGTTTTTCGACTTGCAGCAGATCGATCTCGGCATCCAGCAACGCCAGGACGTGTTCGACCCGGGCCGACAAATCGATGATTTCGAGGATTTCCTGCTTCTGCTCGATCTTCAGCGCCATGTGCGCGGCCATGGTATCGACCAGGCGGCCTGGCTCGTCGATGCTGTTGAGCGACGACAGGACTTCAGCGGGGACTTTCTTGCCCAACTGCACATATTGTTCGAACTGAGCCAGCAGACTGCGGACAAACACTTCCGACTCGCGCTCGGGCGCGTCGACTTCGTCAATCAATGAGACTTCGGCACGGCAATGGCCGTCCACTTCGCTGAAGCGCTCCACGGCGCCCCGCTGCTCACCTTCGACCAGAACCTTGACCGTGCCATCCGGCAGCTTCAGCAGCTGGAGAACGGTAGCGATTGTACCTACGCGATAGAGTGCATCTTCACCGGGATCGTCGTCAGCAGGGTTTCTCTGAGCCAGCAGAAGAATCTGCTTGTCGCCCGTCATCGCGGCCTCGAGGGCTTCGATAGATTTCTCGCGCCCCACGAACAGCGGGATAACCATGTGCGGATAAACCACAACATCACGCAATGGCAGGAGAGGCAATTCGATGGTTGTCTTCATGATTTCGCCTCTACGGCGGCCATAAGGCCGTAAACAGATGGAAGTAAGCTTGAAACCAAGATGGGGGCTGCTTTCAAAAAAAACAAGCGCAAAGAGGGCGTTAAAAACGGTTTAAAAGAAAAGGGGCCCGAAGGCCCCTTCTTTATTCCAGCTGCGTGACGCTTAAGCGTCTGGCGCAGCCTTGGCAGCCGGCTCACTGTTTTCGTAGATATACAGTGGCTTGGACTTGCCTTCTATAACACTTTCATCGATCACTACTTTACTCACCTCGGACTGCGAGGGGATTTCATACATAGTGTCGAGCAATACACCTTCGAGAATCGAACGCAGTCCACGGGCACCGGTCTTGCGTTCCAGGGCACGTTTTGCGACCGATTTCAGCGCGTCAGCCCGGAATTCCAGGTCCACGCCTTCCATCTCGAACAGCTTGGCATACTGTTTGGTCAGAGCATTTTTCGGCTCGGTGAGGATCTGCATCAATGCAGCTTCATCAAGCTCGTCCAGCGTGGCAAGGACCGGCAGACGACCGACGAATTCCGGGATCAGACCGAACTTGACCAGATCGTCAGGCTCGACTTCACGCAGGGATTCACCGACTTTCTTGCCTTCTTCCTTGCTGCGCACTTCTGCGTTGAAACCGATGCCGCCCTTGGTGGAACGGTTTTGAATAACCTTTTCCAGACCGGAGAACGCACCGCCGCAGATGAACAGGATGTTACGGGTGTCAACTTGAAGGAATTCCTGCTGCGGATGCTTGCGACCACCTTGAGGCGGAACGGAAGCGACCGTGCCTTCGATCAACTTGAGCAGGGCCTGCTGCACGCCTTCACCGGAAACGTCCCGGGTAATCGACGGGTTGTCAGACTTGCGCGAGATCTTGTCGATCTCATCGATATAGACAATGCCCATCTGGGCTTTTTCTACGTCGTAATCGCACTTCTGCAGCAGCTTCTGAATGATGTTCTCAACATCTTCACCCACGTAACCCGCCTCGGTGAGGGTGGTTGCGTCGGCGATGGTGAACGGAACGTTCAGCAAACGGGCCAGTGTTTCGGCAAGCAGGGTTTTACCCGAGCCTGTCGGGCCGATCAGCAAGATGTTGCTTTTGCCGAGTTCGACGTCGTCATTCTTTTTGTCACGCTGGTTCAGACGCTTGTAGTGGTTGTACACCGCTACGGCCAGAACCTTTTTCGCACGTTCCTGACCAATCACGTACTGATCAAGGATGCCGCTGATTTCTTTAGGCGAAGGCAATTTATGCGCGCTGCTTTCGGCCTGGGCTTCCTGCACCTCCTCACGGATGATGTCATTGCACAGGTCGACGCACTCGTCGCAGATAAAGACCGAGGGGCCGGCAATCAATTTGCGCACTTCATGCTGGCTTTTGCCACAGAAGGAGCAATAGAGCAGCTTGCCGTTGTCCTCGCCGTTGCGGGTGTCAGTCATTCGTTCGATCCAAATCCGATAGGCTTGCAACACAAGATGAAGGCTATTGCGGGCTTTTTCAAGCCCGCAGGTGATCAGACCAGCCGACCAACCTTATTTTGAGCTGCTTATTTTAAGCGGGGCGCTGGGTGATCACTTCATCAATCAACCCGTATTCACGCGCGGCTTCTGCACTCATGAAATTATCGCGGTTGGTATCACGCTCGATCTCTTCAAGAGTGTGCCCGCTATGCATGGCCATCAGCGTGTTGAGACGCTCACGAATGAAGAGGATTTCCTTGGCATGGATTTCGATATCCGACGCCTGCCCCTGGAAACCGCCCAGTGGCTGGTGAATCATCACGCGTGAGTTCGGCAGGCAGTAACGCTTGCCAGGGGCACCGGCTGTCAGCAGGAATGCGCCCATGCTGCACGCCTGACCGATACAGGTGGTCGACACGTTTGGCTTGATGAACTGCATGGTGTCGTAGATCGACATGCCCGCCGTCACCGAACCGCCTGGGGAGTTGATATAGAGATGGATGTCCTTGTCCGGGTTTTCCGCTTCAAGGAACAGCAGTTGCGCACAAATCAGGTTGGCCATGTAGTCCTCTACCGGGCCAACCAGAAAGATCACTCGCTCCTTGAGAAGACGCGAGTAGATGTCGTAGGCGCGCTCGCCACGAGCGGACTGCTCGACAACCATCGGGACCAGGCCGCCTGCGGCCTGGATATCAGAGTTCTGCTGAATATACGAATTTCGGAACATGCTCTGCAGTCACTCCCAAATAGTTATGTCTTGAATACGCATAAGCCAGCACGAAGGCTGGCTTATGGTGTGTACTTCTTACCGCAAAAACGATCAGTCGGCTTGTGGAGCTTCTACCGGCTTGACTGCTTCTTCGTAAGAGACCGATTTGTCGGTCACGCTAGCTTTCTGCAGAACAGTATCCACAACTTGTTCTTCCAGCACAACCGAACGGACTTCGTTCAGTTGCTGGTCGTTCTTGTAGTACCAAGACACAACCTGCTCAGGCTCTTGGTAAGCCGAAGCCATTTCCTGAATCATTTCGCGAACGCGGGCTTCGTCAGGCTTGAGGTCGAATTGCTTGACCACTTCTGCCACGATCAGACCCAGAACAACACGGCGCTTGGCTTGTTCTTCGAACAGCTCGGCCGGCAGTTGGTCAGGCTTGATGTTGCCGCCGAACTGTTGAACAGCCTGCACGCGCAGACGGTCAACTTCGTTGGACAGCAGAGCCTTTGGCACTTCGATCGGGTTGGTGGCCAGCAGACCGTCCATGACCTGATTCTTGACCTTGGATTTGATCGCCTGACGCAGTTCACGCTCCATGTTCTTGCGAACTTCGGCGCGGAAGCCTTCCAGACCGGTTTCCTTGATGCCGAATTGAGCGAAGAACTCTTCGTTCAGCTCTGGCAGTTTTGGCTCGGAAACAGTGTTCACGGTCACGGTGAACTCAGCGGTTTTGCCCGCCAGGTCGAGGTTCTGATAGTCCTCTGGGAACGTCAGGTTCAGAACGCGTTCTTCGCCGGCTTTAGCGCCAACCAGACCGTCTTCGAAACCAGGGATCATGCGGCCGGAACCCAGAACCAGCTGAGTACCCTTGGCGGAACCGCCAGCGAACACTTCACCGTCGACCTTGCCGACGAAATCGATGTTCAGTTGGTCGTCGTTCTGGGCAGCGCGATCGGCCACTTCGAAACGGGTGTTCTGCTTGCGCAGGACGTCCAGCATTTTGTCCAGGTCAGCGTCAGCCACGTCAGCGCTCAGGCGCTCTACAGTGATGCCTTCGAAACCGGCAACGGTGAACTCAGGGAACACTTCGAAAATCGCGACGTATTCCAGGTCTTTGCCAGCTTCCAGGGATTTCGGCTCGATCGAAGGAGCGCCAGCCGGGTTCAGCTTCTGCTCAACTACTGCTTCGTAGAAAGAGGATTGGATGACGTCGCCGACAGCTTCCTGACGTGCATCAGCACCAAAACGGCGCTTGATTTCGCTCATCGGCACTTTGCCTGGACGGAAACCAGCGATCTTGGCCTTTTGGGCTGTCTGCTGCAGACGCTTGTTGACCTGAGTCTCGATGCGCTCAGCCGGCACGGTGATGCTCATGCGGCGCTCAAGAGCAGAAGTATTTTCAACAGAAACTTGCATGGATATTCCTCGTTGCACAGACGTTGGCCGGCCGTTTCCGACCCCAGAATCAAGGGCATGCATTCTAGTAGGTCAAACTCAAGAAGTCACCCTACTGAAAACGGGTAAAAACGCAGCAGGCAATTTATAGGGGTGAATGCACGATTGCGTCTCGCCCCGGTGGCAAATACAACCAATCACGCCAAGGCTCTGCGCCAACCCTTCTATATATAGAAGAGGTTGCCAATCATCTCCCTGACAGCCGACCTTGCACGCAAGGCCGGCGGGCAGCGCGGCATCATCGAGAAGCATAAATACGACGAAACGCCCTGCCCCTGCGACCCAGAACCTGCAGCCGCCGACACTCAAAACACTGAAACAAAAAAGGCGCCAGACTGTTAAATCTGGCGCCTTTCGGAATATGGGGTGGACGATGGGGATCGAACCCACGACAACGGGAGTCACAATCCCGTGCTCTACCAACTGAGCTACGCCCACCATATTGCGTTACAAAGAAGCCAAACAACTTCTTTGTTGAACCCCAACCAGGCCAACCGGCATGAGTGAAGCTTTATTTGGTGCGGATGAAGAGACTCGAACTCTTACGCCTCGCGGCGCTGGAACCTAAATCCAGTGTGTCTACCAATTCCACCACATCCGCGTGAAGCCGTTAAAGCAAAGGCGCCAGACTGTTAATCTGGCGCCTTTCGAAATATGGGGTGGACGATGGGGATCGAACCCACGACAACGGGAGTCACAATCCCGTGCTCTACCAACTGAGCTACGCCCACCATATCGCGCTACTTGTGCCTAAGCTGCCTAATGGCGCACCCGGCAGGACTCGAACCTGCGACCATCCGCTTAGAAGGCGGATGCTCTATCCAGCTGAGCTACGGGCGCCTTATTAATCTGTACTCTTGGAGGACTACAAACTAAGTGCTTTCCAGCGTTGCAGAACCGTAATTCCGCGCAACCTTCTTAACCAGTGCTAGGCTGTGCCCGACAAGTGCGACGAATAGTATAGAGCCCCCCGGGGGTCGTCAAATCCTTTTTATAAAAAATTCATTTAATTAAAGGAGTTAGGGGAATTTGCAGACCAAGCGCCTTTGCCCTCACCTCATGACATGCGAGAATGCGTTCTCTTTTTTTCCCCTCTCGATGGTTAATCACGCGCAATGACTGCACAACTAATCGACGGCAAATCGATCGCCGCCAGCCTGCGCCAGCAGATCGCCAAACGAGTGACCGAGCGTCGCGAGCAAGGCCTGCGCACGCCGGGCCTCGCGGTGATTCTGGTCGGCAGCGATCCTGCCTCTCAGGTTTATGTCTCGCACAAGCGTAAAGACTGTGAAGAGGTCGGCTTCATTTCCCAAGCCTACGACCTGCCTTCCGAAACTACTCAGGAAGCGCTGACCGATCTGATCGATCGCCTGAACGACGACCCGGCAATCGACGGCGTTCTGCTTCAGTTGCCTTTGCCTGAACACCTGGATGCGTCCATGTTGCTGGAGCGCATCCGTCCGGACAAAGACGTCGACGGCTTCCATCCTTATAACGTCGGCCGCCTGGCCCAGCGTATTCCGCTGCTGCGCCCTTGCACGCCCAAAGGGATCATGACGCTGCTGGAAAGCACCGGTGCCGATCTTTACGGGATGGACGCAGTGGTCATCGGCGCCTCCAACATTGTTGGCCGTCCGATGGCGATGGAGTTGCTGCTGGCCGGCTGCACCGTGACCGTCACCCACCGCTTCACCAAGGATCTGGCAGGCCACGTCGGTCGCGCCGACCTGGTGGTGGTCGCCGCCGGCAAGCCGGGTCTGGTCAAGGGTGAGTGGATCAAGGAAGGCGCGATCGTGATCGACGTCGGCATCAATCGTCAGGAAGACGGCAAACTGGTCGGTGACGTGATCTACGAAACCGCCCTGACCCGCGCCGGCTGGATCACGCCGGTGCCGGGTGGCGTGGGCCCGATGACCCGCGCCTGCCTGCTGGAAAACACGCTGTACGCGGCGGAAACGCTGCACAGCTGAGTTCACGCTTGAACATAAGCGACGAACAAAAGAACCCCGCCACTGGCGGGGTTCTTTTTTTCCGGAGAAATAACACGACCACTCGCCGGAATCCTGCTGTTTTGTAGGGGCTTTCAAGGACTTTCATCTGTTGATTGAACAACTATCGACAGTTCTTCAGCCATACTCCTAGAATGCGTCGGTTTTCAAGAAACAGCCCGTTACATAACGGCTAATCCACACCTCATGAGTCTGCCAGCGTGAAAATCCGTCTTTCCATCCTGAGCCTATTTTTTGCATTTACAGGGACGTTCATCACGCCAACGGTCAATGCTGCCGACACCACTGCGGCACCACGTGACACCACCCAACTGAAGATCGCCTCCGGCAGCGCATTGCTGATGGATCTGCAGACCAACAAAGTCATCTACGCCAGCAACCCGGACGTGGTTGTGCCGATCGCCTCTGTCAGCAAACTGATGACGGCGCTGGTCGTGGTTGAAGCGAAGCAGAACATGGACGAGTACATCTCCATCAACATCAGCGATACACCGGAAATGAAAGGTGTGTTTTCCCGGGTCAAACTCAACAGCGAAATGCCACGCCGGGAAATGCTGCTGATTGCGCTGATGTCGTCGGAAAACCGTGCCGCCGCTAGCCTGGCCCACCACTATCCGGGCGGTTACGTCGCCTTTATTGCGGCCATGAACGCCAAGGCGAAGGCGCTCGGCATGACCAGCACCCACTATGTCGAACCGACTGGCCTTTCGCCGCGCAACGTGTCGACTGCACGCGACCTGAGCAAATTGCTGATCGCCGCGCACAAGTACCCGATTTTGACCGAGCTGAGCACCACCAAGGAAAAAACCGTCTCGTTCCGCAAACCCAATTACAGCCTGGCGTTCCGCAACACCGACCATTTGGTCCGCAAGCCGAACTGGAACATCACGCTGACGAAAACCGGTTTCACCAACGAGGCCGGCCATTGCCTCGTGCTGGTGACCAGCATGGGCAATCGCCCGGTGGCGCTGGTGATTCTCGACGCCTTCGGCAAGTACACGCACTTCGCCGATGCCAGCCGTATTCGCAACTGGGTCGAGACCGGCAAGGGCACCAACGTTCCGTCCGAAGCCCTGCAATACAAATCGGAAAAGAACCTCAAGCACCGTCAAAGCGGTGTGGTTGAAGCCTCGAAGTAACGTGTGGCGAGCGAGCTTGCTCCGGGCGGCGTTCCGACGCTGGGTTGCGTAGCGGCCCCAAAAATCTGACAACCATTGCCGATTTTTGTGAGTGCTACGCACTCAAGCGGGAGCAAGCTCCCTCGCCACAGGTTTCCCTGATTCAAGACTCTCTTAACTGAACAGCATTCCGATCAGTCAGTGTCAATCATTCGGCAGCGGCATCTGGTCATCATCCGGAATGCCATCGCCGGCACTCGGATCTTTCCTGCCTTGCGGATGCCCGGTCGGCACCACCGCAGGCCTGGCCAAAGGGTCGCGCATCGGGCTGTCCGGATCCATCACCGGATCAATGTCGTCTTCGGGGGTAGTTGGAACACTGTCCGGACGCTTGTCGTCAAAACTCGAATCGGTAGACATACACACCTCTCACACTGAACGTCAGGGTTTCAGATTTGCCAGCGGATCGTAAGGCTTCGCGGGGGCCTTGTTATCCTCGCCCGGCTTTACGTCTTTGGGCGCCTTGGCAGGTCCGATCGGGTCGACCTGAGGATCGGCGAGGTCCGGCGAATCGGGGTCAAAACCCAACTCGTCGCCTGATGAATGTTCAGACGAGTGCGGGCCGGAAGGAGTGGTGGAATGTGCCGTGGGCGCCTCCTTGGTCAGGCCCGGAGAAATCCGGGCGCTTATCCCTTAGAGGCCAATCGCGCGAGACCGTGCGATGCAGATGACGAACGGAAACCTACTGAGCGCCCAGCGCCTTCTTCGCACGGGCCGCCGCTTGTTCCTGGCCGGCCTGAGCCAGATCGCTCGCCGCTTTCAACCAGCGTTGCTGATCGACATTGGCCGGAATCTGGTTCGGCTTCTGGATCAACACCGCCCAACCGCCGGCGTCCTTGAATGCCGACTCAAACGAGCTGAAGCTCATCAACTCGCGACGATTCATCCCGGCGCGCAGCAACACCGTCTGCTTCTGACGGTTGTACCCGGCGAGAATGGCGTAACGCGGTTCCGCCCAGAATGCCGAGCCTTCGGTGAAGCGCACCATCACCGGATAACCGGCGGCGACCTGGGTCAGCAGTGCAGGCAGATTGCTGTCGAGGGGATAAACGACCATGCCGTACTCGCGAGCCAGGTTCTGCATGTTCTGCTGCAATTGCGCTTCGGCGCCAGGCACGTGCAAGGGTTTTTCGAGCAAACCCGGGGTAATCACGACGCCCTGTTGCGACAGCATGCTCGCCAGGATCTGCGGCCCGCTTTGATAGTCTTGGCCTCGGTAGAATGTGCCGCTGAGTTCTACCCGCTCCGGCAGACGCTTGACCTCCGGCGCAACGCTTCCCGCGCAGCCGGCCAGACCCGCAACGCAACCGGCAATCAGTGCTGCCATTCGAATTCGAGACATTACCCGCACCCTCATCACTCGCTTGTTCAGACGCCGTCATTGTGCTCCCGGCTTGGCCGTCGATCATAGGACGCCACGCGGCATCGGTATAGCCTTAACCGGCAGTTGATTGCTTTCGATAGAGCGAACTCGTTGGTGTCAGACGACCTTTGGTCAATTGCCTGAAACATGGCAGCGACTAGACTGTCACTTGCAGAGTGTGTGTGCCCGCAGCAGGGCAAAGAGGAGGCACTGATGAGCCTGACAATGACCATAGTGATGTTGATTTCCGGCTGGCTGGCCGTGGCCGCCGCCATGTTGTGGGGCGTCCTGCGGATTGCGCGCCGGCACCACCACCCTGCCCGGCTCATTCGGGAAACGAAGACCGATAAACCGGCGCCACGCCACGCCACGCCACGGCACATTGACCGGCTCATTCAAACACCCGAACAAAAAAGGCCGCCTGGGCTCTTTCGAGCGCAGGCGGCCTTTTGTTTAACGCAGGTTACGCTTCAGCGGCCATGCGCTTCTGCTTCGCCCGCCGGGACATCATGTTCAAGCCCTCGATCGTGGCCGAGAACGCCATCGCCGCGTAGACGTAGCCTTTCGGTACGTGGGCGCCAAAACCTTCGGCGATCAGCGTCATGCCGATCATGATCAGGAAGCCCAGCGCCAGCATCACCACTGTCGGGTTGTCGTTGATGAACTTCGCCAACGGGTCAGCCGCGAGCAACATCACCAGCACCGACACCACCACCGCGATGATCATGATCGGCAAATGCTCGGTCATGCCGACAGCGGTAATGATGCTGTCGATGGAGAACACCATGTCCAGCATCAGGATCTGCCCGATCGCAGCGGCAAAGCCCAGGGTCACGGTCGAGGTCGCAGACTTCGGATCTTCCGGCGCCGGGTCCATGCTGTGATGGATCTCGGTGGTCGCCTTCCACAACAGGAACAGGCCGCCGGCGATCAGGATCATGTCTTTCCAGGAGAACGCGTGGCCGAGGATCTCGATCACTGGCTCAGTCAGCTGGACGATGAACGCGATGGTGCTCAACAGTGCCAGTCGCAGGATCAGCGCCATGCCGATACCGATGCGCCGCGCTTTCTGCCGATGCTGCTCGGGCAGTTTGTTGGTCAGGATCGAGATGAAGATCAGGTTGTCGATGCCCAGCACGATTTCCATCACCACCAGCGTGGCCAGGGCAACCCAGGCGGTGGGGCTTGCAGCAAGTTCTAAAAGGTATTCCATGGGTCAGTCCTGACTCGTTTAAGACGGTTTAGATTTCCTGGGACGAAGATTCGGTTTTCTCTTTGTCTTCACCCGATGATTCTTTCTTGCTGATCAACCCGCCGGTGGCATCGCTGATCGCTTGCTCGGCAGCTTTGTGGGTATCGTCGATCGCTTGTTTGGCGGTTTCGGCAGCCTTGCCCATCAGTTGCTGAGCGCTTTTTTCGGCCTGTTCGCAACCGGCCAATACCAGTAAAGACGCGATCAGCAGTGCCGTGGTTTTAAGCTTCATGATGCTTTCCTCGATAGAACAGAACGGGGCGAAACGATGGCCCGTTGATAGCGAGGCATTCTAGGGAGACGAACACTTCAGGAAAATTCGTATTTTCAGCGGTTATACTTCGGTTTTAACGAACTACCGTCTGAAAATCATGCGTGCGCTTGTAGGCGCTTGTAGGAGCTGTCGAGTGAAACGAGGCTGCGATCTTTTGATCTTTTAAAAACAACATCAAAAGATCGCAGCCTCGTTTCACTCGACAGCTCCTACAGAAGATACGAATCGGGGATATCCAATCAATGCTCAACTATCGACAACTGCACTACTTCTGGGTGGTGGCCAAGACCGGCAGCATCGTGCGCGCTTGCGAGCAACTGAACCTGACGCCGCAGACCATCAGCGGGCAGATATCCCTGCTCGAACACACCTACGGTATCGAGTTGTTTCGCCGGGTCGGCCGACAGTTGGAACTCACCGAAGCCGGGCGTCAGGCCCTGCCCTACGCCGAACAGATGTTTCAGCTCGGCGGTGAACTGGAGTTGATGTTGCGGGCGCAACCCAATGAGCAGCAGATTCTGTTTCGGGTCGGTGTGGCCGACGTGGTGCCCAAATCCATCGTCTATCGACTGATTGCGCCGACGATGGAGTTGAGCGAGCCGCTGCGTATCACCTGTCGCGAAGACAAACTGGAACGCTTGCTCGCCGACCTGGCAATTCAACGCCTCGATCTGGTGATCTCCGACAGCCCGATGCCGTCGCACCTGGACATCAAGGGCTACAGCCAGAAACTCGGGGAATGCGGGATCAGCTTCTTCGCCACCGCTGAACTGGCGGCGCAGTACGGTCAGGATTTCCCGCGCAGCCTGCACGGCGCGCCGTTGCTGATTCCGGGGCCGGAAACCGTGGTGCGCAGCCGCTTGCAACGCTGGTTCGCCGAACAGCAGATCCAGCCTCGCATCGTCGGCGAGTTCGATGACAGCGCCCTGATGCAGGCGTTTGGTCAATCCGGCAGCGGAATTTTCATCGGCCCGAGCGTGATTGCCGAGGAAGTGAAACGCCAGTACGGCGTGGAGTTGATCGGCCAGACCGACGCGGTGACCGAGTCGTTCTACGCCATTTCGGTGGAACGCAAGGTCAAGCACCCCGGCATCGTTGCGATTACCGAAGGTGCCCGACGCGAACTGTTCACCGCGATGTAAGGCGTCAGGCGCAGATTTCGCGTGGCTTGAAGGTCATCAGCGCGATCGCCAACAGGATCGAGGCCAGGATAAACGCGGCCGCCGCGAAACCAAGACCTTGCAGGCCGACACCGTCGATGACCCGGCCGCCGATCATGGCGCCCAGGCCGATCCCGAGGTTGGCCCCGGCAATGTTCAGCGACGCCGCGAACGCCGGCGCTTCGGGCGCAGCCTTCATCAAACGCACATGGCTGACCAGAAACAGCGCCGCCTGCGTCACGCCCCAGATGCCCATCGCCGCCGCAAGGCCGAGAGGTGAATGAATATTCGGCACCAACGCCACCAGGCCAGCAATCATGAACGCGCAGAACATCATTGAGGCGATCAGCGGATGACGATCCACCGCGCGCCCGCCCAACGAGTTGCCGATCAGGCCCACCGCGCCAAAACCCATCAGGCACCAGCCGACCACCGTGCCGTTGAAACCGGCCAGCCGTTCAAGGATGTCGGCCAGATAGGTGTAAGCGGTAAACATCCCGCTGAACACCAGAATCGACAGCAGCACATGCCCAATCATCAGCGGGCTGCGCAGGATCTTGAACTGCGAACGGAAACTCACCTGATGCTGGTGCAGGTTGGTTTTCGGCAGGTAGATAAACAGCAACAACGCCTTGGCAAACGCGATCACCGCCAGAATGCCGAAGGCACTGCGCCAACCGAATGCATCGGAAATCAGCGTGCCGACCGGGATGCCGAACACCGTGGCGCAGACAATGCCGAAACCGATCTTGGCGATGGCGCGTCCGGCGTAATCCGGTCCGACGATGTCCACCGCCGTCTCACTCGCCAAGGCCCAGTACACCGGCAGCCCGAGCGCGGGAATCAACCGCGCAACGGCCATCACCCAGATGTTCGGCGCAAATGCCGCGAGGGTGTTGGCCAGACCAAACATAATCAACACCGAGATGAACAGCTTGCGCCGTTCGAACCGGGCGAAATACGCAGTCAGGAATGGCCCGAAGGCGGCGACGGTGAAGGCGAACAAGGTCACCAGTAAACCCGCCTGGGGGATGCTGACGTCCAGATCCCGGGCGATCGCCGGCAACAGGCCGACGATGATGAATTCCGTGGTCAGCACCGTGAAACCGGCGGCGGACAACAGAAGGATGGGCAACAGCATGCAGAACTCCAGAAAACGACGACACCAGCGATAGCCCGAAGGCCCACTGGCAGAGATGAAAATGAGGATGCGCAATCTTAACAGAGTGTTTCCAAACGCGGTTGCACGAACCTGCCAATCGCGTTTAACAGGCGGGCGGCAGATCCTCACAGGTCTGAAGGATGAAGACGACGCTGTGATAAAGTCCGCGCCCTGCGATTCGTACACCCTGTTCATCCGCCCTTTAATGGCCGCGATGTCGCGACACCCCCCGCACCTAATAAAATCAGAGATGCCGTTTTATGACCGCTTCATCCCCTTCGCTATTGCAACGCTTGAAACGCTTGAGCCTGGTTACGCAAATCATCATCGGACTGATCGCCGGGATTGCCCTGGCGCTGTTGGCGCCTGAGGTGGCGAAGTCCACCGCGTTCATCGGCAAAGTGTTCGTCTCGGCGCTGAAAGCCGTCGCGCCGATTCTGGTGTTCGTGCTGGTCATGGCGTCGATCGCCAACCACAAACACGGCCAGGAAACCCACATCCAGCCGATTCTGTTTCTGTACCTGCTCGGCACGTTTGCCGCCGCAGTGGTCGCGGTCGTGGCCAGCATGATGTTCCCGTCAAGTCTGGTGCTGTCCACCCACGACGTCGCGGTGACGGCGCCGGGCGGTATCAGTGAAGTGCTGCAAAGTCTGCTGCTGAGCGTGGTGGACAACCCGGTCAGCGCGCTGATGAACGCCAATTTCATCGGCATTCTGGCGTGGGCCATCGGCATGGGCGTCGCCATTCGCCATGCCGGCGATACCACGCGCGAGGTGCTCGGCGACGTGTCCAACGGCGTGACCCTGATCGTGCGCCTGGTGATCCGTTTTGCGCCGCTGGGGATTTTCGGTCTGGTGGCATCGACCCTCGCCACCTCCGGTTTCGGTGCCTTGATCGGCTACGCGCATCTGCTGGTGGTGTTGCTGGGCTGCATGCTGTTTGTGGCGCTGGTGATGAACCCGGTGATCGTGTTCTGGAAGCTGCGTCGCAACCCGTATCCACTGGTGATCATGTGCTTGCGTGAAAGCGGCATCACAGCGTTCTTTACCCGCAGCTCGGCGGCGAACATTCCGGTCAACCTGGAATTGAGCAAGCGTCTGGGTTTGCATGAAGACACCTACTCGGTCTCGATTCCGCTGGGTGCGACCATCAACATGGCAGGTGCCGCGATCACCATCACCGTGCTGACCCTGGCGGCCGTGCATACGCTGGGTATCGCCGTAGACATTCCGACCGCCATCCTGTTGAGCGTCGTCGCGGCGATCTGCGCGTGTGGCGCTTCGGGTGTGGCGGGCGGGTCGTTGTTGCTGATTCCGCTGGCGTGCAGTCTGTTTGGGATTCCGAGCGAAATCGCGATGCAGGTGGTGGCGGTTGGTTTCATTATTGGTGTGTTGCAGGATTCGGCGGAGACTGCGCTGAATTCTTCGACTGATGTGCTGTTTACGGCGGCGGCTTGTTTGGGTGAGGACGAGAAGGCTCAGCGTATGGCGTGACTGGTGGTTGTTTGGGTTTGGGGCATATCCGTTTCTGCGGTAACGGCGGCTATTGGTTCCGCCCTTATGGCGGGTCACTTGGAAAAGCGCCAAGTAACCAAGCGCTTTTGCCCCTTTCGTTCGGTGCCTCGCTGAGGCTCGCCATGCCCTCGCTCCGGTCCTGCTCCGTGGGCCCGCCGCCATCGGCCATCCATGGCCAGGGGCGGCTAACCCGGCATCCATGCCGGGTTGCCCACTACGCAGAACCTCCACTCGGCCTCTCGACGGGGCGAGTACCGCAAAAGCCAGATCAAAAACTGAAGGCGAGCTAACGCTCGGCCTGACGAGTGGTGAAAAGCGAAAGCGTACGCGGATCTCCTGTAGGAGCGAGCCTGCTCGCGAAAATCGCTTGTACACCGCGTTCACTCAGACAGCACGCGTCATCGTTAACGTCCATCGCGAGCAGGCTCGCTCCCACAGGAGGTACGTGCTCGCTCTGGCTCTGGCTGTTGATCTTGCTTTGGCTTTTGATTTTGATCTGCCCCGTCGGAAGGCCGAGCGCAGGTTCTGTGCAGTGGGCAACCCGGCATGGATGCCGGGTTAGCCGCGCACGGCCAGGGATGGCCGATCGCGGCGGGCCCACGGAGCAGGACCGGAGCGAGGCACCGCACGTCAGGGGCGAAAGCGTTTGGTTACTTTGCGCTTTTCAAAGTAACCCGCCGTCAGGGCGGAACCCTAAGCCGCCGTTACCGAAGCAACGGATATGTACACCATCAAAAACCCAGCCGCCGGACACACAGCTTTCGCGCGCTGGCCCGCTCCCATAAGGACAATAAAAAGCCCGCCAAGGCGCAAACCTTGGCGGGCTTTTTTGTACCCGGGCGGTTTAGAACGCGCCCATGTAATCGCGCTTGCCCACTTCCACACCGTTGTGACGCAGCAGTGCGTAAGCGGTGGTGACGTGGAAGAAGAACTGCGGCAGGCCGTAGCTCAGCAAGTAAGCCTGGCCGCTGAAGCGCTTCTCTTTCGGCGTGCCCTGACGGGTGATGATCTCGATGCCTTCCTTGCCGTTGATCTGCTCAGGCTTGATCTCGCCGATGTAAGCCAGAACCTTGGTCAGCAGCGCTTGCAACTCGGCGAAGGTGGTTTCAGTGTCGTCGTACTTCGGCAGTTCAACCTCGGCCAGACGCGAAGAAACACCCTTGGCGAAATCCACGGCGATCTGCACCTGACGCACCAGCGGGAACATGTCCGGGTACAGGCGGGCTTGCAGGAAAGCATTCGGATCGATGTTCTTGGCAGTGGCGTGGGCTTCGGCCTTGTTCAGAACGTCGCTCAGGGCGGTGAGCATTTGTTTGAAAACCGGAACGGAAGCGTCATACAGGGAAATGGTCATGGCAGTCTCGTGTGGTAACAGGAGTGAAACGTGGGGTCGATTATAGCGATGCACGGTCCCAGGTGAAGCGATAGATATGGGCCGGCGGTCCGGGGTGACATTGGCCGTTATCGGCATCGGCACCGACGATCGACCACTGCGCCCGCGAGGTTTCGCCCAGCTCCCGGGCGGCCTGAGGATTGAAACACTGGCCGAGCTGTTCATCCGGCACCAACGCGTACGCCTGCGGATGTTCGCGCAACCACTGCGCCGCCTGTTCGACCGTTGAACCGGCCATTCCAAAATGCACGATCGGTTGCCTTGCGAACAACCAATGGCCTTCGCGCCAATTGACCAACACCAGATCCGCGCCCTGAGTCATCGCCGCCGCCTGCGCCATCAACGCCTCGTGGGGATTGGCACCGTCCTTGACCGGTTCGATGAAACCGCGGGCGAACCACAGCGCAAACCAGGTCACGGCCACCCCCTGAAAGATCCGCCAGCCGAGCAGACGCCGACGGAACCAGCGCTTGAACAGCCACGGCATCAGCGGCGCGGCGACCAGCACCAGCCCCGGCAACGCCGGATAGATGTACAACTTGCGCTTGCCACTGCTCAGGCAGAAGAAAAGCACGACCAGCACCACCCACCCCAGCAGAACCAGCACTCGACCGTCGCGCTTGCGCAATTGCCTGCGCCAGGCGGGAATCAGCCACGGCAAGGCGAGCACCAACGGCAGCCAATACTGCGGAATGACGCTGACGAAGAAATACCAGAACGGCTCGCGGTGGTCCCAGGCGGCCGCATAGCGCCCCGCCGTCTGGCGCAGCAGGATTTCCCTCGCATAAGCAATTTCGTCAGCGCTGCCATTGAGCACGATGGACAGCGCCAAGGGCAGCAGCCAGATAGCCACGGCGCCCAGCACCACCACAAAACCCATCAACCATTTGCGCGCCTCGCCCGGCATCGCCACCACACCGGGCCAGCCTTTGCGCACCGCGTAGGCATACGGAATCAGCATCAACGCCGGCACGAAGCCGACCCCTTTGGTGATCACGCCGATCCCCATGGCGGCGCATCCGGCGTAAAACCAGCGCCAGGCAGGTCCGAGCAGCAGGTGTCGGGCCAGGCCATACAGGCCCAGCGAGGTGAACAGAATCAGAAAACTGTCGATCTGGCCGGTCCGCAGAATGCTGTAGGTCTGATACGTCGCTAGGTACAACAGCGCCGCCGTTCGACCGGCACGCCGGTTCCAGAGTCGGCGGCCCAGGTCGTAGAGCATGGCCGTGACCGAAGTGGCAGACAGCAGACCCGGAATATAGAGGGCAATGGCGGGCATCCCGGTGATCCAGGTGAAAAACGCCACGGTCCACATGAAGATCGGTGGTTTATCGCCGTAAATCTCCGCAGCGCGGTGAGGAATCAGCCACGAACCGTTGTGCAGCATCTCCAGCGCCACGCCGAGGAATCGCTCCTCGTCCACATTCTGCGGCTGGCGCAGCCCGAGCCCCGCGCCGACCAACAACAGAGCAAGCAACATCAGCCCCAGGCATTCGACGCTGGGTGACAGGGTTCGGCGCATGGGTCAGTCCTTCAAGGTTTTGCTGCGGGCAATCAATTGCAGGTTGCGCAAATAAACGATGGAGCCGAACGCCTGACCGGCGATGAACACCGGGTCCTCTCGGTAAATCGCGTAGGCGAACAACAGCGCGCTGCCGATGATGCTCAGGTACCAGAAGCTCACCGGAATCACGCTGCGTTTTTTGTATTCGCTGTACAGCCACTGCAGGACAAAGCGGCCGGTGAAGGCGATCTGGCCACTGAAACCGACCACCAGCCACAAGGTTTCGCGGGACAGGTTCATCCTTCGATCTCCTGCGCGTGGGTGCTCAGACGCGTGCGCCGGATCAGCCACCAGACGCCGATCAGGTCGAGAACGCCCACCAGCGCACGGTCGATGTTGCCGTACTTGGAGACCCCGGCCGTGCGCGATCGATGGTTGACCGGATGGGTAATCATGCGGCCGTTATGGCGCTGGATCAGCGCAGGAATGAAGCGGTGCATGTGGTCGAAGTACGGCAAACGCAGAAACGCGGCGCGCTGGATCAGTTTCAGCCCGCAACCGGTGTCCGGCGTCTGGTCCTTGAGCATGCGGCTGCGCAGTCCGTTGGCAAACCGCGAGGCCCAGCGCTTGCTCGCGGTGTCACGGCGATTCACCCGATGCCCGGCCACCAAATGCAAGTCGGCGCCTGCGCGCTCATTGCGCACCAGCGCCAGCATGCCGGGGATGTCCGCGGGGTCGTTTTGACCGTCGCCATCGAGGGTGGCCAGCCATCGGCCTCGGGCGGCAAGCGCGGCATGGTAAAGCGACGTGCTCTGCCCCAGCGAGCGGTCATGCCGCAGGATGCGCAGGGTGTTCAGGCCGCTGTGTCGAGTCTGTCGCAATTCCTGCAAGGTGGCGTCGGTGCTGCCGTCATCCACGACGATGACTTCATACGCTTCATCCGCCAGTGCGACGCGGATTTCTTCCAGCAGCGAAGTGAGATTGCTCGCTTCGTTCTTTGCCGGAATCAGCACGGATACAAATAGGTCTTGGCTCATAGAGGCCCCTGTTTCCCTGGATTTTTTATGATCGAGGGCCAATGTTTCAAATCTGATAAAAGTGGCGATACCACTTCACGAATTGCGCAACGCCGGTCTCGAGTGTCACTTGCGGACGAAAATCGACCCACTGCGCCAATGCCGACACGTCCGCCCAGGTCTTGAGCACATCGCCCGCCTGCATCGGCATCAAGTTGCGCCGGGCTTGCCGGTCCAGGACCGACTCCAGGCAATCGACGAAATCCAGCAACGCCACCGGCGTGCCGCGCCCGATATTGAAAATCCGGTTGACGCCCTCGCCAGCGACATCCGGCAACGGCGGACGTGGACGCAGGCGCGCGATGCTTTCGACGATGTCGTCGATGTAGGTGAAATCCCGCGACATCAGGCCCTGGTTGTAGAGGTCGATCGGTTTGTCGTTGAGGATCGCTTCGGTGAACTTGAACAGCGCCATGTCAGGGCGGCCCCAAGGTCCGTACACGGTAAAAAACCGCAGACCGCTGGCCTTGATTCCATACAGATGGCAGTAGCTGTGGGCCATCAGCTCATTGGCACGCTTGCTCGCGGCGTACAGCGAAACCGGATGATCCACGGCGTCTTCGACGCTGAACGGCATTTTGCTGTTGGTGCCGTACACAGAGCTGCTCGAGGCATAAATCAGATGCTCGGGGCGATGGTGTCGGCAGGCTTCCAGCACATTCAGGAACCCTGTCAGGTTCGATTGCGCGTACACGTCCGGATTGTCCAGCGAGTAGCGAACGCCGGCCTGGGCCGCCAGGTGGATCACCTCGGTAAAGCGGTGTTCCTTGAACAACTCGATCAGAGCAGGTTTGTCGACGATATCCAGTGTCTGGAAATGAAAGCCCGACAAGGCACGCAGCTCATTGAGCCGAGCGTGTTTGAGTTCCACGCTGTAGTAGTCGTTGAGATTGTCGATGCCGACCACTTCAAGACCTTGCTCACACAGGCGCTTGACCGTGTGAAAACCGATGAAACCGGCGGCGCCGGTGACCAGCACGGTCATGGCAGGTGCGCGCCGATCAGCGCATTATTGCGGGTCGTACCCAACGTCAGCGTCATGCCTTGCTCCAGGTTGCAGTCAGTAAGGCCAGTGACGTCGTCGATATGCTTATGCCACGGCCCTGCATACGGTGCCCGCCAGAATGTAAAAATTGCGTTATGGATTGATGTAGCTTTTATGACCATTGCCGGGTCGGTGCGACGAATTCAGTTGCCATTGGCGCACGCCAATCTAAAGTGCATGCCAGCAGGAGAAGAATATGAACCGGGGTAAGGACGCAGCATCATGAGCACTGAGCAAGAAACGACCTTCGACGAGCCGCGCCTGAACAGCACGGAAACCCGCATTCTCGGTTCGTTGATCGAGAAACAGGCCACCAGCCCGGAAACCTACCCGCTGACCCTCAACGCCCTAGTGATTGCCTGCAACCAGAAAACCAGCCGCGAACCGGTGATGAACCTCACTCAGGGCCAGGTCGGCCAGAGCCTGCGTGCCCTCGAAGGGCGCGGGTTTGCCAAACTGGTAATGGGCAGCCGCGCCGACCGCTGGGAGCACAAGGTCGACAAGGCACTGGAACTGGTGCCGGCGCAGGTGATTCTGACGGGACTTCTGTTTCTGCGCGGCCCGCAGACAATCAACGAACTGCTGACCCGCAGCGGCCGCATGCATGAGTTCGAAGATGCCGAGCAGGTTGTACATCAACTGGAGCGCTTGATTGCTCGCGGTCTGGCGTTGCTGATTCCACGTCAGGCGGGGCAGCGGGAAGACCGCTATATGCATGCGCTGGGTGATCCGGCGGATATCGAAGCGATTCTCGCGGCGCGGCAGAATCCGGTTGAACGTGGTGCCGGCAGCGGTGTGTCAGTAGAACGCATCGAAGAGCTCGAAGCGCGAATCGCCGCGCTGGAAGAGCGATTGGCTCGCCTCGAATAACCTGACACCAAAGACTCAAATGTGGGAACGTCGCCCGGCCCTTCCCACATTAGATCTGTGTCTACTCGCCGTCCCAGTAATCCACACAGTCGGCCTGTCTGGCGATGGCGACGAATCCCGAGGCATTGCCCTCGGCATCGACTTTGAAATCATCCATCACCGCGTATTTGCCAGAATCCGGGTACTCGCAAATCTCCGGCGATTGCTGGGTGCTGACCGCCAGATAGCGCAATTCACCGCTGCTGGTGTTGATGATCTGGTGCGCCGCTTCCGGACCGCCCGGCGGGCAGGCGATCACGTCACCCGCCCGAATGGGAAAACGCTCGGCCCCGAGACGGATCTCCCCTTCCCCCGCGACCACGTAAAACATTTCCTCGTTGACCCGATGGCTGTGAAACGGACTGCCACGCATGCCCGGTTCCAGCACGTACAAGCGATAACCGAGCTTTTGCGCACCCAGTTGCTGACCGACACGGGCCATCCGCTGTTGATAGCGGCCGGCCGTTTCACCGGTCGGCGCCAGGGCTTCGGGCAGCGGTTCGAGTTCGACCTGATTCAGGTTGAGGATGGCGGGGTGCATGGGAAACCTCGGGCACGGTGTTGTTATTGGTGGGCAAGTCTTTGCTCGCGAAGGGGCCGGCACAGCCAACCAAAATTTAAGGACAGTCAGCTACGCGCAAACTCCACCGCTTTCTGAAACTGCTCCTCCGTCGGACGCACCCCGGTGTACAACACAAACTGCTCCAGCGCCTGGATCGCAATCACTTCCAGCCCGGTGATCACTCGCTTGCCTTCGGCACGACCGCGCACGATCAGCGGCGTTTCCGAGGGGATCGCCACCACATCGAAGACAGTCTGCGCAGCAGCAATGACATCGGCGTCAAAGGCCAGTTGATCGGCCTCAGGCCCGCCGGTCATACCGATCGGCGTAACGTTGATCAGCATTTGCGGGCGCCGGGTGCCCAGCTCGGCTTGCCACTCATAGCCCAGGGATTCCGCCAGGGCACGCCCGGCGCGCTCGTTACGGGCCACGATCAAGCCGTTTTTGTAACCGCCATCGCGCAAGGCGCTGGCCACCGCCTTGGCCATGCCGCCGCTGCCGCGCAGGGCAAAGGTCGAGTCCTTGGGCACCTGGTGGGTTTCCAGTAATTGAGCGATGGCGATGTAGTCGGTGTTGTAAGCCTTTAAGTGACCATCGGTGTTGACGATGGTGTTGATCGATTGAATGGCGGCGGCGGACGCGTCCAACTCATCGACCAGCGCAATGCAGGCTTCCTTGAACGGCATCGACACGCCACAGCCGCGAATGCCCAGGGCGCGAATACCCGCGACCGCGCCGGTCAGGTCCTGGCTGCGGAATGCCTTGTAGTAGAAATTAAGGTCCAGCTGTTCGTACAGGTGATTGTGAAATCGCAGGCCAAAGTTCCCCGGACGCCCCGACAGGGACATGCACAGTTGAGTGTCTTTGTTGGGGTTCATCTGCATGTAAATCTCCTTCGACAGCACTTTCAGATGGACGGGATTAGCCAGGCCATCGCGATCTGATCGATCATAAGGGTGTGCCTGCTATGGCAGCGCACGAGGGTAAGGAAGCGGGTACAGACCTTACACAAAATTTACCCAACGGCCGTGCTGATTTTCAAAAAAACGCTGTCTTAGAGGTATCCCCGCGACAATCCTTGGGTCTATTGCAGACGCAAGCGCCGGGGTGAAGAACCGAGGAATGATCATGATCCGTAAAATCCCCACAGTTGCCTTGCTGATCGGTGCTCTTGCTATCGCAGGGCAGGCAGAGGCTGGCGGCGGTCACGGTTGGCAAGGTCCAGCGGTATTTGGCGCGATCGTTGGCTCGGCCATCGTCGGTTCGGCCATCATCAACAGCAACCGGCCCGTCTATGTCCAGCAACCGGTTTACTACCAGCCGCAACCGGTGTACGTGCAGCAACCGCCACCGGTTTACTACCAGCCGGCCCCGGTCTACGTGCAACAACCGGTCTATTACGCCCCGCCACCGGTCTACTACGGTCCACCCCGCGGCTATTACGGCCCGCCACGCGGTTATTATTATGGCCATCCCCACGGTTACGGCCGCTGGTAACAGGCTCTCAAGGCCCCGTTTTTGTAGGGTAATGCTGTTCACTTAAGAGAGTCTTGAATCAGAGAAACCTGTGGCGAGGGAGCTTGCTCCCGCTTGAGTGCGTAGCACTCACAAAAATCGGCATTGGTTGTCAGATTTTTGGGGCCGCTACGCAGCCCAACGCGAGCAAGCTCGCTCGCCACAAAGGTATTGCCCGTTCGTCGGTGAAGGTCTGAATAAATCTCGCCAAGGTCGCTATCGGGACAGTCCCGCCGGTTCAAGTGGGCAAGATTGATTCAAACGCCCTTCCCCCGCGCTGGGGGAAACGGTCATGTTTATGTCATGACAGGTCCGCAAGCCTGGATCTGTCCGTCAACAACAGGTTGATAACAACAAGGACGACCTGATGCCCACGCAAAACCCGCATCGCGATATCAGCTTGTGCACCTCCGGCAAGGTGTACAACGCCCTGACCGAACTCAAGCACCTGGAAGGCCATCGCAGCGCCAAATTTCTCTCGCTGCTGGCCGAAAACCTGGTGCGCAAAGGCCTGCTCAACGAGCACGAAGTGGTCCATATGCTGGACCTGGTGGTCGACTGACCGACAGATGGTCGTTTGGGCCCGCTGGCGTCAATGACGACTATCGAAAGCGTTGATTTCTCGTTCAAGCACCGGGTCCGTAAGGTAGCTCCATAGATTGATGGAGGTACTTATGTCCCAGGTTCAGATCATGTCCGTTATCGGCAGCGCCGTTCCCGCACCGCTTAGAGAGCTGGGATTGCTCGCCTGTTGGTATCTGATGCAGGACGGCGAACCGATCAGCGGTCCGCTCACATCGCTTAACGCCGCAAAGGCTCTGTCGCAACGCCTCGGCACCGATCGACTCAGCGCTTAAGGCAACTGCACCCGCGGTTGGGTTTCGATGAAAATGGCCCAGCTCGACATGAACAGCGCCGCGATCAAGGGCCCGATGACAAAACCGTTGAGCCCGAAAATCGCCAGGCCGCCGAGGGTCGAGATGAGGATCAGATAGTCCGGCATCTTGGTGTCCTTGCCCACCAGGATCGGTCGCAGCACGTTATCCACCAGGCCAATCACAAACACGCCGAACAGCCCCAGCACCACGCCCTGCCAAATGGCCCCGCTGAACAGGAAAAACGCCGCCACCGGCGCCCAGACAATCCCCGCACCCACCGCTGGCAACAGCGACAGAAACGCCATCAGCACCGCCCAGAGCAATGCGCTCGGGATGTCGAGAAACCAGAAAATCAGACCGCCCAACGCGCCTTGCGTGATGGCCACCAGCAGGTTGCCTTTCACCGTGGCGCGCACCACACGGTTGAACTTCAGTTGCAAGCGGCGTTTCTGGTGTTCCTCCAGCGGCACGGCAGCGCGAACCTTGCGCGCAAGCTCCGCACCGTCGCGCAAAAAGAAGAACAGCAGGTAGAGCATGATGAAAAAGCCCACCACGAAATCAAACGTTCCCTGCCCGAAACTGAATACCTGAGTGGCGACAAACTCGTTGCCCGTCACCGCACTCTTGATGATTTTTTCCCGCAACCCATCCAGCTCGCCGATCCCGGCCCGATCGAGCAAGTGTTGAAAGTACGGCGGCAGGCTGTGCTTGAAATGCGTCACATACCCCGCGATGTCCAGCTCGCCGCTTTCGATGCTCTTGTACAGCGTGGCGCCCTCTTGAACGAGCAGGATACTGAGGATGATCACCGGCAGAATGGCGATCATCAGGCAGATGCTCAGGGTGAGCAGCGACGTCAGGTTGCGTTGCCAGCCAAACTTCAGTTGCAGACGACGCTGCAGCGGCGCGAAGAGAATGCCGAGGATCACGGCCCAGAACACCGCGCCGTAGAACGGCAGCAGAATCCAGATAAACGCCGCGGTCACCAGCCCAAGCAGGATCACCAGCGATTTGTTGTGTACCGTCTGTTCGTTCATGTCCGATCCATGTCAGTCCGCAAGGACGCAATGTCGCGTCCTGATGCTTAGTCCGCCACGGTTCGCGCGAGTGCCATCCGTTTGTTCATCAAGCATAGATCCAGATCAATGAAACTCGCGGGCAAGCCGATTACCCTCGCGAGCTTTTGCGATCGACACGTCCATGACCCTCGCCACGCCAGAACTGCTCGCCCCCGCCGGCACCCTGAAAAACATGCGTTATGCCTTCGCCTACGGCGCCGATGCGGTGTATGCCGGCCAGCCGCGCTACAGCCTGCGGGTGCGCAACAACGAATTCGACCATGCCAACCTCGCGCTCGGTATTCGCGAGGCGCAATCCCAAGGCAAGCGCTTCTACGTGGTGGTGAACATCGCCCCGCACAACGCCAAGCTCAAAACCTTTCTCAAGGATCTGGAGCCGGTAATCGCCATGGCGCCGGACGCCCTGATCATGTCCGACCCCGGCTTGATCATGCTGGTGCGCCGGCACTTCCCGCAGATGCCGATTCACCTGTCGGTGCAGGCCAACACGGTCAACTGGGCGAGCGTCGAGTTCTGGCAGCAACAAGGCTTGAGCCGGATCATCCTGTCGCGGGAACTGTCCCTGGAAGAAATCGCCGAAATCCGCCAGCAAGTGCCCGCCATGGAGCTGGAAGTGTTCGTTCACGGCGCGCTGTGCATGGCCTATTCCGGCCGCTGCCTGTTGTCGGGTTACATGAACAAGCGCGATGCCAATCAGGGCAGTTGCACCAACGCCTGTCGCTGGAAGTACTCCGCGCAAGAAGCCACGGAAAACCAGCTCGGCGAGATCGTGCAGACCTTCCAGCCCGAACCGACCCTGGGGATTGGTGCGCCCACCGATCAGGTGTTCCTGTTGCAGGAAGCCAACCGACCGGACGAACTGATGCCGGCGTTCGAGGACGAACACGGCACTTACATCATGAACGCCAAGGACCTGCGCGCCGTGCAGCATGTCGAGCGTCTGACGCAGATGGGCGTGCACTCACTGAAAATCGAAGGCCGGACCAAATCCCATTTCTATTGTGCGCGAACTACTCAGGTGTATCGCCGGGCGATCGACGATGCCGTGGCCGGTCGCCAGTTTGATCGCAGCCTGATGACCGATCTGGAATCCCTCGCCCAGCGCGGTTACACCGAAGGTTTTCTGCGTCGGCATGTGCATGACGAATACCAGAACTATCAGAACGGCAGTTCGGTGTCGGAGCGGCAGCAGTTTGTCGGTGAGCTGACCGGCGAGCGGCGTGACCGGTTGGCGGAGGTCAAGGTGAAGAACCGTTTCGGCCTGGGCGATCACATGGAACTGATGACACCCAAGGGCAATTTCCACTTCGATCTGCATCAGTTGCAGAACGTTAAAGGCCAGTCGATTGAAGTGGCGCCGGGGGACGGACACACAGTGTATCTGCCGATTCCGGAGGCGGTGGATTTGCGGTTTGGGTTGTTGATGCGGGATGTGGGTATGAAGTAGCCCGGTAGACCAGATAAAAACCTGTGGCGAGGGAGCTTGCTCCCGCTCGAGCGCGAAGCAATCGCAGATGGGTGATCACTGTTCAACCCGAAGAAACGCATGCTCAGGTTTTGGGGCGCTTCGCTCCCCAGCGGGAGCAAGCTCCCTCGCCACAAAGTCCAGTATCCATGAAGTCGTCTACGCAAACTCTTCCCGCAACATCGCCACAAACGCCTCTCGCGCCGGGTGAACCCCGGCGTTTTCGTGCCAGTAAAACAGGTTGTCGATGGCGGTCAGCTCGGGGAATTCGTACCCCGCGCAACCGGCGCCTTTGGCGTACTGATCGAACACACCTTTAGGCACCAGCGCAACGCCCGCCCCCGCGCTGACGCAACCGACAATCGCGCCATAGCTGGCCAGGCTGACAATCGGCAACGCTTGCCCTTGGCGCAACAACCAATGCTCCAGCGCTGCGCGGTAAGGACAGCCCTGTGGCCACATGAACACGGTTTTGTCCTGCAAGTCGGTGATATCACGCACCGGGCCCAGGGACGTCGAGGCGATCAGCAGCAGCTCTTCGCGGTACATCGGCGTGCGCTTGAGGTGCGCGCGCTCGACATCCACCGCGACGATCGCGCCGTCGAGCCGGTGGCTGACGGTGTCATCAAGCAATTGGCCCCAGGTGCCGGTGGTCAGTTCCAGCGCCACCGCCGGGTAACGCTTGTGGAACTTGGCGAGCAAACGCGGCAAACGCCCGGTGGCCGAGGATTCAATCGCGCCGATACGCAGCGGGCCGGAGGGCTCGGCAGCGGGGTCGACCGCGCGTTTGGCCTCCGCCGTGAGCGCGAGAATCTTTGAGGCATAAGCCAGAAACGTCTGCCCCGACGGACTGATGCGCAACCCTCTGCCTTCGCGTAAAAACAGCGCGACACCCAACTCCGCCTCCAGCGCCTTGATCCGTGCCGTGATGTTCGACGGCACGCAATGCAACAACTCGGCTGCGCGGGCGATGCTGCCGACGTCGGCAACAGTCTTGAACATGCGAATCTGCGCCAGTTCCATACATCACCAAAAGTGAACAGTTAACGCATTATAAGTCAGTTGTGGCGAACGGTCCGAGTTCTGATACTCGATGCATACGACCACAGGTGCCCGGCCATGCAACCACTCGCAACCCCCGCCCCCTCTCGCGTCAAAATCATCCTGGCCATGGCGTTTGTCGTGGCCTGCTGGGGTTACTCCCCGACCGGCATTCATATCGGTTTGCAGGCCTATGACCCCGGACATCTGGCGTTGCTGCGGTTCCTGGTGGCGTCTGCGTTCATGGCGCTGGTCGCGCTGGTCAAAGGCATCAGCCTGCCAAACCTTCGCGACGTGCCGCTGCTGTTCGGTCTCGGTTTCTTTGCCGTGAGCCTGCATCACGTAGCGATCAATTTCGGACAGCAAGGTGTCAGCGCCGGTGCGTCCAGTGTGCTGGCGCAAACAACGCCGTTGTTCAGCACGCTGCTGGCGCGCTTCGTGTTCAAGGACCGGGTGAGCGTCTGGCGCTGGGGTTGTGTTTTTCTGGGGCTGCTCGGCGTGGTGATCGTGGTCGCCGGTGATCGCGGGGTAGGCAGCATCGACACCCATGGTTTGTTGATCTTGTTGGCGGCGGTGTCGTGGAGTTTCTACTTCGCGTTGCAGAAACATCACTCCGGGCGTTACGACGGACTGACGCTGGTTTGCTACACGGTGTGGTCGGGGACGGCGTTGTTGCTGGTGTATCTGCCGGGGTTGGCGGCGGAGGCCGTGAGTGCACCGATTCATGTGCAGTTGGCGGTGGTGGCGTTGGGCGTGTTTCCGAGTGCGCTCGCTTATCTGGCCTGGGCGTTTGTGTTGGCTCACGTTGATTTGAGCCGGGCGACGATGACCCTGTATCTGGTGCCGCCGACGGCGATGGCGATGGCGTCGTTTGCGCTGGGGGAACGGCCGACGGTGATGATTGTTGTGGGGGCGATGGTGGTGTTGGTCAGTGTGTTGGCGTTGAATCTGGAGCGGCGGTGGGTGGCGATTCGGGTGGCGAGTATTTGATGGTTGAGTTGTGGTGATGCGTCTGGCGTCTTCGCGAGCAAGCCCGCTCCCACAGGGGGGGGCGGTGTTCAGTCGTTCAGTTGTGCCGTTTGCAGCAGCCAACCCTTGAACGCCGCCATCGCCGATGTCTCGGATCGTGACTGCAAGCGGGTCAGCCAGTAGCTGCCGGTGGTGATGCCGATAGCGAACGGTTGCTCGATGGCACCCGCCGCCAGTTGTCGGGCGAACATCAGCGGTGGCGCCAATGCCACGCCCATTCCTTGCAGCGCCGCCTCCATCATCGCCAGCGACGAATCGAAGACGATGCTCCGGGGCGGGGCGGCATGGGCAGGCAGGCCGGTGGCCTGAAACCATTCGGGCCACTCATCCGTGCGATAGGAACGCAGCAACGTTTGCTGCAACAGATCGTCGGGCGTGTGCAGTTGCCGGGCAATCTCGGGAACGCACAACACCGACAACGGCGCCTCAATCAAGCGCACCGCTTCAATCCCGTGCCACGCCCCCGCGCCAAACCGAATCGCGTAATCCAGCCCTTCCGCCGCCACGTCCACTCGATTGTTGTTGGTCGACAGGCGCAAATCTATAAACGGATGTTTCGCCTGGAAGTCAGCCAATCGCGGCAATAACCAGCCCACCGCGAACGTTCCCACAGCGCCCACCGTCAGCACTTCGCGAAAATGCCCGCCCTCGAAACGTTCGAGGGTTTCGGCGATGCGGTCGAAGGACTCTCGCAGCACCGGCAGCAAGGTCTCCCCTTCACTGGTCAGCATCAAGCCGCGGGGCAAGCGTTTGAACAGCGTGACGTTGAGTTGGGCTTCCAGGCTTTTGACCTGATGACTCACCGCAGCCTGCGTGACGCACAATTCCACCGCCGCCCGTGTGAAACTCAGGTGGCGCGCGGAGGCCTCGAAAGCGCGCAGTGCATTGAGCGGTAATTGCGGGCGGATCATGCCTACTCCCCAATTTTTCTAATGGCTCAGCCGAAATATTGTCGTTTGTCGAGGATCGGCAGAATGAATAGATTTGGCACGCTCAGCGGCGGCCCGATGTATAAACCGCTCGGAGTGTAGCGGGTTTAATCATCAAATCTTATGGACAGCGGCTCAATCATGCACAACTTCACACTCAGCAAGGTCTTATCCTACAGCGCTTTCGGACTGTTCCTTGGTGCGGGTTACTGCGTTGCCGGGAATCAGACTGACGCACAGATCGAAGCGGCGGTGAAAGCCGCTGTCGTACCGGTCATGCAGCAACAGCACATTCCCGGCATGGCCGTCGCGATCACGGTTGATGGCAAACAGCATTACTTTAATTACGGCGTGACCTCGAAGGAAACCGGCACGGCAGTCACCGAAAGCACCTTGTTCGAGATCGGCTCGGTGAGTAAAACCTTCACCGCCACCCTCGCCGCCTACGCTCAGGCCAGCGGCAAACTGTCCCTCTCCGACACAGCCAGCCACCTCCTGCCGGCGTTGCGCGGCAGCGCGTTCGATCACGTCAGCGTGCTGCAACTGGGCACCTACACCGCCGGCGGCCTGCCGCTGCAATTCCCGAGCGATGCCGATGCCGCGGACAAGATGCTCGGCTATTTCAAACAGTGGAAACCGGTCTACGCCGCTGGTAGTCATCGACAGTATTCGAACCCGAGCCTGGGGCTGTTCGGTTATCTCGCGGCCCACAGCATGGGCCAGCCGTTTGATACGCTGATGGAAAAGACCTTGCTGCCGAAACTCGGGTTGCAGCACACCTTCTTCAAGGTGCCGCAGGATCAGATGGCGCTTTACGCTCAGGGGTACAACAAGGAAGACAAACCGGTGCGGGTCGGGCCGGGGGCACTGGATTCGGAGGCGTATGGCGTGAAAACCAGCGCTTCGGACTTGCTTCGCTACGTCGAAGCGAACATGAAGCCGTCAGGTCTTGAAGCGACGATGCAGCGCGCGATCGCCACGACGCATACTGGTTATTACAAGGTCGGCGACATGACCCAAGGCCTGGGTTGGGAGTTCTACAACTACCCGGTCAGTCTCGATACGTTGCTTGCCGGTAACTCGACGCAGATGGCGATGGAGGCACATAAAGTCCAGTGGTTGAACCCGCCGCAGGTTCAACCGGGTAATGTGCTGTTCAACAAGACCGGCTCAACCGGTGGCTTCGGGGCCTACGTGGCGTATGTGCCGTCGAAGGACATTGGCATCGTGATCCTGGCCAACAAAAACTATCCGAATCCGGAGCGGATCAAAATCGCTCATGCGGTGTTGAGTGCATTGAACGAATAATCCTCACCCCGCATTTTGTGGCGAGGGAGCTTGCTCCCGCTGGGCTGCGAAGCGGCCCCAATTCGGTAACCGCGCTCCATCAGATAATCTTCGGGAGCAGGTTTCACGACTGCTGCGCAGCCGAGCGGGAGCAAGCTCCCTCGCCACAAAGGGATCTGCGCGGATTCAATCGTCAGGCATTTCCGGTGGCTTGGCGGGCATCGCCGGTTTGCCCGGTTTTGTCCCTTTGGCACCCTTCGCCGGTTCGGCTTCAGTGACCGGCGGCGGTACAGGCACCGTGGCTTCTTTCTCGGTCGGCGGCAGTTCGTCGACGGTTTTGAAAATCGTCTTCAGATCAACCGCATCCGATTGCTCGAGTTTCTTTTCACCGTCCTTGCCGACCAGAATCACCTTGGTCTTCGCCCCGGCCCCCAACTTGAGCGAGCGGATCAATGCCGCCGTGTCTTGTGGCCCCATGTCCTTGCCTTCACGCTGGCCCATCAAGTTGAGCACGGTGTACAGGACCATATTCCGGTCTGTGAATTCTTTGCGATTGGCAGGCTCATTTAGCGAATTTTTCAGGCTGACCCATGCAGGATCGACCGTGCTCGGCGCGATGACAATCAGCGGTCTGGACCTGCCCTTGTCCATGTCCAGCGGTGAGTCGCCATCGGCGGCGAGCAAGGGGCCGGCGATCGCCAGCAGGGTTGCCAGGGTCAATGACCTGATGAGCATGCGCATCTCCTTTTGATATCCACGCTCTAATGATTGCGCATCGCGGCGATCGTTCCGGGTCACGCACCGCAATTGTGTCTCGCCTTGACCCAAGCTTAGGTCAGGGCGGTCATTGCGCAACAGGCTGGACTAATCTCATAGCTCATACAGAAACCGCCTGATCCGCCGTGAGGACTTCTCCATGAGCGCTCAGCTGAATCACACCATCGTCTGGTGTCGTGAGAAGCAATATTTCGATGACCCGGACGGGCATCTGCTGGAGATTTTCACCCGTGAATGACTGACGCCTGAGGCAAAAATCAGAACGCCAGTTTGTAGCCGATCAGCACCAGCATCGAGGCCAGGCATGGACGCAACACTTCATCGGAGATACGGCCCGTCAGGTGACTGCCCAGGTAAATCCCCGGCAGCGAACCGATCAGCAAGTAACCCAGCACATGCCAGTCCATGTTGCCCATGCTGGCATGGCCAAGACCGGCGACCAAAGTCAGCGGCACGGCATGGGCGATTTCCGTGCCGACCAGACGGCGAGTCGGCAGCAGCGGATAGAGGATGAACAACGCCACGGTGCCCAGGGCGCCTGCGCCGATGGAGGTCAGGGCGACCATGGTGCCGAGGATCAGGCCGGTGATTACGGTCAGCACATTCAAGCGCTGGCCGCTCGGGTTGTAATGGCCGCCGGCGCGTTTGTGGGCGAAATCGAGCAAGCGTTTCTTGAAGAAAATCGCCAGTGCCGTGGCAAACAGCACAAAGCCCAGCGCTTGTTTGATGATGGCGTTCATCGCGTCCGGGGAGGATTGCAAACTGCTGAGGAACCACAGCGTCAGCGCCACCGCCGGCACACTGCCAAGGGTCAGCCAACCGGTAATCGCCCAGTCGATGTTCTTGTTCTTGCGATGAACCAGCACGCCGCTGGATTTGGTAATCGCCGCGTACAGCAGGTCCGTACCCACCGCCGTGGCTGGATTGATCCCGAACCACAGCAGGATCGGCGTCATCAGCGAGCCACCGCCCACGCCGGTCATGCCGACAATGAAACCCACCACTAAACCCGCAACAACCAAACCTAAGTTAACGAAATCCATTAACACGCCCACAAAAACGCATGAAAAAACTGGCCCGCAGCATAGCGATTTTTCTTATAACCACTTATATCGATGCGGTCTATCGTTATGCCCGTACACGCGGGAGAGAGCCTGTGTGGCGAGGGAGCTTGCTCCCGCTGGGCTGCGTAGCGGCCCCTTTTGTGAGTGCTGCGCACTCAAGCGGGAGCAAGCTCCCTCGCCACAAAGGTTTGCTCCCACATTGGGATTCACTGCACGGGCAAGAAATTGAGAAACAGCAGGCTCTGCGCGTAATTCAGGCCGATCCGCCGGTAGCGCTCGTCCAGCATCCGGGTCAGCAGGTCCAGGCGCGCGACGATCTTGCCGAACTCCACGGCAAAACTCAGGTTGCTGCCCTCCTCCGAGATTTCGTTGGAGAACAGCAAGGGTTCGCCGTTTTTGTTCTGCCGCTGGCTGAGGATCCAGGTGGCTTTCTCGATGTTGCGCGCGGCGTTGTTGACGAAGGTCGGGCTGATCGCATCGGTCATGTAGAACTCCAGCCGGTTGCCGTGCGCGGTGACCAGCATGCTGCCGATGGCATAGATGAAGGCTCCGACCCGGTCGCCGAGAAACTCCGGACTCATGGCGTAACTCAACGCCGCCAGATCTTTCTTGCCCCCCAGGGTCGGCAGCGGCTGTTGCTGTTCGATGGCCATGCGCACCTGATTGCCTGCGGTGCGGGCATCAAGGAAACCGGACTTTTTCAGCTCCTGCGGGTTGCGCAGGTAGAGCTTGCTCATGAGCAGGTAGAGGCTGTCGAGGTTGTCGCGCATCGCCAGGGTGGCCATGCGGTCGACGCTGGTCTGAAGGAATTCCTGGGGCCGACCTTCACGAAACTGGCTGACGATGTCCCGGCCTTGCTGCTGGCTGCACCCGGTCGTGAACAGCATCGACAGGACGGCGAGCAGCAGGCAATGGCGGCGGATATGCACAGCGGTGAGGGGTAAAACTCGGGCCATGGGGCTTGAACTTGAGCATGGGCCGGCAGTGGGGATCGCCGCAGGCTGGCCAAGGGTAGAGCCGTGGATTGCGAAAAAGTGCAGTGCCGACAGTCTATTAGTGCTGGCAACGTCGCGTTCGCAGACTCGGCAACTGCTACAGGCGAGGGAACCCATGGGCTATTCTGCTGCCAACCGAAGTATCGACCGAATGACATAAAGGAGATTTTCATGCGGACCCTCGAACTGGCCGGCGTCAACGTACCCGTCATTGGCCAGGGCACCTGGCTCATGGGTGAAGATCACGCTCGACACGCTGAAGAAGTCGCCGCGCTGCGCCTGGGCATCGAGTTGGGCATGACCCTGATCGACACCGCTGAAATGTATGCCGAAGGTGGCGCCGAGGACGTGGTGGGCGAAGCGATCGCCGGCCTGCGCGACAAGGTGTTTCTCGTCAGCAAGGTCTATCCGCACAACGCCGGCCGCAAAGGCATTCCCCAGGCCTGCGAGCGCAGCCTGCGCCGTTTGAACACCGACTACATCGACTTGTACCTGTTGCACTGGCGCGGCCAGTATCCGCTTGAAGAAACCGTCGAAGCCTTCGAACGCCTGCGCGAAGACGGCAAGATCGGCCGTTGGGGCGTGTCCAATTTCGATATCGATGACCTGCAGGAACTGGCCTCCCCGGCCTGCGCCACCAATCAAGTGCTCTACAACCTGGAGGAACGAGGCATAGAATTTGATTTACTGCCGTGGTGCCAACAGCATCGGCAGCCATTGATGGCGTACTGTCCCATCGGCCAGGGCGGGAGTTTGCTGGCCCACCCGACGCTCACTCAGGTGGCCGCCCGTCACGGCGTGACACCGGCGCAGATAGCGCTGGCATGGATTCTGCGACAGGATGGTGTGATTGCCATCCCCAAAGCGGTCCGGCCTGAACACGTGCATCTGAATGCGCAAGCCGCGCAAATGCGGCTTGAGGTCGGAGATCTGGAGGCGCTGGACCACGCGTTTCGCGCGCCAAAACGCAAACAGCGACTGGCCATGGTCTGAGCCATCGCGGTTTTGTCAGAGGGCTTCTCATGAGAAGCACCGATCAGCTCGACACCTTTAATCTGCAGCGCTTTCTCCAGGCGCAGGACCCGGTGTTTGAGCGAGTGAAAAACGAACTTGGAGCAGGACAAAAGCGCAGTCACTGGATGTGGTTCATCTTTCCGCAATTCGCGGGGCTGGGCGGCAGCGAGATGTCTCAGCATTTCGCAATCCGTTCAGGCGCGGAGGCAACGGCCTACCTGAACCATCCACGGCTGGGTGCCCGCCTCCTTGACTGCACACAAAGGGTGCTGAATATCCAGGAACGCTCCATCAGCGAAATTTTCGGTCATCCGGACGACATTAAATTTCGTTCGTCGATGACCCTTTTCGCGCAGTTCACCCCGGATGACAGCCTGTTCCATCAAGCGCTGGATCGCTATTTCCACGGTATAGCGGACGAGTGGACGTTAACGCTGCTGGACTCAAAACAGGCCCAACTGCCCCCCAATCAGGGTTGAGAAATCGTCGTCCACAAACGGCAGAATCGCATCGGCCACCGGTTGCAGCTGCCGGGTGACGTAATGGTCGTAATCGATGGGCGCACTGCGGATTTCCAGCGGCTCGGGCCCGGCGACGGTGATCACGTAGCTGATCCAGCCGCCGTTCTGGTATTGCCGCGGCCGACCCTGCTGATCGTTGTAGTCGTCGGCGATCCGCGCCGCGCGAACATGCGGCGGCACGTTGCGTTCATAGTCATCCAGGGTGCGGCGCAGGCGCTTGCGGTAAATCAGGCGATCATCGAACTCGCCGGCCAGGGTTTTGCGCACGTACTCGCGCACATAATCCTGATACGGCTGGCGATGGAAGATTCGCGTGTACAGCTCTTGCTGAAATTGCCGGGCCAGCAGCGACCAGTCGGTGCGCACGGTCTCCAGCCCTTTGTAGACCATCTCGTCCGTGCCGTCGTCACGGGTGACCAGTCCGGCATAACGCTTCTTGCTGCCCTCCTCGGCCCCCCGAATGGTCGGCATCAGAAAGCGTTTGTAGTGGGTTTCGAACTGCAACTCCAGCGCGCTTTCCAGCCCGTATTCCTCTTGAACATGCGCGCGCCACCACTGGTTGACGTGGTCCACCAGCGCACGGCCGATCTGCGCCGCTTCCTGCTGACCGTGGGCGCGGCGCAGCCAGACAAACGTCGAGTCGGTGTCGCCGTAGATCACCGTGTGCCCCTGGGCTTCGATCAGTTGCCGGGTGCGCAGCATGATTTCGTGGCCGCGCAACGTGATCGATGAGGCCAGACGCGTATCGAAGAAGCGGCAGCCGCTGGAACCGAGCACACCGTAGAAGGCGTTCATGATGATCTTCAACGCCTGAGACAGCGGCGCATTGTGTTCGCGCTTGGCGGTTTCACGACCCTCGGCGACCCGGGCGACGATGGCCGGCAGGCAATGCCGGGTTCTGGAAAAACGCGCACCGCGAAAACCCGGCACGGACTCGCTGTCGTCGGGATGCCGCAAGCCTTCGATCAACCCGACCGGGTCGATGAGGAAGGTGCGGATGATCGACGGATAGAGGCTTTTGTAGTCGAGCACCAGCACCGATTCGTACAGGCCCGGCTGCGAGTCCATGACAAATCCGCCGGGACTGGCCTGCGCCGGCTTGGTCCCGAGGTTCGGCGCGACGAAGCCCTGACGGTGCATCAACGGCATGTACAAGTGCGTGAACGCCGCCACCGAACCACCGCTGCGATCCGCCGGCAACCCGGTGACGCTGGCCCGCTCCAGCAGGAAGGTCAGCAATTCGGTTTTGGCGAATATCCGCGTGACCAGTTCGCAGTCCTTGAGGTTGTATTTGGCCAGGGCCGGTTTGTCCTCGGCGAACATGCGGTTGATTTCGTCCATGCGCTGGTACGGCGTACTGATCGCCTTGCCTTCGCCGAGCAGGGTTTGCGCGACGTTTTCCAGGCTGAACGAGGGAAAACTCCAGGTCGCCGAGCGCAGTGATTCGATGCCGTCGATGATCAAACGCCCGGCGGCCGAGGCGAAATAATGGTTGCGGCTACCGTGTTCGCGCCACTGCATTTCTTCACCGCCACGCCCCAGTTTCAGCGGCACCGCCAGCCGTCGTGCGTGTTCGTGAAGCACCCGTAAATCGAACTGCACGACGTTCCAGCCGATAATCGCGTCCGGGTCGTGGCGGGCGAACCATTCGTTGAGTTTTTTCAGCAGCAGGGTTCGGGAGTCGCAGTATTCGAGCTGGAAATCCACCTCGCTGTCGTCGCCATTCGGTGGGCCGAGCATATAGACCTGGCGCTCACCGCAGCCTTCAAGGGCAATGGAATACAGATCGCCTTGAGCGGTGGTTTCGATGTCCAGGGACACCAGTTTGAGCGTTGGCCGATAGTCGGGATCGGGTTTCATCTGTGCGTCGAGCAGCAGGCCTTCGGCATTCGGTGTGCCACCGAAGATGACCGGCGCCGTGATGAAGCGCTCCATCATGTAGCGTTCCGGTGGACGCACGTCGGCTTCGAACATCTCGACGCCGGCCTTGCGCAGCGCGGTTTCCAGACGCATCAATTGACCGTGCTGCCGGCAATACAGGCCGAGCACCGGGCGGTGTTCGAAATCCTGCAGAGCCAAGGGTTTCAGCTCGACATTTTTTTCGCCGTGCAGCACCACTTCGGCCTGCTCGCGCTGCTCGGCCGGGATGAACGCCACCGACGGTTGATGCGGCACGCGGATACGCCGGGGACCGGTGTCGGTCGCCAGCCAGAACTCGACTTCCGTACCGGCCGGGGTATCGCGCCAATGCCGGGTCAGGACGAAGCCCCGCTGTAAATCCACCACTGCAACCTCGAATCTGATTCAGGTGGCAATTCTACGCGTCATCGCCGGCGATAGCGCTTTCTGTGATGTGGCGCGATCCCTGTGGGAGCGGGCTTGCTCGCGAAAGCGTCGTGTCAATCAACATCAATGCCGAATGTGAGTCCGCCTTCGCGAGCAAGTCGGATCGCCGCACCGCCGCTCCCACAGGGGTTGAGTCAGGTCACAGATCAGCGGCTGCCTGTGGAAAACTTGCCACGCATCATCGCCATGTACTCGACTTCCGAGGTCTCCCGGCGCGCTTTCACCAGCGGTTCGATGTCTTGGGTTGCGACGTAGCGCAACTGGTCCGTACCGTCGCTGGCCGCCCCGAAGATGACTTGCGCCACATCCTCCGACGTGGCCAGGCGCTCCCCGCGCAATCCTTCGAACACCTTCAAAGCCGCGCCGACAAAAGTGTCGTAATCCGCCGGAGTCGCCAGCTCTGCCGCCTCCGCCGCGGAACGTGCGCCAAACCCGGTGCTGATCACCCCGCCCGGTTCGACGATTTTCACCACGATGCCCAGCGCCGCCAGCTCGTAGGACAGCGACTCCGAAAACCCTTCCAGGGCGAATTTGCTGGCGTTGTACGCCGAAATCATCGGCAGACCAAAGACACCGGCGCCGGAGCTGACATTGATGATCACCCCGGCCTGGCGCTGACGAAAGTGCGGCAGGATCGCTCGGGTCACGTCCATCACGCCGAAGACGTTGACGTCGAACTGCTCACGGATTTTCTCGCGGGACGTGCCTTCGAATACGCCGGACAGGCCGAAACCGGCGTTGTTGACCAGTACGTCGATCTGGCCGAAACGCTCGATACCCGCAGCGATGGCAGCGTCGATGCTGGCCGGGTCCTGGACGTCGAGGCGCGTGACCAGCACCCGTTCCAGCGCTGCGAGGTCTGCGCCGACGGCGGGGTTACGCATGGTCGCAACGACGTTCCAGCCTTGGGCGGCAAACAGGTGTGCGGCGGATTGGCCGAAGCCGGTGGAGGCGCCGGTGATGAGTACGGTCTGGGTCATTGGAGTGCTCTCTATCAACCAAGGTGATCCCTGTGGGAGCGAGCAAGTCGGATCGCCGCACTGCCGCTCCCACAGGGGAAATGTGATGTGGCAGCAACCACGTTAGGCCCCAGCCATCCTTCAAACAATCGAGCTAATATGGGATGAACTGATGCAGGAATCAGCACAATGCAAAAAATGGGATTGGTCGAACTCAACGCCGTGGTCGCTGTATCGACCCACCGCAGTTTCCGCCGCGCTGCCGATGAGCTGGGCATGTCACCCTCGGCCATGAGCCACGCCATCGCGGCACTGGAACAGCGTATGGGTGTGCGTTTGTTCAATCGCACCACGCGCAGCGTGTCGCTGTCCGAGGCCGGCGAACAGTTTCTGGCACGGTTGCGGCCGGCGCTGCACGAGATCTCGGCGGCGATGGAAGCGGTCAATCAGTTTCGCGATACACCGAGCGGCACCCTGCGTATCAACGCCACCGAAGGCGCAGTGCAGACGATCATGACCCCGGTGGTGGTGGAATTCCTCAAACGCTACCCGGACATGCGCCTGGACATCGTCACCGATACAGCCCTGGTGGACATCGTCGCCGACGGTTTCGACGCGGGCATTCGCCTGGCCGACAGCGTGCCGCTGGACATGATTGCCGTGCCGTGCAGCCCGCCGCTGCAATTTGCAGTGGTCGGCTCGCCGGCTTACTTCGCCAGCCACCCGAAGCCCAAATCGCCGGCGGACCTGGCCAGACACAACTGCATCCGCACCCGTTTTGCCAGTGGCACGATTTACCGCTGGGAATTCGAGAAACGCGGTCAGCAGCAGATCATCGACGTCAACGGACCGCTGACCCTCGACAGCCATCACCTGATTGTCGACGCCGCACTGCAAGGCGTCGGGCTGGCCTGCACCAGCGAATTCTCCATTGCCGGGGAGATCGCCAGTGGCCGGTTGATCCGGGTGCTGCAAGACTGGACGCCGCCCTATTCCGGCCTCTGCCTGTACTACCCGGCCAATCGTCATGTTCCCGCCGGGTTGCGTGCGTTTATCGACTTGATACGTGAGGTTTACCAAAGAAAAACCGCTGAATGACGTTTTTTGCGCGTTATCTGCCGCTTTATCCCTTGCCCTCAGCGCTTGCGTCTACGATTCTTCAAGAACAACGACAACACCCGAGAAGCCACCATGAAAACCGTCGCCCAACTGCTCAAGTTGAAAGATCAGAAAAACCAGGAAGTGCACCAGATCAAGCCCGATCACATGGTGCTGGAAGCACTGATGAAGATGGCCGAGAAGAACGTTGGTGCCTTGCTGGTGGTAGAGAATGACGAAGTGCTGGGCATCATCAGTGAACGTGATTACGCACGCAAACTGGTGCTGCATGGCCGTTCTTCGGTGGGCACGCCGGTGCGCGACATCATGGTGTCTCCGGTGATCACCGTGGACACCCATCAAACCGTCGATACCTGCCTGGGCATCATGTCCGACAGACGCCTGCGCCACCTGCCGGTGGTGGAGAACGGCAAGCTGATCGGTTTGCTGTCGATCGGCGACCTGGTCAAGGAAGCCATCGCTGAACAGGCTGAACTGATTCAACAGTTGGAGCAGTACATCCGCGGCGAATAAGAGCAGGTCAAAAGATCGCAGCCTTCGGCAGCTCCTACATTGATAGGGTGTTTACACCGTAGGAGCTGCCGCAGGCTGCGATCTTTTCAGGATGGCCAATGCCGCGCAAAGACCGGTGCCAGCGTCGGGTGCCGGTCAATTCGCTCAAGCCAGGCAAAAAACCCGGGCCGGGCGCTGCGCAAATGCTCCCGACTGCCCGCCCATCGCGTAATCACCGCCGCCAGCACATCCAGCGCACCCGGCGGCTCATCGCCCAGATACAACTCGCCCGAGAACTGATCGGCGAACACCTCCCAACTCCAGTGCAGTCGGTCGCGAGCGCCAGCCATGAGGTTGTCCCGAGAGGGTTTATCCGCCACCAGCAACCACCGCTCGGGGTAATCGATGATGCCGATCGCCGCGTAACAATTGCTGACGATGTACACCAGACCACGGATCGCCTGATCGCGCTCGGCGGCGTTTTCCGGCAGCAGTTTCGACTTGGGAAACGTGAGCCCGAGATGAATCAGGATCGCCGCACTTTCGGTGAGAATGCTGCCGTCAGGCAGTTGCAAGGTCGGAATCTGCTTGAGCGGGTTGAGTTTCTCCAGGGCGTGGGCCGCCTCCGTGGATACCTCGACGTCGATGAAGCGGTAAGGAATCTCACAGAGCTCCAACGCGGCTTCGATGGCGGCGGCGCCGGAGTTCTGGTGTCCGTATAGCTGATACATATCGCGCTCCTGGCGAGACGAACAGATAGTCAGTTGACGAGTGGGTACAGGTCACGTTCCCTGCCATTTGGCGGATCTTTGTAGGAGCGAGCTTGCTCCGGGCGGCGTTCCGACGATGGACTTCAGGACGACGCGTATATCCAGAGAATTCGCGTTACCGTTGGCGTCCATCGCGAGCAAGCTCGCTCCTACAGGAGTCAGTTTTCGCCTTCGGGTTCATTCTGGCCTGCCTGGCGATAAGTGCCTGCTCGCCGAGCGACCATTCGTCATCAGCCAGTCTAGCCGGTGAAAAAGGGCGTGGTGGGGCCATGCTCGCCTATGAACGCGAACTGCAGCTGTTGCTGCCCCACCATCACACCCAGCGACTCGGATCGTTTGATCGAAAGCCGTGCGGTATGAATGAATGGCTTTACCGCAAGACTCGACAAAAAACCCGGCCTCATCAGCCTGATGCTGTTCACTTAAGCGCGGGCACCCACATTTGTGGCGAGGGGATTTATCCCCGTTGGGTCGCGAAGCGGCCCTCGGCGTCCATTCAGACACACTAATTTGTCCTGCTCTACGACTGCTTCGCAGCCGAACGGGGATAAATCCCCTCGCCACAGATTTCTTGCTTGCCTGAAGATTTTTTTAAGTGAACAACATCAGCCTCATCAGCCGGTTTTTTTACGCCTTATTGAAACCAGTCACTTCCCCGCCCGCGCCATACAGCGCTGATAACGTTCATCAACCCGCTTGGCAAACCACGCTGTCGTGAGTTTCCGGGTGATTTTCGGGCTCTGCAGCATGATCCCCGGCAATACCGCACGCGGCAATGAGCGGCCTTCGGTCTGTTCGGCCAGCTCGAAGACCCGCTGATACAACCGGGTGTCCTCGAACTCAAGGCTTTTGCCCTTCTCCAACTGATCCCTGATGGTCGGATTGCGCATGTCCAAGCGCTTGCCGAGGGTACGCACGGCCAGCTCCGTGGTACCGGGCATGATCGAGTCGTAGCGCACCAGATCGCCGTCCAGCGCCAGCGGAATGCCCGAAGCACGGCTCACAGCGTTCTGAAACGCGGCATTGCGGCTCGCATACCAACCGGCGTTGAAATCGGCGAAGCGGTACAGCGGCTGTTTGTAGCTCACCGGATAACCCAGCAAGTGGGCGATGCCGAAATACATGCCACCGCGACGGCTAAACACTTCATGCCGAATCGTGCCGTCCACCGGGTAGGGATAACTCCTTGCCTGCTGCTCGGCGAAGTCGATGCTGACCTGCATCGGGCCACCGGTGTGCACCGGGTTGAAACCGCCAAACAGCGTCCGCCCCATGGGCACCATGCCGATGAAGTCATCGAAGATTGCGCTGAGCTCCTTTTCGCTACGCGCGGCATTCAGCCGGTCGCTGTAGCTCTTGCCGTTGCCCGAACTCACTTGCAACGCCCCGCTCACCAGCAGACCGGGGATATGGACCTTCGCGGCACGCCGGTCGATTTCATCACGGGCGATCTTGCCCAGGCCCGGCACCGACGGATCAACCTGAAAGGTCGACTCCTGCTCGGTGACCGCCAGCACGGAACACAGGTTTTGCGTGGAGGGATAAATGTCCTGCGCGGCAAAGGCCGCGTAGATGTCCGTGGCCCAGCCTTGGCGGTCCACGGTTTTGGCCGGCAGCAAGCGCACGATCTCTGCCTTGACCTCGGCGGGTGATCGGGCCGGGGCTTCCTGGCTGCGCTGTGTCCCGCACCCGGCCAGCACCAACAGCGCCGCGACGCTCGTGATCAATCGATTCGCTTGCATGCTGCTCCATCAAATCCGTTGAGCCGGGGTAACCATACGATCAATCGCATGACGCAGGCTATGACTCTAACGGCACTCCCCCTGTTCCCGACATCGTTGTAGCCGTTGCCGAGCTTGCGAGTCTGCGGGGCCTTTTTCCGTTGGGCAGGCCGTCTGACGGCCCTCTTCGCCTGAACCATACTTGACCCAAACGCCGGGGAGGACAGGCGCATGAACCGTAGCGACGTACTGATCATCGGCGCCGGCCCCACCGGGCTGGTGCTCGCGCTGTGGCTAAGCAAACTGGGGATCCGCGTGCGGATTCTCGACAAGACCTCGGCACCCGGCACCACCTCACGGGCGTTGGCCGTGCAGGCCCGAACGCTGGAACTGTATCGCCAGCTCGACCTCAACGAGGCCGTGATACAGAAGGGACATCGCGTGGCGGCGGCCAACTTCTGGGTCAAGGGCGAACCAGTGGCGCGCTTGCCGTTGAGCCGGGTTGGCGAGGGTCTGACGCCTTATGCGTTCCTCGAAATATTTCCTCAGGGCGAGCACGAGCGGTTGCTGATCGAACGTCTGGAAGCCTTTGGCATCCGGGTTGAGCGCAACACCGAGCTGGAGAGTTTCGAGGAAACTGGCGACGGCATCACCGCATGGCTGCGCTTGCCGGATGGTCAAGAGGAAACCTGTCAGGCCTGTTACCTCGCCGGATGCGACGGCGCCCGCTCGAGGGTGCGCAAAACCCTCGACACCGGATTTCCCGGTGGCACCTACCAGCAGGTTTTCTACGTGGCTGACGTGCAGGCCAGCGGGCCGACGTTCAATGGGGAACTGCACGTGGATCTCGATGAAGCGGACTTTCTCGCGGTGTTTCCATTGGCCGGCGAAGGTCGCGCGCGGCTGATCGGAACGGTGCGCGACGAACGCGCCGAGCACGCGGAAACCCTGCGGTTTGAAGACGTCAGCAGCCGGGCGATCGAAAATATGAAGGTGCAGATCGAACAGGTGAACTGGTTCTCGACCTACCGCGTGCATCATCGGGTGGCCGATCACTTTCGCCGCGGCCGCGCGTTTCTATTGGGCGACGCGGCCCACGTCCACAGCCCCGCGGGCGGCCAGGGCATGAACACCGGGATTGGCGATGCCATCAACCTTGCGTGGAAACTCGAGGCTGTGTTGAGCGGCGGTGCCGCGGCGCATCTGCTCGACACCTATGAAACCGAGCGCATCGCGTTTGCCCGCAAACTGGTCGCCACCACCGACCGGGTGTTCAGCTTCGTCACCGCTGAAGGGCGCCTGGCCGATTTGCTGCGCACGCGCCTGGCGCCGTTTCTGCTGCCGAAAATGGCTTCGTTCGAAACCTCCCGCGAATTCCTGTTCCGCACGGTGTCGCAGATCACCCTCAACTATCGCGGGATGCCGTTGAGCACGGGCGTCGCCGGTCACGTGCATGGCGGCGACCGGCTGCCCTGGGCGCACGACGGTGAAGGGGATAATTTCGGGCCGCTGAAGTGCCCGAACTGGCAGGTGCATGTGTACGGCGACACCAGCGACGAAATGATCGCCTGGTGCAACGAACATCACTTGCCGTTGCATGTGTTTGACTGGCGGCCGGCGTTTGAATCGGCAGGCCTGGGGCGTAACGGGTTTTACCTGTTGCGGCCGGATACCTATGTGGCGATTGCCGAGACGTGCTCGGACCCGAAAGTGATCGAGCGGTATTTCCGGGACCACGGGATACGGCCGTTTTTTGGTGCTCACTGATGCAACACAGTTCAAATGAGGGAGCGGGCTTGCTCGCTCCCACAAGGATTGCAGCCTGACTAAAGCGACAATGTGCCGTTGATGCAGGTCACCACCGCGCCACCAATCCAGATCTCATCGCCGATTCGCTCGACCTGAATCCGCCCCGCCCGCCCCATGGTCAGGCCCTGACTGACCACGTAGGACGCCGGCGCCAGCCCTTCGCTGAGCAACCATTGGGCAATCCCGGCATTCAGGCTGCCGGTGGCGGGGTCTTCCGGCATGCCGTCGCCGGAGATGAACGCGCGCACTTCGAACTGTGCGTCATCGCCGTCGCGCTCCGGATGCCATGGCGCGATCACGCCGACCGCGAGGCCAAGCATGTGCGCGTGATCCGGTTGCAGGTCCAGTACCTGCTGGCGATCCTCGATCATCACCGCCAGCCAGCCCGCGCCGTTATCAACCCACTGCGCCCGCACAATGTCCCCCGGCTCCAGCCTGAGCCCGCGCCGGACGCGCTCCATGACATCGGCCTCCACCGGCCTGGTCTTGAGCAGTGGCGGTGCGAGAAAAGCCAGCTCCGCGCCTTGTCGACGCACCCGTACCAGGCCGACGCCGCATTCCTGAATGACCTCCTCGCCCTTGGGCACGCCACCGGCTTCGAGCCAGGCATGGCAAGTGCCCAGCGTCGGGTGACCGGCGAACGGTAATTCGTTCAGGGTGGTGAAAATCCTGACCCGGTAATCGGCACGGGGATCCTGCGGCTCAAGGATGAACGTGGTTTCACTGAGGTTGGTCCACGTGGCGAACGCCGCCATGCGCTCATCGCTGAGCTCGTCTGCACCGAACACCACGGCCAGCGGATTGCCCTTGAGCGCGACGCGGCTGAAGACATCTACTTGTTTGAAATCGAATGAATGCATGGCCTGCCCTGGTCCTGATGAAATCGAAACGTCCTACTTGGGAATTTCCAGCCCGCGCATCACCGCCGGCCGTGCGAGGAAGCGCTCCAGCACCCGCGTTACGTTCGGGAAATCCTTGATGCCCACCAGATCGCCCGCCTCATAGAAGCCGATCAGGTTGCGCACCCACGGGAACGTCGCGATGTCTGCGATGGTGTAGCGCTCGCCCATGATCCAGTCGCGCCCTTCCAGGCGTCCATCGAGCACTTTCAACAGCCGTCTGCTTTCCTCGACGTAGCGCTCCCGAGGCCGTTTGTCTTCGTAATCCTTGCCACCGAATTTGTTGAAAAAACCGACCTGGCCGAACATGGGCCCGATACCACCCATCTGAAACATCAACCACTGGATCGTTTCGTAACGTGCCGCCGATTCCTGAGCCAGCAATTGCCCGCTCTTGTCGGCGAGGTAGATCAGAATCGCCCCGGATTCGAACAACGGCAGCGGCTTGTCGTCCGGACCGTGGGGGTCGAGGATCGCCGGGATCTTGTTGTTGGGGTTCAGCGAAAGAAACTCGGGAGACCGCTGGTCGTGGGTGTCGAAGCCCACGCGATGCGGCTCGTAGGGCAGCCCGATCTCTTCGAGCATGATCGATACCTTGACGCCGTTGGGGGTCGGCAAGGAGTAGAGCTGAATCCACTCCGGGTATTGGGCCGGCCATTTCCGGGTGATGGGGAACGCAGACAGATCGGTCATCGGGGAGCATCCACGGGAAAATGAGTACGAAGATCATAATGTAGGCGCTGCCGAAGGCTGCGATCTTTTGGCGTTATCAATATTGCTGATGAGCAAGATCAGAAGAATGCAGCCTTCGTCAACGCCTCAACCTGTACTGTGTCCATAAATCCGCAACATCCGGTCGATAACCTCTGCTCCAACCCGTTCAAGGTTGTCGATACATGGCTGCGCACTTCGCCGGAATCGAACCAAACGGGCTTCAGTGGACTCTGAGTGTTGCCCTTTCGGAAACGGACCGGCTCAACGACATGGAAAGCACCCGACGCTGGGAGCGCGGGGTGTAAAGGTTTGTCAGCCTTAACCGAATGCGCTGAAGACTCCCTAATGCCATGATGAACTTTCTGAAATTCGTCCAACGCTTCAAGCATCGTGCGTATGTCGTGCTGCCTTCCCTGTTGGCGGCCAGCGCGCTCTTGCTGGCGCTGGAATCCAGCGAAAGCCGCGCCCAACCGGTTGACGGCACCCAGACCCTGGTTTTCCTGCGCCACGCCGAGAAACCTGCCGGCGGCCTGGGCCAGCTCAATTGCCAGGGCCTGAACCGCGCCATCGATCTGGCGACCTTGCTCCCAGAAAAATTCGGCAAGGCCAATTACGTGTTTGCGGCCAACCCGACGCGCAATGTCGAGGAAGGCGAACTGAATAATTCCTACAGTTACATTCGCCCCCTGATGACCATCAGCCCTAGCGCGATCAAGCTCGGTTTGCCGGTGAACATCAACTTCTCGGCCAACGACACCAGCGACCTGGCCGATGAACTGCTCCACGACAAGTATCACAACTCGGTGATCTACACCGCCTGGTCCCACGGCTACCTGCCCGAGTTGATCAACAAGGTCGCCGGCGAAGCCGTCGGTAAAAAACAGAAGATCACTGAAGACTGGGAGTCCAGCGATTACGACTCGCTGTTTGTGCTGACCCTGACGTGGCACAACGGCAAAGCCAGTTTGCAGAGCCACAGTTACAAGCAAGGGCTGGATAACGGCCAGGTGACCTGTCCGACTTGAGGGGGGATGGTTTAGATTTTGTAGCGTCTGTCAGGGCCTCTTCGCGGGCAAGCCCGCTCCCACAGTGGTTTGTGGTGGAACACAGACTTGTGATCGTCGCGGCCCCCTGTGGGAGCGGGCTTGCCCGCGAAGGGGCCGGAAAATACACAATCATCCTCGCAGACTGCCCCGCTCACTGAGGTACTCGATAACCGCCCCCCGCTCCCCGGCAAACTCGATCCGCGAACCCTTCTTCTCCCGCTGAAACGCATACATCGGGTCGTAATACTCACGCAGCAACCCTTCAATCCAGCCCCGGTGCAAATCCACCGCACCGCTGCGCGCCTGCTCCGCCAACGCATCCTCCATCAGGATCAACATCCGCCGATGACGCTCGCCGCCCAGTCGCTTCTGAACGTTGTTCAGGCTCGCCAGCAAGCGCTCGGAAAACAGTCCGAAACCTTCATCGCCATGCACGCCGATGAACTCGGCACACAAGTCCACGATGTAATCACGCAGGATGCGTTCGACCCGTCCTTCAAGGCTGTCTTCCAGCCAGACCATCGGAAATTGCTGCATGCCCTGATACAGCGGCAACGGCAGCGCGCAACTGCCGATCGCGCGACTCTCGTCTTCCAGCACAAACTGCTCGATACCGCGGCTGCGCTTCTTCAGCACGTCCACGGCCAGGCGGTTTTCAAAATCAATGTTGGACGGCTGACCCGTGGCGCGTTTGCCGAAACTGGAGCCGCGATGGTTGGCGTGGCCTTCAAGGTCCAGGCCGTTGCGCAGTTGCGTGAGCACTTCGGTCTTGCCGGTGCCGGTCATGCCGCCCAGCAGGACAAAATCACATTGCGCCACCGCCTGATCCATCGTCCCCAACAGGAAGCCACGCATGGCCTTGTAGCCGCCGCCGACCCGCGGATAATCGATACCCGCCTCACTCTTGAGCCATTGCTGAACGATCTGCGAGCGCAAGCCACCGCGAAAACAATACAAAAGACCTTCAGGATGAGCCCGGGCAAAATCGGCCCAGGCCTGAATACGCCCGGCCTTGGTCTCGCCGGACACCAGTTGATGCCCCAACGCAATGGCCGCCTGCTGGCCATGTTGCTTGTAGCAGGTGCCGACCCGTTGCCGCTCATTGTCGTTCATCAGCGGCAGGTTGATCACACCAGGGAAGGAACCCTTGATGAATTCGACCGGCGCGCGGGCATCCATCATCGGCCGGTCATGGAGGAAAATGTCGCGGTAATCGGTGAAGTCGATGGACATCAAAACACCTCGACGGCGTGTATCTGTCGCTCGACCAGTTCGCCGATCGGCGCAAGGGTCAGGCCCATTTCGGCGGCGACACTGAGGAATTGTTCGTTGCCCTCAGGAGTGACCGCCACCAGCAGACCACCGCTGGTTTGCGGATCGCAGAGCACGCGTTTGTGCATCTCCTGTAGACGCCCGAGTTTGCTGGCGTAGCTGTCGAAATTGCGCAGCGTTCCGCCCGGCACGCAACCCTGGTCGAGGTAATACTCGACGCCTGGCAGGCGCGGCACGCGGTTGTATTCGATGCGCGCCGTCAGGTGGCTGCCGTCGGCCATTTCCACCAGGTGCCCGAGCAGACCAAAACCGGTGACATCGGTCATAGCGGTCACGCCGTCGAGCTTGCCGAAGCGGCTGCCAGGTTTGTTCAGGGTGCACATCCAGTCGCGGGCCAGGCCGATGTCGGCGTGGCGCAACTTGCCCTTTTTCTCGGCGGTGGTGAGGATGCCGATGCCCAGGGGTTTGGTGAGGTAGAGCAGGCAACCGGCGGTGGCCGTGTCGTTGCGCTTCATGTGGCGCTTTTCCACCAGTCCGGTGACCGCCAGGCCGAAGATCGGCTCCGGCGCGTCGATGGAGTGGCCACCCGCCAACGGAATCCCGGCTTCATCGCACACCGAACGCCCGCCGCGAATCACTTCCCGGGCAATCTCCGGCGCCAGCACATTCACCGGCCAGCCGAGGATCGCGATGGCCATCAACGGATGGCCGCCCATGGCGTAGATGTCGCTGATGGCATTGGTGGCGGCGATGCGGCCGAAATCGAACGGGTCGTCGACAATCGGCATAAAGAAATCGGTGGTCGAGACCACGCCACGCTCTTCGTCGATCGAATACACCGCCGCGTCATCGCGCGAGGCATTGCCGACCCAGAGCTTGGGGTCAAGGATCTGCGCCCCGCTGCCGGCCAGAATCACTTCCAGCACCTGAGGGGAAATCTTGCAGCCACAACCTGCACCGTGGCTGTACTGGGTCAGACGGATCGGCTCGCTCATGGGGGTGCACCTTGTGAAGTCGGTGCAGATGAGTCTACAACACCTCCGTTTCGTAGGAGCTGCCGCAGGCTGCGATCTTTTGACCTTGATTCGAAATCGCTCAAGATCAGAAGATCGCAGCCTGCGGCAGCTCCTACACGGAGCGGGTTACGGCAGCAAAATCACCTTGTCGCCGCTGCCCTGATTCACTTCGGCATAGCGCTCCAGCCCTTCAGCCAACGGCGATTCGAACAACCCTTGCGGCAACGGCAACAGATCCTGATCGAAGAACTTACCGAACTGATCGAGCATCGCCGCGCACGCCTGAACCCCGTACAGCAACGAGTTGATCCCCACCACCGAACCGCCCTTGCGATACAACGCCAGGGCCGGCAATTGCACCAGACCATCCACCGGCGCGGCGATGATCGCGATGCGGCCGAACGCAGCCAACGCGGCGACCGAGGCCGGCAGCCAGAACCCGGTGGTGTCGAAAATCACGTCGGCGCCGCCGGCATAGACTGCGTTCACTTGCGCGCCCAGGTCTTCGGGTTTATCCAGTTGCAGCGTCTGATAACCCTGAGCCTGCAAGTCCTTGACCTGCTCCGGCCGACGCGCCGCCGCCAGCACCTGGGCACCACGCACTTTGGCCAATGCCAGCGCCGCGCTGCCGACCGCTCCACCGCCGATCACCAACAACCGCGTCTGCGCCGTCACCAGGCTGCGTTCCAGTGCATCCCACGCCGTGGTGTATGGCACGCCGAGGCTGGCGGCCTGGGAAAAACTCAGGTGAGTCGGCTTGAGCGCCACGCCGTTGGCCGGCAGTTTGACGAATTGTGCATGGGAGCCGTCGGCGAAAAAGCCCAGCTCCCGGCCGGTGCCCCAGACGTCCTGACCGATCAATGCCTGCGGGCCTTCAACCACGACGCCGGCGAAATCACGACCGGGAATCCGCGGCAACGTGGTGTAGGGAAAACGTCCCAGCACGTTCTTCACATCGCTGGGGTTGAGGCCGGCGGCCTTGATCTGCACCAGCACTTCATCGGTGCCGGCAACGGGGGTCGGCACCTCGACATAGCGCAGGGCCGAGAGGTCGCCGGTTTTATCGAACTGCAATGCTTTCATGGGTATGTCCATCGAACAGAGGGGAGAATTCAGGAGATCCAGCCAGTGACCAGTTGTCGGCCCATCGGCCACAACTTTTCACCGGCGAGCATGCCCAGCAGGCCCACCAGCGCGATGGCCGGCGGTGCGGGGGAACGAAAATCCAGTGCGCCGTAGAGCAAACCGACGCCCAGACCGATGACCAGCGAGATGAGGTAGCTCATGGCAGACTCCGTGGGCAATTGAGGTATGCCCAAAGTCTAGAGGCCGGCAACGGCGAGCATCGGCCAAGTGCTTCTGAATGTCGGCCAAAGCGCTAATGTCGGCCGCAACGCGAATGTGTAGGAGCTGCCGCAGGCTGCGATCTTTTGATTTTTCTCTTTAAAAACAAGATCAAAAGATCGCAGCCTGCGGCAGCTCCTACAGGTTTTGGTTCGCGGAAAATTGCGAAGGCGCGACACCCAGTTCCCGACGGAACATGTCGCTGAAGCTGCTCGGCGAATAGCCCAGCTCCCGGGCAATCGTGCTGACAGCGACACCCTGTATCAACTCGGCCGCCGCCGTCGCCAGTTGCACCTGCCGGCGCCATTCGGCGAACCCCATGCCCAGACCGTCCTTGAACAGCCGCGCCAGGGTGCGCACGCTGGCCCCTGCATTTTCGGCGTGTTGTTCGAAGGTAATGTCCAGCGACGGCGCGGCCATGACCGCCTGACACAGGTTCATCAGGCGCCGGTCAGAATCGTCCGGCAAGGGGATTTTCAGCAGCGAGCGCCGGGCACGTTTGAGCTCAAGCAGCGCCAGTCCCACCAGCGCCTCGTAATACTCCGGTGCGCCGTCGTCACCCTGCTCCACCAGGCCGATGATCAGCTCACGCAACAATCCGCCCACTTCGATCACCTGAACCGTGGCGTCCAGCGTCGCGGCCAACGAGGGCCGCAGGTAGATGTTACGCATCTGCAGGTCCGAGACCACGCGAATGCCGTGTGGCACGCCCGGCGGCAGCCACACCGCCCGTTGCGGCGGCACCACCAGCGCTTCATGGGGCGTTTCGACCCACATCACCCCGCTCATCGCATACAGCAACTGGCCCCAGACATGCTCGTGAGGCTCGATATACAACCCACGCGGGTAGGTGCGCGCCAGCGGTTGCACGGGCACATCGGTGTCACTCAGGTCGGGGGGCGCGGCAAGGGCCATGGCTAGCAATCATTGGGGTTTGGAGAAAATGCATGGTAACCAGCCGCAAGCCTTGCCGCCACTGGCGGCCGCCGTCTGACAATCCGACTGAATTTTCCGCAGCCCCGACGATCCTTCTATTACTACAGGGAGGAATACGGGCTTTATGAACAACGCAAAACTTTTCGTCATTGAGTACACCCTTCATGGCGCCCCCAAGTCTTTCATTATCCGCCTGGACAAGATGGATAATGCTGAGGCCTGGCATTGGGCGAGCTGCGACGCCGGCGTGGGTCGGATCCCCCGTTTTGGCCGGGAAAAGGTGCAGAAAACGAGTAAACCGATGGCGGAGAAATTCGGTGTGGAAAACGTAACGTGGCGGCCAGCGAGTTAACCGAGTGGAGAAAGATTCAGAAGGGATAGCTGTGCGTCTGTATCTGTAGGAGCGAGCTTGCTCGCGATGAACCCAGAAGCGGCGCGTTTAATCAGAAAACACGCGTTATCGTTAACGTCCATCGCGAGCAAGCTCGCTCCTACAGTCAGCGTTGGGCGCACTTGCAGTCTTTGCTTGCGCATTCTTCGCCGTGTTCGTGGTGCTTGGCGCAGGCTTCGCAGCAGTAATGCTTGCCGTGGCGTGCAATCGGATGCTGGCCCAGTTTGCATGAGCATTTCGGGCAATCGCATTTACTTTCACTGTTGATCATGTGTCTGACTCCATTGTTGTGGTCGTCAGGCGCGACGGATGCGCACCGTATCACCAGTGTAGGAGCTGCCGGAGGCTGCGATCTTTTGATTTCGCATTTCAAATTCAAGATCAAAAGATCGCAGCCTGCGGCAGCTCCTACGGGAAAAATGGCGGCAGACCGCGCTCACAGATTTTTGGGGCCGCTGCGCAGCCCAACGCGAGCAAGCTCGCTCGCCACAATGGCATCATCAATCAGATACGGAACTGTCCGACCAGTTTGCCCAGTCGCTGACCGAGATCCGCCAGGCTGCGGGACGTCTGGGCGCCGAGTTGGGTTTCGTCGGCCACGTTGTCCACGGCCACCGCGATCTGATGCACGCTGCGGTTGATCTCTTCGGCCACGGCGGTCTGCTCTTCGGCGGCGCTGGCAATCTGCGCGTTCATCGAGTTGATGGTGCCTATCAGCTGGGCCATGGTATCGAGCGACGCCCCCGCCTCGTTGGCCTGCACGGACGTGCCGTCGCCGGCCTCGCTGGAACGGCGCATCGCTTCCACCGCCGATTGAGTACCGGCCTGCAAACGATCGATCATGCCCTGGATTTCCTGGGTGCTGATTTGCGTGCGACTGGCCAGCGCCCGTACTTCGTCGGCCACCACCGCAAAACCACGACCGGCCTCACCGGCCCGGGCCGCTTCGATCGCGGCGTTGAGCGCCAGCAGGTTGGTCTGATCGGCAATAGAACGGATCACCCCGAGCACGCTGACAATCGACGACACGTCCTTTTGCAGGCTGTCGAGGGACACGCCGCTGCTGCGAATATCGTCCACCAACGCATGAATCTTCACGATGCTGCCGGCCACCACACGCTTGGCGGCCTGGCCTTCTTCGTCGGTCTGCTGGGCGGCAACGGCGGCGTTTTGCGCACTCTTCGCCACTTCCTGAGCGGCTGCCGACATCTGGTTGATCGCCGTGGCGACCTGATCGGTCTCGTGACGCTGACGCTCCATCGCCTTATCAGAGCGCTGGGCCTGATCGGACACCTGATTCACCAACCCGGTCAGCTGTGAGGTCATTTCAGTGATCTGGCGCACCAGGCCGTGGATCTTGTCGACAAAACGGTTGAACGAACCGGCGAGCTGGCCGAGCTCGTCCTGGCTGGTGATGCTCAGGCGCCGGGTCAGGTCGCCCTCGCCCGCCGCGATGTCATCGAGGTTGGCTTTCATCAGGTTCAGCGGACGCAGGATGGTGTTGGCCAGCAGCATGCCGGCGACGGCGATCATCAACAGTACGACGGCGGCGATGCCGATGATGCTCAGCAACACGCCTTCCATACGGTCCTGAACCTTGGCCTCGACCACCGCCACCTGCGCTTCGATACCGTCGAGGTTGACCGCGGTGCCGACGGCCATGTCCCACTTCGGCAGGTATTCGGTGTAGCCGAGTTTCGGCACCAGCACCTTGGTATTGCCGGGCAATGGCGAGCTGTATTGCAGGTAATGCGTGCCATCCTTGGCGACTTTCACCAGGTCGCGGTTGACGTAGACACCGTTCGGATCACGGTTGTCCTTGAAGCTCTGGCCCACGCCTTCGGGGCTGTTGGCCTTGAACAGGCGCACGGTGTTGGAGTCGTAACCGAAGAAGTAGCCGTCCTTGCCATAGCTGATGCTCGACAGCAATTTGATCACCTGCACCCGCGCCGCGTCATCGCCAGGCGCGGCGGCGTCGTAAAGCGGTTTGATGGTGGACATGGCCACGGCCACATAACTTTGCAGGGTAGCCTTGGCATCGCTGAGCAGGCGCTGGCGCGTCTCCTCGACTTCCTTGTGGGCCTGTTCCTGCAGAACGAACAACGTGGTCAGGCTGATGACCAGCGCAAAGAGCAGCACCGGGAGGACGGCAAGGGACAGGACTTTAGCCTTCAGGCTCATGCGCATGACGGTTCACTCTTTTTGATTTTATTGTTGTGGTTAAAGGCTTTAACGGCACGCCGGATCAAAAGTTGAATGCCCCAAAAAGATCGCAGCCTTCGGCAGCTCCTACATAGGAATGGCATACACCCTGTAGGAGCTGCCGAAGGCTGCGATCTTTTGATCTTGAATCAGAGGACCATCGCCGCCACCCAGCCGAACGCCAGCAGCGGCAGGTTGTAGTGCAGGAAGGTCGGGACCACGGTGTCCCAGATGTGGTGATGCTGGCCGTCGATGTTCAGGCCGGAAGTCGGGCCGAGGGTCGAGTCCGAAGCCGGCGAACCCGCATCGCCCAGCGCACCGGCGGTGCCGACGATGCACACGATCGCAATCGGGCTGAAACCCAGCTGCACGCACAGCGGCACGAAAATCGCCGCCAGAATCGGCACGGTGGAAAACGACGAGCCGATGCCCATGGTCACCAGCAGGCCGACCAACAACATCAACAGTGCCCCGATGCCTTTGCTATGACCGATCCACGATGCCGAAGCCTCCACCAACGTCTGCACCTCACCGGTAGCTTTCATCACTTCAGCGAACCCCGAGGCGGCGATCATGATGAAGCCGATCATCGCCATCATCTTCATGCCTTCGGTGAACAGATCGTCGGTGTCGCGCCACTTCACGATGCCCGACACCGAGAAGATCAAAAAGCCTGCCAGCGCACCAATAATCATCGAGTCCAGCAGCAGTTGAATGATGAACGCCGCCGCAATAGCCACACCCGCGACCATCAGGCTCAGCGGGTTGTACTGCACCGCGACCTGCTCGACCTGCTCGATCTTTTCCAGGTCGTAGACGCGTTTCTTGCGGTAACTGATAAACGCTGCCGCCAAACCCACCACCATGCCCAGCGCCGGAATGCCCATGGCATGGGTGACGTTGATGCCGCTGATATCAACGCCGCTGCGGGCCACGTTGGTCAGCAGGATTTCATTCAGGAAAATGTTGCCGAAACCCACCGGCAGGAACATGTACGGCGTGATCAGGCCGAAGGTCATGACGCAGGCGATCAACCGGCGATCCAGTTGCAGTTTGGTCAGCACGTACAACAGCGGCGGCACCAGCAACGGAATAAACGCGATATGTATCGGCAGAATATTCTGTGAAGCGATGGCCACCACCCACAGCAAACCGATCAACAGCCACTTGACCGAACCGCCACCGTTGGCGTGCTGGCGATCGACCATGGCCAGGGCCTTGTCCGCCAGCGCATGGGCCAGGCCGGACTTGGCAATCGCCACCGCGACCGCGCCGAGCAAGGCATAAGACAACGCCACCGTCGCCCCGCCGCCGAGGCCGCTGTTGAACGCTTTCAGGGTGGCGTCGATGCCCAGGCCACCGGTCAGGCCGCCCACCAGCGCGCCGATAATCAGCGCGATCACAACGTGCACGCGGGACAGGCTGAGCACCAGCATGACGCCGACCGCGGCAATTACAGCATTAATCATCGTTACCTCAAGGCAAGCGAAATGAGTCCAGCCGGCAGTCTGCGAAGAGCCGCCAGCGGATCAAGGAATGGGTTTTATTAGAGGGCGCGCACTGTGCCGCAGAGTGGGTCCGGTGTCAAAGCGCCCGGCCAGTAAATGATGGGTAACTGCCTGTGATCACCCTGTGGCGAGGGAGCTTGCTCCCGCTGGGTTGCGAAGCAGCCCCCGGCATTCTTTCAGACATACCTTGCATGCAGGTTTTGCGACGGCTTCGCCGCCGAGCGGGAGCAAGCTCCCTCGCCACAAAAGCTTTGGTGAACGGCATAAAGAAAGCTGGATGACGGCCGTTACAGTGCAAAGTCTCAGATATTTATCGAATAAGGACGTCTCCATGTCGCTCAGACAACTTTCCATTCAATGGAAAATCACCCTGCTGGCCGGGCTTTGCCTGGCGGGTATCGTGACCTTGCTGGTAGGTCTTTCGCTGTATCGCATGGAGCACAGCTCCGGGCTGGTGAAAGCCTCGAGCATGGAGATGCTCACTGACGCCGCCCAGGCCCGGATCGAGTCCCAGGGCGAAAACCAGGCGCTGGTGATTCGCCAGCAGTTCATGGACGCCTATCAATATGGCCACGGTTTTTCGCGTCAGGTGTTGTTCCTGCGTGACCAGGCCGAAAAGCGCTTTCTCGATGCCTTCGACCTGCGCGAAGACCTGACCCGCCAGGTCAAATCGGCGCTGCAAGCCAACCCGGAATTGCTCGGCCTGTCCCTGGTGTTCGAACCCAATGCGCTGGACGGCAAGGACGAACTTTTCGCGGGCCAGGCGGAACTGGGCAGTAACGACAAGGGCCGTTTCGCGCTCTACTGGTCGCAGCCGACGCCCGGCAAGGTGACGTCGATGGCGCTGCCCGAAACTGACATGGCCGACACCAGCACCGGCCCCAGCGGCGAACCCGCCAACGCCTGGTTCACGTGCCCGCGCACCTCGCTCAAACCTTGCGTGATCGAACCCTACTTCTATGTGATCGACGGCCAGAACGTGCTGATGACCAGCATCGTGTTCCCGCTCATGGTCAACGGCAAAGTCATCGCTTCGCTGTCGGTGGACATCAACCTCAACAGCCTGCAAGCGGTCAGTCAGGGCGCGAGCAAAAAGCTCTATGACGGCCAGGCCAGCGTCAGCATCGTCAGCCCGGTCGGGTTGCTCGCTGGCTACAGCCCGGACGCCAGCAAACTCAGCCAGCGCCTGGACGCCGTAGACAAAACCAGCGGCGCCGAGCTGATCCGCATGCTCGCCGCCAGCAGCAAAACCGCAAGCCTGCACAGCAACCAGCAGTTGAAAGTGCTGTCGCCGTTCCAGCCGATTCCCGGTGGCAAGTCGTGGGGCGTGCTGCTCGACGTGCCGGAAAAAGTCCTGATCGGTCCGGCCGAAGCGCTGAAGAAACAACTCGATGCCAGCAATACCGCCGGCACTTTGGTTGAACTCGGCCTCGGTGTGCTGGCGGCGTTGATCGGCCTGTTGCTGGTGTGGCTGATGGCACGTAGCGTGACCAGACCGATTCTCGGCGTGGCGCACATGCTCGAAGACATCGCCAGCGGTGAAGGCGACCTGACCCGGCGTCTGGCTTACGACAAAAAGGATGAACTGGGCCAGTTGGCTGGCTGGTTCAACCGCTTCCTCGACAAACTGCAACCGATCATCGCCGAAGTGAAACGCTCGGTGCAGGACGCCCGCAGCACGGCGGACCAGTCCTCCGCCATCGCCACGCAAACCAGCGCGGGCATGGAGCAGCAGTATCGTCAGGTCGATCAGGCTGCCACGGCGTCCCACGAAATGAGCGCCACTGCCCAGGACGTTGCCCGCAGCGCCGCGCAGGCGGCACAGGCTGCAAAGGATGCGGATCAGGCCACTCGTCGCGGATTGACGGTGATCGACCAGACCACCCACAGCATCGACAACCTCGCCGCCGACATGAGCGCGGCCATGGTGCAGGTCGAAGGCCTGGCGGCGAACAGCGAGAAAATCGGTTCGGTGCTGGAAGTGATTCGCGCCATCGCCGAGCAAACCAACCTGCTGGCCCTCAACGCCGCCATCGAAGCGGCCCGTGCCGGTGAAGCCGGCCGTGGTTTTGCCGTGGTGGCCGACGAAGTGCGCAACCTTGCGCGGCGTACGCAGGAGTCGGTTGAAGAAACCCGTCTGGTGATCGAGCAGTTGCAGAGCGGCACCCAGGATGTGGTGGGGTCGATGAACAACAGCCATCGTCAGGCTCAAGGCAGCGTCGAGCAGGTCAGCCAGGCCGTCACGGCGTTGCGGCAGATTGGCGACGCGGTGACGGTGATCAGCGACATGAACCTGCAGATTGCCAGTGCGGCGGAAGAACAAAGCGCGGTAGCGGAAGAGATCAACAACAACGTGGCGACGATTCGGGATGTGACCGAGTCGCTGTCGGGGCAGGCGAACGAGTCGGCGCGAGTGAGCCAGTCGTTGAATAGCCTGGCGAATCAGCAGCAGCGTTTGATGGATCAGTTTCGCGTCTAAACCAAATCCACTGAAGATCCAAATGTGGGAGCGAGCCTGTGTGGCGAGGGAGCTTGCTCCCGCTGGGTCGCGAAGCGGCCCTAAAAGTTTTGCGACTGCTTCGCAGCCGAGCGGGAGCAAGCTCCCTCGCCACACAAGCCCGCTCCCACAGGGTTATCGGTTGGCTTCAGATTGGTGTCAGCGTTTTGGGAGTTCGATAAGCACCTTCAACCCGCCCCACTCACTCTCCTCCAGCCGCAACACCCCGCCCCACGTGTCGACGATGTCGCGCACGATCCCCAGTCCCAACCCATGCCCATCCATCTGTTCATCCAGCCGCGTACCCCGGCTGAACACCTGAACACGCTGGTCCTCGGGAATCCCCGGCCCATCATCTTCCACACTCAACTGAAATCCTTCAGCCGTCTCGACGACGCTCAACCGCACCTCGGCATCCGCCCACTTACAGGCGTTGTCCAGCAGGTTGCCCAGAAGTTCCAGCAAATCTTCACGATCCCAAGGCAACTGCAACCCGGCCGGCGCGCGATAGCCGAGCTCCAGATGTTCGCCGTGAATCATGTTCAACGTGGCGAGCAACCCCGGCAGTTCCGCATCGCAATCAAACAACGCCCCCGGCAGCGCATCGCCGGACAGCCGGGCGCGATTGAGCTCCCGATTGAGTCGCTGCTGAACCTGCTCCAGTTGCGCCTTGAGGATTTTTCGCAGCTCGGGATGGGCATCGAGTTTTTCGCTGGAAGCCAGGCTCAACAACACGGCCAGCGGGGTTTTCAAGGCATGCCCGAGGTTGCCCAACGCATTGCGCGAACGCTTGAGGTTGTCTTCAGTGTGCGCCAGCAAATGGTTGATCTGCGCCACCAGTGGTTCAAGCTCCACCGGCACCCGGTCATCCAGTTGCGAACGTTGGCCCTGCTGCAACTGGGCGATCTGCTCGCGGGCCCTTTCCAGTGGGCGCAAGGCGCGGCGCACGGTGATCCGCTGCAACAACAGAATCAGCAACAACCCCGCCAACCCCAAGCCAAGCCCCACTTGCTGCATGCGCTTGAAACTGTCGCGCACCGGGGTGTAATCCTGGGCGACACTGATGGAGATCGACTGGCCCAAACGGCGATAGTCCGAACGCAAGATCAGCAATTGCTGGCCTTCCGGCCCCAGTTGCAGGTTGCTGTGCAGGCCGGGGTGGTCGAGGCGCGGCAGTTCTTGATCCCACAGAGAACGCGAACGCCAATGGCTGTCGGCAAAATCGATGCGGAAGTAATGTCCGGAAAACGGTCGTTGGTAGGCCGGCGACAGATGCCGTTCATCCAGTTGCAACCCTTGCGGCCCACGCACCAACGCCACCAGCAAGCTTTCGCTGTCGTTGCGCAGCCCGGCTTCGAGGTAGCGCTGCAAACCCACTTCGAACAGCCACAGGCTGGTTTGCGCCAACACCAGGCCGACGATCACCATCACGCTGATCAGCCCCAGGCTCAAGCGGCGCTGGATCGACCTCACTGCGTTTGACCGCCAAACAGATAACCCTGGCCGCGACGGGTTTCGATCACGCTGCGCCCGAGTTTGCGCCGCAAGTGATTGACGTGGACTTCCAGCACATTGGAATCACGCTCGGTTTCACCGTCGTAGAGGTGTTCGGCGAGGTGGCTTTTGGAGAGGATCTGCTCGGGGTGCAGCATGAAATAACGCAGCAGGCGAAATTCTGCGGCGGTGAGCTGGATGTCCGCGCCGTCGCGGGTCACGCATTGGCGGCCCTCGTCCAGGTGCAATCCCGCCGACTGAAGCGTCGGTTGATTGATCTGGCCATGGGAGCGGCGCAACAGCGCCTGGATGCGCAAGTGCAGTTCTTCAGGATGGAAGGGCTTGGTCAGGTAATCGTCGGCGCCCGCCTTGAGGCCTTCGATGCGTTCGGCCCAGGAACCGCGTGCCGTCAGGATCAGCACCGGCGTGGCCAGCCCGCCCGCGCGCCATTGCGCCAGCACGTCGAGCCCCGGCAAACCCGGCAGGCCGAGATCGAGGATGATCAGGTCATAGGGCTCGCTGCTGCCCTGATACACCGCGTCACGGCCGTCGGCCAGCCAGTCCACGGCGTAGCCCTGGCGGGTGAGGCCGGCCAGCAGTTCGTCGGCCAGGGGCACGTGGTCTTCCACCAGGAGCAAACGCATCGGTCAATCTTCCTTGTCTTTCAGTAACTGGCCAGTGGTGGCGTCGACGTCCAGCTCACGGACCACGCCTTCGGAGGTCAGCAACTCGACTTCATACATATAGACGCCGCGTTTCTCTTCGAGCTCGGCTTCCAGCAGCTTCGACCCGGGGTAACGGTCCATTGCCTGCTGCAACAGTTGCTCAAGCGGCAGGATCACGCCTTGCTGACGCAGACGCAGGGCTTCGTCCTGATCGAGGTCGCGGGCCAGTGTGACCGAGCAGAACGCTACAAGCGCCAGAGCCAGGGCCAAGTGGCTCACGGCGCGCGCGGATGAATGCGGCAAAAACGATTTCATTAAGTGTCCTGATGATCCTTGCGCAACAGCCCGTCAGTCGCATCCAGTTCCAGCTCCCACTCCACGCCTTGCGGGTCGCTCAGATCAATCCGGTAGAGGTAAATGCCGTACTTTTTTTTCAGTTCGATGTCGATGATTTTCGAACCCGGATGCCTGGCCATGGCGACGGCCTCGACCTGCTCGATCGGCACAATGGTACCAGCGTCGATCAGGTTTCGGGCTTCGTCGGAGCGCAAGTCCCGAGTGTGGCCGAGGTTGGCAGTAAGGCCGAACACGAGGAGTGAGATGAACAGGGCAGCCAGGATTTTCATGGGTGTCTCCGAAACTCTTATAGTTTTCCGTTGGGCAGCACCTTAGCGACTCGAACTTAATTGAAACTGAATGGCCATCATCAGGATGCAACACCAAATCTGTGGGAGCGGGCTTGCTCGCGAAGGCGGTGTGTCAGTGAATATATCTAGTGACTGGCACACCGCTTTCGCGAGCAAGTCGAATCGTCGCACCGCCGCTCCCACAGTGGATTTGTGGCGTTTCATGATCTGTCTATAATCCCCCGCTTGCCAGACATCGAGACCGGTATGACCGCCATCCACATCAAATTCCCCTCCCTGACCCTCAAGGCCGGCCCCCGTGCCTTCGCGCGTATCCGTGAAAACGGTTTGAACGCCGCCGATGTCGGCACGCTGCCCGGCGCCGCCGGTGGGCCCAAGGCGTTGGGGATTCAAGGTCTGGACCTGGCACTGTTCGGTGAATGGCTGCCCGCGGCGCCTCGGGAGCGATCGCTGATTGGCGCGTCTGTGGGTTCCTGGCGCTTCGCCAGTGCGTGCCTGCCGGACGCCGCCGAAGGCATCCGCCGCCTCGGTCACCTGTACACCGAGCAGAATTTCGCCAAGGGCGTGACCATGGCGCAGATCAGCCAAAGCTCCCAGCGCATGCTCAATGACCTGCTCGACGGCCGCGACGCCTCGATTCTGGATAACGCCCATTACCGACTGAACATCATGGTGGTCAAAAGCCATGGCCTGCTCGCGGACGATCATCGCGGTCGCCTCGGGTTGGGCCTGTCGTCGGTGATCGCCGACAACCTGCGCGGTCGCGCGCGGCTGTCACGGCATTTCGAGCGGCTGATCATCCACGACCCGCGCCTGGCACCGCCGGTCAATGCCCTGAACGATTTCCCGTCGCGTTTCGTCGAGCTGAATGCCGGCAACCTGCGCCAGGCCTTGCTCGCCTCGGGTTCGATTCCGATGGTCATGGAAGGCGTGCGCGACCTGCCGGGCGCTGGCGCCGGAACGTTCCGCGACGGTGGTCTGCTGGACTATCACCTCGACCTGCCTTACAGCGGCAACGACATCGTGCTGTATCCGCACTTCACCGACCGCGTGATCCCCGGCTGGTTCGACAAGACCCTGCCGTGGCGCCGCGCCTGCCCTGCGCGTTTGCAGGATGTTCTGTTGCTGGCGCCGTCGAAGGAATACCTGACGCGCCTGCCCTACGGCAAACTGCCGGACCGTAATGATTTCAAGCGTTTCATGGGCGATGCGCCGAGCCGGCAGAAATACTGGCGTGCGACCATGGATGAAAGTCGCAGGCTGGGCGATGAGTTTCTCGAACTGGCCGCCAACGGTCGCCTTGGCGAACGCTTGCTGACCCTTTAGTCAGGACAAACTGTTAAACTCGCCGCCTGCCCACATCGCCCCGGCGATCGCCACCTGACAGAGCTGAAAAAACTGTGGAAATCTTCAAAGAATTTACCTTCGAATCCGCCCACCGCCTGCCCCATGTCCCGGACGGCCACAAGTGCGGCCGCCTGCACGGTCACTCGTTCAAAGTGGCGATTCATCTGAGTGGCGATATTGATCCGCATACCGGCTGGATTCGTGACTTCTCGGAGATCAAGGCGATCTTCAAGCCGTTGTATGAGCGGTTGGATCACAACTATTTGAATGACATTCCGGGGTTGGAGAATCCGACCAGTGAAGTGTTGGCCAAATTCATCTGGGCCGAACTCAAGCCATTGCTGCCAGAACTCAGCGCGATCCGCATCCACGAGACGTGCACCAGCGGTTGCATCTACCGCGGCGAATAAACCAGACAACACAAATCCCCCTGTGGGAGCGGGCTTGCTCGCGAAGGCGGTGTATCAGTCGACATCTCTGCTGCCTGACACACCGCCTTCGCGAGCAAGCCCGCTCCCACAGGGGGGAATGCGTTTCGTCAGTTGGGTAATTAAACAGCCTTCTTCGGCTGTTTTTTTATGCCTATGCTTTTTGGCATGCACCTGCCAAGAGGACGCCCCCATGACTGACTGGCCGCTTGCTCAGACCTATCGCTTCAACGGGCACTCCGTTCGCTACGCCGTTCGGGGCAATGGCCCGCCGATGGTGTTTGTGCATGGCACGCCCTTCTCTTCTTATGTGTGGCACCGGATAGCGCCGCACTTCATCACTTCGCACCGGGTGCACTACTTCGACTTGTTGGGCTATGGGCTGTCCAAGAAGGTCGAGGGTGATGTGTCCCTTGGCGTGCAGAACGAGCTGTTGGCGCAACTGCTGGTACATTGGGGCTTGGGCTGTCCGGACGTGGTGGCTCACGATTTCGGCGGTGCCACGGTACTGCGCGCGCACCTTCTGAACGGGAAAAATTACCGCAGCCTGACGCTGATCGACCCGGTGGCGCTGACGCCCTGGGGTTCGCCGTTTGTGCAGCATGTGCGCCAGCATGAGGCGGCGTTCAGCGGACTGCCTGATTACATTCAACGGGCAATCGTGTCGGCCTATATTCGTGGGGCGATCAAGCGGGAAATCCCGGACGAGGACTCGCCCCTTACGTCCATCCGTGGTTGGGCGATCCGGGGCAAGCGGGGTTTTACCGGCAGATCGCGCAAATGGATGAGCGCTTTACCCGCGAGGTTGAAGGGTTGTACCCGACGGTTCGTTGCCCGGTGCAGATTCTGTGGGGTGAGGATGACCAGTGGATTCCCATCGAACGTGGTCGAGCACTGCAGCAGATGATTCCGGGGGCGCAGTTTCACCCAATCCCCAATGCCGGGCATCTGGTTCAGGAAGATGCACCCGAAGCCATCGTCGCGGCGTTGTTGCGGTTTTTGCCCCAATCCCCCTGACGAAACCGAATCCATTGTGGGAGCGGGCTTGCTCGCGAATGCGGTGGGTCAGGCAACAGAGATGTCGACTGACCCACCGCCTTCGCGAGCAAGTCGAATCGTCGCACCGCCGCTCCCACATGGGTTCTGTGTTCCTGCAGGTGCACCGGTTTCGTGCCCTTCCGCGCTCCAAACTTTCGCGCTCGTCTATACATAACCACATCCACCCCGCTTGGCACGACCACTGCAACCCCCTCTCGCGTCACCCATTCAGCAAGGAACGCCCCATGACGCCCAACGATCCCGGCAACGATTACCCCCTCAGCGAAGTCCCGATGCATGCCCGCAAAGGCCTGGCCTCCACGGCCATGGTGTTGCTGGGTTTCACCTTTTTCACTGCCACCATGTTCGCCGGCGGCAAGCTCGGTGTTGCGTTCAGTTTCGGCGAGATGATGGCGGTGATCATCGTCGGCAATCTGTTGCTGGGCCTCTACGCCGCAGGCCTGGGCTACATCGCCTTCAAGAGCGGCCTCAATTCGGTGTTGATGGGGCGGTTCTGCTTCGGTGAGGTGGGCAGCAAGCTCAGCGACCTGATCCTCGGTTTCACCCAGATCGGCTGGTACGCCTGGGGCACGGCCACGGCGGCCGTGGTGCTGGGCAAGTATTTCGAATTGAGCGAAGGCACCGTGCTGGGTCTGATGGTGGTGTTCGGCCTGGTGTTTTGCGCCACGGCGTACGTCGGTTATCGCGGACTGGAGATTCTGTCGTACATCGCGGTGCCGGCGATGATGTTGCTGCTGATGCTGTCGATGTGGGTCGCCACGGTGAAAGTCGGCGGGCTCGATGGCTTGCTGGCCGTGGTCCCGACCGGCACTCTGGACTGGTCGACCGCGATCACCCTGGTGTTCGGCACCTTCGTCAGCGGCGCCACGCAAGCCACCAACTGGACGCGTTTTTCCCGTTCGGCGCGGGTCGCGGTGCTGGCCAGCCTGATCGGTTTCTTCATCGGCAACGGCCTGATGGTGCTGATCGGCGCCTACGGGGCCATCGTCTACCAGCAACCGGACGTGGTCGAAGTGCTGCTGTTGCAAGGTTTCGCGATGGCGGCGATGGCGATGTTGCTGCTGAACATCTGGAGCACCCAGGACAACACCATCTACAACTTCGCCGTTGCCGGTTGCAACCTGCTGCGCACTGGTCGGCGCAAGACCGTGACCCTGGCCGGCGCGGTGATCGGCACGCTGCTGGCATTGCTGGGCATGTACGACCTGTTGGTGCCGTACCTGATTCTGCTGGGCACGGTGATTCCGCCGATCGGCGGCGTGATCATGGCGGACTTTTTCTTTCGCTACCGTGGTCAATATCCTCGACTGGCCGAAGCGCAATTGCCGGCCTTCAACTGGTCCGGCCTGGGTGCTTACGCGGTCGGCACGGCCGCCGCGTTCGGTTCGCCGTGGGTCGCGCCGCTGGTAGGGATTGCCGCTGCCGCGCTAACGTATGTGCTATTGACCGGCCTGCTCGGTGCCCGCACCGCCAACGCACCATTACAAGATCTCTAAAAGGATTCGCCTGATGCACATCATCAACGCCCGCCTGCGCAACCAAGAAGGCCTGCATGAGTTGCACCTGGAAAACGGCCTGATCAGCAACGTTGCCCGTCAGACCGAAGCGCCGACCCTGGGCCCCGATGATCTGGACGCCGGTGGCAACCTGGTGGTGCCACCCTTCGTCGAGCCGCACATTCACCTCGACGCCACGCTGACCGCCGGCGAGCCGCGCTGGAACATGAGCGGCACGCTGTTCGAAGGCATTGAGTGCTGGGGCGAGCGCAAGGTGACGATCACCGAAGAGGACACCAAAACCCGGGCGAAGAAGACCATCCAGACCCTCGCCGCCCACGGCATCCAGCACGTGCGCACTCACGTCGACGTGACCGACCCGCAGCTCACCGCGCTGAAGGCGATGCTCGAAGTGCGCGAGGAAAGCCGGCATTTGATCGACATGCAAATCGTCGCGTTTCCCCAGGAAGGCATCGAGTCGTACCGCAACGGTCGCGAGTTGATGGAGGAAGCGATCCGCATGGGCGCGGACGTGGTCGGCGGGATTCCGCATTTCGAATACACCCGCGATCAGGGCGTGAGTTCGGTGAAATTCCTCATGGACCTGGCCGAACGCACCGGTTGCCTGGTGGACGTGCATTGCGATGAAACCGACGACCCGCATTCGCGCTTCCTTGAAGTGCTGGCAGAGGAAGCCCGCAGTCGCGACATGGGTTCGCGGGTCACGGCCAGCCACACCACGGCCATGGGTTCTTACGACAACGCGTACTGCGCCAAACTGTTTCGCCTGCTCGGGCATTCGGGGATCAGTTTTGTTTCCTGCCCGACCGAAAGCATTCACCTGCAAGGCCGCTTCGACAACTTCCCGAAACGCCGGGGCGTCACCCGGGTCAATGAGTTGCTCGAAGCGGGGATGAACGTGTGTTTCGGTCAGGATTCGATCGTTGATCCGTGGTATCCGCTGGGTAACGGCAACATTTTGCGGGTGCTTGAAGCGGGTCTGCACATCTGTCACATGCTCGGGTATCGCAACCTGCAAAGCGCGCTGGACCTGGTGACCGACAACAGCGCCAAGGCCATGGCGTTGGGTGACCGCTATGGACTGGAGCGCGGGCGGCCGGCGAATTTGCTGATTTTGTCGGCGGACAGTGATTACGAGGTGATTCGTAGTCAGGGGTTGCCGCTGTATTCGGTTCGCGGTGGGAAGGTGTTGATGAAGCGGCAGATGCCGGTGGTGGAATGGGCGGACCTACCCTGAATTTTTGGTGATTGTGCCGGCCTCTTCGCGAGCAAGCCCGCTCCCACATTTGACCGAGTCGCCGGATAAGTACGCGGTCGAATGTGGGAGCGGGCTTGCTCGCGAAGGCAATCTCAATATCACCTCATCAACCGAGCCGTACCAAACAGGCTGACCCGACTCAATTCGCCCTGCTCTTCCTCCAGCAAAATCGGCGCCGTACCACCAGGCATCACCACCTTCACCTCGCCGACGCTCACCCAACCCACCCGCCAGGCCGCGCACGCCACCGCGCTCGCACTGGTGCCGGACGACGCGGTCGGCCCTTCTCCACGTTCAAACACCCGAGCAGCAATTCGCCCCTCGGACTCACGCATCGCCCATTGCAAATTGATCCCCGCCGGACACGGCCGCCCTGCCCCGGTCGGCATGGCGTAGGCAATTTGCGTCAAGCCTTCGGACAACCTCGCCTCACGCATCTGCTCATTCGCCGGCAATGCCTGCGCATTGTCCACAAGGGTTACGCAATGCGGATTGCCGACCCGCACGAACTGGCTGCGAGACCAGGCCGGATCCAGTGCCGACAGCGGTTGTACATGGCTAAGCTCGCGATCGTTGAATGCCACGCCGGGCACGCCTTGAGCACTGACCGCCTCCGGCCCGAACGCCGGTTTGCCCAGATCCAGCCAGAAGCCCTGCACGCCTTCGACTTGCGCGCTGTTCACGGATGTTTCACCCGGTGAAGGCGTATCGGCCTTGTCGTGATGAACCCTGAGCACACAGGCCTCGTTCTCCGGGAAAAGCCCTTGGTCACTGAGCGCCCGGGAAAAAATCGTCAGCCCGTTGCCACTGCGCTCAGCCAAGGTGCCGTCGGTGTTGACGATCAACAGATCGAACGGCGGCGCTGATTGAAACGGCCCCACCAGCAGACCATCGCAGCGATGGTCCTTGCTGCCGGTCGGTTGCGTGCCCGGCGCCCAGGCGCAGAACGCCTCGATGGCCGACAACGCCCATGCCGTACGGGCTTGCGCCGCGAGACTGGCCTGTTCAGGTAAATCGATCCCTTCGCGACGCACCGCGTCCGGCGCCACCACCGCGTAGATATTGCCTCGAGCATCGTAGAACCGCGTCATGGCGCCTCCTGAACAAACATCGAAGGCGACAACATATCGCGAATCACCGAAGGGCTGTGCAAGGATGTCGCCCTGCCTGAACGCGAAACCGTCCGGACGCTGATCGAACCTCACCGGTGAGTCACTGTCCCTTGGGGACGCTACGTTTTTGCCAAGGATCGATATGACCAACCTCAACACCCGGACCACCTTCGTGCCCGGACGCCTGGAACAGATGTCCACCCGCGTGGCTTTTTTCATCGCCGGGTTCGGGGTTGCCGCGTGGGCGCCGCTGGTGCCGTACGCCAAGGCGCGGGCCGGGCTGGACGAAGGGACCCTCGGTTTGCTGTTGTTGTGCCTGGGGGTAGGCTCGATTCTGGCGATGCCGATGGCCGGGATCCTGGCCACGCGTTTCGGCTGCCGGCGCGTGGCGGTCGGCGGGACCTTGTTGATCTGTGCAGCCCTGCCGCTGTTGGCGACGGTGTCGTCGATACCCGCGCTGATCGCGGCATTGTTCATGTTCGGCGCGGGCCTGGGCACGGTGGATTCGACGGTGAACCTGCAAGCGGTGATCGTCGAACGGGCCAGCGGCAAGACCATGATGTCGGGCTTCCACGGGCTGTTCAGCCTTGGCGGGATTATCGGGGCGGCGGGCGTCAGCGCGTTGCTCGGCTTTGGGGTTTCGCCGCTGGGGGCAACGCTGGTGGTGATCGTGCTGCTGCTGATCGCGCTGTGCAAAGCCGCGCCGCACTTGTTGCCCTATGGCAGTGAAAGTTCGGGGCCGGCGTTTGCCGTTCCCCACGGCATCGTGCTGTTCATCGGCGCAATGTGCTTCATCGTGTTCCTCGCCGAAGGTGCTGCGCTCGACTGGAGCGCGGTGTTCCTGGCGCAGGAACGCGGGATCGACACAGCGTATGCAGGATTGGGCTATGCCGCGTTTGCCTTGGCCATGACCGTGGGCCGGTTGACCGGAGACGCGATTGTCCACCGCCTCGGCGCGACTCGGGTGATCGTGTTGGGTGGGCTGACGGCGGCCGGGGGTCTGTTTCTGGCGACATTCGCACCAAGCTGGGAGCTGGCGCTGGTGGGTTATGCGCTGCTGGGGGCTGGCTGTTCAAACATCGTGCCGGTGTTGTACACCGCCGTGGGCAAACAGACGGTGATGCCCGAAAGCGTGGCCGTGCCTGCGATTACGACGCTGGGTTATGCGGGGATTCTGGCGGGGCCTGCGGTGATCGGTTTCATCGCCCACGGCAGCAGTTTGAGTTTTGCCTTTGGGTTGATGGCGGTGTTGCTGATGGCGGTCGCTATCGGCGGGAAAGTGTTGAAAGTCTGAAGTAAAAGATCGCAGCCTGCGGCAGCTCCTACAGGAGGTATGCCATCCAAATGTAGGAGCTGCCGCAGGCTGCGATCTTTTGATCTTGGCTCTTAAAACCCGACGCTGGCCTGCACAAAGAACGTGCGTGGCGCACCGACGTACATGCCCGAATTGTTGTCGCTGGAGCGGGTGAAGTACTGCTTGTCGAAGATGTTTTTCACCCCGGCGCCGACTTTCAGGTTCGACAGCTGCGCGCCAAAGTCATAACCGCCCCGCACGTTCCAGGTGACGTAACCCGGAATGTCGCCGTACTGACCGTCGGCGGTGCCTTCAGTGATGTAGTTGTTGGTGAAGCTGCCGTCGCCATTCACCGCAACGCCCGGCGAGCGCTGTTTGGACTGGGCAAACGCATCGAGGTTGTAGGTCCAGCGGTCGATGTCGTAACGCAGCCCGGCGGTCGCTACCTGACGCGAGTAAAACGGCAGGTCGCGGCCCTTGAAGCCGGGAATCTCGCCTTCATAAACGGCGCGCGTGTAGGTGATCCCGGCGTTGGCGGTCAGGCCGTCGAGCCGTGGGTCCAGTGCCGCCATGTCGTAGTGAACCGAAGCCTCGATCCCTCGGTGCGTGGTCGCGCCGAGGTTGGTCCAGCCCGCGTCGTTGCTGATGTACTGCAACTCTTTATCGAAGTCGATGTAGAACAGCGTCACTTCGCCGCCCCACACGTCATCGTTGTAGCGCGTGCCGACCTCATAGGTCTTGGCCTTTTCCGGCTCCAGGCCATTGGCGGTGTTGTCACCCGTGCCACCCTGGCCGAGCTGGAAATACTGCAGGCTGCCGAACGAGGTTTCGTAGTTGGCGAACAGCTTCCAGGCATCGGAAATGTGATACATCACGCTCAAGGCCGGCAGCGGCTCGTTGCTTTCGATGCTGCGGTTCTTTTCCAGTACGCGCTTGCCGGCGGTGTCGAGCACGGGGCGATCGTGCCAGTCGGTGCTTATGTGTTCGAAACGGATGCCGGGCGTGACCGTCCAGTTGCCGACGTCGATTTTGTTGTCGATGTACACCGAGTTGGCTTCAGTGCCGCCGGTGCGGTCCTGATACACATGGCCGTCCGAACCCGGGCGCGCCACCGGCTCGTTATTGACCAATGCCAGACGGCTGGCCTCTTCGTGCATCCCTTCCTTGAGATAGCGATAACCGACGCTGACTTCCTGGGTGGTCGGGCCGACGTCGAACACATGGGACACCCGCGGTTCGATGCCGAAGGTGTAGTAAGTGCGCGGGAACGAGCCGAGGGTCTTCTGATCGCGGGCGGCGATGTTGCTGCCACGGAAGCTGTCGGAGTAGTAGGTCAGCACTTCGGCCTGGGTGCGGTCATCGATCTGCCGCGCCCACTTGAACGAAATGTCCTTGCGGCGCCCGCTAAAGTTGTCGTTGTTGCGGTCGGACTGAAACGGATTGGCGTCGTATTGCTTCTGGGTCAGGCCGCCGGGCATGTCAGCGCTGGCGTCGTAGTAGTGCAGGTTGAGGCTGAAATCGTCGACATCGGTCGGTGCCCAATGGGTCTTGAGAATCACGTCGTCGATGTCGTTGCCGTTGTTGCGCTCACGGTAACCGTTGCCGTTCACGCCCGAGTACAACAGCGCCACGCCGATGCCGTTGTCCGCGGTACCGCCGGCAAACGCCGTGTCGATATGCTTCCAGCCACCGTGCTGGGAGGTTTCCAGGGTGGTGCCGATTTCAGCGGAGGCTTTTTCCGGGATGGCGCGGGTCACGAAGTTGATCACACCGCCGACGTTCTGCGGCCCGTAGCGCACGGAGCCGGCACCGCGTACCACGTCGATGCTCTCAAGGTTGCCCGAGGAAATCGGTGCCATGGACAACTGTGGCTGGCCGTACGGGGCAAACGCTGCCGGCACGCCGTCGATCAACACAGTGGAGCGTGGCGACAGGCGCGACGTCAGGCCTCGTACGCCGACGTTCAGGGAGATGTCGCTGCCGCCGGTGCCGTTGGCTTCCTGCACTTGCACACCGGGCACACGCTTGAGCACGTCGCCGACGTTCATTGCGCCCTGCTCGACCATGGCTTCGCGGCGAATCACCGTACGAGCGCCAGGGTGGTTTTGCACCACGGCGGCATCGGCGTCACCGAGCCAGTCGCCGACCACTTTGATGTCGGTCACGCCCAGTTCCAGCGGGCCGTTGGCGGCGGAAGTCGGCGCGGGAGTCAGGGTCACCGAACCTTCGTCGATCTGATACTCAAGGCCGCTGCCTTGCAGCAACTGGCGCAGGGCCTGTTCCGGCGAGAGATTGCCGTCCACCGCCGGGGCTTGCTTGCCGGCCACCAGCTCAGGGCTGAAGAACACCTGAAGCGAGGTTTGTTGACCCAGTTCACTCAGCGCCTGACCCAGGGGTTGCGCCGGGATGTGGATCGCGTCGGCAGCAAAGGCCTGAGGCAGCGCAACGTTGACCGCCAGCGCAAGGGCCAGCGGCAACCAAGGGCGTTTGTTGTTTCTAGCGGCGTTGTTTTTAGCGGTGGATTTTTTCACGTCGAACGTAGTCCTGTGGATCGCAAAAGTGTGCGTTTGTTAATGCAAACCAGTTGCAGTTGGACAAGAAGACGATGAACTCGAAAAAAACCTGAATTTACTTTGAAATTATTTCCTGACTGCCGTCATCGAGGGTGCGCACGGCCACCGGCAGGATGTTCGGCAAGGCCTTGAGCAGCGCGTCGGTGTTGTCGGATTTGAACACGCTGGTCAGGCGCAGATGGCCGACTTTGTCGTTGCCGACGGTGAGGGATTTCTCCCGATAGCGCGACACTTCCTCGGCCACTTCGGCCAGGCTGGCGTTGTTGAACACCAGTTTGCCGCTGCGCCAGGCGGTCAATTCCGCCGGGTTAACGGCATATGCCGCCGCGACAGTGCCTTGGGCGTCGACGCGTGTACCGAGGCCGGCGGTGAGGCTGATGAATTCGTTGTCGGGCGCACCGCGCCCCTGAACCTTGACCGTGCCCTGCTCCACCACGACTCGGGTTTCGCTGACGCCGCGACGCACATCGAAGCGGGTGCCGGTAACCGTGACCTTGCCGCTGCCCGCCTGGACCACGAACGGCCTATCGCTGTCGTGCGCGACGCTGAACATGGCCTCGCCTTCCGTCAGCTCGATGCCTCGATGGCCTTTTTCATAGCGCACCTGAAGGCGGCTGCGGCTGTTCAGATCGATCACCGAACCGTCCGGCAACGCCACCTGGCGACGCTCGCCCAGCGCTGTCGAATACTCGGCGGTATAAGGCGCCGGTTGATTCAAACCGCTGAACAGCCCCAAACCCAGCGCCACGGCCAATACACTGGCCGCCACCGCATAACGCATCAGCGGACGACGTTTGCTGCGGGCCGGCGGGGTTTCACACAAGGCTTGCAGACGCGCGGCGGGCACAAGATCCACCGCCGTCCACAAGCCCTGAAGCAATTGAAATTCATCGCGATGCTGAAGGTGCTCGTTCAGCCACAGCTCGAAGCGTCGATATTCCTCGACGTCGACGGCCGGCTCCTGCAAACGCACAAACCACTGCGCCGCCTCATCGCGAACCGTTGTTTGCCCGCACGCACAATCACGAGTATCCATCATGGAAGTTCCTGTTTGGCTGGGGGTGAGAAGGTACGGCGCCTTTGTTTCGTGTAGGAGCTGCCGAAGGCTGCGATCTTTTGATGTTCGGCGATTTCAACGCCGCCAAAAGATCGCAGGCTTCGCCAGCTCCTGCAAAAGCCAGCGCACATCATGATTGCAGTCCGTCGAGGCGGTCGCGCAGATGCCGCAGGGTGCGGATCATATACTTTTCCACCATGTTCTTGGACAGTCCCAGGCGTTCGGCGATTTCGGCCTGGGTCAGGCCCTCGATCTTCTGCCAGACGAACACCTTGCGACAATTGACCGGCAGCTCGGTAAGCGCCCGTTCGATGGAATCAGCCAACTGGATCGCCTGCATGAAATGCTCCGGGTCGCCGGACGACGACACACTGTGATCGACCGCCTCCGACTCCATGGCGCCCCGCCGATCCTCACGCCGATAACCATCCACCGCGATGTTGCGAGCGGTCTGGTGCAAATACACCCGGGGTTGTTCCACCGTCGCCGAATCGGACTCAAGCACCCGCACGAAGGTGTCGTGGGCCAGATCCTCAGCCTGCTGACGATTTCTCAGGCGACGGGTCCAGGTGCCAACCAACTCTTCGTAATGCTCGAAAAAGCCCTGTCTGCGGGGCAGCTTGGGGGTCATTGCGGTGTGCTGTGAAGACGGGGCGTGAATAGTAATGCTTCCTATTAACCGGAAGCAATGGGGCGCTGAGAGGCGCCCGTTTTTCTACTCTGAAACCTGCCCCTGCAATCGTCGCCCCACAACATCCAGCAGATCACAGCCATCGCGCAGTGAAGTCACCAACACTCGCGCCAGCTCACTGTGGACACCTTCGCCACACGCAAAACTCTCCAGCAGTTGCGTTGCGGTACGAATGCGGTAGGCCGCGGTTTCATGCAACACGTCCAGTGGCGCTTCAGTGTCGATCAGCAATGACGGGACGCTGCAGTCGATGCCGGTAACAGGCATGTATCGATCCATGACGAAAAACCTCCATTGGGAAAAGAACACAACTACTCAACGTTGGCCGTTGGACGGCACTTAAGACGACCCACGGGGCGGCTGCAAGTTATCCAGCGCTCGATTGACCAACAGCTCGCCAATTGCGGACAGTTGCTGGATGGTCAATATGATTTGGCGACGCGGCCCCTCGAGTTCCCGAGCGAGATCGGTGGCCATCACACTCAGGGAAGCAAGCGTTTCCGAGGCGTGACAGAGCATGGCTTCCGTATCGGCATCCGGCACTATGGTGAAGAAATGGCTGGCTGATTCGGGACGTTTGTGATTGCGCAGGGGCACGCTGACGAGTTGTTCGGAGACTTTAGAGGGCTTGGGTGAATGGACGGTGTCGCGGGCCGGAAGGCCTGACTGTTCGGTTGCAATTGGGGTGGCTTTTTTCATGCCGGAGCTCCTTGCAAGGTTGAGAAAGCGTCCGTCTCTTGCCAACCAAAATTGGTTGACGGTTATACATGGCGGACCAGTAGATTTATTACCAGAAAATTCCATTTTATTAATCAAATAACTGAACATCTGTGTAATTAAATGATTCCCTCGACAATAACTTCACAGTTACTGTAAGACAATTCTTTCATCATGGTAGGCAGCGTCTTACATACAATGACAACACCAAATCACGAAATAAAAAACACTTTCACCATTGTTCGATTTTTTGAAAAAAATTATTATTTTTGTCTAGGCGACAGATGTGTAGGATGCTGCGTTCAACGAGAGCCACCTATGCACGCGCAATCTATTGCAACAACAGGCAAATGGTAGATATTGAATGCACAAGAAAGACAGAACAGAAAAACTGAAGAACAACATAAAGTACCTGATAAAAAGCCGTGGAGAGACCCGGCTTTCCTTGTGTAATTCCAGCGGATTAACCCGAACAACCATCTATAACATTCTGGAAGGAAGGGTAACCCATGTACAACAATCGACCATTCGAAAAATATCAGATTTTTTTGGCGTGTCTTATAAAGAAATAGAGACGGTCGATTTTGAAGAAAAAGAAATAATAGAGAGCAGTGCCTCTCCACACGGAAACATGAACCCGGTAGCGATCCCGATCATTAGAGAAAGTTTTCTGCTTCAGAGTCTGGACAAAAGAATTGGTGAGTTGGCTATCACGCACCCGCTGACCTATTACTTCGGCACGGCCTGTAATTTAATAGGTGTGCTTCTCGAGAATGAAATCAGTGAAATGAACGAGACGGGGGATATTTTGATAGTCAAAAGGGGCTTATCAAATGGCAGCACAGACAAGTTAGGGTACGACAAAGTAACGAATAGACTAACCATAGCCAGCGGCAATTACTTTAACTCTGATACCACTTATATTATTGGAGATATTTTAGAGGAAAGGTTTAATGGAAAATAGGAATGAACTCGAAAACAGCAAATACAAATTATTGGGATTTGAAAAAAGTAAAAACCTTGTCGTTATCATGGTGATCTCCACAGGAAAAATCGTAAAAGTAAAGCTAGGCGAAATATTGAGAAGCGAAATAATAGACAACCTAAACAAGGTAGAAATCAAGGACATCTATCGAAAATATTATTCTGGTGGTACTGCATTAACCACCTACGAAATGAATGATCGCCACGAAAGGTCGTGGATGACGTACGTTGCCCTCAACTTAATGCTTTTCGCACTCTACATATTCACAAATGTTGCCGCGACGAAACTTGTATACATAGAATTATTTGACATAGTTGTTACTCCTGGCGTTTTTCTATACCCACTGACGTTTTTAGTAGTTGACATACTAAATGAAGCTTACGGCATTAGACTCGCAAGACGAGCCATACTGTTCGCTTTCGCAAGCAATGCGTTTATCATCATATTACTAAGTGGAACTAGCTATCTTCCCGGCTTGCCCGGCTGGAAACTCGACGAACCCTACAGCGAGGTGATTACGCATGTGTCATCTGTGTTAGTAGCCTCCTGTATATCTTTTCTTTTCTCGGAATACGTCAATTCTTATCTTCTATGCAGGATAAAAGAATTAACAAACTCCAGATTTCTATTTTTCCGGGTATTTTTTAGTACTTTCTTTGCAGTGATTATAGACAGCTTTCTTTTTTGCTTTATTGCATTTTACGGAACCATGCAAAATAGCGACATACTTCATATCGTCTATATTCAAATAGCTATAAAAATGTGCTTCGCAGTTTTCAACATTTTACCTGCCTACGGAGCAAGATCACTATTTAAGAAGTATATAGCTGCAGGCCAACCTGCATAAAGCCTGGGGGAATTACTAACAGCTAACTCCCCCAACAGCTAATTCAACTTTTAGAGCGCTAGTTTTATTTTTAAATTGCTCCTGACCTCCGCTCCATTTTTCAGAAATTCATTCAATCCTTTCGCACGAAGAGCACATGCATCACAATCCGCGCACCCACTTCCCGTTATGCCGTTATAGCAAGTCAATGTGTGGTATCTGATCAGATCCAGCTGCTTGTGATAATCAGCCAATGCCCAAGTCTCAGCTTTGTTCAACCGCATAAGCGGCGTCTCGACTCGTATCTTATAGTCCATACCCATACGAATGGCGCTGTTCAACACTTTAATAAACTCATCACCACAATCAGGATAACCAGAGCTCTCTGTTTCACAGACACCTGTAATTACAGCCTCAGCGCCCACTTGATAGGCATAAATTGAAGCCAGAGTTAAAAACAGAATGTTCCTGCCAGGTACGAACGTATCAGGCACGCCCCCACCCGTACTCTTTGCAATCGGAATGTTGTCACGCGTCAGGCTGCTAATGGCCAGCTCATTCAGCAATGAAGTGTCCAATACTTTGTGCACCTTCACGCCAAGCCGTTTTGAAAGCTGTTGCGCCACTTCAATTTCTGCACGGTGGCGCTGGCCATAATCAAACGTAATGCAATGAATTTCATCGTACTGCGGCAACGCATGGATCAAGCAGGTGGTCGAGTCCTGTCCGCCGCTGAAAACGATAACGGCCTTACTGGTCATGGTTCGTTCTTCCTTGGGAGTGTCCCGGCAGGGTGCTGGGGACCATTGACCCTATCGGGAAGCTCAAACTCTGGCTGTGAGACGCTTCCGAAATGACCGTCTCCCATTTCCGTTTGTGTCATTTCTTTGCTGGATGAACGTGGCGAACACCCTGTGACGCAGCCCTTGATCTTTTCCTCTGCAGTCGCAGTAATCATTACCCCCGAAATCTCTGTCGTCTCTGAAGCCGCCTTCGCGAGCAAGCCCGCTCCCACAGTGAATGCATTCCTTCAGAAGGAACGCGGTCATGTGGGAGCGGCGGTGCGGCGATCCGACTTGCCCGCGAAAGCGCCAGATCAATCACCCCATCTTTGACTGATTCACATCGAGCGAACCACCTGACGACCGGCGAAAAAAATAAATTGCCACCAAATATGACATGCGTCATATTACGTGCGTAATTAAATGCCGTTTCCTACAGGTAATCTTCCATGACCAGCATGTCCTCCGTTGAGCCCGACCTGGCTGTCCCGGTGACCACTCCAAAGCCTCCCCTGCTCAAACGCCTGCTCCTGTCGTCATTGGGCATCGCTGCACTGGTGCTGGCCGGTGTGTACGCCGCGCATTGGTGGACCGCCGGCCGTTTCATCGAGGAAACCGACGACGCCTACATTGGTGGCGACGTGACGGTGATCGGGCCGAAAGTCGCCGGTTACATCGAAGAAGTGCTGGTCACCGACAACCAGAAAGTGAAGGCCGGTGATGTGCTGATCCGTCTCGATTCCCGCGACTACCGCGCCAACCTGGCCAAAGCCGAAGGCGCGGTCGCCGCCGAAGAAGCCTTGCTCGCCAACCTCGACGCCACGGAACAATTGCAACAGGCGGTGATCGGTCAGGCCCGCGCCGGTATCGACGCCGCCGGCGCCGAAACCGCCCGCTCGCGGGATGACAACGCGCGCTACAAAAAACTGGTGAGCAGCAATGCCGTCTCGGTGGAAAGCGCCCAGCGCGCGGACGCCACCTTCAAGACGGCGCAAGCGCTCAGCTCGAAAGCCCAGGCCGAATTGCTGGCCGCGCAACGCCAATTGAATGTGATCGCAACCCAGAAACAGCAGGCCCGTGCCGCGCTGATGCAGGCCCGCGCCGATCGTGATCTGGCGCAACTGAACGTCGGTTACACCGAGTTGCGCGCACCGATGGATGGCGTGATCGGCAATCGCCGGGCGCGGGTCGGTGCGTATGCGCAGGCCGGTTCGCAACAGTTGTCGGTGGTGCCGGCGAGCGGGCTGTGGGTCGATGCCAACTTCAAGGAAGACCAACTGGCGCACATGACACCGGGCCAACGCGTGGTCATTCATGCCGACGTGCTCTCGGGTCAGGCATTCCACGGTCATCTGGACAGTCTCGCGCCAGCCAGTGGATCGCAATTCAGTGTGTTGCCACCGGAAAACGCCACCGGCAACTTCACCAAGATCGTGCAACGGGTGCCGGTGCGGATCGTGCTCGATCCGGCCGATGGCGTGCTCGGTCATCTGCGTCCGGGCCTGTCGGTGACCGCTGAAGTGGATACGCGCAAGGAGCCTGAAACCCCAACCGTGGCCAGCGCGCCATGAGCCGCGCCCTCGCCGTCCCCGCGCAACCGTTCAACGCCGCCAGCATGGCGACGGCGACCAAGGTCTTCGCCTTCGCCACCATGTGCATCGGCATGTTCATTGCGCTGTTGGACATCCAGATTGTCTCCGCCTCATTGCGTGATATCGGTGGCGGACTCTCGGCGGGCACCGATGAAACCGCGTGGGTGCAGACCAGCTACCTGATCGCCGAAATCATCGTGATTCCGTTGTCCGGCTGGCTCTCCCGAGTGTTCTCCACGCGCTGGCTGTTCTGCGCGTCAGCCGTGGGATTTACCCTCACCAGCCTGCTCTGCGGTGCGGCGTGGAATATCCAGAGCATGATCGCCTTCCGCGCCTTGCAAGGATTCATCGGCGGCTCGATGATTCCGCTGGTGTTCACCACCGCGTTCATTTTCTTTTCTGGCAAGCAACGGGTAATCGCTGCCGCAACTATCGGCGCGGTCGCTTCGCTGGCACCGACCCTGGGCCCGGTGATCGGTGGCTGGATCACCGATATATCCTCTTGGCACTGGCTGTTCTACATCAATCTGGTGCCGGGGATTTTCGTTGCCGTGGCGGTGCCGATGCTGGTGAAGATCGACCAGCCGGAACTCTCGCTGCTCAAGGGCGCCGACTATATAAGCATGGTGTTTCTGGCGCTGTTTCTCGGCTGCCTGGAATACACCCTCGAAGAAGGCCCGCGCTGGAACTGGTTCAGTGACAGCACGATTCTGACCACCGCGTGGATCAGTGGCCTGGCTGGCCTGGCCTTCATCGGCCGAACCCTGCACGTGGCCAACCCGATCGTCGATTTGCGTGCCCTCAAAGACCGCAACTTCGCCCTCGGCTGTTTCTTCTCGTTCGTCACCGGGATCGGCCTGTTCGCCACGATTTACCTGACGCCGCTGTTTCTCGGCCGAGTACGCGGCTACGGTGCGCTGGACATTGGTCTGGCGATTTTCTCTACCGGGGTGTTCCAGCTGATGGCGATTCCGCTGTACGCCTTTCTGGCCAACCGCATCGATCTGCGCTGGATCATGATGACCGGCCTCGGGCTGTTCGCGTTGTCGATGTGGGATTTTAGCCCGATCACCCATGACTGGGGGGCCAGGGAATTGATGCTGCCGCAAGCCTTTCGAGGGATTGCCCAGCAACTGGCCGTGCCGCCCGCCGTCACCTTGACCCTCGGCGGACTGGCGCCAGCCCGGCTCAAACATGCTTCGGGTTTGTTCAATCTGATGCGCAACCTCGGCGGCGCCATCGGCATCGCCGTGTGCGCGACCATCCTCAATGACCGGACCAACCTGCACTTCACCCGGTTGGCGGAAAACCTCAACAGCACCAACGAAGCCCTGAATCAATGGCTGTCCCAGGTCGGCAACAACTTCGCCGCCCTCGGCCAGAGCGGTGACACCGGTGTCACCGCCAGCCTGCATCAGTTATGGCTGCTGACCTACCGCGAAGCGCAGACGCAAACCTACGGCGACGCGTTTCTGATGATCGGGGTCTGTTTCGTCATCGCCACGGCGATGGTGCCCTTGATGCGCAAGGTGCAACCACCGGCCGCGCCATCACCAGACGCTCACTGATCAGGCCTGAGGCATCTTGCGAAAACCTACGGCCAGGCGATTCCAGCTATTGATGGTAGAAATCGCCACGGTCAGGTCGACCATTTCCTTCGGGTTGAACTGCGCGGAGACCTCTTCGTAGTCTTCGTCCGGAGCGTGGGTCAGGCTCAGTTGGGTCAGGGATTCGGTCCAGAGCAGCGCGGCACGTTCGCGATCGGTGAAGAACGGTGCCTCGCGCCAGGCCGTCACGGCGAACAGGCGACGCGGGGTTTCCCCGCCCTTGATGGCATCGGCGGTGTGCATGTCGATGCAGAAAGCACAGCCGTTGATTTGCGATGCACGCAGCTTGACCAGTTCGATCAGGGTCTTTTCCAGCGGCAGCTTCGAGACGGCGGTTTCCAGGGCGATCATGGCTTTGAGCGCATCAGGGGAAGCGGTGTAGAAATCGATACGAGGTTTCATGGCAGGCTCCGGGAGCAAGTGGGGGTGGAGCTAAGTTAATGCCGTCGGCCTGTCGCTTAAATAGCCAATATTTCAGAAGACGGGTAGGCCATTGCGGGATGTCGGTGACGTTGGATTTCTGATCTGGGTTTTATGGTGAGCCTGATGACCGTTTACACAAAGCTCAGTACACCCTCACATCTTGACCCCGTTTATCCAAACAACTCGGTCCATTGTGGGAGCGGCGGTGCGACGATTCGACTTGCTCGCGAACCGCGCAGCGGCCATCCACCAAAAATCACTAAGCCCGACTCCGCAACCACTGCAAAAACCCCTTCTTCACCACCACCTTCGGCGTTTCCTGGGTCAACGTCTTGGCCTTGTGCAAACGGAAATCCAGCAACGCCTTCATCGCTTCGCCGATGTCATGCCGCGCATCCAGGCAGGGTTTGAGGTAGTCCTTTTCGATCCGGTACAAGCTGCAGGCCGTCATGGCGGTGAAGTCCGCCGGCAGCGCCGTGTCCGACAGGATCCCGCCCTCGCCGATCACCTCGCCCGGCCCCATGCGCCCGGACTCGAACTTGACCCCGGCGCGGCTCAGCGCCACCGACACCACGCCGGATTCGATGATGAACAAATGATCGCTGACCTCCCCCGCCGGCAGGATCACTTCCCCGGGACGGAAGGTTTGCAGCGTCAGGTGCTGGCTGAAGGTTTCTTTCTCTTCCTGGCGCAGGGTCGAGAAAATCGCCGAACTTTCCAGCAACGCCCGCGGGCGTGACAGGGCGACCGGCGCATTCGATTCGACGCTGGACAACAGGCTCACGCCCGACGCCTGCAAGTGCCGGAATGCCAGGTCGAACAGCAGGTTGCGCACCATGCGTTTCTGATCCATCGAAACCACGAAACCGCTGATTTCGTATTCCACGCCGGTGGCACTCGAACCTTTCAGCGCAACGCACGGCGCCGGTTTGTTCAGCAGATAACGGCAACCCTCCATCGCCCGTTCCAGCGCATCGATCACCGTTTGTGGCCGTGCATGCGGACTGAGTTGCAGGCTGATCGACACGCCGAAAATGTCGCTCGGTCGGCTGAAGTTGACGATCTTGGCTTTCGCCGCCAGCGAGTTGGGAATCACCGCCATGCTGCCCTGGGCGGTTTGCAGGCGCGTGGCGCGCCAGTCGATGTCGATGACCCGGCCTTCGGTGCCGTCGATGGAGATCCAGTCATCCAGTTGGTAGGGTTTGGTGGTGTTGAGGACGATCCCGGAAAACACGTCGCTGAGGGTGCTTTGCAACGCCAGGCCGACGATGATCGCCAACGCACCGGAGGTGGCCAGCACGCCTTTGACCGGCAGGTCGAGCACGTAGGCCAGCGCCGCGATGATCGCGATCAGGAAAATCACCGCGCCGAGCAAATCCTGAAGCAAGCGCCCGGTATGCCCGACCCGTTGCATCATCACCGCGCCGATCAGCACCGTCAGCGTCCGCGCGCCGAACAGCCACCAACCGATCTGCAAACCGGTCGCCGCCAGGTGCAGCGGCACATTGTCGGCCCAGGGCGGGGGCTCCAGCGGATTCAAACCCTCGTTGAACAGCAGCATGCTGAACAGCGCGAAAATCACCAGCCGCACCACCAGTTTCCAGTTGCTCCCGCCGGCACTGATCAGGCGCCACAATCCGAGGTCGATCAGAATCAGGATCAGGGCGCAGATCAACGGGTGATTGGTGAGCAGTGACAGCATCGAGCAACTCCAGCAAGGACCAATGACGCAAACATCGCACGTATTGTAGGAGCTGGCGAAGCCTGCGATCTTTTGGCGATCTAGAAAGATCAAAAGATCGCAGCCTTCGGCAGCTCCTACAAGGGGCGATGTGGGTCAGTGATTACTTGCTGTTGGTCAGTGTGTTGTAGCTGGTCATCAAATTGCGGTAGTCCGGGATGTGGTTGGAGAACAGGGTCGCCAGGCCTTCCACGTCGTTGCGCCAGTCGCGGTGCAGTTCACAGGCCAGGCCGAACCAGGTCATCAGTTGCGCGCCGGAGGACGACATGCGGTCCCAGGCCGATTGGCGGGTCAGCTCGTTGAACGTGCCGGAAGCGTCAGTCACCACAAACACATCGAAGCCTTCAGCCAGGGCCGACAGCGCCGGGAATGCCACGCACACCTCGGTCACCACGCCAGCGATGATCAGTTGCTTCTTGCCGGTGGCCTTGATCGCCTTGACGAAATCTTCGTTGTCCCAGGCGTTGATCTGGCCAGGACGGGCAATGTACGGCGCGTCCGGGAACAGCGCCTTGAGCTCGGGCACCAGCGGACCGTTGGGGCCGGTTTCGAAACTGGTGGTGAGGATGGTCGGCAATTTGAAGTACTTGGCCAGGTCAGCCAAAGCCAGCACATTGTTCTTGAACCGGTCCGGTTCGATGTCCCGCACCAGAGACAGCAGGCCCGCCTGATGATCGACCAACAGAACGGCGGCGTTATCCTTGTCGAGACGTTTGTAAGAAGTAGTCATGGGGTCATCCTCGCTTTTAATCGATGCCGAAGAGTTCGGCGAACAGGTGTCTTGATTGATCGTTCAGACGCGGCCAGACAAGCGTAGTCAGTCAAGCCTGGCGCGGTGCAACTTTATTTCCGTGTTTCAACCGCTCATCCGTCCAAACCGGCCCGACTGAAAATCGGCAAAGGCCTGGTGAATCTCTTGCTCGCTGTTCATCACGAACGGACCGTGGCCGACGATGGGTTCGTCGATCGGCTCGCCGCTGAGCAGCAACACCACTGCATCGTTATTGGCTTCCAGACTGATCTGGTTGCCATTGCGTTCGAACAACGCCAACTGCCCTTCGCGCACCAGCTCCAGGCCGTTGACCTGAACCGTGCCGCGCAGCACTACCAACGCGGTGTTGCGGCCGTCATGAAGGTCGAGGGTCAGTAACTTGCCGCCGTTGAGGCGCAGGTCCCAGACGTCGACCGGGGTGAATGTCCGCGCCGGGCCGGTGTGGCCGTCGAACTCGCCAGCGATCAGGCGCAGGCTGCCGGCCTTGTCCTTGAGCGGGATGCTCGGGATGTTGCCGTCGAGAATCGTCTGGTAACCGGCGTCGGCCATTTTGTCTTTGGCCGGCAGGTTGACCCACAGCTGGACCATTTCCAGGGTGCCGCCAGTTTTGGCGAAACCTTCGGAGTGGAATTCTTCGTGGAGAATTCCCGAGGCGGCGGTCATCCATTGCACATCGCCCGGGCCGATCTTGCCGCCGCTGCCGGTGGAGTCGCGGTGCTCCAGTTCGCCCTTGTAAACGATCGTCACGGTTTCGAAACCACGGTGCGGATGCTGACCAACACCACGACGCTCGGTGGTCGGAGTGAATTCGACGGGACCGGCGTGATCCAGCAGCAAAAACGGGCTGATGTGCTTGCCCAGATTGTCATAGGAAAACAGCGTACGAACCGGAAAACCGTCGCCGACCCAATGGGTCCGTGGGCTGGTGTAGATGCCGATGATGTTTTTCATGCTGCCTCCAAATCTGTGGTTTGACGCGATGGAGAAAGCTTAAAACCGAACCCTTTGGTGCGCTAGACTGCGAAAATCAGCCTTAGCGTTCTATATGGAGAACGATGGTGGAAGACCTCAACACCCTCTACTACTTCACCCAAGTGGTGGAACATCAGGGTTTCGCCGCGGCCGGGCGGGCACTGGACATGCCCAAATCGAAGCTCAGCCGGCGCATCGCCGAGCTCGAAGAACGCCTCGGCGTACGTTTACTGCACCGCACCAGCCGGCATTGCTCGCTGACGGAAATCGGTCAGGCCTATTACCAGCGTTGCCTGGCCATGCGTGTCGAAGCGGAAAGCGCCGCCGAACTGATCGAACGCAACCGCTCCGAGCCTCAGGGCCTGGTGCGCATCAGTTGCCCGACCGCGCTGCTCAATTCCTGGGTGGGGCCGATGCTGACTCGTTACATGCTCAAGTACCCGCTGGTGGAGTTGTTCATCGAGAGCACCAACCGCCGGGTCGACCTGATTCACGAGGGTTTCGACATTGCCCTGCGCGTACGCTTTCCGCCGCTGGAAAACACCGACATGGTGATGAAGGTGCTGGGCAATAGCACCCAATGCCTGGTGGGCAGCCCGGCGTTCGCCGAGCGGCTGTCGTCGCCCGCCTCCCCGGCCGACCTCAGCGGTTTGCCGAGCGTGCACTGGGGCGCGGCGCAGCGTGAATATCAGTGGGAGTTGTTCGGCGCGGACGGCGCCAGTGCGCTGATTCGGCACGCGCCGCGCATGGTCACCGATGACCTGCTGGCCTTGCGTCACGCGGTGCTCGCGGGCATAGGCATCGCGCACCTGCCCAGCGTGGTGGTGCGCGATGACATCGCCGCCGGACGCCTGGTGGAACTGGTGCCGGGCTGGGCGCCCAAGTGCGGGATCGTCCACGCGATCTTCCCGTCGCGCCGTGGCCTGCTGCCGTCGGTGCGGGCGTTGATCGACTTTCTGGGGGAGGAATTCAGTCACAGCGATATTGCGTGAGGGACTCGACACGCGGGGCTGGCGGAGTTTTTATTCCGGACATAATATTGGCGCAGATTACAACCATAATATCCGCACCCGTCCGAGGACATGACAATGCAAAGCCCCAACCGAGAAGCCACCCTCGCCCGATGGATTGCACAGGAAGACGCCATGCGCGCACGTCTGGCCGGGCCCGGCAGTCTGTCGATGGCCGAGGTCAGCGCGCTGTCGCCCACCGAATTTTTCAACGGCATCGGCAACGGTGAACTGCCCTCGCCGCCCATTGGCACGCTGATGGATTTCATCCCCATCGAATGGTCGGCCGGGCTGTTCATCTTTCAGGGCACACCGGATTCGCGGCATTACAACCCGCTGGGCAGCGTGCATGGCGGCTATGCGGCGACCTTGCTGGATTCGTGCATGGGTTGCGCCATTCATACGCAACTGAAGAAAGGCCAGGGCTATACGACGCTGGATCTGCGCATCAGCTATGTTCGCGCGTTGACCGGCGCCAGTGGGCCGGTGCGGGCCGAGGGCAAGATTGTGCATCTGGGACGCTCGACGGCGCTGGCCGAGGGGCGGATTTATGATGTGGATGGGCGGTTGTATGCGACGGGGTCGACGACTTGCATGATTCTTGAGGCGCGGGGGTAGCGTTTAAGATCACAAGATCGCAGCCTCGTTTCACTCGACAGCTCCTACAGAGTACGCAATCCCCTGTAGGAGCTGTCGAGTGAAACGAGGCTGCGATCTTTTGATTCATGACTTGCGGTAAACATTGCTTTGCCCCACCAGCGGTTTTTCTCAAGGATGCGGGCGCGGATACTCGTGCCCATTCCCACTGCAAACCCTGGAGTCATTGATGTCTATTCCCGCATTCGGTCTTGGTACGTTTCGCTTGCAAGGCCAGGTGGTCATCGATTCGGTCAGCACCGGCCTGGAGCTGGGCTATCGGGTCATCGATACCGCGCAGATCTACGAGAACGAAGCCGAGGTCGGCGAGGCCATCGCGGCCAGTGGCATTGCCCGTGACGAGCTGTTCATAACCAGCAAGATCTGGGTCGCCAACTTCGCCAAAGACCGCTTGATCGACAGCCTCAAGGAAAGCCTGAAAAAACTCCGGACCGACTACCTGGACCTGACCCTGATCCACTGGCCGTCCCCGGAAGATCAGGTGCCGGTCGAGGAATTCATGGGCGCCCTGCTCGAAGCCAAAAACCTTGGCCTGACCCGCCGGATCGGCGTTTCCAACTTCACCGTCGATTTGATGAAACAGGCGATTGCCGCCATCGGTGCCGAGCACATCGCCACCAACCAGATCGAACTCCACCCGTACCTGCAAAACCGCAAGGTCGTCGGGTTCGCGCAGAGCCAGGGCATCCGGATCACTTCCTACATGACCCTGGCTTACGGTGAAGTGCTGAAAGATCCGGTCATTCAGCAGATCGCCGAACGCCTGCAAGCAACGCCTGCGCAAATCACTCTGGCCTGGGCCATGCAATCGGGTTACGCGGTGATTCCTTCGTCCACCAGACGCGCCAATCTGCAAAGCAATCTCAAAGCCTGCGCCCTGACCCTGAGCGACGCTGACATGGCGCTGATCGCCGGTCTTGAGCGCGACCAGCGTCTGACCAGCCCGCAAGGCATCGCGCCGAACTGGGATTGAACCTTAGCCCTGCGCCAGGCTTTTGTCCAGCCGCGTCATGGCCTGCTGCAACTGATCGACAGCGGCGTCGATCTGCGCAGCGTGGCCATCACCGCAGGCACGCTCCAGTGCCTCGCAACACTCGATCAGGCTGACCGCGCGAACCATCAACGCCCCGCCCTTGATACGGTGCGCGAGCGTGCGAAGCACCTGCTGCTCGCCGCTCGCATGCGCCTCGAGCAGTTCATCGCGATCAGTGCGATTGGTCATGACCACGTCGCGCAACAATTGCGTGATCAATTCATGGTCGTCGCCGACGTATTGCTGCAGACCGCTCAAGTCGATCTCGGGGACTTTAAGTGCTTCGATAACTGGCACCGGTTCACCCGCAAACCTTGCGGCCAGCCAGGCTCTCAACTCCGCCAGCCCGATCGGTTTGAACAGGCAATCGTCCATGCCCGCCTCCAGGCAACGGGCCTTCTCATCGGGCTGCGCATTGGCGGTCAACCCCAGAATCAGTGTGGGCGGCAATCCCTGCGCACGCTCTTCATCGCGTATCGCACCCGTCAGTTCATAACCGTTGCACACCGGCATGTTGCAATCGGTCATGACCACATCGAATTGAAATTCGCGCCACTTCTCGAGTCCTTGCCGCCCATCCTCGGCGACCATCACGCTGTGACCCAGATAGCCCAACTGCCGGGACATCAACAGACGGTTGGCCGGAAAATCATCGACCACCAGAATCGTCAGCGGACGCGTCTGCGGCAGCCCTTCGTCTTCGGGCACACCGCAGGAGGGCAGCGGATGCAACACGGGCAGTTCAAGGCAGACATCGATCCGCGTACCACGTCCAAGCAAGCTTTCGAGGTGCAATCGGCCGCCCATCATTTCGCACAAGGTTCGGCTGATCACCAACCCCAGCCCGGAACCTTGCCGGCCTGAATGCGGATTGTTACCGGCCTGCGCGAACGATCTGAACAGGCGCTGCTGATCGAGTGCGCTAATGCCGATGCCGGTGTCTGCAATGCGCACGTTGACCACCAGATGCCCCGCCAACCCGGGTTCGACCCGCAGTGTCAGGCTCACTTCGCCTTCACGGGTAAACTTGATCGCGTTGCTCAGCAAATTGGACAGCACCTGCTTGAGACGCGTGGAGTCGACCGACACGTCGCATTTGCTGCGAACATCCAGAGCGACGTGCCATTCCAGACCCTTCTGCCGCGCCAACCCCTCAAACACCCGGCACACCGATTCGACCAGCGTGTGCAGATTGGACCGTTCCGGTGTCAGGGACAAATGCCCTGATTCAATACGCGCGATGTCCAGAATGTCGCCAATCAACGCCAGCAATTGTTGCCCGGCATTGAACGCCACTTCGATGGCAGGACGGTCAGTAACGCCTTCATCCGCTCCCTTCTTCGCCAGTTCGAGCATACCGAGCATCGCATTCATCGGCGTGCGGATTTCGTGGCTCATGGTTGCCAGAAACGTGGTTTTCGCACGGTTGGCATCGTCCGCAGCATCCTTGGCGTCCTGCAATTGACTGAGCAATTGCTGACGCAGACGAATCTGCCGACGCAGCCAGGCGATCCAGGCCAGCGCCAGCAACAACAAGGCACCGGCGACGGCAAAGGCCTGGAGAATGTCCTGGCGGTGCCCCAGCCAGAAACTTGGTTCGACCATCAGGTCATTGCGCCAGCGGCCAGTCATTTCATCGATTTCTTCGGGTGGAATGCTGAGCAGCGCCTTGTCCAGAATCGAATGCAGCACCACCGCCTCGCGACCGGTTGCCAGGGTGCTGCGGGCCGGATCGGTGCCGACGGTGCTGGTCACTTGCAGCCGGTCCCGATACTGCCGGGAAATCATGACCCGGGCACCGATCAGTGAGTTGATGCCGCCGTCAGCGTTGCCTTCGGCAACCATTTCCATCGCTTGCGCCGTCAATGGCGCATTGACCAGTTCAATCTGCGGAAAGTGCTGACGAATGAACTCGCCGGCACTGTTGCCCTGGGTGACGGCCAGTTTTTTGCCCGCCATTTCATCCAGTGTTCGGGGACTGTCCGACGCGATACGAGTCACCAGCACATTAGGACTGGTCAAAAACGGTCGGGTGAAGCGCAATCCGGTTTCACGTTCGATGCTGGGGCTTATCCCGGCAACCATATCGACCTGTCCGGTCCTGATCCATTCAAGTATTTCAGCCACTGACCGGGTCGGTTGGATGTCGAACTTCAAGCCTGTGCGCAAGCTGATTTTCGCCAGCACATCAATGCTGATCCCCCGGTACTTGCCCTCACTGTCGATGAATGAAATCGGCATGAGGTTTTCGTTGATCGCCACTCGCACACGCGGATGATCGTCGAGCCAGCGTTGTTCGACCACGTTGAAATGCAGGGCTTGAGTGCCTGCGATGGAGGTCCCGCTGCCACCCCATCGGCGCAGAATGTTCATCCGTTCATTGGTAGGGATCGCCGCCAGCGCCCGGTTGACAATGCGTTGCAGCTGCTGGTTGTCGCTGCTCATCGCGAACGCGAAACGCCCGGACTCCAGAAGCGAAAAATCGGCCAGTTGAACATTGTTGAGGTAGTTTTTGCTGATCAGGTAATTGGCGCTGATCGCATCGCTGAGGACAGCGTCCGCCTGACGGAACGCTACGGCCCCTACCGCCTCAAGCGTCGAGGGATACAGCTCGACATTCGCCTTGGGATAAAACGCCCGCACTTGCTGCTCGGGCAAATAGTGGTACAGCATCGCCAGCCGTTTACTGGCCAGATCGGGGTCAAGCGGCGCAGTCGAATCCGTGCGGGTCAGCACGACGGGTTGATCGTCCGCATAGGCGCCGGACATCCGCAACTGTGGATCCTCGGCCTCATAACGATTGGCTGTTCCCAGTAAATCAGCCTTTCTTTCCTTGACCGCCCGCACCGCCTCGTCCCGCGATGCATAGCGGTGAACGACGATCTCCACGTGCAACAGTTGCTTGAGCAACCCTGCAATGTCAGCCGTCAACCCTTCGTAGTCCGTGCCGGTGGTGGTGATGTCGAAGGGCGGATAATCCGGTGCCGAGACGGCCAGCACCAACTGGCCCTTTTGTCGCAGCAACCGCGAATCGGCATCCGACAGTTTGACGTCGTAGCCGTCGACGTTGGAGCGTCCCAGCAATTTCAGTGTTTGAGGTTGTGCGTAGACGCTGGATATCCATAGATAGCCCAGCAGAGCGAGGAGTAGCGGGTAACGCAAACGTCGGAAGGTCTTCATTCAGATCAGATTATTGCGTTTGGCGAAATCCCGCAGGTGCACCTTGGACTCGACGTTGAGTTTTTCTGTCAACCGGGTCTTGTAAGTGCTGACCGTCTTGTGACTAAGGTTCATGAGTTCGCCGATTTCCTTGTTGCTCACTCCCTGGGCCAGGTACAGAAAGATTGTCAGTTCACGGTCGGAGAGCTTGTCGATCATGTCCTTCTCGCTGCATTGCATTGCGTTCAGCGACACCGAACTCGACGGCAGCTTGGCGAAATAGGTGTAACCGGCCATCACCGCAAGCACGGCCTCGTGCAAATGCTTCAAATCGTTGGCCTTGGAAACATAAGCCCTGGCGCCGGCACGCATGCAACGGTCTTGATAAAACCGGCGTTCTTGCCCGGTGAAAACCAGTACCCGGCATTGCACGTCACTGGCCTGGATGCGGGCCAGCACATCCAGCCCGGGGAGACCGGGCATCATCAGATCCAGCACCACCAGTTCAGGTTGATGCTCACAGATCGTCGAAAAGACCTCGTTGCCGCTGGATACCTGATGAATCAGTTTGAAACCCAGCTGTTTAAGCAGCATCGCGACAGCAGCGCGAACCACCGGATGATCGTCTGCTAATAGCGCTGACTTCATGGCAACTCCCTGTGCAAATACACGACGATTGGGCCAGTAATGCCCGCGGGCCAGCCCCTGGTTAGACGCAAAGCTGCGCGAAGACTCTTGCACGGAAAACCGCGCAAAACTACCTGACAGAAATGACAGTACCGACGAACGGTAATCGAGGATCAGCAGTTGCCATCAACCGCTGAATGCATGCCAGATCAGGCAGCGTGGCGTGGCTCACCTGAACCTTCTGCTGCCCGCAGGCAGGGATCGACGGCAACTTCACCTGCTCGCCGTCATAGATCAATGCGTGATGAACCTGTGGGTTATCGAGGAAGAAATCGGGCAGGTCCAGCTCTTCACCCGCCAGCGAGGCATTGATGACCACCAGATCAAAAGGCTCGCTCCCGTACTCGATAAGCGTCAGCAATTCCGCAAGGTCTTGTACCGGCGCTACGCGGTAGTAATCGAGCCGGTTGAACAGGCGCTCGATTCTCATCCGCTGAAAATGCTGCTCGTCGGCAATCAGGATACGTAATGCTTTGTTCGGCAACCGGGGCCCCCAGAAGGGTTTCAGATTCGTGAGGCCGCAAGGCTACGGAAGACCTGCAGAGCTTTCTGTAGGACTATTCCTAAAAACCAAGGCATCTAGTCCATCATCAGCGGGGAATCAACGCTATTGCGAGGTCAGGTTGATTTTGTTGAGTGCCTGCATCAGAAAATCCTTGAACGACATAGGTCCCTGTGGCGAGGGAGCTTGCTCCCGCTGGGCTGCGGAGCAGCCCCAATAACCGGCTGACGTGATCTTTCTGCGCTGCCTGGTTTTTTAGGGCCGCTTCGCAGCCCAGCGGGAGCAAGCTCCCTCGCCACAGGGTTTTGTACGGTTTATTGCCAGCCAAACCGGCGGATATAGAACCCCTTCACCGCCTGGGTCAGCGCCATGTATGCCAGCAGAATCACCGGCAGGAACACGAAGTACAGCGACGGCAGCGCCTGCAATTTGAAGTAGTGCGCCAGAGGCCCCATCGGCAGGAAGATGCCCACGGCCATGATGATTGCGGTCATCACCATCAGCGGCAGGGCCGCGCGGCTTTGCAGGAACGGGATCTTCGGCGTGCGGATCATGTGCACGATCAGCGTCTGGGTCAGCAGCCCGACCACGAACCAGCCGGACTGGAACAGGGTCTGGTGGTCCGGGGTGTTGGCGTCGAACACGTACCACATCAAGGCAAACGTGGTGATGTCGAAGATCGAACTGATCGGGCCGAAAAACAGCATGAAGCGTCCGACATCCGCCGGTTGCCAGCGCTGGGGTTGCTTGAGCATTTCTTCATCGACGTTATCGAACGGGATGGCGATCTGCGAAATGTCGTAGAGCAGGTTCTGCACCAGCAGGTGCATCGGCAGCATCGGCAGGAACGGGATGAAGGCACTGGCCACCAGCACCGAGAACACGTTGCCGAAGTTCGAGCTCGCGGTCATTTTGATGTACTTGAGCATGTTGGCGAAGGTGCGGCGCCCTTCCAGCACGCCCTCCTCCAGCACCATCAGGCTTTTCTCCAGCAGGATGATGTCCGCCGCTTCCTTGGCGATGTCCACGGCGCTGTCCACCGAAATACCAATGTCGGCGGTGCGCAGAGCCGGGGCGTCGTTGATGCCGTCGCCCATGAACCCGACCACATGACCGTTGCCTTTGAGCAGACGGACGATGCGTTCCTTGTGCGTCGGCGTCAGTTTGGCGAAGACGTTGGTGGTCTCCACGGCCACGGCCAGTTCGGCGTCGGTCATGCGCTCGATGTCGTTGCCCATCAGCAGGCCTTGCTGCTCCAGACCGACTTCGCGGCAGATTTTCGCGGTCACCAGTTCGTTGTCGCCGGTCAGCACTTTTACCGCCACGCCATGAGCGGCCAATGCTTTCAGTGCCGGCGCGGTGCTTTCCTTCGGTGGGTCGAGAAACGCCACGTAACCGATCAGCGTCAGTGCCTGCTCATCCGCCAGGCTGTAAGTGTCGTGCCCCTCGATCATTGGCCGCGCGGCTACCGCCACCACGCGCAGTCCTTCGGCATTGAAGGCGGCAGTGACCTGGCGAATCCGTGCCAGCAGGTCATCGGTCAGCGCTTCATCGACCACGCCGTGCCGCACCCGCGCGCACACCGCCAGCACTTCTTCCACCGCGCCTTTGCAGATCAGCAGGTGCGAGTGATCGCGCTCGGCGACCACCACCGACATGCGTCGGCGGGTGAAATCGAACGGGATTTCGTCGACCTTGCGAAACGCCGTGCCGACTTTCAGTTCACGGTGGACTTCGACGTGTTCGAGCACCGCCACGTCCAGCAGGTTTTTCAGGCCGGTCTGGTAGTAGCTGTTGAGGTAGGCCATTTCCAGCACGTCATCGGAGTCGTTGCCCCAGACGTCGACGTTGCGCGCCAGAAAAATTTTGTCCTGGGTCAGAGTGCCGGTTTTGTCAGTGCACAAAACATCCATGGCGCCGAAGTTCTGGATCGCATCAAGGCGTTTGACGATGACTTTTTTGCGCGACAGAAACACCGCGCCCTTGGCCAGTGTCGAGGTGACGATCATCGGCAGCATTTCCGGGGTCAGGCCCACCGCAATCGACAGCGCGAACAGCAGCGCTTCGGTCCAGTCGCCCTTGGTAAACCCGTTGATGAACAGCACCAGCGGCGCCATGACGAACATGAAGCGGATCAGCAGCCAGCTGACTTTGTTGACCCCGGTCTGAAAGGACGTCGGCGCGCGATCAGTGGCGCCAACCCGCTGGGCCAGCGCGCCGAAATAGGTGCTGTTGCCCGTGGTCAGAATCACCGCAATCGCAGTGCCGGAAACGACGTTGGTGCCCATGAACAGGATGTTGTCGAGGTCCAGCGGATTGTGGGTGTCGTTGTCCTGCTGACGGGGAAATTTTTCCACCGGCATGGATTCACCGGTCATCGCGGCTTGACTGACGAACAGGTCCTTGGCGTTGAGCACGCGGCAATCGGCGGGAATCATGTCGCCGGCCGAAAGCACGATCAGATCGCCCGGCACCAGCAGTCTGATCGGCACTTCGGTGCGCAGCGCGTCCCGACGCATCACCGTGGCCGTGTTGCTGACCATCGCCTTCAGCGCGTCGGCCGCCTGGTTGGATTTGGTTTCCTGCCAGAAGCGCAGCAAGGTCGAGAGCACCACCATCGAGAAAATCACGATGGCGGCTTTCATGTCCTCGGTCAGCCAGGAGATCACCGCGAGCAATGTCAGCAGCAGGTTGAACGGATTCTTGTAGCAGTGCCACAGGTGAACCCACCACGGCAGCGGTTGCTCGTGCTCGACTTCGTTGAGGCCGAATTGCACACGTAGTGCATCGGCTTCGGCTTCGCTCAGGCCGTCGGTGTGACTATTGAGATTCTCCAACAGTTGGCCGGTGTCGCTGTTGGCGGCGCTCACCAGGGTTTGCGCCAAGGTCGGCGGCACCTCGCGGCTGACCGTGGTGTCGGTGAAGTTTTCCAGCAGCGCCAGGCGACGGAAGTGTCGGGCGATGTGGCGGGTGCGCAGGAATCCAGCGAAGAATTCCTTGAGCAGGGTCAGGTTCATGGCAGTTCCCCCAGGGTCAGCCGGGAAACCTTCGAGCAGGCGTGTCGGTGCGCCGCGATGACGACAACACGTCGAACATCACGCACGGTTCAGCGTCGATGAGAGGACGTCGGGACACGGACCAGGACTGGCCGCGATCGGGATGCCGCTGCTCGCTATCGGGCGAGACAACGGCACAAAAAGTGGCGCGTTATCTTGCCGGGAAGTTGCCGGTTATCGAAACCGGCCGACTACTGTCACTCGAACAAGTACCCACTGTGGGTCTCCGCTATTGATGAAAACGCGCGAAGCTTACGCCCCGATTTCTGGAGAGTAAACGATGCATTGGCAAGTCGTCGGGGAATTGCGGGGTTCTTCAGGAAGGGTTCAGGATCGGTTTAATGTCAGCCCGAAAATCAAAAGATCGCAGCCTTCGGCAGCTCCTACAGGTGTACGCCCGTAGGAGCTGCCGAAGGCTGCGATCTTTTCCGGACCGACTCGATATCAGCTCGCTGTGGCCAACAACAAGTCCACCACCGAACGACCATGCACACGCGCCTTGCCATGCTCATACAAAGACCCGGCAATCTCATCCGCGCGAATCGGCAGGATCGACAGCAAGGTGTCACTCAAGCCGTGGCTCGCCTGGCAGAAGCCCTGCATGTAGATGCCGGCCTTGCAGCGCTCGTCGGTGATCAGTTTGTAGTTGCGATCCACTTCGAAATCACCCAGGTACTCTTCCAGCGGCGCCAGCAGTTTGCGGTGCATCTGACGCTCATACCCGGTGGCTAGAACCACAGCGTCGTAATGACGAACCGTGACTTCGCCGGTGGCATTGTTGCGCAACGCCAGTTCGATGCCACGCTCGGTGGCCGTGGCTTTTTCGATAGTGGTCAGGGTGCGGAAAGCATGACGCGCAATGCCCGAGACTTTCTGGCGATAGAAGATCCCGTAGATGCGTTCGATCAGGTCGATGTCCACCACCGAATAGTTGGTGTTGTGGTATTCGTTGACCAGACGCTCACGCTCGCTGTTCGCCTGCTGGAACACCAGGTCGGTGAACTCCGGCGAGAACACTTCGTTGACGAACGGGCTGTCATCCGCCGGCTTCAGCGCCGAGCCGCGCAGGATCATGTCCACCTGCACCGACGGGAAGCTGTCGTTCAGATCGATGAAGGCTTCCGCTGCGCTTTGCCCGCCACCGATGATTGCGATGCTCATCGGTTGATTGTTCACGCACGGCTGCTTGGCCATCTGCGCCAGGTACTGCGAGTGATGGAACACCCGGCCGTCATCCTTCAACGCCTTGAACGCTTCGGGAATGCGCGGCGTGCCACCGGCACTCACCACCACCGAACGGGTGGTGCGCACGTGTTGATGCCCTTGGGTATCGCGGGAGATCACGCGCAACGCTTCCACTTGCTGGTTGTGCAGCACCGGCTCGATGGTCAGCACTTCTTCGCCGTAACGGCTCTGTTCGGCAAATTGCCCGGCGACCCAGCACAGGTAGTCGTTGTACTCCATGCGGCATGGATAGAACGTGCCGAGGTTGATGAAGTCCACCAGACGACCGTGGTGCTTGAGGTAGTTGACGAAGGAATACGGGCTGGTCGGGTTGCGCAGGGTCACCAGGTCCTTGAGGAAGGAAATCTGCAATTCGCTTTGGGTCACCAGGGTATTGCCGTGCCAGCGATAGTCCGCCTGCTTGTCGAGAAACAGTACATCCAGTTCGCCCTGGCTCGGTGCGCGCTCTTGCAGGGCGATGGCCAGCGCCAGGTTCGAAGGGCCGAAACCGACGCCGATCAGGTCGTGAACGATGGGCGATGCAATTGCCTGTGTCATTTCCAGTGTCCTCTGGATGAACCCCTCAACAGTGGGGAGTAAGCCTAAGTGACCTTGCCAGCAGGTCGTCTGTTGATAGGGAACGAGGACAATGAAATAAAATTTAATAGTGTTTTTTACGGGGCAGACGAGATCAATGGGCGTCCCACTGACGCATCCGCACGCGGCAGTGCTTCATCGCATTGACGATGTGCTTCTCGACCAGCGCACGGGAAATCCCCAGGCGTTCGGCGATTTCCGGGTGCGACAAACCGTCGATCTTGCGCAGCAGGAAACTCTCTCGGCACAGCCGTGGCAATTCCGCCAACGCACGCTGGAGCATCTCCAGGCGCTGGCCGTGATCGAGGCAATTGTGAGGGGACGGGGTGAAGTAGCGCTCTTCGTTGTCGAGCACTTCCAGCGACTCGACCTGACGCAAGGCATTGCGCCGATGGTCGTCGATCACCAGATTGAGCGCGGTGCGATACAGGAAAGCCCGGGGCTGCTCGATCGGCGTGTCGCTGGAACGTTCCAGAACCCGCAGATAAGCGTCATGCACCACATCTTCGGCCACCTGACGGTTGCCCAGCTTGGCGTTGAGGAAACACACCAGCTCGCGATAGTAGTTTTCCAACCATGACTCCCGGCCGCACGGGTGCGGTTTCTATCCTTGAGCCACGTCGACGACCGCCGAAATGGGCAGTGGCACGATAGTGGCAGTTCGAGGTGCGTAATTTATAGTAATTCTCATATAGATTTAAAGTGTTGCTTCGTCTTACCCAACAAATAGTCGCGAACTTGTGGGAGCAAGCCATGTGGCGAGGGGATTTATCCCCGTTGGGCTGCGGAGCGGCCCTGGCATTTCGTTAAAGCGCATTTACGACTGCTTCGCAGCCGAACGGGGATAAATCCCCTCGCCACACAAGCTCGCACAGGGTGATTGTGTCGGCTTGTGTCCGCGCCTAAATTCCCCGCCGCTTTTTTCGTATAAAGGACAGCTCCCCGTCTCTGTCGGCTTCCCGACAGCGTTCAACTGTTGCCGGATTTCGTGCGCAGGCTGAACGACGGGCCGATTTCCATTGGCCGGAACCCTGCATGAAACGTCCCCGACACACCCGACGCGCCCTGCTTGTAGCACTGTGTCTGATCCCCGTTATCGCCGTGGCTGCCTGGCAGGTCATCCCGCCCGGCCGAGACAAATTCGCCACTGTGCAAGTCAGCCGCGGCGACATCGAAAGCAGTGTCACGGCCCTCGGCACCCTGCAGCCTCGGCGCTATGTCGATGTCGGTGCGCAGGCGTCCGGGCAGATCCAGAAGATCCACGTCGAAGTCGGTGACGTGATCAAGGAAGGTCAGTTGCTGGTGGAAATTGATCCTTCAACGCAACAGGCCAAACTCGACGCCGGGCGTTACTCCATCGAAAACCTCAAGGCGCAACTCGAGGAACAACGGGCGCAACACGAACTGGCCCGGCAAAAGTTCCAGCGCCAGCAGAACCTCAAGGCCGGCGGTGCCACCCGCGAAGAAGACGTACAAACCGCCCAGGCCGAACTGCGCGCCACCCAGGCGCGCATCGACATGTTCCAGGCACAGATCCGCCAGGCCCAGGCCAGCCTGCGCAGCGATCAGGCCGAACTCGGTTACACACGCATTTATGCGCCGATGTCCGGCACCGTGGTCGCACTCGACGCCCGGGTCGGCCAGACCCTGAATGCGCAACAACAAACACCGCTGATTCTGCGCATCGCCAAGTTGTCGCCGATGACGGTCTGGGCGGAAGTCTCAGAAGCCGACATCGGCCACGTCAAACCCGGCATGACGGCGTGGTTCACCACCCTCAGCGGCGGCAAGCGTCGCTGGAACAGTACCGTGCGGCAAATTCTGCCGGTGCCGCCCAAGCCTTTGGACCAGACCAGCCAGGGCGGCGGCAGCCCGGCCAGTTCGAGCAAAAGCGGTAGCGCCCGCGTGGTGCTGTACACCGTGCTGCTCGATGTCGACAACGCCGACAACGCGCTGATGGCGGAAATGACCACCCAGGTGTTCTTCGTTTCCGACCAGGCGAAAGACGTGCTCACCGCACCCATCGCCGCGCTGCAAGGCGGCACGCAACCGGACATCCAGAGCGCTCAGGTCGTCGCCAAAAACGGCCGCATCGAGCAACGCGAGGTGCGTACCGGCATCAGCGATCGTCTTAGCGTGCAGATCCTCGACGGCTTGCAGGAAGGCGATCACCTGTTGATCGGCCCGGTCGACGGGAGTGGCGGCTAAATGCTGACGCCCCTGATCGACCTGCAGGACATCCGCAAATCCTACGGTGGCGGCGATTCACCGCACGTTCACGTGTTGCGCGGCATCGACCTGTCGATCCATGCCGGGGAATTCGTGGCGATTGTGGGTGCGTCCGGTTCCGGCAAGTCGACGCTGATGAACATCCTCGGCTGCCTCGACCGCCCGACCTCGGGCGAATACCGCTTCGCCGGCGAAAACGTTGCCGGGCTCGACAGTGACGAGCTGGCCTGGTTGCGCCGCGAAGCCTTTGGTTTTGTGTTCCAGGGTTATCACCTGATCCCGTCCGGCTCGGCCCAGGAAAACGTCGAGATGCCGGCCATCTATGCCGGCACGCCGGCCGCCGAACGCCACGCCCGCGCCGCCGCCCTGCTCGACCGCCTCGGCCTGGCCTCACGCACCGGCAACCGCCCGCACCAACTCTCCGGCGGCCAGCAACAACGGGTGTCCATCGCCCGTGCCTTGATGAACGGCGGCCACATCATCCTCGCCGACGAACCCACCGGCGCCCTCGACAGTCACAGCGGCGCAGAGGTCATGACGCTGCTCGATGAACTGGCGAGCCAGGGTCACGTGGTGATTCTCATCACCCACGACCGCGAAGTCGCTGCCCGGGCCAAACGCATCATCGAAATCCGCGACGGGCTGATCATCAGCGACAGCGCGCACGACAACCCCGACGTACAAACCTCGGCCAACCCCGGAGCACTGCAAGCCGTCGATCTGCGCAGGCGCCTGATCGAAGGCGGCAATGCCAGCGGGGCCACCGGCGCCTGGAAAGGCGAGCTGGTGGATGCAGTGCACGCCGCGTGGCGAGTGATGTGGATCAACAAGTTTCGCACCGCGCTGACGCTGCTCGGGATCATCATCGGCGTCGCGTCGGTGGTGGTGATGCTGGCCGTCGGTGAAGGCAGCAAGCGTCAGGTGATGGCGCAAATGGGCGCGTTCGGCTCGAACATCATTTACCTCAGCGGCTCGGCACCGAACCCGCGAACACCGCTGGGCATCATCACCCTCGATGACGTAGCGGCGGTGGGCAGCCTGCCGCAGGTGACGCGCATCATGCCGGTCAACGGCCAGGAAGCCGGGGTGCGCTTTGGCAACCTCGACCACTTGAGCTACGTCGGCGGCAACGACACTAACTTTCCGGCCATTTTCAATTGGCCGGTGGTGGAAGGCAGTTATTTCACTCAGGAAGATGAACGCAACGCAGCGGCTGTCGCGGTGATCGGCCACAAGGTGCGGACCAAATTGCTCAAGGACGTGGCCAACCCGATCGGCCAGTACATCCTGATCGAAAACGTGCCGTTCCAGGTGGTCGGCGTGCTTGCGGAAAAAGGCGCCAGCTCCGGCGACACCGACAGCGACGACCGCATCGCCATCCCGTATTCCGCCGCGAGCGTGCGGCTGTTCGGTACCCACAACCCTGAATACGTGGCCATCGCGGCGGCTGATGCGCGCAAGGTCAAAGAGACGGAAAACGCCATCGAGCAGTTGATGTTGCGCCTGCACGACGGCAAAAGGGATTTCGAATTGACCAACAACGCGGCGATGATTCAGGCCGAAGCGCGCACGCAAAATACCCTGTCGCTGATGCTCGGTTCGATCGCCGCGATTTCGCTGTTGGTGGGCGGGATTGGCGTAATGAACATCATGCTCATGACCGTGCGCGAACGCACCCGCGAGATCGGCATCCGCATGGCCACCGGCGCCCGGCAGCGCGACATCCTGCGGCAGTTCCTCACCGAAGCGGTGATGCTTTCGGTGGTCGGCGGCCTCGCCGGCATTGCCCTGGCGCTGATCGTCGGCGGCGTGCTGATTCTCAGCGAAGTCGCGGTCGCGTTCTCTTTGATAGCGGTACTCGGTGCCTTCGGCTGCGCCCTGGTCACCGGTGTTGTCTTCGGCTTCATGCCGGCCCGCAAAGCTGCCCGGCTCGACCCGGTCACGGCCCTTACCAGTGAATGATCGATCTATGAAAGCGCCACTCAGCCTGTTGACCCTCTGCGTGTTGCTCAGTGCGTGCGCCAGTCCCGACCCGCGTCCGGACAGTGACCTGCAGCCGCCCACCTGGCAGTCGGCGCACAGTGAAAACGCCTTGTTGAGCAACGCCCAGTGGTGGACGCACTTCGGCAGCCCGCAGCTCGATCAACTGATTGAACAGGCGCGCGTCGGCAGCTATGACCTGGCGGCGGCGCTGGCGCGAGTTCGTCAGGCCCGGGCAACGACCGTGATTGCTGGTGGTTCGGCGCTGCCGGAAGTGAAGGGAGCGCTGAACGCCAATCGCCAGAAGCTGATGCGCGGCAACGGCTACAGCCAACTGGACGCCGACAGCAGCGACAAAGCAGTGGATTACTTCGACGCCAGCCTCAGCGCCAGTTATGAAATCGATTTCTGGGGCGGCCAGCGCGCTTCCCGCGACAGCGCACAGTTTGGTCTGCGGGCCAGTGAATTCGATCGCGACACGGTTGAGTTGATGCTGCTCAGCGCGGTTGCCAGCACCTATGCGCAAGCCCTGTCGCTGCAAGAGCAGCACCGTATCGCGCAGCTCAATTTGGCGAACGCGCAAAAGGTTTTGAACCTGGTACAAACCCGCTTCGACGCAGGCTCAGCCACCGCCCTGGAGCTGGCTCAGCAAAAAAGTCTGGTGGCTGCGCAACAGCGGCAACTGCCCTTCGTGCAGCAACAAGCCGAAGAAGCACGGATCACCCTCGCCGCCCTCCTCGGCCGTCCCGTTCAGGAATTGAAGCTCGACGATCAGCGCTTCGACCAGCTCAGCTGGCCAGTCATCGGTGCGGGCGTGCCCAGCGACTTGCTCAACCGGCGCCCGGACATTGCTCGCGCCGAAGCGCAGTTGGCCGCCGCACGGGCCGACGTCACCGTGGCCCGGGCGAAAATGTTGCCCACCGTGACATTGAGCGCCCAGATCGGTTCTGGCGCCGACACGTTCAACGATGTGCTGCGCAGCCCGTTCTACAACCTCACCGCCGGATTGGTCGCACCGATTTTCAACAACGGCCGTCTCGGCGCCGAACGCGACAAAGCCACGGCGCGCCAGGAAGAGCTGCTGGAAACCTACCGTGGCGCGATCATCAACGGCTTTGCCGACGTGGAAAAAGCCCTGACCGGTATTCGCGGACTGGACGCCCAGCGCGAATGGCAGAGTGAAGAATTGAATCAGGCGCAAACGGCTTTCGATATTGCGCAAAGCCGCTATCAGGCCGGGGCCGAGGATTTGCTGACGGTGCTGGAGACTCAACGCACGCTGTATGCCGCACAGGATCTGAATGTGCAGCTGCGGTTGTCGCGGTTGCAGGCGAGTATTGCGTTGTACAAGGCACTTGGGGGTGGGTGGCAGGTGGTGGAGGGATCGGACGCAAAAACTGAATCCCTCCCTGAGAAGTAGAACTTGTTCCGGCAGCGCTGCTGACTAAAGCGTCACTGTAAAAGCAGGACCATTATTCGTATAACTGACATCGTCGAGAAGCCAGATTTTATAGGCGATTAAAACCGTCGACCCAATGAACATTGCAATATCTCCGATGGGCACGAAAAATTTAAGCCCTGGATTCGGGACCGTTCTAACAACTTGTCCGTACGCAAAACTTGAACTTCCGCTTACATACAGATCCAGGGATACATACGCACCACGATGAAGCCCTCTAATTGAAGGAACATGGACGAACGCTCCTCCTTGACCTTCAATTGCTTTGATACTTAATACATCATCCCGGACATCCAGATTTTCTAATTCAGGGAGTTTATCAACATCCAGATCGTTGTTCCCTACGGTGAACTCTGAGGGCAAGGAAGGCTGCGCTCGCCCCTCGATAACAGTGGTGTAAGCCACAGTGACCAGCTGTCCTTCGTGACGCAGGGCTTGTTCTTTTGTAATACCGACAGCCTGATCCGCATCCCCTTCGACATTGTGGACGACTTCAGTCGTTCCATTATCACTTTGCAAGTACAGATTGATTTGTTTCCCCTCCATACCCTCAAACTTTCGGATGACTGCTATAAGGCCGCTGGCGTTCATCTTAAAAAGCACCGGATAAAAAAATGAGCTAATTTTATGAGCTTCCATTCCGACAAAATACATCTCTGGCGCAGGGAGCAAATTACTTTCAGAAAACCCGGATGTATCTTTTTCTGCAGCCATGACAAATCTCCTTTTATCTGATTAGACCGCTCACTGCTTCCGGCAGTAGAAACGACGCAATGATCAAGTGATTGGTCAAGCAATCGCCAGATCTGCCTGATTGCGTACCAATGAGATATATAAAACGCCTCAAGGAGATAAATAACTACTGTCATAAATAACAGGTTATCGGGATTTTCGATTAACGGTCAGGTTTGCGACCGCAGTTGCGGTGGTCGAGATTGCGGGCGAGTTTCGCGCTGGCGCTTGGGGGGACGGTGGCAGGTTTTATAGATTTGTGGTGCTTGTCAGGCCGCCTTCGCGAGCAAGCCCGCTCCCACATTAGACCGAGTTGTTTGGATAAACGGGGTCAAATGTGGGAGCGGGCTTGCTCGCGAAGAACGATAACGCGGCAGGCCTGATTAACTGGCAATCGGTTTAGCCTTTAAATTCCGCGCATACCAAGGCCGTTGCGGCACCTTGCGGAACAGGTCCTCCAGCTTCTTCTCGTCTTCACCAAAAGTAATCCGCAGCGCCAGCTTCATGGTTTCCGGGTCCATTTCCACCGACCTGCCCGCCTGCAACCCTGGCGTGGTGCTGCAGCCATGGGTGCTCGGACCCAGCCACGGATCGTCGATTTCGACCCAGCGACCGGGCGCGAACCACGGCACGCCATTGACTTCCAGCCGACTGACTTCCCCCGGATGAAAGCGCTCGTGCGCGCGGAACCAGTCTTCGAGACGGTCGTCGATCCAGCCGTGGAAATGCCAGAACACCGGGTTCACATGGGAGGAAAACGGGTCGCCAAGAAAGTCGTTTTCCGCCGCAAACCAACGGGCGGAAAAGTCTGCGGTGTCGCGCGCGAATGGCACAGGCTGGCCGTTGGACGGGTCGCGTGGCACCGATGCCCAGCGCATGTGCAGCCAGTCATGCAGCCCGAGTTCGACCTCGGAACCGAACTGCCCCAGGGTCAATTTCGCCAAATAACGCGGGTCACGGTATCGCGATTCCCAGACCTGGAAATTGCTGTGGTAAGTCTCGGCGGTCTTGAGATCGGCGACCCACTGCGAGTATTCGTCATCGTCTTCGGCGCGCCAGGCCGGTGGCAGCGCGGTGCCGTCGTGGTTGTCGAAGTAACGGGCAAAGCCCTGACGATCGCGCACCAGCTCCGGTTGCGGTAACGGAAATTGCTGCCAGGACGGCAAGTCTTGCAGTGAGCGCGCGGTGCCGAGCATGTGCCGGTGCATGAAGAAAAAGTCGATGCCCGAACCATTGCGGTCCTTGCGCGGCCCGCGTGCATCGCGCTCCTGGTCCCGAAGCCCCGGCTGCCAGCCGATACCGCGCAAGGCGTCGCGCTTATCTTCGGACAAGGTGTGCCATTTGTCTCGAGAGGCGTGCCAGAGCTGATGGAACAAGCGGTGCTCGGGCGAAATCAGCCACGCCAGCAACGCCGGGCCCAGGCCCGTGCGCTCGCGCGCTTCAGGGAACACTTGTTTGACCGCGACGAAACGATTGTCCTGAGCGGTCAAGGCCAACGGACGATCCAGACGCAGTACGCGACCACTCAAGGTGCCGCTGCCGGCATTGCCGAATGCGGCCCAGACCTCGTCCAGTTTGAAGGTGAATTCGTAGTCCGGCGTCCCGCTGGGGGATCGGGAATCGATCAAACGCCAGCTCAACTCGGTGGTGTTGGTGCCCGCCAGATCGCCGAGGACGCGATAGCGCGGCGTCGGTCCGCCGCGCAGTCCATTGAAGGTATCCAGAAAACCGTTGAGCCCACGGCCCTTGTGACCGACGTCGAGCAGCAATTGCAGGCCCTCGCGGGGCAAGCCGTCGAGCCCCGCATCACGGCCCTCGAAACGTATGTCCCAGACGCCCTGCAACGTGTTGGCCAAACGCTGCCCGGCCACGTCCGCGACGTCGAATGACGCTTCGCCGGGGGTAATGGTCGGGTCCGGTTTTGTCAGTTCGCGATGCCCGTAATACGCCGCAGGCAGGGCAGCGCCGGTCAGTGCCAGACCCGCCAGGAACCATCGTCGAGAAATCGTCATTGCCCTACCTGTGTCAGCCATGGAGCAGGCTTTATCCAAGCTAGAACGTGTGTTGCCCCGATAAATTTACGGTGTTCCCGAAAAGATCGCAGCCTTCGGCAGCTCCTACATTGGATCGGCGTGCACCCGTAGGAGCTGCCGAAGGCTGCGATCTTTTCGGGACAACCTAAATTTTTGCCTTGGCCACTCGTTCTTCCCAGATAGCAAAGGCCCCCGCGCCTGCACCCTCGACGGCGAACCTGACTGAGATGGCAATGACAAAACCTCGTTCGAAAAAGGCTCTTTTCATTGGCCTGCCCCTGGCGCTGGCCATCGCCGGCGCGGCAGGGTTTGCGGCTTGGGAATACTGGCTCAACGACAACCCCGGCTACCCGGTTGCGGTGATGAAACAGGCCGATGAACTGCAAGAACGCATCCTCTCGTTCGACAGCCACATCACTGTGCCGATGGATTTCGGCACCGCCGAAAACGAGGCCGACAAGGACGGCAGCGGCCAGTTCGACCTGGTCAAGGCGGCACGCGGTCGCCTGTCTGGCGCGGCGCTGACCATTTTCGGCTGGCCCGAAATCTGGAACGGCGACAACGCCCCGCACCGCCCGACCGCCGGCTTCATCGACGAAGCCCGTCATGAGCAGGAAACCCGCTACAAAATCATCAGCACCCTGGTGCGCGACTTCCCCAATCAAGTCGCCATCGCCTACACCCCGGACGATTTCCGACGCCTGCACGGCGAGGGCAAGTTCGCCGTGTTCATCAGCATGCTCAACGCCTACCCGCTGGGCAACGACGTCAACGCCCTGGATAAGTGGGCCGCGCGCGGAATGCGCATGTTCGGCTTCAGTTACGTGGGCAACAACGCCTGGGCCGATTCATCCCGGCCGCTGCCGTTTTTCAATGATTCCCGTGACGCCCTTGGCGGCCTGTCGGAGCTGGGCAAGCAAGCGGTGCATCGCTTGAACGACCTCGGGGTCATCATTGACGTGTCGCAAATGTCGACCAAAGCGCTTGAGCAAGTCAGCCAATTGAGCCGCGCGCCAATGGTCGCCTCGCATTCGGCGCCCCGCGCGCTGGTGGACATCCCGCGCAACCTCAGCGACAGCGAAATGCAGCTAATCAAGCACAGCGGCGGCGTGGTGCAGATCGTCGGCTTCCCGACCTACCTCAAGCCGCTGAGCCAGACCACCCAAGACAAACTCAACGCCCTGCGCGCCCGTTTCGACCTGCAACCGTTGCAAGGCCTGGAGATGGCGCTGATGCCGGGCGACCCGGTGATCACCGTGTGGTCGGAACAGCGTTTCGGCGAATACGCCAGTCAGCTCTACGGCATCATCGATGAAGAACCCAAAGCCACCCTCAAGGATTACGGCGACGCCATCGACTATGCGGTGAAAAAAATCGGCATCGATCACGTAGGCATCAGCTCCGACTTCAACGACGGTGGCGGCCTGAACGGCTGGAAAGACGTCAGCGAAGCCCGCAACGTGACCGCCGAGCTGATCAGTCGCGGCTACAGCGAGGCTGACATTGCCAAGCTCTGGGGCGGCAATTTCCTGCGGGTCTGGGACCAGGTGCAGAAGTCCTCCAGGCCTGTCGTCAAACACTGATTTTCACCTTTGCCAAGCGAACCGAATCCATGACCAATCGTCGTACCTTCCTCAAGCAGGCTGGCGTTATCGCGGCCGGTATTCCCCTGAGCTCTGCGGTCAACCTGCCTGCGCTGGCCGCCATGCCGGTGCCGCTGCCCAAAGACAAATGGGCGCAGTTTCGCCAGCTGTTCAACCAGGATCCCGACTACCTGCATTTCGCCAATTTTCTGGTGACCTCGCACCCACGGCCCGTGCGCGAAGCCATCGAGATGCACCGCGCCAACCTCGATCGCAACCCTGGTCTGGCGATGGACTGGCATCGCGGCGAAACCGAACGCCGGGAAGAAGAAGTCCGCGTGTGGGCCGGCCGTTACCTGAAAGCCAAGCCCTCGCAGATCGCCCTGACCGGCAGCACCACTGAAGGCCTGGCGATGATTTACGCCGGCATCCATGTGCGTCCGGATCAGGAAATCCTCACCAGCGAACATGAGCATTACGCCGCCAACAGCGTGTTTGAATTCCGCACGCAAAAGGACGGCACCCAGGTTCGCAAAATCAAACTGTTCGAAGACCCGTACAAGGTTTCGACCGATGAAGTGCTGGCCTCGATTGCCCGCAACATTCGCCCCGAGACCCGCGTGCTCGGCATGACCTGGGTGCATTCCGGCAGCGGTGTGAAACTGCCCATCGGCGAGATCGGCAAACTGGTCGCCGAGAAGAACCGCGACCGCGAGGAAAAGGATCGCATCCTTTATGTGGTCGATGGCGTCCACGGTTTCGGCGTGGAAAACCTCGACTTCCCGGACATGCATTGCGACTTCTTCATCGCCGGCACCCACAAATGGATGTTCGGCCCACGGGGCACCGGGATCATCTGCGCCCGCTCGGACGAGATGAAAGATGTCACGCCGACTATCCCGACGTTCTCCGAAGCGACCACGTTTTCGACCGTGATGACCTACGGCGGCTATCACTCGTTTGAACACCGCTGGGCGCTGACCGAAGCGTTCAAATTGCATCTGGACCTGGGCAAGGCCGAGGTTCAGGCGCGCATTCACGAGATCAACAGCTACCTGAAAATGCGCTTGCAGGAGCAGCCGTCCGTGGAGCTCGTCACGCCGTTGTCGCCCGAGTATTCCGCCGGTTTCACCTTCTTCCGGATCAAGAACCGCGACTGCGAAGAAGTCGCCAATTTCCTGATGGACCAGCGCGTGGTCTGTGATGCCGTCGACCGCGATGTCGGCCCGATCATTCGTCTGTCACCGGGCCTGCTCAACACCGAGGCGCACATCGACCGCGTCATGACGCTGTTGGCCAGCAAGCTCTGACACACCGATTCCCTTTAGCGAGAACGCTCATGAAAAACACCCTGCACCGATTCATTGCTGCTCAGTCCTGGGCATTGCTGAACCTGTGGCGAGGGAGCTTGCTCCCGCTGGGCTGCGCAGCAGACCCTGTTCTTCAGGCGAAGCGCGGGGGTCGCTTCGCGCCCCAACGGGAGCGAGCTCCCTCGCCACAGGTTTATGTTTACGCAGTATTGGCACTGCTGGCGTTGTTGCCCGTCGCTTCCCAGGCCTCCACCGCGCCGCTGCCGGGCAAGGTATTCAAGGATTGCCGCAACTGCCCGGAAATGGTGGTGCTGCCTGCCGGCACCTTCACCATGGGCACGCCGGAAGGTGAGGTCGGTCGCGAACCCGATGAAGGCCCGATGCACGAAGTGACGTTCGCCAAGCCGTTCGCCATGAGCCGTTACCAGATCACCGCCGGTGAATGGGACCAGTACATGAAGGAAACCGGGATCACCATTCCCGACGGCGACACCCGCCCCGGCCGCGAGTGCATCAACAGCAAGCCGCGTTATCCACAGAGCCCGCGTCAGCCGGCGGTGTGCATGAACTTTGCCGAGGTCAGCGCGTATGTCGCGTGGCTGTCGATCAAGACCGGCCAGCACTACCACATCGTCAGCGAGGCCCAGCGCGAATACGCCGCCCGTGCCGGTTCAACGGGGTCGTTCCCCTTCCCGTTCGATGAAGGCACCGAGTACAGCATCGCCACCCATGCCAATACGTACGGGCCCACCGACGCCTACAGCTACACTTCCCCGGCCGGCAGCTACCCGCCGAACGCCTTCGGCATGTACGACATGCACGGCAACGTCTACGAGTGGCTCGCCGACTGCGAACACACCGATTACGTGGGCGCCCCCACCGACGGCAGCGCCTGGGTCGAACCCAACTGCGAAACCCTGCAGATTCGCGGCAATGACTGCGGCGAAGCACCGGTGTTCTCGCGTTCCGGCAACCGCAACAACATCTACCCGCAAACCCGTGGCGACTGGATCGGTTTCCGTGTCGTGCGCGATCTGCCGTCCAAAGGCTGACCCCCTCCCCCTGCGGCCGCCGCCAGTCGGCGGCCGTCTAAATTAAACGCCTGACCACACGTTCTACTGGGTATCTGCCTCACGACCCAAGGGACTTTTCTCACATGCATCTCCTCAAGACCCAGCCTACGCGCGGTGCAATTCATGAATTGTTCACCCTCCTGAAACCGTTCCGGCTGGTCGTCAGCCTGTCGATCATTCTGGGCATGGTGGGCGGTCTGAGCGTGACGGTGCTGCTGGCCACGATCAACAATGCCCTGCATTCGGAAAGTGGCCTGACCCAAGGCGTGGTCGCACTGTTCGGCGGCCTTTGCCTGTTAGCCCTAGCGAGTTCGATCTGCTCGGACATCGGCACCAACTATGTCGGCCAGCACATCATTGCCAAGCTGCGCAAAGAGTTGGGTGAAAAGGTGCTGTCGGCGCCCATCGAACAGATCGAACGCTATCGCAGCCACCGATTGATCCCGGTGCTGACCCATGACGTCGACACCATCAGCGACTTCGCGTTTGCCTTCGCGCCGCTGGCCATTTCCCTGACCGTGACCCTCGGCTGCATGGGCTACCTCGCGCTGTTGTCGTGGCCGATGTTCCTGATGATGGTGCTGGCGATTGCCATCGGCACCGGCATCCAGTTCTACGCACAGGGCAAAGGCATCAAAGGCTTCATGGCCGCCCGCGACGCCGAAGACGAACTGCAAAAGCACTACAACGCCATTGCCGGTGGCGCCAAGGAACTGCGCATTCACCGCCCACGCCGCCAGCGCATGTTCACTTCGGGCATTCAGGGCACGGCGGACTTCATCTGCAACACCCAGGTGCGTTCGATCAATACCTTCGTGATCGCCAAGACACTGGGGTCGATGCTGTTCTTCGTGGTCATCGGCCTGGCGCTGGCCCTGCAATCGTTCTGGCCGAGCGCCGACAAGTCGGTGATGAGCGGCTTCGTCCTGGTGTTGCTGTACATGAAAGGTCCCATCGAGCATCTGGTCGGCACCTTGCCGGTGGTCAGCCGCGCGCGAATTGCCTTCCGCCGGATCGCCGAACTGTCGAGCCAGTTTTCCTCGCCCGAGCCGCACCTGCTGCTCAACGACAGCGGCAAAAAACCGGCCGTGGTCGACAGCCTGCAACTGGACAACGTCAGCTATGCCTTCCCCGCTGCACCGGGCAGTGAAGCGTTCCGTCTGGGGCCGGTGAACCTGACCATCGAACAGGGCGACATCATTTTCATCGTCGGCGAAAACGGCTGCGGCAAGACCACGCTGATCAAATTGTTGCTCGGTCTTTATGCGCCGCAACAGGGTGCAATCCTGCTCAACGGCGAAGGCATCGATGCGCAGAACCGTGACGACTATCGCCAATTGTTCACCACGATTTTTGCCGACTACTACCTGTTCGATGACGTGGTGCAGGGCGATCAGCACATTCCCGAAGACGCCAACACCTACCTGCAACGTCTGGAAATCGCGCACAAGGTCAGCGTCAAGGACGGCAGTTTCACCACCACCGACCTGTCTACCGGCCAGCGTAAACGCCTGGCGCTGGTCAATGCCTGGCTGGAAGAACGGCCGGTGCTGGTGTTTGACGAATGGGCGGCCGACCAGGACCCGACCTTCCGCCGGATCTTCTACACCGAGCTGCTTCCAGACCTGAAGCGCTTGGGCAAAACCATCATCGTCATCTCCCACGACGATCGCTATTTCGACATGGCCGATCAGTTGGTGCGCATGGAATCGGGCCGCGTGGTGACGGAGCGGGCGACCGCCTGAGCACCGTTGAATCCAAATACCTCGACGATTTTCGGAGTTTGTTTTCCGGTTTCGTCGGCGTGATGCGTCTAATAATAATTATCATTAACTAAAAAACTGCACACCTTAGGAGCGATTTGAGCAATGCAAAGCCCTACCCTGTCCCGCGCGCCGTTGGCACTGGCCATCGCGCCGCAAAAGAAATTCCGAACAGTCGTACCGGGTGCGTTGCTGACCCTGTTGCTGCTGGGCACGTCCCAGGTCCAGGCGGCCCCGGTGAACGTCAACGTTCCTTCGCAATCGCTGGCCAGCGCGCTGCAGCAACTGGGTCAACAGACCGATCTGCAAATTCTGTACAGCCAGGACATGGTCAACGGCCTCAAGTCCACGGCGGTTTCCGGCAATCTGGAGCCGGAACAGGCGTTGAGCACATTGCTGCTGGGGAGCGGCATTACGTTTCAACTGACTGGCAACACCGTTTCGCTGATTCCGGTGGCCGGCAACTCCAGTGCGCTGCAACTGGGCGCGACCGCGATCTCCGGCGTAGCACCGGGGCCGACCACCGAAGGCACGCATTCCTACACCTCCGATGAAGTCAGCATCGGCAAGGGCAACATCAAGCTCAAGGACATCCCGCAGTCGGTGTCCGTCGTCACGCGCCAGCGCATGGACGACCAGAACATGAACAGCCTGCAAGACGCGATGCGCCAGGTCACCGGCGTCACCATCAAGACCTACAACTCCGGCTCCAGCCTGAACGACGTCTACATGCGCGGCTTCCTCGTCGACCAGGTGCAGGTTGACGGCGTGTCGCAACCGACCGGCCAGGGCGACATGGGCACAAGCTTCGACCTCGCCATGTACGACCGCGTCGAAGTACTGCGCGGCCCGTCGGGTCTGTATCAAGGCGCGGGCGAACCCGGCGGAACCATCAACGTGGTGCGCAAGCGCGCCCTGAACAAATTCGCCCTCGGCGGCGAACTGGACGCAGGTTCCTATGACCACTACCGCTCCATGGTGGACGTCACTGGCCCGCTGAACGATCAGGGCACCGTGCGCGGCCGCTTCATCACCGCTTACGAGAACAACAAATCCTTCGTCGACTCTGCCCAGAACGAACGCCCGATGGTGTACGGTCGCCTGGAATTTGATCTTGCCCCGTCCACCACCCTGTCGGTCGGTGGCGCCTACCAGCAAAACCACTCCACCCCGGCGTTCGGATTGCCGGCCTTTGCCGACGGCAAATTGCTGGACGTGCCGCGCTCGACCTTCGTCGATGCCAAGTGGAACACCCTGAACGAGAAAGTCTGGGAAAGCTTCGCTGAAGTCGATCACGCGCTGGACAACGGTGGTCAGTTCAAGACCACCCTGACCTACCGTGACGCCGAAACCCCACAACGTAACTTCACCTGGGCCGACGGTGCAGTCGATCCCGCGACCGGTGACAGCTGGGCCGTGGCGTATGACTACTACACCCACATCAAAACCATCGGCGTCGACAGCTTCGTAACCACGCCGTTCGAATTCGCCGATCGCAATCACGAGTTCACCGTAGGTGCCGAGTACCAGCACCTCGACAAAGACTTCGAATACGGTGGCGGCGAGTACTTCCCGATCAACGTCTACAACCCGGGCAGCATCGACATTCCCAAGAACGACTATGAGCGGGTCAACGGCAACTGGTCCAAGTCTGACCAATACGGCCTCTATACCCGCGCCAAGTTCAACGTCACCGACTGGCTCGACGTGATCGGCGGCAGCCGCGTGACCTGGTATGAAGGCGACGCCAAGAACGCCAACGCCTTCTTCAACAATTTCGGCGAAGCCCACACCAGCATCAACCGCAAGGTCGTGCCTTACGGCGCCATCATCGGCAAGATCACCCCGGAACTGTCGGCCTACGCCAGCTACACCGGCGTGTTCAAACCGCAGAGCGAAATCGGAACAGACGGCGGGCCGGTCGGCCCGCGCAAAGGCAAGCAGTACGAGATCGGCCTCAAGCGCGAGTTCTTCGACGGTCGCCTGAACGCCAGCATCGCCGCCTTTCGCATCTACGATGAAAACCGCGCCGAATACGACAACACCTCCGGTGCCTACATGACCGAAGGCAGGGCGCGCAGCGAGGGTTGGGAAACCGAGCTGAGCGGCAACCTGACAGAGAACTGGAGCATCGTCACCGGTTACGCCTACACATCGACCAAGTTCCTGGACGGCGATGAGGCCAACAAAGGCAAGACCTTCAACACCATCACGCCCAAGCACAACTTCAACCTGTGGACCAAGTACGAGTTCACCGACGGTCCGCTCAAGGACTTCAGCGTCGGCGGTGGCGTGCGTGCGGTCAGCGACACCTACTACCAGCGTGACGTGAAGTTCGAACAAAGTGGCTATGCCATCACCACCGCGCAGCTCGGCTACAAGTTCAACGAAAACCTGTCGTCGACACTGACCGCCAACAACCTGTTCGACCGCAAGTACTACGATCGAGTGGATGCTTCGTGGGGGACTAACTTCTATGGCGATCCGCGGAATTTGACGTTGACGTTGCGGGCTCAGTACTGAGTTTCGGGATAGTCAAAAAGCTACACACCACCGGGTCGCCTGCGGTCCGGTTTGTTTTTTCGGGCGGTGGAATTAGACAGCGCTTCGCTACCAGCTCTCAGCAAGAATCGAAATGTTGCGCTTTGCCTCAAAGAACATCAGGCAGTTGATCAGCGGTTAAGGAGTAACAGTTTCTGAACTAGAGCTAGAGGCACTCTCTCCTCCAAAAGCGTTAACAAATGGAGCCTTTACAGAGGTAATGGCGTTGTCTTTTGCAGTATTCCATGACGATGAATCGGCAAAAACCCAAACAAAAACCGCAACAATAACAGCCGTCCAAAAGTTGCCAACAACACCGGCCGAACCAGAGTTATGCCATCTAAAAAAACCTTTGTACATCGGATCTTTAGGCAGAGAATCGAGTGTCAGCTTATTGATCTTTCCAGCCAACTCAGCTTTGATCCCCTTTATTTTTTCATCAGCTGCAGCCTGTAAAAACAAATTAACCAAACCCTCTGCCTCGCGCTTGTATTTACCTATTTCATTCGACTGAAGCTTTAGCTTGGTAAACTCAACAATATTTAATCCGTTTTTGATTGCTTCGCGCTTTTCCGCTTTATAGATGGAGTAAGCAATCATGCCAGTGAAATCTTCACTCGTTTTAACGAGCTTTTCATGCATCTGATTGTACTGATCACTCATTTTTGAAAACCTTTACCTCGTTGTCTGCGTTGTATTTATCGATCACCTTAATCATCATCTCGTTGAATTTTTTTGACGAAACTTTACCTACAATAGCTTTCGCCATATCGCTGGGTATATATCCAGAAATGACTCTGTCATTGATTTTCTCGGCGAGCGATTTTTTTCTTAACCCTAATGTTTTTAGAAACGAGTCAAAAGTCATGGCATACCTCCACTCATTTGTTCTATCAATCATAGCTTTCAAAGATCCATTCAGAGCTAAATTTTATGAGCAGAGGGAAAGCCAGCGACGTACCGCTGTCGTTGCTGCCAAGACGAAGTACATCCCTGCCAAATGCCGGGTGAGCCACCACCCTACACGCCGAACTTCCGACCGCCAAGCCTAAAAACACGTCGGAAATTTCCCCAGTATTTTCGCGTTTTACCTCGGGTGCAGGAACCGTGCAGCCGCTTATGAATGCTGTTCGGCATAGCTTGTTTAAGCGGCCTACAAGTTACTTCATGAAAGCTACATCACCTTGCGTCGTTGCCTACAGGTACGCCAGAATCCGCCGGCTTGTGCGTCTTGGCCATGGTCTCTATCGTTTCCCTGCCACTGCAAATCAGTGGTCGGGTTTGGTAGCCCGCTTCGCTTAGGCGCAAAGAGTCACCTATGCAGTCGCTTTCTCAGGGCTCTGATTTATGGTGGCCATGCGCAGGGCTCCTTCGGGAGCGCCGGGGTCCTAATGCGACCGGTCTACCAACCCGCGTATGGCCGCCACCCTTCGTTTGGTAGCGAGGGTGATGGCTCCTTTACTTTTCGCGTTAGGAGTTCCATCTATGCCCAAGGTCACACCCAACCCGCCGGAATTCGATCCGGCCTCCCCCAATGAAAACCTCGATTCCTCCACCAATCCCAGGCCTGATATCCAACCTTCATTCGCCGACATCAAAGCCACCCCGCGCACCATGAGCACCATGTTCATCGTGAATCCGGAAACCGACATCGAAACCCTGTTGGGTTATGCGTGTGAATCGCTGGCCTCGGCCGATGTGATGGCCAATGATCTGGCGGATCATTTGCAGGGATCGTCGCGTAATTCGCTGCTGGGTATTTCGCAGGTCATCATGCTGGCGGAATTGGCGGTGAATCGGGCGTTGGATCATCTGGATCCGATAGAGGACGTGCATTAGTCCGGCAATTGCACCGCGTTATTGTTTTCGTCGGAACGCCGCTCGGGGCAAGCTTTAATGCCAGTCAGTCAAGCGAAAGTTGACTCTTGTAGGAGCAAGCTTGCTCGCGATGGACGCCAACGATAACGCGTATTTTCTGGATACACGCGTCGTCCTGAAGTCCATCGCGAGCAAGCTCGCTCCTACAAAGTCACAAGCGATGTGATCGTTCCCACGAGAGTGCGGAACGATCGCCGCGAATGCATCAACTCAAGCTTTCAGTAATCTGCGCCGCCAGTTGCTCCAACATCCCCGGCACTTCCTGAACCATCTCCCCCATTCGCGCGAAGTCGTGGGTCATGCCCGCTTTCACATCCAGCACCACAGGTTGTCCGGCGGCACGCAGTTTTTCCGCCCAGGCCAGGCCTTCGTCCAACAACGGATCATATTCAGCCAGCCACAGCACGGTCGGTGTCAGCCCTTGCAAGGTCTCGGCAAACAGCGGTGAAAAGCGCCAGTCGCGGCGATCATCGGTGCTGCGTTGGTACTGCTGATAGAACCATTCCAGCGTGGTCGCTTCCAGCAAATAGCCTTCGGCGAAACGCTCGAGGGACGGGCGTTTTTCCACGGCGTCGATCACCGGGTACAACAACACTTGCACCCGTGGCGTGAGCGGCCAGGTCTGCGAATCCTGGGCGATGGCAATCGACAAGGAGGCCACGAGGCTGCCGCCAACGCTGTCGCCCGCCAATGCGATGCGCACCGGGTCCAGTCCGAGAGCAACGGCGCCGGTGGTCGCAAGCCAGCGCGTCACGTCCTCGGCATCCTCGTAGGCGGTAGGGAAACGGTGTTCCGGGGCCAGTCGATAATCCGCCGACAGCACCGCAAAACCACCCGCCAGCGCCAGTCGCCGGCACAGGGTGTCATGGGAGTCGAGACTGCCGACCACGTAACCGCCGCCATGGAAATACAGCAGCACCGGGCGCTCCTGCGTGCCCAGCGCCGGGCGAGCGTAGAGGCGCGCGTTGAGCAGATGGCCATCGCGGGCCGGAATGCTGACCGCGGTCACCGTCAGCGCGCCCATCGGTGCGGCGTCGAGCAACTGCGAGGTTTGTTCGAATTGCTGGCGCGCTTCGGTCGGGCTCAGCTCGTGCATGGGCAGGCTTTTGCCGGTGAGGCGGCCGAACTCGGCCAGCTCTAGAAAACCTTCGATGTCCGGGTGCAGTGCCATGGGCGGTGGTCTCCAAAAAATAAAAAGCTCGCCCTATAAACGAACCGTGAATGCCGTTCATTAGGGCACACAAGCGCAATGCTCTTCTGTGGCGAGGGAGCTTGCTCCCGCTGGGCTGCGCAGCAGTCCCCTTCTTTTTAGGGATAAGTGGGGCCGCTTCGCGACCCAGCGGGAGCAAGCTCCCTCGCCACAAGTTTTTGCATGCCTGGATATTTTTCTTGAGTGAATGGCAAACCTTACGACTGTGGCACCACCTCCCGACCGAGTGCCGTCACCACGGCACTCAGGCATTCATCCTGTTGCAGGATATCGAAGTGGCTGGCGCTGACGGTTTGCACTTTTCGCAGCCGTGGTTGCTGACGCTCCAGCGTCGCGCGTTCGGCCGTCGGGTTACCATCGGCCCACCAGCAGCACAGTTCGGCGTGCGGCAGCGGCAAGGTCTCGACCTGCCGCGACAACGCCTTCAATCGTGTGCTGACCATGAATGTCTGCGCCAACTCATCGGCACCGAGCAACGCGTAGCCGCTGGCCTGCTCGCCTTCGGTGTCGATCACCGTGCGAATGATCCGCGCGACAGCGTCCTGGTCACCCGAGTTTTCGACACTCAACGCCTGAACAATGACATCGCTGTCCATGCTCAACGTTGCACCGAGGAACTCGCGCAGGTCCGCGCGCCACTCATCAACACTGGCGACGGCATTGGCCTGGGTCGGCACAAAGCTGTCCACCAGGCCGACGAACGCCACGCGCTGACCCTGCTGTTCAAGCAGATCGCCGACCATCAACGCCAGCGCCCCGCCCAACGACCAGCCCAGCAAATGGTACGGGCCTTGCGGTTGCTTGCGGCGAATCGCTTCGACGTAGTCCGCAGCCATTTGCTGCAGCGAGGTGTCGTGCCACTGACGGTCGAGCAACATGCGGCATTGCACGCCGTACACTGTGCGCTGGCCTTCCAGTCGACGGGCCAGCGGTTCGTAGTCGAACACCGTGCCGAACCCGGCGTGCAGGCAGAACAGCGCCGGTTGATCGTCCACCGGCTGGTTCAACAGCAGCAGCGGTTCCGGGCTCTGTTTGAGCGGTTGCTCATCGACACCGGACAACCCGGCGATGGTCGGTTTGGCCATCATGTCGCGCAGTTTCAGCTGGAAGTCCGGCTGATTCAGTGCCCGCACCTTCGAGATCACTTTGAGCGTGCGCAGCGAGTCGCCGCCCAACTCAAAGAAATTGTCGGTGATGCCGACTTTGTCGACGCCCAGCACTTGCTGCCAGATCTCGGCCAGCGCCCATTCCAGCGGTGTGCGCGGGGCCACGTATTCGCGCCCCTCGAAGGTCGGGTCCGGCAAGGCCTTGCGGTCGAGCTTGCCGTTCGGTGTCAGCGGGAAACGCGGCAACACCACGATCTGCGTCGGCACCATGTAATCCGGCAGGCTTTCACGCAAGGCTGCCTGGCAACGCTGGCCCAGGCCATCGTCTTCGGCCGCGACCACATAGCCGACCAGTTGCGGACCCTGTCCGCTGTCACGTACCACCACGAGTGCGTCGTTTACTCCGACCTGCTCGCGCAGACGGGCTTCGATTTCACCCAGTTCGATGCGGAAGCCGTGCACTTTGACCTGATGGTCGATGCGTCCCACGTAATCGAACACGCCATCCTCGCGGCGGCGCACCAGGTCACCGGTGCGGTACAGACGACCGCCGTCGCGGCTGAACGGGTCGGCGACGAAACGCTCGGCGGTTTGCCATGGGTGACGGTGGTAGCCGCGCGCAACGCCTCGGCCGCCGATGTACAGTTCGCCGACCATGCCCACCGGCAACGGATTGAGGTCCATGTCCAGCACATGCAGGCTGCGGGTGCCGACGCGGCGACCGATCGGCGCATACATCGCCTCGCAGTGGCCGTCGGCAGCGATTTTCCATAGCAACGGCGTGACCACGGTTTCCGTCGGGCCGTAACCATTCACCAGGTATTGCGGCTTGAGCGTGTGCTTGACCCGCTCGAACGTGGCGTCCGGCACCGCATCGCCACCGAAGCAATAGATGCGCACGGTTGGTGGATTGCCGCCCTGCAACTCGGCGTGTTCGGCCAGTTGCAGCAAGTACGCCGGCGGGAAGCAAGCGACGGTGATGCGCTGGCGATGCAACACCGCCAGCGTCTGTTCGGCGGTCCACAAGGTGTTGTCGCGCACCACCAGGGTCGAGCCGCTAATCAGCGCGGTGATCCAGCGTTCATGGGCACCGTCAAAGGCGAACGACATGAAATGCAGTTCGCGATTGGCCGGGTCCATTTCGTACAGCTCGGCAATCGCCTGCACGTGCATGCTCAACGGCCCGTGAGCCACGGCGACGCTTTTCGGTTTGCCGGTCGAGCCCGAGGTGTAAATCAGGTAGGCCAGTTGCTCGGCGTGTACGTTGCTTTGTGGCGCTGGCACCTCGATGTCGAGGTTCAAGCGATCCACGGCGACCATCGGCGTGCCCGGATTGAGTTGCGCGGTGTCACGCAGACGCTCCTGGGTCAGCAGCAAGCGCATGTCGCTGTCGGCCATCATGTAGCGCAGACGTTCCTGCGGGTACTGCGGATCCAGCGGCACGTAAGCCGCGCCGCACTTCATCACCGCCAGCAGCGACACCACCAGTTCCAGCGAGCGCTCCATGAACACGCCGATCACGTCTTCGGCCTGCACGCCCTGCGCCAGCAGGTGCACCGCGAGTGCGTCGGAACGACGATCCAGTTCGGCATAACTCAGGTGTTCGGCGTCGCGGTCGGCGTAGCTGAGCACCAACGCGGTGTGCTCCGGTTGCAGCCGCGCCCGCTCACGGATCAGCTCGTGCACCGGCCGTTCGTGGTCGTCAGCCAGCGTCGGCAGTTCGCCGTCCAGTTGCCGGCCTTCGTCCAGCGTCAGCAAACCCAGTTCGCCCACGGCGCGGTCAGCGTTGTCGCACAGACGCTGCATCAGGCTTTCCATGTGGCTGCGCAGCACTTCGACGGTGGCGAGGTCGAACTGATCGCGCTGGTGCATGTACTCGATGCGCAGTCCTTCATCGAGGCTGACCATCAAGTCCATGGCGAAGCTGGTCAGGCCGAAGTCGGAGACGTCTTCGAATCGCAGCGAGTCGCCGTTCCACTCGCGCAACGTGCGATCGACCGGCTGGTTTTCGAAGACGATGATGCTGTCGAACAGCGACTGCCCGCCCTGCCCGGCCCAGCGTTGAATATCGCTGAGTGGGGTTTGCTGGAAGTCGCGGATGTCGAGGTTATAGGCCTGAATCTCGCGCAGCCAGTCACCGACGCTCGCTTCGGTTGGCACACTGTTGACCACCGGCAAGGTGTTGATGAACAGCCCCAACATGTTCTCCGAACCGTTGAGGGTTTCCGGCCGGCCCGACACCGTGGCGCCGAACGTCACCGTGCGCTGACCGGTGTAGCGCTGCAACAGCAGCAGCCACGCGGCTTGCACCAGGGTGTTGAGCGTCACTTGCTGCTGCTGGGCAAACGCCTGAAAACGCGCGGTCTGCTGCGCATTCAGGTGCGTGTAGATCGCGTGATAACCCGCTTGCGGCGCCTTCACCGGCAACGCGCGGGCCAGGTGCGTGGCGCCTTCGAGGGCGTTGAGTTTGTCTTTCCAGAACGCTTCGCTGGCCTCGGCCACCTGCTGGCCGAGCCAGTCGATGTAGTCGCGATACGCGGCCACCGGTTCCTGCGCGTCGCCACTGTAATGACGCAGCACTTCGCCGATCAGACGCGACACACTCCAGCCGTCCATGAGGATGTGGTGATAGGTCCAGATCAGGCGATAGCGGTCGTCTTCCAGACGCACCAGCAGCAGGCGCAGCAACGGCGCGCGGTTCAGCGAGAAACCACGTTCACGTTCATCGCTGGCCAATTGGCGCACACGCTCGGGCTGGATATCCAGGCCGCGCCAGTCCAGCTCGGTCAGCAGCGCCGGCGCGTTGCGCAGCACCACTTGCAGCGGCTCCTTGTCGCCCTCCCACAGGAACGCGGTGCGCAGGATCGCGTGACGCTGCGCAGCGTCGGCCCAGGCTTCGCGGAAACGCGGACCGTCAACGCCACGCACGCCCACTTCGATCTGGTTGACGTACAGCCCCGAGTCGCCGTCCTGCACCGAGTGGAACAGCATGCCCTGCTGCATCGGCGACAGTGGATAAACGTCGTCCACCTCGTTCGCCATCAATTCCAGCGCCTGATATTGCGCTTCGCTCAGTTCGATCTTCAGAGCCGGCGCAGCAATGACCGGCGCCGCTTCCACGGCTTCCAAAGCCTGGGCAACAGTCGCCAGTTCAGCGATGGTCGGGTGGCTGAACACGTGCTTCGGCGAAATGCTCAGGCCGGCCTTGCGCGCACGGCTGACCGCCTGGATCGACACGATGGAGTCGCCGCCCAGTTCGAAGAAGTTGTCCTGAATGCCGACCTGAACTTCAAACAACGCCTGCCAGACAGCTTGCAGCGTCGCCTCCACGGCATTGCGCGGTGCGACGTATTCACGAACCTGCTGATCGGGTTGCGGCAATGCGCGACGATCGAGCTTGCCGTTCGGCGTCACGGGCAATTGCTCAAGCAACATCACATGACTGGGTTGCATGTGCTCAGGCAGCGCGTTGCGCAGATGCAGTTTGAGCGCGTCGAGCACCAACGACTGGCCGACCACGTAAGCCACCAGTTGTTTGGATTTACCGACATCCAGCGCGATCACCACCGCCTCGCGCACCTGCGGATGTTCCAGCAGGCAGGCTTCGATTTCACCCAGTTCGATGCGCAAGCCACGGATCTTCACTTGATGATCGATGCGGCCGACGTATTCGATCACGCCGTCCTCGCGGTAGCGCGCCAGGTCGCCAGTGCGGTACAGGCGCTCGCCCTGTTGACCGAACGGGCTGGCGACGAAACGCTCGGCCGTCAGGTCTGGACGACGGTGGTAACCCCGCGCCAGACCGATGCCGCCCAAATACAGCTCACCGACGCAGCCCGCCACTTGCGGTTGCAGGCTGTCGTCGAGGATGTAGGTCACCAGGTTGGCGATCGGGTAACCGATCGGCACGCTGATCGAGCCGTCATCGACGCACGTCCAGTGGGTCACGTCGATGGCGGCTTCGGTCGGCCCGTACAGGTTGTATAAACCGACGCCAGGCAGCACGCGGAACAGGCTGTTCTGCAAATCCGCCGATAGCGCTTCACCGCTGCACATGATCTGCCGCAGGCTGGCGCAACGCTCGAAGCCTTCACCCTGGACAAACGCCTGCAACATCGACGGCACGAAATGCAGGGTGCTGACCTGATACTGCTCGATCAAACGCACCAGTTGCGCCGGGTCGCGATGGGCGCCCGGTTCGGCGACCGCAAGGCGTGCACCGACCATCAGCGGCCAGAAGAACTCCCACACTGACACGTCAAAACTGAACGGGGTTTTTTGCAGCACGGTGTCGCGACCGTCCAGCGGGTACGCGCCCTGCATCCACTCAATGCGGTTGTACAACGCATCGTGACGGTTGGCCGCGCCCTTCGGTTTGCCCGTGGAGCCGGAGGTGTAAATCATGTACGCCAGCGACTGCAGCTCGACCACGCTTGGCAGGTTTTCCTCGCTCAAGCCTTCGACCAGTCGAGCGCTGTCGTCCAGGCAGATCGCCGTGGTCCCGGCGGGAATCGGCAATTGCGCCAGCAGATGACGTTGGGTCAGCAGCACGTGCACGCCGCTGTCCTCGAACATGTGCTCCAGGCGCTCGCGCGGGTAATCCGGGTCCAGCGGCACATAGGCGCCGCCGGCCTTCATGATTGCGAGCAAACCGATGACCAGTTCCAGCGAACGCTCGGCGGCAATGCCGACCAGCACTTCGGCGCCGACACCTTGGGCGCGCAGGTAGTGCGCCAGTCGGTTGGCCTGTTGGTTGAGTTGACGATACGTCAGGGTCTGACCCGCAAACACCAACGCCGGCGCGTCCGGGGTTTTCAGCACTTGGGCTTCGAAGCACAGGTGGACCGGGCGCACGTCGGGCCAGGTCACGGCGGTGTTGTTGAAGCCTTGCACTTGCTGCTCGGTCTGCGCAGCGTCGAGCAGACTCAGTCGGCCCAGGGCTTGTTGCGGCTCACGGACCATGGCATCGAGCAACGTCACCAGACGATTGCTCAGGCCGTCGATGGCCTCGGCGGCAAACAGCGCCGTGTCGTAATTGAAGCGCAGGTCCAGGCACTCGCCCAGCTCTGCGGCAATGGCCAGCGGGAAACTGGTTTGATCGTGATTGCTGACACCGGAGAACTTCAGTGCACTCGGATTGCCACCCTCCAGCGCCTCGGCGACCGGGTAGTTTTCGAACACCAGCAGCGTGTCGAACAGCGACTCGCCCGAGTGCCCGGCCCAACGCTGCACGTCCGCCAGCGGCGTGTACTCGACATCGCGTAGTTTGAGATTGAGCGCCTGCACCTCGTCCACCCATTGGCTGACCGTGCGCTCGGGGTGTGGCGTGGCAATCACCGGCAAGGTGTTGATGAACAGGCCGACTTGCTGCTCGATCCCCTGCAACTCGCTCGGACGACCCGACACCGTGGCGCCGAACGCGACGGTGCGCTGGCCGGTGTAGCGCTGCAACAGCAACAGCCACGCCGCTTGCAGCAAGGTATTCGGCGTCACGCGGGCCTGACGGGCAAACCCGCTCAGGCGCTCGGTGGCCGCCCGGTCCAGGCTCAGGTGAACGGTGCGATGACCGTCGCCCTGCCCCGCGACCGGCCCCGGCATCGCGCCGGCCAAACGCGTCGGCTCGTTGAACGCCTGCAATTGCTCCAGCCAGAACGCTTCGCACGCGGCAGGATCACGCCCGCTGAGCCATGTCATGTAATCGCGATAACGACCGCCGCTCGCCACCGGCATCACGCCCGAGTAACGCTGCAATACTTCGCCGAACAGCTGCGAGGTGCTCCAGCCGTCCAGCAGAATGTGGTGGTGGGTGAAGATCAGGTGATGGGTGTCGGACGCGGTTTGCACCAGGGTCAGGCGCAGCAACGGCGCGGCTGTCAGGTCGAAACCGCGCAGACGATCGTCTTCGACCAGACGTTCCAGGGCTTGTGCCTGACCAGCTTCATTGCGCCAGTCGAGCACGGTCAGCGGTACGGTGGCGTTGGCCAGAATCACTTGCAGTGGTCGCGAACCATTGCTCTCGCTGAAGAACGCGGCGCGCAACACTTCATGGTTTTCCAGCGTCTGTTGCCAGGCGCTGCGGAACGCTTCGACCTCGATGCCCTGCACGTCCACGCGCATTTGCGGGATGTAAGCGCCGGCATCCGGGGCGAACAAACTGTGGAACAGCATGCCTTCCTGCATCGGCGACAGCGGGAAGATGTTTTCGATCTCACGCGCCGCCAGCGGCAGTGCATCGAGCTGCGCCTGATCGACGCTGACCAGCGGCACATCGCTCGGCGTCAGGCCACCGGCACCGCTCAGGCAGTGTTCGATCAGCTGTTGCAGTTCGGCAGCGTAGGCGTCGGCGAGTCGCTGCACGGTGTGCTCGGCAAACACTTCACGGCTGAAGGTCCAGCTCAGGCGCAGTTGCCCGGCGTACACCTGACCGTTGATGCTCAATCCGCGATCCAGCGAGGCCGAAGCCCCCTGCTCCGCGCCACCGCTTTCCCGGGCCGGACGCCACGGCGCCTGCTCATCGAAGCTGGCATCGAACTGGCCCATGTAGTTGAACGTGACTTGCGGCTGCGGCAAATCCTCAAGACCGGCCTGCGCCAGATACCGCAGGATGCCGAAACCGATGCCTTTGTCCGGCACCGCGCGCAGTTGTTCCTTGACCGCCTTGATGCTCCCGGCCAGATCGCTGGCCGGGGTCAGCCTGACCGGGAAGATCGAGGTGAACCAGCCCACGGTGCGGGTCAGGTCGATGTCGTCGAACAGGTCCTCGCGGCCATGACCTTCCAGTTTGACCAGAGTCGATGACTGGCCGGTCCAGCCGCCCAGCACCCGCGCCAACGCCGTCAGCAACAGGTCGTTGACCTGCGTGCGGTAAGCCGCCGGAGCGTCTTGCAACAGTTGCCGGGTGAAGGTGCTGTCGAGCACGGTTTCCACGCTCACGGCATGTTCGCTGGCCAGACTGCCTTGTGGATCATCGGCGGGCAGGTCCACCAGCACGTCGTGGTATTGGCGCTGCCAGTAAGCCGCCTGACTCACCAGTTCAGGGCTTTGCGCATGCAGCCGCAAGCTCGCCGCCCAGGCTTGATAAGCGCTGGATTTGGCCGGCAGGCGCAGCGGCTGAGCCTGGCGCGCTTGGTCGTAGGCCGTTTGCAAATCTTCGAGCAACAGACGCCAGGACACACCGTCCACCGCCAAATGATGCACCACCAGCAGCAAGCGCTGACCGGCCGCGCCCATGTCCACCAGCAAGGCGCGCAACAATGGGCCGTCGTGCAAATTCAGGCTGGCTTGTGCGGCGTTGCAGTGCTCAAGCAACTCGTCGGCGTTCGCCGCCTGACGCTGCCACAACAGTTCGGCGCTGTTCCAGTGCTCGGCCTGAGCCTGCTGCCACACGCCGTCCACCTGACGCAAACGCAGGCGCAACGCGTCGTGATGGTCCAGCAGCGCGGCCAACGCCTGTTGCAGGCACGCGCTGTCCAAAGGCTCGCGAAGTTCCAGCAGTACCGACTGGTTCCAGTGGTCCCGGGCCTCGATGGGCTGCTCGAAAAACCAGTGCTGGATCGGTGTCAGCAGCACGTCGCCACGCACCGGGCCCTGATTGATGAGCAGACCAGCACTGCGCTGCGCGACCTTCGCCAGACTCTGCACGGTCTGGTGTTGAAACAGATCACGCGGGGTGATGCGGATCCCGGCCTGACGCGCACGGCTGACCACTTGAATCGAGATGATCGAATCGCCGCCCAGTTCGAAGAAGTTGTCGTCGATCCCCACGCGCTCAAGCTTGAGCACGTCTTGCCAGATCGCCGCCAACTCGGCCTGCATGTCGTCCACCGGTGCGGTGTAAACCTGCTGCGCCAGGGCGGCATCAGGCTTGGGCAGTGCGTTGCGATCGAGCTTGCCGTTGCTGGTCAGCGGCCACTGGTCGAGCTTCAGCAAATGGGCCGGCACCATGTAATCCGGCAGGCCCGCTTGCAAGTGTTCACGCAACGACTGGCGCAAATCGGCGATGTCTTGCGTGACGGTGAACCAGGCGACCAACTGCTGGCTGCCATTGATCTCGGGCGCCAACACCAGCGCTTGTTCAATGGCCGGGTGACTTTGCAGGCGGTCCTGGATTTCACCCAATTCGATGCGAAAGCCACGAATCTTCACTTGATGGTCGATGCGCCCGGCGTACTCGATGCTGCCATCGGCGCAATAACGCGCGAGATCGCCGGTGCGATACAGGCGTGCACCCGCTTCATCGGCGAACAGGTCCGGGACAAACCGCGTGGCGGTCAGATCGGCGCGCTGGTGATAACCCCGCGCCAGACCGGCGCCGCCGACGTAAAGCTCACCGACGCACCCCTTCGCCACCGGGTTCAGACGCGGGTCGAGCACGTACCAGCGCAGGTCGGCAATCGGCTCGCCCAACGGCGAACTGTTGGCACCCTCGAGGTCAGCGCGGGACAACGGTCGGTACGTCACGTGCACGGTGGTTTCGGTGATGCCGTACATGTTGATTAGCAACGGCTGTTGATCGTCGAACGCGTCGTACCACGGACGCAGACTCGCGACGTCCAGCGCCTCGCCGCCAAACACCACGTAACGCAGGGCCATGTCTTTGGCATTGGCGCAGGCAAACGGCATCAACTGGCGGAACGCCGACGGTGTCTGGTTGAGCACCGTGACCTGTTCATCGCGCAGCAAGCGAGCGAAGTCTTCCGGGGAACGGCTGATAGCGTGCGGCACCACCACCAACTTGCCGCCGTAGAACAATGCACCAAAGATTTCCCACACGGAGAAGTCGAAGGCATAGGAATGGAACAGGCTCCAGACATCGTCCGCGTTGAAACCGAACCAGTGTTCGGTGGCGCTGAACAGGCGGGGCAGGTTGCTGTGCGGCAGCAACGTGCCTTTGGGTTTGCCGGTGGAACCGGAGGTGTAGATGACGTACGCGAGGTTTTCCGGGCGGGTCAGGTTCGGCAGATTCTCAACGGACGCTTCACTCAGCCAATCACTGGCGTGGTCGAGGCAAATCACTTCGATGCCTTCGGACAACGGCAGTCGCAGCAGCAGCGCGGAGTCGGTCAGCAACAGGCGCGTGCCGCTGTCGGCCAGCATGTAGGCCAGACGGTCCTGCGGGTATTCCGGGTCCAGCGGCACGTAGGCGCCGCCGGCCTTGAGGATCGCCAGCACGCTGACGATCATTTCCAGCGACCGCTCCAGCGCGATCCCAACCAACACGTCCGGCCCGACACCGCGTTCGCGCAGACGATGGGCGATGCGGTTGGCCTGTTCGTTCAGTTGCGCGTAGCTGAGGGTCACGCCGTCGCAGGTCACCGCGATCTTGTGCGGGTGCGCGGCAGCCTGGGCTTCGATCAGTTGATGAGCGCACAGCAAGTTCGTGGCCTGCGAAGCGGCGCTGCGGTTCCAGTCCCGCAACGTGGTTTGCTGCTCGGTTGTGGCGAGCATGCGCAGGTCCGCCAACGCGACCGAGCTGTCGGCGCAAATGGCTTGCAACAGGTTCAGCCAATGCCGGCCGAGACGCTCGATGGTCGAGGCGTCGAATAATTCGATGGCGTACACGAAAGAGGCATGGATGCCGTCGTCACTCTCCACGGTATCGAGCATCAGGTCGAACTTGGTGGTCTTTTCATCCCAGATCAGCGGTTCGACGCTCAGACCCGGCAAGTCCCAGCGCTGTTTGCCACCGGCATCGCGCTGGTGGTTGAACATCACCTGGAACAACGGCGTATGGCTCAGGCTGCGTTCTACATCGAGCCCATCGACCAATTGCTCGAAAGGCAAATCCTGATGTGCCTGCGCGCCCAGTGCCGCAGTTTTGACCTCGGCCAGCAACTGCACAAATGACTGATCGGCGTGGGGCTGGCACCGCAGCACCTGGGTGTTGACGAAAAAGCCCAGCAGGTTTTCCACGTCCTGGCGGGTACGGTTGGCAATCGGCACGCCGACGCGAATGTCCCGTTCGCCGCTGTAGCGATGCAACAGGGTTTGCAACGAGGCCATCAACACCATGAACAGCGTGCAGCCTTCGCGGCGGGCGAGATCCTTCAGGCTGACCGCCAGTTCGGCCGGCACCTTCAGCTCGACGCTGGCGCCCTGCTGGCTCGGGATCGCCGGGCGACGACGATCGGCCGGCAGGTTGAGCGGCGGGTGCTCGCGACCCAGTTGTTCACGCCAGTATTCAAGCTGACGCTCGGCCTCGCCGGCTTCCAGCCACAGGCGCTGCCAGCGGGCGAAATCGGCGTACTGAATGCCCAGTTCTGGCAGTTGCGGCGCTTGCCCGGCGCTCAGTTGCGCGTAGAGCTGGGTGAATTCCTGCAACAGAATCGGCAACGAGCCGCCGTCGGTGACGATGTGATGGAACGTCAGCACCAGCACATGCTGCTGCGCTTCGAGCCGGATCAGCCGGCAGCGCATCAACGGGCCGTGCTGCAGGTCGAACGGCTGCTCGGCATTGAAGGCGATCTGGCGATGCAGTTCGGCGTCGTCAGCAGCGTCGGCCTCGACCAGCGGCGCGTCCATCTGCGGGTGGATTTTTTGCAGCACGTGCTGCTCATCGAAGACGAAGGTCGTGCGCAGTACTTCATGACGTTGCACCAGCGCGGCGAGGGTTTGCGCCAGCGCTGCGCGGTTCAGCTCACCGCTCAGGCGAAAGGCACCGGTCAGGTTGTACGCGGTCGCCTGCGGCTGCATTTGCCACAGAAACCACAAACGCTGCTGCGCGTACGACGCCGGCAGCGTGTCGACCGCCGGGTCCCTTGGCGGGATCGGCAGCAACTCAAGGGTCAGGCCCTGCGCGTGCATCTTTTCTTGCAAGGCACGCCGCGCGTCCAGGCTCAAGCCGCAGAAACGCTGGGCCAGGGTCATCATTCTGTCCGGTGCAGCACTCATCGCGTGTGTTCCTCATCCACTTCGTCGAACAACGCTTCCAGCGCGTCTACATCGTTTTCTTTGTGTTCACTGCGCTGACGGAACTGCTCGATTTCCGCCGCCAGACGTTCCAGGGTGTCGCCTTCGAAGAACAGCTTCAGCGGGATCGCCAGGTTCAGTTCTTCCTGAATCCGCGCACGAATCCGCGTCGCCAGCAGCGAGTGACCGCCCAGCTCGAAGAAACTGTCGTGCGCGCCGACACGCTCGACGTGCAGCGCCTCGGCCCAGATCGCCGCCAGGACTTTCTCCAGATCGGTGCGCGGCGCAACGAAGTCACTGCGGCGGACGTCGAGGTCGAGCAAGGCCTGGCGGTTGAGTTTGCCGTTGGGCATCAGCGGGAAGCCTTCCAGCACCTGCAAGCGAGCCGGCTGCATGTGCTCGGGCAGCGCTTCGCTCAGGTGACTGCGCAATTCGTTGAGGCGGATGTCGGCGGTGTCGGCCGGGGAAATCACGAAGCCCAGCAGTTGCGGGCCGGTCGGCGTTTCGCGGGCGATGACCGCCGCGTCTTCGATGCCGGGTGCGCTGCGCATGGCGGATTCGATCTCGCCCAGCTCGATGCGGAAGCCACGGATTTTCACTTGATGATCGACCCGGCCGAGGTACTCCAACACACCATCGGCGCGGTAGCGTGCGAGGTCGCCGGTGCGGTACAGCCGCTGGCCGGCCTGCTTCGCAAACGGGTCGGGAACAAAACGTTCGGCGGTCAGCGTGGCGCGCTTGAGATAGCCGCGGGCAATGCCGGCGCCGCCGACATACAGCTCACCTTCGACGCCCACGGCCACCGGCATCAGATCCGGGCCGAGCACGTGAATGCGCATGCCCGGAATCGGCTGGCCAATCGGGAGGGTGTCGTCATCCTGGCCGAGCGGCAGTTCCCACGCCGAACACCAGACCGTGCCTTCGGTCGGGCCGTATTCGTTGACCAGCGCCACCTGCGGCAACGCCTCGCGATGTCGCGCAACCAAGGCGTTGCTGCACGCTTCGCCGGCCACGATCACGCACGCCAGAGCATGGCCGTCGAGGTGCTCCAGAATCTGCGCGTGGTAGGACGGCAAGGTCAGGTAGTGGGAAACCTCTTCACGCTGGATCAGCGCCGCCAGCAGCGCCGGGTCCTTGTAGCTGTCTTCATCCGGCAGGCACAGGGTCGCGCCCTGCCCCAATGCCCAGAAAACCCCGGCCACGGAGCTGTCGAAAGAGAACGACGAGAGCATCAGGAACGCTCGCAACGGCTGACGATAGAACCCGCTGCGTGCGAGGGTCGAGGCCACCGCGTTGGCGTGACTGATCATCACGCCCTTCGGTTTGCCGGTGGAGCCGGAGGTGTAAATGACGTAGGCGAGATTGGCACTGTCGCCCAAAGGACCTGGATGTTTTTGGGACGCGGACCAGACTTCGGCCTCCGGCATCAGGGAAATGACCCGCTCGCTGTGCAACGCTTCGGGCAGCGGCTGGCAGGCCAATATTTGGCGCGCAGCGGCGTCCTGCAACATGAACGCCAGACGATCAATCGGGTAGTTGGGATCGAGCGGCAGGTAAGCGGCGCCGGCCTTGAGTGTGCCGAGCAATGCAATGACGATTTCCAGCGAGCGCTGACCGTAGACCGCAACGATTTCATCCGGCGCCACACCTTGCGCGCGCAAGGCATTGGCCACTTGGTTAGAGCGTGCATCCAGTTCGGCATAGCTCAGGCGTTGGCCATTGACGCTCACGGCGATGCGCTGCGGATGCAGGCGTGCCTGTTCGGTAAACAGGTCTTGCAGGTAGCGATGCGGCAGTGCCTGCTCGGCGGCCAGCGGGTTGAAGTCTTCGATCAAGCGCGTCAGTTGCGCTGCATTGACCTGAGTGGCCTGCCCCAGGGTCAGCTCCGGCGAATTCAGCAACTGGCGGCTGAACTCGACGAACTGCTCCAGCCATGCCGCCAGCATCGACTCGGGCACCGCGCCGGCCAGGCACGACAGCTGCAAGCGTTCGCCCTGAACCCGCAGGCGCAGGACTTCCGGGTTGGCGTCGTCCACTTCGATGTTCGCCTCGGCATCGGCCTGATACACCAGGCCATAACGCAGCGGTGTCGCGACTTCGGCGCTCAGTTCGAACTCGTTGAGGCAGTCGAGCCAGGACAGCGATTGCTCGACGCTGGCAGCAAACGATGCCAGCGCTTGCGCCAGGGTCTCGTGCCTGCGGTGATCGAAAGCCACTGGCAAACGACGGGCGAAACGCCCGAGGGTCGCTTCAGTCTGCTCGTTGCGCCCCGCCACTTCCCAGCCCATCAGCAACTTTTCCTGATTGCCGATGCGCGCCACGAACGCACTCCACAGCAATAACGCGACGCGCGGGGCTTCGACACCCTGAGCGTCGGCCACCCGTTGCACATCGGCCAGCCATACCGCGTCGCCAAGCGTGGCCTGATGTCGAGCCAGGGTCACCTCAACGGCTTTTTCGAAGGGCAGACGGTGCGCCAGCGCGAACTGTTGTTGCAGGTTGCGCCAGAACGCGGCGCCTTGATGGCCGATGTCTTCTTCGCGCAGTTCTTCCTGCCACGCGGTGTAATCCAGGTACTGCAAATCTTCCTGATTGTCGGCCAGTGTTTCGCCGCGCAACAGGCTCGCAAGCTCCGCCGACAGCACACGCAGCGACGCTTCATCGAGGCTGCTGGCCGGCGCCAGCAGCGTGACGAAATACTGACCGTCTGCGGTTTGTACGGGCGTCACCACCAACACTCGAACCGGATCGTCAGCCATGGTTTCACGGCCGAGGCTCAGGGCTTCGGCCACCGAAGACGCGCTGTCCTGCAACGTGACCGGCAGCTCGTCGCACAGGCTTTGCACAGGCCATTTCATACCCGGCAAGCGACGATAGACCGTGCGCAGGGTTTCATGGCGCTGGCCCAATTCATCCAGTGCCGCGCGCAATGCCGGCGCGTCCACAGCCTGGGCGACCGGCACGGTCAGGGCGGCGAACAGCGGCTGTCCGCCCAGCTCCTGAGCGCGCAAATAGAAGGCTTGCTGAGCCGAAGTCTGGAAAACGTCTACCGAAGGTTCGAGGGCGGTGGTGTTCATGTCGAGTGTCCTTATTCCTGATCCAGGTCGGCGCTTTTCTGCGCGATGGCCATGGCCGTGAGGATTTTTCTGTAGCCAGTGAATTCGTTGCGCGCATGTACGCTGAGGATGTTGTCCAGCAGGACCACGTCGCCCTTCTCCCAGGTGAACTCGACCATTACGTCGCGATAGATGCCTTGCAGGTGGCGGATGACGTCATCGGGAATGACCGTGCCGTCACCGAAGAAGGTGTTTTGTGGCAGGTCCAGCGGGCCGAATTCACGCAGCAGGTTGTAGCGAATGCTGTCCGGCAGGGTCAGCGCGTTGAAGAAGGTGCCGTGGTTGAACCAGATGCGCTCGCCCGTCAGCGGATGGCGCACGATCGCCGGGCCGTTTTGCCGGGTGCGCAGGCGATTGCCCGATTTCCACTCGGCCTGAATGCCGATCCTGGCGCAGTAGGCTTCGACTTCACCGCGATCTTCGCTCTGGAACACGGTCTGCCATGGCAGCCCCATGCCGTCGCCGTAGTTGCGCACGTACATGATGCGTTTACGCTGAAACGCCTCGCGCACGGCCGGGTCGATCCGCGCGAGGATTTCGCGGGTGTCGCCGAACGGTGTTTCGCCGCCGGTGGTCGACGGTGTGTCGCAGTAGAAGTACAGGTGACGCGGAAACACCGGCGAATAGGAGTGTTCGTTGTGCGGGAAGATTTTCTCCACCGCCGGGTAGTCGGTGGAGCTGTAGATCTTGAACTGGCCGGTGATCTGGGTCCGTGGCGAGGCGCGGAACAGGTACTCCAGCGCGCCGTCGGAAATCGCCGCCACGCAGCGGTTGAACTCGGCGATGTCGGCCACCTGGAAGCCACGGAACAGAATGACCGCATGCTCCAGCAGCTTGCTTTCGATCAGGGCGCGATTCTCTGTCGCCCATTCCACCAGGCTCACGCCAGGCACTGCCGGACGGCACACCAGCGGCATGCTGACGCCGTCGAACATCGGCGCAAAACTCACCAGCCGGGTCGGGTCGGTGGACAGGCTCTTGCGCGCACCGCGGCCGATTTTGGGAATGGACTTGGTGGTTGAAACAGTCATAAACCCCTCCAGAAAATGATGACGGCGGCGCCCGGTTGGCGCCGCCGCAATGAATCAGTCCGCCGCGGTTTGCGCTGCCGGCGTGCCACGACGGCGCTTGATCGCCATGCGCCCGCCCAGCAACGCCTTGCGTTGTTCGTTCAGGCGCGCATCGGCGCGGCGCTGCACATCCGTGGCCAGGTCCAGCAAGTCGCTGACCGTCAGCTCGTCGGCGCGCAACATCGCTTCCAGTACCGCTTGAATCTGTTCGAACAGGCTTTCCAGCGTGCTCGGCAAGTACTGCCCGGCGGGTGTTTCGAAACTCAGGTGAATGTGTTCGGCCTCGTTGTAGAACGCAGCGACCATGCCGATCTCGGCGGCTTGGCGGCCCGACGGGAAGTCCTCGACCAACAAGCCGTCCATGGACGGCAAGCGACCGACGCCTTCCTGATAGATCAACTTGATGTCGAACAACGGCGAACGCCCGGCCCGACGCGGCAAACGCAACGCTTCCACCAGTCGCTCGAACGGCAGGTCCTGATGGTCCGAAGCCTCCAGAACCGCGCGACGACAGGCTTGCAACAGTTGCCCGGCAGCCTGGTCAGCATCGACCTCCACTTGCAGCACTAATTGGTTAACGAAGAAGCCGACCATTTGTTCAAGCTGAACTTGATTTCGGTTGGCGATATCGGTGCCGATGCGCACGCGACTGACCTCGGTGCGCTGACGCAACACCAGGGTGAAACCGGCCAATAGCACCATGAACAGGGACAATCCACGCTGTTGGGCGAAGTCGCGCAACTGCTGACTCAAGGTCGCATTCAAGGTGAAATGCTGACTGGCGCCTTCCTGCGCCTGACGCTGATCGCCGTCGCCCGGCAGCTCCAATACCGTTTGCGGCTGGCCAAGGCGCATGACCCAGTAATCGAGCTGACGTTGCAGTTCACCGCCCTGCTCCAGCCACTGGCGCTGCCATTTGGCGAAGTCGGCGTATTGCACGCTGTGCTCCGGCAACTGCACCACGCCGCCCTGATTTAAGGTCGGATACAGCGCGACGAATTCATTGATCAAAATCCGGAACGACCAGTCATCCGCCGCGATGTGGTGCACCGTCAGCAGCAGCACATGCTCCTGATCCGCGACCTGCAACACCCGCACCCGCAGCAACGGCCCATTGCGCAAATCGAACGGCCGGGCGACTTCTTCACGGGCCCGTTGCGCGGCTTCGACGTCCGGCGCCGGCAAATGCCGCAAGTCGCTGATGGCGAAGTTCAACGGCAGTTCGGCGTGTACCCGCTGCCAGGCCTGACCGTCTTCCTCATAGAACGTGGTGCGCAACACGGCGTGGCGTTGCACCAGGGTTTCAAAGGTTTGCTGCAACGCCGACAGGTTCAACTCGCCGCGCAACCGCAAGGCGCCGGGCATGTTGTACATCGAGCTGTCGGGCTCAAGGTGCCACAGGAACCACAACCGCTGCTGGGCAAAGGACAACGGCTGGCGTTCGCCGGAAAGGTCCGCCACCAGTGCCGGGCGTTCGCAGACATTGGCGCCGTGTCGCAGACCTTGCACCTGAGTCGCGAAATCCTCCAGGCGCGGATGTTCGAACAGGCTGCGCAAACTTACCGACAGACCCAGGCGCTGACGAATCTGCGAAACGATCTGCGTGGCCAGCAACGAATGGCCACCCAACTCGAAGAAGTTGTTTTCGCGATCGACACGCGCAACCTGCAACACCCGCTGCCAGATTTGCGCCAGCTCGATTTCCAGCTCGCCTTGCGGCGCGGTGCCGGCCACGGCTTCCCAAACCTCTGGCGCCGGCAGCGCCGCGCGGTCGAGTTTGCCGTTGCGGTTGAGCGGCAATGCGCTCATCACCACCAGTTGCGCCGGGAGCATGTAGTCCGGGAGGCGCTCGCCCAAAGCCTGGCGCACGGTTTCGGTGAGTTGACGCGAATCGGCGTTCGGCAACACCGGCACGACATAGCCAATCAGTTGCTTGCCACCGACGCCTTCGTGCACCAGCACCGCGGCTTCGCTGATCATCGGCAAGCCTTGCAGGTGCGCTTCCAGTTCACCCAGCTCGACGCGGAAACCGCGAATCTTCACTTGGTGATCGATGCGCCCCAGGTATTCCAGCGCGCCGTCTTCGCGATACCGCGCCAGGTCGCCGCTGCGGTACAAGCGTGCGCCCGGCGTGGTGGAAAACGGATCGGCGATGAAACGCTCGGCACTCAAACCCGGACGCTGGTGATAGTGCTGGGCAATGCCGGCGTCACCGCCGATGCACAACTCGCCCACGCAGCCCGGCGGCAGCAGATGGCCCTCGGTGTCCAGCACGTACAGCGCCCGGCCCGGCAAGGCGCGGCCAATCGGCACGCCGATCAGGTTTTGCGTGTCGGCCAAGGTGCACAGGTGCGTGCTGGAAACCACCGTCGCTTCGGTCGGCCCATAGGTGTTGAGCAGGCGTACGTCGCCGAGACCGGCGGCATGCCAGAGCTTCAGGCCTTCCAGCGACATGGCTTCGCCACCGACGTGGACCTGACGCAAGCGACCTTTGTCGCGCTGAGGCTGCGCGGCCCACTCCTGAGCCAGCAAGTACCAATAGGCCGCCGGCAAGTCCGCCAGGGTCACGCCCTGTTCGATGATCTGCCGGTACAAGGTGTCGGTGTCCCATAGTTCATCACCGCGCAACACCAGCGCCGCGCCCACGCACAGCGGCGGGTAGCACTGCTCGACAAACCCGTCGAAGCTGAACGTGGCGAATTGCAGCACGCGGTCTTCGGCGCTGAGTTGCGAATAGTCCGCCGCAATCAGGCAAAACTCGCGCAGCGCGGCGTGGTTCAGGCACACGCCTTTCGGCCGCCCGGTGGAGCCGGAGGTGTAAATCAGGTACGCGAGGTCTTCGGCACAGGCGAGGTTGACCGGGTTGGCCGTGGAATAGCCGGCCAGCGACGCCGCCGTCAGCGCCAGACGCGGCAAGCCTTCGGGCAGCGCGACATCGGTCAGCAGGTCCGGTTGCGCCAGCAGCAGATCCATCCCACTGTCTTCGATCATGTAGGCCAGGCGTTCGGCCGGGTAGTCCGGGTCCAGCGGCACATAACCGGCACCGGACTTGAGGATGGCCATAAGGCTGACGATCATCTGCGCGTTGCGCCGTACCGACAGGCCGACCCGCTGCCCCGGCGCCACACCGTGCTCGCGCAGGCGATGGGCGAGCTGGTTGGCCTGGGCGTTGAGCTGTGCATAAGTCAGGCGTTCGTCGCCGACGATCACGGCCAATGCCTCGGGCGTGCGGGCCGCTTGCTGCTCGAAACGTTGATGCGCCAGCAACGGACTGTCCAGCTGCGGCGCGGCGGGACGCGAACCCAGCAATACCTGCGCTTTTTGCTTCGCGTCCAAGAGGCTGACGGCACCCAGCACCTGCTGCGGCTGCGCGACGAATTGCTCCAGCACATGCAGCAAGTTCGCTCCCAGCCGCTCGATCTGGGCAGCGCTGAACAAGGCCTGATCGAAACTGAATTCCAGGCGCAGGCTGGCGCCGACTTCGATGCCGAGGGTCAATGGGTAGCTGGTGATTTCGTGATTACACAGCGCGCCGAACGTCAGGCCCGCCGGTGCACCTTGTTTCAGCGCTTCGGCCACCGGGAAGTTTTCAAACACCAGCAAACTGTCGAACAGCGCGTTGCCCTGCTGTCCGGCCCAGCCCTGAATGTCGTAGAGCGGCACATGCTCGAACTCACGCAGGCTCAGGTTCAGCGTTTGCAACTCATTGAGCCACTGGCTGACCGGTTGCGCGGAGTGTGGCGTGGCAATGATCGGCAAGGTGTTGATGAACAGACCCAACTGTTGCTCGATACCCGGCAACGGTGCGGATCGCCCGGCAATCGTCGCGCCGAACGCCACGCACGATTGACCGGTGTAGCGCTGCAACAGCAGACCCCACGCGCCCTGCAACAAGGTGTTGAGGGTGACTTTTTGCTGCCGGGCGAAATCCGCCAAGCACTGCATCGCGGCGCTTTCGAGCGTCAGATGATGCTCGCCCATGCCACGCCCTTCGACCGGTGCCGGCAACGCGTGCGTCAGCAGCGTCGGGGTTTCGAGGTCGACCAGCGCCTGCTTCCAGAAGTGCTCGCCCGCCGCCAGAGGTTGCTGCTGAATCCAGCCAAGGTAGTCGCGGTATTGCCCCAGCGGTTTGGCCAGTGTCTGCCCGGCGTACTGTTGAATCACCTCGCCGAGCAACTGCGCGTTGCTCCAGCCGTCCATGAGGATGTGATGACTGGTGTAGATCAGGTGCCAGGCGTCGCTGCTTTTGCGCACCAGCATCAGGCGGAACAGCGGCGCGGCACTGAGTTCGAAACCACGGCTGCGCTCTTCGGCAGCCAGCGCATCGAGGTCGATATCGGCCGCCTCGATCACCTGCAATTGCAGGTCGATCTGGCGATGAATCACCTGATGCGCAGCTTCCAGACCCAACCAGTGGAAGCTGCTGCGCAGAATGTCGTGACGGTTGATCGCCGCCTGCCAGGCCCGACCGAAGGCCGCCAGTTCCAGCCCCTGAATATCCAGGCGCAGTTGGTTGATGTAGGCCTCGGCCTGCGGCTCATACAAGGTGTGGAACAGCATGCCCTGCTGCATCGGCGTCAACGGGTAAATGTCTTCGATGGCCGGTGCCGCGACAGGCAAGGCGTCCAGCTGCGCCTGGTTGATCCGCGCCAGCGGGAAGTCCGACGGCGTGACCTGACCCGCCGGCGTTGCGCAGCAGTGTTCGATCAGCACGGTGAGTTCTTCGGTGTAGGCATCGGCCAGTTGCTGAACGGTGCTGTCAGTGAACATGTCGCGACTGAAACCCCAATGCAGCGAGAGTTGACCGCCATAGACCTGGCTTTCAAGCGTCAGCCAGTTGGCCAGCGGCGCATCGTCACCCTGGGCCTGGCCGCCATTTTCCGCTGCTGGTACAAACAGCGCGTCCTCATCGAACTGGCGGTCGAACTGGCCGAGGTAGTTGAAGGTGATGCGCGGCGTTGGTAACCCTTGCAACGCTTCACGCTGGGCCGGCTTACCGAGGTAACGCAGCAGGCCATAACCCAGGCCTTTGTCGGGGACGGCGCGCAGTTGCTCTTTGATCGTCTTGATCGTGCTCGCCGTTTGCGTGTGAGGTTGCAGGCGCACCGGGAACAGGCTGGTGAACCAGCCCACGGTACGCGTCAGGTCGAGGTCGTCGAACAGGTCTTCACGGCCATGGCCTTCGAGCTGGATCAGTGTCGAGTTGTGCCCGGTCCAACGGCAAATCACCCGCGCCAGCGCGGTCAGCAGCAAGTCATTGACCTGAGTGCGATAGGCCGCCGGGGCTGTTTGCAGCAGTTGCCGCGTCAACCCGGCACCGAGCTTCGATTCGATTTTGTGGCCGTGGCGATGCTGCAAGTTGCCCAGCGGATTTTCACACGGCAGGTCGCGGGCATCGGCGTGTTGCGCCTGCCAGTACGGCAGTTGCTGATCCAGCGTGCGGGCATGCGCTTGCAGGTGTTTGGCCCAGTTTTGATAGGCGCTGGTTTTGTCGGGCAACGTTGCGGCGCTGCCACCCGCCAATTGCGCATAGGCCTGCTGGAGGTCTTCGTGCAGCACCCGCCAGGACACGCCGTCCACCACTAGATGGTGGACCGCCAGCAACAGGCGTTGCGTGCCGTCGTCGAGGCTGACCAGCAGCGCACGCAGCAACGGCCCGTCGGCCAGATCGAGACTGCGTTGTGCTTCGTCGCACAGGGCCGACAACGCCTCGGTCGACGCCGCGTGCCGCTGCCACAGCCCCGCTGTTTCAACCGGCGATCCGTGACACTGCTGCCAGCCATCGACACTCGCGGTAAACCGCAGGCGCAAGGCATCGTGATGGTTGATCACCGCCACCAGCGCGGCTTCAAGTGCTTCAGGGTTCAGCGCCTCGCGCGGCGTCAACAGCAAGGACTGGTTCCAGTGTTGCGGTTGCGCGATGGCTTGTTCGAAGAAGTAGTGTTGCGCCGGGGTCAGGATCACCTCACCGCTGACCGGCCCCTGGTCGATGGCACTGCGATTGTCGAATGCCGCCACCAGCGCGAGGCTGCGCACGGTCTGGTACTGAAACAGGTCGCGTGGGCTGAGACGGATGCCGGCCTGACGGGCGCGGCTCACCACTTGAATGGAGATGATCGAGTCGCCGCCCAGCTCGAAGAAGTTGTCTTCAAGGCCCACGCGCTCCAGACCCAACACGTCCTGCCAGATCTGCGCCAATGCCGTCTGCATGGCATCTTGCGGCGCGACGAACGCTTGTTGCGGTGCCGCGTCCGGTTGCGGCAGGGCCTTGCGGTCCAGTTTGCCGTTGGCGGTCACCGGCAAGGCATCGAGCGGCATCAGGTAGGTCGGCACCATGTATTCCGGCAAGCTATTAAGAAGCCAGCCCTTGAGGGTTTCTGGCCACTGCGCCTCGGCGTTTTCCAGCACCAGGTACGCCACCAGATGCTTGCCGCCCTGCACCAGAACCACCGCCTCGCGCACCAGCGGATGCTGCATCAGGCGGGTTTCGATTTCCCCCAGCTCGATACGCAGACCGCGCAGTTTCACTTGATGGTCGAGGCGACCGAGGTATTCGATCACCCCGTCGGCACGCTGGCGCACACGGTCGCCGGTGCGGTACAAACGCGCGCCGTCATGAAACGGGCACGGCACAAACCGCTCGGCCGTCAGCCCCGGACGACGGAGATAACTGCGCGCCAGACCAGCGCCGCCCAGGTACAACTCCCCCGCCACACCCGCCGGCACCGGCAGCAACTGCGCGTCCAGAACGTGGGTGCGTAAATTGGCAATCGGCCGGCCAATGGGCACGCTGTCGGCACCTTCGTCAACGCACGTCCAGTGGGTCACGTCGATGGCCGCCTCGGTCGGCCCGTACAGATTGAACAGACCGGCACCCGGCAATCTGGCGAACACCTGAAGCTGGGCATCCAGCGGCAGAGCTTCACCGCTGCACGCGATGCGTTTGAGGCTGGTGCAGGCTTCAACGCCCGGCTCGTGGATAAACGCCTGAAGCATCGACGGCACAAAGTGCAAGGTGCTGATGCCGTGTTCGCCGATGAGGCGAATCAACCGCGCCGGTTCGCGATGCGCGCCCGGCGGCGCCACCACCAGACGGGCGCCGGTCATCAGCGGCCAGAAAAATTCCCAGACCGACACGTCGAAACTGAACGGGGTTTTCTGCAACACCGAGTCGCTGCCGTCCAGCCCGTACGCCTGTTGCATCCAGCACAAGCGGTTGACCAGCGCCGCATGGCTGTTGCCGGCGCCCTTGGGTTTGCCGGTGGAACCGGAGGTGTAAATCACATAGGCCAGGTTCAGCGGATTCACCGCCACCGACGGGCAGGTTTCGCTATAACAGTCCAGCCAGTCCTCGTCCTGATCCAGTGCGATGACCTTGATGCCCTCGGTCGGCAGTGTGCCAACCAGGGCGCTCTGGGTCAGCAACACACCAATCGCACTGTCTTCGATCATGTAGGCCAGGCGCTCCGCCGGATACTCCGGATCGAGCGGCACATAGGCGCCGCCGGCCTTGAGAATCGCCAACAGGCCAATGACCATTTCCAGCGAACGCTCGACGGCGATCCCCACCAGCACATCGGGGCCGACACCCTGCTCGCGCAGGTAATGCGCCAACTGATTGGTGCACGCATCGAGTTGTGCGTAAGTGAGCTGACGGCCACCGAACACCAGCGCCGGCGCCTCGGGCGTGCGCAGGGCCTGGGCGTGGATCAATTGATGAACGCATTGCTCGACGGGATAAACTTCGGCGGTGCGGTTCCAGTCGTGCACCAGCACCTGTTGCTCATCCGCCGTCAGCATCGGCAGCTCGCCGACCCGCTGATTCGTATCCACCACCATCGCCTGCAACAGGTGCGTCCAGTGCTGCGCCATGCGCGCGATGGTCGGCGCGTCGAACAGGTCACTGGCGTAGGTCAGCGCGGCGTGCAACTTGCCGCCCTTTTCGTAGGTGTCGAGGGTCAGGTCGAACTGCGTGGTGCGCCCTTCCCACTCGATCGCGCCCAACACCAGGCCGGACGCGGTGCTGATGCTGGACATGTCTGCAACCTGCGGCTGATGGTTGTACATCACCTGGAACAGCGGCGTGTGGCTGAGGCTGCGTTCCAGTTTCAGCGCTTCGACCAGACGCTCGAACGGCAAGTCCTGATGAGCCTGGGCACCGAGGGCGGCTTCCTTGATGGCGCGCAGCAGATCGTCGACGCGGGTGTGACCATCGAGCTGTGTGCGCAGCACTTGGGTGTTGACGAAGAAGCCGATCAGGCCTTCGATTTCGGCACGGTTGCGGTTGGCAATCGGCACGCCGACACGGATGTCGGTCTGCCCGGTGTAGCGATGCAGCAGCGCGTTGAACGCACCGAGCAATAGCATGAACAGGGTGATGTTGTGTTTCTGCGCGGTGATTCGCAGTTGCTCGGCCAGTTGCGTGTCGACGGCGAATTCGTAGCGCGTGCCGCGATAGCTCGGCATCGCCGGGCGCGAGTGATCGGTAGGCAACTCCAGCACCGGGTGTTCGTCGCCGAGTTGCGCTTGCCAGTAATCGAGTTGGCGCGCCTGTTCGCCCGCCTCCAGCCAGCGGCGTTGCCACAAGGCGTAGTCGCTGTACTGAATCGGCAATGGCGCGAGTTGTGGTTGCGTGCCTGCCTCGTAAGCGTCGTAGCAACGGATGAATTCGTCGATCAGCACGTTCATCGACCAACCGTCGGAAACGATGTGGTGCTGGGTCAGCAGCAGGACGTGTTCCTGCTCGGCGAGTTTGAGCAGGGTGACACGCAGCAACGGGCCGACGGACAAATCGAAGGGCAGCACTGATTGTTGCTCGGCCGCCTGAGCGACAGCGCTTTCACGATCCGTGGCCGGCAACGCGCTGAAATCCACATGCTGGATGACCAGCGACGCGCTGGCCGGTACTTGCCGCAAAGTCTCGTCGGCCTGGCGCTGGAATACCGTGCGCAGGGTTTCGTGACGCTCCACCAGGCTGACGAAGGCCTGCTCCAGCGCAGGCAGGCTCAACTGTCCGGTCAGACGCACCGCGCCCGGCAGGTTGTAGGCGCCACTTTGCGCGTCCAGTTGCCAGAGAAACCACATGCGCTGCTGGGCGTACGACAACGCCTGACGATCCTCGGCCTCAACGCCGGCAGGAATCGGGAACCGGGCGAAATCAATGCCTTCCTTTTGCAAGGCCGCAAGGAACATCTGGCGCTTTTCCAGGGGCAACCCGATAAACCGGCGAGCAAGTTTCAAGGAGTCTTCAGCATTCATTTCTAAGCATCCGGATCAGTGGCGGGAAGCACAAAGGCACGTCGTCCCTATAAAACGAATGCAGACCGGAAAAATTAGCGAATGAGAATTTGTAGGAGCGAGCTTGTCTCCGGGCGGCGTTCCGACGATGGAGATCAACGATGACGCTGCAAGCCTGACACTCAGAGGTGTGCTCGGGCTCATCGCGAGCAAGCTCGCTCCTACAGGGTATCGGGTCAGGCAGTGACGGCCATGGCGTGCCGTCGATGGTGAACGTCGAGCTGATCCTTGATCACCCGCAATACCTTGGCTTCGTGCTCATGGATGAAGAAGTGACCGCCAGCCAACATGTCCACGGAAAAGCTGCCGTGGGTTTCCCTGCTCCAGCCGATCAGTTGTTCGGTGGTCGCGCGATCAGCCTTGCCGCCGAGCACGTGCACCGGGCATTTCAGCAGCGGACGCTGGATCGGCTCGAAACGGCCGCACAGCAGGAAGTCTGCGCGCAGGATCGGCAGCGTCAGGCTCATCAGTTCTTCGTTGGCCAGCACTTCTTCGCTGGTGCCATTGAGAGTACGCAGTTGCTCGATCAGTTCGGCATCGGTTTTCGGGTCGGCAAAACCCTGGTCGTAATCAGCCCGCATGGTCGGCGCGGCCGTGCCTGACGCGAACAGCGCCACCGGTTCCGCGCATCCCAGCGAACGAAAGGCATGGGCCATTTCGCAGGCCAGCAACGCACCGAGACTGTGGCCGAACAGCGCGTACGGCGCCTTGAGCGTGGCTTTCTGTTCCTGCGCGAGTTGCAGCGCCAGGCGCCGCATGTCGGTGTGCAACGGCTCGCCGAACCGCGCGCCGCGCCCCGGCAGTTCCACCGGTTGCAACTTGAGCCACTCCGGCAGTTTGCGCCGCCAGCGGCTGTAAACCATGGCGCTCGCGCCTGAATAGGGCAAGCACAGCAATGTCAGCTGGGTCACCGGGCTTACCTCGAAAAGTTGTCTGTAAAGAGAACGGATGAGGTCCGCAGGGAATTAGTTTGACAATGAATTGTGGCGAGGGAGCTTGCTCCCGCTGGGCTGCGAAGCAGCCCCCGATACCAACCGACTCTGTGTGTCAGGTAGCGCTTGGTTGCAGGGTTTACGACGGCTTTGCCGCCGAGCGGGAGCAAGCTCCCTCGCCACAGGTTCGGTGAATGACTTACTTAAGGTGGCGATAACTTTGGATGGCGGAACCGAGCACCACCGCCCCTGCCGCAATCGCCACCCAGAACCCACTGCGCGCCCCGAATGCATCCACCAGCCAACCCGAGCTGGCCGCGCCAATCGCCACGCCAATGCTCACCCCTGTAACCAGCCAAGTCAGGCCTTCGGTGAGTCTGGCGGGTGGCACAATGCGTTCCACCAAGGCCATCGCCACAATCAGCGTCGGCGCAAAAAACAGCCCGGCGACGAATACCGCCAGCGACAACCCGACAATGTTGGTCGCCAACAGCAACGGCAACGTAGTCACCGCCGTCGCCACCCCGCCGTACAGAAACAGGCGCGGCAGCGGCACTTTCGAGCGCAACGCCCCAAACGCCAATCCGGCCAGGCATGAGCCAATCGCATACACCGACAACACAATGCTCGCCGCCGCCGGTTGACCCTGCTGCTGGGCGAAGGCAACGCTGACCACATCCACCACGCCGACAATGGTGCCCATGGCAAGCATCAACAGCATCAGCAACTGAATCTCGCCGGAACGAATGATCGAGCCCTGATGATGTTCTTCATGGGGATGAATCGCCGGCTCGGTGTCCCGTTGCAGGACGAACGCCGTGACGCCAATCGCCAGCATCAGCAACGCCGCCAACGGCCCCGCCTCGGGGAACGCCACCACGCACAAGCCCACCGACAACGGCGGCCCAACGATAAAACAGACTTCGTCGAGCACCGACTCCAGGGCATACGCGGTTTGCAGTTGCGGCTCGCCGCGATAGACCTCGGTCCAGCGTGCCCGCGACATCGCCGACATGCTCGGCATGCAACCGGCCAGCGCGGCGAACACAAACAGCGTCCATTGCGGCGCCTGCAAACGCGTGCACAGCAACACAAGCAACAACGCCCCGCCACCGATCAGTGCCGACACCGGCAAAATCCGGCGTTGCCCGAAACGGTCCACCAGCCGCGAAACCTGCGGCGCGCAAAACGCCGTGGCCAAAGCAAACGTCGCCGCCACCGCGCCGGCCAGTCCGTAGCCGCCTTGCAGCTGCGAGAGCATGGTGATCAGGCCGATGCCGGTCATGGAAATCGGCATGCGCGCGATCATCCCGGCGAGCACAAAGGCTCGACTGCCCGGGGCTTTGAACAGTTCGCGGTAGGGGTTGGCCATGGTTCGGGTCTCGACAAGGGCCTGCAAGTTGCCATAAGGGTGCTTGAGGGGAAAGCGGCTAATTGTTGGTTGAATGTGAAGGCCTTGAAGATCAAAAGATCGCAGCCTTCGGCAGCTCCTACGTTGGAATGCGATCTTCTGTAGGAGCTGCCGAAGGCTGCGATCTTTTGATCTTCTCGCTGAACTCTCCACCGCCCAAACCAGTCTGCTGATTAAGCCCTCATCTCAAGGCGCTAACCTTCCCGCGGCATGAGCCTCTATCCGGAGTTTCGCGGCAATGGCTGATCATCATCCCGAACGACAAAGCGCCATCGACGCCCACGGCATCATTGGCGACATGCGCAGCGCGGCGCTGGTCAACGACAAGGGCAGCGTGGATTTTTTCTGCTGGCCGGAATTCGACAGCCCGTCGATCTTCTGCTCGCTGCTCGACACACCCGAGGCCGGCATTTTCCAACTGTCGCCGGACCTGCCCGACGCCCGTCGCGAGCAAATCTACCTGCCCGACACCAACGTGCTGCAAACCCGCTGGCTCAGCGACAGCGCGGTGGTCGAGGTCACCGACCTGCTGCCGATCGGCGACAGCGAAGATGATCTGCCGGTGCTGATGCGCCGGGTTCGGGTGGTCAGCGGGAACTGCCGGAAACCGAACTCTCGCACCTGTCCGGCCATGGCGGCGCCACGCCGGTGCGCATCGGCAACGGTGCGTACGATCAGGTCCAGCTCGACATCTTTGGCGAGCTGATGGACGCGGTGTACCTGGTCAACAAGTACGGCGACGCCATCTCCCGTGAAGGCTGGAAACACGCGGTGGAAGTGGTCGATCAGGTCTGCGAAACCTGGCAGCAAAAAGATGTCGGCATCTGGGAAATGCGCGGGGAGCAGCATCATTTTCTGCACTCTCGATTGATGTGCTGGGTGGCGCTGGACCGGGCAATTCGCCTCGCCTCAAAACGCTCCCTGCCCGCCCCGTTCGCCCGTTGGGACCAGACCCGTCAGGCGATCTACGCGGACATCTGGGAAAACTTCTGGAACGAAGAGTGCGGGCATTTCGTCCAGCACATCGGCGGCACTGCGCTGGATGGTTCGATGCTGCTGATGCCGTTGGTGCGCTTCGTCAGCGACAAGGATCCGCGCTGGCTCGCGACCCTCGATGCCATCGAAAAAAACCTGGTGCGCGATGGCATGGTTTACCGCTATCGCAATGACGATACCCGGATTGATGGCCTCGATGGCACCGAAGGCGCCTTTGCCGCGTGTTCGTTCTGGTATGTCGAATGTCTGGCCCGGGCCGGTCAGGTGGAAAAGGCGCACCTGGAGTTTGAACAACTGCTGCGGTACGCGAATCCGCTGGGGTTGTATGCCGAAGAATTCGACAGCCATGCGCGGCATCTCGGCAACACACCGCAAGCGCTGACGCACCTGGCGCTGATCAGCGCGGCATGTTTTCTGGACCGGAAACTGAGTGGGGAGAAGAATTACTGGCAGCCTTGAGACCGAGGCGCGCCCTTTCGCGAGCAGGCTCGCTCCCACAGGGTTCAACGATGTTCACACAATAGTGATCACGCTGAAGATCCAATGTGGGAGCGAGCCTGCTCGCGAAAGCGGTATCAGCCAAACACAAGACTTAGGGTTCAACGCAAGGCTAAAAAACCGGTGGGCAATGTAGGTCAAATTCCTACAACCACTAAACAAAACCCGATAACCAACGCACATAAAATCATTCCAACACCCGAAAATACTCTGTTGCCAGTCGTTACATCCCCACCTAACATCGACCCTCAACGGGCACAGCGGAGCTGTCCAACAAAACCCGAATTCAAGGAACCCGAATGACCCAGCGCATCCACCGCAGCATCGACTCCCCGCTCCGCTCAGGCCTGAACCGCGATGAACTGTGGGAAGGCCCCGACAAAGGCCTGATCAAATGCTGGGAAATCGGCCGCCAACGCGCCGCCCGTTTCCCCGAACTCGCCCAACAATGCCTGGCCGGTGAACTACCAGTGCTGGGCTGGAAAGGTGGCGTCAGCCGCAGCCTTAAAAAGCTCGAAAAGTATGGATCACTCAAGTACCTCGCCCAGTGGCAAGGTTTGCGCGGGGAAGATCTGGAGGTTGATTTGGGCGAAGAGCGGGCGTTGACCTGCTCGCGGACCAGGATGGTGGTGACGTTTACGCCGGATCGGGCGAAGTATTTTAATCAGGTAATGGAAACGGAAGCTTAAGGAGAAGGAAGATGGTGGACCTGCATCAGGAGTTTCAGAAAAGCGCTTTTTTCCATAAAGAACGGATAGACCGTCGCTCCGCCGATGCACTGGTGGGCATTGCCGCCGGGCTCGCCGCCGACGGCAAGATCAACCAGCAGGAGGCCGAATTTCTCAAGATATGGATCGAATCCCATCTGACGCATCTTGGTGATCCGGTGGTGAACATCCTCTACTAACGCCTCGCCAGCATGCTGAGCGATGGCGTGCTGGATGCTGAGGAATCCATCGAGCTTCTGGAGATGCTGCACCAATTTACCGGCCTTTCGGTAGGTTCCGGGCAAACCTCAACTGCCCCCACGAGCCTTCCCCTTGATCATCCGGCCCCGCCGTTAAACTGGACCGAACGAGTCTTCCTGTTTACAGGAGTCATGGCCTACGGACCTCGCAAAGAGTGTGAATCGCTGATTGTCGAGCGCGGCGGTTTGATTAGCGGCTCGGTTAGTAAGAAAGTTCACTATCTGGTAGTGGGCAGCATTGGTAACGATCAGTGGCTGCATAGCAGTTATGGAACCAAGATAAAGAAAGCCGTCGAACTTAGAGAAAGCGGTGTACCGATAGCCATTGTCAGTGAAGATCACTGGCAAAGTGTGATGTTCGGATAACACCTCTACCGGTCATCTGGAGCCTCGAATGAACAACGCCCTACAGATCCGATATGCCCAGACCCCAAGCCTGACACTCGCCTACGAACAACACGGCCCCATCACCGGCGATCCTGCCATCCTGCTCCACGGCTTCCCTTACTCACCCCGCGCCTACGACGAAATCGCCCCAACCCTCGCAGCGAAGGGCTACCGGGTTATCGTCCCGTACTTGCGCGGCTACGGCCCTACCCGTTTTAACAGCACTGACACCCTGCGCTCCGGTCAACAAACCGCCCTCGCCCAGGATCTTCTGGACTTGATGGACGCGTTGAGCATCAAACAAGCCGCCCTCTGCGGCTACGACTGGGGCGGTCGGGCTGCTTGCATCGTGGCGGCGCTGTGGCCGGATCGAGTTCGTTGCCTAGTCACTGGCGACGGTTACAACCTTCAGGACATCCCCCGTTCCACCCGGCCGCTGGACCCGGAAACCGAGCATCGCCTCTGGTATCAGTATTACTTCCACACGCCACGGGGCGTAGAAGGCCTGACCGAAAATCGCCGGGACCTATGCGAATTACTCTGGAAATTGTGGTCGCCAACCTGGATACAAGGTTCCGAGCGATACTCGCTTAGCGCGCCGGCCTTCGATAACCCTGACTTCGTCGAGGTCGTGATTCACTCCTACCGCCATCGCTTTATGTATGCCCCCGGCGACCCGGCGCTGGAATGGATCGAGGAAGCACTGACCAGACAACCACCAATCAGCGTACCAGCGATTTCCCTGTGCGGTGCCGACGACGGCGTAGGGCCCGCACCGGAAATCGACGAAGACATCGCCCATTTCACCGGACACTATGAGAGGCGCGTGTTGGCGGGTGTCGGGCACAACATTCCCGAAGAAGCGCCCGAGGCGACCGTCAGAGCATTACTGGATCTGCTGGCACGCTGAAGAGAAACATCCCACCCCACCCGCCTCAATTCATCTCAACCACCAATTTCACAGGAACCACCATGGCAAAAGACACCTCTCCCGAAAATGATAAAGACTCCATCAACTCATACAAGGAGCGATTTTCAAATCCAGAATTAATATTTTCCCGAGACTGGAAAGATGTACATAAATTAAAAAACACCTGCATCGTAACTCTTGACACAAATGTCCTCCTTGCGCCATACAAACTTCGAAAAGAAAGCATAAATGAAATTGAAAAAATATATAAAGAACTAAAAAATCAAAAAAGGATATTTTTATCAAAACAAGCAGCCAGAGAATTCGCTGCAAACAAATCCACTAAATTATCAGAAATACACAACAGCATTTACGACAGAAAAGTAAAGCTGAAACAACTTCCAGAATACCCAATACTTTTCGACCTTCCGGAATACAAGGATCTTCAAAAATCCACTAACGAACTAAAAGAATACATTGAAAAATACAACTCAAACTTAGAATCAATTGGCGACAAGATTAAAAGCTGGGTATGGCACGATCCAGTCGTCCAAATGTACAAATGTACAAATGTACAAATGTACAAAGGTATTTTTTCTCCAGAGGTAGTAGTTGAACATGAACTCACAGATGAAGAGCTGGCTAAAGATTTAATTCGTCGTGAAAAATACAAAATCCCTCCCGGTTATAAGGATGCATCTAAAGACGATAATTCAGAGGGAGACCTTTCTGTCTGGCATACGATTCTTAACTTAGGAAAAAAATACAAAACCGATATGGTTTTTGTTTCCGAAGACCGAAAACCCGACTGGTGGAACCGAAGCAACGGTAACCCGCTCGTACCAAAATATGAACTAATTCACGAATACCAAAATGTAAGCGAAGGCGCAAGCATTCACCTCCTGATACTTTCAGAATTCTTGAAAATTTTTGACGCACCTCAAGAAGTGATCAAGGAAGTACAATCAGAAGAGCAAAAATCCAAAGAAACTCAACACTCAAAAGTGAGTGACGAAATAAACTCAAGAGTACAGAATCTGCTAAAACGCCAAAGCATCATAATCAACTTAAAGATGCAAAACATTACCCGCGCCAACTGTTCACTGTGCAACAACCCCTTCGAATTTGATCTTTACAAAACAAGGATTGAACACATTATGCCTCTTAGCCAAGGAGGATCTAACGAACTCAGCAATCTTTCGTTTATATGCCAAAATTGTAACTCCCATACGGCGACAATTTAGAGAGTCTCCCTTAAATCCAAACTTAACTCACCGAAAACCGCTCGCGATAGGCTTGCGGTGTCACGCCCATGGCGCGCAGGAAACTGCGCCGCAGTGTCTCTTCGCTGCCGAACCCGCACTGCACCGCGACCCGTTTGATCGGCACGCCTGTGTCGCTGAGCAAGCGTCGCGCCGTCTCGACCCGAATCAGTTCGATGGCCCGCGCGGGTGTCTGACCGGTGTCGGCGCGGTAGTGGCGGACGAAGCTGCGTTCGCTCATGCCCGCCTGTAGCGCCAGGGTGGGAATACCCAGATCCATGGTGAGATTTTCGCTGATCCAGGCATGAAGATCGTCAAAACGACTGCCTTCCTTTTGCAGCGACAAGGTCACGCTGAACTGCGACTGGCCGCCCGGCCGTTTCAGAAAAACCACCAATTGCTGCGCCACTTCCAGCGCCATGGTGCGACCGAGGTCAGCTTCGACCATGGCCAGCGCAAGGTCGATGCCGGCAGTGACTCCGGCCGAGGTCCACACCGGGCCGTCATTGATGAAAATCGGATTGGGCTCGACCCGCAGACGTGGATGTCTCTGCGCCAACTGCTCACAACGAGTCCAGTGCGTAACCACCCGACGGCCATCGAGCCAGCCACTGGCCGCCAGCAAAAACGCCCCGGTACACACCGATGACACTCGACGGCATCCCGCCGCATGCTCACGCACCCACGCCACCAGCGCCGCATCCTCCGCCGCCGCGTAAACGCCCCAGCCGCCGGCAATGATCAAGGTGTCGCTGCCCTGCCCGGGCAACGGTTCGGCCAACAGCACCAGCCCCGCCGACGACATCACCGCCCCGCCGCCGCTGGCAATCACCGTCGGCGCGTAAGGCGGCGGCAAACCTTTCTGGCGGGCAATGTCGTTGGCTGAGGCGAATACCTGCAACGGCCCGGTGACGTCGAGTAGTTGCACGTTGGCGAAAGCGAGCACATGAATGGTCTTGGGCATGTCTGGCGTAATTCGTGGGGTAATTGGCGTATGCGCCAAATCCTACGAGCCTAGAGTGAAGCCGTCCACCCACTTCACGAGAAAAACACCATTACGTTGCAGATCGGTTTTCTGTTGTTCCCGCAGGTTCAGCAACTGGACCTGACGGGCCCTTACGACGTGCTGGCCTCACTGCCGGACGTGAAGGTGCATCTGATCTGGAAGGACCTGATGCCAGTCACCGCGAGCACGGGTCTGGTGCTGAAACCCACCGTCACCTTCGACGATTGCCCGGCACTGGATGTGATCTGCATTCCTGGCGGCAGCGGTGTCGGGCCGTTGATGGAGGATGACGAAACGTTGGCGTTCATCAAGGCTCAGGCGGCCCATGCGCGGTATGTCACTTCGGTTTGCACGGGAGCGCTGGTGCTGGGCGCTGCGGGTCTGCTCAAGGGTAAACTCGCCACCACTCACTGGGCATATCACGAATTGCTCGCGCCATTGGGTGCGATCCCGGTGAAGGATCGGGTGGTGCGCGATGGCAATCTGGTGACCGGTGGCGGGATCACCGCGGGCATCGATTTCGCCCTGACCCTGGCCGCTGAATTGTTCGATAAGGACACGGCAGAGCTGGTGCAGTTGCAGCTGGAATATGCTCCGGCGCCGCCGTTTGCTTCGGGCTGCCCTGAGACCGCGCCGGTCAGCGTGCTGGAAAACGCGCGGAAACGGGCTGCCGGGTCGTTGAAATTGCGCTCGGAAATTACCGAGCGTGCTGCGGCGAAGCTCGATCAGGTATCAGTACGCTGATCCATTCCTCGGTGCAGCCAGTGTCCGGCTTCATCGAGGACTTTCCATCGCCCACAAAAAAACCCGCCGAAGCGGGTTTCTCAAGACCATTACGACATCCTGTCAGCAGCCATCCAGGCCTATGGTCGATCATCCGTGATCCTGAGTGCATCCTGCGACTCAGTTGATGGATCCAGACTAAGCCTATTGTTGAAGCGTAAACAGACGACATACCCGCGCTCTGGTGTAAGCCATTGACCATCAAAGCCCCAAATCTGTACGCCGACATGGAATCGAGCCTGTGTGGCGAGGGGATTTATCCCCGTTCGGCTGCGGAGCAGTCGTAAAACCATTCTATGCGGTGTACCTAAAACACCGCAGTTTTCCATTTCGGGGCCGCTTCGCAGCCCAACGGGGATAAATCCCCTCGCCGCACAGTCTCGCTCCCACAAAGAAAATGGTCAGCTTTTCAGCAGACGAAAAAAAACCCGCCGAAGCGGGTTTTTCCCAAGACCATTGTCGACTCCCTGTCGGTAGCGAATCCTTGCTGATGGTCGATCGTCCGTGATCCTGAAGCGCTTCCTGTGCTTCAGTTGATGTAGCCAGATTACGCATCGGATCCAATCCGCAACAGACGACATAGTTACCGCTACGTGTAAGACATTCGCTATACCACCCCTTCCGAAAACCCTTAGACGCGTCAGGTATCGGGCCTGGAAGCCGCGAGTTTCCGGGCCTGCAGCCGCGCTTTAACCAAGGTTCGAACTGACAGCCATTACTCTTTCTGATGCTCGCGAGCCTTGGTGTTGATCTTCAGAAACTCTTCGATGTTGCTCATCTGCTCATCCCAGCCACGGCTGTCCATGCGGAACGCCTTGAGTCGGCGCGTCTGTGGAACGTGATCGAAACCGGACTCGACGACCGTCAGCAATGTGCCTTCCTCCAGGTCCTGAAGTTCGAATTTCACCAGCGTGGTGGGTTCCTGGGAGTAATCGACTTCCGGCTCGACGGCATACGGGTGCCAGCGAAACGAAAAAACCCGCTCCGGCTCGACTCGCTCCACCAGGACATTCCACAACAAATACTCATAACCGGGGTAAGTAATCTGCCCCTGAGTCCACTCACCGGCGACAAAACGCTTGCCCTCCAGTGCCACGCCAAACCACTGCCCGAACGCTTCGGCATTGGCCAGCACACGCCAGACCTGCGAGCGCGGCGCTTTAAGCAGGATCTTCCTTTCGATGCGATCTGATGCTGGGTTCATATGTCACCTCCTGTAATGAACAGTAGGCCTGTAAGACCACATGTCCAACCCTAAAGTTGTATCAATCGGGCTTATCAATCAACCCTGCCTGAAATATTCGGCCGCACATCCGTGCCAAAGTTCGGGGTTGAGAACGAGAGTCAACCGATTGGAACTGCTACCGTTTGCAGGGACGACATTGACCAGACAAGGAAGCTTCATGCAGCCCTCACTCACCGAACGTTATCGCGGCGCCCTGCTGGGCCTGGCCTGCGGTGATGCCGTCGGCACCACTGTCGAGTTCCAGCCACGCGGTTCGTTCAGGCCCCTGACCGACATGGTGGGTGGCGGCCCTTTCAATCTGAAGCCCGGGCAATGGACCGATGACACCTCGATGGCGTTGTGTCTGGCCGAAAGCCTGCTGAGCAAAAACGGCTTCGATGCCGCCGACCAGATGGGCCGCTACCTCAATTGGTGGCAATGGGGTTACCTGAGTTCAACCGGGGAATGCTTCGACATTGGCATGACTGTGCGTGATGCCTTGACCCTGTATCAGGAAACCGGCGAACCCTTCGCAGGTTCAACCGATCCCTACACGGCGGGAAATGGCTCGTTGATGCGGCTGGTGCCGGTGGTTTTGTACTATTTCCCCGACAACGACCACATCAGGACATTTTCCGCGAACAGTTCCCGCACGACCCACGCTGCGCCAGAGGCTATCGAATGTTGTCAGTTGTTCGCTGAGCTGATCTGCAACGCATTACAAGGCGTGGCCAAGGCGGATCTACTCAGCTTGCCGGCCACTTCATTCCTGGAACCCAAAGTCGCGGCCATCGCCCGAGGCGATTACCTCGTTAAACCTGAAAGCGATATCCGGGGCAGCGGTTACTGTGTCGCCTCACTGGAAGCGGCGCTGTGGTGTTTTCATCACACCGACAGTTTCGAAGCCGCCATTCTGAAAGCCGCCAACCTGGGCGATGACGCCGATACCACCGCAGCCATCGTCGGCCAGTTGACTGGGGCTTTTTACGGTGTACAGGCTATCCCCGACCGTTGGTTGAAGAAGTTGCACATGCACGAGGAAATCGAAGCTTGCGCAGATCAATTGCTCAAGGCTTCAACCGCCCCCACCGCAAGCGGATGAGGCTTCGCTAAACTGCACCTCAACTTTTTCTGTCACAGCGAGAATCCCCATGCACTCACGCTTGCTTCTGGCGCTGACGCCGTTGCTGTTCACCACCGTTGCCCATGCCGTCGATTGCGCCAACGCCACCGACCAGGCCACGATGAATCAATGTGCGGCGCAGCAGAACAAGGCGGCGGACAAGGAGTTGAATGCGCTTTACCAGCAGATCACCGCGCGTTTGAAGGGCAGTCCCGACAACCAGAAGCTGTTGGTCGGCGCCCAGCGGGCCTGGATTGGGTTTCGGGACGCCGAGTGCAAGTTTTCCGTGTCAGGGGTTGAGGGCGGGAGTGTTTATCCGTTGATTTACAGCAATTGCATTACGGATCTGACCAAGGCGCGGGTGGGGGCTTTCAAAATTTACTTGAAGTGTCAGGAGGGGGATTTGAGTTGTCCGGTGCCCGGGGTTTGAGGCTTCGGTGATCTTGAGGGCCCCTTCGCGGGCAAGCCTCGCTCCTAGTGGATCTACAGTGTGATCACAATAGTGTGAACATCATCGAACCCTGTAGGAGCGAGCCTGCTCGCGAAGGCGGCTTCTCAGGCGCCGCAACTACCGGACAAATATCTGCGCCGTAGTAATCGCCATATCCCCAACCGGCAATTTGATGCTGCTCACCTGTTTCAGGCTGTCGGCATCAAAAATCGCCACATCGTTAAAGGTCCCCGCCAGGTAAATCTTGCTGCCATCCTTGTTGAAGGAAATGCAGTAGTAGGAATGATCCAGCGTCGCTGCCTGCAGCATTTTCTTTTCCTTTATGTCGTACTTCGCCAGGCGATTCAGCACGCCGAACATCAGGTTCGGGTCCTTCGGCGAGCGCATGCCGCTGAAGTAGATTTCCGTCAGCGGGCCGAAGTCGGTGGTTTCGGTCTTGCCGGTTTTCAGGTCGATGCTGAACAGCCCGTAAAGGTACTCGGCGGTTGCTGGATCCTGCTTCTTGTCCTTGAACTTCGCCGCGGTGTAGAGCAGTGAAAAGTCGTGACGATAAGTCTGCTGGTTCCACACGTAGAGCACATCCGGCGGCGCACCGCAGACGGAGGCAAGAGAAACGTCTGCGATGAGCAAGACACGGAGCGTGCCAGCTTGCCGATTACCTTTTTTATCAAGCGGTTGCGTGAAGTTGACTGTTGTTGGCCCTGTCTGATCGAGAGCGCCTGCGTCTAATATCGCGACAGGTGTTGCAGTCTGAGACAAGCATAGATGCCGGGACCGGAACAGCTCATCGCCCGAAGATTGACGGCAGTCCCCTTCGGGCGCGAAATAGTTGTTCACCAATTGCCAGTCAGGGAGTCACAAAATGGCAAGCATCACTGTCCTGGCGGGGGACTTTCTGCAGGGTGACGGAGAGTACAGAGACGACGTTTTCACCCTGAGAACGTCGCTTCACCCGTGGCCCGGCATCACCCTGCCCATCTCCTCGTTCAAAAGCGTGGAAGTCGCCAACGAGGATTCGATCAACAACATCAAGGACGCCATCGGCTTCGGCGTCGCCGGCGCCATGCTGCTCGGCCCCATCGGCGCGATTGCCGGTTTCATGCTGGCAGGGAAAGAAACCGAAGTGACCTTTCTGGCAACGCTGAAGGACGACAGAAAGCTGCTGGCTGCCGTGGATGGCCACACATTCGACGAGATTTCCCGGAAAATCGCGGCCTGATTGCTCAGCGCGAGCCGCACCGGGTTTCAACGGTGCGGCTTGACGACGGTTCAGATTGAATAGGTGGGATGAATGCTCTTGTGCGCCTCGATCTCCTGGCGCATGTCCGCCACCAGCGTGGCGATGGCATGGGGACTGTCCAGTGTCCATAACGGAACGTGGGTGGCGATCAGGTCCACTTTGCCCGTCATGCAGTCACAGACCCGGATCGTCAGGCACTGGTCTGCCTCCATGTTGCACGTGCACACGGCGGGCAGAAAACTGTGTTCGATGATGTTTTGAATTTCCAGGGTTGAAAGGAACATCGTTACCTCCCTTGCACCACATGTGTTGCCGGATGAATGGTCCGTCATGTCACCCACCGAGCCAGAAAATTCTAATCCTCAATGGTGGGGGTCTCAAGGTCGCAACCCGGTTGTTCGTCGTCTCGGCCACTGTCGCAATTTGCGAAAGAAATCGCGACCACCGTCATTCCATTGCGTCCTGCCATACCCGCCACTCAAGGCCCGGCTTGCGTTTACGGGTACTTGGCACATCCATTGCGGAAGCCTCGTTCTCACGAACAACAAGAGGCCTCGCCATGACGCTCCCCTACCTGCTTCCCGCCACCTCGGCGTTCATCCAGCGCGCCCCGCGCATGCTTATCGGCGGCGACTGGGTCGAGGCCGCCGACGGCCAGACCATGCCCCTGCACAACCCGGCCACCGGCGATGTGCTGTGCGTGGTGCCGCGGGCCACGCCGGAAGACGTTGACCGCGCGGTACTCGCCGCCCGTCAGGCCTTCGATGATTCGGCCTGGACCCGCACCCGCCCCCGGGAGCGGCAGAACCTGCTGTGGAAACTCGCCGACCTGATGGCGCGCGACGCCGAACTGCTCGCGCAACTGGAATGCCTGAACAACGGCAAAAGCGCGGCGGTGGCCCAGGTCATGGACGTGCAGCTGTCCATCGACTTCCTGCGCTACATGGCCGGATGGGCGACCAAGATCGAAGGTTCCAGCGTAGAAGTGTCGTTGCCGTTGATGCCGAACGATCAGTTCCACAGCTTCATTCGTCGCGAAGCGGTGGGCGTGGTCGGCGCCATCGTAGCCTGGAACTTTCCGTTGCTGCTGGCCTGCTGGAAACTCGGCCCGGCCCTGGCTACCGGCTGTACCGTGGTGCTCAAGCCTGCCGACGAAACCCCGCTGACCGCGCTGAAACTCGCCGAACTGGTGCTGGAAGCCGGTTACCCCGAAGGCGTGTTCAACGTGGTCACCGGCACCGGCATCACCGCAGGCGGTGCACTGACCCACAACCCGCTGGTGGACAAGCTGACCTTCACCGGGTCCACCGCCGTGGGCAAGCAGATCGGCAAGATTGCCATGGACTCCATGACCCGGGTCACCCTGGAACTGGGCGGCAAATCGCCGACCATCGTCATGGCCGATGCCGATCTGAAGACCGCCGCCGCGGGCGCCGCCAGTGCGATCTTCTTCAATCAGGGCCAGGTGTGCTGTGCCGGTTCGCGCCTGTATGTGCAGCGCAAGCATTTCGACAATGTGGTGGCGGATATCGCCGACATTGCCAACGCCATGAAGCTCGGCAACGGGCTGGACCCAAGCGTGGAAATGGGGCCGCTGATCTCCGCGCGGCAGCAGGAACGGGTTTATGGGTACATCGAAAAGGGCCGGGAAAGTGGCGCGACCATCGCCTGCGGCGGTGAGCAATTCGGGCCGGGATTCTTCGTCAAACCGACGGTGATCGTCGATGTCGATCAAAAGCACCCGCTGGTGCAGGAAGAGATCTTCGGCCCGGTGCTGGTGGCGATTCCGTTCGATGAAGAGGCCGATGCGTTGCGCATGGCCAATGACAGCCCTTATGGGTTGGGGGCGAGTATCTGGTCGAATGATCTGGCGGCGGTGCACCGGATGATTCCGCGGATCAAGTCCGGCTCGGTGTGGTCAATTGCCACAGCGCCCTGGACCCGGCGCTGCCGTTTGGCGGGTACAAGATGTCGGGGGTTGGGCGTGAGATGGGGTATGCGGCGATTGAGCATTACACGGAGTTGAAGTCGGTGTTGATCAAGTTGTAATTGCGGCGTTCTCTAGGCCGCCTTCGTCGGAACGCCGCCCGGAGCAAGCCCGGCTCCCACAGGAGGGCTGCGTTTACTCGACTTTCTCGGCGCGGGACAGCACCGCGTTAAGCAGCACATCCGTACCCTGCCACACATCTTCGGGTATTTGCGCAGACTACGAAATTGGCTGCCTACCGAGGCATCTGGTGCGAAGGGATGTCGATATCCAGCTGTGGAATCGCGAGCAGAAGATGAGCCAGGCCGAAACCGTGCTCCTCGAAAGCTTCCAGCACATGCTCAGCATTCGTGAGCCTGTGCTATGAAGCTTTGATCAGTTAAACGTGAGGATCGCCAGACGCTTTACTCGGCGTGGCGTATTGCGGTTTCAGGTGGCCCTCCTGATCGAGTAACCAGGCGCCCATGATCTGCCGCACCACAGGGCCGGCGACGCGACCGCCGGCCTCGCCGTTCTCGATCATCACCGAAATCACAATCTTCGGATGCTCGGCCGGTGCAAAACCGACAAACAAGGCGTTGTCGCGGTTACGCTCCAGGGTTTTCGCCCGGTTGTAGCGCTCACCCTGTTTGATCGCGACCACTTGCGCCGTACCACTCTTACCGGCGATCCGGTACTGAGCGCCCTGCGCGGCCGCTCGGGCAATCCCGCGTGCGTCGTGCATCACCATTTGCATGCCGTGGTTGACCTGCTCCCAGTCACGCGGGTCCTTCAACTGGATGTTGGACATCGGATGCTCATCCACCGGCGCAACACCGTCAACGGTCTTGGCCAAGTGCGGTCGGTTCCAGACACCTTTGTTGGCGATCAGCGCAGTGGCTTGAGCCAGCTGCAGCGGTGTGACTTGCATATAACCCTGGCCGATGCCGAGGATCACGGTCTCGCCGGGGAACCATGCCTGACGGCGCGTGGCACGTTTCCAGGCCTGGGATGGCATCAGGCCGGCAGACTCTTCGAACATGTCCAGCGAGACCTTCTCACCGAGGCCGAACATCGCCATGTAGTCGTGCAGGCGATCAATGCCCAGCTTGTGCGCCAGGTCGTAGAAGTAGGTGTCGTTGGAGCGCATGATCGCTGTGTCCATGTCCACCCAGCCATCGCCGCCGTGGTTCCAGTTGCGGTACTTGTGATCGAAGTCCGGTAGCTGGTAATAACCAGGGTCGAAGACCCGGGTCTGCGGCGTGACCACGCCAGCGTCAAGACCGGCGATCGCCACTTCCGGCTTGATGGTCGAGCCCGGAGCATAGAGACCGCGCAGCACACGATTAAACAGCGGCCGGTCGATGGAATCGTGTAGCGCCGCATATTCCTTGAAGCTGATCCCGGTCACGAACAGGTTCGGGTCGAAGCTCGGTTTGCTAACCATGGCCAGGACTTCGCCGGTCGAGGGGTCGAGCGCGACCACGGAACCGCGACGATCACCCAAGGCCTCTTCAGCGGCTTCCTGAAGTTTGACGTCGAGGCTCAGGACGATGTTTTTGCCAGGGATCGGATCGGTGTGCTTGAGCACCCGCAGCACGCGGCCCTGAGCGTTGGTTTCGACTTCCTCGTAACCAACGTGGCCGTGCAACTCTGACTCGTAGAACTTTTCAATCCCGGTCTTGCCGATGGATTGGGTACCTCGGTACTCGACCGTATCCAGGGCTTTGGATTCTTTTTTCGTTGATGCGACCGACGTAGCCGATCGAGTGCGCGAAGTGCGCACCCATCGGGTAGTGACGAACGAATTGCGGCTCGACATCGATCCCGGGCAGGCGGAATTCGTTGACGGCGAGTACTGCGATTTGTTGTTCGCTCAGTTCATAGAACAAGGTGACAGGCACGAATGGGTGGCGTGCCTGCTTCATCGCCTTGTCGAACAGCGTCCTGTCTTCAGCGGGTAGTTGCAGGAGGTTGACCACCTCGTCCAGTTCTTCTTTGACGTCGGAAGCGCGTTCGCGAGTGATGGTCAGGTTGAAACTGGGGCGGTTGTCGGCAAGGACCACACCGTTGCGGTCGTAGATCAGCCCTCGAGTGGGGGTGATCGGCAAGACATGGACGCGATTGTTTTCGGAGATGGTCGAGTGATAGTCAAACTCGACCACCTGCAGTACGTACATGCGCACCACCATTGCGCAGGTAATGGCGACGACGAACAACGCGCAGGCCATCAGCCTTTTGTTGACCAGGCGCGTCTCTTTTTCGTGGTCCTTGATCGGAATCGGCTCAGGCATTTCTGCAGCTGCTCTTTGACTAAAAATGAGGCGCCGATCCGTAGACGTGAAATCAGTCTGTTAAAAAACGAGCTGCACCATACCAAAAACCGTGCGGTCGCTTTAGTGCGATTTCCTCTAACGGTTGTCCTTGATGGCCAAAACAACGGTCGGCGGCGGATTGCCGAGGAACGGCCTTTCGGTGTTCCGGATCTGAAGCAACATGCGGCGATGGCATGTGCGGCGTAGCGAACGCGCGGTTACCGACGTTATCGAAGAGATCGCTGAATACGTTCTACCGAAGTTTCACTAGCTATGGCAGTGAATTCAGGGACAGCTGATGAGGCTGTCCTATTTTTCGTCACTTTCCTGCGGGCAAAACAAAACCCCTACCTGCATACGCAGATAGGGGTTTCGGAATTAAATCTTGACGATGACCTACTCTCACATGGGGAAACCCCACACTACCATCGGCGATGCATCGTTTCACTGCTGAGTTCGGGATGGGATCAGGTGGTTCCAATGCTCTATGGTCGTCAAGAAATTCTTGAGCTGACGCGTCTTTCGACGTTCCAGCGAATTGGGTATGCGATAGTTTGTGTGTTTCTCTCGAACTTTCGGTTCGTTTCGTCTTCACACACCGCAATCTGGTGCCTCTTCAGGTCAGCAAATTGCTTGGGTGTTATATGGTCAAGCCTCACGGGCAATTAGTATTGGTTAGCTCAACGCCTCACAGCGCTTACACACCCAACCTATCAACGTCGTAGTCTTCGACGGCCCTTCAGGGGACTCAAGGTCCCAGTGAGATCTCATCTTGAGGCTAGTTTCCCGCTTAGATGCTTTCAGCGGTTATCTATTCCGAACATAGCTACCCGGCAATGCCACTGGCGTGACAACCGGAACACCAGAGGTTCGTCCACTCCGGTCCTCTCGTACTAGGAGCAGCCCCTCTCAAATCTCAAACGTCCACGGCAGATAGGGACCGAACTGTCTCACGACGTTCTAAACCCAGCTCGCGTACCACTTTAAATGGCGAACAGCCATACCCTTGGGACCGGCTTCAGCCCCAGGATGTGATGAGCCGACATCGAGGTGCCAAACACCGCCGTCGATATGAACTCTTGGGCGGTATCAGCCTGTTATCCCCGGAGTACCTTTTATCCGTTGAGCGATGGCCCTTCCATACAGAACCACCGGATCACTAAGACCTACTTTCGTACCTGCTCGACGTGTCTGTCTCGCAGTCAAGCGCGCTTTTGCCTTTATACTCTACGACCGATTTCCGACCGGTCTGAGCGCACCTTCGTACTCCTCCGTTACTCTTTAGGAGGAGACCGCCCCAGTCAAACTACCCACCATACACTGTCCTCGATCCGGATAACGGACCTGAGTTAGAACCTCAAAGTTGCCAGGGTGGTATTTCAAGGTTGGCTCCACGCGAACTGGCGTCCACGCTTCAAAGCCTCCCACCTATCCTACACAAGCAAATTCAAAGTCCAGTGCAAAGCTATAGTAAAGGTTCACGGGGTCTTTCCGTCTAGCCGCGGATACACTGCATCTTCACAGCGATTTCAATTTCACTGAGTCTCGGGTGGAGACAGCGCCGCCATCGTTACGCCATTCGTGCAGGTCGGAACTTACCCGACAAGGAATTTCGCTACCTTAGGACCGTTATAGTTACGGCCGCCGTTTACCGGGGCTTCGATCAAGAGCTTCGCGTTAGCTAACCCCATCAATTAACCTTCCGGCACCGGGCAGGCGTCACACCCTATACGTCCACTTTCGTGTTTGCAGAGTGCTGTGTTTTTAATAAACAGTCGCAGCGGCCTGGTATCTTCGACCGGCATGAGCTTACGGAGCAAGTCCTTCACCCTCACCGGCGCACCTTCTCCCGAAGTTACGGTGCCATTTTGCCTAGTTCCTTCACCCGAGTTCTCTCAAGCGCCTTGGTATTCTCTACCCAACCACCTGTGTCGGTTTGGGGTACGGTTCCTGGTTACCTGAAGCTTAGAAGCTTTTCTTGGAAGCATGGCATCAACCACTTCGTGTTCTAAAAGAACACTCGTCATCAGCTCTCGGCCTTAGACTCCCGGATTTACCTAAGAGTCCAGCCTACCACCTTAAACTTGGACAACCAACGCCAAGCTGGCCTAGCCTTCTCCGTCCCTCCATCGCAATAACCAGAAGTACAGGAATATTAACCTGTTTTCCATCGACTACGCTTTTCAGCCTCGCCTTAGGGACCGACTAACCCTGCGTCGATTAACGTTGCGCAGGAAACCTTGGTCTTTCGGCGTGGGTGTTTTTCACACCCATTGTCGTTACTCATGTCAGCATTCGCACTTCTGATACCTCCAGCAAGCTTCTCAACTCACCTTCACAGGCTTACAGAACGCTCCTCTACCGCATCACCTAAGTGATACCCGTAGCTTCGGTGTATGGTTTGAGCCCCGTTACATCTTCCGCGCAGGCCGACTCGACTAGTGAGCTATTACGCTTTCTTTAAAGGGTGGCTGCTTCTAAGCCAACCTCCTAGCTGTCTAAGCCTTCCCACATCGTTTCCCACTTAACCATAACTTTGGGACCTTAGCTGACGGTCTGGGTTGTTTCCCTTTTCACGACGGACGTTAGCACCCGCCGTGTGTCTCCCATGCTCGGCACTTGTAGGTATTCGGAGTTTGCATCGGTTTGGTAAGTCGGGATGACCCCCTAGCCGAAACAGTGCTCTACCCCCTACAGTGATACATGAGGCGCTACCTAAATAGCTTTCGAGGAGAACCAGCTATCTCCGAGCTTGATTAGCCTTTCACTCCGATCCACAGGTCATCCGCTAACTTTTCAACGGTAGTCGGTTCGGTCCTCCAGTTAGTGTTACCCAACCTTCAACCTGCCCATGGATAGATCGCCCGGTTTCGGGTCTATTCCCAGCGACTAGACGCCCTATTAAGACTCGCTTTCGCTACGCCTCCCCTATTCGGTTAAGCTCGCCACTGAAAATAAGTCGCTGACCCATTATACAAAAGGTACGCAGTCACCCAACAAAGTGGGCTCCCACTGCTTGTACGCATACGGTTTCAGGATCTATTTCACTCCCCTCTCCGGGGTTCTTTTCGCCTTTCCCTCACGGTACTAGTTCACTATCGGTCAGTCAGTAGTATTTAGCCTTGGAGGATGGTCCCCCCATATTCAGACAAAGTTTCTCGTGCTCCGTCCTACTCGATTTCATGACCAAGAGATTTTCGCGTACAGGGCTATCACCCACTATGGCCGCACTTTCCAGAGCGTTCCGCTAATCTCAAAGCCACTTAAGGGCTAGTCCCCGTTCGCTCGCCACTACTAAGGGAATCTCGGTTGATTTCTTTTCCTCAGGGTACTTAGATGTTTCAGTTCCCCTGGTTCGCTTCTTAAGCCTATGTATTCAGCTTAAGATACCTAACTTATGTTAGGTGGGTTCCCCCATTCAGACATCTCCGGATCAAAGTCTGTTTGCCGACTCCCCGAAGCTTTTCGCAGGCTACCACGTCTTTCATCGCCTCTGACTGCCAAGGCATCCACCGTATGCGCTTCTTCACTTGACCATATAACCCCAAGCAATCTGGTTATACTGTGAAGACGACATTCGCCGAAAATTCGCGATTAAACTCACAAATTTTACCTTAGCCTGAATAAACACCAGTGAAAGTGCTATCCAGTCTATCTTTCTATCACATACCCAAATTTTTAAAGAACGATCTAGCCAAAGACTAGAAATCAACATTCACCATGATCACCATGGAATGCTCATTTCTAAGCTTTCAACAAACAGAAGCAGTAGTGGTGGAGCCAAACGGGATCGAACCGTTGACCTCCTGCGTGCAAGGCAGGCGCTCTCCCAGCTGAGCTATGGCCCCGTATTGCTACAGGTTCCCACACAAAAATTGGTGGGTCTGGGCAGATTCGAACTGCCGACCTCACCCTTATCAGGGGTGCGCTCTAACCAACTGAGCTACAGACCCAATTTCGGGCTGCTTCTTATCGTCTTCTTCAATGAATCAAGCAATTCGTGTGGGAACTTATAGAGCAGCTGATGTCGTCGATTAAGGAGGTGATCCAGCCGCAGGTTCCCCTACGGCTACCTTGTTACGACTTCACCCCAGTCATGAATCACACCGTGGTAACCGTCCTCCCGAAGGTTAGACTAGCTACTTCTGGTGCAACCCACTCCCATGGTGTGACGGGCGGTGTGTACAAGGCCCGGGAACGTATTCACCGCGACATTCTGATTCGCGATTACTAGCGATTCCGACTTCACGCAGTCGAGTTGCAGACTGCGATCCGGACTACGATCGGTTTTATGGGATTAGCTCCACCTCGCGGCTTGGCAACCCTCTGTACCGACCATTGTAGCACGTGTGTAGCCCAGGCCGTAAGGGCCATGATGACTTGACGTCATCCCCACCTTCCTCCGGTTTGTCACCGGCAGTCTCCTTAGAGTGCCCACCATGACGTGCTGGTAACTAAGGACAAGGGTTGCGCTCGTTACGGGACTTAACCCAACATCTCACGACACGAGCTGACGACAGCCATGCAGCACCTGTCTCAATGTTCCCGAAGGCACCAATCCATCTCTGGAAAGTTCATTGGATGTCAAGGCCTGGTAAGGTTCTTCGCGTTGCTTCGAATTAAACCACATGCTCCACCGCTTGTGCGGGCCCCCGTCAATTCATTTGAGTTTTAACCTTGCGGCCGTACTCCCCAGGCGGTCAACTTAATGCGTTAGCTGCGCCACTAAGAGCTCAAGGCTCCCAACGGCTAGTTGACATCGTTTACGGCGTGGACTACCAGGGTATCTAATCCTGTTTGCTCCCCACGCTTTCGCACCTCAGTGTCAGTATCAGTCCAGGTGGTCGCCTTCGCCACTGGTGTTCCTTCCTATATCTACGCATTTCACCGCTACACAGGAAATTCCACCACCCTCTACCATACTCTAGCTTGTCAGTTTTGAATGCAGTTCCCAGGTTGAGCCCGGGGATTTCACATCCAACTTAACAAACCACCTACGCGCGCTTTACGCCCAGTAATTCCGATTAACGCTTGCACCCTCTGTATTACCGCGGCTGCTGGCACAGAGTTAGCCGGTGCTTATTCTGTCGGTAACGTCAAAACACTAACGTATTAGGTTAATGCCCTTCCTCCCAACTTAAAGTGCTTTACAATCCGAAGACCTTCTTCACACACGCGGCATGGCTGGATCAGGCTTTCGCCCATTGTCCAATATTCCCCACTGCTGCCTCCCGTAGGAGTCTGGACCGTGTCTCAGTTCCAGTGTGACTGATCATCCTCTCAGACCAGTTACGGATCGTCGCCTTGGTGAGCCATTACCTCACCAACTAGCTAATCCGACCTAGGCTCATCTGATAGCGCAAGGCCCGAAGGTCCCCTGCTTTCTCCCGTAGGACGTATGCGGTATTAGCGTCCGTTTCCGAGCGTTATCCCCCACTACCAGGCAGATTCCTAGGCATTACTCACCCGTCCGCCGCTCTCAAGAGAAGCAAGCTTCTCTCTACCGCTCGACTTGCATGTGTTAGGCCTGCCGCCAGCGTTCAATCTGAGCCATGATCAAACTCTTCAGTTCAAACATTTTTGGATTTTTAAGAAACCCTAAACTTGGCTCAGCAATCGTTGGTTACATCTTTGATTTCTCGCGGAGTAACTTGTGATGCTGATAATCTTGTTGACTATCAGTCTGACTCCACAAGCACCCACACGAATTGCTTGATTCAGTTGTTAAAGAGCGGTTGGTTAAGATCTTTCGTCTCAACCGAGGCGCGCATTCTACAGCGTCCTCCGTATCTGTCAAGCGGTTATTTTAGAAGTTTTCAAAGTTTCCTTTGCAACTTCAACCACTTGCGCTTCCGATCTCTCGTTAGCGGGAGGCGAATTCTACAGCGTTACTCGCTGCTGTCAACACCTCTTTTTCTCCGCTTTCGACCGAGACGATCGAAACGTCAATAAGGCGAAAACACACTGCCTTACCAACTCCTTCTGGGCTTCGATGATCTGAAGCACCTCGCTGTCGAAAACTGCGTAACTCCTTGTTTACCAAGGAGTTTTCCGTTTCGACTGCGCCGGAAGTGGGGCGAATTATAGACTTCCAGAATCTACCGTCAACCCTTAATTACACTTTTCTATCAGGATGTTCAAAATCACCGCTTATATATAGACGCGCCCGTCTTGAATGCGCAGTATATTGCCCAATACACGAAACAACTCTTTCGCTCCCTGCCTTGGACGATGCCACGCAATGAATGACCAGCCTCGCAGCTTTGCCTCGACCCTGTTCTCGGTGGGCCTGCTATTAATAGCCATGGCGTCGATCCAGTCCGGAGCTTCCCTGGCCAAAAGCATGTTCCCTGTTATCGGCGCTCAAGGAACGACAACCCTGCGATTGATCTTCGCCAGCCTGATCATGATCGTGCTCCTGCGCCCCTGGCGGGCGAAGCTCACCACAAAATCCCTGCGTACCGTTATCGTCTACGGAATGGCGCTGGGCGGTATGAACTTCCTCTTCTATATGTCCTTGCGCACAGTTCCTCTGGGCATCGCGGTAGCGCTGGAGTTCACCGGCCCCTTGGCGGTGGCCATCTATGCCTCGCGTCGCGTGATCGACTTTTTGTGGATCGCCCTGGCGGCGATCGGATTGCTGCTGTTAATACCGACAGGAGCAACAACTGCCAGTATCGATCTGCTCGGCGCAGGCTATGCCTTGGGCGCTGGTGCCTGCTGGGCGTTGTATATCCTCTTCGGCCAGAAGGCCGGCGCCGACAACGGCGTGCAGACTGCCGCACTGGGGGTGATGATCGCCGCGCTGTTCGTCGCGCCTATCGGCATTGTTCATGCTGACGCCGCGCTGCTGACGCCATCGTTGATCCCTGTGGCCATCGGCGTTGCCATCCTCTCCACTGCCTTGCCCTATACGCTGGAGATGGTCGCCCTGACCCGAATGCCGGCCCGCACGTTCGGTACGCTGATGAGTATTGAGCCTGCGTTCGGCGCGCTGTCAGGTTTGCTGTTCCTCCATGAGTTCCTTTCCCTGTCACAGTGGATGGCTATCCTGTGCATCATTCTGGCTTCCGTCGGTGCGACCATGACCATGGGAAGCGCCGCCAAGCCCGTCGTCGCGGCGGATTGATACAGGATTTGACGAAGCTCTGGTATTTACCGCGCATTTAGGCCATGTTTAGGCCCACAACCCAATGTCAGACATGGACTTTTCAGGATAGGGATATCAGAAACGCTTCGAGCAAAAGCGAATGCAGCCAGACCCGGGCACAAAGATCCGGGACGCTTTAAGGACAGCAATGAAACGAATTTTGATACTGATCGCCGTACTTGCAGTTGCGGGCTGCGCGGCGACATCGGAAACCCATACCAAACGTGGCAAAAAAGGGTTGCATGTCAACTGTTCCGGGCTCTCGTCATCCTGGGACAAGTGTTACACCAGCGCCACCAATTCGTGCGCGCCGAAGGGATACAAAGTCATCGCCAAGTCAGGGGATGGCGTGGAGGAACCGGGCGATTATCCATTTGGTCTCAATCCCGCCGGCTATACAAGCCGCAGCATGATCGTCATCTGCAAATAGATTGATACCGTCTCTTCAGGCCCGTGGGCTTGCAATCTGGCGGCCAATCTCATTGTAACTGGACTTCAACACCGTGCGCTGGATCTCTGGAGTGGCCAGCATTCGCGCCACCACCAATGCACCGATGCATTGCGACAGAATGGCCCATGCCAGGCTGTCGCTCTCAAGAATCTGCGCCCAACTCTCCTGAAGCCGACAAATCCATTTCTCCGCCTGCTGGCGAATCAATAAGTCTGAACGGGCAATTTCCGCACCCAATGCCGGTAACGCACAACCGGATTCCGGGTGTTCGACATGGGACATGCTCAGGTAGTGCTTCAGGCAGCGTTCGAGCCTGTCACGGTCCTGGTCGGCCCCCAAGCGTTCCAGACTCTGACACAGCTCTCGCTCGACAATTGAAGCGAAGAGTTCATCCTTCGACGAAAAATGGCTGTAGAACGCTCCGCCACTCAAGCCAATTGCCTTCATCATGGCATCGACACCGACCGTAGAGAAACCGGACTTCTTCGCCGACACCGCACTGCTTTCCAGCAGCTTCTCCCTGGTTTCCAGTTTGTGGCTGGCCGAGTAACGCATTGCCTTTCCCTCAGATTGATCGTCTTGACGCCTGTCAAATCGTAGCATAACGTTCGTTTAGTTAACGATCGTTTAGCAAAGGGATCTACCCATGAATAACAAGAAGGTCGTACTGGTTGTCGGCGCAGGTGATGCCACCGGCGGCGCTATCGCCAAACGTTTTGCGCAAGAAGGTTTCGTTGCCTGTGTCACCCGGCGCAGTGCCGACAAACTCCAGCCGTTGGTGGACGCCATTAACGCTGTTGGCGGTGAAGCCCATGGCTTTGCCTGCGATGCCCGCAAGGAAGAGGACGTGATTGCGCTGGTCGAGCAGATTGAAAGCCAGATCGGCCCCATCGAAGCGTTTGTGTTCAACATCGGCGCCAACGTGCCGTGCAGTATTCTCGAAGAAACCGCGCGCAAGTATTTCAAGATATGGGAAATGGCCTGCTTCTCAGGCTTTCTCAATGCCCGTGAAGTGGCCAAGCGCATGGCCACGCGTCAACGAGGCACTATCCTGTTTACCGGTGCCACCGCCGGCCTGCGTGGCGCAGCAGGTTTTGCGGCATTCGCTGGCGCCAAGCATGGCATTCGTGCGCTGGCCCAGAGCATGGCACGCGAACTGGGACCGATGAACATTCACGTTGCTCACGTCGTCGTCGATGGCGCCATTGATACCGATTTCATTCGCGATACGTTCCCCGAGAAGTATGCGACCAAGGATCAGGACGGCATCCTCAATCCCGAGCACATTGCCGAGAACTATTGGTACTTGCACAGCCAGCCCCGCGACGCCTGGACCTTCGAGCTGGACCTGCGCCCCTGGAGCGAACGCTGGTAAGCCCTCCCCTACAACAATAATCAGAGAGCATCGACCATGAGCAAAACCGTGGAGTTCTACTTCGACCTCGGCAGCCCCGCCACCTACCTGGCTAATACTCAACTGCCGAAAATCTGCGCGCAGACCGACAGTCAGCTGATCTACATTCCGATCCTGCTGGGCGGCATCTTCAAGGCCACCGGCAATGCTTCACCAGCGACCATTCCAGCCAAGGGCCTCTATATGTTTCAGGACCTTGATCGTTATGCCAGACGCTATGGCGTGCCGCTGAAGTTCAATCCGAACTTTCCCATCAATACGCTGATGCTGATGCGCGCGGTCACCGGCATGCAACTACGCCATCCGGAACGCTTCCAGGCCTTCATCGACTGTCTGTTTCATGCGATTTGGGTTGAGGGTCGCAGCCTCGATGACCCGGCGACCGTCGCCTCGGTGCTGGCGCAGAACGGTTTTGATCCCAATGAAGTGCTGGCTCTGACTGCTGATGAAGACGTCAAAGCCGCGCTCAAGGACAACACCGAGAAGGCCGTGCAACGCGGTGTATTCGGCGCACCCAGCATGTTTGTCGATAACCAGTTGTTCTTCGGCCAGGACAGACTGGACTTCGTCCTTGGAGCCCTGCGTTAAATCTCGATGACCAACCGTCCCTGAGCCGCTCCCGAAACGAGCAGCTCATGGGCGGACTCGGCAGTTTCCAGTGTGAACGTCCGGGGATCCATCAACGGCCTCAGCTTGCCCGTCTCAATCAACCGCGCCGCCTCGCGAAGAATCTCCCCGTGATGCTCGCGCCCCACACCGGTGAGCAACGGCAACAACGTGAACACGCCGGAATAGGTTGCCCCGCGAAACGAGAGAGGCGCCAGACTGTGCTGCCCCCAACCGAGGCAACTCAACACATGACCGTGATAAACCCGCGCCGCCTTGAATGAAGCATCGAGGGTTTCACCGCCCACCGTGTCGTAAACGATATCGAAGCCCTCTCCGGCCGTATGCTGCGCTACATAATGCTCGACCGAAGACTGGCGGTAATCAATAAACGTCGCGCCGAAACCTTCGATGATTGCCTGCTGCCGTGCAGAACCTGTAGCAAACACCTGGGCACCAAAGGCGCGGGCAATTTGTACCGCAACATGACCCACACCACCCGCCCCACCGTGAATCAACACCTTCTGGCCTGCTTGTACCCGCGCCCGATCCACCAATCCTTCCCACGCCGTGATCAGCACCAGCGGCAATCCCGCTGCCTCACGCATGCTCAAATTGCCTGGCTTACGCGCCAGCAACCGGGCATCGACCGCTGCGTACTCGGCCAAAGAACCCTGCGCACCGCCAATTCCGGTGGCCATGGCATAAACCTCATCGCCCGGCCGCCATCCGCTGACACCCTCCCCCACAACTTCAACGATACCCGCCAGATCAATGCCCACTGTCGTCGGCAACGGCTGACGCGCATGAGCCGCCTGGCCGGCACGGATTTTCCCGTCCAGCGGATTCACCCCGCTGGCCTTGATCCGGACCAGCACCTGCCCCGCTTCGGGCACCGGCCGTTGAATGGAAGCCAAGCGTAGCGGCGCATTAGCCGAGTCGACAATCAGAGCGCGCATTTCAATTGAGTCCGTCATTTCGCATATTCCCGTCAGAGGTGTCTGTGGGATAAATTTTCCTCCTGTTCACTCATACCGATAAGACGCTATATCGCTATAGTGATCATGCCCGCTTGGCATCAATGAGAAACCCCGTGGATAAACTCAATGCAATGGCGATCTTCGTACGCGTCGTCGAACGCGGCAGCTTTTCTGCCGTTGCCCGAGAGATGCAGACCAGCCAGCCAACCATCAGCAAAGTATTAAAAGCGCTGGAAACCGAACTGGGTGGAAAATTGATCGCCCGCAGCACCCGTCAGCTTTCCCTGACCGATGAAGGTCAGCGCTACTACGACGAATGTCGACAAATCCTAGCGGCCGTCGATGCTGCCGAGCACTGCTTCCAGTCCGGTCGGGAGCGCATTGCCGGTCACTTGCGTATCGGCTCCTCGGTCAGCTTCGGGCGCTTGCAGATTGCCCCGCGCCTGGCGCAATTCCTGAAGCGCCATCCCGGTATCGACATTGACCTGCAACTGAGTGATCAAAACCAGGACCTGGTCCGCGAAGGGCTGGACGTCACGTTCAGAATCGGCGAGCTGAACGACAGCGGCCTGATTGCCCGCCACATCGGCACTACTTATCGCGTGACCGTCGCAGCATCGGACTACCTCAAGCAACACGGAAAACCGCGATCACCGGAAGAACTGAGCGGGCACAATTGCCTGCAGTTCAATCTGTTGAACAGTCAGAATTTATGGGTTTTCGAGAAAAACAATCAACGCCACGAGGTGCGGATCAGGGGCAACGCACAGAGCAATAACTCGGAGGCTATCCGCGAGATGGTGCTGGGAGGACTGGGAATTGCACTGTCGCCGGTGTGGCTGTTCAGCGAGGATCTGAAAGCCGGGCGAGTGACGGCGATTCTGCCGGACTACATTGCGCAGTCGCTGCCGATCCATGCCGTGTCCCCGGCGAATCGTCGCCAATCCGCCAGGGTCAAAGCCTTCGTCGATTACATGAGCCAGGCGCTGCATTCAGCGCCTGAGCTCAGGCCGATCAGATAGCGGCGGTTCGAGTGTTCAACCACTCCAGCGCTGCGCCGTCAAGCAACGGGCTCAAACGTTCGCGCACTTCGGCGTGATAGGCGTTGAACCATTGTTTTTCGTCCGACGTCAGCAGCGACGGCTCGAGGCAGCGGGTGTCGATTGGGCACAGGGTCAGGGTTTCGAATTTCAGGAACTCACCGAATTCGCTCTTGCCCGCTTCACGGTTCAACACCAGGTTCTCGATCCGCACACCCCAGCGGCCCGGACGGTAAGTGCCCGGTTCGATGGAGGTGATCATGCCCGGCTGCATCGCGGTTTGCGGTGCTGCAGCGGCTTGATAGGCAATCACTTGCGGGCCTTCGTGAACGTTGAGGAAGTAGCCGACACCGTGCCCGGTGCCGTGGCCGTAATCGACGCTTTCCGCCCAAATCGGCGCACGGGCGATGGAGTCCAGCAACGGCGACAAAATGCCCCGAGGGAATTGCGCACGGGACAGTGCGATGACGCCTTTGAGCACTCGCGTGCAATCACGCTTCTGCTCGTCGGTCGGCGTACCGACCGGCACCATTCGCGTGATGTCGGTGGTGCCGCCCAAATATTGGCCGCCGGAGTCGATCAGCAACAGACCGTCGCCTTCGATCACCGCGTGCTCTTCTTCGGTGGCGTGGTAATGCGGCATCGCACCATTGGCATTGAACGCGGCAATGGTGTTGAAGCTCAGCGACACATAATCCGGACGACGAGTGCGCGCCGCGGTCAGGTGTTCGTCGATGGTCAGTTCGGTGATGCGCTCGCGGCCCCACGCCGACTCCAGCCAGGCGAAGAATTCGCACAGCGCCGCGCCATCCTGCTCCATGGCCTGACGGATGTGCTCGGCATCGGCCAGGCTTTTTTGCGATTTGGCCAGTGTCGTCGGGTTCAGGCCTTCAACCAGTTTTACGCCGCTGTCCAGGTTGTCCAGCAGACCGGCAGTGACGCGCGCCGGATCGACTTGCAGGCTCGCGCCGCTTGGCACCGCGCGCAAGGCGTCGGCCACTTCGCTGTAGTCGCGCAGGGTTACGCCGTCCTGCTCGAGGATCGCGCGCAACTCGGCGCTGACTTTGCTCAACGCCACGAACAGGGTCGCCTGTTGTTGGCTGATCAGCGCAAAGGAAACAAACACCGGGTTGAACGACACATCGCCGCCGCGCAGGTTGAACAGCCAGGCGATGTCGTCCAGGGTGGCGATGAAATGCCAATCGGCGCCCCGCTCTTTCAACACCTCGCGCAGACTGGCGAGTTTTTCGCCACGGCTGACCGTCGCCTGAGGCGGCAAGTGCTGATAGATCGGCTCGTTCGGCAGTGTCGGGCGATCGCTCCAGACATCGTTCAACAGATCGATGTCGGTACGCAAACGGGCGCCGCGTTCTTCGAGTTTGCCCCCCAGCGTGCGAGCCGAGGCCACGGCCATCACCGCACCGTCCACCGCGACCACGCCGCCTTCAGGGGTTTGCTCGGCCAGCCAGTCCAGCGGCCCGGGCTGACCCGGTTGCAGCTTGACCAGCTCGATGCCGCTGCCGTTGAGTTCCTTGGTCGCTTGTTCCCAATAACGGCTGTCTGCCCAGACGCCGGCGAAATCCGGCGTCACGATCAGCGTGCCGACCGAGCCGTGAAAGCCCGACAGCCATTGCCGCCCTTGCCAGTAACCGGGCAGGTATTCCGACAGGTGCGGGTCGGCCGACGGCACCAGCAGGGCATGAATGCCCTCCCGGCTCATCAGCTCGCGGGTGTGCGCCAGGCGCTCGGGCACCGATCCATTGATCGAAGGCTGCGTACTCATCATCTCTCCTGCTAATCACTTCATCATTGTTGTTGAGCGCCGATCAGCGTCGGCACTTAAGGCGTTATTGCCAAAATGCCGGAGCACTGGCGCAGGCCGCTTTAATCAGGTGTATCGCCTGGTCGATATCCTGCTCGGTGGTAAACCGGCCCAGGCTCAAGCGAATGGTGCGACTCGCCGAACGGGCGTCATGCCCCAGGGCAAGCAGCACGTGGGATGGCGCATTACTGGCGGAGTTGCAGGCCGAGGTCGCGGAAAAGGCGATCGAGGTGCTCAATGCCGCCGAGTTGAACTCGCCTTCGTTGAAGGTCAGGCTCAGGGTATGGGGAATTCGCTGGGTGGCGCTGCCGTTGAGGCGAACGCCTGGAATGCTCAGTAGCTGCTTAAGCAAGCGCTCACGCAGACGCACGATCGTGGCTTTCTCTTCATCGAACAGTTGCGCCGCCAACGCGAAGGCCACGCCCATGGCGGCAATCTGATGAGTCGCCAACGTACCTGAACGCAAACCGCCTTCGTGGCCGCCACCGTGAATCTGCGCCTGCAAACGCTGCTGCGCGCGAAGCCCGACATACAAGGCGCCGATGCCTTTGGGGCCGTAGATTTTGTGCGCCGAAAACGACATCAGGTCCACTGGCAACCGCGCCAGGTCGATTGCCACTTTCCCCGCGCCCTGAGCGGCGTCGACATGGAACAGTGCATCGCGGGCGCGCACCACTTCGCCGATGGCGGCGATGTCATTGACCGTGCCCAGCTCGTTGTTGACCAGCATCAGCGACACCAGAAAGGTGTCTTCGCGCATCGCCTCGCTCACGGCTTGCGGGGTGATCAGACCTTCCTCGTCCGGCACCAGATACGTCACCGCAACACCCGCGTCCTGCAATTGCTTCGCAGTGTCGAGAATCGCCTTGTGTTCGATCTGGCTGGTGATGACATGGCCGCCGGATGTGCCCCGGGCCTGGGACACGCCCTTGAGGGCGAGGTTGTTGGATTCGGTGGCGCCGGAGGTCCAGACGATCTGGTCTGCTTGCGCGCCGACCAGTTCGGCCACCTGCTGCCGCGCCTGCTCGACCGTTTGCCGGGCCTGCTGGCCGAACGCATGGGAGCTGGACGCCGGGTTGCCGAAATTTCCGGAGAAACCCAGACATTCGACCATGACCTGGATGACCCGCTCATCCACCGGCGTGGTGGCGGCGTAGTCGAAATACAACGGACGTTTATTCATAAAAGACTCGCAGAGCTTGTTCCGGGATCAGGTGCTGGAAACCAGTCAACCAGCAATACCTGATCGAATGCGTAATAGAAGTACGACTTCATTGAAAAGTGCGTAGGAACGCTCCTGAAGTCGAGCTTAACAGGCATCGGGCAACCGGATGAAGCAATGCGTCAGCTAAAGCTTTCGAGCAACAACGGATAGAGCGAAACCACCAGCAGCGCGGACATGCCCCAGTTGAACAGGCGCAACCAGCGATGGTCCTTGAGCACGTTGCGCAACAGCGTGCCGCACGCCGCCCAGACACCGACGCTCGGCAGGTTGATCAGGGCGAAGACCGCGGCAATCACGACAACGTTGGTGAAATAGCCCTGCATCGGCGTGTAAGTGCTGATCGCACCGATGGCCATGATCCAGGCCTTGGGGTTGACCCACTGGAACGCCGCGGCGCCGAGGTAACTGATCGGTTTGCTCTCCCCCTGTTCACCGTCGGATACCGGCCCGGAATGCGCGATTTTCCATGCCAGGTACAGCAAATACGCCGCGCCGACGTATCGCAGCACCGTGTAGAGCAACGGATAGGTTTGAAACACTGCACCCAGGCCGAAACCTACTGCCATGACGAGCACAAAGAAGCCGCAGGTAATGCCAAGCATGTGCGGGATGGTGCGGTTAAAGCCGAAGTTCACGCCCGATGCCAGCAACATGGTGTTGTTCGGGCCGGGAGTGATCGAGGTGACGAGGGCAAACAGGGCAAAGCCCAGCAGCAAATCGAGCGAGAGCGTCATGGGTGGCAGTCCATCAGGGTCAGTCAGGTATTGACCCTATCGCACACCCTGCGGGAAACCCATGGACAGTTGCGTGAAACTTCGAGCAGTACAGTCTCAGCTTGGACGGCCGTGAAGCTGAACAGCACGCTCGGCGTTCATCTCGCCTTGCTTATCGAAACTGAAGGACTTCTGCGGTTCGCCGAGCAATTCGGCTTTTTTCGCGTGGTATTCGTCGAAGGACAAGCCGCGACGATTCAACGCCTCCAGCGCCAGTTCCTTGGTTTCTTCAGCGGTGTAAGGCCGCAGTTCCGGGGAAACATGGCTGGCACATCCGGCGAGTACGGAGACCGCAAGCAGCAAGAAAGTGGCAAGTAGAGGTTTCATGGTGTGACGTCCTGACATCTGGGTTCGGGTCAATGAACACAGGCTACCCGCGCCATTCGATGGGCAGAAATCAACGCTTTCGATAGTGGCTATCGACTTTGCCTAATGACGGTCAATCCACATCTTTCATATCTCCGAATGATCTATAAATATTAATTTATGGTCTTTTACGGAATAACAACGAAGCTTTATAACAACGCCATCGCCTTACACAACTGTTGCCCACGCAACTGTTTGCCAGGCAACAGTCATTCAACAAACAGTCCTTTAAATCGAACAGCGCGCTTTCATCAATACGCTGCAAGCCACGGAAAACATGGGCTCGATGGATTGGTACAGCTCTTGCTCAAGCCCTGTGACTACTCACTGCTCGCTGAGCAACTGTTTAAAAAGGAACTGTTCATGTCGCGTCCATTGAAAGTCGTTGCCCTGTCCGGCGGTACCTGGCGGCCGTCCCGCACGTTGGTGCTGACCCAAGCGCTGTTGGCCGAACTGGCTGGGCAATTACCGATCGAGAGCAAGCTGATCGAACTGGGCGACATTGCCCGGCCATTGGGCGCCGCACTGTCACGCCAGGAACTGAGCGCCGACATCGAAGCCGAGCTGCAAGCCATCGAGAACGCCGATTTGCTGATCGTCGCCGCGCCGGTTTATCGCGGTTCCTATCCGGGCCTGCTCAAACACCTTTTCGACCTGATCGATCTAAACGCGCTGATCGATACGCCGGTGCTGCTCGCCGCCACCGGTGGCAGCGAACGGCATGCGCTGGTTCTCGATCATCAGTTGCGCCCACTGTTCAGTTTCTTCCAGGCGCTGACCCTGCCAATCGGCGTCTACGCCACCGAAGCCGATTTCGCCAATTACCAAATAATCAGTGAGCCCTTGAAGGCCCGCATTCGCCTTGCTGCAGAACGCGCCGCGCCGTTGTTCGGCGTGCCCTCCAAAAATCTGCTGAAAATCGCTTAAGGATCTCTTCATGGATGTTTTCTGGTTTCTGCCGACCCACGGCGACGGCCATTATCTGGGCACCACTCAGGGCGCCCGTCCGGTGACCCTCAATTATCTGAAACAAGTGGCCCAGGCCGCCGACAGCCTCGGCTACCACGGCGTGCTGATTCCCACCGGGCGCTCCTGCGAGGATTCGTGGGTGATCGCTTCGGCGCTGGTGCCGTTGACCGAACGCCTGCGCTATCTGGTGGCGATACGTCCGGGCATCATCTCGCCGACGGTCTCGGCGCGCATGGCGGCTACGCTGGATCGACTGTCCAACGGCCGTTTGCTGATCAACGTGGTGACCGGCGGCGATCCGGACGAAAACCGTGGCGACGGCATTTTCCTCGATCACGGCGAACGCTACGAAGTCACCGACGAATTCCTGCAGATCTGGCGCCGTGTGCTGCAAGGCGAAGCGGTGGATTTCGAAGGCAAACATTTGCAGGTGCAGAACGCCAAGGCGCTGTATCCACCGGTGCAGAAACCCTATCCACCGTTGTACTTCGGTGGCTCGTCCGAAGCCGCCCATGAACTGGCCGCCGAACAGGTCGATGTCTACCTGACCTGGGGTGAACCGCCGGCCGCCGTGGCAGAAAAACTCGCCGATGTACGGGAGCGCGCGGCACGCAACGGGCGCACGGTGAAGTTCGGGATTCGCTTGCACGTGATCGTGCGCGAGACCGCCGAAGAGGCTTGGAAAGCCGCGGACAAACTCATCGAACACATCAGCGACGAGACCATCGCCGCCGCGCAGAAGTCGTTCTCGCGTTTCGATTCCGAAGGCCAGCGGCGCATGGCGGCGCTGCATGACGGACGTCGCGACAACCTGGAAATCGCCCCCAACCTCTGGGCCGGTGTCGGCCTGGTGCGCGGCGGTGCCGGGACAGCGCTGGTGGGCGATCCGCAGCAAGTGGCGGCGCGAATCAAGGAATACGCGGATTTGGGGATCGAGAGCTTTATCTTCTCCGGCTATCCGCACCTTGAAGAGGCGTATCGCTTTGCCGAATTGGTGTTCCCGCTGTTGCCTGAACCGTATGCCAGCCTGGCCGGACGCGGCGTCACCAACCTCACCGGGCCGTTTGGCGAAATGATCGCCAATGACGTCCTGCCCACCAAAGCCACGGCCTGACACGAATCTCGAAGGGACAGCGAATACTGTGGCGAGGGAGCTTGCTCCCGCTGGACTGCGCAGCAGTCCGATACAGGCCTGCACGGTTTTTTTGAAGGATCGCGTTAGCCTATTTACGACTGCTGCGCAGCCGAGCGGGAGCAAGCTCCCTCGCCACAAAGGCCGCCCCCCGAAAGGTTTGTATCGAATTTCATGAGGAACCCCCGCGTGACTGCCAAGCCGCAAAGCGCCCTGTTATCCCCCCTGCAAACCGCCCGCCAGTTGGCCGCCGAGTTTGCCTTGACCGCTGTCGAGCGCGATGAACGTGGCGGTACGCCAAAAGCCGAACGCGACGCCCTGCGCCACAGCGGCCTGCTCGCCTTGAGCATTCCAGTCCAGTACGGCGGCCTCGGCGCCAGCTGGAGTGAAACCCTGACCATCGTGCGCGAGTTCGCCAAGGTCGACAGTTCGATTGCCCACGTCTTCGGTTTTCATCACCTGATGCTCGCCACCGTGCGTCTGTTCGCCCGGCCCGAGCAATGGCAGCCGTGGTTCGAACAAACGGCGCGCAAGAACTGGTTCTGGGGTAATGCCCTCAACCCGCTGGACACCCGCACTGTGGTGAAGAAACTCAGTGGCTGGCGCGAGTTTTCCGGCAAGAAAAGTTTCTGCTCCGGTGCCAGCGATTCGGAAATGCTGATCGCCTCGGCGGTGGACGAAAGTGTCGGCGGCAAGCTGTTGATCGCCGCCATTCCCAGTGGCCGTAGCGGCATCACCCTGCACAACGACTGGAACAACATGGGCCAGCGCCAGACCGACAGCGGCAGCGCCACGTTCGAACGGGTGCGGGTCGAGGAATCGGAATTGCTGCTCGACCCGGGCCCGTTGAGCACACCGTTCGCCTGCCTGCGACCATTGATCGCGCAGTTGACGTTCACCCACATGTTCCTCGGCATTGCCGAAGGCGCCTTCGAAGAAGCGCGGCAATACACCCTCACCGAAACCCGCCCATGGCACAAATCCAACGCTCAGGATGTGCGTCAGGATCCGTACGTGCTCGGCCATTACGGTGAATTCTGGGTGGCGCTTGAAGGAGTTCGATTGCTGGTGGAACGCGCTGCCGATCTGCTCGACAAGGCCTGGGCGAAAGGCCCGAACCTCAGCGCCGAAGAGCGCGGACATCTGGCCACGGCCATCGCCACGGCCAAGGTCGCCGCCACCCGCAACGGCCTCGAACTTTGCAGCCGGCTGTTCGAAGTGACCGGCGCGCGTTCGACTCACGCCTCCCTGCGGCTGGACCGCCACTGGCGCAACCTGCGCACGCAAACCCTGCACGACCCGGTGGATTACAAACTCCATGAACTGGGCGATTGGGCACTGAACCAGTCCCTGCCGATTCCGACTTTCTATTCATAGCCCTCTCATGGAGCCTGCCCCATGCAACTGCTGACCTTACCGCCCTCGCCCGCCCTGGCCACCTCGATCCGCGCCACGGCTCAAGTGTTCGAAGACCCGAAATCCCAGGCCTTGCTCGCCCATATCCAACAAGTCGCGCCAAGCGAAGCCAGCGTGCTGATCATTGGCGAAACCGGCACTGGCAAGGAGTTGGTGGCGCGGCATATCCACAACCTCAGCGCCCGTCGCAGCCGGCCGTTCGTGGCGGTGAACTGCGGTGCGTTCTCCGAATCCCTGGTCGAGGCCGAGCTGTTCGGCCACGAAAAAGGCGCCTTCACCGGGGCCTTGAGCGCCAAGGCTGGCTGGTTCGAAGAGGCTGATGGCGGAACGTTGTTCCTCGATGAAATCGGCGATCTGCCGATGGCGATTCAGGTCAAGTTGCTGCGGGTGTTGCAGGAACGCGAAGTGGTGCGACTGGGTTCGCGCAAGAGCATTCCGATCAACGTGCGCGTGCTGGCGGCGACCAACGTGCAACTGGAAAAAGCCATCAACGCCGGGCATTTCCGCGAGGATCTGTATTACCGCCTCGACGTGGTCAGCCTGGAACTGAGCCCGCTGCGTGATCGTCCCGACGACATCCTGCCGCTGACCCGGCACTTCGTCGAATCCTACAGCCAGCGCCTGGGTTACGGCTCCATCACCATCAGCAAAGAGGCCGAACTGAAACTGCGCAGTTACAGTTGGCCGGGCAACATCCGCGAACTGGAAAACGTCATTCATCACACCCTGCTGATCTGCCGAAACGGCGTGATCGAGCGCGACGACCTGCGCCTGTCGAACATGCGCATCGAGCGTCAGGACGACTACCACAGCCACCTCGACGATTCACCGGAAGCCTTGCTTGATCGGGCGTTTCAGAAACTCTTCGAGGAACAGGCCGGTGCGCTGCACGAGAAGGTCGAAGACGCCCTGTTGCGCGCGGCCTACCGCTTCAGTCATTACAACCAGGTGCACACGGCAGCGCTGCTGGGGTTGAGCCGCAACGTGACGCGCACGCGATTGATCAAGATCGGTGAACTGGCGGTGAACAAGCGCCGCCCCACGGAAAACCTGCAGGGCGAGCGCTTGATGCAGCTGTCGATCTAACCCACCAGATTGCAGTGCAACGCGTTGTCGTGGCTGCGTTCCAGGCTGTGTAAAACCTGGAACGAGCCGAACGTCACGGTTTTCGCCTGATGGGCGCGGATCAGTTGCCAGAAATCCTGCTCGCCGCTTTCAAAACTGCGGAACGCGGCCTCCCCTGCCTCGCGAGATTGCCATTGCAGGTAATTGAGCACCCGCTGGCCATCGTCGCTGGGCTGGATACTGGCACTCAGAAATCCGCTGTAGCCTTGGGCCAGGCGTTCGGTTTGCTGCGATAACGCCGTCACCAATGCAGGTTGCTGATGAGGTTCGATCTCGAATTCGATCAATTGGGTGAAGCTGCGATTTTTCTCTGGCGCTTGCATGAAGAGTCCCCACTGACGTGTAAGCCGGATCTTGCGATCCGAAGGCCTGCAGGGTAAAACCTCGAGTTAACTAGAGGTCAAGGGGCAATTTTCAAATGATCACCTCGGAAAATCTGCATAAAGAACTCACTGTCGGCCAATTGGCCGCGCGCAGCGGCGTGGCGGTCACGGCGCTGCATTTTTATGAATCCAAAGGTTTGATCAAAAGCACTCGCAATCAGGGCAACCAGCGGCGTTATCCACGGGAAGTGTTGCGGCGGGTGGCGTTGATCAAAGTGGCGCAGCGGCTGGGGATTCCGCTGGCGGAGATTGGTGAAGCGTTGAAATCCTTGCCGGATAACCGGGCGCCGACGGCGGCGGACTGGAAGGTGCTGTCGGCGCAGTGGAGTCGGGAGCTGGATGAGCGGATCAATCAGCTGACCTTGCTGCGGGACAAGCTCAATGGCTGTATAGGGTGTGGGTGGTTGTCGATGGAGGCGTGTCCGTTGCGCAATTTTGGTGATGTGTTGGGGGAACAGGGGTCGGGGGCGCAGCTGTTGGAATCGAGTTGATCGCATAACTGTGGCGAGGGAGCTTGCTCCCGCTGGGTCGCGAAGCGGCCCCAATCCAGGCTGCGGTGTCCTTTCATGGGAAACCCGTCGTCTGGTATTACGACTGCTGCGCAGCCGAACGGGAGCAAGCTCCCTCGCCACAGTTTATGAGTGAACTTAGAACCCCGGCGCAATCTGCCCTTTATAGCGGCTCAGGATGAACTGCCGCACCTCATCGGAATTCAACGCCTTGGCCAGTTTCTGCAAACCCGGGTCATTGATGTTGTCCGGCCGGGCCACCAGAAACTCGATGTACAGGCTCTTGCCCTTCTCGACGATCAACGCACTGTGGGTGTCGATCCCCGCTTCCAGCGCGTAGTTGGCAAACACGAACGCCAGGTCCACCTGGCTCACCGAACGCGCCAGCAACGCACCTTCCAGTTCACGGATTTTCAGGTGTTTCGGGTTTTCGATGATGTCGCGCTGAGTGGCTAGCGTGTTGCTCGGATCCTTGAGTTTGATCAGCCCGGCTTCGTGCAGCAGCACCAGCGCGCGGCCGGTGTTCACCGGGTCGTTGGGGATGGACACGGTGGCGCCATCCTTCAGCTCGGCGATGTTTTTGATTTTGGTCGAATAGACCCCGAACGGTTCGATGTGCACGCCCACCACCGGCACCAGGTCGGTGTGGCGGGTTTTGTTGTAGTCATCGAGAAACGGCCGGTACTGGTAATAGTTGGCGTCGAGGTTCTTCAACGCCAACTGCTGGTTGGGCTGGATGAAGTCAGTGAAGACCTTGATGTCCAGGTCCACGCCTTCCTTGGCCAGGGTCGGTTTGACGAATTCGAGGATTTCCGCGTGCGGCACCGGCGTGGCGCCGACGGTGAGTTTTTCGTTGGCGTGAACGCTCAACGATACGAGGGCAGCCAGAATGGCCAGGGTCTTTTTCATGGTGTGCTCCTAGGCAGATTGAGTGGCCGTCGTGGGGCGGACGTGGGGCCGTTTTTTTTTAATGGTTGAATCAAATTTTTATCGTCGGCTGTAGCGCGCCACCAATCGGTCGCCGGTCATTTGCAGTGCCTGAACCAGAATCAGTAAAAGCACCACGGTGACCACCATCACGTCGGTCTGAAAACGCTGGTAGCCGTAGCGGATCGCCAGGTCGCCCAGTCCGCCACCGCCAATCACCCCGGCCATCGCCGTGTAATCCACCAGCACGATCGCCGTCACCGTGACCGCCGCCAGCAACCCTCCCCGGGCCTCGGGCAACAAGGTGTGACGGATGATTTGCCAGGTGGTGCCGCCCATGGCCTGGGTCGCTTCCACCACCCCGCGATCGACTTCGCGCAATGCGGTTTCCACCAGCCGCGCGAAGAACGGTGTGCAACCGACCACCAGCGGTGGAATGGTCCCCGGCACGCCCAGCGAGGTGCCGACCAGCAGCGTGGTCAGGGGAATCAGCACGATCAGCAAAATGATGAACGGCAGCGAACGCAGCATGTTCACGATCACCGACAGCACCCGGTAAACGCCGACCGCTTCGTGCAACTGGCGCTTGCCGGTGAGGAACAGCACCACGCCCAGCGGCAACCCTAGCAGCACGGTGAAACCGAGGGCGGCACCGAGCATGCTCAACGTGTCGAGGCAGGCCTGACCGATATCGGCCCAGTAAATGTTTTTGAACAACTCGGCCATGATCAGGACCAGTCGTGGCGCGGCGGTTTGACGCCGTTGAGCAGCCAGTTGCCGACGACGTGGTACTTCCAGCGCACCGGATCATGCAACGTGTGGACACGGGCGTTGCGCCAGTGACGGTCGAAGTTGTGCTTCTTCAGGGTCGAACGGGTGCCGCCGAGTTCGAACAGTTTGTTGCTGGCCTCGATGGCGATTTCGGTGGTCAGTACTTTGGCCTTCGCAACTGCGAGGGACGCTTGGGCGACGTTGTCTTCATCGGGTGCCGGACGTGCCGCATCCAGCGCTCGACCGGCGCGTTCGAGCAAGGCTTCGGCGGCTTCCAGACGAATCTCCAGAGCGCCGACCTGAATGATGGTCAACGGATCTTCGCTGGCCTTTTCCACGCCGGCATCGATCCATGGCCGGGCGAATTGCTGAACGAAGGCGATAGTGTCACGCAGCGCCGCGCGGGCGATCCCAGCGTCGATGGCGGCGGTGGTCAATTGCGCGAACGGGCCGGCCAAGGTCGGGCTTTCATAGGAACGATACGTCGGGAATACATTGAATGCCGGGACGTGCAGGTCCTCGGCCAGCACGGTGCCGCTGGAGGTGGTGCGCTGACCGATGCTGTCCCAGTCGTCGACGATCACCAGCCCTTTGGTGCCGCGGTCGACGAAGGACAACTGGCCCTTCTGTTCTTCATCCAGCGCCAGCACCGCCAGCCAGTGGGCGTAAAGCGAACCGGTGCAATAACCCTTGCGGCCGTTGATCACATGGCCGTCGCCATAACGGCGAATGGTCGCTTGAATGTCCTGCACGTTCTTGCCGCCGGTTTCCGACAGGGCATTGGCGAAGCGATGCCCTTGCAGCGCCAGGCCAAAGAAGTGCGCCTGCTGCTCGGGCGTGCCTTGCAGGCGGATATCTTCCAGCAGGCAATAGTGGTTTTGCGGAATTTGCCCGAGGGACGGATCGGCCGCCGAGATGATCGCGATGACCTGCGCCAGCACCGCGTAAGAGACCTGCGCGCCGCCGAATTCCTTCGGCACGCTGATGCCCCACAAACCGCTGTTGGAATACAGGTCGACGATCTCGGCGGGCACCTCGCGACTGCGGTCGCGCTCGGCGTCCTGTTCCAGCAAGACTGCGGCGACGCGCTCGGCCACGCGTAAGGCCTCGGCTTCATTGGTGATCCGATGGGCGGCCGGCGGGTTGATCGGATAAACGGCAGATTCAGGCATACATGTCTCTCGGCAACAGTGTTTACCGGAGGACATTGCAGCTTCTGTGCCTGAGCGTCCGAGTCCCTGATTTCGGGCTGTTCGGGGCTATTTTGAGGACTTGAAGAGGCGCAACCCGAGCATTCTGCTGCTTTGCTGTTGATTGCTGAACAGTGGCGTTGTTATGCCTTACACCCTGTAGGAGCTGCCGGAGGCTGCGATCTTTTGATCTTGATTTTCGTCGGTCTCGCCGACGCCAGAGTCAAAAGATCGCAGCCTTCGGCAGCTCCTACTATATTTGTACGCTCGCGACATTTTTATCCCATAACAAAATCAGGGAGAACCGTCATGAGCGTCAAACCCATTCCAGAGGGTTATCACAGCATCACCCCGTATCTGGGCATCCAGAAAGCGGCGGAAGCCATCGAGTTCTACAAGAAAGCCTTCGGAGCCACTGAAGTCATGCGCCTGTCCATGCCCGACGGCAGCATCGGCCACGCCGAACTGCGCATCGGCGATTGCCCGATCATGCTTGGCACGCCGTGCGATCAGGGGCCGTTGAGCAATCCGGACACGTCACCGTCCGTGGGCTTGCACCTGTATGTGAACGATGTGGACAAGTCTTATAAGCAGGCAATTGCGGCCGGCGGCACGGTGGTGTCCGAGGTCAAGGATCAGTTTTATGGCGACCGCTCGGGAACCTTGAAGGATCCGTATGGGCATTTGTGGTTTCTGGCCACGCGCAAGGAGGATTTGACCCAGGAGCAGATTGAGCAGCGGGCCAAGGAGATGTTTCAGCAGGGTTGAGATCTTCGGTGCCTGATCTGGCCTCTTCGCGGGCAAGCCCGCTCCCACAGGGTTTTGTGTTGTATGAAAATGTTGCGAACGACACAAAACCTGTGGGAGCGGGCTTGCCCGCGAAGAGGCCATCAGCAACACCACACATCCCTCAAACACACTTCATGAACAAGCCCACCACGCTTTGCGCCTTGCCGTAGCCGCTCAACACTTTCAGGATGCAGGCAACTACAACAAGGAGACCTCCATGTTCGCCGGATTCCTCAAAGACCAGCGCCACGTCAACGGTGTCGACATTGCCTACCGCATCGGCGGCAGCGGCCCGGGCCTGCTGTTGCTGCATGGCCACCCGCAGACCCATGTCATCTGGCACAAGGTCGCCGAACAACTGGCCGAGCACTTCACCGTGATCGCCGCCGACCTGCGCGGTTAGGGCGACAGCGGCAAACCGCCGGCCAACGATCACCACACAAATTATTCCAAACGCGAAATGGCCAGGGACGGTGTCGAGTTGATGAAGTCCCTGGGCTTCGACCAATTCTCGGTGCTGGCCCACGACCGCGGCGCCCGTGTGGCCCATCGCCTGGCGCTGGATCATCCGGCAGCCGTGCAGCGAATGGTACTGCTCGACATCGCCCCCACGCTGTCGATGTACGCGCAAACCAACGAGGCCTTTGCCCGCGCCTACTGGCACTGGTTCTTCCTGATCCGCCCCGCGCCGTTACCGGAAAACCTGATCGAAGCCGACCCCGAATCCTATTTGCGCAGCGTGATGGGCAGTCGCAGTGCCGGACTCAAACCCTTCACCGCCGAAGCGTTTGGCGAATACCTGCGCTGCCTGAAACTGCCGGGCACTGCGCGCGGGATCTGCGAGGATTACCGCGCCAGCGCCAGCATCGACCTGGAGCACGACCGCGCCGACCTCGACGCCGGCCGTCATCTGAATCTGCCATTGCTGGTGTTGTGGGGCGCCGAAGGCACGGTCGGGCGCTGCTTCGAACCGCTCAGGGAATGGCAACAGGTGGCCACCGACGTGCGCGGCAAAGCGCTGCCCGCCGGTCATTACATCGCCGAAGAAGCCCCCGAAATGCTGTTTGCCGAAGCGCTGGCGTTCCTGCGCTGACACCCGCAGCGCACTGCGGGGTTGTCGGTGTAGTCGGGGTCAACGCAAAAAAACTGTGGGAGCGGGCTTGCTCCGGGCGGCGTTCCGACGAAAGCGGTGTGTCAGTCGACATTTTCTTTGACTGACACACCGCTTTCGCGAGCAAGCCCGCTCCCACAAGGTTTTTTCGCTCACGGGAACGCGAAACATTTACTTTCATATCCCGGTTCGGGATTTCTGATTCTCATTCGTCTTATAAAGATGCAGTCGGTTCGCGTAGGCAAAAGCCACGACCGTACTTTTCATGGACCCCACGCTGGGAAGCCCGCAGCAGAGGCCCTCTCATCGATACAAGACTTTAATCATGTCGAAGAAATCCCGTTCAAAACTCTGGTTCCTGGTCCATAGCTGGCTGGCACTGCCCATCTGGTTTTTTGTGCTGATCGTCTGTGTGACCGGCACGCTGGCGGTGATCAGTCAGGAAATCGTCTGGCTGGCCAACCCGCAGATGCGCGCCAGCCAACCCGCCGACGATGCGCCGCTGTTGAGCTATGACCAGCTCATTGCCGCGATCAAGCAGGCCGAACCGCAGATCCTGGTCGAGAGCATCAGCCGACCTGACGAAACGCATTTCGCCCTGGACGTGGAAGTCACCTACCCCGACGGCCGCTCGGTGGTGGTCTACGTCAACCCGTACAGCGGCGTGATCCAGGGCACGGCTCCGCAATTCAACTTCAGGGCCTTTACCCGCGCCTTGCACGGTTGGTGGCTGGTGCCGTTCACCAATGGCTACAGCTGGGGCTGGTACCTGGTGTCGTTTCTCAGCCTGCCGCTGCTGGCTTCGCTGATTACCGGGCTGGTGGTCTACAAGCGCTTCTGGAAAGGTTTCTTCCGGCCGACCCTGCGCATACGTCACGGTGCACGGATTTTCTGGGGCGACTTTCACCGCCTCAGCGGCATCTGGTCGATCTGGTTCATCGCGGTGATTTCCGTTACCAGCACCTGGTTCCTGATCGAAGCGTTCATGTTCGATAACCAGATTACGATTTCCACCGCCCCAGTGGCGCCAGTGGTCCCGCGGGAAAGCGTGCCCCTCACCGCCGATGGCTCGCCAGCGCCGATGATCAGCCTGGAAACGGCGATCCGTGAAGCGAAGGCACGCATTCCCGGCCTCGAAGACAGCTTCATCAGCCTGCCCGCCAATGCCTACAGTTACCTCTCGGTGGGCGGCCGCAGTTGGTATCCGCTGATGTTCCAGACTGCCGAGATCAACCCGTACACCGGCGACGTCGCCGTCACCCGCCTGCTCTCGGACCGCTCGGGCCTGGAGCTGGTGACCGAATCGATGCGTCCGCTGCACACCGGTGATTTCGGCGGGATCTGGATCAAGCTGATCTGGTTCTTCTTCGGCCTGCTCCTGAGCATGATGGTCCTCAGCGGCCTGCTGATCTGGACCAAGCGCACTGCGTTGGCCACCGCTAATGCCCTCAAGCGCAGCAACAAACGTCCTCGCGCTGCCGATGCCGCTCAAGCCACGAGCCGCGCCACCACGGAGGTCAGCCAATGAGCCTGTTCGCCGCCGAAAAACCGGGGTCCAGACTGAGCCGCTTCTGGCACAAATGGCGCTTCCACATCAACGTCCTGCTGTTGCTGGTGCCGCTGGGCTTCATGCCTAAATACTTCGCCGATGCCGCCCTGTTTCGTGGGGACACCGGTCTGGGTGAGCGGGAAATCGGTGAAGTTCAGGTCGGGCCGTGGAGCCTGCGCCTGGCGGAATTCCGCAACGAAGCACCGCGGCTCGATGGCCCGGCCGGCTACATGAAGAGCTTCAATGCGGCGTTGTGCGACAGCTGCCGCGAGCAGGTCAAGGCCACTTATCTGCGTATCGGCAAACCCCGCAGCCTGCGCGCCGCCGGGGTAATTTTCTTTGGCACGCCTTACCGCATGGGCGCGATGCTGCCGATTCCGGAAAAAACCAGGGCCGACGCCGAGCTGTGGATCACCATGGAAGGTTGGGACGGCGCGATGCACCAAGCGTCCATTCCCCTGAGCCAGGCATCCCCCGCCACCCTTGAGTGGCTGAACAAACAAGGAGGCAAACCATGAGCAACGCATTTCGCCCTCTCCACGCTGTTTTGCTGGTGCTATGCGCCGGTTTCAGCGCCAGCGCCCTGGCCCACAACCCGATGTGCGAGTGCAAGGCCATCGACGCCGAGCAGATCCAGTGCACCGGCGGTTTTTCCGACGGCAGCGGCGCACCGGGCGTGACCCTGGATGTGATCGGCTACGACGAAACCATCCTGGTGCCGGGCAAGCTCGGTGCCGACTCCAAACTGACCTTCAAGAAACCCAGTGCCGAGTTCTACGTGCTGTTCGACGCCGGTCCCGGCCACGTCGTCGAGATCGACCAAGCGGACATCCAAGCCCCATGAGTACGCCTACTACGCACGTCGTCCGCCCGGCCGGTGCCGGCCATGAAACCCTGTATGTGCTGCTGTTGTGCCTGATGATCCTGGCGGTCGCCGGCTCGGTGGTCGCCTGGCGCCATGAGTCCCGGGAAACCAGTCACGTCAGCAGCCATCAACTGGATGCCCGCCGCGACCTGAGCGCCTCCGAGCAAGGCATCTATGCCGACCTGCGGGTGACGCTGGACGAGATTCACCTGCTGCGTCAGGAACAGCAAACCCTGCCGACACCTAAAGCCCTCGCCGACGAGGGTTTTGCGCCGTTCGCCCAGGACGCCAGTTCCGTCAGCCGTGGCGCTCATGCCTGGCAATTGCTCGACGCCAAGGGTTACTTCGGTCAGAGCCAGACGCCCTCAGTGGCCGGTTCGTTTCTGATGCGCCTGACCGCTGACGATGATGCCCCGGACATCTGGCTCAACCGTGCCGCCGACCTCAAGGCCCCGACCGACATGGCCGACGCCGCGCTCGAAAGCGCCGGCTGGCAGCAGATCGTCGCGCAATTCGATGCCGGCGTGACCCGCCAGCACCGGCACTGAACCCTCGCCTTCACCCGAGAGAAGACCGCTTTCCCATGCCTATTTCATCTCAACATTCTTTCTTGCGCCCGCTGCTGGTCGGCCTGCTTGCCTTGCTGCTGACGCCACTGGCCAGCGCCGACGAAGCCAAGCGCCTGCGCATCGGCATCACCCTGCACCCTTATTACAGCTACGTGGCCAACATCGTAGGCGACAAGGCCGAAGTGGTGCCGCTGATTCCCGCCGGTTTCAACCCGCATGCCTACGAACCTCGCGCCGAAGACATCAAGCGCATCAGCGGGCTGGACGTGATCGTGCTCAATGGCGTCGGTCATGACGACTTCGCCGACCGTATGATCGCTGCCAGCGAAACGCCGAACGTACCGGTGATCGAAGCCAACGAAAACGTACCGCTGCTGGCCGCCACCGGTGTCGCCGCTCGCGGTGCCGGCAAGGTCGTGAACCCGCACACCTTCCTGTCGATCAGCGCGTCCATCGCCCAGGTCAACAACATCGCCCGGGAATTGGGCAAGCTCGACCCGACGAACGCCAAGACCTACACCCAAAACGCTCGCGCCTACGGCAAACGCCTGCGGCAGATGCGCGCCGACGCCCTGGCGCAACTGACCCAGGCGCCGAATGCCGAACTGCGGGTGGCCACGGTTCACGCAGCTTACGACTACCTGCTGCGTGAATTCGGCCTCGAAGTGACAGCTGTAGTCGAGCCGGCGCATGGCATCGAACCGAGCCCGAGCCAGTTGAAAAAGACCATTGATCAACTGCGCGAACTGGACGTGAAAGTGATCTTCTCGGAGATGGATTTCCCGTCCACCTACGTCGACACCATCCAGCGTGAATCCGGGGTGAAGCTTTACCCGCTGTCACACATTTCCTATGGCGAATACACCGCCGACAAATACGAAAAGGAAATGACCGGCAACCTCAACACCGTGGTCCGGGCGATCCAGGAGTCTGGCGCATGACGGCTAAAGAAATCATCACCCCCAACTCCGAATCCCCTGTGGGAGCGGCGGTGCGACGATTCGACTTGCTCGCGAAGGCGTCCAGCCAGTCAACATCATCTTTAAATGACACACCGCATTCGCGAGCAAGCCCGCTCCCACAAAGTACCGGGCCGACGCTGGATTTTGCGGAGGTCAGCCTGACGCTGGGCCGCACGACGATTCTCGACAAGGTGACCTTCCAGGTCCAGCCCGGCAGCGTGCATGCGCTGGTCGGCCCCAACGGTGGCGGCAAGAGTTCGCTGATCAAGACCCTGCTCGGGCAGATGCCGCATCAGGGTCGCTTGAGCCAGCAATGGCCGGGCGAGCCCGGCAACATCGGCTACGTGCCGCAAGCCCTGGAGTTTGATCGCGGCTTGCCGATGACCGTCGACGATTTCATGGCCGCGATGTGTCAGCGGCGTCCGGCGTTTCTAGGTTTGAGCAAGCATTACGCGGCGGCGATTGGCGAAGCGCTGGAACGGGTCGGCATGCAGGACAAACGCAAACGGCGCATGGGCGCGTTGTCCGGTGGCGAGCGTCAGCGCGTGTTGCTCGCGCAGGGGCTGATTCCGGCGCCGCAGTTGCTGGTGCTCGACGAGCCGATGTCGGCCCTCGATGAGGCGGGCATCCAGGTGTTTGAACGGTTGCTGGGTGACTGGCGCCAGAGCGGGATTACCGTGCTGTGGATCGAGCACGATCTGGAAGCGGTCGGACGTCTGGCGGATCGCGTCACCGGGCTCAATCGCCGGGTGTTGTTCGATGCCACGCCGAAACAGGCACTGACGCCCGAAAGATTGTTGACGCTGTTTTCCACCCATCCACGGAGCGCTGCCTGATGAGTTACGAAGCCATTCGTTTGATGGTTCAGGGTTGGGCATCTTCTGGTTATCTGCCTGAAGCGCTGGCCTACGGATTTGTGGTCAACGCGCTGCTCGCCGGTTTGCTGATCGGCCCGGTGCTGGGCGGTTTGGGGACGCTGGTGGTGGTCAAGCGCTTCGCGTTTTTCTCCGAAGCGGTGGGACACGCGGCATTGACCGGCGTCGCCATCGGCATTCTGCTCGGCGAACCGTACACCGGGCCTTACGGCAGCCTGTTCGGTTACTGCCTGTTGTTTGGCATTTTGCTCAACTACCTGCGCAACCGCACGGGTCTGGCGCCGGATACGTTGATCGGCGTGTTCCTGTCGGTGTCGTTGGCGCTGGGCGCGAGTCTGCTGCTGATTCTGGCGGGCAAAATCAACGTGCACATTCTGGAAAACGTGTTGTTCGGCTCGGTGCTGACGGTCAACGGCAATGACTTGCTGGTATTGGCCATCGTCGGTTCGCTGGTGATGGCGCTGGCCTTGCCGCTGTACAACCGCATCATGCTCGCCAGTTTCAACCCGCAACTGGCGGCGGTGCGTGGTGTGGCGGTGAAGACTCTGGATTACTTGTTCGTGATCCTGGTGACGCTGATCACCGTGGCGGCAGTGAAAGTCATCGGCGCGATTCTGGTCGGCGCCCTGTTGGTGATTCCGGCGGCGGCGGCGCGCTTGCTCAGCCAATCGTTGAAGGGTTTCTTCTGGTGCTCGGTGCTGATCGCTACGGTCAGCACGCTGTGCGGGATCCTTGCGCCGATTGTCTTCGACCTGCCTATCCCGTCCGGCGCCGCGATCATTCTGGTGGCCGGTATCGCCTTCGCCCTCGCCGCCATTGCGCGTGGCGTCGTCCCAAGTCTGAAAGGGAACCTCGGATAAATGTCATTTTCTCTGCGTCAACTGACCCTGGCCGTCGCCCTCTGCGGGCTGGTCAATACCTCGTTTGCGGCGGACAGCGCCAAACCGCTGCATGTGCTGGCGTCCCTGCCGATCACTTACGGTCTGGGCGAAGTGCTGCTCAAGGGCACTAACGTCAATCTTGAACGTGCGGCGCCGGCGAATCTGCCTGGCAGCCGACAGACTGCTTATTTCACCGGGCGGGGTGCGCCGGCATTGGCGAAACTGGCGACCGACGCCGATGCGGTGATCGGCCTGCGTTCGCTGTGGGCGGATGATCCGCTGTACCCGATCTCCCGGCGCAGCAACATACGCATCGTCGAAGTCGATGCCGCGCGCCCGGTGGACGGTGCCCTGCCCGGCATCGCCGTGCAACCGGGCAACAAGGTCGATGGTTTGAACAGTCAGCCGTGGTTTTCCAGCAACAACATGGGGCGCATGGCAGATGTGATGGCGGCGGATCTGGTGCGTCTGGCGCCGGAGGCCAAGCCGAAAATCGAGGCCAACCTGGCAGCGCTCAAGCAGCGCTTGCTCAAGTTCAGTGCCTACAGCGAAGCGCGGCTGGCCAGTGCCGACAACCTGAGCGTGATGAGCCTCAGCGATCACTTTGGCTATCTGATTGGCGGACTCAATCTGGAACTGATCGACCTCGATGCGCGGCCGGATACCGAGTGGACGCCAGAAGCGTTGAAGCAATTGGGCGCGACGCTGAAGGACAATGGCGTGGCGCTGGTGTTGCATCACCGACAGCCGTCGGATGCGGTGAAAGCGGTGATTGCCGAGGCTGGAAGCCGGTTAGTCATTTTGAGTGTGGATGCGGCGGATCCGGTGGCCGAGCTGGAAGGGAATGTGGATTTGGTGATCAAGGGGTTGAGCGGCGCGTGACACGAATCCCTGTGGGAGCGAGCCTGCTCGCGAAGGACGCCAACGATAACGCGTGCTGTCTGAATGAACGCAGTGTCCGGAGGTTTTTCGCGAGCAGGCTCGCTCCTACAAGTCCCCTGCCAGGCGAAAAATCGTCCAGACGCAAAAAAGCCCGCTGACCTTACCGGTTCAGCGGGCTTTTCTTTGCTCGAAAACTTTAGTGAGCCACAGCCGCCTGCTCTTCCATCTTCTTGCGCAGGCTCAACGGACGCATGTCCGTCCAGGTTTCTTCGATGTAAGCCAGGCATTCCTTTTTCAGGCCGCTCTTGCCCACGGTGCGCCAGCCTTCCGGCACGGCTTTGTAGTCGGGCCAGATCGAGTATTGCTCTTCATGGTTGACCACGACCTGAAAGAGGATGTCCTCGCGGTCGAATACTGACGTCATGGTGTCTCTCCATCGCTGTAAGGTGGGCTGCACTGCGTGCGCAGCGGTTATGTAGAAAGAACGTTCCGGGGCCCGGAAAATTTAGAGGCTGGCGGTGGCAGCGGCCATCGCCCGGCCGAAAATCTCCGCGACCCGATCGATTTCCGCGGCGGTGATCACCAGTGGCGGCAGGAAACGCACCACGCCGCCATGACGGCCGCCCAGTTCAAGAATCAGCCCACGCTTGAGGCATTCACGCTGCACCAACGGCGCCAGACGAGCAAAAATCGGCGGGTGCCCCTGAGCATCCAGCGCGCCAGTCGGATCGACCAACTCCACACCCAGCATCAAACCGCGACCGCGAATATCGCCCAGTTGCGGGAAGTCCCGCTGCAAGATGCGCAGGTGTTCGCTCAAGCGGTCGCCCATGGCAGCAGCGTGCTCGCACACCTTGTGTTCGAGCAGATAACGCATCACCGCCGAGCCCGCTGCCATCGCCATTTGATTGCCGCGGAAAGTGCCGGCATGGGCACCCGGCAGCCAGGTGTCGAGCCAGTCGCGATACACCACCACCGCCAGCGGCAGGCTGCCGCCGATGGCTTTGGACATCACCACCACGTCCGGAATGATCCCGGCGTGTTCGAAAGCGAACATCTTGCCGGTGCGAGCAAAACCGCTCTGGATTTCGTCGACGATCAGCGCCACGCCCGCCTTCTCGGTGATGCGCCGCACGCCGCGCAACCAGTCAAGGTCAGCCGGGATCACCCCGCCCTCGCCCTGCACGACTTCCACGATCACCGCGGCTGGCAATTGCACGCCGGCCTCGGGATCGTTCAGCAAATTGTCGAGATAGTTGAGGTTGACCTGCACGCCCTGCGCACCACCGAGACCAAACGGGCAGCGGTAATCGTACGGATACGGCATGAACTGCACGCCGCTGCTGAGTAGCGCGCCCAAGGGGTTTTTCGGCCCCAGGCTGCCCATCAGGCTCAACGCGCCCTGGCTCATGCCGTGATAACCGCCCTGGAACGACAGCACGGTGCTGCGCCCGGTGGCGGTGCGCACCAGTTTCAGCGCGGCTTCCACCGCGTCGGTACCGGTCGGGCCGCAAAACTGGATCTTTGCTTCAGCGGCGAGCGCCGGCGGCAGCAGACCGAACAGGTCCTGGACGAACTGGTCCTTGACCGGGGTGGTCAGGTCGAGGGTGTGCAGCGGCAGTTCATCGGTCAGCACTTGCTGGATCGCTTCGATCACCACCGGATGGTTATGCCCCAGGGCCAGTGTCCCGGCGCCGGCCAGGCAGTCAATGAAACGGCGGCCTTCGACGTCTTCGACATAAATGCCCTTGGCACGCTTGAGGGCCAGGGGAATGCGTCGCGGGTAGCTGCGGGCATTCGATTCCTGCTGACTCTGGCGTGCCAGCAACGGCGATTCGTTGAACTGATACAGCGTCTCGGCCGGCGCCGGAGTGATCCGGGCCGACTGATCTTCCATAAGGCTGGTAGCGACTGACATCTCTCGACCCCTCAATAAGGTTTTCCTGTTCTGGAAACGCATCAGCGCGCCGAGGATTTAGACCCTTGATCAGCTTTCTATGAAGGTGGCGTCAGCGCCTTGTGCATGGGGATGGCGTAGAGCCCGGCGACGGTGAAGGTTTCGGCGCAGGGCTGATAACCCAGATGACGGTAAAAGGCTTCGCTGGTTCGGGTGCTGTTGAGTCGGGCCTTGGCCAAGCCCTTGTCCATCAACCAGCTTTCGAGGTCGTGTACCAGTGCCTGCCCTGCACCGCGCCGGAACCACTCCGGTTGCACGTAACAGAACGCGACCTTGCCACTGACCGCCGCCATCGCAACGCCCACCGGTTTGTCCTGCAACAGAGCGATATTCAGGTACAACCGTGGGTCGCTCAACCACGGCTGAATGTGGTGGACGGTTTTGTTGTGAGTCCAGGTGGCGACGGTTCGCGGGTCGTTGCGGTGGTCGAGCGCACAGCCGACGCGGATCGAACGCTCGACGATCCGGCTGATGATACCGGCGTCGGCGGGGGTTGCCTTGCAGATGAGTAAAGGTGCATCCATGGCGCTGTTACCTCAATCCATTGAGAAAAAGCTGTCGGGGACGATAGCGCTGGTGAGGACAGGAACGCCAATGGAGAGAGGTTACATTTAATGTGCAACACAAAACCAAATGTGGGAGCGGGCTTGCTCGCGAAAGCGGACTGCCAGTCAACATGTATGTTGAATGTTAAATCGCCTTCGCGAGCAAGCCCGCTCCCACATTGGGATTGGGGGTGTTGGTTAGATGGGTTGCAACGGCATGCTCAACTCAACCCGTAACCCATCCGGCCGGCTGTCGAAATGCAGCGTGCAGCCACACCGCTGAACAATCGCCTGAACAATCGCCAGGCCCAGCCCGCAGCCGGTGCTCTGGCCGTTGCGCCAGAAACGTTGGGTCAGGTGCTGCAGATCGTCTTCGGCAATGCCCGGGCCATGGTCGCGCACCACGAACTGTACGCGGTTGCCGGTGGTTTCCAGGCTCAGTTCCACGGGTCCCTCGTTCGGCGTATGCCGCAGGGCGTTGTCCAGCAGATTGCGCAGCGCGGCAATCGACAGCACGGCAGGCATTTGCACCGGCGCGTGGGAGATCTTCGGCGGCACCTTGAATTTGATCCGCTGACGATCACCGCTGGCCGCGTCCTGAATCGCCAGTTTCGCCACTTGCTCGGCGCTGCATTGCACGCCGTCATCGAACGACAGACTGCCTTCGACCCGCGCCAGCAATAGCAATTGTTCAAGGGTGCGGTGCAGGCGGTCGGCGCCCTCTTCAGCCCGGGCCAGAGATTGATCCCGCGCTGCACCGTCGGTCATGCGCGCCACTTGCAGGTGGGTCTTGATCGCCGTCAGCGGGCTGCGCAGTTCGTGGGCCGCGTCACCGGTCAGCCGGCGTTCGCGCTCGATGGTCTTGCCAATGCGCTGAAACAACTGGTTCTGGGTATCCAGCAACGGTTGCAATTCACTGGGCAACGGCTGGATCTGCAAGGGTTCCAGCGAGTCGGCGCTGCGTCGCATCAAGGCATCGCGCATGCGGTTCAGCGGCGCCAGTCCCTGGCCGATGCCCAGCCAGAGCAGGCACAGGCAACCGAGCAACGCCACGCCGACCGGCACCGAGGCCGCCAGCAGGATCGACATGTTCAGCGCTTCACGCTCGATCTGCCGATCAGCGGTGGTGATGCGCAGATCGCCACGGGCCAGAGTAAAGCTTCGCCACGGCGCGCCGTCGATCATCTGGTCGTGGAAGCCCATTTTCTCGGCTTCCAGGGTTTGTTGCGGATCGGTGTGACTGCGGGCGAGGATTTCGCCGCGCAGCGAGCTGACCTGGCACGCCATGCCGCCCGGAATGTTCAGTTGTTCCGCGCTGAAATGGGTGCCCTCGCCCTTGGTCGGCAATGCCGGCAATTGCTCCATCAGGCCAGCGACCATGCGCGCTGACGCCACCAGCCGCTGGTCGAGGGAAAACATCATCTGGTTGCGCAGGTCGCTGAGCATCCAGGCTGCCGCCAGGGCCCAGATCAGCGCAAAAGCAGCGCCGAGTGTCAGGCTCAGGCGCAAACGCAGGCTCATCACTTTTTCAATTCCTCTGCACCATCGGCCGGCCCCAGGCGATAGCCCAGGCCGCGCACGGTTTCGACAATCCCGTTGCCGAGTTTGCGCCGCAGGTGATGGATATGCACGTTGAGGGCGTTGCTTTCCAGTTCGTCGTTGAAACCGTAGACGCTGTCTTTCAATTGCTCAGTGGACAGCACTCGGCCACGGTTATGCAGCAAGGCTTGCAACAGCGACTGTTCGCGACGGGAAAGGTCTATCGGTTGACCGCCGAGCATGGTTTCCCGGCTGCTCGGGTCATACGTCAGCCGGCCGTGTTCGATCAGGTTGACGCTACGCCCCGCCACACGCCGCAATAAGGTGTGCAGGCGTGCGGCGAGTTCGCGCAAGTCGAACGGTTTGAGCAGGTAATCGTCAGCGCCGGCCTGCAAACCATCGACGCGGTCAGTGACCGAATCCCGCGCGGTGAGGATCAGCACCGGGATTTCCAGACCGCTGTGGCGCAGCTGCTGCAACAGCTTCAGACCGTCTTCATCGGGCAGACCGAGGTCGAGCACCATCACGTCGAACTCCGCCACTTTCAGCATCGCCCGGGCTTTTGAGGCCGTGTTGACATGCTCAACCGTCAGTCCCTGAGCGGTCAGGCCGGCAACGATGCCGCTGGCGATCAACTCGTCGTCTTCGCAAACCAATACGTGCATGGGCACTCCATGAGTAAAAATGCGAGTCAAGCAGGTGAGGATTAAGGCGCAATTATGCCAAAGGCAAAGATCAACGAACAGCACGGCTTTTTTCGAGATTCAGACCAAATACATTTACTCCACTTAGTTTCAAACAGAAACACTCAACCACTATAAAAAAACCAATAAGAAAACATACGATGTATCCCACAACACAGCAAACCCACTAACAAAACGGAAGACCTTTTCTCTAGCAATAAAAAAGGTCTCTCAAACCGACAGGAAGCAATAATGTCAAAACTAAATAACTTCGTCGCCGTCGACTGGCGCTCGGGAAGAGATCGCTGTTATTTCTTCTTCAAAGACACCAATACCTACTCACGATACAACAACAGTGAAAACGAGGTTCCAGCTGATCATCCCGCTGCGATAAACCAAGACAACTGGGGGGCATTCCACAAGCACGCAAAAAATTTGCGCTTCGGATTCTCCACGGACCGAATAGTTGGCACCAACAGGCTTGAATGGGACGCTGATATTCTTTGGTTGTTTTACTACGATGAAAGCACACCAATGGTGTGCGAATACGATCAGGATTCAGACGCTCCTGTAAGTTTCACGCCTATCAGCGAATCGATATGGAGCATGCTACTACCCCACTTCGACAATATTATTGCAGGCACCTTCTGGGAACGACCGTTCAGATCCAACGGCGAAACCATCTTCAGGTTCATTTTAAACAATGGCAAATACCTGAACCTTGACTGGCATAGTAAAAAAATTGTCAGCACCGACATCAACGACACAACCTGGCCAGGAATGGGACAGTATGCCGCTTATGCAGACCAATTTATCACCGCGGTACAGATTGATGGCGACCTACTTGATCACAGCTATCTATATATCTTCATGACCGGAGACGTATACCTAAAATACAATATTAGTAGAAAACGTCTGGAAGGCGGGAGTGTAAAAAACGTTGGCGATCACTGGAATGGCTTGATCCGCGGTTGAATTGACTTACATCGTTTGCAGTCCGAGAGCGGTCAATCATCGGTTGATCGCTGCTCTCTGCGCACCTCAGCAATAAAGGCAATACTAAACACTGCATTAAAATTAGAACTTGGAAAACCGAAAGGAATCGAACATGCCAATACTTAAAAATTTTGTTGCAGTTGATTGGCGCTCCGGGAAGGACGCCATTCACTTCTTCTTCAAGGACACCGAAACTTATTCGCGCTTTAATGTCGAAAACAACGAAGTTCCTGGTGGCTACCCCACGTCTGTATACGGCCGATGGGATACCTTCGCCCCGCATGTCAAAGACCTGCGTTTTGGATTTACTGTCACGGGGCTTAACATCGGTATATTTGACACTGATGTAGATGTGTCATACCTATTCTACGCTGACGGTGATACGCCAATGGTTTGCGAATACAATCAGGACACTGACAAAGTCATTTCGAAATCCGCGATCAAACACACACCTTGGTCGCCGATTCTGCCTTACTTTGGAAAAATTGTTGCTGGAACGTGGTGGGAAAGCTATTCATCCACTTTTATCTTCAGATTTATTTTGAACGATGGAAGCTTAATACAATTTGATTACAAAGAAAAAACCCTAAAACGCATAGGTCATTACAGACCGGAATTTGGCCTGGAGCGCTTTAAGGGCCGCATCATTACAGCTGCGCAATATGACCAGACTTTTAACAACAGCCTCTGGTACATTTTCCTGACCAACAATCAGTATGTGGTCTATAACATTTTTCACGGCTATGTGGCCCGTGAGCCACACGACGTGAACGACGGCACTTGGCCGGGACTGCTGCGCAACTGAGACCCGTCGACTCCGCTAGACAGGAATCGAATCGCATGGGCTCGAGATCCGTTTACAGGCGCGGTTAATCATCGGTTAATCGCCGCCCGCCACTGTGCACCTCACCTGCACAGGAATAAGGTTACGCATCGTCTGTTTGTTTTTTGCCCCCCCTTGATCCGAGTATGGAATTTCATCAACGCAATACATATATACCGCACATAGGGGTGCACTGTTCAATAGTCTGGATCGGGCAACAATCAATCCAATCCACCCTAAAACAGGTATTCATCATGTATTCCCATGCAAGCGCTTTAAGCATCCTATTCAATCTCTGTACAACCCTGAACGGACAAGTGTCCCGAATCAAAGACCAGACGAAAGAACCGATCACCAAAGGCTTGGCTTTGTATAACCTCGGCGAGTTTGACCAAGCGAAAGTTTATCTGACGATTGGCGCCACCTCGGGCGACAGTGCCTCGCAATACGCGCTGGGAGAAATAGCAAGGCGTAAGGCAGGTAGCGTGACCGAAGAAGCAAGAAAATGGTATCTACTGGCTGGCGCCCAGGATCACGTTTACGCCCTGTTACGACTGGCAGATGCCGGCTCACTCAAAAAAGCCAAGGAACTGGCACAGGCAAAAGCCGACAAAGGCGATTCTGAAGCCATGCTTGAGTTGTACGAACTGGATCAAAAAATCGAAACATTGAAAAAAGCCGCGGACGCCGGTTCCATGGAGGGCAAGTACATCCTTGCGGTTAAATATGACAAGGACCAAACGCTGATTGCCGACAGTTCATTACGTCGAGCAACCATCGATACACTGTTGCAAACCGCCGCGGTTGCCGGTTTTTCGAAAGCGATCCACTGGTACGCAAACCGTCCCCCTGTCAGCGTGAATCTTCCTGTCAGGCGCCAGTGGATGGAAAAACGCGCAGCGCTCAGTGACGTCAATGGGGTGTTGGAATACGGTTATGCACTCGGCGGTGTATACGCAGATGACGACGGCGTCGATACCCAATACGGAACCACGAAAGACCTGGTCAAAGGTTATGGCTTGATCTGGCTGGTCAGCGAAACCACGCGAGAGTTTCGTCGACACGCCGAAGCGAGTGAGAACCTTGAGGCTATCGCCGAGGATATGACCCCGGTCCAAATCACCGCCGGTAAAGCCTTCGCAAAACAATGGGAGATGTCTCATCCTCCAATGTCCGAATTCAGACTGACTTTCAACGACGTTGCCTGATCCGACCAGGTGACTCTCTCCTTGCCGTACCCGAACTACTACCGTAGTTCCGAACGACACTGATCACGCAGACAGAGGCGCGCGGTTAATCACCGGTTAATCGCCGCCTCCCATTGTGCACCTCATCTGCACAGGGATAAGGCTTACCCATGCGTCGTCTGTTTTTGTTTTTTGTTCTCTTGATCTCGGGTGTGGCCCAGGCAGGGACTAATCCGTTCGATATCAAACCTGAGTTCTTGCCGGTGGAAAAGGCGTTTGTCTTTACGTCCGAGCGCCTCGAATCAGGTGAAACACAGCTCTTTTGGCAGATCACCGACGGTTATTACCTTTATCAGAAACGCCTGAAGTTCGATGGTTTGTCCGCCGACCACCAGCCCGTATTGCCCGAGGGCGAATCTCACAGCGATGAGTTCTTCGGCGAACAGCAGGTTTATCGTCAGGGTCTGGAATTGAAGATTCCGGCCGGCGCAACAGGCCAGATCAAGGTCGGCTTCCAGGGCTGTGCCGATGCAGGCCTGTGTTATCCACCGCAAACCCAGGTGGTGGATCTGGGCGGCAATGCGATCGGATCCTCGACCTACGAAGCACCGGATCAAGCCCTGGCCAGCAGCCTGCAACAACGGGCGCTGGGCTGGAGCCTGCTGGTGTTCTTCGGTTTGGGCCTGCTGCTGGCCTTCACCCCCTGCTCGTTGCCGATGCTGCCGATTCTCGCCGGTTTGATCGTGGGCAGCGGTGCCACGCTCAAACGCGGTTTTGCGCTGGCCACCAGCTACGTCGTGAGCATGGCACTGGTGTATGCGGCGATGGGTGTTGTCGCCGCGCTCCTCGGCGCGAACCTTCAAGCACTGTTACAGAATCCCTGGTTGCTGGGCAGTTTCGCCGCGGTGTTTGTGCTGCTGGCGTTGCCGATGTTCGGTTTCTTCGAGTTGCAACTGCCGGTGGCGGTGCGTGATCGGCTGGAAAACGTTTCGCGCAATCAACGCGGTGGCAGCCTGATCGGCGCGGGTGTACTGGGCGCGTTGTCCGGTTTGCTGGTCGGTCCGTGCATGACCGCCCCGCTGGCGGGCGCCCTGCTCTACATCGCGCAAAGCGGCAATGCGCTGCACGGCGGGTTGATTCTGTTCGCCATGGGCATCGGCATCGGTGTGCCGCTGCTGTTGCTGGTGACTGTCGGTAATCGCTTTCTGCCCAAACCCGGCGCCTGGATGAACCTGCTCAAAGGCGTGTTCGGTTTCTTGTTTCTTGCCACTGCGCTGCTGATGTTGCGGCCGGTGCTGGATGAATCGTTGTGGATCGGTCTGTGCGGTGCGTTGTTGCTGATTGCCGCCTACAGCGCCTGGAAACAGTCGGAAGGCTTCGGGCGCGTCGCGCATCTGTTCGGTGCCAGCTCATTGCTGCTCGGCGTGTGGGGCAGTCTGTTGATGATCGGTGCGGCGGGCGGCAGTGATGACCTGTTGAAACCGCTGCAGGTCTATAGCGCTGCAAATGCGGGCAATGTCGCCCGCCCGGTCGGCCACGACGCCTTCACCACGATCAAGGACCCGGCCGCTCTGCAACGGGAACTCAACGCGGCGCGGACTCAGGGCCAATGGGTGCTGCTGGACTACTACGCCGACTGGTGCGTGTCGTGCAAGGTCATGGAAAAACAGGTCTTCGGCCAACCCCGTGTCCTCGACGCCTTGAGCGATGTGCGCTTGCTACGGTTGGACGTGACCGCCGACAATACCGCCAGCCGCGAACTGCTCGGCCGCTATAAAGTGCCGGGGCCACCGAGTTTTCTGTGGATCGGCGCCGACGGCGAAGAGCGTCGCGGCCAGCGCATCACCGGCGAGGTCGATGCCGACACCTTCCTGCAACGCTGGACCCATACCCGAGACGCCCGTTAATGCTGACTTTTACCCTCGGCACGTTTGCCATCGCGCTTAACCACCTGCTGCTGATCAGCGCCTTGGCGCTGGCGACGTTTGTCGGCTGGCGGGCGGCCAAGCGCGGTGGCGAGAATCCCGAGTCGGCGCTGTTCAGCCTGTTCCTGATCGGCATGCTGGCCGCCCGGATCAGTTTCGTGGCGCTCTACTGGGCGCATTACCGCAATGATCCGTGGCAAGTCATCGACTTGCGCGACGGCGGTTTCCTCGCATTGCCCGGGGTAATCGTGTTGCTGCTCGCCGCGTTGTATCGCGGCTGGCGTCGCCCGGGCTTGCGTCGTCCGTTGGGCTTCGGCGTGGGCAGCGGCCTGGCATTCTGGTTGCTGGCCACCTTCTCGCTGACGATTTACGAACAAGGCACGCGCCTGCCGGAGATTGCCCTGCGCAATGCCGCCGGCGAAACTGTGCAACTGGCGGACTACAAAGGAGGCCCGTTGGTGATCAATCTCTGGGCCACCTGGTGCCCGCCGTGCCGTCGGGAAATGCCGGTACTGGAAAATGCCCAGCAACATCGCCCGGACCTGACCTTTCTGTTCGTCAATCAGGCCGAAAGCATGCAAAGCGTCAGCACCTTTCTGGAAACCCAGGGCCTGAGTCTGTCCAACGTGCTGTTCGACGGCAGTGGCCGGTTGGGCCAGGCCGTCGGTTCGATGGCGTTGCCGACTACGTTGTTCTATAGCCCCGACGGTCGTCTGTTGGGCAGCCACTTGGGCGAGCTGTCAGAAGCCAGCCTGGCTCGCGCCCTGGAAAACTTCGATACCCCGAATCCGGCCACACCTTCCACCTCGTCAAGGAAACTGCCATGCCCCGCCTCCGCCACCTGCTGACGCTGACCCTGGGCGCCGCCCTGCTGCACCTGCCGTCGGTGCAGGCCGCTGAAGAGCTGCCCGAGGCGATCAAAAAGATCGAAGCCAAGGGTGCCAAAATTGTCGGCCAGTTCGACGCACCCGATGGTCTTCGAGGTTATGCCGCGCAGTACCAGAACCGTGGCATGGCACTGTACCTGACACAGGATGGCAAACATGTGTTGTTGGGCAATTTGTACGACGCCGACGGCAATGACCTGAGCAGCGCGCCCTTGCAGAAACTGGTTTACGCGCCGATGGCCAAGGAAGTCTGGGGCAAGATGGAAGCCAGCAACTGGATTGGTGACGGCAACAAGGACGCGCCGCGCGTGGTGTACCTGTTCAGCGATCCCAACTGCCCTTACTGCAACATGTTCTGGGAACAGGCGCGACCATGGGTGAAAGCCGGCAAGGTGCAGTTGCGGCACATCATGGTCGGCATCATTCGTGAGGACAGTCCGGGCAAATCTGCGGCGCTGCTGGCGGCCAAGGATCCGCAGAAAGCCCTGCAAGACCACGAAGGTGCCGGCAAGGCCAGTACACTCAAGGCGCTGAAAGACGTACCGCCGGCGATTCAGGCGAAACTGGCGGCGAACATGACGTTGATGGAAGACCTGGAGTTGCAGGCAACGCCGGCGATTTTCTATATGGACGACAAAGGCGAGTTGCAACAACAGCAAGGCGCGCCTTCGCCGGAGAAGTTGGTGAAGATTCTCGGGCCAAAGTAGTTTCTTTCAGAGGTTTAGTGACCTCAATGACGCCTTCGCGAGCAAGCCCGCTCCCACATTTGACCGTGTCCTCCATGAGTACGCGGTCAAATGTGGGAGCGGGCTTGCTCGCGAAGAGGCCCACACAGACGCCAGAGAATTACAGGCCCTCCAACTCCGCCATCAAGTCATTCAACCGATCCACCTTCTCCTCGGTGATGTCACTTGCGGCCAACCCGTCGATGTACTCCGCCAGTTCCTCCACCGTGCTGCACTCGAACATCGCCCGCAGCGGCACATCCCGTTGCAGGGCTTTTTGCACCCGCGACGCAATCTGCGTCGCCAGCAGCGAATGCCCGCCCAGTTCGAAGAAATTGTCGCGAATCCCCACCTTCTCGACCTTCAACACCTCGGTCCAGATATCCGCCAGAGTCTGCTCAAGTTCATTGCGTGGCGCCTGGTAGTCCTGGCTCTGCAACTGGCCGATCTCCAGCGCCGGCAGTGCCTTGCGATCCAGTTTGCCGTTGGCATTGAGCGGCATCCGCTCCAGCCACAACCAGTGCAGCGGCACCATGTATTCCGGCAGCTCGGCGCGCAGTCGTTGCTTGATGCGCTCCAGTCGCTCGGTCGGATTGAGTGATGAATCAGTCGCGACCAAATAGCCGACCAGATGCTTGCCGTTCACGCCTTCCTGCACCCCGACCGCCGCTTCGCGGACTTCCGGTTGCTCATGCAGACGCGCTTCGATTTCACCCAGTTCGATGCGGTAACCGCGAATCTTCACTTGATGGTCGATGCGGCCAACGTACTCCAGCACGCCATCACTGCGACGGCGGGCCAGGTCGCCGGTGCGATACAAACGATCACCCGGCTCGCCAAACGGATTCGGCACAAACACCTGTGCGGTGCGCAGCGGATCGCTGACATAACCGCGTCCGACACCGGTGCCGGCCACACACAACTCACCGACCGCACCCAACGGCACCAGGTCCAGCGCGCCATCGAGCAGGTACAAACGGTTGTTGTCGGTCGGCGTACCGATCGGCAAATAACTGCCGCGGGTCGAGGCCATGTCGACGCGGAAGAACGCCACGTCGTCCGAGCATTCCGCCGGCCCGTAAGCATTCACCAGCCCGATGTCCGGGTAGCGCAGCAACCACTGATGCGCGAGTTCCGGCGGCATCGCTTCACCCGTCGGCAGCATCCAGCGCAAGCCATCGAGGCTCATGCGTTCCTGGGCGAGCATGCCCTGAATCAGCGAAGGAACGCTTTCCAGCACGGTGATGCCCTGGGCCGACACATGTGCCAGCAAGCCTTGCGGATCGTGGGCGATGGTGTTCGGCACGATGTCCACCCGCGCACCAAACAACGGTGCGGCGAGGAACTGCCAGACCGAAATGTCGAAGCTTTGCGAAGCGGTCTGGGCGATCACATCGGCGTCGCCGAGATTGAGGTACGGCACCTTGCTCAACTGGTTATTGAGCATGCCGCGCTGTTCGACCATCACACCTTTCGGCAGCCCCGTCGAACCCGAGGTAAAGATCACGTAGGCGAGGTTATCCGGGCCGCTGTAGATGCCCGGATTCGCCACCGACACATTGCTCGCCTGAACCTCTTCCCACACCAGCAACTTCGGCCGATTGGCGCAACCGAACTCTTCCAGCAGCGCCACCGCCTGTTCGCGACAGGCCTGCGTGCACACCAGCAACGGCGTACGGCTCAGGTCGATGATCCGGCTCAGACGCTGACTCGGCAGCCCCGGGTCCAGCGGCAGATAACCCGCACCCGCCTTGAAGCTGCCGATAATCATCCCGAGCAGATCGAGGTTACGTTCGGCCAGCAACGCCACCGGTTGATCCAGCCCCACACCCGCCGCGATCAACCCATGGCCGAGACGGTTGCTGCGCTGGTTCAGCTCGACATAACTGTGTTGTTGATCGAGGCAACTGGCGGCGATTCGCTGCGGATGCTCAGCGACCTGCGCTTCAAACAACGCAACGTAGCTCTGCTCCAGTGGGTAATCGTGCGAGCTCTGGTTGCAGCCGTGGATCAGGAAATCCTGTTCCTCGGCACCGAGCAACGGCAAGTCCGCCATGTCGCCGTGGAAGCCTTCAACCAGCGCCAGCAGCAAGCGCTTGAACTCACCCAGCATGCGTTCAACGGTCGACTCGTCGAAATAACGTTGGTCGTAAGACAGGTGCAAGCCCAGGTCATCGCCCGGATAACACACCGCTGTCAGCGGGAAGTTGGTGTGGGTCCGGCCCGAATCCGAGGTCGCGTTGAGGCTCTGCGCACGGTCCAGTACCGAGACTTCCACTGGCGCATTTTCGAAAACGAACAGGCTGTCGAACAGCGGTTGGCCCTTCGGCAACTCGCTGTTTTCCTGAATGCTCACCAGCGGCAGGTATTCGTACTCGCGCAGCTGCATGTTGCTGTCGAGCAAACCGCTGAGCCACTGGCGAACGCTGCAACGCTGGTCGTCCTCGGGCATCTTCACCCGCAGCGCGATGCTGTTGATGAACAGTCCGACGGTGCGCTGCATCTCCGGCATTTCCACCGGGCGCCCGGCCACCGTAACGCCGAACAGCACGTCGCGATCACCGCTCAAACGCCGCAGCACCAAGGCCCACGCCGCTTGGGCGAAGGTGTTGATGGTCAACTGATGGGCCTGCGCCAGTTCACGCAGTTGCGCACCGTCGCGGGCATCGAGTCGGGTGTAGCGGTCGCCGACAATCATCCCGCCGCTGTCACCGGCATGCTCGCGCAGGAACGGTCGGTCGCTCGGGATCGGCGTGGTTCGTTCGAAGCCTTGCAGGTTGGTTTTCCACCACTGTCGAGCCTCGGCCAGGCTCTGGCGTTGCAGCCAGCCGATGTAATCGCGATAACGTGGCGGCACGGCGAGTTGCGCATCCCGACCTTCGCCGAGGGCCATGTAAATTTCGAAGAAATCGTTCATCAGCAGCGAGCGACACCAGGCATCGATCAGGATGTGGTGGTTGCTCATCATGAACCAGTAACGCGCCTCGCCCACGCGGATCAGGCGCAGATGGAACGGCGCCTGGTTAAGCAGATCGAAACCGGCTTCGCGTTCGCTTTTCAGCAATGCTTGCAACTTCGGTTCTTGCTCGGTCTCGGCGATGGCGGTCCAGTCGAGGTATTCGATCGGCGTGCTGCCCGGCTTGTGGATCACCTGCAACATGTCTTCGCCGACGTTCCAGCAGAACGACGCACGCAAGGCTTCATGACGGGCAATCACCGCTTGCCAGGCCTCGGCGAAACGCTGCGGATCGAGCTCGCTGTTGATGCGGTAGCGGTCCTGCATGTAATAGAGGCCGGTGCCCGGTTCCAGCAAGGTGTGCAGCAGCATGCCTTCCTGCATCGGCGTCAACGGGTACACGTCTTCGATGGCGGCGGCCGGAATCGGCAGTGCGTCGAGTTGCGGCTGGGTCAGCTTCGCCAGCGGGAAGTCCGACGGCGTCAGGCCGCCCGCCTCGTCGCGCAGGCAATGCTCGATCAGGCTCTGCAATTCGCCGAGGTAGGCGTCCGCCAGTTCGCTGATGGTTTGCGGATCGTGACGTTCGGCGCTGAAGGTCCAGCGCAGTACCAGTTCACCGCCGTAAACCTGACTGTCGACGCTCAGCTCGTTGGGCAGCGGCGCTTTCGGATCGTGGGCGGCGCCGACGGCTTCATCGAGCGGACGGAACAACGCGTCCGCGCCGAAACTCTGGTCGAACTGGCCGAGGTAGTTGAAGGTGATCGGCGCCACCGGCAACGCAGCCATGGCTTCACGGCACGGGTCATCAGCGAGGTAACGCAGCACGCCATAACCCAGGCCTTTGTGTGGCACGCCGCGCAGTTGTTCCTTGATCGCCTTGATCGACGCGCCCTGCCCGGCGGCTTCTTCGATGTTCTGCGGGGTCAGGCGCAGCGGGTAGGCGCTGGTGAACCAGCCAACGGTACGGGTCAGGTCGATCTCGTCGAACAGCGCCTCGCGACCGTGGCCTTCGAGTTGAATCAACGCCGATGCATGACCGCTCCAACGGCACAGCACGCGGGCCAATGCCGTCAGCAACAGGTCGTTGACCTGCGTGCGATAGGCGCTCGGTGCCCGTTGCAGCAGTTGCCGGGTGTACTCGCTATCGAGGCGCACGCTGATGGTTTGCGCATGACGATTCTGCCGGCCGCCTTCAGGTCGATCACACGGCAATTCGGCGCCCGGCCCGGCCAACTGCGACTGCCACCAGCTCAGCTCTTCACGCAAGGATTCGCTGCCGGCATACGCCTGTAAGCGTGCAGCCCAGTCCTTGAAGGCGCTGGTTTTCGCCGGCAGTTTGACCGACTGTTCAGCCGCCAGTTGGCGATACACCGTTTGCAGATCGTCGAGCAATACGCGCCAGGAAACGCCGTCCACCACCAAGTGATGGATCGCGAAGAACAGCCGTTGCTGGCCTTCGGGACCATCGACCAGCAGCGCACGCATCAACGGCCCCTGTTCGAGATCGAGGCTGCGCTGGGCATCGGCAAACAGCGCCGCGCATTTATCCATCGCCGCCACACGCACTTGCCACAGCACCGGCGCGCCTCCCACCTTCTGGTGCGCCGCCGTCCATTCGCCCGCAGCTTCAGTGAAACGCAGGCGCAAGGCGTCGTGCTGTTCGATCACCGCCAGCAGCGCTTGCTCCAGACGATGAGGCTCCAGCGCAACGGTCGGTTCCAGCAACAACGCCTGGTTCCAGTGCTGACGCTCGGGAAGGTCGGTGTCGAAGAACCAGTGCTGGATCGGCGTCAAACGCGATTCGCCGGTGAGCAAGCCTTGCTCGGCCGTGACCTGCTCCGTGCGGCCCGCCACAGCGGCGAGTGCTTGTACGGTCTGGTGCTGGAACAGGTCACGCGGGCTGAAGTGAATGCCCTGCTGCCGCGCACGGCTGACCACCTGGATCGACAGGATCGAGTCGCCGCCCAGTTCGAAGAAGTTGTCGTTGAGACCAACCTGCGCGACGTTCAGCACTTCGCACCAGGTCTGCGCCAACGTCAGTTCCAGCTCGTTGCTCGGCGCCACATAGTCCTGACGATTCAGCTCGGGGTCCGGTGCCGGCAATGCACGACGGTCGAGTTTGCCGTTGGCGGTCAGCGGCATGCTGGCCAGCAGGATCAGGTGCGCGGGCACCATGTAATCCGGCAATTGCGATTTCAAATGAGCCTTGAGGGTTTCGCGCAGCTCGGCTTGTTGCGTTTCGTCTTGCTCCGCGACGTCGGTGACCCCAGTGCTTGCCACAAAGTACCCGACCAGTTGTTTGCCGCTCGGTGCATCGAGCGCCAGAACCACAGCTTCACGGATCGATTCATGCTCCAGAAGACGGGTTTCGATCTCGCCCAGCTCGATGCGGAAACCGCGAATTTTCACTTGATGGTCGATGCGCCCAAGGTATTCCACCAACCCGTCGGCGCGCTGACGCACCAAGTCGCCGGTGCGATAAATCCGCCCGCCATCGGCCGCAAACGGATTGGCCACAAAGCGCTCCGCCGTGATGCCCGGACGGTCGTGATAACCCTGCGCCAGACCGGCACCGCCGACATACAACTCACCGGTCGCGCCTTGCGGCACCAACGTGAGATCAGCGTCGAGGATGTACGCCACACGCGCACCAATCACGCTGCCGATCGGCACACTGCCCAGCCCTTCTTCAAGCTGTTCCGGCGCGAGACTGGCCAACGGCATGACCACGGTTTCGGTCGGGCCGTAAGCGTTGAAGAACAGGCTCGGTTTGAACGCCGCGCGAATCCGCTGCAAATGTTCGCCCGTCAGCGCTTCACCACCGGTGATGCACATGCGCACCGGCAGGGTTTCGCCTTGAGTCGCCAACCACTGCGCCAGTTGGCTGCCGTAGCTTGGGGTGAAGCCGAGGATGTTGATGTGATGGCGACGGATCAGCCCGCAGATTTCTTCCGCGTCCCACTGGCCTTGAGCGCGCAAGACCACTTGAGCGCCGCTCAACAACGGCACCAGCAGACGTTCGGTCGCGGCGTCGAAGTTGATCGAATAGAAATGCAGCTCACAGTCGTCCGGGCGCATGCCGAAACGCTCGATCACGGCGCGGCAGTGCATGGCGATTTCACCGTGGGACACCACGACGCCTTTCGGCTTGCCGGTGGAGCCCGAGGTGTAAATCAGGTACGCCTGATGTTGCGGCAGGCTGATAAACGGCAGCTCGGTGGCCGGGTAATTGGCCAATTCGGCGGCGTCATCTTCGAGGCACCAGCGACCTACGGTTGCCGGCAGATCACCGAGGGCTTTGAACATCGCCGCATCGCTGAGCAGCAAACCGACGCAGCTGTCTTCGATCATGTAGTGCAGACGATCGAGCGGGTATTCCGGGTCCAGCGGCACGTAGGCGCCGCCCGCCTTGAGGATCGCCAGCAGGCCGATGACCATTTCCAGTGACCGCTCAAGCGCCAGACCGACGCGGACCTGCGGGCCAACACCCCGCTCGCGAAGCATCCAGGCCAGGCGATTGGCGCGGCTGTCGAGCTCGGCGTAACTCAGGGTTTCACCGGTGAACGTCAGCGCCGGCGCATCCTTGCGCACCAGGGCCTGCTCGCTGAACAGGTGATGAATGCACTGATCCAGTCGATGTTCGCCCGGCTCGACGCCGAGGCTGTCGAGCAACCTTTGCTGTTCCGTGGCTTCGAGCAACGGCAGTTCACTGAGGCGCTGTTGCGGATCGGCCAGCAGCGCTTCCAGCAGATTGCGCCAGTGCCCGGCCATGCGCGCAATGCGTGGCTCGTCGAACAGATCGGTGCTGTAAGTCAGGCAGCAACCGAGGCGATGATCGAGGTCGGTGACTTCCAGATTGAGGTCAAATTTGGTCGCGCGCGCATCGTTGGCCAGGTACTCGACGGTCATGCCGGCGAGCGTGCGGCTTTGCTGGAATTCCCAGCGCTGCACGTTGCACATCACCTGGAACAACGGGTTGTACGCGGCGCTGCGTGGCGGCTGCAACGCTTCAACCAAATGATCGAACGGCAAGTCCTGATGGGACTGGCCTTCGATCACGGTGTGACGCACCTGCTCGAACAATTCACCGACCGACATTTGCCCGTCGAGCTGGCAACGCAACACTTGAGTATTGAGGAACGCACCGATCAGCCCTTCGCTTTCCGGACGAATACGGTTGGCTACGGGTGCGCCGATGCGCAGGTCGGTCTGGCCGCTGTAGCGGTAAAGCAGCACAGCCAGCGCGGCGGTCATGGTCATAAACAGGGTCAGACCGTTTTGGGCATTGAAGGCGCGAACCCGTGCGGCGAGGTCGTCGCTCAGGTCGAAACGGAACAGCTCGCCCTGATGGCTTTGCACCGGCGGACGCGGACGGTCAGCAGGCAATTCCAGCAGCGGATGTTCGCGGCCCAGTTGCGCGGTCCAGTAGTCGAGCTGCCGCTGACGCTCGCCGGATTCCAGCCACTGACGCTGCCAGACGCTGTAATCGAGGTATTGCACCGGCAGCGGCGCCAATGGCGATTCGCGGTCATCGACAAACGCTTCGTAGAGCGCGCTGAGCTCCCGGGCGAAAATGTCCATCGCCCAGCCTTCGGTGACGATGTGGTGCAGGGTCAGCACCAGGTAATGTTCGTGCTCGGCGGTCTTGACCAGGCTGGCGCGCAGCAGCGGTCCGGTTTCGAGATCGAAGGGTTTGTGCGCCTCGTCGTCGGCCAGTTGCTGGACCGCCCATTCTCGGCTGTCTGCATCCAGCGCCGAGAAATCCTTCCAGTCCATGCGCATTCCGGTTTCCGGGTGCACTCGCTGTTGCGCCACGCCGTCGACACTCGGGAACGTGGTGCGCAGGGTTTCGTGACGCATGATCAGCGCTTGCAACGCGGTCTCGAAGCGCCCGACATCCAGCACCCCGCGCAACCGCGCCATGCCGCCGACGTTGTAGGCCGGGCTGTCCGGCTCCATCTGCCAGAGGAACCACATGCGCTGCTGGGAATAGGACAGCGGCACCGGTTGGCTGCGGTCGACTTTCTCGATCGGCGGCTGTTGGTTGGTACGACCGCTGGCCTGGATCTGTTGAATCTGCTCGGCGAATGCGCCCAGTTCGCTGTTTTCGAACAAGGCTCGTAGCGGCAACTCGACGTCGCAAGCCTGACGAGTGCGGGAGATGATTTGTGTGGCCAGCAGCGAGTGACCGCCGAGGGCGAAGAAGTCGTCGCGCAGGCCGATCTGCTTCAGGCCCAGCACTTCACGCCAGATCGCGGCGATCTGCTGTTCAAGTTCAGTGACCGGTTCAACGTGTTCGCGCGCTTGCCACTGAGGTTCAGGCAAGGCGCGACGGTCGAGCTTGCCGCTTGGGCTGAGGGGCATTTCGTCGAGACGCATCAGCTGCGCCGGGACCATGTACTCCGGCAGCTCGGCCGCCAGCGCGGTTTTCAGGCGTGCGGTTTGAGTGTCTTCGGATTCGCTGGATTTGGTGGCGGTGTAGTAGCCGACCAATTGCCCGCCGGCCGCAGTTTCACGCACCAGCAGCACGGCTTGCTCGACGCCATCCTGAGCCAGCAGACGCGCTTCGATTTCTTCCGGTTCGACGCGGAAGCCGCGCAGTTTGACCTGCTGATCGAGGCGGCCGAGGTATTCGATCACGCCCTCGGCGGTCCAGCGTGCACGGTCGCCGGTGCGATACAGACGTGCGCCCTGCTCGCCCAGTGGATCGACGACAAAGCGTTCAGCCGTCAGACCCGGACGCCCGAGATAGCCTCGGGCCAGACCGATGCCGCTGATGCACAGCTCACCCGGCACACCGGCCGGCACCGGGTTGAGATCGCTGTCGAGCACGCGGCAGATAGCGTTGCCCAGCGGACGGCCAATCGGCGAGCGTTCGCCATCGACCGTGCTGCAATGCCAATGAGTGACGTTGATCGCGGTTTCGGTCGGGCCATAACGGTTGTGCAGTTGCACGGCCGGCAGTTGCTCCAGCACGCGGTTGCGCAACTCGGCAGGCAAGGCTTCGCCGCCGGAGAACACCCGGCGCAGGCTGGTGCATTCGGCGGTGAGCGGTTCGTCGATGAACAGTGAAAGCAGTGGCGGCACAAAGTGCAGCGTGGTCACGCCGTACTGCTGAACCAGCTGTGCAATGCGGTGCGGATCGCGGTGTTCGCCGGGGCCGGCGATCAGCAAGCTGCTACCTGTGATCAGCGGCCAGAAGCATTCCCACACCGACACGTCGAAACTGATCGGCGCTTTTTGCATCAGCACATCGGTGTCGTTCAGGCGATAGGTGTTCTGCATCCATTGCAGGCGTTCGGCGAGGGCCGCGTGGGTGTTGCCGACGCCCTTCGGCTGGCCGGTGGAGCCGGAGGTGTAAATCACGTAAGCGAGGTTGTCGCCGTGCAGATGCAAACCCGGCGCCTGGCTCGGCCAGTTCTCAAGATGCAGCGCATCCATGGCGATCACGCTGACGCCGTCGCTGGCCGGCAGTCGGTCGAGCAATCGGGTTTGGGTCAGCAGCAATTCCACGCCGCTGTCGCAGAGCATGTACGCCAGGCGTTCGGCCGGATAATCCGGGTCCAGCGGCACGTAGGCTCCGCCGGCCTTGATGATCGCCAACAGGCCGATCAGCAACTGCGGCGAACGCTCGGCGGCGATGGCCACGCAAACGTCCGGGCCGACGCCTTTGTCGCGCAGGTAATGCGCGAGACGGTTGGCTTGGGCGTGCAGTTCGGCGAAGTCCAGACTGCCGCCGTCCCACGTCAATGCGATGCGTTCCGGGGTCAGGCGAGCCTGTTCGTTGAGCAGTTCCGGCAGCCATTGGTTTGCCGGCGTGCACGGTGCGGCGCTCCACGAACGTTGCTGATCGTGCTCGCTCGACGCCAGCAATTGCAGGTCGCCGACGGCAGTGGCCGGCTGCTCGCAGATGGCACGCAGCAGGTTGCTGAAATGCTCGGCCAGTCGCTCGATGGTCGCGGCGTCGAACAGTTCGCTGGCGTAGTCGAAGGACAGGCTCAGACGACCGTTACGGTCTTCTTCGCTGTGCAGTTGCAGGTCGAACTTGGCTTCGCGGCTGTGCCACGGCAGTTCTTCGGCCAACAGTCCAGGCAAGCGACGCAGTGCGCTCAGGTCCCGTTGCTGATGGTTGAACATGACCTGGAACAAGCCTTGTTCGCGGGCTTGCGGGAAGGCTTCCAGCAGTTGTTCGAACGGCAGGTCCTGATAGGCTTGCGCGCCCAAAGCCGCCTGGCGGGTTTGCGCCAGCAGCTCAATGAATGGCAGCCGCGAATCCACCTCGGCACGCAGCACCTGGGTGTTGATGAAAAAGCCGATCAGTCCCTGGGTTTCCAGGCGCGGACGGTTGGCGTTCGGCACGCCGATGCGGATGTCGCGTTGGCCGCTATAGCGATGCAGCAGGCTCTGGAACGTCGCGAGCAACAGCATGAATGAAGTGGATTCGTGGGCCCGGGCAGTCTGGCGAACGGCATCGCTGAGGGTCGCGCCCAACCGTACGGTGTGGCGTGCGGCGCTGTGCAGGTGTTGCACCGAACGCGGGTGATCGGTGGCCAGGCTCAGGGTCGGATGCTCATCGCCCAACTGCGTTTTCCAGTAGGCCAGTTGCCGTTCGCCCTCGCCTTGCGCCAGCCACTGGCGTTGCCAGCTGCCGTAATCGGCGTATTGAGTCGGCAATGGTGCGAGCGCCGCCGTTTGTCCCTGGGACGCGGCAGCGTACAGGCGCGAGAATTCGTCGATCAGCACATTCAGCGACCAGCCATCGGCGATGATGTGGTGCATCGTCACCAGCAATTGGTGATCCTCATCATCGAGGCGCACCAGCGTCACCCACAACAGCGGGCCTTTCTCCAGATCGAACTGGGTGTGCGCTTCGTCCTCGCGGATTTGCTGCGCGCGGACTTCACGCTCGGCGACGGGTAAATCGCTGATGTCGATCCGTTGCAGGTTGAATTCGCCAGCGGCATCGACCTGTTGCAGCGCCACCCCGTCACGTTCGAAGAAGCGTGTGCGCAGGGATTCGTGGCGTTCGATCAGTTGCTGGAAGCTGGCGCGCAAGGCGTCTTCATCCAGTTCACCGCGCAAACGCAAGGCGCCGGGAATGTTGTAGGCGCTGCTTTGCGGGTCGAGCTGCCAGGTGATCCACAGACGGTTTTGCGCGAGGGATTGCGGCAGCGCTTCGCTGCGCGACCGCGTGCTGATCGCGCCTTGGGCCAGGCCGCCGTCCTGTTGTTGCTGCGCGACCGCGGCGGCAAATGCGCCAAGGGTCGGCGCTTCGAACAGCAGGCGCAGGTTCAGCTCCAGACCGAGCTCTTCGCGCAGGCGCGCGACCACTTGAGTGGCGGCGATGGAGTTGCCGCCGAGCAAGAAGAAGTGGTCGTCGGCACTGATCTGTTTCACCTGCAACTGCTCGGACCAGATCTGGCCGATCAGGGTTTGCAGCTCGGAACCCGACTCGGTTTTTGCTTCGTTTGCAGTGGCCGCCGACGGGAACACCGCGTAGCTGTCGAGGCTGCTATCCGCCAGGCGATTGCGGCACGCCGAGCGTTGCAGTTTGCCGCTGGAGGTCTTGGGCAATGCGCCCGGATTGAGCAACACCACCACGCTCGGCGCTTCCTGATACGCCTCGGCCACGGCTTTGCGAATGGCTTTGATCAGCGCCTCGGGCGGCAGGATTTTCTGCACGCTGCGGCTGATTTCCGCAGCGATGCCGATGCCTTCCTGACCGTCGATGTTCACCGCGAACGCAGCGACGCGACCTTTGCGCACCACTTCCACTTCACGCTCGACGGTCTGTTCGATGTCTTGCGGGTACAGGTTGTGACCGCGAACGATCAGCATGTCTTTCAGGCGCCCGGTGATGAACAGTTCACCGTCGCGCAGGAAGCCCAGGTCACCGGTGCGCAGCCAGGTTTTTCCACGGTGTTGCACGAAAGTCTTGGCGCTGGCCTCGGGGTTGCGCCAATAGCCGTGGGCGATGCTCGGCCCGGTGGCCCAGACTTCGCCGACCGCGTTGTCTGCCAGTTCGGTAAGCGCCAATAGGTCGATAATCAGGACCGCGTGATCCGGCTGGCTGATGCCGCAACTCATGATCGCGCTGCCCTCACCCGCCTCCGCACGGTTCTGCGCCAACGCTTGATCGTCCACGCGCACGTTGCCGATGCCTTGGCCACGGGGTGTGCCGGCGACGAACAAGGTGGCTTCCGCCAGTCCATAGGACGCCATGAAACTGTCCGGGGTGAAACCGCGGCTCGCGAACTTCTCGGCGAAACGGTCCAGGGTGTCGAGGCGAATCGGTTCGGAACCGGAATACGCCACGCGCCAACCACTCAGGTCGAGGCGCTCCAGCGCCGATTCGCTGACCCGCTCACTGCACAGTCGATAGGCAAAATCCGGCCCGCCGCTGATGGTGCCGCCGTACTCGCTGATCGCCTCCAGCCAGCGCAACGGCCGGCCAAGGAAGTACGCCGGCGACATCAACACGCACGGCACGCCGCTGAAAATCGGTTGCAACAGACCGCCGATCAAACCCATGTCGTGGTACAGCGGCAGCCAGCTGACGATCACGTCGTCAGGGTTCAGGTCGATGCCGAAACCGTGGCGAATCAGCAGTTCATTGGCCACCAGGTTGCCGTGGCTGACCTGCACACCTTTAGGCAACGCCGTGGAGCCGGAGGTGTATTGCAGGAAGGCAATGTGATCGTCTTTCAGGTTCGGCTCGACCCAACGCTGCGCCAGCGCAGCATCAAGGGTGTCGACGCACAGCAGCGGCGGTGCGCCTTCGATTTGCAGCAAGGCGTCGCGCAGGCCGGCGCTGGTCAATAGCAGACGCGGTTCGGCGTCGCTGATGATCGACAGCAGACGCTCCTGGTGATGACGCTTGGTCGACTCCGGCGGATAAGCCGGCACCGCAATCACGCCCGCATACAGGCAACCAAAAAACGCCGCGACGTAATCCGGACCGCTGGGAAACAACAGTACAGCGCGATCACCAAAATCCGTCTCGGCCTGCAACGCACTGGCAATGGTGCGCGCCCGTTGATCCAGCTCGCGATAACTGAGCACCACCGCCTGATCCGGGATTTCGGCGAGAAAACGCAAGGCCACCCGATCCGGCGTCAGGGCTGCGCGGCGCTGAAGAGCTTGGACCAGTGTGCCAGGTATTTCGAACGCGTCGGTCATGAGGTTTCCTGCCTGAATTCGGCTGTAGGAGCGAGCTTGCTCGCGAAAAAAAGGAGAACGCCGCGGGGTGTCAGGCGCCCATCGCCATCGCCATCGTTGACGACCATCGCGAGCGATCGAGCGTCGACCGGCTGCTCCTACAGGGTTATGAGGATTGCGCTGTTCCATTCACCAATGAGAACGGATGACGTCTTGAAATAATTAGTCGGCAGGCGTGATCGTCAACGGGGGCGGCTGCCTCAGACGTGTGCGACAGCGTGTCGCAGTTCTCACTCTGCACCAATGAGAAGCATTAGTTCTCTTTCTCAATTGACAATCATTATCATCCAGAATAATTTGTCGCTCGATGTGTAGGACGGCTCCTCTTCTCCTGTCGTCCCACGACCCCATTTGCAGCAAGGTGACTTCCATGACGGAACAAGTATCCACAAGCAGGTGCGATTCACCGCTACTTCAGGCATTCGTGGAAAACCGACTGATTCTGGTCAAGATTGCCGCCCGTATTACCGGCTGCCGGTCACGTGCCGAAGATGTGGTTCAGGATGCGTTCTTCCGTCTGCAATCGGCGCCGCAGATCACATCCTCGATCAAGGCTCAGCTCAGTTACCTGTTCCAGATCGTGCGCAACCTGGCGATCGATCACTACCGCAAACAGGCGCTGGAGCAGAAGTATTCGGGGCCTGAAGAGGAAGGGTTGAACGTGGTGATTCAAGGCGCTTCGCCGGAAACCTCGCACATCAACTTCTCGACCCTGGAAAACATCGCCGACGCGTTGACGGAGCTGCCGAGCCGCACCCGCTACGCCTTCGAGATGTACCGCCTGCACGGTGTGCCGCAAAAGGACATCGCCAAGGAGCTCGGTGTTTCGCCGACCCTGGTGAACTTCATGATTCGTGATGCGCTGGTGCATTGCCGCAAGGTGTCGGGCAGTCGCGCGGATACCTTTGTCCGTCGTTGATTGGCATCGTCAGATCAAAAGATCGCAGCCTTCGGTGTAGTGGTTCAGTTTTTTTGCACCACTCCGTAGGAGCATTAAGCCGCCTGCTGCTCAAACAGCGCAGGCGGCAAGTTGTTCGAGGCTGAGTGGCAACGGCGATGGTTGTAGTGCGAGATGAAATCCATCACATCCTTCTCCGCTTCGAAATGATTCTGGTATCCGTTTTCCGGCATCCAATCGTGCTTCAACGTCCTGAAGTAGCGCTCGACTACTGCGTTATCCCAGCAGTTACCTCGACGACTCATGCTCTGAACGATCCGGTTTTCTGCCAAGCACTCAACAAAGCGATCGGCGGTGTATTGGCAGCCCTGATCAGAGTGAAATAGCAGTTCAGGCATCGGACGGCGTAGTGCTACCGCAAGCTTCAGTGCCTTCATAGACAGCTCGGCATCCGCTGTTCGTGAGCAAGCCCATCCCACAATCCTGCGCGAAAACAGGTCCATCACCACTGCCAGGTACAGCCAGCCATGTCCCACTCTGATGTAGGTGATATCACCTGCCCAAAGCGTGTCTGACCGGGCTGGATTGAAACGACGATCAAGTATGTTCGGTGCAACGACAGCTGGCTTCGTGGCCCGGCGATAGTGCGCATAACGTGGCCTGCGCCGCTGTAGGTCAAAGGTCTTGATCAAGGTACGCATTCGATAACGCCCTATAAAAACTCCCTCTTTCCTCAACTCCTTGGATAGCCCGCGAGTACCCAATGCTTCTCGATGCTGCTTATGCAACGCACGAAGTTTACTCCCCAGATCTCCCAAAACTGGTCGCTGCCGCACGGCTTTACGTTTCACGTAATAGCTGCTGCGGGCCAAGCCGAACAAGACACACATACGCCGAATCGACATTGCCCCTCTGATGCCATCAATCACTTGGTTCGACCGAACAGAACCTTTAGATGAGAGGGCAATTGCTTTTTTAGCACTTGGTTCTCGGCTTCAAGTAGCGCCAGTTTCGCCTGGAGCGACTCAATCAGCTCCTGATCCTGTAGGCGAGGAGCTTGCACAATTCCTTCCTGCTCCCGGCGCCAGCGTGAAACCCAGCGGCGTAACGCTGTTGGCCCCACACCTGTAGCCTCACAGGCTTTAGGTATGGAGTAATTCATCTCCACAACCAAGCGAATGGCTTCCGCTTTTTCCTCAGAGGTAACAACCCGATATCCCATGATGCTTCCTTAAATCGACGCTCCTACATCATGGTCCAAAAACGTTCGACCACCACACGGCAGCTCCTACATGGAATGCATAACCCCGTAGGAGCTGCCGAAGGCTGCGATCTTTTAGGTTTAACGCCAAATCAAGACAACACACACCGCTCAAAAAACCGCTCCCGCCCCAGCACCATCAACGCCGCGCGCTTGTGCGGGAAGTCGAACTCTTTCTCGCAGTAAAAACGCTGACCCTGCATATAACCGATCATCTTCGCGTTATCGGCGCGCGGCTCGGCGACCACCCGTTGGGTGCGGGGATCGTCGAGAAACAGGTAATGCGTCAACGCGGATAACCAGCTCGCCACCTTGTGCGGACCGCGATGGTTTTCCTCGCCGACCAACATGTGAATGCCGCGATCGTAATCACCTGCCTCGTAGAACGGCGCGATGCGGTCTTCCTTGGCCCAGTAGGCTTCGAAATAGGCAAACGGCTGATCATCGAAACAGCCGATCAGCGTCACGGTGTGCGGATCGGCTTCGAGTTTGCCCAGGTACTCACGATGCTGTTCGAGGCTGCCCTCTTCCTGCCAGAAACTCGCCACCCGCGCACTGTTTTGCCAGCGGTTGAACCGCGCAAGGTCCAGGTCGATATCCACCGTTCGCAGGGAAATCCACGCGCCCAGCCGTGCATCGAAACGCCGATACACTTCACCGCGTGGCTTCACTGGCCGTAACGGATGACGCTTGCCGCCGCTGACCACCATGCGCTGTGGATAGCTGCCAGTCAGCGACGCCCCCAGCCAAGGCTGCGGTAACTGCCAGAACAACGTGCGCTCGCAGCGATACTGACCGGTGATTTCCGTCGGGATCAGCAATCCACTGAGCAAGGCTTCAACGGGAACTTCAGCGAGGTGCAAGGTCAGGTGCTGGCAGGCCGGATCACGGGCGAACAGCCAATAAGTGGCGGCCCACATTGCCTGAGTGTCGAAGCGCGTCTCGACCCCCACCTGCAAGCCGGACTCACGCGTCAGGCGAAGGGTGATTAGCGGCTGCGCATTCAGGCTCAGACTCAACCGGTTTTCGCTTTCTTCAGCGACAAGGCGACGCCCTGTCGGCAAGGCCAGGGCAGTCAGGTCATTCAGATCGGGCATGGGTCGGGCTCACGGTAATCGTCGACAGTTCAACGATGTGACGTCAGCCAACACGGAAAATTTAAGCAATGCAGGCAGACACGCGATCTGTAACGCGTGTTCAACTGCCCGGAATCGGCACCACTGCGATCTTGTACGGATCGAAAATCTTCAGCATCTGGCCGTTATCGCGCAATCCTTTCAGCAACTTGCCGAATGCCTCGCCGTTGATCGGCGCCTCGGGACGAAGAATGGCGTAGTGGTGATAGACCTGATCAATGCGCTGGGACACCAGCAACTGATCAGCGACCTTCTCGTTGCGCAGCAGGTAATCGAACAGGTAAGAGCGCGTCACCAGGGCAATGTCGGCGCGCCCGCGCAGCACCATTAGCAGATTGCTGTCATGGGAATAGGTCAGTGTGGCGTTGTAGTTTTGTGCGAGGACTTTCGGGTCGGCATTGAAGTTGGCGAATTCATAGTGATAGCCGCTGAACACGGCCAGCCGCTTGCCGGTGAGGTCGGTAAAATAGTTCTGCTTACGGTCCGGCATACGTTGTGCGACAAAAATCTCGGCATCCTCGAGCCCCATGTCGACGCTGGTGTGGGGAATGTCCTTCCAGCCCCAGTCCGGGTTCTCGAAAATCGCCATGTCCACCCGGCCCTGCTTGAAGTCACCGAAGCGTCGCGGAATGGAAGTCGGCACCAGCTCGAACTTATATTCGCTTTGTAACGCATTGAGCGCTTCGACCAGTTGCGGCAACAGGCCGGTGTCGGCACCGGATTCCGGGCGCACGGTATAAGGCGGAAAATGCGCGGCACCGACCCGCACCAGCTGCGCAGCTGGAGACGGCAATACCCACAACGCCGCAAGCGCCGCCAGCAAAAGCCGCGAGGCCATCCTAATTGGCGAAGACATCAGACTCCCACTCCCCAAAAAATACGCATCAATCCAATCAAGCTAGGCGTTTTCCGCCACTTAGCCAGTTTTCTGTTGTCCTGCGCGAAACTATTGTTTTTCTTCCAGCACCAGAATCAACGCCTCATCGGCCAATTGATCGAGGTTCATGCTGCCATCCGCACGATACCAGGTCGTGGTCCAGGACAGCGCACCGGTCAGAAAACGGCGGGTGATGAACACGTCCCCGCGGATGAATCCCGCGTCCTTGGCTTCCCCCAGCACCTTCAGCCAGATGTCTTCATAGATGTCGCGCAGTGCCAGCACCTTTGCCTGGCCGTCTTCGGACAGCGAACGCCATTCATACACCAGCACCGCCATGGCCTCGCCGCTGCCGCCCATGATCGACTGCAATTCGCAGCGAATCAACGCCAGCACGCGCTCGCGCACGTTTTCGGTTTCGGCGATCGCGGCACGCATCAACGCGGTGTTGTAGCGAATGGTTTCCTCCATCACCGCCCGCAGGATCTCGTCCTTGCTTTTGAAGTGATGAAAAATGCTCCCCGACTGTATGCCCACTGCGCCGGCCAGATCGCGTACCGTGGTGCGCTCGAAGCCTTTATTGCGAAAAAGGTGAGCCGCGACTTGCAGCAGTTTGCCACGGGCACTGTCCGGGTCGGTCAACTGGCCGCTGTCAACCAGTTCGCGCATGACCCTCAGGGCTTTTTGCTCATCCACCCGTTCTCTCCTACAGTCGTATTCACCGCTAAAACAGCGGGGTTGCGCGGGCAATTTAAGCTGACAATGGCAACCAAGCAAGCGCTCGGGCAGAAGATATTTCAGTCGTTTACAAACCAAGCGCTTGCTTGGTAGTCTCGATGCACGTCTGTCGGAGGTGGCTATGGAAAGGGCTGTGCCTGGAACGATTCGCATTGGTTGCGCCAGCGCCTTCTGGGGCGACACCTCGACCGCCGCCGCGCAGCTGGTGGAAGGCGGGCATCTGGACTACCTGGTATTCGATTATCTGGCCGAGATCACGATGTCGATCATGGCCGGTGCGCGGATGAAAGATCCACAGGCCGGCTACGCCAGCGACTTCATCGAAGTCCTCAGCCCTCTGCTGGGGCCACTCGCCGAACAGAAAATCCGCGTCATCAGTAACGCGGGTGGCGTCAATCCACACGCCTGCGCCGCCGCGCTGCAAGCGGCTTGCGACAAGGCCGGCGTGCCGCTGAAGATTGCCGTACTGCTGGGCGATGATTTGCAACCGCAGTTCAAACAGCTGAGCAGCCGCGGCCTCCACGAAATGTTCAGCGGCGCCCCTTTGCCGCCGATGTGCGTTTCCACCAACGCCTACCTCGGCGCGCCGGGCATTGTCGAAGCCTTGCGTCTGGGTGCGGACATAGTGATCACCGGGCGCGTGGTCGACAGCGCCGTGGTCAGTGCCGCGCTGGTGCATGAATTCGGCTGGTCCTGGCACGACTACGACAAACTTGCTCAAGCCGCCCTGGCCGGGCACATCATCGAATGCGGCGCCCAGTGCACCGGCGGCAACTTCACCGACTGGCGCGACGTGCCCGATTACGAACACATCGGTTTCCCCATCGTCGAAGTCAGCGCCGACAGCCAGTTCATCGTCAGCAAACCCGAAGGCTCCGGCGGCCTGGTTACACCCCTCACCGTCGGCGAACAAATGCTCTATGAAATCGGCAACCCGCAGGCTTATTTCTTGCCCGACGTGGTTTGCGATTTCACTCACGTCAAACTTCAGCAACAAGGCAGGAACGCGGTTCAGGTGCACGGCGCCAAAGGTTTGCCTCCGACCGATCAGTACAAGGTCAGTGCCACGTATCCGGACGGTTTCCGCTGCACCGCCAGTTGCCTGATCGCCGGGATCGATGCGGTCGACAAGGCCCGTCGTGTCAGCGAAGCGATCATCAACAAGACCTCGGAAATGTTCAGCCAGCGCGGCTGGGCGCCCTACAGCGAAGTCAATATTGAACTGCTCGGCAGCGAGGCGACCTACGGCCCGCATGGCCAGCGCCAGGACAGTCGCGAAGTGGTGATCAAACTCGCCGTGCGCCACCCGAACAAGCAGGCGTTGATCGTGTTCTCCCGGGAAATCGCCCAAGCCGCCACCGGCATGGCGCCAGGGCTGACCGGGATCGTCGGCGGGCGGCCGACGGTGTATCCGCTGATCCGGCTGTTCTCGTTCCTCATCGACAAAAGCGCCTGCACGCTGGACATTGATCTGAACGGTCAGCGTCACCCGTGCGCCCTGCCCGCCCTCGACGCACTCGTCACCGCGGACCTGCCGGTGCCGTTCGACCCACCGAAACCCACCGGCCGCGCCGATGCCAGCGTGGCGCTGATCAAACTGGCGGTCGCGCGCTCCGGTGACAAAGGCAATCACAGCAACATCGGCGTCATGGCCCGCGAGCCGGAGTACCTGCCGTGGATCGCCGAAGCCTTGACCCCGGAAGTGATCGTCGACTGGATGAGCCACGTGCTCGACCCGGTTCACGGCCGCGTCGAGCGCTGGTATCTGCCCGCGACCCACAGCCTTAATTTTCTGCTGGAAAACGCCCTGGGCGGGGGCGGCGTGGCCAGTCTGCGGATCGATCCGCAAGGCAAAGCCTTTGCCCAACAACTGCTGGACATCCAGATTCCGGTGCCTCAGCGCATCGCCGACCAGGTCAACTAGAGGACTGCCGCCGTGGCCTACGATTCGATTTTCAAAGCCGATCTGTTTGCCGGCCAAAACATCATCGTCACCGGTGGCGGCAGCGGCATCGGCCGCTGCACCGCCCATGAACTGGCGGCCCTCGGCGCCCATGTGCTGTTGATCGGGCGCAATGCCGACAAACTGAAATCCGTGACTGCCGAAATTGTCGAGGATGGCGGCAAGGCCGATTGGCAGACCTGCGATATTCGCGACGAAGAAGCGGTCAAGCATCTGGTCAGCGAACTGATCCGCAAGCACGGTCCGATTCATGGACTGGTCAACAATGCCGGCGGCCAATTCCCGTCGGCGTTGGCCTCGATCAATCAGAAGGGTTTCGAAACCGTGATGCGCACCAATCTGGTGGGCGGTTTCCTGATGGCCCGGGAAGTGTTCAATCAATCCATGAGCAAACACGGCGGCGCCATCGTCAACATGCTCGCCGACATGTGGGGCGGCATGCCCGGCATGGGCCACTCGGGCGCGGCGCGCTCGGGCATGGACAACCTGACCAAGACCGCGGCGTTCGAATGGGGTTACGCCGGGGTGCGGGTCAACGCGGTGGCGCCGGGCTGGATCGCCTCCAGCGGCATGGACACTTACGAAGGCGCGTTCAAAGCGGTGATTCCAACCTTGCGCGAGCACGTGCCGCTGAAACGCATCGGCACCGAATCGGAAGTCAGTGCGGCGATCGTTTTCCTGCTCAGCCCGGCCGCGGCGTTTGTCAGCGGCAGCACCTTGCGCATCGACGGTGCCGCCAGCCTTGGCGGTCGGGCATGGCCGATCCACAAGGCGACGAACAGTGAGTCGTACAACGGTTTCCACCGCGCGTACTTACCCGAAGTGCTCAAGGACAAGGAATAAGTCATGCCGGTCATTCAGTCGCAAGTCGACCCGTTCAGCGAACAGTTCGCCCAGAACCGTGCAGCGATGCTGGCCGGTATCGAGCAGGTCCTTCAGCTCGAACAAAACCTGCTGAACAAAGCGACCGAAGCCAAACCGAAGTTCGACAAGCGCGGGCAATTGCTGCCCCGTGAACGCCTCAACCTGTTGCTCGACCCCGGTGCGCCGTTCCTTGAACTGGCAAGCCTGGCCGGCTACAAGTTGCATGACGACAAGGACGGCAGCTCGGCGGGCGGTGGCTTGATCGCCGGGATCGGTTATGTGTCCGGCGTTCGAGTGTTGGTAGTAGCCAACAACAGCGCGATCAAGGGCGGGACCATTTCTCCCAGTGGTTTGAAAAAGTCCCTGCGCCTGCAACAGATCGCCATGGAGAACAAACTGCCGGTGATTACCCTCGCCGAAAGCGGTGGCGCCAACCTTAATTACGCTGCGGAGATTTTCGTCGAAGGCGCACGCTGCTTTGCCAATCAGGCGCGGATGTCGGCCATGGGGTTGCCACAGATCACCGTGGTCCATGGCTCAGCCACGGCAGGTGGCGCGTATCAACCGGGGTTGTCGGATTACGTGGTGGTGGTGCGTGGCAAAGCCAAGCTGTTTCTCGCCGGCCCGCCCTTGCTCAAGGCCGCCACCGGAGAGGTCGCCACCGATGAAGAACTGGGCGGCGCCGAGATGCATGCGCAAACCGCCGGCACCGCTGAATACCTGGCCGAAAACGATGCCGATGGCGTGCGTCAGGTGCGGGAGATTGTCAGGCTGTTGTCATGGAATGATCAGTTGTCCTGGTTACCCGAGCGCCGATGGGAAGAACCGTTGTACCCCATCGATGAACTGCTCGGGCTGATTCCCGATGACCCGAAAAAACCCTACGACGTGCGCGAAATCATCGCGCGAGTTGCCGACGGTTCTAACTTCCTCGAGTTCAAGGGGGAGTTCGATCAACAGACCGTCTGCGGTCATCTGCAGATTCAGGGTCGCGCCTGCGGGTTCATCGGCAACAACGGCCCGATCACGCCCAAAGGCGCGAGCAAGGCTGCGCAGTTCATTCAGCTGTGCGACCAGAGCCGGACGCCGCTGCTGTTCTTCCACAACACCACCGGGTTCATGGTCGGCACCGAGTCGGAGCAACAAGGCGTGATCAAGCACGGCGCCAAGATGATCCAGGCGGTGGCCAACGCCCGGGTGCCGAAATTGACGATTGTTGTCGGTGGTTCCTATGGCGCCGGCAACTATGCGATGTGCGGCCGCGGCCTCGACCCGCGCTTCATCTTCGCCTGGCCCAACAGCCGCACTGCGGTGATGGGCGGCGCTCAGGCCGGCAAAGTCCTGCGGATCGTCACCGAGGCCAAACAGCTCAAGGACGGTCTGGTGCCTGACCCGAAAATGCTCGACATGCTGGAGCAGGTCACCGCGCAGAAACTCGACAGCCAGTCCACCGCGCTGTATGGCAGTGCCAATCTGTGGGACGACGGTTTGATTGATCCCCGGGATACCCGGACCTTGCTCGGTTACTTGCTGGACATCTGTCATGAGGCCGGCGTACGGCCGCTGCAAACCAACAGTTTTGGCGTGGCCCGGTTCTGAACCGGCCAGAGGAGAACAATAAAAATGATCTTCACCCAGGAACACGAAGCACTGCGCCGCACCGTTCGCCAATTCGTCGATCACGAGATCAACCCGCATGTCACGGAGTGGGAAAAGGCCGGGCGTTTTCCGATCCACGACATCTTTCGCAAGGCGGGTGAGCTCGGCTTGTTGGGGATTTCCAAACCAGAAAAATTCGGCGGCATGGGGCTCGACTATAGCTATTCGATCGTCGCCGCCGAAGAGTTCGGCACCATTCATTGTGGCGGGATCCCGATGTCCATCGGCGTGCAGACCGACATGTGCACGCCGGCGCTGGCGCGTTTCGGTTCCGATGAACTACGTGAAGAGTTCCTGCGGCCAGCGATTAGCGGCGAACAGGTCGGTTGCATCGGCGTGTCGGAAGTCGGTGCCGGTTCCGACGTGGCCGGCTTGAAAACCACCGCCCGCAAGGAAGGCGACGACTACGTGATCAACGGCAGCAAGATGTGGATCACCAACTCGCCGAGCGCCGATTTCATCTGCCTGTTGGCCAACACCTCGGATGACAAGCCGCACATTAACAAGTCGCTGATCATGGTGCCGATGAACACCCCCGGCATCAGCCTCAGCTCGAACCTGGACAAGCTCGGCATGCGCAGCTCGGAAACCGCCCAGGTGTTTTTCGACAACGTGCGCGTACCGCAGCGCAACCGCATCGGTCATGAAGGCGCGGGGTTCATGATGCAGATGCTGCAATTCCAGGAGGAACGTCTGTTCGGTGCCGCGAACATGATCAAGGGCCTGGAATACTGCATCGACAGCACCATCGAGTACTGCAAGGAACGCAAAACCTTCGGCAATGCACTGATCGACAATCAGGTCATCCACTTCCGCCTCGCCGAGCTGCAAACCGAAATCGAATGCCTGCGAGCGCTGGTCTATCAGGCCACCGAGCAATACATCAAAGGTCAGGACGTCACGCGTCTGGCGTCGATGGCCAAACTCAAGGCCGGGCGACTGGGTCGCGAAGTCAGCGACAGCTGCCTGCAATATTGGGGCGGCATGGGCTTCATGTGGGACAACCCGGTGGCCCGCGCCTACCGCGATGTGCGACTGGTATCGATTGGCGGTGGAGCGGATGAAATCATGCTGGGGATCATCTGCAAACTCATGGGCATCCTGCCGGGGAAAAAGAAATGAGCACCCTGCCGGTTTGCCAGACGTTATTGCTCGAACCGCATAACGGCGTGTTGCACATCACCCTCAACCGCCCGGAAAGCCGCAATGCCATGAGTTTGCAGATGGTTGCCGAGTTGCGTTCGGTGCTGTCGGCAGTGCGTGATGACCGTGAGATTCGGGCCCTGGTCATTGGCGGTGCCGGCGGGCACTTCTGCGCCGGCGGCGACATCAAGGACATGGCCAATGCCCGCGCCCAAGGACAGTCGGCCTACCGCGATCTGAACCGGGCGTTTGGCGCGCTGTTGCAGGAAGTGCAACACGCGCCGCAAGTGGTGATCACGGTGCTGCAAGGCGCGGTACTCGGCGGTGGATTGGGGCTGGCGTGCGTCAGCGATGTCGCCCTGGCGGATCATCAGGCGCAATTCGGCTTGCCGGAAACCAGCCTCGGCTTGCTGCCCGCGCAGATCGCGCCGTTCGTGGTTCAGCGCATCGGTTTGACCCAGGCTCGACGGCTGGCGCTCACCGCGGCGCGGTTCGATGGCACACAGGCCCGACGCATGGGGCTGGTGCATTTTGTCGAGCATGACGCACAAGCGCTGGCCGAGCGTCTCGACGAAATTCTGGCCCATGTGCTGTGCTGCGCGCCGGAAGCGAATGCGACGACCAAAAAGCTGTTGCTGGCGAGTGCGGGGCAGCCGTCGGACGCGTTGCTGGATGAGGCGGCCGAGTGGTTCAGCGAAGCGGTGACCGGGGCTGAAGGGGTCGAGGGCACGATGGCTTTTGTGCAGAAGCGTAAACCCGGGTGGGCCTCTTAAAAGCTTCGTCGGAACGCCGCCCGGAGCAAGCCCGCTCCCACAGTTGATTTGAGTCGTTCACAACACCCAGTGGGAGCGGGCTTGCTCGCGAAGAGGCCATCACATTCACCGCAAAAACCAGGGAAAAACCCATGCCCGGACTCAGCAAAATCCTGATCGCCAACCGCGGTGAAATCGCCTGTCGCATCCAGCGCACCGCCCAGGCTTTGGGCTACCGCACCGTCGCCATCTTCAGCGACGCCGACGCCGATGCCCTGCACGTACAAATCGCCGACGAAGCCGTCAACATCGGCCCGGCCCCGGTGCAACAATCCTATCTCAACATCCCGGCCATCCTCGACGCCGCCCGCCGCACCGGCGCCGACGCGATCCACCCCGGCTACGGCTTCCTCTCGGAAAACGCCGAGTTCGCCCGTGCCTGCCAAGACGCCGGCGTGACCTTTATCGGCCCCAGCCCCGAAGCCATCGAACTGATGGGCAGCAAGCGCCTGTCGAAACTCGCCATGCTCGACGCCGGTGTGCCGTGTATCAAAGGCTATCAGGGCGCCGGGCAGGATGATGCGACGCTCAGCCGCGAAGCCGAACGCATCGGTTTTCCGCTGATGATCAAGGCCAGTGCCGGCGGTGGCGGACGGGGCATGCGTCTGGTGCACGAGGCCAGTGATTTGCTGGCGCAGATCCGCACCGCACGCTCCGAAGCGCTGCATGGGTTTGGCAACGATGAGCTGATCCTCGAACAAGCGTTGATCGACCCGCGTCATGTCGAGGTTCAACTGTTCGGCGACCAACAGGGCAACCTGATCTACCTTGGCGAACGCGACTGTTCGATCCAGCGCCGCCACCAGAAAGTCATCGAGGAAGCGCCCTGCCCGGTCATGACTGTTGAACTGCGTCAGGCCATGGGCGAAGCAGCGCTCAAGGCCGGGCGCGCGGTGAACTACGTCGGCGCTGGCACCGTGGAATTTCTGCTGGATGCACGCGGACAGTTTTACTTTCTGGAAATGAACACCCGGTTGCAGGTGGAACACCCGGTAACAGAACTGATCACTGGCCTCGATCTGGTGGCCTGGCAACTGCACGTCGCCGAAGGGCTGCCGTTGCCGTTGCGCCAGGAGCAAGTGCAACTCAACGGCCATGCCATGGAAGTGCGCTTGTATGCCGAAGACCCGACCCGGGGGTTTCTGCCGCAAACCGGGCGGATCGCAGCCTGGGAACCGGCATCGCAGGGCGGCGTTCGGATCGATCATGGCCTGATCGAAGGCCAGCAGGTCAGCCCATTCTACGACCCGCTGCTGGGCAAGATCATCGCCCACGGCGCCACCCGTGAAGAAGCCCGGCGCAAGCTGCTGCGGGCGGTGCAGGACAGCGTGCTGCTGGGCCTGGCGAGTAATCAGCGCCTGCTTGCCAACCTGCTGGAGCATTCGCAATTCATCAGCGGCGAGTTCAACACCGGGTTCATCCCGACGTATTTTGCCGACCATCCCTGCCTGCATCCTCACGTACCCGGCGCCGAAAAACTGGCGATTGCTGCCGCGCTGTTCTATCAGGCTTCAGCCCAGGCTCATCCCACCGCGCTGGCCGGTTGGCGCAATAACGCCAGTGTGCCGCTGCACTATCGTATCGGCCTGGAGGATCAGGACTGGCCGGTGCAATTGAACGCGGTGCCGGGCGAGCCTTACCGGATACAAGTCGCCGCGCAGGCCTTCGAACTGAGCGTCATCCAGTGCGACGGACGCTGGGCCACCCTGGACATCGATGGCATCCGCCAGCGTCATGCCTACCGTCTCGACGCCGGGCAACTCTGGCTCTTCACCCGTCCCGGAAGTCTGCGGCTGAAGGATTGCACACAGGCGCTGGTCAGCAGCGAGGCCAGCCCCAGCTCCGGAACGCTCAAGGCGCCGATGGACGGCGCCATCGTCGATGTGCTGGTCACTGAAGGCAGCCCGGTCAGCAAAGGCCAGCTACTGGTGGTGCTGGAAGCCATGAAAATGGAGCATCCGCTGAAATCCGGCATCGACGGCGTGCTCAAACGCTTGCAGGTCAGGGTCGGCGACCAGGTGAAAAATCGTCAGATTTTGTTGGAGGTCGAATAACCCGCTAGGCGGATCCGCCGGGTTTGGCTACGCTCAAGCCCTATCAGGATGCGGATACCAGGAACCCTGCAATGCCTCACTGGCTGGTCATTGATCTGGAAGCCACCACCGATGAAGGGGGTTGGCCGGTTACGGAAATGGAAATCATCGAAATCGGTGCCACGCTGGTGGACCGCCAAGGTCGGGAGCTGGATCATTTCCAGCGCTTCGTGCGCCCGTTGCGCCGGCCCCTGCTCACGCCGTTTTGCCGGGAGCTGACCCGCATCACACAGGCCAATATCGACAGCGCACAGTCGCTGACCGAGGTCTGGCCGGCCTTCGAGCGCTGGCTCGGCCAACATCATTCGCGGCTGGAAGGCTGGGCCAGTTGGGGCGATTACGACCGTAAACAACTGGTCCAGGAATGGCAGCGCCTGCAACTCGACAGCCAACTGAGCCGCGTGCCGCACATGAACCTCAAGCAGCGCTTTGCCAAGGCCCGACGCCTGGAACGCCCGCTGGGACTCAACGGTGCGCTGCAACTGGCGGGCATGCAGTTCACCGGCCAGCAGCACCGGGCGCTGGAGGATGCGCGCAATACAGCGCGTCTATTACCGCTGATTCTGCCCCTCTAGAGAGGTGACGCAGCCAAGAGCCTTGTGCATACTGGCCGGCCCTTTTTAGCCCTTTTCGAGGAATCGCCCATGTTTAAAGTCAACGAGTACTTCGACGGCACCGTCAAGTCGATCGCCTTTGGCACCGCTGAAGGTCCGGCGACCATCGGCGTCATGGCTCCGGGCGAATACGAATTCGGCACCAGCCAGCGTGAAATCATGCACGTGGTGACCGGCGCCCTGACCGTCAAACTGCCGGACAGCACCGACTGGGAAACCTTCGAAGCTGGCAGCCAGTTCAACGTGCCTGCCAACAGCAAGTTCCAGCTGAAAGTGGCCGTCGACACCGCTTACCTGTGCGAATACCGCGGCTAAAACCCCAGGTTTTCACAGCGCAAAAAAAATGCCCGTGTCCTTGGACACGGGCATTTTTCATTCAGGGTCGTTTATTCCAGCACCGTGACCGGCATACCGACTTCAAGTTGGCCATTGCCGTCGTTGACCAGATTCTGGCCGAACATCGCGCCTTCTTCCTGAGCGCGGTATTTCTGCAAGGTCGCGAGCGGTTCACGATCATCGCTGCGTTCGCCGGTTTGCGGATCGATGGTGGTCAGAATGCAGCGTGAACACGGTTTGACCACGCGGAACTCGACATCGCCGATGCGGATACGCTTCCAGCCATCCTCGGCGTACGCCTCACTGCCCTCGATGACCAGATTCGGTCGAAAGCGCAGCATCTCCAGTGGGCGGCCGACTTTCAGCGACAAGTCTTCCAGAGACGCCTGCCCGATCAGCAACAACGGGAAACCATCGGCGAAGGCCACCTGATCGTCATCTTTTCCGTAGCCAGCCTGAGTGGTGCGCGCACGATCCAGCGGTACTTGCACAAGGCGAGTCGGTTTGCCGATGAATTCACTGACCCAGGCCCCCGCCTCGTCACCGGCATCGGGGACGCGCAAAGTGTCATGCCAGATGGTCACGCCACGCAGTTCAGCGTCGCTGGCGGGCAAGGCAATATCGATCGGCGAGTGGCCCGGAGCGCTGAGGGTCAAGCCACCGTCGGCATTCCATAACGCCGACAACTGACTCATCTGCGCCACCGCACGCTGGGTCAGGAAGCGCCCGCTGGCTTCGTCCACCAGCATCCAGCGTCGATCCCCGTCCAGCCCCAGTTTGTCGAGGCTGACCTGTTGCAGGGGCTCGCCCTTGCCGGATTTCAACGGAAAACGATAAAGCGCGCTCAGACGCAGCATGGCCAGCTCCCTGGTGGGCAAAAAACGCCACCCTATACGAGCTTGATCGCCGAATCAAAGACTGAGAACCGGACACGGCATACATACCCTGTGGGAGCGGGCTTGCTCGCGAAGGCGGTGGGACAGTCGACATAAATGTTGAATGTTAAACCGCTTTCGCGAGCAAGCCCGCTCCCACAGTTTGATCGTGGGTAGTCTTTACATCGTTATCAGGCAGGCACTTCATCGAGCATCAGGCGCTGGCGCACCACGTCGACCAGTTTGTCCGGCTGGAATTTGGAGAGGAAGTTGTCGCAACCGACCTTCTTCACCATCGAGTCGTTGAAGCTGCCGGACAGCGACGTGTGCAGCACGACGTAAAGTCCGCGCAGACGCGGATCGTTACGGATCTCGGTGGTCAGGCGATAGCCGTCCATTTCCGGCATTTCTGCATCGGTGAAGATCATCAGCAGTTTGTCGGTCATGTTCACGCCGGTATCGGCCCAACCCTTGAGCATGTTCAGCGCTTTCAAGCCATCGCTGGCAATGTGCATCTTCACGCCCAACTGGCCGAGGGTGTCGCGCAATTGCGAGAGCGCCACATTGGAGTCGTCCACCAGCAGCACTTCGCGGCCACGGGCGCGTTCCAATACCGGATCGTCGAGCTTGTCGCGGGACACCTTGGCGTTGTACGGGACGATTTCGGCCAGGACTTTCTCGACGTCGATGATTTCCACCAACTGATCGTCGACCTTGCTGATGGCGGTCAGGTAATGCTGACGGCCGGCGCTGGTCGGCGGCGGCAGAATGGCTTCCCAGTTCATGTTGACGATGCGGTCCACGCCGCCGACCAGGAACGCCTGCACCGAACGGTTGTACTCGGTGACGATGATTGTACTGGTCGGGCTCGGCACCAGCGGACGCATGCCGATGGCCTGGGACAGGTCAATCACCGGCAACGTCTGGCCACGCAGGTTGACCACACCGCAGACAAACGGATGGCGCTGGGGCATCAAGGTCAGCTTCGGCAGCTGCAACACTTCCTGGACCTTGAAAACGTTGATCGCGAACAATTGCCGCCCAGCCAGCCGGAACATGAGAATCTCCAGGCGATTCTCACCCACCAGTTGCGTGCGTTGGTCTACCGTGTCGAGAATGCCGGCCATCAATGACTCCTGGGCTTGTTCTGATGAATTCACTAAAGAGGGTTATCGGCCGCTTTTTCCGGACCTTGACCCCCGTACAAAATGCCACGCTCAGGCATTGATGTCACATTAACATCATGCTTTACTGCCCCCCCTCGACTTCATCTGCTTCAATCCCTGCGGCGCGACCACGGTTGGGACGTCGGGTTCCCGTGCGTAAGGGATTCCCCTAGTAACAATCAGGCCCAACCTGATATTCGCAATATCCAATAGCCATTAATGTGACACCGTTCTCACTGCATGAATGGAGTCAGGCTTTTGTGTGCGATCGCAGGTCAGTGGCCATCCGCCCTCTCGAATTCTCCCGTCTGCATCCGCGCCGGCCGAAGCGCGATCTCACAACGGGACTGCAACGCCGGGCCCCTGATCGTCTTCGCCGACACACACGACATTCCCTAATTTGACATGACGTTGTGGAGATAAGCATGCCGAACGACCGTAAAGAGTGGGCCAAGCGGCTCCCGGAATTTCTCGTCGAGGCTCAAACGCTCCTGGCCAAATCCGAGGAATGCCTGAGTCATTTGCAACTCATCAGCAATGACAAGGACGCCATCGACTGCATGATGAGCACCCTGCTCAAACTGGCCAGCAAGGCCGATGCCCTCGCGCTACTCGCCGTTTCGGAGTTTTCGCTGCACATTCATGGCCTGCTCAATCATGCCCAGAATCATGTAGACCTGCATGATCAGGCGCTGAGCGCGTTGAAAGACTGTTTCACATTGATGGCGTGGCAGCTCGAACTGATCGATCAAAACACCGGCCAGCTCAGCCTGGATGACAGCGAACAGACATCGCTGATCGAGGCCTTTGCCTTTCAGGTCGGACAAAGCCAGTTTCAGCCACCCGCTCATTCAAAACCGTTCAGCCTCGTTTCTTTTTCGGAACGCCAAGCTTAATTTTCCGGATAACTATGCGATGGCTCGTATTCTTATTGCCATGAAGCCACTCTGTAACTTGAGCACGCTCATGTCGCAATTGAATACCTCATATCTGTTAACGACAGCTCGATACAAATAAACCTCCCTGCCATCAAACTTTTTCCATTGTGGACTGACGTCCAGATCCTTTATTTCCTGACTGTACGGACATATATACCAAACGCGACCAACGGTATCTTAAGTGGTATTATGCCGACCATTAGTTGACGTCAATTAATGGCAGAGTGACTCAGACAGAGGCCCGTCAGTCAAAATGACCGGTCTGCCCGCAGCGAACATCCATTGGCTCGATCCGCTATGTACGCCAGTCTCAAGTCAATCACCATGTGGCCACCCTCCCGAGAAAACGCGCGCCGGTTGACGCTGTTGCTGTGCACCTGCTCGGCGCTCGGCAGTCTGGCAATCTATTGCCTGTCCACTCGACTGCCACTAAGTCTGCTGCTGCTCAATATTGCGGCGCTGGCTTGCGTCCTTGTGCAGCATCGCCTCTCGCGCAAGTCTATAAAGTTCGAACCCCAGGAACTGGCCGACCGATTACTGAAGGTTCAGGAAAACGAACGTCACCGGCTCAGTCGGGAACTGCATGACGATATCGGCCAGTTACTGACCGCGGCAAAACTTCAAAGTGAATGGCTCAAACGCCGAATGCCCGAAGAGCTGCAAGATCAATGCTCTGTGCTCTGCGACACGCTGGAAGAAACCCTGACCAAAGTTCGTGATGTATCGGCCATTCTCAATCCCAGGCAGCTGACCAGCCTTGGGCTGGAAGCCAGCTTGCGTGCGCATTTGCTCAAGACACTGGGCAATACGCCGGTGCACTGGAGCCTTGAGTGCCACTCACGATTGACCGGTATACCGGAAGAAATGGCCGTGGCCGCCTTCCGAATCACCCAGGAAGCGGTGACAAATATTTTGCGCCATGCCGAAGCGAAAAATCTGTTGGTACGCCTGCAACGCCAGCCTCAAGGCCTGACGCTGTTGATCAGCGATGACGGCCTGGGTTTTGCTCCGGCGACAGATCCCGGCCGTGAGGGACAACGTGGAATGGCCGGGATGTCGGAACGGATCGACCAGTTGGGCGGCACCTTGCGCGTGACCAGCGAGCCGGGCAAAGGCACTCAAATCGAAGCTCTCTTCCCGTGGGCGCCACGTGCGCTGGAACGGGCCAGTACGAATAAGGTTATGCATTGACTTGTAACTTACTTCTGGTGGATGACCACTCGCTGATCAGGGCTGGCGTGCGCGCTCTGGTGCTGGATATTCCCGGCTACGCGGTAATCGGTGAGGCCAATGACGGCTCGCAGTTGCTCGATATGGTCGAGCGACTGTCCCCGGACATCGTGCTGCTGGATATTTCCATGAAGGAAACCGGAGGCCTTGAAGCCTTGCAGCGACTCAAACGAGTACGCCCGCAAAGCAAAGTGCTGATCCTGTCGATGCACACCGACCCGGCGATCATCATGCAGGCACTGGAATCCGGCGCCCACGGCTACCTGCTCAAGGACACAACGGCCACCGAACTCGAACATGCGCTGGATGCCCTGCGCAATAACGAGCGCTACCTGAGTCCGGCCATTGCCCATACCGTTATCAATCAGGCGCTGACCCGGAACCAGAAACACCAGCCGGAACCCGTCGACTTGCACAACCTGACGGCGCGCCAGCTGGAAATCCTGCGGCTGATTGTTCGCGGAAAATCCACCCGGGAAATCGCCAACGGCCTGAGCCTGAGCATCAAGACGGTTGAAACCCATCGCTCGCAGGTCATGAAGCGTTTGCAGATCTACGATGTGGCAGGCCTGGTCCTGTTCGCCGTGCGTGAGCAAATCATCAGCCTGGACGATTGATCGCTGCAGGAACACTCAGCAGTGGCGAATTCTCGGGCAAATGCACCCGCAGTGCCGCCGGGCGCGCCGAGAAGCGCAGGCTGTCACCTTCCAGCGGTTCGCCATCAAGGTTGATGTAGAGGCCTTCCGAAACCTTGATCTCGACCCATGGCAAGCGAGCGCGCACAAACATGCTGTCGATGCCGAAGCCATCGGCGAGCAAGCTTTTCAAGGTCCCGACCACTTCCTGCGGCGCAGGCAGAATGCTGATATCCAGCAGACCGTCGTCTGCCAGTGCGTGCGGGCACAGCACATGACCACCGCCCGCCTGGCGGCCATTGCCGATGCCCAATGCCAGCAGCTCGCCACTCCACTGAAAATCCGGGCCATGCAGCTCACCATAAGCCGCATGCAGCTCACTGAAGCGTGACAAACCGGTGAACAGATAAGCCGCACCCCCCAGCACTTTTTTCAAGTCTTCCGAAGTGTTCGCCGTGACCTGGCTACCGAAACCGCCCGTGGCCATGTTCAGGAATACCTGTTCGCCGACCTCGCCCAGATCAATGGCACGCGGTTCGACGTCGAGAAGATTCAAGGCTTGAGCGGGTTCCAGAGGCACACCGGCAGCGCGGGCGAAATCGTTGGCGGTTCCCAGTGGCATCAGCACCAGACTGGCCTGCGTCGAATGCGCCGCCATGGCCTCGGCAATATCGCGCAACGTCCCGTCACCACCGCCGGCGATGAGCCGCGTGTAGCCTGCCGCCAGCGCTTCATCTACCAACCGCTGTGCGTCGCCGGCCTCCCAGGTCAGTCGAACAGCCAACTCCCAGCCTTGTGCGCGCCGTTCGTCGACGGCTGCCCGGACTGCCTCGTTGAGCGCTTGCTTGCCGTGCAGGATCAACAGTGCCTTGCGTTCGCTCATTGTGGTCACTCCCATGATTGAATTCCGTGTGGGAGATGTGACCCCGTCGCGCCCCATAAAAGTCGCAAAAAAATGAATTATTTCAAGTCGAGCGGTATTGAGGTCCTACAAGGCGGGATTTTTTCTTACAAAACGTGAGGAATCGGCTCAATTGACCCCCAACTCTGATTGGTACAACTTGGCGGTACGGTTTATCAGTCATCAGCAGGAACTACAGGGACGTATCATGCAAAACCATGACATCAGGTTACCGGTTACTCCGGTCACACCGCTCGCAGAAAGGCGGGCCAGCTATCAAGCCGAATTCAATAAATGCGCAAAACCCACTGGAGAAGTTGAAATGGAACCTCGTGTCGTTGAACTGGAAACGCACCTCAAGTACATCCGCAGAGACATGGAAGAAGTCCGGGGTGACGTCAAATCCATCAAACACAGACTTGCCTACTCAGCCGGCGGAACAGCCGTGGTTCTCGGGCTTCTGGGATGGATCGCCAACAGCCGTTTTGACCAGTTGGTGGCACTTCTCGCTCGATAAGAAGACGCCATAAACGCAAAACCCGGCTCAATGAACCGGGTTTGTGTGACAGGTGTGCGGCAGGGATCAGCCCAGGACTTCACTCAGCGGGATGAAGCCTACGCTGTCACCTTCAACCAGCGTGCGATCTTCCCGCACTTCGACCAGACCATCGGCCCACGCAGCGCTGCGCAGCACACCCGAGCTCTGATTCTTGTAAATGATTGCCCGGCCGTTCTCCAGACGTCCTCGCAAGTACTCGCGTCGATTGCCTGCCTTGGGCCAGACAAATCCTGCCGGCACCAACACCTTCAAGGGCTCAACGTCTTTTACACCCTGACGGCGCAAGAGATAGGGCCTCGCCAACAAGGCAAAGGTCACGAGGGTCGACGCCGGGTTACCGGGTAACCCGATCACCGGAACCCCACGAAAATGCCCGAACGTCAGCGGCTTGCCCGGTTTGATAGCGAGTTTCCACAACGTGAGCTCGCCCTCTTCCCGCAGGGCAATGCCCAGAAAATCTGCTTCACCTACCGATACACCACCGGTCGCCAGTATCAAGTCGACATCCTTCAACTCGCCGAGGCGAGCACGAGTCGTCTCAAGGTTATCTGGAAGAATGCCGGCGTCGATCACTTCACAGCCCAAACGCTCCAACCAGCTGCAGAGCAACACTCGGTTGCTGTTGTAGATCTGGCCCGGCCCCAGCGCCTGACCCGGCTCAACCAGTTCATCGCCGGTGGAGAGTACCGCAACGCGGACCTTGCGAATCACATCCAGCTCGGCGCATCCCAGTGATGCAGCAAGCCCCTGCTCGATCGGCCCAAGGCGTGTGCCCGCCGCCAGAATCAGCTCACCAACAGTGGCTTCCTGGCCTTGTGGACGGATGTTTTTTCCTGACGTGAGGGCCTCGATGAAACGTACTCGCTCATCCGCCAGGACCTCGGCGTTTTCCTGCATCTCGACACAGTCGGCACCTGCAGGAACAGGCGCACCGGTAAAGATTCGCGCGCAGGTGCCGGGCTTCAAAGGTTCCGGAGCGTTACCTGCAAAAATCTTCTGGCTGACTGACAACGGCTCTCCCGTCCAGTCGGCCATGCGCAAGGCGTACCCGTCCATCGCACTGTTGGGCCACGGCGGCAGATCAAGTGTCGAGACCAGGTCGGCGGCCAACACCCGGCCTTGAACCTGCGCCAACGGCAAGCGTTCACGCTCGGCAATCGGCGTGGCTTCGGCCATTTCCAGCAAGCGCGCCAGAGCCACCTCGACGGCCATCAGGCTGCCTGTCTTGCCTGGCTTACCCGCGGGATTCACAGGGAGCCGCCTGTTTCAGATGAGCAACGAAATTGCACGGGCGGTGCCGGGAATCCAGTTGCTCGGCAAGAATGCCATCCCAGCCTGTGCGCACGGCGTTGGTCGAGCCCGGCAAGCAGCACACCAGCGTGCCGTTGGCGAGACCGGCAAGGGCACGGGATTGAACAGTGGAGGTGCCAATATCCGCCACCGATATCTGGCGAAACAGCTCACCAAAGCCGTCGACCTGTTTGTCCAGCAGGCAGCTCACCGCTTCGGGGGTGCTGTCGCGCCCCGTGAAGCCGGTACCGCCGGTGATCAACACGACCTGCACGACATCGTCGGCAATCCAGTTGGCCACTTGCGCGCGAATTTTGTAGAGGTCATCTTTTAGCAGAACCCGGAAGGCCAGGTTATGTCCGGCAGCGCTCAAGCGGTCAACAAAGACCTGGCCTGACGTGTCGGTTTCCAGGGTACGGGTATCGCTGACCGTCAGCACCGCGATGTTGAGCGGCGCGAAAGGTACATCAGCCTTGGCGTTCATTGGCTCGTCCAGTTGTAGGAGAAACAGCCCGGTGTTATATCACAGCGCCCCCCTTTTTTGCCGCCCCCATGGAGACCTGCCATGACCTTGAATAAACAGTTGTCACCCTGCTCCATTCTGCTCCTGGCAGGTGGTCGCGGCCAACGTATGGGCGGTAAGGACAAAGGGTTGATCGAGTGGCAGGGTGAGCCGCTGATTGCACATCTTCATCGCAAAACCCGCTCGCTGAGCGATGACCTGATCATCTCCTGCAACAGAAACCTGGAAAAGTACGCGCCCTACGCCGACCGGCTGGTCCATGACGACGAAGGTGACTTTCCGGGGCCCTTGGCCGGTATCTGTGCAGGCCTGAAGGCCGCTCGCCATGAATATATGATGGTTTTGCCGTGCGATGTACCGCGCATCGATGCGGCGCTGCTCCACAGCATGCGCGAAGCTGCCAGCCAGCACCCGGACAAACCCATGATGTTGCGTCATGGCGAGCACTGGGAACCGTTGCTCTGCATCATCCCCGTAGCCCTGAGCGAAGCGTTCGAAAGGGCCTGGCAGGACGGCGAACGCAGCCCGGGTCGCTTTATGCGCAAACTGGGCGCTACGGCCCTGCAATGCCCTGACAACGATCCTCGCCTGGCCAATCTCAACACTCCGGAGCTGTTGAGCGCTCACAACACCGTGTCAGATTGACACTAGCCAAGGAACTTGCGCGCGTTGTATACGTCTGACGGTCAGTAACCAAAAGAATTCCTATTCGGAGACACACTCATGACACACCGGACCCTCGCCTCTTTCATGCTCGCACTGGGCCTCGCGACCCTTGCAGGTTGCTCATCGCCTGCTGTGATCACCTTGAATGACGGTCGCGAAATCCAGGCCGTCGACTCGCCAAAATACGACGACGACTCTGGTTTCTATGAGTTCGAGCAACTGGACGGCAAGAAAACCCGCGTCAACAAGGATCAGGTTCGTACCGTTAAAGAGTTGTAATCCTTACGGCGATACCGGATACAGAAAAGCCCGCTTTAAACGCGGGCTTTTTCATGGCTGAAAAACGGCCATCACCATTGCAGGGTGATGGTGCTTTCAAAGTCTCTTTGCTCACCGGTAACCGGGTCCACAAACCGCAGCCCCTGAGCCAGAAGCTTCAACGGGTTGGCATAGTCGTCTTCGACATCCTTGAGCACGTGCGGATAGAACGGGTCATTACAGATACTGGCGCCCAAGGCCGTCATGTGTACCCGCAGCTGATGCTTCTTGCCCGTCACCGGGTAAAGCCCGTAACGCCAGAGATCACCGTTCTTCTCCCTGACTTCGACAGCGGTCTCGGTATTGCTGGCGCCCGGTCCTTCCTGCATGCGGAAGAAAGGCTCGCCATCGATGAGCCGACTCTTGTGAACCAAGGGAAAGGCCCGTTCAGGCAATGCCCTGGCAATGGCTTCGTAGCGTTTTTCGATCTGTCGCGTGGGAAACAACGACTGGTAGGCGGAACGGCTCTGGGGGTTGGCTGAAAACAGCACCAGCCCTGCCGTATGCCGGTCAATGCGATGCAAAGGCACGAGATGCGGGTTATCGAGTCTGCGGATCAACCTCCGTAGCAGCGTCTGCTCTACGTATTCGCCCGCCGGCGTCACTGGCAGAAAATGCGGTTTGTCTGCCACCACCAGATGCTCATCCGCATACAGAATCGACTCGATCGCAGGGATCGGCTTTTCGTCCGGTACTTCCCGAAAGTAGTGAATTCGCAGACCTTCCTTGTAAGCAAGATCAAGGGCAATCGGCACACCTTGCCCGTCAAGGACGCGGCCACGAGCAATTCTGTCCAGCCATTGTTCGCGACCGATGGCACTGAAGTGTTCACACAAGCAATCGAGCACGGTCTGCCACGGCCCAGGCGGCAAGTAGAGTGTGCTGGCCTGGTTGTGTGCAGCAGAAAAAGATGAAGTGGACATACGAACGCTCTAACCCTCAATACAGGGCGGCATTATCCAGCAGTGGCTGGAACGAACCTAGAAGAGAATCCTCAGGCCGGGATCGACTGCGTGCGCGCCGCCGCTTCGGTGAACTCCTTGAGCCAGCGCAACACATCGACCGCTTCCCAGCGCCCCGGATCATAAAGTGCGTACAACAACCCCTGATAGCCCACGACATCTAGCTGCCGGTGATAACCTGCACGCTGGAAGAGTGCTTCGATTTCGGCGAAACAGGTATTGAAATGCAGCTTGTTGAACGGGGTTTTCCCTTCCGTGACCAGGCCGTCCAGACGCAACTCGGTAACGGCGTCACGCACCACGTCCACCGACATCCGGTTCACGCTGTTCTTCAATTGTTCGACATTGACCACGACTCACCCCTCTCACGCCCGGCTTGCCCCTATCCGGATTACAAAAATTGCAAGGGCAGGCTTTTGAATAGCTGTATGCGCATACAGTACCCGAACACGAAGATTTAAGCCAAGGGATCAATCGTAAAGCTCGACCGCCGGGAAGATTGTGACAAAACCCGATCAGCGCAGGAAACTCACCACCTGATCGGCACCGAACGGCCAGCCCAGTTCAGCGCCGGTATCGACTCGCCGTAACACCGGAATACGCAGGCTGTAGGCTTCGAACCATGTTTCGTCCTCAGCGATATCTACCAGCTCCACCAGCAAACCGCGTTCGACGAACTCCATCAGCATGGCTTCCGCCACTTCACAGAGGTGGCACCCAAGGGTGCCGAACAGCTGACATTCAGGAAGCATGAGCGCTCAACCGAAAAATTAAGTGATTATTCTAGGCTTGCCCCGAAAAGCCGTCGAGCCATTGAATCGTCGGCTGGAGCATGATCGGAGCGGCTGCGGTAAAACCCTGACGCACATCAGTCGCCCGGAATGTCTTTTACGCGATGCTCACGGCTTTTTTGCCTCTACGCTGGAGTAGCCAGCGCTTGTCATCGGAGTTTTCGTGTTCGCCAACCTGCTGATCATTCTCGCCTCCTCCCTGGTGGTGATTGCACTGTTCCAGCGCCTGCGCCTGCCACCGGTGCTGGGTTACCTGTGCGTGGGGCTGATGATTGGCCCGACGGCATTCAACTGGATCAATGAAAGTGAAGAGTTGCCCGACCTCGCCGAACTCGGGGTGGTGTTCCTGCTGTTCTCCCTCGGGCTCGAGTTTTCCCTGTCGAAAATGCTCGCATTGCGCAAAGTGGTGTTCAGGCTCGGCAGCCAGCAAGTGCTGGTCACCTCGATACTGCTGGGCAGTTTGCTGATGCTGCTCGGCATGCCGGCTACGCCTGCGCTGTTGCTTGGAGCCGGTCTGTCGCTGTCTTCCACTGCCATTGTCAGCAAGGAACTGGGCAGCCTTGGCGAGATTTTCAGCAGCCACGGCCAGAATGCCATCGCCGTACTGCTGTTCCAGGACGTCGTGGCAGTGTTGCTGTTGACCCTGGTGCCCGTGTTCGCCGGCAGCAGCGATCAGCCTTGGTATTGGGCACTACCCGTGACACTGGGCAAGACCGTTGTGCTCTTTGTCGGCCTGCTGATGGCCAGTCGATGGTTGCTGCCACGGCTGTTCCATGAAGTGGCCGCCGCCCGTTCCGCGGAACTGTTTGTACTGTTGGCGCTGGTGATTGTTTTGCTGACGGCCTGGCTCACTCACTTGCTCGGACTCTCCCCTGCCCTGGGTGCCTTTCTCGCCGGCATGTTGCTGGGAGAAAGCCACTATCGCCATCAGATCGAAGCCGACATCCGCCCGTTCCGCGACATTCTGCTCGGAGTGTTCTTCGTCAGCATTGGCATGCTCATCGACTTGCAGTTGTTCGTCAGCCACGGTTTGTTGATTTTCGGTCTGACCCTGGGGTTGCTGCTTATCAAGGGTTGCGTGGTCGCGCTCTTGGTCAAATGGCGCGGCAGTGATGTTGAAACTGCCTGGCGCAGCGGTCTGGCACTGGCTCAGGGCGGCGAGTTCTGCTTCGCGCTGATGGCGCTGATGCAACAGAACAAACTGATGCCGGCCGACATCGGCGGATTACTGCTGGCTGCGACCTTCTGTTCGATGCTGCTAACGCCGTTGCTGCTGCGCGCAGCGCCCCGCATCGCAACTCGTCTGCACCGCAAGCCCAACGAAGAAGCCAAGCTCGAGGAAATCAGCGCACTCAATGCCGGATTGCACAGCCATGTGGTGATCTGTGGCTACGGTCGCGTGGGTCAGTCGATCGGGCGAGCACTGCGCAATGCGCTGCAGCCCTATATCGCGCTGGACACCGATCCGGTGCGTGTCCAGGAAGCCGCCGTGGGTGAAACCTGTGTGCATTATGGCGACTCACGGCGCGGTGAACTGCTGCTGGCGGTAGGGCTGGCGCGCGCCAGGCTGCTGGTGATTGCCGTGGACCAGGCCGATATCGCGTTACTGATTCTCAAGGAGGCGCGCCGATTAAACTCGACCGTTCCAATTCTGGTACGCACTCGGGACGACAGCCAACTGGCCGAGTTGAAAGCAGCCGGCGCCAGCGAAGTCGTGCCCGAATTACTGGAGTCGAGCCTGATGCTCGCCTCCCACGCGTTGATCATGCTGGGTTTACCCGCGCATCAGGTCCAAGAGCGGGCCGACCAGATACGGCGTGACCGCTATCGCCTGCTGCACGGTTTTTATCCCGGCGCCAACGATGAAGAGAACTGACTCAATCCTGGCTCACAGCGCCGATCTTGTGCACCGAGAGGTCTGCGCCGTAATACTCTTCTTCCTGGCTCAGGCGCAGGCCATGAAGCGCCTTGATCACGCCATACACCGCGAAGCCACCGGCCAGCGCCACGACCACTCCCAGCGTGGTCCCGATCAACTGGCTGATCAGGCTCACGCCGCCCAGACCACCCAATGCACTCTGGCCGAAGATGCCGCAAGCGACTCCGCCCCAGACACCGCACAGGCCATGCAACGGCCAGACACCTAATACATCATCGATGTGCCATTTGCCTTGGGCAGCGGTAAAGCACCAGACAAACATCGCCCCGGCGATGGCGCCCGTCGCCAGCGCACCCACCGGGTGCATCAGATCGGAACCGGCGCAAATCGCCACCAGCCCGGCCAGCGGGCCGTTATGCAGAAAGCCCGGGTCATTGCGCCCGATGATCAGCGCCGCCACGGTGCCGCCGACCATCGCCATCAACGAGTTCACCGCCACCAGCCCGCTGACACCTTGCAAGGTTTGCGCACTCATCACGTTGAAACCGAACCAGCCAACGATCAGGATCCACGACCCCAACGCCAGAAACGGAATGCTCGAAGGAGCAAAAGCCACCAGTTTTCCGTCGCGATAGCGACCTTGTCTTGGCCCGAGCAACAACACCGCCGCCAGTGCCAGCCAGCCGCCCATGGCGTGAACCACCACCGAGCCTGCGAAATCATGGAAACTGGCACCAAAGCGCGCCAGCAACCAGGCTTGCAGGCCAAAGTTGCCGTTCCAGATCATGCCCTCGAAAAACGGATAAATGAACGCTACGATCAACGCTGTCGCACACAACTGCGGCACGAACCGGGCGCGCTCGGCGATGCCCCCGGAAATGATCGCGGGTATCGCTGCCGCAAACGTCAGCAGAAAGAAAAACTTCACCAGGCCATAACCATGATCGGCGTTGATCACCGCCGCCGGTTGCAGAAAGGTCACCCCGTAGGAAATCCAATAGCCTATAAAGAAGTAGGCCAGAGTCGAAATGGCGAAGTCGCTGAGGATCTTCGACAAGGCGTTGACCTGATTCTTTTGTCGAACCGTACCGACTTCGAGAAAGGCAAAACCGGCGTGCATGGCCAAAACCATGACAGCACCAATCAAGATGAACAACGTATTGGAGCTATGGACCAGACTGTCCACAGCGCTTTGCAGATTTTCCATAAAGTTGGCAGACCTGAAGGCTAAAAAGCACCAAAGCAGTTCGCGCAGACAATTCATGCACCAAGTTGCAACCTGCCCGGATCCACACATTGATCCTGATGAGTCGCTTTGGCGCACAAGGCGGGAACCCTTTGCGCGGGTTTTCATTATTTGAGATAAGGTTTTGCTTGTTTCCTGCCCAGCAACAGCGCAATCACGCGGGCTGGCGCACCACGACATAGCAAAAGTTGTACCAGTGATTTGTACTGAACCTTCACGCAAGGCTCATACTCGAACGCAACAGAAGCCACTTACGGAGATCACCCATGGCCAGCATCAAGGCAAAGACTGCTCAAGAAATCCTGATGAACGATTTTCAGACACTGGTCAGCGACACTGAACGGTTGCTGGAACACACCGCAACGTTGGCTGGCGATCAGGCTGATGAGTTGCGGGAGCAAATCCACGACAGTCTGCTGCGTGCACGGGAAACCTTGAAACTGACCGAAGACTCCCTGCACGAACGTGGGAAAGCTGCCGTTACCGCCACCGAAGACTATGTACAGGCCAACCCATGGCAATCGGTCGGGATCGCGGCGGGTGTGGGTTTCCTGATCGGTCTGCTGGCAACCCGGCGCTGATTATGGCGATCGGCGAATCCGGCTCGTCTGCGACGGGCCCAAGCTCCTCACCCCGGCGCGTGGGTGCCGCATTTCTTGGATTGCTGCACAGCCATGTCGAATTGTTCGGCATCGAATTGCAGGAACAAAAAGCCCGCACCGTCAGCCTGTTGCTGTTCGCAGGCCTGGCGCTGGTGTTTGCCTTGCTGTTGCTGGTGGGGTTGTCGACACTGGTGTTGATCCTGTTTTGGGACACCTATCGCCTGCCCGCCATCATCAGTCTCTGCGCGTTCTACACCCTTGCCTGCATCTTCTGCGCGATGCGTTTGAGGGCGGCGATTTTCGATGAATCCTCACCCTTCCATGGCACCCTGGAAGAATTGGCCAATGATCGGGAGCGCCTGCTGCCATGAGCCTTCCTGAACTGCCTCACAACAGCTCGCGCGCGGAAATGCGCAAGGCGTTGATTCGCCTGCGCATGGAAATGTATCGCCAGGAAATTCGCCACGAATCCGCGCATCTGCTGCAACCCTTGCAGCGGGTGCGCGGGATGACGCAAAACCTGCAAGACGGGTTTGGCATCAAGCATGCCCCGCTCTGGGGCATGGCGGCCGTGACCCTGCTGGGCTTTTTGACCGCCAAGGGCGCCAAGAGCGGCGGCTTGAGCAGCCTGACTCGACTGGTACAGCTGGGCACCACACTGGGCCCTTTGATCAAGTTGGTCATGCAAGGCTCTTCGCCGAAACACTAAAGCCAGTATCTGGCTGCATTCTTGCAACATCACCGGTATGACCTCTTTAACGAGAGGTTCATACCTGCGTGCCTTCCCGGCCATCAGGTTTCATCCAAAAAAAAAGACCTACCAAGGAGGCCTCGTGATCGACGGGCAACCGCTCGCCTGCTTTCAACCGTTCATCGATACCGCCACCGGTCGTATCGCCGGCGTCGAAGCATTGGGTCGACTGCGCCAGACCGACGGTCAACTGGCTTCTGTGGGACCGCTGTTTGCTGACCCGCGAACCCCTGCCGTCGCCCTCCGTCGTCTGGATCGCCAGATCCGTGATAACGCCCTGAGCCGTTTGAACGCAGCGCCCGCCGACTGGTTTCTCAGCCTGAACATTTCGCCGCGCTGGATCAGTCGCTTGCGCCCGGACCAGGCGTTGCCGAGCCTCAAGCAATTGGACCGGCACGGCGTCGACCCACGGCGAATCGTTTTCGAAATCACCGAACTGGGTGGCGACATCCAGCGCCTGGCAGACGTGGTAGCGCGATACCGGCAAGCAGGTGCACGGATCGCCATTGATGATTTCGGCGCCGGTTACTCACAGCTCGATCGTGTGCTCGCCCTGCAACCGGACATCCTCAAACTGGATATGCGGCTGTTCCAGGCCGCTGCGTTGGGTGGGCCGAGCAGCGATGTGGTCAAGGCCCTCGCGCAAATGGCGGAAAAAACCGGGTGCTGGATCATTGCCGAAGGGGTGGAAACCGAAGCACAACTGAATTTTGCCCTGGAGTGTGGCTCGCGCTACGTGCAGGGTTTTCTGTTCGCCCGCGCGCAAGTGGACTTCTTTGCCACCGACGCTTTTGTCGAGCGCTTCGCCGAACTGCGTCAGCGCTATGTCCAACAAAAACTGGCTGAACGCGGCCGGCTGATGATGATGCGTCAGCAACTCGCCGAGCTGATGGCGATCCTGCAACCCTGGGCCCAGGCTCACGCGCCGCTCAGTGCCTTGCCACAGCTGGACGCCTTTCCCTGGCTGTTGCGCTTCTATCAATGCGACCGCCACGGCACGCAATTGACGCCGAACCTGGAATGGCGCAACAACGGCTGGGAAGCCGATGATCGCTACCTGGGACACAACTGGTCATGGCGTCCGTACTTCTATCATTTGTTGGCAGAGGGTTGGGATGAGCGCCGGCTGACGCTTTCCAATACTTACCGTGATGCCACCAGCAACCAGTACTGCCTCACTGCCGGACAGTTTTTCAACAACGGCGAGCGACTGCTGCTCATCGATATCGACGCCGCCGGGCTGTAGTTCCGCTTGCAGGCACCGTTGCGAAACGGGAAGCTAGGCGCTCAGTCACCTGACGGAGAGAACCAGCCTTGGATTGGCAAACCCTGCTCACCCGCGAACGCCTCGGAAAGCCTCTGCACAGCCCGGAAGAGCTCGGCCGCAGCCCTTTCCATAAAGACCACGACCGCATCATTTTCTCCGGAGCCTTTCGCCGCCTCGGGCGCAAGACCCAAGTCCATCCCGTCACTAGCAACGATCACATCCACACGCGCCTGACCCACTCACTGGAAGTCAGTTGCGTCGGCCGTTCGCTGGGTATGCGCGTCGGTGAAACCATCCGCAGCGCCCTGCCTGACTGGTGCGAACCCAGCGACCTGGGCATGGTGGTGCAATCGGCTTGCCTGGCCCACGACATTGGCAACCCGCCTTTCGGTCACTCCGGTGAAGACGCGATCCGTCACTGGTTCCAGCAAGCCGCCGGCCGTGGCTGGCTGGAAGCAATGAGTGAAGTCGAACGCAATGACTTCCTCAATTTCGAAGGCAATGCCCAGGGTTTCCGGGTACTCACCCAGCTGGAATATCACCAGTTCGATGGCGGCACCCGGCTGACCTACGCCACGCTGGGTACGTATCTGAAATACCCGTGGACGGCCAAGCACGCCGATTCACTGGGTTACAAGAAGCACAAGTTCGGCTGTTATCAGAGTGAACTGCCGCTGCTGGAGCAGATCGCTCAAAAACTCGGCCTGCCGCAACTTGAGGAACAGCGCTGGGCACGCCATCCGCTGGTGTATTTGATGGAGGCCGCCGATGACATCTGCTACGCGCTGATCGACCTCGAAGATGGCCTGGAAATGGAGTTGCTGGAGTACGCCGAAGTCGAGTCCCTGCTGCTGGACCTGGTGGGCGACGATCTGCCGGAAACCTATCGTCAGCTCGGCCCGCGTGATTCACGTCGGCGCAAACTGGCAATCCTGCGGGGCAAAGCCATCGAGCACCTGACCAACGCCGCAGCCCGTGCCTTTGTCGAGCAACAGGACGCGTTGCTGGCCGGCACGCTGCCTGGAGATTTGGTGGAACACATGCACGGTCCCGCCAAACGCTGCGTCCTGAATGCCAAAGACATGGCGCGCAAAAAGATCTTCCAGGACAAACGCAAGACCCTGCACGAGATCGGCGCCTATACCACGCTGGAAATCCTGCTCAACGCCTTCTGCGGCGCGGCGCTGGAACAGCACAACGGTCGGACGCCGTCCTTCAAGAGCCGTCGCATCCTTGATCTGTTGGGCAACAACGCGCCCGACCCTTATGGTCCGTTACACACTTCGTTCTTGCGCATGATTGATTTCATCGCCGGCATGACCGACAGCTATGCCAGCGAAATGGCGCTGGAAATGACCGGCCGTTCTAGCCACTGATAAAACCTGGCTGATCCGCCATTACGCCATCAGGAATGGCTGATCAGCCCCTGAAAGCCCAAGTGCGTTCAGCATTCGCCGAATTCCCCTACACCTCGCGCCGAGCAAACTGATCGTTTGCTCGCCATTCTCGCGAAATAATGACAGGCCCCTCTGCATGAGAGATTAAGCGTGAGTAATCCAACGTTCGAAGACGATTTGCGCATCCTGCTGGTGGAAGATCATCCCTTTCAACTAAGGGCGACTCAGTACCTGCTTGAAAGTTACGGTTTCACTCAACTGACGACCTCCGACAGTGCCCAAGGGGCCTTGCAACAAATGCTGGCGGCGGTGCAACCGTTTGACATTCTGTTGTGCGATCAATGTTTGCCCGATCTTCCCGGACTGGATCTGGTCAAATTCGCCAGTCATCGAGGAATGATCAGGCAGGCAATACTATTAAGCAGCCTGACGTGTACAGAACTTGACGGGCTTGAGAAAACCGCGAATGCACATGGACTGCCTTTACTTGGCTACTTGATAAAACCATTGAAACAATTCGAATTCAGAAAATTATTGAACTCAATCCAATTATAAAAATGAAGTTCTATACACCCCACCCCGACACTACTTGAAACTTGTGAAATAAAACTTTGAAACACCGACTAACCATCAACAACTCTGCCCGTCCTCATTCAAAACCTAGTTGATTCGTAGCCCCATTCCTTTTCGCTTGTAGGACTATTCCTATATTGCTGCTTGAGGTTCGTCAGTTCATGCGTCCCATCAGGTATCTGAGCTAAGGTGCGCGCTTTATTTGAGCTCGTATGGGATTTGATTATGAACTCCGTTTTTATTGTCGACGATCACCCTGTCATCCGCCTTGCCGTCCGAATGTTGCTGGAGCATGAAGGTTACAAAGTTGTCGGCGAATCCGATAATGGGGTCGATGCCATGCAGATGGTGCGTGAATGTATGCCTGACCTGGTCATTCTCGATATCAGCATTCCAAAACTGGATGGCCTCGAAGTTCTCGCGCGTTTCAACGCAATGAGTACACCGCTGAAAACACTGGTATTGACTGCGCAGTGCCCGACACTGTTCGGTATCCGCTGTATGCAATCTGGCGCGTCAGGTTATGTCTGCAAACAGGAAGACCTCAGTGAGCTGGTCAGCGCCATAAAAGCGGTATTGTCAGGTTACAACTACTTCCCGAGTCAGGCCTTGAATCCAGTCCGTGGTGATGACGTGCGTTGCGCCGAGCTGGAACTGTTCAAGACAGTCAACGATAGGGAATTGATGGTATTGCAACTTTTTGCACAAGGCCGTACCAACAAGGAAATTGCCAAAGGCATGTTTCTAAGTAACAAGACCGTCAGCACCTATAAAAAACGACTTATGCAGAAACTCAAAGCCAAATCCCTGGTTGAACTCATCGAGATGGCAAAACGTAACGCATTAGTGTGAGACACAGGATGCCACCTCGTATAAAGGATTATCTGATTCTCGTGGCCGCAGGTTTATGCCTGAGCACTTCAGTGCCTGCTTCGCAGACTGCCAGCGAACATTTCAGCCTGCTCAGTCGCTCGACTGTCAAGCATCTGGACGTCCAACTGGATCCATCACAACAACAATGGGTAACGAGCAAGCGCGAACTGATCCTGGGCACGTCGGCCCCGGACTATCCTCCTTTTGACCTGACCGTCAGCGGCAAGGACTACGAAGGTTTCACCGCCGATTACGCGGGCATCCTCGGCAAGACCCTCGGTTTGCCGGTCAAGGTCCAGCGCTTTGCGTCCCGCGGGGCTGCCATCAAGGCACTTGAAAAAGGCGAGGTCGATCTGCTCGGCACTGCCAATGGATTTGAAGCTCACAATGCCGATATCGTGCTTTCCACGCCCTACGCCGTGGACCAGCCGGTTCTGGTGACACGGGAAGGAGAAACCCGATCCCTGACCGATGGCCTTGCCGGCTTGCGGCTGAGCATGGTGTATCACTACTTGCCACTGGAGGAAGTCAGGGCCCTGTACCCCAAAGCGACCATTACGTCCTATCCGTCCTACCAGAATGCGATCAATGCAGTGGCCTTTGACCAGGCCGACGTCTTCCTGGGCGACACCATCTCGACCCATTACATGATCAACAAGGGTTACCTGAACAACATCCGCATGGCCAACTTCGGCAAACACGAAGCCCACGGTTTCAGCTTTGCCGTGCACAGGCACAACCCGCAATTGCTCGGGATCATCAATGCCATGCTCATGGCCATCCCCGCCAGCGAACGGCAGAACATCGCCGAGCGCTGGAGTGCCGGCATTGACATTCTTCTCACCGACCAGAAGTTACAACTCACCGACCTTGAGGAACAGTGGCTGGCGCAACATCCGGTTGTGCGCGTGGTGGTCAATGAGGCCCTTGCGCCGTTATCGTTTTTCGACAGCAATGGCAATTTTCGCGGTGCCACCGCAGACCTGCTCGAACTGATCAGATTGCGTACCGGCCTGCGTTTCGACATCCTTCGCAGCCGGAGCGATGACGAGATGATCGAGCAGATAAAGGACAATAAAGCCGACGTGATCGCCGCCCTGCTCCCCAGCGTCGAACGTGATTCAGAGCTGAACTTCACCCGCCCCTATCTACAAAACTCCTTTGTCCTGTTGACTCGCAAAGCCGCCGACAGCCCGGCAAACCTTGAGCAGTTGGCGGGCAAACGCCTGACCATCGCCCAGGGCAACCCACTGGTGGATTACCTGCGCCGCGAGTTCCCGCGGATCAAGTTGATTGAAACACCGGACACGTTCAGCGCCGTGGAGTTGCTCGCCGAAGGCAAGGCAGAAGGTGCGGTGAATTCACTGGTCATCGCCAACTACTTCATTTCATCACGGCTGTTCGAGCACACCCTTCAGATCCGGACCACCATCGGCACCCGGCAGGCCGCGTTTTCCCTGGCGACCGGGCGAGATGCCAAAGAGCTGAACGCCATCCTCAACAAGGCACTCCTGAGCATCGCACCGGAAGAACTGGGCATCATCAACAGCCGCTGGCGTGGCTATTCGGCGTCCTCGCAAAGCACCTGGCGCAACTACCAGCGATTGTTCTATCAGATTGTTATCGGGGCCGGCGTGCTGCTGCTGCTTTCCGCTGCCTGGAACGCTTACATGCGTCGCCAGATCAAGCAGCGTCAAGCGGCCGAGCGCGCACTGAACGATCAATTGACGGAGCGGCGCCAACTGTTCGAGGAGCTGCGCTGCGCGAAGGAGCGCGCCGATGAAGCCAACCGCGCCAAAAGCACGTTTCTGGCGACCATGAGCCATGAGATCCGCACGCCGATGAATGCGGTCATCGGTATGCTCGAACTGACGCTGAAACGCATCGAGAGCAACCATCCAGACCGTCCGGCCATTGACGTGGCATACAACTCGGCCAAGGACTTGCTGGAACTGATCGGCGACATTCTCGACATTGCACGAATCGAATCCGGGCGTATGAGCCTGAGCCCGGAACGTGTGAATCCGAGTGAAATCGTGGGGTCTGTCGTGCGGATCTTCGAGGGCCTGGCTCGTCAGAAAAACCTTGAGCTGCTGCTGGAACTCAACCCGGCCAATCCGGCGATCGATGTCCTGCTGGACCCGATGCGTTTCAAACAGGTGCTGTCGAACCTGGTCAGCAACGCCATCAAATTCACGGAACAGGGCCAGGTCAGGATCACCGTCGAGTTGCTTGCGACGGCAGAACCCGAGCAAGTCCGGATGCTGTTGCAGGTTGAGGACAGCGGCATCGGGATCAGCGAACAGGATCAACGACGACTGTTCGAACCTTTCGCCCAGGCCGATGATACAGGGCAGTCAGGCAGAGGCGGCGCGGGCCTGGGTCTGGTGATCAGCCGAAGTCTGTGCGAAATGATGGGCGGCAGCCTGCAATTGGGCAGCCAGCCGGGAGTCGGCACGCAGGTCCAGGTTTCGCTGCTTCTGCCCACCCTGCCAGTCGAGCAGGTGCCGCCAACCACCGAAACGCCAATCCACACGTCCACTGTGGCCTTGAACATTCTGGTGGTCGACGATCACCCGGCCAATCGCTTGCTGATGTGTCAGCAGCTGGAGTTTCTGGGCCATCGGTTCAGCATTGCCGAGGAGGGTCAGGCAGGCTTGGAGGCGTGGAAAATCGAGCCGTTCGATCTGGTGATTGTCGACTGCAACATGCCGGTCATGAATGGATACGAACTCGCTCGCGCGATCCGCGACCATGAACGGCAATCCGATCGTACCCCCTGCACCGTTCTCGGCTTTACCGCCAACGCACAACCGGAAGAACGACAGCGCTGCAAACAGGCCGGGATGGACGACTGCCTGTTCAAGCCACTGACGCTGACCGCCTTGAGTCAATGGGTGGCAGGCATTGTACCGGTCAACCGCGTTCCCGCCTTCAGCCTGAAAGGGCTGCACTTGTTGACGGGGGGCAACCCGGCATTGGACCTGCGATTGTTGACCGAACTGCTCACCAGCAACCGTCTGGACCGACAAGCGCTGCAAGCGTTATCCCGGTCAAACGACCCGCAGTTGTTTCTCGATATCGCCCATAAAATCAAGGGCGCAGCGCGGATTGTCCAGGCCATCCGTTTGATCGATAGCTGCGAGGCGCTCGAACAGGCCTGCCATCAAGTTTTTCATCATGACAAAGTCGCCGAATGCAGGATGGCCGTAGAACGCGCAATGCTCGAACTGGATCAGGCATTGCAGCAACAAATTGCTCAAAACGACAAAAGCAGAATGATGGTGCCTTAACTATGCTTGGTCGCTGAGCAGTGTGTTAACCATCATGGAGAGACCCCGCAATGCCCAGCCCACTGCGCCCGGTTCAACGGCGGTTTCCCCTGCACGTGCACATCAGTGTGATGTTTACCCTATTGTTGCTGCTGACCGGCGTGGTGCTGGGCATTTTCAACTATCGGCAAACCACGCGGGTGATTCTTTCCAGCAGTGAAAAGCTCTTCGAGCGCATCGAGCAGGACGTCCGGCTGGACCTGCATGCCACCTATGAACCCATCCGTCATCTGTTGAGCCTGCTGGTGTACAACCCGGCGGCGCAGGCTCCCGACCTGGAACAACGCCTGGCGTTGCTCGGCCCCTTCAGCCAGTCGCTCAAGGACAACCCTGACCTGGCCTCGCTGTACCTGGGCTACGACAACGGTGATTTCTTCATGGTTCGCCCCTTGCGAACCGCCGCCCTGACAACCTTGCTCAACGCACCGGACGTCGCGGCTTATCAGGTGTGGAGCATCGAGAGAAGCAGCAGCGACCAGGTGCACTCCCAATCATTGTTTTTCGATCGGGACCTGAACCCGGTCAGCCGTCAGGACAACCCCGACGACACCTACGATCCGCGAACACGTCCCTGGTTTTCCAGTGCCCGCCGCGACAGCGATCAGATCACCACCGAACCCTACCTCTTTTTCTCCACCCACAACGTCGGCACCACCCTGGCCCGCCGCAGCGGTGTGCATGCAGTCATGGGCGCCGACCTGACGCTGGCCGAACTGTCCGAGACCCTGGCCGAACATGTCGTCACCCCCAGTACCGAAATCGTGCTGTTCGATGCCGAAGGCAATGCCATCGCTTACCCCGACAGCAGCAAACTGATCGTCGACGACCAGACCGCCCGCCTGAGCAAGGCCGCCGACCTGAGTCCAGGCCTCGGCGCATTGCTGAACAATCCGCCAGCAGGCAACCGGCTGAAGGCCGCCGGTCGTCAATGGATCGTTGCCCGCAGCCGCATGCAGGAAGGTGGTCCCCAGGGACTGCAACTGGCGCTGCTGGTACCGGAAGACGAATTGCTCGCCGATGCCTACCGCATGCGCTGGCAAGGTGCGTTGATTACGCTGGCCACGTTGCTGTTGTGCCTGCCGCTGGGCTGGCTGACCTCGAGAATTCTGGTCAAACCCCTGCGCGCATTGGTGCAGGAAGCCGATGCCATTCGCAGTTTCAATTTCCACTTCCCGGTTTCCCGCCGCTCGCCGGTGCTCGAAGTCGACCAACTGAGCGTGTCGATGACCCGCATGAAAGATACCCTGGCGAGTTTTTTCCAGATCACCGACAGCCTGAGCGCCGAGACCCGGTTCGCGCCCTTGCTGGAACGAGTATTGTTCGAAACCGTGAAGATCGGCCAGGCCCAGGCCGGTCTGATCTACCTGCGGGAAAATGACGGTGATCGCATGGAGCCTCACGGTCTGGTCATCAACGACATTTCACAGGCATTGCCAGCGTTCGACATTCGCGGCCACGAACTTCAGGACCCACAAAGCCCTGCATGGCTGCGGCAACTGTCGAATGCCGACAATGTGGTGACCAGTCTCGGTTTCGAACAGGCAGGGGATTTGCAGAAAGTGTTGCTGGCAATGGAGTGTCCGCGGGTGCACCTGATCGGTATCCGCCTGCACAATCGTCATAACGAAACCGTGGGCCTGCTGATCCTGTTGCTGGAGGACAGCGGCAACCAAAGCGATCTCGAGAAGCTTCGTCCGGACCGCATTGCGTTCCTTCAGGCCGTGTCCGGTGCGGCCGCCGTGAGTATCGAAAGTCAACGCCTGCAAGCCAAACAGAAACAGTTACTGGACGCCTTCATTCAACTGCTGGCCGGCGCGATTGATGCCAAAAGTCCCTACACCGGCGGTCACTGCCAGCGAGTTCCGGCGCTGACCTTGATGCTCGCCCAGGCTGCCGCGGCCAGTCAGGACCCCGCCTTCAGCGGTTATCAACCCACCGAAGACGAGTGGGAGGCGCTGCATATCGCTGCGTGGCTGCATGACTGCGGCAAGGTCACGACGCCGGAATACGTCGTCGATAAAGCCACGAAGCTGGAAACCCTGAACGACCGCATTCACGAAATCCGCACCCGTTTCGAAGTGCTCAAGCGAGATGCCTGGATCAGCTACTGGCAGGCCGTCGCCCTGGGCGGTGACGAGCAGTGCCTGGCTGAACTGCGCAATGCCACTCTGGCAGGGCTCGACGATGATTTCGCGTTTGTTGCCCGTTGCAATCTGGGTGGCGAGGCAATGGCCGATGCCGATCAGCAACGCCTGCGCAGCCTGGCCCGACGTACCTGGACCCGAACCCTGGACGACCGATTGGGCGTTTCCTGGGAAGAGAACCGGCGCCAGACGCGAACACCGGCGCCAACCCTGCCGGTCAGCGAGCCGCTGCTGGCGGACAAACCCGAGCACCTGTTCGAGCGCGCCGAGAGCGAACTGATTCCGGAAGACAACCCCTGGGGTTTCAAACTCGATGTGCCGCGCTACAAGTACAACCGGGGCGAGCTCTACAACCTGAGCATTGCCCGAGGCACATTGACTCGCGAGGAGCGTTACATCATCAACCACCACATGGTGCAGACGATCCTGATGCTCAGCCACCTGCCCTTCCCCGGCCACCTCGACAACGTCGCGGAAATCGCCGGCGGCCACCACGAAAAAATGGACGGCACCGGTTATCCCAAACAGTTGAAGCGCGAAGAAATGAGCCTGCCGGCGCGGATGATGGCGATTGCCGATATTTTCGAAGCGCTGACCGCCGCTGATCGCCCTTACAAGAAAGCCAAATCCTTGAGCGAAGCGCTGGGCATCATGGCCACCATGTGCCGTGACGCCCACATCGACCCGGAACTGTTCGGGCTGTTCATCAACGCCGAAATCTACCGTCAGTACGCCGATCGATACCTTGATCCACAGCAGATTGACGCGGTGGATCCGTCAGGCCTGCTGGTCAAGGCAGGCCTCAGGCATGATCAGCAATCGGTCAGGCGCAGGAAAATGGCCGCCAGTTTTTCAATGCCGGCTTGATCGTCAGCGGTAAACCGCGCGAGCTTCGGGCTGTCGAGGTCCAACACGCCGATCAGGCGGCCGTCCTTGACCAGTGGCACGACCAGCTCGCTGTTTGAGGCACTGTCGCAGGCGATATGCCCGGGAAAGGCGTGCACGTCTTCGACCAACTGCGTCTGCAACGTCGCCGCCGCCGTGCCGCACACGCCGCGACCGAAGGGGATGCGCACGCAGGCGATTTGCCCCTGGAACGGGCCGAGCACCAGTTCTTCATTACGATTGAGGTAGAAACCGGCCCAGTTCAGGTCATCGAGCTGGTTGTACAGAAACGCGGAAAACTGCGCGGCGTTGGCGATGAAATCCCGCTCGTCCGCCAGCAAGGATTCCAGCTGTGCGTGCAGCATGCCGTAGCCTTCGAGGCCCTGGCCGCTTTTTTGCATATCGATCATGCCTTGTGCTCCAACAGCTTCAGCCCGACCCAGTAGCGGGCAAATTGATAGGCGCAACGTCCGTTGCGATTGCCTCGGCCGGTGGCCCAGCGCACCGCGAGGATGTCCAGTTCTTCGTCACGCTGCCATTTCAGACCGGCCTTGTCGGCCAACTGACCGATCCAGTGCTCGACCACATTGAGGAAATGTTCCTGGGTAAACGGATAAAACGACAGCCACAGACCGAAACGGTCCGACAGCGCGATCTTGTCTTCCACTGCCTCGCTGGGATGCAGTTCGCCGTCGACCCGTTTCCAGTTTTCGTTATCGCTTTCCTTTTCCGGCACCAGATGGCGACGGTTGGAAGTGGCGTACAGCAAAACGTTATCCGGCGCCTGTTCGAGGGAACCATCGAGCACGCTCTTGAATACGCGGTAGTCGCCTTCTCCCGACTCGAACGACAGGTCATCGCAGAACAGCACAAAACGCTGGGGCAGTTTGGCGATCTGTTCGACCACCCGCGGCAAGTCCGCCAGGTGATCGCGCTCGATTTCGATCAACCGCAGACCGGCCTTGGCGTGTTCGGCCAGCAACGCGCGCACCAGCGACGATTTACCGGTACCACGCGCGCCCCAAAGCAATGCATGGTTGGCCGGCATGCCGTCGATGAATTGCTGAGTATTGCGCCCCAATTGCTCCAGTTGCCGATCGACACCGATCAGGTCGGACAGGCGCATGTCGAGGCTGACTTCCAGCGGCAACAGAAAACCACTGCGCCCCTCGCGCTGCCAGCGTGCGGCCAGACATTGCGTCCAGTCGATGGCTTGCCGAGGTGCGGGCAGTAGTGGTTCGATACGGGCCAGAACGGCATCGGCGCGTTCAAGAAAAGCATTCAATCGGGAATCCACGTCTTCTCCTCGGGCACGTTCACAGTAATGATGGCGCTACAGCGACGAAACACGGCGTTCGGTGCCCGGGTCATCCCCTGTTGCACAAGGGCTCGCGAGAACATCAGTATCCATGCATGATCGACTATGCTTGAGCAGCGAAGGGAAACGGAAGTGGTTCAACACCCCATGGATATCAAGTTCACCAACCGGCTGTCCTACAAGCAAGCCCGGCTTACCGTGCTGGTCGGTTTCATTCTGGGCACGCTGCTCAGCCTGCTGCAAATAGGCATCGATTATGCCAGTGAAGACGCCTCCATCAACCGGGAAATACTGTCTTTACTGGAAATCAGCCACAACCCCGCCTCACGCATTGCCTACAACATCGACGCCGAGCTCGCCCAGGAGCTGGCACTGGGCCTGCTGCGTTCACCGGCGATCATTGGCGCGCAATTGATCGACAACAACGGTTCGGTGCTGGCCAGCGTCAAGCGCCCTGGCGTACAGAACGGCTATCGGATGATCAGTGACTTCCTGTTCGGTGCCGACCGAGCGTTCGAAGACCGTCTGTATCTGGATCACTTGCCGAGCGAATCCCTCGGCACGCTGCGTCTGGACGTCGACACCTACTCCTTCGGCAACCGGTTCCTGCGCCGGGCCGAAATCACCCTGCTCAATGGATTCGCCCGCAGCCTGCTCCTGACCGGCATCCTGCTGGCGTTGTTCTACGTGATGCTGACCAAACCGCTGGTGCGAGTCATCCGCGAACTCAGCAGCCGCGACCCGCGCAGCGTCGAACCCACCTGGCTGGAGTACCCGACGGGCCATGAAAACGATGAGATCGGTGTGCTGGTACAGGTTGCAAACCAGCAGTTTGAAAACATCGCCACCGAAATCCAGCAGCGACGCAACGCCGAAAACCGTCTGACCGACTACCTCGGGCAACTGGAAAACATCGTGTCGGCGCGCACCGCAGAGCTCAAGGCGATCAACACCCGGCTCAGCCAGTCCAATCAGGAACTGGAAGTCGCGCGCAGAACGGCCCTGGACATGGCCGAAGCGCGCTCGGCTTTCCTCGCCAACATGAGCCACGAGATCCGCACGCCCCTCAATGGCTTGCTGGGGATGATCGCACTTTCCCTGGACGGCCCGCTGAATGCCGAGCAACAGCAACAACTGTCCATCGCCCATGACTCGGGCAAAGTGCTGGTGGAATTGCTCAACGATATTCTCGACCTGTCGAAATTCGATGCCGGCCAGCTCGAACTCGAACACATTCCGTTCGACCTCGGTTCGCTGATCGAGGACACCGCCAACCTGCTGTCGCAGAACGCAGCGCCAAGCGTCGAACTGACGTGCCTGATCGACCCGGCATTTCCGGCGCTGGTGCTCGGCGACCCGACCCGCGTGCGGCAGATCGTCAGCAACCTCTTGTCCAACGCACTCAAGTTCACCCGATTCGGTCGGGTCGATGTGCGCCTGTCGACATTCGAAGAAGGCGTCAGAATCGAAGTCTGCGACACCGGCATCGGTATCGCCCAGGACGCCCAGCTCAAGATCTTCCAGCCTTTTACCCAGGCTGGCGCCGGCATTACCCGACAATTCGGCGGCACCGGGCTGGGGCTGGCGCTGACCTACAACCTCTGCGAAGCCATGCAGGGGCGCCTCACCATCAGCTCGGAAGTGGGTTTCGGCAGCCAGTTCTGCGCTGATCTGCCGCTGCCCTGCCACACCCGCGTCCTGCCACCGGCGACACTGCGTGGCAAGGTCATCGCGATTACCGCGGCCAGCAGCGGGCTGGCTGAGCTGTTAAAGAGTCTGTTGCCGGGTTGGGGCCTCGATTACCAGCAGCGTTCGATCGATGACTCAATGATCGGTCTGAAGCCCGACATGGTGATCACCGATTGCCCGGAATGCCTGTTTGGTCTGCGCCCCAACTGTACCGCGCCAATTTTGCTGGTGACCGCTTACGGCAGTTTCTTGCCCAGCGAACAAGCCAGCGCCCTGGCGCCTCTCCAACAACAGGCGCGCCCGCTGGCGCGCAATGCGCTGTACCAGACACTGCGGCGAACCCTGCAGCCGGAACTCAATATCCTCAACGATGCCCGACTGGAAGCCCTCTCACCCCAACGGCGTGGACGGGTGCTGCTGGTGGAGGACAACCCGGTGAATCAGTTGGTGGCCAAGGGCATGCTAGGAAAACTCGGCTGCGAGGTGATTGTCGCGGCCCACGGCGGCGAAGCGCTGGATCAGCTGGAATACAGTGAGTTCGATCTGGTGCTGATGGACTGCAACATGCCGGTGATGGACGGCTACGAAGCCAGTCGGCAAATCCGTCGCAGCGGACGCTGGCCGCAGTTGCCCATCGTTGCCCTGACCGCCAACGCCATGTCCGAAGAAAGGGAACGCTGCCGTGCGGCGGGCATGAGCGATTACCTGGCCAAACCGTTCCGACGGGAAGAACTGGCCGCAGTGCTGGATTTATGGATGCCGACTACGACAGTGACCTGATCTGCCCCAACAGGTGATCGAGGCCATCGCGCAAGTCGTTGAGCCGATCCAGATCGACGCCGCTGTCGCACAACAGACGGGCCTTGAGCGGCCCGACCTGATCACGCAACGCCTTGCCGGTTGGCGACAGGCTCAGATGCACCTCACGCTCATCCCGCGCCGAACGTTGGCGCTGAACCAGTTGCAATTGCTCAAGTCGCTTGAGCAGCGGCGTCAACGTGCCGGAGTCCAACGCCAGGCGCTCGCCCAGTGCCTTGACCGTAGGCTGCTCCGGCGCTGCATCCTGCCATTCCCACAACACCAGCATCGCCAGGTATTGCGGATAGGTCAGGCCGAGCTGATCAAGCATCGGCTTGTAAGCGCGGATCACCGCCCGCGAGGCGGCGTACAGCTTGAAGCAGAGCTGGCTGTCGAGCTTCAGGGAATCGACGGACAAGGTGTTCATTTGAGCAGGGCTTCGATCTCGCGGCTCATGTCCTGAGGTTTGGTCGCCGGAGCAAAACGCTTGACCAGCTGGCCGTCCTTGCCGATCAGGAACTTGGTGAAGTTCCACTTGATGCCTTGGGAACCCAGCACACCCGGCGCACGTTTTTTCAACTGCACGAACAGCGGATGAGCGCCGGCGCCGTTGACGTCGATTTTTTTGAACAGCGGGAAACTGACGCCGTAGTTCAGCTCGCAGAACTCGGAAATCGCCCCTTCGTTACCCGGCTCTTGCTTGCCGAACTGGTTGCAGGGAAAACCGAGCACCACCAGCCCCTGGTCCTTGTAGGTCTGCCACAGTTCCTCAAGGCCTTTGTATTGCGGAGTAAAGCCACATTTGCTTGCGGTGTTGACCACCAGCACGGCTTTGCCGGCGAAATCAGCCAGGGTCTTTTGCTCACCCTTGATGGTGGTGCACGGGATGCTCAACAGGTTGTCGCTCATGATTATGGCTCCGGGTTCAGGTAGATGAGCCAAACATAGCGAGCAATTGAATTGTGTGCAATTTAATTAATCGATCGCCTAGCGACTGTAGGAGCGAGCTTGCTCGCGAAGAACTTCAAGACACCGCGTTTATCCTGGATGCACGCGTAATCGTTGATGTTTTTCGCGAGCAAGCTCGCTCCTACAGGGCTCGTATTACGAGCGCGGTACCAGGTCCAGGCACACCGAGTTGATGCAATACCGCAGGCCTGTCGGCGGCGGACCGTCCGGGAACACGTGCCCCAAGTGCGCATCGCATTTGGCGCAGACCACTTCGGTGCGGATCATGCCGTGGCTGACATCGCGGATTTCGACCATGGCGCTGTCGCCGATCGGCGCATAGAAGCTCGGCCAGCCGCAGCCGGAATCAAATTTGGTTTTTGAGTCGAACAGCGGCTCGTTGCAGCAGATGCAGTGGTAAACACCGTCGACCTTGCTGTCGTTGTATTTGCCGGAGAACGGGCGTTCGGTGCCCTTGAGACGGCAAACGTTGTACTGCTCCGGATCGAGCATCGCCCGCCATTCTTCAAGGGTTTTTTCCAACTTTTCCATCATCACACCTCAGCAGTTGAAAAAGCCCGATCTGTACCTTTTCCACGGATCGGGCGGCACGTATGATTGCGCCTCGTCAAACGCCAGTCTGGCAGCCAGACCACGCGCATTCAAACGGATTTATGGGTGCTGCCTCTCAAGGCGTCAGCCTGTGTGAATACGCAGGATTCCCAGTACGGTTGGTCAAACGCCGCCTGGATCGTTCATTTTCGGGAACACATCGCCATGCAGGTCAGCAAATCGAACAAGCTCGCCAACGTCTGCTACGACATTCGCGGCCCAGTGCTCAAGCACGCCAAACGCCTGGAAGAGGAAGGCCATCGCATCCTCAAGCTGAACATCGGCAACCCGGCGCCCTTTGGTTTCGAAGCGCCGGACGAAATTCTCCAGGACGTGATCCGCAACCTGCCGACGGCCCAGGGCTACAGCGACTCCAAGGGCTTGTTCAGCGCGCGTAAAGCTGTCATGCAGTACTACCAGCAGAAGCAGGTAGAAGGCGTCGGCATTGAAGACATTTATCTGGGCAATGGCGTTTCCGAACTGATCGTCATGTCGATGCAGGCCCTGCTCAACAACGGCGACGAAGTGCTGGTGCCGGCTCCCGACTATCCGCTGTGGACCGCTGCCGTGAGTCTGTCGGGCGGCAACCCGGTGCATTACCTGTGCGATGAGCAGGCCAATTGGTGGCCGGACCTGGCGGACATCAAGGCCAAGATCACGCCGAACACCAAGGCGCTGGTGATCATCAACCCGAACAACCCGACCGGCGCGGTGTATTCCAAAGAAGTCCTGCTGGGCATGCTGGAGCTGGCCCGTCAGCACAATCTGGTGGTGTTCTCCGATGAGATCTACGACAAGATTCTGTACGACGATGCCGTGCACATCTGCACCGCCTCGCTGGCGCCGGACCTGCTGTGCCTGACCTTCAACGGCCTGTCCAAGTCCTACCGCGTCGCCGGTTTCCGTTCCGGCTGGATCGCCATTTCCGGTCCGAAACATCACGCGCAAAGCTACATCGAAGGCATCGACATGCTGGCCAACATGCGCCTGTGTGCCAACGTGCCGAGCCAGCACGCGATCCAGACCGCCCTCGGGGGTTATCAGAGCATCAATGACCTGGTGCTGCCGCAAGGGCGCCTGCTGGAACAGCGCAACCGTACCTGGGAACTGCTCAATGACATTCCCGGCGTGAGCTGCGTCAAGCCGATGGGTGCGCTGTATGCGTTCCCGCGCATTGACCCGAAAGTATGCCCGATCCACAACGACGAAAAGTTCGTGCTCGACCTGCTGCTGTCGGAAAAGCTGCTGGTGGTGCAAGGCACCGCCTTCAACTGGCCATGGCCGGACCACTTCCGCGTCGTGACCCTGCCTCGCGTCGATGACCTGGACATGGCCATCGGACGGATCGGCAACTTCCTCAAGTCCTACCGCCAGTAATTGGCTTGGCCTCGTGCGACTTTTTCACGAAAGTCGCACGAGGATGAATTCAGCAACATATCTTTATCCCTCGCCGGACATCCCGGCTTCAATCGTCGACCGACTCTCTGTTTCGCGACCGCGTCCAACAATGACGGGGTTTGCGACGCGAATCGGCTGACAAACGCTTCCCGTATCCACGTCGGAAATGCCCTTCAAGCGGCTAGACTCTTGCTGTAGGACACAGTTTGAAATAGTCACCCGGTTGAATAGCCCGGTGCAGCACCTTATATACCCCGCAGTACGCTACATCTTTAGCAAAAGGAGATTTCTACAACCATGATGCGCATCCTGCTGTTTTTGGCCACTAACCTGGCGGTCGTGCTGATTGCCAGCATCACCCTGAGCCTTTTCGGCTTCAACGGGTTCATGGCGGCCAATGGGGTTGATCTCAACCTCAATCAGCTGCTGATTTTCTGTGCGGTCTTTGGTTTCGCCGGTTCGTTGTTCTCGCTGTTCATCTCCAAGTGGATGGCGAAAATGAGCACCAGCACCCAGATCATTACCCAGCCGCGCACACGTCACGAGCAATGGCTGCTGCAAACGGTCGAGCAACTGTCCCGCGAAGCCGGGATCAAGATGCCGGAAGTCGGGATTTTCCCGGCCTACGAGGCAAACGCCTTCGCCACCGGCTGGAACAAGAACGACGCGCTGGTCGCGGTCAGCCAGGGCCTGCTCGAGCGATTCTCGCCGGATGAAGTGAAAGCCGTTCTGGCCCACGAAATCGGCCACGTGGCCAATGGTGACATGGTCACTCTGGCGCTGATCCAGGGCGTGGTGAACACCTTCGTCATGTTCTTCGCGCGGATCATCGGCAACTTTGTCGACAAGGTGATCTTCAAGAACGAAGAAGGCCAGGGCATTGCCTACTACGTGGCGACCATCTTCGCCGAACTGGTCCTGGGCATTCTCGCCAGCGCCATCGTCATGTGGTTCTCGCGTAAACGCGAATTCCGCGCCGACGAAGCCGGCGCACGCCTCGCGGGCACCAACGCGATGATTGGCGCCCTGCAACGCCTGCGTGCAGAACAAGGCCTGCCGGTGCACATGCCGGACACCCTGAATGCGTTCGGCATCAACGGTGGCATCAAACAAGGGTTCGCCCGCATGTTCATGAGCCACCCGCCGCTGGAAGAGCGCATCGACGCGCTGCGTCGTCGGGGCTGACAGGCTCGGCACCAAAAGAAAAGGCCCGCAGTGATGCGGGCCTTTTTTTGTCTGCTTGATTATTGTGGTGCTCATTCCGGCCCCTTCGCGAGCAAGCCCGCTCCCACATTGGATCTTCAGTGGACACAGGATATGTGTACGACAGAGATCAAATGTGGGAGCGGGCTTGCTCGCGAAGAGGCCGGCACAGCTAACATAAATTACCGACTGGAAACCCGGTATACCCGCTCCTCAAGCCGCGTCACTCCGCTCTCGACAAACTTCCAGCTCTCACCCAGAACATCCTGATCTTCCAGAATCTTCAGAGACCACACAGCCCCAAACAACCGTTGCACTTCATCATCAAGCACGGCAAACGGCGGTCCGTCCATTTGCGCCTGGTCGTAATCCAGCGTGATCAAAAGCCCCAACGAATCCTTTGGCAGAATCCGGTTCAAATGAGCTGCGTATTGCTCGCGCATGGTCGGCGGCAGGGCAATCAGCGCGGCGCGGTCATACAGAGCGGCGCAATCGGCAACATCTCCGGCGGTCAACTCGAAGAAATCACCACACCACAATTCGATCGATCCCGCACGGTAGACCTTGAACGGCCCTTGTTCACTGACGTGCGGATCAAATTGGTGCTCGTCGAAGAAATCCTCAACGGCCTTTTCCGACAGTTCGATCCCCAGGACTTCATGACCCTGGTGCGCCAGCCACAACAAATCCAGACTCTTCCCACACAACGGCACCAGTACGCGCGCGCCCTCCTCCAGACCCAATTGCGGCCAGAAACGCTGCAGATATGGATTCACTTCCGGCAGGTGGAAGCCGATCTGATTCGACTGCCACCGCTTGTGCCAAAACTCCGGCTGCATAAATATCTCCGAAAATTCGATCAAAACACCCTAAAACTTATATTAGATTTAGATCAATGATCTGACTGAAGATGACGCCATCTTAACTCTCAGGAGCTCATTCATGTTGCCCAGCCTGTACATATCCCATGGCTCCCCCATGCTGGCCCTGGAACCCGGCGCCAGCGGACCGGCCCTCGCGCGCATTGCCGCCGAATTGCCGAAACCCAGGGCCATCGTGATTGTTTCCGCACACTGGGAAAGCAATGAGCTGCTGGTCAGCGGCAATCCGCAACCTGAAACCTGGCATGACTTCGGCGGCTTCCCCAAAGCGTTGTTCGAGGTGCAATACCCGGCACCCGGCGATCCACAACTGGCGGCAGAGGTTGTCGAGCTGCTGAATACCGCCGACCTGCCTGCACGCATCGACACCAAACGGCCCTTCGACCATGGCGTATGGGTGCCTTTGTCGTTGATGTATCCGCAGGCCGATATCCCGGTGGTGCAAGTTTCGCTGCCTACACGCGGCGGCCCTGCCCTGCAGACCCGCGTCGGGCACGCACTGAGCAGCCTGCGCGAACAGGGCGTTCTGTTGATCGGCTCCGGCAGCATTACCCACAACCTGCGCGAACTGGACTGGCATGCCGGCCCGGAAAGCGTCGAACCGTGGGCCAGGGTATTCCGCGACTGGATGATCGAAAAACTTCAGGCCAACGACGAAGCCGCGCTGCACGACTATCGTCAGCAAGCTCCGAACGCCGTGCGCAACCACCCAAGTGATGAACATTTGCTGCCGTTGTACTTTGCGCGCGGTGCCGGAGGTACATTCAGCGTGAGCCACCAGGGATTCACCATGGGCGCCCTGGGCATGGACATTTACCGCTTCGGATAATGAAAGAACCCGGACCTGCGGCGGCCAGGCTCAGACCACGTCAACGCCGACATGAATCGCATCGTGCCGCCAAAACTCCAGGTCACAATCGATCAGCCGCTCATGCTGGTCGTAATTGACTCGGGCAATGCGCAACCCCGGGCTCCCCACCGACACCCGTAACGCCGCAGCGGCATCCACCGACAGTGCCGTCGGCACGATCTCGAAGCGCACACGCCCGTAATGCAAGTCGTAATGCCGCGCGTACAGCTCGGTAATCGACTGATTCAAATCAAACTCCAGGATCCCTGGAAAATACTGCGGATTGAGGTAGTGCTCCACGTACAGCACCAGCCGCTCGTCAATCCGCCGCGCCCGGCAGACCTGTATCACGCTCGACAACGCCGGCAACTGCAGCCAGGCACAGACCGCTGCCGACGCCGGCTGCAGCCGCGCCGAAATCACTTCGGTGGACGGCACCCGCCCCTGAGCACTGACCATCGCGTGAAAGTGACTACGCTGCATCAGGTTGTAAGCCAGGCGCGGCGGCGACACGAACCAGCCGCGACGCTCCTCGCGATAAATCTGCCCTTGGGCCTCCAACTGCAGCAACGCTTCGCGCACGGTAATTCGTGTAGTACCGAACAACTCACTGAGCTTGCGCTCCGCCGGTAACTTGCTGCCCGGCGCCAACAGCCCGTGATCGAGCTGTTCCTGAAGAACCTGCCCGATGGCTGTCACCGCTTTGGTTGTCTCGATGCGCATCAACGTTACCTATCTGGACTAGACCAGCACTGTTTCTGGGCGAAGCCGTCATTTGAAACGGCTCCGTCAACTTCCCGCAAGCCTAGGCACTGCACATGACTGACAGATGACAAAGGCGCTGAACGGTTCAACAAAAAGGCTGCAATTTCACGGCCAAGTCCTTTCATATCAGCTCTTTAACCATGGTCTACGCTTACTCCGAAGCCTGAGCGCTGATCTTGTAGAAAATGCAGACGGACCGCTGGTCGACATCAAAATGTCATCAGCGGCGCCTAGATTGGCTCAGGTATTGCTGACCTAGACCAACACCACCGCAATCGCAGCGTTGAAAACGCCCAAAGGAGCTTCGGATGAAAAAGCTTTTCCTGGCATCACTGTTAGGTTCGACCATTGCCATGTGCACTGCCGCCATGGCTGCTGATGATTTGAAAACCCTCGAAGCCGCTGCGAAAGCGGAAGGTGCGGTCAACAGCGTCGGCATGCCCGATGACTGGGCCAACTGGAAAGGCACTTGGGAAGACCTGGCCAAAAACTATGGCCTGAAACACATCGACACCGACATGAGCTCGGCCCAGGAAATCGCCAAGTTCGCCGCTGAAAAAGACAACGCCACCGCCGACATCGGCGACGTCGGCGCTGCGTTCGGTCCGATCGCAGTCAAGCAAGGTGTGACGCAACCTTACAAACCGTCGACCTGGGATCAGGTTCCGGCCTGGGCCAAGGACAAGGACGGCAACTGGGCACTGGCCTACACCGGCACCATCGCGTTCATCGTTAACAAAAAGCTGCTGCACGGCTCGGACGCACCGACCAAATGGGCTGACCTGAAAAACGGCAAATACAAAGTCTCCATCGGTGACGTGAGCACCGCCGCGCAAGCCGCCAACGGCGTACTGGCTGCTGCCCTTGCCAACGGTGGCGATGAGAAGAACCTTCAGCCTGCGCTGTTGCTGTTCGCCGACATTGCCAAACAAGGCCGCCTGTCCATGGCCAACCCGACGATTGCCACCATGGAGAAGGGTGAAATCGAAGTCGGCGTGGTTTGGGACTTCAACGGTCTGAGCTACAAGGCCAAGATGGCAAACCCGGATGACTACACCGTGCTGATTCCATCCGATGGCTCGGTGATTTCCGGTTACACCACCATCATCAACAAGTACGCGAAAAACCCGAACGCCGCCAAGTTGGCTCGCGAATACATCTTCAGTGATGCCGGCCAGATCAACCTGGCGCGCGGTAACGCCCGACCGATCCGCGCCGAACACGTAACACTGCCGGATGAAGTCAAGGCCAAACTGCTGCCTAACGAGCAGTACAAAAAAGTAACGCCGATCAAGGACGCGGATGCGTGGGAGAAGACCTCCAAGGCCCTTCCTCAGAAGTGGCAGGAAGAAGTCATTATCAACATGCAGTAATGCTGCATCCGTAGGAGCTGCCGCAGGCTGCGATCTTTTGACTTGGCTTTTTAAGATCAAGATCAAAAGATCGCAGCCTGCGGCAGCTCCTACACCGTTCAGCTTTGATTTCGGAGTTCCGCCCCTATGAAGCACAACGTCATCCTTGTCGTGCTCGACGGTCTCAATTACGAGGTTGCGCGCCACGCCATGGGGCACCTGCAGGCTTACGTTGGCGCTGGACGCGCGGCGCTCTACAAACTGGAGTGCGAACTGCCGGCCCTGTCTCGCCCGCTGTATGAATGCATCCTGACCGGCGTCACGCCGATCGACAGTGGCATCGTCCACAACAACGTCTCGCGCCTGTCCAACCAGCGCAGCATCTATCACTACGCTACTGACGCCGGACTGAAAACCGCCGCAGCGGCCTATCACTGGGTCAGCGAGCTGTATAACCGTTCGCCGTTCGTGCCCGCCCGTGACCGTCACACCGACAATCCCGATTTACCGATTCAACACGGACATTTCTACTGGAGCGACCATTACCCGGATTCGCACCTGTTCGCCGACGCGGAAAACCTGCGCCTGCGCCATGCGCCCAATTTCCTGCTGGTGCACCCCATGAATATCGACGACGCCGGGCACAAGCACGGCCTCGACACCCCGCAATACCGCAACAGCGCCCGTTCGGCGGACATCATCCTCGCCGACTACCTGCAAGGCTGGCTCGAAGCCGGTTATCAGGTGCTGGTGACCGCCGACCACGGCATGAACAACGATCGCTCCCACAACGGCTTGCTGCCCGAAGAGCGCGAAGTGCCGCTGTTCGTGCTCGGCGATGCCTTCAGTTTCAACGCGAGCGCCGCACCGAAACAGACTGAAATTTGCGGCACCGTTTGCGAACTGCTGGGCGTGGCCCACGACAAACCTGTGTGCCGGGAGCTGCTCAAGTGAATGCCATGACTCGCGGCAAATGGCTGGCGGCGCTTTGCCTGGTGCCCTTCACCCTGTTCTTTATCGTGTTCGAGATCGCCCCGCTCGTCTGGGTGATGATCAACAGCCTGCAATCGGAAGAGTTCGGCTGGGGCCTGGCCAACTTCACCAAGATCTTCAATTCGAAGTTCTATCTGCAGGCGATCCAATACAGCCTCGAGATCAGTTTCTGGTCCAGTGTGTTCGGGATCATCATCGCTGTGCTCGGCGCTTATTCCCTGCGCCGGGTCGACTCGAAGCTACGCAACTTCGTCAACGCCTTCGCCAACATGACCAGCAACTTCGCCGGCGTCCCCTTGGCCTTTGCGTTCATCATCCTGCTGGGTTTCAACGGCAGCATCACCATCATGCTCAAGCAGGCCGGGATCATTCAGGACTTCAACCTGTACTCGAAAACCGGGCTGATCATTCTCTACACCTACTTCCAGATTCCTCTGGGCGTGCTGCTGCTCTACCCGGCATTCGACGCCCTGCGCGAAGACTGGCGCGAGTCCGCCGCGCTGCTCGGCGCCAACGGCTGGCAGTTCTGGCGCCACATCGGTCTGCCGGTGTTGACGCCTGCGCTGCTTGGCACCTTCGTGATCCTGCTGGCCAACGCCCTCGGCGCCTACGCCACGGTGTACGCCCTGACCACTGGTAACTTCAACGTGCTGCCGATCCGGATTGCCGCGATGGTCTCCGGTGATATTTCCCTGGACCCGAACCTGGCCAGTGCCCTGGCCGTGGTGCTGGTGGCGTTGATGACCCTGGTGACCGTCGTGCATCAGCTGCTGTTGAAGAGGAGCTACCATGTCTCGCGCTGAATTGGGGCCCGTCGGTGTCTATCATCGTGTCGTGGTTTATCTGCTGTTTGCCATCCTGTTACTGCCGCTGCTCGGGACGCTGATTTACTCAATCGCCAGCAGTTGGTCGGCGACCATCCTGCCCAGCGGCTTCACCCTCAAATGGTACGTGGCGCTGTGGAGCGATCCGCGCTTTCTCCATGCCTTCGGCCAATCGCTGCTGGTCTGCGTCGGCTCGCTGATCCTGTCGGTGGTGCTGATTCTGCCGCTGCTGTTCGTGGTGCATTACCACTTCCCGAAACTCGATGCGCTGATGAACATCCTGATCCTGCTGCCCTTCGCGGTGCCGCCGGTGGTGTCGTCGGTGGGGCTGTTGCAGCTCTACGGCTCGGGGCCGTTTGCGATGGTCGGCACACCGTGGATTCTGATCGGCTGCTACTTCACCGTGGCGCTGCCATTTATGTACCGGGCGATCACCAACAACCTGCAAGCGATCAACTTGCGCGACCTGATGGACGCCGCCCAACTGCTCGGCGCCAGCACCTGGCAAGCGGCGTTCCTGGTGGTTCTGCCGAACCTGCGCAAGGGTCTGATGGTGGCGTTGCTGCTGTCGTTCTCATTCCTGTTCGGTGAGTTCGTGTTCGCCAACATCCTCGTCGGCACCCGCTACGAAACCCTGCAGGTCTACCTCAACAACATGCGCAACAGCAGCGGCCACTTCACCAGTGCGCTGGTGATTTCCTACTTCTTCTTTGTGCTGGTTCTGACCTGGGCGGCCAATATCTTGAACAAGGACAAAAGCGAATGAGCTATGTCAGCGTCCAACATCTTCAAAAAAATTACGCCGGCACCACGGTATTCAGCGACATCAATTGCGAAATCCAGAAAGGCGAATTCGTTACCCTGCTCGGCCCGTCCGGTTGCGGAAAATCCACGCTGCTGCGCTGCATCGCCGGGCTGACCTCGGTTGATGGCGGCAAGATTTTGCTGGATGGTGTCGATATCGTGCCGTTAAGTCCGCAGAAGCGCGGAATCGGCATGGTGTTCCAGAGTTACGCCCTGTTCCCCAACATGACCGTTGAGCAAAACGTCGCTTTTGGGTTACGCATGCAAAAGGTCAACAGCGACGACAGCCAAAAACGCGTTGCCGAAGTGTTGAAACTGGTGGAGCTGAACGACTTTGCCGCGCGTTATCCGCATCAGTTGTCAGGTGGTCAATGCCAACGTGTCGCCCTCGCGCGCTCGCTAGTGACCCGGCCGCGTTTGTTGTTGCTCGATGAACCGCTGTCTGCACTGGATGCGCGCATTCGCAAGCATTTGCGCGAACAGATCCGTCAGATCCAGCGCGAACTCGGCCTGACCACGATCTTCGTCACACACGATCAGGAAGAAGCGCTGACCATGTCTGACCGGATTTTCCTGATGAATCAGGGAAAGATCGTACAAAGCGGCGACGCGGAAACCCTGTACACCGCGCCGGTGGATGTGTTCGCTGCCGGGTTCATCGGCAACTACAACCTGCTCGACGCCGACAACGCATCGAAATTGCTGCAACGACCGATTACTCATCGCATCGCGATTCGCCCGGAAGCCATCGAACTGAGCCTGAATGGCGAACTCGATGCACAAGTGCGCAGCCACAGTCTGCTGGGCAACGTGATTCGCTACCGGGTCGAGGCCCGGGGCGTGGAGCTGGTGGTGGATGTGCTCAACCGCTCGGCGGCCGATCTGCATCCCGATGGTCAGCGTCTGGCACTTTCCATCGATCCGACGGCCCTGTGTGAGGTAGCCTGATGCCTTTGCTGATGTTGAAGAGAGAACTGCACTGATGGCCCTGGCAATTTTTGATCTGGACGAAACCCTGATCCACGGCGACTGCGCCACCCTCTGGAGCGAGCAGATGGGCCGCCTGGGCTGGGTCGATCCCGAGTCGTTCATGCGTCAGAACAACGAATTGATGGACGCTTACAGCCACGGCAAGCTGCGCATGGAGGATTACATGACCTTCAGCCTCGAGCCGATGATCGGGCGCACGCCCGAAGAGGTCGACCATCTGGTAGGGCCGTGGGTGGAAGATTTCATCGAGCCGATCATCTTCAGCGACGCAACCAAAGCCATCGCCGCGCACCGCAAGGCCGGTGACCGGATTCTGGTGATCTCGGCGTCGGGCACGCACCTGGTCAGGCCGATTGCCGATCGCTTGGGCATCGACGAGATTCTCGGCATCGAGCTGGAAGTGTTGCATGGGGTTTATAGCGGCCACACCGTTGGCACGCTGACCTACCGCGAAGGCAAGATCACGCGCTTGCTGGAATGGCTGGATGCGGAAGAGGAAAACCTGGAAGGCGCGAGTTTTTACTCGGATTCACGCAACGATTTGCCGTTGTTGCTGAAGGTAGATTTCCCACACGTGGTAAACCCTGATCCGGTATTGCTCGAGCACGCCGAAAAAGCCGGCTGGCCCATCCATATCTGGAAGTAACGCAAAACCCTGTAGGAGCGAGCTTGCTCGCGATGGACGTGAACGATGACGCTTGCTGCCAGGTAAAACGCGTCGCCTTCAAATTCATCGCGAGCAAGCTCGCTCCTACAAGGGTCAGGTCAGGCTTTCGTCGATCACCAACACCAACTTCCCCGCCACCTTATTGGTCGCCAACTCGGCAAACGCCGCTTCGGCGTCCTTGATCGGAAAAGTCTTCGCCAACTGCGGGCTCAATCGCCCTTCGGCAAACAGCGGCCAGACATGCTGGCTCAAATCACTGAACAGATCTGCCTTGAACTGATCGTCGCGACTGCGCAAAGTCGAACCCAGCAGCTGCACACGCTTGGCCAGCACCTGGGCCAGATCCAGCTTCGCTTCACGGCCGCCCATCAGGCCGATCAGCACCCAGCGGCCATCGCGGGCCAGCAGTTTCAGGTTCAGTGCGGCGTAGTTGCCGCCGACCGGATCGAGAATCACATCGAACGGACCCAAGTCGCTCAGACTTTCAAGTTCGTCGGTGCGTACCACGCCCCCCTGAGCACCCAGCGCTTCGCAGTAAGCCAGCCGTTCGGCAGAACCGACGCTGACCCAGCACGGGTTGCCAAACGCCTTGCACAGCTGAATGGCAGCTGAACCGATTCCACTTGCTCCGGCGTGCAGAAGAACTTTCTCACCCGGCTTGAGCGCAGCCAATTGAAACAAATTCAACCAAACGGTCGCATAGACTTCGGGTAGCGCTGCCGCCTCGGCCAGGGACAATCCTTCGGGCACCGCCAGCACATGCCGTCCGTCGACAACCACCTCTTCGGCCATCCCCCCCCCGGCCAGCAAGGCGCAGACCCGATCACCGACCTGCCACGACGAGCCAGGGCCGACCTCGCTGATCACCCCGGAACACTCTAGACCCAGTACCTGACTGGCCCCCGGCGGTGGCGGATAAAGTCCCGCCTTCTGTAACAAATCGGCGCGATTGAGGCCCGCTGCCGCCACACGAATGCGAACTTGCCCTACATCACATGTAGGACTGGGCTCTTCAAGCCACTCCACTTGACCTTCCACGCCTTGCAATGCTTTCACAGTGCCTCCATAGTGAGTCTGGACTGAGCCCGAAGCTGTATCGCCGGGCTTTTTGCATTATGCGACCGGCCCTTGTGGAACCGGCGACTTCAAAGACGGCCTAATATGCGTTATCAATTGTCCCCGCGTCGAATCAGCATGAAGCATTTGTTCCCCAGCACCGCCCTCGCCCTATTTATTGGCATCGGCCTGATGCCGATGTCGAGCAATACGTTCGCAGCGAATAGCTGGGACAAGCTTCAGCCTGATCGTGACGAAGTGATCGCCAGCCTGAATGTCGTCGAGTTGCTCAAGCGCCACCACTACAGTAAGCCGCCGCTCGATGACGCGCGCTCCGTGATCATCTACGACAGCTACCTCAAGCTGCTGGATCCGTCGCGCAGCTACTTCATGGCCAGCGACATTGCCGAATTCGACAAGTGGAAAACCCAGTTCGACGACTTCCTCAAAAGCGGCGACCTCAACGCCGGTTTCACCATCTACAAGCGCTACCTGGACCGCGTAAAAGCGCGTCTGGACTTTGCCCTTGCCGAGCTGAACAAGGGCGTCGACAAGATCGACTTCACCGCCAAGGAAACCTTGCTGATCGACCGCAAGGACGCGCCTTGGCTCAAGTCCACCGCAGAGCTCGACGACCTGTGGCGCAAACGCGTCAAGGACGAAGCGCTGCGGATGAAAATTGCCGGCAAGGATTCCAAGCAGATTCAGGAAACCCTGACCAAGCGATACAAGAATCAGCTTGCGCGTCTGGACCAGACCCGTCCGGAAGACATCTTCCAGGCCTACATCAACACCTTCGCCATGTCCTACGACCCGCACACCAATTATCTGTCGCCGGATAACGCGGAGAACTTCGACATCAACATGAGCCTGTCCCTCGAAGGCATCGGCGCCGTGTTGCAGAGCGACAACGATCAGGTGAAAGTCGTGCGTCTGGTGCCTGCCGGCCCGGCCGACAAGACCAAGCAGGTTGCACCGGCCGACAAGATCATCGGCGTTGCCCAAGGCAACAAAGAGATGGTCGACGTGGTCGGCTGGCGCCTGGACGAAGTGGTCAAGCTGATCCGTGGCCCGAAAGGCACCGTGGTGCGCCTGGAAGTCATCCCGGCCAGCAACGCGCCGAACGACCAGACCACCAAGATCGTGCCGATCACCCGCGAAGCGGTAAAGCTTGAAGACCAGGCGGTGAAGAAGTCGGTCCTCAACCTGAAACAGGATGGCAAGGACTACAAGCTCGGCGTCATCGAGATCCCCGCCTTCTATCTGGACTTCAAGGCTTTCCGTGCCGGCGATCCGGACTACAAGAGCACCACGCGCGACGTCAAGAAACTGCTGACCGAGTTGCAGAAAGACAAAGTCGACGGCGTGGTCATCGACTTGCGCAACAACGGCGGCGGCTCCCTGCAGGAAGCCACCGAGTTGACCAGTCTGTTCATCGACAAAGGTCCGACCGTACTCGTGCGTAACGCCGATGGCCGCGTCGATGTGCTTGAAGATGAAAACCCGGGCGCGTTCTACAAAGGCCCGATGGCGCTGCTGGTCAACCGCTTGTCCGCCTCGGCTTCGGAGATTTTTGCCGGCGCCATGCAGGACTACCACCGCGCACTGATCATCGGCGGCCAGACCTTCGGCAAAGGCACCGTGCAGACCATTCAGCCGCTGAACCATGGCGAACTGAAACTGACCCTGGCCAAGTTCTACCGGGTTTCCGGCCAGAGCACCCAGCATCAAGGCGTTCTGCCGGACATCGATTACCCGTCGATCATCGACACCAAGGAAATCGGTGAAAGCGCCCTGCCGGAAGCCATGCCGTGGGACACCATCCGCGCGGCGATCAAGCCGGCGACCGATCCGTTCAAACCGTACATCACCCAGCTCAAATCCGAGCATGACGTGCGCTCGGCCAAGGATGCGGAGTTCGTGTTCATCCGCGACAAACTGGCCCTGGCACAGAAACTGATGGCGGAAAAAACCGTCAGCCTCAATGAAGCCGATCGTCGTGCTCAACACGCCGATATCGAAGCCAAGCAGCTTGCCATGGAGAATCTCCGTCGCAAGGCCAAAGGCGAAGAGCCGCTCAAAGAGCTGAAGAAAGAAGACGAAGACGCCCTCGCGGCCGAGCCGGACAAGACCAAACCAGAAGACGATGCCTACCTGAGCGAGACCGGTCGGATTCTGTTGGACTACCTGAAGCTCAACACCGCGGTGGCCAAGCACTAAGTTGTCACAAGCAAGATGATGGCAATTTAAAGCTGACGCACCCCGTAGCGTCATCAAACAGTCATCATTCTGTCGTGAAATACAGGACTGGGAGCACCTCTTTATCCAAGAGTGCTCCCAGTCCTTTTTTTATCGCCAGAGATCGCCATGACCACTACCGAACAGCTGAGTGCGCTGAGTTCAATACTGACTCAAAGCGGTTTGCACAGCTTGTTCCAGCCGATCATTTCGCTCTCTGAACGACGGATTATCGGCTACGAAGCCCTCAGCCGCGGGCCCTCCAACAGCCCACTGCACTCGCCCATCGCCTTGTTCGCCGTCGCCCGCCAGGCCGGCCGTTTGAACGAACTGGAAATTGCCTGCCGCGAGAGCGCTTGCCGGCGCTTCAATGAACAGCAACTGCCGGGCAAACTCTTTCTCAACGTGTCACCGGAATCCCTGCTCGAAGCGGCCCACCAACCGGGTCGCACCCTGCAACTGTTGCAGGATTTCGGCATACCGCCCAGTCAGGTGATCATCGAACTCACCGAACACACCCCGACCGACGATTTCCAGCTGCTGCAAAACGCGCTGCATCACTATCGGGCGATGGGCTTTTCCATTGCACTGGATGATTTGGGAGCCGGTTATTCGAGCCTGCGCCTGTGGTCCGAGCTGCGGCCTGACTATGTGAAGATCGACCGGCACTTCATCGACGGCATTCATCAGGATGCCCTCAAACGTGAATTCGTCGGATCCATTATGCAAATCGCCAAAGCCTCTCGGGCTCAAGTGATTGCTGAAGGTATCGAGCTGCCAGAGGAACTCGCGGTGTTGACCGAGATGGGCGTCGATCTGGTCCAGGGTTACCTGTTGTGCCGGCCCCAGGAACATCCGCCAAAGGATGCTCGTAGCCTGATGCCCAAGCAGGACAACTCCGCCGTGGCGCTGAACGACGAAGGCAGCGACCTCAGCGACCTTTTGAACGATCAGCCAGCGGTCACGCGGAATACGCCTACTGCGACGGTGCTGGAGGCCTTTCGCCGCCAGGCCAACCTGAACTCGCTGGCGGTGCTCGACGAACACGGCCATCCCTGCGGCATCGTTCACAGGCATTCGCTCTCGGACGCGCTGCTCAAGCCCTTTGCCACCGACCTGTTCGCCCGCAAGCCGATCAGTCGGCTGATGAGTGACGACTTCCTCGCCGTTGAGATGAGCCAGTCGCTGCAACAGGTCAGCCGCCTGATTACCAGCCGCGCCCGCCAACGCATTGAAGAAGACTTCATCATTACCCTGAACGGCGTGTATCTGGGGTTGGGCCGGGTGATCGACGTACTGAAGCTGATTACCGAACTGAAGATTCAGCAAGCCCGCTACGCCAACCCGCTGACCCTGCTGCCGGGCAACGTGCCGATTCAGCAATGCCTGACGCGCCTGCTGCAACAGCAACGCGAGTCGGTGATCTGCTACGTGGACATCGACAGTTTCAAGCCCTTCAACGACATCTACGGCTACGGTCGCGGGGATGAAGTCCTGCTGTGCCTGGCGCAATGTCTGAATGATCGCGTCGACCCTTCCCGCGACTTTGTCGGCCATATCGGCGGTGACGATTTCCTGCTGGTGCTCGGGCCGGAAGACTGGCGCAAACGTTTGAACCAGTTGCTCGATGATTTCCAGAGCCAGTGCCGGCGCTTCTACCGCAGCGAACACCTGGAGGCCGGCTGCTTCATCGCGCCGAACCGCCAGGGTGTGCGGCAGGAGTTTCCGCTGCTGTCACTGTCGATTGGCGTGGTGCATTTACATCCACAGGCCTGCGGACAACTCGATGCGAGCCAGTTGGCGGAAATGGCTTCGCAGGCCAAGCATCACGCGAAGAATGTGCCGGGGTATAGCGTGCACGTGATTGATAGTCTGGCGCCTTCGCGGGCAAGCCCGCTCCCACAGGTTTTGTGTCGTTAGCAATATTCACATTCGACACAAAACCCTGTGGGAGCGAGCTTGCCCGCGAAGAGGCCAGATCAAACACCGCAAATCTTCGAACTAAAGCTCCACTGACCGAGCCTGCAACCGCTGCCTGATCTCTTTCAGCAGGTCACAGCCATCGCGCAACGGAATAGCGCAGAGCAAGGCAAAATCACTGAGGATGAACGACTCGCACTCGATCGAACCGCGCATGCCGAGGTTTTCCAGCACTTGGGTGACGGCTTTGATCCGGAATACAGCGGCGTCGTTCAGCACATACAGCGGGGCTTGGGTGTCGAAGAAGAGCGTCGGCATGTCGTCGCAGTTGCTGGTGAGGGGTTTGAAGCGGTTTTCGGGGTGGGGGGTTGGTTTTTCGTAGGGTGGGTCGGGGGTTAATGTTTTCATTTTTTAGAGACCTCGGAGTTTTGATTTGAAGCTACCAAAGGCCTTTCCTACGGGCTTGGGTGGCAGCCGTACGCGGGAGTAGGAAACTGAGAAACTCCAACTCAGCCACGCCGAAGCGTGTCCCGCGCACAGCCGCCGCGAACGATGTTACGGACACATATTAAGTGCCGCAATCAAACGACAGCGCTGATGCGCTTTGGAGTTCAGGGTTCCTACACCCTGCCACTGCATTTGCAGCGACAGCCAAAGACTATCCATGGATCTCACTCCGCACCAGTTCATGCAAACCGCTAAAACTTGAAGGAAACTTCCGACGACCTTGCCCGGAAATTTCGCCTTTCCTACCCGAACACCACATCAATTCTTTCCACGCTGACTTTCACATATTTCTCATTGAACTGAGGGAATTCGTAGTGAAGCTCAAGATTCATGAAATCTACGAATGACCGAAGAATAGGTCCGTCCAAGTACCCAGAAACAAAGCAGGAAAATCCGCGATCCGTCATCTCAGCTTTTCGATCAGCCCCTTGGGCGAGCATTACGCCGTCGGAGTCAGGTAAAACCAAGTCGAATTCCACGGCATATTGCTTTCCCGCTTCAATCGCAAAGGGGCAGTAGCTCGCAAAGCACTTAACCGTTACACCTTCAACAAGCAATACAACTGCCTCCTCAACGACTTCGTCGATTTCAAGAACTAATGCGTTGTATTTTTTAGTCATTCAAAGGCCTCACTGTTTTGTCTTGAGCGTCACCATTTATTGCCCTCCAAAAGTCTTTCCCGCTTTTTGTATGCAAAGTCGTAATCTCTTGGCTGTTGTTCGTGCCTACGAAGGCAAACTTAGCTTCGCCCCTCCGATTATTGCCAATCAGCTGTAAATAACCCGTTCGAAATTCACCTCTGTATTCGTATTCCGCATGAGTTCCCTGATTCACAACATCTCGGGCTATCTGGAGGTACTCTTCTTTGCTCGTCGCTCCAAATTCGGCACCGTGTTTTTCATAGTGCCCAGTTAGCTTCTCTTCACTACCAAAATCTTGAGGGCGTGATTTCGGACGGGGAGCATCAGGCTCACCCTCCTCAACCTTAGCTCCAGCCGTATCATCCGGCGCCCCGCACCCAGACTTATCCGACTGCGGACAATTCCCGTTCAACCCCAACGGATCAACCCACCCCGTCGGGTTCAGCGCGTATCGGTACTGGTTCAGCCCACCCGCCAACTTCACCGGGTCCGGCGTCAGGTACCGCCCCACCTCCGGATCATAGTACCGATGCCGGTTGTAGTGCAGGCCGCTCTCGGCGTCGAAGTATTGCCCCTGAAACCGCAACGGCTGTTCGAGCTGTTCTCCCCCGCCAAATGCCAGATACGTGACTTTTCCGTAGGCGTTGTACTTCGCCGACCAGACGATTTCGCCGCTGTAATCCGTCAGTTCCTGCGGTGTACCCAGGTGATCGAGCTGGTAGTAAAACGGGCAAGCCTTCCGTGGGCCTTTGCCGTCGAGCAGGGCCAATGGGCGAAAGGTGCCCGGTTCGTAGACGTAGCTGCGGTAGTGCTCGCGGCTGCTTTCGGCGACGAGGTTGTCGCCTTGCCAGAAGAATTCGGTGGTGTGACCGTCGACGGTTTTGGCGATGCGGCGGCCGAAGGCGTCGTAGCGGTAGCTGGCGCAGCGGCCGTCCGGGGTCGTGACGCCGATCATCCGGTGTTGGCAGTCGTAGGCGTATTCGGTGACGAGTGTTTGCCCGGTGCCGCGACGTTCGCGGATCAGGTTACCGAAGGCGTCGTAGTCGTAATGGCGGTCGCCTTGCATGAGCAGGCGGTTGCCTTTGACGGTCGACTGGCCGGGGCGGTCGTGCATCAGCAGGTTGCCGGCCGGGTCGTGGGCGAAGCTTTCCGGCGGGGCGTCGCGGGTGTGACGCACGCGGGTCAGGCGGTTGAGCGGGTCGTAGTGATAGCTGCGCTGGCCGTGTCGGCTGTCGGCGATGGTGGCCAGGTTGCCGTTGACCGCGTAGCTGTAGTGGCGCAGGTACAGCGGTCGGGTTGACTGGTTGATCGCGTGGGCCTGCAACCGCCCCTGTTCGTCGTAGTGGTACTGGCTGGTGAGTTGGCCTTGCTGGCGCTGTTGCTCGCGACCGAAGGTGAATTGGTGAGTGGTGAGCCGCGCGCCGTTGAGGTCGATGGCGGTCAGCCCGCCGCCCTTTTCGTGGTGGTAATCGAGTTTGCTGCCGTCCGGCAGGCGCATCCGGTTGAGCTGGCCGCAGGCGTCGTAGCCATAGCGCAAGGTGCCCCAACCTTGGTGTTCGGTGATCAGCCGATCCTGTGGGTCGTACTCGAATTCCAGCGGATGGTCACAACCGTCATCGACGCTGATCAGTCGGCCGAGGCGGTCGTAGCGATATTCGACCTTGATGCCATCGGGCAGCGTCTTGACCAGCAACCGCCCTGCCGAGTCTCGTTCATAAGCAGTAAGCAATTGCGAACCGTCAGCGCCGAACTCGGTTTTCTCCAGCAGATGGCCGTTGAGGTCGTAGGCATACGCCGTACGTTGGCCATCGAATCCGCTTTCCTGTCGGATCAATCCGTTGGGGGTGTAATCCAGCTGATATTTTTCGCCGGATTCGTTTTCGATTTCCGTGAGTAACAGCTGCGCGTTGTCGTAGCGGTACTTGATATGGGTGCCGTCGGCATTGAGGCGTCGGCTGACCAGATGCAAATCATCGAGGTATTCATAGCGCGTGACGTGGCCGAGTTCGTCGCGTTCGGCGGTGATTTTTCCGTAGGCGTTGTAGCTGAAGGCGCGAGTCGCACCTGTGGGAAGCGTCGTTTGGATCAGTCGTCCGACCGCGTCCCACGCGTACCGGGTGACCGCACCGTGTTCGTCCTGACGGGTAATCTGCCGTCCCAGCACATCGTAGGAAAACCGCCGCTGGCCGCCGTCCGCCAGGGTTTCTTCGAGCAACTGCCCCAAGGCATTCCAGACAAAGGCATGTCGGCTGTTATCCGGGTAACGGATCGACAGCAGCCGACCTTTTTCATCGTAGTGGTAATGGGAGACATGGCCGTCAGGATCGGTCGCCTCGGTGACATCGCCCTGGGTATTGCGCTGATATTTCCAGACGGCCTTGCCGCGGTACTGCGCATGCAGGAAACCGTTGCGGTACTCGTAGGACGTCGGCTCGTCTTCCGGCGGAATCAGCGCGACCAGGCGTCCGACGTCGTCGTAGTGGTATTCGGTGATGGCGCCGAGCGGATCCTGCTCGGCAATCAACCGACCTTGATCGTCGTAGACGTTGAAGTGTTCGCCGCCATCCAGCCCGACCTTGCGCACCAGCCGTGCCCGATCGTCGTGCTGGTAAACCTCTTCGCTGCCATCAATGTTGTGGACGGTGACGCTGCCCTCGTCATCCCAGACATACCGCGCCTCCATCTGTGCAAACGACGCCCAATGTCGGACGCATCGCGCAGCCTTGCCGGACCTTTCCCACTCCCAGAAGAAACTCGCCCCACCGGCCAGTTGCCGCTGCAGGATCACGTGCTGATCGTCGTAGTCGTAGCGCTCGCTGTCGTCGGCGGCGTTGGTCGCTGCGATCAGTCGAGCGCGTTCGTCGTAGCCGTAGCGGACCAGTGTCTGCTCGGTGACCCAAGCCTCGTCCAACGTGTCCGCCGGGACAAACACCTGATAGTCGACAGCGATCAAATGGCGGCGGTCATAGCGCAACAGCAAGGCACGACCGGCGCCATTGTCGAGACGTTTGATGCGGTCCTGGCGGTCGCGGGTGATGCGCAAGCGGTTGTCGTAACCGTCGCTGATCGTTGTCAGGCGACCGTTGATGAAGTGATAAAAACGCGTGTCCTCGCCGGCCTGGGCGAGGATCAGTTCTTCGGGTTCGTCACCGAGAAAAATCGCCGCGCGTGAGAGGCTGTTGTGGATCGCCGGCCGCTCGACAGTCGGCAACGGGAAGGTGGTGCGGCGGTTTTCGTGGTCGATCCAGATCACGCTCTCGCCGTCGATTTCCAGTCGATGCGCAAGGCTGTGACTCCAGCCGTAACCGAGTCCGCAGTCGATCTCGACGGCGCTGGTGCGATAGAGCCGGGTGAAGTCGAAGGGCAGGATGCCGTCCAGCGAACCGTCGGTGAGGGTCAGCAGTTCTTCGCCGGTGACCATCGACACCGGGCATTGGTGGGTGGCGGTGTTGTCGGCGGAATCGGCGCTGTCGCCGTTGGGGTTTTTCGCTTGGGACGGGGCGTCGTCGCGGTGTTCGTTTTGCTTGAGCATGGTGTTGCGTTTGGCGTCCCAACTCAGTTGTATTTGCCCCTTATTGATTCTGGGTACGACGCCGCGTGCGGCAACTTTTTTGTAGTCATCGACATAATTAGTAAACGTGCTGAGAAGATTGAAAGTCGCCTCAACGAAACGCATCGCCAGGTCTGCCAACACCGCTCCGTACTTGAGTCCCCGAGCAGTCAAGTAAGCTTTGGCGACGGGCAAACCAACTCGCGTGAAAGCCAGTGCCGAAGCAATCAGAATGTCGATCAGCACCGCGACGATGACCTGACTGGTCACCGTCGCCGAGTTACCCGCAACCACGCTCGGCGGTAAGGCCAAAAGCCAAATTCCAGCGGTGCGAAACAGTAGGCAAAGTGCAGCCTCATCGCTGGCCAGCAGCATGGCTTTTTCCATCGCGGCAGGTGATTGCTCTGCCAGATCGATTAATCGCTGCGCACTGCTGCCAAGCTGTTCCAGGTGATTGCCTGGATTCTTGAGGATGTCAAAAACAAGGCCCAGACCATCCCAAACGCCAATGATCGCAGCCCAACTTCCCGCAAGCATGCCGTTACCGGCGGCGGCGAAAGCCGACTGCGACCATTGCGGCTTGAACCCTTGCCACTCCTTGCGCAGCCAGTCTTCCAATTGTTGGGTCAGGCCGTCGTAAGACTTGAAAAGGTCATCGACTTGCTTCGGGGTCACCGCGCTGTGGACATGAACGCGGTAGAACTTGCCGGGCTTACCTTTGAACCGTCCTTTGCCGTTTTTATCCAGCATGACGGTCGTCTTTTCACCCCCATCAACGGCAATTACATCAACCTGAATGTTCCCCAGCGGAATGTCGTAAACCGATTCGAACTTGCTCTCGATCTCGAGAATTCCGCCTTCCTGGCATTGAGCGACGCTAGAAAAATGGTCGTCGTTAATGCCGACGACTGTGGTGGTATCCCCAAACTTGAATTGGCGCTCCATATCCATCAGCGACGGCATATCCATCGCCCGACTGACCCCGTCTGCAGCCTGATTGAACCAGCGGTCGAGCTGTTTGCGATAAAGCGACAGTGTGTCTTTGAAACCGTCGAGTTCCTGCTCGATGCGTTCGATGTGGTCCATCAACGCACCGGATGACACGAAGTGAGCTGGAAAATCGGGTCGATCATGAACAATCCCTCGCGCAAAAAATGGGCGCGCGAGACTTTGCTAGGGATCAACCGAGAAAGAAGTCGGGAAAGTAGGATATGGCTGTAGGGCAAATCTCTAAGCAGCGATCACCGAATGACCAGCAGGCTAAAACGCAAACGTGGCGGGAGGTTTCCCTCACGCCACGTTTATTTATCGGACAACTATGGGTTTATTGCGTTGAGTCGCGAGACGCCAACTCTTTGAGCTTGATTTCGGCCAATGGATGGCCCGCTTTCGCGGCGATCCGCCAAAACCGCGCCGCCTCAACCGGATCCGGCGCCTTGCTCGCCGTCCCCGCCAGGCTGATCACGCCCACCTGATACGCCGCCTTGCCGTCGCCCGCCAACGCCGCCAGGCGCAACAATCGGACACCTTCCTCACGAGCCCCAAGCCCAACGCCGCGAAAGGTCAGAATGTGGCCATAGAAGCTTTGAGCGCCGACGTCACCCAAGTTGGCCATGCGTGCGAACTGGCCTTCGAGCCAGCTCCAGCCACGGGGCTGGCGGACGAACCATGGCCAATGAAACAACCTGCGGGCCAACCAGTAACCGGCCCGCGCCTTGAGTCGCAAAAACACTCAGGCCTCGGCCGATTCGGGGTACTCGTACTCGAACACTCGCACCACTTCCGAGGCATGCCAGGACGCAGCAGCGACACCATCGGACGGCCCTGAGAAACGCCCCAGACGCTCGACGCATTCAAAAAACCCGGTGCGCGGCAGGCGACTGGCGCCCTGGCTGATCACCAGCGAACTGCGCAAGGGTTGTTCGGCCCTGGCGTCCAGCGCGGCCAGATGTTCAAGGGCTGCAGTCAAGGTTTGCATGGCCGGCGTCGGGAGCTGCAGACGCTCCAGCAACGCGCGATAAGTCAGCAGATGTCGCTGGCGGCGCGCCTGATCCAGCTCGCCCAGCAACCCGTCCCAATGTTGACGACTGATGCGTACGCTCACGATTCATCCCTCCACCCTGGCACCGTCAATTCCCAGGCCAGACTGCGGCGAATCGCAGCGTCGGGTTGACGCTCGCCACTTTCGATCAAGGCCAGATAAGACGGGCTTATGCCTACCGTGCGGGCAAGCGCCTCGATGGCGATGCCCTTCCCTTCGCGCAAACTGCGTAGTTGATCCAGACCCGGAAGAATCTGGTCGGGTGTTGCCGCGTGACGCACTGTTGCCTCGCGCGGCGGTTGCTCATTGATGCCTGCTGCTTTCAGTAGAGCCTGATACTGAGCCCACGGCAGAACCGCATACTCGGGCTCGCCTTCGCGTGTGATTATCTGAATATCCATGACTTCCCCGTAGGACAACGACACTTAGCGAGTCGGCGCTTTTTCCTAGAAGTGTAATCCTAACAGCGGCCAAGGTCGCGGGGCCATGAATATAGGGATGATCCTGAATCGGCTCAGTTTTTTTTCGGCCCCTGAAGCTGAAGTTGCTCCAGGGTATCGGGCAGTCGCTCGACCACCGCGAGCTTTTCCGGCGCCTGCCGTTTGCGCCAGGCGCGAAACGCATTGAGTTCGTCATCGAGGACTTTCATCAGCCAGGCGAGCACGGCGATGTCATCGAGCATGCCGAACACTGGAATGAAATCCGGAATCGCATCCACCGGACTCAGGAAGTACATCAGGCCCGCCACCACCGAGATCAGCGCTTTCGGACTGATGGCGCGGTACTCGCCACGCCAGTACGCCAGGCACAAAGCCTGCAACAGGCGCAGGTCGTCTTTGAGCTTGCCCAATCGGTTGCCTTGGCTCGCGCCTTTGCTGGCCACCGCGAACAACAGCGCTGGCAATCGTCCACGGGCGAGCAGGCGTCCGGCCAATGGCAGGAAATGAGCGAAATTCCAGGGTGCCTTCATTATTTTTCCCGCTGAAATGTTATCCACACAAATTGTGGATAACCTTGTGAACAGACCTGCATTTCACGGCTGAAAGCCCCGTTTCATATGGGCTTTGCTCAGATCGGGCGTTTTTTACTCACATAAAAAAACCCAAGATTTCATTGACTTGGCGCTCTGGCGCGGTTAGCGCAGGCGTCCTCAATGGCTATGACTCCATCCTACCGCATCCGTTCGCTTTGTTTACCCTCACCAACCGCCAGATGCAACAACGCCCCGCATAAGCGAGGCGTTGTTGTCAGAGCGGACGCTGATTACTTCGCGGCGTCGTCTTGCTTGGATGGATCCTTGATCGCCAGCAGCTCGAGGTCGAATACCAGCACCGAGTTGGCTGGAATCGCCGGGCTTGGGCTTTGGGCGCCGTAAGCCAGTTCGCTAGGGATGAACAGTTTGTACTTCTCGCCAACGTGCATCAGTTGCAGGCCTTCGACCCAACCCGGGATCACACCGCTGACCGGCAGATCGATCGGGCTGCCGCGCTCGACGGAGCTGTCGAAGACGGTACCGTTGGTCAGGGTGCCGGTGTAGTGAACAGTGACTACGTCAGTCGGCTTTGGCTGTGCGCCGTCGGCTTTCTTGACCACTTCAAATTGCAGGCCCGAAGCAGTGGTGGTGACACCGGCTTTCTTGGCGTTGTCTTCGAGGAACTTCTTGCCGGCGGCTGCCGACTCTTCGCTCATTTTGGCCATGCGTTCTTCAGCACGCTTTTGCAGCGCGGCGAAGGCTTCGACCAGTTCTTCGTCCTTCAGCTTCTGTTCTTTCTTGCCGACGGCATCTTCGATGCCCTGGGCTACGGCTTTGGAGTCCAGATCATCCATGCCTTCCTGAGCCAGGCTCTTGCCCATGTTCAGGCCAATCCCGTAGGAAGCTTTTTGCGCCGGGGTTTTCAGCTCTACGCTGGTCTGCGAGTCACAACCCGCGAGTACCAGGCTAACCAGGGCCACCGCCGCCGCCAACCGATGCTGTTTCATGCTATTTCCTTGTTCATGCGCCTAAAGGGCAATCGAATAAAGTCGCGAGCTTATCAGGCGGCCACGACCAATGGCTACCGGCATGAGAGCAGGAAACTTCTGATAAGTTCAGGTGTTTTAACGCATTTCCGGAATCGGATGATGAAGCTTCTGTCATCTTCGCCTCACAGACACAACTGACCTGTCCCACAAAACCTGGCGTAATGGCCACTTGCCGCACATCTGCGGCTGAGGCATAAGAGAGCGTCAAATCGACAAGGATGTTTATCTTGCGCCTCTTTTATCGCTTGCTGGTTCTGATCGTTGCGTTGCTGGGCATGTGCCTGGCCGTGATTCTGTATTACGTCGCCAACCCGAAACTGCCGACCTGGACGCCTGCGCAGCAGGTGCATTACCTCGAGCAGTGGAGCGCGACCGACCGCCAGACCTACTACTTCACGCCTCAGGGTACTCAAGTCAAAGGCTTGCGCTACGACTGGTTCAACGCGCTCGAACTGCCTTTTTCGCAACAGCGATTTGCCGCTCCGGAGTACCTCGCACGCTTCGGATTTCTGGTCGACCCCGGGCAGAAAGCCACGCCGAACAACCCCGGCAACCTGCCCGTGGGCTTTGCCCGTCATCAAAACCCCGGCAACCCGGACCAGTTTCTGGACATCACCTGTGCCGCCTGCCACACCGGCGAATTGCGCTTCAACGGCCAGGCCATCCGCATCGATGGCGGTTCGGCGCAGCATGTCTTGCCGTCCAGCGTTCCTACACTGCGCGGTGGCAGTTTCGGACAGGCATTGGTCGCCAGTCTTGCTTCGACTTACTACAACCCATGGAAATTCGAACGTTTCGCTCGCAACGTGCTGGGCCAGGACTACGACGCCCGGCATCAACAACTGCGTAAAGACTTCAAGACCTCTCTCGACACCTTCCTGAAAGTCGCCTGGAACGACACCCACCGAGGGCTCTACCCGACCGAGGAAGGCCCTGGCCGTACCGACGCGTTCGGGCGTATTGCCAACGCCAGTTTCGGTGACGCGATTTCACCTGCCAATTACCGGGTTGCTAACGCGCCGGTCGATTACCCGCAGCTGTGGGAAATGTGGACCTTCGACTGGGTGCAGTGGAACGGCTCGGCACAGCAACCGATGGCTCGCAATATCGGTGAGGCCCTGGGCGTAGGCGCCACGCTGAACTTCTTCGACAATAACGGGCAGCCACTCAAGGGCGACAACCGTTATCCGTCCAGCGTCCGGGTGCGCGATTTGCACCAGATCGAAGAAACCCTGCAGCGACTCAAACCGCCGGCCTGGCCGGAAGATCTGCTGGGCGCCATCGACAAACCGCTGGCGGCCAAGGGGCGTGCGCTGTTTGCTGAAAACTGTGCTGGCTGCCACGTCCCGCGGACGACCCAGGAAGGTGAGCGCTGGGTCCAGCATTTGCACATGCTGGCCGTCGACGTCATCGGCACCGATCCGACGGCGGCGAACAACATCGCCAACCACCGTTTCGATCTGACCGCCCTGCAATGGGATCCGGCGGAGCTTGCACAGATGGACGTGAAGTTGCACCCCACCCCCAAGGAACCGCTGGACTTGAGCCAACTATCAGTGGCCAAGGGCCTGGCTTACGTCACTGCATTCGTCGAGAACCGCGCTTACCGCGAGACCAAGGTCACAGCGGAGGAAAAGCCAAAGCTCGACGGTTTCGGCCTGCCGATCGGGGTTCGTGAAAAAGTGGCCTACAAGGCTCGGCCACTGTCGGGTGTATGGGCGACGGCGCCGTTTCTGCACAACGGTTCGGTGCAGAGCATTTATCAACTGCTCTCGCCCCAGGATGAACGCGCGACCACCTTCTACAAAGGCACGTTCGACTACGACCCGCGGCACCTGGGCTATCGCACCGAAGCCTTCACCAACGGTTTCCTGTTCGATACGCACATTACCGGCAACCACAACAGCGGCCATGAATTCCGTGCCGGTGAACGCGGCAACGGGGTGATCGGCCGGTTGTTGCAACCCGAGGAGCGCTGGGCGCTGCTGGAGTACCTGAAAGTGCTGGGCGGCCCGCTGGAGGCGCAACTGCCATGATCATGACCCCCTTCAAAAAGGATTTGCCGATGCTCGCCCGGCTCTGGTTGTGGCTGGGGCGCCTGCTCGGCAAAACCCTGCTGATTCTGTTGTGCATCGGCCTGCTTGGCTGGGGGCTGGTCACTGCATGGTATGCCTGGCAGCACCGAGGCCCGGTCTCGGAACTGGAGCAGATTCCGGACGGCGAAGCAGCCATGACCCAGGATGTGATCCAGACCGCCGTGCGGATTGTCGATCAACACCGCGAAAACACCCGCTATTTGCGTGATGCGCACGCCAAGGCCCATGGCTGCGTGAAGGCCGAGGTGCAGGTGTTGCCGGAACTTGCGCAGGACCTGCGCCGCGGTGTCTTCAGCGAACCGGGCAAGCGCTGGCAGGCGACCATGCGCCTGTCCAACGGCAACGCATATCCGCAGTTCGACAGCATGCGTGATGCCCGGGGCATGGCGATCAAACTGTTGGATGTACCGGGCAAGCCGCTACTCGGCGACCGGCAAGAGCAACACGAGCAGGACTTTGTGATGTTCAGCCATCCGAACTTCTTTGTCAGCGATGTCGCCGAGTACCGTCAGAATGTCGCGGCTCAGGCTGACGGAAAAAAGGTCATGGCGTTTTTTCCTGGCTGGGATCCGCGCACCTGGCAGGTCCGTCATTTGTTCATCGCCCTGGCGACGCTGTCCCCGCCACCTGAAAGCCCGACACGTACCACCTATTTTTCGGTATCGCCGTATAAATTCGGTGAGGCCAATGCCAAGTTCCGGGTCATGCCGGATTCGGATAACTGCCCGGCCTACACCTTGCCCAAGCAGAACCAGGATCTGCCGAACTTCCTGCGTAACGCCCTGACCCAACAGTTGTCCACGGATCGGGTGCCGGCGTGTTTTGTATTGCAGATCCAGCGCCAGGATGCGAACAGGTTCATGCCGATCGAAGACACCAGCATCGAGTGGCGCGAGCAGGATGCGCCGTTCGAAACCGTGGCCAGGATCACCCTACCCCCTCAGGACTTCGACACCCCGGCGCAGAATCTGCAATGCGACAACCTGTCGTTCAACCCGTGGTTCGGTCTGGAGGATCATCGCCCCATTGGCGGTATCAACCGGCTGCGCAAAGCCGTGTACGAAGCGATCAGCGACTACCGGCATAGTCGAAACGCCAAGCAATAAGAAGGGATAGAACAACGAATGACTTGTGGCGAGGGAGCTTGCTCCCGCTGGGTCGCGAAGCGGCCCCACTTTCCAACAAAAAGAATGGGACTGCTACGCAGCCCAACGGGAGCAAGCTCCCTCGCCACTGAATGCTTTGTCAGCGAGAAAACCCCAGACAGCAAAAAGCCCGCATAAAGCGGGCTTTTTCCGTGGTGACCTGGCGTTCAGTGTTCCAGGTTACCGAATATGGCGCAGCGGACGGGACTCGAACCCGCGACCCCCGGCGTGACAGGCCGGTATTCTAACCGACTGAACTACCGCTGCGCGTAGCGTTGAAAGTAAATGGTGGGTGATGACGGGATCGAACCGCCGACATTCTGCTTGTAAGGCAGACGCTCTCCCAGCTGAGCTAATCACCCTTTACCTTCGTTGCGGGGCGCATTGTGCCACAGATTTTCATAAGGTGTTGATTTAATTGATAAATAATTCAAAAAAATCTGAAAACCGGTGAAACGATGCATCCAGCAGGAACTTCAGACAGAAAAAAACCCGCGTTAGCGGGCTTTTCCGTGGTGACCTGGCGTTCAGCGTTCCAGGTTACCGAATATGGCGCAGCGGACGGGACTCGAACCCGCGACCCCCGGCGTGACAGGCCGGTATTCTAACCGACTGAACTACCGCTGCGCGTAACACTTTAAGCGAATGGTGGGTGATGACGGGATCGAACCGCCGACATTCTGCTTGTAAGGCAGACGCTCTCCCAGCTGAGCTAATCACCCTTCACTTTCGGTGTGGCGCGCATTCTACGGAGCGACCTCACCTCTGGCAAGCACTTTTTTAAATAATTTTTTCAGGCCTTCCAAAGGCTTAGAGAAGGGTTGGCCTATGGCGCCACGAAGAGAATAATGCCCCACTTTGTATAAAGGAGAGACACGCCCCATGTGGTTCAAAAACCTGCTTATCTATCGCCTGACCCAAGATCTGCCTTTTGATGCCGAGGCGTTGGAAACTGCACTGGCCACCAAACTGGCGCGTCCCTGTGCAAGCCAGGAGTTGACCACCTACGGTTTCGTCGCGCCATTCGGCAAAGGCGAAGATGCACCGCTGGTGCATGTCAGCGGCGACTTCCTGCTGATTTCCGCCCGTAAAGAAGAGCGCATTCTGCCGGGCAGCGTCGTGCGTGACGCGGTGAAGGAAAAGGTCGAAGAGATCGAAGCCGAACAAATGCGCAAGGTCTACAAAAAGGAACGCGACCAGATCAAGGATGAAATCATCCAGGCCTTCCTGCCTCGCGCCTTTATCCGTCGTTCGTCGACCTTCGCAGCGATCGCGCCGAAACAAGGCCTGATTCTGGTCAACTCGGCCAGCCCGAAACGCGCCGAGGACCTGCTGTCCACCCTGCGTGAAGTGATCGGCACGCTGCCGGTACGTCCGCTGACCGTGAAAATGTCCCCGACCGCCACCATGACTGAATGGGTCACTACCCAGAAAGCCGCGGACGATTTCTTCGTGCTGGACGAGTGCGAACTGCGCGACACCCACGAAGATGGCGGTATCGTGCGCTGCAAGCGTCAGGATCTGACCAGCGAAGAAATCCAGCTGCACCTGAGCACTGGCAAAGTGGTCACTCAGCTGTCGCTGGCGTGGCAAGACAAACTGTCTTTTGTCCTCGACGACAAGATGGTGGTCAAGCGCCTGAAGTTCGAGGATCTGCTGCAAGATCAGGCGGAACAGGACGGTGGCGAAGAGGCCCTCGGCCAGCTGGATGCCAGCTTCACCCTGATGATGCTGACTTTCGGCGACTTCCTGCCGGCGCTGGTTGAAGCGTTGGGTGGTGAAGAGACTCCGCAAGGAATTTAAAGCCTTGTGATCTCCAATGTGGTGTTAGTTAAAAACAAAGATCAGGCCATGCGTGCACTGGTAGAAAGAAGATCGGGAAACGGCGGCTCGGCAAGCGACTGAATAAGCGGCCAACTTGATCCCCGATTTAATGATGGGCACTATACTGCGCAACGCGAGGACGACCTCGCGGCTCGATCGAGTCATTAATCTGGGGACGACCCCGTCAATCGATGGAGGTCTCTCATGTCCTGGATCATTCTGTTTTTCGCCGGCCTGTTCGAAGTAGGCTGGGCTGTCGGCCTGAAATACACCGATGGTTTCAGCCGCCCTCTTCCCACCGCGCTGACCGTTGCCGCCATGGCCATCAGCCTTGGTCTGCTCGGCCTTGCCATGAAGGAATTGCCACTGGGCACCGCCTATGCGATCTGGACAGGCGTGGGTGCGGTCGGAACGGTCATCGCCGGGATCATTCTGTTTGGTGAATCCATGGCGTTGTTCAGGCTCGCCAGTGTGGCGTTGATCATTACCGGGTTGATTGGACTGAAAGTCAGCACCTAGCCATTGCCGGTCCATACGAAAAAGCCCGCCCCCCCCCTGGCGATACCGGGGGAGCGGGCTTTTTCAGTGGCGTGAAAACGAATCAGCTTTCAGCCAGCGCCATGCGCTCACGCGCGACCGGAGCCTTGTCCACATGTTCAAGCTGCATGCAGCGTTCCAGGAACAGGAACATGTAGTCGTAGCTTTTGCACACCGCCTGACGCAACTCCGCCTGCAAGGACTGGCTCGGGTTCATTCCTGCCAGCGTGCAAATGATTTCCAGTGCTTCCCACGGATGGGCGTCGTCGCACTGGGCGTGCATCTTCAGCCACTTCATGGCCCGCTTGCGATCTTCCTCGGGGAACGCTGCCGCATAGATACCACTGGAACAGACCAGCGCCGACCACTCACCTGTCGCGCCTTCAATGGCGTAGTTGGTGGCGGCAATGGCAACGATCAGCGAATCCGCCGAACTGGTGTGCCAGCACCAGTGGCTCAAGGCATGAAGCTCAGGGGCAACCTTTTGTGCCTGCAGATCTTCCAGGCTGACACCGTGAGCGCGGCTCCAGTGCACCCAGTAATCGGCGTGGTTCAATTCCACCCGGATGTTGCGCATCAACCAGCGGCGCGCCATGTCCTCGCCCGGATGGTGGGCAAAACGGGTCTTGGTCAGGTTCTGGGCCATATATAACGCGAACTGTTCAACCACCGGCCAACCACCAATCAGGTAGTGACGCATGGTTCTGGCGCTGAGTTTGTTGTCTCGCATGCGCCTGTACAGTTCGTGTTCGACAACCCGGCGTTTACTCTCGCTGCAATCCTGGATCAGTTGCTGAGCCCAGGCGGGATAACTTGCAGCTTCCATGAGGGGTCCGGTTCTGTTGAATGTGTCGATCACTGTCGTGTTCCTTTTGATTGTGATTGTAAGGATCGACAGGAAATTTCAACGAAACGTGCCAGGCGCCTTGAATAACAAGGGTTGTGGCCTGGCAGGACGACTTTGCAGACTATCGCAGGTAAACAGATGCGGGCGCTCAATCACATACCCTTGAGCGTAATCCACCCCGATCTCCAGCAATGCCTGCTCGATCTGAGGTGTCTCAACAAACTCGGCAATAGTACGCTTACCCATGACATGACCGATGTGATTGATCACCTCGACCATGGCGCGGTTAATCGGGTCGTCCAGCATATCCTTTACGAAACTCCCGTCGATCTTCAGGAAGTCTACAGGCAAATGTTTCAAGTACGCGAATGAGGACATTCCGGCACAAAAGTCGTCCAGCGAAAAATAACAACCTAACCCTTTGAGCTCATTAATAAATTTGATTGCACTGCCAAGATTGGAAATTGCACTGGTTTCAGTGATTTCAAAACAAATCATTTCAGGCGGTATGGAGTAAGCAATGAACTGTTGACGCAGGAAGTCCAGGAACTCCTCATCTCCGATAGTTGTGCCTGACAGATTAATCGCACACATCGCCAACGGACCTTTGCGTTCTTCGGCCATGCACTGGGCAATGATCTTGAACACGTTCTGCACGACCCAGCGATCAATGGACGTCATCAGGCCATAACGTTCCGCGGCCGGAATAAAACTGTCGGGCAGAATCATCCGCCCGGCTTCGTCATGCAGGCGCAGCAGAACTTCAATATGCCCGCCGCCCTCTTCAACATGACCCAGGGGCGCGATTTCCTGGGCGTACAGACAGAAGCGGTTTTCTTCCAGCGCCATGTGCAAGCGCTGTACCCAGGCCATCTCGCCAAAGCGCAGAGACAACTCCGAGTCGTCGGCGTGATAGACCTGAACCCGGTTACGGCCCTTTTCCTTGGCCATGTAACAGGCCATATCGGCGGAGCGCAGCGATGTTTCGAGGGTGGTCGGGTGCTGGGTGACATGCACCAGCCCGATGCTCACGGTGGTCACGAACGGCCGGCCCTTCCAGACGAAGTGCAGGTTCTGCACGGTCTGGCGCAGGCCCTCGGCGATTTTCTCCGCCGCTTCCGGCGAACAGTTCTCCAACAGGATGCCAAACTCGTCGCCGCCCAGTCGGGCCAGGGTATCGCCTTCGCGCAAACCCGATTGCAACAGCGCGCAGATATGCCGCAGCAACTCGTCTCCCGCGGCGTGGCCACAGGTATCGTTGACCAGTTTGAACTGGTCCAGATCGAGGAACATCAGGGCATGCCGCCCCGGCTGCCGTGTCAGGTTGTGCAACACCTGTTCCAGGCGATATTCGAATTCGCGGCGGTTGGCGAGACCAGTCAAGGCGTCATGGGTCGCCTGCCAGGACAGATTGGCAATGTATTGCCGCTCCTGGGTCATGTCGTGCAGGACCAGCACGGTGCCGCTGACTTTGCCGGCGTTGCGGATGGGCGCACCGACCAACGTGACCGAAACCGTGCTGCCGTCCAGGCGTTGAATCAGCTTGGAATGTTCGCCGCCGCCGCTGAGTTGACCGCTAAGGATGTGCTCGATCAGCGTAAAGCCGTCGGCCTGAGCGTTTTCGTCCAGCAGATTGAACAACGCTGCCAAGGGCAAACCTGTCGCCTGTTCGGCTTTCCAATGGGTCAACGCCTCGGCAGCCGGGTTCATGTAGGCAATCGCGCCTTCGACATTCGTGGTGATCACCCCGTCGCCGATCGATTGCAAGGTGATCTGCGCCCGGTCTTTTTCCAACTGCAGGGCGTCGGCAAATGCATGGCGCTGCTTGAGCAGTTTGTGCGTACGCATCAGGGCCAGGACAATCAAGCCCAGCGCCGTGGCAAGGTTGGTCACCAGCAGCAGACGAAGGATGACCCGCGAGCCTTCGCCCAAGGCATCGCTAAAGGCCTTCGCCGCCGGCGTCACATCATCGTTGATGACGAAAATCTGATCCTTCCAGTGTTTGATATCGCTCTCTGAGGCCTGGCCGGCGGTGATGTGCTCGTGCATATCCCGCGCGACGTCATCGAGCTTGACCAGATACGCGTCACCCACCATCCAGAGTTCGATGGCTTTTTCGAGGTAGGTGAAGTGGCGGAAATTGAGATACAGCCAGATCAGGCTGGAAGCGTCATCCGGATGGTTGCCACCCTTGAGGATCGCCGCACGTGCCATCTCGATATTCGGCGGTTGATGATCCAGCGCTACACGCAAGTCCTGGCTACCCAGGGGCACGGCAATGGCGTTCTGATACTTATGAAAAATCGCTTCGTCGCCGCTTTCGGCGTAGAGAGTGAGGTAATAGATTGCGTCTTTCTGGCTCTTGGACCACAGGCTTTCACCGGCAACGTAACCACGGACCGCCGAAAGAACATAAAGGCTGACGCCGCCAAGCAAGGCCTGAAACAGCACGACGGCAATAAATGGCCAGACGATGCCCAATAACCGTGGCGTTCCGAGAGTCCGCGTTTGATTCATGAGGTCCCTTGTTTTTGCCTTGCCAGATCAGCATCCAACGTGATCCCTACAGCTAGACTAGGGTGCGTTTTGGATCCCGGCAAGCGGGAAGCCCTTTCTACGGGCCATTGCAGGTAAATAACTGTTCCAGTGAGAGGGCGGCACATACAGCGAGAGACAGTTCCTATGAAAATGTCCCTGTATAGCGCGCTGGCCCACCGTTTTTTCTTGAAACCGTACGCGGACACCTTGTCCATGGGCGATGCGCAGATCAGTGCTGCTGCAAATGCCCATAAAGCTTGGCGTACAAACCACCATCGGCAATCAACTGCTGATGGTCGCCATCCTCGGCAATTTGCCCGCCATCGAACACCAGCACCCGGTCGGCCTGCTTCACGGCCGACAACCGGTGCGCAATGATCAGCGTGGTGCGGTGGCTCAAGAACCGCGCCAGCGCCTGGTGCAGGTTGTATTCGGTGGCGGCATCCAGTGCCGAGGTGGCCTCGTCGAGGATCACCACTTTCGGCTCGGCCAGCACCATCCGGGCAATTGCCAGGCGTTGACGCTGACCGCCGGACAAGCGCACGCCGGAACGCCCGACGATGCTGTCCAGACCATTGGGCAGTTCTCGAACGGTCTGGTGCAACTGCGCAATTTCCAGTGCTTGCCAGCAGGCCTCGTCACTGCGCTCACGGCCCATGGTCAAGTTGGCCCGAACGGTGTCGTTGAACAGCGCCGGATGTTGCAGGACCACGGCAACGTTTTCACGTACGGTTTCCAGACCGATCTCTTGCTGGGTCGAACCGCCGAAGCGAATCGTCCCGGCGAGCGGCGTGTACAAACCGAGCAGCAACTGCACCAGCGTACTTTTGCCGCCCCCGCTGGCGCCGACAATCGCGACTTTTTCACCGGGAGCGATCGACAGGTTCATCTGGTTCAACACCAGCTCGTCGCCGTAACCGAAACTCAAACCCTGGACTTCGATGCCCACGGTCTCACGACCGTTGAACGGGTCTACACCACCCGCGTATTCAGGTTCATCGGCCCTGGCCAGCAGCTCGTTGATCCGCGATAGCGCACCGCCCGCCGCGTAATAGGCGTATTGCAGGTTAAGCAGTTGTTCCACCGGACCGATCATGAACCACAGGTAGCTGAACACCGCGAGCATCTGGCCGATGGACAAGTCGGAGAACAACACCGTGAGCATGGCGGCGGCGCGGAAAATATCGATGCCGAACTGGAACAGCAAACCGCTGGCACGGTTCGATGCATCGGTTTTCCACTGCGAAGTCACCGCGTAATCGCGTACCTCGCGCGCGCGCTGACCGAGGCGCCCGAGGAAAAAGCCCTGACGGTTGCCGGCGCGCACTTCCTGGATGGCATCGAGGGTTTCGGTCAGCGCTTGAGTGAAGCGCGAGGTGCTGTCGTTCTCGAGTTTCTTCAGGTGTTTGACCCGCTTGCCCAGCAGTACCGTGGCGTAGATCACCAACGGGTTGAACAGCATGATCAGCAGCGCCAGCTTCCAGTGCATCCAGATCAGGATGCTCGCCGTACCGACCAGGGTCAGCATGGCCACGAGGAAACGGCTGAGGGTTTCGCCGACGAATTTGTCCAGCGTGTCGAGATCAGTCACCAGGTGAGTGGTGACCGTGCCGCTACCCAGGCTTTCGTATTCGCCCAGCGAGATGCGCTTGAGCCGCTCGATCAGCCGTGTGCGAATACGGTACACGATGTCTTTGGCCAGTGCCGCGAACAACTTTGCCTGCACCACGTTGAATAACAGGGCACCGCAGCGCAGCAACAAGGTCACCAGCAGCATCAGGCCGATGTACCCCGCTGCTTTCTGCCAGCCTTCGGGCAGCGCGTGGTTCATGACCTTCAGCGCGGAGTCGCCATGGCCCAGCAGCACTTCGTCCACCAGCAACGGCAGGAGCAAGGGGATCGGCACGCTGCACAACGTTGCCAGCACGGCAACGCCGTTGGCGATCCACAGGGATTTCTTGTGTTGCAAGGCCAGGCGACGGATTTCCGCCCAGCTCAGACGGTCGACACGTGTAGCGGTTGCGGCGTCGTCAGGCAGGTCATGCACAGGCAGCGCGCTCCAGCCAGCGGCCGAGCAGCGGTGACAGGACGCTGAGAGGTTGATAGCCATTGGTCAACAACGCCAATTGACCATCGCGCTCAGCCAGCAAGGTGGGGAAACCGGCGATGCCGAGGTCCTGCACCCAGGTGAAATCGGCCGCTGTCGCGGCATGTTGATCGGCGCGGTCGAACGCCGCGGCGAACTCGATGCGCGGCAGACCGGCCTGCTCCGCCAGTTCCACCAGCACACTGGCGTGGGTGACGTCGCGGCCCTCTGCGTAAAACGCATGCTGAATCAGACCGAGCAGTTTCCACGCGCAATCCGGCGCCAGGCTGCGCGCCGTCACCAACGCCCGACAGGCGGGCTCGGTGTCGTAGACAAAACCGTCGGGCAACGCGCCTTCGATCTTGAACGGCTGGCCGGTGGCCTCTGTGACCGCCTGCCAATGTTCAAGAATGTAGCGCCGGGTGGTCGGCTCCAACGCCGAACCACTGCCGGTGCGCAAACCACCCACCACCAGATGCAGCTCCACACCCGCCGCCTGCGCCTGTTCGACCAGCGCATTGGCCACCGGCGCAAAGCCCCAGCACCAGGAACACATCGGGTCCATCACATAGAGCAGGCGGCGTGCAGACATGGTTCAAGCCTCGGAAGGGGTTAGCTTGTAGTTGTAGCCGATCGGGTGAGGCATGTTGCGAGCCTTGGCCAGTTCGATCTGCTTCTGCCGATCGATGGCACTGCGACGGGTCTTCTCGCTCAGCTTATCCCAGCAATGCGGGCAGCTGATGCCGGCCACATAGTGCTCGGACGCGCGGTCTTCGACGCTTACCGGCGTACGACAGGCATGACACTGATCGTAGTCGCCTTCGCTGAGGTCGTGACGCACGGTCACGCGGTTGTCGAACACGAAGCAGTCGCCCTGCCACTTGGTTTCTTCCTGCGGCACCTCTTCGAGGTACTTCAGAATGCCGCCCTTGAGGTGATAGACCTCGTCAAAACCCTGGCTGAGCATGTAGCTGGAAGCCTTTTCGCAACGAATGCCGCCGGTGCAGAACATCGCGACTTTCTTGTGCACGGCCGGGTCGAAGTTGGCTTTGATGTAATCGGGGAATTCACGAAAACTGGTGGTCTTCGGGTCGATGGCGCCTTCGAAGGTGCCGATCGAGACTTCGTAGTCATTGCGCGTGTCGATCAGCAGCACTTCCGGATCGCTGATCAGCGCGTTCCAGTTCTCTGGATCAACGTAGGTGCCGACCTTTTTGTTCGGGTCCACGCCTTCGACGCCAAGGGTGACGATTTCTTTCTTGAGTTTGACTTTGGTGCGATAGAACGGCTGCTCGTCGCAGTACGACTCTTTGTGATCGATGTCGTCCATGCGCGGGTCATTCTTGAGCCAGGCCATCAGCCCGTCGATGCCTTCACGGCTGCCGGACACGGTGCCGTTGATGCCTTCTTCGGCGATCAGCAGCGTGCCTTTGATGCCGTTGTCGACCATCGCCTGCAGCAGGGGCTCGCGCAGGTCGACGTAGTTTTCCAGGGTGACGAACTTATACAGTGCCGCCACGACAATCTGTTGTGTCATGGGTGATTCTCCAGGTGGCTACCCTCGTAAGGGGTGAACCGGATTCAAAAAAAACGCGCCGGGTAAGCGGCGCGTTGCGGATTCTAGCAAAAAACATGTGGTTTTAGGACTGGTGATACCTTCCGTGGCGAGGGAGCTTGCTCCCGTTCGACTGCGTAGCAGTCGTAATGCTGGCGACTGCACTCTTTCAGACAGAACGCTGTTGCAGGTTTTGGGACTGCTTCGCAGTCCAGCGGGAGCAAGCACCCTCGCCACAACAGCCCATCAAACCATCAGCCCTTCACATTAATGCTTGCTGCCGCCAGCACAGGTCGGCGAAGCCGGAGCCGCGTCGATCTGTGCCCATTCTTCCGGCGTGTAGGTATGCAGCGCCAACGCATGGAACTCGCCCATCAGCTCGCCGAGCGTGCCGTAGACCTTTTGGTGACGCTTGACGCGGTTGAGCCCTTCGAACTGCTGGCTGACCACCACGGCTTTGTAATGGGTTTGCAACCCACGACTGTGCATATGGCTTTCATCCAGCACTTGCAGGTGCTCGGGCTGTAACAGGCCCAGCGTCGATTCGATGCGTTGTTGCATGGTCATACCCGGCTCCGCTTAAGGCTTTTTCTTGGCAGCAGGAGCTGCGGCGCCGGCTTTAGGGTCCAGCTCGTTGGTCATGTCAGCCAACAGCTTGTTGACCACAGGCACCGCGCTTTCGAGCTTGGCCTGGGTCATCTGAGCCGATTGCTGGGTCAGCTGCGGCATTTTTTCCAGGACTTTCCTGCCCAGTGGCGACTGGTAGAACGCAACCAGGTCTTTGAGCTCGGATTCGCTAAAGTTGGTGGTGTACAGCTTGACCATGTCCGGCTTCAGCTTGTTCCAGCCAATGGCTTGGTCCAGAGCGGCGTTGGCTTTGGCCTGGTAGGTTTCCAGCAAGGCTTTTTTCGATTCAGGGGCTTTGGTCTGTTCAAAGCGCTGAGCGAACATTTGCTGCACTTGCATGTACACCGGAGTGCCCAATTTGTCAGCGTGCGCCAGGGTCAGGAAAGCTTCGGCACTGGCGTTGTGGCTAGCGGTATCGGCAAAAACAGGGCCGCTGGCGCAAACCAGTGCAACCGCGGTACAGATGGCACGAAGACGAGTCATCGAGTTTCCTTTTCTAGCAGGCGAGGTAAAACCCCAAGGGCGTCCATTCTGCGCCTAAAAAACTGTGTCGCTCAACCCCAAGCCTTGTCGGGCCTGATTTAGAGGGGTTGAATGGTCAAAATACAGACCTATGGAACCACGGCCGGCGATCACGGCCTAAACTGCGCTATCAGACTGACAGGAGTGTGCATGATGAGCCGTATCGAAACCGACAGCCTTGGCCAGGTGGAAGTGCCGGATGAGGCCTACTGGGGCGCTCAGACGCAACGCTCACTGATTAACTTCGCCATCGGCAACGAGCGCATGCCGCTGGCGGTGCTGCATGGGCTGGCGCTGATCAAGAAGGCCGCGGCGCGGGTCAATGACCGCAACGGGGACCTGCCCGCCGACATCGCCCGACTGATCGAACAGGCCGCCGACGAAGTGCTCGACGGCAACCATGACGACCAGTTCCCGCTGGTGGTCTGGCAGACCGGCAGCGGCACCCAGAGCAACATGAACGTCAACGAAGTGATCGCCGGGCGTGCCAACGAACTGGCCGGCAACCCGCGCGGCGGCAAGTCGCCGGTACACCCCAACGATCACGTCAATCGCTCGCAGAGTTCCAACGACTGCTTCCCCACCGCGATGCACATCGCCGCCGCCCAGGCCGTGCAGCAACATTTGCTGCCGGCGATCAGCGAACTGTCCGGCGGGTTGGCGGAGTTGTCCGCACGGCACATGAAACTGGTCAAGACCGGTCGCACCCACATGATGGATGCCACGCCGATTACGTTCGGCCAGGAACTCTCGGCGTTCATCGCGCAACTGGACTACGCCGAACGGGCGATCCGCAGCGCCCTGCCGGCCGTGTGTGAACTGGCTCAGGGCGGCACCGCCGTCGGCACCGGGCTGAATTCACCGCACGGTTTTGGCGAAGCCATTGCCTCCGAACTGGCCGCGCTTTCCGGCCTGCCGTTTGTCACCGCACCCAACAAGTTCGCCGCGCTGGCGGGCCATGAGCCGCTGACCACGTTGTCCGGCGCGCTGAAAACCCTTGCCGTAACCCTGATGAAAATCGCCAACGACTTGCGCCTGCTGGGCTCCGGACCGCGTTCCGGTTTTGCCGAAGTGAAATTGCCGGCCAACGAGCCGGGCAGTTCGATCATGCCGGGCAAGGTCAACCCGACCCAGTGCGAAGCGCTGTCGATGCTGGCGTGTCAGGTGCTGGGCAACGACGTTGCCATCGGTTTCGCCGCCAGTCAGGGACACTTGCAACTGAACGTGTTCAAACCGGTGATCATCTATAACCTGCTGCAATCTATCCGCCTGCTGGGCGATGGCTGCAGCAACTTCCAGCAGCATTGCATCGCCGGCCTGGAGCCGGATGCCGAGAAAATGGCTGAACACCTGGAACGTGGGTTGATGCTGGTGACGGCGCTGAACCCGCATATCGGTTATGACAAGTCGGCGGAGATTGCCAAGAAGGCGTACGCAGAAGGGCTGACGTTGCGGGAGGCGGCGTTGCAGTTGGGGTATCTGACGGATGAAGAGTTTGATGCGTGGGTGCGGCCGGAGAATATGCTTGAGGCTGGGGCCAAGGGTTAAGTTTTATAGTGCCTGACAGTCAGTCTTCGCGAGCAAGTCGGATCGCCGCACCGCCGCTCCCACATTTGACCGAGTTCTCACAGAGGAATGCGGTCGAATGTGGGAGCGGCGGTGCGGCGATCCGACTTGCTCGCGAAGAACGATGACACGGTCTAACTGGCCGCCATCCGCACGCGGCGCGCCTTGAGCCCCGCTATCAACGACGGCCCCAACGCCACCAGCGCCGATCCCAGCACCACCAACACCGCCCCGCCATACCCCAGACCATTGATCGTCTCGGCATGCACATACTCCGGCCACAACCAGGCCGCCATGGCCACCGCTGCAAACGTCACCAACGGCGTGATCGCCAGCGTCGCACTCACCCGCGAAGCTTCCCAGTGCGCCAGCGCTTCGGCAAACGCGCCATACGCAATAAGTGTGTTCATGCAGCACGCCAGCAACAGCCAGCCCTGCAGCGGAGTCAGTTTCAACGCTTCCAGCGGATGTACCCACGGCGTCAGCAACAACCCGCAGAACAGATAGATCACCATCATCACCTGCAACGAATTCCACACCGTCAGCAATTGTTTCTGCCCCAGGGCGTAGAACGTCCAGACCGTCGACGCCAACAACACCAGCAGCACGCCCGCCGTGTAATCAGTCAGCGAGGTGAGCAACTCGGCCAGGCGCTGGTTGAAAAACAGCCCGAAACCAATCAGCAACACCAGCAGACCAATCCCCTGCCCCACGCTGAAGCGTTCCTTGAACACAAACAGGCTGGCGATCAGCAACATGATCGGGCCCATCTACACCACCAGTTGCGCGGTGCCGGGGCTGAGCAGGTTCAGGCCCATCAAATACAACACGTAGTTGCCCACCAGACCGAGCACCGCCATCAGCACCAGCCAGCCACCGCGCGGGCCGAGCACTTTGCGACTCGGCAGGCGGCTGGTCGCTGCCAGGTAAATGAACAGGCACCCGCCGGACACCATCAGCCGAAACCAGGTCACCGTGACCGGGTCCATCACCAGCAGCACTTGCTTGAGTTTGATCGGCAGGATTCCCCACAACAACGCGGTCAACAAGGCCAGGAACAGACCATAAACCCAGCGACCGGATGAAATGTGCATGCGTACCCCAAAGCCGGATGGCGAGAATCGTCATTCTAGGCGCAGCGGTGTCTGGCACACAGGGACAGTTGGCGAACGGACGCAAATGAAACGGTGCGGGTCGCAGCAAAAAATTGGCGCTTTGCCGTCGATCGGTTCACCAGGCGCTGTAAGCGGTTCATGCATAAGCTCATTGGATCCCCCACCTTCAGGAGACCGCCATGTATGGCATGCGCGCCCAGGACAACGCCCCCGCCACGCACTTTCGCAGTGACCGCATGTGCCGGGTAAACGGGGAGTTGTATTTCAGCACCCGGGAAAACACGCTGGAGGGGCCGTTTGAAAATCCGGAGGCGGCTGCGCGGGAGATTGAGGCTTACATCGCGCGGATGCAGCTTTTGAGCGCCAGTCGATAGACCGAGGCGCTGCCTTCGTCGGAACGCCGCCCGGAGCAAGCCCGCTCCCACAAATTGACCGCATTCCTATGGGAGAACTCGGTCAAATGTGGGAGCGGGCTTGCTCGCGAAGGCGATGTAACAATCACCACAAACGCTTAAGGCTTAACGCACCGCTTCAAACAACCCGGTCGCGCCCATCCCGCCCCCCACACACATGGTGACAATGCCGTAACGCAAATCCCGTCGCTGCAACTCCCGCACAAGATGCCCGACCTGACGCGACCCGGTCATGCCGAACGGATGACCGATGGAAATCGAGCCGCCATTGACGTTGTATTTCTCGTTATCGATCCCCAACCGGTTGCGGCTGTACAGGCATTGTGAAGCGAACGCTTCGTTGAGTTCCCACAGGTCAATATCGGCAACCTGCAAACCCTTGGCCTTGAGCAACTTCGGCACCGAGAACACCGGGCCGATGCCCATTTCATCCGGTTCGCAACCCGCCACGGTGAAACCGCGGAAGAACGCTTTCGGTTTCAGCCCCAGTTCCAGCGCTTTTTCCAGACTCATCACCAGCGTCATCGAAGCACCATCGGACAGCTGCGACGAGTTGCCAGCCGTGACCGAACCGTCTTCGGCAAACACCGGTTTCAACCCCGCCAGACTTTCCAGCGTGGTGTCCGGGCGATTGCAATCGTCGCGATCGACGATGCCGTCAAGGATCTGCACTTGCCCGGTGGCCTTGTCTTCAACGCGATACTGCACCGCCATCGGCACGATTTCGTCGTCGAACAAACCGCCGGCCTGCGCCTGAGCCGTACGCAGCTGACTTTGCAACGCGTACAGGTCCTGTTCTTCACGGCTGACGCTGTAACGACGGGCGACGATTTCGGCGGTCTGGCCCATGGGGAAGTAGATGCCCGGCACCTGTTCTTTCAGCAGCGGATTGATAAGGTTGTCGGTGTTGACGCTTTTCATCGTCAGGCTGATGGACTCGACGCCACCGGCGACGATGATGTCGCTGCACCCCGAAGCAATCTGGTTGGCCGCGATGGCAATCGCCTGCAAGCCCGACGAGCAGAACCGGTTGAGGGTCATGCCGGCGGTGCCGGTACCCAGGCGCGACAGCACCGCCACGTTGCGACCGATGTTGTAACCCTGGGCGCCTTCGTTGGAGCCGGCACCGACGATGCAATCCTCGACGCTGGCCGGATCGATGCCCGAGCGTGTCAGCAGTGCATTGACGCAGTGAGCCGCCATGTCGTCCGGACGGGTCTGGTTGAACTTGCCGCGAAAGGACTTGGCCAGGCCGGTCCGCACGCTGTCGACGATCACCACTTCACGCATGGCATACCTCATTATTGTTGTTGGTTGAGAGTGGACCGAGCATAAATCCACCCGTTACCGGTCGCGACAATCATTCACCCCGCGTATGCGTCACCATCGGTTCACACCTTCAGTTTTTTCTGTTTTTTCTCGTGCTTGTCGGACTTTTCGAACGCCTCTTCCAGCGCCTGGTTGAGCGTGCGCAAAACCTTGATCCGCGCCCAGCGCTTGTCGTTGGCTTCCACCAGGGTCCAGGGCGAAATTTCGGTGCTGGTGCGGTCGACCATGTCGCCGACCGCGGCCCGGTAGGCATCCCACTTTTCCCGATTGCGCCAGTCATCTTCGGTGATCTTGAAGCGCTTGAAGGGGATCTGCTCGCGCTCTTCGAAGCGCTCCATTTGCGTTTCTTTGTCGATGGCCAGCCAGAACTTGACCACGATCACCCCGGCGTCGGCGATCTGCTCTTCGAAGTCATTGATCTCACTGTAGGCGCGTAACCAGTCGGCCGGGCTGCAAAAGCCTTCGATACGTTCCACCAGCACCCGGCCATACCAGGAGCGGTCAAACACGGTGAATTTTGCCCGTGCCGGAATATATCGCCAGAAACGCCACATGTACGGGTGTGCACGCTCCTCCTCGGTGGGCGCAGCAATGGGCACGATGCTGTACTGACGCGGGTCAAGCGCAGCAGCAACCCGCCGGATCGCCCCACCCTTGCCTGCCGCGTCGTTGCCTTCGAAGACCGCGATCAAGGCGTGGCGGCGCATGCGTTTATCGCGCATCAACCCCGAGAACCGCGCCTGCTCGGTGATCAGTTGCTCTTCGTAATCGTCCTTGTCCAGATGCAGGGTCAGGTCGAGGCTGTCGAGCAGGTTGACCTGATCGACGCTGCTGCCCAAGGGTGCGGCGCTGACTTTATCCGGGTGAATCTTCGGTCTTTTCAAGGCGCCTTGCAGGCCTTCGAGCAGAATCTTGCCGACCACCAGGCTCCGATAGCGCGGGTCCATCCCGGCGATCACATGCCACGGCGCATAGTCGCGGCTGGTGCGGCGCAGAATGCGTTCGCCATATTTCACGAACTTGTCGTACGTCTGCGATTGCTGCCAATCCAGTGGGCTGATGCGCCAACTGTGCAGCGGGTCGTCGGCCAGGGACTTGAGGCGCGCCTTCATTTGTTTCTTTGACAGGTGGAACCAGAACTTGAAGATCAGGGCGCCTTCGTCGCACAACATCTTCTCCAGCCGTTCGGCAGTATTGATGGCTTGATCGAATCGCGGGTCCTTGAACACGCCATGCACCCGGGCCTGCAACATCTGGCTGTACCAGTTACCGAAGAAAATCCCCATGCGGCCCTTGGCCGGGAGCATCCGCCAGTAACGCCAGGCCGGTGGCCGCGCCAGTTCTTCGTCAGTCTGCTGATCGAAGGTGCGGACCTCGATCAGCCGCGGGTCCATCCATTCGTTGAGCAACTTCACCGTCTCGCCTTTGCCGGCGCCTTCGATGCCGTTGATCAAAATGATCACCGGAAAACGCTTTTGCTGCTGAAGTTCGAACTGCGCCTCGAGCAGCGCTTCACGCAACGCCGGCACTTCGGCTTCATAGGTTTCTTTATCGATGACGTGACCGATTTCGGCAGATTCGAACATGGGACGGCTCCTTCCAAGATTGAACAAGACTAGCGGATTGACCTCTCCTGCGTGGGAGAAATCCATTCTTGAGGCGGATATGAATCCTGTGGCGAGGGAGCTTGCTCCCGCTGGACGGCGAAGCCGTCCCCGACATCGGCAAACTCGCATTCTGGTAGTACACAGATATCCAGCATGCGGCTGCTTCGCACCCGCGCGGGAGCAAGCTCCCTCGCCACAAAAGTCCCTCTTCCGACCAGGAAGTTTCGCTGATCCAAATCGGCGAGCCTTGCCATGGATCAAGCACCTCGGTGGCGATCAGCTAGAATGGCCGCCTTGCCGTTGCCGAGCCTGCCATGAAACCTGTATTGCCCCACGCCCAGCTCGACTGGGACGACCAAGGCCTCCCGCGTTCGCGGGTGTTCGATGATGTGTATTTTTCCGACCTGTCCGGGCTGGACGAAACCCGCTACGTCTTCCTTGAACAGAACGCGCTGCGTGAGCGTTTTGCTGCGTTGCCGGTGGGTGGGCGGCTGGTGATTGGCGAGACCGGTTTCGGCACCGGGCTGAATTTCCTGTGCGCCTGGCAGTTGTTCGAAAAACACGCAGTGGCCGGTGCGCGTTTGCACTTTGTCAGTGTCGAAAAGTACCCGCTGAGTGCATCTGATCTGCAACGGGCGCTGGCGTTATGGCCGGAACTCAAGCTGTTTGCCGATCAGTTGCTCGCGCAGTACGTGGCGATCCATCAAGGCTTCCAGCGGCTGGTACTGGATAACGGTCGCGTGACGTTGACCCTGTTGATCGGCGATGCGCTGGAGCAGTTGCCGCAACTGGACGCACAGATCGATGCCTGGTTTCTCGACGGTTTCGCCCCGGCGAAAAACCCCGACATGTGGACCGCCGAACTGTTTGCCGAACTCGCCCGGCTGGCGGCGCCCGGCTCGACCATCAGCACCTTCACCAGCACCGGTTGGGTGCGCCGTTTGCTGAACGCGGCGGGCTTCAAGATGAAGCGCACGCCCGGCATCGGCCACAAATGGGAAATCCTGCGCGGCACGTTCCTCGGCTGGCCTGAAGAAGTGCCAGCGCCCGTCGCGACCAAACCATGGTTTGCACGCCCGACGCCCCTGACCGGCGAACGTCGGGCACTGGTGATCGGCGCCGGCCTGGCCGGTTGCGCCACGGCCGCCAGCCTCGCGGCGCGGGGTTGGCAAGTCAGTCTGCTGGAGCGTCACGATGCGCTGGCGCAGGAAGCTTCGGGCAATCCTCAAGGCGTGCTTTACCTCAAGTTGTCCGCCCACGGCACGGCGTTGTCGCAGTTGATTGTCAGCGGTTTCGGTCACACCCGGCGGTTGCTCGAGCAGTTGCAGCGGGGCGTCGACTGGGACGATTGCGGTGTGCTGCAACTGGCGTTCAATGCCAAGGAAGCCGAACGACAAGCGCAATTGGCGCAGGCGTTTCCCGATGACTTGCTGCACGCACTCGATAGAGAACAGGCCGAGGCGCGTGCCGGTATCGGCCTGCAATGGGGTGGACTGTTTTACCCCGAAGGCGGATGGGTGCATCCGCCGGCGTTGTGCCAACGGCAAGCGAAGCACCCCGACATCCGGATTCTGACGCATCACGATGTACTGGAGCTGCGTCGAACGGAAGGTCACTGGCAAGCCTGGGATGGCGACACGTTGTTGGCGGATGCACCGGTGGTGGTATTGGCCGGCGCTGCCGAGATCAAGCGTTTCCCTTACAGCAGCGAGTTGCCGCTCAAGCGCATTCGCGGACAGATTACCCGACTGCCCCAGACACTTGAGAGCCAACGCCTGAGCACCGTGGTCTGCGCTGAAGGTTATGTCGCCCCGGCACGCTTGGGTGAACACACGCTGGGCGCCAGTTTCGATTTCAACAATGACGATCTGACGCCGACAGCGGCGGAGCATGCCGGCAATTTGCAGATGCTCGAAGAGATTTCAGTGGACCTGGTCGCGCGGCTACGAGCGGCTGCGATGCAGCCAGAGACACTCGAAGGCCGCGCGGCATTTCGCTGCACCAGCCCGGATTACCTGCCGATTGTCGGCCCACTGGCCGACGCTCAGGCGTTCGCCGATGCCTACTGCGCCCTGAGCAAGGATGCCCGTCAGGTTCCAGACATTCCTTGCCCATGGCTGCAGGGTTTGTACGTCAACAGCGGCCACGGTTCCAGAGGGTTGATCACCGCGCCGTTATCTGGCGAATTGCTGGCTGCCTGGCTCGATGATGAACCCTTGCCACTGCCCAGAGCCGTGGCCGAGGCGTGTCATCCGAACCGCTTCGCGTTACGCCGCTTGATTCGAGGCAAGGCCTGAGTCGCAGGAAGCAGGACTTCGACTCGTCCGCCTTCATGGTTTCTTCAGTCAGACGCTTCAACAGGCTGGTTTCACCCTCACGAGCCGCAGCCGACGGCGGAGCGGTTTGTGGATTTGTTGTTTCCGCATAGTCAGGCGGCGGTCTCCTAAATATGTGTCGCCTGAGTTGACGCCTTCGCCGGCAAGCCGGTCTCGCTCCCACGGGGGAATGCGGTCGAATGTGGGAGCGAGACCGGCTTGCCGGCGAAGGCACCAGATCAGGCAACACATCAGCTTGAAGCTAGCCGCAGCCCATCATTCGCCGTAGCATCGCGCCCATTGTTTAGCCGAGGTGCCTATGCTGATTCCCCACGACCAACTTGAAGTCGACACCCTGACCCGCCTGATCGAAGATTTCGTGACCCGTGACGGCACGGACAACGGCGATGACACGCCGCTGGAAACCCGCGTATTGCGGGTTCGCCAGGCGTTGACCAAGGGCCAGGCGCTGATTGTCTTCGACCCGGAAAGCGAGCAGTGCCAGTTGATGCTCAAACACGATGTGCCCAAGCACCTGTTTGACTGACGCCTTCAACGTGCCTTGGTTTTCGCCAGTTTGACCTGGATGCGCTCGTAGACCTCGGCCCGGTGCACGTTGACGCTCCGCGGCGCTTCGACGCCGAAGCGCACAGTGTTGCCGCTGACGGCCACAATACGCACTGAAATGTCGTCGCCGATGGCAATCATTTCCCCCACTACGCGGCTGAGTACAAGCATGGCATTCGTCCTTCAGGGTTATCGAACCCTGACGATGCCCGGCGCGCGGCTAGCGTTCAATGCGATGAAAGCAAATCAGACCCGCCCTACAGCCCAGGACGAACGCCTCTTTCGGAAACGTCCGACAAACTCTGAGATTGCTTCAGGAAGCCGAAAAACGCGGGCCGAACAGGATGACGCTCGCACCGATCACGCACAGCGCCACGCCGATCCAGTCCGAACCCAGCGGCCGAATCCGTTCGACCACCGCCAGCCAGCCAATCGACGCAATGATGTAGATGCCACCGTAGGCGGCATAGGCGCGCCCGGCGTAGGTCGCCTCGACACGGGTCAGCAACAGCGCGAACAACGTCAGGCTGAGCAGTGCCGGCACAACCCACCAGACGCTTTTGCCCTGGCGCAACCACATCCAGAAGGCAAAGCAGCCGGCGATTTCAAGCAGCGCGGCAAGAAAGAACCACAGGTAATTGAGCATGCAAACGTCTCGCGAGGATGACCGATGGCGGTCACCCTAACGACGGCGTTGCCGACGGGCAAGTTCAGCCTGCGGTCTGTTTGGCCTTGGCGCGCATTTTATCGGCCATGACGGTCATCTCATCGTAGAGCAGTTGCGGATTCTTCTGCTTGAGCGCCCACGCCATGCGGCCCTGTTCGTGGGGCAGGATCATGAATTCGCCGGCGGCAATTTGCTGATAGATGTAGTCGGCAATGTCGGTCGCGGTGATCGGCGAGCTTTCCAGCAGTTTGCCGACCTGGGCTTTCATCGCCGGCGTCGGGCCACGGAAGGAGTCCAGCAGGTTGGTCTGGAAGAACGACGGACACACCACGTGCACACCGATTTCCTGATGTGCCAGTTCGATCAGCAGGCTTTCGGACAACGCCACCACGCCGGCCTTCGCCACGTTGTAGTTGCTCATGGCCGGGCCTTGCATCAACGCGGCCATCGACGCGATGTTGATGATCTTGCCTTTGCTTTTTTCCAGCAGCGGCAGGAACGCCTTGCAACCTTTGACCACGCCCATCAGGTTGATCGCGATCTGCCAGTCCCAGTCCTCCAGGGACAGTTCGCTGAAGAACCCGCCCGAGGCGACGCCGGCGTTGTTGACGATGACATCGATGCCGCCGAGTTTCACTTCACAGGCCTGGGCGAAAGCGGTGAGCTGACTGTAATCGCGCACATCACAGCGCTGGATAAAACCATCGCCGCCGGCTTCGCGAACCAGCTTCAAGGTTTCCTGCAGACCGGGCTCGCTGACATCCGACAAGGCCAGCTGCCAGCCTTCACGCGCCCAGCGCAGCGCGATTTCGCGACCCAGGCCCGAGCCCGCGCCAGTGATCATCATGCGATTTTGCATAGCAAACAGCCTTGTTGTTCCGGGGAAGTTGCGTCGAGTGTAGCGAAGGACATCGCCCAACCCACGCTCCATCAGATTGCTGAATGGCCCGAGCAAACCGCGCCAGCGTGCGGATCAACTTACCTCTCTAAAAAGAAATAAGCCTGTCTTCGAAAAACATTAAAAAAAACTTGGAATTTTCTCTCATGCACGACAGTCGGACTTTGTAAGCAGCTTGGGTTTATTTGCATTCCAGCTGAACCTTAAACGCCAGGTAATTCCAGAACACTTCCAACAAGGAAATAGACATGGGCACAATTTTAATCATTATTCTGATCCTCCTGCTGGTAGGCGGCCTGCCGGTCTTCCCACACTCCAGAAGTTGGGGTTATGGCCCGTCGGGTATCATCGGCGTGGTGTTGGTGGTGCTGTTGATCCTGCTGTTACTCGGCAAGATATAAAAAGTTAGAAGGCAAAAAAAAGAGGCCCTTGAAGGGCCTCTTTTTTATTGCGCCGGACACTCAGTCCGGCTTGCCGTCCACCACACCAGCGGTGTTGTCGATGAGGCTTCTGGTCGCCGTCTGAATGAACGATTCGAGTTTCTGTTTAAGGGCCGCTTCGTCAGCCGACGCCGGGATCACTGCACCTTTCGGATTGGCGCCCAGTTCGTATTGATACAGCTTCGCCGGCATATCTTTGGGCAGTACCAACACGCGGTCTGCGGTCAGCAACGCGACGGTCTGATCGCTACCCGACGGTTTGATCACGCCGAAACCCTTGTCGCCTTCCGGCAGGTTCAGCAAATCACGACCCCAGCACTGGTGGACCACATCGCCACCGATACGGCCCATGATGGTCGGCACGATGTCGATCTGGGTGCCTACGGTGTGGTCGACCTGGCCGAACTTGTCCTGAACGCCCGGTCCGATCAGCAGCATCGGTACGTTGAAACGGCCCAAGTCCATTTCAGTGATCTGCTGTTCATTGCCGAAGCCGTGGTCGCCGACGACCACGAACAGGGTTTCCTTGAAGTACGGCTCCTTGCGCGCCTTCTCGAAGAACTGACCCAACGCCCAGTCGGCGTACCGCATGGCGGTCAAGTGTTCGTTGAGGCTGCCACGGTCGGTCACGCGCTCGACCGGCAACGGTGTCGGCAATGCGTATGGCGTGTGGTTGGACAAGGTCTGCAGCAAGGCATAGAACGGTTTTTTGTCCTTGCCGTCGCGGGCCTTCAACTCTTCCAGCCCCCGGTTGAACATGTCCTGGTCGGACACGCCCCAGGTCGGGTCGGAGAACACCGGGTTCACGAAGTCGTTACGCCCGATGAAGTTGGTCATGCCCTGGTTGCTGAAGAAGCCCGACTGATTGTCCCAGGCGAAATCGCCGTTGTAGACATACACGTCGTCGTAGCCACGGGCGCTGAGCAGTTGTGGCAGGCCAGACAGTTTGTGGCTGCCTTCCGGCGTCTGCATCAGGTATTCGAAACCCGGCAGGTTCGGGAAGCAGGCCATGGTGGCGAACATACCCTGGTGGGTGTGCGTGCCGTTGGAGAAGAAGCGGTCGAACAACAGGCCTTCTTTCGACAGTTTGTCGAGGTACGGCGTGATGTTGCCCGGCGCACCCAGGGCGCCGACCGAATGACCGGCCATGCTTTCCATCAGGATGACGACAACGTTCTTGATCGGCAGTGTCTTGTCAGCCGGCGGCGTGTAGTCGCGACGTACCGCTGCGATATCGGCATCCACCAGTTTGTCGTTCGGCATTACCAGCATGTCGCGCACGATTTGCTGCGCTTGCGGCTGCGGCAGCGTGGCCTTCCAGATGTTGTCGCGTTCTTCGGACATCCGGCTCTTGGCCGCCGCGACCAGTTGCAGAGTGCCGTTGAGGCCCAACTGATTGGCGAAGTTCGAGTCGGTGGTGTAGACGTCACCCCAGCGCAGCGGTGGGCCTTGGCGCAGCGTGCCGCGAGCCGCGACCACGCAGACCAGTAAACACACCACAAACACTGCGATGCGCGAATACCACGGGGCGATCTGGCGAGTGCCGATGCTGCCGCCGCTGAACGGACCGCGAGGACGGGTTGCGCGGTCGGCGCCCTTGAACGCCAGCGTCAGGATCAAGGTGCCCACGGCCCAGGCCAGCAGGTAGCGAACCACCGGGAAACCGTACCAGAGCATGCTCATCACGGTTTTCGGGTCTTCCTTCACATACTGGAAGACCAGGCCGTTGAGGCGCTGGTGGAATTCGCGGTAGAAGTCCATCTCCATCAGGCCGAGGAACAACGCGATGCTTGAAGCGATGGTCAGCCAGAAACGGAAGAACCCGCGGGCAGCCATGGCCCGGGCGCTGAACAGGGCCAGCAGCAGCGGAATGCTGAGGTAGACCACCAGGCGCAGGTCGAAACGCAGACCGTTGGCGAACGCTTCGAAAAAGGTCGAGGCCGGGGTGTCGAGGATCATCTCGCGGTTGTAGACCAGCAGCGCCACGCGCAGCAGGCTGAACATGACCATCATGACCAGGGCACACAGCAGCGTGTAGGCCAGATGCGATTTGACGGTCGGTTGCAGCAGGCGACTAGAAGCTCGCTGCTGACTCAGGGCGTCCGGGATTGCCATGTCGTTTTAGGACCCATTGGAAGTTGAAGTTTCAAAAATACAGCTGCGCCCTGCCCTCTGTCGGCCAGTTCTCGGCCCCGGGGTTTGCGCGGTGCGCAAATGTTGCACGATCAACCGCGGCATTGCCATTGATTACTGACCTGCACGGCTGGCGCGGGCAAATTGTCTTGGAGGCTTTGTGAAAATTTCGTGCAACGCATATTCGGAAACACAATAAAGTCCTCCAATCGGTGGTGATGAAGTTGTTCTCGTAGATTGGATACTTGATCGGGGGCATATCCATTTCTGTAGGAGCGAGCTTGCTCGCGAAAAACGTCTGGACACCGTGTTCCTTCAGGCAGCACGCGTTATCGTTGGCGTCCATCGCAGGCAAGCCAGCTCCCACAGGGAAATGCGTACGAGCAAAGAGCCAGGTCGGCTGGCAGGCCGCCTCGGCTGCTGTGGCGGTAGTCGCCCCCTCGAGAGGCCGAGCGCAGGTTCTGCGCAGTGGGCAACCCGGCATGGATGCCGGGTTAGCCGCGCACGGCCATGGATGGCCGATCGCGGCGGGCCCACGGAGCAGGACCGGAGCGAGGGCATGCCGAGCCCTAGCGAGGCACCGAACGAAAGGGGCAAAAGCGCTTGGTTACTTGGCGCTTCTCCAAGTGACCCGCTGTAAAAGCGGAACCAATAGCTGCCGTTACCCCAACAACGGATATGAACACCAATCAAACCCGCCAAAAAAACAAACGCCCCGATCAACTCAGGGCGCTTTATCAAAGGAACGGCGCGATTACTTCTCGGCGCGTTCCTTCAGCGCTTTCAAAGTATTAAACGGCGCATCAACCACAAACTTGTTGGCAATCATCGATGGCACGCTGCCGCCCGGCTCGGTGTGAACCTGATACGTCACTTCGATCTGGTCACCCTTTGGCACGAACTTCCAGAAACCGTCAACCTTGGTGACCCGCACGAAACCCTTTTCTTCAGGAATGTACTTCGGCACGCCTTCCAGTTTGCGCGTCAGGCTACCATCGGCACCTTCGGTGGTCGTCACGTGCAGCACCGAATCACGCGCAGTCACCGGCCATGGGGTATTGAACTGGGTGTAGGTCCAGCTCTGGTCACCTTCGTGCTTGAGCAGCTTCTGCATTTTGCACTCGTGAATCCAGGTGCAGGCGCCTGCTACGTCGTCCTGGAGTGCGCGCAGTTTGGCCACGGTGGTTTTCATCAAGGTCACGCCCTGATAAGCCTTGTAGTCAGAGCCGGCCACTTCACTCAAGGACACCTTGATGCCGTCTTCATTCTTGGCCACCTTCCAGTCTTCGGCCTGTGCGGCGGAAGTCGCCAACACAACCGTCAAACCACACAGCACAGCCATACGATGCAGCGAACCCATAGTCTTATTCCTTGTTGTTGAAGTTCCGTTCGTTGAATACATCACGCAGCCGTCATTTGCTCCCACCAACCCAGCAATCTGATCGCTTCGTCACTGCTGCTTCCGCAGACTTCGACGTCGGCTTCGAACGCCGAACACACAGCAGGACGTTCCGGTTGGCCGAAAATACTGCACAGGTTTTCGGCAGAGAGTTGTACGCATCGTTCTCCGGCGGCTTTGCCATTGGGCATGCCGGGAATCGGTGAACTGATGGAAGGGGCAATGCAACAGGCGCCACAGCCTTCACGGCATTTCATGACGACGAGCTCCTCGCGAAGGGCGATGTGTTAATGGACGGGGCACAGAGTAACCGCTAAAACAGTTGTTTTAAATTACCCGAAGCCGGGTTTTTACGCTTAACCGAACGTGACTGACCAGTCTCCGACAAAGCGTCTGGCGAACGGGTCACTGAGGGGAAGGCATTATCGCTTGAACTCGAATTCCAGCGCGGCGCCTTCAACATCACGGCGCTCTTCGTTACGCAGTTGCAACTTCATTTCGTTGCTGATCAGTCGCCCGTTGAGCTGAAAGGGAGAGCTGCCGGCCTTGTCACCGAACATCTGCGGCAGCACAGCGTCGTGCCGGGGCAACGGAACTGTACCGATTGGCTTCAACTCTTCGGCCATCTCCTGGGGCAGACTCAAATCCAGGTCGACCGAAGGAAGCTGGGTTTTCACGACCTCGCTGGCGGCTTTGGACTTGGAGGCAATCGGTGGACGTTTCTTCACCTTGGCCACGTTTTTTTTGGCCGGTGCGGCGTCCTTGACCGTTGCGGGTTTTTTCGAGGCCGTGCTCGCTGCGGGTTTTTCCGGAACGGAAGCCGCCATGATGCTTTCCGCCTGAAAGGTCATCAACAGGCAGATCGATAGCCAGACGGCGGAAAAAATCGGTTTCATGGACCCAACGGAGCTAACGGCACTATCGGCGGAGTGGCATATGCTCGCTTGTTGGACGCGACATGACAAGCTCGGGCGGGAATTACCCGCCCGTCCCGTCAAATGCCGCCAGCCATCTCCTGGCAAAGTTGCGTGGCGAGCATGCCTAGGGTCATCAAGGCGCGCTCGGCTTCACGATTCCAGGGCGTGCCGCAATTGAGCCGGATGCAGTGATTGAACTGCTCGGTGTTACTGAAAATCAGCCCCGGCGCAATGCTGATGCCTTGTTGCAATGCACGCACGTGCAGTTCTTGTGTGTTGACCCTGCCTGGCAAACTCACCCACAGAATGAAACCGCCGGTCGGCCGGGTCATCTGCGTGCCTTCCGGAAAATACTGCTGCACCGCGAGCTGGAAGGCGCTGAGGTTCTTGCGGTATTCCTGACGGATGTAACGCAGATGCCGGTCGTAACCGCCATTTTCCAGATAAGCCGCAATGCCCATCTGCGTGACGCTGCAGGCGGAATGCGTACTGAAGGTCTGCAGGCGCTGGATTTCCTGCTGGTACTTGCCCGCGATCATCCAGCCGATTCGCACGCCCGGTGACAGGGTCTTGGAGAAGCTTGAGCAATAGATCACCCGATCCAGCCGGTCGTAGGCCTTGAGCGACTTGGTGCGGCCCTGCTCGAACATCAGTTCGCCGTAGATATCGTCTTCGACCACCTGGATATCGAAATCCGAGGCCAGGCGCAGCAGTTGTTTCTGCCGCTCTTCGGGCATGGTGCCACCCAGCGGATTGCTCAGGCGCGTGGTCAGCACCAGCGCCTTGATCGACCATTGATTGGCCGCCAGTTGCAGGGCTTCAAGGCTCATGCCGGTGGCCGGATCGCTGGGAATCTCGATGACTTTGAGGCCCAGCAGATCGGCCAGTTGCAACAAACCGTAATAGGTCGGCGACTCGGCGGCGATCAAGTCGCCCGGCCGGGTCAGCACACGCAGGGACATCTGCAAGGCATCGACGCAGCCGTGGGTGATCACCACTTCGGACGGATCGACCACCACGCCGGCATCGCGCATGCGAATCGCCACTTGGCGGCGCAGCGGCTCGAAACCGGGGCTGAACATGTAGCTGAAGGCACGCGGGCTATGAAAACGGGTGACCTTGGCCAATTGCTGATGCAGCGCCCGCACCGGCAGGTAATCGACACTCGGGACCGCCGCGCCCAAGGGGAACACGCCCTCGCGGCGGGATTCGACCAACACTTGTTGAATGATGCTGCTGCGGGTGACCAGACCGGGACGCTCGACCCGGGCGATGTCCGGGGTCGGCGCAGTCAGGGCCGGCGTCTGGTGCACGTAATAACCCGACTGCGGCCGGGCACGGATCAGCCCCTGATCTTCGAGATTGGCGTAGGCCTGCAACACCGTGGCATGGCTGACGTTGAGCTGCGAGCTCATCTTGCGCACCGAAGGCACGCGCTCCCCCGGTTGATAGACTCCACGGCGGATGTCTTCGGCCAGTTGCTGAGCAATACGTTGGTAGAGCAAGAGATTGGTCATGACGCAGCACTCGATTTCACGGGCATTTTATTCTTGTGCGAAACAATACCGGAACAGTTTAGAAGTGTACTGGGACAGTTGCCACAATAGTCGACCGTACAGTGCAGTGTCAGCAAAAACTGTACTGTTTTTATTGAAAAGCGTGTGGCAGTTGGCAGGCGCAAAAAAACCCGGCGCTGACGGGCAGGCCGGGTTGTAGGAGCTGTGTAGGAGCTGTCGAGTGAAACGAGGCTGCGATCTTTCCTGGCCCACTTGAGTATCAAGAGCAAGATCAAAAGATCGCAGCCTCATTTCATTCGACAGCTCCTACAGGATTTCTGGTGTCGCGATGAAGCAACCGTTAACGGGCGGCGCCGAGCTGGCCTTTTTCGTCGGAGAACACAATTTCCACCCGCCGGTTCTGCGCACGGCCCCGTTCGGAGGCGTTCGCGTCCACCGGGTATTCGTCGCCATACCCTTCGACCTGAATGCGTTTATCGTCGATGCCCAGGTCCATCAGCACATTGGCCACCGATTGCGCACGGTCTCGGGACAGCTTGAGGTTTTCCTGCTTGCCGCCGGTGCTGTCGGCGTAACCTTCAATGCGTACGACGCGTTTGGGGTTGAGCTGCAGGAACTGCACGATCTTCAACACCACGCGGTTCGCCGAGTTTTTCAACTCCGCTTCGCCGGTGTCGAACAGCACATCGCCCAAGGTCATCACCAGACCGCGGTCGGTCTGGGTGGTGGCGAGCGAGACAATCTGTTCTTCGAGCCACTTGCCCTGCTGTTGCACGCTGAGCAACTTCGACTCGCGCAAAGCCAGTTGCAGGCGCTGACGCTCCAGTTCGAGCTTCGCCGCGCGCTCTTCGTTGAGCACCTGATTGGTGTGCTCCCGGGCGATGTCGCTGTAGCGCTGGCTCAGGTAGGCGTAATGCACCACGTCCGAACCGCTGCCCCAGTAGCTGGAAAGGCGATCGGCGCGGGCCAGGGACTCACCGGCGCGAATCACGTCTTTCGGCGCGATTCGCAGCACGTTGGAATCTTCCTTGACCTTCTGGAAGTCGGCACTCGCGTTTTGCAACGCACTCTCGCTGTGCTGGCCGGCGCAGCCATACAGGCTGGCGCAACCTGCCAGGATCAAGCCGCCGATGACGCTGGACTTGAGGCTCATTGGGCATCTCCCACTTGCTTGCGCAGACGAGTGATGCGGGTATTGAGCACGTTCAACTGCTCTTCACTTTTGAGGGTAAGGACCTTGGCTTCGGCCAGACGTGCGTCCAGTTCGGCCTGTTCAGCGCGCATCCGTGCGTGCTTGTAGGATTGATCGGTCATGTCGCCCTGGGCACGGCTGAACTTGTCTTCGGCCAGTTTCAGTTCCGGCACCTCGTCGGCGGTGGCGCCCACGGCTTTGGCTTGTATCAGTGCCTGTTCGGTCAGGCGTATTTGTTCATTCGGCGCCGGATCGGCTGCACAACCCGCCAGAGCCAGAACGGCCAGGGCAGCGAAAAGAGGTCGAATACTCACTAAAAATCCCTACTGTTTTGGGGTGCTGACGGGTTGTTTCTGTTGCTGTTGCTGCGCTTTCCAACGCTCGATGTTGCGTTGCAGCACAGCTTCCGTCAGTCCGGACGCGGGCAATTCTGTCATCTTTTTGGCCAGCTGTCCGCGCAACCACGGATCGTTGCAGGCGGAGTTATGGGAAACCGCGAGGAACAGACCAGGTTTGTCTACCGGCTGTGAACGTGCCACCAGATCGTTGGCCATGCTCAGTGTTTGTGCGGCCGCCATGCCGGAGTAACGTCCCGCGAGAACAAATTCCACCTCGCCCAACAGCAATTTCTGAAAGGCCTGGGTCAGGTTTGGTGTACGCACAAGGGTCAATTGCTGCTCGGCGAACGTACCAAATGCCTGGGTCATTCGAGACTTTTCCGACAACGCGCCGGGATGACCGTGGAGGTCTTGTGTTTCGTTGTAGACCAGAGACGAATCTTTTCGGGTCCAGACCAGGTAATCGTTTTCCAGCAACGGAGGATGGATGTAATCCAGGGTTTCCAGTTCGCTGACCGTCAACGGCGCGTCCGCCAGCATGTCCATGCGCCCGCTGCGCACTTCATCGAGGGCCTGGGAGCGTTTGCCGGCATACAGCAACTCGACCTTGATCCCCAACTCCCCCGCCACTTGCTGCAACAGATCGGCACTGGCGCCGATCAGGTGTTTGGGATTTTGCAGGTCTTGCCACAGGTACGGCGGCGCGTCCGGACTGCCGGTGACCACCAGGCGTTCGCACTTGCCCGCGGCAACGGACAGTGTCGGTAATACCGTCAGGCCCAGCAGTAATGACCAACCGAATACTCGGCGCACGACACTCTCCCACCCAAATCCGTTTAATTCGCCTGTAGGAGCTGTCGAGTGAAACGAGGCTGCGATTTTTTCAGGTCTACTTGAATTAAAAGCAAAAGATCAAAAGATCGCAGCCTCGTTTCACTCGACAGCTCCTACAGAAGAACAAAAAAAAAGCCCGACCAAAAGGTCGGGCTCTTTATAGGTCAAGCCGCTGGATTAGACCAGCTTCTCGAACTCAGGGATGGCTTCGAACAGGTCCGCCACCAGGCCGTAATCGGCCACCTGGAAGATCGGCGCTTCTTCGTCCTTGTTGATCGCAACGATCACTTTGGAGTCTTTCATGCCGGCCAGGTGCTGGATCGCGCCGGAGATACCGACGGCGATGTACAGCTGTGGAGCAACGATCTTGCCGGTCTGACCGACCTGCATGTCGTTGGGTACGAAACCTGCGTCGACCGCGGCGCGAGAAGCACCAACGGCAGCGCCCAGCTTGTCGGCCAAGGCGTACAGGTGTTTGAAGTTGTCGCCGTTCTGCATGCCGCGACCGCCGGAAACGACGATCTTGGCAGCGGTCAGTTCCGGACGATCGGACTTGGCCAGTTCTTCGCCAACGAAGCTCGAAGTACCAGCATCGTGAGCAGCAGCAACCGCTTCAACAGCAGCCGAACCGCCTTCCGCAGCAACCGGGTCGAAACCGGTGGCACGCACGGTGATCACCTTGACCGCAGCGTTCGATTGAACGGTAGCGATGGCGTTACCGGCGTAGATCGGGCGCTTGAAGGTGTCAGCGCTTTCGACCGAGATGATCTCGGAGATCTGGTCAACGTCCAGCTGAGCGGCAACGCGCGGCAGGATGTTTTTGCCGTTGGAGGTCGCGGCAGCCAGGATGTGGCTGTAAGCAGCGCCCAGTTCGACCACCAGCGGCGCAACGTTTTCCGGCAGTTGGTGAGCGTAGGCGGCGTTGTCGGCCACCAGCACTTTAGTCACGCCAGCGATTTTCGCAGCGGCTTCAGCCACGGCGCCAGCGCCCTGACCTGCAACCAGCACGTGGATGTCGCCGCCGATTTTGGCAGCAGCGGCCACGGTGTTCAGTGTGGCCGGGGCCAGCACTTTGTTGTCGTGTTCAGCAATAACCAAGATAGTCATTTAGATTACCTTCGCTTCGTTTTTCAGTTTCTCGACCAGTTCAGCCACCGACTTGACCTTGATACCCGCGCTGCGTGCAGCTGGCGCTTCGACTTTCACGGTCTTGTTGGTGGAGGCGGTGGAAACGCCCAAAGCGTCCGGAGTCAGCACTTCGAGAGGCTTCTTCTTGGCTTTCATGATGTTTGGCAGGGACGCGTAGCGCGGCTCGTTCAAACGCAGGTCGGTGGTGACGATGGCTGGCAGTTTCAGGGAAACCGTCTGTGCGCCGCCGTCGATTTCGCGGGTCACGGCAACGCTGTCGCCGGACACTTCGACTTTCGAAGCGAAGGTGCCCTGACCGTAACCGCTCAATGCAGCGAGCATCTGGCCAGTCTGGTTGTTGTCGCTGTCGATGGCTTGTTTGCCAAGGATCACCAGCTGAGGCTGTTCCTTGTCGACAACAGCTTTCAACAGTTTGGCAACGGCCAGGGAAGTCAGATCTTCAGCGGATTCGACGAGGATGGCGCGGTCGGCACCCAGAGCCAGCGCAGTGCGCAGTTGCTCTTGAGCGGTGGACGGGCCGATGGAGACGACGACGATTTCAGTCGCAACACCTTTCTCTTTCAGGCGTACGGCTTCTTCCACTGCGATTTCGCAGAACGGGTTCATCGACATCTTGACGTTGGCGAGGTCGACGCCGGAATTGTCCGCCTTGACGCGAACCTTGACGTTGTAATCCACAACGCGTTTGACAGCTACAAGAACCTTCATGGATTCCTCGTTACTCTCCGGTGAAAAGAAAGTCGCCTAGGCGAACCTGGCGGTTGATGCTCATCGGGCGCAAGGGCACCTCTAAAAACGCCGGCATACGTGTCAAGTGACCACCGCTCATGATGTTGATGACCGTTCGTCAGTGGTGACCAACAAGTCATTCAATATCGCGGCGTGTAAACTGCGCGCCAACACTGCGCGGCGCATCACCTTGCACTGCCATCGCCCTGTCTTTAGAGGTGCTCTTGAAACCAACAGTCAGCCTACGGCGAGCGCAAAACCGCCCGTATCTTGACCGGAACGCCTATTCCGGTCAATACGGCAAAATAGCCGTTCATAAGCCGCGTGACTTTGATTTCTCTGGCTTTGAGCCAATTCAAACAAACGTTTGTATTGGACGCTGAGAGTGGTGTAGATATAATGCGCCACCCAGAGAGAAAGGTGGTCCATCGATTGTCCTCTTCCTGCATTGCGCAGGATTTCATGGATGCGACACCAAACCTCCAATTAGAAAAAAAACTGTTGAGCCTTGAGTAGGAGATTACCTGTGGAACGCGAATACATGGAATTCGACGTGGTCATCGTCGGTGCCGGCCCCGCTGGTCTTTCCGCCGCCTGCCGCTTGAAGCAGAAGGCTGCTGAAGCCGGTAAGGAAATCAGCGTCTGCGTGGTCGAAAAAGGCTCCGAAGTGGGTGCTCACATCCTGTCCGGTGCCGTGTTCGAACCACGCGCCCTGAACGAATTGTTCCCGGACTGGAAAGAACTCGGCGCCCCGCTGAACACGCCGGTGACTCGCGACGACATCTTCGTTCTCAAGAACGCCGACAGCGCGCAAAAAATTCCTGACCTCTTTGTGCCCAAGACCATGCACAACGAAGGCAACTACATCATCTCCCTGGGCAACCTGTGCCGCTGGCTGGCTCAGCAGGCCGAAAACCTGGGCGTAGAAATCTACCCGGGCTTCGCCGCTCAGGAAGCGCTGATCGACGAAAACGGCGTGGTTCGCGGGATCATCACCGGTGATCTGGGCGTTGACCGCGAAGGTCACCCGAAAGAAGGCCTGTACACCCCGGGCATGGAATTGCGTGGCAAATACACGCTGTTCGCCGAAGGTTGCCGCGGCCACATCGGCAAGCAGTTGATCAAGCGCTTCAACCTCGACAGCGAAGCCGACGCCCAGCACTACGGCATTGGCCTGAAGGAAATCTGGGAAATCGACCCGGCCAAGCATCAACCAGGCCTGGTGGTTCACACCGCCGGCTGGCCGCTGGACATCATGGGCACCGAGAACACTGGCGGTTCGTTCCTTTATCACCTGGAAAACAATCAGGTGGTCGTCGGTCTGATCGTCGATCTTTCCTACAGCAACACCTACCTGTCGCCGTTCGACGAGTTCCAGCGCCTCAAGCATCACCCGGTGCTCAAGCAGTACCTGGAAGGCGGCAAGCGCATCAGCTACGGCGCCCGCGCCATCTGCAAGGGTGGCCTGAACTCGCTGCCGAAAATGGTCTTCAAGGGCGGCGCGCTGATCGGTTGCGACCTCGGCACCCTGAACTTCGCCAAGATCAAAGGCAGCCACACCGCGATGAAGTCCGGCATGCTCGCCGCTGAATCCGTTGCCGAAGCGCTGTTCGCCGAGAAGGACGGCACCGAAGAGCTGACCACTTACGTCGACGCGTTCAAGAAGAGCTGGCTCTACGACGAACTGTTCGCCAGCCGTAACTTCGGCCCGGCGATCCACAAGTTCGGCGCCATCGTCGGCGGTGGTTTCAACTGGCTGGACCAGAACATCTTCGGCGGCAAACTGCCGTTCACCTTGCACGACACCAAGCCGGATTACGCTTGCCTGAAGCTGGCGGTCGACTGCAAGAAGATCGACTACCCGAAACCGGACGGCAAGATCAGTTTCGACAAACTCAGCTCGGTGTTCATCTCGGGGACCAACCATGAAGAAGAGCAGCCTTGCCACCTGAAGTTGACCGACCTGAGCATCCCGATCGCCAAGAACCTGCCGATGTACGATGAACCTGCCCAACGCTACTGCCCGGCCGGCGTGTACGAAGTGGTGACCCAGGAAGATGGCGAGAAGCGCTTCCAGATCAATGCCCAGAACTGCGTTCACTGCAAGACCTGCGACATCAAGGACCCTGCACAGAACATCACCTGGGTGGCACCGGAAGGTGCTGGCGGCCCGACTTATCCGAACATGTAAGTTGAATCGCTGAACAACAAGGCTCCCGAAATGGGGGCCTTTTTGTTGCCCGGGATCCACAATCCAACACAGATCCCCTGTGGGAGCGGGCTTGCTCCCACAATGGTTCTGCGTTGGATCAGGCAGCGCGCTCGTCACCAGCATTACGCTCAAAGTAGCGCTTGCACTCCCCCTCCCGAAGGCTCGGGCCGCGTTCGGACGATCTTTTAAAGATTCAATTGCCCGCGGCAAAATCCCTTAACACCGCCCCATCCATCCGATACCGCACCCACTCCTCCTGTGGCTGCGCACCCAACGATTTATAGAACTCGATCGCCGGCTTGTTCCAGTCCAGCACGCTCCATTCAAACCGTCCGCAATCATTGGCGCAGGCGATTTTCGCCAAGTGCCGCAGCAGGGTTTTACCGGCGCCGCCACCGCGCTGTTCGGGGGTGATGTAGAGGTCTTCCAGGTACAGGCAGTTACTGCCGAGCCAGGTGGAATAACTGAAGAAGAACACGGCGAAACCGATCGGCAAGCCGTCACGCAGGCAGATCAGGCCATGGGCGGTGGCGCCTTCGCTGAACAGGCTGCGTTCGATATCGGCGACGCTGGCAATGACTTCGTGGCGGGCACGCTCGTAATCGGCCAATTCGGTGATGAACCCGAGGATTTGCGGTGCATCGCTGGGGGTCGCCGGGCGGATTTCGATTGTCATGGACGTGCCTTCGTCAGAAGTGGAAAACGCCATACTAAGTCGACGAGCAGTTTGTGGCGAGGGAGCTTGCTCCCGCTGGGTTGCGCAGCAGCCCCAAAACAAGCGACGCGGTCTTTCAGGTAAACAGAGTCATCTGTGACAGGGACTGCTTCGCAGTCCAGCGGGAGCAAGCTCCCTCGCCACAAAAGCTCTTCAGTCGCACATGGGGGTCATGTGTAGGCATTACTCCGGCCAGTCGCGCCGCTTCAGGGTCAAGACGCTGCAGCAGGCCTGAACCGTTCGTCGTTCATCAGGCACCAAACCAAATCGGGGGCGGACCAACATCAGGTAAGGACTCTAATTAAATGGAGACGACACCATGAGCATGTTCCGATTGACCGTCCTCGCTCTCGCTACCCTGCTGTCCTCTGCTGCCTTCGCCGCCACCACCGCCGGTACCGGCCCGACCGACCCGGTCGAAAAACCAAAATCCCCCGCCATCCCAAGTGCACCCGGCAACAACACCAATGGCACGGGCGTCGACAGCAGCCTGCCTCCGTCCACGGGCACCGACCCGCGGATCCAGGGAAACGACGCGGGCCGTCAAGGTGGAATGAACATGCCCGACACCCGGACACCCGATAACGCCGGCACCGGCATCGGCTCGAAAACCACCACCGGTGGCTCGGGTTCCGAAGGTGGCGCCAGCCAATAAATCGCCCACGCGAGCTTTCCACATCCATGAAGAGGTAACCATGAACGTCGATAAAAACCTTGAGAAAGAAGTCCTGACCCGTCTGCTGCACGCCCACCCGAGTGGGCTGGGCAAGGAGGTCCTGGACAACTACCGGGGGGAGAAAGTCGTGGCCAGCACCCTCGCCACGCTGCAGGATCGCGGGTTGATCCAGCAGGGTCATGTGATCTGCAACGAGGCCGGTGAGCACTCGTTGAACTTGCCGATCAAGCTCAGCGCGGCCGGGGTTGAGGCGGCGCGCAAGCTGGATATCTAAACGACTGAAGGCCCCTTCGAGGGCAAGCCCGCTCCCACACCTGACCGAATTCCTCCAGTTAAAACGCAATCAAATGTGGGAGCGGGCTTGCTCGCGAAAGCGGTCTGTCTGGCGCATCAATATTGGATGTGCCGACGCCTTCGCGAGCAAACCCGCTCCCACATTTTGATACCGTTACGGCTCGAGTCCGATGGGGAAGAATAGGCCGCCGCTCCACACGCCGAGCCAACGCTGCCCGTCGATCTCGCGGGTCACCGCCAGCTCTACCAATTGATAAAACACATTGCGGTGAATCAGGGCTTCCAGGTTGGTGCGCACATGCACGTAAGGAGCAGGCTCTTGTGTCACCGGATCGATCACCACGCGGATCGCATGTTCCGCACCGGCCTCGGCGGTTTCATCGACGTTGGTGGTGAAGCGCAAGACCTGGGCTTCACCCTCGCCTTCGACATCCACGGCAATTGCCACAAACGGTGCATCGTCGACCTTGATGCCGACTTTCTCGACCGGGGTAATCAGGAAATAATCATCGCCGTCGCGGCGAATGATGGTGGAGAACAGTTTGACCATCGGCTTGCGCCCGATCGGCGTGCCCAGGTAATACCAGGTGCCGTCGCGGGCGATGCGCATGTCGATGTCGCCGCAGAAGTCGGGGTTCCACAGGTGGACCGGTGGCAAGCCTTTGGTCTTGGGGATTTGCCCCAACAGGTCGTTGGCTTTTTGCGGACCACTCATGGCGTTCTCCTTGGAATTACTGGTCGCTGAGCCCCAACAGGCTACGCGCGTATTGCTCCAGCGGCGGGCCCATCAGGTCTTCTGGCTTTTTGTCGTGGAACGTCAGCAAACCGCCACGACTCTTGATACGCGCAGTATCAATCAAATACTGGGTGCCGGTCTCGATCAACATGATCTGAATCACGCCGGTGTCGATACCGAGGCGATCCACGGCTTCCTGATCAAGCCATTCGTCCGAGTTGCCGATGCGATCATCAGACTTGGCGAAACGGGTATAGAGCAGGTAATGCGCACCGGCCGCACGGGCTTCGCCCATGGCCTGTTCGAGGCCTTCCGGCGCACGTGCGCGGCGGACCATCGGGAAGTATTCGATAAAGCCGTCGAAGGCGACCTCGGCAATCACGTTAGGTCGCGGGTAAACCGCGCTGCCCGGCGGCGCAAAAGCGCCTTGGGCGATATAGACGAACGAGTCCGGCTGAATGCGCAGGTTGTTCACCCGGCGACTATCGCTGTGGTCGAGCAGACCCGCGTCGCTCATGTGGTAGCGAGTCCCTTCAGCCAGATCGCTGACATTCATGCAGCCGCCAAGCGCCAAAACGGCCAGCAGCAAAACCAGGCTACGCATCCTACCCTCCAGAGGCCGGTGACGGAAAACCGGCGAATGGCCATGGGATGCAGCTTCCGCGCCAGCTCATGTTCATCGTCGCCTGATAGATCGCATCGCGGGCAAGCCACGCTCCCACAGGTTTCGCGTTAATCCCTGTGGGAGCGGGCTTGCCCGCGAAGAGGCCGAATCAGCCGCCGATAATCTTCATGACTGTGGCACCACCCGAGAACGCCACTTCCTGCTTGTCACCCAACGCCTTCACCAAAAGTCTCTGCAAGGCAGGCAGCGCCTGATGGCGAGGCTTGTCCAACAGATCACCAATATAGTGACGGTTGCTCGACGACAGGCAGCCATGCAGCCAGCCAGTCGACGACAAGCGCAGTCGCGAGCAGGTGCGGCAGAACGGAACGCTTTCGTTGGCGATCACACCAAAGTAACCCTGCCCCGGAATTTCATAGCGCACCGCGGTGGCATCGACGGGCGCATTGGCCTGAAGATATTCATAGCGATCACCGATCAGGCTCAGCAACTGGTGAAGGCTGACGAACTGTTGCAGAAAAGCGTTGTTGTCACTGGCCAGGTGCCCCATGCGCATCAGCTCAATGAAGCGCAGCTCATAGCCACGCTCCAGACAGTAATCGAGCAGCGGCATCACCTGATCGAGGTTCTGCCCGCGCAACGGCACCATGTTGACCTTGATCTTCATACCGGCGGCGCTGGCCTGGTCCATGCCGTCGAGTACCGTCGCCAGATCACCGCCGCGGGCAATGCTGCGGAATGCACTAGCATCCAGCGTATCGAGGGAAACGTTGATGCGGCGGATGCCGGCGTCGACCAGAAGGGGGAGTTTTTTCGCCAGCAGTTGACCATTGGTGGTCAGGCTGATGTCTTGCAAGCCCATCTGCCCGACGGCGGTCATGAAGGCTTCTAGTTTGGGGCTGACCAGCGGCTCACCGCCGGTAATACGCAGTCGCTCGATGCCGGCGGCTTCGATCAGATACGCCACACCGCGTGCCATGGCTTCGGCCGACAGTTCATCCTGCGCAGCGACCAGCCGCTTGCCGTTGGGCACGCAGTAGGTACACGCGTAGTTGCAGGCGGAGGTCAGGCTGATGCGCAGATTGCGAAAACGCCTGCCTTGACGGTCAACGATCATGATCACTCCGGCACAAGGAAATCGGACGGCGTAAAAACTGACTTACAAATCAAGTTTTAGCAAGTCCCATGCCTGAGTATATTCCTGACGCATTGCGCCATGGTGCGAATATCATGGCGCAATAAGGCAGCTGAATGACTTAGCTGCTGGGGGTGTCACTGTCGCGCTTGCGCTTGTTGCCCATCCGCACGCCGATGTCCATCAGGAACTGGAAGAAACCTTCCTGATCTTCCAGCACATTGCTCCAGAACGGCGAGTGATACAGCGCCACGGCGCCGTGCACCAGCGCCCAGGACGCGCAGTAATGGTAGTAAGGCGGCACGTCTTCGAGTTTGCCTTCGCTGATCCGGCCCTTGATCAGCAGGGTCAGGCGTTCGAAGTTCGAGGCGCGGATCTTGTGCAACTCCTCGACCAACTCCGGCACCTGGTTGCCCTTGACCACCTTTTCTTCAAGGCGATCGAACAAGCGGTAGCGTTGCGGATCGCGCATGCGGAATTCGAAGTAGGCCCGGGACAGGGCTTCCTTGTCCTTGTCGACGTCTGCCGAATGCAACAGCTCGTTCAAATCGCGCTCGTAATCGAGCATCAGGCGCAGATAGATCTCCGCCTTCGATTTGAAGTGCTTGTAAATCGTGCCTTTGCCGATACCGACGGCATCAGCAATCATCTCGACGGTGACACTGTCTTCACCTTGGTCGAGGAACAGCTTGAGCGCGGTATCGAGAATTTCTTGCTCGCGGCGACGAAATTCACGGACCTTACGAGGTTCTTTATGCATAAGAAAAGGTCTGTTGGGGTCAAAATTCGAAGCCGCGTATTATGCCTAACTTGCGGCAAAATGCACGGATCATCCGACCATATCTGTGTTTCTTGATGAATTCTGGCAGGGCCGCCATTTAATGAGAACGCTTCCGAAGCGCACGTATTCCAAAATTGTTTAAAAACCTCGGCCGGCAAACTGGACTCGGCGCAATACTGATCAATACTTCAACTGTCGGCGGGGCATCTCCCCCAAGTGCCGCGCCGATATTGGTACCAACGGACCGCGTACCATTGTTTTACTCCTAATGGTCTTAGCCCGGATTCACCCCCCAGAACCCGGGTTTTTTTTGCCTGCGATTCAGGGGGCATCGCCCCCGTAGGAGCTGCCGAAGGCTGCGATCTTTCCGGCGTTACGCCGACGCCCTGACGTGCGCCAACGGAAACAGCCGCTTGAAATTCTCAGTGGTCTGCTCGGCAAACCGCTCATAGGACTCACCGCGCAACATCGCCAGAAACTCTGCCACTTCCCGCACATACTGCGGCAGGTTCGGCTTGCCGCGATAGGGGATCGGCGCCAGGTACGGCGAGTCGGTTTCCACCAGCAAGCGGTCAGCGGGCACCTTGCTGGCCACGTCACGCAGCGCATCGGCATTGCGGAAGGTGACTATGCCGGACAAGGAGATGTAATACCCCATGTCCAGTGCCGCTTTAGCCATGTCCCAGTCTTCGGTAAAGCAGTGCAGGACGCCGGCCTGAGGCAGCGCGGCCTCACGCAACAGGCTCAAGGTGTCGGCCCGGGCGCCACGGGTGTGAATGATCACTGGCTTACCGGTCTGCTGCGCGGCTTGCAGGTGCAAGCGAAACGATTCCTGCTGCAACTCCGCCGCTTCGGGCTCGTAGTGATAATCCAGGCCGGTTTCACCGATCGCAACCACACGCGGGTGGTTGAGCTCCTGCAACAGCCAATCCAGCGCCGGTGCAGCACCCGGTTGCACATCCAGCGGATGCACACCGACGGAACAGTCGACGTCGTCGTAACGGTCGGCCAGGGCTTTGACGTCAGCCGCGTTGTCGACGCTGACGCCGATGCACAGAAAATGCCCTACCCCGCGCTGTCGGGCCGCATCGAGTGCGGCATCCAGGGAACCGTCGTGGGCGGCGAGGTCGAGGCGATCAAGGTGGCAATGGGAATCTACGAGCATAAAAGGACTGCAACTTACATCGTATGGGTGGGACGGTCGGACTTCAGGGATCCGGCCAGATGGGTTTCAATTCGACTTCGGGCGGTGTCGTCGCCGTCGTTGAACTGCACGCCGACGCCAGCGGCGCGATTGCCTTGAGCGCCTTTGGGCGTGATCCAGGTGACCTTGCCGGCTACCGGGATTTTTTCCGGCTCGTCCATCAGGTTCAGCAGCATGAATACCTCATCGCCCAACTTGTAGCTTTTGTTGGTCGGAATAAACAGGCCACCGTTCTTGATGAACGGCATGTAGGCCGCGTAAAGCACGGACTTGTCCTTGATGGTCAGGGACAAAATGCCATTGCGCGGGCCCGGATTGACGGCTTCATTCATGCTGACCTCCACTGCTGATGTTCAGAGTCTAGTCATTTTTGGCCAGGCAAAGACGCCCATTGCACCAGCAACGCTTCCAGCAACAGCACCCGATTGAGGTTGGCTTTACTCATGACCTTCTGGCGCTGTGCCAGGATCCAGTCCTGAATGTTCAGGACTTTGTCCTGTGCGCTTTTCTGGGCCAGGTACTGAATGACTTTGCGCATATCGGCCAGCCCCAGCCCTGCTTCGTCCTGCGTCAGCTGATAACGCAGGATCAGGCTCGACCAATCGCAGAACCAGTCGAACAGCAGCAACAGCGGAATCGCGTTCCAGCCTTCGGCCAGTTGCGTCGGCGATTGCTGCTGCTTGAGCAACTTCTTGACGCCATCGACCACCAGCGCCCGCTGTTCGCGCACGCCCTGGGCCTGCAAGTTGACGGCAGCCAGCGGCGAACCGGCGGCCAGGGTCAGCAGTTCGATGCGTTCTTCTTCGGAACAGTCCGGCAGTGACTTGGCCAGCCACGCCAGACTCATGGCCTCGCTCGGCAGCGGGCAGGCCTGCTGCACGCAACGGCTCTTGATGGTCGGCAACAGACGGCTGGTCTGATGGCTGACCAGCAGCAGAACCGTATCGCCGGACGGCTCTTCAAGACTTTTGAGCAAGGCGTTGGCAGCGTTGATGTTCATCGACTCGACCGGCTCGATCAATACCACTTTGCGGCCACCCATCTGCGAGGTCTGCACCACGAAGCTGACCAGATCACGCACCTGATCGACCTTGATCGCCTTGTCGGCTTCTTCCGGTTCCAGGATGTAGTTGTCGGGATGACTGCCCGCCTTCAGCAACAGGCAGGATTTGCATTCGCCGCAAGCATCCTGCGCCGTCGGGCGCTGGCACAGCAGGCTGGCCATCAAACGCTCGGCCAGCGCACGCTTGCCGATCCCGGCCGGGCCGTGCAGCAGATAGGCGTGAGCATGTTGCTTGCGACCGGCCAATTGCTGCCAGAGACCGTCCTGCCACGGATAGGCTTCAGCCACGGGTCAACTCCAGCAAACGCGGCAGCAACGCATCCAGCGACTGTTGAACCTGCGCCAGCGGTTGAGCGGCATCGACCAGCACATAACGCGCCGGATCAGCTTCAGCACGCTTGAGAAACGCACTGCGCACGGCGTCGAAAAACGTCCGGCCTTCCAGCTCGAAGCGATCCAGGCGACCGCGAGCGCTGGCGCGAGCCAGACCCACTTCCACCGGCAGATCGAAAATCAATGTCAGGTCCGGGCGCAGATCGCCCTGAACGAACGTTTCCAGCGTCGCGATGCGCTCCAGCGACAAGCCACGACCGCCACCCTGATAGGCATAGGTCGAATCGGTGAAGCGATCACACAACACCACCGCACCACGGGCCAGCGCCGGACGGATCACACCGGCCAGATGCTGGGCGCGCGCGGCAAACACCAGCAACAACTCGGTGTCCGGGTCCATGACTTCATCGACCGGCGCCAACAGCACCTCGCGGATCTTCTCGGCCAAAGGCGTGCCGCCCGGCTCGCGGGTCAGCACCACTTCGATACCGGCGGCGCGCAGGCGCTCGGCCAGGTATTCACGGTTGGTGCTCTTGCCGGCGCCTTCGGGGCCTTCCAGGGTAATAAACAAGCCAGTCACGGGCAGTCCTTAGTCAGAATCATTGCGGGCTTTGCGGCGCGGTTGCATCCGGTTCGGGCACAGGCGCAGCAGCGGGCTCTTGGGCAGGTTCCTGAGCCGGTTCTTGGGTTGCCTCTTGAGTCGGTGGCTGAACCGGCTCTTGCGGCGTCACCGGTGACAAAGCCTCAGGGGCCGTGTCGGGCGAAGCCGCGGGGATCAGCGCCTGTTGATCTGTCGCTTCTGGCGCGGTGACCGGCGCCGGGCTGGAGCGATAATCGGCGCGGCGCTTGAGCTGGAATTCGCGCACCGCATTGTTATGGGCGTCCAGATCATCGGAGAACACATGGCTGCCATCGCCGCGCGCGACAAAATACAGACTGTTGCCGGCCACCGGATTCAACGCTGCGTGGATCGCTTCGCGGCCGACCATCGCAATCGGCGTCGGCGGCAGGCCGGAGATCACGTAGGTATTGTAAGGGGTCGCTTCCTTGAGATGCGCGCGGGTCAACTTGCCGTTGTAACGATCACCGAGGCCGTAGATCACGGTCGGATCAGTCTGCAACAGCATGCCCATTTCCATGCGCCGCACGAACACGCCGGCGATCTGCCCCCGCTCTTGCGGTACGCCAGTTTCCTTTTCCACCAGCGAAGCCATGATCAGCGCTTGATAAGGTTCGGTGTACGGCACGTCCGCCGCGCGCTGCCCCCACTCCCTGGCGAGGACTTCATCGAGGCGGTCGTAGGCTTTTTTCAGCAGCTCGACGTCAGTCATGCCCCGCACGAATCGGTAAGTGTCCGGGAAGAATCGCCCTTCCGGAAAGATCCCGGTGTGACCGAGCTTGTCCATCACTTCGCTATCGCTCAAGCCGTTCAGCGTCTGCTCGAGCTTTTCATCCTTGGCCAGGGCCGCACGAACCTGATGAAAATTCCAGCCTTCGACCAGGGTCAGGCTGTACTGAACCATTTCCCCGCGCTTCCACAGGTCGATCAGGCTTTCAACGGTCATGCCGGGCTGCATGCGGTACTCACCTTTGTGCAGCGGTTGTCCGGCCAGGTTGAAGCGCCAGTACACGCGCAACCAGAAAGCGTCCTTGATGACGCCATCGGCTTCGAGTCGATAGAAAGTGCGGGTGGGTGTCGTGCCTTTGGGCACTTCCAGCAGTTGTTCCTGGGTAATGTTCAGCGGCTGTTCCAGCGCCGAATGGATTTTCCAGGCCGAAGCGCCCAGACATAGCCCTGCCAGAACCAGGCCGGTTTCCAGCAGCAGCAAGAATTTACGTCTCACGTATCAAGCATCCAGTAGCGCGCGGGCAATGGTTTGGAGTTTACGGGTGAGCGGCCCAACCGGCCAGCTCAGTGCTGCGTAGGCGCGCACCGGCCAAACGCCATACACGCTGTTGCAGACAAAGACTTCATCAGCCCATTGCAGTTGTTCGAGGGTGATGTCGGTGATTTGCGTGGGGATTCCCAACGACTCGGCTTGAAACAATAATTCCGCACGCATCACGCCGGCGACACCGCAGCGTTTGAGATCGGCGGTGATCAACACACCGTCGCGCACCATGAACAGATTGCTGAACACGCCTTCGACCACGCGCCCGGCGTGATCGAGCATCAAGCCTTCGGCATGCTCGGTGTCTTGCCATTCGGAGCGGGCAATGACTTGCTCAAGACGGTTCAGATGTTTGAGCCCGGCGAGCAAGGGTTGTCTGGACAGTCGTGTGGTGCAGGGGAAGAGGCGAACGCCCTGCTCTCCATGAACCACAGGATAAGCAGCAGGAGGATTGCCTTGCAGAATGCGTCGGGTCTGGGCCGCAGGATCGGGGGCGTAACCGCGCAAGCTGTCGCCACGAGTGAGGATGAGTTTAAGCACACCCTCACCCAGAACAGCGGCGTAGGTCAGCAGTTCGCTGCGGATCAGCGCGTGATCGGCAGTAATCGCCAGGCGCGAACAGCCATCGGCCAGACGCGACAAATGCCGGTCTAGCAACAGCGGCTGCCCGCCGCGCACGGCGATGGTCTCGAACAGACCATCGCCGTAGGCCAGGCCGCGATCCTTCAGCGACAGAGCGTCAGCCGGCTGACCGTCGACCCAGCTGTCCATCAGCCAGCAAACCGGCGGAACACCAGCGAGCCGTTGGTACCACCAAAACCGAAGGAGTTGGACAGCACCACGTCGATATCCATATTGCGCGCGGTGTGCGGCACGAAATCGAGGTCGCAGCCTTCGTCCGGCTCATCGAGGTTGATGGTCGGCGGCGCCACCTGGCTGTTGATTGCCAGCACACTGAAGATCGCTTCGACCGCGCCCGCCGCACCCAGCAGGTGACCGGTCATGGACTTGGTCGAACTGACCGCCAGCTTGTAGGCGTGATCGCCGAACACCGATTTGATCGCGCAGGCTTCCGCGAGGTCGCCGGCCGAAGTCGACGTGCCGTGGGCGTTGATGTACTGGACTTGATCGCTATTGATCTTCGCATCGCGCAGGGCGTTGGTAATGCAACGTGCAGCGCCTGCACCGTCCGCCGGCGGCGAAGTCATGTGGTAGGCGTCGCCACTGGTGCCGAAGCCGATCAGCTCGGCGTAGATGGTCGCACCACGAGCCTTGGCGTGCTCCAGCTCTTCAAGCACCAGCGCACCGGCACCGTCGGACAACACGAAGCCATCACGGCCCTTGTCCCATGGACGGCTGGCGCGGGTCGGCTCGTCGTTGCGGGTCGACAGTGCGCGGGAGGCACCGAAGCCGCCCATGCCCAATCCGCAAGCCGCCATCTCGGCGCCGCCGGCAATCATCACGTCGGCTTCGTCGTACATGATGTTGCGTGCCGCCATGCCGATGCAGTGCGTACCCGTGGTACACGCAGTGGCGATGGCGTAGTTGGGGCCCTGTGCACCCAGGTGGATCGACAGGAAACCGGAAATCATATTGATGATCGAGCCAGGCACGAAAAACGGAGAGATCCGTCGTGGCCCGGAATCATGCAGCGTGCGGCTGGTTTCTTCGATATTGGTCAGACCGCCAATACCCGAACCCATGGCCACGCCGATGCGCTCACGGTTGGCGTCGGTGACTTCAAGACCTGCGTTACGCACAGCCTGGAAACCGGCTGCCAGACCGTACTGAATGAACAGGTCGAGCTTGCGAGCTTCCTTGACCGACAGGTATTCCTCGACATTGAAGCCCTTTACCGAGCCGCCAAAACGGGTGGAATAGGCAGAAAGGTCGGTGTGTTCGATCAGACCAATGCCACTGCGGCCAGCCAGAATGCCCTGCCAACTGCTCGGCACATCCGTGCCCAGTGGAGACAACATACCCATACCGGTGACTACGACGCGTCTACGCGACACAGCACTCTCCTTTTTCAAATGACGACTTTGCATCAGGCCTAAAGAAAAAACCGCACGCCATGATGGCAGTGCGGTTTTTCCATGACAGCAAGCAACGATTACAAGCTATTAAGCCTGGTGGTTTGTAACGTAATCGATTGCAGCTTGTACAGTAGTGATCTTTTCAGCTTCTTCGTCAGGGATTTCGGTCTCGAATTCCTCTTCCAGAGCCATCACCAGCTCAACGGTGTCAAGGGAGTCGGCACCCAGGTCTTCAACGAAGGAAGCAGTGTTGACCACTTCTTCTTCTTTAACGCCCAGTTGCTCAGCAACGATTTTCTTGACGCGCTCTTCGATGGTGCTCATACCTTGTTTTCACTCCTAATGGACAAATTCAGGCAGCTGGCCAGTGGGTAAGTGTATAGAAAGACTTTTCAGTTTTTCAACTGAAAGCTTCACTCCTCAAACCCGGTGGCCCTCTGTCTATAAATAGATTGCAGCTTTATAACGGATTTTAGACAGCTCGTATGACATTTTTTTGAAGCAGTCCGTCACATTTAACTCATGTACATCCCGCCGTTCACCGGGATTGTAGCCCCAGTAACGTAAGCCGCACCGTCGGATGCAAGAAAAGCGACCACAGACGCGATCTCTTGAGCTTGCCCCAGACGGCCCAGCGGAATTTGCGTCTGCAAGGCTTCACGCTGTGCCTCGGGTAGTTCGCGGGTCATATCGGTGTCGATGAACCCAGGGGCCACCGAGTTTACCGTAATCGAACGCGAACCAACTTCACGCGCCAGTGCGCGGCTGAAACCTTCCAGACCGGCCTTGGCGGCAGCGTAGTTTACTTGGCCTGCGTTGCCCATGGCACCCACAACCGAGCCAATACTGATAATTCGTCCCCAACGGGCTTTGGTCATGCCACGCAAAACGCCCTTGGACAGGCGAAACAGACTGTTCAGATTGGTATCGACGACGTCATGCCATTCGTCATCTTTCATGCGCATCATCAGGTTATCGCGGGTGATACCGGCATTGTTTACCAGGATCGCCGGCGCACCGAACTGCTCCTGGATGCTCGCCAGCACCGCCGCAACGGATTCGTCGCTGGTGACATTGAGCTCCAGGCCAGTGCCTTGAATACCGTTCTCCTTCAGGGTCGCGGCGATGCGTTCGGCACCCGAAGCGGATGTCGCGGTGCCTACAACGATGGCCCCCTGACGACCCAGTTCCAGGGCGATGGCCTGACCAATACCGCGGCTCGCACCGGTGACCAGTGCAACTTTACCTTGCAGACTCATGCAAGCTTCTCCTGATTTCAGGCCAGTGCTGCACGGGCGGCAGCAAAGGCGTCTGGGGTATTGAGGTTGGATGTCGACACGCCTTCGGCGCAGCGTTTGTTCAGGCCGGCCAGCACTTTGCCAGGACCGCATTCGACCAGCTGGGTCGCGCCCTTGGCAGCCAATGCCTGGACCGACTCGACCCAGCGCACAGGCTTATAGAGCTGTTCAAGCAGATCGCGCTTGAGGGTTTCGAGATCAGTCGGCACGTTCGCGCTGACGTTTTGTACCACAGGAATCTGTGGTGCCTGCCAGTCGATCGCAGCAATCGACTCGGCGAAACGTTCTGCCGCCGGACGCATCAGCTCGCAATGGGACGGCACGCTGACCGGCAACGGCATGGCGCGCTTTGCACCACGGGCCTTGCAGCCTTCGATGGCGCGTTCGACCGCAGCCTTGGCACCGGCGATGACGACTTGACCCGGGGAGTTGAAGTTGACCGCGCTGACCACTTCGCCTTGCGCCGCTTCGGCACAGGCTGCCAGTACGTCAGCATCGTCCAGACCGAGGATGGCAGCCATCCCGCCCTGCCCGGCCGGAACGGCTTCCTGCATCAGCTGGCCACGACGCTCTACCAGCTTCACCGCGTCGCCCAGACTCAGGCTACCCGCAGCGACCAGTGCGCTGTATTCGCCCAGGCTATGACCGGCAACGTAAGCCGGACGCGCGCCGCCTTCAGCCAGCCACAGACGCCACAGGGCGATCGAGGCGGTCAGAATCGCCGGCTGGGTTTTATCGGTTTGATTGAGTTGCTCTTCCGGCCCTTGCTGGGTCAGTGCCCACAGGTCGTAACCGAGAGCGTCGGATGCTTCTTTGAATGTTTCGAGGACCACCGGATGTTGCGCGCCCAACTCGGCCAGCATGCCGAGGGACTGCGAACCCTGTCCTGGAAAGACGAATGCGAGGGAAGCAGACATGTAACAAGCCCCTAATGATCTTGTCGTCGGAGAATTGACGTCCCGTTTTGGGGACGCAAGAAACTGACAGTTGGATGGCAAATTGAACTGAGCGGTCACATTTAAGCATTGTCCGACGAAAACGCCTAAAGCAACAAATCCTCCAGGCGCCCGTGAATCCGTTCCGGCAGGTTTTCCTGAATCTCGATCAAGGCACGCTGAATCGCACTCTGCAAGCCCTGAACCCCTGCAGAACCGTGGCTTTTCACCACAATTCCCTGTAAACCCAGGAAGCTTGCACCGTTATGCCGTGCGGGCGCCAGATCCGCTTGCAGGCGCTTCATCAGTGGCAGCGCCATTGCGCCGACTATTTTTGATGCAAAGTTTTTTTTGAACAGGGCTTCGATGCGACCGGAGATCATGGTCGCCAACCCTTCGCTGGACTTGAGCAGGATATTGCCGACGAAGCCGTCACACACCACCACATCCGCCTCGCCCCGGTACAAACCATCACCTTCGACAAAACCGATGTAGTTGATGCCGCGAGCACTCTGCAACAAAGTCGCCGCCAGCTTGACCTGCTGATTGCCCTTGATGTCTTCGGTGCCGATGTTCAGCAACGCGACCCGCGGGCGAACGATGCCGAGGGTTTCCGCTGCGACTGAACCCATCACCGCAAACTGCAGCAGATACTCGGCACTGCAATCGACGTTGGCGCCCAGATCGAGCAACTGGCAATAACCCTTCTGCGTCGGAATCGCCGCGACCATGGCCGGCCGATCAATGCCCGGCAAGGTCTTCAGCACGAACCGCGACAATGCCATCAGCGCGCCGGTGTTGCCGGCGCTGACGCAGGCCTGAACCTTGCCATCACGCAACAACTCGAGCGCCACACGCATCGACGAATCCGGTTTGCCGCGCAAGGCCTGGGCAGGTTTTTCGTCCATGGTGATCACTTCGGATGCCGGAGTAATCGACAGCCGCGAGCGATCCGCAGCCGATTGGCCAGCGATCAATTCTTCAAGAAGGGAGGGTTGACCGACAAGGGTCAGGTGCAGCGAGGGCGTAGCATTCAGGCAAGCGAGGCTGGCCTGAACAATGCTGCGGGGACCGAAGTCCCCGCCCATTGCGTCAATCGCGATGACTTGAGCGGACAAGTGATTACTCGTCAGCGCCCTTGTCGATCACTTTACGGCCACGGTATACGCCTTCTGGCGATACGTGGTGACGCAGGTGAACTTCACCGGTGGTTTTTTCTACAGACAGGGTGCTAGCCTCGAGAGCGTCGTGCGAACGACGCATGTCACGGGCGGAGCGGGATTTTTTGTTCTGCTGAACAGCCATAATTGATTAACTCCTAAACGTTTGGGTCACGCTTTAACTGCGCCAATACACTGAACGGGTTGGACCGCGTTACCTCGTCCTCGCTCGGTTCGGGCTCATCGAGACCCGCCGGCTGCTGGCATTCTTCCGGATGATGAGCAGGCACAATGGGCAAGGCGAGCAGAAGCTCCTCCTCGATCAGTGACTGCAGATCCAAAGGATCTTCGCCCAGTTCCAGCACGTCATAACCTTTCGGCAACGACTGGGTATTCGCACCCTCCTTCACCACAGCATAACTGCATTCGCTGTGGATCGGCAGGGTGACCAGCTCAAGACAACGCTGGCAAACCATTTTGACTTCGGTGTCGATAAAGCTGTGGATTACCACAGACTTACGTTCATCTCGTTCAAAAACGAATTTAGCCTGCACCGTACCGACAGTATCGGAAAGCGGGTCGCAGAGTCTCTCCAAATCGGCCAGCAGCAGTTCACCTTGAAGGGTGGTGCCACGGTCAGCCAATTTGCGCGGGTCAACGTGAGGTGGAATCGGGTCATTCAACATAGGCGCAGCATTATAGGGATGCCCCCGGCCATGTCAAAGGAAATTCAGCCCTGTCCGTCACCTGGAAGCCTCGCTAGAATTCGCGCCTGCCTTCTGGAGATGCGCATGCTGCCTTTATTACTTGCTTCAAGCTCGGTATATCGCCGGGAATTGCTGGCCCGCTTGCAGCTACCGTTCACCTGCAGCTCGCCAGACATCGATGAAAGTCATCGACCGGGAGAGTCCGCCATCGAGCTGGTAAAGCGCCTCGCCAAAGAAAAAGCCCAGGCCCTTGTCGGCAGCCACGCCGCTCACCTGATCATCGGCTCCGATCAGGTCGCAGTGCTCGGCGACCGCATTATCGGCAAACCCCACACCTTCGAAAAGGCCCGTGAACAGTTGCAGGCTTCAAGCGGCGCCAGTGTGACCTTCCTGACCGGCCTCGCCCTGCTCAACAGCCAGACCGGACACTGCCAGGTCGACTGCGTGCCATTCACCGTACACATGCGCACACTCGACACCGCACGCATCGAACGCTACCTGCGCGCAGAACAGCCCTACGATTGCGCAGGCAGCTTCAAGGCCGAAGGATTGGGGGTGAGCCTGTTTCAAAGCACGGAAGGCCCTGACGCCACCAGCCTGATCGGCCTGCCGCTGATTCGCCTGATCGACATGCTGCTGAAGGAAGGCGTGCAAATTCCCTGAACACAAAAAACCGGCCAAAAAGGCTAATGCCAGCCAGTTAAGAGAATTTGTAGGAGCGAGCTTGCTCGCGATGGACTTCAGGACGACGCGTGTATCCAGAGAATACGCGTTATCGTTGGCGCCCATCGCGAGCAAGCTCGCTCCTACAAGAGTCAGCTTTCGCTTAACTGATCGGCATTAGCCAAAAAGGCCGGTTTTTTTATGCTACCTGAAGTTCAGCGCAGCGATGGACCGTGAAACCCCATCCACATCGCCAACTGCTCAGCCACGCTGGCGCCCAGTTTTTTCGAGAAACGATCGAACGGTGATTCCTGAACAGTGAAGTCCACCAGTTCTTTCTCGCCGATGACATCACGCGCCACCGAACTGGCATTACCCAGACCATCGATCAGCCCCAGCGGCAGCGCCTGCTCACCGGACCAGACCAGCCCGGAGAACAACTCCGGATGCTCCTTGTCCTTGAGGCGATCGCCACGACCCTTCTTGACGCTGCTGATGAACTGCTGGTGCGTCGTATCGAGCACGCCCTGCCAGAACCGGGTTTCCTCAGGCTTCTGCGGCTGGAACGGATCAAGGAACGACTTGTGCTCGCCTGACGTGTAGGTCCGACGCTCGACACCCAGCTTCTCCATGGTGCCGACAAACCCGTAACCCGCCGCCGTCACACCAATGGAACCCACCAGACTCGCCTTGTCGGCGTAAATCTGATCCGCCGCACTGGCGATGTAATAAGCACCGGAAGCACCCAGGTCGGAGATCACCGCGTAAACCTTGGTGTCCGGGTGCAAGCCGCGCAACCGGCGAATCTCGTCATAAACGTAACCGGATTGCACCGGACTGCCGCCCGGACTGTTGATACGCAGGATGACACCTTTGACCTTCTCATCTTCGAAGGCCGCACGCAGGCTACCGACGATGTTGTCGGCGCTGGCGGGCTCCTTGTCGGCGATCATGCCCGTCACGTCGATCAGCGCGGTGTAATTGGCGCTACGGGTGGCGGCTTTTTCCATGTCCATCAGCGGCGTGAACAGAATCAGCGCGCCAAACAGATAAACAAAGGTCAGCAGCTTGAAGAAAATCCCCCAACGCCGCGACCGGCGCTGCTCCTGCACACTGGCCAGCAGAGTCTTCTCCAGCAGCTTCCAGCTCTTCTCGTCACCGCTCTCCGCGCTCGCCTTGGCGGGCGCTTTCCATTCGTCGGTCATGACATCTACCCCAGCAAAAATCTATTAGGCCCGCTGACTCAGCCAGGCATGCAATTCTGAAAAATGATCGATGGCCAGTGTCGGTTCGAACAGCTTCAGCGCCTCAATCGATTGCGCACCGTAGCTGACCGCCACCGAATCCATGCCGGCGTTGCGCGCCATCTGCAGATCGAAGGACGAATCGCCGACCATCAATGCCTGCTCCGGACGAACCTCGCAATGGGCGAGAATCTGCTCAAGCATCAACGGATGGGGCTTGCTGGCGGTTTCGTCGGCCGCGCGGGTGATATCGAAATAATCTTCCCAGCCGTGGGCCTTGAGCACCCGATCCAGCCCGCGACGCGCCTTGCCGGTGGCGACCGCCAAGTGATAACCCTCGTCGCGAAACGCCGCCATCGACTCGACCACACCTTCGAACAACGGCGAAGGCACAGCTTCCGAGGCGATGTAGTGATCAGCATAGTGCTGACGGAAAGCCACCAGTTCGTTGTCGCCGATTTCCGGATACAACGTACGAATGGCCTCCGGAAGGCCCAGCCCGATAATGCCTTTGACGGCAAAGTCATCGCACAATTGAAAACCGGAGCGTTCGGAAGCGACATGCATCGCCTCGACAATCCGACCAATGGAATCGGCCAAGGTGCCGTCCCAATCGAAAATCAGCAGTTTGTAATCAGAGGGGTGCACTCAGGCGCTCCACAGTCTTGGCCCACATCTCGTCGACAGGCGCCTGCAACTTCAGCTCGCCGCCATCGGGCAACGGCACGGTCAGCATGTAGGCGTGGAGGAATAGGCGCTTGCCGCCCAAATCCCGAATCTCTTTGCTGAAATCGTCATCGCCGTACTTGGTATCGCCAGCAATGCAGTGCCCGGCGTGCAAGGTATGCACGCGGATCTGGTGGGTGCGGCCGGTGATCGGCTTGGCTTCGATCAGGGTGGCAAAGTCGCCAAAACGACGCAGGACCTTGAACACGGTCACAGACTCCTTGCCCTCTTCCTCGTCGACCTCAACCATACGCTCGCCGGAGCGCAGATTGCTCTTCCCGAGCGACGCACGAACTTGCTTGATCGAGGCCGCCCAGTTACCGCGGACCAGCGCCATATAGCGCTTATCAACGCCATCGCCGCGCAATGCCGTGTGCAAGTGACGCAGCATGCTGCGCTTCTTGGCGATCATCAGCAGACCAGAGGTGTCACGGTCGAGGCGGTGAACCAGTTCGAGCTCCTTGCAATCCGGACGCAACTGACGAAAGGCTTCGATCACCCCGTAAGTCAGGCCGCTGCCGCCATGAACCGCAATGCCGCAAGGCTTGTTGATCACGATCAGTGCCTTGTCTTCGAAGACAATCGAGGCTTCGAGCCGTTGCAGCAGGCCTTGGGCCAGAGGCACCGGTTCGTCGCGCTCGGGCACGCGAACCGGCGGCACGCGCACGATATCGCCCGCCTGCAGCTTGTATTCGGGCTTGATCCGGCCTTTGTTCACTCGCACTTCGCCCTTGCGCAAAATGCGGTAAATCAAAGTCTTGGGCACGCCTTTGAGCCGAGCGAGAAGGAAGTTATCAATACGTTGGCCGGCATATTCCGGCGTGACCTCAAGCAGTTGTACGGCTGGGGTCGAGGGGGCAGTAGTCGTCATGGCGCGGATGATATCAATTTTTTATGGAATTGAAGCACTTAATCATTGCTGCTATAGTCGCGAACGTCGCCAAAAGCGGCCTGGACAGCGGACCAACGGTCAAAAACCGGCCCTGACCAATGCAGTTCACCAGGACGCGAGGCCGTCCTACGGGGCTTTCGCTACGTAACGGTGGAGTTTGCAGGTGTAACGAGCGCAGGTGACATGAGGCCTGAATCACGCCGCAAAGCAGAGTTTTCACTCGCCACGCGAGCCAATATTCACGGCCAGTTCACAAAGTGCAGTCAGCTGCGAATGACCCCGAGCGAACGCTTCGGAAACAACGCCTAAATTAGCCATGATGCGTGACCTCCCCTTTCGGAGCTCACGGTAAATGCCAACCCGCTGCGGATTCTGCGCGCGGCAGCACCCGAATTATCAGGGATACGTGTAGGGTGGAGATGCACAACCGCTGGACTGTGTAGCAATAGGCTTTATCAAGACGCTTCATCTCGTCCACAGCCACTGGTTGATTCCTCCTCCTGACTGAGTGCTTAAGTAGCCACAGCAAGCAGGACGCGTACGTCGCGACGAAGGCCCACATTGGCCGGACATCGCTGGACACGGGAATGGCCAACCACTCCCGACGCACCTGACACCGACCATGAGAAGTCGTGTGTGCCGAACGCCGTTTCCGGCAGCCCGGAAACCGACGGTACTACATGAAAAGAATGCTGATTAACGCAACTCAACCCGAAGAGTTGCGTGTTGCACTGGTAGATGGCCAACGCCTCTACGACCTGGACATCGAATCCGGTGCACGCGAGCAAAAGAAGGCCAACATCTATAAAGGCCGGATTACTCGCATCGAACCAAGCCTTGAGGCTGCCTTTGTCGATTTCGGCTCCGAGCGCCACGGCTTCCTGCCCCTCAAAGAAATCTCCCGCGAATACTTCAAGAAAGCGCCTGAAGGCCGCGTCAACATCAAGGACGTCCTGAGCGAAGGCCAGGAAGTCATCGTTCAGGTCGAAAAAGAAGAACGTGGCAACAAGGGCGCCGCCCTGACCACCTTCATCAGCCTGGCCGGTCGTTACCTGGTACTGATGCCGAACAACCCGCGTGCCGGCGGTATCTCCCGTCGCATCGAAGGTGAAGAGCGCAACGAACTGCGTGAAGCCCTGAACGGCCTGGTTGCCCCGGCCGACATGGGTCTGATCGTGCGCACTGCCGGCCTCGGCCGCAGCAGCGAAGAAATGCAGTGGGACCTCGATTACCTGCTGCAACTCTGGACCGCCATCAAAGAAGCCTCGCTGGATCGCTCCGCGCCATTCCTGATCTACCAGGAAAGCAACGTGATCATCCGCGCCATCCGCGATTACCTGCGCCAGGACATCGGCGAAGTGCTGATCGACAGCGTTGAAGCCCAGGACGAAGCCCTGACCTTCATTCGCCAGGTGATGCCGCAGTACGCCAGCAAGATCAAGCTGTACGAAGACAGCGTTCCGCTGTTCAACCGTTTCCAGATCGAAAGCCAGATCGAGACCGCTTTCCAGCGCGTCGTCGAACTGCCTTCCGGCGGCTCCATCGTCATCGATCCGACCGAAGCCCTGGTGTCCATCGACATCAACTCGGCGCGCGCCACCAAAGGCAGCGATATCGAAGAAACCGCCCTGCAGACCAACCTTGAAGCCGCCGAAGAAATCGCCCGTCAGTTGCGCTTGCGCGACATCGGCGGCCTGATCGTCATCGACTTCATCGACATGACCCCTGCCAAGAACCAGCGCGCCGTGGAAGAGAAAGTCCGCGAATGCCTGGAAGCCGACCGCGCTCGCGTGCAAGTCGGTCGCATCTCGCGCTTCGGCCTGCTGGAAATGTCCCGTCAGCGTCTGCGTCCATCGCTCGGCGAAAGCAGCGGCATCGTTTGCCCGCGTTGCAACGGCACCGGCATCATCCGTGACGTTGAATCGCTGTCGCTGGCGATCCTGCGCCTGATCGAAGAAGAAGCCCTGAAAGACCGCACCGCCGAAGTTCGCGCACAAGTGCCGATTCCGGTTGCAGCCTTCCTGCTCAACGAAAAACGCAACTCGATCACCAAGATCGAACTGCGCACCCGTGCCCGCATCGTCATTCTGCCGAACGATCACCTCGAAACGCCGCACTTCGAAGTTCAGCGTCTGCGTGATGACAGCCCGGAAGCCAGCATCAACCAGTCCAGCTACGAAATCGCCGCTGCCGCTGCCGAAGTCGAAGAAGTCCAGCCAGCCGCCGCGACCCGCACCCTGGTTCGCCAGGAAGCCGCGGTCAAGACCGCTCCGGCCCGCGCCAACGCTCCGGTTCCAACCGAAGTCGTCGCCGCACCGGTTGCTGCGCCGGCCGTCGCACCAGAGCCAAGCCTGTTCAAAGGCCTGGTGAAGTCGCTGGTCAGCCTGTTCGCTACTAAAGAAGAGCCGGCCGCTCCGGTTGTGGTTGAAAAACCAGCGACCACCGAGCGCCCGGCCCGCAACGAAGAGCGTCGCAACGGTCGTCAGCAGAGCCGCAACCGTAACGGTCGCCGCGATGAAGAGCGCAAGCCTCGCGAGGAACGTGCACCGCGTGAAGAACGCGCACCACGTGAGCCACGCGAAGCTCGTGAAGAAACCCCGGCCGTCGCTCGCGAAGAACGCGCTCCACGTGAAGAACGCGCACCGCGCGCACCTCGTGAAGAACGTGCACCGCGCGCACCTCGCGAAGATCGCAAGCCACGTGGCGAGCGTGAAGAACGTGTGCGTGAACTGCGTGAGCCGCTCGACGCCACCGCACCGGCTGCCGCCGCTACCGCTACTGCTGAAGAGCGTCCTGCCCGTCAGCCACGCGAAGAACGTGCGCCACGTCCACCGCGTGAAGAACGTCAACCGCGTGCCGAGCAAGCGGCTGCCGCCGTTGCTGAAGAAGAACTGACTGGCAACGAAGAGCAACTGCAGGAAGACGGTCAGGATGGCGCCGAGGGCGATCGTCCACGCCGCCGCTCCCGTGGTCAGCGTCGTCGCAGCAACCGTCGCGAGCGTCAACGCGATGCCAACGGCAACGTGATCGAAGGTTCGGAAGAATCCGAGTCCGCCGAAGGTAACGAAGGCGCCGAAGGCCGCGAAGCGCCAAGCGCTGCCGATCTGGCCGCTGGCCTGGCTGTTACCGCAGCCGTTGCCAGCACCGTGATCAGCGCTCCGGCCGAAGCACAAGCCAACGAGCAAGCCGAACGCGCCACTGCCGCCACACTGGAAACTGCTCCAGTGGAAGCGCCAGTCGTTGAAGCGACCACGCCTGTAGAAGCAACCGCCGCTCCGGAAATCGAAGTAGCACCGGTTCAAGAAGCACAGCCTCAGGTTGAAGTTGCTGCTGAACCGGCCGTCGTTGCTGAAGCACCTGCCGTGGTTGCAGAACCGGTTGTCGAAACCGTTGCTGAGACCGTGACCGAAACGGTTCGTGAAGTTCGCGAAGAGCAAACCGCGTTCAACTGGGTTGCCGAGCCGGTAACAGTCGAAACTCCAGCGCCAGCCGCTGAAGTAGCGGTTGTCGAGCCAGCGGTTGTGGCTGCTGAACCAGAAGCTGCTCCAGTTGTTGAAGCCCCTGTTGCCGCCGAAGTGGTTGCGCCAGTGGTTGAAGCAGCCCCGGTCAGCGCCCTGACGCCAAGCGGTCGCGCGCCTAACGACCCGCGTGAAGTGCGTCGTCGCAAGCGTGAAGAAGAGCGCCTGCAGAAGGAAGCCGAACTGGCTGCCGCTGCTGCTCCGGCCGCTGTCGAAGTGGCACCGGTTGTTGCTGAAGTCGTCGAGGCTGCTCCTGCCCCGGCTGCTGAAGTTGCTGCCGAGCCAGCTGACTCCGTGATCGACGAAGCACCGCGTTCCGTTCAGGAAGCGGTAGAGCAACACGAGCAAGCCCTGGAAAAAGAGCACGAGCCTAAACCTCTCGTCTGATTCCATCGGCCATTAAAAAGCCCCGTCTGGTAACCCAGGCGGGGCTTTTTTTATGTCAAATTCAACATCACCACGATCCAATGTGGGAGCGTCTAGTTGAAGACCAACGCAGCAGGCACATCCACATCCCACAACACCCCATTCTGCTTCAGCTCGACGCCGTTCTTGATCGCCACAATTTCGGCCAGAAACAAACGCTTGATCGTCAGATAGCTAAGCTAACCCGGCATTAACAAAAAAGCCCTGCACAGTTAATGCTGTGCAGGGCTTTGAGATCAGTCTTGAAAGCGTAGCCTCAATACCGATTCGGCTCCATTTCCAGGTCGACATGGAAACGTTCTGCAATGTCTTTCTGGATACGCTGCGCCAGGTTCAGCAGCTGCAGGCCCGTCGCGGCCCCGTAGTTGACCAGCACCAGCGCCTGCAGCTTATGCACGCCAGCGTCGGCTTCGCGGAAACCTTTCCACCCTGCCCGCTCGATCAGCCAGCCCGCGGCCAGTTTCATCTGCCCGTCGGGCTGCGCGTAGGCCACCAGATCCGGGTATTCACCCTTGAGCTGCGCCACCATCGCGGCCGACACCAACGGATTCTTGAAGAAGCTGCCGGCATTACCGAGCACCGCCGGGTCTGGGAGTTTTTCGTTGCGGATGCTGCAAATCGCCTGGCTGACGTCGGTGGCGGTCGGGTGATCGATGCCTTGCTCGGTCAGGCGCTGACGCACCGGACCGTACTCCAGATGCAGGTGTGCGGCGCGATCCAGGGCGAACCGAACCCGCAGGATCAACCAGCGCCCCGGTTCCTGTTTGAACCGACTGTCGCGGTAAGCGAAGTTGCATTCGGCCAGCGTGAAGTCCCGCAACTCACCTGTCTGGCGATCCAGAGCGGTCAGGCCGGCAAACACGTCCTTGATCTCCACACCATAGGCACCGATGTTCTGCATCGGTGCCGCGCCGACGGTGCCGGGGATCAGGCTGAGGTTTTCCAGACCCGACAACCCCTGCGCCAGCGTATGTTGCACGAACGGATGCCAAGGCTCGCCGGCCTCGGCTTCGATCACGACTTTGCTGCCGTCGTCGCTCAGGATACGAATCCCGCGTGTCGCCATGCGCAGCACCAGCGACTGGATGTCAGCGGTCAGCAGCAGATTGCTGCCACCGCCAATCACCAGCAGCGGCACGTCATGCTCCGCCGCATAAGCCAGCGCCTCACGTACGTCCGCATCACTGCGGGCTTCGGCAAACAACCGGGCTTGAACGTCCACGCCAAAGGTATTGAACGGTTTGAGCGAAACCTGCGGTTGAACCTGCAAACTCATAACCGGCCCTTCAATTCGATCACCAGCAGATCAGTGGCGCGCTCGATCAAATCGAGCACCAGCTCAAAGCCCTGTTCGCCGTCGTGATACGGATCGGGGACTTCATCGATGTCCGACTGGTAACGACGCAGAAACAGGTCCAGCTCAGCCTTGCCCCTGGCCGGTTGCAGGGCCTTGAGGTTGCGCAAGTTGCTGTTGTCCATCGCCAGAATCAGGTCGTAGGTGGCGAAATCGGCGCGGGTCACTTGCTGGGCGCGCTGGGCGGACAGGTCGTAACCGCGCAGCCTGGCCGCCGCCTGGCTGCGTTTGTCCGGCGCCCTGCCGACGTGCCAGTCACCGGTGCCGGCGGAGGCCACTTCAACCTTATCGGCCAGCCCCGCTTCACGCAGTTTATGCCGCAGCACGCCTTCGGCCGTCGGTGAACGACAGATGTTGCCCAGACAGACGAACAAAACCCGCATCAGGCCTCCAGCAGGCGACGAACGCGCTCGAGGTCTTCGACGGTGTCGACACCGGTGGGCGGTGCGATCAATGCGTCGGCAACGTGAATCCGCACGCCGTGCCACAGGGCACGCAGTTGCTCCAGGGATTCGGTGTTTTCCAGCCAGCACGGGCCCCAGCTGACGAAGTCATGCAGGAAACCGGCGCGGTAGGCATAGATGCCGATGTGACGGCGATACGGCACGCCTTCCGGCAGCGCATCGCGACTTTTCGCGAACGCGTCCCGGGCCCACGGCAACGTTGCGCGACTGAATGTCAGCGCCAGGCCATTAAGGTCGCTGACGACCTTGACCACGTTGGGGTTGAACAGGGTTTCAACGTCTTCAATCGGCTCGGCCAATGTGGCCATGCGTGCTTCGGTGTGAGCGGCCAGATTGGCCGCAACCTGATCAATCACGCTTGGCGGGATCAGCGGTTCGTCACCTTGAACGTTGACCACGATGGCGTCAGGCGCCAGACCGAGTTTTGCGGCGACTTCGGCCAGGCGGTCCGTGCCGGAGTTGTGATCTTCGCGGGTCAGCACCACTTCGGCGCCAAACGCGTTGCACGCCTCGACAATGCGCGCATCGTCGGTGGCAACGACCACACGCTCGGCGCTGCTTTTGCTCGCCTGTTCCCAGACGTGCTGGATCATCGGCTTGCCGGCGATCAGCAGCAGCGGTTTACCCGGCAGGCGGGTGGAGGCGTAACGCGATGGAATGACAACGGTAAAGGCTGTGGTCATTTATCCAGACGCTCGTCGGTGGTCAGGGTGCGGGCTTCGGTTTCGAGCATCACCGGGATGCCGTCGCGAATCGGGTACGCTAGGCCGGCGCCCTTGCTGATCAGCTCGGTTTTGTCGGCGCTGAGCTTGAGCGGGCCTTTGCAGACCGGGCAAGCGAGGATGTCGAGCAATTTGGTGTCCATGAGCATTCCCTGGATAAAAACGGATTTAAGGCAAAAGACGAGCCGGCAACAGGCGCATCAGCTGCGTATCGAACCAGGCCACGAAGGCCGGCGATGGCGCAGCATCGACCGCCAGGTACCACCAATCGGCGGCGGCGAAGGCACGGCACTTCACCGCGTCCTTTTCGGTCATCACCAACGGCAATGACGGTGTGAAATTCAAGGCCTGCACGCTGTACTCGGCGTGATCGGCAAAGGCATGCGGAACTGGCTGCCAGTGTAGCGTTTCGAGGGTCGTGAAGAAACGCTGCGGATTACCGATCCCGGCCACGGCGTGCAGCGCCTGGCCTGCGGGAAAATGATCGAGGGGACGGCGTTCGCCGCTCTGCAGATTGACCAGTTCGGTGGGTTGCAGTTGAAAGGCAAAACCGTCCGGGCGGTCATCGGCGGCGCCGTTGTACAGCACCGCGTCAACACTTTGCAGACGCTCGACCGGTTCGCGCAACGGTCCGGCGGGTAGGCAACGTTTATTGCCCAGGCCACGGGCAGCGTCGATCAACACCAGTTCGAGGTCCCGCGCCAGCCGGTAATGTTGCATGCCATCATCAGACAGGATCAGGTCCAGCGGCTCGCTCGCCAGCAGCGCTTTGACGGCGCGGCTGCGGTCCGGGTCGATCATCAACGGAACGCCGGTGCGCTGGACAATCAACAGCGGTTCATCGCCCGCCACATCGGCGCTTTGCTCGGCCTCGACGCGCCACGGCAGTTGCGCCGGTTTAGCACCATAGCCGCGGCTGACCACGCCGACCCGCAAGCCGCTGCGCTGACAATGCTGGATCATCCACAGAATCAGCGGTGTCTTGCCAGTACCGCCCACGGTGATGTTACCGACGACGATCAGCGGCACCGGCGGCTGATAAATCTCGCCCTTACCCGCCAGAAAGCGCTGGCGCTTGTTCGTGACCACGCGCCGGTACAGCCACTCCAGCGGCTGCAACAACTTCAGGGCAGGATGACCGTCGTACCACGCGGCGAGCAAGCGATCGGACATGGCCATCAGGGCGCGGGCGGCGCCGCCTCGACTGTGGTCATGCGCAGGTGACTGAAACCGAGTTTGCCGGCGGCGTCCATGGCGGTGATGACAGACTGATGTTGAGTCTTGCCGTCAGCACTGATGGACAACGGCAGGTTGGTGTCGCCGCTGGACTCTTTCTGCAACGCTTCCATGAGCGTGGTCAGGTCGTTCTTCTGCAAGATCTGATTGTTCACCGAGAACACGCCTTCGGCACTGATGGCGACGTCCAGGTGTTTGACCTGCTGGTCTTCGGCAGGCGAACCGCTGACCGCTTCCGGCAGATCGACGCGCAACTGGGTTTCACGGGTGAAGGTGGTGGTCACGACGAAAAACAGCAGCAGGATAAACACCACGTCGATCAGCGACGCGAGGTTGATGTCCACATTCTCCCGTTGCTTGCGGCGAAATTTCACGCTCTTTTGCCCTCGGACAGGTCCACGTCACGGTCACCCTGCACCACCTCGACCAGTTTGATCGCTTCCTGCTCCATGCCCACCACCAGCTCATCGATCCGGCGTTGCAGGAAACGGTGGAAGAACACCGACGGGATACCGACCATCAGGCCCGCAGCCGTGGTGATCAGCGCCTTGGAAATACCACCGGCCAGCACCGCGGCGTTGGTGGTCATGCCCGAGCCCATGAACGCGCTGAAAATATCGATCATGCCCAGCACCGTGCCCAGCAGGCCCAGCAACGGGGCCATGGCGGCGATGGTGCCCAGTGCATTGATGTAGCGTTCGAGTTCGTGAATCACTCGCGCGGCGGCCTCTTCGATGCACTCCTTCATGATCTCGCGACCGTGTTTGGAGTTGGCCAGGCCCGCCGCCAGAATCTCGCCCAATGGCGAATTGGCACGCAGTTCCTTGAGTTTGTCTTTATTGAGTTGCTTGTCCTTGATCCACACCCAGACCTGCCCGAGCAGATGCTCCGGGGTCACACGGCTGGCTCGCAGGGTCCAGAGACGCTCGGCGACAATCGCCATGGCCGCGATGGAACTCAGAATGATCGGCAGCATCATCCAGCCGCCGGATATGACCAATTCCCACACAGTGACAGTCCCCTCGAAAAAGTGCGCCACTCTAACATAGGGGGTCGGCGCACCGAAGACCGTGATGTCGCATCCGGTCGGGCTTCAGTAACGCGCGATTATGGCGCGGCACGCCAGAAACGCCGTTCCTGACGCATCGTCCACACTGGCTTGAAGCGTCCGAGGTGCAGACGAATGGCGCCCTGCTCGGCGCTGTCATGGGTCGCCATGCCACGTTTTCTGTAGCGGGCCATGACCGTGGGATGCGGGTGACCAAAGGAATTGCCATTGCCGCGCGAGATCAGCACCGCTTTGGGCTGCAACGCGGCGAGCAGCGCCATCGACGATGAACTGCGGCTGCCGTGGTGCGGCGCCTGCAGCCAGTCGGTGGGCACGGCCAGGGGACTGTCGAGCAGGGCTCGTTCGGCTGCGGTGTCGATGTCACCGGTCAATAATATTCGCTCGCCATTGGCTTCAATTTGCAGCACGCAGGACTTTTGATTGCTGTCCGAAGCCAAAGGCCATTGCCAGATCTGAAACCTCACGCCGTCCCAAGTCCATTGCTGACCACTTTCGCAGGCCTCGGCGTGCAATTCGACGGGCAGCGCCTCGGGGTCACCGCTGAGCACGCGCGTCACCGGCAAGCCATGGGTAACCGCTCGCGCACCGCCGGCGTGATCGGCGTCGGCATGGCTGAGCAACATCAGGTCGAGTTCCGCCACGCCCAGTTTGCGCAAGGTGGGCAGCACCACTCGCTCGCCGAGGTCGAAGTCACCGAAGCGCGGGCCAGTGTCATACAACAGTGTGTGATGGCGGGTTCGCACCAGGATCGCCAATCCCTGGCCGACATCCAGCTGCCAGACTTCGGCGATTCCCTCCGGCAGCAGTGGCCGAGGTGGAAAAACCAGCAGCAGTAACAGCGGCCAACCCAATGGGCGCAGCGGTACGCCGCGCGGCATCAACAGCAGAAACGCGCCGAGGGTGCCCAGTGCCCATATCCACAATGGAATTGCCACGGGCACCCACGCGGGCAATTGACCGGCCATCAACCCAAGACCCTTGAACAGCCAATCGATCAGCCCACCCGCCAGCCACAACAATCCCTCGCCCACATAAGGCAGCGGCAACAACAGGGTTCCCAGCAAGGCCGGCGGCAATACCAGCAAACTGATCCAGGGCACCGCCAGCAGATTGGCGACCGGCCCGCTGAGACTGATCGGCAATCCCAGCACCAGCAGCAACGGACCCAGGCCGATCGCGATCAACCATTGAGCGCGGGTCCAGGTTTGCCACCATCGCCAAGGGCCGAGGCGACCGCCGAAGGTGAAAATCAACACTGCCACGGCGGCGAAGGACAACCAGAAACCCGGTTGCAGACTCGCCAGCGGATCCAGCAATAACACCGCGTTGAGCGCCAGCAACAATGGCCACCAGGCGCCGAGATGGCGAAAGCGCAGGCGCCAAAACAGCACCAGACCGATCATCACGCAGGCTCGCCGCACCGGCACTTCGAATCCCGCCAGCAGTCCGTAGCCGAGGGCCGCGGCGAATGCCAGTCCGCACGCCCATGGCAGCCACGGCAAGTGATTCGGCCACATACCGTAGCGAGCCAGCCCGGCGATCAGTAGATACACCACGCCGGCCAGCAACCCGACGTGCTGCCCGGATATCACCAGCAAATGCACGGTGCCGGTGTCTTGCAACACCTGCCAGTCCTCGCGACTGAGCCCGGCACCGTCCCCCAGTACCAGCGCCGTCAGTGCACCGGTTCGTCCTTGGGCATCCACGGCTTGCAAACGCTGGCGGATGCCGTCGCGCCAGGCCCATCGGGCTTCGGCAAGGCGCTGACCATCCTTGACGGTCCCAGTTGCGCCGATGCGTTGCGCCAGCAGCCAGGCGTCGTAATCGAAGGCATGGGGATTGAGCAGCCCGGCGGGACGCTTCAATTTCACTGCCAGCCGCCAGCGTTCCCCGCTGTTGACCGGCGGTCCGTCATACCAGGCCAGACGTATCAGTGACGGCACCTTTGCCTGCCGTGACCGGGCGTCCGCCAATTCGAAACGCACAACCCCTTCATTGTTTTGGGGCAAACCGGTCACCCGGCCTTCGACCCAACGGGTTTCGCCATCAAGATTCGCTGGCAAACGATCATCCAGCGCCCACTGCGCATTCGCGCCGGCCCAACTGAAGCCGAACAGGAAGAACGCCAATGGATAAGTCCTGAACGGCAGCAACATCAGGCCCACGAGTGGCAACAGCATCCACAACCAGACCGGTGGTAACACCGGCAAAAAACGCAGGGCCAGCAGACCCAACGCCAGCGCCATCATCCCTGTGCGCATACGCCCGTCCTTGAGAGTCCCCTTCCCTAGGCATAGCCGGCTCACGGCACGTGCATCGTTATTAATTGTCACAAAGTCTGAATGGGCGGCTCATAGAATCCAGACATACTTGCCGCCTTAACCGACCGAGAAGCCTTATGCCCCGGCGCTTATTCAAACGTTACATGCCAGACCCGACCAGCATCAGGGAACACAAATCCTTACGCTTTCTCGGCACCCTGCTGCATGACCCGAACCTCTGGCACCTCAACCGTCACTCGGTCGCACGGGCGATGGCGGTGGGCATGTTCGCGGCGTTCCTGCCGATTCCGTTGCAGATGTTGGTGGCGGCCATCCTCGCCATCGTCGTGCGCGGCAATATGCCTATTGCGGTCAGTCTGGTCTGGCTGACTAATCCGATCACCATGCCGGCCGTGTTCTTTTGCACGTATCAGACTGGTGCGTGGCTGATGGATGTCCCGACTCGTCATCTGCCCGATGAGTTGACCTGGGAATGGATTAGCGGCGAGCTGTCTACGTTGTGGCAGCCGTTTTTGCTGGGTTCGGTTGTGGTGGGGCTGGTGCTGGGTGCGCTCGCCTATTGCTTGGTGATGATGTATTGGCGGTGGTGGGTGAGTCGGCAGTGGGCTCGGAGGAAGAAGAAGCGGATGTTGTAAATGTTGAAAGGCCTCCCAGCGCGGGAGGCCTTTTTTGTGATGCATGGATCGGGGTACATATCCGTTGCTGCGGTAACGGCGGCTATTGGTTCCGCTTTTACAGCGGGTCACTTGGAAGAGCGCCAAGTAACCAAGCGCCCGCGCCCCTGACGTACGGTGCCTCGCTAGGGCTCGGCATGCCCTCGCTCCGGTCCTGCTCCGTGGGCCCGCCGCCATCGGCCATCCATGGCCGGGGGCGGCTAACCCGGCATCCATGCCGGGTTGCCCACTGCGCAGAACCTGCGCTCGGCCTTCCGACGGGGCAGATCAAGATCAAAAGCAAGATCAAAAGCCAAAGCAAGATCAACAGCCAGAGCCAGAGCCAGAGCCAGAGCCAGAGCCAGAGCTTCATTGAACCTGTAGGAGCGAGCCTGCTCGCGAAAAAACTCCAGACAACACGTTCATTCAGACAGCACGCGTTATCGTTGTCGTCCTTCGCGAGCAGGCTCGCTCCCACAGGGGAATGAGTCAATCTGAGGAGCCAGGCCGGCCGGTAGGCCGCCTCGCGGTGCTGTTGCGGTAGTCGCCCCCTCGAGAGGCCGAGCGCAGGTTCTGCGCAGTGGGCAACCCGGCATGGATGCCGGGTTAGCCGCGCACGGCCAGGGATGGCCGATCGCGGCGGGCCCACGGAGCAGGACCGGAGCGAGGGCATGCCGAGCCCTAGCGAGGCACCGAACGAAAGGGGCAAGAGCGCTTGGTTACTTGGCGCTTCTCCAAGTGACTCGCCGTAAGGGCGAAACCATAAGTCGCCGTTACCGCAGAACCGGATATGTACTCAGACCCAAACCACACAGGGAGAGCTTACGTACGCATCCCCCGCCCACTCACCAGCAACCGCGCACAACCGATATACAACACAACCGTCGCCACCAGCATGAACGTAATCGCCACGCTGATCCGGATATCCGAAACCCCAAGAATCCCGTACCGAAACGCATTGACCATATGCAAAACAGGATTCGCCAACGACACAGTCTGCCAAAACGGCGGCAGCAACGAAATCGAGTAAAACACCCCACCCAGATAAGTCAGCGGCGTCAGCACAAACGTCGGAATGATCGAAATATCATCAAAGTTGCGCGCAAACACGGCGTTGATGAAACCCAGCAACGAGAAGATCGTCGCCGTCAGCACCACCACCAGAATGGTCACGCCCAGGTGATGCACCTGCAACTGGGTGAAGAACAGCGACAGCAGCGTCACGATGAGCCCGACCATCAACCCGCGCAGCACGCCGCCCAGGGTGTAGCCGATCAGAATCGTGTGCGGCGACACCGGCGACACCATCAACTCTTCGATGGAACGCTGGAATTTGCTGCCGAAGAAACTCGACACCACGTTGCCATAGGAGTTGGTGATCACCGACATCATGATCAGCCCCGGCACGATGTATTCCATATAGGTGAAGCCACCCATGTCACCGATCTGCCGACCGATCAGGTTACCGAAAATCACGAAGTACAAAACCATGGTGATGGCCGGCGGCAGCAGCGTCTGCGGCCAGATCCGGGTGAAGCGCTTGACCTCACGGTAAACGATGGTATTGAGGGCGACGAGGTTGGGTTGCAGCTCGGAACTCATACCGCCACCTTCGACAGATTTTTCTCCACCAGGGACACGAACAACTCCTCGAGGCGATTGGTTTTGTTACGCAAGCTCAGCACTTCGATGTTCTGCTGCGCCAGTTGGGTGAACAGCGCGGTGATGCCCATGGACTTGTCGACCTGGACCTCAAGGGTATGACCGTCGAGCAACCGGGTCGGGTAACCCAGCAACTGCGGCGCAACGCTCAGCGTGTTTTTCGTGTCGAGCAGGAAGGTTTCCACATGCAACTGGCCGAGCAGCTGTTTCATGCTGGTGTTCTCGACGATGGTGCCGTGATCGATGATGCCGATGTTGCGGCACAACTGCTCAGCCTCTTCCAGATAGTGCGTGGTGAGGATGATGGTGATGCCTTTCTGGTTCAGTTCGGTGAGGAAGGTCCACATCGAGCGACGCAGTTCGATATCCACCCCCGCTGTCGGTTCATCGAGGATCAGCAGGCGCGGTTCATGAACCAGCGCGCGGGCAATCATCAGTCGACGCTTCATGCCGCCTGACAGCGAACGCGATGGCACATCGCGCTTGTCCCACAGACCGAGCTGAGTCAGGTACTGCTCGGCGCGTTCCTTGGCGATTTTCGGCGGAATGCCGTAGTAACCGGCCTGTGTCACGACGATATCGAAGGTTTTTTCGAACTGGTTGAAGTTGAATTCCTGCGGCACCACGCCGATGGAGCGTTTGAGCGCCGCAGGATTCTTGTCCAGGTCATGACCGAAGATATTCACCGTGCCGCTGGTCTTGTTCACCAGGGTCGAGAGAATGCCGATGGTCGTCGATTTGCCGGCGCCGTTCGGGCCGAGCAAGGCGAAAAAGTCACCTTCGGCGACGTCCAGATCGATACCACTCAGGGCCTGGAAACCGTTGCCGTAGGTTTTGGTTAGCTGCCGGATGGACAGAGCGGAACTCATATCGGATTTACGCACCAAGAAGGGAAGAATGGGATCAATAAGGGCGAGCGGCGGACAATGCAACCGCGGCGCATGAGCGCAATGGTGCTTGTCGCCGCCACACAAGTACAGTCAAGTGTGTCGATAGTGAGTATTAAGTCAACGCGGTCATGACGGCTTTCCTGTACGCCGGACGCTGCTGCAGTCGCGCATACCAGGCTTGCAGATGAGGCTGCGGTGCACGCTCGATCGGCATCTCGAACCATGCATAAATGAAACTGCCGAGGGGAATGTCGCCCATGCCGATTTTATCGCCGGACAAGTACGGTTTGGCCACCAGCGCCTGATCGGCCATCGACAGCAGACCGTCGCATTCCTTGATCGCCGCGTTAATGGCCGGCCAGTCCTGCTTGTCTTCCGGCGTGCGCAAGACGCCCCAGAACACGGTGCGGAACGGGCCGGAAAAACTTGAAGTGGTCCAGCCCATCCATTTGTCGGCAGCGGCGCGGGCCTTCAGATCCGCTGGATACCAAGCGGTGCCGCTGGCGTGAAGGGCCATCAGGTAACGCACAATGGCGTTGGATTCCCACAGCACGAAGCCGTCGTCCTCGATGACCGGCACACGGCCGTTGGGGTTCATCGCGCGGTACTCTGGCGTGTCGACGACACCAAAGGCACCGCCTGCATCGATGGCCTCATAGGCCAGGCCAAGTTCCTCGGCGGCCCACAAAGGTTTTCTGACATTCGACGAGTTTTTCCGACCCCAGATCTTCAGCATGACCGCTTCTTTATGGATGAATGCGCAGGCAGCATACGCCGGATCAGGCTCGACTCAAATCGCTCTGCATGTCACCCAGAAGCGGCGGCAGCTGTTCGCTGAACAGGTGCGGGTAGCACTTTTCCAGGTGCTCGAAAAAGAACGTTTCCGGCACGTCGGTGAACTGGCCATGATCGATCAGGTACTCCATCAATTGCTCGCCGTCGCGATTGAAAGGATGGAAAACACTGTCGTTGATCCCGTCGAACTCCAGCGGCGCAACGTTGAACAGTTCGCAGAGTTTCTGGTTGAACGCCGGCGTGGCTTTGACCCAGCGGCCGTTCAGGTACAGCTCTGTATAACCATGCATGGCGAACACGTCACTCTTGAGCAATTCCAGCAGACGCGGGGTCGACAAATGATTGCGCACATCCGCCAGGCCGATCCGCGCGGGAATCCCGCAATGCCGGGCCGCACCTGCCAGCAGCGTGGCTTTGGGCACGCAATAACTTTCCCCGGCGGCCAGCGCATAACTGCCACGCAAGGTGACTGGATCGCGGCTGAACGTGTAGGGGTTGTAACGCACGGCCTCGCGCACCGCGTAATAGAGATTGATCGCCTGCTCGAGCGGATCGCGACGGATGCCACGATGTTTTTCGGCGAACTCCACCACCGACGGGTGGTCACTATCGATGAAGCGGCCGGGACTCAAATACTCGTGCATGAGAACAATCTCCTGGGGAAGCCACGAGTCTAGCGACAGGTTCAGCACAGAGATAACGACGTTTCGGCCAAACATGGACGCTTAGCCGCCCGCCCAACGAAATGATCTGGCCTGGTGCCAACTGTCCTACAAAACTCATCAGAGGTTTCCCACGAATTCAATCACCTCGCTCCGACGACCCTGTTTTGCGGATGCCGTCTAAGCTCTGAAGGTTGTTTTTGCCCTTGTTTCACGGAGGATTAAATATGCTGCTGTTGTGGATACTGGTTCTGGTTGTCGGGATTGCGTATGTAGCCCACCGCCGTATCGCCCCGCTGCCCGCTCTGTGCATCGTTGCCGTCTACGTGGTGGCGATGGGTGCCTTCAGCCGCGCGCCAGGCTGGTTGCTGCTGGTGCTGTGGGTACTGATCGCAGCTGTCGCGGCACCCTTGTTGCTGCCCGATCTGCGCCGTAAATACTTCAGCGCGCCGCTGTTCAACTGGTTCCAGAAAATCCTGCCGCCGATGTCGGAAACCGAACGCGATGCCATCGACGCCGGCACTGTGTGGTGGGATGGCGAACTGTTCAGCGGGCGCCCGGACTGGGACAAACTGCTGTCCTACCCAAAAGCTCAATTAACCGAAGAGGAACAGGCCTTCATCGATGGCCCGACCGATGAGCTGTGCGCGATGGTCACTGACTGGCAGATCGGGCAAGACATGGACCTGCCTGCCGAAGCCTGGACACACATCAAGGAAAACGGCTTCTTCGCCCTGATCATTCCCAAGGAATACGGCGGCAAAGGTTTTTCTGCCTACGCCCACTCCCAGGTGGCAATGAAACTGGCGACCCGCAGTGGCGACCTCGCGTCCACCGTGATGGTCCCCAACTCCCTCGGCCCGGCCGAGCTGCTGCTGCATTACGGCACCGACGAACAACGCAATTATTACCTGCCACGTCTGGCACGTGGCGATGACATCCCGTGCTTCGCATTGACCGGCCCACTGGCCGGCTCCGATGCCGGCTCGATGCCCGACACCGGGGTGATCTGCAAAGGCGAATGGGAAGGCAAGGAAACCCTCGGTCTGCGCCTGAACTGGGAGAAGCGCTACATCACGCTCGGGCCGGTCGCCACTCTCCTCGGCCTGGCGTTCAAGGCGTATGACCCGGATCACTTGCTGGGCGATGAAGAAGATTTAGGCATCAGCCTCGCGCTGATCCCGACTGACACCGCCGGTGTTGAAATCGGCCGTCGTCACTTGCCGTTGGGCGCAGCCTTCATGAACGGTCCGAACTCCGGCAAGGACGTTTTCATTCCGCTGGACTTCCTCATCGGCGGCCAGGACATGCTTGGCAAAGGCTGGATGATGTTGATGAACTGCCTGTCGGTCGGACGCTCGATTTCGTTGCCTGCCGTCGGCACTGGCGCGGCCAAGTTCACCAGTCTGGTGACCGGTCAGTACGCGCAGATTCGTGAGCAGTTCAACGTGCCGTTGTCGGCGTTCGAGGGCATTCAGGAAGCGATGGCGCGCATCGGCGGCAACACATGGATGATGGACGCGGCGCGGATGCTGACCGCCAACGCGGTGGACCTGGGCGAGAAACCGTCGGTGCTGTCGGCGATTCTCAAGTATCACCTCACCGAACGAGGCCGCGAGTGCATCAGCCACGCCATGGATGTTCATGGCGGCAAGGCGATCATCATGGGGCCGAACAATTACCTGGGTCGCAGCTGGAATGGCGCGCCGATCTTCATCACCGTGGAAGGCGCGAACATCCTCTCGCGCAACCTGATGATCTTCGGCCAGGGGGCAATTCGCTGCCATCCATTCGTCCTGAAAGAAATGTCCCTCGCCGGACGTGAAGACAAGGATCAGGCCCTCACCGAGTTCGATGGCCTGCTGCTCAAACACATCGGTTTTGCCGTGAGCAACGCTGCCAGCACGCTGGTGCTGAACCTTGGTTTCGGTCACTTCGAACATGCCCCGGGAGACAAGCTCAGCCAGGGTTACTTCCGTGCGCTCAATCGTCAGGCGGCTGCGTTCGCCCTGCTCGCCGACTTGAGCATGATGCTGCTCGGCGGCGAACTGAAACGTCGCGAACGCCTGTCGGCGCGTCTGGGGGATGTGCTCAGCAACCTGTACCTCGCTTCCGCCGCGCTCAAGCGTTATCACGACCTTGATTCACCCGGGCACATGGCGCCGCTGTTCACCTGGGCCATGGAAGAAAGCCTTGGCCAGTCGGAACGTGCGCTGGATGAATTGCTGACCAACTTCCCGAACAAGGTATTGGGTTGCCTGTTACGGGTCATCGTGTTCCCGTTTGGTCGTCGACACAAAGGGCCGTCGGACAAACTCGGTGCCGAAGTGGCCGCGGTGATTGGCCGGGCCAAGGGCGATCCGACCCTCGAAGAATTGCTTGGCGGTTGCTTCCGTCCGCAATCGGCCGATGACGCCGTCGGTGCCCTGCAACATGCTTGCGACTTGTTGAACGCGGTGCAGCCAGTGCAGAAAAAACTGCATGTGGCGCTCAAAAGTGGTCAGGTCAAACCGGTTGCCGGGGAAAACGTCATCGATGCCGCGCTGGAGGCTGGCGTGTTGCAGCCGGCGGAAGCGCAAAAACTGCGGGATGCCGAAGTGGCGCGGCGCAAGGTGATCGATGTCGATGATTTCGACAAAGAGGAGCTGGCGCTGGCGACAGGAAAAGTCCGCTGATCCAGCCAGCCATGTAAAAAGGTCCGCGGGAGCTTTATACTCCCGCGCCCGTTTTGCTCTTGAGGACTTATCTCGTGTCCAACGTCGTTGCCGATCATCTCGTCTTGCTTGACCACTTGCGCAGCATCCTGGTCGCCGTGGGTGAGGCCGAACAGGTTCCCGAAGAAAGCCATGCCTTGTTCCTGGAGCGCTTCGACGAACTGCGGGCGTTGCTGCCGGTCGACCCGATCGAAAGCCAATACCTGGGCCAGGACATCCTGTGCCAGGTAATCACCCGTTATCCGCAAATCGCCCACCTGGTCCCGCGCGACCTGCTGTGGTACTTCGCCGGTGACTGCCTGCATTACATGCCCGATGATGAAATCGACTTGTATCAGGCACTGGAAGAACGTCGCTTCGAAGCTGAACAGAACGATGAACCGTTCGACTGGAATCAGGAAAAACAGCTGCTGACGATGTCGAACGATGACAGCAAGCACTGATTGCTGATCAGGAATGCAGAAGGCCCGCACGGTTGAACATGCGGGCCTTTTTTATTATCACAAAGATCAAAAGATCGCAGCCTGCGGCAGCTCCTACATTGGGAATTGCGTTCACCCTGTAGGAGCTGCCGCAGGCTGCGATCTTTTGATTTTGCTTTAAAGCAACCCATCACTCTCGGGCAACTCATACTCCGCCGCGACCTTGCCCAACGCACCGGGCTTACCCGGCTTCCCTGGCTTGCTCAGTGTCGGCTCCCTCTCCAGACATTCCACCAGATAATCGATCAGCACCCGCAGCTTCGGCGGCATGTAACGGGTCGGCGAATGCAGCAGCCACGCGCCGCCGTGGTACGACGCCAGAAACGTCCAGTCCGGCAACACCTGCACAATCAAGCCCTGCTCCAGCGCATAACGCGCGGTGAAGTACGGCAAACTGCCAATTCCGATGTGCTGCAACACCGCCCCGAGTCGCACGCCAGTGTGATTGGCGGCATAACGTCCACGCACACCGACGGTGACAGCCTTGGTGCCTTTCTTGAATTTCCAGCGCGCATCACTCGGCGTTTCGCCCAGGTAAATGCAGCTGTGGTTGAGCAAGTCGTGGGGATGCGTCGGCGTGCCATGCTCTGCCAGGTACTGCGGTGTTGCGCAGAGCAAATGGTCGATGGTCAACAATTGCCGTCCCACCAGCCCGGCCGGTGGACGGTCGGTAATACGAATCGCCAGATCGACGTTGTCATCGATCAAATCCACCTGACGATCTTCGAGTAACAGTTCCACATCCACTTTGGGATAACGCCGCAGAAATTCCGGCATATGCGGATGAATCACGAATCGCCCTACGGCTTTGGGTACGCTGACTCGCACCAGCCCTTCCGCTTCATGGGTGAACTGACCACTGATTTCCATCACCGACTTGGCGGCGCTCACCATCTCCTGGCAGCGCTTGAATACTTCCTCGCCACCGTCGCTCAGCCGCAACTTGCGCGTAGTGCGTTGCAGCAGACGGGTGGCGAGCGCCTTCTCCAGACGCGAAATGCTGCGACTGACCGCCGACGGTGAAGAGCCCAACTGGCGCGCCGCTTCGGAGAAGCTTCCGGTCTCGACAACCTTGACGAAAATCGCCATTTCACCCAGCAACGGCAGTGGAAGATTTATGCTCACGACGCAACAGTCCTTTGATGTTTGAACGGATTATCACGCAATTCCACGCTTCATATAATAAAAAACAGAATCTCTAATGAGGGCATGGAATATGACGCTACGCCTCTTTTTCCATAGTGATGACCTCAAGGCCAATGTGGAAGTACTGGAATGCACGCCTTACGAGAACGAGTTCGCCGTGGAGCTGCGCGCAACACTGTTTCACCCTCAGGGCGGCGGACAGCCGTTTGACACCGGCTGGATCGGCGAAAGCCAGGTGCTGCGCGTGGTGCAGGATCCTGACCGGATCATTCATTTCGTCGACCGCCCGTTGAATCTCGGCATGACCCCGATTCGCGTCGATGAGCCACGTCGTCAGTTCAATACGCGGATGCATTCCGCCGGCCATCTGATCGGCCATTTCGTACAGGCCATGGGCTGGATGCCGATCAAGGCGCATCACTGGCCGGGCGAAGGACGTGTGCAGTTCAAACCGACGGACTCCGCGCAGGAGGTTGATGCCCGAACCGTCGAGTTCGGCATTGAACAGTGGATCGCCCATGACCTGCTGCGTCTGACATCGCTGCGCGAAGGCGCACGGGAAATCGGTTTCGGTGAACTGCCCGCTTACGGCTGTGGCGGCACCCATGTACGGAGCCTGAAGGATTTGGGCGCCGTCACGATCGCTTCTGTTTCACAGAAGAAAGGAACGCTGTCAGTCCACTACAGCGTGGATTGAGCAAGTGGGCGATACCGAACCCGGCATCGCCTGGCGCCGGGGAGCCTGCATTCGCGGGTTCCGTTGACTACCCGATAGATGGACCTGAACCATGATGCTTGACGTCGAGCGTCTCGATGAGACGTGCATAAAAAAACTGGCCAACGAAGAAGTCCTCGCCATCCGGGTCAAAAGCTTCCTGGCCCCGCCGCTGGCGATTCAGATCGGCGACAAGATTCTCGCGCCCGGCTTCGAAGGCTATATCAACGCACCGAGCATCGGTCGTATCGGCATGGCGTTTTACGAAGCGGAAAATCAGCCACTGCTGATCGAGGATTATTTCGAACGCGCCACGCGCAACATCGCGGAATTGCGCAATCGTTGCGCGCCCTATTCGTCTCCGGTCGACACCCTGCGCTGCATGCTCGATGAGTCCTGGCCGGCGGGTGCGCATCTGGAGAACCTCTACGGTCGCAAGATGTACGTCGGGCTGTCCCGGGTGGTGAAACCCGGCGTGTGTTTTTTGGCCCACCACGACATTTTCGCCAAGGACGCTCCGGATAGTTTTCAGGCCAAAAGCCTCGATGCTCAGTTCGCCTGCAATGTTTACCTGAACATGCCCACCGAGGGCGGCGCGCTGCAGATGTGGGACCACGACATTTCCCCGGACCAGTTCGACGAAATGCGCGGCGACAGTTACGGCATCGATCCGGCACTGCTCGGCACTCCAGTCCTGGAAGTCTGTCCCGAGCCTGGTGATTTCATCATGTTCAATTCGCGCTGCATGCACTCGGTAACACCGGGTGTGGCCGATCCGCGCTTGAGCCTTTCATTCTTTGTCGGCTATCGCGGCAATGCTTCACCCCTTACGTTCTGGAGTTGAGATGCAGTATTCGAATTACCTGGGCGAGTTTCTGGCGCTGGCGACTATCCACTTTCTGGCCGTGGTCGCACCCGGGCCGGACTTCGCAGTCACCATCCGCCAGAGCGTGCGTTTCGGTCGAGGGGTGGGAATCTGTACGGCGCTCGGCATCGGTGCGGGCATTTCCGTGCATGTGCTTTACACCCTGCTCGGCGTCGGCGCATTGATGCACACCACGCCCTGGTTATTGACGGTGGCCAAGGTCGTGGGCGGAGCCTACATCCTGTACCTCGGCGTCAGTCTGTTGCGCAGCCAACCCAAATCGGTGCTGGAGGGCGAAAAGGATGCAGACGAACCTATGGTCGAGCAAACGCTGCTGAAGGCGTTCACCACCGGGTTTCTGACCAATGCTACCAACCCCAAGGCCACGCTGTTTTTCCTGGCGATCTTCACCACCCTCATCAGCGCCACGACACCGCTCAGCATTCAGGCGCTTTATGGCGTGTGGATGTGTTTCGTCAATGCGATGTGGTTTGTCATCGTCGCGCTGTTCTTCTCCAGCTCCCGGGTACGTGTGCTGTTCATGCGCATGGGGCATTGGTTCGAACGGACGATGGGAGTGGTACTGATCCTGTTTGCCGGACGACTGATAATGTCCTGGTAAGAATGACCAAAACGCAAAAGGCCCACCGCTCGACATCGGTGGGCCTTTTCGCTTTAGCAGGCGGTTGGCAGTCTGGCTCGACTGCTATGAATAAATCGTCCGCCCATCAAAACCGTTGCCAGCGTCAGCGCCGTAATCAAGCCCAGCCAGACCCCTTGCGGCCCCCATTCCAGTCCAAACGCCAGTCCCGCCCCGAGCGGCACACCGACGCCCCAATAGCAAAAGATCGCCAGCCACATTGGCACTTTTGTGTCCTGCAAACCGCGCAGCGCGCCCGCCGAAAGCATCTGCAACCCATCGGGAAACTGCAATGCCGCGGCGTAAAGCAGAAGCGTCGAGGCCAATGCGGTGACGGCGATGTCCGAGCTATAGAGATTGGCAATCGCTTCATTTCCCAGCAGCAAGATTGCAATCGACACGCTCTGCGCTGCCAGGACGATTACGCACCCTGCCCAGGCAGCCTGCCTGACACCCTTTTGATCTCCGCGACCGAGCGCATGACCGACCCGAACGGTCGTTGCCTCTGCCACCGCGACCGGGATCATGAAACACAACTGCGCCAGGTTGACCGCAATCTGGTGGGCCGCGAGGTAAGTCGAACCCAGGCGGCCGATCAGCAACGAGGTGACAATGAAAAGACTGCCCTGCATCAAAATGGCAATGCCGATGGGCATCCCGGTTTTGAGCAGGTCAACGATGCCGTCACGCCGAGGCGGATCGAATCGGGCAAACAGCTGCAGATGCGCCATACGCGCGCTTCGCCAAAGGTAGAACGCAAAAAGCAATGCTTGCAGCCACATCATGATTGCCGAGGCGATGCCCAAGCCTTGTGCCCCCAACTCGGGAAAGCCCAGCTTGCCGTTAGTCAGCACATAGCCCAAGGGTGCCAACACCAGCAGGCCACCGAGACTGAAAAACATGGTCGGTCGCATCCAGTGCATGCCTTCACAGAGATAGCGCATGCAGAAAAACAGGGTCAATGCGGGACTGCCCCATCGCACCGCGTGCAAAAACGCCTGAGCCCCGGGAATCATGTCCTCGGCGATCCCGGCGGGCGCCAGCAGCGCAGGCGCAAGACTCAGGAAGCCGAACATGAAAAGCCCCATGAACAGCGCCAGCCACAAGGCTTGCCGGAAAATCGGTCCGATTTCGTTTAACCGGTCTGCACCCTGCAAGCGTGCCACTGATGCGGTCAGCGCGATTAATGTGCCAATCGGCACCAGCATCGGCAACCATAGCAACGCGGTCCCCAGCGTCACCGCCGCCAGGGTATCGGTGCCGTGATTACCGGCAATCAGGTTATCTACGAAGGCGACCAATCCAACGCACACATGACCGACGACCAAGGGCAGGGCCAGTATCGCCGTTGCGCGGATTTCGGGGACAGCACGAAGGGATGCGGATTTCTGTGACATTAAAGGGCGTTCCTGAGAGCCAACGAGCTTGTCGTTATCCCAGAATTCTCATGTCCAGGCTGTCAGACCGTTCCGGACTTCGCATTTTCGCTGTAGGAAATTTGTAACAGGAGGGAAAAATCAAAAAATGCACAAACAAAAACGCCGCTCAGTGAGCGGCGTTTTTGTGAAATTGGAGCGGGAAACGAGACTCGAACTCGCGACCCCGACCTTGGCAAGGTCGTGCTCTACCAACTGAGCTATTCCCGCAAATGGCGTCCCCTAGGGGACTCGAACCCCTGTTACCGCCGTGAAAGGGCGGTGTCCTAGGCCACTAGACGAAGGGGACACGCTGCCCGGAACACATGGTGTGTGTTTCGGTGCCCAGACCCGCATCCGAAGACTTGGTTCTGGTTTCACTCAGCCCTGCCCGAAAGCAACGCTGTTTAAAATTGGAGCGGGAAACGAGACTCGAACTCGCGACCCCGACCTTGGCAAGGTCGTGCTCTACCAACTGAGCTATTCCCGCATATTGGCGTCCCCTAGGGGACTCGAACCCCTGTTACCGCCGTGAAAGGGCGGTGTCCTAGGCCACTAGACGAAGGGGACACACGTACAACATTCACTCCCTACCGCGTTTCGCTGTGTGCTTTACGCTGTAAGTGGCGCGCATTCTATGGATGGATTGAGGGGTCGTCAACCCCCAGATATAAATTTATTTAAATCAATGACTTCGCCCTGCTTTGGGCGGTGAATACGGCTTTTTGGCTGCCCGAGGTTTGACGCCTATATTCTGACACCCGCCAAGACGTTATAGTCCACCCACGCAACAGATGATGGCAATGTGCACCTCACGCGCTATTACTTATATAAGCAGCGTTGCGGTCGATACAGACTGAAGAATGTACGATCCAACCCGTCGAGCGGCCCTATGCGCTCCCATGCTAAGCCACTACACTCGCACGCGAACCCCATAAAGAGGTCTTACCGTTGACACCACTCATGATCACCCTGCTAGTCCTGGCCGGGATCGCACTATTGATCGCCATTGGGTACATGAACCATGTGGTGGAAAACAACAAGCTGGAAAAGACCCGTACCAAGGTCGAGCTCAACGACCGCCTGCGTCGCTGCGGCGAACTCACCGAGACCTTTCCCGGCCAGTTGATGACACCGGCTCTCAAGTTGCTGTTGACCCGCCTGGAGCTGAACGTCTGCCAGCGCCTGTTGAACCTCGAAAAATCCAGCGCCAACCTCAAGGTGCGAATCAGTGAACTGAACACCCTGGTTGCCCAGGGTGAATCGATCCCGGTCAACAACCCGCCGGCACCGATCCAGACCGAAGCCAAAGCCAAGGACGTACGCTTCCTGCTCGAAGCCCTGCACGGCCAGATCACCCGCGCGGCACAGGACGGCTTCCTGCCGCCCAACGAAGCCAAACGCTGGATTCGCGAAGTTCGCCACATCCTGGTCCTGCTGCACATCGAATTCTTCAATAACCTCGGCCAGCATTTCCTGCAACAAAACCAGCCTGGCCAGGCTCGCCTGGCATTCGAACGCGGCGTGCAGTACCTGCGTAAACAGCAGGAACCTCAGGTCTACGCCGAACAGCTCGAATACCTGGAAAAGCTCCTGGCCCGCGCCAACGCACAAGTCATGGACAACATTGCGCCGGTTGAAGGCGAAGTGAACCAACTGACCGAAGGCCTCAAAGACGTCGAGGCGGATGCGGACTGGAAGAAGAAAGTTATTTACGACTGATCAGGGAAAGCAGAAGAGCCACCGACAAGGTGGCTTTTTTTTGCGTTGAACTTTATCGGCGAGTACATCCCGGAAAGATTGGTCGGCTGTCAGGCCGTCATCGCAGGCAAGCCAGCTCCCACAGGGTCCGAGGACATCCGCGAAAATCTGGTCGGCTGTCAGGCCGCCTTCGCCGGCAAGCCAGCTCCCACAGGGTCCGAGGACATCCGCGAAAATCTGGTCGACTGTCAGGCCGCCTTCGCAGGCAAGCCAGCTCCCACAGGGTCCGAGGACATCCGCGAAAATCTGGTCGGCTGTCAGGCCGCCTTCGCAGGCAAGCCAGCTCCCACAGGGGCCGAGGACATCCGCGAAAATCTGGTCGGCTGTCAGGCCGCCTTCGCCGGCAAGCCAGCTCCCACAGGGTCCGAGGACATCCGCGAAAATCTGGTCGGCTGTCAGGCCGCCTTCGCCGGCAAGCCAGCTCCCACAGGGTCCGAGGACATCCGCAAAAATCTGGTCGGCTGTCAGGCCGCCTTCGCCGGCAAGCCAGCTCCCACAGGGTCCGGGCACAACACGACAACTTTGTCGGATGTCAGGTCGCCTTCGCGAGCAGGCTCGCTCCCACAATGGGAATGCGACAAACCAGACCACGAGGCCGAGCGTTAGCTCGCCTCGCCTGCTTTTGATCTGCCCGCCCCTTCGGGAGGCTGAGTGGAGGTGTTCATCCGGGGAGTGGCGCGCAGCGCCGTTCGACGCAGTCGAACACGCTGCATGTAGGTCGTCGCGAAGCAGACCGGAGGGCAGTGTCCCCGGATGAATACCGGAGCGAAGGAACGCCGAGCCTAAGCGAGGGGCCGGACGCTGGGGCAAGACTTTTTGGTTCCTTTTGGGGCGTTCCCTCCGTGTCAGTCGATCTGGCCAAGCAGGTCTTTCAGGTCGCGGGGGAAGATGCCCTCGGCCAAGTTCTTTACGAAGAGCGCATCCAGTCGCGGGAAACCTTCCATGCCTTCCTGTGCAAACTACCGCCCAACGTAGTGGTACTGGTGGAAACTGGCCCAGGCGCTCAAGCATGGGCACGGCAGTTACAGGCTCAGGGCAACCTGACGCGAATTCTTCCGGCGCAGCTGGTGGCTAAACATCGCAGCGGTGCAAAAAATGATCGCAATGATGCACTGGCCATATTGCGCGCGGGGCGCGACAGCAAAATTGCGGCAGTCCCCATCAAAAGTGCGGCAGCACTGGCGATGCAGGCACTGCACCGTGCTCGGCAGGGTTATGTGCGTCGGCGCACGGCCATGAGTAATCAGATGCGGGGCTTACTGTTGGAGCATGGTGTTGCCTTGGCGCAGGGCGATGTCGCCATCAGCCAGGCCCTGCCTAGGGTGTTGGAAGATGCCACACAGCCGCTGCCAGACATGTTGCGCGAACTGATCGACGAGCTGCTGGGCGAATGGCGCCAACTGGGCGAGCGGGTCAACGTGCTGACCGGTCGCCTGGAGAGCGCCGCGAACGAGGATAAAACAGCGAGGCGACTGATGACCGTGCGCGGTATTGGCCCGATCATCGCCACAGCGCTTTTGGCCAAGCAAACTGAACCTGAACGCTTTGCCAGTGCACGCCAGTTCGCGGCCTACTTTGGCATGGTGCCTGAGCAGTACAGCAGTGGGCAGAAAGTTCGCCTGGGCAAGATGAGCAAACGAGGCGACAGCTATGTGCGCAGCTTGATGGTTCAAGGTGCGCACGCGGTATTGAGGCATTTGCGCCCCGATTCGGAGCAGCCCGACGATCGCCGGTTGCAACGCTGGCTGAGTCGGCTGGGACGCAAGGAGGCTGCGATACGGCTGGCGAACCGCAACCTGCGAATCGTCTGGGTACTGCTACAGAATGACCTGACTTATCGCCGCCAACCGGCCGATGGCCGGCAGGCGGCGCCAAGTCTCTGATCAACAGCGTTCTGCCACCGGGGTGCCAAGGCACTCCAGCCCCTGCTAGAAAACATTGACCCCAGGTCAGACCGTCGCGGATTGATGCCTGCGCCCTTACCGGCCCTCGAGGCCTGAATGTAATCGGCATACCGCGAGCTCAACCAATGTTGGCCAGAAGCCGAAGACAGCTTCCTCGAACAGGCCTTATACATAGATGCAACCGGGTAGCAGTGTTTGAAAAGCGGGTAGACAGTGGTGGCGAGTCCATACATAAGGGCGAAACCCTAAGCAGCCGTGACCGCAGGAACGGATATGTACACCCACAGCAAGAACCTGGTCGGCTACCAGGCCGCCAAGTTCTCAAGCGTCAAAGCCTGAAATGCCCGACCATCCCCTTCAACTCAACCCCCAACTGCGCCAGCTCGATACTCGAAGCCGCATTCCCCTGCATCGCCAACGAAGACTGATCCGCACTGGCGCGAATACTGGTCACACTGCGGTTGATCTCCTCAGCCACCGAACTCTGCTCCTCCGCAGCCGCCGCGATCTGCTGGTTCATCTGCTGAATCAACGACACCGCCGCCGCAATGCTGCCCAGCGCGCTCTCGGTCTGCAGCGCATCACTGACCGCGAGCTTCACCAACTCGCCACTGCTTTGAATCTGCTGCACCGACGAATGCGCCGCCGACCTCAAGGCGCTGACCAGTCGCTCGATTTCCTCGGTCGATTGCTGGGTCCGCCTGGCCAAGGCCCGCACTTCATCGGCGACCACCGCAAAGCCCCTGCCCTGCTCGCCGGCGCGCGCCGCCTCGATGGCTGCGTTGAGAGCCAACAAGTTGGTCTGCTCGGCCACACTCTTGATGACGCCGAGCACCGTACCGATATTCTGGATTTCCGCACTCAGACTTTCGATGCTCGAACTGGCGGATGACGCCGAGTCCGCCAGTTGCTCGATTCGCGCCATGCTCTGGCGCACCACCGCCTGGCCACTTTCGACCTTGCCGTCCGCCGTCTGTGCGGCCTGGGCAGCCTCTTCCGCGTTACGCGCAACGTCGTGCACGGTAGCCGTCATCTGATTCATGGCCGTAGCGACCTGCTCGGTTTCTTCCTTCTGACTGCTGACTTCAAGATTGGTCTGCTCAGTCACTGCCGACAGCGACTGAGCCGAACTGGCCAACTGTTCGATGCCCGCCTGCAAACCGCTGACAATACTGCTGAGCCCCGCGCCCATCTGCTGCATGGCCTGCATCAATTGGCCGATCTCATCACGACGGGTCACTTCAACAGTCGCACTCAAATCGCCCGCGGCGATCTGCTGAGCGACACGAATCACACTGCGCAGCGGTCCGACGATCAATCGGGTAATCACCCACGCCGCGATCAACCCGACCAGCAAGGCCAAGGCCGACGAGCCGATAATCAGCAACGAGTTCTTCTTCAGCTCGGTCTGCATCGACTGGTCTTCGGCGACATAGGCCTGGTCCACCCGCTCCACTACCTGCGCGGCGCGCTGATGCAACTGCTCGTAGACGGTTTTTTCCTGAGCCAGCAGGCCAGTGTATTCAGCCAGTTTTTCGCTGAAACCACCGATATGCCCGACCACTTCATTGAGGACAGTCAGGTAGCCCTCATCCTTGACTGTGGTTTTCAGTTGCTCGGCCTGAGTCAGCGCCTGATCAGCCTGCTCGATCTTGCCTTGCCCGGCGCTGTCGTCGCCCTTGCGGCTTTGGTCGAGCCGCACGCGTGCTTCGTTCATGGCTTGCAGCATCAGCCGCGATACCTGGCTGACCTGATTGGCCTGCTCGATGAACTGGGAACCGTCCTTGCCTTCGGATTCCTTCAAGGTATAGGCGCCATCATCGGCGAGCCCGGCCTGCAGCACGTCGAGATTATTGGCCACGCTGGAGACCGACCAACTGGCCATTTCCAACGCCAGATCCTTGGCCTGGCTCAGCGAGACGAACTCGTCAAAGGCTTTGCGGTAAGCCCCCAACGACTGCTCGACGTCGCTCATCACGGGAATGTTGGCCGGCGATTGCGCTTTCAGCTGATTCGCCAGAACGACCAGACCATCGACCCCTTCGTGCAAGGCCGTGACAATTTTCGGGTTGCCGTGCAAGGCGTACTCCTGCTCGAGCAGGCGCACCTTGAGCAAGCCACTGTTGAGCGACGACATCTGTTTGAGCCCGTCGAAGCGATGACTGATGGTTTGCAGGGACCACACGCCGATGGCCGCCACCAGGGCTGTCAGCAGTAGCACCAGCACAAACCCGACACCCAGTTTTTTTGCCATACCGAGGTTGGCAAAACGTCCTTGCACGGCCGAAATCATTGCACTTAGTCCCCTGACATAGTCTGTTGACGCAGATTCGCAACGGGCCTGTGTCAACACAAGTCTCTGGCGTCGGAATAATGGCAAAAAGCTACGCCAACGTCGTTTTCAGAACGCTTGAGGTCGATCCGGAGCGGTGGCCTGAAAAAACGCCCGGGCTCGCGGATCACAGGCGCGGGCCACATTGATACGCTGCCAGTCACTGGCCTCACTGGCGGGACTGAATGCCGTCGCGGAAGACAGCAGGACGCCGAAGCGCCGTGCCTGTGTCCGCACGTGATCGTAGTCGGACTTGCGCGACCGCGCCCAGATGAACAAACCGCCGACGGGTTTGCCGAACACCTCCCACTCGGCATCTTCCAGCACCTGCAGTGCGGCCTCCCGGTCATGTCTCAGACGCTGTCGCAGCCGCAGCACCAACTTGCGATAAGCACCGCTGGCCAGCAGGCAGGCCAGCACCGACTCGCAAAACCCTGAAGCGCCCAGACTGCTGATCCTCTTGACCTCAGCCAGTCGCGAAACAACGTCGGCACCGGCCACTACAAAACCGACCCGCAACGAACTGCTGAGGGTTTTGGAGAAGCTGCCGACGTAGATGACGTTGTCATCGGTATCCAGAGCGGCAAGCCGCGTACCGGGGCCACTGTGCAAATCCGCGTAGACGTCGTCTTCAATCACCAGCACGCCATGGGTTTTGGCCAGTTGCAGAACCCGCTGCGCCACCACCGGCGCCAGGTTGCTGCCTGTCGGGTTGTGATAGAAGCTGTTGATGAACAAAGCTCGGGGCTTTTTCTCAAGCAGCAGAGCCTCGAGCACCTCGATGTCAGGCCCACGCGGCGTACGCGGCACTTCAATCATCGAGACACCGTGCAACCTGAGCAGCTCGAACAGCAGGGAATAACCGGGACTTTCGACCACGACGCAATCACCCGGTTTGAGCAAGGTACGCACGATCAGGTCGAGCCCCTGACTGGCCCCTGCTGTCGTCATGATCCGGTTTTCGTCTGCGTTGATATCAAGCAGGCTCAAGCGCTTGATGATTTGTTGACGCAACGCAAGCAGACCCAGCGGCGCGCTGTAGTTGAACAGGCCAGCCATGTCGGTACGGCTGACCTCCCGGACCGCGTAAGTCAGGTCATCCGTCTCGCGCCAGCTTTCGGGGAGCCCGCCACATCCCAGTTTCAGCTCACCCGCGGCGTTGACTGGCTGCAACTCCGCGCCCTCAAACCAGGGTGAATCCGCAGCGGCCAACGTTGGGGCTGCGACAATGAATCCGGCACCATGACGCGACGCCAGCACCCCTTGAGCCACCAGCCGATCGCACGCTTCAACGACGCTGGACTGGCTGAGTAAATTGGTCCGCGCGATTTGCCGTGCAGAAGGCAAACGCGTCCCCGGTACTATGTCGCTCTGTCGCAGCCAGCACGCTAGCGCATCGACGACTTGCTGTACGACCGGCACCAAGGCCTGTCGATCGATTCTCAATTCCATGAGCAAGCAAACTCCTGTTCGTTTGACGGAATCAGTTAATCACAGGCGCGCTCGATGGGCTGTGCGACAACGCCGCCAAAACTTGCGATTCTAACCATTTGAAACACATTGCCGAGTCCTCTCACGAAGCAAAAAAAAACCGCGCAATGAGTGATGCCGTTCACTTAAAAAATGGATGGCGGCCTGATGGTCGATCGTAGTTTTTTACATTCGGTCTGCGGTAGCGGCGGTTGGAGCTGGGGCTGGGGCTGGGGCTGGGGCTGAGTGTACATATCCATTGCTGAGGTAACGGCGGCTATTGGTTCCGCCTTTACGGCGGGTTACTTGGAAAAGCGCCAAGTAACCAAGCGCCAGCGCCCCTGACGTACGGTGCCTCGCCTAGGCTCGGCATGCCCTCGCTCCGGTCCTGCTCCGTGGGCCCGCCGCCATCGGCCATCCATGGCCGGGGCCGGCTACCGCGGCATCCTTGCCGCGCTGCCCACTGCGCAGAACCTCCACTCGGCCTCCCGACGGGGCAGATCAAGATCAAGATCAAAAACCAAAGCCAGAGCCAGAGCCAGAGCCAGAGCAGAGCCAGAGCAGAGCCACTGGAAACTGTAGGAGCGAGCTTGCTCGCGAAAATCATCTGGAGAACGCGTTCATTCAGACAGCACGCGTAATCGTTGGCGTCCATCGCAGGCAAGCCAGCTCCCACAGGGGAACGCGTACACCTGAAATCAGGTCGGCTGGCAGGCCGCCTCGCGGTGCTGTTGCGGTGCCCGCCCCCTCGAGAGGCCGAGCGCAGGTTCTGCGCAGTGGGCAACCCGGCATGGATGCCGGGTTAGCCGCGCACGGCCATGGATGGCCGATCGCGGCGGGCCCACGGAGCAGGACCGGAGCGAGGCACCGAACGAAAGGGGCAAGAGCGCTTTGGTTACTTTCGCCTGGGCCGGCATTCCGGATTTTCGAAAGTGACCCGCCGTCAGGGCGGAACCATTAGCAGCCGTTACCGCAGCAACGGATATGTACACAATCAACAAAAGACGCGATTCAAAACGCCGTAACACCACCATCCACCGCCAGGGAATGACCGGTGGTGAACGCAGCACCGTCGCTGCACAGGTACAGCACTGCACTGGCAATTTCCTCGACCTTGCCGATGCGGCCCACCGGGTGCATGGCGTTGGCGAACTCGCCTTTCTTCGGGTCCGCTTCATAGGCGCGGCGGAACATGTCGGTGTCGATGACCGCCGGGCATACCGCATTCACGCGGATTTTTTTCTTGGCGTATTCGATGGCCGCCGATTTGGTCAGGCCGATTACCGCGTGTTTCGACGCCGCATAAATGCTCATCTTCGGCGCAGCGCCGAGGCCGGCGACCGAAGCGGTATTGACGATCGCGCCACCGCCCTGGGCCAGCAACAACGGCAACTGGTACTTCATGCACAGCCAGACGCCTTTGACGTTAACGCCCATGATCGCGTCGAACTCGTCGACCGTGCCTTCGGCCAGTTTGCCTTTCTCGATCTCGATACCCGCATTGTTGAAGGCGTAGTCGAGGCGGTCGTAGGTATTCACCACCTCGTCCATCAGATTTTTTACATCGCTTTCCACGGTGACATTGCAGCGCACGAAGGTCGCTTCGCCGCCTGCCGTGCGAATCAGCGCCACGGTGCCCTCGCCACCGGCCGTGTCCATGTCGGCCACCACCACTTTCAACCCTTCGGCGGCGAACGCCTGGGCGGTCGCGCGGCCGATACCGTTGGCGGCGCCCGTTACGACAGCGACCTGACCGGAAAACGTCATGCTCATTGTTATGTCCTCGAAGAGAAGAATGCGTGGGTTCGCGTGCGCCCAGTCTAGCCACAGGCGTTACCGCCACGGCAGCACTATCAGAAGGCCGGTTGAGCGCCCATGAGTTGCAGTGATAGAACGGACGGCCTGACTATCACTGCACTGGATCAATGTGCATTCGCCGCATCAGCCAAACTTGCGGCAACAACAATGAAGGTCTATCAACAAGGCTTCATTCATCTTGAGTGCCTGTCATGACTACCCAGACCAATCGCCAGTTCCTGCTCGCCAAACGTCCGGTGGGCGCGGCTACCCGTGAGACTTTCACCTATCAGGAAGTACCGGTCAGCGAACCGGCTGCGGGTCAGATCCTGGTCAAAAACGAATATTTGTCCCTGGACCCGGCCATGCGCGGCTGGATGAACGAAGGCAAGTCCTACATCCCGCCAGTCGGAATCGGCGAGGTCATGCGTGCATTGGGTGTAGGCAAAGTCGTGGCGTCGAACAATCCAGGCTTTGCGGTCGGTGACTACGTCAATGGCGCCCTGGGGGTGCAGGATTACTTCCTTGGCGAGCCGCGCGGTTTCTACAAGGTCGATCCGAAACTGGCACCGCTGCCACGTTATCTGTCCGCGCTGGGCATGACCGGGATGACCGCCTACTTCGCCCTGCTCGATGTCGGTGCACCGAAGGAAGGTGACACCGTGGTGCTGTCAGGCGCGGCCGGGGCGGTAGGCAGCATTGCCGGGCAGATTGCCAGGATCAAGGGCTGCCGTGTGGTCGGCATCGCGGGCGGCGCGGACAAGTGCAAGTTCCTGATCGACGAACTGGGTTTTGACGGCGCCATCGATTACAAGAGCGAAGACGTCGTCGCCGGCCTCAAGCGCGAATGCCCGAAAGGCGTCGACGTTTATTTCGATAACGTCGGCGGCGATATCCTCGACGCGGTGCTGAGCCGCCTGAACATGAAGGCACGGGTGGTGATTTGCGGCGCCATCAGCCAGTACAACAACAAGGAAGCGGTCAAAGGCCCGGCCAACTACCTGTCGCTGCTGGTAAACCGCGCGCGGATGGAGGGCTTTGTAGTGATGGACTACGCCGCGCAGTTCGCCGCTGCCGGGCAGGAAATGGCTGGCTGGATGGCCAAGGGGCAGCTCAAGAGCAAGGAAGACATTGTTGAAGGACTGGAGACATTCCCGGAGACGCTGATGAAGTTGTTCAGCGGCGAGAATTTCGGGAAGTTGGTTCTGAAGGTTTAACGCCAATCTGTAGGAGCCGGCTTGCTGGCGATGGCATCACCGCGGTGATTCAGGTAGACCGCGGTGATGCCATCGCCAGCAAGCCGGCTCCTACAGATTCGGGTTTAAGCGATTTCGGCTACTACGGCCGCCAACGCCTTGGCCGGGTCCGCCGCCTGGCTGATCGGACGGCCGATCACCAGATAATCGGAACCGGCATCCAGCGCCTGGCGCGGGGTCAGGATGCGGCGTTGATCGTCCTGAGCGCTGCCCGCCGGACGAATCCCCGGGGTCACCAGTTGCAACGACGGGTGAGCCGATTTCAAGGCCTGGGCTTCCAGGGCCGAGCACACCAGCCCGTCCATCCCGGCTTTTTCCGCCAGCGCAGCCAGGCGCAGCACCTGTTCCTGCGGTTCGATGTCCAGACCGATGCCGGCCAGATCTTCACGCTCCATGCTGGTCAACACGGTCACGCCAATCAGCAGCGGTTTCGGGCCGGTGCGCTGGTCCAGCACTTCACGGCAGGCTGCCATCATGCGCAGACCGCCGGAGCAATGGACGTTGACCATCCACACGCCCATTTCCGCCGCGGCTTTTACCGCCATGGCGGTGGTGTTCGGGATGTCGTGGAACTTGAGGTCGAGGAACACTTCGAAACCCTTGTCACGCAGGGTGCCGACGATTTCCGATGCGCAACTGGTGAACAGTTCCTTGCCGACTTTGACCCGGCACAGTTTCGGGTCCAACTGATCGGCCAGCTTCAGTGCGGCGTCACGGGTGGGGAAATCCAGGGCGACGATGATAGGAGTCTGGCAGGCGGACATGTGCGGGCTCTCAGGCAGGACGAAATCGGCGCGCATTGTAGCGGAACCAACGCGGCTGCGGGACCCGATGATCGGTAAATCGTCGTCGGCGCTCAGCCAAGACTAGCCCTTTCGCCGATTGTGTCGAGCATCGACAAAAAACCTCAAGGCCGACGATCTTCCACCCGCGCCTGACTCTTGCTCCAGTCGTTCAACAAGCTATACGCCACGGCCAACAACGTCGGCCCGATGAACAGACCGATGAACCCAAACGCAATCAACCCGCCAAACACCCCCAACAGCACGATCACCAACGGCAAATTCCCACCGCGACTGATCAGGTAAGGCTTGAGCACATTGTCGACCCCGCTGATGATGAACGTGCCCCAGATCCCGAGGAACACCGCCATCCCGTACTCGCCCTTCCAGGCCAGCCAGGCGGTCGCCGGTATCCACACCAGCGGCGGCCCCATGGGAATCAGACTGAGCAGGAAGGTGACGATGCCGAGCACCAGCGCGCCAGGCACTCCGGCAATCAGGAACCCGATCAACGCCAGCACCGCTTGAGCCGCCGCCGTCCCGATCACACCGTTCACCACCCGTTGCACCGTACCCGCCACCAGTTCGATGTAATACCCGGCGCGATCACCGATCAACCGCTGCAGCAGCCCATGGACAAACGCCGCCAGGCGCGGACCGTCCCGGTAGAAAAAGAACACGAACACAATGCTCAGCGTCAGCTCGAGAATGCCGCCGCCAATCTGTGCACTGCGCGCCAACAACCAGTTACCGACCTGCCCCAGATAAGGTTTGAGCGACACCATCATCGCCGCGCCTTGCTGGTCGATGCTGTTCCAGATCACCACCAGCCGCCCGCCCACTAAAGGAATGCTGCCCAACCAGGTCGGGGCCTCGGGCAAGCCATCCATCTGCACATCCTTGATGAACGCCGTGGCGTCGCGCACATGGTCCGCCAGGTTGAAACCCAGCCACACCAGCGGCACCGCCACCAGCAACATCCAGCACAGGGTCAGCAATGCCGCCGCCAGGGATTCGCGACCATTGAGCCAACGCGTCAGCAAACGCATCAGCGGCCAACTGGCAAACGCCAGCACCGCGCCCCAGAACAACGCCGACCAGAACGGCGCCATTACCCAGAAGCTCGCGCCAAACAGCACCAGGAGCAGGATTTGCACCAACAGCCGATCGTTATTGATCATCCGTATCTCGAAAAAAGTCAGTCCGCAAAAGAATAGGCGAACGCGACCGGCGCGTCCGCCTGATACAGCTTATCGCAACAGTTCGATGTGCAGGCCAGAGCCTTCGACGCTGCCCGTCTCCATCCGCGCCGACCGTACGCCCTGACTCATTAATGCCTGACGCCAGGCTTCGGCATTCGGCCCGGAAACGCTCACCCGCAGGGTCGTGTCCAGGTTCAGGCCACGCGAGAGCAAGCGCAGCCAGGTCTCGTCGGGCGCAGCGGTCAGTTTCGGGAAGTCGAGCTCGCCGGTGCTTTTGAGCTCTCGCAACAAGGTAGCGGAGGTGGGCAGCAGATCACCCAGCGGTGCGGCAGCGTCGAACTGTTCGACGTGCAGATAGGCTTTGCGATTGCCGCGAGTGATGCTGTACAGCGCCACCAGGGTGTTGTCCTTTGGCGCCGCCAACCGCAACAGCAAATACGCTTGCTGATCGTCAGCGCCATAGAGCTTGGCATTGCCGAAGACTTCATTGGCCCACAGGCTGCTTTCACCGCAATCACGGGCCTGGCACCAGAAAAGCAACTGCGCGTCCTGCTTCTGCAAGGCTTCGCGAGCGGCGGTAAACGCCTCGATGGACGAATGCTCCGATGGCAACTCGTAGGTCACCGAAGTGGTTTGTCCACGGGCGCTGACCTGACCGTCGAAACGCAACTGGCCACTGATCTTGCGGATTGAACCCAGCGGGTAGATCCGTTCGAGTTCGACCGCCGGGCGATAGTCGACGATCTGCGAATCGGCCACGCGCGGCACGATCGGCAGGTCCTGACTGCCCGGCACATCGGCGGCAAACAACAGAGGACTGAAACAACACAGCGCCAGCAGACTGATTGAACGCATGGATAAGTTCATCGGATCAGCATGGCCTGGGCACCCTTGACGACGCTGGCGTCGTCGATGCGTTCTGGCACCAGCAACCCACGCTGCACCGCCGGACGCGCCTCCATACTCGCCATCCAGCGTTGCAAGGCCGTCAAGCCGTCCACGGCGACACCTGACCACTCGTGGCCACGCACCCACGGATAGGTGGCGATATCGGCAATGCTGTAATCGCCGGCCAGAAATTCCACATCTTGCAGGCGCGTATCGAGCACTTCATAGAGCCGACGGGTTTCATGCTGATAGCGGTCGATGGCGCCCTGGAGTTTTTCCGGAAAGTATCGGAAAAACACATTGGCCTGCCCCTGCATCGGGCCGATTCCGCCCATCTGGAACATCAGCCACTGCAAAACTACCGAACGCCCTTTGGGGTCCTTGGGCAGCAGTTTGCCGGTCATTTCAGCGAGGTAAATCAGGATGGCGCCGGATTCGAACACGGCAAAATCGCCGTTGGTGCGGTCGACAATCGCCGGGATCCGGCCATTGGGATTGATCTTGAGGAAGTCCGCGGACTTCTGTTCCTTCTTGTCGAAACTCAAGGCGTGCACCGTGTAGGGCAGGCCGAGTTCCTCGAGCACGATAGAAACCTTGTGGCCATTCGGGGTCGCAGCGGTGTAGAGATCTATCATGGTTGTCTCCCTTTTCAACCCGCCCAGCCTCGACAGTTGCCCGGCGCAAGTCAAGGAACGGCGAAGAACCGATTGAAACAGTCTGCGACAAGGTCGGCACCGCGCTCGTCATTCAAGTGCAAATGATGGCCGCCAGGCAGCTGTTCACGGCTAAAGGGTAGACGCTCCAGCAGCTCGGGATGTTTGGCGAGCATGCCGTCGGCCGCGACGACCAGCAACGCAGGACAGCTGACCCGCTGGACGAAGGCCATGGCCTGTTCGCTGGTCAGACGCAGCGGCGACGGCAGCGTCAGGCGGTTGTCGGTACGCCAGGTGTAGCCGCCCGGCACCGGCATCAAGCCACGCTGGGCCAGCAGTTCTGCGGCTTCGCGGCTGACGGCCACCAGACCTTTCATGCGCGCTTCGATAGCGCGGTCGAGGGTGTTGTAGACCGGTTTGCGTTTCTCCCGCAGATCCAGCTGCGCTTGCAGGGCCATGCCCATGCGCTCGGCGGCATTTTCGCCTTTGTCTGTAGGAGGAATGATGCCGTCGATCAAGGCCAGATGGGTGACACGCTCAGGCAACGACCCGGCAATGATCAACGAAGCGATCGCGCCCATGGAGTGCCCCATCAGCGCAAAACGCTTCAAGCCAAGCTGTTCGGCGACTTGCAGCACGTCATGGGCGTAGTCCCACATCGCGTAACCGGCCCCGGTCGGGCGATGTCCCGAGTGACCGTGACCGGCCATGTCCAGTGCAATGATGCGCAGCCCTTTGAGCTTCGGCGCCAACCGGGCAAAGCTGTTGGCGTTGTCCAGCCAGCCGTGCAAGGCGATTACCGGCAAACCGTCTTCGGGACCGAACAGGTGCGCTGCCAGCTCGATGTGCGGCAGGCTCAGGCGGACTTCTTCGACGACATGGCTCATGCACAATCCTGCTGATGGCGACCGTCCCAGCGGCTGAACAGGTTTTTCAGCAGCAAGGCCGTGTCCTGGGGACGTTCGAGGGGAAACATGTGCCCGCCAGGCATGGTCAGGGATTCGCCCAACGGCATGCGACCGACAGAACTGGCGTGATGACGCATCACCACGCGGCTCTTGTGCCCGCGCACCACTGCCAACGGCACCTTCAACTGCCGAGCGCGACCAGGGCTGGTGTGGGGCACGCCACGGTAGATGCTGATTTCCGTGGCAGGGTCGAAACGCAGGCGCAGTTTGTCGCCGACCTTGTACAAACCGTGTTGCAGGTAAGCGTCAAAACATTCCGGATCGAAGCTGCGGAACAGGGTTTTGCCCGCGAAATAGCGGCGCGCGCTTTCGAGGTCGGCGAACTCTTCCCGACGCCCCAGCGTACGACCCGCCGGAGTCAGTCGGTCAATAAAACCGAAGCGTTTGGCAGCGCGGATCACCCATTGATCGGCGCGGGTCAGCACCGGCGAATCGAGCATCACCACGCCGCGGTACAGCTCGGGACAGCGCAAAGCGGCGTGCAGGTGCAGCACGCCACCGAAGGAATGGCCGACGCCCCACACCGGTTCCGCCTGCTGCTTGAGGTGATGAATCAGCTCGTCCACCAGGTTGTGCCAGTTGTCGTCCGCCGGGAAACGCGGGTCGTGTGCGTGCTGCTCCAGATGCGTCACCTGATACTCGGGCGCCAGCGCCGCGAACAACTTGCCGTAGGTCCCCGAAGGAAAACCATTGGCGTGGGCGAAAAATATCTGCTGCGACATACCGGTCGATCCATCAACGAAAAACAGAACCCGATTGTCCGCAAGCCCACCGCGATCCGCAATGACCGTAACTGCCAGGGAGGATGACAGTCCGGTCAGGACCATGGGCCGTTCAGATATCGGAGAACCTTGTGGCGAGCGAGCTTGTCGGATCGCCGCACCGTCCCGTTCGGCTGCGCAGCAGCCGCAAAACCGGTGAACGCCGTGTGCCAGAAGACGGGGTGTCCAGGGGTCTGCTTCGCAGCCCAGCGGGAGCGAGCTCCCTCGCCACAGGAAATCATTGCCCCGAAAAATGTCGGTCATTCGACAATCAACGGGCCGGCGGATTCTCTCCCAACGGCACCACTGCCATGGTCAACCGCGACACACAACTGGCCTTGCCCTCATCGCTGGTCAGCCGTATATCCCAGACATGGGTCGTACGCCCGATGTGAATCGGCTTGGCCACTGCTGTCACCCGCCCACTGCGCAGCCCCCGCAAATGGTTGGCGTTGATTTCCAGGCCCACGCAGTAAAACTTGCTGGCATCGATGCACAAATAGCTGGCCATGGAGCCGACGGTCTCGGCCAGCACCACCGAAGCACCGCCGTGCAGCAGACCATAAGGCTGGTGCGTGCGGTGGTCGATGACCATGCTCGCGGTCAGGGACTCTTCGTCAACGGCCTCGAAGCGGATATCCAGCACTTCGCCGATGGTGTTTTTCTGGAATGCGTTCAACTGCTCGATGTTGGGAGTGGTGCGCCACAAGCTCATTGCAGACATCCTTTGTTAATTTTGTTCGTGACTCAATCCTGCCACAGCACCGCTTCGCTGCGCTCGCTCCATTCTTCGAACCGGGCACCGTAAGCCGCTTCGATCACGTTGCGCTTGATCTTCAGGGTCGGAGTCAGAAAGCCGTTTTCCACCGCCCAGTTGTCTTTGACCACCACGAGGCGGCGCAGGCGCTCATGTTTGTCGAGGGCGTCGTTGACCTCCTCCAGCAGTTTTTCCAGGCTTGAATGCAGACCGGCGCGCGCGGTTCCGCCCGCGTCCTGCTGTCCGACCGCCGAGAGCACACACAGTCCCAGCGGCGCGCTCAAACCGTCGCCGACCACGCACACCTGTTCGATCCGCGAATGTACCGCCAGGCGGTTTTCGATCGGTGCAGGGGCCACGTATTTGCCTTTGCTGGTCTTGAAAATCTCCTTCAGCCGACCGGTCAGGCGCAGGTTGCCTTCGGCATCTTGCTCGCCCTTGTCACCGGTGCGCAGGAAGCCGTCCTCGGTGATCGTGTCGGCGGTTTTTTCCGGCTCCTTGAAATACCCGAGCATGGTCGCGCCGCTGCGCACCATGACCTCGCCCGATTCAGCGATCCGCACTTCAACCTCCGGGCAAGGCTTGCCGATCCAGCCGGGCTTGTTCTCGCCGGACCGGCCGATGTGGGAATAACCGCAGCTTTCGGTCATGCCGTACACCTCCAGCACGTCCAGCCCGAGCTTTCGATACCACAGCAGCAAGGTCTGTGGCACCGGCGCAGCGCCGGACAGCGCGACGCGCAAGGCGTCCAGCCCAAGCCCGGCAAGCACTTTGTGCCCTACCCGCTTGCCGATGAAGGGCAAACCGAGCAGGAAGTCGAGACGTTTCGCCGGGATCTTGCTGTACACGCCCATCTGGAACTTGGTCCAGATGCGCGGCACGCCGAACAGTGCCGTCGGCCGCGCACGCCGCAAATCGGCAAGAAAAGTATCGAGGCTCTCGGCAAAGAACACGGTTTGCCCGGTATAGATCGACGCCAGTTCAACAAACATTCGTTCGGCAACATGGCACAGCGGCAGGTAGGACAGCAGCCGATCCGACTCATTGAGGCCGAACAATTGCGTGCCGTGGGTGGTGGCGAACCCCAGAGTGCCGAAGCTGTGCATCACGCCTTTGGGCATGCCGGTAGTGCCGGAGGTGTAAATGATGGTCGCCAGTTGGTCGGCGGCAGGTTTGGGGTCGTCCTGGATCGGTGAACACGCTTGCAGGTCGGCCCAGCTGAAATCGAAGCTGCCCGGCGGATGCAGTGGCAGGCTGATGGTCGGCAGGTCGGGGCTCACTCCGCGGGACATGCCGGGCCAGTCATCGAGCTTGCCGATGAACGCCAGCGCCGCTTCGGAGTGGTCGAGTACTTGCGCGACGGTCTCGGCGGTGAGGTTCGGGTACAACGGCACCGAAACGTGCCCGGCCATCCAGATCGCCAGATCGGCGATGATCCAGTGCGCACAGTTTTTCGAGATCAGGGCGATGTGGCTGCCTTGCGGCAATTCCCGCGCCCGCAACCAGTGCGCGGCGCAACGGGCCTGATGGCCGACGTCTTCCCAGGTCAGGGTTTCGACCTGACCGCCGCCCACCGGTTGAACCAGAAAGCGCTGACGGGGATGACGGGCTTCACGCTCGTAAAAAACGTCCAGCGGCAAACGAAAAGTAGCAGACATGCGACTCGCTCCTTTGTTTTTGATCTGGAGCAAGCGTAGTCAACCAAGCAGTTGCTTGGTTGACTATTTCACACAAAGAAACACAACACCGCTGGCCGTTGTAGGAGCGAGCTTGCTCGCGATGGTCGTGAACGATAACGCGTGCATTCAGGATAAACGCGTCATCGTTCACGTCCATCGCGAGCAAGCTCGCTCCTACATCTATGGTTAGGCAGGTTTACGGGTGTTTGATGCTGTTGAGCTTCATCGCCCCCGCGAGTGGCAAATCCCCTTCGAGTTCCGCGAGACCGGCGGTGGCCACCCTTTCCGGGTCCTGAACATGGCCATGCTGCAGATATCCCAGCAAATTGCCCACCAGCGGGTTATGACTGACGAGCAATGCGCGATCCACGGACACCAATTGCTCCGAGACCACTTGTGGGCTGTAGTCGGGGGCCAACCATTCGACGGTGCGAATCTCCGGCGCGAACCCCAGCGTCTCGCGCACCAGTTGCGCGGTCTCCTGCGCACGGCGGTAGGGACTGGCATAAATGGCGGTCAGCTTTTTGTCCATCAGTTCGGCAGCCGTGCGCAACACTTCTTCACGACCGTGTTCTGTCAATGCCCGCTCGGAATCAGGACGTTTGCCGTGTGGCTCGGCTTCACCATGACGCAATACCCAGAGTTTCATAGCTTGGGTTCCTCATCTCGGGCCGGATGCGGCGCAGGTGCCACGACGTGTGGCGCTTCACCTTCCGGCGTACGCGGCGTTGGCCAGTCGGCGAACGGCCAGGGTTTCTGGTCGCTGTGGAACGTGCCGAAACGACCGATCTGCGCCAGGAACTGGCTCAGGCTGTCACCGAAATTCATCAGGCTGGCGCTCGGGGCGCCATAGATCAAACGATAGACCAGTTGCACCAGCACCACGGCGCCGAGGATGAATTGCGCCACCTGCCAGACCAGCAGGAAGACGATCATCCACAACACCCGCAGCAGGATGGATTCGTATTGGGCTTCTGTTTTCGGATCGTTCATGTCTCGCTCTCCTGCTCCTTATGGGAGCGTGCTCAGTTAAAACCACTGGTGGAAATAAAGTCGACATCGGTTTTCGGTTCGCCGCGCATCAACAATTCAATCACCTGATTCAGCGTGCGCCCTTCGAACAGAATCGCGTGCAACCCGGCGACCAGCGGCATGTACACGCCCACTTCCTGGGCCTTGGCCTTGAGCACTTTCAGGGTGTTCACGCCTTCCGCGACTTCGCCCAGCCGCGTCACTGCGTCTTCCAGGCTCAAGCCTTGGCCGAGGGCGAATCCGACCTGGTAGTTGCGGCTTTTCGGCGACGAACAGGTCACGATCAGATCACCCACTCCCGCGAGCCCCAGGAAGGTCATTGGGTTGGCGCCCTGATTCACGGCAAAGCGGGTCATTTCCGCCAACGCTCGGGTAATCAGCATGCTCTTGGTGTTTTCGCCCATGCCCAGCGCCACCGCCATGCCGGCGATGATCGCGTAGACGTTTTTCAGCGCCCCGCCCAACTCCACGCCGAAGCGGTCGGCGCTGGCGTACACGCGAAAGGTGCGACCGTGCAGCGCGGCCTGAACTTGCTGGCAGAGTTCTTCGTCTTCACTGGCAACCACGGTGGCCGTCAGTGCGTGTTCGGCGATTTCACGAGCCAGGTTCGGTCCGGACAGCACGCCGATGCGCGCTCGCGGAGCGATATCTTCGAGGATCTCGCTCATCAGTTTGAAGGTGTGGGCTTCGATGCCTTTGGTCAAGCTCACCAGCATCTTGCCGCTCAAGCGGTCAGCGTGAGGCGCGAGCACCGCGCGCAACGCGCTGGAAGGCAGCGCGACGAAACACAGTTCGCAGGCCTCCAGAGTGGCGAGCAGGTCAGTGACCGCTTCCACGGCCGGAAGAACCTTGATGCCTTTGAGGTAACGCGGGTTCTCGCGATTGACCCGAATGGCCTCGGCCTGTTCGGGGTCTCGCATCCACAAGCGGACCTGATGCCCGTTCTCGGCCAGCAGGTTAGCCACGGCGGTACCAAAACTTCCGCCTCCCAGGACCGCAATCGGGCGCTGTTCAGTCATATGCAATCCGTTAATCCATACCAGTGGCGATGTCGGCATTATACGGAGCGGCCCAGTGGCGGCCAGCCCCCGCGTCAATTACAGGCACTTGTCTGAAGAAGACCAATAAATCCGAGGAAAATGCGGTCATCGTGACTGGAAAAGTCGACCGGCTCGGTTAACATGCTCGCCAGTAAAAGCGCTATCAAGGATGTGTTGTGTCGTTTTACTCTTCTTCACCCCACTCGCCGCTGGTTCTGGCGCTGATCATCAGCCCGCCGTTGCTGGCCGACGACCTGTTTCTCGACAGCGAGCCACTGCCGCACGTGCTGACGGCGACGCGCCTGAAACAGTCGCCGGCCGCGGTGCCGGGGAGCATGACGGTGATCGACGGCGAATTGATCAACGCCAGCGGCGCCCGGGACATCAGCGAGTTGCTGCGGCTGGTGCCGGGAATGATGGTCGGCAACGTCACCGGCAATCAGGCCGCGGTGAATTACCACGGCACCAACGCCAGCCAAGCACGGCGCATGCAGGTATTGATCGACGGCCGCTCGGTGTATCGCGCCGGCCTGGCCACGGTGGACTGGAGTGACATTCCGGTGGCCATGGAAGACATCGAGCGCATCGAAGTCTTCCGCGGTCCGAACACCGTCAGCTATGGCGCCAATGCGCTGATGGCGGTGGTCAACATCATCACCCGCAATCCGGCCGACAGCCAAGGCACGCGGATGAAGGTCACCCGCGGCCAGCGCGGCATCGACGATTTTTACGCCAGTCAGGGCGTGAATTGGGACGGTGGCGACTTGCGCCTGTCGCTGTCCGGCCAGCAGGACGATGGCTTCGACTCAGACCGCAAGGGCGCCGACTACCGCGACAGTCGTCGCCTGAACCGCCTCAACCTCGCCGTCAGCCAGACGCTCAACGAACAGCAAAGCTTCGACTGGCAATTTGATGCCAAGGACGGAAGCAATCAGCGGCCTTATACCTACCGCCCGGTGTTTTCGGGGATTACCGCCGCCGGGAACAATTCCGACGTCGTCGCCAAAGACTACGCCGGCTCCTTGCGTTGGAACCTCGACATCAATCCCGATCACAGCCTTTATATTCAAGGCTCGGCCCAGCGCTGGGATCGTCAGCAGACCTGGCGCGCCTGCGACGCCGAGGTCTCGTTCAGCCCTGAACTGACCGCGCTCTGGCAACTCAACCCGAATTACACCGAACGCCTGGCGCGCAACATCGAGCGCTACGTCGGCCTTGGCGCACCCGCCGGCACGGCGGCAGAGCAAGCGCTGGCCGATCAAGTGCTGGACCAGTGGGGAAACGGCGCCCGGCAAACCCTGTGCGGTGACATTGACCAGAGCACCAAGGAATCGCGCTACGACCTCGAATTGCAGGACACCCTCAGCCTGTCCGACAGTCTGCGACTGGTCAGCGGCCTGAACTATCGTTACGACCGGGCGGATTCCGAAACCTACTTCAACGGCACGCTCGATGACACTACGTGGCGGGCGTTCGGCCAACTCGAGTGGCGAGCGACCGAACACTGGTTGTTGCAGGGCGGTGCGATGTTCGAAGACACGCAATTGACCGGCAACTCGCTGACCCCACGGGTGGCGGTCAACTATCTGATCAATCCGCGCCACGGATTGCGTGCAGTATATTCGGAAGCTATCCGTTCTCCGGACATGTTCGAGAACAACGTCAACTGGAGTTACCAGGTGACCAACCTGCAACCCGCTGCCTACGGCCAGAGCAGCGCCCGTTATTTCGTCAAGACCCGCGGCCCCGGCAACCTCGAGCAGGAACACATGCGCTCAAGGGAGCTGGGCTACAACGGCTTCTTCGCCGAGCGGGGCCTGGCAGTGGACGTGAAGGTGTTCCACGACGAGATCACCGACATGATCAGCGAGCCGTTGCGCAACAATCAGTACATCGCCAGCAACGCCAACAGCTCGCGCTTTACCGGGGCGGAAACCCAGCTCGACTGGCGCCTCGGCAGTGCCGACCGACTGCGCCTGACCTATGCCTACGTCGATGCCCAGGCGAGCAATCCGCTGGATGCGCAACAGACCGCGCGCAACAGCGGCTCCGCCGGTTGGCTGCGCAACTGGGGCCACGGCTGGAACAGCGCACTCTTCTATTATGGTAACGACGCGCTCAACAGCTATCGCTTCGAACGGATCGACACACGCATCGCCAAGCGCATCGGCCTGGGCAAGGCCAGCCTGGATCTGGCCGGCGTGCTCCAGCAACGTCTCGACAATCAACCCACCACTTTCGTTGATAACAACTACGACGAGCGCCGAGTGATGTACTTCAGCGCGGAGCTGGCGTTCTAGATGCTTCGGTGTCCGTCGCGCAAGACGCCAATCCTTGGCCGCCTGCTGGCCGGGTTGTGCCTGGTGTTTGCCGGTTGGCTGGCGAGCCTGTCGGCCAGCGCCGCGGACATTCTGCTGACCGGTGCCGATGACAGCCCCGGCATGCGGGCGTTTGCGACGGCCCTTGGCGAATTGCGCCCTGGCGACACGGTGCGATTCCAGCCTTTGGCCAGTCTGCCGGCACCGGGCAAGTTGCCCGCCAGCCTGCGTTTGATCCTGCTGGATCTGCCCAGCCTCGACTGGCGCCTGCAAGATACCCAGGGCCCGGTAACGTTGGTATTGCGCATCAGTCGCCTGCAAGCCCGTCAGCGCTTGGGTGTCGCCCTGCCCGCTCGTTTGAGCCTGCTCTGGAGCGATCCGCCGCCTGATCGGCAATTACGCCTGGCACAAATCCTGCTTCCTCAGGCCAAACGAGTCGGCGTGCTGTACGACAACCATAGTGAATTCCTCTTGAATGAACTGCGTCAGGCCGCCCAACCGCTTGGTCTTGAGATCGTCACCGAGCGATGGGACAACACCAATGACAGTCGACCGTTACAGACGTTGCTGAGAAACAGCGACGTGTTGCTGGGCCTTGAGGATCCCGACCTGTACAACCCCAAGACCGCGAAAAACCTGCTACTCAGCAGCTACGCGCGGCAAACCGCGCTGATCGGACCCAACGCCGGGTTCGTCAAGGCCGGAAGCCTGACCAGCACCTACAGCGATCAGAGCGACTGGCTGGCGATTCTCGGCGAACTGCTCGACCAACCACCGACCACCTGGCCACGCACGCAATACGCCAATCGCTTCAAAGTCTTGAGTAACCCGCAAGTGGCTCGTTCATTAGGCATTGAACAGATCAATGAAGCGTTTGTCGCAACTCAGTTGGCCGAAGGAGAAAGCCGTCCATGACTTTCCGTCGTCGTTGGGACATCAATACCCGCACCCAGATCATCAGCCTTGGCCCTGCCCTGCTGCTGACCTTGCTGCTGATCAGCTTCTTCACCTTCGTGCGGATCCAGGACCTGCGTCAAGAGCTCAATCACACCGGTCAACTGATTGCCAACCAACTGGCGCCGGCCGCCGAATACGGAGTGATTTCGGGCAACAACGAGGTGCTCGAAAGTCTGCTCAAGGCCACTCTGGCCACGCCCAGTGTGCGCTTTCTGGAAGTGCAGGACAGCGCCAACCGGATTCTGGTGTATGTCGAGCACCCGTCGGAAACCCACTTCCGCTCGCAACAGGTCGAAGTGTTCCAGGCGCCGGTGCGCTTGCAACGGATCGCGCTGCACAATGATTTCTTCCAGGGCAGCAAAGTCGCCAGCACCGCCCCCGCCGAGGATTATCTGGGCCGGGTGATCGTCGGTCTGTCAAATGACGCCTTCAGCAAGCGCCAACAGGAAATCCTGTTCAAGGCCGGCGTCCTGGCGCTGTTCGCCCTGCTGTTTACCTTCCTGATCGCCCGACGCCTGGCCGGCAGTCTGTCGCAGCCGATCCGCGATATCGGCAACGCGGTCAAGGCGATCCAGAGCGGCGACTACAAGACGCCGCTGCCGATTGTCGACGACACCGAACTGGGCGCGCTGTCGCAGCACATCAACAACCTCGCCAGCGGCCTCGAACAGGCCAGCCGTGAACAGCATCAGGCCATGGCGCAGTTGATCCAGACGCGCGAAGAAGCGGAAAAGGCCAACAACGCCAAATCCGATTTCCTGGCAATGATGAGCCACGAACTGCGCACGCCGATGAATGGCGTGCTCGGCATGCTGCAACTGCTGGAAACCACCGAGATGACCGAGGAGCAAGTCGAGTACGCGGCGCTGGCAGCGGAATCCACCGAACACCTGCTCAAAGTCATCAACGACATTCTCGACTTCTCGCGCATCGAGCGCTCGGAACTGGAGCTGGAACACATTCCCTTCAATCTTGCGGACCTGATCGGCAGTTGCGCCCAGTCGTTCCAGCACAGCGCGTTGCAACGCGGGCTCGATCTGGCACTGATGATCCCCGAAGACATGCGTGCATTGCAGGTTCAGGGCGACCCGACGCGGATCCGGCAGATTCTGGTGAACCTGGTGGGCAATGCGCTGAAGTTCACCGAGCAGGGCCGCGTCTCCATCGAACCGCAGTGGCAGTCGCTGGATCACGAATTGTTGTGGTTCACCTGCACCGTGCGCGACAGCGGGATTGGAATCCCGGCCGAAAGCCTGGAGTTGATGTTCAACGCGTTCCAGCAGGCCGACAGCTCTATTTCAAGGCGTTACGGCGGCACCGGGCTGGGACTGCCGATTGCCCGCACCCTGGCGGAACGCATGGGCGGCACCTTGCGCGCCCAGAGTGAGGAAGGTCTCGGCTCGGTATTCACCCTGGAAATCCCGCTGGCGCGGTCTAAACAGATGCTGCCGGTGCTGACGCCGCGCGCACCGACAGGCAGTGGTGATGGCGAAGGCCGCAATGTGCTGCTGGTCGAGGACAACCCGGTCAACCAGACCGTCGTCGAAGCGATGTTGCGCAGCCTGGGCTTTACTGTCAGCGTCGCCACCGACGGCGCTCAGGCAGTACGCAGCGCCGAAAGTCTGATCTTCGAAGCCATTCTGATGGACTGCCGACTGCCGATCATTGATGGCTACGAAGCCACCCGACAGATTCGCCAACTGCCCGGTTGCACCGACCTGCCGATCATTGCGCTGACTGCCAACGCCTTGCAGGGCGACCGTGAAGCCTGTTTATCGGCAGGAATGAACGATTACCTGGCCAAGCCGTTCAAACGCACTGATTTGCAGCAAATTCTGCAGCGATGGGTGCAGTAGTGCAGGCCTTTCGACCATCTGCGACTGGCGTGAAAGGCGAAAGTGCGGCAGTCTTAGGCACCCGAACAGGCCCGAAAAGGGGCTTGAATAAAAATTTCAGTGCACAAGTGTACATTCATGTCCTTGGTGCTGTGACTTTCACCACAACGCAATAGTCTATGAGTAGGCTGCTGATTCGAGGCATGAACGCTTCGATCGGCCGGGAAGATTTGCCCCACCTGCCGCATGGGACTATTGAGGAGCTCGCATGACCAAACAAAACGCCTTTACTCGGGAAGACCTGCTGCGCTGCAGTCGCGGTGAGCTGTTCGGCCCAGGTAACGCGCAACTGCCCGCCCCGAACATGCTGATGGTGGACCGCATCACCCTGATCAGCGAAGAAGGCGGCAAGTACGGCAAGGGTGAATTGGTCGCCGAGCTGGATATCACTCCGGATCTGTGGTTTTTCGCCTGTCACTTCGAAGGTGACCCGGTGATGCCAGGCTGCCTGGGCCTCGACGCCATGTGGCAACTGGTCGGCTTCTTCCTTGGCTGGCAAGGCCTGCCGGGCCGCGGCCGCGCCCTGGGTTCGGGTGAAGTGAAGTTCTTTGGTCAGGTTCTGCCGACCGCGAAGAAAGTGACCTATAACATTCATATCAAGCGCGTCCTCAAAGGCAAGCTGAACCTGGCCATCGCCGATGGTTCGGTGACTGTCGACGGTCGCGAGATCTACACCGCCGAAGGCCTTCGGGTCGGCGTTTTCACCTCCACTGACAACTTCTAAGGGTTATCCGCATGCGCCGCGTCGTTATCACTGGTCTGGGCATCGTTTCGTGCTTGGGCAATGACAAAGAGACCGTCTCCGCTAACCTGCGTGCAAGCCGCCCTGGCATCCGGTTCAACCCGGAATATGCCGAAATGGGTCTGCGTAGCCAGGTTTCCGGCTCCATTGACCTTCCCCTCGAAGAGCTGATCGATCGCAAGATCTATCGCTTCGTCGGCCACGCGGCGGCTTACGCCTACCTGGCCATGAAAGACGCCATCACCGACTCCGGTCTGACCGATGAGCAAGTCTCCAACCCGCGTACCGGCCTGATCGCCGGTTCCGGTGGCGCCTCCACGCTGAACCAGATGGAAGCGCTGGACATCCTGCGCGAGAAAGGCGTGAAACGCGTTGGCCCATACCGCGTCACGCGGACCATGAGCAGCACCGTTTCCGCTTGCCTGGCCACCCCGTTCAAGATCAAGGGCCTGAACTACTCCATCGCTTCTGCCTGCGCCACCAGTGCTCACTGCATCGGTACGGCCATGGAACAGATCCAGATGGGCAAGCAGGACATCGTGTTCGCCGGCGGCGGTGAAGAAGAGCATTGGAGCCAGTCGTTCCTGTTCGACGCCATGGGCGCACTGTCCAGCCAGTACAACGAAACCCCGGAAAAAGCTTCCCGTGCCTACGACGCCAAGCGTGACGGTTTCGTCATCGCCGGCGGTGGCGGCATGGTCGTGGTCGAAGAGCTGGAACACGCTCTGGCCCGCGGCGCGAAGATCTACGCGGAAATCGTTGGCTACGGCGCGACCTCCGACGGCTACGACATGGTCGCCCCAAGCGGCGAAGGCGCCATCCGCTGCATGCAGATGGCCATGTCCACCGTTGACGCACCGATCGACTACCTGAACACCCACGGCACTTCGACTCCGGTCGGCGACATTGCGGAAATGAAAGGTGTGCGTGAAGTGTTCGGCGACAAGGCCCCGGCCATCAGCTCCACCAAGAGCCTGTCCGGTCACTCCCTGGGCGCCGCCGGCGTTCACGAAGCGATCTACTGCATGCTGATGATGGAAGGCAACTTCATGGCGGGTTCCGCCAACATCGACGAACTGGACCCGGAAGTGGCAGACATGCCGATCCTGACCAAGACTCGTGAAGACGTCGCCTTCAACACCGTGATGAGCAATAGCTTCGGCTTCGGTGGCACCAACGCCACATTGGTACTGAAGCGCTGGCAGGGTAAGTAATACCCCGCCGCTACGCTGCACATAAAAACGCCCCGACTGGTTCGGGGCGTTTTTTTTGTGCTCGAAAAAGGGCGGACAACGCAGTCCTTGTGGGAGCGGCGGTGCGACGATTCGACTTGCTCGCGAAGGCGGCTTATCAGGCAACATATCTGTTGAATGTCAGACCGCATTCGCGAGCAAGTCGAATCGTCGCACCGCCGCTCCCACAGGTTTTGTGTTTTGCCTGCAGTTTGTTCTTCGCAAACATGAAGCTTTTGTCATGAAACTCAGAGCCCTGCGACTGAATGTCGCGCATTACGCGGGCTGCAGCACTTTTGCAAAATTCGCAATGGTTCGTTACCAAACTCAGTCATTTACTTAGCAAACTAACAAAACATATAAAAGAGTCCTGCACACGCCTTGCTGCAGATATCACAGAGATTGGAGCTAGCAGATGACTGTAAAAGTAACTGAACGCGACGATTCACATAAATCCCATGAAGGCGTAGCCGCCGGTATCCGAATCTGGGACGTGCACCAACAAGGCATGTTGGTCGGGATGTTCCACTCCGAAACCGACGCCCACAGCTACAAGGCCGAACTGGAACTGCAGGAACATAAGCGAGAGTCCGCGAACGGCTGAGGCGAATCCAGATACTGATTACAGCCTGCTTCAGCCGCCGCGAGCAGGCTGTAGTCGGATCGCACCGCTTTAAGCGACATCAATGGAAACCAGGTAAAGGTTGTTGTCGATCATCTCCGAAGGGACTGCAGCGACGATCTCACCATCCTCTAGCCTCACGAACTCGCACTCTCCGCTGCCCATGCCATCGTTCCTGATCGCAAACTGGATCGAGGACGGGTGACGCTTGAAGTAATTGAAGGGCATGCCGCACGCAATCAGAAAATCAATCTTCGCATCTATGATTTCAATTTCGCTGTCGCGCTCACCCTCTTTCTGTACCACATAATCGAGGCATAAATTAATGCCGAACGGACAACCTGGCACGAGACTGTTTACAAACGTTTGCCTGTAACCGCCAAAATAACTGTGCTCTGCCTGCACACTGCTGAGTTCTTTAACTTTCACCAAAACCTCATCAAACAACTTAAAAACCCAATAGCCGTTCTCAAAGGCAACATGATCTCCAAAATCGATACCGGACACGTACCGTTTTGGCCACATCGACATGAGTGGAGTGTCGACTTCATATTCTTTATTGGTCATCGCCAGTAAATAATTTATAACATCATAGTAACTGCCTTCACCCTCACCGACCTTGATCAGCGCTGCGCAACTTCCTGCGAGCAAAACTATCTTCCCATATTCTTCAACAGGTAGATCTGCCATTAAGGATTTTACGCACGTCGGAACTTTGTTCAGATAAGCGGTTGTCAGTTCATGAAGTTCCTCTTCACTGTCGACTTCGCGCCAGGGAATATTCCAGAAAAACTCGGGTAGGGTGAAGAATAGACAGGCCGCCCCCGGAAATCTCCCACGCGCTGCAAGCGCCGCGATTTCAAGTTTCCGGCGCACATAGGAAACTCGTGCATCCAGTTCACTCGTTACATAATCAGTGATGGACTGCCGTGGGGCGCGCAAATTTGAAAACTGTGGCGTAAACGTCGGCTGACGCAAAGAAGCAATATTTATCAACATTATTATTATCCTTGTAAATTATTTATTAATTGCCAATCCTCCTTAAACAAAAAAAACACTGATCCCGGATAACACGCAGCCGACATCTCGGCGAACAGGCTATCGAGACAAAACAATAAGCGTTATTAATTTTGAAAAAAAGAAAGCCCGAAAGATCGTATCGACACGTTCTTTCGGGCTCAATATATAAATCACGCAAACACTAGTTAATATGTAACAACACAACTACCACATTAAATCATCAGGAATTTGATACGCCGCGTACGGATCGTCTTCAGCAGCCGCTTCTTCAGTCTGCACGTTCAGCTGAACAATGCGCTGTGGATCGCGCTCCTGAATCTTCAGGGCCGCTTCACGGGGAATCACTTCGTAACCGCCGGCATGGTGCACGATCGCCAGCGAACCGTTACTGAGCTTGTTGCGCATCAACGTGTTGACGGAGAGGCGCTTGACCTTCTTGTCGTCGACGAAGTTGTAGTAATCCTCGGTGGCCAGCTTCGGCAGACGCGAGACTTCAATCAATTGCTTGATCTGCGCGGCGCGGGCCTTGGCCTCGGCCTTCTCCTGCTGCTGACGGTTCAGCTCCTGGTCGCGCTTGACCTTTTCGGCCATGGCTTCCTGAGCGGCACGCTGCTGGGAATCATCGAGTTCGATCTGGCCTTTATGGGCCAGACGCTGCTGTTTCTGCTTCTCTTTGCCGACCTGTTTGGCCTGCTTTTGGTTGACCAGCCCTGCCTTTAGCAACTGGTCGCGAAGGGAAATGCTCATGGTGCTTATTTCTCACTTAGGCCACTGCTCAACCGCAGCTGGGCAAATTCTTTTCCTGACGTTTGGCTTCGCCCCACAAGGCGTCCAACTCTTCGAGGGTGCAATCTTCCATGGGACGGTGGGTGTCGCGCAATGCCTGTTCGATAAAACGGAAGCGTCTTTCGAATTTGCTGTTGGCGCCACGCAGTGCGGTTTCCGGATCAACCTTCAAATGCCGCGCCAGATTGACCACGGAAAACAGCAGGTCGCCGACTTCATCGGCAATCGCTACCGAGTCATTGTCGGCCATGGCTTCGAGCACTTCATCGAGCTCTTCGCGGACCTTGTCCAGCACCGGCAAGGCGTCCGGCCAGTCGAAACCGACCTGCCCTGCACGCTTCTGCAACTTGGCTGACCGGGATAACGCCGGCAGCGCGGCGGGCACATCATCGAGCAAGGACAGTTGTTCTGGCGTCGCGGATTTCTCGGCGCGTTCTTCAGCCTTGATCTCTTCCCAGCGCTGCTTGACCTGTTCTTCACTCAGACGCGGAACATCCAGCGGGGCATACAGATCACCGGTCGGAAACACGTGGGGATGACGACGGATCAACTTGCGGGTGATGCTGTCGATGACACTGGCGAATTCGAAGCGCCCTTCTTCCCGGGCCAGTTGGCTGTAATAAACCACCTGGAACAGCAGATCGCCCAATTCACCCTGCAAGTGATCGAAGTCCCCGCGCTCGATGGCGTCGGCGACTTCGTAGGCTTCCTCGAGGGTATGCGGGACGATGGTGGCGTAGGTTTGCTTGATGTCCCACGGGCAACCGAACTGCGGGTCGCGCAGACGGTTCATCAGGTGTAGCAAGTCTTCAAGTGAATACATCGATCAATCTCTGTCCGCTCTGTGTAGGAGCGAGCTTGCTCGCGATGGACGTTAACGATGACGCGTCCTGCCTGGATGAACGCGCCGCTCTCTGATTCTTCGCGAGCAAGCTCGCTCCTACAGTAAAGCGTACCCGTCTTAGGGCGTACGGTTACGCCGGGTTTCGATGATGTTCGGCAACTGGGAAATCCGCCCCAGCAACCGACCCAATGCATCCAGCCCCGGAATCTCGATGGTCAGGGACATCAACGCGGTGTTGTCCTCCTTGTTCGAGCGGGTGTTGACCGCCAGCACGTTGATCCGCTCGTTGAGCAACACTTGCGAGACGTCACGCAGCAAACCGGAACGGTCGTAGGCGCGAATGATGATGTCCACCGGGTAGGTGAGCACCGGCACCGGCCCCCAACTGACCTGGATGATCCGCTCCGGCTCGCGCCCGCCCAGTTGCAGCACCGAGGCGCAGTCCTGACGGTGAATGCTCACGCCACGGCCCTGGGTGATGTAACCGACGATGGCATCGCCCGGCAACGGCTGGCAGCAGCCAGCCATCTGAGTCATGAGGTTGCCGACGCCCTGGATCTGGATGTCGCCGCGCTTGCCCGGTTTGTAGCCGGTGGCCTTGCGCGGAATCAGCTCCAGCTGTTCGTTGCCGCGCTCCGGTTCGACCAGTTGCTGCGCCAGGTTCACCAGTTGCGCCAGGCGCAAATCGCCTGCGCCCAACGCGGCGTACATGTCCTCGGCGGTTTTCATGTTGGCCTTGTCGGCCAGCTTGTCGAAGTCCACCGCTGGCAAGCCAAGGCGACTGAGTTCGCGTTCGAGCAAGGTTTTACCGGCCGCGACGTTCTGATCGCGGGCCTGCAATTTGAACCAGTGAACGATCTTCGCCCGCGCCCGTGAGGTGGTGATGTAACCCAGGTTCGGGTTCAGCCAGTCGCGGCTCGGAGTGCCGTGCTTGCTGGTGATGATCTCGACCTGTTCACCGGTTTGCAGGCTGTAATTGAGCGGTACGATGCGCCCGTTGATCTTCGCGCCACGGCAGTTGTGACCGATTTCGGTGTGCACGCGGTAGGCGAAATCCAGCGGCGTCGCGCCTTTCGGCAAGTCAATGGCGTGACCGTCCGGAGTGAAGATGTACACCCGGTCCGGTTCGATATCGACCCGCAGCTGTTCCGCCAGACCGCCGATATCGCCCAGCTCTTCGTGCCACTCGAGCACCTGACGCAGCCAGGAGATTTTCTCCTCGTAGTGATTGGAGCCGGATTTGACGTCGGTGCCTTTGTAGCGCCAGTGCGCGCAAACGCCCAGCTCGGCTTCTTCGTGCATGGCGTGGGTGCGGATCTGCACTTCCAGCACCTTGCCTTCAGGCCCGATCACCGCAGTGTGCAATGAGCGGTAGCCGTTCTCTTTCGGGTTGGCGATGTAGTCGTCGAATTCTTTCGGGATGTGCCGCCACAAGGTGTGGACGATGCCGAGCGCGGTGTAGCAGTCGCGCATTTCCGGCACCAGCACGCGCACGGCGCGCACGTCGTAGATCTGGCTGAACTCCAGACCCTTGCGCTGCATTTTGCGCCAGATCGAATAGATGTGTTTGGCCCGGCCGCTGATGTCGGCCTCGACGCCAGTGGCCTGCAATTCATTCTTCAGCTGGCTCATCACATCGCTGATGAAGCGCTCGCGATCCAGACGCCGTTCGTGGAGCAACTTGGCGATCTGCTTGTACTGATCGGGTTCGAGGTAACGGAAGGACAAGTCCTCCAGCTCCCACTTGATGTGACCGATACCGAGACGGTGGGCGAGCGGCGCATAGATGTCGAAGACTTCACGGGCCACACGGTTGCGCTTTTCGTCATCGGCGGTTTTCACCGCACGGATCGCGCAGGTGCGTTCGGCCAGTTTGATCAGCGCGACGCGAACATCGTCGACCATGGCCACGAGCATTTTGCGCAGGTTTTCCACCTGCCCCTGAGTGCCCATCACCATGGATTTACGCGGGCTCAGGCTGTCGCTGATCGCCGCCATGCGTTGCACGCCGTCGATGAGTTTGGCCACCACGGGACCAAAGCGCTGGCTGACCGCCGGCAACTGGATCTGGCCTTCGCGCACGCCGCGGTACAGGACCGCGGCGACCAGCGAATCCTGATCGAGTTTGAGGTCGGCGAGGATCTCGGCGATCTCAAGGCCCGTGCGGAAACTGGAGTTTCCTTCGGACCACAAATTCTTCGCCGCATTGGCTTGTTGTTCGGCCTCGCGAGCGTACTCGCAGGCTTCTTTCAAGGCTTCGCGATCCAGTGCCAGATCGACACTGACCGCATGATCGAGCCAAGCCTCGAGATTGATACTGCCGTCGGTGTTGATCGGCTGGTGTGCTCTCACCTGTACCATCTTGCTTTACCTTCCCTACGACGCAGATTCAATGCGTCAAATCGCTGACCTTCGTTGCCGTGGATGCACTCGCGGGGCCAGAACGAGTGCTGCACGGGCGGGTCAGCGGACCAAACGAGCCGTCCTAGCTCGCTTCAAATAACGCCATGGCCTCGACATGTGCCGTCTGAGGAAACATATCGAGAATCCCGGCACGTTTTAACCGGTAGCCCTGCTTGATCAATTCCACCGTGTCGCGCGCCAGAGTTGCAGGGTTGCACGACACATACACCAATCGTTCGGCGCCCAAGGCCTTGAGCTTGCGCACCACCTCGAAAGCACCGTCGCGCGGTGGGTCCAAGAGTACCGCACAAAAGCCTTCGCGCGCCCATTCGGCATCGGTCAAAGGCTGGGACAAATCGGCCTGAAAAAACGTCGCATTATGCAGATTGTTGCTAGCGGCGTTCGCGGCTGCCCGCTCGACCATCGCTTGCACACCTTCGACCGCCACCACCTCACGAACGGCTTTGGCCAGCGGCAAGGCAAAGTTACCCAAACCACAGAATAGATCGAGAACGCGCTCATCCGCTTTCGGCTTCAGCCAGTCCAGCGCCTGGGCGACCATTGCTTCGTTGACCGCCGCATTGACCTGAATGAAATCTCCCGGCCGGTACGCCAGGTTCAAATCCCACTGTTCAAGGCGATAGCCCAACGACTGATCGGCCTCGACAGGTTGCGGTTCGCCCTCTCCATGCAGCCACAATTGAGCTTCATGAAACGAGCAGAAATCCTTGAGGATCGTCATATCGGCGTCGGACAACGGCGCCATGTGCCGCAGCAACACTGCCAGCTTCGAGCCGCTGAACAATTCCACATGCCCCAACGCCTGAGGTTTGCTCAAGCGTCGCAACATCTCCGGCAAGCGGGTCATGATCGGCTGCAAGGGCTGTACCAACACCGGGCATTCGTTGATCGCAACGATGTCCTGACTGCCTGCCGCGCGGAAACCGACTTCGAGTTTTTTCGCCTTCATGTCCCAGCGCACCGCCACCCGGGCACGGCGGCGGTAAGCGAATTCCGGCCCGCTCAAGGGTGCGGCCCACTCTTCGGGTTCGACACCGGCGACCTTGGACAATTGCTCGGCGAGCATGCGCTGTTTCAGGGCGAGTTGTTCACTATGAGGCAGGTGCTGAACACTGCAGCCACCACAGCGACCGGCATGCGGACACGGCGCCGGGCGCCGCAGTTCACTGGCCAGGAACACCCGCTCGGTACGCGCTTCGACCACTTTGCCGTGGGCACCGAGTACGCGCGCCTCGACTTCTTCCCCGGCCAATGCGCCGAGGACAAACCAGGTACGACCTTCGAAAAACGCTATGCCGCGACCGTCATTGGCCAAGCGCTCGATGGTCAGGCGCTGCTTTTTGCCGGTCGGAATTTGCGGGGCCTTGCTGCCGCCGGTGGGCTGGAAGCGCAGGCCTCTCTCGTGCTTGGCCATCAGTTGGGCGCGTCGAAAATGCCGGTCGACAGGTAACGGTCGCCACGGTCACAGATGATCGCGACGATCACCGCGTTTTCGACTTCCTCGGACAGGCGCAGCATCGCTGCCACGGCACCGCCCGAGGACACGCCGCAGAAGATGCCTTCTTCGCGGGCCAGACGACGGGTCACGTCCTCGGCTTCGCTTTGCGCCATGTCGACGATGCGGTCCACGCGCTCGGCCTGATAAATTTTCGGCAGGTATTCCTGCGGCCAGCGACGGATGCCCGGAATCGCCGAGCCTTCCATCGGTTGCAGTCCGATGATCTGCACGCTGTCATTCTGCTCTTTCAAGTAGCGCGACACGCCCATGATGGTGCCGGTGGTGCCCATCGAGCTGACGAAATGAGTGATGGTGCCCTCGGTCTGGCGCCAGATTTCCGGGCCGGTGGTGGTGTAGTGCGCTTCCGGGTTGTCACCGTTGGCGAACTGGTCCAGCACCTTGCCACGGCCTTCGGCTTCCATTCGTTGGGCGAGGTCGCGAGCGCCTTCCATGCCTTCTTCCTGAGTGACCAGAATCAGCTCGGCGCCATAGGCCGTCATCGCGGCTTTGCGCTCGGCGCTGGAGTTGTCCGGCATGATCAGGATCATCTTGTAACCCTTGATCGCGGCGGCCATCGCCAGGGCGATCCCGGTGTTGCCCGAGGTCGCTTCGATCAGCGTATCGCCGACGTGGATCTGCCCGCGCAACTCGGCGCGGGTGATCATCGACAACGCCGGACGGTCCTTGACCGAACCCGCCGGGTTGTTCCCTTCAAGCTTGAGCAAAAGGGTGTTGCTGGTGGCGCCGGGCAGGCGCTGCAAACGGACCAGCGGAGTGTTGCCGACGCAATCGGCGATGGTTGGGTACTGCAAGGTCATGGCGTATTCGCAATCCAGACTGCGGGGGCGCCTATCATACCGGCAAACGTTCGCAGGCCATATCACGCAAAGTGCGGTGCTTATGGCTTATGGGAATAAGGGGCACCATTTGAGCAATCGCTTGATTGCACGCTTCGCCGTACAGACAAGGGCATTAGATAGGTAGGAAAAACTCTTTTTCTCAAAAATATCGGCCTTTAAGAGCGCTTTCGTCGGACGTTTCACTCAAGGTTTGGCGGTTGGCGTGAACTGGTGGGCAAGGTGCTTCATCGATAACCTTTTGTCATACGGAACACGCACTGCGCCCCTACCGCACAACCAACTAACTTCATAGCGAGCGTATCTATGAAAATCCTTATTGCGTTTTCTTTCGCAGGCCTAATCCTTGTGAGTCAGGCTTCTGTAGCATGCATCAGCATTCGTGATACCTACAGCGGCACCGCCCCCGCCAACACCGATGTCATAGCACAAGGGCCCTTTACTATTACGGGTGCAAACGGATGCCGCCAAGCCAACATTTCTTCCACTATTACTGCCGTAGGTACGGGTTCTCCCCCGGATTTATATATTGACAGACTGACGGGTTCAAACTGGACCAAGGTCGCCGGCGATACCGGCAATACTGCCTCAGTGCTTGGCCCTCTGGGGACTTACAGAATCCGCCACTCGAATACACTAACTGTCGACAGACAGTATTCTGGAACCACCCGCTACGGCCGATAGACAACAGTGTACCGGCGCCCAAAAATTTTTCGGGCGCCGGGTGACTCAGACTTGAATACTGACGGACAGATCATTTCTTGTTGAATGGGCAAAATAGGAGAGCGCGTTGATGACTTGATTCGCGCCCAGCAAAGCCCTCATCACCACCTTGAATGACTCTTGATGAGCGTACATAGGCCAAGTACTGGCATATGCTTCGGTATCTCCCAACATCTGATTGAACATCGCGATCGCGTTATATTTGACGTCTTTTTCAGTCTGGTAACCATATTGATCAAAGGCCATATTCCCGGATATGAATTGCCCGGCCACATGCCCGTCTACCAGATCAATCTCATAGAGTTTAGATCCGATTTTCGCGAGCTCATTAGTGCTTATCGACGTAAAATCATATCCTTTAATCAAATCCTTCAACTCGCCAATTAAAGTCTCGCTCGTCAGGTTTAATACCCCAGCAGCGTCTTTGGCATCGGTTATCGTGTGCGCATTGTTTGTTTCGTGCGGATTTTTAATAAAATAGGCATCAGCTTGTTTCGACAAGACAGGCGCTCTTATTATTACGTTCATTGACTATCCTTCTTGAGTCACAGCCACAAGTTGAATATCGCCCCCCCCTAAAAACAATGCTTGTTACGTCAAACCGGCGACATTCAAGGCATAGAATTCATGCAACTTGGCCTGCAGCAATTGTTTGTCGGGAAGTTGGACCTGGTATTCAGCGATCAGCGCTGGCGACAGGCTGCGGTTAAGGGCGTACTCGACCACTTCGTCATCCTTGCTGGCACAGAGAAGTACACCAATGGCAGGGTTTTCGTGGGCCTTGCGCTCACCACGATCCAGCGCCTCCAGATAGAAATTCAGCTTGCCCAGATACTCCGGTTCAAAACGACCGACCTTGAGCTCAATGGCCACCAGGCAGTTGAGCCCCCGGTGAAAGAACAACAGGTCCAGGGCGAAATCCCGGCCGCCAACTTGCAACGGGTATTGGGAGCCGACAAAGCAGAAATCACGGCCAAGCTCGATCAAGAATTCCTTGAGACGCCCCAGCAAGCCACGATGCAGGTCGGCTTCGCCATGGGCACCGGGCAGGTCGAGAAACTCGATCATGTAGGCGTCGCGGAATATCTCAAGTGCTGAGGGGTGGGTTTGTCTCAGCGCTGCGGAGGCTTTGACCGGTTGGGTCATGCTGCGCTCGAACAACGCAGCTTTAAACTGACGCTCCAGCTCGCGCTTTGACCACTTTTCATGAACCGCCATCCGCAGGTAGAACTCGCGCTCTTCCGGGTGTTTGCTTTGGCTGAGGACGATCATGTTATGGGTCCAGGGTAATTGTCTCACCAGCGGTGAGACAATTACGTCGTCCCGATAAGTCTCGTAGAACTGGCGCATGCGGAACAGATTTGGCCGGGTAAACCCACGCAACCCTGGCTGAGTTTGAGCCAGATGCTCAGCCAATTGACTGACGACGGAGTCCCCCCATTCCGCCAGTTCGATCTTGCGACTGATGTAACCACCCACCTGCCAATACAGCTCGATCAGACGTGTATTCACCGCCTGCATGGCCTGCTGCCTGGCGCCGTGAATCAGCGCAAGCACTTCATTGAAACGGTCGTCGGTTGTGTTGTCGGGAACGTGGGGAGCAGTCATGCCTGATTCCTTGAACATGAGTTAAAGCGTGAGCTTAAACCGTCAAGGAAGCTTGAAATGACCGGTGATACCCTTTGGGAAATGTCGTACAGAATCTCGGGAACGCTCTGGCAAAATCAGAGCGGTGGTGACCCGAAGGGCCTCTTCGTCGGAACGCCGCCCGGAGCAAGCCCGCTCCCACAGGGGATTCGGGGTGATCACACTATTTGTGGTTGGCACCGCTCCACTGTGGGAGCGGCGGTGCGGCGTTCCGACTTGCTCGCGAAGGCGTCATCGGCCAACAACCGCATGTTGAGCCGCAACCCTGCCCCAGTGTTCTCCGCCCAAAGCCGCCCGCCCTGCCGCTGCACCGCATTCCTCGCAATGCTCAACCCCAATCCGAATCCGCCATTCCCGGGCCGCGCACCATCAAGTCGAGTGAACGGCGAGAAGATCCGTTCCAGATCCTCTTCAGCCACCCCGCCACCCTCATCTTCAATCCACAAATGCCAATAATCACCATCGCGTCGCCCACCCAGGTGCACAACGCCGCCCTTGGGCGAATGACGAATGGCATTGCGCAGAATGTTTTCCAGCGCCTGCGCCAGGGTATTGAGATTGCCGCGCACCCAGCAGGATGAATCCACCGCACACTGCAACTGGCCCACCGGGCAGCAGCTTTCATAGCAGGCGTTTTCCGTGAGCATTTCCCACAGCGCCTGAATCTGGATTGCTTCGTCGGGCAAGGGTGAGCGCTCGGTGTCGAGCCAGGCCAGTTGCAGCGTGTCTTCGACCAAGCGCTGCATGCCATCGACTTCGCGGCCAATGCGTTCGCGCAGTTGCGTCAGACTTTGCTCGCCCTCGCTGGCCACGCGCAAACGGCTCAATGGCGTGCGCAATTCATGGGACAGGTCACGCAGCAGCTGTTGTTGCAGGGCCACCGTGCTTTGCAGGCGTTCGGACATGTGATCGAACGCGCGGCCCAGCTCACCCAATTCATCGGAACGGTTGGTTGTGTGGCACGACAGCCGCACGCCCAGTTGGTCGGCACGCCAGGCATTGGCCTGCTCGCGCAGTTGATTGAGGGGAACCACCAGTAATCGATACAGCCCGACGCACAGCAGCAGGGTAAACAATCCAGGAATGACGCCATTGGTGATCACGCGCCAGAGCACCCGATAGCGCCCGGGCTTGAACCGCTGGGGCAGTTCGATCACCAGGCTGCCGGCGGACGGGTCGCCGGGAAACGGGATGCGCAGCCAGGGCAGTCGCTTTTTGTGGATCGGCCAGTCCAGGCCGCGCAGGAAAGTCAGGCGCTCGATTTCCCGGTCCGTCAATGGCTGATTGCTCAATGACTGTAAATCACTGCCAATGACGCCCGCCCAGCCCGTTTCACGTTGACGCATCACCTGCAGCCAGGCATCAACGCCCTCGCTCTGGCGCTGCTGCCAAGCCTGTTCGGCTTCGGCGGCATAGCGCGTCAGAGTGCCTCGGGCCTCGTTCGACAGAAACTGGTTGCGCTCTTCCATGTAGCGGCCCCAGGACCAACTCAGCCAGATCATCAGCAGACAGAACGCCACCAGCAGACAGGCGAGTTTCCAGAACAGCGAATGCCTGCCCGGCAGGTCAGACCATTTCATCGGCAGCACTCAAGACATAACCCTTGCCCCAGACCGTGCGCACTTCCCGCTCGGTGTAGCCGATGGCTTTGAGCTTGCGACGGATCTGGCTGATGTGCATGTCGAGGCTGCGGTCGTGGGCCGCGTAACCCCGCTGCAGCACATGCTGATAAAGGAAGGCTTTGCTCAGTACTTCATCGCCGTTGCGGTTGAGCGTGTCCAGCAACCGGTACTCGCTGCGGGTCAGACCGGCGGCGTGCGAGCCAAAGAACACCTCGAAGCGTTCATCGTCGAAATGCAGACTGTCCACCAGCAGGACAACCGGTTCGACTGCCGGCCGACGATCCAGCGCAACGCGCCGCAGGATCGCTTCGATGCGCACGCGCAGTTCCGCCATGCTGAAGGGCTTGGGCAAGTAGTCATCGGCGCCGAGGTGAAAACCGCTGATGCGATCCGCCTCGGCCCCCAGCGCCGACATCAGCACCACCGGGGTGGAGTGGCTCTGGCGCAACTGGGTCAGCACGTTAAGGCCGTTCATGCCCGGGAGCAGAATGTCCATCAGCACTACATCGAAGGCTTGTTCACGGGCAATCGCCAGGCCTTCCTGACCGTTCTGGCACCAGGTCACCTGGAAACCGCTGCGGCCCAGTTGCTCGTGAACATAGGCTCCGAGCACCAGATCGTCTTCGATGGAAAGGATGCGGGGATGGCCGACAGAAATGGGAGCCATAAGTATCTGCAAATAATTCTCAGTTGGCGATTATTCAAGATTGCCTCGCCGGGGGCAACCCAAGGTTTGCCCTCAACGCCAACGCATTGAACGGCCCGACGAATGACGTCATCAATTTTACGAAGATTGCCCGCATGCAAATCGCTACACTGCGCAAGTGGCGCGTGCCGGATGTACGCGCAGGTTCCTAAATGGCTGGATGCAGGAGAGAGGCGTGCTCAAGAAACTGGGAATTAAAGGCCGCGTGCTGTTGCTGACCTTGCTTCCGACCAGCCTGATGGCCCTGGTGCTGGGCGGCTATTTCACCTGGATGCAGCAATCCGACCTGCAGACCCAACTCATGCAGCGCGGCGAAATGATCGCCGAACAGCTCGCACCCCTCGTAGCCCCGGCCATGGGTCACAAGGACACCGAACTGCTGGAACGCATCGCCACCCAATCTCTGGAAACGGCCGACGTGCGCGCGGTGACCTTCCTCGCCCCGAACCGCACGCTACTCGCCCACGCCGGCCCGACCATGCTCAATCAGGCGCCATTGGGCAATGGCTCCCAGATGCTACGCCGCAGCGGCAACGATGCGACGCGTTACCTGCTGCCGGTGTTCGGCAAGCACCGCAATCTGGCCGGCGACCTGATTCCCGAAGAAACCGACCGCCTGCTGGGCTGGGTCGAGCTCGAACTGTCCCACAACGGCATGCTGCTGCGCGGTTATCGCAGCCTGTTCGCCAGCCTGTTGTTGATCGGCGCGGGCCTCGCCGGCGCGGCGCTGCTGGCGTTGCGCATGGGCCGAACCATCAACCGGCCGCTGAGCCTGATCAAGCAAGCGGTGGCGCAACTCAAGGACGGTCATCTGGAAACCCGCCTGCCGCCCCTCGGCAGTCAGGAACTGGATGAACTGGCGTCCGGCATCAACCGCATGGCCGGCACCCTGCAAAACGCCCAGGAAGAATTGCAGCACAGCATCGACCAAGCCACCGAAGACGTGCGCCAGAACCTGGAAACCATCGAAATCCAGAACATCGAGCTGGACCTTGCACGCAAAGAGGCGCTGGAAGCGAGCCGGATCAAATCCGAGTTCCTGGCCAACATGAGCCATGAAATTCGCACGCCGCTCAATGGCATTCTCGGTTTCACCCACCTGCTGCAAAAAAGCGAACTGACCCCGCGCCAGCTCGATTATCTGGGCACCATCGAGAAATCCGCCGACAGTCTGCTGGGGATTATCAACGAGATCCTCGACTTCTCGAAAATCGAGGCCGGCAAGCTGGTACTCGACCATATTCCGTTCAACCTGCGCGATCTGCTCCAGGACACCCTGACCATCCTCGCCCCCGCCGCCCACGCCAAACAGCTGGAGCTGGTGAGCCTGGTGTATCGCGACACGCCGTTGTCGCTGGTCGGCGATCCACTGCGACTCAAGCAGATCCTCACCAACCTGGTGAGCAACGCGATCAAGTTCACCCGCGAAGGCACCATCGTCGCCCGCGCCATGCTCGAAGAAGAACACGATGACAGCGTACAGCTGCGCATCAGCATTCAGGACACCGGCATCGGCCTGTCGAACGAGGACGTGCGGGCGCTGTTCCAGGCCTTTAGCCAGGCTGACAACTCACTGTCCCGGCAACCCGGTGGCACCGGTTTGGGACTGGTGATATCCAAGCGTTTGATCGAACAGATGGGCGGCGAGATCGGCGTCGACAGCACGCCGGGCGAAGGCTCGGAGTTCTGGATCAGCCTGAACCTGCCCAAAACCCGCGACGACGCTGAAGACCTGCCCGGTCCGCCGCTGCTCGGGCATCGCGTCGCCGTGCTGGAAAACCACGAACTGGCCCGTCAGGCGTTGCAGCATCAGCTGGAAGATTGCGGCCTGGAAGTGACACCGTTCAACACCCTGGAAAACCTGACCAATGGCGTGACCGGCGCGCACCAGACCGATCAGGCGATCGATCTCGCCGTGCTCGGCATCACCAGCAACGACATGCCGCCGGAACGCCTGAATCAGCACATCTGGGACCTCGAACACCTCGGCTGCAAAGTGCTGGTGTTGTGCCCGACCACCGAGCAGACGCTGTTTCACCTCTCGGTGCCCAACCCGCACAGCCAGCTCCAGGCCAAACCGGCCTGCACCCGCAAGCTGCGCCGGGCCTTGTCCGATCTGGTCAATCCGCGCCAGCAACGCAGCGACCCCGGCGAACCGGTGTCCAGCCGTGCGCCGAAGGTGCTCTGCGTCGACGATAACCCGGCCAATCTGCTGCTGGTGCAAACCCTGCTTGAAGACCTGGGCGCCAAGGTGCTCGCGGTGGAAAGCGGTTACGCCGCGGTCAAAGCGGTGCAGAGCGAGACCTTTGATCTGGTGCTGATGGACGTGCAGATGCCTGGCATGGACGGACGCCAGAGCACCGAAACCATTCGCCAGTGGGAAAGCGAACGGCATTGCACGCCCCTGCCGATCGTGGCCCTCACCGCCCACGCCATGGCCAACGAAAAACGCGCGCTGCTGCAAAGCGGCATGGACGATTACCTGACCAAGCCGATCAGCGAACGGCAACTGGCGCAGGTGGTGTTGAAGTGGACTGGCCTGGCGCTGCGCAATCAGGGGCCGGAGCGTTCCAGCGACAGCCATGGCGGCAGCCACGAGTTGCAGGTGCTGGATCACGAAGAAGGGTTGCGCCTGGCCGCTGGCAAGGCAGATCTGGCAGCGGACATGCTGGCGATGCTGCTGGCCTCCCTGGAAGCCGACCGCGAAGCGATACGCGTGGCCCGGGAAACCAACGACCACAATGCCTTGATCGAACGGGTGCATCGCCTGCATGGCGCGACCCGTTATTGCGGCGTGCCGCAACTGCGCGCGGCCTGCCAACGCAGCGAAACCCTGCTCAAGCAAGAAGATCCGAAAGCGCCCGGTGCGCTGGAAGACCTCGACCGCGCCATCAATCGCCTGGCGGCTCACGCCCGTATAAATGCGTGATGCGGCGCAATGGCGTTGATCACCATCAGCGCTAAGCTCACCGCAACCTCTGTAGGAGCGAGCTTGCTCGCGAAAAACGTCCATACAATGCGTTCATTCAGACAGCCCGCGTGATCGTTGACGTCCATCGCGAGCAAGCTCGCTCCTACAAAAACCGGGACAAGGAGGAAATCATGCGCACGATTCTTTTCAGCAGCCAGACCTACGACCGCGACAGCTTCCTGAGCGCCGACCTCCCCGCCGGCATCGACCTGCACTTTCAATCAGCACGACTGAGCCTCGATACCGCGGCGCTGGCGGAACATCACGAAGTCGTCTGCGCCTTCATCAATGATGACCTCAGCGCCCCGGTGCTCGAACGCCTCGCCACCGGTGGCACACGCCTGATCGCACTCCGATCGGCCGGTTACAACCATGTCGATCTCGCGGTGGCGAAGCGGCTGGGGTTGTCGGTCGTGCGGGTTCCGGCCTACTCGCCCCATGCAGTGGCCGAGCATGCGGTGGCGTTGATCCTGGCGCTCAACCGGCGCCTGCATCGCGCCTACAACCGCACCCGCGAAGGGGATTTCAGCCTCCACGGGTTGACGGGTTTTGACCTGGTGGGCAAGACCGTCGGTGTGGTCGGCACCGGGCAGATCGGCGCGACCTTCGCGAAAATCATGAACGGTTTCGGCTGTCAGCTACTGGCTTACGATCCCTTTCCCAATCCGCAAGTCGAAGCCCTCGGCGCGCGTTATCTGAGTTTGCCGCAGCTGCTGGCCGAGTCGCAGATCATCAGCCTGCATTGCCCGCTCAACGAACAGAGCAAACACCTCATCAACAGCGAGTCACTGGCGCACATGCAACCCGGCGCCATGCTGATCAACACCGGGCGTGGCGGTCTGGTGGACACGCCGGCGCTGATCGACGCGTTGAAGGATGGCCAACTGGGTTATCTGGGGCTGGACGTGTATGAGGAGGAAGCGCAGCTGTTCTTCGAGGACCGTTCCGATTTGCCGCTGCAGGACGATGTGCTGGCACGCCTGCTGACCTTCCCGAACGTGATCGTCACCGCACACCAGGCCTTCCTGACCCGTGAAGCCCTGGGCGCAATTGCCACGACAACGTTGCAGAACATTGCAGCCTGGGCGGCGGGCAATCTACAAAATCAGGTCGATGCCGGCTGAACCGGATCGAAGGTCATTTCCCCGCGCGGTGCAGCGTCGATGTCCGTGCTAGCATGCCGCGCATATTTGGAGGACCCATGGTCGAACACGATTTCCGCTATAGCCTGATGAACCCGCAACACACCCTCACCGAATGCCGCGCCCTGGTGCCGGGGCGTTATCAAGTCACCGGCAACGGCGGCTCGATTCGCAATAACGACGTGCTGGTTGTGACCCTCAAAGGTGCCAAGGACTTGTCCATGCGCCTGACCGTCGAAACGGTTCGCCACCTGATCAACCCACCCGGCCAATGGGTCGCGGTGGCCAGTGGCCCGGTGTTCGGCGAACTGGCGATCCACACCTGGAAAGTCAATTGCGACAGCTGCGCCAAAGAGCTGAGCTTCGAGTTCGCGGTTGACGCCAAACTGGGCAACAAGGCCGAAAAGCCTGCCGCTACTGCGCGGATTGCCGAGTTGGGCTGGAAGTCGGTCGGCGAGAAGCACCTGTGCCCGAAATGCCAGGAGCCTGCGTGATGAAACGCCTTGCTCTGACCGCGATGGTCGGCGCCAGCCTGCTGGGCTGCGCCGCCGAGCCGGTGCAATTGCAACAAAACCGCAGCTACATTCTGGAATGGATCGGCGAACGCCCGCTGATGGATTACAGCCATCTGACCGTCACCCTCGGTGAAGATGGCCGGGCTTATGGCAATGGCGGCTGTAACCATTGGTTCGCGCCGTACACGCTCGACGGTGACAAGCTGAGCTTCGGCAAGGTCGGCAGCACGCGCAAACTGTGCGCGCCGGCGCTCATGGAACAGGAAAAGCGCTTCCTCCAGGCCCTGGAAAACGTGCAGCGCTGGGATGTTTCGCCGATCGACCAGATGCGTTTCTGGCCGGCCGAAGGCAAACCGCTGCGTTGGTGGCTTGAAGAGGGTTGATAACCCTCTGCTGAATCCAGTGACTTACTGTGGCGAGGGAGCTTGCTCCCGCTGGGCTGCGAAGCAGCCCTAAACCCAGCTACCCCATTTAGTCAGGCACACCGAATACACCGGTTTTGCGATTGCTGCGCAATCGAGCGGGAGCAAGCTCCCTCGCCACAAAAGCCCCTGCGCAATCAGTTAGTCGCCTGCAACGCCTCAAGCTTCGCCATCACTCCCGCCGCCGTCTGCTCGCCCATCAGCTGATCGCGCACCTTGCCCTTGTTATCGATGATGTACGTCACCGGCAACGCCTCGCTGCGCGGCAATTCAAACAGCTCCGCCGGATCAGAAGCCAATACGGTGAACCTGATCCCCAGTTTCTCACTGGCGCTTTTCAGTTCTTCACCCTGCACATTGTCGAAGTTGACCCCGAACACACCGATCTTCTTGTCCTTCAACTGATCGGCCAGCCTGTTCAACTCCGGGATCTCGGTCCGGCAAGGGCCACACCATTCCGCCCAGTAGTTGAGCACCAGCCATTGATTGTCCAGACGTTCGGCACCGACTTTATGGCCGTCCTGATCGATACCATAGTCGTTGCCGCAGCCCCCCAGCATCAGCGCCCCGAAGATCGCCAATGCCGCTGCCAGTCGCCTTGTCATGTCGTGATCCTTGTTCAAAATTGAATGCGCCTGCGACCCATCGCCTCCCAAGGTTCTGGATTCCGCGCTGCACAGTTAGAATAGCCGCCACCTTACGCAAGATGCGACCCGCACATGACCGATCTGACGCTTTATCACAACCCGCGCTGCTCGAAATCCCGCGGTGCGCTCGAACTGCTCGAAGCCCGTGGCCTGACCCCGACCGTGGTCCGCTACCTCGAAACCCCGCTGGACGCCGCGCAACTGCAGAGCCTGCTGAAAAAGCTCGGCCTCAGCGCCCGGCAACTATTGCGCACCGGTGAGGACGAGTACAAAACCCTCAACCTCGCCGACGCCAGCCTGAGCGAGGCGCAATTGATCGCCGCCATCGCCGCGCACCCGAAACTGATGGAGCGGCCGATTCTCGAAGTCGGCGACAAAGCCATCATCGGCCGTCCGCCGGAGAACGTGCTGGAGTTGCTGCCGTGAGCGCGCCGTACATTTTGGTTTTGTATTACAGCCGCAGCGGCTCGACCAATGAAATGGCCCGGCAGATCGCCCGTGGTGTCGAGCAGTCCGGGATGGAAGCGCGCCTGCGCACCGTGCCGGCGATCTCCACCGAGTGCGAAGCGGTGTCGCCGGACATTCCGGACGAAGGCGCGCTGTACGCCAGCCTCGATGACCTGAAGAACTGCGCGGGCCTGGCCCTCGGCAGCCCGACACGCTTCGGCAACATGGCGGCACCGCTCAAGTACTTCCTCGACGGCACCAGCAACCTGTGGCTGACCGGCGCGCTCGTCGGTAAACCGGCCGGTGTATTCACCTCCACCGCGAGTCTGCACGGCGGTCAGGAAACCACGCTGTTGTCGATGATGCTGCCGTTGCTGCACCACGGCATGCTGATCACCGGCCTGCCGTACAGCGAATCCGCGTTGCTGGAAACCCGTGGCGGCGGCACGCCGTACGGTGCCAGTCATCACGCCGGCGCCGACGGCAAACTCGGTTTGAACGAACATGAAGTGGCGCTGTGCCGAGCCTTGGGTCTGCGCCTGGCGAAGACCGCGCAAAAGTTGGTGAACTGACATGGCCAAAAAGCCGAAGGTGCTGCCTTCCATTGAATGGCTCGAACCGCGGGTTCGGGCGATGCGCGTCATCAGTCTGCTGTGCTATTTCGGCCTGGTGGGATTGCTCTGCGCTTATTACCTGGTGGTTGCCGACCTGCATGGCGCGCGGCCGTGGGTGATTCTGCTGATCGAACTGGTTCCGCTACTGTTGTTGGCGCCGGGGATGATCATCGGCAGCGCGCGCGGGCATTCGTGGATGTGTTTTGTGGTGAACCTGTATTTCATCAAGGGCGCATTGGCGGCGTATGACCCGAACCGGCAGGTGTTTGGTTTGCTGGAGATGGGCGCGAGCCTGGCGGTGTTTTGCTCGGCGTTGCTGTATGTGCGGTGGCGGTTTCAGTTGAATCGCAAGTTGGCTGGGGAGGGAGAGATCTCCGCCGCCCGATAAGAAAAGATCGCAGCCTTCGGCAGCTCCTACATGGGATCGCGTAATCCTGTAGGAGCTGCCGAAGGCTGCGATCTTTTTTGCTTCAATGATTGACGGTGTATGCCAGCATCATCGAAATCTGGCTCATCGGCCGCCCGCCACTCTCTTCATGCCACTGGTTGAACACGCCCTGCACCGTCGCCAGATCCCGAAGACTGGTCGGCACCTTGTCGACGATCTTCTGCGCATTCAACGCCGCCACCACGTCATAGCTCGGTACAAACGTGTCCTTGCCGACCATCCGCAAAAATCGCGGTGCCGACAACCCGCCCAATTGATGGCCGCGTTTTTTCAGGCAGGTCCACAACCCGACAATATCGGTCACCGGCCAATCGGCGATGAACGCACCAAAGCTGCCCTGCTCATGCGCCACGTCCAGCACGAACTGCGCATTGCGTGGCACGCTCTTGAGCTTGCCCAGGTGGCGGATGATCCGCGCGTCCTGCATCAGGCGTTCAAGGTGTTCGGCGCTCATCAGCACGACTTTTTCCGGGTCGAACATGAAGAACACTTCTTCGAAGGCCGGCCACTTCGCGTCCACCAGGCTGTGCTTGAGCCCGGCGCGGAACACGCGCAGCGCCATAGTCGAGAGGTAGCGGTCATCGCTGATCTTGCGCAATTGCGCCGCGCTCTTGGGAACGGGCAGATGGGCTTCCAGCTCAGCCGCTGAACCGAAGCGGTTCAGACAGTATTCGTGCAGCCACTTGTAATCGCGCATGCCCTCTCCTGAGGTTAACGAAAAACCTGTGGGAGCGGGCTTGCTCGCGAAGGCGGTGTGTCAGCCAACATAAATGCTGAATGACACACCGCCTTCGCGAGCAAGCCCGCTCCCACACAATTTGTGTCAGAGGTTGACGACATTGACGAACCGCGAAGCTGCGGTTTCGTCGATCTTCAAACTGGTGAAGTCAAACAGATTACGGTCCGCCAGTTGCGACGGCTGCACATTCTGCAAGCTGCGGAAAATGCTTTCGGTGCGGCCCGGCGTCTTGCGCTCCCACTCCTGCAGCATCTCCTTGACCACCTGACGCTGCAGGTTCTCCTGAGAACCGCAGAGGTTGCACGGGATGATCGGGAATTGCTTGAGGTCCGAGTAGGCCTGAATGTCTTTTTCGTTGCAGTAGGCCAGCGGGCGGATCACCACGTTGCGGCCATCGTCGGCGCGCAACTTCGGCGGCATGGCCTTGAGCGAGCCGTTGAAGAACATGTTGAGGAAAAACGTCTCGACGATGTCGTCGCGGTGATGACCGAGGGCCATTTTGGTCGCACCGATTTCATCGGCGAAGGTGTAGAGCGTGCCACGACGCAGACGCGAACACAGCGAGCAGGTGGTCTTGCCTTCGGGGATCAGCTCCTTGACCACCGAGTAGGTGTCTTTCTCGACGATGTGGTACTCGACCCCCAGGGTTTTGAGGTAAGCCGGCAGCACGTCTTCAGGGAAACCCGGCTGCTTCTGGTCCATGTTCACGGCCACGATCTCGAATTTGATCGGCGCGACTTTCTGCAAATGCATCAGCACATCGAGCATGGTGTAGCTGTCCTTGCCACCGGACAGGCAGACCATGACCTTGTCGCCGTCTTCAATCATGTTGAAATCGGCAACAGCCTCACCGGCCTGTCGGCGAAGGCGCTTTTGCAGTTTGTTCTGGTTGACCGTGAGAGTGCCCATGACGCGAAATCCGTGAGGTGTGACGAAAGGCCGGCATTTTACGCAAAAACCCGCCGTCGGCGAATAGCCTGGCAACTGCACTTTATCTGAGCTGAGCATACCCCTGTGGCGAGGGAGCTTGCTCCCGCTCGGCTGCGCAGCAGTCGCAAAAACAGCCGACGCGGCTTGCCTGACACTGCGGGGTGGATGGTTTTGGGGACGCTGCGCGACCCAGCGGGAGCAAGCTCCCTCGCCACAGTAGTTTGCGCAAGTCCCAGCGGCGATTAGCAGGAGGTTTTACAGCGCGATTTGCTCTAAGCCCTGCCACCTGCGTGGTTAAGACCTTCCTATACTGCGAATTAAGGTCGCACACATATCCAGACCTTTCTTACGTGGCCACTTTGGCCTGTAAGCGCTCCACTGGGGGGCGACGGTAAAACAAGAGGAGTGACTGGCATGATCCATCACGTAGTGGGGCTCTTCACCCACCCCGACCAGGAATGGAAAGAAATCCGTGGCGACCAAGAGGAAAGCATCAGCCACATGTACCTGACCCACACGCTGATTCTGGCGGCGATCCCCGCCGTGTCGGCGTTTATCGGCACCACACAGGTCGGCTGGGTCATTGGCAGCCGAGCGCCGGTGATGCTGACGACAGAGAGTGCGCTATGGATGACGATCATGTCGTACCTGGCGATGCTCGGCGGCGTTGCAGTGATGGGCGCGTTCATCCACTGGATGGCGCGCACCTATGACGCCAATCCGAGCCTGGCCCGTTGCGTTGCGTTTGCGACCTATACCGCGACCCCGCTGTTCATTGGCGGCCTCGCGGCGCTGTACCCACACATGTGGCTGGGGATGATCGTCGGGACGGCGGCCATCTGCTACACGGTGTACCTGTTGTATGTGGGGCTACCCACTTTCATGAACATTCCATCAGACGAGGGATTCCTGTTTTCAAGTTCGGTGCTTGCCGTAGGCCTGGTTGTGCTGGTGGCCATTATGGCGTTCACGGTTATTGTCTGGGGACTCGGCGTGGGGCCGGTCTATACGAATTAGTCACATCACTCAAAAACAAGATCTGCCAATACAGGCCGCCGCAGGGCGGCCTTCTAATGTGAGGGTAACAACCACTCGGCGCCTCGGCGATTCGCAAGCCCCCAGGGTTGCGGCATACTCAACGTCTCTGGAGATCCATCAAGCATGCCCGAGCAACTCAATATCCGCGTCGAAGACTGTTTCCAACAAGCCGAATCCTTTTTCAAACGAACCTTCCAACGCCCCGTGGTGAGCCTCAAGCTGCGCGGGCAAAAAGCCGGTGTCGCGCATCTGCACGAGAATCTGCTGCGCTTCAATCCACAGTTGTACCGGGAAAACAGCGAAGACTTCCTCAAGCAGACCGTGGCCCACGAAGTGGCGCACCTGATCGCTCATCAGTTGTTTGGCGATCGCATTCAGCCCCACGGCGAAGAGTGGCAATTGATCATGCGCGGCGTGTACGGACTGCCGCCCAATCGTTGCCACACCTATGACGTCAAGCGTCGCAGCGTGACCCGCTATATCTACAAGTGCCCGTGCGTCGATAGCGATTTCCCGTTTTCGCCGCAGCGCCATGGTCTGGTGCGGCAAGGGCGGCGGTATTTGTGTCGGCGGTGTCGGAGCACGTTGGTGTTCAGTGGGGAGATGCGGGTCGAATAGGTCAGATTTGTGGTGTTATTGCCGGCCTCTTCGCGAGCAAGCCCGCTCCCACAATGGATCTATGTCACACCGAAGATCCCCTGTGGGAGCGGGCTTGCTCCGGGCGGTGTTCCGACGAAGAGGCCGGGGCAGGCGCTAGAGAACCACCTTGGCACGCCGCAACTCGGCAATCCGCTCAGCACTAAACCCCAACTCCCCCAACACCTGATCCGTATGCTGCCCCAGCGCCGCGCCAATATGCTTCGGTTCCGGCAATCCATCTGAAAATTTCAAAGGACACGCCATCTGCGCCTGGCTCGTCCCGTCCTCCCGCGGCACCTCAGTGACCAACTCCCTCGCCTGCAACTGCGGATGCCGAACCGCCTCACCCAATGTCAACACCGGCTCGACACACGCATCCAGCTCGGCAAACAGCGCACACAACTCGGTAAAGTCGTGTTTCTCGAATTCGGTCTTCAGCGCGTCCTTGAGCTTCTTTTGCTGGGCGGGTTGAGGCGACAAGCCCAGGGCCGCCAGCTCCTCCAGTCCCAGCGCCGTGCACAGTTGCTTCATGAAGGCCGGCTCCAGACTGCCCACCGATAACCAGCGGCCATCCCGCGAACAGTAATAATCGTAAAAACTGCCGCCATTGAGCATCTGGTCCTCCCGTCCCGCTTCCTCGCCACAGGCCAGATATCCCGCACCGGCCATGGCATTCAGGCTGAACGCGCAGTCGGTCATGCTCACATCCAGATGCTGCCCCAATCCGGTTTGCTGCCGGGCAATCACCGCTGCCAGCAGGCCTATTACCCCGTGCAACGAGCCACCGGCGACATCCGCCACTTGCATGCCCAAAGGCAACGGCCCGCTCTCGGCGCGGCCGGTGTAGCTCGCCAGCCCCGCCAGCGCCAGGTAATTGATGTCGTGACCGGCGCGGTCCTTGTAGGGACCGGTCTGACCGTAACCGGTGATCGACACGTAGATCAGCTTCGGGTTGATCGCCTTCAACGCTTCATACCCCAGGCCCAGACGCTCCATTACGCCGGGACGGAATTGTTCCAGGACAATGTCGTAGTCCTGCAACAACTGCTTGATCACCTCCAGCGCCTCGGGCTGCTTGAGGTCCAGCGCGAGGCTGCGCTTGTTGCGGTTGAGGTAGGCGTGGCTGGCCGACACGCCCTGGTCATGGGGCGGCAGCACGCGCAGCAGGTCCATGCGGTTCGGCGATTCGATGCGCAACACCTCGGCGCCCATGTCGGCCAGTAACAGCGAGGCAAACGGCCCCGGCAGCAATGTCGAGAAATCCAGAACCTTGAGTGATGCCAGTGGGCCGAGCATGAGCGATCTCCGTAAACGATGCCTCAAGCCTAGGCAGCCGATGGCATTGCAGCAATCACCTGATGTGTCAGCAACTGTGACCGTTACGCTCAAATCGCAGGCATGAAAAAACCCGCCGAAGCGGGTTTTTCCTTTACTGCGAGTGTTACTTGACGTTGCTTGGGGTTGGGCCTTCGGCCACACCCAGGTCGTCTACTTCACGCTCATCGGAGATACCGCGACCGCCGGAAGCCAGCTCGACTTGCAGCTTGTCTTCGTCCAGCTCTTTCACCCACTTGGCCACGACCAGCGTCGCAACAGCATTACCAACGAGGTTGGTCAGCGCACGAGCTTCGGACATGAAGCGGTCGATACCGAGGATCAGCGCCAGGCCGGCAACCGGCAGGTGGCCAACGGCGGACAGGGTGGCGGCCAGCACGATGAAGCCGCTGCCGGTTACGCCCGCAGCACCTTTGGAGGACAGCAACAGCACCAGCAACAGGGTGATCTGGTGGGTGATGTCCATTTGGGTGTCGGTCGCCTGAGCGATGAACACAGCGGCCATGGTCAGGTAGATCGAAGTACCGTCGAGGTTGAACGAGTAACCCGTCGGAATCACCAGACCCACAACGGATTTCTGTGCACCCAGGCGTTCCATCTTGATCAGCATGCGTGGCAAAGCCGATTCTGAAGACGAAGTACCCAGCACGATCAGCAGTTCTTCACGGATGTAGCGAATCAATTTGATCACGCTGAAGCCGTGTGCGCGGCAGATGCCGCCCAGTACGACGAGCACGAACAGGATGCAGGTGATGTAGAAGCAGATCATCAACTGACCGAGCTGTACCAGCGAGCCAACACCGTAAGCACCAATGGTGAAGGCCATGGCGCCGAAGGCACCGACCGGCGCAAGCTTCATGATCATGTTGATGATGTTGAACATCACGTGAGCAAAGCGATCGATAAAGTCCAGCACCGGCTTGCCGTACGCACCCAAGCGATGCAGGGCGAAACCGAAGATCACCGAGAACATCAGAACTTGCAGGATATCGCCGTTGGCGAAAGCGCCGACGATAGTGTTCGGGATCACATTGAGGATAAAGGCGATGATGCTCTGGTCTTTACCGGCCGAGATGAAGCCAGCGATTTTGCTGGTGTCCAGAGTCGTTACGTCGATGTGCATGCCGGCGCCCGGTTGCACGACGTTGACTACGACCAGACCGATCAGCAAGGCAATAGTGGAAACGATTTCGAAGTACAGCAGCGCAAAGCCGCCGGTCTTGCCGACCGATTTCATGTTCTGCATGCCGGCGATACCGCTGACGACCGTACAGAAGATGATTGGCGCGATGACCATTTTGATCAGTTTGATGAACCCGTCACCCAGTGGCTTGAGGGCCACACCGGTCTGCGGGTAGAAGTGACCGAGCAGGATGCCGATGGCGATAGCAACGATCACCTGGAAATACAGGGATTTGTACAGTGGCTGACGAGTCGTCATTGCAAAGTTCCTCAAGAGCGTCCCGCGACAACATCCATCTGTTGTCAACGACACCTCATTTGCGAACCCTCCTGCACTGGAGGGATTTGTTTTGTCGAGCTGCGCAATGGCAGGCATCTGCTCGTTGCATCGCAAGCGGCGTGCCACCTTTGCCGAAACCCCTGCACGCCTTTTGACATCAGGGGTTACAGGTTTAACGTGCCCTTCGCTCACCACAAAACAGTGGCGGATTTCCGCCCATCCGCCGAACCTCGTCCTGCAATTTGGCGGATATCCGCCTTGTTCATTGTCAGACAGCGCGACTACCATCCGTCGTTCACTGACGGACCTGCCTGCCATGCGCGAACGCACTATCGCCAGTCATTTCGCCCGTGCCGCCCTCGGTGGCGCGCGTCGCTTGGGTCATGACTGCTCAGAGCTGTTGCAACAACTCGGCATCAGCCCGGAGTTGCTGGATGAGCCGCGTGCGCGAATCGCGCCTGAACAGTTCACCCGATTGATCCAGGGTTTGTGGCTGACACTCGACGACGAATACCTCGGTTTCGGGCCGGTCCCGAGCAAAACCGGCAGCTTCGCAATGATGTGCCACGCCGTGATTCACTGCCGCAATCTCGATAAGGCGCTGCATCGCGGCTTATTGTTTTATAGCCTGTTCCCCGAGGGCCCCCGGCTGACCCTCACCCGCGAAGACGAAATGATCCGCCTGAGTCTCGACGATTCGCGGTTCCGCGACCCGGACCATTTCCTCACCGAAAGTCAGTTGATGGTCTGGCATCGACTCGGCAGCTGGCTGATCGGCCAGCGCATGCGGCTGGAGCAGGCGACGTTCAGTTACCCAAGGCCCGCGCACGGCGCCGAATATGATTTGCTGTTCCCCTGCCCGATGGAGTTTTCCGCGCCGCAGAGCAGTTTGCTGTTTCACAGTCGCTACCTGAACATGCCGTTGTTGCAGGACGAACGAACCCTCAAGCATTTCCTCGAACGCTCGCCCGCCGACCTGTTGTCGCGCCCCGACGATGGCGACAGTCTGAGCAGTCAGTTGCGCCGCTTGCTCAGCCGCGAAAGCGCACGCTGGCCAGACCTGGAAGCGGTAGCCGCGCACCTGCACATCAGCCCGCAGACGTTGCGTCGGCATTTGCGTGAAGAGGGCTCGAGTTTTCAGGAGTTGAAGGATCAGTTGCGCCGGGACATCGCGATTTATCACCTGGGGCGCGCGGACCTGTCGTTGCAACAGATTGCCGAGCAATTGGGGTTTTCCGAGCCTTCGGCGTTTCATCGGGCGTTCAAGAAGTGGACGGGGCTCACACCCGGCGCCTACCGCGCACAGGAAAATTAAGATCAAAAGATCGCAGCCTTCGGCAGCTCCTACATGGATTGGTGTACGCCTGTAGGAGCTGCCGAAGGCTGCGATCTTGTCCGTCGCGCTGCCGATTTCACACCACCGGAAAATGAATCCGGAACGCCGCGCCGCCCATGGGTGAATCCCCCAACGTCAGCTTCGCGCTGTAGCTCTCGATGATGTCCTTGACCACCGCCAACCCGATCCCCTGCCCCGGATGCTGACGGTCCAGCCGTTCGCCGCGCCGCAGAATCCGCGCGCGCTGATCCGGCGGCACACCCGGCCCGTCGTCCTCAACGCACAACTCGATCCCGCTCAGGGTTTCGCGCACGCTGATGCGCACTTCGCCGAGGCACAGGCGATAGGCGTTCTCAAGCAAGTTGCCCATCATCTCCAGCAAGGCGCCCTGCTCGATCGGCACATAACAGTGTTCCGGCAGATCGAAAGCCACCCGCACGCGCTTGTCGCGGTAGACCTTGTCCAGCGTATCGCAGAGGCTTTGCAGCACCGGCCGCAGCCGCACCTGATGGCGCACCAGACCGCTTTTGCGCAGGCTGGCGCGCTGCAACTGATAGCTGATCTGCTGGCTCATGCGCTCGATCTGGGATTGCAGCACCCAGGCCTGATCACGATCCTCCGGCCGCTGGGCCATGTCCTCACTGACTCCTTGCAACACGGTCAGCGGGGTTTTCAGGCTGTGGGCCAGGTCGTCGAGGGAATCTCGATAACGGCTGCGTTGTTCGCGCTCGCTGTGCAGCAACCGGTTGAGGGAGCCGGTCAGGCGCAGCAGTTCGCGCGGGTGCTGTTCGCTGAGGCTTTCGCGGGTGCCGCTTTCGATTTCATCCAGCTCCTGGCTGAGCCGGCGCAACGCCTGCAAGCCCCAGGTCAGGCCGATCCACAGCAGCGCGAGCAACACCAGCAACGCGGCGCCGAAACCCAGGTAGAGATTTTCCCGCAGGCCTTCGAGGGTGACTTCGTACTCGCGCACCGGTTGCAGGGCGACGATGCTGAACGCCGCGCTTTTGCCGCCGAGCAGTTTGACTTCGACGTCATAGACGAAGAACTCCTGACCGTCAGCTTCGCTGATCCTCGCGAACTCATTACCGCGCCCGTCGTAACGCGGTTTGTAATTGATGTTCTCTTCCCGGGTGCCTTTCGAGCGCCACACCAGGTGGCCTTCGCGGTCATAGATGTAACCGAGCAAACGGCTGTCGGTGAGGTTGAAGCGTTCATCGGGCAACTGCGCCGGCATCTGCAAGCGGTTGCCCTCGACCCGGGCGGCGGAAATCAGCGTGGTGACGTCCGACGCCAGGCGTTGCTCGATGGAATCCTGCAACGCGAGGCTGAACGCGCCCTGCATCGCCGGCAGCAATGCCAGCATGAACAACACCGCCAACAGGGTGGCGGCGAGCATCAAGCGGACACGAAGGGAACGAATCAAGTGCAGCGCTCATTGAACAGGTAGCCGAGGCCACGCACGGTGTCGATCGGCTTGAACCCGGCCGGGCCTTCCAGTTTGCGGCGCAGACGGCCGACCAGCACTTCGATCACGTTCGGATCGCGCTCGTCGTCGTCCGGGTAGAGCTGCTCCATCAAGCGGTCCTTGGCCACCACTTGTTGGTGATGACGCATCAGGTACTCGAGAATCCGGTACTCATACGCGGTCAGTGCCAGCGGCTGTTCGTCGAGGGACGCCTGTTTGCGATTGAGGTCGAGCAGCAGCGGCCCGGCGACAATGGTCGACTGGGTGAAACCGCTGGAGCGACGCAGCAAGGCGTTCAGGCGCGCGTCCAGCTCTTCGAACTGGAACGGCTTGACCACGTAATCGTCGGCGCCGGCGGCGAGGCCTTCGACCTTGTCCTGCCAGTTGCCGCGCGCAGTGAGGATCAGGATCGGAAAGGTCTCGCCCCGGGAGCGCAACTGGCGGATCAGGTCGAGCCCGCCCATGCCCGGCAACCCGAGGTCGATCACCGCCAAGTCATGGTTGAACTGCTCGGTCTGGTACAGCGCCTCTTCAGCGTTGGCCACGGACTCGACCACGTGGCCGCTGTCCGTCAGGCGGGTGTGCAGGTGATGGCGCAACAGCGCTTCATCTTCGACGACCAGCAGTTTCATGACGCTCTCCTACGCAAATCGATATCTCCAACAGCAGTTTCGAACCAACGCAGAACCTGTGGGAGCGAGCCTGCTCGCGATAGCGGTGTGTCAGTCGACATCAATGTCGAATGTGCTGGCCCCATCGCGAGCAGGCTCGCTCCCACAGGGGGTTGCGCTTAACTGCCCGGCAATGCTTGTCAGAAAGCGTAGTTGGCGGACAGGTACGTCTGGGCGCTGCTGGTCAGGTCCAGCGAACCCTGTTTGCTGCCACCGCGCTCGCTCATCTCGGTGCTGGCATTGCTGCGCAGGTAACGGTAACCCAGTTCAACCGAGGTGTTTTGCGAAACCTGTTGCAGCACACCCAACTGGCCGCCGACGGCGTAACCGATGTCGCTGTCGCGGCTGAAGCCTGGGGAATCCTGAGTCAACTTGGTCAGACCGGCCGTGGCGCCGCCAAACAGTTTGGTGCTGCCGCCCACCGGGTAGAACAGATCGTAGCTGCCCAGCAGGTTTTCCTGACGCAGTTTAATGCCATTGTGCGAGCCCGACACATTGTCGTAAGTGGCGTAGTAGCGGCCCTGGCTGTTTTGCTGACCCAGACGCAATCCCCAGGTATTGTCCTTGCCGATCACGCCATCGGCGTTCGGGTTGTTTAGGTTGGTGTTCAGGGCGTTGGACTTTTTGACCTTGTCGCTGGTCTGTCCAAAAGTAAGGCTGGCAAAGTTATCGTCGGCAGCGTGGGCGGCTACGCTTGCACCCATGATGGTGAAAGCCAGCAGCAGTTTCTTGAATGCAGTCATTGGGGAGTTTCCTCATGTGCCATGTGCTTTTCGGGTATGGCGCAAGGTTACTCACCTGGCCCTGAACTCCCCCTGAACGCACTCTGAACCTGAGCTGAACCGAATCGTACCGGCTGTTTTAACGACTTTTTGCAGGAGATCCGACCATGCGCGTATTCCTCGCTTTGCTTTTGCTGGCCTTGAGCGGGCTCAGTCAGGCTGCCATCAAGACCCAGGAAATCCCTTATCAGAGCCCCGACGGCACGAAGCTGATCGGTTATTACGCCTACGACGACGCAATAAAGGGCCCGCGCCCGGGCGTGGTGGTGGTGCATGAATGGTGGGGGCTCAACGACTACACCAAGCGTCGCGCCCGCGATCTGGCCGGTCTGGGCTATAGCGCATTGGCCATCGACATGTATGGCGACGGCAAGAACACCGAGCACCCCAAGGACGCCATGACCTTCATGCAGGCCGCATTGAAAGACAGCGCTGCGTCCAGCGCTCGATTCCAGGCCGGGCTCGATCTGTTGAAGAAACAGGCGCAAACCGACCCGAACAAGGTGGCTGCGATTGGTTATTGCTTTGGCGGCGCGGTGGTACTGAATGCGGCACGTCAGGGCTTGCCGCTGCTGGGCGTTGTGAGTTTTCACGGGGCGCTGGCGACGAAAGCGCCTGCGACGCCGGGCAGCGTGAAGGCGAAAATCCTGGTCGAGCATGGAGCACTGGACAGCATGGTGACGCCGGATAATGTGGCGGCGTTCAAGAGCGAGATGGACAAGGCCGGGGCCGATTATCAATTCGTCAGCCTTGAGGGTGCCAAGCATGGGTTCAGTAACCCGGATGCGGATCGGTTGAGCCATGGCGATCATGGCGGGCCGGATATTGGTTACAACAAGGCGGCGGATGAAAAATCGTGGGCGGACATGCAGGCCTTCTTCAAGAAGATTTTTAGCTGATCCCTGTGGCGAGGGAGCTTTTGTGGCGAGGGGATTTATCCCCGTTGGGCTGCGAAGCGGCCCCAAAACCTGCAACCGCATTTCAGCAGGAAAATGCGTTTGTCGGGTTTACGACTGCTGCGCAGCCGAACGGGGATAAATCCCCTCACCACAGATAAATCCCCTCGCCACAAAAGCCCACTGCTACTACCCAGCTTCAAGGCAACCCGGCAAAATGCCCGACATGAATTCCCTCCCCGCCCTGCCCGCTTGCTGCACCCCGCTCGATGCCCATTGGCCGCTGCCGTTTGTGCTGCCCGATACGGTGTTGCTGAGCACCCAATTCGACACCTCGCAACTGGCCATCGATGATTTCCAGCGCAGCGCCATCGAGCCTCCCGCGACTATCCAGCGCTCAGTCGCCAAGCGTCAGGCAGAGTTTCTGGCCGGGCGGATTTGCGCGCGGGCCGCACTGCAACAGCTGGAAGGGCTGAATGTCGTCCCGGCCATCGGCGACGACCGCGCGCCGGTCTGGCCGGCGCACATCAGCGGCTCGATCACCCACAGCACCGGCCGGGCGGCAGCGATTGTCGCGCAGAAAACCCACTGGCGCGGCTTGGGCATGGACCTGGAAAACCTGCTCAACCCTGAACGGGCGGAACGCCTGGCCGGGGAAATTCTTACGCCAGCGGAATTACAGCGCATGACCGCCGGACCTCGCGATCAACTGGCGATGCTGGTGACGCTGACGTTTTCGGTGAAGGAAAGTCTGTTCAAGGCGCTTTACCCGATCGTTCAGCAACGCTTTTATTTTGAACATGCCGAAGTGCTGGAATGGAGCGAGGCTGGTGAGGTGCGGTTGCGGTTGCTGACCGATTTGTCCGGTGAATGGCAAAAGGGTACGGAGCTGGATGCGCAGTTTGGGATGATGGATGGGCAGTTGTTGAGTCTGGTCAGTATCAAGGCCTGAGGATTTTCGGTGTTTGGGAGGGCCACTTCGCGAGCAAGCCCGCTCCCACATTGGAATGCATTTCAAATGTGGGAGCGGGCTTGCTCGCGAAGGCGATAGACCAGACAACGAAGATCTCAGCGCTTCTCCTGATTCCGTGGCCAACTCAGGCTAAAGCAAGCCCCGCCCAAACTCTTGCTCTTGCTGATCAACGCCCGCCCGTCGTGCCAATGGATGATCCGCCGCACGATCGACAAGCCCAACCCATGCCCGCCCGACGCGCGGGTCCTGCTGTCATCCAGTCGCAGGAATGGCGTAAAGATTTTCTCCCACGCCGATTCGGGAACGCCCGGCCCGTCGTCTTCTATATCCACCCGACACCGCTGCTGCCCCACCTGATAACTGACGGTCACCCGCGATTGCGCATGACGCATGGCGTTGCTCACCAGGTTCTGAATCGCCCGGTGTAAATAGCGCGGCTCGGCTTCGACCCAGGCGTCGTCACAATCGGCCGCCGACAGGCACAAGCCGCGCTGCACCGTGACATCGGCGCGCAGTGGCGCCAACTCCTCGATCACCTGATTGACCAGCGCATCCAGATCGATGCGCTGGAAATTCAGCGCCGGCGAACCCTGTTCCAGCCGCGCGTAGGTGAGCATCTCGTCCACCAGCCGGTCGAGATCCTCGATGTCGTGGTCCATGCCTTCGCAATATTTCTCCAGGGCCTGAGGCGTGGTGGCCGAGCCGATCATCTCAAGGCCAAAACGCAGGCGCGCCACCGGCGTGCGCAACTCGTGGGAGACCGCACGCACCAGCTCGCGCTGGATCGCCAGCAACTGCTGCAAGTGTTCGGCCATGCCGTTGAACGCCGACGCCAGACGCCCGACCGAATCCGCCCCGCGTGCCGGCACGCGGGTTTCCAGGCTGCCTTTGGCAATGCGCGTGGCGGCTGCTTCGAGGCCTCGCAAACGGCGCTCCAGTTGCCGTACCAGCAAATAGACGATCAAGCCGATCAGGCTCAAACCGAGGGCCGCGATCAGCACCAACCATTCCGGCGGGTAAGGATTCATCTGGTACAGCGGACCGATTTCCAGCACCCACGGCGTGCCGACCATGCCGGCAAACACCCGGATCGAATCGCCCTCCTTGCCCAGCGCCATCACCGTGTCGCCTTCGGCCACGCGGCGGCTCTGGTCTTCATCCATGTCAGCCTGATCGATCGTGACCAGCCGCAGATCGAAACCGAAGCTCTTCTCTTCCTTTATCTGCGCAAGACGCTTGGGTTGCTCGGCCACTGGTACGCGCACCAGTTCGTCGGCGAGCAGGTAAATCGTCGCCCGGGCCAGTTGCTCGCTGATCTGCTGCACCTCGCCGGTCAGCACCAACTGTTCCTTGTCGCTGACCAGTCGATACACCTTCGCCGCATGGGGGCCGGTTTGTTCCACCAGTGCCTGGCCGCGCAGCACGCGGGTGCGCTGGGTCAGATCGAGGTCGGTCTGGGCGAAGGTTTTCAGCGCCAGCGGAATCCCGAGCAAACGCTCCCACACTAGCAAGGCGCGGTGACGCTGGGTTTCGTTCATGGGTTGCAGGTTGTCGGCCATCAGCGAAAACGTGCCATGGGCCAGGCGCTCACGGTATTGCTCGCTGCGCACCTGGTTGAGCATGTGCAACGCCAGCACGCCGAGCACCGCCACCAGAATCAGGGCCGCGCACATGCCGCCATAGATGCGCAGGAAGATCGAATTCACAGCGACGGGTCTACGCAGGCTTCAGGCACGAACAGGTAGCCTTTGCTGCGGATGGTCTTGATCAGCCGCGGATGGTCCGGGTCGTCGCCGATCTTCGGCCGGATGCGCGAAATGCGCACGTCGATGGAGCGGTCCTGACCGTCATAGCCGATGCCGCGCAGCGCGGTGAAAATCTCTTCGCGGGACAGGATTCGTCCGGCGTTGGCCACCAGCAGCCACAGCAGATCGAACTCGGCGCTGGTCAATTCGATGCCGTTGTCCTGCAGCCAGGCTTCACGCAAGGCGTTGTCGACCACCAGCGGACCGAACTGCAGACGCCGCAATTTTTCCGGGACCGGTTCAGGCGCTTCACTGCGTCGCAGTAACGCCTGGATGCGCGCCAGCAGCAAGCGCGGGCGCACCGGTTTGCACACGTAGTCGTCGGCGCCCAAGTCGAGACCCAGGATCTGATCGGTGTCGTCGGTGCGGGCGGTGAGCATCAGGATCGGGCCGTCGAACTTGTCGCGGACCTTGCGACAAATGCTCAGGCCATCTTCGCCCGGCAGCATCAGGTCGAGGATCACCAGGTCCGGCTTCTCATTGATGATGCGGGCTGCGGCCAAGGCGCCATTGCCCTCGATCGACACCCGCAGGCCATTGGCTTCCAGGTAATCGCGGGTCAGTTCGGCCAGACGCTGGTCGTCTTCCACAATCAATACCTGCCAGGCTTCTTGCTCCACGGTGACCTCTGCTTGCCAACACTTATAAGGAAGGATCCACCCGTCTTTTTGTAATGATTGGGGAGGATAAGAATGCGTATGCACCGGCCGATTGTATAAACGCCACTCGTCCAGAACACAAGCCGGCAAATGCGTTCGGACACGCCGTTTTTTTGTGATAGGGTTCGCGCCCTTAAAAATCCGAATGACTGTTTTCGATCACTGAAAATCAGTGAAAAACGGTCCGCTCCAGCTAGGTCGCGGCCTACACGCCCGTTCCATCTTTCACGCACAATTTACGCACAGGTTTATCCACAGGTAGTACGTTGCAACCCCCCCTAAAACGCATTATCTTGTAGCACGGCGCTAAAAAAACCCTACATGTAGGGTTTTTGCTCAAAAGCCCAACCACATTTAAGACCAGAAACTCAAGCGCTTTATTGCCTGTTTATGGTTGAACCCAGCGTGATTTTACAAGCCAAAACCGCTCCTGCGGAGGGCACCGTTTTATCAGGTCGGTACGGCCAGAACGGTACGGGTGTTGCAGTCATTACTGTCACCCGGAATGGAATCCGGTTACGAGCCCAGGCCCGCGACCAAAGACTTCGGCAAGGACGCGGCATCATTAGCCTTTTTCCTACTGTCCCGAAGTTGTTATGCCCGACGCTCGTCGGTTGTAGTGCTTCAGGACAGAACGGTGGGCACCGTGACGGTGCCCAAACAAACATAGAGAATGTGGAGACAACCCCTAATGCAAACCGACACAACTCGCGAGAACCCGCAGGGCACCTTGCCGCAGGCCGCTGATTCGAATTCGGATCTGTCCGCCACCGCGCCTGGCCAGCTGCGCGTGATCAAGCGTAATGGCACTGTCGTTCCTTACACCGAAGACAAGATCACCGTCGCGATCACCAAAGCGTTTCTCGCAGTTGAGGGCGGCACCGCTGCCGCTTCGTCGCGAATCCATGACACCGTTGCCCGCCTGACCGAACAGGTCACCGCGACCTTCAAGCGTCGCATGCCGTCGGGTGGCACCATCCACATCGAAGAAATCCAGGACCAGGTTGAACTGGCCCTGATGCGTGCCGGCGAGCAGAAAGTGGCTCGCGACTACGTGATCTACCGCGACGGTCGTTCGAAGCAACGCGCTGCCCACGCCCCGGCAGAAGAAGCGGTCAACGCTCACCCGTCGATCCGCATCACCCGCGCCGATGGCACCTTTGCACCGCTGGACATGGGTCGTCTGAACACCATCGTTACCGAAGCGTGCGAAGGCCTGGAAGAAGTCGACGGCGACCTGATCCAGCGCGAAACCCTGAAAAACCTGTACGACGGCGTAGCACTGACTGACGTCAACACCGCCCTGGTGATGACCGCCCGTACCTTGGTCGAGCGTGAGCCGAACTACTCGTTCGTGACCGCCCGCCTGCTGATGGACACCCTGCGTGCCGAAGGCCTGGGCTTCCTTGGCGTCGCCGACAGCGCCACTCACCACGAAATGGTCGACCTGTACGCCAAGGCGCTGCCTGCGTACATCGCCAAAGGTATCGAATTCGAATTGCTGAACCCGGTCCTGGCCACCTTCGACCTGGAAAAACTCGGCAAGGCGATCAACCACGAGCGCGATCAGCAGTTCACGTACCTGGGCCTGCAAACCCTGTACGACCGTTACTTCATCCACAAGGACGGTATCCGCTTCGAACTGCCGCAGATCTTCTTCATGCGCGTGGCCATGGGCCTGGCGATCGAAGAGAAGCAGAAAGAAGACCGTGCGATCGAGTTCTACAACCTGTTGTCGTCCTTCGACTACATGTCCTCGACCCCGACCCTGTTCAACGCCGGCACCCTGCGTCCACAGCTGTCGAGCTGCTACCTGACCACCGTGCCGGATGACCTGTCGGGCATTTACCACGCGATCCACGACAACGCCATGTTGTCGAAATTTGCTGGCGGCCTGGGCAACGACTGGACTCCGGTTCGTGCGCTGGGTTCGTACATCAAGGGCACCAACGGCAAATCCCAGGGCGTCGTGCCGTTCCTGAAAGTAGTGAACGACACCGCCGTCGCCGTTAACCAGGGTGGCAAGCGCAAGGGCGCTGTCTGTGCCTACCTGGAAACCTGGCACATGGACATCGAAGAGTTCATCGAACTGCGCAAGAACACCGGTGATGATCGTCGTCGTACCCACGACATGAACACCGCCAACTGGATCCCTGACCTGTTCATGAAGCGCGTCTTCGATGACGGCAAATGGACCTTGTTCTCGCCATCCGAAGTACCGGATCTGCACGACCTGACCGGCAAGGCTTTCGAAGAGCGTTACGAGTACTACGAAGCCCTGTCCGAGTACCCGGGCAAGATCAAGCTGTTCAAGACCATCCAGGCCAAAGACCTGTGGCGCAAAATGCTGTCCATGCTGTTTGAAACCGGCCACCCATGGCTGACCTTCAAAGACCCGTGCAACCTGCGCAGCCCGCAGCAGCACGTCGGCGTGGTCCACAGCTCGAACCTGTGCACCGAGATCACCTTGAACACCAACAAGGACGAGATCGCCGTTTGCAACCTGGGCTCGATCAACCTGCCGAACCACATCGTCAACGGCAAGCTGGACACCGCCAAGCTGGAACGCACCGTGAACACCGCCGTGCGCATGCTCGATAACGTGATCGACATCAACTACTACTCGGTGCCACAAGCGAAGAACTCCAACTTCAAACACCGTCCGGTCGGCCTGGGCATCATGGGCTTCCAGGACGCTCTGTACCTGCAGCACATTCCTTACGGTTCAGACGCGGCTGTCGAGTTCGCCGACAAGTCGATGGAAGCGGTCAGCTACTACGCGATCCAGGCGTCCTGCGACCTGGCCGACGAGCGCGGCGCGTACGAGACGTTCCAGGGTTCGCTGTGGTCCAAGGGCATCCTGCCGCTGGATTCGCAACAGATCCTGATCGAGCAACGTGGCCAGAAGTACATCGACGTTGACCTGAACGAATCCCTGGACTGGGCACCGGTTCGCGCCCGTGTACAGAAAGGCATTCGTAACTCCAACATCATGGCCATCGCACCGACCGCGACCATCGCCAACATCACCGGCGTCTCGCAGTCGATCGAACCGACCTACCAGAACCTCTATGTGAAATCGAACCTGTCGGGCGAATTCACCGTGATCAACCCGTACCTGGTTCGCGACCTGAAGGCTCGCGGTCTGTGGGACGCGGTCATGATTAACGACCTGAAGTACTACGACGGTTCGGTGCAGCAGATCGAGCGCATCCCGCAAGAACTCAAAGAGCTCTACGCGACCGCGTTCGAAGTGGACACCAAATGGATCGTCGACGCGGCCAGCCGTCGTCAGAAGTGGATCGACCAGGCTCAGTCGCTGAACCTTTACATCGCCGGCGCATCGGGCAAAAAACTGGACGTGACCTACCGCATGGCCTGGTACCGTGGTTTGAAAACCACTTACTACCTCCGTGCCCTGGCCGCGACCAGCACCGAGAAGTCGACCATCAACACCGGCAAGCTGAACGCTGTTTCCAGCGGCGGCAACCACGGTGAAGATTCGGTTCTGGCGGCTCCTGCCGGTCCAGCTCCAGTGCCGAAGGCTTGCGCCATCGACGAGCCGGATTGCGAAGCTTGCCAATAAGCTGAGCCGGTAGGCGCTGAAAGGCGCTTACCCGAAAACCCCCGATCGGTCCTCTGGATTGGTCGGGGGTTTTCTTTTGCCCCTTTCAGATCAAAAGATCGCAGCCTCGTTTCACTCGACAGCTCCTACAAGGGATCGCATCTCAAGGTAGGAGCTGTCGAGTGAAACGAGGCTGCGATCTTTTGATCTGTATCTGACAGCCACAAAAAAAACCCTCTTGCGAGGGGTTCTTTGTGCAGCAATCAGCCAACCAGCATCAAGTCATCTGAATGATGGTCTGCATGATGGTGCTCTGGGTCGAGATGGTCTTGGCGTTCGCCTGGTAGTTGCTCTGCGCCTTGATCAGGTCGACCAGTTCGCTGGTCAGGTTGACGTTGGACTCTTCCAGAGAGTTGGAGTGGATCTCGCCCAAGGTACCAGTGTTCGGAGCATCGTAACCCGGGATACCCGACGAGTAGGTTTCTTTCCAACTGGTGCCGCCTACAGGCTGCAAACCTTGTTCGTTGGTGAAGCTGGCGAGCGAGATCTGGCCGATAGCCTTGGTCTGGCTGTTGCTGAAGTTGGCGAGCATCACACCGCTGGTGTCGATGGTCAGGTTGGTGATCTGGCCCGTGGCGTAACCGTTCTGCGTAGGAATCGAACGCGCGGTGTCGGCGTTGAACTGCGTGGTATTGCTCATGGAGACGGTCACACCGGCCGGGTCGGCGGCGGCGCCGTTGGCTGCCCACACGCCATTGGTCACCTTACCGGGAATCCAGCCGGTGACCTTCAGGTCAGGGCTGACGATCGGCACCGGGAGGGCTGGAGTGGTCACCGAAACCAGCTTGCCCGAGGTGTCGAACACCATGGTCGAAGCGACCGGTGGGGAAGCTGCAAGAGTAGGGTCGCTGCCATCCGGATTGCGACCATCGATCAGCGTGTAGGTATCCCAGGTGTTCGCGCCAGTCTTGACCATGTATTGATCCATGGTGTGCTGGTTACCCTGAGTGTCGTAAATCGGGGTGCTGAACTGCTTGGTAAAAGTATCCGACTTCGCCGGGTCGAACTTGTTGGCGGGAAGTGTCTGGTCGATGATCGGCGCCGTGGAATTCAGGTTGATCGTCGACGAAACCATGGTGGTGGTTTTCGGTGCCAGGTTCGAGGTGTCGATGCGCAGGTCGGTCAACACACCGTTGACGATCTTGCCATTGGCATCCACACCGTAACCCTGCAGACGCGCAGAGCCATCGGTGTTGGTGACGTAACCGTCCTTGTCGACCTTGAACGTACCGGCACGGGTGTAGGACATTGAGCCGTTGCTGTTCAGCACGAAGAAGCCGGAACCGTTGATACCCATGTCCAGCACGTTGCCGGTGTTGTTGACGTCACCCTGGGTGAACTGCTGGGAAACGTTGGCCAGGCGCACGCCGTTACCGACGGTCTTGCTGCCGGAACCCAGCTTGGTGGCCGAGTAAACGTCTTCGAATTCCGTACGGGACGATTTGAAACCGGTGGTCGCAACGTTGGCGATGTTGTTGCCGGTCACGTCCAGTTGTTTGTTGGCTGCATAGAGACCGCTAAGGCCGATATTGAAAGACATATTCCACTCCTTTGTGCCGTGTTAGTCGGCTCTACATACCAATGGTTTGTACTTTGGACAGGGCGATGCTGCCCGCCCCGGCGAGGTTGAGCATCAACTCACCGCCGGTCTGGCTGATGGTCACGCTGTTGACGGTCGCCGGCAGGTACGTCACCAGCGAAGTCGCCTTGCCGTCGTAGGTCGCGGTGGCGCCAAAGGTGTATGTACCCGCCTTGGCCACTTCGCCTGCATCGTTCTTGCCGTCCCAGATGAAGCTGGCGTTGCCGGCTTTCTGGCTGCCCAGGTCGATGGTGCGGATGACCTTGCCATCGGCATCAGTGACCTTGAGCTTGACCGGGTCGGCCGACGCGGGTACGGCGATTGTCCCGTTGAAGCTCTTGGCGGTATCGACCACGGCCTTGTCGCCCGGCGCGATGACCGAACGCCCCACCAGCGACGAAGCCTGCAAGGCCTGGGACGAGTTGTAGTTGCTGGCCAGGCCACTCACGGTGGTGTTGAGCGTGGTGATGCCTTCCAGACTGCTGAACTGCGCCAACTGAGCAACGAACTCGCTGTTGTCCTGCGGTTCCAGCGGGTTCTGGTTCTTCAGCTGTGTCACCAGCAGTTGCATGAACGCGTCCTTGCCCAGGGACTTTTTGCCGGTGGCGCTGTTCGTCGCGGACGTCAGGCCGTCGGCACTGGCGCTGGTCTTGACCGAAGAGTTGGCCAGGATGTCTTTGAGGCTAATGCCGCTGGTGGTATCGGTAACACTCATCTGAGTCGCCCCTTATCATCACTGACCGAGGGTCAGGACCTTCTGCATCATGGTTTTGGCGGTGTTCATCATTTCGGCGTTGGTCTGGAACGAACGGCTCGCGGAAATCATGTCGGCCATTTCTTCGACCACGTTGACGTTCGGGTAGTAGACGTAACCCTTGGCGTCAGCCGCCGGATGGTTCGGTTCGTAGCGGGCTTCCAGGCTGCTCTGGTCTTCGACCACGCCCAGCACCTGCACGCCCTGGCCTGCGGCGTCCTGGTTCTGGAACAGCGAATCGCTGCCGCCGCTCTGGCCACCCTGGAACATGGTGGCGAACACCGGGTGACGGGCGCGGTAGGTCTGGTCGATGCTCGACGAAACGGTTTCGGCGTTGGCGATGTTACTGGCGACGGTGTTCAGGCGAGTGGTCTGGGCACTCATGCCGCTACCGGCGATATTGAAAACACTGGCTAGAGACATGACTTACTCTCCACGCAGGGCGGATATCAGCCCTTTGAATTTGCTGTTGAGCAGGGTGAAGCTGGCCTGGAAGTTGACCGCGTTTTCCGCGTAGTTCGACTGTTCCAGCTGAGCGTCCACGGTGTTCTGGTCGATCGACGGTTGCATCGGCGTGCGATACAGCAGCGACTCGTCACCATTGCCCAGGCCTTCTGCTTCGATATGACGGCTGTTGGTCATGTTCAAGGCGAAAGTGCCGTTTTTGGTTTTCTCGCTCTGCTCGGCGAGCACTTTCGAGAAGTCCAGATCCCGAGCCTTGTAGTTCGGGGTGTCGGCGTTGGTAATGTTGTTGGCCAGAACTTCGGCACGCTGAGCGCGGAAGCCCAGGGCTTGTTCGTGGATACCGAGCGCTTTATCGAAGCTGATGCTCATGTCGGGAAACCTTCGGGTGACCTGATTTTTCGTACGATGAACTTAGCAAGCGGCGTGCCAATTCAGAAAACCCCATAAACCGGGGCTTTGCGGGCAGGGGCAATGCGGCAATGCCAGAAAAGCGGCAACGGGTTTCCGCCGCCTGCCGCTTTTCTGCCGCTTTCCTGAATCGCGCGCCGCCCCTGTAGGAGCTGCCGCAGGCCGCGATCTTTTGATCCTGTTTTTCAAGATCAAGATCAAAAGATCGCAGCCTGCGGCAGCTCCTACGTGATGCAAAAGCGGCAGGCATAAAAAAGGGAGCCCTGAAGGACTCCCGTTTTTATGCCTGCCGCTTTTGCATCACTTCGCCTGGTAAATAATCCCCGGGCTGCACTGGACCATCTGGTAATGATCCGGCAAACCGTTCAGCGCTTCCGATGCGCCAAGGAACAGATAACCGCCCGGCTTCAGCGTGCTGTGGATGCGCAACAGGATGTCCTTCTTCACCTCGGCGGAGAAGTAGATCAGTACGTTGCGGCAGAACACGATGTCGAACTTGCCAAGGCTCGCGTAGCTGTCCAGCAGGTTGAAGGAGCGAAACTCCACCCGGCTCTTGATCGGCGCCTTGATGGCCCAGCGCCCCGGCCCTTTTGGGTCGAAGTAACGCTGCAGGCGCTCGGGCGACAGACCGCGGCCGATGGCCAGGCTGTCGTACTCGCCGGTCTTGCAGTTGGTCAGCATGGTACCGGACAAATCAGTGGCGACGATCTGCACGCCCATCTTCAACTGGCCCATGTTGACCCGCTCGAACTCGTCGATGGACATCGACAGCGAATACGGCTCCTGCCCCGACGAGCAGGCCGCCGACCAGATCCGCAGACGCTGGCCGGGAGCTGCCTTGATGGACTCGGGCAGCACCTTGTTCTTCAAGACTTCAAACGGATATGTGTCACGAAACCACAGGGTTTCGTTGGTCGTCATGGCATCCACCACCATCTCGCGCAAACCGCTGCGCGGCTGGGTCTGGATGCGCTGGACCAGCTCACCCAGGGACTTGATGCCTTGCTGTTCCATCAGTTTGTTGAGACGGCTCGAGACCAGGTACTGCTTGTTTTCACCGAGCAAAATGCCACAGGCTTTTTCCAGGAAGACCCGGAACTGTTCGAAATCCAAATTACCCGTAGACAATGATGCCGCCTCTTAAATCGTGTTAACCGCCAGGGGCAGAAGGCCCCTAGCTGATGTCTGCTGCTTTGATCCGGTCGACTACCCGGGATGCCAGGTCATCAGGACGGAATTTGGCCAGGAAGTCATCGGCACCGACTTTCTTGACCATCGCCTGATTGAACACACCCGACAACGAAGTATGCAGGATGATATGAAGCTTTTGCATGCGAGGGTCGTTGCGGATTTCGGCCGTCAGGGTGTACCCGTCCATTTCCGGCATCTCGATGTCGGAAATCATCATCAGGAACTCTTCTTCCGGCTTCTTGCCCTCGTCGACCAGTTTGCGCAGGTAATCCAGCGCTTGCCGACCGTCGTTCAACGCCTCCACTTCAACACCGATCGTTTGCAGGCAGCGCGTGACCTGCTTGCGCGCCACCGACGAGTCATCGACCGTCAGTACCCGCAGCGACAGCGCCTTGTGCTGCGTCTCGACATCGACCACGCCGACGGAAATCGCTTCCGGTGTCGGCGCCACTTCAGCCAGGACCTTCTCGACGTCGATGATTTCGACTAACTGATTGTCGACCCGAGTCACAGCCGTCAAGTAATGATCGCGCCCGGTGCCCTTGGGAGGCGGATGAATCTCCTCCCAGTTCATGTTGACGATGCGTTCCACCGAGCGCACCAGGAAACCCTGGGTCTTGGTGTTGTACTCCGTGATGATCACGAAGGGATTGCTTTGATCTTTAAGCGCCCCGGAACCGGTCGCCATTGCCAGATCAAGGATCGGAATGGTCGCTCCCCGGATATTTGCTACACCGCACACGACAGGACTGGACTTGGGCATCAGGGTCAGCTTGGGGCATTGCAGCACCTCACGAACCTTGAACACGTTGATCCCATACAGCTGCTGGCCGTCAAGACGGAACAACAACAGCTCCAGGCGATTCTGCCCTACCAGTTGCGTGCGCTGGTTTACCGAATCCATTACACCAGCCATGCCCAGACTCCTACACCAACGCTAAGTGTGTTGCGACGCACATTCATCACTAAACGGCACGGCGCTTGCTTTTTAACCCTTATGAACACAGAACTGACATTTTTTCGACGCCTGACATCACCCTTCCGCAGATTGCTCTGTGCGATGTCGGCCGTTTGCCTGTTCAACGCTGGCAACCCTGCCCTTGCTGACGCGGTTACCTTGCCTGACATGCTTATCGGCGTCACCCAGGGCTTTCTTGAATTCACCGTTGAAGACTATTTGGCGACCAGTCAAACGGAAGGTCGCTACGAAATCCAGGTCAACCAGCTCGATCCGCGACTGCGCATGCCCATGTGCGACAAGGAATTGACAGCCAGCCTCGAGAGCCCGGCCAAGCCGCTGGGCCGGGTTACGGTCAAGGTTCGCTGTGAGGGAAGCTCCCCCTGGACGGTCTTCGTACCCGCTCAAGTCCGCCTGTTTCGCGACGTCGTGACCACCACCCGGCCCCTGCGCCGCACCGACATTGTCGAGCCCGCTGACGTGCTCTTGCGCGAACGCGATATCAGCCTGATCAACCAGGGTTACCTGACGACCCTCGACCAGGCGATCGGCCAGCGACTTACCCGACCAATGGTCGCCGATCAGGTGATTACCCTCGTTCACCTCGAACAGGCGGAAGTCATTCGCAAAGGCGATCAGGTCGTGATCACCGCCCGCAGTGGTACGCTCAGCGTGCGAATGCCCGGCGAAGCGTTGTCCAACGGCGGTATGAGCGAGCAGATTCGCGTGAAAAACCTCAATTCCAGGCGGGTCATCAAGGCGCAAGTCACCGCGCCGGGCCAGGTGGAAGTGTCTATGTGAGATCCCTGTTCTGAAGATGTGGCGTTGCCTGAGGCTGTTCCCTAAACTGTGCCGCATGCGGAAGAAGTGCTGGCGCATGCAGGCTCATTGATAAATGGGTCTAAAGTTTTCACAGGGATAGCCGAAAACATGGCAAGCGTCCAAATACTCAGAGGTTTTTTACCATGGTCATCGATTTCAGCCGTTTTAACAGTTCCTCGTCACTTACGGGCAGTACACGTACCAGCGCTGCCAAGGAAACCGCCGAAGCCGGCAAATCCGCGCCGCTGAATACCCCGGCCGAACAGGCCAGTACCGTCAAAAGCGGGGAATCGGTACACCTCAGCCATGAGGCTCAACAGTTGCAACAGGTCACTGACAAGCTGCGCGATCAGCCTGCCGTCGACAAAGCCCGCGTGGCCGAGTTGAAAGCAGCGATTGCCGATGGCAGCTACAAAGTCGACAGCAGCCGTGTAGCCAGCAAACTGCTCAACTTCGAAGCCCAGCGCTAGGCCACGGCCCGCGCCAGGCTTTTGGACGCTTAAACCCCAAGGCCAGCCATGCACGACACTAATTTACTGCAACTGATCACCGACGACTTTGCTCCAGCGCAACACTTGCTGGAGTTACTGCAAACCGAGTCCCTCGCCTTGCACGGTCGTGACATGCCTCTGCTGGAAGAAATTCTGGCGCAGAAACAGGCATTGATCATTCAGCTCGAACAGCATGGCCGCAAGCGCAGTGAAATCCTCGCCAGTCTCAATCTGCCGGTCAATCGCAACGGTCTGGAGCAACTGGCCAGCCATTCGAGCATTGGCGAAGAGTTGCTGGCGCAGAGCGATGTACTGACCGATCTTCTGGCTCAATGCCAGGCGGCGAACGGCAATAATGGCCAGTCGATCCTGGTCCAGCAGGCTGCCACGGCCAATCAGTTGAAAATCCTCACCGGCGGCGAACCGCCGGCACTTTATGATGCCCGCGGATCAACCGCCAAGCTTGCGAAGCCGCGCCCGCTCAGTCAGGCTTGAGCCTGCAAATGACCACGCCCTATCAAGACTCGCAACATGCTGGCAATATGCTGGCCAGCCGTAGTCATATTTTGTCTGGAGATTGATGAACCGTGTCCAATGCCTTAAACGCGGAAGATGCCCCGCAGCCACCCAAGGTGCTTACCACGCCTTTGGAAATCTCCGGCAACCTGCGCCAACTGCAAGACAGCCATGACCCGCTGATCATCACGTTCCATGAGCGCACTCAGCGCTTCCAGAGCTATCTGGTGGACGTGAACCGTGAAAGTCGCACCATCGCGCTCGACGAAATGATCCCGCGTGACGGCGAACGCTTCCTGCTGGCCGGCGAACCGTTCAGGGTCGAAGGCTTTCACGAAGGCGTGCGCATTGCCTGGGAAAGCAACGGTCAATTGACCATCGACGAATCCGGTGACAGTCGCTGCTATCGCGGCCCCCTGCCGGATGAAGTGGTCTATCACCAGCGCCGCAATGCCTTCCGCGCAGCCTTGAAGCTGGCGCAACTGGTCAACGTCGATCTGGACGGTGAAAAGCTCAAGGCACCGATCAGCGGCAAGTTGCTGGATATTTCCGCCACCGGCTGCAAGTTGCGCTTCGACGGCGACATTACCGGCAGCCTGCAACTGGGTCAGGTCTACGACCGCTTCGCCGCCGCCCTGCCCTTCGGCAAAATGACGGCACCGGTCGAACTGCGCTACCTGCACTTCGAAGAAAGAATCTCCACCACCTTCGCCGGCATACGCTTTCATAACATGAGCGGATTGGTGCAACGTCAGGTCGAACGGTTCGTCTATCAGCTTCAGCGTGAAGCACGGCGCTTCGACAAAGACGACATGTAATACGAGCGTCAATAAAAAACGGGCAGTCCCTTGCGGTGACTGCCCGTTTTTTATGCCTCCGGTTTTAAGGCCTGGCTTCGGTGAAGCTTTGCTCGCGCCCCGTGTCAGGATCTTCTGGAGGCGACGTTTTTTCTGTCTCCGCCTCCGGCTCAGGACTTGGCTCAGGGTTGATCGGGTTGTGCATCTGATCCTGCACCACTTGTTCATCGACCCGTGGATCAAGGCAAGCCACCAGCGGCGAACTCGACATGCTGTCCGGCATGGCGACGTGATGCAGCGGCGCGTCGTCCACCTGATGCAGGTTGGTCACCGCTTTCGGGCGGATTCGCCACACCAGCACCAACGCGAAGAAACTGAAGAAGGCATAGAGCATCTGGCTGCCGAACATCTTCATCAGCACCCCGGCGACCAACGGCCCGATACTGGCGCCGACGCCGTAGGTCACCAGCAACATGGCCGTCAGTGACACTCGCCGATCAGCCTCGACGTGGTCATTGGAAAACGCGACCGCCAGTGGATACAGGCAGAATTTCACCAGCGAGCAGATAAAACCGGTGACGAACAACACCTGCAGCGGCGCCTGCTGCATGATCGCCAGCGGCAATGCGGCAACCGCCAGCACCAGTGCAAAACAGCGGATCAGCAGTGCCCGGTCATAACGGTCGGACAACCAGCCCAACGGCCACTGCACCAGCAGGCCGGCAAAAATGCAGCTACCCATGAACAGACCGACCTGCTCCGTGGACAACCCTTGCTGCGAGGCATACAGCGGCGCCAGACCGTAGAACGAACCGATGATCAGTCCCGCCCCCAGCACCGTACTCAACGACTGCGGTACGCGTTTGATGAAGAATCGCGGCTCCATCGGCGCGGGGTGGAGCGCCGCCGGGTGAATCCGCCGGGTCAGGGCCACCGGCACCAGGCACAGGGCAAAGCACAGGGCGACCAGCATCAACAGCTCCAGACCGAGCGCCGGGTGCATGACCAGAATCAGTTGACCCAGCACCAGCCCCAGATAGGACGCGATCATGTAACCGCTGAACACCGTCCCGCGTTGCGAGGCTTCGGCCTGCTCATTGAGCCAGCTTTCGATGACCATGTACTGGCACATCATGCCGAGGCCGACGATGACCCGAAGGAATATCCAGGCAGGCAACCAGTCCACCAGACCATGGCCCAGCACCGCCGCGCCGACAATCCCGGCGCAGGCCGAATAGGCCCGGATATGCCCGACCCGGGCAATCAACCGGTGACCGATCTTGCCGCCCAGCACCAGGCCGAAATAGTTGGCCGCCATCAACGCACCGACCCACAGGCTGTCGACATGGTCGGCCGCCAGGCGCAAGCCCAGGTAAGTACTCAGCAAGCCCGAGCCGATCAACATCATCAGCGAGGCAAAATACAGCGCTCGAAAGGGTTTCCAGATTTGGCGCATCGGCGTTCCGAGCGGCTCCTTGCGGTGAGAAACGGGCTATCCGAAAAGATAGCCCGAAGACGAAGGTTCGTCAGGCCTGGGCGGCTAAAACACGGCGCTCCCAGGGCGTAATTTCATCATAGAAGCTGGTCAACTCCATGGTCTTCGAAGCGACGTAGCCTTCGATGAACTCCTTGCCAAACAGTTCCTTCGCCAATTGGCTACGTTTCAGACGTTCGAGAGCGGCATGCAAGGTACACGGCAACGAAAGATTATCCGGCACCTCGAATTCACCCTGGATCGCTGCGCTTGGCTCCAGCTCGTTTTCAATACCGTACAGCCCCGCCGCCAGGCTCGCGGCAATCGCCAGATACGGGTTGGCATCCGCCCCCGGCAAGCGGTTCTCGACCCGACGAGCGGCCGGCGAACTGGCCGGAATACGCAAACCGGCCGCACGATTGTCGTGGGACCAGCAGGCATTATTCGGTGACGCGAACGGATGGCACAAGCGCTGATAAGAGTTCACGCTCGGCGCAAACAACGCAGTGAAATCCGCCATCCCGGCCTGCTGGCCACCGATAAAGTGACGGAAGGTGGCTGTCGGCTCACCGGCCGCGTCGCTGAACACGTTACGCCCGCTGCCGATCTCGACGATGCTCTGGTGAATGTGCATCGAACTGCCCGGTGTGTGCGCCAGCGGCTTGGCCATGCAGACCACGGTGAGGCCGTGCTTGAGCGCGACTTCCTTGAGCAGATGCTTGAACAGGAGCGTCTGATCGGCCAGCAGCAGCGGATCGCCGTGCAGCAGATTGATCTCGAACTGGCTGACGCCCATCTCGTGCATGAACGTATCGCGAGGCAGACCCAGAGCCGCCATGCATTCGTAGACTTCGCTGAAGAACGGGCGCAGACCGTTGTTGGAGCTGACGCTGAATGCCGAATGGCCAGCCTCGCGCCGACCGTCCAGGCCCAGCGGCGGCTGGAAGGGTTGTGTCGGGTCGGTATTGGGTGCGAAGACAAAGAATTCCAGTTCGGTCGCCACCACCGGCGCCAAGCCGAGTGCCGCGTAGCGCGCGATGACGGCCTTGAGTTGGCCGCGGGTCGACAGACGGGAGCTTTCGCCGGTCAGCTCGTCGGCATCGCAAATGGCGAAGGCTCGTGGTTGCTGGCTCCAGGGCAGGCGGTGAATCTGCGCAGGATCGGGCACCAGCGCCAGGTCGCCGTCATCGCTGCCGTAAAAACGCGCTGGCGGATATCCGCCCATGATGCATTGCAGCAGCACACCCCGCGCCATCTGCAAACGCCGCCCCTCGAGAAACCCCTCGGCCGTCATGACCTTGCCACGGGGCACGCCGTTCAGGTCCGGCGTAACACATTCAATCTCATCAATGCCCGTCAGTCGCTGCGCGAGTGAACGTTGGCCATCGGTAGTCATGACGCAATCCTTTGTTGTTGTGCAAGCCGCGAACGGCGACCGTACAAAATAGGCTCCGCCTGTTCGGAATATCAAGCACTGCACACAAAAATGTAGGAGCTGCCGAAGGCTGCGATCTTTGATCTTCCGGTGCCATGCTCGAAAATCAAAAGATCGTCCGAACGCGGCCCGAGCCTTCGGCAGCTCCTACGGGAGGTAAAGGCTGAACACGCCGCCGCCCAACGAGCCGCCATTGCTGATTTCGGTGCGTCCACCGATGCCGTTGCGCTGATGCAACGCGGCAATCCGCCCGGCGAAATACAGACCCAGGCCGGTGCTGCCGCTGCTGTGGTTGATGCCCTGCACGTAATCGGCCTGACGCTCGATCATCTGCGCCGGATAGCCGTCGCCATCATCGTTGATCGTCAGCACCAGTTGCCCGGCCTCATCGCTGACGCTGATCAACACCGCGTGGCGGGCGTAACGGATGGCGTTGTTGATGCAATTGCCCAACACCGAGGCAATCAACTCCCGGTCGAAGAAACCCAGCGGGCTCAATGGGTCCACTTCATAAGTCGCCATGATGCCGCGGCTGGCGAACACGTCTTGATGGCAGGCCAGTTGCGCTTCGATGAAGTCATCCAGTTCATGGTAGGCCGGTTGCAACGGCATCTGATTGACACCGAGTTTGTACAGCCCCAGCAACTGCACGAGCATGCCGTTGAGGTGGGCAAACTCGAATTCGATCACGCCCTGCTCCGGGGTATGCCGCGCCGGGTCGGGCAAGCGCGCCAGCCATTGGCTGTGGGCCTGCATCAACATCGCCAGCGAGTTCTTCATGTCGTGCACGGTGGAGGCAATCACCGTGGAGAAATCCAGTGCCGGGTCGTTTTGGGTCATGCGCCGAACGCCTTGATTTTCAGTTTCTGATAACGCGCATTCCGCGCGTCGGTGTCGGGCATCAGGCCGACCGTTTTCAGGCAGGCCCGACATTCTTCAAGTTCCGCCGACGGCACGCTAGTGTCGGTGCCGTGCAGCAGCGACTGCGCCATGTTCAGCGCGATACTGATGTTTTTCGGTTGCAGCGCCAGGGCTTTGCGGAACACCGCCCGCGCCTCCACCAGGTTGCCCGTCTTGTACACCCGCACGCCTTGACGGTTGAGCTCCGCCGCATCGTTGCCGGAGTTGAGGATGGTTGGGTCGTCGGTCAGCTTGGCGATGCCCTTCATCACCGTCGGATCATCGCCGTAGATTTCTGCGCAGTTTTTCAGCATCGAAGCACCGGCGTCGGCCTGCCCGAGCATTTGCAACTGCTTGGCCACCAACAGCGCCGCTTCGGCACTCATGAACTGCTCCATGCCATCGAGGCGCAACATGGCTTGCTCGGTGAGTTTCTCCGCGGTTTCGGCATCGTTGAGCAGCAGGCTGGTGGCCTTCATCAGCCGCGCACGAATCTGCAGGCCCGGGTCAGACGGGTTTTCCTTGGCCACGGCACTCAGCGTGGTGTTGATCTCCAGCCGCGTGCGGGTATCCAGGCCTTTTTCGCTGCCCTTGCTGATTAAGGCATGGGCCAGACCGAGATTGCTTTCCGCGTCCTTGAAGCGTGACTGGGCGCCCTGGCTGACCGCCTGTCGATAAGCCTTGGACGCCGTGTCGAAATCTTCGTTGGCCATCGCCAACTTGCCCAGCAGCGCTTGCCGGCGCACGGCCAGCGGCGACAGACGAATGGCCTCTTCCAACACCTGCTGCGCGGCCTTGCTGTCGCCTTCTGCGACCAGCACATCCGCCATGCCGTCGTACAGCGCCGGCATCATCGGGAACACTTTCAGGGCTTTTTCGTAGACGCCTTTGGCCTGACTGACCTGACCGCGCTTGAACAGCAACTTGCCCAACCCGGCAAACGCCCACGGCAAAGGCCGATCGGCAATGATGCCGTCGTAGAGTCGCTCCAGCGCCTCATTCTGATTCAAGTCACGCAAGGCATCGGCGCGGTAGCGCAGGCACAGCGGCGAATAGCGGATGTCCTGTTTGCACAGCGCGATGCAGGCGTTGAGCACTTCGACCGGTTTACCGCGATCGAGGGCCTGCAGGATCGGCTTGAGCAACGTCTTGCGCTGCTCCAGACGCTCAAGGCGCTGGGCCAGGCCGGAGCGATTGAACGGTTTGGTCAGGTAAGCATCGGGCTCGTGTTCCAGGGCGCTGAGCACCATCGCCTGACTGGTCTCGGCGGTGACCATCACAAACACGGCTTCATGGCTGATCAGCTTCTCGACCATCAGGTCTTCGAGCACCTGCTGACCATTCTTCTTGCCGTCGCCGAGGTGGAAATCCTGCAGGATGAAATCGTAAGACTTCTGAGAACACATGCGCAGCGCCTGCTCGCCGGTGTCGGCGGTGTCCACGTCCTTGACGCCCAGCTCTCGCAGCATGGAACGGACCGAACTGCGGAAATCGGAGAAATCATCGACGATCAGAAAACGCTTTTGGTGATACGACAGCATCGAAGATTTCCAGGCAATGTTAAGAAGAAGGTCATGACTGTCCGGGTTATCGGCCAGCAGGCCCATTCACTTGAAGAAATGGGAATGCATTTGCGCAGTTGGAGTCGAAATTTCAGAGGGATGCGAATGCGGGCTAAATATTTGAAGGCGTTACTGAAAAACGGGATTATCCTGATTTATTGCGCCGCGTCTGCTACCCGTTTCAGATCCAGACGCTCCCGGCGTTGGCAAAGGCAGGAATCGACCCGGATGCCGGTCCTGCAGGTCACCGAAACGGTGTCCATCGAGAAAACCGGGTGTACGTCATTTCACCCGCGCAACGCCTGTCGATGAATGATGGCTTTCTTGAGGTCAGTACCAGCGAAACACGGGAGTCCCGTCACGCCTCGATCGACCTGTTCTTCCGCGACCTGGCGGATGCACACCGGGAAAGAGCCTTCTGTCTGGTGCTGTCGGGCACCGGCTCCAATGGTGCCGTCGGTCGACATCACCCATCGCCTGCATTACGACAACCTGGCCGGTGACGCGGCGCTGGTTTCGGATCGCTGAACATGATCGAGCGCAAAGTCAGCAGTACCGACAACCACTGGTACATCGCCTGCCTGCTGCCTTATCGCTCCTGCGAAGACCATATCGACGGCACCGTGCTGACTTCCATCGACATCACCAAGCGTCGAGCGGCTGAAGAAGAGTTGCGCCTGGGCGAAGAGCGCATGCGCCTGGTGGCCGAAAGCACCCGCGACTACGCGATCATCACCCTCGATGAACAGGGCGTGATCACCAGTTGGAACAAAGGCGCGGAGTTGATTTTCGGCTACAACAAGGCCGAGGCCGAGGGGGCTTACTACGACTTTATTTTTTCCCCTGAAGACCGCGCGGCGGGCATACCGGAAAACGAGCTGCTGGCGGTGCGCACCCATGGTCGCAACGACGATGAACGCTGGCATCTGCACAAGGATGGCAGCCGCTTCTTCTGCAGCGGCAAAGTAACCCTGCTCAGCGGCGACCACCTCAAGGGCTACGTGAAAATTGCCCGTGACCTGACCGGCCAAAAACGCCAGCACGAAGAACAGCGCCAGGAACTGGCCGAGACTCGCAACACCAATAACCTCAAGGATGAGTTCTTCGCGGTCATGTCCCATGAACTCAAGCATCCGCTGAACCTGATCCAGCTCAACGCAGAACTGCTGCGGCGCTTGCCAGTGACCAAGTCGCAGGCTCCGGCGGCCAAGGCGGTGAACACCATTTGCGACGCGGTCACCAGCCAGGTGCGGATCATCGACGATCTGCTGGATGTCGCTCGGGTCCGTACCGGCAAGCTCAAGCTGCAACCGGTCGCCATCGATCTCAGTAGTGTGCTGCGCGATATCCACACCGTCGTGCTCAATGACCAGCACGACGTCACGGTCGAACTGCTGGTGCCAGCCGGCGCGTTAATGATCCAGGCCGACCCGACGCGACTGGAGCAAATCATCTGGAACCTGGTGAACAATGCACTGAAATTCACCCCGGCCATGGGTCGCGTGCAATTGATTGCCAGCCAGGCCGGAGGCATGGTGCGACTCGACATCAAACACAACGGTGCCGGCATTGCCCCGGAAAACCTCGATCATGTGTTTGACCTGTTCGGTCAGGCGGAAAAGCAACATGTCACCCACAACAGTGAAGGGCTCGGGATTGGTTTGTCACTGGTCCGCCAGTTGGCCGAAGCGCAATGAGGCGCCGATCCGTAGACGTGAAATCAGTCTGTTAAAAAACGAGCTGCACCATACTAAAAACCGTGCGGTCGCTTTAGTGCGATTTCCTCTAACGGTTGTCCTTGATGGCCAAAACAACGGTCGGCGGCGGATTGCCGAGGAACGGCCTTTCGGTGCTCCGGATCTGAAGCAACATGCGGCGATGGCATGTGCGGCGTAGCGAACGCGCGGTTACCGACGTTATCGAAGAGATCGCTGAATACGTTCTACCGAAGTTTCACTAGCTATGGCAGTGAATTCAGGGACAGCTGATGAGGCTGTCCTATTTTTCGTCACTTTCCTGCGGGCAAAACAAAACCCCTACCTGCATACGCAGATAGGGGTTTCGGAATTTAATCTTGACGATGACCTACTCTCACATGGGGAAACCCCACACTACCATCGGCGATGCATCGTTTCACTGCTGAGTTCGGGATGGGATCAGGTGGTTCCAATGCTCTATGGTCGTCAAGAAATTCTTGAGCTGACGCGTCTTTCGACGTTCCAGCGAATTGGGTATGCGATAGTTTGTGTGTTTCTCTCGAACTTTCGGTTCGTTTCGTCTTCACACACCGCAATCTGGTGCCTCTTCAGGTCAGCAAATTGCTTGGGTGTTATATGGTCAAGCCTCACGGGCAATTAGTATTGGTTAGCTCAACGCCTCACAGCGCTTACACACCCAACCTATCAACGTCGTAGTCTTCGACGGCCCTTCAGGGGACTCAAGGTCCCAGTGAGATCTCATCTTGAGGCTAGTTTCCCGCTTAGATGCTTTCAGCGGTTATCTATTCCGAACATAGCTACCCGGCAATGCCACTGGCGTGACAACCGGAACACCAGAGGTTCGTCCACTCCGGTCCTCTCGTACTAGGAGCAGCCCCTCTCAAATCTCAAACGTCCACGGCAGATAGGGACCGAACTGTCTCACGACGTTCTAAACCCAGCTCGCGTACCACTTTAAATGGCGAACAGCCATACCCTTGGGACCGGCTTCAGCCCCAGGATGTGATGAGCCGACATCGAGGTGCCAAACACCGCCGTCGATATGAACTCTTGGGCGGTATCAGCCTGTTATCCCCGGAGTACCTTTTATCCGTTGAGCGATGGCCCTTCCATACAGAACCACCGGATCACTAAGACCTACTTTCGTACCTGCTCGACGTGTCTGTCTCGCAGTCAAGCGCGCTTTTGCCTTTATACTCTACGACCGATTTCCGACCGGTCTGAGCGCACCTTCGTACTCCTCCGTTACTCTTTAGGAGGAGACCGCCCCAGTCAAACTACCCACCATACACTGTCCTCGATCCGGATAACGGACCTGAGTTAGAACCTCAAAGTTGCCAGGGTGGTATTTCAAGGTTGGCTCCACGCGAACTGGCGTCCACGCTTCAAAGCCTCCCACCTATCCTACACAAGCAAATTCAAAGTCCAGTGCAAAGCTATAGTAAAGGTTCACGGGGTCTTTCCGTCTAGCCGCGGATACACTGCATCTTCACAGCGATTTCAATTTCACTGAGTCTCGGGTGGAGACAGCGCCGCCATCGTTACGCCATTCGTGCAGGTCGGAACTTACCCGACAAGGAATTTCGCTACCTTAGGACCGTTATAGTTACGGCCGCCGTTTACCGGGGCTTCGATCAAGAGCTTCGCGTTAGCTAACCCCATCAATTAACCTTCCGGCACCGGGCAGGCGTCACACCCTATACGTCCACTTTCGTGTTTGCAGAGTGCTGTGTTTTTAATAAACAGTCGCAGCGGCCTGGTATCTTCGACCGGCATGAGCTTACGGAGCAAGTCCTTCACCCTCACCGGCGCACCTTCTCCCGAAGTTACGGTGCCATTTTGCCTAGTTCCTTCACCCGAGTTCTCTCAAGCGCCTTGGTATTCTCTACCCAACCACCTGTGTCGGTTTGGGGTACGGTTCCTGGTTACCTGAAGCTTAGAAGCTTTTCTTGGAAGCATGGCATCAACCACTTCGTGTTCTAAAAGAACACTCGTCATCAGCTCTCGGCCTTAGACTCCCGGATTTACCTAAGAGTCCAGCCTACCACCTTAAACTTGGACAACCAACGCCAAGCTGGCCTAGCCTTCTCCGTCCCTCCATCGCAATAACCAGAAGTACAGGAATATTAACCTGTTTTCCATCGACTACGCTTTTCAGCCTCGCCTTAGGGACCGACTAACCCTGCGTCGATTAACGTTGCGCAGGAAACCTTGGTCTTTCGGCGTGGGTGTTTTTCACACCCATTGTCGTTACTCATGTCAGCATTCGCACTTCTGATACCTCCAGCAAGCTTCTCAACTCACCTTCACAGGCTTACAGAACGCTCCTCTACCGCATCACCTAAGTGATACCCGTAGCTTCGGTGTATGGTTTGAGCCCCGTTACATCTTCCGCGCAGGCCGACTCGACTAGTGAGCTATTACGCTTTCTTTAAAGGGTGGCTGCTTCTAAGCCAACCTCCTAGCTGTCTAAGCCTTCCCACATCGTTTCCCACTTAACCATAACTTTGGGACCTTAGCTGACGGTCTGGGTTGTTTCCCTTTTCACGACGGACGTTAGCACCCGCCGTGTGTCTCCCATGCTCGGCACTTGTAGGTATTCGGAGTTTGCATCGGTTTGGTAAGTCGGGATGACCCCCTAGCCGAAACAGTGCTCTACCCCCTACAGTGATACATGAGGCGCTACCTAAATAGCTTTCGAGGAGAACCAGCTATCTCCGAGCTTGATTAGCCTTTCACTCCGATCCACAGGTCATCCGCTAACTTTTCAACGGTAGTCGGTTCGGTCCTCCAGTTAGTGTTACCCAACCTTCAACCTGCCCATGGATAGATCGCCCGGTTTCGGGTCTATTCCCAGCGACTAGACGCCCTATTAAGACTCGCTTTCGCTACGCCTCCCCTATTCGGTTAAGCTCGCCACTGAAAATAAGTCGCTGACCCATTATACAAAAGGTACGCAGTCACCCAACAAAGTGGGCTCCCACTGCTTGTACGCATACGGTTTCAGGATCTATTTCACTCCCCTCTCCGGGGTTCTTTTCGCCTTTCCCTCACGGTACTAGTTCACTATCGGTCAGTCAGTAGTATTTAGCCTTGGAGGATGGTCCCCCCATATTCAGACAAAGTTTCTCGTGCTCCGTCCTACTCGATTTCATGACCAAGAGATTTTCGCGTACAGGGCTATCACCCACTATGGCCGCACTTTCCAGAGCGTTCCGCTAATCTCAAAGCCACTTAAGGGCTAGTCCCCGTTCGCTCGCCACTACTAAGGGAATCTCGGTTGATTTCTTTTCCTCAGGGTACTTAGATGTTTCAGTTCCCCTGGTTCGCTTCTTAAGCCTATGTATTCAGCTTAAGATACCTAACTTATGTTAGGTGGGTTCCCCCATTCAGACATCTCCGGATCAAAGTCTGTTTGCCGACTCCCCGAAGCTTTTCGCAGGCTACCACGTCTTTCATCGCCTCTGACTGCCAAGGCATCCACCGTATGCGCTTCTTCACTTGACCATATAACCCCAAGCAATCTGGTTATACTGTGAAGACGACATTCGCCGAAAATTCGCGATTAAACTCACAAATTTTACCTTAGCCTGAATAAACACCAGTGAAAGTGCTATCCAGTCTATCTTTCTATCACATACCCAAATTTTTAAAGAACGATCTAGCCAAAGACTAGAAATCAACATTCACCATGATCACCATGGAATGCTCATTTCTAAGCTTTCAACAAACAGAAGCAGTAGTGGTGGAGCCAAACGGGATCGAACCGTTGACCTCCTGCGTGCAAGGCAGGCGCTCTCCCAGCTGAGCTATGGCCCCGTATTGCTACAGGTTCCCACACAAAAATTGGTGGGTCTGGGCAGATTCGAACTGCCGACCTCACCCTTATCAGGGGTGCGCTCTAACCAACTGAGCTACAGACCCAATTTTGAGCTATCAGGCCGACCTCACCCTGCTCTTTACCACAAAGCATGGGGTGCGCTCTAACCAACCAAGCTACAACCCGTCAGGGCTGCTTCTTATCGTCTTCTTCAATGAATCAAGCAATTCGTGTGGGAACTTATGGAGCAGCTGATGTCGTCGATTAAGGAGGTGATCCAGCCGCAGGTTCCCCTACGGCTACCTTGTTACGACTTCACCCCAGTCATGAATCACACCGTGGTAACCGTCCTCCCGAAGGTTAGACTAGCTACTTCTGGTGCAACCCACTCCCATGGTGTGACGGGCGGTGTGTACAAGGCCCGGGAACGTATTCACCGCGACATTCTGATTCGCGATTACTAGCGATTCCGACTTCACGCAGTCGAGTTGCAGACTGCGATCCGGACTACGATCGGTTTTATGGGATTAGCTCCACCTCGCGGCTTGGCAACCCTCTGTACCGACCATTGTAGCACGTGTGTAGCCCAGGCCGTAAGGGCCATGATGACTTGACGTCATCCCCACCTTCCTCCGGTTTGTCACCGGCAGTCTCCTTAGAGTGCCCACCATGACGTGCTGGTAACTAAGGACAAGGGTTGCGCTCGTTACGGGACTTAACCCAACATCTCACGACACGAGCTGACGACAGCCATGCAGCACCTGTCTCAATGTTCCCGAAGGCACCAATCCATCTCTGGAAAGTTCATTGGATGTCAAGGCCTGGTAAGGTTCTTCGCGTTGCTTCGAATTAAACCACATGCTCCACCGCTTGTGCGGGCCCCCGTCAATTCATTTGAGTTTTAACCTTGCGGCCGTACTCCCCAGGCGGTCAACTTAATGCGTTAGCTGCGCCACTAAGAGCTCAAGGCTCCCAACGGCTAGTTGACATCGTTTACGGCGTGGACTACCAGGGTATCTAATCCTGTTTGCTCCCCACGCTTTCGCACCTCAGTGTCAGTATCAGTCCAGGTGGTCGCCTTCGCCACTGGTGTTCCTTCCTATATCTACGCATTTCACCGCTACACAGGAAATTCCACCACCCTCTACCATACTCTAGCTTGTCAGTTTTGAATGCAGTTCCCAGGTTGAGCCCGGGGATTTCACATCCAACTTAACAAACCACCTACGCGCGCTTTACGCCCAGTAATTCCGATTAACGCTTGCACCCTCTGTATTACCGCGGCTGCTGGCACAGAGTTAGCCGGTGCTTATTCTGTCGGTAACGTCAAAACACTAACGTATTAGGTTAATGCCCTTCCTCCCAACTTAAAGTGCTTTACAATCCGAAGACCTTCTTCACACACGCGGCATGGCTGGATCAGGCTTTCGCCCATTGTCCAATATTCCCCACTGCTGCCTCCCGTAGGAGTCTGGACCGTGTCTCAGTTCCAGTGTGACTGATCATCCTCTCAGACCAGTTACGGATCGTCGCCTTGGTGAGCCATTACCTCACCAACTAGCTAATCCGACCTAGGCTCATCTGATAGCGCAAGGCCCGAAGGTCCCCTGCTTTCTCCCGTAGGACGTATGCGGTATTAGCGTCCGTTTCCGAGCGTTATCCCCCACTACCAGGCAGATTCCTAGGCATTACTCACCCGTCCGCCGCTCTCAAGAGAAGCAAGCTTCTCTCTACCGCTCGACTTGCATGTGTTAGGCCTGCCGCCAGCGTTCAATCTGAGCCATGATCAAACTCTTCAGTTCAAACATCTTTGGGTTTTTAAGAAACCCTAAACTTGGCTCAGCAATCGTTGGTTACATCTTTGATTTCTCGCGGAGTAACTTGTGATGCTGATAATCTTGTTGACTATCAGTCTGACTCCACAAGCACCCACACGAATTGCTTGATTCAGTTGTTAAAGAGCGGCTGGTTAAGATCTTTCGTCTCAACCGAGGTGCGCATTCTACAGAAGCCACCAAGTACGTCAAGCAATTAAATCAAGAATTTGAAATTTTATTCTTAGCTTTCAAATACTTGATTCCCACCCTTCTATAACCGCCTTTGCGATCGGTTACGGCTACGTAACACCCAGCAAACCAAGGGGATGCTTGATTTTTTGGATATCACGAAGATCGGCGAGCAGTAAAGAAGGGGGAGAACAACAAAATATGGTGTCCCAGGGCAGGTTCGAACTGCCAACCTTCCCCTTAGGAGGGTCAATTTTACAACCGGCCCGCATGGCCAAACCCAATAAACACGGGACTTTCCGTCCGGTTGCGTCCGTGAAAACGGCACCGTATAGTACTTTTTGCTGCCACGGTGCTGTCACGGAGCTTTATTACTTGAAAACGAAGATCACCCAGAAGCTCATCAACAGCTTGCCTACCGAGCCGAAGGCGTACCGGGTGCATGATACCGCGCAGCCGGGACTGTTCATTCGCGTGCTGCCGAGTGGGCACAAGTCCTACATGGTTACGTGGGGCCGCAACAAGAATGCCACCCTCGGCCGCGTAGGTGTGGTGACACTCGATCAGGCTCGCACCGAGGCTGCTCAGTACCTGGCTGATGCTCACGCTCATGGGGAGCCGCTGGCCATAACTCAGGGAAGAAAAGGCGCTACCCTCCCCACCCTGCGCGAGTTCATCGACGACACCTATATGCCCTGGTTCAAGATCCAACATAAAGGGTATGAGAAAACTCAGCACACGCTCGACAACAACTTCGACGGGATCATGTCTCAGCGACTCGACTCAATCACCGGCCGCGACCTGGAACACATCCGCACCGGATGGATGCAGTCAGGCAATAAGCCGTCGACGGTCAATCGTAAAATGGGCTCGATCAGCGGCCTCTTCAGCAGAGCTATTGAGTGGGAGTACATCAGCGCCCACCCGATGGAGAAGCTCAAAGCGATCAAGGTCGACTCCATGGGTCTGGTCCGGTATCTAAATGCCGATGAAAGCAAGCGCCTGCGTGAAGCGCTGGACGCGCGCCAGGACGAAGCGCGGGCCGAGCGCGAAACGGCGAACAAGTGGCGAGCAGACCGCGGCAAAGAGCAGATGCCAAGTTTGCTGCAGGTACCCTTCACTGATCACTTGAAGCCCATGGTGCTGGTATCACTGAATACCGGGATGAGGCGTGGCGAGCTATTTAACCTGAAATGGTCGGCAGTGAACTTCCAAACGAAGACGATCACCGTCGCCGGAGCCACCAGCAAAACAAGCGACACGCGGCATATCCCGATGAACAAGGAAACCGTCAGCGCGCTGAAAGACTGGAAAAAACAGGCCGCGAATTCCCTGTACGTTTTCCCGAGCCAGGATGGTGGCCGCCTCGAGGATGTTAAAAGCGCCTGGCTCAACCTCCTGGAGCGAGCGAAGATCGAAGGCTTCCGTTGGCACGATATGCGCCACGACTTCGCATCACGGCTGGTAGTGGCCGGAGTTCCGCTCAACACGATACGGGATTTGCTTGGGCACGCAGATATCAAGATGACGCTTAGATATGCTCACTTGGCGCCGGACACGAAGGCCGCAGCGGTGGAGCTAATTTAATGCGGGGGTTTGAAAGGAACAATTGTTCTACTGTCTCTGTTTTCTTCAACATGCTCTAAAAGAGAGTCCCAGTATCTCCCAATGATCTCTCTATCAAGAGCGCCTACACCCTCGATCTCCCAGTCAGTGGACAACGATGTAGAAGCGCTATGCAAAAAGACAGCCGACGACTTTATCGTCTCCCAGATACGCTGCTCCTCATATGTCAGCAGCGTTGGAAAGCGATGGCACATATTGATGAACCTCACGCTTTCGTCGGTCGACCAAACGTCTGAAAGAATAGACCCAAGCGCATAGTTGTTCATCTTACCGTCGTCGAAATAGGGCACATCAGTATTGTATGCGACCTCTTCAATTGCAGCCTCGACAACCCCGGTAATCGACTGGCGACGTATCCGCGAAATCAGCTCGATCATCATCTTAACCTTTGGGTCAAGACGCAAAGTTAAAGCCTCCGTCTTCCGAGGCCCCTGCCCAGACTTGTTCTTTGCCATTTCGTTACCACCCGGTTCGATTTTCTAACCAAATCTTACCTTTTGCGTCCAACGAAGTCCATGAACCCACAACGAACCAATGATTGTAGTTGACGTGCACAATTCGGAACAATAGGATCTCCACCCCAATTACTTTCGATGGGCATCTGGAGAAACCTATGGAACAAGCCTCACTCTCGGTGGGCGTTGAGGAAGCGGGACGGATTCTCGGAATCTCTCGCTCGGCCACCTACGAGTTTATTGCCAAGGGCGAAATCAAAACTTTCAAGATCGGCCGTCGTCGCCTGGTGCTCATGTCCGAGCTGAAGGCATTTATCGAACGCACCGCGAAGGAGAACGCCCGGTGACAGTCCGCATCATCGGCCTGAGCCGTGATGTCCTCCGCACAGTTAGCTCCCGGCCAGCATCCGCTTGGTGGAACTGACATATCTGCCCTGTCTTGGCGCCCCACCAGTGGAGTTGATCAACGCCCTCAACAAACGCCGGTGCAATCAAACGCGGCTGCGCATTACTTGGACATTGTCCACACGCCGCCCACTATCCATCACCTGACGCGCCAGGGGTGGGGATTCAGGACCCGGTGGTGCTATCAAGCTGCAAGGCGTGCCCGGCGACCGCACCGCGTCGGGCTCTATGTCCTGACCCAGGAGAACGATTAATCCAACAGCTGAGATGCGATCTCAAATCGTTTCTTAGCGCCTGCCTGCGAGTTTCTGAATGGCCTCATGGAAGCAGAAACGGAAATACAAGGTTGACTTTGGCGGCGGCCGAGTATTGGCGCTGCCTTATCGGATGTTGGTCCTTCCTGCATTCGACAACCTGACGCCGAAAGCGATAGCGGTGCTCATTAAGTTAGCCAAGAACTACAACGGCTCAAACAATGGTGATCTGTCGTGCACGGCACAGATGATGGCCAAGGGTAGGCCTATGGATGCAAAGACGCTTGCGTCTGCCCTGCAGGAGCTTATAGAGGCCGGGTTGATCGTTCGTACCCGCGAGTACCGGAAAGGACGTGAAAAGGGGATGGCGCGCTGTGCGCTGTATGCAGTCACTTGGGCGGCCATCGATGAATGCCCAGGAAAGGATCTTGAGGTCAAACCCGGGCCGCCCACCTTCAAGTTCGACTGATTTTGATTTTTTCGGTGGGATTTTTTCCGGTTGCTACTGGGATTTTTTCCCAGTCATGAAAATTGATCTGTACGGTTGAGTCCGGTTGCGTATGGCGTACGACCACCTACTGGGATTTTTTCCCAGTGGTTTTGCCGAAAACTACGGCCTGCAGCCGAGGGCAGTAAACGGAAAAAATCCCAGTCTTATTAAATTACCACCACCAGGTTTACCAATATGGGTATCAAAGTCATCAAGCAGACACGTTGCCCTTACCGTTATGCAGGCAGATGCAGACGCGCCGGTGGCGTGACTTTCCTTGTCCTGGACTTCCTTCTTTGGACGCGAATAGGGATGTGTCGACCGTGTGCTGTCGAAGTTCGTCCGGACCTGATTTATCTGACCGATAAGGCAATTCACCAAAAGCATACCTAAAAGAAACGCACCATAAGAAACTTGGCAACTCACGAATGAAGTCAGATTGACGATAAAACACCATTACAGTCGGGCCCCATATAGCACTGGCTGCGGAGTTCCTGGGTGCCTCAGTGCTGATCACCCTCAAGGAGAAAACTGGAATCTGACGCGGTTCGAATTTAGAACCATTGAACTGCGAATTGACCGCGCGCACCGAGGAGACGACCGGAAGCGAACGGCCAGAAGCGGACGGTGGGTTCGCGGTATCGATAACGAATTTTCCAATTGATTTAGGTTCCAAAATGGGCAGAGCCAAGGAAAAGAACTCGACAGAGGACTACCGTTCCCTCGACATTCGGGCGCTACACCGTGCCGGGCTGCTGCGCACTGGCTTTGCTTGCAACTGGATGTGGAAGCGCAGTGGTGAATTGGTCGGGACAATCAGCATCGGCGTCGAAAGTCTGACCCGTCTGCGCCTGCGGTATCGATTGACAACGAATGGAGAATCCGAGTCGAAGGATTACCCCGTCCCGATCACCTGGACACCCTGCCACTTAGGGGGCAATCGAGCGTGGTTTCTGTGTCCCTGTTGTGGCCGGCGAGTCGCCAAGCTGTACCTGAGCCGCGTGTTCGCCTGCCGTCACTGTCTGCACCTCAACTACGAGAGCCAGCAGGCCAACAAGCGCGACCGTGCCGCAGATCATTCGTGGAAGCTGCGCAGCGCCCTAGGCTGCCCCGAAGGTTTCCTAACCTTTCCTGCCGAATACATTCCAAAGCCGAAGGGCATGCACTGGCGGACCTTCGAGCAAAAGGTGGAACAGCTCAAGCGTGTAGACGCCGCCGCCTGGGCCGATGCCGGGCCTATGCGAGAAAGCATCGAACGCTGGCTGGAACATGGCCACTGGTGATTGAGAAGCTCAAATTCAAAGCAGCGCACCTGTCATACCGAAACGGGAGGTCAGAACGGTTGACTGGCTAGGGGCAGACCTACCCTTCCTATTCTGATCACTCTCCAATTCCTTCCGAGCTGAGCTGAGCTCGCAAACGGATCAAATAAAAAACTGATACCTGTATCACTTTGCCTACTTCAGACTTACTGCAACGGAAAAGCCTTCCCACCCGCCCCTACAAATCACTTATTTCAGCGCCATTGAATCCCTATTGCGCGTAACACTTTAAGTGCACCTAAAAAACAACACTGCGATGGGGATGTGACAACGCCCCTGATAGGGTCGCCCCAATGAGTGAATCACCCAAAATTTCCCAGCGCGACAATAAAAAAACATCGCAATCGGGAGCCCGCATAAAACTAACCCCCCAGAGCCGAATACTCCCGTGCTGATCGCCGGCTTTCAAAAAGAAACTGGAGCAAACGTGGTCCCAATCCAAAACCATTGAGCTGTTTCAGCAATCGTCACAAAGCGATTGGTGATTTCTGCCCCCCCCTGAGGGACGTGAAAAACTCATACTTTCTTAACCAGTACGAGCGTGGACCTTCGCCAGGCGGCCAAGTGAACGGGCCAGTCTATTAGCAAAAATTGGCTTGGTACTGACCATCGTTTACACCTGGCTTGACCACCCCCGGTGTCAGGATAGTTGTCGCCTCTCCGGTTTTTCCTAAAAAAGCATATCGGGGGCGGAAAGAGACTGGTCGTGCCGTACTATTCACCTGAACGCAGAGCCGCATTACTCAAGATGCTGCTTCCCCCACTGAACCTGTCGATGGCCGAGGTTTCCCGGCGCGAAGGGGTCAGCGAAATGTCTTTGTCCAACTGGCGCAAGCAGCTCAGTTCTGAAGGAAGTGCAGTGTCCGAAAACAAGCAATCGGCTCAGAACTGGTCAGCCGAAACCAAGTTTGCTGTCGTCCTTGAAGCGGCCGGTTTGTCCGAGATCGACCTGGGCGAGTATTGCCGCCGCAAAGGCCTTTACCCCGAGCAAATCACTGCCTGGCGACAAGCCTTCATCACCGGCCAGAAATCGGAAAAGGCCCAGCAAAAAGAAGATCGGGAGCAGTCTCGCAAAGATAAGAAACGCATCCAGGAACTTGAGCGCGAACTGCGCCGCAAAGACAAGGCGCTCGCTGAAACAGCGGCGTTGTTGGTGCTGCGAAAAAAGCTCAACGACTACTGGGGGACCGACAACGAGGACAACTGACGTCTTTGCCAGAACGGCAGTTACTCGTGGACTGGCTGAGCAACGCGGTCGCGGCGGGAGCCAGAAAAATCAGGGCCTGCCTGGAAATCGGTCTATCGCTGCGGACTTTGCAACGGTGGACTGAAACAGACGTTATCCAGGCCGATGCCCGAACGACTGTCACACGGCCAACGCCGCGAAATGCACTAAACGAGGCTGAGCGACAGACCATTGTGACGCTGTGCAACAGCCTGGAGTACGCCCATCTGCCGCCGAGCCAGATCGTGCCGCGCCTGGCCGATCAAGGGCGCTATCTGGCGTCGGAGGCAACGTTTTATCACGTCTTGCGTGCGGCGGGTCAACAGCAGCATCGAGGTCGTAGCCAGCGCCCCAGGCGGCACGCGGCCCCAACGACGCATGCGGCTGAAGCGCCCAATCAGGTGTGGTCATGGGACATCACGTATCTGCCGTCGCCGATACGCGGCAAGTATTACTACCTCTATCTGATCGAGGATATTTACAGCCGCAAGGCCGTGGGCTGGGAGGTCTACGACGCGGAAAGCGGCGAGAAAGCCGCCGCGCTGCTGCAACGCAGCGTGATCGGCGAGCAGTGTTTACACGAACCGCTGGTGCTGCACTCGGACAACGGAGCGCCGATGAAATCGGTGACGCTGTTGAGCAAGATGTACGAACTGGGCATCACGCCCTCGCGGGGCCGACCGCGGGTGAGCAACGACAATCCCTACTCGGAGTCGCTGTTTAGAACACTGAAGTACTGCCCGCAATGGCCGCAGCATGGCTTTGCCAGTCTGGACGCCGCACGAGCTTGGGTGAGGGATTTCATGCGCTGGTACAACAACGAACACCGGCATAGCCGTATCCGGTTCGTCACACCGGCTGAGCGGCATCGAGGACTGGACCATCAGGTCTTGGCCCGGCGACATGAGCTGTACGAACGAGCCAAAGAGAAAAAGCCGGAACGGTGGTCGGGTTGCACACGTAACTGGGAGCCGATCGGCACCGTGCTGTTGAACCCGGATCGAGAGCAACAGGTCGAGAAAAGAGCGGCATAGTTAGACGGTTGACGCGACAACTACCTTGAAAAACGCCGACCAATACGGGGCAGTTTGTGCGAGACGTACAACCACACTCCCTTAAGCATCCTGTATGACTTCTCGCTTCCATCGAGGAGAAACTGGCCTTGAAGTGGTTCGATTTCAGAACCAATGAAGTGATTCAGCAATCGCGCCAAAAGGAAATTGATGACATCTGAAAGCCTTAGGCAAGAGTTTTGATGATTTTCGGACCAGTACGCGCGCGGCGCGCGCGTAGATCACCACCAGGTAGTTTGTCCACTGAAAAGCCAACCGTGGCCGTCCTATTTGGGTCAAATAAAGCACTGCCGATATAACCCTTCGTGAGAGGCAGCAACCGGCGGAGGCTGTGTAAAAACGTTTTTCAGCGCGATTGGAGCCCAGTGTTGGACTGAAAATCGCGTTTCTACGCAAAATCCAGATCGGCTCTGAGCAGCCGATAATTTTCAGATTTCGCATAGACTCGCAAACTTCAATTTTGACGAAGCGTTTTTACACACTCTGGGCCATAAGCAATGGGATGGACTCCTCCTCACTTCGGCATCTTGAGTGCCAGACTGAAGGTGCGAACCACAGTCAATAGTGAGAAGGAGTCCACACATGAAGCTTATGCGCATTGGGGTCGACCTGGCGAAGAACGTGTTTCAGATTCACGGTGTGGATCGTCATGAGCAGCCCATCTGGCGGCAGCGTTTACCTCGCGATCGCTGGCTTCAAACGGTGCTGGAGAAGATCGAGCCCGGCTGTGAGATCGGCATGGAAAGTTGTAGCGGTGCGCACCATTGGGCGCGGCAGCTACAGGCGCGCGGATTTCAGGTGAGGCTGATCGCGCCTCAGTTCGTCAAACCGTACGTCAAGAGCAACAAGAACGACGCCAACGATGCCGAGGCAATCTGTGAGGCGATGAGCCGCCCCAGCATGCGCTTCGTCGCCGTCAAGACCATCGAACAACAGGATATCCAGGCGACGCATCGCATCCGGGCCGGCTTAATCGAACAGCGGACGGCCAAAGCCAATCAGATTCGTGGGCTGATCGCCGAGTACGGCCTCGTTGCGCTGAAGGAATTACTGATGCTGCGTCGCGCAATACCGTGCTGGCTAGAAGATGCCGATAATGGTTTGACGGCACGCTTTCGTCGTCTGCTGAACGGCTTGTGGGAAGACCTGCGCGCACTTGATGAGCGCGTGAGTGAACTCGATAGCGAGATATCAGCGATCGCGGCAAGTGACCCAGCGGCTGCCCGTCTGCAACAGCTGCGTGGCGTCGGTCCGATGATTGCCACCGCACTTGTTGCGGCCATCGGTGACGCCAGTCAGTTTGCCAATGGCCGACAACTGGCCGCCTCGCTAGGGTTGACGCCAAAGCAACACAGCTCTGGCGGCAAGGATCGACTGCTTGGCATCAGCAAGCGTGAAGATGCTTATCTGCGAACGTTGATGGTCCACGGTGCGCGGTCGGCACTGCGTACAGCCAAGTCCAAAGAGGATCGACTCAGCCAGTGGGTCGTCCGCTTAGCCGAGCGCTCACATCCCAATGTGGCCGCTATCGCACTAGCGAACAAAACTGCACGCATGGCCTGGGCGATGCTGCGCAACGGCACTGATTACCAACCGAATCGGGCAGCGGCCTGACCCATTCATCCAAGGTGAAGCACCTCTACACCACGATTGCGAAGCAACCCGAGCAATGGCAACCGGTCGAACCGGCGTCGGCAAAACCCTTTAATGTCCAGGTGCGTAAAGCACGGAAAAGCGATTGGGAGCTGACGCGCGAATAGCCCATCATGGCCCGCATCAAAACGATGCTGCATCTAGAGGCCGAATATACGTGCGCAATCGGCACGGGCGCCAAAGCAAAGGAGGCTTGCAACGAGGAGGAGTCCATATACGGACATTCCCAGCCCCTCGTCCAACCTCATGCATGAGGCCTCTTTTTCCAGTCGATAACTTGTGGAAGCCTATCCGTCGAACGGCCCTTGCATAGGGGTAGCGGTTATACCTATTATGAAACCAATATAGGTAAGGGGGGTATCCCATGGGTCATATCGCAGCCAACAAAGACGATCTTCTCAAGCGCGTCAAACGCATCGCCGGACAAATCCAGGCCGTTGAACGGGCACTGGAATCAGATCTCGATTGCGCCAAAACACTGCACCTTGTCGCCGCCACCCGCGGAGCCATCAACGGATTGATGGAAGAAATCATTGAGGACCACGCCCGGGAGCACGTCGCGAACCCGACACTCAGTGAAGAAGAGCGCAACAAGGGCGTTGAAGAGCTTCTTGAAGCCATTCGCCGTTATTCCAAGTGAAGAATGCAGGTATAGGCTCATGAGCAGCACCAATATCAACATTAACCACGTACACGATCACGTGTTCCTTGGCTCAGCGCACGACGAAAATGCCAAGCGCACGCTTTGGGTCGTGGCGCTGACGGTGGTGATGATGGTTGGCGAGATCACCGCCGGCTACATCACCGGCTCGATGGCGTTACTTGCCGATGGCTTTCACATGGCGACCCATGCCGGCGCATTGGGCATCGCGGCGGCCGCTTACGGATACGCAAAACGCCACGCTTTCAGCCAGCGCTTCAGCTTCGGTACCGGAAAGGTTGGAGACTTGGGCGGGTTCGCCTCAGCGCTGATTCTCGGCATGGTCTCGCTGTCAATTGGCGTTGAGTCTGTCATGCGCCTCTTGCAGCCAACGGAAGTTCAGTTCGGCACCGCTACGCTCATCGCGATTGTTGGTTTAATCGTTAACATCGTCAGTGCCCTGCTGCTGGGCCACGGGCACAGTCATGGGCACGATCATGATGATCATGGCCATGCCCATCACGGGAACGACAACAATCTGAAATCGGCCTACGTCCATGTCATCGCAGACGCGCTGACTTCGGTTCTGGCCATTGCTGCACTGCTCGCCGGCCGGTATCTCGGTTGGGTGTGGCTGGACCCGGTCATGGGCATTGTCGGCGCCATCGTTATCGCGCGTTGGGCATGGACCTTGATGGGGGTCACCGCAGGTGTACTGCTGGATCAGACAGATGCGCACGTTGCCGAGGAAATCCGCGAACTAGTTGAGAAACCGGGGGATGCCACCATCACGGACTTGCACGTCTGGCGGGTTGGACCGCAAGCCCATGCGGCCATCGTCAGCGTCCTTGGTGAGGCCACTGCGAACGCCGACAGCATTCGAGAACGTCTCAAGACGGTTCACGAAGTCAGCCATCTGACGGTCGAGTTTCGACCGGCCTGATTCAGCGCCTCGCCTCCATTGTCTCCAAAGGAACCCGTAATGCCCCCAGGCAAACGTGAACTGGCGCGGATCGAACGCAGGTTGATTACCACGCTCACCGAAGCGTGCGAAACAGCAAAAGGTGAAATCAAAGGCTTTGCCTGGCTCACCCACACCGCTGACTTGAACGCGCTAGTTGAAACACTGAAGATCACCTGGGTGTTCGAAACCATGGCCGACAAAAAACTCGCTCAGGCCAACGCGAAGGTGCGCATCTTTGAGCTGGCGGCCATCGCGTTGAACGAGGCAAACATCGACCTGGGTCCATCAGACCACACTATCCGCTTCGACTCTGAGGAGGAGTGTCAACGCACTCACGGTGGCGATTGGCAAAAGCGCCTGGCCACAGGTTATTGACGATGGCTAAAGAAGTCGAAAATCCATGCATCTCGGTTTGCCAGCTGAGTGGTGATCTGTGTGTGAGTTGCGGGCGAAGCAAGGAAGACATCAGGAAGTGGAAACGCATGAAGCGGCCTGAAAAAATGGCCGCTGTGCAAAGGGCGAATGTGTGCTTGAAAGGACTGAAGAAAGCACACGGATAACCATTGTAGCGAAGGGCGTTGACAACCAACGTGAAGGCCGGCAGAAACTGCCGTCGGCTCAAATCTCTCGACGCACCAGTGAGCATTCTCAATTAGCGCAGCCAGCCCTTGCGCTTGATGTAAACCAGTGGAAGAACCGCAGCCGAAAGTGTCAGTCCCATCGAATAGATGAAGCCGTGCTCCCACGAAAGCTCTGGCATCACCGCGAAGTTCATGCCGTAGAACGTGCCGACCAGTGTGGGCGGCAGGAAAACAGCCGTAATGATGGTGAACACTTTGACGATTTGGTTCTGTTTTATGTTGAGAATGTTCGTCACGGCGTTTTGCAGGTACCGTACCTTCTCGTGTTCGAAGTAGGCATGCTCCTTGACTCCAGCAACGTCGGCGGTGAGCTCATTCACCAGACCCTGCAAATCCGCTTCGGTTGCGTTATCCACCTCACTGCTTAGGTAGCGCACTGCGCGTGCAAGGGATAACTGTGCCTCAATACAGAGAGAAATCAGTTCTTCCTTGTCGTTGAGAGCGCGCATTGTTTCAATCAAGTCCGGTACCCCCAACTCCTTGCCACTCGCGTTGTAGCCATCGGATATTTCGGAGATTTCCTCAGCACTTTTTTCCAGCTCGTCGGCAATACGGTCGATGACAGCGTCAGCACCGTCATTGGCCATCTGCAGTAACACCCGCAACATTGCTTTCGGGCTCTGGGTGTTGGCAGGTTTGCGGCGCAGGCGTTGCAGGGCGATATCAAAGGGGCGGAAGTCTGCGTCATCGCAGAGAATCGCTACCACCTGCTCACCCAAGACGAAGGTCACACCTCCAAAATGCGGGGCTCCGGTCGCATCCAGCGCGAGCAGTTTGGCACGCATATACAGAAAGTGACCGTCCTCGACGACACTACTGTTTTTTGGGGCGGTTTCGATGCCAAAACGCTGCTGCAGACTCGCGCTTTCTTCGGCTGTCGGTGCGTTTACCTCAAGCCAAACGACGTCACGATCATGCTCCGATTGCGGCAGTCCCTGAGCGATAGAAAGTGTTGCGTGATTCTTGATAATGCTGCGGATCATGTTTGATTACTCGAATGCTGGCCGGTAGATGGGCAACTGCCCTTACTTGGTCTCTGGCTTGAGCTCGCTATGGGAAGGCGAGGTTGATGATGTCGTGGTTTCCTGATCCGCTGGCTGCATGTAATGCACAGCCGTCATGACTATTGCGAGCAGCAGGTACAACACGATCACCGCAACGATCACTTCGTTCTCAAGGCTGGTGCGGTTTGGCGGCTTCTTTTTCATGGCAAGCTCCTGGGTTCTTCTCTACGAGAGGGGAAAATAGAAAGACCGGCGAATGAGTTCATAGTGTCTCCGGTGAGTGCTAAAGCCGAAGGAGATACGTATATCGGCAGAGTGATTGCTCGTCTTGCTGATTGCTGTTGAACAACTGCCAACGTACGGAGCTCACGCCTTTTTCCAGGCTCACCATGCTAGCCAACTGCTCCAGTTGGCTTGGACTTGCAGGCGTGCCAACCAGTTCAGCGCGCACTTCGAGTTTGTCCGGGTTGGCCAAGTCTTCACTGTGCGGTGATTGCAAACGTAGGGCGCTACCGTTAAAACCATGCAGAACCAGGGTGGCGCACATGCACTTCGTCCTCGGCCCTGCAGACGATGTTGAAGGTGAAGCGCTGGTCGACTTCCACGGCTGCGGCTGCGCCCTGGCGGTTTATGCGCTGGGCGGCCTCGCGCAACAGGATGTTGGCGCAGAGCACTACCAGAGTACCGATGGCAGCCTCCAACATATGCCCCATACCGGACAGGATGCCTATCGCAGCAGAGCACCAGAGAGTGGCTGCGGTATTGAGACCGCGTACATTGAGACCCTCGCGCATGATCACGTCGGCACCAAGAAAACCAATACCGGAAACGACTTGCGCGGCGATTCGCGCGGCGCCGGAGTTGTCGCCCTGCGAGGTGAGCAGCGACATCATGACGAACAAAGCCGCCCGGTTGAAACCAGAGCATTGGTGCGCAATCCAGCCAGGCGCTGGCGGAGTTGACGTTCGGCACCCACCAGGGCGCCTAGTGCGAGCGCGACGGTCACGCGCAGAAAGAAGACTTTCCAATCCATAATTTACTTCCATACCGACGATTGTTCGCAGAGCGAACAGAGTTACGGGGATGGATCGCGAAAGGCATGAGCGAAACCCACAGACACGCTTAAGCACTCGCGTGCATGCGTTGGGGAAAGCTCAGGGGAAAATGGAGGGTCGAATCCCAGGTCGGGAACGAAATACCACTATCCGCCGTAGTACGGCAAGACAGTGGCAGAGAAGGACTCTGCTGAACTAGCTCGCCGCTTTAGCCTGTCGTGATCGACTGGGGCAACTGTCCAAGACTGGTCTCCTGTGTGGACTAAAAAAGCGGGGCGAAGGTAATTTTTTTCACTGGAGAAGTCAAACGTTCGATTCCTCGGGTGTCAGCAAAGTCCCCCACCCTGTCCGGCGTAAGGAATACGGCTATACCAAGGTATAGTTTTTCGCCCTTTTGCGTTGTAGCGAACACCGCTGTCAGTCCCTAACCTAGCCCTGTCTTCGCGTTCGACTGTGACACTCTCGCAGCGGTCGCACATTGATATTTCCACGCCCCGTTCATGCGGTCCGTCTATCGACCGCAGGTCAGGTTGCGCGAGCATTCCGGCCTCGGCTTGGGGGCTATGACGAGGTGAATCATGCGTCTTCCATCTGCAGCGCCCATTGCCAGATCCCTTACCCAAGGCTCGCTACCGCGTACTGGCTCATCCTGGTGGGCCGACATCGGCTTTTTTATCCTGTTGGCGCTGGGGGCAATACTGATCGTTCACGGTGTCGAGCAAATGAGCCAATCGCTGACGGTGCTCGATTCGGCGCCCGTGACATTGGAACTCGCCCACTTACCCGAATACGCCTTGCGCACAACCATGCGCATGTTCGTGGCCCTGGCCGCTTCGCTGGTGTTCACTCTAGTGATTGCCACCTTGGCGGCCAAGAGCCGCAAGGCCGAGCTGATTATCCTGCCAGCGCTGGACATCCTGCAGTCGGTGCCGGTGCTGGGGTTTCTGACCTTCACCGTGAGCTTCTTCATGGGCCTGTTCCCCGGCGGCCAGTTGGGGGTGGAGTGCGCGGCAATCTTCGCCATTTTTACCAGCCAGGCGTGGAACATGACGTTCAGCTTCTATCAGTCGCTGCGGACGGTGCCCAACGATCTGCATGAAGTGAGCCGCCAGTTCAACTTCTCGGCGTGGCACCGCTTCGTACGGCTGGAGTTACCGTTCGCCATGCCAGGGTTGGTATGGAACATGATGATGTCGATGTCCGGTGGCTGGTTTTTCGTGGTGGCATCCGAGGCCATTACCGTCGGCGACACCACAGTCAACCTGCCCGGTATTGGTTCGTGGTTGGCCCTGGCGATTGCCCAGAAAGACATGGCCGCCATCGCCTGGGCGGTGGCGACCATGGCGGTGGTGATTCTGGCCTACGATCAGTTGCTGTTCCGCCCCATCGTCGCGTGGGCCGACAAGTTTCGTTTCGAGCAGACTGCATCGCAAAAGCGTCCGCGCTCCTGGGTGTACGACCTGGTCAGGGCCACCCGGCTGGTACCGGTTCTGATGCGCGGGTGTGCGAACATCAAGAGCGTCTTAATGCTGGTGAGCATGCCAAAGCTTGGCCCGCTGTTGAAACTCACGCCCAGCGCCCGTTTTAGCCGTGCTACCGACCTGATCTGGCTGGGTCTGGTATTGGCTGCCTGTGCCGTCGGTAGTTTGTATCTGGCGCGTTTCATTGGCACCACCCTGGGCCTGGAGGACGTGCTTGGTGCCTTTGGCCTTGGGCTCACTACCATGACACGGGTCGCAGTGCTGATCGTTATCGCCAGCGTGATCTGGGTGCCCATCGGCGTGTGGATCGGTTTGAACCCGGTATGGGCAGAGCGCTTGCAACCCATGGCGCAGTTTCTCGCTGCGTTTCCGGCCAACGTCTTGTTCCCGTTCGCCGTGATCGCCATCGTCGGTTTGGAGCTCAACGCGGATATCTGGTTGTCGCCGCTGATGGTGCTGGGCACCCAGTGGTACATCCTGTTCAACGTAATCGCCGGCGCCAGCGCGTTGCCCACCGATCTGCGCGAAGCCGCGCGGATGTTTGACATGCGAGGGTGGCAGTGGTGGCGCCAAGTCGCCTTGCCGGGAATCTTCCCCTATTACGTGACTGGTGCGCTCACTGCCGCTGGCGGTTCGTGGAACGCCAGCATCGTGGCTGAAGCAGTGTCCTGGGGAGATGAACATTTGCAGGCATACGGGCTGGGCTCTTTTATCGCCCAGGCTACCGAAGCAGGGGATTTCCCGCGCGTGGCGTTGGGCATTGTGGTGATGTCGCTGTTTGTCGTCAGTTTCAACCGCTTGTTGTGGCGCCCTTTGTACCGTTATGCCGAACGCCGTCTGCGTCTTGATTGAGGAGTGAATCACATGAATGTCATGAAGAAGCGTTGCCTGGTGGATGTGCGGGAAGTACGGCATGTATATGGCACTCCCGGCGGGACCGAACGCCTGGTACTGGACAATGTCGCCATGCGCTTGAACGACGGCGAGATCGTCGGGCTGTTGGGGCGCTCAGGCTCTGGCAAATCAACCTTGCTGCGCTCCATTGCCGGCCTGATTTCGCCCACCTCAGGCGTGGTGGATTTCCCTGCCGGCCCTCACGGTTTGCCCAGTTCGGTCAGCATGGTGTTCCAGAGCTTTGCGCTATTCCCCTGGCTGACCGTGCTGCAAAATGTCGAAGTGGGCCTGGAGGCGCGTAATGTGCCTGCACCTGAGCGACGCAAGCGGGCATTGGCTGCCATCGATCTGATCGGCCTCGACGGTTTCGAAAGTGCCTACCCCAAGGAACTGTCCGGCGGTATGCGCCAGCGCGTCGGTCTGGCCCGCGCTTTGGTAGTCGACCCTAATGTGTTGCTGATGGACGAGCCGTTCTCGGCGCTGGACGTACTGACTGCCGAAACCCTGCGTACCGACCTGCTGGATCTCTGGTGCGAGGGGCGGATGCCAATCAAGTCGATCTTGATGGTCACTCACAACATTGAAGAAGCTGTGCTGATGTGTGATCGCATCTTGTTGTTCTCTTCCAACCCAGGGCGGGTGGTGAGTGAAATCGTGGTAGACCTGGCACAGCCTCGTAACCGCCTGGACCCGGCGTTCCAGGCTTTGGTCGAGCACATTTACGTGCAGATGACTGGGGGCGGCGAGGTGGATGCGCAACGTCAGGGGCTGTTCCCTGGGATGGGGGTGGGCATGGTCCTGCCGCTGGTGTCGACCAACGCTTTGGCCGGATTGATCGAGGCGGTGAATGCGCATCCTTATGATGGTCGTGCCGACTTGCCAGCGCTGGCCAGTACGCTGCACTACTCCGCCGATGAGTTGTTCCCGATTGCCGAAGTACTGCAACTGTTGCGCTTTGCAGAACTGCAGGGTGGCGACATCCAGCTGCTGCCGGCCGCTCGCAGTTACGCCAGATCCGATGTTGATGGGCGTAAGCAACTGTTCGCCCAGCATCTGCTCAGTTACGTACCCCTGGTCGCTCATGTGCGCCGGGTGCTGGACGATCGCTCCACCCGCACCGCGCCCGCCCGGCGGTTTCGTGACCAGTTGGAAGACTTCATGTCCGAACAAGATGCTGTCGCTACCCTGGACTGTGTCACACAATGGGGGCGTTATGCTGAGCTGTACGCTTACGACGAAGTGGCCGACCTGTTCAGTCTGGACAACCCGTCCTGAGTCAACAAGCGCTCTGTAACCTGGAGCGCGTCGCCGTCCTGTAGATGGTAGAAATGTCAGTCGACGGCGCCGACAGGAGGAGCGATGCGAGAGAAAAACAGAGTGGAAAGGGCCAAACTGGCGATTCGCCTGACGTTACTGCTTGGGCTGGCGCTGGGCATCACTGTGGCCGACACCGTCACCGACCTGGAAATTGCAGCGGGGGTGTTCCAGATCATGGTGGTGCTCATCGCCGTGAGTTTTTTGCCATCGTGTGGGGTGCTCGGCGTCGCGGCCATCTGCATGGTGTTGACGATTGTCAGTTACTGGCTCACGCCCTCCGGTGACGCCGAGGCGGGGTTGATCAACTGTTTGATCAGCCTCGCCGTCATTGCCTGTACCACTTACCTGGCGTTACGCATGTCTGCGGCGATTCGTGCCGTGCATCAGGCCCGCGAGCACTTGGCCCACATCGCCCGGATGAATATGCTCGGTGAACTCACAGCCTCTATTGCCCACGAAGTGAATCAGCCGCTGGCGGCAATCGCCACCAGCGGCAACGCTTGCCTGCGTTGGATGGCGGCGCAACCAGCAAACCTTCCCAAGGCCCGGCAGGCGGTGGAGAGGATTATCGCCGATACCCATCGCGCCAGCGAAATCATTGCCCGGGTACGCGGCATGGCCCAGCGTCAACCGCCGACCAAACAGTGGTTGAATGTCACAGACACGGTGACTGGCATCCTGCAGCTGTTGCGCAGCGAGTTGGACCAGCAAGGCATCACGTTGCGGTTGCATATTAACGAGGGGCTGCCGCCAATGTTGGCAGACCAGGTACAAATCCAGCAGGTGTTGTTGAACCTGGCCATGAATGCTGTGGACGCCATGCGCGATGTCGACCCCGATCGGCGTACTTTGGAATTGCATGTCGAACACGGTCCACGCGATCAATTGCACTTCTCGATCTGCGACCAAGGCAGTGGCTTGGCCCAGGAGGATTGCGAGCGGGTCTTCGATGCCTTCTACACCACTAAGCACGACGGCATGGGCATCGGGCTGGCTATCAGCCGCTCTATCATCGAAGCCCATGACGGGCGTATCTGGGCCTGCGTCAACCCGCAGCTCGGTGCTACCTTCCACTTCACCTTACCCTGCGGCTACAAGGAAAATTGATGACAGACCCTGTCGTTCTGGCCCAAGTCGAATCCATGGTTTACGTCGTCGACGACGACGTCTCGGTACGCGCCTCACTGGAAGACCTGCTGGCTTCGGTCGGGTTGACCAGCATGACGTTCGGTTCCACTCGCGAATTCGTCGAGGCCCGACGTCCGGACGTACCCGGCTGCCTGATCCTGGATGTGCGCATGCCGGGCATGAGCGGGCTGGACTTTCAGGACGAAATGCTGCGTTCCGGGATCTTGCTGCCGGTGATATTCATCACTGCCCATGGCGACATCCCCATGTCGGTGAGGGCCATGAAAGCCGGTGCTCTAGAGTTTTTGACCAAGCCGTTTCGCGAGCAGGACCTTCTTGACGCCATTGAACGGGGTCTGCGCAATGACCGCGAAAGGCGTGAGGCGGTCGCGGTATTGGCTGATTTGCACGGCCGCCATGCTAGCCTCTCCAAAGGTGAGCGTGATGTTATGAATCTGGTGGTAACCGGGCTTTTGAATAAACAAGTTGCCGCAAGGCTGGGAGTCAGCGAAGTCACGGTGAAAGTACGACGCGGCGCCTTGATGCGTAAGATGAAAGCCAACTCCCTGGCCGAACTGGTCAAGTTGTCCGAACGTCTTAAGGAGGGGGGCGCTAGGTTCTGACAAGATAAGTAGCTAACGAAATCCAGCCTGGCACTGGGCTTTTCTCTTTTCAGTGGCCCCCCTGGCTGGAACTGGCCGAGCTGCTGCTCCCTTTCCCGTCAGTGGCGCTACCATGATCGGCGACGGTATTCATGAGGACGCCTTGGCGCACCTGGTGTACCTGAACGCGGTGCGCGAGTTCCTCGTCGGCCGTGATGTCGGTGGGCTGAAATGGACCGTTTCAGTGCGCGTGGGCGGACCGTCGTCGCCCCTGGTGGCCGTGCGCTCGCGACGAGCCGGCCTTGCAGAAACTGGCGCTGATAGTGCGCGGAGCCGACACCTCAAGCTCGATCTCACGCCACAGTCGGCAGGGCTGTATGCCATTTCGCTGGGACTGTCGCAAACCTTTGCCAATGACCACGACATGCTGCGCCAGGGTCTAGTCATGTACGACGCCCTGTATGCCTGATGCAAGGGCTGTCAGGGCGAGTCGCATAACTGGTCTCCGCAGATGTGATACGCCGGCCACGCGCTGCCAACCACACAACACTGCCTGGACTTCAGGATTGAATCTCCGCTTCTGGCCGGTACATACCTGCCAGGACTGGCCGCTTTGGGTCATTCACTGCCGGTCATGTTTGCTAAGGGGGCGGGTCAAATCCGACGCAGATGGCTGGTTAGGTCGAATGCAAATGGGTGGTCAAGTCAGTGTAATTGCCCAGGCGTCAGCGGATCTGGAGAAGTGGCTCGAGCCAGCGGCGAGTTCAGCTAGTCTTCTCGCACCAGTTACTCAAGGACGATACCCATGTCAGATAACTCTGAAGCCAACATAGCCACAGCAGACGCACTCACACTGGTCCTGCACAACCAGCACGCCATATGTGCGGCCATTGAGGAGGTGACCAAGTGGCTTTCTGAGAATGGGGTGGGGAGCGTTGCCGCTAACGCAATTGCGGCCATGGAAACGCTGGACCGGAATGCTCAAGACATCACAGGCGCCATCATGCGACTAAGGCAGTTATAGGTATGCCTTGGCTGATACGCGCGCGTTTAAATTTATTTGCCCTTGCCGCTTGATAAGTGACACTCATAGTGCAACAGTATTAGTAGAACACCCTAACTGATACGGAAGGCACATCATGTTCATCCGCGCATATCTCCGAGCATCCACCGAAGAACAAGACGCCAGTCGCGCCCAAGCCTCGCTTGACCAGTTCGCCAGCGAACATAACAAGGTCATCGCGAGCGTGTATTTGGAGAATGCCAGCGGCGCCTCCGCAGACCGGCCCGAGTTGCTGCGTCTGCTCAAAGATGCGCGTAAGGGTGACGTGCTGCTGGTGGAGTCGATAGACCGGCTCTCCCGCCTACCGGTGGAGGACTGGCAGAAGCTCAAGGCCACGATTGACTCCAAGGGCCTGCGCATCGTCGCGCTCGATCTACCGACCAGTCACCAGGGTATGCAGGACACGAAGGGCGACGAGTTCACCGGGCGGATGCTTGGTGCTATCAACTCTATGCTGGTGGAAATGATGGCCGCCATTGCGCGCAAGGATTACGAGCAACGCCGCGAGCGTCAGGCCCAGGGTATCGAGAAAGCCAAAGCTGCCGGTAAGTATCAGGGCCGGCCGATTGATGAAGATCTGCACAAACGCGTTACGGAACTGCTCGGTGCAGGCCTTGGCATCCGCGCAACAGCCAGGCACGCCAACTGCTCAACCACCACAGTCCTCAGGATCAGGGACTTGGCCAGCGCCTAAAGGCACCAATAAAAAGGCTTTTGCGGCCACTTGTCGCGACCTAAAAGCCGGCACTGCGCTGGCAGCTCCGATCTGCGTTGGCGATATGACAACACAACCAATGGAGTCACCCCTCAAGCGGATCACTCACAATTTCCCAGCGCGACGAAAAAACACCGTCCCAGTTGGGGAACCCGCATAGCACTCACTCCGGAGTGCCTAAGGGCCGTCGTGCCGATCACTTTCAAAAAAAGCTTGAGCATGACATGGTTCGAATCCAGAACCATTGAGCTGTTTTCAGCAGTCGCTACAGAGAAATCTATGATTTCGGAGCCCCTAAAGGGCAAGAAGATTTCATAGTTTCTTGAACAGTACGCGCGTGGATCATCGCCAGGCGGCCAGTCTATGGCATAGCCGATTGGACTGGCCGGCCTATTACCAAAAAACTGGTTTGGTGCTGACCGTCGTTTACATCCAGATTGAACCAATGCACTCCGATAGAAGGCCCGGTAGAGAGCGATCAGTTGCAGCCCTTCTCGACAGACAGCAACCGGCCCAGAGTGTGTAAAAATGCCTCCGCGAACCCTTGCTATGATTTCTGAGGATTTCATCGCCAGGATCACCCATGAAGCGCTTTATCCAAGGTGAACATCGAGGCCAAAGCATCTTCCTTAATCCTGCGTTGCTGCCTGCTTTAAGGGTGGCCGGATGAGCGTGGAACGGGTGGCCGGATCACCGTGGAATCAGTGGCCGGATGGCCGTGGAATCCGCATCAATAACGATGCCTTTATCTATGACACGGCAAAAAACGAATACATTTGTCCCGCTGGAGAGGTGCTGATCTGGCGCTATACCAACGTTGAAAAAGGCCTGACGTTACACCGTTACTGGAGTTCGAAATGCCGGGGCTGCGCAATGAAATCGCAGTGCACACCGAGCACGGAACGACGAGTTCGACGCTGGGAGCATAAAGCCGTATTGGAGGAAATGCAGCTTCGACTGAGCAAAGCACCGGAGATGATGCGAGTCCGAAAACGGACGGTTGAGCATCCCTTCGGGACGCTCAAACAATGGATGGGCGCGACACACTTCCTGACCCGAAAGCTTAACGGGGTGAGTGCAGAGATGAGCCTGAATGTGCTCGCCTACAACCTGAAAAGGGTCATAAAAATCATCGGCACCACTGGCTTGATGAAAGCGTTAACGGCGTAAAAACCGGTCTATTTACACCAGCCAAAGGGCTTTAAGAGGTTGCTAAGCCGTTTTAACTGTTCCAGAAAACGTCGTGACCTTGATCAGCTTGCGAAACGTGAGAGCGGTCTCCTAGCGTCGATATAGAAAACCCAATCTGACGTTTTTACACACTCTGGGCCAGAAGCAGCCGTTTGCGAAGGACCGAAGAGACCTATAACGGACGGTGGTCACCACATAGAATTGGCCAACCATAGGCCGCAGGCACATATGAGTCAGAAGCTGCTCAGTTTGCAGAGCTAGCTAGTGCATTCGAACTGCATCGTCAGCCCACATTTCTGAGATTCGCCTACCTTACGGTCCAGCCTGCAGCTGTTACTCCTGTTAATCGTTGCGGCTTGCCTGGCTCTAGCTCAAGAAAGCCTAAACAGGTTCTGGGCGGTCAGGTGCCGGTGGCCATGGCTGGTTGCTCTTCCTCCTCGCGCAGGGCTTGGCTCATGCTGTCGCAGCTCTGGTGCCATTCCTGCACCCAGCGCGGCAGTGCCGGCGAGACGGGACTCTGACCCAGGGCTAGGGCGAAATCCTTTGGATCGAGGGTGCCGCTGGGCGTCTTGAACAACCCGCGTACCAGTACTACGCCGAGCACCCGCTCGTGGCGCACGAAACGATGCTCGATGAAGGTCCACTTGCCTTCCCAGCCCAGCACCCGGCTATGCACGTCAAAGCGCTGGAAGGGCTTGAGGTCGCGGCGGAACTTGGCCAGCGCATCGCCGACGATCGGCAGCGCCCGATGCTTCAAGGCTACACGTGCCGCCCCCGTGCGCAGGACGAAATCCATCCGCGCCACGTCGGCCAAGGTCAGATAGCGCCCGTTGTTGACATGCCCATTGAAGTCCAGATCGTTGGGCAGCACGGTCATGCGTAGACTGCTGCTGGCCAGCGGGTCGACGCTCTTGCGCCAGTAAACGGTGAGCAGCATCCAGATCAGGCGGAACCACAGGTTCATGGGGTATCTCCGGTCGCAGGGTAGTCAGGCGTTCGGCAGCAGTTGCTGCATGAAGCGTTCAGTGGCGTCGTCCGCCGGGAAGTAGGACTCCAGGCGCAGTTGCTCCAGGCCTGCATCCAGCGGCGCGCCAAGGGTGGTAAGGGTCGTGAAGAAGCGAAGGTCGCTGGCGCCCTTGCGAAAGTGGGTCATCAGTACCGGGTTGTCCAGCTGGCTCGCATCCAGCACCGGCCAGTACGGCGGCATGCCAGGGAAGTGGCTGACTTCCTCGAGCAGCCGCGCGGTCTGCTCGTCGCCACCACAGCGCAGGGCCTCGGCTTTCAGGCGCTGGATAAGGAAGGCGGCAATCTCCTGCCAGTTGACCACATAGGGGCGCACGCCCTGGGGATGCAGCAACAGCTTGATCAGGTTGGGATGGCCGTCTGGGCTGAGCGTTGCCTGTGGCGGCTGGCCGTCCAGCAGGACTGCGAAAAAGCGCTCTCCCGCCTGGTTGGTGCGTAGCTGATTCCAGCGGCTGTCGATCAGCGCTGCTGGGTAGGGCTCCTGTTTCGCCAGCAACAGGTCGATGGCCTGGCGCACGAAGCGCGAGGCCGGGTGGTCGAGCGGGCTTTCCCGGTAAACCGGGGCAAAGCCGGCGGCTATAAGTAGCGCATTTCGCTCGTGCAGTGGCATGTCGAGGGTGGCTGCGAGCTGCAGGGCCATCTGCCGACTGGGCTGCGAACGCCCGCATTCGAGAAAGCTGATATGCCGCTGCGAGGTGCCGGACACTTCGGCGAACGCCAGCTGGCTGAGGCCGCGACGTTGCCGCCAGGCCTTCAGCAGCGGCCCAAAGGGCTCGCGCTGGCGAGTGGCGGCGCGGGCACTTGCGGTCTCGGTGGGAAGCGTATTCATCGGAAGCGCCTGTGTAGACATGGCCGGAGTGGCAACGCAGTGGAAACAGGCCTTCTTTTTACCGGGGGCAGATACCCCCCGCAATTACATTGGAGGTAATAACAGGATGTGCGCTCTGATGAGCGTCGCGAAGAATCTGATTCGCCGCACATCTATCGGCATAAGAGAGGTGGCCGAGCGTGCAGACTGGCGCAATCAGTGCGGGGCTCAGCCGGTACATGGGCCTGCCGCCGAATCACCATGCAAAAAGTGGCGCGCCCTAACGGCGCGCCACTTCCGACTTTATCGTGATCGTGCTTTGCGCGAACTGCTCATACCACGCTTTTGGTGTTTTGCGAGCCGCGTAACCACGCTGCATCAGCCAAGGTCTAAAGGTTGTCCTGAGTCTTTTGGACCGCCTGGATAATGACCTTGGCCACTTCAGCCGGGCGAGACTGCTGCGGCACATGACTGGCTTCGATTTCGGTACGTGCGCCGATTTTCTTGGCGAATGCACGCTGCAAATCGGGCTGGATCATCCGATCTTCGCGGGCGACAACAAACCAGCTCGGCTTATTCTTCCAGGCCGCTGCAGTGGTTTTATCATCGAATGCAGATGCACGGATCGGCCCTTGTGTCGCTGCCATGACAGCGGCTTGCTCAGGAGGAAGGTCCTGAGCAAAGCCGGTGGCCATGCCTTTTGGCGTCATGTATAGATACCCGAACTGGCAGTACCAGGTCGACTGGCTGCCAACGCTTACGAACGACTAGATGGCAGTGGCTACTTCCGGGGACTCGATGGCGATGCCCTTCCACCTGAGCAACGCCTACTTGCGGCAGCGTTGGCATGGCCGGCACTGCGCTCTGAGCGCCCCTGGCGATCGGCCTTGAACGAAAATGAAGCGGCGAAGCTATTGCTCGGCGAAGCCGCTCAAGGGCGTTTCGACTCCCGGGCCTGCCATACGGTCATCGCTACAGCTCGCGGCGAGAACGCTGTAGCGCCATGCAGAATTTATAGCAGTCCACTGACCGACCGTGAGACGCAAATCCTGCAGCGCATCAGCATGGGGGGTAGCAATAAAGAGGTGGCCCGCCAGCTCTGCATCAGCCCGAGTACGGTGCGCACCCATGTCGAAAGTGTGTTCCGCAAATTGCAGTGCACCACCCGTGCTACCGCGACACTAAAAGCGCTAACCCAAGGGTTCATATAAACATTAGATGGGGATACCGGCGGCAATGATGCACAGCCATAGATCGCATGCGTCGCCTTCAGACTCGTAGATATACGAAAGCTGCTGATGACGACAGTCAGCTTTGGGTCGACTTCTGCCCTTCATGACAGGCAGAAATCGGCCAGAAGCACTCGGTGGACGGAGCGATAGCAAATGAGTAGCTATGCTGGGTCTACTGCCGGAACTGATTGAGCAGATTGGGCTTTCCGTCCATGGTGTATAAACCCCTTCAGCGGTCACCCGACTGTCACAATGCCCGGCCTAGTCAGGGATAGACGACAGAACAAGGAATGTTATCCACCAAGCCCGTGAAGGCGTTATCACCCCACTTGGGGTCTATTTAGAGTTAGGCCCAAAGAGGAGTCCGCCATGACCGTAGTCGATCGCCTCAGGTATTTGCGCGTCGTTCTAGTTTTGGCTGGCCTCGCGTGCCTTGCTCTCTACCCACTTATGTTGTTCTGGCCGTCCGGCTGGGCCTGGCACGTCGGTCACTCGGACTACCCGATGATGATCGTTGGCATCTACGCCACACTTGGCGTGTTCTTGATCCTGGCCGCACGTGATCCATTAGCTAATCTGAGCCTAATCTGGTTCACCGTGTGGTCTAGCGCCGTACACGGAGGAATCATGGCCGTCCAGGCGGTCACCCAGCCGGGGCAAATGGGGCACTTGGCAGGTGACGTGCCGGCGCTCTTCATCGTGGCGGTTGCCTTGGCCATCTTGACGCCCCGCTCGCAATTGGCCGCTCGGCCCCGGACACACAATGGGGCCTAAGAGCAGGTTTGACAGTCAGGATCGAGACGAAAATCGCGTTTCTACGCAAATTTTTGGTCTGCTGATCAACCAACGCCGACAGATTTTACGTAGCAACGCAGTCTTCAAGACTGTGCCCGCGTTTTTTCACAGCCTGGGGCGTTTTCTGCCTGCGTACTGGCCAGATCGAATGCGAATGGATGGGCAAGTCTGTGCAACTGCCTAGCGACTTCAACCAGACCTATCAGCTGCTGCAACGCGCCTATCAATCGACCCAAGCGAGGATTGAAGGAGCCGAGTTGATCCGCACCGGGGTCCTGGGTTCGTTGCAGGCTCACACCCATCATACTGGTGGATGGGTAATCTTCGCCCCGAAAATGTTTGGAATAAAAAGCCCCGCCCGAGCATAGCCCGGCGGGGCTTTCTTTTGCCTGCTGCTGCCACCCTGCTGTCACAGCTAAACCGATCTGTCAGGTAAAAGTCTTGAGAGGCCCGAATTATATGGTGTCCCAGGGCAGGTTCGAACTGCCAACCTTCCCCTTAGGAGGGGGATGCTCTATCCAATTGAGCTACTGAGACACATGTCGCCCGCGAGAAAACGCGGTGCGGGGGACGGCGTGCATGTTAACGGGCGGGTCTGCTTTTGTCATGTCGTCCTTAGCGCTTTTTAAGTGTAGGCAGGCGCCCATCGACGGCGAGGGATTTGTTTACCGTGCAAATTGCATCAGCGCAAAAAGCCATCATTGCAAATTGCAATGACTGCATTTCTCTGAAATGTCCTAATTTGTTGTTTTTAAAGGATTTAATAGACGCTAGACTCTTGGCACGTCGGCTGCTTCTCTGCTCTCAAAGAACAACGGAGGCCAGCCTCATGAACAGCGCCCTTTTACTCTTCTCGAACGCAATCGCTCTGGCGGTTCTGCTGGGTTTTCATTTTGCCCCCGAGAGCGGCGCAAAGCCGGTCGTCCAACGCATGCCCCATTACCTCCAGGTACAGAGAGCGCCGCAATTGGTGGTGCTGAGCGATCAGCATGGCTCTGCCGGTAAAGAAGTGAGTCAGGAGAATATCCTGCTAACGGCACAGTCTTCCGAACGCCTGGTATTTTGAACACCCTCATCAGGAGCACAGCATGTCCAAATCAGCCGCAGGATTTTTCATCCTAGCCCTACTCAGCGGCATTCTTTATTTGTCACTGGCCCAGGATTCGGTTGTCACCCTGCCCCTGATTGCCTGCGGTGTTTTCAGCGCACTGTTCGTGCTGGCGCTGATCGCTGGCCGCAAGATCAAGTTTGATCCCGTCTTGCGTTAATTAGCAGCAGATTCAACAGATGGGCAACACAGCGCGAAGTCGCCCTCGTAATCACCCGCCGCTCCACTTCGCAGCGTTGAGCCTTCAGAGGCTTTCCAGCCTCAATGAGACTGCACTTGCCGGCCCCGGAGCGGCCCCAACAAGCAAATCAGTCTGCCATCCATCCTGAAATAGCTCCCCATGACGTGGTTGCCACTAGTAAATCGGCCATTTGCCACTATCCTATACAAGGCAAGGAATCGTGATCGACCCCGCATAACATGAACCTTCAGGCGTCTTCGGACATTACCTGTCGGGGCAACAGGACGCGACCAGCAATACGGACAGGTCAAACTTTTCAAACCAGTCCGCATTTCTGATAATTGGTGTTGGCATAACGCCGGTATCCAGCTCAATATTTGTCACAGAATTGACGCCAATGAACTGGCTGCTTTGAGGCATGATGCGAGCCCCTATCAATTCCAGGTTGAACATTTGGCCAGAGTCCTTGTCCTATCAGACATCGTGCGGCCAATCCCGAGAACCGCTCCCCTGAACTAACCGGTTAAATATATGCGCCCATTGAAACAGGCAATTTATTCCAGCCGTACGGCTGACAAGTTCGTCGTACGTCTGCCAGACGGAATGCGTGAACGCATTGCCGAGGTGGCTCGCAATCATCATCGCAGCATGAACTCCGAAATCATTGCGCGCCTTGAGCAGAGTCTTATTCAGGAAGGCGCACTGGGCGAAGAGTTGAGCATGCGCCTGGACAGCCCGGAGCTGTCACTGCACGAACGCGAACTGCTGCAACGCTTCCGCCAACTTTCCCATCGTCAGCAAAACGCACTTGTTTCGCTGATTGCCCATGACGCCGAGATGGCCGCAGACGCCTCCTGATTCATCCGAAAGCTCAAGCCAGCATAATCGCTGGCTTTTTTTTGCCTGAAATTCGAGCACAAAAAAACCCGCCGATTGGCGGGTTTTGATTGTCTGGCTTCAGAGCAGGAAGATCGTCGCCAGCCCAAGGAATATAAAGAAGCCGCCGCTGTCGGTCATCGCCGTGATCATCACACTGGCGCCCATCGCCGGGTCACGCCCCATCTTCGCCAGGGTCATAGGGATCAAGACTCCCATCAACGCCGCCAGCAACAGGTTAAGCGTCATGGCGGCGGTCATCACCACGCCAAGCGACCAGCTGCCGTACAGCATGTAGGCGACCATACCGATCACGCCGCCCCATACCAGGCCATTGATCAGGCCTACGGCCAATTCCTTGCGCATCAGGCGCGAGGTGTTGCCGGTGCTCACCTGGTCCAGCGCCATGGCGCGAACGATCATGGTGATGGTCTGGTTGCCCGAGTTGCCACCGATACCCGCTACGATCGGCATCAATGCCGCCAGCGCCACCAGCTTCTCGATCGAACCTTCGAACAAACCGATCACGCGGGAGGCAATGAACGCGGTGATCAGGTTCACCGCCAGCCAGGCCCAGCGGTTACGCAGGGATTTCCAGACCGACGCGAAAATATCTTCCTCTTCACGCAGACCCGCCATGTTGAGAACTTCGTTTTCGCTCTCTTCACGAATCAGGTCGACCATTTCATCGATGGTCAGACGGCCGATCAGCTTGCCGTTCTTGTCGACCACAGGCGCCGAGATCAAGTCGTAACGTTCGAACGCCTGTGCGGCATCGTAGGCATCTTCGTCCGGGTGAAAACTCACCGGATCGCTGGCCATGACTTCCGAAACCTGTTTTTCCGGGTCGTTGACCAACAGGCGCTTGATCGGCAACACGCCCTTGAGCACACCGTCGTAATCGACCACAAACAGTTTGTCAGTGTGGCCCGGCAGCTCCTTGAGCCGACGCAGGTAGCGCAAAACCACCTCAAGACTGACATCCTCACGGATCGTCACCATCTCGAAGTCCATCAGCGCACCGACCTGCTCCTCGTCATAGGACAACGCGGAGCGAACGCGCTCACGCTGTTGACCATCGAGGGTTTCCATCAGCTCGTGGACGACGTCTCGCGGCAGCTCGGAAGCCAGGTCAGCCAGTTCGTCGGCATCCATGTCCTTGGCCGCGGCCAGGAGCTCGTGATCGTCCATGTCGGCGATCAGGGTTTCACGAACCGAGTCGGAGACTTCGAGCAGGATGTCGCCGTCGCGATCAGCCTTGACCAATTGCCAGAGCGTCAGACGATCGTCCAGCGGCAAGGCTTCAAGAATGTAGGCGACGTCGGCGGAGTGCAGGTCATCGAGCTTGCGTTGCAGCTCGACGAGGTTTTGCCGGTGAACCAGGTTCTCGACCCGGTCATGATGCGGACCTTCCTGGCGGTGAGTCAGGTCTTCGACCACCCGCTGACGCTGCAACAGCTCAACGACTTGAGCGAGGCGGTCCTGCAGGCTTTCTTGCGTTTTCTTTACTTCAACTTCGGACATAGGCGAACTCCACTCCCAGCAGCGGGGCACGCCGGAAGGATCAATCAGTCAATTCATGATTGGAAAAACGGTTTACTGAGTTACTACTGGGTAAGTCCATGGAGGTATTCCACAAGCCCCGGCGGGGCTGACGGGCGCAATGATACACCGCCCGACGGTTTTAAACGTTAAAAAATCTCGGCTGAAACAAGCGCTTGCGAGACAAAGCTGAGCGCCATACTGATCCATGAAAATGCGACGACTCATTCTGAAAAGAAAACACACCAGCGCTGAAAAATGTAACGGCTACCCTTGAGTCAGACCGTCATGGAGGACGTTTGATGCTATTGAATGCACAGTTTTTTTTGCTGATCACCCTGCTCTGCCTGCCGCTCGAGGCATTTGCTACTACCGTTCACCGCTGCGAGGCAGCCAACGGCCGCATTACCTTCACCACGTTGAGTTGCGGGACCGGTGAGAGTCTTTCACTCCAGGATGTGCGCACCTTCACACCCGGCAGCACGGTAGTCCTTATGCCGGAAGCGGACACACGCGAAACATCAGGTATGAAAAACAAAAGGAGGGAGCCGACGGTCGTCGGCCAGACCGAGGACAAATGTGGGAACGTGATCAACGCGCGGGAGCGACGGGAAGCGATCATCAATCAACGGGTGGTTGCCGGCATGAGCCAGCAGGATGTCGAAAGCGCGCTCGGCAAACCCGACAAGGTCACTGTTCGCAATTCGACCACGAGCTATCGTTACGATTTCAAGCGAGGTCGTAGCGCACAAGTTGAGTTTGATGAGAAAGGGTGTACCAAGTGAAAAGCCAAATCCCAGACGGCAAAAAGCCCGCGTTAAACGCGGGCTTTTTGGTGTTTGGTGCACTCGACAGGATTCGAACCTGTGACCGCTCGGTTCGTAGCCGAGTACTCTATCCAGCTGAGCTACGAGTGCAATTTGTGTTTTTAGACCAGATCACAACTGGTTGAAACAGAGTAGCTCACATTACTGCAAACAACTCTTAAATGGTGCACTCGACAGGATTCGAACCTGTGACCGCTCGGTTCGTAGCCGAGTACTCTATCCAGCTGAGCTACGAGTGCATTTGTTGCCGCGCATTATAGGCCGTTAAATCTTTTTGTAAAGCGCTTTTTTCTAGTAATTTCAACAACTTACCGAAGAAGCCAGATTACAACGTACTACGCAAATAATGGCGGAGAACGGGGGATTCGAACCCCCGACACCCTTTTGAGGTGTACTCCCTTAGCAGGGGAGCGCCTTCGGCCACTCGGCCAGCTCTCCGCAACACGGGGCGTATATTAACCAGCTTCTTCCCCGTTTGCAAACATAAAAAACGATAAAAATTAATGGCTTGGTTCTTCGTCCTTCTCTTTCTTTATACGCAGGTAAATTTCCTCACGGTGGACCGCAACCTCTTTCGGGGCGTTGACACCGATACGCACTTGATTTCCTTTAACGCCGAGCACGGTCACGGTGATTTCGCCATCACCAATAATCAGGCTTTCTGCGCACCGACGAGTCAGAATCAGCATACCTTTCTCCTCACGCATTTCATTTCAGGGACAACAGTCTGCAAAAAAAAGGCACTCGACCTACAACCTGAACGATCGCAGCCCTACATGCCTGAGTATTGACTAGCGCGGGCAAAAGAACAGCTTCAGGCCGCACCATTCAAAAAAACAAAAGGGCGCGGTCAGACCGCGCCCTTCAGCAAACGCATCACTCGCCCGTGCGGGCCGGCGCGTCCAGTTCGAAAGCCGTGTGCAGGGCGCGCACAGCCAGTTCCAGGTACTTCTCTTCGATCACCACGGAGACTTTGATTTCCGAGGTCGAGATCATCTGGATGTTAATGCTTTCTTTCGCCAGGGATTCGAACATGCGGCTGGCCACACCTGCGTGGGAGCGCATGCCGACACCGACGATCGAGACCTTGGCGATCTTGATGTCACCAACGACTTCACGGGCACCGATCTCGCGAGCGGTGTTTTCCAGCACGGTTTGCGCGGCCTGGAAGTCATTGCGATGCACGGTGAAGGTGAAGTCGGTGGTGTTATCGTGCGCAACGTTCTGCACGATCATGTCGACTTCGATGTTCGCGGCGCTGATCGGGCCGAGAATCTTGAATGCAACGCCCGGGGTGTCTGGCACGCCACGGATGGTCAGCTTGGCTTCATCGCGATTGAAAGCGATGCCGGAAATGATCGGCTGTTCCATGGTTTCCTCTTCATCAATAGTAATGAGGGTGCCCGGACCCTCCTTGAAGCTGTGCAGTACGCGCAGCGGAACGTTGTACTTGCCGGCGAACTCGACCGCACGGATCTGCAACACCTTGGAACCGAGGCTGGCCATTTCCAGCATCTCTTCGAAGGTAATCTTGTCCAGGCGCTGAGCCACGGACACCACACGCGGGTCGGTGGTGTAGACACCGTCGACGTCGGTGTAGATCTGGCATTCGTCAGCCTTCAAGGCTGCCGCCAGCGCCACGCCGGTGGTGTCGGAACCGCCACGACCGAGGGTGGTGATGTTGCCGTGCTCGTCGACGCCCTGGAAACCGGCGACAACCACCACGCGACCTGCTTTCAGATCACCGCGAATCTTCTGGTCATCAATCTGCAAGATACGCGCTTTATTGTGCGCGCTGTCCGTCAGAATCCGCACCTGGTTGCCGGTGTAGGACACCGCTGGCACACCGCGTTTGATCAGCGCCATGGCCAACAAGGCAATCGTCACCTGCTCACCGGTGGAAACGATCACATCCAGTTCACGCGGAACCGGTTGGCCGTCGCCACTGATTTGCTTGGCCAGATCGATCAGACGGTTGGTTTCGCCGCTCATTGCAGACAGCACAACCACCAGGTCATCGCCGGCATCGCGGAATTTCTTAACCTTGTCGGCGACCTGCTCGATTCTCTCGACAGTGCCGACCGAGGTGCCTCCAAATTTCTGTACGATCAAAGCCATTTCAAAGCCGCCTCTGCCCATGAAGGGCGCCCAAATTATCACTCAAACAGCGTTCCGGCCCGCCACTAGACTGCGGGCCGGGCACACTGCCTTATAAACCCTGCTCTACAAATGGAACGGTCAGGGCCAATGCTGCATCCAGTGCGCCAGCGTCAGTACCACCGCCCTGCGCCATGTCCGGACGACCACCGCCCTTCCCGCCCACTGCCGCAGCGGCTTGCTTCATCAAATCACCGGCTTTGAGTTGGCCAGTCAGGTCTTTGGTTACGCCTGCAACCAGAACGACCTTTTCCTCATGGACACTGCCGAGCAGGATCACTGCGCGGCCGAGTTTGTTTTTCAGTTGATCGACCAGCGCCAGCAGCGCCTTGCCGTCCTGACCGTCCAGACGCACGGCCAGCACTTTCACGCCGTTGACGTCCAGAGCAGAGGCCGACAGATCGTCGCCCGCCGCACTGGCAGCCTTGGCTTGCAACTGCTCGAGTTGCTTCTCCAGCAGACGGTTGCGCTCCAGCACAGCTGACAGCTTGTCGATCAGGTTGTCGCGGCTGCCCTTGACCAGGTTGGCCGCTTCCTTGAGTTGTTCTTCGGCAGCGTTCAAGTATGCCAGCGCTGCGGCGCCGGTGACCGCTTCGATACGACGCACGCCAGAGGCCACACCGCCTTCGCTGATGATTTTCAGCAGGCCGATGTCGCCGGTACGGTTGGCGTGGATGCCACCGCACAGCTCGACGGAGAAATCGCCCATGCTCAGCACGCGCACGTTGTCGCCGTATTTCTCGCCGAACAGCGCCATGGCGCCTTTTTGCTTGGCGGTTTCGATATCGGTTTCTTCGGTTTCAACTTCGGAGTTCTTGCGAATTTCGGCGTTGACGATGTCTTCCAGCGCTTTCAGTTGTTCAGGCTTGATGGCTTCGAAGTGGCTGAAGTCGAAGCGCAGGCGCTGACTGTCGACCAGCGAGCCTTTCTGCTGAACGTGATCGCCCAGCACCTGACGCAATGCGGCGTGCAGCAAGTGAGTCGCGGAGTGGTTCAGCGAAGTGGCGTGACGTACGTCGGCATCCACCTGCGCCTGAACTGGCGAGCCAACGATCAGACTGCCCGAGTCCAGCACACCGTGGTGCAGGAACGCACCGCCGGTCTTGGTGGTGTCGCGCACATCGAAGCGCGCAGCGCCAGCCTGGAGGAAGCCGCAATCACCAATCTGACCACCGGATTCCGCATAGAACGGCGTCTGGTTAAGAACAACCACGCCCTCTTCGCCTTCATTCAACACGTCGACCGATTGGCCGTCTTTATAGAGAGCAACGATTTTTGCCGAACCGCTGTGAGCGGTGTAGCCGGTGAACTCGGTGTCGACATCAACCTTGACCAGGCTGTTGTAGTCCAGGCCGAAGGAGCTGGCGGAACGAGCACGGACGCGCTGGGCTTCCATTTCGCGCTCGAAGCCTTCTTCGTCGATGGTCAGGCTGCGCTCGCGAGCGATGTCGCCGGTCAGGTCCATCGGGAAACCGTAGGTGTCGTAGAGTTTGAACACCACGTCGCCCGGTACCACGTCGCCTTTGAGTTCGGCCAGATCCTGCTCGAGGATTTTCAGGCCGTGCTCCAGGGTCTTGGAGAACTGCTCTTCTTCGGCTTTCAGCACGCGTTCGATGTGCGCCTGCTGGGATTTCAGCTCAGGGAAAGCTTCGCCCATTTCGGCGACCAGGGCCGCAACGATCTGGTAGAAGAAGCTGCCCTTGGCGCCCAGTTTGTTGCCGTGACGGCAGGCGCGACGGATGATCCGGCGCAGCACGTAGCCGCGGCCTTCGTTGGACGGCAGCACGCCGTCGGCAATCAGGAAGCCGCAGGAACGAATGTGGTCAGCCACGACTTTCAGGGAAGCCTGGGCGTCGTTGGTGCAACCGATGGCCTTGGCCGATGCGCTCAGCAGGCTCTGGAACAGGTCGATTTCATAGTTCGAGTGAACGTGCTGCAGCACGGCACTGATCCGCTCCAGGCCCATGCCGGTGTCGACCGACGGTGCTGGCAGCGGGTGCAACACGCCATCGGCGGTGCGGTTGAACTGCATGAACACGTTGTTCCAGATTTCGATGTAACGGTCGCCGTCTTCTTCCGGCGAGCCCGGTGGGCCGCCCCAGATGTCGGCGCCGTGATCGTAGAAAATCTCGGTGCAAGGACCGCACGGGCCAGTATCGCCCATGGTCCAGAAATTGTCGGAAGCGTATGGCGCGCCCTTGTTGTCGCCGATGCGAACCATGCGCTCGGCCGGAACCCCGATTTCCTTGGTCCAGATGTCGTACGCCTCGTCATCGCTGGCGTAGACAGTGACCCAGAGCTTTTCTTTCGGCAGGTTCAGCCACTTGTCGGAGGTCAGGAAGTTCCAGGCGTAGGTGATCGCGTCGCGCTTGAAGTAATCACCGAAGCTGAAGTTACCCAGCATTTCGAAGAAGGTGTGGTGACGGGCGGTATAACCGACGTTTTCCAGGTCGTTGTGCTTGCCGCCGGCGCGCACGCATTTCTGGCTGCTGACGGCGCGGGTGTACGCGCGCTTTTCCTGGCCCAGGAAGCAGTCCTTGAACTGGTTCATCCCCGCGTTAGTGAACAGCAGGGTTGGGTCGTTGCCCGGAATCAAAGAGCTGGAGGCTACACGGGTGTGGCCTTGCTCTTCGAAGAAGCGAAGGAAGGCTTCACGGATTTCTGCGCTTTTCATTAGGTTCTTCCACGGAGGCTGCGGCCAAAGGCCTGTGCGAAACGTCAACAGACGAAGCGACGGCAAAGGGCCGCATTATATCGGCCCTGCGCGCGGGGTACAGCGTGTTTATCGATAGAAACGGTCAATTGGACGGCTAACGCTGTCAGTTGCGCGAAAACTCGACGAATGTCGCGATGACTTGCTCGATTTGCGCGCGGCTGACGTCCATGTGCGTGACCATTCTAAGGCGGCCTGCGGCGCTGAGCTTGATCCCGCGCTCAGCGGCAAAGGCCTTGATCGCTTCGGCCTTGTCGCCCATCTGTACGTAAACCATGTTGGTCTGGACTGGTTCGACGTCGTAACCGGCGTTACGGAGTCCGTCCGCCAGAAATAGCGCGTTGGCATGGTCGTCGGCCAGACGCTGGACATTGTTATCCAGCGCGTACAAACCCGCCGCCGCCAGAAGACCCGCCTGCCGCATGCCGCCACCGACCATTTTGCGCAGTCGACGCGCCTTGCCGATCAACTCGACCGAGCCGCACAACACCGAGCCAATCGGCGCGCCCAGGCCTTTGGACAAGCAAACCGACACCGAATCGAAATGCCGGGTGATCTCGCGGGCATCAACGCCCAGTTTCACCGATGCGTTGTACAGCCGCGCGCCGTCCAGGTGCAGGGCCAGACCGTGTTCACGGGTGAAGCTGCGAGCCCGGGCCAGATACTCGAGCGGCAAAACCTTACCCTGCATGGTGTTTTCCAGCGCCAGCAAACGGGTACGGGCGAAATGGAAGTCGTCCGGCTTGATCGCCGCCGCTACCTGGGCCAGATCCAGCGAACCGTCGGCCTGCACTTCCAGCGGTTGAGGCTGGATCGAACCGAGCACTGCCGCACCGCCACCTTCGTACTTATAGGTGTGGGCCTGTTGGCCGACGATGTATTCGTCTCCACGCTCACAGTGCGCCATCAAGCCCAGCAAATTGCTCATGGTGCCCGTCGGCACGAACAGCGCCGCAGCAAAACCCAACCGATTGGCAAGCTCGGCTTCCAGATGATTGACCGTCGGATCTTCGCCGTAGACGTCATCACCGGTGGCCGCCTTGGCCATCGCGTCGAGCATCCCTGAGGTCGGTTGAGTGACGGTGTCGCTGCGAAGATCGATAACGCTCATGAATCTGGCCTCGGTAAGCAGGGGAAAATCCCGTTCAGTAATGGAGTTACTGCGGTCATGACGACGAATAATCAACCCTTGGACGAGGAAAAGACGTTTAGTACCTGGAAAAAACGCAATCCATGTGGGAGCGGGCTTGCTCCGGGCGGCGTTCCGACGAAGGCGCCGGCACATTCAACATTTTTGGCGACTGACACACCGCTTTCGCGAGCAAGCCCGCTCCCACAGGGTTCCGCGTCGACGCTGGCCATGCACCAGCAGAAAATATGTGTTAAAAACGCTCCGCCGCCAGACAATCTGACGGCAAAACGTTCTCAGGGCGGGGTGCAACTCCCCACCGGCGGTAATTGCGCGCAATGCGCATAGCCCGCGAGCGCTTGGCGACAGCACGGCTTCGGCGGTGACTGGCGACAAGGTCAGCAGACCCGGTGTGATCCCGGGGCCGACGGTCATAGTCCGGATGAAGAGAGAACGGGATTGGCGCCAAAGGGCCGTCCGCGGGCATTCGTGCGAGCGTGCGCACCCTTAAATCCCATTCGATTCATATGCCCTGTTTTTTACATAAACAGGAGTCAGAACATGCAACCCACCGCAATCGATAGCAAAAGCAAACACCATCAGGGCGAGCGCGTTGCGTTCATCCAGGCCTGCTGGCACAAGGAAATCGTTGATCAGAGCCGTAAAGGCTTTGTCGCCGAGATGATTGCTCAGGGTTATCAGGAGTCCGACATCGATTTCTTCGAAGTCGGCGGCGCCTTTGAAATGCCCCTGCACGCCAAGTTGCTGGCCAAGACCGGCCGTTATGCCGGTATTGTCGCGGCAGCCCTGGTGGTGGACGGCGGGATCTACCGTCACGAGTTCGTCGCCCAGTCTGTGGTTAGTGGCCTGATGCAGGTTCAATTGGAAACCGAAGTGCCGGTGTTCTCGGTGTCCCTGACCCCGCACCACTTCCATGCCGGTGAAGAGCACCAGAAGTTCTTCTTCGAGCATTTCGTGCATAAAGGTCAGGAAGCGGCGAAGACCTGTGCGGATACGCTGCACAAGATGCGTGCGTTGCGCCGCACCGAGCCGCGTGCCTTAGCCGTCTAAACACCGGACATAACTGTGGGAGCTAGCCTGCTGGCGATAGCGGAGTATCAGTCGACAACCAGGGTGACTGACACATTGCAATCGCTAGCAGGCTAGCTCCCACATTGGTTTACGGTGGATTCAGGCCAGGTTGTCGTCGGTGGTCGGCACGATCAGGATGCCGGCGCGCAGGCCGTTCTTGACCTTGGGGTTCGGGAAGATGATCCGGGCGCCCTCTTCCTCGATGATCCAGCGGGTCTGGGCGATGTCTTCGGCCAGCAGATAACCCACTTCCAGTTCCGAAAAGTTTTCGATGTCCGCCGGCAGGTTCAGGCGGAAGCTGTCGCTGTGCTTGATGATTTCCCGCGCCACGCTGAACAGCTGCAAACCGTCCAGTGCCTCTTCCGTCAGTTCCGGCTCGGTGCCTTCGATGATCTGTTTGAGGCGCGTTTCCAACAGGGAGACGTTGACGCCATCGTTCTGCCCGAACGGCCGTGCCTTGCCCAACTCCAGGGTGAAAGACTCGGCGCCGAGCTTGTCGTAGGTGTAGGAGCTGAAAACGATGGACGGTTTGTTCTGCAACAGCACCGCCTCCATGCCGGCGGCGCGCAGGCGGGCCAGCTCCTGACGGGAATGCTGGCGACCTTCTTTCCACGGATAAAGGGCGAATTGCTCGATTTTCGAGCCACGAATCGCCGTGTGCAGGTCGTAATGCAGACGTTCACGATCCGGCAGGCTGAAGAAACTCGCCGCCAGCCGTTCCAGTTCACAGGCGCGCAGGGATTCGGAGCCGCTGGTTTGTTCGTGACGGCCGTTGAACAGCCGGTTGACGTCCTGCTCGATGAAGCGCTCACCCTTGCGAATCGCTTCCGGGTTGCCGAACAGGAACAGAATGCGTGCGCGCGGCTTCAAGTCGCCGCGAGCGATGTCGTGCAACAGGCGATCAAGCAACTCGATCGGCGCTGTTTCGTTGCCATGGATCCCCGCCGACAGCAGCAGGTCCAGGCCGTTGTCGCGAACTTCAGGTGGCCGGACTTCCAGCGCACCTTCGCTCAACCAGCGCATCCGCACGCCTTCGACAGTCAGTTGAGTCTTCTCCGCCGGTTCGCGGCCGGCGAGGGTCAGTTCAAGCAGTTTGCCGAGGGCGAGCATAGAGCGGTTTCCTTAGTGGTCGTGTGCGCAATCCGGGCCGTGCACGTGGTCTTCGTCGCCGACTTCAGCCGGTTCCATTTCCAGTTGCAGACTTACCAGATTAGTCGCCAATGGGCGCAGCAGCAGGTTGGCGTATTCAGCGTCACCTTCTTCGACGTCCACGCCGATCAGCAGTTGGCCGCGGCCGTCGTGCTGAATCCACAGCTCTTTGCCTTGCCAAATGACCGCGACGCGGGTGCAGGAAGTTTCCAGTTGCGTGCCGTCGGTGTCTTCAAGGATCAGCTGCAGGGTATCGCTCATGTGTTTTACGCTCTCGACGTTCAATTGATCTGGAATGGATAAACCGCGCCCAGTTTAAGGATTTGCGTCAGTTCATCCAGTGCCGTCCGGCACTCAAGCAACAATTGCGGGTCCGCGAGATCGGTTTCGGCCATGCGGTCGCGGTAGTGCTTGTCGACCCATTCGGTCAGCGTGCCGTACAACGGTGCGGTCATGATAACCCCTTGGTTGACAGCCGCCAGTTCGGTTTCGTTGAGGGCGACGCGCAAGCGCAGGCACGCCGGGCCACCGCCGTTCTGCATGCTTTGCTTGAGGTCGAAGACTTTGACTTCGCGGATCAGGCCGCCAGAGCTGGTCAAACCTTGCAGGTATTGCCAGACGCGCTCGTTGCCACGGCATTCTTCCGGCACGATCAACAGCATCGAGCCATCAGGACGCGACAGCAGTTGACTGTTGAACAGGTAGGAACGCACCGCGTCTTCCACACTGACCGCAGAACGCGGTACGCAAATCGACTGAAATTTCCCGCCGACTTTGGCGAGTTTGCTTTGCAGCTCGGCCAGCATCTGGTCGGTGTCGAGGAACGCGTCCTCGTGATAGAACAGCACTTCGCCATTACCCACCGCGATCACGTCGTTGTGGAACACGCCCTGATCGATCACCAACGGGTTCTGCTGGGCGTAGACCACGCCATCGTCGCTCAAGCCGTGCAGACGGGCAACCGCTTGCGAGGCTTCGAGGGTCTGGCGCGCCGGGTACTTCTGCGGCGCCGGGTAGCGGGTGTCGAACGCGCTGCGACCGAACACAAAGAACTCGACGCCGGCTTCGCCGTATTCACGGCAGAAACGGGTGTGGTTGGCCGCGCCTTCGTCACCGAACTGCGCCACCGCCGGCAACGCGGCGTGGTGAGCGAAGTGCTTCTGGTCAGCGAACATCGCGCCCAGCACACGGCTGGTGGTCGGGTGTTCGATGCTGCGGTGGTATTTGCAGTTGAGGTTGGCGGCGGTGAAATGCACGCGGCCATCCGCGGTGTCGGCACTCGGGCTGACCGTGGCGGCGTTGGCCACCCACATGCTCGACGCCGAGCAGTTGGCAACCAGCAGCGGCATCGCGTCTTTGGCTGCACGCTCGATCACTTGCGCGTCGGTGCCGTTGAAACCCAGGCGGCGCAAAGCGGCGACGTCAGGACGCTCTTGTGGCGCCAGTACGCCTTGCTGAAAGCCCATTTCCATCAACGCTTTCATTTTCGCCAAGCCTTGCAGCGCGGCTTCCTTCGGGTTCGAAGATTGCTGGCTGTTGCTCTGGGACGCGACGTTGCCGTAGGACAGGCCGCCGTAGTTATGGGTCGGCCCCACTAGACCGTCAAAATTGACTTCATAGGATTTCATCAGCGAGGCTCCACGAGAATCTGTTGTTATAGGCTTCAGTAACTAGATTTGAGACCGAGGCGTGGCCATCGCCAGCAGGCTGGCTCCCACAGTGATCGGGTCGTACACAAAATGTGTGAACACCACCGAACCTGTGGGAGCCAGCCTGCTGGCGATGGGCATCACGCCATTTTCACGCCGGGCGTGAGGGCCGCTGGCAACGTCAGGCTCGGCGTTTCCAGCGACGCCACCGGGTACGCGCAGTAATCTGCCGCGTAGTAGGCGCTGGCGCGATGGTTGCCCGAGGCGCCGACGCCGCCGAAGGGTGCGCTGCTCGCGGCACCGGTCAGCTGTTTGTTCCAGTTGACGATACCGGCGCGGCTTTCCAGCCAGAACTGCTGATAACGCGCTTCGGAGTCCGACAGAAGACCGGCCGCCAGGCCATAGTCGGTGTCGTTGGCTTCAGCGATCGCCGCTTCAAAATCAGCGTAGCGGATCACTTGCAGCAGCGGGCCGAACAGCTCTTCGTCAGGACGATCGGCCACTGCGGTCACGTCCAGAATGCCAGGGGTCAACAAGGCAGCTTGCGCCTGAGGCTGAGTCATTTCCAGCAATGCCACGGCACCGTTGGCCAACAAATGCTCTTGGGCATCCATCAGCGCTTTTGCCGCGCCAAGGGAGATTACCGAGCCCATGAACGGCGCCGGTTGCTGATCGAAGGCACCGACGTCAATCGTCGAGCTGACCGCCACCAGACGCGCCAACAGCGTATCGCCCCAGGCGCCTTGCGGCACCAGCAAGCGCCGAGCACAGGTGCAACGCTGACCAGCAGAGATGAATGCCGACTGGATGATGGTGTAAACGGCCGCATCGAGGTCCGCGACTTCATCGACCACCAACGGGTTATTACCACCCATCTCCAGCGCGAGGATCTTGTCCGGACGACCGGCGAATTGCTGGTGCAGGTGATTGCCGGTGCGGCTCGAACCGGTGAAGAACAGGCCGTCGATGCCCGGGTTCGCCGCCAGGGCGATGCCGGTTTCACGTGCGCCTTGCAGCAGGTTCAACACGCCTGCCGGCAGGCCGGCTTCGATCCAGCACTTGACCGTCAGTTCGGCGACTTTCGGCGTCAGTTCGCTCGGCTTGAACAGCACGCTGTTACCCGCCAGCAGCGCCGGTACGATGTGACCGTTGGGCAAGTGGCCCGGGAAATTGTAAGGCCCGAACACCGCCACCACACCGTGTGGCTTGTGGCGCAACACGGCGGTGGCGTCGCCCAGCGGGCCGCTCTTCTCGCCGGTGCGTTCGCGGTAGCTTTGCACCGAGATCGCAATCTTGTTGACCATGCTGGTCACTTCAGTCGCCGCTTCCCACAGCGGTTTACCGGTTTCTTCACCGATGCAGCGCGCCAGTTCGTCAGCGTTGGTTTTCAGCGCGGCAGCAAAGGCTTCCAGCACCGAGATGCGCTCTTCCAAAGTACGACGGGCCCAACCCGGAAACGCCTGACGCGCAGCCTGCACGGCGGATTCAACCTGAGCGGCGGTAGCGCCCTCGCCGGCCCACAGCACTTGCTGGGTCACCGGGTTCAGCGACTGGAAGGCTTCGCCCTGACCGGCCAGCCATTCACCTGCGATGTATAGCGAATTCATTACTTCGACTCCCGAGCAGCAGACAACGGAACGGCGCGCACTTGATCGCCGGCGTTGAGTTGAAGACGTTTGGCGGTCAGCGGATCGACAACCAAAGTACCGGCGGCGAAGCGGGCTGGCGCGGCAGTCATCCGGCAGTCTTCGCGCTTGCGGTTGTGAATCAGGAAAGGCGTGGCGTCGTCACCCGGCGTGCCAATGGCCAACACCAGCGCCTGGCTGTCGCGCACGGCGCGGATCTTGACGGTTTCGCACTCCACCGCAGGGCCGGCGTCGAAGATGTCGACGTAGCCCTGATAGCTGAAACCTTCACTCTTGAGCATCGACAGCGCCGGCTCGGTGTCCGGGTGAACCTGGCCGATCACGTTGCGCGCATCCGGCGACAGGAAGCAGGTGTACAGCGGGAATTTCGGCATCAGTTCGGCGATGAACGCCTTGTTGCCCACGCCGGTCAGGTAATCGGCCTGGCTGAATTCCATCTTGAAGAAGTGCCGACCCAGGCTTTCCCAGAATGGCGAACGCCCGGCTTCGTCAGACACACCGCGCATCTCGGCGATGATCTTGTTGCCGAACAGCTGCGGGAACTCGGCGATGAACAGCATCCGCGCCTTGGCCAGCAGGCGACCGTTGAGGCCCGTGCGGTAATCGGCGTGCAGGAACAGCGAGCACAATTCAGAGTTGCCGGTCAGGTCGTTGGCCAGGAACAGTGTCGGGATTTCGCGATAGATGTTCAGCTCTTGCGAGGCACTGACGGTCAGACCAACGCGGAAGTTGTACCAGGGCTCACGCAGGCCGACGGCGCCGGCGATGGCGGAAATGCCCACCACGCGACCGTCGTCGTCTTCGAGCACGAACAGGTAATCCGCATCGCCCCGCCCGGCTTCGCCGCGGAAGGTCTTCTCGGCCCAGCCGACCCGGTGGGCCAGACGTTCTTCGTTGGCCGGCAAGGTGGTCAGGCCGGTGCCGGTGCTGCGGGCCAGGTCGATCAGAGCGGGTAAATCGCTGCTGCGTACGGGACGAACGATCATGCTATCTCCTCAAACGGGCCGCTTGCGCCACCCGCGAAACACTTGCTGCTGTCCAGGTTGACAAGCAGGCGTTAAACCGCCACCAGGCGCACGCTCGCACCTTCACCGACGCCCAAGGCTTCGGCTGTTTCCAGATCCAGAGTCACGGGTTTGCCCGGCGCGTAATCGAGCTCGAGCAATACGGCGCGGTAATCCTGCAACTGGGCGTTGGCCACCAGGTACTGACGACCGGCGCCTTTGACCGGTTCGCCGATTTTCACCGGAACCACACGGCTCTGGGCGATCGAACGGATCCCCGAAACACGCGCATGCAGGGTCGGGCCGCCGTCGAAAATGTCGATGTAGTGATCGGTCTCGAAGCCTTCGCGCATCAGGATGTCGAAGGTGATCTGCGCCCGTGGATGCACCTGGCCCATCGCTTCTTGCGCGGAGTCCGGCAGCAGCGGCACGTAGATCGGGTAATGCGGCATCAGCTCGGCGAGGAATGTCCGGCTCTTCAGACCGCACAGACGCTCGGCTTCGGCGTAGTTAAGGTCGAAGAAGTTGCGACCGATGGCATCCCAGAACGGCGAGTCGCCGTTTTCGTCGCTGTAACCGACGATCTCGGTCACCACGGAATCGGCAAAGCGCTCCGGATGGCTGGCCACGAACAGCAAGCGACCACGAGAGTTGAGCTCGGCCCAAGGCGAACCCACCAGCTCGCGCTGCACGTAGAAACTGGTCAGCAAACTGTTGCCGGTCAGGTCGTGGCACTGGGAGAGCACGTGAATCTTGTTATGAATCTTCAGCTCGCGGGAAGCGTGCACGAAGGTTTCATTGCGGAAGCTGTAGAACGGCTCCGAATAACCGGCCGACGCAACGATGGCAGAACAGCCCACCAGTTTGCCGGTGGCGGAGTCTTCGAGAACGAAGAAATAGCTCTCTTCACCGTTGAAGCTGACTTCGGCGGCGAACGAAGCTTCGCTCGCGGCGATCTTGTCGCTCAGGCGCTCAACGTCATCCGGCAAGGAAGTGACACCAATCGGGCTGTCCGCAGCCAGACGCTGTACCTCGCCCAGATCAGCCATTTGCGCGGGGCGCATCACCAGCATGGTGTCACTCCTTTCTCGAAACTCTTTTGGGGGAAATAAGCCGAACCCTTGTAGGAGCGAGCTTGCTCGCGATGGTGGGTCAGCCACATTGGTGTCGACTGACACTCCATCGCGAGCAAGCTCGCTCCTACAGAAGAGCGGGTCCGGCATAAAAATTGGGTTCGACGCCTGAAAGGTCAGGCGTCGAAGGGTCTATCAGGCTTGCGTCAGTTTTGCCGCAGCACGCTCGAAGCGGTCCAGACCTTCATTGATGTCCGCATCTTCCACCACCAGGCTTGGGGCGAAACGCACCACGTCCGGGCCGGCTTGCAACACCATCAGGCCTTCACGCTCGGCGGCGTTGAAGATGTCCTTGGCCTTGCCCTTCCAGGCATCGCTCAGCACGCAGCCGATCAACAGGCCCATGCCACGAACCTGGGTGAACAGGCCGTATTTCTCGCCGATCTGTTCCAGGCGAGCCTTGAACTTGTCGTGCTTGGCGTTGACGCCGGCCAGCACTTCAGGGGTGTTGATCACATCAATCACCGCCTCGGCGACTGCGCACGCCAACGGGTTGCCGCCGTACGTGGTGCCGTGGGTGCCGACGACCAGGTGTTTAGCCAGGTCTTCAGTGGTCAGCATCGCCGCGATCGGGAAACCGCCGCCCAGGCTCTTGGCGCTGGTCAGGATGTCCGGAATCACGCCGTATTGTTGATAGGCGAACAGCTTGCCGGTGCGGCCCATGCCGGTTTGCACTTCGTCGAAAATCAGCAGCGCGTTGTGCGCGGTGCACAGGTCACGGGCGCCTTGCAGGTAGTCGAGTTCGGCCGGGATAACACCGCTCTCGCCCTGGATCGGCTCAAGGACCACGGCGCAGGTCTTGTCGGAAATGGCGGCTTTCAGCGCGGCCAGATCGTTGTATGGCACGTGGGTGATGCCGGTGATTTTCGGACCGAAACCATCGGAGTACTTCGACTGGCCACCAACGTTTACGGTGAACAGGGTACGGCCGTGGAAGCTGTTGAGCGCGGCGATGATTTCGTACTTCTCGCTACCGAATCGATCGAAACCGACACGACGGGCCAGCTTGAACGCGGCCTCGTTGGCTTCGGCGCCGGAGTTGCAGAAGAACGCACGCTCGGCAAAGGTCGCGTCGATCAGCTTATGCGCCAGGCGCAGGGCCGGCTCATTGGTGAACACGTTGGACACGTGCCACAGCTTGTTCGCTTGCTCGGTCAATGCACCGACCAGCGCAGGATGTGCGTGGCCCAATACGTTAACGGCAATCCCGCCGGCGAAGTCGATCAGCTCGCGGCCAGACTGGTCCCAGACGCGGGAACCGGCGCCACGCACAGGAATGAAAGCGGCAGGCGAGTAGTTGGGAACCATTACCTGGTCGAAATCGGCGCGTTCTACCGCAGCGTGCTCAACGGACATCGGAGTCTCCTGAAAAGGAACACTCGCCTGAAACTGGCGAGCTTGGTGAGGATTGTAAGGACAGTTTTCAGCCCGGCCTTGCCGCCAAGCGACAACTTCTTATAGCGCAAACCCCGGTTTTTCCCGGGTTTACGGCAATGCGACAAATAGGGTCGCAAAGGCGCAGTTTAAACCGGCGGCGCAGTTTATAGGCGGGGTTGTAGAGCGGTGCGGTAAATATGTACCGCACGCAGTCCTTCATCGTCTGTTTTGCTGGGGTTCTATCCGATCGCTAAAGGACTAGCGCAATGAATCAGCAAGAACCCGAACCTACTGCTCCGCCGGACGCTCACTTCCATCACGCGCTCAACAATCTGCCCGACTGGCTGTTAAAAGCCTCGCCTGCTACGCGCAATGCGCTAAAAAGCGCGCGACTACAAATGCCGGACTGGCACACCCGCGCAACCCGCCAACACCACCAGTCAGTGAAAAGGGTCAGCGAGGAGCACTGGACACAGCGCAATCATCTGGAAGCGCGGTTGTCGAGACTGCAAAACGCCCGGGACTTTGCCGAATCGCTGCTCACTGCAGCACTGAAAACCCGCTTTGGTCTTGAGCTGGACGTCAAGACCACCTTCCTGCGCCTGTACATTCCTCAGAACATCCCATGGTTTCCGATCAAGTCCGGTGCCACGCGCACCTGGACGGTATCGCTGCTCGATGCCGCGCTGCATAACTTTCAGGACGCGGAAACCAAAGCCGACGCCTACGAGTCCGCCTCGACGTTCATCACTCAGCCCTCACCCACCGGGCAGTTCGACACGCTGCCCGCGATCAAGCGCCGCCTCTCTATTCAGGACTTCACCCGGCTGTGTCGGGAACTGGATATCGGCGGCCAATACGAGGCTTACCTGAAAGGATTTCTCGGGCTGAACCAGCCGGTGGCCGGCGCGGTACTGGAATCGAACGTTGTCAGTACACACAAAGCCGCCTTTCGAGTCGCGCTGGAACAGGCGGATATGCGGGGAGACCTGCCGATCGACTTGCTGCTGGATTTTCGGGAAGGCCCCGAAGGCATGCAGCAGGATAATCAACTGCTGCACGGTCATGACTTGAAGATCATGTCCTCATTGCTGACCGGCATAGTGGTGTTCGCGCCCGACCTTGAACGCTCGCGGCAGGCAACGCCGATCCTCGTCTACATCCCCGACGATCCGGAGCATCCGCTCAAACACTATCCCGACTCATTGACGTTCATCAAAGACCTGACCCGCAAACTACGCTCTCCCGCTTATCAGGCGTTCTTCAGCCGATTTGTCGATCATCAGGAACGAGGGCATTTTTTTGCCGACCTGTCCCGGCGCCTGAGCACCGTGACCTGGCATGAACGCCAGCACGGCGATCCGCTGCCCAGTTGGCGAGACACCCCCATCGACAAACCCAACCTGCAGTTCTCGGTGACCCCGATCAAGACCGGCCTGTGGACTCACCTTTACCAACGGCAAGTGAACAAGATCCTCAATGACGCACGCACCCTGGCCGTTTCCACCGCCAGTGCCGACCGTGCTGCACGTTGGGCACTGTGGGATGCGTTCAGTAAAGTGGCGACCACGATTCTCGAGGTCGCAGCGTTCGTGGCCCTGCCCTTTATCCCGTTTCTGGGTGAGCTGATGCTGGCCTACATGGCCTACCAGGTACTCGACGAAACCTTCGAAGGCATTGTCGACTGGGCCGAAGGCCTGAAGACTGAAGCCTTCGGACACGTGATGACCCTCGTTGAATCGGTGGTGCAACTCGGGACATTCGCAGTGGGCGGCGCCCTGGCGGCCGGTGCATTCAGCCGCTTGATGTCCAGCGAAGCCGTGGCGCTGTTCTCCACGCTCAAACCGGTCGAAACCGTCGCAGGCAAAACCCGCTACTGGAAACCGGACCTCGCGCCTTACGAGCAGTCTGTCGATTTGCCGAAAACCGCCACGCCCGATCAGCTCGGCTTGTATCAGCACAACGGCAAAACGCTGCTGCGCCTGGAGGACAAGCTCTATGCCGTCAAACCCGATAGCGAAACCGGTCGCTTCCAGATTGAGCATCCGGACCGCGCCGATGTTTATAAACCGCCGCTGCGGCACAACCGGCATGGCGCCTGGCAGACAACACTGGATCAACCCTTGACGTGGGACCGGGACACCGTGATGCGCCGCCTCGGGCACAGTGTCGAATCGTTCAGCAGCGCCGAACGCGAGCAAATCCTGAGCATCAGCGGTTTTCACGACAATGTATTGCGCGAGACCCATATCGAGCACCAGCGCCCGCCATCGTTGCTGACCGACACCATCAAGCGCTACACAATTGATCGCGATATTCAGGCGCTGACTGAGCAGCCCGAGCACCCCGACCACTATCAAGCGCTGAACCAGCGCCTGTCGCTGTTCGAATCCCGCTACCGCGAACTGGAAAAAACCGATGATCGTCAGGTTCTGCTGTTGCAGGGTGAAGTCCGGGGCCTGCCAACAGACATCGCGCAAGAACTGGTGGACAACGCTTCCGGCTCCGAGCTGCTGCAACTGCACGACGGACGCGTTCCGCAACGCCTGAAAGATGTGGCCGTCAAAGCCATGGAAGCGGTACGTGTCGCCAGGGCTTATGAAGGTTTCTTTCTCGATGGCATGGACACGGCGGACACTCACCGACTGGCCTTGCACAGCCTCGAATCGATGCCCGGCTGGCCGGCCGGACTGCGTATCGAAGTCAGGGAGTTTTCCGAGACCGGGTCATTGCGCGACAGCATTGGACCGAACGAGGCGTCGATCCTCAGAACACTGATGCACGCGGACGACGGCACTTATCAGGTGCATGGCGACAGCGAGCCAGCCGTCGATTTTTATCACGCCCTGCTACAGGCGCTGCCGGAGACAGAGCGAACGGCGCTGGGGTTTTCTGCCGAAGACGCCAAAGCGTTCAAACGGCGCATCGCCGAGCAGGCGATCAATCAACCGGAATTGCGCACGCTGTTCGCCAAAAATCCGCTTCGAAAACCCTTTTACGATCCGACCACCATGCGCTTGCCCGGTGGCACGGAAGGTTACCGCCGAAGTCATGGCCAGACGCCAACACTCAATGACCGGGTTCGCGAGGTTTATCCCGGCCTGGATGCGGAAGAGCTGCGCTCCGTGGTCTCCGATCTCCAACGCCACCCCGATGGTCCGCGGACAGAACTTCCACGCCTGGGCCGTGAACTCGACCAGTTGCATCAGGATCTGGACCGCTGGGTCAGCGATGCCCCTACCGTCCACCCTGAAACCGGGCTCACGTTGAGTGACGTGGAACAACAGGTAGCGCAACACAATCGCCGATTGCTGGCTCAGGAAATCCAGGACAGTTGGCGGCGCCAGACCGTGCGGGACTTCGACGCGCCGGATGGCACCTACCGCTATGTGCTGCGATTTACCGAGCCTGTCCCGGGAGACCTGCCGCACCTGACGGCAGACTTCAGCCATGTTTCAGTGCTCGTACTCGAGGGCAATCATGCCGTGCATGGCGTCACCGGTTTCCTGCAGCAATTCACCGGACTCAGTCGACTGGAGTTGCGCCGCTTCTCCCTGAATTCACTTCCCGAAGTGATCGGGCAAATGGCACATCTTGAGGCACTGATACTCAGCGATTGCGCGATCAATATCGATGCCGTCGCCTGGTCAAAGCTGTCATCAATGAAAAAACTGATGATGCTGGATCTCTACCGGAATCCGATCGAAGGGGCGCCTCGGATCGATTCAATGCCAGCACTCATTCATCTGGACCTGAGCGAAACCGGACTGACCGATATTCCCGGCGGCGCCTTGCAGCACACGCGTCTCAACACCCTCTTGCTGATGAACAACAACATCAGCGAGTTGCCTGCCGAACTGTTCGAGAGCCCCGTGTATGAAAAGCGCGGCGTGCATCTTGCTGACAACCCGCTCAACGACCAGGCACGCGACCTGATCAAGCAGTATTACTTCGAGACTTCGTACGATCTGGATGTATCGGCGCCCGAGGCGGATGTTCAACGTGTCAACGCGCTGTATCCAAACCTGGAAATCGAACAGGCGAGCGACTTCGTCTACGAATTGCCCGGCACATTGGCAGAGGGCCGAGCCGAACTGGCAAAGCTGGAAGCAGAACTCACTCAATTGAGCAATGACCTCTCCGCCTGGACGACTGACGTGCCGGCCCGGCACCCGCTGACGGGTGAACCGTTCACGGCCGAGCAATTGTCAATCGAGCACGCCAACCGCGACGAATTCAAGCAAGCGCTGGAGCGCTGCTGGCGTCATGAGTCCGAACTGGATGATTTCAATGATTCGCTTCAGCCAACGTTTGAACTGTTCATCACTGAACCGATCAATGGAGAATTGCCTGCCCTCAATGCCGACTTCGGCCATGTGTCCACGCTGGAGATGCGAAGTGTCGGTGGCGTGACTCGCATTGGGCAATTCCTGCAATCTTTCCCCAACCTGCAAACCCTGCGCCTGCGCGAGTTTCATCTGGGCGACATGCCCGACGCCGTGTTCAAGATGGGCCGGCTGCGCTCACTGTCACTGCCACAATGCCGCATCGGTTTGTCAGCGGAATCGGCAAACGCGCTGGCCGGCATGGAGCATCTCGACTACCTCGACCTGGGTTACAACCCACTGGGGCATACACCTGATCTGAGGCAGATGCCGGACCTGTCGACCGTTCTGCTCAACGACACCGGCATTACCGAAATACCGCCCGGACTACTTCAACTGGCGGAACTGGACTGGGCCGACCTCAGCATGAATGCCATCACCGAAATCCCCAGCGACCTGATGGAACTGCCAGTGGAAACGGCGGAAAACATCACCTTGCGCGGCAACCCGCTTTCCGAGGAAAGCCTGGGACAGCTGATCGACTATTACGAACGCACCCGTGTGGACTTTGGGGTGGAAGAGGTGATCAACCGGGGTGAAATGGACATTTCGACGTCCGAAGGGTCCGAAATCGAGGCTTAGTCCGGCGCTCGACTTGTGGCGTGGGGAGCTTCACCCACGCTCGGACGACACCGACGACAACTCGAACGGGCTGCTGCTGCGCCGCTGATTGCGATCTTCCCGCGGCGTGGCGCCGAAGAAGTTGCGGTAGGCGCTGGAGAAATGTGGTCCCGAAGAGAAGCCACACGACAGGCCGATCTGGATGATCGACTTGCTGGTTTGCATCAACATCTGCCGGGCCTTGTTCAGGCGCAACTCCAGGTAGTACTGGCTCGGCACACGGTTGAGGTATTGCTTGAAGATCCGTTCCAGTTGCCGACGGGACACGCACACGTGCTGGGCGATTTCGTCGGTGGTCAGCGGTTCCTCGATGTTGGCTTCCATCAGCAACACCGCTTGGGTGAGCTTCGGATGACTGGAGCCGAGGCGATTCTGCAGCGGGATACGCTGGCGTTCGCCGCCTTCACGAATGCGCTCGACCACCAGTTCTTCGGATACGGCGCCAGCGAGTTCGGCGCCGTGGTCACGGGCCAGCACTGCCAGCAGCAAGTCGAGAACCGACAGGCCGCCGCACGCGGTCAGGCGATCGCGATCCCAGTCGAACAGATGACTGGTGGCGATGACTTTCGGGAAACGTTCGGCGAAATCGTCCTGCCAGCGCCAGTGCACGGCAGCGCGATAACCGTCGAGCAAACCGAGCTGCGCCAACGGGTAAACACCGGCCGACAAACCACCGATCACGCAACCGGCTCGCACCAATTGTTTCAACGCGCTGCTGAGCGCCGGCGCGAGTGTGGTCGGCGGCTCATCGGCGAGCAGGAACAGTTTCTGGAAGTTTTCGAGCTTGCCGGCCCACGGGTCACCCGGCAATTGCCAGGCGCCTTCGGTCGGCGGTTCGGCCTGCAAGAACGACAGTTCGTAGACCACGTCCGGATGCACACGCTGGGCAACACGCAAGGCCTCCTCAGCCAGCGCAAGCGTCAGTGCTTTAGTGCTGGGCCAAATCAGGAAACCAATTCGATGGGCAGTCATGGCGGGCAATCCGAAACGAAAACAGTGATGAAGGCATGGGCCAATGCTAGCCCGTAAATGAACGCAAGTCCCCCTGTAGGAGCTGTCGAGTGAAACGAGGCTGCGATCTTTTGACATTGATTGTTCAAATCAAAAGATCGCAGCCTCGTTTCACTCGACAGCTCCTACAGGGGTGCACAACGGCAGTCCTGATTACTTCAGGCTGCCCGAGAGGAATTGTTGCAGACGCTCGGACTGTGGATTGACCAGCACCTCACGCGGGTTGCCGCTTTCTTCGACGACACCTTTGTGCAGGAACACCAACTGGTTCGACACTTCACGGGCGAAGCCCATTTCGTGGGTCACCACCACCATGGTCCGGCCTTCGAGGGCCAAGGCCTGCATCACTTTCAGCACGTCGCCGACCAGTTCCGGGTCGAGGGCCGAGGTCGGTTCGTCGAACAGCATCACCTCAGGCTCCATCGCCAGCGCACGGGCAATCGCTACGCGCTGCTGCTCGCCACCGGACATGTGGCCCGGGTAAGCGTCTTTACGATGTGCCACACCGACCTTGTTCAGGTAGTGCTCGGCTTTCTCGCGGGCTTCGGCCTTGGACATGCCAAGCACGTGGACCGGCGCTTCCATGATGTTTTCCAGCGCGGTCATGTGCGACCACAGATTGAAATGCTGGAACACCATCGACAGGCGCGAACGCATGCGTTGCAGCTGTTTCGGGTCGGCGGCTTTCAGCGCGCCGTCCTTGCTGGCCACCAGTTTCAGCTCTTCATTGTTGAGCAGAATCTTGCCCGCGTGCGGCTGCTCCAGCAGGTTGATGCAGCGCAGGAAAGTACTTTTGCCGGAGCCACTGGAGCCGATGATGCTGATCACATCGCCAGCCGCCGCTTTCAGGGACACGCCCTTGAGCACTTCGTGACTGCCATAGCGTTTATGCAGGTCTTGGACTTCAAGTTTGTACATGCGGTCGGTTCTCACAAAAACAGTCAGTCAGTCGTTGAGCAAGCGCCCGTGACGTAGCGCTTCGCGCCCCGCCACCTTGGCCAGCCAGAAACCGGGTTGGGCATAACGCAGCCGTTCAATGGCAAACAGCACCCCGGACGTACCAGCACACACCGTGCTGACCCGATCCGATAACGGATCGATCACTTCGAAAATCTCGTCGCCGGCTTCGATCCACTCACCGGGTTTACGCAAAAAACTCACCACGCCAGGATGCGGTGCGAACAGCATTTCGGTGCCTTCGAACGGCATGCCTTCGCAGGCGTCCTGCGCAGGTTTCGGCCATTCGCCGCTGATCAAACCCTGCTCGGCGAGGAACGCGAGAATGCCTTCAGCGTAAGCCTCGGCGTCAGCGCGACCGGTGTCAGACTGACCACCTAATTCAATGGTAGTCGCCAGGCAGGCCAGCGGAATCTGCGCGTCCGGAAACTGACGCGACAGACGCAGCCACGGCAGCGAGCAAGCCTCGTCGAAAGAACTGCCGCCGGAATCTTCCGCCAGCAGGCCCACTTTCACATTCAGGTGCGCGGCGAGCGAACGCCATTGCGGCCAGTGTTGCGGCAAGGCGTACATGTGCAACGCGGCTTCGCAATCGCAGTGCAGATCCAGCACCACATCGGCGGTGCAGGCATGGCTGAGCAAAACGCGCTGCATGCCTTGCAACTGGCTCGCGGCCGGTGGCAATGCGGCCAAAGCATCGCTCATGGCCTGGCGGATCAAGCGGATGTTGGCGTGCGGATCATCACCCAGATGCCCGTCCAGCGCAGCGGCCACAGGCTCACTTAGCTCGACGAAATCACGGTTGAAATTCTTGCCGCTGCCCGCTTCGAAACGCCCTTGATGACTGCCTTGCAGCAGTTGACCGAGGCCCAGTGGATTGGCCACCGGCACCAGCTCGATCACACCGTTGAGCAGGCCTTGGGCTTCGAGTTCGGCCAGGCGCTTTTTCAGCTCCCAGGCCGTGCGCATGCCCGGCAATTCGTCGGCGTGCAGGCTGGCCTGAATGTAAGCCTTGCGCTCGCCAGTGCCGAAACGGAACACCGAAACCTGGCGTTCGCTGCCCAGGTGGCTCCACGGCAATACATGATCGATGCGTTCCATATCAGTGCTTCCGCGGGGCCAGGTAGCCCAGCCAACGGCGCTCGGCCAGTTTGAACAGCTTCACCAGCATGAAGGTCAGGCACAGGTAGAACACGCCCGCCGTGATGTACGCTTCGAACGGCAAGTAGAACTGGGCGTTGACCGTGCGAGCGGCACCAGTGATGTCGATCAGGGTCACGATGGACGCCAGACTGGTGGTCTGCAGCATCATGATCACTTCGTTGCTGTACTGCGGCAGCGCCCGGCGCAGGGCCGATGGCAGCAGGATGCGCTTGTACATCTTGAAGCGCGACATGCCCATCGCCTTGGCCGCTTCGATCTCACCGTTCGGCGTAGCGCGCAGGCTGCCGGCGATGATTTCCGCGGTGTAGGCGCTGGTGTTGATCGCGAACGCCAGGCACGCACAGAACGTTGCGCTGGACAGCCACGGCCACAAGAAGCTTTCACGCACCGCTTCGAATTGCGCCAGACCGTAGTAGATCAAAAACAGCTGCACCAGCATCGGCGTGCCGCGGATCACGTAGGTGAAGAGCCACGCGCTCATGTTGACGGCGGCGTTCTTCGAGACGCGCATCAGGCCCAGCGGCAAGGCCGCCAGCAGACCGAAAAACAGCGACAGCGCGAGCAATTTGAGGGTGGTCAGCAGGCCGCCGAAGTACAGCGGCAGGGCCTCCCAAATGACGTTGTAGTCGAAGATCATAGATCAGCCGCCCTTACGCCTACCGAGTAGCGCTTCTCAAGGTGACGCAATGCCAGCAACGAGACACTGGTGATCACCAGGTACATCGCCGCCACTGCGAGGAAGAAGGTGAAAGGCTCGCGGGTGGCATCTGCCGCCTGCTTGGCCTTGAACATCATGTCTTGCAGACCCACCACCGAAATCAACGCGGTGGCCTTGGTCAATACCAGCCAGTTGTTGGTGAAGCCCGGAATCGCCAGGCGAATCATCTGCGGCACCAACACCCGGAAGAACACCTGAAAACTGCTCATGCCGTACGCCATGCCGGCTTCTGCCTGACCCTTCGGGATCGCCATGAATGCGCCACGGAAGGTTTCCGACAGGTACGCACCGAAGATGAAGCCCAGGGTGCCGATACCGGCGGCCAAGGGGTTCAGGTCGATGTAATCGTCATAGCCCAGCATCGGAGCGACGCGGTTGAGCAGGTCCTGACCACCGTAGAAAATCAGCAGGATCAGCACCAGGTCGGGAATCCCGCGGATCACCGTGGAATACAGATCGCCCAGCCAGGCCAGCCAGCGCACCGGGGAAAGACGCAGCGCAACGCCGATCAGACCCAGCAGGATGGCCAGGGCCATGGACGACAAGGCGAGCTGAAGCGTCAGCCATGCGCCATCGAGGATGACAGCCCCGTAGCCTTTCAACATGATTCAGGTCCTCGAAAGTTGGGATGAAAAAATGGCGCAAACCTCAGAGATCCTGTTGCTTGCGCCATTTCGGACTTGTCGCCGGGACGTGTTACTTGCCGTAGATATCGAAGGCGAAGTATTTGTCCTGGATTTGCTTGTATTTGCCGTTCTCGCGAATGGCGGCGATCGCGGTGTTGATCTTGTCTTTCAGCGCGTCACCCTTGCGAACCGCGATACCCACGCCGTCGCCGAAGTATTTGACGTCGGTGAAGGCCGGGCCAACAAAAGCAAAACCTTTACCGGCGTCGGTTTTCAGGAAACCGTCATCCAGCAGCGTAGCGTCTGCCACGGTGCCGTCGAGGCGACCGGCAGCGACGTCGAGGTAGATTTCGTTCTGCGAACCGTACGGCTTGACCTCTGCACCCAGCGGGGCCAGGACTTCGCGGGCGAAACGCTCGTGGATCGAACCACGTTGCACGCCGATGTTCTTGCCCTTCAGCTCGGTCAGGCCTTCGCTGACTTGAGTGCCGGCCTTCATGACCAGGCGGGCCGGGGTGTTGTAATACTTGTTGGTGAAGTCCACGGACTTCTTGCGATCTTCAGTGATCGACATGGACGACAGGATCGCGTCGATCTTGCGCACTTTGAGTGCCGGGATCAGACCGTCGAACTCTTGCTCGACCCACACGCACTTGACCTTCATCTCTTCGCACAGAGCGTTGCCGATGTCGTAGTCGAAACCAACGATGCTGCCGTCCGGCGCTTTGGAAGCGAACGGAGGGTAAGCCGCTTCGATACCAACTTTCAGAGGCTTTTCATCGGCGAAGGTTGGCAGGGACAGCACGGACAGTGCCAGGGCGCCAAGCAGCACGAGTTTCTTCATCTTGGGACTCCATCGGTAAAGGGCTAAAACGGCAGAGTGAGCGACAGCCCAATATGCGAATGAGTGGAACCGGAAAGCGTTGCTGCGTCCTACAGTGCATGTGCGAATTTTCAACACAGGCAACGACGAGCGAGTGATCGGCATTCTAACGACAGGCCCGAAGCCGATATTTCTTCAATGCGACAACAAATTACAGAAGCACCGAGAAAGCCGCTCGAGCACGTTGACAGCCTTGCAATTTCATGCAAGAGCAAAAGACAGTGAACCGATCTATATTGCAAATTGCGGGCCTATTATTGGCAAAGCCTTCTAATCCGGCAAGCGTAGCGTGGGTTCTTATTTCTGGCGGGTCATATTGCTGCGCTGATGCGGGGGTTTGCGTTTCCCATCGCCCCGGATCGGATTGAGCGGTTACACATTCAGTTACTTGAAGGGTGGCGGGTAACAGCGGGAAATGGCCTACGGATGAAGCCGATAATTATTGGCAGTTGTTTAGTTGGTGCCTGACAGGACGCCTTCGCGAGCAGGCTCGCTCTACATTTGGATTTGAGTCGGGCACAAATTCCATATTCGCCGGAGATTCGTAAGCGCTCCATAAACCCCACCTGCACATGAAGCGCCGATTCAAGGATGCTGAGCCTCCATTTCTCGCTCGGATCGACCGATCCGCCGGACGGTCTGTTAGTCGTTACGTGTCTGTTCAAGCCGCTTATCAAGCTCGCTTGGCGGCAAGTTCGGCGTCGAGTGAAGCGTCAGCCAGACGGCCCGCAGAATGTTGATCGCGGCCATGTTCAGGTGTTGTTCGGCGGCGTGCAGGGCCAGTTCGGCTGCCAGGCGCTTGTCGGCAGCACTGAGGTGCGCCGTTTTGTGGGTCATGTCCGCATCGACGTTGGCCAACAGCCCCTGGAGTTCCTGCACCGCCTGATCCGATGCCTGACGCATGTCCGCCAGCAGGCGGCTGGCTTCGGCAGGCGTCATGGCCAAGGCGCGGACGCTGCGAAAAGTCAGGCGGGCGGGCAAGGTGGCCAAACTGAAACCCGTCGAAATTAACTTGCCAATCATACGAACAACTCCTGTAAACGAGTGTTTCAGCAGCGTATCAGAGTAAATCGCAAAAAAATGTCTGCTCATCGCTTGCCAGAATCAACTCTCCGCCTCTTTTTGGCATCAAGCGTCTGATCGTCGTCAGAACCCTCGAACGATGCGCCCATAGACGCTCGATCTGCTCATCCTTGGCAGACATTTCCTTGTCCTTCGAAAACATCTGCTCATGCAGCGACAGAAAAAGCTGTTTCAGCAAAATAGGGTCGTCAGGAAGGGTTTCGGGCACGGAAATCATGCCGTGGATTATACCGGCTCAGGTGACGAAGCGTGGTGTCAGCACCTTGTGAGGTTGATTGCCCCAGAGGTCGATTCCCTCCAGTAGGAGGTTCAACTCCCGCACCGTCAGCTCGATGGCTTTGTCATCCGCATCCGGCTTGGTCTTGAAGCGCTCAGCCTCCAGGCGCTTGAGCCACAAACAGAAGCCGTTGCGGTGCCAATACAGAATTTTCACTTGGTTGCGCGTGCGATTGAGGAAGACAAACAACACCGGGTCGAACACCGCGACCTTGATATCCAACTCGACCAAAGCCGCCAGGCCATTGATGGATTTCCGGAAATCGACCGGTTTGGGGTAGAGGTAAACGGCTTTGACCTTGGGGTCGGGACGCATCATGGGCTGGCACCAGAAAAATTGGGAGCACAGCATCGACGAGCTATCGGTTCATTTGAAGGTGTAGTTTGTGGAGCGGTTACGGAGATTCACTAATGAAATGGCTACCCCCACCGCCCCCTGTGATCGCCCACTAACCTTCACAGGGGGCTCATCGGAGATCATTGCCATGAACAACGTAGCTATCGCCGCCATCGACCTGGGAAAACATACCTTTCACCTGCATGCGCAAGATGATCGCGGCCATGAGCTTTACCGTAAAAAATTTACGCGGGTGGCGCTCACGCAGCACCTCGCAAATCTCGCGCCCTGCACCGTCGTGATGGAAGCCTGTGGCGGCGCCCACTTCATGGCGCAAGAGGTCGCCAGGCTCGGGCATACACCCAAGCTCATTGCCCCTCATCTGGTGCGTCCTTACGTAAAAAGCAACAAAAACGACTTCGCTGATGCCGAAGCGATCTGCGAGGCGGCGACCCGGCCCACGATGCGTTTTGTACCACCCAAAACCCAAGCCCAGCAGGCGCTGGCCATGGCCAATTCGCTACGTGAGTCGTTCATTAAAGACCGCACGGCGACCGTCAATCGGATTCACGCCGCCCTGCTGGAGGTGGGCGTCAGTCTCGCCGCCGGCTTCAAAGCCATCAAAGAGCTTCCAGCGTTGCTTGAGGTGAGTTCATTTTCTGAACGCATCAAGAAAAATCTGATGCTGCTGCATGGGCACTTCAATTACCTGGATGGGCAGGTCAAAGCGCTGGATAAAGACGTGGAATGCCAGGCCGCTGAAGATGATCTGGCGGCGCGTTTGATGACCATGCCGTGTGTCGGCCCGATCACCTCCAGCGCCCTGGCTGCCGAGCTCGGTGATGGCAAGCAGTTCAAATGCGGGCGCGGCTATGCGGCCTCCATCGGATTGGTGCCCAAACAACATTCCACGGGCGACAAAACCGTGCTGCTGGGTATCAGCAAACGTGGCGATCGAAACCAGCGACGCCTGCTCATCCAGTGCGCCCGCGTGTACTTGATACAGCTGGATCGACAAAAAGGCGCTTTGGCGGACTGGGTCCGCCAGCTCTTGGCGTCCCGCCATCACTCCAACCTTGTGGTCTGTGCGTTGGCCAACAAGCTGGCCCGAATCGCTTGGGCGATTGCAGCCCACCACACTGAATTCGATGCGGGGCCAGCCGCGATGAACGCCTGACCCCGCTGTCACCCGAGCACCACCCACCTGGTTTTGCGATGCTGGATAACTGATGACGTGAACGGCCAACCGGCCTGACGACAACCCTGGGCTCCTACACGGCTGAAAGGCCGTTCCACTAATTAGGGTCGTTGGGCATCGATTCTCATCGAGGCGCGGGGACACCCCCCCACTCAGACGCCGGATAGATGAAAGCAAGCCAAACACGTATCAAAAACAGTATTGCAGAAAAGGGGGTAACCATAGATGTAGGAGCGAGCCTGCTCGCGAAGAGGCCAGAACAGACAACACAAAAACCTCAGGCAATAAAAAGCCCCACCAGACTCAACACCTGGCAGGGCTTCGATGACTCAAGAATCGCTACTTACGCAACATTCATCGTCTTATGCGTATCAATCAAATGCTGCACCACACCCGGATCCGCCAGGGTCGAAATATCCCCCAACCCATCATATTCAGCGGTCGCAATCTTGCGCAGAATCCGGCGCATGATCTTGCCCGAACGGGTCTTCGGCAGCCCCGGCGCCCACTGAATCACATCCGGCGAAGCAATCGGGCCGATCTCTTTACGCACCCAATTCTTCAGTTCCAGGCGCAACTGCTCGCTCGTCTCTTCGCCAGCGATCAGGGTGACGTAGACATAAATGCCCTGCCCCTTGATGTCGTGCGGCACACCGACCACGGCCGCCTCGGCGACTTTCGGGTGCGCAACCATCGCGCTCTCGATCTCGGCGGTGCCCATGCGGTGGCCGGACACGTTGAGCACGTCATCCACGCGCCCGGTGATCCAGTAGTAACCGTCCTCGTCACGACGCGCACCGTCACCGGTGAAGTACATGCCACGGAAGGTCTTGAAGTAGGTGTCGACGAAGCGATCATGGTCGCCATACAGCGTGCGCGCCTGGCCTGGCCACGAATCGAGAATCACCAGGTTGCCCTCGGCAACGCCTTCGAGGATGTTGCCCAGGTTATCCACCAGTGCCGGCACCACACCGAAGAACGGTCGTGCCGCCGAACCCGGCTTGAGGCCGTGAGCGCCCGGCAGCGGGCTCATCATGTTGCCGCCGGTTTCGGTCTGCCACCAGGTATCGACGATCGGGCAACGGGATTGACCGACGTTCTTGTAGTACCAATCCCACGCTTCCGGGTTGATCGGCTCACCGACCGAACCCAGCAGACGCAGGCTGCTGCCGTCAGCGCCTTCAACAGCGGCTTTGCCCGACGCCATCATCGCGCGGATCGCGGTGGGCGCGGTGTAGAGGATGTTGACCTTGTGCTTGTCGACGATCTTCGCCACCCGAGTGATGTCCGGATAGTTCGGCACGCCTTCGAACAGCACGGTGGTCGCGCCGTTGGCCAGCGGGCCGTAGACGATGTAAGTGTGGCCGGTGACCCAGCCGACGTCGGCGGTGCACCAGTAGATTTCGCCCGGGCGGTAGTCGAACACGCGCTCATGGGTCATCGCGGCGTAAAGCAGATAACCGCCGGTGGTGTGTTGCACGCCCTTCGGCTTGCCGGTGGAACCCGAGGTGTAAAGGATGAACAGCGCTTCTTCAGCGCCCATCTCTTTCGGCGCGCAGACACTGCCCGCCACTTTCATCAGGTCTTCAAACCAGATGTCGCGATGCTGGTTCCACTTGATGTCGCCACCGGTGCGTTTGCACACGATGACTTTCTGGATGCTGCTGGTTTCCGGGTTGGTCAGCGCGTCGTCGACATTGGACTTGAGCGGGATTTTCTTGCCGGCACGAATGCCTTCGTCAGCGGTGATCACCACTTTCGAGCGGCAGTCGATGATGCGACCGGCCAGGGCTTCCGGCGAGAAACCACCGAACACCACCGAGTGAATCGCGCCGATCCGGGCGCAGGCCAGCATGGCGACCACGGCTTCGGGGATCATCGGCATATAGATAGTCACCACGTCGCCGCGATGCACATCCTGGCCGCGCAAGGCGTTGGCGAACTTGCAGACTTGTTCATGCAGCTCGCGGTAGGTGATGTTGCGGCTCTCGGAAGGGTCATCCCCTTCCCAAATGATTGCGACTTGATCGCCGCGCTCGGCCAGATGACGGTCGAGGCAGTTGTAGGAAACGTTCAGCGTGCCGTCGGCGAACCATTTGATGTCGACATGGTGATCGTCGAAGGACGTCTGCTTCACCGTGGTGAAAGGCTTGATCCAGTCGAGGCGCTTGGCTTGCTCGCGCCAGAAGCCGTCAGGGTTGACGACCGACTGCTGGTACATGGCTTTGTAGGTTGCCTCGTCGGTCAGCGTGTTGGCCGCTACCTCGGGACGAACGGGATACAGAGAAGCCGCACTCATCTTTCTTACCTCGGTGGAATAGTTATTTTTGTATGACCACGTTGTAGCCGGGCCGGCCCTATAGAACCATTCGACGATGGTAGTAACAAGCACCTAAAAAATGTCGTGAATACCTGAAAACACGCTCAATCCCGGTTATTTCCGCCCCCTGTAGGAGCTGCCGAAGGCTGCGATCTTTTGATTTTAAAATCACCAAAGATCAAAAGATCGCAGCCTTCGGCAGCTCCTACGTCGAGCGCGAACATGCGGCTTTTCGGGGATTGTTACGAAATCTGTCAAAGGTGTTTATCAAAACCCCACCTATATGAATGCAACCCCCACGCCTAAAATCAGCCTCGCCAACAAGGCAAACCCTGATTAACCAAGTTGCAGCCCCCACGAAGGCAGTTAATCAAAAAACCGGTAACCCAGTTCCACACGCAACCCCAAAACGGTTGCGTGCCCCCACTCGACCTCTAAAAGGTAAAACTGAAATGAAAGCTTTATTAGTTCTGGCCCTCTCCAGCCTGTGCGCAACCGCCATGGCAGACGAGGTCCCGACTGATGTCGCACAGCAACAACCAGCCATCGAGGAATACACTTACTCCACTCACCTGGACATCGCCAAAGTTGTCTCCATGAGTGAAATCCCCAATGTGTGCGAAGTTGTCCCCATGAAAATGGAATACGACGACTCCAAAGGCCAACGCCACATTCTGCGCTACAGCGTCATGGGTAACGGCTGCTCCAACAGCTAATCACCCGCACTTCCCCCCGGTGTCAGGATAGTTGTCGCCTCTCCGGTTTTTCCTAAAAAAGCATATCGGGGGCGGAAAGAGACTGGTCGTGCCGTACTATTCACCTGAACGCAGAGCCGCATTACTCAAGATGCTGCTTCCCCCACTGAACCTGTCGATGGCCGAGGTTTCCCGGCGCGAAGGGGTCAGCGAAATGTCTTTGTCCAACTGGCGCAAGCAGCTCAGTTCTGAAGGAAGTGCAGTGTCCGAAAACAAGCAATCGGCTCAGAACTGGTCAGCCGAAACCAAGTTTGCTGTCGTCCTTGAAGCGGCCGGTTTGTCCGAGATCGACCTGGGCGAGTATTGCCGCCGCAAAGGCCTTTACCCCGAGCAAATCACTGCCTGGCGACAAGCCTTCATCACCGGCCAGAAATCGGAAAAGGCCCAGCAAAAAGAAGATCGGGAGCAGTCTCGCAAAGATAAGAAACGCATCCAGGAACTTGAGCGCGAACTGCGCCGCAAAGACAAGGCGCTCGCTGAAACAGCGGCGTTGTTGGTGCTGCGAAAAAAGCTCAACGACTACTGGGGGACCGACAACGAGGACAACTGACGTCTTTGCCAGAACGGCAGTTACTCGTGGACTGGCTGAGCAACGCGGTCGCGGCGGGAGCCAGAAAAATCAGGGCCTGCCTGGAAATCGGTCTATCGCTGCGGACTTTGCAACGGTGGACTGAAACAGACGTTATCCAGGCCGATGCCCGAACGACTGTCACACGGCCAACGCCGCGAAATGCACTAAACGAGGCTGAGCGACAGACCATTGTGACGCTGTGCAACAGCCTGGAGTACGCCCATCTGCCGCCGAGCCAGATCGTGCCGCGCCTGGCCGATCAAGGGCGCTATCTGGCGTCGGAGGCAACGTTTTATCGCGTCTTGCGTGCGGCGGGTCAACAGCAGCATCGAGGTCGTAGCCAGCGCCCCAGGCGGCACGCGGCCCCAACGACGCATGCGGCTGAAGCGCCCAATCAGGTGTGGTCATGGGACATCACGTATCTGCCGTCGCCGATACGCGGCAAGTATTACTACCTCTATCTGATCGAGGATATTTACAGCCGCAAGGCCGTGGGCTGGGAGGTCTACGACGCGGAAAGCGGCGAGAAAGCCGCCGCGCTGCTGCAACGCAGCGTGATCGGCGAGCAGTGTTTACACGAACCGCTGGTGCTGCACTCGGACAACGGAGCGCCGATGAAATCGGTGACGCTGTTGAGCAAGATGTACGAACTGGGCATCACGCCCTCGCGGGGCCGACCGCGGGTGAGCAACGACAATCCCTACTCGGAGTCGCTGTTTAGAACACTGAAGTACTGCCCGCAATGGCCGCAGCATGGCTTTGCCAGTCTGGACGCCGCACGAGCTTGGGTGAGGGATTTCATGCGCTGGTACAACAACGAACACCGGCATAGCCGTATCCGGTTCGTCACACCGGCTGAGCGGCATCGAGGACTGGACCATCAGGTCTTGGCCCGGCGACATGAGCTGTACGAACGAGCCAAAGAGAAAAAGCCGGAACGGTGGTCGGGTTGCACACGTAACTGGGAGCCGATCGGCACCGTGCTGTTGAACCCGGATCGAGAGCAACAGGTCGAGAAAAGAGCGGCATAGTTAGACGGTTGACGCGACAACTACCTTGAAAAACGCCGCTTCCCTCTTAACGGTTCGACCCACCCGCCCGCGATTCAAGGCAGATGAAGCGCCGAACCGAATAGATCGACGCATACGATAGCTTTAAGCGTTTATTTGCGCTTTTTAATCAAATTTGTCGGCGTAGTATGAATTCCACACCAAGGCACACAACGCCAAACGAACCTGGAGCAACGACCATGAAAACCAAACTGATTCTCGCCCTGACCCTGTCTGTCCTGGCCGCCAACACCTTCGCAGCCGACGGTTACGACCACACCGGCTCGGCCTCCTTCGCCGCCGATGGCGCCGATCACATCGGTGCAGGCAAACTCGCTTCCGATGGTTTTGATCACACTGGCGCCGCCAAAGTCGCTGCTGACGGCTCCGATCACACAGGTGCAGCCAAAGTCGCCGCCGATGGTGCAGATCACGTCGGTGCAGCTCGCCTCAGCTGATCATCGAGCGTGACTTTACAGCCCGACTTCGGCCGGGCTTAGTTGTGTCTGGAGCCATCGAAAACCGACTCAAAACACAACATGTAGTGAAAAACGCGGTTTTTTGGCTGTTTTTTGAACAAAAAAATTACCCGCTAAAATTTATGAAAAAAAATCTGCACCCGCGACCTCCAGCCAAAGCCCTGTAAACCCTCGCTCCGACCGAAAAACCCTCCTTCTCGACCGCTCCATGCGCGGATTCGCCCCACCACGGCCGCAAAAATTTCCCTATAATGCCGGCTTAAACGGGCCTGCAATATTCCCTTACAGGGATGACAGCCAGTCCGAAGCCCAGGCCGAAGTCTTCACCGACTACAGCGCCGTCAGCGGCTCTCGGAACCCCGTACAAAATTATGTTTATTTGCCTGCGTGTACCGCTGCAAAAAACGCTATCCAACGCGGCCAGACCGGTCGTGTGAAAAAAACCAATCAGTTTTCACACGGGCATCTGGCCCTCACGCAGGAGACGACACGTCATGCTGAGCTGGGACGAATTCGACAAAGAAGACAGCGGCGAGACCGTGGTAAAAGGCGCCAACGCCGGCCACGCGACTGAAGCCAACATGGACCGCCTCGACACCGCTGGTGGTGTTGCCGCTCAAGAAGCTCGCGCTGTAACCGCGTCCGACTCCGCCGCCATCGCTCGCGCCAAGGCTGCCCTGGACAACCTCGACATCGCCGAAGGCCTCGCCGAACTTGAAGGCACCTCCGCCCGCGTCGCCGTCGACGAAAAGCGCATGATCAACTGCCGCGCCGACCTCAACCAACTCGTACCCTTCAAGTACGACTGGGCCTGGCAGAAATACCTGGACGGCTGCGCAAACCACTGGATGCCGCAAGAAGTCAACATGACCGCCGACATCGCCCTCTGGAAAGACCCGGAAGGCCTGACCGACGACGAGCGCCGCATCGTCATGCGCAACCTCGGCTTCTTCTCCACCGCCGACTCCCTGGTTGCCAACAACCTCGTCCTGGCCGTGTACCGCCTGATCACCAACCCGGAATGCCGCCAGTACATCCTGCGCCAGGCCTTCGAAGAGGCGATCCACACCCACGCCTACCAGTACTGCATCGAATCGCTGGCCATGGATGAAGGCGAGATCTTCAACATGTACCACGAGATCCCATCGGTCGCGAAAAAAGCCACCTGGGGCCTCAAATACACCCGCTCGATCTCCGATCCGAAGTTCGAAACCGGCACCGTCGAAACCGACAAAGAGCTGCTGCGCAACCTGATCGCTTACTACTGCGTTCTGGAAGGCATCTTCTTCTACTGCGGCTTCACCCAAATCCTCTCCATGGGCCGCCGCAACAAAATGACCGGCGTCGCCGAGCAGTTCCAATACATCCTGCGCGACGAATCCATGCACCTGAACTTCGGCATCGACGTGATCAACCAGATCAAAATCGAAAACCCGCACTTGTGGGATGCTGAGATGAAGGAAGAGGCTTCGCAGATGATTCTGCAAGGCACTCAACTCGAAATCGAATACGCCCGCGACACCATGCCGCGCGGTGTACTGGGTATGAACGCCGCGATGATGGAGGACTACCTCAAATTCATCGCCAACCGTCGCCTGTCGCAGATCGGTTTGAAGGAAGAATACCCAGGGACGACTAACCCGTTCCCTTGGATGAGCGAGATTATGGACTTGAAGAAAGAGAAGAATTTCTTTGAGACTCGGGTTATTGAGTATCAGACTGGTGGGGCGTTGAGCTGGGATTGATTCCCGAACTCGCCGTGATTTGACGATGTAAATCGACAAATCGAAATACTAAAAGCCCCGATCTGATCGGGGCTTTTTATTGGGTAGGAAAACTCTTACTGGTCTCGACGCTCACCGCTAAAACTCCTACAGCAAATCCAGATCCTTCTGCATTGATGAAAAATTAAAGCACTTCTAAGCTCCATTGCAGGTGCCTAAGAAACGCCCAACGTAGAAGCTACTCAATCACACAGTGATCGCGCATGTCTCAAAGACATACGCACGACCTTGTGTTTGAAGAGAATGCTTGTTGGGATTTCCTTAAGTCCTCTACGTCGGGTTTTGCCCCTCTCAAAATTCATACGTAGAGGTAATGGATATGCCGACACAAAGACCACTCCACTCTTCCTCCGTCTCGGAGGTCGGTCATGCCTGACCCGTTCATTCCAACGCGTTTCACACGCCACAACCTCCACCTCCACGCCCTCCTTCTAGAAAACCAACCATGGTTCTGTGCCCGCGATCTCGGTCGCCTAATGGGTTTCCATCTGAGTGATCGCGTGGTCAGCAAACTGGATGAGGATCAGCGGCATACGTTGTTGATTGACTACAACGGCCAACCTGAACAGCGGTTGATGCTCAGTGAGTCCGGCGCGTATGCGTTGTTGGTGTATCACTACGCGCCGGGGAATCGGTTGCTGCGTGAATGGTTGACTCATCAAGTGGTGCCGGCATTGCGCGATGCGGGGCAATCGAAGAATTCGGATCGGCCGATGTTGAGTTTGTTGGACTGGCCTGAGATGTCTCTAAGTCTGCTGCATTGGCAGGATGAAGGCTGGATTCGGTTGCGAGATATGCCTTATGTGTTGCTAGGTCGCACACGCCGGCGCGTGCCAGCGGTTAAGCCTTGGTGGCGGAAGGCTTTGGATGCGCTTCAGTCTTCAAAGCATTCAGTGGGTTAGCCTTCGTAGGATCGACTGAAAGAAGCGTCGATGTTTTCTGTAGGAATTTTCGTAGACAGCTGTGATGGCCACTCAGTATCGTCCGAGGGTTTTCAACCCTCGGCGATTGTATGGATACGGAAAAGAGCAACAGCGATTGGAGTGACGTAGAGATTCAGGCTGCGGTCGATGCCTATCTCAATATGCTGTCACGCGAGCAGGCCGGTCTGAAATTCATTAAGACTGAGGAAAATCGCATCCTGCGCGAGGGAGCCTTAGCCGGTCGGACTAAAGGATCGGTGGAGTTTCGGATGCAAAACATCTCTACCGTTTTGGTCGAGTTGGGTCGGGATCGCATTAAAGGATACAAACCTGCCAAGAATGTCGGCGCTAATGTTGCGCGCAGCATTCGACAAGCGCTCAACGCTCCAGTCACTTTGACACCTGAGGATTTTGCCCCGACGGCGGACGAGGCAACACTGGAGAAACGAGCTGCCAAACTTGAGCGGCAACCGCTTAAAGATGTGCCAAAAGGAATTGAGAGACCCGAGCAGACGCAGTCCAGCGGAAAATCTTATGTTCGCGATCCCGAGGTAAGAGCTTGGGTTCGCCAGCAGGCTGAAGGTAGATGCGAAGGCTGTGGCGAGCCAGCTCCTTTTGAAAAGGATGGCCGGCCGTTTCTTGAGGTTCATCACGTTAAGCATTTGGCGCAGGAAGGTTCGGATCGTCCGAGCAATGCTGTGGCCTTGTGCCCGAACTGTCATCGGCGTTGTCACCATTCGAGCGACAGGGAAGAATTCACTGCTTCGCTTTATGAGAAGGTAGAACGGTTGGAAACCGAGTAATTGGGCTAAATGAGATCTGTGGCGAGGGGGTTTACCCCCGTTCGGCTGCGGAGCAGTCGCCAAGCGAACAACTCATTATTTCTGGCTTACCGCGCTTGCTGGTTTTGGGGCCGCTTCGCGACCCAACGGGGATAAATCCCCTCGCCACAGGTTGGATGCCGGGCTTGGTTGATGAGGTAATGTTGGGATTCGCGAGCAGGCTCGCTCCCACAGGTTTGGTGTGCTGCCGCTGGTTTTGCGGTGTGTTGAAAACAGTCAGTGCAACCCGCCCCGCCTCCCGCTATTAATACCCTTCCCCACTCAAGGACCCGAGCCTGCCATGAAATTCGACCTCGCCTACTGCCTCAGCCTCGACGACAAGTTGTCGATCTATGACGTGCGCGATTTGAATTTCGACGAGACGATGGAGTTCGATTCCGCCAAGGAACACTTCCAATGCCCCAATGACGCATGCAGGGCGGCGTTCGATGCGGCGAATGTGTTGACGACGTTCAACGCCAAGAACGTGAATTACGTTCGCACCCCGCACTTCAAGAACACGCCGAGCACTAGGCATGTGGCGGATTGTCCTTATGTCAGTCTCAAGGCGCCCACGTCGGGTGTGGACGCGGACGGTGCGGAAACGGATGACAGTCGCGAGGAACATTTCCCGTCGGAGTTGTTGCTGACTCGGCGTCAGTATGTGCGTAAGCCGTCGAACCCGGCGCTGGCGGCGGATGTGGAGCGGGACGATCCGAAACCTCTTTCAAAGCTCAACGATACCGAGCACCCAAGCCACGAATCCGCGCCGGACAAGACAAGTATCTTCGCCCACCCGGTGGAGTGTTTCGTGTCGAACTTCGAGGACAAGGACCTGCTCAAGCGCATGCCGCTGAAGATTGGCGAGCACACGGCGCCTTATGGGTCGTTCTTCAAGAAGATCGAATACCTGACGGACAACAAGGGGCTGATTTACTGGGGCAAGATCAAGGAGATCAAAGATTACACGCAGAGCTTTCGCATCGATTTCGAGCAGAAGGTCTGGTTCAAGCAGGCGGATGAGGCGAAGAAGAAGCCTTATTCGGTCAACGTTTACCTGAGCAAGAAGTTGATCGAGAACTACCGCAAGCGCAAAGCGTTTCTGGAAGAGATCAAGCATGCCATCGACAGTGAAGCGGAGTTGTATTGCTTCTTTTATGGCGTGGCGCCGGAGTTGAAGCAGGTGCCGAGCAAGAAAAACCCCGAGCAGACGTTCGGGGTGTTCAGTGCGAATATCGAGAACCTGGATCACTTCATTATTCGGGAAGCGCCAGGGTTGGTGGGCAAATAGTCATCGGTTCATCATGCTGGATGTCGCTTTTAATAAAACCCTGTTCATTAGGTGGGCTTTACAACCTTATGGCATGATGCCGGTAATCATTTCCCTGATATCCAACACCGATGAGCGCCCTGGCTGTGTCCGTGATTCCCCTACTGGTATGTGACGACTCCAATATGGCCCGTAAGCAAGTGTTACGGGCACTGCCGGCGGACTGGCCGGTTTCGGTCACCGAGGCCACTGATGGTCGCCAGGCAATGGAGGCCATACGCCGGGGTTTGGGACAGGTGGTGCTGCTCGACCTGACCATGCCCCAGATGGATGGCTATCAGGTATTGAGCGCCTTGCGCGCCGAAGGATTGAAGGCGCACGTCATCGTGATCTCCGGTGACGTTCAGGAAGAAGCGATACGCCGCGTGCGTGAGCTGGGCGCGCTGGCGTTCCTGAAAAAGCCTTTCGACGAAAACGAGTTGCGCCAGACACTCAGTCAGCTGGGGCTACTGACAGCACCCGGCCAAGCGTCGCTGGGGAGTCGGGTGGCAGCGAACACGGTCATCAGTTTTCACGATGTGTTCCGCGAAACGGTCAACGTTGCCATCGGCCGGGCGGCCGCCCTGATCGCCAAGGTGTTGGGCGTCTTTGTGCAGTTGCCCGTACCAAACGTGAACATCCTCGAAGTCGGCGAGTTGCACATGGCGCTGACCGATGCCAGCAGCTGCGAGCGACTCACAGCCATCTGCCAGGGTTTTATCGGCAGTGGCATCGCCGGCGAAGCCCTGTTGATGTTTCACGACTCGGAAATCGCCGACATAGCGAAGTTGATGCAGCGCCAGAGCACCGATTATTCGGATCTGGAAATGCTGCTGGACCTCTCCAGCGTTCTGATCGGTGCTTGCCTGAGCAGCATTGCCGAACAGATCGATGTGGTGTTTTCTCAGGGCCACCCGCAGATTCTCGGTCAACACGCGGCCATCGATGAGCTGATCCGGGTCAACCGCAAGCACTGGAAAAAGACCCTGGCGGTGGAGATCAGCTACAGCCTGGAAGGGCATGATATTCGTTTCGACCTTTTGTTGTTGTTCACGGAAGACTCAATCGAGCGGTTGACCCACAAACTCGCCTACTTGATGAACTGAGCCATGAACGATCCTATTGATCTGAACGAGTTTCACTGGTTGCTGGCGATCGTCCAGAGCATCGACGTCGGTGTGGTGGTGCTCGACCGCGACTACCGCGTGCAGGTCTGGAACACCTTCATGGAGAACCGCTCCGGGGTGCAGCCCAAGGACGCTCACAATCAGAATGTCTTCAGTCTGTTTCCCGAAATCGACCGCCAATGGTTCAGCCGCAAAGTGGAAAGCGTCGCTACCCTGGGCACGCCAGCGTTCACTGTCTGGGAGCAGCGTCCATATTTGGTGCGGTTCAAGAACTACCAGCCGATCACCGGCCAGGAAGAGTTCATGTACCAGAACACCACGCTGTTACCGCTGCGCTCCACCGACAGCAAAATTAACCATATCTGCCTGGTGATCTATGACGTCACCGACGTCGCCACCAACCGGCATCAACTCCAGACCGCCAACGCGCAACTGCAGAAACTCTCCAGTACCGATCGGCTGACGGGCCTGTACAACCGCGGTCATTGGGAAGAAAGCCTGAAAGGCGCCTATGCCCGGCACCAGCGCTATGGTAATGCCACTAGCCTTGTGATGTTCGATATCGACCACTTCAAGCGGGTCAACGACACCTATGGTCACCAGGCGGGTGACAAGGTCATCGAGCAAGTCGCCAGGCTGGTCCGCGAGCATGTGCGCGATACCGATGTGGCCGGGCGTTATGGCGGTGAAGAGTTCGGAGTGGTGCTTTCAGACACCGACAAGACCAGTGCAGCGGTTTTCGCCGAGCGTCTGCGCAAGGCCGTTGAAGGGCTGGAAGTGCTGCACAACGGACAGAGCATCCGTTTCACTATCAGCCTGGGGGTGGCCGACCTGAGTCAGCCCTCGACCAACTACGCCGACCTGATCGCCTGGGCGGACCAGGCGCTGTATGCGTCGAAGAAGGCCGGGCGCAATCGGGTGACGGTTTATGAATAGATAAAGAGTGGTTCATGAAGGTTCTCGAGAGGTCTGTGCCGTTATTTAACCCACACTCCAAACATCACTAAAAGCAGCAAACCCATGTAAACCCGCGCATGCACCCGATCCGGTATCCGCCCGATCCACGGCGTGGCCAGCCGAATCCCCACCAGCGACCCAACCGTCAGTACCGCAAACGCCAGCACATCCACATAACCAACAAACCACGCCCCCAGATCAAACTCGGAAAATCCCGCCATCGCCATGTAAGTCAGCGTCCCGGTCAACGCCACGGGCAGACTCAGCGGATTAGCCATGGACGTGGCTTGGGACATGCTGAGGCCACAACGTCTTAGCAACGGCACGGTCATGACGCTACCGCCCACGCCGAGAAACGTGGCGATAGCGCCGATTCCTACGCCGCCCCCGGACACTTCCGCCCTCCCCAATCGCCGTGGGATTCCATTACCAGCGTGCGTAAGAAACCCACGTCTGAACAAGCAATCCACAATGGTCACGCCCAGGTAGGCAATGAACGCATACCGAATCACCTCACCACTCACCCACATCGCCGCCACCGCTCCGACCACCGCCCCCAATCCAATGAACCCACCCAACGGCCACAGGTAATGGCGAATCAGATTACCCGCGCGGTGATGTTTTCCGGTGGCGACCAACGCGTTGACGATCATCACGCAAGTCGAGGTGGCGACGGCGATGTGCATCGCCGATTGGCCAATCGGGTCGTCTGCACCGTGGCTGGCCATGAGCATGCGGTACAGCAATGGCACGACGACGAAGCCGCCGCCGAAGCCGAACAGCACGGCGGTGACGCCGGTCATGCAGCCGAAGAGTGTCAGCAGGAGATAGAACATTGCGCGTCGTCCGTTGGTTGAGAGCGGTCGACGATAGAGCGATGCGACTTGGCCTGCTTCAGCAAGTCAGCCAATAATGTTTGCGTTTACGCCAACTGCTGGAAGCCGCTCGATGCGCAATGTTTCGATTGATGTGCTGGATGACACGCCACGGCCGGTGGTGGCGATCGGTACGGATTATTCCTACGGTCATGTGCTGCCCCGTCATACGCACCGACGGGCGCAGTTGCTGTACGGCGCTACCGGGGTGATGCAGGTCAGCACGCACTACGGTAATTGGGTGGTGCCGCCACAGCGGGCAGTGTGGATTCCGGCGGGAGTGGCGCATGAGGTGTTGATGCTGGGGGTGAGCACGCGGAGTTTGTACATCGAACCGGCGGCGGTTGATTTGGGGAGTCGTTGTCAGGTGATCAGCGTTTCGCCGTTGATGCGGCATTTGCTGATGGAGGCGGTGGAGATTCCACTGGCGTACGACGAGGCCGGGCGTGATGGGGCGTTGATCGACTTGCTGCTGCACGAACTGGCGCGCAGTGCTCACTTGCCGTTGCACATTCCGCTGCCCGTCGATGCGCGGTTGCTCGGGTTGTGCCAGGGCTTTTTGCAGCGGCCCGATGCGCATCAGTCGTCGCAGCAATGGGCGGATCAGTTGCATGTCAGTCTGCGCACGTTCAATCGCCTGTTTCGCCAACAGACCGACCTGAGTTTCAGCCAATGGCGGCAGCGCGCTTGCGTGGTTTTGGCGCTCGCGCGGCTGGCGGTGGGTGAGCCGGTGACGCGGATTGCGCTGGATTTCGGCTATGACAGCCCAGCGGCATTTTCGACGATGTTTCGCCGTGTGTTGGGTCAGGCGCCGTCCGTCTGGTTGGAAGGAGCGAAATAGCAAAAATCAAAAAATGAGTTTGATCCGGGCGCAAAACAACTGTACAAAAACACAGTAAATTTTGAATCAGCACTCTCGAACCCGGAGAACACCATGGCCTCTTATGCGATGAAAATCACCCTGGAACGTATCGCCCTCTTCCAATTCACCCCCGTCCATTGCGCCCAGGCCCGGGCGATGTTGGGTTGGAGTGTTGATGAGCTTTCCCGGGAGTCTGGCGTTTCGGTCGACGCGATTGAGCGATTTGAGGCCAAGCGAGATGTGTCGGATGAAAACCGGTTGGCGTTGGCGTATCGGTTTGAGTCGGAGGGGTTGGTGTTCTTTCCGGGGTTTGCGCCGGGGCGGGGGATGAGTGTTAAAGGGTCTGCGTCGAATGCCGTGGGGCGGGCGGATTTTGCGATGGTTGAGTGAGAGGAATCATCGATTGACGATTATCCCCATATAGGTATATTTCACGATCCTCATCAAAAGCGTGACAGATCGAAAGCAGTGGTTTTTTTGTAGGAGCCTGGCTCCTACAGGCGGCGCAAGATCACGCAAAAGGATCAAACAATGATTGAAATCGAAGAAAGCAGCGGGAACGTCTATGAAGACCTCTCGACGCCCAACGCCAATGAAATGCGCGTCAAATCCCAACTGGCCGCAAAAATTGGCGAGATCATCAAGGCTCGCCATTTGACTCAGGTTCAAGCGTCCGAAATCCTGGGCCTGTCTCAACCCAAACTTTCTGAAATGCTGCGTGGAAAGTTTCGCGGCATCAGTGAAGCAAAGATGATGGAATGCCTTTCCCTGCTTGGGCGAGACGTGCAGATCGTGGTCAAGTCAGCCCCCCGATCGAGAAAAGAGGGGCGAATTGAGGTGGTTTTCGCCTGAAGCGTGAGGCCTGGCAAGCACCGCCCAGACCTGCACCGATCAACCACTATGGCTTGAACGCAGGCGTCCGCCGCGCATGGGACACTTGTTCATACCCGTAGGCCAATGCCAGTAGATTGGCCTCGCTCCAGCGCGGTCCATAGAAGAAGATCGATGTCGGCACACCGTCATCGGCGATGCCGGTAGGCACCATGATGCCGGGGTATCCCGCCAGCGGCACGACGTTCATGGCAGGCGATTCGACATCCGAGACGATGGCATCCAGTTGATACACTACCAGCCATTGGTCGATGGCAGCAGCGTTTTCACTTTGAATTTTCTGCCAGAGCTGATTGTAGGTTTGCTCGTCGAAGACGACTTTGCTGGCCGCTATCAACGTGTCTTGATTGAAACCTTCAACGTTTGGAGCATTGAACAATAGAAGGTCTTCCAGTGTGAAGGCAGGAATGCCAGTGCGAGTCGCCAGGTAACGAGGCAGGTCACGCTTGATCCCCATGTGAAACGCGTCGTCTACCCGTTCCGACAATGGATCACTCAGTTCCACGGGTATCAACGTTGCACCTGCAGCCTGCATGAGCTCCAACGCTTGAGAAAACTGAGGGTCGCTGAGGAGCGGCAAATTGCTGCGATCGAATTTGGCGGGGTATCCGATTCGCTGCCCTACCAGTGCGTTCGGACGCAACAGAGCGGTGTAGTCCGTTTTATCCAGATCATGGGGTTTGTTCACCGGGTCGGCGGGATCGCTACCTGTCATGGCATTCAACAAGAGTGCCGCCTCGCGAACCGTGCGTGCCATGGGGCCGGGTGTATCCAGTTTTTGCGTCACGGGGATGATGCCGCTTCGGCTTAACAGACCTACCGTAGGTTTGATGCCCACCACACCATTGAGGGACGCCGGGCAGATAATCGAGCCAGAGGTTTCCGTTCCGACGGCAAGAGGGGCAAACCCTGCAGCCGTGGCAGCAGCGGAACCTGAACTGGAACCGCATGGATCACCACTCAATACGTGGGGATTTTTGGTTTGCCCGCCGCGCCCGCTCCAGCCGCTGGGGAGGGTCGGGTCGCGAAAGTTGGCCCACTCACTGAGATTGGTTTTTCCGAGAATCACCGCGCCGGCCACCCGGAGACGTTGCACGACGAAGGCATCCTGCGCGGCGGGTCGCCCGACCATGGCCAGCGACCCCGCGCTGGTCTGCATCTGGTCGGAGGTATCGATGTTGTCCTTGAGCAATACCGGAATGCCATGCAGAGGCCCGCGGATGTAACCTGCTTTCCGTTCCCGGTCCAGGGACTCGGCCATGGCCAACGCATCAGGGTTGAGTTCGATGATTGCGTTGATCGTCGGTCCTTGTTTATCCAGCGCTGCAATCCGCTGTTGCAGGTGCTGCACGAGCCCGACGGCGCTCAACTGATTGCGATCCATCCGCTGACTGAGTTCATCGACACTTAGATATTCCAGCCTTGTTTCGCGTACAGGCGAAGCGGCACTTAACGTTACTTCCATGTGAATTAGATCCTTTTTGACTGATTCCTGTAGGAGCGAGCTTGCTCGCGATGGACGTAAAGGCGACGCGTTTATTCAGGAATTACGCGTTATCGTTAACGTCCATCGCGAGCAAGCTCGCTCCTACTTCCAGCCTACAGAGGCTGCTGGAAAAGTCGGTCATCACTTATCGCTGGATCACGTATGAATATTCGCGTTCATCTGTAGCCAGTTCAGCTAAAACTCTGTTGATACACCTGCTGCTCCACCTCATACCACCACGCACTGCCCCGCTGCGGGTACATCACATTGAATGCCTCACCCATTTGCGGCGTGGTAATTGACACACTGCGTTCCCAGGCCAATGCCAGAATCCGGTCAAACGGTTCGTACCAGGCGTGCATCGACAGATCGAAGGTGCCGTTGTGAATCGGCAGTAACCAGCGGCCTTTCAGGTCGATGTGCGCTTGCAGGGTTTGTTCCGGCTGCATGTGAACGTGCGGCCACTCAACGTTGTAGGCACCGGTTTCCATCAGTGTCAGGTCGAACGGGCCGTAGTGTTCGCCGATGCGTTTGAAACCGTCGAAGTAGCCGCTGTCACCGCTGAAGAAGATCCGCGTGTCGCCGTCGATCATCACCCACGAAGCCCACAACGTGCTGTTGCCATCGAACAGGCCACGGCCGGAAAAGTGTTGCGACGGTGTGGCGACGAACTGGATGCCGGCGACTTCGGTGCCCTGCCACCAGTCCAGTTGCCGCACTTTGCTGGCGTCGATGCCCCATTTGATCAGGGTGTCGCCGACGCCCAGCGGGGTGAGGAAGTATTTGGCCTTTTCCGCCAGTTTGAGCACAGCCTGGTAATCGAGGTGGTCGTAGTGATCGTGGGACAGGATCACCGCTTCAATCGGTGGTAATTCTTCAAGGCTGATCGGCGGCTGGTGAAAGCGCTTCGGGCCTGCCCATTGCACCGGCGAAGCGCGCTCGGCGAAGACCGGGTCGGTGATCCAGAATTTGTCCCGCAGTTTCAGCAATACGGTGGAATGGCCCAGGCGATAGACGCTGTGGTTGGGCGCGGCGATCAGCGCATCACGGGGCAGGCGTTGCACCGGAACAACAGCGCTCGGCCGGGTGCTGCGCGGTTTGTGGAAGATCATGTTCCACATGATGCGCAGCATTTTGCGCAAGCCTTCGCGTTGCACGGGCGCATGGTTTCGGAAATGCCCTTCTGCCTGACGGGAAGCTTCAGGCGCAGAGGCGTTAGTGGAATTGGCCATGACGGAATGACTCCAGGAAACCGCACGATTCGCAGTTTCTGCTTTAAGACGATAAATGGCCAAGGCACGCACGCATCAGCCGAACACTCAATTTTTGACTGCGCAGGACTAACAAAACATTACACTGCACAGTGTAGTTTCTAGGTTGCATCAAAGCCGATCACAAGTAAACTGCCGAGTGTAATTCCTGACTTCTTCTGACGAAGCGTACTTATGACAGCTCCACAGCGCCTGACCGACCGAAAACGCGAAGCGATCATTCAAGCGGCGATTGCCGAATTCCGTGCCAACGGTTTCGACATCACCAGCATGGACAAGATCGCCGCCACCGCTGGCGTGTCGAAGCGCACGGTGTACAACCACTTCCCCAGCAAGGAAGAGTTGTTCGCCGAAATCCTCAATCAATTATGGGCGCGGGTGACGGCCGAACAGGAAATATCCTACCGCCCTGATCTACCTCTTCGGGACCAGATGAGCCGGATGCTGCTGGCGAAATTGCAGATCATGGGCGATGACAATTTTCTCGACCTGGCGCGGGTGGCCATCGCGGCCACCATCCATTCCCCCGAACGCGCGCAGAACATGGTCGCGCGAATGGGCGAGCGTGAAGAATGTTTGACCGTGTGGATTCGCGCCGCTCAGGCCGATGGGCGATTGAAGCCGGTCGATCCGGAGTTTACCGCCCAACAGCTTCAGGGAATGCTCAAATCCTTTGCCTTCTGGCCGCAGATTTCCATGGGGCTGCCCGGCCTTTCCCCCGAGATGCAGGCCACTGTCGTGGAGTCGGCGCTGGACATGTTCCTGGCCTGCTATCAGCTCTAGATCAAGCACTTATTCCCACTGGAATAAATGACAATGTCCGCCGTTTGACCGATGAACGGTAGCTCTGAAAAAACACGGTAATGTGTTTCAGAATGAATCTGGCAGTTTCAACGCCCGCCCCAACTCATCAAACAACGTCACCACCGAGCGCAACGCACGACAGTCCGGACGGGTCAGCAACCACAGCGCGGTGTCGTAACCGTGCAACGGCTCGCTCAGCGGTTGCAGCCCGTCGCCAATCAGAAAGTCCGGCAATGCCGCAACCCCCAACCCGGCCCGCACCAGTTCGGTGACCGACAACATGCTGTTGCAGCGATAACCCGGTGTGACACCGGGTAACTGCTGACGGCGCCACGCGACAGTGGGGTGATCGGGGAGGAAGTCGTCCGGGGCGATCCAGGTGAGCGACGCCAGGTCTGCGGCATTCACCGATTTCAAATACGCCGGGCTGGCACAGACGCGATAGGACACCTGCGCCAGACATCGGCCCACCAAGTGTTCGGGCGGGTTCCGGGTCAGGCGCAAGGCGATGTCCGCGTCCCGGCGGCCGAGGTTGGCGAAGTCGTTGGACGTGCTCAACTCGAGGGTCAGCGCGGGATAGCCGGGCATGAACTGCGCCAGCGCCGGCACCAACAAACCTTGCAGGACCGAATCGGTGCAGGTCAGGCGCACGGTGCCGCTGATGACTTCACCGCCCTGCTCCACGCCGATGCGCGCCGCCTCCAGCGCTTGTTCGGCGCGCTCGGCCTGTTCGGCCAGTGTCTGCGCCAGGCTGGTCGGCAAGTAGCCGGCGCGGCTCTTTTCGAACAGTTGCTGACCCATTGCGGCTTCCAGTCGGCGCACGGCGCGGAACACGGTCGAGACGTCGACCTTCATCAGCGCCGACGCCCGGGCCAGCGAGCCGCCGCGCACCAGCGCGAGGATCAGGGCCAGGTCGGGGTAATCCAGTCGATAGTGCGTCGCTGCATTGATCACTTGGGGTAACGCCAATATTGAGTGCGTGAACGCCAATCTATAGTGGACTCCAGGAATCAACAAGCGTCGAGAGCACTCATGGAAAACACCGCCATCCGCATCGCCCTGATCGGCGATTACGACCCGCAAGTCACCGCCCACCAGGCGATCCCCGTCGCCCTCGGCATGGCTGCCGAACACACCGGACTGGACGTGCAGTTCCAGTGGCTGGCCACCGACTGCATCAACGACGACACGCCGCTGGAAGACTTCGACGGCTTCTGGTGTGTGCCGGCCAGCCCTTACCGCGACATGGACGGCGCGCTGCGAGCGATACGTTTTGCCCGCGAACAACAGCGACCTTTCCTCGGAACGTGCGGTGGTTTTCAACACGCCGTACTTGAATACGCCCGCAACGTTCTGGGTTGGCAAGATGCCGAGCACGGCGAGACATCACCCGATGCGACGCGAGCGCTGCTCACGCCGCTGACCTGTGAGCGGGTGGAAGTCATCGACAGCATTCATCTGGTTGAAGGCTCGTTGATCGCCAGGGCGTACGAAAGCGCCGAGATTCGTGAAGGCTATCGCTGCCGTTACGGTGTGAATCCCGAGTTTGAACGGGCGTTATTGAGCCAACAGCTGTGCGCTGTCGGACACGATTCTTCAGGGGACTTGCGAGTGGTGGAATTGCATGGGCATCCGTTCTTTGTCGCCACGCTGTTTCAACCGGAACGTGCCGCGCTCAAAGGTCGGTTGCCGCCGCTGGTCAGTGCGTTGATCGACGCGTGTGTGAGGCAGAAGTCATGATTGCCCGGACGCCTGTTGCGCCGTATTACGCGGTGATTTTCACTTCCCTGCGCACCGAGGGCGATCAGGGTTACGCCGAGGCCGCCGAGCGTATGGTTGAACTGGCGCGCGAGCAGCCTGGATTTCTGGGTGTTGAATCGGCGCGGGGCGAGGATGGGCTCGGGATTACGGTGTCCTATTGGGACAGTGAGGCGGCGATTCTGGCGTGGAAACATCATCCCGAGCACAGCGCGATTCGTGAGCGTGGGCGTTCGACCTGGTATTCGGCGTGTCATACGCGGGTGTGCAGGGTTGAGCGGGCCTATGGGTTTTAGCAGTAGATGATGTGGTGTTCTTCAGGCCGCCTTCGCGAGCAAGCCCGCTCCCACATTTGATCCCCGGCCGACCACAGATTATGTGTGCACAGAAGATCCAGTGTGGGAGCGGGCTTGCTCGCGAAGAGGCCAGCACAAACACCACAAACTATCAGCCCCGCACCAGACTCCGCACCGCCGAAATCTCCGGCACTTCCCGCCGATTCATATACACCCGCAACGGCTCGGTAATGTTGATCCGGTCATCAATGTGCTGATCCAGCAACAACTGAATCAGCTCGCGCTTAAGCGTCATGGCCTGCTCCGGCCCCGGTGCCCAGACAAATTCACTCGCAGGAATAATGCCGTCATCCGCCACGTCCATGCCGAAGGAATCTTCGCTGAAACGCACAATGTACTGGCCGGTTTTGCGATTGAGGCCGACGAAACCTTTGAGCTGGTCGGCGGCCTGGCAGATGAGCTGGGAAGTGATGCGCATGATAAACCTCACACAAGTGATCGATGGTTTACACGCAGGGCAAGATGAAGGGCGTTCCCTCTGCCGGGGAAACTGCCGGAGCCAAGAGTACTGCAAAGAACCGCACAAAAGCGCTGAAAAAATCTGCTTTAAACACGTTTATGTCGGTCTCGCGATAGCACAAGCGGCGCGCAGTTGTTAAAAGTGAGATCTTTGAAACACTCTGCGAAAGGATCTCGACCATGACTGTTACTTTCACCAAGAGCGCCCTGCTGCTGAGCGTGCTGCTCGGCCTCGGCCAGGCGCAGGCCGCCAGCGAGCCAGGCCCTGCCTCACTGGCAACACGCTCGGGCATCCCGCATCCGGCGGTGATTGCCCACCGTGGCGCCTCCTTCGATGCGCCGGAATCCACCGTCGCCGCCTACAAACTGGCGCGCGACCTCGGTGCCGACTACCTGGAAATGGACCTGCAACGCAGCAAGGACGGCGTGCTGTTTGCCCTGCACGACAACAACCTGCAACGCACTACCGACGTCGCCAGCAAATTCCCTGAGCGCAAGGACAGCCCGGCCAACGCGTTCACGATCGCCGAACTCAAAACCCTCGATGCCGGTAGCTGGTTCAACACTGCGTACCCGGATCGCGCGCGTCCTTCCTACGCGGGTCTGAAAATCCTGACCCTCGACGAAATCATCGACATTGCCCAAGGCAACCCGCTGCACAAGCCCGGCCTGTACATCGAAACCAAAGAGCCCAAGCAATTTCCCGGCATCGAGCGCGACCTCAAGGATAAATTGCAGGATCGCGGCTGGCTGAGTCCGGCCGGTTCCAAACTGGCGAAAAGCTATCTGGCGGTCGGCCAGGGCACAGGCAAGGTGGTGCTGCAAACCTTCGAGAAGAGCAGCCTCGAACTGCTGGAAAAAGAAATGCCGCAGGTGCCGAAGATCCTGCTGTTGTGGGTCGGCGAAGGCAGCATCGAGCCCAAGTCCAAAGTGACGTTCGCCGAGTCTGGCGACAAGGATAAAGCCACGTACTACGCCAAACAGGAACCGAAGGACAAAGCCGAATTCCAGCAATGGGTCGAGTACGCCAAGGCCCAGGGCGCGATCGGCACCGGGCCGTCTGCCGCGCTGACCAAGGGCGGCGATCAGAGCTACTCAGACCTGGTGAAACCGTGGATGAACCAGTACACCCACGATCAGGGTTTGTTGGTGCACGTCTACACCGTCGATGATCCGGTGGATTACCAGAAAGTCATGGACGCTGGCGTCGATGGCATCTTTACCAACCGCGCCAGCGAACTGCTGAAGTTCTACAAACGCCCGGCGGCGGGCACCGTTGCGCAGTTGTTGCAGAACAACGGGTATTGATCCAGGACCGAGGCGACCCGTTCGCGGGCAAGCCACGCTCCCACAGGTCCGCATCAATCCTGTGGGAGCGGCGGTGCGACGATTCGACTTGCCCGCGAAGCTTTTGCAAACGACGCGGTTCCGGGAATTTAAGGATGAATTAAGTTGCCACATTTAATCTGGCGCCACTTAAACAGCTCACCCAAGGAATGAACTTCATGAAGACTTTGACTGCCCTGTTCACCGCTGCTGCCCTGACCCTCACCGCTGGCCTGGCCCAGGCGAATGATGTTCCTGTCGATCAGATCCCTCAGTTGGTCAAAGATAAAAAGATCAAGCCGCTGGAAGAACTGAACCAGATCGTATTGAAGTTGCACCCGGGTGCCACGATTACAGACAGCGACCTGGACAACCACTTCAACAACTACGAGTACGAAGTCGAACTGAAAGATGCCAAAGGCATTGAATGGGACGTGGACTTGAACGCCGCCACCGGCGAAGTCCTGAAAAACAAGCAAGACGACTGATGCCCAAACAACAAAGCCGCACGATTTTCGGATCGTGCGGCTTTTTTGCGTCTGAGCGTTTGTAAGACTTTGATTCCGGTTCAGGAATTTTAAGGGTGAGTTAAGTTGCCGCGATTAAGTTGACCTCGCGCCATTAACTCATCCAAGGAATGAACCTCATGAAAACACTGACTGCTTTGTTCGCCGCTGCCACCCTGACCCTCACTGCCGGTTTGGCCCAGGCGAATGAAAACGATGTGCTGCTGCACCATATTCCTCAGTTGCTCAAGGAAGGCAAGATCAAGCCGCTGGAAGAATTGAACGAGGTCGCACTGAAGCTGCATCCGGGTTCGAGGATTACCAAAACCCAACTGGAACATCGCCTCGACGGTTACATCTATGAAGTCGACCTGATTGACGCCAATAAGGACGAGAAAAACGTGGACCTGTTAGCCGCGACCGGCAAGGTCCTGAACAACAAATAAGGCCAACCGACGCTCCCCGCAAAGCCGCACGATTTGATCATCGTGCGGCTTTTTTGTGCGCGCGCCCGGCCGAAGTCAGGCGCTGAGGCGTGCCGTCACCTCATTCAGTTGCCCCGACAACCCATGCAGGTTGTGACTGGCCGCTTCGGTGCGCTGCACGTTGTCCAGGTTGGTACTGGCGATGCTGGTGATTTCGGTGAGGTTGCGCGAGATGTCTTCGGCGACCGAGGTCTGCTCTTCGGCAGCGGTGGCGATCTGGCGGTTCATGTCGCGGATGGCTTCCACGGCGAGGGTGATGCGCTCCAGCATGGCACCGGCCTGAGTCACCTGTTCGACGCTTTCTTCACTGCGCGACTGACCGCTTTCTATCGCCTGGGCCGCGTCCACCGCACCGGTTTGCACGGTCTGGATGATCTGGTTGATCTCGATGATCGACGCCGCCGTGCGCTGGGCCAGGCTGCGCACTTCATCGGCCACCACCGCGAAACCGCGCCCGGCTTCACCGGCACGGGCGGCTTCGATGGCCGCGTTGAGCGCCAGCAAATTGGTCTGCTCGGCGATGCCGCGAATCACTTCCAGCACTTTGCCGATGCGGCCGCTGTCGGTTTCCAACTGTCGAATGACCGTCGCGGTGTTGGCGATTTCGCCGCGCATGCGGGTGATGGTGTGGATGGTGCCCTGCATGACTTTTTCGCCTTGCTGGGCGGACTGGTCGGCGTCATCCGCCGCACGCGCGGCATCGGCGGCGTGGCGCGCGACTTCCTGCGCGGTGGCGGACATTTCGTTCATCGCTGTGGCCACCTGGTCGGTGCGGTTGAACTGCTCGTTGGTGCCGCTGGCCATGAGGCCGGCGATCGCTTTCAGCTCACCGCTGGCGCCGTCCAGATCCTTGGCACTTACCTGCAAGCGGCTGAAGGTGTCGGCGAGGAAATCGCGCAGCGTGTTGGCCGCGGTCGCCAGTTTGCCCAGCTCATCCTGCCGGGTGCTGGCCACGCGTTCGGCAAATTTGCCCTGGCTGAGTTGCGCCACGTAGTCGATCAGCTTGCGAATCGGCTCGACCAGGTTGCGGTTGACCAGCCACAGGCTCAACAGGCCGATCAATAGACCCGAAGCGAGCATCACGATGATCCCCAGCAACACGGTGCGATCGGCGCTGGCGCTGATCAGCTTCGACTTCTCAGTGCCCTGTTTGCGCAATTCACTGACCAGTTCGCTCAGCTGATCACTGGTCGCCCGGTCCACGCCCTTGACCGCAGTGTCGCCCGCGGTTGAATCGGCACCGGCCGCCAAGTAGGCATCACGGCCCTTTTGGTAGGCCGCGCCTAACACGCGGTGTTCGTCACGCAGGCGTTCGATGCGGGTCTTGAGTTGCGGCTCGATGCCCTTCTGCCCGGCCAGTTCGCCGAGGATGCCCTGCACATCGCGCTGACGGTCTTCGAACTGCTTCCAGTACTTGTCCAGGTCCGCCGGTTGCTTCCCGCGCAGCAGGACGTTTTTCCATTCCTGGACCTGCGCCTTGAATTGCAGGTTGGCTTCATCGATCAATTGCGAAGTATGCAACGGACCTTCAATCAGATTCGCGTAGCTCTGAACGCCGCTGGACAGAAAGTGAAAGCAGGCCAAAGCGATCAACAACATCGCCAACAGGCTGCCGCTCAGCAGGGCGAGAATTTGCGCTCTCAAAGACTGTTGCAAAAACATCGGAAGGTACTCATGACAGGAATGAGGCACGCCTTGGGTGAGGCGTGAAAGTAGTCCGGACATCCCTGTCTGCGGCGTTGGCTGGTGGCCGAAGGCGCGCAACTTAACTTAAGCGTCATCGGCATACCAGAGCGCTTCTTGAAGAGAATCCGACCATCGGTAAAGCAAACGTTTGCGTTATCTAATCGTCACAAAAATGTCATCACGTTTTGCGATGATGCGGTTCAAGTGAACCTGTGAAACCCGCGACAGGCGCCTCCTCACAGCGAGACCAAATGAACCACAGCATCGACCAAAGCCATCGCGACCCGGACCTGTTCGGTCTGCTGTACGGTTTCAGTTTTCGCCCCGGCGAACGTGGTCGCGAGCTCGATTCGGCCATGGCGTTGCGGTGCCTGCAGCAACAGGACGACAGCGACGAGTTTCTCTGGCTGCACCTGAACCTCGCCCACGCCGCGTGCGAGCGCTGGATGAAAAGTCATCTGGAATTGCCCGACGAGTTTTTCGAAGCCTTGCATGAAGGCTCGCGTTCGACGCGCATCGAGCATGTCGATTCGGCGTTGCTGGCGGTGGTCAACGATGTGGTGTTCAACCTCAGCAGCATGGTGTCGTCGGATGTGTCGACGCTGTGGGTGTGCGCCCGCAGTCGGCTGATCATCAGCGCACGCCTGCAACCGCTGCACTCTGTGGACAAGTTGCGTTCGTCGGTGAAGGCCGGTGAACGCTTTCGTTCGCCGCTGGAATTGCTGGTGCATTTGCTGCGCGACCAGGGTGAGGTGCTAACGCAGATCGTGCGCAAGACCAGCCTCAGTGTCGATCAGATCGAAGATGAGTTGCTGTCCTCGCGGCTGTCGACCAACCGCGCGGAGCTGGGCGCCAATCGCCGGGTGCTGGTGCGCCTGCAACGATTGCTGGCGCTGGAGCCGGGCTCGTTGCTGCGCCTGCTCAACCGTCCGCCGCAGTGGTTGCAAAAGGAAGACGTGAAGGAACTGCGCAAGTCCACCGAGGAGTTTGCGCTGATCATCAACGACCTCACGGCGCTGGGTGAACGGATCAAACTGTTGCAGGAAGAGATTGCCGCCAACCTCAACGAACAGAGCAACCGCACGCTGTTCACCCTGACGGTGGTGACGGTGCTGGCGTTGCCGATCAACATCATTGCCGGTTTCTTTGGCATGAACGTGGGTGGGGTGCCGCTATCCGAGGATCCGGAAGGGTTCTGGATTCTGGTGGCGCTGGTGGCTACGTTTACGGTGATTGCGGGGCGTTGGGCGTTTCGTAAGCGCCAGGATTATTAAGATCAAAAGATCGCAGCCTTCGGCAGCTCCTACGCAAGGCATCCCGGCCCGTTCCTGAGCCGGGATTTTTTTGTCCGGACAATGCTTTTCGTCGAAAATTCAGGGGATTGCGCTTTTATTGATCCACCTTCCGCCGGATTGCACTTCAGTTTGCTAACGTGTGGCCGACTCTTAATAGACTCGATGCATTCAGGAGTGGAATCGTGAATCTGTACATCAATCAGCTTCAACAGAAAGCTGACTTCAAAGAAGCCATCTACGCCGGCGACATCTTCCTGAACACACAACTGCGCACCGCCAAAGAGCTGTGTGCGTTCGCCCAGGAAAGCATCACCGCTGCCTTCGACGGCGAAACCAACCACCAGGCGCTGCACACGCTGATGCCGGTGGAAGAATTCGTGGTACTGGTGACACGCCTCAAGGGCCAGTTCACCAACAGTCAGCGCGCCAAAGAGCTGATTCGCAGCTTCACCGAAGAGATCGGTGCAGCCCCCGAAGAATTCATCTTCGACGTACCGCGTATCCGCGTCGTGCCGAACTACGACTACCTGCATGCGGGCGTCAGCTATGCCTACAAGCCGCATCGCGATACCTGGTACGGCGGCGTCGATTGCCAGATCAATACCTGGATGCCGGTCTACACGATCCAGCCTGACCAGACCATGATGATCAACCCGACCTACTTCGATGCCCCGGTGAAAAACACTTCGGCGCAATGGAGCCTGTCGGACTGGATTGACGTACAACGTCAACGCGCCAAGGACAACGTCAAGGAAGAGGCACGCCAGCACCCGGTGCCCACCGAAGCGATCAACACCGCGTCCGAAATACGCATCGCCGGCAACACCGCCGAGATGCTGATTTTTTCGGGGTCACACCTGCACGGCACGGTGCCCAACTACACGCAACAAACCCGCTTCAGCGTGGATTTCCGCCTGATGCACCTCGACGACCTCAAGCACAAGCGCGGCGCGATCAACGTCGACAGCGCGTGCCCTGACGTCGGCGCCGGTTTCAAAGACTACTTCCACGCCCACGACTTCTCGAATTTCCAAGGAATCCAGCAATGACCAAGCGTCGCATCACGCCCGCCGAGGCCCAGTACAACGAAACCCGTGCCAACGTTCTGAAACGGGTCGACGCCGAGTACGTGGCCGACGCGCCGTACGTCTTCGCCAACCGCATCGGCGTAACCGCTGCGCTGTCGCGTATGGAACTGTTCAAGAAAGTCGCTGAAGTACCGGGCGCGATCATCGAGTGCGGCGTGTACAAGGGCAACTCGCTGATGCTGTACATGCACTTGTCGATGATTCTCGAACCGTACGCGATCAACCGTTCGATCGTCGGCTTCGACACCTTCGAAGGCTTCCAGAGCATCGACAAGAAAGAAGACCCGGCCGACGTCAACGAGACCATGTTCTCCGACACCGACCAGTCGCTGATCCAGGACATGATCGACGCCAACGACCTGCTGCGTCCGGTGAACCGCATTCCACGTTGCGAACTGGTCAAGGGCGACATCGTCAAGACCGTGCCGGAGTGGGTCAAGACCCGTCCTGACCTGGTCGTGGCCATGCTGATCCTCGACACCGACCTGTACGAATCGACCAAAGTCGCGCTGGAAACCTTCCTGCCGTACATGCCAAAAGGCGCGATCGTGGTGCTGGACGAAGTCGCTTACCGCAACTTCCCGGGCGAAACCAAAGCGTTGCGTGAAGTGCTCGACCTGAACAAGATCGAACTCAAGCGTTTGCCGTTTGATAGCTGCGTAGGTTATTTCCACGTTTAACAAAAAACCTGCTCTGTTCTTGGGGTAGAGCAGGTTCTTGAATATGAAAAATATCCAATGTGGGAAGGGCCGGGCGACGTTCGCTTGCTCGCGAAAGCGGTGTGTCAGTCACCATTGATGTTGAATGATTAACCGCTTTCGCGAGCAAGCCCGCTCCCACAGAGGCGTCGGGCGGGATGTTTTTGTAAGCAGGCTTTCAGGATCAAAAGATCGCAGCCTCCGGCAGCTCCTACAGGGATCGTATTTCAACTGTAGGAGCTGCCGGAGGCTGCGATCTTTTGCTTTTATCCTTCACAAGCCTGGCGCATGAGGACCCGCTCCCGCAACACGTCATACGCCCAGTGGTAAACGTAGGTGTACGGCAGGAAAAACAGCAACACACCGATGTCCAGCAGGAATGCCTGCCACAGGCTGACCTTCAGCCACCAGGCAATCAGCGGCACGCCCACCGCCACCAGTCCGCCTTCAAACAGCAGCGCATGGACCACTCGCAGCCAAGCGTTGCGCACCAGGTCGAAACGCTCGAGCAGGCGATCGAAAATCCCGTTGAACACCACGTTCCAGGCCAGCGCCAGCGCCGCGATCACCACCGTGACGACGCCCATGTCGAGCATCGGTTTGTCCATGATCCACGCCAGCAACGGGGTGCAGATCACGATGGCCAGCAGCTCGAAGCCGATGGCCTGAAAAATACGTTCAGTGATGGATTTTTGGATGTTCATGAGCAGAACTCCTGAGTGACTGTGGTTGCCATGATCCACGCTCGCAACGATACTTCATAACCAATAACCATCGACCAAGGCGATAGTTCATGGCCTCCCAGGAAGTGTTGCAGGCGTTTGTGCAGGCGGCGACCCAAGGCTCGTTTTCCGCAGCGGCGCGCAAGCTGGGCCGCAGTCAGTCGACCATCAGCGCGGCGGTGGCGAGCCTGGAAATTGATCTGGATCTGATCCTGTTCGATCGCAGCAGCCGCAAGCCGACCCTGACACCGGCCGGGCATGTGATGTTGCAGCGGGCCGAGGAAATCCTCGCGGCGACCAGCCGTCTGGAAATGACCGCCAGCCAGTTGGCTCAGGGGGTTGAACCGAAGCTGACCGTGGCGATTTCCGACACCTATCAATCCGACCGCTTCGAAGCGGCGCTCAGTGCGTTCGAACAGCGATACCCAGACCTGGAACTCGAATGCCTGATCGCCGAATGCGATGACCTGGTGGCGCTGGTGCAAAGCGGTCGGGCGCATGTGGCGTTCGCCGAGCAGCAAGAAAGTTACCCGCCGGATCTGGTCAGCTCGACGGTGGCAGAGCGTACGGAAATTGCCTTGTTCGTGTCCCGCGAGCATCCGTTGGCAGCGCTGGCGGGCGTCGATCAGGAAATGTTGCAACAGCACCGGGAGTTGCGTCTGGCGACGATCGTCAATCCGTATGAAAGCCGCGCCAAGGGGCGCGTCTGGTCGGCACCGAGTTATTTGATGCTGCTGGAAATGGCTCAGGGCGGATTCGGTTGGGCGCCGTTGCCGCGATGGCTGGTGGGGCGGTTTGGCGCCGGGACGTTGCAGGAGTTGAATGTGCGCGGGTGGCCGAAACCGTTGTTCGTCGATGCACTGTGGTCGCGGCTGCATCCGCCGGGGCCGGCGGGGAGTTGGTTGTTGGGCAAGATGCTGGAATAGCGGTGCGGCCATTCGACTTGCTCGCGAAGAGGCCCGCCAGATCACATCACTTTAACGCCCTGATCCGAGCCTCGATAAACCGCCGCTCCGGCACCTGCTGCGTCAATTCCAGCGCCCGCTCAAACGCCGCCCGCGCCTCGTCCACCCGTCCCAACTGCCGACAAAACTCCGCTCGCGCTGAATGCGCCAGGTGGTAATCCTGCAATTCCCCGCGTGCCAGAATTCCTTCAATCAACGTCAACCCCGCCAACGGTCCATCCCGTCTGGATATCGCCGCCGCACGGTTCAACTCGATCACCGGCGAAGGCACGGCCGCCAACAGGACGTCATACAGCCCCACAATCTGCAGCCAGTCGGTCTCCCCCGCCGTCGGCGCTTCGGCATGCACCGCCGCAATCGCCGCTTGCAGGCAGTAAGGTCCGAATCGCCGCGTACTCAGCGCCCGCTCGATCAGCGCGCAACCTTCGGCAATCAACCCGGCATCCCACAGTGAACGGTCCTGCTCATCCAGCAGGATCAGCTCACCACTCGGCGACGTTCGCGCCGGACGCCGTGACTCATGCAGCAGCATCAGCGCCAGCAGGCCCATCACTTCGGGCTCGGGCAGTAATTCCATCAGCAAACGTCCGAGGCGGATCGCCTCGCGGGTCAGGTCTTCCCGGGTCAGCTCGGTGCCGATGGACGCCGAGTAACCTTCGTTGAACACCAGGTAAATCACTCGCAGCACGCTGTCGAGTCGCTCGGGCAGTTCCGCCAGGGTCGGTACTTGATAGGGGATTTTCGCGTCGCGGATTTTCGCTTTGGCCCGCACGATGCGCTGGGCAATGGTCGCCGGTGCCGAGAGAAACGCCCGGGCGATTTCTTCGGTGGTCAGGTCGCAGACTTCGCGCAATGTCAGCGGCACTTGAGCATCCGCCGCCAGGGCCGGGTGACAGCAGGTGAAGATCAGGCGCAAGCGATCGTCTTCCACGTCCTCGTCACTCCAGTCGGCCTGCTCCAGCGCCTCCAGTTGAGCGATCAACATCGGCCGGGACGCGGCAAACCGCGCACGGCGCCGCAACACGTCGATGGCCTTGAAGCGCCCGGTGGACACCAGCCACGCCCGTGGATTGTCCGGCACACCGTCGCGCTGCCAGCGCTCGACCGCGATAAAAAAAGCCTCGTGCAAGGCCTCTTCGGCGAGATCGAAATCGCCGAGCAAACGGATCAGGGTCGCCAGGATCCGCCGCGACTCTTCGCGGTAAACCTGCTCGACCCTAGCCTTGACCGACACCCCGGGCATCAGTCCTGCGTGCCTACGGTCACCAGCGTTACCATGGAATCTCCTTGCTTGTGATAGTTAGGGATTCAACTCGCGAACAGGTCGCACCTCGACACAACCCACCCTGGCTGCAGGAATGTTGCCGGCGACCTGGAGGGCTTCATTGAGGTCTTTGGCGTCGATCAGGTAGAACCCGGCCAACTGCTCCTTGGTTTCGGCGAACGGGCCGTCGGTGATCGACATTTTGCCGTTGCGCATGCGCACGGTGGTGGCGGTCTGCACCGACTCCAGCGCCTCGGCCGCGAGCATCCGGCCGCTGCCCTGGATCGATTCGGCGTAGGCCATGCACTCGGCGTCCCGGGGGCTTTCGGGCAGTGAGTGCAACTCCTGTTCGTTGCTGTAGACCAGGCATAAATACTTCATGGGGCTCTCCGATCGAACTGATCAACTATGGCTGCAGTTTGGCGTTTTGGCGCTGCTTCCCGACGATCAGGGTTCCAGGTTGAACAGCGTGGTGCCGCTCATCATGTCGAACGGCGCAGACCAGTGTTCGTGAACGATGCGCCATTGCCCGGCCTCGCGCCGGTAGCAGGCGGTCACGCGCATCCAGCAGGCCTGGGTTTCGCCTTTGTCGTTGGTGCCGCCGCAATGGGCCAGCCAGTGGGCGAAGGCGATGTGCTCATCCGCCACGATGTTCATGTGGTCGAAGTCAAACGTGTGCGTGCCCTGGCACATTTCCATACACTCCAGCCAATGTGCACGGTAGGCGGCCTTGCCGCGGATTTGCAGGGATTTGACCGCGTCGTAGGAGACGATGTCATCGCCATACAGGGCCATGATTTTTTCGACATCCTTGGCGATGACCGCCTGGCGATAGGTGTCGATCAGGGTCTGGATTTCGTGTGTCGCCGTCATGGTGGTTCTCCGTGGTTTTTGTTGTGAAGACACCCTTAGTCGTCCGGCAAGACGCCAGATCGACAGTCAAATTAAAAATAATCCTTGGACGCAAACTCGCTAGAATCCCACGCTCATTTCTGTTGGAAAAAGGACACTCCAGTGACATCCCGACTCGTGCCTTACGAAACCCTGAACACGCGCCAGCGCCAGCAGGTCGAGGCCATCGAAGTTCACAAAGAACAGATCAAGTTCTCCGGCGACATCCATGGTGCGTTGCACACCTTGTTGTCCAAACCGGGCCCCGGCGTCAAAGGATTTGCCCTGCTGGTCGATGACATCCCCGTTGCCTTCCTGCTGCTCAAACGCCCACCGGCGCTGCCCGCCTGGGCCGATGAACACAGCGCCACCCTGCATGCGTTGCAAGTCGACCAGCGTCATCAGGGCAAAGGTTATGGCAAGGCTTGTTTGCAAGCCCTGCCCGACATCGCGCGTCAGGCGTTTGCGGAAATAAAAGCGCTGGAGTTGTCGGTGGATGCGGACAACGAGGCGGCCATCGCGCTGTATGCAAAGTTCGGCTGGGTCGACAGCGGCGAAGCGTATAAGGGCCGGATCGGTTACGAACGGCGCATGTGTCTGATTTTCTGAGGTGGTTATGCTCAACAGCCTCGAAGCACTGGAAGCGATTGTTCATCATCCCGGGGATCGGCGAGACGTTGCGGGTCAACGGCACGGTGCAGATCAGCAATGAGCCGGGGTTGCCGGAAAGCTTCGCGGTCAACGGCAAACCGGCGCGCACGGTAATGCTGGTGACGGTGGAGGCGGCGTTTTTCCACTGCTCGAAAGCGATTGTGCGTTCGGATTTGTGGAACCCCGAGAAGCACCTGGATCGCTCGGCGCTGCCGACGGCGGGGGCGTTTCACAAGCGGTTGAATGGTGGGGAGTTTGATGCGCAGGCGTATGACCGGGAAGCACCGGCGAGGGTGCAGGACAGCCTCTACTGAAAATCACGGACTAAATGTAGGAGCTGCCGAAGGCTGCGATCCTTTGATCTTGCTTTTGGAAGATCAAGATCAAAGGATCGCAGCCTTCGGCAGCTCCTACGGGAGATCGGTTTACAGGTCCAAAATCATCTCATGCCAAGCCATCCCGCCATGATCCGAAGCGGAAGGCTTGACGTAGACAAACCCGAACCCGGCATACAGCGGAATATGCCGCTCTTTGCACATCAGGTTGATGCTGGTCTTGCCCAGTGCACGCATCCGCTCGATGAACTCGCCCATCAGACGTTTCGCCAGGCCCTGCCCCTGATAATCGGGATGCACCACTACCGACATGATCACCACGTGCGGGCCGGCCGGGTCGTGGCCGATCAGTTCCTTGAACGCCTCGTCCGACATCTCGACCTGAAACGCCGCCCCGGAGTTGATGAAACCGGCTACAACGCCGTCCACGTCGGCGACGATGAAACCTTCAGGCCAGGTGGCGATGCGGGTGGCGATTTTTTCCCGGGTGGCGGCTTCGTCGCCTTCGTAGGCAACGGTTTCGATGGCGAAACAGCGGTCCAGATCAGCAGGCAGGACGTTTCGGATGACGGGGTTCGACGAGTTCATGGCAGAACAGCAACCTTGGGGCAAGTGAGATGACAGAGTATCGCTCGCCGATTCTAACAATACTTGCCGGTCCTCGAACCTCCGAAACCCGGTACTCGTATGAAGTGCATAGGGTTCAAGGACGGCGCCGTAAAGCTTTCATATAACCGCTACCCAATGCCCCGGGTTCGTATTATCTATCTGTGCCTCGACGATTGAAGACGCCCAGCCACGGCAGGTTGAGCGCTTCTCGTCCCACCCACAGGACTGTGATCATGAGCACGACTCAAATCGGCTTACTTGTGTTGTTCAGCATTAGCTCGTTCGGCTTCATCACGCTGTACATCGATTTCCTGCACGAGCGCCGAATCAAGAAAGACAAGTGAGCGGCACAAGGCCGGGCGCTGCAACCAGCGCCTGCCCTTCCCTACAGCCCCATCAAGCGATAACCCACCTGCAATTCCGTGATGAAATGCTGCGGCTGGGCGGCATCTGCTTCCAGTTTTTGTCGCAGGTGCGCCATGTGTACCCGCAGGTAATGAGCACGATCGACGTAATCCAGCCCCCACACTTCCAGCAGTAACTGGCGATGGGTCATGACCCGGCCTTGTCCACGGATCAGCGCGCAAAGCAGGCGATACTCGATGGGCGTCAGATGGACCGATTGGTCCTCGCGCCGGACCTCGTGCGTGGCCAGGTCCACTTCGATCATGCCGAACGTCACCTTGCTGGTGACAGCGGCGGTCCCGTTCTGCACATGTCGACGCAACTGGGCGCGGATGCGCGCGAGCAACTCGGGCACGCCGAAGGGTTTGACCAGGTAATCGTCGGCGCCCGCATCCAGTGCCGCCACTTTTTCCTCTTCACGATCACGGGCCGACAGCACCAGAATCGGCACCGTCATCCAGCCCCGCAGCTCGCTGATCAATTGTTTGCCGTCACCGTCGGGCAAGCCCAGATCGACAATCACCAGATCCGGTTGACGGCTGGCGGCGTGGATCAGGGCGCGTTTGACGTTGTCGGCTTCGAACACCTGAAAACCTTCATCCTGCAGCGCGATACCGACGAAACGGCGGATGTTGGCCTCGTCCTCGACAATGAGGATGCGTGCACTGGTCATAGCGATTCCATGGAAGGCGGGTGACCCGCCGGTAGAGTGATGACAAAGCGGATACCCGAGGTGGCCTGGGGTTGAGCCTCGATCGTTGCGCCATGGGCCTGGACAATGCGTTTTGCCAACGCCAGCCCAAGGCCGATACCGGCCACGGCCGACTCCTGCTGACCCCGCGTGAACGGTTCGAACAAGCTCTGAGGTGTGCTGCCCCGAGGACAACCGGGACCGGCGTCGATCACCTCCAGCACAATGCTGTCTTCCTCTTGTCGGGCCGCCACCTGCACCAGCGTTCCGGCCGGGGTGTACTTGGCGGCGTTGTCCAGAAGGTTGACCAGCACGCGCTCGATCAACAGCGCATCGACTTCCACCAACGGCAACTGCGGCGACAGCGCGGTGCGCACGACATGCCGCGCCAACGGTTCACGCAGTTGACGCAAAGCGCTGCCGACGATTTCCTCCAGCGAGTGCCATTGCCGGTTCAGGCGCACACCGCGTTCCTGCATCCGGGCCATGTCCAACAGGTTTTCGATCAACCGCTGCATGGAACTGGCCTGATCGCGGATGCCGCCCAGCAACTGCGTCAGTGCTCCGGGCGGCGCATGGGGTGCCGCCGCATCTGCCGCGCCGATAATGGTGGTCAGCGGTGTGCGCAGGTCATGAGAGATCGCGGCCAGCAGCGTATTGCGCATGCGCTCGCCCTCCATCTGCACCAGGGTGCTCTGCGCCACTTCGACGAAATGCACCCGCTCCAGCGCGATCGCCAGTTGGCTCATGCACGCTTCGAGCAAACGCTGTTCTTCAGGCTCGTTCAATCGCTCGGGTTCAGCCAGTTCGAGTACCAACACCCCGCGTACGCGCATGGGCGCCTTCAACGGCAAATAGCGGCCTTGAGCGGCCGCCAGCGTATCGGTGCCCTGACCCGCGGGTTGGCCGTGGTCGTAAACCCATTGGGCAATGCTTTCATCGATCGCAAATGTACCGGCGCCACTGGAATGGACACTGTCTATAGCGTCCGGAAGTGCCAGCCCGCCCCGCGCTTCAAACACGCCGCTGAAGGTGCGCAGCGCCACCTCCGTGATCTGTTCCACCGTCAGCGCCGCCGACAGGTCGCGAGCCAGCCTTGCCAATGACGTCGCGCGCCGCTCACGGCCGGCAGCGGTGCGAGCCTCATGACGCAAGCGGGCCGTCAGTTGACCGGTGATCAACGCAATACCCAGCATCAGGGCGAAGGTAAAGAAATATTGGGTGTCATTGACCGTGAACGACCAGCGTGGCTGGACGAAGAAGAAATCAAAACACAGCACCGCCAGCATCGCCGCCCAGACACCCGGCCCGCGCCCGAAACGCAGAGAGACCAACACCACCGTGAGCAAAAACAGCATGACCACGTTGGCCAGATCAAACACCTGCAACAACAAGGCTGCCACCGCCGTGGCGGCAAAACAGGCCAGGCTGGCCCACAGGTACGCCGCAGCCCTGCTCGGCGGCAACGCTGCATCCGTGTTCACCGCAACCGCAAACACGACGGGCAACGGGCCATGAGCGATGACAATCTGGTCGATCTCGGGGTGACGACGGCTGATACGGTCACTGATCGACTGATGCCAGAACTGCCAGACCTTGCGCGGATAATGCCCGAGCACCAGGCGGTTGGCGTTATGTTCACGGGCAAACGCCACCAGAGTTTCGGCCACGTCCATGCCTGACAGCGTGGCCGTGTCGGCACCGAACTCAGCGGCCAGTGCCAGGGTTTTCATGGCGGCGGCATAGCGGTTCGCGCCGGCTTCACGGTGCTGAACCGAAGGCACATGGACGACTATCCAGTCCGCCTCGAGTTTTTGTGCCAGACGCGCCGCTTCACGAACCAGACGTTCATCCGAAGGGTATCCTGCCACGCCGACCAGAAGACGCTCGCGCGCGGGCCAAAGGGTGTTGATGGACCGCTCGCGGCGATAGTCGCGCATCTGTGCATCGACTCGATCGGCGGTACGCCGCAGCGCCAGTTCGCGCAAGGCCAGCAAGTTGCCTTTGCGAAAGAAATGCCGGGACGCGCGCTCGGCCTGGGGCGGCAGGTAGACCTTGCCGTCCTTGAGACGGCGTAGCAAGTCATCGGGTGGCAGGTCGATCACCACCACTTCATGGGCAGCGTCGAACAGATGATCGGGCACGGTCTCGCGCACCCGGATGCCGATGATCCCGCTGACGATATCGTTGAGACTTTCCAGATGCTGGACATTGAGGGTGGTCCAGACGTCGATGCCGGCGCGCAGCAGTTCTTCGACATCCTGCCAGCGTTTGGGGTGACGCGAACCGGGAATGTTGCTGTGGGCCAGTTCATCCACCAGCAGCACCGCCGGACGTCGCGCCAGCGCGGCATCCAGATCGAACTCGCTGAGGGCACACTCGCGATGCACCACGCTGTAGCGCGGCAGCAGTTCCAGACCGGTGAGCAGTTCAGCGGTTTCCCGGCGGCCATGGGTTTCGACCACGCCAGCCACCAGGTCACGGCCCTGAGTCACTTCGCGTTGGGCCGCGATGAGCATGGCACAGGTTTTCCCCACCCCGGCATTGGAGCCGAAATAGATGCGCAATTTCCCGCGCAGGGCGGCCTGTTCGTCTTGTTGCAGCTTCTCCAGCAGCGCGTCGGGATCAGGGCGGCCGTCACGTGAAGCGGTGAACGTATCAGTTACGAGCATGGCAATCCTTTTGAACTGCACGGCGCCACACAGGGCGCCGCGCAGTCAGTCCTTTCAAACCAGGCCAAGCCCGGCCAACAGCATGTCGATCACCTTGATCCCCACGAATGGCACCAGCACGCCACCCAGCCCATAGATCAGCAGGTTGCGATTGAGCAACGCCGCGGCGCCGATGGCTCGGTAGGTCACACCCTTCAGCGCCAGCGGGATCAGAAACACGATGATCAGGGCATTGAAGATCACCGCGCTGAGAATCGCCGAATTCGGGCTGCTCAAGTGCATCACGTTCAGGGCACCCAGTTGCGGATAGGTCGCGACAAATGCGGCCGGTACGATAGCAAAATACTTGGCCACATCGTTGGCCACGCTGAAGGTGGTTAACGCGCCGCGCGTCATGAGCATCTGCTTGCCGACTTCAACCACCTCGATCAGCTTGGTCGGGTTGCTGTCCAGATCGACCATGTTGCCCGCTTCCTTGGCGGCCTGAGTCCCACTGTTCATGGCCACGGCCACGTCCGCCTGGGCCAGTGCCGGCGCATCGTTGGTGCCATCTCCCGTCATCGCCACCAGCTTGCCCTGCGCCTGGTAGTCGCGGATCAGTTGCAGCTTGTCTTCCGGCCGGGCCTCGGCCAGAAAGTCGTCAACACCGGCTTCCACGGCAATCGCTGCCGCCGTCAGGCGGTTGTCGCCGGTGATCATGACCGTCTTGATCCCCATGCGCCGCAGTTCGGCAAAGCGCTCCTTGATGCCGCCCTTGACCACGTCCTTGAGCTCGACCACGCCCAAGGCCTTTTCACCCTCGCACACGACCAGGGGCGTACTGCCACGGCGCGAGACTTCATCGACCTTGCTCTGCAATGCCGACGGGAAGCTGCCGCCCAGCGCCTCGATGTGCTGGCGAATGGCATCTGCCGCGCCCTTGCGGATGCGCCGGCCACCGGCCAGATCGACGCCGCTCATGCGGGTTTGCGCGGTGAAATGCACGAAGCTCGCCCCCAGGGCATTGAGGTCCCGCGCCCGCAGGTCGAACTTCTGCTTGGCGAGCACCACGATACTGCGTCCTTCCGGCGTTTCGTCGGCCAGCGAGGCCAACTGCCCGGCGTCCGCCAGTTCCGATTCCTTGACTCCCGGCGCTGGCAGAAAACTGCTGGCCTGGCGATTACCCAAGGTAATGGTGCCGGTCTTGTCCAGCAGCAGGACATCAACGTCACCCGCCGCTTCCACCGCCCGCCCGGAAGTGGCAATGACATTGGCCGACATCATCCGGCTCATGCCCGCCACACCTATCGCCGACAGCAGGCCACCAATGGTCGTGGGGATCAGACAGACCAGCAGCGCCACCAGCACCGTTGCGCTGACTACGTCGCCGCCGCTCATGATCACCGCCATCATCGAGTACGGGCCCAGCGTCACGATCACCAGCAGAAACAGAAACGTCAGGCCCACCAGCAGAATGGTCAGCGCGACTTCGTTGGGTGTCTTCTGGCGCTTCGCGGATTCGACCATGGAAATCATGCGATCCAGAAACGACTCGCCGGGATTGACGCTGATACGCACCACCAGCCAGTCCGACAGCACTTTTGTGCCCCCGGTGACCGATGAAAAGTCGCCGCCCGCCTCGCGAATCACCGGCGCCGACTCTCCGGTGATCGCGCTTTCATCCACCGACGCCACACCTTCGATCACCACACCATCGAGGGGCACCAGATCGCCCGCCTCGATCAACACCACCGCGTCCTTGAGCAGTTCGCTGGAAGGCACTGGCCTCCAGGCGGAACCGTGTCGGGGTTGCTGCAACAGCTTGGCCAGGGTCTGGCGCTTCATCCCGCGCAGGCTGGCTGCCTGGGCCCGACTGCGCCCCTCGGCCAGGGCTTCGGCGAAGTTGGCAAACAGCACGGTGAACCACAGCCACAACGTGATGCTGAGAATGAAACCACTGGGGGCTTCGCCCTCGCCGCCCAGTGATTGAAGCCACAACAGCGTGGTGAGAATGCTGCCCAGGTACACCACGAACATTACCGGGTTCTTCCACTGCGCCTGGGGTAGCAATTTCCTGAAAGCATCCAGGCACGCCGTGAGCAACAACCCACGGTCAAACAAAGGCAAACGAACTTGCTTACTCATGGTTGTTTCTCTTGTTCACTGGCCGCAAGGGATGGCTGATGCGCAGGCGTCAAAGCATCCAGCGCGAGGTTGAGTTGCAGCACATTGACCCGGGGCTCGCCGAGCAAACCAAAGGTGCGTTGCTCAGTGTGGGCATTCACCAGCTTCAGCAGATCGGCTTCCGGCAGGTGACGCAGGCGTGCGACGCGCGACGCCTGAATCTGTGCGTTGGCCACCGAGATGTGCGGGTCCAGCCCTGACGCCGACGAGGTGACCGCATCCACCGGCACCTGGGCATCTGCTGCCAGACCGTTCTGCCGGCGGTAGGCTTCGACGCGCATGGCCACGGCGTCGATCAACTTCTGGCTGGTAGGGCCAAGGTTGCTGGCGCCACTGGAACCTGCGTTATACGGCTGTACCACGCTCTTGCTCGGGTCCAGTGGGTCAGCGCCGAGGGTCATGCTCGGACGCCCCTGAAAATACTCGGGGCGAGTGAAATGCTGGCCGATCACCGCCGAACCGATCACCAACCCGTCCCGTTCAACCAGACTGCCCCGGGCCTGATAGGGGAACAGCACGTTAGCCACCAGCGTGGTGAACAACGGATACACCAGCCCGGTCAGCAACATGAAGAACGCCGCCGAAATCAGCACCGGGCGCAAAAGGCCGACAAACAGAAATTGCACCTTGGTTTGTGTTTGTACTTGAGTCATCACATCCCCCTCACTTGTAGGTCTGGCCGGACAGCAACTGCAGTTGCTCGACCAGCGGGCCGAGCGCGAGCGCCGGCAGGAAAGTCAGGCCGCCCACCACCAACACCACGAACACCACCAGAAACATGAACAGCGGCGTGGCGGTCGGGATGGTGCCGGCACCGGCCGGGATGTTCTTTTTCATCGCCAGGGAACCGGCGACCGCGAGCATCGGCAGCATCGTGAAGAAACGTCCGAGCAACATGGCAAGACCGATGGTGGTGTTGAAGAACGGCGTATTGGCATTCAACCCGGCGAACGCCGAACCGTTGTTGGCTGTGCCCGAGGTGTAGGCATACAGCACCTCGCTGAAGCCATGAGGTCCCTGGTTGTTGAGGCTATTGAGGGTGTCGGGCCAGAGTGCCGCCAGGGCGGTGAAGCCGAGAATGCAGATGGGGTGCGCCAGCACCGAGAGCATGACCAGCTTGATCTCCCGTGCCTCAATCTTCTTGCCGAGGAATTCGGGGCTGCGACCGATCATCATGCCCACCAGAAACACCGTCAGCAGCGCGTACTGGATCAGGTTGATAAAACCCACGCCGTCGCCACCGAACACACAATTGAGCATCATCTGCGCCAGCGGTACGAAGCCGCCCATGGGCGTCAGCGAGTCATGCATGGCGTTCACCGAGCCGGTGGTTGCGCCGGTGGTGGTGGTCACGAACAGGCTGGTGTCGGCAATCCCGAAGCGCAATTCCTTGCCTTCCATGTTGCCGCCACTCTGGGTGGCCGACAGCACTTGATCCGCGCCCACCCGAGTCAACAGCGGGTTGCCACTTTGTTCGGCGGTGTAAACGATGCTCAGAAAGCCGACGAACATCACCAGGAACGTGCCAAAGAACACCCAGCCCTGACGCCGACGCATCAGCATGCTGCCGAAGGTGTACGTCAGCGCTGACGGGATCAGCAGCATGCTGAGGATATGCAGCATGTTCGTCAGCGGGGTCGGGTTCTCGAACGGGTGGGCGGCGTTCATGCTGAAAAAACCGCCACCGTTGGTGCCGATGTGCTTGATCGACTCGAAGCTCGCCACCGCGCCGACGATCAATTGCTGCTGCGCGCCTTCCAGCGTGGTCGCAAGGGCCTGGGAGTTCAGGGTTTGTGGCATGCCTTGCCAGACATAAACCAGCGCCATGCCAAAACACAGTGGCAGCATCACCCGGTACAGGGTGCGAGTGAAATCCACCCAGTAGTTTCCGATGTCAGCGGAGTTCGAACGGCTGAGGCCGCGAATGAATCCCGCGGCGGCCACAACGCCCGCTGTTGCGCCGACAAACATCAGGAAGGTGATAACCGCCATCTGGCTGAAATTGGACAGGCTGGTTTCACCTGAATAAGCCTGCCAGTTGGTATTGGTGATAAAAGACGCAGCGGTATTGAACGCCAGATCCGGTGTTTGCGCGCTCAGCCCCAAGGGGTTGAGCGGCATGAAACCTTGCAGGCGCAACACGATGTAACCCAGCAACATCATTGCCGCGTTCGACAGCAACAGGGCCGAGCCGTAACGTGCCCAGCCCATGGTTTCAGTCGAATCGATCCCCAACAAACGATAAGTGGCGCGCTCCGCCAAGGCATGGTTTCGCCCGGTGAATACCAGCGTCAGCCACTTCCCCATCAAGACGGCGAGCCCGGTCATCAACCCGAGAATCACCGCAAATTCCAGCATAGTGCTCAACATGTCGATGCTCCGTTCAAATCTTGCCCATGGCGACGATGACCATGGCTGTCGCAGCAAAAAACACCACGCTAACCCCCATGAAAATCAGGTCGTACATTGCCGGTTTCCTTTCTCAAGACCGCCCTGGCGGGCGAATAAAAACGCCTGTGCCGCAATGACTGCGGCCATCAGAACTTCTCTGCATGGATAGGGGCGTAACCCAGGTAGGCAAACAACAGGGCGGCGCACAGGCCGCTGGCGATGTAAATGAACTCGAGTGTTAACAAGACAGCTCCCCCTGACAAAACGAAAGGACACCCGCAATCGGGTCCCGGCAGAGCGCGTCAGAGCAAAAAACGCACTGAATACGCGCTCTAATCTGCGCTGTGCAGGTTAAGTGAGGGGGTATCAAGGACAGACACTGATTGGGGGCTGCGGTATTAAGACGGCGTATAGATCGAGCGAAACGGGCGGTAGGCGGGAGGCAATGCGAGGGGGCAACGACAGTCACGAACGGGCACTGTGAAGTGCCCGTTCCAGGCTTGGTTCACTACGATTTGAGGGGCAGCCAGATTTCCAGCACACCGGTGTTGAGCTTCGGGTTGAAGTCTTCGCTGTAGCGTTCGAATTCCGGGGCGTCCGCCGCCTCTTTACCGGACTGCGGCAACCAGGTTTTCCAGATGTACTGAAACGTCGCGGGCAACTGGTCCAACGAGCCCTTATGCTCGAACACCGCGTAATGCTGGGGTTGAACCTCAACCCAGCGGTACTTCTCGGGCAGGTCGTCGAGTTTGTCGATCTCGACGCCGGCGATGTATTCGAAGCCGCCCTTGCCATCCGGATTGCAGCAGATGCCGTAGGTTACTTCGCTTTTTTGACCGGGAATTTTACCGATTTCGGGGATAAATTTATCCCAAAGGTCCGGAATCCCCTTGGTTGTGTCTGCGGTAAATCGTCCACCAAGCCCTGCAATGAGCAGAAAGTGCCCGTGTTCAAAACGTGGCTCGGCCGGTTTTACGCCTGATTGCTCATCCATGACTCAACTCCTGAGACGAAAAAAGTGGGTTCGGCTGGGAGTATAGAAGCTAAAACTCATCCCAAGCGATTGAAATACAAGGCTGTAAGCCAGCAAATACGCGGGCTTTAGCCGTTTTATCGGTACAAGCAATTACAAGTAAATCTAGTGGTAGCTAGCTTTGAACAGTGGTAGAAATTTCTTAGTTACCACGAGGCTCGCCGCCATGAGCAAGCATAACCTCACCGACCTGAACGTAAGGAATGCCACATGCCCGGACGGGCAGAAGATCAAGAAGTATCACGACGGCGGTGGCCTTTATCTGTGGTGCATGGCGGATGGGGCGCGCTGCTGGCGCTACCGCTATTACCTCGACGGCAGGGAACGCGGCATGGCGCTGGGAACGTACCCCAAAGTCAGCCTAGCCGACGCCCGCAAGGCCGTCGAGGTACAGCGCGCCATCCTGCAAACCGGCACCGACCCGGCGAAGGAAAAGAAGAAAGCCAAGCAAGCCGACAAGCTGGCGAAGGATGATTCCTTTGAGGCGTTGGCCAAGGAGTGGTACGAAACCCGCTCACACACATGGTCAACTAAATATGCCGCTGACGAATGGGCGCGTCTGGAACAGTACGTGTTCCCAGCCCTCGGCAAGCTGCCGGTGAAAGGCATCGAAGCCCCTGATCTGATCGCCGTACTGCGCAAAGTGCAAGCGAGCGGTGCCAACTCGTCAGCCTTCCGCGTGCTCTCAACCGTTCGGCAGATCCTCGACTTAGCGATCAACAGCGGGCGGTTGGCACACAATATCGCCATCGGTCATGAGGGTGCGTTAAAGGTTCACAAACCTAAAAACCGCGCGCACGTCGGTGCAAAAGAATTCCCCGATTTGGTTAAAGCGATTGCCACTTACGATCAGATCGGCACTCGCGAAGTCATGCTCGCTCTGCAATTGATCACGTTGGTTTTTACTCGCGCCAATGAATTGCTCCAAGCGGAATGGTCGGAATTCGATTTCGATAGATTGCTGTGGGAAGTCCCCGCCTCCCGCATGAAAATGGAAAAAGAACTGCTGGTGCCGTTAGCACCACAAGTAGTGGCTATTTTAAAAGAATTAAAAGCCATGAACCCGAACAGTAAATTTATTCTACCGGGGCGCGGCGGGAAAAAAGGGCTTTCCGCCAACGCGCTGTTAAGTGCATTGGATTCGCTCGGTTATGGCAAAAAACAAACCGTACACGGCTTCCGACACATCGCCTCTACGATCCTTTGAGCGAACAGGTCTGCGACCACCAGCGCGGATACGTCATGACTCAAATGCGGATTAAACAAATCATACCCATCAGCGACCAAGTCGAAGGCGCAACAGCCGCAATGGCTCAGCAGCCGAAGACGCGAGCCATCGGGCAGCGGTATGATTTGGACAGCCTTGCGTTCGTCGGTGCCGTCGAGAATCGCCTTGGCGATTTGCAGGCGGATGGCGGTATTGAGGGATAAGGTAGGCATGGCGGGGCACTCCGCTTTAGCCAGCATTTATAAAGCACGGCCATGACCATGCGTGCGCCCGGCAAGTTGGGGGATTAAATCGGCGCACCCTTGAGTTTAGTCCATACACTGCGAACGGCTTTATATTAGCGATAAATGGTTAATTGAAATATTCATCCACATAAGCTCGCTCTGCTTCTGTAATTCCACGGTTTTCCGCTAGGTATATGTTTGCGATTGTCTGGAGTGATTCTTGGTGGTGTGAGGCATCAGAGGCGTCGCAGCCGCTCATGTATAATTGGCTTTGGGTTGATAGCCATATCAAGTCAACTGCCGTGATTAAAACAAGTGGGCCAGAATCAGGAGAAATTATTGGATAGTTTAGATATGTAACGCCTACACCAGAGCTTGAGTGTAATTTAAATTTTTCAAGAATTTGTTCATTTCCAGATTTTCGCTCATCACGGCTTTTATCCAAGGTTTCACTTCGGCCATGGCCGCGTCCAGCATTCCAGCCAACGACGCCAGCAACAACTATCAATACTAGTGCGAGAAACTCCATTGGCACTCCTTGCTTAGCAGGCTCTATGCCTGAAAGCCTAACGTTTAGGTTGAGGGGCGGACTTGAGCCCGCCCCAGTGAGCGAAGCGAACGACTTGAACCGTTTGTTATGAGTTTTTCACACTCTTGATTAAATTGCCTATTTGCTCAAAGCCATCAAAAGTGCTGGGCAGCTTTTCAGGATCAGAAAGAATCCCGCTAAATATTAAATTTTCAAATTTCTCCAGTGCCCCGGAGTCTTGTTTTTTTATTTCTAAAAAGTATCCAGCATAACTCTGAATAAACTGGCAAAGCGTCTGCCTTAATTCAAGCTGCATGATTTGTGCTTTTACCGATCTATGGTTGATCAGAATGATTCTGAAGAAATAAATTAAAATTAGCTCAATGGAAATCAATGGTATTAGAATGATTAGATGGTTGGCAGTGAAGGATTTTCCGCCATATATCTCGCTTGCGGCGAATACAATTTCAGCAATAAGGGGTGAGAGGATGAGAAACCCCATACCTATTAATGACCAAAATAACCCGAATGATTCTTTGGTTTTTTTCTCGGCTAGATCAGAGAACCCTTTGTATAGCCCAACAAAATTAAAGCCAATTTTATATTCGTCGAGTTTGTCTTTTAGTGCATCTGTTATGGTCTTTTTTTGTTCGATTTCTTCGTCCCATTGATTTTTAAGTTTTTCGGCTTCAGCTTTTCTCTGTTCGAAATCTTTGAAGACGCCAATATTTGCGTCATTAATAAACTCTTTAGCTATATTGGCGGGCATTATGTATGAGGCGTAAATAATTTGAGACCTAACGTTATCTTCCATTTCAGCATTATCATGCTCAATCCTATTCCTAATTGATCGCAACTCCATGCTAAGTTCTTTTCCGGGGCCTACCAGAAAGTCGAATTCGCAAAGAAACCTATAGGACATTGAGTAGATATTATCAATGTCTGCTGGCTTTTGTGGATCAAAATCCCCTAGCCATTGAATAAATTGACCGCCTATATTCTTAATATTAAAGCTGCACCGATCGTCCCATTCTTCAGGTGATTTGTGGATATATCCAATTATCTCTCTTGATAAAGATAGCCGTTTGGCTCTTGCTTTGTCGTCAACATGAGCAGCTCTGGCTTTACGTAGGAAATCAGCCAAAACCTTAGAGTTATCTTCATTTCCGAAAAACATTGCTACTCCATTTTTGCGAAGGGCGCATAACTACTATTAGCCGCTATGGCGTGTCGTACCTTGTTGTCCTGTAAATCCCTGTCTAGCTTAGAGGTGGTCGCGGCAAACGCTACCTATTTGCCATTAGCCTGTCCACCGGCAGCTCGGGACACCCGGAACTGCCGAATCTGCGTCCCGACAGATTTCGACCTGCGGCAAACGACAAGGGCCTGCATCGCTGCAAGCCATCGTGGTAGACACTCGTGGTAAGCACTAAATGACCGACGGTATAAAACTATAAAATTCAATAAGTTAAGTCGATAGCAGCTCTGCGAGTATAGAAGCCAAACCCGATTCGCCCAATTACAGTGCATGCAACGCCTCGACGGCGCCCGCACCCACAAACTCATTATAGCCCGATAGAATCACGTACACCGCGAAATAGCAGAAGATCGCCGCCGATGCCATGTAGGAATAACGCAAAAGCTTGTCGCCCAAAAGTTTGCCGCCATGACTCGCCGCGAAGCACAGACCTACGCACCAGAGCACACCGGCGCAGAGAAAACCGCCGAGAAACAGCGCCGAACTGAGGCCGCCACCGCCACCGGAACGCGCGATCAGTGTGCCGCCCACCGCGGCAAACCAGAGAATCGCGCTGGGCGACGACATGGCGAGAAAGATCCCACGAAAGAATTCTTTGCGGTGGGAGTTGTGACCGACTTCGGTGGTCTGGGCCAATACCGCCTCGTGGTGAATCGCCGAATGGATCATCTTCGCCGCGAAGTACACCAGCAACGCCGAACCGCCGACCCACAGTACCCAACGCACGGTTTCGTATTGAAGCAATACGGTCATGCCGGCCAGCGCCAGCACGGCGTAAATCAGATCACCGACGCACGTCCCCAACCCCAGCGCAAAGCCTTGAAAATAGCCGCGCTGCATCGCCAGGGTAATCATCGCGATATTGGCCACGCCGATGTCCAGGCACAGTGAAAGGCTCAGTAAGAAGCCACTGCTAAATTCCATCGACCGATTTCCTTCGGAAAAAATTGTTTACGTTGAGGCTGGACAGTTTGCCACACCTGCCCTTACATTCCGCCACAGGTCACCGCAGTGACCAGCGTCGCTCGGACGGTTCCGGGCGCTTACGTAATCCGAGGCACCATTCAATGGCCGAACAAGGTTCGCCGCGCCGCTTTGCGCGCATAGATCGACTCCCCCCTTACGTTTTCAACATCACCGCCGAGCTGAAGATGGCCGCCCGTCGTCGTGGCGAAGACATCATCGACTTGAGCATGGGCAACCCCGACGGCCCGACGCCGCCGCACATTGTCGAAAAACTCGTCACCGTCGCCCAGCGCGAAGACACCCACGGTTACTCCACGTCCAAGGGCATTCCGCGTCTGCGCCGGGCGATTTCCAACTGGTACAAGGAACGCTACGAGGTCGATATCGACCCGGAAAGCGAAGCCATCGTGACCATCGGTTCCAAGGAAGGCCTGGCGCATTTGATGCTCGCCACCCTGGACCAGGGCGACACGGTCCTGGTGCCGAACCCGAGCTACCCGATCCACATTTACGGTGCCGTGATTGCCGGCGCCCAGGTGCGTTCGGTGCCGCTGATTCCGGGCGTGGACTTCTTCGCTGAACTGGAACGGGCGATTCGCGGCTCGATCCCGAAACCGAAAATGATGATCCTCGGCTTCCCGTCCAACCCGACCGCGCAGTGCGTGGAGCTGGACTTCTTCGAGCGGGTGATCGCCCTCGCCAAGCAGTACGACGTACTGGTGGTGCATGACCTGGCCTACGCCGACATCGTCTACGACGGCTGGAAAGCCCCGTCGATCATGCAGGTGCCAGGCGCCAAGGACATCGCGGTGGAGTTTTTCACCCTGTCCAAAAGCTACAACATGGCGGGCTGGCGGATCGGCTTCATGGTCGGCAACCCGGAACTGGTCAACGCCCTGGCGCGGATCAAGAGTTACCACGACTACGGCACCTTCACCCCACTGCAAGTTGCGGCGATTGCGGCGCTGGAAGGCGATCAGCAGTGCGTGAAAGACATCGCCGAGCAGTATCGGCAGCGACGCAATGTGCTGGTCAAAGGCCTGCATGAACTGGGCTGGATGGTGGAAAACCCGAAAGCGTCGATGTATGTCTGGGCGAAGATCCCCGAGGCGTATGCGCACCTGGGTTCGCTGGAGTTCGCCAAGAAACTGCTGGCCGAAGCCAAGGTGTGCGTGTCGCCGGGCGTGGGGTTCGGTGAGTATGGGGATGATCATGTGCGCTTCGCGCTGATCGAAAACCAGGACCGGATTCGTCAGGCCGTGCGCGGGATTCGCGGGATGTTCAGGGCGGATGGGCTAGTCAGCAAATCCTGACGCCTGACACATAACACTGTGGGAATCACACTACTGTGGCGAGGGAGCTTGCTCCCGCTGGGCTGCGAAGCGGCCCCAAACCAGGCACCGCTGTTCTTCAGGTAGAACGCGTTTACCGGATTTACGACTGCTTCGCAGCCGAGCGGGAGCAAGCTCCCTCGCCACAAGAAGTGCACTCCCACAGTGTTCTCGCCCACAAAAAAACCGCATCTTGCGGTTTTTTTGTGTCTGACGAATGTGCTTAAACGAACAACGACAACAGCAGGATAAAGCCCAACCCCACCACAGACAGGATGGTTTCCATCGCCGTCCAGGTCTTGAAGGTTTCTGCCACGGTCATGTTGAAGTACTGCTTCACCAGCCAGAAACCGGCATCATTGACGTGAGACAGGATCAACGAACCGGCACCGGTGGCCAGCACCAGCAACTCACGGTTCACGCCCGGAATCATCCCCACCACCGGCACCACAATGCCTGCGCCGGTAATGGTCGCCACGGTCGCCGAACCGGTGGCAATACGGATCACCGCCGCCACCAGCCACGCCAGAAGGATTGGCGAGATCTGCGCGGCCACCGCCATGTTGCCGATGACATTACCAACGCCGCTGGTCACCAGCATTTGCTTGAAACCACCACCGGCACCAATGATCAGGATGATCGCGGCGGTTGGCGCGAGGCTCGCATCCAGCCATTTGAGCATCTGGTTGGAACCGATGCCCTGCTTGTAGCCGAAGGTATACAGCGACAGCAGCAACGCCAGCAGCAGTGCCGAGATCGGGTGACCGATCAGGTCCATGAAGGTGCGGAAGAAGTTGCCGTCCGGCAGCACCACATCGGCAAAGGTCTTGAGCAACATCAGGAAAACCGGCGACAGCACGGTGATCAGGGTGATGGCGAAGCTCGGGAGATCCGCAGAATCGTTCTCACGCGCCAGTTGATCCACCAGTTCCTGGTTCGGATGGCCGGGAATGTATTTGGCAATGAAAGTGCCGTAGATCGGGCCGGCGATAATGGCGGTCGGCAGCGCAACGATCAGGCCGTAGAGAATGGTCTTGCCAATGTCGGCACCGAATACGCCGATGGCCAGCAGCGGGCCCGGGTGCGGTGGCACCAGACCGTGCACGGCGGACAGGCCGGCCAGCAGTGGGATACCGATCTTGATGATCGACACGCCGGTACGCCGGGCGACGATGAACACCAGCGGAATCAGCAGCACAAAACCGATTTCGAAGAACAGCGGAATGCCGACCAGGAACGCGGCGAACATCATCGCCCACTGCACCTTGTCCTTGCCGAACGCGCGAATCAGGGTCTGGGCAATTTGATCCGCCCCGCCCGACTCGGCCATCATTTTGCCGAGCATGGTGCCCAGCGCCAGGATGATCCCGACAAAACCGAGCACCCCACCGAAGCCGTCCTGGAACGCTTTGATGATGGTGCCGATCGGCATGCCGGAGGTCAGCCCGAGGAAGGCTGCGGCGATGATCAGGGCAATGAACGGGTGAAACTTGAACTTGGTGATCAGGACAATAAGCCCGATCACCGTGACCACTGCATCGAGCAGCAGGAACGTCTCGTGGGACATGCCAAACATTAGGGGTGTCTCCTGGTTGTTGTTATTAAAGCGGGTAATTCGATAGCCGTAAGGACAGCGCTATCTCTTCAAGAAAAAATTAACCGGCGCGTTTCAAGCCGTGTTCCAGCCACCAGGCATGCGCCTGTTTCGCCAGTTGATCGACGCTGTGGTTCGACGCGTCGAGGGCCAGGGTCAGCGGTTCGCCAACGGGGGATTCAAGGGTGGCGAACTGGCTGTCGATCAACGTCGACGGCATGAAGTGACCCGCCCGATGGGAGACACGATCGGCGGCCACTTCAGGCGTGAGTTCAAGGAACACGAAGCCCAGGCCCGGCAAGGCGCTGCGCAGACGTTCGCGGTAAATGTGTTTGAGGGCCGAGCAGGTCAGCACCGGGCGCTCGCCCGTGGCATCGACGCGGCGCAGTTCATCGCACAGGCTGTCGAGCCAGCCGGCGCGGTCGTCGTCGTTCAGGGGAATGCCTGCGCTCATCTTTTCTATATTGGCGGCAGGGTGAAAAGTGTCGCCTTCAATGGCCGTCGCGCCGCTGAGCTCGCACAAGGCTTCGCTGACGCACGTCTTGCCGCAACCGGCAACGCCCATGATGACCAGGGCGGTGATGGGATGATTCATGTAACACCTCAGCGCGCAGACAGCGCTACCTTTGAAAGCTATGACACTCGTTCAAAAGCAGAAGTTGCCGACGCCTTCTTGTCATTTTTGTGGGTTGCAGCATGTTCGTTCCCGACGCCGAAAAGCGAGGTTCAGGCAAAACTCGCTAACGCATTTGCAGCCGCTTCGGGACAGCGCTACCTTAGTGCCTTGAATTTTGTTTGGCAAGCCGCCCGATGACCTCCCCTAAAAACGATAAAAATACTCGAACCACTGGCCGTCCTACTCTGAATGAAGTTGCCCGACTGGCCGGCGTCAGCCCGATTACCGCCTCCCGCGCCTTGCGCGGCGTCAGCACTGTGGCCACCGAACTGGTGGAAAAAGTCCAGAAAGCGGCGCTTGAACTCAACTACGTGGTCAACCCCGCGGCCCGCGCGTTAGCCTCGGCCCAGAGCCATTCCGTCGTGGTGTTGGTGCCGTCGCTGTCCAACTTGCTGTTCATCGACACGCTGGAAGCCATTCATCAGGTTTTGCGTCCCAAGGGCTTCGAAGTGCTGATCGGCAACTTCCATTACTCGCGTGATGAAGAAGAAAACCTGCTGCGCAATTACATGGCCTATCAGCCGCGCGGCTTGCTGTTGACCGGGTTTGATCGCACCGAAAGTTCGCGACGGATGATTGAGGCGAGCAATATTCCCTGCGTGTACATGATGGAACTGGACAGTGGCGCCGGGCTCAATTGTGTCGGTTTCTCGCAGCTCGCCGCCGGCGAAACGGCGGCGGAGCATTTGCTCTCACGCGGTCGCAAACGCCTTTCTTACATTGGCGCGCAACTGGATCAACGCACGTTGCTGCGCGGCGAAGGGTTCCGCAAAGCCCTGCAAAAGGCCGGTCGGTATGACCCGGATCTGGAAGTACTGACCCCGCGCGCGTCCTCCGTCGGTCTGGGTGGCGAGCTGTTCCTGCAACTGATCGCCAGTCACCCCGATGTCGATGCAATCTTCTTCGGCAACGACGACCTGGCGCAGGGCGCACTGCTTGAAGCGATGCGCTGCGGAATCAAAATCCCCGAACAAGTGGCGATCCTCGGTTTCAACGACCTGCCGGCCTCGGCCCACATGGTCCCGCGCCTGAGCAGCATCAGCACCCCGCGCGAGGCGATTGGCCGGCGTGCGGCGGAGCAGATGCTGACCTTGATGGCGGGCAACACGGTGGTGAAGCCGGTGCAGGACATGGGGTTTGAGTTGAAGGTGCGCGAGAGTACCTAAGCACGACACTTCACCCTTGTGGCGAGGGGATTTAGCGAAACGTCGCACCGCCCCGTTGGGTTGCGAAGCAGCCCTGAAATCAGGCAACGAAATCTGTCTGATAGACAACGTAGTCAGGATGGGGGCTGCTTCGCAACCCAACGGGGCGGTGCGACGTTTCGCTAAATCCCCTCGCCACAGGTCAGCTACGCAGCATCAGTGCACCAACAAGCGGCGCATCACTCATACCGTGGGTTTTCAACTAACCTTGATTATGTCTCTCAACTTCAGCGCTGCCCGACCCCGCTTGAGTCGCACAGTAGCCGACACGCTGTTAGATTCCCGAAGCGTCGAATCGCTAAAGGAGTGGCTCAATGGAACATGCACTGAAAATTCTCGGTAAAGCCTCATCCATCAACGTCAGAAAAGTCCTTTGGACCTGCGACGAACTGGGCCTTTCCTACGAGCGTGAGGACTGGGGCAGCGGGTTCGCATCAACCCACAGCCCGGAATTTACCCGGCTCAACCCCAACGCGCAGGTGCCAGTGATCGTCGATGAGGCCGGCGTGCTGTGGGAATCCAACACCATCTGCCGCTATCTGGCCGGCAAACACCCGCATGCGGATCTGCTGCCGCACGAACCGGCGGCGCGTGCTCGGATTGAGCAATGGATGGACTGGCAAGCCACCGATCTCAACACCTCCTGGAGCTACGCGTTTACGGCGCTGGTGCGCAAAGATCCGGAGTTCCAGGACGCGCATCGCATTGCCACCGGCCTGCGCGACTGGAATCAGAAGATGAGCATTCTTGAGCATCAACTTGCGACCACCAAAGCCTATGTCGCCGGACCACGGTTCACGCTGGCCGACATTGTCATCGGACTGTCCGTCAACCGCTGGCTGATGACCCCGATGGATCGACCCGATTTCCCCGCCATCGACGATTATTTCCAACGGTTGGCACAACGCCCGGGATTCCTGAAACATGGCTGCAACGGCCTGCCTTGAAGCCATGCCTGCTTCGGTTGGTCAGCGCTAATAAACACTGCGCAGTTGCTTTTGTAGGAGCACGGCTTGCCGATCAGTTAAGCGAATTTTGTAGGAGCGAGCTTGCTCGCGATGGACGCCAACGATAACGCGTATTCTCTGAATACACGCGTCGTCCTGAAGTCCATCGCGAGCAAGCTCGCTCCTACAAGAGTCAGCTTTCGCTTAACTGATCGGCATTACGGCAAGCCGTGCTCCTGCAAGTCTGCATTTCAGTTCAACTGCAACGTTGAGTTGAACTGGCTGATCGCATCCACGACATGCCGCGACCCCTGCTGAATTTCCAGAATCACCTCCCCCGCCTCATTCGCCAGTTCCACCCCAAGACCGGTCCGGCTCAAACTCGACTGCATGCTCGACACCGCGCTCAATGACAAATCATGGTTCTTGCGCACCACGTCGACGATCTCCAGCGTCGCCTGACTGGTGCGCGCGGCGAGGCTGCGAACCTCATCGGCGACGACTGCGAACCCACGCCCGTGCTCCCCGGCCCGGGCCGCTTCGATCGCCGCGTTGAGCGCCAGCAGGTTGGTCTGATCGGCAATGCCGCGAATGGTCTGGACGATGGTGCCGATGATGTCGGACTGTTTGCTGACCGCGTCGATGCTCAACGCCGCCTCGTTCAAATCCCTGGAAATGTCCTGGATGATCTGCACCGTTTGCTGCACCACCTGCGATCCCTTCTGCGCACAGGCGTCGTTCTGGACCGAGGTGCTGTGGGCCGATTCGGCAGCGGATTGCAGGGTGGTCACCTGATTCGTGATGTCGCTGGCGAACTTGACCACTTTGTACAGCTGGCCCTTGGTGTCGAACAACGGGTTGTAGGACGCTTCAAGGAAAAGGGTATGGCCGTGTTTATCTTTGCGCTCAAAACGGCGCGAGTGATATTCGCCGCGATTCAGTGAGGCCCAGAACACTTTGTAAGCCTGGGATTCGACTTCGGCGCGGGGGCAAAACAGACTGTGGTGCTGACCGACGACTTCTTTTAGCGAGTAATGGGTAGTCTTCAGAAAGTTTTCATTGGCAGTGATTACATGGCCTTCGGGGGTAAATTCGATCACCGCCATGGAACGACCGATCGCCGCGAGCATGCTTTCGCTTTCGTGTTCCTTGTAGACCCTGGCAGAAATGTCCGTGGCTACTTTGATCACGCTTTTTACCTGGCGGTCGGGGCCGAAAACCGGCATGTAACTGGCTTCGAGCCAGATCTCCTTGCCCCGCTTGTTCAAGCGCAGGAAGGTGCCGCTGACCGGTTCGCCACGGGCCAGGTCACGCCACAATCTGGCGTAGTCTTCGCTGCGATAAAACGCTTCTTCGCAAAAGATCCGGTGATGTTTGCCACGCACGTCTTCGACGCTGTAACCCGTGGCGGCGCAAAAGTTTTCGTTGGCATCGAGGATGATGCCTTCAGGGGTGAACTCAATCATCGCCATCGAACGGCTGACGGCGGCCAACTTGGCGTTGGCCTCGGTCAGCGCGTAACTGTAGCGCTCGATTTCCAGCAGGTCAGCCTTGTGATGTCGGTTAAACATGGTCGTGTCACCCTAAGCGCGGTCATTTGATTGATGAAAGTTCTTCGGTCTTTCAACGTTCCATGGAACTGGCACACGCACTCCTCCACAGGAGGAATGGTCAGGTGATCGATGATGTTGAATCGGAGAGTCCATGTGGCAACGCTCTTATCAAGACATCCGTCTCTTGATAGCCCGGGACCGGGCCAACCCTGATGTTTTCATAAGTAACTCCCTTTACCGAACAGCTCCCTGTTGCTCAGCGCCGGTGCCTTGGGTTGCGCACTCTTGAGCCTCGGCCCCTCATATTGTGACCGACTTAGTTAACTACGTCACAGCATAGACAGTCGCGCCAGTCTTGCAAGGCCACTATTATGCTATCACCGAGGACAAAATCGGTTCAGCTCGACCCGATTCATTCAGCCAGCATGCCCAACAACGCCTGCACCGCCGCCGAGGATGGTTTCAGGAGAGGGTTGATTCTCGACCAGTCGGGATGGCGGCGTTGGCTGCTGAATCTTTGTAAGCCATGAGACCATTCGCGAGCAAGCCCGCTCCCACAAGGTTCCAGGGTGTGAACACTATCTGCCACACACCGGAGATCCCTGTGGGAGCGGGCTTGCCCGCGATGACATTCTTCCAGGCGCTGAAGAAATTACAGACTCGAACTCACTTTGGTAGCCACTTCACCCGGCACCCACCCCTTCCACACCTGCGGCTGGTCACGCAAAAACGCTTCCGCGACCTGACGCGGTTGCTGGCGCTTTTCGCTCATCCGGGCAAGGGTCTCGTTCAGCAGACCGATCGGAAAATCGACTTTCTCGAAGAACGCCACCAAATCCGGATACTGCGTCTTGAACGGTGCGGACACGCCGATGGCCAGGCTCGCCGGCATCGAGCGCGTGCCTTTAGGGTTCGGGTTATTGGCATCGGCCAGGGTCTTCCAGGCTTCGGCGTCAAACGGCGGCTCGTCGAGTTTCACCAGTTTGAAACGGCCTAACAGCGGCGTCGGCGACCAGTAGTAGAACAACACCGGCTTGCCTCGGCGGATCGACGAGGCGACCTCGGCATCCAGCGCCGCGCCGGAGCCGGTGCGGAAGTTGACGAAGCTGGTGGTCAGGTCATAGGCCTTGAGTTTCTGACTGTTGACGATTTCCGAGGTCCAGCCGGTCGGGCTGTTGAGGAAGCGTCCGCGGCTCGGGTCTTCGGGGTCGCGGAACACATCCTTGTAGCGCGCCAGGTCGGCGACGGATTTCAGCTCGGGAGCCAGCGGTTTGATGCCGCGCTCCGGGTCGCCCTTGATCACGTACTCCGGCACCCACCAGCCCTCGGTGGCGCCTTTGACAGTATCGCCCAAACCGAACACTTTCCCTTCCGCGGCGGCTTTGACCCAGGCCGGACTGCGCCCGGCCCACTCTTCGCCAATCACCTGGATGTCGTTCTTGGCCAACGCGGCTTCGAGGGTGACGGTGCTGCCTGGCAAGGTATCGGTCGGGTAGCCGTAACCTTTTTCGACGATCAACCGCAGGATCTCGGTGATCAGGCTACCGCTTTCCCAAGTGATGTCACCGAAGTGGATCGGTGCGGTTTTTTCTGCGGCGGGAACATGGCTGGCCACGAGGCTCAGGGCGAGCAGCGAACTGCCGAGCAGGGTTTTGATCGTTTTCATGCGGACCTCTGGTGCAAGGGTTCATTGGCGCTGTGCTGGGCGCACAACGCTTGGGAGCGGGTCATGTAGACGCTGACCGAGCGTTGGGAAATGCCCAGCTCGGCAGCGATTTGCGGGTAAGTCAGGCCATCGATTCGCGATAACAGGAACGTCGCCCGAACCTTGCCCGGCAAGCGTTCCAGCGTTCGGTCGAGGCCGTGCAACGCCTGGGTCAGTTGCAGCAGTTCCTCGGGTGAACTCGCTTGCGGCTGATCGAGGTGTTGCAGTTGATCGAGGTGCTGACGTTCAAGATCACGGCGACGCCAGAGCTGATAGATCAGCCGGTGGGCGATGGTGGTGAGCAAGGCACGAGGCTCGCGAATCGGGGTCAGGCCCGGGGATTCGAGCAGTTGCGCGAAGGTTTCGGCGGCGATGTCTTCGACGCTGGGACTGGCCCCCAGATGCCGTCGCAACCGTGCGCACAGCCAGGGGTAATGGGCGCGGAACAATCCGCCCACGTCATTGCGATGGGAAAAGTCGGTGCCGGACATAGAGGCTCCAAGGGTTAGGGTCGCTGAATGTCCGGTGGTCCGGTGAAGCGAATCCTAGCAAGGAGCCTTATTCATTAATAATACTTAAAAAGCATTTTTATATTCGATTATGGAATTTTTATTTGATGGTGATCGTGCGATCGCCTTCGCGGGCAAGCCCGCTCCCACAGGTTCTATGTCGATTATCAATTTCGTGATCGACACAAAACCTGTGGGAGCGGGCTTGCCCGCGAAAAATCTTCAGTCAACGCAGGCGCCCAAACCCCAACACCTCGGCTTCTTGCTGATAGTCGAGAACAATTTGATAGTCGCTCTCACTTGCTGGCAACACCTCCTGCAAACCAAGGACTTCAGCCACATCAGGCAACTCCCGCAACGCCTCGTTCATCACCTGCCGCAGCGCCTCAACCTGTTCATCGCTAACAGTCGCAGCCGTGATGTACGGCAAGGTCGGGCTGAACGCACTACGCACCACCACTCGCAACCCCGCCACTTCCTCTTCGGCGTGGCGCGCGAGGTAGGCGAAGGTCACGCTGTCGATGGCCGCCAAATCGGCCTGGTCTTCACGCAGCCAGCGCAGGCTCTCGCGGTGGCTGCCGCTGATACCGACACTGGCGAAGAACTGCCCGTCGCGGTGCAGCGGCGCCAGTCGCTGACGCAGCAAATTCTTACCGCTGTTGGAGTCTTCGCCGTTGATCACACCACGGCTGCCAAAAAACGCAGGCAAGGTCCGGCGTGGATCATCGGCGCGACTCAACAAAAGACTGCAATGGTTGCCGCCGGTGCTGTCCGGCAGTTCGTAGCGAGGCCGGCCGATGACCCGAACCTGACCGCGTAATGCGGTCATCAGCGGATAGCCGCAGGTTTGGGTCAGCAGCAAGTGCGGGGACAGCCACAGCTCCATCAGCGCCAGCCCTTCGGCGTTGCGGCGGGTGGCGCCCAGACGCTCGAGGATTTGCGCCAACCAGCGCTCATTGGCCTGATGGATCGGTTCGGGGGCGACGTACATCAGTAATTCAGCGATGTCTTGAATCATCAAAATCTTCCCATACAACAAAACTCCACTGTGGGAGCGGCGGTGCGGCGATCCGACTTGCTCGCGAAGGCGGAGTGTCATTCAACATTGATGTCGTCTGACACTCCGCCTTCGCGAGCAAGCCCGCTCCCACAGGGGAATGCATTCGCAATCAGTGGAATGGGTGTTTCGGGCTGTCGATCGCCTTTATCCCATTCTCGCGCCACAACTGGCCATAACCCTGCACCAGAAACCCGCCGCTGCGCGCCAGCCACTGCTCGCGGCGCGCGTGATAGGCGCGGGGCAAGTCGTACCAGGGCAACCCCGGCAAGTCGTGATGCACCAGATGAAAGTTGAGGTTCAGGAACAGCCAGCGCCACGGCCAGGCAGCTTCATTGAGTACCGTGCGTTGCTCGGGTTGCGCATGGGGTCGGTGTTCGTAGTAAGAGCGAATCATCGCAATCGACAGCGCCGGCACACTGATCAGCAACAGGTAATGCCACACCGGCAGCACGCTGTAACGGGCGATGAACAGCAACATCAGCAGGGTCAGCGCGCCGTGGGTCAGCCACATCAACCAGGCCTGCCGCTCACCCGCTTTCAGACGTTGCAGTTCTTCCCGCGCCAGCGCCAGCAACGCCAGCGGTGCACCGAGGATGAAGCGCCCGAGCACGGTTTTGTTCAGCCAGTGCAGGCTCTGTTCGAACAGTGAACGACCCTGCCACTGCTCGGCGCTCAGGTAGCGGCTTTCCGGATCGATACCAGGCAGGGTCAGGTCTTCGTCGCGGTGATGCAGCAAGTGGCTGTCGCGATACAAGGTGTAGGGATACCAGACGGCGAACGGTGCGTAGCCGAGGATTTTGTTCAGGCTGGTCCAGCGCGTGGGATGCCCGTGCAGCAATTCGTGCTGCACCGACAACCAGAGCACCACCAATGGAATCAACAACAGCGTGCTCCACCACAAACCCAGTCGGGCACTGCCCAGCACAAGGCTGAACCAGCCGGCATACACGCCGATCAGCAGCAACCAGGTCGGCCACTCGGTGCGAGCGGTCAGGCGTTGGCGCAGGGTTTCGATTTCTTCTCGGTGGGCGTTATCGAAGTAATGGGGCATGGCGTTGCTCAGATCGGGGACCAGTCCCCTTCTGTGCAATGAAGCCGGGAAATCTTGCAGATTATTTGGTTATTTCTTCTAAACGCGTGTGGCGAGGGAGCTTGCTCCCGCTGGACTGCGTAGCAGTCCCTTTGAAGGGCCGCTTCGCGCCCCAGCGGGAGCAAGCTCCCTCGCCACAGGTTCACTGTCAGGCTCGGTTGCTGGGGGGATCAATGCCCGAACACATCCACCTTCTTGGCCTTCTTGTCCGCGCGTTTTTCATCGGCGGTTTTCGCCGGTTTCTTCTTTGCCGCTTTTTTTGAATCCATGCCTTTGGCCATGATACGTACTCCACTCATACGGGATGTGAGATCAGGTATACACCTATCGCCGGGCGCGCGTTCTTTTATAATCGCGCACTTTGCGCACACACAGACCCCACCCATGTCCGACACCCAGTACACCTTGCTCGCCGAGCCGCTATGGCCCTTGATGAACAAGTTTTATCGTGCCCACCAATCGTCGATGAAAGCGGTGCGTGACGCTCAATTGTGGGTCGCCAGGCGCGACGAGATCATTGGCGCCCTGTGTTTGCGCCCGGTCTCGGGCGGACACTGGCTGACCGGTTTGTTCGTCGATCCGGCGTGCCGCGAACAAGGGATTGCGGCGGCGTTGATCGCCGAAGCGGTGAAAGGTCTGGAACAACCGGTGTGGCTGTTCTGTCATCCGGACTTGCGCGGTTTTTATGAACGACGCGGTTTTACCTTCGATCCGACCATGCCTTACGCCATGGTCGAACGGTTGAGCCGTTATGCGCGCAGTAAACCGATGATTGCGATGGGTCTGGAACCGGTCAGGCAGACATGAAGATCAAATGTGGGAGCGGGCTTGCTCGCTCCCACAGGGTTTTGTGGTGAGGTCAATCGTCGGCGTTGGGATCGAGATCCGGGAACATCACTTCGGTAAACCCGAATTTACTGAAGTCGGTAATCCGCGACGGGTACAACCGGCCGATCAGGTGATCGCATTCGTGCTGCACCACGCGGGCATGGAAGCCCTCGGCAATGCGCACGACCGGCTCGCCCTTGGGGTCGAAACCTTCATAACGAATCTGCCGGTAACGATCCACAGCGCCACGCAGGCCGGGCACCGACAGGCAGCCTTCAAAACCCTCTTCCATCACCGGGCTCAACGGCGTGATCAGCGGATTGATCAGAATGGTCTGCGGCACTGCTTCGGCATCCGGATAGCGCTCGCTGTGCTCGAAACCGAAGATCACCAGTTGCAGGTCCACCCCGATCTGCGGCGCCGCCAGGCCGACCCCGCCGACGCTTTCCATGGTCTGGAACATGTCGTCGATCAGTTGCCACAACTGCGGGCTGTCGAACATTTCGGCCGGGACCGGCGGCGCAACACGCAGCAGGCGCTCGTCGCCCATTTTCAGGATTTCACGGATCATTTGATGACTTCGTCAGTGGGTGGTTTGATCGAGTGATCCCGGCCCAGCCCGGAAACGTGGTGTTTCTCTTCATGGACAGGACCATGCTCGCCGGGGACCTTTTCGCCGGGGGCCTTGCCTTCGGTCGACATGTGTTCGATCACCGCATTCATTTCCGCGCCGAGCAACAGCACCGCTGCGGAAATATAGAAGTACAGCAACAACACGATGATCGCGCCGATACTGCCATACATGGCGTTGTAGTTGGCGAACTCCTTGACGTACAGACCGAAACCCACAGACGCGAGGATCCACACCACCACGGCCAGCACCGAACCCGGCGTGATAAAGCGGAACTCCTGTTTGACGTCGGGCATGACGTAATAAATCAGCGCCACGGCCACCATCAGCAGAATCACCACCACCGGCCAGCGGGCGATGGTCCACAGCGTGACGATGAAGTATTCGAGGCCGACTTGCGCAGCGATCCAGGTCATCACCTGCGGCCCGAGCACCATCAGTGCAGCAGCGATCAGCAACATGCCGGCGATGCCGACGGTGTAGATGATCGACAGCGGAAAACGCTTCCACGCCGGGCGGCCTTCGACCACGTCATAAGCAGCGTTCATCGCGCTCATCATCAGCCGCACACCGGCAGACGCCGTCCACAGGGCGATCACGATACCGACCGACAGCAAGCCACCCTTGGCTTGCTGGAGCTGGTCGATCACCGGGTTCACCTGCTCCAGCGCCTGGGGCGGCAGGACCAGTTCCGATTGCAGGCGCAGCCAGGAGAAGAAGTCCGGCAGGTGCAGGAAGCCGATCAGGGCGATCAGAAAAAGAATGAAGGGAAACAACGAAAACAGCATCTGGTAGGCCAGAGCCGAGGCATAGGTCGACATCTCGTCGTCGACGAACTCGGTGACCGTGCGCACCATCACACGGTGGATGGGTAAACCTTTCATGTCCGGGAAAATCATGAGCGTCTCCTTTCGCCGCAAATCGGTTGAAGTCGTGGCGACTCAAGGGCCGTTTTCTACATCAAAGTAGCTTAATTGGCGAATTTGTAACAATTTCCGTGTGCGAGTTCAGGCTGACACAAAAACGGCCATCCGTGGATGGCCGTTTCTGATATTCACCAAAGGCCAAATCAAGCTCTGTCGACGCCTTTTTTGATCGCGTCCTTGGCTTTACCCACTGCTTGCTGAGCTTCGCCTTTCCTTTCCTGCAGTTTGCCTTCGACTTGCAGTTTGGGGTTGTCAGTCGCTTTGCCAACGCCTTGCTTGACGTTGCCGACGGCTTCGTTAGCCATGCCTTTTACTTTATCGCCAGTGCTGCTCATGGTGTTTCTCCTGTGAACAAATCAATGAGAAAAGTCGTTACACAAGGATTGACCGGAGGCGTTTGCGCGGAGTTTCATTTATTTTCACCGCGACATTTCATCGTTCCGTGCAGGTTGGGCTTTATGTTTGCCGACCAACCCCCGAGAATGCGCAACGTATTCAGGCCATGGCGCTGAAGATCCAATCCCGTAGGAATGTTATGAAACTCGATAAAAAGCAGGCCATTGCCCGCAGAAACCAGGAACTCGGCGGTGCTGTGCTTGGCGTCAACAACTGCCACTTCACCGAATTGAACCGCAACCGCAACATCTGGTGGTTCGATATCCCGGTGGCGCGTCTGGCCATTGGTCAGTACGAATGGATTCACCTGCTGATGCACACACCGGACACCGACGAACTGCTGCACCTGAAGGTGCCGACGGTGTTCCTGCGCGAGAAGCTCGAAGGGCTGGTGGTGCGCAACCAGGGCAAGCGCAAGGCTGCGTTGAGCCTGGAACTGAGTGCAGACAAGGATTCGTACTTGCAGGACATGCGCCCGGCGGGCACCAACGTCAATTTCGCGCCGTTCCGCCAGTAACAGCAAAAGATCGCAGCCTGCGGCAGCTCCTACAGAGGAATACGATCCATGTAGGAGCTGCCGCAGGCTGCGATCTTTTGATCTTGCTTCAACAAAAAGCCCCGCATCTGCGGGGCTTTTTGTTTGTTACGCGTCTACTTTCTTCGCGTTGATCTTCTTCAGCTCTTCATCCCGCAACTCACGGCGCAAGATCTTGCCGACGTTGGTGGTCGGCAGTGCATCGCGGAACTCCACAGAGCGCGGAACCTTGTAGCCCGTGACGTTCGCACGCATGTGCTCCATCACCTGTTCCTTGGTCAGCGTCACACCTGGTTTGGCGACGATGAAAATCTTGATCGCCTCGCCCGACTTCTCGTCCGGCACGCCGATGGCCGCGCATTGCAATACGCCCGGCAGGGTCGCGAGCACGTCTTCGAGCTCATTCGGATACACGTTGAAACCGGACACCAGGATCATGTCTTTCTTGCGATCGACGATGCGCATGTAGCCGTCAGGCTGGATCAGCGCGATGTCACCGGTCTTCAACCAGCCTTCGCTGTCGAGCATTTCATCGGTGGCTTCCTGGCGCTGCCAGTAGCCCTTCATCACCTGCGGACCTTTCACACACAGCTCGCCGACCTCGCCCAACGGCTGCTCCACGCCGGCATCGTCGATGACTTTGCACAGGGTCGACGGAACCGGGATACCGATGGTGCCGATCTGGATGTGCTGGATCGGGTTCACCGTCGCCACCGGGCTGGTTTCGGTCATGCCGTAACCTTCGCAGATGGCGCAACCGGTGACCGCTTTCCAGCGCTCGGCCGCAGCCAGTTGCAGGGCCATGCCGCCGGACAGGGTGACTTTCAGCGCCGAGAAATCCAGTTTGCGGAAACCTTCGTTGTTGCACAGGGCAACGAACAGCGTGTTCAGGCCGACAAAACCGCTGAACTTCCACTTCGACAGCTCCTTGACCATCGCCGGCAAGTCGCGCGGGTTGCTGATCAGGATGTTGTGGTTGCCGATCAGCATCATCGCCATGCAATGAAAGGTGAACGCATAGATGTGGTACAGCGGCAGCGGCGTGATCAGGATCTCGCAGCCTTCGTTGAGGTTGGAGCCCATCAGCGCCTTGCACTGCAGCATGTTGGCGACGAGGTTGCGATGGGTCAGCATTGCGCCCTTCGCCACGCCGGTGGTGCCGCCGGTGTATTGCAGCACCGCCACGTCGCTGCCGGCCGGGTTGGCTTCAGCCACTGGCTGGCCATGGCCCTTGCGCAACACGTCGTTGAACTTGATGGCTTTGGGCAAGTGATACGCCGGGACCATCTTCTTCACGTATTTGATGACGCTGTTGATCAGCAGACGCTTGAGCGGCGGCAACAGGTCAGCCACTTCGGTGACGATGACATGCTTGACGCCGGTTTTCGGCACGACGGTCTCGGCCAGATGCGCCATGTTGGCCAGGCACACCAGGGCTTTGGCGCCGGAGTCGTTGAACTGGTGTTCCATTTCCCGCGCGGTGTAGAGCGGGTTGGTATTGACCACGATCAGCCCGGCGCGAATGGCACCGAACACAACGACCGGGTACTGCAAGACGTTGGGCAACTGCACGGCGATTCGATCGCCCGGCTGCAAGTCGGTATGCTGTTGCAGGTAAGCGGCAAAGGCACCGGACAATTCGTACAGTTCACCGTAGGTAATTGTCTTGCCCAGGTTACTGAATGCCGGTTTGTCGGCGAAGCGTTGGCAGGACTGTTTCAACACTGCCTGAATATTCGGATACTCGTCCGGATTGATGTCGGCAGCAATCCCGGCCGGGTATTTATCCTTCCAGAAGTCTTCGATCATGGAAGCCCACTCCTCAGCAACGCGAATTCAAATATCGCATTTGATGCGATTATTATTGGTGTTTTATTGTTGGTGAGTCTGGCTTTTACAGAAGGCCTAGATGTCACAAAACGCGCCGAGAGTAGCAGCTTTGACAAGGGCCTACTAGAGCCAAAAGTGTCCTACAAAGTCACATTTGTGACTCAAGAATTACAAGCGGTCATTTTAGAGCAAAAATTCTATAAAGCCCTGAAAGCCCCGTAAATTGGGCCATCAAAGTAAAAGATCGCAGCCTTCGGCAGCTCCTACGGAGGAATGCGATCCCCTGTAGGAGCTGCCGAAGGCTGCGATCTTTTGAGACCGCCCAGATCTACAATCTGATCAGGCAATATCCCGCAACTCCCGCCGCAGAATCTTGCCCACCGGCGTCATCGGCAACGACTCACGCAACACAATGTGCTTGGGCACTTTGTACGCCGTGAAGTTTTCCTTGCAGTAGGCCTTCAGCTCTTCAAGGCTGACCCCCGACTCACGCGCCACCACAAACAACTTCACCGCCTCGCCCGAACGTTCGTCCGGCACACCGATGACTGCGCAGTTGGCGACTTTCGGGTGAGCCATCACCACGTCTTCGATCTCGTTCGGGTACACGTTGAAACCCGAGACAATGATCATGTCTTTCTTGCGATCGACGATGCGCACAAAGCCGTCCGGGTCGATCACCGCGATGTCGCCGGACTTGAACCAGCCTTCGGCATCCAGCACTTCGGCGGTGGCTTCGGGTTTCTGCCAATAGCCCTTCATGATCTGTGGGCCCTTGATGCACAGTTCGCCGCGCTCACCCATCGGCTGCTCGACGCCTTCATCGTTGATGACTTTCAACGTGGTGCCCGGCACCGGCAGGCCGACCGTACCGATCCGTGACTTGTTGCCGTACGGGTTGGTGCACGCCACCGGCGAGGTTTCGGTCAGGCCGTAGCCTTCAGTGATGCGGCACCCGGTCAGTTGCTCCCAGCGCTCGGCGGTGGCCTTGACCAGCGCGGTGCCACCGGAGTTGGTGAGCTTGAGGCTGGAGAAATCCAGGGTCTTGAAATCCGGATGGTCCATCAACGCGACGAACAGGGTGTTAAGCCCCAGTAAACACGAGAACCGCCAGTTCTTCAGTTCCTTGATGAAACCGCCAATGTCCCGTGGATTGGTAATCAGCACGTTGTGGTTGCCGGTCACCATCATGCACATGCAGTTCGCGGTGAAGGCATATATGTGGTACAGCGGCAGCGGCGCGATCATCACTTCCTGGCCTTCGCGCAGCAGCGGCTGGCCATCGTTGCCGAACTGCCCCAGGCAAGCCCGCGCCTGCTGCATGTTGGCCACCAGGTTGCCGTGGGTCAGCATCGCGCCCTTGGCCAGGCCGGTGGTGCCGCCGGTGTATTGCAGCACGGCGATATCGTTGAGACTGGCGTTCAGCGGCTTGATGCCCAGGCCCCGGCCCAGACGCAACGCGCTCTTGAAGGAAATGGCCTGCGGCAAGGAATAGTCCGGAACCATTTTCTTGACCTTGCGCACCAGGGTGTTGACCAGCCAGCCCTTGGCGGCGGGCATCATGTCGCCCATCTTCGCTTCGATCAGGTACTGGAGGTCGGTGTCGGGCAGCACTTCCTGGACCTTCTGTCCGAAGATGTTCAGGTAGACCAGCGCCCGGGCACCGGAATCCTTGAACTGATGACGCATCTCCCGCGCGGTGTACAGCGGGTTGGTGTTGACCACGATCAGCCCGGCGCGCAACGCACCAAACACGGCAATCGGGTATTGCAGGACGTTGGGCATCTGCACCGCGATGCGATCCCCGGGTTCCAGGTCGGTGTGGGCTTGCAGGTAACCGGCGAATGCGGCGCTGTAGCGTTCCAGTTCGGCGTAGGTCAGGGTCACGCCCATGTTGCTGAAGGCCGGGCGGTCCGCAAATTTCTTGCAGGAACGCTCGAACACCTCGATCACCGACTTGTAGGCCCCTTGATCGATGTCCAGGGGCACGCCGGCCGGGCGTTTGTCATTCCAGAAATCAGGTTGCATTGTTCTTGTCCTCTTTACCTGAACCTATCCGGGGGCCGCTTTCTGCTGTCTTGAAAACAAAAAGTAAAAAGCGGAGCTTCACGGACACTAGCAGCTATGGCGAAACAGGCAAATATGCCAACGGGCGACATTGACCGTGTGAATCTTGGTGCCGTGGCTTGGCCTGATCAGACGGCACGCGAAGGATGCGCTATACAATGCACCGAGCCCATGCAAAGGAATCGCCATGATCCACGACACCTTCTGGCTGACCGCGAGTGACCGCAGCCGCCTCTTCGTCAACCAGTGGCTGCCCGCCGCGCCGTTGAAAGCGGTGATCCTGCTGGCCCACGGCATGGCCGAGCACAGCGGCCGCTACGCGCGCCTGGCCGAAAAATGCTGCGAACAGGGCTACGGCGTTTACGCACCTGACCTACGTGGACATGGCAAAACTGCCGAAAACGGGACACTCGGTCATTTCGCCGATGACGATGGTTGGTGCAAGGTGGTCGGCGACCTGGCCAGCCTCAATCAGCACATCGGCCAGCAACATCCCGGCGTGCCGATCGTGCTGCTCGGCCACAGCATGGGCAGTTACATCGCCCAGGCTTATCTGCTGCATCACAGCGCCAGCCTGCACGGCGCTGTGCTCAGCGGTTCGAACTTCCAGCCCGTGGCGCTTTATCGCGCGGCCCGGCAGATCGCCCGCCTCGAACGATTGCGCCAGGGACCGAAGGGGCGCAGCGCGCTGATCGAATGGCTGTCGTTCGGCTCGTTCAACAAGGCCTTTAAACCGGCACGCACACCATTCGACTGGCTCAGCCGCGACCCGGCCGAAGTCGACCTGTATGCCAATGACCCGCTCTGCGGCTTTCGCTGCACCAATCAGCTATGGATCGATTTGCTCGGTGGCTTGCAGCAAATCAGCAAAGCGTCCAATCTCGCTCAGCTTGATCCGGGCCTGCCGCTGCTGGTGATTGGCGGTGAATGTGATCCGGTGAGTGAAGGCAAGCGTCTGAAAGATCTGGCCGATGCGCTACGCGCCGCTGGCAGCCAGAGCCTGCAACTGACGATTTACCCGCAGGCACGGCATGAACTGTTCAACGAGAGCAATCGCGATGAAGTGACGGCCGACGTGCTGAGCTGGATCGCTCAAGCCCTGAGCCACCGCCGCCCACCCCGAGCCGAATAGTTTTTTTGTGGTTTTTTTATTTGTCACAGGAATTGAAACCGATGACCCAGGTTACCAACACCCCTTACGAAGCCCTTGAAGTCGGGCAGACCGCCAGCTACAGCAAGACGGTCGAAGAGCGCGACATTCAACTGTTCGCCGCGATGTCCGGTGACCACAACCCGGTGCACCTGGACGCCGAGTTCGCCGCTGGCACCATGTTCAAGGAGCGTATCGCTCACGGCATGTTCAGCGGCGCACTGATTAGCGCAGCCGTTGCCTGCGAGTTGCCTGGGCCGGGCACCATTTACATCGGTCAGCAGATGAGCTTTCAGAAGCCGGTGAAAATTGGCGATACGTTGACCGTGCGTCTGGAAGTACTCGAGAAGCTGCCAAAGTTTCGGGTGCGCATTGCCACGCGCGTGTTCAACCAGCGTGATGAGTTGGTCGTAGATGGCGAGGCGGAGATTCTGGCGCCGCGCAAGCAGCAGACCGTGACGTTGCCGACGCTGCCGACGATCAGCATCGGCTGAGCCACCGCTCCCCTGTGGCGAGGGAGCTTGCTCCCGCTCGGCTGCGAAGCAGTCGTAAACAACGTCACCGCGGTTGACCAGATTAATCACGGTGCCTGATTTTGGGGGTGCTTCGCACCCCAGCGGGAGCAAGCTCCCTCGCCACAGTGACCTCTACCGCTCCTGCACCTGCACACTCGCCGTCATCCCCGAACTCAAATTGATCCCCTCGGGCACCTTGTCCAGTTTGATCCGCACCGGAATCCGCTGCGCCAGCCTCACCCAGTTGAACGTCGGCTCCACCTCCGCCAGCAATTGCCCATCCGGCGTGGTGTTGCGATCGGTAATCCCGCGACTGACGCTTTCCACATGCCCTTGCAGCGCCTCACCCGCACTCATCAACCAGACCTTCACCGGGTCGCCGACACGAATCCGCGGCAGTTTGGTTTCTTCGAAATACGCCTGCACATAGAACGTCGAATCGTCGATCAGCGCCATCACCGCTTGCCCGGCATTTACGTAATTGCCTTGGGCCAGACGCAAGTTAGTGATGTGGCCGCTGCGTGGCGCACGAACCTGGCTTCGGGCGAGGTTGAGTTCGGCCACCTTGGCTTCGGCCTGGGCTTCGCGCAGTTCGCCACGGGCGATGCCGGCGTTGATTTGCGCGTTCTCACGCAGCTCGGCACTGATCGCCTGCGGGCCGAGGGCAGCGCGGCGACTGGCTTCGTGCTCGCGCAGATTGAGTTGTTGCTGACGGGTTTGCACCACCGCTTGCGCCTTCTCCAGCGCAGCTTCGAACCGGTCGCGGTCAATGCTCAGCAACAGGTCGCCGGCCTTCACCGGCTGGTTATCGAACGCCTTGAGTTCACGCACCCAGCCCGATACGTCCGGGGCGATCACCACCACATCGGCGCGAATCCGCGCATCCCGCGTCCACGGCGTGAGCATGTAGTACTGCCACAAATGGAAACCGGCAAAAATCGCCACCGCCACCAGGCACAGGGTGACCGCGACACGTACGGATGTACGCATGTTCAACTCCTTATAAAGGTCCGAGGACGACGGTGAACAGGGTCAATACACAGACGTACAAGGCGCAATCGAATAACGCTTCGTGCCAGATCCAGCGGCCGGCCGGGGTCAGGCGCAAGCCTGCGGTGACGAGCAGCGCCAGCAGCACATAAATCAGAAACGGACTGAGCAGCACGCCGCCCACCGACCATTCACGCAAGCCCATGGCTTTGCTCCTGTTGACGGCACCACGCGCGCCAGCTGTTCTGCAATTGCAGCACGGCGCCCTGGGCCAGTTTCACCGGGTCGCTGGGCGGCAACGCGTACAAGGTTTTCAAGAATTCTTCGCTGGGTTGTTCCAGGGCATCGGCACAACGACCGCTCGGGCCTTGTTCGAGGACTTTTTCCAGCGCCTCAAGATAGCGTCGCTGCGGCGCACTGACCGGCACCTGCGCCGCCGCCAGGCTCAAGCGCAAATGCAGCAGTTCGTCGCCGATGTCCAGACCGAGCAAGCCGTCATCCCAACGACTGCGCGCCGGCTCCGGCAGTTCCGGATAGTGCCGCGCCAGTTGCAGCAAACGGTCGGCCATACGCCCGCCGAACCAGCTTTCGGCACCGGGCAGATTGCGCCGGGTCAGGCGCACCAGGTCGTCGAGGGTCGCCGCCAGCAAACGCCGACCGTGCCAGGCCGGGTTGCGCAGGATCAGCAAGTGAAACGCCAACACGGCGGCACCTACGCCCATCACCATGGCTTGAGCGCTGTTGAGGAACGTCGCGACGTCGAACTTCATCGCATTGAGCGGCGAGACCAGAACGATGAAGACCATGCAGAACGCAGTGGCCGTGGCGCCGATCTGCGGCTTGGCCATGCCCAGCGCGCCCAGAAACAACGGCACGCCCATGCCCATGCAGAGCAACTCGAAACCGCTCCATTGCGGCAGCAGAATCTGCCCGACGATAAACGCTGCCGGGATCGCCAGAAAAATCCCGCGCATAAAACTCATGCCGATCTGCGCGCCGTTTTCGCGACTGGCGAACAGGCTGCACACCACGCAGGTCAGCACCAATGCGCCTGAGGCGGCGGGCCAGGCAGTCGCCAGCCAGAAACACGACACCACCAGAAACGCCAAGGCACTGCGCGCCCCGAAGACCAGCGCCAATGACAGGTCGCGGTGCGGTGTCAGGGTGCGTGGAGGATCGACGGTTTCCTTGCCCTCCTCCACCGCGGTCAACGCGGCGGTTGCCGCCATCGCGGTGTCCATCAGCAGGGTGAAACGGACCAGGCAATAACTCTGCGCGGAGCTGATCTGCGGGTCATGGCTGGCGTCGAGCAAGCGCGGTCGCAAGGCTTGCAACGTCGCGGCATCCGGGCTGGCGAGTGCTTGTTGAACCTCGGTCATCCACGGCGTCAACTGTTCGGCTTCCTGCGGTTCCAACTGCTTCCACTGACGGCGCACCGAACGGGCGATGCGCAGCAGCATCAACAGTTTCTGGCTGAGTCCGCTGATGCCCCGCGCACGTTGCCGACCGAGCCCGCCTTCGAACCAGGCATGCTCGCGCTGGGCATCCACGGCGACGATCCGACCAAGGATTTCCAGCAGCCCCTGGCGCGCCTGACCATCGCCGGCCAATGTTGCGCGCGCGGCATTCATCCCGCTCTGCCACGCGGCTCGCGCCTGATCCGCCAGTTGCCGCTCGACCCGCATCGGCCACAGCAACGCACTGGCGGCGGTGGCGCAGAGAATGCCCAGACAGATTTCCGTGCAGCGCGCCACGGCTTGATCGAACACTGTCAGCGGATGGGTAATGGCCGGCAACGCGATGATCGCCACGGTGTAACCGGCCAGCACAAACGAATAGGACCAGGCACTGCGCAGCAAGGTCGAACTTGCCGTACACAGCCCGAGCCACAACGCCAATGCCAAAAGAAACAACCACGGCGTCTGTGCGAACAGGCTTATGAACACCACCGACATGATCGTTCCGATCAGCGTCCCCAACACACGCGCCAAGCCCTTTTGCACCACCATCCCGGACAACGGCTGAGCGACGATGAACGCCGTCATCAACGCCCAGGCCGGTTGCTCCAGTCCCCAGCGCAATGCCAGCCACAGCGCGAGGCCACCGCCTAGCAGGGTCTTGATCGCGAACTGCAGGGCGCGGCGGTCGGGCGCGAATAAAGCCTGCACAGTGATAGGCACGAATAGCACTCTTGAAAGAACGATTTAACGGTAGGAGCTGCCGGAGGCTGCGATCTTTTGATCTTGCTGTTCGGCGAACTCTATACCGTCAAAAGATCGCAGCCTTCGGCAGCTCCTACAAGGGGTGATTTCAGCTTAATTGCCAGGCACAAAAAAACGCCAGACTGGCTGGCGTTTTTGACAGGCCTTGCGCGCTTACGAGCGTGCGCGAGCCTGGTTACGCAGGGCTTTCACCTGATCGTGATTACGTTGGGCGCCGTGATACTGACGTTCAACCAGGTCACGAATGCCCACCAGGCTGTGCTTGTTGATTTTTTCCATGGCGTCTTTGTAAGCCTTCAGCGCATGGTCTTCACCGCGTTCGGCTTCGTTCAGCACGGCTTCTTCGTCCTTGCCGGTAAACATGGCTTTCACGTCGACCCAGCGACGATGCAGGTCACCGCTGACGCTGGTGGAGGTTTCCGGATCGCCACCCATCGAACGCACGGCTGCTTGCAGTTCCGAGGCCGCAGTGGCGCAGTCGGCGGAGCGGGTGATGAACAGCGTTTTCAGCTCTGGATGTTTGATGTCTTCAGCGCAGGTCTTGAACCCTTCCTGACCGTCTTTACTGGTTTCAATCAGGTCGTTGAGTACAGAGATCGCTTCTTTATTCATGTCGGCCATTTTCAATTCCTCACGGGTTGATGAAAGATGCAATAGCTATTGCACCCTGCATGCCAGCTTTGAATTGATAATTTATTTCTTATATTTCAATGGTTTAACTTTTATTCCGAAATCTGTATCCGCTTTTTTTGCATGATCTGTCATTTGGCCTGCATGCAGAATGCCTGTATTTTCCAAGACTGTTGAATCAAGACGACTGATTGATGAACCCTGAAAAACTCGAACTGCTGATTACCCGCGAAATGCCCTTCGGCAAATACAAGGGCCGCATCATTGCCGACCTGCCCGGTCCTTACCTTAACTGGTTCGCTCGTGAAGGCTTCCCCCATGGCGAGTTGGGCGGCTTGCTGGCTCTGATGCAGGAAATCGATCACAACGGTTTGTCAGAGCTGCTTGAACCGCTGCGCGCCAAACATGGCAAACCCGCCCCTCGCCATTGAGCTGTCCCCATGCCCGACAACACCCGCCGCGCCCGTGATGAAATATTTTGGCAAACCTTTGCCGACCGCTATCCCGTTGAACCCGGCCCGGTGAATCTGGAAAACGGTTACTTCGGGCGCATGTCGCGCACGGTGGTCGAGGAATACCAACGCAACATCGAACTCATCAACCGCAGCAACTCGGTCTATGTACGCCAGCGTTTCGAACAGGGCGAAAACCTTGCGATCCTTGCCCAGCTCGCCGACCTGATTGGCGTGACTGTCGAATCCGTTGCCTTCACCCGCAACGCCTCGGACGGCTTGCAATCGCTGATCCGCAATTACAATCGCCTGCAGCCGGGCGATCAGCTGCTGATCTGCGATCTGGAGTACGACACGGTCAAAGGCGCCATGCGCTGGCTCGCGCGCCATCGTGGCGTGGAAGTGATCGAGATAGAACATGCGCACCCCGCCAGTTTCGACAGTCTGCTGGCCACCTATCGCGACGCCTTCGTGCGTTATCCAAAGCTCAAGCTGATGGCGCTCACCCACGTCACTCACCGCACCGGGCTGGTGATGCCAGTGAAGGCGATCGCTTCTGCCGCCAAGGAATACGGTATTGATGTGGTCCTCGACGGCGCCCATGCCCTGGGTCAGATCGAATTCAAACTCGATGACCTCGGCGTCGCATTCGCCGGTTTCAACCTGCACAAGTGGATCGGCGCGCCGCTGACCCTGGGCTTCATCCATATCGCTCCGGAGCGCCTGGCCGACATCGACCCGGACATGGGCGAAATGCATTTCCCGGTCACCGACATTCGCGCCCGCACGCCCTACAGCACACCCAACATCCCGGCGCTGCTGACACTGCCTTTGGTGTTCGAGGAGCATCGGGCGATGGGCGGTTCTGCCGCCAAGGGTGCACGGCTCAATTACCTGCGTAACCGTTGGGTTAGGGCCGTGCGTGACTCGCCGGGCATCGACGTCATGACCCCGGATGACCCTCGGCTGTACTGCGGCATTACGTCGATGCGTTTTACCCGACAGGTCGACCAGCAAGCGATGGTCGAGCGGCTGCTCAAGGACTACAACCTGTTTACCGTGATGCGCAGCGGTGCAGCGTCTGGCCTGTGCATCCGCATTACGCCGGGGCTGACCACCACCGCAGCGGACATGGATGCGCTGAGCGAAGCACTGAACGAGCTGCGCTGACCTCATACGGTGTACTTGTCAAAGTCCTCGGGTTTGATCTGCGAGGAAGCCGCAAACGTGTCGATGCCGATGCTCATGTGCCCGAAAAAGCCGTCTTCTTTCGAGTCCCGGCTGAGGGTGTGAACGGTCAGTGTCGACGCTTCACCGCCCATGGTTTCAAAGAGCATGTCCTGATCGTTGGTCAGCGGTGCGACGGTTCGGCCGCTGTACTGCCGGGAGTTGAGCACCGAACGTGAAGCCACTTCGGGAAAGTAAAGCTGACCTACCCAGGCGACGTGACGTTCTTCCAGATAGTTGTTGCCGGCCGTCACGCGTACAGCGACGTGGATGTGCAGCGCGCGCCCGGCATAGAAACCCGGGTAGATCGTGGTAAAGCGCACGATGCCTTTCTGGTCCGTGAACTGGCCGCCGCGCAGGTAGGTATCATCGTCGGTACGCGGGATCGCGCCGATATTGTCGGCGTCGACTTCCTTGTCCGGGTCGATCTTGCTCCAGCCCGAATACGCACCACGCGCATTGCAATGCCAGATATCGACGATGGCACCGGTGACCGGCTGAGCGGTCATCGCATCGACGATCGTCAGTTTCAGCACCAGGGGAATGCCGTCCATGCCTTCGCTGATGTTTCGTCTGATCAGTTTCGGGTTTCGAAAATACGGGCCGGCGATCTGTTCGGGTGAAAGCAGGTAAGCCGGTTGTGCGGATGTAACTGAAGTGTTGTCGTCCATGACATTCTCTCTTCCATAAGATGAACGCAGGTTAACGCCGGACGAGCGGTGAGATGCGGTAACTATGTATCGCGTGATGTCCTGTCTCTAATGCCACCTGGTAAAGAGACCGTGCGAGCGATGAGTGATCTGTGGCGAGGGAGCTTGCTCCCGCTGGGCCACGAAGTGGCCCCAAAAAGGGGACTGCTGCGCAGTCCAGCGGGAGCAAGCTCCCTCGCCACAGGTTCAGTGTCAGTCTTGACTGAATGCCACCGGTTTTTCTTTGGGCAAAAAAAAACGGTGCACCGACCAAGCGCACCGTAAAGCCGTAGAACACACAACGAAGTGTCAGGTAAAAACAGATCAGTCCAGCAGCGCCAAGGCCTCGGCGGTGCATTCCTGAATGCGGGCCCAGTCGCCGTTCTTGATCCACTCCGGATCAAGCATCCAGCTACCGCCCACGCACATCACGTTTTTCAACGCCATGTAGCTCTTGATGTTGGCCGGGCTGACGCCGCCGGTCGGGCAGAATTTCACTTCGCCGAACGGGCCGCCCAGGGCTTTGATTGCCGCGACGCCGCCACTGACTTCCGCCGGGAACAGCTTGAAGCGGCGATAACCCAGACCATAGCCTTCCATAATGCCCGATGCATTGCTGATGCCTGGCAACAGCGGAATCGGGCTGTCGACACTGGCTTCGAGCAAATCACGGGTGATGCCCGGCGTGACGATGAACTGCGAACCCGCCGCTTCAGCGGCGGCCAGCATGTGGCGATCGAGCACGGTGCCGGCACCGGTCACCAGTTCCGGACGCTGCTCGCGCAGGATCTGGATGGCCTTGAGGCCGAACTGCGAACGCAGGGTCACTTCCAGGGCTGTCAGGCCACCGGCGGCGAGGGCGTCGGCCAGCGGCAGCACGTCCTGTTCGCGAGCGATGGTGATCACCGGCAGAATCCGCGCCTTGGCGCAGAGACTGTCGATCAGGGCAACTTTGTCCGCCATGGAAACGGTCGGGGATGGGGTTGTCATAGCGGCTGTTCCTTGGCTTATGGGCACCAGTAAATCTCTAACGTAGGTTGCAGAAACGCGCGAATCGGCATGGCGGCGACATCGTCACCGGCCAATGCGGCACTCAAGGTGGTCAGCTTGGACTGACCGGAAATCGATAGAACTTTATGTTTGGCCGAAGCCAGCAGCGCGCGACTCATGGTCAGGCGCTGATGCGGCACGGTTGGCGCCAGCATCGGGTAGCAATGACGTTTGCCGTCGACTTTCAAGGCGTCGGTCAGGTTCGGGCTGTTCGGGAACAGCGACGCGGTGTGACCGTCATCGCCCATGCCGAGGATCAGCACGTCAATCGCCGGCAGCTCGGCGAGCAAGCGATCAGCCTGTTCGGCCGCTTGCTCCAGGTTTGCGGTGGCGCTGTACAGACTCAGGAACTGAGCCTTGGCCGCCGGGCCTTGCAACAGATAACGCTTGAGCAGACCGGCATTGCTGTCGGCATGTTCAACTGGCACCCAGCGCTCGTCCGCCAGGCTGACCACCACGTTCGACCAGTCCAGCGTCTGCTTGGCCAGGTGCTGAAAAAACGCCACCGGACTGCGTCCGCCGGACACCACCAGCGTGGCCGTGCCTCGAGCATCAATCGCCTCGCTCAGTTGCCTGGCCACTTGCAGTGCCAAGCCTTCGGCCAGCAGCACCGGGCTTTTGAACGCATGGGCGCTGACGCCCTGCGGCAGTTGCAAATTAGATATCGCCATACCAAGACCTCCCATCCCGCGTGATCAGAGCAATGGAGCTCATCGGTCCCCAGGACCCGGCCGCGTACGGCTTGGGCGCATCACCGGATTTTTTCCACCCGGCGATCAACTGGTCACACCACTTCCACGCGGCTTCGATTTCATCTTTACGGACAAACAGGTTCTGATTGCCACGCATCACTTCCAGCAACAACCGCTCGTAGGCATCGGGAATCCGTGCGCTGCGCCAGGTGTCGGAAAAATTCAGCTGCAACGGACCGCTGCGCAGCTGCATGCCCTTGTCCAGGCCTTGCTCCTTGGTCATCACGCGCAAGGAAATGCCTTCGTCCGGTTGCAGGCGGATAATCAGCTTGTTGCTGATCTGCAGGCGCTGCTCCGGGGCGAAGATGTAGTGCGACGGTTCCTTGAAATGGATGACAATCTGCGACAGCTTCTGTGGCATGCGTTTGCCGGTGCGCAGATAAAACGGCACGCCGGCCCAGCGCCAGTTGCGGATGTCGGCACGCAGGGCGACGAAGGTTTCGGTGTCGCTCTGGGTGTTGGAATTCGGTTCTTCCAGGTAACCCGGCACCGGTTTGCCTTCGCTGTAACCGGCAATGTACTGGCCGCGCACCACCTGAGTGGTCAGGCCTTCCGGGCTGATCGGCGCCAGCGCCTTGAGCACTTTGACTTTCTCGTCGCGGATGCTGTCGGCGGACAGGTCGGCCGGTGGGTCCATGGCGATCAGGCAAAGCAGTTGCAGCAGGTGATTCTGGATCATGTCCCGCAACTGACCGGCCTTGTCGAAGTAGCCCCAGCGGCCTTCGATCCCGACCTTCTCGGCCACGGTGATTTCCACGTGGGAGATGTAATTCTGGTTCCACTGGGTTTCGAACAGGCTGTTGGCGAAACGCAGGGCGATGAGGTTTTGAACGGTCTCTTTGCCCAGGTAGTGGTCGATGCGGTACGTGCGATTCTCCGGGAAGAACTGCGCCACGGCGTCGTTGACCTTGCGCGAGGATTCCAGATCGGAACCGATGGGTTTTTCCAGCACTACGCGGGTGTTTTCGGTCAGGCCGACCTTCGCCAGGTTCTCGCAGATCGCACCGTAAACAGCGGCCGGCGTGGCGAAGTAGGCGATCACTCGCTGCGCACTGCCGGCCATTTCGGCCAGGGCCACATAGTCTTCGGACTTGAGGAAGTCGACGTGCAGATAACTCAAACGGGCCAGAAAGCGTTCGAGCACCGCTTCATCCAGCTCTTTGGCACCCACGTAGCGGCGCAGCTCGGAAGCGATGAACGCCAGATGCTCCTGCTCGCTGCCGGGCTCACGGGCCAGCGCGATGATTCGCGTGTCCTCGTGCAACAGGCCTGCGCCATCGAGTTGATAGAGGGCAGGAAACAGCTTGCGCAAGGCCAGATCGCCGAGGGCGCCGAACAAGGCAAAGGTGCACGGTTCAACCGTAATCGAAGGCATGATGTTTGTTCTTTTATCAAGTTAAGCTACAAATACCTTTTTTCAAGGCATCGCTCAAGAGAAAATGTAGTAATAACCACAACATTTTCGCAAAATACAGATTCCGAGTGGTGGTCAGTCGGAGCCATCAGTAGGATAGGCCACCGCTTGGGGCCGCATCAAAGGCCCAATTTGCATAGCAACACCCTTATTTGCATTGCAGAGCACTCTTGTAGGCGAACCTAGGAAACCATATGGACCGCGTGCGAAATTTACTGGAACAGATCCAGAATCGCCTTGAAGACCTGAACAAGGCGGAACGCAAAGTCGCCGAAGTGATCCTGCTCAACCCACAGCAGGCCACCCGGTTCAGCATCGCCGCCCTCGCCCAGGCCTCCAAGGTCAGCGAGCCGACGGTGAACCGTTTCTGCCGTTCGTTCGGCGTCAGTGGCTACCCGGAACTCAAGCTTCAACTGGCCCAGAGCCTGGCCAGCGGCGCGGCGTATGTCAGCCGTGCGGTCGAGGCCGACGACAATCCGGAAGCCTATACCAAGAAGATTTTCGGCAGCGCCATCGCGTCGTTGGACAGTGCCTTGCAGGCGCTGGACCCGAGCCTGATCAGCCGCGCCGTCGACCTGTTGATTCAGGCCCGGCAGATCCACTTCTTCGGCCTCGGCGCCTCGGCCCCGGTGGCGCTGGATGCGCAGCACAAATTCTTCCGCTTCAACCTGGCCGTCACCGCCCATGCCGATGTGCTGATGCAGCGCATGATCGCTTCGGTGGCCCACACCGGCGAGTTGTTCGTGATCATCTCCTACACCGGCCGCACCCGCGAACTGGTGGAAGTGGCGCGTATCGCCCGGGAAAACGGCGCTTCGGTGCTTGGTCTGACAGCGGAAGGTTCGCCGCTGGCCAAGGCCAGTACCCTGAGCCTGAACATTCCGCTGCCGGAAGACACCGACATCTATATGCCGATGACGTCGCGGATCATTCAGTTGACGGTGCTGGATGTGTTGGCGACCGGGATGACCTTGCGTCGCGGGGTGGATTTCCAGCCGCATTTGCGCAAGATCAAGGAGAGCCTGAATGCGAGCCGGTATCCGGTGGGGGATGAGTTTAATTAATCGGGCTTGAGTGGGTTGTCGCCTGTTTAGCCGCCTTCGCGAGCAAGCCCGCTCCCACATTTGGAATGCATTCCCCTGTGGGAGCGGGCTTGCTCGCGAAGGGGCCAGCACAGGCACCGCATGACCCTAGCCTAAACACCCACCCTCGCCTGCAAACTCAAATGCGCCTTCTGCCCCGGTTCCAGACTCAGGCTATCCGTCCCGCCACTCGCCGCCTCGACACACACAAACTCACAAACCTCATTCCAGCTCACCCCCAGCAATGGCCGTGAGCCTGGATGCCAGACCACTGTGTCCGCATCGTCACCCGTATCAATGCACAACTCCCGCTGCCAGGCGTGGTCTTTGAGCTGCAATTCGCCGTCATGCTGGAACACGCGCTGACAGCCACCCTCCACCCGTAACTCGCCTTGCTGCTGGCAAACCTGACGGTTCAACTGGTCATAACCTTGCGCACCGTCGAGCCCAGACAGCGCTATCTCGCCGACATCACCGATACGCCAATAGGCATGCAACGCCTGACTCAACTGGCACGGCAGGCTGTCATGATGCTCGGTGCTCAGGCGCAACTCCATGCGTTCGCCAAGGTGGGCATGCAGGTCCACTTGCCAGTCACACAACTGCAGTTGCCAGTGCAGGTGCACGCCCTCTTCGTCATGACTGCTGTCGAGCAGTTTCCAGTCCAGCAACCGCGCCCAGCCATGAGACGGCCAGGCGTTTTCGCTCGGATGGCGGCCGTACCACGGCCAACACACCGGCACGCCGCCACGAATCGCGCCGACATGCGGCCACTTCGCCGCGCACCAGAGCCAGGGTTTCTGTCCCTTGGGCTGGAAGTGCAGCAACTGCGCGCCCTGACGACTGAACACCGCCTGACACAGCGGATGATCGATCACCAGCACGTCGCGCATCTGATAGCGCTCCCACGCAAACACCGGACGTTCGCGCAAGGATTTGAAGAAGCGTTGTAGCGGATGCTCATGCATGTGCCACGGTCCTGAAAATCATGGGTGTACTCGTCTATCCAAACAGCTCGCATAGTGCTTTTTGTGGCGAGGGAGCTTGCTCCCGCTGGGCTGCGAAGCGGCCCTAAAACAGCCACCGCAATTCTCCAGACAAACCGCGTTCATCGGACTTGGGGCCGCTGCGCAGCCCAGCGGGAGCAAGCTCCCTCGCCACAATTGCGCCAGACATGACATTCCTTGTAAGCCCCCAAAAAAAAGCGGACAGCCTGGGCTGTCCGCAAAAATGCGCACATGGAGAGGAGCTTATCGCAACAGCGTTAGAACACCGACTGAATTTTCAGGCCGGCGACCAGCGCGTTGTCGACTTCATCCACACCGCCCGGGTGAGTGATGTATTGCAGGTTAGGACGCACGGTCAGCCAATTGGTGACGTGGAAGCCGTAGTTGATCTCGTAGTTGTACTCGGTGTCACGCAGTGGCGAGAACAGCGGATCTTCGTACTCGGTGACACCATTGGAGGCGTTGACCAACTCGGCATTTTTCTTCACGTCATCGTTGACATGGATACGGGCAAAACCGATACCGACGTCATCTTTTGGACGCGCATCGAACGGACCTTTGTACACAAACATCAGCGACTGGTAGTTGTCGACGATGTTGGTGTCCTTGTCGTGGAACGTGGCGTTGGCCGAAACGGTCAGACCGCGGCTCTTGTCACCGTTGTGGTCGGTCAACTGTTGCTGCGCCACGAACCAGTAGCCGGACTTGCTGCTGTGGCTGCGGTAAGCGTTGCCGCTGGTGGCCGCATCATTGCCGTTGTCGTCTTCACGAACGTCATCGGCGCTGGCCGTGCTTTTGTAGTAACCGACACGGTATTCGCCGGGCAGATTGTTCGGGTTAGGCAACCAGACCAGTTCGACCGGCAACACGGTGCCTTCAGTACCACTGCCGCTGAGCTTGAAGCCGTTACCGTGCTCCAGTTGCGTCGGGTTCTGGTTGTAGGCGCCGATCTGCGCATAGAACTCAGGCGAGATGTTGTACTTCACGCGGATCGCGGCCTGGCTGATCGGCCAGTTGTACCAGATGTTGGTCGCCCAGTTACCCACTTGGGAACCGCAGAACGCCAGGTTCTGGAACTCGCAAGGGAAGGTGTTGAAGTCTTCGCCTTCGCCGAAGTAACCGGCCTTGACGTCCAGTTTACCGTCGAGGAACTGGTGCTTGATCCACAACTGGGTCAGACGGACCATGTGACCACGACCGTAGACTTCCTGGGAAGAACTCAAGGTGCCGGCACGCGGGTCGCCGACACGGTCATTGGAGATGTTCTCGCCATTACGATTGGTTAGCTGGATCTTCGCCTGGGTGTTATCCCAGCCCCACAACTTTTGCAGGTCCAGCGCCACGCCCAGGCCGAACTGGTCGGCGTAACGCGCAGTCTTGTCATTGTTGTAGCCGCCGTGGAGGTTGCCGCCCACTTCACCGACGTAGTCCATCTTGATGTCGATACCCTGCTCGATCAGCCGGGTCCGCTCGCCACCCCAATCGCCGGTCATCCATTCGGAATCGGCGCTGAACGCGTCAGCCGCGTGCACACTGCCGGCCAGCATCATTGCCGCAATCGCTGACAACTGGCAGACAAGCTGAGCGTTGTTGTTCTTCTTCATCCCTACATCCTCGTTTTATTGTTATTAACTGTTTTTATCTAACGCGGTTTACATCCCCTGCGGGAGCGGGCTTTTGTGGCGAGGGGATTTATCCCCGTTGGGTCGCGAAGCGGCCCTAAGAATGGGACTGCTGCGCAGTCCAACGGGGATAAATCCCCTCGCCACAAAGGCCGGCTCCTACAGTTTTGATCTTCAGCGGCCTTTGAATTGGGTCACGTTGGCGTTGTGAACTTCGGTTTTTGGCAGACCCGCCACCCCCAGACGCTCCCCGGTCTTGGCATCAAAAAGCAGCACTTTCGATGGATCGAATTGCAGGGTCAGGGTCTCGCCCACGGCCGGTGCAACGTCCGGCGCCAAACGGCAGCAGACCTTGGTTTCATTCAGGTTCACGAATACCAGCGTGTCCGGACCGGTCGGTTCGGTGACCTGCACTTCCGCGCGAATGGTCGGCAAACCGTTCGGCTCGCTGCCCGCCAGTACGATCTGTTCCGGGCGCATGCCGAGGATCACTTCGCGGTCTTCGAGCCCGGCGTCCTGCATGCCCAACGGCAATTCGCAGCGCGCCTGACCGCTGTCGAGCAGCGCCACCAGACGACCGTCCTTGCGCTGCAAACGCAGGGGGATGAAGTTCATCGGCGGCGAACCGATGAAGCTCGCCACGAACAGGTTGGCCGGGTTGTTGTAGATGTCTTTCGGCGTGCCGAACTGCTGAATGATCCCGTCCTTCATCACCGCCACTTTGTCGCCCAGGGTCATCGCTTCGATCTGGTCGTGGGTCACATAGACCGTGGTGGTTTTCAGGCGCTGGTGCATCAGTTTCATTTCGGTGCGCATCTCGACGCGCAGCTTGGCGTCGAGGTTGGAGAGCGGTTCGTCGAACAGATAAATCTTCGGCCGCCGCGCCAGGGCACGGCCCATCGCCACACGCTGTTGCTGACCACCGGAGAGCTGGCCGGGCTTGCGGCTGAGCAGGTGCTCGATCTGCAACAACTTGGAGACGCGAGCGACTTCTTCGTCGATTTCCGCGGTCGGCATTTTGCGAATCTTCAGGCCGAACGCGATGTTGTCGCGCACGCTCATGGTCGGGTACAGCGCGTAGGACTGGAACACCATGGCGATGTCGCGATCTTTCGGGCTCATGCCGCTGATGTCTGCGTCATCCACCAGGATCGCGCCGCCGCTGATGTTTTCCAGACCGGCGATGCAGTTCATCAAGGTGGATTTGCCGCAGCCCGATGGGCCGACCAGGATCAGGAATTCACCGTCATCGATCTTCAGTTCGATGTTTTTCAGGGTGTCCGGCAAACCGGCGCCGTAGGTCTTGTTGACGTTGCGTAATTCGAGAGTTGCCATGTTTCTACCCCTTGACCGCGCCGGACGTCAGCCCACGCAGGAAATACTTGCCAGCGAATATGTAGACCAGCAGTGTCGGCAGCCCGGCGATCATCGCGGCAGCCATATCAACGTTGTATTCCTTGGCCCCGGTGCTGGTGTTGACCAGGTTGTTCAGGGCCACGGTAATTGGCTGGGCATCGCCACTGGCGAAGACCACGCCGAACAGGAAGTCATTCCAGATCTGGGTGAACTGCCAGATCAGGCAGACCATCACGATCGGGATCGACATCGGCAGCAGGATCTTCCAGAAAATCGTGAAGAAGCCCGCGCCATCAAGACGTGCAGCCTTGACCAGCGCATCCGGAATGCTCACGTAGTAGTTGCGGAAGAACAGCGTGGTGAACGCCAGGCCGTAGACCACGTGCACCAGCACCAGGCCGGTGGTGGTGTTCGCCAGGCCGAATTTGCCGAGGGTGAACGAGGCTGGCAGCAGCACGGTCTGAAACGGCAGGAAGCAGCCAAACAGCAGCAGGCCGAAGAACAGCTGCGAGCCACGGAAGCGCCACATCGACAGCACGTAGCCGTTCATTGCACCGATGAAGGTGGAGATCAAAACCGCTGGCACGGTGATTTTCACCGAGTTCCAGAAGTAGCCGCCCACCACGTCCCAAGCCTTGATCCAGCCGATGCCGTCGATCACGGTCGGCCAGCTCAGCAGGTTGCCGGTGCGAATGTCTTCCGGAGATTTGAAACTGGTCAGCAGCATCACCACCAGCGGGATCAGGTACACCGCAGCGGCCAACAGCAAGGTGGCGTAGATCGCAATGCGGCTGAAACTCAGCGTCGGTTTTCCGAGTTGATTAGTCATGGCGTTTGCCTCGCAGCTCGGAGTACAGGTACGGCACGAGGATGGTCAGCACGGCACCGAGCATCAGCATGGCGCTGGCCGAACCAATGCCCATCTGGCCACGGCTGAAAGTGAAGGAATACATGAACATCGCCGGCAGGTCGGACGAGTAACCGGGACCGCCCGCCGTCATCGCGGCTACCAGGTCGAAGCTCTTGATCGCGATGTGCGCGAGGATCATGAAGGCGCTGAAAAACACCGGGCGCAGGCTCGGCAGAACGATCTTCAGGTAGATGGTCGGCAGGCTCGCACCGTCGACTTGCGCGGCACGGATGATCGATTGATCGACACCACGAAGGCCCGCCAGGAACATCGCCATCACAAACCCGGAGGCTTGCCACACGGCAGCGATCACCAGGCAGTAAACCACGCGATCCTGATCCACCAGCCAGTCGAGACGGAAGCCTTCCCAGCCCCAGTCACGCAGCATTTTGTCCAGGCCCAGGCCTGGGTTGAGCAGCCATTTCCACGCCGTACCGGTGACGATCATCGAGAGCGCCATCGGGTACAGATAGACGGTGCGGATGAAGCCTTCCTTGCGAATGCGCTGATCCAGCAGCACCGCGAGGAACACGCCCAATACCAGGCTGATACCGATGAACATGCCGCCGAACACCGCGAGGTTCTTGCTCGCGACCCACCAGCGATCGTTGTCCATCAGGCGCATGTATTGCTGCAGACCGACCCACTTGTAGCTCGGCATGAAGCTGGAATTGGTGAAGGACAGTACGAATGTCCAGATGATGTAACCGTAGAAACCAACCAACACGATGAGCATGCTTGGCGCGAGTACCAACTTGGGTAACCAGCGTTGCAGCGCATCGAACGGTGAGGCTTTGCTGAAAACCGCCACAGAGCTCATCGGGATAATCCAGGTTTAGAGAAATGAAATCGACACGCTGATCCCTGGTGGGAGCGGGCTTGCTCGCGAAGGCGGTGTTTGAGTCGACATCAATGTTGAATGTCAGACCGCTTTCGCGAGCAACCCCGCTCCCACAGGGATTACTCAGTGCCGGGGATTACTGGGCGGCTTTGACAGCCGAGGCCAGTTGGGCGCTGGCCTTGGCCGGGTCAGCGTTCTTGTCGTTCATGAAGTTGGTGACCACGTCGAAGATCGCGCCTTGCACAGCCAGGGAAGTGGCCATGTTGTGCGCCATGCTCGGTTGCAGACCGCCGGTCTTCTCGTCCGCCAGGAAGTCCTTGGCGGAGGTTTGAGCGCAGGCGTCGAAACCGAGCTTGTCCATCTCGTTCAGCATGTCGGTACGGACCGGGATCGAACCCTTGTTGATGCTGAAGACTTTCTGGAAGTCTGTGCCCAGAGCAACCTTGGCCAAGTCCTGCTGAGCGGCGATGTCGCCCTTGCGATCAGCTTTCAACTTGAATACAGCCATCGAGTCGATGTTGTAGGTGAAGGCTTTTTCGGTGCCCGGGAACGGCACGCACTGGTAATCCTTACCAGCAACTTTCTTCGCTGCGGTCCATTCGCTTTTCGCCCAGTCGCCCATCATCTGCATGCCGGCCTTGCCGTTGATGACCTCGGCGGCAGCGATGTTCCAGTCACGACCGGCGCGGTTCGGGTCCATGTAGCCGGTGAGTTTTTTCAGCTCGGTGAACGACTGGGTCATCTCAGGCCCGGAGAGGGTTTTCTGATCCAGGTCTACCAGGGCTTTTTTGTAACCGTCGGCGCCCATGACCGAGAGCACCACGTCTTCAAACACGGTGCTGTCCTGCCAAGGCTGGCCACCGTGGGCGAGCGCGATGAAGCCGGCGGCTTTGAGCTTGTCGCCGGCGGCGTAGAATTCTTCGAGGGTGGTCGGGGCTTTGTCGATCCCGGCTTTCTTGAACACTTCCGGGTTGATCCACAGCCAGTTGACGCGGTGAATGTTCACCGGCACGGCGACGTAATCGCCTTCGTATTTCACGGTGTCGGAGACTTTCTTGATCAGCAGGCTGTCCCAGTTTTCCGATTTGGAAACGTCTTTCAGCGCATCGGTGCTGAGCAGGCCAGTGCTGCCCCACTCCTGGATGTCCGGCCCCTTGATCTGGGCAACGCCCGGCGGGTTACCGGCGACGGCGCGGCTTTTCAGTACGGTCATGGCGGTGGAACCGCCACCCCCGGCGACTGCGCCGTCCTTCCAGGTGAAGCCGTCTTTTTCGACTTGAGCCTTGAGGACATCGACCGCTGCTTTTTCACCACCTGACGTCCACCAGTGAACGACTTCCACTGAACCTTTGGAATCGGCGGCAAGGGCACTGAGGGGAAATGCACTGAGGGGAAGCAGCGACGCGAGAGAAATGACAGTGGCGAGGCGAGAAATCGCATTCATCTGGAAGTACCTTTCTTGTTGTTATGCATGCAAGTCTGGTGCTTGCGCTGCATAAGATTTTAAACAGGAGTCGTCCCTTCGCAGGTAACGAAGGGACGCGTGAATGTCACCGCATGGTTACATGGAACCGCTCTGGGACAACCTCGCCAAGGCACTGGCCATGCTCGGCGCCAGCGGCAGGCGCGGAATCAGCACGGCTTGCCAGGCGTGATAAAGATCAGGTTTTCCGCCCCAGATATCGGCGCTCGGCTGGTTCTGCGGATTGAGCTCATGGTGCCAACTGCCACCTTCGCGATCGATGAAATGACTGTCACAAAATTCCCAGAACAGTCGGTACCAGGTTTCGTATTGCGCCTCGCCCGTGCGTTTGAGCAGCGCGCTGGCGACGGCGCTGGCTTCGCAATGGGTCCAGTGCAAACGATGGCGAACCACCGCGCGGTTGCCCCAATCGAGGGTGTAGACAATCCCGGGCAGCCCGTCGACATCCCAGCCGTGACGGCAGTTGTGCTCGAAGAGTTTTTGCGCGTCGGTGACGAGCCAGCCCGGCGCCAGCATCCCGGCCTGCACCCGCGCGGCTTCGAGGTGCAGCAACAGCCGCGCCCATTCGAAGCCGTGGCCCGGCGTGGTGCCGTAAGGGCGAAAACCGTCGGCCGGGTTGTCGTGGTTGTAATCGCGCAACGGCTGCCAGTCGCGGTCGAAATGTTCGACCACCCGGTAATCGTTGGTGGCGGCGTGACCATGGATCACACGCTCGACAATGCGTTGCGCGCGGCACAACCAGCGATTGTCTTCAGTGACATCGGCCAGGGCGAGGAAGGCTTCGGTGGCGTGCATGTTGCTGTTGGCGCCGCGATAGCGCTCTTCTTCACTCCAGTCGCGGTTGAAGGATTCGCGCATCGCGCCCTCCTCCTCGCTCCAGAAATGCGTGTCGATGATGTTGATCGCGTCATCAAGCAAGGCTTGTGCGCCGGGTCGTTGCGCGACCACGGCGGAACTGGCGGCCAGGGCGACGAACGCGTGCAAGTAAGCCGCTTTGCCAGTGTTGCCGTCGCGGTGTTCGGGGGCGGCGAACCAGCCACCGTGTTCGGCATCCTTCAATGGGCCGCTAAGTGCCTGGACGCCATGATCCACCAGCTCGGCGAAACCCGGCAGCCCCTGGATGTGCGCCATGGCAAAGCTGTGGGTCATGCGCGCGGTGTTCATGGTTTCAGCGTGGGCGTTGGCCGGGAGACGGCCCTTTTCATCAAGGTTGCCGAAACCGTCAGGGAGTTTCGATGCCTTGGCAAACGCCAGCAGGCGCAGGCCTTCGGCGGCGAGCCATTGCTGATGGGCCGGTGCGTTCAGCCAACTGCTGAAGGCGGGTTGGAAGGTGTCCATGGGGTGCCTTTTTTGTTGTTATGACTGCGGGCAGTCTAAACAACGGGCGGTGGCGGGCTTGTAACGAAGGGGGCGAGCTATGTCACCGATCTGTGACATTCACACAGATATTGCGGCGAGTGATCACCTGTGGCGAGGGGATTCATCCCCGTTGGGTGGCGAAGCCGCCCCAAAAAATTCAACTGCGACCAAGTGCCATGGTTGGGAGGGCCGCTTCGCAGCCCAACGGGGATAAATCCCCTCGCCACAGATAAATCCCCTCGCCACAGGATTAATCAACACTGCGGGGCAACTGCAACGTCACCCGCAACCCGCCTTCACGCAGATTCTGCAGGCTGACTTCGCCGCCATGGCTATGCGCAATGTTGCGGGCAATCCCCAACCCCAACCCATATCCCTGCTGCTGCCCGGCCAGCCGGAAGTGCGGCTCGAACACCTGCTCCAGCCGCTGCTCCGGCACACCCGGCCCTTCGTCATCGACATGCAGGACAAATGCGTTCTCGTCATCATCGATATGCAGATGCGCGTTCTGTCCGTACTTCAAGGCGTTGTCGATCAGGTTGCCGATGCAGCGCTTGAGCGCCAGCGGTTTGCCCGGATACGCCGCCAGCGCCCGGCCCTGCTGGGTCACACGACCATTGCCGGTGGGCGCCAGATACGGCTCCACCAGGCAATCGAGCACATGATTGAGGTCCACCGGCTCGATGTTTTCGTGGATGTCGGTGTCTTTTACGCATTGCAGTGCGCCCTTGACCAACAGCTCCAGCTCATCCAGATCGCGTCCGAACTTGGCTTGCAGCTTTTCGTCTTCGAGCAATTCGACACGCAGTCGCAAGCGGGTAATCGGCGTACGCAAATCATGGGAAATCGCGCTGAACAACTGGCTGCGTTCAGTCAGGTAACGGCTAATGCGTTCACGCATGGCATTGAACGCGCGGCCCACTTCAACCACTTCACTGCCACCGCCCTCCGCCACCGGCTCGACTTCCGCACCGAGGGACATGTCCCGCGCCGCCCGCGCCAGACGTTTGAGCGGCCGGCTCTGCCAGTGCACCAGCAGGCCGATGAACAACAGCAAAAACCCGCTGGTGAGGACTATGAACCAGACTTGCTGCGCCGGCAGACCTTGCTCTTCAAGGCTGGTATAGGGCTCGGGCAACAGCGAGGCGATGTACAACCACTCGCCCGGCGCCATCTGGATTTGCGTGACCAGCACCGGCGGATTCACCGGTTCGAGCGTCAACGCGTAATGCGCCCAGGAGCGTGGCAACTCATCGAGTTTCAGGCCACCGTTGAAAATCCGCAGGTCTTCGGGACTCACGAACGTCACCGAAATATCCGTGTCCTGACCGAGCGACTGGCGCAGCACTTCATCCACCGCTTTGAGCACCGCCTCTTTGCGCGGGGTGATCGGCAGCACGTCCATCCCGAGGGGTTTGTCGTTCAGGGTCACCACAAAACGGGTGCCGCCCATGCTGCGCAACTGGTCGAGCACCAGCGGCCTGAACGCGACCGGCAACGAGCGAAAGTAACTGACGCTGGCGGTCATCGAATGGGCGAGGCTGCGGGCGCTGGTGACCAGGCCTTCAAGCTGTGTGGCGCGCAGTTGCGAGACCCAGATCACGCTCGACAGCGCCTGAGCGAACAGCACCGCCAGCAGGGTCAGCAACAACATCCGCCCGAGCAGCGAACGTGGCACTGGCACCTTTGCCGCGAGCTTGCGGAAAAACTCAGTGACCATTGCTGGCAACCACATTAGCTGCCAGTTGGTAGCCACTGCCGCGCACGGTGCGGATCAGCCGTGGCGGTTTTTCGGTATCGCGCAGGCGTTGACGCAAACGGCTGACCGCCATATCGACGATGCGATCCAGCGGCATCAGATCGCGGCCACGGGTGGCGTTGCCGATAGTGTCGCGATCGAGGATTTCCTGCGGGTGATCGAGGAACAGTTTCAGCAGGGCGAAATCGGCGCCGGAGAGAATCACTTCCTCGCCGTCGATGTGGAACAGCCGATGGCTGACCATGTCCAGCCGCCAGTCATCGAAGGCCAGCACTTCGCTGCCGGAACGTTCCTGACCGAACTGCGCGCGGCGCAACAAGGCTTTGATCCGCGCCTGCAATTCACGGGGACTGAAGGGTTTGCCGAGGTAGTCGTCGGCGCCCAGTTCCAGACCGATGACCCGATCGGCTTCGTCGGAGCTGGCGGTGAGCATGATGATCGGCACCTGCGCCTGACGCGGGTGCTGGCGAATCCAGCGGCAGAGGCTGAAGCCATCTTCGTCCGGCAGCATCACGTCGAGGATCACCAGATCGCTCGGCGCGTCGTTCATGGCCTGCCGGAAACCGGCGCCGTCGGGCGTGGTACGCACCTGGAAACCCGCGCGGGTCAGGTAGGTGTCCAGCAACTCGCGTATCTCTTGATCGTCATCGACCAACAAAATCGACTTGTTGACTGAGCTCACGGGGCGGCGTCCTTGTTGTTTGAATTGGGCGGATTATGCCTTAAGCACCGATTTTACAAACACCACAGAAACAATGTGGGAGCGGCGGTGCGACGATTCGACTTGCTCGCGAAAGCGGTGTGTCAGTCAACGAATGTGTTGAATGTAAAACCGTCTTCGCGAGCAAGCCCGCTCCCACATTTTGATCGCATTTCAGGCCTGATCCAGGGCCACACCTGCACCCACCAACCCGGAATACGGCGCCGTCACCAGCCACACCGGTATCCCCTTGAAGTAATCGCTCATGCAGCCCTTGTCGGCAAAACACCGCGCGAAACCGCTTTCAAGGAAGAAATCGGCAAACCGCGGAATCACTCCGCCGACGATGAACACACCACCTCGCGCACCAGTGGTCAGCACGTTGTTGCCGGCCACGCGGCCGAGCCAGCAGCAGAATTGCTCCAGCACTTCCAGCGCAATCGGATCACCCGCCAAACCGGCCGCCGTAATGGCTTCCGGCGTTTCGAGCACAGGCGTGTGACCGTCCACCGCGCAGATCGCCCGATAAACCCGCGGCAAACCGCTGCCGCTCAACGCCGTTTCAGCGCTGACATGCCCGATCTCGTTGAATATGTGCTGCCACAACTGTGTTTCCCGCGGGCTGCTCAACGGTAAATCGACGTGACCGCCCTCGCCCGGCAACGCAGCGAAACGGCCTTCACCCAAGTCGAGCAACGTGCCAACGCCCAGGCCGGTGCCCGGACCAATCACGACCGCCGGACGCAACGGCTCCGGCGTGCCTTCGCAAACCACGCGGAATTCGCCCGGTTGCAAACGGGTCATGCCCAGCGCCATCGCCGAGAAGTCGTTGACCAGCAGCAGTTGATCCACCTGCAGGGTCTGGCAAAACGCCTTGCGGCTTAAGCGCCAGTGATTGTTGGTGAACTTGAATTCATCACCGCTCACCGGGCCGGCCACCGACAGGCACACCGAACCGATCGAACCCAACGCCAGACCGAGCCCGCTCAGGTAGACGCTGATGGCTTCTTCCGGGCTGGCATGATCCGCCGTCGCCAGCACCTGGACCGATTCCAGCTGCTGGTTTTTCCACAACGCGAAACGTGCGTTGGTCCCACCGATGTCACCGACCAAAGCCAGTTTCAATTAAGCGTCTCCAGGGCAGAAGTAAAGGCGCTGGCGCCCTGCTCTGCGGAGCTGAAGGCCATGCGCATGAAACCAAACAGCTCGCGACCGCTGCCAATGTTGTTGCCCAACAGGCCTTTGGCAGGTTCGCGCGCGGCGAATTCGTCGGCGTCCACCTTAAGCTCCAGGGTGCCTTTGACGCCATCGACGCGGATGATATCGCCCTCTTGCACCCGTGCCAAAGCGCCGCCCACATACGCTTCGGGACTGACGTGAATCGCCGCCGGGATTTTCCCCGACGCACCGGACATGCGCCCGTCGGTGACCAGCGCGACTTTGAAGCCGCGATCCTGTAGCACGCCAAGGAACGGCGTCATCTTGTGCAGTTCCGGCATGCCATTGGAGCGCGGGCCCTGGAAGCGCATCACCGCGACAAAATCTTTCTCCAGCAAACCGGCCTTGAACGCGTCGGCCAGATCCTGTTGATCCTGGAACACCATCGCTGGCGCTTCGACGACCTGGTTTTCCAGCGCGACGGCGGAAACCTTCATCACGCCACGACCGAGGTTGCCTTCCATCACGCGCAAACCGCCCTCCGGCGAGAACGCGCGCGCCACCGGACGCAGGATGTTTTCGTCGAGGCTTTCGATCGGGCCTTCGCGCCAGACCAGTTCGCCGTTATCGAGGAACGGTTCTTTGGTATAGCGGCTCAGGCCGTGGCCGAGCACGGTGTTGACGTTTTCGTGGAGCAGCCCGGCTTCCAGCAGTTCGCGGATCAGGAACGACATGCCGCCCGCGGCCTGGAAGTGGTTGATGTCGGCTTTGCCGTTCGGGTAGACGTGGCTCAGGGTCGGCACGACTTCGGAGAGGTCGGCCATATCCTGCCAGGTCAGTTGAATGCCCGCCGCCATGGCGATGGCCGGCATGTGCAACGTGTGGTTGGTCGAACCGCCGGTGGCGTGCAGCGCCACGATCGAGTTGACCAGCGAGCGCTCGTCGACGATTTCGCCGATCGGCATGAAGTCGCCGTTCTGCTTGGTCAGGCGCGTGACCTGATGTGCCGCTTCGCGAGTCAGGGCATCGCGCAGTGGTGTGTTCGGGTTGACGAAAGAGGCGCCCGGCAAGTGCAGGCCCATGACTTCCATCAGCAACTGGTTGGTGTTGGCGGTGCCGTAAAAAGTGCAGGTGCCGGGGCTGTGGTAGGACTTCATTTCCGATTCCAGCAGCTCTTCGCGCGAGGCCTTGCCTTCGGCGTAGCGTTGACGCACATCGGCTTTCTGCTTGTTGGAAATGCCCGAGACCATTGGTCCGCCCGGCACGAAAATCGTCGGCAGATGACCGAAACGCAACGCGCCCATCATCAGGCCCGGCACGATCTTGTCGCAGATGCCAAGCATCAGCGCGCCGTCGAACATGTTGTGGGAAAGGGCAACAGCGGTGGACAGCGCGATCACTTCACGGCTCGGCAGGCTCAGTTCCATGCCCGGCTCGCCCTGGGTCACGCCATCGCACATGGCTGGGGTGCCGCCGGCGAACTGGCCAACGGAGCCGATCTCGCGCAGGGCTTTTTTGATCAGCTCAGGGAAGACTTCGTACGGCTGGTGCGCCGAGAGCATGTCGTTATATGACGAAACAATCGCGATGTTGGCGGAGTTCATCATTCGCAGGCTGTTCTTGTCTTCGGTGCCGCAACCGGCCACGCCATGGGCGAAGTTGGCGCATTGCAGCTTGCCGCGCATCGGACCGTCGCTGGCCGCACCGCGAATGAGCGCAAGGTAAGCCTCGCGTGTTGCACGGCTGCGGGCGATAAGCCGTTCGGTGACCTCAAGGACGCGGGGATGCATGTTTAGAACTCCAGGCTAACGGATGTGGCGACCTGATTGTCTATGCTGAACAAGAGCCGTTGTCGATGGGATGACAGACGGTTTTCCTGATCGGTCGGACCAGTTGATTCAGGTCACTCGTTGTAGATCGAACAAAATATTGCCATTAAAAAGGCTTGTTTTCTATTTTTATGCGAATAATCTTGTAATTCCAACAACAAAACGACGGCGACCCTGTTAAATGACTCTTCGAATCGCAATCAATGGTTTTGGCCGTATTGGCCGCAACGTCCTGCGTGCACTGTATACCCAAGGCTATCGCCAGGATCTGCAGATCGTGGCCATCAACGATCTGGGCGACAGCTCGATCAACGCTCATCTGCTCAAGTACGACACCGTTCACGGCACGTTCGATGCCGATGTCCAGCACGATCAGGAAAGCCTGACCGTCAATGGCGACCGTATTTCCGTCAGCGCCATTCGTAACCCGGCCGACCTGCCCTGGGCCGCGGAAAAGATTGATGTCGTATTCGAATGCACCGGTCTGTTCACCGACCGGGCCAAAGCCGCTGCGCATATTACGGCCGGCGCGCGCAAAGTGATCATCTCGGCCCCGGCCAAAGGCGCCGACGCCACTGTGGTTTATGGGGTGAACCACGACATTCTGCGCCAGTCCCACCAGATTATTTCCAACGCGTCGTGCACCACTAACTGCCTGGCTCCGGTAGCCCAGGTGCTGCACCGCGAGTTGGGCATCGAAAGCGGTTTGATGACCACGATTCACGCCTACACCAACGACCAGCACCTGACTGACGTCTACCACACCGACCCGTACCGCGCCCGCTCCGCCACCCAGAACATGATCCCGAGCAAGACCGGCGCCGCCGAAGCGGTCGGCCTGGTGCTGCCGGAACTGGCGGGCAAACTGACCGGCATGGCGGTGCGCGTTCCGGTGATCAACGTCTCGCTGGTGGACCTGACCGTGCAGCTGAAACGAGAAGCGAGCGCCGATGAAGTGAATGCGCTGCTCAAAGAAGCCAGCCAGCATTCGAAGATTCTCGGTTACAACACCCTGCCGCTGGTCTCCAGTGACTTCAACCACAACCCGCTGTCGTCGATCTTCGACGCCAACCACACCAAATCCAGCGGCAAGCTGCTCAAGGTACTGGCCTGGTACGACAACGAATGGGGCTTCTCCAACCGCATGCTCGATAACTGCCTGGCACTGTGCAACGCCGAGTAAGCGAAGCTTACGAGTAGGAGCTGCCGAAGGCTGCGATCTTTTGATCTTGAACTTGATCTTCTCGGGATCGCTAAAAAACAAAGATCAAAAGATTGCAGCCTTCGGCAGCTCCTACAGGTATTCGCGTCGTGCATTAAGCCTTGGAGCAACAGCTCATGATCGGAATCAGCTTTACGCAAAAGACCGTGGCGGCGCGCAAGCGTATCGCCCTGGTCGCCCATGACCACTGCAAAGTGTTTTTGCTGGACTGGGCCGAGCGGCACAAAGACAAGCTCGCGCAACATGAACTGGTCGCCACCGGCACGACGGGGCTGTTGTTGCAACAACGCCTTGGCCTGCCGGTGGAGAGCATGATCAGCGGCCCGTTGGGCGGCGACCAGCAACTCGGCGCGCAAATCGCCGAGCAGCGCGTCGACATGCTGGTGTTCTTCTGGGACCCGTTCGAACCGCAGCCTCACGATCCGGATATCAAAGCGTTGCTGCGGGTCGCTGCGGTCTGGAACATTCCCGTCGCCTGTAACGAATGCAGCGCCGACTACCTGCTCAGCAGCCCGTTGATGGATCAGGCGCACTCACATCGCATCCCTGACTACGCGACTTATCTGTTGGGCCGGGCATAAACCTTCACAATTCAATCCTTGACCACTCGAGCGGATGATAAGCATTATCATTCGCTCGAAATGGATCAGGTCCTCCCGTGAGTCAATCGCGCTTCAATCACGTCTTCATCGCTCAGCGGGTTTCTTTGCTGCGCACGTTGGAGCGGATGGTCAACAATCACAGCACCGCCGAAGACCTCCTGCAGGAAACCTACCTGCGCGTGACCCGTGCGCTCAGCGAACGGACCATCGATCATCTTGAACCCTTCGTTTTCCAGACCGCCCGCAATCTGGCGCTGGACCATCTGCGTGCGCGGCGCATTCAGTCCCGCACGATGCTCGACGACGTCCCGCCAGACGTGCTGGAAAGCATCGCCGCCCCTGCCAGCAGTGCCGAGGACGCCGCCCATGCCGAACAACTGCTGGAGCGTTTGAACGTGAGCCTCGGTGAACTCAGTGCCCGTCAGCAACAGATCTTCATCCTCAGTCGTCTGCACGGGCACAGCTATCTGGAGATTTCCGAGAAGCTCGGCGTGTCGTTGAGCACCGTGCAAAAGGAGTTGAAGCTGATCATGGCCATCTGCATCGGTGTCGCCGAGCGGGTAAACGGCGACTGAGCACACAAGGCTTTGCTACCCTTGCCCACTTTCAAGCTTCACTAAAAAAACAGCCGTGCAAAGACACTGCCGAGGACACACCGTGACGGACACCCACCGTTCCCCTCCGCCCTCCCCGGCGCGGGACGCCGCAAGCACGATGGACCAGGCTCTGGACTGGTTGATCGTCATGGGCAGTCCGAGCGAGGAACAGACTCGCCAGTTCCACGAATGGCTGAATGCCGATCCTTTGCATGCGCAAGCGTTCGCCAAGGCGCAGGCAATCTGGGATGGCCCACAAGTCGCGCAATGTGCGCAAAACCTGGCCGCCCTGCCACCTGAAGTGAGCGTGCTGTCGCGCCTGCGTCCGCACTGGAAACCGCTGGCCACCGCTGCCGTGCTGATTCTCGGTTTGTTCAGCTTCAGCAATTTGCCGATGCGCCTTCAGGCCGATCACTTGACCGTGGTCGGTGAACGTCAGCGCCTGCAACTGGAAGACGGCTCGAAGGTCCTGCTCAATACCAATTCGGCGTTCTCCAGCACCATCAATGATCAAAGGCGTGTCGCCCGTTTGTATCAGGGCGAGGCGTTTTTCGAAGTGCCGGCCCATCTCGGCCAGCCATTGGAAATCGATGCCGGCCCGGTGAAGGCCAGCGTGCACGATACGGCGTTCGCGGTGCGTTACCTCGATGGCGTGGCGCAGGTGCGGGTGCAGCGTGGCGATGTCGATCTGGCAACCCGTGACGACGCACGGATCCGCTTGTCCGCCGGCGAGAGCATCAGCATCGGCCCCAACGGTTTCGACCGGCCCGCCAAGCTCGATGCCGCGACCGACCTGGCCTGGGTCCAGGGCCGGCTGGTGTTCGAGAACTGCCCGCTGAGTCAGGTGCTGGCCGAGCTGCGGCGCTACTATCCGGGCTGGATCATTAACAACAACGAGCAGTTGGCGGACGTCGCCGTGACCGGCAACTACCGTCTCGATCAGCCGCTGGACGTGGTCCGTTCGCTGGCGCACATCACCTCGGCACAGCTCCAGGAATTTCCGGCGCTGGTGATCCTGAACTAAATGAGAATTATTTTTACTCGATAGCTGAAGCTCGTACGTCTCGTTATAGCCAATGCAATTGATTCGCATCTCTGAATGCCAATCAGCACCTATAAAGATTCGTGCGACACGGAGCGCTATCGATGTCCTCTCGCCTTACCCGCCACTCTTCCTCACCGTCCCGCGCACTCTCGCTGTTGACCGCCGCCATCCTGATGGCCGGCAGCGCGCCGCTCATGGCCGCCACCGCCGTCGAGCAGCCGGCGCGCAACATGGGCGATTACGCGTTCGCCATCCCGCAACAGTCGCTGGTCTCGGCACTCAATGCCTTCACGGCGGTGACGGGCTGGCAGGTCGGTTTGCCGGCCGAACTGGCGCAAGGCGTGGCCTCGCCGGGTGCGCGCGGGTCCTTGTCGCCGGAGAAAGCCCTGGATCGCCTGTTGGTGGGGACCAACCTGAGCTATCGCAAACTGGGCAACAACAACATCGTCCTCGAGAAGCGCCTGAGCAGCGGCGCCCTCAACCTGCAACAGGTGACCATCAGCGCCACCCGCCAGGAACAAAGCATTGAAAGCGTGCCGGGCACTGTTACCGTTCACACCCGCGAAGAGCTGGACCGCAACAACGTCAACACCATCAAGAACCTGGTGCGCTACGAACCGGGTGTTTCGGTGGGCGGCGCCGGTCAACGCGGCGGGATCAGCGGCTATAACATCCGCGGTATCGACGGTGACCGGATCCTGACCCAGGTCGACGGCGTCGAAGTGCCGAACGATTTCTTCAACGGCCCCTACGCCAAAACCCAACGCAACTACGTCGACCCGGAAATCATCAAACGCGTCGAAATCCTCCGCGGCCCGGCCTCGGTGCTCTACGGCAGCAACGCCATCGGCGGCGCGGTCAGCTATTTCACCCTCGACCCGGACGACATCATCAAGCCCGGCAAAGACGTCGGCGCTCGCCTGAAAACCGGTTACAGCTCCGCCGACGAGAGCTGGCTGAAGTCCGCCACCGTGGCCGGCCGCGCCGATCAGTTCGATGGCCTTCTGCATTACAGCCAGCGCGACGGTCATGAAACCGAATCCTACGGCAGCAACAACGGCACCGGCCTTGCGCGCACCGCCGCCAACCCGGAAGACGTGCGCACTTCCAACGTGCTGGCCAAGATTGGCTGGAACTACAACGAAGATTCACGCCTGGGCCTGACCTACGAAAAGTACAAGGATGATCGCGACACCGATCAGAAAAGTGCCTACGGCGGTCCGTACGACGCAGGCAAGCCTATTAATCCAAGCCTCCTGCCCGGCGGCATGTACCAGTGGCGCACCGGTAACGACACCGTCACTCGCGAGCGCTTCGGCCTGGAACACAGCTTCGCCCTCGACAGCCTGCTGGTGGACAACGTCAAGTGGAGCCTGAACCATCAGGTGGCCAAGACCGACCAGAGCACCGAAGAGTTCTACTACCCGTTCTCACGCAAAGTGCTGCGGACCCGGGAAACCCTTTACGAAGAAAAGCAGTGGGTGTTCGACGCACAACTGGACAAGGCTTTCAGCATCGCCGACACCGAGCACCTGCTGACCTACGGCACCACGATCAAGCAGCAAAAAGTTACCGGCTCGCGTAGTGGCAACGGCACTTGCCTCGCAGTCTTTGGCAGTTGCCGGACCGTGGGGGCCGTCAGCCCAGCCGACGTACTGAAAAAATCCAGCGACTTCCCGGATCCGACCGTCAACACCTACAGCCTGTTCGCCCAGGATCAGATCAGTTGGGACAAATGGACCTTCCTGCCGGGCCTGCGCTACGACTACACCGAGCTCAAGCCGCACATCACCCAGGAATTCATGAACACCGTGGCGGCCGATGGTCGTGGCACCGTCAGTGACGACACCAAGACCTGGCACCGCGTGTCGCCGAAATTCGGCCTGACCTACGCCCTGACCGACCACTACACCTGGTACGGTCAGTACGCCGAAGGTTTCCGCACCCCGACGGCCAAGGCGTTGTTCGGGCGCTTCGAGAACACCACCACTGATTATCGCGTGAAACCGAATCCGAACCTCGAGCCGGAAACCAGCAAAGGCTTCGAGACCGGGCTGCGCGGTCAATTCGAATCGGGTTCCTTCGATATGGCCGTGTTCTATAACAAGTACCGCGACTTCATCGAAGAGGACGCTATCACCCCCGGTTACAGCGAGCTGACCTTCCAGAGTGCCAACATCAAGCACGCCACCATCAAGGGCGCAGAGGTCAAGGGACGTCTGAACCTAGACGTGTTCGGCGCGCCACAAGGGCTGTATACCCAGGGCTCGGTTGCCTACGCCTACGGTCGCAACAACGACAACGGCGAACCGATCAACAGCGTCAACCCGCTGACCGGCGTGTTCGGCCTCGGTTACGACCAGGATAACTACGGCGGTTTGCTCAGCTGGACGCTGGTGAAAAAGAAAGATCGCGTCGACAACAGCAACTTCAAGTCGCCGGACGGCGTCAGCAGCCAGTTCAAGACGCCGGGCTTCGGCGTGCTGGACCTGACCGGTTTCTACAAAGTGACCGACGACGTGACCGTCAGCGCCGGGCTCTACAACCTGACCGACAAAAAGTACTGGTTGTGGGATGACGTGCGCGGTTACGACGGCGTCGGCGAGGCTTCGGTCATCAGCCCGGCCAACCTTGATCGCTTGACTCAGCCAGGTCGCAACGTTGCGGTCAATCTGGTCTGGGACATCTGATCCTGCCCACCTCGCTGCGCGGTTTTTATAGAACCGCACAGTGAGGTTTTTTTTACGCTCAGGCGTCTTCTTGTTCGTCTCGTTATCAAGCGCCTCTTTTCTTCAAGGACTTCTCATGACTACCCAGGACACTGCTCAACGCCCGGCTTTGCATTCGCAACGTTTGAACCAGATCACCAACGAGCCACACACCAAACTCGATGCGCTGGTCAAAGCTCACGCGCCGTTCGAAACCCAAGCCAGTTTCGCCCGCTTCGTGGTTGCGCAGTATTTGTTCCAGTCGGAACTGGTGGGGCTGTACAACGATGCCGAACTGATCGCCATCGTTCCCGATCTGCCGGCGCGCTGCCGTGCCGAAGCGGTCAAGGCTGATCTGGTCGATCTGGAAACCGAAGTGCCGGCTCCTGTCGCCGGAGCCGTATGTCACCCGACTAAAGCCGAAGCGCTGGGCTGGCTGTTTGTTTCCGAAGGCTCGAAGCTTGGCGCGGCGTTCCTGATCAAGCGCGCAGTCGGCTTGGGCCTGAGCGAAACCTTCGGCGCCCGTCACCTCGGCGAACCGGCTGGTGGCCGCGCTGAAGGCTGGAAAAGCTTCGTCAAAACCCTGGATGGTCTGGAGCTCACTGCGCAGGAAGAAGCCGAGCTGGATAAAGGCGCAATCGCTGCGTTCAACCGCTTTACTGTTCTGTTGGAACAGGCCTACGCCACTGAACCAGCCTGACCGAACACATCCCACTGTGGGAGCGGGCTTGCCCGCGATGGCGGTTTAACATCCAACAAAGATGCTGAATGTTATATCGCTTTCGCGGGCAAGCCCGCTCCCACAAGGACTGAGCCTGTACGCAGAATCCCATCAACCCTCCCGGTCGTATTTCCAACACCCATGCCTCACCCAGCCACCTCGAAACTCATCCATATCCTGTTCGGTGCACTCGCCTACATCAGCCTCGCCATCGGCCTGATCGCCATCGTCGTGCCGGGCTTGCCGACCACCGAGTTCATCCTGCTGGCTGCCTGGGCCGCGACCAAGAGCTCGCCACGCCTGAGTGCCTGGCTGGAAAACCACCGATTGTTCGGTCCGATCCTCTACAACTGGCGCAACGGCAAGATCGTCGCGCGTCGCGCCAAGGTCAGCGCCACCGTCAGCATGCTGCTGTGCGCCGCACTGATGCTGGTCGTGCTCGATCACGGATGGCCGGTTTACCTCGCCATCGCCGGCATGAGCCTGGGCAATCTGTGGATCTGGTCGCGACCGGAATCATTGCCACAGCCCTCCTGAAACACACCGCGATTTATCCCCGTTTTACCGCGCTTTTCGGCACATTTTTCCGCGCAAACGTTCAACCATGACCGTTCGTCGGAGCCACCATCATGCATCCTCGCCCCACGCCGATGGGCAGTGAATGGCGCCGAATGGACTTGGCGAACCGGGTCGACCTCGACTCACAGCCAACACCTCATTCATTCGCGAGTTCGTCCTATGTTCGACTCTCTGTCCATCCGCCTGAAAATCGTTTTGCTCTCCGGTCTCTGCCTGCTGGGCGTGGTCGTCCTGATCGTCAGCATGAACTTCTACCAGGCCAACCAGAACGATGAACTGGTCAGCGCCTCCAGCAGCAAAATGCTCACGGACAGCGTGCAGGACCTGCTTCAGGCCAAGGCCGCCGAGCAGGCGGTACGGGTGCAGAAGACGTTCGGCGAAAGCCTGCTGGTGGTGACCGCCCTGGCGGACCAGATCAAGGACATGCGCACCTTGGCCGCCAAGCGCTCGCTTGAGGCCGGTGCCCTGCGCGAAGAGTTGAACCAGAGCCTGAAAACCGCGTTCGAGCGCAACAGCAAAGTGTTGGGAATCTGGCTGGCGTTCGAACCCAACGGGCTGGACGGCAAGGACAGCGAGTTCGCCAATGATGCCGCTCGCCAGTCCAACGAAGCCGGTCGTTTCGCCAGTTACTGGAGCCGCGCCGCTGGCACCGCGCTCAACACGATCATGATCGAAGCCGACATGACCAAAACCACTTTGAGCCTCAGCGGCACCCCTTACAACAGTTGGTACACCTGCCCTCGCGACAGCAAGCGCACCTGCCTGCTGGACCCGTATGCCGACACCGTCGGCGGCAAGGAAATACTGATGACCACCATTTCCGTACCGCTGCTGGTGGACGGTAAATCCATCGGCGTGGTCGGCGTGGACATCGCCCTCGACGCCCTTCAGGCAGCGGCTGTCGATTCCCAGCGTGATCTGTTCAACAGCGCCGGGCACATGCTGATTGTCTCTGGCAGCGGCGTGCTTGCCGGTTACAGTGTCGACGCGAGCAAGGTCGGCAAAAGTATCGGCGACACCCTGGGCGCAGAGGGCAAGGATGTCCTGCAATTACTCAGCGGTGGCGCACCTAAAATCCTCGAACAAGGCGACTTGATCCGTGCCGTTTACCCGGTCAGCCCGATCAGCGATTCCAAAGCCTGGGGCGTGGTGATCGACCTGCCGAAACAAGTGCTGCTGGCCGATTCGGTGAAGCTGCAAGCGGTACTCGATGACGCCCAGCAAAGCGGCACGATCAAAGCGGTGCTGGTGGCCGTCGCTGCCGGCCTCGTCGGTCTGTTGCTGATCTGGCTCACCGCATCGGGCGTAACCCGGCCGATCAACAGCGTGGCCGAGATGCTCAAGGCGATTGCCAGCGGCGACGGCGACCTGACGCAGCGTCTGCACTACAGCAAGAAAGATGAACTCGGCGAACTGGTCAGCTGGTTCAACCGCTTCCTCGACAAGCTGCAACCGACCATCGCGCAGATCAAAAAGAGCATCACCGACGCCCGCGGCACCGCCGACCAGTCTTCTGAAATCGCCCGCCAGACCAGCGAAGGCATGCAGGTGCAGTTCCGCGAAATCGACCAGGTCGCCACCGCGTCCAACGAAATGAGCGCCACCGCCCACGATGTCGCCAACAGCGCCTCGAGCGCGGCAAACGCGGCCAAAGGTGCGGATCAATCGGCCCGCGATGGCATGTCGATCATCGAACGCAGCACCCGTGACATCAATCAACTGGCCGACGAAGTCAGCAAGGCTGTGACCGAAGTCGAAGCATTGGCGGTCAACAGCGAGCAGATCGGTTCGGTGCTGGAAGTCATTCGCAGCATCGCCGAACAGACCAACTTGCTGGCGCTCAACGCTGCCATCGAAGCGGCCCGAGCCGGGGAAAGCGGTCGCGGCTTTGCGGTAGTGGCCGACGAAGTGCGCAACCTGGCCAAACGCACCCAGGATTCGGTGGAAGAAATCCGCCACGTCATCGAACGCATCCAGACCGGCACCCGCGGCGTGGTCGCCACCATGCATTCGAGCCAGACCCAGGCCCACAGCAACGCCGGGCAGATCCAGCAAGCCGTGCAAGCCTTGAGCAAAATCAGCGACGCGGTCACCGTGATCAGCGACATGAACCTGCAAATCGCCAGCGCCGCCGAACAGCAAAGCGCCGTGGCCGAAGAGGTCAACCGCAACGTCTCGGCGATCCGCACCGTCACCGAAACCCTGACCGGCCAGGCCACCGAATCGGCGCAGATCAGCAGCCAGCTCAATTCCCTGACCACCCACCAGATGAAATTGATGGATCAGTTCCGGGTGTAGAGAACCCTCACAAATCCCTGTGGGAGCGGGCTTGCTCGCGAAGGCGATGTCACATTCAGCAGAGATGTTGCTTGACACACCGCTTTCGTCGGAACGCCGCCCGGAGCAAGCCCGCTCCCACAGGGGGGGATTTCATCCGGCCGGCCTGTGTTTTGAACTATGCTCGGGCTCTCGTTCCGGAGGGCCTTCGATGACTGATTTACTCACGTCCATTCAAGCCGCACTTGGCTTGCCCCGCACCCCGATTCCGTTCACCTCGAGCGGCGCCCTGCCCTCGGCGTTTGCCGTCACCGACCTGGCCTGCGCCAGCATCGCCGCCGCCGGCCAGGCTGCCAGCGAATGGCTGCAGCAGCAGACCGGTCGCTTGCCCAGCCTTGAAGTCGACCGGCGCCTCGCGTCTTTCTGGTTCGCGACGTCGATCCGTCCCGTGGGCTGGAGCGTTCCGCCGCTGTGGGACCCGGTTGCCGGCGACTACCCGACCCACGACGGCTGGATCCGCCTGCACACCAACGCACCTCATCATCGTGCCGCCGCCGAAAGCGTGCTCGGCGCCTGTGCCGACCACGCCGCCGTGGCGAGCAAGGTTGCGCAATGGGCGAAAAGTGATCTGGAACAGGCCGTGGTCGACGCCGGTGGCTGCGCCGCCGAAATGCGCACATGGGAACAATGGCAAACCCATCCCCAAGGCCAGGCCGTGAACGCCGAGCCGTTGATTCAGTTCAGCGCCGGCAACCCTCAACAGCCAAAATCGTGGAAAGGTTCGGTGGCGCGACCGCTGGCCGGGATCAAGGTGCTGGACCTCACACGCGTGCTTGCGGGCCCCATCGCCAGTCGTTTTCTCGCTGGCCTCGGCGCCGATGTCTTGCGTATCGACCCACCGACCTGGAACGAACCGGGCGTGGTGCCGGAAGTCATGTTGGGCAAACGCTGCGCGCGGTTGGACCTGCACGACAAAGACGATCGAACGTTGTTCGAAAGCCTGCTGAAGGATGCCGATATCTTGCTCCACGGCTACCGCGCCAACGCTTTGGAAAGGTTGGGTTACGGTGTCGCAGAGCGTCAAACACTGGCGCCGGGCCTGATTGATGTGTGCCTCAACGCCTACGGCTGGAGCGGTCCATGGCAGAACCGTCGCGGCTTCGACAGCCTGGTGCAGATGAGCAGCGGAATTGCCGAAGCGGGGATGCAGTGGAAGAAAGCGGACAAGCCGACGCCGTTGCCGGTGCAGGCGCTTGATCACGCCACCGGGTACTTGATGGCGGCTGCGGCGATCACGCTGTTGGGACGGGGAGGTTCGGCGCGATTGTCGTTGGCGCGGACGGCGAAGTTGTTGATCGAGGGTGGCGCCGGGACGGAAGAACCGTTGCGGGATGAAGACGCCAGCGATCAGGGCCTGTTGGTTGAGCAGACGTCATGGGGGCCGGCGCATCGGCTTCACGTTCCACTGAAGATTACGGGGACTCCGTTGCAGTGGGCGATTCCGGCTTCTGAATTGGGTTCACATCGCGCGCAATGGTGGTGACCTACCGGCCTCTTCGCGGGCAAGCCCGCTCCCACAGATTTTGTGTCGGACGCCGGTAATGAGCACGACGCTAAACCTGTGGGAGCGGGCTTGCCCGCGAAGGCGTCGGAATTGTCACCAAAAATCCCGGATCAGTTCAGTCAGACCGGCTCAATGATGTCCAAAGAACCTGCGCCGCATACCCGCGCCACGGCCGCCAGGCTTCAGCGCGGGACTGAAGCTGCCGAGCCGTCACCCGCGCACCTTCAATCGCCGCCAACGCCTTGATCAACCCCACATCACCACCCGGAAACGCATCCATCTCCCGCAACTGCCGCAACGCAATGTACTGCGCCGTCCAGTCGCCAATTCCGTGCAATGCCAGCAACCGCGTCACACCGCCCTCACGCCCCGGTTCAAACAACAACGGATCATCAAGCAACGCCTGAGCCACACCCGACAACGTACGGCCACGACTTTTCGGCATGCCCAACGTCGCCAGATCCGCCTCTGCCAAATCACCAGTCTCAGGAAAAACATGGGTGACACCGGGTAAAACAGATGCCAGAGGCTGCCCATACTGCGCCACCAGTTTCCCCGCCAGCCGGATCGCCGCGCCCACCGTAATCTGCTGACCCAACACCGCACGAATCGCCAGTTCCAGACCGTCCCACGCCCCCGGAACCCGCAACCCCGGCCGCTCGGCAATCAACCGCGCCATCAACGGATCAGTCTTCAACTGTCGATGGATCGTCGGCAGGTCCGCATCCAGATCAAACATCCGCCGTAACCGTGCAACGATCTCCGGCACCGCCGCCGAGTCAGGAAAATCCAGCGTCACTTCCAGTGCATCGCCCGCCCCGGGCCTGATCGAAAACGTACCGTGAACACCCTTCAACCCGATGCTGCGCGAATACACACCATCGACCACCGTCTCTATCCCGACCACGGCCCGCGCCGACAAAAAACCCAGCATCGCCGGCCAGTCATAGGGCGGCTGATACTCCAGCAATAACCTCACAGCGACAGAAAACCGCTGTACAACCCATACGCCGCCAGCCCCGCGCCGCTGATGACAGCGGTAAAAATCCCTTTCTCGATAAGCGTAAACAGCGGCTCACCCTGCTCATGTTTGGCCTTGGCGAACAAGATCACCCCCGGTGCATACAGCAACGCTGACAGCAGCAAATACTTCACCCCGCCGGCGTACAACAGCCACACCGCATAACTCAGCGCGATGCCGCCAATCAGCAAGTCCTTGGTCCGTTCCGCCGACGCGTGTTCGTAGGTTTCACCCCGCCCGCTCAACAACACCGCATAGGCGGCGGACCAAAGGTATGGCACCAGAATCATCGAGGACGCGAGGTAAATCAGGCTGGTGTATGTCCCGGCGGAAAACAGCGTGATCAGCAGGAAGATCTGGATCATCACGTTGGTCAGCCACAGCGCGTTGACCGGCACATGGTTGGCGTTTTCCTTTTTCAGGAAGGCCGGCATGGTTTTGTCTTTCGCCGTGGCGAAGAGGATCTCGGCGCAGAGCAGTGCCCAGGACAACAGCGCACCGAGCAGCGAAATCGCCAGGCCAATGCTGATCAACAACGCGCCCCACGGCCCGACGATGTGTTCCAGCACGGCCGCCAGCGACGGGTTCTGCAGGTTGGCCAGTTCCGGCTGACTCATGATCCCCAGCGACAACACATTCACCAGCACCAACAGCGCCAGCACGCCGAGAAAACCGATGACCGTCGCCCGCCCGACATCGGAACGTTTCTCCGCCCGCGCCGAATACACACTGGCGCCTTCGATGCCGATGAACACAAACACGGTCACCAGCATCATGTTGCGCACCTGATCCATCACGCCGACGAAATTCGGGTTGCTGCGGCCCCAGATGTCACGGGTAAAAATGTCGGCCTTGAACGCCACGGCGGCGATGACGATGAACATGATCAGCGGCACGATCTTGGCCACGGTAGTCACTTGATTGATGAACGCAGCCTCCTTGATCCCGCGCATCACCAGAAAATGCACGGCCCACAGCAACACCGACGCGCAGCCTATGGCGATGGGCGTATTGCCCTCGCCAAACACCGGAAAGAAATAACCGAGGGTGCTGAACAGCAACACGAAGTAACCGACGTTGCCCAGCCAGGCGCTGATCCAGTAACCCCAGGCCGAAGAGAATCCCATGTAGTCACCGAACCCTGCCTTGGCGTAGGCGTACACCCCGGAATCCAGCTCGGGTTTGCGATTGGCCAGCGTCTGGAACACGAAGGCCAGCGTCAGCATGCCCACGGCAGTGATGGCCCAACCGATCAATATCGCACCGGCATCGGCTTGGGCCGCCATGTTCTGCGGCAAGGAAAAAATCCCGCCGCCAATCATTGATCCCACCACCAGCGCGATCAGCGCACTCAAGCGAAGCTTTTGCGTCGGTTGCGACATTCTGCGTCCCCTTTTTTTCCCTGCACTGAACCTGTGGCGAGGGAGCTTGCTCCCGCTGACTGCGCAGCAGTCCCTCTTTTGGGGCCGCTTCGCGACCCAGCGGGACGGTGCGGCGATCCGACAAGCTCCCTCGCCACAAATGGATAATTTTAACTAAATGGATAATGAATCTTAACGTTTATTAAGTAATGGCGAATAACGCCTTTTATTTATAGCCGATACTTCTATGGCTACAGCCGGTAACAGCAATTTTGTGTGTTGACCCTAATAAATCAATTCCATACTGAAACAGTCATCAAAAATTTGCGAAAATCGAAAAACGAACTAGCTTAAAAACTCCAAGCAATACGAGTTATTTCTTTTTGATCTGGCTGAGGCCTCTGGATTGGGCTTCTCCGGCAATTCCGTTATGCCCGCTAAAGATTCACAAGTCTGTCATTAACAATGGAATGTGCCCATGCTCTGATCTATGTCAGCTGATTGTATTGTTAACAGAATTAATCTGTTGTCTCTCTTCTCCTGCACTGGAGTCATGCAATGTCTGAATCCCCCGGAAAACTGAAACTCGGCGCACTTGTTGCATTGGTTGTCGGCTCAATGATTGGTGGCGGGATCTTCTCTTTGCCCCAGAACATGGCCGCCAGTGCCGACGTCGGCGCCGTGCTGATCGGTTGGGCTATCACCGCCGTCGGCATGCTGACGCTGGCCTTCGTCTTTCAAACCCTTGCCAATCGAAAGCCTGATCTGGACGGCGGTGTCTACGCCTACGCCAAGGCTGGTTTCGGTGACTACATGGGTTTCTCGTCCGCTTGGGGTTACTGGATCAGCGCGTGGCTGGGCAACGTCGGTTACTTCGTTCTTCTGTTCAGCACCCTCGGTTACTTTTTCCCGATATTCGGCGAAGGCAACACCGTTGCCGCTGTAATTGGCGCTTCAGTGCTGCTCTGGGGCGTGCACTTCCTCGTACTGCGCGGGATCAAGGAAGCGGCGTTCATCAACCTGGTGACCACCGTCGCCAAGGTCGTGCCGCTGCTGCTGTTCGTCCTGATCGCGATTTTCGCCTTCAAGCTCGACATCTTCACCGCTGACATCTGGGGCGTGAAAAACCCGGATCTGGGCAGCGTGATGAACCAGGTGCGCAGGATGATGCTGGTTACCGTGTGGGTGTTCATCGGCATCGAAGGTGCGAGCATTTTCTCGGCTCGGGCGGAAAAACGCAGCGATGTGGGTAAAGCCACGGTGATCGGCTTCATCACCGTGCTGCTGTTTCTGGTGCTGGTGAACGTGCTGTCGCTGGGCATCATGACCCAACCGGAACTGGCCAAACTGCAGAACCCGTCGATGGCCGCCGTGCTGGAGCACGTGGTCGGTCATTGGGGCGCGGTGTTGATCAGCGTCGGCCTCATCATCTCCCTGCTCGGTGCGTTGCTGTCGTGGGTGCTGCTGTGCGCGGAGATCATGTTCGCCGCCGCCAAGGACCACACCATGCCGGCCTTCCTGCGCAAGGAAAACGCCAACCACGTGCCGGTCAACGCCTTGTGGCTGACCAACGCCATGGTGCAGTTGTTCCTCATCATCACGCTGTTTTCGGCCAGCACTTACCTGTCGCTGATCTACCTCGCCACCTCGATGATTCTGGTGCCTTACCTGTGGTCGGCGGCTTACGCGCTGCTGCTGGCAGTACGCGGCGAGAGCTATGAAAACGCCGTGGCCGAACGCAAGAAGGACCTGTTCATCGGCGGTGTCGCGTCGATTTACGCGGTCTGGCTGATCTATGCCGGCGGGGTCAAATACCTGCTGCTGTCCGCGCTGCTGTATGCGCCGGGCGCAATCCTGTTCATCAAGGCCAAGCTTGAAGTCAACAAACCGGTTTTCACCAACGTCGAGAAGCTGATTTTCGCCGCAGTCGTCGTGGGCGCCCTGGTGGCGGCTTACGGGCTGTATGACGGTTTCCTGACCCTGTAACACCTGATTGAGTTGTCATCTGGAGGATCACTGTAATGAGCACGGAAAAAGTTAAGTACGGCGTACATTCCGAAGCCGGCAAACTGCGCAAAGTCATGGTTTGCTCCCCCGGCCTGGCCCACCAGCGGCTGACCCCGAACAACTGCGACGAGCTGCTTTTCGATGATGTGCTGTGGGTCGCACAGGCCAAGCGTGACCATTTCGACTTCGTCACCAAAATGCGTGAACGCAACATCGACGTGCTGGAAATGCACAACCTGCTGACCGACATCGTCGCGATTCCCGAAGCGCTGGACTGGATTCTGGAACGCAAGGTCACCGCCAATTCGGTCGGCCTCGGCCTGATCAATGAAGTCGGTTCGTGGCTTCGCAGTCTGGAGCCGCGCAAGATCGCCGAGTTCCTGATTGGCGGCGTGTCCGCCGATGACCTGCCGGACAGTTTCGGCGGCAAGACCATTCAGATGTTCCGCGATTTCCTCGGCCACTCCAGCTTCATTCTGCCGCCGCTGCCCAACACCCAGTTCACCCGCGACACCACCTGCTGGATCTACGGTGGCGTGACCCTGAACCCGATGTACTGGCCGGCGCGTCGTCAGGAAACCTTGCTGACCACGGCGATCTACAAATTCCACCCGCAATTCACCAACGCCGACTTCCAGATCTGGTACGGCGATCCGGACCAGGAACACGGCAGTTCCACCCTTGAAGGCGGCGACGTCATGCCGATCGGCAACGGTGTGGTGCTGATCGGCATGGGCGAACGCTCGTCCCGCCAGGCCATCGGCCAACTGGCGGTGAACCTGTTCAAGAACAAAGCCGTCGAAAAAATCATCGTCGCCGGCCTGCCGAAGTCCCGCGCCGCCATGCACCTGGACACCGTGTTCAGCTTCTGCGACCGCGACCTGGTGACGATCTTCCCGGAAGTGGTGAATCAAATCGTCGCCTTCACCCTGCACCCGGACGAAAGCAAGCCGGGCAACATCGACATCCGCCGCGAAGAAAGCAACTTCCTCGACACCGTGGCCAAGGCCCTCAACCTCAAAGCGTTGCGCGTGGTGGAAACCGGCGGCAACAGCTTCGCCGCCGAACGCGAGCAATGGGACGACGGCAACAACGTGGTGGCCGTGGAGCCCGGCGTGGTGATCGGTTATGACCGCAACACCTACACCAACACCCTGCTGCGCAAGGCCGGTATCGAAGTCATCACCATCACCGCCGGTGAATTGGGACGCGGCCGTGGCGGCGGCCACTGCATGACCTGCCCGATCATTCGCGACCCTATCGACTATTAATTCCTGAGCCCTGCTTCACGTTTATCACGCGTGAAGCAGGCGGATAACCGAAACCCAAGGAGATCCAATCATGGCTTTCAATATGCGCAACCGCAGCCTGCTCTCGCTGATGCACCACACCACTCGCGAGCTGCATTACCTGCTGGATTTGTCCCGCGACCTCAAACGCGCCAAATATACCGGCACCGAGCAACAGCACCTCAAAGGCAGGAACATTGCACTGATCTTCGAAAAGACCTCGACCCGCACCCGTTGCGCCTTCGAAGTCGCGGCCCATGACCAGGGCGCCCACGTCACCTACATCGACCCGGTGTCGTCGCAGATCGGCCACAAGGAAAGCATGAAAGACACTGCCCGCGTGCTGGGGCGGATGTTCGATGCCATCGAGTACCGTGGCTTCGAACAGGAAATCGTTGAAGAGCTGGCCAAGTTCGCCGGCGTGCCAGTGTTCAACGGCCTGACCGCTGAATTCCACCCGACGCAAATGATCGCCGACACCCTGACCATGCGCGAACACAGCGACAAACCGCTGCATGACATCAGCTATGCCTACCTCGGCGACGCCCGCTACAACATGGGCAACTCGCTGCTGATGATCGGCGCCAAACTGGGCATGGACGTGCGCATCGCCGCGCCGAAAGCGCTGTGGCCACACGCCGATTTCATCGCCCAGTGCAAAGCCTTCGCCGAAGACAGCGGCGCGCGCATCACTATCACTGAGGACCCGAAAGAAGCGGTCAAGGGCGTGGACTTCATTCACACCGACATCTGGGTGTCGATGGGTGAGCCGGTGGAAGCGTGGGACGAACGCATCGAGCAACTGCTGCCGTATCAGGTCAACGCCCAAATGATGAAAGCCTCGGGCAACCCGCGCGTGAAATTCATGCACTGCCTGCCGGCGTTCCACAACAGCGAAACCAAGGTCGGCAAGGACATCGCCGCGCGGTATCCGCACCTGGCCAATGGCGTCGAGGTGACTGAAGAAGTCTTCGAATCGCCGGCCAACATCGCCTTCGAGCAAGCGGAAAACCGCATGCACACCATCAAGGCGATTCTGGTGGCGGCGCTGGCGGATATCTAACGGCTCGCCCGGCCGCTCCTGCAGGAACACGGACCCTGTGGGAGCTGGCTTGCCTGCGATGGCATCACCTCGGTCTATCAGTTACACCGAGGCGATGCCATCGCAGGCAAGCCAGCTCCCACATTGACCGAGTTTCAACAGGAGACCGGGTTGCCTACAACCTCTCTGCTTGAAAGGACTGCATTATGCGTATCGTCGTTGCTCTGGGCGGTAACGCCCTGCTCCGTCGTGGTGAACCCATGACCGCGGACAATCAACGCGCCAACATCCGGATCGCCACCGAACAAATCGCCAAGATCCATGCCGGCAATGAACTGGTCATCGCCCACGGCAATGGTCCGCAGGTCGGCCTGCTGTCGCTGCAAGCGGCGGCGTACACCTCGGTTTCGCCTTACCCGCTGGACGTGCTCGGCGCCGAAACCGAAGGCATGATCGGCTACATCATCGAACAGGAACTGGGCAACCTGCTGGACTTCGAAGTGCCCTTCGCCACCCTCCTGACCCAGGTCGAAGTCGACGCCAACGACCCGGCGTTCCAGAACCCGACCAAACCCATCGGCCCGGTGTATGCCAAGGCCGAAGCGGAAAAACTCGCCGCCGAAAAAGGCTGGGCGATTGCCCCTGACGGCGACAAGTTCCGTCGTGTGGTGGCCAGCCCGAGACCGAAACGCATCTTCGAAATTCGCCCGATCAAATGGCTGCTGGAAAAAGGCAGCATCGTGATCTGTGCCGGCGGCGGCGGCATCCCGACGATGTACGGCCCCCACGGCAAACTGCAAGGCGTGGAAGCGGTGATCGACAAGGACCTGTGCTCGGCGCTGCTGGCCGAACAGCTGGAAAGCGATCTGCTGGTGATCGCCACCGACGTCAATGCTGCCTTCATCGATTTCGGCAAACCGACCCAGAAAGCCATCGCCCAGGCGCACCCGGACGACATGGAAAAACTCGGTTTCGCCGCCGGCTCCATGGGGCCCAAGGTTCAGGCAGCCTGTGAGTTCGCGCGCCATACTGGAAAAGTCGCGGTGATCGGTTCACTCTCGGACATCGAGGCGATCGTCCAGGGCAAGGCCGGTACGCGTATCAGCACGGCGAAAGCTGGCATAACTTATTTATAAGGAGAACCGTCAATGGCAACGTTCGAGCCCGGTCACTTGCACATCGAGCGCCACGCGCTGAACAAGGACGATGTCAGCTACAACGTGCACATCGACTATGAAGTTACGCAGGATCCCAAAGAGGGCAAAGGGATGCTGTTCACGATGCACGGAATGATTCAGGGCAAGGAGGTCAATGAACCCTTCTTCCTGCCCAAGGATCAGGCCTACAACTTCGCCAGCAACGTGACGAAAATCGCCGAGAAATACGGCATACCGAAGGCACTGAGCAGCATCGGTTCGATCCACAAGCACTACGATGCGATGTTCGAAGATGTGCGGGTGCAACTGAACATGAAATCCGGCGACCCGGTAAAACCCGAACACCTGGAATAAATTAATTCTGTGCGAACGCAGTACCTGTGGGAGCGGGCTTGCTCGCGAAGGCGGCCTGACAGTCGACATTGATAGTGACTGATACTCCGCCTTCGCGAGCAAGTCGAATCGTCGCACCGCCGCTCCCACATGGGTTCGGCGTTGCGTTGAAGTCCTGCGCAGGATTTCACCATTCGCCCGCCCCAAGGCATACTTGCCACCTCCCGCACTCCAGAACCAAAATCGCCCCATGCGTATCCACGTCAGTTTCATCGACCGCGTCGGCATTACCCAGGAAGTCCTGGCCTTGCTCGGTGGGCGCAATCTCAATCTGGATGCGGTGGAAATGGTTCCGCCCAACGTCTACATCGACGCCCCGACCCTCAGTCCGCAAGTGCTCGAAGAGCTGCACGATGCGTTGCTCAGCGTGCGTGGTGTGCAAGCGATGACGGTGGTCGATATCCTTCCCGGTCAGCGCCGGCACTTGCAGCTCGATGCATTGCTCGCCGCCATGACCGATCCGGTGTTGGCACTGGACAGCGCCGGCAAGGTGCTGCTGGCGAACCCGGCACTGATCGCCCTGTACGGGCGTGAACCGGCCGGTGAAAGTGTGGCGGATCTGTTTGCCGACCCCGCCCTGCTCGACACCCTGCTGGAACACGGCTTTCGCTTGCCATTGCGCGAGATCACCGTCAACGGCCAGACCCTGTTGCTGGACGCCACGCCGATCACCGACGCCGGCGCGCTGCTGACGTTGTATCAACCGAACCGCATCGGCGAACGCCTCTCGGCACTGCACCACGACCATGCCGAAGGGTTCGACGCGTTGCTCGGCGAATCCCCGGCGATTCGCACCCTCAAGGCCCGTGCCCAACGTGTAGCGGCGCTTGATGCGCCCTTGTTGATCCAGGGCGAAACCGGCACCGGCAAAGAACTGGTGGCCCGCGCCTGTCACGCCATCAGCACGCGGCACAGTTCGCCATTCCTGGCGCTGAACTGCGCGGCATTGCCGGAGAACCTCGCCGAAAGCGAACTGTTCGGCTATGCACCCGGCGCCTTCACCGGCGCGCAACGGGGCGGCAAACCGGGGCTGATGGAACTGGCGAATCAGGGCACGGTATTTCTCGATGAAATCGGCGAAATGTCGCCGTACTTGCAAGCGAAGTTGCTGCGTTTCTTGAACGATGGCAGCTTCCGGCGTGTGGGCGGCGATCGCGAGGTCAAGGTCAACGTGCGCATCCTCAGCGCCACGCACCGCGATCTGGAAAAAATGGTCAGTGAAGGCACATTCCGCGAAGACCTGTTCTATCGCCTCAACGTCCTGAACGTCGAAGTCCCGCCGCTGCGCGAACGTGGTCAGGACATTTTGCTGCTGGCCCGTTATTTCATGCAGCAGGCCTGTGCGCAGATTCAGCGACCGATGTGTCGTCTGGCACCGGGCACTTACCCGGCGCTGCTGGGTAACCGTTGGCCAGGCAACGTGCGGCAACTGCAGAACGTGATCTTCCGCGCCGCCGCGATTTGCGAAAGCAGCCTGGTGGACATCGGCGACCTCGACATTGCCGGCACCTCCGTGGCCCGCCAGAGCGACAGCGAAGTCGACAGCCTGGAACAGGCGATGGAAGAGTTTGAAAAAACCTTGCTGGAAAAACTCTACGTCAGCTATCCCTCGACCCGGCAACTGGCCAGTCGCCTGCAGACCTCCCACACCGCGATTGCCCATCGGTTGCGCAAGTACGGCATTCCGAATAAGCCCTGAACGTCTATTCGGCCGTACGCTTACCGTAGGAGCTGCCGAAGGCTGCGATCTTTTGACTTTGCTTTTGTATTGCCTGGGACAAGATCGCAGCCTTCGGCAGCTCCTACGGTCCGGGTTTCCAATTCACACCTAGCTAACCTGTTTTAAAAGCGACCTCCATCTGTACTGAAAGCGCTACAGCGGAACGATTTCGCTACACCCATCCCCGATCACCGCTGTGCAAGGCTTTGATCCACCTAGGCTTTTTTCTTTGCTTCAAGGTGTAGCGATTTCGCTACAGCCATGAAATTCCTGCGCCCCGACAAAACACCCAAGTCATTGTTTTATAACAATAAAATAACATTGGCCGCGTTTTTGCTAAGTAACCGCCCATAAAGCAGGGCTTTTGCCCAAGCATTCAATCGCGTCCACCAGACGAGTCTGGCCCCCTTAGGAGTTTCCATGAGCGAGTTGCGTTTTACTGAAGATCACGAATGGCTGCGCACCGAAGCTGATGGCACCGTCACCGTCGGCATCACCGCTTTTGCGCAGGACGCCCTGGGCGATGTGGTTTTCGTACAACTGCCTGAGCTGCAGTCCTACGACAAAGGCACAGAAGCCGCCACCGTGGAATCGGTAAAAGCCGCCAGCGGCGTGTACATGCCACTCGATGGCGAAGTACTTGAAGTCAACCCGGCGCTGGACAGCAGCCCGGAGCTGGTCAACGAAGATCCGCTGGGTGAAGGCTGGTTCTTCCGCTTCCAGCCAACCGATGCCTCGGCTGTCGCCACACTGCTGGATCAGGACGCCTACGACCGTCTGATCAAAGCCAACGCCGAAGCCTGAGGAGCGCGAACATGACTCAAGTAAACCTTACGACCACCAACGAATTCATCGCGCGCCACATCGGCCCGCGCGCCGGCGACGAGCAAGCGATGCTCAACAGCCTCGGTTTCGACTCGCTGGAAGCCCTGAGCGCCAGCGTCATTCCGGACAGCATCAAAGGCACCAGCGTGCTGGGCATGGACGATGGCCTGAGCGAAGCCGACGCACTGGCGTTGATCAAAGGCATCGCGGCCAAGAACCAACTGTTCAAGACTTACATCGGCCAGGGCTACTACGGCACTCACACGCCGTCGCCGATCCTGCGCAACCTGCTGGAAAACCCGGCCTGGTACACCGCTTACACCCCGTACCAGCCAGAAATTTCCCAGGGCCGTCTCGAAGCGCTGCTGAACTTCCAGACGCTGATCAGCGACCTCACCGGCCTGCCAATCGCCAACGCCTCGCTGCTGGATGAAGCCACCGCCGCTGCCGAAGCCATGACCTTCTGCAAACGCCTGAGCAAGAACAAAGGCAGCCACGCGTTCTTCGCGTCCGTGCACTGCCACCCGCAAACCCTCGACGTGCTGCGCACCCGTGCCGAGCCGTTGGGCATCGACGTAGTCGTTGGCGACGAGCTTGAACTGACTGACGTGACGCCGTTCTTCGGCGCCCTGCTGCAATACCCGGCCAGTAACGGTGACCTGTTCGATTACCGCGCACTGACCGAACGCTTCCACGCTGCCAATGCACTGGTTGCCGTCGCCGCAGACCTGCTGGCCCTGACCGTGCTGACCCCGCCGGGCGAATTCGGCGCCGACGTGGCCATCGGCAGCGCGCAACGCTTCGGCGTACCGCTGGGCTTCGGTGGCCCGCACGCGGCTTACTTCTCTACCAAAGATGCATTCAAGCGCGACATGCCGGGCCGTCTGGTCGGTGTCTCCGTGGACCGTTTCGGCAAGCCGGCCCTGCGCCTGGCCATGCAGACTCGCGAGCAACATATCCGCCGCGAAAAAGCCACCAGCAACATCTGCACCGCACAGGTTCTGTTGGCCAACATCGCCAGCATGTACGCCGTGTATCACGGCCCGAAAGGCCTGACACAGATTGCCAACCGCATTCATCACCTGACCGCGATCCTGGCAAAAGGCTTGAGCGCACTGGGCCTGACCGTCGAACAAACCAGCTTCTTCGACACCCTGACCCTGAACACCGGCGCCAACACTGCCAAACTGCACGACAAGGCGCGTGCACAGCAGATCAACCTGCGCGTAGTTGATGGCGAGCGTCTGGGCCTGTCCCTCGACGAAACCACTTCGCAAGCTGATGTGGAAACCCTGTGGGCCTTGCTGGCCGACGGCAAAACACTGCCGGACTTCGCCGCCATCGCCGCTTCGGTTGCTAGCGCCATCCCGGCCGCTCTGGTGCGTCAATCGCCAATCCTCAGCCACCCGGTGTTCAACCGCTACCACTCGGAAACCGAGCTGATGCGCTACCTGCGCAAGCTCGCCGACAAGGACCTGGCCCTGGATCGCACCATGATCCCGCTGGGTTCGTGCACCATGAAACTCAACGCCGCCAGCGAAATGATCCCGGTGACCTGGGCTGAATTCGGTGCCCTGCACCCGTTCGCACCGGCCGAACAAAGCGCCGGTTACCAGCAACTGACCGACGAACTGGAAGCGATGCTCTGCGCCGCCACCGGTTACGACTCGATCTCCCTGCAACCGAACGCCGGTTCGCAAGGTGAATACGCCGGTCTGCTGGCGATTCGCGCTTATCACCAGAGCCGTGGCGAAGACCGTCGCGACATCTGCCTGATTCCGTCCTCCGCCCACGGCACCAACCCGGCCACCGCCAACATGGCTGGCATGCGTGTGGTCGTAACGGCTTGCGATGCCCGCGGCAACGTCGACATCGAAGACCTGCGCGCCAAAGCCATCGAGCACCGCGAACACCTCGCAGCGCTGATGATCACCTACCCGTCGACCCACGGCGTGTTCGAAGAAGGCATCCGCGAAATCTGCGGCATCATTCATGACAACGGCGGCCAGGTGTACATCGACGGCGCCAACATGAACGCGATGGTCGGTCTCTGCGCACCGGGCAAATTCGGCGGCGACGTGTCCCACCTGAACCTGCACAAAACTTTCTGCATCCCTCACGGCGGTGGCGGCCCGGGTGTCGGCCCGATCGGCGTCAAGTCGCACCTGACCCCGTTCCTGCCGGGCCACGCCCAGATGGAGCGCAAGGAAGGCGCGGTCTGCGCGGCACCGTTCGGCAGCGCGAGCATTCTGCCGATCACCTGGATGTACATTCGAATGATGGGTGGCGCGGGCCTGAAACGTGCTTCGCAACTGGCGATCCTCAATGCCAACTACATTTCCCGTCGCCTCGAAGAGCACTATCCAGTGCTGTACACCGGCAGCAATGGTCTGGTGGCGCACGAATGCATCCTCGACCTGCGTCCATTGAAAGACAGCAGCGGCATCAGCGTCGATGACGTCGCCAAGCGCCTGATCGACTTCGGTTTCCACGCCCCGACCATGTCGTTCCCGGTGGCTGGCACGCTGATGATCGAGCCAACCGAAAGCGAATCCAAGGAAGAACTGGACCGCTTCTGCGACGCCATGATCCGCATCCGCGAAGAAATCCGCGCGGTGGAAAACGGCACCCTGGACAAGGACGATAACCCGCTGAAAAACGCTCCGCACACCGCACAGGAAATCGTTGGCGAGTGGACGCATCCGTACAGCCGCGAGCAAGCGGTGTATCCGGTCGCGTCGCTGATCGAAGGCAAGTACTGGCCGCCGGTCGGTCGCGTCGACAACGTCTTCGGCGATCGCAACCTGGTTTGCGCCTGCCCGTCGATCGAAAGCTACGCTTAAAGCAATGAGGGGGCGGGTTCGCTCGCCCCACTCAAGAACACCGCATCCCCCTGTAGGAGCTGCCGCAGGCTGCGATCTTTTGATCTTCATCAAAAGCAAGATCAAAAGATCGCAGCCTGCGGCAGCTCCTACACAAAGCATCTCCCGTGATATTGCATCTATAAAAAGAAACCGGAGAACAACCATGTCGTTAAGCGTGTTCGACCTGTTCAAGATTGGCATCGGCCCCTCCAGCTCCCACACCGTCGGCCCGATGCGTGCTGCTGCGCGTTTCGTCGAAGGTTTGCGCCGTGAAGGGCTGCTGGCCGCCACCACCTGCGTCAAAGTCGAGCTCTACGGCTCACTCGGCGCCACCGGAAAAGGACACGGCAGCGACAAGGCCGTACTGCTCGGCCTGGAAGGCGAACATCCGGACACCGTGAACACCGAAACCGTCGCCGCCCGTCTGCAAGACATTCGTGGCAACGGTCGCTTGAACCTGCTCGGCGAACACAGCATTGCGTTCAACGAGAAAGAACACCTGGCGATGATCCGCAAACCGTTGGCCTATCACCCCAACGGCATGATTTTTCGCGCGTTCGACGCAGCGGGTCTGCAGATCCGCAGCCGCGAGTACTATTCGGTCGGCGGTGGTTTCGTGGTCGATGAAGATGCGGCCGGCGCCGACCGTATCGTCGAAGACGCCACGCCCCTGACCTTCCCGTTCAAAAGCGCCAAGGACCTGCTCGGACATTGCACCACTTACGGCCTGTCCATCAGCCAGGTGATGCTGACCAACGAAAGTGCCTGGCGCCCTGAAGCGGAAACCCGCGCCGGCCTGCTGAAGATCTGGCAAGTGATGCAGGACTGCGTCGACGCCGGTTGCCGTAACGAAGGCATCCTGCCCGGCGGTTTGAAGGTCAAACGGCGAGCGGCAGCGCTGCATCGGCAACTGTGCAAGAACCCGGAATCGTCGTTGCGCGATCCGCTGTCGGTGCTGGACTGGGTCAATCTGTACGCCCTGGCGGTCAACGAAGAAAACGCCAACGGCGGACGCGTGGTCACCGCGCCTACCAACGGTGCGGCGGGCATCGTCCCGGCGGTTTTGCATTACTACATGCGCTTCATCCCCGGCGCCAACGAAGACGGCGTCGTACGTTTTCTGCTGACGGCCGCCGCCATCGGCATTCTCTACAAGGAAAATGCTTCGATCTCCGGCGCTGAAGTCGGCTGTCAGGGTGAAGTCGGCGTGGCCTGCTCCATGGCGGCAGGCGCCTTGTGCGAAGTACTGGGCGGCACCGTGCAGCAAGTGGAAAACGCCGCCGAAATCGGCATGGAACACAACCTCGGCCTGACCTGCGACCCGATCGGCGGGCTGGTGCAAGTGCCTTGCATCGAACGCAACGCCATGGGCTCGGTGAAAGCCATCAATGCGGTGCGCATGGCCCTGCGCGGCGACGGTCAACACTTCGTCTCCCTCGACAAAGTCATCCGTACCATGCGCCAGACCGGCGCCGACATGAAAAGCAAATACAAGGAAACCGCCCGTGGCGGTTTGGCGGTCAACATTATCGAGTGCTGATGCGCGCTCATTGCATCTGCACACTTTTTCAGGAGCTGGATATGTCCACCGAACAACTGTTGAAAACCCCGTTGCACGCACTGCACATCGAACTCGGCGCCCGTATGGTGCCGTTTGCCGGCTACGACATGCCGGTGCAATACCCGCTGGGCGTGATGAAAGAGCACCAGCACACCCGTGATCAGGCCGGGCTGTTCGATGTCTCGCACATGGGCCAGATCCGCCTGACCGGCGCCAATGCCGCCAAGGCCCTGGAAACCCTGGTGCCGGTGGACATCATCGACCTGCCAGTGGGCATGCAGCGTTACGCGATGTTCACCAACCAGACCGGTGGCATCCTCGACGACCTGATGGTCGCCAACCTTGGTAGTGACGAACTGTTCCTGGTGGTCAACGCGGCTTGCAAGGATCAGGACCTGGCGCACCTGCGTCAGCACATCGCTGATCAGTGCACCATTGAGCCGCTGTTCGAAGAACGCGCATTGCTGGCCCTGCAAGGTCCGGCGGCCGTCACCGTGCTTGCGCGCCTGGCGCCGGAAGTGGCCAAGATGACTTTCATGCAGTTCGCTCGTGTGAAACTGCTGGGTGTGGACTGCTTTGTCAGCCGCTCGGGTTACACGGGTGAAGACGGTTTCGAAATTTCCGTGCCGGCCACTGATGCCGAAGCCCTGGCTCGTGCCCTCCTGGCCGAACCGGAAGTCGCGGCCATCGGCCTCGGCGCCCGCGATTCACTGCGCCTGGAAGCCGGTCTGTGCCTCTATGGCCACGACATGAACACAGAGACCTCCCCGATCGAAGCCAGCCTGTTGTGGGCCATCTCCAAGCCTCGTCGTGCCGATGGCGCGCGGGCCGGCGGCTTCCCTGGCGCTGAAACCGTGTTCGCCCAGCAACAAGCCGGTGTCAGCCGCAAGCGCGTAGGCCTGTTGCCGCAGGAACGCACACCGGTGCGCGAGGGTGCAGAAATCGTCAACGAAGCAGGCGACATCATCGGCACGGTTTGCAGCGGCGGGTTCGGCCCGACCCTGGGCGGTCCGTTGGCCATGGGTTACCTCGACAGCGCTTACATCGCCATCGACACACCGGTCTTCGCAATCGTTCGTGGGAAAAAGGTGCCATTGCTTGTAAGCAAAATGCCATTTGTGCCACAACGCTACTATCGTGGCTGATTGACTGTTTCTATAAGTAACGCGATTGCGTTAACAGTGCACTAATGTGTAACGCAATCGCCATAAAATAGTGCATGTCTTTGGCTCTAAGCTTCGTTTATGAACTTTGCTTATAACGATCGAAAACAATTGAACACCGCCATCGCATAAGCCAGCACTAGTTGGCGCGCGAATGCCACCAACGCGAGCAAAACCGGGCCTCTCACAGGGCTTGTTTTTTCTCCCGTAGTTGGCGTAGAGTTTGTTCACTGTGTTTGCATGGGTCGCTTGGAATCGTGACCTGGGCAGTAGCCTACAAGTTAGCTACATCCCGTTCGACGTCTTCTTACTCTCCTGCAACCAGCCCCAGTACTCTTTCATGAGAAGGAGGCTGTCATTAATTTTTGCGTCAAAGGAAATAAGAAATGTCCCAACGTCAGAGCGGTACCGTCAAGTGGTTTAACGACGAGAAAGGTTTTGGTTTTATCACTCCAGAAAGCGGTCCGGATCTGTTCGTGCATTTCCGCGCTATTCAGGGCAACGGCTTCAAGAGCCTGAAAGAAGGCCAGAAAGTGACCTTCATCGCTGTGCAAGGCCAGAAAGGCATGCAGGCTGACGAAGTTCAAGCAGAAGCCTAACCTTCTGTAACGAAAAAGCCCCTGATGCTGACATCAGGGGCTTTTTTGTGCGCGTAAATCCGTAAAATGGCTTCTTTTTTCGCCGAGAACCCTGCCATGTCGAAACACCTGCTCAAACCACAGGGCGACTTTCCCGCCGCGACCCTGGGTCGTCGCCTGGCAGCGATGTTTTATGACTTCCTGTTGTGCACCGCCCTGCTGATCGTCACCAGCGGCGTTTACAAGATGATTCAGATGGCGATCCTCGGCGAGGACAAAATGCGTACCCTGACCGAAGCCGGCGCGCTGGACGGCGACCCGTTGTTGTCGACGGTGCTGTTGTTCGTGCTGTTCGGCTTCTTCGCCAAATTCTGGACCTGGTCCGGCCAGACCCTGGGCATGCAGGTGTGGTGTATCCGCGTGCAAAACGCTGACGGCTCATCCATCAGCCTGTGGCAAGCGCTGCTGCGGTTCGTCGTATCGATCGCATCCTTGCTGTGTGTGGGCCTGGGGTTTATCTGGTCGCTGTTCGATAAACAGAAACGCAGCTGGCATGACATGTATTCCAATACTCAGCTTGTGCGCATTCCGAAGAAGACCAAATAACGGCCACAAAAAAGATCGCAGCCTGCGGTGTAGTGGTTCAGTTTTTTTGCACCACTCCGTAGGAGCATTAAGCCGCCTGCTGCTCAAACAGCGCAGGCGGCAAGTTGTTCGAGGCTGAGTGGCAACGGCGATGGTTGTAGTGCGAGATGAAATCCATCACATCCTTCTCCGCTTCGAAATGATTCTGGTATCCGTTTTCCGGCATCCAATCGTGCTTCAACGTCCTGAAGTAGCGCTCGACTACTGCGTTATCCCAGCAGTTACCTCGACGACTCATGCTCTGAACGATCCGGTTTTCTGCCAAGCACTCAACAAAGCGATCGGCGGTGTATTGGCAGCCCTGATCAGAGTGAAATAGCAGTTCAGGCATCGGACGGCGTAGTGCTACCGCAAGCTTCAGTGCCTTCATAGACAGCTCGGCATCCGCTGTTCGTGAGCAAGCCCATCCCACAATCCTGCGCGAAAACAGGTCCATCACCACTGCCAGGTACAGCCAGCCATGTCCCACTCTGATGTAGGTGATATCACCTGCCCAAAGCGTGTCTGACCGGGCTGGATTGAAACGACGATCAAGTATGTTCGGTGCAACGACAGCTGGCTTCGTGGCCCGGCGATAGTGCGCATAACGTGGCCTGCGCCGCTGTAGGTCAAAGGTCTTGATCAAGGTACGCATTCGATAACGCCCTATAAAAACTCCCTCTTTCCTCAACTCCTTGGATAGCCCGCGAGTACCCAATGCTTCTCGATGCTGCTTATGCAACGCACGAAGTTTACTCCCCAGATCTCCCAAAACTGGTCGCTGCCGCACGGCTTTACGTTTCACGTAATAGCTGCTGCGGGCCAAGCCGAACAAGACACACATACGCCGAATCGACATTGCCCCTCTGATGCCATCAATCACTTGGTTCGACCGAACAGAACCTTTAGATGAGAGGGCAATTGCTTTTTTAGCACTTGGTTCTCGGCTTCAAGTAGCGCCAGTTTCGCCTGGAGCGACTCAATCAGCTCCTGATCCTGTAGGCGAGGAGCTTGCACAATTCCTTCCTGCTCCCGGCGCCAGCGTGAAACCCAGCGGCGTAACGCTGTTGGCCCCACACCTGTAGCCTCACAGGCTTTAGGTATGGAGTAATTCATCTCCACAACCAAGCGAATGGCTTCCGCTTTTTCCTCAGAGGTAACAACCCGATATCCCATGATGCTTCCTTAAATCGACGCTCCTACATCATGGTCCAAAAACGTTCGACCACCACACGGCAGCTCCTACAGGGTTTTGTATTCCCCTTGTAGGAGCTGCCGCAGGCTGCGATCTTTTGATTTTTCTTTTAAGCGTTCCCGGCCAGTTTCATCCGCGCAGCCTGAGTGAAGTCGAGCATGCGCTTGAGCGGGCGAATCGCCTGAGGAATCAACGCAGGATCGACAAAGATCTCGTTCGCCCCCTCTTTCAAGGCCTTCAGCGTTCGCTCAAGCGTATTCATCGCCATCCACGGGCAATGTGCGCAACTGCGGCACGCCGCGCCGTTACCCGCCGTAGGCGCCTCGATGAAGACCTTGTCCGGGCATAGCTGCTGCATCTTGTAGAAGATGCCGCGGTCAGTAGCGACGATCAGCGTCTTGTTCGGCAGGCTTTGTGCCGCAGCGATCAACTGACTGGTGGAACCGACGGCATCCGCCAGTTCGATCACCGAGGTCGGCGACTCCGGATGCACCAGGATTGCCGCATCCGGATACAGCGCCTTCATGTCTTCGAGCTGCTTGGACTTGAACTCCTCGTGAACGATGCAGGCACCGTCCCATAGCAGCATGTCGGCACCGGTCTGGCGCTGGATGTAGGTGCCCAGGTGTTTGTCCGGGCCCCAGATGATCGTCTCGCCGTTATCCATCAGGCTTTCAACGATTTCCAGCGCACAGCTTGAAGTCACGACCCAGTCCGCCCGGGCTTTGACCGCTGCCGAGGTATTGGCATACACCACAACGGTGCGTTCCGGGTGCTGATCGCAGAACGCCGAAAACTCATCCACCGGGCACCCCAGATCCAGCGAGCAGGTCGCTTCCAGCGTCGGCATCAGCACGCGTTTTTCAGGGTTGAGGATTTTCGCGGTTTCACCCATGAACTTCACGCCGGCGACCACCACGGTCTTGGCCGGGTGAGCATTGCCGAAGCGGGCCATCTCCAGCGAGTCGGAGACACAGCCACCGGTTTCTTCAGCCAAGGCTTGAATGACCGGATCACAATAAAAGTGGGCAACCAGCACCGCGTCCTGAGCCTTGAGCTCGGCGGCGATGGCAGCACGGTAATAGGCCTCCTCCTCGACCGTCAGCGGCTTGGGCTGCTTGGCGTCGAGGTGGGCTTGAACCAGAAGGCGTTCGGAAATCTGCGTCATGTTCGCAAGACCTGCAGGCGCATTCGCGCGAAAGTCGAGTATACACCCGGCTCCGGACCCTTCAGGGTACCGCCGGGAAAGTGAGTATTCATCAGGCACGGACAGCGTTGAAGCTGCGCAAGGCTACAGAATATCCCGTGGATGCAAAAGATGATTCTGACCTGTGTCATGCGGTGCCGCCCCGAACCGGGCCGACCTTAAATCGCGGGCAAAAAAAAATCCGGAAATCCTCACTTGCGTGGGCCTTCCAGACTTTTAAAATTGCTACAAAAATGGTGGGTCGTGTGGGATTCGAACCTACGACCAATTGGTTAAAAGCCAACTGCTCTACCAACTGAGCTAACGACCCGCTGTGTGGTGGCGCGTATAATACTGATTTTTAAAGGTTATTCAACACCTTATTTGAAATAAATCAGAAATAAGGTGTTGGATCGCTGATTCCGGCGGTCGCGAAGCCTTCCGCACGCAGTCTGCAGCTGTCGCATTTGCCGCATGCACGACCATTATCGTCCGCCTGATAGCAGGAAACGGTCAGGCCGTAATCAACGCCCAGCTTCACACCCGCCTCGACGATTTGCGCCTTGCTGAGGTTTTGCAGTGGCGCCTGGATACGGAAACCATTGCCTTCTACACCAGCCTTTGTTGCCAGGTTGGCCATGCGCTCGAAGGACTCGATGAACTCGGGGCGGCAATCTGGATAACCGGAGTAATCCACCGCGTTGACACCGATGAAAATGTCACGCGCGCCGAGTACTTCGGCCCAGCCGAGGGCGAGAGACAGAAACACCGTGTTGCGCGCCGGCACGTAAGTCACCGGAATGCCTTCGCCAGCCTCTTCCGGCACGTCGATGCTGCTGTCGGTCAGTGCCGAGCCACCGATACCGTTCAGGTTCAGACCGATCACCTTGTGTTCGACTACACCCAAATCCCGGGCAACACGCTCGGCGGCGTGCAATTCGGCATGTGACCGCTGACCGTAGTCGAAGCTCATGGTGTAGCAGCTGTAGCCTTCAGCACGGGCCATGGCCACGACGGTCGCCGAATCCAGGCCGCCGGACAGCAAAATGACCGCACGTTTTTCAGCAGTGTTCAGTGGTTCCGTCATATCAGCGCCCCGGCTCGTCATTCCAAAGATATTTATGCAGCTGCAATTGCAGACGTACTGGCAGGTTGTCCGCCACCACCCAGTCCGCCAGATCCCGAGCATTCAGATCATGGTGACTTGGCGAGAACAGCACTTCACCGGCACGCCGGTCCAGACCGTACTGAATCAGCTTCGACACGGCCCAGTCGTAGTCTTCCCGCGAGCAGATGACAAATTTCACCTGATCGTTGGGCGTAAGCAGTTCGATGTTCTCGTAGCGGTTGCGATGTGCTTCCTTCGAACCCGGGGTTTTCAGGTCGACAACGCGACTGACCCGTGAATCTACCGCCGAGATATCCAGTGCACCACTGGTTTCCAGTGACACTTCGTAACCGGCGTCGCACAACTGCTTGAGCAATGGGATGGCGTTGGGTTGTGCCAGCGGCTCGCCGCCGGTGACACAGACGTAACGCGGGCGGAAACCGGCCACTTGCTCGAGGATGTCGTCGAGCGGACGAATAGTGCCGCCGGTAAACGCGTAGGCGCTGTCGCAGTATTGGCAACGCAATGGGCAACCGGTCAGGCGCACAAAAACAGTGGGCAGCCCGGCGGTCCGCGTTTCACCCTGCAACGAGTAGAAAACTTCGGTGATTCTCAATGTGTCTTGCATAGTCGCCACGGGCGTAACAGCTAAACAGGCTGTCCGCCTCCGTCAGGCACTTCAAGGAACCCCGCCAATGCGCAGGTCCCAAAAAGCGTGTTTCATAAAAAGGGCGTGAATTCTAACGAAAAAACCCGCGACAAGCGCGGGTTTCTTCGAAACGGTTCAGGCAGCTTACATGCGCTGCAGATCGCGTTGGGCCAGCTGAGCGGCGGAAGTGCCCGGATATTGGGACACAACCTGCTGCAGAATGCCTTTGACCTTGTCGGGATGACCGAGGCGGCGCTCTACATCAGCCAGCTTGTACAGCGAGTCAGGCACTTTGTTGTGCTTTGGGTACAGCTGCGAAACCTTGGCAAATGCCTGACCTGCACCTTGCAGATCGCCTTTGGCCAGGTTCACTTCGCCCAGCCAGTACTGGGCGTTGCCCGCGTACTGGCTGTTCGGGTATTTGCGCAGGAAAGCGGCAAAAGCCTGGCTGGCCTTGTCGAAATCCTTGGCCTTGATCAGGTCAAAGGCTGCATCGTAATACAGTTTTTCCTTCGCCGGATCCGCCGGCTCGCTACCCGCGGCAGGCGATTGAGTGGAAGTGGCAGCGGCTGGCGCCCCCGCACCTGCGCCAGCTGCTGCACCGGGGGAGTTCAAATCGCCACCGGTGGAAGAATTCTCAGGAGTTGCGGCTGTTGCAACGCCGGTTCCTATGCGCCGATCAAGATCCTGATATCGCTCCAGGTTTTCCTGCTTCATGCGCGCTACATCGTTTTGCAGAACTTCGATGATGCCTTGTTGGCGCGAGATCTGCTCCTGCATCGATTGCAGTTGATTGAACAGCTCGCCCTGTGCCGAGACAGGGGCCGAAACCCCTCCCCCGGCATAGGCGCCGTTCGTACCGTAACCCGCAGGCGGATAACTGCTCCCGCTATTGTTATAGCCGGAGTCATTATCGACCACAGGAACCGCAGCCCACACCGCAAGCGGTGCGAGACTGAGAGCCAAAACAGTTACAGCACGACGGCACGTTCGCATGACGAATTACTTACGCAGTTCGACGCGACGGTTTTGAGCCCAGGACTGCTCGTCGTTGCCGGTAGCAACTGGACGCTCTTCGCCGTAGGAAACCAGTTCAGCCTGAGCTGGGGAAACACCTTGCAGTACCAGGTAGCGTTGAACGGCTTTCGCACGACGCTCGCCCAGTGCCATGTTGTACTCACGAGTACCACGTTCGTCGGTGTTGCCTTCCAGAACAACGCGAGCGCCGTTTGCTTTCAGGTCTTTGGCGTGAACGTCCAGGGAGCGCATGGCTTCTGGCTTCAGGTCCGAGCTGTCGTATTCGAAGTAGAAGGTGGTGATTGCGCGCAGAGCAGCTTCTTCGCTCAGGGAGCCATCAACGGCACCAGTGTTAGCGCCGTAACCAGCGTTTGGATCAACAGCGCCTTCACCGGCATTGTCGCCGCCTTTGGACGAGCAACCTACAGCTACAGCCATGGCCAGAGCCAGCGCAGCAAATTTACCAAACTTCAGCATTTCCATCGTGAAACTCCTAATGAACCCCAATGTGTTAAGTACAACGTGTAGCGCCGCGTCAGTTCAGGTAAGGGGACCAGGACGGTTCTCTGACTTCGCCTTGTGCGGTAGGAAGCGGGAGCCTCACGCGTCCATTAATGGACACGAGCATCAAGACTCCCCGGCCCTGCTGGCGGGTGGCGTAGATTACCATGGTGCCGTTGGGCGCAACAGTAGGCGACTCGTCCAGAGTGCTATCAGTGAGGATTTTTACGCTTCCACGCTGCAAATCCTGGGCCGCCACCTTGAAATTAGTGAAGCCATCCTGGCGGTGAATCATCACCAGGGTCTTTTCATCAGCCGAAAGCTTCGGGTTGGCGTTGTAGTTACCGATAAAGGTCACACGCTCCGCACCGCCGCCACCCACGCTGGTTTTGTAGATCTGTGGCTTGCCGCCACGGTCTGACGTGAAGTAGATGGTCGAACCATCCTTACCCCAGAACGGTTCGGTGTTGATGCCGGGACCGTTGGTGACGCGAGTGATCTGACGCGAACCCAGGTTCATCACATAAATGTCCGGGTTACCGTCTTTCGACAGCACGAACGCCAGGCGATTGCCATCCGGCGACCAGGCAGGCGCACCATTCAGGCCTTCGAAGTTGGTGATCTGCTCACGGCGACCGGTGTCGATGTTCTGCATGAAAATACGCGGACGCTTCTGCTCGAACGACACATAAGCGATGCGCTTGCCATCCGGTGCGAAACGCGGCGACAGGATCGGCTCGCGCGATTGCAGCAGGGTCACGGCGCGGGCGCCGTCATAGTCCGAACGTTGCAGCGTGTAGCGCGTGTTCTTCTCGGAGAAACGCTCTGCAGTCACGTACAGCAGACGAGTCGAGAACGCACCTTTGATACCGGTGAGTTTTTCGAACGACTGGTCCGCAATGTAGTGCGACATGTCGCGCAGTTGATCAACGCTGCCCGACACGCTGCCGGTCAGCACTTGCTGCTCGGTAGCGACGTTGAACAAAGCGTATTGAACCTGCAGGCGACCGCCCGCCGGGGCAATGCTGCCGACCATGACGTACTGGGCGCCCAGCGCCTTGAAGTCACGGTAGATGATTTCGCTGGCCTGGCTCGGCTGGCTGATCATGTTCTGCTTTGGAATCGGCGAGTAGTAACCCGAGTTACGCAGGTCGTTCCCGATGATTTCGGCCATGTCGTCCGGCAGCACGCTGCCGCCCTGGTTGCCAAACGGTACGACGGCGATCGGCGTTGCCCGATCGCTGCCGCTGGTGACCAGAATGTTTTTTTCATCTGCTGCCGCTATCCCTGCCATGCAGCAGATCACGACCAGCATTCCTCGAAGAAGGTTTCTCACAAGGCTAGATCCTCAGGTGTGAATGTCATCTTGAATGAACGATACGGGGCGAAATCGCCCGGCTTCATTCCCTGCATTTCTGTCAAACGTCCAATATTCTTCACCGCCGCGACAGCCGAAGCGTCAAACGGACCGTCGCCACTGGACTTGGACACGCTGACCGAAGTCACCGTACCGTCCGGCAACATGCCGATTTGCAACACGACCGTCATGCCTTTGCGTGCCGAAGGTGGACGAGCCCAGCCTTCCGCTGCACGCGCACGAATCAGGTCATCGAAACTGCCGGCGACTTCGTCACCCTGCTCATCCGCCAAGGCCTGCTGGCGCTGCGGCGTGTCGGAAAGCAAATCTGCCAGGGCCTGAGCCTTTTTCTCTTCGGCGGATTTACGTGCCGCTTCCTGCGATTTTTTCTTCGCAGCATCGGCAGCAGCTTTCTTCTTCGCGTCTTCGGCGACTTTCTTCTTCGCCTCTTCAGCTTCAGATTTCTTCTTGGCGTCTTCCGCGGCTTTCTTCTTCGCGTCTTCGACGATCTTTTTCTTGGCTTCTTCAGCGGCCGCTTTCTTGGCCTCTTCTTCAGCCGCTTTCTTGGCTTCTTCTTCAGACTTCTTCTTGGCTATATCAGCCAATTGTTTCTCTTCAGCCTTTTTGGCTTCGGCGGTCTTCTTCGCTTCATCGGCTTTCTTGGCTTCATCAGCCTTTTTTGCCTCTTCCGCTTTCTTCGTCTCGTCGGCCTTCTTGGATTCTTCGGCTTTTTGAGCCGCGTCTTCCTTCTTTTGTTCCGCAGCCTTGATCGCTTCCTGCTCGATCAACTTCTGTTCCATCTGTTCGACTTCGGTCTGGCGCGCGGCGGATTTCTTCGCCTCACCCGCAATCTTCTGATTGGTCTGGGTGGTCGCCTGACTTTTCGATTTCAGCTGGTACAGGGTTGCCTGGACAATCGGCTTGGCCGGCGGCAGCTCCGGTGTGAAGGCAAAACTGACGAACAGCATGCCGAATACCAGCACGTGCAAGACAATCGCCCAGACACTAGGCCAGAAGTAGCTTTCCGAGGCTGTTGGCTCTCGCATTTGCTGCATCAGGGTGCCTCGGTAATCAAGCCAACATTACCGACCCCGGCTTTCTGCAATCCGCCCATGGCACCCATCACGGAACCGTAATCGACGGTCTTGTCGCCGCGAATGAACACCTGAGTACGTTTGCCGCCTTCAGTACCGGCGCGAATGATCTTGGTCACGGCGCTAGTCATTTGCGGCAAGGTCATGGCCTTGTCCTGCTGCTTATCGGTGTCGACTTCGCTGCCAAGGTTCCAGTAGTAGGTCTTGTCAGCCTTGATCGAAATGGTCAGGACCTGGGTGTTGTTGTCCTGCGGCAAGGCTTCGCTGGAAACCTTGGGCAGATCAACTTTCACGCCCTGATTGAGCATCGGCGCGGTCACCATGAAGATGACCAGCAGTACCAGCATCACGTCGATGTAAGGCACCACGTTCATCTCGGCGACCGGCTTGCGCTTTTTGCGAGCTCGAGCGATTAAAGCCATTGGAAATTACCTGCTTATTCTTCGCTGGTGTGCACTTTGCGGTGCAGGATCGCCTGGAATTCATCGGCGAAGGTGTAGTAACGACTGGTCAGCGTTTCGCTGCGAGCGGCAAAACGGTTGTAAGCGATAACGGCCGGGATGGCGGCGAACAGACCGATCGCGGTAGCAATCAGTGCCTCGGCGATACCTGGAGCCACAGTGGCCAGGGTCGCTTGCTGGGCAGATGCCAGACCACGGAAGGAGTTCATGATGCCCCAGACCGTACCGAACAGACCGATGTACGGGCTGACGGAACCGACGGTGGCGAGGAACGGCAGGCTCTGCTCGAGCTTTTCTTCTTCGCGGGAAATGGCGACGCGCATGGCGCGGGCCACGCCTTCCATAACCGCTTCCGGGTCAACGCCTGGCTGCTGCCGCAGACGAGAGAATTCCTTGAAGCCGGCGCGGAAGATCTGCTCGACGCCCGAATCCGGATCAGGGTTGCTGCCGGCCTGACGGTACAGCTTGGACAGATCGATACCCGACCAGAAGCGCTCTTCAAAGCTCTCCAGGGCACGTCGACCGGCGCGCAGCAAGTTGCTGCGCTGAAAGATCATGATCCATGAGGTCACCGATGCGGCTACCAGGATCAGCATTACCAGTTGCACCACGATACTGGCATTGCTGACCAGGCTCCACATGGAGGAATGGTCGACGACGTTAGCTTCCACGCTTTATCTCCTGCTTTGAGTGTGTACCCGCGCCGCTCACGTCGGCAAAGGCCGCACGTAGAGCTTCGGGAATGGCCCGGGGTTTCAAACTGTTAGTGCGCACACAGGCCACCAAAAACTGCCCTTCGCAGAGCAGCGCATTATCCGTGGCTCGCCTGACCTGCTGTTTGAAGCGCAGGCTGACACGGTTCAATTCGATTACTTCAGCGCTTACCAGCAGTTCGTCGTCCAGTCGCGCCGGCGCGTGATAACGCGCTTCGCTGGAATGCACGACAAACAACAGGTCCTCTCCTGCCAGCTGGGATTGGGCAAAGCCCAGCTCCCGGAGCCGCTCGGTTCGAGCCCGTTCCATAAACTTGAGGTAATTAACGTAATACACGATGCCGCCCGCATCGGTGTCCTCGTAATAAACGCGACAACGATGTGCGAACGGCTCAAGCCCGTTTTGCGCGCGCATACTCTAGTGCTTACTCCTCAGGTTGCCAATCCGGCCAGGCAACTGTTTTTCATTGATTCACGGCTTTCCGGCAAAACCACGGTCCTAGGACCGCACAATGCCCGAAAATTCTGCCCGCAAATGTTAATTAATCGTCCACGGCATCAAGGAACTCGTCTACCACGGGCATTTCGCCCATTCGTGACGGAATATTTAAACCGAAGTGCAGATAGGCGTGACGAGTGACGACCCGCCCGCGCGGTGTGCGCATGATGTAGCCCTGCTGGATCAGGTACGGCTCCAGCACGTCTTCGATGGTGTGGCGCTCTTCACTGATCGCGGCGGCCAGGCTGTCCACGCCGACCGGCCCACCGTCGAACTTCTCGATCATGGTCAACAGCAGACGTCGATCCTGGTGGTCGAAACCACGTTCGTCGACATCCAGCAGATTCAAGGCAAGATCGGCAATCGGTTTGGTGATGTGACCCTTGGCGCGAACTTCAGCGAAATCACGCACCCGGCGCAGCAAGCGGTTGGCAATCCGCGGCGTACCACGGGCACGGCGAGCGATTTCGAAGGCGCCTTCCGGGTCCAGCGGCAAGCCGAGGATGGTCGCCGAACGGCTGACAATCGTTGCCAGATCAGCCGTGCTGTAAAACTCGAGACGCTGGACGATCCCGAAACGGTCGCGCAACGGATTGGTCAGCATGCCGGCGCGAGTCGTCGCCCCCACCAGCGTGAAGGGCGGCAAATCCAGTTTGATCGAACGCGCAGCCGGCCCTTCACCAATCATGATGTCGAGCTGGAAATCTTCCATGGCCGGGTACAGCACTTCTTCGACAATCGGCGACAGCCGATGGATTTCGTCGATGAACAGGACGTCGTGAGGCTCGAGGTTGGTCAGCAGCGCAGCCAGGTCACCGGGACGCTCAAGGACCGGGCCGGAGGTGCTTTTGATCGACACGCCCATTTCCTGGGCGATGATGTTGGCCAGGGTGGTTTTACCCAGGCCCGGCGGGCCGAAGATCAGCGTGTGATCCAGGGATTCGTTACGTCCACGGGCCGCCTGGATGAACAACTCCATTTGCTCGCGAACGGTCGGCTGACCAATGTATTCGGCCAGACTGACAGGACGAATCGCCCGGTCCTGGACTTCCTCGCGGTCGCGAGGGCCAGGCGTGGCGGTTATCAGACGATCAGCTTCAATCACTTAGATCATCCCCTTCAGGGCACGACGAATCATGTCTTCACTGCTCAAACCTTTCTCCTTGATCGCGGAAATCGCCTTGCTGGCTTCCTGCGGTTTGTAGCCCAGGGAGATCAGCGCGCTGACCGCGTCATTTTCGGCGGTAGCGACCGGATGCAGCGCATCTGGCCCGCCCGGCTGGTTTGGCACCAGGGCAAACATCGCCGGTGCGGTTTCCCAGGCCTTGAAGCGATCCTTGAGTTCCACCAACAAACGCTCGGCCGTCTTCTTGCCCACGCCAGGCACCTTGGTCAGCGCCGAGGTGTCCTGGGATTGCACGCAACGTACCAGCTCATCGACTTCCAGACTCGACATCAAGGCCAGCGCCAATTTCGGCCCGACACCATTGAGACGAATCAACTCGCGAAAAAAGTCTCGCTCACGCTTGCTGGCGAAGCCATAGAGTAACTGCGCGTCTTCGCGTACGACCAAATGGGTGTGCAGCGTCAGCGGCTCACCGACCGACGGCAAGCGATACAGCGTGGTCATGGGCACTTCAAGCTCATACCCCAGACCGTTTACATCCAGAATCAGGTGCGGCGGCTGCTTCTCAGCCAGAGTGCCGCGCAAGCGTCCAATCACGTTTCAGATCCTTGAGCGTTGGCCAGACCTGTGCTGGCGACTGACAGAACAAGGGTTTTGCGCCGACAACACAGGCGCAAAACCCTCATTCCGTAAAAAATGACTGCTGATGCTATCAGAGACGCAGGCGTCCGCCACGACTGCGTGCCGTGCCCAAGCCATGTGGCAGCAGGCTGGAACGGGTGTGAGCATGGCATATGGCAATCGCCAAAGCGTCCGAGGCGTCGATTTGCGGCTTGCTGGTCAGTTTCAGCATGTGCATGACCATCATCTGCACCTGCTCTTTATTGGCGGCGCCGGTCCCGGTCACGGCCTGTTTGACCTGGGTGGCGGTGTATTCGGCGATTTCCAGATTTTCTTCGGCGCCGGCAACGATTGCCGCACCGCGGGCCTGGCCGAGTTTCAACGCGGAGTCGGCGTTGCGCGCCATGAAGACCTTTTCGATGCCCATGGTGACCGGGCCGTAGGTCTGGATGACTTCCCGCACGCTGCGATAGACGATTTGCAAACGCTCATGCAGTTCGCCGGAACCGGTGCGAATGCAGCCCGACGCGACGTACACGCAACCACGCCCGGTATCGCGTACCACGCCATAACCGGTAATGCGCGAACCGGGGTCTATACCAAGAATTAAAGTCATAACGCCTGCAGAAAGAGATCGCGTTGGCTGAGGATAACTGTGTAGGAGCTGCCGAAGGCTGCGATCTTTACAATAAAAAGCCAAAAATCAAAAGATCGCAGGCTTCGCCAGCTCCTACAGGGGCCAGGTGAAGGCTGCGATCTTTTACAAATGCATCAACCAAGCTGTGCGGCGACTGACTCGGGGATGTCGGCATTGGAGTAAACGTTCTGCACATCATCCAGGTCTTCAAGCATGTCGATCAGCTTGAGGACTTTCTCGGCGCCTTCCAGATCCAGTTCGGCGCTGGTGGTCGGCAGCATGACGACTTCCGCATCATCACCTTTGAAGCCGGCAGCTTCCAGTGCGTTACGCACGGAGTAGAAACCGGCGAACGAGGTGAACACGTCGATGGAGCCGTCTTCGTTGGTGACCACGTCATCGGCGTCGGCTTCCATGGCCGCTTCGATCAGGGCGTCTTCATCAACGCCCGGCGCGAAGGAAATCTGCCCCTTGCGCTCGAACAGGTAGGCGACGGAACCGTCGGTACCCAGATTGCCGCCGCACTTGCTGAACGCATGGCGAACAGCCGCTGCGGTGCGGTTACGGTTATCGGTCATGCACTCGACCATCACCGCCACGCCACCCGGGCCGTAACCTTCGTAGCTCAGCTCGACCATGTCGTCGGTGTCGGCAGCACCGGCGCCGCGCGCCACGGCGCGATCGATGATGTCGCGACTCATGTTCGCGCCCAGGGCTTTATCCAGCGCCAGGCGCAAGCGCGGATTGGAACCCGGATCACCGCCGCCCTGGCGGGCTGCAACGGTCAGTTCACGAATCCACTTGGTGAAAATCTTGCCCTTCTTGGCATCCTGACGTTCTTTGCGGTGCTTGATGTTCGCCCACTTGGAATGACCCGCCATAACTCGCTCCGAATTCACTTTTGAAACATTGCCCGCCACGCGAATTGCGTCGGCCAGCAAATAAAAATCTCGACCTAAAGAAAAGGCGCATCCCGGAAGGATGCGCCTTTGCGGTCAGCCTTACTCTGCCTTTGGCGTTTCGCGCAGACGAATGTGCAGTTCGCGCAATGCCTTGGCATCTACAACACCCGGCGCCTGAGTCATGACGCATGCTGCGCTCTGGGTTTTCGGGAAGGCAATCACTTCACGGATCGACTGGGCACCGGTCATCAGCATCACCAGACGGTCCAGACCGAAGGCCAGGCCACCGTGCGGCGGTGCGCCGTATTTCAGGGCGTCGAGCAGGAAGCCGAACTTCTCTTCCTGTTCAGCTTCGCTGATACCCAGCAGACGGAATACCGACTGTTGCATTTCCTTGCGGTGGATACGGATCGAACCGCCACCCAGCTCGGTGCCGTTCAGGACCATGTCGTAGGCACGGGACAAAGCGGTCGCCGGGTTGGCTTCCAGTTCTTCCGGTGTGCACTTCGGCGCGGTGAACGGGTGGTGCAAGGCGGTGAAGCTACCGTCGTCGTTCTCTTCGAACATCGGGAAGTCGACGACCCACATCGGCGCCCACTTGCAGGTCAGCAGGTCCAGGTCGTTGCCGACCTTGATCCGCAGCGCGCCCAGGGCTTCGCTGACGATCTTGGCCTTGTCGGCACCGAAGAACACGATGTCGCCGTCAACCGCGCCTACGCGATCAAGGATCACATTGAGGTTGGCTTCCGGGATATTTTTGACAATAGGCGATTGCAGCCCCTCGACGCCCTTCGCGCGCTCGTTGACCTTGATGTACGCCAGGCCCTTGGCACCATAGATGCTGACGAACTTGGTGTAGTCGTCGATCTGCTTGCGCGGCATGCTCGCCGCGCCAGGAACGCGCAGGGCGGCGATACGGCACTTCGGATCGTTGGCAGGACCGCTGAAGACCTTGAAGTCGACTTCTTTCAGTTGATCGGCAACGTCCACCAGTTCCAGCGGGTTGCGCAAGTCTGGCTTGTCGGAACCGTAACGACGCATGGCCTCTTCAAAGGTCATGTGCGGGAACTCACCGAACTCCAGATCCAGCACTTCCTTGAACAGGTTGCGGATCATGCCTTCGGTCAGGCCCATGATGTCTTTTTCATCGAGGAAGCTGGTTTCGATGTCGATCTGGGTGAATTCAGGCTGACGGTCGGCACGCAGGTCTTCGTCGCGGAAGCACTTGGCGATCTGGTAGTAACGGTCGAAGCCGGCCACCATCAGCAACTGCTTGAACAACTGCGGAGATTGCGGCAACGCGAAGAAGGAACCGGCGTGAGTACGGCTAGGCACCAGGTAGTCGCGAGCACCTTCAGGGGTGGCGCGAGTCAGGATCGGCGTCTCGACGTCGAGGAAGCCGTTCTCGTCCAGGTAGCGACGGATGCTGGTGGTCATGCGCGAACGCAGACGCAGTTTCTCGAGCATTTCCGGGCGACGCAGGTCGATGAAGCGATAACGCAGGCGGGTTTCTTCGCCGACGTCAGAGAACTCGTTGAGCGGGAACGGCGGGGTTTCCGCTTCGTTCAGGACTTCCAGCTCATAGCCCAGCACTTCGATCATGCCCGACGCCATGTTGGCGTTGCCGGCACCGGCCGGACGCAGGCGGACCTTGCCGGTCACTTTCACCACGTATTCGCTGCGCACGCGGTCGGCGGCGGCGAAGGTTTCAGCGCGATCCGGGTCGAACACCACCTGGGCCAGACCGTCACGATCACGGATATCGAGGAAAATCACCCCACCGTGGTCACGGCGACGGTGAACCCATCCGCAAAGGGTAATTTCCTGGCCTTCCAGGCTTTCGTTCAGTTGGCCGCAATAATGGCTGCGCATCATGGTAGTGGTTTCACTTCTCGTAATTCGAAATTCGGTTGGAGGCCTTGCACTCGGGATGATGCAAGAGCTCGCACGTGTCGTTCAACTCAGGTTCCAGACCCTAGTCGGCTTTGTCGCCGCCGGCCAGGTTCTTCTTGGAACCGGTCTTGAAATCGGTTTCGTACCAGCCGGTGCCGCTGAGGCGGAAGCCCGGCATGGACAGCATCTTTTTAAGCTCTGGCGCCTGGCAGGCAGGGCAGTCGACCAGCGGTGCTGCGCTGATCTTTTGAATGGCTTCCAACTGATGACCACAGGAAGCACATTGATAGTCGTACATCGGCATGGGGGTTGTCTCGGCGATCAGATTGCTACCGCACACGCTGGGTTTTGCGGCAAAGAGCGGGATTATATCCATTAAATGCAGCCTGTGCAGCCGTAAGACTGCACAGACCGACACTCGACGCTTTGCGCTGCCACGGGGGCTACGCCATGACGCCGCAACGCTCCTCCTTCAGGCTGTGCACAACGCAGACAACCCGCACCAGCCCGCTGAAATTCTTCACCCCGCCGTGCCGCAGATGCACTTCGCGATCCACATGGGACAGCAGGGCACTGACCGAGCAGCAATTGATCCTGGCCATCTCCCCCAAAATATCCCAATAAACCTGTTCAAGCCGCAAACAGGTGGCAAAGCCATTCAAACGTATCGACCGGGATAATGGCCGAGCCAGGCCCATGTCGAACTCACTGACAAACGGATCGATCCTTACATCCTTGAACGGACCCACCCTCCCCTCGTTTAACCTGCTTTCATAAACCATCCGTTGACACTCCTTTGCCATCCCTGGTTTCTATAAGAGCTATGTTGCAGGCCTTATAAAAGCGCAGGCGCAAAGTTATATCCAGATGACTTTATGACCATCATCGTAGGATAAGCCAACAACTGAAGGCAGATCATGGAGACCGTCCTAGTCAGGACAATGTCTTACGCAATCGGGTGAAAAATCATTCGACGCCCCCCTAAAGGGTAATGCTGTTCACTTAAGCGCAGGTGCCCACAGATTTCTTGCCCGCCTGAATATTTTTTTAAGTGAACAGCATTGCCCCTAAAGGCAATGAATTTCATCCGACAGGTGCAGGACCACTCTAGCAAGCCTGTCGCGCAACCGCAGTCCGGATTGCCCCCCGCGACCTGCGACAAATCGCCCCCGATGCACCGCTGGACTCCCTGATTTGAGTAGCTGCAAGCTTTGCTGTTAAATAGACAGTGTGTCGCTGGCGCCTATTTTTTCGGGCGCTGCGCATAGGCTGATACCGGGTGCGTGCCCAACGCCTCTTATAGTTCTGAAGCGAACCGCGCCCCATCAGCTCTTCCTTGTGATCCGTCTTAACGTGAGTTAATCAAAATGTTGAAAATCGTCCACCTGCTAATGGGCGCAGCAGCCCTGCTGCTGTCCTTCATCCCTAGCCTGCGATCCGAAGCTGTTCCTTACCTGCAACAACCCGATGCGCTGTACCTGGCCTTTTTCGGCCTGCTCAACCTCACCCTCGCACCTGTCATTCCCTACTGGAACAAAGGTCCGCGTCATCAACTGCAAAACCTGGTCAGCGCCCTGCTGGCTCTGACTGTTGTTCTGCAAACGCTGACGCTGCTCGCGCCGATGCCTGTCATCGCCGATCAACCTGCCGTTCTGTTCAGCCTGGTGGCTGCCCTGATCGCCGTTCTTCTGCACCTGGCCATCAGCTTCTACAAATCCTCACCGGCCACCGCTTCGCCAAGCTATGACATGAGCAACCGCGATACCGGCACCGTCAAGTGGTTCAACACCTCCAAAGGCTTCGGCTTCATTTCCCGTGATTCCGGCGATGATATTTTCGTGCATTTCCGGGCCATTCGTGGCGAAGGCCATCGCGTTCTGGTCGAAGGCCAGCGCGTGGAGTTCTCCGTCATGAATCGCGACAAGGGCCTGCAAGCCGAAGACGTCATCGCCGCGCTGCCGCGACGCTGATTCAAGGCTAAAAAAAAACCGCGAGCAGCCTGGCTGTTCGCGGTTTTTTTATTGCCTTTTTTAAACAAAAAGCCTTGAAACAAAAAACTCAGTAATGTGGCGGCGGCGCTTCTTCTTCAAAGGTTTCGAACTGACCGGCCATTTCCTCCTGCCGCTTGAGCAGGGCAGCCATTTGCAGTTGCAGACGCTCCACTGAGCGCTGCTGCGTCGCCAGCACATCGCTCAATGCCTGGATGGTGTCATCCTGAAACGCCAGCTGGCTCTCCAGATCGGTAACGCGTTCTTCCAGGCTCATGATTCAACCCTCCAGAAACGTGAAATCTTCGGTCAACACCAGGCGCAGCCGCTCGCGAATGACCGCGATCTGCTCCGCCGTGTACGGTTTGGCCGGGTGTTTGCCCCACACCGGCGCGGGCCAGGCGGCGTCCTCGCGTTTGCGCACAATCACGTGCATGTGCAACTGACTGACAACGTTACCCAGGGCTGCGACATTCAGCTTGTCTGCATCGAACGAATCCTTGAGCATTTCCGCCAGCGCGGTCGTTTCCTGCCACAGCTGCCGCTGATCGGTAACATCCAACTGAAATATCTCGCTGATATCGTCGCGACGCGGTACCAGGATGAACCACGGGTAGTTCGAATCATTGGACAACAGCAACCGGCTGAGTGGGAAATCTCCGATCGGTAACGTGTCTTGTTGAAGTCGTGGATCTAAAGCGAACACTGCGCGCACTCCCGGCTACTCATCATTTTCAGCTTAGCGCCCATCCCGAGAGACAGCGCACCAAGCGACAGGACGGCAGCATACCTGCGAACGTCTCCGGCTTCACGACGAACCACTGTCGAAGCGCGGCCATCATCGACAAACCGCAATGAGAGCGCCCTGACATGAGACATTTTCCGCGGGAGCGCACCATTACAGAACCGCTAACCACGCAAAAAAATACCAGAATGACCGAAAACCCAGGTCTGCTCACATTCCCCAACAGGCCGCGCTGTATGAATTCAGTACAGCGAATAAGATTTTTTGCGCCAAAATCGCACACTACGTCTACGCTGAGTGCGTCGGGCATCCGCCAATTACTCACTGTTGGGGTGAACCGGTAACGTTTTTGCGTGTCGCGCAGTCGGCCAGGGAGGTTCAACACGATGCTAACCATGGCGTCAAGCCCCATTAAAAGGTGCTTGTAACCCCCGGTTTTATGAGATTTTTACGGTAGCTGGCAGGCATTCAGAAAAAAAACCAGCGAAACTCTGATTTGTGCACGCTTGTTGCATTCACACTCACATCGCCTTCAGAGACGTCCGCTGGAAGTGGAAGCCTCAAGGCAATAAAAACAGTGGCAGGGTTGCCCGATGGAGATTCAATCGTTTCACCAAGGACTCTTTTTACCGATGCTCGCTCCTTGGAAAACAGCGCTGACGCTGTCATTCCTATTGCATTGGGGCTGTAAATTTGCGACATCTACCAAGCCGTTTGCGACAGGGTCGTAAAGAAGTCGAAAGGTTAGATGTGCAAGTATCGCCAACATGGTCAGCGTGATATAACTTTGCGCCGACTCAAAAAAGAAAGAGCCGCCCAGATAATAAAACAGGTGGGACGGCAGTACTCTTAAAACCAAAGGAGCAAATCACGATGCGCGTGATGAAGTGGAGCATGATCGCACTGGCAGTTGCAGCAGCAGCCAGTACTCAAATGGCTACGGCCGCACCTTTCGTAAGTGACCAGGCTGAAGCCAAGGGTTTTGTTGAAGACAGCTCGTTGAACTTGCTGGTTCGCAACTACTACTTCAACCGTGACAACAAAGACGGCGGCCGCGACGTCAAAGACTGGACTCAAGGTCTTTGGGGCACCTACAACTCCGGTTACACCCAGGGTCTTGTTGGCGTTGGTGTTGATGCATTCGGCTACCTGGCCATCAAACTGGATGGCGGCGATGGCACTTCCGGTTCGGGCAACATGAGCCGTAGCGACACCGTCAACGCCAACGGTGGCCGCGACGTCAACGACAGCCAGGGTAAAGCCGGCGCAGCCGTTAAATTCCGCGTATCCAAAACCGAGCTGAAATTCGGCGACATGTCGCCAAGCACTGCTCCAGTGTTTGCTGTTGGCGGTTCCCGTATCCTTCCTCAAGTTGCCAGCGGTTTCCAACTGCAGAGCAGCGAAGTCAAAGACCTTGACCTCGAAGCCGGTCACTTCTACTCGGGTTCCAGCCAGGACAAAAACGCCCGTGACGGCGACCTGTGGGCAAACTATGCTGGCGAGAAAGCCAACAGCATGGACTATTTCGGTGGCAAGTACGGCATTACCGATAACCTTTCCGCATCGCTGTATGGCGCCAAGCTGGAAGACATCTGGAACCAGTACTACGCCAACGTGAACCTCACCACTCCATTTGGTGGTGACACGTCGCTGAACACTGACTTCAACATCTATCGCACCACCGACACCGGTGACGCGAAAGCCGGTGACATCAGCAACACGGCCTACTCGCTGGCCACTGCTCTCTCGTTCCTGAAAGCACACACCATCACCCTGGCCTTCCAAAAGGTTAATGGCGATACCCCGTTCGACTACGTCGGTATCGGCAAGAACAACCGTGGCGGCGACTCGATCTTCCTCGCCAACTCCATCCAGTACTCTGACTTCAACGCCCCTGGTGAGAAGTCTGCCCAGGTTCGTTACGACCTGAAAATGGCTGAGTACGGCGTTCCAGGTCTGAGCTTCATGACCCGTTACGTGAAAGGTTGGGACATCGACGGCACCAAAACCCCAGCAAACAGCGCTTACACCGGTTTCTATGGTGAAGACGGCAAGCACAACGAAACCAACTTCGAAGCCAAGTACGTTGTTCAGTCTGGCCCGGCAAAAGATCTGTCCGTCCGCTTCCGTCAAGCTTGGCACTTTGCTAACGCCGACGAAGGTGAAGGCGACGTGAAAGAGTTCCGTGTGATCGTCGACTACCCGCTGTCGATTTTGTAATCGCATCCAGTTAGTTTGCGGTAACAAATAAAAAGGCCCATCTTCGGATGGGCCTTTTTTGTTGCCTGTGTTGCTTACTGCACTGCTGATTCCTGAACCACTCGAATCACCCGCTGTGGAAACGGGATATCGATACCGGCCGTTTTCAACCGGTCCCGCGATTGTTCGTTAAACATGAACATCACATCCCAGTAATCCGCCGTCTTCACCCACACTCGCAGGGAAACAGTAATGGAACTGTCGCCCAGGGTAGAAATGACCGCCTGCGGAGCCGGCTCAGCCAAAATGCGCTCATCCTTGGCCAGATCAAGCAACACTTCACGGGCCTTCTGCAAGTCCGCTTCGTAATCCACACCCACATCGAACACGACCTTGCGGGTCGGCTGACGATTAGTGTTGGTGATGATGCCGTTCGACAGGTTGCCGTTAGGCACGATGATGGTTTTGTTATCGCCGGTGCGCAGCACGGTGTGGAAGATCTGAATGCTGTCGACAGTGCCGGCCACCCCTTGAGCTTCGATCCAGTCACCAATACGGAACGGACGGAACAGCAGAATCAGCACGCCACCGGCGAAGTTCGCCAGGCTGCCCTGCAACGCCAGACCAATTGCCAGACCCGCCGCACCGATTGCCGCAACGAAGGAAGTCGTTTCCACGCCGATCATCGAGGCCACGCTGACGATCAGCAAAATCTTGAGAATAATGTTCGCCAGGCTGCTGATGAACCCTTGCAGCGCCAGGTCGGCGTTACGCAGCGCGATCAGACCGCCCAGTTTCTGCGTCACTTTATTGATCAGCCACCAACCGATGGCCAGTGTGATGATCGCCAGCAGCACACGGCTGCCGTATTCCATGATCATCGGAATCCAGGCTTGGGACGCCTTGACCAGGTTGTCCACTTCAGCATTCAAGTCCATCTACGTTCTCCTGATTTCCGGCTACCCGGCACGCGAAAAAATAAGCGGCAGAAAGGCTGCTCCCTTCCGGGGACAGCCTTTCTGCCGCTGCTTGGGCCTCGGACGCCGAAAACGCCGAGAGGTTCCCACTGAACAATCAGTCGCGGAAGTTGTTGAACTGCAGCGGCATGTCGAACGTCTTGGCGCGCAGGGCCGCGATGGCTTCCTGCAAATCGTCACGCTTCTTGCCGGTGATGCGCACTTGCTCGCCCTGAATGGCCGCTTGAACCTTCAACTTGGCGTCCTTGACGTGAGCGACGATTTTCTTCGCCAGCTCTTTGTCGATGCCTTCCTTGAGGACGGCTTCCTGCTTCATCAGCTTGCCCGACGCGTAGGCATCCTTGACTTCAAGGCACTGCACGTCGATTTTGCGCTTGACCAGCGCCAGCTTGAGGATCTCAATCATCGCTTCGAGCTGGAAATCGGCTTCAGCGGTCAGGTTGACGGTCAGGTCCTTTTCCTTGAACTCGAAGGTGCCTTTGCCTTTCAGGTCATAACGACGATCGAGTTCCTTGACGGCGTTCTCGACCGCGTTGGTGACTTCGTGTTTGTCCAGTTCGGATACCACGTCGAACGACGGCATGTAATCTCTCCAATAAAGGGCGCGCTCGATCAAGATGGAGCACGCCTGGCTTGCGGTTAAAATCCGCGCTGATTATAACGGGTCTTTCCCATCATTCACTGCGAGCCTCCGATGAGCGCCTTAAACAGAGCAAAAAGCTGATGTCCACGACCTGGCATGTTTTGGGCGCCGGCAGCCTCGGCACCTTATGGGCCACGCGTCTGGCGCGGGCCGGGGTGCCGGTCAGGCTGATTGTGCGGGATGCGGCGCGTTTACAGTCTTATCAGTCAGCGGGCGGTCTGACGCTGGTGGAGCACGGCGAAGCAAAAACCTGGGACATACCCGGCGAGACGGCCGACAGCGACGAGCCGATCAATCGCCTGCTGGTGGCCTGCAAAGCCTACGATGCCGAGCAGGCCGTGGCCCGACTGGCACCGCGACTGGCGCCTGGCGCCGAGCTGATCCTGTTGCAGAACGGCCTCGGCAGTCAGGACGCTGTCGCCGCGCAGATTCCGCAGGCGCGCTGCATTTATGCGTCGAGCACCGAAGGCGCGTTTCGCGATGGCGACTGGCGCGCAGTGTTCGCCGGTCACGGTTACACCTGGCTGGGGGATGCCGGACATCCCGTGGCGCCAATCTTGCTGGATGACGTGAGTGCCGCCGGCATCCCCCACGAATGGAGCACTGACATTCTCACAAGGCTGTGGCGCAAACTGGCGCTCAACTGTGCGATCAATCCGCTGACGGTGCTGCACGATTGCCGCAACGGCGGCTTGCAAGACCATCACTGCGAAGTCGCCACCCTCTGCGGTGAATTGACCGAGTTGCTTGAACGCTGCGGCCAGCCGGCAGCGGCCGAGGACCTCCAGCAGGAAGTCGAGCGGGTGATTCACGCCACAGCAGCCAATTTCTCCTCGATGTATCAGGACGTCGCGAATCGGCGCCGAACCGAAATCAGCTACCTGTTGGGCTACGTCTGCAAAATTGCCTCGCGACATCAGCTGAACCTTCCGCACCTCAACCAGTTGCAACAGCGGCTGATTACCCATCTGCACAGCCTTGGATTGCCCAGCGACTGAGCAGCGGCTACGCTGGCCACTTGTTCCTTTTCAGCGATAAAACTGATGCCATTGCGCGAGCGCCTTGAAAACCTTCCGGTCGGCCAGAAACTGCTGGCTGCCCTGCTGGTGCTATTGACCACCGTTTTGCTGGTTGCCAACCTGACCTTCATCAGCGCCGCGTACTACATTTCCCAGGAAAGCATGGCGCCCCAGGCCTTGCAAACCATTGGCCGGCTGGTGTCCAACCCGAGCCTGGTGTCCGAAGCACTGGCATCGCCACAAAGCGCGCAACGCCTGCTCAATGAACTCAACAGTTACTCACCTTTGCGCGCAGCGGCGCTGTATAACGGCAAGGGTGAACGACTGGCGCAGTTGCAACAGAGTGATCATCTGAACCTGCCGGAGCGCTTCCGCCACATCGAATCCTGGCAAGCCACTGAATTTCGCAGCAATCAGCTGATCACCCTGCCCCGCCCCGGCACTGCGCCCGGCCACTTGTTACTGGTCGCCAGCAGCGAGTTGCCAATGGCCTTCTACACCGGGACTTTGACCGCCAGCCTCGGCATCCTGATTTTCAGTGTGCTGTTGTGGCTGGTGATCGCCCGGCAGATCAAACACCTGATAACGCGGCCGATCCATCAGTTGGAAGAACTGTCCCGGCAAGTGACCCGGGAAGAGAACTACGCCCTGCGCGCTTCCCGCGGCAACCACGACGAAATCGGCAGTCTGGCCGAGGCCTTCAACACCATGCTCTCGCGGATCGAGGCGCGGGAGCAGCAACTCAAACGCGCGCGTGACGATTCTCAGGCCGCTTACGATCAGGCCCAGGGCCTGGCCGAAGAAACCCGTCACACCAACCGCAAACTGGAACTCGAAGTCCAGGTGCGCAGCAAGATCGAGAAGAAACTCACCGGGTTTCAGAACTACCTCAACAGCATCATCGACTCCATGCCATCAGCGCTGATCGCCCTCGACGAGCAGCTCTACGTGACGCAATGGAATCAGGAGGCCAGCGCCCTCTCCGGCACGCGGCTGGACGAAGCGCTGAATCAGCCGATCTTCCTCGCCTTCGAACCGCTCAAGCCATTTCTGCCGCAGCTCAAACAAACCGTCGAGCAACACACAGTGGCGAAGATCGAGCGCGTGACCTGGTTCAAGGACGATGAGCCCAAGCAATACGCCCTGACGTTTTACCCGCTGATGGGCGGCGCCGGGCGTGGCGTGGTGATCCGAATCGACGACATTACCCAGCGCCTGTCCCTGGAAGAAATGATGGTGCAGTCGGAAAAAATGCTCTCGGTCGGTGGCCTCGCCGCCGGCATGGCCCATGAGATCAACAACCCGTTGGGCGCGATCCTGCATAACGTGCAGAACATTCGCCGGCGCCTGTCCCCCGAGCTGCCGAAAAACCTCGAACAGGCCGAACAGATCGGCATCGAGCTGGACACGGTCAACGAGTACCTGAAAGCGCGTGAAGTGCCGCAGTTACTCGACGGCATTCAGCAGGCGGGCGCACGGGCAGCGAAGATCGTGACCCACATGCTCAGTTTCAGCCGCCGCAGCACCCGGCAAATGGCCCCGTGCGATCTACCGGCGCTGATCGATCAGGCCGTGGAAATCGCCGGCAACGATTTCGACCTGGCGATCGGCTTCGACTTCAAGGGTCAGGCGATCATTCGCCAGTTCGATCCGACGCTGGGCCCAGTGCCCGGCACCGCCAACGAACTTGAACAAGTGCTGCTCAACCTACTGAAAAACGCCGCGCAAGCCATTCACCAGCGCGAAGATGACCGTGAGCCGGGGCGAATCATTCTTCGCACGAAGCTGAATCCACCGTGGGCGGAAATCCAGGTCGAGGACAACGGCATCGGCATGAGCGAGAGCGTGCGCAAACGCACCTTCGAGCCGTTCTTCACCACCAAGGAAATCGGTCAGGGCACCGGGCTTGGGCTGTCGGTCTCGTATTTCATCATCACCAACAACCACAAAGGTCAGATGGAAGTGCAATCGACCCTGGGCCAAGGCACCTGTTTCACTTTGCGTCTGCCGTTGGCGAGCAGCCCGCTCGTCTCTCAAGAACTCAATCAGCTATCGAGGTAACCATGGGCTTTCGCTTGTCGAAGATTTACACCCGAACCGGCGACAAAGGCGAAACCGGGCTGGGCGACGGCCGCCGTGTGCCCAAGGACCACCCGCGGATCGAGGCCATTGGTGAAGTCGATACGTTGAACAGTCAGGTCGGTGTGCTGTTGGCCGGGCTGGCGGCGGAAAGTGGTGAGTATCCGGGTTTGAACGAAGTGATCGAGGTGTTGGCACCTTGTCAGCATCGGCTGTTCGATCTGGGTGGAGAGCTGGCGATGCCGGTGTATCAGGCGCTGAACGCGGCAGAAATTGAACGCCTGGAAGCGGCGATTGATGTGTGGAATGAAGAACTGGGGCCGCTGGAGAATTTTATTCTGCCGGGCGGTTCCGCGCTGATTGCCCAGGCTCATGTGTGCAGAAGTCTGGCGCGCAGTGCCGAGCGGCGGTGTCAGCATTTGAATGCGATTGAACCGTTGGCCGGGGTTGGGTTGGCGTATATCAATCGGTTGTCGGATTTGTTGTTTGTGGTGGCGCGGTTGATTGCGAAGCGTCAGGGGGTTGCGGAGATTCTTTGGCAGCCGGCGGTGAAGCCTCAGGATTGATCGGCGCCTGTAAGGCCCCCTTCGCGAGCAAGCCCGCTCCCACATTGGAACTGCGGCGTACACAAATCAAATGTGGGAGCGGGCTTGCTCGCGAAGAGGCCAGTAGTTACACCAAAGAATCAGGCCAGAACGCCCGAATCCCTGCCACACCTTGGGCGCCCGCCTCCCAGGCCTTCTGCTGCTCAGCCGGGCCAACGCCACCCAGCAAGAACACCGGTTTGCTGAACCCCTCGATCAATACCGAAGCCTGCTCCCAACCCAACGGCTGAGCCCCCGGGTGCGTCAAGGTCGGCTGCACCGGCGACAAGGTCACAAAGTCCACGCCCATCTGCTCCGCCAGCGCCAGTTCTTCAGCGTTATGGCAGGACGCCGCCAGCCAGCGCGACGCCGGCAGCGGACGGCCGGCAGCCGCGTATTTGCGCAGTTGTGCCGAGGTGATGTGCCAACCGGCCGACGGGAAATCGCCCAGCCACTCGAACGGCCCCTTGATCATCAACTGCGCCTTGCCGGCACACAGCCCCGCCGCATCCACCGCCAGGTCGCGGTATTTCGGGTCGTAGCCGTTGGGCGCCCGCAGCTGGATCAGCTTGATACCGCCTGCGATGGCTTTCTGAATTCCACGCAGCAGGGCCGGGGTTTCCAGGTCTTCGGGGGTAATCAGGTACTGCGCAGGCAACCGTGCGGCTGCAACGATCGGCTGATTGGCTGCCGGAAATTCATAGCTCGGCAGATCACGCGGCGCGACCCACTCCAAAGGCTGGCCTTCGGCACCGTGTGGTTCGCCGGTAAAGGCCGAGACTTCCCAGACATCCAGCAACACTTGCTTGTCCGGGTAGTCATGACGGACCTTGATCAATGGTCGTGCAGCGTTGACCACAATCCCCAACTCTTCGTGAAGCTCGCGAGCCAACGCGGTTTCGACTGCCTCATCGGCCTCGACCTTGCCACCGGGAAACTCCCACAGGCCGCCCTGATGCTGAGTGTCGGCACGACGCGCGATAAGAATTTTGCCAACGCTGTCACGGATAACAGCGGCGGCCACGTGTACTCGTTTCACTGCCCGACCTCCTCCAGACCTGCCTTTTGCCAGGCCTTGAAGGCTGGCCATTGGTAGATCGTTTCGACGTAGGCCTCATCCACCGCCGGCAACTTCACCTGATAGGTGCGCAGACGAACGGCAATTGGCGCGAAGAAGGCATCAGCCAGGGTCGCGCCGCCAAACAGGAACGGACCGGTTTCGGTCGCGGTTTCGCGGCACTCGGCCCACAACGCCAGCATGCGTTCGATGTCCGCCTGGACGTCAGCCGGCGTCGGCGACAGCGGTGCGTCGCGGCTCAGATCGAACGGCATGTTGCCACGCATGGCGAAGAACCCGGCGTGCATCTGCGCGCACGCCGAACGTGCCTGGGCGCGGGCGGCGACGTCTTTGGGCCAGAGGCCGGCGTCAGGGAATTGTTCGGCCAGGTACTCGGCAATCGCCAGGGAATCGGCGATGGTGCCGTGTACGGATTTCAGCAGCGGGACTTTACCGGTCGGCGAATGCTTGAGCAGACGTTCACGGGTGTCCGGCTGGTTCAGCTTGATGAGCTCTTCGGTGTATGGAGCGCCGGCAAGATCGAGGGCCAGTGCGCCGCGCAGGGACCAGGAGGAAAGCAGTTTGTCGCCGATGATCAGGTGGAGGCTCATGTTCGGGACCTTTTGATGAGGGAAACAGGCCAGAATTTTTAGTGTCTGGTAGTCCGCCTTCGCGAGCAAGTCGGATCGCCGCACCGCCGCTCCCACAGGGGATTGTGATGTACACAAATCCAATGTGGGAGCGGGCTTGCTCGCGAATGGCGACGACTCGGTCTTAAGTACGGTACTCGGCGTTGATCTTCACGTATTCGTGGGACAGGTCAGTGGTCCAGATGGTTTCGCTGCACTCGCCGCGACCCAGTTCGATACGGATGGTGATCTCTTCCTGCTGCATCACCGCCGCGCCCTGGGCTTCGGTGTAGGTCGATGCGCGGGCGCCACGGCTGGCGATGCACACGTCACCTAGGAACACGTCGATTTTGCTCACGTCCAGGTTTGGCACGCCGGCACGGCCGACGGCGGCAAGGATGCGGCCCCAGTTCGGGTCGGACGCGAACAGTGCGGTCTTGATCAACGGCGAGTGAGCCACGGTGTAACCGACGTCCAGGCATTCCTGGTGATTGCCGCCGCCGTTGACTTCAACGGTGACGAACTTGGTCGCGCCTTCGCCGTCGCGAACGATGGCCTGGGCCACGTCCATGCACACTTCGAATACGGCCTGCTTGAGCTTGGCGAACATTTCACCGCTCGCGGAGGTGATTTCCGGCAGCGCGGCCTGACCGGTGGCGATCAGCATGCAGCAGTCGTTGGTCGAGGTGTCGCCGTCGATGGTGATGCGGTTGAATGACTTGTTGGCGCCATCCAGCAACAGGTTTTGCAAAACATCGCGGGAGACTTTGGCGTCGGTGGCGATGTAGCCGAGCATGGTGGCCATGTTCGGACGGATCATGCCCGCGCCTTTGCTGATACCGGTGACGGTGATGGTCACGCCGTCATGCTGAAACTGGCGGCTGGCACCCTTTGGCAGGGTGTCAGTGGTCATGATGCCGGTGGCGGCGGCTTCCCAATTGTTCACCGACAGATCGTCGAGAGCGGCTTGCAGTGCGCCTTCGATCTTCTCGACCGGCAGTGGTTCGCCGATCACACCGGTGGAGTACGGCAGCACCAGACTGGCATCGACGCCGGTCAATTCAGCCAGTTTTGCGCAAGTGCGCTCGGCGGCGGCCAGGCCCGGTTCGCCGGTGCCGGCGTTGGCATTGCCGGTGTTGGTCAGCAGGTAACGCACCGGACCTTGCACGCGCTGCTTGGCCAGGATCACCGGCGCGGCGCAAAAAGCGTTCAGGGTGAACACGCCCGCGACGGTGGAACCTTCGGCACAGCGCATGACCACGACATCCTTGCGCCCAGGGCGCTTGATACCGGCCGAGGCGATACCGAGTTCAAAACCGGCAACCGGGTGCAACGTTGGCAAAGGACCAAGACCAACAGCCATGAATGCGCTCCTTAATAAATGATGTCAGCACCGCTTTCAGGAAGAACGGTGGTGTAAATGGCAAAACGCCGCGACGGCTGATGCCGGTCGCGGCGCGGGTATTTCAGCGTATGAAACGGGTTTTACTGGATCTGCCCGTGGCAATGCTTGAATTTCTTGCCCGAACCGCAGTAGCACAGTTCGTTACGGCCCAGCTTCTGTTCGTTGCGTACCGGGGCGACGGCGAGGGCTACATCAACCTCTTCACCGAGCAGTTCCGGTTGCTCGAGACCAGGCGCTTCGTCGTGCTGGAACTGCATGCGCGCCGCCAGTGCTTCGGCTTCCTGGCGCAGGCGTTGTTCTTCTTCGATCGGGTCTTCGCGGCGAACCTGGACGTGCGACAGCACACGAATCGAGTCGCGCTTGATCGAATCCAGCAGCTCGGAGAACAGCGTGAACGACTCGCGCTTGTACTCTTGCTTCGGGTTCTTCTGGGCGTAGCCACGCAAGTGGATGCCGTGACGCAAGTGGTCCATGGTCGACAGGTGATCTTTCCACAGGTCGTCCAGCACGCGCAGAACGATTTGCTTCTCGAAGGTGCGCAGCGCATCGGCGCCGGCCTGGTCTTCTTTCTCGTTGTACGCTGCAATCAGCTCCTGCATCAGTTTCTCGCGCAGGGTTTCTTCGTACAGGTGATCGTCTTCGTCGAGCCATTGCTGGATCGGCAGTGCCACACCGAAGTCGCTCTGCAACGCCGCTTCCAGACCGGCCACGTCCCACTGCTCAGGCAGCGATTGCGGTGGAATGTGTGCGCTGACGGTCGCGTTGAGTACGTCCTGACGGAAGTCGGCGATGGTTTCACCGATGTTGTCGGCGGCCAGCAACGTGTTACGCATGTGATAGATCACTTTACGCTGTTCGTTGTTGACGTCGTCGAACTCGAGCAGTTGCTTGCGGATATCGAAGTTGCGACCTTCAACCTTGCGCTGGGCCTTCTCGATGGCGTTGGTCACCATGCGGTGCTCGATCGCTTCACCGGACTGCATGCCCAGGGCTTTCATGAAGTTCTTCACCCGGTCAGAGGCGAAGATGCGCATCAGGCTGTCTTCCAGCGACAGGTAGAAACGGCTGGAACCGGCGTCACCCTGACGACCGGCACGACCACGCAGCTGGTTGTCGATACGGCGCGATTCGTGACGTTCGGACGCGATCACCTGCAAGCCACCCGACTCGAGCACTTGCTGGTGGCGTTTCTGCCAGTCGGCCTTGATCTGGGCAATCTGCTCCGGCGTTGGATCTTCCAGGGACGCGACTTCCACTTCCCAGTTGCCGCCCAACAGGATGTCGGTACCACGACCGGCCATGTTGGTGGCGATGGTCAGTGCACCCGGGCGACCGGCCTGGGCAATGATCTCGGCTTCTTTTTCGTGGAACTTGGCGTTCAGAACCTTGTGCTCGATGCCTTCCTTCTGCAGCAGCGCAGACATGTGTTCGGAAGTTTCGATGGTTGCAGTACCCACCAGCACCGGACGGCCGTGAGTCATGCACTCCTTGATGTCGTTGATGATCGCCGCGTATTTCTCTTCGGCGGTCAGGAACACCAGGTCGTTGTAGTCTTTACGCGCCAACGGCTTGTTAGGCGGGATGACCATGACCTGCAGGCCGTAGATCTGGTGGAATTCGAACGCTTCGGTGTCCGCGGTACCGGTCATGCCGGACAGCTTGTTGTACAGACGGAAGTAGTTCTGGAACGTGGTCGAGGCCAGTGTCTGGCTTTCGGCCTGGATGTTCAGGTTTTCCTTGGCTTCGATGGCCTGGTGCAGGCCTTCGGACAAACGGCGACCCGGCATGGTACGACCGGTGTGTTCGTCGACTAGGACGACCTGACCGTCCTGCACGATGTATTCAACGTTGCGATTGAACAGCTTGTGGGCGCGCAGGCCGGCATAAACGTGGGTCAGCAGGCCCAGGTTGTGCGCCGAATACAGGCTCTCGCCTTCAGCCAGCAGGCCAACGCGGGTCAGCATGTCTTCGATGAACTGGTGACCGGCTTCGTTGAGTTCGACCTGACGGGTCTTCTCGTCGACGGTGTAATGGCCGGCCTTGGTGACTTCGCCTTCGACTTCTTCGACGTGCAATTGCAGCTGCGGGATCAGTTTGTTGATCTCGATGTACAGCTTCGAGCTGTCCTCGGCCTGACCGGAAATGATCAGCGGAGTACGGGCTTCGTCGATGAGGATGGAGTCGACTTCGTCGATCACGGCAAAGTTGAGTTCGCGCTGGAATTTTTCTTCCATGCTGAACGCCATGTTGTCGCGCAGGTAGTCGAAACCGAATTCGTTGTTGGTGCCGTAGGTAATGTCGGCGGCGTAGGCCTGACGTTTCTCTTCCGGCGGCTGGAATGGCGTGACCACACCGACCGACATGCCGAGGAATTCGTAGAGCGGACGCATCCAGTTGGCGTCACGGCGGGCCAGGTAGTCGTTCACGGTAACAACGTGCACGCCTTTGCCGGACAGCGCGTTGAGGTAAACGCCCAGTGTGGCCACCAGGGTCTTGCCTTCACCGGTACGCATTTCCGCGATCATGCCTTCATGCAAGGTCATGCCGCCGATCAGCTGGACATCGAAGTGGCGCATACCCATGACGCGCTTGCCGGCTTCGCGGGCGACCGCAAAGGCTTCTGGCAGCAGCTTGTCGAGGGTTTCCCCTTTGGCGATGCGGGCCTTGAACTCATCTGTCTTGGCACGCAATTGATCGTCCGAAAGGGCCACCATTTGCTCTTCGAAGGCATTGACGAGTTGCACCGTCTTGAGCATGCGTTTGACTTCACGCTCGTTCTTGCTTCCAAAAAGTTTCTTTAACAAAGGCGCAAACATATCGGCAGGATCTTCCACACTAAAGGGATGGAGGGCGGCCCCGTGAGTCGCCCGTGCAGCCCTCATGGCCGCATGCGAACGAGCATTCTACCCGGAAACGATGGTGAGGAAAGTGGCGTTGTTCCACGATGCATGCACTGCGTTGTAACGGGGCTCACTTAAAATAAGGGCTTTTTGATGAACTTCAAGCCAGTTACGGCAGAAGTTACTTGTTGATTTAATGGGTAAAGCGCGCGCAAAGCAATGGGTCGGGCGCATCCAGTGCTTTCTGCTACCATGGCGGCTCTGTTACTTCAGGTGTCTGATCATGGCATTTCGCCCTCTCACGGCCAGAGCACCCGCCGTTCTGCTTCGCGAAGCCAAGCCGCTCAAAGCCATCTTTGGCCACGCTCAACGCCTGGGTCATTTACAACGTCTGCTGGAAAGCCAATTGCAGCCGGCCGCCCGCGAGCATTGCCATGTGGCGTCGTGGCGCGAAGGCAGTTTGCTGCTGATTGTCACCGATGGTCATTGGGCAACGCGTCTGCGTTATCAACAGAAGCGTCTGCAACGGCAGTTACAGATGTTTGATGAATTCGCCAGCCTGACCCGGATTCTGTTCAAGGTGCAGCCACCGACCGTTCAGCAAGGGGCGGCGGGGCATACCATCAGTTTGTCCACCGATGCTGGCGCGACCATTCAGGCTACGGCTGAGGGGATCAGCGATCCGAATCTGCGAGCAGCGCTGGAGCGGTTGGCGGCTCACGCCAAACCCAAGGTTTAAAAGCAAGATCAAAAGATCGCAGCCTTCGGCAGCTCCTACAGGTGTACACATTCCAATGTAGGAGCTGCCGCAGGCTGCGATCTTTTGCTTTTAGCGACGTTTGTTGCCACCGAGTAGCGAGCCCATCAACCCGCGCACCAACTGCCGCCCCAACTGATTGGCCGCCTGTCGCATCGCCGATTTCAGTGCCTGCCCTGCGGCCGTGCCGAGAAATTCCCCGGCCTTGTCGGTGAAGCTCGGCTCCTCCGGCGCAGCCTTGCCCGGCGCTGTTTCGGCTTCTGGCGCCAACCCTTTGCGGCCCATCAACACCTCATAGGCCGACTCACGATCAACCGGTTTGTCATACCGCCCCTTGAACGGCGAGCCGGCGATCAGCACCGTGCGCTCGGTTTCGCTCAGCGGCCCGATCCGCGATTGCGGCGGTGCGACGAGGACACGCTGGACCATCTCCGGCGTGCCCTTGTCCTGCAACGTGCCGACCAGCGCTTCGCCAATCCCCAGTTCAGTCAACACCGACAAGGCATCGAACGCCGGATTAGGCCGGAAGCCCTCAGCCACGGCCCGAAGGGATTTCTGTTCCTTGGCAGTGAACGCGCGCAAACCATGCTGAACGCGCAAGCCGAGCTGCGCCAGCACGTCATCCGGCAAATCGCCCGGCGACTGGGTAACGAAATACACGCCCACGCCTTTCGAGCGAATCAGCCGCACCACTTGCTCCAGACGTTCCTGCAACGCCTTGGGTGTATCGGCAAACAATAAATGCGCTTCATCGAAAAACAGCGCCAGCAGCGGTTTGTCGGCATCGCCACGCTCCGGCAGTTGCTCGAACAGTTCGGCCAGCAGCCACAAAAGGAACGTCGCGTAGACCTTTGGCGCTTCGTGCACCAGACGGCTGGCATCCAGCAAGTGAATGCGCCCGCGACCGTCGGCGGTTGGCTGCAGAATGTCTTCGAGTTGCAGCGCCGGCTCGCCAAACAACGCTTCGGCGCCCTGTTGTTCCAGAATCGCCAACCGCCGCAACAGCGCCTGACTCGACCCCGTAGTCATCAGCGCGGCGTCGTCCCCCAGCAATTCGGGGTGGTCACGCAGGTGATTGAGCAGCGCCTTAAGATCCTTCAGATCCAGCAGCAGCAAGCCTTCGCGGTCCGCGACCTTGAACGCGGCGTATAACGCCGACTGCTGACTGTCAGTCAACTCCAGCAGGGCGCCAATCAATAACGGTCCCATTTCGCTCAAGGTGGTGCGCAATGGATGACCGGACTGACCGTGAATGTCCCACAGGGTGACCGGATATGCCTGAGGCGTGTGATTCAACCAGGGCATCCCGGCGATTCGCTCGGCAATTTTGCCTTGAGGGTTGCCGGCCGCGCCGAGACCGCACAGGTCACCTTTGATATCCGCCGCAAACACGGCCACGCCGGCATCGCTGAACGCTTCGGCCATTCGTTGCAAGGTGACGGTCTTGCCGGTCCCGGTAGCGCCCGCGACCAGACCGTGACGGTTCGCCAGGCGCATGGCCTGGGCGATCGGCTGCCCCGCGAGATCGGCACCGATAACAAGTTGCAATGAATCAGGCATTTGGTCACCCATGGTTAATCTTTATTCCTGCACGGCCGATACAAAAGACTGAAAAGCGTCGGTAATCCCCCCAAGGAGAGGACGGAGATATCCGCTTTGTTTTCAAGACCGCCCACTGTGCGTTTCTTTATAAAAGCACGCCTTGGGCATTAAGACCTTAGCGGAACCCCACGCCATGAACAAAAATCTGCGCTTCAGCCACAAAATCCTGCTTGCCGCCGCCCTCATCGTCATTGCCGCGTTCGCCTCGTTCACGCTGTACAACGACTATTTGCAGCGCAACGCCATTCGCGAGGACCTGGACAACTACCTGCAAGAAATGGGCAACGTGACAGCCAACAATATCCGGACCTGGCTGACCGGCCGCAGTCTGCTGGTCGAAAACCTCTCACAAAACGTCGCGCTGAACGCCGACATCGGCAACGTCACCAAGCTGCTGGACCAGAAGGCGGTGACGTCGACCTTCATGGGCGCCTATCTGGGCAACAAGGATGGCACCTTCATCATCCGCCCCGACAGCAAAATGCCGGATGGCTATGACCCGCGCGCCCGTCCCTGGTACAAGAGTGCCCAAAGCACCAGCGGCCCGGCACTGACCGAACCCTACATCGATCTGGCCTCCGGCCAACTGGTCATCTCCATCGTCAATAGCGTCCTCAAGGACGGTCAGAACATCGGCGTGGTTGGCGGCGACCTGAGCCTGCAAGTGATCGCTGACAGCCTGAATGCGCTGGACTTCGGCGGTATGGGTTATGCGTTCCTGATCAGCGCCGACGGCAAGATTCTGGTGCACCCGGACAAAGCGCTGGTGATGAAATCCCTGGCCGAGGCGTACCCGAAAAACACACCGCGCATCAGCAGCGATTTCAGTGAAATAGAAGTCGATGGCAAAACCCGCATCGTCACTTTCACCCCGATCAAAGGCCTGTCTTCCGTCAACTGGTACATCGGTCTGTCGGTGGATAAAGACAAAGCCTTCTCGAAGCTCAGCGAATTCCGCGCCTCGGCGGTGGTTGCGACCGTCATCGCGGTCGCGATCATCATCGCCCTGCTGGGCATGTTGATCCGCTTCCTGATCCAGCCGCTGCACGTAATGACCCGCGCGATGGCCGACATCGCCGACGGCGAAGGCGACCTGACCAAACGCCTGACGATCCAGAACAACGACGAATTCGGCACCCTCGGCACCGCGTTCAACCGCTTCGTGGAGCGCGTTCACACCTCGATCCGCGAAGTCTCTTCGGCCACCGGGCAGGTCAACGAAGTGGCGCTGCGTGTGGTCGCGGCTTCCAACTCGTCGATGTACAACTCCGATCAGCAAGCCTCGCGCACCAGCAGCGTCGCCGCCGCGATCAACCAGCTCGGCGCCGCGGCCCAGGAAATTGCGCGCAACGCCGCCCAGGCGTCGAGTCAGGCCAGCGATGCCCGCAGCCTGGCCGAAGACGGCCAGCAAGTGGTGGATCGCAGCATTGTTGCGATGAACCAGCTGTCGAGCATGCTCAGCGCTTCGAGCACCAACATCGAATCGCTGAACAGCAAAACCGTGAACATCGGACAGATTCTCGAAGTGATCACCAGCATTTCCCAGCAAACCAATCTGCTGGCGCTCAACGCTGCGATCGAAGCGGCCCGTGCCGGTGAAGCCGGGCGTGGTTTTGCCGTGGTGGCCGATGAGGTACGCAACCTGGCACACCGCACGCAGGAATCGGCGCAGCAGGTGCAGACCATGATCGAGGAGCTGCAAGTCGGCGCCCGCGAATCCGTCAGCACCATGAGCGACAGCCAGCGTCACAGTCAGGACAGCGTGGAAATCGCCAACCTGGCGGGCGAGCGTCTGAACAGCGTGACCTTGCGGATTGGCGAAATCGACGGGATGAACCAGTCGGTGGCCACGGCGACCGAGGAACAGACGGCGGTGGTCGAGTCGATCAATGTCGACATTACCGAGATCAACACGCTGAACCAGGAAGGGGTGGAAAACCTGCAATCGACGTTGCGGGCGTGTTCGGACCTGGAACAGCAGGCTTCGCGTCTTAAACAATTGGTGGGCAGTTTCCGTATCTAGTATTTCCCGGACCTGTGGCGAGGGAGCTTGCTCCCGCTGGGTCGCGAAGCGAGCCCAAAATTCTGTAGGTGTGTCAGATCTAGCTCACCGACTGAATTACGACTGCTTCGCAGCCGAGCGGGAGCAAGCTCCCTCGCAACACAACGGTCCAAAGTCCAGGCTTCCCCACAAAACCCCAACCGAACATCTATCCTTCATAAAGGTCAACCAAGGGAGAACAACGGACCGGAGGAATGCTCATCGTGCATATCGCTGACATAACCATGTTCTACGCCCCTGCCAGCGGTGGCGTTCGCACTTATCTGGATGCAAAACACCGTCGCCTGGGATTCAAGTCGGGCATTCGCCACAGTCTGCTGATCCCTGGGTCACACCTGAGTGAACAGGATGGCGTTTTCACCGTCCCAGCTCCCGCCCTGCCCTTCGGCAAGGGCTATCGTTTCCCTCTCCGTCTCGCGCCATGGCGCAATGTCCTGCAGGATTTGCAGCCCGATCTGATTGAAGTCGGCGATCCTTACCTCACGGCTTGGGCGGCGCTCGATGCCCGCCGCCAACTCGATGTGCCGGTGATCGGCTTTTATCACTCCGACCTGCCGCTGCTGGTCAGCAACCGCATGGGCAACTGGGTCACCCCCAATGTCGAAGCCTATGTCAGCAAGCTCTACGGTAATTTCGACCGAGTGCTGGCGCCGAGCCGGATCATGGCCGACAAATTGATCAGCCTCGGTGTGAAGAACGTTTTCGTACAACCGCTGGGTGTCGACCTGCACACCTTCCATCCCGATGCCCGAGACCCGGGCCTGCGCGCTGAATTGGGCATCGATGAAAATACCCATCTGCTGATTTTCGCCGGGCGCGGCTCCAAGGAAAAAAACCTGCCGGTGTTGCTCGACTGCATGAAACACCTGGGCCGACGCTATCACCTGCTGCTGGTGGGTTCGTCGATGCCGGCGGTGGTGCCGGACAACGTGACCGTGGTCGATGAGTTCTGCCCGGCGGCGCAAGTCGCAAGACTGATGGCCAGTGCCGATGCACTGGTGCATGCCGGCGATCAGGAAACCTTCGGCCTGGTGATCCTCGAAGCCATGGCTTGCGGCATTCCGGTGGTGGCCGTGGCAGCCGGGTCCTTTCAGGAAATCATCAGCGCAGAATGCGGCCTGCTTTGCGCGCCGAACAACTCACTGGCGATGGCCAACGCCGTACGGGAGCTGTTCGGTTCGGGCAGTGCCGTTTTGGGCCAACAGGCCCGCAGTCATGTCGAGCGACATTATTCCTGGGACATGGTGGTCAACAGCCTGCTGGGCCATTATCACGCCGTCCTCGGCAACCAATGGCCGCTGATCGCCAATGGCTGAACCCATGAACGCGCCCAGCCTGTTACTGGTGTTGCACGACGTCGCGCCGCAAACCTGGGCCGATTACCAACCCTTTGTCGAAGCCGTCGACGCCCTGTGCGAAGTGCCGATGACCTGGCTGGTGGTGCCGGATTTCCACAGACACAACGATCTGGAAGCCCATCCGGGATTTCGGCGTCTGCTCGCCAGCCGTGTCGCCCGAGGCGACGAACTGGCATTGCACGGCTATTTTCATTGCGATGAAAGCCCGACGCCCCACACCCCACGAGACTGGTTCATGCGCCGCCTCTATACCCACGAAGGCGAGTTTTACAACCTTTCCCGGGAAGACGCTCTGGCCCGACTGCGGGCCGGCATTGAAGTGTTCCATCGCTACCACTGGCCGCTGGAGGGTTTTGTCGCCCCTGCGTGGTTGATGAGCGAAGGGACGCGCCAGGCCTTGCGCCAGTTACCCCTGAGTTACACCAGCGATCCGCAGCACCTGTATCGTCTGCCGGATTTCACCCCGGTCGACGCGCCGGGATTGGTCTGGAGTGCGCGCAGTGCCTGGCGTCGGGGTTTGTCGAAGCTGGTCAGCGATCAGCGCGAACACCGCTGGCATCAGGCTCCGGTGATTCGTCTGGGGTTGCACCCAGTGGACATGCGCCACCCATTCTCACGCAATTATTGGCTGCAAACCCTCAAGCGCCTGCTCGACGAGGGCCGCGTGCCAATGACCAAGGCGCGGTGGCTGGCGCTGCACAACGACCGTGCCGGTCGCGCCGCATGAGCCGCGGGATTCTGCTGTTTGTCGCACTGCTCGCTGCGGTGCTGATTCCTCTGTTGCTCGGCGGTAACCAGACCTGGTCGCGACTGCAGGGTTTTCCATTGACCTGGCTGTTGATCATGTTCGGCATGATCCTGCTGTGCTGGGTGCTGAACACGATGCGCTTGCGTCTGTTGCTGGGTGATCAGCGCGATAAGGTCAGCCCGGTCAAAAGCCTTGGCGTGGTGATGGCGGCCGAGTTCGCCTACTGCGCCACACCGGGTGGCAGCGGCGGACCGCTGACGATCATGGCACTGCTGGCACGCAACGGCGTGCGCCCGGCACGGGGTAGCGCGGTTTTCGCCATGGATCAACTGAGCGATCTGCTGTTCTTTCTCTGCGCGTTAAGCGGGATTCTGATTTATGCGCTGTTCCAGCACCTGAGCGAACGTATGGAATGGTTGCTGATTGTCAGCGCCGTGTCGATGTTCGGTGGGTTGCTCAGTTGCGTGGTGATCGCGTGCTACCACCGACTGCTGATTCGCCTAAGTGGGCGCCTGCTCGTTCGTCTTAATGTCAAAGGCAGCACGCGAATGCGTTGGGCTCGAAAACTCCTGCATTTTCTGGCGGCATTCACTGACACGCTGAAGTTGCCCTTTCAGACACTGATCAAAGTATTTGCCCTGACCTGTGTGCATTGGGTGCTGCGGTACAGTGTGCTGTATCTGGCGTTGCGCGGGCTTGGCGCGGATTTGCAGTGGGCCTGGAGTTTTCTGATTCAGATGCTTTCGCTGAGCGCGGGGCAATTCAGCCTGTTGCCGGGCGGCGCCGGTGCGGCGGAATTGACCTCGGCCGCGTTGCTGGCGCCCATGGTGGGGAAATCCACGGCGGCGGCGGCGATTCTGATTTGGCGGGCGGTGACTTATTACTTTTATCTGGTGGTGGGGGGGCCGGTGTTTTTGTTGATGCTTGGGCGGCCGCTGTTGAAGAAGTTGATGAGGTTTAGGCAGGTTTAGTTTTTTTGATCGGGTGCATATCCGTTTCTGCGGTAACAGCGGCTTATGGTTCCGCTTTTACAGCGGGTCACTTTGGAAAAGCCCCAAAGTAACCAAAGGGCTCTTGCCCCTTTCGTTCGGTGCCTCGCTAGGGCTCGGCATGCCCTCGCTCCGGTCCTGCTCCGTGGGCCCGCCGCGATCGGCCATCCATGGCCGTGCGCGGCTAACCCGGCATCCATCCCCCGGTGTCAGGATAGTTGTCGCCTCTCCGGTTTTTCCTAAAAAAGCATATCGGGGGCGGAAAGAGACTGGTCGTGCCGTACTATTCACCTGAACGCAGAGCCGCATTACTCAAGATGCTGCTTCCCCCACTGAACCTGTCGATGGCCGAGGTTTCCCGGCGCGAAGGGGTCAGCGAAATGTCTTTGTCCAACTGGCGCAAGCAGCTCAGTTCTGAAGGAAGTGCAGTGTCCGAAAACAAGCAATCGGCTCAGAACTGGTCAGCCGAAACCAAGTTTGCTGTCGTCCTTGAAGCGGCCGGTTTGTCCGAGATCGACCTGGGCGAGTATTGCCGCCGCAAAGGCCTTTACCCCGAGCAAATCACTGCCTGGCGACAAGCCTTCATCACCGGCCAGAAATCGGAAAAGGCCCAGCAAAAAGAAGATCGGGAGCAGTCTCGCAAAGATAAGAAACGCATCCAGGAACTTGAGCGCGAACTGCGCCGCAAAGACAAGGCGCTCGCTGAAACAGCGGCGTTGTTGGTGCTGCGAAAAAAGCTCAACGACTACTGGGGGACCGACAACGAGGACAACTGACGTCTTTGCCAGAACGGCAGTTACTCGTGGACTGGCTGAGCAACGCGGTCGCGGCGGGAGCCAGAAAAATCAGGGCCTGCCTGGAAATCGGTCTATCGCTGCGGACTTTGCAACGGTGGACTGAAACAGACGTTATCCAGGCCGATGCCCGAACGACTGTCACACGGCCAACGCCGCGAAATGCACTAAACGAGGCTGAGCGACAGACCATTGTGACGCTGTGCAACAGCCTGGAGTACGCCCATCTGCCGCCGAGCCAGATCGTGCCGCGCCTGGCCGATCAAGGGCGCTATCTGGCGTCGGAGGCAACGTTTTATCGCGTCTTGCGTGCGGCGGGTCAACAGCAGCATCGAGGTCGTAGCCAGCGCCCCAGGCGGCACGCGGCCCCAACGACGCATGCGGCTGAAGCGCCCAATCAGGTGTGGTCATGGGACATCACGTATCTGCCGTCGCCGATACGCGGCAAGTATTACTACCTCTATCTGATCGAGGATATTTACAGCCGCAAGGCCGTGGGCTGGGAGGTCTACGACGCGGAAAGCGGCGAGAAAGCCGCCGCGCTGCTGCAACGCAGCGTGATCGGCGAGCAGTGTTTACACGAACCGCTGGTGCTGCACTCGGACAACGGAGCGCCGATGAAATCGGTGACGCTGTTGAGCAAGATGTACGAACTGGGCATCACGCCCTCGCGGGGCCGACCGCGGGTGAGCAACGACAATCCCTACTCGGAGTCGCTGTTTAGAACACTGAAGTACTGCCCGCAATGGCCGCAGCATGGCTTTGCCAGTCTGGACGCCGCACGAGCTTGGGTGAGGGATTTCATGCGCTGGTACAACAACGAACACCGGCATAGCCGTATCCGGTTCGTCACACCGGCTGAGCGGCATCGAGGACTGGACCATCAGGTCTTGGCCCGGCGACATGAGCTGTACGAACGAGCCAAAGAGAAAAAGCCGGAACGGTGGTCGGGTTGCACACGTAACTGGGAGCCGATCGGCACCGTGCTGTTGAACCCGGATCGAGAGCAACAGGTCGAGAAAAGAGCGGCATAGTTAGACGGTTGACGCGACAACTACCTTGAAAAACGCCGCCATGCCGGGTTGCCCACTGCGCAGAACCTGCGCTCAGCCTCTCGAGGGGGCGTGTACCGCAAAAGCAAATCGAGGCGGCCTGCGGGCCGACCTGGGCATCAAGCGGGCGCGCTTCGCTGATTTGATCGTTCACATAATCTGAATTGGCAATGAGTACCTGTGGGAGCGGCGGTGCGACGATTCGACTTGCTCGCGAAGAGGCCGTGTCAGTCGACATACATGCTGAATGTCAGTCCGTCTTCGCGAGCAAGTCGAATCGTCGCACCGCCGCTCCCACATTGGATATCTGTTGGGCATGGCATTGGTGTTCACCGTCCACCGCCGATGACCTGGCCGGACTAAACGTAAGGTCGGCTATCAGGCCGCCTCGCTTTTGCTGTTGCGGTGAGCGCCCCCTCGAGAGGCCGAGCGCAGGTTCTGCGCAGTGGGCAACCCGGCATGGATGCCGGGTTAGCCGCGCACGGCCAGGGATGGCCGATCGCGGCGGGCCCACGGAGCAGGACCGGAGCGAGGCACCGAACGAAAGGGGCAAAAGCGCTTTGGTTACTTTCGCGCTTTTCGAAAGTGACTCGCCGTAAGGGCGAAACCAAAAGCCGCCGTTACCGAAGAAACGGATATGTACACAATCAAAGCGCCCGCACGCCAAACCTCAAGGTCGCTTCACCGGCAATCCAGCTCCTTCAGGCTCAGAATCCGGATTCAACTGCTCCCACAACTCCACCGCCCCCGGAAACTCCGTGCCATCTTCAGGACTCAAGTCATCCGGATCATAACGGCTCAAACACCCCTCCCCCAACGTCGCGGGAGCCTTGGAAACAGCTTTGTCGAGCGGATCGGCCATGGTCAAATCCTCAGTGCAGAAACGGCGAAGGGCCTGAAGCGATTGAACGCCCAGGCCCTTCGAATTTCAACCATGTCGTGCGGGTATCAGAACACCACGGTTTTGTTGCCATGCACCAGCACCCGGTCTTCCAGGTGATAACGCAGACCACGGGCCAGCACCATCTTCTCGACGTCACGACCGAAACGCACCATGTCTTCGATGCTGTCGCTGTGGCTGACACGCACAACGTCTTGCTCGATGATCGGGCCGGCGTCCAGCTCTTCAGTCACATAGTGGCACGTCGCACCGATCAGCTTCACCCCACGCAGGGAAGCCTGGTGATAGGGTTTGGCGCCGACGAACGACGGCAGGAAGCTGTGGTGAATGTTGATGACTTTGTGGGCATATTCACTGCACAACTCGGGCGGCAGGATTTGCATGTAACGGGCAAGTACCACCACTTCGGCTTCGTGCTGTTTGACCAGGCGCGAGACTTCGGCGAACGCCGGTTCTTTATCCTGTGGATTGACCGGCACGTGGTAGTAAGGAATACCGTGCCATTCGACCATGCTGCGCAAATCGTCATGGTTGGAAATCACGCAGGAAATTTCGCAGTCCAGTTCATCGCTGTGCCAGCGGTGCAGCAAGTCAGCCAGGCAATGAGACTCGCGGCTGGCCATCAATACCACGCGCTTTTTCTGCGCGGTATCGGTGATGCGCCAGTTCATCGAGAACTCTTCGGCAATCGGCGCGAACGCTTCGCGGAAGGCTTCGATACCGAAAGGCAGCGAATCGGCACGAATTTCGTGACGCATGAAGAACCAGCCACTGAGATTGTCCGAGTGGTGGCTCGCTTCAGTGATCCAACCGTTATGTGACGCCAGAAAGTTACTGACTTTAGCAACGATGCCGACGCGGTCCGGGCAAGCAATCACCAGCCGAAAAGTGCGCATGAGGGGGAAACTCCAGAACTTCGCAAAGGCCGCCATTCTAGCGATTGCGCGGAAAAACTGCAGTATAGATGACACCTTGCGTTGTGCCAGGGCGGCTGGCACAAGCGTTGAAAGCGCCCGCTCACCCGCGCAATGGTGCTCTTGTTGCCAATCTTCAACTGCTCAATTGTGAATATCTGTGATACCCGCGCCACACTACTTAACTGCACATCCAGTTTGTGCCCTATTCACCACAACTAATTTAAATAAACCCCGGTTAAATGTTTACTTGATGAAACACCCTGACTATTATTGCCGCACTGTCCCCTGCCATCCAGCGCCCTAACATAAGGTAGTCCCCATGTCCTTGATCAACGAATATCGTGCCACCGAAGAAGCTATCAAAGAGCTGCAAGCCCGTTTGAAGAACCTGTCCCAAGACGACAAACTGCAAACCGAGCTGGAATTCGAAGGCAAACTGCGCACCCTGATGGGCGAATACTCCAAGTCCCTGCGTGACATCATCGCGCTGTTGGATCCAGAATCCAAAACCAAAGCTCCACGCGGCGGCGCAGTAAAAACTACTGGCACCAAGCGCGCTCGCAAAGTTAAACAATACAAAAACCCGCACAACGGCGAAGTCATCGAAACCAAAGGTGGCAACCACAAAACTCTGAAAGAGTGGAAAGCCAAGTGGGGCGGTGACGTGGTTGAAGGCTGGGCTACCCTGCTGGGCTAAGCCGCAACGCTTTTCGTCGCGACAAAAAAGAACGCCAGCAAACGCTGGCGTTTTTTTATGCCCGGTATTCAGAGCCGGGCACTTTCATTTTCAAAGATTCAAACGTATGCGCAATGCCTGGACATAATTGCTCCACTCGTTGAGCACGTTTTGCTGGAACGGCGTCGCAGTAATGTTCAAGTGGGCCGCGGCCTCTACAAAAGTTTCCAGCGTATTGGGTGCTCCCCACTCGGGATCTGACAAACGTTGCTGACAGAATATTCGCCAACGATCTTGCTCCTCGAAATTCAACGTATCGGGAAAGTTACGTGCTCGATATCGAAACAATAATTCGGGCAAACGTTCATCATCGAAAGGCCAGTGTTCCTTTGCTAATTGCGCCGGGTCAGCCGCTCGGACTTGCTCACAAAGGCGCCGATCCCGATCACCAATAAAACCATCGTATAACTGTTGCTCGGGGTCCTGGCTCTGGGTGAAATCTTCGCTGGCATAAATGGCCTGAACTTTATCTCGCCAAACTTGTTGTGCGTCACTTAACCGCAGCGCACGCTCCTGATAAAGCGCCATATCCAGACCCAGGCGTTGCTGATCATCGGGACGAAGTACCGACAGCGGCGCCACCACCGGGCATTTGTTGATATGGATAAGCTTGAGTGGCACCGGCAACTCGCCCTCGGCCAGGTCGTCGCGACGGGTATACAAGCGCTGGCGCAAGGTGTCGGCGTCCAGATCAAGCAAGCCCTGCGGGTCCAGGTGCAGATCACACACAATCAACGCATTCTTGTTGCGCGGGTGCCAGGCCAGCGGCAGCACCACGCCGACATAACTGCGCGCCGCCGAAAAGCGCCCGGAAATGTGCACCATCGGCTGCAACAGCCGAATCTGATCCATCACCTTTTGTTTACCGCGCAACTGAAACAGCCAGTCGTACAGCTTCGGCTGTTTTTCCCGAATCAAACGGGCCAGCGCGATAGTCGCGCGAACGTCCGACAGCGCTTCGTGGGCATTGCCGTGGTCAATGCCATTGGCTGCGGTCAGGCGTTCGAGTTTGAGCGTGACCCGGCCCTCGTCATCCTTCGGCCAGACGATGCCATCCGGACGCAAGGCATACGCCGCGCGCACCACATCGATCAGGTCCCAGCGGCTGTTACCGCCCTGCCACTCGCGCGCGTAGGGGTCGAAAAAGTTGCGGTACAGACTGTAACGAGTCATCTCGTCGTCGAAACGCAAGGTGTTGTAACCCGCGCCACAGGTGCCGGGCGCCGCCAGTTGGGCATGCACCCGGGTCATGAAGTCAGCTTCGCTCAGACCGTGCTCGGTCAATTGGCCGGGCGTGATGCCCGTGATCGTGCAGGCCGCCGGATGCGGCAGGATGTCCTCACTGGGCTGGCAGTAAAGGTTGACCGGCTCGTCTATTTCATTGAGATCGAAATCCGTGCGAAGCCCCGCCACTTGCAGCGGACGGTCGCAACGGGGGTTGATGCCGGTGGTTTCATAGTCGTACCAGAAGATCGAGGTCACGGGCTATTCCTGAACTGAAGATCGGCGAAGTCTAGGCGTTTGCATCCCGCCCCGGCCAGTAATCCTGCATTCAATCATCTCTGGCCATGCACCGTGCAATACATAGTTATGTCGTTTTCCCCCAAGAGACTGCTAGCATCGGCCGGACAGAGAATCCCGATCAGGCCTCATCATCAGGTTGCCCATGCTCGAGACCACAGCACTGCCAAGGAAAGCGACGCTGGCCCCGCCACTGGATACGCGGTATCAGGTTGAAACGCCGGAAGGCATCGACTTGCCACTGCGCCCGGCCGGGTTGATGGTCCGTGCACTGGCGTTCTCCATCGACCTCGGACTGCGCGGGTTGATTCTGGGTCTGCTGTTTATCGTCCTCGCGTTTCTGGGAAAACTCGGCGCCGGGCTGGGCTCGATCCTGCTGTTCGGGGTGAGCTGGTGGTACATGGTGCTGTTCGAAGTGCTCAATCAGGGGCGCTCGCCGGGCAAGCAATGGATGGGCCTGCGGGTGGTGCAGGACGATGGCACGCCGATCGGCTGGTCCGCTTCGCTGTTGCGCAACCTGCTGCGGTTTGTCGACCTGTTGCCATTCGGCTATTTCCTCGGCGTCATCAGTTGCCTGCAACACCCCAGTTTCAAACGCCTCGGCGACTTGGCCGCCGGCACGCTGGTGATCTACCGCGAACAGCCGCTCACCCGACCGCAACTGCCTGACGCCGAGCCACGGCGCCCGTCGTTCGCCCTGACGCTGCCCGAGCAACGCGCCATCCTCGGGTTTGCCGAACGCCAGGGCGAACTCTCCGAAGCGCGGGTCACCGAACTCGCCACCATCCTCGCGCAACCGTTGAAGGTTTCACCGCCACGCGCCGTGGCGGAACTCAACGGCATCGCCCGCGGCTTGTTGGGCCCCGCATGAAGCAAAGTCTTTTCGAGAATCGCCACAAGGCTGAATGGGTGCAATTTTCCCTCATGCTCGACAGACTGGAGCGGAACAAGGACACCTCACGGCTCGCCAGTTTCCCGAAAGATTATCGAAGGCTCTGCCAGCATCTGGCCCTGGCTCGGGAGCGCGGTTACAGCAGTTTTCTGATCGACTCGTTGCAGCAACAGGTGCTGCGCGGGCACCAGCAGCTTTATCGGCATCGCAGCCGACTGGGAGCCAATGTGCTGGGGTTCATCCTCGCTGATTTCCCACGACTGGTGCGCGAACAGTGGCGTTTCGTGCTCGCCGCCAGCCTGATGTTTTTCGGCAGCCTGATCGGCTTTGCGTTGCTGGTGTATCTGTTCCCGGATCTGGTCTACAACCTGATCCCGGCCGAACAGGTCAGCGAAATGCAAGGCATGTACGACCCTGTCGCCGGTCACCTTGGACGCTCGGCGGAACGGGCGGCCAGTGAAGACTGGGTGATGTTCGGTTTCTACATCATGCACAACATCGGCATTGCCTTTCAGACCTTTGCCAGCGGTTTGCTGTTTGGCCTGGGCAGCGCGTTTTTCCTGTTCTTCAACGGTTTGATGATCGGCGCGGTGGCCGGGCACCTGACGCAGATCGGCTACGGGCAAACCTTCTGGTCATTCGTGATCGGCCACGGCGCCTTCGAACTCAGCGCCATTGCCTTGGCGGGTGCCGCTGGCCTGCAACTGGGTTGGGCCTTGATTGCACCGGGACGACAGCCACGCGCCGAAGCCTTGAGAATCGCTGCGCGCAAGAGTGTGCTGCTGATTTGCGGGGTCATGCTGTTTCTGCTGATTGCAGCGTTTATCGAAGCCTACTGGTCGTCAATGACTGGACCTGCGCCGATGACCAAATATCTGGTCGGCGCGACGCTGTGGTTTTTGGTCGCGATGTATCTGCTGTTTGCCGGACGGACCCGCCATGCGCCTGAGTGACGCGACCGTGGTGATCCGCCCTCGCACCACCTGGGAAGCCATGGACCTGGGCGTGCTGTTGAGCCAGCGGCACCGACGCCTGCTGATGACCAGTTGGGCCTTCGTGACCCTGCCGGTTTTCGCCCTGCTCACCTTGCTGCTGTGGGATTCCCCCTCCCTCGCCGCGTTCATCTTCTGGTGGCTGAAGCCCGCGTTCGAACGCCTGCCTCTGTACATCCTGTCCAAAGCGATGTTCGGTGAAACGCCCACGCTGAAACAAGCGCTGCGCCAATGGCCACGCCTGCTCAAGCCACAAATGCTGGCCAGCCTGACCTGGCGACGCTTGAGCCTGAGTCGCAGTTTCCTGTTGCCGGTGGTGCAACTCGAAGGCCTGAATGGTCTGGCACGACAACAGCGCTTGCAGGTGCTGTTGCAACGCGACGGCGGTGCAGCGCGCTGGCTGACGATCATTGGCGTACATCTGGAAAGTGCGTTGTGGATCGGCCTGATGGTGCTGTTCTACCTGCTCCTGCCGCAACAGGTCGAACTCGACTGGAGCTGGCAGACATTGCTGTCCGTCGCCACACAAGACTGGCGCTGGCTGGAGCACCTGACCAATACGTTTTACGTGTTGGTGCTGGTGGTTTGGGAACCGATCTACGTGGCCTGCGGCTTCAGTCTTTACCTGAACCGGCGCACGGTGCTGGAGGCCTGGGATATCGAACTGGTGTTCCGTCGCCTGCGCCAACGCTTGAGCAGCGCCGCCGTCACCTTGCTGTTGGCGGCATTCCTGCTGATGCCAACCGGGCAAAACGTCTGGGCCGCCGAGCCAGCCATCTCCCCCGACAGTCCGCGTCTGCTGGACCAGTCACTGACCAGCCAGGCATCCCGTGACAGCATCAAGGCGATCCTCGATCAGCCGCCGTTCAAGAATAAGGAAACCGTCACGCGCTATCGTTTTGGCGAGGACAAGCCATCCGCCGAAACCTCTGGCGACGGCAAAGCCCCCGAATGGCTGAAGGCCCTGCTCAAGTTGCTGGATAACCAGCGCTTCGGTGCATTGGCGACCTTGATTGAAGGGCTGTTGTGGTGCGCTGTCATCGGCGCGATCGGTTTGTTGATCTGGCGTTACCGGGAGTGGTTGCAGGCCTTCGTCAGTCGTCGACCGGCGTTGAAGCGTAAAGTCGCACGGCCGTTACCGCAGCAGGCATTCGGCCTGGACCTGAACCGCGAGACCCTGCCCGACGACATTGCCGCCAGCGCCGAAAGCCTCTGGCAATCCAACCCTCGCGAGGCGCTCGGGTTACTCTATCGCGCCCTGCTCAGTCACTTGCTGCACGATTACAACATGGCGCTCAAACCCGCCGACACCGAAGGCCAGGTGCTGGAACGCGTCGAGCAACTGCAACAACCCGCCCTGTTGGCCTTCAGCAAAAACCTGACCGGGCACTGGCAGAACATGGCCTACGGGCATCGCCTGCCACCGGCGCATTTGCAACAGGAACTGTGTGACGGCTGGCGGACCTTGTTCGGTCCGGGGGCGACGCATTGAACCGGCGATTGTGGCTGGTGGCCGGGGTGTTCATCGCCGTACTGTTGGGCGCGTTGAGTCTTTATCTGTACGCCAGGGCGACGCCCTATCAGGCAGAAATCGATCACGGTCCGTCGCCCGAAGCCCAGGCCAACCCTTATCTGGCCGCCGAGCATTTCCTGCGCAAGCAGGGTCTGACCGTCAGCCATGCCAACAGCCTCGACATCCTGCCCACGCTGGAACCTCGGCAACGCAGCCTGTTGTTGCTCGGTGACCGCTCCAGCATGACCCCGCGCCAGATCGATCAAGTGCTGAACTGGACCCGCGCCGGCGGGCGTTTTTTATTCATCGCCGAGTCGTTATGGGATGACAAACTGGGCCAGAGCAATGACCTGTTGCTCGACCGGGTCCAGGTGCACCAGTCATTGAGCAAAGACCTCAAGGACCCGCCGCCCGACATCGGCAAGGATCCCTACCCCAAACTGACCAAACTGTACCTTGAGGACGAAGACGCGCCGGCCTACGCCACCTTCGATACCGCGTTCCATCTCGAAGACCCGAAAAATCTCGCCCAAGCCTGGGCCAACAGCGGCAAGGCCACGCACATGATGCAGCTGAACCACGGGCTCGGTTCGATCATCGTGGTCACCGACGCCGACCTGTGGAAAACCCCGGCCATCAATCAGTACGACAACGCCTGGCTGCTCTGGTACCTGACCGTGGACACGAACGTGACCCTGCTGTTCAACACCGACCACGACAGCCTGCTGACCTTGTTGCTGCGCTATTTCCCCCAGGCGCTGGTCGCCCTCATCGCCCTGATCGGCCTGGGTCTCTGGCATGTCGGCGTGCGCCATGGCCCGTTGATCGAACCCGCCCCGAGAGCCCGTCGGCAACTCCACGAGCACCTGCGTGCCAGCGCCGATTTCATGTGGCGCCGCACCGGTCAAGCCAGCCTGTTGCAAGCCTTGCAGCAAGACATCCTGCACCGGGTGCGGCGCCGTCATCCCGGCTTTGAACAACTCGGCGTCGCCGAACAGTGGCTGGTGCTCGCACGCCTGACCGGCCAACCCACACGCGCAATCAGCCAGGCCATGAGCCCGCGACCGAAGCAACGGCTGTCCAGCGTTGAATTCAGCCGTCAGGTCGCCCACCTGCAAACCTTGAGGAACGCCTTATGATCCGGTACTTGGAAAAGGTTACATAGCCGTGATTTTAGAAACAGACACTTAGAAGCTCATGCGCTTTAGGGTCGATCTAATGCCCTAACTGGTCAGAGCAGACAGAAGGGCCTCAAAACCTATGAGGCCCTCATCGCTAAAGTAAGTTGAAACTCAGCGGAAGGTGATCGGCACCGTCACGGTTTTGCCGAAGGCCGACTTGATGGTCACCGTCGGGCTAGGCGACGGGCCACTGCCGGTGGTCGTCACCGCTATCTGCCAGCGCGCGCCTGTTGGCGTAAGCGTCAGGGTGGCGGTGCCAAGGTTCAGCGGACCGGATGTGGTCGTGGCAGTCGCCGTGATGGTATTGCCCGTGCCACGCGAGGTGGTGCCGGACAGGACCCAGTAGTAGCGGCTTTTGCTGCGGGCGGTGACTGTAGCGCTGGTGACGATCAGGTTCTCGACGACCGCTGCCGAGACCGCCACGGACACCGTCGCCGGAGCCGACTCCGCGCCCTTGGCATCGCTGGCCTGATAGGTAAAGGTCGCGGTGAACGGCGCGGGGACCGTGGCCGGTGGTGTGTAGATCACGCGCAGACCATCGGTGCTGACCGTGCCCTTGCCGGAGCCCGGTTGCGCCAGACCCACCACTTTGAGTGGCAGGTCACCGTCAGGGTCGGTGTCGTTGGCCAGCACATTGATGGGCAGCGGTTGGCCGTTGTTGCTGATGGCGCTGTCGGGGTTGGCAATCGGTTTTTTGTTTTCGCCTTCGTTATTGTCACGTTTATCGCCAGTGCGGAAGGTCGGCAGCGCAGCGGAGTTGACGTAGGTAACACCGTCCCAGCCGGGTATGGGCGTTGGCATCAATTGGAACTGGCCCGGATGCTCGACATCCCAGCGCAGCAGCATGGATGTGTCCTCGTGCTGGGTGTTGTGGCAGTGCTCCATGTAGGTCCCAGCGAATTCGCGGAAGCGGATCGCTATGTCCACATCCACTGAACTGTCGATGCCCTCGCCGATGAGATAGACGTCCTTGCGCGCCCATTTTTCCCATTCCGGCGGCGCCTTGCCGTCACGGTTGAGGACGATGCCTTCTTCGAAATGCACGTGCACCGGGTGGCTCCAGCCGTTGCCGCCGTTCCTGATTTTCCACACTTCCAGGGTGCCGTCGCCGGAGAACCCGGCGGGGGTGGGGCCGGTGGCCAGTTGCGGAGCGGCGCTGATCCGGCGTGGGTCCATGGGGAAGCCTGGACCACCATCGGTCTTGATGGTCCAGGGTTGTTCGTCGGTGCCGTCGGAGCGGCCAAAGATGAACTCGCGATGCCGCGCCACCTTCAGTTTGGCCTGCACCGTCGGGTCGTCACGGTTAAGGGGCAGCGGAATCATGGTTTTACCTGCCGCCTTACCCGGCTTGGCGGGTTCGAAGTCGGCGGGGTTCATGCTCACGTCCTGGCCGGAATAAGGCTGGACCAGCAGTTGCAGGAACTTGCCCACCACCGGGTCGCCGTTGTCCCATTCCAGCCCTTTGCTGCCCAGCTTGAGCACCGCTTTGTACTTCCCGGACAGTACATCGGCCAGGCTCAGCGGTTCATCCTCCGGACCCTTGCCGTTCTGGTGCTCCATCAGGTTGACGAAGTACAGCTTGTCGCCGGTCTTGATCCCGTTTTTCGCGAAGTTGACGATGATGTCAAAACGCTCGGAAATGCCCATGGTCGGCAGGATGGCGTTGTGGTCTTGCGTGTCGCCGTCGGCGTCCAGGTCCATGCTGCCATCGAACGGCACGGCGTGTTCCATGAGGTTGCCGTCGTTGGCGATCAAGTGGAACGGCACGCGGGTATAGGACAGGCCGGAACCTGCCGGGCCGGGGAATTCGCCGCCGGTGCCGGCGATTTCACGCACCAGCGCGATCCTGAAGAAGCGTGACACCGAGCTATTGAGGATGCGGAAGCGATAGCTGCGCGCGCGCACTTTCAGGCGCGGCTGGTACTGCCAGTTGACCAGGATCTGATCGCCAAGGAAGCCGTCGGTGTTGAACGGGTTGAACCACAGTTGGCCGTTCTTATCCCAGGCCGTGTCGGCCACCATCAGGTTGACGTCGTAGTCGCGGTTGCCCCAGGGCAGCGCCGAACCGCTGGGCAGGCGCAGGTTGACGCCGTCCTGTAGCGCTTCGTTGCCACGGTCCAGGGCGCTGTAGTAGTTCATCATCGCCGCGTTGCCCTTGTAGACGTTCTGCGCGGTGAAATCGAGCATGTGGTCGTGGAACCAGTGGGTGCTCATGGTTTCGCGCCAGTCGCCACGGATCTTGATGCTGCCGTTGCTGCACGTCTTGAGGCCCGGAGTGGCGTCGTTGACGAACAGGGTTTCGCCCGGGGCGCAGGGGAACGCCGCGCGCGGATCTTCAGCCTTGGTGTTGATGGTGTCGTAACCGGCCAACTGGATCGGCCAGCGATAGTCGTAGTACTGCCCCGGAAAGAAAAACGCATTGGCAAAGCCATCGCTTTCGGCCGGGGAGTGGCCGTTGTGTTCGTGGCTGCTGAGGGTGTGCAGACCAAACCCCATGTTGGCCGACGGATCGATCGGCAGGGCGTCGTAGTGACGCACCAGCACCGGTTGACCGTACCGCACCATCAACAGTTTTGGCGGAAAGGTGCCGTCGAAGGTCCATAGCGCCTTGTGGTTCTGCACCGGCATGTTGGGGTGAAAACGGGTATAGATGCCTTTGGTGGTGCCCGTTATGATCGGGGTGTCCGAGGTCTGGTTGTAGAGCCCGCCAGGCCCGAACTCACCGACGGCGTAGTTGTGCAACTGTCGGCGGTCGCGCATGCCGCCGTTGAGCCTGGCGCCCGCTTGCGCGGTTTTGAAGGCGACCTGCGGGTAGAACTCGTTCCAGCGCTGGTGCGACCAACCCTTTCCTGGCGGACGACCCTCGGCCGGCGAACCGACCGGATGGCGGTTGAGGAAGGCTTCGATCTGCGCTTTCCACGGGTTGCGGTCCAGCACGTTGGAAAACTGTGACGGAAACGGGTACAGCCCCGGCTGGCGCATGAAGGCTTCCAGAGCCGCGGCCGAAGGGCCGCTGCGGGCGATGTTGTTCGGGTCCTGCTCGGGCGCCGGGCCGACGGTCGGAACCGGGAAGGTCAGGGGCGGCGCTGGCAGTGTCGGGTCGAGTTTTTCCGTGCCGAATTCTTCGAGCAACAGCAGTTGATGAGTGTACGGCAGGGCCCCGAACAATGGGCTGGGCTTGCCGTTGGTGGGGATTTTGAATGATGTTTGCAGGTTTGGAGGCAGCACGTTATCGGCCAGTGGCGTGTTCCGGTCACCGAACACACCGTTGGGCAGGGCAATCGCGCCCTGGTTGGCGGGTGGCAAGGTCAGCAAGGCATCCAGCGCGGCCTTGGGGTCGGCCGGGGGATTGGTAAACGCCGAGGGGTCCGTCGGTGGTGGCGGGCCGAAATCATCCAGCGGTGCGGCGTTGGCGGTGGTCAGGGTAAGGAGCATCGCACAGGGCAGGCTTGACCTGAGCAGCAAGGCGAAGGAGCTGCATGGTGGTGTCGCGCGTTTCATTTTTCACCCCTCGCATCATGCCGAATCTGGCGAGTCCCGCCGTCTCCATGATGTTCGGGACGACAGCTGTTGCGGGTACCAGGGGGAGGGGTGCAACTAATGAGCCATTACCATAGGGCGAAGAAAAAGCTCAAATTAATTAACAAGCTGGCTTTGAGTGTTTTAAGCGAGAGAAAGGGGGAGTGGGGAATATTCCACAAATTAGGTGGTAACGCCCGGTTGGGTGGGTGAAGTACCCCATTTACGGAAATAGTAGCGGCCCTATTTCACCGACCGCTTTTGGTAGGGGCTGCTTGCCCTAAGGCGACATGGATTTAACGGGTCTAGAAGGGCTGCTTTTGGCTGTGGATTCAACCGGTCGATGCAACACAACTAAATTCTGTGTAAGCAGAAGGCGTGTTGCAGCAGGATCAACACCTTCAAACCCAAGTGCACCCAGGTCGAGTTCATGGACGAAAGCTCGACCACTCAAACTGGGTTTTCTTCGGTAACGTAATCGATTCTGAGATCGCATGCCCTCTGACCGTCATAGACTAACCTTCACCTCTGACAAACGCTCAAATGAGGGGGTTGCCATGGGATTGCAATGAGGCAGATTGACAGTCACTCACTCGTTCCACGCATAAAAAATACGTGAAAAAAAGTTAGATTAGGTAAGTAACTGATTTATGGAAGATAAAACACATGTAACAGTTAACAAGGCTCCGGAACTTATGAGTGAACAGATCGAGCCCGGTGCACCCAGCCACGCCGCGCAACAACGCCAGCGCGCCAGTCAGTTGGCCCAGGCGGTTCGGGCAGAATTGCAAAAAGCCGTGATCGGCCAAAACACGGTCATCGACGATGTACTCACCGCGCTGATTGCCGGCGGCCATGTGCTGCTCGAAGGCGTGCCGGGGTTGGGCAAAACCTTGTTGGTGCGCGCCCTCGCCCGCTGCTTCGGCGGCGAATTCGCGCGTATTCAGTTCACCCCGGACCTGATGCCCAGCGACGTCACCGGACACGCGGTGTACGACCTGCAAACCGAGCAATTCAAACTGCGTAAAGGTCCGTTGTTTACCAACCTTTTGCTCGCCGACGAAATCAACCGCGCCCCGGCGAAAACCCAGGCGGCGTTGCTCGAAGCCATGCAGGAACGCCAGGTCACCCTCGAAGGCCGCGCCCTGCCCATCGCCCAACCGTTCATGGTGCTTGCCACGCAAAACCCCATCGAACAGGAGGGTACGTATCCCCTGCCGGAAGCCGAACTGGATCGCTTCATGCTCAAGGTGCGCATGGATTACCCCGACGCCGATCAGGAGTTGGACATGGTCCGTCAGGTCAGCCGCTCGACCCGGGCCGACATGCTCGACGTGCAGCCACTACGGACTGTGTTGCAAGCCAAGGACGTATTGGTTTTACAACGCATCGCCAGTGATCTGCCGCTGGACGATCAGGTCCTCGATTACGCCGTTCGCCTGGCGCGCACCACCCGTAGCTGGCCCGGCCTGACGCTCGGCGCCGGGCCTCGAGCGTCCATCGCGTTGGTGCGCTGCGCTCGGGCGCGCGCCTTGTTGCGCGGCGGCGAATTCGTGATACCGGATGACATAAAGGGATGCGCACTGGCGGTGTTGCGCCATCGTGTGCGCATTGCGCCGGAGCTGGATATCGAAGGGTTGGAGGTCGATCAGGTGTTGCAGCAACTGCTCGATCAAGTACCGGCGCCGCGGTTGTGAACATCGTCTCCAGGAGAAAAGATCGCAGCCTTCGGCAGCTCCTACGGGGGTGCGCGTTCGACGTAGGAGCTGCCGAAGGCTGCGATCTTTTGACCTGCCTGCACGGTGCCAAATCATGAAACCCTCACGCCTGCTACTGACCTGGCTCGCCGTGCTGCTGGCCATCGGCATCGTGCTGGGCGCATTGCGAGCGCTGGAGTTCGCCGTTCCATCAACACTGTTGTCGATCAACTGGGGATTGTTGCTGGCACTACTGGCCCTGGCGATGCTCGACGCTGTCCGGCTCAAACGCCTGCCGTCGCCCCGTGTGAAACGACACATGCCCGGTAGCCTGGCGCTTGGTCGTTGGGGTGAAGTGCGAATAGAGATTGAGCATGACTTCACCCAGCCACTGACTATCCGACTTTTCGACCACGTACCCGACGGCCTGAACTTCGAAAACCTTCCCCTGTCAGTCGAGCTTCAACCAGACCAGCACACCCGGATCGGCTATCGCCTGCGTCCACTCAAGCGCGGCCACTTCACCTTCGAACACTGCGAAATCAACCTGCCGAGCCCCTTGGGCCTGTGGTCCGACAAACGCCTGCTCAACGTGCCCGACCACACCCGCGTGTACCCCGACTTCGCCCGCCTCTACGGCGGCCAACTGCTGGCGGTGGACAATTGGCTCAGCCAGCTCGGCGTGCGCCAGCGGCAACGACGCGGCCTGGGCCTGGAGTTTCATCAGCTGCGGGAATTCCGCGAAGGCGACAGCCTGCGCCAGATCGACTGGAAAGCCACCGCCCGCCAACGCACGCCGATTGCCCGGGAGTACCAGGACGAACGCGACCAGCAGATCATTTTCATGCTCGACTGCGGTCGACGCATGCGCAGTCAGGATGGTGAGCTGGCGCATTTTGATCACGCGTTGAATGCATGCCTGTTGCTGAGCTACATAGCGTTGCGCCAGGGCGATGCGGTGGGGTTCAGCACCTTTGCGGTCGAGCAACCGCGCTATCTCGCCCCCGTGAAAGGTGCCGGTCAACTCAACGTTTTGCTCAACACGGTCTACGACCTGAACAGCACCCAACGTAGCGCCGACTATCAAGCCGCCGCGACTCAACTGCTGGCCCGGCAAAAACGCCGCTCGCTGGTGGTGCTGGTGACCAACCTGCGGGACGAAGACGATGAGGAACTGCTGACTGCCGTCAAACGCCTGAGCAAGCAGCATCGGGTGCTGGTCGCGAGCCTGCGCGAAGACGTACTCGACAGTTTGCGTCAGACAACGGTGCAAACGTTGTCAGACGCATTGGTTTACTGCGGGACGGTGGATTTCCTGAATGCGCGGGCCGAACTGCATGAACGGCTGAACGTTCACGGCGTGCCGGTGCTGGATACAAGCCCCCATGAGCTGGGCGCCGCGCTGGTGACCCGCTACCTGGAATGGAAGAAAGCCGGGGTGTTTTGACGTCACCGAACCCTGTAGGAGCGAGCACGCTCGCGATGGTCGAGAGAACGCTGCGGGGTATCAGACTCCCAGCGTTATCGTTGACGTCCATCGCGAGCGTGCTCGCTCCTACAGAGCTTGCGTCTTTGCCTACAGATCAACCAGAATCCGCCGGCTTGTGCGCCTTGGGCTCGCCACGTAACTTGATCCGCGTCGCTGATTTCCAGCGATCGGGTTTAGTCGCCCGGGTGGGATACGGCTCATTGAAGGGATAAAACGCAAATGTCCAACTCCACACCGAATCCCCCCGTACGCGGCATGTCGATGTTCACCGTCGACCCCAATGCCGACCCCAGATCCATCGCCATCCAGGCGTTCGAAACCTTTTGCTCCGTCAACGACCTCTTGCTCGACCTGGCCGACAGCCTCGACGACAAGGCGCGGCATATGGCCGTGGCGATTTATCAGTTGAGTGAGTTGGGGTTGTTGCTGGTGGAGAAGTCGCTTGATAACGAGCGGGTGGTTAGCTAGTCGTATCAGCAAGATCAAAAGATCGCAGCCTTCGGCAGCTCCTACAGGGTGAACACCGTCCCCAACGTAGGAGCTGCCGAAGGCTGCGATCTTTTGCTTTTATCAGGCCGAAGCCGGCAACGACTGAAAACTGAAGTACTGCTTCAACGCCTCCACCAATTGCTCATACTCCGGCGGCGTCCGTTGCAGGCTGAACCCGGCGTCGTAATGGTGAGGGGTTGCGTCTTCATGGCACCACAGGCAGCAGGCCCTGATATCAATGATCTGCTGGCAGCCATCGGCCATGGGGATTTTCAGGCGCAAATCGAAATCCGCGCCGATCATGATGGGCAACTGACTAATGAGCATCAGCCCGTGTTCAGAGACGTTGCCCAGGAAGCCAATCGGTTTGTCGGTGACACTGTTGAACACTCTCAGAAAATACGGCAGTTGATGCCGCTCGATCCGGCGGTCTGTGGACATGCGCAATTCGCCCAGCAAGGCCCTTAAGCAGGGCCGCACTAATGCTTCGGAACGGGCCTGCCTGTATGAAACGTGAGCCAGGCAATGGGCGCGCTCTCCCCGATCCCGGTGCGACAGTCCATAAAGCCGCTGTCGCTTACTCCTGCCGATCACAGGTGTTACGTCGGTTTAGAAACAGGATTCTAAACCGGTTATTCGACTATAGCTCACCACCGCCGGTGAGCCAGCCGTTGAACGACTGCTGCAATCAGAACCGGGTCGGACGCACCGCCGTCGAGCTGCGCAGCGGGTAATGACCCAGCGACTGCAAGGTTTCCAGACGGGCCTGGGCGCGGTAGGCGTATTCGCTTTGCGGGTACGAAGCCAAGATGAACTGGTAGGTCTGCGCCGCATCGACAAACAGTTTCTGCCGTTCCAGACACAAACCGCGCAGCATCGACACTTCCGGCCACACATAAGGCCGTGCGCGGCTGGCGCGTTCGACTTTGGACAGTTCGAGCGTCACCTGGTCGCAATTGCCACGCTCATAGGCGCTGTAGGCATTATTCAAATGATGGTTCATCGAAAAACGGGTGCAGCCCACAACACTGAGGGCAAGAATGGTTATGAGCACGAATCGCATGGGGGTTCTCCTGTCTTGAGCTCTTTATCGACCCGTGAGCAAAAATCTTCAGGCTGCCTGCAACCAAAAGTATTCGGTTAAAGAAACAAACGAATAAGTAGTGCGAATGAACAATGACTACAACCGGAGAGCATAGTAGCCTCACTCAGCGCTTGAACTCAGGAGTCCTTTGCATGTCCGTCCGTCGTACCAAAATCGTCGCTACCCTTGGCCCGGCCAGTAACTCGCCGGAAGTTCTCGAACAGCTGATTCTGGCTGGCCTGGACGTCGCCCGCCTGAACTTCTCCCACGGCACCCCCGACGAGCACAAGGCTCGCGCGAAGCTGGTGCGTGACCTCGCTGCCAAGCACGGCCGCTTCGTTGCCCTGCTGGGCGACCTGCAAGGCCCGAAAATCCGTATCGCCAAATTCGCCAACAAGAAGATCGAGCTGAAGATCGGTGATCAATTCACCTTCTCCACCAGCCATCCTCTGACCGAAGGCAACCAGCAAGTGGTCGGCATCGACTACCCGGATCTGGTCAAGGACTGCGGCGTGGGCGACGAGTTGCTGCTCGACGATGGTCGCGTGGTGATGCGCGTCGATACCGCCACTGCCACCGAACTCAACTGCACCGTGATCATCGGCGGCCCGCTGTCCGACCATAAAGGCATCAACCGTCGCGGCGGCGGCCTGACGGCTCCAGCCCTGACTGAAAAAGACAAGGCCGACATCAAGCTCGCTGCGGAAATGGAAGTCGACTACCTCGCCGTGTCCTTCCCACGTGATGCCGCCGACATGGAATACGCCCGTCAACTGCGCGACGAAGCCGGCGGCACTGCCTGGCTGGTGGCGAAGATTGAACGCGCCGAAGCCGTGGCCGACGACGACACCCTCGACGCACTGATCAATGCCTCCGACGCTGTCATGGTGGCGCGTGGCGATCTGGGCGTGGAAATCGGCGACGCCGAACTGGTGGGCATTCAGAAGAAGATCATTCTGCACGCACGCCGCCACAACAAGGCGGTGATCGTTGCGACCCAGATGATGGAGTCGATGATCCAGAACCCGATGCCGACCCGCGCCGAAGTGTCCGACGTGGCCAACGCCGTGCTCGACTACACCGACGCCGTGATGCTCTCGGCCGAGAGTGCTGCCGGTCTGTACCCGCTGGAAGCGGTGCAAGCGATGGCGCGCATCTGTGTCGGCGCTGAAAAGCACCCGACCAGCAAGACCTCCAGCCACCGCATCGGCAAAGAGTTCCAGCGCTGTGACGAGAGCATTGCGCTGGCGACCATGTACACCGCCAACCACTTCCCGGGCGTGAAGGCCATCATCGCGTTGACCGAAAGCGGCTATACCCCGCTGATCATGTCGCGTATCCGTTCTTCGGTACCGATCTACGCGTTCACCCCACACCGCGAAGCTCAGGCGCGCGCCGCGATGTTCCGTGGCGTGTACACCATTCCGTTCGATCCAGCTTCGCTGGCGCCAAACGAAGTCAGCCAGGCGGCAATCGACGAACTGGTCAAGCGTGGCGTGGTGGAAAAAGGCGACTGGGTCATCTTGACCAAAGGCGACAGCTACCACACCACCGGCGGCACCAACGGGATGAAGATCCTGCACGTTGGCGACCCGATGGTCTGAGTGATCGGTTGTAAAACAAAAGCCCCGCCATGTGAATGGCGGGGCTTTTTTTCGTATATAGATCAGCTAATTCGGTAACAACCTGTCAGATCTGACAGTAGACAGCCTTCTGCGTCCTTCGCCTAATACGGTTGGCCTCTCGCCGAATATCAGTCATCAAGGCGTGTCCTCTTTGACTGAAGTAGTCCTTCGTTCACCGCGCCTGGGGCTCACCGTTGTTTTACTGAAGGAATATTAAAATGACCACATCCCCACAGCTTGCCCCAGGCGAACTCGATTCAGGTTTCGCGAATGCCGGAATACTGATACTCAACTATCCCGGTTTTTCTGTTGTTAACGGTCAATGTGTCGCAGAAGGCCACCAAGGCAAAATCTACATCCTCGGTGGCAGCTGGGATCAAAACAGCCACGTCGCCGAACATATAAGCATTACTTGCGTTTTGCCCGATGGAACATTCGATTTCGGATTCGGGACACACGGTACTGCGCATATAAAGTTACCCAATGAAGACCTGTCCACATCACCCATCCAGATCTTTTTTGTGACCGGCCAGGGAGAAGACCTGATTCTTGTATCTGTGGGTTACAACCCCTTGGGACAAGGTGCGGTAACGGAAGCCCAGTTACTGATTCGGCTAACCGGTGACGGCGCACTGGACAAGCGATTCGGCGTCGATGGATTCATGGTTCTCAAATTGCCCTTTGATGCCGACACGCGGCAGCCGGTAGCGGCAAACGCCGTGAAGTTCGCTACGTCTGCAAATAGCAGAGTCTGTTTGATTGGCGGCATGATCTACCTCATATCGAGTGGTATTGATCCGGCGCTTGGATTTGTTGTTGGTGTGGTGTCGCGCTTCAGTATCGACGGAACCGTGGACCCGACATTCGGTAACAAGGGGCATGCAACCCTTGCTGGAGTGCTCGGCGTCCGTCACTCGTTCAACGGTATTGTCGTTCAGAATGGAACAATTACTGTTTGTGGATGGGCAGGCACCGGGGCACTGATCGCGCGCTTCAATATCGACGGGAGTGTCGACGCCAGTTTTGCTGGCAGCGGGTACAAACAACTATTCGGGCCGAGCTTTCAATTCCAGTCTGTTGTAGTCCTGCCTGATGGCCGGACAGTGGCAGCCGGCTTTGGATTTCCCCAGCGCCGGGGTTTACTGGCGGTTTACACACCTACGGGCCAGATTGACCGGAAATTTAATAACGGCGCCCACATTGAGGAATCGTTTAACCCGCCTCAGCAAGTCATATTTTTAAGCGTGAAGGTCGACGACAACAAAATCTTCGCTTCGGGCAGATACTTCGTCGGTTCAACCCCGAAATTCGTTACCGCGAAATACCTGGACGATGGGCAGCGCGATCCGGCGTTTGGAAACGGCCAGGGTTATGCCATTACCGACGTACCCGGGCACACCGCCCTCGCGAACGGGATGAGTTTGCAGGCCGATAAAAAAATACTGCTGGTAGGTAACGATTTGGGCTCCGTCTACAGCAAAGCTGCGATCGTCACTCGTCTTCTGAATAACGTCTAGCGGCTGGAAAAACAAAGCCCCGCCAGGTGAATGGCGGGGCTTTTTGATTCCCGATCCAGAAGATGGGTTGTTCGGGCGGGCCTCTTCGCGAGCAAGCCCGCTCCCACAGGGATTGCACGTGCCCACAAATTCTTGGCTAGACTCAAAACCCTGTGGGAGCGGGCTTGCTCGCGAAGGGGCCCGCCCGGCCACCGCAAATTCAATGTCTGTTGATAAACCCCGACAACGCCGCAACCGCTTCCGGCGAGCGCAGCCGTTGGGTAAACAACGCGCCCTCTTCTTCTATCACCTTGCGCAACTGCTCCCGGTCCGGGGCTTTCATCAACTGCTTGCTGATGCGCACCGCCTCCGGTGGCAGTGACTCAAACCGCAATGCCATCTCCCGCGCCTTGGCCAATGCGGCTTCGCCACTGCCCAGGGCTTCGGTCGCGATGCCCCACTGCGCAGCCTGTTCACCGCTGAAGCCTTCACCGAGCAGCAACAGCTCCGCCGCTTTGGCGTGCCCAAGCAATCGAGGCAGGAGCAGGCTGGAACCGAACTCCGGGCAGAGCCCGAGATTGACGAAGGGCATGCGCAATCGCGCATCCCGGCTGACATACACCAGATCGCAATGCAGCAGCATCGTCGTGCCGATTCCCACGGCAGCGCCAGCCACGGCGGCGATCACCGGTTTGCGGCATTCGAGCAGGGTCAACATGAACTGGAACACCGGGCTGTCGAGGTTGCTCGGTGGTTGCTGCAGGAAGTCGGCGATGTCGTTGCCGGCGGTGAAGCATTCGGCGGAACCGGTGATCAGCACGGCATTGATTTCGGGGTCGGTGTCAGCCTGTTTCAGCGCTTCGGCCAGATGGCTGTACATGGCGCGGGTCAGGGCGTTTTTCTTGTCGGGGCGGTTCAAACGCAGGGTCAGCAGGCCGCGTTCGCGTTGCTGCAGAATGGCTTCGGTCATGGCGTGTCCTGATCTGAGAGGATCCAGTGTGGCGAGCGAGCTTGCTCCGGGCGGCGATCCGACGCTGGGCTGCGCAGCGGCCCCAAAAGCTTGTGAGCGCTTCGCACTCAAGCGCGAGCAAGCTCCCTCGCCACAAAAGTCAGCGCTCAACCGCGGGGCAGGAAGACGTCGGCCAGCAGTTGATTGCGCGGCAGTCCCGCCAGGTACAGGCGCCGGGCAAAAGCGTCGACGCTGTCGGGAGACCCGCAGAGTAAGGCCTGGGTTTGCCGGGAAACAAGCCGCAGTTGCGCCAAAGCCGCGGGCAACTCGGTCGGTGTCCACAGTTCGATGCTGAGGTTCGGGCGGCTGGCAGCCATGGCTTGCAGGGGCTTGGCCAGATAATGCTCATCGGCATCATGGGCGAGGTGAATCACGCGGATGGCGCCTTGGTGATCCTGACGCAAGGCTTCGCGCAAGACGCCAAACAACGGCCCCAGCCCCGTCCCGGCAGCCATCAACCACAGCGGCCGGGTGTGCCAGTCGGCGTCGTAATGCAGCGCGCCGCCACGCAGCTCGCCGAGACGCAGCGGGTCGCCGATCTTCAACTGACGCGCGGCATCACTGAATTCGCCGGGGTGACGACAATCAAGGTGGAATTCCAGAAACCGGTCTTCTTCCGGCAGACTGGCCAGCGAATAAGGCCGCGCCACGTTGCCAGCCCACAAGACCAGATGCTGACCGGCGCTGTAGCGTAACGGGCGTTGTGGCGTCAGGCGCAGGCGCAACACGCTGCTGCTCAACCAATCGACGGCGGCGACCTCGGCCGGACGTCCGTCCTGTTGCGGGTCGAAGGTGTGCACCTGCAAATCCTCGACCACCTGACACTGGCACGCCAGGCGCCAGCCTTGCTGACGCTGGTCTGCGCTCAGGGCATCGGGCCGGCTGTCGCTCGGCAATCCTTGCGTACATTGCACCAGGCACGCATGACAACTGCCGGCGCGACAACTGTAAGGAACGGACACACCGTTTTGATTCAACGCGTCCAGCAGGTTGCTGCCAAGCGCCACCGACCATTGACGATCGCCGACCCGCAACTCAGGCATCAACGTTCTCCCACGCCGCCGCGCAACGATTGCGGCCGTCGCGCTTGGCGCGATAGAGCGCCTGATCGGCACGCTGCAAGGCGTCGTCGAGATCGTCGCCCAGCTCCAGCAGCGTCATGCCCGCCGACAGGCTGAGGTTGCCCACCTTCAAGCCGATCAACTCGACGTCGGTAAAGGCAATCCGCAACCGCTCGCAGCAAGACGTCAGGCGTTCAGGGCCGCAATCGGGCAGCAGCACCACGAACTCTTCGCCGCCATATCGGGCCAGCACGTCCCCCTCACGCAAACAGGCGCTGGCCACACCGGCGAAAGCTTGCAGCACCTGATCGCCGGCGGCGTGGCCGTGCACATCGTTGATGCGTTTGAAATGATCAAGGTCGATCAGCGCCAGGCCATGCACGACACCGAGTTCCATGGCGTTGAGCTCGCGTGAGGCCAGACGCAGGAAATGCCGGCGGTTGAACAGCCCGGTCAATTCGTCTGTCGCCACCAGGTCTTCAAGCTGACGCATCATCCCGCGCAGGGTGTCCTGATGCGCCTGCAAGGCGAACCGGCGCTGACGCATCCGTTGGCGGGAGGCCTGGACGTGACGTGCATAAAGCTCCAGCCAGACCAGCACGATAAACAGCACGCACACCTGCAACGCAGCCAGCGCCGGGTCGGCCAACTGGAAGTTGTAACCCTCCCACAGCGTGATCGCGCTGAAACTGAAAAACACCAGCAACGCGCACCGCACAAAGGCAATACGCGACAGATGAAACAGCCCGAACAGCAGAATCAGAACGTAGAACACCAGAAACGCGCCGCGTGCCTCATCCAGATTGGCGACCAGCCAGGTTTGCCAACCCAGTCCCAGTAACACTTGCGCTTCGGTCAGGCTGGAGTCGGAAAACCGCAGATTCCAGCCGCTGTAAAACAACGCGAACAACGTCGCCTGACTGATGACCACCAGCGCGCTGCCGACGGCGACGTTGGCCAGGGGTTCATCGTAATGGCCGGTGAAAAACGCCAGCCACAGCAGCAGTAAGGCCAGGGCGTAGGTGCCGGCTGCAAGGGCAAAACGTTTGAGCAACAGGCGCTGGATGGCGTTATGGGTCAATCGTTGACTCACCGTGCGAATGGAGGCTGATTGAGTGTCCTACTCTACAGACCGAATGCCACTTTAGTGGTGTGTCTGACAAATGACCATTGAATTTTCAAAGCGTAAAACTGGCGTCAATGCCATGACCCCGATGAACCGATTACCTGTGGCGAGGGGATTTATCTGTGATGAAAGGATTTATCTGTGGCGAGGGGATTTATCCCCGTTGGGTGGCGAAGCCGCCCCGAAAGCTGCACCTCGGTGCGTCAGGTATACCGCGTGTGTCGGATTGGCGACTGCTTCGCAGTCGAACGGGGATAAATCCCCTCGCCACTAGATTGACTGCCGGCGCGTGTGCCCGCCTGCGAGGCGCGTTATACTGCCGCGCCTTTTTAGCGTCGCGCCAGCATGCCCGGCGTGCCTTGAAAGGTGCTTGCAACCGACCGATGCACCCAAGCTGCAAGCACCTTATTGAATGTTCCCGTCTTTTAGAGGAGCGCGACTCATGACCGTGATCAAGCAAGACGACCTGATTCAGAGCGTTGCCGACGCCCTGCAATTCATTTCCTATTACCACCCCGTGGATTTCATCCAGGCGATGCACGAAGCCTACCTGCGCGAAGAATCGCCAGCGGCCCGTGACTCGATGGCGCAAATCCTGATCAACTCGCGCATGTGCGCCACCGGCCACCGCCCGATCTGCCAGGACACCGGTATCGTCACCGTCTTCGTCCGCGTGGGTATGGACGTGCGTTGGGATGGCGCCACCATGGGCCTGGACGACATGATCAACGAAGGCGTGCGCCGGGCTTACAACCTGCCGGAAAACGTCCTGCGTGCCTCGATCCTCGCCGACCCGGCGGGCGCTCGTAAAAACACCAAGGACAACACCCCGGCCGTTATCCACTACTCCATCGTTCCGGGTAACACCGTGGAAGTGGACGTGGCGGCCAAGGGCGGCGGTTCCGAGAACAAGTCGAAAATGGCCATGCTCAACCCGTCCGACTCGATCGTCGACTGGGTATTGAAGACCGTTCCGACCATGGGCGCCGGCTGGTGCCCACCGGGCATGCTCGGCATCGGCATCGGCGGCACCGCCGAGAAAGCCGCGGTCATGGCCAAGGAAGTGTTGATGGAATCCATCGACATTCACGAGCTGAAGAAGCGCGGCCCGTCCAACCGTATCGAAGAGATGCGTCTGGAGCTGTTCGAGAAGGTCAACCAACTGGGCATCGGTGCCCAGGGCCTGGGCGGCCTGACCACCGTGCTCGACGTGAAGATCATGGATTACCCGACCCACGCCGCTTCGTTGCCGGTGTGCATGATCCCGAACTGCGCCGCCACCCGCCACGCGCACTTCGTGCTCGACGGTTCCGGCCCGGCCTCGCTGGAAGCGCCACCGCTGGACGCCTACCCGGAAATCGTCTGGGAAGCCGGCCCGTCGGCCCGTCGCGTCAACCTCGACACCCTGACCCCGGAAGACGTGCAGAGCTGGAAGCCGGGCGAAACCGTCCTGCTCAACGGCAAGATGCTCACCGGTCGCGACGCCGCGCACAAGCGCATGGTCGAGATGCTGAACAAGGGTGAAACCTTGCCGGTGGACCTGAAAGGTCGCTTCATCTACTACGTCGGCCCGGTTGATCCGGTGCGCGAAGAAGTGGTGGGCCCTGCCGGTCCGACCACTGCAACGCGGATGGACAAGTTCACCCGTCAGATCCTCGAGCAAACCGGCCTGCTGGGCATGATCGGCAAATCCGAACGCGGCCCGACCGCAATCGACGCGATCAAGGACCACAAGGCCGTTTACCTGATGGCAGTCGGCGGCGCGGCTTACCTGGTGGCGCAAGCGATCAAGAAATCCCGTGTCGTTGCGTTCGCTGAACTGGGCATGGAAGCGATCTACGAGTTCGACGTCAAGGACATGCCAGTCACCGTTGCCGTTGATAGCAAGGGTGAATCGGTACACATCACCGGTCCTGCCATCTGGCAGCAAAAGATCAGTGAAAGCCTGGCGGTAGAAGTGCAGTAAGCGCTTCGACTGACAAAACGAAGGTGACAGGAGCAACCCTGTCACCTTTTTTGTTGCTCACGCGGAACATTGTAGGAGCGAGCTTGCTCGCGAAAAACGTCCGGACAACACGTTTATCCAGACAACCCGCGTTATCGTTCACGACCATCGCGAGCAAGCTCGCTCCTACAAGGACAGGTTGCTCATGTTATGGTGCCGGCCCTCCGTAAACATTGTGTAATGCCCGGCATGTCTGAGTCTTCTCGCACCCTGCGCCTGACGCTGTACACCTTTCTTATCCTCGCCGGTGCAGCCCTCGCCGCCACGCTGGCCATGCGTCACGCCGAGCGTCAGGCCCTGGTCGAAGACGCCGCCCGCGCCAATCAGCAACTGGGCTTGTACGCCACCTCCCTGCACACCCTGATCGAACGCTACCGCGCCCTCCCCGCCGTGCTCGCCCTCGATCCGCAATTGCGTTCGGCGCTCAACGGGCCGGTCACCGCCGAACAGCAGGACGCGTTGAACCGCAAACTGGAAAAAATCAACGGCGCCGCCGAGTCCTCGACCCTGGAACTGCTCGATCACACCGGCCTCGCCGTGGCGGCGAGCAACTGGCGTTTGCCCAGCAGTTACGTCGGCCACAACTACGGTTTTCGTCCCTACTTCAGCCAGACCCGAACCCAGGGCACCGGGCGCTTTTATGCGGTGGGCGTGACCAGCGGCATTCCCGGTTACTTCCTGTCCAGCGCCGTCACCGATGACGCTGGCCGGTTTCTCGGCGCGATGGTGGTGAAACTCGAATTTCCGGAACTGGAACGCGAATGGCGTCAGGGCAGCGACACGCTGCTGGTCAGCGACGCACGCGGAATCATCTTCATCGCCAATCAGCCGGGCTGGCGCTATCGCCAATTGAAACCATTAAGCGACAGCGATCACGCCGAGCTCAAGGCCACCCGCCAATACGACAAGCAACCGCTGACGCTGCTGGACTATCAATCGCTGCGCCGCTTCGACGACAACAGTGAACTGGCGCGGGTCGATGGCCCGGACGGCAAAGCGGATTACCTGTGGGAATCCCTGCCGCTGACCGCCGAAGGCTGGACGCTGCACCTGCTGCGCCGCCCGCAGGTCGCGTTTGAAGACAGCCGCAACGCCGCGCTCGCCGCTGCCGGCCTGTGGCTGACGCTGGTGTTTCTGCTGCTGTTCCTCAACCAGCGCTGGCGTCTGGCGAAAATGCGCCAGCGCAGTCGCGAAGAGCTCGAGCAACTGGTGGAAGAACGCACCCGCGACCTGCGCACGGCTCAGGACGGCCTGGTGCAATCGGCCAAACTCGCGGCCCTCGGCCAGATGTCGGCGGCGCTGGCCCATGAAATCAATCAACCGCTGACCGCGCAGCGCATGCAGTTGGCGACCTTGCGCCTGCTGCTCGATCACGGCCGGGTCGACGACGCCTACAAGGCGCTCAAACCGGTGGATGACATGCTGACGCGCATGGCCGCCCTCACCGGCCACCTGAAAACCTTCGCCCGCAAAAGCCCCAGCGGCTTGCGCGAGCGTCTGGATTTGGCTTCGGTGGTGGACCAATCGTTGCAACTGCTCGACACGCGTCTTCGTGATGAACAGGTCAGCACTGTGCTGCACCTGACCCGTCCGGCGTGGGTGCGGGGTGATGCGATCCGGCTGGAACAGGTGCTGATCAATTTGCTGCGCAATGCGCTGGATGCGATGCAGGATAAACCCTGCAAACGCCTGGAAGTCCGCCTCGAAGCCGACGAAAAGCTCTGGCGTCTGAGCGTCATCGACAACGGCAGCGGCATCGCCGAAGAAAACCTGGCGAAGGTCTTCGATCCCTTTTTCACCACCAAACCGGTGGGCGATGGCCTGGGCATCGGTCTGGCCGTATCCTTCGCCATCGTTCACGAATCGGGCGGACGCCTGAGCGCCGATAATCACGCCAACGGCGCGGTGTTCACATTCACCCTGCCCATCGATCCGGAGGCGCCTGGCGCATGCTGAATTCAGTGATGGTGGTCGACGACGAAAGCAGCATCCGCAGCGCCGTCGAACAATGGCTGAGTCTGTCGGGTTTCGAGGTGCAGCTGTTTAGCCGCGCCGATGAATGCCTGGCGCAACTGCCGGCGCATTACCCCGGCGTGATCCTCAGCGACGTGCGCATGCCCGGCATGACCGGGCTGGAACTGCTGGCCGAAGTTCAGCGCCGCGATGCCGACTTGCCGGTGATTCTGCTGACCGGCCATGGCGACGTGCCGATGGCCGTCGATGCGATGCGCGATGGCGCTTACGATTTCCTCGAAAAACCTTTCAGCCCGGAAACCCTGCTCGGCAGCCTGCGCCGTGCGCTGGACAAGCGCCGACTGGTGCTGGAAAACCGCGCCCTGCATGAGCAGGCGGACAACCGCGCCAAACTCGACGCGACATTGCTCGGCGTGTCCCGTGGTTTGCAGACGCTGCGCCGGCAAGTACTGGACCTGGCGGCGTTGCCGGTCAACGTATTGATCCGCGGTGAAACCGGCAGCGGCAAGGAGCTGGTTGCCCGTTGCCTGCATGACTTCGGACCACGCGCCGACAAGCCGTTTGTCGCGCTCAACTGCGCAGCGATTCCCGAGCAGTTGTTCGAAGCCGAGCTGTTCGGCCACGAGAGCGGTGCGTTCACCGGCGCTCAGGGCAAACGTATCGGCAAGCTCGAATACGCCGATGGCGGCACGCTGTTTCTCGATGAAATCGAAAGCATGCCGCTGGCCCAGCAGGTGAAATTGTTGCGGGTGTTGCAGGAACAGAAGCTTGAGCGGTTGGGTTCCAACCAGAGCATTCGCGTGGATCTGCGGATCATCGCTGCGACCAAACCGGACTTGCTGGACGAGGCGCGGGCCGGGCGTTTTCGCGAGGATCTGGCCTATCGGCTGAACGTCGCCGAGTTGCGCTTGCCGCCGTTGCGTGAGCGCCGCGAAGACATTCCGTTGTTGTTCGAATCGTTTGCGCATCAAGCTGCCGAGCGGTTGGGCCGGACGTTTCCACCGCTGACCGGCCCGCAGTTGAGCCATTTGCTGAGCCACGACTGGCCCGGCAATGTGCGCGAACTGGCGAACGTGGCCGAACGTCAGGTGCTGGGGCTGGGTGAACCTGCGCCCGAGGGCGTCGATCCGGGGCAATCGCTGGCGGCGCAGCAGGAAGCGTTTGAAGCGCATTGCCTGCGCGCGGCGTTGACCCGGCACAAGGGCGATGTGAAGGCGGTGCTTGAAGAGCTGCAACTGCCGCGTCGCACGTTCAATGAAAAGATGCAGCGGCATGGGTTGACGCGTGAGATGTTCCTCGGTGAATGACCGTTAAGATCAAAAGATCGCAGGCTTCGCCAGCTCCTACGGGTGTACGCCAATCCACTAATGAAATGGCTACCCCCACCGCCCCCTGTGATCGCCCACTAACCTTCACAGGGGGCTCATCGGAGATCATTGCCATGAACAACGTAGCTATCGCCGCCATCGACCTGGGAAAACATACCTTTCACCTGCATGCGCAAGATGATCGCGGCCATGAGCTTTACCGTAAAAAATTTACGCGGGTGGCGCTCACGCAGCACCTCGCAAATCTCGCGCCCTGCACCGTCGTGATGGAAGCCTGTGGCGGCGCCCACTTCATGGCGCAAGAGGTCGCCAGGCTCGGGCATACACCCAAGCTCATTGCCCCTCATCTGGTGCGTCCTTACGTAAAAAGCAACAAAAACGACTTCGCTGATGCCGAAGCGATCTGCGAGGCGGCGACCCGGCCCACGATGCGTTTTGTACCACCCAAAACCCAAGCCCAGCAGGCGCTGGCCATGGCCAATTCGCTACGTGAGTCGTTCATTAAAGACCGCACGGCGACCGTCAATCGGATTCACGCCGCCCTGCTGGAGGTGGGCGTCAGTCTCGCCGCCGGCTTCAAAGCCATCAAAGAGCTTCCAGCGTTGCTTGAGGTGAGTTCATTTTCTGAACGCATCAAGAAAAATCTGATGCTGCTGCATGGGCACTTCAATTACCTGGATGGGCAGGTCAAAGCGCTGGATAAAGACGTGGAATGCCAGGCCGCTGAAGATGATCTGGCGGCGCGTTTGATGACCATGCCGTGTGTCGGCCCGATCACCTCCAGCGCCCTGGCTGCCGAGCTCGGTGATGGCAAGCAGTTCAAATGCGGGCGCGGCTATGCGGCCTCCATCGGATTGGTGCCCAAACAACATTCCACGGGCGACAAAACCGTGCTGCTGGGTATCAGCAAACGTGGCGATCGAAACCAGCGACGCCTGCTCATCCAGTGCGCCCGCGTGTACTTGATACAGCTGGATCGACAAAAAGGCGCTTTGGCGGACTGGGTCCGCCAGCTCTTGGCGTCCCGCCATCACTCCAACCTTGTGGTCTGTGCGTTGGCCAACAAGCTGGCCCGAATCGCTTGGGCGATTGCAGCCCACCACACTGAATTCGATGCGGGGCCAGCCGCGATGAACGCCTGACCCCGCTGTCACCCGAGCACCACCCACCTGGTTTTGCGATGCTGGATAACTGATGACGTGAACGGCCAACCGGCCTGACGACAACCCTGGGCTCCTACACGGCTGAAAGGCCGTTCCACTAATTAGGGTCGTTGGGCATCGATTCTCATCGAGGCGCGGGGACACCCCCCCACTCAGACGCCGGATAGATGAAAGCAAGCCAAACACGTATCAAAAACAGTATTGCAGAAAAGGGGGTAACCATAGATGTAGGAGCTGCCGAAGGCTGCGATCTTTTCGGCGATTTCCTGCTCACCACCTTCTGATTGATAAGCGGATTTCCGCTCACAAAACCCTCTTACCCCCTCTAAACCGGCCCTCCCTCGATTGGCACACCTTCTGCTATAGCCCCAGCAGGCTGCGTTTTAACGCGCTCCACAAAAACAATTAAACGAAGGATCCTTCAATGGATAACTCCAACGCCCTGCCCCTTGGGTCGGCTGCCGTGCCGGTCAAAGAAAGAACCACCGCCAGTCGCATCAAATCTATTTTCAGCGGCTCGGTCGGCAACATGGTCGAGTGGTACGACTGGTACGTCTACGCCGCCTTCTCCCTGTACTTCGCCAAAGCCTTCTTCCCCAAAGGCGACACCACCGCACAACTGCTGAACACCGCCGCGATCTTCGCCGTGGGCTTCCTGATGCGCCCGATCGGCGGCTGGCTGATGGGCCTCTACGCCGACAAGGCCGGTCGCAAGAAAGCGCTGATGGCTTCGGTGTACCTGATGTGTTTCGGCTCGCTGGTAATCGCTCTGAGCCCGGGTTATGAAACCATTGGCATCGGCGCACCGATCCTGCTGATTTTCGCCCGTCTGCTGCAAGGTCTGTCGGTCGGTGGCGAGTACGGCACCTCGGCAACCTACCTCAGCGAGATGGCGACCAAGGACCGTCGCGGTTTCTTCTCCAGCTTCCAGTACGTGACCCTGATCTCCGGCCAGCTCATTGCTTTGGGCGTGCTGATCGTGCTGCAAAACATCCTGACCACCGAAGAGCTGTACGCCTGGGGCTGGCGCATTCCGTTCGCCATCGGCGCGCTGTGTGCGGTGGTCGCGCTGTACCTGCGTCGCGGGATGGAAGAAACCGAGTCATTCACCAAGAAAGAGAAGGCCAAGGAAAGCGCCATGCGCACCTTGATGCGCCATCCGAAGGAACTGATGACCGTGGTCGGCCTGACCATGGGCGGCACCCTGGCGTTCTACACCTACACCACGTACATGCAGAAATACCTGGTGAACACCGTCGGCATGAGCATCTCCGACTCCACCACCATTTCCGCTGCAACGCTGTTCCTGTTCATGTGCCTGCAACCGATCATCGGCGGGCTGTCGGATAAAGTCGGTCGTCGGCCGATCCTGATTGCCTTCGGCATCCTCGGCACGCTGTTCACCGTGCCGATCCTGACCACCCTGCACACCATCCAGTCGTGGTGGGGCGCGTTCTTCCTGATCATGGCGGCGCTGATCATCGTCAGCGGCTACACCTCGATCAACGCGGTGGTGAAAGCCGAACTGTTCCCGACCGAGATTCGCGCGCTAGGCGTTGGTCTGCCATACGCGCTGACCGTGTCGATCTTCGGTGGCACCGCTGAATACATCGCGCTGTGGTTCAAGAGCATCGGCATGGAAACCGGTTACTACTGGTATGTCACCGCGTGCATTGCCGTGTCGTTGCTGGTGTACATCACCATGAAAGACACCCGCAAGCATTCGCGGATCGAGACGGACTAATCTCGTCAGCGAAACAAAAAATGGGGCAGACCTTACCGGGTCTGCCCCATTTTTTTATGTCGACACCGCCCACTAGGAGCGAGCTTGCTCGCGATGGACGACAACGATAACGTGGGCCGCCTGAAGGAACGCGTTGTCCAAACGTTTTTCGCGAGCGAGCTCGCTCCTACAGAACGCCACCCGAACAATGCCCCAGGAAACCGCGCCATGCCCGACGACATCCACTTCTACGAACCCGCCAACGGCCACGGCCTGCCGCATGATCCGTTCAACGCCATCGTCGGCCCGCGCCCCATCGGCTGGATTTCTTCGCAGGATGCCAACGGTCGCCTGAACCTGGCGCCCTACAGTTTCTTCAACGCGTTCAACTACATTCCGCCGATCATTGGATTTTCCAGCGTCGGACGCAAAGACAGCCTGAACAACATCGAGCAGACCGGCGAGTTCGCCTGGAACCTGGCGACCCGGCCGCTGGCCGAGCAGATGAACCAGAGCTGCGCGATGGTCGGGCCGGAGGTCAACGAGTTCGAACTGTCCGGGCTGACGCCCGTAGCGTCGAAAATCATTCAAGTGCCACGCGTCGCCGAAAGCCCGGTGTCCTTCGAGTGCAAGGTCACGCAGATCATTCAGTTGCAGCGGGCCGACGGCAACGTGGTGCCGAGCTGGCTGATTCTCGGCGAAGTGGTGGCCGTGCACATTGCCAAATGGCTGCTGAAGGACGGCGTGTACGACACCGCCGCGGCAGAACCGATTTTGCGCGGCGGCGGGCCAGCGGACTATTTTCAGCTGGGCCCGGAGGCATTGTTCAAGATGTTCCGCCCGGGAGCGGTCAAGTAATTACCAGAGCAGGTCGGCGTCTTCTTTGACGTCTTTAAGGCGAGTCAGCTCTTTGGCGGCAGCCAAATCGGCCTCATTGGCGGTCTTGAAGAGTTGCCCTTCAAGAACCTTGTGAAAGCGTGGTGCCCCTGAACCACCCAGGGCTTTGACGGCAATCGCGGCGTGGTAACCGCCCTCGCCCGGTACTACAGCGGAAACAGCTTCGAAATGTTCAAAGGCTTTGCGTGCCATGTCGCGGATCCTGGCTGATTGAGAATTGCGCCATTAAACCCTCAACCTGCCATTTTGTGTACCCACGACTGGGTCTGGCCCAGCGCCTGGACGGCCGACACCTCTTTGAAGGTATGAAAATCGAGGCTGTTGACCACCAGTTCCTGCACCAGCTCGGCGAAAACGTCCATGGCCGGGGTGCTGAAGTAAGCGGTCATGGCTTGCTGATGGGTCCAGAAACCGGACACCAGCCACAACTCGGGATCGCATTGCGAATGCTGCAGGGAAAAACTCAGGCAGCCAGGCGCGGTGCGCGACGGTTCGATCAAGGCGCTCAGGCGCGCACCGAGTTCCGCCGAACGCCCGGCGCGGGCGCGGACAAAGGCCATATGACTGACGGGGATCTGCGTAGACATGTTCAACCCTCCCAAGTACTCGAGTGGCAGCCGTGGGACGGGCTGCGACAGGATCCAAGGTTAAGCGCCCGCACGCCTCCCCGTTAGTCGATTCCTGCCGGCTTGTTGCACAATCCTGCGAGACTGCATTCCGTACCTGTAACAATGTGTGACTCCTGTCGCCGAGCTGAAAGACGAGATTCAAGCAAGTTTTCCCTGCCATGGACTGCCGTAGCAGCGCACCTCTTCAACCCCGTGCAGAATCAGGCAAGCTTTTCGCAGGATGTGTCTACCGCTGTGCCTTGCACAAATTTAAGCTCAGCTCATTCCCACTGCTTCGCCGAGGATGCCCTGCATGTCGTCGCTCGATCACTTTCAAGCCCCGCTGGACGCCGACATGGAGAAACAACGCGCGGAACTGGCGGCCATCATCCGCCGCAACACCACGGAGGATGGCAATTATGCGACCGCCGTCGGATCGCTGTTCCTGGGTAAACACAGCCAGTCCCATGACTTCGCCCCGGTGCTGGCGCAACCGGCGTTGTGCATCATGGCGCAGGGGCGCAAAGAGGTCAGGCTGGCCGACGAATACTTCAATTACGATCCGCTGAATTACCTGGTGGTGTCGGTCTCCATGCCCCTGAGCGGGCGAATAGTGAACGTCACGTCTGAAGAACCGATCCTCGCGGTACGGCTGGACATCGACCCGGCGGAAATCACCGCGCTGATCGCCGACGCCGGCCCGCTCGGCGTACCGACCCGCCCTACCGGTCGCGGTTTGTATGTCGAACGGATCGACACGGCAATGCTTGACGCAGTGCTGCGCCTGGCGCGATTGCTGGACACACCGAAAGACATCGCCATGCTCGCGCCGCTGATTCGTCGGGAGATTCTCTATCGGTTGCTGCGCAGTCAGCAGGGCTATCGGCTGTATGAAATTGCCATCGCCAACAGCCAGAGCCACCGCATCAGCCAGGCGATCAAATGGCTCAACGGCAATTACGAGCAGCCGCTGCGCATTGACGATCTGGCGAAAGAAGTGAATTTGAGCGTGTCGACGCTGCATCACCGGTTCAAGGCGATGACGGCGATGAGTCCGTTGCAGTATCAGAAGCAGTTGCGCTTGCAGGAAGCGCGGCGGTTGATGCTGGCGGAAGGGCTGGAAGCGTCGGCGGCGGGGTATCGGGTGGGGTATGAAAGCCCGTCGCAGTTCAGCCGGGAGTACAGCCGGTTGTTCGGGGCGCCGCCGCTGCGGGATTTGGCGCGGTTAAGGTTGACGGTCTGATCTGATTTTTGCGGTGCTGCGACTGACGCTTTCGCGAGCAGGCTCGCTCCCACAGTTGATCGGCGGTGTTCACAATGTTGTGTTCACAGACGATCCAATGTGGGAGCGAGCCTGCTCGCGAAGAGGCCAGTCCAGTCAACCCACCTCTAGGATCAGGCGCCGAGTACGCGGCAAGCCTCAGCCGGAAGGGTCACCGACACCGGATTGCCAATGCTCAACCCAAACCCCTGACTCGGCGTGCTCAACGCCGTAAACGACACGCCCGAACACTCCACGGTCGTCTCGATCGTCGCACCGATATCCCGCACGAACGTCACCTTGCCCAGCAACCGGTTCCCCGCCGTCGCCTGCGGGTGCGACAATTGCAGGTCTTCAGGGCGGATCAACATTTTCACCCTCTCGCCGACCACGATGCTGCTGCAGATCGGCACTTCCAGCGCATCGCCACCGGGCAAGCCCACCTTGCCGTTACCCAGCGCCGTGGCCGGGAAGATGTTGCCCGAGCCGATGAAGTCCGCGACGAATTCGTTCGCCGGATGACGATAAATCTCGATCGGCGTGCCGACCTGCTGCACCCGATGCTCACCCAGCACGACAACGATATCGGCCATGGTCATCGCCTCACGCTGGTCGTGAGTCACCATGATGGTGGTGATGTTCAGGCGCTGTTGCAGTTGACGAATTTCCACCTGCATCGACTCGCGCAGCTTGGCATCCAGCGCAGACAGCGGTTCGTCCAGCAGAAGGATTTTCGGGTGGTTGGCAATCGCTCGGGCAATCGCCACGCGCTGACGTTGGCCGCCCGACAGTTTCGCCACCGGGCGATCAATCATTTCCTTTAACTGAATCAGTTCCAGCAACTCCACGACCCGCGCCTGCTGATCCGCCTTGCTGACCCCGCGCAGTTTCAGCGGATAGGCGATGTTCTCCCCCACGGTCATGTGCGGGAACAGCGCCAGGGATTGAAACACCATGCCGAAATTGCGCTGATGCGCCGGGGTGTGGCCGATGTCTTCACCGTCCAGGCGAATCTCGCCGCCGGTCAGGGTTTCGAGCCCGGCGATCATCCGCAGCAGCGTGGTTTTGCCACAACCCGAAGGGCCGAGAAAACACACCAGTTTGCCCTCGGGCAAATGCAGGTTCACATCCTTTACCGCGCAGGCCGAGCCGTAATGTTTCTCGACGTTTTCCAGAATCAGACCAGACATATGAAGCACCTCAAGAATCAGAACGAAACGCCACCTTCACCGACCAGCTTCTCCAGCGCCCAGATCAGGACGAAGTCGATCAGCACGATCAGCACGGCAAACGAAAATACGGTGGGGTCGAGTGACGATACGGTGCGGCTGTACATCCAGATCGGCACGGTCATCACGTCGATGGTGTAGAGGAAATAGGTCACGGTGAATTCGTTGAACGAGACGATGAACGCCAGCAGCATCCCCGCCAGAATCCCCGATTTCATCAGCGGCACCACCACATCGACAATCGCCCGCGTTGGCGAAGCACCGAGCATTTGCGCGGCCTCTTCGACTTCGCTGCCGATGGAAAGCATTGCCGCGGTGCAGTTTTTCACCACGAACGGCAGCGCCAGAATCACGTGGGCAATCACCAGCCGCGAGGTGGTCATCTGGAACGGCAGGCTGTCGAACACCAGCAGCAACGCCAGGCCCAGCACCACCATCGGAAACACCAAGGGCAGCGACATCAATTGCAACGCCACGGCTTTGCCGCGGAACTCGCAACGGGTCAGCGCGTAGGCTGCCGGCACTGCGATGATCGTGGCGAAGATCATGGTCAGGCACGCGACCATCAGGCTGGTGGACATGGCTTTGCCGAGGCTCAGCACATCGCTGGCATCCGGCGACACGAAGGTGTGCCAGGCAGCCTTGTACCATTGCAGGCTGTAGCTGCTCGGCGGGAAGTCGAGGTTAGACGCACCGCTGAACGACATGACGATCATGGTCAGGATCGGCAGCACCGCCAACAGCAGAATGAAGCCCGAGAGGATGCCGGCAAATTTGCCGGTATCGCCCGGCAACAGTGAGTGACGCTTCTTGATCACAGCGCTCATTGCGAAGCCTCCAGCATGCGCCGACGACGGCCGGTGATGTATTCGGACAAGGTCATGATGGCGAGCGTGGTGACGATCAGCACCACACCGGCGGCGGACGCGGCGGGCCAGTTCATCAGCGGGGCGATCTGGTCATGCACCATCACCGCCAGCATCGGCACGCGCCGGCCACCGAGCAGCAAAGGCACCACGAAACTGCTGGCGTTGTAGGCGAATACCAACGTCGCGCCGGTAATGATCCCCGGAAAACTCATCGGCAACACCACCTGACGGAACACCTGCAAACGACTGGCGCCGAGGGTGGCGGCGGCCTCTTCGTAGGTGCGGGCGACGCCGCGCATGGCGCTGGCAATCGGCAACACGGCCAACGGGAACGCGGTTTGCACCAGGCCCATCAACACGCCGTTCTGGTTGTACAGCAGCATGATCGGTCGCTTGATCAGGCCCAGGCCCATCAGTGCCTGATTGAGCATGCCGCCCGGGCCGAGAATCACCAGCCAGCCGTAGCTTTGCAGCAGCAGGTTGACCAGCAATGGCAGCAGCACCGCGGCGAGGAAGATCCTGCGCACAAACGGCGAAGTCAGGCGCGACATGGTGTAGGCCACCGGGATCGCCAGCACGACGGCGATCACCGCGCTGATCAGCGCCAGGCGCAAGGTCAGCAGCAAGGATTTGAGGTAATACGGTTCCAGCAACTGGGCGTAGCTGGCCAGGCTGAACCCGGTCCATTCCGCGCCTTTGGTGCCCACGCTCATGCGCAGCACCAGCAGGCTGGCGGCAATCAGCACGCCGAGAAACAGCATCGACGGCGAGAGGAAAAACCAGGCGCGCGCCGTCGGCGAAACACCCCGGTTGGCGCGCACTGGGGCGACACTCACCGGATGGGTCAGAGGTTGGTGTTCCATAGAAAGGGTCTCGTCAATGGAAAGCAGCAAGACTGAGATAAGGCAAAAACCTGTGGCGAGGGAGCTTGCTCCCGCTGGGTCGCGAAGCGCCCCTAATCATTCAACGCGCCTGTTCAGATACAACGCGGTGTCAGGTTTTGCGGCTGCTACGCAGCCGAGCGGGAGCAAGCTCCCTCGCCACAATGGATCTTCAGACCTCAAAAATCAGGAAGAAAAGATTTCCGTGTAACGACGAATCCATTGGTCATGCACGGTGGCCAGGAAGGCGTTGTCGTGCATGATTGCTTTCTCGGCGATCTGATCCGGCGTGAGGATGTACGGGCTCTTGCGCGCTTCGGCGGAGATGATCGCCTTGGCGTTGACCGGGCCGTTGTAGATGTCTTCAGCCATCTTGCCCTGCACCAGCGGGTCCAGAGAGTGGTTGATGAAGGCGTAGGTCAGGTCGGTATCGCCCGGACGATTCTTCGGCATCACCGAGAGCATCAGGTCGGTGTAGAAACCTTCCTTCATGCCAAACGTGGCGCCCAGGCCGTAGGCCGGATCGCGGATCTGTTTCGGGAAGAAGGCCGGCGCGTACAGGCCGCCCATGTCCAGGGAACCGGTGCGGAACAGCTCGGCGATCTGGTTCGGGTTTTCACCCAGGGTCACCACACGACTCTTCAGCTCGGCGAGTTTCTTGAAGCCAGGCTCGATGTTGTGCTCGTCACCACCGGCCAGTTTGGCGGCGATGATGATCAGGTCCATGGCCTCGGTCCAGTTCGGCGGCGGCAGGAAGATGTTCGGCGACAGGTCCGCGTCCCACAGGGCGGCGTAACTGTCCGGCGCTTCCTTGATGGAGCGGGTGCTGTAGACCAGGCTGTTGCACCAGAGCAGGTAACCGATCCCGTGCCCATTGGCGCCGGTGCGGTATTTTTCCGGTACATCGACCAGGTTGGGGATGCGGTTGAGGTCGGGTTTTTCCAGCAGGTTGGCGGCGGCCAGACCTTCGGCGCCGACGCCGGCCAGGGTGATGATGTCGTATTGCGGACGATCACCGCCGGCCTTGAGTTTGGCGACCATTTCCGAGGTACTGCCGGTGCGGTCAGCGATGACCTTGCAGCCGTACTTGTCTTCGAACGTTGCCGCGATATTGCGCAGCGCAGCCAGGCCGGTGTCATCGGACCAGGTCAGCAAGCGCAGGGTCTTGCCCTGGAAACGGGTGTCACTGGCATTGGCCTTGACGAAGGGCAAGCTCATGGCCGCCGCTGCCACCGAGGCCACGCCCACGGTTTTGATGAATTGACGTCTGTTCAGATCGTGCTCGCCCATTACGGACTCCCTTTGTTTTTTTAAGTATGAGGTTGGTCGCAACCGTTGCATCCGCGCGGCCAGATCTGCGTAAACCCTCGTATTCAAAGGGCTTGAGCTGAGCCGGCGGTTTCATCCTGAGGTCGTGCAAAACACCTGACTATCGAAAAAAATTCATTGAAGCCATGACGCCAGCGCATGCCTCCTTTCAAGGCATGCGCTCACCTTTTTCGTGCCGTCAAACGGCGCGAATCACGTGTTTGATTTCCTGGAAAGCCTGCAAGCCCCACGGCCCCAATTCGCGGCCAATGCTGCTCTGCTTGTAACCACCCCAGGCGGTCTGCGGGAAGATCACTTGCGGCGCGTTGATCCACACAAGCCCCGCCTGCAAAGCGTTGGCGACCCGATCGGCGGCCTCGGCGTCGCGCGTTACAACGCTGGCCACCAGGCCGAACTGGCTGTCGTTGGCCAGGGCAATCGCCTCGGCTTCGGACGCAAAACTGCGCACGCAGATCACCGGGCCGAAAATCTCTTCACACCACAACGCACTGTCGAGGGGCACTTCGGTGAAAATGGTCGGCTGCAAAAAATAACCGCGCGGCAAATCTGCGGGGCGATTGCCGCCGCAAATCAGTCTGGCGCCCGCACTCAAACCACGATCGATGTGGCCGAGCACGCGTTGGTATTGCGCCTGATTGACCAGCGCGCCCATTTCCACGTTCGGGTCGAACGGGTCGGCCACGCGAATGGCTTCGGCGCGCGCCTTCAGGCGCAGGAGGAATTCGTCGGCCAGTTCATCGGCGACCAGCACGCGGCTGGTGGCGGAACACATTTGCCCGGCGTTGAAGAACCCACCGCCACAGGCCACTTCCACGGCCAGTTCGATGTCGGCATCGGCCAGCACCAGCAGCGAGGATTTTCCGCCGAGTTCCAGGCTCACGCCCTTCACGGTTTCGGCGGCACGTTGCATCACTTGCACACCGACCGCGTTGCTGCCGGTGAAGGAAATCTTGGCGATGCGCGGGTCCGCCGAGAGCGGCGCGCCTACTGCCAGACCGGTGCCGCAGACCACGTTGAACACGCCCTTCGGCAACCCGGCCTCAGCGATGATCGCCGCCAGTTCCAGCTCCGGCAGCGGCGTCACTTCGGAAGGCTTGAGCACCACGCAGCAACCAGCGGCCAGGGCCGGGGCGAGTTTCCAGGCGGTGGTGACCATCGGAAAATTCCACGGCACGATCAGGCCGACCACACCGCACGGCTCACGGCGCACGCGGGCGCTGAAGTCGTCTGTGGGCAACTCGACGTTGCTGTCCTGTTTCGCGTCGAGGCCTTCGGCCAGACCGGCGTAATACTCGAACGTAGCGATCACGTCATCGACGTCGATGGCCGCTTCGAACAGCGGCTTGCCGTTGTTGCTCGACTGCAACTGCATCAACGGCTCGCGACCGGCCTGCACGCCTGCGGCGATGTTGCGCAGGATCGCGCCACGCTCGGCGCCGGTGGTTTGCGACCAGGCCTTGAAGGCTTCGGTCGCCGCGTTCACGGCCAGTTCGACAGCCTCAGCATCACCGCCATTCACAGTGGTCAGCAACGCTTCGGTAGCCGGATTGATCACGCGCAGATGTTCGCTGCCAGCCGACCATTTACCGTCAATGAACAGACCGTCGAGGGTGGTTGGTAAAATCGCAGAGAAATTCATTTCGACACCGCCTTCATCCACGACGTCTGATCAATTTCAATCAGGGTCGGGCCTTGGCGATCGGCAGCGCAACGCAGTGCATGGCGCAGTTGATCGACACCGCAGACCGCTTCAGCCGCGCAGCCCAGCGCCTTGGCGACACCGATGAAGTCCGGGGTGTAGATGTCCACGCCGACCGGTTCGATGGCGCGGTTGACCATGTATTTCTTGATCTCTTCGTAGCCCTGGTTGTTCCACAGCAGGACGATCACCGGGGTGCGCGCTTCAACGGCGCTGGCCAGTTCCGGCAGGGTGAATTGCAGGCCGCCGTCACCGATCAGGCACACCACCGGAGGGCGCGCGCCATTTTCAACGCTGCCGCCGAGCCAGGCGCCAATCGCCGCCGGCAAGGCGTAACCGAGGGTGCCGTAACCGGTGGACGAGTTGAACCAGCGGCGCGGACGCTCCGGGTTGAAGGTCAGGTTGCCGGTGTACACCGGTTGGGTCGAATCGCCGACGAACACGGCGTCCGGCAATTCGTGCAAAACGGTTTCGAGGAAGCGGGTCTGCGCCAGTGTCGGCGCGTCCCAGGTGGCGGCGAGGTCTTCGCGCAGACGTGCGGCACGGACCTGGCCCCAATCGTTGCGGCGCTCGGCCAGCGACTTGTGGGACAGCGCGCTCAACAAGGCTTGGGCCGCGTAGCGCGAGTCGGCCACCAGGGCGATTTTCGGCGGGTAGTTGCGCACGGTCTGGTCAGGGTCGATGTCCACGCGCAGCAGCACGCCGGGAATCTCGAAACCGCCGGCGAAAGTGACGTCGTAATCGGTCTCGGCCAGTTCGGTGCCGATCGCCAGGACTACGTCGGCTTCAGCTACCAGCGCGCGGGTTGCGACCAGGCTTTGGGTCGAACCGATCAGCAGCGGATGGCTGGATTCAAGCATGCCTTTGGCGTTGATGGTCAGCGCTACCGGCGCGTCGAGCAGTTCGGCCAGTTCAGTCAATTCAGCGGCGGCATCAATGGCGCCGCCACCGGCGAGAATCAGTGGGCGTTTGGCACCGGCGAGCAGGTCGGTCATACGGCTGATCGCGCTCGGCGAAGCACCGGCGCGGTCGATGTTGACCGGCAGGCTGCCGAGCAGGTCATCGGCTTCTTCGACGAGGACGTCCAGCGGAATTTCGATGTGCACCGGACGTGGACGACCGGCCTGGAACAGGGCGAAGGCGCGGGCCAATACGCCCGGCAACTCGGACGCCGACATCAAGGTGTGGGAGAACGCCGCCACGCCACCCACCAGTGCGCTCTGGTTCGGCAGTTCGTGGAGCTTGCCGCGACCGCCGCCCAACTGGCTGCGCGATTGCACGCTGGAGATCACCAGCATCGGGATCGAATCGGCGTAGGCCTGACCCATGGCGGTGGTGATGTTGGTCATGCCCGGGCCGGTGATGATGAAGCACACACCCGGTTTGCCGCTGGTGCGTGCATAACCGTCGGCCATGAAACCGGCACCCTGTTCGTGACGCGGAGTAACGTGGTTGATGCTCGAACGGGCCAGCCCGCGATACAGCTCCACGGTGTGAACCCCGGGAATGCCGAACACCTGCTCAACCCCGTAGTCTTCGAGTAACTTGACCAATACTTCGCCGCACGTCGCCATGTCTTTTGCCTTTTTGTTCGTTTGAGACGCCGGACCTGCGCAGTGTTTATGATGAGTGGGCAGGTCCAGGGATGGCCTCATTGGAACGGGCGACACGTAGCCGCAACAATGGATAAAAAGTCATACTAGCCATGTCCTCACGTCATACCTTGGATCCCAATGAAACGATTGCCTCCCCTGCCGGCGCTGCACACTTTTCTGATCACCGCGCAGTGCTGCAACTTCACCCGTGCGGCCGAACAGTTGTTCATCACCCAGGGCGCGGTGAGTCGGCAGATCGCCGGGCTGGAAGAACATCTGGGTTATGAGCTGTTCATTCGCCAGGCCCGAGGCCTGGACCTGACGGCCGAAGGACGGGAGTGGCTGCCACGGGTGCAGCAGATTTTCGGCTTGATCGACGAGGCGGTGGAGCAGATCGGCGAGAAGCGCGAAACCCTGCAACTCAAGGCACCAACCTGTGTGATGCGCTGGTTGTTGCCGCGTCTTTTGCAGTGGCAACGGGAGCGCCCGGACGTGCCGGTGGAGCTGACCACCACGGTCAAGCACGGCGTGGATTTTCATCGTGAGCAGTTCGATGCGGCGGTGATGTATGGCGCGCCGCCGGACAGTGCGCTGACGTCTTATCTGCTGTTCGATGAGCAACTGACGCCCGTGTGTTCACGACCGATGATGGAAGGCCCGACGGCATTGCAGACACCGGCGGATCTGCAACAGCACTTGCTGCTGCACCCGACAAGGGATGAGCGCGACTGGAATGCCTGGCTGAAAGCGGCGAATCTTCAATTGAGCAACGTCAGCAAAGGCCAGCATTTCGAAACGCTGGACCTGGCGATGTCGATGGCGTCTCAAGGGACGGGCGTCGCGATTGGGGACTGGTCGTTGATTGGCGATGATCTCAGCGCCGGGCGGCTGGTCATGCCGTTTGAATTGAAGGTTAAGACGGGGTTGGCGTATTACCTGGTGTTCCCGGAGAAACCCGGGCCTTCGCCGAAATTGCGCGAGTTGATGGGGTGGTTGGTGGAGCAGGCTCAATCACGTTGAGCCAAATCCTGTAGGAGCTGCCGCAGGCTGCGATCTTTTGATCTTGACTCATTGAAAATCAAAAGATCGCAGCCTTCGGCAGCTCCTACACAGTTGTGGTGTTCCTGGATTAAAACCCGACAGTAAACCGCTGACGGGAGTGCTTCGGCGTCTCCACTTCATCCAGCATCGCAATCGCATAATCGGCGAACGTAATCCAGCTGCGCCCCGCCCCGCTCACCAGCAAATCATCCTTGCCGAGCCGAAACGTACCCGTGCGCTCACCTTCGACAAACTCCGCCGACGGCGACAAAAAAGTCCAGTCCAGTTCCTTTTCCTGACGCAGGTTTTCAAGAAACAACGCACCGGCGCTGGCCTCTGCCTTGTATTCCCCCGGGAAGCCTTCGCTGTCGATCACCCGAGTACCGTCCGGCAACAACAGCGAACCGGCACCGCCCACCACCAACAAGCGTTTCACCCCGGCCTGTTTCACCGGCCCGATGACGGCGCTGGCAGGAAGGGTCGCGAAGTGCGCGGCGCTGATCACCACATCATGACCCGAGATCGCCACTCGCAACGCTTGGGCATCAAGGGCATCGACACGCTTGCTGACCACCCCGGCACGCTGGCCGATTTTCGACGTATCGCGGGCAATGGCCGTAACGCTATGACCGCGACGCAGGGCTTCTTCCAACAGTTGGCTGCCGGCACGACCGGTGGCACCGATGATTGCGATGTTGCTCATGACATTCTCCAGTTGGCTTGGGTGTATCTGAGGTAATCGGGTTAATGTGGCAAAGGTGCTTTTTGTGGCGAGGGAGCTTGCTCCCGCTGGAGTGCGAAGCGCTCCCCTGCATCACTCAGGCACACCGCATTCTCAGGTTTTACGACTGCTTCGCAGCCGAGCGGGAGCAAGCTCCCTCGCCACAAAAGCTGCTTCAGTGTCAGGTACGGCGGGTTACCACTTCATCTCACCCTTGGCGACTTTGGCGCTCAGTTCCAGCGAGCTTTCTTCGCCCAGTGTCGGGAAACGTTTTTTCATTGCGGCGATCAGCGCAGTGGCGTCTTCGGCCTTGGCGGTTGCTTCGTCGAAGGCCTTGATGTAATCGGCGGTGAACTGCACGGCAGCCAGGGAGCGGGCGCTTTCACCGAGGTAATGACCCGGCACGATGGTGTTCGGTTTCAGGGTTTCAATGCTGTGCAGCGTAGCCAACCAATCGGCGTGGGATTGCTCGGTTTGGGTGTCGGCCATCCACACGTGAATGTTTTCCGCGACGACCACGCCACCGACCACTGCCTTGATCGACGGGATCCACACAAAGGTGCGATCCGGTTGCTTGCCCTCAAGCCCCACCACCTGCAACTTCTGCCCTTCGAGCATCAGGCTGTCGCCCTTGAGCACGCCCGGCACGAGGGTTCTGGCCGGTACGTCGGCGCCCATTTTCGGGCCCCAGAACGCCAGTTTGCCGTCGACGGTTTTCTTGATGTGATCCACCGTCGGTTGCGAGGCGAGCACTTTGGCGTTGGGGAATGCAGCGGTCAGGGTGTCGAGGCCGAAGTAGTAATCCGGGTCACCGTGGCTGATGTAGATGGTGGTCAGTTGCTTGCCACTGGCGCGGATTTTTTCCACCACCTGCTCGGCCTGGGATTTGCCGAACTGCGCGTCCACCAAAATCGCGTCTTTCTCGCCGCTGACCAAAACCGAAGTCACCGGGAAGATCGCCTTGTCGCCCGGATTGTAGACATCCAGCGTCAACGTCGATGCCGCCGCGTGGGCCGCGAAACCGAGGGTGGCCGTGGCCAGCAAAATGCGCTTGAGGGAAGTGAAACCGATCATCTGTTGCTCCGTTGGTTGTCGACGCCTTTTGTAGGAGCGAGCTTGCTCGCGATGGACTTCAACACGCCGCGTTTAACCGGTAAGCACGCGTTATCGTTAACGACCATCGCGAGCAAGCTCGCTCCTACAATTGGACAGAGCTTAGTTGCCTTATTCATTACAAAAAATGCGATGCTGGAACATAGTTTGTTTCTGAAAGCGGGCAAATCATGGATCGTCTACAAGCAATGCGGGTGTTCGTCACGGTGGTCGACCTCGGCAGCCAGTCGGCCGCCGCCGATCATCTGGAGCTGTCACGGCCGGTGGTTTCGCGGTATCTGGCGGAGCTGGAAGACTGGGTCGGCGCGCGCCTGATGCACCGCACCACGCGCAAGTTGAGCCTGACTGCCGCCGGCAGCGAGATCCTGCCACGGTGTCGGCAGATGCTCGACCTGTCTTCGGACATGCAGGCCGCCGTCAGCGAACCCGACGATGCACCGCGCGGCCTGTTGCGGATCAGCGTCAGCACCTCGTTCGGCCAGGCGCAATTGGCGGATGCCATGGCCGCCTATGTCAAACGTTACCCCGGCGTCAGCATCGACCTGCAGATGCTCGACCGCACGGTAAACCTGGTGGATGAGCGCATCGATCTGGCGATTCGCACCAGCAATGACCTGGACCCGAACCTGATCGCGCGGCGGCTGACGGTCTGCCGCTCGGTGGTCTGCGCCGCCCCCGCTTACCTGCAAGAGCATCCGGCACCGACGCAGGTCGAAGACCTGAGCCAGCACAACTGCCTGACCCATTCCTATTTCGGCAAAAGCCTGTGGCATTTCGAACAGAACGGCGAACCGGTCTCGGTGCCGGTGCAGGGCAACATCAGCGCCAATGAAGCCAGTACGCTGCTGCGCGCGACGATGGCCGGCGCCGGGGTGTCGATGCTGCCGAGTTATCAGGCGGGTGTGCATATCCACAGCGGCGAACTGATCCGCCTGTTGCCCCAGGCCGAACCGCGTCAGATGAACATCTACGCGGTGTACGCCTCCCGCAAGCACATGCCCGCGGCGCTGCGCAGCCTGCTGGATTTTCTGGTGGTGAGATTTCCGGAAGAACCGGAATGGGATATCGGGCTTTAAAAGGTGTTGCCAACTCCAGGATTTGGAATGCATTACCCTGTAGGAGCTGCCGAAGGCTGCGATCTTTTGATCTTATCGGCGCCACTGAAGATCAAAATCAAGATCAAAAGATCGCAGCCTTCGGCAGCTCCTACACAACTGACCTATGCTCAAAGGAATACCCAAGGGTATTCGTTCAGAGGTCAACGCGATGAACACCAAAACAAGAAGATACCTCGCGATTTTCATCACCTGCGCGGCCTCGCTGGCGTTGTATGGCACGGCGGCGTGGCGCGTCGAGCAGTTACGGCAACTGCCCCGTGAATACGCGAGCTGTAACTTCGAGCGTTGCATCCCCCACAACGCAACCCTCAACGCCCTTCGGTAACGAAGGGGATCAGGCCTCGTTGTCCTGATCGACCTTCAAGCGGTCGCGAAAAGCCTTCGGCGAGATCCCCACCCGGCGTCGGAACAGGCGCGTGAAGTTGGTTGGATCGGAAAACCCCAACACGTCGGACATTTCGTAAATGGTCATGCTGGTGTAGGTCAGCAAGCGCTTGGCCTCCAGCAATTGCCGCTCGTGCATGATCTGCAACGCCGGTTGCCCCGCCAGTTCACGGCAGGTGCCGTTGAGGTGCGACACCGAAATCCCCAGCCGATGCGCCAGGTCTTCGACCTTGACGTGCTGACGATAGGTCTCTTCCACCAGCTGGATAAACCCGTTCAGGTATTCCCGCGCGCGCTGCGGACGCTGACTGGCAGAGCGACGCTGAAGCGCCTGACGGCTGACCCACACCATGATTACGCTGACCAGCGAATGCATGAGCATTTCCCGGGCCGGTTGATGGCCGGTGTATTCGTTTTGCAAAGCAGAAAACAGACTGTTGAGGTACTCACCGTCATTGCCGGCCAGATAACTGTCGGCCTGGGCCAGGGCATTCACCGAGTTGCCCAGTTGCGCCTGAAGATGGGCGATCAGCGGCGCGGCCAGGGTCACGACAAACCCTTCGACATCCTCCGAAAAACGATAACCGTGCACCGATAACGGCGGTAAAACCAGGATGGCCGGTTCGCTCAGCTGCGTACGTTTGCCTTCGATTTCAAGCTCTGCCTGACCTTTGAACACGAAGAGCAACTGGCACAAATCGGCGTGGCGATGGGGTTTGATTTCCCATTGGTGTTCGCGGCTGCGTTTGGAAATGGTTTCGCAATGCAACAAGTCCGGGGTCGGCCAGTCGAGGCTTTCACCGTAGAGCTTGAACACCGGTATCGAAGGCAGGTCAGGCTTGTTCATAACTTCAATCCAGGCCTAGGGAGGTGACGGGCGATAATCGCACCGATTGGCAGAATGTACAGCTATCGGCTCAGTTTTCACCTTCAATTGACAGACCCGCAAGTGAAAAATGCAAGCACTCGATCCATAAAAATAATTCACCGACCCTGGTCGCGTGGAGCTTGCGAGTCATAAAAACAATGAAAACGCTGAAAACCCAAATCGCCATCATCGGTGCCGGTCCCTCCGGATTGCTGCTCGGCCAATTGCTGCACAACGCCGGTATCGACACCCTTATCCTCGAACGCCAGACCCCGGACTATGTGCTCGGCCGAATCCGTGCCGGTGTACTCGAACAAGGCATGGTAGAGCTGCTGCGTCAGGCCGGCGTCGGCCGGCGCATGGACGCCGAAGGCCTGGTTCACGGCGGCTTCGAACTGGCCCTCGACGGGCGTCGGGTGCACATTGATCTGCAGGCCCTGACCGGGGGCAAAACCGTGATGATTTACGGGCAGACCGAGGTCACCCGTGACTTGATGGCCGCTCGTCGGGAGGCCGGCGCGCAGACGGTTTACGAAGCCGGCAACGTCGTACCCCACGGCATGAAAACCGATGAAGCGTTTGTAACGTTTGATAAGGACGGCGAAACCTGGCGGCTCGATTGCGACTACATCGCCGGTTGCGACGGTTTCCATGGCGTGGCACGGCAATCGATTCCCGCCGAATGCCTGAAGGTGTTCGAACGGGTTTATCCGTTCGGCTGGCTGGGGATTCTCGCCGACACGCCACCGGTTCACGATGAACTGGTCTACGCCCGCCACGAACGCGGTTTTGCCCTGTGCAGCATGCGTTCGGCAACCCGCACCCGTTATTACCTGCAGGTCCCGGCTTCGGATCAGGTCGAGGACTGGTCCGATCAGCGCTTCTGGGATGAGCTCAAATCCCGTCTGCCGGCTGCGCTGGACGAGTCGCTGGTGACCGGGCCGTCCATCGAAAAAAGCATCGCGCCGCTGCGCAGTTTCGTGGTCGAACCGATGCAGTACGGGCGGATGTTTCTGGTCGGCGACGCCGCGCACATCGTGCCGCCCACCGGCGCCAAAGGCCTGAACCTGGCGGCCAGCGATGTGAGTACGCTGTTCAACATCCTGCTGAAGGTTTACCGCGAAGGCCGGGTCGATTTGCTGGAGAAATACTCCGAGGTCTGCCTGCGCCGGGTCTGGAAAGCCGAGCGGTTTTCCTGGTGGATGACCTCGATGCTGCATCGCTTTGACGATCACGATGGATTCAGCCAGCGCATCAGCGAGTCGGAGCTGGACTACTTCGTCGGCTCTGAAGCGGGTCGAAAAACCATTGCGGAAAATTACGTCGGGCTTCCTTATGAGGCTATCGAATAGCTTCCTACCGACTTACACTGGCGAGCATCCCCGCTCGCCCTTGCCTCTTGCGGGACCCTCACTGCCCGCAGGTTCTCCCGTGACCAATCTCAACCAGCCTGAAACGCCCAAACCGGCCATTCGCAGCGTGTTGATCGCCCTGATGCTGGCGATTTTTCTCGGCGCGCTGGACCAGACCATCGTCGCCGTATCGATGCCGGCCATTTCGGCGCAGTTCAAGGATGTCAGCCTGCTGGCGTGGGTGATTTCCGGCTACATGGTGGCGATGACCGTGGCAGTGCCGATCTACGGCAAACTGGGCGACCTGTACGGTCGGCGCAAGTTGATGCTGTTCGGCATGGGGCTGTTCACGATGGCTTCGTTCTTCTGCGGCATGGCGCAAAGCATGGAGCAACTGGTGCTGGCGCGGATTGTTCAGGGCATTGGTGCCGGCGGGATGATTTCGGTCAGCCAAGCGATCATCGGCGACATCGTGCCGCCTCGCGAACGCGGTCGCTATCAAGGTTATTTCAGCAGCATGTACGCGGTGGCCAGCGTGGCCGGCCCGGTGCTCGGCGGTTACATGACCGAATACCTGTCGTGGCGCTGGGTGTTCCTGATCAACCTGCCACTGGGTCTGGGCGCGTGGCTGGTGGCCAATCGCACGCTGGTGGGTCTGCCCGTGCCGCAGCGCAAGCCGATCATCGATTACCTCGGCACGCTGCTGATGATCATCGGTCTGACGGCCTTGCTGCTCGGCATTACTCAGGTCGGCCAGGGCCATTCGTGGCGTAGCGCTGAGGTGTTGGGTTTACTGAGTTGTGCGGTGGTTGTTCTGGCGTTGTTCGTCCGGCATGAGCGCCGTGCGCGGGAGCCGTTGCTGCCCATGCACCTGTTCGCCAACCGCAATGCGATCCTGTGCTGGTGCACGATTTTCTTCACCAGTTTCCAGTCGATCTCGCTGATTGTGCTGATGCCGTTGCGCTTCCAGAGTGTGACGGGCGCCGGAGCTGACAGTGCCGCACTGCACCTGTTGCCACTGGCCATCGGTTTGCCGATCGGTGCGTATTTCGCCGGGCGCCGGACCTCGGTGACCGGGCGCTACAAACCGATGATCCTGACGGGCGCCATTCTCATGCCAATCTCGATTCTCGGTATGGCGTTCAGCCCGCCACAGACGGTGGTACTCAGCAGTCTGTTCATGGTGCTCAGCGGGATCGCCTCCGGTATGCAGTTCCCGACGTCATTGGTCGGGACGCAGAACTCGGTGGAACAACGGGACATCGGCGTGGCGACCAGCACCACTAATCTGTTCCGCTCCTTGGGCGGCGCGGTGGGCGTGGCATTGATGTCGGCGTTGTTGCTGGCGTTGCTGCAAGATTCGAGTTTCGCCCACCTGGCCGGCTCGACGCTGATTGCCGAGGGCAGCTCGGGAAATGTCTTGCTGGACGGTTTGAATGCCGCAGCGGGGGATGCGCAGGACGCCTTGCGTGCAGAATTGCAGCTGACCTTCCGGTACTTGTTGATGGTGAGTGCGGCGGTGTCGCTACTGGGGTTGGCGGCGGCTATTGCGATGCCAAACCGGGTGTTGCGGGGGCGGGAAGACAAGGTTCGCTAACAGCGAAAGATCGCTGCCTGCGGCAGCTCCTACAAGGGTGTACGCATTCCACTGTAGGAGCTGCCGCAGGCTGCGATCTTTTGATCTTCAAGGGCTGTAATACCCCACAGCCACCAAAAAATGCCCGACCTTCTTCAGGTACGCATGCTTGTCCTCGACCTTCCCGGTCACCGGATTTTTCCACCGATATTCGTATTCGCCATAATCCTGTTTAGCCATCAACGCCAGGATCGGCTCACCCACGGGTTTGCCTTCAGGGTCCTTGATCTTGCCGAAATCGGCATTGATCAACCGCAGGTTGGTGCCGTGAGCGACATAGCGCCGAGTATCCAGGTCGACGGCGAACACATACAGGTCATCCTGCAAATAACCGCCCTTGAGTGAATTGATGGCGGTGAGCGTGCCCTTCTCGTCCTTGGCCAGATCGGTCGCCGCTTTGTTCAGCAACGCCATCGCCTGTTCCGCCGACGCCCGTGGCAGGTAGTAACCCACCGCCAGAATGCGCTGGCCTATCCTTTGGTAGAACACATGCTTGCGCTCGACCTTGCCGTCTGACCAGTTCTGCCAGCGATATTCCGCCTGCTGGATGCCATTGCCCTCGGGCACTTTCAACGCATCCTTGAAGGCTTTCTGCAAATCCGGCCCGAGCACGTCAGACACATCACGCCCGATCAACGCCGACGACGGCCCGCCGCTGGCGAGCATCACGCCTTTGGTATCGAGCACAAACACGTAGCGATCCTTGTCGACAAACTCGCCCTGACGACTGAAGGCCGCGAATGCCTTGTCACCGTTGTCGTGGTAGTAGGCTAGGGCTTTTTCCAGCAAGGCGATGGCGGCCTGGCTGTCGTCCTTTTCAGTACCGGCGGCTTGAGCCTGGCCCAGACACAGCAACAGCATCCCGCCCAACAGGGCCAACCTGTGCAAAAACCCCATTGCGCATCCCTCGTTCTTGTCGGTGTTTCAAGAGCGTAGACGGCAATGGGGCATGTATGGATATTCAGCGAACTGCAGTTTGCAAAAGGGTATTGCAGCGGATTACCGAGCCTTCACACTCACGGCCTGGCCCGCAACTGCTGCTGCAAATTCTGAATCTGCGCCTGCAAAGTGTTGATGTTGCGGGTGACCTGGCCACGGAAAGCATCGAACTCGGCGGTGTTGGACGAGGCTGGCGCGGTGGCCGGGCGGTTATCCTGCTCGCTCTTGAGCACGATCATGTCTTGCTCCAGACGCTCGATGGCGGCGCTCGGGTTGCCTTGTTTCTTCAGCGCGACGATGTCGGCGCCGAGGCTTTTCAGTTGTGCGTCGAATTTGTCAGTGTCCGCTGGGGCACTTTTCAGCGCGGCCAGTTCGCTGCTCAAGGCTTTGACCTGGGCCTGCAATTGCGTGTTGGCGGTCTGGTGCTCAATGTTCTGGGCGGTGGCTTGCAACAGGCGCTTGTCCAGATCGGTGGTTTGCGCGGTCATCTGCGCCAGACGCTTGTCCAGGTCCGAGGTCTGGCCGACAACGCCTTGTTGCTGCTTGCTCTGATCCTGGAGTTTGCTTTCCAGCTGCCTGATTTGCAGTTTCAGCGCTTCGCTGTCGCTGGTGACGTTGGTCTGGCTGGCGACGACCTTGCCGGAAATGTCCTGCAAGCGCCCCGCCGCTTCCTCACTGATACGCGCGAAGCTTTCCTGGGTCGCCACCAGTTGCTGTTCCATCAGCGAGATCTGCTGAAAGCTCCACCAGGCAAGGCCCGCGAACGCAAAAAACAAGGCGCCGACCAGTGCCCACAACGGGCCGGTGCTGGCAGCCTTGACCCTGACCGCCGGCGGTGTACGCGAATGCACCGTGGTGCGCGTGGTGGTCGGAAAATCATCGTCGTCGAGAATGTCGGCACGCAGGCTCGGTACATCGTCGAAGTCGTCGTTGGCATCGTTACGCATGGACATTGAGGCAACCTTTGTGGAACGCGGTGATGGCTTGATGCGGCGCAGTATAAACCCGTCAGCCGCACCGATTGACCCTGAACCTCACTCTCCGTTCAGTAACGGGATTTGTCAGTGAATATCCTGGGCCTTCCACCAGCCGCAGAATTCATCGAGGGCGGTCCAGAGACTGACTTTCGGATCGTAGTCCAGATAATGCCGCGCGCGGCTAATGTCCAGGGTGAAATTTTTGTTCATCACCTGCATGCCCAAGCGCGACAGGGTTGGCTCGGGGCGACCCGGCCACAGCTTGCACACGCCCTCGTTGAGCGCCGCCATAGTGTAGGCCAGGCCGTAGGAACGGTAGCGGGTCACTTGTGGGACATCCATCTTGCGCATGACGTAATTGACCACGTCCCACAACGGAATCGGCGTGCCGTTGCTGATGTTGTACACCTTGCCCAACGCCGATCCGCTGGCCAGCAAACTGCTGAGCAGCGCTTCATTGAGGTTTTGCACGCTGGTGAAATCGACCTTGTTCAGACCGTTGCCGACAATGGCCAGCCGACCCTTGCGTTGCATCGTGAGCAGACGCGGGAAGATACTCATGTCGCCAGCACCGGTCACGAAGCGCGGGCGCAGGGCCAGGGTTTCGAGGCCGAATTCCTGGGCACCGAAGACCTTTTGCTCGGCCAGGTATCTGGTCGCGGCATAGGGGTGTTTGAAGCGCTTGGGGACCTGTTCTTCGGTCAATCCGAGGTGATCGCGGCCATCGAAGTAGATCGACGGCGAGGACAAATGCACCAGCCGCCGGACACGCTGCTTCAGGCAGGCTTCGACCACGTTTTCGGTGACCTGCACATTGCCTTGATGAAAGTCCTGATAACGTCCCCACGCGCCGACAGCCCCGGCGCAATGCACCACGGCTTCGACGTCGGAACACAGGTCGCGCGCCAGTTCCGGGTCGCTCAAGTCGCCCTGAATGAACTCGGCGCCTCGGCGCACCAGGTGTTCGACGCCTTCGGCCCGGCGACCGTTGACCCGTACATCCAGGCCTTGCTCCAGGGCAAAACGCGCAAAGCGTCCGCCGATGAAGCCGCTTGCGCCGGTGACCAGAATCTTCATGTAGTGCTCCGAATATTTCGTTTTGCGTAGTGCGTGAGGTCTTGACGCTGCCGGTCAGTGCAACGGCACCAGCCATTTCTTCGACGATCGCACCAATTGATCGGTCAGCAACCCCAACAACTGACCGCCATTGCGCCAATGATGCCAGTACAGCGGCACATCGATGGGCTTATCTGGCAACAGCTCGCGCAAAACCCCTCGTTCCAGTTGATCGCGCACCTGCAATTCAGGCACCAGGCCCCAGCCAAGACCGGCTTCGGACAGGCGAATGAAACCTTCGGATGACGGGCATAGATGGTGTTCGAAACCGCCGTCTACGCCGAGGGAAGCGAGGTAGCGATGCTGTAGGAAATCGTCCGGCCCGAAGACCAGCGCCGGTGTTTTCGACAACTGATCGGCGCGAACGCCTTGCGGAAAATGCCGGGCGATGAATGCCGGGCTGGCCAACGCGCGATAACGCATGGCGCCCAACAGCACGCTGCGCGCCCCGGCCACCGGACGTTCGCTGGCACAGACACACGCCGCCACTTCGCCTGCGCGCATGCGTTTGAGGCCGACGGTCTGGTCCTCGACCACCAGATCGAGCAGCAGGTGATGCTCGGCGCAAAAGTCACCCACCGCCTCGGCCCACCAGGTGGCGAGGCTGTCGGCGTTCAGGGCAATACGCAGACGTTCCGGCAGGCCTTCTTCATCCAGCGCCGGGACCAGCGTTTGCAGGTCCCGCTCCAGCAAGCGCACCTGCTGCACATGGTTGAGCAGGCGCCGACCGATTTCCGTCGGGGCCGGCGGCGTGACCCGCACCAGCACCGGTTGGCCGACCCGCGCTTCCAGCAGTTTGATGCGCTGGGATATCGCCGATTGTGACAAGCCGAGCACTTGGGCGGCGCGTTCGAAACCGGCCTGTTCGACCACAGCGGCCAGTGCAGAAAGCAATTTATAGTCGAACATCAGTTTTCCTAATGAGCGATCAGCATGATTGGTTTTTCTTATACAGGTTAGCAGCGGAGAATGCCCGCAAGAACTCTTGAACAAGGATCACGACATGGCTGGCGAAACTTCATTGGCAACGCTTCTACGCAGCATGAGCCCGCAACTCAACGCTGGCGAGTATGTGTTCTGCACGTTGCGCGACGGTCAATTGCCGTCGGGTCTTGAGATCGTCGGCAGCTTTCGCGAGCAGGAAGGTCTGACGGTGATTCTGGAACGTTCCCACGCTGAACAGGCTGGTTTCAGTTTCGACTACGTCGCTGCCTGGATCACCCTGAACGTGCACTCGGCGCTGGAAGCCGTCGGCCTGACGGCCGCATTTGCCACGGCTCTGGGCCAGGCCGGGATCAGTTGCAACGTGATTGCCGGTTATTACCACGACCATTTATTCGTCGGCCAGGCCGATGCCGAACGTGCCCTGCAAGTGTTGCGGGACCTGGCAGCGAACGCGGAGTAAGACCTTATGTGGCAAAGTTATGTAAACGGCCTGTTGGTGGCCGCGGGGCTGATCATGGCGATCGGTACTCAGAACGCGTTTGTGCTGGCCCAGAGCTTGCGACGTGAACATCATCTGCCGGTGGCGGCGCTGTGCGTGACGTTCGATGCGTTGCTGGTGGCGGCCGGTGTTTTCGGTCTGGCGACCGTGCTGGCACAAAATCCGACATTGCTGGCCATCGCTCGCTGGGGTGGTGCACTGTTTCTGCTGTGGTACGGCAGCCTGGCGCTGCGTCGGGCCTGTTCGAAGCAAAGCCTGCAACAGGGTGAAAACCAGACAGTACGGTCACTGCGCGCGGTGATGCTCAGCGCCCTGGCGGTGACCTTGCTCAACCCGCACGTTTATCTGGATACCGTTTTGTTGATCGGCTCCCTTGGCGCGCAACAAACCGAGCCTGGTGCTTATGTCGTGGGCGCGGCCAGTGCATCGTTGCTGTGGTTTTTCACGCTGGCCCTCGGTGCCGCATGGCTGGCGCCGTGGCTGGCTCGGCCAAGTACCTGGCGAATCCTTGATTTGTTGGTGGCCGTCATGATGTTCACCGTAGCCGGCCAATTGATCATCGCTTCCTGATATTCCAAAAGGCTAAGGGGATGCCCTCACTAAATGGCGATCCGTCATTTAGTGAGGGCATCCCCTTGAACCTCTATTCCACACAGTTGTTGCGTGGTTATGCCGCACCCCCGGTGCTATGATCCGATCCGATGCGCCGCAAAGAGTACAAACTCCCCGGCGCTTGTCTGGCCGCCCGTGATCGGCCTTGCGACCACCGCAACTGACCTGATTAGGAGAATCATCATGGCTTTCGAACTGCCGCCGCTGCCCTACGCACACGATGCCCTGCAGCCACACATTTCCAAGGAAACCCTGGAATACCACCACGACAAGCACCACAACACCTACGTCGTGAACCTGAACAACCTGGTGCCAGGCACCGAGTTCGAAGGCAAGACTCTGGAAGAAATCGTCAAGTCTTCCTCCGGCGGTATCTTCAACAACGCCGCTCAGGTCTGGAACCACACTTTCTACTGGAACTGCCTGGCGCCAAACGCCGGCGGTCAACCAACCGGCGCACTGGCTGAAGCCATCAACGCTTCTTTCGGTTCGTTCGACAAGTTCAAAGAAGAATTCAGCAAAACCTCCATCGGCACCTTCGGTTCCGGTTGGGGCTGGCTGGTGAAAAAGGCTGACGGTTCCCTGGCCCTGGCCAGCACCATCGGCGCCGGCAACCCGCTGACCAGCGGCGACACCCCGCTGCTGACCTGCGACGTCTGGGAACACGCTTACTACATCGACTACCGCAACCTGCGTCCGAAGTACGTCGAAGCGTTCTGGAACCTGGTCAACTGGAAATTCGTGGCTGAGCAGTTCGAAGGCAAAACCTTCACCGCTTAAGCTCGACGCCAGTCAAGAAACCCGGCTTATGCCGGGTTTTTTTTGCCTTTTAAAACCCCTACAGAATTTGCGTACAACCGCAAGAAATTGGTCGGCTGTCAGGCCGCCTTCGTAGGCAAGCCAGCTCCCACACAAAGGCCGATTTCCCACAATGAAACCAGCCTTCAACCCCTTGCCCCAACGCCACAGCCGTCTAACATCAACCAAATGGAAAATATGTCCAAATCCCCCTCAAGTTGAAGGACTCGACTACCGACACAGTACTAATAGGGCAAATACTCCAGGCAACAGCATTTCGGCCAACCCACAGGCAAATCACCCTGTGCTTGATTGTCCCTTTGACTGCCATCACGGGATTGCCAATACTCATGGCAACTTGATGCTACCTGCACGGAACAAGGAATGAGTCTTTGAAGCTGGAACTCAAGAACAGCTTGTCGGTTAAGTTGCTCCGGGTTGTGCTCATGTCGGCATTGATCGTCGGCGTGGTCTTGAGCTGCGCCCAGATCGTTTTCGATGCCTATAAAACACGCCAGGCCGTGGCCAGCGATGCCCAGCGCATCCTCGACATGTTCCGCGACCCCTCGACCCAGGCCGTCTACAGCCTGGACCGGGAGATGGGCATGCAGGTAATCGAAGGCCTGTTTCAGGACGACGCTGTGCGCCAGGCCTCCATCGGCCATCCCAATGAAGCCATGCTCGCGCAAAAAAACCGCGACTTGCAGCAATCCAACAGTCGTTGGCTGACCGACCTCATCCTCGGCAAGGAACGCACCTTCACCACCCAACTGGTGGGGCGTGGCCCGTACAGCGAGTACTACGGCGACCTGAGCATCACCCTCGACACCGCCACTTACGGTGAAGGATTCATCGTCAGTTCGGTGATCATCTTCATTTCCGGCGTGTTGCGCGCCATGGCCATGGGGCTGGTGCTGTATCTGGTTTATCACTGGCTGCTGACCAAACCGCTGTCGCGGATCATCGAGCACCTGACCGAAATCAACCCGGACCGCCCCAGCGAACACAAGATTCCGCAGCTCAGGGGTCACGAAAAAAACGAACTGGGCATCTGGATCAACACCGCCAACCAGCTACTCGAGTCCATCGAACGCAACACGCACCTGCGCCACGAAGCGGAAAACAGCCTGCTGCGCATGGCCCAGTACGATTTCCTCACCGGTCTGCCGAACCGTCAGCAATTACAGCAGCAACTGGACAAGATCCTCGTCGACGCCGGCAGGTTGCAACGGCGGGTTGCGGTGCTATGTGTCGGCCTCGATGACTTCAAAGGCATCAACGAACAGTTCAGCTACCAGACCGGCGACCAGTTGCTGCTGGCCCTGGCCGATCGCCTGCGAGCCCACAGTGGTCGTCTCGGCGCTCTCGCCCGTCTTGGCGGCGACCAGTTCGCCCTGGTTCAGGCCGATATCGAACAACCTTATGAAGCGGCCGAACTGGCCCAAAGCATTCTCGATGACCTCGAAGCGGCGTTCGCCCTCGATCATCAGGAGATTCGCCTGCGCGCCACCATCGGCATCACCCTGTTTCCCGAGGACGGTGACAGCACCGAGAAGCTGCTGCAAAAGGCCGAGCAGACCATGACCCTGGCCAAGACGCGCTCGCGCAACCGTTATCAGTTCTATATCGCCAGTGTCGACACGGAAATGCGCCGCCGTCGCGAGCTGGAAAAAGACCTGCGCGATGCCCTGGCCCGAGACCAGTTCTACCTTGTCTACCAACCGCAGATCAGCTACCGCGATCATCGGGTAGTCGGCGTCGAAGCGTTGATTCGCTGGCAGCATCCCGAGCATGGGCTGGTGCCGCCAGACCTGTTCATCCCGTTGGCCGAGCAGAACGGCACCATCATCGCCATCGGCGAATGGGTGCTGGATCAGGCCTGCAAACAATTGCGCGACTGGCATGACCAGGGTTTCACCGATCTGCGCATGGCCGTGAACCTGTCGACCGTACAGCTGCACCACGCCGAACTGCCGCGGGTGGTCAACAACCTGCTGCAGATGTACCGTCTGCCACCCCGCAGCCTGGAGCTGGAAGTCACCGAAACCGGCCTGATGGAAGACATCAGCACCGCCGCCCAGCACCTGCTGAGTCTGCGTCGCTCCGGCGCGCTGATCGCCATCGACGACTTCGGCACCGGATACTCATCGCTCAGTTATCTGAAAAGCCTGCCGCTGGACAAGATCAAGATCGACAAGAGCTTCGTTCAGGACCTGCTCGATGACGACGACGACGCGACCATCGTTCGGGCCATCATCCAGCTGGGCAAGAGCCTGGGCATGCAGGTCATTGCCGAGGGCGTGGAAACCGCCGAGCAAGAGGCCTACATCATTTCTGAAGGCTGCCATGAAGGTCAGGGCTACTTCTACAGTAAACCGCTGCCGGCGCGAGAACTGGGCGCCTACCTGAAGCAGGCCCAGCGCAGCAGTGCCGCGATTTTGTAAAAACCCAAAGATCGCAGCCTCGTTTCACTCGACAGCTCCTACAGAAGCACGCGGTCCAATGTAGGAGCTGTCGAGTGAAACGAGGCTGCGATCTTTTGATCTGCGGCACAATCACTGTCTGAATAAGAAATATTTACAAGCACAACCCTTTACACATAATGCGAAAGATTTGCATTATGTCGCAGTTTTGCGCGCTCGCTGCGCCATTCCACCCCCTCTCGAAGCAGGATGTTCGCCATGATTCGTATGCCTCTGGCTACCGCCAGTCTGTTGGCCATCGCTATTTCCCTCGCCGGTTGTGGCGAAGGCAAAGACAAAGCTGCCGCACCAGCGCCTACTCCAGCCACCACCACCGCGCCGGCCGCGGCTGTTGCGCCTGCCGCTGAAGCTAAAGTCGACGAAGCCGCTGCCAAAGCCGTTGTCGCGCATTACGCCGACATGGTTTTCGCCGTTTACAGCGATGCCGAATCCACCGCGAAAACCCTGCAAACCGCCGTCGACGCCTTCCTCGCCAAGCCGAACGCCAACACCCTGAAAGCCGCCAAGGCTGCCTGGATCGCTGCTCGCGTTCCTTACCTGCAGAGCGAAGTGTTCCGCTTCGGCAATACCATCATCGACGACTGGGAAGGTCAGGTGAACGCCTGGCCACTGGACGAAGGCCTGATCGACTACGTCGACAAATCCTACGAACACGCACTGGGTAACCCGGGCGCCACGGCCAACATCATCGCCAACACCCAGGTTCAGGTCGGCGAAGACAAGATCGACGTGAAAGCCATCACCCCGGAAAAACTCGCCAGCCTGAACGAGCTGGGCGGTGCCGAGGCCAACGTCGCCACCGGCTACCACGCCATCGAATTCCTGCTCTGGGGCCAGGACCTGAACGGCACCGGCCCTGGCGCCGGCAACCGTCCGGCTTCGGACTACCTGGAAGGCAAAAGCGGCACCGGCGGTCACAACGATCGTCGTCGTGCTTACCTGAAATCCGTGACCCAGCTGCTGGTCAGCGACCTGGAAGAAATGGTCGGTAACTGGAAGCCGAACGTGGCCGACAACTACCGCGCCACCCTGGAAGCGGAACCGGCTGAATCCGGCCTGCGCAAAATGCTGTTCGGCATGGGCAGCCTGTCCCTGGGCGAACTGGCGGGCGAGCGCATGAAGGTTTCCCTGGAAGCCAACTCCCCGGAAGACGAACACGACTGCTTCAGCGACAACACCCACAACTCGCAGTTCTACGATGCCAAAGGCGTTCGTAACGTGTACCTGGGCGAATACACCCGCGTCGACGGCAGCAAAATGACCGGCGCCAGCCTGTCGTCCCTGGTGGTCAAGGCCGACCCGGCTGCCGACACCGCGCTGAAGGCCGACCTGGCTGCGACCGAAGCCAGGATGCAGGTCATCGTCGATCACGCCAACAAGGGTGAGCACTACGACCAACTGATCGCCGCCGGTAACACCGCAGGCAACCAGATCGTCCGTGACGCCATCGCTTCCCTGGTCAAGCAGACCGGTTCGATTGAAGCGGCCGCTGGCAAACTGGGTATCAGCGACCTGAACCCGGACAACGCTGATCACGAGTTCTGATCAACGCTGGCTGAATAAAAAGGCGACCTTCGGGTCGCCTTTTTCATGCCTGCCTGAATGCATTCCCTGTGGGAGCGGGCTTGCTCGCGAAGGCGGTGTGTCATTCAACATTGATGTCGACTGACACACCGCCTTCGCGAGCAAGCCCGCTCCCACATTGGACGGTGCTGAATCAGTGAACGCGGTGACAATTCTGGAAAACCCTGCCCCACATCAACCAAACGATAATTCCTCTTATTCAATCCCCCCTGCCCTGTTAGACTTTGCGCCCTTGTTTTGCTCGTCTTGCAGGATGTCTGATGCCCTCGCTGCTTCTTCGCTTGTCCGCACTGTTTCTGGCCCTGGGCCTGAGTGCCTGCGATGACACCCCGCGTTTTACCAAAGCCGAACCCGGTGAAGCCCGGTCCGGTGGCAGCGCGACCGTGCGCAAGACCGATCAGAACGCCTTCTCCCTGCCCTCCGCCAACCTGCCGCCCTCCCGGCGCGTGGACTTCAGCGTCGGCAACAGTTTCTTCCGCAACCCCTGGGTGATCGCCCCGTCGACCACCACCGCCCGGGACGGCCTCGGCCCGTTGCTCAACACCAACGCCTGCCAGAATTGCCACATCAAGGACGGCCGCGGTCATCCGCCCATGCCTGATGCGGCGAATGCCGTGTCGATGCTGGTGCGTCTGTCGATACCCGATGCGCCGGCCTACGCGAAAGTCATCGAACAGCTCGGTGTCGTCCCGGAGCCGGTCTACGGCGGGCAATTCCAGGACATGGCCATCCCCGGTGTACTCCCGGAAGGCAAGGTGCGGGTCGACTACACGCCGGTGCCGGTCCGCTTCAAGGACGGCAGCGAGATCGAGTTGCGCAAACCGAGCCTGAACATCACCCAGCTGGGTTACGGCCCGATGCACCCTGACACCCGTTTCTCTGCCCGCATCGCTCCGCCGATGATTGGCCTCGGCTTGCTCGAAGCAATCCCCGAGGAGGCAATCCTGGCCAACGCCGACGCACAGGCAAAAGAAAAAAACGGCATCACCGGGCGCCCGAACCGGGTCTGGGATGACGCCCAACAGAAAACCGTCCTCGGACGATTTGGCTGGAAAGCCGGGCAGCCGAACCTCAATCAGCAAAACGTTCACGCGTTTTCAGGTGATATGGGTCTCACGACCAGTCTGCGACCGTTTGACGACTGCACCGACGCGCAAACCGGGTGCAAGCAGGCCTCCAACGGCAACGGCCCCGAGGGCGAGCCGGAAGTCAGCGACAATATCCTGCGACTGGTGCTGTTCTACAGCCGCAACCTCGCCGTACCGGCCCGACGCGATGTCGGCACGCCTGAAGTGCTGGCCGGCAAGAACCTGTTTTTCCAGGCCGGCTGCCAATCCTGTCACACGCCGAAATACACCACCGCCGCCAACGCGGCAGAACCTGAACTGGCCAATCAAGTGATTCGCCCCTACACCGATCTGCTGCTGCATGACATGGGCGACGGACTGGCCGACAACCGTACTGAATTCCAGGCCAGTGGCCGCGACTGGCGCACCCCGCCGTTGTGGGGCATCGGCCTGACGCAGGCGGTCAGTGGCCATACCCAGTTCTTGCATGATGGCCGCGCCCGCAATCTGCTCGAAGCCGTGCTCTGGCATGGCGGCGAGGCTGCAGCTGCGCGCCAACAGGTTTTGTCTTTCAACGCCGAGCAGCGCGCAGCGTTGCTGGCGTTTTTGAATTCCCTTTAATACGCGTTAAATCAGCGGGAGCCTCACATGTTCCGTCCCAAGTTGTTGTTCACCAGCCTTGCCGCCCTCGCCCTCGGCGCCTGCTCGCCGCAGGACCCGCAGGCCGTCACGTCGGCGGCTATCGCCAAGTCGGTGATCCTGCCGACCTACACGCGCTGGGTTGAAGCCGACCGCCAGTTGGCTGTCAGCGCACTGGCCTATTGCGAAGGCAAGGAAAACCTCGACACCGCCCGCGCCGACTTCCTGCACGCGCAGAAAGCCTGGGCCGAGCTGCAACCGCTGCTGATCGGGCCGTTGGCTGAAGGCAATCGCGCCTGGCAGGTGCAGTTCTGGCCGGACAAGAAAAACCTTGTCGGCCGTCAGGTCGAGCAACTGGTCACCGCCCAGCCGCAGATCGATGCCGCAGAGTTGGCCAAGTCCAGCGTTGTGGTTCAAGGCCTCTCCGCCTACGAATACATCCTGTTCGACAGCAAGCCGGACGTGGCCAACGACGCGCAAAAAGCCAAGTACTGCCCGCTGCTGAAAGCGATTGGCGAGCGCCAGAAACTGTTGGCCGAAGAGATCCTGAAAAGCTGGAACAACACCGACGGCATGCTCGCGCAGATGAGCAAGTTTCCGAACCAGCGCTACGCCGATTCCCACGAAGCCATCGCCGATCTGCTGCGCGTGCAAGTCACCGCTCTGGACAGCCTGAAGAAAAAACTCGGCACGCCGATGGGCCGTCAGAGCAAGGGCGTGCCGCAACCGTTCCAGGCCGATGCGTGGCGCAGCCAGTCGTCCCTGACCGGCCTCGAAGCCAGCATCGCCGCCGCCAAGACAGTGTGGGAAGGCGTCGACAACAAAGGCTTGCGCGGTCTGTTGCCGAGCGAGCAGAAGCCGCTGGCCGACAAGATCGACGCCGCTTACGCCGCGTCCCTGAAACTGTTCGCCAGCAACCAGCGTTCGCTGACTGAAATGCTCAACGACGACGCCGGTCGCCAACAACTCAACGACATCTACGACAGCCTCAACGTCGTCCATCGCCTGCACGAAGGCGAACTGGCCAAGGCGCTGGGCATCCAACTGGGCTTCAACGCCAACGACGGTGACTGATGAGGGTGAGTGCCATGCTGCGACGACAGGCTCTGACGTTAGGTAGTTTGCTGCTGGGAGCAGTGACACTGGGCGGCTGGACGCTGTTCAAGCAAAAGGACAAGAGCCCGCTGTTGCTCTCGGCGCGGGACGATACTGACGGCAAGCATTACGCCGTCGGTTATCGGCTGGACGGTACACGGGTGTTCGCCACCCGGGTCGGCCAGCGTTGCCACGACATCATCAATCACCCGACGCTGCCGATTGCGCTATTTGTCGCTCGTCGCCCAGGCACCGAGAGCTACCTGATCGACCTGCGCGACGGCACGCTGTTGCAAACCGTGGCCTCGCAGCCGAACCGGCATTTCTACGGTCACGCGGTGATTCACCGGAGCGGTGACTGGCTGTACGCCACCGAGAACGACACGTCCGATCCGGGTCGCGGCTTGCTCGGTGTGTATAAGTTTGAAGGCGAGCGCCTCGTGCACAGCGGCGAAATTTCCACCCACGGCATCGGCCCGCATCAGGTGTCGTGGATGCCCGATGGCGAAACCCTGGTGGTGGCCAACGGCGGCATTCGCACCGAGGCGGAAAGCCGGGTCGAGATGAACCTCAACGCCATGGAACCGAGCCTGGTGCTGATGCAGCGCGATGGCACGTTGCTGAGCAAGGAAACCCTGGCCCAACAGATGAACAGCGTGCGGCATCTGGGGATCGCCAGCGACGGCACCATCGTCGCCGGTCAGCAATTCATGGGCCCCTCCCACGAATCTTCGGAACTGTTGGCAATCAAGCGACCCGGCCAACCGTTCGTGGCGTTCCCGGTGCCCGAGCATCAGCTGCAGGCGATGGGGCATTACACCGCCAGCGTCGCGGTACACAGTGACTTGCGGCTGGTCGCGTTGACCGCGCCACGGGGCAACCGCTTTTTCATCTGGGACCTGGACAGCGGTGAAGTGCGCCTGGATGCGCCACTTCCCGATTGCGCCGGGGTCGGTGCGGTGGCTGACGGCTTTGCCGTGACGTCGGGTCAAGGACGCTGCCGTTACTACGATTGCCGCCAGACAGATCTTGTTGCAAAACCGCTGGAGCTGCCGGCGGGGCTTTGGGACAACCACCTGCATCTCATCTGACGCCACTCCCCAGTGGTGGATTTACCTGTGGCGAGGGAGCTTGCTCCCGCTGGGCTGCGCAGCGGCCCTAAAAAATGGGACTGCTACGCAGTCCAGCGGGAGCAAGCTCCCTCGCCACACCTTTTGTGTTCGCCGCATTTGCATACTCGCCTGTAAAAAGTGGCAGTTGGAATACCCCTTCCACTCAGAGTAATGTGCCCGCCTGTCTCACCTGATTTTCTCCAAGGAACTGGAAATATGCTGCGTCGCCGCATGCTGATCATGTTGGGTGTTGTTCTGCTGATCGTGCTGGTCCTGGCCGGTTACAAAGCCTTCTCCATCTACACGATGATGCAAGGCTTCTCCGCGCCGAAACCGCCGATAAGCGTTGCCGTGGCCACTGCCACCGAGCAGCCATGGCAGGCGCGTCTGCCGACTGTCGGCACGCTCAAGGCACTGCAAGGCGTGGATCTGAGCCTTGAGACCGACGGCACCGTCATCGATTTGCAGTTCGAGTCAGGGCAGAGGGTCAAGGCCGGTCAACCCCTCCTGCGCCTCGACAGCGCCGTGGAAAGTGCCTTGCTGGAAACCGCCCAGGCCGACCTCGGGCTGGCCCAGCTCGATTACGGTCGCGGTAGCCAACTGGTGGGCAGCCAGGCCATTTCCAAAGGCGAATTCGACCGACTTTCGGCTGTGCTGAAAAAGAGTAAAGCCACGGTCAATCAACTCAAGGCTGCGCTCGGCAAAAAAAGCATCGTTGCGCCCTTCAGCGGGACCATCGGCATTCGTCAGGTGGACGTTGGCGACTATCTTGCCAGCGGCACCATGATTGCCACCCTGCAAGACCTCAGCAGTCTCTACGTCGACTTTTTCGTGCCCGAACAGTCGGTGCCGAAGATCGCCATCGGCCAGCCGGTTGAAATCATCGTCGCGGCCTACCCGGCGCAGACCTTCCCCGGCACCATCAGCGCGATCAATCCGAAACTCGAGAACAGCACGCGCAACATGCAGGTCCGCGCGACCCTGGCCAACCCCGACGGCAAACTGTTGCCGGGGATGTTCGCCAGCCTGCAGGTGATGTTGCCCGACCCGCAGCCGCGCATCGTCGTGCCGGAAAGCGCGATCACGTACACGCTGTACGGCAACTCGCTGTACGTCGTCGCACAGAAAAAAACCGAAGACGGCAAGCTGGAAAAAGACGACAAGGGTGAGCCGATCCTGATCGCCGAACGCCGTTTCATCGAAACCGGCGAACGCCGCGACGGTGTGGTGATGATTACCAAAGGTGTGCAGAACGGCGAGAAAGTGGTCACCGCCGGCCAGATCAAACTGGACAACGGCGCGCACATTGCGATCAGCGACGACAAGACTTTAGCCGAGCAGAACAGCCCGCCAGGCGCGGACTGATCAAGGAATCCCCATGGCTTTTACTGACCCGTTCATCCGCCGCCCGGTGCTCGCCTCCGTGGTCAGCCTGTTGATTGTGCTGCTGGGCCTCCAGGCCTGGAGCAAGCTGCCGCTGCGCCAGTATCCGCAAATGGAAAACGCCCTGATCACGGTGACCACCGCGTACCCCGGGGCCAACGCCGAAACCATCCAGGGCTACATCACCCAACCGATGCAACAGAGCCTGGCGAGCGCCGAGGGCATCGACTACATGACCTCGGTCAGTCGCCAGAACTTCTCGGTGATCTCGATCTACGCGCGCATCGGTTCCAACAGCGACCGCTTGTTCACCGAGCTGCTGGCCAAGGCCAACGAGGTGAAAAACCAGCTGCCTCAGGATGCCGAAGACCCGGTACTGAGCAAGGAAGCCGCCGACGCCTCGGCGCTGATGTACATCAGTTTCTTCAGCAAGGAACTGAGCAACCCGCAGATCACCGACTACCTGTCGCGGGTGATTCAGCCCAAACTGGCGACCCTGCCGGGCATGGCCGAAGCCGAGATTCTCGGCAACCAGGTGTTCGCCATGCGCCTGTGGCTCGACCCGATGAAGCTCGCCGGTTTCGGCCTGAGCGCCAGCGACGTGACCGATGCCGTGCGCAAGTACAACTTCCTTTCCGCCGCTGGCGAAGTGAAAGGCGAGTACGTGGTCACCAGTATCAACGCCAACACCGAGCTCAAATCCGCCGAAGCCTTCGCCGCGATTCCACTCAAGGTCGATGGCGACAGCCGCGTGCTGCTCAGCGATGTCGCGCGGGTTGAAATGGGCGCGGAGAACTACGACACCATCAGCTCCTTCGGTGGCACGCCCTCGGTGTACATCGGCATCAAGGCCACGCCCGGCGCCAACCCGCTGGACGTGATCAAGGAAGTGCGCAAAATCATGCCGGACCTGGAAGCCCAGCTACCGCCGAACCTCAAGGGTGAAATTGCCTACGACGCCACGTTGTTCATTCAGGCCTCGATCGACGAAGTGGTGAAAACCCTGTTTGAAGCGGTGCTCATCGTGATTGTGGTGGTGTTCCTGTTCCTCGGGGCGCTGCGCTCGGTAGTGATCCCGGTGGTGACGATTCCGCTGTCGATGATCGGTGTGATGTTCTTCATGCAGATGATGGGCTACTCGATCAACCTGTTGACCCTGCTGGCGATGGTGTTGGCCATCGGCCTGGTGGTGGACGACGCCATCGTGGTGGTGGAAAACATTCACCGTCACATTGAAGAAGGCAAGACGCCACTGGACGCGGCCATCGAGGGCGCCCGGGAAATCGCCATGCCGGTGGTCTCGATGACCATCACTCTGGCGGCGGTCTATGCGCCGATCGGTTTCCTCACCGGCCTCACGGGGGCGCTGTTCAAGGAGTTCGCCCTGACTCTGGCCGGGGCGGTGGTGATCTCCGGCATCGTCGCCCTGACCCTGTCACCGATGATGTGCGCCTTTTTGCTGCGCCACGACGAAAACCCCAGCGGCCTGGCCCATCGTCTGGACCTGATTTTCGAAGGCCTCAAGCGCCGCTACCAGCGCATGCTGCACGGCACACTCAACACGCGCCCGGTGGTGCTGGTGTTCGCGGTGATCGTGCTGTGCCTGATTCCGGTGTTGCTCATCTTCACCAAATCGGAGCTGGCACCGGACGAGGATCAGGGCATCATTTTCATGCTGGCCAACGCCCCGCAGCCGACCAACCTGGATTACCTGAACACCTATACCGACGAGTTCGTCACCATTTTCAAGGCGTTTCCCGAGTACTATTCCTCGTTCCAGATCAACGGTTTCAACGGCGTGCAATCGGGGATCGGCGGCTTTCTGCTGAAACCATGGAACGACCGCGACCGCACGCAAATGCAGATCCTGCCCGAGGTGCAGAGCAAACTGGAAAGCATTCCAGGGTTGCAGATTTTCGGCTTCAACCTGCCTTCCCTGCCGGGTACTGGCGAGGGGCTGCCGTTTCAATTCGTCGTCAATACTGCCAACGATTACGAGTCGCTGCTGCAAGTGATGGACCGGGTGAAAAAACGCGCGATGGAGTCCGGCAAGTTCGCCTTCGTCGACGTCGACCTGGCGTTCGACAAGCCCGAAGTCGTGGTGGATATCGATCGCGCCAAAGCCGCGCAGATGGGTGTGTCGATGCAGGATCTCGGCGGAACACTGGCGACGTTGCTGGGTGAGGCGGAAATCAACCGTTTCACCATTGAAGGCCGTAGCTACAAAGTGATTGCCCAGGTCGAACGGCCGTTCCGGGACAACCCCGACTGGCTGAACAACTATTACGTGAAAAACACCAAGGGAGAACTGCTGGCCCTGTCGACCCTGATCACCGTGTCCGACCGGGCGCGCCCGCGGCAGTTGAATCAGTTCCAGCAACTCAACTCGGCGATCCTGTCCGGGGTTCCGCTGGTGAGCATGGGTGAAGCCCTCGACGCTGTGCGTCAGATTGCCCGGGAAGAGGCGCCGGTGGGATTTGCCGTCGACTATGCCGGGGCATCGCGGCAGTACGTTCAGGAAGGCAGCGCGCTGTGGGTGACGTTTGCCCTGGCTCTGGCGATTATTTTCCTGGTGCTGGCGGCTCAGTTCGAAAGTTTCCGCGATCCGCTGGTGATTCTGGTGACGGTGCCGCTGTCGATCTGTGGCGCGTTGATCCCGCTGTTCCTCGGCTGGTCGAGCATGAACATCTACACCCAGGTCGGGCTGGTGACGCTGATCGGGCTGATCAGCAAGCACGGGATCCTGATCGTCGAATTCGCCAACCAGCTGCGCAAGGAAAAAGGCCTGACGCCGCGCGAGGCGGTTGAGGAAGCAGCGGCTATACGCCTGCGCCCGGTGTTGATGACCACCGCAGCAATGGTGTTCGGCATGGTGCCGCTGATCATTGCCACGGGGGCGGGCGCTGTCAGCCGGTTCGACATCGGCACGGTGATCGCCACGGGGATGTCGATCGGGACGCTGTTTACGTTGTTCGTGTTGCCGTGCGTGTACACCCTGTTGGCAAAACCCGACCAACCTAAAGAACACACATAACCCCCTGTGGGAGCAAGCCCGCTCCCACAAGGGGTTGGTGCAAGACTTGAGTCAGCGTGCACAAAAAAGGCCTCGCATTTGCGAGGCCTTTTATTTGGGCTTCAATCTGGTCAACTCTGCGGCCTCAGTCCTTGAGAAAGTCCGAACATGAACAGCAGTAAATCATGATCGGGTTGGGTTGCAACGGTTGCTTTGGCAACCCGCGGCATCGGACAACGCGCGTCCCCGTTCACTGAACTGAGGACTTGCGTGCGGGGCTGCTCCCAAGCCGCCACCGCCAGTGAAGCAACTGCCAAGGCTCCTATCAAGAACAAACCTCGTGCAATTTCGAGTTTCATTGCTTTAAACCTTTGATAGCGCTGCCAAACGCCATCTCATAAAGGTAGACGAGTTTCTTCCAGTCCGTCGTGCTGAACGACGAGTGGCGACGCAATTGCTTCAGGTCATGGGACGCGGCGAGACGGGCGGTCAAACGCCGACGGCATTTCTCCAGATCGATCAACGCAACGTCGACTTTCGCCGCCTCGCCCTCACCGGTAATCCGGACGAAGACGTGCTTGATGTAGAGGCAACTGTGCTGCCACCGCCCCTTGTGCATGCGCGCCAGGTTATCGGCCAGCTCCTTCAGCACACGATCGTGCACCGCCTCACCATGGCGCTCGCGACCACCACCTGCGTACCAGTGCTCGATTTCCTCGAAACCGTCCAGTGCCTTGGTCACCAGCAATGCGCGCCACTTGTGAACAGGATCGCGTTGCGCACCACAGAAAACGATTTCCGGAACACCCACGCCGATCAGACTCAACCCGATGAGCGCGTCCCGTTCGCGCAGCACCGTCGGCCGACCGAACGGGTGCAGCCAGCTGCGGTAGACATGCCCGGTCTGACGCTTGGCGTAGTACAGCTGTCCATCATTGCTCTTGACGCGTTGCACGCCACTTTCACCACCGCGACGAACGTTGGGCTCTTCAACCCATTCGCCGCGCTGGCTCCAGAAATAGTCGAAGCGATCCTTGGAAGCGATATCCGTATCTGCTGCGTATTGCACTGCCATCCTGTTACCTCTTGCGTAATACATAAACCCGCCACATGGCATAGAGCGGGATAAAGTCCAGTCGTTCCTGAATACGGAACCCCGCCTGCTCAAATTCCTTTTCGACCGTAGCAGCCGGTAACACAAAACGATTTTGGTAACCTGCATGCCCACGTTTTTCTTCAAGCCGCTTACGTCTCCAGGCTTTGAAATTGCCGTCGACCCATAACGAAAGGATCACGCTGTCACGGCTGACACGCTCGAACTCACGCAGAATGGCCAGTCGATGCTCGGCCTCACCAATGTGGTGCAGCAAACGCATGCAGAAAATGCTGTCGACGGCGTTATCAGGCAAAGCGATGTCGAATGCAGAAGTGTGCAAGGGTTGTACCCTTTTCACGACTTCGGCGGGCTGCGCTTGCAGAGCGATCTTGAGCATGGATTCGGAGTTGTCTGCACCGATAATCACGCGGTTGGATTTTTCCGCCAGCAAAGGCCAGAAACGTCCCGCACCACAGGGTAAATCGATGACCAGGCCGGGCTCGCCAGCCAACGTCAGTGCCTTGCGTACCAGTTGCTCGTCACGCCAATGGGACAGTCGACGGCCGAGGCCGTCCTTATGTTTTCGCAGGTATTTCTGAGCGTGTTGATCGTCGTACTTTTCGGAAAAATCGAGTTTGATCGGGCCGGCCATCATCAAGGACTCCTGAGCGTTTGATGACAACCACGATAGGTAGCGCCGTGTCAGCGTCAGGTCATGCCTTTGTGAAAAAATCGTCATGTAAAACCCCGAGCTATTTCGAGGTTTTACAGGGCGACAACGATGGCTGAGGGCCACCAAGGATAAGATCGCCGTAGGAGCTGCCGAAGGCTGCGATCTTTTGGGCCTAATCAAATATCCAGCTGACCCAACTCCACCTGAAAACGACAGCCATGGGGGTCCATGTTGGTCAGGCTGACGCTCCATCCCTGGTTTTCACAGATCCGCTGCACCAGCGACAGACCAAGCCCCAGGCCTTCGCCGCGTTTCTCGTTACCCCGCACGAAAGGCTCGAACATCGCTTCGCGCTTCTCTTCGGGAATGCCCACACCACTGTCTTCGACCATGAAACCCGATGACGTCAGAGTCAAGCGGATGAAGCCCCGTTCGGTGTAATGCAGCGCATTGCGCAACAGGTTGCCCATGACCGCATGCAGAAGGGTGGCGTTGTAGCAGGTGCTGGCCGGATTGCCCGGTTCGAACATCAGCGACAACCCTTTGGCCTCGATCGGTTCGCGCCACAGGTTGAGCAGCGCGTCGGCGACCTGGGCCAGCGATTGTTGCGGCGCCACGCCGACGTCTTCACGCTGGGCCCGGGCCAGCATCAGAAAGGTTTGCACCAGTTCACGCATCTCTTCGCAGGCACGGGCGATTCGCTCGACCTGAGCCCGTCCGCGCTGGTCGATGCCGGGGTTTTCCAGCAGCAGTTCACAGGAACTGGCCAGTACCATCAACGGGGTGCGCAATTCGTGACTGACGTCACTGGTGAACAAGCGCTCCCGGGTCAATGCCTGGCGCAGGCGCCCAAGGGTGGCGTCGAAGGCCACGGCCAGTTCGCCCACTTCATCGGCGGCATAGTCCGGTGCCAGCGGTGGCGCCAGCCCCAGCAACTGGTCGCGGTGGCGTACCTGACGAGCCAGCCGCACCACGGGCGCCATCACTTTGCGCGCCAGGATCCAGCCGAGGAATACCGCCAACGCCAGACTCAGGACGAAACCCACCAGCACCACGGCGAACAACACCCGCTCGCGCTCTTCGAAATCACTCTGGTCCTGCAGCAGCACATATCGCCGGCCATCGACGACTTCGACCATCGCGTGATAGGACAGCTGCTCCCGGAACACTTCGTGGAAACCCGGTTCGAGATGGCGCAGATCCTTGGGCAACTCGAAGTCGCCCGGCCCACCGCTGAAATAGAACAGCTGGTCCGGCTCGGGGCGGTGACTCCAGTCCGTGACACTGTCCATCAGCAGCAGGCGTTGCAAGTCACCGCCGAGGCCTGCCGAAATCAGTTTTTCTTCCACCAGGTGCACGGTCGCGACAATGCCCATGGCAAAAGCCCCGGCGACCAGTGCGCTCATCAGCGCAAAGGCGATGATGATCCGTTGAGCGAGGCTCTGTTTAAACTCCATCACGGCCCTCGGCCAAGCGATATCCCACACCGTGCACGGTTTGCAGCAAAGGCTTGGCGAACGGTTTGTCGATCACCTGACGCAATTGGTGGACGTGGCTGCGCAGGCTGTCGCTGTCCGGGCAATCATCGCCCCACAGGGCCTCTTCGAGAATTTCCCGGCGCAGGACGTGCGGGCTTTTCTGCATCAGCACGGCCAGCAACTTCAGGCCCACCGGGTTGAGTTTCAGCAAGCGACCTTCGCGGGTGACTTCCAGGGTATCGAGGTCGTAGCTCAGGTCGCCGACCTGCAAGGTGCGACGACCGCCGCCCTGTGCCCGACGCATCACCGCTTCGATCCGCGCGGCCAGTTCAGACAGGGCAAAGGGTTTGATCAGGTAGTCATCGGCGCCGGACTTGAAGCCTTGCAGGCGGTCGTCCAGTTGATCGCGGGCCGTGAGCATGATCACCGGCGTGTCGCGGCGGGCGTCTTCACGCAGGCGTTTGCACAGGGTGTAGCCGTCGATGCCGGGCAACATGATGTCGAGCACGATCAAATCGTAGTGCTCGGTGGCCGCCAGGTGCAGGCCTGACAAACCGTCCTGCGCGCAATCCACGGTGTAGCCCTTGAGCCCCAGGTAATCGGCCAGATTGGCCAGGATATCGCGGTTGTCTTCAACCAACAGAATGCGCATGGGCACCTCCTCCGTACACAGTAACGGCCGTCTTGGCCCGCGCAGCTTAAGGCCTGGCGTGGCGCAGGGCTAGGACTGTGTGCAGTTGAAAACTCTGCCAATAAACTTGTCGAGTCCTTAACGACTTTTTCACTATCGATTCACACAGAGGCGACACAACCGGGCTCACACTCCGCGCGGCTGCGCTCTCAAGAACATTTGACCGACCAAGGAACTGCCATGGTTTCGACCCCTGCCCGCCCCGCCTCTCGCCCGCTCAATTTCTGGGTGTGCCTGGGTGTTCCCGCCGTTGCGGCGATCATTCTGGTGCTGCTCGAACTGACGTCCCTGGACATGGACCTGGCCCGGTTGTTCTATGACCCGGCGGCCGGGGACTTCATCGGGCGCCACAGTTACTTCCTCGAAAACATCCTGCATGACCGCGCCAAGCAAGTAGTCATCGCTTTCTCGGTGTTCGCCATCTTCGGTTTCATCGGTGCCTTTTTCATCGACAGGCTCAAACCGTTCAAACGGGAACTGGGCTGCCTGGTGCTGTCCCTGGGACTGTCGACATCCTTTGTCACGCCGGTCAAAGCGGTGACGGCGGTTCAATGCCCGTGGAGTCTGGAGCAATTCGGCGGTCATGAAACCTACAGCGAACTGCTCAGCCCGCGCCCACCCACCGACAAACCCGGCCGTTGCTGGCCCGGCGGGCATGCCGCGACCGGTTTCACGCTGTTTGCGTTGTTCTTTGTGCTGCGGGACCGGCGTCCGCGTCTGGCGCGTAAAGCCTTTATCTTTGCCTTCGCGCTGGGCACGGTGTTTTCCGTGAGCCGGATGATGCAGGGGGCACACTTCTTCTCGCACAACGTGTGGACGGCGATTTTCTGCTGGGTGATTTGTCTGGGGTCGTATTACTACATCCTGTATCGACCGGCGTTGAAGGCTGACCGAGTAACCAGAGCAGAACCGGTTAGCGCCTGAGACACAGATCAAAAATGTGGGAGCAAGCCCGCTCCCACATTTGACCGATGCGGCCTCTCGATCGGGTAAATCCAGGCAATAAAAAACCCCGCCTGCTTTCGCAGGCGGGGTTTTTTGTACGGGGTAAGGCTGGCTTACATCATGCCGCCCATGCCGCCCATACCGCCCATGTCTGGCATGCCGCCGCCAGCTGGTGCGTCGTCCTTGATCTCGGCGATCATGGCTTCGGTGGTGATCATCAGGCTGGCAATCGACGAAGCCGCTTGCAGAGCCGAACGAGTCACTTTGGCCGGGTCCAGGATACCCATTTCGATCATGTCGCCGTATTCGCCGGTGGCAGCGTTGTAACCGTAGTTACCCGAACCCTGCTTGACCTTGTCGACAACTACGCTTGGCTCGTCGCCGGAGTTGGCAACGATCTGGCGCAGTGGCGCTTCAACAGCGCGACGCAGCAACTGGATGCCAACGTTCTGGTCATCGTTGTCGCCTTTCAGCTCGGAGATTGCCTGCAGAGCGCGAACCAGTGCCACGCCGCCGCCAGGTACCACGCCTTCTTCAACGGCTGCACGGGTAGCGTGCAGGGCGTCTTCAACGCGGGCTTTCTTCTCTTTCATTTCAACTTCGGAACCAGCGCCAACCTTGATCACTGCAACGCCGCCGGACAGCTTGGCCAGACGCTCTTGCAGTTTTTCACGGTCGTAGTCGGACGAAGTGTCGGCCACTTGCTGACGGATCTGCAGAACGCGAGCCTGGATGTCAGCCTCAACGCCGGCACCGTCGATCACGGTGGTGTTTTCTTTGGACAGGATCACGCGCTTGGCATTACCCAGGTGTTCCAGGGTAGTGCTTTCCAGGCTCAGACCGATCTCTTCGGAGATAACGGTACCGCCAGTCAGGACAGCGATGTCCTGCAGCATGGCCTTGCGACGGTCGCCGAAGCCTGGAGCCTTGACGGCTGCGACTTTAACGATGCCACGCATGTTGTTCACAACCAGAGTCGCCAGGGCTTCGCCTTCAACGTCTTCGGCCACGATCAGCAGTGGACGGCCGGCTTTGGCAACGGCTTCCAGCACTGGCAGCATTTCGCGGATGTTCGAGATCTTTTTGTCGACCAGCAGGATCAGCGGACCGTCGAGCTCGGCAGTCATGGTCTCTGGCTTGTTGACGAAGTACGGGGACAGGTAGCCACGGTCGAACTGCATGCCTTCAACAACCGACAGTTCGTTTTCCAGGCCCGAGCCTTCTTCAACGGTGATCACGCCTTCTTTACCGACTTTTTCCATGGCTTCGGCAATGATGTCGCCGATGGAGTTGTCGGAGTTGGCCGAGATGGTGCCGACCTGAGCGATGGCCTTGGTGTCAGCGCAAGGCTTGGACAGGGCTTTCAGCTCTTTGACGATCGCGATGGTCGCTTTGTCGATACCGCGCTTGAGGTCCATCGGGTTCATGCCGGCAGCGACGGCTTTCAGGCCTTCGTTGACGATCGACTGAGCCAGAACGGTAGCGGTGGTGGTGCCGTCGCCTGCGTCATCGTTGGCACGGGAGGCAACGTCTTTGACCAGCTGCGCGCCCATGTTTTCGAAGCGGTCTTTCAGCTCGATTTCTTTGGCAACGGACACGCCGTCCTTGGTGATGGTCGGAGCGCCGAAGCTCTTCTCGATGATCACGTTACGGCCTTTAGGGCCCAGGGTCGCTTTTACCGCGTCAGCCAGGACGTTGACACCGGCGAGCATTTTCTTGCGGGCGGAATCGCCGAATTTAACTTCTTTAGCAGCCATGATCGATATTCCTTAAATACTTTGTAGTAACGGGAAAATGAGCGGGGAATCAGCCTTCGACAACAGCGAGGATTTCACTCTCGCCGATAACCAGCAGGTCTTCGCCGTCAACTTTCACGGTGTTGCTGCCGGAGTAAGGGCCGAACACAACCTTGTCACCCACTTTCACGGACAGCGCACGCACTTCACCGTTGTCCAGAACTTTGCCTGGGCCTACGGCGAGAACTTCGCCCTGGTTTGGCTTTTCAGCAGCCGAACCTGGCAGGACGATACCGCCAGCGGTTTTCTTTTCTTCTTCGCTGCGACGGACGACGACGCGGTCATGCAGAGGACGAAGCTTCATTGTCGATCTCTCCTAATTGTGGTTTTCATCGGCCGGTGTAGTCCCGGCGGGTTTAACAAATCCGGCGGTGCCGGGTGCGGTTCGTCGAGCGAACCGCGGAAGTCTGTCTGGCGTGATCGCCAGAAACCTTGCGGTGACCGTTACATAAGGGCGCATAAGCTTATTACAAGGGCGGGGATCGAAATTTTTTACATCAATGCCCCGAAAACGAACACGGCACCCGAAGGTGCCGTGCAGGTGGAACGATTTACTTGGTATCCCGGTGTTCGAACTCGCCTTCGATCACGTCGGGCTCACGGCCCAGCGGCTCGCGGGGAACAGGACCACCACGTGGCTGAAGATCATCGGCGAACGCACGCTGACGGATTGCCGCCTCTTCGGCGCGCTGGCGCATTTTATTGGCCAGCAACCGACGGGAGATCGGCAGCAACATGATCAGACCCAGCACGTCAGTGACGAAGCCCGGCAGGATCAACAGACCACCGGCCAGAGCCAGCATCAGGCCTTCGAGCATGGTCTGGGCTGGCTGCTCGCCGCGGTTCAGGCTTTCACGCGCACGCAACGCAGTGGCCAGGCCGGCGATACGCAGCACGAACACGCCGAGCATCGAGCCGAGAATGACCAGCAGCAGGGCCGGGAAAAACCCGATCGCCCCGCTCACCTTGACGAATACGAACAGCTCCAACACCGGAAACAGTACAAAGAGCAATAAAAAAGGGCGCATCAAATGGTTCCTCAACGCAAGAATGCCTTGCCAGTCTTCCCTAAATGACGTCGCCATTGCGTGAATTCAAGCGTCAGCCACTTCATTTTTCGGCCAATGCTCGGCGTGAGCCAGGAAAACCAAGGCTTCGCGGACTTGTGTCGGCGTATTACATGGCGCTTGAAACGGTAGCCAGTAGAGTCCCTGACCGATGCGCAGGTGCATGCCTTCAGTGTCGATCCCGGCCAATTGCGCTGGCTCGGTTTTCGGCAGGCCGGCGAGTTCGACATAGTGGGCGATGGCTTTGGCGTGATCGGCATTCATGTGCTCGACCATGCTCACTTCCGCCTTGCCCGCGAAGGGATTGGCCAGTGTCAGCTGATCGACCCAGTGAATCGCGCCGAAGCCACCGATGTAACGGTGACGCACTGACTTGAGCACCCAGAAATCGAAATCGTGGGCCTTGTGGTAGCTCTGCGAGTCCGGGAAATAGCGGTAGTAGCGCTCGGCTGCCGCTTCGATAGCGGCCTCGTCCTCGAGCTTTTCTGCTTCGGCGAGGTAGGTCAGGCGACCAACGGCTTGCACGTCTTCAGCCTCGCGCTCACCCACAAACAGTGAGCATTTCGGGTCTTTTTGCAGGTTATGGGTGTGCTGGGCGATGCGGCTGATCAGGATCAGCGGCCGGCCCTGCCCGTCCAGGCAATACGGGACCACGGAGCCAAACGGGAAACCGGGCATCGCCTTGGAATGCGTCGAAAGCACTCCACGGTATTCCTTGAGAAGCAATTCTCGTGCATTCTTGGCCGCTTCAGCGCTCAATTTATGACTCCTTTTATAGAATTCGTCTAAAAAACGGACAGGCGACTGGTGAAAGTTCCAGCCCGCCATTGGGGCAGTTCTCGTGTGCAACCAGGCCACATTCGGTGCAGATCGAGAGATTCGCTTGAAGGAAGACCACTCCAACCTATTACCGGGGCATATGAATGAAAATCACTGACAAAGTAATCATTATCACCGGCGGTTGCCAAGGCTTAGGCCGTTCGATGGCCGAGTATTTCGCCGACAAAGGCGCGAAGCTTGCGTTGGTTGACCTGAATCAGGAAAAGCTCGACGACGCCGTTGCCGCGTGCAAGGCCAAGGGTGTCGAGGCTCGCGCCTACCTGTGTAACGTCGCCGATGAAGAGCAAGTGACGCACATGGTTGCCCAGGTGGCCGAGGATTTCGGCGCGATTCATGGCCTGATCAATAACGCCGGGATCCTGCGCGACGGCCTGCTACTCAAGGTCAAGGACGGTGAAATCACCAAGATGAGCCTGGCTCAATGGCAGGCGGTGATCGACGTCAACCTGACCGGCGTGTTCCTGTGCACCCGTGAAGTCGCGGCGAAAATGGTCGAACTGAACACCAGCGGCGCGATCATCAATATCTCGTCGATCTCCCGTGCCGGCAACGTCGGTCAGACCAACTACTCCGCCGCCAAGGCCGGTGTCGCGGCGGCGACCGTGACCTGGGCGAAGGAACTGGCGCGCTATGGCATTCGCGTGGCGGGTATTGCGCCCGGTTTTATCGAAACCGAGATGACGTTGGGCATGAAGCCTGAAGCGCTGGACAAGATAACGTCCGTGATTCCGCTCAAGCGCATGGGCAAACCGGAAGAGATCGCCCTTTCGGCGGCGTACATTTTCGAGAATGACTACTACACCGGTCGGATTCTGGAAATGGATGGCGGGTTGCGGATCTAAAGCAAGATCACAAGATCGCAGCCTCGCTTCGCTCGACAGCTCCTACATGGATTGGCTTACACCTGTAGGAGCTGTCGAGCGAAGCGAGGCTGCGATCTTTTTTCATAGAATCAATCGTCGCTGATGGTGATGTTTGGCATCGCCGGCGATACCGCTTCCTGCAACACGATTCGCGCGCCGACGTGGCGGGCGAGTTCCTGATACACCATCGCAATCTGGCTGTCCGGCTCGGCGATCACCGTTGGCTTGCCGCCATCGGCCTGCTCGCGAATGACCATCGACAGTGGCAACGACGCCAGCAGTTCGACGCCGTATTGATTGGCCAGCTTCACGCCACCGCCCTCACCGAACAGATGCTCGGCATGCCCGCAGTTCGAGCAGATGTGCACGGCCATGTTTTCCACCACGCCCAGTACCGGGATGTTGACCTTGCGGAACATCTCCACGCCTTTGCGCGCGTCCAGCAACGCCAGGTCTTGCGGAGTGGTGACGATGACGGCACCGGCCACCGGGACTTTCTGCGCCAGGGTCAGCTGGATGTCGCCGGTGCCTGGCGGCATGTCGATGACCAGGTAATCCAGATCGCCCCACGCCGTTTGTGTCACCAGTTGCAGCAACGCGCCGGAGACCATCGGCCCGCGCCAGACCATCGGGGTGTTGTCGTCGGTCAGGAATGCCATGGACATCACTTCGACGCCATGGGACTCGATCGGCACGAACCACTTCTGATCCTTGACCTTTGGTCGGGTGCCTTCAGGAATGCCGAACATGATGCCCTGACTCGGACCGTAGATGTCCGCGTCAAGGATCCCGACCTTGGCGCCTTCGCGGGCCAGGGCCAACGCGAGGTTGGCGGCGGTGGTGGATTTGCCCACGCCCCCCTTGCCGGACGCCACGGCCACGACGTTCTTGACGTTGGCCAGCCCCGGAATCTGTGCCTGCGCCTTGTGCGCGGCGATCACACTGGTGATATCAACACGGGCGCCGGTAACGCCGTCGAGGCCTTCGATGGCCATTTGCAGCATCTGCGCCCAGCCACTTTTGAACAGGCCGGCGGCGTAACCCAACTCCAGCTGGACGCTGACGCGATCACCCTGGATGTCGATGTTGCGCACGCACCCGGCGCTGACCGGGTCCTGGTTCAGGTAAGGGTCGGTGTACTGGCGAAGGACGGCTTCCACCGCTGCGCGATTGACGGCGCTCATGGGCAACTCCGATAGCAAGACTGGAAAATCAGGCGGGTATCCTAACCGTTCTACGTCATAGACGGCATGCCCGCCGATGATTTGTGGCAAACACATCCCTGTGGCGAGGGAGCTTGCTCCCGCTCGACTGCGCAGCAGTCGTAATCAAGCTGACACGTTCCTTCTGTCGGAACCGGGTTGTAGGGTTTGGGGTGGCTTCGCCACCCAGCGGGAGCAAGCTCCCTCGCCACAGTTTTGGCAGGCGATGCATCCGGAAACAGGCACACGGGGTGAAAAATATGCGCCGGCGCTTTATAGTGGCCGACCTCCGTTTCATCAAGTAGCCGAGCCCCATGTCCGAGCCACGCAAGATCCTCGTCACCAGCGCCCTGCCCTATGCCAATGGTTCGATCCATCTTGGCCACATGCTGGAATACATCCAGACCGATATGTGGGTGCGTTTCCAGAAGCATCGCGGCAATCAATGCATTTATGTCTGCGCCGACGACGCCCACGGTTCGGCCATCATGCTGCGCGCGGAAAAGGAAGGCATCACCCCGGAACAACTGATCGCCAACGTCCAGGCTGAACACAGCGCCGACTTTGCCGAGTTCCTGGTGGACTTCGACAACTTCCACTCCACTCACGCCGAAGAAAACCGTGAGCTGTCGAGCCAGATCTACCTGAAGCTGCGCGACGCCGGGCACATCGCCCAGCGCTCGATCACTCAGTATTTCGACCCGGAAAAGAAAATGTTCCTGGCCGACCGCTTCATCAAGGGCACCTGCCCGAAATGCGGCACCGAAGACCAGTACGGCGACAACTGCGAAAAATGCGGTGCAACTTATGCACCGACCGACCTGAAGGATCCGAAGTCGGCGATCTCCGGCGCCACCCCGGTGCTCAAGGATTCCCAGCACTTCTTCTTCAAGCTGCCGGACTTCCAGGAAATGCTGCAAGCCTGGACCCGCAGCGGCACCCTGCAAGACGCCGTCGCCAACAAGATCGCCGAATGGCTGGATGCCGGCCTACAACAGTGGGACATCTCCCGCGATGCGCCGTACTTCGGTTTCGAAATTCCAGGCGAGCCAGGCAAGTACTTCTACGTTTGGCTGGACGCGCCGATCGGCTACATGGCCAGCTTCAAGAACCTGTGCAACCGTACGCCGGAGCTGGATTTCGATGCGTTCTGGGGCAAGGACTCCACGGCCGAGCTGTACCACTTCATCGGCAAGGACATCGTCAACTTCCACGCCCTGTTCTGGCCAGCGATGCTCGAAGGCGCCGGTTACCGTAAACCGACCGGCATCAACGTGCACGGCTACCTGACCGTCAACGGCCAGAAAATGTCCAAGTCCCGTGGCACCTTCATCAAGGCCCGGACCTACCTCGACCACCTGTCGCCGGAATACCTGCGCTACTACTACGCGGCCAAGCTGGGCCGTGGCGTCGATGACCTCGACCTGAACCTCGAAGACTTCGTGCAGAAGGTCAACTCCGACCTGGTCGGCAAAGTCGTCAACATCGCCAGCCGTTGTGCCGGTTTCATCCAAAAAGGCAATGCCGGTGTGCTGGTGGCGGGTAACGCCGCGCCGGAACTGACCGAAGCCTTCCTCGCCGCAGCACCAAGCATCGCCGAGGCCTACGAGGCTCGCGACTTTGCCCGTGCCATGCGCGAGATCATGGGCCTGGCCGACCGCGCCAACGCCTGGATCGCCGACAAGGCGCCGTGGTCGCTGAACAAACAGGAAGGCAAGCACGACGAAGTCCAGGCCATCTGCGCCCTGGGCATCAACCTGTTCCGCCAGTTGGTGATTTTCCTCAAGCCTGTGCTTCCGTTGCTGGCCGCCGATGCCGAGGCGTTCCTGAACGTCGCGCCGCTGACCTGGGACGACCACGCGACCTTGCTCAGCAACCACCAGTTGAACGAGTTCAAACCGCTGATGACCCGTATCGACCCGGTGAAAGTGCAAGCCATGACCGACGCTTCGAAAGAAGACCTGACCGCCAGCCAGACCGACACCGGCGAAGCGGCACCTGCCGGCAACGGCGAACTGGCCAAGGATCCACTGTCGCCGGAGATCGAGTTCGATACGTTTGCCGCAGTCGACCTGCGCGTCGCGCTGATCCTCAAGGCCGAAGCCGTGGAAGGTGCTGACAAACTGCTGCGCCTGACCCTCGACATCGGTGATGAGCAACGCAACGTGTTTTCCGGAATCAAGAGCGCTTATCCGGATCCGTCCAAGCTCGATGGTCGCCTGACCATGATGATCGCCAACCTCAAGCCACGGAAAATGAAGTTCGGTATCTCCGAAGGCATGGTGATGGCTGCCGGCCCTGGCGGTGAAGAAATCTACCTGCTCAGCCCCGACAGCGGTGCCAAGCCGGGTCAGCGCATCAAGTAAGGTTCTGCGGTAAACCGATCCCACAGTCGTGCCCGGCGCGACTGTGGGATTTTCATGTCTGGCCCATAATGTCTCTGAAGTCGGGCTTCACCTTGTAGGAGCTGCCGCAGGCTGCGATCTTTTGATCTTAAAAACGCAAGATCAAAAGATCGCAGCCTGCGGCAGCTCCTACAGAGTTATCCAGCAACCAGCAATAATGTGTGGATACTGACGATCATGACCGAGATTGTTCTTACGCTTATCAGCGCTGCCCTGATCAACAACTTCGTGTTGCACTGGCCGCTGGGCGTCGATCCGCTACTGAGCGCCGAGCGCCGTCAGGTGCATGCGCTGGGCATCGCGACGACGTGCCTGATGCTGATCGTCGGCATGCTCGGTCATGCCCTCTACCACTGGCTGCTGGTGCCGCTGGGCTTGAGTTCGTTGGGTTTGTTCGTGTTTTTACCACTGAGCGTTTTGCTGATCGCGCCGCTGCTGACACTGCTGCCGAAGCTATTTTCAACGCTTTCGTTCGAAGGTCTCTGGCCATTGCTTCTCGGCAATGCCGGCGTCCTGGGGCTGGCGCTGATCAATGTGCGGGACGACAAGGGATTTTTCCACGCCACAGCCCTGAGCCTCGGCGGCGGGCTGGGCTTCTGGCTGGTGCTGAGTCTGTTCTGCGACTTGCGCCAGCGCACCCTCGACAACGATGTTCCCCTGCCCTTTCGCGGCCTGCCGATCGACCTGATCGGCGCCGGACTGATCGCAGTGGTTTTTCTCGGATTCAGCGGACTGATCAAAACATGAGTCTGATTCAACTCATCGACGCCCTTTTGCCGCAGACCCAGTGCGGCAAGTGTGGCCACCCCGGATGCAAGCCGTACGCCGAGGGCATCGCAAGCGGCGAGCCGATCAACAAGTGCCCGCCCGGTGGCAGCGAAACCATCTCGGCACTGGCCGATTTGCTGAAAGTGCCGGTGCTGGAACTGGATGTCAGCCGCGGTTCGGCCCCGGCGCAACTTGCCTACATCCGCGAGGCCGAGTGCATCGGCTGCACCAAATGCATTCAGGCCTGTCCGGTAGACGCCATCGTCGGCGCGGCGAAATTGATGCACACGGTGATCATCGACGAATGCACCGGTTGCGACCTCTGTGTGGCGCCCTGCCCGGTGGATTGCATCGAGATGCGGCCGTTGCCGCTGGCCACCGTATTACCGATTGTCGGAGGCCTGGCGTTCAGCCCTGAAGAACAACAAGCCCGTGCCGCCAAACGCAATCACGCACGGCGCCGTTTTGAACAGCGCAATGCGCGCTTGCGCCGTGAGGAAGAACAGAAACTCGCCGAGCGTCAGGCCCGGGCACATCGCGCGGTGCAGCACACTGAAGTGACGACGCTCGACCCGGTTCAGGCCGCGCTGGAAAGGGTCCGCGCGCAAAAAGCAGCTAATGCCGATGCAGCGCTGAAGAAAGCCAAGGTCGATCTGGCAATGAGCCGGGCGCAACTGAACAAGTCGCTCAAGGCGTTCGGGCATCCGCCGACTTTCGAACAGCAATCGCAACTGATTGTCCTGCAACAGCAGTTCGAAGCGGCCGAACAAGCTTTGGCGCAGTTGGAAAGCAGCGCACCGCCCGCCGCTGCGCCCACTGCTCCAGTGAAGGACGCCGAGTTGAAACGGGCGAAAATCCAGTTAGCCATGCGCCGCGCCGAACTCAAGAAAGCCCAAACCAGCGAAGCGCCAGCCGAGCAGATCGAAGCCTTGGAACGCGCACTCGGCGACGCCGAAAAAGCCCTCCACGTCGCCGAGGCTGCGAGCGAACAACCTTTACCTGACCTGGCGCGCGTTGAAAAACGCCCCATCGACAGCCAGCTTCGCCAGTTGAAAACCGAATTGGCCTACGCTCGTGCCGACGTCAGCAAACTCGAACGGCGCACCGACACCCCCGCCGAGTTAATGGACAAGGCGCGCGCTCGTCTGCAGGAAGCCGAGCGTCAGGTGGATGCCTATGTCGCCCCTTGAATCGGTCGACGAGCGCCTGCAGCAGGCCATGAAGCTGGTGTTGCTGGCCACCGTGCCGGGAATGCTGGTGTTGTTCTGGTTGTATGGCTGGGGCGTTTTGATCAACCTGATTCTGGCCGGCTTGACCGCGTTGGCCGTTGAAGCGGCAGTGTTGCAACTGCGCAAGCGGGAGCTCAAACCCACCTTGAGCGACGGCAGCGCGCTGGTCAGTGCGACGTTGCTGGCTTTGGCCTTGCCACCGTATTGCCCGTGGTGGCTGACAGTCTGTGCCGCGGCGTTCGCGCTGTTCGGCAAACAGCTGTATGGCGGAGTCGGAAAAAATCCGTTCAACCCGGCGATGCTTGGTTTTGCCCTGGTGCTGGTGACGTTTCCCCAGCAGATGACCCATTGGCCGTCGTCCCACGGCATGGACCTGCTCGGCGGTTTGCAGCAGGTGTTCGGTTTCAGCCTCAGCCAGACGCCGGATGCCTGGGTCCAGGCCACGGCGCTGGACAGCTTGCGAATCAACAAAAGCCTGACCATGGACGAACTCTTCGCTGGCAATCCGGCCTTCGGCCACTTCGGCGCGCGCGGTGTGGAATGGGTCAACCTGGCCTTTCTGGCGGGCGGCGTGTTTCTGCTGCAACGGCGGGTGTTCAGCTGGCATGCGCCGGTCGGCATGCTTGCCAGCCTGTTCGTCATCAGCCTGCTGTGCTGGAACGGGTCGGGTTCCGATTCCCATGGCTCGCCACTGTTTCATCTGCTCACCGGCGCGAGCATGCTGGGTGCATTCTTTATCGTCACAGAACCGGTGTCCGGCGCAAAAAGCCCTGGCGCCCGACTGTTGTTCGGCGCGGGTGTGGGGCTGCTGACTTACCTGATTCGTACGTGGGGCGGTTATCCGGACGGCGTGGCGTTTGCGGTGCTGCTGATGAACCTCTGCGTGCCGGCACTGGACCGGTTTGTCGCGTCGAGACAGGAGCGTGCTACGCCATGAGCCGAGTGTCGAGCGTAGTGATTCTGGTGCTGCTGGCTGGCCTGGGGACTGGCGCGACTTACCTTGTGCAGCAGAGCAGCGCGCCACGCATTGCGACCGAACAGCGGCTGATCGACAGCCGTAATCTGCTGGACCTGCTGCCCGCTGACAGTTACGACAATCAACCGCTGGAACAACCGTTGCGCCTCGACGATGCCGTGTTGACCAACAGCACATTGCAAGGCGGCTACCTGGCAACCAAGGCCGGCCAACCCAGTATCGTTTTGTTGCGCAGTCAGGCATTGGGTTATGCGGGCAGCATCGACTTGTTGATCGCCATCGGCGCAAACGGCAAGTTGGTGGGCGTCAAAACCCTCAAGCAATCCGAGACTCCGGGGCTGGGCGCTCGAATCGCCGACTGGCCGAATGCCTGGCTCAATGACTTTGCCGGCAAGTCGCGAAGCGAACCGGCCGACAATGGCTGGGCGTTGAAAAAGGATCAGGGCCAGTTCGATCAGATCGCAGGCGCGACCATCACTTCAAGAGCCGTTATCAACGCTATCCACGACGCCTTGCGCTACTTCGATGAACATCGGCAACAGTTGACCGGGAACAGTCCCCATGAATAAGTCATCGACGCTGCAGAATTCGCTGATGCTCGCGCCGCTGATCGGCGCCACCGACTCATGGATGACCGCGCTGGGCCTGTGGTTGATGTTTATTGTGGTGATCAGTGCTTACGGCGTCGGCATGGCGGCCCTGCGACCACGACTTGTCCCGTCTGCCCGATTGTTTGCCGGCATTTTGCTGGCTGCCACACTGACCAGTTGTGCGGAAATGGCCGCACAAGTCTGGTCACTCAAATGGCACCAGCAGGTGGGAATCTATGCCGGACTGATCGCCTTGCAATGTGTCGTTCTTGACCACACGGGCTTTTTCCAGAACCCATTGCGGGATCGTCTTCGCCTGTGTGGCCTGTTCGGCGCGCTGATGGTGGGCTTGGCCCTGCTGCGCGAACTCATCGGCAATGGAGGCCTGCACCTGGCCACTCTGGTCCCAGGTGGATTCATTCTGTTGGGGCTGGTGATCGCTGCCTGGCAGGCCTGGCCTCGCCCGAATCCCTCACACTGACCGCTTTCGAGGAAACGCACTGCCCATGAATGCTGCAAAACGTCTGGAAATTTTCCGCAGGCTGCATGAAGACAACCCGGAACCGAAGACCGAACTGGCCTACTCCTCGCCCTTCGAATTGCTGATTTCCGTAATTCTCTCAGCGCAATCGACCGATGTCGGCGTGAACAAGGCCACTGCCAGGCTCTATCCGGTGGCGAATACGCCGGCCTCCATCTATGCCTTGGGTGTCGAAGGATTATCGGAATACATCAAGACCATCGGCTTGTTCAACAGCAAGGCAAAAAACGTAATCGAGACCTGTCGCTTGCTGGTGGAACGCCATGGAGGCGAAGTACCACAGACCCGCGAGGAGCTGGAAGCGCTACCCGGCGTGGGCCGCAAAACCGCCAACGTGGTGCTCAATACAGCCTTCCGCCAACTGACCATGGCCGTGGACACCCACATTTTCCGGGTCAGTAACCGTACCGGCATTGCGCCGGGTAAAAACGTGGTCGAGGTCGAGAAAAAACTGATGAAGTTTGTGCCCAAGGAATATCTGCTCGATTCCCACCACTGGCTGATTCTTCACGGACGTTACGTCTGCCTGGCCCGCAAGCCCCGTTGTGGCAGTTGCCGGATCGAAGACCTGTGCGAATACAAGCACAAGACTTCGGACGATTGAGGCGCTATTAGGTTTTTTGATTTACCGATTGAAAAAATCTTTTTTACCCGCAGAGCGATTATCGCTATAAGGAGCGCCAAAGGCAGTCTTCGCCTGGAGCTAACCTTATGAGTACTGGCAAAGAGCAATTGGACGTAGAAGAAGACTTCACACCCGTTGAGGCCGATGACGCGGAACCGGTGGTTGAAGTGGCAAAGACCAACCTGAACAAACGCCGCACGATCGACAACCTGCTGGAGGAGCGCCGACTGCAAAAACAGTTGGCCGATTACGATTTTGACCTATGACACCTGAAAGCCTCCCGAAACGGAGGCTTTTTTTTAAGTGCGAAACCTCGAAAACGCCCATTTACCAAGCCCCGTGAGCGCTGGTGCATTCACACCAGGCCATTGCGTTGAGCCAGTTCGATCAAGTCCACCAGGGATCGCGCATTGAGTTTCAACAACAGGCGAGTCTTGTAAGTACTGACGGTTTTATTACTGAGGAACATTCCATCGGCAATTTCCTTATTGGTCTTGCCTCGGGCCAACTGTTGCAAAACCATCATTTCTCGCCCTGACAGACGATCCACCATATCGGCTTCACTGGCGTTCCCCAGACTGGAACGCACTGTATGCAAGGCTTGATTGGGAAAATAACTATAGCCTGACAATACAGCCTTTATTGCACTGAGCAACTCAGTGAGATCCTGTTGCTTGCAAACATATCCGGCAGCACCAGACTGCATGCAACGCATCGAAAAATGTCCAGGCGCCTGAGAAGTCAATATCAGTACTTTCATTGGCATTGCTGTCGAGACGAGGCGCGCAATGACTTCCAGTCCATCCAGCTTCGGTATTCCTATATCCAGAATGACAATATCCGGCATATGTTCACGAGCCAGTTGTAATGCATCCACGCCATTATCTGTTTCTGCAATGACTTCGTAGCCATGACGTTCCATCAGCATACGTACCGCAAGACGAATGACGGGGTGATCATCCACGATCAGCACTTTATTCATGGGCAAGTCCAATTTTCGCTGTTCGAATTTTTAGAGCCCGCACAATAGCCTAGTCGTTTCACCCATGGCATGCCGCCCCCCCCGGCCACCTGCACCGAGAGACATTCCCTACAAACAACGCGGATTTTTCTTACAAGAAATCTTCGAGACCAGCGCGTCGAAAACTTTATTTGCTTTATGACATCCAACTCTCCAACAATTTTTTGTATCAATTTACAAAAAGAAAACCAAAACAACAAATTGATAACGGTGATCCGACGTGACCCTACAGTTGAGCTACTCTTCACGAAAAGCGGAACTTCAGGGCTTGCACGACGCCCTGAAAGAAACACACATAAAACCTTACAGCAAAAGGACCCCAATAATCCAACCAGCATAAAACAGATATAGGCTAACTATAAATCAACAGCTAATATCAATACTGCACAACCAAACCATTACCCATTAACCAAATGAGAAAAGATAAACTTATATGAGTACAAAACATGATCAAACTAAAACAAAGAATCACCAACCCCATGACAGTCATCGCAATATTCGCAACACTGTCTGAAGCATCGGCAGCGGTTTCTCTGCCCTTCCTCGACAACAAGGAGCGAGAGATCTATATCTGGTTTTTGATCAGCTTTCCTTTTTATTTGCTTCTTCTGTTCTTTGCCACACTCAACTTCAATTATCGATCGCTCTATGCACCGTCCGATTTTGAGAAAGGAAAGCATTTCATAAAAGTCATGGACAATGCCGAGCGTCCGGATGTTGCTCAAGGCATGCATGGCGAGAACGGCGTACGGGAAAACCTCTCGGTCCAGCACTACATCGAGTTGCCCGAGCGACTGAAGGATTTGCACATCATTGATGCGCGATGGATGAACAGAAAAATGGAATTCCGCGAGCTACTGGAAAGGATTCGGTTACCCAAGGGAGATTCGACACAAGCAGTCGTGTTTCTCACCAGTGCCGAATCAGAGAATTTACTGAAAGAAAGCGCGCTCAAATTTTTCAGGCACGTAAAGAATCGCAGCGGCGCACCGTTTTGCATTGCTTACAATGTGAGCTCACGCGACGTGACGGTCATTGATCAACTCGCCAACTGACACACAAGGTCAGTCGCTTTTCAGGATCAATGGAGAGAAGCAGGCGGGAATAGCGTTTACAAAACAAGAAAGATGAATCGCAATGTCAGAAAGAAAACCCCTATTTTCAAATTTGTGGCCTTGTCGAAAACAAGGCCACAAATTCCATCAAGGCGTTAGAAACTTCAGAAAAGCTTCCGCCCCTTGTTCGCCGCGATACGCATGCGCAGGGCGTTCAGCTTGATGAAGCCGGCCGCATCCGCCTGGTTGTAGGCGCCGCCATCTTCTTCAAATGTCGCAATATTGGCGTCGAACAACGATTCGTCGGACTTGCGGCCAGTGACGATCACGTTGCCCTTGTACAGCTTCAGGCGCACAACGCCGTTCACGTGTGCCTGGGAAGCATCGATCATCTGTTGCAGCATCAGACGCTCAGGGCTCCACCAGTAACCTGTGTAGATCAGGCTGGCGTATTTAGGCATCAACTCGTCTTTGAGGTGAGCCACTTCGCGGTCCAGGGTGATCGATTCGATCGCACGGTGAGCGCGCAGCATGATGGTGCCGCCCGGGGTTTCGTAGCAACCACGGGACTTCATGCCCACGTAACGGTTCTCGACGATGTCGAGGCGGCCGATACCGTGCTCGCCACCGATACGGTTCAGGGTCGCCAGCACGGTGGCCGGGGTCATTTCGACGCCGTCCAGTGCAACGATGTCGCCGTTGCGGTAGGTCAGTTCCAGGTACTGCGCCTTGTCAGGAGCCTTCTCCGGGGAGACGGTCCATTTCCACATGTCTTCTTCGTGCTCGGTCCAGGTGTCTTCCAGCACGCCGCCTTCATAGGAGATGTGCAGCAAGTTGGCATCCATCGAGTACGGGGATTTTTTCTTGCCGTGACGCTCGATCGGGATGTTGTGCTTTTCAGCGTAATCCATCAGCTTTTCACGGGACAGCAGGTCCCATTCGCGCCACGGTGCAATCACTTTTACACCTGGCTTCAGGGCGTAGGCGCCCAGTTCGAAACGAACCTGGTCGTTGCCTTTGCCGGTGGCGCCGTGGGAAATGGCGTCAGCGCCGGTTTCGTTGGCGATTTCGATCAGGCGCTTGGCGATCAACGGACGAGCGATGGAAGTACCCAGCAGGTACTCGCCTTCGTAAACGGTGTTGGCGCGGAACATCGGGAAAACGAAATCGCGCACGAATTCTTCGCGCAGATCGTCGATGTAGATCTCTTTCACGCCCATGGCCTGAGCCTTGGCGCGTGCAGGTTCGACCTCTTCGCCCTGACCCAGGTCAGCGGTGAAGGTCACGACTTCACAGTTATAAGTATCCTGCAGCCACTTGAGGATCACCGAAGTGTCCAGGCCGCCGGAATACGCCAGAACGACCTTGTTTACGTCCGCCATGCCATCACTCCACGGGGTTCTACGGAAAGCCGTCAAGTCTACCGCTCATGCAGGGTAATTTACAGAGGCGCGACAGCTTATGACGACGAAGCGACAGATTATGTCGAGCGGGCGACGATAACAACCGGTTCAGGACGTCTTCGCGGCGCTCGCCGACACCGTGACCTGAGGCGCCGGCTGCTCGGTGGGCGCGACCCGTGCGAGGTGCACGTTGACCCGACGGTTCTTCGCCCGATTGACCGCATTGGTGTTGGGTGCCAACGGATAACGCTCGCCGTGAAAGCGCACAGTAATCTGCGATTCCTGAAGACCGTTGGCCTTGAAGAACTCCATGACCGCCAGAGCCCGACGCCGCGAAAGGTCTCGATTGGCCAGGCGGTTGCCGCTGTTGTCGGAGTGGCCGTCGAGCTCGATGTGATTGACCGTCGGATCGGCCTTCATGAACTCCAGCATCACCTGCAGCTGAGCCTTGGCCTGCGCGTCGAGATCCAGGCCGTCGCCGGGAAAGCCGATCTGCGTTTGTTTGACCTGCTCGAAATTCTTCGGCAGCAGTTTCGCCACGCAGCCCTGATAATCGTTGAACGCCTTGCTGAACTTGACCGGCAACAGGCGCACTTCCGACACCCGGCCATCGCCCGAATAATGTCGAACGAGCGGGCTGCGCCCATCCATCAGACCGCTGATCAAGCGCCCGGCCTGAACTTGCGAGCTGTTGAACAGCACATTGCCGCTGCCGATCTGCACGGAACCGAGATTGATGTCGCCACGCCCTGGCTGCCAGGGTGCAGCGGCCGCCAACAAGGTCGCCGAGCCGCCGCCGACCATCGAGTTGTAGGCTTTCAGACGAAACGTCGCCTGCTCGCCAGCGCGACGCACGAACTCACCCGAACCGAAATCGGTGATCGGTTGAGTCAGGCGGCACTCGAACTTGTCCCCTTCGACCGTCCACTCGATGCTCTCCAGACGGGTCTGGAAAGTGAGCGCCATCGCGGGAAGGCTGGCAAACACACTGAGCAAGGCTAAATAACGCTGGCGCACGGGAGGCTCCACTGGCTTCTACAACAAAAAGACCGACACACATATGTTTACGGCATACCTGTTGGATATCGGAAGCTTCCCGCAAAACTTGATAGCGAGTGCCTGAGAGAGTCTTTTCCGGTAGCATTCCCTTCAGTTTGACCCGCCTGGAATCCCCTCATGTCCGACCGCCTGACCCTGCTGCGTCCCGACGACTGGCATATTCATCTTCGCGATGGAGCCGTGTTGACCAATACCGTTGCGGATGTCGCGCGCACCTTTGGTCGCGCCATCATCATGCCCAACCTGGTACCTCCGGTGCGTAACGCCGCTGAAGCCGACGGCTATCGCCAGCGGATTCTCGCTGCACGTCCGGCCGGCAGCCGTTTCGAACCGTTGATGGTGCTTTACCTGACCGACCGCACCCAGCCCGAAGAAATTCGTGAGGCCAAGGCCAGCGGTTTCATTCACGCCGCCAAGTTGTACCCGGCCGGAGCGACCACCAACTCGGACTCTGGCGTCACCAGCATCGACAAGATCTTCCCTGCACTTGAGGCCATGGCCGAAATCGGGATGCCTTTGTTGGTTCACGGTGAAGTCACCCGTGGCGATGTCGACGTGTTCGACCGCGAAAAATTCTTCATCGATGAGCATATGCGTCGTGTGGTCGAACGTTTCCCGACGCTCAAAGTGGTGTTCGAACACATCACCACCGCGGACGCCGTGCAGTTCGTCAACGAGGCTTCGGCCAACGTTGGCGCGACCATCACCGCGCATCACTTGCTGTACAACCGCAACCACATGCTGGTTGGCGGGATTCGGCCGCACTTCTATTGCCTGCCGATTCTCAAGCGCAATACGCACCAGGAAGCCTTGCTCGACGCCGCCACCAGCGGCAGCGACAAGTTCTTCCTCGGCACTGACTCGGCGCCACACGCCCAGCACGCCAAGGAAGCCGCTTGCGGTTGCGCCGGTTGCTACACCGCGTATGCGGCGATCGAGATGTACGCCGAAGCGTTCGAACAGCGCAATGCGCTGGACAAGCTCGAAGCCTTCGCCAGCCTTAACGGCCCGCGCTTCTATGGCCTGCCGGTGAACACCGATCGCATCACCCTGGTCCGCGAGGAGTGGACCGCCCCAACCAGCCTGCCATTTGGCGAGCTGACCGTTATCCCGCTGCGCGCCGGTGAAAAACTGCGCTGGCGCCTGCTGGAGGAACACGCGTGAGTGAAGACCATTTCGACGACGAACAGGACGGTCAAGGCGGCGGAGGTGGTCCACGCCACCCGATGGCAGCTCGATTCCGTGGATACCTGCCAGTCGTTGTCGACGTTGAAACCGGTGGTTTCAACTCTGCCACTGACGCCTTGCTGGAAATAGCCGCTACCACCATCGCCATGGATGAAAAGGGTTTTGTATACCCTGATCACACCTACTTCTTCCGCGTCGAGCCTTTTGAAGGCGCCAACATCGAAGCGGCAGCGCTGGAGTTCACCGGGATCAAACTCGATCACCCGCTGCGCATGGCGGTGAGTGAAGAAGCGGCGCTGACCGATATCTTCCGTGGCATCCGCAAGGCGTTGAAAGCCAACGGCTGCAAGCGGGCGATCCTGGTCGGGCACAACAGCAGTTTCGATCTGGGCTTCCTGAACGCGGCGGTTGCGCGCCTGGACATGAAGCGCAACCCGTTCCATCCGTTCTCCAGCTTCGACACGGCAACCCTCGCCGGCCTGGCCTACGGTCAAACCGTGCTGGCGAAAGCCTGTCAGGCCGCCGATATCGACTTCGACGGTCGCGAGGCCCACTCGGCTCGCTACGACACCGAAAAGACGGCGGAGCTGTTCTGCGGCATCGTCAATCGCTGGAAGCAAATGGGCGGCTGGGAAGACTACAACGACTGATCCGTTGCTGTTCTTGTGGCGAGGGAGCTTGCTCCCGCTGGACTGCGCAGCAGTCCCCTTCTTCTTAGGGATAAGGGGGGCCGCTTCGCTGCCCAGCGGGAGCAAGCTCCCTCGCCACAGGTTCAGTGTCGCGTTCCAGTGAGCAGCATTGGTTTCGTCGTCGGGTTTTATCCCGCCCACAAAAAAACCGGCCTCAACGGCCGGTTTTTTTATGCCTCGAACGCGCCTTACAGGGCAGCAGCGTTCTCGGTCAGGTAAGCCGCGACGCCTTCGGTCGAAGCGGTCATGCCTTTGTCGCCTTTTTTCCAGTTGGCAGGGCAGACTTCGCCGTGCTCTTCGTGGAATTGCAGAGCGTCGACCAGACGGATCAGCTCTTCGATGTTACGGCCCAGTGGCAGGTCGTTGATGATCTGCGAACGAACAACGCCTTTGTCGTCGATCAGGAATGCGCCACGGAAAGCCACGCCGCCTTCGGATTCAACGTCGTAGGCCTTGGCGATTTCGTGCTTCATGTCGGCAGCCATGGTGTAGCGAACTTCGCCGATGCCACCATTGTTCACCGGGGTGTTGCGCCAGGCGTTGTGAGTGAAGTGCGAGTCGATCGAAACGGCGACCACTTCAACGTTGCGTGCCTTGAAGTCGGACATGCGGTTGTCCAGAGCGATCAGCTCGGATGGGCAAACGAAAGTGAAGTCCAGTGGGTAGAAGAACACCAGGCCGTATTTGCCTTTGATAGCCGACGACAGGGTGAAGCTGTCGACGATTTCGCCATTGCCGAGTACGGCCGGTACGGTGAAGTCAGGGGCTTGCTTGCCTACGAGTACGCTCATTGAATATCTCCTGGTGTAAAAACGTGAAGTTCCGGGTTTGCGCCAGCCTGCCACCCTCAGGCGACAGCCCTGTGACACCCACCCGCTTCATAAGGACCGGCCATCATACACTGCGTTTTTGAGCTGTCCTCAACGGTTTTTCGCCGGCAGGTTAAATTGCTGCCGCCGCAGTTACTGGCAGATTGCCCAGAAGAAAACCGTTCGTCAGTCACGGCGCCTTATAACGCAAAGTTTTCAGAAACCACTTTGACAATCATTCTCGTTAACATTAAGATCCATCGCAATTGAGTCACAACCAGCGACGGTTCTCACTTATGTATGTCTGCCTCTGCACTGGCGTCACCGACGGACAAATCCGCGAAGCAATCTATGAAGGATGCTGCAGCTACAAGGAAGTCCGTCAGGCTACCGGCGTAGCCAGCCAATGCGGCAAATGCGCCTGCCTTGCCAAGGAAGTGGTGCGTGAAACCCTGACCAAATTGCAAACAGCCCAGGCTGCAATTCCTTTCCCTGTAGAATTTACTGCCGCGTAAATACCCTATTCCAAAGAACCGGACTTCATGTCCGGTTTTTTTATGCCTGAAATCAATTGGTTACGCTCTAGACGCGGAACACAAACATTCTTATTCCGATTAATTTTCACTTAAGTTTCAATAACTTAGGTTTGACACTGTTAGTTGTGCGGCTCAAACTCAGCTTTATAGACGGCTAATACAGGGCAGGACCCCATCATGAAAGGCGACGTTACAGTCATCCAGCATCTCAACAAGATCCTTGCCAATGAGCTGGTCGCGATCAATCAATATTTTCTGCATGCGCGCATGTATGAAGATTGGGGTCTGAACAAGCTCGGCAAGCACGAATACCACGAGTCCATCGACGAGATGAAACACGCGGACAAGCTGATCAAGCGCATCCTGTTCCTGGAAGGCCTGCCAAACGTGCAGGACCTGGGCAAGCTGCAGATCGGCGAACACACCCAGGAAATGCTTGAGTGCGACCTGCGTATCGAACGTACCGGCCACGCTGACCTGAAAGTCGCGATTGCTCATTGCGAGACTGTTGGCGATTTCGGAAGCCGTGAACTGCTTGAAGACATTCTCGAATCCGAAGAAGAACATATCGACTGGCTGGAAACCCAGCTGGGCCTGATCGATAAAGTCGGTCTTGAGAACTATCTGCAATCGCAGATGGGCGAAGAGTAGGAGCTGCCGAAGGCTGCGATCTTGGCGATTGCAGCGGCAACATTGCAGTAACTTCTTAAGTGAATAAAAAGCCCCGCTCCTCTTTCGAGGGGCGGGGCTTTTTAGTTGCTGAAGATCAAATGATCGCAGCCTCGTTTCACTCGACAGCTCCTACAGGGGAGCCAATCGTCTTAGGCTTCGGACTTGGTCGCAGCAGCCGCTTCAACAGCCGCTTTGATGGTGCTTTGCAGCGAACCGTCTGCAGCCATCTCGGTCATGATGTCGCTACCGCCGACCAGCTCACCACCGACCCACAGTTGTGGGAAAGTTGGCCAGTTGGCGTATTTTGGCAGGTTGGCGCGGATTTCCGGGTTCTGCAGGATGTCCACGTACGCAAACTTTTCACCACATGCCATCACGGCCTGCGCGGCTTTCGCGGAGAAGCCACACTGCGGGGCATTCGGCGAACCTTTCATGTAAAGCAGAATGGTGTTGTTAGCAATCTGCTCTTTAATCGTTTCGATGATATCCATGGAGCACCTCGGCTGAACTTTCCGACTCAAGGGTCGGCACGGTGGCGCATTGTAACGGAAACCCAAGCGCCATGCTCGGTCTCCCCGACAGACTCAGTCACGCTGCCGCCACGGTCACCGGCACACCGTTCAACGCCGCATTCCCCGACAACTCATCGAGCTGACACTCGTCGGTCAGGTCATTGGCGCTGGAACCCGGCTGGCCGCTGGCAATCGTCATCTGCACGCCGGGCCGCGCATGACCCCATCCGTGCGGCAGGCTGACCACGCCTTTCATCATATCCAGACTGCCCTGCACTTCCACTTCGATCATGCCGACCCGGGAACTGACCCGCACCCGCTGCCCATCGCTGAGCCCGCGGCTGGCGAGGTCGTCAGGATGCATCAGCAATTGATGACGCGGCTTGCCCTTCACCAGTCGGTGATAGTTGTGCATCCACGAGTTATTGCTGCGCACGTGACGACGGCCAATCATCAGCAGCTCATCGGCGGCCGGTGCTTGCAGCGCGGCGAAGCGAGCCAGGTCGGCAAGAATGGCCGTGGGGGCGGCCTGGACGCGTTGGTCAGCGGTTTTAAGGCGCGGAGCAAGGTTGGATTTCAGCGCACCAAGATCGACACCATGTGGATGATCGAACAACGTCGCCAGCGACAACTGATGCTCCGAGGCATCGCCATACAAGCCCATCCGCAAACCACGATCAATCATCTGTGCGGGTGGAATCGTCGGTTTCAGTTCCTTGCCGGTCTTCGCGGCAAAGGCCTTGGCCAGCCCGACGAAAATTTCCCAGTCGTGCAGCGCGCCTTCCGGTTTGGCCAGGATCGCGCGATTGAACCGGGTGACGTTGCGCACCGCGAACATGTTGAAGGTGGTGTCGTAATGATCGTTTTCCAGGGCCGATGTCGAGGGCAGAATCAGATCGGCGTAGCGCGTGGTTTCGTTGATGTACAGGTCGACACTGACCATGAACTCCAACCCGTCCAGCGCCTGTTCGAGTTGTCGGCCATTGGGCGTCGACAGCACCGGATTGCCGGCCACGGTGATCAGCGCGCGAACCTGCCCTTCCCCTTCGGTGAGCATCTCTTCGGCCAGCGCCGACACCGGCAACTCGCCGCTGTATTCCGGACGCCCGGACACGCGGCTCTGCCACAGGTTGAAATGCCCGCCCGACGTGGACGCCACCAGGTCCACCGCCGGCTCGGTGCATAACGCGCCGCCCACACGGTCGAGGTTGCCGGTGACCAGGTTGATCAGTTGCACCACCCAATGGCACAACGTACCGAACGCCTGGGTCGAGACACCCATGCGGCCGTAGCAGACCGCTGTCGGTGCCGCCGAGAAGTCCCGGGCCAGTTGGCGAATCTGCTCGGCCGGCACGGCGCACAGCGGGCTCATGGCCTCGGCAGTGAAACTGGCGACCGCCTCGCGCACCTCATCCAGACCGTCCACCGGCAGATGGCTGTCGCAGGTCAGGCCTTCGGCGAACAAGGTATTGAGCAGCCCGAACAACAGCGCCGCATCGCCACCGGGACGCACGAACAGATGCTGATCGGCCATCGCCGCCGTTTCGCTGCGGCGCGGGTCGACCACCACCACTTTGCCGCCCCGGGCCTGAATCGCCTTCAGGCGTTTTTCCACATCCGGCACAGTCATGATGCTGCCGTTGGAGGCCAGCGGATTGCCGCCGAGAATCAGCATGAAATCGGTGTGATCAATGTCCGGGATCGGCAACAACAAACCGTGGCCATACATCAAATGGCTGGTCAGGTGATGGGGTAACTGATCGACCGACGTCGCGGAGAACCGGTTGCGGGTTTTCAACAGCCCAAGGAAATAATTGCTGTGGGTCATCAGCCCGTAGTTGTGCACGCTGGGGTTGCCTTGATAAACCGCCACCGCGTTCTGCCCGTGCCGCGCCTGAATCCCGGCCAGGCGTTCGGCGACAAGGTTGAAGGCGTCGTCCCATTCGATAGGCTGCCATTCGCTGCCGACTCGCAGCATCGGCTGACGCAGACGGTCCGGATCGTTTTGTATGTCTTGCAGGGCGACAGCCTTGGGGCAGATGTGCCCGCGACTGAACGTATCCTGGGCGTCGCCCTTGATCGAGGTGATCTGCACATTGCCATCGGTCTCGGTGGTCTCGATGGTCAGGCCGCAGATGGCTTCACACAGGTGGCAGGCACGGTGATGGAGAGTCTTGGTCATGGCCAGTCTCTGTTTTGTTCTGGGCGGGCAATATCGGCCGCGGGATCAAAACTATGGCCCGTGCCCCGCCGCTGCGCCAGCGACGTTCGTCTTGTGAATCGGCGACCATCAGGCCAGCCGATGACCGCCCGGGATCAGTTCGGCGGAAGCCTCGGCGGCGCCTGCAACTGGATCTCCTGAATGGTTTCGATCTGCTCGTGGGCGACATGCACGCCCGTGAGTTCGCCGATCATTCGCCAGTGCTCGTCGAGCCCTGCGCTGACGGTGGCCATGCGATCGATCATCCGTCGGCCAGCGGCCTTGGTGACTTCGTCGTTGCTTCGCATGAGCTCGAAGGACATCGAGGTCATGGAAGCCGTGAGATGCGTCAGTGAGCGGGCCGTGAGGCCGAGTAGTTCCATGAGTTGCTGTTCTTTCGATTCCATTCCGAAGGCTTCCTGCGTCATTCGTGACATAGTTATAACCCAGCACATTGCATTAGCAAGTGTTTCAGACAAGGCACATTGCCATCAACGGTGTAGAGCAATGGGCCAGAAACCGACCGCCGCAGCGCCATCCCCGCCCCGCTTGATTGCAAAGCCCCGCGAGCCCGGTGTACAAATGACGGGCTGCTGTCAGGAAACCGGCTTCATACGCGCTACTGCAATCACCCCGTAGCCCTTCTGAAATCCCCTAAACACCGTAGCCTATTGGAAAAACGCGACATTTAATGTCAAGATCGCGCCTTCCCTATTTCGTCGCCCCGTGCGGCTTACGCCGCAGGTCTCGCCCGTTTTTCAATTAAACAAGGCTTTGAGTATCTGCGGTCTGTTGCAAAAAGGTAGTCAATGATGAGCGCAAGGCACTTTCTCTCCCTGATGGATTGCACGCCCGAAGAGCTGGTCAGCGTGATCCGTCGAGGCGTTGAGCTCAAAGACCTGCGTAACCGCGGCGTACTGTTCGAGCCTCTGAAAAACCGCGTGCTCGGGATGATTTTCGAGAAGTCCTCGACCCGCACCCGTATCTCGTTCGAAGCCGGCATGATCCAGCTCGGCGGCCAGGCGATCTTCCTGTCGCCGCGCGACACGCAACTGGGCCGTGGCGAGCCGATCGGCGACTGCGCCATCGTTATGTCGAGCATGCTCGACGCGGTGATGATCCGTACCTTTGCCCACAGCACCCTGACCGAATTCGCCGCCAACTCCCGCGTGCCGGTGATCAACGGCCTGTCCGATGACCTGCACCCGTGTCAGTTGCTGGCCGACATGCAAACCTTCCTCGAACATCGCGGCTCGATCCAGGGCAAGACCGTGGCCTGGATCGGCGATGGCAACAACATGTGCAACAGCTATATAGAAGCGGCGATCCAGTTCGACTTCCAGCTTCGCATCGCTTGCCCTGAAGGCTATGAACCCAACCCTGAATTCGTGGCCAAGGCCGGTGATCGGGTAACCATCGTTCGCGATCCGAAGGATGCCGTGCGCGGCGCACATCTGGTGAGCACCGACGTCTGGACCTCCATGGGCCAGGAAGAAGAAACCGCCAAGCGCCTGAAGCTGTTCTCGCCGTTCCAGGTCAACCGCGCGCTGCTGGATCTGGCCGCCGAGGACGTGCTGTTCATGCATTGCCTGCCGGCCCACCGTGGTGAGGAAATCAGCCTCGACCTGCTCGATGACCCGCGCTCCGTCGCCTGGGATCAAGCGGAAAACCGCCTCCACGCACAAAAGGCCCTGCTCGAGTTTCTCGTCGAGCCGGCGTATCACCACGCATGAGTCAGCCACTCCTGCTAAACCTGCGCAACCTCGCCTGCGGTTATCAAGACCAGCGTGTCGTGCAGAACCTCAACCTGCATTTGAATGCCGGCGACATCGGTTGCCTGCTTGGCTCTTCAGGCTGCGGCAAAACCACGACCCTGCGGGCGATTGCCGGTTTTGAACCGGTGCACGAAGGTGAAATCACCCTCGCGGGAGAGACGATCTCCAGCGCCGGTTTCACCCTCGCCCCGGAGAAACGCCGGATCGGCATGGTGTTCCAGGATTACGCCCTGTTTCCGCATTTGAGCGTGGCCGAGAACATCGCGTTCGGGATTCGCAAGCACCCGCAAAAGGACCGCGTTACCGAAGAGCTGCTGGAACTGGTCAACCTGAAAAACCTCGGCAAACGCTTTCCGCACGAGCTTTCCGGTGGTCAGCAACAGCGTGTCGCATTGGCCCGCGCCCTGGCGCCGGAACCGCAATTGCTGCTGCTGGATGAACCGTTTTCCAACCTCGACGGCGAACTGCGGCGCAAGCTCAGCCACGAAGTGCGCGACATCCTCAAGGCCCGTGGCACCAGCGCGATTCTGGTGACCCACGACCAGGAAGAAGCCTTTGCGGTCAGCGATCATGTGGGGGTTTTCAAGGAAGGTCGCCTGGAACAGTGGGACACGCCCTACAACCTCTATCACGAACCGCTGACGCCGTATGTGGCCAGTTTCATTGGCCAGGGTTACTTCATTCGCGGTCAGTTGAGCAGCCCGGAATCGGTGCAGACCGAGTTGGGTCAATTGCGCGGCAATCGTGCTTACACCTGGCCGGTTGGGGGCGCCGTGGACGTATTGTTGCGCCCGGACGATATCGTTTATGCACCGGACAGCGATTTGAAGGCGCGGATTGTCGGCAAATCGTTCCAGGGTGCGTCGACTCTGTATCGCTTGCAGATGCCCACCGGGGCCCTGCTGGAATCGATTTTCCCGAGCCATGCTGATCATCAGATCGGTGCGGAAGTTGGCATTCGGGTTGCCGCTGAACATCTGGTCTTGTTCCAGGCATCCGGCAGCACGGCGGCACAGATTCCGGCGGTTGAGTCCGGGGTCAGGCGTTACAGCAACGCTCACTGACGAAAGATCAAAAGATCGCAGCCTTCGGCAGCTCCTACAGGAGCACGCGTTCCATGTAGGAGCTGCCGAAGGCTCGGGCCGCGTTCGGACGATCTTTTGCTTCCTAACCCAGCATCAGCGTTCCGCTCGCAACGAGCGTCGCATTCCCGCCAATCTTCACCCGATCCCCTTCCAGCCGGCAGAACAACTCCCCGCCGCGTTTCGAACACTGATACGCCGTCAGACTCGACTTGCCCAAACGTTTCGACCAGTACGGAATCAGGCTGCAATGGGTCGATCCGGTCACCGGATCTTCATTGATACCAATCGCCGGCGCGAAGTACCGCGACACAAAATCATGCTTGCTGCCCTTGGCGGTAACGATAGCGCCCGGCCACGGCAGTTTGGCCAAGGCGACCATGTCGGGCTGACAATCGAGCACGGCCTGCTCCGACTCCAACACCACGAACAATTCATTTGAACCCAGCACATCGACGACTTCGACACCCAGGGCGCGTTCGACATCCAGTGTCACGCCCACTTCAGACGGTACGATTGCCGGGAAATCCAGCCATAGCCGCTCACCTTCGCGACTCACGCTCAACGAGCCGGATTTGCAGATGAAGTCCAGTCGCTCGACAGGTTCTTGATAGATTTCAAACAAAACATACGCGCTGGCCAGGGTGGCATGCCCACACAAAGGCACTTCGGTAGTCGGGGTAAACCAGCGGATGTGCCAGCCCTGCCCTTCACGCACCACAAAAGCGGTTTCGGCAAGGTTGTGCTCGGCGGCAATCTTCTGCATCAACTCATCGGCGAGCCAGGCATCGAGGCGATAGACCATCGCCGGGTTGCCACTGAACGGCTGATCACTGAACGCATCGACCTGATGAAATTCAAGCTGCATAACCTTCTCCCTGATTCAGGCGCGGCCGATATCGGCGAACTTGGCCTGGGTGTGTTCGGCCAGTACCGCGGGGGCCAGTTCCACTTCAAGACCCCGTCGACCGGCACTGACAAAAATGCTGGCGAAGGGCTGAGCCGAATTGTCGATAAAGGTGCGAAGACGCTTTTTCTGCCCCAGCGGGCTGATGCCACCTAATAGATAACCCGTCGAACGTTGCGCGGCGGCCGGGTCGGCCATTTCGACTTTTTTCACGCCGGCCGCATGAGCGAGGCCCTTCAAGTCCAGACTTCCGACGACCGGCACCACAGCCACCAGCAATTCCCCTTTCTCGCTGGCCGCCAGCAACGTCTTGAACACCTGCGCCGGGTCCAGACCCAGTTTTTCCGCGGCTTCCAGCCCATAGGACGCAGCCTTCGGATCATGTTCGTAACTGTGCACGCGATGTTCGGCACGAACTTTTTTCAACAAATCCAATGCGGGGGTCATGACAGCTCCAGACTGGGCGGCAGAGAAAAATACTGCGCTCGATTCTAGGTCATTGACTGCCAAAAGGCTCTATCACGCCTACGTTTCCACCGCGTTGTGCGGGTTATTACCGTTCGTCAGAGTTCGCCTCGCTGGCAAAACAAAACGATCATTCATGTGACTAATAGTTGCGATGTGACTGATAGTTCACTTTCGACCTTTGACAGCAGTGTTTCTTGTCTATATTTTTTCGAATCTGAATAATGTACGAAACGTCCTACCGCAGCACCCTGCAGTAAGCCAGGAACAGGATGGGGATCCTGCCCTGGTGAAAATCGCGCTTTGGCCATGACGAAAAAAGCGCCAGACAACAAAAACAAAGAGGTTTTCAATGACAACTGCTTTACAACAACCGTCGCTCTCCAGCCAATGCATGGCTGAGTTTCTGGGTACTGCACTGCTGATCTTTTTTGGTACCGGTTGCGTGGCCGCGCTCAAGGTCGCGGGTGCCAGCTTTGGCTTGTGGGAAATCAGCATCATCTGGGGCGTCGGCGTGAGCATGGCGATCTACTTGACCGCCGGGGTTTCGGGGGCTCATCTGAACCCTGCCGTCAGCATCGCCTTGAGCATTTTCGCCGACTTCGAGAAGCGCAAACTGCCGTTCTATATTCTTGCCCAGGTGGCTGGCGCGTTCTGCGGTGCCTTGTTGGTTTACACGCTGTACAGCAATCTCTTCTTCGATTACGAACAAACTCACCATATGGTTCGTGGCACCCAAGCCAGCCTCGAACTGGCTTCGGTGTTCTCAACGTTCCCCAATCCGGTCTTGTCCACCGCCCAGGCGTTCCTTGTTGAAGTGATCATCACCGCGATCCTGATGGGCGTGATCATGTCCCTGACCGACGACAACAACGGTCTGCCGAACGGGCCAATGGCACCGCTGCTGATCGGCCTGCTGATTGCGGTGATTGGCAGCTCGATGGGGCCGCTGACCGGCTTTGCAATGAACCCGGCGCGGGACTTCGGACCGAAACTGATGACTTTCTTCGCGGGCTGGGGTGAAATTTCCTTCACCGGTGGGCGCGATATCCCGTACTTCCTGATTCCGGTTTTTGCACCGATTGTCGGTGCCTGCCTCGGTGCTGCAGCGTATCGCGGGCTGATTGCCCGCCATCTGCCCAGCGCCATACCTGCTACAAAGGAAGCAACACCGGCCATTGACGGCAAACCAAGAACTTCTTGATACCGTAGGCGCGTGATCCTGCCCATTTGATCGCGCGCCTGACTTCACTCCCTTATTTCGTCCAAGGCAATCGACATGACCGACATTCAGAATAAGAACTACATCATTGCCCTCGATCAGGGTACGACCAGCTCCCGCGCGATCATTTTCGACCGCGACGCGAACGTGGTCTGCACCGCCCAGCGCGAATTCGCCCAGCATTACCCACAAGCCGGTTGGGTCGAACACGACCCGATGGAAATCTTCGCCACCCAAAGCGCCGTGATGGTCGAGGCCCTGGCGCAGGCCGGTCTGCATCACGACCAGGTGGCCGCCATCGGCATCACCAACCAGCGTGAAACCACCGTGGTCTGGGACAAGACCACCGGCCGCCCGATCTACAACGCGATCGTCTGGCAGTGCCGCCGCAGCACCGAGATCTGCCAGCAGCTCAAACGTGACGGCCACGAGCAATACATCAGCGACACCACCGGCCTGGTCACCGACCCGTACTTCTCCGGCACCAAACTCAAGTGGATCCTCGACAACGTCGAAGGCAGCCGTGAGCGTGCGCGCAAAGGCGAGCTGCTGTTCGGCACCGTCGACAGCTGGCTGATCTGGAAATTTACCGGCGGCAAGGTGCATGTCACCGACTACACCAACGCCTCGCGCACCATGCTCTTCAACATCCACACATTGCAGTGGGACGCGAAGATGCTGGAGGTGCTGGATATTCCGCGCGAGATGCTGCCGGAAGTTAAGTCCTCGTCGGAAATCTACGGCCATACCAAAAGCGGCATCGCCATTGGCGGTATCGCCGGCGACCAGCAGGCCGCCCTGTTCGGGCAGATGTGCGTCGAGCCAGGTCAGGCGAAAAACACCTACGGCACTGGCTGCTTCCTGCTGATGAACACTGGCGACAAAGCCGTGAAGTCCAAGCACGGCATGCTGACCACCATCGCATGCGGCCCGCGCGGCGAAGTGGCCTACGCGCTGGAAGGCGCGGTGTTCAACGGTGGTTCAACCGTTCAGTGGCTGCGTGACGAACTGAAGATCATCAACGACGCCCACGACACCGAATATTTCGCCAACAAGGTCAAGGACAGCAACGGCGTCTACCTGGTGCCGGCCTTCACCGGTCTGGGCGCTCCGTACTGGGACCCGTATGCCCGTGGCGCCCTGTTCGGCCTGACCCGCGGCGTACGCGTGGATCACATTATTCGTGCAGCGCTGGAGTCGATTGCCTACCAGACACGCGACGTGCTCGACGCCATGCAACAGGATTCCGGCGAACGCCTGAAAGCCCTGCGCGTGGATGGCGGTGCAGTGGCGAACAACTTCCTGATGCAGTTCCAGGCCGACATTCTCGGTACTCGGGTCGAGCGTCCGCAAATGCGCGAAACCACCGCACTCGGCGCGGCTTACCTCGCCGGCCTGGCGTGTGGCTTCTGGGGCAGCCTGGAAGAGCTGCGCGGCAAGGCCGTTATCGAACGCGAATTCGAACCGACGCTGGACGAAACCGCGAAGGAAAAACTCTACGCCGGCTGGAAAAAAGCGGTCAGCCGCACTCGTGATTGGGAACCTCATGAAGGCGCTGAATAAGCCAACGTAAGTACTCGTATCTGCATGTAACTGGTAGGGAGCAGATTCCTGCGGCATCATGGGCAAATTTTGCACGGCAGCCCAAAGGAAGCCCCATGAATCTGCCTCCCCGTCAGCAGCAAATCCTCGAACTGGTCCGCGAACGCGGCTATGTCAGCATCGAGGAAATGGCCACGCTGTTCGTCGTTACCCCGCAGACCATCCGCCGCGACATCAATCAGCTCGCGGAAGCCAATTTGTTGCGTCGCTACCATGGCGGCGCAGCCTACGATTCCAGTGTCGAAAACACCGCCTACGCCATGCGCGCCGATCAGATGCGCGATGAAAAGCAGCGTATCGGCGAAGCCATTGCTGCACAGATTCCCGATCATGCCTCGTTGTTTATCAACATCGGCACGACAACGGAATCGATTGCCCGGGCGCTGCTCAACCACAACCACCTGAAGATCATCACCAACAACCTGCACGTGGCTTCGATGCTCAGCGCCAAGGACGACTTCGACGTGCTGCTGACCGGCGGCAATGTGCGGCGTGACGGGGGTGTGGTCGGTCAGGCGAGTGTCGACTTCATTAACCAGTTCAAGGTCGATTTTGCGTTGGTTGGCATTAGCGGTATCGATGAAGACGGCAGCCTGCTGGACTTCGATTATCAGGAAGTGCGGGTGTCGCAAGCGATCATTGCCAATGCCCGACAGGTGATTCTCGCGGCGGACTCCAGCAAATTCGGGCGCAATGCCATGATTCGTTTGGGACCGATCAGTTTGATCGATTGCCTGGTGACGGATCAGCAGCCTGTGCCGGCGTTGGCGCAGTTGTTGAGTCAGCACAAGATTCGACTCGAAGTGGTTTAACCCTTTCGAAATCAGCGCGCTCCTCTGTGGCGAGGGAGCTTGCTCCCGCTCGGCTGCGCAGCAGACGCATATCAGACTATAAGTTTTTCCTGGAAAACCGCGTTCGCCGGTTTTAGGGCTGCTTCGCAGCCCAACGGGAGCAAGCTCCCTCGCCACAAAGGCACACCAATCGCCGTTTAATGTTCGAAAATTTTCCTTTACCCGCCCTTCGATCAGTATTTTCAATCGAAGTTGACTGGCTGCGCGCGGCTTTATGGGCTACCATTTTCGCAAATGAACATTCATGTTCGAATTCCAATACCGAAAATCAAAAGAGCCCGAGGCCAGCCGATGCCCACTTCTACCTTGCCTACGCCCCCTCTCGCTGAGGTCTACGACATTGCCGTCATCGGTGGCGGGATCAATGGCGTGGGGATCGCAGCGGATGCCGCCGGCCGCGGTCTCTCGGTATTCCTTTGTGAAAAGGACGATCTGGCCAGCCATACCTCGTCGGCCAGCAGCAAGCTGATCCACGGCGGCCTGCGCTACCTCGAACATTACGAATTCCGCTTGGTGCGCGAAGCCCTCGCCGAGCGTGAAGTGCTGCTGGCCAAGGCACCGCACATCGTCAAGCAAATGCGCTTCGTGCTTCCGCACCGCCCGCACCTGCGTCCCGCGTGGATGATCCGCGCCGGCCTGTTCCTTTATGACAACCTGGGCAAACGAGAAAAACTGGAAGGTTCGAAAAGCCTGAAGTTCGGCCCGGACAGCCCACTGAAAAGCGAAATCACCAAAGGCTTCGAGTACTCCGATTGCTGGGTCGACGATGCTCGCCTGGTGGTACTGAACGCCATGGCCGCCCGCGAGAAAGGCGCCCACGTTCACACCCAGACCCGTTGCGTCAGCGCTCGTCGCTCCAAAGGCCTGTGGCATCTGAACCTGGAACGCGCCGACGGCAGCCTGTTTTCGATTCGCGCCAAGGCACTGGTGAATGCGGCCGGTCCGTGGGTCGCCAAGTTCATTCGTGACGACCTGAAGATGGAATCGCCGTACGGCATCCGCCTGATCCAGGGCAGTCACCTGATCGTGCCGAAGCTGTACGAAGGCGAACACGCGCACATTCTGCAAAACGAAGATCAGCGCATCGTGTTCACCATCCCGTACCTGAACCACTTCACCCTGATCGGCACCACCGACCGCGAATACACCGGCGATCCGGCGAAGGTGGCGATTACCGAAGGTGAAACCGATTACCTGTTGAAAGTGGTCAACGCCCACTTCAAAAAGCAGATCAGCCGCGACGACATCCTGCACAGCTATTCCGGTGTTCGTCCGCTGTGCAACGACGAATCCGACAATCCGTCGGCCGTCACCCGCGACTACACCCTGGCCTTGTCGGGCACTGGAGAAGAAGCGCCATTGCTGTCGGTATTCGGTGGCAAGCTGACCACCTACCGCAAACTGGCCGAGTCGGCGCTGGCACAACTGGCGCCGTACTTCACGCACATCAAGCCGAGCTGGACCGCCACGGCGACCCTGCCGGGCGGCGAAGACATGACCACCCCGCAAGCGCTGAGCTCGCGCATTCGTGACCAGTTCGACTGGGTGCCGACTGAAATCGCCCGCCGTTGGGCCACCACCTACGGCAGCCGCACCTGGCGCATGCTCGAAGGCGTGCAGAACCTCGGCGATCTGGGTGAACACATTGGCGGCGGTCTCTACAGCCGCGAAGTCGATTACCTGTGCCGCGAAGAATGGGCAACTACGGCGCACGACATTCTGTGGCGCCGCAGCAAGCTCGGTTTGTTCACCAAGGCGGCCGAGCAACAGAAACTCGCGGAATACCTGAGCAAGGTCGAGCAGAACCGCAGCAAGATCGAAGCGGCCTGATCGGGAATCCGGTTAAGAAAAAGCCCCTGAATCTCAGAATTCAGGGGCTTTTTGCATTCTGAGTTACACCACAACTCCTGTGGGAGCGGGCTTGCTCGCGAAAGCGGTATGTCAGCCAACATCAATGTGGCTGAAAGGCCGCCTTCGCGAGCAAGCCCGCTCCCACAGGGGAATGTGTTCACAGCCGAGGATTGCATTCGGTTTTCCGAACGCGACCTGCCGGTTGATTCGGTTAACCGGATTTCTGATTGACATAAATCACATCAAAAATAATATATATCGTTATAAATCAATATGTTGACCCGTCACACCTAGCCTGGCACGAGTCATGCTCTACACTCTTGGACGAATGTAGTGTCGTGCCCACCCTTCAGGTGCCGCCACGCATCCGAAGCACGAAAAGGGCCGATGAACTGGCTCCATATAAAAACAATGTCGAGGAAAATTTGATGCGCATCGTTCCCCATATCCTGGGCGCAGCCATTGCTGCCGCTCTGATTACCACTCCAGTTTTCGCTGCCGAACTCACCGGCACACTGAAGAAGATCAAAGAGTCCGGTGTCATCACCCTCGGGCATCGTGACGCTTCCATTCCGTTTTCCTACATCGCGGACGCGTCCGGCAAACCGGTTGGCTACTCCCACGATATCCAGCTGAAAATCGTTGAAGCCATCAAGAAAGACCTGGACATGCCGAACCTACAGGTCAAATACAACCTGGTGACCTCGCAAACCCGTATCCCGCTGGTGCAGAACGGCACCGTGGACGTCGAGTGCGGCTCCACCACCAACAACGTAGAACGTCAGCAGCAAGTTGACTTCTCCGTCGGCATTTTCGAAATCGGCACCAAGCTGCTGGCCAAGAAAGATTCGCCGTACAAAGACTTCGCCGATCTGAAAGGCAAGAACGTCGTGACCACCGCCGGCACCACGTCCGAGCGTATCCTCAAGTCGATGAACGCCGACAAGCAGATGGGCATGAACGTTATCTCTGCCAAAGACCATGGCGAGTCTTTCAACATGCTGGAATCGGGTCGCGCCGTTGCCTTCATGATGGACGATGCCTTGCTGGCCGGTGAAATGGCCAAGGCCAAGCAGCCGACTGCCTGGGCCGTAACGGGCACTGCACAGTCCTACGAAATCTACGGCTGCATGGTCCGCAAGGGCGACGAGCCGTTCAAGAAGGCTGTGGATGACGCGATCGTCGCCACCTACAAGTCCGGTGAGATCAACAAGATCTACGAAAAATGGTTCATGCAGCCAATCCCGCCTAAAGGCCTGAACCTGATGTTCCCGATGAGCGACGAGCTCAAGGCTCTGATCGCCAATCCGACCGATAAAGCGGCTGACGACAAGAAGTCCTGATTTCTGACTAACCTTACCTCCTGCAAGGGCCGCTGCCCTTCCAGGAGGTTGTCACTCCCTGCTGGCATTTTTGGAAACACTCGAACCGGTGGCTGTCGAGCCGCTCGTGTGTGCCTGACCGTCAAGGTTAGGGCGGGAACGGAGCTTCCCCAGGCGGGCACTTGTACATCGATCGAATCCGAGGGGAGACCCTAATGAATTACAACTGGGACTGGGGCGTGTTCTTCAAGTCCACCGGTGTGGGCAGCGAGATTTATTTCGACTGGTACCTCTCCGGTTTGGGCTGGACCATCGCCATCGCCATCGTGGCCTGGATCATCGCCCTGACGCTGGGCTCGATTCTGGGCGTCATGCGCACCGTACCAAATCGCATCGTATCGGGCATCGCGACCTGCTACGTCGAACTCTTTCGTAACGTGCCGCTGCTGGTTCAGCTGTTCATCTGGTACTTCCTGGTGCCCGACCTGCTGCCGCAAAACCTGCAGGACTGGTACAAGCAGGACCTGAACCCGACCACCTCGGCTTTCCTCAGCGTTGTTGTCTGCCTCGGCCTGTTCACCACCGCTCGCGTTTGCGAACAAGTGCGCACCGGTATCCAGGCGCTGCCCAAAGGCCAGGAATCCGCCGCTCGCGCCATGGGCTTCAAGCTGCCGCAGATCTACTGGAACGTGCTGCTGCCCCAGGCTTACCGGATCATCATTCCGCCGCTCACTTCGGAATTCTTGAACGTGTTCAAGAACACCTCCGTCGCCTCGCTGATTGGTTTGATGGAGCTACTCGCACAGACCAAGCAAACCGCTGAGTTCTCCGCGAACCTGTTCGAAGCCTTTACCCTGGCGACGCTGATCTACTTCACCCTGAACATGAGCCTGATGCTGCTGATGCGTATGGTCGAGAAGAAAGTCGCCGTGCCGGGCCTGATCTCCGTAGGGGGTAAATGATGGAATTCGACTTCTCGGGCATCATCCCGTCCCTGCCGGGCTTGTGGAACGGCATGGTCATGACCCTGCAACTGATGGCGCTGGGCGTTGCCGGCGGGATCATCCTCGGCACGATCCTCGCGCTGATGCGCCTGTCCCACAGCAAACTGCTGTCGAACATTGCCGGCGCCTACGTCAACTATTTCCGCTCGATCCCGCTGCTGCTGGTCATTACCTGGTTCTACCTGGCGGTGCCGTTCGTGCTGCGCTGGATCACCGGCGAAGACACTCCGATCGGCGCGTTCACTTCGTGCATCGTGGCGTTCATGATGTTTGAAGCGGCGTACTTCTGCGAAATCGTCCGCGCCGGCGTTCAGTCCATTCCCAAGGGTCAGATGGGCGCTGCCCAGGCCCTGGGCATGAATTACGGCCAGATGATGCGTTTGATCATCCTGCCGCAAGCGTTCCGCAAGATGACCCCGCTGCTGCTGCAACAGAGCATCATCCTGTTTCAGGATACCTCGCTGGTCTACGCGGTCGGTCTGGTGGACTTCCTCAACGCCTCGCGTGCCAGTGGCGACATCATCGGTCGCTCCAATGAGTTCCTGATCTTCGCAGGTCTCACGTACTTCACAATCAGCTTTGCCGCCTCGCTGCTGGTCAAGCGTCTGCAAAAAAGGTTTGCCGTATGATCTCTATCAAGAATGTCAACAAGTGGTATGGCGACTTCCAGGTACTGACTGACTGCAGCACCGAGGTCAAAAAAGGCGAAGTGATCGTGGTTTGCGGCCCGTCCGGCTCCGGCAAATCCACCCTGATCAAATGCGTCAACGCGCTGGAACCGTTCCAGAAAGGCGACGTGGTGGTCGATGGCACGTCCATCGCCGACCCGAAGACCAACCTGCCGAAACTGCGTTCGCGCGTCGGCATGGTGTTCCAGCATTTCGAACTGTTCCCGCACCTGACCATCACCGAAAACCTGACCATCGCGCAGATCAAGGTGTTGGGCCGCAGCAAGGAAGAAGCCACCAAGAAAGGCCTGCAACTGCTTGAGCGTGTCGGCCTTTCGGCGCACGCCCACAAGCATCCGGGCCAGCTCTCCGGTGGTCAGCAACAGCGCGTGGCGATTGCCCGTGCGCTGGCGATGGACCCGATCGTCATGCTGTTCGACGAACCGACCTCGGCGCTCGACCCTGAGATGGTCAACGAAGTGCTCGACGTGATGGTGCAACTGGCCCACGAAGGCATGACCATGATGTGCGTAACCCACGAAATGGGCTTCGCCCGTAAAGTGGCGGATCGGGTGATCTTCATGGACCAGGGCAAGATCATCGAAGACTGCCAGAAAGAGGAATTCTTCGGCGACATCAGTGCCCGCGCCGACCGTACCCAGCACTTCCTCAACAAGATTCTGCAGCACTAAAACGGTACTGGTTTTCCCTTGTGGCGAGGGAGCTTGCTCCCGCTGGGTCGCGCAGCGGCCCCAAAACCTGCAAATGCATGTATCTGACACACCGCATTTACCGGTTTTACGACTGCTTCGCAGCCGAGCGGGAGCAAGCTCCCTCGCCACAAGTTTCGTGTTCGACTGGAAACCAGAGCAAGCCCGTTGCCAAGCTGGTTGACCCAAGGCATCTGTGATGAAATGCGACACCACTCTCTATCGCGCCGCGCCGCCATCACTCGCCGTGAAACCCCGTCTGATTCGTCATCTGTTCCTGCCGCCGCTGATCATCGCCCTGATGATCGGATTGGGTTACGTCGGCTTCTGGGTCAGTGAACACTACGGGATCCGCAGCCTCAGCGAGAACGGCCAGCGTCAGCTTGAACTGCACGCTCGCGCTGTCGAGAGCGAGATCAGCAAGTACACCTATCTGCCCAGCCTGCTGGAACTTGAATCCAGTGTGTCCAGGCTGATGGCCGACCCGTCGCCGGAACACCGGCAAACGGTCAATGAATACCTCGAAGGCCTGAACCGGCGCAGCCGCAGTCGGGCCATCTACGTGATGGACACTACCGGCCGCGTCATGGCCACTAGCAACTGGCGCGATGTCGACAGTTACCTCGGTGAAGACCTGTCCTTCCGCGCCTACTTCCAGAACGCCGTTCGCGGCGAGCCGGGGCGCTTTTATGGCATCGGCAGCACCAGCGGCGAACCCGGTTATTACCTGGCCCATGGCCTGGAAGAACACGGCAAGATCATCGGCGTCGCCGTGGTCAAAGTCCGCCTCGAAGCGATGGAAGAACGCTGGCAACGGGCGCGCCTGGAAGCCTTCGTCAGCGATGAAAACGGCATCATCATTCTGTCCAGCGATCCGGCGCGACGGCTCAAATCAGTGGTTCCGTTAAGCGACGAAACCAAAGAAAAACTCGCGCGCAGCCTTCAGTACTACTGGTTTCCGCTAAACGAACTGCAACCGCTGGCCCGGGAAAAACTGGCCGAAGGCGAGGAAAAGCTGACCTTCCCGGCCAACAGCGAAGTGGAGTCCGACCAGGAGAACATCAGCTACCTCTCGCAAACCCGGCCCTTGAGCGACACCCCGTGGAATTTCACCCTGCTCACGCCGTTGCAGGATTTGCGCCGCGAAGCGATCAATCAGGGGATTCTGGTCGCCGTGGCGTTTGCCCTCGTGGCGTTCCTGCTGATCGCCTGGAACGAGCGCCGCAAGGTGATCGCCACCCGCCTCGCCGCCCGGGAAGCCCTGCAGGAAGCCAACAATCAACTGGAGCGTCGGATTACCGAACGCACCACCGACCTGCGCGCCAGCAACGAACGGCTCAAGGGCCAGATCCGCGAACGCCGTCAGGCCGAAGAGACCTTGCGCCGGGCCCAGGATGAACTGGTGCAGGCCGGCAAACTCGCGGCCATCGGCCAGATGTCCACCAGCATCGCCCACGAATTGAACCAGCCACTGGCCGCGCTGCGCACCTTGTCCGGCAACACCGTGCGCTTTCTGGAGCGTGGCCAGCTGGACGTGGCCAGCACCAACCTCAAGACCATCAACGACCTGATCGACCGCATGGGCCGGATCACCGCCAGCCTGCGTTCCTTCGCCCGACGGGGTGACGACAAGGGCCAAGCCTGCCTCGGCAAAGCGGTCGACGCTGCTCTGCAACTGCTCGGTGGGCGAGTCGAAAGTGTTCATCTGCAATTGCATCGCGAATTCGCCGATGTGCAGGTGCAGATCGACCAGACACGCCTGGAGCAGATTCTGGTCAACCTGATCGGCAACGCCCTCGACGCCATGCAAGCCCAACCCTTGCCGGAGCTGTGGCTCGAAGGCGAGGAGTTCGACGGCAAATATCGCCTGCGGGTACGCGACAACGGTCACGGCATCGACGCCGAAGCGCGCAAGCATCTGTTCGAACCGTTCTTCACCACCAAACCCGGCGAGCAGGGCCTGGGCCTCGGCCTGACTTTGTCCGCCAGCCTTGCCGCCGCGACGGGCGGACATTTGGGTGTCGAACACCCAGCCAGCGGTGGTACCACCTTCGTCCTCAGTTTACCGTTGGTAAGCCCTACTCCTGCCGAGCCAATATGAACAACGACCTTAGTGTGCTGATCGTCGAAGACGACCCCCATGTGCTGCTCGGCTGCCAACAGGCGCTGACCCTGGAAGACATTCCCTGCGTCGGCGTGGGCAGCGCCGAAGAAGCGCTGGAGCGGGTCGGCGACAACTTTGCCGGCATTGTCATCAGCGACATCCGTCTGCCGGGCATTGATGGCCTCGAACTGCTGACCCGGCTCAAGGCTCGCGATCGCAGCCTGCCGGTGGTGTTGATTACCGGTCACGGCGACATCTCCATGGCCGTCGGTGCGATGCAAAAAGGCGCCTATGACTTCATGGAGAAACCCTTCTCCCCGGAACGGCTGGTGGATGTTGCACGGCGCGCGCTGGAGCAACGCAGCCTGGCGCGGGAAGTCTCTTCGTTGCGCCGGCAACTGGCGGAGCGGGATTCTCTGGAAGGACGGATCATCGGCCGCTCACCAGCGATGCAGAACCTGCGGGAACTGATCGCCAATGTCGCCGACACCTCGGCCAATGTGCTGATCGAAGGCGAGACCGGCACCGGTAAAGAACTGGTTGCGCGTTGCCTGCACGATTTCAGTCGGCGGCACACCAAGCAGTTCGTTGCGCTGAACTGTGGCGGTCTGCCGGAAAACCTGTTCGAAAGCGAAATCTTCGGCCACGAAGCCAACGCGTTCACCGGTGCCGGCAAGCGGCGGATCGGCAAGATCGAACACGCCGACGGCGGTACGCTGTTCCTCGACGAAGTGGAAAGCATGCCGCTGCCGTTGCAGATCAAACTGCTGCGGGTGTTGCAGGAACGCACCCTCGAACGCCTCGGCTCGAACCAGAGTGTGGCGGTGGATTGCCGGGTGATCGCGGCGACCAAGTCCGACCTCGACGAGTCGAGCAAGGCGGGTGAGTTTCGCAGCGACCTGTATTACCGCCTGAACGTGGTGACCCTGGAATTGCCGCCGCTGCGCGAACGTCGCGAAGACATCCTGCAACTGTTCGAACATTTCCTGCAGCAGTCATCACTGCGCTTCGACCGTACCGCGCCGGATCTGGACAACCAGACCCTGTCGAACCTAATGAGCCATGACTGGCCGGGCAACGTGCGCGAACTGCGCAACGTCGCCGAGCGTTTTGCCCTCGGTCTGCCGGCCTTCAAGAAATCCGGCGCCAGCGGCAGCAATCAGGGCCTGGCCTTCGCCGAAGCGGTGGAAGCCTTCGAACGCAACCTGCTCGGCGACGCCTTGCAACGTAGCGGCGGCAACCTGACCCAGGCCAGCCTGGAATTGGGGATGGCCAAGACCACCCTGTTCGACAAAGTGAAGAAGTACGGGCTGGCCCACTGATGGACCTGATGCTCAAAGCAACCCTGGGCGCAGCGGTGGTGTTGATCCTCGCTGCGCTGGCCAAGACCAGAAACTACTACATCGCCGGACTGGTGCCGCTGTTTCCGACCTTTGCGCTGATAGCGCATTACATCGTCGGCAAAGGGCGCTCGCTGGATGATTTGAAGACCACCATCGTGTTTGGCATGTGGTCGATCATTCCGTACTTCATCTACCTGGCGACGTTGTATTTGATGGTGGATCGTATGCGGCTGGAGGCTTCACTCGCCGTCGCGGCGGTGGCGTGGTTGATGGCGGCGACGGTGTTGGTCAGCGTGTGGGTGCGCTTTCAAGCCTGACCACAATCCCCCTGTGGGAGCCTGTGGTGAGGGGATAAATCCCCTCACCACAGGCTCCCACAGAGTGATGTTACCGCCCGTAAACCTTTTCAAGCTGCGCCTGTGTCAGCGCATCCTCGAACGGCACCGGCACTGATTTCACCGCGCCGTAGAGGTTGCGATACCGCCAGTAGCTGCCATTGTTGGCCAACTGATAACCGCGCTCGACCACGCGCTGGCCATCAAGCACATACCGCAAGGTTTCCTGAGCGGCCTCCGGCGGTGCCGGTTGCATCAGATCGGTGGCCAGCACGCGCATGGACTCGTCGATGCACTCGTCGAGCACAGCCGTGACCTTCGCCAGATCCAGGCTGCCGTCGTCAATGCATTGCTTGCCGCAACGCCGAATCGGCTGGCTCGTCACTTCGATGCGCATGCGGTACAGCGCCGAACCGGCAATGTCCTGGACCTGCACCTGATTGACCAGCACAAAACTGCCGCGATCGGGAGTGAGCATCAGCTTCGGTTCGATCACCAGACGCGCAGTGACTTGCCCCTCCCCTTGCTTCAGCCCGGCTATTTGCGACGCCTGTTGATAGCGCTGTTGCAGACGTTCCTGCAACGGCACACCGGCGAGCAGGTCGGCCATCGGACGCGAATCCTTGAGGGCAATCTTTTCCGCATCACGCTGCAAGCTGCCGCTGCCCATCTGGGTGTTGATCAGGCTCGCCACGAGCAGACCGGCCAGCCCGGCGGCATTGGAACTGGCCACCAGATTATGACTCGACGAAGCTGCCTTCTGCGCCGCCTCGGCGTCAATCACCGTGCTGGCACCGACAAACGCCTGCGGTAGCTGCATGTCCACTTTCAGCCCATGAGCCTGGACGTAAGACGCGGCACTCTGCGATTTGAAACCGGCCTCGGGCGCCGGTTTCTGCGCACAGCCAGCCAGCATCAACAGGGCCAGTGCACTGGCCACCCTGATCGGCCGCTTCATTGTTCGAACGGCGTGATCATTTGCTGACGGCTATTGTCCATGGCCTGGTAGAAGGCATTGGACAGGTTGGTGTACGTCGGCTCATCCCACTCGCCCTGGGCCGCTTGCACTGCAGCAAAGGGTTTGAACCACAGCAGTTTGTTGTCGACCAGATCGACCACCATGCCCTGCCCGCTCACCTGCGCCATCGGAACGCTGGTCGGCACGAATCCGTAGTAGCTGCGGGTAGCGCCGGTGGCGAAGACATTCACCAGCAATAGTCGATCGACGCCGTAAGCGCCCTTGATCGGCGCCAAGTCACGGCCCATGTAGCCTTCACGAAAACTGGTTTGCTTATAGACGTTCAGGTCAACCGGCTCGTTGATCCGCTTGACCTTGTACCCCTTCGCTTGCAGCTTGGCGACGATGACATCCGGCAAGGTATTCAGGTCGCGCACTTGCCATTTTTCGACGTTGTCGCTGAGCTTGCTGTTGACGCCCCGATTGATCGCGTAATCGAGCATCCCCTGTTGACCGGTCAGCGCCAGCACCGGCGCCGGCACCACAGTGATGGCAACGCCGATGGTCGGCTCTTTGGCATCCCAGAATTGTTTGTCCAGGGGAACAGGCGGTTGGATGTGGGCGCAGCCGGTAAGAGTCAGGCAGGCGAGCAAGGTGAGCGCTGCCCACGTGCGAAAAGCGTGAAGTGTCATGAATCAAATCCCTATGATTGAAATCGTTGCCGTCTATATCGGCAGCAACGGCTAACACCATAGTGGCACATTGATACTTTTTTTTACAGCGGACAGAAATCAGCTGACGGTGCCGCCCTTCGCTTCACTCATGATCTGCCGAATCGCCGCGACAAAGGTTTCCACCGGCTGCCCGCCGCTGACCGCGTACTGCCCGTTGAAGACAACGGTCGGCACCGAATTGACGCCACGGGACAGCCACAACTGCTCTTCCTCACGCACCTCGTTGGCGAACTCCTCCGACCCAAGGATCGCCTCTGCCCGCTGACGGTCCAGGCCAACGCTTTGCGCGATCTGCGCCAACTGACCGTGGTCGGAAGGATTGCCGCCGTCTGTGAAAAAAGCCTTGAACAGCGCCTCCTTCAGATTGAACTGCAACCCCTCCAGTCCCGCCCAGTACAGCAATCGGTGAGCATCGAAGGTGTTGTAGATGCGGCTGTTGCCATCGATGCGAAAGGCAAAACCGACTTCGGCGCCGCGTGCGCGGATCATTTCGCGGTTCTGTTGCGATTGCTCCGGGGTCGAACCGTATTTCTCGGTGATGTGTTCGGTGATGTTCTGCCCTTCGGGGCCCATCTTCGGGTTCAGCTCGAACGGCTGGAAACGGATTTCGGCCTGGACCTCATCGCCCAACACATCCAGGGCCTGGGTCAGGCCGTACAGGCCAACGACGCACCAGGGGCAGGAAACGTCGCTGACGAAATCGATTTTAAGGGGGGCACTCATCACACACCTCGCAGGCTGAACACAGGCCGGAAAAGGATGAACGATACACCTGTGGAAGCGGGATTGTGTGAGTCCGCGGTGTACGTCTGCAAGAGATAGGTCAGCTATTAGGCCGCCTTCGCGGGCAAGCCACGCTCCCACAGGAAATGAGGGTGTTACAGAAGGTTGTGTTCGACCACAGGATCAATCTGCGCCCAATGCGAAGTGTCCTCGCGGTGAGCCTGCAAATAAGGCAACACGGCGGCGAGCAACGGTGCTTTGAAAGCCTCCTGAAAACGATGGGCCAACCCGGGAATCAGCTTCAACTGACTACCGTGAATATGCGCCGCCAAATGCACCCCGTGCATCACTGGCAACAGCGGATCCGCGGTGCCGTGCACCACCAGCGTCGGCACGCGCAACTGATTGAGCATCGCCACCCGACTCGGCTCCGCGAGGATCGCCATGATCTGGCGCTTCACGCCCTCGGGGTTGAACGCGCGGTCATAGGACTGCGCCGCCTGATGCAGCAGTGCCTGCCGATCATCGCTCACTGTCGGGCTACCCAACGCCGCCAACAAATCAGCCTGCTGCTCCAGCGCCACTTCACGATTCGGGGCACCCCGGCGCGACAGCAACTGCACCAGCGCCGCACTCGGCGCCGGCAAGCCTTCGGCACCGGAACTGGTCATGATCAGCGTCAGGCTCTCGACCCGCTGCGGCGCCATGGCCGCCATATGCTGGGCGATCATCCCGCCCATGCTCGCGCCCAACACGTGGAATTGATCGACGTGCAACGCATCCATCAAACCCAGCGCATCGTCGGCCATGTCCGTCAGGGAATACGGCGCCGCAACCGGCAAACCGAGTTTGTAGCGCAGCACTTCGAAGGTCAGGTTGGCGTCGACTGGCGCCTGTCGCCAGGAGGACAGGCCGACATCGCGATTGTCATATCGAATCACCCGAAAGCCTTGCTGGCACAGCGCGACCACCACCTCGTCCGGCCAGTGAATCAACTGCCCGCCCAGCCCCATCACCAGCAGCAGTGCCGGATCCGAGGTACGGCCGATGCTCTGGTACGCCAGGCTCACCTGCGCCAGATCGACGTGCTCGGTCGGAACATTCACATCACAACGAGAGGCCGCCAGGGACGGCAGGCTGAACAATGCGCCCAGAAAAATGACCGCTGATAAAAACAAAGCACGCATGAAAAAACACCAAAACGCAGAACCCCAGTAGAGCGCGAGTCTGATGAAGTTTGATCAAGCGCGCTGCCACAGTTACGTGACAGTTTGATGAAGAGTGCTGAACGGTCATATTCGAGACTGTGTTGCCTGCTTCGACTTGCTCGCGAAGGCGCCAGAATGGGCGCCGCGGAACTTTAGGCCAACTGACTACGCAACTGCCGCGCCGCCGCCACCATGTTGACCAACGCGGCTTCGGTTTCCGGCCACGCGCGGGTTTTCAAACCGCAATCCGGATTGACCCACAACCGCTCCGCCGGAATCCGCTTCACCGCTTTGCTCATCAACTTGACCATCTCCGCCGTGTCCGGCACCCGTGGCGAGTGAATGTCATAGACGCCCGGCCCGATATCGTTCGGGTAATCGAACGCTTCAAAGGCCTCCAGCAATTCCATGTCCGAGCGCGAGGTTTCGATAGTGATCACGTCCGCATCCATCGCCGCTATGGACTCGATCACGTCGTTGAATTCGCTGTAGCACATGTGGGTGTGGATCTGGGTTTCGTCGCGCACACCGGAAGCACTCAAGCGGAACGCTTCCACCGCCCAGTCCAGGTATTCCTGCCATTGCGCCCGACGCAGCGGCAAACCTTCGCGAAACGCCGCTTCGTCGATCTGCACGATCTTGATGCCGGCGTTTTCCAGGTCCACCACTTCGTCGCGCAGGGCCAACGCCAGTTGCTGCGCCTGGATTTTTCGCGAGACATCTTCACGGGGGAACGACCACATCAGCATGGTCACGGGACCGGTGAGCATGCCTTTCATGACCTTGTCGGTCAGGCTTTGCGCATAGGTGATCCAGTCGACGGTCATGGCGTTCGGACGGCTGAGGTCACCGTAGATAATCGCCGGTTTGACGCAGCGCGAACCGTAGCTCTGCACCCAGCCGAACCGGGTGAAGACATAACCCTCAAGCTGCTCGGCAAAGTACTCGACCATGTCGTTGCGTTCGGCCTCCCCGTGTACCAGCACGTCCAGGCCCAGGCGTTCCTGGACTTGCACGGCGTGGCGGATTTCGCTGTGCATGGCGTCGGTGTAATCGTTGGCCGACAGCTTGCCTTGCTTGAACGCCTGACGCGCCAGACGGATCGAACCGGTCTGCGGGAACGAGCCGATGGTGGTGGTCGGGAACGTCGGCAGTTTCAACCGCGCACGCTGTTGCTCGATGCGTTTGGCAAACGGCGAATGGCGTTGGCTGTCGGCTGCACCGATGGCCGCGATGCGCGCCTGCACGTCGGCTTTGTGAATGCGTGGCGACTCGGCGCGGCTGGCCTGAATCGCACGGCTCTCGGCCAGGGCGGCTTGCACCTTGGGCGATTGCGGGTCGTTAAGGGCATCGCGCAGCACAGCGATTTCGCCACACTTCTGCACGGCGAACGCCAGCCAGCTTTTCAGTTCCGGGTCGAGCTTGTCTTCACGCTCCAGGTCCACCGGGCTGTGCAGCAGCGAGCAGGAACTGCTGACCCACAGGTTGTCGCCAAAGCGTTCTTGGGCCGATTGCAGTTGCGCAAGGACTTGCTCCAGTTCGCAGCGCCAGACATTGCGGCCGTTGACCAGGCCCACCGAAAGAATCTTGTAGGTCGGCAGGCGATCGAGCACCTGGCCGAGCTGGTCCGGCGCCCGCACCGCGTCGATGTGCAGGCCTTGTACCGGCAGGCTGACCGCCAGACCGAGGTTGTCTTCCAGACCGCTGAAGTAGGTCGCCACCAGTTTTTTCAGCGGCGAGTATTGAAGGATGTGGTAAGCGCGTTCGAACGCATTTTTCCAGGCTTGTGGCAGGTCGAGGGTCAGGATCGGCTCGTCGATTTGCACCCATTCAACGCCTTGCGCGGCGAGGCGACCGAGGATTTCGCCGTAGATCGGCAGCAGGCGCTCCAGCAGGTCGAGCTTGTCGAAGTCGTTGCCTTTGGCCTTGCCCTGCCACAAGTACGTCAGCGGGCCGATGATGACGGGTTTGACGTTGTGGCCGAGGTCCTTGGCTTCTTCAACTTCGTCGAACAGCTGTTCCCAGCTCAGCTTGAACTGCTGGTCAGCGCCGAATTCCGGGACCAGGTAGTGGTAGTTGGTGTCGAACCACTTGGTCAATTCCTGGGCGTATTGCGCCTTGTCGTGATCGCCGCCGCAGCAGGTTGCCGTGGCGCCACGGGCCATGGCGAACAACGTGTCCAGCGTCGGCAGGCCATTGGCATTTTTGGCGCTGTCGAAACGCTCGGGGATCACACCGAAGGTCAGGGAATGGGTCAACACCTGGTCGTACCAGGCGAAATCGCCGACCGGTAGCAGGTCGATGCCGGCGTCTTTCTGCAATTGCCAATGGGTGGCGCGCAGTTGGCAGCCGACGCTTTTCAGCGCGTCCTGATCGAGATCGCCCTTCCAGTAGGATTCGAGGGCTTTTTTCAGTTCACGGTCCGCGCCGATGCGTGGAAAACCAAGTGTGTGGGCCAGAGCCATGGTGAATTTCTCCCTGTAAAAGATGGCGCTATTGTCGACAGCCAACCAAACATGAGGCAAACTCAACCTTTTCGTGTTGATCACAAGTTTTCCTCATGGAGCCCCGCCGGTGCTTGAAATCCGTCACCTGAAGACCCTGCACGCCTTGCGCGAAGCCGACAGCCTGGTCGATGCCGCCGACCGTCTGCACCTGACGCAATCGGCCCTGTCTCACCAGTTCAAGGAGCTTGAGGAACGACTGGGGATGCCGCTGTTCGTGCGCAAGACCAAACCGGTGCGTTTCACCAGCGCCGGTTTGCGCCTGCTGCAACTGGCCGACGCCACCCTGCCGTTGCTGCGCGGCGCCGAGCGCGATATCGCGCGGCTGGCCGGTGGCACCGCGGGGCGTTTGCACATGGCGATCGAGTGCCACAGTTGCTTCCAGTGGCTGATGCCGACCATCGACCAGTTCCGCGATGCCTGGCCGGAAGTCGAGCTGGACCTGGCGTCGGGTTTCTCTTTCGCTCCGTTGCCGGCCCTGGCCCGTGGCGATCTGGATCTGGTGGTGACCTCCGATCCGCTGGAAATCGCCGGCATCACGTATGTGCCGCTGTTCACTTATGAAGCGATGCTCGCGGTGGCCAACCAGCATCGTTTGGCGAGCAAGGCGTATATCGTGCCGGAAGATTTGCTGACCGAGACCTTGATCACTTACCCGGTGGAGCGTGATCGGCTGGACATCTTCACCCGCTTCCTTGAGCCGGCCGACATCGAACCAGCCCAGGTCCGCACCTCGGAATTGACGGTGATGATGATGCAACTGGTGGCCAGCGGCCGCGGCGTGTGCGGCATGCCACACTGGGCGCTGCATGAATACAGCTCACGGGGGTATGTGAAGGCCAAGCGGCTGGGCGAGAAAGGGTTGTTTGCGACGTTGTACGCGGGGATTCGCGCGGACATGCTGGATGCGCCGTACATGCGTGATTTTCTGCTGACGGCGAAGGACACGTCGTTTTCTACGCTGGATGGGGTCAGCGCCGTTCGATAGCCGACACGGTCCCTGTGGCGAGGGGACTTGTCCCCGTTGGGCTGCGAAGCGGCCCTAGAACCTGCGAGCGCGGTTTACCTGAAAGAATGCCAGGGAGCGCTTCGCACTCCAACGGGGACAAGTCCCCTCGCCACAGAAGCTGTCATCCCTCAGAGTCTGAGGAGATCTCGCGCCACATGTGGATCTTGTCGAAGTAGTCTTCGCCCACCCGCACCGCCATCGGCTCCAGGCCGAACTGGATGAAGCCGCATCGCTGATAAAGGTTGAACGCCGCTTCGTTGCCCGCGGTGACGGTCAGCTGGATCAGCCTAAGCCCCTGATGGGCCTGCGCCTCGGCCAACGCCGCCTGCACCAATTGATAACCGAGCCCGCGCTGGCGGACCTGGCCGGACACGTACATGCCAAACAGCGTCGCCTTGTGCCGGGCCTTTTCACGAGGTTCGAAGGCAAGGCCGACGATGCCTGCCAATTGCCCTTCCTCAAATGCGCCGAACACCACATCCTGCTTGCTGGTCAGGCGCGACTCCCACCAGCCCAGCGGCATCGTGGCGCGCTCGCGCACACTCGAGGTAAACGCCTGGGGGTGCAAGTCATAGGCTTCGAGCATCAACGCCCGATAGTCCAGGGCATGACTGGCATCAAGCCGCTCAATCCACATGTTCACGCCGCCCTTCGTTGCTCAAGCATCAGCCGCACCGCCAGCGCCGACAGCACGAACCCCATGAAATAGCGTTGCACCGCCAGCCAGGTCGGGTTGTTGACGAACCAGGACGCGATGCCTGCCGCAAACACCGCGATCAACAAGTTGACGCAGAAACTGACGCTGATCTGGGTCAAACCGAGAACGACGCTCTGGGTGAACACCGAGCCATGCTCAGGCGTGATGAACTGCGGAAACACCGACAGGTAAAACACGGCGATTTTCGGGTTCAGGGCACTGGTCAGAAAACCCATGGTGATCAGTTTGCGCGACGAGTCCGGCGGCAACTGCTGAGCCTCGAACGGCGACCGCGCCCCCGGTTTGACCGCCTGCCAGGCCAGCCATATCAGGTACAGCGCACCGGCCCACTTCAACACTTCATAGGCCATCGGCACCGCCAGGAACACCGCCGTCAAACCCGCCGCCGCGGCGAACAGGTGCACGAAGAATCCGGCGACCACACCGAGCAACGAGGTCACTCCCGCCTTGCGGCCCTGGCAGATCGAGCGGGAGATCAGGTAGATCATGTTCGGCCCCGGCGTCAGTACCATCAGCAACGCGGCAGCAGCGAAAATCAACAAGTCTTGAAGCGGAATCATGGGCAATCCTTGGTCCGTGAATAATCAGGCGATCGCGGTCAGCGAGGCTCGATAAAACGGCAGGATCAGGTCCCGTGTCAATGGCGCCAGCGTGACATCACCGTCGGTCGTCGGATCAATCCAGCGCACCTCTTCGATCTCCGCTGCCGGGGACACGTCTGAATCAATCGTCAGTTGAAAGAGTTCGGCCTGTACGATAAATCCCGGCTCATTAGCGGCCGGTGCCGAGAATTGCCCCAGATAGATGGCGTGCGCCGGATCAATGACCAGTCCCAGCTCTTCATCCAGTTCACGGGCCAGCGCGATGGCCGGTTGTTCATGGGCCTCGATCTTGCCGCCCGGTTGCATGAAGGCCTCGGTGCCGCGCTTGCGAACCAGCAGGGTACGACCGTCGGGACCGATCAACAGGGCGGCGGCGATGTGGATGAGTCGGGGTGAAGCGGTGGCTGAAAGCGTCATGGATGAGGATGAGCCTTGGTTAAAAGGCGCAAGGATCACATGATTGTCGGGACGTCGTCACGCCGATAAAAATCTTTGCGGAGCACCGCCCCCCCCTGTGGGAGCGGGCTTGCTCGCGAAAGCGGTGTGTCAGGCAACAAAGATGTCGACTGACACTCCCTCTTCGCGATCAAGTCGGATCGCCGCACCGCCGCTCCCACATGGGATCAGCGCGAGAACTGGGAAATCTGACCGGCTTCTGGAATCGCTTCTTCGGGCACCTTCACAAAAATGCTGTATTTCCCCCCCTCCATGGCTTCGAAAGCGATCAATTTCTCCACCAGCGGCCGGTTCAACACCTTGCCGGCATTGAGCAGCAGCATGCCGTTGTCGGCATTGAGGTTACGCGCCAGGATCATCCCCGCAGCCAATTCCCGGGTGGTAATGACCTTGACCGTCGGATCGGCCAGAGAAACATCGCTCAGGTAGGCGGCACACACCTGAATGAAATCCTCCACCATCCCGGGGTCGTAGAGTTTTCCGGCATAACTGCGGATATACACCAGTGCCTCATCACTGTTCATCTGCCGTTCCAGGATCAACCCGCGCTGCAACTCGATGAAATCCACCGCCATTTTCAACAGCCGGGAACCGAACGGTATCGCCTTGCCCTTGAGCCGGTCGGGGAAACCGCTGCCATCCCAACGCTCCTGATGATGAAGAATCAGACGAGCGGCATCCTTCATCGGGTCGAGCGTCATCAACAGCGATTCGCTCTGCTTCGGGTAATTGCGATAACGCTCACGATCATTGTGGTGCAACAGGTCCGCGGGGGCGGTCATCATGCTGTCGGTCCAGCTCAGCTTGCCGATGTTGTAAAGCGCCGCCGCCATGCTCAGGTCGCGACTGCTGACTTCATCCAGCCCATGGTGCGTGCAGTACACCCGCACCAGCTCGATGATTTGGCGATTTGTCTGTTTAGCCGGCGGCATGCGCAGGTTGGCCAGCAGCGAGAACATCTCGGTGCCGGTGACGTAGCTGTGCTTGAGCTCTTCGTAGGCCAGGTCGAGCATGTCGGCGGTCTGCTGCAGTTCAGCGGTGCGGGAGGCGACGCGTTTGTCCAGCTCGATGTTGAGCAGCTTCAATTCCTCGTTCCGATCCCACGTCTCCTGCACCAGACGCAACCGCTCAAGCTCGGAATGCTGATACGCGAGTGATTGTCGCAATGTCAGCAGCAATTCCCCATCGTGCCAGGGCTTGCTGATGTAACGGTGAATCTGCCCGTCATTGATGGCTTTGATAATGGCTGACGGATCGGCATAACCGGTCAGCATGATCCGGACGGTATCGGGATAACGCTCGTGGATACGGGCCAGCAGCGTGGCACCGTCCATGTTGGGCATGCGTATATCGCTCATTACCAGGTTGATGGGCACTTTCGCCATGATTTGCAGGGCTTCGGCGCCGCTGGTGGCCAGCAGCACGTCGTAGGGCTGGCCGCGTAACAGGCGACCCAGGCTATTGAGGATGGACTCCTCATCATCGACCAGCAGCACCTTGGGTTTAGGGGTGGACGTCGCTGGGAGTGGCTCTTCCATGGCATTACCTCAGGCGAAAACAGGTACAGCGTCAAGTCGGGACCCGGCAAACATCCCCTATTGCCTGGTCCTGACCTACAGGCTAGATGATTTTCGACCCGTCACTGTAATGATTCGTTTCCAGTTGCGCGAAGTCTGATCCGGGCGTCTATGCTCACGTCACTCGGATCCATAATCTGTACGTTCGGCCAAGTGGTCAGGGAAAAGGATGCCCCTTATGAACACTGCGCACCAAACCGCTGTCGGGCCAGGGACATGGCGATGAATACGCTACTGGCGCGGACCAACCGGCGGATTCTTATTGTCGACGACACCGCTTCGATCCATGAGGACTTCAACAAGATCCTCAGCCCGCCATCGTCCGATGACGACAACCTGACCCGTGCTGAACTCGCCCTGTTCGGCACGGCGACGGCCACACTGCAGAGTTTCGTACTCGATTCGGCATTCCAGGGCCTTGAAGCGCTGAACAAGGTCGAAACCGCATTGGCCAACGACCTGCCCTACGCGATGGCGTTCATCGACATGCGCATGCCTCCGGGCTGGGACGGCCTGGAAACCATCGAACGGCTGTGGCAAGTCGACCCCAAGCTGCAAGTGGCACTGTGCACGGCCTATTCCGACTATTCCTGGGAAGACATCGACGAACGCCTGGAGCTCGGTGACCGTCTGCTGATTCTCAAGAAACCGTTCGATGCCATCGAAATCCGCCAGATGGCCAGCGCGCTGACCGCCAAGTGGCAAATGACCGAAGATGCAAAGCTGAAGATGTCGCTGCTGGAACAAGCCGTCGAGGAGCGCACCCGGGAACTGTCCGATGCCAACATCATTGTGCAGAACAGCCCGACCATTCTGTATCGATTGCGGGGCGAGCCGTCGTTTCCGTTGATGTACATCTCCCACAACATCACCAAGTACGGTCATGTCGCAGCGAAACTGGTGGCCTCGGCCAATTGGGCCCGGGAGTTGATTCATCCCGACGATCAAGCGAAGGTCGACACCGCCATGGCCCAAGTGCTGGACCGCCATGCCGCAGGCGCCTCCATCGAATTCCGGATGCGCACCGGCGCGGGTGACTGGCGCTGGGTGGAAAACCGCTATATCCCGGTACGAGACGACGAAGGCCGTCTGCTGGAAGTCGAAGGCATCATCATCGACGTCACCGAACGCAAACTGGCCGAGGAGAAAATCTCCCTGCTGGCACGCACCGACGGACTGACCGGACTGGCCAACCGCGCGACGCTGATCGAGCGGCTGCACCAGGCCTTCGCGGCCGCACGTCGCGGCGCGACCCCGTTTGCCATGTTTTACCTGGACCTGGACCACTTCAAACGCATCAACGACACCCTCGGCCACCCGGTGGGCGACCTGTTGCTGCAAGAGGTTGCACGCCGCATCAAGACCTGCGTGCGGGAAAACGATGTGGTCGCCCGCCTCGGCGGCGACGAGTTCGCAATCCTGCAGCTGGACGTCGGCGACCCGACCCACTCCGCTGCCCTCGCCGCCAAAGTCCGCGATGCGCTGGTGCAGCCCTACTCCCTGGCCGGCAACGATGTACGAGTGTCGGTCAGCATCGGCATCAGCAGTTACAACCCGATCACCACCAGCGCCGACGGCCTGTTGACCCAGGCTGACATGGCGCTCTATCGCTCCAAGGAAAAGGGCCGCAACCAGTACCACTTCCACTCCGACGAGATCAATCAGGAGGTGGTCGAGCGCATGACCATTGCCAGCGAGTTGAGAGCGGCCATCGCACACAATGAACTCGAACTGCATTACTGGCCGGAAGTCGACTTGAGCACCGGCAAGATCCTCGGAATGGAAGCCCAGGTCACCTGGAATCACCCCGAGCGCGGTTTGCTGGACGCCCCCGCGTTCCTGCCCGCCGCCGAAAAGACCGGCACGATCATCGCCCTCGGTCATTGGGTGCTGGATCAAGCCTGCCGGCAGATGCGCCAGTGGCGTGATGAAGGTGTCGCGCCACCGGTGATTGCGATCAAGCTGTCCCTGGCCCAGCTCAAGAGTGGCCCCGAGCTGATCTATGACGTGCTGCGCACCACCGCGCGCTGGGAGCTCTGCGCCGGGGACCTGCGGTTCGACGTCACCGAAGCGACGCTGGCCCAGACCAAATGGACCCACAACGACGTATTGCCACGCTTGCGTGATCTGGGAGTGAAGATCGCCATCGACGACTTTGGCACCGAGTATTCGTCGTTCGATTACCTCAAGACTTACCAGGTCAATCACCTGAAACTCGCCCAAGCCTTCATCGACACAGCCGCTCGCGATCCGTCCAGCGCCAATACCTTGCGCGCCATCATCAACTTCGCTCGGGATGTCGGCATCGGCATCATCGCCGAAGGTGTCGAAACCCAGGAGCAACGCAGTTCACTGATGGCCACCGGGTCACCGATGAACGCCCAGGGTTATTACTTCAGTAAAGCCGTCAGCAGCCAACAGGCAGCCGAGTTGCTGAAAGCCGGGAGCATCATGCCGTCCACGGAGGACAAAGGATGAAAGTGCCTTTTGTGCGGACCAACCGGCGCATCCTGATCGTCGACGACACGCCTTCGATTCATGAGGATTTTCGCAAGATCCTCGGCGCCGAATCGGAAGGCGAACAGAGCCTGGCCGGCACGGAAGCGGTTCTGTTTGGCACGCCGCAGATTGATCGGCTGACGTTTCAGCTCGACTCGGCCTATCAGGGTCAGGAAGCCCTCGAACTGGTCAAACGCGCACTGGCCGAAGGTCGCCCCTATGCCATGGCGTTCACCGACATGCGCATGCCGCCCGGCTGGGACGGGCTGGAGACCATCGAACAACTGTGGCAGGCAGATCCGCACCTGCAAATTGCTTTGTGCTCTGCGTATTCGGATTACACCTGGGAAGCCATGGCCGCACGGCTGGAATTCGGCGACCAGATGCTGGTGCTGAAAAAACCTTTCGACAGCCTGGAAATCCGCCAGATGGCCAGCGCCCTGACCTGGAAGTGGCAGATGGCGCAGGATGCGGCGATGAAGGTGCTGAGCCTGGAGCAAACCATCGAAGCGCGGGTTCACGAATTGCTCAAGGTGTCTCATTTGTTGCAGTACGACGTGTTGACCGAGTTGCCCAACAGCACGTTGCTGGGTGACCGGTTGAACCAGTCGCTTGCGTTGTCGCGACGCCATGACAAGCAACTGGCGGTGATGTTTCTGGGGCTTGATCGCTTCAAGCGCATCAACAATGCCCTCGGCCATCCGGCCGGTGACGAGATGCTCAAACAGGTCAGCCGCAATCTGGTGGACGCCGTGCGCGAGTCAGATTCGGTATTTCGCTATGGCTCCGACGAATTCGTGGTGATCCTCGCCGATATCCGCCACCCCCAGCAGACCAAGGGCATCGCCGAAAAACTCTTGAACGCCATTCGCGCCCCCCTGCATATCGCCGGGCACGACCTGAGCGTGACCGCGAGCCTGGGCATCAGCGTTTACCCTAATGATGGTTTCGACGCCGTCGAATTGATCAAGAAAGCCGAAACCGCGATGCGCAACATCAAGGAAAGCGGCCCGAACGATTTCAGTTTTTTCATCGACGAAATGAACCAGCGCGCCCGGGATCAGCAAAGCATCGAGACCGGCATTCGCCTGGCGCTGGAGCGCAATGAATTTGTCCTGCATTACCAACCCAAACTGGACCTGGGCAGCGGCAAGGTGGTCGGCGCCGAGGCGTTGATTCGCTGGCAAAAACCGGGACACGGGTTGGTCTACCCATCGGATTTCATCAGTGTGGCCGAAGACAGCGGCCTGATCGTACCGTTGAGTAAATGGGTGCTGGCCGAGGCCTGCCGACAAGCCTGCGCCTGGCAGGCCGCCGGGCTGCCGAAGATCTGTATGTCGGTGAACATGTCGGCCATCGATTTCCGTCAACGCGACTTTGTCGACGGCATCGAGCTGATACTCAAACAAACAGGCCTGGAGCCGGCATTGCTGGAGCTGGAAATCACCGAAGGTGTGTTGATGCAAAACATCGAGAGCACCGTCACCGCCCTGAACCGACTCAAGGTCATGGGCATTCGGCTGGCCATTGATGACTTCGGCACCGGCTATTCCAGCCTCAGCTACTTGCGGCGCTTTCCCATCGACGTGCTGAAAATCGACCAGTCGTTCATTCGCTGTTTGAGCACCGACAGCAATGACGCCGCCCTGGTCAGTGCCATTATCAGCCTGGGCCGCAGCCTCAAGCTGAACATCATCGCCGAAGGGGTGGAAACCCTTGAACAACTGAATTTCCTCAAGGCTCATCAATGCGAAGAAGGCCAGGGTTACTACTTCAGCAAAGCCGTCGAACCGGACGCCTTCGCCCGCTACCTTGAGTCTGTGAAACCTGCTCCATTTACCGCCACGTGAACGATGTGCAACGACACACAGGCCATCCGCCAGGGAATCATCAGATGTCGCCATCCATTCACCGCCTGCTGCTGGTGTTGCTGCTCGGATTCTGTCTGAGCGCGGGCGCCGCGCCGCTGGATGAACCGCTCAAACCGCTGCCCCCGGTGCCACAGCAAAACCCGCTGCGGGTCGAACTCGGTCGCCAGTTGTTCAATGAACCGCGCCTGTCGGTCAACACCACGCGGTCCTGCGCCAGTTGTCATCATCTGGAAAAAGGTGGTGACGATAACCAGGCATTTTCCATCGGCTTCAACGGCGTGCCAGTGACGATCAACACCCCCAGCGTGTTCAACGCCACCCTGAATTTCAGGCAGTTCTGGAACGGCCGCGCCGACACTCTGGAAACCCAGATCCATGAAGTGGTGAAGAGCCCCAGCGAAATGGGCAGCAACTGGGACCATGTGGTGGAGGTACTGTCGGCCGACCCGGGTTACCGCAGCGCATTTGGCAACGCCTACCCGAACGGCGTGACCATGAACAATGTACAAAACGCCCTGGCCACCTACGAACGTACACTGCTCAGTCGCAATTCACGGTTTGATCAATACCTGCTAGGGGACACCGACATCCTCACGGCCGAGGAAAAGTACGGTTACCAACGCTTCAAGGACTATGGCTGCATCGCCTGCCATCAAGGCGTGAACATCGGCGGCAACATGTTCCAGAAGTTCGGTGTCATGGGCGATTACTTCAAGGTTCGCGGCAACCCGACCGACACCGACCTGGGGCGATATCTGGTGACCAAGGATGAAGAGGACCGCAACGTGTTCAAGGTACCGAGCCTGCGCAATGTTGCGGTGACCGCACCGTATTTTCACGACGGTTCGGCCAACACCCTCGAAGAGGCGGTGGACGTGATGTTCAAGTTCCAGCTTGGTCGCATTCCTTCCACCAAGGACAAAACCCTGATCATCAGTTTTCTCAAGACCCTGACCGGTGAATGGGAGGGCAAACCCTTATGAAAATGTCCCACCGTCGCAGCCTCGCACTGCTGAGCGCTGCCGCTTTGTTGCTGGCCTCAACGCTGCTGTTTCTGTATCTCAAATCGAATTCGAACCAGACATCGACCTACGCTGAATCCCGTGACCTGATCCGTCGGATCAAACAGCTCAACGCGCAATGGGAAACCGAGATTCTCAAGGCCAGGATCGCCACCCACCACAACTACGATCCGCTGGTCACGCCGTTGACCGAGATGACGCAGCAGTGGGAGCAGTTCGACACCATGGAATCGAACCACGGTCGCAACGACTCGCCGATCTGGCGCGCCAGCCGTGATGCGTACCTGACCGCCATCCAGGAAAAGACCCGGCTGGTGGAGCAGTTCAAATCCCACAACGCTGTGCTGCGCAACTCACTGGCGTTCCTGCCCACCGCCGAGGACGACATTCAGGGGCTAATGGCTCAGGTGGTTGATGGCGACAAACTGCAACTGCAGAACATCGCTACCGACACCTACGATTTGCTGTTCAGTTGCCTGGAATTCGCCCAGGTCACCTCCGCCGACAAGGCCGCCGACATTCTGGTCGGACTGAACAAGCTTGAGGTGAACAAGTCGCGCCTGCCCGAGCAGTTTCACAGCCCGATCGATATTCTGAGCAACCACATTTCACTGATTCTGCGGGAACAACCGCTGGTCAACCGCTTGCTGGAAAACATCGAAGCAATTCCCGTGGCCGAACGCCTGGACGACATCACCAGCCTGTTGAACAAGGACCAGCAACAGGCCGATGCGATCGAGCAGCGCTATCACCTCTTTATGTTGGTGTTCTCAGTACTGCTGGTCCTGCTGTTGGTGTACCTGGCCATTCACCTGATGCGCAGTTTCACCACCATCAATCGCGTCAACAAGGCCCTGAAAACCGCCAATGACGAACTGGAGCTGCGGGTGGAAGAACGCACCCGCGAACTCAAGGACACCCAGAGCGAACTGCTCGCCACCGCACGCCAGGCCGGCATGGCAGAGATCGCCACCAATGTGTTGCACAACGTCGGCAACGTGCTTAACAGCGTCAACATCTCGGCCGATCTGGTCAGCCGCAAACTGCGCGCCAGCAAGGCCCAGGGGCTGGGCAAGGCGATGCAACTGATTAACCAACACCCCGGTGATCTCGGCACCTTCCTGACCCAGGACGAGAAAGGCAAGCTGCTGCCCGGTTACCTCAATCAACTGGTGGAGGCCATCGCCCTCGAACAACAAGGCATGACCGACGAACTCGCGCAGTTGAGCAAAAGTGTCGACCACATCAAGGACATCGTCGCCACCCAGCAATCCTACGCGGGTGCCAACAGCCTGATGGAGCCGCTGCACATCAGCGAATTGCTCGAGGACGCCCTGCGCATGAATGCCGGCGCGCTGACCCGGCATCACGTCACAGTGGTCAAGGAGTACGGCGAGGTGCCGCAGGTCATGGGTGACAAGCACCGCTTGCTGCTGATCCTGATCAACCTGATCAGCAATGCCAAATACGCCATGTCCGACCTCAGCAACCGCCCGCGGCAGATGACCCTCGGGGTCAAAATCGTCGACGACACGACGCTGCAAGTCAGCGTCAAGGATGACGGTGAAGGCATCGCCCCGGAAAACATGACGCGCATCTTTGCCCACGGCTTTACCACGCGCAAGGAAGGTCACGGCTTCGGCCTACACAGCTGCGCCCTGGCCGCCATCGAAATGAACGGCCACCTCACCGCCCACAGCGACGGGCCGGGCAAGGGCGCGCAGTTCACCCTGCAGATCCCGCTGAAAACCGTCATGGAGAACGCATGAGCGAACAGTCGAACCGGCGCATTCTGCTGATCGACGACACACCGTCCATTCATGAGGATTTCCGCAAGATCCTTGTGCCGGCTCCGCAGACCGTCGAGCTGGACGAGATGGAAGCGGCGCTGTTTGGCAGTGAAATGAAACCCACCCGCGCCCTGTTCGAGCTCGATTCGGCGTATGGCGGGCAAGAGGGCCTCGGCAAGCTCAAGAAAGCCTTGCAGGAAAACCGCCCCTACGCGCTGGCCTTCGTCGACATGCGCATGCCGGAGGGATGGGACGGCGCGCAAACCATCGAGCATTTGTGGCAGGAAGCCCCGCGCCTGCAAGTGGTGGTGTGCACCGCGTATTCCGACTATTCGTGGGATGAACTGCTGGACCGGTTGCAGGCCCATGACCGGCTGCTGATTCTGAAAAAACCGTTCGACAACATTGAAGTCCAGCAGATGGCCAACACCCTGTTGACCAAATGGGACATGACCGAACGGGCCTTTGTACAAATGAGCCATCTGGAGCATCTGGTGGATCAACGCACGACCCAGTTCAAACAGGCCAGCGAGGCGTTGCAACGGGAAATCGACGAGCGCAAACAGCTAGAGTCACAGCTGGTGCAATCGGAAAAACTCGCTTCACTGGGGCAACTGGCGGCCGGCGTCGCCCATGAAATCAACAACCCCATCGGCTTCATTTCCTCCAACCTCGGCACCCTGGACGGTTATTTCAAGCAGCTGCAGGAAATGCTCGACGCCTATCGAGACGCGGAAGAGGCGATGGGTTCCAGCGAGCTGGTCGAGCGTTTGCAACAGCTTCGCGACCGGATCGAGCTGGAATTCCTGCGCGACGACATACCGCTGCTGATCAAGGAATCCAAGGACGGCATCAACCGCGTCGGGCAGATCGTCAGAGACCTGAAGGACTTCTCGCGGGCGGACTCCAACCAGGAATGGCAATGGGCGAATCTGCAACAAGGCATCGATTCGACGCTGAACATCGTGGCCAATGAGCTGAAGTACAAGGCCGATGTGGTGAAGGACTATCAGGCGCTGCCCGACATCGAATGCCTGCCGTCGCAAATCAACCAGGTGTTCATGAACCTGATCGTCAACGCGTCGCAGGCCATCGGCCCGGAACGCGGCACCCTCACCCTGCGCACCGGGTCTGAAGGGGAAACCGTATGGATCGAAGTCGCCGACACCGGCACCGGCATCCCGCCGGACATCCTGCAGAAAATTTTCGACCCGTTCTTCACCACCAAACCGGTGGGCCAGGGGACAGGGCTGGGGTTGTCCCTGTCCTATGGCATCGTGAAGAAACATCAGGGGGATATTTCGGTAGTGAGTGAAGTCGGCAAAGGAAGCACATTCCGCGTCGAATTGCCTATTCACCAATCAAAACCCGCAGCCTGAACACAACTCCAAATGTGGGAGCGGGCCTTTGTGGCGAGGGAGCTTGCTCCCGCTGGGTCGCGAAGCGGCCCCAAAAGTTTGCGACTGCTTCGCAGCCGAGCGGGAGCAAGCTCCCTCGCCACAAAGGCTCGCTCCTACAGGGTTCTTCAGCAGTCAGGTGGTTATGTGGCTTCCTGAAAATCCATCTCCGGTGGCTGACGACGGAATCCGCCCGTCAGCACCGCCAGGTACACCACACCAATCGCCAGCCAGCTCAGCCCCAGATAAATCGCCAGGTGATCGAGGCTGACCATCAGCCACAAGTCCGCCGCCAGACCGATGAACGGAAACAACAGGAACAGCACGAACTCACGCAGCCCCTTCTTCTCGCCGCCGATCCAGTAGTGAAAGATCACCGACAGGTTCACCAGACTGAACGCCAGGAACGCGCCGAAGTTGATGAACGAGGTCGAGGTGGTGACGTCCAGTTTCAGCGCCAGCAACGCCACGACTGCGCACAGCAGGATGCTGTTGATCGGCGTGCCAAAGCGTTCGTGCAAGGTGCCGAAAAACGATTTCGGCAGCACACCGTCACGGCCCATGGCATACAGCAGCCGTGAGCCACTGGCCTGAGCCGACAGACCCGAAGCGAACTGCCCCACGATCAGACCGATCAGGAAGATCGACACGAACAGGTCGCCCCCGATGTTGCGGGCAATTTCATAGGCCGCCGAGTCGACGCTGTCGAACTGGAACGACGGATGCGCAATCTGCACGAAGTACGACACGCTGACGAAAATCAGTCCGCCGATCAGGGTAATCAGCATGATCGCCCGCGGGATGGTGCGGCGCGGGTCGCGGGTTTCCTCGGTCAGGGTGCTGACCGCGTCGAAACCGAGGAACGAGTAACAGGCGATGGCCGCACCGCTCATGATCAGTGGCATCTGCATGTCACCGTTAAAGAACGGTTTGACTGACCACAACGGTGTGCTGGCATCACCGCCGACGTAGTGGATGCACAGCGCAACGAAGGCGATCAGCACCAGAAACTGCACCAGCATCAACAAAGCGTTGATGCCATTGGCCAGTTTCAGGCCGACGATGTTGATCGCGCTGGTGATGCCGATGAACGTCAGCACCCAGACCCACTGCGGCACCGCCGGGAACGCGGAGTTGAGATACGCCGCGCCAATCAGCCAGATCGCCATCGGCAGGAACAGGTAGTCGAGCAGCACCGCCCAACCGGCGATGAAACCGAGTTTCGGGCTGATCGCCTTGCGCACGTAACTGTAAGCCGAGCCGGCCACGGGAAACGCCGAAGCCATTCGGCCGTAGCTCATGGCGGTGAAGAACATCGCCACCAGCGCCGCGAGGTACGCGGCCGGCACCATGCCGGCGGTGGATTGAGCGAGGATGCCAAAGGTGCCGAGCACAATGATCGGCGTCATATAGGCGATGCCAAACAGCACCACCGCCCCCAGTGAAAGGGTTCGTTGCAAACGAGCCATGAGCGACTACTCCGAATTTTATTGGATTTATGGCAGAGCCGAGTTCGGCGCAAATTACGGGTGTTGCGTTTGTTGTTCTGGGTGAATCGTCAAACAGGTGTGTCGTCTGTCAGGGCCTCTTCGCGAGCAAGTCGAATCGTCGCACCGCCGCTCCCACATTCGACCGAGTTGTTTCAGGACGATGCGATCAAAATGTGGGAGCGGGCTTGCCCGCGAAGACGTCAGCCCGAGCGACACAGAATCCGGATCAATTCTTGGGAATCAGCAACTCCCGAAGCCCGGAAGCATGCTCAACAAACTCCCCCGGCAACTTCAGCCGCTGATCATCCAGATACCGATAATCCTGCCGCGCCGCTTCCAGCTGACTGAAATCCAGCTCAACCGCAAACTGCCCCTCATCTCGTCCAGCCTCAAACAACAGCGTGCCCAGCGGATTCACCAGCGCACTGCCACCGGCAAACAACAACCCGCCATCGCCCTCTTCCACCCGGTTGACCATCAGCGCAAACGCCTGGTTTTCCTGGGCACGGGCCATGATGGCGGTGCGGTGCGTCGGGCCGTATGGGTCCATGTTGCCGTTGGTGACGATCAGCAGTTCGGCGCCCAGTTGTGCCAGGGCGCGGGCGGTTTCCGGGAACTCGATGTCGTAGCAAATCAGCAGGCCAACCCGCACGCCGTTCCACAGGCACGTGGCGTAGCGATCGCCTGGCTCGTAAACACCGCGATCCGACGCCCACAGGTGCGTCTTGCGGTATTTCAACGCGATGCCTTCCGGGGTAATCAGCAGCGTGGTGTTGAAAAAGCGACCGTTGTCGTTCTCGGCCGTCCCGATCACCACGGCGATGTTGCGCTCACGGGCAGCGGCGACGATCGCGCTGACGGTGGGGCCGTTCAGCGGTTCGGCAACTGCCGCCACCGTCTCGGCCGACGGGAAGCCCATCAAGTGGCTTTCCGGAAACATGATCAACTGCGTGTCGGCCGCGCAGGCAGCAATCGCCGCCAGTGCGCGTTCGAGGTTGTAAGCCGTGTCGTTGTCACGGCCCGCCAATTGGGCGAGTTCGACCTTCATGGGTAGTCCTTGTTCTAGTGGCCGGGCGGTAGAAAGATTGCCCGGTCGGTGTCTGTGCGCCAGTATGCGCAGCAAGCAACCGGCCAGGGAATCACGCGGCCGGGGTAACCCGATAGGGGTAGACCCATGACACTCTCGTTAGACGACATCGCCTGGCACCGTTCGGTCGGGCAACTGATCGACGCCCTGGACAAGCCCAATTTCTGGACGCAGCTTGTCCGGTTATTGGATCAATACGTGACCTTCGACAGCTGGGTGGCATTGCTTTTCAGCGCCGACCAGCACCCGCAAGTGTTCGCTGAATGCCCGGGCGAAGATGGCAGCCCCGATCAGTTGTTCCAGGATTACCTGCGCGGTTTGTACCTGCTCGACCCGTTCTACATCGCCTGCCGCGAGCAGTCGCGCACCGGGCTCTATCGCCTGTCGGAAGTGGCGCCGGAGCATTTCGAGCTGACCGAGTATTACCAGCGCTACTTTCGTCTGAATGTGGTGGCCGACGAAATCCAGTTCAATTGCCAGCTTGAAGGTGACCGTACGCTGTGCCTGTCACTGGGCAGCAAACAGCGTTTCAGCGGTCAGCAGATTGCCTTGCTGTCGTTGATCCAGCCTTGGGTGCTCGGTCTGTTGCGCCAGCGCCTGCCTTACGAAATCAACGAAGTCGTGGCCCTCGCGCCGGCGCCGGTCCAGGGTGACTGGCGGGTACAGCTGGAGGCCTCGGTGCAGCAACTCAAAGGTGCGCAACTGACCGCTCGCGAGCTGGATGTCGGACGTTTGATGCTCAGCGGTTGCTCCAGTAAAGAAATCGCCCGTAAGCTGGAAATCTCTGTTGAAACCGTGAAAGTCCATAAGAAACACATGTACAGCAAGCTGGGGATCAAGTCCCAGTCCGAGCTGTTTTCGATTTTTCTCCAGGCGCAGAATGCCTGAAAATCGCTGCAGCGCCGCAAATCTCTGTGGTGAGGTTTTTTGTGGCGAGGGAGCTTGCTCCCGCTGGACCGCGAAGCGGTCCCCCTACAGACACCGCGTGCAGTCAGACAGAATCCGTCAGCAGGTTTTGCGACTGCTACGCAGCCGAGCGGGAGCAAGCTCCCTCGCCACAAAAGCAAGATGCAGCATTGCCAAACAATGACCGAGTCCGAACCCAAGGAAACCGTATGAGCCTGTCACTCCTGAGCCGCTACGCCTTCTTTGCCGCTTGCGTGATCTTCACCCTCGCCAGCCTGCCCTTCCTGGAACACGACTGGCTCTGGCCGATCACCGCCGTCACCGGCGTGCTCAGCCTGATCGGCCTGTTCGATCTGCTGCAAAGCCCCCACGCGGTGCGACGCAACTACCCGATCCTCGGCAATATTCGCTATCTGGTGGAGGGTATTCGTCCGGAAATCCGCCAGTACCTGCTCGAATCCGACAGCGACGCCCTGCCCTTCTCCCGGGCCCAGCGTTCGCTGGTCTATTCCCGCGCCAAGAATGAAAGTGCCGACAAACCCTTCGGCACGTTGATCGACGTGTATCAGTCGGGTTTCGAATTTATCGGCCACTCCATGCGCCCGGCACCGTTGAGCGATCCGAGCAGTTTCCGCACCATCGTCGGTGGCCCGCAGTGCTCTCAGCCGTACTCGGCATCGGTGTTCAACATCTCGGCCATGAGCTTCGGCTCCCTCAGCGCCAACGCCATTCGCGCGTTGAATCAGGGCGCCAAGCTCGGCAACTTTGCCCACGACACGGGTGAAGGCAGCATCAGCGCCTACCACCGGGAAAACGGCGGTGACCTGACCTGGGAACTCGGCAGCGGCTACTTCGGTTGCCGCACCGCAGACGGGCGCTTCGACCCGGAACGCTTCGCCGCACAAGCGCAGACGCCGCAGGTGCGGATGATCGAAATCAAGATGTCCCAAAAGTTATATGGTCGATTTGTTGACCTTCAGCTTTTTGCCAATGCAAAGCTCACCAACGCATTTAGATCAGCCATCTCGACGCCGTTGCGATTGGTTACACCCTTCATGAAAGGTCAACTCTGTTAGGGATACGCAAACCAAATGTGTTGATCTTCTGCCTCCGACACTTCCACCGACTGTTACTTCGTAGTACCACGGCCTTTCCCACGAAACCCAATGAATACACACGAGAACTCCGACAACGATACCGGTGACAGCTGGCCGTTCTTATCAGAACGCATTAGCGGACTGAATTCGACTTTCACTCCATGCACTGTTGGCATGAGGCTCACTGATGACTCTGGAGGAACACCAGAAGCGCAAAGGCCTACGCCGCATCAATGGCGGACTCATGCCTCCAAGATATCGTCCCTCCGACCTTCAGTATGCAGGCTTATGGCCGACGTATTTCTATAGTCATCAACGCTCTCACGGACTCCTTCAACATGGATAAACGCGCCCCATCGGATGTTTTTCTTTCGAACACAGTCACCGCAGCTGACTACCATGCTTTCAAACGAGCAAAGGACAAGGAAAGCATTGCTGATTTCGTCTACCAAAGATTTCAGGAGCGCTATCTCAAGCCCTTCGAATCTAAAGAGCATAAGCACGGCTTTGCGATGATGGCGTGTGGGTGCCTCATGGTTGAAGCGTTGCAATCTTTCTGGACTGGGTCTGCAAAGTCAGGACTAAGCGGCCCTGCCTTCAGCGACTTCTTCGACCGCGTGGAGCGCTTTGCGGGTCTGCGCGAACACAGCAGGCATTTTTACAAACACGTCAGGTGCGGCATCATGCACCAGGGTGAAACCACAGGAGGATGGCGGATCCGTAGGGATGCATCGCAATTATTCGACTCGGAACATTTGGTGGTTGATGCCACCCTATTCCTATCCGCGCTTGAAGAATCCCTACGCGACTATTGCGACCTGCTAAAAGCGTCGGACTGGGACAGCGAGGTATGGAGCCGCCTACTGATGAAAATGCGCTTTGTATGCGAGGGCACATTGGTACAAAAGGAATATCTAGAGCTACCGGCATTGACACAGTAGTGAGCCCGGACTATCTGGCCGATGCTGACTCGCCCGAAAAGCAGCTCTACAACCGAAATGCGGCGTGCATTCTCAGGTCTATGCACTACGGGTTTTCAAGCTGATTCCTTTCCCGCCTCAACACCTATCAGCTTGCACATCGCTACACCGTTTTTGGTTATGACAACGATGTGGCCTTGCTCAACCAGTGCAAGCAACCGACGGAGGCGTCTGCGAGCTTGGCAGCAACTTATGACGGTAAGCATTGGTATTGCACCTCTGTGCTATTGGTTCTGAGTGTGAGGCTCAATTTCTGCCCGACCTGGGCTCTCTGCGGGCAACTCTGAAAATCGAGAAAAATCAGATCGGGAGCCAACGTAGATTACGAGCGTGCTCTTCAAGATTGGGATAATTGGCCATCACTAATCTCGGGGCGGGCACCTCCATGTTGATCACACTCCCACGCCATATTCGAGCCGTTTCAGTAGTGTGTGGACTGCCAGACACCCTTCTTCTGTCCCTAGCATTTCATAAGGCCGCCTTCCACTCAGACCAATGCACTCCTGCTGAACCCAACGCACTGCGTCAGCTCCGAAGAACGACAATATTGAATCCACGGTTCGTACGTAGCTACTGATGTAGTGCCCATCACCGATTTGCGGCTCGATCTGCTCCATGTGGCTCCCGTGGCCATGCAGGTCGCACCGAGTCAGCATCCAACCGTCAAGCATGATCAATTTACCTGCCTTGCCACACAGCTCGCACACGCAACCGGAAGCCAGTTCGCAGATATCAAGAATCTGACAGACATTCTCTCCACCACCTCTCTGGTAGATCCGGAGGAGTCCGAATTTCTCTTTCACCTGCGTGATTTTCACATCGCTTTTCTCCATTTCGGCGTAACGCTGGATTTGCCTCAAGCTCCCTTCGATGAGATCCGTCCAGCCATCCATACACTCAAAACCGAATACCTCCTGTGCGGAGGCGTCTGCCCGAAAAAGCAAAGTCCCGTAGGGTGTTGCCGCTGACCGAAAACTGACCCAGTAAAGGCTGTTCTGCCGACTGAAAACTGACCCAGGTGTTCAACTGCTTCTGCTCGCTTTCCGAGCAGGAGAACACAGGGTGATCAGCATGGAAATGTTGGGGAAAATTCGGCGGATGTACTTTCGCGACAAGCTGTCGCTGCATCAGATAGCCAAGCGTACCGGGCTGTCGAGAAACACCATCCGAAAATGGGTCAGAGCGCCCGAAGCAACTCAGCCGGCGTACCAGCGGTGCGCAGCCTTCAACAAACTCAGTCCATTTCACCAGACGCTGGAGCAGGCGCTCAAGGCCGATTCGTTTCGGGCAAAGCACAACCGCAGGAGCGCCAAAGCGCTCCTTGAGCTGATCAAGGCCGAGGGTTACGACGGCGGCTACAGCCAGCTCACCGCCTTCATTCGCTCGTGGCGCGGTGAGCAAGGCAAATCCTTACGTGCCTTTGTACCGTTGACGTTCGCACTCGGTGAGGCTTTTCAATTCGACTGGAGCGAAGAAGGTCTGCTGATTGGCGGCCTGTTCCGACGCATCCAGGTCTCCCACATGAAGCTGTGCGCCAGTCGCGCATTTTGGTTGGTTGCGTATCCCAGCCAAGGCCACGAGATGTTGTTCGATGCCCATACCCGCTCGTTTGGCGCGTTAGGTGGGGTGCCGCGTCGCGGCATCTACGACAACATGAAGACCGCTGTCGACAAGGTCAACAAGGGCAAGGGCCGCACGGTCAATGCCCGGTTTGCCGTGATGTGCGCGCACTACCTGTTCGACCCGGACTTCTGCAACGTGGCCTCCGGCTGGGAAAAAGGTATCGTTGAAAAGAACGTCCAAGACAGCCGACGGCGCATCTGGCTCGATGCTCAAAACTGCATGTTCCACACCTTCGAGGAACTGAATGCTTGGCTCGGCCAACGCTGCCGTGCGCTCTGGGACGAGCTGGTGCACCCGCAGTACAACGGGCTGACAGTGGCGGACGTCCTGGAGCTGGAACGCGCTGAATTGATGCCGATGCCGACCGCCTTTGATGGTTACGTCGAGCGCACCGTGCGGGTCTCCAGCACCTGCCTGATCAGCGTGGCGCGAAATCGCTACTCGGTGCCGTGTGAGCGGGTCGGCCAGTGGGTCAGCAGCCGTCTGTATCCTTCGCGGATTGTAGTCATCGCCGATGAAACGACGATTGCCAGTCACAAGCGCCTCTTTGATCGAGACCAGGTCAGCTTCGACTGGCAGCACTACATCCCGCTCATCGAACGCAAGCCCGGAGCGCTGCGCAATGGCGCTCCGTTTGCTGATCTGCCGAAGCCGTTGCAACTGCTAAAACGCGGTCTGAGGCGTCACACCAACGGTGATCGAATCATGACGCAGGTACTGGCGGCTGTTCCCATCGCCGGGCTCGATGCCGTGTTGGTGGCTGTGGAGTTGGTACTTGAATCAGGCAGCTTGAGCGCTGACCACATCCTGAATGTCCTGGCTCGACTGACATCGACAGCAGCCCCTCCGTCCGCCGAAACCAGCCTTCAACTCAAGATAGCGCCTGTCGCCAATACGGCACGCTACGACCGGCTCCGTACCACCGATGAGGAGACTCGCAATGCGTGATCTTATGGCGGAACTCAAAGAACTGCGTCTGCATGGCATGGCCAGCGCCTGGGAAGAACTGGCTTCCCAAGGAGAGGCCTCAACGACCTCGTCGAAATGGCTGCTCGAACATCTGCTTCAACAAGAACATGCAGATCGTGCCGTACGGTCTGTGAATCATCAGATGCACATGGCCAAACTCCCCATGCATCGTGATTTGGCCGGCTTCGACTTCAGCGCTTCCAGCGCTGACGCCCGCCTGGTCAGGGATCTGTCCAACCTGGAGTTCACCGATACCGCGCAAAATGTCGTGTTCATCGGCGGGCCTGGAACAGGCAAAACACACCTCGCCACCGCCTTGGCCGTGTCCGGGATCACGACGCATCACAAACGCGTGCGCTTCTACTCCACGGTGGATCTGGTCAATTTACTGGAGCGCGAAAAGTACGACGGCAAGGCAGGCCGAATCGCTCAAGGGCTGCTTCGCACAGACCTGGTGATACTCGATGAACTGGGGTATTTGCCCTTCAGCCAGAGCGGTGGTGCCCTGTTATTTCACTTGCTGTCCAAGCTGTACGAGCACACCAGCGTGGTCATCACGACCAACCTCAGCTTCTCGGAATGGTCGAGCGTGTTTGGCGACGCCAAGATGACCACGGCGTTGCTAGATCGGCTGACACACCACTGCCACATCGTCGAAACGGGCAACGAGTCCTACCGCCTGCAACACAGCAGCTTGGTCGCCCAGACGAAGATCAAATCACGTGAACGAAAGCGCAAGGACGATGATGGTGCCGAGGACGATGAGCCGTTTTGATCTGCACCAAGATACCCTGCCGCATGCCTGCATGCGGTGGGGCTTGATGCCTCGTCCACTGGGACACGACTGCTAAGCTTATCCACAATTGCTGATGCAAAAATCAGCAATCCGCCCTGGGTCAAATTTCAATCGGCAGGGTGGGTCAGTTTTCAATCAGCGCCGACAATCAGCCCATTGATAGCGCCACGGGTCGAAGCGACCAAAAGCAAGGTTTTTGAGCAATCATCATCAGAGTCGAGTGCTCGCTCAATCGCCTGGATTTGCCCAGCGATTCGCTTTACGCGCTTGAGAAGATTGTCTTTGCTCGATCTCACATGCCCCATACCATACCCCCCCTACCTATAATGAAAGTATGATCACACGTTCCAACTAGCCATACAAGCCAGGGAGGGAATACATCCGACCGGCAGCGTCGCAGCATTTGAATGCTGCAATCGAAACATTGAGCCCGTCGCCTCGCCGTGCAGAACCAATACAAGCCGGCGGGCGGGCCCGCACTTCAGTAATTCGATAGGCGTAGCGCCTATTTCTTGAGCTGCCATGGACTATGATTTAGGATCGAACCGTATCCCCCCAGGGGGGATATTCGCATTGAACAGAGGCGAAATCAGCTGATTGCGTCCCTTCGTGAAAAATTAGGTAACCGCCTGGTCATGCACTTCGCCACCTGAGATCTTCCATGCTGAAAATCCTAGCCAACCGAACCTACCGTCATCTCTTTCTCGCCCAAGTAATCGCGCTCGTAGGGACTGGACTCGCCACTGTCGCGCTGAGCCTGCTGGCGTTCGACCTTGCGGGCGCCCAAGCAGGTGCTGTTCTCGGCACAGCGCTGGCGATCAAAATGACGGCCTACATTGGCGTTGCACCAATCGCGGCGGCTTTTGCTGAACGTCTACCCCGTCGAGCGATGCTGGTCTCGCTGGATCTGGTGCGAGCACTGGTCGCGCTCGCTCTGCCGTTTGTGACGGAAGTCTGGCAGATCTACGTGCTGATTTTTGTTCTCCAGTCAGCCTCGGCGGCGTTCACCCCGACATTTCAGGCAACCATTCCAGACATCCTGCCGGATGAAGACGACTACACCCGCGCCTTGTCGCTATCACGTCTCGCCTATGATCTTGAAAGTGTCGCCAGCCCTATGCTCGCCGCCGCGTTGCTGACCGTTATCAGCTTCCATAACCTGTTCGCCGGCACTGTCATCGGTTTCCTCGCTTCAGCGGTCCTGGTCGCCACAGTGGTGCTGCCAAAGGCGAAGCCGACGCCACAACGCAGCATCTACGAACGAACTACCCGTGGCATGCGCATATTCCTGGCCACCCCTCGCCTACGGGGGCTGCTGGCTCTTAATCTGACAGTAGCTGCTGCCAGTGCCATGGTCATCGTCAATACGGTGGTGCTGGTGCAGTCGCGCTTCGCTCTGCCTCAGAGTTCTACGGCATTGGCGCTGGCCGCGTTTGGTGGTGGCTCCATGATCGCGGCCCTGGTCTTGCCACGCCTGTTGAAAAACATCAAAGACCGAACGGCGATGCTGTTTGGTGGAGGAATATTGGTCGTAGGCTTGGCCGTTGGTATCAACCTGACCACCTACAATTTCCTGTTGCCGCTTTGGATGGTGCTCGGCGTGGGCTATTCCCTAGCGCAGACTCCCAGCGGTCGGCTGTTGCGTCGCTCGGCACATGCCGAAGATCGCCCGGCGTTGTTTGCCGCACAATTTGCTCTATCCCACGCCTGCTGGTTGATTACCTACCCATTGGCGGGATGGCTGGGTGCAAACATCAGCCTCACGGCGTCGTTTGTTGGGCTCGCTGTCGCGGCAGGTAGCGCACTGGTGGTCAGCATTGTGATCTGGCGTCCTGCTCATGACCAAGAGTCGATCAAACACACCCATGAAAACCTGCCGGACGATCACACACACCTCGACGGCCAGGATGGCGTCGATCACGAACACCCATACGTGATCGATGATCAGCATCGCCGATGGCCCCACAGATGATCGTAAGTTCCTAAGATTTACTAAAGCTGGTTGTCGGGCATTCAGACCAGGAACCGTAGGGCTTGCAGAGCGGCAAGGTGCACCGGATAGAACCAGTAACCCCATTGCCGCACCGGCCAGACCTTAAAGGTAAACGTCTGGCGCAGAATCCAGAGTCCGATAAGGGGAGCAGCGAACGCAGTGCTCAAAGCCAGCAATGAATAGACTTCCAAGTCCAGCGCCCTTGTCACGATGCTACTGCGGGTATTGCTCAAAAGGCATAGAGCCGCTGGCAGCAACCAAAGAACACCGGGGCTCTTGATCGCTAGCAAGACCGCCGCTGGAACGAGTGCTCCGTAGAGGCCATACATCAGTGAATCATCCAGCATGCAGGCAACTGCGGCGGCAATCGACGCGGTAGCACCACTCAACAGTGGTGCGATGCTGCCATCCCCAGGCAATCACCAATCCCAGTGCCAAGGTAACCAACACATTGAGTGATCCCGAGGTGCTGATGTAGCGATAAGGCACTTCTGAAATGCCGGCGAATAACAGCATCAAGGCGAGGTATCGACCGTTCGCGGCAGTCAGCAATTCGCCCGATTTCGAACGCGCTACGTTGGCCGCAATGGCGACACAGAACATCGGAACAGAGAGTCGTCCCGGAATGAACAGATTGCTCATCTCCGGCCACAATAAGCGTAGGTGGTCGCTGACCATAGTCAGCATCGCCAGCCACTTGATCAGATCCAGGCTGCTGCTTCGGCTCTTGAACGAGGAGTGCTGGGTTACATAAGCAGTCGTCATGCCCACCCCAGTGTGACTGCGGTCAGCACGAGATAACGCACTCCCTTGGCTAGGGTAACGATCAGCAGGAAACTCCAGAATGGCTCGCGCATGAATCCAGCGACGACCGTTAGCGGATCGCCAATGATGGGCACCCAACTAAGCAGTAATGACCAGCGCCCGTAGCGCAGATAGGACTGCTGGGCTTTTTCGAGCTTGCTCTCGCTCACGGGGAACCATCGATTGTGGCGGAATCGCTCAATGGAGCGGCCCAGAATCCAGTTCAGTGCAGAGCCAAGAACGTTGCCGAAGGTGGCGACCGCCAAGAGCGTTGAAGCAACGTATTTGTCGGAGAGCAACATCCCGACCAACACGGCTTCAGACTGCATGGGCAATAACGTGGCGGCACCGAATGCTGCTAGGAACAGACCCACGTAGCTGGTGAGTTCAAACACCGGACGTCGCCTTATGCGTTCAGGCCGATCCAGCCGTGGATGGGCATGTCAGACCTAGAGGTACTTGGTGATTTGCTTGAAGGCTTCCAGTGGTGCGCGCTCGCCATTGTTCAACGCCGAGACGGTGTCCTCCAAGCAGTGATCAATGTGATCCTGGATGAGCGTGCGCTTGGCTTGGCACACCGCTTTTTCAACGGCATGCAGCTGCTGGGCGATGTCCACGCACTGACGACCCTCTTCGATCATGGTGATGATGCCGCGTAAATGGCCGTCCGCCCGTTTGAGGCGTTTAATGATCGCATCGTGACTTTGGTGGGTGTGGGGGTGGCTGTGTTCGTGTTCGTGCTCACTCATGACTTGAGCCTCAGGCCTCAATGAATTACGCTGGCATCCTATCCCCCCTAGGAGGATGGGTCAAACGCATCAAAGCCCTACAAAACGAGTTGAAACCCGAACGCTATGTTCAGCAGAACACTGACAACGACGGTGGTAATCGCGCTTGCTCTCGCCATGTTTGTGGCCTGGGCCGGGCATACCTATACGTTGTCAGTGATATCGAAACAGCCGGCCTGGGAGATTGCGCAAGACGCTCATCACTCTCATGAAGAGCAAGCCGAGATGTCGTGTGCGAGCTGTTCGGATCACTATCACTCCCCTTTGACCCCTGACCACCAGCACGAAACGCCACAGCTCAGTTCTGTGTTGACTTTGTCTGCGCAGCCGAAGCTGTCCATGCGACTCGAAGCCCCGTCCTATTCCGTTCCTCGTCCGCCGATTTTCTTGATCGAGCGTCCACCCCGTCCTTCGTTCGCATCCTGACCATGGCCGCACTGCGGCCTTTGATCCCCGCAACGTAGGATTGATCTATGCATTCGCATTCGATGAGCGGCGTTGACGCATTTACTGCGCCTTCGCGTCGCCTGCTACTGCTGTTGTTTTTATTTGTCGCGGCACTTTTCCTCGCAATGCCCGAGGCGATGGCTCATGCCGTCGCGGAAGGTGACAAGGGGTTCATCCAAGAAAGCTCCGGCGTCATGTTGTTGCCCTTCATATACATGGGCGCCAAGCACATGATGACGGGCTACGACCACCTGCTGTTTCTGTTCGGAGTGATCTTCTTTCTCTACCGCCTGAAAGACGTGGGGCTCTACGTCACGCTATTCGCTGTAGGCCACTCTGTCACGCTGCTGCTGGGCGTGCTGACCGAGATCAGCATCAGCTCCTACATCATCGACGCCATCATTGGTTTCTCGGTGGTGTACAAGGCGCTCGACAACCTAGGCGCGTTCCAACGCTGGTTCGGTTTCCAACCTAATACCAAGGTGGCCACGCTGATCTTCGGCCTGCTCCATGGGTTCGGTCTGGCTACCAAGATCCAGGAGTACGAAATCTCGCCTGACGGCCTGATTCCGAACCTCATCGCCTTTAACGTCGGTGTCGAGATCGGCCAATTGCTGGCCCTCAGCGCGATTCTCATTCTGATGGGGTATTGGCGGCGCACCGGCAGTTTCTGGCGCCACGCCTATACCGCCAACGTCGCCATGATGAGTGCCGGTTTCCTCCTGATGGGTTACCAGATCACCGGACTGTTTGTCTCCGCGTAAGGAATTCTGACCATGTTCAATACTCCGCTTCCAACTGTTAATGAATTGCCCAGCACTCGCAAACTGGTGCGCTCGACTGTCATTGCACTGCTGACTGCGGTCGGCCTGCTGGTAACAGTGGTCATGCCTTCGGAATACGCCGTTGACCCTACGGGTGTGGGCCGCGCACTGGGTCTGACCCAGATGGGCGAATTGAAGATAATCCTTGCCCAAGAGGCGTTGGCGGATGCCGCGCCACCGCAACCGGCAACTCCAGCTCCAGCTCCAGCTCCAGCTCCAGCTCCAGCTCCGCAGATTGCGCAAGTCCAACCTACTGCGAAACCTCCTGCCCAGCCGGTGGCGACACCTGACCCTGCTTTGAAGACGGATCAAATGACCGTCACGCTCAAGCCAGGTGAAGGGACAGAGATCAAACTGGAAGTGCTGAAGAACAAAACTGTTAGCTATGAATGGACAGCGGTTGGTGGGCCTGTGAACTACGACACGCATGGCGAGCCTTACAACGGTGAAAAGGGTTACTTCCACAGCTACAACAAGGGCAAGCAGGTCAAAAATGATAAAGGCGAATTCACCGCTATTTTTGACGGCACCCACGGTTGGTTTTGGCGTAATCGCAGCAACAACGACGTGACCATCTCACTGAAAACCACCGGCGATTACTTGAGCGTCAAACAGTAATCCGAAGCGGCGTCGGCTGTTCACTGCCGAAAATGCGGCGCACATCCTGAACACAGACCATTTATTTCATCCATTTTTTAAGAGTCTTCCCATGAAAACCCCAACCACTCTGATTCGTTCGACGGTCCTGATCTGCTTCCTAGGCCTGATGACGGCATGCGGCGGCGGTGAGAAAGGCGCAAGCTCCGATAGCGCTGAGCACGGCCACTCGCACGAGTAACACCCTGAACAAAACAAGGCAGCATTTGCGGCCTTGTTTGTTTCTATATCTCTCCTGTGTGCCCAACTCTATCACTCGGTTCAGCGGCAGCTTGAAGTATTAAGATTGCTGTTGGCGTTACTCATCAAAAAGGCGAACGGGCGTTGCCTCTCACGCTTGCCTGCCTTGCCTCGAATGCTCTGCTAGCAAAGTTGCAACCGTCCTCAGAGCGATTTCAGATCGCCTTGGCATGCCTCGGTAGCGCGATAGAAATCAGTGCTGCGAGCAGAACGAATGCGCTCGATATCCACAAGCACGCGTCCAGCCCATACACCTGATAAACCCAGCCGGACAGCACCGTGCCGATCAGCCGTCCCATGGCGTTGGACATGTAATAAAAACCCACATCCAGCGACACGCCATCTTCCTTGGCGTAGGACACGATCAGGTAGCTGTGCAGCGACGAATTCACCGCGAACAACGCGCCAAAGACCATTAATCCACCCAACAGCACCGCCTGTTGCGACAGCTCGGTGTTCAGCCCGAGAGCGATTGCCGCAGGCAGCCCCGCCAGTGCAATGGCCCACAGAAATGCCGCCCGACCATCCGGTACGTGGCCGCGTTTCTTGCCAGTGATGTTGGGCGCAAACGACTGCACGATGCCGTAGCCAATCACCCAGGCCGCCAGGAAGCCACCCACCTTCCAGAAGTCCCAACCGAAGACACTGCTCAGGTACACCGGCAAGGCCACCACAAACCAGACATCGCGGGCACCGAACAGGAACATCCGCGCCGCCGAGAGGATATTGATCGCCCGGCTTTTGGAAAGGATGTCGCGAAACTTGGGCTTGGCTTTCGCTTTGCCCAGGTCCTTCTTCAGCAGCATCAAGCTGCTGATCCAGATCAGCGCCAGAACACCCGCCATGGCCAGCAATGCACCTTTGAAGCCGATCAGTGCCAGCAAGGCTCCGCCGAGAAAAAAGCCGACTCCCTTGAGTGCGTTCTTCGAGCCGGTGAGGATCGCCACCCACTGGTAGAGCTTGCCCTGCTGCCCATCCGGAACCAGAAGCTTGATGGAGCTTTTGGCACTCATCTTGTTCAGGTCTTTGGCAATCCCCGACAACGCCTGAGCCCCCATCACCCATGGAATGGTTAGCCAAGCCACAGGAACGGTCAGCATCAGCAGCGCCGCGACCTGGAGGCCCAGCCCGATGTTCATGGTTCGGTTCAGACCCAGCCGGGCGCCGAGATAGCCACCCACTAAATTGGTGATCACACCGAAGAGTTCGTAAAACAGAAACAATGCCGCGATTTGAAGCGGGCTGTAGCCCAACGCGTGAAAGTGCAGCACCACCAACATGCGCAGCGCGCCGTCGGTGAGGGTGAAGGCCCAATAGTTGCCCGTCACGAGCAGGTACTGCCGCACTTCCGGAGCGAGGGCTGACAACGCTTTCATGACCGCTCCTTAGACTGCCAGACCGACCATTTTGGCCAGTTCGACGGTGCGGTTGGCATAGCCCCATTCGTTGTCGTACCAGGCATAGAGTTTGACCTGGGTGCCGTTGATGACCATGGTCGACAGCGCATCGATGATCGATGAGCGCGGATCGGTACGGTAGTCGATGGACACCAGTGGACGCTCCTCGAAACCGAGGATGTCTTTCAGCTCATTCTCGGAAGCGTCCTTGAGGAACTGATTCACCTCTTCAACAGTGGTGGCACGCTCGACCTCGAAGACACAATCGGTCAGCGAAGCGTTGGCCAGCGGTACGCGTACGGCGTGACCATTCAGGCGCCCACGCAGCTCCGGGAAGATTTCGGCAATGGCGGTGGCCGATCCGGTACTGGTTGGGATCAGGCTCATGCCGGAGGCACGCGCACGGCGCAGATCCTTGTGTGGCTGATCGAGGATGCTTTGGGTGTTGGTCAGGTCGTGGATGGTGGTGATCGAACCGTGACGAATGCCCAGCTTTTCGTGGATGACTTTCACCACTGGCGCTAGACAGTTGGTGGTGCACGAAGCGGCGGTAACGATGCGATGTTCAGCCGCATTGAACAGCTGATGGTTGACGCCCATGACGACGTTCAACGCCCCTTTTTCCTTCACCGGAGCGCAAACCACCACACGCTTAACGCCCTGATCCAGGTAGGCCTGCAAGACCGCCACGGTTTTCATCTTGCCGCTGGCTTCGATCACCAGATCGCAACCCGACCAGTCGGTGTCGGCAATCGCTTTGTTCGCGGTCACCTTGATGTGCTTGCCGCCAATCACCACCTGATCGCCTTCAGCGCTGGCTTCGTTGTGCCAACGACCATGCACGGAGTCGAAGTTGATCAGGTGCGCATGGGTGATTGCATCACCAGCCGGATCGTTAATCTGTACGAACTCAAACTCAGGCCAGTTCCAGGCTGCTCGCAGAGCGAGGCGACCGATCCGACCGAAACCATTGATACCAACTTTGATAGTCATGTTGTTGTGCTCTGTATCTGTTGTCAGAGGGAGTTCGACAGGGTGTCGAACTGACCGATGTATTCGACATGGGCAGGATGCTGGATAGCGCGTGGACGCAACGACTGAACATCGCGGATGGCATCGCTGAATGGCACACCGCTTTCGATCAGCAGTTGAGCGGCAACCAAACCGGTACGCCCTGAGCCACCTTTGCAATGGATGGCGATGGTTTTCCCCTCGGTCAGCAATTGCTTGAGACGCGGATGATGCTGTTCCCACGCAGCCTTGAATGCTTCGCCAGGCGCTTGGTCATCGTCCACAGGCAGGTGAAACCACTCGATGCCAAGCATTTGGCATTCTTCGGGCAGCAGGCCGATTTCGTTTTGGAGCAACTCTTCGGTCGGCATCAGCGTCAGCAGCGCCGATGCGCCTGCATCCTTGAGGGTTTGCAATGCCTCGAAGGGCTTGGTGCCCTTCGTGCCTGGGCACGGGGTGAAGATCAACTGACCATCGAACTGTGCCAACGGCAGTACGGAATATGGGTGTTGTGACAAGGTAAAAAATCCTCAGATGGAGCGCTGATTGACACGTTTCATGAGTTCTTCCGCCGATTCCTTACGCTCGGAATAACGGTCGACTAGATAGTCCTGACGGTCGCGAAGCAGCAGCGTGAACTTCACCAACTCTTCCATCACATCAACGACGCGGTCATAAAACGGGGAAGGTTTCATCCGGCCGTTATCGTCGAATTCCATATAGGCCTTCGGTACAGAGGACTGGTTGGGGATGGTGAACATGCGCATCCAGCGGCCCAGCACTCGCAGCTGATTGACCACGTTGAACGACTGCGAACCACCACAGACCTGCATGACTGCGAGGGTTTTGCCTTGGGTCGGGCGAACCGCACCCATGGACAGTGGCACCCAGTCAATCTGCGCCTTGAACACTGCACTCATATTTCCGTGACGCTCTGGAGAGCACCAGACCTGTCCCTCGGACCACAGCACCAGGTCGCGCAGTTCCTTCACGCGTGGATGATCGTCGGGAGCATCATCTGGCAGCGGCAAACCGGAGGGATTGAAAATCCGCGTCTCGGCGCCGAAGTGCTCCAGCAGCCGAGCAGCTTCTTCTACCAGCAGACGGCTGAAGGAGCGCTCTCGGGTCGATCCGTACAGCAACAAAATGCGCGGCTTGTGGATGGAGGTCTTTTCGATACCGAGCTTGTCAGTCGATGGGAGATCAACCAGTTCGGTTTCGAGTTGGGGGATATGGTCATCAAACATAGTCTTTGTCCTGCGCAACAGCGCTCTTGGGTTCATCGAACCAGCGGCGTTTCAGCCACAGGGCCACACCGACCAGGGAAATCAGTACCGGTACTTCCACCAACGGACCAATTACCGTGGCGAAGGCGACTGGGGACGCAAGGCCGAAAGTGGCAATGGCGACGGCAATCGCCAGTTCGAAGTTGTTGCTAGCGGCTGTGAAAGCCAGCGCGGTAGTACGTGGGTAATCAGCCTTGAGCAGCCTGCCCATCCAGAAGCTGATGAAGAACATCACCACGAAGTAGATTGTCAGAGGGATCGCGATGCGCAATACATCCAATGGCAATTGCAGCACCACGTCACCCTTGAGGCTGAACATGGCCACGATGGTCAACAGCAATGCCACCAGTGTCAGCGGGCTGATCTTGGGAATGAAGTGTTCCTGAAACCAGACGGCTCCTTTACGTGCGATGAGGATCTTGCGGGTCAGGAAGCCTGCTAGGAATGGCACACCCAGGTAGATCAGCACCGACTGGGCAATGCTGACAAAGCTGGTCTCGATCACATTGCCTTCCAGGCCAAACAGCGGCGGCAACAGCCCGAGGAAAACCCAGGCATACACACTGAAAAACAGGATCTGGAAGATGCTGTTGAATGCCACCAACCCGGCGACGTACTGATTGTTGCCGCCGGCGATCTGATTCCAGACAAGCACCATTGCTATGCAGCGCGCCAAACCGATCAGGATAAGGCCCGTCATGTATTCCGGTTGGTCTCGAAGGAAAATGATCGCCAGTGCGAACATCAACACCGGGCCGATGACCCAGTTCTGGACCAAAGACAAAATGAGAATGCGTTTGTCCTTGAAGACCTCCGGCAGTTCCTCATAACGAACCTTGGCCAGCGGCGGATACATCATCACGATCAAACCGATAGCGATGGGAATGTTCGTTGTGCCCACAGAAAGACTGTTGAGCCACTGAGGCCAGCCTTCGAACAGACTCCCCAAACCAATGCCCAGGGCCATGGCGAGAAAAATCCATAACGTCAGGTAACGGTCCAGGAATGAAAGACGGCTTTTACTCATGATCATTGCTCCTGTGCTTACAGCGTGCCAATCAGGGCCAGCTCTGCCTTGAGCTGTTCGGCGCTCAGTTGGGAAAGCGGCAATGCCAGGAACGCTTCAATACGCGTTTTGATCTGCTTCAAGGTGGCTTCAAAAGCTGCCTCGATGTCTTCTGGAGTCCCGTGGTATTCCGAAGGGTCAGCCAGCCCCCAGTGGGCCTTGGTGGCTGGTCCAAAAAATACCGGGCAAGCTTCACCGGCAGCCTTGTCGCACACCGTGATGACGAAATCGGGAGCCAGGTTTACATGGACATCGCTGGACTTACTGAACAGCCCGGTCGTCGAAATACCAGCTTTTTCCAGCGTCTTGAGACTCAGCGGATGCACCTCACCTTTGGGCTGACTGCCAGCGCTGTAGGCTTTCATGCCTTCCGGTGCCAAGTGATTGAAGACCGCTTCACAAAGGATGCTGCGGCAGCTGTTAGCAGTGCAGAGGAACAGGATTTTCATCTAGCGATCTCGTATTCGAAGGCGGAATCAGAAGATCCAGCTTTAACAGCACACGGCTGCACGTTCAGGACGGTCACCCATTTCATCAAGCCGTTTGGCATCGGGGCTCAACCAGTGCTTGTTGCTTTCCAGCACCGTGGTCAGCACTTGATGAACCCAATCCGGCAGATTGGGGTGCAGTCGGTAATAAACCCATTGGCCTTGCCGACGGTCCGACAACAGGCCGCAAGTCCGTAGTTGTGCGAGGTGCCTGGAGATTTTTGGCTGACTCTCGTTCAACGCGCAGGTCAGCTCGCAAACACATAGCTCTCCTTCGCGGGTGATGAGCAACATCGTGCGCACCCGAGTGTCGTCAGCCAGGCATTTGAAAACAGTGGTCGGAGTCAGATGGTCTGCCATATCGGTTCTCAGTGTTTGTTTTTGACCAAGACGAACATCTTGATGCGCTCATGAATTTCGTGAAGGGTGTGGCGGAAGGCATCGGGTTTGGTGCTGGTCACCGGGTCCTCAAAACTCCAGGCCAACGCCTCACCAGCTCCAGGTAGCGACAGGCATTCGGCTGCGGCCTTATCGCACAAGGTGATGACGTAATCGAAACGCTCACCTCGGAATTCGTCTATCGACTTGCTGCGTAAGCCTTCGCTGCTCACACCAATGTGCGAGAGGGCCTCAAAGGTACGCGGATCGACCTGAGTCGGAGTTGTGCCGGCACTGAATGCCTCAAAATGCTCTGAGTCGGTATGTCTCAACAACGCTTGGGCCAACTGGGAGCGTGCAGCATTGGCGGTGCAGACGAACAGGACACGGGCTTTGCTGGTCATTGTGAAGCCTCAGCTCATATACGGTATTACGAATATATGATTTTCCGCATGCGAGGTAAAGGGTAAACGGTAGATTAATCCATCAAAGCGACTGAATTTCACTGAGCAGCTTCAGCCAAGGTCCTATATTAAGGCACTAGCCAAGCAAGGCGCTTGCAGGGACTCTGCCAATATCTGCGGCTGCGTATATATGGTTTTCATAATAAATCTGTCACTTATACAGAAGTAGGTTGCACCTGGATTCGAGGACTACCTGGACATGCAGAAGAAATGGAAAGGCCGCCCTTCGAACCCGCCCCGTCGTCAAAGGCGGGTTTGGTTGCTGCACGCTAGGCTTTGCAACAACCTGGCGAGGAGCGAGGTACGACTTCAGGACTGTCCCCTCCAGCACCGCAACAGGTCGCCGGACTTGCCGAAGCTTTCAAGCGATCATCGACGTCATCGAAATCCGAGTTGCATACGCCGGTCTCCGGAAGGACCAACTCAACCCTTTTCGCTGCGTCCCAATCGCCTGCCAATGCCGCAACGACAGACCGAACCTGCTCATACCCCGTCATCAATAAGAACGTAGGCGCCCGGCCATAACTCTTCATCCCCACAACGAACAAACCTTCCTCGGGATGGGCCAGCTCTACCGCACCATGGGGCCTGACCGTACCGCAACTGTGCTCGTTGGGATCAATCATTGGAGCAAGCAGCACTGGGCTTTGAGTTGCGGGATCAAGTGAGACACGTAGCTCAGCAAGCAGGCTCAGGTCTGGGCGGAATCCAGTCGATACAATGATTTCGTCTACCGGTGGAAGTAACTGCTCTGCCGCCTTCACGACCAGCCCTTGGCCATCGCCAACAACCTGATCGATAGCGACGTTTTTGAACAACTCGATCACACCGTCATTGAGCAACTGGCGAATCTTCAGGCCGAGCTTTCCGCGCTCTTCCAACTGATCATTCGCACCACCTCCCAGAATGCGCTCAAGGGAATGACCCCGGATCGCCCAAAGCACTTTGGTTTGCGGTGCCTCTTGATTTAGCCGCACCAGATCCTGGAGAGCGTTGAATGCGGAGTGACCACCACCTACCACCAGCACTCGTTTGTTCGCATAACGCTTGCGGGCACGACCCAGCACCTCCGGAATGCCATATGCAATGTGTGCTGCATGCTCGTTCTCACCCAAGGCTGGGATGCCATGGGCGCCCATCCAGTTTGGCGTCAGGTAGGTGCCCGAGGAATCAATGACGGCGCTGGCCAGCACATCCTGTTCACCTGCTGGCCCTGCAACACGCAGCAAGAAAGGAGCTGTCGATCTGCCCTGGGTCTTCATCACATCTTGACCGACGCGGGTGACTGCCAGAACACGGCTATGGAGCTGCAAGTGACGCTTGACCTGTTCGATGTCTGCGAGAGGTCGAACAAATCGATCCAGCAGTTCACGACCTGTTGGATACTCGTTTTCCTGTGGTGGAGTCCAACCTTCGGCCAACAGAAGCTTGGCCGCCTCCTTGTCCACGTTGAACTGCCATGGAGAGAACATCTTCACATGCGCCCATTCTTCAATACTGGACCCAGCTTTCGGACCGGCTTCCAGAATCAGTGGAGTGATGCCTCTGGCCAGCAAATGGACAGCGGCGGCGAGACCCACCGGGCCTGCTCCAATAATGGCGACGGGAAGATGACTATTTTCCATGATTGAATCCTTCTTCAGGCTGGCTGATTGACCGGAAACAGGCGCTCGACAATAGCGCAGTCGAGCCAACGGCCTTCCAGACAGGCGTGCTTTTCATACACGCCCACTTGGCGGAAACCACAGGCTTCGCACAATGCGAGGCTGGCGTGATTGAAGGTAAAAATGCGTGAAAGGACTTTCCAGAATCCGCGAACTTCGGCTTCTTTCAGCAATGACTGAAGCAACTGTTTGCAGAGCCCCTGGCCGCGAACACTGCGATCCAGGTAAATGGAGAAATCCGCAATGCCGTCGTAACAGGCACGGGCGCGATAACTACTGAGCCCAGCCCATCCAACAACCTGATCGGCCTCATTGACCATGACCAATACTGGATAACGTTCCATTGCGTTGATGCGATCAAGCATGTCTGCCGGACTGCGAGGAGCCGTTTCAAACGTAGAACTACGCTCCTCAATCCCTTGGTTGTAGATGGCAGCTATAGAAACGGTATCTTTGGCTTCAGCTAAACGAACTTGCATTGTTGGCATTCCATTACGTTGGTAGTAACAACATTTTTGGCAAAAAAAGGGAAAACTCTCCCTTTTTCAATCCTCGCTTTTCACAGCTGGACAGCACTCGCTCACAAGCCCGCAACGAATCTCCGTGGCCCGCGTAATTTGCCTAAGCAAACTCAACGCTCCCTGCCTGGCTTCAGGCGAGAGGTTCTCGATCATCGCTCGCTCCTCGGCAATCAGGTCAGCCCTGATTTTCTCGTACAACTCACGTCCAGCATCCGTGGCCTGGATTCGCACGGCTCGCCGATCTTCATCATCCTCGACACGGGACACGTACCCTTTGCGCTCCAGGGTATCGATCACTCGACTCGCCGTGCTCTTGTCCAAAAACATTTCTTCCGCCAAGACCTGAAGGCGCAGTGGGCCCCTTTTGACCAGGGTTTCGACGGCGTAGCACTGTGTGACAGACACGTCGTAACAGCAGATCCGGTCACGATCACGGAACTGATAGACGCGAACAAGCTGGTTCAAAGCCTCGTACAAGTCCTCGGAATCCTGGGTTAAATGATCGTTTTTACGCTTTGTCATAACCGTCACAAATTAGTTGTTAGCTGCAACAATAATCCTCGTATTTTGGAATCGTCAACACCGATCTTCAGGTTGACGCTCCCCAGTGGATGAAGCTAGCTTGTTGTTACTGACAACTAAAAATGAGCGTGCCGGTCGTGACACTTCCAGAGCAGATTCATCCCCCGATCAATCGCTCCAGACTCGTATGGGGGATGGGCTTCACTCAGATTCTTGCTTGGGCGTCGACCTATTACTTGCCCGCAGTGCTTGCGGCTCCGATAGCTAAAGAAACCGGGTGGTCCATCACCGGCGTGGTAGGTGGCTTGTCCTGGGGGCTTCTGGTAGCGGGAGCTTCCTCACCGGCAGTGGGTCGTCAGATTGATCGCCATGGTGGACGCTCAGTCCTGGCCACCAGCTCAATACTGCTGGCTCTCGGCATCTTATTGATGGGACTGGCGGGCAACATTGCCACTTACTACTTCGCCTGGACCTTGATCGGCGTCGCCATGGCGGCGGGGTTATACGATGCAGCATTCTCAACGCTAGGGCGTCTTTTCGGCGAAGGGGCTCGAACGTCGATTACCGGATTGACCCTGCTAGGCGGGTTCGCCAGCACCATCGGTTGGCCGATGATAGCGGGACTGGAGAGTTGGATCGGCTGGAGGAGCGCCTGTTTCGCCATCGCAGCAGCTCACCTGCTAATCGGGCTCCCTATTCACGCTTTGTTGATTCCTGGAAGCACAAAACAACCGCCTCATCCCGTCACAACCGAGTCACCCGGTGCGTCCAAGCCTCGCCCTAATATCACCAATCACCTGTTCTTGTTGATTGGCGCCATGCTGACGATTCTGGCGCTGGTGGTATCAGGCATCTCAGTACACCTGCTGAATGTCCTAAAGCAGTTGGGGATCGCGACTGCTGTGGCTTTGGCCATCGGTATGGTGATTGGCCCCTCGCAAGTCGCGGCACGGGTGGCAGAGTTTTCCATCGGCAGAAATCTCCACCCGACTTGGTCCGCACGAGCGGGGGTATTACTTTGTTTGATCGGACTTGGGCTGCTGATCTCAGGCCTACCCTGGTTGGCCTTCGTGGCGATTGCACTTTACGGAGCAGGTAACGGCATCCTCACCATCGCTCGCGGCACTCTTCCATTGGCGCTGTTTGGACCTCAAGGATATGGCATACGAATGGGACTGCTCGCAAGACCGGTACTTGTCGCCCAAGCCTGTGGCCCCATCGCCGCAGCTTTCATTTTGGAACTCTGTGGAGCATCGGTGCTCCTTGGTGTGATGTGCGGCTGTTTGTTGATGTGCTTCATCGCCAGCTGGCGTTTGCCAGCAACTCAAAATCCCGTTGAGTGATGTTGCTTGGGAGGCACAGAGTTAATGATGTGTTCTTCGACCGGTTGAGTACATGGTCGAAAGCCGCCGGTCATGACTGACTCTCTGAAGTTGGTTAACCATAAAATCAGCGAGACGCGTCTGGTTCAAAAAAACGCGTGACTGTAGCCAATACTTGCCCGGACAGGTGCGTATCAATTTCCTGTTTCATAAACGGTGTTAGCACAGGCAACCAAGCTTCCATTTTTGTGCGAATAACGGTTCGTATGTACATATACGTAGTTTTCATATCGCTATGACCAAGTTGGATACGAAGCTGCTCGTGAATATCATGCGCATAAGCAAGACTAGGAGAAAGACCATTAGCCTTAAAGTAGTTATACACAACATAAGAAGCATATGTGTGACGCATAAAATGTGGAGTAATGCGCCGCCCAAGTTTTTTCGACGCTGAGCGAAACGCCTCCCAAATATCGAATTTATTTACTTCCTTACCATGCTTATTCAGCCAGAGCGGTACATCGAGCTGGCCCTTGTGTTTCTCCCGATACAAATCGACTCTGACTCTTCTAACCGTAGTTATATACCCTTCATGGAGTACAGCTAAAGCTTCGGTAAGAACGATGCATTTAAGCTTACGCTTCCGCCCTTTCGGGATGTATACCAACTCCTGAAATTTACGGCTCTTTTCTCTAAGTTCAGGATAACGTAACCATTGAGGATTTAGGCGATTAGCGCCAATCGGAAGTTGAGTGATCCCGCCAACTCGCAGCCCAGTGGTGACCATCATATATGCAATTTTTTCAAAAACTGGATCTATGTCACTCAGCGCATCGGAAAAGGTTTTGAACTCCGAACTATTTACAATTTTCTCTTTATAGTCAGATACTACCGCTACACTATCCAAACCCGGATCAACATCAGCTGCCCACGACGCCCTAAAAGACCCTCCCGTGCCTTGCCCTCCGCTATCAGAGTTGCGCACAACCTTATGTTTTGCAGGGAACTGCATTAGCGTAGGTATACTTTGAGAGTCACACCACTCGTAGAAGCCTCTCCAGGTTCGATAATAAACATTCAGCGATTCTGCCTCGACTCCACGCCCCCTCAGGGAACGACGCAGCGCTTCAAGGTGTACCTCATAGGTTACCTCATCAAACCCAAGTCATAGATCCGCGCAGTAATCCAACCATATCTTCATATGACTGTAGACATTCTCTAATGTTTGCTTTTCCCGGCGCCCTCCTCTTTTCATAGGAGAATTACGTTGATATATCAAAAATTTAACTAAAGGAAAGGAAAGCTTACCAGCAACATGAGGTATCTGTACCCCATCCTCGGCTCTTACAAATTCTAAATACATGATCCTACCCCAAACCACTATCGCACCATCACAATTTCATCGAACAGTTCCAAGCTATCAAATAATTCTGGATATTCAATGGACTCGTACATTGAAGAAATTACCTCAGGCGGTACGCGTTTGGCGCCTACTCTACTCGCATTCCGTTGCAACGCTACATCCAATGACACTCGGAACACTACTGCAATACAACGTACGTCTTTATATGAATTGGCTACATTCAGAACCTCATAGCGGTCCGATTTAGTAATGTTGCAAGCGTCGAAGATAACAGGCAATCGATTGGAAGCCTGTAGTGCGAGTGCCCAAGTAGTCTTACCGCTACCAGGCACTCCAATAGTCAGGTATAGATTTTTTTCCAATGGCCTAGCCAGCACTATTCTAAGCTCGTTAATAGCACTCACCCATGCCTTGGTTCGACTCAGCGAATCGTTGCCGGTAGCAATCCGGTCTGGTGACAGGACTAACGGTTTGTGGGTGAATGGAATGTACGGCCCGCTTCTTATAGGCTCAACATTCAAGCGCCCCTCTAAGGACCTGATCCGTCCCTCCAGTATTTCGTTCTTTTCTCTCGCTTGGGTGAGCTGCCCCTCCATCCGAGCTTTGATAAGGCCAAGTTGCTCCGCACTTTCAACAAGCGTGTGATTTTCAATCAATGCATTTCGCAATTTATCACTATCAGACAACTGCTCGCCATTGGCACCCTCGCGCCCAGCGTTCAGAGAAAGGTTAAATTTTTTAACCTCATCACCCAATTTCTTCCAACGAAGCCGAAGTTTATCATCGGGCGTTTTTATATGGCCGTAAAAGTACTTTCTATCGACACCAGATTCGGTGGCCAGTTGCCTAACCGACATTTTTTTACCTGAACGGAGGCAAACAGCACGAAGACGTTCAATGCTCTGTTCAGCTCGTGCAAGCCTCAACCAGCTGTCACTCATCTTATCTGCTCCAAAAGCGGCGTATATTCCGCTACAAACTCTTTCGCAGACTTCAGCAAATGCAGGTTCTGTGAGTAACCCTCAGAGTCCGCTCCATGGATAAGCTCTCGATAAAACTCAAGCGATTGCTCAAGACTGCTGGACTCACATTCTGTCAGCAAGCAATGATCACATTTTGCGCCTACGCATTTACTTGGCGAAGGAAGCCCCATCGATGCGACATCACCGCCAATGCCTCCAGACTTCGCAATCAACTGTGAGCACGGCTTTTGGTCAGTATCATCAGGATTGAGTACGCAGATAACGAAAGGAGTCAGCAAAAAGTGCATCGAACCGTGAAGAGCACGCTCCCGCAGATATTCTTCTATCGACGCACCTAACCTATCACCCGTCAACCCTTCAAAAATAGGTTCTGCTTTTACTCCAGCCATGAGCCGGTCACCCGAAACACCCGCAACTTTTCCCGATTGCAGTGCACGACTGATGCTCTTAACCAGTTTCAACGACTGCTCGACCAATACCTCTTGACGAGCAGACCTAATAAGTGGGTTATTTCGAAAATACATTTCAGTCATGCTAAGTTTTTTATGCGAGAACAGCTTCATTACAAGCAACGGCCCTAATACGGGACTATTCAGTGCAAACCAACCTGCGATGGTCTTTCTAAACTGATGTGGATGAGGCCGATAATCGATACCGCTATCCGTACAAAAATCCTGGATGTAATTGATGATACTCTGATGAGATACCGGACCCGTTACATGATCACTTTTTTCATTATTCTGAAGCGGAGCAACAAGAAAATCCTCACGACGATTCCTGCGCCCCAACACCTCAAGAAGTTTAACTGCACGGAATGTTATTTCCGGCACGGGCAAGGTGATTTTTTGCCCAACGACATACTCTGCACTTGTCTTCTGTATTGTCACCTTCATTCGATAGAAGTTTTCCACGCCAATGCGATAGTCTTGAGCACAGCAACCGACTTTCAGATTACGTAACTCCCGCGCACGCATCCCTGTGGTGAACAGAATAATCAGGACCGCAGCCCGTCTAATATACGAAAATGACTTTTCCGCAACCTTGCGCTCCATCCGATAACCAAATTTAGACTCATCGGAAGGCGCGGCGCGACGGACAAACTCAATTGCAAATGGGAGCCCTTCCCCTAATTGCTCCAGCGTAATACCGCGTTCCATACACTCTTTAAGTACTCGACCACGGCTTACGGTACTTCCACTTTGCTTGTCAACTATACCTTCGTACACGACCTCATAAAATTTCATTAGGGCGTCGGCATGAGCTTCGATATATTCCACTGCTTGCTTGGCCATAGGAAATGCAAAATCCAAAGGAATGGGCAACCAACCACGCGGATCATCATCACCATCCTCATCATCGCCATTAGTATCTGAAGCCGAATTCGGACTCTTGACGAGTAAGTCCCCTATGTTTTTACCGTCAAGTGGATCACAAGCCAATCTTAAACAAGCTGGAAGATAATCATCAGAATATGATAATTTCCACCATTCAGACAAAAAGCGAAATTTGTCCAACTTAGTATTATCATGCCATGATGTCGCCGCAACAGAATTAAATATATCTTTTAACTCTTCCGGTTGAAGATCACTGGGCAGCTTAAAATAACCATTTGGGTTAGCAGCAACCAAATATTCGCGAGAAATCAACCAGCGTATTAACTGCTTCGCGCCATACAAAATATTGTGCGCCGTTCTATATGAGCGCTCAACCCTGGCGTTAAACCCTATCAGTACGAATGCAACAAGCTTTAGCAGCAGTCTTATTGGTAGATACTCACGACCTGTATGACCGATCAGCGAATCAAAAAAAAGCCGGTCGACTCCAACTTTACGAAAGTCCCAGACATCACTACCAAAAATTTCCGACTCGCAAACTTTTCGAGTTGCATACAACTCGGATGTTTTATCCAATTCAATCCAACGAGCCTCAACGATGTCAATTTCTTCTCCATCCTGCTCATGGTTTGGTTTCGATAAAAAATATGGGCCCACTGAAATCAACTCCGTACAATGATTTTAGGAAGATGGATGCTTCCAGCACGCGCTCGCTGCCATGCTTCTTCGACTTGGTCCTGGTCAGACCAGCCATTCAGCACGTCATAAGCACGGGCAATTTTTCTGCCAAACTCCGCTTCCCAGGCATCGCGTGGCATCGATTCGCGAAAGTCCTCATATTGCAGAATACGCATGGCAATCCTAGGTAAGTGCACCTTGAAGACCCTGCTTTGAGTGCACCCCAAGCACATATCATATTCACCACATTCCGTACCTTCCTCGACATATGCTCCCTCGTAGTCTGGATGGATAGGATCAGCACAAGCGGTGTATATGCCAGGCCGCCCTTCTGACTGATGAAGTTCATCCCGAACGCCCCGAAATTTTCTCGCTTCCGCAACCATTTCAGTTTGCAAGGTAAAAATGCCTAAATCGATGATGTCCTTTGACTTACCAAGCGACATGTAACTGGCCAGAGTTGTATCAAAACTTGCGTGGTGTAATGCCCCCTGCAACTGACTCACAAGTTCTTGGGAATTTTGGCACTCCTTAATAGCTTTCAAAAGCTCTTTAGCGGTGTAAACCTTTCTAAAACGTCGACTATCCAATGAAGTAATTCGTTTTTTTTGAAGTTCCCCATCGTTGCCGAATTGCATATCCCAGATTTCATTCTTTGAAAGAAACGCTCTCGCCGCCTCAAAAAAAACGTCATGCTCATAGTAATCATAAACGCCTTTCTTATTCTGGCTTTTGTACAACCACAAATTGTACTTTAATTTATCATCAGCCAACTCAGACAATGGCTCTGTATACCAAAGCAAAAATTTTAGTACGGGGTAAATCCCCTCATCCGAAATTTCCACCCAAAAATCTTCGATTCCATAAAGAAGTTTTCCTTTTCCGCGAAACTTCATCCCTCGAAGTCGGCACTTCATCGGATCGAAGGGGTCCTTCCAGTCTAAAGGGGAGACTAATTTACCGCCGACCTCATACGTTCTCTTCCACGTACAAGCGGTTTCCTTGTTAGCACCGGAGCATATGATAAAAAACAGAAAAAAAGGAAATAGAGTCTCGCGGCTCGGAATTTGTTTTTTATCCAACTCGCTCGATAATATGAAGTCAGTCGAACCACCTAAACAAGCAACCGTACTAGGTTCATCTAAAACCCCATTTAAGATACCGGGGTAATGACCAGCATTTTGATTCATAATGTTATCAATATCAGCAGTTGCCGCTACGACCAACTGATACATCACTGCATCGCTGTAAGGAGGCAACTGATCGGGAGCATCCGACTTGTAGACTGGCACTGCGAATTTTACCGGAAACTCCGTAGTACCCATCAACGATTCTAGAATTTTACAAAAGCGCCTAAACACTACAGACTTGTATCTGCTATCCTGCCCCACGAAACGCAAACTATTTCGCCAACGACAAAGCAGTTGAAAATTTAAATCCTCGAAACTATCGAGTGCTATACTTTCATCCCTACAATACTGAAAAAATGCACCAATACTGTATCTGCCATAGGATGCTTCCGGATGTGAGATACGTCGACTCAAACACATCGTCTTAAGACCACGCGCAAGCGCTCTTACTGCCCACGGATATTGCTCTCTAAATTCAGAATAAAAAAACCGAAATTTGTTCTCTCCCTTTATTGATAATTCTTTTTCGGTCGCCATTTGGGCATCTAGAGTAAGCGAAACGACCTTTCCTTTCGCCTTACCGTTCTGTGGTCGCCACCTGAATACATTGGAAAATGGAAATAGACCATCCTCGTCTCTGAAGTCAAATCTTTGCTGTGACTGCTCCAGCAGCAACTCCTGTTCGACATCAGGTTTAATGCGTTTACGACCCATCAGAATATCCACTACAAAATCTAGGTAGCAACCTACGAGCAGGCGACTACCTGAGCAGAGCACTCAAAAACTTTTCGTTAGTTTCTAGCAACCACACTCACACACAAGCCATAAAGCTTGTTATCACGGGAGTTGGCATAATCAAGGCGGGGATTTAGCTATTTTTTCATCGAGAGCCTCATAAAAGGAAATTTCTATTTACCAATTACCATCCATCTTGGCGCCAACTAAATCACGATTTCAATGGCCACGCCACTGTTTATTCCGCTGACACACAAACTCAAAAAATACCTATCCCAATCAACAACTTATAAAAATAATTACAACACCTTCAACACTAATTAATTGAATATTATATATCCCCAATCAACTATTCAGGCGCAGATCAAAGTACGGGCGGGCCACAACACTCGACATAGTCAAAGCGTTGGACGGTCGTTAGGCAGGGAACGTATTCATGACTGATCCAGCGTGACCACCAAACAATCCTCATGGATTGGACATAGCGATCTCTGGGTCAACACCTTTCAGCCTTCTAACTTTTTATCCCAAGGCGCCAAACCCGGCCATGGCGGCATCCTGCCCAAGCACAAAGTCACCAAGGAAATCGCCGAAACCCGTGGCATCCTGATGGGCGAAGACTGCATCTCGCCGTCGCGGCACAGTGCGTTTTCCACACCGATCGAACTGATGCACTTCATCCAGCAACTGCGTGAACTGTCCGGCGGTAAACCGGTGGGCTTCAAGTTCTGTCTCGGCCACCCATGGGAATTCATGGGCATCGCCAAGGCCATGCTGGAAACCGGCATCCTCCCGGACTTCATCGTCGTCGATGGCAAGGAAGGTGGCACCGGTGCGGCGCCTGTGGAATTCACCGACCACATCGGCGTACCGATGCGCGAAGGTTTGCTGTTCGTGCACAACACGCTGGTGGGCCTGAACCTGCGGGACAAGATCAAACTCGGCGCCAGCGGCAAGATCGTCAGCGCCTTCGACATTGCCAGCGTGTTGGCCATCGGTGCCGACTGGGCCAACTCGGCGCGCGGTTTCATGTTCGCCATCGGTTGCATCCAGTCGCAGTCGTGCCACACCAACAAATGCCCGACCGGCGTCGCCACCCAGGACACCCTGCGCCAGCGCGCACTCGTCGTTCCGGACAAGGCCCAGCGCGTGTTCAACTTCCACCGCAACACCCTCAAGGCGCTGGCGGAAATGCTCGCCGCCGCCGGCCTCGATCATCCGTCGCAGTTGTCCGCCAAGCACCTGGTGCGGCGCATGTCGGCGACCGAGATCAAGCTGTTCTCGCAGCTGCATGTGTTCTTGAAACCGGGTGAGTTGCTGACCGGTGAAGTCAGTGGCGAGTTCTACTCGCGCATGTGGCAGATGGCGCGGGCGGACAGCTTCGAGCCTGATGAGCCGGTCGCAGCCTGAGGGCAAACGGGCGGTTCACCAACGAAGCGCCTTGATCGGGGCCGGTTCTATCATGACGATGAAACCGTAATCACCCAGCAGGTAAATCCGGTAGAACGGGCGCTCCAGCAGCGCCGGATACCCCTGATAACCCACCCGCGTCGCATTGCGGCGCTCCTTCTCCGCGACGACGTTGGTGATGCCCACTTTCGGCAAGTTTTCGGCCAGCATGAAAAAGTCGATGTTCAGCAGATAGTGCAGCACCGGCATCTGCTTGAACGAACCCGCGGCGCCCAGCAGCCAGTGATCGGAATACGTCACCGACATGTAAATCCGCTTGGCCTCGCGCAGTTGCCGATGAGTCGCGATGTCGTGTTCAAGGCTCATGAGTGCACTGGAAGCGAACGCTTTCTGCACCGTCAGTACCCGGCCGTAGGCGTACGACAACGACAGCATCGCCAGCAATGGCACCACCAGCAACAGCGGCAGCCGTTCATGGATCCGCGCCAGCGCCAGGTGGCTCAAGTAGAACAACAACACCAGCAGCACGGCGAAACCCATCAAGGTCCGGGCGCCCTCGTTGAAGTCGCGGAAAAACAGCGCGATGCCCGACACCAGCAGCGTCACGATCGGCAAGCTCAGCAAACACAGCAGGCCGATCAAGCCTTTCTTCGGTCCGTTGTCCTGACGCTCCAGCACCTTCAGCCCTACCTGGACAGCGCCGGCCATGGCACACAGCAACAGCGCGGCGAACACCCAGGCGAATCCGCCGTGAAACAGCAGCACGACTTTCTCCAGCACCCTGCCGATGTTGACGTGCAATTGCAGCAGCGGCGCGGCGGCCCAGTTCAACAACAACGCACGATCCTGACTCATGAACGCCACGGCACTGACGCAATACATCAGCCAGCCCATAGTGACCTGCGCCAGTTTCCAGCCGATCAACCCGCACAGCTGCGGCCAGGCCAATCGGTCATTCACGCCTCTGAGCAGTTCCAGGCAACACAAGCCCAGAAACACATTCAGGCTGATCTGATAGAGCCCCAGCGCCAGTGCAATCAGCAACGCTGACACCAGCCATAGTCGACTGCGCGAAGGGTGACGAAAGGTGATCGCATAAATCACCGCCACCAGGCTCAAAGCCATGGCGGGACCGTCATATTGATAGGACAGGTTCTGCAGAAAAAACGGGTTGTACCAAAGTGGCAACGGCACCAGGCAACAGGCAATCGTCGGCTGTGGATAGTAGTGAAACGTCAGCCGGGTCAATGCCGAGGCCATCGCCAGCGTGGCGATCAAGAGAGGCAACGGAAAGATGTTCGGCGCCGCGTTACTGAACGTCAGCAGGTTGTAGAACAGCTGGGTAAACAAGCGTCCCTGTTCCGCCCAGGCCATGCCGGCCGACAGCGAACGCCAGTTGTCATCAATGTACGGGTAGTCCGCGAGAATCAGCGGCACGACATATAGCAACGTCGCGAGCAGAAAAAACAGCCAGACCTGGCGTGGCCCGAGTTCTTTACCGAGGAAATCGCTAAACCGGCCCATGCTAAAGCCCGAGCCGGTCTTTACCGCCGACGATGTCTCTCACCACATAGCGCGGCCGATGCTTGGCTTCGATGTAGATCCGCCCGACGTACTCGCCGAGAATGCCGATACCGATCAACTGCACGCCGCCGAGAAACAGAATGGCCGTCATCAACGACGGGTAACCGGGGACGTTGTTGCCGAAGAAAATCTTGTCCAGGACCATGTACACCGCGTAAAGCACCGCGAAAATCGAAATGCCGCCGCCGATGTACGTCCACAAGCGCAACGGAACGGTGCTGAACGACGTCACGCCTTCGAGGGCCAGGTTCCAGAGTTTCCAGCCATTGAACTTGCTGGCACCGGCCACCCTCCCGGCACGCTCGTATTCGACCACCGCCGTGTTGAACCCGGCCCACGACAGCACGCCCTTCATGAACAACTGGTGCTCGGGCAGTGCGCGGATGACGTTGACCACCTTGCGATCCATCAACCGGAAATCGCCAACGTTTTCCTCTATCCGGGTGTACGAGATACGATTCAGCACACGGTAGAACAGCGATGCCGTGTGGCGTTTCAGGTAACCATCGGCGCCACGATTGCGGCGTTTGGCGAGCACCACATCCGCGCCTTTCTGCCATTCATCAATCAACAGCGGAATGACGCTGATCGGGTCCTGCAGATCGACATCCATGGGAATCACCGCGTCGCCGGTCGCATATTCCAGGCCGGCGAACAGTGCCGGCTCCTTGCCGAAGTTGCGCGAAAAGTTGATCAGCAGCACGAGATCATCGACCTGCGCCAGCGCTTTGGCCTGCTCTGCCGTGCCATCGGTACTGCCATCGTTGATGAACACGATCTCGACCTCGCTGCCGCCAAGCCTCAACTCGCGGCGCACCGCCTGGTAAAACAGGCCGATCGCCTGCTCTTCGTTGAACACCGGAACGATCAGCGAAACCTTCACATCTCACGCTCCTGAACAATGCCGTGTAACTGCTCGACAGAGGCCGTCCGCCGTCGTTCTTGCGCGCCATTGCCCCGCCAGACCGGTGGGCAGATTCGTACAGCCAGCTTAGGTCAAGGTAGGCATTTGAGACATTCAGTAATATCGGGATTTTGCAATTACCCACGAATCACGCCACCCTGCGCGCCGCCGATGTGCGGCGCGCAACCTGTGGCGCCTCCGTTCACTTCTTAATTCAACACCCGTTCACGAGCCTGCTGTCATGACGTTTGAACGCGATCACCGAATCGACTTTTTTCGAGGCCTGGCGCTGATCTTTATCTTTTGGGATCACGTGCCTCACAACCCCCTCGGTCAAATCACCCCGCGTAACTTCGGTTTCAGCGATGCCGCCGAAATCTTCGTGTTTCTGGCCGGTTATGCGGCGGTCCTGGCTTACGGCAAAATCCTTCAGCGCGATGGTTATCTGATCGCCTGCGTTAAGATCCTGCGCCGCGCCTGGGTGCTCTACGTGGTGCATATTTTCCTGCTGGCGATGTTGATGGGCATCGTGTTCTTCGCCAACAGTCACGTGGAAACCCGGGATCTGGTGGAGGAAATGGGCATGCACCATTTCATCACCAACCCTCAGCAAGCCTTGGTGGATGAACTGCTGCTGCGCTTCAAACCGAACCTCATGGACCCGCTGCCGCTGTACATCGTGTTGCTGGCCGGTTTACCGCTGGTGTTGCCGATGCTGGTGCGCAAGGCCTGGGCGGTGGTGGCGGTGTCGTTGACCGTGTACCTGCTGGCGCCGTGGTTCGGCTGGAACCTGGCGGCGATCAAAGACGGCGTGTGGTACTTCAACCCGGTCGTCTGGCAACTGTTGTTTGTACTCGGTGGTGCCGCTGCGACTCACGGGCAGCGGCCACGGTTACCCGAGACTCGTCCGCTGCGGTGTCAGCCATTGTTTATCAGTGCGTTGGTGTATGTGGTTATCACCGGTGTGATTACGGTCTCGTGGCGATGGCCGGAAATTCATGATGCGATGATGCCGGGCTGGCTGAGTAACCTGGTGTACCCGATCAGCAAGACCGACCTGTCGCCGGTGCGGTTGCTGCACTTTCTGGCGCTGGCGTACGTCACTGCGAAACTGTTGCCGGACACTGGCTGGACGCAAAACTGGCTGGCGCGGCAATGCTGTCGCATGGGGCGTTACTCGCTGGAGATTTTCTGCCTCGGCGTGTTGTTGGCGCCCTTGGCGGACATGATCAACGCGTTGACCGATGATGCGTTTGCCATGCAGGTATTTACTGCGCTGGTGGGGGCCGGGTTGATGGTGTTGCTGGGGGTTTGGCTGGATTTCAACAAGCGCTTGAATCGTCCGCAGCAGGTTGTGATTGTCTGAAACCCAAAAGCCTGCAGTTGGGGTACATATCCGTTTCTTCGGTCACGGCGGCTATTGGTTTCGCCCTTACGGCGAGTCACTTGGAAGAGCCCCAAGTAACCAAGGGCTTTTGCCCCTGTCGTTCGGTGCCTCGCTGGGGCTCGGCATGCCCTCGCTCCGGTCCTGCTCCGTGGGCCCGCCGCGATCGGCCATCCTTGGCCGTGCGCGGCTAACCCGGCATCCATGCCGGGTTGCCCACTGCGCAGAACCTGCACTCGGCCTCTCGAGGGGGCGTGTACCGCAACAGCAAAAACGAGGCGGCCTCTGGGCCGACCTGGGCATCAAGCGGGCGCGCTTCGCTGACTTGATCGTTCACATAATCTGAATTTGCAAATGAGTACCTGTGGGAGCGGGCTTGCTCGCGAAGAGGCCGTGTCAGTCGACATCAATGTTGAATGTGAGTCCGCCTTCGCGAGCAAGTCGAATCGTCGCACCGCCGCTCCCACAGTGGATTTTTGTTGGGCATGACATTGGTGTTCAACGCTCACCACCGATGCCTGGCCAGACTAAACATCAGGTCGGCTATCAGACCGCCTCGCGCGTTCTTGATCTGGCTTTTGATCTTCTTGCCCCCTCGAGAGGCCGAGCGCAGGTTCTGCGCAGTGGGCAACCCGGCATGGATGCCGGGTTAGCCGCGCACGGCCAGGGATGGCCGATCGCGGCGGGCCCACGGAGCAGGACCGGAGCGAGGGCATGCCGAGCCTAGGCGAGGCACCGAACGAAAGGGGCAAAAGCGCTTTGGTTACTTTCGCGCTTTTCGAAAGTGACTCGCCGTAAGGGCGAAACCAATAGCCGCCGTGACCGCAGCAACGGATATGTACTCCAACTCCAACTCCAAAAACTCAATCACGCAAATCCGACTCATGAATCGGCTGATCCCGATGCGTCGCACGCTGATACTGCGCCGGCCAGATGGCTTTGTTCCCTCCAAGGTCATCATCTGCATGCAACGGCCAGTACGGATCACGCAGCAACTCACGGGCAAGAAAGATGATATCTGCCTGACAGGTGCGCAGAATGTGCTCGGCTTGAGCCGGCTCGGTAATCATGCCCACCGTGCCAGTCGCCATGCCTGACTCCTTGCGCACACGCTCGGCAAAACGGGTCTGATAACCGGGTCCGGTAGGAATTTCGGCATTGGCCGCTGTGCCGCCCGAAGAGACATCAATCAGATCCACGCCCAAACCCTTGAGCCGTCGCGCCAGTTCAACAGTTTCATCCGGATTCCAGCCGTCCTCCACCCAATCGGTAGCCGACACACGCACAAACACCGGCAACTCCTCTGGCCACACCGCCCGCACCGCTTCGGTGACTTGCAACACCAACCGAATCCGGTTTTCGAACGAGCCACCATACTGATCGCGCCGCTGATTGCTCAACGGCGAAAGAAACTGGTGCAACAGATAACCGTGGGCAGCGTGGACTTCGACAACTTTGAAACCGGCGGTCAGTGCACGTTTCGCCGAGTCGACGAACGCTTGAATGACCTCGGCGATCTGGCCCTCATCGAGCTGCTTCGGTGGTGTGTGCTGCGGGTCGAACGCAATCGGTGAAGGACCGACGGGTGTCCAGCCGCCGTCTTCCGGTTTGACGCTACCGTGCTTGCCAATCCACGGCCGATGGGTGCTGGCCTTGCGCCCGGCATGGGCCAACTGAATGCCGGCGACAGCCCCTTGGGCGGCGATGAAGCGCGTGATGCGTTGCAGGGGTTCGATCTGTTCGTCATGCCACAAACCGAGGTCTTCCGCGGTGATGCGTCCATCGGCAGTGACGGCCGTGGCTTCAGTAAAAATCAAACCGGCCCCGCCAACCGCACGACTGCCAAGGTGGACAAGATGCCAGTCATTGGCCAGGCCATCGACGCTGGAATACTGGCACATCGGGGACACCGCGATGCGGTTGAGCAGGGTCAATTGGCGAAGGGTATAGGGTTCAAGCAGCAGACTCATGGGGCACCTCTCGAATCAGTGGGCAGGCTCCAGGGTTCTGTTTGAAAAGTCGACGAGTGACAGGAAATAAAGGTGCAGCACCCGCCCCCGCGGGCAAAAAATTCGACAAGACGTCACAAGGATTATCAAGCAGTGCTTAGAGCCTAGTCGACAATGGGGGATCTCGGCGGGTTCAAGAAAAGATCGCAGCCTTCGGCAGCTCCTACAGGGTACGTCGATCCCCGTAAGAGCTGCCGAAGGCTGCGATCTTTTAGGCGTTATCGCGGTTCGATGTGGGCAATCATCAGCTGGACCGTCTCATTCCCGCGAAACTCGTTAAGGTCGAGCTTGTAAGCCAATTCGACCCATTTGATCGTCGGGTTCGGCCAGATATCGCGGTCGATGCCAAAAGCGATGCCGTCCAGCTTCACCGAACCACATTCGCTTCTCAGCACCACTTTGAGGTGCCGCTCGCCGACCACTCGTTGTTCGACCAACTGGAACACCCCGTGAAACAACGGCTCCGGAAAGTTCTGCCCCCACGGCCCGGCATGACGCAGTGCACGGGCCAGTTCGAGGTGAAACTCCTCGACCGCCAGCGTCCCGTCCGACAGCAGACGCCCGGTCAGGTCTTCCTCACGCAATTGCCTGCGCACTACAGCGTCAAAGGCTTCGGCGAACAACGGAAAGTTCGCTTCCGGCAAGGTCAATCCGGCCGCCATGGCGTGGCCGCCGTACTTGCTGATCAGGTTTGGATGCTGCGCCGCCACCACGCTCAAGGCGTCGCGAATATGAAACCCCTGGACCGAACGCCCCGAGCCCTTGAGCATGCCATCGCCCGCGTCGGCAAAGGCAATCGTCGGACGGAAATAACGCTCTTTCATACGCGAGGCGAGGATGCCGATGACACCCTGGTGCCACTCGGGATCGAACAGGCACAGGCCAAACGGCATCGACTCAACCGACAAATCCTTGAGCTGGGCCAGCGCCTCGCGCTGCATGCCTTGCTCGATGGATTTGCGATCCTGGTTCATGCCATCGAGCTGAACGGCCATTTCCCGGGCGAGTCCGGCATCGTCGGTGAGCAGGCATTCGATGCCCAGGCTCATGTCATCCAGCCGCCCTGCCGCGTTCAAACGCGGGCCGACAATGAACCCCAGATCAGTTGAGGTAATGCGCGTGTGGTCGCGCTTGGCGACTTCGAGGATCGCCTTGACCCCCGGCCGCGCGCGTCCGGCGCGAATTCGCTCCAGGCCTTGATGTACGAGAATCCGGTTGTTGGCGTCCAGCGGCACCACGTCGGCGACGCTGCCCAGTGCCACCAGATCCAGCAACTCACCGATGTTCGGCTGCGGCTTGCTCTCATACCAGCCGAGGCTGCGCAAACGCGCGCGCAATGCCATCAGCACGTAGAAAATCACCCCGACACCGGCCAAAGCCTTGCTCGGAAACCCGCAACCCGGTTGATTGGGATTGACGATGGCATCGGCCAACGGCAGTTCATCGCCGGGCAAGTGGTGGTCGGTGACCAGCACCTGAAGACCCGCCTTTTTCGCCGCCGCCACGCCTTCGACGCTGGAGATGCCGTTGTCCACGGTGATCAGCAGCTGCGGCGTACGGGTCAGCGCCACTTCGACGATTTCCGGTGTCAGGCCGTAGCCATACTCGAAACGGTTCGGCACCAGATAGTCGACATGCGCCGCGCCCAACAGGCGCAAGCCCAGCATGCCGACGGTACTGGCCGTCGCGCCGTCAGCGTCGAAGTCGCCGACGATCAGAATCCGCTGGCGCTGCTCCAGCGCCGTCACCAGCAAATCCACCGCGGCATCAATGCCTTTTAGCTGCTGGAACGGAATCAGCCGCGCCAGGCTCTTGTCCAGTTCAGCCTCGGACTGCACGCCCCGCGCCGCATACAGGCGGGTAAGCAGCGGCGGCAGATCACCGAGGAATGGCAGGGTGTCGGGCAACAGGCGAGGTTCGATGCGCATGGGGTGACAGGTGCTTCTCTTGAATACGTAGGATAAAACCGAATGACGCGGTGAAAAATCAGCCGCGTTCGCCGCTCAACCACTGCAACTGGACTTCGTGCTGACCACGGTCGTCGGTGACGAAAATCGTCCCTTCGCTGATCATCACGTCCCACTTGATAACGCGCGGCATGTCTTTGGCCAAGGTTTCCAGGACTTCCTGTGGCACAGCAGCGATGTGCACGTTTTTCAGGTTCTTGATCGCCGGGATCACTTTGGTTTCCCACACGCGCAGGCTGCCATAGGCCAGCAGGCTGGTGCGCTCGGTACGACGCGAGCACCAGGTCAGGCGATCGGCGTCTGGCTGACCGACTTCGATCCAGTGCAGGACACGGTCGTCCAGGCTCTTTTCCCACAGGGCGGGTTCATCCACGTCTGACAGACCACGGCCAAACGACAGCTGCTCGTTGTACCAGAAGGCGTAGGCCAGCAGTCGCACAGTCATGCGCTCTTCGGTTTCCGAAGGGTGACGGGCGATGGTCTGCTTCACCGTCTCGTAAACGCTGCGGTCGAGGTCGGTGAGGTTCAGTTCAAACTTGTAGGTCGTGGACGGCTGGGCCATGAACGGGCTTCTTGATACGTGGAAAGGCGGCAAGTCTAACCGATGCGGCAGGCAATCAACGAATTCGCGACCATCAACCTTGAGCGACTGACTGCGGGCTGTGCTAAAACGCTCTATCAGCCAAGCCTTTGTCCTACAGGATCCAGCATGCCGTTCACCGCCAAGCCACTCTCAGGTCTTAAAGTCATTGAATTGGGCACCTTGATCGCCGGGCCGTTTGCCTCGCGCATCTGCGGCGAATTCGGTGCCGAAGTGATCAAGATCGAATCCCCCGACGGCGGCGACCCGTTGCGCAAATGGCGCAAGTTGTATGAAGGCACTTCGTTGTGGTGGTTCGTTCAGGCGCGCAACAAGAAGTCCCTGACCCTGAACCTGAAACACCCGGACGGCCTGGCGATCCTGAAAAAGCTGCTCGGTGAAGCGGACATCCTGATCGAGAATTTTCGCCCCGGCGTGCTGGAAAAGCTTGGCTTGGGCTGGGAAGTCTTGCACGCACTGAACCCGAAACTGGTGATGGTGCGCCTCTCGGGGTTCGGCCAGACCGGGCCAATGAAGGATCAGCCGGGCTTTGGCGCCGTCGGCGAATCCATGGGCGGCCTGCGCTACATCACCGGTTTCGAGGATCGGCCACCGGTGCGCACCGGGATTTCCATCGGCGACTCGATTGCCGCGCTCTGGGGCGTGATCGGCGCGCTGATGGCCTTGCGTCATCGCGAAGTCAACGGCGGTCAGGGTCAAGTGGTGGATGTGGCGCTGTACGAAGCGATCTTCGCCATGATGGAAAGCATGGTCCCGGAGTTCGACGTGTTCGGCTTCATCCGCGAGCGCACCGGCAACATCATGCCGGGCATCACGCCCTCCTCGATCCACACCAGCGCTGATGGTAAACATGTGCAGATCGGCGCCAACGGCGATGCGATTTTCAAACGTTTCATGCTGATCATCGGCCGCGAAGACCTGGCCAACGACCCGACGCTGGCCAGCAACGACGGGCGTGACAGCCGTCGCGACGAGATTTATGGGGTGATTGATCGCTGGGTCAATTCGCTGCCGCTCGACGCCATCATCGAGCAGTTGAATCAGGCCGACGTTCCCGCCAGCCGGATCTTCAGTGCCGAAGACATGTTCAATGATCCGCAGTACCTGGCGCGGGAAATGTTCCTCAAAGCGAAGCTGCCGGACGGTAAAGATTTCAAGATGCCGGGAATCGTGCCGAAACTCTCAGAGACACCCGGCAGTTCGCAATGGGTCGGGCCGCAGTTGGGCGAACATAATGCGCAGGTACTCAACGATCTTGGCTATGACAAGGAACAGATCGCAAAGCTGCGTGAAGACGGAGCTATTTAAGCTGAAGCGCCTGCTTTCAACATCACTCCACCACTCCCGCGTCTGGCGGGTGGCGGCGGCTTGCGCGCTATTGGCAGGGCCGGTTTCGCCAGTCTGGGCGCAACCGAAGGAAACGCTGATCTGGTTGCTGCGAGATCTACCACCCACGATTATCTTCGAGGGGCCGAAAAAAGATCAGGGGATCATCGATCAAATGTTGCCGCAGCTGATCGCCGGTATGCCGCAATACCAGCACACGCTGATGCGGGTGAACCGGGCACGCGCCCTGCAAATGCTCCACGAAGAACCGTTTACATGCGACCCCTCGTTGCTCAAGACCAAGGAGCGCGAACAGTGGATTTCATTTTCTGTTCCAGCGTTCCGCGCTGTCAGCAATGGACTCGTCGTCCGGCAGGGAGATCGACCGGTGCTGGAACCTTTTCTGATTGAGGGAGAAGTCGATCTGGCGGCGCTGCTGAAAAGCAGCAGTAATAAAGTCGGCGTGGTTGCCGAGCGCAGTTACGGTGAAGTGGTCGACGCCCTTCTGCGGCAGGCACCGGAAGGCGCCCTGACGCCTCATTACGGCACCGATGCCCTTGGCAGTCTGCTGCAGATGCAGCGCCTGGGCCGATTGCAGGTGGTCTTGGGTTACTGGCCAGAGATCCGCTATCAGGCCAGTCAAAAACTCATCACGGACGACCAGCTGGAGTTTTATCCGATCAAGGGCACCGGCAAGTACCTGTCCGGGCACATCGGTTGTTCGGACACGCCTCAGGGCCGGCAGGCGACCAGCGAGATCAACCAACTGCTGCGCAACCTGTCCCGCGATCACCTGGATTCGTTGTATGCAGACTGGCTGGATCCGGCGCGCGGCAGCGACTACCTGAAGGAAACCAAGGCGTTTTTTGAGCATCAGGCCGGGCAATGACAAATCGCGGGCAAAAAGAAACCCCGAGAAGTGGGGAGACGACTCGGGGTTAAACGTGGCCTACATAAAGGCCAGTAACAGCACGACTACAAGCACCGGAGCACAATGCTTGATCCTGCTGTTACATGGTCTGACTGACCTTGGCCAAGGAAGGTTCCCACAAAACTAAATTCAATTACCGCCGACCCAGGACCTTGTCTTGTGCAGCATTGCGCAACGCCGCGATGACGCAGGGTTCCAGGCGTCCTTCGGCAATCATCAGATCGCGGTGCAAACCGTCGACCACATCCGTGAGCAGACGTTTGTTGGTCAACTGAGCCTGATTGAACTCCCGTTCGACCACGATCGCGCCAGTCGCGCTCTTCAATGTCACCAGGCATTCGCCATGGGCGCCCGACGGGGTCAACGTCACCTGGTACGGGCTCAGAGCCTCACCGAGCAATAGACTGATACTTTCCATCTCGATCACCACTCAATAGTCCGAAAATGAAGTGCCTGGGGCGTGTCTACAATAAGTGACCACCGGCCCGAGAAGAAAGTTCTGGATTCCAGTTGCAGACGCATTGGCGTCTCTGGTTGATAGAGCATGCATGGCGCAGATGACAGGTTTGTGTATGGGCTTATGCGGCGGTGGGGATTTGGATTGGAGATGGGATTGGAGATGGGATTGGGATTGGGATTGGGATTGGGTGAATATCCGTTTCTTCGGTAATGGCTGCTATTGGTTTCGCCCTTACGGCGAGTCACTTGGAAAAGCGCCAAGTAACCAAGCGCTTTTGCCCCTTTCGTTCGGTGCCTCGCTAGTGCTCGGCATGCCCTCGCTCCGGTCCTGCTCCGTGGGCCCGCCGCGATCGGCCATCCATGGCCGTGCGCGGCTAACCCGGCATCCATGCCGGGTTGCCCACTACGCAGAACCTGCGCTCGGCCTCTCGAGGGGGCGTATACCTCAAAAGCCAAATCAAAAGCCAAGGCGAGGCGAGGCGGCCTGATAGCCGACCTGACGTCTAGTCCGGTCATGTCATCGGCGGTGGACGGTAAACACCAATGCCATGCCCAACAGATATCCAATGTGGGAGCGGGCTTGCTCGCGAAAGCGGTGGGTCAGTCGCCATAAATGTTGCCTGACCCACCGCTTTCGCGAGCAAGCCCGCTCCCACAGGGAATCCGCGTCAGAGCCCAGAGTGTGTGCACGGCCCAATCAGCGAAGCGCGCCCGCTTGATGCCCCGGTCGGCCCAGAGGCCGCCTCGCTTTTGCTTTTGCGGTGCACGCCCCCTCGAGAGGCCGAGCGCAGGTTCTGCGCAGTGGGCAACCCGGCATGGATGCCGGGTTAGCCGCGCACGGCCATGGATGACCGATCGCGGCGGGCCCACGGAGCAGGACCGGAGCGAGGGCATGGCGAGCCTTAGCGAGCCACCGAACGAAAGGGGCAAAAGCGCTTGGTTACTTGGCGCTTTTCCAAGTGACCCGCTGTAAAAGCGGAACCATAGGTGGCCGTTACCGCAGAAACGGATATGTAAACCAAACTACCCGGTTACAGCGGCTTACCACGATTCCCATGCTGACTGACAAACGCTTGCACAGCCTTGAGGTCATTCGGCAACACGGTGCAACGCTCATCCCGCTCAAACAGATCAGCCAGGTGCACAGGCAGTTCCAGCGCTTTACCGACGCCAGCCTTCTCCACCGCATCCGGGAACTTGACCGGGTGCGCAGTGCCGAGAATCACCATCGGAATATCCAGACTACGACGGCATTCCCGCGCAGCCTTCACGCCGATAGCAGTGTGCGGATCCAGCAACTCACCCGTCTGCTCATAGACTTCAGCGATGGTTTCGCAGGTTTGCGCATCATCCACGGCCAGCGAATCAAACAGCTTGCGAGCTTCGGTCCAACGCTCCTGTTCAACGCTGAAACCGCCGCCCAGCTTGAACGAATCCATCAAACCGGCAATTGCCGCACCGTTACGACCGTGCAGGTCAAACAGCAGACGTTCGAAGTTCGACGACACCATGATGTCCATCGACGGCGACAGCGTGGCGTGCAGGGTTTCCTTGACGTACTGATTGCCGCTCATGAAGCGGTGCAGGATGTCGTTGCGGTTGGTGGCGACGATCAACTGGTTGATCGGCAGGCCCATGTTCCGCGCCAGGTAGCCGGCGAAGATGTCGCCGAAGTTGCCGGTCGGCACCGAGAACGACACCGAACGCGCCGGGCCGCCCAACTGCAGGGCTGCGTGGAAGTAGTAAACGATCTGGGCCATGATCCGCGCCCAGTTGATCGAGTTCACCGCTACCAGACGCGTGCCCTTGAGGAAACTCTGATCAGCGAAGCTCGCCTTGACCATTTCCTGGCAGTCATCGAAGTTGCCTTCGATGGCGATGTTGTGGATGTTCTCGCCGAAGATAGTGGTCATCTGGCGACGCTGCACTTCGGACACACGGTTGTGCGGGTGCAGGATGAAGATGTCGACGTTTTCGCAGTGCTTGCAGCCTTCGATGGCAGCCGAACCGGTATCACCGGAGGTGGCGCCGACAATCACCACGCGCTCACCGCGTTTTTCCAGCACATAGTCGAGCAAACGACCGAGCAGTTGCAGGGCGAAATCCTTGAACGCCAGGGTCGGGCCATGGAACAGCTCCAGCACCCATTCGTTACCGTTCAGTTGACGCAACGGTGCCACGGCGTTGTGCGAGAACACGCCGTAAGTCTCTTCCAGAATCTTTTTGAAATCGGCATCAGGAATGCTGCCGGTGACGAACGGGCGCATCACCCGGAAGGCCAGCTCGTGATACGGCAAACCGGCCCAGGAAGCGATTTCTTCCTGGGTGAAACGTGGCAGGTTTTCCGGGACGTACAGACCGCCGTCGGTGGCGAGACCGGCCAGCAGGACGTCTTCGAAATTCAGGGCCGGTGCCTGGCCGCGGGTACTGATATAACGCATGACTGGCTCCAATAGACAGTGTTCGCAAACCCGGGCCCGCACGCAGGCCCGGTGAACGATAACGGCTTAGTTCAGGTGCTCGACGCGGATCCGTACGACCGGACCGACCACGCCTGTCAGGGCTTCGAGGGCGGCGATCGCGTCGTTCATGTGCTGTTCCAGCACACGGTGAGTCAGCAGGATCATCGGCACCAGACCGTCATGCTCTTCGACTTCTTTCTGCATGATCGATTCGATGTTGATGCCGCGCTCCGACAGGATACTCGCGACCTGAGCCAGCACGCCCGGATGGTCCTTGGCCTGAATGCGCAGGTAGTAAGCGCTTTCGCAGGCTTCGATCGGCAGGATCGGATGCGCCGACAGCGAATCCGGCTGGAAGGCCAGATGCGGTACGCGGTTTTCCGGATCGGAGGTCATGGCGCGAACCACGTCCACCAGGTCAGCGATCACCGACGAAGCGGTCGGCTCCATGCCGGCGCCGGCGCCGTAGAACAGGGTCGAACCGGCAGCGTCACCGTTGACCATCACCGCGTTCATCACGCCGTTGACGTTGGCGATCAGACGATCAGCCGGGATCAGCGTCGGGTGCACCCGCAACTCGATGCCAGCCGCAGTGCTGCGAGCGACGCCCAGGTGCTTGATGCGATAGCCCAGCGCTTCGGCGTAATTTACGTCAGCGGTGGTCAGCTTGGTGATGCCTTCGGTGTAAGCCTTGTCGAATTGCAGCGGAATGCCGAACGCGATGGAGGCCAGGATCGTCAGCTTGTGGGCTGCGTCGATGCCTTCAACGTCGAAGGTCGGATCGGCTTCGGCGTAACCCAGGGCTTGCGCCTCGGCGAGTACGTCTTCGAAGGTGCGACCCTTCTCGCGCATCTCGGTGAGGATGAAGTTGCCGGTGCCGTTGATGATGCCGGCGACCCAGTTGATGCGGTTGGCCGACAGGCCTTCACGGATCGCCTTGATCACCGGAATGCCACCGGCCACAGCCGCTTCGAATGCCACGATCACGCCTTTCTCGCGAGCCTTGGCAAAAATTTCATTACCGTGAACGGCAATCAGTGCCTTGTTCGCGGTGACCACATGCTTGCCATTCTCGATGGCCTTGAGTACCAGCTCGCGGGCAACGGTGTAGCCGCCCATCAGCTCTATAACGATGTCGATCTCAGGGTTCGTGGCCACTTCGAAGACATCGTTGGTAATCGCAATACCGGTCGTTTGGAACTGAGGCTTTGGCGTGCGCATGGCAATTTGTGCCACTTCGATACCACGCCCGGCACGACGAGCAATTTCCTCGGCGTTGCGCTGAAGTACGTTGAAGGTACCGCCACCGACGGTCCCTAACCCACAGATGCCTACTTTGACCGGTTTCACTGTGAACTCCCCATGAAACGGCCGACTCAAGGCCGGCCGTGAAAACAGCCGCGTGCTCGCGGCTCTCTATTAATGGCCCGGCAAATGTTGCCGCCGGACCATGATCGTCAAAGGCTGGCCGTGACGATGCGAATTTACTTCGCGCCCAGCGCCAGTTTGGCGACTTGTGGCGCAGGCTGGTAGCCCGGAATGACCTGACCGTCAGCCAAAACGATGGCCGGTGTGCCGTTCACGCCGATCGACTGGCCGAGAGCGAACTGTTTGGAAACCGGGTTATCGCACTTGGCGGCCTTGATTTCCTTGCCGTCGACCATTTTGTCCATGGCCGCTTTCTTGTCTTTCGAGCACCAGACTGCTTGCAGCTGTTCGTCACCCGGCGAGCCCAGGCCCTGGCGCGGGAACGCGACGTAACGCACTTCAATGCCGCGCTTGTTCAGCTCAGGCACTTCCGCGTGCAGTTTGTGGCAGTACGGGCAGGTGGTGTCGGTGAACACAGTGATGTGCGATTTGGTTTCGCCAATGGCCGGGTAAACCACGGTTTCCGCGACCGGAATCTCGTTGACCAGCTTGGAAATGCCAAGGCGTTCGGCCTTCTCGGTCAGGTTGACCGGTTTGCCGTCCTTGAGCTGGAACATGTAGCCCTGAACCACGTACTGGCCGTCGGCGCTGGCGTAAAGCACGCGGCTGCCCTTGAGCTTGACTTCGTACAGGCCGGGCAACGGACTGGCGGTGATGCTTTCTACCGGCACTTCGAGCTGGAGGTTTTCCAGGCTTTTACGGATGGCTTTGTCGGCCGCGTCATCGGCGACGGCAAAGGTGCTGACCAACGCAATGGCTGCGGCGGCGAAAATCTGGGTCAGACGCATGAGAACTCCTGAAGGCGGACAAATGGGACGATCAGAACGCCCGTGCCGAAACACCGGGTCATAACCGCCCATCGTGCAAACCGGCAAAGCCTACCACATAAGGCCAGTGGGGCCGAATGCGCCTGTCGCAAGACACCCCGCGACGCACATCATTGTGGCGAGGGAGCTTGCTCCCGCTCGACTGCGCAGCAGTCGCAAACCAGGCACTTCGATTTTCCTGATTGACGGCAGTGTGTGGTTTTGGGGCCGCTGCGCGACCCAGCGGGAGCAAGCTCCCTCGCCACAGAGGTCATTGTTTATCCATAAGGGACGTTAGCCGCGCGGGTGGTGTTTGGCGTGCAGGTCCTGCAAACGCGCCCGGGCGACGTGGGTGTAGATCTGGGTGGTCGACAAATCGCTGTGGCCGAGCAGCATTTGCACCACCCGCAAATCGGCGCCGTGGTTGAGCAAATGCGTAGCGAAGGCATGGCGCAAGGTGTGTGGCGACAGCGACTTGCCGATCCCGGCAACCTTGGCCTGGTGCTTGATCCGGTGCCAGAAGGTCTGGCGAGTCATCTGCTCGCCGCGCTGGCTGGGAAACAGCACATCGCTGGGACGCCCGCCGAGCAGTTCGCCACGGGCGTCGCGCATGTAACGCTCGACCCAGACAATCGCCTCCTCACCCATCGGTACCAGGCGCTCCTTGCTGCCCTTGCCCATCACTCGCAGTACGCCCTGACGCAGGTTGACCTGCTCCAGTGTCAGGCTGATCAGTTCCGTCACCCGCAGGCCGCAGGCGTAAAGCACTTCGAGCATGGCGCGGTCCCGCTGACCGATGGCTTCGCTCAAGTCGGGCGCCTTCAGCAACGCCTCCACATCTGCTTCCGACAAGGATTTAGGCAACGGCCTACCGAGCTGAGGCATATCGACGCGTAACGTCGGATCGACCGCGATCAACTTTTCCCGCAGCAAATAGCGATAGAAACCACGCACGCCGGAGAGAAATCGTGCGGTTGAGCGAGGTTTGTAGTTTTGCTCCAGACGCCAGGCCAAGTGATCGAGGATCAATTCGCGGCCGGCGTTGATCAACTCCAGCCCCTTCTCCTGCAACCAGCCGTTGAACAAGGCCAGGTCACTGCGATAGGCATCGCGGGTGTTATCGGAAAGACCTTTCTCCAGCCACAGCGCGTCGAGAAACTGGTCTATCAAAGGATGATCGATGGCGGGCATAAAGGCTCAGGCAGGACCGACAGTACGGCCAAGGAAGATAAATCGCAGGCAACAAAAAAGCAGCCCGTAGGCTGCTTTTTTCTGCATCGGAAGCTGGACTTAAGCCAGTTTTTCCTTGATGCGAGCTGCTTTACCGGACAGGTCACGCAGGTAGTACAGCTTGGCTTTACGTACGTCACCGCGACGTTTAACGGCCATGCTGTCGATTTGCGGGCTGTAGGTCTGGAAAGTACGCTCTACGCCAACACCGTTGGAGATTTTACGAACGGTGAAAGCACTGTTTACGCCGCGGTTACGCTTGGCGATAACAACACCTTCGAACGCTTGCAGACGCGAACGGTCGCCTTCCTTCACTTTCACCTGAACGACAATGGTGTCGCCCGGGGCAAAGGTAGGGATCTCTTTGGTCATCTGCTCTGCTTCGAGTGCAAGGATGATTTTGTTAGTCATGCTGTGCTCCTAAGGTAAATCAACGGACTTACCATCGATACGTTGTTAACTATCGTCCCGCTCGCGGATGTATTCCTCGAGCAGCTTCTTCTCTTCTCCAGAAAGCGAGCGGCTTTCCAGAAGATCGGCGCGTCGTTCAAAGGTCCTACCAAGGGACTGCTGTAAACGCCAACGCCGGATGTGCGCGTGATTGCCACTTAGCAATACGTCGGGAACACGCTGATCCGCATACACCTCCGGTCGGGTGTAGTGCGGGCAATCCAGCAAACCATCCGTAAAGGAATCTTCCTCGGCGGAGTCCGCATGCCCTAAAGCTCCAGGCAGCAGTCGTGTAACCGCATCGATCAGGACCATCGCCGGCAGCTCGCCGCCAGACAGTACATAGTCGCCAATCGACCACTCTTCATCGACATGAGCATCAATAAAACGCTCGTCAATGCCTTCATAGCGGCCGGCAATCAGGATCAATGCATCCAGATTCGCCAACTCGCGTACCGCCGACTGAGTCAGTTGACGGCCTTGGGGGGACAGGTAAATCACCTTCGCCGCCTCCCCGGCTGCTGCCTTGGCCTGAACCAGAGCATCTTCCAGGGGCTTGATCTTCATCACCATGCCCGGACCACCGCCAAATGGGCGATCATCCACAGTGTGATGTCGATCCGTCGTGTAGTCTCGCGGGTTCCAACAGGTGAGCTGCAAGAGCCCCTGTTTCACCGCCCGACTGGTGATGCCGTACTCGCTGATGGCGGAGAACATCTCGGGAAACAAACTGATCACTTCTACGCGCAAGTTAGCCACGCTTAGAAGTCCGCATCCCAATCCACCTTCATCTCGCCTGCGACCAGGTCGACGGCCAACACGCATTGCTCCGTATAGGGCAACAGGCGTTCGCGATCATCCAGGCTGCCAGCGCAAGGCTTGACCACCATTACATCATTGGCGCCGGTTTCCAGAAGATGATCGATTTTCCCGAGCAATTGCCCGAGTTGATCAATAACCTTCAGACCTTCCAGCTGGTACCAGTAGTACTCGCCGTCGGTCAATTCAGGGAACAGATTGCGCGGCACGCAGATCTCATAACCGGCCAGAAGACGCGCTTCTTCACGATCATCGAGACCCTTGAGCTTTGCGACCAGGAACTTGTCGCTCCCACGTCCACTGACCAGCTCGACCTGTTTCACATTGCCTTCGCGCTTGAGCGTCCAGGTTTTGTACTGCAACAGGTTTTCAGTCGGATCAGTAAAGGAATAAACCTTCACTTCGCCGCGAACGCCATGAACAGAATAAATCTTGCCGATAACGATCAAATCATCAGCAATAGCAGGCGCCGCGCTCATATTGCTCAGGCCGCAGCCTTAGCAGCGTCCTTCAACAACTGAGCAACACGCTCAGAAGGTTGTGCACCAACGCTCAGCCAGTAGGCTACGCGCTCTTGGTTCACGGACAGACGAACTTCTTGACCACGAGCAACAGGGTTGAAGAAACCAACCTGTTCCTTGTGCGAACCGTCGCGCGGGTTGCGGCTGTCGGTTACGGTCAAGTGGTAAAACGGGCGCTTTTTGGAGCCGCCAAGGGCAAGACGGATTGTTAGCATGTGAACATCGTTCCTGTAGTCGGTGCTGCAAATCTAAAGGCACAGCGGGCATAGGTGCCCGAAAGGCCGCATATTCTAAGGAATATCCGGACTTTTGCAAATGACTTTTTCCGGCGGCCTATCGGACGCCATCCAGATTTGCTATAGAGCCGTCGTTGAAAACGGCCAGTCAGCTCCCGCCAAGTGCGGGTTTGCTGGAGATCCCGCATCCCTGCGGGTCTGCGCCGACATCACTGCCGGCGCGGATTCTTTACATTTTCGGCATGCCGCCGCCGGGCAACATACCGCCCATGCCGCGCATCATTTTGGCCATTCCGCCTTTCGCGGAGAACTTCTTCATCATCTTCTGCATCTGCTTGTGCTGCTTGATCAAGCGACCGATGTCCTGCACCTGGGTGCCGGAGCCCATGGCGATCCGGCGCTTGCGCGAACCGCTGATCAGCTCAGGGTCGCGGCGCTCGGCCGGGGTCATGGAATTGATGATGGCTTCCATCTGCTTGAATTGTTTCTCTGCCGCGCCCTGGGCGTTGCCCATCTGCGCCAGGTTCACGCCGCCGATGTTCGGCAGTTTGTCCATGAGGCCGCCGAGGCCGCCCATGTTCTTCATCTGTTGCAGCTGATCGCGGAAGTCTTCGAGGTCGAAACCCTTGCCCTTCTTCAGCTTCTTGGCCAGCTTGTCGGCCTTGTCCTTGTCGAGGGTCGCTTCGGCCTGTTCGATCAGGCTGAGCACGTCGCCCATGCCGAGGATGCGCGATGCGATACGCTCAGGGTGGAACGGTTCGAGCGCTTCGCTCTTCTCGCCCATACCGATGAACTTGATCGGCTTGCCGGTGATGGCGCGCACCGACAGGGCGGCACCGCCACGGGCGTCGCCGTCGACCTTGGTCAGGATCACACCGGTCAGCGGCAGCGCATCGCCGAAGGCCTTGGCCGTGTTGGCGGCGTCCTGACCGGTCATGGCGTCAACCACGAACAGCGTTTCGACCGGGTTGATCGCGGCGTGCAACGCCTTGATCTCGCCCATCATCTCTTCGTCGATGTGCAGACGACCGGCGGTATCGACGATGACCACATCAATAAACTTAAGCTTTGCTTCTTTTATAGCCGCTTGCGCGATCTCGACCGGCTTCTGGCTCAGGTCGGACGGGAAGAAGGTAACGCCGACTTCACCCGCGAGCATTTCCAGCTGCTTGATCGCTGCCGGACGGTAGACGTCCGCGGACACGACCATGACCGACTTCTTCTTGCGCTCTTTAAGGAAGCGCGCAAGTTTGCCGGCGGTGGTGGTTTTACCAGCGCCCTGCAAACCGGCCATCAGCACGACGGCTGGCGGAACGGCGCTCAGGTTGAGGTCTTCGTTGGCCGCGCCCATCAGGCTTTCGAGTTCGGCCTGGACGATCTTCACGAAGGCCTGGCCCGGCGTCAGGCTGCGCGACACCTCGGTGCCGACGGCGCGTTCCTTGACCGAATTGACGAAGTCCTTCACCACCGGCAAGGCGACGTCGGCTTCGAGCAACGCCATGCGCACTTCGCGCAGGGTGTCTTTGATGTTGTCCTCGGTCAGCTTGGCCTTGCCGGTGACATGGCGCAGCGTCTGCGAGAGACGGTCGGTTAAGTTTTCAAACATTGCGCGATCCTTTCAGGCCCTGTGTAGACCGGGATAATGGCGGCCCAGACCGGAATCAACATGTGCTCGGCGAGCCTGCGGCGTGGGCAGGTCGCGGATTATAGCGAAGACTGCGACTGGCGGACACCTCGCACTTTCGTGGCGTGTGGGTTCTATGCCAAACTCAGCGCCTTTCGGGCTTGCCTAACAGGATTTATGCTCCCCTTGTCACCCAGTTTGCTGACCACACTCGCCGCCGCCTGCTTATATGCCGCTGCGACCCTCTATCAGGGCACTCGTCTGGCCTCCGGCGCCAAGGCGAACAAGCGCCTGCTGGTTACGCTCGGCGTGCTGGCCGTCCTGGCCCATAGCGCCAGCCTGTTCACCCATCTGCTGACGCCAATCGGCTTGGGCCTGGACTTCTTCAGTGCCGCCAGCCTGATTGCCGCGGCGGTCATCGCCCTGACGCTGCTGGCCTGCTCGCGGATCCCGGTGGAAAACCTGCTTATATTGCTGTTCCCGCTGGGCGCCGCGACCGTGTTGCTGGCGCAGCTCGCCCCGGCCGGTACGGTGCAGATCATTGATGAAGAGCCAGGCATCCTCGCGCACATCCTGCTGTCGATCCTTGCTTACGGCATGTTCACCATTGCGATGTTCCAGGCCTTGCTGCTGCTGGTTCAGGACCATCAGCTCAAGCACAAGCACCCGTCCGGACTGATCAAGAACTTCCCGCCGCTGCAAACCATGGAAAGCCTGCTGTTCGGTTTCCTTTGGGCCGGCTGGACCCTGTTGTCGCTTTCGCTGCTTTCCGGCTGGCTGTTCGTCGACAACCTGTTCGCCCAGCACCTGGTGCACAAAACCCTGCTGGCGTGCCTGGCCTGGATCGTCTTCAGTGTGCTGCTCTGGGGTCGTAACCGCCTCGGCTGGCGCGGACACAAGGCCATTCGCTGGACCCTCGCCGGTTTCTGCCTGCTGATGCTGGCGTATTTCGGCAGCAAGCTGGTTCGTGAATACATCCTGCACATCTGACGGGCGGCATTAATGGACGACTTGCCCATAGGGCCGATGCTCGCAGTAGTGGCCCTGTTGATTTTATGGTCGGGGCTGTTTACCGCCATCGAGGTGGCGCAGCAGCACTTGCTGGCTCAACGCACTGCCTCGCGTGCCAGCGACAAGCCGGTGGCGAAACTGAGTTTTCCGCTCAACAGCCTGATTTTCTGTAACACCCTGTGCCGCGTGCTGGTGGTGGTCATCAGCACCTTGCTGGCGATTTTCACCTGGGCCGAAAATGGGCCATGGGCGGCTTTCCTCGGCGCTGGCGTGATTCTGCTGGTATTCGCCGACTACCTGCCGCGCACCCTCGCCGCCCGCTACCCCGACGCGATCCTGGCCCTGGGCAACACCTTGCTCGGCGTGCCGCTGAAAATCATCTACCCGGCCGCCTGGCTGCTTGACGGCGTCAGCCAGTTGCTGATGAGACCGTTTGCCCGCAAAGCCAACGTGGTGCAGCAAAGCGAAGACGAGACGCCGAATGATCGGCGCGACGACCTGGAACACCCTGTCTCTCGCCCGCACCCGGTGTCGGGCATCCACGCGCTGGACAACATCACGGTCAACGACATTCTGGTGCCGCGCAGTGACGTCGACGGGATCAACCTGGACGACTCGATCGAAGAAATCCTCGAACAGCTTCGTGCCAATCGGCGCACGCGCCTGCCGGTTTTCCACAGCGACATCAATCAGGTCGAGGCGGTGCTCAACACCCGGCAGATCCGCCATCTGTTGCCCGATGGCCACCTGACTCGCGAAGCGCTGCTGGCAGCGTGTCACGATCCCTACTTCGTGCCGGAAAGCACCCCGCTGCAGCTGCAACTGCTGAATTTCCACAAGCAGCAGCGGCGCCTGGGCATGGTGGTCGACGAGTACGGCGAAGTGCTGGGCATCGTCACCCTGGAAGACATTCTCGAAGAAATCGTCGGCGAATTCGAAAGCCAGCACAGCCTGGATAACCCGCACATCCATCCGCAGGCCGATGGACGACTGGTGATCGATGGTGCGGCGTCGATACGCGACCTGAACAAAAGTCTCGGCTGGCACTTGCCCAGCGATGGCCCGAAAACCCTTAACGGGCTGGTAACCGAGGCGCTGGAGACGATTCCGGAGAGTGCGGTGTGCCTGAAGATCGGGCGCTATCGGCTGGAGATTCTGGAGACGGAAGACAATCGCGTGACGCGCGTGCTGATCTGGCACACCAGTTCAGTTCCAGCAGTCATCTAAAGCTTGGCGCCCCCTGTGGCGAGGGAGCTTGCTCCCGCTGGGCTGCGAAGCAGACCCAATCACAGACGCCGCAATTATCCTGCTAGCACTCATTCAGCCATTTTGCGGCCGCTGCGCGCCCGAGCGGGAGCAAGCTCCCTCGCCACAAAAGCCATCGCCAGCGCTGGCCACTTGTTCGATCGTTAGCCACCTTCCTATAATCGATCCCGCTTACCCAGGCCCCGCCCCACCCCCGTGCTACCCGCACTCCGCTTCAAACCCACATCCCTGGGTGTTCGACCATAATAATTCGCTCCACTGGGGCACATGACTGTCAGGGATAACCGCACCAATGCTGTTGGGGGCCGGTTCGATGGTGGTGTGCTACGCGCTGTTCTACATCTCGACGGTGTTTTCGCTGAGTTATGGCGTGTCGACGCTCGGCTACACCCGCGAAACCTTCCTCGCCCTGCTGTGCTTCGACGTGCTGTTCATGGCCGCCGCCACACCGTTATCGGCCTGGGCCAGTGACCGTTATGGACGTAAACCGGTGCTGATCATCGGTGGCGTGCTGGCGATTCTGTCCGGGTTCTTGATGGAGCCGCTGATGACCCAGGGTTCGACCTGGGGCGTGGCGCTGTTTCTGTGCATCGAGCTGTTTCTGATGGGCGTGACGTTTGCGCCGATGGGTGCGTTGCTGGCGGAGCTGTTTCCGACGCATGTGCGCTATACCGGCGCGTCAGCGGCCTACAACCTGGGCGGTATTGTCGGAGCCTCGGCGGCGCCGTTCTTCGCGCAGAAGCTGGTGGCGGTGGGCGGTCTGAGTTATGTCGGCGGGTACGTGTCGGGGGCGGCGGTGCTGAGTTTGATTGCAGTGCTGTGCCTGAAGGAGACGCGGCATAACGATTTGAATCGGGTGGCATAAAGCAAAGTCAAAAGCTTCGTCGGAGCGCCGCCCGGAGCGAGCCCGCTCCCACATTAGATTTGGGTGCACACAACATCTGTGTTCACATCGATCAAATGTGGGAGCGGGCTTGCTCGCGAAGGTCGCGACTCGGTTACAGCTCTACAACAACAGCCTGAGAAGCACGGGTCGCTTTAGCCCGGGCCGCTTCAATCGATTCATCCCGCGCCAGCGCCACACCCATCCGCCGCTGGCCATTCACCTCAGGCTTGCCGAACAGACGCAACGCCGTATCCGGCTCGCTCAACGCAGCACCCAGGTTGGCGAATGCGGTCTGGGTCGACTGCCCTTCCACCAGAATCACCGCCGAAGCCGATGGGCCGAACTGACGAATCAAAGGAATCGGCAAGCCCAGAATGGCCCGCGCGTGCAGCGCGAACTGCGACAGGTCCTGAGAAATCAGGGTCACCAAACCGGTGTCATGCGGGCGCGGCGACACTTCGCTGAACCACACCTGATCGCCTTTGATGAACAGCTCGACACCAAACAGACCACGACCGCCCAAGGCTTCAGTAACCGCTTTGGCTACGCGCTCGGATTCCGCCAGCGCAACCGGGCTCATGGCTTGCGGCTGCCAGGATTCCTGGTAGTCGCCCTTCTCCTGACGGTGACCGACCGGCGCGCAGAAGGTGGTGCCGCCGACGTGACGCACGGTCAGCAGGGTTATTTCGTAGTCGAAGTCGATGAAACCTTCGATGATCACGCGACCTTTACCGGCGCGGCCGCCTTCCTGGGCGTAATCCCACGCGGTTTTCACGTCATCGGCGCTGCGCAGCAGGCTCTGGCCTTTGCCCGACGAACTCATGACCGGCTTGACCACGCACGGGAAACCCAAGTCCTGAACGGCCTTGCTGTAGTCCTCGAAGGTATCGGCGAAGTGGTACGGCGAGGTCGGAAGGTCCAGCTCTTCAGCGGCCAGGCGACGGATGCCTTCACGGTTCATGGTCAGTTGCGCGGCGCGTGCAGTCGGGATCACGGTGAAGCCTTCGGCTTCCAGTTCGACCAGGGTCGCGGTGGCGATGGCTTCGATTTCCGGCACGATGAAATGCGGCTTCTCGGCTTCGATCACCGCACGCAGGGCAGCGCCGTCGAGCATGTTGATCACGTGGCTGCGATGGGCCACTTGCATGGCCGGCGCGTTGGCGTAGCGATCCACGGCAATCACTTCAACGCCCAGGCGCTGCAGCTCGATCACCACTTCCTTGCCCAACTCGCCACAGCCACACATCAATACGCGGGTCGCGGTTGGCGACAATGGAGTTCCGATACGGGTCATCTCAGGTCCTCAAAGGAGCGGATCATCGAGGGATGCAACGCCACGCGCGCTTCCCATGGGGAGAAAGCGCGGCATTTTACATGAACCGCAGGGTTTGGCTTCAGCCGGCGACGGCCTGTTTGCACAGGCGCCACGCCATGATCAGCCACACAGCCGTGACACCGGCGAACTTCGAACCCATGGCGGTGAGGATCACGGCCGGGGTGAAGGCGTCGATCATGCCGAAGAAGATGAAGGCGATCAGGAAGAGCATGTGGCGCGGGAATACCTGTCAATTTGGCGCACAGATTACTTTATCTTTAGCTCACAAATAACCTGTGGCGAGGGAGCTTGCTCCCGCTGGGCTGCGAAGCGGCCCCAAAATCAGAGCATGGGGTGTCAGATAAAACAGGACCTGTCAGTTTTGGGCTGCTTCGCAGCCAGCGGGAGCAAGCTCCCTCGCCACAAAAACCTCATCAACCACAAAAACTCACAAGGCTCAGGAATCGGATTTGGAAGGCAGCATCCAAATCAACCCACTCGATTTCGCCCGCTCATGACACAACCCCAACACCTTGCGCCGCTCTTCGTTGTCCATCCGACTCCAGCGCGTGATCTCTTCCACCGTGCGCTGACACCCGGTGCAAATGTCATCGTCGTCCAGCGCACAGATATTCACGCAGGGCGATCGCACCGGACGTTCAGGCGTGTTCATTCTTCCTGCTCTGCCAGATCGCGGGCATAACGCTGCGAGTTATGCACATAGTGCGCAGCGCTGGCCTCGAGCATCTTCTTTTGTGGCTCGGTCAGCTCACGAACAACCTTGCCCGGCGAGCCCATGACCAGCGAACCGTCCGGAATTTCCTTACCTTCGCCGATCAGCGAGTTGGCGCCGATGATGCAGTTCTTGCCGATCTTCGCACCGTTGAGGATCACCGCGTTGATGCCGATCAGGCTGTAATCGCCGACGGTGCAGCCATGAAGCATGGCGTTGTGGCCGATGGTCACGCCAGTGCCGATGGTCAGCGGATAGCCCATGTCGGTGTGCATCACGGTACCGTCCTGGACGTTGCTGTTCTTGCCGATCAGGATCAATTCGTTGTCGCCGCGCAGTACCGCGTTGAACCAGACGTTGGCGCCCTCTTCCAGTTTGACCTTGCCCACCAGCACGGCATTGGGTGCTACCCAGCTCTGCGGATGGGTCTCGACACGGGCGTCGCCCAGGCGGTATTTCATCGTGTTGTCCTCAGGCTCAGGCAGCCGTGATTCACGCCATACGAACGATGGCTTCAGGTGTTGATAAAACTCTTGGGAGGCTGGTGCAGGCTGATTTTGGCGTCATAGAGCAGGTTGATCAACTCGACGATCATGATCGCCGTCAGGCCCCAGATCTTGTATTCGCCATAACGATAACTCGGCACATACCAGCTGTGCCCCTGGTAATCGATGCGATGGGTATGTTCGCGCGGGTCCTTGCGGAAGAACTCCAGGGGCACGCTGAACACGGCGGCGATCTCGGCATCGTTGGCCCGGTACTCGACGAAATCCGGAATCACGCCGACATAAGGCGTGACCTTGATGCCGTGCAGGGAGATCAGTGGACTCAGCGGGCCGATGACTTCGACCAGCCCCGGCGGCAGGCCGATTTCTTCTTCGGCTTCGCGCAGCGCGGTGAAAATCAGGTCCGGGTCTTCAGGATCCCGTCGTCCGCCAGGGAAGGCGACTTCACCGCCATGGGTCGAGAGCCCGCTGGCGCGCAGGGTGAGAACCAGTTCCGGTTCATCACTGCGAGTGATGGGCACCAGTACCGCGGCCTCAGGGAAACGCTTGTCGGTTTCCAGTGTGCGTGGGGTGTGGTTGCTTACTCGATGCAGTAGCTCGTCCAGCATGAGTCTTCTCGTTTTATTCGCTACTTCGCATCATGCACCAATCACACCGACCGCCCAACCCCCGAACTGCCGCGTGTCGCGAAACGACAACTTGCCGACAGACACCGCCGCACGCCAAGATAGGCGCAGCATTCAGGAACCCAAGCATGAAATTTTGCAGTCAGTGCGGCAACCCGGTGACACAACGCATTCCGGAAGGTGATTCGCGTCTGCGTTTTGTCTGTGACAGCTGTCACGCGATTCACTACCAGAACCCCAATATCGTCGCCGGCTGCGTGGCGACCTGGGGCTCGAAAGTGTTGCTGTGCCGACGCGCCATCGAGCCACGGCTCGGTTACTGGACCCTGCCCGCCGGTTTCATGGAGAACGGCGAAACCATCGAGCAGGCGGCCATTCGCGAAACAGCTGAAGAAGCCTGCGCGCGGGTGCGCAACCTGAGCATCTATACGTTGATCGACGTGCCGCACATCAGTCAGGTGCATGTGTTCTTTCGCGCGGAGCTGGCGGACCTGGATTTTTCCGCCGGCCCGGAGAGCCTGGAAGTGGCACTTTTCGACGAAGCCGACATCCCGTGGTCCGACCTGGCTTTCCGCACGGTGGGCCGTACTTTAGAATGCTTCTTCGCTGACCGGCGGACTGAGGTCTACCCCGTGCGGTCCGAGTCGATCCCGCCGCTTGCTCAGCCTGCCATTACTTGATTTCAGTTTCGGGATTTTCGCAGACGTTAAAAGATCGCAGCCTGCGGCAGCTCCTACAATAAAATAGCCGCGACACCTTTCAGGGATATCGTTTCAATGCGCTGGTTGCTTGCCGTGTTTTGCTTGTCGTTCGTTGCCATGTCACAGGCTTCCGTTGCGGAAACCCTGGACGGCAAAGTCATCGAAAAAGTCCTGGTTCTCAAGTCCACCCACCAATTGCAATTGATCAACGACGGCAAGCCGCTCAAGACCTATCGCATTTCCCTGGGCAAACGCCCCAAGGGGCCGAAACTGATGGAGGGCGACAAACGCACGCCTGAAGGTTTCTATTGGCTGGACTGGCGCAAGGTCAGCGATAAATTCAACCTGGCGATGCACATCTCCTACCCGAACATCAGCGACTCCGCGCGCGCGCGGCGCGAAGGCGTCGAGCCCGGCGGCATGATCATGATCCACGGAACGCCGGACACCGAAGACACCCCTGAGGACCTGTTCCACACTCTGGACTGGACCGACGGCTGCATCGCCATGCGCAATATGGACATGCGTGAAATCTGGAACCTGGTGCCGGACGGCACGATGATCGAAATCCGCCCGTAACCCCCTGGACTGTGAGAGACCTTTGTGGCGAGGGGGTTTAGCGAAACGTCGCACCGCCCCGTTCGGCTGCGAAGCAGTCGCAAAACGGGGGGCGTCTGGCATCTGTTGATTGGCGACAAGGCAGCGCGTTTGAATGATGCGCTGGAGGCGTTGGTCAACCGTAGTGAGATGAGTGCCAAGGTTTAGATCTTCGGCGCCTGACAGTCCGCTTTCGCGAGCAAGCCCGCTCCCACACTTGCTCCGTGAACGACACAGAATCAGTGTGAGAGCGGGCTTGCTCGCGAAGAGGCCTTCCGAACACCGCAAATCCAGGGCAATAAAAAACCCGCTGAAATCACTTCAGCGGGTTTCTCATTTCAACGATCTGGAAGATCAAAAATCCTCCAACCGCCACACCTCATAAGCCGGTGTCTCGTAGGGATGGCTCTGTTTCAGAGCCGCCACCACCGAGCGAATCAACTCATCCGCCACCACCAGCTCAACCTTCCATTCCTCAACCTGTTCGACCTGCCCTGCTTCGCCAATGAACGCCTGACTGCCCTCCAGTGGACGAAACTGACCCTGGCCCAACACCTGCCACGCGCAGTGATCATAAGCCCCGATCCGCCCACCACCGGCAGCGAATACGGCGCTCTTGACCACCTCGACATGGCTGCCCGGAACAAAAAAGCTGAGCTTGTACACGACGCTTAGTTAACCCACACGCGAGCGTTACGGAACATACGCATCCAAGGTGCGTCTTCGTTCCAGTCTTCCGAACGCCAGGAGTTCTGCACGGCGCGGAACACACGCTCCGGGTGCGGCATCATGATCGTTACGCGACCGTCGCGGCTGGTCAAACCGGTGATCCCGCGCGGCGAGCCGTTCGGGTTGGCCGGGTAGCTTTCGGTGACCTTGCCGTGGTTATCGACGAAACGCATCGCCACGCAACCCGACAGATCGGCTTCCAGCAACGCTTCCTCACTTTCGAACTCGGCATGACCTTCACCGTGTGCGATGGCGATCGGCATGCGCGAACCGGCCATGCCTTGCAGGAAGATCGAGTTCGACTCCTGGACCTGAACCATTGCCACACGGGCTTCGAACTGCTCGGAACGGTTACGCACGAAGTGCGGCCAGAACTCGCTGCCCGGGATCAGCTCGTGCAGGTTGGACATCATCTGGCAACCGTTGCACACGCCGAGGGTGAAGCTGTCGTTGCGTTCAAAGAAGCCCTGGAAGGCATCGCGAGCACGGCTGTTGAACAGCGCGGACTTGGCCCAGCCTTCGCCGGCACCCAACACGTCGCCGTAGGAGAAACCGCCGCAGGCCACCAGGCCTTTGAACTCGTTCAGGTCGACACGGCCGGCCAGAATGTCACTCATGTGCACGTCGATCGCGTTGAAACCGGCGCGGTCGAACGCGGCCGCCATTTCCACCTGACCGTTGACGCCCTGCTCACGCAGCACGGCAACCTGTGGACGGATGCCTTTCTTGATGTAAGGCGCGGCGACGTCCTGGTTGACGTCGTAGCTCAGCTTGACGCTCAGGCCCGGGTTGTCTTCTTCCAGCAGCACGTCGAACTCTTGTTCGGCGCAGTCGGCGTTATCGCGCAGACGCTGAATCTGGTAGCTGGTTTCAGCCCACTGACGTTGCAGCAGACGACGCTGACCTTCGAAGACAGTGTCACCGTTAAAGGTGATGTTGATCTCGCCGTTGTTCATCGGCTGACCGATCACCGACACGCAGTCGCCCAGGCCCGCAGCGCTGAACTGCGCGAGGATGTCCGGGGTGGCGTCCTGACGAACCTGAATAACGGCGCCCAGTTCTTCGTTGAACAGGATCGCGGCGATGTCGGCAGAAGTTTCCGCCAGACCGTCGAGGTTCAGGCTCAGACCGCAGTGGCCGGCGAAGGCCATTTCCACAACGCTGGTCAACAAACCACCGTCGGAACGGTCGTGGTAAGCCAGCAGGTGACCGTCGGCGTTGAGGCCCTGGATCACGGCGAAGAAGGCCTTGAGGTCTTCGGAATCGTCAACGTCCGGCGCTTGCGAGCCGAGCTTGCCATGAACCTGGGCCAGGATCGAGGCGCCCATGCGGTTCTGGCCACGGCCCAGATCGATCAGGACCAGGTCGGTGGTGCCTTTGTCCATGCGCAGTTCCGGGGTCAGGGTCTGACGGATGTCAGCCACTGGCGCGAAACCGGTCACGATCAGGGACATTGGCGAGGTGACCGTCTTGTCTTCGCCGTTGTCGTTCCAGCGCGTGGCCATGGACATGGAGTCCTTGCCCACCGGAATGGTGATGCCCAGCTCAGGGCACAGTTCCATGCCGACCGCTTTCACGGTGTCGTACAGACGCGCGTCTTCACCCGGGTGGCCGGCGGCGGACATCCAGTTCGCCGACAGTTTGATGTCGGAGATCTTGTTGATGCGCGAAGCGGCGATGTTGGTCAGGGTTTCGCCGATGGCCATGCGGCCCGACGCCGGAGCGTCCAGCAGTGCCAGCGGAGTACGCTCGCCCATGGCCATGGCTTCACCGGTGTAGACGTCGAAGCTGGTGGCGGTGACGGCAACGTCGGCCACCGGAACCTGCCACGGGCCGACCATCTGGTCACGAGCCACAAGGCCGGTGATGGTGCGGTCGCCGATGGTGATCAGGAAGCTTTTGCTCGCCACGGCCGGGTGATGCAGAACGCGTTCGACGCAGTCTGCAATTTCCAGCGTCGACGGATCGAAATCGTCGCCCAGTTCATTTTCACGAACGGCCGAACGGTGCATGCGCGGGGCTTTGCCCAGCAGCACTTCCAGCGGCATGTCCACCGGGCTGTTGCCGAAGTGGCTGTCGGTGACAGTCAGCTGTGGCTCGGCAGTGGCTTCGCCGACCACGGCAAACGGGCAACGCTCACGTTCGCAGATCGCCTGGAAGCGTTCAAAGTCAGCCGGGCCGACCGCCAGAACGTAACGTTCCTGGGATTCGTTACTCCAGATTTCGTGCGGGGCCATGCCCGGCTCGTCGTTTGGAATGTTGCGCAGTTCGAAGCGACCGCCACGGTTGCCGTCGTTGACCAGTTCCGGGAAGGCGTTGGACAGACCGCCCGCACCCACGTCGTGGATGAAGCTGATCGGGTTTTTGTCGCCCAACTGCCAGCAACGGTCGATGACTTCCTGGCAGCGACGTTCCATTTCCGGGTTTTCGCGCTGTACGGAGGCGAAGTCCAGGTCAGCCGAGCTGGTGCCGGTGGCCATGGAGGAAGCTGCGCCGCCGCCCAAACCGATCAACATCGCCGGGCCGCCGAGCACGATCAGCTTGGAGCCGACGGTGATTTCGCCTTTCTGTACGTGTTCGGCACGGATGTTACCCATGCCGCCAGCCAGCATGATCGGCTTGTGGTAACCGCGAACTTCGTCGCCACGCGGGGTGGTGATCGACTGTTCGAAGGTACGGAAATAACCGGTCAGGGCCGGACGGCCGAATTCGTTGTTGAACGCGGCGCCACCCAGTGGGCCTTCGATCATGATGTCCAGCGCCGTGACGATGCGCTCAGGCTTGCCGTACGGCACTTCCCACGGCTGTTCGAAGCCAGGGATTTGCAGGTTCGATACGGTGAAACCGGTCAGGCCAGCCTTTGGCTTGGCGCCGCGACCGGTAGCGCCTTCGTCGCGAATCTCGCCACCGGAACCGGTGGACGCACCCGGGAACGGGGCAATCGCGGTCGGGTGGTTGTGGGTCTCGACCTTCATCAGGATGTGCACCGGTTCCTGCACCGCGCCGTACTGGCGGGTTTCAGGGTCCGGGAAGAAACGGCCGGCGACGTTACCGACGATCACCGAAGCGTTGTCCTTATAAGCGGACAGAACGCCTTCGCTGTGCATCTGGTAGGTGTTCTTGATCATGCCGAACAGGCTTTTTTCCTGGCTCTGACCGTCGATGTCCCAACTGGCGTTGAAGATCTTGTGACGGCAGTGCTCGGAGTTCGCCTGAGCGAACATCATCAGTTCGATGTCGTGGGGGTTGCGCTTCAAACCAACGAAGGCGTTGACCAGGTAGTCGATCTCGTCTTCGGCCAGGGCCAGGCCCAGCTCGGTGTTGGCTTTTTCCAGCGCAGCGCGGCCGCCACCCAGGACGTCGATCGCGGTCAGCGGTTTCGGCTCGGCGTGGCTGAACAGGCCGGCGGCCTGTTCGAGGTTGCCCAATACGATCTGGGTCATGCGGTCGTGCAGCGCATCGGAGATCAGCTGCGCGTCGGCGTCGCTGAACTGGCCGGCCACGTAGAACGCGATGCCGCGCTCCAGGCGCTGGATCTTGCTCAGGCCGCAATTGCGAGCGATGTCGCTGGCTTTACTGGACCACGGCGAGATGGTGCCGAAACGCGGCAACACCAGGAACAGGCGACCGGTCGGCTCTTGTACCGGAACGCTTGGACCGTACTTCAGAAGGCGCGCGAGCACCTGCTGTTCGTCGCCGGTCAGGACGCCGGTAACTTCGGCGAAGTGAGCGAATTCAGCATACAAGCCACTGACAGCCGGAACCTTCTGGCTCAGTTGCTCAAGGAGTTTGCTGTGGCGAAAGGCAGAAAGGGCAGGAGCGCCGCGCAGGATCAACATCTTCGGGACAGCCTCGGGAAGGGGTGTGCTTTGAGGCCGTGCATTCTAGCCTAAACCGCCCGCGACAGCACCCGAAACGGTACGCACGGCCGTACCCGAACGTCGGGCCAGGTATTTGCGCCTGAAACAGCGGTTCGCCGGGGGTTATTTTTACTGTCATAAATTGTCGTTCCGGCCCATTCCTGCGGGCTCCAGAGCGGTTTCCAACTCCCTAGCAGACAAGGCCTTCGCTGTCGAGATATGGCGCTCGTGGTCCTTTGCGTATACTGCGCAAATGTTTTCCCCAACGGCTTTGCGTCCGCGGTACGCCAAATGGCTGATCGCAACCGGACTCTTCCTGATGCTCAGTGGCTGTGTTGATAAACCCAACACGCTGGAGCGCGTAAAGGAGGATGGCGTGCTGCGGGTGGTTACCCGAAACAGCCCCGCCACCTACTTTCAGGATCGCAACGGTGAAACCGGCTTCGAATACGAGCTGGTGAAGCGCTTCGCCGACGATCTGGGGGTCGAACTCAAGATCGAAACCGCCGACAACCTCGACGACCTGTTCAATCAGGTGGGCAAGCCCAACGGGCCGGTGATCGCTGCGGCCGGCCTGGTCAGCAGCGAAGCGCGCAAGAAGCAGGTGCGGTTTTCCCACTCCTACCTGGAAGTCACCCCGCAGATCATCTATCGCAACGGCCAATCGCGGCCGACCGATCCAAAAGATCTGGTCGGCAAGAAGATCATGGTGCTAAAGGGCAGCACCCACGCCGAGCAATTGGCCCAGCTGAAACGGAAATTTCCCGGCATCGAATACGAAGAGTCCGACGCGGTTGAAGTCGTCGATCTGCTGCGCATGGTGGATGAAGGACAGATCGATCTGACGTTGGTCGACTCCAACGAAGTGGCGATGAACCAGGTTTACTTCACCAACATTCGGGTCGCCTTTGACCTCGGCGACGCCAGCAACCAGAGCTGGGCGGTGGCGGCCGGCGACGACAACAGCCTGCTTAACGAGATCAACGACTATCTCGACAAGGTCAAGAAAAACGGCACCTTGCAACGCCTGAAAGATCGTTATTACGGGCACGTCGATGTGCTTGGCTACATGGGTGCCACCACCTTCGCCCAGCACTTGCAGCAACGGCTGCCCAAGTACGAGCATCACTTCAAGGCCTATGCCAAGCAAGAGAAAGTCGACTGGCGCCTGCTGGCGGCGGTCGGTTATCAGGAATCCCTCTGGCAACCGACTGTCACGTCGAAGACCGGCGTCCGCGGCCTGATGATGCTGACCCAGAACACCGCGCAGGCCATGGGCGTGTCCAATCGCCTGGACCCCAAACAAAGCATCATGGGCGGCGCCAAGTACCTGGCCTACATGAAGGAACAGCTCGACGAATCGATCCAGGAACCGGACCGCACCTGGTTTGCACTGGCGGCCTACAACGTCGGCAGCGGTCACCTGGACGACGCGCGCAAACTGGCGGCCAAGGAAGGACTGAACCCGGACAAGTGGCTGGACGTGAAGAAGATCCTGCCGCGCCTGTCGCAGAAACAGTGGTACAGCAAGACGCGCTACGGCTACGCCCGGGGCGGCGAGCCGGTGCATTTCGTGGCGAACATTCGTCGCTACTACGACATCCTGACGTGGGTGACGCAGCCGCAGCTTGAGGGTAATCAGGTTGCCGAAGGCAATCTGCATGTGCCGGGGGTCGACAAGACCAAACCGAGCCAGGAAACCCCGCAGCTTTAAAACAAAAGATCGTCCGAACGCGGCCCGAACCTTCGGCAGCTCCTACAAGATTATGTGTACACCCTGTAGGAGCTGCCGAAGGCTGCGATCTTTTGATCTTAGCCTTTCAAAGCTGCGGCCAGGATCAAAGCTTTCATCTCCGAAACAGCTGACTTGAACCCGACAAACAACGCATGCGCCACCAACGCATGGCCGATGTTCAGTTCGTTGATGCCCTTGATCGCCGCGACCGCTTCGACGTTGTGATAATGCAAACCGTGGCCGGCATTGACGATCAGCCCCTGGGCCAGGCCAAACGCCACGCCATCCGCCACACGCTTTAGCTCTTCAGCCACGTCCGTCGGCGTCTCGGCGTCCGCATAACGACCGGTATGCAATTCAATCGCCGGGGCGCCGACGCGGCGGGACGCTTCGATCTGCCGCTCGTCTGCATCAATGAACAGTGACACTTCGCAACCGATCTTCGCAAGGCGATCCACCGCTGCCTTGATCCGCGCTTCCTGCCCCGCCACGTCCAGGCCGCCTTCGGTGGTCAGCTCCTGACGGGTTTCCGGGACCAGGCAAATGTGCGCCGGACGGATGCGCTCGGCGAACGCCATCATTTCTTCGGTGACGCCCATTTCGAAGTTCATGCGGGTTTGCAGCACATCCTTGAGCACCAGCACGTCACGTTCCTGGATGTGCCGACGGTCTTCGCGAAGGTGCACGGTGATGCCGTCAGCGCCCGCCTCTTCCGCGTCCAGTGCGGCCTTGACCGGATCGGGATAGCGAGTGCCCCGAGCCTGACGCAGGGTGGCAACGTGGTCGATGTTCACGCCAAGAAGAATGCGGTTGCTGGTGGTCACGGAAGCGCTCCAGAAGAAGAGAAAGTTCGGTGCACAGCATACGGGGTGATCAGGGCTTGCGAAACAACTCGCGACTGACCAAGGGACGACCGCCCAAGTGAACGGCCAATGCCTGGCGCATCAAACGCTTGGCGGCGGACAACGCGCCGGGGGCTGACCAGTCGGCGTCGGCCATGGCCAGCAACTCGGTGCCGTTGAACAGACCGGGTTGCAGCAGGTAGACCTGTTCCAGACCGGCGTCCACTTGCAAACGGTAGAGACCGTTCGGGGCGATGGGTTCGCCGTGGATGTCGGTAGTCAGGGCGAAGCCGTAACCGAGATCGTCGAGCAAGCGCCATTCGAAGGAACGCAGCAACGGCTCCAGCGGACGGCCTTCGGCCAGCGCAAGCAAAGTCGCGGCGTAGTGATCGAAGACAGCGGGATGGGGATCTTCCGACGGCAGCAGGCGAATCAGCAACTCATTGAGGTAAAGACCGCTGAACAGCGCTTCGCCGTTGAGCCAGGTGGAAACGCCGGCACTTTCCATGCGGCCGACATTCTTCAACTCCCCCCGCCCCCGAAACTCGACTTCCAGCGGTACGAACGGCCGCGCGAGCGTCCCCGCCTTGCCCCGCGCACTGCGCAACACCGCCCGCAGCCGACCTTGCGGCGTGAGGAAATCCACCAGCGCGCTGCTTTCGCGGTAGGCGCGGGAGTGGAGGACGTAGGCGGGTTGGCCGGGAGGCGGGCTGGTTGACATCAGTTTCCGAATCTCAGGAGATCCACTGTGGAGAGGGAGCTTGCTCCCGCTGGGCTGCGAAGCGCCCCCAAAACCATGCACCTCAGTGTTTCAGGTAAAACGCGATGGCAGAGTTTACGACTGCTTCGCCCGAGCGCGGACCGGCCGGCGGGAGCAAGCTCCCTCGCCACAAAAGCCCGCTCCCACAGTGGATCGATGTGCTGACGGGCGATTACAGGTCGCCGTAACCCAGCGAACGCAAGGCGCGCTCGTCGTCGGACCAGCCGCCCTTAACCTTGACCCAAAGGTTGAGCATGATCTTGGAGTCGAACAGCAGCTCCATGTCCTTGCGCGCCTCGGTGCCGATGCGCTTGATGCGCTCGCCCTTGTCGCCAATGATGATTTTCTTCTGGCCATCGCGCTCGACGAGGATCAAGGCATGGATGTGCAGGGTTTTGCCCTGCTGCTTGAATTCTTCGATTTCCACAGTGATCTGGTACGGCAGCTCGGCACCCAGCTGGCGCATGATCTTCTCGCGCACCAGTTCGGCGGCGAGGAAGCGGCTGCTGCGGTCGGTGATCTGGTCTTCCGGGAAGAAGTGATCGTTTTCCGGCAGGTGCTCGGCGATCACACGCTCCAGCGTGTCGAGGTTGTGCCCGTGCTGCGCCGAGATCGGCATGATCTGCGCGTTCGGCAGCTGTTCCTGCAACCACGTCAGGTGCGGCATCAGCTCGGCTTTGTCTTCGATACGGTCGGTCTTGTTCAGCGCCACGATCAGCGGGCCGGTCACGTACTGGACGCGCTCGAGGACCATCTGGTCTTCGTCGGTCCACTTGGTGCGGTCAACCACGAAGATCACCACGTCGACGTCTTTCAACGCCGCCGAAGCGGTTTTGTTCATGTAGCGGTTCAAGGCCTTTTCGCCGCCCTTGTGCATGCCCGGGGTGTCGACGTAGATCGCCTGGACGGCGCCTTCGGTCTTGATGCCCAGCATGTTGTGGCGGGTGGTTTGCGGCTTGCGCGAGGTGATCGCCAGCTTCTGGCCGAGGATGTGGTTCAGCAGCGTGGACTTGCCCACGTTGGGACGGCCGACGATGGCAACATAGCCACAGCGTGTTGCGGTTGAATCAGTCATTGCCATTCTCCACACCCAGGGCAATCAGTGCTGCGGCGGCCGCTACCTGTTCGGCAATACGACGACTCACACCCTGACCTCGGCTTTTTTCGTTCAATAAGGTGATTTCACATTCGACGAAGAACGTCCGGCAATGCGGCTCACCCTGGATATCCACCACTTCGTAACGCGGCAGCTCACAACCACGCGATTGCAGAAATTCCTGCAAGCGGGTTTTTGGATCTTTGTTGGTGTCGACCAGCGTCAGGCCTTCGAACTCTCCGGCCAGCCAGGCCAGCACGCGCTCGCGCGCCACGTCCATGCCGGCGTCCAGATAGATCGCACCGATCAGCGCTTCCAGGGCATCGGCCAGAATCGACTCGCGACGGAAACCGCCGCTTTTCAACTCGCCGGAACCCAGACGCAGGTATTCGCCCAGATCGAAACCGCGGGCCAGTACGGCCAGGGTCTCACCTTTCACCAGGCGTGCGCGCAATCGCGACAACTGGCCTTCGCGGGCCAGCGGGAAGCGATCGAACAGCGCCTCGCCAGCGACGAAGTTGAGGATGGCATCACCGAGGAACTCCAGACGTTCGTTGTTGCGTCCGGCAAAGCTGCGGTGAGTCAGGGCCAGGACCATCAGTTCCTGATCCTTGAAGGTGTAGCCGAGCTGACGCTCTAGACGGCTTAAGGAGACGCTCACGGTTTACCCACGCTGAGTTCGTGGCTGAATTCCACCGCCATCGCCGTGGTGCGGCGCAGGCTTGGGACAATTAACGCTGTGTTCAAAAATTACGTCCTGAATATCATTGTTTTCATGCCTCTGGTGCCCGATTGTGCCGGTTCCAGAAATGCATTCGGCGCTGTGTTCAACAGCGCCGTGTGTGATTACTTGATCAGGCCAACCCGCGAGAAATTCGGCAGGTGACTGAGTTTCGGTTCCGGCCAGCTCATCCAGACTGCGAAGGCCTTGCCGACAATATTCTTGTCGGGAACCATGCCCAGCAGATCCTTGGGAATGCTCGGATCATCCCAGTAGCGACTGTCGTTCGAATTGTCGCGGTTGTCGCCCATCATGAAGTAGTGTCCGGCAGGCACGGTCCACGTATGGTCCGGCGATGCGCGATAGCGGGTCATTTCCTTGCGGATCAGGTGCTCGGCGACGCCGAGTTTTTCCTTGTAGAGCTCGGCGCTGCCCAGCGTACCCGGCTCGGAACCGATCAGTTGCTCGGCGATCGACTCACCGTTGACGAACAGACGCTTGTCGGCGGTGTAACGAATCTGGTCGCCCGGCAGGCCGACTACACGCTTGATGTAGTTGACGTTCGGATCGCTCGGGTAGCGGAACACCATCACATCGCCGCGCTGCGGATCACCGACCTCGATGACTTTTTTGTCGATCACCGGCAGACGGATCCCGTAAGAAAATTTGTTCACCAGAATGAAGTCGCCAACATCCAGGGTCGGTTTCATCGAGCCGGAAGGGATCTGGAACGGCTCCAACAGGAACGAACGCAGGACCAGCACGATGAACAACACCGGGAAGAACGACTTGCCGTATTCGACCAGCAACGGCTCTTTGTTCAGTTTTTCGACCACCACCCCATCAGGCTGGCTGACGCTGCCCTGATAGGAGGCAATGGCGGCACGCCGACGCGGCGCCAGGAAAACCAGATCGAGCAACGCCAACAGGCCGCAGACGAACACGGCGATGACCAGCAACAGCGGGAAATTTAGTGACATAGGACCTAACTATCCAACCTGAGCACTGCAAGGAAGGCTTCTTGTGGAATTTCCACGTTGCCGACTTGCTTCATGCGTTTCTTACCGGCCTTCTGCTTTTCCAACAGCTTGCGCTTACGGCTAACGTCACCGCCGTAGCACTTGGCCAATACGTTCTTTCTGAGTGCCTTGACCGAAGTCCGCGCAATGATCTGCCCGCCGATGGCGGCCTGGATCGCAACGTCGAACATCTGCCGTGGAATCAGTTCTTTCATCTTCTCGGTCAACTGGCGACCTTTGTAGTGCGCATTATCGCGGTGCACGATCAGCGCCAGGGCGTCGACCTTGTCACCGTTGATCAGCACATCCAGTTTCACCAGATTAGCCGACTGATAACGATCGAAATGGTAATCCAGCGAAGCATAGCCGCGGCTGGTGGATTTCAGTCGGTCGAAGAAGTCCAGGACCACTTCGTTCATCGGCAAATCGTAGGTCACCTGGACCTGAGTACCGAGGAACAGCATGTCGTGCTGCACGCCACGCTTCTCGATGCACAGGGTAATAACGTTGCCCAGGTGCTCTTGCGGCACAAGGATATTGGCCCGCACGATCGGCTCACGCATGTCTTCGATCGAAGACAGGTCTGGAAGCTTCGACGGGTTATCGACGTAAATCGTTTCGCCGGTTTTCAGCAACAGCTCGAAAATTACCGTCGGCGCCGTGGTGATCAGGTCCAGGTCGTACTCGCGCTCCAGGCGCTCCTGAATGATTTCCATGTGCAGCATGCCGAGGAACCCGCAACGGAAGCCGAAGCCCAGGGCGTCGGAGCTTTCCGGGGTGTACTGCAGGGACGAATCGTTGAGCGTGAGCTTTTGCAGGGCTTCGCGGAAATCTTCGAAGTCGTCGGAGCTGACCGGGAACAGACCGGCGTAGACCTGTGGCTGAATGCGCTTGAAGCCGGGCAGCACGTCAACGTCCGGTGTGGAGCTCAAGGTCAGGGTGTCACCGACCGGTGCACCGTGAATGTCCTTGATACCGGCAATGATGAAGCCCACTTCGCCGGCCTTCAGGTCAGTGGTAGCGGTGTGTTTCGGGTTGAAGACACCGACGCTGTCCACCAGGTGGATCTTGCCGGTGGACTTGACCAGAATCTTGTCGCCCTTCTTCACACGACCGTGGCGCACGCGCACCAGGGAAACGACGCCCAGGTAGTTGTCGAACCAGGAGTCGATGATCAATGCCTGCAGCGGATCTTCATAGTTGCCGGTTGGCGCAGGAATGGTCTGCACCAGGCGCTCGAGCACTTCGTCGACGCCCAGACCGGTCTTGGCACTGCACTCGACCGCGTCGGTAGCGTCAATGCCGATGATTTTTTCGATTTCTTCTTTGACACGGTCCGGATCGGCCTGTGGCAGGTCGATCTTGTTCAGGACCGGCATCACTTCCAGGCCCTGCTCGATGGCCGTGTAGCAGTTGGCAACCGATTGCGCTTCTACGCCCTGACCGGCATCGACCACCAGCAACGCACCTTCACAGGCCGCCAGCGACCGGCTGACTTCGTAGGTGAAGTCAACGTGGCCCGGGGTGTCAATGAAGTTCAACTGGTACTTGATGCCGTCGCGAGCGGTGTAATACAGGGTGACGCTGTGGGCCTTGATGGTGATCCCGCGTTCACGTTCCAGGTCCATGGAGTCCAGCACCTGGGCTTCCATTTCGCGCTCGGCAAGGCCGCCGCACATCTGGATGAAGCGATCGGCCAGCGTCGACTTGCCATGGTCAATGTGGGCGATGATGGAGAAATTGCGGATATGACTCAAATCACTCACGGATCAACACTCAAAAAGGCTGCAGGCATAGCCCGCCGAAAAATAGCCGGGAATTGTACCTGATCCACGGCGCAAGCGTCACGTTCGCAGGTCAGACGGCACCTACAAAAAACGCCCCGGTCTTGCGACAGGGGCGTTTTTTATCAGCGACGAAGTCGGGAAATACCCGATATCAACCGGCCCGGCGCAGTAACCAGACCCCGGCCAGGGCGCACACACCCGCCGGTACCAACACCGCAAACAGCGGCGAGAAACCGAACACCAGGCTCGAAGGCCCCAGCAGATCCTGGACGATGCGGAAGGTGAAACCTACCAGCACGCCAGTGAATACCCGCTGACCGAGGGTGACCGAACGCAGCGGACCGAAGATGAAGGAGATCGCCATCAGTACCAGGGCGGCAGTGACCAGCGGCTGCAACACCTTGACCCAAAATGCCAACCAGTAACGGCCATTGTTCAGCCCCTGATCCGCCAGGTAGTGGATGTAGCCCCACAGACCGGTGATCGACAGCGAATCCGGCGACATCACCACGGTGCTGAGCAACTGCGGGCTCAGCGCCACGTTCCAGCGCTCTACCGGTGCCATCACCACTTCAGTGCTCTTGTCATGGAACAGCGTGGTCGTGACATCGCTCAACTGCCAGTGATCCTTGTCGAACTCCGCGCGCTTGGCGAAGCTCGAGGACAGCATGTGACGCTGATCGTCGAAGCGATAACGGGTCACGCCGTACAGCAGACCGTTGGGCTGCACCGAGTTGACGTGGATGAACTCGTCACCCTGACGGTGCCACAGGCCATGCTTGGCGCTTTGCGCATCGCCACTGCCCTGAGCCAGCGAGCGATTGGCCTGCGCCGTGCTTTCGGTTGCCGGCGCGATGTACTCGCCGATCAACAGACCGACCAGCATCAGCACCAACATCGGCTTCATCACCGCCCAGACGATCCGCCCAACCGACACGCCTGCTGCGCGCATGATGGTCAGTTCGCTGTGGCTGGCCAGACTGCCGAGGCCGATCAGGCAACCGATCAGCGCCGCCATCGGTAACATGTCGTAGAGACGGCGCGGCGCCGTCAGCAGGACGTAACTCAACACATCGACCAGGGTGTAGGTGTCGCTGACCTCACCCATCTCGTCGATGAAGGCAAACAGTGTCGCCAGGCCGAGAATGATCCCCAATACCGCCAGGATCGCGATGAAAACGCTGCTGCCGATGTAGCGATCGAGCTTAACCACGGGCCACCTCCAGCGCGGCGCGGCGACTTGCCCGCTTCAACTGCAAGGGTTCCCAATAGAGCAGGCCCAGACCGATGACCAGGAAAATCCCATGAACCCACCACAGGCCCAACGCAGGCGGGATCTTGCCCTTTTCGAGGGCGCCGCGAGCGGCAATCAGGATGCTCAGGTAAGCCATATAAAGAAGAATTGCCGGCAGCAGCTTGAGGAAACGGCCCTGGCGCGGATTGACCCGCGACAGCGGCACCGCCATCAAGGTCACGATGAAGACCAGCAACGGCAACGACAAACGCCATTGCAGTTCGGTGCGGGAACGGAGGTCGTCGCTACCGAGCAAGGAGCTGGTGGGCATTGCATCACGGTCGGTGACTTCGTCGCTGACGTCCGGTTTAGGCAGCAATACGCCGTACTCTTCGTACTTGATTGCACGGTAGTCGGCCTGTCCCGGGTTGCCGTCGTAGCGATAGCCATTGTCGAGAATCAGGTAGCGGTTACCGTCGGGGCGGATTTCCTGACGGCCCTTCTCGGCCACCAGCACGGAAATCCCGCGATCCTTCTTGTCGGACGAGACGTTCTTTTGCGAAATGAACACGCTGCCGAGTTGGATGCGGTCATCCGACAACGTCTCGGTGTAGGTCACCCGGGTTCCGTCACGCAGAGCCTGGAAGCGACCCGGCTCGAGGGTATCGAACTCGGTCAGGGCGTCCTGCTTGTTCAGCAGCAACTGGAACTGATTGGCGCCTTGTGGCGCCAGGCTCAGGCTCAGCCAGGCCACCACCAGCGCAACCAGCGTGGCCGGAAACAGCGTCATGGTGAACAGACGTTGCTGGCTCATGCCGGTGGCAGACAGCACCGTCATTTCGCTTTCAAGGTACAGGCGACCGTAAGCCAGCAGAATCCCGAGGAACAGGCCCAGCGGCAGGATCAGCTGCAAAAAGCCCGGCAGACGAAAGCCCATGATCAGGAACAGAGAGCCCGGATCGAGAAGACCGGCAGCCGCCTGGGCGAGGTATTTGATGAAGCGCCCGCTCATGATGATGACCAGCAGCACGGCGCTGACGGCGCTCAAGGTCAACAGGACTTCGCGGGACAGATAACGGAAGACAATCAAACCAGACACTCCAGGGTTGTCAGGCTAAGGCGGCCAAACAAGCAAACATATCAGGCAGCCCGCAAGACAGAGCCGCCGAAAAAAGTTGGCGCATTATCCTGTGATTGGGTGCGCCTGTCACTGCGCAATGCGCTGGCGCGGGAGTGTAGGAGCGAGCTTGCTCGCGATGGTCGTTAACGATAACGCGGGAAGCCTGACACCCTGCGGCGGTCTCAGGTTCTTCGCGAGCAAGCTCGCTCCTACAATCGTTCAGCCTAGGGTTGTCAGGCTCGGGGCCCGAGGTTCAAACTGCGCCCTTTGTCGCAAGCCGTGACTTGCGCCTTTCTACTTATTTGTAAGCAGGCTCGAAAGAATGCCGTCGAGCCCTTGCGTGTTGACTATCAATTCAGGGACCCGGACATGGAACTGGTTGTAAAAAGCGTTAACCCAGAAACGTTGAAAACCGCCACGCTGGTGGTCGCCGTCGGCGAAGGCCGCAAGCTCGGTGCCGTTGCCAAACAACTCGACGAACTGAGCGGCGGCGCGATCAGCGCTGTGCTCAAGCGCGGTGACCTGGCTGGCAAGATCGGCCAGAGCCTGCTGCTGCACAGCCTGCCGAACCTGAAAGCCGAACGCGTGCTGCTCGTGGGCGTGGGCAAGGACGAAGAACTGGGCGACCGTCCGTTCCGCAAAATCATTGCCGGCGTCGTCAACACCCTTAAAGGCCTGGGCGGCAGCGATGCCGTGCTGGCGCTGGACGAAGTCGTGGTCAAGGGTCGCGACAGCTACGGCAAAACCCGTCTGCTGGCGGAAACCCTGGTGGACGGCGAATACTCCTTCGAGCAGTTCAAAAGCCAGAAAGCCGAACCTCGCGCCCTGAAGAAAGTCACTCTGGTGACCATCAAGGCCGCCCAGGCTGAAGTCGAGCGCGCCGTGGCACACGCTACTGCTATCGCCAAAGGCATGGCGTTTACCCGCGACCTGGGCAACCTGCCGCCGAACATCTGCCACCCGACGTTCCTCGGCGAACAAGCGAAGAACCTCGGTAAAGAATTCAAAACCCTGACAGTCGAAGTCCTTGATGAGAAGAAGATCAAGGAACTGGGCATGGGCTCGTTCTACGCCGTTGGCCAGGGCAGCGCCCAGCCGCCGCGCCTGATCGTCATGCAGTACAACGGTGGCAAGAAATCCGAGAAGCCGTACGCGCTGGTCGGCAAAGGCATCACCTTCGACACCGGCGGCATCAGCCTGAAGCCGGGCGCCGGCATGGATGAAATGAAGTACGACATGGGCGGCGCCGCCAGCGTCTTCGGCACCCTGCGCGCCGTGCTCGAACTGAAACTGCCGATCAATCTGGTGTGCATCCTGGCCTGCGCCGAGAACATGCCGAGCGGCAACGCTTCGCGCCCGGGCGACATCGTCACCACCATGAGCGGCCAGACCGTGGAAATCCTCAACACCGACGCCGAAGGCCGTCTGGTGCTGTGCGACGCACTGACCTACTCCGAGCGCTTCAAGCCACAAGCCGTGATCGACATCGCGACCCTGACCGGCGCCTGCGTGGTTGCACTGGGTTCCCACACCTCGGGCCTGCTCGGCAACAACGACGAACTGATCGGCCAACTGCTGAGCGCCGGCAAGGCTGCCGACGACCGCGCCTGGCAACTGCCGCTGTTCGATGAGTACCAGGAACAGCTCGACAGCCCGTTCGCCGACATCGCCAACATCGGCGGCCCAAAAGCCGGCACCATCACCGCCGCCTGCTTCCTGTCGCGCTTCACCAAGAACCTGAACTGGGCGCACCTGGACATCGCCGGCACGGCCTGGACCAGCGGCGGCAAGGAAAAGGGCGCCACTGGCCGTCCGGTTCCCCTGCTGACCCAATACCTGCTGGACCGCGCCAAAGCTTAACCCTGTAGGAGCGAGCTTGCTCGCGAAGGTGGTCAACGATGACGCGGGGAACCAGCATAAAACGCGGCGTCTTTGAGTTTCTCGCGAGCAAGCTCGCTCCTACAATTCCCAGGGTAGTTCTATAGCCGCCCCGGGCTCAGGAACCGCAATGACCAAAGTCGACTTCTATATCCTGCCCAGCGCCGATCCTTCGGCGCGGCTGGATTTCGCCTGCAAGCTCACCGAAAAAGCCTGGCGCATGGGCCACCGCATCTACCTGCATTGCAGCGATGCAGTCCAGCGCGACGATCTCGATGCACGCCTGTGGGCCTTTAAGGGTGAAAGCTTCGTGCCCCACGGCCCCGCTGAAAGCGAGCCTGACGGTTTGATCGTGCTCGGTCTCGGCGATGACAGCGGTCAACATCAGGATCTGCTGGTCAACCTTGACCTGAAAGTCCCGGCCTTTGCCAACAAGTTCGCCCGGGTGGCGGAAGTGGTGGTGGAAGATCCGACAATTCGTGCGGCGGCGCGGGAGAGTTTCCGCTTCTACCGCGAACAGGGCTATCCTCTGCAAGATCACCGTTTACAGCGACTCTGAGCATTCCGATGGACACTCCAAAACCGCCGCAAAAGTCCGCGCTCCTGCTGGACGACCTCGAGTCGATCCGCCAATTGCTCGGCGATGACAACCTGCAACCGCCCCTGCTGACCGATACGGTCGAGGACGGAGACCAGGAACAGATTCCGATGCTGTTCGACACGGTCAGCGCCAGCCAGCCAACCGTCGAACCGACACCACCCGCCGCTGCCACCCCGTCAGCCGCCACCCCCGACAAGAACCCCGACGACCTGCTGCACCTGGACAGCGAGCTGCGCGCCGCCGCGCAATTGATCATGCAAGACGTGATCGACGACTTCGCCCCGCACATCGAAACCGAAATCAAACGCCGCCTCAGCGCACGGCTGGAACGGTTGTTGAGCCAGTACAACGACTGAACTACCTGTGGGAGATTCTATATTTGGCCCCCCCCCAAATATGGAATCTGTCTATCAATACTGGCATTCCTGATCGCGCACGATTGGGGGACCTGCAAAATTCCGCTCGCCAGTTCGCCTTTTTCCAATAGGCGGCAGAAGTTGAGTATCGCCGTTTCATCGGAAATTCCGATCCAGGTGCAACCCCAAAAACCGGCGCAGAATGGTGTTCTCGTAAAGTGCATCTTCCACCGCCGGGTCGCTGCTTCCCGTATTGAAGTGGGTATTTCACCAATCTGAAAGTCTATTTCAGAACTTCCTTTGGAAAATACCCCCCCACACAACAATTCTAATTAATAGTTTATTTCTCCGAGCAATTACCGTACCCACCAACTAAATACTTTCAAAAAACGCTCAACCCACCACAAATAAACCTGTTGATTATTTATATAAGCTTTCTTATATTTGCCCTGCCTTAGCGCACTTGGGGCCGATTAGGATTCGACGTCGGTAACAAAACTCTAGGGGCATGCCGAGTGGGTAACAGCACTCGTAAATCCACTGTTGCATACTTAATAGTTGCCAAATTTGCCAACTACGGTGCTCCTGCAATGAACGCTTCCTCCTTCGAGGAAAAGATCTACGCTTAAGCACTTCTGGCTGCCTCGGCGCCAGCAATCATTAGGGGATTTCTGTAAACCCGACCTGATTGTCATACAGAACAGAATCGCCGCGTAGTGTGCTGTGGACGTAACGGCTAAATATTACACAGCTCGCCCCAAGCACCCTGCCCCTCGGGTGGCGACGGGTTAACTTAATTGAACTGGCTAAGCATGTAGAACCGACAGCGGAGTACTGGCGGACGGGGGTTCAAATCCCCCCGGCTCCACCAAATGAAGTAAGTACTTCACCCGTTTGCTGACAAAACGTCATTGGCAGCAAAACAGGTCACCTGGAGAGGTGACCGCCAGGTCATCAGAAGTGATGACCGATTTAAAGCCATCCTCAGGGGTGGCTTTTTTTTTGGTTTTTTACGGCATTCGAGATACCACAGAAAAACAAGTACCCCGATTTGATTAATAATGTGTGCGCGAGCAAAAACATCAACAAACAGACATACTTACGCCCGATACAATTAATTACTTTTTCTTTCTTTGGAGGGATTGTCTGCCGTCTCGATCAAGCCTGATGGCGACACTCTAAAGCCCCATCTGACGCCCGGAGCTATCTGCCTTCTTTCCAGTGGTTGATGTCAAAAGGACGTTCCTACAACCCCCCTCGCCGCAAAAGCGGGTTCGCACATTCGCTCTGCGCCTGTCCGCCCTCGCTCGCCCTGCGCCCCATGCCCCGCTATACTCGTCGGCTTTTCCTGAATTAATGCCAATAGGGTCCCGCCGCGCATGGATAAGACCTACCAGCCGCACGCCATTGAAACTTCCTGGTACAACACCTGGGAGTCAGAGAATTACTTCGCCCCGCAAGGCGCGGGCGAGTCCTACACCATCATGATCCCGCCGCCGAACGTCACCGGCAGCCTGCACATGGGTCACGGCTTCAACAACGCGATAATGGATGCCCTGATCCGTTTCCGCCGCATGCAGGGTCGCAACACCCTGTGGCAGCCGGGTACCGACCACGCTGGTATCGCCACGCAGATGCTGGTGGAGCGTCAACTCGAAGCCAAAGGCCAGAGCCGTCACGACCTGGGCCGCGAGAAATTCCTTGAGAAGATCTGGGAATGGAAAGATGAGTCCGGCGGCAACATCAGCCGTCAGATCCGCCGTCTCGGCTCGTCCGTGGACTGGGGCCGCGAGCGCTTCACCATGGACGACGGCCTCTCGGAAGCCGTTAAAGAAGCGTTCGTGCGCCTGCACGAAGACGGCCTGATCTATCGCGGCAAGCGTCTGGTCAACTGGGACACCAAGTTGCACACGGCGATTTCCGACCTCGAAGTGGAAAACCACGACGAGAAAGGTTTCCTGTGGAACCTGAAGTACCCGCTGGCCGATGGCGCCAAGACCGCTGAAGGCAGTGACTACCTGATCGTCGCGACCACTCGCCCGGAAACCATGCTCGGCGATGCCGCCGTCGCGGTTAACCCGAACGATGAACGCTACAAAGCCCTGATCGGCAAATTTGTCGAGCTGCCGCTGGTCGGCCGCCGCATTCCGATCATCGCCGACGATTACTGCGATCCAGAATTCGGCACCGGCTGCGTGAAAATCACCCCGGCCCACGATTTCAACGACTACGAAGTCGGCAAGCGCCACAACCTGCCGCTGCTGAACATCTTCGACAAGAACGCCAATGTCCTGCCAGCCTGCCAGGTGTTCAACCTCGACGGCACGCTCAACGAAAGCATCGACGGCAAGATCCCGGCTGAATACATCGGCCTCGACCGCTTCGAAGCGCGCAAGCAGATCGTTGCTGCGTTCGACGCTGCCGACCTCTTGGTCAGCGTCAACGATCACGCGCTGAAAGTGCCGAAAGGCGACCGTTCCGGCACGATCATCGAGCCGTGGCTGACCGACCAGTGGTACGTGTCCACTAAGCCGTTGGCCGAGCCTGCGATTGCCGCCGTTGAAGACGGTCGCATCCAGTTCGTGCCGAAGCAATACGAAAACATGTATTTCTCGTGGATGCGCGACATCCAGGATTGGTGCATCAGCCGTCAGCTGTGGTGGGGCCACCGGATTCCGGCCTGGTACGACGAGTCGGGCAAAGTCTACGTCGGTCGCGACGAAGCCGAAGTGCGCGCCAAGCACAACCTCGGCCCGGACGTTGCGCTGCAACAGGACAACGACGTTCTCGATACCTGGTTCAGTTCTGGGCTGTGGACCTTCTCGACACTCGGATGGCCTGAGCAGACCGAATTCCTGAAGAAATTCCACTCCACCGACGTGCTGGTCACCGGTTTCGACATCATTTTCTTCTGGGTCGCCCGGATGATTATGCTCACCATGCATTTGGTGAAAAACGAAGACGGCACGCCGCAGGTTCCGTTCAAGACCGTTTACGTTCACGGTCTGGTGCGAGATGGCCAGGGCCAGAAGATGTCCAAGTCCAAGGGCAACGTCCTTGACCCGCTGGACATCATCGACGGCATCGAACTGGAAGACCTGGTGCAGAAGCGCACCTCCGGCATGATGCAGCCGAAACTGGCGAAGAAGATCGAGAAGCAGACCCGCGACGAGTTCGCCGACGGCATCGCCAGCTACGGCACCGACGCCCTGCGCTTCACCTTCTGCTCGCTGGCCTCCACCGGTCGCGACATCAAGTTCGACATGGGCCGCGTCGAAGGCTATCGCAACTTCTGCAACAAGATCTGGAACGCCGCGCGTTATGTTCTGGACAAGGGCGAAGACTGCGGCCAGAACGGCGAAGCCTACGAGCTGTCCCTGGCGGATCGCTGGATCATCTCGCAGTTGCAACGCACCGAAGCCGAAGTGACCCGTCAACTCGACCAGTTCCGCTTCGACCTCGCGGCACAAGCCTTGTACGAGTTCATCTGGAACCAGTATTGCGACTGGTACCTGGAACTGTCCAAGCCTGTGCTGTGGGACGAAAACGCGCCGGTTGAACGTCAGCGCGGCACTCGCCGTACGCTGGTTCGCGTACTGGAAGTCGCGCTGCGCCTGGCGCATCCGTTCATGCCGTTCATCACCGAAGAAATCTGGCAGCGCATCGCGCCGCTGGCCGGTATCGAAGGCAAGACGATCATGCTGCAGCCTTGGCCAGTGGCCAATGAAGAGCGCATCGATCCGGCCGCCGAGAACGATATCGAGTGGCTCAAGGAACTGATGCTCGGCACGCGCAACATCCGTGGCGAAATGAACATTGGTCCAGGCAAGCCGCTGAACCTGTTCCTGAAAAACGTCAGTGCCGAAGATCAGCGTCGTCTTACCGAAAACGAAGCACTGCTGAAGAAGCTGGCTCGTCTCGAATCCATCACCGTACTGGCTGCCGGCGAAGAAGCTCCGCTGTCTGCCACCGCGCTGGTGGGTGAGATGGAAGTGCTGGTGCCAATGGCCGGTCTGATCGACAAGGACGCCGAACTGGCACGTCTGGACAAGGAAATCCTGCGTTTGCAGGGCGAAGTCCAGCGCGTGGGTGGCAAGCTGTCCAACGCCGGTTTCGTCGACAAGGCCCCGGCCGAAGTCATTGAGAAAGAGCGCGCCAAACTGGCTGAAGCCGAACAGGCTTTGGGCAAGCTGGCCGAGCAGCATGCGCGGATTGCCAGTTTGTAACGGCAGATCGCAATGAAAAAGGGAGGCCCGCAACGGCCTCCCTTTTTTGTGCCCGCCACATTCTCCCAAACACCACAAATCCCCTGTGGGAGCGGGCTTGCTCCGGGCGGCGTTCCGACGAAGGCGGTGTGTCAGTCAGCATTGAAGTTGACTGACACACCGCTTTCGTCGGAACGCCGCCCGGAGCAAGCCCGCTCCCACAGGTATTGCGTTCACAAGGCCGGGATGTGGGACAATACCCGCCACTTTCAGCCATACCCGAATCGACCACGCCCATGACCGCCCCCCGCACACCCAAACCTGCGCGCAAGAAGCCTGACTCCGCCACCCCGGCCAAAGCCGTGGAACCGCGTGAAAAGGCCAGCCTGCACCCGCGCAATCGCCATCAGGGTCGCTACGACTTCCCGGCGCTGATCAAAACCACGCCGGAACTGGCGAAGTTCGTGATCATCAACCCGTACGGCAAGGAAAGCATCGACTTCGCCAGCCCGGACGCGGTGCGGGTGTTCAACCGGGCGCTGCTCAAGTCGTTCTATGGCATCGCCCACTGGGACATTCCGGCGGATTACCTCTGCCCGCCGGTGCCGGGCCGTGCCGATTACGTGCACTTCCTCGCCGATCTACTGGCCAGCGTCAACGACGGCGAAATCCCACGCGGTGCGCCGGTCAAGGTGCTCGATATCGGCATGGGCGCCAACTGCGTCTATCCGTTGATCGGTTACAGCGACTACCGCTGGCACTTCCTCGGCTCGGAAATCGACCCGACAGCCGTGGCCGCCGCCAAAGCCATCGTGCAGTCCAACGGGCTGAACAAAGCTATCCAGTTGCGCCAGCAAAGCAATCCCAAGCACATCCTGCTGGGCTTGCTCGAACCGGGCGAGCGCTTTGACCTGACCATGTGCAACCCACCGTTCCACGCGTCGATGGACGAAGCCACCAAGGGCAGCGAGCGCAAATGGCGCGCACTGGGCCGCGCCGACCCGAAACGCAAACTGCCGGTGCTGAACTTTGGCGGGCAATCCGCTGAGTTGTGGTGTGAAGGCGGCGAAGCCCGTTTCGTGACGCAACTGATCGCCGAGAGCGCGCACTTCCAGCACAAAGTGCTGTGGTTCAGCACCCTGGTCTCGAAAGCCTCAAACCTGCCGGCGATTCAGACGGCGCTGAAAAAGGCTGGCGTACTGGAAAGCCAGGTGGTGGAAATGTCCCAAGGCCAGAAGCAAAGCCGCTTCGTCGCCTGGACCTTCCAGACCAAGTCCGAGCAGCAGGTCTGGCGCGAGCGCTGGGCACGCAAAAGCTGAGTAAAGTCTGGTACACCACGCATTTGTGAGTTGTGAAGATCAAATGTGGGAGCGGTGTTTGCGGGTCAGTCGCCAAATCGCAGGCACAAAAAAGCCGTGCCCGGATCACTCCGGAGCACGGCTTTTTTTACTGCGTCTTACTTGTTAACAGCGTCGGTCAGGCCTTTGGCCACAACCAGCTTGATAACTTTCTTGGCAGCGATTTCGATGGCAGCGCCAGTCGAAGGGTTACGGCCGGTACGGGCAGGACGCTCGGTCACTTTCAGTTTGCCGATACCTGGCAGAGTGATTTCGCCGCCGTTTTCCAGCTGATCGGCAACGATTTGGCCCAGTTGGTCCAGAGCGTTACGCGCGGTGGTTTTTGGCGCGTCGATAGCTTCAGCGATGTCGGCGATCAGTTGGTCTTTAGTAAGAGCCATGTAGTGTTCCTTCCCTATCAAATTCATATGGATTGCAGAGTGCAGTGTCAGCCATCGAGCCCGATCTTCTGGATCTGGCACCCTCGGCCAATAACCACGGGATCGGGGTTATAGATACCGAAATCAGGGTTTGGTTCGACCTGACAAATGCTGAATGCACGCTTAACGCAGTGACTTCGCGTAAGACCGGGCAAAACTAGCACAGAGACGGGGAAATATCCGCCTCTAGCTACCCATTTGGTCAGCTTTATTGCTCTAAAACAGGAAAAATCTGCATAAGCACTGCCGCACGCCTGCGAATTGCCCTTCGCACCGCGCCAAAACCAATGGTTGCGGTACACTTGGCACTTTTTGGGGAGCACGCCCTCCTCTCTTCAATCAGCCGAGAAGCCCATGCCGATCCGTCATTGCATCGTCCACCTGATCGACAAAAAACCCGACGGCACGCCCGCAGTTCTCCACGCTCGTGACTCGGAGCTGGCCGAGTCGAGCGCCATCGAGAACATGCTTGCCGACCTCAACGAGAGCTACAACGCCAAACAAGGCAAGGCGTGGGGGTTCTTCCATGCCGAGTCCGGGGCGCATCCGTTCAGCGGCTGGCTGAAGGAATACCTCGAGGGCGGCAAGGATTTCACGGCGTTCAGCCGTGTGGCAGTGGAACACCTGCAGAAGCTGATGGAAGAGTCGAACCTCTCTGTGGGCGGCCACGTGCTGTTTGCGCATTATCAGCAGGGCATGACCGATTACCTGGCGATCGCCCTGCTGCACCACAGTGAAGGCGTTGCAGTGACCGATCAGCTGGACGTGACCCCGTCCCGCCACCTCGACCTGGGCCAATTGCACCTGGCGGCCCGGATCAACGTCTCCGAATGGCAGAACAACAAGCAGTCCAAGCAGTACATTTCGTTCATCAAAGGCAAGAACGGCAAAAAGGTTTCGGAGTATTTCCGCGACTTCATCGGCTGCCAGGAAGGTGTCGACGGCCCGGGCGAAACCCGGACCCTGCTCAAGGCCTTCAGCGACTTCGTCGAAAGCGAAGACTTGCCGGAAGAGTCCGCCCGCGAGAAAACCAAGACCCTGGTGGATTACGCCAGCAGCCAGGCAAAAATGGGCGAACCCATGGGCCTGGAAGAGCTCTCGGGGCTGATCGACGAAGAACGCCCGAAAGCCTTCTACGATCACATCCGCAACAAGGACTACGGCTTGTCGCCCGAGATCCCGGCGGACAAACGCACCCTGAACCAGTTCCGTCGCTTCACCGGCCGCGCTGAAGGGTTGTCGATCAGCTTCGAAGCGCACCTGCTGGGCTCGAAGATCGAATACGACGAAGAGGCCGGGACGCTGATCATCAAAGGCCTGCCCACTCAGCTGACTGACCAGCTCAAGCGACGCAACTGATGCTCGGCAGCGTACTGAAGAAATGCCTGCTGATCCTGCTGGTGGTCGTGGTCTATCAGAACTGGGGCAAGATCGAGCGGGTGTTCAACCCCTCGCAGGTGGTGTCCGAACAGACCCAGGCCAAGGCCAATGTCGTGCTCTACGCCACCGAGTGGTGTGGTTACTGCAAACTGACGCGGCGCTTTCTCGATCAGAAAGGCATTCCGTACAAGGAATTCGATATCGAAAAAGATGCCGAGGCGCGCAAGGCGTATGAGGCGTTGGGTGGTGGCGGCATTCCGATCATCGATGTGAACGGGACGTTGATTCGCGGGTATGACCCGGACCAGATTCTTGCCGCCCTGAAATAACTGATCAGAGTCACACAATCCTTGTGGCGAGGGAGCTTGCTCCCGCTGGACTGCGTAGCAGGCCCAACTATTTTGTGAGCGCTGCGCACTCAAGCGGGAGCAAGCTCCCTCGCCACAGGTGTGTGTGTTTATCCGCGTTTTTCGATACGGAAACCAAACCGCGGAAAGTGCACATGCACCACGCCGCCCCGCTCGTCTTCTCGACGCAGAATCAATTCTTCGCTCCCGGCAAACAACAACTCCCCGGCCACCGGATCAACACCGTAATCGGTCGCGGCGATGACCACCTGCTGACCCGCCTCAAAACCATTCGGTTCATCAAACTGCTCATCCGGCAATGCCGCCGGCGTCGCATTGCGCGCCACTTCCAGCGCCTCTTCGGCGGACATCTCGCTGGACGCGCCGTGACCGAAACCCATCACCCGCCCGAACCATGCCGATACCGCCGGATAAGCATCAACCAATGGTGCGGTCACCGGCGTCGCCTTGAGGAACCAAAGACAATGAGCCAGGGCGAAGTCGGCAATCGACGGCTCGCCGAACAGGAAATCGCCCTGCTCACGCTGAAGCTGCTGCTCCAGGCGCGCCATGATCGTCGGCCATTGATGCCGCGCTTGCTCGGCCGACAACTTTGTAGCGCTGCCACCACTGAACAACCCGGCGCGATCAGCGAGGAATGCCTTGATCGCTTCCGGCGGCAGATGGCCGAAACGCACCGCGATCGATTCTGGCTGAAACACCAGACCGACAGCATGCTGGAACACCACCGAATCGGCCCACGCGGCGAAGGTCGCGGCGATCATTTCCTGACCTTCCGGGAAGAACGCCGGCAAGGCTTTTTCCTGCTCCAGTCGACGGGCGATCAACGAGGTGTCGCAATAGATGTCCGCGCCAATCTGCAACACCGGGGTTCTGCGGTAACCGCCGGTCAAGGCTGTCAGATCGGGTTTTGGCATCACCGGCGAGATCTTCACCGAGCGCCAGGACAACCCCTTGAAGCCCAGCAGCAGGCGAGCCTTTTCGGCGAAAGGGGACGTCGGGTAATGATGAAGAATCAACTCGGACATGCTCGGCTCCGCCGCACGGAAAAGGAAACCGCAGCTTAGCGCGCAATCCGCAGGCAGCCTACAGATCTGCCTGATGGGAATTGATCACTCAGATTGATAAGCCCGCAGCAAAGGTTGCCACCAGGCATTCCTTGGCGCTTTTCTTGAGTTTTTTGATCAGCCGTTCCTGACGCAACGCTTCGCTTTTGTCGCGGCAGACTTCGGTGTAGACCAGTGCCATGGCCGGGCTGGAGAGAAAGAAGCGTGCGCCTTTGCCGCTTTGGTGTTTGGCGAAGCGGCGTACGGGATCGTCGCTGATCCCGCAGTAAAGCGAGCCATTGGCCGCGCGAACGAGGTAGACGAACCAGGGTTTGCTGACCGGCATCGGTTCGGCGGCAATGAGGGAAGATTCGCTCGGGGTGTTCACGTGACGATCAAGGCTTGTAGGAAACAAGCCGCGATCTTATCAGCGACTGGCCTGGAATGCCTTCAGCCCCTTCAAGGCCTGAGCGCGAACGGCGTTTCTCACCAGCGGCGTCCAGCCCAGCAGCAGCCCCTTGAAACCCAGCGCCTGACGCGACCAGGTCCACAGATCGAAGCTGTCGTGATGCTCGCAGATCTTGCCGTCGCGAAAAACGAAACGGGCCTGAATGTCGTTGACCACGGTGTTGCCGGTCTGGCTGAACAGGTACGTCGCCACCCAATGCGCGCCGCCACTGCGTTCATCGCTGCGCACGTTGTCGAACGTCAGGGAAAAATCCTTGGCCCGGGTCGTGAGCATGCGCCACATGTCGCCGGCATCACGGCCACGCAGTTCGCCGAACGCCGGATCGCTGAACACCACGTCGTCGGTGTAGCAGGCGGCCATGGCGTCGGCATCCAACCGCTGGAAGGCTTGGTAGAACTGGGTGATCAATGCGCTGTGGGCATCACTCATGGGCAGGCTCCTTGGGGTTGCAAAGTCGCTTCGAAAGATTGCCTGCACGATAGTCAACAAACGCGCGGAACACTATCGGCATTCTTGGGCCGAATACCGACAGTGCTGGTGTCAGACCTTTTCGCTTTCGACCTGGACGTACAGCGAACGCCCGGCGCCGAGACCGGCGATGATTGCACCGAGGCCGATCACCCCGAAAATCCAGCCTATGGCGTTCCAGCCGCCGGTCCAGTCGTGCACGATGCCGACCGCAAACGGCCCCATCGACGCCAGGGTGTAACCGAAGCCCTGGGCCATGCTCGACAGGTTGGCCGCGACATGCGAGTCCCGCGAGCGCAGCACGATCAGGGTCAGCGCCAGACTGAACGTACCGCCCTGCCCCAGACCGAGCAGAATCGCCCAGCCCCACAAGCCTTCGATCGGTGCGTAGAGGCAACCGAACAGACCGCCGAGCGTCAACACCATGACGATGACGATCGCCAGACGCTGATCCTTGCCGCGAGTCGCCAACCACGGCGCGGCCAGTGAACTGGCCAGTTGGACAATGACCGAACCCGACAGCACCAGCCCGGCCTGGGTCGGTGTCAGCCCGCGGCCGATCAGGATCGACGGCAACCAGCCGAACACGATGTACGCCAGCGACGATTGCAGGCCCATGTACAAGGTCACTTGCCAGGCCAACGGGTCACGCAACAGACCGCGAACCCGGTAGGCAACGTGATGCGCGCCATGTTTCTGGCCGACTTGCGGCAACCAGAACATTGCCGCCACCAGCGCCGGAATCACCCAGAAGCCGAGGCCCAACGCCCAGCTCTTGTCGAAGTGTTCGCTCAACGGCACGGTCGCGCCCGCCGCCATCGCCGCGCCCAGACACAAGGCCATGGTGTAGACGCCGGTCATGGTGCCCGCGTGTTTCGCGAAGTCGCGCTTGACGATGCCCGGCAACAACACGCCGATGACACCGATGCTTGCGCCTGCCAGCACGCTGCCGGAAAACAGGCCGATTTCACCGAACGAACTGCGCAGAATGATGCCGCCAGCCAGGGTCAGAAGGATGCCCAGCACCACCCGTTCCGCGCCGAAGCGCCGCGCCAGAATCGGCGCCAGCGGCGCAAACAAACCCAGACAAAGCACCGGCAACGTGGTCAGCAAACCAGCCTGCGCCGCCGACAACCCGAGGTTTTTCGACACCTCGCTGAGCATCGGCGCCATGCTCGATAGCGCCGGACGCAAGTTCAGTGCGACCAGTATCAAGCCCAGCAACAACAGCCACGGCCGACGCAGGATCGGGCGGCTTTGCTGGACCTGTTCATCATCGGCCTCGGCGTCGATCAACAGCTCTTCGAGTTCTGCCGTGCGCTTGGCTAGAGCGTTGTGACTGGACATGGCGTTCTCGGTTTCAAGGCTCATTGATCAACTGCCTCGACAAGGCTTTGGCCCGTTCCGGGTCGCGTCGCTCGACGGCATCGAGCAGTTCGATGTGCAGGTCGAACACTTCCTGGCGGCGCGGGGTGATATTCAAGGTCTGGCGCAACTGCGCGCCGACGATGCTGGAGAAATAGCGATACAACTCACTGAGGGTGGGGTTGTGCGCGGCGTCCACCAAACGGCGGTGGAACACCAGATCGCAGGCGATGTAGGTGTCGAGATCACCGTGATAGTGACTGCCGCTGACGCCCAGTGCCTCGCGCAGCTCTTTCAAATCCTCTTCGGTACGACGCAGCGCCGCCAGACCAATGGCTTCGACTTCAAGGATGTGACGGGTTTCCCGGGCCTGTTCAAGGGAGCAGCGGGATAACGCTTTCATGGTGTCGAGCGGATCAATCACTGCCCGCAAATAGCTGCCGTCGCCCTGACGGATTTCGATCAACCCGGAAAACGCCAATACGCGCATGGCTTCGCGGACGGTATTGCGGCTGATGCCCAGTTCTGCGGACAGTTCAGGTTCTGTGGGCAAGCGTTGATCAACAGCCCAGACGCCTTCGGTGATGCGCAGGCGAAGTTGATCCAGGGCCTGATCGACCAGGGAGCGTTTAACTAATGGAGAAATGTCTGACATAAGGCTCGCCTTTTCATCCAATCATAGGATGAATTTTCTGACATGTTAGTCAGCTTAACCCGACAGGACAACTGCGAAGGTGAGGCAATTACAGAAATTGTGGCGAGGGAGCTTGCTCCCGCTTGAGTGCGCAGCGCTCAAAATAGTCAATCGCTGCCAAAACCTTGGGGCCGCTGCGCAGCCCAACGGGAGCAAGCTCCATCGCCACAGGAAGGTTTAAATTTCAGGCAAAAATAAACCCGGAACACTGTCCGGGTTTATTTCACTACCTGACTTCGATCAATGCAGGATCTGGCTCAGGAACAGTTTCGTACGCTCATTCTGCGGATTATCGAAGAAGTCGTTCGGTGCAGCCTGCTCAACGATTTCACCCTTGTCCATGAAGATCACGCGGTTGGCCACGGTGCGGGCGAAGCCCATTTCGTGGGTCACGCAGAGCATGGTCATGCCGTCTTCGGCCAGGCCGATCATGGTGTCCAGAACCTCTTTCACCATCTCCGGGTCGAGTGCCGAAGTCGGTTCGTCGAACAACATGATTTTCGGTTTCATGCACAAGGCACGGGCAATCGCCACACGCTGTTGCTGACCGCCGGACAGTTGCCCCGGGAATTTATGCGCCTGCTCCGGAATGCGTACGCGCTCCAGGTAATGCATGGCGATTTCTTCGGCCTGGCGCTTGGGCATCTTGCGCACCCACATCGGCGCCAGGGTGCAGTTCTGCAGGATGGTCAGGTGGGGGAACAGGTTGAAGTGCTGGAACACCATGCCGACTTCACGGCGGACCGATTCGATCTGCTTGAGGTCGTTGGTCAGTTCCACGCCATCGACCACGATGCGGCCCTGCTGGTGTTCTTCCAGACGGTTGAGGCAGCGGATGGTGGTGGATTTACCGGAACCCGACGGGCCGCACAGGACGATACGCTCGCCCTGTTTAACGTTCAGGTTGATGTCTTTCAACACGTGGAACTGGCCATACCACTTGTTCACGCCCTGCATCTGAATAATGCCTTCAGGGCTCACTGTCTTTTTGATTGCTTCGCTCATCACAAAACTTCCTAAATTAGGTACTGCTTTAGCGCTTGTGGCCTGTGTCCAGCTTACGTTCCAAATGCATGGAATAGCGGGACATACCAAAACAGAAAATCCAGAACACCAGGGCCGCGAACACATAGCCTTCGGTGGCCATGCCCAACCATTTCGGGTCGGCGGCGGCTTGTTTGACGCTGTTAAGCAGGTCGAACAGGCCGATGATGATCACCAGGCTCGTGTCCTTGAACAGCGCAATGAAGGTGTTGACGATGCCCGGGATCACCAGCTTCAGGGCTTGCGGCAGAATCACCAGGCCCATGCTGCGCCAGTAGCCCAGGCCCATCGCGGCGGCGGCTTCGTACTGACCTTTTGGAATCGCTTGCAGACCGCCCCGCACCACTTCGGCGACATAGGCCGACTGGAACAGGATCACGCCGATCAGCGCCCGCAGCAGCTTGTCGAAGTTCATGCCTTCAGGCAGGAACAACGGCAGCATCACCGAGGACATGAACAGCACCGTGATCAACGGCACGCCGCGCCAGAACTCGATGAAGGTCACGCAGACCACTCGAATCGCCGGCATGTTCGAACGACGGCCCAGCGCCAGCACAATCCCCAGCGGCAGAGCGCCGGCAATACCGACGGTGGCGATTACCAGGGTCAGCATCAGGCCGCCCCACTGGCTGGTCGCCACTTGGGTCAGGCCGAAAACGCCGCCATGCAACAGGCACCAGGCAATGATCGGGTACAGCACCAGGAAGCTCAGGCCATACACGGCTTTACGGTGAAAGCGCGAGATGAACAGCGGTGCCACGCCAACGACCGCCAGCCACACGGTCAGGTCCACACGCCAGCGCAGTTCCGGCGGGTAGTAGCCGTACATGAACTGGCCGATACGCTGCTGGATGAACACCCAGCAGGCGCCCTCCTTCGTGCAGTCGGCGCGGGTGGTGCCGACCCAGTTGGCGTCGATGATTGCCCATTCCAGGATCGGCGGAACCACCAGGTAAATCAGGTAGAACGCGAACAGGGTCAGCAGGGTGTTGAGCCAGCTGGAGAACATGTTCGCGCGCATCCACGCCATCGGCCCGAAGACTTTGCTCGGTGGCGGCATGTCAGGTTTGAAAGTATGAGTACTCATGCGCTTTTCCTTACCGCTCGATCAGCGCAATGCGCTTGTTGTACCAGTTCATCAGCAGGGAAATGCTGATACTGATCGCCAGGTACACGCTCATGGTGATCGCAATCACCTCGATCGCTTGCCCGGTCTGGTTCAGCACCGTACCGGCGAACAACGAAACCATTTCCGGGTAACCGATACCGGCCGCCAGCGAAGAGTTTTTCGCCAGGTTCAGGTATTGGCTGGTCAGCGGTGGAATGATCACGCGCAGGGCTTGCGGGATGATCACTTTGCGCAGGGTCGGACCGTTACGCAGGCCAAGGGAGTGCGCCGCTTCGGTCTGGCCGTGGCTGACCGACTTGATGCCCGAACGCACGATCTCGGCGATGAACGCCGCGGTGTACACAGTCAGGGCCAGGGTCAGCGCCAGCAGTTCCGGGATAAGCACCCAGCCACCGACGAAGTTGAAGCCCTTGAGTTCCGGCATTTCCCAGTGCACAGGTGCGCCGAAGATCAGCGCGCACAGTGCCGGGATCACCAGGAACAGCGCCAGGCCGGTCCAGAACTTGTGGAACGGAACACCGGTGGCTTCGAAACGCTTGTTGGCCCAGCGGGTCATCAGCACGATGGCGACGATGGCCACGACGATGCTCACCACAAACGGCCAGAAACCTTCTGCCGTCAATGCGGCCGGCATGTTCAGGCCGCGGCTGCTGACGAAGAAGGTGTCGCCGAAGTTGTGGCTATTGCGTGGCCCCGGCATGGTCAGGAACACCGCGAAGTACCAGAACAGGATTTGCAGCAGCGGCGGAATGTTGCGGAAGACTTCCACATAAACAGTCGCCAGCTTGGCGATGATCCAGTTCTTCGACAGCCGTGACACGCCGACGATGAACCCGAGGATCGTCGCCAGGATCACGCCGATGAAGGTCACCAGCAGCGTGTTGAGCAGGCCGATGACAAACACCCGGGCATAGCTGTCCGATTCGGTGTAGTCGATCAGGTGTTGAGCGATGCCGAAACCGGCACTGCGCTCCAGAAAGTCGAAACCGGAGGTAATGCCCCGGTGTTGAAGGTTGGTCTGCGTATTGTCGAACAGATACCAGCCCATCGAGACCACCGCCACAATGGTGATGATCTGAAATAGCCACGCACGCACTTTGGGATCGCTGAGGCTGAGCCTCTGCTTTGGTGCGCCGATTGAATTTTGCATGAAGTGCCCCGGATGTAATGGAACAGAACATCACCCGGCGGTTGGCCCACCGGGTGATAGAACCATCAGCGCACTGGTGGTGCGTATTGAATGCCGCCGTTGTTCCACAGGGCGTTCAGCCCGCGGTCGATTTCCAGCGGAGTGCTCTTGCCGAGGTTTTTCTCGAACACTTCGCCGTAGTTGCCGACTTGCTTGACGATCTGTACGACCCAGTCTTTCTTCACTTTCAGGTCTTTGCCGTATTCACCGTCGGTGCCCAGCAGACGAGCGACGTCCGGGTTCTTGGTGCCTTTGGCTTCAGCTTCGACGTTTTTCGAAGTGACGCCTGCTTCTTCGGCGTTGAGCATGGCGTAGCCAACCCAGCGCACGATGGCCAGCCACTCGTCGTCGCCATTACGTACGACCGGGCCCAGTGGCTCCTTGGAAATGGTTTCCGGCAGAACGACGTAGTCCTTCGGCGAAGCCAGCTTGCTGCGCTGGGCGAACAGCTGGGATTTGTCGGAAGTCAGTACGTCGCAACGACCGGATTCCAGCGACTTGGCGCTTTCGTCGGAGGTGTCGAAGGTGATCGGGGTGTACTTCAGGTTGTTGCCGCGGAAGTAGTCGGAAACGTTCAGCTCGGTGGTAGTACCGGCCTGGATGCAGATGGTTGCACCGTCCAGCTCTTTGGCACTTTTAACGCCCAGCTTGTTGTTTACCAGAAAGCCGATGCCGTCGTAGTAAGTGATGAAGCCAGGGAATTTCAGACCCATGCCCGAATCACGGGAGCTGGTCATGGTGGTGTTGCGCGACAGGATGTCAATTTCGCCAGACTGCAGCGCGGTGAAGCGCTCTTTGGCGTTCAACTGACTGAACTTGACCTTGGTTGCGTCGCCGAATACGGCAGCGGCCACAGCGCGGCAGTAATCAGCATCGATACCCACGATCTTGCCGGTGGAGTCCGGAACCGAGAAACCCGGCAGGCCATCACTGACGCCGCACTGTACAAAACCTTTCTTCTGTACTGCATCCAGGGTTGCACCCGCCTGAGCGAACCCGCTGACACCGAGCACTGCGGCTGCAGTCACGATGGCCAGGGTGGATTTCAACATCTTCATTCAAACCTCCAGTTTTGCTTTTGTTGTGTCGGAGCTTGAGTCCAGTCGCACCCTTATGAGGCGTAGTTGACCCGTGTTGGCTTTTTTTGGGGTCAACCGACGTAGGACCTGCGCTATGAGTCTAGTAGGAGAAAATCCACAACATGGACCACTCACTTCTAACCAATCCGCCGAACGGGCTGTAGCCCTTTCACGTCCGCGAAGCCCGTAGCGGCCATTGGCGAACATCCATCACCGGATTTTTTGCTATCCCACCACGAACAATGGCCTGATAGTGTTACCGACAGGCGTGGGATTTTCGTACAGGCTTTCCTATAGCAAAGCCCGTACCAGACCGCTCGCCAAAGCACTTAAGAAACAGGTCAATAGCAAAACTTGTAGCCTTGCGACATCTTCGTAACTGATCAACCTGACGCGCACTCACATCACGCACTCAATGAGAGCGCACGCACACATTTGGAGCAGCCATGACCGAGCCCTTGATTCTTCAACCCGTCAAGCCCGCAGACGCCTGCGTTATCTGGCTGCACGGCTTGGGCGCCGACCGCTATGACTTCCTGCCAGTGGCCGAAGCCCTGCAGGAAACCCTGTTGAGCACCCGCTTCGTGTTGCCGCAAGCACCGACCCGGGCGGTGACCATTAATGGCGGTTACGAGATGCCAAGCTGGTACGACATATTGGCCATGAGCCCGGCGCGCGCGATCAGCCGCGAGCAGCTTGAGGCGTCGGCAGACAGAGTCATTGAATTGATCGAAGTGCAGCGCGCCAGCGGAATAGACGCCTCGCGGATTTACCTGGCAGGTTTTTCCCAGGGCGGCGCCGTGGTGTTACACACCGCGTTTCTGAAATGGCAGGGGCCATTGGGTGGCGTACTTGCCCTCTCTACTTATGCACCGACTTTCAGTGACGAACTGCAGCTTTCCGCCAGCCAGCAACGCATTCCGGTGCTGTCGTTGCACGGTCAGTACGATGACGTGGTGCAAAACGCCATGGGTCGCACCGCCTACGAGTATTTAAAGCAGCATGGTGTCACCGTGACATGGCAGGAATACCCAATGGGTCACGAAGTGTTACCCGAGGAAATTCGCGACATCGGCGTCTGGCTCGCCGAGCGCTTGCGTTAACGGCTCAAGCGAAAAACCGCCCATTGATCCCTCCCACTACGCCGCGCCTGATTCTTGCATTACACTGGCCGGCACTTAACCAATTGATGAGATGACCGTGCTCAAAGCACTCAAGAAAATGTTCGGTAAAAGCGAGGCTGAGCAGCTCGCGCCAGCCTCCAGCGCTCCGTCTCACACCCCCAGCCACCGCACCGACGGTAATCAGCCTGGCCGGACCGCCCCCGTAGCGGCACCGAAACACGCGCCGAAGGCCCCATCGGTTACTCCCGCCGCACCGCCCATTGCCGCTGAAGCGCCGCAAACCGAAGCTCCGAAACCGGCAAAACCGCGTCGCGAGCCCAAGCCAAAAGCGCCGGTCATTCCCTGGAAACTCGAAGATTTCGTTGTCGAGCCACAGGAAGGCAAAACCCGTTTCCACGATTTCAAACTCGCCCCGGAACTGATGCACGCCATCCAGGACCTCGGCTTCCCGTATTGCACGCCGATTCAGGCTCAGGTGCTGGGCTTCACCCTCGCCGGCAAAGACGCCATCGGTCGCGCCCAGACCGGCACCGGCAAAACCGCTGCCTTCCTGATTTCGATCATCACCCAGCTGCTGCAAACCCCGCCGCCGAAAGAGCGCTATATGGGTGAGCCACGGGCGCTGATCATCGCGCCGACCCGTGAACTGGTGGTGCAGATCGCCAAGGACGCCGCCGACCTGACCAAATACACCGGCCTCAACGTCATGACGTTCGTTGGCGGCATGGACTTCGACAAGCAGCTCAAGCACCTCGAAGCGCGTCATTGCGACATCCTTGTCGCGACCCCGGGCCGCCTGCTCGATTTCAACCAGCGCGGCGACGTGCACCTGGACATGGTCGAAGTGATGGTCCTGGACGAAGCCGACCGCATGCTCGACATGGGCTTCATCCCGCAAGTACGCCAGATCATTCGCCAGACACCGCCAAAGAACGAGCGTCAGACGCTGCTGTTCTCCGCGACCTTCACCGAAGACGTGATGAACCTCGCCAAGCAATGGACCACCGACCCGTCGATCGTCGAGATCGAGTCGCAGAACGTGGCCAGCGAAAACGTCGAGCAGCACATCTACGCGGTGGCCGGTGCCGACAAATACAAACTGCTCTACAACCTGGTCAACGACAACGGTTGGGAACGGGTGATGGTCTTCGCCAACCGCAAGGATGAAGTGCGTCGCATCGAAGAACGCCTGGTGCGCGATGGCGTCAACGCCGCGCAACTGTCCGGCGACGTGCCGCAACACAAGCGCATCAAAACCCTCGAAGGCTTCCGCGAAGGCAAGATCCGCGTGTTGGTGGCTACCGACGTGGCCGGTCGCGGCATTCACATCGACGGCATCAGCCACGTGATCAACTTCACCCTGCCGGAAGTCCCGGACGACTACGTGCACCGTATCGGCCGTACCGGTCGTGCTGGCGCCGATGGTGTGTCCATCAGTTTTGCCGGGGAAGACGACTCCTACCAGCTACCGTCCATCGAGGCGCTGCTGGGTCGCAAGATCAGCTGTGAAACGCCACCGACGCACCTGCTGCGGGCGGTTGAGCGCAAGCGTCCGTAACACTAGGTCGCAATAAAGAGGCGCAGCCGGCAACGGACTGCGCTTTTTTTTCGCCCGGTTTTTTTCAACAGGAGTGTCGAAAACACACTGTAGGAGCGAGCTTGCTCCGGGCGGCGTTCCGACGATGGTCGTGAACGATAACGCGCAAAACCAGATACCCCTTGGCGCCCTAGAGTTTTTCGCGAGCGGGCTCGCTCCTACAGGATGGAATGCGGTGTAAACCTATTTCAGCAGTAAACAAGGAGCTTGCCTCACATAACAAAAAGTCCATAATAGACAAATTAGTTTACTTTCAGCTCCCGGAGCCGACCATGTCCAGCACGCCTTATGTGATCACCCAACCCCAGGCCCGCGAACTGTTGGCACAGGTCGACGTGCCGCAGATCCTGCGCAAGCTGTTCCGCGACCTGGCCACCGGGCAGGCGGTGCAACCGGCGCAGCAACTGGTGGAATTTCCCAAGGGTGCCGGCGATTTCATTAACTACCTGGGTGTGCTGGCCGAAGATGGGGTTTACGGGGTCAAGACGTCGCCCTACATCGTGCGCGAACAAGGCCCGCTGGTGACCGCGTGGACCTTGCTGATGTCGATGCAGACCGGCGAGCCGCTACTGCTGTGCGATGCCGGCGAACTGACCACCGCGCGCACCGCGGCGACCACCGCTGTCGCCGTCGACGCCCTCGCCCCGCTGAATGCAAAACGTCTGGCGATCATCGGCAGTGGCAAGGTTGCGCTGGCGCACCTGCATTACGTCAAAGGCCTGCGCGACTGGCAAGGCATCAACCTTTACTCGCCGAACCTGAGCGACCTCAGTCCTGAAGCGCTGGCACAGATCAAAAGCCTCGATCCACGCCTGACCCTTGTCGACAATCGCGACGCAGCCGTTCAGGACGCCGACGTGATCATGCTCTGCACTTCCTCCGCGGGACCTGTGATCGACCCGTCCAGCCTGAGCAAACCAGCACTGATCACCTCCATCAGCACCAACGCGCCACGGGCCCACGAAGTGCCGCCGCAGAGCCTCAATGACATGCAGGTGTTCTGCGACTATCGTCTGACCACCCCGGGATCGGCGGGCGAAATGCTGATTGCCGGTGAGCAACATGGCTGGGACAAGCGCTTGATTGTCGGCGACCTGCCCGATCTGCTGAGCGAAAAAGTCCAGCGCCCCGGTTATGACCGTCACGTGTTCTTCCGCTCCATCGGCCTGGGCCTGGAAGACATCGCGCTGGCCAATGCCATTTACCGACTACACCCCTGACACCACAACCCCTTGTAGGAGCTGTCGAGTGAAACGAGGCTGCGATCTTTTGACTTTGCTTTTAAAAGGCAAGATCAAAAGATCGCAGCCTCGTTTCACTCGACAGCTCCTACAGGGGGGCACCGACACCATTGGCATTTGCGCTCGACAGGAGACGTTCATGAGCCAGGCAGACTTCATCATCATCGGCGGCGGGATAGCCGGCGCTTCCACCGGTTTCTGGCTGTCGCAGCACGCCCGCGTGATTGTGCTCGAACGCGAATCCCATCCGGCCTATCACTCCACCGGACGTTCGGCCGCGCTATTCACCGCTGCTTATGGAACACCGCAAGTCCGGGCGCTGACCCAGGCCAGCCGCGATTTCTTCGACGCCCCTCCCGCCGGTTTCTGCGAACACCCGCTGCTGACCCCGCGCGGCGAGATGACCGTGGATTTCACCGGCGATCCAGTCGAGCTGAACAATCAATACCTCAGCGCCAAAGCCACGGTGCCCGAGATGCAACGGCTAAGCGCCGACGAAGCCTGCACGCGCCTGCCTATCCTGCGCCGGGAAAAAGTCCACGGCGCGATCTACGACCCGACCGCCAGCGACATCGACACCGACGCCTTGCACCAGGGTTACCTGCGCGGCATCCGGCGCAATAAAGGTGAAGTGCACACCGACAGCGAAGTCCTGAGCCTGACCCGCGATGCCGAAGGCCTGTGGCAGGTTCAAACCAACGGCCAGACCTTCAGCGCCCCGGTCATCATCAACGCCGCCGGTGCCTGGGCCGACAAGATCGGCGAACTGGCCGGCGCCCGACCGCTGGGCCTGCAACCGAAGCGCCGCGCGGCGTTCATCTTTGCCGGGCCCGAGGGCGTGGACATCCACCATTGGCCGATGCTGGTCAGCCTCGACGAGTCGTTCTACATGAAGCCCGACGCCGGCATGTTCCTCGGCTCACCGGCCAACGCCGACCCGGTGGAACCGCACGACGTGCAGCCCGAAGAACTGGACATCGCCATGGGCATCTACCAAATCGAAGAAGCCACCACCCTCACCATCCGCCGTCCGACCCGCACCTGGGCCGGCCTGCGCAGCTTCGTGTCCGATGGCGATTTGCTGTCCGGTTTCGATCTGCAGGTGCCCGGCTTGTTCTGGGTGGCAGCGCAAGGCGGTTACGGCATCCAGACCTCGCCCGCCATGGGCCAGGCCAGCGCCGCACTGGTGCGCGGCGAAGCCTTGCCCGAGCAACTCACGCGTTTCGGTCTGGATGCCGGGATGCTCTCCCCCGCTCGCCTGGGCTGATCCGCGTTCTCAGGTGACGTGCCAACACGATTGCGGCAAACTTCCAGCGCCCTTTTTGCAGGGCGCTGACGCTGCCTGGAGCTCCACTGAATGAACGCACCTGTAAAAGACCCGGCCCTGGACAACTTCCGAGCGATTGCCGATGCCATCGCCACGTTGTTCTTCCCCCACGCCGAGGTGGTGCTGCACGATCTGCGCACACAGACGGTCGACTACATCGCCAACAACCTGTCGAAACGGGAAGTGGGTGACGACTCCGCGCTGGAGGACATGCTCAGCGATGACATCAGCGAACGAAACATCGGTCCGTACGAAAAACTCAATTGGGATGGTCAGAAGATTCGCAGCCTGAGCAGCGTCCTGCGCGACAGCGACGGTCATCCACTGGCCGTGCTGTGCATCAATCTGAATATTTCGCTGTTCGAAAATGCCAAGGCAGCACTGGACCTGTTCCTGTCGCCGAGCAAGCTGATTCCGCAACCCGATTCACTGTTTCGCGATGACTGGCAGGAGCGCATCAACACCTTCCTCCACGGCTGGCTGCGCGAACGTCAACTGAGCCTGAACCTGCTGACCCGCGACCACAAACGCGAACTGGTGCTGGCCCTGCACGCCGAAGGCGCCTTCAAGGGCAAAAGCGCCTCCAACTATGTGGCGAACGTGCTGAACATGGGACGGGCGACGGTGTACAAGCATTTGAAGGAATTGAAGGGCTGAGGGACGCTGAATTATTTTGTGGCGAGGGAGCTTGCGCCCGCTGGGTCGCGAAGCGGCCCCAAAGATGGGACTGCTGCGCCCGAGCGCGGACCGGTCCGCGGGAGCAAGCTCCCTCGCCACAGATCACCCGGCTGTAGCGATTATTCCAATGCCGAAGCCGGGCCGAAGAACTCGTAACGACTTTGCTTCTCCGGCACACCCAATGCTTTCAGGTGACGCTTCACCGCCGCCATGAAGCCTTTTGGCCCCAGGAAGTAGGCATCCAGATCGCGTTGCTGCGGCAACCACTCGCCCAGTTGCTCCTGACTCAACAACCCGACCTTGTGCGCCGCCGGGCTCACGCCGTCATCTTCGTTGTAGCAATAGAAGCGCTTGAGTTGCGGGTGACGCTCGGCCAATCCATCAATCCAGTCACGGAAGGCGTGAACGCTGCCGTTGCGTGCGCAGTGGATGAAGTGCACCGGCCGTTTGGTTTTCAACGCTGCTTCGAGCATGGCCAGGGTCGGGGTGATACCGACGCCGCCACTGATCAGCACCAACGGTTTGTCGCTGTCGGTCAGGATGAACTCACCCGATGGCGGGAACAGCTGAATACTGGCGCCGACATGCAGTTGATCGTGCAGATGGTTTGAGGCACGACCGCCCGCCTCACGTTTGACACTGATGCGGTACTGGCCTTTGTTCGCCAGGGCCGACAGCGAATAGTTACGACGAATCTCTTCACCATCGAGGATCAGTTTCATACCGATGTACTGGCCGGGTTCGGCGGCAAGGATCGGGCCTTTGTCAGCCGGCTCGAAGTAGAACGAAATGATTTCCGCGCTTTCCTCGACCTTGGCCGCGACGATGAATTCCCGCGCCCCGCGCCAGCCGCCTGGTGCCTGCTCTTTCTGGTCGTAGATGCTGGTTTCGGCACCGATCAGGATCTCGGCCAATTGACCGTAGGCTGCACCCCAGGCGTTCATCACTTCCGGCGTGGCGATCTCGTCACCCAGCACCTCGGAAATCGCCCGCAACAGGCAGGTGCCGACAATCGGGTAGTGTTCCGGGAGGATTTGCAGGGCCACGTGCTTGTTGATGATCTTGGCCACCAGGTCGCCCAACTGGTCGAGCTGGTCGATGTGGCGCGCATACATCAACACGCCGTTCGCCAGGGCGCGGGGTTGATCGCCGCTCGCCTGGTGAGCCTGGTTGAACAGCGGGCGGACCTCCGGGTATTCGGAGAGCATCATGCGGTAGAAATGCGTGATCAATGCTTCGCCTCCGCTTTCCAGCAACGGCACGGTGGATTTGACGATTGCACGATCTTGAACGCTAAGCATAAGGTGACTCCTAGTTTTCTAACTGGTCGCCCTATCCTTATCAGTTTCCATGCCATTTATTTAATTGTTTAAAATCAACAAGTTAAAAACATTATAGTCATAACGACACAGCCTGACTTATAGTCATCTCGACTACATGGAGTCACTATGACTGCAAAATCCCTGCTCACAACGTTGCTTCCCCTGGTCTCGGACCTGTCCCGCGAACTCCCCGAAGGCGAGCGCTATCGGCGCCTGCTCGAAGCCATGCGTGCCCTGCTCCCCTGCGACGCCGCCGCACTGTTGCGCCTCGATGGTGAATGGCTGGTGCCGCTGGCTGTGGACGGGTTGAGCACCGACACCCTCGGCCGACGCTTCAAGGTCAGCGAACACCCGCGCTTCGAAGCGCTGCTCAGCAGTCCCGGCCCGACCCGTTTTGCCGCCGACAGCGACCTGCCCGACCCTTACGACGGGCTGGTCGATGGTCTCCATGAACATCTTGAAGTCCATGACTGCATAGGCTGCCCGCTGTTTGTCGACGAGCGCCCGTGGGGCTTGCTGACCCTCGATGCGCTCGACCCGGAGCGCTTCGAACCGATCGAACTGGACGCCCTGCAAGCCTTCGCCAGCCTCGCCGCCGCCACGGTCAATGCCGCCGAGCGCATCGAACGGCTGGCCAATCGTGTCGAAGACGAACATCAGCGCGCCGAGGTTTACCGTCAGGCCAGCGGTCAGCAGAACCGCGAGATGATCGGCCAGAGCAAGGCCCACAAACGGCTGGTGGAAGAAATCAGCCTGGTGGGCGGCAGCGACCTGACCGTGTTGATCACCGGGGAAACCGGGGTCGGCAAGGAACTGGTGGCCCAGGCGATTCACGCCGCCTCGCCCCGGGCCGACAAGCCGATCATCAGCCTCAACTGCGCCGCGCTGCCGGACACGCTGGTGGAAAGCGAACTGTTCGGCCATGTGCGCGGCGCCTTTACCGGAGCGACCAGCGATCGCCGTGGCAAGTTCGAACTGGCCAATGGCGGCACGCTGTTTCTCGATGAAGTCGGCGAGCTGTCGCTGACCGTGCAGGCCAAATTGCTGCGCGTGCTGCAAAGCGGTCAGCTGCAGCGGCTGGGTTCGGACAAGGAACATCAGGTCGACGTGCGACTCATCGCAGCGACCAATCGCGACCTCGCCGAAGAAGTGCGCAGTGGCCGTTACCGTGCCGATTTCTATCACCGTTTAAGCGTTTACCCGCTGCTGGTGCCGGCCCTGCGGGATCGCGGGCGGGATGTGCTGCTGCTCAGCGGTTTCTTCCTGGAGCAGAACCGCTCACGCATGGGCCTCAACAGCCTGCGCCTGAACAGCGATGCCCAGGCCGCGTTGCTCGCGTATGACTGGCCGGGTAACGTGCGAGAGCTGGAGCACTTGATTGGTCGCAGCGCGTTGAAAGCGCTGGGTAACTGCAAGGAACGGCCGAAGATTCTAAGCTTGAGTGCGGCGGATCTGGACTTGCCCAATGGCGGCGTAGAAGTGGTGGCCGAACAACCGGCTGCGGCTCCTGTGGCGTTGGTGTCGGGGGATTTGCGTGAGGCGACAGAAAGTTACCAACGGCAATTGATCAGCGCTTGCCTGGAGCGACACCATAACAACTGGGCTAGCGCGGCGCGGGAGCTGGGGCTGGATCGGGCGAATCTTGGGCGGATGGCCAAGCGATTGGGTTTGAAGTAGTACCCCTTGTGGCGAGGGAGCTTGCTCCCGCCGGCCGATCCGCGCTCGGGCGAAGCAGTCGAAAAATGGTAATGCCTGATAGAGGGAGGTGCCAGATTTGGGAGCGCTTCGCACTCCAGCGGGAGCAAGCTCCCTCGCCACAGGGGCTCACTGTTTGACCGCCGAAAGGTATTTGGCCTAAAGCCTGACCCCAACAAGTCGATAACCCGGCATCGATAGCTTTTGGCGACTTTCCATTCGCCCATCACCTTTTTCCACAGAAGGTATTTATGTCCTCCACCAAAGCCCGCGCAGACTCACTTTCGCTTCTGCTGTTTACCTTGCGCAGTGGCAAGCTGATGGCGATCAACCTGCTCAAAGTCAGTGAAATCATCCCCTGCCCGCCGCTGACCAGGCTGCCGGAGTCGCACCCCAACGTCAAAGGCATCGCCACCCTGCGCGGCGCGTCGTTGTCGGTGATCGACCTCAGCCGCGCCATTGGCGAGCGGCCACTGGAAGACCCTAACGGTGGTTGCCTGATCGTCACCGACGTCAGCCGCTCCAAGCAGGGCCTGCACGTTCAGGCCGTGAGCAAGATCGTCCATTGCCTGACTACCGACATCCGTCCACCGCCCTTCGGCTCTGGCGGCGTGCGTTCGTACATTACCGGTGTGACCTCGGTCGACGGCACGCTGGTGCAGGTGCTGGACATTGAAAAAGTCATCCACGGCATCGCCCCGGTGCAGATCGAAATGGCCCCGACCGAACTGAGCATGGAAGACGCCGAAGTACTGGGCAATGCGCGGATTCTGGTGGTCGACGACAGTCAGGTCGCGTTGCAACAATCGGTGCACACCCTGCGCAACCTTGGCCTGCAATGCCACACCGCGCGCAGCGCCAAGGAAGCCATCGACTGCCTGTTGGACCTGCAAGGCACCGCCCAGCAGATCAACCTGATCGTCTCGGACATCGAAATGTCGGAGATGGACGGCTACGCCTTCACCCGCACCTTGCGCGAAACCCCGGATTTCTCGCACCTGTATGTGCTGCTGCACACCTCGCTGGACAGCGCGATGAACAGCGAAAAGGCACGCCTTGCCGGGGCCAATGCAGTGCTGACCAAGTTCTCCTCGCCGGAGCTGACCAAGTGCCTGATCGAAGCGGCCAAGGCGGTCGCCGAACAAGGTCATTGAGTTTGGCCGAGGCCTTTTGTTTTCTGATGCGGCGCAACCTGGCTGAGGTTGCGCCCGCAATCACCTGGCCTCAGGGAATCGTCCTCAGCGAATATCGCCCCGAATTGGCAGAAGACGTTCATCGCCTGATGGCGCTGGGTTACCTGGAGGGTGGCGGTCGCGTGCCGGCGCTGGATACCTGGCAACAGCGATTCGAAACCGATCCCGAGTACGATCCTTCACTGTGCTTCATCGCTCTGGATACCGACGGTATCGTTGGCGTGTGCCAGTGCTGGACGAGTGCCTACATCAAGAATCTGGTGGTGCACCCGCGCGCTCAGGGACGGGGTTTGGGTCGGGCATTGCTGTTGAATGCGTTCAATGTGTTTCAGCACCGCCGCGAAGGGTTTGTGGATTTGAAGGTGCTGGAAGACAACGTTCGGGCGCAGCGGTTGTATGAAAGTGCCGGGATGTATGTGGTCCGCCGGGAGCAGGTGCCGGCCTGACCCACCGCTTTCGCGAGCAAGCCCGCTCCCACAGGTGATCACCGTACCTGTGGGAGCGGGCTTGCTCGCGAAGAGGCCGACACATTCAACCTCATACCGTCAGGCATACTCGGTCCATACATGCCCAAGGATGCCTGAACTATGAAAGCGACCACCCTCACCTTCCTCTGCCTCACCACCCTCGCCACCCAAACCCAAGCCTCCAGTCCTGAAGCCTGGGCCGCCTTCGACAAAGCCATGCTCGCCAGTTGCATCAAGGCCAGCGGCCTGCAAGACGCCTTCCCCGTTGGCAAAGCCGCACAGTTCGACGACCGTGTCGACTACACCGCCGTGCTCCTGCAAGGCCGATACCCTCAAAAACACATGAAAGGCCAGCAAGGCACCGAGCTGTGCCTCTACAACAAAAAAAGCAAAACCGCCTACGTGACCGAATGGGACTCCATTCGCCTACCCGCCAAATCTCAATGAATGGCGCATAACTTGCTTCGACGCACACCTTCGCGGTGGCATTCTGTCGCCGTTTCGAGCCCAGACAGGCGACTGATCCTTCGATGAATACGACGTTTTCCTGCGTAGGTTGTGGCAAATGCTGCCATGACCATCACGTGCCCCTGACCCTGACAGAAGCCCGGATGTGGGCGGCCGACGGCGGCCAGGTGATCGTGCTGGTGGAAGGTTTCCTGGTCAATGGCCTGGGTTTGCCGGTGCAGCAACGCGAACATGCCAAACGCCGTTCGGTGGTGGTTCAAAGCGGCGCCACCGATGCCTGCGTGGCAATCACGTTTGCGGCGTACAACGTCGGGCCCTGCCGGAATCTTGACGAAGACAACCTCTGCAGCATCTACGAGCGCCGGCCGCTGGTGTGCCGTATCTATCCGATGGAAATCAATCCACACATTCCACTCAACAAGGCGATCAAGGACTGTCCGCCTGAGTCGTGGGAAAAAGGCCCGGAGCTGATCGTTGGCGGTGAACTGGCCGATCAGGAACTCGAAGGACTTATCCAGCGCTCCCGTCAGGCGGATCGCGATGACATCCGCACCAAGGATGCGATCTGCGCGTTGCTGGGGATTCGGACTACAGCGCTCAAGGGTGATGGATTCACCGCGTATCTACCGGACATGACCGCGTTTGCCACGGTCATTGATCAGGTGGCGCAACAACCGCTGACGGGTTCGGGCAGTGACTGGCAGTTCCACGTGTCCGGCGACGACATCGCCGGGCAAGTGCTGGCGGCCGGCGCAGAGGTGACCTCCGAGACGCCGCTCAACTACGCGTTCATTTCGTTGCGCGCGGCTTAACGGCGTTCTCGCCAGAACTCCTGCGCCAACTGCCGCAAATCCCCCGCCAGCTCCGCCACGTCCTCGGAGTTGGTCTGGCTTTGCCGGCCCTCGCTCACCGTGACTTCGCAGGCGGAGCGAATGCTGCTGATGTTGCGGTTGATGTCTTCGCTAACGGTGCTCTGCTCTTCCACCGCCGAGGCAATTTGCAGGCTCATTTCGGTGATCTGGTTGACCCGCCGACTGATTGTGTCCAGCGCGTCGGCGGCGCGTCGGGCCTGGTCGACGCTGTTTTGCACCTGCTCACTGCTTTGCTGCATCACCACCACCGCGTCCCGCGTGCCGTTTTGCAGGGTGCTGATCATGCGCTGAATCTCGTTGGTCGATTGCTGGGTGCGCTGGGCCAGGCCCCGCACTTCGTCGGCCACCACCGCAAACCCGCGCCCGGCATCCCCGGCGCGCGCCGCCTCGATGGCCGCGTTGAGGGCCAGCAGATTGGTTTGCTCAGCGATGCTGCGAATCACTTCCAACACTCCGGTAATCTCGCTGCTGTGCCCTTCCAACTGATGAATCACCTCGGTGGCGTGCGCCAGTTCCTCGGCCAGACGCAAGACTGCCTGGCGACTCTCGCTCACCAGCTGATGACCTTCGCGGGTTTCGCTGCCGGCCAGATCGGCCGCCTGGGACGCTTGCTGCGCATGGCTGGCGACCTGAGCCACGCTGGCGGACATCTGATGAATCGCCGCCGCCACCTGATCGGTTTCAGCCTGCTGGCCCAGCGTGCTGCTATGACTGCTTTGCAAGTGGTCGACCAGTTCCGCCGCATGCCCGGCCAGGCGCTGCGACGCATCGTCGATGCGCCCCACCACCGCGCCGGTCTGAGCCTCGAGCATCTGCAGGGCAAACTCGATCTGACCGAACTGATCCCGGCGACCGGTGTAAATAGCCTGACTCAACGGGTTGTCGGCAATCTGCCGGGCGCGCTCGGTCAACGCCTTCAGTGGGCGCAACATCACTCCGGTTCCGAGCGCCGCCAAACCACTGCCCACGACAAACGCCAGTACTCCGAAAACCGCTGACGAAGGGTTCAGCCACGCCTCGACGCCCACCACGCAGGCCAACATCGCGCTGAACAGCGCCGCCACTTTCAAACCCGGTGCGAGCACAGGCAGACGCTGCAACAGCGGCACCCGACCGTCGCGAAGGTGTGTATAGGCTGTTTCCGCGGCTTCGATCTGCCGCGCCGAGGGCCGGGTCCGGACCGACTGATATTCCACGGTCTGACCGTTCTGCGTCACCGGCGTGGCATAGGCGCTCACCCAATAGTGATCGCCATTCTTGCAGCGATTCTTCACCAGCCCCATCCACGAACGGCCACTTTTGAGGGTCTGCCACATATGCGCGAAAGCCGCCGCCGGCATGTCCGGGTGACGCAGCAGGTTGTGCGTCGAGCCCAGCAATTCCTCGCGGCTGTATCCGCAGATTTTGATGAGGTCGTCGTTGGCGTAGGTAATCGCGCTGGTCAGATCAGTGGTCGAGAGGATGTTCGCATCAGCTGCAACGTCGACATTACGGCCGGTCACCGGGAGGTTGATCTTCATGGAAAGCGCGCTCGTTGTAGGGAAGAGTCGGCAGGGCTGCTGACTCTAAGCGCACTGATTCCGCAAACGTTGATCTGGCTCAGGATATGAGCACTTAGCCATCACCGCGATTGAAACCGCGGTCGATGGCCAATGGCGAGGGGTGGAAACTCAGCGCTTGCCCATCGAACGACGGGTGCCGGGAGGCGCTGCGCCGGGGGTCTTGGTGTGGCCGTTCTTGGCGCCGTTCTTGTACCACGGCTGGCTGGCGGTTTTCGCGGCAGCCAATTCACCCGGCTTGAACGGGAACTTGAACGCCGGGATCGCGGCTTTGGTTTCGCTGTCTGCGCTGGAGTCGACGCTGTCTGGCAGGTCAGCCTGGTCGTCGCTCAAGGCGTCGGCAACCGGCGGTTGTGTCGGGGAAGTCATGAAAGCTCCGGGTGATGCAATAGAGTCGGGCCCGGTCAGCGAGCCGCGAAAGGCGGCAGTATACCTTTCCAGGGCCCACTGTAGGAGCGAGCTTGCTCGCGAAAAACGTCCAGGCACCGCGTTCATCCAGACAGCCCGCGTTATCGTTTACGTCCATCGCGAGCAAGCTCGCTCCTACAAACTGACAGCGCCGTCAGTTAGCAGTCACCTTCCTGACCGGCGAACAGGTTTATAAAGGGAGGTATAACCCTGACCAAACTCCGTCCATCCAGCCCCGGCGCCCCACTCGCATGCGAATTCAAAAAAAAACCGCCTTGATCGCCGCCCTTCTGATTGTCCTGGCAGCGCTGGGCGTGTGGTACGCCACCAAACCCGTGACGGCCAAACTCGCCGCGCCCACGGCGATTCCGGTTCGGGTGGTGAACGTCGCCGAAAAAGACGTCCCTCGCTACGTCAGCGGCATCGGCGCGGTATTGTCCCTGCACAGCGTGGTGGTACGCCCGCAGATCGACGGCATCCTCACCAAAATTCTGGTCAAGGAAGGCCAACTGGTCAGCAAAGGTGACTTGCTCGCCACCATCGATGACCGTTCGATCCGCGCCAGCCTCGACCAGGCTCGCGCGCAACTCGGCGAAAGCCAGGCGCAGTTGCAAGTGGCGCTGGTGAACCTCAAGCGCTACAAACTGCTGAGCGTCGACGATGGCGTGTCCAAGCAGACCTACGATCAACAACAAGCGCTGGTCAACCAACTCAAGGCCACCGCCCAAGGCAATCAGGCTTCGATTGATGCCGCGCAAGTGCAGCTTTCCTACACACAGATTCGCTCCCCGGTCACCGGTCGCGTCGGTATTCGCACGGTGGACGAAGGCAACTTCCTGCGCATGACCGACACCCAAGGCTTGTTCACCGTGACGCAGATCGACCCGATCGCCGTGGAGTTTTCCCTGCCGCAGCAGATGCTGCCGACCCTGCAAGGCCTGATCAACGATCCGCAACACGCACAAGTGAAGGCCTACATCGGCGCCGACACCGACGGCGAAACCGGCAACCTGCTGGGCGAGGGTCACCTGACCCTGATCGACAACCAGATCAATGCCAACACCGGCACCATCCGCGCCAAGGCCGAATTCAACAACCCCGGGCAGAAACTCTGGCCGGGCCTGCTGGTGACCGTAAAGATTCAGACAGCATTGGATAAAGACGCGCTGGTGGTGCCGCCCACCGTCGTACAACGTGGCCTCGATCAACACTTCGTGTACCGGGTCAAGGGTGACAAGGTTGAAACCGTCCAGGTGCAGATGGTCTATCAAGGCAGCGGCCAGGACATCATCAAAGGCGTGAAACCGGGCGACGTGCTGGTCAGCGACGGCCAATCAAGGCTCAAACCCGGCTCGACCGTGCAGGTACTGACCGAGCCACCGCAAGTGGTCCAGTCGGAGTCGAAGCCATGAAGGGCCACGGCTCGGTTTCGGCGTGGTGCATCGATCACCCGGTGGCGACGATCCTGCTGACGTTTGCCCTGGTGTTACTCGGCGTCATCGCCTTCCCACGCCTGCCGATTGCACCGCTGCCGGAAGCCGAATTCCCGACTATTCAAGTGGCCGCGCAACTCCCCGGCGCCAGCCCGGAAACCATGGCGTCGTCCGTGGCCACGCCGCTCGAAGTGCAATTCAGCGCCATCCCCGGCGTGACCCAGATGACCTCGAGCAGCGCCCTCGGCTCGACCAACCTGACCCTGCAATTCACCCTCGACAAAAGCATCGACACCGCCGCGCAGGAAGTGCAGGCCGCAATCAACACTGCCGCCGGCAAACTGCCCAAGGACATGCCGAACCTGCCGACGTGGCGCAAGGTCAACCCGGCCGATAGCCCGGTGCTGATTCTGAGCATCAACTCGACCCTGATGCCCGGCCCCGAACTCAGCGATCTGGTGGAAACCCTGCTGTCCCGTCAGATCAGTCAGATCGACGGCGTAGGCCAGATCAACATCACCGGTCAGCAACGTCCGGCGATTCGCGTTCAGGCTTCGGCGGACAAACTCGCGGCCATCGGCCTGACGCTGGCGGACATTCGTCTGGCCATTCAGCAGACCAGCCTCAACCTGGCCAAAGGTGCGTTGTACGGCGAGTCGAGCATCTCGACGCTGTCGACCAACGATCAGTTATTCCATCCCGAGGAATACAGCCAACTCATCGTTTCCTACAAGGACGGTGCGCCGGTTCACCTGAAGGATGTGGCGAAAGTCGTCAATGGTTCGGAAGACGCCTACGTGCAGGCCTGGGCCGGTGACAAGCCCGGGGTGAACCTGGTGATTTTCCGGCAACCGGGCGCCAACATTGTCGAGACCGTGGATCGCATTCAGGCTGCCCTGCCTGGCCTCGAAGCCATGCTGCCGGCCTCGGTGCAGGTCAAAGTGCTGGTTGACCGGACCCAGACTATCCGCGCCTCGCTGCATGAAGTGGAAATCACCTTGCTGATCGCGATCATGCTGGTGGTGGCGGTGATGGCGCTGTTCCTGCGCCAATGGTCGGCGACGCTGATCGTGTCAGCCGTATTGGGCGTTTCGCTGGTCGCCAGTTTCGCCCTGATGTACATCATGGGTTTCAGCCTGAACAACCTGACACTGGTGGCCATCGTGGTGGCCGTGGGGTTTGTGGTCGACGATGCGATTGTGGTGGTGGAAAACATTCACCGTCACCTGGAGGCCGGTGACGGCATGCGCGAAGCGGCGATCAAGGGCGCCGGCGAGATTGGTTTCACCGTGGTCTCGATCAGTTTTTCGCTGGTGGCGGCGTTCATTCCGCTGCTGTTCATGGGCGGCGTGGTCGGGCGACTGTTCAAGGAGTTCGCCCTGACGGCCACTTCTACCATCATGATTTCGGTAGTGGTGTCGCTGACGTTGGCGCCCACGCTTGCGGCTCTGTTCATGCGTGCACCGGTGCATCATGCCCACAGCAAACCCACGTTCGGCGAACGCTTGCTGGCAGGCTATGAAAAAGGCCTGCGCCGCGCCCTCGCCCATCAGAAATTGATGATCGGTGTGTTTGGATTGTCTCTCGTTCTGGCCATCGCCGGTTACATCTTCATTCCGAAAGGTTTCTTCCCGGTCCAGGACACCGGTTTCGTCCTCGGCACCACCGAAGCCGCCGCCGACATTTCCTACGGCGACATGGTGAAAAAACACCTGGCGATGGCCGAAATCGTCGCCGCAGATCCGGCGGTCGCGGCGTTTTCCCACTCCGTGGGTGTGTCCGGCAGTAACCAGACCATCGCCAACGGCCGCTTCTGGATCTCCCTGAAAAAACGCGGCGACCGCGACGTCTCGGCCAGCCAGTTCATCGACCGGATCCGTCCGCAACTGATGAAAGTCCCGGGCATCGTGCTGTACTTGCGCGCCGGTCAGGACATCAATCTCAGCTCCGGCCCGAGCCGCGCGCAGTACCAATACGTGCTCAAAAGCAACGACGGCGCGACCCTCAGCACCTGGACCCAGCGCCTGACGGAAAAACTGCGCGCCAACCCGGCGTTCCGCGACATTTCCAACGACCTGCAACTGGGCGGCAGCATCACGCACATCAACATCGACCGCAGCGCCGCCGCGCGTTTCGGCCTGACCGCCAGTGATGTCGACGAAGCGCTGTACGATGCGTTCGGTCAGCGCCAGATCAACGAATTCCAGACCCAGATCAACCAGTACAACGTGATTCTGGAGCTGGACACCCAGCAACGCGGCAAGGCCGAAAGCCTCAACTATTTCTACCTGCGCTCACCCCTGAGCGGGGAAATGGTGCCGCTGTCGGCGCTGGCGAAATTCGATGCGCCGACGGTGGGTCCATTGTCGATTGCCCACGACGGCATGTTCCCGGCCGCCAACCTGTCGTTCAACCTGGCACCCGGCGTGGCACTGGGCGATGCCGTCATCATGCTCAACCAGGCCAAGGCCGACATCGGCATGCCGGCGGCCATGAGCGGCAACTTCCAGGGCGCGGCCCAGGCGTTCCAGAGCTCATTGGCCAGCCAGCCGTGGCTGATTCTGGCGGCGCTGGTGGCGGTGTACATCATTCTCGGCGTGCTCTACGAGAGCTTCGTCCACCCGCTGACCATCATCTCGACGCTGCCATCAGCGGGGCTCGGCGCGGTGATCATGCTGTGGATCTGCGGGCAGGATTTTTCGATCATGGCGCTGATCGGGTTGGTGCTGTTGATCGGGATCGTGAAGAAGAACGGCATCCTGATGATCGACTTTGCCCTGGAAGCACAGCGCAAGGGTGGCCTGCCACCGGAAGAAGCGATTTACCAGGCCTGCATCACCCGGTTCCGGCCGATCATCATGACCACCCTCGCTGCCTTGCTCGGCGCACTGCCACTGATGCTCGGATACGGCACTGGCGCCGAGTTGCGCCAGCCATTGGGGATTGCAGTCGTCGGCGGCTTGCTGGTGAGCCAGGCGCTGACGCTGTTCACCACTCCGGTCATATACTTGTGGCTTGAGCGGCTATTCCATCAGCCCAAAAAACCAGCGCCCGTACCGGTGCTGGCGACCACAGACTGAGGCGGGGTCATGCGCGTTCTGATTATCGAAGACGAAGAAAAAACCGCGGATTATCTGCATCGCGGCCTGACGGAACAGGGTTACACCGTGGACCTGGCGCGGGACGGCGTTGAAGGCCTGCACCTGGCGCTGGAAAGTGACTACGCGGTGATCGTCCTCGACGTCATGCTGCCGGGCCTCGATGGCTTCGGTGTACTGCGCGCCTTGCGTGCGCGCAAGCAAACCCCGGTGATCATGCTCACCGCCCGCGAGCGTGTCGAAGACCGGATCAAAGGCCTGCGCGACGGCGCCGACGATTACCTCGGCAAACCGTTTTCTTTCCTTGAACTGGTGGCGCGCCTGCAAGCGCTGACCCGGCGCAGCGGCGGACATGAACCGGTGCAAGTGAGCATCGCCGACCTGTGGATCGATTTGATCAGCCGCAAGGCCACCCGTGCCGGCACGCGCCTGGACCTGACCGCCAAGGAGTTCTCGTTGCTCAGCGTGCTGGCCCGCCGGCAAGGTGAAATCCTCTCCAAAACGGCGATTGCCGAAATGGTCTGGGACATCAATTTCGACAGCGACGCCAACGTCGTCGAAGTCGCGATCAAACGCCTGCGCGCCAAACTCGACGGGCCGTTCGACGAGAAACTGCTGCACACGATCCGTGGCATGGGTTATGTGCTGGAGAGCCGTGGTGTCCAGTAATTCGATTGCGCTGCGTCTCAGTGGAATGTTCACGCTGGTGGCGCTTTTGGTGTTTCTGTTGATCGGCTGGGCGCTGTATCAACAGGTCGACAAGGGCTTGGGCTTGCTACCCGAAGCCGAGTTGGAAGCGCGTTACAGCGTGCTCGAATCCACCGTCGGCCGTTACGGCACGCCGGAGCATTGGGTGAAGATCAACAACAAGCTCAAGCTGCTGGGTGAAGAAGACAAACGCATCAGTTTCTGGATCATCAGTGGCGATCCGCACTACGAATACGGCAACCTGACGCCGCAAATCCGCGCCTTCGCCGAAGGACCGCTGGGCATGCGGGATTTGCAGTTGCCGGATCAGCCTTATCCGCTGAAAGTGCTGGTCAGCCAGTTCCCGGCCAAGGATCAACGACCGCCGTTGCGCTTCATGATCGGCATCGACACCGAGACGTTTTTCCAGACCCAGCATCATCTGCTGATCGCGCTGATCAGCCTGGCGATTGTCGGTGTGCTGTTGGCCTCGGCACTCGGGTATTGGGTGGCGCGGATCGGTCTCAAGCCGTTGATCAAGTTGTCTCAGGAAGCCCAGCGACTGACGCCGCCGTTGCGTTCCGGGCGCTTGCGCCTGTCGTCGCTGCCGCCTGAACTCAATCAGTTCGTCAACTCGTTCAACTCCACGCTGGAGCGGGTCGAACAGGCCTACTCGCGGCTTGAGTCGTTCAATGCCGACGTCGCTCATGAACTGCGTTCACCGCTGACCAATTTGATCGGCCAGACGCAGGTGGCGTTGACGCGCGGACGTTCGGCTGAACACTACTTCGAAGTACTGCAATCGAACCTTGAAGAGCTGGAGCGGTTACGTTCGATCATCAACGACATGCTGTTTCTTGCCAGCGCGGATCAGGGCAGCAAGGCCACCAAACTGACGTCCACCTCGCTGGCCGATGAAGTGGCGACGACCCTGGAGTATCTCGATTTCATCCTCGAAGACGCACAGGTGCAGGTGCAGGTCAGTGGTGATGCGCAGGTGCGGATCGAGATCGCGCATTTGCGTCGGGCGCTGATCAACCTGCTCAGTAACGCAGTGCAGCACACCGAGCCTGGGCAAGTGATTCAGGTGCGGATTGAGGTCGAGGAGCATCAGGTCAGCATCGGCGTCGCCAATCCAGGATCGCCGATTGCCAGCGAGCACTTGTCGCGGTTGTTCGAACGCTTCTACCGGGTCGATGCGTCGCGCAGCAACAGTGGCAACAACCACGGTTTGGGGTTGGCGATCGTCAAGGCAATTGCGCTGATGCACGGCGGCGATGTGTTTGTGCGCAGTGATCACGGCATGAATACGTTCGGCATCCACCTCCCGGTTTGACGGGTCTCAAAAGATCAAAAGATCAAAAGATCGCAGCCTTCGGCAGCTCCTACGGTTGGAATGCGTTCCCCTGTAGGAGCTGCCGAAGGCTGCGATCTTTACTTCTACCGCAACAGTCCTTTCTTGAATTGGCTCTGTTTCCCATCGGCCAGGATCCTTATCTTGGCGCCACCAAACAGCACTTGCCAAGCAAGAAGGTTTTAAAGATGTCCAACACTATGGGTATTGCCAGCGCTTTCGTTTTGTCCTCTTTGTTCCTCTCCCCGTTCGCTGTCGCTGAAGAGTCGCAGACCTTCGTCGCGCACAAGGCAGCGCGGGCCGCAGCGTTCGAAGAGTATCAGAGCGAAATGACGGCCAAGGCTCAGGACGCTGCGCAAACCCCTCAAGCGTCGACCACTCAGGCCCAGCCACGGGTCGAGAAAGATAGCTGAGCACCCGATCACTCTGTTTCCCTCGACACTTTTCATAGGCTCTTCCTTATGAAAAGTTGTCTTCAAAGCCGCTGCTGTCAGCGGCTTTTTTTCGTCACTGCGTCGACTGTTCATTGCAGCCGCTGCAACGATTAACCTACTCGTGGGTAGATGCCTGGCGGACCAGGACACGGATGAATACCCGGTGATCGTCGACTACCCGCTCAATGTCTTCTAAGCTTCAATAAGCAAAAGGCCAGCACGTTTTGCTGGCCTTTTTTTTTGTACGGGATTTATACAGGCGCGGTGAACGCACCGGTTTCTGGAACTCTGCCCGATTCTTGCAAAAAGAACCTTCATAACGCCTTATTAGCAGAAGTCAGAACCATGAGTGTGAGCAGTGCGATATCTCTCCTTCCGATCCGTTCGACGCGATCGGAACGGCTTCTGGTTCTCAGCAGTTTGCTGTTGGTGATTGCCATCCTGAGCATCGTAGCCTTCTTGCTGATCCGTGAACGCGCCAATGCTGAACTGTCGGCCACTCGCTCAGCCTCCAATATCGTGCAATTGATCGACGCTGACGTGCTGCGCAATGTCGAACTCTATGATCTGTCCTTGCTCGGTTTGATCGCCGCCTCGCAACGTGAAGACCTGAAGGCCGTATCCCCGACCATCCGCCATTTGGCCTTGTTCGACCGCGCCACCGCAGCGCCGTACAAGGGCGACATTTTGTTGCTCGACAAACAGGGCAACGTGATCGCCGACTCGGGCTCGGTGGAACCCAGAAAAGGCAACTTTGCCGACCGCGAGTACTTCCAGTCCCATGTAAACAATCGCGACCCGAGCATGTTCATCAGCCGCCCCTTCCGTTCCAGACTGGCCGAGCATGAGTGGCGCATCAGTTTCAGTCGCCGGGTCAGCGGCACGCAGGGCGAATTCCTCGGGGTGGCCGAAGCGGCCATGCGTTTGAGTTACTTCGATCAGTTGTTCAATAGTTTGAGTATCGGTCGTGACAGCTCGGTCAACCTGATCAGCACGGACGGAATTCTTCTGGCCCAGGAACCTCGCCTGGCCGAAGAGATGATCGGCAAGGACTTCAGCAGCCGCCCCAACTTCCAGCGCATCCTCAAAGAAGGCAACGGTAGTTTCACCGGTGTTTCGAGCCGCTTCCAGGATGAACGCCTGTACACCTTCTCAAGAGTGGGCAATTTACCGTTGATCGTCATCGTTGCCCTGTCCAGTGATGAGGTGTTTGCGTCGTGGAAGCGCACAGCGGTGGTGGTCAGCCTTGCGACCATCGCGCTGTGCGTCAGCCTGCTCTGGCTGACCTGGCTGTTCAGCCGGGAACTGCGCCTGCGCCACACCGCCGAGCAGGAACTGGCGCAACTGGCCGCCACCGATGCCTTGACCGGCGTGGCCAATCGCCGAACGCTGGATCAGACCCTGCGCCATGAGTGGTTTCGCGCCCAACGGTCGGGCAAACCGCTGTCGGTGCTGATGATCGACGCCGATCACTTCAAGGCCTTCAATGATCAACATGGTCACCAGGCCGGCGACGATGCGCTACGCGCACTGGCCAAGGTGATCGCCGAGAACGTGCGGCGACCGGCGGATCTGGTCGCCCGGTACGGTGGAGAGGAATTTTCGGTGGTCCTGGCGGAAACGGACAGCGCGGGGGCGCAGCAGATTGCCGAACACATCCGCGTTGCAGTGGAGCAACTGCCGATTTTGGCGGGCGTTGAATCGCCGATGACGGTCAGTATCGGCATCAGCACCTGGACCACGATCACCGATGGCGGCCTTGAGCAGTTGCTGTTTGCAGCGGACAAGGCGCTGTATCAGGCGAAGGAAAGTGGGCGGAATCAGGTGGTTAGCGCGGATTGAAAGCAAGATCAAAAGATCGCAGCCTGCGGCAGCTCCTACAGTCGAAATGCGTTTCATGTAGGAGCTGCCGCAGGCTGCGATCTTTTGATTTTCAGGCATAAAAAAAGGCCACCCGAAGGCAGCCTTTAAAAACTAGAGAGGTTTTTTGCTTACACCGCCGCAACCGGACGCATGTAAGAGATCGGTGCAGTGCTGGCGTCTTCGAAAGTCACGACTTCCCAAGCATCTGTCTGCTCAATCAACTTGCGCAGCAGCTGGTTGTTCAATGCATGTCCGGACTTGAAGCCCTTGAACTCACCAATCAGGCTATTGCCCAGCAGGTAGAGGTCACCAATTGCATCGAGGATCTTGTGCTTCACGAATTCGTCTTCATAGCGAAGGCCGTCTTCGTTCAGTACACCATCCGCGTCGACCACAATAGCGTTTTCAACGCTGCCGCCGAGTGCGAGGTTGTGCTTGCGCAGGTACTCGATGTCACTCATGAAACCAAAGGTACGGGCGCGGCTGACTTCTTTTACGAACGAAGTGCTGGAAAAATCCACGCTTGCACTTTGTGTGCGGTTACGGAAAACCGGGTGATCGAAATCGATCTCGAAACTCACCTTGAAGCCTTCGAAAGGGACGAAAGTGGCGCGCTTGTCGCCGTCTTCCACTGTCACTTCCCGCAGGATCCGGATGAACTTCTTCGGTGCGTCCTGTTCTTCCAGGCCGGCCGATTGAATCAGGAATACGAAAGGTCCAGCGCTACCATCCATGATCGGGACTTCGGACGCGGAGAGCTCGACGTAGGCGTTATCGATGCCCAGGCCAGCCATGGCCGAGAGCAAGTGCTCCACCGTATCCACTTTGGTGTCACCACTGACCAGCGTGGTCGACATCGTGGTTTCACCAACGTTTTCCGCGCGGGCAGGAATCTGCACCACAGGGTCGAGATCGGCACGACAAAACACAATGCCGGTGTCGATAGGTGCGGGCTTGAGGGTCAGGTATACCTTCTCCCCGGAGTGCAGGCCTACACCTGTGGCACGGATAATATTTTTCAGTGTGCGTTGTTTAATCATGGCTTGGGCCGCTTCAGCGCAAATTGCGAACTGGTATCAACAAAGGCTGGCGATGATAGCAGACCAGACCTTTGCTGAACACCAATCACCTTCATAGCCCTGATACATTCCATTAATCGGCCTGACGACGCAGGAAAGCCGGGATGTCCAGGTAGTCCAGATCATCCTGTGGATTCATCTTCGCGGCAGTCGCAGCACCGGCCTGAGCCTGGTTGCGCATGACGGTCGGACGGTCCAGATCACGGTAGTTCACCGCTGGCGCTTCCTGACGAGCGGGAGCCGATTGTTGCGGCTGCGACGCCATGGAGGTGTGAACGGTGTTGTCGATGACCTTCACAGGCTTCTCGATTTTCGCGCCCAGACCTGTGGCAACCACAGTCACGTGCAGCTCATCGCGCATGTCCGGATCGATAACGGTACCGACCTTGACCATCGCGTGCTCGGAAGCGAAGGCTTCGATGATGCTACCCACGTCGGAGTACTCACCCAGGGACAGGTCAGGACCGGCGGTGATGTTCACCAGGATGCCGCGTGCACCTTGCAGGTTCACGTCTTCGAGCAACGGGTTGCGAATGGCCGCTTCGGTGGCCTCGCGTGCACGGTTCGGACCGCTGGCGCAGCCAGTGCCCATCATCGCCATGCCCATTTCGCTCATCACGGTACGTACGTCGGCAAAGTCGACGTTGATCATGCCCGGACGCTTGATGATGTCGGAGATACCGCGAACGGCACCGGCCAGTACATCGTCAGCCTTGGCGAAAGCCGACAGCAGGCTGGCGTCTTTGCCGAGGATGGTCAGCAGCTTCTCGTTGGGAATGGTGATCAACGAGTCGACGCTTTCGGACAGCAGACGAATACCTTCGTCGGCGATCTGCATGCGCTTGCGACCTTCGAACGGGAACGGACGGGTCACCACCGCAACGGTGAGGATCCCCATTTCCTTGGCCACTTCAGCAATGATCGGCGCAGCACCGGTACCGGTGCCACCGCCCATGCCGGTGGTGATGAACACCATGTTGGTGCCCTGCAGGACTTCGGCAATGCGCTCACGGTCTTCGAGAGCGGCCTGACGACCTACTTCAGGGTTGGCGCCAGCGCCGAGACCTTTGGTCACGCCGGTGCCCAGTTGCAGGATGGTCCGCGCGCCAATGCTCTTCAGCGCCTGGGCATCAGTGTTGGCGCAGATGAACTCAACGCCTTCAATGTTGCTCTTGACCATGTGATTGACAGCGTTGCCGCCGCCTCCGCCAACACCGATAACTTTAATGACCGGGCTTGCGGGGATGTTGTCTACGAGTTCGAACATTTTCCCTCTCCTTTGATTCTCTAGTTTTTTCGCCTACTGCCTGTATCTACAACGGTGCTGCGGTAATTCTTCAGAAGTTGCCTTGTACCCAGCTCTTGATGCGATCGATCAAGGCGGCTTTCGGTTCTTCATTGCTGTAGCTGTCGCGGCTGCTGATGCCCGAGAACGAAATCCCGTCGGACTGCTTTTGCAGGCCGTACATCAACAGGCCGACGCCGGTGGAATAAATCGGGTTGCGCACCACGTCGTCGAGGCCCTTGACGCCATGGGGCACGCCCAGGCGGACCGGCATGTGGAAGATCTCTTCGGCCAGTTCGACCGCGCCTTCCATCTTCGAAGTACCACCGGTCAGCACGATGCCGGCCGGGATCAGGTCTTCGTAGCCGCTGCGACGCAGTTCGGCCTGGATCAGCGTGAACAGCTCGTCGTAACGCGGCTCGACCACTTCGGCCAGGGCCTGGCGGGACAGCTCGCGCGGTGGACGGTCGCCAACGCTTGGCACCTTGATGGTTTCACCGGCACCGGCCAGTTTGGCCAGGGCGCAGGCGTAGCGAATCTTGATTTCTTCGGCGTACTGGGTCGGGGTGCGCAACGCCATGGCGATGTCGTTGGTCACCTGATCGCCCGCAATCGGGATCACTGCGGTGTGACGGATCGCGCCTTCGGTGAAGATCGCGATGTCGGTAGTGCCGCCGCCGATGTCCACCAGGCACACGCCCAGCTCTTTCTCGTCGTCGGTCAGCACCGAGTACGCGGAGGCCAGTTGCTCGAGAATGATGTCGTCGATTTCCAGACCGCAGCGACGCACGCATTTTTCAATGTTCTGTGCGGCGTTGACGGCGCAGGTGACCACGTGAACCTTGGCTTCCAGACGTACTCCGGACATGCCCAGGGGCTCGCGAACGCCTTCCTGGTTATCGATCACGTAATCCTGCGGCAGGGTGTGCAGCACGCGCTGGTCAGCCGGGATCGCCACGGCCTGGGCCGCGTCGAGGACGCGCTCAAGGTCGGCGGAGCTGACTTCGCGATCACGAATCGCCACGATGCCGTGAGAGTTCAGGCTGCGGATGTGATTGCCCGCCACGCCAACGAACGCCGAGTGGATCCGGCAACCGGCCATCAACTGCGCTTCTTCGATCGCACGCTGGATCGACTGCACGGTGGACTCGATGTTCACCACCACACCTTTCTTCAGGCCGCGGGACGGATGAGTGCCGATCCCGACGATTTCCAGCGTGCCGTCGTCCGCGACCTCGCCTACCAGCGCCACCACCTTGGAGGTGCCGATATCGAGACCGACGATCATTTTGCCGCTTTGCACGTTTGCCATGGGTCCTGCCTCTCTTTAATTCTTCGCGACAGCGGGTTGGGCCATCGTGGGCGCTACAGGTTCCCGCCAGCCAACAGCGAGGCCGTTGGCGTAGCGCAGATCGATGCGCGCAATGTTCGTAATCTGTTCTTTAAGCGTCTTGTCATAGATGGCAATGAAGCGGCGCATCCTTTCCACCAGTTTGCCGCGGCCCAGCAGCAGTTCGATCCCCGGGCCCGAACTGCCGGCACCGGTGGTCAGGAACCAGCTGCCCCGTTCACGCAACTCCAGGCGTGCAATCGAGAAGCCCAACGGCCTGAGCATCTGGCTCAGTACCTGGTATTGCTGCATCACTTGCTGCTGAGCCCGTTGTGGGCCGAACAGCTGTGGCAAGTGTTCGTAGTTCGCCAGCTCACGCGGGGTGAACGCCTGACCCTGGTTGTTCAACAGCGATTCATCGCCCCAACGGGCCACCGGCAGTTGTTCTTCCAGGCGGATCACCACTTGATCCGGCCATACCCGACGCACTTCGGCGTGGGCAATCCATGGCATCTGTTCCAGCTCGGTGCGCATGCTCGCCAGGTCGATGGTGAAGAAGCTCGACGCCACGTACGGGGCGATCCGCTGCTGCACCGCTTGCTGGCTGATGTAACTCAGGTCGCCCTGCACCGCGACCTTGGTGATCGGCCGGTCGGCGTACGGCAGCAATCGCTGTGCGCCTTCGTAAGTGCCAAACCCCAGCGCCACCAATATCACTGGCCAGAACAAGGCTTTGAGAAAACCAAAATTGGCTTTCGGCAGGCGCGCGGACATCGGCTCTTTGGCCACCATTCGGCTGGCACCCCGTGGCACCGGCTTGCGGCCGGGTGCTGGTGGGGGCTGATGTCTTAGCTGTGCGCCCTGCATGGTCTTAACCTCGCGGCTCTTCGTTGCCGGCAACACTCGCCGCCAAAATTGCCAGGACCAACTGCTGGAAATCCAGACCGGCAGCACGGGCCGCCATCGGCACCAAACTGTGATCGGTCATGCCCGGTGCGGTGTTGACTTCGAGGAACCAGAACTGCCCGTCGGCGTCCTGCATCACGTCTGCCCTGCCCCAACCGGCGATACCCAGCGCCTCACAGGCTTTCGCCGTGAGGTCCATCAGTTCTTTTTCCTTGGTGCTGTCGAGGCCGCACGGAATCCGGTACTGGGTATCGGAGGCCAGGTACTTGGCGTCGTAGTCGTAGAAACTGTGCGTCGTGCCCAGGGCAATCGGTGGCAACACCTGGTCACGCAGGGTGGCGATGGTGAACTCCGGACCTTGAATCCATTGCTCGACCAACACTTGCGAATCGTAGGTACTGGCCGCTTTCCAGGCGTCGATCAACTCCGACGCGGACGTCACTTTGGCCATCCCGATACTTGAACCTTCATGGGCCGGTTTGACGATCAAAGGGAAGCCCAGTTCCGTCGCCGCCGAAATACAATCGGCCTCGGAACTCAGCACCGCGTGGCGTGGCGTCGGAATGCCGAGGCTGTGCCAGACCTGCTTGGTGCGCAGCTTGTCCATGGCCAGTGCCGAGGCCAGAATGCCGCTGCCGGTATACGGAATGCCCAGGCATTCCAGCAGGCCTTGCATGCTGCCGTCTTCACCGCCACGACCGTGGAGGATGACGAAGGCGCGGTCGATTTTTTCGTTGAGCAAACGCTGCAACAGGTCATCGCCCACGTCGAGGCCGAACGCGTCCACGCCGGCGCTTTGCAGCGCTGCGAGAACCGCGTTACCCGACTTCAGGGACACCTCGCGCTCGGCACTCTTGCCGCCGAACAGCACGGCGACGCGGCCGAAGTCTTTCGGCGCGATTGTGGAGACGAGGTTGGCGTAAGCAGCAGTCATTTCAACTTCCCCACACTTGGCGCAACAACGGCGCCAGCGAACAACGGACTTTTCAACAGTTTCGGTGCGAGACCGCCGATATCACCGGCGCCCTGGCACAGCAGGATGTCGCCGGCACGCAGCAGCGGCTTGACCACCGGCGCGAGGTCGACACCGCGCTCGATGTAGATCGGATCAAGCTGACCGCGCTGACGGATGCTGTTGCACAACTTGCGGCTGTCAGCGCCCGGGATCGGCTCTTCGCCCGCTGGATAGACTTCCATCAACAGCAGGACGTTGGCGTCGGCCAGTACATTGACGAAATCGTCGTACAGGTCGCGGGTGCGGCTGTAACGGTGCGGCTGGTAGACCATCACCAGGCGGCGCTCCGGCCAGCCACCGCGCACGGCTTTGATCACGGCGGCAACTTCGGTCGGGTGGTGACCGTAGTCATCGACCAGCATTACGCTGCCGTCTTCGACCGGCAGTTCGCCATAGACCTGGAAGCGTCGGCCGACACCCTGGAACCCGGACAGGCCCTGGACGATGGCTTCGTCGCTGACGCCTTCGTCGGTGGCGATGCAGATGGTGGCCAGCGCGTTCAGCACGTTGTGGTTGCCCGGCATGTTCACCGAGACTTCCAGCGGCTCGCGGTCAGGACGCAGCACAGTGAAGAAGGTCTGCATGCCCTGCTGACGCACATTGATCGCGCGCACGTCGCAGTCATCACCGAAGCCATAAGTGACGGTCGGACGTTTGACCTGCGGAAGAATTTCACGCACCACCGGGTCGTCCAGGCACACCACGGCCAGTCCGTAGAACGGCAGGTTGTGCAGGAACTCGACGAAGGTTTTCTTCAGTTTGTTGAAGTCACCGTCGTAGGTCGCCATGTGGTCGGCGTCGATGTTGGTGACCACGGCCACCAGCGGCTGCAAGTGCAGGAAACTGGCGTCGCTTTCATCGGCCTCGGCGATCAGGTAACGGCTGGTGCCGAGCTGGGCATTGGTGCCCGCAGCATTCAGACGGCCACCGATGACGAATGTCGGGTCCAGGCCTCCGGCGGCGAACACCGAAGCGATCAGGCTGGTGGTGGTGGTTTTGCCGTGCGTACCGGCGACGGCGATGCCGTGGCGATAGCGCATCAGCTCGGCCAGCATCTCGGCGCGCGGCACCACTGGAATACGGCGTTCCAGCGCAGTGGCGACTTCCGGATTGGAAGTGTTCACGGCACTCGACACCACCAGCACGTCGGCGGCGGCAGCGTTTTCGGCGCGGTGGCCGATGAAAATCTGCGCGCCGAAAGACTCGAGACGTTCGGTCACCGGCGAAGCTTTCAGGTCGGAACCGGACACTTCATAGCCCAGGTTCAGCAACACTTCGGCGATCCCGCACATGCCCACGCCGCCGATACCGACGAAGTGGATGCGACGGATGCGGCGCATTTCCGGTTGCGGCATGGCTTTCTGATTCTCAACCATGGGCCACCTCCAGGCAGGTATCGACCACGTTACGGGTCGCATCGGGTTTGGCCAGGCGGCGTGCCGCAGTGGCCATGTCGGTGAGTCGTTGTGGTTGCATCAGGACCTCTGTCAGGCGTGCGGCCAGATCCGCTGCGCCAGTCGTTCTTTGCGGCATCAGGAAGGCAGCGCCTTCACGGGCCAAATAATCGGCGTTGCGGGTCTGGTGATCGTCGATCGCGTGGGGCAAAGGCACCAGCATCGAGGGCAGACCGGCGGCGGCCAGTTCACTGATGGTCAACGCGCCTGCGCGGCACACCACCAGGTCGGCCCAGCCATAGGCGTGGGCCATGTCTTTGATGAAAGGCTGCACTTGCGCCTCGACGCCAGCCGCGCGATAGCGCTCTGCAGTCACTTCATCGTGGTTTTTGCCGGCCTGATGGAACACTTCCGGGCGCAGGTCGGGGGCGACGTGCGACAGGGCTTCAGGCAGCAATTTGTTCAACGGTTCTGCGCCCAGGCTTCCGCCCAGGATCAGCAAACGCGCCTTGCGACCGGCCAGGGCTGGTCGCGGTGTGTCGAGGAACAGCTCGGTGCGCACCGGGTTACCGGTGGTCCGGCGGCTGTCCGACAGGGTAAAGGTGTCGGGGAACGCTTCACAGACTCGGGCGGCCAACGGCACCAGCAACCGATTGGCGGTACCGGCCACGGCGTTCTGTTCGTGAACGATCACCGGCACGCCGGCCAGTTTGGCTGCAACGCCGCCAGGGCCGGTCACATAACCACCGAAGCCAACCACGCACACCGGCCGCAGCTGGCGAATGATCGCCCGCGCCTGCCAGATCGATTTGAGCAACATCAACGGCGCCTTGAGCAGGGACAATTTGCCCTTGCCGCGCAGACCGCTGGCGTTGATCCGGTGCAGCTCGATACCGGCCATCGGCACCAGATCGTTCTCGATGCCACGCGGCGTCCCGAGCCAATGCACGGTGTAACCGCGCGCCTGGAATTCGCGAGCACAGGCCAGCGCCGGGAACACGTGGCCACCGGTGCCGCCCGCCATGATCAAAACGTTAGCGCCCATGGGTCGACTCCTCGGCGAAGTCGCTCTCATGAAACTCCATCTCTTCGCTGCCGAGGTGGGTTCGACTCTCCCACTCGATGCGCAGCAACAAGCCGAGACAGGCACAGCAGATCACCAACGAACTGCCGCCATAACTGAGGAACGGCAGGGTCAGGCCCTTGGTCGGCAGCAGGCCGACGTTCACCCCGATATTGATCAGGAACTGACCGATCCACAGGAACGACAAGCCGTACGCGATGTAGGCAGCGAAAAACTGCTTGGCTTTCTCGGCCCAATAACCGATGTACATGCCACGAACACAAACGAAGACGAACAGCGCCACGGTGCACAGGGAACCCACGGCCCCCAGCTCTTCGGCCAGGACCGAGAACACGAAGTCGGTGTGGGCTTCCGGCAGATAGAACTGTTTCTGCACGCTGTTGCCCAGGCCCACGCCCAGCCATTCGCCGCGACCAAACGCGATCAATGCCTGCGACAACTGATAACCGGCACCGAACTGGTCGGCCCACGGATCGGCAAAGTTGGTCAGACGCGCCATTCGATACGGCTGCACTTGAATCAGCAACACCACCGCCGCGACCGCCAGAACCACCATCAAGGAAAAACGGAACAGCCCGACCCCGCCGAGGAACAGCATCGCCGCAGCCGCCCCCATCATCACGACGGTGGCACCGAAGTCCGGTTCCATCAGCAACAGGCCCGCCATCGGCAGCAGCACGATGAACGGCTTGAAGAAGCCCATCCAGCTTTCACGCACTTCTTTCTGGCGACGCACCAGATACCCGGCGAGGTAGATCACCACGAACACCTTGGCGATCTCGGAAGGCTGAACGTTGAAGAAACTGAAACCGATCCAGCGCATCGACCCGTTCACTTCACGACCGATCCCCGGAATGATCACCATCACCAGCAAACCGAACGCACCAATCAGCATCAGCCAGCCCAGGCGTTGCCAGGTAGCGATCGGAATCATCATGGTGACGATGCAGGCACCCAGGCCCAGCACTACGTAAATCAGGTGGCGAATCATGTAGTACAGGGCACTGCCCGACTGCACGGCCGCCACTTCGGTCGAGGCCGAGGCAATCATGACCAACCCGAGGCCGAGCAAGGCCAGGCAACCGGCGAGCATTGGGAAATCGAGGTCGATTCCGCGCCCGGTAATGAGCGGCGAAGGGTACGGCTTGATGATGTTAAGCAGGCTCATGCCAGATCCTCCACGGCGCGGACGAACTGGTGACCACGGTCTTCGTAATTCTTGAACATGTCGAAACTGGCGCAGGCCGGAGACAACAGCACCACGTCGCCCGGTTGCGCAGCGGCGCGGCATTGCTCCACCGCTTCGATCAGCGAACCGGCGCGGATCAGCGGCACGGCATCGCCAATGGCTTCACCGATCTTGTCGGAGTCGCGGCCCATCAGGATCACGGCGCGGCAATTGGACGCCACCGGATCACGCAGATCATTGAACTCGGCGCCCTTGCCGTCGCCGCCAGCGATCAGCACGACCTTGCCGTCGATGTCCGCGCCCAGACCTTCGATGGCCGCCAGTGCGGCGCCAACGTTGGTGGCTTTGGAATCGTTGTAGTAGCTCACGCCGTCCAGGTCACGGACCCACTGGCAGCGATGTTCGAGACCGGCGAACGTGCGCAGGCTCGACAGCATGGCGTCGAATGGCAGGCCGACCGCGTGGCCCAAGGCCAATGCCGCCAGGGCGTTGGACTGGTTGTGGGCACCGCGAATTTTCAACTCGCGCACCGGCATCAGGTTCTGGAATTCGAAGGCCAGGTATTTCTCGCCGTCCTCTTCCCGGATACCAAAAGCCTTGAAATCGGGTTTGCTCAAACCGAAGGTCCAGCAAGGCTGGCCCTCACCCATCAACGGACGGCTAAGGGCATCCTGACGGTTAACCACGAACTGTCTGGCGCCACGGAAGATCCGGTGCTTGGCCAGGTGATAGGCCGGCAGACCGCTGTAGCGGTCCATGTGGTCTTCACTGACGTTGAGCACGGTCGCCACTTCGGCGTTGAGTTGGTCGGTGGTTTCGAGCTGGAAGCTCGACAGTTCCATCACGTACAGCTCGACGTCATCGCTGAGCAGGTCCAGCGCCGGGGTGCCAAGGTTGCCACCGACGGCGACACGCTTGCCGGCCGCAGCCGCCATCTCGCCCACCAGGGTGGTCACGGTGCTTTTCGCATTGGAACCGCTGATGGCCACAATCGGCGCCTTCGCGTTACGCGCGAACAGCTCGATGTCGCCGGACAATTTCACGCCACGGGCAGCAGCGGCCTGCAGGGCCGGGGTCGCCAGCGCCAGGCCGGGGCTCACGTAGAGCTCATCGGCACGGCACAGGAATTCGACGTCCAGCTCGCCACAACGCACTTCCACGTGCGGATAGTCACGCTTGAGCGTGGCCAGTTCCGGTGGATTGTCCCGCGTATCGGCGACGGCAAACGACGTGCCCCGGTTCGCCAGGAAGCGAACCAGGGACATGCCGCTCTTGCCGAGGCCGACAACGATGCGGAAGTGGTCAGAAGCGATCAGAGACACTCTTTCTACCTCAGCTTCAGGGTGGCAAGGCCGATCAGCACGAGAATCACGGTGATGATCCAGAAACGGACAATCACGCGCGGCTCGGGCCAGCCCTTGAGTTCAAAGTGGTGGTGAATCGGCGCCATGCGGAACACACGGCGACCGGTCAACTTAAAGGAAGCAACCTGAATGACCACCGACAGGGTTTCCATCACGAACACACCGCCCATGATGAACAGGACGATTTCCTGACGGACGATCACCGCGATGGTGCCCAGGGCCGCGCCCAGCGCCAGTGCGCCGACGTCGCCCATGAAGACTTGTGCCGGATAGGTGTTGAACCAGAGGAAGCCGAGGCCCGCACCGATCAACGCACCGCAGAACACGATCAGTTCGCCTGCGCCCGGTACATACGGGATCAGCAGGTATTCGGCGAATTTCACGTTACCCGACAGGTAGCAGAAAATCCCCAGGCCGCCGCCGACCATCACGGTCGGCATGATCGCCAGGCCGTCGAGGCCGTCGGTCAGGTTGACCGCGTTGCTCGAGCCGACGATCACGAAATAGGTCAGGACGATGAAGCCGGCACCCAGCGGAATGCTGTAGTCCTTGAGCATCGGCAGGATCAGGGTGGTTTCGACCGGTGTCGCGGCGGTCATATAGAGGAAGATCGCCGCGCCCAGGCCGAACACCGACTGCCAGAAATACTTCCAGCGGCTCGGCAGGCCTTTAGAGTTTTTCTCGATCACCTTGCGATAGTCATCGACCCAGCCGATGGCACCGAACAGCAGCGTCACCAGCAACACGGTCCAGACATAGCGGTTGCTCAGGTCAGCCCAAAGCAAGGTGCTGACGCCGATGGACGACAGGATCAGCGCGCCACCCATGGTTGGCGTGCCGGATTTGGACAAGTGCGATTGTGGGCCGTCGTTACGAACGGACTGACCGATCTGACGGTTCTGCAACGTGCGGATCATCCACGGGCCATAGCACAGCGACAGGACCAGCGCGGTCAGCACACCGAGAATCCCGCGCAGGGTCAGGTACTGGAAGACCGCGAAGCCTTTGTAGAACTGTTGCAGGTACTCCGCTAACAGCAGCAGCATCAATGTTTCTCCAGACTGGACCCGCACAAAGCGGCGACGATGTTTTCCATCGCAGCGCTGCGCGAGCCCTTGATCAAAATGGTGGTGTTTGTGTCTTGTTCGGCGCCGAGGGCCTTGATCAATTCAGCTTGGGTGCTGAAGTGAAGAGCCTGCTCGCCGAAAGCCTTCACGGCGTGGGTCATCATTGGCCCGACCGCGTAAAGTGCGGAAACCTTGCCACGGGCATACTCGCCCACGTCGCGGTGCCCCTGCTCCGCCCAATTGCCCAACTCGCCAATATCTCCGAGCACCAAAACGGTGCGACCGGAAAAGCCGGCGAGTATATCAACGGCGGCGCACATGGAGGTGGGGTTCGCGTTGTAAGTGTCATCAATCACGCGCATGCCATTGCTGGCCAGTTGCGCAACGGTGCGACCCTTGACCGGCTGCACCGCGCCAAGGCCGGTGGCGATGCCGAACAACGACACGCCCAGGGCGTGCGCGGCAGCGGCGGCAGCCATGGCATTGGCGACGTTATGGGTGCCGAGCAGGTTCAGCTGAACGCGCTCCACACCGTCCGGGCTGTGCAGGTTGAAGGCCGGGCAACCGCGAGCGTCGCGGTCCAGGTCGCTGGCGTAGAAGTCGGCGCTGACGTTGCTCAGGGCGAAGGTCAGGACTTTGCGACCGGCGGCGCGGGTCTTCCAGATCTCGAATGCCTTGTCGTCAAGATTGAGCACAGCGACGCCATCGGCCGCCAGCCCTTCAATAATCTCGCCTTTGGCTTCAACGATTTTTTCCGGCCCGCCGAACTCGCCGACGTGGGCGGTTCCGGCGTTGTTGAGCACGGCCACGTGGGGTTTGGTCATGCCGACGGTGTAGGCGATTTCGCCAAGACGCGAAGCACCCAGTTCAATCACGGCAGCGGTGTGTTCCGGCGCGAGTTCGAGCAAGGTCAGCGGCACGCCGAGGTCATTGTTCAGGTTGCCGCGGGTCGCCAGCACCGGACCGCGCGTGCGCAGGATGCTCGCGAGCATTTCCTTGACCGTGGTCTTGCCGCTGGAACCGGTGATGGCCGCAACCGGATGGGTAAACGCTGCGCGATTCATCGCACCCAGTTGACCCAGCGCCTGACGGGTGTCCTTGACCAGCATTTGCGGCAGCGCGCTGTCGGTGACTTCGCGTTCGACGAAGGCACCCACGGCGCCTTTGTTCGCCACGTCGTTCAGATAGTCATGGCCGTCGAAGCGCGGACCGGTCAGGGCAATAAAGAGCTGGCCCGGTTTGATTGCGCGGCTGTCGATGCTGACGCCATCGAACGTGGCATCGGCCGCGATCAATTGTGCATTCAGTGCGCCGGCCAGCTCGCTCAGTTTCAAGGCTTTAAGCATGAGCCACCTCCCACGCGGTCAAGGCATGATCGGCTTCGACCAGATCCGAGAAGTCATGGCGATGGCCGTTGATTTCCTGATAGTCCTCGTGACCTTTACCGGCCAGGACAATCACGTCATCCACCGAAGCGCCGGCGATCAACTGCGCAATCGCCTGACCACGGCCGGCGACGAAGCTGACCTTATCCACATCGGTGAAACCGGCGCGGATGTCGTCGAAGATCACGGCCGGGTCTTCGGTACGCGGGTTGTCATCGGTGACCAGCACGCCATCGGCCAGACGCTCGACCACTTCCGCCATCAGCGGACGCTTGCCGCGATCGCGATCACCACCGCAACCGAACAGGCACAGCAACCGGCCCTTGGCGTGCGGACGCAGGGCCATCAATACTTTTTCCAGCGCATCCGGGGTGTGGGCGTAATCGACCACCACCAACGGCTGAGTGCCACCGCCAAGACGCTGCATGCGTCCGGCCGGGCCTTCGAGTTTGGGCAGGACCTTGAGGATTTCGTCCAGCGCGTAGTCGAGGCCTAGCAAAGCGCCGATCGCGGCCAACACGTTGCTCAGGTTGAAGCGACCGAGCAAGGTGCTGCGCAGGTGGTGCTCGCCCTGCGGCGTGACCAACGTGGCGCGCACGCCTTCGTCATTGAACTGCGCTTCGCGGCAATACAGGTAGGCGCTGCTGTCGAGCAGGCTGTAGGTGATCAACCGCGATTCGCGTTTTTCGGCAGCCAGTTGCCGGCCGAAATCGTCGTCGAGGTTCACCACCCGGCATTTCAGATTGTCCCAGGCAAACAGCCTGGCCTTGGCTTCGCCGTAGGCCTGCATGGTGCCGTGGTAATCCAGGTGATCGCGGGACAGGTTGGTCATCACCGCCACATCGAACGCCAACGCGGTGACGCGCCCTTGGTCCAGACCGTGGGAAGACACTTCCATGGCCACGGCTTTGGCGCCGGCCTTTTTCAGGTCAGCCAGGGTCGCTTGCACGGCGATCGGGTTCGGCGTGGTGTGCAGGCCGCTTTCCAGCGCGCCGTAGAAACCGGAGCCCAATGTGCCGACGATGCCACAGTGTTGGCCGAGCAAATCCAGCGCTTGCGCAACCAGCTGGGTCACGCTGGTTTTGCCGTTGGTGCCGGTCACGCCGACCAGATTCACGTGGCGGCTCGGTTCACCGTAAAAACGCCCGGCAATGTCCGACAGTTGCGCCGCCAGGCCTTTGACCGGAATCAGCGGCACGTCAGTGATCGGCAGCACGGTCGCGCCTTCGACTTCATAAGCCACTGCCGCGGCGCCGCGCTGCAAGGCGTCGGTGATGTGCGCGCGACCGTCAAACTTGCCGCCGGGGACAGCAAGAAACAGATCACCTGCCCGTACGTTACGGCTATCCAGTGCCAATTCGCGGATCAACAGATCGCGGCCGGCGTGGGCGAAAATTTTGTTCAGACTCAGAGACATCAGCCGCGCCCTCCATTGGCTTTCAGCGGAACGACCGGTGTTGCGTTGGCCTGTTGCACCGGCGGCAGGTTGTCCGGCGTGACGTTCATCAGGCGCAAGGTCCCGGACATCACTTTGCTGAACACCGGCGCCGATACCAGGCCACCGAAGTAGCCGGCTTTGGTCGGTTCATCGATCACTACCACAATGGCGTATCGCGGATCGCTCATCGGGCCGAAGCCTGCGAACAGCGAACGGTAGGAATTCTCGGCATAGCCTTTGGTGCCGACCGACGTTTTACGCGCCGTACCGGACTTGCCGCCGACGTGATACGCCGGCACCTGCGCACGGAATACACCGCGCGGGGCTTCGATCACTTGTTGCAACATGGTCTGCATGGTTTTCGCCACGGCTTCCGGCAGCACTTGCGTGGTTTGCGGCGCCTTGTCGGTCTTGATCAGGGTCAGCGGCGCGAGGCGACCGTTGTTGGCCAGGGCCGAGAAGGCGTGAACCAACTGGATCGCGGTCACGGAAATACCGTAGCCGTAGGACAACGTGGCGGTTTCAGCCTTGCGCCATTCGCGGTAGTTCGGCAGGTTGCCCACGCGCTCGCCCGGGAAGCCGAGGCCGGTGTCCTGGCCGAGGCCGACTTTCTGTGCCAGGCGGAAAATGGTTTCGCCGCCGATATCGAACGCGACTTTACTCATGCCGACGTTACTGGAGTTGATCAGGATGCCGGTCAGGTCGAGTACCGGACCTTCGGTCTTGGATACGTCCTTGATGGTGTACTTGCCAATCTGCAAGCTGCCCGGGTACACCTCAACGGTGTCGGTCGGTTTCCAGCGACCGGTTTCAATCGCGGCGCTCATGGAAATCGCTTTCATGGTCGAACCCGGTTCGAACACGTCGATCATCGCGCGGTTACGCATCATCGCCGGTTGCAGGTTGCGACGGTTGTTCGGGTTGTAGGTCGGCTGGTTGACCATGGCGAGGATCTCGCCGGTCTTCACGTCCATGATCACCAGGCTGCCGGCCTTGGCGCCGTTCTCGATGATCGCGTTGCGCAGCTCGCGGTTGGCCAGGTATTGCAGACGCAGGTCAATGGACAACGCCAAGGGCTTGCCGGCCTTGGCGTTTTTGGTCACCTGAACATCTTTGATAAGTCGACCGCGCCGGTCCTTGATGACCTGCCGCTTGCCGGGGACCCCGGCCAGCCATTCGTCATAAGCCAGCTCGACACCTTCACGACCGTGGTCATCGATGTCGGTAAAGCCGACCATGTGCGCCGTCACTTCACCAGCCGGGTAGAAACGGCGGAATTCTTCGATGCCGTAGACGCCCGGTACTTTCAGGTCGAGCACGGACTGGCCCTGCTCAGGCGTCAGCCCGCGCACCAGATAAATGAATTCTTTGTTGGCCTGGGCTTCGAGACGTTCGGTCAGGGCTTTTGGATCCTGTCCCAACGCGGCCGCCAATGCAGGCCACTTCTCTTTGGCCAGCTGCATTTCTTTCGCGTTGGCCCAGAGGGTAGTGACCGGTGTACTGACAGCCAAAGGCTCGCCGTTACGGTCGGTGATCAGACCACGGTGAGCCGGAATCGGAATGTGACGAACGCTGCGGGCATCGCCCTGGCCTTTCAGGAAGGCACGGTCGACTACTTGCAGGTCAATGATACGCCAGCAAATCGCCGCGACCATGACGCCGAGCAAACCCAGCACCAGGCGAAAACGCCATGGAAACAGTGCGCCTTCGAGTTTCATCATGGCGCCACCATCTGCACGTCGGCGGCACCAGGAATGTGCATTTTCAGTTGTTCGGTTGCCAGCACTTCGATGCGGCTATGCGCAGTCCACGTACTTTGCTCCAGGATCAACCGGCCCCATTCCGCCTGCGCCTTGTCGCGCACGCTCAACTCGTTGTACAGCGAGTTCAACAGTTGGCGGTTCCAGTGAGCGCTGTACGACACGCCGATGGCCGACACGAGCACGCCAACAAACAGCAGCAGCATGAAAAAGCTTCCGCCGGGCAGTGGCTTGGCGAAAAGCTTGCTCACCGCAGCTTCTCCGCCACGCGCATGACGGCGCTACGGGAACGTGGGTTGGCTTTGAGTTCGGCCTCGGAGGCGGACTGCGCTTTGCCATGGACTTTGACTTTCGGTTCGAAAGCGACGTGACGGACCGGCAGGTTGCGCGGCAGGTTGTCGGCTTCGCCTTTCACCAGCTTGCGCATGAACAATTTGACGATGCGGTCTTCCAGCGAATGGAAACTGATGACCACCAGACGGCCGCCGATTTCCAGGCATTCCAGCGCGGCTTCGAGGCCGGCTTCCAGATCGCCCAGTTCGTTGTTGACGTGGATACGCAGGCCCTGGAACGCACGGGTCGCCGGGTTCTTGCCCTTTTCCCACGCGGGGTTGGCGACTTTCAGGACTTCAGCGAGATCACCAGTGCGCTCAAACGGCTTGATGTCGCGACGCTCGGCCACGGCACGGGCCATGCGGCCGGAGAAACGTTCTTCGCCATATTCCTTGAACACCCGGGCGATTTCTTCCACCGGCGCGGTATTGACGAATTCGGCCGCGCTGATCCCGCGGGACGGGTCCATGCGCATGTCCAGCGGACCATCGTTGAGGAAACTGAAGCCGCGTTCAGGGTCGTCGAGCTGCGGCGAAGAAACGCCCAGATCGAGCAAAACGCCGCTGACCTTGCCGGCCAGACCGCGCTCGGCCACTTCCGAACCGAGCTCGGCAAAGCTGCGCTGCACAACGACAAAGCGGCCGTCTTCGGCCGCTAGCGTCTGCCCGGTGGCAATCGCTTGAGGATCCTTGTCGAATCCGAGCAACCGACCCTCTGGACCGAGCTGGCTGAGGATCAGCCGGCTGTGCCCGCCGCGACCGAACGTGCCGTCCAGATAGCAGCCATCAGGGCGTACGGCGAGAGCCTCGACGGCTTCGTCAAGCAGTACGGTGATGTGGTTAAAGCCGCTATCAATAGTCACAGGATCAAATCACGCAGTTCATCAGGCATGGCGCCCGGTTGTTGAATAGCAGCCAGGTCAGCGGCAGAAACCGCATCCCAGGCATCCTCGTCCCACAATTGGAACTTGTTCAGTTGGCCTACCAGCATCGCGCGCTTATCCAGCCGGGCATATTCACGAAGACGCGGCGGAACCAGAAAACGACCACTGCCATCGAGTTCGAGGTCGACGGCATTACCAATCAGTAAACGTTGCAGGCGGCGGTTCTCTTCGCGAAGCGAAGGCAGTGCGCGCAGTTTGGTTTCAATAATTTCCCACTCATCGAGGGGGTAAACACACAAACACGGATCAACGGCATCAATTGTGACGATTAACTGACCGGAACTACGCGAAACGAGCTCGTCACGGTACCGGCTCGGCATGGCGAGACGGCCCTTTGCATCGAGACTGATAGCGTTAGCTCCGCGAAACACGTCAGCGTTTCTCCAAATATTAGCGTTTTGCGTTCAAAAAACCCACTTCATGCCACTTTCCGCCACTTGCGCACACTATAGGAATGCGGCCACCGCACCGTCAAGGCGCGGATTAAAGGAAAACCCTTACAGAACTGAGATTTAGGAGCGTATTAGGAGGGGTAACGAGAATCCGGGGAATGAATCTGTCCAATAACTTGAATCAGCACTGAAGGCTGCGTTCAGAAGTTAAAGTAATTTGTTAAGAGTAAGATTTTTTCGGTATTACAAAAGAGAATATGCGATGGATTGTGCAAGGAGGGAAACTGCCATTACGAGCGCCCTGTTCATCATTCAAACAGGGAGGAAAAAAAGGTGGAGAGTCGATCTGTAAGCCGGGTTCTGTCTTGAACAGTCATTCGTCTACGATGGCCATCACTGGACATCTTTAGCAACCTACCCGGTCCCAGCGCGGGCCACGCCTTGGGACCCTATTTGGTCTTGCTCCAAGTGGGGTTTACCTAGCCACGAACTGTTGCCAGACGTGCGGTGCGCTCTTACCGCACCTTTTCACCCTTACCGGCGCCGAAGCGCTTAGGCGGTTATTTTCTGTGGCACTTTCCGTAGGCTCACGCCTCCCAGGCATTACCTGGCACTTCGCCCTATGGAGCCCGGACTTTCCTCCCCCCCCTAATTTTCATAGAGGGCAGCGACTGTCCGATCGACTCTCCGCCGCGAAGGTTAACGGCAGAGCGCCCGAAGAACAAGCGCTAAACGCCTGAAGCCACTCCAGCACGTCGGGTTTTACTCGCCCTTCTGTTTATCCAGCGCGACCTGATACAGAACATTCTTGCGCTCGCCGGTAATCTGCGCCGCCAATGCTGCGGCACGCTTGAGCGGCATTTCTTCGAGCAACAGGTTGAGGATGCGCATGGCTTCACTGCTGACAGCGTCCTCGGTTTCGGGGGCCGACCAACCCGCCACCAACACCACGCATTCACCGCGCTGCTGATTGCTGTCCGACTCGACGAACTCACGCAGCTCGGCCAATGGCAGGCCTTTCAGGGTTTCGAAGGTTTTGGTCAGTTCCCGCGCCAGCAACGCCGGACGCTCGGGACCAAAGACCAGTTCCATGTCTTGCAGGCATTCAAGAATGCGGTGCGGAGCCTCGTAGAAAATCAGCGTGCGCGGCTCTTCTTTTACCAGCTCCAGTCGAGCACGCCGCCCAACAGCCTTGGCCGGCAGGAAGCCTTCGAAGATAAAACGATCCGACGGCAGACCCGCCGCCGACAACGCCGCGATCAATGCACAGGCACCCGGAACCGGCACCACGTTGATCCCCGCCGCGCGGGCCTGACGCACCAGGTGATAACCCGGATCGGAAATCAGCGGCGTGCCGGCATCGGAGATCAGCGCCACATCGTCGCCGGCGAGCAGGCGGGTAATGAAGCGGCTACCTTCATCCCGTTCGTTGTGTTCATGGCAGGCCGCCAGCGGCGTGGGGATGCCGAAGTGCTGCATCAACCGTTGGGAGTGACGCGTGTCTTCGGCGGCGATCAATGCCACTTCGCGCAGGATCTTCAGCGCGCGCGCACTGATGTCGTCCAGGTTGCCGATGGGCGTCGCCACCACATAAAGCGAGCCAGCAGCGGAATTCAAAGCACCTGGAGCAGTCAAAGCGCACACCTCATGATCGGTAAAAGCCGCCATTGTAGCGCGTAGCGATGTTTCCGATACGCGCAAGCAAGCCCGGTTTGTTCAAGCTTTTGTGCAGTGCTGCAACATTTGCACGAGCTAAATTGATCGATTCACGCCAGTAACATCGCGCCCCGGCCAGTGCTTGGGTACAATTCCACGCTTATTTGATCGAGTATCAGGAACACTACATGATCGCTTGCCTGCGGCTGTTCACTGCCCTCTGCCTCGCTGCCTTGCTGGCGGCTTGCGCCAGCTCGCCCTCTTCCAGCCTTGGCGAACTTCCACGGACCCCGGATGCCAGCATCGAGCAACTGCTCGATCAGGCCGCCAAAAGCAAAACGCCGGAGCAAGCCGCGCTGCTTCGCCTGAGTGCGGCAGACCTGGCTTATCGCCAGGGCAATGCCGGACAGTCCGCGCAAATCCTGCAACAAGTGCCGGTCGAACAGCTCAAGCCTGGCCAACAGGTGTTCGCCAGCACCCTGGCGGCTGAATTGGCCATGGTGCGCAATCAGCCAAAAGCAGCGCTGACTGCCTTGAGCCACCCGAGCCTGCAACGCTTGGGCGAATTGCCTGACGAGCAACAGGTTCGCACCGGCACCGTGCATGCCCGCGCCCTTGAGGCCGATGGCCAGACCCTCGCGGCCGCACGGGAGCGTATTTTCATCGCGCCGATGCTGAGCGGTGAAGCGGCAAGCAAAAACCACGAAGCGATCTGGACCCTGATCGCCTCACTGCCAACCGATCAACTGCAGCCGACCACCAACGACGACCTCGGTGGCTGGATGGGCCTGGCGCTGGCCGTGAAAACCGCCGGCACTGTGGAGCAGCAGCAAGCCGCGATCGACAACTGGCGCGCCCAGAACCCTAAACACCCGGCCGCCATCCAGCTGCCGCTGCCATTGACCAAACTCAAGGAACTGGCCAGTCAGCCCCTGAGCAAAATCGCCCTGCTGCTGCCGCAAGACGGCCCGCTGGCATCGGTTGGCAAAGCGCTTCGCGAAGGTTTCATGGCCGCTCACTACCAGGCTCAACAAGCCGGTCAGAAGCCGCCAGCCATCGAGTTCTACGACAGCTCGCGCCTGACTTCCCTCGACGAGTTCTATCGCAAGGCCCAGGCCGATGGCGTGCAACTGGTCATCGGCCCGCTGGAGAAGCCGCTGGTCAAACAGCTCAGCGCTCGTCCGCAACTGCCAATCACAACCCTGGCACTGAATTACAGCGAAGGCGAACAAGGCCCGGCGCAGTTGTTCCAGTTCGGTCTAGCCGCTGAAGACGAAGCTCGCGAAGTATCCCGCCGCGCTCGCGCCGACGGCCTGCATCGCGCTGCCATCATGGTGCCGAAAGGCGAATGGGGCGACCGCGTACTGAGAGCGTTCAGCCAGGATTGGCAAGCCAACGGCGGCAGCATCGTTGCCACCGAACGGGTTGACCAGCCAGTGCAATTGGCCCAGCAGATTGCCGACATGTTCCAGCTGCGCCAGAGCGAAGGCCGCGCCAAGAGCCTGCAAAGCACGGTTGGCTCGCAGGTCGCCGCCCAGCCTTCGCGTCGCCAGGACATCGAGTTCATCTTCCTGGCCGCCACGCCTCAGCAAGCCCAGCAAATCAAACCGACCCTGAACTTCCAATACGCAGGTGACGTACCGGTTTACGCCACGTCCCACGTGTTCAGTGCCAGCGGCGACGTCAACCAGTACAACGACATGAACGGCATTCGCTTTTGCGAAACTCCGTGGTTGCTGGATGCCAACGACCCACTGCGCAAGCAAGTGACCGCGCAGTGGCCACAAGCCGGCGGTAGCCTGGGTCGCCTGTATGCAATGGGCGTCGACGCCTACCGCCTGGCTCCACGCCTGGGGCAACTCAAGGCCTTGCCGGACAGTCGCATCGAAGGTCAATCGGGCAGCCTGGGCATGACTCAGAACCAGCGCGTCGTGCGTCAGTTGCCGTGGGCAGAGTTCGTCAACGGCCAGGTTCAACGCCTGCCGGATACCCCGCGCTGATGCCTGACAGGTCACGCCAGCAAAGCGGTAAAGATGCCGAGCGCCATGCGCTCGAGCACCTTCAGCAACAAGGTCTGCGCCTGCTGGCGCAGAACTGGTTGTGTAAACGCGGCGAGCTTGATCTGGTCATGCTTGATGGCGATACAGTAGTATTCGTTGAAGTTCGCTACAGAAAAAACACTCAATGGGGTGGCGCGCTCGATAGCATCGATGGGCGCAAACGGCAGAAACTGATTTTTGCCGCGCAGTATTTTCTTCAGCGCGAGTCACGCTGGGCCAATTCCCCTTGCCGTTTCGACGTGGTCGCCATCGACAGCAACCACGATCAGTTGAACTGGCTGCAGAATGCCTTCGACAGCTGATCGCGAGCGCCCCGAAACGGACACTTTCACCCAACAATTTTGCTCTTTGCTTTGCGGGCTGCACATTCATGTGCCGAGTAGCCGCGCTAATTAAGGTCACACAGATGGACATGCAATCCCGAATTCGCCAGCTTTTTCAGGCCAGTATCGACACCAAGCAAATGGCGATGGACGTACTTGCACCGCACATCGAGCAAGCCAGCCAGGTGATGGTCAACGCCCTGCTCAATGAGGGCAAAATGCTTTCCTGTGGCAACGGCGGTTCCGCTGGCGACGCTCAGCACTTCTCGTCCGAGCTGCTCAACCGCTTCGAACGCGAGCGCCCGAGCCTGCCGGCCATCGCGCTGACCACCGATAGTTCGACGATCACCTCGATCGCCAACGACTACAGCTACAACGAAATTTTCTCCAAGCAAATCCGCGCGCTCGGCCAGCCGGGCGACGTATTGCTGGCGATTTCCACCAGTGGCAACTCGGCAAACATAATTCAAGCGATTCAGGCCGCACATGATCGCGAAATGATTGTCGTAGCATTGACCGGTCGCGATGGCGGCGGCATGGCGTCGCTGCTATTGCCCGAGGACGTCGAGATTCGCGTACCGGCCAACGTCACCGCACGTATTCAGGAAGTCCACCTGCTGGCGATCCATTGCCTTTGCGACTTGATCGACAGCCAACTGTTCGGGAGTGAAGAATGACCCCTAATCGCCTAGGCCTTCTGGCCTTGACCCTGTGCCTTGGCATCAGCGGCTGCACCTCGGTGGTTAACGCCAGCCGTGAAGCGCCGATCGATGATGACCGCGGCACGCGCACCTTAGGCAGCAAGATCGACGACTCTCTGATCGACACCAAGGTGGGTGTGAACATCGCCAAGGCCGATCCGGCCCTGGACAACGATTCGCACATCGTCGTCACCAGCTTCAACGGCGTCGTGCTGCTCGCCGGCCAAACCCCACGCGCAGATCTCAAGGCCAAGGCCGAACAGGCTGCCGCCGCAGTCCAGCGCGTGAAAACGGTGCACAACGAACTGCAGGTGCTGCCACCCTCCGGTTTCCTTGCCCGCCAGAACGACACCTGGCTGACCTCCAAGATCAAGACCCAGATGCTCACCGATAAGAACATCCCGGGTTCACGCATCAAGGTTGTCACTGAGAACGGCATCGTTTACTTGCTGGGCCTGCTGACCAAACAGGAAGCGGCTCAGGCGACTAATCTGGTGCAGGGTGTTTCCGGCGTGCAGAAGATTGTGAAGTTGTTTGAGTACATCGACTGATAAACGCATGCCGGCGATGGCGACCCTTGAGATCACCATCGACCTGTAGGAGCTGCCGCAGGCTGCGATCTTTTGATCTTGAAAAACAAAGTCAAAAGATCGCAGCCTTCGGCAGCTCCTACGCCGTTTGAAAGTGGTGAAGTAATAAAAAAGGCGATCCTTTCGGATCGCCTTTTTTACTACTTCACCACTTTCAAACTGGGTCGACCGCTGGGACGCGGCGGCTCACTGTCCGGTGGCGGAAGCTCATCATCCGGCTCGATCTCTTCCTCGTCTTCCATAGGCGATTCCAGATCAAACACCATGCCCTGACCGTTCTCCCGGGCGTAAATGCCCAGGATCGATGCGATAGGCACGTACAGCGTGTGCGGCACGCCACCGAAGCGCCCTTCGAAGCTGACGGCTTCGTTGTCCATGTGCAAATGACGCACGGCGGCCGGCGATACGTTCAGGACAATCTGTCCGTCACTGGCGAAACCTTGCGGCACCTGCACCGACGGATACTCGGAATTGACCAGCATGTGCGGGGTGCAATCGTTGTCCACAATCCACTCGTAGAGCGCGCGGACCAGATAAGGTCGACTGGAGTTCATAGCGGCTCCTTAAGCCTTAGCGCATATCGCGCTCGACACCAGACAGACTCGCCTGGAAAGCCTCACGCGCAAACGAGCGCTCCATATAATCAAGCAGCGGCTTGGCAGGCCGCGGCAGTTCAATACCCAGAATCGGCAAGCGCCAGAGTATTGGCAGTAGGCAGCAATCCACCAGACTTTGTTCCTCACTGAGGAAAAACGGCTTGTCGGCGAACAGCGGCGACACGCCAGTCAGGCTTTCGCGCAGCTCTTTACGAGCCACCACGCGGGCTGCTTCCTTGGTCCGCGAATCCAGGATCAGATCCACCAGACCACACCAGTCACGCTGAATACGATGAATCAGCAAACGGCTGTTGGCACGCGCCACTGGATAAACCGGCAGTAAAGGCGGATGCGGGTAACGCTCATCCAGATATTCCATCACCACGGTCGACTCCCACAACGCCAGGTCACGATCGACCAGGGTGGGCAGGCTTCCGTAAGGGTTCACTTCAATCAGTTTAGGCGGCTGGCGACCAGCTTCCACGTAAATGATCTCTGCGCTGACACCCTTCTCTGCAAGTACGATGCGCACTCGGTGGGAATAGTGGTCGGCGGGGTCGGAGTAACAGGCCAACCGATTGGTCACGCCCATGGCGGTCCTCCTCGCTTGTTGAAATTATAGGAAGCGGAAAAACGCGCGCGCCCAGAGGGCGCCTCCCGTAACGCCTGGATGACCAGGCTCGTTACACCTTCAGAGACGCCCTTGGGCGCGCGCGATTAACAGCAATTGCTTGAAACTTTATCAGTGCACATCTTTCCAGTATTCGCGCTTCAGCAGATAAGCGAATACGAAGAAGAACGCCAGGTACAGCAAGACGTAGGTACCGATGCGCTGATGCTGCAGCTTAACCGGGTTAGCCGAGTAAGCGAGGAAGGTTACCAGATTCTTGACCTTCTCATCGAACTGCTCTTCGGTCAGAGCACCGCTCTTCGGCACGATGGTCAGCTGATCGCACGCTTCATGAGTCAGCGCGGTACCGGTCAGCGGATCATATTGCTTCTTGCCGTCTTCGACGATCTGGACCTGTTTGCAACCGACGACCTGACGACCTTGCAGGCCCACCAGTACGTTTGGCATGCCCACGTTCGGGAAGACCTTGTTGTTCACGCCCCAAGGGCGCGACGGGTCTTCGTAGAACGACTTCAGGTAACCGTAGAGCCAGTCCGTACCGCGAACACGAGCCACCAGGGTCAGGTCGGGTGGCGCAGCACCGAACCAGGTCTTGGCGTCAGCCGGCTGCATGCCGATGCTCATGTGGTCGCCGATCTTGGCGCCGGTGAACACCAGCTTCGACAGCATCAGATCCTGAGGAATGCCCAGATCATCGGCAACACGCTCGTAGCGCTGGAACTTGGCGCTGTGGCAGCCCATGCAATAGTTGGCGAATGTACGCGCGCCGTCCTGCATGGCGGCCTTGTCGGAAACGTCGATGTTGACCTTTTCCAGTTCAGGACCACCGTGTTCAGCCGCGAAGGACAGTACAGGCAAAGCAGCAAGAATCAGTACAGCAAATAGCTTTTTCATCAGCCAGTCACCCTTTCCGGAACCGGTTTTGTCTTCTCGAGCCTGGTGTAGAAAGGCATCAGAATGAAGTAGGCGAAGTACAGGAACGTACACACCTGCGACAGCAACGTACGCTCAGGGGTTGGGGCCAGTACGCCCAGCACACCCAGGATCACGAACGAGATGCAGAACACCCAAAGCCAGATCTTGCTCAACCAGCCCTTGTAGCGCATCGACTTGACCGGGCTACGGTCCAGCCATGGCAGGACGAACAGCACTGCGATGGCCGCGCCCATGGCGATAACGCCCAGGAGCTTGTCCGGAATCGCCCGCAGAATCGCGTAGAACGGGGTGAAGTACCAAACCGGAGCGATGTGCTCTGGCGTCTTGAACGCGTTCGCCACTTCAAAGTTCGGCTTCTCGAGGAAGTAGCCGCCCATTTCCGGGAAGAAGAACACGATCGAGCAGAAGATGAACAGGAACACCACCACGCCGACGATATCTTTCACGGTGTAGTACGGGTGAAAAGGAATGCCGTCCAGCGGTACGCCGTTTTCGTCTTTGTGTTTCTTGATGTCCACGCCGTCCGGGTTGTTCGAGCCGACTTCGTGCAGCGCCAGAATGTGCAGCACCACCAGACCGAGGATCACGATCGGCAGGGCAACAACGTGCAAGGCGAAGAAGCGGTTCAGGGTAATACCGGAAATCAGGTAGTCACCACGGATCCACTGGGTCAGGTCGTTACCGATGACCGGGATCGCACCGAACAGCGAGATGATCACCTGCGCGCCCCAGTAGGACATCTGGCCCCACGGCAGCAGATAACCCATGAAGGCTTCCGCCATCAGTGCCAGGTAGATCAGCATGCCGAAGACCCACACCAGCTCACGCGGTTTCTGGTACGAACCGTAGAGCAAGCCACGGAACATGTGCAGATAGACCACGATGAAGAACGCCGAAGCGCCGGTGGAGTGCAGCAGACGCAGGATCGAGCCGTACTCGACGTCGCGCATGATGTATTCGACGGAGGCGAATGCTTCTTCCGCCGACGGGTTGTAGCTCATGGTCAGCCAGACACCGGTGACGATCTGGTTGACCAGAACGAGCAGCGCCAGGGAGCCAAAGAAATAGAAGAAGTTGAAGTTCTTCGGGGCGTAGTACTTGCTGAGATGGTCTTCCCACATTTTGGTGGCGGGAAAGCGCGCATCAACCCAATCCATGAACTTGCTCATCACGCTTTCTCCGTATCGACGCCAATGACAATGATCTCATCGGTCTCATAGGAATGCGGGGGAACTGGCAGGTTCAAAGGCGCGGGTTGCGACTTGTAGACGCGGCCAGCCAAATCGTAGTGGGAACCGTGGCAAGGGCAGAAATAACCACCTACCCAATCCTTGCCCAGATCCGCAGGCGCCACTTCCGGACGGAAGGTCGGCGAGCAACCGAGGTGCGTGCAGATACCGATCAGCAGCAGAACCTCTGGTTTGATCGAACGCGTTTCCGGGTCGACATAGGTCGGTTGTGTCGAGTTCTTGGAGGTCGGGTCAGCTAGCTGGCCCTCGATCTTTTTCAGATTTCCCAGGATTTCCTCGGTACGGCGGACGATAAACACCGGCTGACCGCGCCACTCAGCAATCATCTGCTGGCCTGGCTCGATTTTGCTGACATTCACTTTCACCGGTGCACCTGCGGCTTTCGCCTTGGCACTGGGAAACCATGACCCCACGAACGGGACCGCAGCCCCCACCGCTCCTGCAGCACCCACCACGGATGTGGCTGCTACCAAGAAGCGACGCCGGCCTGCATTCACGCCGTCATTGCTCATTCAGTCCTCTCCCATCAGCTTTGTGGCCTGTTAAATCAGGCATCTACTAAGTAAAACAATGTACTTATAAAAATTTTGCCGAATGGTAATGAAAAGCCCCAATCCTGACAAGGTAATTACCGAAGGGCTCCACCGCCAAGCCTTGTAGTATAGGGGCTCTACGGCTGTGGCAAGTTGTCACAGAGCAATTCTTTGATAAATCGCGCCCATAAAAAAACGCCCAGCTCCGTGAGGAAACTGGGCGTTCTTTTTGAACGAGAAAGCGAATTAACGCTTCGAGTACTGCGGACGCTTACGCGCTTTACGCAGACCGACTTTCTTACGTTCAACTTCACGAGCGTCGCGAGTAACGAAGCCAGCTTTGCGCAGAGCGCCACGCAGGGATTCGTCGTAGTCCATCAGAGCGCGAGTGATACCGTGGCGGATTGCGCCAGCTTGACCACTTACACCACCGCCGATCACGGTGACGTAGATGTCGAACTTCTCGACAGTCTCAGTCAATTCCAGCGGCTGACGAACTACCATGCGGGCAGTTTCGCGGCCGAAGAAATTATCCAGCGAACGGTTGTTGATGGAGATGTTACCAGTGCCCGGACGCAGGAAAACGCGTGCGGTTGCGGTCTTGCGACGGCCAGTGCCGTAATTTTGAGTCGCCGACATAATGAACTATTCCGTTAAAACTTCAGTTCTTGGGGCTGCTGAGCAGTATGAGGGTGTACAGCGCCCGCATAGACTTTCAGCTTACGATACATGTCGCGACCCAGCGGGTTCTTAGGCAGCATGCCTTTGACCGCGGTCTCGATCACGCGCTCAGGGGCTTTAGCGATCAGCTTTTCGAAGTTGATCGACTTGATGCCGCCCGGGAAACCGGAGTGGGAGTAGTAGATTTTGTCGGTGGTTTTAGCACCGGTTACACGAATCTGCTCGGCATTGATAACGACGATGTAATCGCCGGTGTCAACGTGAGGAGTGTACTCAGCTTTATGCTTGCCACGCAGACGGCTCGCGATTTCGGTGGCCAGACGACCCAGGGTCTGACCTGCAGCGTCGACGACAAACCAGTCGCGCTGTACTGTTTCCGGTTTAGCAGTAAAAGTTTTCATTCTTTATAGCCTCAGGGGCCGCCCTGTAAATTAGACGGCGGATCTTACTGAATAGTGCGTACTTTGACAAGTCAAAGGCAGCCGGATACAGACGCTTTCGGGGGCTCGGGTCGGCGCGTCCGTTCAACGGCAAGATTCTTCGGCGGCGGCGCATCACTTCCACTGCAGAAAGAGGTGCGCAATTATGCAGATTGCGAAAAATATTTCAACCTGCTTTTATGATTGTTTTGCCCAAGGAGCACCCGATGGACTATCGCCAGCTAGGCCGAACCAATCTGAACGTGAGCGCCATCTGCCTCGGAACCATGACCTGGGGCGAGCAAAACAGCGAGGCTGAAGCCTTCGCACAGATTGAACGGGCCAAAAGCGCCGGGATCAATTTCATCGACACCGCCGAGATGTACCCGGTGCCGCCGAAGGCCGACACTTACGCCACCACCGAGCGCTACATCGGCAATTACTTCAAAAGCCGCGGCGATCGCGCCGACTGGATACTGGCCAGCAAGATCGCCGGTCCCGGCAACACCATCGACTACATCCGCGACAAAAACCTGCGCCACAACCGCCAGCACATCACCGAAGCGGTAGATGCGAGTCTCAAGCGCCTGCAAACCGATTACATCGACCTCTATCAGTTGCACTGGCCGGAGCGCAGCACCAACTTCTTTGGTCAACTGGGTTACAAACACAAAATCGAAGCCAACCTGACGCCACTCGAGGACACCCTCGAAGCACTGGACGAACAGGTCAAGGCCGGCAAGATCCGCCACATCGGCCTGTCCAACGAAACGCCGTGGGGTACCATGCGTTTCCTGGCGCTGGCCGAAGCTCGTGGCTGGCCGCGCGCGGTGTCGATCCAGAACCCGTACAACCTGCTCAACCGCAGCTTCGAAGTCGGCCTGGCGGAAATCGCCATCCGCGAACAGTGCGGCCTGCTCGCCTATTCGCCGCTGGCGTTCGGTTTTCTGTCGGGCAAATACGAAGGTGGCGCGCGTCCGCCGAAGGGTCGCCTGAGCCTCTACAGCCGCTTCAGCCGCTATTTCAACCCACAGTCGGAAGCGGCGTGCAGCCGTTATGTGGCTCTGGCCCGTGAGCACGGCCTGGATCCGGCGCAAATGGCGTTGGCGTTTGTGACGCAGCAGCCGTTCGTGACCAGCAACATCATTGGCGCGACGACGCTGGAACAGCTGGACAGCAACATTGCCAGCTTCGAGCTTAAACTTTCCGATGAAGTGTTGGAGGGGATTGAGACGATTCACAAGGATCACCCGAATCCTGCTCCTTAATTTGCAGTGAACTTGAAAAGATCGCAGCCTGCGGCAGCTCCTACATTTGACTGGTGTACACCCTGTAGGAGCTGCCGCAGGCTGCGATCTTTTCAGCCATCACAGAGATTCAAAGCGACCGCGCAATAATCTCCTTCATGATTTCATTGGTGCCGGCATAAATCCGCTGCACCCGCGCATCCGCCCATGCCCGGGCGATCGGGTATTCCCACATGAACCCATAGCCGCCATGCAGCTGCACGCACTCGTCGAGCACCTTGCACTGCAGGTCCGTGCCCCAATACTTGGCCATCGCCGCCGTCGGCACATCAAGTTTGCCTTGCAGGTGCAACTCCAGACAGCGATCGACGAAGACCCGGCCAATCTGAATTTCAGTCGCCATTTCCGCCAATTTGAATCGTGTGTTCTGGAAGTCGGCAATCGCCTTGCCGAACGCCTTGCGTTCTCGGGTGTACTCTAACGTCCATTGCAGCGCAGCCTCAGCCGATGCCAGTCCGCCAACAGCGACCGTCAGACGCTCCTGCGGCAATTCCTGCATCAGATACGCAAAGCCCATCCCGGCCTGCCCCAGCAGGTTCTCTTTCGGCACACGAACATCCTGGAAGAACAGCTCCGAGGTGTCCTGTGCCTTCATGCCGACTTTTTCCAGACGCTTGCCCTTGGCGAAGCCAAGCGTGTTGGCCTCGACCAGAAACAGACTGGTGCCCTTCGCGCCCGCCTTCGGATCGGTCTTGGCCACGACAATCACCAGGTCCGCGAGATAGCCGTTGGTGATAAAGGTCTTCGAACCATTGATCACGTATTCGTCGCCATCGAGCACCGCAGTGGTTTTCACCCCTTGCAGGTCGGAACCGGCGCCCGGCTCGGTCATGGCAATTGCAGTGACCATCTCGCCAGACACCAGTTTTGGCAGGTATTTGTGTTTCAGCGTTTCACTGCCGTAATGCAGGATGTACGGCGCAACGATGTCGGAATGCAGAGAAAAACCGATCCCGGTCAGCCCCAGACGACCCACCTCTTCGATCACCACCGCACTGTAGAGAAAGTCCGCCCCCAACCCACCGTACTCTTCCGGCAGGTGCGAACAGAGCATTCCCGCCTCCCCCGCCTTGTTCCAGAGTTGGCGGTCGATATAGCCTTGCTTTTCCCACTGGCCATGAAACGGCACAGCCTCTTTTTCGAGGAAGGTTCTTACGCTGTCGCGAAAAAGTTCGTGCTCGGGACTGAACAAGGTTCTGGGGATCATGCGGCACCTGTCGTTATTGTTAGAAGGAATTGACCTTCAGAGACTAAGCCGCACATCCGATACAGGACACTGGACACATCAGACAAAAAATAAGACGATCCAGCCGTCTGGTGACCACTTTCCCCTATAAGAATAAAGTTGAATTATGTCTAACCAAGTCTCCACGCCCTTGCGGCGCGTCAGCATCCTGGCTATCGACCGGGTTTTCGCTTCCACCCTCATGCAGGCCAAGGATTTCTTCCACCTGGCCAGCCTGCGCTATGGCAAACAACTGGGCCAGGGCCTGACACCGGCGTTCGAAACGCGGCTGGTCAGCCCCGACGGCAAACCGGTGAACAGCTTCAGCGATGTGATCATGCCGGTGGACGGAGGCCTGGAAAATACCGATGTCATTATCCTCCCGGCGTTCTGGGACGATTTCGAAACCCTTTGCCAACGTTACCCACAGGTCCTGCCGTGGCTGCGCCAGCAACATGCTCGCGGCGCGGTACTCTGCGGCGAGGCCACGGGGGTGTTCTGGCTCGCCGAAGCCGGGTTGCTCGATGGCAAGGAAGCGACCACCTACTGGCGCTTCTTCAACGCGTTTGCCGAGCGTTTCCCGAGGGTTCACCTCAATCAGGACAAGCACCTGACCGACGCTGACAACCTGTATTGCGCCGGCGGCACTACCTCGGCGTGCGACCTCTACATCTACCTGATCGAGCGCTTCTGCGGCGCCCACGTAGCCCAGGCCGTGGCCCGCGACATTCTCTATGAAGTGCAACGCAGCTATTCGCCGGGGCGCATTGGTTTCGGTGGGCAGAAGCTGCACCAGGACGTGATCATCCTGCAAATCCAGCACTGGCTCGAAGAGCACTTCGCCGACAAGTTTCGCTTCGAAGACGTCGCTCGCGAGCACGGCATGAGCATCCGCAACTTCATGCGCCGCTTCCAGACAGCCACCGGCGACAAGCCGCTGCATTACCTGCAACGCCTGCGCATCGAAACGGCAAAGGGTCTGCTGTCCGGCAGTCGCAAAAGCATCAAGACCATCAGTTATGAGGTCGGTTACGACGATGCGAGCTTCTTTGCGCGGCTGTTCCGCCAGCATACGGAATTGTCCCCGAACCAGTATCGGCAGCAGTTTCAACAAGCGGCGTAACCCTGGATCCGGAAGGTGTTTCCTGCCGAATAAAAAGACCTGCCATGCATAATGCCTACTTGTAGGAGCGAGCTTGCTCCCGGCGGTGTTCCGACGATGGACTTCAGGACGACGCGTGTATCCAGAGAATACGCGTTATCGTTGGCGTCCATCGCGAGCAAGCTCGCTCCTACAGGAGTCAATTTTCGCTTAACTGATCAGCATTACCTGTCGTGCAGGTCTTTTTTCCCACGATAAAAAACGAATGAAGAGTATCTGCGAGCCCAGTTTGACGGCTAGGCGCCGATCGCCCGGAACCTCAACATCTTCCCTGCAAACACCATCAGGGAAGATCATCAGTGACTATCGGATCAAGCTACGACTACCCGCCATACCTGCCCCGGGAAAATGCCCCAAAAAAGCACTCGGAGAAAAGCAAGTGGGCCGCCCGTTTCCCCAACCCACCCGATTTGTGCTTCGACTATCGAGCACTAGTTGAACAGGAAAGCGGCATCTCCAGGGCAACTGATCCGCAGCACAGGATTTGTATCATCGGCGCCGGAGTCACCGGACTGACTGCGGCCAGAGAACTGTATCGCTGCGGATTCACCCATATCTCCCTCATCGAACAATCCACGCGCATCGGCGGCAGGCACCTGACCGTTACGGGAAGCCCACACTCCACACAAAGCCATACCCCGTTTGAAATGGGCGCCATGCGCATGCCCTTCTTCAACCGGGCGGACGAGTCGCCGACAGAAGGTCGATCGCTGATGGCCTACTACACCAAGGCATTTGATCTGGCGTTTTCGGATTTCCCCAACCCCGGTAGCCAATGGGTCCGTTCGACCGGCATTTATCTTCGAGAGGGCCGCCTGGACGGCGGGCCGACGCCGCACATGTTGATATGGACCAACGTCGATGGCGTGACTCCACCTCCAGGCGAAGATCTGCAAAAGGTCTACGCCAAGTGGAAAGCCTTTTCCGATCGCATGACCCTGCACGTTGCACAGGTGTACGCCAGCCAGGAATGGGAAGCCATATGGGGCGCCATCGTCGAAAAATACGAGAGCGTTTCGTTCCGTGACCTGGTCCGCATGCCGACGCTGGAAGCCTTGGATGAACGCTCGCCCGGGGACTTTGGCGGTTTGGGAATGTCCGCAGAAGAGTCCGCGATTTTCTACGCGATCGGCATCGGTGACGGTAGCTGGGGTGCGTTCTACGACGTCTGCTGCCTTTACCCGCTACGCACAGCCATCTTCGGATTCAGTAGCCGGTTGCAACTGATCCACGGTCGGGTGGATGCAAAGGGCGATCCCCTGCCCTCACCCTACCTGCACGCCGAAGCTGTTCATGATTGCGCCGGGCTCAGTTTCGCCAGACCCCGCTACATCGGGCTCGCCGCTTTGGACGAATGCCTGTTGTTCATGAAAACCGACGAAACCAGAAAATCCGTCTACGAACACAGCCGCGAAACAAATACCGGTCTCCTGACCGACTCTTCAGTCACCTGCCTTAAAAAACTGAACAACCAGAAGATTCGCGTTTATTTCAATTGGAAGTACAGCCAACCCGAGCAAACCCAGGAGCACTTTGAAGACTTCGATTCAGTCATCATGACCCTACCCTCCTGGCTGATTGAAACGCGCATCAAGCTCGAAAACTTCACCGAGGAAATGCTGCCCTTCGACACGATCAATGCCTATAAAACCGCGCACTGGGAAACCAGTTGCAAGGTCTTCGCACCGTTGAAAAAATCATTTCTTTCGGAAAACATCAGCATCCCGCAAGCCATTGTCACCGACAGTTTCATCCATGACGTCTACACCTACCGCTACAACGATCACTACAGCTACGACTGCATTTTGCTGAGTTACACATGGGAGGACGATGCCACCAAGCTTGCCTCCTACAGCGACAAGGAACTGGTGGCCAAGTGCGCCGAGGAGCTGGATCGCATCCTCATGAACTGCACCAACATTCAGCAGAAAATCTCACCGTACATTGGCCTTGAACAAGCCGTCGTCCAGCGCTGGATGACCGATAAAAATGCGCTGGGTTGTGCAAAGTTATACCGGCCGGGCACCTACTACGATGCCGTGAGCCTGATGAAATACAACCGGGATTTCGCGCATATCTCCGGCCTGTATTTTTCCGGTGAATCATTTTCTGTCGATGCTGGCTGGACGGAGCCCTGCTTTCGAGGGGCTGTCGATGCCGTCATTCATATTTGCAACAAAACCGCCGCGAGCTTCAATGGTGGTTTCTCCATGAATGACTATCCGCACTACCGACTGAAAGCCTGACAGCCCCATTCCAGAGCCATGCACCCGGTGCATTGGCTCTCACTCTCTGCCTCCCTGGCAAACCGATTCAACCCTTACTCACCCCATCTTCGGAAACGGACTACAGCCGTACCGGAAGCCGCCGACTTTCGCCCCTCTGCCATTTCAACTCTTAATAAACACGCAATTAAACGACGTGAATAACAATAAAAAAGAGGTCATCGGTAATGAGCGATCCAACAAGCCCTGTTCGTGTAGCAGTCGTGCAATTCGACCCGCAAGTGGGGACCGAGAAATGTGCAGATAACCTGCGTTGCAGCCTGGAATTAGCCCTGGAAGCGGTCAACGGCGGGGCGAATCTCATCGTCCTGCCTGAGCTTTCCAATACCGGTTATTTCTTCAGCAACAGGCAGGATGCCTTTGCCCATGCGGAGTCCGTTCCCGACGGGCCGAGCGTGCAGCTCTGGATGGACTTTGCACGACAACACAAGGTTTATCTTGTAGCCGGCTTGACCGAGCGCGACGGCATGCGCCTCTTCAACACCGGCGTTCTGGTCGGGCCTGACGGCTTTATCGGCAAGTACCGAAAAGCTCATTTGTGGAACCTGGAGAAACTCTGGTTTACCCCCGGCGATCTGGGCTTTCCGGTTTTCGATACACCGATCGGCCGCATCGGTTTGTTGATCTGCTGGGACATCTGGTTTCCGGAAGTGCCGCGAATTCTGAGCCAGCAAGGTGCCGACATCATTTGCAGCCTGAACAACTGGGTCTGGACGCCGCCGCCGCTCTTCGACGACGCCGGCAAGTGCATGGCGTCCTACCTGACGATGACAGCGGCGCACGTAAACAATGTGTTTATCGCGGCGGCCAGCCGGATCGGCGAAGAGCGAGGCGCGCGTTACCTGGGCTGCTCGCTGATCGCCGGCACCAACGGCTGGCCGATTGGCGCGGTGGCTTCTGCAGACAAACAGGAGATCCTGTTCGCTGACATCGACCTGACCAGTTCCCGCAGTGCGCCGATCTGGAACGACTTGAACGATCTGCATCGCGATCGTCGAGCCGATCTCTACGATCAGATGCTCGGTTACACCCAGCACCCTTGTCTGCCGCGCTGATAAGGGGTCATGACCGATGGAATCCACCACTGAAAAAAACCTGCCTGATCGTCTCACCGCGAGATCATCACTGGACATCGCCATCCTCTTGCTGATGCTCGGCACGGCATTGCTGATCATCTGGCTGTCATTCACCCACCGTTCCGCCTGGGCCGCCCATTGGCCCGACTATCGTCATCTGCTTTCGAACCTCCCCGAACCGAGCGCGTGGTTGCGCTGGGTGTTGGGGGATATCAGCGAAGTGGCGTTCTACAAACACGAGTTCGCCTCCATCGGGTTGTTGGCGGGCGCGTATCTGGCCTACCGGGCGAACCGCACCGGGAAAGCCTGGCAAGGCTTTGCCATCTCCTATGGCAGCGGATTGTGGCCGTGGCTGGTGACCAGTTCGTTGCTTGGGCTGGTGCTAAGCAATCTGCTTTGGGGCTGGACGGTGGCTGCCGACAGTTGGCAACCGACGTTTGCCGCATTCGTTTCATTGCCGGCAGCCATGGTGTTGATGTTCGGTAGAGGCTGGAAGGTCACGATCAACGGCGCAATCCTGGGGGCGGTACTTGTTACGCCGATGTGTTTGCTGATGGTCAATTACGTGTGCAACCCACTGAAATTGCCAGTGGTGATTGGCAATGTCTCGGGCATGGCGGTCGCCAGCGTGTTTGCCTTTCTGTTGTGCCGTTACCTGCCGAGCCTGGTGAAATCCGACGCCAGTGAGAAGCCGTCCAGTCCAGCGCCCGAAACCGCCATCACCAAAGCACCGGACTATGGTGTCGTCTGGAGCCTGCGCCGGGTGTTGGCTGACTTTTCGGAAGCGCCGTTCTATGGCAATGAGTGGGCCAGCCTTGGTCTGATACTGGGTGCTCTGCTGGCGTTCACGCTGAATCCGTTGAGTCCGGTTTACGGCTCGGCCTTGCTGCCACAACTGATCGCTGCGCAGGCGCTGACTTCGGCATTGGGCGTGGTGATCTGGCGCCGACAATGGATGTCGCATGGCTGGTATCCCACCTATGTTCCGTTGGTGTCCGTGGTGCCGGCGGCGGTTCTGACGTACGGCGGCAGCTGGCCGGTCATCGTCATCAGCGCACTGCTCGGCGCCTTGATTGCACCGCCTCTGGCCTGCGCGATTGCCAAACGGTTGCCGCCCGACATGCATGGCTTCATCGGTAATGTGCTGTCGATGGCCATCAGCACGCTGCTGATCATTCCGTTTATCGGTTTTCTGATAGCCGGCTGACGCACTTCGCCATTCGGTTGTACCTCGAACGGGGTACAGCCGACTCCTTCACACTCAAGCGAGGTATCACATGGACTTGCCCAAACTGGCCATAGCCGCACTTGGCGGTACTGTGAGCATGCAAGCCAGAAACGCCGATGAAGGCATTATCCCGACAGTCAGTGGCGAAACGCTGCTAGCCTCCGTTCCGGAGTTGACGTTGCTGGCCGAGGTGACGATTGAAACCCTCGGACTGCTGCCCAGTGCCTCACTGGATTTCGAGTTTCTGCTCAGCGTGCTTTCCTGGGCGAACTTCCAGATCAAGCAAGGCGCCGCGGGTGTCGTCATCATTCAGGGCACCGACACGCTGGAAGAGACCGCCACATTTTTTGACTATCTGTGGAACCACGACGCTCCGCTGGTCCTGGCGGGCGCCATGCGTTCGGCAGGCCAGGCCGGGGCTGATGGTCCGGCAAATCTGCTGGATGCCTGCCGGGTGGCGCTGGCGTCCAGCAGCCGTCAGCGCGGTGTTCAGGTGGCCATGAACGGGCAGATTCACTCGGCAAGTGCCGTGCGCAAAACCGATTCATTGGCGTTGCAGGCATTTTCTTCTCCCATCGTGGGTCCAGCGGGTCTGTTGGTTGAGGACACCGTTCGCTATCTACGCCCGGTGCCTCTGCGCAAAGTCCTGCCATTGCCTTTTCAAACCACACAGAGGATTGCGCTTCTGGAGGCATCGCTATCTGCCGACAGCCTGTTATTGGAAAGTATCCTGGCGCTGGGCTATGACGGGCTGGTAATCGCGGGTTTCGGTGCGGGGCATGTTTCCGGTAGCTGGGCTGAAAGTATCGAAACAATCGCCCGGAAGATTCCCGTCATCGTTGCCACCCGGACGGGCTCCGGCTCGACGGCTCGCTCAACTTACGGCTTCAAGGGCGGCGAGATTGACCTGACGCGCAGAGGCGCTGCGATGGCGGGGTTTCTGTGTCCACGCAAAGCCAGGATTCTGCTGTGGCTGTTGGTGGGTTGCCAGCGACAAGATGATCTGGACAGCTACCTTCAAGCAACCTGGCAGATAACCCACCTGTAGGAGCGAGCTTGCTCGCGATGATCGTCAACGATGACGCGTGAAACCTGACACCCAGTGGTGCTCTTGGGTTCATCGCGAGCAAGCTCGCTCCTACAGGGGATCTACGGCGCACAAAAAAAGGGTCTGCAATGCAGACCCTTTTTACATTCCGAGATTCCTACGGCTTATGCGCCCGTGACAGGAATTCGTGCGATTGCATTTCCAGCAAACGGCTGAGGGTGCGCTGGAACTCGAAGTTCAGGCGACCGCCGGTGTAGAGATCCTTGAGCTCGACTTCAGCGGAAATGATCAGCTTCACGTTTCGGTCGTAGAACTCGTCGACCATGTTGATGAAGCGTCGGGCGATGTCGTCAGTGGTGACGCTCATCTGCTCGACACCGCTGAGCAGCACGGCGTGGAAGATCTTGCCCAGTTCGATGTAATCGTTCTGGCTGCGCGGGCCATCGCACAGTTCGCGGAAGTCGAACCAGGCCACATCATCGCAGGTGCGCAACGCACGGATTGCGCGGTTTTCGATCATCAGCACGTCGTTTTCGACCGCTGCTGTGCATTCCGGCGTCAGCGCGCGGAAGCTTTTGCGCAGGCTTTCGTGGGACGCTTCGTCGAGCGGGAAGTGGAACAGCTCCGCTTGCTCAAGGTGACGCAGGCGATAATCGACACCGCTGTCGACGTTGACGATCTCGGTGTTCTGCTTGATCAGCGCAATGGCCGGCAGGAAACGCGCACGTTGCAGGCCGTCCTTGTACAGGCCGTCCGGCACGATGTTCGAGGTGGCGACCAGGGTCACGCCGTTCTTGAACAGCTCTTCCATCAACGTACCGAGGATCATCGCGTCGGTAATGTCGGAGACGAAGAATTCATCGAAACAGATCACTCGCGACTCGTCGGAGAAACGCTTGGCGATGATGGTCAGCGGGTTTTTCTCGCCGCCGAGGGTTTTCATTTCTTCGTGCACACGCTTCATGAAGCGGTGGAAGTGCGTGCGGGTCTTTTCCTTGAACGGCAGCGCTTCGAAGAAGGTATCGACCAGGTAAGTCTTGCCGCGACCCACGCCGCCCCAGAAGTACAGGCCCTTGACCGGCGCCTGTTCTTTCTTGCCAAACAGTTTGCCGAGCAGGCCCGGTTTGTTCTGCGAGGCTGCGACCAGATCGTCGTACAGGCGCTGCAAATGGCGCACGGCGGTTTCCTGCGCGGCGTCATGGAAGAATTCCGGGCGTTTCAGATCAGCTTGATATCGTTCTAGGGGCGTCATAATTCGTTAGCAAGGCAACAAAAACGGGCCGTCACTGTAGCGACGGCCCGTGGGAATGGCAATCGGCCCTTGGTCGGGCCGCGCCGTTGATTATTCCTGAACCGGCGTCAGCGCAATCCGCAGGGCGTCGATGGCGACGTCGCGAGCAGCACTGTCGGCGAAGGCCGGGCTATCGGCAACGCACTCGCCTTCCAGCCAGACGCTGAAGCTCAAGTCTTCACTGCGCACGTCCAATGGCTGGCCCGCTTGCAGTTGCTTGGTCACCTGACCGGCGGTTTTGCCGTCGGCGAAGTTGCGCGACAGCAGCAATTGCTCGCCATCGGCCGCCAGCAGACGGAAGCGGAAACTGCCGTCGTCTTCGCGGAAGCTGACAAAACGCGCAGCTTTCGCGGCTTTCTTCTTGGTGGTCACCGCAACCTGGGTCTGGGCGACGAAAGAACGCAGGCCGACCGCTTCACGCAGTTCGTTGAGGAATGGCGTCGCCACGGCACGGGCCTTTTTGGCGCCGATTTGCAGGATGTCTTCCAGATCAGCCGGGCGTTCGATCAGTTGGTAATAACGCTCGCGGGACTCGCCCAGCTCGCTGTCGAGCAGCTGGAACAGACGATTCTTCGCCTCGCCCCAACCAATGCCCTGCAACAGTTCGCTACGGAACTCGTCGGACTGCGCCGGGGTGGCGAAAGCCTGGAACAAGGTGAACAGGTGCGAATTGTCTGGATCTTTCGCTTCGCCCGGGGCGCGGGAGTCGGTGACGATCCGCGAAATCGCGTCTTTCATCTCTTTGGCGCTGCTGAACAACGGGATGGTGTTGTCGTAGCTTTTCGACATCTTGCGACCGTCGAGGCCTGGCAGCGTGGCGACGCTTTCTTCGATCAGCGCTTCGGGCATGGTGAAGAACTCTTTGCCCTGGCCAAACAGGTGGTTGAAGCGCTGGCCGATGTCGCGGGCCATTTCCACGTGCTGGATCTGGTCACGACCGACCGGGACCTTGTGCGCGTTGAACATCAGAATGTCCGCGGCCATCAGCACCGGGTAGCTATACAGGCCCATGGTGATGCCGGCATCCGGGTCTTCGCCGGTTTCGACGTTCTTGTCCACCGAGGCCTTGTAGGCGTGTGCGCGGTTGAGCAGGCCCTTGGCGGCAACGCAGGTCAGCAGCCAGGTCAGCTCGGGGATTTCCGGGATGTCGGACTGGCGATAGAACGTCACGCGGTCCACATCGAGGCCACCGGCCAGCCAGGTCGCGGCGATTTCCAGACGCGAGCGCTGGATGCGCAGCGGGTCATCGCATTTGATCAGGGCATGGTAGTCGGCCAGGAAGTAGAACGAATCGGCATTGCTGTCGCGGCTGGCAAGGATCGCCGGGCGGATGGCGCCGGCGTAGTTGCCCAGGTGCGGCGTGCCGGTGGTGGTAATGCCGGTGAGAATACGGGTACGAGTCGTCATGGGTAATCGCTTGTCAGACTGCAATCAATTCGAAAGACGCGGCAGGATCAGATCCTTGAGATCGGTCAGCTTGCCATGAAAAAAGTGTCCGCATTCTGCCACTTTCAGCAGCTCATGGGGGCGCTCGAGTTTCGAGGACCAGTCGTAGACGGCTTGCGGGTCGATGACTTCGTCGGTTTCCGGCTGGATCAGGGTCAACGGGCAGTTGACCGGCAACAGGTCGTAACCATTGAGCCGGGTGACAGCGGCGGCCACCATGAACAAATGCTCAAGCTGTTCGCCCTTCGCTTCCAGGCGTCCGCCGAGACTTGCTGCAACAAAACCGCCGAAGGAAAAACCGAACAGGGTCAGAGGCAAATCAGGATGTTTCGCCCGCAGCCATTCGGCCGCCGCTTGAGCATCGTCGACTTCGCCGGAGCCCATGTCGTGTGTGCCTTCGCTGGCACCGACGCCACGGTAATTGAAACGCAAGGTAATCAAACCGGCGTCGCGCGCGGTGCGCTGCAGGGTCGAGACCACTTTGTTGAGCATGGTGCCGCCCTGCACCGGGTTCGGATGGCAGATCAGCGCGATGCCGCGAGGCGCTTCGTTATCCAGATACAGTGCTTCCAGTTGACCGACCGGGCCATCAATGACTACAGGGGTTTCGCGCATAAGCAAGGAAGGAACTCCGTGACCTCGAATCGGGTCGACTCGTCTAGCAATTTGTCTGTGCGAGTGTATTGCGAGTGAATCGCGGTATACAGCGCAGGTTCGAGCCGTTAACGTAAAGCAAAGCCGTTTATAGAGGAAGGACTCGTGGAACACTCGCTCTTAGTTTGGTTGTTGCCGACTCTTGCCCTGGTTGTGGGTGTCGCCGTTGGATTCCTGATCGCTCGCCTGGTGCCGAACGCCGCGCCGAGCAGCACACAACGTCAGCTGGATGACATTCAGGAACGTTTCGACAGTTATCAGAACGAGGTGGTTACTCACTTCAACAGCACTGCAACCCTGGTCAAGAAACTGACTCAGAGCTATCAGGAAGTGCAGGATCATCTCGCCGAGGGTGCCAACCGCCTGGCCCTGGACGAGCAGACCCGCCAACGCCTGCTGGCCTCGCTGCACGCCGACACGGTAGCGGCCCCACGGGAACGCCTGACGCCACCGCGCAATCAGGAACCGCCTCGCGACTACGCCCCAAAAGCCCCGAACGCGCCGGGCATGCTCGATGAGCATTACGGCCTGAAGAAGTAATCAGGTTTCGCGCGATACCAAAAAGCCCCTGTAGGAGCTGTCGAGTGTAACGAGGCTGCGATCTTTTGATCTTGCTTTAAAAAATCAAAAGATCGCAGCCTCGTTACACTCGACAGCTCCTACCGGAATACAAAAAACCGCCCGATCTGTTGAGGATCGGGCGGTTTTTTTTACGCCTGGGGTTCAGTCAGGCGATTATGGGTACTGCTGAACCGTACCCTGCTGCTGGCCGCCATACTGCTGGCCCGGAATTGCCTTGAGGTTGACCTCGACCCGACGGTTCTGCGCCCGGCCATTGACGTCACCGTTGCTGGCAACCGGGTTATCCGGGCCGGCACCGCGCGCCGACAGGTTGGCACCGCTCACCCCCTGGGAGGTCAGGTAAGTTGCCACGCTCTGAGCGCGACGCTGGGACAGGTCCATGTTGTGCTGACGGCTGCCGGTGCTGTCGGTGTAGCCGACGATCTCGATCTGGTTCTGACTGAATTCCTTGAGCGAACCTGCAAGGTTGTTCAGCGGCTGATAGAAACTTGAGGCGATGTTCGCCGAATCGGTGGCGAACGTGATGCTGCCCGGCATGATCAGCTTGATCTGATCACCTTGGCGCTGCACTTCAACACCTGTGTTGGCCATGCTGGCGCGCAATTTTTTCTCTTGCTGGTCCGCGTAATAACCGTAACCGGCAGCGGAAGCGCCCACCACGGCGGCGCCAATCAGCGCACCCTTGCCCCGGTTATCGTGGCTGATAGCAGCACCTGCGAGCGCGCCGGCCAGTGCACCGAGGCCACCGTACTTCGCGGTTTTGCTCATGCCCTCGGAACCACCGTCGGCCTGGCCCTGGTTGTCGTAAGGGTTAGGCGAGGCGCAGCCAGACAGCAAGGCCACAGCCGTAGCGACAATAATCAAACGCTGCTTGGTGAACATGAAGAGCTCCTACTTTCTGCATTCTGTGGTGCAACGGACCAAGGCATGGGCCTTTGCGGGTGTTGGATCACTTCGGGCGAAGAAAATTCCATCGGTCACCGTCAAGCCCGCACAAAAGGGTTGTCGCGCATTTCATCGCCCAGACGCGTGTCCGGACCATGCCCGGTCACCACTGTCGCGTCTTCATCAAGGGTATACAGGCGCTGCTTGATCGAACGCACGATGGTCGCCTGATCGCCACCCCACAAATCGGTGCGCCCTACCCCGCGACGAAACAGCGTGTCACCGGCTATCAACAGCTTAGCCTCTGAAAACCAAAAGCTCATGGAACCCGGCGTATGACCTGGCGTGTGCAATGCCACGCCGCAGCCGCAGGCCAGTTCTTCATCATCGGCCAACCACCGATCGGGGGATGGAACCGGGGTATAAGGCACACCGAACATCTGGCATTGCATCTCCAGATTGTCCCAGAGGAACTGATCTTCCTTGTGCAGGTGCAAGGTTGCGCCGGTTTTTTCCTTCAACTGACCGGAAGCCAGGAAATGATCCAGGTGCGCGTGAGTGTGGATGATACTGACCACCTTCAGGCCCAGAGCGTCGAGCCGAGCCAGGATCAGCTCGTGATTGCCGCCCGGATCGACCACGATGGCCTTTTTCGTGACCGGATCGCCGATGATCGTGCAGTTGCACTGCAAAGGGCCGACGGGGAAGGTTTCGCGGATGAGGGTCGGTTTCTGGGACATCGGGCATGCTCGATAAACAGGGTCGGGGGATTTTCGCACATATTCGCATCCCGCCCTTTACCGCCATGTGTTTCGACAAACGACGTCAGCCCAACACCCCCAACGCCTTCGCCCGCGCCACCGCCTGTGTGCGCCGCTCAACCCCGAGTTTGCTGTTGATGTGACTGGCATGGGTCTTAACCGTGTGCAGGGAAATGAACAGCTGATCGCTGATTTCCTGATTCGAACAGCCTTGGGCTATGAGTTTCAGAACCGACAGTTCGCGGGAGCTGAGCTGTTCGCAGGCTTGTGAGGGCTCCGGGGCAATGCGCGCAGCGACAATGGGGAGCCGTTCTGAAAGGCTCTGTGAAACCGCAGCTTTCGCGCAGTTCTGGAGTTGCTCGCGAAGCCAGTCGGGGTATTTGCTCAACAAGCCATCAAAAGGCTGCAGCACGCCGCCGCTGGCCGCTTCCAGGGACTGAACGAAGGCTTGTCGGGCTTCAGGCTCACGGTTGTGCGCAAGGAGCAGTTCGGTTTTCTGCGTCAGAGCCATCACACTGAGCAACTGCCGATCGGTTTGCTGACCATGCTCAAGCAACGCATTCAATCGCCCCTCGGCCAGCATCGGCTGCGCCTGAATGACCTCCAGCAAGGCTTGCTGCAACTCGATATGCAGCGGCAGTTGCGGATGGAATTCCGGGGGCGCCGCCGGCTGTTCGCCGTTGTAGGTCTGGCCCAGTCGCGCGAGCCAGGCTTCCGCCAGATCGGTACGCCCCTGAGCCAGCCAGAGTTCGCATTTGACCAAGGTGATCATCGCCAGATAGTAGATCGGCGGTACGTCCCAGATGTGCATCAGTCGTTCGGCTTCTGCGAGTTCGGCGAAGGCCTTGGCGAATTCGCCGCTGCTGCCTTCGAGCCTGGCGATCACGCAATGGCCGATCAATACGCTGATGTCGCGACAGGCGCGGGCTTCAGTCAACCCCGCCTGCAAGCGCACCCGCGCAGCCTGCGGTTGCAGACGCAGGGCCAGCAGAAACCCCTCGTACAAGGTCAGCCGGGCGCGTACGGCATAGAGCCGTTGCGGCGACAATCCTTGCAGACGTTGCAGCCCCTGGCGGACTTCATCCAGTGAACGCAGGATCTCCCCTCGCGCCTGCAACGCCCGGGCGCGATCGTAATGGGCCAACGCTTCGAACAATGGATTGCCCACCCGTTGCGCCAGCTCCAGAGAATCACGGTTCAGGCCGCGTGCCCGCCATAAGTCGCCGTCGGCAATCGCCAGGTTGGACAGGGTTGAAAGGCACATCAGGCGCTGGCCGTAACGCTTGGACGGAAGACTCTCCAGCGCTTCGGTGCAATACAGCAGCGTCAACTCGCGATTGCCACGACCGCGGGCGATGATCCCGCTCAAGGCAAGCCATTGCGCCAGCATGGACTTCTGCGCAGTGGCCGACGGCGCCGGCAGGAAGCGGCTCAGGTGACTGGCCAGCTCCTCGGCGGCATCCAGCTGACAGGCAAGCCCCAACGCCCAGCTGTAGAGCACGATCAAACGTGGCGTGCTGATCAGCAGGCTGTCGGGCAAGTCCATTTTCCAGCGCAACAACATGCCGACGTTCTGTTCGGCCAGCAGTTGTTCTTCGGAAAGGTTCTGCACCAGGTTTGCCGCCACGTCCAGGTGCCCGGCGCGCAACGCCTGCTCCACCGCTTCATCCAGAAAGCCCTTGGCGTTGAACCAGCGACAGGCGCGCAGGTGCAGGCTGGCTGCCGGCACCATCGCCGGAGAAGTCGGCCGGGTACGCAGCAGGTCGGAAAACAGGTGGTGATAACGAAACCAATGGCCATGTTCGTCCAGCGGCACCAGGAACACTTGATGCGCGAGCAGAAACCCCAGGATCTCGGCACTGTCATGCGCCTCGCGAACGGCGTCGCACAGCTCGCTGCAAAAACGCTCCTGAGACGCTGTGTCATACAGAAATGACTGCACCTCGGCCGGCAGGCAATCGATGACTTCTTCAAGCAGGTAATCGCGAATCAGCCCTTCCCCGCCATGCAAGGACTGGGGCAATGCGCCTTCGGAGCCGGCTTCGGAAGCCGCCAGCAACCAGAAACGCAAGCCAGCGACCCAGCCCTCGCTGCGCTGGATCAGACTCTCCAGCGCTTCGCCGCGCAAGGACGTGCTATGTCGATCGAGCAGGGTCACGGCTTCGTCGTGGGTCAGGCGCAAATCCTGCTCATGCAACTCGAGCAATTGCCGTGACAGGCGCAGACGTGCCAGATGCCAGTCCGGACGCTGGCGACTGGTGACCATCACCAGCAAGCCGTCGGGAAGATGATTGAGGAAAAATTGCAGGCAACGATCGAGCACCGGGCCCTGGACCAGATGGTAGTCATCGAGTACCAGCAGCAGTGGTGCCGTCGGCAACAAATGCACGGCCAACTCGTCGAGCAAACCGTCAAGCCATTCTTCGAAGGCAAACGGCTGATGCCGCTGACGCATTTTCAACAGGCCCAGGGACTGCCGGCCCAACTGCGGAAAAAAGTCCTGAAGGCCTTCGAGCAACCGCTCGAGAAAACGGCCGGGATCGTTGTCTCGCGGACTCAACCCCAGCCACAGACTTTGCCAGTGAGCTGGCAGCCCCTGACAGAACTCTACTGCCAGCGAACTCTTGCCAAACCCCGCCGGTGCGCTGACCAGCAACAGCCTGCCACCGAGGCCGGCACTCAGGCGCTCGCATAAACGAGGCCGCAGCACGTGCCCGTCAGGCAGCGGTGGCCGAAAGAAACGACCGTCCAGTGTCGCGACGGCAACGCTTGCAGGGCCCGGGGGTGGGGACAGATCAGTCATGGCCGGCTCTTGTTTGAATTGCTGTTGGCGGCGTCGCAGATGTCCGCAGACTAGCGGTAAACGAAGAGGTATTGAAGGTTGTTGCTACAAATGGCTACAAAAAGTCTACGAACAAAAAAAAAGCCCCGAACCAGTCGGGGCTTCTTTCGAGGATGCGGCCTCTGTTCAGGGCAGGTTAACGAACCCCGGTCTGACGCAATGCCGCCGGTGTGAAGTCGCTGGTGGTGGCAGTGAAACCGAAGTTATATGCCGATTTCTCTTCGTTCTTCATACCCAGTGCCAGGTAACGGCCGGACTGCAAGTCGTACAGGGCTTCCAGGGTGTACCACGGCACTTGAACGTTGTAGTAGTTCTGGGAGTGAGCTTCCGCCACACGCCAGAGTTGATTGCGACCATCGTAGTGATCGATGACCGCTGCTTGCCAGGTGTCTTCATCGATGTAGAAGTCACGCTTGGCGTAGATGTGGCGCTGACCTTCCTTCAGCGTGGCGACCACATGCCAGACCCGACGCAGTTCATAGCGAGCCAGGTCCTGGTTGATGTGACCGGCCTTGATGATGTCGTCGTACTTCAGCTTCGGATCGTCGAGCTTGTAGCTGTCGGAGGCGATGTACATCTCTTTCTTGCCTTCGAGCTTCCAGTCGTAACGATCCGGTGCACCGTTGTACATGTCCAGGTTGTCGGAGGTACGCAGGCCGTCCGCCGCAGTACCCGGCCCGTCATAGGACACTTGCGGTGCGCGACGCACACGACGCTGACCGGCGTTGTAGACCCACGCCGAACGCGGTTCTGCCACCTGATCGAGGGTTTCGTGCACCAGCAGCACACCACCGGCCAGGCGTGCCGGCGCGGTCACTTCCTGCTTGAAGTAGAACAGGATGTTGCCCGGGTTCGCCGGATCCCAATCCTTCATCTTGTCGCGGAATACGAACTGGTCCTGGAAGTACACCAGGCTGTACGAGCCGTTCGGCTGCGGCGTGGCCTGGGTGATCAGACGGGTCACGCTGCCACCGCGATAGCGGGTGATGTGGTTCCAGATAACCTCGACGCCGCTCTTTGGAATCGGGAACGGTACGGCTGTCTCGAAGTTTTTCAGCCCGTTGCCGCCGGACACCAGCTCCGTGGCAGTGGCGTTTTTCTTGATGGAAGCAAACACGTCATCCGGCACGGTTGCACCACGATGGGACGGGTAGACCGGCATCTTGAAAGATTCCGGGTAACGCTTGAACATCGCGTACTGGCCCGGAGCGAGCTTGTCCTTGTACTGGTCGACGTTCTGCGCCGTGATGGTGAACAGCGGTTTTTCACTGGCGTACGGGTCGGCCAGGAAACCTTTGCCGTCGACGCTGCCAGCGTTTTTCGCCATCGGCTTCCAGGCTGGAATCGAACCGTCGGCATTGCCGGCCATCTCGGCGCCCATCGGTGTCAGGCTCTTGCCCAGCTTGTCCGCTTCGGCCGCAGGGACCGCAGCCATCACGCTGGTCGCCAGCAGCGAAAACCCCAGGAGACCGGCGTGGAACAGACTCTTTGTTATTTTCATATGTGTTCGTCCTGAAAATACAGTGCTTAGAAGTTCACGCCGAGGCTGAGCGCAACGAAGTCACGATCATCCACGGTGGTGTAATCGCCACCAAAGAAGTTGGTGTAGGCCAGGCTCGCGGTGTAGGTGTTCTGGTACTCGGCATCGAGACCCAGGCTGACCGCCTTGCGACCTTCTTCGAAGTTGCCACCAGGGCCAGGCGAGTAACCGCTCACGTCATGGGACCAGGCTACGTTGGGCTTGAGGTTCACACCGGCGAAGACATCCGGGTATTCCCAGATGGCGCGACCGCGATAGCCCCAGGAAGTGGAGGTGGTAAAACCGTCGTTGTTGCAGTTGGTGGTGCGATTGCTGGCATCTGTGCCGGCACCAGCACCAGCAATGGTGCCGCTGTTGAGCGTGGTACAAAAACCATTAGGCAATTCACCTGGACCGAAGACGGGATCACGACCATAACGAGCTTCAGATCGACTTTCCAGACCGCCGACGTATGTAACACCGATTTCACCGACCAGAGTCAGACGACTCGCGCCCATGATCTGATCCAGAAAGTGGGTGAATGTTGTCTGGAACTGGGTGATTTCCTTACGACGATAACCATGCAGATCCTGGCCCGGAGAGCCCCGCAAAACAGAGGCGTTGCCGAAACCGGGAATGGGTGTAACACCGGCAAAAAGAATATCGGTGGAGTTCAACTGAACCGGAGCATTTGGCCGGTAGCTCAACTCACCGCTCCATGCCGTGCCGGTAGGCAAGGTGGTGGAAAAGCTCAAGCCATACAGGCGAATATCTTCCGGATACTCGACAAAGTAGTTGGAGTTACCCGCCACAACCAACGGCCGCGCGCTAGCCAAAGGTCCCAACGGGACGCTGTAGTAAAACTGTCTTGCGCCTTGAGCACTGAAAATGGGTGCGCGGCTATGGTAATTCATGAAGTACGCACCGAACTCGGTGTCCAGCGGCTCGAAGTTATAGTGCATGGCCACGCCGAATTGACCACTGTCACGAGCATCACGGTCTGGACCGCGCTTAACCAGAACACCCTCTTCGTTAACGTTCACCCCAAGCGCAGTCAAAGTAGGAATTGCCAGGGGGTTAATCGTCGAACGTTTGTTGAGAACGCGCAGATTGTTGTCGCAACCATCAGCAATGATGTCCGGCTGCGAGAAGAAAGTCCCGCAGTTATCGGTAACCGTCTGGTCCCACTCTAGCTGATAGAAGGCCTCAGCCGACAGGTTGTCGGTCAGGGTCTGGGACACATAGAACATGTTGACCGGAATCAGGCCTTCCTTGACCTCGGCACCTGGACGGCGGAATGCCGACACGTCGATCGGGTTGATCGCGTTGATACCGCCACCGATAAAGGTACTTTCACCCCAGCTCACTACCTGCTTGCCCAGACGCACGGAACCTGGCTGATCGGCAATGGCATAGTTGTGGTAGACGAAGGCGTCGAGAATCTGCCCACCGGCGGACTTGGCGCCTTCCTTGCGGTTTTCATCGCTGATGTCCTTGAACAGACGACTTTCGTCCTTGAGTTCAAAGTCATACCAGTATTTGCCACGGACAAAGACACCGGTATCGCCGTACTTCAGTTCCAGGTCGTGGATACCCTTGAAGATTTTCGAAAACGTTTCCCCGCGCTTGAAGTTCAAGTGACCGTCGTCAGAGGTTTGCGACAACCCCTTGCCGCCGTTGTTGACCCCGATCAAATCTCTGTTGGGTTTGGCAGTAGACCAACTGGCACCAACGGAAAGGGACGAGTCGAAGCTGCCTTCGATTTCACCAACGTTGAAACTGACGCCGAATGCGGGCCCGGCGAGCGTAGAGGCAAGACTGACGGCCAGAGGCAGTTTTGCCCGGCGCCAGAACTGGTTTACTGATGTCATCGACGCTACTCCATGTGCATTATTTTTATGGCAGTGAGTACTTTTAAAAACGCTGTGGTTGACCGGGAGCCAAGGCTTCCCGAAGTCACTCCAAAGTTGCATCGCCCCGTTTTGTGCGTGTGCCCCGTTCTTAAAAATCCTTGAGCGGACTATAGCCAGCAGGTAGTACAGCTTGATCCCTCTAAAGTGTGATTTGCAGCTGCCGGCCACTCTGGAACAGTCCTTTCGCCAGGCCGACATCTGTCGGCACGGGAAGCATGGCTCAAAATTCGGATTTCACAAGCCAAGCGCTTGCTTGGTGGGGCTGGCGTGCCTTTTCGGGCACGCCGGAAGACGCTTAAAGCGTCGAAAGGAAGGTGCTGTTGTTGGCTTGCCATTCGGTGATGTCGACGCGAATGCGCTTCTTGTCGAGCTTTCCGACGCTGGTCTTGGGAATTTCAGTAACAAGGGCGATCTGGCTCGGGATGGCCCACTTGCTCAGGTGCCCCTGTTCCACAAACGGCTTGAGGTGTTCCTTGAGTTCTTTCGCCCCAATTGCATGGCCCTCGCGGACCACCAGCAAGGCAAACGGCCGCTCGCCCCACTGTGGATCGGCAATGCCCACCACTGCTACTTCGCGTACCGCTGGATGGCGACTGATCAGGTCTTCGAGGTCCAGGGAGGAGATCCACTCGCCGCCGGTCTTGATCACATCCTTGATCCGGTCGCGAATGTCGATCACGCCCATGCTGTCCAGCGTCGCCACGTCTCCGGTGTGCAGCCAGCCGCCGGCCCAGAGCTCGGCGCCCTTCTGCGGTTCATTGAAATAACCTTCGGTGAGCCACGGCGCACGCAACACCAGTTCGCCCTGGGTTTCGCCATCGGCGGGGAGGAAGTTGCCGTCGGTGTCGACGATCGCTGCCTCGACCAAGGGCCCCGGTACACCGGCCTTGATCCGATACGTGGTGCGTTCGTCTTCGGTGCCGGCCATCAGCTCATCGTTGAGGTGCGCGCACGAGATCAGCGGCCCGGTTTCCGACATGCCGTAAGCGGCGGTCAGCTGAATGCCCTTGGCCTTGGCGGCTTCGTACAGCGTACGATTCAACGCGCTGCCGCCGATCACGATTTTCCAGCCACCGAAATCCGTGCTTTGCGCAGCCTTGGCGTTGAGGACCATTTGCAGGATGGTCGGTACGCAGTGCGAGAAAGTGACCTTTTCCTTGCGCCACAGCTCCACCAGATATTCCGGATCGTAGCGCCCCGGATAAACCTGCTTGAGCCCGAGCATTGTCGCCACATATGGCAACCCCCAAGCGTGCACGTGGAACATCGGGGTGATCGGCATGTACACGTCGTTGGTGCCCAGCAACCGCACGCTGTCGATGGCGCCCATGATGGTCGACACGCCCATGGTGTGCAGCACCAATTGCCGATGGGTGAAGTACACACCTTTGGGATTGCCGGTGGTGCCGGTGGTATAGAACGTGGTCGCGACCGAGTTCTCGTCGAAGTCCTGGAAGTCGTACTGCGTGCTCGCGGCCGCCAGCAACTGCTCGTACTCACCGACGAGGTTCGGCAAATCAGCGGTTTTCTCCGGCAGGTCGGTCAACAGCAGCGTTTTCTCCACCGTGGTCAGATGACCGGCAATCGCGTTGTACAGCCCGACGAACTCGCTGTTGACCAGCACGAAGCGGTCCTCGGCGTGGTTCATGGTGTAAAGGATCTGTTCCGGCGACAGGCGCACGTTGATGGTGTGGATCACCGCGCCGATCATCGGAATGGCGAACATGCACTCCAGATAACGATGGCTGTCCCAGTCCATTACCGCCACGGTATCACCGGCCTTGACGCCGGCCGCCGTCAGTACGTTGGCCAGGCGTGCGACCCGTTCGATCAGGGTCGGGTAGCTATAGCGCAACTGGTCGCGGTAAATGATCTCGCGGGTTTTCTCATAGCGCGCGCCAGACATCATCAGCCGTTTGATCAGCAACGGGTACTGGTAAGCGCCTTCGGCTGGGGGGATAACGCGAGTCTGCATCATAAGAATCCCTTTTCTGACTGCACGGTCGTGACTGAAAGTAAGCACTCTAGTGCCCTTCCATGACAACCAAATCAGCCGAAGGAATGATTTGCAACATTCAGCAAATGCTAGCGTTGCGCCAGCATCAAACGGTCATCCGGACATGTAGGAGCTGCCGAAGGCTGCGATCTTTTGATCCTTGGCTGTATAGAAATCGCTAAAGATCAACAGATCGCAGCCTTCGGCAGCTCCTACAGGGTTCCGCGCTTGATCAATGCATCTCGGTAAACGCGAGTTTTACGCCGATGGCGATCAGCACCGCGCCCATGGTCCGGTCGAACCAGTGGCCCATGCGGGCGAAACCGGCGCGTACGCGCTGCTGGCTGAACAGCATCGCCACCAGGCAAAACCACACAGCCGTCGCGGCCGCGAGGTAAACCCCGTAACCCGCCTGCACCGCCAACGGCGTATGCGGATTGATCACCACGGTGAACAACGACAGGAAGAACAGCGTGGCTTTCGGGTTCAGACCGTTGGTCACGAACCCCGAGGTGAAGGCGCCGCGAGCGGTGCGCTCACCCGCTTCCTTGTGCAGATCGTCAGCCGCAGGTGGGGCCGGTTGCGCACGCAGAGCCTTGAAGCCGATGTACAACAGGTAAGCGGCGGCGGCCCATTTCAAGGCGTTGAACAGCACGATCGACTGGGACACGATCAGGCCGATGCCGAGCAGCGAATAGCCGACGTGCAGGAAAATCGCCGTGCCGACGCCCAGCGCGGTCCAGGTGCCGGCACGACGACCGTGGGTCACGCTCTCACGCACCACCACGGCAAAGTCCGGGCCGGGGCTGGCGACGGCCAGCAAATGAATGAGGGCAACGGTCAAGAACTCTGTCCAGTACATGGGGGCTCCTCTGGGGGCAGATTGGTCGAATTGAAACTTTCAGGCTGGCATGTCCTTTGTGGGAGCGGGCTTGCCCGCGAAAGCGGAGTGTCAGTCGCCATAATTGTTGCCTGACACGCCGTCTTCGCGAGCAAGCCCGCTCCCACAGGTTTTGCGCCTGGCCTGTAGCAAGTAACGATTTGTTTCTATCTGATAGGCTCGGCAGATTACGCCTTCAGTTCAATGCACAAAAGGTACAGTTGATGACGAACCCTCGCCGCGCCGTTTTCCTCGACCATCCATCGCTGGACCTCGGCGATCTCGATCTCAGCCCCTTGCGTGATTGTTTTGACGATTTGCAGCTGTTCGCGCAGACCACGCCCGAACAGGTGATCGAGCGTCTCAAGGGCGCGACCGTCGCCATCAGTAACAAAATCCTGATCGACGCGGCGGCCATTGCCGCCAGTCCCGAGCTGAAGCTGATCCTGATCACCGCCACTGGCACCAATAACGTCGACCTCGCCGCCGCCCGCGCCCATGGCGTGACCGTCTGTAACTGCCAGGGCTATGGCACGCCGTCGGTGGCGCAGCACACGATCATGTTGCTGCTCAATCTGGCAACACGCCTCGCCGATTACCAGAAAGCGGTCGGCGAAGGTCGCTGGCAACAAGCGAAACAGTTCTGCCTGCTGGATTTCCCGATCGTCGAACTGGAAGGTAAAACCCTGGGCCTGCTCGGTCACGGCGAGCTGGGTGGCGCGGTCGCACGACTGGCCGAAGCCTTCGGCATGCGCGTGTTGCTCGGGCAGATTCCGGGGCGCCCGGCCCGGGCGGACCGTTTGCCGCTGAATGAGCTGCTGCCGCAGATCGATGCGCTGACCCTGCATTGCCCGCTCAACGAACACACCCGTCACTTCATCGGCGCCCGCGAACTGGCCTCGATGAAACCGGGCGCCTTCGTGGTCAATACCGCCCGTGGTGGCTTGATCGACGAACAGGCGCTGGCCGATGCCTTGCGTAACGGCCACCTGGGCGGCGCCGCCACCGACGTGCTGAGCGTCGAACCACCGACCGCCGGCAATCCGTTACTCGCCGCCGACATTCCACGCTTGATCGTTACGCCGCACAACGCCTGGGGCAGTCGCGAGGCGCGGCAGCGGATCGTTGGCCAATTGACCGAAAACGCTCAGGGATACTTCAGCGGTAAAGCGTTGCGGGTCGTCAGTTGATAGACTGCGGCACTTTTTTTCAGGGAGCAGGTTATGGATCCGCGCAGTGAAGTACTGCTTCGTCAGGCCGAGTTATTCCAGGGTTCGGTGTTGCTGGCCGGTTTGCCCGCCGATGATTTGCTCGGGCGCCTGCCCGACGCCCATGGCTGGTGCTGGCACGCCGGCGACCAGGCCGCGCTGGACGCTCGCTTCGTTGAGCGCAGCCATTTCGGCGTGACCGTACCCGAGAGCGAGTTCGACACCGCAGTGGTGTTTCTGCCCAAATCCAAAGACCTCACCGACTACATCCTCAACGCCCTCGGCTCGCGCCTGGCCGGGCGTGAACTGTATCTGGTGGGTGAAAAACGCAGCGGCATCGAAGGCGCGGCCAAGCAGCTCAACCCGTTCGGCAAACCGCGCAAGCTCGACAGCGCGCGTCATTGCCAGCTCTGGCAGGTCACCGTGGCCAATGCGCCAGCGGCCAAATCGCTGGAAAGTCTGGCTCAGACCTATGAGTTGCCGCTGGCCGAAGGTCCGTTGAAAGTCATCAGCCTGCCGGGCGTGTTCAGCCACGGTCGCCTGGATCGCGGCAGTGCGTTGTTGCTGGAGCATCTGGATAAATTGCCGAGCGGTCATTTGCTGGACTTCGGCTGCGGCGCCGGTGTTTTGGGTGCGGCGGTCAAGCGTCGTTACCCGCACAATCAGGTCACGTTGCTCGACGTGGATGCTTTTGCCGCTGCCAGTAGTCGCCTGACGCTGGCCGCCAATGGTCTGGAAGCCGAGGTAATTACCGGTGACGGCATCGATGCAGCGCCGATGGGTTTGAGTGCGATTCTGAGCAACCCGCCGTTCCATGTCGGTGTACACACAGACTATTTCGCAACCGAGAACTTGCTGCGAAAAGCGGCAAAACATCTGAAAAACGGCGGCGAACTGCGTCTGGTTGCGAACAGTTTCCTCAAGTATCAGCCGCTGATCGAAGAGCACCTCGGCGTATGCGCGATCAAGGCCGAAGGTCAGGGTTTCCGAATCTACCGGGCCAAACGCGGTTAGAACTTTTTTCAAAAAAGAGGCTTGCCCAATCGGATTTGCCTAGGCAGAATCCGCTCCGTCCTAGGGGAGTAGTCTCCCACGAGCGCCATGCTCGTCCGGCATACGTCAACATACTTGGTCCTCAGACCATGGCGTATGCGACCCAAGCATCCGCATCAGACGGATCGCCAGGGTTTGACAAGACCTATGACACGAACACCTTACCCGGGGCGGGAAGGCTGTACGTGTCATAGCCGTGTCGACCCGCCCCTTAGGAAAACCCTGATGCTGGATTCACTACTCGTTCCCACCGCAATCGTTGCCTTGGCCGAAATCGGCGACAAGACGCAACTGCTCGCGCTCATTCTCGCTGCCCGCTTTCGCAAACCGTGGCCGATCATTGCCGGCATCGTCGCCGCGACCCTGGCCAACCACGCGGCAGCCGGTGCGGTAGGCGCCTGGGTTGGCAGTTTCTTCTCGGATGCGATGTTGCACTGGATTCTCGCCGCGAGCTTTACCGCAACGGCGTTGTGGACCCTGGTGCCGGACAAGATGGATGACGACGAAGCCAGCACCGCCCGCAAGTTCGGGCCGTTCCTGACCACGCTGATCGCGTTCTTCCTCGCGGAAATCGGCGACAAGACCCAGATCGCAACCGTGATGCTTGCGGCGCAATACCCGGAACTGTGGCTGGTGATCATCGGCACCACCGCCGGTATGTTGATTGCCAACGTGCCGGTGGTGCTGGCGGGTAACTTTGCGGCGGACAAACTGCCCTTGACGTTGATCCGTCGCCTGGCGGCTTCGGCGTTCTTCGTCCTGGCGGTTGTCGCGGTGTACAAGGCGATGCAGAGCAGTGGGTGGGTGTAACCCATTCGCTCGGCTGAGATGATACTTGCTCCCGCTCGGCTGCGCAGCAGTCGTTAACCCTGTATCCACGTTCTCATTGAAGGAATGCGGATGCTGATTTTAGGGTTGCTGTGCAACCCAGCGGGAGCAAGCTCCCTCGCCACAAAGGTTGAGTCGGCTCAGTTTTTGTTGATGCCAATCAGGATTTCGGCGCTTTCTCGTACAACGGCATCACCTTCGGAATCGCCGCCTGCAACGAAGCAATCCGGCTGGACGACGCCGGGTGAGTGCTCATGAACTCTGGCGGTGAACCTTCCGATGCCTTGCTCATCTTGTTCCACAAGGTGATCGCGGCGTTCGGATTGTAACCGGCGCGGGCCGCCAGTTCCAGGCCGATCAGGTCTGCCTCGTTTTCGTTGGCGCGGCTGTTGGGCAACGTCATGCCATAGTTGGCCACGGTGTCTGCCAGCGCCAGGCTGTCCTGACCAAGACCGAACAAGGCACCGGCGCCCTGCTTGGCCATTTCGATGCCGTACGCCTTGGACATCGCTTCACGACCATGCTCGCGCAGGGCGTGGGCAATTTCATGGCCCATGATCGCGGCGATTTCATCGTCGGTGAGTTTCAGGCTGTCGATCAGCCCGGTGTAGAAAATGATCTTGCCGCCAGGCCCGCAGTTGGCGTTGAGCTCGTCGCTCTTGATCAGGTTGACTTCCCATTTCCACTGGGCCGAATCCGGACGGAAAATCGGCGCCTGGGCAATCAGTCGATTGGCGATCGTCTGGATGCGTTTGGCATCGTTACTGGTCTTGTCCAGCACACCCTTGTTACTCGCCTCGCCAACAGTCTTTTGATAAGACTGGGCGTACATCTGGTTGACCTCGTCCGTGGACAACATGCTGAACATGTACTGTTTACGCTCCACGCCCACGGCACCACCGCTGGTGGTGTTGACCGACTGACAACCGGCGAGCAGCAGACCCGCGCTCAGAGCACACAAAACCAATCGCTTGTTCATCAAAAAACTCCGTGAAAACATGCTGGGTATCCTAGGCGGGGAAAAGTATCGGCGCCAGATACAACAGACATACAGACGCATATTTCGGATAAAGCTCTCATCGCCGTAGAAAAAAAATTCACATAACCTCCCCCGCCATGGCCAGCACGGCCCGCAATGATTCATTTGCGACATCAAACACTCCAAAACAGCCATTTCGCCCCGCCCCGCTCATGACCATCGCCCCCCTGCCGATACAGCACCGCAGATGTCCTCTTGCGTGCGGAGCACCCATGAAATTCAAGTCGATCCAGTTTTCCGTGGCGGCCCTGGCCGGCGCCATCGTTTTAAGCGTCGTGGCGGCGCTGGTGCTGTACGCGCTGTTTTCCGGTGCACGGACCCAAGACATGGTTCAAGAGCGGACCCAAGCACAATTCGAACAAGTCATCGAACAGCGCCTCACCTCCCTGGCGCAAACCCAAGTCAGCCAGATCCAGCGCGAACTTGAAGCGCCCCTGCTGATTGCCGGCGGACTGGTGCGGGTCAACGCGTTGATCGGCACGCCGGGCGCAGACGGCCAGCCGCAGCTGAGCCTGAGCCGTGAGCAATTGATCAGTCTGACCAAGGAAAACGTCGCCAAAAATCCGAAAATCCTCGGCACCTACATTGGCTGGGAGAAAAACGCCCTCGACCACAACGACGCGGCCTACGTCGACACCAAGGTCGTGGGTATCGACGCCAGTAACGGACGCTTTCTGCCGTGGTGGTTCCGCAACGAAGACGGCAGCCTGGGCCTGGACAAACTGGTGGACGTCGACGACCAGAAAACCCTGTCCACCGGCGTGCGCGCCAGCGAGTACTACCTGTGCTCGAAAGAAACCAAAAAATCCTGCGTGATCGATCCGGCCCCCTACAAGGTCGGCGACAAGATCGTCATGCTCGCCTCCTTTATTGAACCGATCATGCTCGACGGCCAGTTCCAGGGCATCGTCGGCGCCGACCTGTCGGTGAACTTCATTCAGGAAATGCTCCTGGGCGCGAACCAGAAATTGTACAACGGCTCGGGCGTCATGGCCCTGATCGGCGGCAACGGCCGGATCGTGGCCTACACCAAGGACCCGAGCAAATTCGGCGAGAAGGTCAGTGACATCCTCGACAGCCAGCAGATCGCCAACATGGCCAATCTCAAGCGCGGCGAAGTGACCTACACCGTCGACAAGGCCCAGGGCCGGATCGAGCTGTACTTGCCATTCGGCATCGGCCAGACCGACGCGCGCTGGACCCTGATGCTGCAACTGCCGCTGAACGCGGTGATGGCCGACCTGCAAAAACTCCAGGCCGACCTCGACACACAGCGCAAATCCGACACCTTCGGCATGGCCATGGTCGGCCTGCTGATTGCCGGTATCGGCTTGCTGGTGATCTGGCTGGTAGGTCACGGCATTGCCCGGCCGCTTAAACAGATGGTCGCCATGCTCGACGACATTGCCAAAGGTGAAGGCGACCTGACTCGCCGTCTGACCAGTGATCGCGCGGACGAACTGGGCTCGATCGCCAAAGGCTTCAACACTTTCCTGGCCAAGTTGCAGGCGATGATCACTCAGGTCGTGACGTCGGTGCAGAGCGTCAGCGATTCGTCGGAACACACTGCCGACATCGCCATCCGCACCAACATTGGCGTGCAGAAGCAAATGGTCGAGATCGATCAGGTGGCCACGGCGGTGCATGAAATGACCGCCACTGCCCAAGACGTGGCGCGTAACGCAACCCAGGCAGCGCAAGCGGCCAGCCATGCGGATCAGGCGGCGGCTCAGGGCAAACAGATCGTGCGGGATACGTCGAATTCGATCGGTGTGCTGGCGGTGGAAATCGGCAAGGCTGTCGGCGTTGTGCAAACCCTGGCCAAGGACAGCGAGAACATCAACGCGATCCTCACCGCCATTCGCGGCATTGCCGAACAGACCAACCTGCTGGCCTTGAACGCCGCCATTGAAGCGGCACGCGCCGGTGAACAGGGCCGTGGCTTTGCGGTGGTGGCCGATGAAGTGCGCAACCTGGCACAGAAAACCCAGAAGGCCACTGAAGAAATCCAGACCATGATCCAGCAGCTGCAACAAGGCACGCGCGATGTGGTGCGGGTGATGGAAGACAGCCAGAACCGTACCGATGAAAGTGTGCAGCATGCGGCGAAAGCGGCCGAAGCGCTGGATGCGATCACTCAGGCGGTGTCGGTGATCAATGACATGAACACGCAGATTGCCAGTGCGGCCGAGGAACAGAGCGCGGTGGCGGATGACATCAACCGTAACGTGATCAACATTGGGCAAGTGGCCAATGAAGTGGCCGGTGGGGCGGATGAGTCGAGCGCGGCGAGTGCGGATTTGACCAAGCTGGCGGAACAGCAGCGGCGGTTGATCAATCAGTTCAAGGTTTAAGGTTTAAGAGCAAGATCAAAAGATCGCAGCCTTCGGCAGCTCCTACAGGGTAAGGGTGTACGCCAACCTAATGTAGGAGCTGCCGCAGGCTGCGATCTTTTCGATGACACCACTTAACCCGGGGTCAAACACTCCGGCCCATTCAACTTCGGATCATTCACCAGATTCGCCAACACCCGCTCGCGCAACGCCGCGGGTTCACTGGCCAGCAACCCCTGCAGCACATGCAACGGCGTCTCGGGATCAAGCCAGGCTTCCTGCCCCGCCGCATCCAGTATCAACGGCCGACGCTGACTCGCCGCCGGCTGCGTAATCACTGCCGTGCTCAACCACACCTGCTCCTGCACCGGGTAGGCTTCCCAGATCGCCGCAAAAAACAGCGTCGAGCCCTCCCCCGGCGTCAGCCAATAAGGCCGCTTGCGCGTCGTGCCGCGCCATTCGTAAAAACCGTTGGCCGGCAGCAGACACCGGCGCTCGCGCAGGGCCTGACGGAACATCGGTTGCTCGGCCACGGTTTCGGCCCGGGCATGGGCCGGCGTGCGGGACAGATCGGTCAGCCACGGCGGCGTCAAGCCCCAGCGTGCGCGGGCCAGTTCACGCTGGCCGTCAGCGACGGCACGCAGCATCAACACCGAATCGTTTGGGGAAATATTCCACTGGGCCTGCTGATCGGCGGGAAAGCCAGGCAGGGCCGCGAAGGCGGGGTTCCAGCGAAACAGGGCATAACGTCCACACATGGGGCAACACGACTCTTGATAAAACGAACGCCAGCCTAACAGACCAGCGTGCCGGGAAAGCTTTCCGGTTCATCGCCGGGCAGCGGCAGCGCGGCATTGTACGCGGCGATCAACTCACGGGCGTACTCGGCCTGGTCGTTATCTACCGACAAGCCCAGCAGGCCGAAGATCGGCAATTCGCCGGTGCCGCCGAGCAAATCGCGGCCAACCAGATGCGCCTCGACGCCCTCGCTGGCCAACATGCTTTGCAGCAACTCGCCTTCCATCAGGTTTTCCGGTTCATAGATTCGCTGCATGGAGCGCCCCTTTCATTCGTTTTCGCTGTGAACTTCAAGCAACCATTCCTGACCATCAGTCTGCAGGACAAACGTGATGGGGCGGCAACACACCGGACAGTCCTCGATATAGGTCTGATCGCCGCCAGACAAATCCAGCACGGCCTCGGCCTCCTCACCACAATACGGACACTCGTAGCGCTCGGTTTCCAGCATCGCGGTCTCCAGGGTGACTTGTGCGTATAATCGCCGGTCTATTTGCAGGGCTATTTTTGTCTGGCTACTTTTTCAGACCGTGCCCCGTTGGTTTTCGATCAAAACCTTTACTTACCCTAGCCGTTTCTAACAAGAGAGCATGATGGGCGAATTCGATGCCATCCGACCTTACGACGACAGCGAAGTCCCAGCGGTGCTGGCACGGTTGCTCGGTGACAAGGCGTTTCTAGATATCCTCACCCACTTCCGCTTCCCGCGTTTCGCCGGTGCCTTCGGCTGGATGCTCAAACCTCTTATAGCTCATCGGTTGCGCCGTGAGTTCGCCGGCATCAATTCGGTGGCCACGCTGCAGGACAAAGTCGAGTACTACGTCGACCACACCATCGAACGCGCCACGGACGGTGTGACGTACACCGGTGTCGAGCAGTTCAAGTCCGGCAGTGCCTACCTGTTCATCGCCAACCACCGCGACATCGTGATGGACCCGGCCTTCGTCAACTATGCCGTGTATCACGCCGGCCTGCCGACACCGCGCATCGCGATTGGCGACAACCTGCTGCAGAAACCCTTCGTCAGCGACCTGATGCGCCTGAACAAGAGCTTCATCGTGCACCGTTCGATCAGCGGTCGCAGGGAAAAAATGGCGGCTTATCAACTGCTGTCGGCCTACATCAACCACTCGATCCGCAACGATTGCGCCTCGATCTGGATCGCTCAGGCCGAAGGCCGGGCGAAGGACGGCGACGACCGTACCGAGTCGGCGATCCTCAAGATGTTCCACATGAGCCGCAAGGACGAGCCGTTCGGCGAAGTCATCCGCTCGCTGAACGTCACCCCGGTGTCGATCAGCTACGAATACGACCCGTGCGATCAGGCCAAGGCCCGCGAGCTCTACATTCGCGCTACCACCGGCAGCTACACCAAAGTACCGGGCGAGGACGACGCCAGCATCGCGAAGGGCATTACCGGCTACAAGGGCCGTGTCCACGTGAACTTTGCCGCGCCGATCACCGAGCTGTTCGAAGACACCAAGCAATTGGCGATCGAAATGGACAAGCAGATCCTCGGCGGTTACCGCTTGTTCCCGGTGCATTACCTGGCCTACGCACAGTGGAAAGACGCCGATCCGCAGTTGCAGGTGCCGAGCGCCACGCAAGTGTTTGCAGCCGATGAGCTGGCCAAGGCCCGGGAAGAATGGCAACAGCGTCTGGACGCCTGCCCTGAAGAGCATCGCCCCTTCCTGGTGCTGCAATACGCCACGCCGGTGCGCAATCAGTACCGGGTGAAAGCCGGGTTGGCGCTGTAGGTTTTTACAGCAAGATCAAAAGATCGCAGCCTTCGGCAGCTCCTACATGAGATCGGTGTAGGAGCTGCCGAAGGCTGCGATCTTTTGCTTTAAGGGGTCAAACGCGCGTGCTAATCCACGACACCAGCAACGCCAACCCCAGGCAGGCAAAACCGAAACAATAGAAAAACCGGTTCATGCGCAAGGTCGCCCAATCCAGCATGGGCTCTTCACTGGGACGGCTCTGACGCTGCGCTGCCAGACTGGCCAGCGCACGTTGTTCGCGGCGACGCGTAGCGTGCAGCAACCAGCCGCCCGGGAAGGCAAACAGCAAGGCCAGCAGGTTGATCAATTTGGCGGGATGGGCAGTAAACAGCGTCATCAAATGCAGCGACATCACAAACCTCAGACAAAACAGGTGTGGCAGACGCCGGACCGACGACCGCGGCGCGGATTCTACCGAAAGCCGCTCTTCCTGCCCGTCGTTTACGACAAACAACTCACCATTTGGCAGATTCCTGTCCTGCGTCACGGCTTCGTCATCTGAATGCGCCAGTCTCTCGGCCCATCAAAAACGACAAGGAAACCGTCATGCTGCACGCCGAAAACCAGGATCGCCTCTACCTCATCGCTCAAAGCGACGAACAACAAGCTTTGGTCGGCAGCCTTGCCTTCAACGTTCAGGATCGCCATTGGCTGGTGTATTGCGCACTGGGCGGGCATCAACATGCGGATTTGCCGGAGGCGGATTTGCTGACGGGTGTGAGTGTGCTGGATTTTTATTCGCAAGCCGCTGCCTGACGGTACGCCGTCCCCTGTAGGAGCTGCCGAAGGCTGCGATCTTTTGATTTTGACCTTCGACAGCTCCAAACCTGAAAAAGCAAGATCAAAAGATCGCAGCCTTCGGCAGCTCCTACGGGGCTCGCATTACTCGCCGAGAATCTGACCCACTGTCGGGTCCTTGAACAGGCGCGTCAACGCGTCGCTCAACACATCGCTGACCAGCTTGGTGTTGGTTTCCTGATTCGGCGCCATGCCGAAACGCTGATCCAGCGACGCACCGTAACGACCGCTGTAGCGGCGGTTGGCGTTCTGTACGTCGGAGCGGAAGGTCGCGCCAATGGTCGCCTCGGTCACGTACATGCCTTCCTTCGGCGACTGGTACTTCAGCTCGTCCAGGGTCACGGTCAATTGCGGTGCATTCAACGCATTGGACGTCGGGGTAAAGCCCAGCAGGCGCACGGCCGCTTCGGCCTGGGCCTGCAACTTCGGCAGGATCTGCGCGCCCTGCACCGTGATCGCACTGGTCTCCGGATACAGACCGCCACGGGTGCCCAGGGTTGGCGACCGACGACCGTCCACCACACGCACCACCACTGGCTGACCATGGCCGACCGGTGCCAGCTGAGTCGTCAGCTTCGGTTCCGGGTTCAGTTGTTGCGGGCTGTGGGCGCAGCCAACCAGGGTCAAACTGGTCACAGTGATCAAACCGAACAACAGGCGTTGCAACATGCTCTTCTCTCCAGAATCAGGCACAAACAGGCCGGCAGTATAGCGGTGCGCCATCGTCGCTAACCAGCGCCTCGCAGTGAATACTGAAATGTCTGACAAACCCTTGGGAAACCGGTTCCTGTCACACAGATGTCACCGCCCATACACCTGTATGTCACGGCGTTCTGACAAACTTCACGGCAGTCACCCCCTCAAGGTACTTTGCCATGCGCCACCTGATCTCGCTGTTCGCTCCACGCCCGTTGCATCGCTGCTTCGCCCTGCTCGACCGCAACGGTCATTGCCAGGCATTCAAGCAGTGCAGCCTGCAACCGATGGGCGATGGCTGGGTCGAAATCGAAGAAATCCGCCTCAACTGGCTGCACCATCCCCTGCCCGCCAGTGCCCGTGTCAGCCAGCACCAACCGCGCGCGCGCGCGCAACAGCTGTCGGCCATCTGACCAGACGCCTAATAAAAGTCATTAAACACGCCCATTTCCCTGCGTTTCTTAGATACAATCTCCCCCCGATTATAAGGACGTCTCCTGATCGGGCCTCGCAGCATCGTCAATGCTTCGGTATTGGCACCCCGCACCGCCCACAGAGAGCCGCCCACACAGATCGAGTGAAGCTGGCGCGCTTGCTGTTCCTTGAGCAAAACCCCCACTTTTCGCGAATCTGCAGAGCTGTCATTACGCTCGGTCACTGAGCTGTTTGCCCGTTTTGCCTGTCATGTACCCCATGGCGGCAATCCATCCGGGCACGGTGCCAGGCTGGGGCAGCCCTTTTTTGAGGTTCACGTCTTCAAAAGAGCGTGAAAAAAACGGGTTTTCACAACTTCACAAGAGTGTGGCGAGCAAATGAATAGTTTTGCGTCTGAATATGCACCATTAGCGTCTGGAACAGCCCAACGACACAGGACCGAGTATTCCTTGAACACCGGAGCCTGAAGCCTGTCCGCTACGGATTTGGTTGCACAAACGGATGTCTCGACCATAAGTCGAATTGCCAGTCGCGCGTTGAAATGAGTTCATAGACCTCATTGACCCGACCGGTAGCGTCCGTCGAAGTTGCGATAAATTGCGAAGATTCGGACATGGCGACACTGCCACGAGGACCTGGGGCATCACTGACTCGCCCCGGAACGCCTGGCAGCCATGCCGACAATTTGGTGCTGCAGATTTTGGAGACGCGTTAAATGGCGCATAACGAAGCAGTCGACGTAGTACTGGTTGGGGCCGGCATCATGAGTGCCACCCTCGCCGTACTGCTCAAAGAGCTCGACCCCGCGATCAAGCTGGAAGTCGTCGAGCTGATGGATTCCGGTGCCGCGGAGAGTTCGAACCCGTGGAACAACGCCGGTACCGGTCACGCCGGGCTGTGTGAGCTCAATTACACGCCGCAGGCCGCCGACGGCACCGTCGACATCAAGAAAGCCGTGCACATCAACACCCAGTTCGAGGTGTCGAAGCAGTTCTGGTCGTACCTGACCAAAAAAGGCACCTTCGGCTCGTGCAAAACCTTCATCAGCCCGGTGCCACACCTGAGCTACGTGCAGGGCGACAGCGGCGTATCCTTCCTCAAGGAACGCTTCAACGTGCTGAGCAAGCACCACGCCTTTGCCGATATGGAATACACCGAAGACAAGGCAAAAATGGCGGACTGGATGCCATTGATGATGCCTGGTCGTCCGGCTGACGAAGTCATCGCCGCCACCCGCGTGATGAACGGCACCGACGTCAACTTCGGCGCCCTGACCAACCAGTTGCTCAAGCACCTGACCAGCGCACCCGATGCCCAGGTCAAGTACTGCAAGCGCGTGACCGGCCTGAAACGCAACAACGGCGGCTGGACCGTCAGCATCAAGGACGTCAACAGCGGCAACTCCCGTGAAGTCGACGCGAAGTTCGTCTTCCTTGGCGCGGGCGGTGCGGCATTGCCGTTGCTGCAGGCCTCCGGCATCGAAGAAAGCAAAGGCTTCGGTGGCTTCCCGATCAGCGGCCAGTGGCTGCGTTGCGACAACCCGGAAGTGGTCAAACACCACCAGGCCAAGGTGTACAGCCAGGCTGCCGTGGGTTCGCCACCGATGTCCGTGCCGCACCTGGACACCCGCGTGGTCGATGGCAAGAAGTCCCTGCTGTTCGGACCTTACGCCGGTTTCACCACCAAGTTCCTCAAGCACGGCTCCTTCATGGACCTGCCGATGTCGGTTCGCGCCGGCAACATCGGCCCGATGCTGGCCGTGGCGAAAAACAACATGGACCTGACCAAGTACCTGGTCAGCGAAGTGATGCAGTCGATGGAGCAACGCCTGGAGTCCCTGCGTCGTTTCTACCCTGAAGCGAAAGCCGAAGACTGGCGCCTGGAAGTGGCCGGCCAACGGGTGCAGATCATCAAGAAAGACCCGAAAAAGGGCGGCGTTCTGCAGTTCGGCACCGAACTGGTCGCGGCCAAAGACGGTTCCCTTGCTGCACTGCTCGGCGCTTCGCCAGGCGCTTCGGTGACCGTTTCGATCATGCTGGAGCTGATCGAAAAATGCTTCCCGACCAAAGCGTCCGGCGAATGGGCTGCCAAACTGGCGGAAATCTTCCCGGCCCGGGAAAAGGTTCTGGAAACCGATGCTGCGCTGTATCGCAAGATCAACACGCAGAACAACATCGCGCTGGAACTGGTTGAAGAAAGCAGCGAGACCCCAAGCTACGCTTGATCGTCGCGCATAAAAAACGCCCCGTTCTCATTGAGAGCGGGGCGTTTTTTTTGGCCGGTGAAACCAATATTGCTGGCTCACTTTATTTTGTGGCGAGGGGATTTATCGGAATGCCGCACCACCCCGTTCGGCTGCGCAGCAGTCGCAAATCTTTTGAATGCGGTTTGCCTGACGCACCATGCAAGCAGGTTTTGGGGCCGCTTCGCAGCCCAACGGGGATAAATCCCCTCGCCACAGGTATTCGGTTCACTTCGGATACGATCAGCCGCGAGCCTTGTCAATCAGCTCGATGTACTCGGCGGCATTGCGCTGATCCTTGATCACCGCGACGAAATCATTGCCGTGCTCATCCTTGCCGTTCAAATCCAGACCGGCTTCAACGAAGAACGTCAGAAAACGCTCGAAGTCGTCGATGCGCAGGCCACGGTAAGCCTTGATCAGTTTGTGCAGGGACGGCGAAGTGGCGTCGACCGGTTCGAAATCGAGAAACAACTTGATCTGCTCATCGCCGATCTCGTCACCAATCACTTGTTTCTTATCTTTACGCATTGCCGACTCCAGCTCGCAGACATTTCACGGGGCGGGCAGTTTACCCCTCACTGGCCGCCGGGCTCAACGCGGACGAACGGCTCCGGTGTGCAGGTCAGCCCAGACATGACCATTGGCGTAGCTGAGGAACTGGCAATACACCATGTCATTGCGCAACAAGTCGATCACCACGCGGTACTGCGCCATCGGATAAAACAGCGTCAGGGTTTTGCTCTTGTCGTCGTAGATCGGCTTTTTCAGGCTTTTGCTTTCGCCATCGAAGTTGACCAGCACCTGATTGATGGTCGCACCCTTGTTCAAGGATTTGCCCTTGAGGCGGATCAGCAGCGGAGACGTCACCGGGATCGGCTGTTGGGTGGACTGGCGCTGACTGCCGACCACTACCGAATATTCGGTGACCTGCAGCAGTTGTTGCTGCTCGGGTTCGGCGTCACGCAGGGTCAGATCGTCAGGCGGCAGAAACTGCGCGTGCATCGGTGCCGGCGCGGCGGCCAGAGGCAGGCTGAGGGTCAGCAACAGGGCGGCGCAGCTGCGGATCAAAAGGCTCATGACGGGCTCCGGAGGGCGGGGCCGAGCACTTTAGCATGGGCACACACGAAACAATGTGGGAGCGGGCTTGCTCGCTCCCACAGGGATTGTGCACATCAATCGAACTGAGCGCGCATCCATGCCTGATAGTCGGCCACGCCCGGCTCGCCTTCACGCGGCGCCCAATGAGCAAGCTCACCTTCGCCCACGGGGCGATACGGACCCGCCTTGCACTCGAACATCAGGCTGTCGGCTTCCAACACCACCAGGCCATGGAACACGCCGGTTGGCAAGTCAACACCCACACAGTCGCCACCAGCCTGCAGGATTTGTTTGCGCACCACCACGCCGGCCTCATCGAAAATCAGCACGCCAAGCCGCCCTTTGAGGACCAACAAGGTTTCAGCCTTGTTCTCCCCCAGATGCCGATGAGGCGGGATGTACGTGGACGGCTGCAATCCCACCGCCATGCGATGGCAAGCCTCTTCCATCTGGTGGAAATTGTGGTGCTGGCGACCCCGCGGGCTGGCTGCCGCTTTCTCGGCAAGCTCAGTGAACAGTGTTTGATCAAGAAAGCTCGGCGCGGCCATGTGCTTACATCCCTTTAACAGCAAAAATCCCGTTTGCGTTACGCCAGTAGCCTTTGTAGTCCATGCCGTAACCGAAGATGTAACGGTCAATGCACGGCAAACCGACGAAATCGGCTTTGAGGTCCGGGCGAGCCTTGCGGTCGTGGTCCTTGTCGATCAGCACGGCGGTGTGCACCTTGCGCGCGCCAGCGTGTTTGCAGAAGTCGATGATCGCGCCCAGGGTGTGACCTTCGTCGAGGATGTCGTCGATGATCAGCACGTCACGGTCGATAAACGACACTTCCGGCTTGGCTTTCCAGAACAATTCGCCGCCGCTGGTTTCGTTGCGATAGCGGGTGGCGTGCAGGTAGGACGCTTCCAGCGGGAAATGCAGATGGGTGAGCAGCTTGCCGGCGAAAATCAGGCCGCCGTTCATCACACAGAACACCACCGGATTGCTGTCCGCCAGTTGTTCGTTGATGTGTGCACCGACGCGGGCGATGGCCGCCTCGACTTCAGCTTCGGTGTACAGGCAGTCAGCCTCTCGCATGATTTGACGGATATGCTCGAGATCAGCGGACATGGCGCTCTCCAGGGGGGTGGGGGGTGACTAAGTCAGGAAAAGCGGGCAAAGGTACGCATCCCGCTCGGCCAGATCAAGCGTTTGTGGACTAACGTACTCTATGTCTATAGGACAACACCCTCGGATAGATTAATCTACGCCGGTTTTTTTGCCCGCCGCCGGAGCCGTTCCCATGCCCATCCTCGAGATCCGCCATCCGCTGATCCGTCATAAACTTGGCCTAATGCGCCGCGCAGACATCAGCACCAAGAATTTCCGTGAGCTCGCTCAGGAAGTCGGCGCCCTTTTGACCTATGAAGCCACCAAAGACCTGCCGCTGGAATCCTACGACATCGAAGGTTGGTGCGGCACCGTGTCGGTCGAGAAAATCGCCGGCAAGAAAATTACCGTAGTGCCAATCCTGCGCGCTGGTATCGGCATGCTCGAAGGCGTGCTCAGCCTGATCCCGGGCGCCAAAGTCAGCGCCGTGGGCGTAGCTCGCAACGAAGAAACGCTGCAGGCCCACACCTACCTGGAAAAACTGGTTCCGGAAATCAACGAACGCCTGGCGATGATTATCGACCCGATGCTCGCCACCGGTAATTCCATGGTCGCCACCATCGACCTGCTGAAAAAAGCCGGTTGCCGCGACATCCGCGCCATGGTGCTGGTCGCCGCGCCAGAAGGCATCGCCGCAGTGGAGAAGGCTCACCCGGACGTGACCATCTACACCGCTTCCATTGACGAAAAACTGAACGAACACGGTTACATCATCCCGGGCCTGGGCGATGCCGGTGACAAAATTTTCGGCACCAAGCAGAAGGACGCGTGACCATGCAACAAGAGTTCAACGACCCGCTCTGGCGCACAGTGCTGTCCGGCGCACAGATGCTGTTCGTGGCGTTCGGCGCGCTGGTGCTGATGCCGCTGATTACCGGCCTCGACCCGAACGTGGCGCTGTTTACCGCAGGTCTGGGAACGATTCTGTTCCAGATCGTCACCGGGCGTCAGGTGCCGGTGTTCCTCGCGTCGAGCTTCGCCTTCATTACCCCGATCATTCTCGCCAAGGGCCAGTTCGGCCTCGCGGCGACCATGGGCGGCGTGATGGCGGCGGGTTTCGTCTACACCTTCCTCGGCCTTGCCGTGAAGATCAAAGGCACCGGTTTCATCGACCGTTTGCTGCCACCGGTGGTGATTGGTCCGGTGATCATTTCGATCGGCCTGGCCATGGCGCCGATCGCCGCCAACATGGCGATGGGCAAGGCCGGCGACGGCACTGAACTGATCCATTACCAAACAGCTATGATGATCTCGATGCCGGCGCTGCTGACCACCCTGATCGTCGCCGTGTTCGGCAAAGGCATTTTCCGCCTGGTGCCGATCATCTCCGGCGTGCTGGTGGGTTTTGCGATGGCGTTCTATTTCGGCGTGGTTGATACGGCGAAGATTGCCGCTGCACCGTGGTTCGCGATCCCGAACTTCACCGCGCCGGAATTCAACTGGCAGGCGATTCTGTTCATCGTTCCGGTAGCCCTGGCTCCAGCCATCGAACACATCGGCGGCGTGATCGCTGTCGGTAGCGTGACCGGTCGCGACTACCTGAAAAAGCCCGGCCTGCACCGCACCCTGCTCGGCGATGGCATTGCCACCACCGCAGCCGGTCTGTTCGGCGGTCCACCCAACACCACGTACGCCGAAGTGACGGGCGCGGTGATGCTGACCAAGAACTACAACCCGAAAATCATGACCTGGGCGGCGATCTTCGCCATCAGCCTGGCGTTCATCGGCAAGTTCGGCGCGCTGCTGCAAAGCATTCCGGTGCCGGTGATGGGCGGGATTCTGTGCCTGTTGTTCGGTTCGATTGCTGCGGTGGGGATGAACACGCTGATTCGCCACAAGATCGACCTGGGCGAAGCGCGCAATCTGGTGATTGTGTCGGTGACGCTGGTGTTCGGGATTGGCGGTGTGCTGGTGGGCACCGGCACCGGTCCGGACGACTTCGGCCTCAAAGGCATCGCGCTGTGCGCGGTGGTGGCGATTGGGCTGAACCTGTTGCTGCCAGGGAATGACAGCTGGAAGCACAAGAAGGCGAATGAGCCGTTGTTGTAACGGGCGACTCAATTCCCTGTGGCGAGGGAGCTTGCTCCCGCTGGGTTGCGAAGCGACCCCGAAATCCTCGCAGTCAATGCAGATTTTGTGAGTGCTGCGCACTCAAGCGGGAGCAAGCTCCCTCGCCACAGTTTGTGTTTCTACAATGCCAACGGCGCTCGCTCACACAGTGTACTCAACGCCCGCGCCCACTGTGGATCATCATTGAGACACGGCACCAGCACCAATTCCTCTCCCCCCGCTTCGCGGAACAGTTCCTTCCCACGATCACCGATTTCCTCAAGCGTCTCGATGCAATCGGCAACGAACGCCGGGCACATCACCAGCACCTTCTTCACGCCCATTCCTGCCAACTCATCGAGGCGCGCTTCGGTGTAGGGCTCGATCCATTTCGCCCGACCCAATCGCGACTGAAACGACACCGACCACTTGCCGTCCGGCAAGCCCATGCGCTTGGCGAACTCCTTTGCGGTGCGCAGGCACTGGCCGCGATAGCAGGTCGCAACCACTTCCGGCGGCGCACCGGCACAGCAATCGCCGCCCCCTTCAAAACGGTGGCCGGGGTTGAGCTTCTTCAGATGCCGTTCCGGCAAGCCATGGAAGCTCAGCAGCAAGTGATCGAAATCCTGCTCCAGATAAGGCTTGGCGCTGGTCACCAACGCATCGATGTATTCCGGCTGATCGTAGAACGGCTCGAGAATCGAGAACTGCACGTCGAGTTGCTTCTCCCGCACGACCCGCCTGGCTTCCTCGATCACCGTGGTCACGGTGCTGTCGGCGAACTGTGGATAAAGCGGCGCGAGGGTGATTTTCTTGTGGCCCTGGGCAGCGAGCTGCACCAGTTTCGCTTCTATCGACGGCTCACCGTAACGCATTGCCAGTTCTACCGGCCCGTGGGTCCACTGTGTGGTCATGGCCTGTTGCAAGCGACGGCTGAGCACCACCAGCGGCGAACCCTCTTCCCACCAGATCGAGGCGTAGGCGTGGGCCGATTGCTCCGGGCGTTTGATCAGGATCAGCGAGACCAGCAAACGCCGCACCGGCCATGGCAGGTCGATCACGTAAGGGTCCATCAGAAATTGATTGAGGTAGCTGCGCACATCCGCCACCGAGGTGGAGGCAGGTGAACCCAGGTTGACCAGAAGCAACGCGTGATCGGTCATGCAACGTCCTATTTCAAAGGCGGCTGGACAAGTCGTCCAGGGCCGCGCGCAAATCAGTGAACTGGAATGTGAAACCCGCTTTCTGCAGGCGCGCCGGTACGGCTTTCTGGCCGCCCAGCAACAGCAATGACAACTCGCCCAGACACACCTTCAATGCCAGCGCCGGCATGGGCATGAATGCCGGGCGATGCAGCACGCTGCCTAGTGTCGTGGCAAACTCACGATTGCGCACCGGCTTGGGCGCGCAGGCATTATAAGGACCGCTGACGTCTTTCTGATGCAGAAGAAAATCAATCACGGCGATTTGATCGTTGATATGGATCCACGGCATCCACTGCCGACCATCGCCAAGAGCCCCGCCCAGCCCCAGTTTGAACGGCAACAACAGCCGCGACAAAAAGCCGCCCTCGGCGGACAACACCAACCCCGTGCGAATCAGGATCACGCGAATGCCCAAGGCCTCGGCGCGCTGCGCGGTTTCCTCCCAGGCAATGCACAACTGACTGGCGAAATCGTCGATGACGGGTGGAGATTCTTCAGTCAATTCCCGCTCGCCACCATCGCCGTACCAGCCTATAGCGGAGCCAGAGATCAATACCTGCGGTTTCTGCTCACGGGTTTCGAGCCAGGCCAGCAAGGTTTCGGTCAGGGTGATGCGACTGCTCCAGAGCAAGGCTTTGCGCCGGGACGTCCATGGCCGGTCGGCAATCGGTGCACCCGCCAGGTTGATGATCGCGTCCACCGGTTCTTGCCCGAGGTCTTCCAACCGCACGATGCCGCGAACCTTTGCACCGCAGATTTTTGCGACTTTTTCAGGCGTCCGACTCAATACTGTCAGACGATGTCCCTGGCTCAACCAGTGTTGGCAGAGTTGACGTCCTATCAAACCAGTACCGCCGGTCAGCAATATGTGCATGACTTCTTCCTCGCGTGGCGTTTTACCCTGTTCACTAGTCTATTTTTATAAGCAGGGATCTTTGATATCGGGCAGGCTCTGTTGTTAACAATAGGCCAAGCCGTCAGAAGGAGAACGATAAAAGTTATACCAAAAAACATTATTGTACAGGTTTCAACCACGGCGTAGTCTGTACAGAAAGGTAAACGAGGCCCCTATGACTGTACCTATCGCAATCATCGGCACCGGCATCGCCGGTCTCTCAGCCGCCCAAGCCCTTGCGGACACCGGGCATGTCGTTCAACTTTTCGATAAAAGCCGCGGCAGTGGCGGACGCATGTCGAGCAAGCGCAGCGATGCGGGTGCTCTGGACATGGGCGCGCAATATTTCACTGCCCGCGATCGCCGCTTCGTCACGGAAGTCCAGCGCTGGCAAGCCAAAGGCTGGGTCGCCGAGTGGACGCCGCAGCTCTACACCTTCCACGGTGGCCAGCTCAATCTGTCGCCGGACGAACAGACGCGCTGGGTCGGCACGCCGCGCATGAGCGCCATTACCCGCGGCCTTCTCGGCGATTCTGAAGTGCATTTCGCCTGCCGCATCACCGAGGTCTATCGGGGTGAAGAGCACTGGCATCTACAGGACGCCGAGGGTTTCACCCATGGCCCGTTCAGTCATGTCATCGTCGCCACGCCGGCGCCACAGGCGACCGCATTGCTGGCCTCCGCGCCGAAGCTCGCCGGTGCCGCCGCCGGGGTAAAAATGGACCCGACGTGGGCGGTCGCACTGGCCTTCGATACACCGCTGGATACCCCCATGGAAGGCTGCTTCGTGCAGGACAGCCCGCTCGACTGGCTGGCCCGCAACCGCAGCAAACCGGGGCGTGACAACACGATGGACACGTGGGTGCTGCACGCCACGAGTGCCTGGAGCCGGCAACATATCGACCTGCCCAAGGAAGCCGTGATCGAGCAATTGCATGGTGCGTTCGCCGAACTGCTCCACAGCGCGATGCCGGCGCCCACGTTCAGCCTCGCCCACCGCTGGCTCTACGCCCGCCCCGCCAGCAGCCACGAATGGGGCACCCTGGCCGATGCCGATCTGGGCCTTTACGCCTGTGGCGACTGGTGCCTGTCCGGCCGCGTCGAAGGTGCATGGCTCAGCGGTCAGGAAGCCGCCCGCCGTCTGCACGAACATCTGCAGTGAACCGCATCAATCCGAGCAAATTGCTGCTGTCGAAATGGACAGCAGCCCACCCGCAAAACCGCGAAAAACATTTTCTGGTCACCGAAGTGTTCTGCGATGAGGAAGGCTCCGTGCTGGATGTCGAATTGCAGGCGGTGCTGACTAAACGCGGTGAACACCTCACGTGGCAAACCCTGAAAAACAGCGAAGCCTGGCTAGCAGGGTGGAAATAGATCCCTGTAGGAGCGAGCTTGCTCGCGATAAACGTGAGATCGCCGAGGGGTGTCAGGTTTACAGCATTATCGTTGACGTCCATCGCGAGCAAGCTCGCTCCTACAGGGCGACAGAAAACCTATACAAACAATTTGACTTGTACACCTTTGCACCTATGATGAAGTTATGTTGTACAGAATGAACAATCTGTACAGGTTCAGATTCGAGGTGCTCCGATGCCCCCTGCCAGCGCGAAACCGAAAATCGCCATCAGCGCCTGCCTGATGGGCGCCGAGGTGCGCTTCAACGGCGGGCACAAGGAATCGCGGCTGTGCAGCCGCACCCTCACTGAATATTTCGATTTCGTCCCGGTATGTCCAGAGGTCGCGATCGGTCTCGGCATCCCTCGACAACCGATCCGGCTGATCGGCGATGTTGAACACCCCCAAGCCGTCGGCACCATTGACCCCGAACTCAATGTCACCCGGCCGCTGGCCGATTACGGCGAGAAAATGGCCGTCGAACTGGGCGATATCTGCGGCTACATCTTCATGCAGAAATCACCGTCGTGCGGCCTGGATCGGGTCAAGGTCTACCACGCCAACGGTGTCCCCGTGGACGGCGGTGGCCGCGGCATCTTTGCCCGGGTTTTCTGTGCCCGGCACCCGGATCTGCCGGTGGAAGAAGAGGGTCGGCTCAACGATCCGGTGCTGCGGGAAAACTTCCTCACCCGCGTGTTCGCCTACAGCGCCTGGCAGCAGTTGCTGCGCAACGGTCTGACCCGTCGCGGACTCACCGAATTTCACTCGCGCTACAAATACTTGCTGATGGCCCACAACCCGGTGCAATACAAAGCCCTGGGCAATCTGTTGGGCAACATGGGCCAGACCGATCCCGGTGAACTCGGCCCACGCTATTTCAGCGAACTGATGGCGGCCTTGAAAAAATGCGCCACGCGCCGCACCCATACCAATGTTCTGCAACACCTCAGTGGTTACCTCAAACAGGTCATCAGCGCTGAAGACAAACAGGAAGTGCAGCACATCATTGGCCAGTACCGGCACGGCATCGTGCCGCTGGTGGTGCCGTTGACGCTGCTCAAGCACTACTTTCGCCAACACCCGGATCCGTACATTGCGCAACAGGTCTACCTGCAACCGCACCCGGAAAACCTCAGCCTGCGAAACGCGATCTAATGAAAACCCTGCTCGACACCCGTTTCGGCGAAGACTCCGGCGCCGACTTCAAAAAAGCCCTCGACGAGGGCTGGCTGCCGATTCGCGAAGTGGCCCGGCAGACCGGCGTCAACGCCGTCACCTTGCGTGCCTGGGAACGGCGCTATGGCCTGATCGTGCCGCAACGCACACCTAAAGGGCATCGGCTGTTCAGCGCCGAACACGTAAAACGCATTTTGACGATCCTCACCTGGCTCAATCGCGGCGTGGCCGTCAGCCAGGTCAAACAACTGCTCGACACGCCCCAGGCCTTTACCGGACCGGTCGAAAACGACTGGCAGATTCTGTGCACTACATTGCTGCAAGCGGTCGCGAATCTAAACGAACGCACCCTCGATGACACAGTCAACCAGGCGATGGCCTTGTATCCGCCGCGGACCTTGTGCGAACACTTGCTGATGCCGTTGCTGGCCGAGCTGGAACAACGCTGGCAAGGCCAGTTTGGTGCGCAGATGGAGCGCGTATTTTTTTACTCCTGGTTACGCAGCAAATTCGGCGCGCGCATCTACCATAACAACCGTCAGTTGCGCACCGCGCCGCTGCTGTTGATCAATCAATCGGACCTGCCACTGGAACCGCATCTGTGGCTCACCGCGTGGCTGATCAGCAGCGCCGATTGCCCGGTGGAAGTATTCGATTGGCCACTGCCGGCGGGCGAACTCGCGCTGGCGGTCGATCACCTGCAAGCCCGTGGCGTACTGCTGTATTCCAGCAAAGCCATGAATCTGTCGCAGCTACCGAAACTTTTGAATGGCGTCAGTTGCCCAAAAATGATCGCAGGACCAACGGTGTGCATACACCACGCCGAGTTGTCCGCAAGAACTGCAGAAATCGCTGATCTGTTCCTGGCTGAAGACCCGTTATCGGCTCACCAGGATCTGGTTCAGCGCGGGCTTGTTTAATGATGGGTGCGGACAAAAACATGCAATTGATCTGGCTGCGCAGCGACTTGCGCCTACATGACAATACTGCCCTCTCGGCCGCTGCAGCCCGTGGCCCGAGCGTGGCGGTGTATCTGCTGAGCCCGGAGCAATGGCAGGCGCATGACGACGCGCCGTGCAAAGTCGATTTCTGGCTGCGCAACCTGAGCGCATTGAGCCGCGCGCTGGACGAACTGAACATTCCCCTGCTGATCCGCACCGCCTCTCGCTGGGACCAAGCACCGAAAGTGCTGCTCGATCTTTGCCAGCAATTGAACATCGACGCGGTGCACGTCAACGAGGAATACGGCATTCACGAAAGTCGTCGTGACGTGGGAGTGGCCGACCTGCTGAACAGTAGCGGCATCACCTTCCACAGCTACCTCGACCAGTTGCTGTTCAAACCTGGCACCGTGCTGACCAAAACCGGCACTTACTTCCAGGTCTTCAGCCAGTTCCGCAGGGTCTGCTACGACCGTCTGCACAGCTCATTGCCGAGCCTGGTGAACGCGCCAATGGCGCAGTCGCGGCTGAACATCGACAGCGATGAAATACCCGCAAATATCCAGGGCTTCGAAACGCCCAGCAAAACCTTGCGCACCCTCTGGCCCGCCGGCGAAGCCGAGGCTCGACGCCGCCTCGACACCTTCGCCGACGCCCAGATCGACTACTACAAAAACGAGCGCGACTTCCCGGCCAAACCTGGCACCAGCCAGCTCTCGGCCTACCTCGCTGCCGGCGTCATTTCCCCGCGCCAGTGCTTGCACGCCGCACTGCAAAGCAATCAGGGCGAATTCGAAAGCGGCAAGGTCGGCGCTGTCACCTGGATCAACGAATTGCTGTGGCGCGAGTTCTACAAACACATTCTGGTGGGTTATCCGCGCGTCTCGCGCCACCGCGCCTTCCGCCCGGAAACCGAAGCGCTGGCCTGGCGCGACGCTCCGCAGGAACTGCTGGCCTGGCAACAAGCGCGCACGGGTTTACCGATCATCGACGCGGCGATGCGCCAACTGCTCGAAACCGGCTGGATGCACAACCGCCTGCGCATGGTGGTGGCGATGTTCCTGACCAAGAACCTGCTGATCGACTGGCGCGAAGGCGAACGGTTTTTCATGCGGCACCTGATTGATGGCGACCTCGCGGCGAATAACGGCGGCTGGCAGTGGAGTTCGTCCACCGGCACCGATTCGGCGCCCTGGTTCCGCATTTTCAACCCGTTGAGCCAGTCGGAAAAATTCGATAGCGAAGGCCTGTTCATCAAGCACTGGCTGCCAGAGCTGGCCAGGCTGAATAAAAAGGACGTGCACAACCCGGCGAACCTTGGCGGCTTGTTCGGGGTGGCAGGTTATCCGTTGCCAATCGTCAATATAAGTACGAGTCGCACGCGCGCGTTGGCTGCGTTCAAAAACCTGCCATCACGACAGAACGCGGGAGAGGGTGATGAGTGACTGCGATGCAAGGACTCTGTTTGATGAATATTTACCCGTATGGGATCGGGCGATTGCCTGGTTGAAAAGGAGAATGGGATGAGTTTTACACCTCCACGACGATATTGGTTGACCGGCGCCGGCAACGGTATTGGCGCCGCGCTGGCCGAGGAAATACTGAAATCAGGCGCGCAACTGGCCGTCAGTTCACGCTCGGTTGCCCCCCTGAAAATTCTGGCCCAACGCTATCCCGGGCAAGTGCTGGTGATGGCCGGTGATCTGACCAACAGCCAGACCGTACGCGAAATCGGCGAGCAAATCGCTCACTTCTGGGGTTCGCTGGATACAGTCATTCTCAACGCAGGTACGTGCGAATACGTCGACGCCCAACAGCTCGACTCATCGATCATCGAGCATGTCGTGCGCACAAATCTGCTGGCGAGCAGTTACTGCATCGAAGCTGCCCTGCCCCTGTTGCGAGCCGGTATCGCGCCGCATCTGGCGGGCATCGCCAGCTCGGTGACTTACCTGCCGCTGCCACGGGCCGAAGCGCGGGGCGCGTCGAAGCCAGGGCTGCGTTATCTGTTCGAGAGGTCACGCATCGAGTTGGCGCCGGAAGGCATCGAAGTCACCGTGGTCAGCCCTGGGGTTGTCAATTCGCCAATGACGGCGATAAACGATGTACCGGTTTCACTCAACTGGCCGGTGGGCAAAGCCGCGCGACACGTCTTCACTGAACTCGAGCATCGTCCACTGGAGATCGCTTTCCCGGCCCTGTTCATGGCAGAGCTCTGGCCACTGCCGAAAATGTCCAGTCGGGTGCAGCTCGCCATCGGCAAACGCATGGTCCGCAGGAATCCACCGATCAGGGATGTGCCCTGAACATGACCTGACTCCGGGACTGTCCAGCGCGTCACTTCGGTTGCTGCTGGCCAGGCCTCCTGGCCGGGCGCCCGTCAGGCCTTTCACACAGCGCCGACCGACTGACTTACACTGCGCGCCATGAAGACCATTCCCCACACACAAATCGCCGAGCCGGCGGTCACCTGCTCGACCTGCGCAGCCTGCTGCTGCCAGCTCGAAGTCATGCTGATCACCGACACGGGTGTGCCCGAACGTTTTATCGATACCGATGATTGGGGCGGGGAAGTCATGCTGCGTCTGGACGACGGCTGGTGCGCTGCGCTGGATCGCAACAGCATGATGTGCACGATCTACGAGAAACGCCCGCTGATCTGCCGGGAATTCGAGATGGGTGCACCGGAGTGCATCGATGAACGCCAGGGGATTACCACGGCGTATCGCTGATCAGCATTAATGCAGTCAGACACTGAACCTGTGGCGAGGGAGCTTGCTCCCGCGGACCGGTCCGCGCTCGGGCGCAGCAGTCCCTTTTTTGGGGCCGCTTCGCGACCCAGCGGGAGCAAGCTCCCTCGCCACAATTTTTGAGTGTTACAACGGCATCGTGTAGTGCAGCGCGTAACTCTCTACACCATCGTTCGGGCTGCTGAGCCCGGCATTGGAATAGTGCGTTGCACGAATCCCGACTTCATGCCCGCCGGCAAAGCGCAGACCAAAGCCGAACCGGTCTTCGAACTGAAAGGCATTGCCGAGGTTGTTGTTTTCGACTTCGGTATTGGCGAACAACGCCACGCCAACCCCCAACTCCAGGTAGGGTTTGACGGTCTGCCCGGCAAACTCGTATACAAACACCGGCGAGAACGACAGGCTGTGGTTGCTGGAGGTCTTGTCGCCTTCCCAATAGGTGTAGGCACCGCTCCAGTAACCAGTCAAACGACCGACATCACTCTGCAACCAACTCTTGTCCCAATCGAATTGCATGCCCAGTCGATAGGTCATGGTCGACTCGCTGGTCTCGCCGACCGCGAACTCCACGCCTGCCGCCTGTGCGGTAAAACTTTGCCCCATCAGTGCGGCCGCAATCGCGGCCAAGCAGAATACTCGCGTCATAGAAACATCCTTTTTCGAACGATTTCGTATGTTTTTTTTGTTGCTCACCGCTATAGAAGTCGACGCTTGATCAGAAGTTCACCCCAATTATTCGTTTGTGTTTACCTCTTGAAGCTTTGCACAACGCCAGCGGTATTCCACAGGATCGGCAAGATATTTCTGAAATGCTCCGGATCGGCACTCGTCCAGAATTGCGCAGCACGTGCAGGCCCCTCGGCGAGCAATTCACGCTCGACCAACAGGCGCTGAAGTTGCCGCGCTACAGCGGCGCCGGTGTCAATCAAACTGATGTCATCCGGGATCATCTGCTTAAGCAACGGCTTTAGGAAGGGATAATGCGTGCAGCCGAGAATTATCGTGTCGCACCCGGCGCCGAGCAATGGTTCGACATACCTGGCGAGCAACTGACGCAGGGTAGGACTGTGCAGATCGCCGTTTTCAATCAGCTCCACCAGGCCGGGGCACGGCTGCGTGATCACCCGCACATCGGTGGCGAAGCGGTCGAGTAGCGCGGCGAATTTGGCACTCTGCAAGGTGCCGGTGGTGGCGAGCACGCCGACCACACCGCTGCGGGTCGCGGCTGCAGCCGGCTTGACCGCAGGCTCCATGCCGACGATGGGCCACTCGGGATAGTCGCGCCGCAAGTCGGCAACACCGGCGACCGTCGCCGTGTTGCAGGCCAGCACCAGGGCCTTGGCGCCCTGCTGCTGAAAAAAACCGGCCATCACGCTGCAACGATGACGAATGAATTCCGGGGTTTTCTCGCCGTAGGGAACATTTCCGCAATCGGCGACGTACAGCAGCGATTCGTTGGGCAGCAAACGCTGGATCTCGGCCAGCACCGACAGCCCACCGACGCCGGAGTCGAACACGCCAATCGGCGCTTCACGCATGTTTCGGCCCACAGACGCTGCAGCCCGGATCACGCTTGACCCGCAACTCACGGAAACGCGAACCCAGGGCATCAATCAACAACAACCGTCCCACCAGCGGCTCGCCGAAACCCACCAGCAGTTTCATCGCCTCCAGCGCCTGGAGACTGCCGACCAGCCCAACCAATGGACCGACGACGCCGGCTTCACTGCACGTCAGTTCAGCTTCGCTGCCGTGCCCATACAAACAGTGGTAGCACGGACTTTCCGGACGTCGCGGGTCGAACACCGACAATTGCCCTTCGAGACGAATCGCCGCGCCACTGACCAGTGGCTTGTCGCCGGCCACGCACGCGGCGTTGACCGCTTCGCGGGTAGAGAAATTGTCGGAGCAGTCCAGCACCAGATCCACGGCGGCAACTGCTGCCGCCAAAGAATCTTCGTCCAGCGCCGTGCGATGGGCGACTAACGTGATCTCGGGGTTGATTGCGCTAAGGCGACGGATCGCCGAATCAACCTTGGTGAGGCCAACGCTGTCGGTGTCGTGAACGATCTGGCGTTGCAGGTTGGTCAGGTCGACGGTGTCGAAGTCCGCCAGATGCAGCTCACCGACACCGGCGGCGGCGAGATACAGCGCAACCGGCGAACCGAGCCCGCCGAGACCGACGATCAACACGCGGCTTTCTTTCAGTCGCAACTGCCCGTCGATGTCGACGTGCTGCAACAGAATCTGCCGACTGTAGCGCAGCAATTCCTGATCATTCAGCACGGCAGGCGCCCCAGGCTGATCCGTTGGTGGCCGCCCAGATCGGTGCGGCTGTGAATCTCTTCAAAGCCGCGGGTCTGCAGCAAATCGCGCACGGCCCCGGCTTGATCGTAACCGTGTTCGAGCATCAGCCAGCCGCCCGTTTCCAGGTAATCCGGCGCCCGGTCGACGATCAGACGCAAGTCGTCGAGCCCGTCGATACCGGCGACCAACGCGCTCGCCGGTTCGAAACGCACATCGCCTTCCACAAGATGCGGATCGGTCGATGCAATGTAAGGCGGATTGCTGATGATTAGCTGAAAACGCTGACCTTGCAGCGCACTGAACCAGTGGCTGCTCAGCACGGTGGCATTGTTCAGGTGCAGGCGCTGACGATTGCGTTCGGCCAGGGCCACGGCTTCGAGCACGCGATCCACGGCGGTCACTTCCCACGCCGGGCGTTCGCTGGCCAGAGCCAAGGCGATGGCGCCGCTGCCGGTGCCGAGATCGAGGACTTTGGCAGGTGTGGCCGGCAACAATTCCAGCGCGGCCTCCACCAGCAATTCGGTATCCGGACGCGGGATCAGCGTGTGTGGCGCGACTTCCAGATCGAGTTTCCAGAAACCTTGCTGGCCGAGAATGTACGCCACCGGCTCGCCGCCACGACGGCGTTGCAGGTAGTCGGCAAACTTCAGCGCGGCGTCGCTCGGAACGATGCGCTCCGGCCAGGTGTGCAGAAAACTGCGGGACTTGCCCAACGCCGCGGCCAGCAGTAATTCGGCGTCCAGACGCGCCGTCGGCGAGTCGGGCAAATCAGCGGCGCGCAATAGACTGGCAATGATCGTCATTCGATGGCCGCCAGTTGGTCAGCTTGATATTCCGCCAGCAACGGCTCGATCACCGCATCGACACCGCCCGCGAGAATTTCATCGAGGGAATACAGTGTCAGGTTGACCCGGTGATCGGTGACCCGGCCCTGGGCAAAGTTGTAGGTGCGGATCCGCTCCGAGCGATCCCCCGAACCCACCAGCAATTTACGCTCGCTGGCGATGGCATTGGCGGCGGCGCTGGTCTGCTGGTCGTTGAGCTTGGCCGACAGCCAGGACATCGCCCGGGCGCGGTTCTTGTGCTGGGAACGTTCTTCCTGGCACTCGACAACGATACCGGACGGCAAGTGCGTAATGCGGATCGCCGAGTCGGTCTTGTTGACGTGCTGACCACCGGCACCGGAAGAACGATACGTGTCGACCCGCAAATCCGCCGGGTTGATCTCGATCGCTTCCTGCTCGTCCGGCTCGGGCAACACTGCCACGGTGCAGGCCGAGGTGTGGATGCGGCCCTGGGATTCAGTGGCCGGAACCCGTTGCACGCGGTGCGCGCCGGATTCGAATTTCAGCTTGCCGTAGACGTTGTCGCCTTCAACCCGCGCGATGACTTCTTTATAGCCACCGTGTTCGCCGATGTTCTCCGAAAGGATTTCCACCCGCCAGCCGCGACGCTCGGCGTAACGCGAATACATGCGGAACAGGTCGCCGGAGAAAATCGCCGCCTCGTCCCCGCCGGTGCCGGCGCGGATTTCGAGGAACACGTTGCGCCCGTCGTTCGGGTCCTTGGGCAGCAGCAGGCGTTGCAGGCTGGCTTCGATTTCGATCAGTTGTTCTTTGGCTTCGCGGACTTCTTCCACGGCCATTTCGCGCATGTCCGGGTCGCTGTCCTTGAGCAACGCCTGGGCGCCTTCGAGGTCGCTTTGCACTTTGAGCAACTGTTTATAGGTGTCGACGATCGGCTCGACTTCCGCGTATTCCTTGGAATAGGCGCGAAATTTGGTCTGATCGGAAATGACCTCGCCGTCGCCAAGCAAGGCGGTCAATTCCTCGAAACGGTCCTGGAGGATGTCCAGCTTATTGAGCAGTGACGCTTTCATTGCGGTTTTTTATCCGAAAAGCTATCCGATGAGCCCTCACCGAGGGCAAAGAGTTCCTGGGCCATGGCCAGTGCGTCGAGGCGACCTTCGGCAGAGAGCTTTTTCAATTGCACGCTGGGTGCGTGCAAGAGTTTGTTGGTCAAGCCACGCGCCAATTGCACCAGCACGTCTTCGGCGTTGCTGCCGTTGGCCAGCATCCGTTGGGCCTTCTGCAATTCTTCGTCACGCAGGCGCTCGCTTTGTTGACGATAGGCCTTGAGCACATCCACCGCCGCCAGTTCGCGCAGGCGGATCATGAAATCTTCGGCGCCCACCGAAACCATCTCTTCCGCCGCTTGCGCAGCGCCCTGACGGCTCTTGAGGTTTTCGGCGACCACTTCGTGGAGATCGTCGACGCTATAAAGGTAAACGTCGTCCAACTCGCCGACTTCAGGCTCGATATCGCGCGGTACGGCGATGTCCACCATGAAGATCGGCTTGTGCTTGCGCAGCTTCAGTGCACTTTCCACCGCGCCTTTACCGAGGATCGGCAACTGGCTGGCGGTGGAACTGATGACGATGTCGCTGCGCACCAGTTCGGCCGGAATGTCCGAGAGCAAAACGGCATGGGCGCCAAACTGCTCGGCCAGCGTGCTCGCGCGTTCCAGGGTGCGGTTGGCGACGACGATGCGTTTTACGCCCAGCTCATGCAGATGGCGGGCGACCAGGGTGATGGTCTCGCCAGCGCCGATCAGCAAGGCCTGGCTGCGTTGCAGGTCGCTGAAAATCTGTTTCGCCAGGCTGACCGCGGCAAACGCCACGGACACCGGGTTCTCGCCGATGGCGGTATCGGTGCGCACTTGCTTGGCCGCATTGAACGTCGCCTGAAACAGACGCCCGAGCAGCGGACCGATGGTGCCAGCCTCGCGGGCCACGGCGTAGCACGATTTCATCTGGCCGAGAATCTGCGGTTCGCCCAACACCAGCGAATCGAGCCCGGAGGCGACCCGCATCATGTGACGAACTGCCGCATCATCTTCGTGCACATAAGCGCACGCGCGCAGCTCGTCGAGGCTCAAATGGTGATAATCGGCGAGCCAGCGCAGCACAATGTCAGCCGAAAGGTGATCCTGTTCTATATAGAGTTCACTGCGATTGCAGGTGGAAAGGATCGCAGCTTCGCGGCTGTCGGTGAGTCGGCAGAGCTGCTGCAAGGCCTCCACCAGCTGCTCAGGGGTAAAGGCCACGCGCTCGCGGACGTCTACTGAAGCAGTCTTGTGGTTAATACCGAGTGCAAGGAAGGCCATTCAAGGTCGCTGATGGTGACGTGAAGCCGGCAATTGTCCTACTTCGACAGAGCCAGAACAACTACCGCTGACTATTGTCCTGGTAGCTTGCGCTGATAAAGGCTTTCCGTAGGAGCGAGCTTGCTCGCGAAAAACGTGAGGTTAATGCGTTTATTCAGGTAGCTCGCGTTATCGTTAACGACCATCGCGAGCAAGCTCGCTCCCACATTATGTTTGGCCGAACGCTTGTGTCATGATGATCCGACCGCAGGTTAGTCGTCCTCTTCCTATATGAATAGATCTTCCGCGTTGCTCCTCGCTTTTGTCTTCCTCAGCGGCTGCCAGGCCTTGGCACCCGTTTCACCGGACGGTACGCCGTCGGTCGAAGACAGCACTCCGGCCCCTGAAAAGCCCAAGGTTTACAGCTCATTCAGTGAAGAAACCGTCTTCAGCCTGTTGAGCGCGGAACTGGCTGGCCAGCGCAATCGTTTCGACATTGCGCTGGACAACTACGTGACCCAGGCGATCAATACCCAGGATCCGGGCATCTCCGAGCGGGCGTTCCGCATCGCCGAGTACTTGGGCGCCGACCAGGCGGCCCTCGACACCGCGCTGATCTGGGCGAAAAACGCCCCGGACGACCTCGAGGCGCAACGGGCCGCCGCCGTGCAACTGGCGCGAGCCGGGCGCTATGACGACTCCATGGCTTATATGGAGAAAGTCCTGCAAGGCAAGGGCGACACGCATTTCGACTTCCTCGCCTTGTCCGCGGCCGATACCGATCAGGAAACCCGCAACGGCCTGATGAAAAGTTTTGACCGTTTGCTGCAACGCCATCCGCAAAACAGCCAGCTGCTTTTCGGCAAGGCCTTGTTGATGCAACAGGACGGCGACAGCAAAGGCGCGCTGGCCTTGCTGGAAAACAATCCGCCGGACGACGGTGAAATCGCCCCGATTCTGCTGCGCGCACGCCTGCTGCAAACCCTTGATCGCGGCGACGAAGCGTTGCCGCTGCTGCAAAAAAGCATCAAGAAGTACCCGGACGACAAACGCCTGCGCCTGACTTACGCGCGCATGCTGGTTGAACAGGACCGCATGGACGACGCCAAGGCCGAGTTCTCGAGCCTGGTTCAGCAGTACCCGGAAGATGACGAACTGCGATATTCCCTGGCGCTGGTGTGCCTGGAAGGCAAGGCATGGGACGAGGCCAAGGGTTACCTCGAAGACCTGATCGCCCGGGAAAGCCATGTCGACTCGGCCCATCTGAACCTCGGGCGCATCGCTGAAGAGCGCAACGATCCCCAGGGCGCACTGATCGAATACGCCCAGGTTGGCCCGGGTAACGACTACCTGCCGGCGCAATTGCGTCAGACCGACATCCTGATAAACAACGGCAAGACCGCCGAAGCGCAAAGCCGCCTGGCGACCGAGCGCGATGAGCAGCCCGACTACGCGATTCAGCTGTATCTGATCGAAGCCGAAACCCTGTCCGCCAATAAACAGGGGGACAAGGCGTGGAATGTTCTGCACAAAGCCTTGCAGCAATACCCGGACGATCTGAATCTGCTGTACACCCGCGCCATGCAGGCGGAAAAACGCAATGACCTGGCACAGATGGAAAAAGACCTGCGCCTGATCATAAAGCGCGACCCGGACAACGCGATGGCGCTGAACGCCCTCGGCTACACCCTGTCCGACCGCACGACGCGTTACGCTGAAGCCAAGGCCCTGATCGAACAGGCGCACCAGATCACCCCGGAAGACCCGGCGGTACTCGACAGCCTCGGCTGGGTGAATTTCCGTCTGGGCAATCTCGATGAAGCCGAGCGATATCTGCGCCTGGCACTGGATCGCTTCCCCGATCAGGAAGTCGCGGCTCACCTGGGTGAAGTCCTGTGGGCCAATGGCAAACAACGGGAAGCCAAGCAAATCTGGGGCAAGTTCCTCAAGGCACAACCCGACAGCCCAATCCTGCGCGGCACCATCAAGCGCCTGACCGGATCAGAGACTCTTTAAAATCATGTTTTTGCGCCACCTCATCGTTTTCAGTTTTATCGCCCTGCTCGCCGGTTGCGCGGGCTTCGGCGCCCGCGAATCGGTTCAGGGTCAGGGCGACGCCGGTCTGTGGCGCGCTCACAAAGAGCAACTGACCAGCCTCGACGGCTGGCAGATCAACGGCAAGATCGGTATTCGAGCGCCAAAAGACTCGGGCAGCGGCACGCTGTTCTGGTTGCAGCGCCAGTCGTATTACGACATTCGCCTTTCGGGCCCTCTGGGTCGCGGCGCCGCACGCCTGACCGGACACCCCGGAAAGGTCTCGCTGGAAGTCGCCAATCAGGGACGCTATGAAGCGCCGACGCCGGAAGTGCTGCTTGAAGAACAGCTCGGCTGGAAACTGCCGGTGTCGCATCTGGCCTGGTGGGTCCGCGGGCTCCCGGCGCCGGACAGCAAAAGTCGCCTGACACTGGATGCCGACAGCCGCCTGGCCAATCTGGATCAGGATGGCTGGCAAGTCGAATACCTGAGTTATGCCGAGCAAAACGGCTATTGGCTGCCCGAGCGGATCAAACTGCATGGCGCCGACCTTGACGTCACACTGGTGATCAAGGAATGGCAACCTCGAAAACTGGGGCAATGAACATGACGGCCCCACGCTTGACGCTACCCTCCCCGGCCAAACTCAATCTGATGCTGCACATCCTCGGCCGCCGTGAAGACGGTTATCACGAGTTGCAGACGATTTTTCAGTTTCTCGACTACGGCGATGAAATTACTTTTGCCGTGCGTGACGACGGTGTGATTCAACTGCACACCGAATTCGAGGGTGTGCCGCACGACAGCAATCTGATTGTTCGAGCCGCAAAAAAACTTCAGGAGCAATCCGGTTGTTCGCTTGGCATCGACATCTGGATCGAAAAAATTCTACCCATGGGCGGTGGCATCGGTGGCGGCAGTTCAAATGCCGCGACGACTTTGCTCGGCTTGAATCATCTCTGGCAACTGGACTGGAATGAGGATCGGCTGGCCGCACTGGGCCTGACGCTGGGGGCCGACGTCCCTGTTTTCGTGCGTGGCCACGCGGCTTTCGCAGAGGGTGTCGGGGAAAAACTCACCCCTGTAGACCCCGAAGAACCGTGGTATCTCGTGCTTGTGCCGCAAGTATCTGTAAGTACAGCAGAAATTTTTTCAGATCCGTTGTTGACACGTAACTCTTCTCCCATTAAAGTGCGCCCCGTTCCCAAGGGAAACAGTCGAAATGACTGCTTACCGGTGGTAGCAAGGCGTTATCCAGATGTACGTAACGCATTGGATTTGTTAGGTAAATTTACCGAAGCAAAACTCACCGGAACTGGAAGTTGTGTGTTTGGGGGCTTCCCAAGCAAAGCTGAAGCTGATAAAGTCTCGGCCCTTCTTACAGAGACCCTTACAGGGTTTGTAGCAAAAGGAAGCAACGTTTCGATGTTGCATCGCAAGCTGCAAAGTCTGCTCTAAAGGAACCGATTACTGGGTAATCGTTGCAACAGATACAGGGGCGTCGCCAAGCGGTAAGGCAGCAGGTTTTGATCCTGCCATGCGTTGGTTCGAATCCAGCCGCCCCTGCCATTTTCTAATACTCATCCAGGTTACCCTCAGCCTTCAGGTACTGCGCGTGTCCAAGATGATGGTCTTTACGGGGAACGCTAACCCCGATCTGGCTCGGCGTGTCGTACGTCAGCTGCATATCCCTCTCGGTGACATCTCTGTCGGTAAATTCTCCGACGGCGAAATTACAGCCGAGATCAATGAAAACGTCCGCGGTAAAGATGTCTTCATTATTCAGCCGACTTGCGCTCCGACCAACGATAACCTGATGGAACTGGTAGTGATGGCTGATGCCTTCCGCCGCTCCTCGGCTACTCGTATCACTGCTGTTATTCCTTACTTTGGTTATGCCCGTCAGGATCGCCGTCCGCGTTCCGCACGTGTGGCTATCAGCGCGAAAGTCGTTGCTGACATGCTTACCGTAGTCGGCATCGACCGTGTTCTCACGGTTGATCTGCATGCTGACCAAATCCAGGGTTTCTTCGATATTCCGGTAGATAACATCTACGGCTCCCCGGTTCTGGTGGATGACATTGAAGATCAGCGCTTCGAAAACCTGATGATCGTGTCCCCGGACATTGGCGGCGTCGTGCGTGCACGTGCCGTTGCCAAATCCCTGGGCGTGGATCTCGGGATCATCGACAAACGCCGTGAGAAAGCCAATCACTCTGAAGTGATGCATATCATCGGTGATGTCGAAGGGCGTACCTGTATTCTGGTCGATGACATGGTCGATACCGCCGGCACTCTGTGCCACGCGGCCAAGGCCCTGAAAGAGCATGGCGCTGCCAAGGTTTTCGCCTACTGCACACACCCTGTGCTGTCCGGTCGGGCGATCGAAAACATTGAAAATTCCATGCTGGACGAACTGGTGGTGACCAACACCATCCCGTTGTCCGCTGCTGCTCAAGCCTGCTCGCGTATCCGCCAACTGGATATCGCGCCGGTTGTTGCCGAAGCGGTCCGCCGCATCAGCAATGAAGAATCGATCAGCGCGATGTTCCGCTAAGGGCCCTGCCCTTCTCGAACATCTCGTTGACGAAAAGCGCCCCGCCCCGGCATTCCTGTCGGGGCGGGGCTTTTTTGCCCATATCGCCTTTAGCGCTGGTCGCAAACGCTGGGGCGAATGTGGTTATTTTGGAGATACAACATGAACGATTTTACTCTGAATGCTGAAGTGCGTTCCGACCTGGGGAAAGGTGCGAGCCGCCGCCTGCGTCGTCTCGCAAGCCTGGTTCCAGCTGTAGTTTACGGTGGCGAAAAAGCCCCTGAATCCATCAGCATGCTGGCTAAAGAAGTTGCCAAACTGCTCGAAAACGAAGCGGCTTACAGCCACATCATCGAGCTGAACGTTGGCGGCACCAAGCAAAACGTAATCATCAAAGCTCTGCAACGTCACCCGGCCAAAGGCCACGTGATGCACGCTGACTTCGTACGCGTAGTAGCTGGCCAGAAACTGACCGCTATCGTTCCAGTGCACTTCATCAACGAAGCTGCTCCTGTGAAGAAAGGCGGCGAAATTTCGCACGTCGTTGCTGAAATCGAAGTTTCCTGCCTGCCGAAAGACCTGCCTGAATTCATCGAAGTTGACCTGGCTAACGCCGAAGTCGGCTCGATCATTCACCTGTCCGACATCAGCGCTCCTAAAGGCGTTGAATTTGTTGCTCTGGCTCACGGTAACGACCTGGCTGTTGCCAACGTTCACGCTCCACGTGTTGCTCCAGAAGCTGCAGAAGGCGCTGCAGAGTAATTTTACTCTGTACGCCGGAGTGAGCAGGTAACATCGCGGACTGGAACGTAGCGAGAAAGCGGGCGAGAACGCGGAGTTTACATAATGGTAAATGAGCACTTGTCGTCCACTTTCGCCGCACACCCAGATTGCGGCGATGTTATCCACCTCTCCAAGGAAGGGCCCCTATCGTGAATGCCATCAAACTGATCGTTGGCCTGGGAAATCCAGGCGCTGAATACGAACAGACCCGGCATAACGCAGGGGCCCTTTTTGTTGAGCGCATCGCGAACGCACAAGGCGTGAACCTTGTGGCGGATCGCAAATATTTCGGCCTGACCGGGCGCTATTCGCATCAGGGTCAGGATGTTCGTCTGCTGATACCCACCACTTACATGAACCGCAGCGGCCAGGCCGTAGCGGCTCTTGCCGGTTTCTTCCGCATCAAGCCCGAAGAAATCCTGGTGGCGCATGACGAACTCGACCTGCCTCCGGGCGTTGCCAAACTCAAACAGGGCGGCGGCCATGGCGGTCACAACGGGTTGCGCGACATCATCGCGCAACTGGGCAATCAGAATACCTTCTACCGCTTGCGGCTTGGCATTGGCCACCCGGGCGTAGCCAGTATGGTTTCAAATTTCGTCCTGGGTCGTGCGCCACGCGCCGAACAGGAAAAACTCGATGCCAGCATCGACTTTGCCCTCGGCGTGCTGCCGGATATCCTCGCCGGGGAATGGAACCGCGCGATGAAAAACCTGCACAGCCAGAAGGCCTGACTCTTATCCGAGGGGAAACACCATGGGATTCAATTGCGGCATCGTCGGCCTGCCTAACGTCGGCAAGTCCACCCTGTTCAACGCCCTGACCAAATCCGGGATCGCGGCCGAGAACTTCCCCTTCTGCACCATCGAGCCGAACACCGGTATCGTGCCGATGCCGGATTCGCGTCTGGAAGCCTTGGCGACCATCGTCAATCCAAAGCGCATCCTGCCGACCACCATGGAATTCGTCGACATCGCGGGCCTCGTTGCCGGCGCCTCGAAAGGTGAAGGCCTGGGCAACAAATTCCTCGCCAACATCCGCGAGACCGATGCCATCGCCCACGTGGTCCGCTGCTTCGAAGACGAGAACGTGATTCACGTCTCCAACAGCGTCGACCCGAAACGCGACATCGAAATCATCGACCTGGAACTGATCTTCGCCGACCTCGACAGCTGCGAAAAGCAACTGCAGAAAGTCGCCCGCAACGCCAAGGGTGGTGACAAGGACGCCATTGTCCAGAAGGGTCTGCTGGAGCAATTGATCGCTCACTTCACCCTCGGCAAGCCTGCGCGCACGCTGATGAAGAACATGGGCGCCGACGACAAAGCGGTGATTCGTGGCTTCCACCTGCTGACCACCAAACCGGTCATGTACATCGCCAACGTCGCTGAAGACGGCTTCGAGAACAACCCGCTGCTGGACATCGTCAAAGCCATCGCCGAAGAAGAAGGCGCCATGGTGGTTCCGGTCTGCAACAAGATCGAAGCCGAAATCGCCGAACTGGAAGACGGCGAAGAGAAAGACATGTTCCTTGAAGCCCTGGGTCTCGAAGAGCCTGGCCTGAATCGCGTGATCCGCGCCGGCTACGAAATGCTGCACCTGCAGACCTACTTCACCGCCGGTGTCGAAGAAGTCCGCGCCTGGACCGTCCGCGTCGGTGCCACCGCACCACAAGCCGCCGGCGTGATCCACACCGACTTCGAAAAAGGCTTCATCCGCGCCGAAGTCATCGCCTACGACGACTTCATCCAGTACAAGGGCGAAGCCGGCACCAAAGAAGCCGGCAAATGGCGTCTGGAAGGCAAGGACTACATCGTGAAAGACGGCGACGTGATGCACTTCCGTTTCAACGTCTAAGTTATTCAGGACGAAGCACCCGCCCAAGAAAAAGCCGCGTTTGATATGCGGCTTTTTTGTGCCTGAAATAAATCACCCGCCACACCACCGTTAAATGTGGGAGCGGGCTTGCTCGCGAAGACGGTGTGTCAGCTGACAACAATGTAGCTGACACACCGTCTTCGCGAGCAAGCCCGCTCCCACAGGGGAAATTGTGTGGGATCAGGCTTTTTTGGTTCTTGGCAGCAAGATCGCCAACACACCCAACAACGGCAGGAACGAACACAGGAAATACACGTATTCGATGCCGTGAATGTCCGCGAGATGCCCCAGCAGTGCCGCGCCAATCCCGCCGAAACCAAACATCAGCCCAAAGAACACCCCGGCAATCATCCCTACATTGCCCGGCACCAACTCCTGGGCGTACACCACGATGGCCGAGAACGCAGAGGCCAGGATGAAACCGATCACCACGCTGAGAATGCTGGTCCAGAACAAATCAACGTGCGGCAAAATCAAGGTGAACGGCGCCACGCCCAGGATCGAAAACCAGATCACCGCCTTACGCCCGATCTTGTCGCCGATTGGTCCGCCGAAGAATGTCCCTGCCGCTACCGCCCCCAGAAACAGGAACAAATGCAGCTGCGAACTGGCCACCGACAGGTCGAATTTCTCGATCAGGTAGAAGGTGAAGTAACTGGTGAAACTGGCCATGTAGAAATACTTGGAGAACACCAGCAACCCGAGCACCACCAGCGCACTGATTACGCGGCTCTTCGACAACCGATGAGTAGCGACCTGACCTTGCTTGAGCTTGAACAAGCTCAAGTGGTTGGCGTACCAGCGGCTGATCCGGTAGAGCACGAACAACGCAAACACCGCGAACAATCCGAACCACGCCACATGGCCCTGACCAAACGGAATGATGATCGCCGCTGCCAGTAATGGACCGAAGGCGGAGCCCGCGTTACCGCCGACCTGGAAAGTCGATTGCGCCAGGCCAAATCGCCCGCCCGAGGCCAGTCGCGCCACGCGAGACGCTTCCGGGTGAAAGGTCGACGAGCCGATGCCAATCAACCCCGCCGCCAGCAAAATCAATGGAAAGGTGCCGACCACCGACATCATCAAAATGCCGATCAATGTGCACACCGTCCCGGCCGGAAGCAGCCAGGGTTTGGGATGGCGATCCGTGTAATAACCGACCCACGGCTGCAACAGCGAAGCCGTCAACTGAAAGGTCAGAGTGATCAGGCCGACCTGGGTGAAGGTCAGCCCGTAGTTGGCCTTGAGCATCGGGTAGATTGACGGCAGCACTGACTGAATCAGGTCGTTGATTAAATGCGCCAGCGCCACGGCGCCGATGATGCGCATAACCAGTGGGCTGCTTTGTGAAGTCGCGGACGTCGGCGGTGTGCCGGTCCGGGCATTGCTGATTGCCATGGGAATTTCCGTACAGCAGATGGGTGCACACGGGCAGGTGCGTCAATGTGCCATTTTTTAGTGCAGAAGCGCCATCCCCTTAGCCTGCTAACGACTTCAAAAATTAAGGTAATAGCGCAACGCCATGGTCTGAATCTTGCCTTGCTAATCCCCTTCAACGCGGCCCTTTACAAAGGGGACCGAGAATGGGAAGTTTCGCTACAGAGTCGGCCTACAGAGCTGACGGGGGTGAACTTTCGAGGCCTTTAAAAAGGGCACGAGTCGCGGTCGCAACGACCTCGACGCACGCAATTGGTGCGTGGTGTCCAGAGGAGTCATGGGGCATGCAGGCTTTTTTATCTCCGGGGATCGGGTTGTTGGGGCGTTTCGGTTTCGCCCGAAAATTTCAGCTGTTGTTTCTGCTGTTTATCCTGCCGCTCGCGGGCAGCCTGCTGATGATCGGTCAGGACTATCGCGCCAAACTGAACCTGATCTCCGGCGAGCGTGCCGGGGTCCGGCAACTGCTCGCGCTGGATGCGCTGGATAACCTGCTCGCCGCCCAGCGTGACCGCGCCGCGCGCTGGCGTGCCACCGAGACCACCCGCCAGCCGACACCGGCCACTCTCGCGGCGATGGCTGCGTTCGATGCCGTTCAGCCGGCGGTCGCCCAAGCCACCACGGACCTTGGCAACACGTTGCAAACCGAAGGCGCCGAGGGCGAAACCCTGGCCCGCTATCAAGCCCTGCAAACCGCGATCAACGACCTCGACTCGAAAAGCCTGAGCAGCGTTGGCTGGTGGCCGGACGGTTACGATCGCTTCACCAATGCCTTGAGCGCTCTGCAAGCCTTGCGCGAACAGATCGCCATGGACAATCGTCTGACGCTGGCACCGTGGCTGGAAACCTACCTGCTGACGCAGATCTCCACGCAACACGCGCCGGACCTGATCGAACGGGTCGGCCGTCTCGCCAGCGTCGGTCAGGCGTCGGTGGTGTCGGGTCAGTTCACCCTGCAAAGCCGTCTGCAATTGCGCGACCTGCGCAGCCGCATCGGCGACGCCCGCGAACAGCTTGTCAAAACCGCTGGCCTGCTGGAAGCGCGTCTGCCCAGCGCCTTGCAGACCTGGGCCGGTCAATACCATGACAGCCTCAAGCACCTCGACGCCGAGTTGAAAGTCCTCGATGACGGCGTGTTTGGCGGCAGCATCAAACTCAAACCCGAGGAATTCGAACGCAATCTGGACGCCCTGCTCACCGACCTCGCTTCGTTGCGTCAGCAATCGTTGGTCTCGCTGGATCAGCGTCTGGATTACTATCACGGCTCGGCGATTCGCCAGTTCATTGTGGTGGCGGCGATCTTTGGTTGCCTGCTGCTGGCCGCGCTGTACCTGTTCATCTGTTTGCAGGCTTCTATTCGCCGTAGCGCCAGCGGCATCACGCTGCTGGCCGAAGCCTTGCGCGACGGCAATCTGAGCCTGCAAGTGCCGGTTGAGGGCCGCGACGAACTGGCAGCGATCAGCACCGCGCTCAACGTCGCGGTGGTGCAACTGCGCAATAGTCTATTGGGGGTCGATCACGAAACCTTGCAACTGAGTAACGCGGTGCGCACGCTGAATCACCATTCCAGTGGCGCCTTGGGCGAGGTCGAAGCGCAGCAACTGCAGATCAGTCAGATCGCGGCGGCGGCAACGCAATTGGCCGCCACTTCCCTAGGGGTTGCCCAGAGCTGCGAACAGGCTTCCGGCAGCGCTCAGCACACCCGGCGCATTGCAGCCGACAGCAGCCGTGACAGCCAACGCACCACAGCGAGTATCCAACAGCTCAATCAGCGTTTGAACGACACGGCAGCGGCACTCGGACGGGTCAGCGAACAAGGTCAGCAGATTCAGTTGGTGGTCGACACCATTCGCGGGGTCGCCGAGCAGACCAACCTGTTGGCGCTCAACGCGGCCATCGAAGCCGCTCGTGCCGGTGAACAGGGTCGTGGCTTTGCGGTTGTGGCCGATGAAGTGCGCAGCCTGTCGCAGCGCACCCAATCGTCCACCGCGCAGATCGCCAACACCGTCGACAGTTTGCGTAACACGGTGAACGAAGCCGTCAGCCTGATGGAAGCCGCCTGCGGCCAGGCGCAATCCGATGCGCAAGCGGTCACCGGCCTCGGCGAGCGACTGGGGGAAATCGCCAGCGCCGTGCAAAGCGTCACCGACACCCTGGCGCAGATCGCCACGGCAGTCGACGAGCAAGCGACCACTGCCGACGAAGTCAGCGGCAACATCCAGCAAGTCGATCAGGCCGCAGTGCGCTTGCTCGAAGGGGCGCGGGCGGTGAATCAGGCTGCAGACACCTTGAGCCAGGGCAGCAAGGCCCTGAGTGCCAATACCGGGAGATTCCAGCTCGGTTGACGCCCTCCCCCGGTCCGGTTTTTCGGCTCAGGTGGATAAGCGGTTGAAAGCGTAGAGAAATATTTTAGATTTATGCTTGACGCATCTGCATTACCGGTGAATAATGCGCGCCACTTGGCTACATAGCTCAGTTGGTTAGAGCATAGCATTCATAATGCTGGGGTCCGGGGTTCAAGTCCCTGTGTAGCCACCAAGTACTAAAAACGGCTTACCGAAAGGTAGGCCGTTTTTTTATGCCTCCTGTAAGAGCGAGCTTGCTCGCGATGGACTCAAGAGCCCCGCGTTTAAGCAGTAAACACGCATAATCGTTGACGACCATCGTCGGAACGCCGCCCGGAGCAAGCTCGCTCCTACATGCCTCAGCAGCGAACTGTCGCCAACGCAGACAGTGCCCGCTCCCATATCTGCCAAGTACGCAACCAGACCATCGCCTGCCAGTCGCTATCGGCGGGATAAAACTGCTCCAGCAGATTCAGTTTGATTTCACGCCCTACCGCCTCACTCGGATTGCCGTGTTGATGCAGCCAGTGGTCGTCGCGCAAATGACGATGAACCTCTGCCCCCGGATACGTCCCGCACTCGATCACGAATGGCATCAGTCGCACCTGCGGCAGCGCATCGATCAGCGCCTGCGAGGTGTAGCCGGTCGCCGTCGCGGCCACGCCGGTTTCGCTCAGCGTGTTGGCGCCGGTCAGCAACGTGTAGAGCCACGGTCCGTAGATAGCCTGCGCATCCTGCAACGCTGGATAAGCGGACTCTGTGATGGTCAGCAACATCGGATGGCCGTACTCCCCGGCACCGGTGTGCAAGTCGAAGCACATCGCGACATCGGCGTGAGCAACATGCTTTTGAAGGATCTGGTGCAACGTTCGGTTCGACCAGCTCGGCGCCCACCCGCCGTAAAACAAGCCGTCGGGATGACTGTGCTGCCCACCCTCGACAATCGACATCACCGCCGGCCAGCCGTGTTCGCGGATCTGCTGGTCGAGCAACGCATCGGCGCGATCACGCTCGGGGCCTGTCAACTCAGTGCAGGCATAGATTTCATGCAGCGCGGCATAAGCCTGATTGTCCGGTAGCGGACGTTCGAAGTTCAGGTGATTGCGGTTGAGGTCGATGTTGTCTTCGTTGACCCGACGCAACCACGCCGTGCCCCAGGGATTGATCAGATGGACAAACACCACGGCGACATCGGCCGGCAGTGAACGCTTGCCCAACTCCTGCATCCACTTGATCTGACAGCCCGAACCATAGAAGCCTTCGACCCCGTGAGTGCCGCTCAGCGCGATCAGCAAGCGCTTGGCGCCCGGATCACCGAGCACCGCCACATCGGTGCTCAAAGGCTCACCAAACGGCCCTTTGAGCGGGTGCGGATACTCGGTCAGCGTCGCGCCGGCCGCGATCGCCGCCGCCAGAAATTGTTCACGCTGGGCGCCATAGCTTGGCTGTGAGGGAAAGTCGGTCTGCATGTCTGCCTCTTGTTGATCTTCTGACTCGTCTGCTGCCCTTGACCCTACAGAAAATCCGTCAATGGATGAAGGACAAAAACGTCCCGTGATTTGCGTCACTGACTGTCGGCCGATAAAGTCCCCTGATCTTTCCCACGGACGGAGTGCCCCGCGTGTTTTCAGCCTTTCACTGGAATCGCTATCGCCTGTCAGCCCTTTCGCTGATTGCCAGCGCATTAACCCTCGCTGCGTGCAACGCTCCGCCCGCTTCAACGTTGCCGCTCGCACCGGAAACTGCCTCGGGCTTTCGCACCGACCTGCAATCCCGGCATGCCTCGAAACACATGGCGGCAGCAGCCAACCCACTCGCGGCCGAAGCCGGACGCGCGATGCTGCGTCAGGGCGGTTCGGCGATTGATGCCGCCATTGCGATGCAAGCGGTGCTGACGCTGGTCGAGCCGCAATCCTCGGGTATCGGCGGTGGTGCGTTGATCGTGCTCTGGGACGGCAAAACCGTGCGCACTTACGACGGTCGCGAAACCGCACCGGCCGGTGCCACCGAGAAACTATTCCTGCAGGCCGACGGCAAACCGATGCCGTTCACTCAGGCGCAGATTGGTGGTCGTTCCGTGGGCACGCCCGGCGTGTTGCGGGCGCTTGAACTGGCCCATCGGAAACACGGGCGCCTGCCATGGGCGCAGCTGTTCGAGCCGGCGATCAGACTCGCGGAGCAAGGTTTTCCCATCTCGCCACGCCTGCATCAGTTGATTGCTTCGGATTCGTCCATGCAACGTTCACCAGACATGATGGCGTATTTCCGGAACGCCGATGGCAGCCCGAAAGCCGTCGGCACGCCACTGAAAAACCCGGCGCTGGCCGCCGTGTTCAAACGCATCGCCAAGGAAGGTCCCGACGCGCTGTACAAAGGCCCCATCGCGCAGGAAATCGTCACCAGGGTTCAGGGCCACGCCAACCCCGGCCGCCTGTCGCTGAACGACCTCAACGGCTACTCCGCCAAGGAACGTGCGCCGCTGTGCACTGATTACAAACGCTGGCAGGTCTGCGGGATGCCGCCACCGTCATCGGGCGGAATCGCTGTGGCGCAGATCCTCGGCACCTTGCAGGCACTGGAAACCCGCGACCCGCGTTTCGCTCTGGCCCCCTTGAAACCGGTCGAGAGCAACCGACCCGCAGGCATCGAGCCGGCCCCTGAAGCCGTGCACCTGATCTCCGAAGCCGAACGTCTCGCTTACGCCGACCGCGCGCTGTACGTCGCCGATAGCGACTTCGTGCCGGTCCCCGTCAAAGGTCTGGTGGACCCGACTTATCTGGCCAGCCGCGCCGCCCTGATTGGCGATCGCAGCATGGGCGTGGCCAAACCCGGTACGCCGCCGGGGATTCAGGTCGCCTACGCGCCGGACCGTTCGCCGCTGCGCATTTCCACCTCGCAAGTGGTGACGGTCGATGACCAGGGCGGTGCAGTGTCAATGACCACCACGGTCGAATCCGCGTTCGGCTCACACCTGATGGTTCAGGGATTTCTGCTCAACAACCAGATGACCGACTTCTCGTTCATCCCCGAAGAAAACGGGCAGAAAGTCGCCAACCGCGTCGAACCCGGCAAACGCCCGCGCTCGTCCATGGCGCCCACCCTGATCTTCGACCGCCAGAGCGGCGAATTCCTCGCCACCCTCGGCTCCCCCGGCGGCTCGCAAATCATTGAATACGTCGCAAAATCCACCATCGGCCTGCTCGACTGGAACCTCGACCCGCAAACCGCCATCAACCTGCCCAACTTCGGCAGCCGCAACGGCCCGACCGAGCTGGAGCAGGGGCAATTCAGTGCGGAGACGATTCAGGCGTTGAAGGACAACGGGCACAGCGTGACCGAGATCGACATGACCAGCGGTACTCAGGCGATTGTCCGGATCAAGGATGCTCAGGGAAAAGCATCGCTGGCGGGTGGGGCGGATCCGCGGCGCGAGGGGGAAGCATTGGGGGATTGAGTCATACGAATGAAGAAGATCCCGAAGGCTGGCAAAACCAGCCTCCGAGGCATGTCGCGACCTCAATTACCCGTTTTGGCATGCGGACTAGCGAGAAATCTTCAACGCCTGCCGCGCCTTGTGTTTCTCCAGCGCCAGTTCGATCAAACGGCTGACCAGCTCGCTGTAGGTCATGCCGGTGGCCTGCCACAGTTTGGGGTACATGCTGATGCGGGTGAAACCGGGCAGCGAGTTGATCTCGTTGATCAGCACTTCGCCGCTGTCGGTCAGGAACACATCGACCCGCGCCAGACCGGAACAGCCCAACACCTGAAACGCCTCGACGGCCAGGGCCCGAATGCGCTCGCTGGCTTCGCTGCTGATGTGAGCCGGAACCACCACTTCAGCAGCCTGTGCGTCGATGTACTTGCTGTCGTAGGAATAGAACCCGCTGCGGATGACGATTTCGCCACAGCCGCTGGCGATGGCGTCTTCGTTGCCGAGCACCGCGCATTCGATCTCACGGCCTCTGACGGCGGATTCGACCAGCACTTTCTCATCGAAACCCAGGGCCAGTTCAACCGCCGCCCGGTATTCGGCCTCATCGTTGACCTTGCTCACGCCCACCGACGAGCCCTGGTTCGCCGGTTTGACGAACAGCGGCAGGCCGAGCTTCCCCTGGACCTCGGCGAATTCGGTGCGCGCTGCGGTGGCGCGGTTCAGGGTCACGAACGGTGTGACCGCCAACCCGGCATCACGCAGCAGGCGTTTGCTGATGTCCTTGTCCATGCACACCGCCGACCCCAGCACGTCGGAGCCGACAAACGGCAAATCAGCCATGCGCAGCAACCCTTGCAGGCAACCGTCCTCACCCAGGGTGCCGTGGACGATCGGGAAGATCACATCGACGTGGTCCAGCAGTTCCTGACTCGAGATTTCCACCAGTTGCTGAGTGGCCTTGCCCGGCACCACGGCGAGTTCGCGGTTGGACTGATTGAGGGCGATCAACGTCGGGTTTTCCTGGTTGAGCAGGAAGTTCGACGGGTCGTTGAGGTGCCAGTGACCCTGCTTGTCGATACCGATCAGCACCGGTTCGAAGCGCGACCGATCCAGCGCATCAACGATGTTTTTCGCCGATTGCAGCGACACTTCATGTTCAGCCGAACGGCCACCAAAAATAATGCCTACCCGCAGTTTGCTCATTCAGAACTCCTCAACGATTGGCCACCAGATGCGCACTGAACAACAAGTAGCAAGTGCAGGAAAAACGATCCACCGAGATACTACCGGGCGCTTACTTTTACTCGACGTCAGGCACATGGATCAACAGGTCACCCGGCTGACAATTCAGATGCTTGCAAATCGCGTCCAGCGTTGCCAGTCGCAATCCCTTGACCTTGCCCTGCTTCAACAACGAAAGGTTCGCTTCGGTAATACCGATAGCCGCAGCGAGGTCTTTGGATTTGACTTTACGCATGGCGAGCATCACGTCCAGCTGAATGACAATTGACATAGAAATCTCAAACGAAAGTGCGGTTTTCGGAGTCCACTTCACTGGCTTGCTTGAGAATACGCGCGATGATCGAAATACACGCAGCCAGGAACAACGCGACAAAGGTCGGCGCCGTGACGCTGAGGGTAATCAGCCGTTCACCGGTCGGCAAATTCATCGTCACCCAGACGCTGAGCAATGGCTCGCACAGGAAATCGAGTAACACCCAGAGTGCCACGGCCCTCCCCACCAAACCCAGATGAACAGCTCCCGAACTGGCAAAGTACTCGCCGCGCGAATAGCACTGGAACAGTCGACGCAAGTGCCCCAACCCATAGGCCAGCGCCAGTAACGGGACGCTCGACAACACAATGCCACCCAACACTTGCCACCATGGGAACAACATCGCTTGATCGGTGACATGTGAGAGCTGGCGATCGGTCAGCGCAAAACCGAGCCCCCATCCATCCTTGGCGGCCAGAAAAGGAAAGAGCCAGAGCACACTGTTGATCGCCAGCATTGCGACGATAAGACAAAGAGTCACAGCAGCCATGCGCTGGCTCAATTGAGCGAGACGATTGGAAGTCACGGCACTACCTCACAGGAATGGATGTGGGTACAACCTAAATCACAAATTATCGCAAAACAATAATTAATTACCGTAATACACATATAGAAACCCATCCGCCCGCACACAATCAGCCCTTAGGCTAATGTTCCAACTCCTGACTCAATACACATCGGGCACCATCGCAATGGCTAACAAAATTCTTCACAACGACTGGTTCCACCGCGCGCCCGATGTCGCCGGGCTACAGCGTTTCGAAGCTTTTTTTGCCGGCCATGGCTACGACCTGCACCGCCACGACACCTACGCCATCGGTCATACCCTCGCCGGCGTGCAGAGTTTTCAGTACCGCGGCGGTTGGCGCCACAGCCTGCCCGGCGGGACGATGGTGCTATGTCCAAGGGTTTCGAGCACAAACCGTTCGCCGAGCAGGAGGTCAAGCTCCTGCTGATCGATCCCAGAGGCGTGCTGAACACCGGCAACAAAGGGGGTGAGCGCACCGCTGAAAATGATCTCTGGGTGTGAACGTTTACGGCTGCAAGACTTGACCAGCCACCGGATCACCGATTTTCAGGAAATGCCCGCCCGCCACATGGTGCAAGGTGCGCAATGCATCGTGTCCCTCGAAGTGCCAGCGACCGTCGCTGAATACGCGCTCGTCCGCCTGGGCGGCGATCACTTCGGCCAGAAACAGATCGTACTGTTGGTGGTTGTTGGGTTCCGGCAACAATCGGCATTCCAGCCAGGCCACGCAGCCTTCGAGCATCGGCGCGTCGATCAACTCGCCGTTGAAGGTCTGCAAGTCATAGGTCTGGAATTTGTCCCGGCCCTGGTCCTGAGCCAGTTCCAGGCCCGACGTCGATCCAACGGTCTGCACGATATCGGCCTGGGCGGCGCAGGGCACGTTCAGGACGAATGTGCCCGACGCTTCCAGCAGTTGCCGGGTCCAGGTGGACTTGTCCAGCACCACGGCAATTTTAGGCGGTTCGAAATCCAGCGGCATGGCCCAGGCCGCTGCCATGATGTTGCGCTGCCCGTCATGGGCCGCGCTGACCAGCACGGTCGGCCCATGATTGAGCAGACGATAAGCCTTGGACAAGGGAACCGGGCAGCGGTGGGAAGCGCTCATGGGCATCTGCTCCTGGGAAAAGAGCCGATTGTAGCGATATCCCGCGACAGGGAGTTCGAACAGACGAAAAGATCGCAGCCTGCGGCAGTTCCTACATTGGAATGGCGTACACCCTGTAGGAGCTGCCGCAGGCTGCGATCTTTTAAAGGCTAGCCATCAACTCGATAGCTGATTGGCAAACTGCCCCACCGCATTCACCACTTTCTGCGCGCCGTCCTGAATCTCGACGATCACCGTGCCCGCCTCCGCCGCCAGCGCCAGCCCCTGTTCGGCCTGGAGCTTGCCGTCAGTCATCAGGGACACCGCGTTACGCGCCATCTCCTGGTTCTTGCGCACCACCAGGACAATTTCATCGGTGGCCTGACTGGTGCGCGAAGCCAGTTGCCGCACCTCGTCCGCTACCACGGCAAAACCGCGTCCCTGTTCACCGGCCCGGGCCGCTTCGATGGCCGCGTTGAGCGCCAGCAGGTTGGTCTGTTCGGCAATGCCACTGATGGTTTTGACGATGGTGCCGATCACCAGCGATTGCTCGTTCAGCGCTTCGATGCCGTCGCCGGCGGTTTGCATGTGTTTGGCCAGATCGCGCATTACGTTCACCGCCTGAGTCACCACGGCCGTGCCGCGCTGGGCGCTTTGATCGGTTTGCTGCGAGGTGCCGTAGGCAATGTTGGCCGCTTCGGAGGCAGCTTGTTCCTGGTTGACCTGATCGGTGATCACCGTGGCGAATTTCACCACTTTGTAGAGCCTGTTGTTGGCGTCGATCACCGGATTGTAGGACGCCTCCAGCCAGACTGTACGCCCGTGGCTGTCGACACGCTTGAAGCGGCCGGCCACGAACTCACCGGCATTCAGGCGACGCCAGAAGTCTTGATACTCGGGGCTGTTGTACTCCTGCGCTTCGCAGAAGGTGCGGTGATGTTTGCCCTTGATCTGCGCCATGCTGTAACCCATGCCATTGAGGAATCGGTCATTGGCTGTGAGCACGTTGCCATTGAGCTCGAACTCGATCACCGCCGTCGAGCGCACCAATGCACCGATCAGGTTCTCGTGCTCACGGGAGGCCTTGATGGTGCGGGTCAGGTCGCTGGAACAAATCGAAAAATGCTTGATCCGCCCGTCCGCGGAACGCACTGGCTGCACGATCGAGCGCAACCAGGCTTCCTGGCCATCGCCACGCAACAGGCGCACTGCACCGGCGAAGTGCTCGCCACGGGTCAGCGCAGCCTTGAAACGGTGGTGGAATTCATCGGACTTTACGTGGGGCGGCACGATGTCTTCGATCGGGCGATCGATCAGGTCGTGGCCCTTGTAGAGCATCTCGCTGATGAAATTCTGGTTGGCCGACTGAATCCGCCCATCAGGATCAACGGTCAGGACCAGCATCTCGCTTTCCAGACTTTCTTTCACTTGCTGAAGGCTGGAGAGTTCTTCGCGAAGAGCCGACAACTCTTGCTTCAAGCGTTTGTTGAACATGGGAAAGCACCGATGGGCAGGGATAGAAAGCGGCATACAGCCTAGCCATCGGCCTTGGGAATATTTTCTGAAGAGTGATTCAGGGTTGCCCTGCAAAAATAGTTGTCATGTGCGCCGCGCCACCTTCAATCAGATGGCGCCAGCGGCCGGACAAGTGCCTGTTCTCGGCATGCGCGCGCCGAAATACAGTGCGCTGCTCACACCCACCGCCCCCATCACGGTGCAGAAGATCACGCAGATCCACGGACTCCACGGCATCAGACCGATCAGCAACAGCGGTGTGGTACTCGCCCACGCGGCGTAGGCAATGTTGTACGTGAAGGAAATCCCCGAAACGCGAATCCGCGCCGGGAACAGGCTGACCATGACCGAAGGCACCGCGCCGACCACGCCGCAACCGAGGCCCGCAATCGCGTACGCCAGACCGATCCAACTGCCGCCGATAATCAGACTGGTGTATAGCACGCCGATGCCCAGCGGCAGCAGCAGGCTATACAGCATCACCGTGCGCCAGGCGCCGATGCGGTCGACCAGCAACCCGGCGAGCACGCAGCCGATGTTCAGGAACACGATGCCCAACGCACTCAGGGCGAAGGTGTGGCTGGCGGTCATGCCGAAGGTTTTCTGCATCATGGTCGGGGTGATGACCACAAACACCACCACCGCCGATGTCAGCACGCAGGTGAGAATCATCGCAGGCAAAATTGCCAGGCGATGTTCACGCAAGACCGTGCGCAATGGCAGTTCGACTGCGGCATCACGCTTGGCCTGCATCGCCATGAACACCGGGGTTTCGCTCAGCCAGCGGCGTAGCCAGACACCTATCACGCCAAATACGCCCCCCAGCAGGAACGGGTAACGCCACGCGTAATCGAGGATTTCCGCCGGTGTGAATGCCTGCGCCAGAAAGGTCGCCGTCAGAGCCCCGATCAAGTAACCAAAGGTCAGTCCCGCTTGCAGGAAACCGAGCGCGTAACCACGGTGCGCGACCGGTGCGTGCTCAGCGACGAAGACCCAGGCGCTCGGCACTTCGCCGCCCACGGCCGCGCCTTGCAAAACCCTCAGGGCCAACAGCAGCAGCGGCGCGAAATAGCCGATCTGGGCATAGGTCGGCATGATGCCGATCAGCAGGCACGGCAGCGCCATCATCAGAATGCTCAGGCTGAAGACTTTCTTGCGCCCCAACCGGTCGGCGAAATGCGCCATCAAGATCCCGCCCAACGGCCTCGCCAGATAACCGGTGACAAAAATCCCGAAGCTTTGCAGCAGGCGCAGCCATTCGGGCATTTCCGGCGGAAAGAACAGCTGGCTGAGGGTCAGGGCGAAAAACACGAAAATGATAAAATCGTAGATTTCCAGCGCACCGCCGAGGGCCGCGAGGCCGAGGGTCTTGTAGTCCGAGCGGCTGAACGGTGCCGGGCGCGAATCGTTATGGGCAGTCATCAAAAGAACTCTGGCGTAGGCAAAAAACCAAGGCGCCCATGGTCTACGCAAACGCGCCAGCGGACAACCCGTTAGACCATCGTCTCGGCCTGGCGAAACTTCGTCACAAAACTTGACCGATTGATTTACTGTTGGCACCTGTCCAGACGGGCCTTTGGAGCCAATGCCGATCAAAAACTGTAGGAGCGAGCTTGCTCGCGATGGTCGATAACAATAACGCAGTGTTTACAGGCAAAACGCGGCGCTCTTGAGTCCATCGCGAGCAAGCTCGCTCCTACAACGGCATTAGGCCTCTGCGGCCTTGAAGACCATAACAAACATAAAAATCGAGGTACTCCCGTGGCTGCTGATATCGAAGATACCCGCTCTGCCCGCTTTGCCCTGCGCTGTTCGAGTTTTGCCGAACGCTGGTTTCCCGATTCCTGGGTGTTCGCGGCACTGGCGGTGATTATCGTCGCCGTGGCCACCCTGTTCATGGGCGCCAAACCCACCGACGCGGCCATGGCGTTCGGTGACGGATTCTGGAGCCTGATCCCGTTCACCATGCAGATGGCGTTCGTGGTGATCGGCGGTTATGTGGTCGCCAGTTCGCCCCCCGCCGTGAAGCTGATCGACCGCCTGGTGCGAATCCCGAAGAACGGTCGTTCCGCCGTGGCGTGGGTGGCGCTGATTTCCATGGTCGCGTCGCTGTTGAACTGGGGCCTGTCGCTGGTGTTCGGCGGCTTGCTGGTGCGCGCCCTCGCCCGCCGCACCGATCTGAAAATGGATTACCGCGCGGCCGGCGCCGCTGCGTACCTGGGTCTTGGCGCCGTGTGGGCCTTGGGCCTATCGTCGTCCGCCGCGCAACTGCAGGCCAACCCGGCCAGCCTGCCACCGTCGATTCTGTCGATCACCGGGGTGATTCCTTTCACACAAACGATTTTCTCTGGCAGTCCGGGGTGATGTTGCTGGCGCTGATCGTGATCTCACTGATCATTGCCTACGCCACCGCACCCGGCCCGAACTCGGCCCGCGATGCCAAAGCCTGCGGCATCGATCCGAGTTTCAATCTGCCACCGCTGCAACCGCGCACTCGTCCCGGCGAATGGCTGGAACATAGCCCGCTGTTGACGATTTTGCTGGTGCTGCTGGCGGCCGGATGGCTGTTCCACGAATTCTCGACCAAACCGGTGATCAGTGCGATTTCAGGGCTGAACACCTACAACTTCCTGTTCATCATGCTCGGCGCCCTGCTGCACTGGCGCCCCCGCAGTTTCCTTGATGCCGTATCCCGCGCGGTGCCGACCACCACCGGCGTACTGATCCAGTTTCCGTTGTACGGCTCGATCGCCGCGCTGATGACCACGGTCAAAGGCACTGACGCGCAGACTCTGGCTCACCACATCTCGACCTTTTTCGTACAAATCGCGTCCCACGACACCTACGCGCTGCTGATGGGCGTGTACTCGGCGATCCTTGGGTTCTTCATTCCGTCGGGCGGCGGCAAGTGGATCATCGAAGCGCCGTACGTGATGCAAGTGGCCACCGACCTGAACTACCACCTGGGCTGGGCCGTGCAGATCTACAACGCCGCCGAAGCCTTGCCGAACCTGATCAACCCGTTCTACATGCTGCCATTGCTGGGCGTGCTGGGGTTGAAGGCTCGGGACTTGATCGGGTTTTCGTTCGTGCAACTGCTGGTGCACACGCCGCTGGTGCTGTTTCTGCTGTGGGCGTTGGGGACGACGCTGACGTATACGGCGCCGGTGATGCCGTAACACACGTGATTGCACCTGCTGCGCAGGTGCAATCACGCTTGATCGGTGGGTAACACCTTCAGAAGTTCAGGCAAAGCGGCTTGGACCGTATCCCACACCACTTCAAGATTGATATCGAAGTAGCCATGAGCAATGCGATTGCGCATACCGCGCATGCTGCGCCAAGGCACTTGAGGGTTCTGCGTGGCGTACTCGGCGTAGCGATCCATGATTTTGGTCGCGGCCTCTCCAATAATGATGAGGCTCATGATGACCGCTTGTTGGGTTCGTTTGTCGTCGAAGAACTCTTCTTTACTCAAACCATCGACAAAGATCAGCGCATCCCCCGCGGCCTGACGCATATGGTCTAGGTAGTCGTCGAGACGGTTATCGGTCATACGGGACGAGCCTGCTCAAGCACCTGCTGGCGAAACTTCACTGGAAGATCGCCGGGCGTCAGCAGATCTACACTTACTCCCAACAAATCCTCAAGTTCGACCTGAAGGCCGCCAAGATCAAAAAGCGTGGCACCTGGCAGCGCATCCACCAGCAAATCAAGGTCACTGCCCTCTTTATCCGTCCCGAGCAGTGCCGAACCGAACACACGGGGATTTGCTGTACGAAAACGGCCGACAACCTCACGAACGGCAATTCGTTGTAGGTCAAGCGCAATCGAGGGCTTCATAATTCACCTTTATTCAGTGCAGTATTGCGCCAGTCTAGCAGTGCTTGAGTGAGGGAAGCACTGCGCCACTTGTATCCCGACCTGTCACATCCCACTGTATCCGCCTCCGCTTCGGGGGCCCACACGCTGAAAAGGATCTGAGCATGTTCAAACTCGCAGGACTCACCCTCGCTGCCCTCACCCTGAGCGCCGTCGCCCACGCCGATGCCGATCTGAAGCTGGGCAGCACCGAGCGCGTTACCCGGCTGTTCGCCTACCCCAACAACTGCAACGTGATCTGCTTTCGCAACTGGACGCTGGAGCAAACCGTCGAGCATTACCTGACACAGAGCGTGCAACGCGATGGCTACAGCGACGCGAAGGTGCAGGTCAAAACCGATAACGATCAGCTCTATGCCGCCATCACCGGGGTGCCCAAAGGCTATGAAAAGCCGTTGGCGGCGCTGCTCGATGCCGGCGATCTGGCCTACACCGGCGCCAGCAAGCTGAATGCCGACGGCAAGTGGGCTTATAGCTGGTATCTGTTCCTGCCGCTGGGCATGGCCCTGGAGAACCGTAAAAGCGTCGAGTTGCTGCACTTTCCTCCGGATTACTCCCTGACTCAAGCCCAGGACTACCTGGAGTCCAAGACCACCGATCGTTGGGCCACGCTGCTGACTGTCAACGGCATCCCTGCCGATCAGACGCCGGGGTATCAGACCATCATCGACATCGCGCCGATTGCCGCGCCATCCAACGCCGGCAAGGATCTGGAAGGGGTTTACGACTACTTCAAGGACTACCAGACCACCATGGTCAAGGAAGTCAGCCAGAACGCCAGTGGTGTCGCGCTGCCGATGGTCGCTTTCGGCGCGCCGGTGCGTAACTGGATCAAGCAGCAATACGGGCCGACCGTCAACGTGCTGGGCCTGGCAACCATCAGTCCGAAGGACGGGGTGAAAGTGCCGGTGTTGGGTTCCAACCACCCGAGCTACATCTGGTACGCCGCCGACCCGGCCAGCTACACCGGTAAAGATCCCCAGGCCCAGGCCGATGCGGCGGGCCTGAAAGTCATGGGCCAGGACTTGAGTGCCGCGTGCTGGCAGGCCGCCATGGGCCGCGACCCGGAAAGCAATCCAGACGTTGAACTGAAAAGTTGCACCCAAACCTGGCAGGTGGCCCAGGCAGAAAAAACCTGCGAGCTGTTCTACACCTCGATCCGCAACCTGACGCCCGGGCAAGCCACGGCCAAGTGCGCGACGACACCGATCAAGTCTCAACTCAAACAGCTTAAAGTCCCGGCGCCTGTGACCGCGACGCCAGCTCCACATTTGTAAGAGGCTGAACAGTGTTCCTGCGTTAGCCTTGGCTGACGTGGGAACGCGCGGTTTTCCTCTGTCAGTTATGACAGTAGACCAGTTGTTTTTTTTGCGAGAGTCTTGAGGCGTACCCATGTGCTGCAGGGCTGACAGGATGTCAGCTGACGGAGGTCGCAGCACCCTGCCGACAAGGATTGTTATGAGAGCCCACGCCGATCAAGGAATCTCCCCGCCATCCAATGGCATCTATCCCTTTGCAGAATTGCCCCTTCGTCTTGGATTCCCGTCCACGGACAACTTTCAAACCCTCTACAACGCTCAAGGGGAGGCAACAGCTGTCGCAGCCCTGCGCGAATTCCCTCGCCTCAGCCGGATGTGCCGGTTTTCCGGGCATCTGCTGCCTTATCGCTGCCGACATACCCGACAACTGGCGCCGGGCATCCATGTCTACGATCCGCGCTTCTGCAGCCTGCTCAACCATGCCTGCGACCCCAATACCTTTCTCGACATGAAAGATCTGTGGGTATGGGCACTGAAAGACATCAAAAAAGGCGATCGACTGACGATGGATTTCGCCGCGACGGAGGATAAGTTACAGCGGCAGTTTGCCTGCCGCTGTGGTTGTCCCTGCTGCCGTGGCTGGATCTACGGCTACGACGAACCGCCCAATGCCAAAGGCCAGCTGTTTTTTCAACACTGGCGTCGACGAAGCCTGAGCTGAAAGCTTTTACAACGTCTCGACCGGACGCAAACGGTACTGCGCCGGCAACTGCTCGAAACCACTGATGGTGGCGTTCAGGCTTTTCCAGCGACCGTCCTTGATGCCGTATATGCAGCCGTGAATCGACAGTTTCTGTCCGCGGTGCCAGGCATTTTGCACAATGCTGGTGTGCCCGACGTTGGCCACTTGCTGGATCACGTTGAGCTCGCAGAGACGGTCGACCCGCTCTTCTTCGGTCGGCAACTTGGCGAGTTCTTCGCGCTTTTCATAATAAAGATCGCGAATCGAGCGCAACCAGCCGTCGATCAGGCCCAACTGGCGATCCTGCATCGACGCACGCACGCCGCCGCAGCCATAGTGGCCGGTGACGAGGATGTGTTTGACCTTGAGCACGTCAACCGCGTACTGAATCACCGACAGGCAGTTGAGGTCGGTGTGCAGCACCACGTTGGCCACGTTGCGGTGGACGAACAGGTCACCGGGCAGCATGCCAACAATCTCGTTCGCCGGTACACGGGCGTCGGAGCAGCCGATCCACAGGAATTCCGGCGTTTGCTGACGGGCCAGTTTGGCGAAGAAATCAGGATCTTCTTTGGTGATCGCGTCAGCCCAGCGCTCGTTGTTATCAATCAGATCTTGTAAGTCGTTCATGCAATGAAGCCTCGAGAATGATGCGCTGCTTTGACAGACAACCGTCCGCCGGGGTCACGCGCGAGATGCAGATTGCCGCTGATGCATACTACCTGCACTCCATGCCGGTGGAATTCCGAGGAGCCCAGTGGGTCCATATTAGTAAGGCCTACAGTATGAGGAATTGCCATGACTGATTCACGACGTCCGTACGATGCGGTGCAACCCGAGCCCATCGACGACAACGAAGACCGCATGGGTTCGGTGAATGAGCTGGATTTCGACGAGGAAGAACCCAGCGCCAAAATAGGCGATGAATTGACGGAAAACGAGCGCGAGCGACTAATGCCGCGGGGGCGCGTGCGTGAAGCCGGCATGACCGGCGCCTCGACCGCTGACCATGAATCCACCGACGACGACATGAGCCCGGAAACATTGATCCGTGAAGACGGTGCGCGGGACGCCCATGAGGCGGGTGAAGGTGGCCAGGCCGATTGGGTTTTGAGCATTGTCGATGAAGATGACATCGGGGGGGGTAATGGCCTGGATGAAGAGGAATTGGCGCGGCGGGATCCGATGGATGGGAATCGGTGATCTATCTGACTGACCGGATTTTTCCGTGTAGGAGCTGCCGAAGGCTGCGATCTTTTGATCTTTTATAGTCGCAGCACATAAAGATCAAAAGATCGCAGCCTTCGGCAGCTCCTACAGGGGCTTAGTCGACCAAGGTGCAGGCCATGACCACGGCATCTTCGCGCCCACCCACCGCCGGATAATAATCCCGACGCCGTCCAATCTCGTTAAACCCATACCGCTCATACAACCGAAACGCCGAGCGATTGCTGTCGCGCACTTCCAGAAAACATTCCCGCGCCTCAGCCTTGTAGGCAATCGCCATCAGGTGTTCCAGTAGCGTCAACCCAAGTCCACGCCCCTGATTTTCCGGTTTGACGGTGATGTTCAGCAGGTGCGCTTCATCAAGAATGATCTGCACCACGCCGTGCCCGACCTGCTGCTGCCCTTCAAACATCAGCCAAATCTGGTACTTGCCCAGCCCATCGATAAATATGCCGCGGGTCCAGGGATGGCTGTACGCCGCGAATTCAATTTTCAGTACAGCGTCCAGGTCCGCCTCGGTCATCGGGCGAAACGATACAGCGTCACTCATTCGATTCTTTCCAGCGCGCCATCAGCCGACGCATGGCTTGCCAGACATCAGCCTTACGCTGTGGCTCTTCCATTAATAATTCCAGACCCGGCAGGGCCCAGACCGAGCCCAGGCCTTCGACCTGGAGTTCACGGTTGAAGGATTCAGCATTCGCCTCGCCGGCGAAACGCACCGCCGGCAGGCCGATCAGCCACACGCAGACGCACGGTGCGTCTTCGAGTCGGGCCGAGAGAAAGCCTTGCACGAAGTCGCGCGCCGCTTCCGGGCCTTGATCCATCGTGCCCCGGGTCAACAGCGGCCAGCGCACCGGTTCGCCGATAATCTGCGGGCTGTCCGGCAGACCGGCGGCGCGCAGCATGTCCTTCAGCAGCAGATACGCGGGATCGCGAGTCTGGAAGGTTTCGCCTGTGGGTAACTCCACCAGCAGCAGGCAGCGACCGGCGCGCAGCAATTGCAGGGCGAAACGCGGTGGCGGCACGATCGGCGCCTTGACCGCGACCGGCGCGACCTCTTCTTCAACCTTGGCGTTTGTGCGCGTACTGGCCAACGATGGCCGTGGCACCTCGATCTTCACCCGTTCGGCGGGTTTGACCACAGGTTCTACGGGCATCTCAGCCACAGGCGACCGCGCGATTGGAGCGACGACCAAAGGCTCGGGCATCTCCAGCAGCTCGGGCCGCGAAGGCGCGGCAAAGGGCAACTCGGTGCGCGGCAGCCAGTTGACCACCTGCATGGCGGTCAAATAGGCGCGACGACGGGACTCGATTAGCAAAGGTCGGCCACTTGTGGATAACTAAAGTGCGTTGATTCTACCGCCCTTCGCCGAAGATCGCCCGCGCTGTTGATCGATAGACTTCACCGATAGTCTTTCCACCTATGAAAAATGGCGACAGCCCGTCCCGAGAGTGAATCGCATCGGTCCCGATGCAGTACAATCGCGGCTTTTAATCGCCAACCAGCCGGCCATTCCGATGATCGAACCCAAGCGCGTCTTGCGCGCCCTCGCTGAACACTGGGCACTTCTGGAGCCACTGTGCGAGCACTTCGACCAAGGCACACTGAGCCTCAACGAACTGCGCACGCAACTGGCCGCCCAGCAACTCGACAGTACGCCGCAGGACATCACCAGCCTGCTGGACGTGTGGATTCGCCTCGACATTCTGGTTCCCGTGGCGAAAAGCCCGAACCGTTTCGAGCTCAACGCACAGATCCACGACTTTCTCGCATACCTGCGCCGTGAGCACCGTCTGGGCCTGTGCCTGGAAATCGAAGCCTATCTGCGCCACCTCGAACGCCTGGCCGGTTACATCCAGGACGCCTTCGACATTCGCGATGGCAACGACCTGGCGCGTCAGTTGCGTCTGCTCGACATGCGCGTGCGCGATGTGCTGAAGAAGCTCGCCAACGACGAACAGGCCCTGGTGGCCGTCGCCGAACGCGCCAAGACCAGCGACCGGCAGATTCCGTTGCGTCAGCGTTACGCCGAAGTGCTGGCGACCTGGGACGAATACGTCGAGCCGATGATTCAGTTGGTAAATGCCGACGGCGCCTTCGAACAAGGCGTGCGCAAGGTCGAGAATGTACTGCTGAAGATGCTCACCGAGCAGCAACGCCTCGGCCACCTGGTCGATGACGACATGCTGCTGCGCACCCACGCGCGCATCCTCGAAATGCAGACCAGCGCCCAGCTAACCCTGCGTCATGCCCGCGAATTACTGCTGCCACTGCGTGAAGAAGCTCGCCGTCACAACGCCGTGACCCGTGGCGCTGCGCTGGCCCTCGCGGCCATCCGTCGCAAAGGCATCGATGCGGTGCCGCAAGCGGCAATGCCGATGTTCACCCGGCCGCAAAGCACCTTCCTCGGCAGCGCCAGTCAGGTCGAAGCCTATGTGTACGCACTGGCCCGATTCGAGCCGAAACCGGCGCGTTTCCCCAAGGCGCACAAGGCCCAGAAAGGCGAAGCACCGCGCGCGCCACGCACCGTTCGCGAAATGCTTGAACGCTGCGAAGACGCCCTGCCGATGCCGGACCTGATGACCTGGTTGCTGGAGCAGGAACCGGACGGCGCCACCGACGAATTGCTCTACTGGTTCTCGCGCCTGTCGCGTGAGAAACGCTTCAAACGCGAGCGTCTGGAACGCCGCGATTACCACACTCATGAGCATCAGGTCAGCCTGCGCTCCTTCGCCCTGCTCTCGGCCCACGACACCGCCGAGGATTCTGCGAGCACTCCATATGCATCTTGATCTATCCGAACTGTCCCAATTGGCGCCGATCTTTCGCGAGCTGTTCAAGGGCTATCACGTCAGCCGCCGCGATCCGGAGCTGTACGCGCAACTGTCGAACTTCCAGGACCAATACCGCACGCTGTTCAAGGCGCTGGGCTTTGAACTGGTCTGCGACACCCGGGGCTTTTACTACTTCGTACCGGACCTCGCTGCGGCGGCGGTGAACAAGACCGCGCAGCGTCTGGCGCTGTTCACCTTCATCCTCGTCGAGCATCTGGCGGATCAGGGCCGTGACCCGATCGCCGTGCTCGATGGCGGCAGCCTTGGTCGCGACGAATTGCCGTCGTTGCTGGAAAAGTACCGCGACCTGTTCATCCAGGCGGAAGTGCAGACAGTCGAAGAACTCGAAGAAAAAATCATGCGACGCATGACTCAGCTCGGTTTTGCGGGTGAAGAAAACGGCATCTATCGTTTCCTGCCGCCGATGCACCGCTTCCTCGATGTTTGCCTGTCGGTTCAGCAGGACCGTGATCTGGCCGCCAGCCTGCACAGCGTGCTGCCGCTGCCAGCTCCGGTGCTGATCGACGACGACAGCGACGAAAATCTGCTGCAAACCGATGACCCGCTAGACCTCAGTGACTTCGCAGAAGAAAGCGAAGAAGACGCCCTGGCCCGCGCCATTGCCGAAGAACAGGAGACCGACGCATGAGCAAGGAACGCTACGGCATTCGCCGCTTTGCCCTTTTGAACACTGCCGGATACAGCCTTGGCCTGTTCCCGTTGGAAGAGCCGCTGTCGGTCTACGGCGCGAACAACCTCGGTAAATCCGCGTCGATCAACGCGCTGCAATTCCCGATTCTGGCGCGCATGTCGGACATGAGTTTCGGCAAGTACAGCCTGGAACAATCCCGTCGCTTCTACTTCGCCTCGGACACCAGTTACATTCTGGTGGAAGTCTCGCTGCCCCATGGTCCGCATGTGATCGGCGTGGTCGGGCGCGGCCCGGGCGGTGGGTTCGGTCACCAGTTCTTTGCCTACGCTGGCAAACTGGATCTGGCTCATTACCAGAAAAACGATACCTGCCTGCGCCAGAAAGAGCTGTTCACCAACCTTGAGCGCGAAGGCCTGAAAGCCTACGAACTCAAGCCGGATGAACTGCGTCGTTTGCTGGTCGGCGGCCACACTTCGATCCCGCTGGACCTGACCCTGATTCCGCTGCGTTCTACCAGCGAGCAGAGCCTGAAGACCTTCCGCGCGCTATTCATCAACCTGCTGCACATGCGCGAAATCACCGCGGCCAAGCTCAAGCAGCTATTCCTCGATGCGTTCGAACACAGCCTGCGTTCCGGCAGCGTCGATTACATCGCCGCGTGCGAAGAAGCGTTCCGCGATGTACGACGCATGGAGCAGGACTACAACTCGCTGGTCACCGCCGGCCCGTTGGTTGAAGCGCTCGCAGCAGGTGTTACCCAGCGCAATATTCTGCGCGGCAAACTGCACCGCATCTCGCCGCTGCTCGACTCACTGCTCGGCACCTGGTCGGACTACGCCAGTGCGCGCAAGGAAGAGCTGACGATTCAGGCCGAGCACTACCGCAACGAACAGGACGCGCTGCAAAACGATCAGCGCGGAGGTACTCAGGAACTGATGCGCCTGGAGCGGGAAATCACCGGCATCCAGCGCTGGCTCGGCGAACTGTCTGCGCTGAAGAATCGCTTCGCGCTGGTCGATGACGTCAAGGTGCTCGAGCAGCAACTGCTCGCGTCCAAGGACGCTCACGATGAACTGGCGGGTGCGTTGGCGCAGTCGCGGCAGTTCTCTGCCGAAGACCTGGAAGAACGTCTGCGGGATCTGGAAAAACGCCTGAAGTCGGTGAAGCAGCAACTCGATCATGCCGACAACAACAGCTACGCGCGCTTGCGTGAAGAGTTCTCGCAACAGGATGTCGAGCGCCTGATGCGCCTGTTCAACAGCGCGCTGTTCAGCCTGCCGCTGGGTGAACACGGGATTACGCTGGACGAGGACGGTCAGTGGGTTAAATCCATGGAGCTGATCCTCGATGGCTTCAAAGGCGAGCGCTTTGAAGTGCCGGGCCTGTCCATCGACCTCTCGCACATCGAGCCTCCAGCGTTGCAGGCTCTGGCCGACCGCGCGGCATTGCGCGACCAGAAAGAGCGGCTGGAAAAAGAACTCAAGCAACTGAAAACCCAGCAAGCCGTGGCAGCCGACCGCGCCGCGAGCAAAACCCAGACCGAAGCGCTGTACCAGCAAGTGCTGGATGCGCAGAAAGCACTGGAAGATTTCCGTCGCTCGCAAACCCTGAGCGCCGAGGAAGGCGACAAGCTTGAGCAACTGGCGCAGATGGAAGCGGCGCAGGACGAATTGAAGCGCTCCAGTGACGCCTTCACCGAACGCGTCCAGCAACTGTCGGCCAAACTGCAACTCGTCGGCCGGCAGATCGGCGACATGGAAGCCAAGCAACGCACCCTCGACGACGCCCTGCGCCGCCGCCAGCTGCTGCCGGCAGACCTGCCGTTCGGCACGCCGTTCATGGACCCGATCGACGATTCCATGGACAACTTGCTGCCGCTGCTCAACGACTATCAGGACAGCTGGCAGGGCTTGTTGCGCAGCGACGGTCAGATCGACGCGCTGTACGCTCAGGTGCGCCTCAAAGGCGTGGCCAAGTTCGACAGCGAAGACGATATGGAGCGCCGTCTGCAACTGCTGATCAACGCGTATGCGCACCGCACCGACGAAGCGCTGACCCTCGGCAAGGCGCGCCGTGCGGCAGTCACCGACATCGCCCGGACCCTGCGCAACATCCGTAGCGACTACGACAGCCTCGAACACCAATTGGCGCTGTTCAACCGCGAGATCAACAAGCGCCAGGTCTCCAACCTGCAGAGCTTCCGTATCGTCCTCGCGCCGAACAAGGAAGCGTTGAAACACATCGACCAGATCATCCACAGCGCCGGTCAGTACGAAGAAGGCGAAACCCTCTCCGTGTTCGACCTGAGCCAAAGCGCCGATCAGGACAACAAGAACGAGGAGGCCAAGGAATACCTGGCACGGCTGGTGGCGGCGAACCACAACCAGCTTGGTCTCAAGGACTTGTTCGAACTGGCGTTCGAGATCACCAAGGTCAACGGCCAGCCGGTTATCCACACCGACATCGACGGCGCCGCGTCCAACGGCACGACGATGACCATCAAGGCGCTGACCAACATGTACTTGTTGCTGCACTTGATGGACCGCGACCAGGCCGGACGCGTGCGCCTGCCGTACTACCTCGACGAGGCCGCGGACATTGACGAGAAGAACCAGGCAGCACTGCTGGAAACCAGTCTGCAACTGGGCTTCGTGCCAATTCTGGCCAGTGTGAAGCCGCAGGTTTGCGCCAGTGTTGCGATTGACCTGGAAGGTGGTAGCGGGCCGAACGGGATCTACATTGATGAAGCGGACTGGAAGTACATCCGTCGTCATGATGAGGTGAAGGCTGTGGTTAATGTTGAAGCGGATGAGCCGGAGTTGGATGCGGTCTGATTTGCGTTAAATCGAAGGCAATAAAAAAGGCCGCGATCCAAATGGATCGCGGCCTTTTTCATGGTCATGTCTTTTAGGCTTTCAGTGCATTTGAGGGCCTCTTCGCGGGCAAGCCCGCTCCCACATTTGATCGCGTCCTCATGAAAGAACGCGGTCACTGTGGGAGCGGGCTTGCCCGCGAAGGCGGCGTTCCAGACACCATTGAATTACTTGCCGAGCGATATCTTCGGCGCCCAGGTCAGCCATTCATCTTCAAACTTGTCGAACAACGGGAACGTCTGCTCAGGCCGTGCCGGACCGCCCATGCGATCACCGTCCGGCGTGGCGAAGGCAATGCCACCCTGAATCAGCGTCTCCAGCGATTCGGTGCGTACCGTCGCACCCTTGAACAAACCGTAGTCGAAACCAAAACCGCTGGTGTTCCAGAAACGTGAGCCGCTGCGCACCAATGGCGCGTACTTCGGTTCGATCAGAATGTGCACCAGAACACGGTCAGCGGCCTGGCCTAGTTCATAACCCGTCACCTTACCCACGGTGACCTCGCGATACGTCACCGGCACACCGGTTTTCAACGATCCACGGCGAGCGGCACTCAGGACCAGGCTTAAACCGGCTTCCTGTTTGATGGCCTCCGGCGGATTGGCCAGGGCCACGAAGTTTTTCTGCGGACCAAGGTTCTTCGCTGCTGGCTGCACTTCGATGTACTGGCCAGTCACCAGGGTTTCGAGGTTCGAGGTTTTGATCAGACCCAGCTCGGGTTTGACCACCCAGAACTGACTGCCTTCCCGGGCAATGCGCTCAGGCACTTCGGTGATCCGCGCGGTGAGCAGCACCGATTGCAGGTCATCGCTGAGGTCGACGTCTTCAATCTTGCCGACATCCAGGCCTTTGAATTTCACAGGAGTGCCGCTGCGCAAGCCATCAGCGCGATCGACCTTGATCGTGACCACGGTGCCTTTCTGATTGGCCTCGTCATGGCTGGCGAACAGACGGAAACGCGGAATGCGTTTTTGCAAAGGCGCTTTGGCTTGCGGGGTTTCGAAGGCAATACCGCCGGCCATCAGGCTTTGCAGCGACTCACTTTTGACCTGGATTCCACCGGTCAGTCCACCCGTGAGCGTAATACCACTGGCGTTCCAGAAACGGGTCGAGGCATTAACAAGCCCTTCGTATTCCTTCTCGATGTGCACGCCGATCACCAATTGTTTCTTGGTGCGCGAGAACTGATAGCTCTGTACCGAACCGACCTTGACCTGCTTGTAGAGGATCGGGCTGCCGACCTCCAGTGAACCCAGGTTCTCGGTGAACAACACCAGGTGCAAGCCCGGCGATCGCAAGTCCAGTGGCGGCGCCTTGGCCCGTGCCACATATTCGCGTTGCGGCGCTGCGCCTTTATCGCCGGGACGCACGGCGATGTAGTTACCTTTGACCAGCGCCTCGAGCCCCGTGATACCCGCGAGGGAGATCGACGGTTTGACCACCCAGAACTGAGTGCCCTCGACCAGATATTCTTCGGCCAGTGGATCAAGGGTCAATTCGGCAGTCGCACTAGACAAATCAGGATCGACCTTCAGCGCTTTCAGATTGCCAACCTGAATGCCTTTGTACATCACCGGCGTGCGACCGGCCTGTAAACCTTCGAAATCGCTGAGTTTGACCTTGACTCGAATGCCGGCCGCGGCCGCATCAAAGTCTTCGTAGAGACGGAACGGCAGGCTCGGATCGGTGGGCGGGCTATCCTTGCGGTTTTCCGGTGTGGCGAATGCGATACCGCCGGCGACGATGCTGGCCAGGGATTCGCTGCGCACTTTCACGCCGGACAGGTTAGCGTCGATGCTGATGCCGCTGGCATTCCAGAAACGGGTGTGTTTGCGTACCAGCTTGGCGTAGGTGGGCTCGATGAACACTTTGAGCTCAACGGTGCTTTGGTCTTCGGACAACAGGTAGCTTTTGATCTGGCCAACCCTGATCTGCTTGTAGAACACCGGGCTGCCACGGTTCAGCGAGCCGAGGCGATCAGCCTTGATGGTCAGGTGCAGACCGGGTTGGGCGTCGGACAGCGGCGGCTCTTCGGCCAACGCCTTGAACTTGCGCGTGGGCTCACCTTCACCCGGACTGATCGCGACATAGTTACCGGAGACCAGGGTTTCCAGCCCTGTGATACCGGCCAGGGTCACGCTCGGTTTGACGAGCCAGAAGCGCGTGCTGGTGCGCAGGTATTGCTCCACGTCCTTGTTCATCTCGACGGTGGCAATCACTCCTTTGGAGGCGCCTTCGTCGTCGAGCGTGAGGGTTTTCACCTTGCCGACCGACATGCCTTTGTAAACGACTTCAGTCTTGTTGGCCTGAATGCCCTCACCACTTTCGAAACGCACCTGAATCTCGATGCCGGTTTCGGTGTAGGCACGCCAGCCGAGCCAGCCACCAATGATCAGGGCGATCAGGGGCAACACCCAAATGGCGGACCAGTTCGAGGCGGGTCGGGTTTTCGCTGCAGGCAAATCAGTCATGGTCGTCGTCCGACTCCGTGTTATCCCAAATCAGTCGGGGATCGAAAGTTACTGCGGCAAGCATCGTCAGAATCACCACACTGGCGAAAGCGATGGCGCCAAGATTGGCTTCGACGCTGGCAAGCCGTCCAAAATTCACGACCGCCACGAGGATGGCGATCACAAAAATATCGAGCATCGACCAGCGGCCGATGAACTCGATAAAGCGGTACATCCAGATACGTTGGCGTGCCGAAAGCGGCTGACGGCGCTGCACTGAAAACAGCAGCAATGCGATGCCCACGAGCTTGAACGTTGGTACCAGGATACTGGCGATAAAAACCACGGCGGCGATTGGAATCATGCCGTGTTGAACCAGTTGGATCACACCGGACATGATGGTGCTGGGATCACCGTGACCGAGAGAGCGGACAGTCATGATCGGCAGCACGTTGGCCGGAATGTAGAGAATCGCCGCCGTGACCAGCAACGCCCAAGTACGAACGAGGCTATTCGGTCGGCGGGCATGAACCAGCGCACCACAGCGGGTGCAGACCTGCTCGTCGGCGTCAGCGTCCTGCTTGTTCAACTCATGGCATTCGGTACAAATCAGAATGCCTGCATCAATCGCCCGCATGGGCATCCTCTCCTGATAAAGCCTGCCAGATCTGATGAGGTGACATCACAACCTCCAGCCAAACCTGAACCAACAACAAACCGATAAAGCACGCCAAGCCGAGACCGATAGTCATTGCTGCCATATCTGCCAGTTTGACGATCGCCACCAGAACGCCCATGAGGTAAACCTCTAGCATCCCCCAATCTCGTAGATGGTGATAAATCCGATAAAGCAGTAACCCGTAACTACGGCCAATATCAAAACGAATACTCAGCAGCACGGCCAGTTGGCAGAGCAGCTTGAGTAGCGGGATTCCCATGCTGCACAGAAAGACGATGACCGAAACACTTTGCATCCCGGTATCGAACAGGCCGACAACGCCGGTCCAGACAGTGTCTTGTGACGACTGCCCGAGTAGATTGAGCTGCATGATGGGTAAAAAGTTCGCCGGGATGTACAACAACAGCGCGGCGATAACCAAGGCGAGACTGCGTTGTACAACATTGTGCCGATGAGCATAGAGCTCGTAGCCACAGCGCGGACACAGGGCTTTCTCGCCATGGGCGAGCTTGGGCTTACGCATCAGCAAGTCGCACTCGTGGCACGCCACCAAGTCGTCCAGCGGTAATTCTGACAGCCCGGAGGCGTCAACCGGATCTGGCATAAAGGCTCTGACTCCGAAAAAGTTCGATATATTCTAGTGTCATGAGTCGAAAATAACTGTGCAAATTTGTGCTGGACGGGATCTGGCTTTTATTCCGGGCAAAACAAAACCCCTACCTGCATACGCAGATAGGGGTTTCGGAATTTAATCTTGACGATGACCTACTCTCACATGGGGAAACCCCACACTACCATCGGCGATGCATCGTTTCACTGCTGAGTTCGGGATGGGATCAGGTGGTTCCAATGCTCTATGGTCGTCAAGAAATTCTTGAGCTGACGCGTCTTTCGACGTTCCAGCGAATTGGGTATGCGATAGTTTGTGTGTTTTTACTCGAACTTTCGGTTCGTTTCGTCTTCACACACCGCAATCTGGTGCCTCTTCTGCTTTTCAGCTCAAAGCATGCAAATTGCTTGGGTGTTATATGGTCAAGCCTCACGGGCAATTAGTATTGGTTAGCTCAACGCCTCACAGCGCTTACACACCCAACCTATCAACGTCGTAGTCTTCGACGGCCCTTCAGGGGACTCAAGGTCCCAGTGAGATCTCATCTTGAGGCTAGTTTCCCGCTTAGATGCTTTCAGCGGTTATCTATTCCGAACATAGCTACCCGGCAATGCCACTGGCGTGACAACCGGAACACCAGAGGTTCGTCCACTCCGGTCCTCTCGTACTAGGAGCAGCCCCTCTCAAATCTCAAACGTCCACGGCAGATAGGGACCGAACTGTCTCACGACGTTCTAAACCCAGCTCGCGTACCACTTTAAATGGCGAACAGCCATACCCTTGGGACCGGCTTCAGCCCCAGGATGTGATGAGCCGACATCGAGGTGCCAAACACCGCCGTCGATATGAACTCTTGGGCGGTATCAGCCTGTTATCCCCGGAGTACCTTTTATCCGTTGAGCGATGGCCCTTCCATACAGAACCACCGGATCACTAAGACCTACTTTCGTACCTGCTCGACGTGTCTGTCTCGCAGTCAAGCGCGCTTTTGCCTTTATACTCTACGACCGATTTCCGACCGGTCTGAGCGCACCTTCGTACTCCTCCGTTACTCTTTAGGAGGAGACCGCCCCAGTCAAACTACCCACCATACACTGTCCTCGATCCGGATAACGGACCTGAGTTAGAACCTCAAAGTTGCCAGGGTGGTATTTCAAGGTTGGCTCCACGCGAACTGGCGTCCACGCTTCAAAGCCTCCCACCTATCCTACACAAGCAAATTCAAAGTCCAGTGCAAAGCTATAGTAAAGGTTCACGGGGTCTTTCCGTCTAGCCGCGGATACACTGCATCTTCACAGCGATTTCAATTTCACTGAGTCTCGGGTGGAGACAGCGCCGCCATCGTTACGCCATTCGTGCAGGTCGGAACTTACCCGACAAGGAATTTCGCTACCTTAGGACCGTTATAGTTACGGCCGCCGTTTACCGGGGCTTCGATCAAGAGCTTCGCGTTAGCTAACCCCATCAATTAACCTTCCGGCACCGGGCAGGCGTCACACCCTATACGTCCACTTTCGTGTTTGCAGAGTGCTGTGTTTTTAATAAACAGTCGCAGCGGCCTGGTATCTTCGACCGGCATGAGCTTACGGAGCAAGTCCTTCACCCTCACCGGCGCACCTTCTCCCGAAGTTACGGTGCCATTTTGCCTAGTTCCTTCACCCGAGTTCTCTCAAGCGCCTTGGTATTCTCTACCCAACCACCTGTGTCGGTTTGGGGTACGGTTCCTGGTTACCTGAAGCTTAGAAGCTTTTCTTGGAAGCATGGCATCAACCACTTCGTGTTCTAAAAGAACACTCGTCATCAGCTCTCGGCCTTAGACTCCCGGATTTACCTAAGAGTCCAGCCTACCACCTTAAACTTGGACAACCAACGCCAAGCTGGCCTAGCCTTCTCCGTCCCTCCATCGCAATAACCAGAAGTACAGGAATATTAACCTGTTTTCCATCGACTACGCTTTTCAGCCTCGCCTTAGGGACCGACTAACCCTGCGTCGATTAACGTTGCGCAGGAAACCTTGGTCTTTCGGCGTGGGTGTTTTTCACACCCATTGTCGTTACTCATGTCAGCATTCGCACTTCTGATACCTCCAGCAAGCTTCTCAACTCACCTTCACAGGCTTACAGAACGCTCCTCTACCGCATCACCTAAGTGATACCCGTAGCTTCGGTGTATGGTTTGAGCCCCGTTACATCTTCCGCGCAGGCCGACTCGACTAGTGAGCTATTACGCTTTCTTTAAAGGGTGGCTGCTTCTAAGCCAACCTCCTAGCTGTCTAAGCCTTCCCACATCGTTTCCCACTTAACCATAACTTTGGGACCTTAGCTGACGGTCTGGGTTGTTTCCCTTTTCACGACGGACGTTAGCACCCGCCGTGTGTCTCCCATGCTCGGCACTTGTAGGTATTCGGAGTTTGCATCGGTTTGGTAAGTCGGGATGACCCCCTAGCCGAAACAGTGCTCTACCCCCTACAGTGATACATGAGGCGCTACCTAAATAGCTTTCGAGGAGAACCAGCTATCTCCGAGCTTGATTAGCCTTTCACTCCGATCCACAGGTCATCCGCTAACTTTTCAACGGTAGTCGGTTCGGTCCTCCAGTTAGTGTTACCCAACCTTCAACCTGCCCATGGATAGATCGCCCGGTTTCGGGTCTATTCCCAGCGACTAGACGCCCTATTAAGACTCGCTTTCGCTACGCCTCCCCTATTCGGTTAAGCTCGCCACTGAAAATAAGTCGCTGACCCATTATACAAAAGGTACGCAGTCACCCAACAAAGTGGGCTCCCACTGCTTGTACGCATACGGTTTCAGGATCTATTTCACTCCCCTCTCCGGGGTTCTTTTCGCCTTTCCCTCACGGTACTAGTTCACTATCGGTCAGTCAGTAGTATTTAGCCTTGGAGGATGGTCCCCCCATATTCAGACAAAGTTTCTCGTGCTCCGTCCTACTCGATTTCATGACCAAGAGATTTTCGCGTACAGGGCTATCACCCACTATGGCCGCACTTTCCAGAGCGTTCCGCTAATCTCAAAGCCACTTAAGGGCTAGTCCCCGTTCGCTCGCCACTACTAAGGGAATCTCGGTTGATTTCTTTTCCTCAGGGTACTTAGATGTTTCAGTTCCCCTGGTTCGCTTCTTAAGCCTATGTATTCAGCTTAAGATACCTAACTTATGTTAGGTGGGTTCCCCCATTCAGACATCTCCGGATCAAAGTCTGTTTGCCGACTCCCCGAAGCTTTTCGCAGGCTACCACGTCTTTCATCGCCTCTGACTGCCAAGGCATCCACCGTATGCGCTTCTTCACTTGACCATATAACCCCAAGCAATCTGGTTATACTGTGAAGACGACATTCGCCGAAAATTCGCGATTAAACTCACAAATTTTACCTTAGCCTGAATAAACACCAGTGAAAGTGCTATCCAGTCTATCTTTCTATCACATACCCAAATTTTTAAAGAACGATCTAGCCAAAGACTAGAAATCAACATTCACCATGATCACCATGGAATGCTCATTTCTAAGCTTTCAACAAACAGAAGCAGTAGTGGTGGAGCCAAACGGGATCGAACCGTTGACCTCCTGCGTGCAAGGCAGGCGCTCTCCCAGCTGAGCTATGGCCCCGTATTGCTACAGGTTCCCACACAAAAATTGGTGGGTCTGGGCAGATTCGAACTGCCGACCTCACCCTTATCAGGGGTGCGCTCTAACCAACTGAGCTACAGACCCAATTTTGAGCTATCAGGCCGACCTCACCCTGCTCTTTACCACAAAGCATGGGGTGCGCTCTAACCAACCAAGCTACAACCCGTCAGGGCTGCTTCTTATCGTCTTCTTCAATGAATCAAGCAATTCGTGTGGGAACTTATGGAGCAGCTGATGTCGTCGATTAAGGAGGTGATCCAGCCGCAGGTTCCCCTACGGCTACCTTGTTACGACTTCACCCCAGTCATGAATCACACCGTGGTAACCGTCCTCCCGAAGGTTAGACTAGCTACTTCTGGTGCAACCCACTCCCATGGTGTGACGGGCGGTGTGTACAAGGCCCGGGAACGTATTCACCGCGACATTCTGATTCGCGATTACTAGCGATTCCGACTTCACGCAGTCGAGTTGCAGACTGCGATCCGGACTACGATCGGTTTTATGGGATTAGCTCCACCTCGCGGCTTGGCAACCCTCTGTACCGACCATTGTAGCACGTGTGTAGCCCAGGCCGTAAGGGCCATGATGACTTGACGTCATCCCCACCTTCCTCCGGTTTGTCACCGGCAGTCTCCTTAGAGTGCCCACCATGACGTGCTGGTAACTAAGGACAAGGGTTGCGCTCGTTACGGGACTTAACCCAACATCTCACGACACGAGCTGACGACAGCCATGCAGCACCTGTCTCAATGTTCCCGAAGGCACCAATCCATCTCTGGAAAGTTCATTGGATGTCAAGGCCTGGTAAGGTTCTTCGCGTTGCTTCGAATTAAACCACATGCTCCACCGCTTGTGCGGGCCCCCGTCAATTCATTTGAGTTTTAACCTTGCGGCCGTACTCCCCAGGCGGTCAACTTAATGCGTTAGCTGCGCCACTAAGAGCTCAAGGCTCCCAACGGCTAGTTGACATCGTTTACGGCGTGGACTACCAGGGTATCTAATCCTGTTTGCTCCCCACGCTTTCGCACCTCAGTGTCAGTATCAGTCCAGGTGGTCGCCTTCGCCACTGGTGTTCCTTCCTATATCTACGCATTTCACCGCTACACAGGAAATTCCACCACCCTCTACCATACTCTAGCTTGTCAGTTTTGAATGCAGTTCCCAGGTTGAGCCCGGGGATTTCACATCCAACTTAACAAACCACCTACGCGCGCTTTACGCCCAGTAATTCCGATTAACGCTTGCACCCTCTGTATTACCGCGGCTGCTGGCACAGAGTTAGCCGGTGCTTATTCTGTCGGTAACGTCAAAACACTAACGTATTAGGTTAATGCCCTTCCTCCCAACTTAAAGTGCTTTACAATCCGAAGACCTTCTTCACACACGCGGCATGGCTGGATCAGGCTTTCGCCCATTGTCCAATATTCCCCACTGCTGCCTCCCGTAGGAGTCTGGACCGTGTCTCAGTTCCAGTGTGACTGATCATCCTCTCAGACCAGTTACGGATCGTCGCCTTGGTGAGCCATTACCTCACCAACTAGCTAATCCGACCTAGGCTCATCTGATAGCGCAAGGCCCGAAGGTCCCCTGCTTTCTCCCGTAGGACGTATGCGGTATTAGCGTCCGTTTCCGAGCGTTATCCCCCACTACCAGGCAGATTCCTAGGCATTACTCACCCGTCCGCCGCTCTCAAGAGAAGCAAGCTTCTCTCTACCGCTCGACTTGCATGTGTTAGGCCTGCCGCCAGCGTTCAATCTGAGCCATGATCAAACTCTTCAGTTCAAACATCTTTGGGTTTTTAAGAAACCCTAAACTTGGCTCAGCAATCGTTGGTTACATCTTTGATTTCTCGCGGAGTAACTTGTGATGCTGATAATCTTGTTGACTATCAGTCTGACTCCACAAGCACCCACACGAATTGCTTGATTCAGTTGTTAAAGAGCGGTTGGTTAAGATCTTTCGTCTCAACCGAGGCGCGCATTCTACAGCGTCCTCTGTATCTGTCAAGCGGTTATTTTCAGAAGTTTTCAAAGTTTCCTTTGCAACTTCAACCACTTGCGCTTCCGATCTCTCGTTAGCGGGAGGCGAATTCTACAGCGTTACTCGCTGCTGTCAACACCTCTTTTTCTCCGCTTTCGACCGAGACGATCGAAACGTCAATAAGGCGAAAACACACTGCCTTACCAACTCCTTCTGGGCTTCGATGATCTGAAGCAACTCACTGTCGAAAACTGCGTAACTCTTTGTTTACCAAGGAGTTTTCCGTTTCGACTGCGCCGGAAGTGGGGCGAATTATAGACTTCCAGAATCTGCCGTCAACCCTTAATTACACTTTTCTTTCAGCAGATGACTTTTTAGCGGTTAAACGTGGAATTCGGCGGGTTACAGGTGGCAAGCGCAGCACTAATAGCAACACCCCTATAGAGGCATAGACCGCCCACTCCTTTAGATCAGCTCGCACAATCCACAACATATGCAGCAATCCGAGCCCGAGAGCGACATAGACCAGTCGATGCAACTTCTTCCAGCGAGATCCCAAACGCCGCTGACTGTAGCGATTGGAGGTCAACGCCAACGCCAACAAACAAAGGAATCCCAGCGCCCCGACAATAATGTACGGCCGCTTGCGCAACTCGACACCCAGCTGGGACCAATCGAAACCAAGAATGAACGCCGTATATCCGCTCAAATGCAGAACAACGTAAGCGAAGCACCACAACCCCAGTTGCCGACGGACAGCAATCCACCCCGCCCAACCGGTGAGTTTCTGCAAAGGCGCCATGCTCAAACTAATAAGCAACAGCACAAGCGTCCCCAGCCCCAACCGATCAACCAGTACCTTGCCCGGATCTGGCCCCAGCACATCCGCCCAAGCCTGATAGAGCCAAAGCAACGGCCATACTGCCGCTGCGATAAAGACACCCACTCGCCACAACGGATATCGCATCAGTAGTTCTTCCGCAGATCGAGCCCTGTATATAAAGAAGCGACTTCTTCCGAGTAGCCGTTGAACATCTGAGTGTCGCGGACATTGGGCTTGAACAGACCGCTCGGCAATCGCCGCTCCCGAGCCTGCGTCCAGCGTGGATGGTCGACTGTCGGGTTCACGTTGGCATAGAAGCCGTACTCGTCCGCAGCAATGCTCTGCCAGGTAGTTTTCGGCTGTTCGCTGACCAGACTGATCCGCACGATGGATTTGATGCTCTTGAAGCCATACTTCCACGGCACCACCAAACGCAGAGGCGCGCCGTTCTGGTTAGGCAACTCGCGCCCATACATGCCCACCGCAAGAATGGCCAACGGGTTCATCGCCTCATCGAGTCTTAGCCCTTCTACATAAGGCCAGTCGATCAAGGCAAAACCAGAGCGCTGCCCCGGCATGGTTTTAGGATCCTGCAGAGTTTCGAAGCGAATGAACCTGGCCCTGGAGGTCGGCTCTACTTCCTTGAGCAAGGCCGATAGGGGAAAACCAATCCACGGGATGACCATCGACCAGGCCTCCACGCAGCGAAGACGATAAATACGCTCCTCCAACTGGTAGGGCTTCATGAAGTCTTCCAGCGCATAGCGACCCGGCTTGCCCACCTCCCCGTCCACCACCACGCTCCAGGGTTCAGTTTTCAGCGCACCAGCGTTGGCCGCCGGATCACCTTTGTCGGTGCCGAACTCATAGAAGTTGTTGTAGTGGGTCGCATCCTTGAATGGCGTGATCGCTTCATCCTTGACGTTGATCGCTCCCCACTTGGTAGAAGGAAGTTTCTCGGCAAACCAGGAAGGCGCCTTGCCAGGCTCGACATCCGGATAGCGCGCGGCATCGTCCGCGCTGACCCAGCTCGGCAAGCTGCTCACAGCCAAACCGGCAACGGCAGCACCCAGTACATTTCGACGAGATAGATAGAGGGATTCAGGCGTAACATCCGACTCACGGCAGTCAGACGTCTTGGGGACTTTGATCAGCATGGCAACTCCGCAGCACTGGAGGACAGATGCACCAATAGACTGCGGAGTATGAGGGAAATTACGTGTTTTTGTGCCGGCGAAGACGTAACAGATATTGAATCGGACCAGATGCTGCATAGGCGAGGAAAACCAGCAGCAGGATGCGCGGCGGATCGCTGAACACAACGGCGAAGACCAATACGACAGCAAGGATCGCCACGAAAGGTACACGCCCTTTCAGGTCCAGCTCCTTGAAGCTGTTGTACTTGATGTTGCTGACCATCAGCATGCCGGCGGCCGCGACCATTAGCGCTACCAGGAAAGACATCTTGGAGCCCTGGATGCCGTAATCGCTGAATGCCCAGACAATACCTGCAACCACACCTGCTGCTGCCGGACTGGCCAAGCCGATGAAGTAGCGCTTGTCGGCAGTGCCGACCTGGGTGTTGAAGCGAGCCAGACGCAGTGCAGCGCCAGCGACATAAATGAAGGCGACCATCCAGCCGACCTTGCCCATGTCGCCCAAGGCCCAACCAAATGCCAGCAATGCCGGTGCGACACCAAAGGCGACCATATCCGACAGCGAGTCATACTCGGCACCGAAGGCACTTTGCGTGTTGGTCATCCGGGCAACACGACCGTCAAGACCGTCGAGCACCATGGCAACGAAAATCGCAATCGCGGCAAACGCAAAATACTTGCTCGCGCCAATCGCATCACCGGCACTCAAGGCACTCTGGGCACTCATCGAATTGATGATGGAGTAAAACCCTGCGAACAGGTTCGCAGTGGTGAACAGATTCGGCAGAAGATAGATACCACGATGCCGGACTTTACGACCTTCAGCGTCATGCCCTTCTTCGATGTGCTCATCGATGGGCAGCAGGCTTTCGGCGTCAGAAGCCTGGTTTGGCTCTTCGGGACGTTCGCTCATGGACATTACCTTGCAACGGGGTGGAAAGTTTCGACAGGTGTCTGGGACGAGGGTTCGGCCGCAAACGATGCAGCTTTATACCAGAACCGGCGTCCCAAACGAAAAAACGCGGCCTAGGCCGCGTTTTCCGTACAAGTGCGCGACTTAGTTTTTGGCTTTGTCGACGATCTTGTTGGCACCGATCCACGGCATCATGGAGCGAAGTTGCTCGCCGATGATTTCGATACCGTGAGCGGCGTTGTTACGACGCTTGGCGGTCATCGAAGGATAGCCGGTTGCGCCTTCGCTGATGAACATCTTGGCGTATTCGCCGTCCTGAATACGTTTCAGGGCGTTGCGCATGGCCTGACGGGATTCGGCGTTGATCACTTCCGGACCGGTCACGTACTCGCCGTACTCGGCGTTGTTGGAGATCGAGTAGTTCATGTTGGCGATACCGCCTTCGTACATGAGGTCAACGATCAGCTTCAGTTCGTGCAGGCATTCGAAGTAGGCCATTTCCGGCGCGTAGCCAGCTTCAACCAGGGTTTCGAAACCGGCTTTGACCAGTTCAACAGTACCGCCACACAGAACGGCTTGTTCGCCGAACAGGTCGGTTTCGGTCTCGTCCTTGAAGGTGGTTTCGATGATGCCGGTGCGACCGCCACCCACGCCAGCAGCGTAGGACAGTGCAACGTTTTTGGCGTTGCCGGATGCGTCCTGGTAGATAGCGATCAGGTCAGGGATACCGCCGCCTTTCACGAACTCGGAACGTACGGTGTGGCCCGGTGCTTTCGGCGCGATCATGATCACGTCGAGGTCTGCGCGCGGAACAACCTGGTTGTAGTGGATCGCAAAACCGTGGGAGAAGGCCAGGGTGGCGCCTTTCTTGATGTTCGGCTCGATTTCGTTTTTGTACAGGGCGGACTGGAACTCGTCCGGGGTCAGGATCATGACCAGGTCGGCAGCAGCAACAGCGGAAGCAACGTCAGTCACTTTCAGGCCGTGAGCTTCTGCTTTGGCAACAGTCGCCGAACCTTTACGCAGGCCAACAGTGACATCAACGCCGGAGTCTTTCAGGTTGCACGCTTGAGCGTGGCCCTGGGAACCGTAACCGATGATGGCAACTTTCTTGCCCTGGATGATCGACAGGTCGCAGTCTTTTTCGTAATAAACTTTCATGAAATTCCCCTATATATCCAGGCCGTTCAGGCCATTCGCTAATTTGGTTTAGATGCTGAGTACTTTGTCGCCGCGGGCGATACCGGTTACGCCGCTACGGACGGTTTCCAGGATCGACGCGGTGCCAATGGACTGAATGAAGCTGTCGAGCTTGTCGCTGGTACCGGTCAATTGAACGGTATACACGCTAGCGCTGACATCGACGATCTGCCCACGGTAAATATCGGTGGTGCGCTTGATCTCGGCGCGCTGGGCGCCAGTGGCCTTGACCTTGACCAGCATCAGTTCGCGCTCGATATGAGCACTTTCCGACAGGTCGACCAGTTTGACCACTTCAATCAGCTTGTTCAGGTTCTTGGTGATCTGCTCGATGATCTCATCGTGGCCCACCGTGGTCAGCGTCAGACGCGACAGGGTCGGGTCTTCCGTCGGCGCCACGGTCAGGCTTTCGATGTTGTAGTTGCGCTGCGAGAACAGGCCGACTACACGAGACAGAGCGCCAGGTTCGTTTTCCAGAAGCAAGGAAATAATGTGCCGCATGATTAAGTACGCTCCGTCTTGCTCAGCCACATATCGCGCATGGAGCCGTCTTTGATCTGCATCGGGTAGACGTGCTCGCTGGTGTCGACCGAAATATCGATGACCACCAGGCGATCTTTCATGGCGAACGCCTCTTCCATCTTCGACTTCAAATCTTTCGATTCGGTGATGCGCACGCCGACGTGACCATAGGCCTCGGCCAGCTTGACGAAGTCAGGCAGCGATTCCATGTAGGAGTGCGAGTGGCGGCTGCCGTAACTCATGTCTTGCCACTGGCGAACCATACCCAGAACACCGTTGTTCAGGATGACGATCTTGACCGGCAAACCGTACTGCAGGCAGGTCGACAATTCCTGAATGTTCATCTGGATACTGCCCTCGCCTGTCACGCAGACGACGTCGGCATCCGGAAAGCTCAACTTGATGCCCATGGCCGCCGGAAAACCGAAGCCCATGGTGCCCAGGCCACCGGAGTTGATCCAGCGGTTCGGCTTGTTGAACTTGTAGTACTGCGCCGCGAACATTTGGTGCTGACCCACGTCGGAGGCGACAAAGGCATCGCCCTTGGTCACTTCGCACAGGGTTTCGATCACGGTCTGCGGCTTGATGACGCTACCGTCGCCTTTGTCGTAAGGGAACAGGCCGCGATCACCGCGCCATTCATCAACCTGCTTCCACCAGCTGGCAACGGACTCCTTGTTCGGGGTCTCGCCGATTTCCTTAAGAATCGCGACCATCTCGGTCAGGACGCTCTCGACCGGACCGACGATAGGTACGTCGGCCTTGATGGTCTTGGAGATCGAAGCCGGGTCGATGTCGATGTGAATGATCTTGGCGTTCGGGCAGAACTTCGCCGGGCCGTTGATCACGCGATCGTCGAAACGCGCGCCGACTGCGAGGATCACGTCAGCATGGTGCATCGCCAGGTTAGCGGTGTAGCTGCCGTGCATGCCGAGCATGCCGATGAACTGACGGTCGGTGCCAGGGTAGGCACCCAAGCCCATCAGGGTATTGGTCACTGGCAGGTTGAGCATCTTCGCCAACTCGGTTAGCGGCGCGGAGCCACCACCGAGAATCACGCCACCGCCTGCGTACATAACGGGACGCTTGGCCGCCAGGAGCATTTCTGCTGCCTTGCGGATTTGCCCGGAGTGGCCGCGAACGGCCGGGCTGTAGGAACGCAGCTTGGCTTTTTTCGGGAAGATGTATTCGTACTTCTCGGCCGGGTTGGTCATGTCTTTCGGGATATCGACAACGACCGGACCAGGGCGACCGGATTGCGCCAGGTAGAACGCTTTCTTCATGACTTCCGGGATTTCCGAGGCGTGCTTGATCATGAAGCTGTGCTTCACGATCGGCCGGGAGATACCGATCATGTCGGTTTCCTGGAACGCATCGGTGCCTACCATGGTGCTAGGCACCTGGCCGGAAATGACCACCATCGGAATGGAGTCCATGTAGGCCGTGGCAATACCGGTGATGGCGTTGGTTGCGCCCGGGCCGGAAGTCACCAGTACCACGCCGGCTTTACCGGTGGCACGGGCATAGCCGTCAGCCATATGGGTCGCAGCCTGCTCGTGACGAACCAGGATGTGGGTTACTTCCGGTTCTTTGAACAGGGCATCGTAGACATGAAGAAGAGCACCACCCGGGTACCCGTAGATATATTTGACGCCTTCGTCACGCAAAAAGCGGACGAGCATCTCACCGCCAGATAAAAGCTCCACGTTGTTCACCTCTAAAACGCCAGAATACCGCCCACATGAAAGAGGACGGGTCTTAATAGGTTTACTTCTCGGCAGAGCATGAGCGACGGTGGTCGCCGACTACGTCAGCACTGACTGAGCAAGTATTGGGATCGTCCCAAGTGTTGCGGGCTTTTCCCACCCAGCGCGAGGTAACGCGTTGCGGGTGTAACAGGTCGGCGCGGATGTGCGCCTCATGATCTGCCGAGTGGGTCTGCTTCTGGCAGTCCCTCTACAGCGGACTTTGGATTCTTCTGTTTCGTCCCCTGCAAGTCAAGTCGTCAATGTGCTTTATTGAAGTAAGCACATGAGAAAGCAAGAAAAAACCGCGAAACAGCGACTGTGTTAGCTTCAATTGCGCAACCCACTACAAGGAAATGGCATGCGAACGTTTTTCCTGACCGCCAGCCTGCTGATGGGCATCAGCCCTGTGTCCATGGCTGCACAGATTTACACATGGGTCGATGAGCGGGGCGTTACCCACTTCGATGCGCAACCACCCCAGGGCCGGGAAGCCACGACCGTGGTCACGCCCTCCCCCTCTGCGAGCAAGCCGGCTACGCTGCCACGCAGTAATGCCATCGGTGACCAACAGGCCATCGATAAGACCGTGAAAAAACAGGTCGCCGAGCAGCAAGCCCAACTGAAGGTGTTCTGCGAGCAGGCGCGGACGAACCTGGCTCAACTGCAGAACAATCCGCGATTACGGGAGGATGTCGAGGGTGAGATGCGCCGCCTGACTGACGAGCAACGTCAGGACCGCACCGCCGAAGCACAGCGACAGATCGCAGAAAACTGCCAGTAATCATATGCCGGAGCCTGTAGGAGCTGTCGAGTGAAACGAGGCTGCGATCTTTTGACGTTGCTATCAAAAAACAAAATCAAAAGATCGCAGTCTCGTTTCACTCGACAGCTCCTACAGAGATCGAGGGTCAGCGAGAGGCGGTGATTAGCTGGTCGAACTCTTTCAGCAGCACCTGCAACTGCTTATCCCTGCCCTGAACATTGCGGGCGGCGAAGACCATTTCGGCCATCTCCTGAATGCCCGAGGCATTGGGCAGCGGTAAATCCTGCTCCAGGATTGTTTTCATGCGCGGCAGGAAAATCCATTGCAACCACTGCTCGAAATCCAGCGTATCGACCGAAAAGGGTTCGACACTGGACAGCGCTTCGGCGGAGGGCGAGACATCGTCCCACCATCCCTGAACGCGCAGCTCACGCTCAATCAACAGCAACTGCTCGGCAATCTTCGGAAAGCGTGCGTCCATCACGACGTAACCCTGGCCTTTTGACGGGCCAGTGATGCACCTGCGGAATCACCCTGTTTCTCACGAGCTTGCGCGATCAATTCCCACAGGCTGGCCTGAAGCGCCGGACGACCGTTGGCGAAGGTCAGACCACGACGAGCGAACTGTTCGGCTTGGGCTGCATCGCCTTGAGCCATGCGCACCTGAGCCAGACGATAAAGCACTTGTGGCTCACGCGGCGCAACACGTTGGGCGCGCTCGAGACTGGAAGAGGCACCGTTAAGGTCACCACCGGCCTGTTGCTGCTGTGCGGTGGTCAGCAACGCCAACACCGGACCGTCCAGTTGCTCATCGGCGGACAGGCCACCGGCGCTCGAGGAAGGAGTCCCGCTCGGCGTCGACGGCATGCTGTAGCTGCCCTGATTGATCGGCGCCGACTGAACCGGCGAGGTGTCGATCGGCCCCGGAGTAATCGGGCCAGGGGTAATCGGCGAGGTGCTGATCGGTGCCGACGTCACTGCACCACCACCCGGCACCATCACCACGACGCCGGTATCACCTTGCGGAATTTCCTGGGCCCGGGATTGCACAGGACGTTTAACCGTCGTCTGACGATAACCGCCATTCGCCGACACCCGTTCACTGTTGGAAACGGCGCTGCCGGAATCTACAACCGGAATCGAACCGCGCTGTACGCTGGAGCAACCGCTGAGCAAAGCCACGGCGGCAACCGCTGGAATCAACCACTTGTTCACTTGAAATCCTCTTTGCTTAATTCATCCAGCCCTTGACCCAATCCATCACCGTTTCGCCGGAAGCAGGGCTTTCGCCACCGCAAGCGGCGCCAGGAGGCGGTTCGCTGCCGCGAATATACGGCATCTGCACGGCGCCTGGGCAGTTGGCATCAGAGCCTTGTCCGGTATGTGAATCGACCCAGGCCTGAACCACATTGTCCGGCTGCGGCATGTCCAATGGCAACGGATCGGCCTTGCGCATGAAACTGGTCCAGACCTGCAACGCGCCAGTGGCGCCAGTGAACGGTGTCTTGCCGTTATCGTCGCGACCCAGCCACACCACCGCCAGCAAGTCCTGACTGAAACCGGCGAACCAGCTGTCTCGCGAATCGTTACTGGTACCGGTCTTGCCGGCCAGCGTCAGGGTTTTCGGCAACACGTTGTAGACCGAACTGCCGGTGCCTTCACGCATGACCCGCTGCATGGCGCTCTGGATCAGGTAAATAGAAGCCGGATCGAAACGCTGCTGAATCTGGAACGGATAACGCTTGAGCGGCTCGCCTTCGGCCGTCAGTACGCTACGAATCCCACGCATCGGCGTATTAAACCCACCGTTGGCGAGTGTCTGGTACATGGTCGCCACTTCGATCGGGGTCATACCGCCCGCACCCAGCAGCATCGACGGGAATGCCGGGAACTCGCGACTCACACCCAGGCGAGCGAGAGTCTTCAAGACATTCGGCACGCCTACCGCCAACCCGAGACGTGCAGTCGACAGGTTGTAGGAATGCGCCAGGCCTTGATAAAGGAAAACCGTGCCATGGGAACGACGATCATAGTTCTGCGGTTTCCAGACCTGCCCGTCCGCGCCTTTCACCGAGAAGGATTCGTCCGACAGCCAACTGGTCAACGTGTACTGGCTCGGCTTCTCAAGGGCTGTCAGATAAACCGCCGGTTTGATCAACGAGCCGATCGGTCGCACAGCATCCAGCGCCCGGTTGAAGCCGGCGAAGCTCGCCTGACGACTGCCGATCATGGCCTGGACTTCACCGGTTTCCGGGTTGGTCACGACCATTGCCGCTTCAACATCATCGGAACCTTTGCGTCCGGACAAACGCTTGAACGTATCGTTGACCGACGCTTCCGCTTTCATTTGCAGAATCGGGTCGAAGCTGGTGAAAATCCGCAGGCCTTCTTCGGTCAAGTCTTCATCGCGATAGTCTTCGCGCAACTGACGTTTAACCAGGTCGAGAAAACCAGGGAACGAGCTGTCGGCCAACTTGCCGCGCGTCGTCACGCCCAGCGGCATTTTCTTCGCAGCCGCGACCTGCTCGGCGGTAGCGACGCCTTGTTGCTCAAGCACATCGAGCACCAGGTTGCGCCGCTCGAGCGCCCGCTCCGGGTTGCGACGCGGGTTGTAATAGGACGGCCCCTTGACCATGCCCACCAGCATGGCGACTTGATGCAGTTTCAACTCGGACAACGGCTGCCCGAAGAAGAACTGGCTGGCCAGACCGAAACCGTGCACCGCCCGCTGGCCATCCTGACCGACGAACACTTCATTGAGGTAAGCCTCAAGAATTTCCCGTTTGTCGTAATGCAGCTCCAGCAACATCGCCATCATGGCTTCGGTGAGTTTGCGGGTCAGGCTGCGTTCGCTGGTCAGGTAGAAATTCTTGACCAACTGTTGGGTCAGCGTACTACCGCCCTGGGTCATCTTGCCGCCAGAGGTGTTAACCCAGATGGCGCGGGCAATCGACTTGGGCGACACGCCCCAATGGCTATAGAAGTCCCGGTCTTCCACTGCGACCAGGGTTTCCAGCAGATACGGTGGCACCTGATCAATTTTGATCAGAATGCGGTCTTCGAGATTCTTCGGGTAAATCCCGCCGATCAGCAGTGGCTCCAGTCGAACCACAGACAGCTGCGAACCGTTGGTCGCCGACAGCTCAGCCACGTAGTCGCCGGAGAACCGCACGCGCACGGGCTGGGCTTTCTCCAGGCCTTCATAGAACTGGAAGCCACGGGTATTCAAGTCGACGGTGCTGCCGTTGACCGCCGCCGCGCCGGGGCCGTTGCTCACACTTTCGCGACGATAGCCCAAGGCATCGAGCTCGGTGAGGAAGTCATCCTTGCTCAGCTTCTGGCCGGTGAACAGCTCCAGAGGGCGCGCATACACCTTGGCCGGGATGGTCCAGCGCTTGCCGGAGAACTTCTCCTGGACGATGGCGTCGAGGTACACCGCGAATCCGGCGAGCACCACGAGGCCGACCAGACTGAGTTTAAGGGCCCAGCCCAGCCAGGGGCTCAGGCCTCTGGAAGGTGGTTTTTTAGGGGTGCGAGGGGATCGAGTACGAGTCATGGCGCCGGATTATACGCACTTTATTCATACTCAACAGGAGCCCGCCGAGGTTTGCGTCAGGCGGACTTGCGGCCATAATGACGGCCGTGAATTTTCCCAGACTCTGAAGGAATACCTGTGAGCCAGCCCCTGATCGCCGCCCTGCAAAACCCGGCCCTCTACCCGCATCCGGTAGACGGGTTCCAGGTCATCGAAACCCACATTTCCTGGGTCATTCTCACAGGCCGGTTTGCTTATAAAGTGAAGAAACCGGTTAATTTCGGCTTCCTCGACTTCACCAGTCTTGATGCTCGCGAGCATTTCTGTGGCGAAGAGCTGCGCCTGAACCAGCGCCTGACCAATGATTTGTATCTCGAAGTGTTGCCAATCACCGGCAGCGCTGAAGCCCCGCAACTGGGTGGCGCCGGCCCGGTCGTCGATTACGCGCTGAAAATGCGTCAATTCCCACAAAGCCAGTTGCTCAGCACGCTGCAGGCCAACGGCGAATTGACCACCGCGCACATCGACGAGATGGCCGTACAAATTGCTCAATTCCACCTCACCGCGCCAAAAGTGCCTGCGGAACACGAAGCCGGCACCCCGGACAGCGTGATGGCGCCAGTACGCCAGAACTTCGAACAAATCCGCCCGTTCCTCAGCGACAAGGCCGATCTGCTGCAACTTGATGCTTTGGAAGCCTGGGCCGAAAGCAGCTTCGAACGCCTCAAGCCGCTGTTTGCCCAGCGCAAGGCGGAAGGCTTTATCCGCGAATGCCACGGTGACATCCACCTGGGCAACGTCACCGTGATCGATGGCAAGGTCGTGATCTTCGACTGCATCGAGTTCAACGAACCGTTCCGCTTCACCGACGTCTATGCCGACACCGGTTTCCTGGCGATGGACCTTGAAGACCGCGGCCTGAAAAGCCTGGCCCGTCGCTTCATCAGCCAATACCTGGAGTTGACCGGCGATTACCAGGGCCTGGAACTGCTGAACTTCTATAAAGCCTATCGTGCGCTGGTTCGCGCCAAGGTCAGCCTGTTCAGCATGCCGGCCGAAGCCGACCCGGTGCAGCGCGCCACCACCTTGCGCCAGTACCGCAACTACGCCAACCTGGCGGAAAGCTACAGCACCATTCCTTCGCGTTTCATGGCCATCACCCACGGCGTTTCCGCTGTTGGCAAAAGTCATGTGGCCATGCGTCTGGTGGAAGCGTTGGGCGCGATTCGCCTGCGCTCCGATGTCGAACGCAAACGCCTGTTCGGCGAGCAAACCGTCGCGAACGATCCGCAGGCCGGCATTTATAGCGCCGACGCCAGCGCCGCGACCTACACCCGCCTGCATGAAATCGCCGCCGTGATCCTGCGTGCCGGCTTCCCGGTGGTGGTCGATGCCACTTACCTCAAGCGCGAACAGCGCGACGGCGCGGCAAAAATCGCCGAAGCCACCGGCGCGCCGTTCCTGATCCTTGATTGCGACGCGCCACAAGCCGTGATCGAAAGCTGGCTGGCCCTGCGTCAGGCAGACAAAAAGGATCCGTCCGACGCCAACCTGGCCGTTATCGCCGCTCAGCAAGCGAATCGTGAAGCCCTGACGCCAGAGGAAATTTTGTGCAGCAAGCGCGTTCAGACCAATGAAAGCGGAACCCTCGACACCGTCGTTGCGCAAATTCGCCAACGCCTGCCGGGCCTGTAAGAAGTATTTCAGCCGTGAAGCCTTCGACGGCTTCACGGCTGTCAAATAGTGGCACTATACTGGCGTCATAAAACCAACAGGTGATGTGACATGAGCCAGCCGAAACTTCTCGACACCCCGCTTTATGCCTTGCTGCACAAAGACGACATCACAGGTTTCAACAACGAACGTCCAAAAGACGGACCTATCGACATGGTCGGTGGTGACTTCCGAGGCCTGGACCTGCGTGAGCTGAATGCTGACGGCGTCGACTTTACCAATGCCTATTTCCGTTCTGCCGACTTGCGCGGTATCGACTTCACTCGTTCCAATCTTGAAGGGGCAAGCCTGGCCCACGCACAGATCTCCGGCGCCTACTTTCCGCCAGAACTGAGTGCCGACGAAATCCTGATGTCGATGAATTTCGGTACACGCCTGCGTTATCGCACCCGCTAACGTCGCATCGCTCTCCCTGACACGACGCGCTCCCACATTAGTTATTTGCGTTGCCTTCCTCTACTGCATTGCCTCTTAGAAGCATTTACTCCGAAACCGACCAAACAATCACGCTTTTCCTACTGATGGCTACACTTCTCAGAAGCTTGCCCACGCACCGTTCGCCCGTCGCAAGGAGGCTTGATGAATGATGAACTGCAGCACCTGAAGAATCTTGGCAAGACGTCGGCGCAGTGGCTGCATGCCGTGGGCATCCACAACGCCTCGGACTTGCGTCGCCTGGGGGCGGTGGATGCTTATCGGGCCGTGCGCACACGTGGGTTCCGGGCATCCAAAGTGTTGTTGTATGCGATCGAAGGCGCTTTGATGGACGTGCACTGGAACGACATTCCTGCCGAGCGCAAGGAAGCTTTGAATAAACAGCTGGAAGCTATCTCGTCACGCCACAAGAATTGAACGGGTATAGCCGTCATGTACTTACTTGGGGAACAACCGGCCTACGCCGACGCATTGATCAACCGATTGCAGAATATTCCCGCCCGACTGTTGGAGCATTTGTCGCCTTGCGGCCCGGCGCTGGAATTGGCAGCGGTCGACAACCTGACCGCCTTATTGCCCGGCAATCAACTGTTTGCGCTGAAAAGCGGCCTGCTGCATGGCTGTATCGACGAACGCCCACTGTTTTATCTGCATGAAGGTGATCTGGTCGGCTTGCGCCAAGACGCCGATTTGCCGCGCTGTCGCTTGTGCTCGGATAGCCCACTGGCACTGACGCCCTATCTGCGATCCGAAGTTTTCCAGCACATCTACGCCGACCCGGAACGCTCGGAGTTGTTCCTGCAATACCTGGCCGGCCAGACCGCGCTGTTGACTGACGCAATCGCTCGCCTCCAACAACCCGAGTTTCTCAGCACCAACGGCTTTCAGCGCGTGGCGCGAGGCGACCTGCTGGTCCATCAGGGCGATGAGGCCGATCATGTGTTCGTCATCATCGAAGGGCACGCCGAAGCCTTTGTCGACGGACATAAAGTCGGTGATGTCCCAAGAAACGAGATCTTCGGCGCCATGGCGGTGTTCACTGGCGAAAAGCGAAACGCCAGTGTGATCGCCAGCGAACCGAGCACCGTCATGCTGATTCCGAAAGACCAGTTTCTCAGCCTGACCCGAAGCAATCCGAAGATCGCCCACAGCCTGATCGAGAGCATGGCACAACGCATTGACCTGCTGAACAAGCAGATCATGCAGCTGAGTTCGCTCAAGCGAACACACTGAAACCCAATGAATACGGGGCTTTCCGGCAACCGGCAGGTGACTTTCAAATAAATGAAGAATCTGCGGTTGACTTGGTAATGAGAATCGCTATGATTATCACAACTGGTCGCGAGACTGGTCGATATTTGAAAAGCCCTTGGTTCGGACTCTCAGATATCTCCTCATCAGGCTAATCACGGTTATTTGACCCGGCTCTTGCCGGGTCTTTTTTTGCCTGTGGAAAAGTCTTTTGTCATTTGCCGAACTGCTTTCGCATCTCTGCACAGTAGTCCGGCGCCGGTGTGGCCGGGGTGTACCAGACGTAATCGGCCATCGCCTCCGTGACCTCATTGCCCTGCTGCGCCAGCATCAACACCGTGGGTGCTTCGGGCGCCCCCAGATCAAGTACGTGAATCGGCACACCCACATCCTTGCGCGCGTGATAAGCACCGGCAAACAGCAGCGACGGAGTCGGTGCCGCCAGCAGCCGCTCGGCCATGCGTCGATCGCGTTGTTGCTGCACCGCGAGCATCGCCGGCATTTGCGAGGCGGGCAGCAGGCCGCAATGGGAATCGCTGATCTGGGCCAGCAACTCAGCCTTGACCGGTGCGGCATTGGCGCGAGCGCCGCTCAATGTCGGCGGTCTGGTGTAGAAAGCACGCACCTCGACGGTGTCCAGATTGGCGGCCAGCAGTGGATACGGTTGGGACAGGGCGAAACGGACAACCGGGCCGTAGAGATTCCAGTCCCAGCCTGGCTCCCAGGCCAATGCACCGGACAGATCGGCGGGCAGCGTCGAGGTGTGGCGAACGTCATCGACGCGCAATTGTTGATCCGGCGTGAGCATTTCCAGCAGCAGACTGCCTTGCGGGCGCTGCTCTCCCAGCACCCGCAATAACCAGCGTTGCAGTTCATGGTGATCGCGATTGTCATCCTGCTCACCCACGATCAATCGCGAAGGCTTGGCCAGTCGCTGCACCAACTCCTGCGCCGTCAATGTCTGACCGCTGCGCACGTCGCGAATCTCGCCGACGACCGGTGGCGGCGTCGAAATATGCTGGCAAGCACTGAGCATCAGCACAGCCAGAATCAGCATGACGCGCATGCACTCACTCCCCTTCAAAACTCAGCGGGCGATGATCAGCGGATGCCCGCGCTCCGGGTGCTGTTGCACCAGCACTTCCAGCCCGAATACTGCCTTGAGCGGTTCCGGGCGCAACACCTGCTCGGGTGTGTCGAGCGCAACCGGGCGCCCGCCTTCAAGCAGTAACAGGCGATCACAATAGCGCGCCGCCAGGTTCAGATCATGCAGGATCACCAGCACCGCCGCGCCGCGATCAGCGAATTCGCGCACCGCTTGCAGGGTGGTGTGCTGGTGCAGCGGGTCGAGCATCGAGGTCGGCTCATCGAGCAACAGCGTTTGCCCCGCTTCGCCCGGCCAGAGCTGCGCCAGCACCCGCGCCAGATGCACCCGCTGCCGTTCGCCACCGGACAACGCCAGATAGCTGCGACCACTCAGATGCCCGGCATCGGCGGCCTGCAATGCGGCGGCGACGATTTCATCATCCCGGACCCGGCCGGTCTGATGCGGCAAGCGTCCCATGCCTACAACTTCTTCGACGCGAAAAGCGAAGTCCAGGGTCGAGACTTGCGGCAATACCGCCAGACGCTGGGCTCGCTGCGCACCGGTCCAGTCACGCAACTCGCGGTCATCGAGCCATACGCTGGCGTGATCAGCGTGCAACTCGCCGCACAAGGCACCCAGCAGCGTGCTTTTTCCCGCACCGTTAGGTCCCAGCACGCCGAGGACTTCCCCCGGTTTGAGTTCAAGCGTGACATCCATCAAGACGATCTTGCGGCCCCGGCGGATGTGCAGATTTTGCGTTCGCAACATCAGGCACGCCCTCGCAGCAGTAGATAAAGAAAGACCGGCGCACCGATCATCGCGGTGACGATTCCGATCGGCAGTTCCGCCGGCGCCAAGGCCAGTCGCGCGACCAGATCGGCGAACAACAGGAGACTGGCGCCCGCCAGCACCGACGCCGGCAGCAGCACCCGATGATCCGGACCGGCCAACAGACGCACCAGATGCGGCACCACCAGGCCGACAAAACCGATCATCCCCGCTGCCGCCACTGCCGCGCCGACGCCCAACGCCGTGCAAAACACCAGTTCGCGCTTGAGCTTTTCGACGTCGATGCCCAAGTGACCCGCCTCCGACTCTCCCAACAACAACGCATTCAAGGCCTTGGCCCGACGCGGTAACCACAGCGCCACGCCGGCACTGATCAACAGCAACGGCCAGAGTCGCGAATAACTGGCACCGTTCAGACTGCCCAGGTTCCAGAAGGTCAGCGTTCGCAGAGTCGTGTCATCTGCCAGGTAGGTAAACAGCCCCACCACCGAGCCGGCCAGCGCCGTCAATGCGAGACCCGCCAATAGCATGGTCGCGACATCGGTTTGCCCATTACGCCGACCCAGTCGATAGACCAATGCTGTCACACCGAGACCACCCAGAAACGCGCACAGCGATAACAGATACGGACCGAGGGATTCAGGAAGTCCACCGAACACCGAACCGCCGACAATCGCAATCGCCGCGCCTAATGCCGCCCCACCGGAAACGCCCACCAGCCCCGGATCGGCCAGCGGGTTGCGGAACAACCCCTGCATCGCCACGCCCGACAGCGCCAGCACACCGCCCACCGCCAACCCCAGCAAGGTACGCGGCAGGCGAATTTGTCCGAGGATCAGTTCGGCCTGCTCCAGCCCGTCAGGCCCAATGGGCAAGCCGATCATGCGTAGCGCCGCACGCAAGGTATCGAGCAACGGCAGGTTCACCGGCCCCAACGCCAATGACAGCCAGATCGCCAACAAACACAGGAGGCCCAGACCTATGAACAATACGCGGGGTTTTACCAGGATTGTCATTGGGCGGCAGTGCCGGGGTAGAAACCGTCGCTGATTTTTTTCAACGCATCGGGCAACCGCGGGCCGAGCCCGCCCACCAGCAGCGTCGGATCAAGCTCCATGACGCGCCCGTCCCTGGCGGCGCGGGTCGAGGACAGAATCGGGTTTTCCTTGAACAACGCCGCGCGCGCCGCTTCGCCGGTCAGTGCGCGGTCGGCAAACACCAGCACTTCAGGGTCCAGACTGATCAAGGATTCATTGGAAAAAGGTTTGTAACCGGTGTGTGTCGCCAGATTGTGCCCGCCGGCTCTCTGGATCAGCCAATCGGCAGCGGTGTCCTTCCCGGCGATGAGCGGCTTGCCGCCCGCGTGACCCAACAGCACTAACACGCCCGGTGATTGTTGCGTCAGTTGTGCCTTGGTGACCCGAACCTTTTGCTGATCGAGTTGCTGTTGATAAGCCTGGAACAATTGCGCAGCCCGGTCCTCAGCGCCGAGCAACTTGCCCAAATGCTGCAAGTTACCCTGCAACGTCGGCAGATTCGGCTGGGCCGAGAACAGTTCGACTTGCACGCCCGCCGTGCGAATCTGCGACAGCACCGGTGGCGGCCCCATTTCTTCGGTGCCGACCAGAATTTGCGGGCGTAAGCTCAGGATGCCTTCTGCCGACAGTTGCCGTTGATAGCCGATGCTGGGCAACGCCTTGAGGGATTCAGGATGCTGGCTGGTGGTATCGACACCCACGAGTTTCGATTCACCGCCCAGCGCACTGACCCACTCCGACAAGGCGCCACCGGCGCTGACCCAGCGTTGTGGCAACTCGGTCGCCGCGGCGTGGTGGCTGACGAAGAGTCCGACACACAGCGCGGCAACGCGGTTACTCAGGCGCATAAACAGCTTCCTTTAAAGTTTTCCCAGGCATTGAAGTGACAGGCCAAGTATCCTCGGCGTCCGGCACCTGCACCCGACGGGCAAGGTGGCCATTTGATAATTGTTTGCATTTGCACGTCAAGCTCGGACATATCCGGTCACGAGCTACCGGATTGAGGATAGACATGAAGTTTCTTTGCGCAGGCTCTGAGCTGGCCGAATCCGGCAGTCGCGGTTTCGACCTCGACGGCCAGAAGCTCTTTGCCGTGCGCCGGGCCGGTCAGGTCTACGTCTACATCAACCGCTGCCCGCACCGTGGCGTCGGGCTGGAATGGACACCCGACCAGTTTCTCGACCCCAGCAACAGCCTGATCCAGTGCGCCACTCACGGCGCATTGTTCTTGATCGAAGACGGCGAGTGCGTCGCCGGCCCATGCGCCGGGCAATCCCTGACCACCGTCGAAAGTCGCGAAGACGATCAAGGAATCTGGATCAGCCTTTAACCGCCGAGCACCACCTCCAGACGCCGGTCGACCACCATTTCCTCATGGGTCAACCGCACGCCGTAAGCCAACACCTCGACCCCGCACGCCACCGCTTCTCGCAAAGCGGCCGTGTAGGCCGAATCGATTTCCTCTGCAGGACGCACGGCATCGATGCCGGTGAGATTCACGCAATACAACTGCACCGCGCGAATCCCGTCCCGGGCCAGATGAGCCAATTCCCGTAAATGCTTGGCGCCACGCTGGGTGACCGCATCGGGAAACGCCGCGACTGCTGAGCCATCGAATCCCAGCGTGACGCTTTTGACTTCCACATACGCCGGCCCGCTCGGGTAATCGAGACGAAAGTCGATGCGGCTGCTTTCCTGACCGTAGGCCACTTCACGCTTCAGCTCGGTGAAGCCGTTGAGTTCGGTGATGACGCCAGCCCTGAGCGCTTCTTCGATCAAACCGTTCGCTCGGTCGGTGTTCACGCAAAACAGCCGGCCCTGAGGGGTTTCGCCGACTTCCCAGGTGCCCGGCAACTTGCGCTTGGGATCATTGGAGCGACTGAACCAGACCTGCCCGCCCTCAACCTGACAATTGAGCATCGAGCCGGTGTTCGGGCAGTGAATGGTCAACAACTCGCCGCGAACGGTTTCGATATCGGCGAGAAAACGCTTGTAACGTCGAATCAGGCGACCTTCTTCAAGGGGAGGATGAAAGCGCATCAGCCTTGCCAGCTCTTCAAGCCGCGAGCAATGCGCTCAACCGCTTCCTGCAGGCGCGGAAGACTTTGGGTGTAGGCAAACCGAACGTGATGGCCGGCCTGGTAACGCCCGAAGTCGAGCCCCGGCGTGATCGCCACATGCTCGGTTTCGAGGAAGTGTCGGCAGAACGCGAAGGCATCGCCGCCGAACTGGCTGATATCGGCGTACAAGTAGAACGCACCTTCCGGCTCCACGGCGATGCCGAAGCCCAACTCTCGCAAGGCGGGCAAGAGGAAATCGCGGCGACGGCCGAATTCGGCGCGACGCTCTTCCAGAATGGCGATGGTCGCGGGTTCGAAGCAGGCCAGCGCCGCGTGCTGGGCCATGCTCGGAGCACTGATGTAGAGGTTCTGCGCGAGCTTTTCCAGCTCACCGACCGCCGCTTCCGGCGCCACCAGCCAGCCGAGTCGCCAGCCGGTCATGCCGAAATATTTTGAAAAACTATTCAGCACGAAGGCGTTGTCATCGACTTCCAGCACGCTGGCGGCATCGGTGCCGTAGGTCAGGCCGTGATAGATCTCGTCCACCACCAGATGACCGTGGCGTGCCTTGATCGCGGTCGACAGCCCCGCCAGCTCGTCGCGGGTCAGGATGGTCCCGGTCGGGTTGGCCGGCGATGCCACCAGCGCGCCAACGCTGTCCTGATCCCAGTGACGGTCGATCAAGTCCGGTGTCAGCTGATAACGCACGTCCGGCCCCACAGGAACAAGCTGCGCCGCACCTTCCACCAACCGCAGGAAATGTCGGTTGCACGGGTAACCCGGGTCCGCCAGCAGCCAGTGTTTGCCCGGATCCACCAGCAAGGCGCTGGCCAGCAGCAACGCGCCGGAACCGCCGGGCGTGATGAGGATTCGCTGTGGGTCGATGCTCAAACCGTAACGTTGTTGATAGAAGTTTGAAATCGCCTCTCGCAGCTCGGGGATGCCGCGGGCGGCGGTATAACGGGTCTTCCCCGCCGTCAATGCGGCTTGGCCGGCCCGGATGATCGGCTCGGCGGTGGTGAAGTCCGGCTCGCCGATTTCCAGGTGGATCACGTCGTGGCCGGCGGCTTGCAGTTCATTGGCCCGCGCCAGCAGCGCCATGACATGGAACGGTTCGATCGCGCGACTGCGGGCACTGTAGGACTGAGCCATTAGCCTTCCTTCAACAGGGTAAAAAAACCGATTCTACCCAAGCGCAGGAACGAGCGAGAACCTAAAGCGGTCAGACGCGTTATGACCCTGGCCACAAACGACTCATGCGAGTGCGCAAGGTTTGACTAAAATCATTAATTGATCAGGTCTCCAGCACCACCAGACAAGGCTTTGCAATCATTTGCAAGCCCAGCGGGCCACTACCTCGACATCCAGGAGTAGCGCGGTCCGATTTGATCTGGTAAGTTCGCCCGCTTGCAGCCGCAGGGCCGGCAGGTGTCGGTGATGGAGCAATCCTGCGCAATGGATTACAAGAGTAGAGGCGGTCTATTTCATGTCCACCCAAGCAAAGCAGCAAAACCAGTCGATCAGCGGCTTCGAACCCTACAAAGAAGTTAAGGGCGAGGAGTACATGGGCAAACCCATGCGCGCTCACTTCACCAAGATCCTGAACAAGTGGAAACAGGACTTGATGCAGGAGGTCGACCGCACGGTTGATCACATGAAGGACGAAGCGGCCAACTTCCCTGACCCGGCAGACCGTGCCAGCCAGGAAGAAGAATTCAGCCTTGAATTGCGTGCCCGCGACCGTGAGCGCAAGTTGATCAAGAAGATCGACAAGACGCTGCAACTGATCGAAGACGAAGAATATGGCTGGTGCGAGTCCTGCGGCGTCGAAATCGGCGTCAAGCGACTGGAAGCCCGTCCTACCGCCGACATGTGCGTTGACTGCAAGACCCTGGCGGAAATCAAGGAAAAGCAAGTCGGCAAGTAATCTCGACTTGAACGAAGAACGGAGCGTGCGAACGCTCCGTTTTTGTTTCCGCAATTCCCCCCCGACACAAAACCTGTGGGAGCGGCGGTGCGACGATTCGACTTGCTCGCGAAGGGGCCGGCAGTTTCAACATTAGTGTTGGCTGACACACCGCTTTCGCGAGCAAGCCCGCTCCCACAGGGTGGCCGCCGCACGACCCGACAAAGTAGCATCGCCCTTATGACCGTCACCGCCACCCCCACCTACATCGGACGCTTCGCCCCCACGCCCAGCGGCCATCTGCATTTCGGTTCACTGGTCGCAGCGCTGGCCTCGTACCTCGACGCGCGCGCGGTGGGCGGTCGCTGGCTGATGCGCATGGAAGACCTCGATCCGCCACGGGAAGAACCCGGTGCGCAAGCGGCCATTCTCAAGGCACTGGAAAGCTACGGTTTCGAGTGGGACGGCGAAATGGTCCGACAGAGCGACCGGCACGATGCCTACGCCGAAGTGCTCAATCGCCTGTTCAACCACGGCCTGGCCTACGCCTGCACCTGTTCGCGAAAACAGCTTGAGCCCTGGCACGGCATTTATCCGGGCCTGTGCCGCAATGCCGGCCATGGCACTGAAGACGCCGCGATTCGCCTGCGCGTCCCCGAGCTGGAATACCACTTCATCGACCGGGTGCAAGGTGAGTACCGGCAACACCTGGGTCGTGATGTTGGCGATTTCGTCATCCGCCGCCGCGACGGGCTCTACGCCTATCAACTGGCCGTGGTGCTCGATGACGCCTGGCAGGGCATTACCGACATCGTCCGTGGCGCGGACTTGCTCGACTCCACGCCACGTCAGCTCTATCTGCAAGAACTGCTGGGTTTCTCGCAACCGCGTTACCTGCACATCCCGCTGATTACCCAGCCTGACGGCAACAAGCTTGGCAAAACCTACCGTTCTCCGCCGCTGACCGCAGATCAGGCCACGCCTTTGTTACTGCGTGCATTGCGCGCACTCGGGCAGAATCCGGGCGCCGAACTGGCGTATGCCACCCCACGTGAAGTGCTGAACTGGGGAATCGTCCACTGGGATGCACTCAAGATCCCGCGCACACTCAACCTGCCCGAAGCGCAACTACAGTGATCACACTTGCAGTGGCGCGCCCATCCGTTACCATCGCCGCACGTTTTCGGGCACGCGCATAAAAAAGAGAGGCCGGGATGTACATCTATCGCTTGGTCCTGCTCCTGGTAGTGGGGATTTATCTGTTCTCCCCGGCCATCATGGATTGGTGGATCGACGCCACTGGCGCCTGGTATCGCCCTTATCTGCTCTGGCTGATTCTGATCGTCGTGACCTTCATCCTGCAGAGCCAAAAAGATGCCGATGAGCTTTAGCCTGACCCAGATGATCCTGATCAGCGCCGCCTACCTGGCGGTACTGTTCGGCGTGGCCTGGATCAGCGAACGGGGCATGATCCCCCGGGCGATCATTCGCCACCCGCTGACGTACACCCTGTCGCTGGGTGTTTACGCCAGTGCTTGGGCGTTTTATGGCACCGTGGGTCTGGCCTATCAGTACGGCTATGGTTTTCTCTCCAGCTACCTCGGGGTTTCCGGCGCATTCCTGCTGGCGCCGGTGTTGCTGTACCCGATCCTGAAAATCACCCGCACGTATCAATTGTCGTCGCTGGCCGACCTGTTCGCGTTCCGTTTCCGCAGCACCTGGGCTGGCGCACTGACCACGATTTTCATGCTGATCGGCGTACTGCCGTTGCTGGCGTTGCAGATTCAGGCGGTGGCCGACTCCATCGGCATCCTCACCCGCGAGCCCGTGCAACATCGTGTAGCCCTGAGCTTCTGTGCCCTGATTACGTTGTTCACCATTTTCTTCGGCTCGCGCCACATCGCCACCCGCGAGAAACATGAAGGCCTGGTATTCGCGATTGCGTTTGAGTCGGTGATCAAGCTGATCGCGCTTGGCGGCGTTGGCCTCTATGCGTTGTATGGCGTATTCGACGGTCCGCAACATCTGGAACTGTGGCTGCTGCAAAACCAGACCGCCCTCGCCGCTTTGCACACGCCATTGCAAGAAGGCCCGTGGCGCACGCTGTTGCTGGTGTTCTTCGCGTCGGCGATCGTGATGCCGCACATGTATCACATGACGTTTACCGAAAACCTCAACCCGCGCTCGCTGGTCAGCGCGAGCTGGGGCTTGCCGCTGTTCCTGCTGCTGATGAGTCTGGCCGTACCGCTGATTCTCTGGGCCGGGCTGAAACTCGGCGCCACCACCAACCCGGAATACTTCACGCTGGGCATCGGCATTGCCGCCAACAGCAAGGCGTTGGCGCTACTGGCCTATGTCGGTGGATTATCGGCAGCCAGCGGGCTGATTATCGTCACCACCCTCGCACTGTCCGGGATGGCGCTGAACCACCTGGTGCTGCCGCTTTATCAGCCGCCAGCCGAAGGCAACATCTATCGCTGGCTGAAATGGACGCGCCGGGCGCTGATCGTCGCGATCATCATGGCCGGTTACGGTTTCTACTTGCTGCTGGGCACCGAACAGGACCTGGCCAACCTCGGCATCGTCGCGTTTGTGGCGACATTGCAGTTCCTGCCGGGTGTGCTGTCCGTTCTTTATTGGCCGACCGCCAACCGTCGCGGCTTCATCGCCGGTTTGCTGGCGGGGATTCTGGTGTGGCTGGTGACCATGCTGTTGCCGCTGGTCGGCAATCTGCAGGGGTTCTACATTCCGCTGCTGAACATGATCTACGTGCTGGACGACACCAGTTGGCACATGGCCGCGATCGCTTCGCTGGCCGCCAACGTGCTGATGTTCACCCTGATCTCGCTGTTTACCAACGCCAGTCCCGAAGAGGCCAGCGCCGCCGAAGCCTGCGCCGTGGACAACGTGCGCCGTCCGCAACGCCGCGAACTGCACGCCGCTTCGCCGCAGGAATTCGCCACGCAACTGGCCAAACCCTTGGGCGCCAAGGCTGCGCAGAAAGAAGTCGAACAAGCGCTACGCGATCTCTATCTGCCGTTTGACGAGCGCCGGCCTTATGCCTTGCGCCGTCTGCGTGACCGGATCGAAGCCAACCTCTCCGGCCTGATGGGGCCTAGCGTGGCGCAGGACATGGTTGAAACCTTCCTGCCTTACAAGGCCGGCGGCGAAAACTACGTCACCGAGGACATTCACTTCATCGAAAGCCGCCTCGAGGATTACCACTCGCGCCTGACCGGCCTGGCCGCTGAACTCGATGCCCTGCGCCGCTACCATCGCCAGACTCTGCAGGAATTGCCCATGGGCGTCTGCTCGCTGGCCAAGGATCAGGAAATCCTCATGTGGAACAAAGCCATGGAGGAGCTGACCGGGATTGCCGCGCAGCGCGTGGTCGGTTCGCGCCTGAGCACCATCGCCGATCCGTGGAAAGAACTGCTGCGAGGCTTCATCAATCTGCCGGACGAGCATTTGCACAAGCAGCATCTGGCCCTCGATGGTCAGACTCGCTGGCTGAACCTGCACAAAGCGGCGATCGACGAACCGCTCGCACCGGGCAACAGTGGCCTGGTATTGCTGGTGGAAGACCTGACCGAAACCCAGATGCTCGAAGACAAGCTGGTGCACTCCGAGCGCTTGGCCAGCATTGGTCGACTGGCCGCCGGCGTGGCCCATGAAATCGGCAACCCGATTACCGGCATCGCGTGTCTGGCGCAGAACCTGCGCGAAGAACGTGAAGACGATGGCGAGCTGAAGGAGATCAGCGGGCAGATCCTGGAGCAGACCAAACGCGTGTCGCGCATCGTTCAGTCGTTGATGAGTTTTGCCCATGCCGGCAGTCATCAGCACAGCGACGAGCCCGTCTGTCTGGCCGAAGTGGCCCAGGATGCCATCGGTTTGCTGGCCCTGAACCGGCGCAATTTCGAAGTGCAGTTCTACAACCTGTGCGACCCCGAGCACTGGGTCGAAGGCGATCCGCAGCGCCTTGCCCAGGTACTGATCAATCTGCTCTCAAACGCCCGTGACGCCTCGCCTCCCGGCAGCGCGGTGCGGGTCAAAAGCGAAGCCGGCGAACACACGGTCGACCTGATCGTGGAAGACGAAGGCAGCGGTATTCCGAAGAACATCATGGATAGATTGTTCGAACCTTTCTTCACCACCAAGGATCCTGGCGAAGGCACCGGTCTGGGCCTTGCACTGGTCTATTCCATCGTTGAAGAGCATTATGGACAAATCACCATCGACAGCCCGGCTGATGTTCAAAGCCAACGCGGCACCCGTATCCGGGTGACCTTGCCGCGTCATGTCGAAGCGACGTCCGCTGTGAACTGAGACCGTCGAGAGTATCGAATCAATGCCGCACATTTTGATCGTCGAAGACGAAACAATTATCCGCTCCGCCTTGCGCCGCCTGCTGGAACGTAACCAGTACCAGGTCAGCGAAGCCGGTTCAGTGCAGGAAGCACAAGAACGCTTCACCATTCCCACGTTCGACCTGATCGTCAGTGACCTGCGCCTGCCTGGCGCGCCGGGCACCGAGTTGATCAAACTCGGCCAGGGCACGCCGGTGCTGATCATGACCAGCTACGCCAGCCTGCGTTCGGCGGTCGACTCGATGAAGATGGGCGCGGTGGATTACATCGCCAAACCTTTCGACCACGACGAAATGCTGCAGGCCGTCGCGCGCATCCTGCGTGACCGGCAATCGGTGCAGGCCAGCGGTGAACCTGCCGTCGGCAAAGCCGCCAATGGCGCGGCGAAACCGGGTATCGACAACAGCAACGGCGAAATCGGCATCATCGGCTCCTGCCCGCCGATGCAGGATCTGTACAGCAAGATCCGCAAAGTCGCGCCGACCGATTCCAATGTCCTGATCCAGGGCGAATCCGGCACCGGCAAAGAACTGGTGGCCCGCGCTCTGCACAACCTGTCCAGACGCGCCAAGGCACCGATGATTTCGGTGAACTGCGCGGCGATTCCGGAAAGCCTGATCGAGTCCGAACTGTTCGGCCATGAAAAAGGTGCGTTCACTGGCGCCAGCGCCGGCCGTGCCGGTCTGGTGGAAGCGGCGGACGGCGGCACCTTGTTCCTCGACGAGATCGGCGAACTGCCGCTGGAAGCCCAGGCTCGCTTGCTGCGCGTGTTGCAGGAAGGCGAAATTCGCCGGGTGGGTTCGGTCCAGTCGCAGAAGGTCGATGTGCGTTTGATCGCCGCGACTCACCGGGACCTCAAGAGCCTGGCGAAGATCGGCCAGTTCCGTGAAGACTTGTATTACCGCCTCCACGTAATCGCCCTGAAACTGCCGGCCCTGCGCGAACGCGGTGCCGACGTCAACGAAATCGCCAATGCCTTCCTGGCGCGGCAGAGCGCGCGGGTCAACCGCACCGACCTGAAGTTCGCCCCGGACGCCGAGCAAGCGATTCGTCACTACTCCTGGCCGGGCAACGTGCGCGAACTGGAAAACGCAGTCGAGCGTGCAGTCATCCTGTGCGAAAGCCCGGAGATTTCCGCCGAGCTGCTCGGCATCGACATCGAGCTGAGCGACCTTCAAGACGACGAGTTCATCGGCCTGCCTCCGCAACAGGGCAACGGCGCCGGCAACAACAATCATGAGCCGACCGAGGACCTGTCACTGGAAGACTACTTCCAGCACTTCGTTCTCGAGCATCAGGACCACATGACCGAAACCGAGCTGGCACGCAAACTCGGGGTCAGCCGTAAATGCCTGTGGGAGCGCCGGCAGCGCCTGGGTATCCCGCGACGCAAGACCGGGGTGGCCAGCGAAAGCTGAACGTCACCTGTACGGTGCGCGGGTAACACATGACTTTATGAAAAAACTGTTACCTGATTTTTTGTACGTAACAGAAGCCGGGGCTTACGGTAACGAAGCCCCGGTTTTTTTTGGCCTCGAACAACCCCATCAGACGGCGAAACCCCTTGTTTTGCTGGGCATCGCAAAAGTTGGCACGCACCCTGCTATATGTTTGGTACAAGAACAATAACAAGCAATGCACAAGACAATAAAAATAAGACGAATCGACTCACGCACAATAAAAACAAGACGGCGAGAGGCGCAGCTAACTGATTCTTTTGGAGAGGCGTTGTATTTGGGGTTCGCCCCACGACCAGGCCGAGAACAACAAAAACTGTCTTGAGACAGAGCCTGAACTGGTTGGATCGCAAGATCACTGCAGCACAGCGACCAAAGCAATCCGTTTGCTCTTGGCTCCCGATTGGGAGGGTCATGAAGGAAAACTTCATGACGCGGGCACTCAACAAAAACAAGAAGCCCGAAACCAATAACAAAAATAGAACATGCAACTACTTCTTGGGGAGCTTCGGCTCCCCTTGTAGTTTCTGCGATTTGGATTGCTCGCTGTAGGCTGTAGGAGCGAGCTCGCTCGCGAAAAACGCAAGGACACCGCTGTGTACCTGGTTTGACGCGTTATCGTTAACGACCTTCGTCGGAACGCCGCCCGGAGCAAGCTCGCTCCTACAGTTTCCCGCCTACAGCTCAAATTTGCTGCGTCCTACACCATCCCCCGACTAAATGCTAGAATCCCCGCCCATCATGCGGTCATTCTTCGTTATGGCCGAACATTCCTTCATACAGTGCATCCCATGCTGAAGAAGCTGTTCCAGTCATTCCGTTCTCCCAAGCGTCATACGCAACACATCCGCAGCACGCCTGAAGTGCTTAACAGCGGCCAACATTCGCTGCAAAAGGCACAATTCAGCCGTTACGCGGTGAATATCGTCGAACGCCTGCAGAACGCCGGCTACCAGGCATATCTGGTCGGCGGTTGTGTGCGTGACATGATGCTCGGCATCACGCCAAAAGATTTCGACGTTGCCACCAGCGCCACCCCTGAACAGGTTCGCGCCGAATTCCGCAATGCGCGGATCATCGGTCGTCGTTTCAAACTGGTGCATATCCACTTTGGCCGCGAAATCATCGAAGTCGCGACGTTCCGCGCCAATCACCCGCAAAACGACGAAGAGGAAGACAGCAACCAGTCTTCCCGCAACGAGAGCGGGCGCATTCTGCGCGATAACGTTTACGGCACGCTGGAAGAAGACGCGCAACGTCGCGACTTCACCATCAATGCCTTGTATTACGATCCGGTCAGCGAACGCATTCTCGATTACGCCAACGGCGTCCACGACATTCGCAATCACCTGATCCGCCTGATTGGCGACCCGAAGCAACGCTACCAGGAAGACCCGGTGCGGATGCTGCGGGCCGTGCGTTTCGCCGCCAAGCTGAATTTCGGCATCGAAAAACACAGCGCCCTGCCGATCCGCGACCTGGCACCGATGCTGCGCGAGATCCCGTCGGCCCGGCTGTTCGAAGAAGTGCTCAAGCTGTTCCTCTCCGGCCATGCCGCGGACACTTTCGAGATGCTGGTCGACTTGCAGTTGTTCGATCCGCTGTTCCCGGCCAGTGCCGAGGCGCTGGAATACAACCCGACGTACACCCACACCCTCATCAGCGAAGCGCTGATCAACACCGACCTGCGAATCAAGCAGAACAAACCGGTGACCCCGGCATTCCTGTTTGCGGCCCTGCTCTGGCCTGCCCTGCCTGCCCGCGTGCTGCGCTTGCAGGAACGTGGCATGCCGCCGATCCCGGCGATGCAGGAAGCGGCGCACGAACTGATTGCCGAACAGTGCCAGCGGATCGCGATTCCAAAACGCTTCACCATGCCGATTCGCGAAATCTGGGACATGCAGGAACGTCTGCCGCGCCGCAGCGGCAAACGCGCCGACCTGTTGCTGGACAACCCGCGGTTCCGCGCCGGTTACGACTTCCTGCTGCTGCGCGAAAGCGCCGGCGAGCAGACCGATGGCCTGGGCGAATGGTGGACGGATTATCAGGACGCCAACGAAAGCGAACGTCGTGACATGATCCGCGACCTCAGCGGCAAGGACGACGGCGCCGGTGCGCCACGCAAACGTCGCCGCAGCGGTGGCGCCAAGCGCAAACGCGCGGCCGGTGCACCGAGCACCACGGGCGAGTAAGCATGGAACGCATCTACATCGGCATGGGCAGCAATCTGGCTGACCCCGCCGAACAACTGCGCAGCGCTGTCGATGCGCTGGCGCGATTGCCGCAGACCGAACTGGTCGGGGTTTCCGCGTTTTATCAGAGTGATTCGCTGCTGCCTGGCCAACCGCGTTACACCAACGCAGTTGCCGCCCTCGACAGCACGCTCCCGCCGCTGGACCTGCTCGATGCGTTGCAAGCCATCGAGAACGGACAGGGTCGTGAACGCCTTGAGCGTTGGGGGCCGCGCACGCTGGATCTCGACATCGTGTTGTTTGGCGATCGCTTGATCGACGAACCCCGTCTCAAAGTCCCTCATTACCATATGCAGGAACGCGCGTTCGTTCTGTACCCGCTGGCCGAGTTGGCGCCTGCGGATTTGCGTTTGGCGGATGGCCGTACCTTGGCCGAACTGCTCGCGGCCTGCCCGTTCGTCGGCCTGGAACGATTCACTACAAATTGATAAAACCCCCTGTGGGAGCGGGCTTGCTCGCGAATACATTGTGTCAGTCGACATAAATTTTGACTGATATACCGCATTCGCGAGCAAGTCGAATCGTCGCACCGCCGCTCCCACATTGGTTTTGTGTCGTGTACAAGATCTGCGGCTGCTGAATCGCATCAGTAACCCCGGTAACACCGTCGACGTAACAACGCGGTAACACACGCAATTGACTTCCCGAGTTCTCCTCACGACTATAGGCGTCCCGCTGCCGCCAACCCGGCGTTGAAGGGCGCAATCCAGGCCTTAAAAGCACGACAACAGACCGTGCGCCTGTATTTAACGAAGAATCACGCGCGTTACTCGCAGTAGTTTCCACAGCGCCTGAATGAGGATCTTTTCATGCCAGCCATCACCCTGACCACTCTGCAAGGTCTCAAGCAAAAAGGTGAAAAAATCACCATGCTGACCTGCTATGACGCGACCTTCGCCCACGCCTGCAATGAGGCTGGCGTCGAAGTGCTGCTGGTGGGCGACTCCCTCGGCATGGTTCTGCAAGGTCACGACAGCACCCTGCCGGTGACCACCGCCGAAATGGCTTACCACGTCGCGTCCGTCAAACGCGGTAACAGCGACGCGTTGATCCTCGCCGACCTGCCTTTCATGGCCTACGCCACAATCGAACAAACCATGAGCAACAGCGCCCTGTTGATGCAGGCCGGTGCGCACATGGTCAAGGTCGAAGGCGCACTTTGGCTGGCGGACTCGATCCGTCTGCTGGCCGAGCGCGGCATCCCGGTGTGTGCGCACATGGGGCTGACGCCGCAGTCGGTGAATATCCTCGGCGGTTACAAAGTCCAGGGACGCAATGAAAACCAGGCGCGGCAGATGCGTGCCGATGCGATCTCCCTCGAACAGGCGGGCGCGGCGATGCTGTTGCTCGAGTGCGTGCCGAGTGAGCTGGCCGAAGAAATCACCCAGGCCGTGAAGATCCCGGTGATCGGTATCGGCGCCGGCAGCGGCACCGACGGCCAGGTGCTGGTGCTGCACGACATGCTGGGCCTGTCGATCACAGGCCGGGTACCGAAGTTCGTGAAGAACTTCATGACCGGACAACAAAACATTCAAGCGGCACTTGGCGCTTATGTTTCCGAAGTCAAAGCAGTCACTTTCCCTGGTATCGAACACGGATTCTCTGCATGAACACCGTAAAAACCGTACGCGAACTGCGGGCCGCCGTGGCCCGCGCCCGCAGCGAAGGCAAGCGCATTGCTTTCGTGCCGACCATGGGCAACCTGCACAGCGGTCACATCGCACTGATTACCAAAGCCAGCCAACGGGCGGATTTCGTGGTCGCGAGCATTTTCGTCAATCCGCTGCAATTCGGCGCCGGCGAAGACCTCGACAAGTACCCGCGCACCCTCGCGGCCGACCAGGAAAAACTGCTCCAGGGCGGTTGCCACTTGCTGTTCGCGCCGACCGCTGAAGAAATGTACCCCGACGGCATGGCCGGCCAGACCCGCGTCAGCGTTCCGCAACTGTCCGAAGGCCTGTGCGGTGCCAGCCGTCCGGGGCACTTCGAAGGTGTGGCGACAGTGGTCAACAAACTCTTCAACATGGTTCAGCCGGATCTGGCGATCTTTGGCCAGAAAGACTTCCAGCAACTGGCGGTGATTCGCGCGCTGGTGCATGACCTGAACATGCCGATCCAGATCATCGGCGAACCGACGGTCCGCGCGGCCGATGGTCTGGCGCTGTCGTCGCGCAATGGGTTTCTCAGCGAAGAACAGCGGGCGGTTGCGCCAGTTGTTTATCGCACACTGTCGTCGATTGCCGAATCCATTAAACAAGGTGGTCGCGATTACCCGACGCTGATCGCGGCACAACAGCAGCAACTCGAAGCCGCAGGCTTACGCACCGATTACCTGGAAATCCGCCATGCGCTGACGTTGCGTCCTGCAACGGCGGAAGATCGGGACCTGGTGATTCTGGTGGCGGCGTTCCTCGGCACCACGCGGTTGATCGACAACCTGCACCTGAATCTCGACACAACGGTATAAACGACAAGCCCCGAAAAACAAACAGAATTAATAAACAGCAACGGCAAGATCAAAAGATCGCAGCCTGCGGCAGCTCCTACGCGCCTGTGGGCGCTGCCCGCCGTTCGATTCCGACCTGGGAAACACTCATGCACGCCATCATGCTCAAGGCCAAGCTGCATCGCGCCGAAGTCACCCACGCAGTTCTCGATTACGAAGGTTCCTGCGCCATCGACGGCGAATGGCTGGACCTGTCCGGCATCCGTGAATACGAACAGATCCAGATCTACAACGTCGACAACGGCGAACGTTTCACCACCTATGCGATTCGTGGCGAAGCAGGCTCGCGCATGATCTCGGTCAACGGCGCCGCGGCGCACAAGGCCAAGGTCGGCGACCGTGTGATCATCTGCGCTTACGCTCACTACAGCGAAGCCGAGCTGCTCAACTTCAAGCCGCGCATGCTCTACATGGCGCCGGGTAACGAGTTGAGCCACACCAGCAATGCCATTCCGGTTCAGGTTGCCTGACCGAACCTTCTCTTCCGTTTGTCGGACCGTTCCCTGCTTGATGTATAAAAAAGTACCGGGAACGGGTCAGACAAAGTCAAGACAGATCGCAGCGCGAGGTTTACTGTATTCGCCCTGTGCCATGAAATCGTGTCGACGCAGTTGACCGGACGCCCCCCCACAGTGCTCCGGGATTTTTAGTGTTCAACAGGCCGTTCAAGTAAAAAGGAAACCCGCAGCGATGGCGTACTACCGCACTCCTCACGACGTGACCGCTCTGCCCGCCTGGCAAGCGTTGAATGACCACCGCCAAGCCATGCAGGATTTCAGCATGCGCGAAGCCTTTAATGCCGACCCGCAGCGTTTTACTCAATTCACCCTCAGCAGCTGCGGCCTGTTTCTCGACTACTCGAAGAATCTGATCAACGCCGAGACCCGTGATCTGCTGGTGGGCCTGGCCAACGAAGTCGACCTTCAGGGCGCGATCAAAGCGCTGTTCGACGGCGAGATCGTCAACTCCTCAGAAGGTCGCCCGGCCCTGCACACCGCGCTGCGCCGTCCAGTGGGCGAAAAGCTGTCTGTGAATGGCGTCAACGTGATGCCTGAAGTACACAAGGTGTTGAACCAGATCACCGACCTCGTGGGCCGCATCCACGACGGTCTGTGGCGCGGTTACACCGAGAAGCCGATCACCGACGTGGTGAACATCGGCATCGGTGGCTCGTTCCTCGGCCCCGAGCTGGTGTCCGAAGCGCTGCTGTCCTACGCCCAGAAAGGCGTGCGTTGCCACTACCTGGCAAACATCGACGGCAGCGAGTTCCACGAGCTGACCATGAAGTTGCGCGCCGAGACCACGCTGTTCATCGTCTCGTCGAAATCCTTCAACACCCTCGAAACCCTGAAGAACGCCCAGGCCGCTCGCGCCTGGTACCTGGCTCAGGGCGGTTCGGAAGCCGAGCTGTACCGTCACTTCATCGCGGTCTCGAGCAACAACGCCGCCGCAGTGGCGTTCGGTATCCGCGAAGAAAACATCTTCCCGATGTGGGACTGGGTCGGTGGTCGTTACTCGCTGTGGTCGGCCATCGGCTTGCCGATTGCCCTGGCCATCGGCATGTCCAACTTCAAGGAACTGCTGTCCGGTGCCTACACCATGGACCAGCATTTCCAGAGCGCCCCCTTCGAACAGAACATGCCGGTGCTGCTGGCCTTGCTCGGCGTCTGGTATGGCAACTTCTGGGGCGCGCAAAGCCACGCGATCCTGCCGTACGACCACTACCTGCGTAACATCACCAAGCACTTGCAACAGTTGGACATGGAATCCAACGGCAAGAGCGTGCGTCAGGACGGCACGCCGGTGTCCACCGACACCGGCCCGGTGATCTGGGGTGGCGTGGGTTGCAACGGTCAGCACGCGTATCACCAGTTGCTGCACCAAGGCACCCAACTGATCCCGGCCGACTTCATTGTGCCGATCGTCAGCTTCAACCCGGTCTCCGATCACCACCAGTGGCTGTACGCCAACTGCCTGTCGCAAAGCCAGGCGCTGATGCTCGGCAAGACCCGCGCCGAGGCCGAAGCCGAACTGCGGGACAAGGGCATGGCCGAAGCGGACGTGCAGAAACTCGCACCGCACAAGGTGATCCCGGGCAACCGTCCGAGCAACACGCTGGTGGTCGAACGCATCAGCCCGCGTCGTCTCGGCGCACTGGTGGCGATGTACGAACACAAAGTCTTCGTGCAAAGCGTGGTCTGGGGCATCAACGCCTTCGACCAGTGGGGCGTGGAGCTGGGTAAAGAGCTGGGCAAAGGCGTCTACAACCGCCTGGTCGGCAGCGAAGAAACCCCGGCTGACGATGCATCCACCCAAGGGCTGATCAACTACTTCCGCGGGCGTCATCGCGGGTGATAGGCTGAAGGGGCGGTTTACTCGCCCCTTCAAATCGCTGCATCGACAGTTCCACGGCACCGGGTTTACTGCAAAATCGGTGGCGTGCGCTATCCCTGTAGGAGCTGCCGAAGGCTGCGATCTTTTGATCTTCTAAAAGCAAAATCAAAAGATCGCAGCCTTCGGCAGCTCCTACGAGGGTCGCGCTGCTCCCCTCTTGTCGCAAAACAAGAATAAGGAACCGTCATGTTCGATATCAGCACGTTCCCCAAAGCCGATGCCGTCCGCCGGGCCGCACAACTCAGTCAGGACGACTACAAGCGCCTGTATCGCCAATCCATCGAACACCCCAGCACGTTCTGGGCTGAACAGGCCACACGCTTCCTCGGCTGGAGCGCACCGTGGAATACCGTCCAGCGCTATAACCTGAAAACCGGTGAGGCCAGCTGGTTCGCCGGCGGAAAATTAAACGTCAGTTACAACTGCATCGACCGTCACCTGGAAAAACGTGGCGATCAGATCGCAATCATCTGGGAAGGCGACGACCCCGCCGAATCGGCCCAGATCTCCTACAAAAAACTGCATCACAACGTCTGCCGCCTGGCCAACGTGCTCAAAAGCCGTGGCGTGAAGAAAGGCGACCGCGTGTGCATCTACATGCCGATGATCCCCGAAGCCGCCTACGCGATGCTCGCCTGCACGCGAATCGGCGCGGTGCATTCGGTGGTGTTTGGCGGGTTCTCCCCCGATTCTGTGCGCGACCGCATCCTCGACGCCGACTGCCGCACCGTGATCACCGCCGATGAAGGCGTGCGCGGCGGCAAGTTCGTGCAGCTCAAGCAGAATGTCGACCAGGCGCTGCAAAGTTGCCCGAACGTCAGCACCGTGATCGTGGTCGAGCGCACCCAAGGCGAGGTCAACTGGGTCGAAGGCCGCGACCTCTGGTATCACCAGGCCTTGCGCGACGTCAGCGACGATTGCCCGCCCGAGCCGATGGACGCCGAAGACCCAATGTTCATCCTCTACACCTCCGGCAGCACGGGCAAACCCAAAGGCGTGCTGCACACCACCGGCGGTTATCTGCTGCAAGCGGCGATGACCTTCAAGTACGTGCTCGACTACCGCGACGAAGAAGTCTTCTGGTGCACCGCCGATGTCGGCTGGGTCACCGGCCACAGTTACATCGTCTACGGGCCGCTGGCCAATGGCGCGACCACGCTGATCTTCGAAGGCGTGCCGAGCTACCCGAGCAGCGCGCGCTTCTGGCAGGTCATCGACAAACACCACGTGAACATCTTCTACACCGCCCCCACCGCCCTGCGTTCGCTGATGCGCGAAGGCCCCGAACCGTTGAAGGAAACGTCCCGGGCGAGCCTCAGATTACTCGGCAGTGTCGGTGAGCCGATCAACCCGGAAGCGTGGGACTGGTATTTCAATGCCGTCGGCGAACAGCGCTGCCCGATCGTCGATACCTGGTGGCAGACCGAAACCGGCGGCATCATGCTCAGCCCGCTGGTCAGCGCGCAGCGGATCAAACCCGGCTGCGCCACGCAACCGATGTTCGGTGTGCAACCGGTGCTGCTCGATGAAGTGGGCAAGGAAATCAAAGGCGCCGGCAGCGGCGTGTTGGCGATCAAATCCAGCTGGCCGGCGCAAATCCGCAGTGTCTATGGCGACCCGCAGCGGATGGTCGACACTTACTTCAAACCCTATCCCGGTTACTACTTCACCGGCGACGGCGCCCGCCGCGATGAAGACGGCGATTACTGGATCACCGGGCGCATCGACGACGTGATCAACGTTTCCGGCCACCGCATCGGCACCGCCGAAGTCGAAAGCGCCCTGGTGCTGCACGACAGCATCGCCGAGGCCGCCGTGGTCGGTTACCCTCACGACGTCAAAGGTCAGGGCATCTATGCCTTCGTCACGCCCATGAACGGCACCGAACCCACCGACGAACTGAAGAAAGAACTGCTGGCCCACGTCAGCAAGGAAATCGGCAGCTTCGCCAAACCGGACCTGATCCAGTGGGCACCGGCCTTGCCGAAAACCCGTTCGGGCAAGATCATGCGGCGGATTCTGCGCAAGATCGCCTGCAACGAACTGGACAGTCTGGGCGACACTTCGACCCTGGCCGATCCGAGCGTGGTTCAGGACCTGGTCGATAAACGCCTGAACCAGTAACGCCTTGCCCCTGTAGGAGCGAGCTCGCGATGAACGCAAGCGCGCCGCGTTTATTCAGGAAACACGCGTTATCGTTAACGTCCATCGCGAGCAAGCTCGCTCCTACAGAATTACAGAGTTGCCATGGAATTCATCCGCAGCCGCATCGAAACCCAGGTCATGAGCCTCTCCGGTCTGTCCCTTGGCAAGCTCGACCTGGAAAACCCCAAAGGCGATCCTGGCCTGTTCGGACCCGATTCGGTGAGCTGGCAGGTTCACGGCGACTTCAGCAGCATGCTCATCGGCGGTATCAGCGCGCTGATGCTGCAAGCCCTGCACCCGTTGGCGCTGGCCGGGGTCTGGGACCATTCGAATTTCCGCGAGGACATGCTCGGTCGCTTGCGCCGCACCGGGCAGTTCATTTCCGGCACCACCTTCGGCTCGCGAAAAGATGCCGACTGGCTGATCGAGAAAGTCCGCACCATCCACCTGCAAGTGACCGGCACCGCGCCGGATGGCCGGCCCTACGCTGCCAGTGATCCCGATCTGCTGACGTGGGTGCACGTAGCCGAGGTCAGCAACTTCCTCGCGGCGCATTTGCGCTACCGCAATCCGCACTTGTCGGCGGCCGATCAGGACCGTTATTACGATGAAATCGCCGTGATCGCTGAACGCCTCGGTGCCCGTGAGGTGCCCCGTTCGCGGCAGGAAATGGCCGATTATCTTGAACGAGTCCGCCCGCAACTGTTGTGTGACGAACGCAGTCGCGAAGTCCTGCGCTTGTTGTTGAACGCGCCCTCCCCCAGCCGTTTGGCCAAGCCGTTCGGTGGATTGATGATGCAGGCCGGAATCGACCTGCTGCCGGACTGGGCCAGTGACCTGCTCGGTGTGCGGCAAAGTTCGCTGCAACGCACGCTGATCCGTGCCAGCGTCAACCGCAGTGCACCGATGCTGCGCTGGGCAGTGCGCAATGGCTCGGTGCATCGGGCCAAGCGGCGGATGGGGTTGCTGACCTGAACTCAGGCGAAATATCAAAAATCTGAATGTCGGCCATATGTGGCGAGGGAGCTTGCTCCCGCTCGAGTGCGAAGCGCTCGCAAAATTTTCGACAAGGGCAGAAATTGGGGGCCGCTTCGCAGCCCAGCGGGAGCAAGCTCCCTCGCCACAGTGTTAAACTCCCGCGCCAAATTCCCTCCCCTGCAAGGCGCCCAGCATGTCTTCCTTGAATCAGGCGCTGCGCGCCGCCCTCGAACATCGCCAGGACCTGCTTGCCGAACTGCATCAGCAAGGCACCGATTGCTATCGCTTGTTCCATGGCAGCCAGGAAGGCGCCGGTGGCCTGACCATCGACCGCTACGGCCCGCAGCTGTTGGTGCAGAGCTTTCACCAGTCGCTGGAGCGCGACGCCCTGCTGCAACTGCACGAGGCGATCAATCAACACCTGGGCTTCGAGACCTTGCTGGTCTACAACGACCGTTCCCGGGGCAACTCGCGCATCGACCGCGAAGACACTGTCTACCGCGCCGACGAAGCCGCCCTGCAAGATCTGGTCGGCCACGAATGGGGCCTTAACTACCGGGTCCGTGGCCGCCATGCCGGGCAGGACCCGCTGCTGTTCCTCGACCTGCGCAACACCCGCGGCTGGGTCAAGGAACACAGCCAGAACAAAAGCGTGCTGAACCTGTTTGCCTACACCTGTGGCGTCGGCCTGAGCGCTGCGGCCGGTGGCGCGAGCGAGGTGTGCAATCTGGACTTCGCCGAGGGCAATCTGGCGGTCGGCCGTGAAAACGGTCTGCTCAATCCGCAGTTGCCGACCATGCAGTTCATCCAGTCCGATTATTTCCCGGCCATCCGCCAACTCGCCGGCCTGCCCATCAGCCAGCGCCGTGGGCAGAAACTGCCGAGCTATCAACGCCTGGAACAACGTCAATACGACCTGGTTTTACTGGACCCACCGGCCTGGGCCAAGAGCGCTTTCGGCACCGTCGACCTGCTGCGCGACTACCAGAGCCTGCTCAAACCCGCGCTGCTGACCACCGCCGACAATGGCGTGCTGATCTGCTGCAACAACCTGGCAAAAGTCAGCATGGACGACTGGCGCGAGCAGGTTTTGCGCTGTGCGGAAAAAGCCGGGCGGCCGGTGCGCGAGTGGACAGTGATGAAACCGGGCGGCGATTTCCCGTCCATGGATCAACAGCCACCGCTGAAAACCCTGATCCTGCAGCTCTGAAAATCAACGGCAAAATCAGATATATCCTATAACGCTGGGTGACTTCGGAACCGGATTCGCGTGCCATACTCCAACGCACTCCGATTCAGACAGATGAAGCCGCACATGCCCAAAGGATTGATCCGCGCTATCGGCGCCTTGTTGACTGCTCTGGCTCTCTACAGCCTGCTGGGGTTTCTGATTCTGCCGGGCATCGCAATGCGGGTGGTCAACCAACAGTTGGCCAACTACGCCACGACGCCCGCCACTGTTCAGCGAATCGAACTTAACCCCTTCAGCCTTGAAGTCACCCTGTGGGGCCTGATCATCGGCGAGCCGGGCAAGGAACAGGTCGGCTTCGAACGTCTGTACGCCAATCTGCAAATCGACAGTCTCTGGACCAAAGCGCTGCACCTGTCTGATATCGAGCTGGACAAACCCAAGACCGAAATCCTCTTCGGCAAGGACGGCAAACTCAATTTGCTCGGCCTGTTCAAATTGCCGGCGAGCGAGCCGACGCCGGCGGACCCGAACGCCAAACCGTTTCCGCTTCGCGTAGAGCGGATCAAACTGGCCGACGGTTATGTGCACTTCCGGGACGCTCGCCCGAGCGAGCCCATCGAGTTTCTCTACGACAAACTCGATTTCGAGCTGAACAACCTCAGCACGCTGCCAGAAGACAACGCCGACATGACGTTGGTCGCGGTCGGCCCGGGGGGTGGGCAAATCGACTGGACCGGTAACTTCAGCCTGATCCCGATCGCCTCCGAAGGTAAGCTGAAAGTCACCGACGGCCAGATGAAAGTCTGGTGGCCATACGTGCGTGACGCGCTGCCGCTGGTGCTGGAAAACGGCGTGCTGAACCTGAGCACCGACTACAAACTCAACCTCTCCAAGGAAACCGAACTGCTGCTGAGCAACGTCGCGGTCAGTGTCGCGCCCTTCGCCATCAACGCCCCGGACGGTCGCCCACTGGCGAAACTCGCGCGACTGGATGTCACCGACACCACGGTGGATCTGGCCAAACAACAAGTGGTGGTGGGCAAGATCCGCAGCAGTAAACTGGAAACCTGGGCGGCGCTTGAAGCTGACGGCCAACTCGACTGGCAGAAGCTGTTCGCCAGCCAACCGTCGAAAGCTGCCACCAAGGCCAAAGCCGAACCGGTCAGCACGCCAGCGGCAGCCGACTCCCCAAAGGCTGAACCGGCGCCGCCGAGCAAACCTTGGCAAGTGCTGTTGAAAGATGTGCAGTTGCGCGATTACCAAGTGCACCTGGCTGATCGAAAAGCGCAACCCGCCGTGACGCTGGACCTGAGCCCGCTGAACCTGGACCTGCAGAATTTCGACAGCCTCAATGGCTCGCCTTTTACCCTCAAGCTCGACACCGGCGTAGGCAAGCAAGGCAAGATCAGCGCCGATGGCGAGGTCAATCTGGCCCCGGTCAGCGCCAGACTCAACGTGCAAACCAAAGACATCGACCTGCGGGTTGCCCAGTCCTACATCAACCCGTTCATTCGCCTCGAACTGCGCAGCGGCATGCTCGGCAGCGACCTGGCGGTCAACCTGAAAAGCACCGAGCCGTTGGCACTCAGCGTGACAGGACGCGCGCAGATCGATCAGCTGCACACCCTCGACACCCTAAAAACCCGCGACTTCCTCAAGGGGCAACAGGTGGTGGTCGAGGGCCTGAATTATCAGCACGGCGACAGCCTGTCGATCGACAAGGTCAACCTGTTCAAGCCCTATGTGCGCTTCATGATCAACGATGACCGCACCACCAACGTCGATGACCTGCTGATCCCGCAACCGCCCGACTCCGGTGCCAAAACCGTTGCAGCCAAACCGGCCGGCAAGGACAAACCGCTGGGGATCCACATTGGCGGGATTGCCATCAATGACGGCTCGGCCAACTTTGCCGACTTCAGTTTGACCCCGAACTTCGCCACCGCCGTGCAACAGCTCAACGGCCAGATCGGCCCCATCGACAGTGGCCAGGCGAAACCGGCGATCGTAGACGTCAAGGGCAAGGTCGATCGTTATGCGCCGGTGACCATCAAGGGCTCGGTCAACCCGTTCGACCCGATGGCCAGCCTCGACATCACCACCAGCTTCAAGCGGGTCGAACTGACCACGCTGACGCCCTACTCCGGCAAGTTCGCCGGCTACCGTATCCGCAAGGGCCGGCTCAATCTTGACCTGCATTACCTGATCACCAAAGGCCAGCTCAAGGCTGAAAACAAAGTGGTGGTCGAGCAATTACAGCTCGGTGAAAAAGTCGATAGCCCGGACGCCACCAGTCTGCCGCTGAAGCTGGCCATCGCCCTGCTCAAGGACGTTGACGGCAAGATTTCCATCGAACTGCCCGTGACCGGCGACCTGAATAATCCACAGTTCAGCGTCATGCCGATTATCTGGCAGACCCTGCGCAACCTGATCGTCAAGGCCGCCGCCTCGCCGTTCAAAATGATCGGCGGGCTGGTCAGTGGCGCAGGCTCGGAAGACCTGGGCACTGTGTCGTTTGCACCGGGTTCCAGCGACCTGAGCAAAGAGGCCGAAGGTTCGTTGGTCAAGCTGTCCCAGGCCCTCAAGGAACGTCCGGCCCTGCGCCTGGAAATCGAAGGCACCGCTGCCGCCAGCAGTGATGGCCCGCTGATCGCCGAGCAACGCCTGGAACGGGAATACCAGTACAACTACTACAAAATGCTCCAGCGTCGCGGCGACAAGGTGCCGGCGCAGGCCTCGTTGCTGCAAGTGCCGGACGGCGAGAAAGGTCCGCTGCTGGAAGGCATCTACCGCATCCGCCTGAAAACCCAGCCGCCCGCCGAATGGAAAGACCTGGGCAAGGAAGAACGCACCGCGAAAATGCGCGCGGACGTGATCAAGTTCTGGAGCTCCAGCGACGTGCTGTTGCGCCAACTGGGCCAGGACCGCGCCAGCAGCATCAAGGACTATCTGGTCGACAAGGGTCAGTTGGCCGATGACCGCGTGTATTTCATCGACGCCAGCCTCGGCGAAGCGGAAAGTGACGGTAAGGTGGTGACACCACTGCATCTGGACGCCGAATGATGATCAGACAATTGCTGTTCGGCCTGACACTGGCCATGGCGGCCGGTCAGGCCTTGGCCGCCGATACCCTGCGCTGCGGCAGTCAGTTGGTCAGCGTCGGGGACAGGTCCAGCGAGGTGCTGCAGAAATGCGGTGAACCGGTCAGCCGCGATCTGTTGGGCTACAAGCGCAGCGCCAATCGGCGCGAAGAGTTCCAGGTCGAGGAATGGACCTACGGGCCTAACGGCGGGATGTATCAGTACCTGCGGTTTGAAGGGAATCGCCTGAGGCAGATCACCAGCAAACGCGGTAATTGAACCCAAAAGATCGCAGCCTTCGGCAGCTCCTACAGGGGAATGTGGATACCTGTAGGAGCTGCCGGAGGCTGCGATCTTTTTTTGCGCCCAGAATAGAACTGGCCCCGACACGAATGTCGGGGCCTGTAATGGCCACATCCTTATGGCCGTCGCATGAACTCTCAAGTGGCGGCAGACGTATGACTCGGCTCGTCTACCGCGTCTTCTCCCGGTTCAGGCGAGAAGTCTTGCCTTACTCGGCTTTCAGGCCGTCAGCGGAGACCGCTTTGACGCCTTTGATGTTTTTGGCGATTTTCACCGCAACTTCTTTCTGCGATGCAGTCACGGCAGTGGTGGACGACAGGGAAACAACGCCTTTGTTGGTTTCAACCTTGATGTCGGTACCAGGAATGCCTTTTTCGGTAACCAGGTCAGCTTTGACTTTGGTGGTGATCCAGGTGTCAGAGGTAGCTTCTTTGGCTTCTGTCATTTCACCGGCGGCCAGCACCATTGGCGCCTGGGTAGCCTGGGTGGTTTGAGCAAATGCAGCGTTGGCCATGGTCAGGGTCAGCGCGGTAGCAGTAGCGGCAGCGATAGCGAACTTCTTCATACGAGTAACTCCTGTTTTTTCATAAAGTCTGCTGCGTGTCTTGTCAGCAGGGTTACTCGGTATGTTGCGAACGATATGCCAACTTTGGGCAAGGTAATAATCCCTTATTAATCAATATCTTATGTAAATTGTAATTTTTCGGAATCATGCAAATTGCATGACTTTGAATTTATGTACATGCAAGTTGCGGGTTTTGGCGTGGGCCTAAGGCCATGAATTCCCGAAGTTTTCTACGTCTCATTAAGCATCGCGACAAACTTGACGTTTTTCCAAAAAAAAAAATGCCCCGATCTTCCGATAGGGGCACTTTTTACTTGGAACTCTGCGTCATTAAGTTGCAGAGGCGGTGCAACCAGGCGGTGCGTAATCGGCAGTGACACCGGTCGCGCATGACCAGCCCGTAGCGCTGCGGCTAAGCGTAATAGTTTTACCTGCCACAGGTGCGGGTGCCTTCTGCAGTGTGCAGACAATGGTGCCCGCGCCGGAGGAAACCGTACCGGTTACAGCGATTGCACAGTTCTGAGTAGTTGTACCGGCGCCTACCAGTGTAGTGGGTTCGGCAGTGCCGGCATTCATCAGGTCTTCAAACGAAACCTTCAACGCCGCAATCTCCGCCAGCCCCGCTGCCACTTTCGCCCGGGCCTGATACTTCGAATAAGCCGGCAATGCAAACGTCGCCAGAATCCCGATGATCGCTACCACGACCAGCAGTTCGATAAGGGTAAAACCTTTCTGAGTATTCATAGACTAGCTCCATGCATGAGTCGAAATCTCATGATCTGAACTAGCCACAGCACAGCCCGTGCCAAGCCTTCACCCCCGCGTTTTCAGGGGATAAAAACAACGCAGAGCCCTTTCCTGACCCCAGTATCCGCACTATCTGACACTTTTTGTCACCTCAACAGCGCTGGTTTGGTTCCACCGGTTGACTAGGCTATAAGTCATGAACTGTCTGCGTCCGGTATCCCTATGAATGACATCGCCCTTAGCGGTCTGGCCAAGCAATTGGTGCTGGCCGAACTGCTCACTGACCAAAGCGCGCAACAGGCGTATCAGCAAGCCCAACGCCAAAAACTCACACTGGTCAGTTATCTGGTGCAGAACAAACTGGTGAATAGCCGCCAGGTTGCGGAGATTGCCTCGGACCATTTCGGCATGGCGCTGCTGGACCTCCACTGCCTGGACAAAGAGTCCCAACCCAAAGAACTGGTCAGCGAAAAACTGATTCGCCAGCACCACGCCCTGCCCCTCTGGCGGCGCGGCAACAAATTGTTCGTCGGGGTTTCCGACCCGACCAATCAGCAGGTCACCAGCGATATCCAGTTCAGTACCGGGCTGAACACCGAAGCCATTCTGGTGGAGGACGACAAGCTCAGCGACGCCATCGAGAGATTCTTCGACAGCCACAGCACCGGCCTGGAAGACATGGCCGATGTCGACCTCGATGGTGTCGACATCGAGTCGATCGATGACCACAACCAGGACGCCATCGCCGGACAGGATGCCGACGACGCGCCTGTGGTGCGCTTTGTCCACAAGATGTTGCTCGACGCGATCAAGAGCGGCTCATCCGACCTGCATTTCGAACCCTACGAAAAAACCTACCGCGTGCGGATGCGCACCGACGGCATGCTGCGGGAAGTCGCCAAGCCACCGATTCAGCTATCCGGCCGCATCGCCGCACGCCTGAAAGTCATGGCCAGCCTCGACATCTCCGAGCGGCGCAAACCGCAGGACGGGCGGATCAAGATGCGCCTGTCCAAGAGCAAGTCCATCGACTTCCGGGTCAATACCCTGCCGACCCTGTGGGGCGAGAAAGTGGTGATCCGGATCCTCGACCCGTCCAGCGCACAAATGGGCATCGACGCCCTCGGCTATGAGCAGAGCCAGAAAGATTTGTACATGGCCGCGCTGAAGCAGCCGCAAGGGATGATTCTCGTGACCGGCCCCACCGGTTCGGGCAAAACCGTGTCGCTTTACACCGGGCTGAATATTCTCAACACCGTGGACATCAACATCTCCACCGCCGAAGACCCGGTGGAGATCAACATGGAAGGCATCAACCAGGTCAACGTCAATCCCAAGCAGGGACTGGGTTTTGCCCAGGCGCTGCGCTCGTTCCTCAGGCAGGACCCGGACGTGATCATGGTCGGCGAGATCCGCGACCTGGAAACCGCCGAAATTGCCATCAAGGCCGCCCAGACCGGGCACCTGGTGCTGTCGACCCTGCACACCAACAGCGCGGCGGAAACCCTGACCCGCCTGCAAAACATGGGCATTCAGGGGTTCAACATCGCGACGTCGGTCAGTCTGATCATCGCCCAGCGCCTGGCGCGCAAACTGTGCAACCAGTGCAAGAAACCCATCGATATTCCCCGCGAGGCATTGATCAAGGAAGGCTTCCCCGAGGAACGCATTGGCTCGTTCACGATCTATGAGCCGGTCGGTTGCGATCAGTGCAACGTTGGCTACAAGGGGCGCGTGGGGATTTATGAAGTGGTGAAGAACACGGCAGACCTGCAACGGCTGATCATGGCCGAAGGCAATTCGCTGGAAATCGATATCCAGATGCGCAAGGACGGCTTCAACGACCTGCGTACTTCCGGGCTCATCAAGGCCATGCAAGGCATCACCAGCCTTGAAGAAATCAACCGGGTTACCAAGGACTGAACATGGCGGTCAAAGCAGCAAAAATCAGTGTGTACGCCTGGGAAGGCACCGATAAAAAAGGCACGAAAATGACCGGCGAACTCACCGGTCAGAACCCGGCGCTGATCAAGGCGCAATTGCGCAAGCAAGGCATCAACCCCGGCAAGGTGCGCAAGAAATCCGCCTCGATTCTCAGCTTCGGCCAACGCATCAAGGCTCATGACATTGCCCTGTTCACCCGGCAGATGGCGACCATGATGAAAGCCGGTGTGCCACTGTTGCAGTCGTTCGACATCATCGGCGAAGGCTTCGAAAACCCGGCCATGCGCAAACTGGTGGACGAAGTGAAACAGGAGGTCGCGGCGGGTAACAGCTTCGCTGCGGCCCTGCGCAAAAAGCCCCAGTATTTCGACGAGCTCTATTGCAACCTGGTGGATGCCGGCGAACAGGCCGGCGCGCTGGACACCCTGTTGGAGCGCGTCGCGACCTACAAGGAAAAGAGCGAAAGCCTCAAGGCCAAAATCAAGAAAGCCATGACTTATCCACTGGCCGTGGTGTTCGTCGCGATCATCGTCACCGGGATTCTGCTGGTCAAGGTGGTGCCGCAGTTTGAGTCGGTGTTTAAAGGGTTTGGTGCCCAACTGCCAGCGTTCACGGTGATGGTCATCGGCCTGTCGCAGTTCATGCAGGATTGGTGGTGGTTGATGCTTGGCGTGCTGATCGCGGCGATATTCGGTGTGCGCCACGCCTTCAAGACATCGCAAGGCTTTCGGGACTGGACGGACACCTGGCTGCTGAAACTGCCGTTGGTTGGCGCGTTGATGTACAAGTCCGCCGTAGCCCGTTACGCCCGTACACTGTCGACCACCTTCGCCGCTGGCGTCCCGCTGGTCGAGGCGCTGGACTCAGTGGCGGGCGCGACCGGCAACATCGTGTTCAAGCGTGCGGTGCTGCGCATCAAGCAGGATGTGTCGACGGGGATGCAGCTGAACTTCTCCATGCGCACCTCCGGTGTCTTTCCGAACATGGCGATCCAGATGACGGCCATTGGCGAAGAGTCCGGCGCACTGGATGACATGCTCGACAAGGTCGCCAGTTTCTATGAGGCCGAGGTCGACAACATGGTCGATAACCTCACCAGTCTGATGGAGCCGTTCATCATGGTGGTGCTGGGGGTTATCGTCGGCGGCCTGGTGGTTGCGATGTACCTGCCCATTTTCCAACTCGGCTCAGCGATCTGATATGCCCTTGAACGAAATCCTGACCCTGTACCCGCTGGTGTTTGTCGTCATTGCGCTGGTGATCGGCTTGCTGGTCGGCAGCTTCCTCAACGTGGTGATCTGGCGCCTGCCGAAAATGCTCGCGCGCGAGTGGCGACTGCAGGCCTATGAAATTCTCGGTTTGCCTGGCGAAACACCGCTTCCGACCTACAACCTGATGCTGCCCCACTCCCAGTGCCCGCACTGTGGGCACCGGATCCGCGCCTGGGAAAATATCCCGGTGCTCAGTTATGTGTTTTTACGTGGACGATGCTCAAGCTGCGCAACGCCCATCAGCAAACGCTACCCGTTGACCGAACTGGCCTGCGGCCTGCTGTCGGCGTTCATCGCCTGGCATTTCGGTTTCGGGTGGCAGTCCGTGATGGCGTTGGTGCTGAGTTGGGGCCTGTTGTCCATGAGCCTGATCGACGCCGAGCATCAACTGTTGCCGGATGTACTGGTGCTGCCGCTGCTGTGGCTGGGACTGATCGTCAACAGCTTCGAGTTGTTCGTGCCGTTGACTGAGGCACTGTGGGGCGCAATTTCTGGCTACATGGCGCTGTGGTCGGTGTTCTGGCTGTTCAAGCTGATCACCGGCAAGGACGGCATCGGTCACGGCGATTTCAAGCTGTTGGCCATGCTGGGCGCCTGGGGTGGCTGGCAGATTTTGCCGCTGACCCTTCTCTTGTCGTCCCTGGTCGGTGCCGTTATCGGCGTGATTTTGCTGAGCCTGCGCAACGCGAAAACCTCGACGCCGATCCCCTTCGGTCCCTATCTGGCGATTGCCGGCTGGATTGCGTTGCTCTGGGGTGGTCAAATAACCGGCTTCTATTGGCAGTTTGTCGGTTTGAAATGAATACCCCTGTGGAAAAACCCTGGATTCTCGGCCTGACCGGCGGCATCGGCAGCGGCAAAAGCGCGGCCGCCCAGCACTTCATCGACCTGGGCGTGCACGTGGTCGATGCCGATCATGCGGCGCGCTGGGTAGTGGAACCGGGCCGCCCGGCGCTGGCGCAGATCGCCGAACATTTCGGCCCCGGCGTATTGCAGGCCGACGGTCAACTGGATCGTGCGGCGTTGCGCAAACTGATCTTCGAAGTGCCGGATGAACGCCGCTGGCTGGAAGCCTTGCTGCATCCGCTGATCGCCGAAGAAATCGCCCATCATCTGGCGCTGGCAAAATCACCTTACGCGATTCTGGTTTCGCCGCTGCTGATCGAGTCCGGCCAGTACGCCATGACCCAGCGAGTGCTGGTGATCGATGCGCCCGAACAGCTACAGATCGAACGCACCCTGCAGCGTGACCAGACCAGCGAACAGCAGGTTCAGGCGATCCTCAAGGCGCAATCCAGCCGCCAGGATCGCGTGAGCCATGCCAACGAGGTGGTGGTCAACGACCGCGACCTCGCCTGGCTGCACAGCGAGGTCGAACGCCTGCATCACTATTACCTAACTTTGCGTGGAGGCCAGTCATGAGCCAGATTCCAACCGTCAATTGCCCAACCTGCGGTGCTCCTGTCGAATGGGTCGCCAGCAACGTCAACCGGCCGTTCTGTTCGGATCGTTGCAAACTGATCGACCTGGGCGCATGGGCATCGGAAGAGCACAAGATTCCAGTGGCCCCGGATGCCGAGGACGAATTGTTCAGCGGCGATTTCGACCCGCGTCACTGATCCCGATCGTCAGGGGCGTGACTTGTACCAGAAATCGACCAGGTGGCCAGGCCCTGACGCCTCCTTCAGGATCTTGACACGCCCCCTACCAGCATGCTAGCGAGTGCTATACTTCTTTCGAATTGCATGAAGTGTGCAACGTTCCCACGGCAACAATAGCGATGGCTAATCTCAGTTAACGGCTGCTGACAAAGGAGGTCTACAGCAAACACGAGATGGGAGGTGCGGCATGAACCGACACTATTACATCAGTGACAATCTCGACGATCTTGAAGCCGTTGAAAATGAACTGGAAGCCAACGGCATCGATACCGAACAAATTCATGTGCTCAGTGAAAAAGTGGCTGACGTTGAAGAACATCATCTCCACGAGGTTAACTCGTTGATGAAACAAGATGTCGTTCACTCTGGCGAGATTGGTGCAGTGGTTGGTGTGCCACTCGCGGCGCTGGTGCTGGGCGGCGCCTATTGGATGGGCTGGACCGAATCCGCTGCAGGCTGGGTGCCTTTTATCTTCCTTGCCGTTGTTATATTGGGCTTCTCCATCTGGGAAGGCGGCTTGTTTGGTATCCAGGTGCCGAACGCTCACTTCCGCAATTTCAAACAGATGGTAGATATGGGCAAACATGTCTTCTTCGTGGATGTTGAGCCGAGTCAGGAATCAGCATTGGAACGGGTAATCCAACATCATCCAAAGCTGACGATCGCCGGCACAGGAACGGCAGCCCCCCACTGGACAGTAGCCTGGCTGCACAGATGGCATCAGTTCAAGCGAACGATATAAAGCCATTTATTACGGGGTAGCCCCGGAGGCTCAAGGCCATCCGGAAGTTACCTATTGGCCGAAGAAAATGACCCGGCTGAGGAACACATAGTCCGCCTCGGTGGCCATCAGTCCGACGAGCACCAGTAAACACAACGGCGGAACCAATATGGCGTAGACCATGGCCAACCGTTCCCAGGCCATATGCATGAAGATGGAGACAATCAAACCTGCCTTCAGCAACATGAAAGTGATAATCAGGGTCCACCTGAGGTAGCCGTGAAAGTGGAAATAGTCGACAAGATACGACAGCGTGCTGAGGACGAATAACAGCCCCCAGATTTTAAGGTACAAACTGATTGGATGTTGCTGACCTTGAGCATGCGCCATCATCAGTGCTCCTCTACCACAAATAGAAGAAAGCAAAAATAAACACCCACACCAAATCCACGAAGTGCCAGTAAAGCCCGGCTATCTCGACGTTCTGATAGTTTCCGGAGCGCTCATAATCTCCCCGCATTACTTTCATCGCCACAATGCTGAGGTAGATGGCACCGATTGACACATGCAGTCCGTGGAAACCGGTAATCATGAAAAAGCTGGCACCAAATTGCGCCGCCCCCATGGGGTTCCCCCAAGGACGCACCCCTTCTGCGATGAGCTTGCTCCATTCAAATGCCTGCATGCCGACGAAGGTCACACCCAAGGCAGCGGTCGCCAGCATCAGGGCAGTGGTTTTCGCGCGATCACGGCGATAGGCGAAATTGACTGCCATGGCCATCGTGCCGCTGCTACTGATCAGCACAAAGGTCATGATGGCGATCAGAATAAGCGGGATTTCTCTACCGCCGATCGTCAATGCAAACACTTCACTGGGGTTCGGCCAGAGGTCGGTGATGGTCATGCGTACCGACATGTAGCCGGTTAAAAAACAGGTGAATATGAAAGTATCGCTGAGCAGGAATATCCACATCATCGCCTTGCCCCAGGGGACCTGCTTGAAAGCGTCTTTATCCGAGGACCAGTCGCTGGCAATGCCCTCCCATCCCGGTGCAGGCGGCGAGCCTGGTGGATTGGATGCGCCGGACTCGCTGGGGGCTTGTGGATGCGATGCCATGGCTTTTCACCTCAGGCCGCAGAATCTGGCGATGGCTTCATAGGTTTGCGGCGTGCTGGTCAGCAGCGCGAATAGCACGAACCAAAGACCCAGCAAGTAATGCCAATAGATGGCACAGAGCTCTACGCTGGCGCTGAGTTGCGGCAACGGCACGCGATGCAGGAATTTAGCGACGATTATGCTCCAGGCTATCAGCCCGCCCAGCAGGTGGAGCCCATGCAGGCCGGTCAACAGGTAGAAGAAACTGTTGGCCGGATTGCTGGCGACAAAGTAGCCCCAGGCGACAAACTGCTGCCAGACCCAGAGTTGCCCCACCAGAAAGGCAATGGCAAATACGCCCCCCAATGCAAAACCAATGACCGTTGCGCCCAGTCGAGCCTGTCGGGCGGCCATGCGCGACCACTGCAGTGCGATGCAACTGAACACTAGAAAAGACGAATTCAGCCAGAGTTGCCATGGATTGGCCAGCGGCGCCAAGGGCTCTGTCAGGGGCAGCCAGTCGGCCATTTGTGAGCGGGCGATAAAGGCGATCAGGAAGAGAAAGAATAACGAGCTCACCACGGCCAGAAACAAGCGCAGGCCTGTTTTGGCGATTTGGTTTCTATTGGCACCCTCGGCGGACTGAATACCTTCAGGATCGCGATTCCAACTGCCACCGGGGTCAGCGCCATCGGCGTTTCTTAATAGCAGTCTGTTCATGTTTTAACGTCCGCTATCCTGGTTCCGGCACTGAGTTGCCGCAGTTGCTCCAACTCCTCGGCGGAGACCGTTTGCGGAACGAAATCCTGTTCAATCCCCGGCACACTGTAGTCATAGGCCCAGCGATGCACGACCGGCAGCTTCTCTCCCCAGTTACCGTGTATCGGCGGAGTGTTCGGCGTTTGCCATTCCAGACTGGCCGCGCCCCAGGGATTACTGCCCGCGGGTTTGCCTTTGAAAACACTCCAGGCCAGGTTGAACAGGAACAGCAGCTGGGAAACGCCGACGATCAATGCGACCACCGTAATGAAGGCATTCAACTCTTGCGCCGACTGCGGAATGAATGCGTAGTTTTCATAGGCGTAGTAGCGGCGTGGCATGCCCTGGAAACCCAGATAGTGCATGGGGAAGAAGATGGTGTAGGTGCCCAGAAAGGTAATCCAGAAATGCAACTTGCCGAGGGTGTCGTTCAACATGCGCCCGGTAACTTTCGGGAACCAATGATAAATGCCGCCGAACACCACCAGTACCGGTGCGACACCCATGACCATATGAAAATGGGCGACGACAAAGTAGGTGTCCGAGAGCGGAATATCCACAATCACATTGCCGAGAAACAATCCGGTCAGACCGCCCACGAGGAAGGTGACGATAAAGGCCAGGGCAAACAGCATCGGCACGGTCAGATGGATGTCGCCCCGCCACAGGGTCAGGACCCAGTTGTAGACTTTCAGAGCGGTCGGCACCGCGATGATCAAGGTGGTGACGGCGAAGAAAAAGCCAAAGTACGGGTTCATCCCGCTGACATACATATGGTGCGCCCAGACCACAAAGCTGAGTACGCCAATCGCAATAATGGCCCACACCATCATTCGGTAGCCGAAGATATTTTTACGTGCATGCGTGCTGATCAGGTCGGAGACCAGACCGAACGCGGGGAGAGCAACGATATAGACTTCCGGGTGGCCGAAGAACCAGAACAGATGCTGGAACAATATGGGGCTGCCACCTTGGTGATCGAGCTGCTGCCCCAGCGAGATCATCGCCGGCATAAAGAAACTGGTGCCCAACAGCTTGTCGAACAGCATCATGACCGCACTGACAAACAACGCAGGGAAAGCCAGCAAGGCCATGATCGAGGCCATGAAGATGCCCCATACGGAAAGCGGCATGCGAAACAATGTCATGCCGTGCGTACGCGCCTGCAACACCGTGGTGACGTAGTTCAACCCGCCCATGGTGGTTGCGACAATAAAAATCGCCAGAGAGACGAGCATCAATACGATGCCCCACTCAGTCCCCGGTGTCCCCTGAGTAATGGACTGTGGCGGATAGAGCGTCCAGCCCGAACCGGTGGGGCCGCCAGGGACAAAAAAACCGGCGAGCAACACCAGTACCGCTAGCAGATAGGTCCAGTAACTCAGCATGTTGACGTAGGGGAAGACCATGTCGCGGGCGCCCACCATCAACGGGATCAGATAGTTGCCGAAGCCACCGAGAAACAAGGCCGTCAGCAAGTAAATGACCATGATCATGCCGTGCATGGTCATTGCCTGATAGTAAGCACTGGCGTCCATGAACGCCAAACTGCCGGGAAAGCCTATCTGCATGCGCATCAAGCCGGACAACACCACGGCGATAAGACCCACGAACAGAGCCGTCAAGGAATATTGAATGGCTATGACCTTGTGGTCCTGACTCCAGATGTATTTGGTCAAGAAACTTTTGGGTTCATGCAGTGCTTCTGTTTCGGCTTGCTCCGCATAGGCCATCACGTCATCCTCCTGTCGAAGTTTCAGTGCATTCCTGGCTGCTTTACGGCTACTTTCCTGTCTCCGCCTTGCTCGAATCAGCATCGGCATTCGCTTTGGATTTGATAAAAGCGATCAGCGCGTCCAATTCCTTATCGCTCGGCGTCAAGGCCGGCATGAGGGCTGCATAGCCCTTGACGATTTTGGCACCGGGATTAAGAACCGATTCCTTTAAATAGCCCTCATCGGCCTTGATGCTCGTACCGTCGGCAAGGGTTACTGTCGTGCCATACAGGCCCTGCCAGGTGGGGCCGACGCCCTTGTTGCCATCGACACTGTGGCAGGCCAGACAACCGAGCGACTGGGCCAGCTGTTGTCCCTGCGCCACCAAGTCTTCACCTGAACCCGACGCTCCGCCGGCAGGAACTTCATTGTCTTGCGGTGCACCGCTCAGTGATTTGATCAAGGCGACGAGTGCACCCAGTTCATCGTCATTGAGAGTATAGGCCACCATGACCGGCGGGTAGCCTTGTACCAGGCGGGCCTGCGGAGCGAGGATCGACTCTTTCAGGTAGGCCTCATCGACCTGCACGCTGGTGCCATCGGCAAGCTGTTCAGTGCGACCGTACAATCCCTTCCATCCCGGGCCGAGACTGGTACTGCCATCCTGGCTATGGCAGGCACCGCAGCCGTATTTTTCGGCCAACTGGCGGCCTTTTTCCAGCACGCTGTCCCGACTGGGCCTGGCAGCTGTCGTTAATGTCTGCGCAAAAGTCGGTTGGCTGTTCAGCCATTGATCGAAGGCGCCCTGCTCTTCCACGATCATCTGGCCGCGCATGTTGTAATGACCTACGCCACAAAATTCAGCGCAAAGGACTTCATACTTCCCGGTTTTAGTCGGTGTAAACCAAAAGTACGACACCATCCCTGGCACCATATCCATCTTGCTGCGAATTTGCGGTACATAGAAATTGTGCAACACGTCTTTAGAACGCAGTAAAACTTTTACCGGTCGATCCAGCGGAAGTCTGACTTCATTATTTTTTACAAGCACATCGTCCTGCCCGGCAGGGTCCTTGGGATCAATGCCGAAGGGGTTTACGGAATCAACTAACTTGATTTCCGACTTGCCCAGCTTTCCGTCTTTGCCGGGAAAACGAAAGGCCCACTGCCACTGCTGGGCGACCACTTCAAGTTCATAAGCATCTTTCGGCACCCGGATGAAATCATTGTAAACAACCAGACCTGGCGCCAACATCGCGGCAATACCGATCGAGGTAACTACAATCAACCAGAATTCCAACTTTTTACTTTCTGGCTGGTAGTGCGCCCTGGCACCCTCCTTGTGACGATAACGCATCACGGCTACCGCCATAAATACCGTGATAGCGATGAAAAATATTCCGCTAATGATCAGGGTGATGAACAGCGTGGTGTCTATCGATCCCCAGTTGGAAGCTGCCGGTGTTGCATGCCAAGGCGCAAGTATATGGAAGAGCACTGATGCAATAACGATTAGTATCAAGATAATTGCTATTGCCATTTTCTCTCCATCCTATTCCTGTTGCTCATTGGTTATGCAAAAGCATCGCCACTGACGCCCAGGCAGGGCAGACAAGTACCACCCGTGGTGGCAAAGTCAGTAAAAAGTATAGTGCCATCGGGTTGTGCCGTGAGGTCGGCAAGCGAGACCCGGTTGCCAGCTATACTCAATTTCAGATTACGGACGGCAGAGATCGGCCTGAAGCGGCCCCAAAAGACGAACCCTGCCTAAGTGATGGCATTGAGAAGAGACAAGAGCCACAGAATCCAGCAGTCCACGACGGAGGCATCGTCATGAGTAACCTGACGATCGAAGGCTGGTGCAAAACCAGCCCCGACCAAAAGTCCACCCCAATAGGTGAAGTCCATCTTTACGTCGATGGCCCTCTCCATCTGAGTCTGGAGCAAGCTGAAGAACGCCTGCAGACGACCCATGAGCGTGAAGCCATGGTCGATGTCGACATGAGCACCTTGGAGTTGATCTTGCCAGAGGGATACGGCCCCTTGTCCGACTGCCAGATGCGCGTCTATTTGCACCACGAGCGTGGTCAGTTCCATTTGGTCGGGCACCGAGCGAGCGATGGCAGCTTGATCTATACCAACGCGGTTTTGATTGATCAGCTGCTTGATTGAAACTCTGGAAACAGAGGATGGGATCGTCAGTATTTGGCGGATTTGAAAGGGATCAAGACTTGGGATCGTCGTCCTTCCAGGGCGCCGACAGATAGCGCGTGCGGTTGAAGGTTTCCAGCCATTCCGGGGAGAACACCACCAACGCGCTGACCACCATGCCGTTGATGAACGCCTCTGGAAAAATGATCAGCCACAGGTAACCGACAAAATCTTCCAGCCAATAGGGCATGGCGAACAGCTCGTCGAACCACAGCAACCAGAGCGCCAGCAGCAGGCACAGCAGTGCCGACAGCGCCGCTGCAAAGAAACCGGAAACGAAGATATACACGAAGGGATTACGCGGCTGCGCTCGCTCCACCAGGATTGCGCAGCATTCGGTGACCAGCACGGGCAGCAGAATCAACAATGCACCGTTTACCCCCATTGCGACCATGTCCTGACGGCCGAGCAGCACAAGTCCGGTTTGTGCGACCAGTCCGCCGACGATCGCCAGCGGCCAGTCCAGCAGCAGGGTCACTGCGGTCATGCCGATGAAGTGATAGGACACGCCGGTGTCGAAATCCCGGCGTACCAGCCACAGCATGAACAGCGCGAACACCGTGCCGAACAACAGGTGCTGGCGGCGGCTATCGGTAAACAACTCGACCCAGGGCACACGGCAGATCGCCCATAAAATCACTGGCACATAAATCAACCAGCCGACTATCAACGACTGCGGTGACAGCAACTCTGCGCCGATCATGGGCGCGCCTTCTCCAGCGCCTCACGCAACTGCGCGGCAGTGGCGTATTCGTGCTGCTCAACCAATTGGCCGTCCTGGAGCTGCAGCCACAGCACATTATCCACAGAACCGGGATAACGCGGCACGACACGACCATCACGATCGAGCATCACGCGGTAGGAATAATCGCGCATGGCCGGCACGGCGAACATTTTTGCGATCAGCGCTGGCATGCGCTGAATGTCGGCGACAAATACAACGTGCCGGGCCTCCAGATAACCCTTGGGTTGGTCTTGAAGTGCAGCTTTGACCAGTTTGGCGGCGTCCATGCTGCGCGCCACCAGCAATGTTCGAGTCTGGTTGTCGAGGCTGTAAGCCTGATCGAATTGGTCAAGCAAGGTCCAGGGGGCCAAGCGCTCACCTGCTTCCAGCGCCTGTGCGCAGAGCGGCAGAAGACTCAACAACAACACGGGCCAATATTTCACGTTCCACTCCTCGTTTGTACGCCGGCACATAATGGCCATCAGTCTACACCGCCCTTTCCGGGTGCCCAGATACGCTGTTTACTGTTCAACACTTTCTGCTTGTCGCATTTGAACGCTAAGCTTGGGCCTATGGATGACTCAGATTATTTACGCCTGCTGACCATTGCGGCCGAGCAGGCCAACGCATTCCTCTCCAATGCCCGCAAATGGGAGCGTGAGCGTTGGGTGTGCCAGCGCCTGCTGCAAGGCCTGAACATTCCTTACCGCGTCGACGAATTCGCCCCCGCCGGGGAGCCGCCGGACGTTTTGTTTCGCGATGCGAATTTCGAAGTGTTTTTCGTGCTCGACGAGGGCCGGCGCCTCAATGATGAGTGGCGCGATGAGCTGCAGCGGCGGCGCAGTGCCTTTTCCCTGAGTTCGCTGGTGCGCCGTGAGGCCAAGCCCAAACGCATTCCGGCCAATGAATTCCTGCTGAGACTGGCGCCGACCTTGCGCAAAAAAGCCCACAACTACAAAGAACGCGGCATGGATTTGGGTGAGCTGGACATCATCGCCTTCGCCAGCCTCAAGCGCGAAGTGCTCGACCTCAACAGCCATTTCCCGCCGCCCACCGAATACTTGCGTCAGGGCTGGCGCTCGCTGTCGCTGGTCGGTCCGACGTTCGCCCGTGTGCTGTTTGCCCATCCGGATGCACCGGACTTTCTGCGCAGCAACCTGGGGCGCAGCATCCTCTTCGACGTCGGAATCAGCCTGTGAGCCCGTTGCAGGAATTGATTGCCGAAGTGCCGCAACAGGGTCGCGTCCGCTGGATCGGCGTGCGGCCAGAGCCTCACGTGCCAATGATCGAACTGGAAGCGGTGGAAGCACGGCTTGAGGCCGGCTTGACCGGTGATCGCGCCCGCCCCGGCGTACGCAATGCACGGCAAGTGACGTTGATTCAATGGGAGCATCTGGCGGTGATCAGTTCGCTGATGGGGCGTGCGGAAGACAAGCCAGTCTTGCCTGATGATTTACGACGCAACCTCGTTATCAGCGGTATAAACCTGTTCAGCCTCAAGGGCCGACGCTTCAGGATCGGCCAGGCCATTTTCGAAACCACGGGTTGGTGCCAGCCCTGCGCGCGTCTGCAACGCAACCTCGGCCCGGGGACCTTTCAGGCCGTTCGCGGACATGGTGGAATCACCGCCCGAGTGTTACAAAGTGGGATCATTCGCCTGGACGATACGGTCAGTGTCGAACCCATTCCGGCCAGCGGCTATGCTCCGTTCAACGCAAGCTAAAACTCGCCTGTAGCTTCTACACATTCAGCAACGTCTACCCCTGACGAGGCACGATATGACCAGCCGCCTGAACCCCGACGACCAGAAGCATGTCGAAGAGTACCTGCACCTGTCCCAGCACCGAGTCGAGCGCCGGCCTTTCCGGCCGTGGATGCTCCTGGTGGTGGTGCTGGCAGTGACCATTGGTCTGGGCCTGTTGAGCCGACTTATCAGTTACCTGACGCTATGAGCTGCTTCGCGCTCGCTCGGGTAATTGCACCGATTTCTTTTAGCCTTGCGAGATATCCCCATGACTCATCGTATTGTCATCGTTGGCGGCGGCGCCGGCGGTCTGGAGTTGGCTACCCGTCTGGGTAAGACTCTGGGCAAGCGCGGCACGGCCAGTGTCATGCTGGTCGACGCGAACCTGACCCACATCTGGAAACCGCTGTTGCACGAAGTGGCGGCCGGGTCTTTGAACTCTTCCGAAGACGAACTCAACTATGTCGCCCAGGCGAAATGGAACCATTTCGAGTTTCAGCTGGGGCGCATGAGCGGGCTTGATCGCGCGCAGAAGAAAATCCAGCTGGCCGCCACGTACGACGAAGCCGGCCTGGAATTGGTGCCGGCGCGTGAAGTGCCATACGACTCGCTGGTGATCGCCGTCGGCAGCACCACCAACGATTTCGGCACCCAGGGCGCGGCGCAGCATTGCCTGTTCCTCGACACCCGCAAACAGGCCGAGCGTTTCCACCAGCAACTGCTCAACCATTATTTGCGCGCTCACGCCGGGCAAACGGATGCGGTGCAGCAGATCAGTGTGGCGATCGTCGGCGCCGGTGCCACGGGTGTCGAGCTGGCCGCCGAACTGCACAACGCCGCGCATGAGCTGGCGGCTTATGGTCTGGACCGGATCAAACCGGAGAACATGCACATCACCCTGATCGAAGCCGGTCCACGGGTGCTACCAGCGTTGCCGGAACGGATCGGCGGCCCTGTGCATAAAACCCTGGAGAAACTCGGGGTCAACGTCATGACCAATGCGGCGGTCAGCGAAGTGACCGCCGACAGCCTGATCACCGCCGATGGCAAAGTGATCAACGCCAGCCTCAAGGTCTGGGCCGCCGGCATTCGTGCGCCGGGTTTCCTCAAGGACATCGACGGCCTGGAAACCAACCGGATCAACCAGCTGCAAGTGCTGCCGACCCTGCAAACCACCCGCGACGAAAATATCTTCGCCTTCGGTGACTGCGCGGCCTGTCCGCAGCCAGGCACCGATCGCAATGTGCCGCCGCGCGCCCAGGCTGCGCATCAACAGGCGTCATTGCTGGCCAAATCGTTGAAGCTGCGGATCGAAGGCAAGCCGTTGCCTGTGTACAAATACACCGACTACGGCTCGCTGATTTCGCTGTCACGTTTTTCGGCTGTGGGTAACTTGATGGGCAACCTGACCGGCAGCGTGATGCTCGAGGGCTGGCTGGCGCGGATGTTTTATGTGTCGCTGTACCGCATGCACCAGATGGCGCTGTATGGCGCGTTCCGCACGGCGATGTTGATGTTGGGCAGCAAGATCGGACGCGGGACCGAGCCGCGCCTCAAGCTGCACTAACGCGGTCTAGTGTGGGAGCAAGCCCGCTCCCACATTTGATCTCCACTGGTTTGGAGATCTGTGTCTCACTGTATCTCCCCCCCGATTTCGCCCCTTCGCTTACAAACTCTCCCCTTGCGCGACACAGTAGCGATACACCCCGACCGTTAAATGGCCACATCCGAGCAAGGCACCCCGCCAGCTACGGTTATCGCCGCACTTACGTGGCGTCCTTTATCGAACGGTTGTGTCGTGCAACCCAGGAGATTTGAAATGTCCCGTACCACCAAAAACACTATCGGTTTGCTCGGCGCTGTACTCGCTGGCGGCATGATGTTGACCGGCTCGGTTTTCGCTTCGCAGCCTCTGACCCAAGGCTACCTGCTGGCCTCGGCCGAACAGGTGGTGAAAACCCCTGAAGGCAAATGTGGCGAAGGCAAGTGTGGTGATGCGTCGATGGCAAAAACCGACACCGACGGTGACGGCAAGGTGTCCCGCGCTGAATTCCAGAAAGTCGCGCCGAAGTCCAATTTCGACAAGATCGACACCAACCACGACGGCTTCATCGACGAGCAAGAGGCTTACGACAACGTGAAAGCCAACTTCGAAGCCAACGGCAAGAAAATGCCAAAAGGCCTGTTCGAGCACCTGAAAGACCAAGACGGCGCCTAAGCCTGCAAAAACAAAGCCGCGCTTTTCCATCGAAAAGCGCGGCTTTTTTTGTCTGGCGGATTTATACCCGAAAGCGTTGCACCATGCCCTGCAAAGCATTGGCCAGCTTCGACAGCTCGTTATCGGCTAGTTGTATGATGCCTTGAAGGGATTCGACGTTCTCAAAGGCAAAAAAAATCCCCGTATCTTTCGATACGAGGATTTTTAATATGGTCGGGGTAAGGGGATTCGAACTCCTGACATCCTGCTCCCAAAGCAGGCGCGCTACCGGACTGCGCTATACCCCGGTAAAAAAAAGGCGACCTTCACAAGTCGCCCTCTTCGATCAGTGCTTTTGGCCTCTGATCTTAAGATCTGATCCCAGCGTTAACTGGTTTCAAAAATGGTGGGTCGTGTGGGATTCGAACCTACGACCAATTGGTTAAAAGCCAACTGCTCTACCAACTGAGCTAACGACCCAAAAATGGTCGGGGTAAGGGGATTCGAACTCCTGACATCCTGCTCCCAAAGCAGGCGCGCTACCGGACTGCGCTATACCCCGGTTTGAAATTGGCTCCGTGACCAGGACTCGAACCTGGGACCCAATGATTAACAGTCATTTGCTCTACCGACTGAGCTATCACGGAACTACGTATTTCAATTTACAACTGTGAAGCTTGCTTCACCTCTTCGACCCGTTCGCATCGCTGCGTTCGTGTGTCTGAGGCGCGCTATTCTACAATCTTAAGCACCTCTGTCAACCCCCTAAATTGCATTCAAGTTAATGATTTGCAACTTATTTCAGATTTCTGCTTGGGGAGCAGAAACCCTTCCGGGTGACTTACTGCGGGGCGCACTTTACAAGCCTTTTCCTTTCAGTTCAACAACCTGACGAAAAAAAGGCCTCGCAATGCGAGGCCTGCTGTTCAGTTATGGATTGTGTAGGAGCGAGCTCGCTCGCGAAACGCTCAATGACACCGCGTTTTTCCAGAAACTACGCGTTATCGTTAACGACCATCGCGAGCAAGCTCGCTCCTACAACAGTGGATCAGACGAAGACGATTTCGTCGTTTTCCACGACACCCTTGGCGGTATCGCCAGGCATGAAGCGACCCGACAGAATCAGCTGCGCCAGCGGGTTTTCGATCCAGCGCTGGATCGCTCGTTTGAGTGGCCGTGCGCCGTACACCGGGTCGTAACCCACCGCAATCAGCTTGTCCATGGCCTCAGGGCTGAGTTCCAGCTTCAGTTCCCGCTCGGTCAGGCGACTGCGCAGACGACCCAACTGGATCTCGGTAATGCCCGCGATCTGATCCCGAGCCAATGGCTCGAAGATCACCACTTCGTCGACCCGGTTAATGAACTCCGGCCGGAAGTGCGTGGATATCGCATCCATCACCGCCGCGCGCTGAGCTTCACGATCACCGACCAGTTCCTGGATCTGTACCGAGCCCAGGTTGGACGTCATGACGATCACGGTGTTCTTGAAATCCACCGTACGGCCATGGCTGTCGGTCAGGCGGCCATCTTCCAGCACTTGCAGCAAGATGTTGAAGACGTCCGGGTGGGCCTTCTCGACCTCATCCAGCAGGATCACCGAATAAGGCTTGCGACGCACCGCCTCGGTCAGGTAACCGCCCTCCTCATAACCTACGTAGCCTGGTGGCGCGCCGATCAGTCGAGCCACGGAGTGTTTCTCCATGAACTCGGACATGTCGATCCGCACCATCGCCTCTTCGGTATCAAAGAGGAATTCGGCCAATGCCTTGCACAGCTCGGTTTTACCGACACCGGTCGGGCCGAGGAACATGAACGAACCGCTTGGACGATTCGGGTCGGACAATCCGGCTCGCGAACGCCGCACCGCGTTGGAAACAGCGATCACCGCTTCGTCCTGGCCGATCACACGTTGGTGCAACAGGCTTTCCATTCTCATCAGCTTGTCGCGCTCGCCTTCGAGCATTTTCGACACGGGGATGCCGGTCCACTTCGACACGACTTCAGCAATCTCTTCTTCGGTCACCTTGCTGCGCAGCAACTGGTTTTCGCTTTTGCCGTGCTGGTCAACCATTTGCAGGCTGCGCTCCAGGTCCGGGATCACCCCGTATTGCAGCTCGGCCATGCGGTTCAGGTCGCCTTTACGGCGCGCAGCTTCCAGTTCCTGGCGGGACTGTTCGATTTTCTGCTGGATCTGCGCAGAACCCTGGACTTCGGCTTTTTCCGAGTTCCAGATTTCTTCGAGGTCCGAATACTCGCGCTCGAGACGAACGATTTCTTCCTGGAGTTTTTCCAGGCGTTTGATCGCCGCTTCGTCGCTTTCTTTCTTCAGCGCCTGGGATTCCACCTTCAGCTGAATCAGACGACGCTCAAGACGGTCCAGCACTTCCGGCTTGGAATCGATCTCCATGCGGATGCGGCTGGCGGCTTCGTCGATCAGGTCGATGGCCTTGTCCGGCAACTGACGATCAGTAATGTAGCGATGACTGAGCTTGGCGGCAGCGATGATCGCGCCGTCGGTGATCGCCACTTTGTGGTGAACTTCATAACGCTCTTTCAGGCCACGCAGGATCGCGATGGTGTCTTCTTCGCTCGGCTCATCCACCAACACTTTCTGGAAGCGTCGCTCGAGCGCCGCGTCCTTCTCTATATATTGGCGGTACTCGTTGAGCGTGGTCGCGCCGACGCAGTGCAGCTCGCCGCGAGCCAACGCAGGCTTGAGCATGTTGCCGGCATCCATCGAGCCTTCGCCCTTACCGGCGCCGACCATGGTGTGCAGTTCGTCGATGAACAGAATGATCTGCCCTTCCTGCTTCGACAGTTCGTTGAGCAGGGATTTCAGGCGCTCTTCGAACTCGCCTCGATACTTGGCACCGGCAATCAGCGCACCCATGTCCAGGGACAACAGGCGCTTGCCTTTCAAGCCATCCGGCACTTCGCCGTTGATGATGCGCTGGGCCAGGCCTTCGGCGATGGCGGTTTTACCCACGCCAGGTTCACCGATCAGCACCGGGTTGTTTTTAGTGCGGCGTTGCAGCACCTGAATCGTCCGGCGAATTTCGTCATCACGGCCGATCACCGGATCGAGCTTGCCGTCTTCGGCGCGCTTGGTCAGGTCGACGGTGTATTTATCCAGCGCCTGACGCGACTCTTCGTGGTTGGCGTCATTGACCGCCTCGCCACCGCGCAGGTTGTTGATCGCGTTTTCCAGGGCTTTCTTGCTCACACCCTGGCCGAGCAACAATTTGCCGAGTTTGCTGTTCTCGTCCATGGCGGCGAGCAACACCAGCTCACTGGAAATGAACTGGTCGCCTTTCTGCTGAGCCAGACGATCGGCCTGGTTGAGCAGACGCGCCAAGTCCTGCGACATGTTGACGTCGCCGGTCGGATTCTGGATTTTCGGTAATTGGTCGAGCTCTTTGGTCAGCTCTTTACGCAGGCTGTTGACGTCGAAACCGACCTGCATCAGCAGGGGTTTGATCGAACCACCCTGTTGCTCAAGCATGGCCTGCATCAAGTGCGCCGGCTCAATGCCGGGATGGTCAAGGCCGACGGCCAGCGATTGAGCGTCGGATAGAGCTAACTGCAATTTGCTGGTTAAACGGTCTATACGCATGGGTCACCTTCCTTTTTGAGCAGGCCGGACCTATAAAACATCCTGAATGAAGAAACCTGCCAGATACCGCTATAGATGTGGTCGATTCTGGGAGTTTCAAGCGTCGTGACGCTGATGCAGATCAGGGGAGTCTAGCGTGTGCCCTGTCTCACGAAGACGTTCCTCTTTTGACGAGTGGCTGTTGTCGTCAGACAAGGCGCCGCGACGAGTCATAGCTCGCTATGGCGAGGAGCGGCAACGCAGCATGACGGCAACAGACGCCGTCAAAAAGGAACAGGCTTCATGAGACAGGGCACTATAACCAGACAAGGGAGGCGAACCGACCGGTTCTCGGGCTGCGACGGTAAGAAAAGAAGCGTGGATCGGTCACGGTGCAGAAACCGCCACCGTAAACAGCGGTGACACCGCGAGCGGCCAGCCGTAAGCGCGCCAACTCATAAATGTCGGCCATGAACTTGCCGACGTTCTGACTCGGTGTGAAGGCTTTAGCGGCTTCAGGCAGTTGCTCGACGAAGGTTTCGCGCACTTCCGGGCCGACTTCAAAGGCTTGCGGGCCGATCGCCGGACCGAGCCAGACCAGTACGTCTTCCGGTGGCACGGCCAGCGCGTCGAGCGTCGCTTCGAGCACACCCGCCGCCAGCCCGCGCCAACCGGCATGAGCCGCTGCGACGCGAGTGCCGGCACGGTCGCAGAACAACGCAGGCAGGCAATCCGCCGTCATCGCCGCGCAGGCAATACCGGGCGTTGCCGTCCAACTGGCGTCGGCGGTGGCCACAAGACTTGGGTCCGCATGAGCCACGACAATGCCGTGCACCTGCTTCAACCAGGCCGGCTGAATAGAGAAATGATCGGTGAGGCGACGGCGGTTTTCGGCAACAGCGTCGGGGCTGTCGTCGACGTGATCGCCGAGGTTGAGGCTGTCGAACGGCGCCAGACTGACGCCGCCCGCACGGGTGGTCACGCAGGCTTTCACCCCGGCAGGCGCAGGCCAGTCGGGAATCAGCCAGTCACTCATCCGATGAACGCCTCGCGGTCTTGCTTGAGCAACGTCAGCAACCAGACGAAGTCGTCCGGCAGTGGCGATTCCCAGCTCATGCGTTTACCGGTGGTCGGGTGATCCAGCTCCAGGAATCGCGCATGCAGGGCCTGACGCGGGAACGTCTTCAAGGAATCGACCATGGTCTGGCTGGCGGCTGGCGGGATACGGAAACGACCGCCGTAGGCAGGATCTCCGACCAACGGGTAGTTGATGTGCGCCATGTGCACCCGAATCTGGTGGGTACGACCGGTTTCCAACTTCACCCGCACGTGAGTGTGGGAGCGGAAACGCTCGAGCACGCGGTAATGACTGACGGCTTGCTTGCCACCTTCCATCACGGCCATGCGCTGGCGTTGCTGGCCGTGACGACCGATCGGCGCGTTGATCTTGCCGCCGGCGGTCACCACGCCAATCACGATGCATTCGTAGATGCGGCTGACGCTGCGGCTCTGCAACTGTGTAACCAGCTGCGTCTGCGCCTGAATGGTCTTGGCCACCACCATCAGACCGGTGGTGTCCTTGTCCAGGCGATGCACGATACCGGCGCGGGGCACATTGATAATGTCCGGCACGTGGTGCAGCAAGGCGTTGAGCAAGGTGCCGTCAGCGTGACCGGCAGCCGGGTGCACCACCAGGCCCGCAGGCTTGTTGATCACGAGGATGTCGTCATCTTCATAGACGATGTCCAGCTCGATGTCCTGAGCGATCCATTCGCCCTGAGCTTCCTGCTCGGCAGTCAGCTCAAGAATGGCGCCACCGTGAACGATGTCTCGCGGGCGGATTACCGCCCCATCCACAGTCAGGCGGCCGTCTTTGATCCAGGCGGAAAGGCGCGAGCGCGAGTGCTCAGCGAATAATTGTGCGGCGACTTGATCGAGGCGTTGGCCGCCCAATTCGGACGGCACCTCTGCGCGAAGTTCAATTTTATCGGACATGCTCGGACTAGGCGTCGGCACAGCCTTTGGTTTCGGCTGCGCGCTTGTGGTTAAATACGGCGTCTTTTGCCCCGAGGCTATTCAACGGGGCGCTCATCATAACAGGACGGCCCCGCCCAAGACAGCGGCCGTCATAGGGACGCAAGCCGCCATGCAAGTGAAACACCTGCTGCTGATCGCCATCCTCGCATTGACCGCTGCTTGCTCATCGAAGGAAGTCGTAGACGAAAACCTGAGCGAAGTCGAGCTGTACCAGCAGGCTCAGCACGATCTGGACAACAATAGCTACACCGCCGCCACAGCCAAGCTGAAGGCGCTGGAGTCGCGTTATCCGTTCGGCCGCTACGCCGATCAGGCTCAACTCGAGCTCATCTACGCCAACTACAAGAACACCGAGCCAGAGGCTGCGAAGTCTGCCGCCGAGCGTTTCATTCGTTTGCACCCACAGCATCCGAACGTGGATTACGCCTACTACCTCAAGGGTCTGACGTCTTTCGACCAGGACGTCGGCCTGCTGTCGCGTTTCCTGCCGCTGGACTTGACCAAGCGTGACCCGGGCGCTGCCCGCGACTCCTACAACGAGTTCGCCCAGCTGACCAGCCGCTTCCCGAACAGCCGCTACTCGCCGGACGCCAAGCAGCGCATGATTTACCTGCGCAACCTGCTGGCGGCCTACGAGATTCACGTTGCCGACTACTACTTGACCCGTCAGGCCTACGTCGCGGCCGCGAACCGTGGTCGTTATGTGGTGGAAAACTTCCAGGAAACCCCATCGGTGGGTGACGGCCTGGCGATAATGACCGAAGCCTACCAGCGTCTGCACCTTGACGACCTGGCGGCCACCAGCCTCGAAACCCTGAAGCTCAACTACCCGAACCACCCAACCCTGGTGGACGGTCAGTTCGTGCCGTCGGTGGCTGAAGCCGACAACCGTTCGTGGCTGAGCAAGGCCACCCTGGGCCTGATCGAATCCCGTCCACCGCTGCCGCCGGGCGAAACCCGCGCCAACCAGGACGTACAGAAGCAATTCCAGGACGCCAAAGACGCGATTCCGAACGATCTCAAGCCTAAAGATGGAAATGGCGACGTGATCGAAGAAGAGGAACACGAGTCCGAAGCCAACAACAGCGACCGCTCGTGGTTCAGCTACATGACCTTCGGCGTGTTCGACTGATATACGTGGCCCCTGTAGGAGCAGCCGGTCGACGCTCGATTGCTCGCGAAAAACGTCCAGACGACGCGTTCATTCAGACAGCACGCGTTATCGTTGACGTCCTTCGCGAGCAAGCTCGCTCCTACCGAGGTTTAACGGTGATTACGCTGTGCGCCGGACATGTCCTTGGCTAAACTGCAGAATCACTCGTCATAAAGCAGCTCACCATGCTTCGTTTATTGTTCTGGATCGCCCTGATTGCCGCTGCGGTATGGTTCTGGCGCAAGTTCAAGGGCCAGGCTTCCGTGCCCAAGTCCTCTGCCGAACTGGAAGCCGCGCCCATGGTCCGTTGCGCCCATTGTGGCGTCCACCTGCCCCGCGACCGCGCGCTGAGCCTTCAACAACAGTGGTATTGCAGCCAGGCTCACCTTGAGCAAGGCCCGGGCACCAGTGATCGCTGAGACGTCCAGTCGCGGCAGCAAACAGGCTCAGCGACTGCTGCGCCTTTATCATCTCTACCGTTTAACTGTCGGCATCACCCTGGTGCTGTTGATCTCCAGCGACCTGGACAACCAGTTGCTGACATTTTCCAATGACGATCTGCTGCGCAGTTGCAGTTGGTTGTACCTGGTGCTGAACATTCTGCTGGTGGTCTTCCTTGAGACCCCCCGTCGTCCCGCGCAGCTGTTCAGCCTGTCCCTGATCGATGTCCTGCTCCTGTGTGGCTTGTTCTATGCCGCCGGCGGTGTCGCCAGCGCCATCGGCAACCTGCTGATTGTATCGGTGGCCATCAGCAATGCCTTGTTGCGAAGTCGTATCGGCCTGTTGATTGCCGCCGTTGGCGCACTTGGCATCGTCGGGCTGAGTTTTCTCCTGAGCTTCAGCCATCACGCCAGCCCTAACGATTACCTGCAAGCCGGCACGCTCGGCGCGCTGTGTTTTGCCGCGGCCTTGCTGGTGCAAGGGCTGATCGAGCGTGTGGAGGTCAGCGAAACCCTCGCCGAACAACGGGCCAGTGAAGTCATGGGCCTTGAAGCCCTTAATGCGTTGATCCTGCAGCGCATGCGCACCGGCATCCTCGTGCTCGACGACCAACGCCGAGTGCGACTGGCCAATCACAGTGCCCGGGCCCTGCTGGGCCGGGACAACCTTGAGGGCCAACGGATCGACGACTGCTCCCCCACTCTCGTCGAACGCCTGCACCTGTGGCTGAACAATCCGACGCTGCGCCCCAAAAGCCTGAAAGTCACCAGCAGCGGCCTGGAATTGCAACCGAGCTTCATTTACCTGGACCAAAGCCCACACCACCAAACCCTGGTCTTTCTTGAAGACCTCGCGCAAATCGCCCAGCAGGCGCAACAACTGAAACTCGCCGCCCTTGGCCGCCTGACCGCGGGCATCGCCCACGAAATACGCAATCCACTGGGCGCCATTAGTCATGCCGCTCAGCTATTGCAGGAATCAGAGGAACTGAACAGCGCGGACCGACGTCTGACCCAGATTATTCAAGATCACTCTCAGCGCATGAATCGGGTTATCGAAAACGTCCTGCAACTGTCCCGCCGCCAGAAAACCGTGCCGCAACGACTCGATTTGAAGCCGTGGCTGGAGCAGTTGGTCGCCGATGTCCGGGAAGGGGCGTTCGAACGCCAGCAGATTCACCTGCGTATCGGTTCAGGCGACTTCAAAACCCTGATGGATCCCAACCAACTGACCCAGGTTCTCGACAATCTGATGCGCAACGCCTGGCGCCACAGCGCTCAAAACCACGATCAGGCGCAGGTCTGGCTTGATTTGTTCATCGACTCCGACACCCAGCTGCCGATCATCGAGGTGCTGGACGATGGCCCCGGCGTGGCGCCGGATCAGCAAGTGCATCTGTTCGAACCGTTCTTTACCACCAGCGCCCAAGGCACAGGCCTCGGGCTTTATCTGTCCCGTGAACTGTGCGAAAGCAACCAGGCCCGCCTAGACTTCAAACCACGCCAAGGCGGCGGCTGCTTTCGCATCACTTTTGCTCACGGACGGAAACAACGTTGAACATAAGCCCACAGCAAAAAGTCCTGATAGTCGACGACGAACCGGATATCCGCGAACTCCTGGAAATTACCCTGGGACGAATGAAACTCGACACCTTCAGCGCCCGCAACCTTGACGAAGCCCAGGCGCTATTAAAGCGCGAAACGTTCGAGCTGTGCCTGACCGACATGCGCCTGCCGGACGGCACCGGCCTTGAGCTGGTGCAACACATTCAGCAACGCTACCCCCAACTGCCGGTGGCCATGATCACCGCTTATGGCAGCCTCGAAACGGCAATCAACGCGCTCAAGGCCGGTGCTTTCGACTTTCTGACCAAACCGGTGGACCTCACCCGCCTGCGCGAACTGGTCACCAGCGCACTGCGCATGCCCGCGCCGGGCGCCACCGTCGATCGTCGTTTGCTGGGCGACTCGTTGCCCATGCGCAATTTGCGTAAACAAATCGACAAGCTGGCCCGCAGTCAGGCGCCGGTGTACATCAGCGGCGAATCCGGCAGCGGCAAGGAATTGGTCGCTCGGCTGATCCATGAACAAGGGTCGCGCGCCAACCAGCCGTTTATCCCGGTGAACTGCGGTGCGATCCCGTCGGAACTGATGGAGAGCGAATTTTTCGGGCATCGCAAAGGCAGCTTCAGCGGCGCCATCGAAGACAAACCCGGGCTGTTCCAGGCAGCCCATGGCGGCACGCTGTTCCTCGACGAAGTGGCTGATTTACCGCTGGCGATGCAGGTCAAACTGTTGCGGGCGATCCAGGAAAAAGCCGTTCGCAGCGTGGGCGGGCAACAGGAAACCGTGGTCGATGTGCGTATCCTCTGCGCCACCCACAAAGACCTCGCCGCCGAAGTCGCCGCCGAACGCTTTCGCCAGGATTTGTACTACCGACTCAACGTCATCGAACTACGGGTTCCGCCCTTGCGCGAACGCCGCGACGACATCGAATCGTTGGCTACTTATGTCCTCAAACGTCTGGCAGCCGGCAGCGGCCAGCCCGCCACGAAGCTCCACCCGCAAGCCCTTGAATCGCTGAAGAGCTATCGCTTTCCGGGCAACGTGCGGGAACTGGAGAACATGCTCGAACGGGCTCACACCTTGTGCGAAAACAAGCAGATCGAAGCCAGCGACCTGCGACTGACCGAAGGCAACTGCACCGCAGACAGTGGAGTGCCGGACCTGACGCAGATCGACAATCTGGAAGACTATCTCGACAACGTCGAACGCAAACTCATTCTCCAGGCCCTGGAGGAAACCCGCTGGAACCGCACGGCGGCGGCTCAGCGGCTGAATTTGTCGTTTCGGTCGATGCGTTACAGGCTCAAAAAATTCGGTTTGGATTAAAGGCCCCTTCGCGGGCAAGCCCGCTCCCACAGGATTTGTGTCGATCACAACACTTTCAATCGACTCAAATCCTGTGGGAGCGGGCTTGCCCGCGAAGACGATCTGACAGACTCCGAATATTTCGTGACTAGATCCGCCCGGTCGGCGCATACGGCGCCGGATCAATAATCGGCGCCCTGCCCAGCATCACATCCGCAAACAACTGACACGACGCCGGCGCCAGCACCAAGCCGTTTCGGTAATGCCCGCAGTTGAGCCACAACCCGTCAAAACCCGGCACCCGGCCAATGTAGGGAATCCCTTCCGGCGAACCCGGCCGCAGCCCGGCCCAATGCCCGACCACCTGGGCATCCGCCAGCGCCGGAATCAACTCCACCGCAGAGGCCTTCAGACTCTCCAGCGCAGACCCGGTCGGCGTCTTGTCGAACCCTTCGTGCTCCAGCGTACTGCCAATCAGAATGTGACCATCGCGCCGGGGAATCGCATAACGCCCCTTGGCCAACACCATGCTCGGCAAGAAGTCCGCCGCGCACTTGTAGAGAATCATTTGCCCTTTCACAGGCTCGACCGGCAGTTCCAGACCCAGGCTTTTGAGCAAATCACCGCTCCAGGCGCCAGCAGTCAGCACCACCTGATCACCGTGGACAGCGCCCGCCGAAGTCTGCACGCCGACGACGTTATTGCCTTCACGGATAAACCCGCTGACCTCGCACTGCTCGTGAATCGTCACGTTCGGTAGCGCCAGCAAAGCCGCCTTGAGGGATTTCACCAGCCGCGGATTGCGTACATTGGCCACGTCGGCCATGTAGATCGCCCGGGAAAAACCGGAGCCCAATACCGGCACGGCATCGCGTGCCGCCGAGATATCCACAGCCCGCAGCGGACGGTTTTCCCGCTCGGCCCAGGCCAACGCCTCGGCCTCATCATCCAGATCCAGCCAGTACAGGCCGGTGGTGTGCACCTCGGGATCAACTCCGGTCGCGGCAAACAGCCGCTCGCCCAGCTGTGGATAAAAATCCTGCGACCAGTGGGCCAGTGCGGTGACCGCCGGGCTGTAGCGCCATGGGTAGAGTGGAGAAACGATGCCGCCACCGGCCCAGGACGATTCCTGACCGACATTCGAACGGTCCAGCAGCACAACGCTCTGTACTTCGGACGCGAGATTGAACGCCGTCAGCAGGCCAATCACACCGCCGCCGACAATCACCACTTGCTGTTGCATGGTCATGTTCCGATCCAACCGTTAAATAGACAGAGGGCGCAAAAGGCGCCCGAAAAAGGAAACTCAGCGGCCCCAGCAATCCTTGGTGGTCAGCCCGGTCTTTGCACCGACCATGCTTCTGACACCGGTGTTGGTGATGGTGAAATCGCCACACTTGTCAGTCGCCATGCTGCCGGCCTTGCGTGCAGCGGTCAGCAGGAAGGTCTGGTCGGTCAGGGTCGGGGTGATGGTGTAGTAGTCATTGCCGGTGCTCAGGCCGGTAGCACCGGTGTAGACATTACTCTTCGAGTAAAACCGTTCGAGAATTTGCGCCTGCTCGGAAAGCAGACCGGCCACTTCAGTCCGACGCCCCTTTTTCACGTATTCGGTGAGGCTCGGGTAGCCAATGGTGATGACGATCCCGATGATCGCAATCACGATCATGATTTCAATCAGGGTAAAACCTCGGTTGGATCTGCGCATGCCTCAACTCTCACTTACTGAATTTGTCGCCACATGATGCGACGGCTGCCGCCGCCGGCTTTTTCCACCAGCGTAGTGGGCGTTCCGCTGGAATCGTTCACGATCTTGCGGGCTCCGCCGTTGACGATGGCGTTCAAGACCGGCATCCCTCCAGTAAATATCACTCCACTGGATATCGTGTCCGCACTGTCGACCACCCCGTCGCCATTAGTGTCGAGCACCGCGTAGTTGAGCATCTTACCGCTGAACGCATCCAGTTCGACCAGTTTGCCGGTGCCGAAACTGGCACAAGGATCCGTGGTGTCCACAATGGCCGTGGTAAACACGATTCGCCCAAGCACCAGCGCCGCCTGGTTAATCACCCGCTCACCGGTCAATACGCTGTTGTAGACCAGTGGCAAGTACCAGCCCTTCTCCGCCGGATAAGTCGTTTCGTTCTGGCTCGTAGTAATGAATTGCCCCGAGCTTCCCGAGAACACGCCCGTCACCGACTGGGCCTGCAAACTGGACGTGGTGATCTGTCCGGAGCCGCCGTCCGCGTCCCATACCGCATAGAACGCCTGCAGGTCCTTGTTGGTCTTGTCGACGGTCTCGTTGAACTTGCCGGTGCCGAAAAACACCACTTTACCGCCCAGTGAATTGTCCGCCAGTAACGGCTGCGCAGTGATCGGCTGGGTGGCACCGCCAGCCGTTGTGAACAACGGCTTACCGGAAAACGCCACGCCCCAGGTGTCGGTGGTGGCGCCGCTCAGATCAAACTTCCATAACCGCCCTTTCAGATCTCCGCCATATGCAGCCTGCACCACATTCTGCGAATTGACCTTGAGTTCCACCGAAGACAGGCCGTTGGTGGTCTCCGTGCTGTCGATGACGATTTTCTTGATCAGCGACCCATCGCGAATATCGACCACATACAACGCCGCCACGCCCGATTTGCTGCCATAGCCGTTGGAGATAAACGCCGCCCAACGACCATCGGCCAAGCGTGCCACTTCCGGACGGGCGTAGGCATAACCCAGATCATTGAAAACGTTCGCCGTATTGGCCGTGGCGGGTGCACTGAATTCCCACAACGCCTTGGTCACGTTGCCGGCCGAAGCGTCAAACAGCTGCAGCGCGTAAAACGTCTTGCCACCCGCCCCTGTCCCGCCGATCGACAGGGTTTTCCAGGCACTGTTGAATTGTGCATCGAATACACCGACCTGCCCGTCGACCAGAAACTTGTGGCTGACGCCGTTGATGTAGGCGGTATCGGCGATATAGCGCAACGATGGCAGCACACTGGACGGCATGTAGGCATAGCGCCTCGCGCCGTTACCCGAGTTGATGACGCTGACAAAACCGTCGTTGGCGTTGACCACCAGGCTGGAGTTCATGTTGGTGGCTTTAGTGGCCAGATAGGTGCTGTAGCTGGTGTCACCCACCAGATCGGACGCGGTTTTGTCCGTCGGCGAGGCCAGCACCAAAGGCGAGTTGATAATGTCACCGAGCAACACGCTGCGCACTTTCAACCCGGTCTTGTTGGTGCCCTTGCTCCACTCCACCAGATCGCTGCCGGTGATGCCGGTGGGCAGCCCCTGACTCAACACCGTTTGCTGCGCCGGGGCAAAGTTGGTGTAAGCCAGTGTCACGGGGGCGTTGCTCACGTTGTTCCAGGACTGGTAAATCGGCGCCGTGGCGCCGGGGACGATGGCCGTGTCGGTGGTCCAGAGCAGCGAGGCGGTATTGACCGCGCCAGTGGCGGTGAACCCATAGGATTTTATGGTGCCGCGCCAGTCCTTGGGGTCGTAACTGGTCTGGTAGTAAGAGGAACCAGCCCCGACGATTGCGCTGCTGGTGGTGCCGCTCCCCCCTGAACCGGCTTTCGACGTGATGTCGCTCAGGGCGGATGACAGCGCAGTGTTGAGGCCGGCGCTGTCAGTTGCCTGATAATACCTGCCCTGCCCGTAGCTGGCGGTGTCCGACAACATCTGATTCGCTACAGCGAAGCCTACAGTGTAGGTGTTCATGTTCTGCTTGGGGAAATCTGCGGCGTTCCAGCTTTTGCCGCTGGCGTCGGTACCGGTGGTGCGCATGTCGATGTCGAAGGCGAATTTGGCAATGTCGTCCAGGTACAACGTGTCACCCTCGCCATCACCGGAGAGGTTGTCGCCATCGTTCGCGCTGTTGCCGTCCCAGTTCGGCAAACGGCTGCCACCGAGCGGATCGTTGGTCGGGAAGGTCCGGTCGAACGTAGGCAGGCCATCGGTGACCACCACGCCGTAGTTTTTCTGGCAGCGATACTGGATCGGGCTGGTGTAAGTGGTTGGCGTCGAGTTGTAGTACGGCGCCATGCCGCGCATGTACCGCGTGATCTCGTAATAGGTTTCCGCCAACGGTGTATTGGCGATCGCACTCAAACCATCGATCAATGAAATCAGGTTGTCAAAGTTGGTTTGCGCCTGTCCCTGAGTGGTACTCCCGCCAGCAGATAGATCACTGACAGCGCGGGCGATAAACCCGCCGGGACCGGAATTACTGCCCGAGGGCGGGTTGAATGTCGCAAGCCCGATACGCAGCGCGCGATTACTGGTAACCAGAGTCGTAGAAACATCCTTCGCTACGTTCATTCGGTAATCGTTGGGGATGGCACCAGTGCCAGTGGTGAAGTCCCTGCTCGACCCATTCGCCAGACTCACCAGATAAGACAGATAGCCAGCCGTATAACGCGTGCTTTCATTGCCCACCGGATCGGGCAACTTCAGGCATATCGACGACACCCCCGATCCCCGAAAAAAACCGTACCAGTTACCGTTGTTGGAGCAACCGCCGCGATTAAGGCTCGACAAGGCGATATTGGTATCGCTCATGTCCAGATTCTGACCGCTGGAACATGACGAGTTGGAGCTGCAAATCGCAATTTGTGCACGGTTGATTGTCGGATCGAAACCCGGCGCCCAAATGATGTTGTTCATGCTTCCTGAATCGTCGATCAACAGCATCACGTTTGGCGGCACCGCCGCAGCGCTCAGCAGGGGCGAGTCCGAGGGTGTGAACGCGTACGCAGGGGCTGACAGGTACAGACCCAATGCAACGCCAGAAAGCAACTGCCAGATCCCGGAATACCTATCAGTACTTGGCATAGATGCTCTCCACCACACTGCGAACGTTATTACCCACGATGGCCACTGCCGTGACCCGATAAAGCGTCGCAGAGGTGTTGCTCGGTACATTCACGGCGTTCAACGTGGTGCCGATGTTCTGCACCCCGTAGAAACCGTTCGCGGCGGCGATCCAGGTGACACCCGAAGTGGAGTTGAGCCCCGCGGCGGTGATCGACGACGACTCGACCGGCGGCGCGCATTGCGTGGTGCCGCTACAAACCGCCAATGCATAAGTACTCAGTTGCACTGCACTTTCGCCGATGCGCAACGCAGCTTCGGCGATCTGGAACGACTGATTTCGCAGGGTCACGCTGCTGGCCATTTTTTCCTGCAGAGTGGCGTTCTGCATCGATGAAATGCCGATCAGTGTCAGCAACAGCAGAAACACCAGGCTGACCAGCAATGCCATGCCGCGCTGGGCATGAGAGGTCTTGGAAGAAAAACTCATCGGCCCTCCCTTATGGCAAGCGGTTGCGCAATGCGGCAACCACGTTGAAGGTTTGATCGCGAACGCGACTGTTCGGATCTCTTAGCGTTAGCGTCAGGCGCACGCTACGGATTCGCGCAGGGTCGGACGGGTTGGTGCTGTAACTGGAAGCAGCCGTATCGGTGGCCGACGCAGCCAGGCCGAAGCTCACGTTGAAAGCACTTACGTTGTCGATCAGCACCGCCTGAGTCGGCGTCCCGATGCCATTGCCCATTGTCAGTTGGCCGTTCTTGAGGCTGTAGATCAGTCGTCGAATCGGAAACGCCAATTGTCCTGTGGCGGGAGCCTGCACATTGGAGTAAGCCGTCGCCGTGTTTCGGCAATCCGAAACCACCGTCCAGGTCGGCGTACCTCCACCCGCTCCGACATCGGCGGTCACCAGGGTCAGCTTGAGGTTGGCATTGTCCCAGCTGATCGGCGTTACCTGGCTGGCAGTGAAACTCGCCCCGGCGCTTGCATCAGTAATCGTCCCCAGACAACCAAACATCCCCACCATGCGGATTTCCTGAATCATCTTGCTCAGCACGAAACGCGCATCTTCCTGCAGGTTCGCCGCCGCGCTCTGACTGACGTAGGTGTTCTTGGCCGCGATAAAAATCTGCGCCACGCCAAGTACCACGACCAGGCTCAATGCCAGGGCGATCAGCATTTCGATCAGGCCGAAACCTCGATTGAGACGGATCATGGCGTCGCCACCGGATCGATGGCGGCGCGACTGGTCAGCACAAAGCTGCGACGGGAGTTGGCGGTGTTGGCAGCCCGCGAGTCGTCCCAGGTGATGGTGATCGTGTACACCCGTTGATTAAGGGTGACGCTGCTTGTGGCGGTGCTGCCGAGAATACTGACAGTGTTGGACGTGAAGTCGTACAGGTCCTGATCTCGCGCGACATTCAGGTTGCCCGTCGTCGGTGGCGTGACGGTGTAATCGGCACCGGAGTTGGCGCGGATGCGGTCCATCATGTCGTAGGCAATAAAACTCGCCTGGCTGGTCATTCGCGAGCTGTCGGTGTACTTCAGCGCATTGAGCTGAAACGCCGCCGCCCCCAACAGGCCCACGCTCAGAATCAACAACGCCACCAGAACCTCGATCAGCGTCATGCCTTCCTGTGCACGCTTGCTCCATTCCCTCATCCGCAATTTCCACCCAATAGAATTCGTCCGTTCAAACACACCGTCAGCGTCCTGCTTTGCGCCCCCAGTACGTAGCTGATAACCACCGCCGTGGACGGTGCCGACAGACCGCCCAGATTGTTGAAATCGATGGAGGTCACTCCTGAGGTTAGCGTCAGAGTCGCTCCGCTGCTCATCGCTGGAACAACCCGCAATACATTGGCCGGAGTGCCAGTACTGTCATAAACCGTCAGTTCCCCGGTCCAGACAGTGCCGCCCGCCGTCGGTCGCACCCGGGTGGTAATGCCCCGATCAATGGCTTCAAGCCTGGCGAAATTCAGGCCGCGCTGCAGGTCGCTGATTTCAGTGTCGGCCTTGGTGCCTTGCACCGAACGGGTAAACGCCGGCACCACCAGGGTGATCAGAATCAGAAAGACCGCGAGCGTAATCAGCAACTCGATCAGCGTGAAACCTTTTGTACGATGATCCATCGGTGCCCTCCGTTGCCGTCGGCTATACCTGCTGTTACACGCTAGAACATTCGATGGACAGATGTACGGTTGTTTTGCCATTAGTCGCGCAAGGATTGTGCGAGCTACCGCATTCCAGGGAGGTGATTGCATGCGTCAGCAGGGTTTCAGTCTGGTTGAACTGCTTATGGGACTGACGATTCTCGGGATTGTTCTGTTACTGGTCAGCCCGGCGCTCGCCGCGCTTACCGAGTCGAACCATCGCGAGGAGGCGGCGAAGTCGCTTGCCAGCGGCATGCGTAGCGCCAGAAGCGAGGCGATCACGCGAAACCAGACTGTCGTCATTCACGGGATAAACGACGATTGGGGCCAAGGTTGGCGGATGATTCTGGATTTAAATGGCAAGGGACATGAGGACAGCAGCAATCCGCTGCTGGTCGAGCGCCGAAGTGGCGCTCGGGTGCCGATTGTCGGCAATCGACCGGTCAGGAGTTTTGTGCGATTCAGCGGTCTGGGCGAGCCGCTGTTGCCCAGCGGCGCCTTCCAGGCAGGGACATTGCACATTTGCGCTACCCGTGAGCCGGTGAGTCAACTCCAGGTGGTGCTGGCCCGGACCGGCCTCGTCAGCCTGCGCAGCAAAAAGACTGAACAGACACTGTGCGTGGGAGGAGAAGACTCAGAGCAGCGAACGGACGCGTAACTCTTTAGGCATGGAAAACGTGATGTTCTCCTCGCGACCGGCCAGCTCATCAGCACCGGTAGCGCCCCAGGCCTGCAACTGCTGGATCACGCCACGCACCAGCACTTCCGGCGCAGAGGCACCTGCGGTAATGCCAATGCGCTCGACACCATCGAACCAGCTCTTTTGCAGGTCTTCGGCGCCGTCGATCAGGTAGGCCGGGGTGGCCATGCGTTCGGCCAGCTCGCGCAAGCGATTGGAGTTGGAGCTGTTCGGGCTGCCGACCACCAATACCACATCGCATTCGTTGGCCAGTTGTTTGACTGCGTCCTGACGGTTTTGCGTCGCGTAGCAGATGTCGTCCTTGCGCGGACCACCGATCGCCGGAAAGCGCGTACGCAGGGCGTCGATGACGCGGCTGGTATCGTCCATGGACAGGGTAGTCTGGGTGACGAACGCCAGTTTTTCGGGATTGTGTACTTGCAACGCGGCAACGTCTTTCTCGTCCTCGACCAGATAGATCGCGCCACCATTGCTGCCATCGTACTGGCCCATGGTGCCTTCGACTTCCGGGTGACCGGCGTGGCCGATCAGGATGCATTCACGACCGTCACGGCTGTAACGCGCGACTTCGATGTGCACCTTGGTCACCAGCGGGCAAGTCGCGTCGAACACTTTAAGGCCACGGCCGGCGGCTTCGGTGCGCACAGCCTGGGAAACGCCGTGGGCACTGAAGATCACGATGACGTCATCCGGCACCTGATCCAGTTCCTCAACGAAGATCGCGCCGCGAGCACGCAGGTCTTCAACGACGAATTTGTTGTGGACCACTTCGTGGCGCACATAGATCGGCGGCCCGAAGACTTCCAGGGCGCGGTTGACGATTTCGATCGCCCGGTCCACACCGGCGCAGAAGCCACGGGGGTTGGCGAGTTTGATTTGCATGCTGTGCCTCGTGTCTTGCCCTGTAGGAGCGAGCTTGCTCGCGAAAAACGAGCAGGCACCGCATTTATCCAGGATATAAGCGTTATCGTTAACGACCATCGCGAGCAAGCTCGCTCCTACAGTAAGCCGGTTTGTCAGTTACAACGATTTGACGTTGATGATTTCCACGTCAAAGGTCAATGTCTTGCCAGCCAGCGGATGGTTGAAGTCGATGGTCACTTGCTCGTCATCGAACTCTTTCACCACGCCTGGCAGCTCAGTATTGGCCGCATCGTTGAAGATCACCAGCAAACCCGGTGACAGTTCCATGTCCTTGAACTGCGAGCGCGGGATGATCTGTACGTTTTGCGGGTTAGGCTGACCGAAAGCATTTTCCGGCTGAATCGTCAGCGTACGCTTGTCGCCCGCCTTGAAGCCGAACAGTGCCGCTTCGAAACCTGGCAACAGGTTGCCGTCGCCGACCTGGAAGGTCGCCGGGGCTTTGTCGAAGGTGCTGTCGACGGTGTCGCCGTTCTCCAGGCGCAGTGCAAAGTGCAGGGTGACTTCCGTGTTCTGGCGGATGCGTTGCTCAGCCAATACCTGTTCAGTCATGAACGGCTTCTCCAGTCTTCTTTGATTTGAACATGTCCAGCGCCAGCATCACGGCACCGACAGTAATTGCGCTGTCGGCAAAGTTGAACGCCGGGAAATACCAGCGGTTCTGCCAATGCACCAGAATGAAATCGATCACATGGCCCAGGGCGATGCGGTCATACAGATTGCCCAGCGCGCCACCGAGCACCAGGGCCAGCGCGATGGCAAGCCATGTTTCGTTGCGCCCCAGACGCTTGAGCCACACCACCAGTACCGCACTGACCACAACCGCGATCAGGGCAAACAACCAGCGCTGCCAGCCCGAGCTGTCGGCCAGGAAACTGAACGCCGCGCCGGTGTTGTAGGCCAGGGTCCAGCTGAAGTAATCGGGGATCACCACGATTTGCTGGTACATCGCAAGCTTGCCTTCAAAGTAGAACTTGCTGGCCTGGTCGATGACCAGGACCAGCAAACTCAACCAGAGCCAGCCCAGCCGTCCGAAACGGCCAATGGCATTAGGCATAGTGACGAACCTCGCCAGCGCCGCTGATGTTGTCGACACAACGACCGCAGATTTCCGGATGCTCCGGGTTCACGCCAACGTCTTCACGGCAGTGCCAGCAACGGGCGCACTTGGCGAAGGCCGACTTGACGATTTTCAGCTTCAGGCCGCTGACTTCGGTGACCACCGCATCGGCCGGAGCCTGCACGAACGGCGCAACGCTGGCGGTCGAAGTGATCAGCACGAAACGCAGTTCGTTGCTCAGCTTGGCCAGGTCGGCGCTCAGCGCGTCCTCGGCAAACAGTGTCACTTCGGCTTGCAGGTTGCCACCGACGGCCTTGGCCGCGCGCTGGATTTCCATTTCCTTGTTCACAGCGACCTTCACCGCCATGATCCGCTCCCAGTAGGCGCGGCCCAGTTCAACGTTTTCCGGCAGTTCGGTCAGGCCTTCGTACCAGGTGTTGAGCATCACCGATTCGTTACGCTCGCCCGGCAGGTATTCCCACAATTCGTCAGCGGTGAACGCGAGGATCGGTGCGATCCAGCGCACCAGAGCTTCGGAGATGTGGTACAGCGCGGTTTGCGCCGAACGGCGGGCCTTGCTGTTGGCGCCAGTGGTGTACTGACGGTCCTTGATGATGTCGAGGTAGAAACCGCCCAACTCCTGCACGCAGAAGTTGTGGATCTTGGAGTAGACGTTCCAGAAACGGTACTCGCCGTAGTGCTCTTGCAGTTCGCGTTGCAGCAGCAGCGTGCGGTCCACGGCCCAACGATCCAGCGCCAGCATTTCTTCGGCCGGCAGGATGTCGGTGGCCGGATTGAAACCGGTCAGGTTGGAGAGCAGGAAGCGCGCAGTGTTACGGATGCGCCGGTAGGCGTCCGCACTGCGTTGCAGGATCTGCTCGGACACCGCCATTTCACCCGAGTAATCGGTCGAGGCTACCCACAGACGCATGATGTCGGCGCCCAGGGTGTCGTTGACCTTTTGCGGCGCGATCACGTTGCCCAGGGATTTGGACATCTTGCGACCGGACTCGTCGACGGTGAAGCCGTGGGTCAGCAGCTCGCGGTACGGCGCGTGATTGTCGATGGCGCAACCGGTCAGCAGCGACGAGTGGAACCAGCCACGGTGTTGGTCCGAACCTTCCAGGTACAGGTCGGCGCGCGGGCCGGTCTCGTGGCCCATGGCGTGCGAACCGCGCAGGACGTGCCAATGCGTGGTGCCCGAATCGAACCAGACGTCCAGGGTGTCGCTGATCTTGTCGTACTGCGGCGCTTCATCACCGAGCAACTCGGCAGCGTCCATCTTGAACCAGGCTTCGATGCCTTCGACTTCAACGCGCTTGGCGACCTCTTCCATCAGCTCGGCGGTACGTGGGTGCAGCTCGCCGCTTTCCTTGTTCAGGAAGAACGGGATCGGCACGCCCCAGTTGCGCTGACGGGAGATGCACCAGTCCGGACGGTTGGCGATCATCGAGTGCAAGCGCGCCTGGCCCCAGGCCGGGACGAACTTGGTGTCCTCGATGGCTTTGATTGCGCGTTTGCGCAAGGTGTCGCCAGTGACCGGCTCTTTGTCCATGCCGATGAACCACTGCGCGGTGGCGCGGTAGATCAGCGGGGTCTTGTGACGCCAGCAGTGCATGTAGCTGTGTTCGATGACGGTGGTGTGCAGCAGCGCACCGACTTCGGTCAGTTTATCGACGATGGCAGGGTTGGCTTTCCAGATGAACTGGCCGCCGAAGAACTCCAGCGACGGTACGTAAACGCCGTTGCTTTGTACCGGATTAATGATGTCATCGTTGACCATGCCGTATTTCTTGCAGGTCACGAAGTCGTCTACGCCATAGGCCGGCGAGGAGTGAACCACACCGGTGCCAGCGCCCAGTTCGACGTAGTCGGCCAGGTAAACCGGCGACAGGCGATCGTAGAACGGGTGACGGAAGTTGATCAGTTCCAGCGCTTTACCGGTGGTGGTCGCGATGACCGAGCCTTCCAGGCTGTAACGGGTCAGGCACGATTCGACCAGCTCTTCAGCCAGTACAAGCAGTTTGTCGCCGACGTCGACCAGGGCGTAGTTGAATTCCGGGTGAACGTTCAGCGCCTGGTTGGCCGGGATGGTCCACGGGGTGGTGGTCCAGATCACGATCGAAGCTGTTTTGCCCAGCGATGGCAGACCGAAAGCGGCAGCCAGCTTGGCGTCATCGGCAATCGGGAACGCCACGTCGATGGTCGAAGACTTTTTGTTCTCGTACTCGACTTCCGCTTCAGCCAGAGCCGAACCACAGTCGAAGCACCAGTTCACAGGCTTCAGGCCCTTGAACACGAAACCGCCCTTGACGATTTCGGCGAGCGCGCGGATTTCACCGGCCTCGTTCTTGAAGTCCATGGTCTTGTACGGGTTGGCGAAGTCGCCCAACACGCCCAGACGGATGAATTCGGACTTCTGGCCTTCGATCTGCTCGGTGGCGTAGGCACGGCACAGTTCGCGGGTCTTGTCCGCGCCCAGGTTCTTGCCGTGGGTCACTTCGACTTTGTGCTCGATCGGCAGACCGTGGCAGTCCCAGCCTGGAACATAAGGCGCGTCGAAACCCGACAGGGTTTTCGAGCGAATGATCATGTCCTTGAGGATTTTGTTCAGCGCATGACCGATGTGAATCGTGCCGTTGGCGTACGGAGGACCGTCGTGAAGTACGAACTTCGGACGATCCTTGCCAATTTCGCGCAACTTACCGTACAGGCCAATGCTGTCCCAGCGCTGCAGAATCTGCGGTTCGCGCTGAGGCAGGCCGGCCTTCATTGGGAAGGCGGTGTCCGGAAGGTTTAGCGTGGCTTTATAGTCGGTCATTTATGGCTCTTCATTAGCGATTGGCGCTAGGTGCGACAGGGCACGGGCGGCGGCGACATCCGCATTGATCGCCGTCTTAAGCGCCTCCAGAGAGGCGAAACGCTGCTCTTCACGCAGCTTGTGGTGGAAAACCACCGTCAAACGCCGGTCATACAGATCGCCGGCAAAATCTAAAAGATGCACTTCGAGGTGGGCTTTGCCATCCCCTTGGACCGTTGGCCGCACGCCGATATTGGCGACGCCTGGCCTCGTCTTGCCGTCGATGTCGATGTCGACCAGGTAAACCCCGGTCAACGGCACGCGACGACGCTTGAGTTGTATGTTGGCGGTTGGCGTACCCAGTTGACGCGCCAGCTTCTGGCCGTGCAACACACGCCCGGTAATCTGGAACGGACGACCGAGCAGGCGTTCGGCCAAGGCAAAATCTGCAGCGGCCAGGGCATTTCGCACCTGGGTGCTGCTGACGCGAATGCCGTCCAGCTCAACGGTTTGCGCCGCTTCGACGGTAAAGCCCTGCATGACGCCGGCCTGTTGCAGGAAATCGAAATCCCCTACCCGGTCGCAACCGAAACGGAAGTCGTCACCGACTTCCAGGTGCTGCACGCCGAGGCCGTCCACCAGAATCGTATCGACGAATTCACTGGCGCTGAGCTTGCTCAGGCGCTGGTTGAAGGCCAGGCACAGGACCCGGTCGACACCTTCGTCAGCCAGCAGCTGCAGCTTGTCGCGCAGACGGGCGAGGCGCGCCGGCGCGGTCTCCGGGGCGAAAAACTCCCGGGGCTGCGGCTCGAAAATCACCACGCAGCTGGGTACGCTCAACTCGAGCGCTCGCTCACGCAGCCTCGCCAGGATAGCCTGGTGGCCACGGTGAACACCGTCAAAGTTGCCAATAGTGGCGACACAGCCCCGATGCTGGGGGCGCAGGTTGTGGAGGCCTCGAACCAGCTGCATAACACGCTTCTTGCTCATAAAGTGGTCGATTATAACCACACCCGGCGGCCGACGACAGGCAACACCGTAACCCAAAGTGATCGAGCCGACAAAACTGCCGGCCCGCCCGTGTTTATCGAGGCAAAACCCTCAGCTCAGCGCCTTGCGATTGAAGTCGCGCAAACGGAAGCCCATCAACAGCAACATGCCGAAATAAGAGACTACGCCGGCGCCCACCAGCGCGCCCAGACGCAGGAACCGCTCCAGCATGTGCCCCTGATCCCAGGCCGGCATAAAGTGCATCCCGACCAGCAACACCGCTGACATCACCAACACCGCGATCACCAGCTTGGCGCCAAACTTCGCCCAGCCCGGTTGTGGCTGGTACATCTGCTGCTTGCGCAGTTGATAGAACAGCAGCCCCGCGTTGAGGCAGGCACCGGCGCTGATGGCCAGCGCCAGCCCGGCGTGGGCCAACGGACCGATCAGCACCAGGTTGAACAACTGCGTAACGATCAATGTGAAAATCGCGATTTTTACCGGCGTGCGGATGTTTTGTTGCGCATAAAAGCCCGGCGCCAGCACTTTGATCACGATAATCCCGAGCAACCCGACCGAATAAGCGATCAGCGCCCGTTGAGTCATGGACGCATCAAAAGCGTTGAACTGGCCGTACTGGAACAGCGAAACCGTCAGCGGCTCGGCCAGAATCCCCAGCGCCAGCGAGCACGGCAACACCAGCATGAAGCACAGGCGCAGGCCCCAATCGAGAATCCGCGAATACTCGGCGCGGTCCTTGCTGGCGTAGGTCTTGGCCAGGGTCGGCAGCAGAATCGTGCCCAACGCCACGCCCAGCACCCCGGATGGCAATTCCATCAAACGGTCGGCGTAATACATCCACGACACGGAACCGGCGACCAGGAACGACGCAAAAATGGTGTTGATGATCAGCGAAATCTGGCTCACCGAAACGCCGAGAATTGCCGGCAGCATCTGTTTCATGACCCGCCAGACCCCACTGTCGCGCAGGTTCAGGCGCGGCAGCACCAGCATGCCGATCTTTTTCAGGTGCGGCAGCTGATAGAGCAATTGCGCGAGGCCACCCGCCAGTACCGCCCAGCCCAGCGCCATGACAGGCGGATCGAAGTACGGTGTCAGGAACACCGCGAAGATGATCATGCTGACATTAAGCAGGGTCGGCACGAAGGCCGGCACCGAGAAGCGGTTATAGGTGTTGAGGATCGCCCCGGCCAGTGAAGACAGGGAGATCAGCAAGATATAAGGGAAGGTTACCCGCAACAGGCTGGACGTCAGCTCGAATTTTTCCGGGGTGTTGGTGAATCCTGGCGCTGTCGCCCAGATCACCCATGGCGCCGCGAGCATGCCCAACGCGGTGACCAGCGCCAGTACCAGCGTCAACAGACCGGAGACATAGGCAATAAAGGTGCGCGTCGCCTCCTCGCCCTTCTGGCTTTTATATTCGGCAAGAATCGGCACGAACGCCTGGGAAAAGGCCCCTTCGGCGAAGATCCGGCGCAGCAGATTGGGCAGTTTGAAGGCGATGAAGAAGGCGTCCGTCGCCATTCCCGCGCCAAATGTACGCGCAATGAGGGTGTCACGGACAAACCCGAGAATCCGGGAAAGCATCGTGATAGAGCTGACGGCGGCCAACGATTTGAGCAGATTCATTGAAAGAGTTTGTGCCTGTCGATAAACAGCAGGCGAACAAAGCGCCCACTTATGCGATACTCCGCGCCGCAGCAGCACAGAGCCAAAGCTCGCGAGTTTACAGGTCAAGCGCCGGAAATAAATATCCCGCCTCTTTATACCTACCACTTAGCGGAACGTCTCAACCGCCCTTGACAAGACATCAACTCATCGGCATGATTCGCGGCCTATTTTGTTTGCTATTTCCTAAAAAGTCTTTCGAGGAGCTCGACGGTGGCCAACACACCTTCCGCCAAAAAACGTGCAAAACAGGCTGAGAAGCGTCGCAGCCACAACGCCAGCCTGCGTTCCATGGTTCGTACCTACATCAAGAATGTAGTTAAGGCCATCGACGCAAAAGACGCTGAAAAAGCTCAAGCTGCTTACGTTCTGGCCGTGCCAGTTATCGACCGTATGGCCGATAAAGGCATCATCCACAAGAACAAGGCTGCTCGCCATAAGAGCCGCCTGAATGGCCACGTCAAGGCTCTGAACCTTGCCGCTGCCTAAGTAACACGCTTGTTAAAAAACCGACCTCAGGGTCGGTTTTTTATTGCCTGCGATTTGGTGAAAACACCGCAAAAAAATGTGGGAGCGGGCTTGCTCGCGAAGGCGGCGTGTCAGCTGACATACATGTCGCCTGATACAACGCTTTCGCGAGCAAGCCCGCTCCCACATTTGGATTTTCGCTAGCTTATTGAGCGTGCGCCCACGGCAAAATCGGGATTGCCGTCACCGCGTTTTGCGGGCTGCCTTCGATCAAGCGATCGCTGTAAACCAGATACACCAGCGTATTGCGCTTCTTGTCGAGGAAGCGCACCACCTGCATGGTCTTGAACACCAGCGAGGTACGCTCCTTGAACACTTCCTCACCATCCTTCAACTCACCCTTGAAGTTGATCGGACCGACCTGACGACACGCAATGGACGCCTCAGCGCGATCTTCAGCCAGGCCCAGACCACCCTTCACCCCGCCAGTCTTGGCCCGGGACAGGTAGCAGGTCACGCCTTCGACCTTCGGATCATCAAACGCCTCAACGACGATACGGTCATTCGGGCCGACGAACTTGAACACCGTCGACACCTGACCAATTTCCTCGGCCGAGGCCAGCAGCGGCATTGCCAACAGCAGACCCAACAATCTTTTTGCCACACGCATTCAGGTATTCCTTCAGACCAGGATCAGGTTATCGCGGTGAACCAGTTCCGGCTCCGCCATGTAACCCAACAGACCGACAATCGCCTCAGACGACTGACCGATGATTTTCTGCGCTTCCAGCGCGCTGTAGTTGGCCAGGCCACGGGCAATCTCACGACCATCCGGCGCCACGCACACCACCATTTCGCCACGGCGGAAACTGCCCTGGACCAGCTTGACGCCGACCGGCAACAGGCTTTTGTTGCCTTGGGACAACGCCGTCACCGCACCCGCATCCAGCACCAGCGTACCGCGGGTTTGCAGATGGCCGGCCAGCCATTGCTTGCGCGCTGCCAGCATGCCGCGCTCAGGCGACAGCAAGGTGCCGATGCGCTCGCCCGCTTTCAGGCGGTCCAGCACACGCTCAAGGCGCCCACCAACGATGATGGTGTGCGCACCTGAGCGCGCCGCCAGACGCGCCGCACGCAATTTGGTTTGCATACCGCCGCGCCCCAGCGCACCACCAGTACCACCAGCCACGGCGTCCAGCGCCGGATCATCGGCACGCGCCTCGTAGATCAGCTTGGCATCGGGGTTGTTGCGCGGATCGGCGTCGAACATGCCGTCGCGATCGGTGAGGATCACCAGTAAATCAGCTTCGACCAGATTGGCCACCAGCGCTGCCAGCGTGTCGTTGTCGCCGAAACGGATCTCGTCAGTAACCACGGTGTCGTTTTCGTTGATCACCGGGATCACTTTCAACTCGACCAAGGCACGCAAGGTGCTGCGGGCGTTCAGGTAGCGCTTGCGGTCGGACAAGTCGTCGTGCGTCAGGAGAACCTGCGCAGTGTGCCGACCATACTCGGCAAAGCTCGACTCCCAAGCCTGAACCAACCCCATCTGACCGATGGCGGCAGCCGCCTGCAGCTCGTGCATCGCACTGGGTCGTACGGTCCAGCCCAGACGGCTCATGCCCGCTGCCACCGCCCCGGAGGACACCAACACCAGCTCGATGCCCGCTTCATGCAAGGCCACCATCTGCTCGACCCAGACACCCATTGCCGCGCGATCCAGACCCTTGCCGTCCGCCGTCAGCAACGCGCTGCCGATTTTCACGACCCAACGCTGCGCACCTGTCACCTTGCTCCGCATCATCTTCAACCTTAGCTTGAGGACAGCGCGACCCAGCGCTGTCCGTAACGTTATTCGTGACTACCGATTTCCAGATACCAAAACGCCGCTCGATTGAGCGGCGCTTAAGTTTACTGCAACGAATCAGTCGCGCACGTAAATGATTTCCGGACCATCTTCATCATCCACGTCTTCTTCGTCCCAATCATCGTCGCCGATGTCATGGACCGACTTCACGCCACTGCGACGCAGGGCACGCTGGTCATCCAGCGCCTGCAACTGGGCGCGGGCTTCGTCTTCGATGCGCTGATCGAGCTCGGCCAGCTCTTCTTTGTAGGCCGGATCGTTAGCCAGACGGTCAGCACGATCTTCCATGTAACGCATGATGTCGTGGCACAGACGCTCGGTGCCGAGCTTGGAAATGGCGGAGATCACGTAAACCGGACCAGTCCATTCCAGGCGATCGACGATTTCCTTGACGCGAGCATCGTGCTCTTCTTCGAGGATCTGGTCGCACTTGTTCAGCACCAACCAACGATCACGCTCAGCCAGAGACGGACTGAACTTGGTCAGTTCGCTGACAATCACTTCAGCTGCATCCGGGGCGCTGGTGTCATCGAGCGGCGCCATGTCGACGAGGTGCAGCAGCAAACGGGTACGCGACAAGTGCTTGAGGAAGCGAATCCCCAGGCCCGCGCCATCGGAAGCGCCTTCGATCAGACCCGGAATGTCCGCGACCACGAAGCTTTTCCAGCGATCGACGCTGACCACGCCCAGGTTCGGCACCAGCGTGGTGAACGGGTAGTCGGCGACTTTCGGCTTGGCAGCCGATACCGAACGAATGAAGGTACTTTTGCCAGCATTCGGCAAGCCCAGCAGACCGACGTCCGCCAACACCTTCATTTCCAGCTTCAAATCGCGCGCCTCACCCGGTTTACCCGGAGTGGTCTGACGCGGAGCGCGGTTGGTACTGGATTTGAAACGGGTGTTGCCCAGACCGTGCCAGCCGCCGTGAGCCACCAGCAGTTTCTGACCCGCCTTGGTCAGGTCGCCGATCACTTCTTGAGTGGCGGCGTCAATGACCGTAGTGCCAACCGGAACACGCAGCACCAGCTCTTCACCTTTCTTGCCGGTGCAGTCGGTGCTTCCGCCGTTGGAACCGCGCTCAGCATCGAAATGCCGGGTATAGCGGTAGTCGACCAGGGTGTTGAGGTTTTCGTCGGCGATCATGTAGACCGAGCCGCCATCACCACCATCACCGCCGTTCGGACCACCGTTCTCGATGAATTTCTCGCGACGGAAGCTCATGCAACCGTTGCCGCCGTCACCGGCCTTTACTCGAATCGATACTTCATCAACAAACTTCATAACAAAACGCCTCTCGCCATACGGACGAGCCGAAAAAATCCAGACATAAGACTCTTGCAAAAATGAGCGCAGCGACCTCAATCAACGACCGCAAATCCAGCGCTGGAGCCCATTACAAACAGCTTTGCAAGAGACTCACCCCACAAACGAAAAAGCCCCGTCGCAAGACAGGGCTTTTCCAGCATCTACGTAATTATGCCGCGACGACTTCAGTCTTCGGGACAATGCTCACGTAACGGCGATTGAAAGCGCCTTTTACTTCGAACTTGATCACGCCGTCGATTTTAGCGAACAGAGTGTGATCTTTACCCATGCCAACACCGTAACCGGCGTGGAATTGGGTGCCGCGCTGACGCACGATGATGTTGCCCGGAATGATAACCTGGCCGCCATACATCTTCACGCCAAGGCGTTTGGCTTCTGAGTCGCGACCGTTACGGGTACTACCACCAGCTTTTTTGTGTGCCATGAGTCAATTCTCCTAGTGAGGAATTAGGCTGAAATTAAGCCTGAATACCGGTGATTTTGATCTCGGTGTACCACTGGCGGTGGCCCATACGCTTCATGTGGTGCTTACGACGACGGAACTTGATGATGCGGACTTTATCGTGACGACCTTGGGAGATCACTTCAGCCACAACGGTAGCGCCGGCAACAACTGGAGCGCCGATGTTCACGTCATCGCCATTGGCGACCAACAGAACGCGATCAAAAGTAACGGATTCGCCAGTAGCGATTTCCAGTTTTTCGATCTTCAGGTATTCACCTGGGGCGACCTTGTATTGCTTGCCACCAGTAACAATTACTGCGTACGACATGGTATTTCTCCGATAATCCTGCTCACCCAGCTCTTTATAAGAAGAGGTATTGGCTGGCATGGCTGCATAGGGCTGGAAGGCCTGTTTGCAATTGCGTAAGGCAGGTGCTGCCCAGGAAGTTCAGGGTGCGCGATTGTACGCAAGCTGCCGGAGCGATGCAAGAGGCCGTCCATCGCGCCTTGACACCCGCCGACGTGGGTCCTAGCATGCCGCGCAACCCTTCTGGAGCAACTGTCGCTGATGCAACCCCAAGCTTTCTACCGCGCGGTGGCGGACGATTTTAGCGCCGTCGACGGCATCATCAAGAAGCAGCTGACTTCCCGAGTGCCGCTGGTATCGAAAATCGGCGACTACATTACCTCGGCTGGCGGTAAACGCCTGCGTCCTTTATTGGTGCTGCTGTGTGGCAAGGCCCTTGGCCGCGAAGGCGACGACCTGCGTCTGCTGGCCGCGACCATCGAGTTCCTGCACACCGCCACCCTGCTGCACGACGACGTGGTCGACATGTCCGGCATGCGCCGTGGCCGCTCGACCGCCAACGCCATGTGGGGCAATGCGCCAAGCGTACTGGTGGGCGACTTCCTGTATTCGCGTTCCTTCGAAATGATGGTCGAACTGGGCTCCATGCCGGTCATGAAGATCCTTTCGCAAGCCACGCGCATCATCGCCGAAGGCGAAGTGTTGCAGCTGTCGAAGGTTCGCGACGCCAGCACCACCGAAGAAACTTACATGGAAGTCATCCGCGGCAAGACCGCGATGCTCTTCGAAGCCTCGACCCACAGTGCGGCGGCCCTGTGCGAAGCGACGCCGGAACAGGTCGAAGCCCTGCGCACCTTTGGCGATCACCTGGGCGTGGCCTTCCAACTGGTCGACGACCTGCTGGACTACAAGGGCGACGCGGAAACCCTGGGCAAGAACGTCGGCGACGATCTGGCCGAAGGCAAGCCGACCCTGCCGCTGATCTACACCATGCGCGAAGGCACTCCGGAACAGGCGGCACTGGTGCGCAAGGCGATCCAGAAAGGCGGCATTGAGGACCTGGAAAGCATCCGTGAGGCCGTTGAGGCTTCCGGTTCCCTCGAGTACACCGCGCAACTGGCCCGCGACTATGTGGCCCGCGCGATCAAATGCCTCGATGCGCTGCCGGCCAGTGAATACCGCGACGCATTGGTGGAATTGAGCGAGTTTGCGGTCGCCCGCACGCACTGATATTCAAAGCAAGATCAAAAGATCGCAGCCTTCGGCAGCTCCTACAGGTGTACACAAAACCTTGTAGGAGCTGCCGCAGGCTGCGATCTTTTGCTGTCAGCCCCTCATTCGAATAAAACCCTATACAATGTGCGCTTTTTAGCGATCCTGAATCCAAGGAGCCTTAGTGAGCACGTTGCCACCCTGCCCGAAATGCAATTCCGAATACACTTACGAAGACGGCGCGCAGCTGATCTGCCCCGAGTGCGCCCACGAGTGGTCCGCCAGCGGCGAAGCTGAAGCAGCGTCCGATGACACCGTGAAAAAGGATTCCGTAGGCAATGTCCTGCAGGACGGCGACACCATCACCGTGATCAAGGACCTCAAGGTCAAAGGCACGTCGCTGGTGGTCAAGGTTGGCACCAAGGTCAAGAACATCCGTCTGTGCGATGGCGACCACGACATCGACTGCAAGATCGACGGCATCGGCCCGATGAAGCTCAAGTCCGAGTTCGTCAGAAAAGTCTGAACCTGCTGTACTCCATCCCGCGCCCGGCGTGGGATGGCGCTTATCCCTCCCCCGCTTCATCCAGCATTTCCTCGCAGTAGCCAAACGCCAGCCGTTTTGACCCTACGCAATCTTTACCCGGAAAAAATCACAAACCGCCAATAGGCCCTTGCTATTTAATGAATAAGAATTATTCTCATTGAAATCCATCAATGGAGATGAGACACATGACTTATTTGATCGATGCCTGGCTGGACCGCCCACACCCTTACCTCAGGATTCTGCATCGGGAAACCGGGGAAGTCTGTGCGGTGCTTGAAGAAGAAGCCTTGAACGAGCTGCAGGATCAGGGTGATCTGGACGTCAACGGCTTGAGTTCCAGCGAGCCGGTGGTGCTCAAGGAACTGGTGCGCAATCTGTTTCTGTTCTGCTATGCCCGGGCGCTGCGCCCGTCGAGTGAACTGCACCACAAGATCGAAATATGAAGCGTACACGCAAGATGTCGGAGCAGGCCCTGTGGGAGCGGGCTTGCTCGCGAAAGCGATCTGACATTCAACACTAATGTTGCCTGACACTCCGCCTTCGCGAGCAAGCCCGCTCCCACATTTACCGGGCCACTCCCACACTCGGGCCTTACAGAACGTCGAGCAGCTCGACGTCGAAGACCAGTACGCTGTGCGGCGGAATGCTGCCAACGCCTTGAGCGCCGTAAGCCAGTTCGCTCGGCACGTACAGACGCCATTTGCTACCGGCGTTCATCAGTTGCAGGGCTTCGGTCCAGCCAGCGATCACGCCGCCCACCGGAAATTCTGCTGGCTGACCACGATCGTAGGAGCTGTCGAACACAGTGCCGTCGATCAGGGTGCCGTGGTAGTGAGTACGCACGGTGTCTTCACGGGATGGCTTGGCGCCTTCACCGGCGGTCAGCACTTCGAATTGCAGACCGGAAGCCAGGGTGGTGATGCCATCGCGCTTGGCATTTTCAGCCAGGAAGGCCAGGCCTTCGCCCGCGGCTGCTTCAGCTTTGGCAGCGGCTTCGGCTTGCATGATTTCGCGAATGACCTTGAAGCTGGCGGACATTTCTTCCTGACCTACGCGGCTTTCCTTGCCGGCGAACGCGTCGGTCAGGCCTGCCAGGATCGCGTCCAGGCTAACGCCCGGTGGCGGGTTGTCGCGCAGTTGGTCGCCCAACTGACGGCCAATACCGTAGCTGACGCGGGTTTCGTCGGTGGACAGATTTACTTCGGACATGACACTGCTCCGCTGTGCGGACGGCCCTGGAACTTGCCGTGCGTGCACAGCGCGTCCCGGAGCGCCCGGAACCAAAAGGGCCAGCAGACTAGCACAGATGTCGTTGCGCTGATGAGGGGCGTCAGTGTCGCCAGGCAGAACCGATGTTGATCGGCACCTTCAGGCTTTCCTCTGCATTTGCACCCAACCCGCACATTTCATCATGAACCGAGGTGTGCACAAGGTTGAACGGCAAGGTGGGAAAGGCATGAAGCACTTCACGCGCATGCTCGACCGAACGCAGGTGAATGGCCTGGCCATGGGCATCATTCAAGGGGTACGCAGAACCATGCATGCGCGCCTCCAGCAGGTAGATTCCGCCTTCCATGGAGATCAGGTTCAGCTCATCGACCTTCCCGGCGATGGCGTAAGCACGTAACTCTACGAAGTTCATGGAACGCACCTCACACAGTGGCGAGACAACATGCTTACAGGCATAGGCCTCAGCGCATCAAAGTACAAGCCAAAAACGGCACCGCCCGTCTGTTTCACAAACGTGTGGGAGCGGCGGTGGGACGATTCGACTTGCTCGCGAAGGCATCACCTCGGTCTGACGGTAAACCGCGGTGCTGCCTTCGCGAGCAAGCCCGCTCCCACAGAGACAGTGCGAATCAGTGCTTGGTGAGTTTGTCCAGGTAACCCATGGCAAAGGCCGACACCACGAAGGTCATGTGAATGATCACGTACCACTTCAAATGCTCGGGATCGATGTTCTTGGCGTCCATGAAAACCCGCAGCAGGTGAATGGACGAAATCGCCACGATGGACGCCGCGACCTTCATCTTCAACGAAGACGAATCCATGGTGCCCAGCCAGTTGAGCTTCTCTTTGCTGTCGTCGATATCCAGCTGAGAGACGAAGTTCTCGTAGCCGGAAATCATCACCATCACCAGCAACCCGCCCACCAGCGCCATGTCGATCAGCGACAGCAGCACCAGGATCAGGTCCGATTCAGCCATCGAGAACACGTTGGGAATGACGTGGAAGACTTCCTGGAAGAATTTCAACGCCAGAGCCAGCAGACCGAGGGACAGGCCGAAGTAGATCGGCGCCAACAGCCAGCGGGAGGCGTACATTGTATTTTCGATAAAGCGTTCCATTGAATCTCACACGTGGACTGGAAATGGCCGCGAGTATACCAGCCACCTGTTGCACCCAGAAACCGTCGGAAAATCCGTCACCTGCGCGTGTGTGACAAGGTTTTTCTGCTAGTGTCCAAACCATTGACAGCTCAGCGACATCGGACAGGAAGACTGGGAATGGATGTGCGATTGCCTTTAACGAGCGCCGCAATTGGCTTGGTTCTGCTGATGAGCGGCTGCTCACCCGGCGAAGACAAACGTCAGGTCAGCCTCGAGGAAAAGATCGCGCAGTTCGAGAAGTCCCTGGAGGCCATTCAGGACCCGAAACTCAAGGATGCCGTGGCCGAACTGGGTGGCTCGCTGCTGTTACTCGAGCGTGCACAACTCAAACTCGACAGCAAACCCGTGGCAACCGAGTACGGCGAAGACGTCCTTGCCGTGCTCAAGCACTATCCCACGCCCCAGGCCCTGGTCGACACGTACATCAACGGCCTGATGGTGCTGCACAAGGATTCCAGCTCCGATTACCTGACTGACCTGCAACCGGTGTTCCCCTTCAACTTCGACATTCCGGCCACGTTTCTCTTTCCCCATGGCCTGGAATGGCAGTCGGTGACCCTGAGCAACAAACGCGTGATTGCGTTTCAGCCGGAATGGTCGGAAACCGATCCGGGCATCCAGCTCAGCCCGTCGAGTTCCAATCTGACCAACCCCGATGACCTGACAGTTACGTATCCGTTCATCGATGGCCTGGACGTGGAAAACAAGAACCAGCCGCAGCCCGTCAGCCTGCAAGGCAAGGTGGAAGTCATCGCGCCGCGCAGGCTTTATAGCTTCGACCTGACGAAAAAGGACGTTGGACAGACCCACACCAACGACAACCTCAGCGTCACCTTGCTGAAGCTGGCAAACAACTACGCCGAAATCGAGTTCAACAACAGCGCACCGCTGGCACCCGAGGTCGGCGAAACGCCACTCAACCCGCTGATCGTTCAGGCGAGGGACGCCACCGGGCAACTTCTTTTGCGTTCGGGTTCGATCAACGAAACCGCCGCGCAAATTGCCTTCTATCAAAAACAGCTCGCAAAAATGCAGCAGCAAAAGGCCTGGAGCGAGACGTTCGAAAAACAGCTCGACGAAGAGCAGCGCGCCTTTGAGAAGCAACAAAAAAACCATTACTCCAAGGTCTATTTCAACGGGCCGATCGAGACCCTTGAAGTCAGCCTGCTCGACTTCTCGACGGCCACGGTCACACGCAAGGATCTGGACCTGCCAGTCCGTCGCTTCGACCAGCACACCACCGAAAAAACCATCCAGCCACTGACCTTGCCGGTGGTGGTCTACGACGATCAGGCCCCGACCTGGCTCAAAGGCGCGACGCTGAGCGAGGAGCAACTGAAAAAAAGCGTCAACATCCGGCAATCGGTCGATGACCCGAGCGCCGCGCGCATCGAGTTCGATCACACCCGAAGTTTCAACGATGAACTGCTGGGCACTTCCTTCAACCCCGGCGATAGCCCGGTCAGTTTCTTTACCGAGGACAGCAGCGGTAAACGCGATGAACCGATCGAGTTGCCGCCGGAGGCGTATCAGATCGATCCCCTGCGCGGCATCATCACTTACGATCTGAACCTGTTTGCGCAAACGCCGGCCTACGCGGTGGGCTCCATGCCGCTGTTCCTGGCGACGGTGGACAAGCAGACACTCGACGCCCACCAACTGCCCAAAGGCCTGGAATTGAAAGGCAATGCGCTGGTGGTTGATCTCAAGCTGTTTCCCGCCCAGGAATGGCGCTTTTTCGCCACGGACGACAGCGGTCACTACCTCAAGGAGATTCTTTCGGTCATTCACGACGCGAGCGCAGAAGGCCCGGCGCTATTCGGCGTGCATTACTTCTATGGCCTGCCCACACGCTTGGAAACCTACCAGCGAACCGACCTCACCACCGTGCAATATGGTTTCGAGGTCAAGCTGGACTAGGCTGACACTTCCAGCCTTGCCCAATAGCCCACTCAATGGTCGGGGCGAAACTCGAAGCCCAGGTTGCGGCAACGACCACCATTGATTTCCCGCAGCTGTGCTTGCAGGTGCAGGCACCAGATTTGCGGATCGTCGGCCAGCTCGTAGCCGTGCAGGGTCAGGCTTTCAACAATGGTGTCGAGGATTGATTCAGCCACGAAGGGACCATGAAACGGGCCTTGGGCTTTGATGGCTGACGGTTGTTCGCCGGCCATTCCGGCGGCGAAGAGTAAGGTCCACATGCCCGTATCCCCCGCCAAAGGGCGGATGGCACACTCGATACGGGTCACAAGACCCAGGCATTGACGGGTGAGGCAGAGGTTGCGCGACATGGCAGCGACCCTCGTTAGATCCGGTATTCAGCCCCCACGGGAGAGCTGTCTCGATCCAGTGATAACTGTCGATATCCTAGAGCTCAGAATAGAAGAAAAGTCTGACCAGCACGTCAACTGAGACCAGAATGCGCCGAATGGTCACTGCGTGAGGTTTGAAGTCAGAGTGATGGCACGTTCTTTGGCGCAACACAAAATCAAAATGTGGGAGCGGCGGTGCGACGATTCGACTTGCTCGCGAAAGCGGTGTGTCAGGCGACATTGATGTCAACTGACACTCCCTATTCGCGAGCAAGTCGAATCGTCGCACCGCCGCTCCCACAGTGGATCGGTGTGACTCTCAGAGTTGCGTCAGGCCGGCTTGGTTTCCACCAACGCTTCCTGCGCAGCCTCTTTCTCGGCTTCCTTGAGGTCTTCTTCGCTGATCATTTCCGCAATGACCCGCAAGCGTTCCACCACCCGCGCATTCACGCTGCCTTCAGGGAACTCGCCATTCTCATCCGGCGCACCGGCAGGCTCGCCGACCAACAGGCTCAACGCCTCATCGGCCTGACGCACCGCATAGACATGGAACTGCCCCGCGCGCACCGCCGCCAAAACCTTCTCGTCCAGCATCAACGTGGTGACGTTGGCCTGAGGAATGATCGCCCCCTGCTCACCGGTCAGCCCGCGGGCTTCGCAAAGGCGGAAGAAGCCTTCGATCTTCTCGTTGACCCCGCCCACCGCCTGCACTTCACCGAACTGGTTGATCGAGCCGGTGATGGCAAAGCATTGCTTGAGCGGTGTTTTCGACAAGGCCGAAATCAACGTGCACGCCTCACCCAGCGACGCACTGTCACCATCGACGTAACCGTAGGACTGCTCCAGCGCGATGCTCGCAGAAATCGCCAACGGAAATTCCTGGGCGTAACGGCTGCCCAGATACCCGGTGAGGATCATCACGCCTTTGGAGTGAATCGGCTGGCCGAGGTTAACTTCGCGCTCGATGTCGACAATGCCGCTGCCGCCCGGATAGACCGTGGCGGAAATCCGCGCCGGTACACCGAACGCCGAGTCGCCCACCTCCAGCACCGTCAGCCCGTTGCACTTGCCGACCGCCGCGCCATCGGTGTCGATCAGGATGATCCCGGCCAGCATGTCATCGAGAATCCGCGCCGAAACGCGCCCGGTGCGGGTGGCCTTGGCCTTGAGCGCACGCTCGATGTGCCCGGCGTCGGTCATTTCGTCGCCCGCGAGGTGACGAATGAAATCCGCCTCGCTGACCAGTTGGAACAGGTCACCGATCCGCGCCGACAAACGTCCCTGATGCTCAGCCAGACGCGCACTGTACGTCGCCACACGTGCCACAGCATCGGCAGTCAGCGGCGCCATACCCTCTTCGGAGGTGCGGGTTTTCAGTAACTGGGCGAACTGTTCCAGGCTCTCATCGACCATCGGGATGTCTTCGTCGAAATCCACCAGAACGCGGAACATCTCCTGGAAGTCCGGATCGAGGTCTTGCAGCGTGTAATACAGCTGACGTGCGCCGATGATGACGACTTTGACCTGCAACGGGATGTGCTGCGGTGTCAGGGTAACGGTGGCGAATCGGCCCATCTCGCCGAGTGGCGATTCCATTTTCAGCTTGCGCGATTGCAGGGCGCGCTTGAGCGCATCCCACACGAACGGTTCGCTGAGCATTTTTTCCGCTTCGAGGATCAGGAAACCGCCGTTGGCACGGTGCAGTGCGCCCGGTCGCAATTGACGATAAGTCGTGAAGAGCGCGCCCTGATCGGTGCTGTATTCGATGCGACCAAACAGGTTTTCGTAGGTCGGGTGCGGTTCGAACACCACCGGCGCACCGCCGCTGGCCGAATGACCGACCACCAGGCTCGGCGCGTATTGCTCTTCCAGCATCTTGCGGGCAACGGCATCGACCTTGCTGTCGTCCACCAGTTGCTCGACCACGGTTTTCAGCAGATAAACCTGCATCGCCTGCAGGTAACCGCACACCGCCGCGTTCTCGGCGTACTTCTCCGACAACGGCGACAGCAGCGGCTGCAAGGCCAACGTGATGGTTTCTTCGTTGAGGTGGCGCAGTTGATTGCTCGACTCACGCTTCCATTGCGGCAGGCTGGCGAGTTCTTCGTTCAGGCGCTCTTCCAGACCGGAAATGTCTTCGTGAAAACGCTCGCGATCGGCTTCCGGCAACTGAGCGAATTCCGCTTCATCCAGCGCCTTGCCTTCGCTCATCGGCGTGAACGCGATGTTGCTCGCGTCGCGGTAAAGCGCGACTTCTTTCTCCAGCGCCAGGCGCTCGATGATGTCCAGCGCCTTGTCGTAGCGCTGGTTGAAAGCGCGGTCGATCGCACTTTTCTTCTGCTGATAGGACGGGTGTTCAAACACTGCGGGGAACGTCGCCACCAGGTTGTCGATCAACGTGTTGATATCACCGATAAACGCGCTGGCCGTTCCCGAGGGCAATTCCAGGGCACGAGGCTCGCGCGGCTCATCGAAATTGTTGACATAGACCCAGTCCGCCGGGGTTTGCAGGCGTTTGCCTTCGGCTTTCAGGTAGCGTTTGACGAACGAAAACCGGCCGGTGCCAGGTTCGCCCATGACAAATACGTTGTAACCGGGGCGTGGCATGGCCACACCGAACTGCAAGGCCTCGACCGCACGTTCCTGGCCAAGCACACCGCGAAAGGGCTCCAGATCATTGGTGGTAGAGAAGCTGAACTGTTCAGCGGAAAACGGACGGGTCAGCGCTTCGGGCGCTAGACGCAAGCTGGCAGCAACAGGATCAGGCATCGGGCTTCCTTACATCAGGCGGGGCAGATAGCGGCATTCTGGCGCTGCCCCTACCTCACTTGCAAGGTGCGCCTTTAGCCAAAGCATAGCCAAACCGCCATCTCCAGGCGGGCCGGGTCTAAATCAACGCTTTCAACGAATATTTCGCAAAAAATCACGGAACCCCTGGATCGTGCCTAAACTCCAGACTGCGCGGCTGGAACAATAACCGGCTCACTGGCGCCAGATCGGGCCAGACCCCTCGTCCATTGGTATGCACATAAAGAGAACAAAGCTATGAAACGGATTCTTCTCGGTACTCTCTTCACCGTTGTATCCCTCAACGCCATGGCACAAGCGCCAGGCGGCCCGGATTGCGGTTGGGGCAACATGCTGTTCGAAGGTCAGCGTGGCACCCCGGCTCACTTCCTGGCATCCACCACCAACGGCACTTCCGGTAACGCAACCTTCGGTATGACCTCCGGTACCAACGGTTGCTCGACTAATGCGTCGCTGACCTATGGCGGCAAATCCTGGATTGCCATGAATGGCATGATGAACGAGCTGTCCGAAGACATGGCCAAAGGTAACGGCGAAGCGCTGACTACCTACGCCGTGGTCCTGGGCGTGGCGCCGGAAGACCGTGCGCACTTCGCCGCCGTGACTCACGAGCACTTCCAGCAGATCTTCAGCAAGGCTGACGTGACCGCTGATGATGTGCATACCAACACCCTGGCCGTTTTGAAGGCCGATCCCCGTCTGGCCAAGTACGCAACTCAAGCATAAGCTCGACCCGCCCGTTCCTTTCGGGGAGCGGGTTTTATTTTTTGGACCTGCTCCTCTTTGGGTCTTTATTCTCGAACTTCTAAGTTGCCCACTATGCTCAAACGCCTTGCCTGGCTGGCGCTCTGTGTCTGTGCCCCGCTGTCCGCCGCGCCACACATCGACAATCAACGTTTGCAGCAACTGGCCAATGATCCCTTCTGGATTTCCCTCGGTCATTACGAAACCGCCAAGCTCGGCGGCTGGCGCAGCTATGTCAGCGACAGGAAGTTCTTTCTGGCGCCCGACGGCAACGAACATCCCGATCGCGAACTGGCCGCCACCGTTCAGGCGCTGTACGCCCCGGCCAGTGCGGGCGAAAAGCACGCGCAATGCGTCTACCCGGCGCGTACTCGCTGGCTCAAGGCACAACTCAATCTGACCGGTCTGCCGACACTGGACTGCACCGAATTCAAGCAATGGTTCAAGGATGTCTCGCCCCACAGCGCGGTGATGATTTTCCCGGCGGCCTATCTGAACAGCCCGTCCTCAATGTTCGGCCACACCCTGCTGCGCATCGACCAGGCAAATGTGCAGAGCGACAAAACATCTTTGCTCAGCTACGCGATCAACTTCGGCGCCTATATCGAAGGTTCGGACAACAGCATCCTGTACGCCTGGAAGGGCTTGATGGGCGGCTATCCGGGCCTGTTTGCGCTGGTGCCGTATCAGGAAAAACTCTCGGAATACCGCAGCCTCGAAAACCGTGACCTGTGGGAATACCGGCTGAACCTGACGCAGCAAGAAACCGAGCGCATGGTCGAGCATGTCTGGGAACTGAAACAGATCCAGTTCGACTATTTCTTCTTCGATGAAAACTGCTCCTATCGCCTGCTGGAACTGCTGCAGGTAGCGCGCCCGAGCCTGCGTCTGACCGAACAATTCCCGCTGACCGCGATTCCAACCGATACCGTCAAAGCGGTGAAAGAAGCAGGCCTGGTGGAATCCATTCAGTATCGGCCCTCCCGCGAGCGTGAGCTGCTGAGCCGCGCCGAGCCGCTCACCGATGAAGAACAGCAGTGGGTATTGAAAGTCAGCGCCGACCAGAAACTATTGCAGGAACCGGCGTTCAAGGCGCAACCACGCGAGCGTCAGGCGCTGATCATCGACGCGGCTTACCGACTCGAACGCTACCGCGCCAACGGCCAGGAGCGCGACCCGCAACGGGCTCAGCGCAGTTTCGAATTGCTGCGGGCGATCAACCAGAACCCGGCACCGGAGCTGGACATTCCGCAACCCGGCCTGCCCGAGGACGGCCATGAATCCCGTACCTGGCAGGCCGGCATCGGCACCCGGGGCGACAAGGCGTTTGGTGAATATGGCCTGCGCATGGCCTATCACGATCTCAACGACAACTCCGAAAGCTTTCCCCTCGGCGCACAGATTGAAATCCTGCAGATGAAACTGCGCCAGTACGAAGGCAATCACTGGCAGTTGCAGCAACTGGATCTGGCGACCATTCGCTCCCTGACCCCGCGCAACGAGCTGTTGCAACCGCTGTCGTGGCAAGTCACCGGAGGCCTGGAGCGCGTGCCGGGCAAACATGACGATGAAACCCTGGTCAGTCACGTCAACGGCGGTGGCGGCGGCACCTGGCAATTGAGTGAGGACATGCTCGGTTTTGCCTTGGGCACGGTGCGCGTTGAGCACAACAACGACTTCGCTGGTTTCATTGCCCCGGCGGCAGGTTTCAACAGCGGCGTGCTGTGGAACAACCCGCTGGGCAACTTCAGCCTGGAAGCCAAAGGGGATTTTTTCACCAATGGCGAAGTGCGTCGTAGCGTGAGTCTGAACCAGCAGTGGGAATTGTCGCGCAACCTCGGTCTGCGCCTGAGCGCCCATCGCGAATTCAGCCACCTCGCCTCGCCCGAAAACGAAGTGATGCTCGAGGTGAAGTGGTATCACTACTAGATCAAAAGATCGCAGCTCCTACATGAGATCGCGTTCCCCTAATGAAATGGCTACCCCCACCGCCCCCTGTGATCGCCCACTAACCTTCACAGGGGGCTCATCGGAGATCATTGCCATGAACAACGTAGCTATCGCCGCCATCGACCTGGGAAAACATACCTTTCACCTGCATGCGCAAGATGATCGCGGCCATGAGCTTTACCGTAAAAAATTTACGCGGGTGGCGCTCACGCAGCACCTCGCAAATCTCGCGCCCTGCACCGTCGTGATGGAAGCCTGTGGCGGCGCCCACTTCATGGCGCAAGAGGTCGCCAGGCTCGGGCATACACCCAAGCTCATTGCCCCTCATCTGGTGCGTCCTTACGTAAAAAGCAACAAAAACGACTTCGCTGATGCCGAAGCGATCTGCGAGGCGGCGACCCGGCCCACGATGCGTTTTGTACCACCCAAAACCCAAGCCCAGCAGGCGCTGGCCATGGCCAATTCGCTACGTGAGTCGTTCATTAAAGACCGCACGGCGACCGTCAATCGGATTCACGCCGCCCTGCTGGAGGTGGGCGTCAGTCTCGCCGCCGGCTTCAAAGCCATCAAAGAGCTTCCAGCGTTGCTTGAGGTGAGTTCATTTTCTGAACGCATCAAGAAAAATCTGATGCTGCTGCATGGGCACTTCAATTACCTGGATGGGCAGGTCAAAGCGCTGGATAAAGACGTGGAATGCCAGGCCGCTGAAGATGATCTGGCGGCGCGTTTGATGACCATGCCGTGTGTCGGCCCGATCACCTCCAGCGCCCTGGCTGCCGAGCTCGGTGATGGCAAGCAGTTCAAATGCGGGCGCGGCTATGCGGCCTCCATCGGATTGGTGCCCAAACAACATTCCACGGGCGACAAAACCGTGCTGCTGGGTATCAGCAAACGTGGCGATCGAAACCAGCGACGCCTGCTCATCCAGTGCGCCCGCGTGTACTTGATACAGCTGGATCGACAAAAAGGCGCTTTGGCGGACTGGGTCCGCCAGCTCTTGGCGTCCCGCCATCACTCCAACCTTGTGGTCTGTGCGTTGGCCAACAAGCTGGCCCGAATCGCTTGGGCGATTGCAGCCCACCACACTGAATTCGATGCGGGGCCAGCCGCGATGAACGCCTGACCCCGCTGTCACCCGAGCACCACCCACCTGGTTTTGCGATGCTGGATAACTGATGACGTGAACGGCCAACCGGCCTGACGACAACCCTGGGCTCCTACACGGCTGAAAGGCCGTTCCACTAATTAGGGTCGTTGGGCATCGATTCTCATCGAGGCGCGGGGACACCCCCCCACTCAGACGCCGGATAGATGAAAGCAAGCCAAACACGTATCAAAAACAGTATTGCAGAAAAGGGGGTAACCATAGATGTAGGAGCTGCCGCAGGCTGCGATCTTTTGATCTTTCTTTCACGCCCCGTCGACAAATCCGCACCTAGACTTCACCTATAGGCCGTTAAACGGCCGGGAGTCCGAGATGTGGCGTTGCGTGGGTGTGGTGGGATTGTTGCTGTTGTGCGCGGGTTGCCAGACGACCCACGAAGATCTGATTGCCAAGGGTTATCCACCTGCGTTCGCCGATGGCTTCGATGACGGTTGCAGCAGTGGCCGGCAAGCTGCCGGGGCGATCACCGGCGAGTTTCGCAAGAACGTCCCCCGCTACCTCAAGGACAAGCAATACGCCGAAGGTTGGAGCGACGGTTTCCGCCAATGCCAGGCCATGCGCGAAAGAGAAGACCGCGAGGACTATCGCAGCCACCATTGGGACGAGCGTGAAAAAGCCTGGCAGCAACAGAAAGACCAGGACGCCGCCCGTGCGTTTCGCTCGCAATGAGTCGCTTCCAGACATCCGTCGAAACTAAAAGACAGTCACCATGGCCCAACCCCTATAACGGGAGAAAACCATGAGTCGCGCCTTCGTCAATGAAGATAACGCTGCTGCGCAAGCCGATCAGCCCGTCGAACGGCAGGTCAGCGCGCAACCCAATTACGTCACACCCGCCGGACTTGCCCAGTTGCAGGCGAAAGTCGTTGAGGTGCAAAACTTGCTCAATGAGCAAAGCGCAAAAGGTGATCTGGCCGACAAACAACGCCAGGCCGACCTTGAGCGTGATTGGCGGTATTTCAACCAACGCGTGCAGAGCGCTCAATTGGTCACGCCCGCTTCCTCCACCGATAAAGTGCAGATCGGCAGTTGGGTGACCTTTGCCGATGTTCAGGGTAACGAACAGCGCGTGCAGTTGGTGGGCGAGGATCAGGCGGATGCCGCCAGCGGGTTGGTCAATTGGGGCTCGCCGCTGGGCCGGGCCTTGCTGGGCGCGCAGGTGGGGGATGAGGTGGTGTGGAAGCGGCCGGTGGGGGATTTGGTGATTGAGGTTTTGTCGATAGCGATCGGCTAATTTTGAGGACGCCTTCGCGAGCAAGTCGAATCGTCGCACCGCCGCTCCCACATTTGGAATGCATTCCCCTGTGGGAGCGGGCTTGCTCGCGAAGGCCGCGCCGCGGTGATACTGAAATCACAAAAAAAAACGGAGCCCCGAAGGCTCCGTTTTTCATGCAACCAACCTGAAATCAGGCCAGTTTCTTGTAGCGTACCCGGTGTGGCTGGGCAGCGGCTTCGCCAAGGCGCTTGCGACGATCGGCTTCGTACTCGGTGTAGTTGCCTTCGAAGAACACCGCTTGCGAGTCGTCTTCGTACGCCAGGATGTGCGTCGCGACGCGGTCAAGGAACCACCGATCGTGAGAGATCACAATGGCGGCGCCCGGGAAGTCCAGCAGGGCTTCTTCCAGGGAACGCAGGGTTTCAACGTCGAGGTCGTTGGACGGTTCGTCGAGCAGCAGGACGTTGCCGCCCTCTTTCAGGGTCAGGGCCAGGTGCAAGCGACCGCGCTCACCACCGGACAGGTCCTTGACGAACTTCTGCTGATCGCCACCCTTGAAGTTGAAGCGGCCGACGTAAGTGCGCGACGGAATCTCGTAGTTGCCGATGCGGATCTGATCCGAACCGTCGGAGATTTGCTGGAACACCGTCTTGCTGCCGTCCAGGTCTTCGCGGCTCTGATCGACACACGCCAGTTGCACGGTTTCGCCGACTTCGATGCTGCCCGAATCCGGAGTTTCCTTGCCCATCAGCATGCGGAACAGGGTCGATTTACCGGCACCGTTACCGCCGATCACGCCAACGATGGCGCCTTTAGGCATGGAGAACGACAGGTTGTCGATCAACACGCGATCGCCGTAGCCCTTGGAGACGTTCTTGAACTCGATGACCTTGTCACCCAGGCGCGGACCGGCCGGGATGTAGATCTCGTTGGTTTCCGAACGCTTCTGGAATTCCTGCGATTGCATTTCTTCGAAGCGTTGCAGACGAGCCTTGGATTTCGACTGGCGGGCCTTGGCGCCTTTGCGCACCCACTCCAGTTCTTCCTTCATGGCTTTTTCGTGGGCCGACTGCTGCTTGGATTCGGCAGCGAGACGATCGGACTTGGCTTCAAGCCAACCCGAATAGTTGCCCTCGTAAGGAATCCCCGCGCCGCGGTCGAGTTCCAGAATCCAGCCGGCAACGTTGTCCAGGAAGTACCGGTCGTGCGTGATCGCTACCACGGTGCCCGGGAAATCGTGCAGGAAGTGCTCCAGCCAGGCGACGGAATCGGCGTCCAGGTGGTTGGTTGGTTCGTCGAGCAGCAGCATGTCGGGGGCGGACAGCAGCAGGCGGCACAGGGCGACACGACGCTTTTCACCACCAGAGAGGAATTCGACCTTGGCGTCCCAGGCCGGCAGACGCAGCGCATCGGCGGCGACTTCCAGCTGGCGATCCAGGTTGTGACCGTCGCTGGCTTGCAGGATGGCTTCGAGCTTGGCCTGTTCGGCTGCCAGTTTGTCGAAGTCGGCATCTTCATCAGCGTAAGCCGCGTAGACCTCGTCCAGGCGCGCCTGGGCGTTCTTGATCACGCTGACCGCTTCCTCGACCACTTCACGCACGGTTTTGGTCGGGTCCAGGATCGGCTCTTGCGGCAGGTAGCCGATGTTCAGCTCCGGCATCGGACGGGCTTCGCCCTCGAACTCGGTGTCGACGCCGGCCATGATTTTCAGCAGCGTGGATTTACCCGAACCGTTGAGGCCGAGCACGCCGATCTTGGCGCCAGGGAAGAAGGACAGTGAAATGTTTTTCAGGATTTCCCGCTTCGGCGGAACAACTTTGCCCAGCCGATGCATGGTGAAGACGTATTGAGCCATGGAGAACCTTGGGTCAGTGACAGATGAATGATTGAAGCGCGGGCGATGCCCGGCCAGGCCGTGCGCGTCGTCCGATAGATGGCTATCAATAAGGACGCGCTGAAAAAGCCTGATTCTAGGAGCTGGAACGCTCCCGCGTAACCGGCAAAGCTACCTGAATGACGAGAGGCAGTCCAGCCGGGAGGGACTGGCACTTTGCTACAACTCAAGGCATGCTAGCCGCCCTACGGGCGTCCGGCTTATAGTGCACGTCGCGCCAGTCCAGCCCAACCGCAGGATTACAGTTTGTCCAATGTCACTCCGCCGCTGACCCCCCGTGCACCTACTGTTGCGCTTGGCTCCCCCCTGCCCGGAACCCTGAAAGGCGCGCTGGCGACACTCGTGCTGTTGCTGCTCGCCCTGCTGTTCTGGCAACTGCTGGATCAGCTGCGCGAAACCCAGAAAAACCAGCGTCAGTACACGATCGACTACACCGCCGATCTGGCCGCGCAAGTCAGCCTGAACATGTCGCTCAATGCGCAGATCGCCCTCAACCTGCTACCGATCGTCGAACAGCCGCAAAACGCCGACGAACAGCAGGAGCTGCTTCGCAAGCTGCAAAAATCCTTGCCCGATCTGCGCAGCCTCGTGCTGTTGAGTCCCTCCGGCAAAGTCCTCAGTGACAGCGCGGCTGACAGCGACGACGCCGACTACCTCGTCGAGCTGGTTCGTCGCAGCCGTGCCCAGGGCCACTTTTTCAGCAACTCCGATAACGGTTCGATGGTGCACTTGCTGCTGCATCAAGCCAGCGGCAGCATTCGTGGCTACTGGGCCCTGCGTCTGAAGCCGGGCTTTTTCTCATCACTGACCAAACAGAACGAGACCGGCATCCGTCCGCTGTGGCTGGTGGAAAACCGCTTCAATCACCAGGTCATCAGCCGCGATGAATCGCAGCCCTTGGTCAGGCCGAGCGAACTGACCGAAGACGATGTGGCCAACAGCGTACTGACGGTTCCCCTGAGCAACAGCGACTGGCAATTGCGCGGCTTGTTCGACCGCAAACGCGTGATTGAAGAACTGCTGCCCGCGTTCATCGGCAAATGCCTGTTGGGGCTGGCGTTCTCCCTGCTGCCGCTCTTTGCCCTGCTGGGCATGCGCCGCCGTCAGCACCAGGTGACTGAAGGTCGTCGACGCTATCAGGATATTTTCGAAGGCACCGGCGTCGCGCTGTGTGTACTTGACGTGTCGGGACTCAAGAGTGCGTTCGACAAAGCCCGGCTGCACAACAGCGAACAATTGCGTGGCTGGCTGGAGTCTGCGGAACAGCGGCAGCAATTGCTGCAGGAACTGCGCATCACCGAGGTCAACCAGGTTGCCCTGCAACTGCTCAACGTCAACACCTGCGAACAAGCCTGGAAACTGCTGATCGACGGCAATCCGCTGGACGGCACCGCCATCGGCAATCAAATGCTCGAAGCGGTGCTCAACCAGCAGAAACAGCTTGAGCTGGAGATAAAACTCCCGGACGCCAATGGCCGCGACCAGCACTTGTGGCTGGTGCTGCGCCTGCCGGAAAACCAGGATGACTATAAAGCGGTGATCCTGAGCATCAACGACATCACCAGTCGCAAGCTCGTCGAACTGTCGCTGCTCGAGCGTGAAGGGTTCTGGTCCGATGTGGTGCGCACGGTGCCGGATCATCTGTACGTGCAGGACGTGATCAGCCAGCGCATGATCTTCAGCAACCATCACCTGGGCCAGACGCTCGGCTACAACCGTACCGAGCTGCACCAGATGGGCGAGTACTTCTGGGAAATCCTCCTGCACCCCGAAGATGCCGACTACTACCACCGTTCGCGCCAGGCCCAGCGTCACGCGGGCTACACCCAATTGCTGCACTGTCAGCTGCGCTTCCGTCACCAGGACGGCAGATGGCGGTGTTTCGACATTCGTGAGCAGGCGCTGGCGCGTGACAAGCATGACCAGGTCACGCGGATCATCGGTGTGGCCAAGGACATCACCGAGCAGATCGAGGCCAGCGAGTCCTTGCGCGACAGCGAGCAGCGTTACCGGATGCTCGCCGAAAGCATCAGCGACGTGATCTTCTCCACCGACAGCAAACTCTCGCTCAACTACGTCAGCCCGTCGGTGCAAGCGGTGCTGGGCTACGACGCCGACTGGATCTTCCAGAACGGCTGGCAGACAATCATTGCCAACCCTCAGCAATTATCCGGCATCCACGGCCTGATGGAGCGCGTCAGCAAAGCGGCGGATAAACCCGACCAACTGGCGCTGCTGCGCAGCCAGGTGCAGACCCAACTCTTCCTGTTCGACTGCCTGCGGGCCGACGGGCGCAAGATTCCTATCGAGTTGCGTCTGGTGCTGGTCTGGGATGAACACGGCGCCTTCGAAGGCGTGCTCGGTGTCGGTCGCGACATCAGCCAACAGCGCCGCGCCGAGAAAGATCTGCGCATGGCGGCCACGGTATTCGAACACTCGACCTCGGCAATCCTGATCACCGACCCGGCGGGCTACATCGTCCAGGCCAACGAAGCGTTCAGTCGCGTGAGCGGCTATGCGGTGGAGCAAGTGCTCGACCAGTTGCCAAACATGCTGACCGTCGACGAGCAGCAGGAAGCGCATTTTCGGTATGTGCTCAAGCAATTGAATCAACACAACACCTGGGAAGGCGAAGTCTGGCTCAAGCGGCGCAATGGCGAGCATTACCCGGCGTGGGTCGGCATCACGGCGGTGCTCGACGATGAAGGCGACCTGGCCAGTTACGTGTGTTTCTTCAGCGACATCAGCGAGCGCAAGGCCAGTGAACAACGGATTCACCGCCTCGCCTATTACGACGCCCTGACCCACCTGCCCAATCGCACGCTGTTCCAGGATCGCCTGCACACCGCGTTGCAATCGGCGGAACGGCAGAAGTCCTGGGTGGTGCTGATGTTCCTCGACCTGGACCGTTTCAAACCGATCAACGACTCCCTGGGCCACGCCGCCGGCGATCGCATGCTCCAGGAAATGGCCACGCGCCTGCTCGGTTGCGTCGACGATGACGACACCGTGGCGCGCATGGGCGGCGACGAATTCACCTTGCTCCTGCAACCGCGCATCAACCGGGAAATCGCCCTGAACCGGGCGATTCACGTGGCGGAGCAGATCCTCGCCAGCCTGGTGACGCCGTTCGTGCTCGAAGGCCGCGAGTTTTTCGTCACCGCCAGTATCGGCATCGCCCTGAGTCCGCAGGATGGCAGCGAGCTCAGTCAGTTGATGAAGAACGCCGACACCGCGATGTACCACGCCAAGGAGCGCGGCAAGAACAACTTCCAGTTCTATCAGGCGGACATGAACGCCAGCGCCCTGGAGCGCCTGGAGCTGGAAAGTGACTTGCGCCATGCTTTGGAACAAGACGAATTCGTCCTGTACTACCAGCCGCAATTCAGCGGCGACGGCAAGCGCCTGACCGGCGCCGAAGCCTTGCTGCGCTGGCGTCACCCGCGCCGCGGACTGGTGCCGCCGGGGGATTTCATTCCGGTGCTCGAAGAACTCGGGCTGGTGGTGGATGTCGGCGACTGGGTGATCAGCGAGGCCTGCCGTCAGCTCAAGACCTGGCATCAGGCCAAGGTGCGGGTGCCGAAGGTGTCGGTGAACATCTCCGCGCGGCAGTTTTCCGATGGCCAGCTCGGCACGCGGATCGCCACCATCCTCAAGGAAACCGGCCTGCCGCCGGCGTGCCTGGAGCTGGAACTGACCGAAAGTATCCTGATGCGCGAAGTCAGCGAGGCCATGCAGATTCTTGCCGGGCTGAAAAACCTCGGGCTGAGCATTGCAGTCGATGACTTCGGCACCGGTTATTCATCGCTCAACTACCTCAAGCAATTCCCGATCGACGTGCTGAAAATCGACCGCACCTTTGTCGACGGATTGCCGTCAGGTGAACAGGACGCGCAGATTGCCCGGGCGATCATCGCCATGGCCCACAGCCTGAACCTGGCGGTGATCGCCGAAGGTGTGGAAACCCATGAGCAGCTGGACTTCCTGCGTGAGCATGGTTGCGATGAGGTTCAGGGTTACCTGTTCGGGCGTCCGATGCCGGCGGGCCGGTTTGAAGCGCAGTTCAGTCATGATGCGTTGTTCGTGTTCGACTGAAGAGCAACCACTGTGGCGAGGGAGCTTGTCGGAACGCCGCACCGTCCCGCTTGAGTGCGCAGCGCTCACAAGATTTTGGGGCCGCTTCGCAGCCCAGCGGGAGCAAGCTCCCTCGCCACAGACACCGCTGATCCCGTCATGAAGCCCACTTGTCTGCGACATGATCTCCTTTCATATGCCATCTAAAACCCATTGGGTTAGAATGCCCCCCTTTTCTGCCCCGATCCTTGAGGACCGCCATGTTCAGCCGTGATTTGACTATTGCCAAGTACGACGCCGATCTCTTTGCCGCCATGGAGCAAGAAGCTCAGCGCCAGGAAGAGCACATTGAGCTGATCGCTTCGGAAAACTACACCAGCCCTGCGGTGATGGAAGCTCAAGGCTCGGTACTGACCAACAAGTACGCCGAAGGCTACCCGGGCAAGCGCTACTACGGTGGTTGCGAGTTCGTCGACATCGTCGAGCAGCTTGCAATTGATCGAGCTAAAGAGCTGTTCGGCGCCGACTACGCCAACGTTCAGCCGCACGCCGGTTCGCAAGCCAACAGCGCCGTTTACCTGGCTCTGCTGCAAGCAGGCGACACCATCCTGGGCATGAGCCTGGCTCACGGTGGTCACCTGACCCACGGTGCCAGCGTTTCGTCCTCCGGCAAGCTGTACAACGCCGTTCAATACGGTATCGACGCCAACGGCCTGATCGACTACGACGAAGTCGAGCGTCTGGCGGTTGAGCACAAGCCGAAAATGATCGTGGCCGGTTTCTCTGCCTACTCGCAGATTCTGGACTTCCCGCGTTTCCGCGAAATCGCTGACAAGGTTGGCGCCTACCTGTTTGTTGACATGGCTCACGTAGCCGGTCTGGTCGCCGCTGGCGTCTACCCGAACCCGGTACCGTTCGCTGACGTCGTGACCACCACCACGCACAAGACCCTGCGCGGTCCACGTGGCGGCCTGATTCTGGCGCGCGCCAACGCCGACATCGAGAAGAAGCTGAACTCCGCGGTATTCCCGGGCGCCCAGGGTGGCCCGCTGGAGCACGTGATCGCCGCCAAAGCGATCTGCTTCAAGGAAGCGCTGCAGCCTGAGTTCAAGGCCTACCAGCAACAAGTGGTGAAAAACGCCCAGGCCATGGCCAGCGTATTCATCGAGCGCGGTTTCGACGTAGTTTCCGGCGGTACTGAAAACCACCTGTTCCTGCTGTCGCTGATCAAGCAGGAAATCTCCGGTAAAGACGCTGACGCCGCTCTGGGCAAAGCATTCATCACCGTGAACAAGAACTCCGTGCCAAACGATCCACGCTCCCCGTTCGTGACTTCCGGTCTGCGCTTCGGCACTCCGGCTGTGACCACTCGCGGCTTCAAGGAAGCAGAGTGCAAGGAACTGGCCGGCTGGATCTGCGACATCCTGGCTGACCTGAACAACGAAGCGGTGATCGACGCCGTTCGCGAGAAGGTCAAGGCCATCTGCAAGAAGCTGCCGGTATACGGCGCCTGATTGCACCGCTGAACTGCGGCAATAAAAAAACCGGCCAGTGATGGCCGGTTTTTTTTCGTCCGGGTTTTGTTGCTCAGGCAGGCATCGGTCTCGCGAACTCCAGCGACAACACGTCAGGCAAACCGGCGTCCACGGCATGCAGCAGAGCCTGACCGACACCCGTGATGCCTAGCATCATGCCCAGATCAGGGATGTTGCGCTCAACCAGATAGTCTTCATTGAAGAAATTATGGGCCACTTGGGAAAGCGCACGTTTTACCTTCGCAATGCCCTGCTCATTGTTTGTCTCGCGGTAGAGTTTAAGCAGGCACATCAGGTTGCCAAAATCACCATGGCACAGGCTGTAACCAGACCCAAGCCCCTGCTCCCAGAGATGACGCTCGCAGCGTTCGGCGTCCTGCTCAAGGACCGTTCTGGTTTCGGCGTCCAGCGCGTCCCCCATCGTTTGAATCAGCCAACGCCGGGAAAGGAGAATACCGCCATCGCCATGGCACCACTTGATGGTGGATGAAGACTTCGCGTTTTCTCGCAGATCAAGCCAGAAGCCATCGACCGTGAGGCGGTTTTCTGCCTGCAACCACTGTGCAATCAGCTCGGCGAGCAAAGGATCTTTCGTTACCTCCCAAGCCTTGCCGATTGCCTGCAACACTCCGGAAATGCCATGAGAAAAGCCGGTCCACAGCGGTTTACCCGTTGAATTGAGCCGCAGTGTTCCGTTGTCCAGTGTCAGTGCCGATTGAATGGCATGGGAGAGCTTTTCAATCAGGGAGCGCAATGCTTCACGCTCTTCGAGCTGATAGAGATTCACCAGAACAGTCAGAGCGCCACACCAGCCATGAATGAAATCGAATTCATCGCCTTCGCGTGGAAAGTCGGCCAGTTTCAACAACAGTTCTTCAACGGTCGCCCGATAGGTCTGGCGGCCAGTCATTAGCTGATAATTGATCAACACATAGAGATAGGAAGTCAGACCGAAATAGGCACTGACCGTCAGCTCGCTTGCAAAATGACCATGGGATTGACTCATCCCACACAGAATTCGCTCGGCCTCATCCCGATGGCACGTTGTCCCACTGACCCGGAACAGGCTCAGGTAGAAAATCGCCAAGCCTCCCATCCCGTCGTACAAGCCGCTGTTCATGGGTGACAGGAAGTTACGCCGGGTCCGCGGATGCGCATCCATGAACGTCCAGCCAACATCACCCTCCTCGCCTTCCATGCGCAGTCTTTCGATGACCAGGGCAATGCTCAGCGCGCGTTCAAGGTATTGCGCGTGACTCATGTCCGCGACTGCTTTGAGATGATGTTCCCGGTTGAGTGGCAAAGCGTCATTGGCCACGGGAAACAGGCACATCTCCAATATATGCATCTGAAAGGCTTTATCTCTGGGCGAAAGGTTGTCGAGCTTACGGCGGCAACTGTCAAACGGACGCTCGATCGGCAAAGGGGCGACGGCCACGCCGTGAGCGTCGGTCAAGCCATTGGAAAGCAAAGACAGGGTGAAACAGGGAATGTTCGCCTTCTCCAGATCCTTGATTTCATAAGCTGGAATGCCGTAGCCGACGAGCGTCTCATTCAGATCCGACCACAGCGTCGCCAACAGCATTTCATGCCGGACCTTGCATTGGGTGAATCGCGGATGAAGCATCATGCTGATGAAGTCTGCGTAGCGTTGAGTGTTCTTGATCAGCACTCGGGTTTTCAACGCCCCGGCATGTTGCTCAAGCAGCTCAAGTACCGAACTGCGGCGATTCATGACTTCATCGTAGCCGTGCTCGAAACCGAGGAGAAATGCGCTTTTGAAGTCAATGACCGAACGCGCCGCACCTTCGAAAACAGGCAGGTGTCGCAGGGTCGGCTGATGTTCAACGATCACCTGTTTCAAGCGATAGAAGCCTTGCTCGCGAACCAGTTGTTTTTTTTTGGCCACAAATTGCTGCTGTCGGCTCAGGCCGCTGTAGTCATTCTGGGAATCTGGGGAATAAGGGACGAAACCGCTTGAGTAGACCGATTGGCTATTGAACTTGATGGCTTTGAAGAGCGCGCGCCCATGGGGCAGATTGACTTTCAAGTCGGCCATGGCCGAGGTGAACAGACACTCCAGATCGATCATCACCGGGCTGCTGCCGCAGGCAATAATGTTTTCGTAGTGGAAGTCGATCCCGTTCAAGGCGTGAATCACCGCGACCTGAGCGCCGAGTCGCTGAAAGAAAAGCACCAGATCACTGTCGCTTTCACACGCCTGGTTTTCGATTTTTTCAATCCAGCAGCGATTGTCCAAAGACACCATGATCGGTGAATAAACCGAAAAACAGGCTTTGCCACTCCGTTCATGAAAGTGGTCGAGCAAAGCGTTGTAGAACACTGCTTCTCGGTTACTCCTTGGTTTGTACATCAGGGACTTTTCGCCGACGCTGAGGCTACAAACGGTTTCGCCATTGGCATGGGAATCCCCCAGGCCGAGATTGATCGAATCGATCTGCCCGCCGGTCAATCCAAAAGTGCCCTCCAGACGACTGATATCTTCGACAAAATGCTCGATCACCTTGTAGAGGTAAGCCACTGTGTCTTTGAGCTGGTCCAGCAACAGGCGGGTCAGGACGGGGTATGACGTCAGAAAAGGGACCAGCGCATCGTCGCCCAGCTCCAGGTTAAACGCTTCGAGATCCAGAACGTCGCCATCAGCGATGCGGCTGTTCAGTTGATGGACCAGAGATTTTTCCGATAAGCCTTTAACAAGGGAAATGATATACGGAGAAACACTCGGCAGAAATGTATCGACATTAACCCACTTGCATAACAAGTTGAATTTAAGATCACTTTCGAACACATATTTAAAATACGCAGACCAGCGCGCGTAAAAACAACTGAACCCTTCCTGATCCGGACATTGAAACGGCAGCGAATTTACGACTTTGATTTCCTGATCAAGCGCCTCAACAACGGGAGCTACATTATTATCAGAATGAGCAGATTGTTTAAGCTGGATTAACAGCTCCTGCCGACTGCAGCCAAAATAATGCAGAACGGCTTTATCATCCTTATGCAAAAGCTCAAGGCACTTGCGCATTGTCTCGTGATCGGTTGCGACGCCTACGGAACTACGCTCATTGAAATTCAGAACATCATTCAACATCTGTCACCGCCCTAGACGAGCAGAGCGGGTCAATGACCCACCCTGCATTACAGAAGGATCAGCAGCAGCCGAGAACGGTGCAAGCCAGGGTTTCGCACTTGATAATGGTGCACATGGTGCCACCACCGTCTACACGAGTACTACCGGAATCTGCATACGCCTCGAACTCGGCTTCCAACTCACCTGACAGATCCATGATGTGTTCTTGCATGGGATTACTCCTAATAAAAATATAGTCGCCTTAGTTGGCGAAAATAAAAGTTATCACTGACCGACCGCATCCGCTCCCCTTAAATAAAACCAAATGTAAGCTACCCGCGCGGTGCATCACTCACAAAAAAACCCAGACCTAAATTCAAAGCCTTCACAACTCACACACAAACTAACAATTCAATACAGCGCCAGCTGAACCGACCAATGAAATCAGAACCTGGTACTGTTTTCTGAATTTAACAAGAACAAGACTTCACCTCTTATACCTTCCAGCCGAGAAAACCGGTTGCCCCGGCGCATCAGCAGGAATTTTAAACAACGTGTGCCTGCCTACGGGCAGGCACATTTATTCAGCAATGCCCTCAAGCAAAGGGCCGAGGTGTTGCGCAACTCCCCCGAGCATCTGACTGAACGTCTCGAAGAGAACGAAGCCGTGGTGCGCGCGATTCGCAGCGCCCAGGCCAGTGCCGAGATGCATCGCCATATCCTTCGCGAAGGACAGCGGATGGGTATCGAATTGAATATTCCGGACGACAACCTCGGCAGTTGAAACCCATTGAAACCGGAGACAGGCCATGAACAGCTTCGCTTCGCCGCCAACTCTTGTTGCCCTGCCCTTTTCCCCGCTGGCGGATGATCTCTACTCGCAAGTCTTCGACGCCATTCTCGAGCAACGCCTGCATGCGGCCAGCCGCTTTACTGAGGAAAGCCTGGCGCAGATGTTCGGAGTTCGCCGCAGTGAGATTCGCGGGGTGTTGACGCAACTGTCTCATCAGCAGGTCGTCGTGCTGCGCACTCAACATCGCCCTCGCGTCGCAATGCTCGATGACGAGCAGATCCGGCAGACGTTGCATGCGCGGCGACTGACTGAAACCATGGTGATGCGGCGATTCTGTTGGCGGGAGCGTTTCATTTGCAGTTGGCGGAAATGGCAGGGAATGCACCGTTGGCGCATTTTCTTGGCAATCTGGTGCCGCTGACGTCGCTGGCAGTTGCGCAGTTTGAGGTGCAGTCGGAGGGGTATTGCGATTGGCAGGTGCATGAGGAAATTGTAAATGCGGTGGAGCATGGGGATGCCCTGAAGGCAGAGGCATTGCTGAGCGGACATCTGGATTATCTTGAAGAAACATTACTGAATGCCGGACCGGTTCCGAGCCAGAATTGTGTTGCCGGGTAGATCGTCTTCGCGAGCAAGTCGAAGGCGGCATCAAACTCGCTGAAGATGTCAGGCCTTACTCCGCTGCCACCCGCGCAAATCCTTCCCGAATCTTCTCTTCCGGCAGGTCATCAGCAATAAACACAATCACGCTTTCACGCGCCTCGCCTTCCGCCCACTCCGTATCCCAGTCGAATCCGTACAGTTTCAGCACACCCTGAAACACCATGCGCCGCGGCTCGCCAAGGATGTTCAGCACGCCTTTGTAGCGCAGCAGTTGCTTGCCATGGTCTTCCAGCAGTTCGTTCATGAACTCGCTGAGCTTGTCGATATCCAGCGGCTTGTCAGTGCGCAGCACCAGGCTGGAAATGCGGTCGATGGAAGGCGCTTTGCTCACTGGGCGCAAACTCACGCCACCACCGAGGTCGGCATTCAGGTTGAAGCCGCGCACATCAAGCAGTTCGGCCAGATCGATCTGGCCGTGGTCGACCACGCGGATGGGCGCACGACGGTTGATGCGGGTCAGGCGTTCGCTCAATGCTGTGAAGGTCGGCTCGTCCACCAGATCGCGCTTGCTCACCAGCAAGCGGTCGGCGAAACCGATCTGCGCCTGAGCGATGGTTTGGGTCAGATGAGTGTCGGCGTGCGCCGCGTCGACCAGGGTGATGATGCCATCGAGGATGTAACGCTCGCGCAGCTCTTCGTCGATGAAAAAGGTTTGCGCCACGGGTGCCGGATCGGCCAGGCCGGTGCACTCGATCACCAGACGGTCGAAGGCGATTTCACCGCTGTCCAGGCGTTCGAGCAACAGGTAAAGCGCCTTGGTCAGGTCGGTGTGGATGGTGCAGCAGACGCAGCCGTTGGACAGCGTCATCACTTGCACCGGCTCATCACCCAACAGTTGGGTGTCGACGCCGGCGTCGCTGAATTCGTTCTCGATCACGGCGATTTTCAGGCCGTGCTCGGCTTTGAGCAGGTGGCGCAGCAGCGTGGTCTTGCCGGCGCCGAGGAAGCCGCTGAGGATCGTGACTGGAATTGGAGAGGACAACGGAGAGTCTCCTGTTTCACAAAGTTAAAAAACAACACAAAACAAATGTGGGAGCGGGCTTGCTCGCGAAGGCGGTGTGTCAGTCAGCATAAAATTTGACTGACAGATTGCATTCGCGAGCAAGCCCGCTCCCACAGGGAATTGCATCAAGCCGGCTGTTGCATCAACAGCACTTCGGCCCACCCTTGCCACCGTAACGAGCTTCCTGACGCTCCCGGAAGAACATCTCATAACTCATCACCGGTTTGTCCGGGTGTTTGGTTTGCATATGCTCGACGTAGTTGTCGTAGTCGGGCATACCGACCATCAGGCGCGCGGCCTGACCGAGGTATTTACCGAGGCGACTCAGGTCATTGAACATGCTGCACTCCTCGATCAGGCATCCGGCAGGGCCTGGAATGGCGCTTCTTTATCCGTACGTTCTTTTTGACCCCAGGCGGCAATACCGACCTTGAGCGCATAGAACAGGATACTGAAGACCACGAACAGGAACAGCGCCGTCAGCGTTGCGTTGGTGTAGGCGTTGAAGATCACGTGTTGCATCTGGGTGATGTCCTTGGCCGGGGCGAGGATCTGACCGTTGGCCAGCGCATCGCTGTATTTCTTCGCCAGCGACAGGAAGCCGATCGCCGGGTTGGCGTCGAACAGCTTGATGAAACCGGCGGTGGTGGTGCAGATCAGCAGCCAAACCGCTGGCAGCATCGTGACCCAGACGTAACGCTGGCGTTTCATTTTGATCAGCACGACGGTGCCAAGCATCAGCGCGATACCGGCCAGCATCTGGTTGGAGATACCGAACAGCGGCCACAAGGTGTTGATGCCGCCCAGCGGATCGATCACGCCCTGATACAGCAACCAGCCCCACATCGCCACACAACCGGCGGTGGCGATCAGGTTGGCGGTCCAGGATTCGGTACGTTTCAGCGCCGGCACGAAGGAGCCGAGCAAATCCTGGAGCATGAAGCGTCCGGCACGGGTGCCGGCATCGACCGCGGTCAGGATGAACAGCGCTTCGAACAGGATCGCGAAGTGGTACCAGAACGCCATGGTGTTTTCACCCGGCAGCACACTGTGCAAGATCTGCGCGATACCGACCGCCAGGGTCGGCGCGCCGCCGGCGCGAGCCAGGATGGTGGTTTCACCGATGTCCTTGGCCACCGCTTGTAGCGCTTCCGGGGTTATTGCAAAGCCCCAGCTGCTGACGGTTTGTGCCACTGCCACCACGTCACCGCCGACAACGGCGGCCGGACTGTTCATGGCGAAATACACACCTGGCTCGATCACCGACGCGGCAACCATCGCCATGATGGCCACGAAGGACTCCATCAGCATGCCGCCGTAACCGATGTAACGAGCGTTGACCTCGTTATCCAACAGCTTGGGCGTGGTGCCGGAAGAGATCAGCGCATGGAAACCCGAAACCGCGCCACAGGCGATGGTGATGAACAGGAACGGGAACAGACCGCCCTTCCACACCGGGCCAGTGCCATCGATGAACTGGGTCAATGCCGGCATTTTCAGCTCGGGCATGGTGATCAGAATGCCGATCGCCAAGGCGACGATGGTGCCGATTTTCAGGAACGTCGACAGGTAGTCTCGTGGCGCCAGGATCAGCCAGACCGGTAACGAGGCGGCCACGAAACCGTAACCGATCAGCATCCACGTAATCTGCACGCCAGTGAAGGTGAACGCCTTGGCCCACACCGGATCCGCGGCAATCTGCCCGCCGAGCCAGATCGAACCCAGCAGCAGCAACACGCCGACCACCGAGATTTCACCGATGCGGCCCGGACGGATGTAGCGCATGTAGATGCCCATGAACATCGCGATCGGGATGGTCGCCATCACCGTGAAAATGCCCCATGGGCTTTCGGCCAGGGCTTTGACCACGATCAGCGCCAGCACCGCAAGGATGATGATCATGATCAGGAAGCAGCCAAACAGCGCGATGGTGCCGGGAATGCGGCCCATTTCCTCACGGACCATATCGCCCAGGGAGCGGCCGTTGCGGCGGGTGGACATGAACAGGACCATGAAGTCCTGAACCGCACCGGCCAGCACCACGCCGGCAATCAGCCACAGCGTGCCGGGCAGATAGCCCATCTGCGCCGCCAATACCGGACCGACCAGCGGACCTGCGCCAGCGATGGCCGCGAAGTGGTGACCGAAGAGGATGTGTTTGTTGGTCGGCACGTAGTCCAGACCATCATTATTGAGTACAGCGGGAGTGGCTCGATTGGGGTCGAGTTGCATCACCTTGTTGGCGATGAACAGGCTGTAGTAACGGTACGCAACCAGGTAGATGGCCACGGCAGCGACCACAATCCACAAGGCGTTGATCGCCTCGCCTCGGCGCAATGCCACTACGCCAAGGGCGCACGCGCCTACGATTGCCAGCATCAGCCAGGGTAAGTGGCGTAGCAGGCTATTATTATTTTTCATTTTTTTATTCCAGCCAGGGTGGACAAGAAAGACAGCCATCGCGAGTTTAGCTCTCCTGACGGCAAAGGCCATACCCCGACATTGATCTAGCCGCCTTCTCTGGCTGGCAGGCTTTAACAATGCGGGTCTATAGTCAGTGAACATTTTCGAGGATTGCGCCATGAGCGAACACCCTGCCGAGCGCCGCCGCTTCAAGCGTATTGCGTTCGATGCCCGAACCGAGCTGAGCCAAGGGGAATTCATCTGGCCAGTGAAGTTGATCGACTTGTCGCTCAAGGGATTGCTGATCGAGCGGCCCGAGCCGTGGCTGGGCGACCGGGAAAAGATTTTTTCAGTCGACATTCATCTCAGTAACGACATCGAGATCAAGATGGATGTGCAACTGACGCACGCCGATCACGACCAGCTAGGTTTCGTTTGCCGATACATCAGCCTGGAATCCATAGCGCGCCTGCGGCGGCTGATCGAGCTCAATCTGGGTGATCCGAAGGAACTGGAACGCGAGTTGGGCGCACTGATCGGAACCTGACGGCCCTACACCGTTTAAATGTGGGATCGCCGCACCGCCGCTCCCACAAGGATTGTGTTCTACCGACAAATTTATTCGAAGAGTGCGTCGAGGGCCTGCTCCAAACGCGTCACCGCAATAATCTGCAACCCCGCCGGAGCCTCCTTCGGCGCATTGCCCTTGGGCACGATGGCCCGTTTGAAGCCATGCTTGGCGGCCTCTTTCAAACGCTCCTGACCGCTGGGCACCGGGCGCACCTCGCCAGACAATCCGACTTCGCCGAACACCAGCAGATCATGGGGCAATGGCCGGTTGCGCAAACTGGACATGACCGCGGCCATCAGCGCCAGGTCAGAAGCGGTTTCCAACACCTTCACACCACCCACCACATTGAGGAACACGTCCTGATCATGGGTCGGAATGCCGCCGTGTCGGTGCAGTACCGCCAGTAACATCGCCAGCCGGTTCTGATCCAGACCCAGCGTAACCCGACGCGGGTTGGCCAGATGGCTGTCATCCACCAACGCCTGGACTTCTACCAGCATCGGCCGGGTCCCCTCCCACGTCGCCATGACCACACTGCCCGGTACTTCTTCCTGAGCACGAGTCAGGAAAATCGCCGACGGGTTGGAGACCTCCTTCAGACCCTTGTCAGTCATGCCGAACACGCCCAGTTCGTTGACCGCGCCGAAACGGTTTTTCACCGCCCGCAACAAGCGCAAGCGACCATCGGATTCGCCCTCGAAATACAGCACGGTGTCGACCATGTGCTCAAGCACTCGCGGCCCGGCCAATGCGCCCTCTTTCGTCACGTGGCCGACCAGGAAAATCGCCGTGCCGCTCTGCTTGGCGTAGCGCACCAGCAAGGCCGCGCTCTCCCGAACCTGGGACACCCCGCCCGGTGCCGATTGCAGTTGTTCGGTGAAGATCGTCTGAATCGAGTCGATCACCATGACCTTGGGCTTTTCGACCCGGGCGGTGGCGATGATGGTTTCGATACAGGTTTCGGTCATGACCCGCAGTTGATCCTGCGGCAACCCCAGACGGCGGGCGCGCATGGCCACTTGTTGCTGGGACTCTTCGCCGGTGACATACAGTGCCGACATGCTTTTGGCGAGGTTGCACAAGGTTTGCAACAGGATGGTTGATTTGCCGATGCCGGGATCACCGCCGATCAGCACCACCGAGCCGTCCACCAGGCCGCCGCCCAAAACGCGATCCAGCTCGCTGGAGGCGGTGGAAAAGCGCGGTACTTCTTCGACGCTGACTTCGGCCAGGGTCTTGATCTGCGCCTGCTGGCCGGTCCAGCCGGTGCGACCGCTGGGGGCCGCAGCACCGCCGCTCTCGACCATGGTCTCGGTCAGGGTATTCCAGGCCCCGCACTCGCCGCACTGGCCGGCCCACTTGGGGAACGTTGAGCCGCACTCGGTGCAGCCGTACATGCGCTTGGCCTTGGCCATCTGAACTCCCGGCAAAAAAACGCGATGATAGCTCAGCTGGACTGGATCGGCGCGAAGCAGTTGCCCCATGAAACTTCAGCCGTAACTTGTCCAATTGCCCGAAGCGTAATCGTCGAGTAACAGCTCACAGGATTTGTACAACTATTCGCATCGACAGCCCAATCCAGATCTGGATCGGATCCACCTATAAACAACAAAAGCTGTACAAACCTTTTATATCTCGACGAGAGAACGTACAGCATAATTTCCACAAATTATATTTCAACAAGCCAAATCAACTTACCGGCAATTTAGTGGCACCCATAACTTATCCGGAACCGATGACCTGTACATTAAAATTAACTATGTAAAAGCTCTGAATCCATATTACTCCTTGCAACAAGCCAACATTACATTCAACTGTTCCCCCTTCAAACTTTCAAACGCCCCGCACTTGCGGTGAGCAGAGGCGAAGGGTGACGGACAGAATGCGCTGCGCTGATAGAGCACTCCCCCCCAGAATGATGGGATCAGTACGGACAAATCGCGCAGGGATGATGGCGTTTTGTAAACTTTTATCCGATGACCCGGTCGATAGCAGGCAAACTCTGTAAGCAGTTGTTTCGGGCGAGAAGTCTTTGGCTGATTTACACTGCGTTACCAACCTCATCTGTAACAAGGAAATAACCTATGGGCGTGATAAGTGAGTTCAAGGCCTTCGCGGTCAAGGGCAATGTGGTCGACATGGCCGTCGGTATCATCATCGGCGCCGCCTTCGGCAAGATCGTTTCGTCGTTTGTCGGCGACGTGGTCATGCCGCCTATCGGCCTGCTGATCGGTGGGGTGGATTTCGGTGACCTGGCCATTACGCTCAAGGCAGCCAACGGGGATATCCCCGCAGTGGTGCTGGCGTACGGCAAATTCATCCAGAGCATGATCGACTTCATCATCGTCGCGTTCGCGATCTTCATGGGCGTCAAAGCCATCAACCGCTTGAAACGCGAAGAGGCCGTTGCGCCAACACTGCCGCCTGTTCCGACCAAGGAAGAAGAGTTGCTGAGCGAGATTCGCGATCTGCTGAAGGCCCGGGACAATCGGCCTGAGTGACGTGATGCATTCAAGAACGGCGCCTTCGGGGCGCCGTTTTTTTACCAGTAGTTTTCCACTGCTACATGCCCGGGGCGTCGGCTGAGGCTCAAGTGCATGCCGCGCTGTTTAAGCAGTTGGCGCGTGTCATCGATCATCTGCGGATTACCACAGAGCATGACCCGCGAATGCTCGGCCGTCAGTGCCACACCCGCCACCCGCTCAAGTTCGCCATTGTCTATCAGCGTCGTGATCCGGCCACTCAAGGCGCCCGGATGCTCCTCGCGCGTGACGGTGACGATGAACTGCAGCTTATGCGCGTACTCGGCCAGATAGTCACGTTGCGCCAACCCCGAGATCAGCTCCTGATAAGCCAACTCCCGGGCTTCGCGCACGCTGTAGACCAGGATGATTCTTTCGAATTTTTCCCAGACTTCGAAGTCCTGCAGGATCGACAAGAACGGCGCCACGCCCGTGCCTGTGGATAACAACCAGAGATCACGCCCGTCAGCAAAACGGTCAAGCGTCAGGTAACCAAAGGCCTGACGGTCGACCAGCAGGGTATCGTCCACACCCAGCCGACTCAGCTCACTGGTGAACTCGCCCCCCGGTACCACAATGGAAAAGAACTCAAGGAACTCGTCATAAGGTGAAGAGACCATGGAATAGGCACGCCACACAGTGCTGCCATCGGCCTTGGTGACCCCCAACCGGGCGAACTGCCCGGCACGAAAGCGAAAGCCCGGATCCCGAGTCGTACGCAGAGTGAACAGGCTCGGGGTCAGCGGCTGGACGTCGAGCAGGGGCTGGCGTGTGAATTTTTCTGCGCTGGCGGTCATGGGGCGTTCCATTGAACAAGTGGTTCCAGTGTCCCGCAAAACATGCGAATTAAACACCTACGATTTGTAATGCCTTTAACATGAGTTATCAAACGGCAAAAATTACAATAGACCTTTCACATTTTTTCACACACTACCCAATTAAAACACTGAACCCCGCCCAATAACATTAAGATCGACATTCATACTTTTATGCTTAGACCTTTTTATTAGAACTGGATACTTAGTTTTTAATACGTTAGCAAAGCTAAAAAATCTCACTCTGCATGTAGGATCCATCCTACACTCGATGCGTGCTGGATCTCGGATCCAAGTAGCACCCCTGAGAAGGTTGGATAATGGAGATACATGATGGAGAAGTGGAAGGAGTCACAGCTTAACCGACTGGCGGATACGACGGATTTAGATAACGCGTACCAGATAGCACTTGGATTTGCTAAAAATATCGGGTTTAAATTTTTCGCTTTTTCAACTACTTATCAAACAAAAAACAACCAATGTAATACTGTCCGACGAAACAATTATCCTGCCGGCTGGAACGAAGAATATGAACGAAAGAATCTGAGATCAGTAGACCCGGTAGTAGCCCATTGCAATCACTCCATGCTGCCCGTTCTGTGGAGCGCAAACCTTTTCTCCAAGGTTCCTTGGCTGTGGGAAGCCCTTGAAGCGCAAGGTTTGCAGCACGGCTGGTCACAATCGTTGAACGACGAAGAGAACGACTTGTGCAGCATTCTGAGTCTGGCCAGGAGCCATTGTCCGATCACGGCGTTGGAGCTGTATGAGAATCTCGGTTTCTCAGTGTTCATGTGCCGTCATCTGCATGCATTGGTTGCACAATCGCTGCCCAAGCGCCTGACGAAACCGTCAACCCCCCATCTGTCACCTCGCGAAATCAAAGTACTGGAACTCGCGGCAGTCGGTAAGACGGCAGATGAGAGCGCCAGAATTCTCAATCTCAGTGCGCGCACCATCCATTTCCACATTCAAAGCGCCATCGAGAAGCTCGGCGTCAACAACAAGATTTCGGCAATCATCGCCGCCATCAAGAAAGGCTACCTGGACAGCACCACGATACGTTGATCATTAAAACCTGCGAGTAATCCAAAAGAAAAAAACGTACCATCTGCGACGCCTCCAGAGTGTTGACGTGTGAACCTTCACGACGCAGTACACTTGGACGGTCTCGCCCGCTTCAACGCCCCTGGGCCGCGGGAAACCCGTTGATTACCCAGAGCCCCGCCCCATGCCTTTGCTCGAAACACCCTTCGCCCGACTCGACCTGATCCGCCAGCCCGAACAGCAGAACGAACCGCTGCAAGCGTTTGATGCCGCCGACGAATACCTGCTCAATCATCTGGCCGAACAGCAACCGACCGCGAACACCCGAGTGCTGGTGCTCAATGACAGCTTCGGCGCATTGGCCGCCAGCCTGGCAGGCAAGGTTCAGGTGAGCACCAGCGGCGATTCGTTCCTGGCCTTCCAGGGGCTGGAAAAGAATCTGATCCGCAACGGCGAGGCATTTGATGCCGTGCCGAGTGTGCCTGCCAGCGAAGCAGTCACCGGCCCGTTTGACCGGGTACTGATCCGGGTACCAAAAACCCTGGCTCTGCTGGAGGAGCAATTGATCCGCCTGCAAAACCAGCTGGCACCCGGTGCCCAAGTGATTGCCGGCGCCATGATCAAGCATCTGCCACGGGCCGCCGGGGATTTGCTTGAACGCTACATCGGTCCGGTGCAAGCATCATTGGCGGTGAAAAAGGCTCGACTGTTGATCGCCACGGCTGAAGCCAAAGCTCCCGCGACGTCCCCCTACCCCACCCGCTATCGACTCGACACGCCGCCCATCGAACTGCTCAACCACGCCAACGTGTTTTGCCGGGAAGGCCTGGACATCGGCACGCGGGCGTTTCTGCCGCACTTGCCGACGAATCTCGGCGCGGCGCGGGTCGCCGACCTCGGTTGCGGTAACGGCGTGCTGGCCATCGCCAGTGCCCTGCATAATCCCGAGGCGCACTACACGCTGGTGGACGAGTCCTTTATGGCCGTGCAATCGGCCGCCGAAAACTGGCGTGCAGCGCTGGGTGATCGGGACGTGATTGTGCGTGCCGGTGACGGTTTGGCCGGGCAAGAACCACAATCATTGGACGTGGTGCTGTGCAACCCGCCGTTTCATCAGCAGCAAGTGGTGGGTGACTTTCTGGCCTGGCGGATGTTCCAGCAAGCCCGGGAAGCGCTGGTGGTGGGCGGCGCGCTGTATATCGTCGGCAATCGTCATCTGGGTTACCACAGCAAGCTGGCGCGGTTGTTCCGCGGTGTTGAACAAGTGGCGGCCACACCGAAGTTCGTGATCCTTAAAGCCCGAAAATAATTGCAGGCAAAAAAAACCCTCCAGCGCAGGAGGGTTGTAAATCCGTGCCGCAAGGCATCGGGATGGGATCAGTTGCGAAGCATCAGTGCGTCGACAGGCCTGCTGCATTCATGAACATGCGCATCAGGCTCGCGACGATGAACAGCGCCACCACGCTGCCGGTCCAGATCATTGCCAACCAGCCGAGTCGCTGCCAGAGCGGTTTTTTCTCTGCTGCTTCGATTTCCTGCAAAGTGTGTTTGGTGGTCATTGCTTTCTACCCTCTCGTTAAGATTGATGGCGTCTGTGCTGACGCCATCGCGAGCAAGCTCGGCTCCTACAGGTTCGCTGTAATGGCGGCTAGTGGTAGCCATCATCATGAGTGACCTTGCCGCGGAACACGTAGTAGCTCCAGAAGGTGTAACCCAGGATAAACGGGATGATGAACAGCGTTCCCACCAGCATGAAACCCTGACTCTGCGGCGGTGCGGCGGCGTCCCAGATCGAGATCGACGGCGGCACGATGTTCGGCCACAGGCTGATGCCCAGCCCGCTGTAGCCGAGGAAGATCAGCACCAGCGTCAGCAGGAATGGCGTGTAATGAGCATTGCGGGCCACGGCGCGGATCAGACCGTACATGGTCACCAGCACCAGAATGGGCACCGGCAGGAACCAGAACAGATTCGGCAACGTGAACCAGCGAGCGGCGATTTCAGTATGAGCCAGCGGTGTCCAGATGCTGACGATGCCGATCACTGCCAGCACCACGAAGGCCAGAGGCCGCGCCAGGTCATGCATCTGTTCCTGCAACTTGCCCTCGGTTTTCATGATCAGCCAGGTGCAACCGAGCAGCGCATAAGCCACGACCAGTGCGACGCCGCAGAACATCGTGAATGGCGTCAACCAGTCCAGTGAACCCCCGGCGAACTGACGGTTGACCACCGGCAATCCATCAATGAACGCCCCCAGGGCCACGCCCTGGAAGAACGTCGCGGCGATCGAACCACCGATGAACGCTTTATCCCAGAGGTGGCGCTTGTCGTCCTTGGCCTTGAAGCGGAACTCGAACGCCACGCCGCGGAAGATCAGCCCGATCAGCATGAAAATCAGCGGCAGGTACAGCGCCGAGAGCACCACTGAATACGCCAGCGGAAAGGCGCCGAATAACGCCGCGCCACCCAGAACCAGCCAGGTTTCATTGCCGTCCCAGACCGGTGCGACGGTGTTCATCATCACGTCACGGTCGGTCTTGCCCGGGATGAACGGAAAGAGAATCCCGATCCCCAGGTCGAAACCGTCCATGACCACGTACATCATGATGCCGAAGATGATGATCACGGCCCAGATCAGCGGAAGATCAATACCCATGACTCAAATCTCCTTTTGCAGGCTGGGGCCGTGGTCGGCGTCGGCGGAATCGTCGGCTGCGGACAGCGGACGGGCCGGCGTGCGTTTCTTGCCTGGACCGCCTTCGGGCGTTTCCGCGCCTTCGTCGATCTTCGGCCCTTTGCGCACCAGACGCATCATGTAGCCCAGGCCGGCCCCGAACAGCGCGAAATAAACCACGACGAACAGAATCAGCGTGATGCTCATCTGCATGAAGCTGTGATTGGACGACGCGTCTGCCGTGCGCATCAAACCGTAGACCACCCACGGTTGGCGGCCGATTTCAGTGGTAAACCAGCCGGCGAGGATCGCGATCAGGCCGGATGGCCCCATCCACAACGCCAGGTAAAGGAACGGTCGCGAGGTATACAACTTGTCGCGTTTACGTAGCCAGAGGCTCCACAAACCGGTGAAGATCATCAGGAAACCCAGGCCGACCATGATCCGGAACGACCAGAACACGATGGTCGAGTTCGGCCGGTCTTCTGGCGGGAACTCCTTGAGCGCCGGCACCTGTTTGTCCAGCGAGTGCGTGAGGATCAGGCTGCCCAGGTACGGAATTTCGACGGCGAATTTGGTTCTCTCTTCTTTCATGTCCGGCCAGCCGAAGAGGATCAGCGGCGTCGGTTCATCGCCGTGGTTTTCCCAGTGACCTTCGATCGCCGCGATTTTCGCCGGTTGGTGCTTCAACGTGTTGAGGCCGTGGAAGTCACCGATGACCGCTTGAATCGGCGCCACGATCAGGGCCATCCACATGGCCATCGAGAGCATGGTGCGGATCGCCGGGTTGTCCTTGCCGCGCAGTAAATGCCAGGCTGCCGAGGAACCGACAAAGAACGCCGTCGCCACGAATGCGGCCGTCGCCATGTGCATCAGGCGGTACGGGAACGACGGGTTGAAAATCACTGCCAGCCAGTCGGTTGGAATGACCTGGCCGTTAACGATTTCGAAACCCTGCGGGGTTTGCATCCAGCTGTTCGAGGCGAGAATCCAGAAGGTCGAGATCAGCGTGCCGATGGCGACCATGACCGTGGCGAAAAAATGCAGGTTGCGCCCGACCTTGTTCCAGCCGAACAGCATGACCCCAAGGAACCCGGCTTCAAGGAAGAAGGCGGTCAGTACTTCGTAGGTCAGCAACGGCCCGGTCACGGAACCGGCGAAGTCCGAGAATCGGCTCCAGTTGGTGCCGAACTGATAGGCCATGACCAGCCCGGAGACCACGCCCATGCCGAAGTTGACGGCAAAGATCTTCGACCAGAAGTGGTACAGGTCGCGGTAGGTATCGTTATGGGTTTTCAGCCACAGGCCTTCGAGTACCGCCAGGTAACTCGCCAGACCGATGGTGATGGCCGGGAACAGGATGTGGAACGAGATGGTGAACGCGAACTGAATTCGGGCGAGATCAAGCGCCTCCAAACCGAACATAAGTCTTCCTCTGTCAGGTAAAACCGGCTGAAGGCTTGCGGCCTGCACCCACTGCCCCCACGGATATGGAGTGTGGCGAATTTGCATTCGTTCTTTTTTTACAAACATCACACGTAGGGAATCTGGCCCGTCTGGCCGCCGGATCAATTCCAGAAAGGTTTTGATCTGGATCAAGCATGGCTGAAAGAGTAGTCCGGTTTTTGGCGATGGACGGTGTGGTCTTTTGCCGCGTGACAGGTTGCCTCATGGCTTTGGTCATGAACTGTAACAATCCAATGTGGCGAGGGAGCTTGCTCCCGCTCGGCTGCGCAGCAGTCGTAAAAGCGGCTTATGTGTTGTGACTGTCAAATTGAGGTAGCGGACGTTAGGGCCGCTCCGCAGCCCAGCGGGAGCAAGCTCCCTCGCCACAATGGCTCTGTGTGTTGCCTAGATCGGTGTCTAGCTAACTGAATTTCCCGTCTCCGCAACTTCTGGTTACAGGTTGGTGATAATCTCGGGCCTCCCCTCGCTCAAGATCTGCCTCAGATGCCCAGCCAAGAGCCGTTGCTGTTACGTCATCATCGCCCGTTCATTGCGTTCTGGCTGGCTCGGGTGTTTACCGCCAGCGGCTTTCAGATGCTCACCGTCGCCATCGGCTGGAACCTGTATCAGTTGACCGGCAATGTGCTGGATCTGGGGCTGGTCGGTCTGGTGGAATTTGCCCCGCGGGTGCTGTTCATGTTGCACACCGGGCATGTCGCCGACCGCTATGACCGCCGCAAAGTCGCGGCCATCTGTCAGTCACTGCAAGCCTTGATTGCGCTGACGTTGGCGATTGGCGGCGCCACCGGTCACGTCACCCGGGAAATGATCTTCATCCTCGCGTTTCTGCTCGGCGCCGCTCGCTCCTTCGAGATGCCGACCACCCAGGCGCTGCTGCCGAGCATCGTTCCCCCTGCGCTGTTCCCCCGCGCCGTCGCCGCTGCACAGTCGGCGCAACAATCGGCCACCATCGTCGCCCCGGCCCTCGGTGGCTTGCTGTATGCCTTCGGCAGCGTCTGGGTCTACGGGCCGACCGTGATCCTTTATGTGATCGCCTGCCTGTTGATGCTCAACCTGCCCGCCCGGCAAATGCCGCTGAACAAAGGCAAGGCGACCCTGGATTCGCTGTTGGCAGGTATCCGTTTCATTCGCAGCCGTCCGGACATTCTCGGGGCCATTTCCCTCGACCTGTTTGCCGTGCTGTTGGGTGGCGCGACGGCGCTGCTGCCGGTGTTCGCCAAGGACATTCTGCTGACCGGGCCGTGGGGGCTGGGCCTGCTGCGTTCTGCTCCGGCAGTCGGTGCGTTGCTGATGTCGCTCTGGCTGGCGCGTTTCTCGGTGGATCGCAAGGTCGGTCGGGTGATGTTTACCGCTGTCGGCGTGTTCGGCGTCGCGACCATCGCGTTTGGTCTTTCGACCTCGTTCTGGTTCTCACTGGCCGTGCTGGTGGTGTTGGGCGCGGCCGACATGATCAGCATGGTGATCCGCGCGTCCTTCGTGCAACTGGAAACACCAGATGAAATGCGCGGCCGGGTCAGCGCCGTGAACGGCCTGTTCATCGGCGCTTCGAACCAGCTGGGCGAGTTCGAATCCGGCCTCACCGCCCATTGGTTTGGTACGGTGCCGGCAGTGGTCATGGGCGGCATCGGAACGCTGGTGGTGACGGGGGTGTGGGCCAAGCTATTCCCGACTTTGGCCAACCGTGATCGCATGCATGTGCCGGCGGAAGAAGTGAAGGTTTGAAGCAGGGGTAGAGCACAAATTTGCCGACCGGGTGCGATACATAAATAGTGCATTGAGTGTAATGTAACGCCTTACACTCGACCCATGATCAAATCCTTTCAGCACAAAGGCCTTCGCGGCTTCTATGAAACAGGTTCGACGCGTGGAATCCGGGCGGACCATGCAAAACGTCTGTCGCGAATGTTGCAATTCATGGACCGCGCAGCGGTACCTGGCGACCTCGACCTGCCGGGATGGCGGTTGCACCCGCTCAAGGGTGAATTGACCGAATACTGGTCATTGAGCGTTTCTGGAAACTGGCGGGTTATTTTTCGTTTTACAGGTTCGGATATCGAACTGGTCGACTATCTGGACTACCACTGACAGGAGGCAGGACATGCCCTTGCACAACCCGCCACACCCTGGCGAAACACTATTACTGGATGTATTGCCCGAGCTGGGCATCAGCGTGACGGAACTGGCCCGGCACTTGGGATTCGCGCGCCCGCATCTTTCGCGGGTGCTGCATGGCCACGCGCCGATCAGTCCGGACCTGGCGGTTCGTCTGGAGCGGGCCGGGATTGGTAAGGCGCGGATGTGGCTAGGGGTTCAGACCGACTACGATCTCTGGCAAGCAGAGCGCCGGGAGCAACCGGTCATCAAACCGCTTGCTGTTCACGCCTGACACCTTCTAAACCACCAACTCCCTCGCCACCGTCGCCCGCATGGCCTTGCCGCAGAGTTGTTCCACCAGTGTCAGGGCAAACTCCAGTGCGCCTCCTGAACCTTGAGCAGTAACGCAGTTACCGTCGACCACCACCGGTTGATCGACGAAGTTGCAACCCAAAAGCTGATGACTGGCCGAAGGCAGGCAGGTCATCCGCCGCTGACGCAGGACACCAAAGGCTTGCAGTGCCAGGGCCGGGGCTTCGGCGATGCCGGCGAACAAACGACCTGCCGCCGCCTGATCCTTGATCAATTGCTGCAAGGGTTGATGGGCCGCCAGATGCTGCGCACCGACTGCGCCGCCGGGCAGTGCGATCAAATCAAACGGCTGGGCCAGCAGATCCACCAGCATCGCATCGGCCGTCACTCGGGTGCCGCGAGCACAGGTGAGCATGCGCCGCCCCTCGATGCTGGCCACCACCACTTCAACCTTGGCGCGGCGCAGCACGTCGATCAGCGTCACTGTTTGCAGGTCATCGATGCCCTCGGCGAGGGTAATCAGAGCTCTAAAGGTCATGGGCGCAGTCCGCAGGATGATCTTTAAAGCGTAGTCAGCTTTCCTGCCCCTTGTTCGAGCCGGCCGTTACTTGATGTAAAGCTGCGTCGACATCGTGTTGCCCGGCGCGTTGATGGACGTGTTGCTGAAGGTGAATGTGCCTTCCTGCTTGCCGGCCAGATCGAAGACATACAGATAGCCGACTGTTTTTCTGCCGACGGTGCACTCGGTCAGGTTGCCATTATCGAACGCACAGACCGGGGTCCGGGTGCCGTTCACCTCAAAACCGTCCAGCCCGACATGTGCCGCGCGGCCGTAGCCGACTTCCAGCACGTAGATCTTTATGTTCGGCCCGCTGTGATCGCAGCGTGTTTTTTCCTGCCCCTCGCCAATGTCTTCAAAACCACAGGCTAGCGACTCGACCTTGAGCACCTTGACCTGGCTCAACGGCGCCGCCGAAGCAGCCGAGGCGGTTTGCGCCCCCAGCGACAAGGCAAACAATGTTCCGAATACGGTAAGCAGACGCTTTTTCATGCAATCCCCATGTCCCCCAAAACCAGCGCGCAGTATGGCGCACTTGGCTTTAACGCAAAACATCGACGACGATCGCACCCATAAGCAGCCACAAGCCCACGCTGCTGGTATGATGCGCGGCTTTTTCCGACCCACAGAAAATTACCAGGCGCCTGCAGTGGCCTGTGCTTTGCTGTTGAGGTCGATACATTCACGGCGCCGGGCGCGCCACGGGGAGCAGACATGCTGGAAAGGCTGTTTCAACTGAAGGCACACAACACCAACGTACGCACCGAGATTCTGGCGGGCGTCACGACCTTTTTGGCCATGGCCTACATTCTGTTCGTCAACCCGAGCATCCTCGGCGAGACCGGCATGGACAAGGGCGCGGTGTTCGTCGCCACATGCCTGGCAGCCGCCATCGGCTCCACGACTATGGGCCTGATCGCCAACTATCCGATCGCCCTCGCGCCGGGCATGGGCCTGAACGCGTTCTTCACCTACACCGTTGTCCTGCACATGGGCCACACCTGGCAAGTGGCGCTGGGGGCGGTGTTCATCTCGGCGGTGCTGTTCTTCCTGCTGTCGATCTTCCGCATTCGGGAATGGATCATCAACAGCATCCCGCTGCCGCTGCGTTCGGCGATTGCCGCCGGTATCGGCCTGTTCCTGGCGCTGATTGCCCTGCACAACGCCGGCATCGTGGTCAGCAATCCGGCGACCATGGTCGGCCTCGGTGACCTGAAACAACCGGCGCCGATCCTCGCCACCCTTGGTTTTGTCCTGATCGTCGCCCTCGAAGCCCTCGCCGTGCGCGGTGCCGTGCTGATCGGCATTCTGGCGGTGACCATTGTTTCGATCTTGATGGGCTTCACCCCGTTCGGCGGCGTGACGTCGATGCCGCCATCGCTGGCGCCAACCTTCCTGCAACTGGACATCAAGGGTGCGCTGGACATCGGTCTGGTCAGCGTGATCTTCGCCTTCCTGTTCGTCGACCTGTTCGATAACTCCGGCACCCTGATTGGCGTCGCCAAGCGCGCCGGCCTGATGGGCAAAGACGGCCACATGCCGAAAATGGGCCGCGCCCTGATCGCGGACAGTACCGCGGCGATGGCCGGTTCGTTGCTGGGTACGTCGACGACCACCAGCTACATCGAATCCGCAGCCGGCGTGAGTGCCGGTGGCCGCACCGGCCTGACGGCCATTGTGGTGGCGATCCTGTTCCTGTTGGCGCTGTTCTTCTCGCCACTGGCCGCCAGCGTTCCGGCGTTCGCCACGGCACCTGCACTGCTGTTCGTCGCGGTACTGATGACTTCCGGCCTGGCCGAAATAGACTGGGACGACATCACCGTTGCCGCACCGGTCGTGATCACTGCGCTGGCCATGCCGTTCACTTACTCCATCGCCAACGGCATCGCCTTCGGTTTCATTTCCTGGACCGCGATCAAGTTGCTGTCCGGTCGCGGCCGTGAGCTGAACTCGGCGCTGGTGATTCTGTCGATTCTGTTCGTGATCAAGTTGGGTTGGTTCAACGCATGACTTTTGACTCCCAGGCCTACACCGTTCAGCTCGAAGAAAAGGTCGCGCGCCTGCGCGACCTGCTGGCCCCGTTCGATGCACCTGAACCGGCCGTATTCGATTCGCCGCTGAAGAACTTCCGCCTGCGTGCCGAATTCCGCCTATGGCGCGAAGCCGGCGAGCGTCACTATGCGATGTTTTCCCAGGAAGACAAACGCACGCCGATCCTGATCGAAGCGTTTCCGATTGCCAGCCTGCGCATCAATGAGTTGATGCCACAGCTGAAAGCAGCGTGGCAAGCGAGTGCGGCCTTGAGCCACAAGCTGTTTCAGGTGGAGTTCCTGACCACCCTGGCCGGCGACGCGATGATTACCCTGTGCTATCACCGCCCGCTGGATGAACACTGGCACGCGGCGGCGGCGAAACTGGCGGCAGACCTGAACGTCAGCGTGATCGGCCGCTCGAAAGGCAAACGCGAAGTGATCGGCCATGATTACGTGGTCGAAAAACTGGAAGTCGGCGGCCGCACCTTCAGCTACCGCCAGCCGGAGGGCGCGTTCACCCAACCCAATGGCACCGTAAACCAGAAGATGCTCAACTGGGCTTACGACGCCCTCGGCGATCGCCCGGACGATCTGCTGGAATTGTATTGCGGCAACGGCAACTTCACGCTGCCGCTCGCGACCCGCGTGAGCAAAGTGTTGGCCACCGAAATCAGCAAGACCTCGGTCAATGCGGCACTGAGCAACCTCAGCGAAAACGCGGTGGATAACGTCACACTGGTGCGCCTGTCCGCCGAAGAGCTGACCGAAGCCCTGAACGAAGTGCGCCCTTTCCGTCGTCTGCACGGCATCGACCTCAAGAGCTACGAGTTCGGTAGCGTCTTCGTCGACCCGCCTCGCGCCGGCATGGACCCGGACACCTGCGAGCTGACCCGGCGCTTCGACAACATCCTGTACATTTCCTGCAACCCGGAAACCCTGGCGGCCAACATCGCCCAACTGAACGACACGCACCGCATTACCCAATGCGCAATGTTCGACCAGTTCCCGTGGACCCATCACATGGAATCCGGGGTGTTGTTGACTCGGCGTTGATCGCAGCCGCCTGATACAAATCAGCCGTCAGTACGACGGCTTTTTTGTGCGCGCTCAAACGGTGACATCCGGCTTGCGCGGGCGCCCACCCTTGCGACCATTGGCCCGCGCCGCCTCGGCCTTGGCAGCGCTGCTTTGGCGACCATTGCGCGAGGCGATGACCGAGGCGGCCATGTCCATCAGCGGCTTGCTCGCGGAAATCATTCCGGCGATGGACACATGCAAATCCTTGCCCTCATGGCAGAGGGCGGTCCCGGAAAAGCCGACTTTCAGGTCGGCGAAATCCTCGACGTCGAAATCATCGAATTCCGGATAGTGCTGCACGGGCAGCAGCACGCCACTGCCATCAATGAAACTGACTGCCAGACACGGTTCCATAAAGGACACAGCCGTCACGTGCAAACCACCTTTGTGGCGCACTTGCCCACGCCGGATGGCTACATCCAGCGCGGCTTCGGTCACAGGCCGATCCGCCAGTGTTTTCGCCTCTATCGATTTCATAATTTGATCTCCACGCCCTCCGAAACGCCAAACAGCGCCAGCAAGGTCTTGTTCGTCTCGGGCTCATAGCAAGCCGAATAAATCATGTTGGTCGCACTGGCAATCCTTTTCACCACTGCGACTTCGCTGGTCCGCCAGTCCCATATCTGATGATCGAGGCAGACCGTGTGCAGCTTTTCCCACCAGATCTTACGGGCGCGACGTAAATGAGCAGGCTGTCTGAGTGCGTGACGCAATCCTTCCAGCACCGCAGCAGGTGGCCGGTTTGAATGAGGAACCACGTCCCACAACTCGACGCCGTTGTGCCAAAAGCAGAACTTGAAGCGTGCGCTCCAGGCTCCGGCGTCCACATGCGCGTGCGGTGGGCAGTGTTCATCGCGCAGCATGATCACCATTGAAAGCCCTTTGTAGCTGAACAATTTCATGCTAACCCATCAGTTAGGTTAATGAGCCCAATGACTCGTCATTCCTTGGAAAATCCGATAACCGGTGCTGACGTGCATTCAGACACCCGAACTTGAGGCTAGCGGCCGAAGTCGTCCCGGGCGCGGCAATCAGGGACAAAAATGGTAAGCAATCCTTTCGGCAATTTGATAAACACTGCGTCAGGCCCTTCATTTGATCCCCGGTGTAATCAATCATGCAGCGAACATTCGACGATCTTCAGCTCGGCAGCATCGAGCTGTTTTGCCTCGCCGCCGAAGCAGGCAGTTTTACCGCCGCCGCGCTGGTGGCCGGGGTAACGCCCGCAGCGGTGAGCCGTTCGGTGTCGCGCATGGAGGAACGCCTGGGCGTGCGGTTGTTCGCGCGCACCACTCGCAGCGTCAAACTGACCGATAGCGGGCGCCGGTATTACGAAGAATGTCGTCAGGCGCTGGCGCAGTTGGTCGAGGCCCAACGCGAAGTGATGGGCCAACAGCAAGATCCTTCCGGCACCTTGCGCATCAGTATTCCCACGACGTACGCCCATCACCGGATCCTGCCGTTGCTACCGGCGTTTCGGGAAAGATTTCCACAGGTGAAAGTCGAGTCGCACATCAGCAATCGCAACATCGATTTCGTCGGCGAAGGCTATGACATGACCATTCGCGTGCGGGCGATTCCGGATTCCGGACTGATTGCCCGACAGCTTGAGGACGCGGAACTGGTGATGATCGCCAGTCCCGATTACCTCAAGCGGGCGGGCACGCCGCAAACCCTAGACGACCTCAAGCAGCACGAGTGCATCCAGTACGAACTACCCAGCAGCGGTCGGCGGATTGCCTGGTTGTTCAACGACCATGGCGAGCAACGCGAGATTCTGGCCGAAGGCAATTTCAGTTGTTCCGATGATGTTCTGGGTGGTGTGACGCTGGCCAGGCACGGGGCGGGGCTGTTCCAGACCTATCGGTTCATTGTCGAAAACGAACTGGCCAATGGCTCGCTGGTGGAAATTCTCAAACCTTATGGCGGACGCTCGCGGCCGTTTACCCTGCTCTATCCGCAAAGTCGACATGTGCCACTTCGGTTACGGGCGTTTATCGATTTTCTGGTTGAGCATTTGCCACGCTAAAAGATCGCAGCCTTCGGCAGCGCCTACATTTGGAATGCGTTTTCCTGTAGGAGCTGCCGAAGGCTGCGATCTTTGCAATTGTCCGATCACCGCACACAAAACTCCGACTCGGCGCCACATTAATTGACCAAATTAACCATCTAGTACAATTTATCTCCACAGGCTGAGCCCCTAGCCCATGCCAAAAATAATAAGTGGAGAGACCCCGATGCCCCCTATCGTTCTGGTGCTCAACGGCCCGAACCTGAATCTGCTTGGCACCCGTGAACCGGCGACTTACGGCCACGAAACCCTGGCAGACATTTCAGCGTTGTGCGGACGTGCCGCCGAAGAGTTCGGCCTAGCGGTGGAATTTCGCCAGACCAACCATGAAGGCGAATTGCTCGACTGGATTCACGCCGCCCGCGGCCGTTGCGCAGGGATCGTCATCAACCCGGCCGCCTGGACCCACACCTCGGTCGCCATTCGTGATGCCCTGGTCGCCAGCGAATTGCCGGTGATCGAAGTCCACCTGTCCAACGTCCATGCTCGCGAGCCCTTCCGCCACCACTCCTTTGTTTCAGCCATTGCCACCGCAGTAATGGCCGGCTTCGGCAGCCACGGCTATCGTCTGGCACTGGAGCATTTCAGCCTGCGCTTGAAGGAGTGAACGCCGTGACTCAGAACAACACTGTACTGGCCGGGCTGATCGGTGCCGGCATTCAGGCTTCCCGCACGCCCGCGCTGCACGAGCATGAAGGCGATGCCCAGGGTTTGCGTTACCTCTATCGCCTGATCGACCTCGACCAGTTGAAACTCGACAGCAGCGCCCTGCCCGACCTGTTGATGGCGGCCGAACAGATGAATTTCACCGGGCTGAACATCACCTTTCCGTGCAAGCAGGCGATCATCCCGTTGCTCGACGAATTATCGCCGGAAGCCCGCGGCATCGGTGCGGTGAATACGGTGGTGCTGAAGGACGGCAAACGCATTGGCCACAACACCGATTGCCTGGGCTTTGCCGAAGGTTTTCGACGTGGCTTGCAGGGCGTTGCCGTTGAGCGTGTCGTACAAATGGGCGCCGGGGGTGCCGGTGCGGCGGTGGCCCACGCGCTGTTGAGCGAAGGCGTACGACTGCTGAGTATTTTCGATGTGGACAACAGTCGCGCTCAGTCGCTGGCGAACAACCTGAATCAGCATTTTGGTGCTGGCCGCGCGGTGGCGGGTCATGATCTGCCGAGCACGCTGGCTCAGGCCGACGGACTGGTCAACACCACGCCCATGGGCATGAAAAAACTGCCCGGCATGCCGGTGCCGGTGGAGTTGCTTCGGCCACAGTTGTGGGTGGCGGAGATCGTTTACTTTCCGCTGGAAACCGAGCTGCTGCGTAACGCCCGCGCCTTGGGGTGCCGGACGCTGGATGGCGGCAACATGGCGGTGTTTCAGGCAGTGAAGGCGTTTGAATTGTTCAGCGGCGTGGTGCCGGATGCGCAGCGGATGCTGGCGCATTTTCAGAGCATGAATGGCTGAGATCCTAAGTTGAACCTGTTCTGTGGCGAGCGAGCTTGCTCGCGCTGGGCTGCGTAGCGGCCCCAAAATACTGGAGACAAACAGCTATTTTGTGAGCGCTACGCACTCAAGCGGGAGCAAGCTCCCTCGCCACAAGGTTACGCTTGCAAATACCGCAAAACCGACTCGCAGATCATCTCCCGATGACGCTGCTTGATGCTTTCGTCCGGCAAGTCGATCTGAAAAATCTCACCGAAGGTGTGGCGGTTCGAGACGCGATAAAAGCAGAACGAACTGATCAGCAGATGCACATCCAGCGGCTCAAGCCCCGACCGAAACACACCTTCTTCAGCCCCGCGACGCAAAATCACACCCAGTGAATCAAGAATGGTGTTGTTCATCGCCTTGATCGCATCGGAGCGCTTCACGTATTCGGCGTTGTGAATGTTCTCGATGCTGACGATGCGCACGAAATCGACATTGCGATCATGGTGATCGAAGGTGAATTCCACCAGCCGCCGAATCGCTTCCACCGGCGCCAACTCGGCCAGGTGCAGGCGGTTTTCGGTGCTGCGAATATCGCCGTAGAGTTTCTCCAGCACCTCGATGTAGAGCTGCTCCTTACTGCCGAAGTAGTAATAGATCATGCGTTTGGAGGTGTGAATGCGCTCGGCGATCGCATCGACGCGAGCACCGGAAAGGCCCTGCTGGACGAACTCGACAATGGCTTCTTGAAGAATGTTCTCGCGGGTTTTTTCCGGGTTGTTCTTGCGACTCTTGCGAGGCTCGGCCATGGGTTCGTCGGGCGCTACGGAGAGTTCTGAAGTTATTGTCATTGCGGGCTCACGGCCGTCACTGCACAGGCTGGCGATTATGAGCCGCGCCGCACAGTGAAGGAAGCCGCGCGGCAGCGGTTTAACCTCGCGCTTACCAAATTCCTACAACTTGGCCTGACGAATGGCACCGCTGCGGGATTTGGCCATGGCCGCCAGTCGCACCGCCACGTTGGCCGCGCCGTAACCGGCGTAGCCATTCTTGCGCTGGATGATTTCAAAGAAAAACCGCCCTTCGAACGGCTCGGTGTAAACGTGGAACAGTTCGCCACCCTGGGCATCACGGTCATAGAGCACGTTGTAATAGGCGAGTTCACTGAGGAATTCATCATCGAAATCGAACCGCGCGGCGAGGTCATCGTAATAGTTGAGCGGGATATCCAGCAGCGGAACGCCCGCCTCCTTGGCGCGGCTGACTTCGGCAAAGATATCGTCGCAATCAAACGCAATGTGATGCACGCCAGAGCCGCGATAACTCGACAGTGCGTGTGAGATCGCAGTGTTGCGGTTCTCGGAAATGTTCAGCGGCAAGCGGATAGAACTGTCGCGACTGCGCAACGCCCGGCTCTTCACCAGACCGTAGGGGTCCGGCAGAACCACTTCGTCGTCGGCTTCGAAATCCAGCAGGCTCTTGTAGAACAGCACCCAGCTGTCGAGGCTGTCGGCCGGTAACGCAATGGCCATGTGGTCGATGCGTTTGAAGCCACCGCTGGCCACGGCGGCCGGTTGCAGATTGAAGTCGGTGCCATAGACGTCGGCGTCCTGATCCACCAGATAAATCAGGCTGCCATCCGGCGCACGTACCGCCGCCAACTCCAGTTCATTGGGGCCGACCAGTCCACGATACGGCTGACCTTTGTAAGCCACAGCCCGGGCCAGCGCGCTGGTGCTGTCCTTGACCCGCACAGCAGTGGCGCACAGCGACGGGCCATGAGCTTCGAAAAAGCTGTGGGCAAACGAGTAGGGCTCGGAATTGAGGATCAAGTTGATATCGCCCTGACGCATCAGGCTCACGCTTTTGGAGCGATGCTGCCCGGCCTTGACGAAGCCCAGTCGCTCCAGCCAATGAGAAAGCTTGGCGCCGAGGCTTTCATCCACGGCGAATTCAAGAAACTCGATGCCGTTGTATTCGCTGGCCTTGGGTGTCTCGAACAAAATGTCGGCGCAAGCCGTAAGTTGGGTTTCCTGCGCCAGCCGTTGGCGGGTTTTCTCTTCCAGGTACAGCAACGAACGCAAGCCGTCGGCGGCGTTGGCCCGCGGCGGCGCGGCGCGGAAACCATCGTTGAAAATTTCCAGCGACAACGGCCCGGTGTAGCCACTCTTGATGATCGGCGCGAGGAACCCCGGCAAATCGAATTCGCCCTGGCCCGGAAAGCAGCGGAAATGCCGGCTCCACTCCAGCACATCCATGGCCAGGATCGGTGCGTCGGCCATTTGCACGAAGAAGATTTTGTCGCCGGGAATGTCGGCGATGGCACTCGGATCGCCCTTGAGCGACAGCGTGTGAAAACTGTCCAGCAACACGCCCAGACTCGGATGGTCAGCCTGGCGAACGATGTTCCACACCTGTTGCCAAGTGTTCACATGCCGGCCCCAGGCCAAGGCTTCGTAACCGATTCGCAGGCCCCGCGCACCGGCGTGTTCGGCCAGCAGGCGCAAATCGTCGACGAGGATTTGTTCATCACCGATGGCGTCGGCCGAGGCGTTGCTGCAGACCAGTACCAGGTCGGTGCCCAGTTCCTGCATCAGGTCGAATTTGCGCTCGGCGCGTTCCAGGTTGCGTGGCAGGCGGTCGCGGCGGCAGCCTTCGAAATCCCGGAACGGCTGAAACAGCGTGATGGCGATCCCGAGATCGGCGCACATCTGCCTGATTTCCCGTGGGCTACCGTCGTAATAGAGAAGGTCATTTTCGAAAATCTCCACGCCGTCGAAACCGGCGGCGGCAATGGCTTCGAGTTTTTCCGGCAGGGTACCGCTCAAGGACACGGTGGCAATGGAACGCTGCATATTTCGACTCCCGGTGGTGGAGACAATCTTATTGGAGGCACTGCACGCTGCCACTCTTGGGTAGGAGCTGCCGAAGGCTGCGATCGTTTGATCTTGATCTTCAGCGACATCACTGACGCCAAGATCAAAAGATCGCAGCCTTCGGCAGCTCCTACAGGGGCTACGTTTATCGTGGATCAAATTATTGGCTGTAGGATCCGGCACAGCAATTCAAAGTGTACTATCCGGTTAGTTTTGCGTGCGATTATCGAACACAATGGCCCTTGGCGAATTGACGATTTTTCGTCCACTGCGCAACATCAACCTCACATTGGTTTCGGTCATCAATCACCGGCACCAGTTACCAAAGACCCAGAACACCACATAAAAATAATCGGTGGCCTACATGACTCCTTCCCAAAGCTCTCCCGTGGAGCGTTCCTCCATGACTCCTGCCGTCGGCGGTATCGGCGATAAAATTCGCGGCGCCATGGCCGTCGGCAAAACCCGTTGGGGCATGCTGGCGCTGGTGTTTTTCGCCACCACCCTGAACTACATCGACCGCGCCGCACTGGGCGTGATGCAGCCCATTCTCGCCAAGGAAATGAGCTGGACGGCGATGGATTACGCCAACATCAACTTCTGGTTCCAGGTGGGTTACGCCATCGGTTTCGTGCTGCAAGGCCGGTTGATCGACCGGGTCGGCGTGAAGCGTGTGTTCTTCTGCGCCGTACTGCTCTGGAGCCTCGCGACCGGCGCCCATGGCCTGGCCACCTCGGCGGTGGGCTTCATGGTTTGCCGCTTTATCCTCGGGCTGACCGAAGCCGCCAACTACCCGGCCTGCGTGAAAACCACGCGATTGTGGTTCCCGGCCGGCGAGCGCGCCGTGGCCACCGGCATCTTCAACGCCGGCACCAACGTCGGAGCGATGTTCACGCCGATGCTGCTGCCGCTAATCCTGCACGCGTGGGGCTGGCAGGCCGCGTTCCTGTGCATGGCATCACTGGGCGGCATCTGGTTGCTGTTCTGGGGTTTGAAGTATTTCAACCCGGAAGAACATCCGAGCGTCAAACAATCGGAACTGGACTACATCCAGAAGGAAGTCGAACCGGAACAGGCCCGCGTACCGTTCTCCCGAATCCTGCGCATGCGCGGCACCTGGGCCTTCGCCCTCGCCTACTCGATCACCGCGCCGGTGTTCTGGTTCTACCTGTACTGGCTGCCACCGTTCCTCAATCAGCAATACAACCTGGGGATCAACGTGACCCAGATGGGTATTCCGCTGATCATCATCTACCTCACGGCCGACTTCGGCAGCGTCGGCGGCGGCATCCTCTCTTCGTTCCTGATCGGCCGCGGGGTCAACCCGATCAAGGCGCGACTGATGTCCATGTTCCTGTTCGCCTGCTGCATCATCGGCGTGATCATGGCGGCCGGCTCGAGCAATCTGTGGGTCGCAGTGTTCGCCATCTCCCTGGCCATCGGCGCTCACCAGGCCTGGACCGCGAACATCTGGAGCCTGGTGATGGACTACACGCCTAAACACATGATGAGTACGGTGTTCGGTTTCGGCGGCATGTGCGCTGCCATCGGCGGGATGTTTATGACCCAGTTGGTCGGCCACATTCTGACCATCACCAACAACAACTACACCGTGCTGTTCACCATGATTCCGGCGATGTACTTCATCGCGCTGACCTGGATGTACTTCATGGCGCCGCGCAAAATTCCGACCGTTACCGCTTAAAGGTCCAACGCAATCCCCACTGTGGGAGCGGGCTTGCTCGCGAAGGCGATGTATCAGTCAACATCAATGTTGAATGACAGTCCGCCTTCGCGAGCAAGCCCGCTCCCACAGTTGTTTCAGCGTTTTTACCGACGGCTTTGCTGCCACGCCGCTGCCAACCCACTGCAGCAAATCACCGCGATCCCCACAATCGTCGTCAGCGTCGGCGTGTGAGAAAACAGCAACCAACCCAGCAAACCGGCAAAGACAATCTGGCAATAGCCAAACGGCGCCAGCAACGCAGGGGCGGCGTGACGGAACGCTTGGGTCAGAAACAGGTGCGCCGTCATCCCACACGCGCCCAGCGCCACCATCATCAATCCATGCCCGACACTCGGCACTTGCCAGAAGAACGGCACCAATGCGCTCATCACCAGGGTGTTGCACAGGCCGGCAAAGAAGTTGCTGGTGGTCGGGCTGTCGATCTCACTGAGCTTGCGGGTGAGCAATTGATAGAAGCAGAAAAACAGCGCCGAGCAGAGCGGCAACAACACCGCAGGCGTGAACAGATCGCCGCCGGGGTGGACGATGATCAACACGCCGATAAATCCGCAAATCACCGCGATCCATTGGCCACGGGTGACGCGCTCACGCAGCAGCGGCACCGACAGTGCAGTCACCAGAACCGGTGCAAGAAAGTTGACCGCCGTGGCTTCGGCCAGCGGGATGTACTGTAAACCCGTGGTGAAAAACAGACTGGTGCCCAGCAGGCACAACGCCCTCAGTAACTGCAGCAACGGCCGTTTGGTGCGTAGGACACGCAGCCCGGACTGCGGCAGAAAAATCCCGGCCATCAACAGGGTGTGAACCACATAGCGAGCCCAGACCACCATGACGATCGGGTAGAACCCCGAGAGGTATTTCGACAAGGCATCGTGGCTTGAGAAGAGGAAGGTTGCGACGACGATCAGCAAAATCCCTTTGAAGGGTTGGTTTACGCCGGAGAGCGGGGTGCTGACGGTCATTGGGTTTCCCTTTGTGCCTCGCGAATTCGACTAATTTAGAACCCGGTTCCAGATTCTCATACACCCAAACCATAAATGTGGGCGAACAGCGCACACAATTTGTGGTCGCGACGCCTCACCGCAAAGGTCGTTAATTAAAGAACTCAGACGCCAGGCTAGCGGCAGACAACTCCTCGGTAAATTGCAGCAACAGCGGAGCCAACTCATGAAGTCGCGCCCCGGGCATCCGCGCGCTTGGACCGGCAATGCTCAGTACGCCAACCACTCGCCCATCGGTGGGGTGCCGTACCACTGCCGCAATCGCTGAAGTGCCCACCGCCGAACTTTCCTCGACCCAGGCGTAACCTTGCTCCCGCGCCAGCCGCAGCCGTTCCAGTAATTCAATGTTGGATCGCGGTGCGTTCGGTCCCAAATCTTTCGGCCGGTCGCCACCCTGGCGCTCCACCAGCGACAAGGCTTCGGCGTCGCTCATGCACGCCAGCCACGCATGGCCCGAAGCCGTATAAAACAGCGGTGCGTCGCGGCCCATGTCCGGGTCGTAACGCAACCCCGAGCGGGCGCCCTGGGATTTGGCGATCCAGATCTGCCGCTCACCTTCGATGACTCCAAGACGCACCAGTTCCCCGGTTTCCCGGGCCAGACGATCCAGCACTGGCTGAACGATATCGGCGCCGCTACCCGCCAGGTAGCGAAAACCCATCGCCACCAGTTTGGTTGACAAGTGATACCGCTGGTTCTCCGGATTCTGCCGCACATAACCCAGCCGAATCAGCTCCGCGAGCAAACGGTGGGTTGCGCTTTTAGGGATGTCCAGTTGCTCCGCGAGCATCTGCATTGGCAAACCGCGAGGATCACGGGTGAGGCTTTCGAGCACATTGAAGACACGTTCGATCTGACTGCCGGCCATGGGAGGTTCCGAATTCGATTTGCCCTGATTCTAGAAGACGAACCGAGTAATGCGAAATCTGGAACCCGAGGCTCGAGAGACGCAGACATTCGACTGTTTGATAAAAACCCGTCTCCTGAGGGAATTCGATGGGTTATCCATGTTCCTACAGCCTGCAAGGCTACCGGCCAGCGAGCGAAAAAGCCGGACGACCGGACTGGCGCCGCTCCCACTCACCAGCAACACTCATCCCCACGGACAATCAGAGGATTCCCACATGCTATGGAAAAAAGGCCGACGCAGCGACAACGTGGTCGATGCCCGTGGCGATGATGTCGGCGGTGGGGGCGGCGGGATGCGCTTCGGTGGCGGCAAGGGCCTGAGCCTGACCGCCATCATTCTGATTGTCGGGATCGGCTGGATCACCGGACAAGACCCGTTGCAGATCCTCGGCCAACTGACCGGGCAAATGAGCGAGCAATCCGCACCGGCACCCACGCAAACCCGCAAGGCTCCGCCGGCCAATGATGAAGGGGCGGAATTCGTACGCTCGATCCTCGGTGACACCGAAGACACCTGGGGCCAGATATTTCAGCAGGCCGGTCGGCAGTACAAGGACCCGACCCTGGTGCTGTTCAGCAACCGGGTGAACTCGGCGTGCGGTTTGGCGACTTCGGCGACCGGTCCGTTCTATTGCCCGGCGGACCAGAAGGTCTACCTGGACATGGCTTTTTTCCAGGAGATGTCGCAACGCTTTTCCGCCGCGGGTGACTTCGCTCAGGCCTACGTGATCGCTCACGAAGTCGGACACCACGTTCAGACGTTGCTCGGTGTCTCGGCGAAAATTCAGACCGCCCGCCAGCAAGGCCGGCAAATGGAAGGCGACGGTGGTTTGCTGGTGCGCCAGGAACTGCAAGCGGATTGCCTGGCCGGTGTCTGGGCCAACAACGCGCAGCAGCGCCTGAACTGGCTGGAACCGGGCGACATCGAAGAAGCCTTGAATGCCGCCAACGCCATCGGCGACGACCGCTTGCAGCAACAAGGTCAGGGACGTGTTGTCCCGGACTCGTTTACCCATGGCACGTCAGCGCAAAGGGTGCGCTGGTTCAAAACCGGATTTTCGCAGGGCCAGGTGGGCCAGTGCGATACCTTTGCGGCGAAAACCCTATAAATGAATATGTGGCTGTTGGTTCTGTTATTCACCTGTGCAAGTACCCAGGCTGCCGAGCATGGGGTCAAGGAGATCAGCTCCGGACGGCTGTTGTTGAAAGAAGGTGAGATGGCGGTGGGCCTCAGCCCGGCGCCAGCGAAAATCGAACGCGTGCTGATCATCATCCATGGACGGTTGCGCAATGCTGAAACTTACCGCCAGAGCGCCGAGCGTGCGTCGGAGCAGGCCGGGCAAAGCGCGAACACGCTGGTGATTGCTCCGCAATTTCTCAATGAAACCGACGTGGCACTCCATCCAGTGGCCGACACCGTGTTGCGCTGGCAGGGCAATGACTGGATGGCCGGCGGTTTATCCACCGCTCCGTTTGCTTTGAGTTCCTACGCGGCACTCGACCAGATCATCGCCCGGCTCGGCGATCGCCGACAGTTTCCGGATGTGAAGGACGTTGTCATCGCGGGACACTCTGGCGGTGCTCAGGTGGTTCAGCGTTATGCGCTGTTGAGTCACGATCAACCAGAACTCAAGGCCACCGGCGTGCACGTGCGTTATGTCATCGCCAACCCGTCTTCTTATGCGTACTTCGATGAGCGGCGGCCGGTGGCTTTCAGTCACGCCGGTTGCCCGGATTTCAATCGCTGGAAGTACGGTCTGACAGATTTGCCTGCTTATGCCGAAGGACAAACGCCCGCGCAGCTAGAGGAAAACTACGTTCAGCGTGACGTCGTTTATCTGCTGGGGCAACAGGACATCGACCCTAATCATCCGGCGCTGGATAAAGGTTGTGAGGCGAAAGCCCAGGGGGCTTATCGATTGATTCGCGGGCGTAATTATTTTGATTTTTTAAAGCGCAGCCACCCGAAAGGGTTGAATCAGCAACTGATCGAAGTGCCCGGGGTCGGGCATAACGGGGATGGGATGTTTACGTCGCCGGAGGGGCAAAAAGCGTTGTTTCAGTAAAAACAAAAAGATCGCAGCCTTCGGCAGCTCCTACAGTGGAATCGAGTACACCTGTAGGAGCTGCCGAAGGCTGCGATCTTTTGATTGTAAAATTCAAGCTAAAAGCATTTCCCGTAGCACCACACAATCCGCCGCATGCCAATCAGTCAGCTCAGGCCACGGGTTATCCGGCAGATTCACCAACACCGTCCGCGCCCCCGCTGCCCGCCCGCAATCCAGATCAAACCGGTAATCACCGACCATCACCATCTCGCTCGCCGGCACCTTCCAGGCCTCGGCCAGTTTCAACAAACCACCGGGGTGCGGCTTGGGCGGCGCTTCATCACGCCCCAACACATCCTCCACCGCGAAGCAGTCCGCCAGGCCGATCGCCTCAAGCGTCACATGCGCCAACTCCCGAGCGTTGCGCGTCAGAATGCCCAGCCTATAACCACGCCCCGCCAACTCACGCACCAGCTCCACCGCGCCCGGCGCCGGTTTCGAACCCAGCGCCAGATCCCGTTCATGCTCCAGCAGCCACGCGTGTTTGGCCGCGGCTTCATCGGCCGGCAACGCTGCGAGGTGGGTCAGAATGTCGTCTTCGGCCGGGATCGCCAATGCCACGCGAATCGCCACGAAATCATGCACGGCCACCGTCAGGGTGCCATCCATATCGAACACCCAGTTCCGCACCTCGGCCAGGCTCATGCCCAATCCTTGCGATGACGGATCAGCCCTTCCTGAGTAACCGACGCCACTAGTTGCCCCGCACGATTGAACACGCTGCCACGACTGAACCCACGGGAATTGCCGGCCCACGGGCTGTCCATCGCGTACAACAACCAGTCATCGGCGCGCAGGTCCGCGTGGAACCACAGCGCGTGATCGAGGCTGGCGACCTGCATGTCTTTCTGCCAGACCGATTTGCCGTGAGGCTGCATCGACGTGGTCAGCAGACCGAAATCCGAGGCGTAGGCCAGCAGGTACTTATGCAGCGCCGGGGAATCAGCCAGGGCGCCGTCGGCGCGAAACCAGACATACTTGATCGGATCGGATGGCTGCGGGTTGTAAGGATCTTTCTCGGTAACCGGTCGGAATTCGATCGGTTTCGGGCACAGCAGTTTTTCACGCATGTGCTCGGGAATCAGGTGGGCGCGCTGTTGAGTGAGTTCCAGTTCCGAGGGCAGGTTTTCCGGTCCGACCACGGTCGGCATCTCAGCCTGATGCTCGAAGCCTTTTTCGTCGTACTGGAACGACGCGCTGCAGGTGAAGATCGGGTTGCCCTTCTGGATCGCCGTCACGCGACGCGTGCTGAAACTGCCGCCGTCGCGCACCCGATCAACCTGATACACCACGGGCAACGCGGAATCACCCGGACGCAGGAAATATCCGTGCATCGAATGCACATGCCGCGTTTCTTCGACCGTCTGACTGGCTGCCGACAGCGACTGACCGATCACCTGACCGCCGAACAGCTGGCGAAAACCGAGGTCCTGACTGCGGCCACGGAACAGGTTTTCTTCGATCGGTTCCAGGGTCAGCAAATCGACCAGATCATCCAACACTTGGCTCATTCAGACTCTCCTCACACTATGCAATGACGCGCAGTCTTGGCTGCGGCGGTCGATTCAGGTTCTGGCCGGGGCCATCATTGGCGCCATTGTAAACGTCCGGGCCGTCTTATCCATGCAAGGTTTGCAGCCATTGTTCACGGGTGATGCGGTACAACACATGGTGACGCAGGGGATGATCGGCCGCGAGCTTCGGGTGCTCGAAATCATCGTCTGAATCATGGTGCATGCCGATCGCCTGCATGACTTTCTGCGAAGGCATGTTGGTTTCAGTGGTGAAGGACACGACCTCTTTCAGCGCCAGCCGGTCAAACCCGCAGCGTAGAGCGGTCCATGCCGCTTCACTGGCATAGCCCAAGCCCCAATGCTCACGGGCCAGACGCCAACCGATCTCGGTGGCTGGTGTAAACGGCGCGTCGAAACCGACCACACCCAACCCGGTAAAACCGATGAAGGCGCCGGTGTCCTTGCGCTCCAGCGCCCACAGGCCGAAGCCATGCTCGGCAAAATGCCCGCGAAAACGCCCGATCAGCGAAGCACTGTCCAGCCGACTCAGGGGCGCCGGAAAGTAGCGCATCACTTGCGGATCGGCGCACATCGCCGCAAACGCCGGCAAATCCTCATCGCGCCACTGTCGCAACAGCAGTCGCGCGCTCTCGAGTTCCAGTATCGGCTCCATCGTGCCCCTCCGTTTCCATGCCGTGAGTCTACATCGCTGGTAGGATCGTTCACTCATTCCTACACGCCGTACTTTATAAAAGCCCGTCATGCCACTGCCGCTGATCTACCACGAAGACTACAGCCCCGAGTTCCCGGCGGATCACCGCTTCCCGATGGACAAGTTTCGCCTGCTGCGCGATCACCTGGTGGACAGCGGGCTGACCCGGGACGCCGACCTACTGCGCCCGGAACTCTGCCCACCGGAGATTCTCGCCCTCGCGCATGACGCTGCTTATATCGAACGCTACATGAGTGGCGAGTTGTCCCGCGAAGACCAGCGGCGCCTCGGCCTGCCGTGGAGCGAAGCGCTAGCCCGGCGCACGGTGCGCGCGGTCGGCGGTTCCCTGCTGGCGGCGGAACAAGCGCTGGAACACGGCTTGGCCTGTCACCTGGCTGGCGGCACGCACCATGCGCATTACGACTACCCGGCGGGGTTCTGCATCTTCAATGACCTGGCGGTGATCAGCCATTACCTGCTGGAAAGCGGTCGTGTGAATCGGGTGCTGATCTTCGATTGCGACGTGCATCAGGGCGACGGGACTGCACGGATTTTGCACAACACACCGGAAGCGGTGACCGTTTCCCTGCACTGCGAGAAGAACTTTCCTGCACGCAAGGCCGAAAGTGACTGGGACATCCCGCTGCCCAAAGGCATGGGCGATGCCGATTACCTGAAGGTGGTGGACGACGCGCTGAATTATTTGCTGCCGCTCTATCAACCGGATCTGGTGCTGTATGACGCCGGGGTCGATGTGCATAAGGATGACGCACTCGGTTATCTGAAGCTGACAGACGAAGGCGTGGCCGCTCGCGATGAAAGCGTGATGCGCCATTGTCTGGGGCGGGATATTCCGGTGGTCGGGGTGATTGGCGGCGGCTATAGCAAGGACCGTAAGGCGCTGGCGCGACGTCATGGAATCCTCCATCACAGCGCGCAGCGGGTGTGGACGTCATCAGGTTGTCATTGAGGCGTGAGTCTTTACCCACAATGTCTGTGGAACTGCCTGTGGATAACCTGAGTGAAAGGGCCTGCAGGCCATGTTGTGCATAGCCTGCGAAGGGGTGGTTGTTTTTTGATCAGCTTTCCATAACACCACTACCCCCTGTGGGAGCGGGCTTGCTCGCGAAGGCGATTTAACATTCAACATAGATGTCGACTGGCCCACCGCTTTCGCGAGCAAGTCCGCTCCCACATTGACCTAGGCTGGTAGAATGCCCGGCCTATTCCGCCAAACCGCAGCGCATTCCATGACCCAATCTTCCGCCGCCCTCCCCCCTCACGTCGCCATCATCGGTGGCGGCCCCGCCGGCCTGATGGCCGCCGAAGTGTTGAGCCAGGCCGGAATCAAAGTCGATCTGTACGACGGCATGCCTTCAGTGGGGCGAAAATTCCTGCTGGCCGGGGTCGGTGGCATGAACATCACCCATTCCGAAGCCTACCCGGCATTTCTTTCACGCTACGCCGAGCGCGCTCCGCAGATTGCGCCGCTGCTGCGCTCATTTGGCGCTGATGCGCTGTGCCGATGGATTCACGACATGGGCATCGAAACCTTTGTCGGCAGCTCCGGCCGTGTGTTTCCGACCGACATGAAAGCCGCGCCCCTGTTGCGTGCCTGGCTCAAGCGCTTGCGAGATGCCGGCGTGGTTATCCACACCCGCCACCGTTGGCTCGGCTGGAATGCCGATGGCAGTCTGAAAGTATCGAGCCCCGACGGTGAAAAAAACCTCACGCCCGACGCAACCCTGCTGGCCCTCGGCGGCGGCAGTTGGTCGCGCCTCGGCTCGGACGGCGCGTGGATGTTGCCACTGGAGCAGCGCGGCGTAGGACTGGCGCCGCTGCAGCCGAGTAATTGCGGCTTCGAGGTGCAGGCCTGGAGCGAATTGATGGTCAGCAAATTCGCTGGCGCGCCGCTGAAAAACATCGCCATCGGGCTCAACGACGATGTCCCGCGCCTCGGCGAATGTGTGATTACCGCCACCGGGATTGAAGGCAGTTTGATCTACGCCCTGTCAGCGCCAATCCGCGAAGCAATCAATCAACACCACTCGGCGACGATTCATCTGGACCTCTTGCCCGGCAAGCCTGTGGATAAAGTTCAGGCTGCACTGAGCAAACCGCGCGGCTCACGTTCCATGTCCAAACATCTGCACAGCCAGCTCGGGATTGATGGCGTAAAAGCTGCGCTGCTGCGTGAACTGACTGCGGCTGAATGCTTCGCCGATCCGGCATTACTGGCCAAAGCGATCAAGGCGTTGCCACTGACGCTGGTGAAAACCCGCCCACTGGATGAAGCCATCAGCAGCGCCGGTGGCGTGATGTTCGAGTCGATGGACGAGCGTTTGATGCTCAAGCAATTGCCTGGCGTGTTTTGCGCGGGGGAAATGCTGGATTGGGAAGCGCCGACGGGTGGCTATTTGCTGACGGCGTGTTTCGCCAGTGGGCGAGCAGCGGGGTTGGGGATGGTGGAGTGGTTGAAGCGCAAGGGCTGAAGACCGAGGCGCGCCCTTCGCGAGCAAGCCCGCTCCCACAGGTGACCGAGTTCTTCCAGAGATAATGCGGTCAATGTGGGAGCGGGCTTGCCCGCGAAGGCGGCCTAACAGCCGCCGCAGTAAATCAAGGCTTACGCTTACGCGGCCCAGTATTGAACACCGGTACCTTGCGCACAGGCTTGATCGAAGGCTCAGGCGCCGAAGCATCCCCGCTCTCAACCCATTTACCCAAATTGCGTTTACCGCCACTGGACGTCTTCGGCTTCTTCGGTTTTTTCGGCTTCTTCACCACCTGACCGCTGGCATCGGTATCCGGCACGCGGTGCTCAGGTTCAAAATCATGTTCCATCTGCCGAGGCAATGTCTGACGCGTCAACGTCTCAATGGCCGACAGCAAATTCACTTCATCGGCGCACACCAGCGAAATAGCCTGCCCGGTGGCACCCGCACGGCCAGTACGACCGATCCGGTGGATGTAGTCCTCCGCCACGATCGGCAGGTCGAAATTGACCACCAACGGCAAATCTTCGATATCCAGACCACGGGCCGCGACGTCGGTAGCGACCAGAATCTGCACTTCGCTGGCCTTGAATCGGTCCAGCGCGCGCTGACGGGTCGCTTGAGGTTTGTCGCCATGGATGCCGTCGGCGTTGATGCCCAGCCCCTGGAGTTTCTCCACCAACGCGTCCACACCATTGCGGGTCTTGGCGAACACCAGCACCTGCTTCCACTTGCCCTTGCGCAGCAGATGGATGAACAGCTCCGGCTTGCGCTTCTTGTCCACCGTCACCACCCACTGTTTAACAGTGTTGGCTGCTACGTTGCGCGGGCTGACTTCGATGCTCAGCGGATCATTGAGCATTTGACCGGCCAGCAGGCGAATCGCATCGGAGAAGGTCGCGGAGAACAGCAGTGTCTGACGTTTCTTCGGCAGCACCCGGTAAATGTTCCCCAGCTCCTCGGAAAAGCCCAGGTCGAGCATGCGATCGGCTTCGTCCAGCACCAGGGTTTGCAGCTGGTTGAACTTCAGCGCGTTCTGGCGGAACAGGTCGAGCAAGCGGCCCGGCGTCGCCACCAGCAGATCGACGCCTTTGCGCAGCTTCATCATTTGCGGGTTGATGCTGACACCGCCGTACACCGCATAAGTGCTCAACGGCAGGTTCTCGGCGTACTGACGCACGGCTTCGTGAACCTGTTCGGCCAGTTCGCGGGTCGGCACCAGGATCAGCGCGCGCACCGAGTTGGCGGTGACTTTCGGCCCTTCCATGGCCAGCAATTGCAGCAACGGCAGCGCGAAACCGGCGGTCTTGCCGGTGCCGGTCTGCGCGGCGGCCATCAGGTCACGACCGGCCAGCACCGCAGGAATGGCTTGCGCCTGAACCGGCGTCGGGGTCTGGTAGCCGAGCGTCTCGAGAGAGCGCAGCAAGGGTTCGATCAGGCCAAGGGTGGCGAAAGTCATGGGATTACCGTAGGAAAATTCAGCGCGGGTGTGCAATGGCGCGCAGTTTACCCTAATTCACGCTCGATTCTGTCTGCACCACGGCAGCCGGTCGTTGCGGCGCCCGGCGCCACTGCGGCAAACCGATCAGCACCACCGCGCTGATGATGACAAGCATGGCCAACGCTTCTTCGATACCGATGGTTTCGCCGACGAACACGATCCCCAACAACACCGCCACCGCCGGGTTGACGTAGGCATAACTGGTGGCCGCCGCGGGACGCACGTTTTTCAACAGGTACATATAGGCGTTGAAGGCGATGATCGAACCGAAGAAGGTCAGATAGGCCAGCGCCGCCCACCCTTCAATCGGCGGCATGGCTTCCAGATGCTCACCGCTCAAGGCACTGCCGATCAGCAGCGCCACACCGCCGACCAGCATTTCCACGGCACTGGCCATCGCGCCCTGGGGCAGCGGCAAATGTTTGCTCCACACCGAACCGAACGCCCAGGTCGCTGCCGCAAAGATCAGCAACATCGCACCCAGCGGGCTCGATTGCAGGTTGGAACCGAGGTTGAGCATTGCGATGCCGATCAGCCCGAGCACAATCCCGGCCCATTCGAGACGGGTATTACGCGCGCCCCAGAAATATCCGAAGAGCAAGGTAAACAACGGCACCGTCGCCACCGCCAATGCGGCGACGCCGGAAGCGACCCCCGTATGTTCCGCCACACTGACCCCGCCGTTACCGCACGCCAGCAGCAAAATGCCGATCATCCCCGCCGCTTTCCACTGCGCCCAGGTCGGCGCCGGGGCCCCGCGCCAGCGCAGGAACGCATACATCAAGGTCCCGGCGATGACAAAGCGAATACCGGCGAGCAGCAAGGGCGGCCAATACTCCACGCCGATGCGAATCACCAGGTAAGTCGAGCCCCAAATCACATACAAGGCGAAAAAGGCAGCGATCAACGGCAAGGGAAAACGGCGCAGGCCAGGCATGGGGGCAACTCGCAGGCAAGGACAAATGAACAGCTATTCTAGAAAGGCCAACGACGGAAAATAAGTTACAAAACCTGTTTATAGCGCCGGCATACTTTTCAAAACACGGAGATCAGCGCTATAAACCGTGTTTTCGAAAGTCAGCCATTTTTCAGGAATTCGCTCATGGACAAATACGACCGCATGCTCCTCAGCGCCCTGCTGGAAAACGGTCGTGCGTCCTACGCCGACCTCGCGCGCAAGGTCAACCTGTCCGCCCCGGCCGTGGCCGAGCGCGTGGCCAAACTTGAGGCCAGCGGAGTGATTACCGGTTATCAGGCGAAAGTCGACATGGCCAAGCTAGGCTTGCCGATCCAGTGCGTGATCGAACTGCGCCTGAATCAGCATGGCAATCAGAAAGCCTACGACGACCTGATCAAAATCCCACAGCTGACTGAGTGTCATCGGGTGACGGGTGATCCGTGCGTGATCATGCAAGCGGCGGTGGGCTCGATGCCGGAGCTGGAAGAGTTGATTAACCGGATTGCCAAGTTCGGGTTCAGCAAGACGTCGATCGTGTTGTCGAGCGCGATAGAGAAGCGCGTGCCTCTGGGGCACATCGAAGGGAATGGCAAATAGCTCTCCTGTAGGAGCTGTCGAGTGAAACGAGGCTGCGATCTTTTTAAAGTCAAAGTCAAAAGATCGCAGCCTCGTTTCACTCGACAGCTCCTACAGAGAGCCGGGTGTTCGGGGGTTAGGGGATTTGCGGTGTGTCTGTCAGAACCCGCGATGGCGCTTAAGATGCTCATTGATCTTCGCCGCCGGCACTTTCTGCAGGCTGACCAGCAGATCATGGGACAACTCCCGCAACCCGTGCTTCTGCCGCAACTCCTGGGCCAGATGCGCCGTCAGGTTGGCCGCCATCTCGGCGTCAGCCATCGCCCGGTGAGCCTGGCCGGTATGAGGCAGTTGGGCGAAGGTAGTGAGCGTACCGAGCTTGTGATTCGGCGCAGCGGGCATCAGTCGTCTGGCAAGTAGCAGCGAGCAGGCAAAGTTCTGCAACCGCGTGCGTTTGATCCGCCCCAACTCAAAGTCCCAGAACTTCTGGTCGAACGCGGCGTTGTGCGCCAGCAACGGCGTGGTGCCGACGAATTCGTTGACCTCGTTCATCACCTGCTCGGCTGATGGCGCGGTGCGCAGCATGGCGTTGCTGATGCCGGTGAGTTGTTCGATGAAGGCCGGGACGCGGACGCCGGCGTTCATCAGGCTCTGGTAACGCTCGACGATGCGCCCCTGTTCAAGGATCACCACGGCAATTTCCGTGGCCCGGCAGCTGCTGCTCGGGGAGATCCCGGTGGTTTCAAAGTCGATGACTGCTATGCGTTCCAAACCTGTTTCAACTCCGTAAAAATCAATTCTTGAGCAGCAACGCGCCTTCGATCGGCACGTAGCGGCTGGCGGCGCGGATCAGCGAGTTGGCCGTCAGACCCGGCACGCCGTAGGCCACCGCTTGCACGCCGTGCTTGGCGATGATGCGTTCCAGCAGCATGTCGAAATCACCGTCACCGGAAGCCAGCACCACTTCGTCGACGTGATCCGCCGCGTCCATGATGTCGAGGGTGATGCCCACGTCCCAGTCGCCCTTGGCCGAGCCATCGCTGCGCTGGATATAGGGCTTGAGCTTCACGGTGAAACCGAGATTGCGCAGGATCTGCTGGAACTGCTGCTGTTTGCTGTCGCCACGATCAATCGCGTAGGCGTAGGCCTCGACGATCTCGCCCTGCTTGCTGATGTCAGCCCACAACGCGGCGTAGTTGAAGTGGCAACCATAGGCCTGACGCACGGTGTAATAGAGGTTTTGCACATCGGCGAACACTGCAATTTTTTTCACCGTGCATCCTCTTTCGCGCAGACGGGATCAGGCACCAGGCCCGAAAAGTTGCCCAGTATGCCAGCCTGAAGGATTGTTCCGCGAATAATCGGCCCGGAGCATCTTGGAGCCTCGGACGAATGGCAACCTGTGGCGAGGGAGCTTGCTCCCGCTGGGTCGCGAAGCGGCCCCCAAAAAAAGGACTGCTGCGCAGCCCAGCGGGAGCAAGCTCCCTCGCCACGGGTTCGGTGTTACACCTGTAACGTTGAATCAGACGAAGGAGTCGTCGTCGCCGCCGAAGAACGATGAACTGTCATCGCTGTAATCACCAGAGTTGTCAGCCACACGCTGATCGTCGTCCCAGCCGTTGTCACCGCCCTGATCGTTGACCTGAGCCGGTTCTTCCTTGATCACTTCAACCACTTCCGGCTGCTGGTTGTGGTGGAACAGGCTACTGATGCCCTGTGCCAGCATCACGCCACCCGCCACACCGGCTGCGGTTTTCAGCGCGCCACCGAGAAAACCGCCACCGACCGGCTGTTGCGGCGCGTAATTCTGCTGCGGTGGCGGCGCACCGCAATTTTGCTGTGGCGGCGGCGAATTGAACGACTGCCGCCCAGGTTCACGCCAACCGCCACTGGAGGGCGGCGCACTTTGCGCAGGCGCTTCACGGGAATTGCCACCAAAAATACTCGACAGGAAGCCACCGCCGCTCGGCGCCGGAGCAGCCGTCTGTGCCTTGGCCGATTGCAGTTCGGCCTGCAATTGCCGGACTTGCTCGGCGAGTTGCTTGTTCTGTTGGTCGAGGCTTTTGATTGCTGCCTCTTGCACCAGAATCGCCTGGGTCATGAAGTAACCCGCCGTGGATTGGCGAGTCAGGTGTTCCTTGATCCGCGCCTCGGCCTGGGCGTCGCGCGGGGCTGAATCCGTTTCGGCCTGTTGCAGCCGGGAAAACAGTCCATCGATCAGGGTTTGTTCTTCGCTGTTCATGGCGACCTCGTAGATTGCCGGGGAAATCGTTGTCTTTCTCCACTGAGGATAAGGTGCTCGACCTTAATGGAGGCTGAAACAAGTTGTTTCAATGACCTTTACCGAACGTTTACGTTTGCTTCCGGCGGTACATCATCGGTTACAGTGCGTTACTAAATGTGGCCTGCGATACCGACTGATGAATCCGTTCGATGTACTGCGTGACTCTTTGTATTTCTTCAAGCGCAATCTGCGCCAGATCGTTCGGCTGTGCCTGCCGCTGGTGATCTTCGAAGCGCTGCTGCAACAAGTGGTCGATCACTCGACTGAGCCGGACAGTTTTCCCGGCATCAGCGTGATTGTCGGTTTGCTGGTTTATCCGCTGTACACCGCCGCGCTGATCCTGTTTCTCGATGCGCGCAGCCGTGGTGAATCGCCACGCAACCGTGACCTGCTGTCGAGGGCCGCCTACCTGTGGCCGCGCTTCGCCCTGCTGACCGCGCTCAATACCGTGCTGATCCTGATCGGCCTGTCGCTGTATTTCCTGCCGGGCATCTGGCTGATGGTGACCCTCGCGTTCGGCGAGTACCTGCTGGTGCTGCGCGGCCTGGCGCCACTGGCGGCGATGAAGGAAAGCCTGCGTCTGACCCGCGGCCATTTCATGCGCATCCTGGTGTGCATTCTGTGTGTGATGGGGCCGTTGTGGGTGCTCAAGGGCTTGACCCTCCAAGTTTACCCGGAGCCGCAGAACCCGGTGATTTCCCTGCTGATCGACAGCGCCCACAGCTTTTTGCAGTTGTTCACCAGCGTGGTGTTGTTCCGTTTGTTCATGCTGATCAGCGACGTTCCCGAGAAAATCGACCGGCCGCTCTGACCGTGGGCTTCGGCGCCGCTCTCGGTTATGCTCGGGGCCATCTTTTGTAACGCTATAAGCCGAGCCATGACCCGACTACTGCGCTACACCCTGCTGGGCCTGTTGATTGCAATCGGCCTGATTGCCTTGCTGATCTACAGCCTGACCTGGCGCCCCGAGGCCAGAGAAACGCTACCGGTCAGTTGCAACGCTCAGGCACCGACACTGGTGCCCGGCCAGGCGTTGAAAGTGATGACCTGGAACGTTCAGTACCTGGCGGGTAAACGCTATGTGTTCTGGAATGATCTGGCGGCCGGCAACGACGAAAACCCGACACCCGAAGACATGGCTTTCAGCCTCGATGAAGTGGCGCAGGTGATTCGCGACGAGCAAGCGGATGTCGTGTTGCTGCAAGAGCTCGATGACGGCGCCAAGGCCAGCGATTACCAGAACCAGTTCAAGCTGCTTCAGGAACGGCTCGCCGACCTGTATCCCTGCAGCGCTCACGCCTTCGACTGGAAAGCTGATTTCGTACCCGAGCCGCACATCTTCGGCAGCGTTGGCCGGCAACTGGCGACCCTCAGTCGCTACAAGATCGAACACGCCGAACGCCTGCAACTGCCGACCATGCCGGCCAACTTCATCAGCCGCCAGTTCAAACCGAGAAACGCGTTGTTGGTGACTTACCTCCCGTTGGGCGACGGCGGTCAGATCGCGGTGCTCAACACTCATCTGGACCGCGTCCTTCAACCCGACGACACGCTGCAAGCCCAGGTGACCGCCGTCGCCAAAGTCCTCGACAAATACGAAAGCCGTGGCACGCCGTGGCTGATCGGCGGCGACTTCAACCTGTTGCCGCTGGGTCAATATCGACGCCTGCCCACTGAACAACGCACGCCCTACTCCGCCGACAGTGCGTTGCACCTGTTGTGGGACAAGTACCCGATGATCCCGACCAACAATGAAGCCAGTGGAATCGATCGGGCGCAGTGGTTGACGCATTACCCGAATGATCCGGGCTTGAACGGCCCGGACCGGACTGTCGACTACCTGTTTTACAGTCCGCGGATCAAGCGGGTCGAGGCGATGGTGAGGCAGGACGATACCTTGCGGATCTCCGATCATTTGCCGGTGATTGCGCGGTTTCTCCTGCCCGCCAACTGAGAATGCTGAACCTGTGGGAGCGGGCTTGCTCCGGGCGGCGTTCCGACGAAAGCGGTATGTCAGTCAACATCAATGTTGAATGGTCAATCGCCTTCGCGAGCAAGTCGAATCGTCGCACCGCCGCTCCCACAGGGATGGTGCCTAGCCGACATCCGGCTCAATGCACCTCTTCCAAATCGTCATGCAGCAACCCGAAGATATCGCGCTTCATCTCGATAAAGGAGCGCTCCATGACCATGTCCAGAGTCCGTGGGCGTTCGATCGGCACGTCCAGAATCTGCTTGATCCGCCCCGGTCGCGCACCCATCACGTAAACCCGGTCGCCCAGCAAAATCGCCTCGTCGATGTCGTGGGTCACGAACAGCACGGTCTTCTTGCTGTTGCCCCAGACCCGCAACAACAGCTGCTGCATTTGCAGGCGCGTCTGGCTGTCGAGTGCGCCGAAGGGTTCGTCCATCAGCAGGATTTGCGGGTCGTTGGCCAACGCCCGAGCAATCGCCACACGCTGCATCATGCCGCCGGACAGCTGCTTGGCGTAGTTGTCGGCGAACCCGGTGAGGCCGACTTCATTGACGTAGTAATCGACGATTTCCTTGCGCTGCACCGCCGCCATGCCGCGACGCTTCAGGCCGAACTCGACGTTCTGCCGCACGGTCAGCCACGGGAACAGCGTATAGCTCTGGAACACCATGCCGCGATCCGCGCCGGGGCCCTGCACTTGCTGGCCGCCGACGTAGATCTCGCCTTCCGTGGGTTCATTCAGGCCGGCGGTGAGGTACAGCAAACTCGACTTGCCGCAACCCGACGGCCCGACCAGCACGGCAAATTGCTGATCCGGGACCTCGAACGAAACCTGATCCAGCGCGGTGAACATTCCGCCGTCGGGCTTCTGGTAACGCAGGCTGACCTTGTCCACTTGCAGGCGTGGAGCGGCGTGCGCCGGGGCGGCCATCGGGGTGACGAAACGCGGGTTGACGGCGGTTACTGAGCCCATGCGGCAATCCTCAGACGAAGGAAACGGAACAGTTGATCGGTGACCAGGCCCAACAGGCCGATGATCGCGATGGCGAGGAAAATCACATCCACCTGAAAGCCGCGCATGGCCTTGAGGCTCAGGTAACCCAGGCCACTTGAAGCGGCGACCAGTTCGGCGACCACCAGGTACGTCCAGGCCCAGCCCATGGTCACGCGCAAGGTGTCGAGCACGCCCGGCAACGACGCCGGGGCGATCACGTGCAGCACGGCATCGCGACGGTTTGAACCCAAGGTGTATGAAGCATTGATCAGGTCTTTGGAAATGCCTTTGGACACGTCCGCGATCATCACCAGTTGCTGGAAAAACACGCCAAAAATGATCACCGAAACCCGCTGTTCCAGACCGATGCCGATCCACAGGATGAACAGCGGCACGAACGAGGTCACCGGCAGGTAGCGAATGAAATTGACCATCGGCTCGAGGAACGCCTGGACGATGCGAAAGCTGCCCATCAGCAACCCCAGCGGCACCGCCACCAGCGACGAAACAATGAAACCGACCATCACCACTTCGACGCTGGCCCACACATGTTGGCCGAGCGTGCCGTCGCGGCTCAGGCGCACGGCGGCCTCGACCACCGCGCCCGGCGTCGGCAGGAACATGCCCGGCACCACGCCGCCGTACGACAACCCGGCCCAAAGACCGACCAACAACACCCAGGCCAGACCGCTTGCGCTCCAGATCACCGACACCGGCAGGCCGGTCTTGGGCGTGATGCAGCGGCTCAGCCATGAATTGCGCTTGAACATGCGAACCTCCTACAGCGGGGTAACGAAGCGGTTGTCGATCAGGTCGTCATTGCTGACGTTGTAGGGTTTGCCCTGCAATTCACTGGCAGTTTCATTGGCCAGTTTGATCAGCGGTTCGCTGTCGCCCGGCTTGCCGGGCGAGCCCAGCAGCTTTTCGCTCATGGCCTGATCGTAGAAGCGCACGCCTTGCGCGGCAGCTTCCAGTTCCTTCGGATCGGCAAGATAACCACCGACTCCTTTGGCCATGATTTTGTAGGCGTCCTGCGGATGGTCCTTGGTGTACTGCACCGCTTTGTACAGACCGGCGACCAACGCCTTGACGTCTTCCGGCTGTTTTTCGATGACGGTGCAGTTGAGCGCGACCACATCGACAATGACGCCCGGCGTGCTGCTACTGTCGATCAGCACCTTGCCCTGTTGCTTGCTGCGGACCATCGACAGGTGCGGTTCCCAGGTCACGGCGGCGGGCACGCGACCGGCGATGAACGCGGTGGCGGCGTCGTCGGCCGTCATGTTTTGCACGGTGATGTCGCTCATGGTCATGCCGTGTTTTTTCAGCAGATACGAGAGCCAGAATTGCGAAGTGGAACCTTCGTTCACTGCCACGGCTTTGCCTTTCAGCTCCTGCAGACTCTTGACGTCCTTGCCCACCAGAACACCGTCGCCACCATGGCTGTCGTCCAGTGCAGCGACAGCTTTGAAGCAGAATTGCGGACGGTACTTGAGCACTTCGTCGATGGTTGACGCCGAGCCGGACAATTCGCCCGAGGCCTGCGCGGCCATGTACATCGAAGCCTCTTCGACGACGGGCAACTCGACGGTCAGACCGTTTTCCTTGAAGTAGCCCAGGTCCTGGGCGAGGTAGAGCGTGCCGTAACCGACCCACGTGGTGTGGCCGATAGAGAGGGTGCCGGCCTGGGCGCTGGTGGCGACCGTGGCGGCAATGGCGGTGATCGCCAGTGGATGAGCAACGCGGGTAAGCAAGGACTTGATCATGGAGCACTCCCAAAGCTGTTGATTTAGTTTTGTCATGGGCAGTACGGCCAGCGGCCCTGGTGAAGAGCTTCCACTTGTGGTCTCTGATGGACCTTGTTGTGGGCAGCGTTCGGCTGACTGGCGAGGTCGATGTTGGAGCAAGGTGGGGATTAGGAAAATCAGGAAATATGTCGTTGGGAGTGATGAAAAAACTGGGTAGCGGGGGCTGTAAAAGGGCGGGGTTGGCGGGGGTGCACAAGGTGAAAACTGTGGTGAGTCGGCTATCGCCTTCGCGAGCAAGCCCGCTCCCACATTGGATCTGTGTCGACCTCGGGATCCGGTTCAACACAGTTCCAATGTGGGAGCGGGCTTGCTCCGGGCGGCGTTCCGACGAAGAGGCCTGAAAGAGCGCTACAAAATCAAAGCCGGCCGTATTCCTGAGCCGTACGATCCACCGCTTTCAAGGTCTTGCCGACGAGTTCATCCACTTCCTCACGACTGGCAATCAACGCCGGCGCCATGATCATCCGCCCTTGCGTCGAGCGAATGATCACCCCTTCCTCAAAGCCAATCGTGCGGCAGCGCCAGGCAATGTCGTTCTCGTTGGCAAAGCGCTTGCGGCTGGTTTTGTCTTCAGCCAACTGCAACGCCGCGACCATCCCGACACCCTGAATATCCCCCACCAACGGGTGATTGCCGAACACCTCGCGCAGGCACTGTTGCAGGTACGGCCCGATGTCGTCCCTGACCCGCGTCACCACCCCTTCATCGCGCAGCGCCTTGAGGTTGGCGATGGCCACCGCTGCCGCCACCGGGTGCCCGGAATAGGTCAGGCCGTGGGCAAACACGCCGCCCTGCTCCACCAATACCTGCGCCATTTTCTTCGACAGAATCAGCCCGCCCATGGGGATGTAACCGGAGGTCAACCCCTTGGCGATCGACAGTGTGTCCGGCTCAAAACCGAAGTGCTCATGGGCGAACCATTCGCCGGTGCGACCGAAGCCGCCGATCACTTCGTCAGCGCACAACAGCACGTCGTACTGACGGCAAATCCGCTGAATCTCCGGCCAGTAACTTTCTGGCGGGAAGATCATCCCGCCCGCGCCCTGGAATGGTTCGGCGATAAACCCGGCGACCTTGTCCGCGCCCAATTCGAGAATCTTCGCTTCCAGTTGCTGCGCTGCCCGCAGGCCGAATTCAGCCGGGGTCAGGTTGCCTTCGTGGGCGAAAAAGTACGGCTCGTCGATGTGCTCGATGTCCGGCAGCATGCCGCCCATTTCGTGCATGAACTTCATGCCACCGAGCGCCGTCGCCGCCAGGGTCGAACCGTGGTATCCGTTCCAGCGACCGATCATGACTTTCTTCTCGGGCTTGCCGAGGATCGTCCAGTAACGCCGCACGGTGCGGATCAGCACCTCATTCGCTTCGGAGCCGGAGTTGGTGTAGATCGCGTGGCTGTAGTGCCCCGGCAGCAGGCTGAACAGCAACTCCGACAGCTCGATCACCTGCGGGTGGGTGGTGTGGAAAAACATGTTGTAGTACGGCAACTGCTCAAGCTGTCGAGTCGCTGCAGCCGCCAGATCCTTGCGGCCGTAACCGAGGTTGGTGCACCACAGCCCGGACATGCCGTCGAGGTAACGCCGACCATCGTTGTCCCACAGGTGCAGCCGCTCGCCACGGACCATCACCCGGGGTCCTTCGTCATTGAGCGCCTTCTGATCGACGAATGCGTGGATGTGATGCGCAGCGTCGGCGGCCTGGTAGTCGCGGGTTTCACGTGGTGTGGTCATCGCCAGTTCTCCGTTTTGTTGTTAGCGGCTGTTATTAGCGCAGCTGAAACCAAGTGGTCTTCAACTGGGTGTATTTATCGAATGAGTGCAGCGACAGGTCTCGGCCGAAACCGGACTGTTTGCCGCCGCCGAACGGCACGGTCACGTCGAGCGCATCGACGCTGTTCACCGACACCGTGCCCGCCCGCAGTTGCCGCGCCACGCGGTGCGCGCGATTGAGGTCGTCGGTCCACAGCGACGCGGCCAGACCGTAGACACTGTCGTTGGCCAGTTGCAAGGCGTGTGCCTCGTCATCGAACGCGGTGACCGCCAGCACCGGGCCGAACACTTCGTCGCGAAACAGCGGCATGTCCGGGCTCACATGGGTGAAAATCGTCGGCTGAATGAAGTTGTCCGAACCGTTGAAGATCGACTGTCGGCCGCCGCATATCCGCGTCGCGCCCTGACGTTCGGCGTTTTGGATGAACTTCATGATGCGCGCGGTCTGGCGGCTGTCGACGATCGCCCCGGCACTGCTCGACGGGTCCAGCGGATCACCCGGCAGCCAGCGTTCGGCCTGCGCCTTGAGGCGCTGGACGAACTCATCATGAATCGAACGCTGCACCAGCAACCGCGAGTTGGCCGAACAGACTTCGCCCTGATTGAAGAAGATCCCGAACGCGGCCTTCTCGGCAGCCAGATCCAGATCCTGACAATCGGCGAACACCAGGTTGGCGCTCTTGCCACCGCATTCCAGCCACACCTGTTTCAGGTTCGACTGCGCGGAATACTGCATGAAATATTTGCCGACTTCGGTGGAGCCAGTGAACACCAGGCAATCGACGTCCGGGTGCAAACCGAGGGCTTTGCCGGCCTGTTCACCGAGGCCCGGTAGCACGTTCAACACGCCTGCCGGCAACCCGGCTTCCAGCGCCAGCTCGGCCAGGCGCAGGGCGGAGAACGGTGATTGCTCGGCGGGTTTGAGGATCACCGAATTGCCTGCCGCCAGCGCGGGCGCGAGTTTCCACGCGGCCATGTCCAACGGAAAATTCCACGGCACCACGGCGGCGATCACGCCCAGTGCTTCGCGGGTGATGGTCGCCAATACGTTCTGCGCACTTGGCGCGATCTGATCGTAGAGTTTGTCGAGGCTTTCGGCGTACCAGCGAAACACCCCGGCCGCGCCCGGCACGTCGATGTTGTAGGCGTCCATCACCGGTTTGCCCATGTTCAGCGAATCCAGTAGTGCCAGTTCTTCGCGGTGGGTCATGATCAGATCGGCCAAGCGCAGCAGCACTTGCTTGCGCTCACCCGGCGAACGCGCCGCCCAGGTGCCGGCCTCGAACACCTGCCGCGCATTTTTGACTGCGGCGTCCACGTCTTCAGCGCCGCACGCGGTCACGTTGGCCAGGCACTGGCCGGTGGCCGGGTTGATCGCAGCGAAGGTCTGGCCCGACTGCGCCGAGCGGGATTTACCGTCGATTACAGCCTGGTCGGGAAACTGCAGTGCAGCGGCTTTTTTTTGCCAGTATGCAAGCTCGAACACGTTCAGATGCTCCATGGGCTTTTCTTGTGTCTGGATGGTGGCCCAGGCCCGTGTCGAGGAAAAATAGTAAAAATGTCTTCGCAGACCATGAAAAAACTGGGCAGCCCATCTCCACGGTCGCGCGGTATGTGGTTATTGTTCAGGCACAACAACACCGTCGTCAGAACGGATGCAGTCGGCGCAAAAATGGCCTGGATGTCGAGTCCATCCACCCCGAGGTTTGCCGTGGCTGCCTACAACCTGCGTCAATTGAAGTACTTCATCACCACCGTCGAATGCGGCAGCGTCGCCGAGGCCTCGCGCAAGCTGTACATCGCTCAGCCGGCGATCTCCACGGCGATCAAAGGCCTGGAAGACAGCTTCGGCGTGCAATTGCTGATCCGTCATCACGCCCAGGGCGTGTCCCTGACCCCCAGCGGTGCGCGCTTCTACCGCAAGGCCCAGGAACTGTTGCGCATGGCCAAGGAGTTCGAACAGAACGCCCTGGCCGACAACGACGTGGTGGCCGGGCAAATCGACATCGGCTGTTTCGAAACCGTCGCCCCGCTGTACCTGCCGCAATTGATTGCCGGGTTCTCGGCGCTGTACCCGGGCGTAAAAATCCGCATCCGCGACGGCGAGCAGCAAGAGTTGGTGCAAGGCCTGACCTCAGGCACCTTCGACCTGGCGATCCTCTATGAACACGACCTCGACGCCACCATCGAAACCGAACCACTGATGCCGGCACAGCGGCCTTATGCATTGCTGCCGGCGGATCATCGCTTTGCCCAACTCAAGCAAGTGTCGCTACGTGATCTGTGCCTGGAGCCGATGATCCTCCTGGACGTGCAACCGAGTCGGACCTACTTCGTCAGCCTGTTCGAAGAGCTGGGTCTTACGCCACACATTGCCTTCAGCTCACCGTCGATCGAGATGGTCCGGGGCATGGTCGGCCAAGGGTTCGGCTTCTCGATCCTGGTCACCCGACCGCATTCGGAATGCACCTACGACGGCCAGAAAGTGGTGTGCGTGGACATCGTCGAAGACGTCACCGGCTCAGGGTTGGTGGCGGCGTGGTTGAAGCGCGGGCAACTGACCAAACCGGCGCAGTTGTTTGCGGATTACTGCCGGGAGCAGCTCACTGCGAAGGCCGGGACAATAACCTGAGTCAGGTGAAACCCCTGTGGCGAGGGAGCTTGCTCCCGCTCGACTGCGCAGCAGTCGCAGACCATTCTGATGGGGCCGCTTCGCGGCCCAACGGGAGCAAGCTCCCTCGCCACAAGTTTGTGTTCGGCCTAGGGGTTACTTACGGGGTTTGATCCGCGCCGTAGCCTCAGCCACCAAGGGATCATCCGGCCAATAATGCTTCGGATACCGCCCCTTCAAATCCTTCTTCACCTCGGCATACGTGCTGCGCCAGAAGTTCGCCAGATCCTGCGTCACTTGCACCGGCCGCCGTGCCGGTGACAATAGATGCAGCTTCACCACCTGCCGCCCGCCGGCGATGCGCGGCGTTTCGGCCAGCCCGAACAACTCCTGCAAGCGCACCGCCAGAATCGGCGGCTGTTCGCTATAGTCCAGACGAATCGACGACCCCGACGGCACACTTAAATGATGCGGCGCCAGTTCATCCAGCCGTTGCGGCAACGGCCACGGCAGCAGGTTATGAACGATGCTCGACAAATCGAGATTGGCAAAATGACTGAGCCGCGAGACCTTCCCCAGATACGGCATCAACCAGTGCTCAAGGCTTTTGAGCAGCGCAGCATCACTCACATCCGGCCACTCACTCTCACTCTTGCTACCCAGATCCAGCTGCCGCAACAGCGCAACCCGCGCCTGCCACTGACGCAACTCCGGCGTCCACGGCAACAGCTCCAGCCCTTTGCGCCGCACCAGGTTCACCAACGCCTGGCTGCGCGCGGTTTCATCCAGCCCGGTCAACGGTTCACGGCTGAGGATCAGCTCCCCGACCTTACGCTGACGCTCGGCGCGCAACACGCCTTCGCGCTCATCCCAATCCAGCTGATCGACCACGCGAACCTGCTCGGCCAGCACCGAATCGAACAACGCCGGATCGAAATCCGCCGCCAGATAAATCCGTTCCTCACGCTGCCCCTGACGACTGCCGAGATCGGCGATCACCAGCCACGACTGTTTCATCAAACTGTCGGCTTCGGCGAACAGCGCCGCGCGACCGTTGGCCAGGCGATACTCCGCGCCACCGGCACGACGCTGCTGCGCCACACGGTCTGGATAGGCCAGCGCCAGCAAGGCGCCGAGCCAGCGTGGATGATCCGGATCGCCGACCGGCTCCGACGCCTTGCCACGCAGATAACCGCGATATTGACGCGCCAGTTGTCGCGCCCGTTGCACGCCGCCCTGAGCACCGCGCGCAGCACGCTCCTCACCGGACAAGAGCACCAACCGACTGTGCAGATCGGCGCCGACACCACGCAAGATATCCCGCTCACCGAGCAACGCCGCGACATCGCACGCCATCTCCGCCAAGCCGAGCGCCTGCCCGCGCAGCAGCAAATGGGCGATGCGCGGATGCGCCGGCAACTCGGCCATGGCCTGACCGTGACGGGTCAGCGACCCACCGTCCAGCGCTCCCAGTCGATCAAGCAAGTCCTGAGCCTGGGCATAAGCCGCTGCCGGCGGAACATCCAGCCACACCAACTGCATCGGTGTCACGCCCCAACGTCCGAGTTGCAAGGCCAGACCAGCAAGATCCGCCGAAAGAATCTCCGCACTGGCGTAGGCCGCCAGTTGTTCGTGCTGATCCTGCGACCACAAGCGATAACACACGCCCGGCTCCAGGCGCCCTGCCCGACCGGCGCGCTGAGTGGCGCTGGCGCGGGAGATGCGTTGCGTGTCTAGGCGGGTCATGCCGCTGCCCGGATCGAAACGCGGCACTCGCGCCAGCCCGGCATCGATCACCACGCGCACGCCGTCGATGGTCAGGCTGGTCTCGGCGATGTTGGTCGCCAACACGACTTTGCGTTTTCCGGTCGGGGCCGGATCGATCGCAGCGCGTTGCGCGGCGAGGTCCAGTTCACCGTGCAACGGACAAAGCAAAATCTGCGTGCTCTCGCCCAGCGAATCGGCCAGTTGTTGATGCACCCGGCGGATTTCCGCTTGCCCCGGCAGGAACACCAGAAGGCTGCCGGTTTCGTCGTTCAAGGCTTCGAGAATCGTCTGCACCAGACGCGGCTCGATGAATTCGCCGGGCTGGAACGGCCGCCCCCAGCGCATCGCCACCGGGTACATGCGCCCTTCACTGCGCAGGATCGGCGCGTCATCGAGCAACCCGGCCAGGCGTTCGCCTTCCAGCGTGGCCGACATCAACAGGATTTTCAGCGGTTGATCGTCGCGAAACAGCTCCCGTCCATTCAGGCTCAGGGCCAATGCCAGATCGGCATCAAGACTGCGTTCGTGAAATTCGTCGAAGATCAGCAAGCCGACGCCTTCCAGCGCCGGGTCGTCCTGCAAGCGTCGGGTGAGAATGCCTTCGGTGACCACTTCGATACGGGTCTTGGGGCCGACTTTGCTATCGAGCCGAATGCGATAGCCAACGGTTTCACCGACTTTTTCGCCCAGTTCACTGGCCAGACGTTCCGCCGCCGCACGTGCAGCCAACCGGCGCGGTTCGAGCATCAAAATGGTCTGCCCGGCCAGCCACGGCTCGTTGAGCAAAGCCAATGGCACCCGGGTGGTTTTACCGGCGCCGGGCGGTGCTTCGAGCACGGCTTCGTGGCGTGTAGCCAAGGCTTCACGCAGGGCGGGTAAAACTTCATCAATCGGCAAAGAAATCATGCTGGCTCCACAGGGCGTGCCCACAGTAAATTGCGAGTCGCGTTGAAGCTGTGGGCGTGCCAGGCAAGGCGCGGGACGCAGGTAAGGGTCGTTTCCTTACCAAGTTCCGCAACGCAGCATGGCGCGTCCACAGCTTCAGCCCGGAGGGCCGAACCCCCATAAAATTCATCAGCCGTTACGCGTGGTCGATCTGGAAAAAACAACTTCAGTACTCAACTATTCCAGGAAGGGGTGAGACGCGGCCGCAATTTACTGTGGGCACGCCCTGCCGCGCCGAGTATAACGGCGAACTGCTCGGCGTTTATCAGGGTCCTAACTCATAGAGACGCCCTTTCGTTTTGAAATGACCAAGGAGATTTCATATGCGTGTTCCCTTTCGCCTGATTGGCGGTGTACTGGTCGCGACCCTGCTGACCCAAATAACCGCCTGCGGATCGATTTTCTACCCCGATCGCCGTGGGCAGATCGAAGGCAAGATTGACCCGGCCATCGCCGCGCTGGATGCCGTGGGCCTGTTGTTCTACATCATCCCCGGCCTGATCGCGTTTGCCGTGGACTTCGCCTCCGGCGCGATCTACTACGCACCGGGCGAGACCGCGCACGTGGCGCCGGAAAAACTCAAGGAAGCCATCGGTGCCGACGGCAAGGTCGATACCCACAAGTTGCAGACTATTCTTGAAACCGAACTGGGCCGTAGCTTCCCGCTGAATGACCCACGCTTGATTCAACACAAGGGCAGCACTCAGCAACTGGCGATGCTCGGCCTGCAACCTGCCGCGTAATTTGTGCACTTAAAGGAATATCCGCACCTATGATTTCCAGCTCCGAACACGCCCGCCTGCTGCGGCTGGCGACCCGTGCCTCGGTGGCGGTGGCGTGCACGTTGATCGTCGCCAAGGCCATCGCGTGGTGGTTGAGCGGTTCGGTGAGCATGCTCGCCGGGTTGACCGATTCCGCCCTCGACGGCGTCACGTCGCTGCTCAACCTGCTGGCGGTGCATTACGCCTTGCGCCCTGCCGACGAGGATCACCGTTACGGGCACGGCAAAGCCGAATCACTGGCGGGCATGGCGCAGGCGTTGTTCATTGGCGGCAGTGCGGTGTTGATTGCCCTGCAGGCGTTTGATCGGCTCAAACATCCGGAACCCGTGGGTGCGCCGTGGATCAGCATCGGCGTGATTGTGTTCTCTCTCGCGCTGACGTTGGCCCTGCTGATGTTGCAGCATCGGGTGGTCAAGGCCACCGGCTCCAGCGCGGTGCGCGCCGACTCCCTGCATTACCGTTCGGACATGCTGCTCAATGGCAGCATTCTGGTTGCGCTGGTGCTGGCCGGCTTCGGCTGGCATCAGGTGGATGCGTGGTTTGGATTGGGGATCGCCGCGTACATTCTCTGGAGCGCCATTCAAATTGCCCGGGAAAGTTTTACGGTGTTGATGGATGAAGAACTGCCGCCGGATGTCAGTCAGCACATGCTCGAACTGGCCTGCAGCGTGCCAGGGGTTTTGGGGGCGCACGACCTGCGCACGCGGGTTTCCGGCAATCAATGGTTCGTGCAATTGCACCTGGAATTGCCGGGAGAGCTGACCCTGTCAGTCGCCCACGGCATCAGCGACCAGGCGGTGGATGCGATTCACGCCGCTTACCCGCGAGCCGAAGTGCTGGTGCACGCCGACCCTCAAGAAGTGGTGAAGGCCGCCAGCACGAATCAGAAACTCACCTGATACCCGCGACTGCTCAGGCAGTTGCCCTGGGCCTGACGGTAGGCTTGCACCACCGACGGGGCCGGTTGATAGGTGGCCGTGCGCGGATCGAATCCGCTCTGCTGCACCGCGTATTGATAGCACTCGTACCCGTCCTGATTGACCTGTTCCGGCGACTGCCCGTTGGCCGGATACGCCACCACGTCATAACCATTGCTGACCGGTTGCGGCTGCGGTTGCACGGGTGGTTCGACCACAATGTAATCCTGAGTACTTTCCTGGTAGGCGTAATACGAACCGGCCGCGAGGAACAACAGCGCGCCACCGATCCACACTTCACGGGCGTAATCGGGCAGGTAGCCGACGCGAATTCCGCGCGGCGGCTGCACCACCACATAACGCGGACCTAGGGGTCGATACCAGTAGCCTGCGGAGTAAAAATAATCCTGCCCCCGATAGGGCACGCGGTAGTCGCGGTCCGGGAAGCGGTCGATCACATGACCGGGACGATACTGCGGGCCTGGTCCCCAACCATTACCGTGCCCGTCCGGGCGACCGGCCCAGCGATGGTCATCGGGACGCGGGCCGTTGTTCTGCCAGTGCTGATTGTTGTCATTGCGCCGCGGCACATCCTGGTAGTAACCACGCTGTGGCTGCTGGGTCTGGCGCACGGTATCGGGCCGACCCTGGATTGGCAGGTCGTTGGCCGGCAATTGTGGTGACGGCGGTGGTGGCCGAACGGGACTGTTGAAGTCGCGAGGCTGATTGTCTCGTGGCTGATTGCTTTGCCACTGACCGCCATTGCGCGGCTGCCCGTTGTGCTCGAACTGGCGACTGTTGTCGCCGCGAATGATGTCGTTGTTCTGCCGAGGCGGCTGATTGTTGCCGTCATGGCCCTGATTGTTACCCTGATGCCCATCTCCACGTTGTCCGTTGTCGGGACCACGGTTCTGCGGTTCATCGGCCAGCGATTGCGCAGTGACACTGATACACAGCAAACCAACACCGGCCAAACGCCAGATGCACGACTTCATGCTTTTCCTCACTGCGGGTTAGGGCTTGTACGTAAGACTGGGAAAGCACAGGCCGGTTCTGCAACAGGTTATCAGTCGCGAAACTTATTTATTGAGGGGCCGGCGTTAAATTGCGGGCAAAAGAAAAGGGAGACCCGTCGGCCTCCCTTTGAGAACTTCGTCCGTGCTCGACGCTTTTGACGTCGGCTCACCTCACGCCGTCTTCTGGACAGTGTGCAGCTCGGGGGCCGGCACATCCCCGGTGGGGGTGGCGGCCGCGGCTGGCCTGATCGGGCGAGCCGCTGTGGACTGTTTGTCCGAGCAGTGATTCTGGTGATAAGAATAGGCCGCAGGCCTCGGCAGAGGATTGCGAAGATTGCTCAAATAAACATGACTTGCGCAATTTTTAACCCTGGATAGATAATCTGCCGCAATTGATATGACAAAGGCCTGATTGATGAGCAAACTCGACCGATACGACCTGAGCATTTTGGCGGAATTGCAGCGCGACGCGCACATCTCCAACCAGGAGCTGGCTGAACGCATCGGCCTGTCGCCGTCACCGTGCTCGCGCCGGGTCAAGCAACTGGAAGATGACGGCTACATCTCCCGCCAAGTGGCATTACTGGACCGCAAGATGCTCGGTTTGAGCCTGACCGCCTATGTGCTGATCGGCATGGACCGGCATACGCCGGAGCGGTTCGAGAACTTCGAAGCCGCCATTCGCACCTTGCCGCAAGTGCTGGAATGCAGTCTGGTGACGGGGATGGATGCGGACTATCAGCTCAAGGTCGTGGTGCCGGACATGGATCACTACCAGAAACTGCTGCTGGGGCATCTGACGCGGATTGAAGGTGTGACGAGTGTTCGGTCGAGTTTTGTGTTGAATCAGGTGCTCAACAGCACCGAACTGCCGCTGACTCATCTGCGTAGCTGATTGTGGCGAGGGAACTTGCTCCCGCTCGCCTGCGAAGCAGGCGCAAAACCGGTGAACGCGGTATGTCTGGCTAAACTCGGGTGCAGATTTTGGGGCTGCTTCGCAACCCAGCGGGAGCAAGCTCCCTCGCCACAGTGCGACACACCGCCGCAGCCCAATGCTCCGCCCCTCCCCCATGCCGTATACTCCAGCGCCTTTTAGCCCCGCCCGCGCTGGAGATGTCCGATGGATCCTGCAGTATTCGAAGAGTGGATGATGACCGGACTGGTCAGCATTCTGATCATTTTCATGGGTTTCATCGTCTGGGATCTGGCGAAAAAATCCAAGGCCGGGCGCTTTGGCTCGTTCATCCTGTTCTTCGTACTCGGTCTGGGCGTGGCCGCGTTCGTGATCAAAAGCGTGGTGATCGGCCTGATCGAATCCGGCACGTTATAAGCGCGCCGGCACTTCCTTCCACTGGCCCTGATCGAGCCCTTCGATCGACCAGTCGCCGATTCTGACCCGCACCAGACGCAACGTCGGCAAGCCGACCGCCGCGGTCATGCGCCGAACCTGACGGTTACGCCCCTCGCGAATCACCAGCTCCAGCCAACTGGTCGGCACGCTTTTGCGAAAGCGTACCGGCGGATTGCGGGGCCACAATTCTGGTTCTTCAAGCTGCCGCGCTTCAGCGGGCAAGGTCATGCCGTCGTTCAGCTCGACGCCGTCGCGCAAACGCTGCAACTGCTCGGCGCTCGGATCGCCTTCCACCTGCACCCAATAGGTCTTGGCCAGTTTGTGTTTGGGATCGGCAATCCGCGCCTGAAGCTGGCCGTCGTTGGTCAGCAACAGCAAGCCTTCACTGTCGCGATCCAGCCGTCCTGCCGGGTAAATCCCGGGAATCTCGATGTAATCCTTGAGCGTCGCGCGCCCTTCGCCGTCGCTGAATTGCGTCAGCACATCGAAGGGTTTGTTGAACAGGATCAGCTTTGGCTCGGCCGGTGGCGCTTTGGCGACACGGCGCGGGGCTGATGGCGGGGTGTTCGCGCCGGGGCGGCGAGAAACAGGACGTTGAGGACGAGACATGAGCAAAGGAACATCTAGCGGTCAGGGCTGCTAATGCTAGTGCCCTGACCGCCAAATGACCATGACAACTATTACCGGAACGGCGGCTCGTCGAAGCTGCGCAGTTTGCGCGAGTGCAGCGAGTTGAGTTCGGTGCGCAACAGATCCACCGCCTCGATACCGATCTTCAAGTGCTGGCTGACAGCGCGCTCATAGAAGGCGTTGGCCGAACCCGGCAGCTTGATTTCGCTGTGCAGCGGTTTGTCCGAGACACAGAGCAACGTGCCGTACGGCACCCTCAAGCGATAACCTTGCGCAGCGATGGTGCCGCTTTCCATGTCCACCGCCACGGCGCGGGACAGGTTGATCAGCGGACGTTCCTGGGCCCAACGCAATTCCCAGTTACGGTCGTCGTAGGTCAACACGGTGCCGGTGCGCAGGCGTTTTTTCAGTTCGTCGCCCTTCTCGCCGGTGATGTTGGCCGCCGCCTGCTGCAACGCCATCTGCACTTCGGCCAAGGCCGGAATCGGAATGTTCGGCGGCACCACCCGGTCGAGAATCCCGTCGCGGCGCATGTAGGCGTGAGCCAATACGTAATCGCCAATGGTCTGCGACTGACGCAAACCGCCGCAGTGACCGATCATCAACCAGCAATGCGGACGCAACACCGCCAAATGGTCGGTGATGTTCTTGGCGTTGGATGGGCCGACACCGATATTCACCAGGGTCACGCCATGACCGTCGCTGGCGATCAGGTGATAGGCCGGCATCTGATAGCGGTGCCAAACCACACCGGCAGCAATCGCCGAGGCTTCGCCGTGATCCATGCTCTTTTCGATGATGACGTTGCCCGGCAGAACCAAACGCACGAAACGCGGATCGCTGCGCAACTGCTCCAGGCCATGGACGATGAACTGGTCGACGTAGCGGTGGTAGTTGGTCAACAGAATCCACGGCTGCACATGACGCCAGTCGCTGCCGGTGTAATGCACGAGGCGGCGCAGGGAGAAATCCACCCGCGCGGCATCGAACAGAGCCAGCGGCAGCGGATCGGTGTTTTCCCAATCGTACAAACCGTCAGCGATGCCATCGGTGGCGGCGGACAGGTCGGTACTCGGGAACACCCGCGCCAGCACGGCAGCGGTAACGCCGGAGCCGGCCAGCTCATCGCCCTGCTCGACCACGTATGGATAAGGAATGTTCTGCTGGCTGATACCGACTTCCACAGTCACGGTGAAGTCGTGCATCAACGGCACAAGTTGTTCCAGCAAGTACTTACGGAAAGCCGCCGGATGAGTGACGGTGACGCTGTAGGTCCCCGGCAACTGAACCTTGGCGTAGGCGCGCGTGGTCTGTGGGACTTCGCCCTGGCAGTGGTAGGTCAGACGCAGTTCAGGGTATCGAAACATCGCACGCTGTTCGGCGTCCGGTTCGATGCGATCCTTGAGGTAACGCTTGAGCGCCTGGTTCAGCGCGGTGGTTGCACGATTGTGCAAGTGCGCAAGCCGGTCTACGGCTTGCTCGGCGGTTTGAACGACAATAAAAGCTTCGGTCACGATCAGCATCCTGTGTTCTGACTTGCAGGTCTTCATCTTGCCTGCATCGTCGCTTCACGGGAACAGTGGTGGCTACACAAATGACAAGTCCACCGCAGATCAAATGTGGGAGCGGGCTTGCTCGCGAATGCGGTTCAACATTCAACAGTTATGTTGGCTGACAGTCCGCATTCGCGAGCAAGCCCGCTCCTACAGGGGTTCTGTGTTGTTTACAGCAGCGGGGTCGAGCGGGCGACGATCGCTTCCACCTCCAGCCCCCGTGGCAATGCGCCATACACGCGTCCAGCCGAACCGAGGCGGCTGGCGATGAACGCATCACTGACCGCCGAATTGCCGGCCTCCAGCAACAGCTTGGCCTGCAGCCCCAAGGCAATGTCTTCGGTGAGCTGGCGGGCACGATACTGAATGTCGCTGGTGTCCTTGAAGGCTGTCTGCAGTTGGCTGATGTGCGCGGCCAGCCGTTTGTCGCCATGACCATCGCCCAATTCGCTGAACAGCACATCAAGCACACCCGGTTCTTTCGACAGCGCCCGCAACACGTCCAGGCATTGCACGTTGCCGGAACCTTCCCACGTCGAATTGACCGGTGCCTCACGGTACAAACGCGGCAGGATGCTGTCTTCGACATAACCCGCGCCGCCCATGCACTCCGCAGCCTCGTTAATCATTGAGGGCGCGCGCTTGCAGATCCAGTATTTGCCCACCGCTGTCACCAGTCGGGCGAACTTCGCTTCGTGTTCATCCTCCAGATAATCCAGCGCCTTGCCCATGCGCAGACTCAACGCCAGGGCCGCTTCGCTTTCCAGCGCGAGGTCGGCAAGCACGTTCTGCATTAACGGTTGTTCGCTGAGCAACTTGCCGCCGACCATACGGTGAGCGCAGTGATGGCTGGCCTGGGTCAATGCCTGGCGCATCAGCGAACTTGAGCCGACCATGCAATCGAAGCGGGTCATGGCAACCATTTCGATGATGGTCGGAACGCCGCGCCCTTCTTCGCCGACCATCCACGCCAGTGCACCACGGAACTCGACTTCGCTGGAGGCGTTGGAGCAATTGCCGAGTTTGTTCTTCAGGCGCTGGATGTAGAACTGATTGCGCGTGTCATCCGGGCGATGCCGCGGCAACAGGAAACAGGTCAAACCCTTGTCGGTCTGCGCCAGGGTCAGAAAGGCATCGCACATCGGCGCGGAACAGAACCACTTGTGACCCACCAGTTCGTAGGCCTGGCCCGGACCGCTGGCACCGACCGGATACGCTTTGGTGGTGTTGGCCCGCACGTCGGTGCCGCCCTGTTTCTCGGTCATGGCCATGCCGATGGTGACGCCGGCCTTGTGCGCCATGCCGACGTTGCGCGGGTCGTATTCGGTGGCAAGAATCTTCGGCAGCCACTGCTCGGCCAGATCCGGTTGCAGGCGCATCGCCGGGACGCTGGCGAAAGTCATGGTCAGCGGGCAACCGCTACCGGCTTCGGCCTGGCTGTGCAGGTAGGTCATGGAGGCCCGGGCGACGTGGGCGCCGGACTGCGGATGCGCCCAAGGCAAGGAGGTCAGACCGTGCTCGACCGCCGAGCGCATCAGTTCGTGATACGCCGGGTGAAATTCCACCAGATCAATGCGATGACCATAACGGTCGTGACTGCTGAACACCGGCTTGTTCTGGTTGGCCAGAAACCCCGCTTCCATCAGCGGCCCGCCGGCCAGTGCGCCGTAAGCGTCGATCCGCGATTCGGCCCAACCGGCCCCGAAACGCCGCGACCACTCCTGCAAAGGCAGGTCGATGCGATACAGGTTGGTGCCGTCCAGCGATGGCGGCTGATTGGTGACTTCGTGGGTTTCGGCGAACTGATGCAGGTTCATGACGGGGCTCCTTTGGTCAGCCAAGGAATTCAGTTAATCACTGCCCCGAGGCTGAACAAAGTGGCATATCCGCCTAACTGTCGGCGCTTTCGCCTTGTTCCGGACAGAGCACCCGACAATACAGCGCAGCCTGCAAGTCTTCGAACTTCACCGGTTTGCTCAGATAGTCGATCAACGCCCCGGTCGAGCAACGCTCCCGATCAGCGCTCAGGGCAACCTTGAACACCGGCAATTGCGCGCAGCCCGGCAAGGCACGGATCTGGCAACAAAGTGAGACGCCATCCAACGACGGCAACTGACCATCGAGCAGCACGGCGTCGAATGTTTCACGCTGCAAGAGATCCAGCGCGGTCACACCATTGTCGGCCGTTCGCACCCGGAACCCGAGCTTGAGCAACATGCCGCGCATCACCAACTGATTGATGCTGTTTTCATCCACCAGCAGCACGGTGCAGTCCTGCGGCAGGCGCAGACGCGGGAATTCCCGAGTCACTTGCTCTACCACGGCCAACTCAAACTCGACGTCGAGCTGGAAGCGACTGCCGCGACCGGGCTCGGAGCGGTGAGTCAGATGCCCGCCAAGCAAGTCGACCAGTTGCCGACAGATCGCCAGGCCGACGCCCAGACCGCCATATTCACGGGTCATCGAGCCGTCGAGCTGGAAGAAGCGCTGATACAGCGCCGCCTCGCCCAAATCGGTGAAGCCGATGCCGGTGTCGATCACCGCAAAGGACAGTGCCAGCCGGTCGGGTCCCACGGGTTTCCCCGTGACCCGAAACGCCACCCCGCCCACTCGAGTGAACTTGATCGCGTTGTCCAAGAGGCATTCCAGGCATTGCGCCAACTTGATGTTGTCGCCGTGCAAACGGTCTTGCAGGCCCGGCGTGACATCAACCTTGAAATCCAGTGACTTGCCCGAGGCATTGCCTTCGAACTGCACGCGCAGGGCATCGACCACGCTGCGCAAACTGAAGGTAGACGCATTTGCCTTGAGCTTGCCGGCCTGCAATTCGGTCAACGTGAGGATGCCATTGACCATGCGCATCATGTCCCGCGCCGAACCGGCGGCCGTTTGCTGGTATTGCTCCAGCTCCGGGTCCATCTCGACGGTTTGCATCAACTCCAGCGAACCGATCACACCGTTCATGGGCGTGCGCAATTCGTGGGTCAGCGTGGCGAGGAATTCATCCTTGAGTTTGTTACTGCGCGCCAGTTGCTGGTTGAGCACTTCGAGCTTTTGACCGGCATCGAACAACGTCTGCGCCTGCTGCTCACGCATGGCGTTGATGCGGTCGGCCAGGGCCAGGGACAACAGCGCCACTTCGATGGCCGAGCCGATCTGACTGGAATACATGGTCAGGAACACGTTCGGCAGGTAACCCAACACCATCATCGTGTTGATGATGCCACCGAGCAAAAACGCCGACCAGGCGATGATGAAATAACGCGCCACCCGCAGACCGCGCAACCAGGCGAAGATCCCCGCAGCGAAAATCACCACGGTGAACGTCAACGCCAGGGCTGTCGCCAGACGCAGGGCCAAGGCGTAACTGGTCATCAACGACAAGCCGACCACCACCGCACCGAACGCAATCAGCACCAGCAGCAAGCGATCGAGCCAGCGACTGTGGGTGGCCGTCTGCAGGAAGCTGCGGGCGAACTGGCTGCCGAACAACCCCGCGCAGCCAATGAAGAACGGCGTCGCGGCATTGGCCCACCAGGGATTGTTCGGCCAGAAATACTGCACAGCCGCGCCGTTCACCGACAGTTGATAGAGACCGAACGAGGCAATGTAGAAGATGTAATAGAGGTAACTGGTGTCGCGCACGCTGAGGTAGATGAACAGGTTGTAGACCAGCATGCCCAGCAACACACCGTAAATCAGGCCCAGCACGTAAAGCCGAACCGGCTGTTCTTCGAGAAAAGCAGTGCTCGACCACAACGTGACCGGTGCCTGGATAGACCCTTCGCTTTGCAGGCGCAGGTACAGGGTTTGCGTTTGATCGGCCGTGAAGTTCAGATTGAACAGGTAGTTGTTCTGGCGAATTTCGCGACTGTCGAACGGCAAGGCATCGCCGGTCTGGCGGGCCGATTGATAGGCACCGGCAGCATCGGGCACGTACAGATCAAGGTGATCGAGGGGCGGATAAGCCAGCTCCAGCAGCCAGGTCCGTTGCACAGCGGGATTGGTCGGGCGGTAATGCAGGTCGATTTTCAGCCAGAACACCGAACGCGAATAACCGGCGTTAAGGGTGGCCTTATCGTGGGGCTTGAAGTGTCCGGCAGCGGCTTGTGCACGGACATCATCAATGGTCGCCTGACCATTGGCATCTTCGAACACTTGCAGGGTTCGGCCCAGGGGCAGGCTTTGAGTGAATTCATTGAATTCGACTGCGCTCGCCATGAGGGGCAAGCAAAACAGCAACATCAGCAAATAGCGCATTTAAGCCCCAGCGTGGCCTGTCCGGTTATCTCAGGAAGCCCCTCATTCCCTGAGTAGACGTAAAACCGGTATTACCTGTTATTGATTTGGATCCACTCTAGCATAGCCGTTGATGGCCATTGAACACCATTGAAGCATTTCCTGCAAAGGCTCTAGTACGGGCGCTCCAGCGAAGATCATCGAAATAGAGCTTTTGCTCGGTCACATTGTGACAATCCCGGCATCTCTATCCGACAGGCCTGGCGGGCACTGCACCCGAAAATCGATGTTTGGTGGTAAGCTCGCGCACCATGAATATCTACAGCTCTCGCCCCGTTGTCCTCTGTCTCTCCGGCCACGACCCAAGTGGTGGCGCCGGCTTGCAGGCAGATATCGAAGCCCTGCTCGCCCAGGGTTGTCATGCGGCCCCGGCCGTCACCGCCCTGACCGTGCAAGACACGGTCAACGTCACTGACTTTCGCGTGCTCGACCGCGAGTGGGTGCTGGCCCAGGCCAACGCCGTGCTCAACGACTCCGAAGTCGCTGCCGTCAAACTGGGCATGCTCGGTTCCCTGGAAATGGTCGACACCGTCGTCGAACTGCTTCAGGCACACCCGCATTTGCCGATGGTCTGCGACCCGGTGCTGCGCGCCGGCGGTGGCGGACGACTGGGCAAGGATGAAGTCGGCTACGCCATGCGCGAACGCCTGCTGCCCCTGGCCATCATCGCCACCCCTAACCTTCCCGAAGCCCGCATCCTCGCTGAACTGCCAGAAGGCACCGCCGACGAGTGCGCTGAAAAACTCCTGCCATTCGTCAAACACCTGCTGATCACCGGCGGCCATGGCGATGAAGACGAAATCCACAATCGCCTGTACAGCCGCGACGGTCGCCGCGAAACCTTTACCTGCCAGCGCCTGCCCGGCAGCTATCATGGTTCCGGTTGCACATTGGCAAGCGCCTTGGCCGGTCGTCTGGCCCTGGGTGAAAACCTCGCCAGTGCCGTGCAAACCGCGCTTGACTACACTTGGCGCACCCTGCGCGATGCAGAGCAACTGGGCAAAGGGCAGTTCGTGCCACGCCGCCTGCCACTGGATTTCTGTTCGTAACGCCATGAGGCTTGTCCGATGAAACTACGTGGCCTTTATGCCATTACCGACAGCCAGTTACTGGCCGGCAAATTTATGTCGTACGTGGAGGCGGCGCTGGAAGGCGGCGTCACCCTGCTGCAATACCGCGACAAGGGCAGCGACGAGGCCCGCCGCTTGCGCGAGGCCGAAGCTCTGCGCGATCTGTGTGACCGCTACAAGACCCAGCTGATCATCAATGACGATGCCGAACTGGCTGCACGCCTGAATGTCGGCGTGCACCTGGGCCAGACCGATGGCCCGCTGACCCCGGCCCGTGCGCTGCTCGGTCGTCAGGCGCTTATCGGTTCGACCTGCCACGCGCAACTCGAACTCGCTGAACAAGCAGCCAAAGAAGGCGCCAGTTACGTCGCCTTCGGCCGCTTCTTCAACTCCAACACCAAACCCGGCGCACCGACTTGCAGCCTTGAGTTGCTCGATCAGGCCCGCAGCAAACTGCACCTGCCGATCTGCGCGATCGGCGGCATCACCCTGGAAAACGCCGCGCCACTGGTGGCCCACGGGGTTGATCTGCTGGCGGTGGTCCACGGCCTGTTTGGAGCCGAGAGTACGGCTGAAGTCACCCGCCGCGCCCGCGCATTCAACGCATTACTGAAAGTCTGATTTGAGAGCCCGATCATGTCTCGTTCCGAAACCCTGTTTGCCAATGCCCAGAAACACATTCCCGGTGGCGTGAACTCGCCTGTTCGCGCGTTCAAGAGCGTTGGCGGTACGCCGTTGTTCTTCAAGCACGCTGAAGGCGCCTACGTCACCGACGAAGACGACAAGCGTTATGTGGATTACGTCGGTTCCTGGGGCCCGATGATCCTCGGCCACAGCCATCCGGACGTGCTGGACGCGGTGCGCAAACAACTGGAACACGGTTTGTCGTATGGCGCTCCGACCGCGATGGAAACCGAGATGGCCGACCTGGTCTGCTCGATCGTGCCATCGATGGAAATGGTGCGCATGGTCAGCTCCGGCACCGAAGCGACCATGAGCGCGATTCGCCTGGCCCGTGGTTTCACCGGCCGCGACAGCATCATCAAGTTCGAAGGTTGCTACCACGGTCACTCCGACAGCCTGCTGGTTAAAGCCGGTTCCGGCGCGTTGACCCAAGGCGTGCCGAGCTCGGCCGGTGTACCGGCGTCCTTCGCCAAACACACCCTGACCCTGCCGTTCAACGACATCGATGCCGTGGAAACCATGCTCGCTGAAGTCGGCCAGGACGTGGCCTGCATCATCGTCGAGCCGGTGGCCGGCAACATGAACTGCGTACCGCCGGCGCCGGGCTTCCTCGAAGGCCTGCGGACCTTGTGCGACAAGCACGGCGTGGTACTGATTTTCGACGAAGTGATGACCGGTTTCCGCGTCGCCCTCGGCGGTGCTCAAGCGCATTACGGCGTCACGCCAGACCTGACCACGTTCGGCAAGATCATCGGTGGCGGTATGCCGGTTGGCTGCTTCGGCGGCAAACGCGAAATAATGTCGCACATCGCGCCACTGGGCCCGGTTTATCAGGCGGGCACCTTGTCGGGTAACCCGCTGGCGATGGCGGCCGGCCTCACGACTTTGCGTCTGATCAGCCGCCCTGGCTTCCACGACGAACTGAGCGACTACACCAGCCGCCTGCTCGATGGCCTGCAACAGCGCGCCGATGCCGCCGGCATTCCGTTCGTGACCACGCAGGCCGGCGGCATGTTCGGCCTGTACTTCAGCGGCGCCGACGACATCGTCACGTTTGATGATGTAATGGCCAGCGACGCGAAGCTGTTCGGCCGCTTCTTCCACCTGATGCTCGAAGGCGGCGTGTACCTGGCGCCGAGCGCATTCGAAGCCGGCTTCACCTCGATCGCCCACGGCGAAGCCGAGTTGAAACTGACGCTGGATGCCGCCGAACGCGCATTCGCCGCACTGAAATAACGCTGTGCCGCTGACGTTGGCGATTGCCAGCGTCAGCTTTCACCTACATTCCAGCGTCTTTTCCTACTCATCTGCCGATAATCCTCAGCAAACCGGGCGATATATTCCCCGCGCAGCAGAAAAACGAGTAAAGACTTTGTAAGGTTGGCCCTGCTTATTTCATAATGCGCGCTTATTGGATCCCTCGATGGGTCCGCGCGCCCTTCAGAGGTAAGTCGATTCCCATGAACCGCACCGGCCGCGCCCTTGCACTGGGCTGCCTGTTGCTCCTTCAGCCCCTGCTCGCGCTCGCACAAGCAGGCGGCAACTCGTTGTTAATCCCAGCGATGGGTCGTTGCACCCTCAATACCCAGCCGCAAGACCTGGCACAGGCACTCGCTGCCTGCCAGAAAGCGTCGGATGAGGGGGATGCGCAAGCGCAATACGAGTTGGGTGAGTTTTACTACGACGGCAAAAACAACCCGCGCGACCTCAAATTGGCCTTGGCCTACTTCGAAAAGGCCTCGCTGCAAGGCCACGCCCAGGCGCAATTCAAACTCGGCACCATGTTCTTCCACGGCGAAGGCGTACCGGCCAATAACGTTCAGGCGTATATCGTGCTGAAAATGGCGGCGGTCAACGGTGCTGAAGAGGCGCTGGATACGGCGGATGAAGTCGCCGAGAAGATGCCTCGCGAAGAACTTGAGGTTGCGACTCAGGTGCTTGGGCAAATCTTCCGTAAATACCTGATGGAATTGCAAAGCGCCGATGGGCGTACGCCGTTTTCGCCTCTTCCCTGACGCCCCCCCCCTGTGGCGAGGGAGCTTGCTCCCGCTAGGGCGCGAAGCGGCCCTAAACCCTGCAATCACATCCTGTCTGGCACACCGCATTCTCAGGTTTTGCGACTGCTTCGCAGCCGAGCGGGAGCAAGCTCCCTCGCCACAGAAAGCTCCTCACCTCAAAAAAATGCTGCTTACTTCTCAGGCATCGGCATCGGAAACGGCATCACATTGCCGACCGCGCCACGGGCTTCGCTGATTTTCGGTGTGCCGAGACGCTCGACTTCGTCGATACGCACAATCGAATGCATCGGCACAAAACTGCGCACAACACCTTCGAACTGAGCCTTGAGCTTCTCTTCGCTCGGGTCGACGACCACTTGCGTGCGCTCGCCAAAGACGAACTCTTCCACTTCCAGGAAGCCCCACAGATCACTTTGATAGATCTGCTTGGCGTACATTTCGAACACCTGGCCCTGGTTGAGGAAAATCACCTTGTAGATTGGAGCTTCACGTTTGGTCATGGTGGGCGAGCAACACATCGGGGATAAAAATGAGGGCGCGAACTATAGCATAGCCACCGGACGCACAGCGGTAGGAACCAGGGGACATGTTCCCTATAATGCGCGGTTCTTTGAATCACGTGATGACTGTATCCATGGCCAAGAAGCTTTACATCGAAACCCACGGTTGCCAGATGAACGAGTACGACAGCTCGCGCATGGTCGATCTGCTGGGTGAACATCAGGCCCTGGAAGTCACCGCTCGCGCTGAAGACGCCGACGTGATCCTGCTCAACACCTGTTCGATCCGCGAACGCGCCCAGGACCGGGTGTATTCCCAGCTCGGCCGCTGGCGCGAACTGAAACTGGCGAACCCGGAGATGGTGATCGCCGTCGGCGGTTGCGTGGCCAGCCAGGAAGGCGCCGCCATCCGCGATCGCGCCCCGTATGTCGACGTGGTGTTCGGCCCGCAAACCCTGCACCGTTTGCCGGAAATGATCGACGCCGCCCGCGCCACCAAATTGCCGCAGGTGGACGTCTCGTTCCCGGAAATCGAAAAATTCGACCACTTGCCGGAGCCGCGCATCGATGGTCCGAGCGCTTACGTGTCGGTCATGGAAGGTTGCAGCAAGTACTGCACGTTCTGCGTGGTGCCCTACACCCGTGGCGAAGAAGTCAGCCGACCGTTCGATGACGTGATTGCCGAAATCATCCACCTCGCTGAAAACGGCGTGCGTGAAGTGACGCTGTTGGGCCAGAACGTCAACGGTTATCGCGGCACCACTCACGACGGTCGCCTGGCGGATCTGGCCGAGTTGATTCGTGTCGTCGCTGCTGTCGATGGCATCGACCGGATTCGCTACACCACTTCCCATCCGCTCGAATTCTCCGACAGCCTGATCCAGGCTCACGCCGAAGTGCCAGAGTTGGTAAAGCACCTCCACCTGCCGGTGCAATCCGGTTCGGACCGCATTCTTTCGGCGATGAAGCGCAACCACACGGCGCTGGAATACAAATCCAAACTGCGCAAATTGCGCGCCGCTGTGCCAGGGATCTGCATCAGCTCGGACTTTATCGTCGGCTTCCCCGGCGAGACCGAAAAAGACTTCGAACAGACGATGAAGCTGATTGAAGACGTCGGTTTCGACTTCTCCTATTCCTTTGTCTACAGCCAGCGCCCAGGCACGCCGGCGGCCGATCTGGCCGACGAAACACCGGAAGAGCTGAAAAAAGAACGCCTGAACGCCCTGCAACATCGCTTGAACCAGCAAGGTTTCGAGATCAGCCGACAAATGGTCGGTTCGATCCAGCGGATTCTGGTCACCGATTACTCGAAAAAAGACCCCGGCGAGCTGCAAGGCCGGACCGAGAATAACCGAATCGTCAACTTCCGCTGCGACAATCCGACCCTGATCGGCCAATTCGCTGACGTGCACATCGATGCGGCACAGCCGCACTCGCTGCGGGGTTCGCTGATCCAATAACCGCCACAGTTCAATGTGGGAGCGGGCTTGCTCGCGAAGAGGGTGTGTCAGCTGCATTAATGTCGACTGGCACGCCCTCTTCGCGAGCAAGCCCGCTCCCACAGGGACCGCGCCAGGCGCTCGAATCAGATTGGTCCGTATAAGAGCTTTCGCACCCGCGCCACTGGCGTTATCCTTTATTTCATCTTAATTGCCCCAGGGCGGCTAAATACGACCTTGAACGCACCCATAGAACCACATCGTTTCATCCTCGAGCCCTTTGAGGCTCGCCGCTTCGCCAATCTGTGCGGGATGTTCGACGAGCACCTGCGCTTGATCGAGCAACGCCTGACCATCGAGATCCGCAACCGCGGAAACCAGTTCGAGCTGATCGGCGACCCCAAACACACCACCTCCGCGGAAAACCTCCTGCGCCGCCTGTACCGGGAAACCAAGGGTACCGAGCTGTCGCCGGACATGGTTCACCTGTTCCTGCAGGAATCGGCCGTCGAAGAGCTGGACAACGTTTCCCCGTCCGAACCCTCCGTGGCCCTGCGCACCAAGAAAGGCATGATTCGCCCTCGCGGCTTGAATCAATTGCGCTACGTGAAGGAAATCCTCGGTAACGACATCAACTTCGGCATCGGCCCGGCCGGCACCGGCAAGACCTATCTGGCCGTTGCCTGCGCGGTAGACGCGCTGGAGCGCGAGCAGATTCGCCGCATCCTGCTGGTGCGCCCGGCGGTTGAAGCGGGCGAAAAGCTCGGCTTTCTGCCCGGCGACCTCTCGCAAAAAATCGACCCGTACCTGCGTCCGCTCTACGACGCACTCTACGAAATGCTCGGCTTCGAATACGTCGCCAAGCTGATCGAACGTCAGGTGATCGAAGTTGCGCCGCTGGCCTACATGCGCGGTCGCACACTGAACAACAGTTTCATCATCCTCGACGAAAGCCAGAACACCACCGTCGAGCAAATGAAGATGTTCCTGACCCGTATCGGCTTCGGCTCCACTGCGGTCATCACCGGTGACATTACCCAGGTCGACCTGCCGAAAGGCACCAAGTCCGGGCTGCACCACGTGATCGAAGTGCTCAAAGACGTGCCGGGCATCAGCTTCACCCATTTCAAGCCAAAAGACGTTGTACGCCACCCATTGGTGCAGCGCATCGTCGAAGCCTACGAGCGCTTCGAGAATCGCGCGGCAGACGAAACGCAAAAGGACAGTCGCCGCGATGCTTGAGCTTGATCTGCAACTCGCTACCGAAGCGCCTGCCCCCAGTGAAGCCGAGTTCCGCCTATGGTGCGAACTGGCCCTGCGCCAGCGCACCGCCGACTCCGAGATGACCATTCGCCTGGTCGACGAAGCCGAAGGCCGCGAACTGAACCACACCTGGCGGCAGAAGGATTACGCCACCAACGTGCTGTCGTTTCCCGCCGATGTGCCTGACGAGTTTCTCGATATTCCGCTGCTGGGCGATCTGGTGATCTGCGTGGCGGTGGTCGAGCGCGAAGCCGCTGAACAAGGCAAGGAACTGAAGGCCCACTGGGCACATCTGGTCATTCACGGCTGCTTGCATCTGCTGGGTTACGACCATATAGATGACGATGAAGCCGAAGAAATGGAAGCACTGGAACGAACGTTGCTTGCAGAGTTGGGCTATCCCGATCCGTACGCGGACGACGAAATTGAAACATCCCCTATCGTGACAACAAAGGATTCAGAGTAATCGCTATGAGCGAAGATCGATCGAGCAACGGGCAGAAGTCATGGCTGGGTAAGCTCACCCAGGCTTTTGCCCACGAGCCGAAGAACCGTCAGGAGCTGCTGGAGCTTCTGCGCGACGCACATCAAAACAAGTTGCTGGACAGCGAAGCGCTGGCCATCGTCGAAGGCGCCATCCAGGTTGCGGACCTGCAAGTACGGGACATCATGGTCCCGCGCTCGCAGATGGTCAGCATCAAGGCGACCCAGACACCCCGCGAGTTTTTGCCTGCCGTGGTCGACTCGGCGCACTCCCGTTATCCGGTCATCGGCGAAAGCCACGATGACGTGATGGGCGTGTTGCTGGCCAAGGACTTGCTGCCGTTGATCCTCAGGGAGAACGGCGACAGCTTCAACATCAAGGACCTGCTGCGCCCGGCCACCTTCGTGCCCGAGTCCAAGCGCCTGAATGTGCTGCTGCGCGAGTTCCGCGCCAACCACAACCACATGGCCATCGTCATCGATGAGTACGGCGGCGTGGCGGGGCTGGTGACCATCGAAGACGTGCTGGAACAGATCGTCGGCGACATCGAAGACGAGCATGACGTTGAGGAAGACAGCTACATCAAGCCGCTGCCCAGCGGTGACTTCCTGGTCAAGGCCCTGACGCCGATCGAGAACTTCAACGAGTTTTTCGACAGCGAATTCTCCAACGATGAGTTCGATACCGTTGGCGGCCTGGTGATGAGCGCGTTCGGGCACTTGCCGAAACGCAACGAAATCACTGAAATCGGACCTTATCGCTTCCGTATTCTTAATGCGGACAGCCGTCGGATTCACTTGCTGCGCCTGACACCCATTGCCCGTTAAGGATTGACATGCTCCGCGTAACCCGCCCCGGCTGGCCCGGTAACCTGCTGGCCGTGGCGGCCGGTGCAATCACCACCCTGGCCCTGGCGCCGTTCGATATCTGGCCGTTGGCGTTGCTGGCGGTCGGCTTCTTTTACGCTGGTTTACGCGAACTAAACCCCCGCCAAGCCCTGGGCCGTGGCTGGTGCTTCGGCTTCGGCCTGTTTGGCGCTGGCACCAGCTGGATCTACTACAGCATCCACAACTTTGGCGGCGCATCGGTGCTGCTGGCCGGATTCCTGATGCTGCTCTTCACTGCGGCGATTGCCTGGTTCTTCGCCCTGCCCGCCTGGCTCTGGGCGCGCTGGTTGCGTCGCAACGAAGCACCGCTGGCCGATGCCATGGCATTCGCGGCGCTGTGGGTAGGCCAGGAAGCCTTTCGTGGCTGGTTCCTCACCGGTTTCCCGTGGCTTTACTCCGGTTACAGCCAGCTCGACGGCCCGCTGGCCGGGCTCGCACCCGTGGGCGGAATGTGGCTGGTGTCCTTCACCCTGGCCTTGACGGCCGCGCTGATCTACAACGCTTCGCGCCTGATCAAGACGGGTCGCAAAGGCTTTATCGCGGCGGGCGTGCTGCTGCTGGTCGGCCCTTGGGGCGCCGGCATCGCGCTCAAGGGCCATGCCTGGACCAGCCCGGCGGGCGCACCGCTGAGCGTCGCGGCGCTTCAAGGCAATATCGAACAAAGCATGAAGTGGGACCCGGCGCAGCTCAACGCGCAACTGGCGCTGTACCGCGACATGAGTTTCAGCTCCAAGCGTGTCGATCTGCTGATCTGGCCGGAAACCGCGATCCCGGTGCTCAAGGAATCCGCCGCAGGCTACCTGGACATGATCGGCAAGTTCGCTTCCGAGCGGGACTCGGCAATGATTACCGGCGTCCCCATTCGCGAAGTCGTTCGTCACGAGAAGCGCTTTTTCAACGGCATCACCGTGGTCGGCGAAGGCGATGGTACTTACCTCAAGCAGAAGCTGGTGCCGTTCGGCGAATACGTGCCATTGCAGGACGTACTTCGCGGACTGATTGCCTTCTTTGACCTGCCGATGTCTGACTTTGCCCGCGGTCCCGCCGATCAGGCAATGCTGCAAGCCAAGGGTTATCAGATCGCGCCGTTCATCTGCTACGAAGTGGTTTATCCGGAATTTGCCGCCAGCCTCGCGGCTCGCAGTGATCTGTTGCTGACCATCAGCAACGACACCTGGTTCGGCAAATCCATCGGCCCGTTGCAACACTTGCAGATGGCGCAGATGCGCGCGCTTGAGGCCGGTCGCTGGATGATCCGCGCCACCAACAACGGCGTGACCGGCCTGATCAACCCGTTCGGCCAGATCACCACGCAGATCCCGCAGTTCGAACGCGGCATCCTGTACGGCGAAGTGGTGCCGATGCACAACCTGACGCCTTACCTGCAATGGCGCTCGTGGCCGCTGATCATCGTGTGCGTGTTGTTGTTTGGCTGGGCGCTGGTGGCGAACCGGATGGCTAAAACCGTTTAAATCTGGCGAGCTTTTGTGGCGAGGGAGCTCGCTCCCGCTGGGGCACGAAGTGACCCCAAAAAGGGGACTGCTGCGCAGTCCAACGGGAGCAAGCTCCCTCGCCACAATGATCAGCGATAGAACAACGAATACCCGATCTGCCCCACCGCTTCATTCAGCAACTGCCCGCTCTGCCAGATCGACTTGAATTCCGGTATCCAGCCGCCGAACGGTCGGGCATTGTCCACGCCCAAGAACCCTACAGGCGCCGCCACCACCTCAAATCCTGCCTTCTGAAAACTCGAAACCGCCCGTGGCATGTGCCAGGCCTGAGTCACGACCACAACGCGCTTGATCCCTTGTGGCAGCAACACTTCGGCGCTGAACTGCGCGTTTTCCCAAGTCGTACGGCTGCGCCCTTCCTGCCAACGCACGGTGACGCCGAAATCATCGAGCAACGAGTCCGCCATCAACTTGGCTTCTGTCGGTGGTGTGCCGTAATGCAGGCCGCCACTGGTCAGGATCGGCAAGCCTGATGCCTTGGCCAGTCGCGCCGCATAACGCTCGCGCTCCAGCGCAACACCGGTCGGCTGGTCTGCCCCCCAGGCCGGATCACCACGCTCCCGTCCTGCACCGAGCACGATGATCGCGTCGGCGCGCTGCCCCAGCGCTGCCCATTCGTCGCGCGCCAGCGGCGGTTCACGCTCAAGGGCCGCCGCACTCCACTGCACCACCACCGGCAAACTCATCAACCAGAAGCCGCCCACGCCCAATACAAAGCACACGCCCGCAAGCCGCGGTCTTGAGCGGCGAAACCACCAGGCAAGCACCAGTAACAGCAATAAAATGCCGGGTGGTAGCAGAAGTTGTTTAACGAAGTAACGAAAAGGCATCGAGCATCTCCTGAAGATGCCCGAAGCCTAAGTGGATTGATGCAATGCGACAACAAATGCGAAAGGACTATGCTTCAAAAAAGCCTTACGTCATGGGTTCAAGCGCCCTTACTTGAATTGCAGAGACCGGACCTTTACCGCATCCCTGCCGGGTGTTTTGTCCCTGAGCCAGATGATCTTGGCCGAACGTGGTGCGTCGAGTTGCTTCACTGCTTCTGACAAGCATCCGTGTGTTTCACGTTCACTGCGGTCCAGATACGCCTTGACCAGTGCAAATTCTGCGGGGCTCAGGCCACGCAACTCCAGCTCAAGGGGGCGTTCATCGCGCAACCGGTCAGCGGTTTTTGCCGCGTCCAGGGCCATTCCCAGACGATCGATCAGTCTTTCGTACAGCTCCGGTTTTGTAACTTCTTGCTGTGAATCAACCATCCCTCACCTCATTGAAGATAAGACTCGCTCCCCATTTAGAGCTTAGCTTCCATGAACAAACCGGCTGAGCGCCGCGACCAACGGCCCTCGCAGCCATTTCTGCAAGACGCGCGGCAGTAATCAGGGTTTCCCTCGGTAGAGTGCGGTCATGTATGCTACGGCGCTTCCTGTAACTCCACTTCCAGCTCGCTTGGGCACCGCAACGCCGATTTGGCGTGATTAGCGTCCAGCGTTGCATTGAAGAGGATTAGGCCACCCCTATTCAGTTCAAAAGTAGCCATGCACGAACAATATCAGCCCCGTGAAATCGAAGCCGCCGCCCAGTCGTTCTGGGACGAGCAAAAGTCCTTTGAAGTCAGTGAACAGCCAGGCAAGGAGACTTTCTATTGCCTGTCGATGTTCCCTTACCCCAGCGGCAAGCTACACATGGGGCACGTGCGCAACTACACCATCGGCGACGTGATCTCCCGCTATCAGCGCATGCAAGGCAAGAACGTCCTGCAACCCATGGGTTGGGACGCCTTCGGCATGCCGGCGGAAAACGCCGCGATGAAGAACAACGTAGCGCCCGCCAAGTGGACCTACGAAAACATCGCCTACATGAAAAACCAGCTGCGCAGCCTGGGCCTGGCGGTGGACTGGTCCCGCGAAGTGACCACTTGCAAGCCGGATTACTACCGCTGGGAACAATGGCTGTTCACTCGCCTGTTCGAAAAAGGTGTGATTTACAAAAAAAGCGGCACCGTGAACTGGGACCCGGTCGACCAGACCGTTCTGGCCAACGAACAGGTGATCGACGGTCGTGGCTGGCGTTCCGGCGCACTGATCGAAAAACGCGAAATCCCGATGTACTACTTCAAGATCACCGCTTACGCGGATGAGCTTCTGGAGAGTCTCGACGAGCTGACCGGCTGGCCTGAACAGGTCAAGACCATGCAGCGCAACTGGATCGGCAAATCCCGCGGCATGGAAGTGCAGTTCCCGTACAACGTCGACTCCATCGGCGAAACCGGTGCACTGAAAGTCTTCACCACCCGTCCGGACACCCTGATGGGCGCGACCTATGTTGCCGTCGCCGCCGAACACCACCTGGCCACCCTCGCCGCGCAGAACAACCCTGAGCTGCAAGCGTTCATCGCTGAATGCAAGGGCGGCAGCGTCGCCGAAGCCGACGTCGCCACTCAAGAGAAAAAAGGCCTGCCGACTTCGCTGTTCGTCGAGCACCCGCTGACCGGTGAGAAGCTCCCGGTGTGGGTCGCCAACTACGTGCTGATGCACTACGGCGATGGCGCGGTCATGGCGGTTCCGGCGCACGACGAGCGTGATTTCGAGTTCGCCCACAAGTACAACCTGCCGATCAAGTCGGTGGTTCGCACCAGTTCCGGTGATACCAACCCGTCCCCGTGGCAGGACGCCTACGGCGAGCACGGCACGCTGATCAATTCCGGCGAGTTCGACGGCCTCGACTTCGAAGGCGCCTTCGATGCCATGGAAGTCGCGCTGATCAAGAAAAACCTCGGTGCCTCGCGCACCCAGTTCCGCCTGCGCGACTGGGGCATCAGCCGTCAGCGTTACTGGGGCTGCCCGATTCCGATCATCCACTGCGATACTTGCGGTGATGTGCCGGTGCCGGAAGATCAACTGCCAGTGGTGTTGCCGGAAGACGTTGTACCGGACGGCGCTGGTTCGCCGCTGGCGCGCATGCCCGAGTTCTACGAGTGCACTTGCCCGAAATGCGGCGCACCGGCCAAGCGTGAAACCGACACCATGGACACCTTCGTCGAGTCCTCGTGGTACTACGCCCGTTACGCTTCGCCGCACTATGAAGGTGGTCTGGTGGAAAAAGCCGCGGCCGACCATTGGTTGCCGGTTGATCAGTACATCGGCGGTATCGAACACGCGATTCTTCACCTGCTCTACGCGCGCTTCTTCCACAAGCTGATGCGCGACGAAGGTCTGGTGAGCTCCAACGAACCGTTCAAGAACCTGCTGACCCAGGGCATGGTGATCGCCGAGACTTACTATCGTCGCGAAGCCAACGGTGCTTACACCTGGTTCAACCCGGCGGACGTCGAACTCGAGCGCGACAGCAAGGCCAAGGTCATCAGCGCCAAGCTGATCGCCGACGGCCTGCCGGTGGAAATCGGCGGCACCGAGAAGATGGCCAAGTCAAAGAACAACGGCGTTGACCCACAGTCGATGATTGACCAGTTCGGCGCAGACACCTGCCGCCTGTTCATGATGTTCGCCTCGCCACCTGACATGAGCGCGGAATGGTCCGACTCCGGAGTAGAAGGTTCGCACCGCTTCCTCAAGCGCGTCTGGCGTCTGGCTCAAGCACACGTGACTCAGGGCCTGCCGGGCAAACTGGATGTCGCCGGCCTGAACGACGATCAGAAAGTCATTCGCCGCTCGATCCACCAGGCCATCAAACAGGCCAGCCACGACGTTGGCCAGAACCACAAATTCAACACCGCCATCGCTCAGGTGATGACGCTGATGAACGTGCTGGAAAAAGCCGCGCAAGCGACCGAACAGGATCGCGCACTGGTTCACGAAGGTCTGGAAACCGTGACGCTGCTGCTGGCTCCGATCACCCCGCACATCAGCCACGAGCTGTGGAATCAACTGGGTCACGCTGAGCCTGTGATCGACGCCGGTTGGCCGGTGCTGGACGACAGCGCACTGGTGCAGGACAGCCTGACACTGGTTATCCAGGTCAACGGCAAGCTGCGCGGCCAGATCGAAATGCCGGCCAGCGCGACGCGTGAAGAGGTCGAAGCCGCTGCCCGTATCAACGAAAACGTGCTGCGCTTTGTCGATGGCCTGACTATTCGTAAAGTGATCGTAGTGCCCGGGAAACTGGTCAATATCGTCGCCAGCTAATTGGATCAGGCGCCAGGTGAGCCTGGCGCCGAGTAAAACCTTTCGGGCCGCACGGTCGGCCCACATGGTTTCAAGGGGAGCAACAAGATGATCAAACGCAATTTGCTGGTGATGGGCCTTGCAGTCCTGTTGAGCGCCTGCGGGTTCCAGTTGCGCGGCACCGGCACCACTGAACTGGCGATCAAGGAACTCGACCTGAGCGCCCGCAACGCCTACGGCGAAACCGTGACGCAATTGCGCCAGGTGCTGGAAAGCAGCGGCGTCAAGGTCTACAGCGGTGCACCATACAAGCTGGTGCTGACCGATGAGCAAGATAGCCAGCGCATCCTCAGCTACGCGGGTGCCGGTCGTACGGGCGAGTATCAGGTGACCACCGTGCTCAACTACGATATCCGTGGCCAGAGCAACCTGCCGCTGCTGAGCGACAAGCTCGAAGTGTCGAAAGTCTTTATCCACGACGGTAACAACCTGGTGGGTTCCGACCAGGAAGCCAACGATGCACGCCGGGAGATGCGTCGTGAGCTGGTTCAACGCATGATGCTGCGTCTGCAACAGTTCACCCCGGCCCAGCTTGATCAGCTGCAACAGACCGCTGATGCCAAGGCCAAGGCTGAAGCCGCGGCACTGAAAGCCGCGCAGAAGGCTGAAGCGGAAACGCCGCGTCAGTCGCCCATCGAAATCCCGCAGCAGCAGTAAGACTTACGGGGCGCTCTGGCGCCCCGTTCGCCCTCTCTTATGAAACTCGCCCCCGCCCAACTCGCCAAACACTTGCAAGGTGCTCTCGCGCCGGTCTACGTCATCAGTGGCGACGATCCGTTGCTGTGCCAGGAAGCCGCCGACGCGATTCGTGCCGCCGCTCGCCAACAGGGTTTCGACGAACGTCAGGTGTTCGCCGCCGACGCCAGTTTCGACTGGGGAACGTTGCTGCAAGCCGGCGCAAGCATGTCGTTGTTCGCTGAAAAACGCCTCCTGGAACTGCGTTTGCCGTCCGGTAAACCCGGTGACAAAGGCGCGGCCGCGTTCATCGAGTACTGCTCGCGACCGGCTGAAGACACCGTGTTGCTGATCAGCCTGCCGAAACTCGACGGCAGCGCGCAGAAAACCAAGTGGGGCAAGGCGCTGGTCGAAGGTCAGCACACCCAGTTCGTGCAAATCTGGCCGGTGGAGGCCAACCAGTTGCCGAGCTGGATCCGCCAGCGCTTGTCCCAGGCCGGGCTCTCCGCCAGCCAGGACGCCGTCGAACTGATCGCCGCGCGCGTCGAAGGCAACCTGCTGGCCGCCGCCCAGGAAATCGAAAAGCTCAAACTGATGGCCGAAGCTGGGCAGATCACCGTCGAGACCGTGCAAGCGGCGGTGGCCGACAGTGCGCGCTTCGATGTCTTCGGCTTGACCGATGCGATTCTCAACGGTGAAGCAGCGCATGCCCTGCGCATGCTTGAAGGGCTGCGCGGTGAAGGTGTCGAACCGCCGGTGATTCTTTGGGCCCTGGCCCGAGAACTGCGCCTGCTGGCCAACCTGTCGCTGCAATACAGTCAGGGTGTGCCACTGGACAAAGCCTTCAGCTCTGCCCGACCACCGATCTGGGACAAGCGCAAACCGCTGATGAGCAAAGCCCTGCAACGCTACTCGGCGCAACGCTGGGCGCAGCTGTTGCTGGAAGCGCAGCGTATCGACGCACAGATCAAAGGCCAGGCCGCCGGTTCGCCGTGGATGAGTTTGAGTCGGTTGTCGTTGTTGATGGCTGGGCAGCGGCTGACATTGCCTGCCGAGTAAGGCATTTGTGGCGAGGGAGCTTGCTCCCGCTGGGTTGCGCAGCGACCCCAAACCATTCACCGCGTTTTATCGATAATCCGCGCCCAACAGTTTTACGACTGCTGCGCAGTCGAGCGGGAGCAAGCTCCCTCGCCACAGGTCGACTTTTCCCACATATCGCGGATCTAGACAGAACCCCGACTTCGGCAGATCATTTCCCCCCGCAAAACCCACTCAATCGAGAGATCTGATCATGAGCAAAAAGCCATCCAGGAATGGCCACAACAAGGCCAAATCCATCATCGCCCAGCCACTGTTCCGCAGCCGTCAGGAACGAGCCGGCAAGGGCAAAGGCAGCTACCGCCGCGAAGCCTTCCAGTCTGACAACTGGGAGGCTTCTTACTTTCTGGCGGCCTGAAAGGCAAGCCATCGCTCAACATGTTAAGGTCTGCACCTGATTCGTATTCCCTGGACCCGTGCATGCCCTTTTGTATTTCCCGTCGTTGGCACCTGCGCCAATTGATAGCTGCCTCCAGCCTCGTTCTGCTTGTCGCCTGCGCGGAAAAACCAACCGCCGCCGACGCCCAACCGCTTCAGACCCTCCCCGTCGCGTCAGCCCCAGCGGTGATTCCGCCCGTGGTGCCGACCGGTGAGAACCTCGACATCCAGCCCACCCAGACCTTCGCCGAATGGCAGGCGGGTTTCCGCAAGGATGCACTGGCCGCCGGCATCCGCGCCGACCTGTTTGATCGCGCCTTCGCCAATGTCAGCCTGGACACCAGCGTGATCCGTGCCGACCGCAGCCAGCCGGAATTTTCCCGCCCGGTGTGGGAATACCTCGACGGCGCTCTGTCGCCGCTGCGGGTGCGCAAAGGTCAGGCGCTGGTCAGCCAGTACGCGGACATCCTGCAAAGCATCGAACAGCGCTACGGCGTCGATCGTCAGGCACTGGTCGCGGTGTGGGGCATGGAGAGTAACTTCGGTCAGTTCCAGGGCAGCAAATCGGTGATCAACTCCCTGGCGACCCTGGCCTATGAAGGCCGGCGCCCTGGCTTCGCCCACGCGCAATTGATCGCGGCCCTGCAGATCCTGCAACAGGGCGATATCGAGCCGGAGCGGATGCTCGGTTCCTGGGCCGGCGCCATGGGCCAGACTCAGTTCATCCCGACCACCTACAACACCCATGCCGTGGACTTCGATGGCGACGGTCGCCGCGACATCTGGGGCAGCTCCGCCGACGCCCTGGCCTCGACCGCACACTACCTGCAAAGCTCTGGCTGGCAGAAAGGCCAGCCATGGGGCTTTGAAGTTCAGCTACCGGGCAGCTTCAACTACGTGTTGGCCGATGGCACGATCCGCAAGAGTGTCGCCGAATGGCAGCAACTGGGCGTGACGCTGCCTAACGGCGGACAGGTTCCAGCGGGCTCCGAACACCTGTCCGCGGCGCTGTTGCTGCCGGCGGGTTATCGCGGCCCGGCGTTCCTGGTGCTCGACAACTTCCGTGCGATTCTCAAGTACAACAACTCCTCGTCCTACGCGTTGGCCGTCAGTTTGTTGTCCGAGCGCTTCAACGGCGCGGGCCTGATCAACGGCGCCTGGCCGAAGGATGATCTGCCGCTGAGCCGTACCGAGCGGATCGAGCTGCAAAATCTGCTGAGTGCCCAGAAATACGACGCGGGCACGGCCGATGGCATTATCGGCGCCAACACCCGCAAGGCGATCCGCAGTGCGCAGCAGTCGTTTGGCTGGCCGGCGGATGGGTATCCGACGCATAAGTTGCTCGAAGGCCTGCGTAACCGATAGATAGCCGTATGGCTGATGCCGCTTTCGCGAGCAAGCCCGCTCCCACATTCGACCGTGTTTCCATGAAAGAACTCGGTCAACTGTGGGAGCGGGCTTGCTCGCGAAGACTGACTAACAGGCGATGAAGTTCTATCGCTTGATGACAACATCCTGCTCCAATAACAATTCCTTATTCCCCGCATCCAGCCTCACCAACGCCCCCATCGGCAACGTCAGGTTGGGATCGCAATGCCCGCTCCGCCACCCCGACAGCACCGGTATCCGAAACGGTTCAAAGGTCTGCTTGAGCAATCGCTCCAGCGCAACCGCATCAACCCCGGCCACATCCCCCACCAGAACCCCGCGCAATTTGCCCAGCGTCCCCGCGAGCCGAAGCTGAGTCAGCAGCCGATCAATGCGATACAACGGCTCGTTGATGTCCTCGATGAACAGGATGACGCCCTCGGCATCCATTTCGTAAGGCGTGCCCATGGTCGCGGCAATCATCGCCAGATTGCCGCCCAGCAAGCGGCCGTGAGCGATGCCAGGCTCAATGGTGGTCAACGGGTAGGCCACCGGGTGCGTCAGGACACTGCCCGCATTCACCTGCCCTCTGAGCATGTTGAAAAACGAAGCCTCGGTAGGCTTTTGCTTGTCCCCCAACAGGTCAGCATTGAGCAGCGGACCATGAAAGGTCACGAACCCCGCGTAACGGCTGATCGCCAGGTGCAGCGCAGTGATGTCGCTGTAGCCGATGAACGGCTTGGCGTTGTTTTGCAGCAACTCGAAATCGATGCGATCGAGCAAACGCGGTGTGCCGTAACCGCCGCGCAGGCAAATGATTGCATCGACTTCACAGTCGGCGAACGCCGCGTGCAGGTCATTGAGGCGTACATCGTCGCTGCCGGCCAGGTAGCCGTCCTGCTCGTAGACACCGGGAAAGATTCGCAGCGCGTAACCGCGAGCCCGCATCCAGGCGATGGCTTTGTCGGTGTCCAGCGCAGCGGGGCCGGCGGGCGCGATCACGCCGATCAGCCCTTCCCGGGGCAAGGCCGGAACCGGCGTGTGTGGAAACAGTGTGTGGGTCGGTCGAACGGTCATCCATGAATCTCCCTGCGCGAAATCTTCAGCACACAGTAGTCAGGAACGGGGACAAACAGAAGAGGGACAATCGCCCCGCAGCTTGCAGGAAAAGACTGTAGTTGCCGTAGGCACGGCTGATAAAAAACGCCCGCAAGGTTGAAAAACCTTGCGGGCGTTTTGTTACAAGGACGACATCAATTCAGCTTTAACCAGCTTCGCCTGCTCGTCAGCGTGGTACGAGGAACGTACCAACGGGCCGGAAGCAACGTTCTTGAAGCCCATTTTGTAACCTTCCTCGGCGAACCAGGCGAAGGTGTCCGGGTGCACGAAACGCTGCACCGGCAAGTGGCTGCGGGACGGTTGCAGGTACTGGCCCAGGGTCAGCATGTCGATGTCGTGTTCGCGCATGCGCTTCATGACTTCGATGACCTCTTCGTCGGTCTCGCCCAGACCCAGCATCAGGCCGGACTTGGTCGGAATGTGCGGCATCATCTGCTTGAAGCGTTGCAGCAGCGTCAGCGACCACTGGTAATCCGAACCCGGACGCGCAGCCTTGTACAGGCGCGGCACGGTTTCCAGGTTGTGGTTGAACACATCCGGCGGCTCGGCAGCGGTGATTTCCAGCGCGACGTCCATGCGGCCACGGTAGTCCGGGACCAGGGTTTCGAGCTGCACATTCGGCGACAGCTTGCGGATCTCGCGGATGCAGTCGGCAAAGTGCTGGGCACCGCCGTCACGCAAGTCGTCGCGGTCAACCGAGGTGATCACAACGTATTTCAGTTTCAGGTCGGCAATGGCGATGGCCAGGCTTTCCGGCTCATTGACGTCCAGTGGTTTCGGACGGCCGTGGCCAACGTCGCAAAACGGGCAGCGACGGGTGCAGATGTCGCCCATGATCATGAACGTCGCGGTACCACCGGAGAAGCACTCGCCCAGGTTCGGGCAGGACGCTTCTTCGCACACGCTGTGCAGCTTGTGTTTGCGTAGCAGGGCCTTGATGCGGTCGACTTCCGGGGAAACCGGGATGCGCACGCGGATCCAGTCGGGCTTCTTCGGCAGTTCGGTCGTCGGGATGATCTTCACCGGGATGCGTGCAACCTTCTCGGCGCCGCGCAGCTTGACGCCGGCTTCAACCTTGGCACGCGGGGCCGGACGCTCGGTGACATCCAGCGTCGGGATCATGGTTTGCACTGCATCAGTAGTCATATCAGTCGATTCCGCCCGTTAGGGTCGTCTGCTCAGCATAGTCGAGGTGTTTGACGAGCTGCGCACGCAGCCGGGCACTTACCTCGGCAAATTCAATCGATCCTGCGTGATCGCGCAGCTGGGTCATCGCCAGCCCGGCGTAGCCGCAGGGATTTATCCGTCGAAACGGTTCCAGGTCCATGTCCACGTTCAGGGCCAGGCCATGAAAGGAACAACCGTGGCGGATCCGCAGACCCAGAGACGCGATTTTCGCTCCGTCGACGTAGACACCCGGCGCATCCGGCTTGGCCGCGGCAGTGACGCCGTAACTGGCCAGCAACTCGATCAGGCAATGCTCTATGCGCGTGACCAGGTCACGCACGCCGAAACCGAGCTTGCGCACATCGAGCAACAGGTAGGCCACCAACTGGCCGGGACCGTGATAGGTCACCTGGCCACCGCGATCGACCTGCACCACCGGAATGTCTCCCGGCAGCAGCAGGTGCTCGGCCTTGCCGGCCTGGCCCTGGGTGAACACCGGCGGGTGCTCCACCAGCCAGATCTCGTCGGCGGCATCGCTGCCGCGTTCGTTGGTGAAGCGCTGCATGGCATGCCAGACCGGCTCGTAAGCCATCTGGCCGAGCTCGCGAAAGCCCAGCGTGCCAGACATCACAGCACCATGTGCACGAAACCGGTAGCCCGCAACTCGCTGTTGATGTCGTACAGCTGTTCTTGACCGGTGGCGATGATGTGCAGCTGGATGGTCGTGTACTTGCCGTTGGTACTCTGGCGCTCGGCCAGGGTCTTGTGGTCAACGGTCGCGTGTTTCTCAAGGATCGCGATGATCTTGTCCTTGAAACCCACGCCGGTGTCGCCGATCACCTTGATCGGGTAATCCGCGCAGGGGAATTCGATCTTTGGCGCTTTTACTTCGGTGTCTGTCATGGCGTAACGGCCTCGTAAGCCGTGGCAACGGACATGGCCCCGCTCCGGATTGGAGCGGGGCCATGAGAGTCCACACTAATTCAGTTGAACAAGCCGTAGAAGAATAGACGGATGCTATCCCACATGCGGCGGAAGATACCACCCTCGTCGACCGCGTCCAGAGCGATCAGGTCAGCGCTGTGCACCACCTTGTCGTCCAGTTTCACTTCGACTTTACCGATCACGTCGCCCTTGGCGATTGGCGCAATCAGTTGCGGGTTCATGGTCATGCTGGCGGCGAGCTTTTTCAGCTGGCCTTTTGGCAGGGTCATGGTCAGGTCTTCAGCCAGGCCGGCCTTGACTTGATTGGTGCTGCCTTTCCAGACAGGGGCCTGAGCCAGCTCGGCGCCTTTTTGATAGAAGGTCTGGGTTTCGAAGAAGCGGAAACCGTAGGTCAGCAGTTTCTGGGTTTCCGACGCACGCGCCACTTCGCTGTTGGTGCCGAACACCACGGCGATCAGGCGCATGCCATCACGTACGGCCGAGGACACCATGCAGTAGCCGGCTTCGTCGGTGTGGCCGGTTTTCAGACCGTCGACGGTCTTGTCGCGCCACAGCAGCAGGTTGCGGTTAGGTTGCTTGATGCCGTTCCAGAAGAACTCTTTCTGCGAGTAGATCGCGTAGTGAGCCGGGTCTTCGTGGATGATTGCGCGAGCCAGCACGGCCATGTCGTGAGCCGACGAGTAATGCTCAGGGTTCGGCAGACCGGTCGGGTTCATGAAGTGGCTGTTGGTCATGCCCAGGTCGGCCACGGTTTTGTTCATCATGTCGGCGAAGGCGTCTTCGCTGCCGGCGATGTGCTCGGAGAGCGCAACACTGGCGTCGTTGCCCGACTGAATGATGATGCCGTGCAGCAAGTCGCTGACCGTCACCTGCGTGCCGACCTTGATGAACATCCGCGAACCACCGGTACGCCAGGCGTTTTCGCTGATGGTCACCGGATCGTTTTCGCCGATCTGGCCACGACGGATTTCCAGGGTCGCGATGTACGCGGTCATCAGCTTGGTCAGGCTGGCAGGCGGCAGACGCTGGTCACCGTTGTTCTCGACCAGCACGTTGCCGCTGCTGGCATCCATGAGCACATAGGCTTTGGCGGCCAGTTGTGGCGGCGACGGCATCATCTCGACCGCGAAAGCGGCAGGCGAGAGGAGCAGCGGGACTAGAAGGCACAGGCGTTTGGCAAAGGTGGTGATGTTCATCCGTCTCTCGAAATCGCTAATGGAAACTGCCCGAAGGCAAAACTAATCAGACAGCTTTATAACGAGCTGTCGCATGTTCAGTCGTTCACTCAGAACCCTTGCCGGGCTTTTGTTCTTCAACGAGCCAACAACCAGGTTCACCCCCCAAACCGCAAGTGAACCCTCAATCAAGTACTACGTATTACTCGGCGGTGACCACGCTCGGCGAACCGAGATTGGCTGTCCGCACGCTGTTCTGCACTTGCTGGATTTCACCCGGCGAGCCGATCGGCCCCAGGCGTACCCGATGCAGTGTCTGTTGATTGCGCACGATCGAACTGATGAACACCGGAGCGCTCACCATCCCGCTGAGCTTCGATCTCAGGAGTTCTGCAGCGTCCGGGTTGGCGAACGCGCCCACCTGCAGATACTGGCCAGAGGCTGGTACAGAAGCGTTTTTTTTTGCATCAATCTGCACGGGCACAACGGCCGCGGCGTGTTGCTGCGGCGGTGGTGTCCATTGTTCGACCGTGCCGGCCGAAGCGGTAATCGTCGGCGCGGTATTTTGCGCGACTTGCGGCTCGTTGAGCATTAAAGGCGCCGGACGGCCTTTGGCCGCCCACCATTGCTGAGGATCGATGCCTTCAACCTTGACCCGCGCAGTGCCGGTTTCGGCATAACCGAGTTTCTTCGCGGCGGCGTAGGACAAGTCGATGATGCGGTCCGAGTAGAATGGGCCACGGTCGTTGACCCGCAGGATCACGGTCTTGTTATTGTCCAGGTTGGTCACCCGAACGTAACTTGGCAGTGGCAAGGTCTTGTGAGCGGCACTCATGCCATACAGGTCATACACCTCGCCATTGGCGGTGTTCTGGCCGTGGAACTTGGTGCCATACCAGGACGCCGTGCCCGAAGCGACGTAGGTCTTGGACTCTTGCTGCGGAAAGTAAGTCTTGCCCAGCACGGTGTAGGGGTTGGCCTTGTAAGGACCGGTGTGCAGGGTCGGCGTGGCATCCGGGATGCGCGATACGTCGACGTCCCACCACGGTGCGCCATCTTTGTGGGCGCGGTTGATGTCCAGCCCCGGCGCCGAGCGCACGGCGGTGGATGATTTCTGAGACGGCGCGCGGCTGGTCGAACAACTGGCGACCAGCACTGCCAACGCGGCGAATGCCAGCAGCTTCAGGGGTTTTTTCATAGGCAATGCCCGCATTACTTGACGCCCCGTGCTTGGACCAGCTGTTCAGACAGTTGATGCACGGCCATGGCGTACATCACGCTGCGGTTATAACGCGTGATCGCGTAAAAATTCGTCAGGCCCAACCAGTATTCAGGGCCATTGTCACCTTCCAGGCGGAATGCCGTGACCGGCATATCATCGCGCAGCGCATCATGACTTGACCACCCCAGCGCCCGCAACTCCCCGACGGTTTTAGTCGGTTCGATGCCGGTGGTCAAACCTTTATCGACCTGCTCGCCACGCACATCGGCGCGGCTGACGACAGGCTCACCGGCCACCCAGCCGTGACGCTTGAAATAACTGGCGACGCTGCCGATGGCGTCGTCGGGGTCGGTCCAGATATTAATGTGGCCGTCACCGTCGAAATCCACCGCATAGGCGCGGAAACTGCTCGGCATGAACTGCGGCAAGCCCATCGCCCCGGCGTAGGAGCCTTTGAGGGTCAGTGGATCGACCTGCTCTTCTCGAGCCAGCAGCAGGAATTCACGCAATTCCTTGCGGAAGAATTCGGCACGGGGAGGATAGTCGAAACCCAGGGTCGACAAGGCGTCGATTACCCGGTAATTGCCGGTATTGCGGCCAAAAAAGGTTTCAACGCCGATGATCGAGACAATCACTTGGGCCGGCACACCGTATTCCTGCTCGGCACGGGCCAGTACCGCCTCGTGCTGCCGCCAGAAATCCACGCCGCGGGCGATGCGGGCGTCGGTGATGAACATCGGGCGATACTCGCTCCATTGCTTCACCCGCTCGGCGGGTTTCGAGATCGCGTCCAGAATCGCCTGCTTGCGCTCGGCTTCGCGGAACACGCCCATCAGCTGTTCACCGGCAAAGCCGTAGTCGCGGGTCATTTCACCGACGAATTCGGCCACCTGGGGTGTGCCTTCGTAATCGCCGGCCAACGCGTCCTGCGCGATGCCAAGGATGCTTACCAGGCCGACCCATGGCGCATTTCGAGTCGCCCAGCCACGCATTACTTGCATTGAAATCTTCACCTTATTCAAACCTGTGCGATCCACTTACGATGGGTATGGATCGACATCAAAACCCCAAACGCTGACAGCAGCGTTACCAGCGAAGTTCCTCCGTAGCTAATGAACGGCAACGGCACTCCCACAACCGGCAACAGGCCACTGACCATACCGATGTTGACGAAAACGTAAACAAAAAACGTCATCGTCAGGCTGCCCGCGAGCAATTTGCCGAACAATGTCTGGGCCTGAGCAGTAATCACCAGTCCGCGGCCGATCAACAGCAGGTAAATCAGCAACAGTGCACAGATGCCGACCAGACCGAACTCCTCGCCCATGACCGCAATAATGAAGTCGGTATGGCTTTCCGGCAGGAAGTCCAGGTGCGACTGGGTGCCCAGCAGCCAGCCTTTGCCGAATACACCGCCGGAGCCGATGGCCGCTTTCGACTGAATGATGTTCCAGCCGGTGCCCAGCGGATCGCTTTCCGGGTCGAGGAACGTCAGGATTCGCTGCTTCTGGTAGTCGTGCATGATGAAGAACCACATCCCCACGGCCACCGGCACGGCGGCGGCCAGCACGCTGAGAATCCAGCGCCAGCGCAGACCACCCATGAACAAAACGAATGCGCCGCCCGCGAGAATCAGCAACGAAGTGCCAAGGTCAGGCTGACGCACGATCAGAATGAACGGCAAACCGATCAGAAACAGACTGACACCTACGTGCTTGAGCTGCGGCGGCAAGGTGCGCTTGGACAAGTACCAGGCGATGGTCGCCGGCATCAGGATCTTCATGAACTCCGAAGGCTGGAAGCGGATCACCCCCGGAATGTTGATCCAGCGCGTGGCGCCCATGGCGTTGTGGCCCATGACGTCCACCACCACCAGCAACAGCACGCCGAGCACATAACCGACCGGCACCCAGCGAGCCATGAAGCGCGGCTCGAACTGGGCGATGACGATCATCGACACCAGGCCGATGCCGAACGACGTGGCTTGTTTGGCCAGCAGATCCCAGCTCTTGCCGCTGGCCGAATACAGCACGAACAGGCTGCCGGCGGCGAGGGTCAGCAGCAGGATCAGCAACGGGCCGTCGATGTGCATGCGTTGCAACAGCGTCGCACGACGACGCATCACATCCTCGCTGGAGAGGATGCGATCGAAATTACTCTTCACGGGCCGTAGCCTCCGCACTGATTGGGCTGGCGTATTCGGCTTTCAGTCGGCCATCCTGGTCCAGGAGCCAGGCGTCCATGACCTGGCGCACCACCGGCGCGGCGACGCCGGAACCGGATTCGCCGTTCTCGACCATCACCGACACCACGATTTTCGGGTTGTCGGCCGGCGCGAAGCCGACGAACAAGGCGTGGTCGCGATGACGTTCCTGAACCTTGGAGCGGTCATACTTCTCGCCCTGCTTGATCGCGACCACCTGGGCCGTACCACTTTTGCCGGCGATCCGGTATTGCGCGCCGATCGATGCCTTGCGCGCCGTACCGCGAGCACCGTGCATCACTTGCTGCATGCCGTGGTTGACCCTGGTCCAGTCGGACGGATCGCGCAGGACAATGTCCGGCATCGGATTGTCATCCTTCGGCCGCACGCCTTCGACGGTCTTGGCCAGGTGCGGACGGTTCCACACGCCTTTATTGGCCACCAGCGCCGTGGCCTGGGCCAGTTGCAGCGGCGTGGATTGCATGTAGCCCTGGCCGATCCCGAGAATCAGCGTTTCGCCCGGGAACCAGGCCTGGCGACGGGTCGCGCGCTTCCACTCACGGGACGGCATCAGCCCCGGCGACTCTTCGAACATGTCCAGGGAGACCTTCTGGCCGATGCCGAACTTGCCCATATAGGCCGACAGGCGATCAATCCCCAGCTTGTGCGCCAGGTCATAGAAGTAGGTGTCGTTGGACCGCATGATCGCCGTGTCCAGATCCACGTAGCCATCGCCGGTACGGTTCCAGTTACGATACTTGTGATCGTAATTGGGCAGCATGTAGTAGCCAGGGTCAAAGACCCGGGTCGACGCGGTAACCACACCAGAATCCAGACCGGCAATTGCCACCGCCGGCTTGATGGTCGAACCCGGCGGGTACAGACCGCGCAGTACGCGGTTGAACAACGGGCGGTCAATGGAATCGCGCAGCTCGGAGTAAGCCTTGAAGCTGATGCCGGTGACGAATAGGTTCGGGTCGAAACTCGGCTGACTGACCATCGCCAGTACTTCGCCAGTCGTCGGGTCCAGCGCCACCACCGCACCACGCCGACCGCCGAGTGCCGCTTCGGCCGCTTCCTGCAACTTGATGTCCAGGCTCAGGACGATGTCCTTGCCGGGAATCGGATCGGTGCGCTTGAGCACGCGCAAGACGCGGCCTCGCGCGTTGGTCTCGACTTCTTCGTAACCCACCTGACCGTGCAACTCGGGCTCGTAGAACCGCTCGATGCCGGTCTTGCCGATGTGGTGCGTGCCGCTGTAATTGACCGGATCGAGGGACTTCAGCTCTTTCTCGTTGATCCGCCCCATGTAACCCACCGAGTGCGCAAAGTGCGCGCCCTGCGGGTAATGCCGCACCAGTTGCGCAACCACTTCCACACCCGGGAGGCGGAACTGGTTCACGGCGATGCGGGCGATCTGTTCTTCGGTCAGCTCGAACAGGATCGGCACCGGCTCGAATGGCCGACGCCCCTGCCGCATGCGTTTCTCGAAGATCACCCGATCCTCGGGCGTCATCTCCAGCACTTCGACGATCACGTCGAGCACTTGCTGCCAGTCGCCGGAACGCTCGCGGGTCATGCTCAGGCTGAAGCTGGGCCGGTTGTCGGCCACCACCACGCCATTGCGGTCGAAGATCAGTCCACGGGTCGGCGGAATCGGCTGCACGTGGACGCGGTTGTTTTCCGACAGGGTCGAGTGGTACTCGTACTGGATCACCTGCAGGAAATACAGCCGTGCGATCAGCACGCCGAACAGCGCCACCACCGCAATTGCCCCGAACACGACGCGGCCACGCACCAGACGGGCGTCTTTTTCGTGGTCCTTGATGCGGATCGGCTGGGACATGAGGCAGAACTACTTGTGGTATGGGTGGCCGGACAGAACTGTCCAGGCACGGTACAGCTGTTCGCCGATCAGAATCCGCACCAGCGGGTGCGGCAACGTCAACGGCGACAACGACCAGCGCTGATCGGCCCGCGCACAGACTTCCGGCGCCAGCCCTTCGGGGCCGCCGACCATGAAATTCACCGTGCGCGAGTCGAGCCGCCAGCGATCGAGTTCGACCGCCAACTGCTCGGTGCTCCAGGGCTTGCCGTGGACTTCGAGGGTGACAACGCGCTCGTTCGGCCCGACCTTGGCCAGCATGGCTTCGCCTTCCTGACGGATAAAGCGTGCCACGTCGGCGTTCTTGCCACGGGTGTTGAGCGGTATTTCCACCAGTTCCAGCGCCAGCTCGGACGGAAGACGCTTGGCATATTCATGCCAGCCTTCTTCCACCCACTTGGGCATGCGTGAACCGACGGCGATCAGTCGCAGTCGCACAGCGGTCCCTTATTGCTGGTCTTTGTTGAGCTTGGTGAAATGCTCATGGGTGTTTTCCGGGCTGTGATGCGCAGCGCTGGCCGAACGGCTCTGCTCTGCACCGGCCCACAGGCGTTCCAGGTCATAGAACTGGCGAGCCGAGGCGGTCATCATGTGCACGATGACGTCGTCCATATCCAGCAACACCCAGTCGCTGTCGCCCTTGCCTTCTTCACCCAGCGGCTTGACGCCCTGGGCTTTGACGGCTTCGCGAACCTTGTCCAGCATCGCGCCGATCTGGCGGTTGGACGTACCGGTGGCGATGATCATGAAGTCAGTGATGCTCTGCTTTTCACGAACGTCGATGACCTGAATGTCCTGGGCCTTGACGTCTTCCAGGGCTGCCACGGCAACCTTGACCAGTTCTTCGCCAGCCAGCTCAGGGCCGGTTGGCGCTTCTACTGGCAGGGGGGCGCTCTTGAATGTGCCTTTGCGCTTTACTTTAGCTACGTCTTTGTCAGTCATATAAAACTCGTTTTGCTCGTATGTTCGGGCGCTTCGCTACACGCATTCACGTGCCTTGAAGCGCACCCTTTTTCAGTTCGACGCACGGTAGAGTCCGTGCGCATCGATGTAGGCCAGGACCGCGTCGGGCACCAGGAAACGTACCGACTTACCGCTGGCCAGCAGTTGACGGATCTGGGTGGCGGATACCGCGAGCGGCGTCTGCCAGACGAATGCAATCTGTCCGCTCGGCCCTTTGAGGGCCAGCGGGTCGCTCACCGAGCGCGCTGCCAGCAGGTTGCGCAAGGCATCCGGCGGTTCGCTGTCGGCATCCGGGCGTTGCAGCACCAGGATGTGGCAATGCTGGAGCAACTCTTCCCAGCGGTGCCAAGTGGGCAGGCCGCAAAATGCGTCCCAGCCCAAAAGTAGAAAAACCTGGTCTTCAGCGGCCAGTTCGGCACGCATCAGTTCCAGGGTATCAATAGTGTAGGACGGCTTGTCCCGCTGCAATTCGCGGGCGTCCACCACCAACGGTGCCACACCGGCCACCGCGCACTTGACCATCGCCAGACGGTCCTTCGCCGACACCTGCGGCGTGCCGCGATGAGGCGGCCTGGCACTGGGTGTCAGTCGCAACTCATCGAGCGCCAGCGATTCGGCGACTTCCAGCGCACCGCGCAAATGGCCGATGTGCACTGGGTCGAACGTCCCGCCCAGCATGCCGATACGTCGAGGCGCAGGTTCGCTGGCGGTGAGCGGGGACGACGGATTAAGGTCGCCCAAGTCAGACCGACGCCTGGCCGCGCAACTGGCCATCACCGACCACGATGTACTTCTCGCAGGTCAGGCCTTCGAGACCCACCGGGCCACGGGCGTGCAGCTTATCAGTAGAAATGCCAATCTCGGCACCCAATCCGTATTCGAAGCCATCGGCGAAACAGGTCGGCGTATTGATCATCACCGACGACGAATCGACTTCCGCGACGAAACGCCGGGTGTCTGCGAGGTTTTCGCTGACGATCGAATCGGTGTGATGGGAGCCGTACTGATTAATGTGCTCGATGGCCTGGTCCAGCCCGTCGACCACACGGATCGAGAGAATCGGCGCCAGGTACTCGGTATTCCAGTCTTCTTCGGTGGCCACCGCAGCATCGATGATCGCCCGCGTGCGTTCGCAACCACGCAGCTCGACGCCTTTTTCGCGGAACTGTGCAGCCATCGACGGCAGGAAATCTTTGGCAACGGTTTGATCCACCAACAGCGTCTCCATCGCACCGCAGATACCATAACGGTAGGTCTTGGCATTGAAGGCGATGCGCTGGGCTTTCGGCAAATCGGCGTGGGCACTGACGTAAACGTGGCAGATGCCGTCCAGATGCTTGATGACCGGAACGCGCGCGTCACGACTGATGCGCTCGATCAGGCCACGGCCGCCACGGGGCACGATGACGTCGACATATTCAGGCATGGTGATCAGCGCGCCAACAGCCGCACGGTCTGTGGTCTCGACCACTTGTACGACGGCGGCCGGCAGATCGGCTTCAGCCAGACCGCGCTGGATGCAGGCAGCAATGGCACGGTTGGAATGAATCGCTTCGGAACCGCCGCGCAGAATGGTCGCGTTGCCGGACTTCAGGCACAGGCTGGCGGCATCGATGGTCACGTTGGGCCGGGATTCGTAGATGATTCCGATCACGCCCAACGGCACGCGCATCTTGCCGACCTGAATCCCCGACGGACGGAAGCTCATGTCGCGAATGGCGCCGACCGGGTCCGGCAACGCTGCCACCTGACGCAAACCAACGATCATGCCGTCGATACGTTCCGGGGTCAGCGCCAGACGCTCCAGCAGCGCAGGCTCCAGACCATTGGCGCGACCCGCGGCCAGATCCAGGTCGTTGGCTGCCGTCAGCTCGGCACGCGCGGCGTCCAGCGCATTGGCCGCCGCCTGCAAGGCGCGGTTTTTCTGCGCGGTGCTGGCACGGCCGATGATGCGCGACGCTTCGCGGGCAGCGCGACCCAGGCGGGTCATGTAGTCGAGAACGGACTCAGTCATTGTCTACTGTGGTCTTGGTAAAGAGGAAAGCGGCAGATTATAGCTGTCGCGTCTCCCGACTAACAGCGGTGACGGGCGGATGGTCGAAATGGAGGGCAATTTGCCGACGTTCAGCCGTGATTAAGCTGCAAATTGTTATCATCACGACTCAATCAGCTTTGATAAATGCCGTTCATCATGTCCAACCTGACTGTTCGTGCGCCCGCTGCGGGCCTGCCCTCCGGGCTCCCGGACGCGTTTTTCGACCGGGATGCGCAAACGCTGGCCCGGGATTTACTCGGCAAAGTCATCCGTCATCGGGTAGGCGACTTGTGGCTCAGTGCCCGGATCATCGAGACCGAAGCCTATTACTTTGAAGAAAAAGGCAGCCATGCCTCTCTTGGCTACACGGAAAAGCGTAAGGCTTTGTTTCTGGATGGCGGTCACATCTATATGTATTACGCCCGGGGCGGCGATTCCCTGAATTTCAGCGCTCAAGGCCCGGGCAATGCGGTATTGATCAAATCCGCTTATCCGTGGGTCGATGAGTTGAGCGGGCCGGCGAGCCTGGCGCAGATGCTGTTGAACAATCCTGATACCCAGGGCCGCCCTCGCCCTTCGCAAAAACTTTGCGCCGGGCAAACGCTGTTGTGCAAGTCGCTGGGTTTGAAGGTGCCGGTCTGGGACGCCAAGCGCTTCGATCATGAAGTGCTGCTGGTGGAAGATGTCGGCCCGGCGCCTGGCCACATCATTCAAACCACGCGCCTGGGCATTCCTCATGGGCGCGATGAGCATTTGATGTACCGCTTTGTCGACGCTGCTTACGCACCGTATTGCACGCGCAACCCGCTGCGGCGTGGGCAGGTCGAAGGTCGCGATTATTTTTTGCTGTCTTGATGACGGAACATATCCCTTGTGGGAGCGGGGGTTCGGTGGTGTTTTGAAGATTGTGTTCGTCCCTTGCGGGCGATTATAAAAATTCGATGGAGTTGTTTTTATGGGCCCATGGCTCGATAGCGTGACCGGATGGTTGACGGTCAACCCGCAATGGCTGGCCGCGGCAGTATTCATTGTGGCCTTCGTGGAATGCCTGGCGATTGCCGGACTGATCGTGCCCGGCACGGTGTTGTTGTTTGCCGTCGCCGTTCTGGCCGGCAGCGGCGCCCTGTCGTTGAGCGAAACATTGCTGCTGGGATTCGTCGCCGGCGTGCTGGGCGATATCGTTTCCTACTTTGTAGGGCGACATTTCCATCAGAACATCCGGCGCCTGCCGGGCCTGCGCCATCACCCGGAATGGATCGCCGGCGCCGAGGCTTACTTCCAGCGCTATGGCATTGCCAGCCTGCTGGTCGGACGCTTCATCGGGCCGCTGCGGCCGATGCTGCCGATGGTCGCCGGGATGTTCGACATGCCCTTCCCGCGTTTTGTCGCTGTCAGTCTCCTGGCGGCGGCCGGTTGGAGCGTCGCGTATCTGTTGCCGGGCTGGGCCACGGGTGCCGCAATTCGTTTGCCATTGCCGGAAGGTTTCTGGCCTGAGGCCGGGATCGTCGCCGGCAGCATTGCGGTCATGGTGGGTTTGAGCGCGACCAGCAGCCTGCGTCGGCATCGCAAAGCGACAATACTGATCACCGGTATGAGCCTTCTGATCCTGGCGGGCCTGTTTATCGGCTACCCGCACCTGACCGCCCTCGATCAGGGCGTGATGACACTGGTGCAGGAACACCGCAGCCCGACGCTCGACGAAGTCGCCGTCACCTTCACGCTGATCGGCGAGTTCCGCAACATGCTGCTGTTCAGCGTCCTGCTGACCGCTTTGCTGCTGCTGACCCGGCAATGGCGACAGGCGATTTTCGCGGGCAGCACCCTGCTCTGCACCGCACTCGGCAACACGTTCACCAAACAGTTTTTCGCACGCGTGCGCCCGGAAGTGTTAAGTGATCCGCTGGTGAGCTACAGCATGCCAAGCGGTCACGCGTCGGGGGCCTTCGCGCTGTTTCTGACCCTCGCCGTTCTGGCCGGCCGCGGACAACCACCGCGGATGCGTCTGACCTGGTTGTTGGTGGGTTGCCTGCCGGCGCTGGCAATTGCGTTGTCACGCGTCTACCTGGGTGCGCACTGGCCAACGGATGTGCTGGCCGGCGCCATGCTGGCGGCGTGTGTCTGTGCGGCAAGCCTCTGGCTGAGTCAGCGCCAGACGCCACTCAATGCCATGCCACCGAAGGTCTGGTGGCTGGTCTTGCCGGCCATGGCCGCGCTGTTCGGTTTTTTTGCTTTGCGGCATTTACCCCATGCCATGTTGAGGTACGCGTACTGAAGTCAAAAGATCGCAGCCTGCGGCAGCTCCTACAGGTGTACGCCTTACTCGTGTAGGAGCTGCCGCAGGCTGCGATCTTTTAGCGTTCGTCAGGCAAACAACTCACCCTGCAATTCATCGAGCAGCGCCTGGATCGCATCCAGTCGTTGCTGCGGATCATCGAGTTGCAGCAGATCAATCTTGTCCACCTCGGCGAACGGCAACAGGTACGCCAACTGATTGGCCAGCGATTGCTGGCCGGTGGCTTCGGTGCCCATGTTCAACGCTTCGACCATCGGGTGTTCGGCCAGAGCCTTGAGCAGTGCGACAAGGTCGGCATCCTCGTCCTGCAACGGTTGCTCAGGCTCGTCTTCCAGCCACTCGACTTCGGCGACGGTCAACTGATCGCGCTGGACCTCGGTGCGCAACACGTGGAAACGCCGCCCGCCCTGAACCCGAATGCCCAGCAGACCGTTGTCCTGCTGCTTGAAGTCAGTAATCAGCGCTTCACAGCCGACCAGCGCATAACCCGCCGGAGCAATGCCGACTTCTTCACCGTCGAGAATGCACACCACGCCGAAGCCGCCGCCCTGCTTCATGCAGCGGCTGATCATGTCCAGGTAGCGCGCCTCGAAGATCTGCAAGTCGAGGATGCAGCCAGGAAACAGCACCGTGTTCAGCGGGAAAAGCGGCAAGCTCATAGACATTTCCTTACACCACCATCGACACCGCCAACGGCAGGAACACCGCCGTGGCCACACCCATCAGACTCATTGCCAGCGCCGCGAAGGCGCCGCATTCTTCACTTTCCTGCATCGCCACCGCCGTGCCGACCGCATGGGCGGTCATGCCCAGCGCCATGCCGCGCGCCTCGGGGCTGTGGACGCCGAGCCGGTTCAGCAGGCTCGGCCCAAAGATCGCCCCGATCACGCCGGTAATCAACACAAAGACCGCCGCCAGCGCCGCGACACCACCAATCTGCTCAGCCACCAGCATGGCAATCGGCGACGTCACCGACTTCGGTGCCATGGTCATCAGGATCATGTGTTCGGCGCCGAACGACCAGCCCAGCAACACGCCCATGCCGGTGGCGACCACGCCGCCTATCACCAGCGTAGTAAATATCGGCCAGAACAACTGCCGGATCCGCCGCAAATTGAGGTAAAGCGGAACGGCCAGCGCGACCGTGGCCGGGCCGAGCAAAATACTGAGGATCTCGGTGCTCTTGCGGTACTCGGCGTACGTCAGGCCGCAGCCCACCAATACGCCAATGACCAATAGCATGGAAACCAGCACCGGCTGCAGAAAGATCCAGCGGGTTTTCTCGAACGCCCCCAGCACAAGCTGATAAGCGCCGAGGGTGATGCCGATGCCGAACAACGGATGATGAATCACCGATGTCCAGGCGCCTTGCCAGTCGAAGATCATTGCGGGTCCTCGCGGTGCGCGTGGCGCTTGACCATGCGCTGCATCAGCACACCGGCGAAGGCCATGGACAACAGCAGCGACAACACCAGCGCACCGACGATGGCCCAGAAGTCCGCGGCAATGTCCCTGGCGTAAACCATCACGCCCACGGCCGGCGGCACCAGCAGCAACGGCAGGTAACGCAGCAGGCTGCTGGCGGCCAGGTTCAGCGGTTCGCCCACCTGGCCACGGCAGATCAGGTACACCAGCAGAAGCAGCAGGCCAATGATCGGCCCCGGCAGCACCGGCAAAAACAAATGGTTGATGGCTGTGCCCAGCAATTGGAACAGCACAAGCCAGGTCAGGCCACGTAACAACATCCGTCCTCTCCCCCGCAAATTCTCGCCCGGCATTATAGGCATGCCGACGCTATGGACCGGCATTCGCCAAAAGCATGAACAGTTGACCGGAGCAATTTGCCATGTTGATCTAAAGTGGTAATCCGGGAGGTCAAATCCCCCCACCTCAAAACTATAAAACGATGAACCGAAGGAGAGTCTCAATGCCCTATGTTCCCGCTGCAGAGCTCAACGATTATGTCGGCAAGGAACTTGGACGTTCCGAATGGCTTACCATCGATCAGGACCGCATCAACCTGTTCGCTGAAGCCACTGGGGACCATCAGTTCATCCACGTCGACCCGGTCAAAGCCGCGCAAACGCCATTTGGCAGCACAATTGCCCATGGCTTCCTGTCGCTGTCACTGATCCCCAAACTGATGGAAGGCATCCTCATCCTGCCTGAAGGCTTGAAGATGGTGATCAATTACGGCCTCGACAGCGTGCGGTTCATTCAGCCGGTCAAGGTCAATTCGAAAGTGCGACTCAAGGTCGACCTGACCGAAGTCACCGAGAAGAAACCCGGCCAATGGCTGCTCAAGGTCACCGCCACGCTTGAGATCGAAGGTTCGGACAAACCGGCCTATATCGCCGAGCCGTTGTCACTCTGCTTCGTGTAAACCCTCCCGGATGCGAAGCAGCTCATGCTGTTTCGCGACCTCTCTCTATTTCTCTCCCTGTATAAGGTCATAGAGCTGCGGCATACTCGGTCGCCTAATTGCCCGGATCCCGCTATGCGCCCACTTGCACTTCTCGTACTGACCCTGATGCTCACCGCGTGCGGTGACGGCGAATCGCTGTTGCCCCCCGATGCCCGCTTGCCGGACGGCGGACGCTATCGCGGTGACCTGGTCAACGGATTGCTGCAAGGCCAGGGCCGCGTCGATTACCCGAACGGCAGCTGGTACGCCGGCAGTTTCGACAAGGGCCAATGGCATGGCCAGGGCGAATGGCACGGCAGCAACGGCGAAGTGTATCGCGGCAATTTCAACCTGGGCCTGTTCGACGGCCAGGGCACGCTGACCACCAGCGGCAGCAGCTACACCGGCGGCTTCAAGGCGGGTCGGCGCGAAGGCGAAGGCACCCTCAAAGAAAACGGCATGACCTACCGCGGCGAATTCAAGGCCGATCAGTATTCAGGGCTCGGCCGTCTGGAACTCGATGACGGCAGTTCGTATCAAGGTCAGTTCGCCCATGGCAAACCCAACGGCGAAGGCCAGCGCGGCGACGCCAGCGGCAATCAGTTCACCGGGCACTTCAAGGACGGCCAGTTGGAAGGCAACGGGACCTTCAACAGCGCTGAAGGCGACATCTACGTCGGCGGCTTCAAGAACAACCAACTGCATGGCAAGGGCCGCTACGAGAATGCCGACGGCGATGTCTGGCTGGGCCAATTCAAGGAAGGCTCGCTGAACGGCAAGGGCGAGTTGATCGGCGCCGACGGTAGCCACTACATCGGTCAGTTCAGCGACTGGCGTTTCACCGGGCAGGGCCGGCTGAACCTGCCCGACGGCAGCTTCTACATCGGCCAGTTCGACGGCGACAGTTATCAAGGTCGCGGCACGCTGGTGTTGACCGATGGCCCGGTGCAGAGCGGCACCTGGGTCAATGGCCAGCGAGTGCGCGACGCCGACGGCAAGCTGCTGCCCGACAGCCTCGAGCTCGGTTTGCTGGCCCAAGGGCGCTTGATCGAAGACGCACTGGCCAACGTGCCGACCTCGACCCCGGCGATCGAGCTGTACACCCTGACCCTCGGCGGTGACGGCAAGCAGAGCGTGTTCCTGCGCGAATCCGATTACGTCAGCAACATGCTCTCCAGCCGCTTCGGTGCGTTTGGCCAGATCCGCCTGGTGAACCATCGCGACCACCTCGTCGACCGGCCGATGGCCACCCGGGAAAACCTGCGCCGCGCCGCGCTGACGCTGGCCGAACGCAGCGGTCCGGAAGACTTGATCTTCATCTACCTGACCAGTCACGGCACCAGCGAACACGAACTAGTGCTTGACCAGCCGCGTATGGAACTGTCCGATTTGCCGGCCGACGAACTCGCTGCCGTGCTCGCGCCGCTGAAAAACCGCGACAAGATCGTTGTGATTTCGTCTTGCTACTCCGGTGGTTTCATTCCCGCCCTCAAGGACGAACGCACGCTGATCATGACGGCCTCGCGCGCCGACCGCGTGTCCTTCGGGTGCTCGGAAGAAGCCAACTTCACGTACTTCGGCGACGCGCTGTTCGCCCAGGCCCTGAATCAGACCGACGATCTGGAACAAGCTTTCAAGCGGGCCAAGGCCACCGTCGCCGAGCGGGAACTGGCAGACAGCTTCGAAGCCTCTGAACCGCAGATCTGGGCACCGAAAACCGTTCTCTCCCACTGGCAGCTGTTACGCAAACAGCAGGCACGAAAAGCGCTACAAAGTGTCTCTATCAGCAGCAAGGATGCAAAGAGCAACTAAGCTGAACAGTATCAAGGGGGACACACTATGTACTTGACGCCTCAGCATGTATTGCTTGCCGGAGCAACCGGCCTGACCGGTGAACACTTGCTTGATCGCCTGCTCAACGAGCCTACGATCACACGCGTATTGGCCCCCTCACGCCGGCCGCTGGCCGAACACCCTCACCTGGAAAACCCGATCGGCGAGCCGGCGGTGTTCCTGCCGCAACTGAACGGTCGCGTCGACATCGCCTACTGCTGTCTCGGTACCACGATCAAACAGGCAGGTTCGGAAGCGGCGTTCCGTGCAGTCGACCTCGACATGGTGGTGGCCTTCGCCAAACGGGCGCGGGAGATGGGCGCGCGGCACTTGATCGTGATCAGCGCCCTGGGGGCCGATCGGAGGTCCTCGATTTTCTACAACCGGGTTAAAGGCGAGATGGAATACGCATTGCGCGCGCAAAACTGGCCACAACTGACCATTTGTCGACCTTCGTTCCTGCTGGGCGATCGCCTCGAACCTCGCCCGGCCGAGCAATTCGTCGGACCGTTATCCCGCTTGATCCCTGGCAAATACCGCGGCATCGAAGCCTGCCAACTGGCCCGCGCGATGTGGCGACTGGCGCTGGAAGAGCAGGATGGGCTGCGGATTGTCGAGTCGGATGAGTTGCGTAAGCTAGGCAAATAAAATCAAAAGATCGCAGCCTTCGGCAGCTCCTACAGGGGTACACATTCCACTGTAGGAGCTGCCGAAGGCTGCGATCTTTTTCTTTCTACAACCCGCCGGTTGCCTGAAAGCTCACGCCGATCACTGTCAACACCGACAACGGCAACAACAACGTATCAAGCAACGCACTAGCCGGCAGATCAACGCCAGGATAGCTCGGCGCCTCCGCACCAAAACGATCCATCGCGCAACAACCGCCATTCATGGCATACAAATCCAGCCGCGTCCCCGCATACACCACCGGCGCCCCGGGCTTCGCGGCATCCAGCGTGCGCGCCGTGGCGCAACCTGCCAGTTGCAGCGCCAGCACCACCACCAGAAACTTATTCATCGCTGGTCAGATGGTGTTCGCCCCAACGGGGCAGCATGTCTTGCGGAATGTTCAGCAGGTTGAGAATCCGCGCCACGACGAAGTCGATCAGGTCATCAATGGTTTGCGGTTGATGATAGAAGCCCGGCGATGCTGGCAGGATCGTCACGCCCATGTTCGACAACTTGAGCATGTGCTCCAGATGAATGCTCGAATACGGCGCTTCGCGCGGCACCAGAATCAGCTGGCGACGCTCCTTCAGCGTGACGTCGGCGGCTCGTTCGATCAGGTTGTTGCAGGCACCGGTCGCGATAGCCGACAGCGTTCCGGTGGAACACGGCACCACCACCATCGCCGCTGGCGCGCCGGAGCCCGAGGCCACCGGCGACATCCAGTCTTCCTTGCCGTACACCCGAATCTGCCCAGCGGCAGCGCCGGTGTATTCGGTGAGGAAGGCCTGCATCGTCTGGGTCTTCGACGGCAACGTAACGTCCGTCTCGGTGGCCATCACCAGTTGCGCTGCCTTGGAGATCAGGAAGTGCACCTCGCGGTCTTCGCGGATCAGGCAGTCCAGCAGGCGCAAACCGTACTGGGCGCCTGAAGCGCCGGTCATCGCCAGCGTGATGCGTTCCGGGCCGTTGTTCATTGCAGCGCCTCGGCGAGTTTGCCGTGCAGGCCGCCGAAGCCGCCGTTGCTCATGATCACCACGTGAGTGCCGGGCTGAGCCTGACTTTTCACGCGCTCGATAATGCCTTCCAGGGAATCGCTGACAATCGACGGCACCGTGCACAGCGCCGCAGTAGCGCCCAGGTCCCAGCCAAGGTTGGCCGGTGCGTACCAGATCACCTGATCGGCATCGACCACGCTTTCCGGCAAACCATCGCGGTGAGCGCCGAGCTTCATGGAATTGGAGCGCGGCTCGATGATCGCGATCAACGGCGCGTCGCCAATGCGTTTGCGCAGACCGTCGAGGGTCGTGGCGATGGCCGTCGGGTGGTGAGCGAAGTCGTCGTAGATGGTGATGCCACCTACTTCAGCGACTTTTTCCATCCGGCGCTTCACGCTTTTGAAAGCGCTCAACGCGGCGATGCCCATGGACGGCACAACACCGACATGCCGCGCCGCCGCCAAGGTGGCCAAGGCGTTGGCAACGTTGTGTTGCCCGGTCATGTCCCACTCGACCACGCCTTGAGCAACGCCTTCAAACATCACTTCGAATTTCGAACCGTCTTCGCTCAGCAACTTGACCTGCCACTGACCACCCGCGCCGGTGGTTTGCACCGGGGTCCAGCAGCCCATCTCGATCACGCGCTGCAGCGCCGGCTCGGTGGTCGGATGGATCAACAGGCCTTCGCTTGGAATGGTCCGCACCAAATGGTGGAACTGCCGCTCGATGGCCGGCAGATCGGGGAAGATGTCGGCGTGATCGAATTCCAGGTTGTTCAGGATCGCCGTGCGCGGGCGGTAGTGAACGAACTTGGAGCGTTTGTCGAAGAACGCACTGTCGTACTCGTCGGCTTCGATCACGAAGAACGGCGTGCCGCCCAGACGCGCCGACACCGAGAAATTCTGTGGCACGCCACCAATCAGGAAACCGGGGCTCATGCCCGCGTGCTCCAGCACCCAGGCGAGCATGCTGCTGGTGGTGGTTTTGCCGTGCGTGCCGGCGACGGCCAGCACCCAGCGACCTTGCAGCACGTGATCGGCCAGCCACTGCGGGCCGGAGACGTACGGCAAGCCTTTGTTCAGCACGTATTCGACAGCCGGGTTACCACGGGACATGGCGTTGCCGATCACCACCAGATCCGGGGCCGGATCGAGTTGCGCCGGATCATAGCCTTGGGTCAACTCAATACCCTGAGCCTCAAGCTGAGTGCTCATCGGTGGATAGACGTTGGCATCGGAGCCGGTCACGTGATGGCCCAGCTCTTTGGCCAGAACCGCCATCGAACCCATGAAAGTGCCGCAGATACCAAGAATATGAATGTGCATAGTCGACCTCGTAAAACATGGCCGCAGGTTAGCGTAGGGAGGCGAAAATCGCACTCTTTAGCTGAGCCTTGCCACGATCACAGTGGCGAGGGAGCTTGCTCCCGCTGGGTCGCGCAGCGGCCCCAAATCTGCATTCGCGGTTACTCTGCCTAATCGCATTACTGGATTGCGACGGCTTCGCCGTCGAGCGGGAGCAAGCTCCCTCGCCACAAAAGCGGTTTACCGGGCGATGCCGTGTTTACGCAGTTTTCGATATAGGGTGTTACGGCTGACGCCAAGTTGCTCGGCGGTATGGGTCATATGCCAACGGGTTTGCTCCAGCGCATTCAGCAATGCCAGCCGCTCGACATCATCCAGGGGATGTTCGGAAGGCTGTTCAACGGCGACAACCGGCATCGGTCGCGTCTGACGAATCATCGCCGGCAAATCCTCCAGCCCGATCCGCCCGCCGTCACACAACGCCGCCAGCGTACGCAACACATTGCGCAACTGCCGCACATTTCCGGGCCAGGCAAAACCCAGCAACGCCTGGCGTGCCGTCTCATCAATCAGCACCGTCTCCCCGCCCGCCTCTTGCGCCAGCAAAAAGTCGAGCAACTGTGATTTGTCACTGCGCTCGCGCAATGCTGGCAGTGCGATCTCCAGACCGTTGAGCCGGTAGTACAAATCCTCGCGGAAGCTGCCGTCCTGCACCCGCTCCAGCAAATTACGGTGAGTCGCGCTGATGATCCGTACGTTGACCGACTCCGGCTCACCGCCAATCGGCACCACTTGCCGATCCTCGAGCACTCTTAATAGCCGGGTCTGCAACGCCAGGGGCATGTCGCCGATTTCATCCAGAAACAACGTCCCGCCATCGGCCTGCTGCAACTTGCCACGCATGCCTTCCTTGCGCGCACCGGTAAAGCTGCCGCCGCGATAGCCGAACAGTTCGCTCTCGATCAGGCTTTCGGGGATAGCCGCGCAATTGAGCGCGACGAAGGCCTTTTCCGCCCGCTGACTGGCCTGATGCACCGCTTTGGCGAAGGCTTCCTTGCCAGATCCGGTTTCGCCGTTGATCAGCAGCGGTACGTCCCGTTCGAAGACGCGCAGGGATTTGCGGAAGTCCTCCTGCAGCCCTGTGTCGCCAAGGCAAATGCCCGACAAACGCGAAGGCTCCGCAACCACCGGGCTTTGCACCACTGGCACCGGAATGCTGCGCGGCTGACCGCGCAACACAGCAAACAGACTTCGCCCGTCACGGGTGCGCAGCGGCCAACTGGCGCTGGCATTCACACTCGCGCGGCCCAGCAACTCGTCCAGCGAGCAGTCGAAAAACGCTTCGACCGGTTTGCCCAGCAGTCCGCCGCGAACATGTCCCAGCAGGTTGAGCGCACTCTGGTTGACGGCACAGATCCGCCCTTCCCCGTCGAACGCCAGCAACCCTTCGCTGAACAGCCCGACGGATTCGGCCTGCAGGTGAAAACGCAGCAACCACTGATTGTCGAAGTCACGCAGGAAATAGCAGCTCTCGATCATCTTCGCCGACAGATTGACCAGGGCCATGGTGTGGAACTGACTTTGCCGCGAGACCTCGTGCCGTGCCGAGGATACGTCGAGCACCGCCAGCAGTTCGCCATGCGGGTCGAACACCGGGCTCGCCGAGCAGGTCAGGCCGGTGTGGCGACCGCGAAAGTGTTCGTCCTGATGAATGGTCAGCGACTGGCGCTCCACCAGGCAGGTGCCGATGCCGTTGGTACCTTCGCAAGCTTCGCTCCAGTCGGCACCGAGCCAGAGACCGGCGCGCTCGAAAATCTTCCGCTCGGCGGGCGCGGTCACACAGTTGAGGATCACCCCGCGCGCATCGGTCAGCAGCACCGCATGGCCAGCGCCGGAGAGTTGCTGATGCAGGCTGCTCATTTCGTTGCCGGCGATGTGCAGCACTTGCTGCAAGCGTTCGCGGCTTTCGAGGACGCGGCCATGCTCCAGCACCGTCGGCGCCATGGTCAGGGCCGGGTCGAGATGATAGTCCTCAAGACAGCGCAGCCAGGACCGGGCAATCGACGGATCGCTGCCGGGACCGTGCAAGTGGGGTTTCCCCTGGGTCACGGTGAGCACTTGCTGGGCATGGCGACTCAAATGGTTGTCGTGCATTTCTTATTATTCTCCCCGAGCGGTTTGCACCCCCTGTAGGAGCTGCCGCAGGCTGCGATCTTTTGATTTTGTTTTTTAAGATCAAAAGATCGCAGCCTGCGGCAGCGCCTACAGGTCATGCCGAGCATCCTCCAGCCTAGCCTGCATTGCAATGCCGGCGAGACCGACCAGTCACACGCTGTGCCACAAGCGGTACAAAGTGTCACTGGAGCTGTACCGAAAGCGTCACAGACGCCGCCCGCTTGTCCGACAAAAAACGCGCAAGGCCTTGATTTGACTGACCTGCAAGGCAGTGGCCCGACCTTTGCTCTACGCTTATAGCAAGCGCACATGCGCCTCTCTTATAAATACAAAAGCCAAGGAGAAAACATCATGCGTTACGCTCACCCCGGTACTGAAGGCGCTATCGTTTCGTTCAAGAGCAAGTACGGTAACTACATCGGCGGCGAGTTCGTCGCGCCTGTCAAAGGTCAGTACTTCACCAATACCTCGCCAGTGAATGGCCAACCGATTGCCGAATTCCCGCGCTCCACGGCCGAAGACATCGACAAAGCCCTGGACGCTGCCCACGCCGCTGCCGATGCCTGGGGCGCCACGTCCCCTCAGGCTCGCTCGCTGGTGCTGCTGAAAATCGCCGACCGCATCGAGCAGAACCTGGAAGTGCTGGCAATCACCGAATCCTGGGACAACGGCAAAGCCGTTCGCGAAACCCTCAACGCCGACATCCCGCTGGCCGCTGACCACTTCCGCTACTTCGCCGGCTGCATCCGCGCCCAGGAAGGCAGCGCTGCCGAGATCGATGGCAACACCGTGGCTTATCACATCCATGAACCACTGGGCGTGGTCGGGCAGATCATTCCGTGGAACTTCCCGATCCTGATGGCCGCGTGGAAACTCGCCCCGGCCCTGGCTGCCGGTAACTGCGTGGTGCTCAAGCCTGCCGAGCAAACCCCGCTGGGCATCACCGTGCTGATGGAACTGATCGGCGACCTGCTGCCACCCGGCGTGCTGAACATCGTGCAAGGCTACGGCAAAGAAGCCGGCGAAGCCCTGGCCACCAGCAAACGCATCGCCAAGATCGCCTTCACCGGCTCGACCCCGGTCGGCTCGCACATCATGAAATGCGCCGCCGAAAACATCATTCCGTCCACCGTGGAGCTGGGTGGCAAGTCGCCGAACATCTTCTTCGAAGACATCATGAAAGCTGAGCCATCCTTCATCGAGAAAGCCGCTGAAGGCTTGGTGCTGGCGTTCTTCAACCAGGGCGAAGTGTGCACCTGCCCGTCCCGCGCCCTGGTGCAAGAGTCGATCTACGACGAGTTCATGAAAGTGGTCATGAACAAAGTCCTGCAAATCAAACGTGGCGACCCGCTGGACACCGACACCATGGTCGGCGCCCAGGCGTCCGAGCAACAATTCGACAAAATCCTTTCGTACCTGGAAATCGCCAAGGGCGAAGGCGCCGAACTGCTGACCGGCGGCAAGATCGAAAAACTCGAGGGCAGCCTGGCGACTGGTTATTACATCCAGCCGACCCTGCTCAAGGGCACCAACAAGATGCGCGTGTTCCAGGAAGAAATCTTTGGCCCGGTGGTGAGCATCACCACGTTCAAGGACGAAGCCGAAGCCCTGGCCATCGCCAACGACACCGAGTTCGGCTTGGGTGCCGGCCTCTGGACCCGCGACATCAATCGCGCCTATCGCATGGGCCGCGCCATCAAGGCCGGTCGCGTGTGGACCAACTGCTACCACCTGTACCCGGCGCATGCCGCGTTCGGCGGTTACAAAAAGTCCGGCGTCGGTCGTGAAACCCACAAAATGATGCTCGATCACTATCAGCAGACCAAAAACCTGCTGGTGAGCTACGACATCAATCCGTTGGGGTTCTTCTAACTCAACGCGATACCGCGTAACGGCCTTCGCGGGCAAGCCTCGCTCCTACAGGACTGCGTGTACCTGTAGGAGCTTGGCTTGCCAGCGAAGGCGTCCTCTATGACACACCAAACATTGCCCTGCCCCTCTGGCACGGGCTTTGCGTGCCCGCTCTACACGTAAACGTCGTACCCGAAAGTCCAACAGATCAAACAATAAAAAAGACAGCGAGGACTTATGACTTCTTCCACACAGCTCAAACCCACACTCGGCACCCTGCATTTATGGGGCATTGCCGTCGGCCTGGTGATCTCCGGCGAATACTTTGGCTGGAGTTACGGCTGGGGCACCGCAGGCACCCTGGGTTTCCTCGTCACCGCGTTGATGGTGGCGACGATGTACACCTGCTTCATCTTCAGTTTCACCGAATTGACCACCGCCATTCCCCACGCTGGCGGGCCGTTTGCCTACAGCCGGCGGGCCTTTGGCGAGAAAGGCGGGTTGATCGCCGGCATCGCCACCCTGATCGAATTCGTCTTTGCGCCACCCGCCATTGCGATGGCCATCGGTGCTTATCTAAACGTGCAATACCCGGAACTTGACCCCAAGATTGCAGCCGTTGGCGCCTATTTCGTGTTCATGACCCTGAATATCCTTGGCGTCAGCATCGCTGCGACCTTCGAACTGGTGGTCACCGTACTGGCCGTCGCCGAGCTGCTGGTGTTCATGGGCGTGGTCGCGCCGGGCTTCAGTTTCAGTAACTTCGCGCTCAACGGCTGGTCGGGCTCCAACGACTTCACGATGGCGTCGATTCCCGGCATCTTTGCGGCAATCCCGTTCGCGATCTGGTTTTTCCTCGCCATTGAAGGCGCGGCGATGGCGGCTGAAGAAGCCAAGGACCCGAAACGCACGATTCCCAAGGCGTACGTCAGCGGCATTCTGACGTTGGTGTTCCTCGCGATCGGCGTGATGGTGATGGCGGGCGGCGTGGGCGACTGGCGCCAGCTGTCGAACATCAACGACCCGCTGCCTCAGGCGATGAAAGCCGTGGTCGGCAGCAATTCGACCTGGATGCACATGCTGGTCTGGATCGGCCTGTTCGGGCTGGTGGCGAGTTTCCACGGGATCATTCTCGGCTACTCGCGCCAGTTCTTCGCCTTGGCCCGTGCCGGTTACCTGCCTCGCTCGCTGGCCAAACTGTCGCGCTTCCAGACGCCGCACCGCGCCATTCTGGCCGGCGGTGTGATCGGCATCGCGGCGATCTACAGCGACGGCCTGGTCAACCTGCAAGGCATGACCCTGACGGCTGCAATGATCACCATGTCGGTATTTGGCGCCATCGTGATGTACATCATCAGTATGCTGAGCCTGTTCAAACTGCGTAAAACCGAGCCGAACCTGGAACGCAGCTTCCGCGCGCCGGGTTACCCGATCGTCCCGGGCATCGCGCTGTTCCTGGCGGTGGTGTGCCTGGTGGCGATGGCGTGGTTCAACCCGCTGATCGGCTGTGTGTTCCTCGGCTTTATGGCCGCCGGTTACCTGTATTTCCAATTGACCGCCAAACAGCGCTTCAATGCGCCGGCGGATGCGATGCTTGAAGGCGTCTGATTTGCACCGGCGCCGGGCCATGTGCCCGGCGCCTGCCATATTGAAGTGCACCGAGATCCAAATGTGGGAGCGGGCTTGCTCGCGAGTGCGTTGTGTCATCCAGCACAAATGTCGCCTGACACTCCGCCTTCGCGAGCAAGCCCGCTCCCACAAGGGGTTGGCGGTGTATTTGAGTTATTGATTCATTCAGGAGGACACCGTGGCCCAATTTGCCCATTCCGTCGGCGCCCAGACCTATCGCTTCGCCAGCCTCAAAGAGGTCATGGCCAAGGCCAGTCCGGCGCGCTCCGGCGACTTCCTGGCCGGCGTCGCCGCCCTCAACGATGGCGAGCGTGTGGCCGCGCAAATGGCCCTGGCTGATATCCCGCTGACTCATTTCCTGCAGGAAGTGCTGATTCCCTATGAGGCCGATGAAGTCACCCGACTGATCATCGACACTCACGACAAACAAGCCTTCGCCGTGGTCAGCCACCTCACGGTTGGCGGATTCCGCGACTGGCTGCTCAGCGATGCCGCTGACGAACAGAGCCTGCGCGCCCTCGCCCCCGGACTGACGCCGGAAATGGCCGCGGCTGTGTCGAAAATCATGCGCGTGCAGGACCTGGTGCTGGTCGCGCAGAAAATCCGCGTCGTCACGCAATTTCGCGGCACTATGGGCCTGCGTGGACGCTTATCCACACGCCTGCAACCCAACCATCCCACCGACGAACCGGCGGGCATCGCGGCGAGCATTCTCGACGGGCTGCTGTACGGCAACGGCGACGCGATGATCGGCATCAACCCGGCCACCGACAGCATTGCCTCGATTTGCGCGATGCTGGAAATGCTCGACGCAATCATCCAGCGCTACGAAATTCCTACACAGGCCTGCGTGTTAACCCACGTCACTACGTCCATCGAAGCGATCAATCGCGGCGTTCCGCTGGACCTGGTGTTCCAGTCGATCGCCGGCACCGAAGCGGCCAATGCCAGTTTCGGCATCAACCTGAACGTTTTGCAGGAAGGCTACGACGCCGGTTTGAGCCTGAATCGCGGCATGCTGGGGCAGAATCTGATGTATTTCGAGACCGGTCAGGGTAGCGCCCTGTCGGCCAACGCCCACCACGGCCTCGATCAACAGACCTGCGAAACCCGCGCCTACGCCGTGGCGCGACATTTCAAACCGTTTTTGGTGAACACCGTCGTAGGATTTATCGGCCCGGAGTACCTCTACAACGGTAAGCAGATCATCCGTGCAGGTCTGGAAGACCACTTCTGCGGCAAATTGCTGGGCGTGCCAATGGGCTGCGACATCTGTTACACCAATCACGCCGAAGCCGATCAGGACGACATGGACACCCTGCTGACCCTGCTGGGCGTGGCCGGAATCAACTTCATCATGGGCATCCCCGGCTCCGACGACATCATGCTCAATTACCAGACCACCTCGTTCCACGACGCGCTCTATGCCCGACAAACCCTTGGCCTGAAGCCGGCCCCAGAGTTCGAACAGTGGCTGGCAAAAATGGGCATCTTCACCCAGGCAGACGGCAAGATTCACTTCGGCGACAGCCTGCCGCCCGCCTTCCGCCAAGCGATGGGGCAACTGGGATGAGTGTCGAGATGGATAAACCGCCTGTTGATTCAGAAAATCCATTGCTGGAACTGCGGCGCCTGACCCCGGCGCGAATTGCCCTGGGCCGCACCGGCACCAGCATGCCCACCCGCGCGCAGCTGGATTTTCAGTACGCCCACGCCCAGGCCCGAGACGCGGTGCACCTGCCCTTCGACCATGCAGGGCTCAGCTCGCAATTGGCCGAATGCGGGCGCGAAAGTTTACTGCTGCACAGCGCCGCCACGAACCGGGACAGCTATTTGCAGCGCCCCGATTTGGGGCGCAAGTTGAGCGACGAGTCGGCGCAAACCCTGCGCAACTACGCCTCCGCCCATCCCGGCGGCGTCGATCTGGTGATTGTCGTTGCCGATGGCTTGTCCGCGCTGGCTGTTCACCGCCACACCGCGCCCTTCCTTGCGCGCATGGAAGAACAGATCGCGGCCGAAGGCTGGGCGGTTTCGCCGGTGATTCTGGTAGAGCAAGGCCGGGTCGCGGTGTCCGATGAAATCGGTGAGCTGCTGGGCGCAAAAATGGTGGTGATTCTGATCGGCGAACGCCCTGGCCTCAGCTCGCCAGACAGCCTGGGGCTATATTTCACCTACAATCCAAAGGTAGGCCTGACGGATGCTTACCGCAACTGCATCTCCAATGTGCGACTGGAGGGCTTGAGTTATGGCATGGCGGCACACCGTTTGCTTTATCTGATGCGTGAAGCCTGTCGGCGGCAGTTGTCGGGGGTTAACCTGAAGGACGAAGCGCAGCTTCAGACGCTGGAGTCGGACGCAGGAGCGGACATGAAAGGTAATTTCCTACTGATTCCGCCGAATGCCTGAACCGTTTCCGCATTGCGTTTCTGATTCGATTTCAGGCAGGATCGAAACACGGCTGCCCGAGTGAAGAACCGTTCGCCGTCAGAACACGTGAAGACAGCCACTTGAAGACGAGACCTATCGATGCGGATTATTCAAGCGACCCTCGAACATCTGGACCTGCTGACCCCGTTGTTCGTCAAATATCGCGAGTTTTATGGTTCCCTGCCGTATCCGGACTCGTCTCGGGCGTTCCTCGAGAAACGTCTGCGCCGCAAGGAATCGGTGATCTACCTGGCCCTGCCCGATGACGACGACAACAGACTGATGGGTTTCTGTCAGCTGTACCCGAGCTTTTCGTCGCTTTCGCTTAAACGCGTGTGGATCCTCAATGATATCTACGTCGCTGAAGATGCCCGCCGTCAGTTAGTGGCTGACAACCTGATGCGTACCGCGAAAAAAATGGCCAAGGAAACCAATGCCGTGCGCATGCGCGTATCCACCAGCAGCGACAACAAAATCGCACAGAAAACCTACGAGTCCATCGGATTCAAGGAAGACACCGAGTTCAAGAACTACGTGTTGCCGATCAGCGACGAGCTCTGACCCCGCTGCGCTGTGGCGAGCTCTTGTGGCGAGGGAGCTTGCTCCCGCTCGGCTGCGGAGCAGTCGTAAAATCGGCCAATGTAATTCCCCTGACCTACCGCGAACTCAGGCTTGGGGAGTGCTTCGCCCTCCAGCGGGAGCAAGCTCCCTCGCCACAATGAATGGTGTAATTGCCAACTCTCGCGACATCCCCGGCTACAAACTCGACGCGCTTTTCACTTTTCAGCCCGTATAATGCCGACCTTTCCGCTTGTAAGAAAAACTACACTCGTCAGTAGCCTTAAGCGAATTCATCCGCACAGGCCTGCCGAGTCTCGCCGTCACCACAGGTGCCCCCCATGGATTTCAACCCGCTCGACCTTATCCTGCATCTCGATGTTTACCTCGACTTGCTGGTAAACAACTACGGGCCATGGATCTACGCCATCCTGTTTCTGGTGATCTTTTGCGAAACCGGCCTGGTGGTGATGCCCTTCCTGCCGGGTGATTCCCTTCTTTTCATCGCTGGTGCTGTAGCGGCCGGTGGCGGCATGGACCCTGTGCTGCTGGGCGGCCTGCTGATGCTCGCGGCGATCCTTGGCGACAGCACCAATTACATCATCGGACGAACGGTCGGCGAGCGGTTATTCAGCAACCCGAACTCGAAAATCTTTCGTCGCGATTACCTGCAACAAACCCACGATTTCTACGACAAACACGGTGGTAAAACCGTGACCTTGGCGCGTTTCCTGCCGATCATCCGCACCTTTGCACCGTTCGTCGCCGGCGTGGGGAAAATGCCTTATCCGCGCTTCTTGGCTTTCAGCGTCCTCGGCACCATCCTCTGGGTGGGCGGCCTGGTGACTCTCGGTTACTTCTTCGGCAACGTACCGTTCATCAAGAAAAACCTGTCGCTGCTGGTGGTGGGCATCATTCTGCTTTCGCTGTTGCCGATGATCATCGGCGTGATTCGCAGCCGCTTCGGCAGCAACGCGTCCAAAGCCGAACCACGCTGAGCGATGTGGTCGCTCAGCGCCTGGCGTCGCCGGCGCATCCTGGCCAGACACCCGATTGCCGACGACATGTGGCAGCGGGTCCGCCATCACCTGAGTTTTCTCGACGGCATCAGCGAAGCTGAAGACCAGTGGCTGCGCGAAGCCAGCGTGCTGTTCCTCGAAGACAAACACCTGACCGCCCTGCCCGGTGTCGAACTCCATCAGGAGCAGCGCTTGCTGCTCGCCGCCCAGGCGCAATTACCCCTGCTGAACCTGGACGATCTGAACTGGTATCAGGGCTTTCACGAAATAGTCCTTTACCCCGACGACTTCCTCAGCCCGCAGCGCCATCGCGATGCCAGTGGCGTCGAGCACGAATGGGACGGCGAGCACAGCGGTGAAGCCTGGCAGCAAGGCCCGATCATCCTCGCCTGGCCCGGCGTGATGGCCAGCGGCGGCTGGGAAGGCTATAACCTGGTGATCCACGAACTCGCGCATAAACTCGACATGCTCAACGGCGACGCCAACGGCCTGCCACCGCTGCACGCCGACATGCGCATCAGCGACTGGGCCAGGGTCATGCAAGAAGCCTACGACGACCTCGACCGGCAACTGGAGCGCAACCCGAACGCCGAAACCGCCATCGACCCCTACGCCGCGGAAAATCCCGCCGAGTTTTTCGCCGTCACCAGCGAATACTTCTTCAGCGCCCCGGATTTGCTGCACGAGGCGTATCCTCGGGTGTATGAACAGCTGAAGCTGTTTTACCGGCAGGACCCGTTGACCCGGCTGCGGCAACTTCTGGCCGAAGACCCGGTCTATCAGGCACGCGACTAAGGTCTCTACGACCCTTGGTACGTGGCATCAACGGCGGAATATGCCTATAATCGCCGCCACTTTTTGGTCAATCCGGCCAAGTGTTTTTGGTCAACTAACGGGGGCACCGCCCAATGAGCTACAGCAAGATTCCGGCTGGCAAAGACCTGCCGAACGACATCTACGTCGCGATCGAGATTCCGGCCAACCACGCGCCGATCAAATACGAAATCGACAAAGACAGCGATTGCCTGTTCGTTGACCGTTTCATGGCCACCCCGATGTTCTACCCGGCCAACTACGGTTACATCCCGAACACCCTGGCTGACGACGGTGATCCCCTCGACGTGCTGGTCGTGACCCCTTACCCGGTTGCTCCAGGTTCCGTGATCCGTGCTCGTCCGGTCGGCATCCTGAACATGACCGACGACGGCGGCGGCGATGCCAAAGTCATCGCAGTCCCACACGACAAGCTGTCCCAGCTGTACGTCGACGTGAAGGAATACACCGACCTGCCACCGCTGCTGATTCAGCAGATCGAGCACTTCTTCGCGAACTACAAAGATCTCGAAAAAGGCAAATGGGTGAAGATCGAAGGCTGGGCCGGTGCAGACGCCGCCCGCGACGCGATCACCAAGTCGGTTGCTGCCTATAAAGGCTGATCGCCGCTTCTCACGAACGGCTGTAACGAAGAACCCCGGTTGATCCGGGGTTTTTTGTGGGCGTTTGAATATCACATTCAACGGTAGGTTTAACTGGCGGGCAAACCGGTTTTTTCTTGTTTAATTTTTACAAAAGACGTCTTACATCAGGACTTAAATTTCACGCCAGATTTGATCGTTTTGTTGAATCAAAGCCTTATGCCGCACGGCTAGACTCGTGTTTATGAAAAAGAACAAAACCTGCGGCCCACGATTCAGAATGCTCCTGAAAGAGTTCCAAATCACGACAACGAGATTTGCCGAATTCCTGGGCATTCCCGACCCTCAAACTGTCCATAACTGGTATACCCGCGGCGTGCCCGACTACCGCATGGAGGATGTCGCCAGAAGACTGTCCGTGAACACCGAATGGCTGAAAACCGGCGAAGGACCGAAAGACGCCAGGGAATTGCACCTGATCGATGCATCCGGCAACACCTTCGACGCCCAGTCGATCCGGGGCACCTATCGGGTCATCGAGCCAGTCGATATCGAACTGCCCTTTTACAAAGAAACGGCCATCACGCCCGGCTCTGAAAAAACCCATGTCATCAAAGACCCCAGCGAATCGATTCGCCTGCCTCGCAGCAATCTCGACTCCCTGGAAATCAATCACGCCGACGCCATCTGCGCCCGGATGGTCGGCAACAGCATGGCCGAAAAAATCGAAGACGGCTCCATCGTCGCCATCGACCGCGGGCTCACACAAATTGTCGATGGAGAGATTTATGCCATCGAGCACGACGGCATGTTGCGCATCAAATACCTGAGCCGGGTACCCGGCAACGCGATTCGCATGCGCAGCCACAACAGCGCCGAGTACCCGGATGAGGTCTTCAGACCTCCGCAAATCGAAGAAGAAAACATCAGGGTGCTGGGATGGGTGTTCTGGTGGTCGACCCTGAACAAACGCAGGCCGCCCGTTCCTTTCTTGTAACACTTTGACGGGTATGTCCACTCCAACAGGCATGCACATTCCCTGTGGGAGCGGGCTTGCCCGCGAAGGCGGCAAAACATTCACCCTCAATCCCAAGGTCGGTCACCTTGCCCCAAGCCTCCCGACAGCTCTATCTCAAACACCAAGCTGGGAATTCCCCAAAAAAATCAGTATGCTGCGCCCCACATTTGCGCATCACCCCGCCCCGCGGCTCTGATCGCACCGACAAGGCAGATGATTTTCTCGCCGAGTCCCACAGCCGGACGCAAGATCCGGGTGTACGTTTTGAAGGCTGGCGCGGTTTACCAAAAATGAACCAAGCCAGTCCCCGAGAAGCCGGCCACAAGCCGGCTTTTTAATTGTCCAAAATAATTCTATCCCATCCGAGAATCCTGCTGATAGCCTAGCTATTACGGGCGCTTCAGACGTGTCCCTGTCCAATGGCGTTGAACGCCATTTGACCCCATCCGACGATGAGGTGGGGGGACAGATGGGGGGACAAAGGGACGAAAGGGGAAAACAAATGGGTAAGCTGAATCCAAAACAAGTCGAAAACCTGACCGAACCCGGCACCTATGAAGATGGCGATGGGCTTCGCTTGATCGTCAAACCAACCGGGCGCAAATCCTGGATTCTTCGCTTTCAACTGACAGGTCGTCGTAGAGAGATGGGCTTGGGCTCATTCCCTGAGGTGAGTCTCAAGAAAGCCAGACAAGACGCCAGCAATAAACGAAGCCAGTTGAGCGATGGTATAGATCCTCTAGCCGCTCGCGACATTGAGCGCGCTGCCCAACTTGAAGCACAGCGAACGAGCGAGGCAAAACAGCTAAAATTCGAGACACTCGCGAAGGAGTACTGCGAGGCACACGGAGGCACTTGGTCAGAAAAGTGGCGCAAAGGCTGGCTGCGGAAGCTGGAGCTGTATGCGTTTGACCACATCGGCAAGCTGTCAGCCGGGGAGATTGGTACGCCTCAGGTGCTCAAAGTGCTGCAACCAATCTGGATCACCAAGACCAGAACCGCTGACGAGGTACGCGGGCAGATTGAACAAGTACTGGACGCGGCCAAGGCACGTGGCCTACGCGAAGGTGAGAACCCTGCTCGCTGGCGTGGTCACTTAGACAATCTGTTGAGTCGTGCTGAAAAGAAGAAGGCTCGGAAGCGCGAGCACTTTGAAGCATTGCGCTGGCAGGATGTACCCACCCTGATGGCTAAACTCAGCGCAAACACCACACCAGCGTCCTTGGCCGCTCAATTCCTAATCATGACCAGCGCACGCGCCCACATGGTGAGGTTTGCACGTTGGGATGAGTTTGATCTGGAAGCCGGCACTTGGTCTCTGCCGGATGAGCGTATGAAAATGAGGGTAGCTTTTATCGTCCCGCTCTCTGATGAAGTCGTGAAGCTGGTGCGGAGCATTCCACGAGTTGAAGGAAGCCCATTTCTATTCCCAGGGCAGGGCAAGACAGGGGTTATGCACGCAAACGCCGTACGCACGCTTCTGCATAGCATGGACTACGAACAGATCACCCGGCACGGCTTTCGTTCGTCTTTTCGTGACTGGGCAGGTGAATGTACAAATTATCCTCGTGAGGTTTGCGAGATGGCACTCGCTCACGACGAGCGAGATCAAACAGAAGGGGCTTACTCCCGCTCCGATTTTCTAGACAAGCGGCGCGCCCTGATGATTGATTGGGCTAAGTTCCTAACCTCACCTAAACACAATGAAGAGTCATAAAACATACGGAGCAATAAAAAAATGCTTTTTGAGATGCTAGCTAATAAATCTCCAGAAACCCTAATCTTAAATACATGGGAATCCCTTCGAACAACATATAACCTCATTCCAGAAAGCACTTGCTTTGATGGTTTTACCCAAGGGCTTAGGGATGGTATTAAAAAAGGCGAAATTAGCGAGGCACTGCTCGACGATCAATGGCTAGTACATATTGCTACAGATCAAATGAATCCAACCTATCCATTTATTTATGCATGCCTCCTAAATGAAATCGCACAGCAAACCCTTGATAGTGGAGACCTGAATAAAAGCTGGCCCTTGATTGTACAGGCCAGTACGAAAGCTGAAGTGGCGGCTGTCCATGCTTTCTATAATTCCGAAATAGATATCCACGCAGCCCTGAATCATCGCAGAGCATCTACTGCCGCCAATGCCAGCAACTCAAAACTCCAACCAGCAAAAGACTACGCCGTAACACTCATGAGGGAAAAACGTCCTAAACATGGCTGGTTGGATTTAAAGCATGCTGCGCAATCAATAGAGAATGAACTGGGTGATTTTATCGATAGAGAAAGAATCAGCTTGTCGAAAAACCTGCTCGTAAACACTCTCAAAAGGTGGCACAAGACCGATGAGCAATTCCGTGACTTGGTCAATGAAATCATCGCTTAATACCTAGATAGAAGACTGAGCAGCCTCACTTACGAGTAGCCTTCTAGGTCGCCCCCTCTTCTTGATTGCTATTTTAGGCATCTCCCCGCGACCAAAGGTCCTGGCCCGCCCCTCAGTTGCTATGCGCATGTAATACTCAATTTTAGTCAGATACACTGCCGCGTTCTGCAAGTTTTTCCGCTTCTCTCTATCGGAGTGCTCAATCATACCAATACCACAGGCACGATAATTACTCTTGGTACGATTACAGTTGTAATACACCCCCTGCCCTTCCGTAGCTCGCTCAACCCAAAGCTCACCAACAGTTCTAGCCCAGGACACATCTTCACGCAGCTTCGAACCATCTAGAAAAAACATGCAGTGATAATGGTAACCCTTAGAAATGCCAAATTCCAACTTCCAAGCATGCCCTAAGAGGGTTTTAGAAGGCAGCTTACGTCGCAATAACTTTAAGAGTTTCTCTCGCTGAGTCTTTACGGTTTCAAATTGCATTCCTTCTCGAAACCGGGGAACCACAGACTTAGAGTAGCCAAGATCCACCCTCAAGACCAGCACTCGCGAACATCCTTCAAAAATTGCATCAATGTAGGTCAGGAGGCTTTTGTAGTTTTTATTCGAGAGCCTACGGTGCGTATTAATATTCGCTTTGAAAGCACGCCCCCCTACGGTAGCCCGTATCCCCTCTATGACGCTGTTCAGGGACTCTATCACTCCTGTAGGATCACCGTTGACATATCGAGGATTCCTTAAGTTGTAATACATCCGAGCATGTTCATGTGAACACTCAAAGAATGCTTTCACATAAGGAGTGAAGTCATGAATAGGATAATACTTTTCGATCTCCTCCCAGGCCCAAAGATTCATCAACAACCTTTTCCCAGTTCTCGTCATTCCGACTCTTGACTCACTTCGAAAAACCTGAACATAGAAATGATCACCATCACTCGATGCGATTTCCTTTACCAGTGATTCGATGTCTTTAATTTTCAGTACTGCACCACGCTCTCCTCCAACAGCTATACCTTTAGTGTTATACGTATCGAAATATGTAGTCGTACTTTCCAACAAAGCTGCTTCGACGCGCTGAAGCTCTTTCTTTTTCATATTTAGTCTCTGCCCACTATTCCTAAACGCCTGTGCTTGGCATGCACAGGCTTATGCCGTGACAACCACAATAAATATACACCCACCTTATTAGACCCACCGCCTTACGCAAACCAACAACAGTTGCTGGCCAATACAGCCAGCATCACTGCCACCTACCAATGAGTGATAGGAATGGGATATTGTTGATAGAGCTAATAGCTAATAACAAAGGATCCAGAATTCCCTTACTCAGTCCGCACAGGGCAATTCAGGCAACAGAAACGCCCCACTCCAGAGTCACCCCGAGCAAAAAGACAATTTGTTCTTTATCCCAATTGTCGAGTTAGTGAAAAACGTATTGATTGATTCATTGACATCAGACACTGGCCTCAACCACTTTTGAACGAATCCAATCATTCACGCTTTCCTCCAGCCAACCAACGGCAGAGCATCCGATCTTCAACGGTTTGGGGAACGTGCTGTCGTAACGAGGTGAGGCAACATTCATCCGGTCATAAATAGTCGACCGCGATAAACCAATACGTTCCTGTACCTGCTTCAACCGAAGCACCCTCATTTGCGTGTGAGCTTTTGCGTCCATCGTGCACCTCTCGTCAGTGGAATTTGCTACGAGGTGGACTGTAAATGGTCTGCCTGAATGCGTGCAGAAAGGTGCTTACGTATAGAAATACACAGCGTGAACCCGCCCCGTGATCCCACACACAAGAACCAACCCAACCATCACTACCAACCTCACAAGTACTAACTGGCGCATGGGTTAGAGAACCAAGTCGACCACATTGAAAAGACCAAAATAGAATAATTAGTCTTTTGCTTATAGCTTTATGGAATATAAACTTTTACAAATATTCACTCATTAATTTATCGCAAATAGTCTATTTAAATTTATCTCAAACACACATTACAAATATGAACTCCAGCTTCAATCAGTTAGAACAAGCAAACAACAACCCTCTAACTATAAAAACACTCAAGCAATCAATTATGGAGAAACAATATGTATACCCCTTGCCCAAGCTGTAACTCAGGACGTGTGGTTACTAAAAACATCGGCAAACAAGCGGGAGGCCTGATTGGTGCCGCTGGCGGGGCTGCGAGTGGCGCTGCCGGAGCGCTGTCGGGTGCAGAAGTCGGTGCAGCACTGGGCGTGGTTGGCGGGCCAGTCGGGATTGCTATCGGCAGTATTGCTGGAGCACTACTCGGAGGACTGTTTGGTGGAGTGGCTGGCGGAATAGCCGGTGCAACTTTGGGCGAACAGATCGATGAGAAAGCCCTTAATAATTACCAGTGTTTGCACTGCGGTTACAGCTTCAGCGTCAATCGTTAAGTCGTTGTGAACAGGCGTCGTTTGTTGATGAAACGACGCTCTTTTCCATTCATTCGCAAGGAATCATTCCCATGGCTCATCTCGTTGAACAAATGGCTTACGTTGGCGCTACGCCCTGGCATGGCCTGGGCAGTCGCCTCTCCCCCAAACAACCGCTGGAAGTCTGGCAGCGTGAAGCGGGTATGGACTGGAAGATTCAAGAAAGTCCTGTTCACTTCAAGGCCGACAGCATTGGCCCACTGGGCACCATCCACTCGTTCCCGGAACAAAAAGTGCTATATCGTTCCGATACCAAGGCACCGCTTTCCGTCGTATCCAACCGCTACCAAATCGTGCAACCGCGTGAAGTCCTAGAGTTCTACCGGGATCTGACCGAGGTCTCCGGCTACGAGTTGGAAACCGCTGGCGTGCTAAAGGGTGGCCGCAAGTTTTGGGCCTTGGCACGCACCGGTCAATCGACCGAGTTGAAGGGCAACGATCAGGTCAACGGCTATCTGTTATTGGCGACGTCCTGTGACGGGACGCTGGCCACCACCGCCACCCCTACCACCGTGCGCGTGGTCTGCAACAACACGCTGACCATCGCCCTGGATGGCACCACCCACGCGATCAAGGTGCCGCACAACACCCGCTTCGATCCGCAAACAGTGAAAAAGCAGCTGGGCATCGCCGTCTCGCAATGGGACGAGTTCATGTACCAAATGCGGGTACTGGCTGAACGCAAAGTGCAGTGGCATGAAGCGATGGGCTTTTTCATGAACGTGCTGTGTGACGTAACCCCCAATAGCAAACTGCCCGAAATCCTGCCGAACGAGCGCGCACTGCGCAAGGTTCAAAGCCTGTACGAAGGCGAAGGTCGCGGCGCCACACTGGAATCGGCCCAAGGAACTGCATGGGGCTTGCTCAACGCGGTGACCGAGTACGTCGATCACGAGCGACGGGCTCGCAGTACCGAATACCGCATGGACTCAGCTTGGTTTGGCCAAGGTGCTGTCATCAAACAACGCGCCCTGCAGGCCGCACTGCAACTAGCCGCCTAGCTCCACTCACTTACTCAACCGTTAAAGCGCCTGGTTAGCCTCTGCTGGCCAGGCGTTTTTTATGCCGCACAGGAAAACATCATGGGCACGCAAACTCTGCAACAACCCAGCAGCAAACCCCGTCCGGCGTTGCGCCTGGTGGGCACCAAACAGCTACCAAGAGAGGATTGGCTGGCCGTGCGTAAACAAGGCATTGGCAGCTCGGATGCCGCCGCTGCCGTAGGGCTTAACCCGTACAAATCCCAGCTGGAACTGTGGATGGAGAAAACCGGGCGTGATACCTCACTGCCCAAGCTCGATCCGCAGGATGAGGAAAGCCCGGCTTACTGGGGCAACATTTTGGAGCCTATCGTGGCGGCGCATTACACCAAGCGCAGTGGCCACCGGGTCCGACGAATCAATGCCGTACTGCAACACCCAGACCCGCAACTGAGCTGGATGCTGGCCAACATCGACCGTGAGGTGATCGGCGCACCAGAGGTGCAGATCCTCGAATGCAAAACCGCCGGCATAAATGGCGCACGCCTCTGGAAGGAGGGTGTGCCCGAGTATGTGCAGTTGCAAGTCATGCACCAGCTCGCCGTGACTGGCAAACAGGCGGCGGATGTGGCGGTACTGCTCGGCGGTCAACACCTGGAAATCCATCGCATCGAACGCGACGAGGCGCTGATTGCTCGGCTGATCGACCTGGAGCGGCTGTTCTGGGATTACGTGATCAGTGATACCCCGCCGCAGGCCGATGGTACTGACTCAGCAGAAGCGGCGTTGCGCTGCCTCTACCCCGAGGACAATGGTCGGACCCTGGACTTCAGTCAGCACACGGAGCTGGCCACCACCTACCTGGAGCTCAAAGCTGTTCGCCAGAGCATTAACCAGCAGGAGACGCGTGAGGCGCAGCTCAAGCAGGTCCTGCAGCAGGCCATTGGTGAAGCCACCCGCGCAGAGTTTGCTGAAGGTTATATCAGCTGGAAGAAGTCCAAGGACAGCATTGGTCTGGATGTCGAACAGATGCTCAAGGATAAACCCTACCTGCATGCCCGCTACCCCAAGATCAAAACAGGCAGTCGCCGCTTTCTGATCAGCTGAACCATTCCCCGTCACCCAAGCCACCTGGACCGTTTACGTCCCGGTGGCTTTTTTATTATCAGTTGCAGGAGATTCATCATGCTCAAAGGTCTGGCGATCACCCCTCCGGTACTCGGACGTATCTCCATCGGGAAGGTCGTGGAGAAAAACGGCAAACGACTGCCGGAAAAGGACGACCAGTTCACCATTACTTCGCAGGTACAGAGCCGTGAAGGCTGGCTGCTGCATCCCCTTAACGAAGAACTGCGCAATGGTCAGGGCGGCAAGCTGCGCAGCATTCCGATCCACTTACTGTTCAACGAGCCGGACCTGAGCTTTCGCGCTGACTACAGCCTGTTCGACCGTAACACGGGCAGACCGCTGTGCGTCGGCAATGGTGAGACCTGCAAGCGTTTGACCAAGGACGGCATCCAGTCGCTGCCCTGCCCTTCACCGGATGGCTGCTCACTGGCCCAAGGCAATGCCTGCAAGCCTTACGGTCGGCTGAACGTGGTGATTGGCGATGATGATCCGCTGGGCAGCTTTGTGTTTCGCACCACCGGTTTCAACAGCATCCGCACCCTGGCAGCGCGCCTGCATTACCTGCAAGCAATCTCCGGCAACCGCCTAGCCTGCCTGCCACTGGAGCTACGCCTGCGCGGTAAGTCCACCCGGCAGAGCCATGGCACGCCGATCTTCTACGTGGACATCACGGTGCGCAGCGGCCTGAGCATGGAAGATGCCTTGCTGGAAGCCAAGCAACTGGAGGAAACCCGGCAAGCCGCGGGATTTGACCAGAGCGCCCTAGATCACGCGGCCCGGCAGGGCTTTAACAATGGGGCCTTTGAAGACAGCGAGGAGGACACCGGGGCCATTGTCGAGGAGTTCTTCCCCACCATTGAAGATCAGCCCAGCCCAATAGAGCCCCAAGCCCAACGGACAGCACCTGCCACCCCCTCACTGGCTCAGAAGTTGGAGTCGCAAGCCATGTGGCACAACAGCAGGCCTTCGGTCCAGTAACGCTTTTCTCAACTTCCCCAGCGTGCTCCCTAATTCGTACAGGAATACAGTCATGAAATATCACAAACTCAGGGCTGGCGAAATGACCGGTACCTACGTCATGGAATCCCCGGTCACCGAGGCCGACATCCTACAGATGGCTCAACAACTCGCGATGAGTCGTCTATCTAAAGGACAGGCCTTGACTGAGCCCAGGCAAGTATTCAGCCATCTACAAACACTGCTGCAATACCATGAGTACGAAGTCTTTGCTCTGCTACTGCTCGATACCAAACACAGAGTAATAGGGTTTCGGGAGCTGTTCAGAGGCACGCTGGATGGTGCCAACGTGTACCCACGAGAGGTGGTCAAGATTGTCTTGGAGCATAACGCAGCGGCGGTGATCCTGGTTCACAACCATCCCTCCGGAGACCCGGAGCCCAGCCTGGCTGACCGCAAGTTGACTACAATTCTCAAAGATGCACTCAACATGGTCGGTACACGGACCTTAGATCATGTGGTCGTGGGCCATGAAGGGTGCGTGTCTTTGGCTGAACGGGGTTACCTTTAAAAGCACGACCACCAAGTTCAACCGTCGGCATGAGCTGTCTTTGCCGCAGCTCATACCTTTTTTCTACGAGGAGCTTGCCATAGCCGTTTTACGCTTTCTGGATTTGATGTTCGTCTTTATCAGCATCTTGGCCTGCTGCGCTGCTTCCGTGCTGGCGGCCTCAGAGCGCGAAATATTCAGAGACAGTCTCACTCTGCCGTTTGCTAAGCGTCCGCCCATAACATATTTCTCTGGTACTACCTGTCAATTCAACCCCATTCGCTCCCATACGAAATCAAGGTCGTCAGGAACGCTCATAAATCTGATAATGGACTTTTGCCTATCAATTGCTGACTTTTGGCCGAGTAAATCATTCAGCGATCTATCTATTACCGCCTCGTAGAATTTTTTCCCATGAACATGGCGAGCGAGCTTTTCGGTCAGTGATAAACGTGAGACCGCTTCCAGCTTGTCCCGAAATCGCTGCATGATGTCATTTGGCTCCATGAACTGATGCCATTCAGCCAGGACCCTGAGTATTTCCCCATGATCAAAAGAGATATCAGGATCAAGCAGCTTCTCTTTGAAACCCAATGAGCGTAGCCCTTCCCATAATGGATTGACAATTGACCACAACACACCGTGACTTACCCAGCGATCAAGATCTTGCAAAACCAACTGTTCCAGCTGGGCAAAACCTCCCGTGAGTTTTTGCTGCTGTTTTGGGGGCAGGGCACTCCATAGTTCGCGGGGTAATACCAAGTAGTTTTCGATACAGTATCTAGGCAAGAAAATCAGGTTTTCCATTGCCTGGGCTATTTCGGTTATTTTCTCGTCAGACCACTCGTCGCGATCCACCAATCCCAGCCAATCCGGTTCTTGCACGAGGATATCAATGACGTTTTGCTTTTTACCTGCCGAAGCCAGCACCCAATCTTTTCCGAAATTTGGATGGCGTTTCCCCAAAAAAACCTCAAAGGCCTGAACGTCGTCCACTCCCTCCAGCAAAAACACACGCTTGCTGGAGTTACCGATCTGCTGTTCCTTGATTTCGCGGATACGGGTTTCCAGCTTGCTCATGCATCAGCTCCTTTGGTGTGGAGCTCAATACGCATCCCTTGGCTTTCGTAACGCTGCCAAACATCTACCGAGTGAGAGGTAATAATTAGCTGACCACCGTGATTCTCAATAAGTTTTTCTACTGCATTCAGTAGTGGTGCGACCAGTGATGGATGCAGGTACAAATCGGGCTCATCGATCAGTACAACTCCACCTTTTTGCAGCCAGCGATGCAGCAGATAGAGGAGAATCAGCACCTGGTGTTCACCAGCGCTGAGCTCATCCAACGAGTGGTAAACGCCGCGCTTTCCATTGATCTTCACGCGTAACCGCCCCTCACCCGGCTTGATGTCGGGGTCAATCTCTTTCCCGACAAGAAACTGGTTAAGTCCTCTAATCACTTCATGGAACTTGTGAAGCTGCGTTGTCTTTAAATTTATAAGCGACGCCTCTAACTGACCTCGCCAATCCTCAGAAACTACATACTTGGCAAGCCAGCGCTGAGTCAGAATGTCGGGCAAAGGCTCAGAAACATTTCTTTTGGGTGAGACCCAGCGCCGCTCTTCCGCATCCAGGTAAATCAGGTTCGGGGCGTCGACCTTCTCGTGGGACAGAATCAATTGCTTGCGACTTTCAGACCATTTTTCAATCCAGGCTTCTTTGGGAAGATACAAGGAGCGCTTTGGCTGGCCGGGCTTGCCGGTTCTGGCAACTGATTCGCCAATCCAATGGGTGTTCGAGTGTTTGGCTTGCATAGCCTCCACCCAATCCATATTTCCAAAAACCAACCCTACCGAGTCAGATGTAAAGGGCTGCAGATTTTCAAAAACTACCGCGATCCCCTCCCAGCGCTGTAGCCATTGTCTGGATTCATGTTTTTGCGGCAGAGCCTTGCGCTGATCCAGCCAGTAACCCAGTGCTTCCCACAGCGTAGCGACTGCACGCAAAACGGTTGATTTTCCGCAACCATTTGGGCCGGTCAGGAGTATTTTTGACTCCAACTCTTCGGTCCAGTCATTCTGGAAAATGATTGGCTCACCGCTCAAAGGCCCAACAGACTCTGCATGTATCGATGAAATTTTCATTGTGCTTTTTCCACGCTTGAGCCGATTGCGGATTCTATACCTTTGACCTTAAATGCCCGGAGACGATTGGCAGCCATGCTGTGGCCGCTCATGACGTCTCCAACGCCTTGAATGGCCTTCGTTGGCGACTGCCCTTCAAGACAGCTGACGATTTTTTTTGACCATTTGCCCTGTCGTATTGTCCATCCGGTACTGCGTGATTGTTCCATCAATGATTCGGCTGATCACTTCCCTTGCCACCTCTAACGAGACAGCGAACCACTCACGTGGGCGATAGTGCTTCCCGTCCTTTCCGACCAAATCCACGTTGAGTCGTTGAACTGCAAGGAAGCCGTGAACGAGGGACTCGAACCGCTGCGGATTCATGTTGTAACACTCGAACTCTGTCACTTTCTGTACTGGGCCTTCCAGGAAGGCAATATCACGCTCTGCATTACGAATCCGCTGATCTACCGTAAGTTCGGTGTAACCGATTTTGTACAGGTGCGGAAACTGCGCCAGAGCTGGGTTGTTGCTCATAGACTTGACGATATAGATCACCCCGGTGCGCTGGTCACGATGGGTCAGGCGAATATCTTGGAAGGCCTCAGCCAACGTATCGTCTCGATCACGCAGTATGCGACGGCCTGTTTCCTCCATGTAGAGGGCCCGACCAAGAGAACGGCGCAGCATGTTCGACTCCGTTCCGTTCTCGAAGATCAGCCGCAACCGTGCATCTTTGTGCTCACCACGCCCGTGCTCATCGCCAACCTCATCCACAAAGCACATGACACCATTGAGGATGAAGGCGTTGCCTACCGTAATCTGCCAGTTCTCAGCAAAGCGCACGGACTCTGCCTTGCCGCTTTTGAGGTCGACATGCAGTTTTTTGAAGATCGTCTCAAACTGCCAGAAGTCCTCGCACTTCGTGCGCTGTGCTACCTCATTCGGCATATCCCTTTCAGTCGGCACGTGCTTGATGTCGAGGATACTCATATCGCCTAAATCGAGCAGCCCCAAGTCATCACCACCCAATATATCGTCGATGCTCATCACATCCTCGGGGGGGACAGGCGTTGTGGACGTGACGATTTTGTCCAGCTCACGTCCGGCCAGTACATTGTGCCGATCTAGGGCAGCTAGAGTGGCGTGATCGCCACCCTCCACGATCGCCCTCAAGCGCTTCGCCATTTGCCGTTCAGACAAGCTTTCACCGTGCTCGGACGGCAGGTGAGCATGCTGATCAATGAACTGGTTGACCTCTTCAAACCGAGAAGCCATCAGGTCATATTTACCGGGCGCAACAGATCGTGGTTTGACGTTGAGTAGACCAAAATCATCCGACGCGCCAAAAATGTCATCCAGCGAACTCAACTCGCGGCGTTTTTTACCCTGAAGGATCATTACATTGCCCTCAATCACACCGCTTGCTGTTGCTGAAGTTTCTCGCGCTTACGCTTCTTGATGTGCTCCAACCCCTCGGCATAACGCACCTCAATCGGGTCCGTTGAGACCAGAGATGGCTCGCGTCCTTTCTCTTGACGGAATGCCACGATGCGCGGCCAGAGGATCACCGCTTCCTCGTCGGTCATGTTGATACGGCCCGCTGCAACTACACCCTGAATTGTCTTGAGCATCGCGGGGGTCACGGATTTTGACAGGATTTCGTAAGCGCCGTGGAACGGGTTGACCTGATCAATCAAGTCGATAGTCAAGTTTTCGATGTTGATGAACTTATCGCCCATTTTCACAAACTGCCGACTTCCTTCCGGTGAATTGGAGGGCTGAGGGATCGGCTGTGTGCCGTACTCACCACGAGACTCCTCTATCGGATAGCATGCGCCATCAGCCGTACTGCCGCACTCAATGATCACCGCATCCGGAGGGAGGTCTGCCTCATCAAACAGTCCACCAGATGTACCGATCAATACTTTGGTCAGGACCCCCTCGCGTACCTGTTCGACCTCCTCAGGGGTTAGGTCAGGGTATTTCGTCTCAATAATTTTGGGCAGCTCGTTCTCATTGATGACCTCAGGTTCAACCCCACCACCTACCAATGACTTCCCAACCTCAGGTTTCTGAATCAGCGTGGCAATAATGTCGTCGCTGTCGCCATTCAAAATCTTGATGACCTTATCGGAGACAGGGGCAGTTACGTCATTGATTATGATTGTGCCTGGCTCAACCCTCTCGCCCTCTTTCATCTGCGAGCGTGGTTTGAAGGTGACAGTCGGGGCTAGCACCTGTTCCATCAGAAGCGACAAAGTGATCGCCTTGAGCATGTTGTTTACCGACACTTTCACGTCCTCATCCTCAGCGTCAGGCTGAGCGATCAGGTTAGTGAACTGAGCGTGGGCTTTACCCTCAGAGTCGCGGGTGGCACGGCCGATGATCTGCACAATTTCTGTCATCGAGCTTCGATAACCGATGGTCAGAACATGCTCGCACCAGGGCCAGTCGAAACCTTCTTTCGCCATGCCAAGGGCGATCACAGCGTCCAGGTCATCCGCCTTCTTGATGTTGCGTAGATATTCGACAACCAAGGGGCGTATCGGGCCGTCATCAACCAGGTTGGCCACCTTCATCTGCGACCCATCAGGGCGTTTAACGGTGATAATCCCAGTGTTCGGATCTTGCTGCTGCACAGTCCCCATCACATCGAGGATATGGTCGACCTCTCCGTGCTTGTCCTTCGTGGACTCACCGCTGTTGACGTTCGGAATATGGATGATGGTCTTCTTGCGACTGTCCAGCACGTCCTTAAGCGCATCGATGAAGCGCCCCTGGTAAAAGTGGTAACCAATGCCCAGTGACTTCAGGTAACGATAGCCGTTAAGTTGCTCGTAATAGGTGTACGTCACCTTGTCGAACTGCACCTCATCTTCCGGCAGTAGGATCGGCACCGTGTCGCCACGGAAGTAAGAGCCGGTCATCGCAACGATGTGCGCGTTGGACTGTTTCATCAGGGAGTCAATCAGCGCCCCCAGGCGGTTATCGCCATCGACGGAGACGTGGTGGAACTCGTCAATCGCCACCAGAGTGTCGTTGAAATCAGCCGGGGTCAGCTTCTCGAAGGCAAAGCGCAGGGTCGCATGCGTGCAAACCAAGATCTGCTCATCAGGCGCTTGCATAAAGCGACGGAACGATTCAACTTTAGAGCCCTCACCACCTGGCAAGCACAGGTTGTTCGACGGCAGCACCAACCAATCCGCGAAGAAACCATGCTCGGTCAGCGTAGTGTCGCGAAACGAGGCACCGATGGACATCTCCGGCACCGCGACAATGACCTTACGCAGTCCCTGACTCACCAACTTGTCGAGCCCCAGAAACATTAGGGCGCGGGATTTTCCGCTAGCTGGGGGGGCCTTTAACAGCAGGTACTGACTGGTGCGCGAAGCGAAGGCCCGAGCCTGCATCTCGCGCATCCCCATCTCATTCAGGTTCGCGCTCTTGCCCGTTTGGGCGTACTCCACCTTCAACAAATCAACCATATTCTTGAGTCCTTTCCAGTTACTAGGCGGCAGTCTTGGATGCGCGGGGCTTACGGATTTTCTTGGTCTCAGCTTGAGCAGCCAGCAGCTGACGCTCCTGCTCAATCAGCATCTCATAACGGTCAAACAGGTGATCTAGGCGTTCAGAGATGTCACGGAACGGTCGGGATCGATACAGTCGTTCAACCGCCGTATCTAGCGCCTTGTGGGCGGATGTGAGGCTATCTGGCATGCAGCTAAGGTCGTACAGGTCAGCCAGCGATTTGTCCGGATAGTGCTCTCTAACCATCAGTACTTCTTCAGCTAGAGCTTCGATCTGCGTGCGCTGAGCTTCGGAGGCTTCGGGCCATGGGAACGTGTTGTAGACCAATGAGGCGGAATAGCGGTAATCGCTTTTCATACGCCCAGCCACAACGCGTATCCAGTCATTGTGCATGGTTGAAGTAAGTACGCCGAACTCGTAGAGAGTCGCATTAGGGATAATTTGCAAGTCGTTGTTAGCTATAACAGAACTGTCTACATAGCCAATGGGAACATACATTCGGTTCTCCGAGGATGTTCTAGGGATGGCCAGATAATTACCTACTCGGGGCTGGCGGTTTTCTGTGAATAAATGAGGAGTATTCGCCTTTTTTTTCGTCTGTTCCTTCGGACTGAGGAGTCGAGTACCTTTCACACGCTCAACACGCTTCGTTACCTCGGGCATACAGCTCAGTTCATCGGGTGTGCAATCAGCCAGCCACAAGCAATATCGAGTAATTCCGGAAAGAAGATCGTCTGCCCCACGATAGGGCTTAATCCATTTAGCAGAAGCAGGTTCAGAGGAGATAAGCTGCTCACGCTCAGCAGCATCTAAGATAAGGTGCCCACCATCGGCGGCAATACTTCCGTTGGCAAAAGGAGTGACTTGGGCGATTGGTTTGCGCCGTCCATAAGCGACGGTGTTGCCTCCTTCCAGTAGGTATGGGCTGATATTGGAAACTGTCTGAGCGTGCCATTCATTCCCAATGTTTTTAAAAATCACTCGACTCGAGGGATTTGTAGACAACCCAACAATCACGACATGGACGGCTGCGTTTTTCTTGGCACTATTTTTCCACTTGAATGGTTGGTATGCGAAGCTGATATTCAGGCCGAGATCAAGGATACCTGGCCAAAGCATTGCTACCTGCTCGCCTTGGCAGATTGAGTTGGTGGATACCAAGGCCAATTCAGATCGAGTGCCATTGATGTACTGTGCGCCCTTCCAAAACCAACAAGCTACCAAATCAAGGTCCTTGTAGCTGTCAAACCCCTGGAAAGTCAGGGCCATATCGTCATCTTGCTCTTTGGAGCGATCTTTACCAGATGCAACGAACGGCGGATTCCCGATCACATACACCTCATCATTGGCCGTATTAGGGCAAATACGATTCCACTCAAGGCGCAGGCTGTTTCCATGGACAATATTGCCGCTCGCCTTCAGCGGCAACATCGGTTCCGCGTGACCAAAGGCCACTTTGAACTCAGTGTGCATCTGATGCTCAACAAGCCACAACGACAGCAAAGCAATCTCATGAGCAAAGTCGTCAATTTCGATGCCGTAGAATTGCGACAATTTGATGCCGCTCATGAACATCACACGCTGTTTACTGAAGTCATTCAGCGCACGGAAGACCTCCATCTCGAAGCGGCGCAACTCCTTATAGGCGATAATAAGAAAGTTACCCGAGCCACAGGCAGGATCGAAAATCTTGATTTGAGCAACACGCTCCAGCAATGCCTGCAGCTTTTTCTCACTACCGCGCGAAAGGTCTAACTCCGCGTATAGCTTGTCTAGGAACAATGGCTGGATGACCTTCATGATGTTACTCACGGAGGTATAGTGCTGGCCCATGGTACTGCGCTGCTCTTCGTCGATCACCGCCTGGAACATGGAACCAAAGATGTCCGGATTGATCTGCGACCAGTCCAGAGTTCCGCACTCCAACAGCAAACGCCGAGATTTGGCCCCGAATGAGGGGATTGTCATCTGTTGCTCGAACAAACCGCCGTTTACATACGGGAAAGCTTTCAGGTGCGCAGGCATCGACTGGCGCAGGGTACCTGTTTCAGTAGCGTTCAGGACCGCAAACAGCTTGCCAAGAAACTCCGAAACGTCCTCACCATCTTCACGAGTCGTGGACTTGATCGCATCGGTGAACTGATGCTTGACAAAAATTTCGGTATCTTCAGCAAAGAAGCAGAACAACAAGCGAGTCAGGAAGACGTTGAGGCTATGCACGTCCTCAGCGGTAGTGATCTGGTTACGCTCACGGATCAAGTCAAACAGCCGCCCCATCTTCTCCGCGGCCTTTACGTCCGCCACGCTTTCGCTGTGTATGTAACTCTTCTCCAAGCCCGCCAGCGGCAAGAAAAAACTGTACTGCTGATGGAGTTCAGTGAATGCGGTTTCCAAGCGCTCATCCGCCTTCAGGTCATAAGCGACCAGCTCATCGAAGTCAGTCGCAATCACAAAACGGATCTTCTGCGCCTTGATAGCATCACCACCCCTGAGGACCTCCACGATGTTGTGGAGGTCCTCACCGGCTTGAACAGGGTGAAAATAGAGCTGGCCTTTCAGTGCGACATCACCAGTGATCTTGGCCACGTTACGGGCACCACCGTTCCTTAGCTGAGTGATCGTGCTCTTGGCGAAGCCGTAGGCATTCAGGAGTCCATAGATGAACTCTGCCCTCACATCCTCACACTGGGTCAAGCCTTGCAGTGCGTCATAGAGTTCTGTTTGATTGATCGACATGAAGACTTCCTTTCTTAGGACTGACCGAAAGCCTTGACTTCCAGCTGAGACAATTCGGGAAATCGCAGGGTGGGGGGGGTAGGTCAACGATGACTGCCAACTGCCTCCCTGCGATGCACTACAACAAATAGCTGAACTTTACCCGCTCGAACAATCCTGAACCAGCACAGCGCATTCAACCTGTACAGTTTTCAACCAGTTGCCCGTAACGCGACCAGTGCGAAAGATTCGTGCGCCTGCCGGCTTGATACGTAAATGCTGAGTGTCCTTGGAGAGGTAGTGCATGACCTTGATGACCTTTGCGGAGCCTGGACATCATGGCGAATAGCCACCAAGATACCAACCTCAACACCGCAGCTCACTCTCTACTTTCAACCAAATACACGACAGCGATTGCCGTACACCTTAGTCGCTGCCATGAAGAGGTAACTCACACGATGGAAGTAGCGATCCATCTCCACTGGATCATCCTGAGATAGGCGGAATTCAGCATTGACAGTGACATGCATCAAGCCATCTGCATCGTCTACAGGAATTCCCAGCACGCTCGCCCGTGATACTGGATTCGGAGGGTCCCCTCCAAGCTTTATTTGTCACGAACGGCAACAATCGACCAACGCAACTGATCGTCAGGCTACGCAGCACCTGCATGGGGGGACAAGTGGGGGGACAAGAACACAAGATCTAACAAAGCCCAATAAAATAAGGCAATATTACAAAAATAACGCCGCCCACAAGCCGGCTTTTTAATGCCTGAAAGAAAGCAACCTGTCGTCTGAAAACACTGAGTCAGGGGTTGTGGGCCTAGGTACCAATTGCTACCGTAACGACAAACGTCATTACAGGCTTCTAACCATGGCTTCCATCAATATCCGCATCGACGATGACCTAAAGCAGCGTTCATTTGCCGAGCTGGAAAAACTCGGGGTAACGCCCTCCGAGCTTCTGCGCCAAACCCTTCAATACGTCGCCGAGCGGGGCAAGTTGCCTTTCAAAGCTGCATTACTCAGCGAAGAGGATGAAGCACTCATCGCCGTCGTCACAGAACGTCTTGCCGCCCCTCAGCGAGTCAAGGTAAGTCTGGATGACCTATAGCCTCGAATTTGATCGTCGCGCGCTGAAAGAGTGGAACAAACTGGGCGATACCTTGCGCCAGCAGTTCAAAAAGAAGCTCGCCGAGGTGTTGGAAAACCCTCGCATCGAAGCTAATCGACTTCGTAATTTGCCAGATTGCTACAAGCTAAAACTACGCAGCGCCGGCTATCGCCTGATCTATCAGGTACTTGATCAAGAGGTTGTGGTGTTTGTGATCGCAATTGGAAAGCGCGAGCGTGAAGTCGCTTACCAAGATGCGCAGGACCGACTCGGTCAGCAGCCTGCTGACTAAATAGATTTGTCGCAGCACTGCTGCGACAAATGTGAAGCGGATAGTGTCAGCACCGCTGTCACAATCACTCCCTCACGGATAACTAAACCCCTTAACCAACGTCAACTCCCCCACCGCCCGCATCGGTACCAGAAACGTCTCCATCTTCTCGTTCGGCGTCCCTTCCTCCGTAATCACCGTAACCTGCGCCGTGGTCAGCGGCTGAACCGCATCCTCCTGCCCGTCCTCATCACTGCGATATCCGCCCCCGAAGTAGTTCACATACACCAAATACTGCCCTTTGATCGGCGCAGGCATGGCGAAGATTTCCGGGCCATACCCCGTCGTCACGTCCACATCCAGCGCCGCACCATTCGGCACAACACGATCGCCGTACCAGATGTGCGCGCCATCTGGCGTGATGAGGTGCAAGTCCAGATCCGTACCGTCGCTGTCCCAGGCCAGCAACACTCGCAATTTCGCCGGGGTGGCGCCGCCACTGGCGTTGAGGAATTGTGTGCGATGGCGTTGTTGGCCATCGGGGCTGCGGACTTCGACGCTGTTGCTGCCGTTGGGGAACGAGAACGGTCGATCAAAGCGGCCAGCAGAACTGATCTTCAGCGGCATGCTGACGCCGTTGACGATCAACCGGCCCGGCTCTGCGGACTTGGGTGTGGCTTTGATCTGGCCGGTAATGCGTGCGGTGTTGGCCTGTCCCACCGGCGTATTCACCGAGGAAGCCGGGTAGTTGACGGTCTGGCGGAAGTTTTCACCTTCGCCCTCGACGGCACCCGTGCGCCAGCCACCGACGGGGGTGTCGAGTTTGACGGTGCTTTCAGCCGCAAAAAGCGTCGGCAACGCGCAAAAAGTACAAAGGAACAGGAAGACCTGTGGATAACGGAGTTTCATGGCCTATTCCAGCAAGAGGTGGCGGGCGAGCCCTTCGATGTAGGTTTCATCCTGGCCGTTGGGGTGTGCGTCGAAGGCCAGGTGCAGGTATTCGTGGGTCAGGTCGAGGCGGTCTTGCAGCGACAGCACGCCGCGCACATAAATGCGCTGGCGTTCGCGGTCGACGTACGGGCGGCCGAAGGCAAGGCGGCAGACGGCGAACGTGCTGACTTCGTTGTAGCCGGTTTCGCTTTCAAGGCGTTGGCGCCAGCCGCGGCGTTGGGTTTGCAGCCAGTCCTGCGCGGCAGGCAGCGCTTCGCAGGAAGCGACGGGGTTGTCCCAGCGGCTGAGGCTCGCGCGCGGGTAGGCGTGCAGCAGGATGGCGTCGTAGCGTTGGCCGGCGTTGGCTTGCTCGACGGCTTGCTGCCATGAGAGTTTGTCCGGGCCGGGCTGGTCGGAGTGGTAAGTGACGGCGCTGCCGGCGAGAACGAGGTCGCTGGTCCACGCGGCGATGTTGCGCGATTCGGTCGTGGCAGGGCGTGGGGCGACGCGTTGGCGGCTGCTGCTGTCGTCGATGCTCAGGCAGTCACCGTTGCGGGTGGCGTTTTGCAGAAGGTAGGTGCGGATGGCGATGGCGAGGGCTTTGGCGGCTTCGGCAGGTTCGGGTCTGGCTTCCCGTTGAAGGACGCGGGCGACGTACTCTTCGCGGTCCAGGCGGGCGACGAGCTTGTCCTTCAACAAAAACAGTTCGCCGTCACTGTGGATATCGAGCTGGTTGCCGTTGGTGAATTCGACGCGAAAGTCGCCCTGCATCGGCCCGGAAGAAACAACACGATCCCCCGCCAGAACGCGCCCGATCGGATAGCGGGAAAACAATCCGACTTCAACGCAGCGCCCCGCATCCAAAGGCCAATCAACCGGCAACACTGAAGACAACGCCTGACCGTAATTGCGCAGAACCATTTGACTGGTTCCGCGCCCACCGGCCCAGATCGGCGTGCCATCCGCCAGCCACCCCGCAAAACCTCCCTGACGCGACGACGGATCCTGATCCCCCAACCAGCTCCAGGTTTTTACCCGCAACCGCCCACCGAGTTCGCCCACGACATTACCGTCAGCCGCACTCAACACTACATCCAGCAATACCCGCCGCGCCTGATCCTGCGCCGGCATCACGACCAACGCCTTGAGCAATTCAGCCACCGAAACTCGCGTGGATGGCTGCAACGAAGTCAAATCCAGCATCCAATCAGGCGCCTTCCGCGCCTGCCAATACGTGCGCCAATCTGCGCCAGTAATGCCCAACCGCGCAGGCTCAAAATACAACCCGCACGACTTCACCAGCGCCTGATCACGTTCAATCTTGCCGCCAGCCGTGCAGCAATAAACTTCTTCTTTCGACTGTCCGCGGCATTCATAAGGCGATTCATGGGCGCCGGTATCCACCAGCCAGCCGTAAACAAACAACTTCCACAAACTACCCAACGGCGTCTGCAAAGAGTCAGGCAACGGCTCGCGAGAAATCACCTGAGTCCGGCTCAACGAAAGCAGTTCACCTTTGAAGCCCAGACGCAGCGGCTCGTCCTGCGCTGTCGCCAGCGCAGGAATCAAGCACAACAACCCCCAGACCAAAAGTCGGGTCATGTCAGTTGACCGTGACCTGACCAAGCGCCGGTTTCTGCTCCTGAGCCTGGTGCTGTGGCGCGTAGACCTGAGTGAAGCGCACCGGCGGAAGGTTGAACTGGCCTTTCTGCGAGAAGCGCACCAGATGACGCAGCCGCAATTCGCCGCTCAAGGCATCCACCGGAATCGCGTAAGCCATCTGCCCCGGTTCGAAGCGCGCCTTCTCCAGCGCAGTCGGTTCAGTGCCGGCCTTACCCATCAACTTGATGCCCCACGTGGTGCGCTCGACATCGGCGCCCGGCGGCAGCGGCACTTCGATCATCCCGTAGCGCAGCGGTTTCGCGGCTTTGCTGGTGATGATCACTTCGTCCAGATACAGACTGTCGCTGGACAACGGCTTGGTGCCGACCACTTCGAGTTTGAAAGTGAAGGCTTCGTCACCCGGCACCAATCGCGACAAGCGACGGGTGATGGTCACCGCCATCGGATCAACCGGCGGCTGTTTGGTCTGGAAGCTCAACGCTGCACGCAACGGGCGCTCTTGCGTCCCGGTCAGCGACAACACCGCAGGCACGGGCGCAGCGCCCTGCCACGTCCAATACATCTCACCGGTATCACCGTAGTTTTTCTTCCAGCCTTCACCCGGTGCCAATGCGATGGTGGGCGAAGCCTGCTCGATGCTGCGTTGCAACCAGGTCAGCGCCAACGCGCGTTCCAGCGTCGATTGTTGTGGCAGCAACCGTTGCAACAACGCTTGCGCGTGAGCCTGATCGAAGGCTTGCAGCGACAGGTTCAACGCTTCGGCAAACGGTTGAGAGCTGACGGCCAGACGCTGTTGCGCATCGGCCACTTGCCGATTGAAAACATCCGGCAGGTTGACCTTCGATTGCGTCGCCAAAGAAGCGGTCAACGCACGCGCCGCCGCCAGACCCAACGCCGAATCCGGATCGCTCATGACAATGCTGTCTTCGCCACCTTCCATCAGATTCGCGGCATTGCCCTCGCCCGCTTTCGCCAGATCATCCATCAATCCGCTGAGCAAAGTGTTCACCGGTAATTGCATCTGTTTGGCGAACGACAGGATCAGCGCTCGCTGCAACAGCGGCGTGTTTTGCGCCTGCTTCGAATACACCTCCAGCACCCGCTGCCAATGCTCCGGCGGCAGGCTCAGCTCCAGCGCTTTGCTGGCGTGCCAGTCGGCGTAGTAGGCGTACGCGGTGAGGAACGCATCCGGCTCACCGTCCATGCCCCACCAGGTGAAGCTCGCCGAAGGCCCGGCCATTTGCACCAGTCGCAGACGGCTGTTTTGCATAATCAGACGCAGGCGATCACGGATCTGCGGGTTCGACGACAAGGTCGGGTACGCGATGCTCAACGGCAGCAAACGACTGGCCGTCTGCTCGACACCACCGTACGGATAGCTCAACAAATCATCGAGGGCCGAACGGAACAGCGCTTGCGGACTGTCATCCAGACGCAGACGAATGTCCGTTGCGTCCGCCGGTAAGGTCAGCGGTGTATCGCCGCTGGCCACGTCCAGACTTTGGCTTTGCGTGACCTGCCAACCTTCGCCGGTCGCGGTCAGGCGCACGGCCAGGGCGTCGGCGGTTTTGCCGTCCTGGACCAGCTCGGCAGTCCACTCACCAGTGGCCAACGCAAACGCCGGCAGCGCGATGTAGTTGATGCCGTTGTTCAGGGTGACGGGCACGCGCTGTTCTGCGCCCGCGTAATGAGTCACCAGCTCAGCCTTGACCGGTTTTTCGGCCTGACTGAAGGCGAACACACCGAGATCCGGTTTGTCGCCCGTGCGGAATTTGGTCGGGCCGCTCCACTTCAGGTACAGCGGTTTTTCCGAGCGCACGAATTGCTTCTTCTGCCCGACCTGACCGTCATCGGCGATGGCCCGGGCAGTGATGCGCCAACGGGTCAGCGAGTCCGGCATTTTGAAGGTGAAGCGGGTTTTGCCATTGGCGTCGGTGATTAATTCCGGTTGCCACGCGGCGGTGTCGACGTCTTCGCGACGCGGCCGCTCCAGCACTTTCACGCCACGTTCGCTGCGATTGGCTTTGCCCGGCGCGCCGGGGCTGCCCGGCAATGCGACGTCGTAGCTGATGAACGACAAACTGGCGCTGGTGCGCACGTTGTTACGGCGCGGGTGGTAGAAGAACTGGTCGATGGTCGGCGCGACTTCCGGTTGCAGCGCGTAGACCATTTCATCGACCACGCTGACCGTCAGGTGCGCCGGAATCGGCTTGCCAGCGAACTGGGTAGTGAGATCGACGGACACGGTATCACCCGGTTGGTATGCCTCTTTGTCGGTGGCGATGGTCACGTCGATCTGCGGCGCAATCACCTTGATCCCGGCATTCTGGAAGCTGTATTGACCGCCTTTGGTGTAGAGCACGGAGAAGGTCAGATTCGGCGCAAAGTTGTCCTTTACCGGAATGCGCGCGCGGTATTGGGTGTCGCTGAGTTTTTCCATCTTCAACCAGTCGCCGCCCTTGGACAGCAGCGCCATGGCCTCGACTTTGTCGCGTTCCAGCGACAGTAAGGCATCGCTGACGGGCTCCGGGAAAGTGATCAACGCGAGGGCTTCGTCGCCCGCCTTGTACTCGGGTTTATCGAGGACGATTTCCACGGTGCCGGGCACGGCTTTGACGCCGTCACCGGTCACCGAATGGCCTGTCGCGCCGACCACGCGGCCGTGCTCATCCTTCAACGTCAGGTTGTAAGTGCCGGGACGGTCGAAGGCCAAGGTGAAGGCTTTATCGCTTGAAGCCAGTTTGCCTTCGCCAGTGGACTGATCCTCCAGACGCACCCAGCTGTAGCTACTCGGCGTGACCGCTTTGCTTTGCTCGCTGCCACCCTCATTCAGATAGTTGAACGCCACCTTGTCGCCCACCGCACTGAACCGCTGCGGCGCACTCAAGCGGAAACTCGCCGCGCCCCGGTCGATGAGGATTTCCTTGGTGGTCCTGACCCGATACGCCGCGCCATCGCTGGCAAACACGGTGAGCATGTAACGGCTCGGTTTCTCGGCAGCGGGCAGGTCGAGGGTCGCGTTGCCCTTGGCATCGGTGGTCAGTTCGGTGCTGGTCAGTTCCACCGGAAATTGCCCGAGGTATTGCAGCTCGTTATCGACCATCGACAGTTGCTGGGCACGCAGGCTCAGGGTCAACTTGGCATCGGCCACCGGTTTTCCGTCGGGGTACAGCAGCACCAAACTGCCTTTCACCGGCTCGCCGGTGCGGTAATCCTGTCTGGCCAGGTTCAGCGAGATTTCGAAGTGCGGCTTGATGTATTCGGCGACGCGGAAGGCGCTGCTGTAGGCCTGATCCTTGTAGCTGAAACGCAGTTCATAACCGCCCGCCACCGCGTTGTCCGGCAACTGGAAACGGCCTTGGGTGCCGGCCTTGGAATCCAGTTTCAGCGCCAGCGATTGCAGCGCGGTGCCCGTGGCGTCGAGCACGGTCACGTTGACGTCGGCAGCGGTCGGCAACACCGAATCGCGCGCGTTCTTGAACTCGCGACCGACGATTTTCAACGATACCCAATCCCCCGGCCGATACAGCGGTCGGTCGGTGAAGGCATAGAGTTTGGTGTCGTAGATTTCGCTGTCGTAATAGAAGTTCTCGGAGACGAACACCCCGCCCTCTTCGTCCTCGCCGATCACGAACGAACGCTCAGGGCTGACGTGTTTCAGGCGCAGCAAACCGTCGGTGTCGGTGGCACCGCTGCTCATCACGCCGAGGCCATCAGTCCACAGCACATTCACCTTCGGCACCGAACTGCCTTCGTGTTTACGCGCAGCCCAGACCACCAGTTCATCACCGGCGATCTTGCTGACAGCCACTGTGTTGGAGACGAAGACCATGGTAGTCGCACGGTACTTGCCGATCAGCGCTTCCACCAGATACAGGCCCGGTTTCAGATTGCCCAACGGGATGTACACATTGCCCGGCGCGACAGTGACGAACTCACTGGAAGAACCGGCCAGGTTCACGCCGGTAGGCGGCTGGATCGGTTTGGCTTGCCACAGCGGATAACGGAATTGACTGACCACCGGCAGGCCCGGAATCAGCGCGAATTGCGGCTGTGCGTCGTAAGGCGTTGGCGCGGCAATCGCGGTGCCCATCTTCAGTTCCGGCACTTCCTCGGTGACTTGTTTGCGCGACTCGTAGGAAAACGCCCGCTGCATCACGCGACGGGATTTGCGATACCAGTTGTCCCACAGGTACGCGAGGGTGTTCGACAGTCCTTCGCCCTTGAACTGGCCGTCGCTGACCACGCGGTGCAGGTTCTTCTGGCGCTTGAGGAAATCCAGCGGTTTGTCGATGCGGTACACGCGAATGTCGGCGCCGCCGTAAGGCTCCATGCGGAAGCGGCGATAGTCGCGGCCCGGCGCTTCGAGACGGACCATCGCCTGTTCGTCGCTGGCGAAACTGCTGTCGGCCAGCAGGAAAAAGCTTTCACCGGCCACCGGCGTGTAGCCGCTCGGTTCGACGGTGTCTTCGGCATTCACTGCCGAAAAAGGCAGAACCAATACCAACAGTAGGGACAGAAAGCGCAACATGCGGGCACCGGTCATTGGGAGAGAAAGTTCAGTCGATAGACGCCGATGAAGTTGGGGTTGGCTGCGTCGGGTATCCATCGGGTTTCCTTCCATGTCATGAGTTGCTGCAGGCTCGCGGATCGCATGCCGTTGTCAGTGGGAGTGGTGGTGCCAGTGTGATAGGCGATGAAGCGGCCCATCCAGATCATCAGGTGCTGGTCGTCGCCCTGATCGAAAAACATCAGGTCGCCGGGCCGGGCTTGCGCCAGATCGCGGCCAACCAGACGACTGTTGAACTGAATCAGTTTGATTGCGTTGACGTACGGCCCGACCTTGCCGCCGCCCTGCTGCCATTGCTGAGCGAGACCGCGTTGCGCCTCGCTCAATTGCAGCTCCGGCGGCAGGTAGCGGTTGGACAGGCCATTGCTGCGCAGCCATTTGTCGTCATGGACTTTCAGCGCTTCGTTGGCGGCGAAACGGACCAGTCCGGCGCAGTCCTGCTGATACCAGCGCGGGCTCGGGCCTTGGGTCAATTGTTCCTGGGCGATGCGCACGAACCAGGCGCGGAACACCTGGGATTGCTGCACGTCGAGCGGTGCGGCTTCAGTGGCAAATGCGCGACTGCCCAGCAACATTGCCAGCAGGCCGAGGCCTCGGATGAGTGCGGTCACAGGGCTTTCCATTCCAGCGGCAGCCACTGCCAGTGGCCGTCGGGCTCGCTGCCTTCGGGCAAGGTCAGGGCATATTTGCCGTAGCCGCCGAGCTTGCGCAGTTTCGGGATCAGGTAGGTTTGCGCGGCGTTGTAGAAGACCGGTTCCATGTCCTGCGGCAGGCTGTCGAGGGTTTCCTGCTGCATCAGCTGCGCCATGGAATCCGGACCGAAGTAGACCGGCATCAGCAGGTCTTTCGGCACCACGTCGGCCATCGGCGGGAAGCGTTTGTCGAGGGTGCCGAGGGCCTTGTCCACGAGCTTGTCGTCGAGGGAAAACAGCAGCGTCGAACCGTGACGCGCCAGGCTGACTTTCATGAAGGCCTTGCCGGTGATCGCGTCCGGGTCCTCGGCGTCCTTGGCTTTGTAAGGGCCGAAGCTGGAGCTGACCTGACGCTGCCATTGGTGGTTTTCACCTTCCTGTTTTTCCACCACAGGGAACGCGTGTTCTTCGACGTTACCTTCGTAGGCGCCGACCATCGAGCTGAACAAGTCGCCCAGGTCACCGTCAAGTTTGGCGCTGTCGTCGTCATTCAGACTGGCCACCAGCAGCGGTGTGTACAGCCGCGAATCGGCGTACCAGCACAGGCCGGCGGCACCGGCCATGTGTTCGGTCAATGCTTGGGCTACGGTTTCTTCGGCGCCGAGTTTCACCAGCAACGGTTTCTGCTGTTCGGCGGCGAGTGGCAAGGCCACGCAAGCGCTGGCGCCCATCGGCATGGCTTGCCAGATCGGTTTGAAATCGAAGTCCGGCTGGTTTTCCAGTTCGTCCATGGCGAGGAAGCTGTGCCAGCCCTTGTCGTCCATGTCGAAGCGCAGGCCGGAGAAGTTCGGGATGAAACGCTGGTAACCCATGGCCAGGACGCTGGAATTGACCGAGAGGCGTTGTTTCACTTCAGGCGCTCGGGGCGGCAGGCCGAAGGCTTCGGGGAACAGCTTCTGACCGCCGAGCAGTGCTTCCAGGGATTGAGTCGAAACCATGCCGCGCTCATCGGTCGGGCCGTGGCCGGTGTCATACAGTTTCGAAGGATTCGACAGCACCACCAGCTTGTCGCCATGGGACGCGAACACCAGCGCTTTGCTGTTGTTGTAGGTGAGCTGATACAGCGGCACCACATCGCCGGCAACCTTGATTTCACCGAGTTGGGTCAGCTGCGAATCATCCAGCGCCACTTTGGCCAGCGGCTCCAGCACTTTGGCCAGACCACCGCGATCCATCACCAACAAAAAGTCTTTCAGCCGACCATCCGCCCCGCGCCACAGCGCCACGTCCGCCGGTTGATCGAAAAGCTGTTCGATCAGGCTGTCCTGCAGCTTCAAGTCATGTTCGTAAATGATCCGTCGCAGACTGCCGATCAAGCCGAGGCGATCGGCATGGGTTTCGTAATAGAAGACGAAATCTTCGGTCAGGGTTTCCTTGAGGAACGGCACCGCCAGCAAGTCCTTGGGCAATTGGCTCAAGGAATGGGTTTCGAGCAAACCGTCCGGGCGGCTCATGCCCAGTTTGTCGCTAACCAACTCCGCGGGCGGCGTCTTGGGTTTGTGCATGAACCAGCCCAACCCGCCCGCCACGCCCGCCACCAGGACCAGCCCGACCAGCAGCAACGGCCAACGCCGGGAAGGTTTGGCAGCAGGTGCGTCGGCGGCCGGGGATACAGTGTTATCGCTCATTTAACAAAACCCAATTCATCCGTGGTGCGGGATGCTTAATAGTTGAAAGTCTTGACCAGCAGCAGGTCACCGATCGCGCGCAGGGGCACGATGAAGGTCTCGCGTTTTTCGTCGACGGTGTTTTCGTTAAGCACCAGGTTGATTTGCGAGGTGATCACCTCGTTCTGGTTGCTGGTCTCATCGAAGTTATAGCCGCCGCTGCCGAAGTTGCCCCAATAGTTGACGTAAACCAGATAGGTGCCATGCAGCGGCGCGGTCATGGTGAACATTTCCGGGCCGGGACCGTCGACGCCGTCCGGGTCCAGGCCGCCGCCGTTGCTCATCGCAGGGCGAGCCCAGAACGCGTGTTGACCGTCGGGGGTAATGATGTGCAGGTCGAGTTCGGCTTTCGGATCGTCCCAGCCCAGCACCACGCGAATCCGCGCCGGGATGCGCAGGTTGTTGGCTTCATAGAATTGAACGCGTTTGAGCGACTGGCCTTCGACACTGCGCACTTCGACGCTGTTGGAGCCCGCGCCGAATGCGTACGGCCGGGCGAAACGCCCTTGGTCGTCGGTGTACAGATTCAGTGGATTGCCGTTGACCGCCAGCGTGTGCGGCCCGCGCTGAGTGCCGATGGCCTTGAGCTGGCCTTCGATCATCGTGCGATTGCGCTGCACACCTCGGTCGATAGGCGGTGTGGGATAGGCGACTTGCGGATTTTCACTGCGGTCCAGCAGGCCGTTGTAGCGCCAGCCGCCCACCGGTTCCGACAGCTCGGCCGTCGGCTCGGCCCAGGCAGCGGTCGCGCAGACCCACCCCATCAGGAATAGAAAAAATGAACGCATGTGAGGCCTCCTGCCATGCATAACGAAACCTTGCGCCTGATCCTCGGCGCGTTACAGATCCAAAAACTGCGTTTCGTCAGAAAGACCCGTGACTAATGGGTCGTATAAGGCGCGAAGGTTAGCCATTTGGCGGGTTATTAACAATCGGATACCTCTTGAATTGCGGGGGATATCACGATGATTGTTGGGTGTGAGCCGAATAGCGGCCTTATTCGGCTCACCAAATGAGCCGAATAATCCCCATCGTTCACTCAAGAAAACAGATCGCGGTATGGTCTTGCGATTGGTCCCAGAACTGTTGCTTGGGCGAGTCGCCTGCTCGCGGAGGCGGCCTGGATTTTTTGGTCGGAGCGCATATCCATTGCTGCGGCAACGGCTGATATTGGTTCCGCCCTTACGGCGGGTCACTTGGAAGAGCCCCAAGTAACCAAGGGCTCTTGCCCCTTTCGTTCGGTGCCTCGCTAGGGCTCGGCATGCCCTCGCTCCGGTCCTGCTCCGTGGGCCCGCCGCGATCGGCCATCCATGGCCGTGCGCGGCTAACCCGGCATCCATGCCGGGTTGCCCACTGCGCAGAACCTCCACTCGGCCTCTCGAGGGGGCGACTACCGCCACAGCAGCCGAGGCGGCCTGCCAGCCGACCTGTCTCTTTGCTCGTACGCGTTCCCCTGTGGGAGCTGGCTTGCCTGCGATGGACGTGAACGATAACGCGTGCTGTCTGAATGAACGCGGTGTCCAGGCGCTTTTCGCGAGCAAGCCCGCTCCTACAGGGATCCGCGTACGCTTTCGCTTTTCACCACTCATCAGGTCGAGCGTTAGCTCGCCTGCAGCTTTTGATCTTGATGCATCGCCCCCTCGAGAGGCCGAGCGCAGGTTCTGCGCAGTGGGCAACCCGGCATGGATGCCGGGTTAGCCGCGCACGGCCATGGATGGCCGATCGCGGCGGGCCCACGGAGCAGGACCGGAGCGAGGCACCGAACGATAGGGGCAAAAGCGCTTGGTTACTTGGCGCTTTTCCAAGTAACCCGCCATAAGGGCGGAACCGATATCAGCCGTTACCGTAGCAATGGATATGCGCTCCGACCGACTGCGCAGCAGACAATGCCCTCATTTGCCCATAACCCCCATGTCTGCTAGTGTCGCGCCGGTTTAACGTCAACCGGAAATAGCCGCCATGGCCCGCAAAAAAGCTGCACTGGATTTCGAACAATCCCTCGCTGACCTGCAAACGCTGGTGGAGCGACTGGAGAACGGCGAATTGTCGCTGGAAGACTCGTTGACGGCTTTCGAGCAGGGCATCGGTCTGACCCGCGATTGCCAGGCAGCGCTGGCCCAGGCCGAGCAGAAGGTTCAAGTGCTGCTCGAGCGTGATGGCGAGTTGGCCGAGGAACCCTTCGACGCGGATCAGCCAGAATGATCGCAGCGTATTCGGCGACCAGCCAGGCCCTCGTCAATGCGGCACTGGAAACCTTGTTCAACGCGCCAAGCCCCGAGCTCGCGCGGCTGTACGAAGCCATGCGCTACAGCGTGATGAACGGCGGCAAACGCGTGCGCCCTCTCTTGGCCTACGCAGCGTGCGAAGCGTTGGGCGGCAAGGCTGAGCAAGCCAACGGCGCAGCCTGCGCGGTGGAGCTGATCCACGCTTATTCGCTGGTTCACGACGATCTGCCGGCGATGGACGACGACGACCTGCGTCGCGGCCAGCCAACCACCCACAAAAAATTCGATGAAGCCTGCGCGATCCTGGCCGGCGACGGCTTGCAGAGCCTGGCCTTCAGCGCCCTGCTCGACCCGCGCCTGAGTTCGTCAGATGCTGAAATCCGCCTGCAAATGGTCAGCGCATTGGCGTTGGCGGCCGGCCCGGCAGGTATGGTCGGCGGTCAAGCCATCGACCTGGGTTCGGTAGGTCTGAAACTCGATCAAAAAGCCCTCGAAACCATGCACCGGCACAAGACCGGTGCGCTGATCGAGGTCAGCGTCAAACTCGGCGCACTGGCCAGCGGCCGTGCCGAAAAGGACGAACTGAAATCCCTGCAGACTTATGCACAGGCCATCGGCCTGGCGTTTCAGGTGCAGGACGACATTCTCGACGTCGAAAGTGACACCGAAACCCTCGGCAAACGCCAGGGCGCCGACATCGCTCGCGACAAGCCAACCTACCCGGCCCTGCTCGGCCTCGAAGCGGCCAAAGCCTACGCCCTGGAACTGCGCGATCAGGCCCTGCATGCGCTGCGACCGTTTGACGCGGCCGCCGAGCCGTTGCGCGATCTGGCCCGTTATATCGTCGACCGCCGCAGCTGACGGCGTATCCGCCAAAAAAAACCAACGCGTGGGCAGGGGGCGATGCATCAGGTAAACTGCCGCATCTTTTATACCTATAACGATTCGCCTGATGCCCACGACGTTTCATGAGATTCCCCGCAAGCGCCCGACCACGCCCCTGCTCGACCGTGCCAACACGCCGGACGGCCTGCGCCGGTTAGGCGAAGCCGAGCTGGAAACCCTGGCCGATGAGTTGCGCCTGGAATTGCTCTACACGGTCGGTCAGACCGGCGGGCATTTCGGTGCAGGCCTGGGCGTCATCGAGCTGACCATCGCGTTGCATTACGTCTTCGACACCCCGGACGACCGGCTGGTGTGGGACGTGGGTCATCAGGCCTATCCGCACAAAATCCTCACCGGCCGTCGCGAGCGCATGGGCACCCTGCGCCAGAAGGACGGCGTCGCCGCTTTCCCGCGTCGTTCCGAGAGCGAGTACGACACCTTTGGCGTCGGCCACTCCAGTACTTCGATCAGCGCTGCGCTGGGCATGGCCATTGCCGCCCGCCTGCAGAACAGTGATCGCAAGGCGATCGCCGTGATCGGCGACGGCGCGTTGACCGCCGGCATGGCCTTCGAAGCGCTGAACCATGCGCCGGAAGTGAACGCCAACATGCTGGTGATCTTGAACGACAACGACATGTCGATCTCGCGCAACGTCGGTGGCTTGTCGAATTACCTGGCGAAAATCCTTTCCAGCCGCACCTACGCGAGCATGCGCGAGGGCAGCAAAAAGGTCCTGTCGCGGCTGCCCGGCGCCTGGGAAATCGCCCGTCGCACCGAAGAATACGCCAAAGGCATGCTGGTCCCCGGCACGCTGTTCGAAGAGCTGGGCTGGAACTACATCGGCCCGATCGATGGCCACGACCTGCCGACTTTGATCGCCACCCTGCGCAACATGCGCGATCTGAAAGGCCCGCAATTCCTGCACGTCGTCACCAAGAAAGGCAAAGGCTTCGCTCCGGCGGAAGTCGACCCGATCGGTTACCACGCGATAACCAAACTCGAACCCGTCGATGCACCGGCCGCTGCGCCGAAAAAGGCCGGCGGGCCGAAGTATTCCGGCGTGTTTGGCGAATGGCTGTGCGACATGGCTGCTGCCGATCCGCGCTTGGTGGGCATCACCCCGGCGATGAAGGAAGGCTCCGATCTGGTGGCCTTCAGCGAGCGTTTCCCGCTGCGCTATTTCGACGTGGCTATTGCCGAACAACACGCCGTCACTTTCGCGGCTGGTATGGCCTGCGAAGGCGCGAAACCTGTTGTGGCGATTTATTCGACGTTCCTGCAACGGGGTTACGACCAGCTTGTGCATGACGTCGCGGTGCAAAACCTCGACGTATTGTTCGCCATCGACCGTGCCGGTCTGGTGGGCGAAGACGGCCCGACACACGCGGGCAGCTTCGACCTGTCGTTCCTGCGCTGCATCCCCGGCATGCTGGTGATGACCCCGAGCGACGAAAACGAACTGCGCAAAATGCTCACCACCGGCCACCTGTACAACGGCCCGGCAGCAGTGCGTTATCCGCGCGGCAGCGGCCCGAATGCGACGATCGAGAAAGACCTGCAACCGATCGAGATCGGCAAAGGTGTGATCCGCCGTCAGGGCAGCAAAGTCGCCCTGCTGGTGTTCGGTGTGCAATTGGCCGAAGCACTGAAAGTCGCCGAGACGCTGGATGCGACCGTGGTCGACATGCGTTTCGTCAAACCGCTGGATGAAGAGCTGGTTCGGGAGATTGCCGGTAGCCATGAGTTGCTGGTGACCATCGAAGAGAACGCGATCATGGGCGGTGCCGGTGGCGCCGTCAGCGAATTCCTCGCCCAGGAAAACATCCTCAAGTCGATGCTGCACCTGGGCTTGCCGGACAGCTACGTCGAGCACGCCAAGCCTGCGCAAATGCTGGCCGAGTGTGGGTTGGATGAAGCCGGGATCGAGGCTTCGATTCGCGAGCGTCTGCAACTGCTGAACCGCTAAACACACTCTCCCTGTGGGAGCGGGCTTGCCCGCGAAGAGGCCGGCACACCCAACATCAATGTTGAATGTGCCGACGCCTTCGCGGGCAAGCCCGCTCCCACAGTGGTTTGTGGCGTTATCAAAATTGTGTACACCCCAAGTACCACCGGACTGCCAATGAAACACTTTCCCCTCGCCCTGACGCTGACCCTTCTGCCGTCCGGCCCACTCCTGGCCGACACCTTCGAACGCGATCAGGCCCTGAAACTGCCCGACGTGCTGATCAGCGCCAACCGCCAGGTCGAAGCCCGCAACGACAGTAGCGCCGCCAACACCGTGTTCACCCGCGACGACATCGACCGTCTGCAACCGAGCAGCGTCAACGACTTGCTGCGTCGTGTGCCCGGCGTGCAAGTCGGGCAAACCGGCGGGCGCGGTAGCCTGCCGGGGATTTACATTCGGGGTACAAAGTCGGTGCAGAGCCTGGTGCTGGTGGACGGTCAACGCATCGGCAATTCGACTTCCGGCGACAGCGACCTGCAACACATCAACATCGAACAGGTCGAGCGCGTGGAAGTCCTGCGCGGTTCTCGCTCGGTGATTTATGGCAGCGATGCGATTGGCGGGGTGATCCAGATTTTCACCCGCCGTGGCGTCGAACAAGGCCTGCAACCGCGCCTGCACGCAGGCTTCGGTAGCAATCAGACCTGGGAGCGCAGCCTCGGCTTGTCCGGGGGCGATGAGCAAACCCGCTTCAACCTCGGCGCCAGTCTCGATGAAACCGCCGGGATCAATCGCACCCACGAGTCGTACCCGAGCGACGGCGATCACGATGAGTACCGCAACAAGTCGGTGAGCTTGAGCCTGAGTCACGCCCTCACCGATGACATCGAAATCGGCGCGAACCTGCTGGATAACCGTGGCAAAAGCGCATTCGACAACCCGTTCGGCCGCTTCGATACCACCACCTTTGAATCGGTCCAGCAGCAGCCTTACAACGAATTCACGGTGAGCAGCCTCAGCAGTTACGTCAATGCGCGCATCAACGACCTGTGGAAAACCCGCGTCGAATTCGGCCACAGCGAAAACCGCGAACAGACCTCCGACAAGCTCAGCGATGAACGCGGCGTGTTCAACACCTACCGCGATTCGCTGAACTGGCAGAACGACCTGACGCTCGACGCGCGCAACAGCCTGATCCTTGGCGGTGACTGGTACGAAGACCGCATCAACAGCAGCACAGCGTTTGACGAGGACAGCCGCTGGAACCGCGCGGCGTTTATCCAGCATCGCTATCAGGCGGACAGCTTCTCCACGGAACTGGGCCTGCGCCGCGACCAGAACCAACAGTTCGGCAGTCAGAACAGCTGGAGCGGCACGTTCACCCTGCCGTTGAACCCGGACAACGATGTGCTGCTGACCTACAGCGAAGGCTTTCGCGCGCCGACGTTCAACGACTTGTACTACCCGAAGTACAGCAACCCGGACCTGAAGCCTGAAACCTCGAAAAGCTACGAACTGCAATGGCGCAGTCAGCTAACCGATACCAGCCGCCTTGAAGCTTCGCTGTATCGCACCGACCTCAAGGACGCGATCATCTTCGGCAGCAACGACCGCCCGCAGAACGTCGCCTCGGCGCGGATCAACGGATTTGAAGCGGCGTTGAAGCAGGAACTGTTCGGCTGGCAGAGCAATCTCGGCGTGGCGATCATCGACCCGCGGGATCGCGACAGTGGCCATACCCTGGCGCGTCGTGCACGGCGCACGTTGAGCCTGGATCTGGATCGGCAGTTCGATCGACTGGGTTTCGGCGCCAGTTGGCAAGCGGTGAGCAGCAGTTATGACGATGAGAACAATCAGCAGCCGCTAGGTGGGTATGCGCTGCTGGGATTGCGCAGCAGTTGGGAGCTGAATCGTGAGATCAAGCTTGAGCTGAAGGTCGATAACTTGCTGGACAAGGGTTACAGCCGGGCGTTGTACAGCCATGACGGCAGTCAGTTTGGGTATCGCGAGGAAGGTCGGGCGTGGATGTTCGGGGTGACCTGGACGCCTGAAATCTAAAACTGACACCGGACATTGTGGCGAGGGAGCTTGCTCCCGCTCGACTGCGCAGCAGTCGCAAAACAGACTGACGCAGTCCCATCTGAAGTAACTCACTGACAGATTTGGGGCCGCTTCGCAGCCCAGCGGGAGCAAGCTCCCTCGCCACAGGTTAGCGGTCAGGCGCGATGACTTGGCAAAGTTTGGCCGTCGCTTCAATCATCTGCCCACTCGGTCGCTCCAATCCCTTGTCCGTCACCAGCCGCAATTGCCCTTGCGCCACCGCAGCTACATTTGGCCACGCATTCCACGCATCCAGCTGCGCCTGATCGCTGGCCAGAATCACCTCGGGATTACGCTGCAACACCGCCTCCACACTGACCTGCGGCGCGGGCAGCGTCAGGTCGGCAAACACATTGCGCGCCCCGCACACTTCCAGCGCATCGCTGATTATCTGCCCGCCGCCGACGGTGTACAGCGGACGATCCCAGACCTGGTAAAACACTCGCAACGGTTCGTACCGTCGATAGCGCTGGCGCAGTGCATCGAGGCGCTGCCGCAGATCGCTGGCCAAAGACACGCCACGCTCGGGCCGGCCGAGTTGCGCGGCGATCGCCTCGATTTGCACGGTCAATTGTTCAAGGTTGTGGGGGTCGGCGACGTACGTGGGGATGTTCAAGCGCTTGAGTTGTTCACGCTGCGCCGGACCGACGCTGCCGGGCCAGAGCAGCAGCAAATCGGGTTTCAGGCTTAGCAAGCGTTCCATGTCCAACTGACCGTAGCGGCCAACGGAAGGCAGGTCTTTGAGCTCAGCAGGACGATCGCCAGCATCGAGCACACCGACCAGCAAATCCGCCGAGCCCAGTTCAACCAAGATTTCAGAGAGAGACGGCGCGAGGCTGACGACGCGCTCGACCGCAACAGCCGAGCCGCTGACGACCAGCAGCAAAACCGCCAGCCCGAGGCGGCGCATCAGCCGAGTTGACGCGGGATACGGTAGAGGTAGAACAGCACCGTTGTCGACAGCGCCAACAGCACCAGCGGCACCGCTTCAAGACCAACGAAGACGGCCAAAGCACCGATCCAGGCCGGCAAACCAGCAGCCAGAAACGCAGCACGACGCTTGGCAGCCAGGACAATCCACGCGGCGGGCTCTTCAGGGGTATCGAGAGCTTTCTGGGTGGCGATCAGCGCGTGCTTGTAGCCACCGAAAAACTTCAGACTGACAAACATCGACGCCACACCGGCAATGAATAATGGCATCGCCAACACCGGCAGAAGCGCCTCGCTCTGGCCGAATACGCCGTTGATGACGAGGAGCGGCAACAACGCCAGCGCCAGGTATTGCCACCAGCTGACGGACAGTCGCCGCCGCACTTGACCGCGGGTCACGCCCGGTCTACCTCACCCTGATGCTCGTTACCCATCATGTGGTCGAGCTTGCTGGCCTTGGTGGCCAGGTAGAGTTTGTTGTGCGGATTATGGCCGGTGTGCAGCGGCACGCGCTCGGCGACCACGATACCCATGTCGGTCAAGGCTTTGACCTTGCGCGGGTTGTTGGTCATCAGACGCAGGGATTTCACGCCCAAGTGCTCAAGCATCGGCAGGCACATGGCGTAGTCGCGCTGGTCGGCGGCGAAGCCCAGACGCTCGTTGGCTTCAACGGTATCGGCGCCGCCGTCCTGCAATTCATAGGCGCGGATCTTGTTCAGCAGGCCAATGCCGCGGCCTTCCTGACGCAGGTACAGCAACACGCCACGGCCTTCACGGGCGATGGCCTGCAACGCGGCTTCAAGTTGCGAGCCGCAGTCGCAACGCTGGCTGAACAAGGCGTCGCCAGTCAGGCATTCGGAGTGCAACCGACCGAGTACCGGGGCACCGTCGTCGAACTCACCGAGGCTCAGCACGACGTGTTCGCGCCCGCTTTCTTCATCGAGAAAGCCGTGCATGGTGAATTGCGCAAAAGGCGTTGGCAGCTTGGAAGCGGCGACAAAAACGACAGGCACCGGTGTGCTCCTGATCTATAGGTACTGGAGATTCGCAGACGCGGCATTGTAACAGCACGTTCCTACAGACGCTTAGGCTGAATTATGGGGCATAACGATCTAAAAGTTTGATCTCCGGGCCCACAGCAGAATTTGTAGGAGCGAGCTTGCTCGCGATGGACGTTAACGATGACGAGGGCTGTCTGGATGCTCGCGGCGTCCTCTCGTCCTTCGCGAGCAAGCTCGCTCCTACAGGGAACTATGATCAATTTGTGTCAAACGGATAAGGCTGTTTCCAGCGCTCGAAGATCGGTTTCAGCCGGCCGTTTTTGACCAGCACCTCCATTCGCTGGTCGAACAGCGCCATCAACTTCCGCGCCTTGGGCGTATTGGCAAAGCACAGGTACAGCGGCAATTCCGCAATGTGCGTGCGCCGGAATTGGGACGGATCCTTGGCCCGGCGGAGCACGTAATCCACTTCGGTCAGCGCGTCGATGTAGTAGTCGGCACGGTTGTGGGTCAGCATCGACAGAATGCCGGTGCGCCGAACGACTTCGTTATAGCGGCTAACGTTGGGCAGGTAATTCTGGAATTCGTATCCGCGGACCCAGGCCAGTCGATAATTGCCCAACGTCTCCGGGGTCGGCGCCGGATTACTGGCCAGCCCCAGAGCGTAGATGTGATCGGTGTCGTAATTCCAGCGCGGATACAGCAGATCACTGACTTCATCGCGATAGCCACCGACACAGGCGTCCACTTCGCCTCGCTGGGTCAAGCCAATAGCGCGAATGTAAGGTTCGGTCCGGATGTCCAGTTTGACGCCGGCAGGCTCGAAGACTTCGCGCAGCACGTCCCAACCCAGGCCATGGCCATCGGCGGCGGTGTAGTCTTCCCAGTCTTCGCTGGCCAGATGAATTACCGATGGCGTCGTCACTGCCTCCCCCGACTGGGCAAGCGAAGCAAACAGTGAGAAACCCATCACAGCCAACCAGCGTCGAGCCATCTAGTCTCCTGCTCCGCCACTCAGGCGAAAATCCATACCAGCCCCTGCATCGCCAACCACGCAAATACCCCGGCCAATACGTCGTCGAGCATGATCCCGACGCCGCCGTGCACATGCCGGTCGATCCAGTGAATCGGCCACGGCTTGAGAATGTCGAAGAAGCGGAACACCACAAAACCCGCGAGCAGCCAGTACCAGCCTTCCGGCACCAGCCACAGGGTGATCCACATCCCGACCATTTCGTCCCAGACGATGCCTTCGTGGTCGTGCACCCGCAAATCGTCGGCCACTTTGCCGCACAGCCAAAAGCCGAACAGCATGGTGATGCCCAGCATCAGCCAGTAACCCCAGTCGGGCAGCATCTGCCACAACGGAATAAAGGGTAGCGCAACTAACGAACCCCAGGTGCCCGGCGCCTTTGGCAAGGTGCCCGAACCGAAGCCGAACGCCAGGAAATGCCATGGATTGCGCCAGACCGACGGCGGTACGAATTCCGCCGGAACCTGTTTGGGATGATCTGTCACGGTGTCTCCCGAAAATGTTGATAGCCCCGTGTTTGCGGGGTGATGTCTTGTCCGGCGGCATCCAGCAACACAACGCCCTGCCCTGCCACAACACGCCCGACCACATGGATCGGCCAGCCATCTGCCACCATCTGCGGCAACTCGACGGACGGTAAGGTGAAGGCCAGCACGTAATCGTCTCCGCCGCTCAGGGCGGCGTCTTCAGCGCCCGATTGACCGAGGAAGGCCACTAAAGCCTTCGACAGCGGCAACCGCTCCCGTTCGACTTGAATGCCGACCTTCGACGCGAGTGCGATGTGCCCGCAGTCGGCGAGCAGGCCGTCGGAGATGTCCAGCGCCGAGGTCGCCTTGCCGCGCAACGCCTGCCCCAGCGCGAGTTGCGGTTGCGGCGACCAGTAATGCGCCAACAGCGGATCGGCGATGGCCGCTTCGGCGGTTCGCTGACAGAGCACCAGCGGCAAGGCACCGGCGGCGTTGCCCAGCTCACCCCCGACACACAGCAAGTCACCGGGCCGAGCACCGCTGCGGGTCAATGCCAAACCACTTGGCACACGCCCGAACACAGTCATGGTCAGGCTCAACGGCCCACGAGAGGTATCGCCGCCCACCAGCGCCACGCCACAGCTCTGCGCCATGAGATTCAATCCACGGGCATACGCTTGCAGCCAATCGGCGGTCGCCGAAGGCAAGGTCAGAGCAAGGGTAAAGGCAACAGGAGTGGCGCCCATGGCAGCCAGGTCGCTGACGGCTACAGCCAGCGAGCGCTGACCGAGCAGAAACGGGTCGCAAGGGTCTGCGAAATGCACGCCGGCAACCAGCGTGTCGGTGGAAATCGCCAACTGTTCCCCCGGGGGAACAGCGAGCAAGGCGCAGTCATCACCGATCCCGAGGGCAACGCCCTCGCCGCCCTGCGCACAAGGCGCGGCGGCGAAGAAATTGCGGATCAGCTCAAACTCACCCATGGCTGAGACAAAGAGTTCAAGCGCCAATCAGCGCTTGAACGCCTTCACTTCAGCTTCACGCAGACGCGGGGCCAGCTTGTCGAGTACGCCGTTGACGAACTTGTGGCCGTCGGTGGAACCGAAGACTTTCGCCAGCTCGATACCTTCGTTGATCACCACGCGGTACGGTACGTCGACGCGCTCAAGCAGTTCCCAGGTGGACAGGCGCAATACCGCCAGTTCAACCGGGTCCAGCTCTTCGATGGTCAGGTCCAGGCAAGGCTTGAGCGCGGCGTCGATCTTGTCCTTCTGCGCGGGAACCCCATGCAGGATTTCACGGAAGTAGGCGCCGTCGACATCGCTGAAATCGTTATCGACCCGGAACTGCGCTTCGATTTCGTTCAGCGACTGCTTGGCCATGTGCCATTGGTACAGCGCCTGAGTCGCGAGCTGACGGGCTTCGCGACGCTTGACGCTTTTCGATGGCTTGCCGGCATCCGCAGGCTTTGGATCGCGCGGGTTGAAACGATCGCTATCGTCGCTAATCACTTGGCCTCCAACTGCGCCAGCAGGCTGACCATTTCCAGAGCGGACAGGGCAGCTTCGGCACCTTTGTTACCGGCCTTGGTGCCGGAACGTTCGATGGCTTGCTCGATGGAATCAACGGTCAGCACGCCGAAGGCAACCGGTACGCCGAATTCCATGGACACCTGGGCCAGGCCCTTGGTGCATTCGCCCGCCACGTATTCGAAGTGCGGAGTACCGCCACGAATGACCGCGCCCAGAGCGATGATGGCTGCGAACTCGCCCTTCTGAGCGACTTTCTGCGCAACCAGCGGGATTTCGAAGGCGCCAGGCGCACGGATGATGGTGATGTCGCTTTCGCTCACGCCGTGGCGAACCAGGGCATCAACTGCACCGCTGACCAGGCTTTCAACGACGAAGCTGTTGAAACGGCCCACTACCAGAGCGTAGCGGCCTTTAGGGGCGATGAAGGTACCTTCGATGGTCTTCAGGGTCATTCGTTAATTCTCTTAAAGAGCCGGGACGCGTCTTCTACGCGTCCCTCAGTGATATTAGCCACGAATACAGCACCGGAAATCCCGCAACGACGTTCACTTTGTGGCGAGGGAGCTTGCTCCCGCTGGCTGCGTAGCAGCCCCTCTTGTGGGCGCTGCGCACCCAAGCGGGAGCAAGCTCCCTCGCCACAGTAAATCAAACAAGCCTTAAGTGAACAACGATGCCAAACCCCGGGTCATTATTCGGAGGGCACGTATTCTACAACTTCCAGATCGAAACCGGATATCGCATTAAATTTCATTGGCGCAGACATCAGGCGCATTTTGCGCACGCCCAGGTCCCGAAGGATCTGCGAACCGGCACCGACAATGCTGTAGGTGGTCGGTTTTTTCACGGCGGCGTGATCGGCGGTTTCGCGGATGTGCGCCAGCAACACGTCGCCATCGAGCGGGTGACCGAGCAACAGCACCACGCCGCTGCCAGCCTCGGCAACCGCGGCCATGGCGGCACGCAGGCTCCAGCGGCCTGGCTGCTTGACCATCAACAGGTCGCGTAGCGGGTCCATGTTGTGCACGCGAACCAGGGTCGGTTCTTCGGCGCACACGGTGCCCAGGGTCAGGGCCATGTGCACGTCGCCTTCTACGGAATCACGATAGGTCACCAGGTTGAATTGGCCCAGTTCGCTGTCCAGCGGCTGCTCGGCAATCCGCTGAACGGTACGTTCGTGGATCATCCGGTAGTGAATCAGGTCGGCGATGGTGCCGATTTTGATGTTGTGTTCGGCGGCGAACGCTTCGAGTTCGGCGCGACGGGACATGGTGCCGTCGTCGTTCATCACTTCGCAGATCACGCCGCTCGGCTCGAAACCGGCCATGCGCGCGAGGTCGCAGGCGGCTTCAGTGTGGCCAGCGCGGGCCAGGGTGCCGCCGGCCTGGGCCATCAACGGGAAGATGTGGCCGGGGCTGACAATGTCTTCAGCCTTGGCGTCTTTCGCGGCAGCGGCCTGCACGGTGCGCGCACGGTCGGCGGCGGAGATGCCGGTGGTCACGCCGGTGGCGGCTTCGATGGACACGGTGAACTTGGTGCCGAAACCGGAACCGTTGCGCGGTGCCATCAGCGGCAGCTTCAGCAGTTCGCAGCGCTCGCGGCTCATCGGCATGCAGATCAGGCCACGGGCGTGCTTGGCCATGAAATTGATGTGTTCGGCCTGGCAGCACTCGGCGGCCATGATCAGGTCGCCTTCGTTCTCGCGGTCTTCGTCATCCATGAGGATGACCATCTTGCCTTGGCGGATGTCTTCAACCAGTTCTTCGATGCTATTGAGCGCCACAAGGCACCCCCTTGGGTCAGGATTTGAGGTAGCCGTTGGCGGCCAGAAAGCTTTCTGTGATGTTACTGGACGCTGGCTCTGCGGCCTTGTCGCCCAACAGCAGGCGCTCCAGATAACGCGCCAGCAAGTCAACTTCGAGGTTTACCCGGCGACCTGGCTGGTACGACGCCATGATGGTTTCGCTCAGGGTGTGCGGAATGATGGTCAGCAGGAACTCGGCGCCATCGACTGCGTTCACGGTCAGGCTGGTGCCGTCGACGGTGATCGAGCCTTTGTGGGCGATGTACTTGGCCAGTTCTTTCGGCGCGCGAATACGGAATTCCACGGCGCGCGCGTTCTCGGTGCGGGCAACCACTTCGCCCACGCCATCGACGTGGCCGCTGACCAGATGCCCGCCGAGGCGAGTGGTCGGGGTCAGGGCTTTTTCCAGGTTGACCGGGCTGCCGCTTTTCAGGTCGTTCATGGCGGTGCAGTCGAGGGTTTCGCGACTGACGTCCGCGGCAAAGCCGTTGCCTGGCAGTTCAACCGCGGTCAGGCACACGCCGTTGACCGCGATGCTGTCGCCCAGTTTGACGTCGCTCAGATCGAGCTTGCCGGTTTCTACGTGTACCCGCACATCTCCACCTTTTGGGGTCAATGCACGAATACTGCCGATGGATTCGATGATGCCGGTAAACATGGAGTCCTCCTCGAGAACAGGGCCGTCGCTTGGCGCAGGCCAGGAATTATACGCTCGCCGTCGGTGCAGGAACGGCGATGATTCGCCAGTCATCGCCAACCGCGCGAATTTCGGTGATTTTGAGCTCGGGCGCGTCTTTCATCTGCGCCAGCGGCCAGTCCAGTAATGGTCTGGCCGAAGAGCCGAGGAATTTGCCGGCGATGAAAATCTGAAATTCATCCACCAGGCCTTGCTGGGCAAAGGCCCCCGCCAGACGTGGACCCGCCTCGACCAGCACTTCATTGACCCCGCGATGGGCCAGTTCGACCAGCAGCTTGCGCAGGTCAACCAAACCATCGTCGCCGGCCACGATCAGGCATTCAGGGCCGTTGGCGTATTGCTCTTCGATCGCCATGCAGGTGGCGACCAATGCCGGGCCGGCCTTGAAGAACGGCGCGTCCAGCGGCACGCGCAAACGGCCGTCGATCAGCACGCGAAGCGGCGGACGGCTCATTGCCAAAGCGGTTTGCTCGGCGTCCAGCCCCAGCTCGTCAGCGCGCACGGTCAAACGGGCATTGTCCGCCAGCACCGTGTCGGCGCCGGTCAGCACCACGCTGGCCTGGGCACGCAGGCGTTGTACCGCCGAACGCGCGGCCGGGCCGGTGATCCATTGGCTTTCGCCGCTTTCCATTGCCGTGCGACCGTCGAGGCTCATGGCCAACTTGACGCGCACGAACGGTAAGCCGTGTTCCATGCGTTTAAGAAAGCCTTGATTGAGCTTGCGTGCCTCGCCTTCCAGCACACCGCTTTCGATGGCAATGCCAGCCTGAGCCAGACGCTGCATGCCGCGACCGGCAACCGACGGATTCGGGTCCTGCATCGCCGCGACTACGCGGGCGACGCCGGCATTCACCAGCGCATCGGCGCAGGGCGGCGTGCGCCCGTGGTGGCTGCACGGTTCGAGGGTCACGTAAGCGGTGGCGCCACGGGCCTTGTCGCCGGCGGCGCGCAGGGCGTGGACTTCGGCGTGAGGTTCGCCGGTACGCACATGCCAGCCTTCGCCGACAATCTGCCCGTCCTTCACAATCACACAGCCAACACGCGGGTTGGGGTGCGTCGTGTAATGACCTTTGCGCGCCAGTTCCAGCGCGCGGGCCATGTAATGGGCGTCGAGGATGGCAAGTTCTGGGGAGGTGGTCATTCTTTCACCGGCTCACGGGCCAGGCGATCGATCTCTTCGCGGAACTCGTTGAGGTCCTGGAAGCGCCGATACACGGAGGCGAAGCGAATGTAGGCGACTTCGTCGAGCTTTTGCAGCTCGGCCATCACCAGTTCACCGACCACGAGGGACTTGACCTCGCGTTCGCCGGTGGCGCGCAGTTTGTGTTTGATGTGCACCAGCGACGATTCGAGGCGCTCGACACTCACCGGGCGCTTCTCCAGCGCACGCTGCATGCCGGCGCGGAGTTTTTCTTCGTCGAACGGCTGGCGGCTGCCGTCGGTTTTGATCAGGCGCGGCAACACCAGTTCAGCGGTTTCGAACGTCGTGAAACGCTCGCCGCAGGCCAGGCATTCGCGCCGGCGGCGCACCTGTTCGCCCTCGGCGACCAGACGCGAGTCGATGACCTTGGTGTCGTTGGCACCGCAGAAGGGACAGTGCATGGTGGCAGGCAACAAAAAAAGGGAGGGCCATGGTAGCGCATCCCGGTGGCAAGACAAGCCATAGGGTTTGCGGTATACAGACGGGCTATATAGAACGATCCATGGATTTCACCTTGCTGGAGCCGCTAATGTCACTCAGACCGCTCGTTTTGCTCAGTCTTTTCAGCCTGTTGGTGGCCTGCAGCAGCGATGCACCCAAGCCCCAGCCGCCGACACCAGGGCCCGCCCCACAAGCTGCGCAGAAGAAAGCCAAAGAGTCCGCCAACCTCGGTCCGCTGCCGGCTTATCAACGTGAACTGAGCGGCACCCTGCAAGGCGTGCCAGCCGGTGCCGAAGTCGAACTGGCCCTGTTGGTGATCGACGACAAGGACCGCCCACAGCAATTGCTCGCCAGTTCGAGCCTGATTGGCACCAATCAAGTGTTGCCGTTTCATCTGCGTTTCAACCCGGAATCTTTCCCGGCCGGCGCCCGCGTGGAACTGCGCGGCCGTGCCAGCCAGTCCGGCCAGCTGATTTTGCACCTGCCATCGCAGACCATCACGCAGCCAACCACGCAGGCATTGGGTCAGCTGCAATTCGTCAAAGCGCCATGAGTGCACCGCTCGACCTGCAACAGGCACTGGGTGAATTGCTCGGCGATGCGCAGCTTGTCCCTGTCGCATTGCCCGATACCGAGCTGAAACTCTGGCTGATCGACGGCGACAACATGGATCGCGCGTTCAGCCCGGAAGAAACGCGACGGATTCTGCATGAGCCGCCGTACTGGAGTTTCTGCTGGGCCAGTGGACTCGCGGTGGCCCGTTATCTCGCCGAATTCCCTGAGTGGGTCAAAGGTAAGCGCGTGCTGGATTTCGGCGCCGGTTCCGGGGTGGCGGGGATTGCCGCCGTGAAGGCCCGGGCGCTGGAAGTGGTGGCCTGCGACCTGGATCCACTGGCGATTGCCGCGTGTCGGGCGAATGCCGAACTCAATGATGTGCGTCTCAACTACTCGACGGATTTTTTCGCCGAGGCGGATCGGTTTGATCTGATTCTGGTGGCCGACGTGCTGTACGACCGGGCGAACCTGCCGCTGCTCGACGAGTTTTTGAGTCGTGGCCGGGAGGCGCTGGTGGCAGATTCGCGGGTGCGGGATTTTCGTCATCCGTTGTATCAGCGGATTGAAATGCTGGAAGCGATGACGTTGCCGGATCTGGCTGAGCCGGAAGAGTTTCGGCATGTGAGCCTGTATCACGCGCGGCGTGCTTGAAGCCGTCAAAAGATCGCAGCCTGCGGCAGCTCCTACATTGATCGCGTGCAATCCCGATCCTGTAGGAGCTGCCGAAGGCTGCGATCTTTTGCGCCAGACCTTATAGTGGGCGTATTCACGCTTTTACGAGATCCCCCATGAGTCAGGAAACGCCATACATCTTCGACGCCACGACTGCCGACTTCGACCAGTCGGTGATCGAGAACTCTTTCCACAAACCGGTGCTGGTGGATTTCTGGGCCGAATGGTGTGCGCCCTGCAAAGTGCTGATGCCGATGCTGCAGACCATTGCCGAGAGCTATCAGGGCGAGTTGCTGCTGGCCAAGGTCAACTGCGATCTCGAACAGGACATCGTCGCCCGCTTCGGCATTCGCAGCCTGCCGACCGTGGTGTTGTTCAAGGATGGCCAGCCGGTGGACGGTTTCGCCGGTGCACAACCGGAATCCGCCGTACGGGCGATGCTGGAGCCTCACGTGCAAATGCCGCCACCGGCAGCGGCTGATCCGTTCGAACAGGCACAGGCGCTGTTCGACGAGAGTCGTTTCGCCGATGCCGAAGCCATTCTCAAAGTGCTGCTGGGCGAAGACAACACCAACGCCAAGGCTCTGATTCTTTATGCCCGCTGCCTGACTGAACGGGGCGAGCTGGGTGAAGCGCAAACCGTGCTCGACGCGGTGAAAAGCGACGAACACAAGGCTGCATTGGCCGGTGCAAAGGCGCAGATCCAGTTTCTCGGCCAGGCCAAGGACCTGCCGGATGCCGCGGACCTGAAGGCGCGTCTGGCGAAGAATCCGCAGGACGATGAAGCGGTGTATCAACTGGCGATCCAGCAACTGGCCCGTCAGCAGTACGACGCGGCGCTGGATGCGTTGCTCAAGCTGTTCATCCGCAACCGCAGCTACAGCGAAGGCTTGCCGCACAAGACGTTGCTGCAGGTGTTCGAACTGCTGGGCAATGATCATCCCTTGGTGACCACCTATCGCCGCAAACTGTTCGCCGCGCTGTATTAACCCGTAGGAGCTGCGACACGCTGCGATCTTTTGATTTTGATCTGCGCTGGAAAATCAAAAGATCGCAGCGTGCCGCAGCTCCTACAAGATCAAAAGATCGCAGCCTGCGGCAGCTCCTACACTGGCTCGTGCCAGCTGTAGAGCGGCGTATCTCCGCCGCTCGTTACTTTCACATCAGCGCTATGTCGCAAGCGCACCAGCAAGCGTTTGCCCGACGCCGCGCTGCCGGTCAGTCCTTCCAGCTGCTCCAGCAAATCCGGCCCGCTCAATTGCCCGGCCTTGCGCAACAAATCCTTTGCGATCTGCCACTGCGCATCGTCCTGACTCACCGGTTTCGCCGGCGCCGCACTGGCTTCGGGCTTGACCACCTGCAACTGCGCGCCGAGCCGCGCCCAGTCACCGTCGTCCATCTCCAGGGTTAAATCCACCGGCCAGTCGCCGATAGTTCCGCGTATCCGCAACATAAGTCTGCTCCTGCACATTTCTGACCCACATGCTCCCATGGGACTTGTGCAACGCCAAGCGGACGGTCAAACTCTCGGCAACTACGTTATAAGATTACATAACAATTTATTCACTTTACTTCCGGAGACCCTCCATGCGCCGTCTGCTGCTCGCTTTGCCGTTTGCCCTGTTGCCGCTGGTTGTCGCCCACGCCGCTGAAGAACATGACCATGAGCACGGCAGCCTCGGCGCTCACGAACATGGCGTCAGTCGCCTGAACGCGGCACTGGACGGTCAGACCCTGGAGCTAGAGCTGGAAAGCCCGGCGATGAACCTGGTGGGTTTCGAACACGCCGCCACTACCGACGCCGACAAGGCCAAAGTCGCCGCCGTCCGCGCGCAGCTGGAAAAACCGCTGGCCCTGTTCAACCTGCCGAAAGCCGCCGGTTGTGTGGTCGCGAGCCAGGAACTGGAAAGCCCGTTGTTCGGCGACAAACCGGATGCCGATGACGATCACGACGACGCCAAAGACGAACATCACCACGATCACAGCGAAATCCACGCTCACTATCAATTCACCTGCGCGGCCCCGGGTGCGCTGAAAACCCTGGATCTGGCGAACATCTTCAACACGTTCCCGGCGACCCAGAAAATTCAGGTACAACTGATCAGCCCGAGCGGACAGCAAGGGGTTGAAGTGACGGCCAAGGCTGCCGCCCTCAAGTTCTGACCACCCCGATCTCCTGTAGGAGCTGCCGAGTGCAACGAGGCTGCGATCTTTTGACTTTAAAGATCAAGATCAAAAGATCGCAGCCTCGTTGCACTCGGCAGCTCCTACAGGTCATCAGCACTCATGAAACCGGTGTTATGACCCAAGCACTCATCGAACTGTCCGACCTGGGCTTCAGCTGGCCCGGTCACCCGCCGCTGCTGGACATCCCGGCGTTTCGTCTGGAACCGGGTGAAACCCTGTTCCTCAAAGGCCCGAGCGGCAGCGGCAAAACCACCTTGCTCGGCTTGCTCGGTGGCGTGCAGAAGCCCGATCGCGGCAGCATTCGCCTGCTCGGCCAGGAACTGACCGAACTTGGTGCCGGCGCCCGTGATCGCTTCCGGGTCGATCACACCGGCTACATCTTCCAGCAGTTCAACTTGCTGCCGTTTCTCTCGGTGCGCGAGAACGTCGAGTTGCCCTGCCACTTCTCCCGACTGCGCGCCGAGCGGGCAATCCAGCGCCACGGCAGCGTCGATCAAGCCGCCGCCACCCTGCTCGCTCACTTGGGCCTGAAGGATGAAAGCATCCTCAGCCGCCGCGCCGATTCACTGTCCATCGGTCAGCAACAGCGCGTCGCCGCCGCGCGCGCCTTGATCGGTCAGCCGGAACTGGTCATCGCCGACGAACCGACTTCCGCCCTGGATTACGACGCTCGCGAAAACTTCATTCGCCTGCTGTTCGCCGAATGCCGTGAAGCAGGATCGAGCCTGTTGTTTGTCAGCCACGACCAAAGCCTCGCGCCACTGTTCGATCGCCACCTGTCGCTGGCCGAACTCAATCGCGCCGCCACCCCGTTCGAGGTCTGAGATGTATTTGTTTCGCCTAGCCATGGCCAGCCTGGCTAACCGCCGCTTCACCGCGATCCTTACCGCGTTTGCCATCGCCCTGTCAGTCTGCCTGCTGTTGGCCGTGGAACGGGTGCGCACCGAAGCCAAGGCCAGTTTTGCCAGCACCATCAGCGGCACCGATCTGATCGTCGGCGCTCGCTCCGGTTCGGTGAACCTGCTGCTGTACTCGGTGTTCCGCATCGGCAACGCCACCAACAACATCCGCTGGGACAGCTTCGAACACTTCGCCAACAACCCGAAAGTGAAGTGGGCGATCCCGATGTCGCTCGGCGACTCCCATCGCGGTTATCGGGTGATGGGCACCACCGGGGCGTACTTCGAGCACTACCAGTACGGCCATCAACAACACCTGGAATTGGCCGATGGCCGCGCCTTCGCCACCGATCCATTTGAAGTGGTGCTCGGCGCCGAAGTGGCCGATGCCCTGCACTACAAACTCGGCGACAAACTGGTGCTGGCCCATGGTGTGGCGGTGATCAGTCTGGTCAAACACGACGACAAACCGTTCACCGTGATCGGCATTCTGAAACGCACCGGCACCCCGGTGGACCGCACATTGCACATCAGCCTCGGCGGCATGGAAGCGATTCACATCGACTGGCACAACGGCGTGCCCGCCCAGGGCCAAGGCCGGATCAGTGCCGATCAGGCGCGCAACATGGACCTGACGCCGCAAGCGATCACCGCGTTCATGCTCGGCCTCAACAGCAAGGTTTCGACCTTTGCGCTGCAGCGCGAAATCAATGAATTCCGTGGCGAACCGATGCTGGCGATCCTGCCGGGCGTGGCGCTGCAAGAGTTGTGGAGTTTGATGAGCACGGCGGAAAAAGCCTTGTTCGTGGTCTCGCTGTTCGTGGTGCTGACCGGGTTGATCGGCATGCTCACGGCGATTCTCACCAGCCTGAATGAACGTCGGCGCGAGATGGCGATTCTGCGTTCGGTGGGTGCTCGTCCGTGGCACATCGCAACCTTGCTGGTGCTGGAGGCGTTTGCCCTGGCCTTGTCAGGAGTGATTGCCGGCGTGGCCTTGCTTTACCTGTGCATCGCCGCCGCTCAGGGTTACGTGCAAGCCAATTACGGCTTGTACTTGCCGCTGGCCTGGCCCAGTGAATATGAATGGACGCTGCTCGGTGGCATCCTGATCGCCGCGCTACTGATGGGCAGCGTGCCGGCCTGGCGTGCGTATCGCCAATCCCTGGCCGATGGCCTGTCGATCCGACTATGAGGACGTTAACGATGCCCCACGCTCTGCTTGCGCTGTTGATGCTGGTCGCCCTGCCGCTGTGGGCGGCCGAGCCGAAAGAGCTGACCTGGTCGGAAATGATCCCGCCGGACGCCATGCCGGAGGTGCCGAACATGAAGCCCCTGCATGACCTGTCTCAGATGGGCAACGCGCTGTCTGCGGAATCGGCGCCGGCGGCCAAGCAAGACATGCCCAATGCGCCGGTGGTGAAGAGCCTCGACGGCAAGAACATTCGCCTGCCGGGCTATATCGTGCCGCTGGAAGTGAGTGAAGAAGGCCGCACCACGGAGTTTCTGCTGGTGCCGTATTTCGGCGCCTGCATCCATGTGCCGCCACCGCCGTCGAACCAGATCGTGCATGTAAAAAGCGAAGTCGGCGTGAAGCTGAATGAGCTGTATCAGCCGTACTGGATCGAGGGGGCGTTGCAGGTCAAGGCGTCGACCAGCGAGTTGGCGGATGCGGGGTATCAGATGGAGGCGGACAAGATTTATGTGTATGAATTGCCGGAGTGAATCCTGGCAGTCATGTGGTGTTTGATAGATAGCCTTCGCGAGCAAGCCCGCTCCCACAGGGATCACCTAAATCCTGTGGGAGCGGCGGTGCGGCGATCCGACTTGCTCGCGAAGGGGCCGGCAAAGGTTCCGCAATAAAACCGCCCATCACCGTTTCATTGAGCTGAATCAAAAGACCGGATCAGGTGGCTCCGTACCATTGGACATCGAACATTTTCAACGTCCTCTGGAGCCCCCATGCACAAGTCCTTGCTCTGCGCTTCGCTGTTTGCCCTCACGCTCGCAGCCCCGCTCGCCAATGCCCACGAAGGAGGCGACATCCTCGTTCGTGCCGGTGCAATCACCGTCAACCCGAAAGCCGACAGCTCCAGTGTCAAGGTCGATCAAGGCCCGCTGAAAGGCACTGATCTGGGTGGCAAAGCCACCATGAGCAGCGACACGCAACTGGGCCTGAACTTTGCCTACATGCTCAACAGCCACTGGGGCATCGAGCTGCTGGCAGCGACGCCATTCGAGCACGACGTGAAGCTCAAAGGCACCGCCCTGGGCGCGGCCAACGGCAAACTCGGCACCCTGAAACACCTGCCACCAACCCTGAGCGTCGTGTATTACCCACTGGATGCGAAGTCCGCGTTCCAGCCGTATGTCGGCGCCGGTATCAACTACACCTGGATCTACGACGAGCACGTCAGCAGCGACGCCCAGACCAACGGTTTCAGCAACTTCAAGGCCGATAACTCGTGGGGCATGGCGTTTCAGGTCGGTGCCGACTACATGATTACCGACAACATCATGCTCAACGCCCAAGTGCGCTACATCGATATCGATACCACCGCGACCGTTGAGAACGACGCCGTTGCACCGGGCACTCGGGCCAAGGTCGATGTGGATGTTGATCCGTTCGTCTACATGGTCGGTCTGGGTTACAAGTTCTAACGAGCAATCACGTGGTGGTGAATGCGGGCAATTGTGGCGAGGGAGCTCGCTCCCGCTGGGCTGCGAAGCAGCCCATATCCGGCAACAGCGGTGATTCAGAAAAACCGTATTGACCGGAGTAGCGGCTGCTTTGCAGCCGTACGAGAGCAAGCTCCCTCGCCACAGGATTTGTAAACGATGCCCATGAAAAAGGCGCCCCTCAAGGGCGCCTTTTTCATGACTGCGAAAAACTCAGCGCCCCAACAACCGCGCCAGGCCGACACTCATCGGTGTCTGCTTCGGAGGCGTAAAACGCTCCAGCAACCGCTGGTTGTTCGCCCGCGAATGGCGGATATCACCGGAGCGTGCCAGGCCGTAGTTCACGGGTGGCAGCTCACCGACCACCACTTTCAGCGCTTCAAGCATTTGCTTGAGGCTGGTGGCCTGGTTCCAGCCGACATTGACCGCGCCGACATCAACCTGCGGTTTTTCGATGGCTTGCACCAGCACCTCGACCAAGTCCTCGACGTACACAAAATCCCGCGTCTGCTCGCCGTCGCCGAACACCGTGATCGGCAAGCCCTTCTGCGCCCGCTCGCTGAAAATGCTGATCACCCCGGAGTACGGCGAGGACGGATCCTGGCGTGGGCCAAAGATGTTGAAGAAGCGGAAAATCACCGGTTCCAACCCATGCTGGCGACGGTAGAAATCGAAGTAATGTTCGCTGGCCAGCTTGTCCGTCGCATACGGTGTCAACGGTGCCTTGGGCGTGTCTTCGCTGATCGACTCGCCTTCGCCATTGTTGCCATAGACCGCCGCGCTGGAGGCAAACAGCACACGCTTGACGCCGGTCTCGCGCATGGCTTCGCAGACATTCAGCGAGCCAATGAAATTGCTCTGGTGCGTCTTCACCGGATCGTCCACCGAGGCCTGCACCGAAGCCACCGCCGCCAGATGCGCGACCGCACTGCAACCGGCCATCGCCTTGGCGACCAGCGCCGCATCGGCGACGTCGCCGACAATCAGCTCGACCCGAGGGTTTTCCAGCGGAAGGTTGCTGCGCTTGCCGGTGGAGAGGTCATCGAGAATCCGCACCGAGTGGCCCTTGGCAAGCAAGGTGTCGGTCAGGTGCGAGCCGATAAAACCGGCGCCGCCGGTGATTAAAACAGGGCCGTCAAACATGGCGATAGAACCTGTCCAGCAAGGCCGGGAGTGCCGCACGCCAGGCGCGGGGCTTGATCCCGAAGGTGTGGAGGATTTTCTTGCAGGCCAGCACCGCGTGTTGCGGTTCTTCGGCAGCGTCCGGTCGCGCGGCGTGAGCCTGGGCGGTCGGCGCTTCGATGGCTAGCGGATGCAGCGCGCGGGCTTCGGTGAGAATCGCCTGCCCCAGCGCCAGCGGCGTAGTCGCCTCGTGCCCAGCGTAATGGTAGGTGCCCCACAGCGGCGCCGCGCAATCGAGTTGCTTGAGCACGGAAATGATCACCCGAGCCGCGTCGTCCACCGGTGTCGGATTGCCCCGACGGTCGTCGGCCATCAACAGTTCTTCCGGTTTTTCGGCACGGGACAGGAAACGCCCGAGGGTGCCGTCGGGGCTGTCATCGAGCAGCCAGCCGAACCGCAGCAACACGTGTTGCGGGCAGGTCGCGCGAACGCTTTGCTCGATCCGCCACAAGGCCTGACCACGCAGACCCAAAGGCACCGGCTCGTCTTTTTCGCTGTAGGCCGTCGCCCGGGAGCCGTCGAACACGCGATAGCTCGAGGGTTGCAGTAGAACGATGTTGTGATGCTGGCACAGTTCGGCCAGACGCTCGACTGCGCGCTCCTGCCCGGCCAGACGTTGATCGCTGACCGTCTCCGCCTGGAACCAGTCGAAGTAGTAGGCGAGGTTGATCAACGCGTCCGGGCGGGTGTCGTCGAGCAGTTGCGTCAGGCTCGCGGCATCCCAGCCGTCTTGCGGTGGGCGGGGGGCGAGGAAACCGATGTCTTCCTCCGCACCGAGGCGAATCAGCGCCTGCCCAAGGGCATTTCCGCCGCCCAGTAACATAAGGCGCATTCGCATAGAGTCAGCAGGCCCAGTCTGATTGGAACAATGGCTTAATCGACACCGCCCGCGGGCAATGCCGTCGATAGATGCCGGAATCGTTGCATTTTGCGGGTTTAGTGCGCAACCGTCATCCGTAAAGTGTAGATCCCTTGGTTCACTGCGGCCCCTGTGGCGAGGGAGCTTGCTCCCGCTGGGCTGCGCAGCAGCCCCAAAACCTGCCTCCCTGTTCATCCTGACACTCCGAGCCGCCCGATTTACGACTGCTTCACAGCCGAGCGGGAGCAAGCTCCCTCGCCACAAGGACGGTGATAAACCGAGCGGTACTTGCATCTTCCCCACCCCGCCCGCATAAATTGGCTCATGAACCTGCCCATCCCCGCAGACAGCGCCCTGAACGGCTTCCACCCCGCCGTCAGCGCCTGGTTCAGCAGCACCTTCCCGACGGCCACCGCCGCCCAGGCCCGTGCGTGGCCGCTGATCCGTCAGCACCGTTCGACCCTGATCGCCGCGCCCACCGGTTCCGGCAAAACCCTCACCGCGTTTCTCGCCGTCATCGACGATCTGGTTCACCGTGGGCTGGAAACCGCAGGCGGTCTGCCTGACGAAACGCTGGTGGTCTACGTCTCGCCGCTCAAGGCCTTGTCCAACGACATCCAGATCAACCTGCAAAACCCGCTGGCCGGCATCACTGAACAGTTACGTACGATGGGTTTGCCCGAGCTGCAGATCAATACCGCCGTGCGCACCGGCGACACGCCGCAAAAAGACCGCTCGGCGATGCGCAAAACCGCGCCGCACATTCTGGTCACCACCCCGGAATCCCTTTACGTGCTGCTCGGCTCCGACTCCGGCCGGCAGATGCTCGGCACCACGCGCACGGTCATCGTCGACGAAATCCACGCCATCGCCGCCAGCAAACGCGGCAGTCATCTGGCCCTGAGCCTGGAGCGTTTGCAGGCGTTGTGTGCAGCACCGTTGATGCGCATCGGCCTGTCCGCCACGCAAAAACCGATCGAAGCCGTCTCGCGTTTTTTGGTGGGCCGTGATCGTGACTGCGAGATCATCGACATCGGCCACGCCCGCCCACGGGACTTGGGCATCGAAGTACCACCGGTGCCGTTGTCGGCGGTGATGGCCAATGATGTCTGGGAATTGGTCTATGACCGCCTCGCCGTCCTCGCCCGCGAACACCGCACCACGCTTATTTTCGTCAACACCCGACGCTTGGCCGAACGCTTGAGTCGGCATTTGAGCGAGCGTCTCGGCAAGGAAGCAATCGCCGCCCACCACGGCAGCCTGGCCAAGGAGTTTCGCCTGGACGCCGAACAGAGGCTCAAGCGCGGCGACCTGCAAGTATTGATCGCCACGGCGTCGCTGGAGCTGGGGATCGACATCGGCGATGTCGATCTGGTCTGCCAGATCGCCTCGCCGCGTTCGATTGCCGGGTTTCTGCAACGGGTCGGCCGCTCCGGGCACCAGGTCGGCGGCACGCCGAAGGGCCGGTTATTCGCCACCACCCGCGACGATCTGATCGAATGCACCGCCCTGCTCGACTGCGTGCGTCGCGGCGAACTCGACACGCTGCAGATTCCTGAAGCGCCGCTGGACGTGCTGGCCCAACAGATCATTGCCGAGGTCAGTTGCCAGGAATGGCAGGAGCAAGCGCTGCTGGAGATATTCCGCAAAGCCTCGCCCTACGCCGAACTCGATGAAAAACATTACCAGGCGCTGCTACAGATGCTCGCCGAGGGCTACAACGGTCGCCAAGGCATCCGCAGCGCTTACCTGCACCGCGACGCCGTGACTCGCACATTACGCGGTCGTCGGGGCAGCAAGCTGACTGCCGTGACCAGCGGCGGCACCATTCCGGACAACGCCGACTACAGCGTGCTGCTGGAACCGCAAGGGCTGAACATCGGCAGCGTCAACGAAGACTTTGCCGTGGAAAGCATCGCCGGCGATATCTTTCAGTTGGGCAATACCTCGTACCGAATCCTGCGGGTCGAGACCGGCAAGGTCCGGGTCGAGGATGCTCAGAGCCAACCGCCGACCATTCCGTTCTGGCTCGGCGAAGCGCCGGGGCGCAGCGCTGAACTGTCGTTCGCCGTGGCGCGCCTGCAAGCGCAACTCGATGAGCTGCTCGGCGCCACGCCCGGCAATTTGCAACCCGCCCTCGACTGGCTGACCGACACCCTCAGCCTGAACCTCGCCAGCGCCGAACAACTGGTGGATTACCTCGCCCGCGCGCGCCTGACATTGGGCGCCCTGCCGTCGCAGGACACGCTGCTGATGGAGCGTTTTTTCGACGAGTCCGGCGGCACGCAACTGATTATTCACACCCCATTCGGCAGCCGTATCAACCGTGCGTGGGGCCTGGCCTTGCGCAAGCGATTCTGTCGCACCTTCAATTTCGAATTGCAGGCCGCCGCCAGCGAAGACGCGATCGTCCTGTCGCTGTCCACCAGCCACAGTTTTGAGCTCGATGATGTCTGGCGCTACCTGCACAGCAACAGCGCCGAGCACCTGCTGATTCAAGCGGTGCTCGATGCACCGCTGTTCGGCGTGCGCTGGCGCTGGAATGCCGGGGTCGCGCTGGCGTTGCCACGTTACAGCGGCGGACGCAAAGTCCCGCCGCAGATTCAGCGGATGAAAAGCGAAGACCTGATCGCCAGCGTGTTTCCCGACCAGATCGCCTGCGTGGAAAACCTCGCCGGCGAACGGGAGATCCCCGATCATCCGCTGGTGGAACAGACCCTCGACGATTGCCTGCACGAGGCCATTGACTGCGAAGGCTGGCTGGCCTTGTTGCGGCGCATGGAAAGCGGCGACGTTCGCCTGATCAGCCGCGACCTGCCGGCACCCTCGCCACTGGCCGCAGAAATTCTCAGCGCCCGGCCTTACACCTTTCTTGACGACGCGCCGCTGGAAGAGCGCCGAACCCAAGCCGTGCTCAACCGCCGCTGGACCGATCCGCAGTCCACCGACGACCTCGGGGCGCTGGATGCCGAGGCGATTCAAGCGGTGCGCGATGAGGCCTGGCCGACGCCAACCGGCATTGATGAAATGCATGAGGCGCTGATGAGTCTGGCGTGCATCAGCGATGCCGAGGCGCAGGCCAATTCGCAGTGGCCCGATTGGCTTAAAGCACTTGCCGAGAGTGGTCGCGCCAGTCGTTTGCAGGTCGATGCCGAGCGATCACTGTGGCTGGCGCTTGAACGGCTGACTTGCCTGCGGGCGATTTATCCACAGGCGAAATTTTTGCCACCGCTGGAGGCTCTGGCGGGGTTCGATGAAGTCTGGGAGGCAGACGAGGCGGTGCTGGAAGTCATCCGCGCGCGGCTCAGCGCTTTTGGTCCGTTGCCGCTAAGCGCGATTGCCGAACCTCTGGGTTTATCTGCGATACAAGTCACCCAGGCGCTGGCACAACTGGAACGCGAAGGTTACGTGCTACGTGGTCAATTCACTCCCGGCGCGGATCAGGAAGAATGGTGCGAACGGCATCTGCTGGCGCGGATTCATCGCTACACGGTCAAGCGTTTGCGGCGGGAAATCGAGCCGGTGGCGTTGCAGGATTTCATGCGTTTTCTGTTCGACTGGCAGCATCTGTCTGCGGCGACTCAGGGCCAGGGCAGCGCCGTGTTGCCAGCGATTGTCGGTCAATTCGAAGGCTACCCCGCCGCTGCTTCCGCCTGGGACAGCGACATTCTGCCGGCGCGGATCAAAGGTTATTCGGCCAGTTGGCTGGATGACCTGTGCCGCAGCGGCAAACTGGTCTGGACGCGCCTGACTGCGCACAATAAAAGCGCCAGCACCGCGTTGCGCAGCACGCCCATTGTGTTGTTGCCGCGCAGTCAGGTCGGGTTGTGGAGCCGTCTGACCGAGCAGACACCGGTCAGCGAACTGTCGCCGAAGACGCAAAAGGTTTACGAAGCCCTCAGCCAGCACGGCGCACTGTTTTTTGATGAGCTGATTCACGAGGCTCATCTGCTGCGCTCGGAGCTGGAAATCGCCTTGCAGGAACTGGTCGGCGCCGGGCTGGTAAACGCCGACAGCTTCGCCGGTTTGCGCGCGCTGATTACGCCGGCGAGTAAACGCCAGGCCCGCAGCAGCCGACGCGGACGTGGGGCGTTTATCGGCGGCATGGACGATGCCGGGCGCTGGGCCTTGCTAAGACGCGGGCCACCAGCCCCGGTGGTGGATAACAAACATCCAACGCCGAGCGATACGTTGGAGCACATCGCCATGACCCTGCTCCGTCGTTACGGCGTGGTGTTCTGGCGCCTGCTGGAGCGCGAAGCGGACTGGTTGCCGAGCTGGCGCGAGTTGCTGCGCACGTTCCATCGGCTGGAAGCGCGAGGCGAGATTCGCGGCGGACGATTTGTCAGTGGCTTGGCCGGTGAGCAGTTTGCCTTGCCTGAGGCGATTCCGTTGCTGCGGGAAGTGCGTCGACGGGCGCACGACGGGAGTCTGGTTGCGGTCTGCGGGGTTGATCCGTTGAACCTGGCGGGCACGTTGTTGCCTGGCGCGAAAGTACCGGCGTTGGCGAGTAATCGGCTGGTGTATCGCGATGGCCTTCCAGCCGCTGCCGAGATTGCGGGCAAGCAGGTTTTCTGGCTGGAGTTGGATCAGCAATCCACTGCAGAGTTAAAGAACAAACTGACCCGGCATTGATGTTGCCCGGACGGGCCTCTTCGCGGGCAAGCCCGCTCCCACATTGGCTCTCAGTCGTTCACAAATGCTGTGTTCGCTGAAGATCTACTGTGGGAGCGGCGGTGCGACGATTCGCGAGCAAGTCGAATCGTCGCACCGCCGCTCCCACATTTGATTTGTGTCGGACTGTTGAACATCAACCGTCCGTAGCCCCGTCGAAACTTTCTCCCTTGCCCCGCAGTCATCAAAAGACAGGGGCAACCGAGAACCATCCGACGGGAGGCGACATGGCGGCGATTCACATTGGTATTTCAGGCTGGCGCTACACACCCTGGCGGGGCGATTTCTACCCGAAGGGGCTGACCCAGAAGCGCGAATTGCAGTTCGCGTCACGGGCGGTCAACAGCATCGAAATCAATGGTTCGTTTTACGCCCTGCAACGACCCGAACGTTACGCCGAGTGGTACGACGAAACCCCGACAGACTTCGTCTTCAGCATCAAAGCCGCCCCCGGCGAGCCTGCTTTCGAAGGGGTGCTGCCATGAATGGTCACGAGCCGTTCAGCGCCGCCGATGACCAACCGCAAACCTTGGCCACCGTGCGCCGCTTCACCGTGCTGACGGTCAACACGCACAAGGGTTTTACCGCGCTCAACCGGCGTTTCATCCTGCCGGAACTGCGCGAAGCGGTGCGCAGCGTGTCCGCCGACGTGGTGTTTTTGCAGGAAGTCCACGGCACCCACGAGCATCATCCCCAGCGCTACAGCAACTGGCCGACGATGCCGCAGTACGAATTCCTCGCCGATACGCTGTGGCCGCAATTCGCCTACGGACGCAACGCGGTCTACCCGGCGGGCGATCACGGCAATGCGCTGCTGTCGAAATTCCAGATCATTCGCCACGACAACCTCGACGTGTCCATCAGCGGACACGAGAACCGCGGCATCCTGCATTGCGTATTGCGCCTGCCCGGCGACGGCCCGGAGGTGCACGCGATTTGCGTCCATCTGGGGCTGCGCGAAACCCATCGCAATGAACAGCTGAAGCTGCTGGCCCAGCGTCTCGAAGAATTGCCGAGCGACGCTCCGGTGATTGTCGCCGGCGACTTCAACGACTGGCGCCAGCGCGCCGATGCGCTGCTCAAGCCCTGTGGCCTGCGCGAGGTGTTCGCCGAACACCACGGCAAACCGGCGCGCAGTTTCCCGGCGCGCTTGCCGGCCTTGCGCCTGGACCGTATCTACGTGCGCAACCTCAAGACCAGCCACCCGCAAGTCCTGGCGGCGCGGCCCTGGTCACACCTTTCCGACCACGCACCGCTATCGGTGGAGATCGAGCTATGAGCAGCGCTCCGATGGAAAAAACCACCGTGGAACACCTGGCCACCCACCCGCCGATCCGCGAGCCCGGCGTGGTCGACGTCCACTACGGCTGGCAGGGCAACAACCGGGTGGAACTCCTGGAAAACGGCGAAGCCTATTTTCCGCGGGTGTTCGCGGCCATGCGCCAGGCCACGGCGGAAATCCTCCTGGAAACCTTCATCGTGTTCGAGGACAAGGTCGGCAACGAACTGCAGCAAGTGCTGATCGACGCGGCGCAACGCGGCGTGCGGGTCACCGCAAGCCTCGACGGCTTTGGCTGCGGCGAGCTGACTACCGACTATCTCGCTGCGTTGAGCGAGGCCGGCGTGCGCATTCAGATATTTGATCCGGCGCCGAAGCATCTCGGCGTTCGCACCAACTGGTTCCGGCGCCTGCACCGCAAGATCGTGGTGGTCGACGGCACGATCGCGTTCATCGGCGGGATCAACTTTTCCGCCGACCATCTGGCCGACTTCGGCCCCGAGGCCAAACAGGATTACTCGGTTGAAGTACAAGGCCCGGCGGTGGCCGACATTCATCACTTCGCGCTGCTGCAAAGTGGCCGCCCGGCGCGGGCCAAATACTGGTGGCAACGGCGCCGGCAGCGGCGTTCGGAACTGGCCTTCAGCGACCACGATGGCCAGGTTCGTCTGGTGTACCGCGACAACAGTGATCACCAGACCGACATCGAAGAGGTTTATCGACAAGTGCTGCGCAGTGCCCAGCGCCGCGTGGTCATCGCCAACGCCTACTTCTTCCCGGGCTATCGCCTGCTGCGCGAGATTCGCAACGCCGCCCGACGGGGCGTTGATGTACGGCTGATTCTGCAAGGTCAGCCGGACATGATGGTAGCCAAACTGGCGGCGCGCATGACCTATGACTACCTGCTCAAAGCCGGCGTGCAGATTCACGAATATTGCGAGCGCCCGTTGCACGGCAAAGTCGCGCTGGTGGACGAAGACTGGAGCACCGTCGGTTCAAGCAACCTAGACCCGCTGAGCCTGTCGATGAACCTGGAAGCCAATGTGCTGATCCGCGATCGCGCCTTCAACCGCGATTTGTTCGAACGCCTTGAGGTGCTGAGCAACAACCACTGCAAAGCCATGTCTGCGGACAAATCCCCGCGCGGACGGGTCTGGCACATGACCGTCGGCTTTCTGGTGTTTCACTTCCTGCGGCACTTCCCGGCGTGGGCCGGCTGGCTGCCGGCACACAAGCCGCGCCTGAAGCCCTTCACCCACCTCGCCGGGGGCGACCATCATGAACCGCGCTGAAACACACTCGGCGCCTCACGCCGACAGCCCGACACCCGCCTCGATAAAAAAAGCACGCTGGAGTCGCTGGAGAAAACCGCTGACGATGCTGTTTTTCCTGGCACTGATCGTGCTGTTCACGATGCTGGCCCAGCGCATCGAATGGAACGAGGTGTTCGACACCCTCGCCGATTTCAAGGTGCGCACGCTGATCATTGCGTCCGGGGTGACGCTGGTGAGTTTTCTGGTGTACGCCTGCTTCGACCTGATCGGCCGCACCTACATTCGTCAGGACCTGACCTGGAAGCAGATCCTGCCGGTGGGCATCATCAGCTATGCGTTCAACCTCAATCTCAGCGCCTGGGTCGGCGGCATCGCCATGCGTTATCGCCTGTATTCGCGGCTCGGCGTGAGCAAAAGCAACATCGCGAAAATCCTCGGCCTGAGCCTGGCGACGAACTGGTTCGGCTACATGGTGATTGCCGGCGCGGTGTTCAGCAGCGGGCTAGTGCGCATGCCCCCCGGCTGGAAACTCAGCAGTGGTGCATTGCAGGGTGTCGGGATTTTGTTGCTGCTGGTGAGCGCGGGTTATCTGGCGGCGTGCCGGTTTTCCACGCGGCGCGAGTGGGCAATTCGTGGCGTGGAAATCAACCTGCCTTCCTTGCGCATGGCGGTGCTGCAATTGGCACTCGGTGCGCTGAACTGGTCGTTGATGGCGGCGGTGATTTTCACCTTGCTGCCGAGCAAACTGGACTATCCGCTGGTGCTCGGGGTGTTGCTCATCAGTGCCATCGCCGGGGTCATCACGCACATTCCGGCGGGGCTCGGGGTGCTGGAGGCGGTGTTTGTGGCGCTGCTGCAGCATGAGGTGTCGCGGGGAAGTCTGGTGGCGGGGTTGCTGGCGTATCGGGCGATTTATTTCATCCTGCCGTTGCTGATTACGTTGGTGATGTATTTGATCGTCGAGGCCAAGGCCAAGTCGCTGCGGATTGCGAAAAAGCCCAAGTGATTGGGTGATTGGGAGGACGCCTTCGCGGGCTTGCTCGCGAAGGCGGTGTGTCATTTAGCAATAATGCCCACTGATACACCGCCTTCGCGAGCAAGTCGGATCGCCGCACCGCCGCTCCCACACTAGATTTGGGGTGGTGCTTATTGACGGGCCACGGCGGCGGGCGGCGAAACCCCAAACCGCGACCGATAATCACTGGGCGCCAGCCCGGTTATCTTCTTGAACGTCGCGCGAAAGGCGCTCGGGTCCTGATAGCCCACGGTCCAGGCAATGTGATCGATGGTGCCATTGGTGAACTCAAGCATTTCCCGGGCCTTGCCGACCCGCAGGTGCTGGCAGTATTCGGTGGGTTTCAACCCGGTCGCTGCGCGGAATCGGCGCAGGAACGTGCGCTCTTCCAGCCCTGCCCGTTCGGCCATAACCGTCAGCGACACATCAGTCGCCCCGGTGCTTTGCAGCCAATGCTGAACCTTGAGAATCGAGGCGTCACCATGGCTGAGAATCGGTGAAAAGTTACTGCCGCATTCGCTCGCGCTGTCGCTGTGTTCCACCACCAGAAAACGCGCCGTGCCGGTGGCGATGCTCGGCCCCAGCAACCGGTCCACCAGACGCAAACCCAGCTCGGACCAGGCCATCAACCCGGCGGTGGTAATCAGGTCGCCGTCGTCGACGATCGGCGTATCGGCCTTGAGTTTGATCGCCGGGTAACGCTCGGCGAAGGCCTTGGCCGAGGTCCAGTGGGTGGTGGCGCTACGGCCGTCGAGCAGGCCGCTTTCGGCCAATAGAATCGAGCCCACGCAAACGCCGCCGAGGGTCGCGCCTTGTGCATGTTGCTGACGAATCCAGTTCAGCAAGCCTTGCGGCGCCTGGCCTTCGGAAAAACCGTCAATCGACGGCGGGATCAACACCGCCACCAATGCACCGTCCGTCGCGGGATGGCTGTCGTAGACACGCTTGGGCAGATCGCCGTCCACCTGCCAATGGCTGACCCGCAGCAGCGGCAACTGCGCCGCCTGATAGTCGGCGGCAATCCGGTTCGCCACCCCGAACAAGTCCGTCAGCCCGTGCACCGCCGCCATCTGCGCACCCGGATAAATCAGCACGCCCAGCTCGGCGATTGCCCTTTGTGCGTCCATTGTCAGTTTTCCCCCTTCTATTGTCGGTGCGGCCAATCCTCGGACAGTCCGCCAGGCCCAATACTTCATTCCACACCAACACACACATCGAGGAAACAGTCATGGCCAAGCAAGCACTCATCGTAGTCGATATCCAAAACGACTACTTCCCCCAAGGCAAGTGGCCGCTGGTCGGCGCCGACGCGGCTGCGGACAACGCCGTGCGTCTGCTCAAAGCCTTTCGCGATGCCGGTGATTCGGTGGTTCACATCCGCCACGAATTCACCTCCAACGACGCGCCGTTCTTCACCCCCGGCTCCGAAGGCGCGAAGCTGCACCCCAAAGTCCTCAACCGCGCCGACGAACCGGTGGTGCTCAAGCACTTCGTCAACTCGTTCCGCGAAACCGACCTGAAGTCGATCCTCGACGAACAAGGCATCAAGGAACTGGTGGTGGTCGGCAGCATGAGCCACATGTGCGTCGACGGCATTACCCGCGCGGCCGCCGATTTTGGCTACAGCGTCACGGTGATCCACGACGCCTGTGCCTCCCGTGACCTGGAGTTCAACGGCCTCACCGTTCCGGCCGCCCACGTTCACGCAGCCTTCATGTCGGCTCTGGGTTTTGCCTATGCCCGCGTGGTGTCCACCGACGAGTTCCTGGCGGGTTAAGACGAAAACCTGTGAGAGCGGCGGTGCGACGATTCGACTTGCTCGCGAAAGCGCCGGGTCAGTTGACATCAACGTTGACTGACCCGCCGCCTTCGCGAGCAAGCCCGTTCCCACAGTGGTGCGTGGCGTACACATCAGTTGTGAACCCACAGGTTCAATAGCCCGAAAAATCTCACGCGTGAGCTATTGAGGGATCCAGAATTTGCCTGTAGTGTTTCTCACGCGTGAGTTTTTCACAACGAGGTCAGCATCATGAACAGCAGCTCTCCACCAGATCCGGCTTACGGGTCTGTGACCGATTCCGCGAGCCGCAAGGGAGAGCGCTCGAAGCCGTCCGCGAAAAAACCGTCGAGCTTCTACATGAAGCAGATGCGCGCGGGCCTGGGTGCCGCCGGTTATGTAAAACACGAGACTTGGGTGCTTCCCGAAAACCGAAGCCTGCTCAAGCAGATGGAGAAACAGCTACGCCAACCGATTCGGGCTGGCTCATTCATGTCGGAGAATTACATGAGCGCAGGTAACAACTGGAACATCGATCGCCTCTACAGCGCCCTTCAAGCCCTGGACGAAGTGGTCTCGAACGACATCACCCTCTCCCTGGTTCAAGGCTCCGAGTCCAGCATCAAGCTGGAAATGAACGACTTCGGTGGCTTGCCGATTTACATCGCAGTGGTGGGCGATCAGATCATCGTCGATACCGTACTGGTCGACGAGGAGTCGATCACAGACGTGCCGGCCTTCAATGATGCCGTGTTGCGCAGCCGGGAAATGTTTCCGCTGTCGTCCATCGGTATCGAATCCATGCCCAACGGGCAGGTCGTTTACAACATGTTCGGCGCGTTGAGCTCCGACTCGAGCCTGACCAACGTCGTGACCGAGGTCAAAACCCTCGTCGACAACGTCCAGCGCGCCAGCGAAGCCTTCGAACGTTTCTTCAATTAATTATTCGGGAATAGGGAATATCCAATGACTCAGTCCATCTGGAGCAAATTGTTCACCGCGCTGCGTGGCGGTGCCAATGAAGTCGGCGAATCGATCGCCGACCAGCAGGCCCTGCGCATCCTCGACCAGGAAATTCGCGATGCTGACAGCGCACTGGCCAACGCCAAGCGTGAGCTCGTCACCATCATGGCCAAGCACAAACTGTCGGCCGATCGCGTCAGCGAGTACAACGCCAAGATCAAGGACCTGGAATCCAAGGCTCTGGCCGCGATCCAGGCCAACCGCGAAGACCTGGCACTGGAAGTGGCCGAAGCCATTTCGACCCTGACCAACGAACTGGATGTCGAGCAAAAGCAGGCCACCGAATTCGGCGGTTATGCGGACAACATGCGCAAAGACATCACCAAGGCTGAAAGCCGCATCAAAAGCCTGCGCCAGCAAGTGGACATGGCCAAGGCGCGCGAAAGCGTGCAGAAAGCCCAGGTCAGCGCGTCCATCGCCAGTGGCGGTGCCAACGGCAAGCTCGAAACGGCAGTCGGCACGCTGAACCGCTTGCAAGCCAAGCAGCAGCAACGCGCCGCTGAACTGGAAGCGCAGGACCAACTGGCCGATGCGTCGACCGGCACCGACCTGGAGCGCAAGCTTCGCGAAGCCGGCATCACGCCGGATACCGGCAGCGCCAACGCGATTCTGGAACGCCTGAAGCAAAAATCGGCTGAGTAACAGGGGCCGGATGCATAACCTGTAGGAGCGAGCTTGCTCGCGATGGACGTTAACGATAACGCGTGTTTTCTGAATAGACGCGCCGCTCTTGAGTCCATCGCGAGCAAGCTCGCTCCTACAAGGGGCTGTTTTTTTTGTTGATTCGAGGTCAAGGATGGATGCCCTGAAGGGTTTCAAGACAATCGCGGGCCTGGCCACTTTCATGGTTGCGCTGCAACTGCTCAATGTCGCGACCGGCTACAGCCTTGTGGCATTCGGCCTGGTGCCGAGAACAGTCCACGGACTGATCGGCATCATCACCTCGCCCTTTTTACATGCATCCTTTGCGCACCTCAGCGCCAATCTGATTCCCTTTCTGATTCTGGGCACCCTGGTCATTGTCGACGGGCTCAACCGGTTCCTGACCGTCAGCGCAATCATCATTCTGCTGGGCGGCGTGCTGGTCTGGCTATTCGGTTTTGCAGGCGTGCACATTGGCGCCAGCGGCTGGGTATTCGGATTGTGGGCGTATCTCCTGTCCCGCGCCTGGTTTCACCGGAGCTGGGGCAACCTGATCACGGCCAGCGTCGTGGCGCTGCTCTATGGCGGCCTGATCTTTGGCTTTCTTCCCCGTCAGGGTGTTTCCTTCGAAGGACATCTCTTTGGGGCGCTCGCCGGGTTTATTGCAGCCAAGGTACTTTTCTCTGCGCCGCGCAGCAGGTTTAATGCCGCCGGTTAACCGCACTTGAGCATTCAGACGCCGAGGCGATGACGTCGCCAGGAATGAGTACCCACGGAGTCAGGGACGAAATGTCGATTTTCCTTTTACTGCGCATGTATGCCTCGTCACTCTTCCACCGATTCGGTTGGGCAGGACTGGTCATTGCCTTGGGCGTACACCTGACTACGGCGTATCTTGGCCTGGTGTTGCTGGGCGAACAGCACCTCACCTCCCCCGCCACGTTTACCTACTTCTATCTCACCACCACGCTCACCGTCGGCTATGGCGATCTCGCACCACAGACATCGGCGGGACGCATTTTCGTGGCCACCTGGGTCATGCTGGGGGGCATTGCGCTGCTGACGGCAGCCATCGGCAAAACCACCAGCAGCGTTATCGATGTATGGAGAAAAGGCATGAAGGGCAAAGGTGATTACACCGGCAAGATCGGGCATACGGTGCTCATCGGCTGGGAAGGTGCAGCCAGCGAACGGGTCGTTGAATTGTTGCTTCAGGATGAAACCTCCAACGACAACCTGATCGTCATTTGCGATTGCACCCTTGAAGAAAACCCCATGCCGGGCCAGGCCGCCTTCATCAAGGGTGAAAGCCTGTCCTCGGTGGCGCTGTTGCTGCGCGCTGGCGTTCCGGGTGCCGAGCGCGTCCTGGTGCGAACCCATTCAGACGACCTGACCCTGGCCACAGTGCTGGCGGTCAATCAACTGAAGCCCGTCGGGCATGTGGTCGCGCACTTCAATGACAGTGAAACTGCCGCACTCGCCAGCGCCTACGCACCCGACCTGGAATGCACATCAAGCATGGCCATCGAGATGCTGGTGCGCGCGTCTCAGGATCCGGGCTCTTCCGTGGTCATCAACGAATTGCTGTGCGTGGGCCAAGGCGCCACCCAATACCTGATGAAACTGCCCGAGACGTTCAACGCTACGTTCGGCGATCTGTACACGCAGATGAAAGAACACCACAACGCCACGCTCATCGGCTACCGCGCCAAGGGTGCCCGGCAACCGTCGATCAACCCGCCCAGCGCGACGCGCGTTGACGGCGGCGAACTCTTCTATATCGCCTCCACCCGCCTGAAGGAAATCTCCAATGGGATGGTTTAAACAGCTGATGGGGCTTGAGGCCCCGAACGCGAATACACAATTGAATTGGACCGCCAGCGAAACTCAGCCGGCCACCGGCCCGCTGGGCCTGGCGCTGGGCAAAGGCGTGATGTTCGACACTACGCTTAAATTGCTGCTCGACGAAAAAACCGCCGTGGCCATCCCGGGCTCCCAACAGATCTGGAGCAACGGCACCATTGACCTCGGACAGTCGACCTGGCTGTCGCGCTACTACATGAATGACGAAGACTACTGGCTGCAAGTGCACACCACCGGCGACATCGCCGGCCAGATCGAGTCCGTGATCCTGTTCAACTACCTCAGCTACGTCACTATCAGCAGCGAAGCAGAGCTACGTCGGCTGGCCGGCCCGCAAAGCCTGATCGGGCTGCCGACTTACACACACAACGGCGTCGAGTACATCCGCGAATGGGGTACCGAGGATGGCCAGACTGAACTGGTGGCGTTGAGCGAACAGCTGAAAAACACGGACGAGTCCTACAGCATTGAACACCGCTCAATGCTGTATGCCCGCGACACCGGCCTGACCGATCGCCGGGAGTTCCTGCTGTTTTCCGTCGAAGAAGATGCCGAAGGCACCATCAGCCTGAGCACGTCGCTGGGCATTTCGCTGTACACCACCGACCTGAATACTTTTTAAATAAGGAAGAAGTCCATGCTAGAAGCGCTTTCCATCTCCCTGAACAAAGCCGCCGTGCTCGGCTTTGTTGCGTACATCCTCGGCGCCGCCGTGCTGTTCGCGCTGTTCCAGTTCATTTACACCCGGATCACCCCGCACAAGGAATTCGAACTGATCCGTTCGGGCAACGTGGCGGCCGCCATCGCCCTCGGTGGTGCCCTGATCGGTTTCGCGATTCCGGCGAGCAATGTGATTGCCTACTCGATCAGCCTGCTCGACTTTGTCGTCTGGGCCGTTATCGCCGCGTTCGTGCAACTGCTGGCATTTCTGATGACCAGCCTAGTGCTCAAAGGCACCTCGGAACGCATCAAGAGAGGCGAAATGGCGGCCGGTGTCTATGTCGCGGCCGTGGCCATCAGCGTCGGCATGTTGAACGCTGCCTGCATGACCCCTTCCCCGAACTGATCGCGCACGGAGCTCCCGATGAAACGAAGCAAGTACGTTCAGCTGTCGCTGGCAGCATCGGTCGCGATGGCGATATCAGGCTGCGGGCCGACGGAAAAAACCTACCCGATACAGAAGAAATACAACTTCCAGTCCGTTCAGCAATGTGCCGATGAAAAACTCCCGGTGGACATCTGCTCTGACGCCTACATGAGCGCCATGACCGAGCATCGCCGCATTGCGCCGGTCTACGACAACCAGGCCGATTGCGACGCCGATTTCGTCGCTGACTGGTGCCAGCAGGATTCCGCCGGCAAGTTCATCCCGAAACTGGGTGGCTTCGAACTGAACGCCGATGGCGAGGTGACGCAATCCCAAGTGGACGCGGCCAAGGCTCAATTGCCTGCCTCTGAGGCAAACAGTGGCGGTTCTGGATTCTCCGGCACCAGCCTGCTGACCGGGCTGCTGATCGGCAACATGCTGAGCAACAACCGCAGCAGCTATTACTCGCAGCCGGTGTATCGCTACCGCGATGACCGTGGGGGTTACTCGTCTTCGACGCTCAGCCAGCGCATTGCCAAGGGCTCGACCTTTAACAAGTCCAATCAGGTCCGGTACGGCAGCAGCAATTACGCCGACTCCATTCGCTCCAGCAGCAAGCCGGTATCGGTTGCCTCGTCCACCTCCCGCGGCGGTTTCGGCAGCAAGGCCAGCGCGCGCAGTGGCTGGGGCGGCGGCGGGTCGAGCAGTTAAGGAAACAGAGCCATGAAGAAAATCCTCTGCGCAGAGCGTCACGACTGGAAACAGACCGCCGAGAGCCTCGGCTTTCTGTTCCACACCATCGACGACGAACCTTATTGGGACGAGAGCGCGTATTACCAATTCACGCTCAAGCAGATCGAGAACGATCTCGAAGACCCGACCACCGAGATTCATGAAATGTGCATGGACCTGGTGGCCCGCGTGGTGCAGAGCGAGGAATTGCTGGCGCGCCTGAGCATTCCTGCACCGTTCCATGACATGGTTCGTACTTCATGGCTCGAAGGCCATCCGCATCTTTATGGGCGCATGGACTTCTCCTACAACGGCAGCGGACCCGCCAAACTGCTGGAGCTCAACTACGACACGCCGACCAGCCTGTATGAAGCGGCGGCGTTTCAGTGGGGCTGGCTGGAGCAATGCATCGAACGTGGCTTGCTGCCCAGGCACGCCGACCAGTTCAATAGCATCGACACCAAACTGCATCAGGCCTTTGCTCAATTGCAGCTAAAGCAGCCGTTCTATTTCGCCTCGATGAAAGACTCGGTCGAAGACAAAGGCACCACCGACTACCTGCGGCTGGTTGCGGAAAAGGTCGGCATCGAATCCCGCCACATCGACATCGAAGACATCGGCCTCACCAGTGACGGACGCTTCGTCGATCTTGAAGATCGCTGGATTCCCCACCTGTTCAAGCTGCATGCCTGGGAGTTCATCTTCCACGAGCCCTTTGGTGCAGCGATTGCCCAGAGTGATACGCAGTTTTTCGAACCGGCCTGGAAATCCATCATCTCCAACAAAGGCATCCTGCCGCTGCTGTGGGAGTTCAACAAAGGTCACCCGAACCTGCTCGCCGCCCACCTGGATAACGACCCGAACAGAGCGGTGCCCAAGGGCTGGGTACGCAAGCCATTTTTCTCGCGGGAAGGCGCCAACATCGAGCTGCAAACAGCGGACGGTCTGATCGTGAAAGAGGACGGTCCCTACACCGACGCGCCGTTTATCCTTCAGGAGTTTGCGCCGTTGCCACGGTTTGGCGACAGCTACACATTGATCGGTTCCTGGGTGATTGGCGATCAGTCGGCGGGTATTGGTGTGCGCGAGGACAACAGCTTGATCACCAAGGATTCGAGCCGGTTCTTGCCGCACCTGATACTCGACTGAACAATTCATCGTTCATTAAAACGCCCGGTGCCGTGCATCGGGCGTCAGGGTGAAACAGCTGTAAACCTGATCAAGGACCCGACAACCACAAGACTTACCGCTGAAAAGCCGGATAATGGCGGCCAAATCGTCTAGCCCGTTATTCTGGTAATCCCCCATGGAAATCAAGGTCAACTTTCTCGACAACCTTCGGCTTGAAGCCAAGTTCGATGACTTCACGGTGGTGGCCGATCAACCAATCCGCTACAAGGGCGATGGCTCGGCACCGGGTCCGTTCGACTACTTCCTGGCTTCGTCGGCGTTGTGTGCGGCGTACTTTGTGAAGTTGTACTGCAGCACGCGCAATATCCCCACGGAAAACATCCGCCTGTCGCAGAACAACATTGTTGACCCGGAAAACCGTTACAACCAGATTTTCAAGATCCAGGTCGAATTGCCGGCGGACATCTCCGACAAGGACCGCCAGGGCATCCTGCGTTCCATCGACCGTTGCACCGTGAAAAAAGTGGTGCAAGCCGGGCCTGAGTTTGTGATCGAAGAAGTGGAAAACCTCGACGCCGATGCCCAGGCGTTGTTGATGCCTGCGTCCAGTTCAGAGGTGGGCACTTACATTGCGGGCAAGGATCTGCCGCTGGAGCAAACCATCGCCAATATGTCGGGGATTCTGGCGGACCTGGGCATGAAGATTGAAATCGCCTCGTGGCGCAATATCGTGCCCAATGTATGGTCGCTGCATATCCGCGATGCGCACTCGCCGATGTGCTTCACCAACGGCAAGGGTGCGACCAAGGAAGGCGCGTTGGCGTCGGCGTTGGGCGAGTTTATCGAGCGACTCAACTGCAACTTCTTCTACAACGACCAGTTCTGGGGCGAAGACATCGCCAACGCGGCGTTTGTGCATTACCCGGACGAACGCTGGTTCAAGCCTGGCCGTAAAGATGAACTGCCGACTGAAATTCTCGACGAGTACTGCCTGAGGATTTACAACCGCGACGGCGAACTGCGTGGCTCCCATCTGATCGATACCAACTCGGGCAATGAAGAGCGCGGCATCTGCTCGCTGCCGTACGTGCGCCAGTCGGACGGCGAGGTGGTGTATTTCCCGTCCAACCTGATTGAAAACCTGTTCCTGAGCAACGGCATGAGTGCCGGTAACACGCTGGCCGAAGCCCAGGTGCAGTGCCTGTCGGAGATCTTCGAGCGCGCGGTAAAACGCGAAATCATTGAAGGTGAATTTGCACTGCCGGATGTGCCGGCCAACGTGCTGGCGAAGTACCCTGGGATCCTCGCCGGCATTCAGGCGCTGGAGGAACAGGGGTTCCCGGTGTTGGTGAAGGATGCGTCCCTTGGGGGTGAGTTCCCGGTGATGTGCGTCACGTTGATGAACCCGCGTACCGGCGGTGTGTTCGCCTCGTTCGGCGCGCACCCGAGCCTGGAAGTGGCGCTGGAACGCAGCCTGACCGAATTGCTGCAGGGCCGCAGCTTCGAAGGCCTCAACGACTTGCCACAGCCGACTTTTGAAGGTCATGCGGTGACCGAGCCGAATAACTTCGTCGAGCACTTTATCGATTCCAGCGGCGTGGTGTCGTGGCGCTTTTTCAGTGCCAAATCGGATTACGAATTCGTGGAGTGGGACTTCTCCGGCCAGGGTGAAAACTCGAATACCGAGGAAGCCGCGACCTTGTTCGGCATTCTCGAAGGCATGGGCAAGGAAGTGTACATGGCGGTCTACGAGCATATCGGCGCGACGGCCTGCCGCATCTTGGTGCCGGACTATTCGGAAATCTATCCGGTAGACGATCTGATCTGGGATAACACCAACAAAGCGCTGTTCTTCCGCGCCGACATCCTGAACCTGCATCGCCTGGACGAAGAGGAACTGCGATCGTTGGTTGAACGTCTGGTGGAAAGTGAGCTGGACGACTACACCGACATCACCACCTTGATCGGCATCGAGTTCGACGACAATACCGCCTGGGGTCAGCTGACGATCCTGGAGTTGAAGCTGCTGATTTATCTCGCCTTGCAACAATTTGAAGAGGCGAAAGAGGCGGTGGAAATGTTCTTGCAGTACAACGACAACACGGTTGAGCGTGGTTTGTTCTACCAGGCCGTCAATGTAGTGCTGGAGATGAAGCTGGACGAAGACCTGGAACTGGAAGACTACGAGGCCAATTTCCGCCGGATGTTTGGCAGCGAGCGGACGGATGCAGCGATCGGATCGGTGGACGGCAGCGTGCGCTTCCATGGCTTGACGCCGACCAGCATGAAACTGGAAGGGCTCGATAGACACCAGCGCCTGATCGACAGCTACAAAAAACTGCACACGGCGCGGGCCAACGTGACCGCAATCCTGTAGGAGCCGGCTTGCTGCGGGCGGCGTTCCGACGATCCAGGCAGCGCGGTTAATCAAGTAAACCGCGTAATCGTTCATCGCCAGCAAACGGAACGCCGCCCGGCCGCTCCTACAAGGGGCGCAAAAGAAACCCCCCGACCAGTCCAGAGGACCGATCGGGGGTTTCGAGGCTAGACCTTACAAAAAAGTCTAAGGTGGACTCTAAAACGGGATATCGTCATCAAAGCTGTCGTCGAAATTCGGAGCCGGTTGCGGAGCCGCCTGCTGTGGAGCCGGACGCGACTGTTGCGGTGCCGACTGCTGCGGACGCGGAGCCTGTTGGCGCGGAGCCGGGGCGGACTGCTGGTAGTTATTGCCCCCGCCTTGTTGGTCGCCCTGCTGTGGACGGCCGCCCAGCAATTGCATGGTGCCTTGCATGTCGACCACGATTTCAGTGGTGTAACGCTTGATACCGTCTTTTTCCCACTCGCGGGTCTGCAGCTTGCCTTCGATGTAGACCTGCGAACCTTTACGCAGGTATTCGCCGGCGATTTCTGCAACTTTGCCGAACATCGACACACGGTGCCATTCAGTCTTTTCGACTTTCTGACCGGTTTGCTTGTCGGTCCACTGTTCGCTGGTCGCCAGACTCAGGTTGGTCACGGCGTTACCGTTAGGCAAGTAGCGAACTTCGGGATCCTGGCCGCAAGTGCCGACCAATATGACTTTGTTAACCCCACGGGCCATAACGTTCTCCTAGGCTACGCACGCTGCCCCGGCCGGGTTGTTCACCAGGCGCTCAAGGGTGGTGCGATCCAATAGTTCGGTGTCCAATTTTATGTAAATCGCCGCTTCGTCTTCGACGATTACTGCATCTGTTACCCCTACGACGGCCTTCAGGCGCTCGACCAGACCCGCTTCGCGGATCGCCTCGGGCGACAACGGCAAGCGCAGGCTCGTCACGTAAGGTGGTTCGCGCATGGTAACAGCAAAGGCCAGCCAGAGGGCAGCCAGGCCGGCGCATCCGAGGAATACAGCCGACAAACCGCCATGCTGGAACATCCAGCCGCCGAGGATCCCGCCCAGCGCCGAACCGAGGAACTGACTGGTGGAATAAACCCCCATCGCCGTGCCCTTGCCGCCGGCCGGTGAAACCTTGCTAATCAACGATGGCAATGAAGCTTCCAGCAAATTGAACGCGGTAAAGAACACCACCGTCCCGATCACCAGAGCCCGCAAGCTATCGCCGAACTGCCAGAAGAATAGCTCAGTGAGCATCAGCGTCAGCACCGCGCCCAATAAAACTCGTTTCATTTTGCGTTTCTTCTCGCCGTAGATAATGAACGGGATCATGGCGAAGAAAGAAATCAGCAGCGCGGTAAGGTAGACCCACCAGTGCTGCTCTTTGGGCAGCCCGGCTTTTTCGACCAGGGCCAGCGGCAATGCGACGAAGCTCGACATCAACATCGCGTGCAACACAAAAATGCCCAGGTCCAGGCGCAGCAGGTCCGGATGCTTGAGCGTCGGCATCAGCGCCTGACGCGCGACGCCGGACTCGCGATGCTGCAACGGCCCGGTGGAGCGCGGCACCATGAACATCACAATCACGATGCCAAACAGCGCCATGCCACCCGTGGCGAGAAACAATCCGGACAGACCGAAAGCGCGGGTCAGCAACGGTCCTACAACCATGGCGACAGCGAACGACAGACCAATCGTCATGCCGATCATGGCCATGGCTTTCGTCCGATGCTGTTCGCGGGTCAGGTCTGACAGCAATGCCATGACCGCTGCAGAAATGGCCCCGGCACCTTGCAGGATTCGTCCGGCGATCACGCCCCAGATCGAATCGGCATTGGCCGCCAGCACGCTGCCGAGGGCGAATACGATCAGGCCCAGGTAAATCACCGGACGGCGCCCGACGCGGTCGGAAACGAAACCGAAAGGAATCTGAAAAATCGCCTGGGTCAGGCCGTAAGCACCAATCGCCAGCCCGATAAGGGCCGGGGTCGCTCCTGCCAGATCCATCCCATAGGTCGCCAATACCGGCAACACCATGAACATGCCAAGCATACGGAAGGCGAACACCAGGGCCAGACCGCTTGCTGCGCGGGTCTCACTGCCACTCATGCGTTCGCTGTGGGGATCGTGCATGGAAAAACCTCATGTGAACCGGCGGCGATTCTACCAGTCCCATCGTTTGACAGGGTATATCGCGACGCTTTGACGCGCTCCGCTGACAGACTCTTCATGTAGGAGAGTCACCCACTCGTTTGATAGTGTGCATCCATCCAGTATTTGGCCGTATACTCCTACGTTTTCGACGCCCGCCGAGCGAGGCCACTTTGGACAAGATCCTGATTCGTGGGGCCCGAACCCACAACCTGAAGAACATCGACCTGACCCTGCCACGGGACAAACTGATCGTCATCACCGGCCTGTCCGGATCCGGCAAATCGTCCCTGGCATTTGACACGCTGTACGCCGAAGGCCAGCGCCGTTACGTCGAATCGCTGTCGGCCTATGCCCGGCAGTTCTTGTCGATGATGGAAAAACCTGACGTCGACACCATTGAAGGTCTGTCGCCAGCCATTTCCATCGAACAGAAGTCGACCTCGCACAACCCGCGCTCGACCGTCGGCACCATCACCGAAATCTACGACTACCTGCGCCTGCTTTACGCTCGCGTGGGTATTCCGCGCTGCCCGGATCACGACATTCCGCTGGAAGCGCAAACTGTCAGCCAGATGGTCGATCTGGTCCTCGCGCAACCGGAGGGCAGCAAGCTTATGCTGCTGGCCCCGGTGATCCGCGAGCGTAAAGGTGAACACCTTTCGGTCTTCGAAGAGCTGCGCGCCCAGGGCTTTGTACGGGCCCGGGTCAACGGCAGGATCTGCGAACTGGATGAACTGCCGAAGCTGGACAAGCAAAAGAAGCATTCGATTGATGTAATCGTCGACCGCTTCAAGGTCCGCGCCGATCTGCAGCAGCGTCTGGCCGAGTCGTTCGAGACCGCGCTGAAACTGGCCGACGGCATTGCCCTGGTAGCACCGATGGATGACGAACCCGGCGAAGAGATTATCTTCTCCGCGCGTTTCGCCTGCCCGATCTGCGGCCATGCCATCAGCGAGCTGGAACCCAAGCTGTTCTCCTTCAACAACCCGGCCGGCGCCTGCCCGACGTGCGATGGCCTGGGGGTGAAGCAGTTCTTCGACATCAAGCGACTGGTGAATGGTGAACTGACCCTGGCCGAGGGCGCGATTCGCGGCTGGGATAGGCGCAACGTCTATTATTTCCAGATGCTCGGGTCGCTGGCGTCGCACTACAAGTTCAGCCTCGAAGTACCGTTCAACGAACTGCCCGCCGATCAGCAGAAATTCATCCTGCACGGCAGCGGCTCGCAGAACGTCGACTTCAAATACCTGAACGACCGTGGCGACATCGTCAAACGCTCGCACCCGTTCGAAGGCATCGTGCCGAATCTGGAACGTCGCTACCGCGAAACCGAATCGGCCTCCGTGCGCGAAGAGCTGGCCAAGTTCCTCAGCACCCAGCCTTGCCCGGATTGCCGTGGCACGCGTCTTCGTCGCGAGGCGCGGCATGTCTGGGTGGGCGAGAAGACGCTACCGGCCGTCACCAATCTGCCGATTGGCGATGCGTGCGAGTATTTCGGCGTATTGAAGCTGACCGGGCGTCGCGGCGAAATTGCCGACAAGATCCTCAAGGAAATCCGCGAGCGTCTGCAGTTCCTGGTCAACGTTGGCCTCGATTATCTGTCGCTGGATCGCAGTGCGGACACGTTGTCTGGTGGCGAAGCTCAGCGGATTCGTCTGGCCAGTCAGATCGGTGCCGGTCTGGTTGGCGTTTTGTACATTCTTGATGAACCGTCGATTGGCCTGCACCAGCGCGACAACGATCGGTTGCTCGGCACGCTCAAGCACCTGCGTGATATCGGTAACACGGTGATCGTGGTCGAGCACGATGAAGATGCGATTCGCCTGGCAGACTATGTGGTGGATATCGGCCCGGGTGCTGGCGTGCATGGCGGCCATATCGTCGCCGAAGGCACGCCGGCCGAGGTCATGGCTCACCCTGATTCGTTGACCGGCAAGTACTTGTCGGGTCGGGTGAAGATTGCTGTTCCGGCCGAACGCACGCCGCGTAACAAGAAGTTGTCGCTGTCTCTTAAAGGAGCTCGTGGCAACAACCTGCGTAACGTCGACCTGGACATTCCGATTGGTCTGCTGACCTGTGTCACTGGCGTATCCGGTTCGGGTAAGTCGACGTTGATCAACAACACACTGTTTCCTTTGAGCGCTACGGCACTCAACGGCGCAACGACGCTGGAAGCGGCGGCTCACGACAGCATCAAAGGGCTGGAGCATCTGGACAAGGTCGTCGACATCGACCAGAGCCCGATCGGCCGTACACCTCGCTCCAACCCGGCGACGTACACCGGGCTGTTCACGCCGATTCGCGAGCTGTTCGCCGGCGTGCCGGAATCCCGTTCGCGCGGTTACGGACCGGGGCGTTTCTCCTTCAACGTGAAGGGCGGACGCTGCGAGGCTTGTCAGGGCGACGGCTTGATCAAGGTTGAAATGCACTTCCTGCCAGACATCTATGTTCCTTGCGATGTCTGCAAGAGCAAGCGCTACAACCGCGAAACGCTGGAGATCAAGTACAAGGGCAAGAGCATTCACGAGACACTCGAAATGACCATCGAGGAGGCTCGGGTGTTCTTCGATGCGGTTCCTGCTCTGGCGCGCAAGCTTCAGACGTTGATGGATGTCGGTCTGTCGTACATCAAACTGGGACAATCGGCGACCACGCTGTCCGGTGGTGAAGCGCAGCGGGTGAAACTGTCCCGCGAACTGTCGAAGCGCGATACCGGCAAGACGCTGTATATCCTCGATGAACCGACTACTGGTTTGCACTTCGCGGATATTCAGCAACTGCTAGACGTGCTGCATCGTCTGCGCGACCACGGCAACACCGTGGTGGTGATCGAGCACAATCTGGATGTCATCAAGACAGCTGACTGGTTGGTGGATCTTGGGCCGGAAGGTGGTTCAAAAGGCGGGCAGATCATTGCCGTCGGTACGCCGGAAGAAGTCTCCGAGATGAAGCAGTCTCACACCGGTTTCTACCTCAAACCGCTGCTGGCTCGCGACAAGGCCTGAATCAGGCCCATGAAAAAGCCCCTGTCACTTTGTCGGTGACAGGGGCTTTTTTGTACGGAAAAAAATCAGAACTGCGATTGCAGGTAATTCTCCAGACCGATCAACTTGATCAGACCCAACTGCTTCTCCAGCCAGTAGGTGTGATCTTCTTCAGTGTCGTTCAGCTGAATGCGCAGGATCTCGCGGCTGACATAGTCCTTGTGCAGCTCACAGAGCTCGATGCCCTTGCAGAGTGCGGCGCGGACTTTGTATTCCAGACGCAGGTCGGCGGCCAGCATATCCGGCACGGTGGTACCGACATCCAGGTCATCCGGACGCATGCGCGGCGTGCCTTCGAGCATCAGGATACGGCGCATCAGGGCGTCAGCGTGCTGCGCCTCTTCTTCCATTTCGTGGTTGATACGTTCGTAGAGCTCGGTGAAACCCCAGTCCTCATACATCCGTGAATGGATGAAATATTGATCACGCGCCGCCAGTTCGCCGGTCAGCAACGTGTTGAGGTAATCGATTACGTCTGGGTGGCCTTGCATCGCCCTACATCTCCCTGCTTGAAAGTCTGTAGTTTGAACCACGACGACTGTTTGGTCACTTTGTTTGCGCGATAAAAGCGAAGATATTCTGAGAAAAGTGGTTTAAATAGCGCAAAAACCGCCCGAATGAGGGCGGTTCTGCTTCTCGTTTAGACTTCGTTAATCTGTACGTTGAGTGCCCTTGCGATTGCTTCTCCATACGCCGGGTCGGCCTTGAAGAAATGCTGCAATTGGCGATCAACCACATCACTTGAAACGCCAGCCATCGCCCCGGCAATGTTGTTGACCAACAGCGCCTTCTGCTCCTCACTCATGAGTCGGAACAGCGCACCGGCATGACTGTAGTAGTCGGTGTCCTCACGATGATCGTAACGATCAGCCGCACCGCTGAGCGCCAGAGCTGGCTCAGCATAGCGAGGCGCTTGTTTCGGCGATTCGACGCAACTGTTTGGCTCGTAGTTCGGCGCTGCACCGCCATTGTTGCCAAACGCCATGGAGCCATCACGCTGGTAGCTGTTGACCGGGCTGCGAGGCGCATTCACCGGCAGTTGCTGGTGGTTGGTGCCTACACGGTAGCGGTGCGCATCTGCGTACGCGAACACGCGACCTTGCAGCATGCGGTCCGGTGACAGACCGACACCCGGAACCATGTTGCTCGGACCGAACGCCGCCTGCTCGACTTCAGCGAAGTAGTTCAGCGGATTGCGGTTGAGCTCCAGCTCGCCCACTTCGATCAGTGGAAACTCTTTCTGCGACCAGGTCTTGGTCACGTCGAAAGGATTCTCGTAATGCGCCGCAGCCTGGGCCTCGGTCATGATCTGAATGCATACGCGCCATTTCGGGAAATCACCGCGCTCAATTGCACCGAACAAGTCGCGTTGTGCGTAGTCCGGATCCGTACCGGCCAGGCGCGCGGCCTCTACCGGCGCCAGGTTCTTGATCCCTTGCTGTGTCTTGTAGTGCCATTTCACCCAGTGACGCTCGCCGCTGGCGTTGATCAGGCTGTAGGTGTGGCTGCCGAAGCCGTGCATGTGACGATAGCCGTCAGGAATGCCACGGTCCGAAAACAGGATGGTGACCTGGTGCAGCGCCTCAGGCGAGTGCGACCAGAAGTCCCACATCATCTGCGCGCTTTTCAGGTTGCTTTGCGGCAAGCGCTTTTGAGTATGGATAAAGTCCGGAAATTTGAGCGGATCGCGAATGAAGAACACCGGCGTGTTGTTGCCGACGATGTCCCAGTTACCTTCCTCGGTGTAGAACTTCAGGGCGAAGCCACGTGGATCGCGCTCTGTGTCGGCCGAACCGCGCTCACCACCCACGGTGGAAAACCGCAGGAACGTCGGGGTTTGCTTGCCGACGGATTCGAACAGTTTGGCGCTGGTGTATTCGGTGATGTCGCGCGTGACGGTGAACGTACCGTAAGCACCCGAGCCTTTGGCGTGCACGCGGCGCTCCGGGATGTTTTCACGGTTGAAGTGGGCAAGCTTCTCGATCAGGTGGAAGTCGTCGAGGAGCAAGGGGCCGCGAGGGCCGGCGGAGCGGGAATTCTGATTGTCGGCGACAGGAGCGCCACTGGCGGTGGTAAGTGTTTTATTTTGGCTCATGCGATCTCTTCCTCTGTCAGTCTTGAACTGCCGACTAATCGGCTGAGAGGAAGTATTGTTCACGAACGTTACACCTGCTAATTCATTAACCTGCAAGTGTCGATAGAAAAATACTAACGTGGGTACGCTTTTCATACGCGCACAAAAAACCGGGCACTAGGCCCGGTTTTTCGTTTCAGACTGACGTCTTACTCAGCGGATACAGCTTCACCGCCGGTAGCACGATCAACCAACTCGACGTACGCCATAGGCGCGTTGTCGCCAGTGCGGAAACCGCACTTGAGGATGCGCAGGTAGCCACCCTCACGGGTAGCGTAACGCTTGCCCAGGTCGTTGAAGAGCTTACCAACGATAGCTTTCGAACGAGTACGGTCGAAAGCCAGACGGCGGTTAGCCAGGCTGTCTGTCTTGGCCAAAGTGATCAGCGGCTCAGCAACGCGACGCAGTTCTTTAGCTTTCGGCAGTGTAGTTTTGATCAGCTCGTGCTCGAACAGCGACACTGCCATGTTTTGAAACATGGCCTTGCGGTGCGAGCTAGTGCGGCTCAGGTGACGACCACTTTTACGATGACGCATGGTTCATTCCTTACCAAACACGACGTTCGGTGATTACGACGATCAGGCAGTCGCCTTGTCGTCCTTCTTAAGACTTGCAGGCGGCCAGTTGTCGAGGCGCATGCCGAGGGACAGACCGCGGGAGGCCAGAACGTCCTTGATTTCAGTCAAGGATTTCTTGCCAAGGTTCGGAGTCTTCAACAGCTCTACTTCGGTACGCTGAATCAGGTCACCGATGTAGTAGATGTTTTCCGCCTTAAGGCAGTTAGCCGAACGTACAGTCAGTTCCAGATCGTCAACCGGGCGAAGCAGGATCGGATCGATCTCGTCTTCCTGCTCGACAACCACTGGCTCACTGTCACCTTTGAGGTCGACGAACGCAGCCAACTGCTGTTGCAGAATGGTTGCAGCGCGACGGATAGCCTCTTCAGGATCCAGAGTACCGTTGGTTTCCAGATCAATAACCAGCTTGTCCAGGTTAGTACGCTGCTCGACACGGGCGTTTTCCACCACGTATGCGATACGGCGAACCGGGCTGAACGAAGAGTCAAGCTGCAAGCGACCGATGCTGCGGCTTTCGTCTTCATCGCTCTGACGCGAGTCTGCCGGTTCATAACCACGACCACGAGCTACGGTGAGCTTCATGTTCAGGGCGCCGTTAGACGCCAGGTTAGCGATTACGTGATCGGGGTTAACGATCTCGACATCATGATCCAGCTGAATATCGGCAGCGGTAACCACCCCCGAACCCTTCTTCGACAAGGTCAGCGTAACTTCGTCACGACCGTGCAGCTTGATAGCCAGACCTTTAAGGTTCAACAGGATTTCAATTACGTCTTCCTGTACGCCTTCGATGGCGCTGTACTCATGGAGTACACCGTCAATCTCGGCCTCGACTACTGCACAGCCGGGCATTGAGGACAACAGGATGCGGCGCAGCGCGTTGCCCAGGGTGTGGCCGAAACCACGCTCGAGAGGCTCGAGAGTGATCTTGGCGCGGGTTGGACTGACAACCTGCACATCAATATGGCGGGGTGTCAGGAACTCATTTACCGAAATCTGCATGGATGCACCTATTTTCTAGCCCTTACTTGGAGTAGAGCTCGACAATCAGGCTTTCGTTGATGTCGGCGGACAGATCACTGCGAGCTGGAACGTTCTTGAAAACGCCCGACTTCTTCTCAGTGTCTACTTCTACCCATTCTACGCGGCCACGTTGGGCACACAGATCGAGAGCTTGGACAATGCGAAGTTGGTTCTTTGCTTTCTCGCGAATCGCGACCACGTCACCAGCACGAACCTGGTACGACGGCACGTTTACGGTCTGACCGTTAACGCTGACGGATTTGTGCGATACCAGCTGACGGGATTCGGCACGAGTAGAGCCAAAACCCATACGGTATACAACGTTGTCCAGACGGCATTCGAGCAGTTGCAGCAGGTTTTCACCAGTTGCACCTTTCTTGCCAGCAGCTTCTTTGTAGTAGCCGCTGAATTGACGCTCGAGAACGCCGTAGATACGACGGACCTTCTGCTTTTCACGCAGTTGGGTGCCGTAATCGGACTGGCGACCGCGGCGTTGGCCGTGGATACCAGGTGCTGCTTCAATGTTGCACTTCGATTCGATCGCGCGCACGCCGCTCTTCAGAAAGAGATCGGTGCCTTCGCGACGAGCGAGTTTGCATTTTGGACCAATGTAACGAGCCATTCTTTACAATCTCCTGGATTACACGCGGCGCTTCTTCGGCGGACGGCACCCGTTGTGCGGGATTGGCGTCACGTCGGTGATGCTGGCGATCTTGTAGCCACAGCCGTTCAAAGCGCGGACTGCAGATTCACGACCTGGGCCTGGACCTTTGACGTTAACGTCGAGGTTTTTCAGACCGTATTCCAGCGCAGCTTGACCAGCACGTTCAGCAGCTACTTGAGCAGCAAACGGGGTGGACTTGCGGGAACCGCGGAAACCCGAACCACCGGAGGTAGCCCAGGAAAGAGCGTTGCCTTGACGGTCGGTGATGGTCACGATTGTGTTGTTAAAAGAAGCATGGATGTGGGCAATGCCATCAACCACTGTCTTTTTAACTTTTTTACGAGGACGAGCAGCAGGTTTAGCCATGATTAATTTCCTGTCGATTCGCTGGGGCGATTACTTGCGGATCGGCTTACGCGGACCTTTACGGGTACGCGCGTTAGTCTTGGTACGCTGACCGCGCACTGGAAGACCACGACGATGACGCAGACCGCGATAGCAACCGAGGTCCATCAAACGCTTGATTTTCATGTTGATTTCGCGACGCAGGTCACCTTCAGTGGTGAACTTCGCCACTTCGCCACGCAGCTGTTCAATCTGCTCGTCGCTCAGATCTTTGATCTTTGCGGCTGGGTTTACCCCAGTCACTGCACAGATCTTCTGCGCAGTAGTGCGACCAACACCATAGATGTAGGTCAGCGAGATAACAGTATGCTTGTTATCTGGAATGTTAACGCCTGCAATACGGGCCATTCAGTGGGACTCCAATTGACAGCTACCTACGCCCCGGAAGCCAAGAAATAGGGCGCGAGATAATATCGCTGTAATAACAAATAATCAACCCGGTAGCGCACTAGCTACCGGGCTTGAAGCACAATCACACTCAGCCTTGGCGCTGTTTGTGACGCGGTTCCGCGCTGCAAATTACTCGAACAACACCTTCGCGGCGAATAATCTTGCAGTTACGGCACAGCTTTTTCACCGATGCACGAACTTTCATCACCAACTCCTCGAACCTTATGGGTACTCAGCGCAACATGCCGCTGCCGTAACCCTTCAGGTTGGCTTTCTTCATCAGGGATTCGTACTGGTGCGAAACGAGGTGCGATTGTACTTGGGACATGAAGTCCATCACAACCACGACGACGATCAGCAACGAGGTCCCGCCAAGGTAGAACGGTACGTTTGCTGCAACCACCAGGAACTGGGGCAACAAGCACACGGCCGTCATGTAAAGAGCACCGAACATGGTCAAGCGAGTCAGAACGCCATCAATGTAGCGCGCAGACTGCTCACCTGGACGGATACCCGGAATAAAGGCACCGGACTTCTTCAGGTTTTCCGCTACGTCTTTCGGATTGAACATCAACGCCGTATAGAAGAAGCAGAAGAAAATAATCCCTGCACTAAACAGCAGAATATTCAACGGCTGACCAGGAGCGATCGACTGCGAGATGTCCTGCAACCAGCCCATACCTTCAGACTGGCCGAACCAGGCACCCAACGAAGCCGGGAACAGCAAAATGCTGCTCGCGAAAATGGCCGGAATAACACCGGCCATGTTCACCTTCAGCGGCAAGTGGCTAGTCTGCGCAGCGAAGACCTTACGACCCTGCTGACGCTTGGCGTAGTGAACAGCAATACGACGCTGACCACGCTCAATGAACACCACGAAACCGATAATCGCTACTGCCAGCAAACCGATGGCAACCAGGGCGAAGATGTTGATATCACCCTGACGTGCAGACTCGAAAGACTGCCCGATCGCTCTCGGAAGACCGGCGACGATACCCGAAAAAATCAACATCGAGATACCGTTGCCAACACCACGCTCAGTAATCTGCTCACCCAGCCACATCATGAACATCGCACCAGCCACAAAAGTGGATACCGCGACGAAATGGAAGCCAAAGTCACCAGTGAACGCAACGCCCTGCCCTGCCAGACCAATGGACATGCCAATTGCCTGAACAAGAGCGAGGACGACAGTGCCGTAGCGGGTGTACTGGCTGATCTTGCGACGGCCAGCTTCACCTTCCTTCTTCAACTGCTCCAGCTGCGGGCTGACGGCGCTCATCAGTTGCATGATGATCGATGCCGAGATGTACGGCATGATCCCCAGTGCAAAGATGCTCATCCGCTCCAGCGCGCCGCCGGAAAACATGTTGAACAAGCTAAGAATGGTCCCCTCATTCTGTCGAAACAGGTCCGCGAGTCGGTCCGGGTTGATACCTGGAACCGGGATGTGTGCGCCTATTCGGTAGACGATAATCGCCAGGAACAGAAAACGCAGACGAGCCCAGAGTTCAGACATACCGCCTTTGCCGAGCGCAGAGAGAGCACCTTGCTTAGCCATTTATTCCTCGAACTTGCCGCCAGCTGCTTCGATAGCCGCACGCGCACCTTTGGTGGCGCCGATTCCCTTTCCGATGGTAACAGCGCGAGTCACTTCGCCGGACAGCATGATTTTCACACGCTGTACGTTGACGTTGATCACGTTGGCATCTTTCAAGGACTGCACGGTGACGATGTCGCCTTCCACTTTAGCCAGCTCGGACAGACGCACTTCTGCGCGATCCATGGCTTTCAGGGAAACGAAACCGAACTTCGGCAGGCGACGATGCAGCGGCTGTTGACCGCCTTCAAAGCCTGGAGCAATGGTGCCACCGGAGCGGGAGGACTGACCTTTGTGGCCACGACCACCGGTCTTGCCCAAACCACTACCGATACCACGGCCCGGACGATGCTTTTCGCGACGGGAACCCGGCGCTGGACTCAGATCATTGAGTTTCATCGATTAACCCTCGACACGCAGCATGTAGTAAGCCTTGTTGATCATCCCGCGATTCTCGGGAGTATCAAGTACTTCTACAGTGTGACCGATGCGACGCAGACCCAGACCCTTAACGCACAGCTTGTGGTTAGGGATGCGGCCGGTCATGCTTTTGATCAGCGTAACTTTAACGGTAGCCATGATCAGAAGATCTCCTTGACGCTTTTGCCACGCTTGGCGGCAATGGATTCAGGAGACTGCATAGCTTTCAAACCTTTGAAAGTGGCGTGAACCACGTTTACCGGGTTAGTCGAGCCGTAGCACTTGGCCAGAACGTTCTGAACGCCAGCAACTTCGAGGACAGCACGCATAGCGCCGCCAGCGATGATACCGGTACCTTCAGAAGCAGGCTGCATGTACACCTTCGAAGCGCCATGGGCGGACTTCATTGCGTACTGCAGAGTGGTGCCGTTCAGATCAACTTGGATCATGTTGCGGCGAGCAGCTTCCATTGCCTTCTGGATCGCAGCAGGCACTTCACGCGACTTGCCACGGCCGAAGCCAACGCGCCCTTTACCATCACCAACCACGGTCAACGCGGTGAAAGTGAAGATACGGCCGCCTTTAACGGTTTTGGCTACGCGGTTAACTTGAACCAGCTTCTCGATGTAGCCTTCGTCGCGCTTTTGGTCGTTATTTGACATAACTTAGAACTCCAGCCCAGCTTCACGAGCAGCATCAGCCAGCGCCTTGACGCGGCCGTGGTACTTGAAGCCAGAGCGGTCGAAAGCCACCTGCGAGACGCCAGCGGCTTTAGCACGCGTAGCGACCAGCTGGCCAACCTTAGTGGCCGCGTCGATGTTGCCAGTGGCGCCATCACGCAGTTCTTTATCCAAAGTCGAGGCAGATGCCAGGACTTTGTTGCCGTCGGCCGAAATGACCTGGGCGTAGATGTGCTGCGACGAGCGGAACACGCAGAGACGCACGACTTCGAGTTCGTGCATTTTCAGGCGTGCTTTGCGAGCGCGACGCAGTCGAGTAACTTTTTTGTCGGTCATTTGCTATGCCCTACTTCTTCTTGGCTTCTTTACGACGGACGACTTCGTCCGCGTAGCGCACACCTTTGCCTTTGTACGGCTCTGGTGGACGGAAGTCGCGGATCTCGGCGGCCACTTGACCTACCAGCTGCTTGTCGATGCCCTTGATCAGGATATCGGTCTGGCTAGGAGTCTCAGCGGTGATGCCTTCCGGCAGTTCATAATCCACTGGGTGCGAGAAGCCAAGAGCCAGGTTCAGCACTGTGCCTTTTGCTTGCGCTTTGTAACCAACACCGACCAGCTGGAGCTTGCGCTCGAAGCCTTGGCTTACGCCTTGGACCATGTTGTTTACCAACGCACGAGTGGTACCAGCCATTGCGCGAGTTTGTTGATCGCCATTGCGAGCAGCGAAACGCAGCTCACCAGCTTCTTCAACGATCTCAACGGACGAATGGATGTTCAGTTCGAGAGTGCCCTTGGCACCCTTCACCGAAAGCTGTTGGCCTGCGAATTTGACTTCGACACCGGCTGGCAGCTTAACGGGGTTCTTAGCGACGCGTGACATGCTTATCCCCCCTTAGAACACAGTGCAAAGAACTTCGCCGCCGACACCGGCAGCGCGCGCAGCACGATCCGTCATCACACCTTTGTTGGTGGAGACGATAGACACACCGAGACCGCCACGAACTTTTGGCAGATCATCGACGGACTTGTACTGACGCAGGCCTGGACGGCTAACGCGCTTCACTTCCTCGATGACCGGACGGCCTTCGAAGTACTTCAGCTCGATGGACAGCAGTGGTTTGATTTCGCTGCTGATCTGATAACCCGCAATGTAACCTTCGTCCTTCAGGACTTTGGCAACAGCTACCTTCAAAGTAGAAGATGGCATGCTTACGACGGACTTTTCAGCCATCTGGGCATTACGGATTCGAGTTAGCATGTCCGCTAACGGGTCCTGCATACTCATGGGCTAGACGCTCCTAATACAAAAAAATTAGCCTTGCGGCTACTACTTGTCGCCGAGCTCATCCATGCGAAAAAAGCACGGGCTCAGGCGAGCCGGGTATTCTAGACACACCCCACAAATGAATCAAGCCCCAAAAGGGGCTTGATTCAAGTTCAAGGTCACCGGCGGTCAGGATCTCGCGATCCCGAACGCCGAGACTTTGATAGTGCTTACCAGCTGGCTTTAACCAGACCAGGTACGTCACCACGCATTGCAGCTTCACGCAGCTTGTTACGGCCAAGGCCGAACTTGCGGTAAACGCCGTGTGGACGACCGGTCAGGCGGCAGCGGTTACGCATGCGCGAAGCGCTTGCGTCACGTGGCTGCTTCTGCAGAGCTACTGTAGCTTCCCAACGCGCTTCTGGACTTGCGTTCAGATCAACGATGATAGCTTTCAGTGCTGCACGCTTTTTGGCGTACTTGGCAACCGTGAGCTGACGTTTCAGCTCGCGGTTTTTCATGCTCATCTTGGCCATTTTCCTACTCCAATCAGTTGCGGAACGGGAATTTGAAAGCACGCAACAGGGCGCGACCTTCATCATCGTTCTTGGCAGTGGTGGTCAGGGTAATGTCCAGACCGCGGAGAGCATCGATCTTGTCGTAGTCGATTTCCGGGAAAATGATCTGCTCTTTAACGCCCATGCTGTAGTTACCACGACCATCGAAGGACTTGGCATTCAGACCGCGGAAGTCGCGGACCCGAGGCAGGGAGATCGACAGCAGACGATCCAGGAATTCGTACATACGCTCACGGCGCAGGGTCACTTTGACGCCGATCGGCCAACCTTCACGGACTTTAAAGCCAGCGATGGATTTCCGAGCGTAAGTCACAACGACTTTCTGGCCGGTGATCTTTTCCAGGTCAGCAACAGCGTGCTCGATGACTTTTTTGTCGCCGATCGCTTCGCCCAGACCCATGTTCAGGGTGATTTTGGTAACGCGCGGAACTTCCATCACGTTCGACAGCTTAAGTTCTTCCTTAAGCTTCGGTGCGATTTCCTTCCGGTAAATCTCTTTTAGTCGTGCCATGGTCTTCTACCTAGCAGTGTTCAAGCATCAACCGCTTTTTGGGTCGACTTGAAGACACGAATTTTCTTACCGTCTTCTACTTTGAAACCAACGCGGTCAGCCTTGTTGGTTTCGCCGTTGAAAATGGCAACGTTGGAAGCGTGCAGTGGCGCTTCTTTCTCGACGATACCGCCTTGTACGCCCGACATCGGGTTTGGCTTGGTATGACGCTTAACCAGGTTCAGACCACCTACGACCAGACGGTCGTCAGCGAGAACCTTAAGCACCTTACCGCGCTTACCTTTGTCTTTGCCGGCGATCACGATGATCTCGTCGTCACGACGAATCTTTTGCATGTCGGATCTCCTTACAGCACTTCTGGGGCGAGCGAGACGATCTTCATGAACTTCTCAGTACGAAGTTCACGGGTCACTGGCCCAAAGATACGGGTGCCGATCGGCTCTTGCTTGTTGTTCAGAAGAACAGCAGCGTTGCCATCAAAGCGGATAATGGAGCCATCAGCACGACGTACGCCGTGACGAGTGCGGACTACTACAGCAGTCATCACTTGGCCTTTTTTCACCTTACCGCGAGGAATTGCTTCCTTCACGGTAACTTTGATGATGTCACCGATACCAGCGTAACGACGATGGGAGCCACCCAGCACCTTGATGCACATAACGCGGCGAGCGCCGCTGTTATCGGCCACATCGAGCATGGATTGAGTCTGAATCATATAATTTCTCCGACCCCTAGTCCTTAGACTTCCACAGCGCGTTCGAGAACATCAACCAGCGCCCAAGACTTGGTCTTGGCCAAAGGACGAGTTTCACGAATAGTGACTTTGTCGCCGATGTGGCACTGATTGGTTTCGTCGTGCGCGTGCAGCTTAGTCGAACGCTTAACGTATTTACCGTAGATCGGGTGCTTTACGCGACGCTCGATCAGAACGGTGATGGTCTTGTCCATTTTGTCGCTGACAACACGGCCAGTCAGCGTACGGACGGTTTTTTCGGCTTCAGCCATGATTACTTACCTGCCTGCTGTTTGAGCACAGTCTTCACGCGAGCGATGTCACGCTTAACTTGCCGGAGCAGGTGAGACTGCCCCAACTGGCCAGTTGCTTTCTGCATGCGCAGATTGAACTGGTCGCGCAGCAGGCCGAGCAGTTGCTCGTTAAGCTGCGGCGCGTCTTTTTCACGAAGTTCATTCGCTTTCATCACATCACCGTCCGTTTAACAAAGGAGGTGGCGAGTGGCAGCTTCGCAGCAGCCAGGGCGAAAGCCTCACGCGCCAGCTCTTCAGAAACGCCCTCGATTTCATACAGGACTTTGCCTGGCTGAATCTGGGCTACCCAGTACTCCACGTTACCCTTACCTTTACCCATCCGAACTTCGAGTGGCTTTTTGGAAATAGGCTTGTCCGGGAATACACGGATCCAGATCTTGCCGCCACGTTTAACGTGACGGGTCAGTGCACGACGCGCTGACTCGATCTGACGAGCGGTGAGACGACCACGAGCTACAGACTTCAGCGCATACTCGCCGAAGCTGACTTTGCTACCGCGCAATGCCAGGCCACGGTTGTGACCAGTCATTTGCTTGCGGAACTTCGTACGCTTTGGTTGCAACATTTGGCGTACCCCTTACTTAGCAGCTTTTTTACGAGGCGCTGGTGCTTGTGGTTTCAGCTCTTCTTGGCGACCACCAATTACTTCGCCTTTGAAGATCCAAACCTTTACACCGATCACACCATAAGTGGTGTGAGCTTCGTAGTTGGCATAGTCGATGTCGGCACGCAGGGTGTGCAGTGGCACACGACCTTCGCGATACCATTCAGTACGTGCGATTTCAGCACCGCCGAGACGACCGCTCACTTGGATTTTGATGCCTTTGGCACCAATGCGCATGGCGTTCTGTACAGCGCGCTTCATAGCGCGACGGAACATTACGCGACGCTCCAGCTGCTGAGCTACGCTCTGCGCAACCAACATACCGTCGAGCTCCGGCTTGCGGATTTCTTCGATATTGATGTGCACAGGCACACCCATTTGCTTGGTCAGGTCCTGACGCAGTTTCTCAACATCTTCACCTTTCTTCCCGATAACGATACCTGGACGAGCGGTGTGGATGGTGATACGTGCAGTTTGGGCCGGACGATGGATATCGATACGGCTTACGGACGCGCTTTTTAGTTTGTCTTGGAGATACTCACGCACCTTCAGATCAGCGAACAAATAGTCCGCATAAGTCCGACCGTCTGCGTACCAGACGGAGGTGTGCTCCTTGACGATTCCCAGGCGAATGCCAATGGGATGTACTTTCTGACCCATCTCTTCGACTCCGTTACTTGTCAGCAACCTTGACAGTGATATGGCAAGACCGCTTGACGATGCGATCAGCACGGCCTTTGGCACGTGGCATGATTCGCTTCAGCGAACGCCCTTCGTTGACGAAAACGGTGCTGACTTTAAGGTCATCAACGTCTGCGCCTTCGTTATGCTCGGCGTTGGCTACGGCCGACTCCAGCACTTTCTTCATGATCTCGGCGGCTTTCTTACTGCTGAAAGCCAACAAGTTGAGCGCTTCGCCCACCTTCTTCCCGCGGATCTGGTCGGCGACCAAGCGGGCTTTCTGGGCGGAGATTCGAGCGCCCGACAACTTAGCGGCTACTTCCATTTCCTAACCCCTTAACGCTTGGCTTTCTTGTCAGCCACGTGCCCACGATATGTGCGGGTACCGGCGAACTCGCCCAGTTTGTGGCCGACCATGTCTTCGTTCACGAGAACTGGCACATGTTGACGACCGTTGTGTACTGCGATGGTCAGACCGACCATTTGTGGCAGGATCATCGAACGGCGCGACCAGGTTTTAACTGGTTTGCGATCGTTCTTTTCCGCCGCCACTTCGATCTTCTTCAGTAGGTGAAGATCGATAAAAGGACCTTTTTTCAGAGAACGTGGCACTGTCGTATCCCTCTATTTACTTGCGACGACGGACGATCATTTTGTCGGTACGCTTATTACCACGAGTCTTCGCGCCCTTAGTCGGGAAGCCCCATGGCGATACCGGATGACGACCACCAGAGGTACGACCTTCACCACCACCATGTGGGTGGTCAACCGGGTTCATGGCAACACCACGAACGGTTGGGCGAACGCCACGCCAGCGTTTGGCACCAGCTTTACCCAGCGAACGCAGGCTGTGCTCGGAGTTCGAGACTTCACCCAGGGTCGCGCGGCATTCAGCCAGCACTTTACGCATCTCACCAGAACGCAGACGCAGGGTCACGTAGACACCTTCACGAGCGATCAGCTGAGCCGAAGCACCAGCGGAACGAGCGATTTGCGCGCCTTTACCTGGCTTCAATTCGATGCCGTGTACGGTGCTACCAACTGGAATGTTACGCAGTTGCAGAGCGTTGCCCGGCTTGATCGGTGCCAGAGCACCTGCGATCAGCTGGTCGCCAGCACTCACGCCTTTAGGGGCGATGATGTAGCGACGCTCGCCATCTGCGTACAGCAGCAGAGCGATGTGAGCAGTACGGTTTGGATCGTATTCGATACGCTCGACAGTGGCAGCGATGCCATCTTTGTCGTTGCGACGGAAATCGACCAGACGATAATGCTGCTTATGGCCACCACCGATGTGACGAGTGGTAATACGACCATTGTTGTTACGACCACCAGTCTTCGATTTTTTCTCGAGCAGCGGTGCGTGAGGAGCGCCTTTATGCAGCTCCTGGTTGACCACCTTGACCACAAAACGGCGGCCAGGGGAAGTCGGTTTGCATTTAACGATTGCCATGATGCACCCCTTCCTTACTCAGCACTGCTGCTGAAATCGAGATCTTGGCCTGGCTGAAGGGAGATAACTGCCTTCTTCCAGTCATTACGCTTGCCCAGACCGCGAGCAGTGCGCTTGCTCTTACCCAGAACATTCAGGGTAGTAACACGCTCTACTTTCACGCTGAACAGGCTTTCGACGGCCTTCTTGATTTCCAGCTTGGTTGCGTCAGTTGCAACCTTGAAAACGAACTGGCCTTTCTTGTCAGCCAGAACCGTAGCCTTCTCGGAAACGTGCGGGCCAAGCAGAACTTTAAATACGCGTTCCTGGTTCATCCCAGCAGCTCCTCGAATTTCTTCACGGCCGACACGGTGATCAACACCTTGTCGTATGCGATCAGACTAACTGGATCGGAACCTTGCACGTCACGCACATCAACGTGTGGCAGGTTGCGAGCAGCCAGGTACAGGTTCTGATCAACTACTTCAGACACGATCAAGACGTCAGTCAGGCCCATGCCGGTCAGTTTGTTCAGCAGATCTTTGGTCTTCGGTGCATCAACAGCGAAGTCCTGAACCACAACCAGACGATCAGTACGCACCAGCTCAGCAAGGATGGAACGCATTGCTGCGCGATACATCTTCTTGTTCAGCTTCTGGGTGTGATCCTGAGGACGAGCTGCGAAAGTGGTACCGCCGCCACGCCAGATTGGGCTACGGATAGTACCGGCACGAGCACGGCCAGTACCTTTCTGACGCCATGGGCGCTTACCGCCACCACGAACGTCGGAACGGGTCTTTTGCTGCTTGCTACCTTGACGGCCGCCGGCCATGTAGGCCACGACTGCTTGGTGAACCAGCGTCTCGTTGAATTCGCCGCCAAATGTCAGTTCGGAAACTTCGATCGCTTGAGCGTCATTTACATTTAATTGCATGTCAGCTTCCCCTTAACCGCGAGCCTTGGCTGCTGGACGTACAACCAAGTTGCCGCCAGTAGCGCCAGGAACAGCGCCCTTGACCAACAACAGATTGCGTTCAGCGTCCACGCGCACTACTTCGAGGGACTGCACGGTCACGCGCTCAGCGCCCATATGACCGGACATTTTTTTGCCCTTGAATACACGACCAGGAGTCTGGCACTGGCCGATAGAGCCTGGAACGCGGTGGGACACGGAGTTACCGTGGGTATTATCTTGCCCGCGGAAGTTCCAACGCTTGATCGTACCCTGGAAGCCTTTACCTTTGGACTGACCGGTTACATCAACCAGTTGACCAGCGGCGAAGATTTCAGCGTTGATCAGATCGCCGGCCTGGTACTCGCCTTCTTCAAGGCGGAATTCCATTACGGTACGACCAGCGGCAACGTTCGCTTTAGCGAAGTGGCCAGCCTGAGCAGCTGTAACACGCGAAGCACGACGCTCGCCTACAGTGACTTGCACTGCACGATAGCCATCGGTCTCTTCAGTTTTGAACTGGGTGACGCGATTCGGCTCGATCTCAATGACCGTGACCGGAATGGAGACACCTTCTTCGGTGAAAATACGGGTCATACCGCATTTACGACCGACTACACCAATAGTCATGTTGTAAACCTCATGAGTGTACGGGGCTTTCACCCGCTATGGCCGCCCATTTCAGAGCGTTACACGACTAAGACCGAGTCTTAGCCGAGGCTGATCTGCACTTCCACACCGGCCGCAAGATCAAGCTTCATAAGAGCATCAACGGTTTTATCCGTTGGCTGGACGATGTCCAGAACGCGCTTATGAGTACGGATCTCGTACTGGTCACGCGCATCTTTGTTGACGTGCGGGGAGACCAGAACGGTGAACCGCTCTTTACGGGTAGGCAGTGGAATTGGACCACGCACTTGAGCACCAGTACGTTTCGCGGTTTCCACGATTTCCTGGGTGGATTGGTCGATCAGGCGATGGTCAAAAGCCTTCAACCTGATACGGATTTGCTGATTTTGCATTGGATTTCAGACTCCGGCTGCTATTCCCACCGGGCGCAATACGCCCGTTAAAAGGAGGCGCAATTCTATAGACGCCCCAGATGGGTGTCAACCCAATAAAAAAGCCCCCGCTAAGCGGGGGCTTTTTCAACTCATCAAAGCTTACTCAAAAAGAGCTTACTCGATGATTTTGGCTACGACGCCAGCGCCGACGGTACGACCGCCTTCACGGATAGCGAAACGCAGACCGTCTTCCATTGCGATGGTCTTGATCAGGGTGACAACCATTTTGATGTTGTCGCCTGGCATTACCATTTCAACGCCTTCCGGCAGTTCGCAGTTACCAGTCACGTCAGTAGTACGGAAGTAGAACTGTGGACGGTAGCCTTTGAAGAACGGAGTGTGACGACCGCCTTCTTCTTTGCTCAGAACATAGACTTCTGCTTCGAACTTGGTGTGCGGCTTAACCGAACCTGGCTTAACCAGAACCTGGCCACGCTCAACGTCGTCACGCTTGGTACCACGCAGCAGAACGCCGCAGTTCTCGCCAGCACGACCTTCGTCGAGCAGCTTACGGAACATTTCAACACCGGTGCAGGTGGTGACGGTGGTGTCACGCAGACCAACGATTTCCAGTGGATCCTGAACCTTGACGATACCGCGCTCGATACGGCCAGTTACAACAGTACCGCGACCGGAGATCGAGAATACGTCTTCGATTGGCATCAGGAACGGCTTGTCGATAACACGAACTGGATCCGGGATGTAGCTGTCCAGAGTCTCAACCAGTTTACGAACGGCAGTGGTGCCCATTTCGTTGTCGTCTTGGCCGTTCAGAGCCATCAGAGCCGAACCGATGATGATCGGAGTGTCGTCACCTGGGAAGTCGTAAGTGCTCAGCAGATCGCGCACTTCCATCTCAACCAGTTCCAGCAGCTCAGCGTCGTCAACCATGTCAGCCTTGTTCAGGAAGACAACGATGTACGGAACGCCAACCTGACGGGACAGCAGGATGTGCTCACGGGTTTGTGGCATCGGACCATCAGCGGCCGAGCAAACCAGGATAGCGCCGTCCATCTGAGCAGCACCGGTGATCATGTTCTTCACATAGTCAGCGTGACCTGGGCAGTCAACGTGAGCGTAGTGACGGATCAGCGAGTTGTATTCAACGTGCGCGGTGTTGATGGTGATACCACGAGCCTTCTCTTCCGGAGCGCTGTCGATCTTGTCGAAAGCAACAACGGCCGAACCGAAAACTTCGGAGCAAACGCGAGTCAGAGCAGCGGTCAGCGTGGTTTTACCGTGGTCGACGTGACCGATGGTGCCAACGTTGACGTGCGGGAGGGTACGGTCAAATTTTTCTTTAGCCACGACAATTAACTCCTAGCCTAAAGGACTGAATCAGCCTTGTTTTTTGGTTACAGTTTCGACGATGTGCGACGGAGCTGTATTGTATTTTTTGAATTCCATAGAGTAGCTTGCGCGACCTTGGGACATGGAACGAACGTCGGTCGCATAACCGAACATCTCGCCCAACGGAACCTCGGCACGAATTACTTTACCGGAAACCGTATCTTCCATACCCAGGATCATGCCGCGACGACGGTTAAGGTCGCCCATCACGTCACCCATATAGTCTTCAGGTGTAACGACCTCTACCGCCATGATCGGCTCGAGCAACTCACCACCGCCCTTCTGGGCCAGTTGCTTGGTCGCCATGGAAGCAGCCACCTTAAACGCCATCTCGTTCGAGTCGACGTCGTGGTAGGAACCATCAAACACGGTAGCCTTCAGGCCGATCAGCGGATAGCCGGCAACTACGCCGTTCTTCATCTGCTCTTCGATACCTTTCTGGATAGCCGGGATGTATTCCTTAGGAACCACACCACCCACTACTTCGTTCAGGAATTGCAGACCTTCCTGACCTTCGTCAGCAGGAGCAAAACGAATCCAGCAATGACCGAACTGGCCACGACCGCCGGACTGACGAACGAACTTGCCTTCAATTTCGCAGCTCTTCGTGATGCGCTCACGGTACGAAACTTGAGGCTTACCGATGTTGGCTTCGACGTTGAACTCACGGCGCATCCGGTCAACCAGGATGTCCAGGTGCAACTCGCCCATGCCGGAGATGATCGTTTGACCAGTCTCTTCATCAGTCTTGACGCGGAAAGACGGGTCTTCCTGAGCAAGCTTGCCCAGAGCGATACCCATTTTTTCCTGGTCGTCCTTGGTCTTAGGCTCTACGGCAACCGAAATAACCGGCTCCGGGAAGTCCATGCGAACCAGGATGATTGGCTTGTCAGCGTTGCACAAAGTCTCACCAGTGGTGACGTCCTTCATGCCGATCAAGGCCGCGATGTCACCAGCGCGTACTTCCTTGATTTCTTCACGGGCGTTTGCGTGCATTTGCACCATACGACCCACGCGCTCTTTCTTGCCTTTAACCGAGTTGATCACGCCGTCGCCGGAGGCCAACACGCCCGAGTAAACCCGAACAAAGGTCAAGGTACCCACGAATGGGTCGGTAGCGATCTTGAACGCCAGAGCCGAGAACGGCTCGCTGTCGTCTGCGTGACGCTCCATTTCCTTGGTCTCGTCATCCGGGTCAGTACCCTTGATGGCAGGAATGTCGGTAGGAGCCGGCAGGTAGTCGATAACGGCGTCGAGAACCAGGGGAACACCCTTGTTCTTGAAGGAAGAACCGCAAACAGCCAGAACGATCTCACCAGCGATAGTACGCTGACGCAGAGCGGCCTTGATTTCCGCGTTGGTGAGTTCTTCACCTTCGAGGTACTTGTTCATCAGCTCTTCGCTGGCTTCGGCCGCAGCTTCAATCATGTTGCTGCGCCACTCGTCAGCCAGTTCCTGCAATTCAGCAGGGATAGGCTCGCGACGTGGAGTCATGCCTTTGTCAGCGTCATTCCAGTAAACAGCTTCCATGGACATCAGATCGATCTGACCCTGGAAGTTGTCTTCGGAACCGATAGCCAACTGAATTGGCACCGGAGTGTGACCCAGACGCTGCTTGATCTGACCGATCACGCGCAGGAAGTTCGCACCAGCACGGTCCATCTTGTTTACGTAAACAAGACGTGGAACGCCGTATTTGTTGGCTTGACGCCATACGGTTTCCGACTGAGGCTCAACGCCCGAGGTACCGCAGAACACAACGACCGCGCCGTCGAGAACACGCAGGGAACGCTCAACTTCAATAGTGAAGTCAACGTGGCCCGGGGTGTCGATGACGTTGAAGCGGTATTGGTCTTTGTGCTGCTTCTCGGAACCCTGCCAGAAGGCGGTAATGGCAGCAGAAGTAATGGTAATACCACGCTCCTGCTCCTGCACCATCCAGTCGGTGGTCGCGGCGCCGTCATGCACCTCGCCCATTTTGTGACTTTTGCCAGTGTAAAAAAGGACGCGCTCGGTGGTGGTGGTTTTACCAGCATCCACGTGAGCAACGATACCAATGTTACGGTAGCGATTAATCGGTGTTGTACGAGCCATAAAGCCCTCGCAAAATTAGTGACGCTAAAATTAGAAGCGGTAGTGCGAGAAAGCCTTGTTGGCCTCAGCCATACGGTGCACGTCTTCACGCTTCTTAACTGCAGCACCTTTACCTTCAGCAGCGTCCAACAGTTCGCCAGCCAAACGCAGAGCCATAGACTTCTCGCCGCGCTTACGGGCGAAGTCTACCAACCAGCGCATTGCCAGAGCGTTACGACGGGACGGACGAACTTCGACCGGAACCTGGTAAGTAGCACCGCCTACACGGCGCGACTTTACTTCGACCAGCGGAGCGATGGCGTCGAGAGCTTTCTCGAAGATTTCCAGGGGATCGCTGTTCTTGCGTTCTTTAACCTTTTCCAGCGCGCCATAAACGATACGCTCGGCAACGGCTTTCTTGCCGCTTTCCATTACGTGGTTCATGAACTTGGCCAGGATCTGGCTGCCGTATTTTGGATCGTCAAGCACTTCGCGCTTGGCTGCTACGCGTCTTCTTGGCATGGATAAGCCCTCAAACGGTCTTCAGGTTCGCTCGGAATCGGTGCCCTTTCGGGACGCCTCCGACCTTACTCTTATCGACTCAGAAAAATAGAAAATCTGTTTTTACAAAAAGCCACTACTACTTAGGCTTCTTGGTACCGTACTTCGAACGACCCTGGTTACGACCTTTAACGCCGGAAGTATCCAAAGAACCGCGAACGGTGTGGTAACGAACACCTGGCAAGTCTTTTACACGGCCGCCACGGATCAGTACGACGCTGTGCTCTTGCAGGTTGTGGCCTTCACCGCCGATGTACGAGGAAACCTCGAAACCGTTGGTCAGACGCACACGGCATACTTTACGCAGTGCCGAGTTAGGTTTTTTCGGCGTAGTGGTATACACACGGGTGCATACGCCACGACGTTGCGGGCAGTTCTGCAGCGCAGGCACGTCGGATTTCTCGACGATACGCTTACGCGGCTGACGTACCAGCTGGTTGATAGTTGCCATCTACTAGCTCCACTGTTGTCTTGCGACGCTATTGTCTTGCAAGAAAAGCAAAATGGCAGGAACGAATTCCCGCCAAATTTAGGGGTACAAGAGTCTAAAGAGGATCTTGCCCCCAGTCAAGGCAAGGCCCCGACCTCCCCGCTCATCCAACCTCGACAAATTGTCTCGATTCGATGAACGGAATGGCCAGGGCCTCACACTCATTTATCGCAGAACTCAGTTACCGCTCGAGTTCAGCGCTTCGGTCAGTGCAGCTTCCACTTCACTGGCGCTTACGCGCAACGGTTTGTCAGCATCACGGCGGCGCTTGCGCTCGCTGTGATAAGCCAGACCGGTACCTGCCGGGATCAGACGACCCACGACAACGTTTTCTTTCAGGCCGCGCAGGTAATCGCGCTTGCCGGTTACCGCCGCTTCGGTCAGTACGCGAGTGGTTTCCTGGAAGGAAGCCGCCGAGATGAACGATTCGGTGGACAACGACGCCTTGGTGATACCCAGCAGTACGCGAGTGAACTTGGAAACGAATTTCTCGTCGCCAGCCAGGCGCTCGTTCTCTACCAGAACGTGAGTCAATTCCATCTGGTCGCCCTTGATGAAACTGGAATCGCCGGATTCAGCGATTTCAACTTTACGCAGCATCTGACGCAGGATGGTCTCGATGTGCTTGTCGTTGATCTTCACGCCTTGCAGACGGTAAACGTCCTGGATCTCGTTCACGATGTACTTGGCCAGCGCACTTACACCCAGCAGACGCAGGATATCGTGTGGATCGCTCGGGCCGTCGGAGATAACTTCGCCGCGGTTTACCTGTTCGCCTTCGAAGACGTTCAGGTGACGCCACTTCGGAATCAGCTCTTCGTAAGGATCGCTACCGTCGTTCGGGGTAATAACCAGACGGCGCTTGCCTTTGGTCTCTTTACCGAACGCGATGGTGCCGCTGACTTCAGCCAGAATCGAGGCTTCTTTCGGACGACGGGCTTCGAACAAGTCGGCAACACGCGGCAGACCACCGGTGATGTCACGGGTTTTCGAAGTCTCTTGCGGAATACGAGCGATAACATCACCGATCGCGATTTTCGCACCGTCCGCTACACCGACCAGGGCGTTGGCTGGCAGGAAGTACTGAGCGATAACGTCAGTGCCTGGCAGCAACAGATCCTTGCCGTTGTCATCAACCATCTTCACAGCAGGACGGATATCTTTACCGGCAGCTGGACGGTCTTTGGCGTCGAGTACTTCAATGTTGGTCATACCGGTCAATTCGTCAGTCTGACGCTTGATCGTGATGCCTTCTTCCATGCCCACGTAGGTCACGGTACCTTTCATTTCGGTAACGATCGGGTGAGTGTGCGGATCCCACTTGGCCACGATTGCGCCAGCGTCGACCTTGTCACCTTCTTTAACCGAAATCACAGCACCGTACGGCAGCTTGTAGCGCTCGCGCTCACGACCGAAGTCATCAGCGATAGCCAGCTCACCGGAACGGGACACAGCTACCAGGCAACCATCCACTCGCTCAACGTGCTTCAGGTTGTGCAGACGGACGGTACCGCCATTCTTCACCTGAACGCTGTCGGCTGCGGAGGTCCGGCTTGCCGCACCACCGATATGGAACGTACGCATGGTCAGCTGGGTACCCGGCTCACCGATGGACTGGGCAGCAATAACGCCGACCGCTTCACCGATGTTCACCTGGTGACCACGAGCCAAGTCACGGCCGTAGCACTTGGCGCAGATGCCGTAGCGGGTTTCGCAGCTGATCGGCGAACGCACGATCACTTCGTCGATGCTGTTCAGCTCGATGAACTCGACCCACTTCTCGTCTACCAGGGTGCCAGCAGGAACGATAACTTCCTCGGTACCTGGCTTGAATACGTCACGGGCAATGACACGACCCAATACGCGTTCACCCAACGGCTCAACAACGTCACCGCCTTCAATGTGCGGAGTCATTACCAGGCCATGTTCGGTGCCGCAATCGATCTCGGTCACAACCAGATCCTGCGCCACGTCTACCAGACGACGAGTCAGGTAACCGGAGTTCGCAGTTTTCAACGCGGTATCCGCCAGACCTTTACGAGCACCGTGAGTCGAGATGAAGTACTGAAGTACACTCAAACCTTCACGGAAGTTCGCAGTAATCGGCGTTTCGATGATGGAACCGTCCGGCTTGGCCATCAGACCACGCATACCGGCGAGCTGACGGATCTGCGCAGCAGAACCCCGTGCGCCCGAGTCGGCCATCATGTACATCGAGTTGAAGGATTCCTGGTCGACTTCGACGCCATGACGGTCGATGACTTTCTCTTTCGAGAGGTTGGCCATCATCGCCTTGGAAACTTCGTCGTTCGCCTTGGACCAAAGGTCGATCACTTTGTTGTACTTCTCGCCCTGGGTTACCAGGCCGGAGGCGTACTGACTTTCGATCTCTTTCACTTCGTCGGTAGCGGCACCGATGATGCGGGCTTTTTCATCAGGGATAACGAAGTCGTTAACACCGATGGAAACGCCGGAAATGGTCGAATAGGCAAAACCGGTGTACATCAACTGGTCAGCGAAGATAACGGTCTCTTTCAAACCAACCACGCGGTAGCACTGGTTGATCAGCTTGGAGATCGCCTTTTTCTTCATCGGCTGGTTGACGACGTCGTACGACAGGCCTGGTGGAACAACCTGGAACAACAGCGCACGGCCGACAGTCGTGTCGACGATACGAGTGTTCTTGACGCTGCCGCCATCACGATCGTTGACGGTTTCGTTGATCCGCACTTTGACCTTGGCGTGCAGTGCGGCTTCGCCGGCACGGAACACACGGTCAACTTCCTGCAGATCCGCGAACACACGACCTTCGCCCTTGGCGTTGATCGCTTCACGAGTCATGTAGTACAGACCCAATACAACGTCCTGCGACGGAACGATGATTGGCTCACCGTTGGCTGGCGACAGAATGTTGTTGGTCGACATCATCAACGCACGCGCTTCCAACTGGGCTTCCAGTGTCAGCGGTACGTGCACGGCCATTTGGTCGCCGTCGAAGTCGGCGTTGTACGCAGCACAGACCAGAGGGTGCAGCTGGATAGCCTTGCCTTCGATCAGTACCGGTTCGAACGCCTGGATACCCAGACGGTGAAGGGTCGGTGCACGGTTGAGGAGAACCGGGTGTTCGCGGATGACTTCAGCGAGAACGTCCCAAACTTCCGGCAGCTCGCGCTCGACCATCTTCTTGGCAGCTTTGATGGTGGTAGCAAGACCACGCATTTCCAGCTTGCCGAAAATGAACGGCTTGAACAGCTCGAGAGCCATTTTCTTTGGCAGACCGCACTGGTGCAGACGCAGGGTCGGACCTACTGTAATTACCGAACGACCGGAGTAGTCAACACGCTTACCGAGCAAGTTCTGACGGAAACGACCCTGTTTACCCTTGATCATGTCAGCCAGGGATTTCAGAGGACGCTTGTTGGAACCAGTGATAGCGCGGCCACGACGACCGTTGTCGAGCAGTGCGTCGACGGCTTCCTGCAACATACGCTTTTCGTTGCGCACGATGATGTCCGGAGCGGACAGATCGAGCAGACGCTTCAAGCGGTTGTTACGGTTGATCACTCGACGATACAGATCGTTGAGGTCGGAAGTCGCGAAGCGACCGCCATCCAGCGGGACCAGTGGACGCAGATCTGGCGGCAGAACCGGCAGAACGGTCAGCACCATCCATTCTGGAAGGTTGCCGGAACCCTGGAAGGCTTCCATCAACTTCAGACGCTTGGACAGCTTCTTGATTTTGGTTTCGGAGTTGGTTTGCGGAATTTCTTCACGCAGACGGCCAATCTCGTGTTCCAGGTCGATAGCGTGCAGCAGTTCACGGACAGCTTCGGCACCCATGCGGGCATCGAAATCGTCGCCGAACTCTTCCAGCGCTTCGAAGTACTGCTCGTCGTTCAGCAGCTGACCTTTTTCAAGGGTGGTCATGCCTGGATCGATAACGACATAGCTCTCGAAGTAGAGAACGCGTTCGATATCACGCAGGGTCATGTCCATCAGCAAGCCGATACGCGACGGCAGCGATTTCAGGAACCAGATGTGGGCAACTGGCGAGGCCAGTTCGATGTGCGCCATACGCTCACGACGAACTTTAGCCAGCGCGACTTCAACGCCGCACTTCTCGCAGATGACGCCACGGTGCTTCAAGCGCTTGTACTTACCGCACAGGCACTCGTAATCCTTTACCGGGCCAAAGATCTTGGCGCAGAACAGGCCGTCACGCTCAGGTTTGAACGTACGGTAGTTGATGGTTTCCGGCTTTTTAACTTCACCGAACGACCACGAACGGATCATCTCAGGCGATGCCAATCCGATACGGATGGCGTCGAACTCTTCGACTTGACCCTGGTTTTTCAGCAAATTCAGTAGGTCTTTCAAGGCCTTTCCTCCTGGCGGAGCAGAGAGCGGGCAATCCTGCCCCGCTCTCGATTCGCGTCACGTGTTATTCGGTTTCCAGATCGATATCGATGCCGAGGGAACGAATTTCCTTGATCAACACGTTGAAGGACTCGGGCATGCCCGGCTCCATACGGTGATCGCCATCCACGATGTTTTTGTACATCTTGGTACGGCCGTTCACATCGTCCGACTTCACTGTGAGCATTTCTTGCAGAGTGTAAGCAGCACCGTATGCTTCCAGTGCCCAGACCTCCATCTCCCCGAAACGCTGACCACCGAACTGCGCCTTACCACCCAGCGGCTGCTGGGTAACCAGGCTGTACGAACCGGTAGAACGAGCGTGCATCTTGTCGTCTACCAAGTGGTTCAGCTTCAGCATGTACATGTAGCCAACAGTAACCGGGCGCTCGAACTTGTTGCCGGTACGGCCGTCGGTCAGCTGCATCTGGCCGCTTTCTGGCAGGTCTGCCAGTTTCAGCATGGCCTTGATTTCGCTTTCCTTGGCACCGTCGAACACTGGAGTGGCCATTGGAACGCCGCCACGCAGGTTCTTCGCCAGATCCAGGATTTCCTGGTCGGAGAAGCTATCCAGATCTTCGTTACGACCGCCGATCTCGTTGTAGATCTCGTGCAGGAACTTACGAAGCTCGGCGACTTTGCGCTGCTCTTCGATCATCCGGTTGATCTTCTCACCCAGACCTTTAGCCGCGAGGCCGAGGTGGGTTTCAAGGATCTGACCAACGTTCATACGCGAAGGTACGCCCAACGGGTTGAGGACGACGTCGACCGGGGTGCCATTGGCATCGTGCGGCATGTCTTCAACCGGCATGATCACGGAGACCACACCTTTGTTACCGTGACGACCGGCCATCTTGTCGCCCGGCTGGATGCGGCGACGGATTGCCAGGTAAACCTTGACGATTTTCAGCACGCCTGGAGCCAGGTCATCGCCCTGCTGCAGTTTGCGCTTCTTGTCTTCGAACTTGTCGTCCAGCAGACGGCGGCGATCAACGATGTAGGCCTGAGCCTTCTCGAGCTGCTCGTTCAGAGCATCTTCAGCCATGCGCAGTTTGAACCACTGACCATGCTCAAGACCGTCGAGAACTTCGTCGGTGATTTCCTGACCTTTCTTCAGACCGGCGCCGCCTTCGGCTTTGTGGCCGACCAGAGCGGAACGCAGACGTTCGAAAGTGGCGCCTTCAACGATACGGAACTCTTCGTTCAGGTCCTTGCGGATCTCGTCGAGTTGAGTCTTCTCGATCGACAGTGCACGAGCATCACGCTCAACGCCGTCGCGGGTGAAGACCTGTACGTCGATGACAGTACCTTTGGTGCCGGTAGGCACTCGCAGGGAGGTGTCCTTAACGTCGCTGGCTTTTTCACCGAAGATCGCACGCAACAGCTTCTCTTCCGGAGTCAGTTGGGTCTCGCCTTTCGGAGTGACCTTACCTACCAGAATGTCGCCTGCGCCAACTTCAGCACCTACGTAAACGATACCGGCTTCGTCCAGTTTGTTCAGTGCAGCTTCACCCACGTTCGGGATGTCTGCAGTGATTTCCTCTGGCCCAAGCTTGGTGTCACGTGCCACACAGGTCAGTTCCTGAATGTGGATCGTGGTGAAGCGATCTTCCTGAACCACACGCTCGGACAGGCAGATGGAGTCTTCGAAGTTGAAGCCGTTCCATGCCATGAACGCGATGCGCATGTTCTGACCCAGAGCCAGTTCACCCATATCGGTGGACGGACCGTCAGCCATGATGTCGCTGCGCTGAACCCGATCACCTTTACGCACCAGCGGACGCTGGTTGATGCAGGTGTTCTGGTTGGAGCGGGTGTACTTGGTCAGGTTGTAGATGTCGACACCAGCTTCGCCGGTTTCAACTTCGTCATCAGCAACACGAACCACAATACGGCTGGCGTCGACGGAATCGATAACGCCGCCACGACGAGCCACGACGCAAACGCCGGAGTCACGAGCTACGTTACGCTCCATGCCGGTACCGACCAGCGGCTTGTCAGCGCGCAGGGTTGGTACAGCTTGACGCTGCATGTTCGAACCCATCAACGCACGGTTGGCGTCATCGTGCTCGAGGAACGGGATCAGCGACGCTGCAACCGAAACTACCTGCTTCGGCGACACGTCCATCAAGGTGACGTCTTCCGGCGCCTTGACGGTGAACTCGTTCAGGTGACGAACAGCTACCAGCTCGTCGATCAGGACTTTCTTGTCGTTCATCGTGGCCGAAGCCTGAGCGATCACGTGATCAGCTTCTTCGATGGCGGACAGGAACACGATCTCGTCGGTGACCAGTGCGTCTTTCACCACACGGTACGGGCTTTCGAGGAAGCCGTACTGGTTGGTGCGCGCATAGGCGGCCAGGGAGTTGATCAGACCGATGTTCGGACCTTCCGGCGTTTCAATCGGGCATACACGACCGTAGTGAGTCGGGTGTACGTCACGCACTTCAAAGCCAGCACGCTCACGAGTCAAGCCGCCAGGGCCGAGTGCAGAAACACGACGCTTGTGGGTGATCTCGGACAGCGGGTTGTTCTGGTCCATGAACTGGGACAGCTGGCTGGAACCGAAGAACTCTTTCACCGCCGCAGCCACTGGCTTGGCGTTGATCAGGTCTTGCGGCATCAGGCCTTCGCTTTCAGCCATCGACAGACGCTCTTTGACCGCACGCTCAACACGTACCAGGCCAACGCGGAACTGGTTCTCGGCCATTTCGCCTACGCAGCGAACACGACGGTTACCCAAGTGGTCGATGTCATCGACGATGCCTTTACCGTTACGGATGTCGACCAGAGTCTTCAGTACCGCGACGATGTCTTCTTTGCACAACACGCCCGAACCTTCGATCTCGGTACGACCGATACGACGGTTGAACTTCATCCGGCCGACCGCAGACAGGTCATAGCGCTCAGGGCTGAAGAACAGGTTGTTGAACAGCGTCTCGGCAGCGTCTTTGGTTGGCGGCTCGCCTGGACGCATCATGCGATAGATCTCGACCAGCGCTTCCAATTGGTTGCTGGTGGAGTCGATCTTCAGTGTGTCGGAGACGAACGGACCGCAGTCGATATCGTTGGTGTACAGAGTTTCGATGCGAACGACCTGAGCCTTGGCGATTTTCGCCAGGATTTCGGTGTTCAGCTCGGTGTTGCACTCTGCCAGGATTTCGCCGGTTGCCGGATGCACGATGACCTTGGCGGTAGTGCGACCCAGGACGTAGTCCAGAGGCACTTGCAGCTCTTTGATCCCTGCTTTTTCCAGCTGGTTGATGTGGCGAGCAGTGATACGACGACCTTGCTCGACAATAACCTTGCCTTTGTCATCCAGGATATCCAGGACAGCAATTTCACCGCGCAGGCGCTGAGGCACCAGTTCCAGGCTGAGGTTTTCACCTTGCACGTGGAAGACGTTGGTGGTGTAGAACGCGTCGAGCACTTCTTCAGTGGTATAGCCGAGCGCGCGCAGCAGTACCGATGCAGGCAGCTTGCGACGACGGTCGATACGCACGAACACGCAGTCTTTCGGGTCGAACTCGAAGTCCAGCCACGAACCGCGGTAAGGAATGATGCGCGCGGAGTACAGCAGTTTGCCGGAGCTGTGCGTCTTGCCACGGTCGTGGTCGAAGAACACGCCCGGGGAACGGTGCAGCTGGGAAACGATTACACGCTCGGTACCGTTGATTACGAAGGTACCGTTCTCAGTCATCAGGGGGATTTCACCCATGTAGACTTCTTGCTCTTTGATGTCCTTGATCGCTTTGTTCGACGATTCTTTGTCGAAAATGATCAGGCGCACTTTTACCCGCAAAGGTACGGCGTAAGTTACACCGCGCAATACGCATTCTTTGACATCAAATGCCGGTTCGCCCAGGCGATAACCGACGTACTCCAGCGCAGCATTGCCGGAGTAGCTGATGATCGGGAAAACGGATTTGAAGGCCGCATGCAGGCCCACGTCGCGGAACTGATCTTTAGTCGCTCCCGCTTGCAAGAATTCACGATACGAATCCAGCTGGATGGCCAGGAGGTACGGCACATCCATGACGTCCGGCAACTTGCTAAAGTCCTTGCGGATACGTTTTTTCTCAGTATATGAGTAAGCCATCAGCGTTCCCCAGCTTGGTCACCTGCTTGTTTGGCCCCTCCCGACGGGAGCAGCCAGAAAATCGTGCAAACCCCATGGTTTGCGCCACCGCATCGGGTGGTTACAGCTCGTTACCAGCACCGACCCAGTCGGTTGCCAATAACGGAAAAAGGCCGGTGGCAAGAGCCACCAGCCATCAGCCTTTCGCTTTACGCTTGGGCTGGAGGTGCAAAGTCGATGCTTACTTCAGCTCGACTTTAGCGCCTGCTTCTTCCAGAGTGGCTTTTGCTTTGTCAGCTGCGTCTTTCGAAACAGCTTCCAGAACGATGCCAGGAGCGCCGTCAACTACTGCCTTGGCTTCTTTCAGGCCCAGACCGGTCAGTTCACGTACTGCCTTGATCACGTTAACTTTCTTCTCGCCAGCTTCGGTCAGCATGACGTTGAATTCAGTTTGTTCTTCAACAACGGCAGCAACAGCAGCTGGACCAGCGGAAGCAGCGGCAGCGGAAACGCCGAACTTCTCTTCCATGGCCTTGATCAGCTCAACGATTTCCAGAACGGATTTTTCGCCGATTGCTTCGATGATTTGGTCGTTAGTCAGAGACATGACTATAAATTCCTGTATTGGGGTGACAGCCTACGCGGCCATCGAAATAAACAATAAACGCTGAAAGGAGTCGCTCAGCCTTAGGCTGCGGCAGCTTCTTTCTGGTCGCGAAGGGCCGCCAGAGTACGAGCCAATTTGCTGGTTGCGCCTTGAATCACGCTCATCAGCTGAGAAATTGCTTCGTCACGGGTCGGCAGACTTGCCAGTACGTCGATCTGATTAGCTGCGAGGAACTTGCCCTCGAACGCAGCTGCCTTGATCTCGAACTTATCCTGACCTTTTGCGAATTCCTTGAAGATACGAGCAGCAGCGCCCGGATGTTCTTTAGAGAATGCAATCAAGGTCGGGCCAGTGAACACGTCGTTGAGCACGTCATATTGAGTGCCAGCAACGGCGCGCTTGAGCAGGGTGTTACGTACAACACGTACGTAAACGCCAGCTTCACGAGCCTCTTTACGGAGTCCGGTCATAGCGCCTACTGTCACACCGCGGGCATCAGCCACAACAGCAGACAGGGCAACATTGGCAGCCTCGTTGACTTCAGCGACGATGGCCTTCTTGTCTTCGAGTTTAATTGCCACGGGTTTAACTCCTGCTTGTTACCGTTTCATCCAACCGGAGCCGGATGTCGTTTTGGTGTCTGATTCGGTAAGGAACCGGGAGCACCATCTGCGTAGGCTTGAGGTTTAAGACTTGCGTCGCCTACGGTCTTGGATAGCCCCCGCCAGGCAGGGACCCCAATCTTTCAATTGGCGCAATCGCTTGCGCCAACCTGTGTCTTACGCGTCGAGCGAGCTTTGGTCGATGACCAGACCTGGGCCCATGGTGGTGCTCAGGGTAACGCGCTTGACGTAAATGCCTTTCGAGGAAGCTGGCTTGATACGCTTCAGATCAGCGATCAGGGCTTCAACGTTTTCCTTCAGCTTGACGGCGTCGAAGCCGATTTTGCCAACGGAAGTGTGGATGATGCCGTTTTTGTCGGTGCGATAACGAACCTGACCAGCCTTGGCGTTTTTAACCGCGGTAGCTACGTCTGGGGTTACGGTGCCGACTTTAGGGTTAGGCATCAGACCACGTGGACCGAGGATCTGACCCAACTGACCTACAACGCGCATTGCATCCGGGGATGCGATAACTACGTCATAGCTCAGGTCGCCGCCTTTCATTTCGGCAGCCAGGTCGTCCATGCCTACACGGTCAGCGCCGGCAGCCAGAGCGGCCTCGGCAGCTGGACCCTGGGTGAACACAGCAACGCGAACAGTCTTACCAGTGCCGTGTGGCAGCACGGTAGCGCTACGAACGACCTGGTCGGATTTACGCGGGTCAACACCCAGGTTCACAGCAACGTCGAACGACTCGCTGAACTTTACAGTCGACAGCTCAGCCAGCAGAGCAGCAGCATCTACAAAGTTGTAGGACTTGCCTGCTTCGATTTTGCCGGCGATAGCCTTTTGACGCTTGGTCAACTTAGCCATTACACACCCTCCACGTTAAGGCCCATGCTACGAGCAGAACCGGCGATGGTACGCACGGCTGCTTCCATATCAGCTGCAGTCAGATCCGCGTTTTTAACTTTCGCGATTTCTTCCAGCTGAGCACGAGTCACGGTGCCAACCTTAACGGTGTTCGGACGAGCGGAACCGCTAGTCAGACCGGCCGCCTTCTTCAGCAGAACCGAAGCAGGGGTGGATTTTGTTTCGAAAGTGAAGCTACGGTCGCTGTAGACAGTGATGATCACTGGAGTCGGCAGACCTGGCTCAATACCCTGAGTACGGGCGTTGAAAGCCTTGCAGAATTCCATGATGTTCACGCCGTGCTGACCCAGAGCAGGACCAACAGGTGGGCTTGGGTTAGCCTGAGCGGCCTTCACTTGCAGCTTGATGTAAGCGGTAATCTTCTTGGCCATGAGGCACTCCAATTACGGGTTCGAACGCCTCGAAAGGCTCCCCGGTTACTTGCGCGTTTATCCCAGTGACGACAAAACCCCACAGCCTAGGGCTGCGGGGTTGGGATGCTTGCCCAGCTAGACCTTTTCGACCTGGCTGAACTCGAGCTCTACCGGAGTAGAGCGACCGAAAATGAGCACTGCCACTTGGATCCGGCTCTTTTCGTAGTTAACTTCTTCAACCGTACCGGTAAAATCGGCAAACGGCCCGTCGTTGACACGTACCGATTCGCCTGGCTCGAACAACGTCTTCGGCTTCGGCTTGTCGCTACCATCAGCAACGCGACGCAGAATCGCTTCCGCCTCTTTATCAGTGATTGGCGCAGGCTTATCAGCGGTACCGCCGATGAAACCCATCACCCGAGGAGTATCCTTGACCAAGTGCCAAGTACCCTCATTCATGTCCATCTGAACCAGCACATAACCTGGGAAGAACTTGCGCTCGCTTTTGCGTTTCTGGCCATTACGCATTTCAACCACTTCTTCAGTGGGAACCAGAATTTCGCCAAAGCCATCTTCCATGCCAGCCAGCTTTACGCGCTCTACCAACGAGCGCATGACATGCTTCTCGTAACCGGAGTAAGCATGCACAACGTACCAACGCTTAGCCACGGGACACCCTTAGCCGACAATCAAGGAAACGAGCCAGCCGAGCAGGGAATCGAGCCCCCACAACAGCAACGCCATAACCAGAACAACAGCCACAACAATCAATGTGGTCTGCGTGGTTTCTTGGCGAGTTGGCCATACGACTTTACGAATCTCGGTGCGAGCTTCCTTCACCAGCACAAAGAAAGACTTGCCCTTGACTGTCTGCAGGCCTACAAAGGCAGCTACAGCAGCAATGACAAGCAATGCAAGCACACGGTACAGGATCGGCGAAGCAGAGTAATACTGATTACCAACAACGCCAACAACCACCAAAGCGACTACTACTAGCCACTTGAGCAGATCGAAGCGAGAGCCTTGAGCTTCAGCTTTAGGAGTCATCTATGAAGATCCTGTGAAAAGAAAGCCAGACACACCAAGTGAATCTGGCAGGTCAGGAGGGAATCGAACCCCCAACCTACGGTTTTGGAGACCGTCGCTCTGCCAATTGAGCTACTGACCTAAAACAAAATCAGGCCGACCATTATGCCGGCCCAAAAAAGACATTACAACAATTTACTCAACAGCCTTTGCGCCTCACCAGCACCGGGATTCAAACCACCCCTGGAACAACGAAACACAACCAGACCATTAAAACAAAGGCAGATATTTTCATATCTGCCTTGTTATATGGAGCTCTTGAGCGGATTTGAACCGCTGACCTCACCCTTACCAAGGGTGTGCTCTACCAACTGAGCTACAAGAGCGTAACACTGTGCAAAACCTGCAAACTTGGAGCGGGTAGCGGGAATCGAACCCGCATCATCAGCTTGGAAGGCTGAGGTTCTACCACTAAACTATACCCGCGAGGCTTGCAGCTCTCGCTAAAAATGGTGGAGGGGGAAGGATTCGAACCTTCGAAGTCGTAGACGTCAGATTTACAGTCTGATCCCTTTGGCCGCTCGGGAACCCCTCCTAAGCGAGCCGGCATTCTATATCATGCCAGCCTTCTGTCAAGCATTTTCTCATTAAAAACCTGAGGTTAGCTGCGTTGACCTCGCTTTGCACCGTTGACCTTTAAAGGTCTTCACTGCGAAGCGGGCGCCATTCTATGCAAACTATTCAGCGGGCGCAACCCCCTCGCACGGCATTATTTTATGTTTTAACTCATTGAATTCTCTGGAAAGGTTTTGCAGCTGTACATCATCCAGCCAGCGCCGGCTTTCTGGGGCCACGCGCACCCAGTAACCCGCAAACTCGGGAAGATCCTTTGGCAGGGACTGATATTTGATCTCCATGCCATTCAAGCGCCGCTCAACAGCCTGAGCAGCTTCTGGACGAACAAAACCACCCAAGTACAGACAGCTATTGTCCGCCTGAGCAGCTTTTCCTTTATCCCGGGATGCATCAGTCGTCTCGCTCAACAAGCGAATATCCTGCTGAGCCCCCCGATACAAACTCAAAGGAGTGACATCCTTCGCACGCAGAGGAGCCTCTTGTTGGTGCCAGATGTAATAGAACACGTTGAGAACAAGCAGCAGCAGGAACAACCAACGCATATGAACCTCAGGACAAAGGACATGCCATAGCCAAACCTACAAATACCAGATCTGGAACCACTCTGGCCTCAGGCACGATCTCGGAAACCAGCCCCGCATCCCCACCAGTAAGGAATACGGAAAAATCTTCCCCCCAGTAGCTACGCGCGAGCTCTAACTGAGTCAGAACAAACCCCCTGAGCATCAGCGAGCAACCCCGCTCAACCGCTTCGACGGTTGTCCGACCCGGGACGAGACTTTCCAGAGCGCGCTCGGCAGCGAGATCACCATAACGAATTTTACGGGTATGGGTACGCAACTGATTCCGCATCAACGGCATACCCGGACAAATGAATCCTCCGAGATGCTCTCCATCACCGGCGACGTAATCCGCAGTGACAGCAGTGCCGAAATCCAGCACCAGGCAAGCACGCGATGCCAAGTGGAAGCCTCCTAGCATTGCCAGCCAGCGATCTAGCCCCAGGCGTTCGAACTCCTCGTAGCCATTGCGAACCCCAGACATTTCGCGAGCAGGGGCCGCGCAAGCTACCGACACTTCAAAAGTCTCTGTCAGCAGAGAAACCAACGCACCGGTTTCCTCGACCGTTCTGACACTGACCAACCGACAGAACTTGAGAGCAAGCCCCTTGAGCGCATTCAAACTCTCCAGCAATGCGAGATTCGAATCGACGACTCCTTCACCGACCGTCTGGCGCGCACCCGCGCCAAGTACTCGCCACTTGATGAAACTGTTTCCGCAGTCGAGCTCAAGAATCATCACGCAACCTCAAGCTGAGCTCACCACCACTAAAGACTTTTTCCACACCACCCACCTTCAAGCGCAGAGCACCCTGACTATCAATACCCAGCACCTCGCCATCTATTTGGTTAACACCGGCGATCAATGACACCGCCCGTCCCTGCCATAGATGATTTTGTTCCCACTCAGCCTGGATAGCGGGAAATCCGTCGACTTGATGCCGACCCAAATATACCTGGAGCATCTGACCCAACCGCGCGACCAGCTGATTGCGATCGAATGCCCGCCCCGACTCGAGCCGCATGGATGTCCACTGCTGATCAACCTCATCGGTCATCTGCATATTCACATTAATTCCAACACCCAGCACCACGTGACACACATCAGCAGGATCTCCGACCAACTCGAGCAATATTCCCGCGATTTTTTTCTGACCAACCAGAACATCGTTCGGCCACTTCAAGCCCGCATCTGAAACACCCAGCCCTCTCAGGGTTTGCATGACAGCAAGCCCGACAACAAGGCTCAGGCCTTCCAGCTGGCGCATGCCACCATCAATACGCAGCACCAGACTGTAATAGATATTTTCCGCGAAAGGACTCGCCCACTTACGCCCACGGCGTCCACGACCAGACGTCTGCCGCTCGGCGAGCACAAGGAATGGCGACGCCTGGCCACGATCAATTGCACGCAGCGCTTCAGCATTCGTGGAGTCAATTGAATCGAAAACCAGAATGGGCCAATCACAAGAAGGCGCCTGCTCTGCTATCGCGACAGAATCAAGCAGAGTCAACGGCGAAGCCAGTTGATAACCGCGCCCTCGCACTTTGTGGATGGACAAGCCAAGTTCAGCTTCTAAAAGCTGAAGCTGTTTCCATACAGCACTACGACTGACACCCAAAGCGGCGCCCAGGGCCTGACCTGAATGGAATCGGCCATCCTTAAGAAGCTTTAACAATGTCAGCATGCAAGTCTCGCCTCACAATGAGGCCCGCATGATAGCCATGCCTTGAACTGTTGCATAGAAACCGTACTGGGCAGATTTTCCTGCGGGCAAAACAAAACCCCTACCTGCATACGCAGATAGGGGTTTCGGAATTTAATCTTGACGATGACCTACTCTCACATGGGGAAACCCCACACTACCATCGGCGATGCATCGTTTCACTGCTGAGTTCGGGATGGGATCAGGTGGTTCCAATGCTCTATGGTCGTCAAGAAATTCGGGAGCCAGGTCGTGTTCTCTTGCGAGATCACGCTCCAGCGAATGGGTATGCGATAGTTTGTGTGTTTTTACTCGAACTTTCGGTTCGTTTCGTCTTCACACACCGCAATCTGGTGCCTCTTCAGGTCAGCAAATTGCTTGGGTGTTATATGGTCAAGCCTCACGGGCAATTAGTATTGGTTAGCTCAACGCCTCACAGCGCTTACACACCCAACCTATCAACGTCGTAGTCTTCGACGGCCCTTCAGGGGACTCAAGGTCCCAGTGAGATCTCATCTTGAGGCTAGTTTCCCGCTTAGATGCTTTCAGCGGTTATCTATTCCGAACATAGCTACCCGGCAATGCCACTGGCGTGACAACCGGAACACCAGAGGTTCGTCCACTCCGGTCCTCTCGTACTAGGAGCAGCCCCTCTCAAATCTCAAACGTCCACGGCAGATAGGGACCGAACTGTCTCACGACGTTCTAAACCCAGCTCGCGTACCACTTTAAATGGCGAACAGCCATACCCTTGGGACCGGCTTCAGCCCCAGGATGTGATGAGCCGACATCGAGGTGCCAAACACCGCCGTCGATATGAACTCTTGGGCGGTATCAGCCTGTTATCCCCGGAGTACCTTTTATCCGTTGAGCGATGGCCCTTCCATACAGAACCACCGGATCACTAAGACCTACTTTCGTACCTGCTCGACGTGTCTGTCTCGCAGTCAAGCGCGCTTTTGCCTTTATACTCTACGACCGATTTCCGACCGGTCTGAGCGCACCTTCGTACTCCTCCGTTACTCTTTAGGAGGAGACCGCCCCAGTCAAACTACCCACCATACACTGTCCTCGATCCGGATAACGGACCTGAGTTAGAACCTCAAAGTTGCCAGGGTGGTATTTCAAGGTTGGCTCCACGCGAACTGGCGTCCACGCTTCAAAGCCTCCCACCTATCCTACACAAGCAAATTCAAAGTCCAGTGCAAAGCTATAGTAAAGGTTCACGGGGTCTTTCCGTCTAGCCGCGGATACACTGCATCTTCACAGCGATTTCAATTTCACTGAGTCTCGGGTGGAGACAGCGCCGCCATCGTTACGCCATTCGTGCAGGTCGGAACTTACCCGACAAGGAATTTCGCTACCTTAGGACCGTTATAGTTACGGCCGCCGTTTACCGGGGCTTCGATCAAGAGCTTCGCGTTAGCTAACCCCATCAATTAACCTTCCGGCACCGGGCAGGCGTCACACCCTATACGTCCACTTTCGTGTTTGCAGAGTGCTGTGTTTTTAATAAACAGTCGCAGCGGCCTGGTATCTTCGACCGGCATGAGCTTACGGAGCAAGTCCTTCACCCTCACCGGCGCACCTTCTCCCGAAGTTACGGTGCCATTTTGCCTAGTTCCTTCACCCGAGTTCTCTCAAGCGCCTTGGTATTCTCTACCCAACCACCTGTGTCGGTTTGGGGTACGGTTCCTGGTTACCTGAAGCTTAGAAGCTTTTCTTGGAAGCATGGCATCAACCACTTCGTGTTCTAAAAGAACACTCGTCATCAGCTCTCGGCCTTAGACTCCCGGATTTACCTAAGAGTCCAGCCTACCACCTTAAACTTGGACAACCAACGCCAAGCTGGCCTAGCCTTCTCCGTCCCTCCATCGCAATAACCAGAAGTACAGGAATATTAACCTGTTTTCCATCGACTACGCTTTTCAGCCTCGCCTTAGGGACCGACTAACCCTGCGTCGATTAACGTTGCGCAGGAAACCTTGGTCTTTCGGCGTGGGTGTTTTTCACACCCATTGTCGTTACTCATGTCAGCATTCGCACTTCTGATACCTCCAGCAAGCTTCTCAACTCACCTTCACAGGCTTACAGAACGCTCCTCTACCGCATCACCTAAGTGATACCCGTAGCTTCGGTGTATGGTTTGAGCCCCGTTACATCTTCCGCGCAGGCCGACTCGACTAGTGAGCTATTACGCTTTCTTTAAAGGGTGGCTGCTTCTAAGCCAACCTCCTAGCTGTCTAAGCCTTCCCACATCGTTTCCCACTTAACCATAACTTTGGGACCTTAGCTGACGGTCTGGGTTGTTTCCCTTTTCACGACGGACGTTAGCACCCGCCGTGTGTCTCCCATGCTCGGCACTTGTAGGTATTCGGAGTTTGCATCGGTTTGGTAAGTCGGGATGACCCCCTAGCCGAAACAGTGCTCTACCCCCTACAGTGATACATGAGGCGCTACCTAAATAGCTTTCGAGGAGAACCAGCTATCTCCGAGCTTGATTAGCCTTTCACTCCGATCCACAGGTCATCCGCTAACTTTTCAACGGTAGTCGGTTCGGTCCTCCAGTTAGTGTTACCCAACCTTCAACCTGCCCATGGATAGATCGCCCGGTTTCGGGTCTATTCCCAGCGACTAGACGCCCTATTAAGACTCGCTTTCGCTACGCCTCCCCTATTCGGTTAAGCTCGCCACTGAAAATAAGTCGCTGACCCATTATACAAAAGGTACGCAGTCACCCAACAAAGTGGGCTCCCACTGCTTGTACGCATACGGTTTCAGGATCTATTTCACTCCCCTCTCCGGGGTTCTTTTCGCCTTTCCCTCACGGTACTAGTTCACTATCGGTCAGTCAGTAGTATTTAGCCTTGGAGGATGGTCCCCCCATATTCAGACAAAGTTTCTCGTGCTCCGTCCTACTCGATTTCATGACCAAGAGATTTTCGCGTACAGGGCTATCACCCACTATGGCCGCACTTTCCAGAGCGTTCCGCTAATCTCAAAGCCACTTAAGGGCTAGTCCCCGTTCGCTCGCCACTACTAAGGGAATCTCGGTTGATTTCTTTTCCTCAGGGTACTTAGATGTTTCAGTTCCCCTGGTTCGCTTCTTAAGCCTATGTATTCAGCTTAAGATACCTAACTTATGTTAGGTGGGTTCCCCCATTCAGACATCTCCGGATCAAAGTCTGTTTGCCGACTCCCCGAAGCTTTTCGCAGGCTACCACGTCTTTCATCGCCTCTGACTGCCAAGGCATCCACCGTATGCGCTTCTTCACTTGACCATATAACCCCAAGCAATCTGGTTATACTGTGAAGACGACATTCGCCGAAAATTCGCGATTAAACTCACAAATTTTACCTTAGCCTGAATAAACACCAGTGAAAGTGCTATCCAGTCTATCTTTCTATCACATACCCAAATTTTTAAAGAACGATCTAGCCAAAGACTAGAAATCAACATTCACCATGATCACCATGGAATGCTCATTTCTAAGCTTTCAACAAACAGAAGCAGTAGTGGTGGAGCCAAACGGGATCGAACCGTTGACCTCCTGCGTGCAAGGCAGGCGCTCTCCCAGCTGAGCTATGGCCCCGTATTGCTACAGGTTCCCACACAAAAATTGGTGGGTCTGGGCAGATTCGAACTGCCGACCTCACCCTTATCAGGGGTGCGCTCTAACCAACTGAGCTACAGACCCAATTTTGAGCTATCAGGCCGACCTCACCCTGCTCTTTACCACAAAGCATGGGGTGCGCTCTAACCAACCAAGCTACAACCCGTCAGGGCTGCTTCTTATCGTCTTCTTCAATGAATCAAGCAATTCGTGTGGGAACTTATGGAGCAGCTGATGTCGTCGATTAAGGAGGTGATCCAGCCGCAGGTTCCCCTACGGCTACCTTGTTACGACTTCACCCCAGTCATGAATCACACCGTGGTAACCGTCCTCCCGAAGGTTAGACTAGCTACTTCTGGTGCAACCCACTCCCATGGTGTGACGGGCGGTGTGTACAAGGCCCGGGAACGTATTCACCGCGACATTCTGATTCGCGATTACTAGCGATTCCGACTTCACGCAGTCGAGTTGCAGACTGCGATCCGGACTACGATCGGTTTTATGGGATTAGCTCCACCTCGCGGCTTGGCAACCCTCTGTACCGACCATTGTAGCACGTGTGTAGCCCAGGCCGTAAGGGCCATGATGACTTGACGTCATCCCCACCTTCCTCCGGTTTGTCACCGGCAGTCTCCTTAGAGTGCCCACCATGACGTGCTGGTAACTAAGGACAAGGGTTGCGCTCGTTACGGGACTTAACCCAACATCTCACGACACGAGCTGACGACAGCCATGCAGCACCTGTCTCAATGTTCCCGAAGGCACCAATCCATCTCTGGAAAGTTCATTGGATGTCAAGGCCTGGTAAGGTTCTTCGCGTTGCTTCGAATTAAACCACATGCTCCACCGCTTGTGCGGGCCCCCGTCAATTCATTTGAGTTTTAACCTTGCGGCCGTACTCCCCAGGCGGTCAACTTAATGCGTTAGCTGCGCCACTAAGAGCTCAAGGCTCCCAACGGCTAGTTGACATCGTTTACGGCGTGGACTACCAGGGTATCTAATCCTGTTTGCTCCCCACGCTTTCGCACCTCAGTGTCAGTATCAGTCCAGGTGGTCGCCTTCGCCACTGGTGTTCCTTCCTATATCTACGCATTTCACCGCTACACAGGAAATTCCACCACCCTCTACCATACTCTAGCTTGTCAGTTTTGAATGCAGTTCCCAGGTTGAGCCCGGGGATTTCACATCCAACTTAACAAACCACCTACGCGCGCTTTACGCCCAGTAATTCCGATTAACGCTTGCACCCTCTGTATTACCGCGGCTGCTGGCACAGAGTTAGCCGGTGCTTATTCTGTCGGTAACGTCAAAACACTAACGTATTAGGTTAATGCCCTTCCTCCCAACTTAAAGTGCTTTACAATCCGAAGACCTTCTTCACACACGCGGCATGGCTGGATCAGGCTTTCGCCCATTGTCCAATATTCCCCACTGCTGCCTCCCGTAGGAGTCTGGACCGTGTCTCAGTTCCAGTGTGACTGATCATCCTCTCAGACCAGTTACGGATCGTCGCCTTGGTGAGCCATTACCTCACCAACTAGCTAATCCGACCTAGGCTCATCTGATAGCGCAAGGCCCGAAGGTCCCCTGCTTTCTCCCGTAGGACGTATGCGGTATTAGCGTCCGTTTCCGAGCGTTATCCCCCACTACCAGGCAGATTCCTAGGCATTACTCACCCGTCCGCCGCTCTCAAGAGAAGCAAGCTTCTCTCTACCGCTCGACTTGCATGTGTTAGGCCTGCCGCCAGCGTTCAATCTGAGCCATGATCAAACTCTTCAGTTCAAACATCTTTGGGTTTTTAAGAAACCCTAAACTTGGCTCAGCAATCGTTGGTTACATCTTTGATTTCTCGCGGAGTAACTTGTGATGCTGATAATCTTGTTGACTATCAGTCTGACTCCACAAGCACCCACACGAATTGCTTGATTCAGTTGTTAAAGAGCGGTTGGTTAAGATCTTTCGTCTCAACCGAGGCGCGCATTCTACAGCGTCCTCTGCATCTGTCAAGCGGTTATTTTCAGAAGTTTTCAAAGTTTCCTTTGCAACTTCAACCACTTGCGCTTCCGATCTCTCGTTAGCGGGAGGCGAATTCTACAGCGTTACTCGCTGCTGTCAACACCTCTTTTTCTCCGCTTTCGACCGAGACGATCGAAACGTCAATAAGGCGAAAACACACTGCCTTACCAACTCCTTCTGGGCTTCGATGATCTGAAGCACCTCGCTGTCGAAAACTGCGTAACTCCTTGTTTACCAAGGAGTTTTCCGTTTCGACTGCGCCGGAAGTGGGGCGAATTATAGACTTCCAGAATCTACCGTCAACCCCTAATTTCAGCTTTATTCGGTTTTAAGCGAAATACGCGCAAATGCCTTCTTTCCAGCCTGGCAAACATGGGTCGCGCCCAGCACGTAAATAAAGGTGCGATCGACAACCTCACCATCTATACGCACACCGCCAGAATTCAGTAGATCACGCGCCACCGCCGAGTTCTTCACCAGGCCCGCCTTATTAAGGACGGCAGCAATCGGCATGTCTTCAGTAGCGGTCAACTCGATTTCCGGCAGATCATCCGGCAGCTCGCCATCCTTCATACGGTTACCCGCCCCACGATGGGCATTGGCCGCCGCCTCTTCACCATGGAAGCGCGCCACAATCTCTTCGGCCAGCTTGATCTTGATATCACGTGGATTGGCGCCCGCCTCGACTTCAGCGCGGAGCGCATCGATCTCATCCATGGAACGGAAGCTGAGCAATTCGAAGTAACGCCACATCAGCGCGTCCGGAATGGAAACCAGCTTGCCGTACATCACACCTGGCGCCTCCTGGATGCCGACATAGTTGCCAAGGGATTTGGACATCTTCTTCACGCCGTCCAGGCCTTCGAGCAACGGCATAGTCAGAATGCACTGAGCCTCCTGACCATAACCACGCTGCAGCTCACGCCCCATCAGCAGATTGAACTTCTGGTCGGTGCCGCCCAGCTCGACATCCGCGCGCAAGGCGACCGAGTCGTAACCCTGAACCAGCGGATAGAGAAACTCGTGAATGGCAATTGGCTGGTTGGTCGTGTAGCGCTTGTCGAAGTCGTCACGCTCGAGCATGCGAGCAACGGTGTACTGTGATGTCAGGCGAATGAAGTCGGCCGGACTCATCTGATCCATCCAGGTGGAGTTGAACGCCACTTCGGTTTTCGCCGGATCAAGAATCTTGAAGACTTGAGTCTTGTAGGTCTCGGCATTCTCGAGAACCTGCTCACGGGTAAGCGGTGGACGCGTTGCGCTCTTGCCGCTCGGATCACCGATCATCCCGGTGAAGTCACCTATAAGGAAGATCACCTGATGCCCCAACTCCTGGAACTGACGCAGCTTATTAATAAGCACGGTGTGACCCAGGTGCAAATCCGGCGCGGTCGGATCGAAGCCTGCCTTAATACGTAGCGGCTGGCCACGCTTGAGCTTTTCGATCAGCTCGGACTCGACCAACAGTTCTTCCGCACCACGTTTGATCAGCGCTAGCTGCTCTTCAACCGACTTCATAACAGACCCGCAAGGCTCGAATTCAAAGGGAACCAACCATACAAGATCACGCGTCAAATACAAAGTTTGGCCGGCGCAATGACGCCAATCCGCTGGCAGAGTGACCACGGACTTGCTTCAGAGATGATTTGGTTATATTTTATACAGTTATTTCATCTTCATCATGTCATTCATCTTTTCCAATTCATCTTTTTTCAAAGTCAAAATTACCCATGACCAAAGAATCGTCTAAAGCGCCACCGCTTTACCCGAAGACCCACCTGCTCGCAGCAAGTGGCATCGCCGCCCTTCTGAGCCTGGCGCTTCTGGTATTCCCTTCCAGTGATGTTGAAGCCAAAAAGACGACTCTGAGTCTTGAACTGGAAAGCCCTGCTGAACAACTGACACAAGATCAAGACGCCGCCGACGCGGTCCAAGCCACAAATGAGCCGGCAACTTCCCCTTTCGCGCAGATCGAAAACAGCGCCGAAGAGCCCCAGGAAACCGCCCAGGCCGCACCCGCGCCGGTTGTCGAAGAAAAGAAGGCGCCCAACCACAGGGAAGTGATCGTCGCCAAAGGTGACACGCTCTCCACCCTGTTCGAGAAAGTCGGTCTTCCGGCTACTTCGGTGCATGAAATACTGGCCAGCGACAAGCAGGCCAAGCAATTCAGCCAGCTCAAGCATGGCCAGAAACTTGAATTCGAACTGAGCCCTGAAGGCCAATTGACCAATCTGCACAGCAAGGTCAGCGACCTTGAAAGCATCACCCTGACCAAGAATGACAAGGGTTTTGTGTTCAATCGCATCACCGCCAAGCCCACCGTGCGTTCCGCCTACGTTCATGGCGTGATCAACAGCTCGCTGTCGCAGTCCGCCGCTCGCGCCGGTCTGTCTCATAGCCTGACCATGGACATGGCCAGTGTGTTTGGCTACGACGTCGACTTCGCTCTGGATATTCGCCAGGGTGACGAGTTCGACGTGATCTATGAGCAGAAGGTTGTCAACGGCAAGGCCGTTGGCAACGGACCGATCCTCTCAGCGCGCTTCACCAACCGCGGCAAGACCTACACTGCCGTGCGTTACACCAACAAACAAGGCAACAGCAGCTACTACACCGCCGACGGCAACAGCATGCGCAAGGCGTTTATCCGTACGCCGGTAGACTTTGCCCGCATCAGCTCGAAATTTTCCATGGGCCGCAAACACCCGATCCTGAACAAGATCCGCGCCCACAAAGGTGTCGACTATGCAGCTCCGCGCGGCACGCCAATCAAGGCGGCCGGTGACGGTAAAGTGTTGTTGGCCGGTCGCCGCGGCGGATACGGCAATACCGTGATCATTCAACACGGCAACACCTATCGCACGCTGTATGGCCACATGCAGGGATTTGCCAAAGGCGTCCAGACCGGTAGCTCTGTAAAGCAGGGTCAAGTCATTGGCTACATCGGCACCACCGGCCTGTCTACTGGCCCGCACCTGCACTACGAGTTCCAAGTCAATGGCGTTCACGTCGATCCGCTGGGTCAAAAAGTCGCGATGGCCGATCCGATTTCCAAAGCAGAACGCGCTCGCTTCCTCGCGCAGAGTCAGCCGATGATGGCGCGCATGGACCAAGAGAAAGCCACCCAACTGGCTTCGAGCAAGCGCTAAGCCATGACGTTCTATGTAGGTGTGATGTCCGGAACCAGCCTCGATGGCCTGGACATTGCGCTGGTAGAGTTGACCCCGGCGATCAAGCTGATCGCCACGCACTACATTCCCATGCCTGACTCACTGCGTACCGAGCTGCTTGGCTTGTGCGCCAGCGGCCCGGACGAGATTGCCCGCTCCGCCATCGCCCAGCAGAACTGGGTGAAGCTGGCGGCACAGGGCATTCACACCCTTCTTGATCAACAAAACCTGAAACCCGAAGACATTCGCGCGATTGGCAGCCACGGCCAGACCATTCGCCACGAACCTGCGCGCGGCTTCACGGTGCAGATCGGCAACCCTGCCCTGCTGACCGAATTGACCGGCATCACCGTGGTCAGCGACTTCCGTAGCCGCGATGTGGCCGCAGGTGGTCAAGGCGCTCCACTGGTTCCCGCCTTCCACGAAGCCTTGTTTGAAGAACAGGCCGGCAACCGTGCAGTACTGAATGTTGGCGGCTTCAGCAACCTCAGCCTGATCGAGCCCGGCAAACCCGTAGCGGGCTTCGACTGCGGCCCGGGGAACGTATTGCTGGACGCCTGGATTCATCAGCAGCGAGGCGACAACTTTGATCGCGACGGCCAATGGGCCGCCACCGGCAAGGTCGAACCTGTTCTGTTGAAAGCATTGCTCAGCGATCCATTCTTCGTGACCAAAGGCCCGAAAAGCACCGGCCGAGAAGTGTTCAACCTGCCATGGCTGACACAGCATCTATCAAAGCTGCCGACCTTCGCCGCCGAAGTCGTGCAAGCAACGCTGCTGGAACTGACCGCGCTGACCATCACCGAATCACTGCAAAGCGCTCAATCGGATACTCGGGAGTTGCTGGTCTGCGGTGGCGGCGCGCACAACGCCACACTGATGAACCGCCTGGCCAGTCTATTGCCGAACGCGAAAGTCAGCAGCACAGCCACTCACGGTGTTGACCCGGACTGGGTTGAAGCCATGGCTTTCGCCTGGCTGGCCCATTGCTGCCTGGAAGGCATTGCGGCCAATCGCCCAAGTGTCACCGGTGCCCGAGGTTTGCGCATACTCGGCGCCATCTACCCCGTCTAAACGCCGGACAACAAAACGCCGCAAGGCCCTGAAGCCATGCGGCGTTTTATAATGCTGATAAGCGCGATCAGATCGAGAACGAAGAGCCGCAGCCACACGTGGTGCTGGCGTTCGGATTCTTGATCACGAAACGCGAACCTTCCAGACCTTCCTGATAATCCACCTCGGCGCCTGCCAGGTACTGGAAGCTCATCGGGTCAACGACCAGGCTCACGCCTTCGCGCTCGACGATGGTGTCGTCATCGGCCACTTCTTCATCGAAAGTGAAGCCGTACTGAAAACCTGAACAACCGCCGCCCGTAACGAATACGCGCAGCTTCAAGCGATCATTCCCCTCTTCATCGACCAGGCTCTTCACCTTGTGCGCGGCACCGTGGGTGAATTGCAAAGCGGTGGGGGTGAAGGATTCGACGCTCATGCTGACTATCTCCCGGCGTTACGCCGCCATAATGCGTGATGACGCGCATTATCCGCTTCTCCTAGAAAAGCGGTCAACTATTGTTACGGTATATCAATAAACCCGATTGCCGGCCGTAAATGCAAAAAGGCCCGTTCGACGGGCCTTTTTGCTGAGCGGGATAAACCTTACGGCAGCATGCCGGCGTGGGACAGGCCCAGACGCTCATCCAGCCCAAACAGAATGTTCAGGTTCTGCACTGCCTGACCCGACGCGCCTTTGACCAGGTTATCGATCACCGACAACACCACCACCAGATCACCGTCCTGGGGACGATGCACGGCGATACGGCAGACGTTGGCACCGCGCACGCTGCGGGTTTCCGGGTGGCTGCCTGCTGGCATCACATCAACGAACGGTTCGTTGGCATAGCGTTTTTCAAACAGCGCCTGCAGATCCACCGAGCGATCCACGACCGTCGCGTAAAGCGTCGAGTGAATGCCGCGAATCATCGGCGTCAGGTGCGGAACGAAGGTCAGCCCGACGTCCTTGCCCGCTGCGCGACGCAGCCCCTGGCGAATCTCCGGCAAGTGACGGTGACCTTTGACGGCGTAGGCCTTCATGCTTTCCGACGTCTCGGAGTACAGCGAACCTACGGAAGCACCACGACCGGCACCGCTGACGCCGGATTTGCAGTCAGCGATCAAGCGAGTGGTATCGGCCAGACCGGCTTCGAGCAATGGCAGGAAACCCAATTGCGTGGCGGTCGGGTAGCAACCCGGTACGGCGATCAGGCGAGCCTGTTTGATCTGCTCGCGATTGACTTCCGGCAAGCCATAAACCGCCTCTTCCAACAGCTGTGGCGCACCGTGCGGCTGGCCGTACCACTTGGCCCACTCATCTGCGTCTTGCAGACGGAAGTCCGCCGACAGGTCGATGACCTTGGTCCCGGCCGCCAGCAGTTCACCCGCCAACGCATGGGCAACACCATGAGGCGTGGCGAAGAACACCACGTCGCAGGCGCCCAGGGTCTTGATGTCCGGAACGCTGAACGCCAGGCCATCGTAATGACCGCGCAGGTTCGGGTACATATCAGCCACGGCCAGACCGGCCTCGGATCGGGAAGTGATCACGACCACTTCTGCCTGCGGATGCTGTGCCAACAGACGCAGCAGTTCGACACCGGTGTAACCCGTGCCGCCGACGATACCGACCTTGACCATAAACCTGCCCTCAACGAACCCACTGGAAAGCCGTCGATAATAGGGCCCGCATCGTCCTGCGACAACCGTCAAGGTGACGTGCGGACGCTCTACCCTCTACTATCTTCGCTACCGTGAACCTGGGAATAACCAAAAATGCTTTATCTGTGGCTCAAAGCGCTTCACATCATCAGCATGGTCTGCTGGTTTGCCGGCCTGTTTTACTTGCCGCGCCTGTTCGTCTATCACGCCCAAAGCGAAGACACTGTCAGCAAAGAGCGCTTCAGCCTGATGGAGCGCAAGCTGTACCGCGGCATCATGGGGCCGGCGATGATCGCCACCCTGATTTTCGGCATCGCGCTGATCGGCCTGAACCCAGGCATTTTCAGTCAGGGTGCGTGGATTCACGCCAAGTTGACCCTGGTGGTGATCCTGATCGGCTACCACCACATGTGCGGCGCGCAGGTAAAACGTTTTGCCCGTGGCGAGAACACCCGCAGCCATGTCTTTTATCGCTGGTTCAATGAAGTGCCGGTTCTGATATTGCTGGCTATCGTAATTCTGGTCGTCGTTCGGCCGTTCTAACTTCAATCGGCACCACTCACCGGGGTATTTCCAATGTCGCTGCCCGCTTTGCTCGAACAACGTTTGCGTTTGCCCGTCGTGGCGGCGCCGATGTTTCTGATTTCCAATCCACAATTGGTGCTCGCCTGCTGCCGTAATGGCGTGGTGGGCAGCTTCCCCGCGCTGAACCAGCGTGAGAGCAGCGGCTTCAAGGCCTGGCTGGAAGAAATCGAAGCTGGCCTGGCGACACTGGATAACCCCGCGCCGTATGCCGTGAACCTGATCGTCCACAACAGTAACCCGCGGCTGCAGGCGGACCTGGACATCTGCATCGAGCACAAAGTGCCGATCGTGATCACCAGCCTCGGCGCCGTGAAAGAACTGGTCGATGCCGTTCACAGCTATGGCGGCCTGGTCTTCCATGACGTGACGACCCGTCGCCATGCAGAGAAAGCCGCCGAAGCAGGCGTCGATGGCTTGATTGCCGTGGCCGCGGGCGCCGGTGGACACGCCGGCACCTGGAGCCCGTTTTCGTTGATTGCCGAAATCCGCCAGTTCTTCGACAAGACGCTGCTGCTGGCCGGCTGTCTGAACCACGGCCACGAGATTCTGGCTGCACAATTGCTCGGTGCGGATCTGGCCTACTTCGGTACGCGATTTATCGGCACCGCTGAAAGTCACGCGCCTGACGCCTATAAAGAGATGCTGCTGACTTCCAGAGCGGCAGACATCATCCATACTCCAGCGGTGTCGGGCGTACCGGCGAGCTTTATGCGCCAGAGCCTGGAAGCTGCCGGTTTCGACATGGCGGCATTGCAAGGCAAGGGTGAAGTCAACTTCGGCTCCAAGCTCAAGCCATTGAGCGATGAAGCCAAGGCGTGGAAAACCGTGTGGTCCGCTGGCCAGGGCGTAGGGGAGATCGATGATTTGCCGAGCGTGGATCAATTGGTCGCCCGGCTGGACGCTGAATACCGCAAGGCGCTGGAACTGGCAGCACAGCTACCGAAACGCTGGCCACGCTGACAGGAAAATTGGGCCAGCCATCCCCGGCTGGCCTTACACTCCGGCTCGCAACACTCCAACTTTCCGAACACTCGCGACAAGGATGCCTCGCAATGACCGACAACCGTTTCAAGATCGTGTTCGACGGCGCTCTGCTGCCGGGGGTCGATATCACCACTGCCAAACTCAATCTGGCGGCGCTGTACAAAAGCGAAGTGGCGGCCATCGAACGGCTGTTCACCGGACAAACGGTTGCGCTCAAGCAAGGTCTGTCGCAGACAGAGGCGCAAAACTATCATCAGGCGCTGACGAAAACCGGCATCGATGCCCGTATCGAAGCCGAACCCTCGATTGAATTGAACCTGGCCGACGTTCATCACGCTCCCGCCAGCAGCCAACCGGTATTCGCAGATCCGGAGTCGCCGTATGCACCGCCCCAAGCCACGGTCGGCGAAAGCCTGCCGCAGTACGCCATGCTCAAGCCTTTTGGCATCGAAGGACGTATCGGCCGTTTGCGCTACCTGGCCTGGACCATGGTGCTGACGTTAGTGATGCTGGGCATCGGGTCTGTCGTGGCCATTTTCGCCATTGCCCTGATCAGTAGCAATTCAACCGCAGGCCTGATTGTCGGCGGTCTGGTGGCATTTTTCCTGTGCATCGCCATCGCGGTCGTCAGCATTCAGATCAGCGTTCAGCGCCTGCACGACATTGGCTGGTCCGGCTGGCTCTGGTTGCTGAATCTTGTGCCGTTCGTAGGCAGTTTCTTTCCGTTCGTGATCATGTGCGTCCCGGGCACCAACATCGCCAATCGCTACGGCCCTCCACCACCGCCGAACACCACGGCGGTCAAAGTGTTGTCTTCGCTGTGGGTCGTGGTGATTGCCCTCGGCTTTATTGGCGCGCTGGCTGGCGGCTTCAGTGCGATCCAGCAAAAGTACGAAAGTGCTGCCGAAACCAGCTATGACAGCGGCTCGGTAACCACCGACGAAGTGGAAGTCGAGCCCGCTGCCGAGGCCGAAGTAGCACCCGATTCCGCAGACGAGGAAGCCGAAGAAGCCCCAGCCCCTGTAGACTCTGCGAAAGAATGAACAGCGCTCCCCGCCCGTGACACCTGCGTCGCCGGCGCGGAGCTGTTGCGATGGAGAACTGCATGACCCGTTACGCTCTGATCACTGGCGCTTCCAGCGGCATCGGCCTGGCGATGGCCGAAGCGCTGGCTCGCCGTGGCCGCAGCCTGATTCTGGTGGCCCGACAGCGTGATCAGCTGGAAACTATTGCGATTGAATTGACCCAACGGTTTGGCGTGGAAGTGTTGTTCCGTGCCTGCGACCTGGGCGAACCGCTGCGGCTGTCCGGATTTCTGCTGGAACTGGAAGAAGGCGACCGGCAGATCGACTTGCTGGTGAACTGCGCCGGCATCGGTACCTGCGGCCCGTTCCTGGCGCAGGACTGGATGACTGAACAAGACCTGATCGAAGTGAACATCCTCGCCCTCACCCGACTGTGCCACGCCATCGGTAACAGCATGGCGTTGCAGGGTGGCGGGCAGATTTTGAATGTCGCTTCGGTCGCGGCTTTCCATCCCGGCCCGTGGATGAGCACTTACTACGCCAGCAAGGCGTATGTGCTGCACTTTTCCGAAGGCTTGCGCGTCGAGCTGAAGAAATGCGCGGTCAAGGTGTCGGTGCTCTGCCCCGGCCCGACCCGCACGGCGTTTTTCCGCACCGCACAACTGGACACCGACAAACTGGTCGACAGCAAACTGCTGATGAGCCCCGAGGAAGTCGCGCTCTATACCGTGCGGGCGCTGGATAAGAATCGCGCCATTATCATTCCGGGTCGCCTGAACCGCTGGTTCGCCTTCCTGCCACGGCTTGGCTCACGCTGGCTGACCCGGACAATCGCGGGCATGGTCAACAAGGCCTACTGCCCGCGCTGATCAACCTTCAAGGCAAAAGGCTGGGCTCGGCGATATCCGATGAGTACACTCAGGCCAGCCAAATAACGGAGAAACAGCTGTGGATACTCTGTTCACCAAGATCATCAACCGGGAAATCCCGGCGAAGATCATTTACGAGGACGACCAGGTACTGGCCTTCCACGACATCGCCCCACAGGCGCCAGTGCATTTTCTGGTGATCCCGAAGAAGCCGGTGCGCACCCTCAACGACCTCACCGAGGACGACAAGGCTTTGGCCGGGCATATTCTGTTCACCGCCCAGCGCCTGGCGCTGGAACTGGGTTGCGAAGAAGGTTTCCGTGTAGTCATGAATTGCAATCCACTGGGTGGGCAGACCGTCTATCACATTCATATGCATGTGCTGGGTCAGCGCCAGATGCACTGGCCGCCGGGTTGATTCACCACCCATCCCTGTAGGAGCGAGCTTGCTCGCGATGGATTCAAGAGCGCCGCGTTTAATCGGTAAACACGCGTTATCGTTAACGACCATCGCGAGCAAGCTCGCTCCTACAATATTGAATCCATTAAGAGCCATGACCCAGCGCAAACCTTCCCCGGCCGATTGGGTTAAACTGATCACCGAGATTCTTCCCGGAGGTCAGCATGACTACCCAACGTCACTACTCGCCGATTGACCGTCTTCTGCTGCAAGCCGATGCCGCGATGCGTACCCTGCTGCCCTTCAGCGGCCAGCCGTACCGTCCGTCCCCCGCGATCGTGCAGCCAGAAGCGCAAATGAGTGACGTAGACACCCGGCACGTTGCCGGTTTGATGCGCATCAACCACACCGGCGAAGTCTGCGCCCAGGCGCTGTATCAGGGCCAGGCCCTGACTGCCAAGCTGCCGCAAGTACGCGCGGCCATGGAACATGCCGCCGAAGAAGAAATCGACCATTTGGTCTGGTGCGAACAACGCATCAAACAGTTGGGCAGCCACACCAGCATTCTCAATCCGCTGTTCTACGGCATGTCGTTCGGGATTGGCGCGGTGGCCGGGTTGATCAGCGACAAAGTCAGCCTGGGGTTCGTTGCTGCTACGGAGCATCAGGTGTGCAAGCATTTGAATGAACACCTTGAGCAACTGCCGGCCGAGGACGAAAAGTCCCGGGCGATTCTTGAGCAAATGCGTATTGATGAAGAGCACCATGCCGAAAGTGCGTTGGAGGCTGGGGGCTTTCGTTTTCCTGCGCCGGTGAAGTTTGGAATGAGCTTGATGGCCAAGGTGATGACCAAGAGCACTTATCGGATCTGATAGCTGCTTTGTCAGTTAGGGCCTCTTCGCGAGCAAGCCCGCTCCCACAGGGATTTTTTGACAGCAATAAAAAAGGCGACTGCCGTGAGGGAGTCGCCTTTTTTTGTGTTCGAAAGTCTTAGGTCGGCATGTTGCGCGCGTAGAAGATTTCGAGCATTTCGTGTTTCACACGATCAGTCACCTGGGCACGCTGCTCAGGGGACAGGTTGTTGGTCGCATCACCGAACAGGTAGTTATCCAGTTCGAAGTTCTTCAACAGCATTTTGGTGTGGAACAGGTTTTCCTGGTACACGTTCACGTCGGTCATCTGGTACGCGTCGCGGGTGTCGTCGGAGAGGTAGTTCTGAATCGAGTTGATCTCGTGATCGATGAAGTGCTTATTGCCTTCGACGTCACGGGTGAAACCGCGCACACGATAATCCACGGTCACGATGTCCGAATCGAACTGGTGAATCAGGAAGTTGAGCGCTTTAAGCGGTGAAATGACGCCACAGGTCGACACGTCAATGTCCACACGGAAGGTCGCAATGCCGTCGTCCGGATGGATTTCCGGGTAGGTGTGCACCGTGATGTGGCTCTTGTCGAGGTGGGCCAGGATAATCTCGGGCAACGGGCCCGGGGATTCTTCGATCTGGCTGTCGGTCGGGGTCACCGGCTCTTCCGAGATCAGAATCGTGACGCTGGCGCCCTGTGGGTCGTAGTCCTGACTGGCGATGTTCAGGATGTTGGCACCAATGATATCGACAACTTCTGTGAGGATCTGCGTCAGGCGCTTCGCGTTGTACTCTTCATTGATGTACTCGACGTAAGCCTGCTGGTCTTGCGGGGTTTCCGCGTAGCAGATGTCATAGATGTTGAAGCTCAAGGTCTTGGTCAGGTTATTGAACCCGTGGAGCTTGAGTTTGCTTTTCACCGTTAAAAACTCTCTATGTATTGCGGCCCGGGCCGCGTGATCAAGCATGCCCGTCAGATGCGAACGACGCACCCGCGTAGGACGGTTAACACCTCTTCGCGATGGCGATTTTGGTTGTCCGTTCGGGCAAGCGGCCTGTCGGCTGACGGACCACTCCCCTGAAAAAAGTGGCGCATTATGCAGACGTCAGCTTGGGATCGCCAGAGTCTGCACTGCTTTTATGATAGTTGAATGTCGATTCAACCGAGTTCGATGATTTCGTAGTCGTGGGTAATCGCAACACCGGCCGCGCCGAGCATGATAGACGCCGAGCAATACTTCTCGGCCGACAGCTCGATGGCGCGTTTGACCTGGGCTTCTTTGAGCCCGCGACCCTTGACCACGAAATGCATATGGATCCTGGTGAAGACCTTCGGGTCCTCGGTCGCGCGTTCGGCTTCGAGGAAGGCTTCGCAGCTTTCTACGGCCTGACGGGACTTCTTGAGGATGCTGACCACATCGAAATTGCTGCAACCGCCGACACCCAGCAGGAGCATTTCCATCGGCCGGACACCCAGGTTACGACCACCGGCATCGGGTGGACCGTCCATGACCACGACATGACCGCTGCCGGATTCGCCGAGGAACATGGCTTCGCCAGCCCATTGGATGCGTGCCTTCATCGCCAAGACTCCACTGTCTAAAAAAGGGTCGCCAGCTTAGCACAGGGCCCTTGATAGACTGCGCTCGCCGTCCTAGGACATAACCACCTGCTTTGTAGGTAAATGCTCGAATATTGCAGGAAGTGTCTGTTAAGCTGACGCCAATTCGCTGGCGCATAGCCAGCTTCGTAGCAACCTCAGCGCCTCATAAAAAAACCAAACACACCGTGCAGTCTTTTCGGGATACAACCATGGTTGCTATTGCCCTTACACCCAAAATCAAGAACGTCGACAAGCTGTTGATGCATTGTCAGCGCCGTCGTTATGCCGCCAAAAGCAACATCATTTGTGCCGGCGACCGCTCGGAGACGCTGTTCTTCATCATCAAAGGTTCGGTCACCATCCTGATCGAGGATGATGACGGCCGTGAAATGATCATTGCCTACCTGAACGCCGGGGACTTTTTCGGTGAGCTGGGTCTGTTTGAACAGGCGGGCCTGGAGCAGGAACGCAGCGCCTGGGTACGCGCGAAGATCGAGTGTGAAGTCGCGGAAATCAGCTACGCGAAATTCCGCGAGTTGTCCCAGCAAGATCCAGACATTCTTTACGTACTCAGCGGACAAATCGCACAGCGCCTGCGCAACACCACCCGCAAGGTCGGTGACCTTGCGTTCTTCGACGTCACCGGTCGAGTCGCGCGTTGCTTGCTGGAACTGTGCAAACAGCCAGACGCCATGACCCACCCCGATGGCATGCAGATCAAGGTGACCCGTCAGGAAATCGGGCGGATTGTCGGGTGTTCCCGGGAGATGGTTGGCCGCGTCCTCAAGGACCTGGAGGAACGCAACCTGGTGGACGTCAAAGGCAAGACCATGGTGGTCTTCGGTACGCGCTAAGCCCTGAACATGTCTGCCAGCAACTGGCGATAGAGTGCGTCGAGCCGCTCCAGTGCATCGGGCGCCGCAAATTTCTCATGCAGGGCGATGTGGCTCTCGGCGCGAACCCGCTGCTCCAGACCGCATGCCTCGTTGAAGCGATTGACCGCCCCGACCATCGATTCGCGCTCGTTATCCAGCAACAACGCACCGTGCACCAATCCAACCGGACGCGAACCGCCCTTGCTCTGGCGCCAGCGCTGAGCGGTGCCGACCATCTTGCGTCCGTCGAGATTGACGTTGAAACGGCCATCGCAAAATGCGCCGTCGATTTCGCCCAGGGACGAAACCCCGCCTAATTCATCCAGCAGCTGACAAATCGGGTCGCAGAGTCGGCGGTACGCGGTTTCGATGCGATTCTGGTCACCCTCGCTGCGGGGTGGCGCGTAGACCAGCGCGATGTTGATGGTTGATGCCGATTGCGGCACGGGTTCACCGCCGGTTTCACGCAACAGTACTGGCCAGCCTGCGGCGGCAGATACTTCGCATGCAGCCTCGAAACCAGGCAGGCGATTCAAGCGGCGCGGCATAACCAGCGCTTTGTCACTAGGTTGCCAGAACAGCAGGCCGAACTCTGAATCGCCGGTGCAGATTGAACCTAATAGATCCTGCTCGGCCAGGAGGCCAGCCTCGACAGTCAGTGAGATCGGTTTGAACATGGATAACTCCGTAAGACATGAGGTCTTTGGGGAATTTGAGGGCCTCTTCGCGAGCAAGCCCGCTCCCACATTAGTCCGCGTTTCTCCAGGTAACGCCGATCAAATGTGGGAGCGGGCTTGCTCGCGAATGGGGGCGCCTCGTTTTTTCTGAAGGCACTCAGTCGCGTGTAGAACCACTCACTGCTACACCGCGTTCAGGGAAAAACAGACGCTGCAGTTCGGTGCCTGGGCTTTCGGCGCGCATGAACGCTTCGCCAACCAGGAACGCATACACGTCGCTGATTTCCATCAGCTCGACATCGGCCCGATTGAGAATGCCGCTTTCTGTAATCACCAAACGATCACGCGGAATACGCGGCAACAGGTCAAGGGTGGTTTCCAGGCTGACGTCGAAGGTGTGCAGATTGCGGTTGTTCACGCCCACCAGCGGAGTGTCGAGGGTTTTCAAGGCCCGCTCCAGCTCGTCGCCATCGTGGACTTCCACCAGCACATCGAGGCCAACACTTTTGGCCACCGCCGCCAGCTCGGCCATTTTCACGTCATCCAGTGCGGAGACGATCAACAGCACGCAGTCAGCGCCCAATGCACGGGCTTCGACGATCTGGTACGGATCGATCATGAAATCCTTGCGGATCACCGGCAGTTTGCACGCCGCGCGGGCCTGTTGCAGATACGCATCGGCGCCCTGGAAGTAATCGATATCGGTGAGCACCGACAGGCAGGTCGCGCCGCCCTTTTCGTAACTCCTGGCAATGTCCGCCGGAACGAAGTTCTCGCGAATCACGCCCTTGCTCGGCGAAGCCTTCTTGATTTCAGCAATGACCGCCGGCTGTTTCAATTTGGCCTGAGCGATCAGGGCCTTGGCAAAACCACGGGGTGCATCGGCCGCCTTCGCCAGACTTTCCAGCTCCGCCAGACTCACACGAGCGCTACGCTCGGCGACTTCCTGGACTTTGCGCGCCAGAATGTTTTCCAGAACCGTCGGTACACTCATCCCTCATTCTCCACTTTGAATACCGCGGTAAATGCACCCAACTCCTCAAGTTTTTCCCGAGCGAGGCCTGTGTGCAGCGCATCGTGCGCCAGGGCAACGCCTTCTTTCAAACTGGTCGCCAGGTCGGCTGCGTATAGCGCAGCACCGGCATTGAGCACGATCATCTCGGCGGCTTTCTGACCGCTCTCGGTCTTGCGCTTGCCGAGGGCATCACGAATCAGCTCGAGCGAAGCGGCCGGGCTTTCCACCGCCAGGCCGTGCAGGCTCTGGCTCTTCATGCCCAGGTCTTCCGGTTCGACCCAATACTCGGTGATCTGGTCATTCTTCAATTCCGCCACGAAGGTCGGCGCTGCCAGACTGAACTCGTCGAGGCCATCCTTCGAATGCACCACCAGCACATGCTTGCTGCCCAAGCGCTGCAAGACTTCGGCCAATGGGCGACATAGCGCCTGGCTGAACACGCCCACCACCTGGTGTTTCACGCCGGCCGGATTCGTAAGCGGGCCGAGCATGTTGAACAGGGTACGCAAACCAAGATCCTTGCGCGGGCCGGCGGCGTACTTCATGGCGCGGTGATGAGTCTGGGCAAACATGAAACCGATGCCGACGTTGTCGATGCAACGCGCCACCTGAACCGGCGTCAGGTTCAAGTAGATGCCCGCTGCTTCCAGCAGATCTGCGCTGCCGCTTTTACCCGACACCGCACGGTTACCGTGCTTGGCCACGGTGCAACCGGCCGCTGCCACCACGAAGGAAGACGCCGTCGAGACGTTGAAAATGTTCGCACCATCGCCGCCGGTGCCGACCACATCGACCACGCCGTCGAGGGTTTTGAGCTCGACCTTGTCCGCCAGCTCGCGCATGACCGACACGGCGCCGACGATCTCGTCGATGCTTTCGCTCTTCATGCGCATGGCCATCATGAACGCGCCGATCTGCGCGTCCGTGCATTGCCCGGTCATGATCTCGCGCATCACATCGCGCATTTCTTCGGTGCTGAGGTCGAGGTGATCGACGATACGGCTAAGGGCTGTCTTGATATTCATGGAAAGTCCTTAGCGCGTGCCGCCGGTTTGTTTGAGGAAGTTGGCGAACAGCTCGTGGCCCTGTTCAGTCAGGATAGACTCAGGGTGGAACTGCACACCTTCGATGTTCAGCGTCTTGTGGCGCAGGCCCATGATCTCGTCGACCGAGCCGTCTTCAAGCTGGGTCCAGGCGGTCAGCTCCAGACAATCCGGCAGCGTTTCGCGCTTGACGATCAACGAGTGATAGCGCGTAACCGTCAACGGATGATTCAGGCCTTCGAATACACCTTTGTCTTCGTGGAACACCGGACTGGTCTTGCCGTGCATTACCTGACGGGCGCGAACCACATCGCCGCCAAAGGCCTGGCCGATGGATTGATGGCCCAGGCACACGCCAAGAATCGGCAGTTTGCCGGCGAAATGCTTGATGACGTCAATCGAGACGCCCGCTTCGGTCGGCGTGCAAGGACCGGGAGACACAACGATCCGCTCAGGGTTGAGGGCTTCGATTTCGGCAACGGTCAGTTCGTCGTTGCGCACGACTTTGACCTGGGAGCCGAGCTCACCCAGGTATTGCACAACGTTGTAAGTAAAAGAGTCGTAGTTATCGATCATCAGCAACATGGCTTGAGAACCTCTTGAATTCACTGACTATAAAGACTGCCTTCGAATGAGCGACCCACAGCGTCCAGCGCTTTTGCAGGCAAAGCGACATGGCATACGGGTCACGTTCTTCGGTCAGCTTTCCGGGGTTTGTTCAGCCAGGGCGACTGCACGGAACATTGCGCGACGCTTGTTCAGGGTTTCTTCCCATTCCAGCGCCGGCACCGAGTCGGCAACAATGCCGCCACCAGCTTGCACATGCAGTTCGCCGTTCTTGATCACCGCGGTGCGAATGGCAATCGCGGTGTCCATGTTGCCGTTCCAGGCGAAGTAACCGACCGCGCCGCCGTAGACGCCACGCTTGACCGGTTCCAGTTCATCGATGATTTCCATGGCGCGAATCTTCGGTGCGCCGGACAAGGTGCCCGCTGGCAGGATCGCCCGCAGCGCGTCCATCGCCGTCAGCCCGGCCTTCAATTGCCCGGTGACGTTGGACACGATGTGCATCACGTTGGAATAACGCTCGATGACCATCTTCTCGGTGAGTTTCACCGAACCGATTTCCGAGACGCGACCGGTGTCGTTACGACCCAGGTCGATCAGCATCAAGTGCTCGGCAATTTCCTTGTCGTCGGACAGCAGGTCTTTTTCCAGCGCCAGATCCGCTTCTTCGTTCGCGCCGCGCGGGCGAGTGCCGGCGATCGGGCGCACGGTGATCAGGTTGTCTTCGACCCGCACCAGCACTTCCGGCGAACTGCCGACGACGTGGAAGTCGCCGAAATTGAAGAAGTACATGTAAGGCGTCGGGTTGAAGCAGCGCAGCGCCCGATACAGATCAATGGGCGCAGCCTTGAAGTCGATCGACATGCGCTGCGACGGCACGACCTGCATGCAGTCACCGGCCAGGATGTATTCCTTGATGGTGTCGACGGCTTTTTCGTAATCGTCCTGGGTGAAACTGGAGCGGAACACCGGATCAGCCGATTGCTGCTTGCTGAAATCCAGGCCACGGCGCGGGGTGATCGGCTGACGGAGTTTTTCCAGCAGCTCTTCCAGGCGGGCACGGCCCTGCTCGAAGGCATCTTCCTGCGCCGGATCGGCGAGGACGATTGCGTGCATCTTGCCGGCGAGGTTATCGAACACCACCACCGCATCGGACACCATCAGCAGAATGTCCGGCACGCCCAGCGGATCCGGGTTCGGGCATTTGCCCAGACGCTTCTCGACATAGCGCACACAGTCGTAACCGAAGTAACCCACCAGGCCGCCGTTGAAACGCGGCAGGCCAGGGATGGTCGGTACGTTGTAACGGGCTTTGAATTCTTCAACGAACGCTAGCGGGTCTTCAGCCTCGTGGCTTTCGATCTCGACGCCGTCGTGCGTCACGCTGATGTGGTGATCGTGAACCCGCAGTACCGTGCGGCACGGCAGGCCAATGATCGAGTAACGGCCCCACTTCTCCCCGCCCTGAACAGATTCAAGCAGGTAGGAATTGGGCTCGTCGGCCAGTTTCAGGTAGATCGACAGCGGCGTGTCGAAGTCGGCCAGGGTTTCGCAGGCAAGCGGGATGCGGTTGTAGCCGGCAGCGGCCAAACGCAGGAATTCTTCGCGGATCATGGAGTAGCCTCATGGCTTGAGGTGCTAACAGTCAGGTATGCAAACGCGCCGGGATACCGGCCAGGAACAAGTCAGGCGCGCCAACGCCAGCGGGCCAGGGCCTTGATGACTTTCATCCAGAGTTTGCGAGTGACCACCACGATGGCGTTTCCAGAAGGGGGTTGAACAGCGTCGGCCAACGTTATCTCAGCGGCCGGATCCAGGCAACCGGGAATTAGCTTGCGCAGGTCGTCGATGACCAGCGCCGGCGACTCTTCAGCAATCGGCCGACCATGGTTGTAGCCATAACTGAGGGCCACACATTTGACCCCCGCCGCTTTTGCCGCCAGCACATCGCTGCGCGAATCGCCGACGAACAACGACTGCGACGCCGGAATGTTGGCCATTTTCATCACGAAAAACAGCGCGGCGGGGTCAGGTTTCTTCTGCGGCAGCGTGTCGCCACCGATGATCCATTTGAAATAGCTGCCGATCTTCATCTGATCCAGCAGCGGTGCGACAAAGCGCTCCGGTTTGTTGGTAATCAGCGCCATTTCCACGCCTTGTTTGTTCAGCCACTTGAGGGTGTCACTCACGCCGGGGTAAACCACCGTCAGGTCGTGACCGTCCTCATAAAAGCCATTGAACAATTCCAGGGCATGTTCAGCCTCGACCTCATCAACACCCTCGGCGTCGATGTGGTTGGCCAGGGCCCGGCGCACCAGCATGTGCACGCCGTTGCCGACCCATTCACGCACCGACTCGATGCCGGCAGGTTGACGCCCGAGTTTGAGCAGCATGTTATCCACCGCCACAGCGAGGTCAGGGACCGAATCGACCAGCGTGCCGTCCAGATCAAACATCACCAGCCGTGGCAGACGCCCCGGGAACAGCTGCTCAAAGCCACTCATGGGCGGGCCAGGGCCAGTTCGGAACGCATCTTCTCGATGACTTCCTGGTAGTTCGGCGCATTGAAGATCGCCGAGCCGGCCACGAAGGTATCGGCGCCTGCCGCTGCTATTTCACGAATGTTGTTCACGTTCACACCACCGTCGATTTCCAGGCGAATGTCACGGCCCGAGGCATCGATCAGCGCGCGCGCTTCACGCAGCTTGTCGAGGGTGCCGGGGATGAATTTCTGCCCGCCGAAGCCCGGGTTGACGCTCATCAGCAGGATCATGTCGACCTTGTCCATCACGTACTTGAGCACGTCCAGCGGGGTCGCCGGGTTGAACACCAGGCCCGACTTGCAGCCGCCCTCGCGGATCAGTTGCAGGGAACGGTCGACGTGCTGCGTGGCTTCCGGGTGGAAGGTGATGTAGGTCGCGCCGGCCTCGATGAAGTCACCGACGATGCGGTCCACCGGGCTGACCATCAGGTGCGCGTCGATCGGCGCGGTTACGCCGTACTTGCGCAGTGCGGCACAGACCATCGGGCCGATGGTCAGGTTCGGCACGTAGTGGTTGTCCATGACATCGAAGTGCACGAAGTCGGCGCCGGCGGCCAGAACGTTGTCCACTTCTTCACCCAGGCGGGCGAAGTCGGCGGAGAGAATCGACGGAGCAATTACGAAGGGCTGCATGACGCACCTTTTCTGAGCAGAATCACGATGGCGCGCATTGTATACCTCATGCTTCGACGCGCGCACCGTGGCCGCGATGATCAGTAAGCCGCGCGGTAGATCTTCTCGATATCGACGGCGCTCAATTTGCGCGGATTGTTGCGCATCAGGCGCTCGATCCCCGCGGCTTCCACAGCCATGGCCGGGATCGCATCCTCTGGAACGCCGAAACTGCGCAGGCCCGGCGGGATGTCCACGGCTGCACACAACGCGCTCATCGCCTCGACGGCTTTGTCCGCGGCGTCATTGGCGCTCAGATGAGCGACCTTCACGCCCATGGCTTCGGCAATATCCTGCATGCGCTCGACGCAGGCCATCTTGTTCCAAGTCATGACATACGGCAGCAACAAGGCGTTGCTGACGCCGTGGGCGATGTTGAAACGTCCGCCCAGCGGGTACGCCAGCGCATGCACCGCGCCGACGCCGGCATTGCCGAACGCCATGCCCGCCATCAGGCTGGCGGTGGCCATGTCTTCGCGTGCCTGCAGATCGGAGGGATTAGCGTAGGCCTTGGGTAACGCGTTGGTGATCAACTTGATCGCGCCGATGGCCAGCGCGTCGGTAATCGCTGAAGCATTGAGGGACAAATACGACTCGATGGCGTGCACCAGCGCATCGACGCCACTGGCGGCGGTGACGCTGCGCGGGCACGTCAGGGTCATTTGCGGGCTGACCAGCGCCACGTCCGGCAACAGATAGTCGCTGACGATGCCCTTTTTCATCTGTGCGACCTTGTCGGAGAGGATCGCGACATTGGTCACTTCCGAGCCGGTGCCGGCGGTGGTCGGGATGGCGATCAGTGGCGGGCCTTTGCGCGGCACCTGGTCGATGCCGAACAGATCTTCCAGCTCTCCGTGGTAACCGGCGTAGGCCGCAACGCTTTTGGCGATGTCGATTGCGCTGCCGCCGCCGAGGCCAATCAGACCGTCGTGCCCGCCCTCGCGGTAAACGCGCATGCAGTCTTCGACGATGGCGATTTCCGGATCTGGGAGCACACGGTCGAAAATCTCGTAACTCCGTTCGCCCAGTTGCGCGAGTGCCAGCTCGACCGTGCCGGACTTGACCAGCGCGGCGTCGGTGACGATCAGCGGGTTGTCGATGTCCAGGCGCGTGAGCTCGGCGGCCAGTTGCTCGATGGCCCCTGCGCCGGTGATCAGTTTGTGAGCGATTTTGAAAGAGGAAAGACTCATCGTGCGCAGCCTCTTATAGATAGGGGAGCTGGGCACAAGAGTAGCTGGGGATTGGACGTTGTCTGCTATTCAGCCATTGAATGACCATAGATCCCAAAAACACCATAAATCACTGTGGGAGCGGGCTTGCTCGCGAAAAGACCCTTTCAGTCAACAGAGATGTTGAATGTCAGAACGCATTCGCGAGCAAGCCCGCTCCCACATTGGGATGGTGTGTAGCTCTAAACCGGCGCGGTACGCAGTTTTTCGCTGCGGCCGCGCAGCCATTCCAGAGTCAGCAACAGGATCACCGAGAAGGCGATCAGCAGCGTTGCCGCGGCGGCAATGGTCGGGCTGAGGTTTTCACGAATCCCGCTGAACATCTGCCGTGGCAAGGTCGCTTGCTCTGGACCTGCGAGGAACAGCGTCACCACCACTTCATCGAATGACGTCGCGAAGGCAAACAGCGCACCGGAGATCACGCCGGGAGCAATCAGCGGCAAGGTCACGCGACGGAACGCGGTCAGCGGCGAGGCACCGAGGCTTGCAGCCGCACGCACCAGATTTTGGTTAAACCCCTGCAACGTCGCCGACACGGTAATGATGACGAACGGCACGCCCAACACCGCATGCACCACGATCAGCGAGAAGAAGCTGTTACCCAGGCCCAGCGGCGCGAAGAACAGATAACTTGCCACACCAATGATCACCACCGGCACCACCATCGGCGAAATCACCAGCGCCATCACCAGCGCCTTGCCGGGGAAATCGCCGCGGGTCAGGCCAATCGCCGCCAGCGTACCGAAGATCATGGCCAGCACGGTCGCCGCCGGGGCGACGATAATGCTGTTCTTCAGTGAGCGCATCCATTCCGCCGAGGCGAAGAAGTCCTGATACCAGTGCAGCGAGAAGCCTTGCAGCGGATACACCAGGAAACTGCCCGAGTTGAACGACAGCGGAATGATCACCAGCACCGGCAGAATCAGGAACAACAGAACCAAGCCGCAGAGAATCCGCAAGCTGTAGAACCACACCCGCTCAATGGGCGACATATAAGGACTCAGCATTTCATTCTCCCCTTAGCTCAGGCGCAGGCGACTGGCGCCCACCAGCCAGCTGTAAATCAGATAAAGCACCACGGTCGCCAACAGCAGCAGCCCACCGAGTGCGGTCGCCATACCCCAGTTGATGCTGGTGTTGGTGTAGAAGGCGACGAAGTAACTGACCATCTGATCGTTCGGGCTGCCCAGCAACGCCGGGGTGATGTAGTAGCCGATGGCGAGGATGAACACCAACAGGCAACCGGCGCCGACACCGGCGTAGGTCTGCGGGAAGTACACCCGCCAGAAGCTGGCGAACGGGTGGCAGCCGAGGGAAATCGCGGCGCGCATGTAAGTCGGCGAGATGCCTTTCATCACGCTGTAGATCGGCAGAATCATGAACGGCAGCAGGATGTGCACCATCGAGATGTAAACCCCGGTGCGGTTGAACACCAGTTCCAGCGGCTTATCGATGATGCCCATGGCCATCAGGCCGCTGTTGATCAAACCGCCTGATTGCAGCAACACGATCCACGCGGCGACGCGTACCAGGATCGAGGTCCAGAACGGCAGCAGCACCAGAATCATCAGCAGGTTGCTTTGGCGCGATGGCAAGTTTGCCAGCAGGTAAGCCAACGGATACGCCAGCACCAGGCAAATGGCGGTGATGATCAGCCCCATCCAGAAGGTGCGGGCGAAGATGTCGAGGTAGATCGCCTGATCGGGCGTGGCCGGGGCGAGTTCGCCGAGGTCGTCGATGCGGTGATCGACCGCAGCCAGCAAGTAGTAAGGCGTGATGCTGCTGGCGTTGCGGCGTACCGCTTGCCAATAGGCCGGATCACCCCAGCGTTCGTCGAGCCCTTCCAGCGCTTCTTTATAAGAGGCTGGCTCAGTGGCGAACGGCAAGGCGCGGGCGGTTTTGGTCAGCAGGCTGCGATAGCCGGCCAACTCCATGTTCAAGCGTTTGGACAGGTCGCCCAAAGTCTGATTCTTGCGCGCTTCAGCGAGGTCTTCGCTGGCCGCTTTGTACACGGGTTCAGCGGGTAGGCCGCGGCCGTCCCAACTGGCGATGGCTGCCACGGTGCGCGGCATGCCGCCGACCACTTCCGGGTTACCCACGCTTTTGTAGAGCAGCGCCACGATCGGCACCAGGAACACCAGCAACAGAAACAGCACCAGCGGCGCGATCAAGGCCTGGGCCTTCCAGCGATTGATCCGCTCGGCGTGCTTGAGCCGCTGCTTCAAGGTGGGGTCAGTGCCCGCGTTCAGGGGAATGGCGGTGGCCATGGCGTACTCCGGAAATCTTTGGATGGGCGGCATCAAACAACTTGATGCCGCATTGCATCTATATTCTTGAACCAGACACCGGCCCCTGTAGGAGCTGGCGCAGCCTGCGATCTTTTGGCGGCTTCAAGACCGCTGAAGATCAAAAGATCGCAGCCTTCGGCAGCTCCTACTTCGCAGCCCAGGAATTGAAGCGCTGTTCCAGTTGCTCACCGTTGTCAGCCCAGAAGCTGACGTCGATCTGCACCTGGTTGGCGATGTTTTCCGGGGTGGTCGGCATGTCTTTCAGGACGTCCTTGGACAACAGCGGTACGGCTTGGGTGTTGGCCGGGCCGTAGGCGATGTTTTCCGAGTAGGTCTTCTGCTGCTGCGGCATCACCGAGAACGCGATGAATTTCTTCGCCGCTTCAGCACGTGCCTTGTCGAGACCTTTTGGAATCGCCCAAGCGTCGAAGTCGTAGATGCCGCCGTTCCACACGACTTTCAGGTTGCTTTCTTTCTGCACGGCAGCGATCCGGCCGTTGTAGGCCGAGCTCATGACCACGTCACCCGAAGCGAGGTATTGCGGCGGTTGTGCGCCGGCTTCCCACCACTGAATGCTTGGTTTCAGCTCATCGAGCTTCTTGAACGCGCGGTCCTGACCGTCTTTGCCGGCCAGCACTTTGTAGACGTCTTTCGGCGCAACGCCGTCGGCCATCAGTGCGAATTCCAGGGTGTACTTGGCGCCTTTGCGCAGGCCGCGCTTGCCCGGGAATTTTTTGGTGTCCCAGAAATCCACCCAACTGGTCGGTGCGGAGGCCAGTTTGTCAGCGTTGTAGGCCAACACGGTCGACCACACGAAGAAGCCTACGCCGCACGGCTGGATGGCGCCTTTGACGTAGTCTTCGGTCTTGCCGAACAGCGCAGGATCGAGTTGCTCGAACATGTCTTCGTCGCAACCACGGGACAGTTCTGGCGATTCAACTTCCACCAGGTCCCAGGACACGCTCTTGGTGTCGACCATGGCTTTGACCTTGGCCATCTCGCCGTTGTACTCGCCGGCGACAATCTTGCCGTTACCCGCCGCTTCCCACGGTGCGTAGAAAGCTTTGACCTGCGCGGCCTTGTTCGCCCCGCCAAAGGACACAACGGTCAGGTCCGGCCCCGCCGCCATCGCGTGCGCCGCACCCATCATGCCCATGACCAGGGCGGTGAATTTCAGGGATCTCAACATTTATTGTTCTCTCCACGTGCAGGGTTGGTTGAAGCAGGGGGCGATCAGTTCGCCTCTAGAAGTGGGTCGAGCGCGCGAACGTGTTCGACCTCCCAGCCAAGCGGTACCACGTCGCCGACGGCGAGCGCAGGATCGAGCTCGGCAATCGGTTGTTTCACAAAGAAGTCGGTCTTGCCGCAGACTTCCAGGCGAACCCGGACGTGGTCGCCCAGATAGATGAATTCCGCCACCCTCCCTGAGAAGCGGTTGACGCAGGACTCGCTCGAACCATTGAGGCTCACGCGTTCCGGTCGAATCGACAGCGTGACGGGCTCGCCGGTCTTGCCGACGTTGACCGCCAGGGCTTCAACCTTTTCACCGCGACCGAGTTCCACGATGCAACGGTCGCCGGTGTGGCTGTGCAAACGGCCGTTGAGACGGTTGTTCTCGCCGATGAAGTTGGCGACGAAGGTGTTCTTCGGTTCTTCATAGAGGCTGCGCGGCGGGGCGATCTGCTGGATTTCGCCTTGATGGAACACCGCCACGCGGTCGGACATGGTCAAGGCTTCGCCCTGATCGTGGGTCACGTAGACCACGGTCACGCCGAGGCGCTGGTGCAGGTGTTTGATTTCCATCTGCATGTGTTCGCGCAGTTGTTTGTCGAGTGCGCCGAGGGGTTCATCCATCAGCACCAGTTGCGGCTCGAATACCAACGCGCGGGCCAGGGCCACACGCTGTTGCTGACCGCCGGACAGTTGCGCCGGATAGCGCTGAGCGAAAGCGTCGAGCTGAACCATGCTCAGCACGCGCTTGACCCGGTCACTGACATCGCTCTTGTTCAAGCCGCGCACGGTCAGCGGGAACGCGAGGTTCTCGGCGACGGTCATGTGCGGGAACAACGCGTAGTTCTGGAACACCATGCCGATGTCGCGCTTGTGCGGCGGCACGTTGTTGATGGCACGCCCGGCCAGGAGGATTTCACCGGCGGTCGGCGTTTCGAAACCGGCGAGCATCATCAGGCTGGTGGTCTTGCCCGAACCGGACGGCCCGAGCAAGGTGAGGAACTCGCCTTTGCGAATGTCCAGGTTTAGGTCTTTGACGATCAGGTTCTCGCCGTCGTAGCTCTTTTGCACTCCACGAAAGCTGACCAGAATGTCGCTGGCCCCTGCGTTTGAATCGACCTGGCTCATACCCACACCTTTGTTGTTGATGACTGCTGTGGACTAAGCCTAGTGGACGCTGGGGAGCACGCAAATCGGGGTGCAGGAGAGAATCGCCTCAGCCGGATGGAAGGTTGGGGGTAGGGATTGCCCTACAAGGATGGCGGGGATAGGTATGTTGATGGGGGATAGCGACGGGCGGTTAGCTATGCACCGCAGGAATGGGCAAACTCGGCTGGAAATGCGTGTCGTAATTGGATATGTCCACAATCCACTGTGGGAGCGGCGGTGCGACGATTCGACTTGCTCGCGAAAGCGGTCTTTCAGTAGACATCTCCGTTGAATGACACACTGCTTTCGCGAGCAAGCCCGCTCCCACAGTGGACTCGTGGGGTGTCAGAGAAGTTTGTGTTCCATGGCGTACTTCACAAGCTCGGCCAGGGAGGTGATGTTGAGTTTCTGCATCAGCCGCGCCTTGTGGGTGCTGATGGTCTTGCTGCTCAGGGCCAGCTGCTGGGCGATGTCGTTGACGTTGGCGCCCTGAGCCAGGCGTTCGAACACCGAGAATTCACGCTCCGAGAGCAATGAATGCAGCGGCCGCGAATCGGTCAGGCCGACTTCGAAGACCATGCGGTCGGCCAGCTCCGGGTCGATGTAACGCCCGCCCGCCGCGACTTTGCGGATCGCCGTCAGCAGCAGCGCCGGGTCGCTGTCCTTGGTCGCGTAACCCGCCGCGCCAACCTTCAATGCCCGGGCGGCCATTTGCGCTTCGTCGTGCATCGACAACACCAGAATGGCAGGCGGATTGTTCAACGCACGAATCCGCGGTATCGCCTCCAGACCATTGACCCCAGGCATGGAGATATCCAGCAACACCACTTCGCAGGGAATATGACGCAAGGTCTCGAGCAACTGCTCGCCATTGCTCGCCTCCCCCACCACCAGCAGATCCTTGGCCAGGCCGATCAATTGTTTAATGCCTTCGCGAACGATGGTGTGGTCTTCGGCTACCAATACACGGATCACTTGCCTCTCCTCAATAATTGCCTTGTCGCCAAAAGATCGCAGCCTTCGGCAGCTCCTACAGGGGTACGCGCTCAGCGTAGGAGCTGCCGAAGGCTGCGATCTTTTAGCGGTCCAATGGCACTCGCACACTCAGGGTCGTCCCCTCCCCCGGTTCACTTTCGAGCGACAACTCCCCGCCCATAATCAACACCCGCTCGCGCATGCCTACCACCCCGAAGGATGTTGGCCGGCCAATGGCAGGGACAAATCCTACGCCATCATCGCTGACCGTCAGACACAACTCGTCGCCTTCCAGCGCCAACGTCAGTTCGACAGTATGCGCCTGGGCATGCCGCATGACATTGGTCAGCGCCTCCTGAAGGATCCGGAACAAGCCAATCGCCTTGGCATCACTGAGCACCGGCAGGTTGTCCGGCACCTGCACCAGGCACGGAATCTGCGTGCGCGCCTCGAAGCGCCGGGCCTGCCACTCAATGGCCGAGGCGATCCCGGCGTCTAGAATCGGTGGCCGCAGCGCCGTAGCAACATCGCGAACCAGCTGGAACAGCTGAGCGATCAAGCGCTTCATGCTGTTCAATCGTTCGTTCAGACCAGGATCAAGCTGGGCGTAGGCCAATTCGCACATCGACGTTTCCAGCTTCAATACGGTCAGCATCTGACCCAGCTCGTCGTGAACTTCCCGGGCGATACGGGCCTTTTCCTCTTCCCGTACGCTCTCCAGGTGCGCGGACAACTCACGCAACTGCTCACGGGAGCTGGCCAGTTCCAGTTCGATGCGTTTGCTCTCGCTGATGTCCCAGACAATGCCGTCCCAGACATAGGCGCCGTCTTCGAGGCGACGCGTGATGGCTTTGATCTCGGCCCAGCGTTGCTCGCCCTGACGCGTGAGAATCCGCCCCTGCCACGACCAGTCACTGTCGGTGTCCAGCGCGTGATCCTGCGTCTGGTGATAACTGGCCTTGTCGTCCGGGTGCACCAGGCTGCGCAGACCTTTGTCGCGATGGACCAAGGTCGCCGGCGCGTAACCCACCAGGTTCTCGCTGCCCTCACTGATGTAGGCAAAGTCTATCTGCCCCGTCACCGGTGCCCGTTCCAGGCGAAAGACCAATCCCGGCACGTTGGCGGCAATCCCTTGCAGGCGCGCCTCGCTTTCCTGCAACGCGGCGAGTGCGCGACGGCGTTCGGTGACGTCATTGAGGTAGACCACCAGGTACTCGCCATCACGGAACCGCAGGAAGCTCAACGAAACATCCGCCGGCAAAATGCTGCCATCGGCCCGCAGGCAATTGGCTTCGAAACTTTGCGGCCCTTCTTCGCTGGCGCGGGCGCGTTTCCACAGGTTCAGCCAGCGATCCATGTGCAGACCGGGCTCAAAGTCGATCAGCGGCCGGTCGATGATGCCGCCCGCCGGATAGCCGAGCATGGTTTCGGCGGCGCAGTTGGCGTACCGCACATGGCTGTCCCAGTTGACCCAGAGAATGCCGACGGTGCTCTGATCGATGGAAAACTGGGTGAGGCGCAACGCTTCTTCACTGGCGGCTCGCAAGGCAATGTCTTCGCGGGCTGTTAACAAGCGCTGCTCCAGGCTGTGTTGCTGCCGACGCTGCCAGAACACGATCGCCATGCTGCTCAGCATCAACACCGCCAACAGCAGACTGAGGTTCTGCCAGAAACCCGGGGACTCCGTCAGCCGCGGGTACTTGGGTTGCAGCCATTGACTGTGCAGTTGCTCCAGGTCCTTGGCCGGGATCGCGCGCAGCGCGCTTTCGACAATGCCGGCGAGTTCCGGCCAGTCCCGCCGTGTGGCCACACGCAGCAGTTGCGGCAGACCGATGTCACCGACCACCACCAACCCCGCAAACTCCGGTTCGACAGACAGACGCCCCAACTGTGCTTCGTCGACTACGGCGTAACTGGCCTGCTGACTCAGCAACAGTTGCAAGGCCTGACGTTCGATGGGTACGCCCTGGAGGTTCAGGTGCGGATAACTACTGCGCAGGTAATCGGCGGTGGCGCTGGGCATGCGAACGGCAACGCGGGTCTGGCTGTCGAGTTTTTCCAGCTCTACCACGCCAGCAGCCTTCTGGTCGCTGACCACCAGTTGCGGCACCCGCATGTACGGATCGGAAAACTGCCACAGGCGCAGGCCACCGGGGGTTTGCGCCAGCCCCGGCGCGAGGTCGATTTCACCTTCGCGCGCGGCGGCCTCCAGTTGCGCGAGGTCGGGAAAGTTGCGCCAGCTCAGCTCGACCTTGAGCGACTTCGCCAGCCATTTCATCAGCTCGACGTTGACCCCGGACAGCCGTTGCAAGCGGCGATCGTATTGCGCATAGGGCACTTGCAACACCAGTCCGACGCGCAATTCATCATGCCGCGCCAGCCATTCCTGCTGACTGGCGGACAATTGTGCGACGTGCACCGGTGGCGCAGGCGCCGCCCAGCCCATCAAGGGAAACCACAAACAGCCGATAACCCACAGGCAGCGAAAACGCATCATCGAAGTCTCACACACTGACAAATACTGACCAACCCATTAGGCTGCCGGAATAACTTCTGGCCTGGAATATCCGATGCCCCCTGTCTACCGCCTGGCACTGCCAGCATTGTGCCTGTCGCTGATCCTGCCCTGCGCTTTTTCCGTCGAGGCCGCTGACCCGGCACCCGCTGCCGCGGAAAAATCCGCAGACGAAAAACCGGTCGAACGTCAGCCGCTGCTTGAGCGTAGTCAGGAAGAAGCGACAGCACTTGAGCGAAAAATCCCTGCTCAGGAACAGCAACAACTGCAAGCGAGCAGCGATACCTTTCTGGCCTTGTGGAAACCGGCCAATACCGCGGCCCCCAAAGGTGCGGTGATTATCATCCCGGGCGCCGGTGAAACCGTTGACTGGCCGCAAGCAATCGGCCCCCTGCGCCGCAAACTGCCGGACGCCGAGTGGAGCAGCCTGAGTATCACCTTGCCCGACCTGCAAAGCGATACCATTGCGCCACGTATCGTCGAAGTAGCGCCCACGCCCAAGGCCCCTGACGCTAGCAGCAAGGACTCGACCACTGCCGCGCCCATCGAGCAAGCGGCTGGCGGTGAAGCGGAAGTCGCCGACAAGGTCATCGCCGAAACCAGCGACGAGCAGGCCAAAGCCGATGCCGAGCGAATCTTCGCACGCATCGATGCGGCCATTGCCTACGCCGAACAACAGAGCGCACGCCGCATCGTGGTACTCGGTCATGGCACCGGCGCGTACTGGGCTGCGCGTTACCTGAGTGAGAAGCAGCCCTCGCAAGTCGAGAAATTCGCGATGGTCGCCGCCCGGACGCCCGCCGCGACGAAACCTGAACTGGCCGAACTGACATCGACATTGAAACTGCCGACGGCCGATATCTTCTACATGGACAAGCCGCTGGACCGCAACGCGGCGCTGGAACGCTTGCAGGCCAGCAAGCGTTTGAAGGCTTCAGTATTCAGTCAGGTATCGCTCAAGGCATTGCCGGGGGATAGCAAGGCTGAGCAGGAGCAGTTGGTGCGCCGGGTGCGCGGTTGGTTGAATCCTCTGCCTGCAGCGAACTGATAGTCCGAGGCGCGCCCTTCGCGAGCAAGCCCGCTCCCACATTGGATCTTCTGCGGACACAGAATTTGTGTACGGCCGAAATCAAATGTGGGAGCGGGCTTGCTCGCGAAGGCGGCGTCACTGGCGACACAAACCTTCCCTGCTATCGAAAATCCCGCCGCTGACGGATCAACGTGTAGGCGCTGTGCAATTCGCGAGTCTTGTCCGTCGCCTCGCGAACCTGCAACGCCGTCGCCCCACTACCGGCAATCTTGTCCGGATGATGACGGCTCAACAGGCGCCGATAGGCACGCTTGATCTGCGCCGGCTCGGTGGTGGCATTCACGCCCAGAAGCAGCAATGCCTCCTGATAAGTGATGACACTGCTGACGGACGTTCGCTTGTGCGGCTCATAGTCAGCGGCCAATGCCTGCACCTGATACGACCCCCAGCCCAACCACTTGCCCCATTGAGCAATCAGCTCGCGCTCCGCCTGACCGGCACGGCCATCGGCCCAAACCATCCGCCAGCAGGCGCGCAACACGCCCTCCGCCGCATGGGGTTGAGCACTCAAGCGTCGCAGATAACCGCGCAACCGGTCGTGCCCCGACTTGCCGCGGTTGAACGCCGCGATCGCCCGGCGTTTTGCCGCATCAGACATTTCCAGCGCCTGCATTTCCTGACGCGCCTGCTGGATGTGGCCATCCACCACTTGCCCGTTACACTTGGCCAGCCGCCCCAGCAACACGAACAGCAGTTCATCGTTGCGCAACATTGGACGACCACCGAGCGCTTCACGCAAATGCCCCCAGCTCTGCAGTTGCAAGCGCCGATCCAGCGCCTGCCCCAACAACGCGCCGAGCATGGCCCCCGGAATGCTGGCGATGGCAAAGCCCGCTCCGGCTCCAATCAGAGTCCCTGGCCACAGCATGTCAGCGACTCGCTTCAATCAGCGTTTCGACTTCAGCCAGACGCTCGTGAGTGCCGACATCCACCCAACGACTGCGCAACCGCTCACCCGTCACCTGCCCGCCAGCCATGGCTTTGCGCAGCAGCGGTGCCAGCTTGAAAGCTCCGGCCGAGCAACCGTCGAACAACTGTGGATGCAACACCGCGATGCCGCTGTAAGTCAGGGTCGGTGTATCAGCCTGGCCATCATGCACTTGCCCGTCAGCCAGCGTGAAGTCGCCCGCCGGATGGTGATTCGGGTTATCCGCCAGCACCAGATGAGCCAGACCGTTGATGGGCTGATGCAAGACGCTGAAGTCGTAGTCGGTCCAGATATCACCGTTGACCACCACAAACGCCTCATCACCCAACAATGGCAATGCGCGGAAAATCCCGCCACCGGTTTCCAGCGGCTCACCTTCCGGCGAGTACCGAATGCTCACGCCATACAGCGAGCCATCACCCAGATAGTCTTCGATCTGTTGGCCCAGCCACGCATGGTTGATCACGATCTCGGTAAACCCGGCAGCGGCCAGCGCCCGCAGGTGATACTCGATCAACGGCACGCCGCCGGCACGAACCAGCGGTTTGGGCGTCGTCAGGGTCAGCGGGCGCATACGCTCGCCCTTGCCCGCCGCCAGAATCATTGCCTTCATGCAGTCGCTCCAGCACGCAAACTGAGGAGCAACACATCCAGCTCGGCCAGTTCAGGACGGCGGGCGATCACGGCGTCTATATAAGCAAAGAAGCGCGGTACGTCGGCCAGGTAACGCGGCTTGCCGTCGCGATGACAGATGCGCGCGAAGATGCCGATGACTTTCAGGTGGCGCTGCACACCCATCAGGTCGCTGGCGCGCAGGAAGTCTTCGAAGTCCGGCTGAACCGGAATATCCAGGGCGCCCGCTTGCTGCCAGTAATCTTCCAGCCAGCCGCGCACACGCTCCTCGGGCCAGCTCAGGAAAGCGTCCTTGAACAGACAGGTCACGTCGTAGGTCACCGGGCCGTAGACCGCGTCCTGGAAATCCAGCACACCGGGATTCGGTTCGCTGAGCATCAGGTTGCGCGGCATGTAGTCGCGATGCACCAGCACTTTCGGCTGCGCAAGCGCGCTGTCGATCAACAGCTCCGTCACGTTCTGCCAGAGCATTTGCTGCGCAGCGTCGAACTCGATGCCTAGCTCACGCTTCACGTACCACTCAGGGAACAATTCCAGCTCGCGACGCAACAGCGCCACGTCGTAACTCGGCAGCGGCGCAACCATCGGCAATTGCTGAAAAGCGAGCAGTGCCTGCAGGGCATCCTTGAACAAATCGTCGGCATTTTCGCTGTCGATGACGTCCAGATAGGTCTTGTTGCCCAGGTCATTCAGCAAAAGAAATCCACGTTCGAGATCTTCGGCATAAATTTTCGGCACATTTATTCCGGATTTCGCCAGCAAAAAAGCTATGTCCACGAAGGGTTTGCAGTTTTCCTGGGGCGGTGGCGCGTCCATTACGACGAAACTTCTGCCTGCGCCATCCCAGCGGAAATAGCGCCGAAAACTCGCATCACTACTGGCTGCGGTCAACGTGGCCGGGGGTACGGCGCCCCAACCTTGCTCTGCAAAGAGGACTGCCAACTGCTCATCGAGCCAAACTTTCAGGTGTTGCAAACGTACATCTTGGTCAGGCATTGCAAGGGTCTCCGACGGCGCTAGCCGTCAAGCGGGTCATGCTTTATTATCCAGCATCTTTTTCAGACCATCGAGAGGCGTGCGGCCCACACCGCGGGCAGATGGCACGCAGGAAGCCCGGACTAATAAGATGGCATTGAAATCCCCCGCGTTTCGTAAAAAATTTCCGTTGTTGGTCACCGGCAGTCTGCTGGCCCTGCAACCTCTAGCCACTTCGTTCGTGGTCGCCGCGGAACAGTATGACTGCTCAGTCTCTGCTTCGGGTGCCTGGAACTGTGCGCCAAAGACGTCGGCGGCTGCATTGCCTGCGCGTCCCGTCCATGACGGCAGCGCAGTCTCCGCGACCGGTGAAGCCCCGACCGAGAGCGGCGCCAAGCCTGTGCTGGTTACCGAATCCAAAGGCCGCGGCCTCAAGTCACGTAGCGAAGACTACAGTCACCTCGACTGGGTTCCGCGCGAGAAGCTCACTGCAGCGCAATTGGCCGAAACCGGTCCTTACTGCTCTGGTTCCTATATCGAACCGATTCGTCCTGGCATGAATGACAAGACGAATAAAAGTGACGCTCCGACCTTTCTCGGCGCCAAGGCCTCCCGCTACAAGCAGGACGAGCAGATTGCCACTTTGGCGGGCGACGTGGTCTTGCGTCAGGGCAGCATGCAGGCTGAAGCCGACGAAGCGAACCTCTACCAGGCCGAGAGCCGTGGCGAACTGGACGGCAACGTACGCATTCGCGACAACGGCGCGCTGATCGTCGGCGACCACGCCGAAGTGCAGCTCGACACCGGTGAAGCCAAAGTCGACAACGCCGAATACGTGATGCACAAATCCCGTATCCGCGGTAACGCGCTGTACGCCAAGCGTGCCGAGAACGCGATCATCCGCCTCAAGGATGGTACGTACACCACGTGCGAACCGAACAGCAACGCCTGGCAGCTCAAGGGCAACAACATTACCTTGAACCCGGCCACCGGTTTCGGTACCGCGACCAACGTGACGCTGCGGGTCAAGGACATTCCGGTTCTGTATACGCCGTACATCTATTTCCCGATCGACGATCGTCGTCAGTCCGGCTTCCTGCCGCCGACCATCGGCACCGGCAGCGATACCGGTTTCCTGCTGGTCACTCCGTACTACTTCAACCTGGCACCGAACTACGATGCCACGTTGTACCCGCGCTACATGAGCGATCGCGGCCTGTTGATGGAAGGTGAATTCCGCTACCTGACCAAGTCTAGCGAAGGTCAGTTCGGCGCCGCGTACCTCAACGACGAGAACGACGATCGCAAGCTGCAGAGCGACTACGAAAAAACCCGCTACATGTACAACTGGCAGCACAAGGGTGGTCTTGACTCTCGCGTGTTCACCCAGGTCGATTACACCAAGATCAGCGATCCGTATTATTTCCAGGATCTGCAGACCGATCAGATTGGGGTGAAAAGCGAGGATTACGTCAACCAACAGGGTTCTGTGACCTATCGTGGTGACAGCTACACTGCGCAATTCAACGTTCATGCTTATCAGCTGGCAACCATTTCGAATATCACGCCATACAATCGCCTGCCGCAAATCACCTTTAACGGTCAACTGCCGTATCGCCCAAGCGGTTTGCGCTTCGATTACGAGACTGAAGCCGTTCGCTTTGATCGTGACCTGCTCGATGGCACGTTCTCCGACGAAGACGGCAACATTAGCGGGCGACTGGACACCAACGTCACGGGTCTGGCTCGCGCCACCGGTAATCGTCTCAATCTCAAGCCGGGCGTCAGCCTGCCTCTGGACTGGACTTACGGCTTCGTGAAACCCTCGCTCAAGTACCAGTACACTCAATACGACCTTGACCTGGACAACACCGGCAAAGACCAGATTGCCTTGCAATCAGCTGAGACAGACCGACTCAATGGCACCTACAGCCGTAATCAGAGCCGTGCCGTACCAATCGCCAGCATCGACAGCGGTCTGTACTTCGATCGCAATACCACCTGGTTCGGCAAAAACTATCGCCAGACTCTGGAACCACGACTGTTCTACCTCTATGTACCGGAGAAAGACCAGTCGGACATCCCGATTTTCGATACCAGTGAAACTACGTTCAATTACTCGTCGCTGTTCCGGGAAAATCGTTTTTATGGCTCCGACCGTGTCGGCGACGAGAACAAACTGTCGCTGGGCGTGACCAATCGCTGGATCGAAGATGACGGTTTCGAGCGTCAACGCATCAGCGTCGGCCAGGCCTTGTACTTCAAGGATCGCGAAGTCCAGTTGCCGGGTATCGATGCCAGAACCCGCGAAGACGCACAGTCCGACGTTTCGCCGTATGCTCTGGAATACGAATATCGCTGGAACCGCGATTGGCGCACGACTGCCAATTACAACTGGGACCCGGACACCCGCAGCCCTCGCTCCGGCAGCGCGATGTTCCACTACCAGCCTGAAGACAACCCGAACAAGGTCATCAACGCCGGCTATCGCTATCGTAATGACCAGATCCGTTACGACCAGAACACCGGTCAATGGTCGGTGGGCGGTGGTGACTACGGCACTCCGGGCACCCCGGGCTACGTGAAGGACTACTACAAGATTAAGCAGCACGACTTCTCGGTGATCTGGCCGATCGTGCCGCAATGGAACGCCATCAGCCGCTGGCAGTATGACTACAACCGTAACCGTACCCTGGAAGCCTTCGGTGGTTTCGAGTACGACAACTGCTGCTGGAAACTGCGCCTGATCAATCGGTACTGGGTGTCGTATGACGAGTTCAGTCAGAACGCCCCGGAAAACGAAAAAGGCGACCATGGCATCTTCCTACAAATCGTTCTGAAAGGTCTCGGCGGCCTCACCGGCGCCAAAGTAGAGAGCTTCCTCGACAAAGGCATCCAAGGTTATCGTGAACGTGAAGACCAAGCTTTCTGATTGTCTGCGCCCGCTAGTGCTGGGCGCGCTGTTCCTGGGTACTGCGGCGAATGCCGCGGTACAGTCCATCGATAAAGTGGTGGCCATTGTCGATAACGATGTGGTCATGCAGAGCCAACTGGACCAGCGTGTTCATGAAGTTCAGCAAACCATCGCCAAACGCGGTGCCGCCGTGCCGCCGGCCGGCGTGCTGGATCAGCAGGTGCTCGAACGTCTGATCGTCGAGAACCTGCAACTGCAGATCGGCGAACGCTCCGGCATTCGCATTACCGATGAAGAGCTGAACCAGGCTGTCGGCACCATTGCCCAGCGCAATAACATGTCGATCGAGCAATTCCGCGCCGCACTGACTCGCGATGGTCTGTCTTACGACGACGCCCGTGAACAGATTCGCCGCGAAATGATCATCAGCCGTGTGCGCCAGCGTCGTGTGGCCGAGCGCATTCAGGTGTCCGAACAGGAAGTGAAGAACTTCCTCGCCTCCGACCTTGGCAAAATGCAGTTGTCCGAAGAATTCCGTCTGGCCAACATCTTGATCCCTACGCCGGAAAGCGCTAACTCCGACGCCATTCAGAATGCAGCCAAACAGGCAGACGCGGTTTACCAGCAACTCAAGCAAGGCGCTGACTTCGGTCAACTGGCAATTGCCAAATCCGCCAGCGAAACCGCACTGGAAGGTGGCGACATGGGCTGGCGTAAAGCCGGTCAGCTGCCACCTCCGTTCGATCGCATGCTGAGCACCATGGCTGTCGGCGACGTTACCCAGCCAATGCGCACGCCGGGCGGCTTCATCATCCTGAAGATCCTCGACAAGCGTGGCGGTGAGACCCAGACGCGTGACGAAGTGCACGTGCGTCATATCCTGGTCAAACCTAGCCCGATCCGCGACGAAGCGAAAACCAAAGCCCTGGCTGAGTCGCTCTACACCCGAATCGAATCGGGCGAAAATTTCGGCGAACTGGCGAAAAGCTACTCGGAAGATCCGGGTTCCGCCCTCAACGGTGGCGACCTGAACTGGATCGACCCGAATGCACTGGTACCTGAATTCCGCGAAGTGATGGCCAAGACCCCGCAAGGTCAGCTGTCCAAGCCGTTCCAGACTCAGTATGGCTGGCACGTTCTGGAAGTCCTTGGCCGTCGCGCCACTGACAGCACCACCCAGGCCCGTGAGCAGCAAGCGATGACCGTACTGCGTAACCGCAAATACGACGAAGAGCTGCAAACCTGGCTGCGTCAGATCCGTGATGAAGCGTACGTAGAGATCAAACTCCCTGGTGCAGACCAGGCAGCGCAGTGAAACCCAAGCGTTTCGCGCTGACACCCGGCGAACCGGCCGGCATAGGTCCTGACCTGTGCCTGCTGCTTGCCTCGCAAGTCCAGCCACACCCCCTGATTGCCATTACCAGCCGCGACCTGCTCATTGAGCGGGCCGTGCAGTTGGGCGTGGCGGTCAATTTGCTACCCGTCACGCCTGATGCCTGGCCCGATGTACCCGCGCCCGCCAACAGCCTGTATGTCTGGGATACGCCACTCAGTGCACCGGTGACTACCGGCCAACTCGACAAAGCCAATGCCGCTTTCGTTCTGGAGACTTTGACCCGCGCAGGTCAGGGCTGCCTCGACGGGCACTTCGCCGGCATGATTACCGCCCCTGTGCACAAGGGTGTAATCAATGAATCGGGCATCGCCTTTTCCGGGCATACCGAATTTCTCGCCGACCTGACGCACACCGCGCAAGTCGTGATGATGCTCGCCACCCACGGGTTGCGCGTGGCGTTGGTCACCACTCACCTGCCTCTTCGCGAGATTGCCGATGCAATCACACCGGAGCGTCTGGAGCGAGTCACACGGATTCTGCACGCGGACCTGCAACAAAAATTCGGCATTGCCCGGCCACGCATCCTGGTTTGCGGGCTCAACCCCCATGCCGGTGAAGGCGGACACCTGGGCCATGAAGAAATCGACATCATCGAACCTACATTAGAGCGCCTGCGCGGCGAGGGCATGGACCTTCGCGGCCCCCTGCCCGCCGACACTCTGTTTACCCCCAAATATCTGGAGCACTGCGACGCGGTGCTGGCGATGTACCACGACCAGGGCCTGCCCGTGCTGAAGTACAAAGGCTTCGGCGCGGCAGTCAACGTGACCCTCGGCTTGCCGATCATCCGCACTTCGGTCGACCACGGCACTGCCCTGGACCTGGCCGGCAGCGGCCAAATCGACACCGGCAGCCTGCAAGTCGCCCTGGAAACCGCCTACCAGATGGCCGAGACCCGTTTATGACCGAGCATTACCAACACAAGGCGCGCAAACGCTTTGGCCAGAACTTCCTGCACGATGCCGGCGTTATCGACCGCATCCTGCGCTCCATCCATGCCAAACCCGAAGACCGACTGCTGGAAATCGGCCCGGGCCAGGGAGCGCTGACCCAAGGCCTGCTGAACAGCGGTGCCCAGCTGGATGTGGTGGAGCTGGACAAGAACCTGATCCCGATCCTCAATCAGCAGTTCGCCGGCAAGAGCAACTTCAACCTGCATCAGGGTGATGCTCTGAAGTTCGACTTCAACAGCCTGAACGCCGCGCCGAACAGCCTGCGAGTGGTCGGCAACCTGCCGTACAACATCTCTACGCCGCTGATTTTCCACCTGTTGCATAACGCCGGCATCATTCGCGACATGCACTTCATGCTGCAAAAGGAAGTGGTCGAGCGTCTGGCGGCAGGACCTGGCGGTGGTGACTGGGGTCGCCTGTCGATCATGGTTCAGTATCACTGTCGCGTAGAACATCTGTTCAACGTTGGCCCGGGCGCGTTCAACCCGCCGCCAAAAGTCGATTCGGCCATCGTACGCCTGGTGCCACACGCGGTACTGCCCCACCCGGCCAAGGATCACCGGTTGCTGGAGCGGGTCGTGCGCGAAGCGTTCAACCAGCGCCGCAAGACCCTGCGCAACACCCTCAAACTGCTGCTGAGCAACGACGAAATCACCGCTGCCGGTGTCGACGGCAGCCTGCGTCCAGAGCAGCTCGATCTGGCCGCCTTTGTGCGCCTGGCCGACAAGCTCAGCGAACAAGTCCTACAGAAACCCGCCGCCGACTGACAGGCAACAAGCGTTATCGGGTAGGACACCAGCCCCCATGTCTGGTTTACTACCCGATACTTGGCCTAGACTGAGTTCCATCAGCTACGCCCCGCGTCCCGCTTCGTTTTTAAGGCCTCTTGCATGTCCGATCCTCGTTATCAGGTCGACGTCAGCGTCGTCACCCGCTATCTGGCAGAACAATCGCAACCCGAGCAAAACCGCTTTGCCTTCGCTTACACCATCACCGTACACAACAATGGCGAATTACCGGCCAAGTTGTTGTCGCGGCACTGGGTGATCACCGACGGTGACGGGCATGTCGAAGAGGTGCGCGGTGCCGGCGTCGTGGGTTTGCAGCCGTTGATCCAGGCCGGCGACATCCACACCTACAGCAGTGGCACGGTGATGACGACCAAGGTCGGCACCATGCAAGGCACCTATCAAATGATTGCCGATGACGGTAAGCACTTCGACGCCATCATCGCCCCATTCCGCCTGGCGGTGCCCGGAGCCCTGCACTGATGGCGACGTACGCCGTCGGTGACCTGCAAGGTTGCCTGGAACCGCTGAAATGCCTACTCGAGCAAGTCGCCTTCGACCCTGCCTGGGACAAATTGTGGCTAGTCGGCGATCTGGTCAACCGAGGCCCGCAGTCGCTGGAAACCTTGCGCTTCCTCTATAGCCTGCGCGAATCACTGGTGTGCGTACTCGGCAACCACGACCTGCACTTGCTGGCCGCCGGGCGTAACATCGAACGCCTGAAGAAAGCCGACACCCTGCGCGAGATTCTCGAAGCACCGGATTGCGCGGAACTGCTGGAGTGGGTGCGCCAGCAAAAGCTCATGCATTACGACGAACAGCGCAATATTGCCCTGGTCCACGCCGGCATACCGCCTCAATGGTCGCTGCGCAAAGCCTTGAAGTGCGCCGCCGAGGTCGAAGAGGCCCTGCGCGACGACAACCGTTTCGCGCCCTACCTCGACGGGATGTACGGCAACGAACCGCTGAAATGGGACAATGACCTAAAAGGCGTGACCCGTCTGCGCGTGATCACCAACTATTTCACCCGCATGCGTTTCTGTACCAGCGAAGGCAAACTCGACCTCAAGGGCAAGGAAGGCGTCGACACTGCACCGCCAGGTTACGCGCCGTGGTTCACCTACAAGGAGCGCAAGACCAAGGGCGTGAAGATCATCTTCGGCCACTGGGCAGCGCTCGAAGGCCAGTGCGACGAGCCAGGCATTTTCGCCCTCGACACCGGTTGCGTCTGGGGCGGATCGATGACCCTGATGAACGTCGATACCCTTGAACGACTGCAGTGCAAATGCGACGACCATGGCCGCACCTTGCCGCCAGTCGCCCCTTCTATTTCCGAACAAACGTCAGTCGGCGCCCAGCGCTAGACTGCGCTTTCAGCCGAGCCACAGGAGCCCGCCATGAGCGAATTCAAACGCATCCCCCCAGAACAGGCCCAGGCCCTGCGCGAGCAAGGCGCGGTGGTGGTCGATGTTCGCGACCCAGCCACCTTTGCCGCGCTGCACATCAGTGGCTCGAAGCATCTGGACAACCATTCCCTGCACGCTTTCATTCAGGGCGCTGATCTGGACGCCCCGACAGTCGTGGTCTGCTATCACGGCAATTCCAGCCAGGGCGCGGCGGCCTACCTGATCAGCCAGGGCTTCTCCGACGTCTACAGCATGGATGGCGGTTTTGAGCTGTGGCGTACGACTTATCCTTCGGAAACAGCGCAAGGCACTTCCGAATAATTTTTTTGTAACGCGCAAGCCCCCGGCTCCCGCGGGCTAGCGCGGTAGCGGACGAACGGTCTGCCACAACTAATTACGTATCTCGCCTTTACCTCCCGAATTCCCAACTATCCTTAAGCGCAGGCCATCCAAAACAGGGGAGAGCCGGTACACCGGCGCGCGGATCATCGGGAGTAGCTTTCGGAGTCGTCAGCTCCGAAAGAGTTCTGGGGGGTAAACAGCGACTGCCTGTTCGGTTGCTGCCAGCATCGACTGAATGATCCGGCGTCGGCTCCACGTATCGAGCGAGGTGACGTCATGAGTATCTTTAGCCACTTCCAACAACGCTTCGAGTCCACACGCCAGGAAGAACTCTCGCTACAAGAGTACCTGGAGCTGTGCAAAAAGGACCGCAGCGCCTACGTTTCCGCCGCCGAGCGTCTCTTGCTGGCCATCGGAGAACCGGAGCTGCTCGACACCTCGACCAACTCGAGGCTTTCGCGAATCTTTTCCAACAAGGTGATCCGCCGCTATCCGGCCTTCGAAGACTTCCACGGGATGGAAGAATGCATCGACCAGATCGTGTCGTATTTCCGCCATGCCGCTCAGGGACTGGAAGAAAAGAAACAGATCCTCTACCTGCTCGGCCCTGTCGGCGGCGGTAAATCGTCCCTGGCCGAGAAGCTGAAACAGCTTATCGAGAAGGTGCCTTTCTACGCGATCAAAGGCTCGCCCGTTTTCGAATCGCCCCTGGGTCTGTTCAACGCCACTGAAGATGGCGCGATCCTCGAGGAAGACTTCGGCATTCCGCGGCGCTATCTCAATACCATCATGTCGCCATGGGCCACCAAACGCCTGGCCGAATTCGGCGGCGACATCAGCCAGTTCCGCGTGGTGAAACTCTACCCGTCGATTCTCAACCAGATCGCCGTGGCCAAAACCGAGCCGGGAGATGAAAACAACCAGGACATCTCGGCACTGGTGGGCAAGGTCGATATCCGCAAACTGGAAGAGTTCCCGCAAAACGACGCCGATGCCTACAGCTATTCGGGCGCACTGTGCCGGTCCAACCAAGGCCTGATGGAATTCGTCGAAATGTTCAAGGCGCCGATCAAGGTGCTGCACCCATTGCTGACCGCCACTCAGGAAGGTAACTACAACAGTACCGAAGGTCTGGGGGCGATTCCGTTTACCGGGATCCTGCTGGCCCACTCCAACGAATCGGAATGGCACACCTTCCGCAACAACAAGAACAACGAAGCCTTCATCGACCGGATCTACATCGTCAAAGTCCCATACTGCCTGCGGGTCAGCGATGAAGTGAAGATCTACGACAAGCTCTTGTTCAACAGCTCGCTGGCCAAGGCCCATTGCGCACCTGACACCCTGAAGATGCTCGCCCAGTTCACCGTGCTTTCACGCCTCAAGGAGCCGGAAAACTCCAACATCTACTCCAAGATGCGCGTGTATGACGGCGAAAACCTCAAGGACACCGATCCGAAAGCCAAGTCGATTCAGGAATACCGCGACAACGCCGGTGTCGACGAAGGCATGAACGGCCTCTCGACCCGCTTCGCGTTCAAGATTCTGTCGAAGGTCTTCAACTTCGATCCACACGAAATCGCCGCCAACCCGGTGCACTTGCTGTACGTGCTGGAACAACAGATCGAGCAGGAACAATTCCAGGCCGAAACCCGTGAACGCTATTTGCGCTTCCTCAAGGAGTACCTGGCACCGCGTTATATCGAGTTCATCGGCAAGGAAATCCAGACAGCCTACCTCGAGTCCTACAGCGAGTACGGCCAGAACATCTTCGATCGCTACGTGCTGTACGCTGACTTCTGGATCCAGGACCAGGAATACCGCGACCCGGAAACCGGCGAGATTCTCAACCGCGTAGCGTTGAACGAGGAATTGGAAAAAATCGAAAAACCGGCTGGCATCAGCAATCCGAAGGATTTCCGCAACGAAATCGTCAACTTCGTGCTGCGCGCCCGAGCCAACAACAACGGCAAGAACCCAACCTGGCTCAGCTACGAAAAACTGCGGGTGGTCATCGAGAAGAAAATGTTCTCCAACACCGAGGACCTCCTGCCGGTCATCAGCTTCAACGCCAAGGCCAGCAAAGAGGACCAGCAGAAGCACAACGACTTCGTCACACGGATGGTCGAGCGGGGTTACACCGACAAACAGGTACGACTGCTGTCCGAGTGGTACCTGCGGGTCAGAAAATCACAATAACCCGCTGCCGGTCAGACCGGTTGTCGTCAGCCAGAGGCCTGTGTGCGCATTTTCTGTTACACAGACCTCTGGAAGGTGTTCGAAAGTCGGTAGCGAGTTCAGGCAGCATCCAAAGCGCTTGGGGGAGCGTTGAATATCCCTTGGCTCCCGGTCCGATGCTGCATCACCGCTCGCCCCTTTCAGGACAGCTTCTAAGGAGCAGTCATGAGCTATGTGATCGACCGACGTCTCAATGGCAAGAACAAGAGCACGGTAAACCGTCAGCGGTTTCTGCGGCGTTACCGTGATCACATCAAAAAGGCGGTAGAAGAGGCGGTCAGCCGGCGCTCCATTACCGATATGGAGCACGGCGAACAGATCAGTATTCCCGGCCGCGACATCGACGAGCCGGTGCTTCACCACGGTCGCGGTGGCAAGCAGACCGTCGTGCACCCCGGCAACAAGGAATTTACCAGCGGCGAGCACATTGCCCGTCCGCCCGGAGGTGGTGGTGGCAGAGGCCCGGGCAAGGCCGGCAACTCAGGCGAAGGGATGGACGAATTCGTCTTCCAGATCACCCAGGAAGAATTCCTCGAGTTCATGTTCGAGGACCTTGAGCTGCCGAACCTGGTCAAGCGTAACCTGACCGGCACCGACACCTTCAAGACCGTTCGTGCAGGGATCAGTAACGAGGGTAATCCGTCGCGGATCAACATCATCCGCACCTTGCGTTCGGCCCATGCGCGGCGCATCGCCCTGTCCGGCAGCAGCCGGGCGAAATTGCGCGAAGCCAAAGAAGAACTGCTGCGACTCAAACGGGATGAACCGGACAACTTCGGCGATATTCAGGAAATCGAAGCCGAAATCGAAAAGCTCAGCGCGCGCATCCACCGCGTTCCGTTCCTCGACACCTTCGACCTCAAGTACAACCTGCTGATCAAGCAACCCAACCCCAGCTCCAAGGCCGTGATGTTCTGCCTGATGGACGTGTCTGGCTCCATGACCCAGGCGACCAAGGACATCGCCAAGCGCTTCTTTATCCTGCTGTACCTGTTCCTCAAGCGTAACTACGAAAAGATCGACGTCGTGTTCATCCGCCACCACACCAGCGCCCGGGAAGTGGATGAGGAAGAGTTTTTCTACTCCCGCGAAACCGGCGGCACCATCGTTTCCAGCGCGTTGAAACTGATGCAGGAGATCATGGCCGAACGCTATCCAAGCAACGAGTGGAACATCTATGCGGCCCAGGCTTCCGACGGCGACAACTGGAATGATGACTCGCCGATCTGCCGCGATATTCTGATCAACCAGATCATGCCGTTCGTGCAGTACTACACTTACGTTGAGATCACCCCGCGCGAACACCAGGCCTTGTGGTTCGAATACGAACGCATTGCCGAAGCCTTTGCTGACACTTTTGCCCAGCAACAACTGGTCTCGGCCGGGGATATCTATCCGGTCTTCCGTGAACTCTTCCAGCGCAGGTTAGTAACATGACCGCCAAAGAGCAGAAGCGCCAACCCATTTCCACCGGCTCCGAATGGACGTTCGAGCTGATCCAGGCCTACGACCGCGAAATCAGCCGTATCGCGGCTCGCTATGCACTCGATACCTACCCCAACCAGATCGAAGTGATCACCGCCGAGCAGATGATGGACGCCTACGCCTCCGTCGGCATGCCGCTGGGGTATCACCATTGGTCCTACGGCAAACACTTCCTCAGCACCGAGAAATCCTACTCTCGCGGCCAGATGGGGCTGGCCTACGAGATCGTGATCAATTCGGACCCCTGCATCGCCTATCTGATGGAAGAAAACACCATCTGCATGCAGGCCCTGGTGGTGGCTCACGCCTGCTACGGGCACAACAGTTTCTTCAAAGGCAATTACCTGTTCCGCACCTGGACCGACGCGAGTTCGATCATCGATTATCTGGTGTTCGCCAAGCAGTACATCATGCAGTGCGAAGAGCGCCACGGCATCGATGCGGTCGAGGACCTGCTGGATTCCTGCCATGCGCTGATGAACTACGGGGTTGACCGCTACAAACGCCCTTACCCGATTTCCGCCGAAGAGGAGCGTCGTCGGCAAAAGGATCGGGAAGAGCATCTGCAGAAGCAGATCAACGATCTGTGGCGCACCATTCCCAAAGGCGCGGACAAGTACAGCGACAAGGACAATGCGCGCTTCCCCGCCGAACCCCAGGAAAATATCCTGTACTTCATCGAAAAACATGCGCCACTGCTGGAGCCTTGGCAGCGCGAGATCGTGCGCATCGTTCGCAAGATCGCGCAGTACTTCTATCCACAACGCCAGACCCAGGTGATGAACGAAGGCTGGGCGACGTTCTGGCATTACACCCTGATTAACGACCTGTACGACGAAGGCCTGGTCACCGACGGCTTCATGATGGAATTCCTGACGTCCCACACCAGCGTGGTGTTTCAGCCGGGCTTCGACAGCCCGTACTACAACGGGATAAACCCCTACACCCTGGGCTTTGCCATGTACCGGGACATCCGGCGCATGTGTGAAACCCCCACCGAAGAGGACTACCGCTGGTTCCCGGAAATTGCCGGCACCGACTGGCTGTCTTCCATCAAGTTCGCCATGAGCAGCTTCAAGGACGAGAGTTTCATCCTGCAGTACCTTTCACCAAAGGTGATCCGCGACCTGAAGTTGTTCAGCATTCTCGATGACGACCAGAAGGACGACCTGCTGGTGCCGGCCATTCATGATGAAGACGGCTACCGCACCATCCGTGAAACCCTGGCCGCGCAGTACAACCTGGGCAATCGTGAACCCAACATCCAGATCTACAGTATCGATCGCCGTGGTGACCGCTCCCTGACCCTTCGTCACCAGCAACACGACCGCAAACCGCTGGGCGAATCCACCGAGGAAGTGCTCAAGCACTTGCACCGCCTCTGGGGCTTCGACATTCACCTGGAAACCCTGCAAGGGGATCAAGTGATGAAAACCCACCATGTTCCACCCAGAAGCGAACACAGCGAAGGCGATTACGGTCGGCTGGACTTGGCCGTCATCCATCTTTGATCCTGTTTCTGCCTCCGGAAGTTCGACGCAACGGTTATTCTGTCGAGCTAACGGAGGTTTTTTATGCAGATTTATAAAGTTGGCGGCGCGGTTCGTGATCGCCTGCTGGGCAAACCTGTCACCGATATCGACTGGGTGGTGGTCGGGGCCACCACCGAAGAAATGCTCGCCAAGGGCTTTCGCCCGGTGGGTGCGGACTTCCCGGTGTTTCTTCATCCCAAAAGCGGTGAGGAATACGCACTTGCCCGGACCGAACGCAAAAGCGGACGCGGCTATGGCGGCTTCACCTTTCACGCCAGTCCCGAAGTGACGCTCGAAGAAGACCTGATCCGTCGTGACCTGACGATCAATGCCATGGCCGAAGACGATCAGCGGATTCTGACCGACCCCTACCATGGCCAACGTGACCTCGAGGCTCGCTTGCTTCGTCACGTTTCCCCCGCGTTCGCCGAAGATCCTCTCCGTGTTTTGCGTGTTGCGCGCTTTGCAGCGCGTTATGCGGAACTGGGTTTTACCGTCGCACCGGAAACCCTGGAACTGATGCGCGAGCTCAGCGAATCAGGAGAACTTGAAGCGCTGACGGCAGAACGCAGCTGGAAGGAAATTTCCCGCGCACTGATGGAAGATCAGCCACAAGTGTTTATCCAGGTGCTGCGCGACTGCGCCGCGCTGAAGGTGTTGATGCCGGAAGTCGATGCGTTGTTCGGCGTCCCGCAACCTGAAGCTCACCATCCGGAAATCGACACGGGCGTGCACACCTTGAGCGTGCTCGAACAAGCCGCACTGCACAAACAACCGCTGACTGTGCGCTGGGCCTGCCTGCTCCACGACTTGGGCAAAGGACTGACGCCGGAAGAAGAATGGCCGCGGCACATTGCCCACGAACACAAGGGCCTGAAGCTGATCAAAGCGGTCAATGAACGCTTCAAGGCGCCGAAGGACTGCCAGGAATTGGCGCTGTTGGTGGGCCAGTATCACACCCATGGTCATCGCGCTCTGGAGCTCAAGCCTTCGACCTTGCTGGAGTTGCTGCAGAGTTTCGATGTTTACCGTCGGCCGCAGCGATTCGAGGAGTTTATTGCGGCGTGTGAAATGGATGCTCGGGGGCGTAAAGGGCTGGAGCAGAGAAGTTATCCACAGGCGGATTATTTGCGTGGAGCGGCTAATGCTGCGCGAAGCGTGGCAGTTCAGCCGTTGCTGGAGAAGGGATTCAAGGGGCCGGAGTTGGGTGAGGCGATCAAGCATGAGCGGCTAAAAGCGCTGAAATCCTACAAAGAAGCGGCGTCTGCCTAAAAGCTTCGTCGGATCGCCGCCCGGAGCAAGTCGAATCGTCGCACCGCCGCTCCCACATTTGAACCGCGTCATACACAAATCAAATTGTGGGAGCGGGCTTGCTCGCGAAGGCGTCATCTGCCTCGCAACAAACTCAAAGGAGTCAACTGCTCCCCGCGCCACTCAAACGCCACCGGCGCCAACACCTGATCAATCTGCGCTTCGCCCCACAACGTTGCGAAGCTTTTGCCCACACCCGGATGCACACGATCCGGCGCAATCAGCGACAACGGCCACAACACAAAGGCATTTTTCAGAATCTCCGCCCTCGGCAGAATCAGGCCATCGAAGTTACCCACGAGGTCGCCAAACAGCAAAACGTCGATATCCAGCGGTAAACCCTTGCGGTCCGGCGCATAGCGGCCATTGTCCGCCTCAATGAATTTCAACCGGCGGTCCAACTCCATCAGCGGCAGATCGGTGTAAGCCGACACCACGAAATTGAAGAACGGCCCGCTCTTGATCCCCACAGGCTGGCTTTCGAACACCGCCGAGCAGCGTATATCCACGAGAAAACCCGCCAGGGCTTCCAGGCCGGCCTGCAAATGGGTTTCGCGCTCGATATTGCTACCGAGCCCGAGGTACACCTGAGTCAGCGACATCCGCGCTCGATCTCCACGCCCACACCACCGGTGGCCGCCGGGATGGCGCCTGGCTTGGTCAGCTTGAGGCGCATCCAGGTAATGTTGAATTCGCTCATCAGCACTTCCACAAGACGCTCTGCAAAGGTCTCGACCAGCTGGAACTGCGCCTGCTCGGCAAAGGCCTGGATGCGCGACGAAACGCTCGCATAATCGAGCGCCAGGGTCAGGTCGTCACCGGCGGCGGCCGGGCGATTATCCCAGGCGAAGCTCAGATCAAGACGCAGGCACTGTCGGATGCCTCGCTCCCAGTCGTAGGCACCGATAACAGTGTCGACTTCCAGGCCCTCGATAAACACTCTGTCCAAGCACTCTTCTCCGCTGCACGACAAGGGCGCAATGCGCCGTTAGAATCAGGGCGTCCTCGCCCGGAATAGTTAGCATGTTTTGGTTACTGGCGACTCTCGCCTACCTGCTTGGCTCTCTGTCCTTCGCCATTTTGCTCAGCCGCCTGACCGGTAACCCCGATCCGCGAATGAGTGGCTCGGGCAATGCCGGCGCCACCAACATGTTGCGCCTGGCTGGCAAAAAACTCGCCATCCTGACCCTCATCGGCGACCTCTGCAAAGGCCTGCTGCCGGTACTGATCGCAGGCGTTGCCGGCCTTTCGCTGCAAGAACAGGCCTGGATCGGCGTTTGCGCCGTGATCGGTCACCTGTTCCCTCTGTACTTTCGCTTTCGCGGCGGCAAGGGTGTCGCCACCGCCGCTGGCATGTTGCTGGGGCTTTACCCGCCGGCGGCCCTGCTGGCGGTCTGTGCGTGGCTGCTGACGTTCTCCCTGACCCGCACCAGCTCACTCGCCGCCCTGATCGCCACACCGCTGACCCTGCCGTTGCTGGCCTGGCAAGAACCGGCGGCATTGCTGCCCATGAGCGCGCTCACGGGCCTGATCGTCTGGCGCCATCGCGGCAATCTACGCGACCTGTTTGCCGGGCGCGAACGGCATTTTTAACTGCCGGACGTGAACGCCGCTCATCACAGGCCCGACAATTGCTCCATCGGCCAGCGCGCCTGCACGCTGATCGCCAGGCTTTCGTGCTGACCAGCCTGCAAGCGCTGGCAGCCGGCGAACGCGATCATCGCGCCATTGTCGGTGCAGAACTCCGGACGGGCGTAAAACACATCGCCCTTCAGGTCGCCGAGCATTTTCTCCAAAGAAGACCGCAACGCCTTGTTCGCGCTGACGCCACCAGCGATCACCAGACGCTTCATGCCCGCCTGTTTCAGGGCACGCTTGCACTTGATGGTCAAAGTCTCCACCACGGCCTGCTGGAACGCCAGCGCGATGTCGCAACGGGCTTGCTCGCTGTCGTCCCCGGCGCTAACGCACTGCTGCCAGGTATTCAGGGCAAATGTCTTCAGGCCGCTGAAGCTGAAAGCCAGGCCCGGGCGGTCGCACATCGGACGCGGGAAAGTGAAACGTCCTGCAACGCCCTGCTCCGCCAGACGAGCGATTTCCGGACCACCCGGATAATTCAGTCCCATCATCTTCGCCGTCTTGTCGAACGCTTCACCGGCTGCATCGTCAAGGGTCTCGCCCAAGAGCGTGTATTGACCGATCCCGTCGACCTGAACCAGCTGCGTATGACCGCCGGACACCAACAAAGCGACGAACGGGAATTCTGGCGGTTTTGACTCCAGCATCGGTGCCAGCAAGTGGCCTTCCATGTGATGCACGCCAAGGGCCGGAATACCCCAGGCAAAGGCCAGCGCCTGAGCGCAGGAGGCCCCCACCAGCAGCGCACCGACCAGCCCGGGACCCGCGGTGTAGGCGATCGCATCAATCTCGGTCGGCACGCAGCCGGCCTCGGCCAGCACCTGACGAATCAAGGGCAGCATGCGTTTGACGTGATCGCGCGAGGCCAGCTCCGGCACCACACCGCCATAGGCGCGATGCAGGTCGATCTGACTGAACAGCGCGTCGGCCAGCAGGCCGCGTTCACTGTCATATAATGCGACACCGGTTTCGTCGCAAGAGGTTTCTAATCCCAGTACTAGCATGGGTTTGCGCCTTGTTTAGGCTGAATTCGAAGGCGCGCATAATAGTCGCCATGGGATGCCCCGACTAGCGGTTTTCGATCAGAGGCTTTGCATTCCGAGCGATGAGGGGTTAACATCCGCAACCCTTAAAAACCGACGTCTTCAAGTGCTCTTTTGCCGCGAGGATGTTGACCCCGGTAATGAATGAAGGTAGCTCTGGATGCCAGCCGTCAAAGTAAAAGAGAACGAACCCTTCGACGTAGCTCTGCGTCGTTTCAAGCGCTCCTGCGAAAAAGCCGGTGTACTGGCTGAAGTTCGTAGCCGCGAATTTTACGAGAAGCCAACTTCTGAGCGTAAGCGCAAAGCAGCAGCCGCTGTTAAGCGTCACGCCAAGAAAGTTCAGCGCGAACAGCGCCGCGCCGTTCGTCTGTACTAATACACAGACGATCGTAGCAAGCTTCTGCCAAGCCCGGCCCTCAGCCGGGCTAATGGCATTTGCGGAAAACGCTTGATGCTTCACCGTCAAAGCCGCACACGCGACCGAGACAAACCTGCTTCACAGCGTCAGACCTGGCTCTTTTGCCAGCGGTGCACGTCTTTTCTGACGAGCCTTCCAAGGCTACTGACGAGCACACCCACTGATTCCTCTCACGACGATCAGCCCAAGGCACCTTCTTGCGTGCCCGCTTATTGAGCTATCCGGGGCCATCGACTGGCCGCAGCGGATTCAGCGAAACACTTTCAAATAGTCGAATACTGATTGTTATTAACGTCAGTGGTTTTTCGGCAGATACACTTCCCGACAGCGATTACGCAGACGACACTGGTCGAGCCGCACATTTTGCGTGCCTCAAACTACGACCCGTATTCGGCCGCCCTTCGTTTCGGGTCCATTTCAGCGCAGATGACGAGAACGCCATGGCCGGGCTAATTCCCCAGAGCTTCATTGACGACCTTCTGAACCGCACCGACATCGTCGATGTGGTCAGCTCGCGCCTGCAACTGAAAAAGGCCGGCAAGAACCACACCGCCTGCTGCCCGTTTCACAAAGAGAAAACCCCCTCCTTCAGCGTCAGCCCCGACAAGCAGTTCTATTACTGCTTCGGCTGCGGCGCTGGCGGTAACGCCCTCGGCTTCATGATGGACCACGACAACCTGGACTTCATCCAGGCTGTCGAAGAGCTGGCCAAAGCCGCCGGCATGGAAATCCCCCGCGAAGAAAGCGGCCGGCCGCACAAGCCGCGACAACCGACTGATTCGCCGCTGTACCCGCTACTCACCGCCGCCGCCGACTTTTACCGCCAGGCACTGAAAAGCCATCCATCGCGCAAAGCCGCTGTGGATTACTTGAAGGGCCGCGGATTGACCGGCGAAATCGCCCGGGACTTCGGACTCGGTTTCGCCCCGCCCGGCTGGGACAATCTGTTCAAGCATTTGAGCAGCGACACCCTGCAACAAAAAGCCATGGTCGATGCCGGCCTGCTGATCGAGAACGCCGAAACCGGCAAACGCTATGACCGCTTCCGCGATCGCGTGATGTTTCCGATCCGCGACAGCCGCGGGCGCATCATTGCTTTTGGTGGCCGGGTATTGGGTGATGACAAACCGAAATACCTGAACTCACCGGAAACTCCGGTATTTCATAAGGGCCAGGAACTCTACGGTCTTTATGAAGCGCGTAAAAACAACCGCAACCTCGACGAAATCATCGTCGTCGAAGGCTACATGGACGTCATCGCCCTCGCTCAGCAAGGTCTGCGCAACGCCGTCGCCACGCTAGGCACCGCCACCAGCGAAGAGCACTTGAAGCGACTGTTTCGTGTCGTGCCCAACGTGCTGTTCTGCTTCGACGGCGACCAGGCTGGCCGTAACGCCGCGTGGCGGGCACTGGAAGCCACACTGCCCTGCCTGCAAGACGGGCGACGGGCGCGCTTCCTGTTTCTGCCCGAGGGCGAAGACCCGGATACGCTGGTCCGCTCCGAGGGCACCGACGCGTTCCGCGCGCGAATCAATCAACACGCACAGCCACTGGCGGATTATTTCTTCCAGCAGTTGACCGAGGAATCCGATCCGCGCTCGCTCGAAGGCAAGGCCCACATGGCCACCCTCGCTGCACCACTGATCGACAAGGTCCCGGGTGCGAACCTGCGCATCCTGATGCGTCAGCGCCTGACCGAGATCACCGGACTGAGCGGTGAAGCCGTGAGTCAACTGGTGCAAAGCGCACCTCAGGACGCACCACCGGCTTACGATCCAGGCATCGATTACGACGCCATGCCGGACTACAGCGACTACCATCAGCCGCAGGCACAAGAGATGTATGTGCCACAGCAGGAATGGACGCCGAAGAAACCCGGCGCCGGCGGCAAGAAATGGGACAAGAAACCCTGGGACAAGAACAGCAAACGCGGCGGTGATCGCGATCAACAGAGCGCCCCCCGCACACCGATTGCTGTGGAAGCCCCGACTCTGATCGCGCTTCGCACGCTCATTCATCATCCAGAACTGGCCGGCAAGGTGGAAACCGCCGATCACTTCGCGAATGAGAGCAACACCTACGCACAACTGCTGGTGGCCCTGATCGAGGCCGTGCAAAAAAATCCTAAGCTAAACTCAATTCAGTTAATGGCCCGCTGGCACGGGACTGAGCAGGGACGTCTTCTCAAAGCTTTGGCGGAAAAGGAGTGGCTGATTGAAGGCGACAACCTTGAACAACAGTTTTTAGACACCATTACTAGGCTATCAGCAGGTCAACATACGGATAGCCTTGAAGCACTTATCAGAAAAGCAAGGCAACCGGGATTGACCGCAGAGGAAGCAAATCAGATAGCAAATCAGATGCGCGACCTATTAAAACGCAATAAGGCTGAACCAAACCCGACCTCAACTGGCGCGTGAGGTCATAGCTCAGGTATAATCCTCGGCTTGTTTTTTGCCCGCCAAGACCTTCAGTGGATAGGGTGTTATGTCCGGAAAAGCGCAACAGCAGTCTCGTATCAAAGAGTTGATCACACTTGGTCGTGAGCAGGGCTACCTGACTTACGCGGAGGTCAACGACCACCTGCCGGAGGATATTTCAGATCCGGAACAGGTGGAAGACATCATCCGCATGATCAATGACATGGGGATCAACGTATTCGAGGTTGCGCCAGATAAGGATTCCCTTATGCTGGCCGACGCCGATACCGACGAAGCCGCGGCCGAAGAGGCAGCAGCAGCGTTGGCAGCGGTCGAGACCGACATTGGTCGCACCACCGACCCGGTGCGCATGTACATGCGCGAAATGGGTACGGTAGAGCTCCTCACACGTGAAGGCGAAATCGAAATCGCCAAACGTATTGAAGAGGGCATCCGCGAAGTGATGGGCGCAATCGCGCACTTCCCTGGCACGGTTGACCATATTCTCTCCGAGTACACTCGCGTCACCACCGAAGGTGGCCGCCTGTCCGACGTCCTGAGCGGTTATATCGACCCGGACGACGGCATTGCGCCGCCTGCTGCAGAAGTGCCGCCGCCAGTCGATCCGAAAGCCGTGAAAGCGGACGACGACACCGACGACGATGACGCCGAAGCAACGGATGACGAAGAAGAAGCCGAAAGCGGTCCTGATCCGATTATCGCGGCACAGCGTTTTGGCGCTGTCTCCGATCAGATGGAAATCACCCGCAAGGCGCTGAAAAAGCACGGTCGCAACAACAAGGCTGCTATTGCCGAACTGTTGGCGCTGGCCGAGCTGTTCATGCCGATCAAACTGGTGCCGAAGCAATTCGAAGGCCTGGTCGAGCGTGTTCGCAGCGCCCTGGATCGTCTGCGTCAGCAAGAGCGCGCGATCATGCAACTGTGCGTTCGTGATGCCCGCATGCCGCGTGCCGATTTCCTGCGCCAGTTCCCGGGCAATGAAGTCGACGAAAGCTGGACCGATGCGCTGGCCAAAGGCAAAAGCAAATACGCTGAAGCCATTGGTCGCCTGCAGCCGGACATCATTCGTTGCCAGCAGAAGCTGACCGCGCTGGAAACCGAAACCGGTTTGACGATCGCCGAGATCAAGGACATCAACCGTCGCATGTCGATCGGTGAGGCCAAGGCCCGCCGCGCGAAGAAAGAGATGGTTGAAGCGAACTTGCGTCTGGTGATCTCCATCGCCAAGAAGTACACCAACCGTGGCCTGCAATTCCTCGATCTGATCCAGGAAGGCAACATCGGTCTGATGAAAGCGGTAGACAAGTTCGAATACCGCCGCGGCTACAAATTCTCGACTTATGCCACCTGGTGGATCCGTCAGGCGATCACTCGCTCGATCGCCGACCAGGCCCGCACCATCCGTATTCCGGTGCACATGATCGAGACGATCAACAAGCTCAACCGTATTTCCCGGCAGATGTTGCAGGAAATGGGTCGCGAACCGACCCCGGAAGAGCTGGGCGAACGCATGGAAATGCCTGAGGACAAGATCCGCAAGGTATTGAAGATCGCTAAAGAGCCGATCTCCATGGAAACCCCGATCGGTGATGACGAAGACTCCCATCTGGGTGACTTCATCGAAGACTCGACCATGCAGTCGCCAATCGATGTTGCTACCGTTGAGAGCCTTAAAGAAGCGACTCGCGAAGTCCTGTCCGGCCTCACTGCCCGTGAAGCCAAGGTTCTGCGCATGCGCTTCGGTATCGACATGAATACCGACCACACCCTCGAGGAGGTTGGTAAGCAGTTCGACGTGACCCGTGAACGGATTCGTCAGATCGAAGCCAAGGCGCTGCGCAAGCTGCGCCACCCGACGAGAAGCGAGCATTTGCGCTCCTTCCTCGACGAGTGATCACAAAACCCCCGGCCCAGGCCGGGGGTTTTGCTTTATGCAGATAAAATCCCCCGCACTTCCCTCCCGCCGAATCCGTCTACACTCGAAGCATTCCCCGAGCCATAACGAGACCGTTATGCCCAGACTGCCGACCGTGCTTTTTTTGCTGTCGCTGATGACCTGGACCGCAACGGCTGGCGCGCTGACTCTGACCGACGAAGAACGTAGCTGGCTGGCGGCCCACCCGGACTTGCGTCTGGGTGTCGATGCGTCATGGCCTCCCTTTGAGTTTCGCGATGAGCAGGGCCGCTACCAAGGCCTTGCGGCGGACTACATCGACCTGATCCGCCAACGCCTGGCCATCAAGCTCACGCCCATCGAACCCGTGAGCTGGACGGCTGTTCTCGAACAGGCCAAACAAGCCAAACTGGATTTGTTACCGGGCATCATGTCGACCCCGGAACGCCAGAAATACCTGTCATTTACGCGCCCCTACCTGGACTTTCCAATTGTCATTCTTGCCCACGTCGGTGGCGCTCAGCCGCGCAAACTCGAAGACCTGTACGGCCTGAAAATCGCCGTGGTGGAAAACTACGCGCCCCATGAATTGCTGCGCACCCACCATCCCGACCTGAACCTGGTGGGCTTGCCCAACGTCAGCTCAGCCTTGCAGGCACTGGCGACCGATGAAGTGGATGCGGTGGTCGGCGATCTCGCCTCCAGCGTCTGGAGCCTGCGTCAGCTCAAGCTCGACGGGCTCTATGTCAGCGGCGAGACGCCCTATCGCTATCAACTGGCCATGGGCGTGCCCCGGGGCAACAAGATCCTGGTCGGCATTCTGGACAAAGTCCTGGCGGACATGCCCCCGGACGAAATCAACACCATCCAGGAGCACTGGGTCGGCAACGTTCTCGATCATCGAGCGCTCTGGTCCGACCTGCTGGTGTACGGCTTGCCGGGTTTACTGCTACTCGTCACGGTGCTGGCGATGGTCATCCGGATCAACCGCCGCCTGAGTTCGGAAATCGCCCGCCGCGTCGACCTGGAACAAGAACTGCGCAGCAGCGAGTACCATTACCGCGGGCTGGTGGAGAGCCTTTCGGCCATTGCCTGGGAAGCGCGGATCACCGATTTCACCTACAGCTACGTGTCGCCCCACGCCGAAGAATTGCTCGGCTACCCCCTGGCCCATTGGCTGATTCCAGGCTTCTGGCGCAACATCATCCACCCCGCCGACCTGACCCGTGCCCAGACCTTCTGCGATCACGAAGTCCTGGCTGGACGCGATCACAGCCTCGATTACCGGGTCATCACTGCCGATGGCCGCTGCATATGGGTGCGCGACATCGTCAGCCTGATCGAGCACGGCCATGAACCGGTGATGCGTGGCCTGATGATCGACATCAGCGAGGCCAAGCGCACCGAAGAGGCGTTGCGCCTGTCGGAACAGAAGTTTGCCTCGGTATTCCAGCAATGCCCGGACATCCTGGTCATCGCGCGACTCTCTGACGGCAGCCTGCTGGAGGTCAACGAAGCATTTGAAGAACAGATCGGGCTCAAGGCAGAAGACGTCATCGGCCAGACGGCCACCGACCTGAACATCTGGGGCATTCCTGGCGTCGGGCCGGGTTTGCTACAGCGCTTGCAGGCCGGCAGCATCCGTAACCTGGAGATGCCCTTTCGCCGCAACAATGGCCAGGTGTTTACCGGCCTGATCTCCGCCGAGCCTTTCGACCTCGACACGACGCCTGCGCTGGTAGTGGTTGTGCGGGATATCAGCCAACTCAAGGAAACCCAGCAACAGCTGCAAACCTCTGAAGAAAAATTCGCCAAGGCCTTCCACGCCTCCCCTGACGGTTTGCTGCTGTCCCGGCAGAGCGACGGTTTGCTGCTGGAGGTCAACGAGGGTTTCAGCCGCATGACGGGTTTCAACAGCGCGATGTCCGTGGATCGCTCGGCATTGGAGCTGGGGATCTGGGTCAATCTGAACGAACGCAAACAGATGCTCGACCTGCTGCATCGGGACGGTTTCGTCCGCGACTTCAATTGCCATATTCGCCGCAGCGACGGGCAGATCCGTCTTTGTGAGGTGTCGAGCCGTCCGCTGCCGATTGGCGACGAAGATTGCATGCTGACCATCGCCCGGGACATCACCGAGCGGCACTTGATGCAGGAAAAACTGCAACAGGCGGCGACCGTGTTCGAGAGTACTGCCGAGGGCGTGTTGATCACTGACACCCAGCAACACATCAGCGCGGTCAATCGCGCCTTTACCGAAATTACCGGCTACAGCGAAAGCGAGGCACTGGGCCACACCCCTCGCCTGCTCGCCTCGGGTCTGCACGACAGTGCTTTCTACGCGGCCATGTGGCATCAACTGACGGCCGAAGGTCATTGGCAAGGCGAGATTTCCAACCGGCGCAAAAACGGCGAGTTGTACCCGAGCTGGCTGACCATCAGCGCCGTGCGCAATCGCGACAAGTTCATCACCCACTTTGTCGCCGTGTTCGCGGACATTTCCAGCCTCAAGCACGCGCAGGCCAAACTCGATTACCAGGCGCACCACGATCCGCTGACTGGCTTGCCGAACCGCACGCTGTTTGAGAGCCGACTGCTGACCGCACTCAACAACCAGCGGGAAAACGGTGGCCAGGGCGCGGTGTTGTTCCTCGATCTTGACCGCTTCAAACACATCAACGACAGCCTCGGCCACCCGGTCGGCGACCTGCTGCTCAAGGGCATCGCCGTGCGCCTCAAGGACCAGTTGCGCGACATCGACACCGTGGCACGCCTGGGCGGCGACGAATTCATCATCCTGTTGCCCGGCCTGCAACAGTCCAGCGATGCCGACAATATCGCAACCAAGTTGCTCAACTGTTTCTCCGCACCGTTCCAGGCCGGCGAGCATGAGTTCTTCATCAGTGCCAGCATTGGCACCAGCCTGTATCCCAAGGACGGCTGTGACGTCGCCACACTGGTCAAGAACGCCGACGCGGCGATGTACCGCTCCAAGGCCAAGGGCCGCAACCGGGTCGAGAGTTATACCCGCGACTTGACCGCTCAGGCCAGCGAGCGGGTCGCACTGGAGCATGAACTGCGCCGCGCCATCGAGCGCAATGAACTGTTGCTGCACTACCAGCCGAAAATCAGCCTGGACGACAATCGCCTGGTGGGTGCTGAAGCCCTCATCCGCTGGCATCACCCGACCTTCGGTGTCGTGCCGCCAGAACACTTCATTCCCTTGGCCGAAGAGAACGGGATGATTCTGCAAATCGGCGACTGGGTGCTCGAGACCGCGTGCCGGCAGATGTACGAATGGAACCTGACTTATGAATGCCTCGGGCCATTGTCGGTCAACCTCGCCGGCGCGCAACTGCGCCAGCCCAACCTGCTCGTCCGGATCGAACAACTGCTCAAGGACAACGCTCTTCAGCCCGGATTATTGCAACTGGAAATTACCGAAAACTTCATCATGAGCCAGGCCGAGGAAGCGCTGGCGGTACTGCATCAACTCAAACACCTGGGCGTGCAACTGGCCATCGATGACTTCGGCACCGGTTATTCATCCCTGAGTTACCTCAAGCGCCTGCCGCTGGACATCCTCAAGATCGACCAGTCGTTCGTCCGCGGCCTGCCTGATGATCCCCATGACGCGGCGATTGTTCGCGCGATCATCGCCTTGGGTCGCAGCATGCAGTTCACCGTGATTGCCGAGGGTGTCGAGACCTTCGCGCAGCAGCAATTCCTCGCGCAGGAAGGCTGCGAACAGATCCAGGGATACATCGTCAGCCTGCCCTTGCCGCCGGACGAATTCGCCGCGACGTTTCTTCGTATAGCCGTATCGGATTTTTCGGATAGCACAGCCGAGAAACCGTCGCTATAATCCGCGGCCTACTGAGGGCCTATAGCTCAGTTGGTTAGAGCAGAGGACTCATAATCCTTTGGTCCACGGTTCAAGTCCGTGTGGGCCCACCAAACAAAAAAGCCGCGCAGTGCGCGGCTTTCGTCAGACCTCACCTATCGAAGCGACTGACCGGATGAGATTGAGCGCTTCCCAGCGGCGAAAGCCGTAACCGCGCAAGGCGGTTCGTAAGTGGTGTCCGGATCTGCTTTACCGAATCGAAGAAGACGCCTATAGCGTCTTTTTTCGTTTCTGCCCTAGCGTTTGGTCGAGCTAGGTTGCCGCAAGCAGACCTTATCGCACAGCTGCATGAAGCCCATCTTGCCCAGCAACCTCAAGACAGTCCAAACAAGAAAGCCGCGCAATGCGCGGCTTTTGCGTGAATGGCGTTTGGTTTTGTTTACTTAAGGTGGCGCAATATCGGATGACGCCCGCAGACCTTGTAGGCAAACTCCGAATCGTGCGTTTTGGGCACTTTGATGCCTTGTTGCGCTTTTCTTCGACGGGATAGTCTCCGGACGTCGCTGCAAATGCAGTGAACGGGTGTGGTAACCCGGCGAGAAAAGGCGCAACAGCGTTTCCATCACATGAGCAGTCGGTTTTTTACGACTGTGATCCTGTGTTATGGCGGCTGTGCGTGGGACGCTTTAGGGCGTGCCGGTTTCCTTGGCTCCCGGTTTACCACCCTGCGCACAGCTGCCTCCCATTCGTGTGGTAACGAATGTGGCAGCTCCCTATGTCAAGGAGCAAGACTATGAGCAAAACAGATTCGACCGCGTCTTCAGAACTACAAACCATCGGCCTCACACCTTTCTTCTACTGCTCAAACCAAGCGCTATTCCGTGTCGGTCGCGGCGTTCCCCTTGCCGACGCACTGGCCCAAGCCTCCAATCTATTGTTTCTCGCCAAGGAACTGACCATGGACGCCGCTTACGCCAAAGACACCGACCGCCACGCCTGGGCCGCGCATTACCTGACGGCGATGAGCAAGGCTGTGGTCGATGATGTAATGAAGGTGTTGGAGCGCGGGCCTGATCGCGCTGATACGAAGTCCGACAAATAGCGGCCGATGGGCCGTGGAATGAGCCCCGAGAATTCGGGGCTTTCAGGTGATGATCGGTGGTGCGCTGTCTTACACCCAAACACCCAACGCTGGAATGGCCTGCACCGGCCGCAACCGCTCAAGCATTTCACGCGTAAAAACGACCTCATACGTATCCGCCGCCCTGCCCCACTGCTCCACGATGACCATGCTGTCGACCAGCACGCTTCCCAATTCGGTAATCGTATCCGCCAGATCCTCGACGATTTCTTGAGTCCGACCCCATACACGATCAGTCATCGCTTTGAGCTCAGCCGCAATACGGTCAGATGACGCGGGGTCCGTATCGGGACAGGTGATGTTGCGCAGCAAATGCTGCAACTCTTTTACTTTTGCATAATCCTGTTCCGCCCCCAGCACGCCCTTCAGGATGGCTACCGCTTTCGACTTGTCGACGCGTTTCCCGGACGAATGCGTTGAAGCTAATGTCTGCCCCATAACGCCAGCCATCAGGACCATCATCCGCGCTTCCAAATGCGCTTTCATTGCTTCCATCGACAAAATCGGGCGCGCCAAGGTAATGGAGGCGCCCCCTTGATGCCTTAGGTCCATGGTCACGGACAGAGTCACGCCGCCCGTTACAAACCCCAATGCGCGGGCCACGACGTAGTGGCCCATTTCGTGATGGGCAATCTGTAATGCGTGATTCCGCACAACGGAAGGCATCCTGTTTGTCATGTCCATCGCCCCGCACTCTTCGAATCCGACTATGACTGACTGTTAGTGTCCATTCTGTCGAGCAAAGTAGGAAGATTCCCAAGTTGTTGAAGCTCTATTCTTATAGGCCCTGTTACGCGGCCTATCGAGCCCGGGTCTGTGTTCGCAGCCAGTACAATCAGACTCAAAACCTGAAAAATATAAGGTTCCTCGTCAACAAAAGCAGCGAGATGCCTCATGCAAAACCTGGCTTGTCCGCTTATTGACCCTTCAGCAAAAAACTTGCAAAACGAAGCGGTTCTACCTAGTCTTTCCCGCAACACACCCGCCATGCCTATGGTTGCATCAGCAGCTAAGCACAAATTGCGCGGGTTTTTTTTGCCCGGAGTTTTTAGGGCATGAGAGTCTTTGGTAAACCGGTGATCGACATCACTGCCCAAATCGAACTGCTCAAGCAGCGTGGCCTGCAAATCCAGGATGAGACTCGAGCACGATACTTCCTGCAAGCTGTCAGTTTCTTCCGCCTCACACCTTACATGCGTACTTTTCAGCATGCAGAGGTTCAAGATCACCCTTTCCGCAAGGGTGCCGAATTTCGTGATCTGACCAATCTCTATGATTTCGACCGTAGGCTGCGTCTACTTGCCATGGACGCCATCGAGCGCGTCGAAGTTGCCGTTCGTTCATTGATCAGTAACCACATGGGCCCCACTCACGGCGGGCATTGGTACATGGAAGCTCGGCTGTTTCAGCACACCTATGACCACGCTCGATTGATGGAAACCATACGCACCAAGCAAAACACCGCCAAACGCGATTACGAAAAAGAATGCCAACGGATAGACCGCCTGCAAACCGATACCCGGCGTAAAGATCATCTTAAGCGGCACCGTGCGAAAGAAAGCTATGCCCGGCACTATCCGGTAACGTACGACCAGCCGTCACTGATGCCGGGATGGGCCATGCTGGAAGAGCTGACCCTTGGGGATCTGTCCCACCTTTACAAAGGACTTGCCCGCGACGCAGACAAGAAAATCATCGCCAAGTACCTTGCATTGCCTGCACCTCTGTTGCAATCGTGGCTGCATACCCTGACCACCATCCGCAACATTTGCGCCCATCACGCGCGACTGTGGAATCGAGAGCTGGGAATACGACCGGAACTGCCCAGGAAAACAGCCTTTCAATGGCCACAGGCATTACTTCAACAGGGACAGCATCCGCGGATTTTTTCGGTTTTGTGCATCCTTAACTACTTGATGCACCAAGTGAGCCCACACGCCCATTGGGATCGCCGTTTATTGGACCTGATGCAGGAATTTCCCGGTCTTAATCAGCGAGCAATGGGATTTCCACAGGATTGGCACCAAGACCCGTTCTGGCAGTAACGGAGTAATCTCAAGAACGAAAAAGCCGCACCTCTGCGCGGCTTTTTCGTACCTGCGATTCCGCCCTTACTTAGGCAAGGCGTAGGCGATCACATAACCCCCACGGTCCGTGGACTGACGCGCACCACCCACCGTTAGCAGGTTGTACTGCTTGCCGGTTTTCGGCGAAACGTAAGTCATCGGGCCGGACTGGGTGGCTATGGCATGAACGGTACCGAGCCCAGATCAAGCATCCGCAGTGCAAGATGTGCCTGTAACATGCTGAACCATTGATCTGTATCGCTGGAGACCACCCCTTGCCCGACATCCGCCCGCCCGTTCTTGACGAAATCGACCGCCAATTGATCGCAGCCCTGCAGATCAATGCCCGCGAAAGCGTGGCCATGCTCGCCCGGCAATTGGGCATCGCTCGCACCACTGTGACTTCGCGATTGGCGCGACTGGAAAAGACCAAGGTCATCACAGGTTACGGCGTGCGGCTGGGTCAACGAGTAGTGGATGGCGGGTTGCAGGCATATGTGGGGATCACCGTGCAACCGCGGTCCGGCAAGGAAGTGTTGCGGCGGTTGAGTGCGATGGCACAGGTGCAGCAGTTGTGTGCGGTGAGTGGCGAATTTGATTATGTGGCGTGGTTAAGGACTGAATCGCCGGAGCAGCTGGATCAGTTGCTGGATCAGATCGGGAGTGTGGATGGGGTGGAGAAGACCACGACGTCGATCATTCTCAGCAGCAAGATTGATCGCGGTCAGCCGGTTTAACTGCAGTCCAAGGTGGGAGCGAGACCGGCTTGCCGGCGAAAGCGGTGTGCCATTGAAAACTACGATAACTGACATATCGCTTTCGCGAGCAGGCTCGCTCCCACAGTGAACAGTGTGCACAGACAGCTCGTCGATTTGATCAATTAATTAGCAAAACGACGACACATTGTGTCTTATTAACGTGTTCTACGCTCTCTAGAATGGCTGCCATCTTTTCCTATACTCAGACGCGCATCCCGCGTCCGGTCGCCAGCAAGGTCAGCCATGAACAAGAACAATCGCCATCCTGCAGACGGTAAGAAACCAGTCACCATTTTCGGCCCGGACTTTCCATTCGGCTTTGACGACTGGATCGAGCACCCGGCCGGTCTGGGCAGCATTCCTGCGCACAACCACGGCGCCGAAGTGGCGATCGTCGGCGCGGGGATTGCCGGTTTGGTGGCCGCGTATGAATTGATGAAACTGGGCCTCAAACCCGTCGTCTACGAAGCCTCGAAAATGGGCGGCCGTCTGCGTTCCCAGGCTTTCAACGGGACCGATGGCATCGTCGCCGAACTGGGCGGCATGCGCTTTCCAGTGTCGTCCACGGCGTTTTACCACTATGTCGACAAGCTCGCTCTCGAGACCAAACCCTTTCCCAATCCGCTGACGCCTGCCTCTGGCAGCACCGTGATCGACCTGGAAGGTAAAACCCACTACGCACAGAAGCTGGCCGATCTCCCTGCACTGTTCCAGGAAGTGGCTGACGCCTGGGCCGACGCACTGGAGGCCGGCTCGCAGTTCTCCGATATCCAGCAAGCCATCCGCGACCGCGACGTGCCGCGCCTCAAAGAGCTCTGGAACACTCTGGTTCCGCTGTGGGACGACCGCACCTTCTACGACTTTGTCGCCACTTCCAAAGCCTTCGCCAAGCTCTCGTTCCATCACCGCGAAGTGTTCGGGCAGGTCGGTTTTGGTACCGGCGGCTGGGACTCGGACTTCCCGAACTCGATGCTGGAAATCTTCCGCGTAGTGATGACTAACTGCGACGATCACCAACATCTGGTCGTCGGCGGCGTCGAACAAGTGCCGCAAGGCATCTGGCGCCACGTACCGGAACGTTGCGTGCACTGGCCCGAAGGCACCAGTCTCAAGTCGCTGCACAGAGGCGCGCCGCGTTCCGGGGTCAAAAAAATCGCTCACGCCCCGGATGGCCGTTTTGCGGTCACCGACAACAACGGCGACACTCGCGAGTACGCGGCGGTGCTGACCACCTGCCAGAGCTGGCTGCTGACCACCCAGATCGAATGCGACGAAACCCTGTTCTCGCAAAAGATGTGGATGGCCCTCGACCGCACGCGTTACATGCAATCGTCGAAAACCTTCGTGATGGTCGACCGTCCGTTCTGGAAGGACAAGGATCCGGAAACCGGCCGCGACCTGATGAGCATGACCCTCACCGATCGCCTGACCCGTGGCACGTATCTGTTCGACAACGGCGACGACAAGCCAGGCGTGATTTGCCTGTCGTACTCGTGGATGAGCGACGCACTGAAAATGCTTCCGCACCCGGTAGAAAAACGCGTGGAACTGGCGTTGAACGCGCTGAAAAAGATCTACCCGAAAGTCGACATCGCCGCGCGAATCATCGGCGACCCGATCACCGTGTCGTGGGAAGCCGACCCGCATTTCCTCGGCGCGTTCAAAGGCGCCCTGCCCGGCCACTATCGCTACAACCAGCGCATGTACGCGCATTTCATGCAGGACGAGATGCCGGCTGAACAACGCGGTATTTTCATCGCGGGCGACGACGTTTCGTGGACGCCGGCGTGGGTTGAAGGCGCGGTGCAGACCTCGCTCAATGCGGTGTGGGGCATCATGAAACACTTCGGCGGTGAAACTCACGCCGAGAACCCGGGTCCAGGAGATGTGTTCAACGAGATCGGTCCGATCGCCCTGCCCGAGTAAGAGGAATCCTGAATGCGCGTAGCCCTTTACCAATGTCCGCCGCTGCCCCTGGACGTCGCCGGCAATCTGCAACGCCTGCATCAACTGGCGCTGGAAGCGAAAGGCGCCGATTTGCTGGTGCTGCCGGAGATGTTCCTGACCGGCTACAACATCGGCGTCGATGCCGTCAGCGTACTGGCGGAGGTGCACAACGGTGAATCGGCGCAGCAGATCGCGCGCATTGCCAAGGCAGCGGGGATCGCCATTTTGTATGGCTACCCCGAGCGCACCGAGGACGGGCAGATCTACAACGCCGTGCAACTGATCGACGCCAATGGCGAGCGCCTGTGCAACTACCGCAAGACTCACCTGTACGGCGACCTCGATCACTCGATGTTCAGCGCCGGGCAGGATGATTTTCCGCTGGTGGAGCTCAATGGCTGGAAGCTCGGGTTCCTGATCTGCTACGACGTTGAGTTTCCGGAAAACGCGCGACGTCTGGCGTTGGCCGGCGCCGAGCTGATTCTGGTGCCGACGGCGAACATGATTCCGTACGACTTCGTCGCCGATGTCACCGTTCGCGCCCGCGCATTCGAAAACCAGTGTTATGTGGCGTACGCCAACTATTGTGGCAATGAAGGCGAAATCCAGTATTGCGGCCAGAGTAGCATCGCCGCGCCGGATGGCAGCCGCATTGCCCAGGCCGGCCTGGATGAAGCGCTGATTGTCGGTGAGCTGGATCGTCAGTTGATGGTCGATTCCCGCGCCGCCAATCGCTACTTTATCGATCGCCGCCCCGAGCTCTACGGCGACCTTAACAAGCGCTAAACCTCTGTAATCCGCTAGCATTAGCGCTTCTCTGTTCTGGAAGTGCTCATGCCTGCGTTGAATCCCCCCCGCCCCCACACTGAAACCCTGGCCAACGGCCTGCGGGTAACGCTGCGTCATGCCCCGAATTTGAAGCGCTGCGCGGCCGCGTTGCGGGTTGTTGTGGGCAGTCACGATGTACCGCTGGCATGGCCCGGCCTGGCGCATTTCCTCGAACACCTGCTGTTTTTGGGCACTGAACGTTTTCCTGCAGAACAAGGGTTGATGGCCTACGTTCAAGGTCATGGCGGGCAGGTGAATGCACGGACCAGCGAACGCAACACGGACTTCTTTTTTGAGTTGCCACCTCAGGCGTTCAGCGGTGGGCTGGAGCGTCTGTCAGACATGCTCGCTCATCCGCGTATGAATCCGGACGATCAGCAGCGGGAACGGGAAGTGTTGCAGGCGGAGTTTGTCGCCTGGTCGCAGGACGCGACAGCGCAACAGCAACTGGCGCTGTTCGATGGACTTTCGCCGACTCATCCGTTGCGCGGCTTTCATGCCGGCAACCGTGACAGCCTGCCGGTGCAACAACCGGATTTTCAGCAAGCGCTGAAGGATTTCCATCAGCGGTTTTATCAGACCGGGCAGATGACGCTGAGCCTGGCCGGCCCGCAAAGTATTGAAGAGCTGAAGCAAATGGCGCTGAGTTTCGGCGCCGCGATTCCCATGGGAGAAAACGTCCCGCAACAGGCGCCTGTACCGCTGATGGAATCTTCGGACGCAAGTTATCAACAGGTGAGCGAGCGTCGGCTTGATCTGCTGTTTACCTTCGAATCGCTGCCCCCTTCGTCGACCGAAGCATTGGCGTTTCTGTGCCATTGGTTGAACGTCGCGAAACCCGGCGGGCTGTTGGCTGAGTTGCGCGCGTGCGCTTTGACTGAGCATTTGAAAGCCGAAACGCTGTATCAGTTTGCCGGACAAGCGATGCTGCACATCGAATTCACAACGACCGCACCGGCGAGCGTCCTGCGCGAGAAGCTCCTGGATTGGCTGGGCTTTTTTACCTCTCAGCAAGACTGGCCCCGTCTGCGTGATGAATACGCTGCCCTGCTCCAGCGCCAGCAACAAGTCAGCGATGCGCTGCAACTCGCCCGACTCGACAGCGAACAGCTTGAAACCGGGTTATCCGAGCAAGGCGTTGTAGCGCTCAAGGACATCCTGAAGAAAATCGGCGCTGTGGATAACTTCAGCGGTGAATGGCAACTGCCGGCACCGAATCCGTTCTTGCGCGCCGAGGCACCGCCCCAAAATGCCGGACTGATTCGCGGGCAAACCAGCAAGCACCGCGGCCTGCGAACATTTGCCCAGGACCGTTCGCGCAGCCGTCGCGAAAACTCTCCAATGCAATTCAGCCAGGCCTTGCTGGATAACATCGCTGAAGGCTCGATTTACTTGCGCTGGCGGCTCGAGGCCGAACCTCATTCCCGCCTTCAGCAGCGCTTGGAAAACAGCCTGCAGCCACTGCGCGAAGATGCGCGTCAGGCGGGCGTCGACTTTTCCTTCAGCGCATCGGGAAATGAATGGCTGCTGAAAATGACGGGGCTGCAAGAACCGATGCCGACCGTCCTCGAACATGCGCTGAAAGAACTGACAAAACCTGACAGCGGTTTCTCACAGGAAGAAGTGAAAAGCACTGCGCTGATCCCGATTAAACAACTGCTCAAGGCGCTGCCCGATCATTGCCTTGAGCACACCGGTATCACTGATGACTTGCAGCAGTTATGGTCGAGTGCGCGCTGGGAAGGCCTGGCCACTGGCCTGTCGGCACAGACCCAAGCAGCGATGGGTTTGGCCCTGAGCCGGGTGCCCGGCGTGGCGGACACCCAACCGTCCCCGCCATCCTCGATCAACTCACAGCGCCTGTGGACAACGCTCGACACCGAATCCAGCGAACACGCGTTGTTGCTGTTCTGTCCGACAGCCACCCAGGACATCTCCGACGAAGCCGCCTGGCGCGTGCTGGCGCACGTCTGTCAGACGCCGTTCTATCATCGCCTGCGGGTTGAGCTGCAATTGGGTTATGCGCTGTTCAACGCACTGCGCCAGATCCATGGGCAGACCGGGATGTTATTCGGCGTGCAATCTCCGAGCACCGCCCCCTTGAGTTTGCTGGAGCACATCGAACGATTCCTGAGCGAATTGCCCGAGATGATCGACGGTATCGACGAAACGACGTTTATCGCCCAGCGCCAAGCGTTGGCGGATCAATTCGAAATAACTGCATTGCCTTTCGCCCAGGCTGCCGAACTGCTCTGGCAGGGCAAATTGGCTGGCCGCTCGTCGGATTATCTGACGCGACTGAGCTTGTCGATTCTGGCCATCGACCGCTCCGCCCTGATCGCCGCCGCCCATCGATTGAACAACGCCGAAGGTGGCTGGCGCTGCCTGGCCAGCAGTTCAGTGCCGGAAACGCCTTGGCAAGTGACAAAATAATCATTACCGGCGGTGCAATTAGCTTTCCGAGAATGCAGGCCTTTCGCTCAGTCATTTTGAGCAACATAGCCACCTGACTATCTGAACATCTCCGGCTGGAGGTGGACTATATGTATAGGTCTCACCTGTTTCATTTCCTGAAGGAGCGCTCTCATGTCCTGGTCCAAACCTGCTTACACCGACCTGCGTATCGGCTTTGAAGTCACCATGTACTTCGCGAGCCGCTAAGTTTGTCCTGCCGCTCAGCGCCTCGGTTTACCGAGGCGTTTTTATTTTCAGCGCTGGAATGATGGAGCACCCATGCTTGTCCAGATTCTAGGTTCCGCCGCCGGCGGCGGTTTCCCCCAGTGGAACTGCAACTGCGTGAACTGCGCAGGTTTTCGCGACGGGAGCCTGAATGCCGAGGCCCGTACCCAGTCATCCATCGCAATTTCCGATGACGGCGTGAACTGGGTGCTGTGCAACGCCTCGCCGGACATCCGTGCCCAGCTCCAGAGTTTTACCCCGATGCAACCGGGCCGCGCCCTGCGCGATACCGGCATCAGCGCGATCATCCTGATGGACAGCCAGATCGATCACACCACCGGCCTGCTCAGCCTGCGCGAAGGTTGCCCGCACAATGTCTGGTGCACCGACATGGTCCATGAAGACCTGAGCACCGGTTTCCCGTTGTTCACCATGCTGACCCACTGGAACGACGGGCTGAACTGGAACCGCATCGAACTCGACCGCAGCTTCACCATCCCGGCGTGTCCGAGTCTGCGTTTCACCCCGTTGCCGCTGCGCAGCGCGGCGCCGCCTTACTCGCCGCACCGCTTCGACCCGCATCCGGGGGACAATATCGGACTGATCGTGGAAGACCTGAACACCGGCGGCAAGCTGTTCTACGCGCCGGGCCTGGGCAAGGTCGACGCGCCACTGCTGGAAATCATGGCCGGCAGCGACTGCCTGCTGGTAGACGGCACAATGTGGGACGACGACGAAATGCAGCGCCGTGGCGTCGGCACCCGCACCGGCCGGGAAATGGGTCACCTGGCGCAAAACGGCCCCGGCGGCATGCTGGAAGTGCTGGAGCAACTGCCCAATCAACGCAAGGTGCTTATCCACATCAACAACACCAACCCGATCCTTGATGAAGATTCGCCGGAGCGTGCCGAGCTGGTTCGGCGGGATGTTGAAGTGGCGTATGACGGCATGAGTATTGTGCTGTAGCGGATGGCCTCTTCGCGGGCAAGCCCGCTCCCACATTGAAATGCGATCACCTGTGGGAGCGGGCTTGCCCGCGAAGGCGTCAGACCAGACACCACAGAATCCACCGGTTGTTCCCCGGAGAACCGCAATGACTGACACCCCAATGTCCCCCGCCGAATTCGAAGCCGCCCTGCGCGCCAAGGGCGCCTACTACCACATCCATCACCCGTACCACGTGGCGATGTATGAAGGCCGGGCGACCCGCGAGCAGATCCAGGGCTGGGTCGCCAACCGCTTCTACTACCAGGTGAACATTCCTCTGAAGGACGCTGCCATCCTGGCCAATTGCCCGGACCGCGAGATCCGCCGCGAGTGGATTCAACGCCTGTTGGACCATGACGGCGCCCCCGGTGAAGACGGCGGTATCGAAGCCTGGCTGCGTTTGGGCCAGGCGGTCGGCCTCGATCCAGACCAACTGCGCTCACAGGAACTGGTGCTGCCCGGCGTACGTTTCGCCGTGGACGCCTACGTCAACTTCGCCCGCCGGGCCAGTTGGCAGGAAGCCGCCAGCAGCTCGCTGACCGAACTGTTCGCGCCGCAGATCCACCAGTCGCGCCTCGACAGCTGGCCGCAGCATTACCCGTGGATCGACCCGGCCGGTTATGAGTATTTCCGCACCCGTCTGGGCCAGGCGCGACGCGATGTGGAACACGGTCTGGCGATCACGCTGCAGCACTACACGACGCGGGAAGGCCAGGAGCGCATGCTGGAAATTCTCCAGTTCAAACTGGACATTCTTTGGAGCATGCTCGATGCCATGAGCATGGCCTACGAACTGAAACGCCCGCCGTATCACAGCGTGACCGAACAACGGGTCTGGCATAAAGGAATCCCCTTATGAGTTTCGATCGCAGCAAGACCCCGACCTGGCGTCCCGGCTATCGCTTTCAGTACGAACCGGCGCAGAAAGGCCACGTGCTGCTCTACCCGGAAGGCATGATCAAACTCAATGAAAGCGCGGCGCTGATCGGCGGGTTGATCGACGGTGAGCGGGACGTCGCGGCGATCATCGCCGAACTGGACGCGCAGTTCCCCGGCGTGCCGGAGCTCGGTGATGACATCGAGCAATTCATGGAGGTTGCCCGTGCTCAGCACTGGATCGAACTTGCCTGATTCCGTGTCAGACAAGTTACCGCCCAAACCGGAAGTCGGCCTGCCCCTGTGGCTGCTGGCCGAGCTAACCTATCGCTGCCCGCTGCAATGCCCCTACTGTTCAAATCCGCTGGACTTCGCCGAGCAGGGCAAAGAGCTGAGCACCGAACAGTGGATCAAGGTGTTTCGCGAAGCGCGGGAAATGGGTGCAGCGCAGCTGGGCTTTTCCGGCGGCGAGCCGCTGGTGCGCCAGGATCTCGCCGAACTGATTGCCGAGGCGCGCAAGTTGGGTTTCTACACCAACCTGATCACCTCCGGCATCGGCCTCACCGAGCAGAAAATCAGCGACTTCAAGAAAGCCGGTCTGGACCACATCCAGATCAGCTTCCAGGCCAGCGACGAGCAGGTGAACAACTTGCTGGCCGGCTCGAAAAAAGCCTTCGCGCAGAAGCTCGAGATGGCGCGCGCGGTGAAGGCACACAGTTATCCGATGGTGCTGAATTTTGTCACCCATCGGCACAACATCGACAAAATCGACCGGATCATCGAGCTGTGCATCGCCCTTGAGGCGGACTTCGTCGAACTCGCCACCTGCCAGTTTTACGGCTGGGCGCAGCTCAATCGAGTCGGTCTGCTGCCGACCAGGGAACAACTGGTCCACGCCGAACGCATCACCAATGAATACCGCGCAAAACTTGCCGCCGAAGGGCATCCGTGCAAGCTGATTTTCGTCACCCCGGACTACTACGAAGAACGCCCGAAAGCCTGCATGAATGGCTGGGGCAGTATTTTTCTGACAGTGACCCCGGACGGAACCGCCCTGCCCTGTCACGGCGCCCGACAGATGCCAGTGCAGTTTCCCAATGTGCGCGACCACAGCATGCAGCACATCTGGTACGACTCATTCGGCTTCAACCGCTTCCGCGGCTACGACTGGATGCCCGAGCCGTGCCGCTCCTGCGACAAGAAAGAAAAGGACTTCGGCGGCTGCCGCTGCCAGGCGTTCATGCTCACGGGGGACGCCAGCAACGCCGACCCGGTGTGCAGCAAATCGGAACATCACGGCGTGATCCTCAAGGCCCGCGAAGAAGCCGGGCACGCGACCCAGACCATCCAACAACTGGCCTTTCGCAATGAACGAAACTCACGACTCATCGCCAAAAGCTGACCTCTTCAGCGCCGCCAAGGCCGTCGCTGCCGGTGTCGACTTCGCCGAATTGCAGGTTGGCCAGCATGGCTTGTTCTGGAACGAATACCGCCCCGAGGATGCCGCTTGCCGCATCTGGCATTGGCGTGACGGCCAGGCACGTTGCCTGACGCCAGCGGGTTTCAGTGTGCGCAGTCGGGTGTACGAATATGGCGGTGGGGCGTTTTGCCTGACAGATGACGGGATCGTTTTCGTCAACGAGGCGGATCAGCAGCTGTATCGCCAATCGCCGAAGGGCGAAACGCCAGAAGTGCTGACATCCGGCGAATGCCGCTATGGCGACCTGCAGTTTGCCAACGGACAGGTTCTGGCGGTTGAAGAGTATCGAGATCGGCATCGTCTGGTGGCCATAGATCTGGCGGACGGCGCGCGTCATCTGCTGGCCGAAGGGGCGGACTTTTATGCCGCGCCGACGTTGAGCCCGGACGCTCAACGGTTAGCCTGGATCGAATGGAGCCGCCCGGACCAGCCATGGACCGCGACTCGCCTGATGGTTGCAGACCGCCAGGGCGCTCAAGCACGCTGTGTGGCCGGCGATGGTGTTCAGGAGTCGCTGCAGCAGCCGCGATTCGATGACAGCGGTCGCCTGTATTGTCTGACGGATCGTGGCGGCTACTGGCAGCCGTGGGTGGAATCTTCAGAAGGGCTGAATCCTTTACCCAGCGCCGCGGCGGACCATGGGCCAGCGCCCTGGCAGTTGGGTGGTTGCACCTGGCTGCCCCTCAGTGAAAACAATTACCTGGCGAGTTGGACGGAAGGCGGATTCGGCCGACTGGGACTGTGCGGTGACACCCTTGAAGATTTCACCGGGGACTACAGCCGTTTCCGACATCTCGCACTGGATGAACAATTCATCTACTGCATCGCCGCCTCGCCGGTCAGTTCGTCCGCCGTGATCGCCATCGACCGCAAAACCCGACAGGTCAAGGTGTTGGCCGGGGGAATGGCACCGTTGCCCGCCGAGCAAATCAGCGTCCCGCAAACCCTGCGCTACCCGAGCGGTGCAGGCGAGGCTCACGGCTTCTTCTATCCGGCGATGACTGGCGACGCGAAACCGCCACTGGTGGTATTCATTCACGGTGGCCCGACGTCGGCGTGCTACCCGATGCTCGATCCGCGCATCCAGTACTGGGCGCAACGCGGCTTTGCCGTGGCCGACCTCAACTACCGTGGCAGCAGCGGCTACGGTCGGGCGTATCGCCAAGCGCTGCATTTGAGTTGGGGGGAAGTGGATGTGGTAGATGCCTGCGCGGTGGTCACCCACCTCGCCGAACGCGGGTTGATCGATGGCGACAAGGCGTTTATTCGCGGTGGCAGCGCCGGCGGCTACACCACGCTGTGCGCGTTGGCGTTCAAGGGGGGCTTCTGCGCTGGCGCCAGCCTTTACGGCGTCAGCGATCCCGTTGCCCTGGGCCGCGCGACACACAAGTTCGAAGGCGATTATCTGGATTGGCTGATTGGCGATCCTGTCAAAGACGCCGAACGCTACGCCGCACGCACGCCACTGCTGCATGCGAGCAACATCAGCGTGCCGGTGATTTTCTTTCAGGGTGAACTCGACGCCGTCGTCGTGCCACAGCAGACCCGCGACATGGTCGAGGCGCTGCAGAAAAACGGCATTCTAGTTGAGGCGCATTATTACGCGGACGAACGTCACGGCTTTCGCAAGGCCGGCAATCAGGCCCATGCGCTGGAGCAGGAGTGGTTGTTTTATCGGCGGGTGATGGCGTTGGCGGACTAAGGTCGGCGCTCCGTGCAGAAGTTGCGGCGCCTCATTCGCGAGCAAGCCCGCTCCCACATTTGATCTTTGGTGTTCACAGTTTGTGTGTTCACTGAAGATCAAATGTGGGAGCGGGCTTGCTCCGGGCGGCGTTCCGACGAAAGCGATCTATCTTGCGACGCGAAACTCAGCGCTTGGCAATGATGTACACCGCATGCACGATCCCCGGGATGTAACCGCACAGCGTCAGCAGAATATTCAGCCAGAACGCGCCGGCGAAACCGACTTGCAGAAACACACCCAGTGGCGGCAACAGAATGGCGATGATGATGCGAATGAAGTCCATGGGTCAGCTCCTAATGTGAAGTGGGCTCGTGTGAACCTTACTGCTAATCGACCAACACCGTTCGTCAGGGTTCAGTGCGGTTTTTCAGGCCAGTATCTCCAGACCGTGTTTCTGCACGATGCTCAACAACTTCAGCGCCATGCCACTGGGATGTTTGTCCCCTGCTTCCCACTGTTTGACCGTTGACGCGCTGGTGTTCAGATAACGTGCAAATACCGGCTGACTCACGTTATTGCGCTCGCGCAGCGCTTTGATCTGCTCCGCGGGGATCGCGTCCGGCACCGTCGCAAGGCATGACTCATCGAACTCGCGCATGGTTGCCTTGCTGATTGCGCCGATGGCATACAAGGCGCTGGCGGATTCGTGTACCGACTCCAAGGCTTCACTTTTAAATTTCTTGCTCATGAATATCTCCAAAAACTCCCTCGTATCCAGTAGGTGCTGGACTTCCAAATCTGTCAGCCTTTCGTAGGTCTTCGCCACTTTCCGAAAGCCGATCAGATCAGCCGGACTGATATTGCTTTGATCTTTCTTGGCGTACAGAAACTGATAAACCCAGTATCGACCGCCTTTGGCCGCGACAATCGAGCGGTGTCGATTGGCATTCAGACGCTTCTTCCAGACCCCGCCGCCCAGACTTTCAGCCTGGCCATTGAGCATTTCGGTGAACGCCTCACGAAGCTCATCATCACAAATCCAGGCCTTACCAGCCTGCACCGCAAAACGCTTTGTCTTGAATAACCTGGGTGACATCGGCATCCCTTCCACAAAAACATACCACTCAGTGGTATAGAAATCAAAACCAGCCCCACGACAATGTCGTTTCGCGGGCATCGGCACTCCTTGCCGACTTCCTCTAAAAAGCCATTGATCCCGCTATCGCTCAAGCTCCGATTGGAATCTGGCAAAACGCAGAGACAAAAAAACACCCCACGTCAAAAGAATCAAACGTGGGGCGATGCGTTATACCGCGAGACGGTTCGGGAATTCGTGTAGGGCGGGTCTGATCAGACGGCAATCCCTTTGCGGCATTGCAGCTGTGCGGTGCGTACTCGGGAAAAGGCGCGGGCCAGGCGTAAAAGCATTTCGTCGATGTTGGCCTTGCTGACGGTGAGCGCCGGGGTGAAACGCAGGCAATCGGCTTGCGGGGCGTCGAGCAGCAGCCCTTCGTGCATCGCTGCTTTGACGACGGCGTCAGCCGAATCGTCGGACAGGGTAAGCCCCCAGAACAGTCCCTTCCCGCGTAATTCACCGTGCCCATAGCGATGAGTCAGACGCGCGAGGCCTTCGCGAAGGTGCTGACCGGTTTCCCGGACATGCTCGAGGAAACCCTTGTCCTGCACACTATCGAACACCGCAAGGCCGGCAGCGGTCATCAGCGTATTGCCATGGTGGGTGCCCGTCAGTTCACCGAGGTCGAAACAGCAGGCCTTGCCCCGCGCCAGCAGCGCCGCCAATGGCACGCCACCGCCCAGCCCTTTGCCGAGGACGACGATATCGGCTCGCACGCCGTAGGATTGTTCCGCGAGCAATGTCCCGAGGCGACCGACACCGGTCTGCACTTCGTCGAAGATCAACAAAATGCCGAGCTCACGGCACAGGCGTTCAACGCCCTTGAGGTAATGCTCGGTGGCGGGGATTACCCCGGCTTCGTTCTGGATCGGTTCGAGCATGATTGCCACGGTCCGGGCATCAACCGCTGCATGCAAGGCTGCAAGATCGTTGAACGGCACGTGGCTGAAACCGGGTAGCTGCGGTTCGAAGCGATTGGCCAGATTGGAACTGTCGGACGCCGGAATCGTCCCGAGACTACGACCATGACAACCCTTTTTGGCCACGATGATCCGCGAAGCACCGCCGCGATACCGCTGCCCCCATTTGCGCGCCAGTTTGATCGCCGCTTCACAGGCTTCGCTGCCACTGTTGAGCAGGTACGCCTGATCGCTGCCGGTGCTGACGCAGAGCCGCTCGGCGAGGTTGAGCATGCCACGGTTATGCAAGCCGAAACCGGGGTTGATCAGCGATTGAGCCTGCGCCGTAATCGCATTGACCAGTACAGAAGGGCTATGTCCGAGGCTATTGGCCCCGCCACCTTGGGAAAAATCCAGATAGGCACGGTCATCGCTGTCCCACAACCAGGAGCCTTGGCCGCGCACAAAAATCTGTTTCGGCCGCTCGACACTGGGCATCAGGCACTCGCTGGAAAGATTGTCACTTCTGGACGGCAGGAAATTGTCCGCGGCCAAGTCATCAAGGCTGGGAGCGCTACGCCGTAAATTGAACAGATTCATCCGAAAAAACCTCGTTTTAGGTTTTTTGGCTTACCTATGTAAACAACCTCAGCATAAACAGTATTCATCGCGCTCTATGGCCCTGTAAGCCTTGTGAATGCCGTTAGACTAGGCTTAGGCAAGGCCTCGGGCCATTTCGATTTCTCAGCATTTTCGATAAGCAAATCTTATGGATTTCAAACAACTGCGTTATTTCGTCGCGGTCTACGAAGAAGGCCATGTGGGCCGGGCTGCCGAGCGACTTTCAATCTCTCAGCCGGCACTGTCCCAACAGATCCGCCACCTCGAACAAAACCTTGATGTCAGCCTCTTCGAACGCAGTAGCAAACGTCTGCTTCCCACCTTGGCGGCCCACACGCTGTACAACCACGCCCTGCCATTGCTCGATGGCTTGCAACGGGCGCGTGAAGCGCTGGGTAACTTCAAGGGGCAAGCGCTTCGAACGCTGGCCATTGGCGTATTGCAAACCGTCCACACCAGTCTCGTGCCACAAATGCTCGAGCGCGTGCGCAAGGCGCAGCCGCACTTGGTGGTGCAGATCTATGAACTGACCGGGTTGGAGATCGAGCGGCGGCTGCTTAACGGCTCTCTGGACATCGGCATCAGTTACCTGCCGCCCCGCCAGCCGGGGTTGCACGGCGTGATGCTGTACGAAGATGAACTGACGCTCGTCATCCCGGCGGATCACCCGTTGCGCGAATTCAAGAAAGTCTCCATGAGTCAGGCTGCCGAGTTGCCAATGTTGCTGCTGGGTGAAGAGTTTCAGGTGCGGCAGATCTGGCAGACGCAACTGGCCAACCAGGGGCGGCGACCGCAGGTGCAGGCGGAACTGAACAATATGGCGGGGATTCTCGACAGTCTGCCCCACACCCGGCTGGCAACCGTGCTTCCGGGCCGCTCGCAAAAAGCGCTCGGCAACCGTGAACTGCTCTGGAAACCGCTGACCGAACCGCGGGTGCCGCTGAAAGTCGGGTTGGTGTGTCGGGATGTGCAGCGGCAACAAGCCTCGCTGGCCTTATTGCGAACCTTGCTGGAAGAAGTGATGAACGGACCGGATGAGCGCTCGACGCCCCTGAATGGGCTGAGCTGATTACTTTTTTGCGGACAAAGAAAACCCCGCCGAAGCGGGGCTTTGCAGACTGTTTCCCTGACATCCATTTCACTCCGCCGTCCTGGCAGAATCCTACGTGTCCGTGTTGTTGCTTTGCGCTTCCTGCGCGACGTCCATGAGAAGTAGATTAGCGGTGGATCCAATCTTCATCCATGGGAGAACAGCAGCACGTCATGTAGGAGAATGCTTACATGACGTTACATTGTCAGAACTGCGCTGCGTCCAGCAGGAACAGCGATTCGCTACCGGCCTTCACCGACGCGCTCAGCGAATGAATACGCGGCAGCAGGCGTGCGAAATAGAACCGCGCAGTGCCCAGCTTGCTTGCGTAGAAATCGTCCTGCGCTTCTTTGCCCAAGGCCGCCTTGGCCATCAGTGCCCACATATAAGCGTAAGCCACGTAACCGAAGGTTTGCAGGTACTCGACCGAGGCCGCGCCGATTTCGCTCGGGTTGTTTTTCGCCCGATCCAGCAACCATGCGGTCAATTCGTCAAGGGTGGTCACGGCATCGTTCAGCGGCTTGGTGAACTCAGCCAGGTCAGCGCTGGCAGTCGCGGTGAAGTGGCGAATCTCGTCGGCGAACAGGTTGTAGAACGCCCCGCCGCTGCCGACGATCTTGCGTCCTACAAGGTCCAGCGCCTGAATGCCGTTGGTGCCTTCGTAGATCTGGGTGATGCGCACGTCGCGAACCAGTTGTTCCTGGCCCCATTCACGGATGTAACCGTGGCCGCCGAAAACCTGCTGGCCATGAATGGTGGTTTCCAGACCGAGGTCAGTCAGGAACGCCTTGGCTACCGGGGTCAGCAGCGCCACCAGGTCTTCCGCACGCTTGCGGGTGGCTGCGTCTTCGCTGAACTTGGCGGTGTCCAGTTGCATGGCCACGTACGTCGAGAACGCACGACCGCCTTCGTTCGAGGCTTTCATGGTCAGCAGCATGCGACGCACGTCCGGGTGGACAATGATCGGGTCAGCCACTTTGTCCTTGTTCTGCGCGCCAGTCGGCGAACGGCTTTGCAGACGGTCGCGGGCGTACTCGACGGCGTTCTGGTAAGAGCGCTCGCCGGAGGCCAGGCCCTGGATGCCGACGCCCAGACGTTCGTAGTTCATCATCGTGAACATCGCCGCCAGGCCTTTGTTCGGCTCGCCGACCAGGTAGCCCACGGCTTCGTCGAAGTTCATCACGCAGGTCGCGGACGCCTTGATGCCCATCTTGTGCTCGATCGAACCGCAAGTCGCCGGGTTGCGCGCGCCCAGGCTGCCATCGGCATTGACCATGAACTTCGGCACCAGGAACAACGAAATGCCTTTCGGCCCCGCCGGCGCGTCCGGCAGTTTTGCCAGCACCAGGTGGATGATGTTCTCGGTCAGGTCGTGTTCACCGCCGGTGATGAAAATCTTGGTGCCGCTGACTTTGTAGGAACCGTCGGCCTGAGGTTCGGCCTTGGTGCGGATGATCCCCAAGTCGGTGCCGGCGTGCGGCTCGGTCAGGCACATCGAACCGGCCCAGACGCCGGCGTACATGTTCGGCAGGTAGGCCGCTTTCAGCTCGTCGCTGGCGTGTGCGTTGATCGACAGGCAAGCACCGGCGGTCAGCATCGGGTACAGACCGAACGACAGGTTCGCGGAGTTGACCATTTCTTCGACCTGGGCCGAAACCGCCTTGGGCATGCCCATGCCGCCGTAGGTCGGATCGCCACCGACGCCGACCCAACCGCCTTCGGCATAAGTCTGATAAGCCTGTGGGAAACCTGCCGGCGTGGTGACAGCACCGTCCGCCCAATGGCAACCTTCTTCGTCAGCTGCACGGTTCAGGGGTGCGATGCTTTTGCCGGTGACCTTGCCGGCTTCTTCGAGAATGGCTTCAACGGTTTCCGCATCGACAGTCTCGGCCAGTGCAGGCAACTCGGCCCAGAGTTTAGCGACTTCGAACACTTCATTAAGGACGAAGCGCATATCGCGCAGGGGCGCTTTGTAGTCAGCCATGGCAAACCTCGCAGGATCTTTACAGGTGAATCGTAGGAAGAAAGTTTCGTAGGGGGCCGAGTGTAACCCAAGAACTTTTGTGACACATAGGGTCAGGCCGTGACCGTTTTGTAATTTTTGGTCATTGAGTTTTTATGTCTGCGAGAACGCATTCGCGGGCAAGCCACGCTCCCACAGGGTTTGTGTCGTTCACACAACGTGTATACGACGACGGCCCTGTATGAGCAAGGCTTGCCCGCGAAGCTTTTCCGCTATTGGTCAGAGCGCAAACAACTCCGCCGGCAGCTTCATCAGGCAATCACTTCCCGCTTCGATGGCCGCTCGATGAGCAGCGGTGCGCGGCAGCAAGCGCTTGAAGTAAAACTCGCTGGTCGCCAGTTTGCCCCGGCAGTAATCGGCATCGCCGCTGCCTGCATCCAACTGCGCCTGAGCCACCAAAGCCATGCGCAGCCACAGATAGCCGAGGATGATGTAACCGCTATACATCAGGTAGTCCACTGACGCGGCGCCGACTTCGTCCGGATTTTTCATCGCAGCCATGCCGACCTGGGTGGTCAATTCGCCCCACTGCTGATTCAAACCGTTGAGTTTCGCCACATAACTGGCGAGTTGCGGATGCCCGGCGTTCGCAGCGCAAAACTTGTGAACAATTTTAGTGAAGCCGCGCAGCAGCTTGCCCTGGCTGCCGAGCACTTTGCGTCCGAGCAAATCCAGCGCCTGAATGCCGTTGGTGCCTTCGTAGATCGGTGCGATCCGGCAATCGCGAACCAGTTGCTCCATGCCCCACTCACGGATGAAACCGTGGCCACCAAACACCTGCATGCCGTGATTGGTCACTTCCAGCCCTGTGTCGGTCATGAAGGCTTTGCAGATCGGCGTCAGGAAAGCCAACAGGTCTTCGGCGTCCTGTCGCGCGATTTCATCCGGACTGAGGTGCGCAACGTCCAGCAACTGCGCGGTGAAGTACGTCAGCGCACGGTTGCCTTCGTTGAAGGCTTTCATGGTCAGCAACATCCGGCGCACATCAGGGTGAACGATGATCGGGTCGGCGGCTTTTTCCGGTGCTTTCGGGCCGGTCAGCGAGCGCATCTGCAAACGGTCGTTGGCGTATTTGATCGCACCCTGAAAGCTCGCTTCTCCTAGACACAAACCCTGCATCCCGGTGCCGAGGCGCGCATGGTTCATCATGGTGAACATGCAGTTCAGGCCCTTGTTCGGCTCACCGATCAGAAAGCCCTTGGCCTCGTCGAAGTTCAGCACGCAGGTGGCCGAAGCCTTGATGCCCATTTTGTGTTCGATCGAGCCGCAGGAAACGCCGTTGCGCTCGCCCGCTTCACCGTCGGCATCGGGCAGGAATTTGGGAACGATAAACAGCGAAATGCCCCGGGTTCCTGCAGGCGCATCCGGCAGTTTCGCCAGCACGAGGTGAATGATGTTGTCGCTCATGTCGTGCTCGCCGGCGGAGATGAAAATCTTGCTGCCGGAGATCGCAAAACTGCCATCCGCTGCAGGCACGGCGCGGGTCTTGATGATGCCCAGATCGGTGCCGCAATGGGCTTCGGTCAGGCACATGGTGCCCGTCCATTGACCAGCGGTGAGTTTGCTCAGGTAGGTGTTTTTCTGTTCTTCGGTGCCGTGAGCGTGGATCGCCGACATCGCTCCGTGGGTCAGGCCGGGGTACATGCCCCAGGAGGTGTTGCTGGAACCGACCATCTCGCTGATGACCAGCCCCAGTGAACTGGGCAAACCCTGGCCACCATAGGCCGGATCGGCCGCCAGACCATGCCAGCCGCCTTCAACGTATTGTGCGAACGCCTGCTTGAAGCCTGTAGGCGTCGTCACCACGCCATTGTCGAAATGGCAGCCTTCTTCGTCGCCGCTGCGATTGAGTGGTGCAAGAACGTTCTCGCAGAATTTCGCACCTTCTTCGAGGATCGCATTGACCATGTCCGGGCTGGCCTCGGTGGCACCCAGCGCCGCGTAGTTGCTGTGAAAATCGAAGACGTGGTCGATCAGAAAGCGCATGTCGCGCAGGGGAGCTTTGTACTCGGGCATGGTCATTTCTCCGGCAGCAGATTCCTTAAACCTACTGCCGTCGACCACGCCTCACAATCACAGTCCAGACGCTGAATGCGCCATCATCACTCAACCCGCAGCCGCCTCGCGCACCGCACCACGACGGTTCTGACCGTAAGCCACCACACAGTTTCGTCCGGCCCCCTTGGCGGCGTAGAGCGCTTCGTCGGCGGACTTGAGCACTTTCTCGGGGTTGCGTTGGTCCACCCGTTCGGCGACACCGATGCTGACGGTGACCGATACACTCGAGGCCGCGGAACCGGAACGACGCTGACGACCCTGTTGGTCGTCCTGAGGCCGGTTGTCCTGATTACGCAGATGAATGTTGTAGGTCGCAATGGATTCACGGATCACTTCCAGGTGCGGCATGCACTCTTCGAGCGTCTTGCCCGCGAACACCAGTGCAAATTCCTCACCCCCATAGCGATAAGCCCTACCGCCACCGCCGATTTTCGACAGTTTGCTGGCGACCAGTCGCAGCACCTGATCGCCGACATCGTGGCCGTGGGTATCGTTGAATTTCTTGAAGTGGTCGACGTCGCTCATGGCCAAGACGTAATTGCGCCCCAGGCGCTGCATGCGCTCGTTCAAGGCGCGGCGACCGGGCAGACCGGTCAACTCATCGCGAAAGGCCATTTGATAGGCTTCATGGGCAACCGCCGCGGCGATCATCAACATCACCTGACTGCACATGATGTTGAGGGTAAACGGCAGGATGAAAGTCTTCGGCAACGCCCAGAACAATCCAAGCAAACCCACCAGTTGGGAGGCGTGCAACGGTCTCGGGTTACGCCAGTATTGCCAGCTCAGCAGCAGGAACGAAGCGATGAACACCGGATATGACAGCTGGATCAGACTCATCCAGGCACCATGCAGGGCGGGCCAGCGGATTTGCGACAGCCACATCAGCAACGCCTGTGGGTAACTTTGCTCCAGGCCCAACGCCACACTACCGACGGCCAGCAACACCGCGAAGCGCGCGACCATGTCCTGGAACAAATGGGTGCGTTCCTGCCACGCCGCGAACACCCCGAACATCAGCGGCAGCAACAGACAGCACAGGTGAAAGACCACGGCAGCGTCTTCGCGCACCTTGCCGTTGTCGCGGTAATAATCGGTCTGGGTGTCGAGCAGGTAGTAGGCGATGTACACCGTGACCATCAGAAACAGCTCGCGCTGACGTCGGTAAACCGCGCAGTAAGCGCCGCCGAGCAACAAAACGAGGGTCGGCAACACATTGAACAGCGACGTGAAGAAGACGTTCAGATCCTTGACGTAGGCAGCCGCCAGCCCCGCAATCAACAGCAGAAGTGACGGTAGAAAATGACTGAACCGTACAGCGGAAGAACGCGGCAAGGGTAAAACTCCGACCCGGCAAACTGAGATGGCATTGTGCCCGCTCAATGAACGGCATGTCACATCGCCATCCTCTTTAACGGCAGCAAAGTCGTTCTTCTTAGCGTTTTAGTCAGGAATATTTATGCGCGGAAATCGCGCACAAAAAAGCCGCTGTTCCCGAAGGAAACAGCGGCTTTCTGAAGCGACAGCTCAGGACTTAGTAGCCCAGTGCGAAGTCTTCTTCTTTCATGTCCATCAGGTTGTTGGCGCCCGACAGCATGGTTGCAACGTGCGTGCGGGTACGCGGCAGGATGCGCTGGAAGTAGAAGCGCGCCGTCTGCAGCTTGGCGGTGTAGAACGCCGTTTCGGTAGTGCCGGCAGCCAGTTTCTCGGCAGCCAGACGCGCCATGTCAGCCCAGAAGTAGGCGAGGCAGGCGTAACCGGAGTACATCAGGTAGTCCACGGAGGCCGCGCCGACTTCTTCGCGGTCTTTCATAGCGGCCATACCGACCTTCATGGTCAGCTCGCCCCATTCTTTGTTCAGCGCAGCCAGCGGTGCGACGAATTCCTGAACGGCTTCGTTGCCTTCGTTGGTCTGGCAGAATTTGTGGACGATCTTGGTGAAGCCTTTCAGGGCCTCGCCTTGAGTCATCAGCACTTTACGGCCCAGAAGGTCGAGTGCCTGGATGCCGGTGGTGCCTTCGTACAACATCGAAATGCGGCTGTCGCGAACGTTCTGCTCCATGCCCCACTCGGCGATGAAGCCGTGGCCGCCGTAGATTTGCACGCCGTGGTTAGCGGATTCGAAACCGACTTCGGTCATGAAGGCTTTGGCGATTGGCGTCATGAACGCCAGCAGCGCGTCGGCTTTCTTCTTCTCTTCTTCGTCCACGCCGTACTTGACGATGTCGACTTGCTTGGCAGTGAAGTAAACCATCGCGCGGTTGCCTTCGGCGAACGCTTTCATGGTCAACAGCATGCGGCGTACGTCAGGGTGCACGATGATCGGGTCAGCGGCTTTTTCCGGCGCTTTCGGGCCAGTCAGGGAGCGCATTTGCAGACGGTCGCGAGCGTATTTCAAGCCGCCCTGGAAGCCGATCTCTGCGTGAGCCAGACCTTGCAGCGCGGTGCCCAGACGTGCGGTGTTCATGAAGGTGAACATGCAGTTCAGGCCTTTGTTCGCCTGGCCGATCAGGAAACCGGTGGCCGCGTCGAAGTTCATCACGCACGTGGCGTTACCGTGGATGCCCATTTTGTGTTCCAGGGAACCGCAGGACACGGCGTTGCGCGCACCGATCGAACCGTCTTCATTCGGCAAGAATTTCGGAACGATGAACAGGGAGATGCCTTTGGTGCCAGCCGGTGCATCCGGCAGGCGGGCCAGCACGATGTGGACGATGTTGTCGGCCATGTCGTGTTCGCCGGCCGAGATGAAGATCTTGGTGCCGGAGACTTTGTAGGAACCGTCAGCCTGAGGTTCGGCCTTGGTGCGCAGCATGCCCAGGTCGGTGCCGCAGTGCGGTTCGGTCAGGCACATGGTGCCGGTCCATTCGCCGGAGACCAGTTTGGTCAGGTAGGCGTGTTGCTGCTCCGGCGTACCGTGCTCGGAGATGGTGTTCATCGCGCCATGGGACAGGCCTGGGTACATGCCCCACGACCAGTTGGCTTCGCCAACCATTTCGCTGACCGCCAGACCCAGCGACTCTGGCAGGCCCTGGCCGCCGTGTTCTACGTCGTGGGCCAGGCTTGGCCAGCCGCCTTCAACGAATTGCTTGTAGGCTTCTTTGAAGCCGGTCGGGGTTTTAACGCCGGACTCGCTCCAGGTGCAGCCTTCGATGTCACCCACGCGGTTCAGCGGAGCCAGCACCTGCTCACAAAACTTGGCGCCTTCTTCGAGAATGGCGTCAACCATGTCCGGAGTTGCGTCGGAGCAAGCCGGAAGGCTCTGATAATGCGCTTCGTAGCCGAGCAGTTCGTCACGAACGAAGCGAATATCACGCAAGGGGGCCTTGTAGTCAGGCATAGCGATAAACCTCTGCTGATGTAACCGGGAATGAACGACCGTATTGATTTGTTATGACGGTCAAACAGTTGTTTGAAACATACGTTTACGCCCAAATCTTGTCAAGCGTCGATCTTTTGCCTTTCGTCATCGCACCGCGCAAATGCCAGACACACGGCAACACTGCGCCGTTGCTCAGGCAACACGCCGTATAAAAAAGTTTAGTTGGGGAAGAAGGACTTACGCACAAAAACGCCGCGAAAGGTCGCGGCGTTGGAAGTGCTGATGAAGCGGATGATCAGGCGAAAGTATCGATCAGCGTGCCGAGCATTTTATCGGAAGCCTTGGCGACTGCTACGCCCGCCTCGACCTGAAACTTGCCTTGCGCCATCTCGACCATATTGCTGGCCAGGTCCGATTGCTGACTGCGATCGACCGAACGCAGGCGATCAACCTGAACCTCGGAAGACTGGCTGGTGACCGAGCGTTCGATTGTATTGTTGGCGATCTGGCCAGAAGCCTGATCGACACGGTTCTGCCCTGTCTGAATAGTGCTCAGACCGGCGTAAAAAGCGGTACTTCCTGAGATTTCCATGGGAGAACTCGTCCTACGAAGGATCAACAGCGGCCATTGAAGCAGACGCACGGGCAAAACACCCGACAAAAACACTAATGGCACAATGCCTTGTCATAGTTAAAACCACTGCCTGAAAACTTCAGTCCAGCAAATCCAGTTGAAGATGTTCTGCGACCGCCTCCGCCGTCACCACCTTGAGTTTCGGCACTCGCCCCAGACACGGCGCAGGAATGCGCTCGGCCAGCGTGGCAAGATTCTCTTCAAGACGCGCAGTCTTGGCATCGATGATGTTGGCCACCCAACCCGCCAACTGCAAACCGTCCCGCGCAATCGCCTCGGCTGTCAGCAACGCATGGTTAATGCAACCCAACCGCACGCCGACCACCAGAATCACCGGCAGATCCAGCGCCATGGCCAGGTCCGACAGGTTGTCCTGATCCGCCAACGGCACGCGCCAGCCGCCAGCGCCTTCGATCAGGGTGAAATCCGCCTGCATGTCCAGAATCTGCTGCATCGGTGCCAACAAGGATTGCACCGTCAACGCCACGCCAGCCTCCCGCGCCGCCAGATGCGGAGCGATGGCAGGCTCAAATGCGACCGGATTGACCTGTGCATACGTCAGCGGCACCGAGCATTCCGCCAGCAACGCCAATGCGTCAGCGTTGCGCAAGCCCTTGGGCGTCACGTCGCAACCCGAAGCAACCGGTTTCCCCGCCGCCGTACTCAGGCCCGCCGACCGTGCGGCATGCAGCAAACCCGCAGCCACGGTGGTCTTGCCGACATCGGTGTCAGTACCGGTGATGAAATACGCTGCGCTCATAAGGGTTTCTCCAAAACGGCATACACCACTTGATAAGTCGCCGGCAGGCCTTCGGCCTGACGAAACTGCTCATACGCCTCGACCAGGCCGAGAATCCGCGCTCTGCCAGTCAAACCACCCGGTCGCCCGGGGTTCAGGTTGTGCGCACCCAGCGCCTTGAGTTCGTGGGTCAGGCTGCGCACATCCGGGTAATGCAGCACATGAGGACGGGCTTGCAGACTGACGACCTTCAAGTCGCTGGCCGCGCTCAGCTGTTGATAAACCCCGAACTCGCGGAAGCGGTTGACGTGCACCATGCCATCCACCTGCCGCCAACTGTCTCGCAGCTCTGACAGTGTGCCCACGCACAGACTAGCAAATGCGAACATTCCGCCAGGTTTCAGCACGCGATTGGCTTCGCTGAGCACCGAAGCGAAGTCCGCGCACCACTGCACCGCCAGGCTGGAGAAGATCAAATCACAGGTCGAATCCTGCAATGGCAGCCGCTCCGCATCCCCGGCGATGAAGTGCGTGGCCCCACCCAACGGGCGCGCGTGATTGAGCATGCCTTCGGCGATGTCCAGCGCCACGCCGTGACCGACAGGAAAACGCTCACCCAGCACACGACTGAAATGCCCGGTGCCACACCCAAGATCCAGCCATCGACCCGGCACGAAATCGCCCGGCAAACGGCTTAACAACTGACTGCCGACGTCACGCTGCAATTCGGCGACGCTGTCATAGCTGGCTGCCGCGCGGGAAAAGGACGCCGCCACCTGGCGCTTGTCCGGCAAGCCGCCGGGCTGCTTTGGAAGGGGAAGCGGAAGGGATAAATCAGTCATCACCGCACTCATGCAAAAAGGCCTGGATCGCCCCCGCCACGCCGTGAGGGTCTTCCAGAAGAAACGCGTGGCTGGCCTGTTCAATCAGACCGATTTCGACATCCGGCAGCAACGCCAGCAAATCACCCGCTGCTTCGGCCGGCACCAGCCCGTCGAGGCCGGCGAACAAATGCAGTTGCGGGCCGCGGAATGCTTGCAACGCCTGACGGGTATCCAGTTGCGCAAGCAGCTCCAGGCCGTTCATCAATACCGACGCAGCGGTGTGGGGCGCGCCACCGAGCAATAACCGCGACAATCCGCGCGGGTCTTCGGCGCCTTGAGCGCAGAGCAGCGAAAAGCGTTTCAGCGTCGTGCGCGGATCGGCATTACATCCGGCCAGAAACGCGTCGAAGGTCTCGCCGGGCATCGCGCTCGGCCACTGTTCATGGGCGACAAAAGAAGGGTTGCTCGCCAGGGTCAGCAAGCCACAGCAGCGATCTCCGCGCCGGGCCGCCAACTCGGAAGCGAGCATGCCGCCGAGGGACCAGCCGCCGAGCCAGGCGTCCTGGGGCACGGTCGCGTCGAGTTCGTCGAGCCATTCTTCAAGGTCGCTGGACTCCAGTTCCGGCAGCGGCTCGATCTCGACGCGCAGGTGCTCATCCAGCCCCTGCAGCGCGGCCGCCAAGGGTTCCAGCGGTGAAATGCCGAGACCCCAGCCGGGTAGCAGAATCAGGCGATCACGCATGGCTTGGCTCCGGTCCCAGTTGTTGAAAACAATCGGCCAGTCCATTCAACAATAGCTGCACCTGTGCCTCGCTGTGCGCGGCGGTCAGGGTCACGCGCAGGCGGGCGCTACCGGCGGGCACGGTCGGCGGGCGGATCGCGGTCACCATCAAGCCACGCTCACGCAGCATTTGCGACAGTCGCACCGCACGCCCGGCATCGCCGATCATGATTGGCTGGATCGGCGTGAAGCTGTCCATCAGCTCCAGGCCGATCTGCTCGGCGCCTTGTCGGAACTGACGAATCAGGGTCTTCAGATGTTCACGCCGCCAATGCTCGGTGCGTAACAACTCCAGGCTTTTCAGCGTCGCGCAGGCCAGCGCCGGCGGTTGGCTGGTGGTGTAAATGTAGGGGCGGGCGAACTGGATCAGACTCTCAATCAGCTCTTCGCTGCCGGCAACAAAGGCGCCAGCAGTGCCGAACGCTTTGCCGAGGGTGCCGACCAGCACCGGCACGTCTTCCTGGCTCAGGCCGAAATGCTCGACGATCCCGCCACCGTTGGCGCCCAGCGGACCAAACCCGTGCGCGTCATCGACCATCAGCCACGCGCCTTTGGCCTTGGCTTCCCGGGCCAGCGCTGGCAGATCGGCGATATCGCCGTCCATGCTGAACACGCCGTCAGTGACCACCAGCGTATTGCCGGTGGCCTTCTCCAGGCGATTGGCCAGACTCGCCGCGTCGTTGTGCAGATAACGATTGAAACGCGCGCCGGACAACAGACCGGCATCGAGCAACGAGGCGTGATTGAGGCGGTCTTCGAGCACTGTATCACCCTGCCCGACCAACGCGGTCACCGCGCCGAGGTTGGCCATGTAACCCGTGGTGAACAGCAACGCACGCGGGCGGCCAGTCAAGTCAGCCAACGCCTCTTCCAGCTCATGATGTGGCGTGCTGTGGCCAATGACCAAGTGCGAAGCGCCGCCACCGACACCCCACCGAGAGGCGCCAGCACGCCAGGCTTCGATCACTTGCGGGTGATTGGCAAGGCCCAGGTAGTCGTTGTTGCAGAACGCCAGCAACGGCTGGCCATCGACCACTACTTCCGGGCCTTGGGGGCTTTCGAGCAATGGCCGTTGGCGGTAGAGATTTTCGGCACGACGGGCAGCAAGGCGTGCGGCGAGATCGAAAGACATGCAGGCCTCGTGGTGAGATCACAGAATGTGGACCGTTACCCAATCCCAATGTGGGAGCGGCGGTGCGACGATTCGACTTGCTCGCGAAAGCGGCGTGACATTCAACGCTGATGTCGACTGTGCCGCCGTCTTCGCGAGCAAGTCGAATCGTCGCACCGCCGCTCCCACATTGGATTTGTAGCGGATCAGACAGCGGCGTTGTAGAACATCTCGCTGCTCTTCTGCTCCACCAGCGCCTGTTCGATGGCGGCCTGATGCACCTCGTCGGCGTGCTCTTCGCGCGCTTCCGGCAGAATCCCCAAGCGCCCGAACAGCTGCATGTCCTTGTCAGCCTGCGGGTTGGCGGTGGTCAGCAGTTTGTCGCCGTAGAAAATCGAGTTCGCGCCGGCGAAGAACGCCAGGGCCTGCATCTGCTCGTTCATGGCTTCGCGGCCGGCGGACAGGCGCACGTGGGATTGCGGCATCAGGATGCGCGCGACGGCGAGCATGCGGATGAAGTCGAACGGGTCGATTTCTTCGGCGTTTTCCAGTGGCGTACCGGCGACTTTCACCAGCATGTTGATCGGCACCGATTCCGGGTGCTCCGGCAGGTTGGCCAGCTGGATCAGCAGGTTGGCGCGGTCATCGAGGGACTCGCCCATGCCGAGAATGCCGCCGGAGCAGATCTTCATCCCCGAATCACGCACGTAGGCCAGGGTTTGCAGGCGCTCGCTGTACGTGCGGGTGGTGATGATGCTGGTGTAAAAATCCGGCGAGGTGTCGAGGTTGTGGTTGTAGTAATCGAGGCCGGCCTTGGCCAGCGCTTCGGTCTGGTCTTGATCGAGACGACCGAGGGTCATGCAGGTTTCCAGGCCCATGGCTTTCACGCCTTTGACCATTTCCAGCACGTACGGCATGTCTTTGGCCGACGGGTGTTTCCACGCCGCGCCCATGCAGAAACGGGTCGAACCGATGGCCTTGGCGCGGGCAGCCTCTTCGAGGACCTTCTGCACTTCCATCAGTTTTTCTTTTTCCAGGCCGGTGTTGTAGTGACCGGACTGCGGACAATATTTGCAATCTTCCGGGCAGGCGCCTGTCTTGATCGAAAGCAGCGTGGAAACCTGGACGCGGTTGGCGTCGAAATGCGCGCGGTGCACCGTTTGCGCCTGGAACAGCAGGTCGTTGAATGGCTGAACGAAGAGTGCTTTGACTTCGGCCAAAGACCAGTCATGACGCAGGGTTGCAGAGGTGCTGGCGCTCATGGGCGTTTCCTTGATTATGCTTGGCAAGCGACTGGGGAATGGAATACCCACAGACGCGACACGGATGTTCGGCATATTTAAGGAAGAGCGATGCGCTGTCAACCACGACACAAAGGACCGGTTTACATCTGGTTAAAAAATAAACAAGCCTGTTTGCTTTGCGGCGAGACAGCAGATGAGGCTCTGCCAATCTGCATGGCTTGTGAAACCGATCTGCCCTGGCTCGGCGATCACTGCCAGACCTGTGCCCTGCCCTTGCCTGCATCGGGCATGACGTGCGGCCAATGTTTGAAACAGCCGCCGTACTTTGAACAGGTGATTGCCCCGTGGACCTACGGTTTTCCGGTCGACAGCCTGATCACTCGTTTCAAACACAACGCGAAGTGGCCGTTTGGCCGCCTGCTTGCAGAACTTCTCGCTCAATCCCTGCAACATCGCTTCGATGAAGGGTTGGAGCGGCCGGATGCGCTGGTCCCGGTTCCGCTGGCGACCAAGCGTCTGCGTCAGCGGGGGTTCAATCAGGCCGCGATGCTGGCCCGCTGGTTAAGCGTGAGCCTGGATATCCCCTGCGACGAGCTGCTACTCAAAAGGATTCAGGACACCAGCGCGCAACAGGACCTGAAGGCCGAGGCTCGTAAAAAGAACCTGCGCAATGCGTTCGCCCTGATGCCCGATGCAGCGATCAAGGGGCGTCACCTGGCGCTGGTCGACGACGTGCTGACCACCGGCGCCACGGCCCAAGCCCTGGCTCGTATATTAACGGACGCCGGCGCCGCCCGGGTTGACGTTTACTGCCTTGCCCGTACTCCCAAACCCGGCGACAACGCTTGACTTAAGCCAGGCACAAAACCTGTGGGAGCGGGCTTGCTCGCGAATGCGGACTGACATTCAACAAAGATATCGACTGAGCTGACGCCTTCGCGAGCAAGCCCGCTCCCACAAGGAATGCAGTCTGACTTGACTCCCATAGCCCAAGCCGCCAACGTCTTCACCATCGTCACCCGCAAAAGCGTCTCGCCATGTCCTTGCCTACATTGCTGTCCCAGCACATTGTCCGTCGCCCGCAGCGCATCGCGTTGCTGCAACACATCGCCGAACAGGGCTCGATCACGCGCGCCGCGAAAAGTGCGGGGCTGAGTTACAAAGCGGCGTGGGACGCCATCGACGAGCTGAACAACCTCGCGCAGAAACCGCTGGTGGAGCGCAGTGTCGGCGGCAAGGGCGGTGGTGGCGCCAAACTGTCCGGCGAAGGCGAACGCGTATTGCGCCTGTATCAAAAACTGCAAACGCTGCAGGCTCAGGTGCTGGAAGCCACCGAAGACGCCAGCGACCTGGACCTGCTCGGCCGCCTGATGCTCAGAACCAGCGCGCGCAATCAATTGCACGGCAAGGTCAGGGCGATTGAAGCTCAGGGGCGCAACGACCTGATTCGTCTTGAACTGGCCGAAGGCCTGGCCCTCAATGCGCAGATCACCCACGACAGCACCGTGCGTCTGGAACTGGAGCCCGGCACCGAAGTCGTCGCCCTGATCAAGGCCGGCTGGCTCGACCTGCTGGCCATCGAAGACACTGCAACACCCGGACACAATGATTTGACCGGCATTATCGAAGAAATCCTCGACGCCGAAGACGGCCCCTGCGAAGTGCGCATCGGCCTGCCCAATGGCCAGACGATGTGCGCGCTGGCCGAGCCGCTGCACCTGAAAACCCTTGGCCTCGCCACCGATAAACCGGTGCGGGTGCAGTTTTCGCCGTCCAACGTCTTGCTGGGTACACCGCTCTGAAACATAAGCTTCACTAACGCTCTTTAAGGTGACTCAAAAACCCGCAGGGAGCCTGATGTGAGCCTATTAGAAGACAACCAATCCACCGACCTCGAGCAAATGGTCGGCCTCAGCCGTCGTGGTTTCATCAGCGCGGGCGCCCTGTGCGGTGCCGCGATGTTCCTTGGCGGTAACCTGCTGAGCCGCAGCGTACTCGCAGCCAGTGTCAGCGCAGGCACCAGCAAACTGTTGGGTTTTGACAGCATCCCCGCCGCCACCAGCGACGCCATTACCCTGCCGCCGGGCTACAAGTCTTCGGTGCTGATCAGCTGGGGCCAGCCGCTGCAAAAGAACGGTCCGGCGTTCGACCCGAGCGGTAACGGCACCGCCGAGCATCAGGAAATCCAGTTCGGCGACAACAACGACGGCATGAGCCTGTTTGAATTTCCGGGTGAGAAAGACCGGGCGCTGATGGCGATCAACAACGAATACACCAACTACCGCTACCTCTACCCGCACGGCGGCATGCCGCAATCGAAGGAAGAAGTGCGCAAGGCGCTGGCCTGCGAAGGTGTGTCGGTAATCGAAGTGCAGCGCAAGAACGGCCACTGGCAATTCGTTCAGGGTTCGCGCTACAACCGGCGCATTCACGGTAACGCACCGATCAGCCTCAGCGGTCCCGCTGCCGGCCATGACCTGTTGAAAACCAGCGCCGACCCGCACGGCAAGAACGTTCTCGGCACCTTCCAGAACTGCGCCAACGGCAAGACGCCGTGGGGCACCTACCTGACCTGCGAAGAGAACTTCACCGACTGCTTCGGCAGCAGCAATGCCGAGCAAAAATTCGACGCCGCGCAGAAACGCTACGGCGCCGTGGCAACCAGTAAAGAGATCAACTGGCATCAACACGACGAGCGATTCGACCTGGCAAAAAACCCCAACGAACTCAACCGTCACGGTTGGGTGGTGGAAATCGACCCGTTCGATCCGAAATCGACCCCGGTCAAGCGCACCGCACTGGGCCGTTTCAAACATGAAAACGCAGCCCTGGCCGAAACCCATGACGGCCACGCCGTGGTGTACATGGGCGACGATGAGCGCGGTGAATTCATCTACAAGTTCGTCAGCCGCGACAAGATCAACCACAAAAACCCGAAAGCCAATCGCGACCTGCTCGACCACGGCACCTTGTACGTGGCGCGTTTCGACGCCGGCGACGGCAACGCCGATCACCCGAAAGGCCAGGGCGAGTGGATCGAACTGACCCACGGCAAAAACGGCATCGACGCCAGCAGCGGTTTTGCCAATCAGGCCGAAGTGCTGATTCACACGCGACTCGCGGCCACCGTGGTGAAAGCCACGCGCATGGACCGTCCGGAGTGGATCGTCGTCAGCCCCAAGGACGGCCAGGTCTATTGCACGCTGACCAATAACGCCAAGCGCGGTGAAGACGGTCAACCGGTGGGCGGACCGAACCCTCGGGAGAAAAACGTCTACGGGCAAATTCTGCGCTGGCACACCGACCGCGATGATCACGGTTCGAAAAGCTTTGCCTGGGACCTGTTTGTCGTCGCCGGCAACCCGGGTGTCCACGCCGGCACGCCGAAGGGCGGTTCGTCGAACATCACGCCACAGAACATGTTCAACAGCCCGGATGGCCTGGGTTTCGACAAGGCCGGGCGGTTGTGGATTCTGACCGATGGCGATTCGAGCAACGCCGGTGATTTTGCCGGCATGGGCAACAACCAGATGCTGTGCGCAGACCCGGTGACCGGGGAGATCCGTCGCTTCATGGTCGGGCCGGTTGGCTGCGAGGTGACGGGGATCAGCTTCTCGCCGGATCAGAAGACGCTGTTTGTCGGGATTCAGCATCCGGGGGAAAACGGTGGATCGACGTTCCCTGAGCATTTGCCGAATAGCAAGCCGCGGTCTTCGGTGATAGCCATCTCGCGTGAGGATGGCGGGATCGTCGGCGCCTGATTAGCCGCCTTCGCGAGCAAGCCCGCTCCCACAGGGGATCTCCTGTGTGCCGCAGAATGTGTGCACACTGAAGATCCAAATGTGGGAGCGGGCTTGCTCGCGAAGGCGTCAGCCCAGACAACACTCATCTCAACCCCAACCACTAAAGCCTCCCCGTCTGCGCTACCATGCTTGGCCGGACGCGGCAGCCTGCTGCGCGCAGGAGTCAGCATGGCCCACCCGTTTGCAACCCTCACCCCAGACCTCGTGCTCGATGCCGTCGAAAGCATCGGCTTTCTCAGCGACGCGCGCATTCTGGCGCTCAACAGCTACGAGAACCGCGTCTATCAGGTCGGCATCGAAGACTCCGAGCCGCTGATCGCCAAGTTCTACCGTCCGCAGCGCTGGACCAACGAAGCGATTCTCGAAGAGCACCAGTTCACCTTCGAACTCGCCGAGTGCGACGTGCCGGTGGTGGCGCCGATGATTCACAACGGTGCGAGCCTGCACGAACACAACGGTTTCCGTTTCACTCTGTTTCCTCGCCGTGGCGGACGCGCGCCGGAGCCGGGCAATCTCGATCAGTTGTATCGCCTCGGCCAACTCCTCGGTCGCTTGCATGCCGTCGGCTCGACAAAACCCTTCGATCACCGCGAAGCACTGGGCGTGAAGAACTTCGGTCACGATTCGCTGACGACCTTGCTCGAAGGCAACTTCATCCCTAAAAGCCTGCTGCCGGCCTACGAGTCCGTGGCCCGCGACCTGCTCAAGCGGGTGGAAGAGGTTTACAACGTCACGCCGCACCAGAACATCCGCATGCACGGCGATTGCCACCCCGGCAACATGATGTGTCGCGACGAGATGTTCCACATCGTCGACCTCGACGACTGCCGCATGGGCCCGGCGGTGCAGGATATCTGGATGATGCTCGCCGGTGACCGTCAGGAATGCCTGGGCCAGTTATCGGAATTGATGGACGGCTACAACGAATTTCACGACTTCGACCCGCGGGAATTGGCGCTGATCGAGCCGCTGCGCGCGTTGCGCCTGATGCACTACAGCGCATGGCTGGCACGCCGCTGGGACGACCCGGCGTTCCCGCACAGTTTTCCGTGGTTCGGGACCGAGCGGTATTGGGGGGATCAGGTGTTGGCGTTGCGTGAGCAGCTCGCGGCGCTGAATGAAGAGCCGCTCAAGCTTTTTTAAGATCAAAAGATCGCAGCCTTCGGTGTAGTGGTTCAGTTTTTTTGCACCACTCCGTAGGAGCATTAAGCCGCCTGCTGCTCAAACAGCGCAGGCGGCAAGTTGTTCGAGGCTGAGTGGCAACGGCGATGGTTGTAGTGCGAGATGAAATCCATCACATCCTTCTCCGCTTCGAAATGATTCTGGTATCCGTTTTCCGGCATCCAATCGTGCTTCAACGTCCTGAAGTAGCGCTCGACTACTGCGTTATCCCAGCAGTTACCTCGACGACTCATGCTCTGAACGATCCGGTTTTCTGCCAAGCACTCAACAAAGCGATCGGCGGTGTATTGGCAGCCCTGATCAGAGTGAAATAGCAGTTCAGGCATCGGACGGCGTAGTGCTACCGCAAGCTTCAGTGCCTTCATAGACAGCTCGGCATCCGCTGTTCGTGAGCAAGCCCATCCCACAATCCTGCGCGAAAACAGGTCCATCACCACTGCCAGGTACAGCCAGCCATGTCCCACTCTGATGTAGGTGATATCACCTGCCCAAAGCGTGTCTGACCGGGCTGGATTGAAACGACGATCAAGTATGTTCGGTGCAACGACAGCTGGCTTCGTGGCCCGGCGATAGTGCGCATAACGTGGCCTGCGCCGCTGTAGGTCAAAGGTCTTGATCAAGGTACGCATTCGATAACGCCCTATAAAAACTCCCTCTTTCCTCAACTCCTTGGATAGCCCGCGAGTACCCAATGCTTCTCGATGCTGCTTATGCAACGCACGAAGTTTACTCCCCAGATCTCCCAAAACTGGTCGCTGCCGCACGGCTTTACGTTTCACGTAATAGCTGCTGCGGGCCAAGCCGAACAAGACACACATACGCCGAATCGACATTGCCCCTCTGATGCCATCAATCACTTGGTTCGACCGAACAGAACCTTTAGATGAGAGGGCAATTGCTTTTTTAGCACTTGGTTCTCGGCTTCAAGTAGCGCCAGTTTCGCCTGGAGCGACTCAATCAGCTCCTGATCCTGTAGGCGAGGAGCTTGCACAATTCCTTCCTGCTCCCGGCGCCAGCGTGAAACCCAGCGGCGTAACGCTGTTGGCCCCACACCTGTAGCCTCACAGGCTTTAGGTATGGAGTAATTCATCTCCACAACCAAGCGAATGGCTTCCGCTTTTTCCTCAGAGGTAACAACCCGATATCCCATGATGCTTCCTTAAATCGACGCTCCTACATCATGGTCCAAAAACGTTCGACCACCACACGGCAGCTCCTACGGGTGTACACCATTCCCATGTAGGAGCTGCCGAAGGCTGCGATCTTTTTGTTTTGTGACACGACACATCTATACAACCGCCCTACAATCCCCTCTTTGTTAGCTGCCTAAGCAAGGATTTTGCATGCAAGCCGCCAACCCGCGTCGCGGGTACATCCTGGGCCTCAGTGCCTACATCATCTGGGGCCTGTTCCCGCTCTACTTCAAAGCCATCGCCAGCGTGCCCGCCGTGGAGATCATCATCCACCGCGTGCTCTGGTCCGCCCTGTTCGGTGCCTTGCTGCTGCTGGTGTGGAAGCATCCAGGCTGGTGGCGCGAGCTGCGTGACAACCCGAAACGGCTGGCGATCCTCGCGCTGAGCGGCACACTGATCGCGGCCAACTGGCTGACGTATGTCTGGTCGGTGAACAACGGGCGCATGCTCGAAGCCAGTCTGGGTTACTACATCAATCCGCTGGTGAACGTGCTGCTGGGCATGTTGATCCTCGGCGAACGGCTGCGGCGCATGCAGTGGATCGCGGTGGGTCTGGCCGCGGTCGGCGTGGCGCAACAGGTGTGGCAGGTCGGCAGCCTGCCATGGGTATCGCTGGTGCTGGCGCTGACGTTTGGCTTCTACGGTTTGATCCGCAAGCAAGCGCCGGTCAAAGCCCTGCCCGGTCTGGTAGTGGAAACCTGGATGCTGGTGCCGATTGCCATTGCCTGGCTGCTCTTCAATCAGACGGCCATAAGCGCTCAGCCCGAGTTCTGGACGACCTCCGAAGCCTGGTGGCTGGTCGCTGCAGGGCCGGTGACGTTGGTGCCACTGGTGTGTTTCAACGCCGCCGCACGGCATTTGCCCTACACGACCCTGGGATTTCTCCAGTACCTGGCGCCGACGCTGGTGCTGTTGCAAGCCGTGCTGCTGTTTGGCGAACAATTGTCGTCCAGCACCTTGGTCGCCTTCATCTTTATCTGGGCAGGACTGGCGGTTTACAGCGTCGATGCGTGGATAAGTTTGCGCCGTCGCAGCTGATCAAAAATCGTACGAACCTCTACAGGCCACGTATTGTGCGGCCTGCATCAATCCTTCCCAAGGTTATCCACAGCGTGATCCCCGGCGTTTGTGCGCAACTTGTTGAAACTGATGGTTTTTTGATCAGATCCTGAAGAAGCCCGACCGGCGTGGGCTGGCGGGCTGTCTCTACAGGTTATCCACAGGCAGGTGCACGTATAACTTGGATAACCCTGTCAGGGATCGCTGCGCAGGACCAATTCCACCATCAAATCGTCCGCCAGGGTCTCTAGGCGCGATTGCAAGACATCCAGAGACAGGGTCAGCGGCACGGCGAGAATCGCTTCGGCGTGGAACAGCGGCTCGCTGCTCATCGGCGCCGGGCGTACTTCGGTGACCAGTCGTTCCAGATTGACCCCCTGCTCACTCAATAGACGCGTGATGTCACGCACGATCCCGGGGCGGTCATTACCCACCAGTTCCATGGCAATCGGTTTCCAGGTGCAGGATTGTTCGATGCCGCTTTCGGCAATCAGCACACGAATACCATGGGCCGACAACGCGTGTAGGGCATCGACCAGTTCGTCGTAGGCCTCGGCCGGCACGCCCACTCGAAGAATCCCGGCGAACTGCCCGGCCATGCGTGACATGCGGCTTTCCAGCCAGTTACCGCCGTGCTCGGCAATGCACTGGGCGATGCGCTCGACCTGCCCAGGTTTGTCCGGCGCGAAAACAGTGAGTACGAGGTGGTCCATGGCGCAGCCCTCTGATCATGACTTTTGTTATAGAAAGGCAAGTATAGGCAAGGGGCTAGATTCAGCGCGGCACTGCTTTTCTGTGGCGAGGGAGCTTGCTCCCGCTGGGTCGCGAAGCGGCCCCCAATATTTTCCAGATAGACCGCGTTCGCTGATTTGCGCCTGCTTCGCAGCCGAACGGGACGGTGCGGCGATCCGACAAGCTCCCTCGCCACAAAAGCAATGCCCATAGCAGGGCATCGAAGATTATGTGTACAAGTTTTTATATTTAACTGGAACAATCTCATGCTTTTTTGAGAACATCCCGATCCCCGACGTGACTGCAATGCGTCATGGGGTCGCAGAACGACGTAATTAGTCTGATTTTCACAACCGCAATTCATCATGTAGTATGCCGCAGCGCGCACTACATAACGTTGGATCGATGTCTGCCACAGGCGCGGTCGCAGCCCTGTAAGCCCTATCAGCAAGGCCTCAAAGCCGTTGATCGGTTCCATCCCAGCCGCCCGAAATGGCATGTACTGGTGGAAGGGGTTTGTGGTTTAAATAGCCAGAGGCTTCATTGTTAATTTGAAGAGCTGAAAAGCGAAATAGCTGAGCAGAGTGAGGCAAGCAATGACTGAACACGTTCAAGTCGGTGGCCTGCAGGTCGCCAAAGTCCTGTTCGACTTCGTGAACAACGAAGCCATTCCCGGAACCGGCCTCACCGCCGACCAATTCTGGGCCGGTGCCGACAAGGTCATTCATGACCTGGCGCCGAAGAACAAAGCCCTACTCGCCAAACGCGATGATTTCCAGGCTCGTATCGACGGCTGGCACCAGTCCCGTGCCGGTCAGGCCCACGACGCCGTGGCTTATAAAGCCTTCCTGCAAGACATCGGTTATCTGCTGCCAGAAGCGGCCGATTTCCAGGCAACGACGCAAAACGTCGATGACGAAATCGCCCGCATGGCCGGCCCGCAGCTCGTGGTGCCGGTGATGAATGCCCGCTTCGCGCTGAACGCATCGAATGCCCGCTGGGGCTCGCTGTACGACGCGCTCTACGGCACCGACGCCATCAGCGAAGCTGACGGCGCGGAAAAAGGCAAAGGCTACAACAAGGTTCGCGGCGACAAGGTCATCGCCTTCGCCCGCGCCTTCCTCGACGAAGCCGCGCCATTGGCCGCCGGCTCCCACGTCGATTCCACCGGCTACAAGATCGTTGACGGCAAACTGGTGATCGCCCTGAAAGGCGGTAGCAACAGCGGCCTGCGCGACGACGCGCAACTGATCGGTTTCCACGGCGATGCAGCGGCACCGACCGCGATCCTGCTGAAAAACAACGGCCTGCACTTCGAAATCCAGGTTGACGCCAGCACCCCGGTCGGCCAGACCGACGCTGCCGGTGTCAAAGACATCCTGATGGAAGCTGCGCTGACCACCATCATGGACTGCGAAGACTCCGTCGCCGCCGTCGATGCCGATGACAAAGTGGTGATCTACCGCAACTGGCTCGGCCTGATGAAGGGCGATCTGTCGGAAGAAGTCTCCAAGGGCGGTCAGACCTTTACCCGCACCATGAACGCCGACCGCACCTACACCGGCGTCGATGGCAAGGAACTGAGCCTGCACGGTCGTTCGCTGTTGTTCGTGCGCAACGTCGGTCACCTGATGACCATCGACGCGATTCTCGATAAAGACGGCAACGAGGTGCCGGAAGGCATTCTCGACGGTCTGGTGACTTGCCTGGCGGCGATTCACAGCCTCAACGGCAACAGCTCGCGCAAGAACAGCCGCACCGGTTCGGTCTACATTGTGAAGCCGAAGATGCACGGCCCGGAAGAAGCCGCGTTCACCAACGAGCTGTTCGGCCGTATCGAAGACGTGCTGGGCTTGCCGCGCAACACGCTGAAAGTCGGGATCATGGACGAGGAGCGCCGCACCACGGTCAACCTCAAGGCCTGCATCAAGGCGGCCAGCGAGCGCGTGGTGTTCATCAACACCGGTTTCCTCGACCGTACGGGCGATGAAATCCACACCTCCATGGAAGCCGGCCCGATGGTGCGCAAGGCGGACATGAAGGCTGAGAAGTGGATCGGCGCTTACGAGAACTGGAACGTCGATATCGGTTTGAGCACTGGCCTGCAAGGTCGCGCGCAGATCGGTAAAGGCATGTGGGCCATGCCCGACCTGATGGCAGCGATGCTCGAACAGAAAATCGCTCACCCGCTGGCCGGCGCCAACACCGCCTGGGTTCCATCGCCGACAGCAGCCGCGCTGCACGCTTTGCACTACCACAAGGTCGATGTGTTTGCCCGTCAAGCCGAACTGGCCAAACGTGCGCGCGCTTCGGTGGACGACATCCTGACCATCCCGCTGGCGGTAAACCCGCAGTGGACCGCCGAGCAGATCAAGAACGAACTGGACAACAACGCCCAGGGCATTCTCGGTTATGTAGTGCGCTGGATCGACCAGGGCGTTGGCTGTTCGAAAGTGCCGGACATCAACGACGTCGGCCTGATGGAAGACCGTGCCACGCTGCGGATTTCCAGCCAGCACATCGCCAACTGGCTGCGCCACGGCATCGTCACCCAAGAGCAAGTGATGGAAAGCCTCAAGCGCATGGCGCCGGTGGTTGACCGTCAGAACGCCAATGACGCGCTGTATCGTCCGCTGGCACCGAACTTCGACAGCAACATCGCCTTCCAGGCGGCGGTCGAACTGGTGGTTGAAGGCACCAAACAGCCGAACGGCTACACAGAGCCGGTCCTGCACCGTCGTCGTCGCGAGTTCAAGGCTGCGAATGGCCTGTAACTGAGCGTTGATGCCGGACACTAAAAAGCCCTGATCTTTCGATCAGGGCTTTTTTTGTTTGCGAATGCGGTCATTTGTGGCGAGGGGATTTATCCCCGTTGGGTCGCGAAGCGGCCCCCTTCTCCAGACCAATCGCATCCGCCAATTTCACGACTGCTTCGCAGCCGAACGGGGATAAATCCCCTCACCACAAAAGCCCTCAGCGCTACGGCTCCATCCCCAGCTCATGCTTGACCAACCCCAGCAGTTTGTCGGTATCGATGGGCTTCAACAGGAAATCCACCACGCTCAAATGCATGGCGGCAATCGCGTCCTTCACGTCGGCATCGCCCGAAACGATGATGATCGGCATGGCGGCCCGAACAGACTCACGGACTTTGCGGATCAAATCCAGGCCGTCAATGTGTCCCATCCGCAGATCGGTGATCACCAAGCCGATCGACGGCTGCTCGTCCAGCATCTTGAGGGCGGTCTCACCGCTGGCCGCGGTCATGCAACGAATGCCATCCAGGCCCAGAATTTCCGACAGCAGCTCACGCGCATCTTTATCGTCATCGACGATCAGCACCCGTTGCGGCGGCAGATCGGGTTTCAGCATGACGGCACTGAGCGCCTCGCGCTCGGCGTCACTTAAAATATCGTGGTCGGACATGGTGTTCTCTAAGTGTTCAATTTCATCCCTGGCACAGTGGTGAGACATCGCCAAGCAGAGCTTCAATGTGCACTTCGTCGGGTTTATTTCCTATAGGAGGAAGGATAGGTTCTTCCCAAGATTGCGTAGGGTATTTCCGAAATTTCATCACCGAAAGGCCCGACCTAGACTTACGTCCAATGGGCAGCCTGCCTTCCGGGGCCGACCATGACTGAGTCATCCGACGACAACAATTCGAAATAAAGACTGCGGTTATGGTTATGAGTAAAGCGGACGCCTTCACACAGGCAGGGAAAACCGCGGTGTTGCAGAACATCCAGGGCACTGTGCAATTCCTTCAGCGCTTCCCGCCCTTCAATCAAATGGAACACGCTCACCTGGCGTACCTGGTGGAACAATGTCAGCTGCGTTTTTATGCGCCCGGCGAAAGCATCATCAAGCCCGCCGATGGCCCGGTTGAGCATTTCTACATCGTCAAACAGGGCCGCGTCGTGGGTGAGCGCCCCCACACGGCCAAGGGCGGCACCGAAACCACCTTCGAAATCACCACCGGCGAGTGCTTTCCCCTCGCCGCGTTGCTGGGTGAACGCGCGACGCGCACCGAACATCTGGCAGCCGAAGACACCTTTTGCCTACAGCTGAACAAGCTGGCGTTCATCAAATTGTTCGCACTTTCCAACGCATTTCGCGACTTTGCCCTACGCGGCGTCAGCAGTTTGCTGGATCAGGTCAATCAGCAAGTCCAGCAAAAAGCCGTGGAAACCCTCGGCACCCAGTACTCACTCAACACCCGGTTGGGCGAGTTGGCCATGCGCCATCCGGTGACGTGCAGCCCGATAACGCCTTTGCGCGAAGCGGTGACCCTGATGCACAAGCAGCAGGTCGGCAGCATTGTGGTGGTCGATGAACACAAGTCGCCGCTGGGCATTTTCACCCTGCGCGACCTGCGCCACGTCGTGGCCGAAGGAACCAACGACTTCAACGAAGCCATCGAACGGCACATGACCCGGTCACCGTTTTTCCTGACGCCGGACCACAGCGCCTTCGATGCAGCGATTGCCATGACCGAGCGGCATATCGCCCACGTTTGTCTGGTGAAGGATCAGCGCCTGTGCGGCGTGGTCTCGGAGCGTGACCTGTTTTCCCTGCAACGGGTCGATCTGGTGCATCTGGCGCGCACCATCCGCAGCGCCCAGCGCGTGGAAAACCTGGTGGCGATGCGCGGCGAAATCGGTCAACTGGTTGAGCGCATGTTGGCCCACGGCGCGTCTTCGACCCAGATCACCCACATCATCACCCTGCTCAACGACCACACCGTGTGCCGGGTGATCGAACTGACCCTCGCCGAGAAAGGCGACCCCGGCGTGCCCTTCAGTTGGCTGTGTTTCGGCAGCGAAGGCCGCCGCGAGCAGACGCTGCACACCGATCAGGACAACGGCATTCTGTTCGAAGCGCGGGACGCGGCGCACGCCGCCGAGATTCGCGGCAAGTTGCTGCCCATCGCTCAACACATCAACCAGTGCCTGGCGCTGTGCGGTTTCACCCTGTGCAAGGGCAACATCATGGCCGGCAACCCCGAGCTGTGTTTGTCCCGGGCCGAATGGGCGCGGCGTTTTGCAGCGTTTATTCGTGAAGCGACGCCGGAGAACCTGCTGGGTTCGAGCATCTATTTCGACCTGCGCGTGGTCTGGGGCGACGAGCAAAGCTGCGAGCAGTTGCGCCGGGGGATTCTCGATCAGGTCGCCGACAACCGGCTGTTCCAGCGAATGATGGCCGAGAACGCCCTGCGCAATCGCCCGCCCGTAGGCCGTTTCCGCGAGTTCGTGCTGGCGCGCAAGAATGGCGAGAAGGCGACGCTGGACCTGAAAGTCCAGGGTCTGACGCCCTTTGTCGACGGCGCCCGATTGCTGGCGCTGGCCCACGGCATCGAGGCCAACAATACGCTGGAGCGCTTTCGCCAACTGGTCGAAAAAGAGGTCATCGAACGGCTGGACGGTGCGGCGTACGAAGAGGCGTATCACTTCATCCAGCAAGCCCGCATGCAGCAACATCAGCTACAGACCCGGGAGAATTTGCCCTACTCCAACCGGGTCGATCCCGACAGTCTCAATCATCTGGACCGACGCATCCTGCGCGAATCCCTGCGCCAGGCCCAACGCCTGCAAAGCAGCCTGACGCTGCGGTATCAGCTATGAGCCTGTTTTCATGGCTGCGCCCGGCGGGTCCGATGCTGTCCGGCGAATTGCAGCAACGTCTGAAAGCCTTGCCCGCGGGAGCCGAGCTGAGCGAATGCAGCCTGCGCGAACAGCGCTGGGTGGTGCTGGACCTGGAAACCACCGGGTTAAATCTGAACAAGGATCGGGTGCTGTCCATCGGCGCGGTGGTCATTGAAGACGGCGCGATCGACTTCAGTCAGCAGTTCGAACGCACCCTGCAATGCAGCGAACTCAAGCTCGGTCCCAGCGTCCTGATTCATGGCCTGGGCCCGAGCGCGATTGCTGCCGGCAGTGATCCGGCGCAGGCCCTGGTCGAGTTCATGGAGTTTGTGGGCGATAGCCCGGTACTGGCGTTTCATGCGCCGTTCGATCAGCACATGCTCGGGCGTGCGTTGAAAGATCATCTGGGCTACAAGCTGCAGCATCCGTTTCTGGATGTGGCGGACATTGCGCCGCTGCTGTGTCCACAAGCGCGTATCCGCGAGGCGGGGCTGGACGAGTGGATCGACTGGTTCAAGCTCGAAGTGTTCGAGCGCCATAACGCCAGTGCGGATGCGCTGGCGACCGCCGAACTGGCGTTGATTCTGTTCAGCCGGGCGCGGCTGCAGCAGATTCATAGTCCGTTGAATTTGCAGCAGCGGGTCAGTCAATGGAAACGCAGGCAGCGGTCGCCCTCTTTTTAGGCTTCGCACATATCTCTGTGGCGAGGGAGCTTGCTCCCGCTGGGGTGCGAAGCGGCCCCCTGCATTCTCCAGACAAATCGCGTTCGCAGATTTTGCGACTGCTGCGCAGCCGAGCGGGAGCAAGCTCCCTCGCCACAGGTTTACTTTGCGCAATGCCCAGAAATCCACCTGACCAGTGGCCAATTGCTTACCTCCCCCGCCTCTGACACAATCGCGAACAATTCTCGTTACTTAACACTTCTCAATCGGTGATGCTGCGTGTCGTCAGTCCAAAGCCCCCACAGTGAGCTCGTCGGTGCGTTATATCGCGACCACCGCAGTTGGCTTTTGACCTGGCTTCGACGCAATGTCGCCTGTCCGCAACGGGCCGAAGACCTGAGTCAAGACACCTTCGTGCGGTTGCTGGGCCGTGATCAACTGAACGATCCGCGCGAACCGCGGGCGTTTCTGGTGGCGATCGCCAAGGGCCTGCTGTTCGACTATTTCCGCCGCGCCGCGCTGGAACAGGCTTACCTCACCGAACTGATGCTGATCCCCGAAGGCGAGCAACCGTCGGTGGAGGAACAGCAAATGATCCTTGAAGACCTGAAAAACATCGATCGCCTGCTCGGCAAGCTCTCGAGCAAAGCCCGGGCAGCCTTTCTCTATAACCGTCTCGACGGCCTCGGCCACGCGGAAATCGCCCAGCGTCTGAGCGTGTCGGTGCCGCGGGTGCGTCAATACCTGGCACAGGGTATTCGTCAGTGCTACATCGCGTTGTACGGTGAGCCGGTATGAGCCCGATCAGTTCCAAACCGGTCTCGGCGCGGGTGCTGGACGCGGCGATTGCCTGGCAATTGTCGCTGGATTCCGGCAACCCGGTGGAGCGCGAAGAGTTCGCCAAATGGCACGCCGCCCACGAAGAGCACGCCCGCGCCTGGCGCCAGTTGGGCATGCTCGACCAGCGTTTCAGCGTGGCCAGCGGCCCGGCCCGCACCGCGTTGCTGCAATCGCGCGAAAGCATTCGCCGGCGCGTGCGCAAACTGGGCAGCGGCGTGGCGGGCATTGTGGCGGTGATCGGCCTGGCGCTGTTCGCCGGTGAGCGTTATCTGCCGGTCGACTATTGGCTGGCCGATCAGCGCACCGCCACGGGCGAACAACGCACCTTGCGCCTGAGCGACGGCACCGTGATCAACCTCAACACCCACAGTGCCGTGGACGTTCGCTTTGATGAGAAGCAGCGTCGGGTGATTCTTCAGGACGGGGAAATCCTCGTCGAAACCGGCCATGGCGATGCCCGGCCGTTTATCGTCGAGACCCGCGAAGGCAGCATGCGTGCACTGGGCACGCGATTCCTGGTCAAGCGCGAGGAAGACGGCACGCGCCTGAGTGTGTTGCAGTCCGCCGTGGCCGCCCATCCCGAGTCGAGCCCTGAAGAACAGATTCTGCGCGAAGGCCAGCAAGTGCTGATGCACAGCAATGGCCTCGGGCCAATCGTTGCGACCAATCTCGGCGCCGATGCCTGGACTCGCGGCATGCTGGTGGTGGACAACGCACGGCTGGAAGACCTGATCCACGAACTCGGTCGTTATCGCCGCGGGCATCTGGGCGTTGCGCCAGAGATCGCCGACCTGCGAATCACCGGCAGTTTCCCGTTGCACGACACCGACCTGGCCCTGAGCGCCCTGCTGCCGACCCTGCCGGTGCAGATCGAACGGCACACGGCGTGGTGGGTGACGGTGGCGAAGGCTGAAGCCAAGCCCTGAGATTTTCGGTGTCTGACGCGACGCCTTCGCGGGCAAGCCCGCTCCCACAAGGTTTTGTGTCGATCACAGAACCTGTGGGAGCGGCGGTGCGACGATTCGACTTGCCCGCGAAGAGGCCCTCAGCCTCACCACAATTGCTGAATCGAAATTATTTTCATCCAGCCCTATCACTTTTGGTTTTTCGTTCGGCACTTGGGTAATTGAGAAGTATTCCCTTTCAGGAGCCGCTGTATGTCCCGTTCGCTAGACACCTTGTTGCGCCCCAGTTTGCTGGCGGTTGCCATTGCCCTTTGCACCCCACTGGCCAGCAGCCAACTGATCGCTGCGGAACAGGCATCCAGCGTTCGCGCCTATAACCTGCCGGCCGCGCCATTGGCCAGCACGTTGAACCAGATCGCCAGCCAGTCCGGCCTGGCGTTGTCGCTGAGTCCAGCGCTGGCGGCGGGCAAGACGTCGGCACCGGTCAACGGCCAATACGATGCAGCAGGTGCCTTGCGGGCCGCGTTACTCGGCACCGGCCTGCAACTGGAACAGAGCAGCACCGGCACCTATAGCCTGGTCGCTGCGCCTGAAGGTGTGATGGCTCTGCCGGAAACCGCCATCATCGGCGTTGAAAACACTGAAAGTGCCTGGGGCCCGGTGGAAGGCTACCTGGCCAAGCGCACCGCCGCCGGCACCAAGACCGACACCGCGCTGGTCGAAGCGCCGCGTTCGATTTCGATCGCCACCCGCGAACAAATGGACGACCGTAGCGTGCACAGCCTCGATGACGCCGTGCGCTACATGCCCGGCATCACCGCCAGCAGTTTCGGCAGCGACACCCGCACCGACTGGCTGCGGGTCCGTGGCTTTGAACCGACCCAGTTCCTCGACGGCTTGCCGCTGCCAAAAGGCGTGTACGCCAACCCGAAACCGGAAACCTGGAACCTCGACCGCCTCGCCCTGCTGCGCGGCCCGGCTTCATCGGTGTACGGCCAGACCCCGCCGGGCGGTTTGCTGGACATGGTCAGCCGTCGTCCCAGCGCCGAGTCGAGCAATGAAATCCAGGTGCAGTACGGCAGTGACAATCACCGCCAGATCAACTTCGCCAGCACCGGCAAGATCGACGACGAAGGCCAGTTCCTCTACGGCGTGAGCGGCGTAGTACGCGACAGCGGCACGCAGATCGACCACATCGACAACAAGCGCTACAACATTGCGCCGAGCCTGACGTGGAACATCGACGACGACACCAAGTTCACCCTGCTGACTCAGTTCACCCGTGACGATACCGGCATCACCAGCCAGTTCCACTCGATTCAAGGCACCAAAATCGACATGCCGTTTGGCGATATTTCCCACCACAAGAATCTGGGAGATCCGAACTACGAGTACTACGACCGCACTTACTACGCGCTGGGCTACGCCTTCGAACATCGCCTGAACGATGTCTGGCAGTTCCGGCAAAACCTGCGCTACACCAAGTCCGATCTGTCGTTCCAGGCCATTACCGTCAACGCCTACAACCCGGCGTTTGCCGCGTTCGGATTCGTCGTCGATGACCAGGGCAATACCGGTCGCGGTACCACCAATGTGGAAGAAGACATCAGCCAGTTCGCGGTGGACAACAACTTCCAGGGCGACTTTTCCACCGGTGATGTCCGCCACACCCTGCTGATCGGGCTGGACCATCAGCGCAGCAACACCAACTACCTCTCGATCTTCGGTTTCGCACCGGGCATCAACGTCAATACACCGCAATACGGCTTGCCGATCACTCGCCCGCCGCGTTCCGATGCCTTCTATGACTACGACCAGAAGACCTTTCAGACCGGTCTGTACGTTCAGGACCAGATGGCCCTCGACCAATGGCGCCTGACCCTGGGCGGCCGCGAGGATTGGGTCCACACCGGCACCAAATTCTTCAATGAAGACGATGCAACCAACACCGAGCGCGACAAGAAATTCAGCGGCAACGCGGCGATCAGCTATGTGTTCGACAACGGCATCGTGCCTTACCTGTCTTACGCCGAGTCGTTCCAGCCCACCAGCAATGCCGTGGCAAAGCCGGACGAATCGTTCAAGCCGACTGAAGGCCAGCAGTGGGAACTGGGCATCAAGTACCAACCACCGGGCAGCAATACATTGCTGAGCGCCGCGGTGTATGACCTGACCCAGAAAAACGTCAACGTCACCGACACCGTGGGTAACGTGACGATCACCAGCCAGACCGGTGAAGTGAAAGTCAAAGGCCTGGAGCTGGAAGCGGTCTCCGACGTCACCGACAACCTGAAGATCATCGCCGCCTACACCCTGGCGAAATCCGAAGTGCAGAAAGGCGACTTCAAAGGCAACCGCCTGCAACTGATGCCCAACCAGCAGGCTTCGCTGTGGACCGATTACACCTGGCACAACGGCGTGCTGGATGGCTTCGGCATCGGCGCCGGCGCGCGTTACACCGGCAATACTTACGGCGATCAGGGCAACACCACGCTGGGCAAGGCTGACGCCTACACGGTGTTCGACGCGGCGGTTCATTACGACCTGGGCCGTCTGGACAACAGCTTGAAAGGTGCCTCGCTGGCCGTGAACGCGACCAACCTGCTCAACAAGGATTACATCTCCACCTGTGACGGCTTCTACTGCTACTACGGCGACCTGCGCAGCGTCGTCGCCAGTGCCACGTACAAGTGGTAAACGCTTGATCTGATACGCCCTGTAACCAAGCCGTCCTTCATGGACGGCTTTGGTATTTCTGAAGGCTATGAAATGAAGAGCAAAACAATTCGCCGCTGGTCCTTCGTCCACACCTGGACCAGCCTGATCTGTACGGTCTTCCTGCTGATGCTGGCGCTCACCGGCTTTCCGTTGATCTTCCATCACGAGATCGACCACCTGCTGGGCGATGCCGCCGAATTGCAGCAGATGCCGGCCGACACCCCGCAGCTGGATTTGCAACAGTTGGTGCTGGCGTCGGAAAAGCATCGTCCCGGCGAAGTCATGCAATATTTCGGCTTCGACGAAGACGAACCCAACGCTGCGATCGCGATCATGGCAGCCACCGCTGGCACCGAACCGAATTCGTCCCACACCTTCATGCTCGACACCCGCACCGGCGAAGCATTGGAAATGCCGTCGGCCAATGGCGGCTTCATGATGGTCATACTGCGCCTGCACGTGGACATGTTCGCCGGCCTGCCGGGCAAACTGCTGCTGGCGTTCATGGGCATTCTGTTCGTGGCGGCGATCGTGTCCGGGACGGTGCTGTATCTGCCGTTCATGCGCCGCTTGAAATTCGCCACCGTGCGTCAGGACAAATCCACCCGTCTGCGCTGGCTCGATTTGCACAACCTGATCGGCGTGGTGACGTTGACCTGGGCGCTGGTGGTCGGCGTCACCGGCATCATCAGTGCTTGCGCCGATCTACTGATCGCCGCGTGGCGCAATGACAGCCTGAGCGCAATGGTCGCGCCGTACCGCGACGCACCTCCCCTGACACAACTGGCGCCGGCAACCCGCCTGCTCGACATCGCCAAAGACGTTGCGCCCGACATGCAGCCGGACTTCATCGCCTTCCCCGGCACGCGGTTTTCCAGCGAGCACCATTACGCGGTGTTCATGAAGGGCAGCACGCACCTGACCTCGCACTTGCTGACGCCGGTGCTGATCGACGCCAGCACCCTGCAAGTCACTGCCGTGGCTGAAAGGCCGTGGTACATGGACGCCATGGGTATGTCTCAGCCGTTGCACTTCGGCGATTACGGCGGCATGCCGATGAAAATTCTCTGGGCGACGCTGGATGTGCTGACCATCATCGTGCTCGGCAGCGGGGTTTACCTGTGGGTGGTGCGGCGCAAAGCGGCAAAACCCGTGCTGGAGAAAGCGGAGAGCGTGGCATGAAACCCCGACAGTCGAACTTCTGGAAGGTCTTCGCCACGCCAACCGTCATCGCCCTGCTTAGTGCGGCGGGATTGTTTGCTGCGTTACTGGACGATGGCGTGTGGGATGCCCTGAGCTGGCTCGGTTTGGGCATTCCGGTTGCCCTGGCAACACGCGGATTACTGCAACGCCGCTGAACGTCTCACCTGTAGGAGCAGCCGGTCGACGCTCGATTGCTCGCGAAAAACCGAGGACGCCGCTGGGCATCTGGTTTTACGCGTTATCGTTCACCAGCATCGCGAGCAAGCTCGCTCCTACAGACGGCGTCAACAACGCGCTATGCTCCCGACACTGTCCACCGACCGAGACGCTGCCATGTCCGCCCCGAGCATGACCCTCTACCACAACTCGTTGTCGCCTTTCGTTCGCAAAGTCATGGTGCTGCTGCACGAAACCGGTCAGCAAGACCGCGTCGCGCTGCAAAACTGCGTACTCACCCCGCTCGCCCCGGACCTGCCCCTCATCGACGACAACCCGCTGAGCAAGATCCCGGCCCTGCGCCTGGCCGACGGCAACGTCATCCATGACAGCCGGGTGATCCTCGATTACCTCGACCACCAGCACGTCGGCAACCCGTTGATCCCCCGTGAAGGCTCGGCCCGCTGGCGTCGATTGACCCTGGCCTCGATGGCCGACGGGATTATGGACGCGGCGGTGCTGGTTCGTTATGAAGTCGCCCTGCGCGCTCCGGAAAAACACTGGGACGAATGGCTCGATGGCCAGCGCGACAAGATTCGCCGCGCCTTGGCGCTGCTGGAAAAAGACGCGATTGCCGAGCTGACCAGCCATTTCGATGTGGCGGCGATCAGTGTGGCGTGTGCGTTGGGTTACCTCGACCTGCGCCATCCGGATCTGGAATGGCGCGAGGTGAATCCGCAGTTGGCCGAGTGGTATTTCGAGGTGAGTCAGCGACCTTCGATGGTGGCGACGATGCCGAAGGTTTGAATTCCTCAAGGGCAAAAGACTAGCAGTTCTGATAGTAGGCAAAAGCTGAACCATCCCCGACACTGACAGCCATCCTTTTCGGATCTGGATACGGAGATCAGCCAATGCCTACGAATTCTCGCAAAACAATCTTGTTAGCTACTGATCGGCAGAATTCGGTGTTGAATGCTCTCGATGAGAATATGAACAGAGCTGTTACCTACACTCCCTACGGCGAAAGCCCATGGGGTGACGACCCGCAAAGTCAACTACGGTTTAACGGCGAATTGCGGGAGTTAATGACAGGCCATTATCCACTGGGTAATGGCTATCGAATGTACAGTCCCATATTGATGCGGTTTATCTGCCCCGACAGTTGGAGCCCGTTCGGCGCCGGCTGGTTGAATGCGTACGTGTATTGCGGATGTGATCCGATTAATCGCCAGGACCCGACTGGGCATGCTTTTTTTAGCACATTAAGAAAATTCGTCAGTCAATCGCTTTTTGATAACTCACCACGCCCTGGCCAAGTGGACCGGATCGCAAAGAAACTTACCGATAAATTCACCATATCCGAGCCGACACCAGTCAGATACTCCCGAGTAAAAAATAACGGCTTCAATTTAGAACTACAGCAGCTGGATTACACCATCAAGGCACAACACATCCAGCCCAACGGGAACAACTTCATTAAACGCACACAGGCTGCAACTCAAGAACTTACATTTACAAAAGAACAATCAATCAAAGTTAATTACGGCAACGAAACGCACTCCGTCGGAAAAAGCCGTATCACTAACGTATCTTTAAATCCCGACGCTCACTATACGAGCCCGCATAAAGTCGACTTTATAAATACCAAAATCAAAACATCAACAAGATCATCCATTAGCTTCAAACAACTCATTAAATATAACAAAGTCAGTCATGGAAACATGACTCACTACCAGCAAAGCATTCGGGAAATCTAACTGTAAGTCTTATTTGGCGATAATCCTGCCTGTTCTGAGAGAAAGGAAATAAACTGGCGATCTTTATCGCCAGTTGTTTCCCTGTCTCTCGATCCTCACGCAACCCGAACGACCGACTCATTCCACCACCCCGATATCAAACTCCAACGGTTTGGCTGCCTTCTGCCCGATCCCGTACCAGTCCAGTTTGCGGGTCAGCACCATGAACACGCCGAGCAAGCCGAACAGCAGCAACGATCCCATCAGCAGCGCGTAATCCTCGGCACTCAACAAGCCATAAAGCAGGCCATACAGCGCCGCCAACCCTGCCGAAAAACTCAAGCCGTGGCGCACGCTGCGCAGCACGTGGCAGACATAGAAACCGATCAGCAACACACAACCGCTTGCTGACAACAGATACGCCAGGGCGAAACCGATGTGCTCGGACAACGACAGCAACAGCAAGTAGAAGAACGCCAGGGCCACGCCCACCAGTGCGTATTGCACCGGGTGCACCGCCAGGCTTTTCAGCACTTCGAAGAGGAAGAAACCGGCGAAGGTCAGAACGATGAACAACAGCGCATATTTGATTGCCCGGTCGCTTTTCAAATATTGGTCCACGGGATCAATGAAGCTCACACCGAAGCTGCGGCCATTGAACGCTTCACAGTCGTTACCGGATACGCAACTGCTCAGGGCTTCTTGCAGGTTGGTGGAGAAAAACGTCGTCTGCCAATTGGCCGTGAAGCCCTGATCGGAGACTTCGCGCTGGGCCGGCAGGTAGTTGCCGATGAAGCTCGGATGCGGCCAGTTGGACTCCAGCGACACCTTGCTCGTCTTGCCCACCGGGAGGACTTGCAATTGGCCAGTGCCTTGTAAACGCAGGTCGAAACCGAAGGTCAATTCCGTGGCTTGATTGGGGTTGAGCGCCGGCAACGTCACATGGACGCCCTCGCCCAACCAGCCCACCTGGCTGCCCGGCACGAAGTCCAGACGCAGGTCATTGAGTTCCAGTTTCAACGCATTCTCGATGCCGCGAATGTCGCTGATCCCGACCGCGAGGAACGGCTGATCGAACTGGTAATCGGCGAAATTTTCCTTGATGCCCAGTTGCGCCGGCACCGAGAAATGCCCGCTGATGCGGTTATCGGCGTGGAACAACCGCGCCTCGTAAATGCCCCGGGCACGCAGTTCCGTCTTGACCTCCCCGTCGAGTTCGAAACGTTCTGGCAGGAAATACAAACGGCCGCGTTCTTCCCCGACGTCCTGGTAGCGCTCGTTGGTTTTTTCGTTGAGTTTCCAGGTGCGCACCACTTTGCGATAGGGCACCACCATCAACGGTCCGCTCAGTCGCTGGCTGTAGCTGGAGCTGCGCGCGATGTCTTCGAGCACACCGTCGCGCAGTTGCTGGCGGTCCTCGATCACGCCGTTAATCATCAACAGCGGGATCAGCAACAACAGAATCAGAAGGGCAATGGCCCCGAGTTTTAGGGTCAGATTTCGGTTCATGGGACTCTCCCTGTTTGGATGGGGGGAGTCTGGAATCGGTGTGTGGGGGTTTTGTGGGGAGAATGTGGAAACTTTGTGAAGTTGAGAAAAAGATCGCAGCCTTCGGCAGCTCCTACATAGATCGGCTTACACCTGTAGGAGCTGCCGAAGGCTGCGATCTTTAGCGGTCTGAAGGCAAATGCAAACTCACTTCAACCCCGCCCTCGACATTACCGATGTGCAATGTCCCGCCATGCAACTTCACCACTTCTTCAACAAAGTTAAGCCCCAGCCCCGTGCTCTTGCGTCCGCTGTCCGGACGCGGCAAGGAATAGAAGCGCTCACTCAATCGCGGCAACGCGTAGTCGGGAATCGCTTCGGCCTGGTTGAACAGTTTGAACTCAATCTGCTCCCCAATACGCTCGGCGCTGAACCACAGCGCGCCATTCGTCGGAGTGAAATCCAGCGCATTTTCCAGCAGATTGCCCAGCGCCTGACGCAACAGAAACGGCTCGCCAGTGATCGCCAGATCCGCTGGAATCGCCTGATCCACGCGTAACTGTTTGCCTTCGATTCGCGCGGCTTGAGCGTTCAGCAGTTCATCCACCAAACCCGCCAATGGCACGGACACCCGCTCTTCCAGACCCTGACGCTGTTCAACCTGAGCCAGATTCAGCAGTCGCTCGATCAACTGCTGCATCCGCACGCTTTCGCTGTCGATGTTGCTGACGAAACGCTGCTGTTGAGCCAACGGCATCTCCCCTTGCAGCAACTCCGCCGCGCCGCGAATCGCCGCCAGCGGGCTTTTCAGTTCATGGGTCAGCGTGTGTACATAACGCTCGACGTAGGCTTTGCCTTCGAGCTGCGTGCGCATCTGCTCCACAGCGGTCGCCAGTTGCTCCATTTCGCCGCCGCGATAATGCGGAACCTCGACGCGCCGGCCTTCACTCACGGCTTTCGCATACGCGGTCAAGCGCCGCAGCGCCGCGCTCAACCACCACGACAGCAGCGCGCCGAACAGCAAACCGAGGCCGATCAGCCCGGCGCCATACGCGAGCAATCGACGCTCGGTGCGATCGACATAAGGCTGCAACGAGCTGTTGGGTTTGGCCACGGTGACCACGCCAATGATCCGGCCGGTATCGCGGATCGGCGCGCCAACGTGCATCACCGAAGAGTTGGCATCGTTCGGATCGCTGCGACTGGAGCGGGCGCCGTACTCGCCACGCAGGGTCAGCAGAACATCGTTCCAACGCGAGTAATCCTGCCCCACCGCCACACCGCTGGAATCCAGCACCACGATGCCTTTCGCGTCGGTGACGTAGATACGGTGATTGACCTGATTCTTCGGCAGACCCCAGATATTCGCTTTTGGCTGCCGCTCGCCATAGGCCCTGAGCAATTCCGGCCAGCGGTTCTGGTTGAGGGTGCCGGCCTTGAAGTCGTCGCGCAGGATTTCGGCCATCAGGTTGGCGGTGTCGACCAGGGTTTCTTCGGTGGACTGACGCACGCCGGGGCGGATTTCTTCCATGACGGTGCTGAGCACGAAGTAACCCGTCAGACCGATGAACAGCACATAGACCAGGAAAATCCGGATTCCCAATGGCATCAGCTGTGCCCCGGACTGTAGCTGTAACCGAGGCCGCGATGGGTCTGGATCGGCTCAGCGTCGGCCTTCACCAGACGCAACTTGGCGCGCACGCTCTTGATGTGGCTGTCGATGCTGCGCTCGTACCCGGCATCGGCGGCGACGCCCAGCGCATCGAGCAGTTGCTCGCGGCTGAACACGCGTTCAGGTTGTTCGAGCAGGCATTGCAACAGACGGAACTCGTGGCGCGTGAGGGTCAGCAACTGGCCTCGATAGCTGATCTGCACTCGCTCGCTGTCGATGCGAAACAGCGCCGAACCCATCTCGACCGCTGCGCGCGGCACCATGCGTTTGAGGATGGCCCGGACGCGCGCCGCCACTTCCCGTGGGCTGAACGGCTTGACCACGTAATCGTCGGCGCCGATTTCCAGGCCTACGACGCGGTCGATTTCCGCATCTCGAGCACTGAGAAAAATCACCGGCACGTCGCTGAAACGGCGCAGTTGCTTGCAGGTTTCGAAGCCGCTGATGTCCGGCAGGCCGATGTCGAGAATGATCAGATCCGCTGGTGTCTGCCGCTGATGGTCCAGCGCGGCGGCGCCGAGGCTCAGCCACGTCGTGGTGAACCCTTCGCCCTGCAAGGCGAAAATCAGGGTGTCGGCAATCGCCGCTTCGTCTTCGACAATTAGGATATGAGGCATGGCGTCCGAGCCCGATAGGTGAGTGGGCGAACGGTGAACCAAGGGAGGATGCGGCGTCAATCAGGAAGCGTAAATCAGCGGCGTGGTCTGTAGGACCTAGCAGTTCTGATAGTAGGCAATGGCTGAAAAAGATCCGATGCTAAGACTTCGGCTTCATGGACCTTGCTCGGAGTTCGACTAATGCCTACGCATTCACGCACAACCATTCTGTTGGCAACCGACGTACAGAACTCGGTGTTGAACGCCCTCGACGCGAATCAACCTCATCCTATTGCTTACACACCCTATGGTCATCACACACGGGAAAACGGCTTGCTCAGCCTTCTCGGGTTTAACGGCGAACTGTCGGATCCGCTGACCGGGCATTATCATTTGGGAAATGGGTATCGGCAGTTCAATCCGGTGTTGAAGCGGTTTAACAGTCCGGATAGTTGGAGTCCGTTTGGGAGGGGGGGATTGAATGCGTATGCGTATTGCGGAGGGGATCCCAGAAATCGCAACGATCCGACAGGGCACGTATATGGACTGAACACTGCGCTAAAGAGCGCTGGGATGGGGATATCCAAACAGTCGAAAGCCATCTCCAAATCAGCATCCATCGGCAAATATGGCAGACGGTCAGCCAATGCTTCTTCAACATCAGTAGAAACTGCGACGACCGCTTCCGGAAGCGCGATTGCAGCGTCACCGGCGACGAAAGTGGCCGAAGTTAATAATGCAGTTGCACGAATTAATATCAACGAACCAATCGCTGACACCATCGGTAACTATACTACTCGGATCAATATTTCGGATATGGCCACAAGTGCCAATCACTTTAACGAGGCATTGAAGAACTATCCATTCATCCGTCTTCGTCGAAACCCAAATGTGCTTGTGCCTGATGTAACGACTCCTCGATTGACGAATACAGGCCAGCTAGATGTTTATCCCTTCGACGTATCGATATCCCTCTTCAGGAATGTGGCAGACTTTCGTAATCAAAGAATTCCTGGTGATGGTCGCAGTATGTCCATTCTCGCTGATGTACAAGAAATCAGGCGAGCCAACTATATTCGGACTCATACAGGCATCAATCTACTTCTTTAGCACCCGGAAGAATCACCACTCAACAATCCGGCTTATCCGCGGTAAACCGCCGAGCCGGATTCACCGCCGCCCCAAACTCACGCAACGCTTTCGCACCAATCAACAACGGATAGTTAAAACTGCTGCGGTCAGTCAGGTTGACCTCGACCGTGCGTTTGACGTTGCCCAGGCACAACTCCAGATCAACCACCGGCCGTTTGGTTGGCGCGGCCGCGTCTTCATCTTCGTCCTCTTCGGAGCGGGTCTTGATCTTGCTGATCCGCGCAACCTTGTGCTCGTAGACCTTGTTGCTGGCGTCTTTGGTCGCGAGGCGGAAACGCACCCACTCATCGCCGTCGCGGGTGAAGGTTTCGATGTCCTTGGCCGACAGCGACGCGGTCAGGGCGCCGGTGTCCATTTTGGCCTTGAGCACTTCGCCGCCGATTTCCGGCAGCGCAATGTATTCGTAGCGCCCGTACAGGGTTGGCTCGGCGGCCAGGACCGGCAGGGCCACGAGGGAAAGCAGTGCGAGGAGGGATTTCACGTAATGGGCATCCTTGGAAAGTGGGCAGCGGAATTTTAGACCGTTGCCTTCGAATTCGTTCGGCGTATTCAAGATCAAAAGATCGCAGCCTTCGGCAGCTCCTACAGGGATCGGCGTAGGAGCTGCCGAAGGCTGCGATCTTTTCAGCATACCGCCGACAAGGTGAAACATTCGTCACCACCAATTTGGCCTGTCGCCCGAAGCTGCTTATCATGGCGCGCCCAAACGCTTTCAAGAGTTATTTATGCGCCGCCTGCTCACCGGCTGTTTCGTTACCCTGCTGCTGTTGCTCAACACCTTGGTCCTGTTCGGACCGCTGATGGTGTTTGCCCTGCTCAAACTGGTCCTGCCCGGCCGCTTGCGTGATTACGCATCAAAGGCGGTGATGTGGATCGCCGAGACCTGGGCCGAGATCGACAAGCTGATCTTCCGCCTGTGCATCCCCACGCAATGGGACATTCGCGGCGGCGATGACCTGCGCAGCGACATGTCTTATCTGGTAATCAGCAACCATCAATCCTGGGTCGATATCCCGGCGCTGATCCAGACACTCAACCGGCGCACGCCGTTTTTCAAATTCTTCCTCAAGAAAGAACTGATCTGGGTGCCGTTCCTGGGGCTGGCGTGGTGGGCACTGGATTACCCGTTCATGAAGCGCTACACCAAGGCGTTTCTGGCGAAAAACCCGGCGCTGGCGGGCAAGGATCTGGACATCACCAAAGCCGCGTGCGAGCTGTTCAAGCGCCAGCCGGTGACGGTGGTCAATTATCTGGAAGGCACCCGCTACACCTCGGCGAAAAGCATTCAGCAGCAGTCACCGTTCGCTCACCTGCTCAAACCCAAGGCTGGCGGCGTGGCGTTTGTACTGGCGGCGATGGGTGAACAGCTTGACGCGATTCTCGATGTGACGGTGGTGTATCCGCAGCAGAAGATTCCGGGGTTCTGGGATTTGATCAGCGGCAACGTGCCGAGGGTCATCATCGACATCAACACCCGCGAACTCGACCCCGCGCTGTGGCAGGGCGACTACGAGAACGATGCGGCGTTTCGCGAGACGGTCCAGAACTGGGTCAACCAGCTCTGGATCGAGAAGGATCTGCGCATCGACGCCTTGCGCGCCGAGCGCCGCTGAATCAGCTGCCGGTGCCCCAGATCCCGCCCAGGTTCTGCAACAACGAACCGGCGACGCCCTGCTGACCGAGGTATTGCAGAATCACCGGGGCAAACTGGCCGATCATGCCGCTGTCCATGCCCAATGCGCTGAACGCGTTATTCAGGTCGTTGGCGTCCTTGACGTTGCCCAGCGCGTTATCCAGACCGGCCGCCTTGCCATTCGAACCGAGCAAACCGGCGAGCATACCCAGTTCACCGCCGCCGGACAGCGTGTCGATGCCAGGTACGCTTTTGGCCAGTTCCGAATAGTCGGTCGAACTCAATTGATTCTTCGCCAGGCCGAGCATCGCTCCGGTGCCGCCAATGACTTGTTGTGGCGTCACGTTCAATTGGCTGAGTGCACCCAGCAGACCGGCAGTCTCCGACGTCGGCGCTGACGTTGTGGCGGCGTTATCGCCCTTCATGCCGGAAATGGCATTGGCCGCATCACTCAGGCTGAACTGAGCAAAGACCGGGCTGGCCGCCAGGGTCATGAGCGATGCCAGTGCAATACCGCGTGAAATCTTCATACAGACATCCTCTTGCGCCACGAAAACCGCCCGGTAACGGGCAGCGAAAACTGCCCGTTGGACTGGCATCCCGAAGGATTGTTCCCAGCACCCTGTAGGAGCGAGCTTGCTCGCGATGGGCGTCAACGAAAACGCGTGCTTCCTGAATCAACGCGTTGCCCTTGAGTCCATCGCGAGCAAGCTCGCTCCTACAGAAAAAATTACCCGACGCTGCATCCAGTCGAGTCCGAGCCACGTATATCAAGCACGGACAGACACTCCTGGCCGATTCTCCACAAAAGGATCATCACCATGAAACGCACTTCGATCAAAACACCCTTGATTGCCAGCCTGCTGACCCTGGCCCTTGGCGGCGGACTCGCCCTGAACACTGTGCAAGCGGAAGAGAGGGGTCACAACACTGTCATGGTCGGCGGCCAAAGCATGCTGCCGAGCAAGGACATCATTGATAATGCGGTGAAATCCGCCGACCACACCACGCTAGTGGCCGCCGTGAAAGCGGCGGGCCTGGTCGATACCCTCAAGGGTAAAGGCCCGTTCACGGTGTTCGCGCCGGTCAACTCGGCATTTGCCGCCCTCCCCGCCGGCACTGTCGATACGCTGCTGAAACCGGAAAACAAGGCAACCCTGAGCAAAATCCTCACCTACCACGTCGTCGCCGGAAATCTCGACATGACGACCCTGGCCGAGAAGATCAAGGCCGGTGGCGGCAAAACCGAGCTCACCACGGTAGCCGGCGGCAAGCTCTGGGCCATGATGAACGGCCCGCACAACATCACCATCAAGGATGAAAAAGGTGACGTTGCCGACATCACCACCTACGACGTGTACCAGTCCAACGGGGTGATTCAGGTCATCGACAAAGTGCTGATGCCCAAGAGCTGAGCCGTGCCGCCGCCCCTGCGCATCGGGGGCGGCGGTTTTTCCCGAGGTGTCGGCCCGTGAATGGAACAACGGCACACCGTGAACTAACCTCTGGCTGCACCCGCCCCCTCACACAGCCCGCTTCGATTGCCTGGAGAACTGTTATTTCCATCGCCGACACCGATCAGCTCAGGCAGCTTCTGGCCCAGTGTTCGCTGGGTGACCGCCGCGCTTTCGAGACGCTTTACCGCAGTGTCGGGCCACGGCTGCACGGCGTCGCCCTGCGATTCATGGGGCGCCCGGACCTGGCTGAAGAGGTCTTGCAGGAAAGTTTCGTGCGTATCTGGAACAACGCTGCGCGCTATGAGGCCCATCTCTCGGCCCCGCTGACCTGGATGATCAACATCACACGTCACCAAGCCATCGACCAGTTGCGCAAACATCGCGACCGGCCGCTGACCGAGCTCGAAGAACAGGCCCTGGTGGATGAAAGTCCCTCGGCCCATGAACAATTGAGCCGTGCCCGCGAAGCCAGCGACTTGAACCGCTGCCTGGAAAGCCTTGAAGGCATGCAGCGCCAATCAATCACCGTCGCGTATTTTCAGGGGTTGTCGTGCTCGGAACTGGCGGAACACCTGGCCGCGCCGCTGGGCTCGGTGAAGTCCTGGATCCGCCGTGGAATGGAGCGCCTGCGCAGGTGCCTTGAATCATGAACTATCAAACCCCGCCCCTGCGCCGCGCCCTTGCCGCCGACTACGCCATCGGCCTGATGCCCCCGGCCGCTCGTCGACGATTTGAACAGTTGCTGCTGGAGGACGCGGCGTTGCGCACAGAGCTGGCGCAATGGCAGGAAAGCCTGGCCAGCCTGACTGAAGCGTTGCCCGAACAGCCGGTGCCGGATCGTGTGTGGAAAGGCATTACTGCGCGAATCGAGCCTCAAGTGTTGCATGTACCGCAGAAACGTCCGTTCTGGAATTGGATGCGGCTGACGGCGGCGGTGTGTTCGTTGGTGGTCGCGGTAGCGCTGGGCGTGATCTACACCCGTGACAGCGCACGTTACAGCGCCACGTTGCTGACGGCCGACGCTCAGCCGGCACTGAAGGTTGAAGCGCATAAGGATTATCTGAACGTCGAGCCGTTGACGCTGGCAGCGGTTGATTCGGGGCGTAGTCTGGAGTTGTGGGCAATTCCGGCGGATGGCAAACCGATTTCTCTTGGCGTGATTCCGGCGGGTGGCAAAGGACGCGTAGAGCTCAGCGATGCGCAGAAAGCGTTGATTGGCAAGCCGATTGCGTTGGCGGTGAGTCTTGAGCCGAAGGGTGGTTCGCCGACCGGGCAACCGACGGGGCCGGTGTTGTATCAAGGGGCGTTGGCAGCCTTATGAAAGCACTGACTTACCTCTGTGGCGAGGGAGCTTGCTCCCGCTCGGCGGCGTAGCCGTCGTAAATTCAGCCACCTCTTTTTACCTGATACACCGAGAAGGATGGTTTTGGGGCTGCTTCGCAGCCCAGCGGGAGCAAGCTCCCTCGCCACAGGGGTTGTATTGATCCCAACAAAAACGGCGACCCGAAGGTCGCCGTTTTGCTTTGCGTGAAGCCTTATGCCGCGCTGAACAGCTTGTGCGGATCAATCACAAACTTCTTCGGCACGCCCGCATCAAACTCGCCATAACCACGTGGCGCGTCATCCAGACTGATGACTTCCACACCAACGATGTCAGCAATATGAATGCGATCCCACATGATCGCCTGCATCAGCTGGCGGTTGTACTTCATCACTGGCGTCTGCCCAGTGTGGAAGCTGTGGGATTTGGCCCAGCCCAGACCGAAGCGAATGCTCAGGCTGCCCATTTTCGCGGCGGCATCCACGGCACCCGGATCTTCGGTCACGTACAGGCCAGGGATACCGATTTTGCCGGCCACCCGAACCACGCCCATCAGCGAGTTGAGCACGGTGGCCGGAGCCTCGTGTTTCACACCGTCATGGCCGTGACCGCGCGCTTCGAAGCCCACGGCGTCGACGGCGCAATCCACTTCTGGCTCGCCCAGTAGCGCAGCGATTTGTTCGTGCAGCGGGGTGTCCAGGGACAGGTCGGCAATTTCGAAACCCTGGGCCTTGGCGTGTGCCAGGCGGACGGTGTTGACGTCACCGATGATCACCACCGCCGCGCCCAACAGGCGAGCGGAAGCGGCAGCCGCCAGGCCGACCGGACCGGCACCTGCGATGTACACGGTGCTGCCTGGGCCAACGCCAGCGGTCACTGCGCCGTGGTAACCAGTCGGCAGGATGTCGGAGAGGCAGGTCAGGTCGCGGATTTTTTCCATCGCGCGATCGCGATCAGGCAGTTTCAGCAGGTTGAAGTCGGCGTACGGCACCATCGCGTATTCCGCCTGGCCACCGGTCCAGTCACCCATGTCGACGTAACCGTAAGCACCGCCCGGACGCGCCGGGTTAACGCTGAGGCAGACGCCGGTGTGCATTTCCTTGCAGGAACGGCAGCGCCCGCAAGCCACGTTGAACGGTACGGACACCAGGTCGCCGATCTGCAGGTTCTCGACGTCGCTGCCCTTCTCGATCACTTCACCGGTGATTTCGTGGCCCAGTACCAGGCCGGTTTGAGCGGTGGTACGACCGCGCACCATGTGCTGGTCGGAACCACAGATGTTGGTGGACACCACACGCAGGATGACAGCGTGGTTAATCTTCCTGCCGCGCGGGTCCTGCATTTTTGGATAGTCGATTTTCTGTATTTCGACTTTGCCATTGCCGAGATACACCACACCACGATTGCCAGACATGCTTTCACCTCGTTGTTGTTTTTATGCAGCGGTCGCGTCGCCATGGATCGGCGGCGCGTTGATTGCTCGGGTTATTGCCTGTGTCTTTTGTGTTGTTTATGAGGGCCTCTTCGCGAGCAAGCCCGCTCCCACATTTGATCTTCGGTGTGACGGAGATCTGTGGGCAGACACAAATCCCCTGTGGGAGCGGCGGTGCGACGATTCGACTTGCCCGCGAAGGCGATCTAAAGAACGACGGTGCGATTGGCGTTGAGGAAAACCCTTCGCTCAATGTGATACCCAACGGCTCTGGCCAGCGTCAGCCCCTCGATATCCCGCCCCTTGGCGATCAGATCTTCCGGGTAATGGCTGTGATCCACCACCTCCACGCCCTGAGCGATGATCGGGCCTTCGTCCAGGTCGTTGTTGATGTAGTGCGCCGTGGCGCCGACCAGCTTCACGCCTTTGTTATAGGCCTGGTGATACGGCTTGGCGCCTTTGAAACCGGGCAGCAGGGAGTGATGGATATTGATCGCCTTGCCATCGAGTTTGCGACACAGCTCCGGCGACAACACCTGCATGTAGCGCGCAAGGATCACCAGTTCAGCGCCAGACTCCTCGATCACCTGCAACACCTGACGCTCCTGCGAAGGCTTGTCGTTCGGGTCGAGCGGGAAGTGGTAATACGGAATCTGGTGCCAGTCGGCCAATGGCTTGAGGTCCGGGTGGTTGGAGACCACGGCGGCGACGTCCATCGATAATTGACCGATGCGCTGGCGGTAGAGCAAATCGTTGAGGCAGTGATCGGCCTTGGAGACCATGATCACCACTTTTGGCCGATGGTGCGGCGGGGTCAGTTCGAAGATCATGCCGAAGGCTTCGCCACGTTCTTCAAGGCCTGCTCGGAAGGCTTGTTCGTCAAAGCCGTCAGGCTGACGGAATTCCACGCGAATGAAGAAACGGCCCGAGAGCCGGTCATCGAAGGAATGGTGCTCAGTGACGTAGCAACCCTGCTCAAACAGAAAGCGGGTCACCGCGTCCACGGTGCCGAGAACGCTTGGGCAGTCGGCGGTCAGAATCCATGTGTCTGGGGCGCGGCTCATAGTGCGGTGACTCCTGTTCGAAAATACCTGCACAACTTCAAGGCTGTGCAGGATCTTGTGGCGAGGGGATTTATCCCCGTTGGGTTGCGAAGCAGCCCCAAAATTTGCAACTAAGGTGTATCAGGCACACCGCAGGCAATGGCTTTGGGGCGGCTACGCCGCCCAACGGGGATAAATCCCCTCGCCACAGGTGTGTGCAATCATTACGCCTGAACGCTCAGCCCGTACTCGGCCGCCGCATCCTGCAACCACAACCACCAGTAATCCGAGAAGCTGCGACGGATCAGCAGTTCCCAGGTGTCTTCGGCGGTGTGGCGGATCACCAGTTGCGACTTGGCGAACACGGTTCCCACTGCCTTGCCCACCGGGAAGCTGTTCGAGTGCACGTCGTAGCTGGTGGATTTCATCAGCACCTGACGCACGTTCGGGCCGCTCAGTTCGAGGATCTGCTGGCCACCGCTGACATTGACGATCTGGATGTGCAGGTCGCCCAGTGCTTCACGCAGTTTTTGCTCGGCGGCGAACTCTTCGCCGGTTGGCACGATCAGCAGCCATTCATCCGGCCCCATCCATTGCAGGCTGGTTTCGCCTTTGACGATGACGCTCAGTGCGCCCGGCAGTTCAATGCCGAGGGCCTTGTGTACGCCGGCGGCAAACGCGGCATCGTGACCATCACCACGGATGGTCAGGTGGCCGAGGAGTTTCTTCTCACGCACGGTCACGCCGGCGTTTTTGCGGCCCTTGCCCACCAGGCTGGCGAGGTCGGCATGATGCAGCGACGACTCGGCCTTGGCCCCGGTGGTTGGGCGTTGTTGGTAAACATTGGCTGCGGTCATAAAGCACCTGTCTTGAATTCTGTTGTGCGGTTGGTCTCAACCCTTGTGGTGATCGGGCTGCCGTCTTCGCGAGCAAGCCCGCTCCCACATTTGACCGCGTTCCCCTGTGGGAGCGGGCTTGCTCGCGAAGGCGATAGCAGCCCGCCCACAGGACCCGAAGCCACTTAAACGTTCTGGCGATCACCCTTCGGATCGAAGAACACCGAAGAAACGATTTCCGCCTCGATCACGCTGCCATCCGCCAGCGGTGCGAACACCCGCTCACCGATGCGCTTCAAACCGCCTTTCACCACGCCCATGGCAAATGAATAGCCGAGGGAGTTGTGCAGGTAGCTGGAGGTGACGTGACCGACCATGGTCATCGGGATCGTCTGTTTGGTGTTGAACACCAGTTGCGCCCCTTCCGGCAGCCATTTGGTCGGATCGATCGGCTTCAGGCCCACCAACTGTTTGCGCTGATCACGCACGCAGTCTTCGCGGTTCATGCCACGCCAGCCGATCCACGAGAACGGTTTGGTGCGACCGACACACCAGCCCATGTTCAGGTCGTCCGGGGTCATCGAGCCGTCAGTGTCCTGGCCGACGATGATGAAGCCCTTCTCGGCCCGCAGGATGTGCATGGTTTCGGTGCCATATGGCGTCAGGTTGTATTGCTTGCCGGCCTCGACGATTTTCTCGAGCACGCCCATCGCATAGTCGGCTTGCACGTTGACTTCGTACGACAGCTCACCGGTAAACGAAATCCGGAACACCCGCGCCGGCACACCGCCGACCAGGCCTTCTTTCCAGGTCATGAACGGGAACGCTTCGTTGCTCAGGTCGATGTCGGTGACTTCGCTGAGCAGCTTGCGGCTGTTCGGCCCGGACAGGGTCATGGTTGCCCAGTGATCCGTCACGGAGGTGAAGTACACCTTCAGCTCTGGCCATTCGGTCTGGGAGTAGATTTCCAGCCATTGCAGCACGCGTGCCGCGCCGCCAGTGGTGGTGGTCATGACGAAATGGTTGTCGGCGAGACAGGCGGTTACGCCGTCATCGAAGACCATGCCGTCTTCTTTGCACATCAGGCCGTAACGGGCCTTGCCCACGTCGAGCTTGGTCCAGGCGTTGGTGTAGATGCGGTTGAGGAACTCGCGCGCATCCGGGCCTTGAATGTCGATCTTGCCGAGGGTCGAAGCGTCCAGCAGGCCGACGCTGTCGCGCACGGCTTTGCATTCGCGTTTCACGGCGGCGTGAATGTCTTCACCACTTTTCGGGAAGTACCACGGACGTTTCCACTGACCGACGTCTTCGAACTCGGCGCCGTTCTTCACGTGCCAGTGATGCAGCGCGGTGTGACGGACAGGTTCGAAGATATGCCCACAGTGACGGCCGGCCACGGCGCCGAAAGTCACCGGCGTGTAGTTCGGACGGAACATGGTGGTGCCCATCTGCGGGATGGTCACGTTCAGCGAACGGGCGGCGATGGCCAGGCCGTTGACGTTGCCGAGCTTGCCCTGATCGGTGCCGAAGCCCAGTGCGGTATAGCGCTTGACGTGCTCGACCGACTCGAAGCCTTCGCGGGTCGCCAGTTCGATGGCGGCGGCGGTGACGTCGTTTTGCAGGTCGACGAATTGCTTCGGTGCCCGTGCGGTGTTCTTTTCGTGCGGCACCTGGAACAGCGCCAAAGTAGGCTCTTCCAGACGGCTCAGGGCTTTCGGCAGAGTGCCTTCGACCACACTGAAACCGGCTTCGCTGGCTGCGCGAGCGCCACCTTCAAAACCATCGGCCAGGGAATCGCCAAGACCGTAGACGCCGTTGATGCCACCCACGCACACGCGTTTCTGCGGTGCCTCGCCCGGTACGAAACCGAGGATGTCTTCACGCCAGATCGGCTTGCCGCCCAGGTGCGAAGCCAGGTGAACCACCGGGCTGTAACCGCCGGAACTGGCAACCAAGTCGCATTCGAGCCACTCACCAGGACTGGTCACGGTGTGCGCTTTGACGTCAATCGCGGCAACGCGAGCGGCGGTCACGTGCTTGCTGCCACGGGCCTCGATCACGGCGCTGCCGGTCAGGATGCGAATGCCTTTGGCGCGGGCTTCTTCAACCAATGCACCACGCGGGTTGCTGCGGGCATCGGCGATGGCCACCACTTGCAGGCTGGCGTCAAGCCAATCCAGCGCAACGCGGTAGGCGTGATCGTTGTTGGTCGACAGCACCAGTTTCTTGCCCGGTGCCACGCCGTAACGACGAATATAAGTCGAGACAGCGCCGGCGAGCATATTGCCCGGCACGTCGTTGTTGCCGTAGACCAGCGGACGCTCGTGAGCGCCGGTCGCCAGGACAACGCGTTTTGCGCGAACCCGGTGGATGCGCTGACGGACCTGGCCAATCGGGGCGCGGTCGCCGAGGTGATCGGTCAGGCGCTCGTGAATGGTCAGGAAGTTATGGTCGTGGTAACCGTTGACCGTGGCGCGCGGCAACAGCAGCACGTCCGGGGTGTCTTTCAGTTCGGCGATGACGCTGGCGACCCACTCGCTGGCAGGCTTGCCGTCGAGGCTTTCGCGGGAATCGAGCAGGCTGCCGCCGAACTCTTCCTGCTCATCGGCGAGAATTACACGGGCACCGCTGCGCGCAGCGGCCAGTGCAGCGGCCAGACCAGCCGGGCCACCGCCGACGATCAGCACGTCGCAGTGCTGGTTCATGTAGTCGTAGGTGTCCGGATCATTCTCGGTCGGCGAACGGCCAAGACCGGCAGCCTTGCGGATGTACTTCTCGTACGTCATCCAGAACGATTGCGGGTACATGAAGGTTTTGTAGTAGAAGCCCGGCGGCATCAGCTTGCCGCCGACCTTGCCGAGAATCCCCATTATGTCGTTGTTCACGCTCGGCCAGCCATTGGTGCTGGTGGCGACCAAACCTTGATACAGCGCTTGTTGTGTGGCGCGTACGTTCGGGATTTGCGTGGCTTCGGTCGCGCCGATCTGCAGCACGGCGTTCGGCTCTTCGGCACCGGCGGCGAAGATGCCGCGCGGACGGGAATACTTGAAGCTGCGACCGATGATGTCGACACCGTTGGCCAGCAATGCAGCGGCCAGCGAATCGCCTTCAAAGCCTTTGTAGACCTGGCCGTTGAAGGTGAAACTCAGCACTTTGTTACGGTCGATCCGTCCGCCGTTGGACAGGCGATTGATCTGGCTCATACCTTCTCTCCCAGAGCCGTCGTAGCCGCTTTCGAGCTATCGGTCTTGTCGGTGAATTGTGGCTTGGTGCCGATCTTGTAGGTCTCGAGAATCTCGTAGGTCACGGTGTCGCGGGTAGCGTTGAAGTACTGACGGCAACCGGCAACGTGATCCCACAGTTCGTGGTGCAGACCGCGAGGGTTATCGCGGAAGAACATGTAGTCGCCCCACTCCTCGTCGGTGCAGGTGTTCGGGTCCAGTGGACGCGGGATGTGCGCCTGGCCGGATGCGTGGAATTCCTCTTCGGAGCGCAGCTCGCCGCAGTGAGGACAGAAGATATGCAACATGGGGATTTCTCCTGTTAGTGGGCAACCGCAGCAGCGCCGTGTTCGTCGATCAACGCACCGTTGTGGAAACGGTCGATGGAGAAAGGTGCGGCCAATGGGTGCATTTCACCCTTGGCCAGGCTCGCGGCAAACACGTTGCCAGAGCCAGGTGTGGCCTTGAAGCCGCCGGTGCCCCAACCGCAGTTGAAGAACATGTTCGGCACCGGGGTTTTCGAAATGATCGGGCACGCATCCGGGGTGGTGTCGACGATGCCGCCCCACTGACGGTTCATGCGTACGCGGGACAGCACCGGGAACATCTCGACGATGGCCTGGATGGTGTGTTCGATCACCGGGTACGAACCACGCTGGCCGTAGCCGTTGTAGCCGTCGATACCGGCGCCGATCACCAGGTCGCCCTTGTCGGACTGGCTGATGTAACCGTGTACGGCGTTGGACATGATCACGCTGTCGATAATCGGTTTGATCGGCTCGGACACCAGCGCTTGCAGCGGGTGGGATTCGATCGGCAGACGGAAACCGGCGAGTTTGGCCATGTGCCCGGAGTTACCGGCGGTCACTACGCCGACGCGCTTGGCGCCGATGAAGCCCTTGTTGGTTTCAACGCCGATGCACACGCCGTTTTCCTTGCGGAAACCGATCACTTCGGTCTGCTGGATCAGGTCCACGCCGAGTGCGTCGGCGGCACGGGCAAAGCCCCAGGCCACGGCATCGTGACGGGCTACGCCGCCGCGACGCTGAACAGTAGCGCCCATCACCGGGTAGCGGGTGTTTTTCGAGCAGTCGAGGTACGGAATCTCGTCGGCCACTTGCTTGGCATCGAGCAGTTCGCCGTCCACACCGTTAAGGCGGTTGGCGCTGACCCGACGCTCCGAATCACGGATGTCTTGCAGGGTATGGCACAGGTTGTAAACGCCACGCTGGGAGAACATCACGTTGTAGTTCAGGTCCTGGGACAGGCCTTCCCACAGTTTCATCGCGTGTTCGTACAGGTGCGCCGACTCGTCCCACAGGTAGTTGGAGCGAACGATGGTGGTGTTGCGCGCGGTGTTACCGCCGCCCAGCCAGCCTTTTTCGACCACGGCCACGTTGGTGATGCCGTGCTCTTTGGCCAGGTAGTAAGCCGTGGCGAGACCATGCCCGCCACCGCCGACGATGACCACGTCATAGACCTTTTTAGGGGTCGGCGTGCGCCACATTTTCTGCCAGTTTTCGTGATGGCTGAGGGAGTGTTTGAAGAGGCCGAAGCCCGAGTAGCGTTGCATAGTCATTTACTCCAAAACCGCGCTCAGCGATAAACCGGGAAGTCCGCGCACAGGGCCGATACTTGCTGCGCGACGTTCGCCTCGACATCGGCGTCGCCGAGGTTGTCGAGGATGTCGCAGATCCAGCCGGCCAGCGTGACGCACTGGGTCACCTTGAAACCGCGCGTGGTCACCGCCGGGGTGCCGATACGCAGGCCGGAAGTGACGAACGGCGACTGTGGATCATTTGGGACAGCGTTCTTGTTCACGGTGATGTGGGCGCGACCGAGGGCTGCGTCCGCTTCTTTGCCGGTGAGGCCCTGACGGATCAGGCTGACCAGGAACAGGTGGTTATCGGTGCCGCCGGACACTACATCGTAGCCGCGTTTGATAAATACGCCGGCCATGGCCTGGGCGTTGTCGATCACTTGTTGTTGGTAGGCCTTGAAACCAGGCTCCAGCGCTTCCTTGAAGCACACCGCTTTACCGGCGATAACGTGCATCAGCGGGCCGCCCTGGGCACCGGGGAAGACTGCCGCGTTGAGCTTTTTCTCGATCTCTTCGTTGGACTTGGCCAGGATCAGGCCGCCACGCGGACCGCGCAGGGTCTTGTGGGTGGTGGTGGTGACCACATCGGCGTACGGCAGCGGGTTCGGGTACAGGCCAGCAGCGACCAGACCGGCGACGTGAGCCATGTCGACGAACAGCAGCGCACCGACCTTGTCGGCGATCTGGCGGAAGCGCGGGAAGTCGAGGGTCTTGGAGTAGGCCGAGAAGCCGGCGACGATCATCTTCGGCTTGCATTCAACGGCCAGGCGCTCGACTTCGTCGTAGTCGATCAGCCCGGTTTTGGTGTCGATGCCGTACTGCACGGCGTTGTACAGCTTGCCCGAGGACGACACTTTGGCGCCGTGGGTCAGGTGGCCGCCATGAGCCAGGCTCATGCCGAGAATGGTGTCGCCGGCTTGCAGCAGGGCCAGGTAAACCGCGCTGTTGGCCGAAGAGCCGGAGTGCGGCTGCACGTTGGCGTAATCAGCGCCGAACAGTTGCTTGGCACGCTCGATGGCCAGGGCTTCAACCTTGTCCACGTGCTCGCAGCCACCGTAGTAGCGCTTGCCCGGATAACCTTCGGCGTATTTGTTGGTCAGGCCACTGCCTTGCGCTTCCATGACGCGTTTGCTGGTGTAGTTTTCTGACGCGATCAGCTCGATGTGATCTTCCTGGCGTTGCTCCTCGGCATTCATCGCCGCCAGCAGTACATCGTCGTAACCCTTGATCTGGTCTTGCTTGCTGAACATCGCGTCTCTCCCAGCGGCGGCGGTGCGCCATTCGTCTCGGTGAGGCACGTACCTTTCGGCAGTGCCCTTTGACGTGATGGTATGACCGGCGCAGACAGGTCAAATGCCTACGGACGCCACGCAAAGGTGCGTTTACGACATGGACTGAAAAGGATGGCCGGCGAAGGCTCTTGTGGCGAGGGAGCTTGCTCCCGCTCGGCGGCGTAGCCGTCGTAAAACCGGCCAATGCGGTCTGCCTGATAGACCACATTCTCAGGGTTTGGGGCTGCTGCGCAGCCCAGCGGGAGCAAGCTCCCTCGCCACAACGGCGGGTTCAGGCCAGGAGTTGGCGCAGGACCAGAAGCACGAGGAAATGCGCGGGATAGAGCGCATACGCCCAACGCCGCATCGGCGGTGGCTTCAGATGTCGGGCATGTCGCAACAAGACCAGCCCCAGCAATGGCGCAATCAGACAAGTGGCGATGCCAAGGATGGCTGCACTGTTACCGAGCCGAGCAGAGTAAAACAGCACCTCCCATTGATTGGCCGCCAGGCACACCAGCCCCGGCAACAGGCTGAAATACCAGCGCCGCTTGATCACCAGCAACATCGCCAGCGGCAGCAGGACGCCGAAGAAACCAAACATCAGCCACCCCGGGAACAGCGCCGCCAGCGTCAGGGCGCTGACCGCGAGCACTCGCGATTGCAGCGTCTTGAGCTGCCAGCCACGCGCTGCCAACAGACCCAGCGCCAGCGTAGGCAACACATTCAAGGTGTCGGGATCAGGAATGAACATCCGGTAAGGGATTTCGCTTAACGCACTGAACAGCAACAACCAGCCCAAATACCGCCACTGATGTGTGACTTCCCGGGCCCGCGAAACATTCACCGCCATCGCCAGGCAGAACCAGGGAAACGCCAGCCGGCCCGGAACATAGAGGATATCGACGGAATAACCGACATATCGCAGGTGATCGAGCACCATGCTCAGCAGCGCCAGCCACTTCAGCAGATCCAGTGCCCCATCCCTTTGCGTCATGTGCATAATTGCCCGTCGTCTTTGTAATTTTTTGTCAGACGCATCCCGTGCGCTCCCCGGATGATCTTCGGTAAAGTGCGCACCATCATTGATCACGAGGCGCTTCACCATAAGCGTCTCGACCACGGAAAGCAGGGCCATGACCGATAAGAGCCAACAATTCGCCAGCGACAACTATTCCGGTATCTGCCCTGAAGCCTGGGCGGCGATGGAACTGGCCAACCACGGCCACCAGCGCGCCTACGGCGACGATGAATGGACCGCCCGCGCGTCCGATCAATTCCGCAAATTGTTCGAAACCGACTGCGAAGTGTTCTTCGCCTTCAACGGCACCGCCGCCAACTCGCTGGCCCTGTCGTCGCTGTGCCAGAGTTACCACAGCGTGATCTGCTCGGAAACCGCCCACGTCGAAACCGACGAATGCGGCGCGCCGGAGTTCTTTTCCAACGGCTCAAAACTGCTAGTCGCCCGTACCGAAAACGGCAAGCTGACCCCGGAATCGATCCGCGAAGTGGCCCTCAAGCGCCAGGACATCCACTACCCGAAACCGCGCGTCGTGACCCTGACCCAGGCCACCGAAGTCGGCAGCATCTACACCCCGGAAGAAATCCGCGCCATCAGCGCTACCTGCAAAGAACTGGGCCTGAACCTGCACATGGACGGCGCGCGCTTCTCCAACGCCTGCGCGTACCTCGGCTGCTCGCCAGCGGACCTGACCTGGAAGGCCGGCGTCGACGTGTTGTGCTTCGGCGGCACGAAAAACGGCATGGCGGTGGGTGAGGCGATCCTGTTCTTCAACCACAAACTGGCCGAAGACTTCGACTATCGCTGCAAACAGGCCGGGCAACTGGCGTCCAAGATGCGCTTCCTCTCGGCGCCGTGGGTCGGGATTCTGGAAAACGACGCCTGGCTCAAATACGCCCGCCACGCCAACCACTGCGCGCAGTTGCTGGCTGAACTGGTCAGCGACATTCAGGGCGTGGAACTGATGTTCCCGGTGCAGGCCAACGGCGTGTTCCTGCAACTCTCGGAACCGGCCATCGCCGCGCTGACCGCCAAGGGCTGGCGCTTCTACACCTTCATCGGCAACGGCGGCGCACGTTTCATGTGCTCGTGGGACACCGAAGAAGAGCGCGTGCGGGAATTGGCGGCGGATATCCGGGAAGTCATGTCCCGCTAGCAGCAACCCGATCCCCTGTGGTGAGGGGATTTATCCCCGTTCGGCGGCGCAGCCGTCGCAAAATCTGCGACCTCATTCCGTCTAACAGATCGCGGTGAACGGTTTTGGGGCCGCTTCGCGGCCCAACGGGGATGAATCCCCTCGCCACAGGGTTCGCCCCTCCACTTCCCGCCTGCGTCAGCTCCATCGTCTACATTGTTTGTCGAGCCCTCCGCTCAGATAACAATAATCAGGAGCGTACGCATGTCATTACAAGGCAAAACCCTGTTCATTACCGGCGCCAGCCGCGGGATTGGTCGTGAGATCGCGCTGCGCGCCGCACGGGATGGGGCCAACATTGTGATTGCAGCCAAAAGTGCCGAGCCGCATCCGAAGTTGCCGGGCACGATTTTCAGCGTGGCGAGGGAAGTTGAGGCCGCAGGCGGAAAGGCGCTGGCTTTGCAGGTTGATGTACGCGATGAGGTCGCGGTGCGAGACGCACTTGCCCAGGCCAACGAGCATTTCGGCGGTATTGATGCGCTGATCAACAACGCCGGCGCAATCAAGCTGACCGGCGTTCAACACATCGAGCTCAAGCGCTTTGACCTGATGCATCAGATCAACACCCGCGCCGTGCTGCTGTGCAGTCAGGCCGCCCTGCCCTACCTGAAGAAGAGCAGCGGCCACATCCTCAACCTGTCTCCGCCGTTGAACCTGGCGACCAAGTGGTTCGCCCAATACAGCCCGTACACCGTGACCAAATACGGCATGAGCATGCTCACTTTAGGCATGAGCGAGGAATTCAAGAACTACGGTATCAGCGTCAATTCGCTGTGGCCGCAGACCATGATCGCCACCGCCGCCATCGAGTTTCAGCTGGGTTCTCGCGAGTCCTTCAAGCATGCGCGCACGCCCGCGATCATGGCGGACGCCGCCCACGTGATTCTGGACAGCACAAGTCGCAGCATTTCCGGGCGATTGTTGATTGATGAAGAGATTCTGAGGGAATACGGAGTGACGGAGTTTGAGGGATATCGGTTTGAACCGGGCTCCATCGACAACCTGATGCCAGACCTGTTTGTCGACTGAAATACCGACCCTTGTGGGAGCGGGCTTGCTCGCGAAAGCGGTGTGTCAGTCGACATTAATATTGCCTGACACACCGCTTTCTCGAGCAAGCCCGCTCCCACATTTGGTTTTGCGGTGTGCGTTAGAACTCTATACGCACATCACCCTTCGGCACGCTGCAGCACGAAAGAATGTATCCCTCCGCTTCGTCTTCCTCGGTGATCCCGCCGTTGTGGTCCATTTCGACTTCGCCACCCAGCTTCATCACCTTGCACGTCCCGCAGATCCCCATCCCGCAAGCCTTTGGAATCAACAGACCCAGCTTGGCAGCAGCGGCGTGGACCGTTTCCCCCGGTGCAACGCGAATGCTCTTGCCGGACGCGGTGAATTCCACTTGATGCAGATCCGCCACGTCGATGTCCGGTGCATCTGCTGCAATTTCGGCTTGCTCCACCGCATCGGCGCGGGCTTCCGCAGGCGTGGCCCCGAAGGACTCCTCGTGATACCGCTTCATGTCAAAACCAGCGGCTTCGAGCATGCGCTTGACCGCGTTCATGTACGGCGTCGGCCCGCAGCAGAACACTTCGCGCTCAAGGAAGTCCGGCGCCATCAGTTCAAGCATCTTATGGTTCAGGTAACCGCGATATCCGGCCCACGGTTCACCCAGACCATGCTTCTCGCAGATCAGGTGCAGGCTGAAGTTGTCGATCCGCGACGCCATGTGTTCCAGCTCGCGGTGGTAAATGATGTCCTTGGGCGAACGGGCGCTGTGGATAAACACCATGTCGACGTTGCCGTTGGTGTCGTAGAACCAGCGCGTCATCGACATCACCGGCGTAATGCCGACGCCACCGCTGAGGTAGAGCACTTTCGGCGCGGTGAAGTCCATGGCATTGAACAGCCCGACCGGCCCGTGCACCGCCAGCTCCTGACCTTCATGCAGGGTGTCGTGCAGCCAGTTCGACACTTTGCCGCCCGGCACGCGTTTGATGGTCACCGAAAAGCTGTACGGCACCGACGGCGAGCTGGAAATGGTGTAGGAACGCATGATCGGCACGCCTTCGATTTCCAGCTCCAGGGTGACGAACTGTCCCGGTTTGAAGAAGAACAGGATCGGCTGATCGGCCATGAAGCAGAAGGTGCGCACGTCCCAGGTTTCCTGGATGACTTTGACGCAACGGACGATGTGTCGACCATTGGCCCAGGTCTGGGTGGTTACCGGATTCAGGAAGCTGTTGGACATGCTGTTCTCCACCGCCGATGGTCGGCCTTATGTTGACGATTCTGCGTATAGCGCAGACCACCCATTTACCTATCTGCGACATTCACATACTTATCGCGACCAGCCCCCAACTACCGGGGGTTGCGCGTCGGGAACAGAGTGGGCCATGTCGCTCGTGGATAAGGTTCTGGCGTGCGCCGGCCCCACACTCGCTCCATACCAAGACACAATCTTTACACCTTGCGTAGCAAACCTGATTAGCCACTTTCGTCGGCCACACAGAATGGCCTTGAGGATCAAATCGATGGACGTCACCGCAAAAATCAGTCTGGGCGATCCGCTGGAACCCGCACGCAAGGCCACCGCGCAGATGCTGCAAGAGCGCGAGCGTACTTTCTCGCTGCCGCAGCCGTTTTACTCTGACGAGCGGCTGTTTGATATCGACATGCAGGAAATCTTCCAGAAAGAGTGGTTGATCGCCGGTATGACCTGCGAGATCCCGACCAAGGGCAACTACCTGACCCTGCAAGTCGGCAAGAACCCGATCATCGTGATTCGCGGCGCCGAGGGCGTGGTGCATGCGTTCCACAACGTCTGCCGCCACCGCGGTTCGCGGCTGTGCACCAGCGACAAGGGCAAGGTGGCCAAACTGGTCTGCCAATACCACCAGTGGACGTACGAGCTGGACGGTCGCCTGCTGTTTGCCGGTACCGAAATGGGCGCCGACTTCGACATGAAGCAATACGGCCTGAAACCGGTGAACGTGAAGACTGCCGGTGGCTACATCTTCATCAGCCTGTCGGAGAACCCGCCGGCTATCGATGACTTCCTGTCGACGCTGAACCATTACATGGAACCGTACGACATGGAGAACACCAAGGTGGCGGTGCAAACCACCTTGATGGAAAAAGCCAACTGGAAACTGGTGCTGGAAAACAACCGCGAGTGCTACCACTGCAACGCGTCGCACCCGGAACTGCTGAAAACCCTGCTGGAATGGGACGACGTCACCGACCCGCGCGCCGACCAGGCGTTCAAGGATCATGTCGCCGCGTCGGCCGCTTCCTGGGAAGCCGAAAAGATTCCTTACGCCCACGCCAGCTTCGGCTTGCGTAACCGCATCGTGCGCATGCCGCTGCTCAAGGGCACCGTGTCGATGACCATGGACGGCAAGCAGGGCTGCGCCAAACTCATGGGCCGCATCAAGAACCCGGACCTGGGCTCGATGCGCATCCTGCACCTGCCGCACTCGTGGAACCACTGCATGGGCGACCACATCATCGTCTTCACGGTGTGGCCGATCAGCGCTCAGGAAACCATGGTCACCACCAAGTGGATCGTGCACAAGGACGCGGTCGAAGGTGTGGACTACGACGTGGAGCGCATGCGCCAGGTCTGGGATGCCACCAACGACCAGGACCGTCGCCTGGCTGAAGAGAACCAGCGCGGGATCAACTCCAGCGCGTATCAACCGGGGCCTTATTCCAAGACCTATGAGTTTGGTGTGGTGAACTTTGTGGACTGGTACAGCGAGCGTTTGTTGAACAATCTTGGGGCGGAGCCTGCGCCTTACCTCAAAGGGGTTCCAGTTCAGGGCTAACATCAAAAGCAAAAGCTTCGTCGGAACGCCGCCCGGAGCAAGCCCGCTCCCACATTGGATCTAAGTCGTGCACAAATTTTTGTGAACAACACGGTCAAGTGTGGGAGCGGGCTTGCTCGCGAAGGCGCCCTCTTGATCACCGCACTTCTTCCTCCAATGCCCTCCGCTCTTTAGAACTGTACGAAATATGATCTATTGCGTTCAGCGCTATGCCGTTCGTGGCTTCCAGCCTTCAGCAAACAAGTTATCCACACTTCCACCCACAGCTAATGGGGACAAGTGTGTGACAACCAATAACTTTCTCCACAGAAACCGAATAAAATCCGTGACTTATCCAAAAGCAGGGTTTTGAACAGCGATTGGTTGTTTTTTGACCTTACACCTGAAAGCCACGCAATACGTGGCCTGTAGAGGATGGCGAACACCTTATCCACAGAAGCGCCAACAGACTTTGGGGGCAACTTCGGGCTATCTGTGGAAAACCGCTGAAAGCCGCTACAAATAAGGGTTTGTGCGACGCTTACTGCTCTAAAACAGTGAATTGATCGTTTTTCAATCAATCACCTGACAAGCCCGTTTTATATGGGCTGTAGCGGACAGCGAACATCTTATCCACAGAAGCGCCAACAGAGATTGGGGGCAAGTATTGTCGCTTGCATAAACTTATCCTCGGGAAAAAGCTCATAAAAACCGTAAGTTAGGCTGGTTGTTTTTTGTACAAAGGCTTGCAGGGCTTGATTTTAATGGCGTGCAGCGAGGGGCGAACATGTTATCCACAGAAGCGCTAACAGGGATTGTGGGTAACCGTCATCAAATCCTGTTGAAACAGGACAGGCCCGAGGCGATGTCCAGATTCAACTCATAGTCATTGAATGCACCCCACCCGAGCAGGATCGAAGGCACGTACTGCCCGAGCAGCATGGACGGAGGAATCGTATAGTCCGGGTAGTATTTATAGGTAATCGACCGGATGCGTCCGGACAGGCTCAACTCGCCCCTGTAGGTCCGGTGGCTCGGCGTGACGGTGACGTTGTCGGGTGAATGGCCGGACGAGGCCGATGTCAGGTAATCCACATTGCCGGTGTCGATAATCGCCAGCGTCGCCCGACGATCCAGTCGCGCGGCAATGGTCAGTCTTTGATTGATGTCCATACGCACGTAGGTGATTGGCGAATCACATCGTGTGGGCGGTGCAGCGTTAACTTCCAGCGTCTTTTTCGTGACCTTCAAGCGCCCCAACTGACCGATCAGATCAAGCCCCAACAAGTTATCCCGGTCACTGACAAACACCAGGACATTCCTGAATTCGCTTGCACCAATCTTCAGGGATTCAAGGATTCCGAGTTTGGCTTCCAGGTCACTCTCACCGTAAAAAGTGCTGTAGCCATAATGGGAGTCGGTTAACAAGGTGATGCCCATCAGCTTCGCGGTTTCGCTGTTGACCCGGGTTTGCGGGGCTCCCGTGTCCAGAATGAACCGCGCCGACACACCGTTGGCGGCTTTGACATCGATGTACGGCAGCACTTCATCCGTCACGTTGCCGCCACTGGGGTAAGGATGGATTGGCAGTACTTCGTGGCGCGTCGTTCTTGTCACCGAAAAATCGGCCACCTGGCGCAAGGTCGCGATCGATTCGCTGCCGAACGTGGAGAACAGCGCATCCAGTTCAGGGTCATTGGCGATGGCCAGAGCATGACGGCGCTTGATTGCCAGGTAGTAATCGGGAAGCTGATTGGCGGCTTTGGCCTCGAACATTCTGGCGAGAACGGTGACTGAACAATTGAGGTTTTTATCCTCAGCCAAGACCTGATCGCATTGTTGCTTCATTTGCGCCAGGGATGCGTGCTGCCCCTGCTCGGAGTCGATCCATTGATAAAAATCCGGACCGCCCTTGCGGGTATCAGCGACCGCGCCCAGTACGACAAGCATAACGCCACAGATCAGACATGCTTCTCGCCGACTGGCCGTGCTCATCTGCAACCCATTCCTGAAAACGAGTTTTATGAATCAGCGCTGCTGCCCTCTCGGGCAGCTCATAGAGAAATGTAGCTCACTAGGGCCACTGCATGAGGTAGGCGTCGCCGGTCACCCGAATCATCGGGTGAGGTGTGATCTGGCAGGTATCGACGATTCGAAAGCCATGGCGTTCGTAGAACCGACGGGCGCCGGTGTTGACGGCGTAGTCGATCAGGCTCAAACCCTTGAGGCCCAAGTGGTTGGCGCGCTCGTGAGCGTGCGCGAGGAACTGTTTGCCGAGCCCCTGGTTGCGCCAGCCTTCGTGCAGCGCCAGGCTGGAGATGTACAGCGTGTCGGGGATTTCCATGTCGGCATAGGGTGCCAGCACCGGGTCGGTGGTGGGTTCGGCCAGCGGATCGTGGCGCATTGTGTAGCTGTGCATCATGCCAATGACGCGACCATCGACTTCGGCAATCAGGCAGTTCTGGTAGGAGAAATCCACGTCGTCACGGGCGTAGCGGGCCGCCCCGACGTCCAACAGATCCTGGCCGGGTTCAGCCAGTTGGCTCCAGATGTAATCCGAAGCGCCCTCTGAGGAAATCTGGAACAGACGGGCAATCTCCCGCGCATCCGCGCGCTGGGCCGAACGAAATTCAACAGTCATTATTTTTCCCTGTGGGAGCTAATGCTGTTCACTTAAGCGCGAGCACTCACTTTTGTGGCGAGGGGATTTATCCCCGTTCGGCTGCAAAGCAGTCGCAAATCCGGACAGTTCAGTCTGTCTGGCCGGACGCTGGGGTCGCTTCGCGACCCAACGGGGATAAATCCCCTCGCCACAGATTTCTTGCTCGCCTGCATATTTTCTTAAGTGAACAGCATTACCTAATCTGTCAGCGAACCACGCCTTCTTCGATCAGCAATTTGAGAATCGCCTCGGCACCCGCTTGCGCGGTCACGCCTTTAAGCACTTGCCCTCCGCCACCACTGGCCTTGGCCGTCGCGGCTTTCATCCGGTCCGCGCCGCTTTTCGCCTTGATCACTTTCAAGCGTTTAGGCCGGGGTTTGGCGGGTTGCAACGTGGCGACCGACAGCAGTTCATCGTCGATCACTTCGACTTCATCCGCATGCAACACCCCGCGCCGCGCCGGGCCGTAGGCGCTCTGCCGAGGCTTCGGCGCGGCGTTATCCACCGTCGCGAGAAACGGCAGCCGTACCTTCAAACGACGACGCTGACCACGGGGCAAGGCTTGCAGCACCAGTGCCGAACTGCCGTCGATGGATTCCACCTGTGCCAGCCCGACCACCAGCGGCCAGCCGAGGCTTTCCGCCAGCAGAAACGGCAGCATGCCCGAGCCTTCACCGGTTTCTGCCTGGCTGCCGGTCAGCACGACTTGCGCCCCGGCGTCACGCAAATACGCGGTCAATGCCGGCAGTGCATCGGCGCCTGAAGGTTGTTCAAGCACATGCAATTGCTCCAGGCCCATGCCCAGATAGGCGCGCAACGCCGGTTCGGCGACATCGCCGGCATGCAGCACTTGCAGGTTATCCCCAGCCAGTTGCAGACCCAGTTCCACCGCCCGCGCATCCTGCTCCGCGCGTCGTGGCCGGCCGGAGGTCGGGTGGGCGCCGATGGACACCAGGCTGATGATTTTCGTGCTCATAACCCTTTCCTTCCCTTAAGCCGCATCGCGCTTGGCTTCGTTGCGGTAAGCCTCTACCGCCGCGATCAAGGCTTGAAGAATCCCGGCACTCTCGCCGATCACCGACAGGTCGGCCCGTTTGATCATGTCGCAGCCAGGGTCGAGGTTGATCGCCACCACCTTGTCGCAGGCACCGATGCCTTGCAGGTGCTGGATCGCCCCCGAAATCCCCACCGCCACGTAAACACGCGCGGTGACCCAGGTGCCGGACGCGCCGACCTGACGGTCGCGGGCCATGAAGCCATCGTCCACCGCCACACGAGAGGCGCCTTCGGTGGCGCCGAGGGCTTCGGCAGTCCTGTGGAAAAGTCCCCAGTCCTTGACCCCGTTGCCGCCGGAGAAGATGAACTCGGCTTCGGCCATCGGAATCGCTGCCGGGTCCACTGCCACGGCACCCAGATCTTCGATGCGCGACAGGCTGCGCGCGACCGCTGTGGATAACTCCACCGGCAAGGCTTCGTGACGGGTTTCGCTGACCGGTTCAGCGCATTCGGCAGCGGCCAGAATCAGGCGTGCGACTGGACGCGCAAGGTCTTGTAACCCCGCACCGGCGCGGCCGATGCATTCCTGATCCTTGACCTGCCAGACCCGTGTGGCCGGGCGTTCGCCCAGTGCAGCGGCAAAGCGTCGACCGAGTTCGCCACCACCGCTGCGGCTGTCCGGCAGCAGCCAGTGACGCGGGCTGAACTGGTTATCCACAGCCCGCAGGCCCTGGACCCGTTGCTCCGGTGCATAACCGCTGAATTCGTCGCCTTCCAGCACCAGCAAGCGATCGACGCCAGCGGTGGCGAAGGCGTTTTCCTTGTGTTCGCCGAAGACCACGGCCAGTACCGCGCCGTCCTTGCCGGCCAACTGATGCGCCAGGCCGAGCAAATCACGATCGTGGCTGCTCAAGCGGCCGCCAACCATGTCCGGCACGACGCTGATGTAGAACGCCGGTTGCGGCACTTGATGCAGCGGCAATAGCACTTCAACGGCGGCCGAGCGTTTGCTCGCCCCGCCCTGTTGCGCGCCGCTGCGGTCAATCCGTTTGATGCCGTTGGGGCCGATAAAACCGATGCCATGGGGGTTCTTGCGGATGACGCCGTTTGGCCCCATCCAGCTGTGTTGCGCCGGTTGCATCGCCGCGTGCAGCGGGTGCAAGCGGTTACGGGCAATCCATTCGGCGCGGGGGTCGCGGCGGATAATGTCGCTCATCAGTGGGCCTCCGCAGGTACACGTTGGGCCGGTGTGGTCGGTTTGCCTGGGGCTGCGTCTTCAAGCAATGCGTCCGCCACCAGTTCGGCGATGTCCTTGATCAGCGGCCGCGGTTCGACCACGCCTTCGAGCATCGCAGTGCACTGTGGACAACCCACGGCCACCAGTTCGGCGCCGGTTTCGCGGATGTCTTCCATGCGCATGTCGGGAATCCGTTGTTTGCCCGGAATGTCAGTGATCGGCGCACCGCCACCGCCGCCACAGCAGCGCGAACGGAAACCGGAGCGTTGCATCTCTTTCACTTCAATCCCGAGGGCGCGCAGCACTTCACGCGGCGCCTCGTATTCGCCGTTGTAGCGACCGAGGTAGCACGGGTCGTGATAGGTCACGCTGCTGCCTTTGTGCTGGCCGAGATTGAGCGCGCCAGCGTCGATGATTTCGGCCATGTAGGTGCTGTGGTGCTGCACCAGGTAGTTGCCGTCGAACGCGCCATACTCGTTTTTCAGCACATGAAAGCTGTGCGGGTCGCAGGTAACGATGCGGTTGAAGTTGTATTTGGCCAGGGTCTGGATGTTGCGTTTGGCCAAGAGCTGGAAGGTCGCTTCGTCGCCCAGACGTCGGGCCACGTCACCGCTGTCGCGCTCTTCAAGACCGAGTACCGCGAAGTCGACTTTGGCCGCTTTCAGCACTTTGACGAAGGCACGCAGGGTGCGCTGGTTACGCATGTCGAAAGCACCGTCGCCGACCCAGAACAGCACGTCGACCGACTTCTTCTCGCTAAGCAGGTTGAGATTCAAATCCGCCGCCCAGTTCATCCGCCCACCCGGCGCGAAACCGCCCGGGTTGTCGGTGGCGATCAGGTTTTCGAGGACTTCGGCGCCCTTGTTCGGGGTCGCGCCTTTTTCCAGGGTCAGATGGCGGCGCATGTCGACGATGGCATCGACGTGCTCGATCATCATCGGGCACTCCTCGACGCAGGCACGGCAGGTGGTGCAGGACCACAGGGTTTCGGCGTCCACCAGACCGTTGACGATCGGTTGATGCGGATTGCCGGCGTGTAAACCGACTTCTTTGCCAGGGTACGGACTGCCAGCGAATTTGGCATCGGTGCCGCCAGCCAGGCCGACGACCATGTCCTGAATCAGTTTTTTCGGGTTCAGTGGTTGGCCGGCGGCGAATGCCGGGCAGGCTGCTTCACATTTACCGCACTGTACGCAGGCGTCGAAACCGAGCAGTTGGTTCCAGGTGAAATCCTTGGGTTTTTCCACGCCCAGCGGCGCGCTCGGATCGTTGAGGTCCAGCGGTTTCAAACCGGTGGAACGGCCACCGCCAAAACGCTCGGCGCGACGGTGCCAGGCCAGGTGCAGCGCACCGGCGAAGGCGTGCTTCATCGGCCCGCCCCAGGTCATGCCGAAGAACAATTCCGAGACGCCCCACAGCACGCCAACCCCAAGGATCGCTGCGACCAGCCAACCGCCGAAGTTTTCCGGAAGGATGCCTGCCACCGGCAGGGTTACCAGGAAGAACGACGCCGAGAACGCCAACAGGCTTTTCGGCAGACGCATCCACGGGCCTTTGGACAAACGGGCTGGCGGGTTGCGTCGACGCAGGTACACAAAGATCGCACCGACGAACATCACCACCGTCATCAGCAACAGTGCATAGCCGAGAAAGCGGTTATGCAGGCCAAAACCGTGAACCAGAATCGCCAGCACCGCAGACGCCACCGCACCACCGGCCGTGGCGACGTGGGTGTTGGCGATGTATTTGTCCCGCGCGACGACATGGTGCAAATCGACCATGTAACGCTTGGGCATGGCGAACAGGCCGCCGATCAAGTCGACCTTGGAGGCTCGACCTCGACGCCACATAGCCACCCGCCGCAACGCGCCCAGAACCGCAAGGCCCAGGGCAGCGAACAACAGGATTGGAAGAAGGGTGTTCAACATGGTGGAGCTCCCAAAGACCTCGGGGTCATGTGCGCGCCGATGAGAGCGACGCACCTACTTGTGGCGAGGGAGCTTGCTCCCGCTGGAGCGCGAAGCGCTCCCAAAACAGCCTGAGGTGCACACCTGATGCACCTCGACTGCAGGTTTTGGGGCTGCTTCGCAGCCCAGCGGGAGCAAGCTCCCTCGCCACAGGTGATGGTGGTAATCCTTTAGAAATCCTTGCACAACCGCAGCGCGTCATAGATCGCCGCGTGGGTGTTGCGTTGCGCCACGCAGTCACCGATGCGGAACAGCAAGTAGCCGTCGCCCACCTGACTCAACGAAGGTTGCGGCTTGATCGCGAACAGGGCTTCGATGTCCATCTGGCCTTTGTTGCGCGAGCCTTCCTTCATGGCGTAGTAGATTTCTTCGTCCGGACGCACGCCGTTTTCGACGACGACCTGGTCCACCACCCGCTCCTCTTTGGCGCCGGTGTATTCGTTTTCCAGCACCGCCACCAGCTTGTCGCCTTCGCGGTAGACCTTCTCCAGCATCATGTCGCCGGTCATGATCACTTCTTTCGGGTACATGCTGCGGTAGTACGTCGGGAACGATGTACCGCCAATCGCCACGCCCGGCTTGATGTCGTCGGTGACGATCTCGACCTGGCTGCCCTTGTCGGCGAGGAAGTCGGCGGTCGACATCCCGGTGAACTCGCAAATGGTGTCGTAGACCAGCACGTTCTTGCCCGGCGCAACCTTGCCGTCGAGAATGTCCCAGCTGCTGACCACCAGGCCTTCCGCCGCGCCCCAATGTTCGTTTTGTTCCAGGAATGGATGACCGCCGACGGCGAGCACCACTACGTCCGGACGCAGGTCGAGAATGGTCGCTGCATCGGCTGCCACGCCCAGGCGCAGGTCGACTTTCAGACGGGCCAGTTCCAACTGGAACCAGCGCGTGATACCGGCGATCTGGTCCCGTTGCGGCGCTTTCGAAGCCGTAGTGATCTGCCCGCCGATGAATTCTTTCTTCTCGAACAGCGTCACGTCGTGACCACGTTCGGCGGACACGCGAGCCGCTTCCATCCCGGCAGGACCGGCACCGACCACCACGACTTTGCGCTTCACACCGGTCGATTTCTCGATGATGTGCGGCACGCCCATGTATTCACGGGAGGTCGCGGCGTTCTGGATGCACAACACGTCCAGGCCCTGGTACTGACGGTCGATGCAGTAGTTGGCGCCGACGCATTGCTTGATCTGGTCGACCTGACCCATCTTGATCTTGGCGATCAGGTGCGGGTCGGCGATGTGGGCGCGGGTCATGCCGACCATGTCCACGTAGCCGCCTTCCAGAATACGGGTCGCCTGGTTCGGGTCCTTGATGTTCTGCGCATGCAAAACCGGCGCCTTCACCACTTCCTTGATACCGGCGGCCAGGTGCAGGAACGGCTCCGGTGGATAACTCATGTTGGGGATAACGTTGGCCAGGGTGTTGTGGGTGTCGCAACCCGAACCGACCACGCCAATGAAGTCGATCATGCCGGTGTCGTCGTAATACTTGGCGATCTGCTTCATGTCTTCGTGGGACAAGCCGTCCGGGTGGAATTCATCACCGCACAGACGGATGCCGACGCAGAAATCCGGACCGACTTCGGCCCGCACAGCCTTGATCACTTCCAGACCGAAACGCATGCGGTTCTCGAAGCTGCCGCCCCATTCGTCGGTCCGCTTGTTGACCCGTGGGCTCCAGAACTGGTCGATCATGTGCTGGTGCACGGCGGACAATTCGACGCCGTCGAGGCCACCGGCCTTGGCACGTGCTGCAGCGCTGGCGTAGTTGCCGATCACCCGCCAGATTTCTTCCGGCTCGATGGTTTTGCAGGTCGCACGGTGCACCGGTTCACGGATGCCCGACGGCGACAGCAGGGTCGGCCAATGCTCGCCGTCCCAACGGGAACGACGACCCATGTGGGTAATCTGGATCATGATCTTGGCGCCATGCTTGTGCATGGCATCGGCCAGGTTCTGGAAGTGCGGAATGATCCGGTCGTCGGCCAGGTTGACCGATTTCCACCAGCCTTGCGGGCTGTCGATGGCCACACTGGAGGAACCGCCGCAGATCGCCAGGCCGATCCCGCCCTTGGCTTTCTCTTCGTAATACTTGACGTACCGGTCGGTGGTCATGCCGCCGTCGGTCGCGTAGACCTCGGCGTGCGCGGTGCTGAGCACGCGGTTACGGATGGTCAGTTTGCCGATCTGAATCGGCTGGAACATTGCTTCGAAAGCCATGGCGGGTTCCTCGACTTACAACGGCTTGACGGTGAACAAACCGTCGTCGTGGCCTTCTTCGGAGCCACCGTAAACCTGTTCGGCAACGGTGCGGATCTTGCTGCCGCGGGCCTGCAGAATCTGGTCCATGGCGCCGGCAAACCAGCCGGTGAACATGTAGTCGACCTTGCGCCCGACCTTGCCGTACACGTAGACAAATGCCGAGTGTTCGAGCTTGACGCTGGCGGTGCCTTTGTCGAGGTCGATGTCCTGGATCTTGAACAGGCCCCAGCCGCGTTGCGACAGGCGTTTCATGTAGTGCTCGAATACCGCGACGCCTTCCAGGCCGTGGCATTCGGCTTCTTTTTCACACCAGTGCCAGGCGGATTTGTAGCCGGCCTTGTAGAGGATTTCGGCGTAGGCTTCGGCGCCCAGCACTTCCTCGATGCCCATGTGGTTGTTGACGAAGAAATGACGCGGCACGTACAGCATCGGCAGGGCGTCGGAGGTCCAGACACCGGTTTCGCTGTCGACTTCGATTGGCAATTGCGGGGCGATCTTGGCCATGGAAACTTAACTCCAGAAAATTTTGGGTGTAGCCCCAGGCAGCGGACGGCCGGGGGAAAGGATTCTTCAGGTGCGGCGGCTTATTCGCCCCAGACGTCCTTGAGGACATTGACCCAGTTCTCGCCCATGATCTTGCGGACCACGCGCTCGGAATGGCCGCGCTTGAGCAGGGTTTCGGTCAGGTTCGGGAACTCGCCGACGGTGCGGATGCCCAGCGGGTTGATGATCTTGCCGAAGCTGGTCAGACGGCGGGCGTAGCCCTTGTCATGGGTCAGGTATTCGAAGAAGTCCTGGCCATGGCCCTGGGTGAAGTCGGTGCCGATACCGATGGCGTCTTCGCCGACGATGTTCATGGTGTATTCGATGGCTTCGGCGTAGTCGTCGATAGTCGAATCGATGCCCTTGGCCAGGAACGGCGCGAACATGGTCACACCGACGAAACCGCCGTGGTCGGCAATGAACTTCAGTTCTTCATCGGACTTGTTGCGCGGGTGGATTTTCAGACCCGACGGCAGGCAGTGGGAGTAGCAGACCGGTTTCTTCGATTCGAGGATGACTTCTTCGGAGGTTTTCGAACCGACGTGGGACAGGTCGCACATGACGCCAACGCGGTTCATCTCGGCAACGATCTCACGACCGAAGCCCGACAGGCCGCCATCGCGCTCGTAACAGCCGGTGCCGACCAGATTCTGGGTGTTGTAGCACATCTGCACGATGCCAACGCCGAGCTGCTTGAACACCTCGACGTAGCCGATCTGGTCTTCAAACGCGTGGGCATTCTGGAAACCGAAGAGGATGCCGGTCTTGCCCTGCTCCTTGGCCTTGCGGATATCGGCGGTGGTGCGCACCGGAATCACCAGGTCGCTGTTCTCGCGGATCAGCTTCTGGCTCGCTGCGATGTTGTTGACAGTGGCCTGAAAGCCCTCCCACACCGACACGGTGCAGTTGGCCGCGGTCAGACCGCCCTTGCGCATGTCTTCAAACAGCTCGCGGTTCCACTTGGCGATAATCAGCCCGTCGATAACGATGCTGTCGGCGTGCAATTCGGCTGGGCTCATCAGGCTGTCCCCTATTAGCGATTCATGCGCCGAATCGTGTGCCGGCGCTTTGGGGCCAGCATATGCCTGAGGACCGGTACAACCGGGTGCAAAAACGACAGAGGGTTTGCCGAAAGCGTCAATCCGCGACAAAGGGTCGTCGCCGGACGTCATGGGCCACCTGTTCAAGGGCTTCCGCATGGGCCAGAATTCGCGGCATTACGGAATTTAGGGTGAGGCAATGAAATCGATCTTCCTGGCTTTGGCACTGATAGCGACCGGCGTACAGGCGGCTGAAGAGTCCGACAACAACCCCTGCGATGCGGTCGAAAACGACGTCCAGACCCTGGAATGCTCGGTCTACAGCCGAACCACTGCCGAAGACCTGCTCAAAGACAACTATCAAAGCCTGACCGAACGCATGCAAACGGCCTACGGCAAGAACCCGACGCAACTGGCCGACATCACTGCCAAAATCAAGGCTGCCCAGCAGCAGTGGCTGAAGACCCGGGACGCGGATTGCGCGGTTGAAGCATTTCCGGCGACCAGTGGCAGCAAGGCATTCACCATTGCGCAGAATGATTGCGTCGCGCGGATGAGTGATGAGCGGTCGGAGTTTTTGGAGTCGATTGGGCAGGAGTGATGCGTTAGAGGGCCTGCCAAACTGACTCTAGAGCGGTCAGCAGTTTATTGCTCGCCGTTTTATCTATGTCCAGATCGGCGCAACAGATACTCCACTCGGAAAAAGCATCCAGCGTCTGTTCGATGTAGCGTTCGGGCTCAAGGAAACTGAATGGTTTGCACACCTCAAGAAGGGCTTTGCGTGTAGGTTTTCCTCTCCCCGCGAATGCCGTGGTGTGCTCGTTGCCGCGCCCTGCTGTACTGGAAAAGGTCAGATCGTAAGCCGGAGCCATTTTCCAGCCGTCCTTGTCGCCAAAAAACGAGAAGTTCTTCGCGTGATCGTCATGGTTATGAGCGAGAGCGTTGAAGACCATCAATCGGGCCATTTTCTCGACCTCGGTCGCATCCTTGGTCATTGCCCAGGTCGCTCGCAGTAAATCACTGTAATCAAGGCTTGGCGCACGGAAGTCGGCATATAGAATCGCCGCAGCAGTCAGCATGTGGCGCTTGGAACCGGTCTCTCGATCGAAGCGTTTAGTGGCGAAGAATTGCTCGACACCCTTGGTGGTCTCTACCTGAAACAGTTTCGACTCGGATATTTCGACCCCTGCCCGATGAGCCATCAATGCATAAGCCTGCTCAATGGCGCCGCTATCATGATGTTCCTCTTCACAGCGAAACTTGATTAACCAGTGCTCATAACCCTTGGGCATTTCGCCAAATGACGAAACGGCACGACGCTTGTCTGGCGATAGACCGATAACCGCCTTGGGCCGAGCACCGCCGGGAGAACCACCTGCCAGCCGCAACGATGTGATGACCTCATCGGTGCTGCCGGAAAGTAGGGTTTGTGATGCCTCATAAAGCGCGGCCAGATCGAGGTCTTCGTCCGCCTCAACAGTGTCGAACATCGGCACGTATTCAAGCGCGCCCATGCTTCGATTGCCCATGTAGGCCAGACGATCCAGCGGGCCGATTGCGTGACGCTCGGTGCTCAACTGACTTCGGAAGAATCGATCCATGAGCAGCAATCCCCAGCCATCGGGCAACGAATCGCTGAAGGCACCGTGCAGGCCGTCGAACAGCACCGGATCAGCCGTTCTCTGGGGGTTGACCGAGAACTCCATATGAAACGGCGCAAGGTTGAAACCTTTCGCCAACCAGCCCGGATCATAAGAAAAGAACATGCCTTGCCGAGGAATCGCGAGCAGTTCGCCGACTCGTGATCCTTGAAGCATTACGCTGAGTGCATTGACGGATTTCATTGTCGGCCACGAGCCCTTTCGTAGTTTTTCAGATCCTGAAGCGTCAGCGTCTGGGTAGAGGCGAACAAATTCGTCAAGGGCTCCTCTGCCCCGAGGCAAGTCGCGATCAGCAGCAACCCATCCAGAGAGATCTTCCCGGTCGTCTCAAAGCGTTTGATGTTCGACTCGGGGACGCCTGACTTTTGGGCGAGCGTGCGCCGCGAAAGGTTTTTACTGAGCCTCAGACGCTTGGCATTCCCGGCAATCTGTAAAGCGATCTCTCCGGGGGAATAGAGGATATGGGTAAGGGCCATGGTTCGACCTCAAAAGGAATGTGAGCAAGTGTAGCAGTGCAAAGTAATTAGTATTTTTAATAGGCCATATTTGGATCATTATTTGAACATTAAGCTTTTAAAGGACAATTTCTTATCCTTTATGTAACAAACAAAAATGCCTGAATTCGCGCTTCGAGGCGCCATAGATTTTTCAGGGCGCGCGCAAGCGACGAGTGGTCTGGATTTTTTGAGCCTATGCGGCAGGCATGAAGTACTGATGACGCTTTAGCACCTAAGCTTTGTTGACCTTTAGCTCACCAGGTCAGGGCCATGCCAGACAAAAAGCTCGATGAGTTTTTAAACCCCAAGTCGATGCTGACGCCAGGGATAGCAGGCTCTCTGACCATGCTCTTCACCAATGCTCTGGTTAGCAATTTTGATGCCCCCCCAAACTACACAGGGTTGTTCATCAGCTTTTTGTTCGGGCTGCTGGTATTCGCCGCGACTGCGACAGTGTTGTGGCAACGCTTTGTGTTCTTCGTGCTCAATTCGCTGTTCATCTTCAGCTTTGCCCTTGGTACCAATCAGGTAGGCGTTACCGCTTCGAAAAAGACCGACGCAATTGCCCAGGCCAGCACTCAGAGCACTTGGTCCCCGGATGACAACAAGGGCAAGCAAGCCTTCTTTGCCAATTGGCTCGACGGCACGGTGCCTCAACGCAAACAGTTGATCAGCACCGTGCATGAACTCGACACCGGCGCAGCTAAAAGAACCCTCGAAGCGTTAGGAGCCCAATCCGCAGAACTCGTATCACCCCGTGCAGCACTGGAGATCCGTGCCTCCTTCTCCAGAAGCTCGGAACAAGTCGATCAGATCAAAGCCGCGATCCGTAATGCCAGTAAGCCAGAAGGTTGATCAGCACGCGTCGCGAGCTGCCCGGTAAGATGCCCGTACTTCGCAGCGTTCCGCGCGAAACCTTCTCAAAAGGCATTTGCATGAAGACTTGCGGCATCGAAATCAAAGGCAGCGAAGCGATCATCGCCGTGGCCTCCCTCGACGGTCAGGCCTTGAGCCACGTCGCGCTGAACACCAAGAAAATCGCCCTCGACGATGATGACGAAGCCGCCAACGTCAAGGTCTTTGCCGCTCAGGTCGCATCGTTTGTCCGTGAGAATTCCATCGACCGGATCGCGATCAAGAAGCGCAGCAAGAAAGGCGAGTTCGCCGGTGGGCCGACCACGTTCAAGATCGAGGGCGTTTTTCAGTTGCTGGAGAGTTGCGAGGTGACGCTGCTGTCGCCGCAGACGATCAATGCGCAGAACAAGAAGTTTGATTTTGAGCTGCCAGCGACGCTGAACAAGTATCAGCATGAGGCTTACAAGGCGGCATGCTCGGCGCTGATGAAGAAGTAAAAGCGAAAGCAGGTCCCATGTGGGAGCGGCGGTGCGACGATTCGACTTGCTCGCGAATGCGGTGGGTCAGTCGATATTAGTGTTAACTGACAGACCGCCTTCGCGAGCAAGCCCGCTCCCACAGTGGTTTTGTGTTCAAACCATCTCTCGGCCATCCCCCAACCGTCGTCGATCCTCCCGCGGACACCGCTCAAACCGTGCCCGATAACTGCGGGTGAAATACGACGGCGATTCAAACCCGCACGCAATACTTACCTCCAGCACGCTCATGTCCGTCTGCCGCAGCAATTGCCGCGCCTTTTCCAGCCTTAACCGCAGGTAGAAATTGCTCGGCGTGTCGTTCAAATGCAGCCGAAACAGGCGCTCCAGCTGCCGCCGCGTCACCTTGATCGATTCCGCCAATTCCAGCGTGGTCAGCGGCGGTTCGCTGTGCTGTTCCATCTCGCCGATTACGTGAACGAGCTTCTTGTTGCTGATGCCATACCGCGTGGCGACTTCCATGCGCTGGTGGTCTTTGCGCGGGCGGATGCGGCCGAGTACGAATTGTTCGCTGACCTGGATCGCCAGTTCAGGGCCGTGGGCCTGGGCGATGAGGTCGAGCATCAGGTCGATGGACGCGGTGCCGCCGGCGGAGGTGATGCGCCGACGGTCGATCTCAAACAGCTCCTGGGTGACGCTGAGCTGTGGATAGGACTCCTTGAACGCGTCGATGGCTTCCCAGTGCAAGGTCAGCCGATGGCCGTCGAGCAGGCCGGCTTCGGCGAGGATGAAGCTGCCGGTGTCAATGGCGCCGAGGGTCACGCCTTCGTTGTCGAGGCGACGCAGCCAGTGTTCCAGCGCCGGGGTGGCGAATTTCAACGGTTCGAAGCCGGCGACCACCAAAAGCGTCGCGCCTTTCTTCAAGGGCTCCAGCGCCGCGTCGGCGTTGACTGACATGCCGTTGCTGGCCAACACCGCGCCGCCATCCGCGCTCAGCACATGCCAGCGATACAGCTCGCCGCGAAAACGATTGGCGACCCGCAACGGCTCGATGGCCGAGATGAAACCGATGGCCGAGAAACCCGGCATCAACATGAAGTAGAAATCCTGGGACATGGAGCGCACTCGGGTGGCGGGTAGCGTGTGATGTTGATACGCCACTTGCGAGCGGCATTCAAGAGGACAGGTCGCTGCAGTGCAAGAGCTGGTCGCCGCTGTGCGCTTTCATGGCCTCGTTGCTGCGTAACGTGACATCACCGGCGCACAAAGACGACCGGACCCACAATAACGAACTGCCGAGGAATCCTGAGATGAAACGACTGATCAGCAGCTGTGTTCTTGCACTCAGCGGTACCGCTTTGCTGAGCGCCAGTGTCATGGCCGCCGAACCCGCGTCCTGCCAGAACGTGCGCATGGGCGTCGTGAACTGGACCGACGTAATCGCCACCAGCGCCATGACCCAGGTCCTGCTCGACGGCCTCGGCTACAGCACCAAACAAACCAGCGCCTCCCAGCAAATCATCTTCGCCGGGATCCGCGACCAGCGCCTGGACCTGTTCCTGGGCTACTGGAACCCGCTGATGACCCAGACCATCACGCCGTTCGTCGATGGCAATCAGGTCAAAGTGCTTCAGGCACCGAGCTTGAAAGACGCTCGCGCCACCCTCGCCGTACCGACTTACCTTGCTGACAAGGGCCTGAAAACCTTCGCTGACATTGCCAAGTTCGAAAAAGAACTGGGCGGCAAAATCTACGGCATCGAGCCAGGCTCGGGCGCCAACACCCAGATCAAGGCGATGATCGCCAAGAACCAGTTTGGCCTCGGCAAGTTCCAATTGGTCGAATCCAGTGAGGCCGGCATGCTCGCGGCGGTGGATCGCGCCGTGCGCCGCAAAGAGGCCGTGGTGTTCTTCGGCTGGGCGCCGCACCCGATGAACGTCAACGTGCAGATGACGTATCTGACCGGCAGTGAAGACGCCCTCGGCCCGAACGAAGGTATGGCCACCGTCTGGACCGTCACCTCGCCGAAATACGCCGAGCAATGCCCGAACATCGGTCGTTTGCTGAGCAACCTGACCTACACCGCCGAAGACGAGAGCCGGATGATGCAGCCATTGCTGGATCACAAGGACGCGTTCGAATCGGCCAAGCAATGGCTGAAAGATCACCCGCAAGACAAACAACGCTGGCTCGAAGGCGTCACCACCTTCGATGGCAAACCGGCGGCTGACAACCTGAATCTCACCAGCAAATAGCTCTTCAGCAAACAGACCCGAACCGAACCACCGATTCGCAGCCCGACCGGGCTGCGAACGGCACCACCACGCCTGCAAGGAACCCCCTCATGAACCACGACGTCATCATCACCTGCGCACTTACCGGTGCTGGCGACACGACCAGCAAAAGCCCACACGTGCCGGTCACCCCGAAACAAATCGCCGCTGCCGCCGTGGAAGCCGCCAAGGCCGGCGCCACCGTGGTCCACTGCCACGTGCGCAACCCGGAAACCGGCAAGTTCAGCCGTGACGTGGCGCTGTACCGCGAAGTAATGGAGCGCATCCGCGAGGCCGACGTCGACATCATCGTCAATCTCACCGCCGGCATGGGCGGCGACCTGGAAATCGGCGCGGGCGAGAACCCGATGGAATTCGGCCCGAACACCGATCTGGTCGGCCCGCTGACCCGTCTGGCCCACGTCGAAGAACTGCTGCCGGAAATCTGCACCCTCGATTGCGGCACCCTGAATTTCGGCGATGGCGACACCATTTACGTGTCCACCCCGGCGCAGCTGCGTGCTGGCGCCAAACGCATTCAAGAGCTGGGCGTGAAGGCCGAGCTGGAAATTTTCGACACCGGGCACCTGTGGTTCGCCAAACAGATGATCAAGGAAGGCCTGCTCGACGACCCGCTGTTCCAGCTGTGCCTCGGCATCCCGTGGGGCGCGCCGGCTGATACCACCACCATGAAAGCCATGGTCGACAACCTGCCAGCGAACGCAGTGTGGGCCGGTTTCGGCATCGGTCGCATGCAGATGCCAATGGCGGCGCAAGCGGTGCTGCTCGGCGGCAACGTGCGGGTGGGTCTGGAAGACAACATCTGGCTGGACAAGGGCGTACTGGCGACCAACGGCCAACTGGTCGAACGCGCCTCGGAAATCCTCAGCCGCCTCGGCGCCCGGGTTCTGACGCCGGCGGAAGGCCGGGCAAAAATGGGCCTGACCAAGCGCGGTTAACCACTTATCACACTTCACCTGTGGGAGCGGGCTTGTGTGGTGAGGGGATTTATCCCCGTTCGGCTGCGAAGCAGTCGCAAACCCGGTGAATTCGGTTATCTGAGACACCGTAGTCACAGGTTCAGGGCCGCTTCGCGACCCAACGGGGCGGTGCGACGTTTCGATAAATCCCCTCACCACACAAGCCCGCTCCCACATTAGATCACCGAATTTTTTTAGGACGTCGCCATGACTTTTATCACCGAAATCAAAACCTTCGCCGCCCTGGGCAGCGGTGTCATCGGCAGCGGCTGGGTGTCCCGCGCCCTCGCCCATGGCCTCGATGTAGTGGCCTGGGACCCGGCGCCCGGTGCCGAAGCGGCCCTGCGCAAACGCGTCGCCAATGCCTGGGGCGCGCTGGAGAAACAAGGCCTGGCACCTGGCGCCTCGCAGGATCGCCTGCGCTTTGTCGCGACGATTGAAGAGTGTGTTCGCGACGCCGATTTCATTCAGGAAAGCGCCCCGGAACGCCTCGATCTGAAACTGGAACTGCACAGCAAAATCAGCGCCGCAGCCAAGCCCGATGCACTGATCGGCTCCAGCACTTCGGGACTGTTGCCGAGCGAGTTCTACGAGAGCTCGACCCACCCGGAACGCTGCGTGGTCGGCCACCCGTTCAACCCGGTTTATCTGCTGCCTCTGGTGGAAGTGGTCGGCGGCAAGAACACTGCCCCAGAAGCCGTTCAAGCCGCCATGAAAGTCTACGAATCCTTAGGGATGCGTCCGCTGCATGTGCGCAAGGAAGTACCCGGTTTCATTGCCGACCGTTTGCTCGAAGCACTGTGGCGCGAGGCGCTGCACCTGGTGAACGACGGTGTGGCAACGACCGGCGAAATCGACGACGCGATCCGTTTTGGCGCCGGTCTGCGCTGGTCGTTCATGGGCACCTTTTTGACCTACACCCTGGCCGGTGGCGATGCGGGCATGCGCCACTTCATGGCGCAATTCGGGCCGGCGTTGCAGTTGCCGTGGACCTATCTGCCGGCACCGGAGCTGACCGACAAGCTGATTGATGATGTGGTGGACGGGACCAGTGATCAGCTGGGCAAACACAGCATTTCGGCGCTGGAGCGCTATCGTGATGATTGCCTGCTGGCGGTGCTGGAGGCGGTGAAAACCACCAAAGAGAAGCATGGGATGGCGTTCAGCGAGTAAGCGCTCCCCTGTGGCGAGGGAGCTTGCTCCCGTTCGGCCGCGAAGCGGTCGTAAAACCAGCGAATGCGATCTGACTGATAGATTACATACAAAGGTTTTGGGACTGCTTCGCAGCCCAGCGGGAGCAAGCTCCCTCGCCACAAATGTGTATGCCGGCAACTATTTGTGGAGATCCATCGTGCCTACCCTCATCACCTACCAAACCCGCATCATCCCCGACTGGGTCGACTACAACGGCCACCTGCGCGACGCCTTCTACCTGCTCATCTTCAGCTACGCCACCGACGCATTGATGGACCGTCTGGGCATGGACAGCAACAACCGCGAAGCCAGCGGCAACTCGCTGTTCACCCTCGAATTGCACCTCAATTACCTGCACGAAGTGAAGCTCGACGCCGACGTTGAGGTACATACCCAGATCATCGCCCACGACAGCAAGCGCCTGCACCTCTATCACAGCCTGCACCTGGTCGGCGATGACAAGGAACTGGCGGGCAACGAGCAAATGTTGCTCCACGTCGACCTCGCCGGGCCGCGCTCCGCACCGTTCAGCGAAGAGACGCTGGGCAAGTTGCAAGCCATCGTTGCAGAGCAAACCGACCTGCCTGCCCCCGACTACATTGGCCGAGTGATCGCTCTACCCGCAAAAAAATAACAAGGAGATCGCCATGAACACCGCCGCTGCGTTTGCCGACTTTCGTACTTATCCGTTGATCAGCGCGCTCAGTGGCGTGCAGGCCCTGGCGGATCGCGTTCTTGTGACATGGGCTGATACCCGTGTCAGCCCCTTTCATCATCAATGGCTGCGGGACAACTGCCCGTGCCCGCAATGCGTCTACACCGTGACCCGTGAGCAGGTGCTGGAAATCGTCGATGTCGCAGCGGACCTGACGGCGGCAAATACGACTGTCGATGCTGAAGGTTGCCTGTGTGTCGATTGGCAGGACGGCCACCAGAGTCGCTTTGATCCGGGCTGGCTGCGGGCCCACGCCTATGACGACGCGTCCCGCGCCGAACGCCGGGCCGGCAAGCCGAAATCCAGGCTGTGGAAAAGCGATTTGCAGCTACCGGTGTTCGACTATCAGGCGCTGATGAACGACAACGACGTCTTGCTGCAGTGGCTGCTGGCCGTACGTGATATCGGCCTCACCCAAATCCGCGGTGTACCCACCGAACCCGGTTCGCTGAAGTTGATTGCCCAGCGGATTTCCTTCATCCGCGAGAGCAATTTCGGCGTGCTGTTCAACGTGCAATCCAAGGCCGATGCCGACAGCAATGCCTACACCGCTTTCAACCTGCCGTTGCACAGCGATTTGCCAACCCGGGAGTTGCAACCGGGGCTGCAATTCCTGCATTGCCTGGTCAATGACGCGGACGGTGGCGAGAGTATTTTTGTCGACGGTTTTGCGATTGCCCAAGCGTTGCGCGAGGAAGATCCCGAGTCGTTCAAAGCCTTGTGTGAAATCCCTGTGGAGTTTCGCAACAAGGACCGTCACAGCGACTATCGCTGCCTCGCGCCGATCATCGCGCTGGATGCGTTGGGGCAGGCGTCTGAAATCCGTATGGCGAACTTCCTGCGCGGGCCGTTCGATGCGTCGGTGGATGAGATGCCCAGGCTTTATCGCGCTTACCGGCGGTTTATCGCCATGACCCGCGAGGCGCGGTTTCGGGTGATGACGCGCCTCAATCCGGGTGAGATGTGGTGCTTTGACAACCGCCGCACCCTTCACGCGCGCAATGCGTTTGATCCCGCCACTGGCGCGCGGCATCTCCAGGGGTGCTATGTCGATCGGGATGAGTTGTTGTCGCGGATTCTCGTGTTGCAACGCTAGACCGCGTTATCGTTCTTCGCGAGCAAGCCCGCTCCCACATTTGACCGCATGCTTCTGGTAGAACTCGGTCGAATGTGGGAGCGGGCTTGCTCGCGAAAGCGGTCTATCAATCAACACAAAACCCACTGATTCACAGACAAAAAAAACCCCGATCAAGCCGTGACAGGATCGGGGCAGAAGGTACTGTTGAGGAGCCGTTGCGCGAGGGTGACCAAACCTTCGTGAAGCCAGCTGAATCCAGTGTGCCCACTCTCTCCTCTCGCAAGTTAGCCGAAAACGACCTGTTCATAGGTATTGCGGCCATTGCGACAATTCGTCCTTGCCGCCACCCCGTCCCCCTACGAGAATCGAACCACGACACCGTTCCCAGAAGAAGGATTTGCGTCATGATGCACGCCGATTTGATTGATCAGGAAGACCTGTTGGGCCAGCTGAAATCGTTGGGTTTTCAAGTACCGAGCGGCTCCACCGCCGAGCAGGCTTGCGAGTGTGCAGTGCGAGGTTTGAATGATGAACGGGCGATGACGCTGCGGACCATGGTCAAGCAGATGTACACCAGCAGCGCGACCATCCTGCCGGCTGTGCGCCAAGCGATTGATAAGCAATTGTTGCCGGCGCTGGCGGAATACCAACAAAGCCGTAGCGCCTGATCTGTGGCGAGGGAGCTTGCTCCCGCTCGAGCGCGAAGCGGTCGCAAAACCAGCGAATGCTATCTGTCTGAAGGAATGCATTTACTGGTTTTGGGGCTGCTACGCAGCCCAGCGGGAGCAAGCTCCCTCACCACAACGGTTTAAAGCCTTACGCTGGCAAAGGTCGATTCGTTGCGCGCCTGACTCAACGCCGACAACGGCCCGGACAACGGCGACAGCACCAGCGCTTGCGGCAGCGGCATCATCGCCACTTGCTGCGTGGTATTGGAGCCGACGCGCTCGTCACGCGGCGGAATACCGAAGTATTCGCGGTAGCACTTGGAGAAGTGCGGCGTGGACACGAAGCCGCACACCGACGCCACTTCGATGATCGACATCGGCGTTTGCTTGAGCAGCTGCCGTGCGCGGATCAAACGCAGTTTCAGGTAGTAACGCGATGGCGAGCAGTGCAGGTATTTCTGGAACAGCCGCTCGAGCTGACGACGGGACACGGCGACGTACACCGCCAGTTCGTCGAGGTCGATCGGTTCTTCGAGGTTGGCTTCCATCAGCGCGACGATTTCCTGCAACTTCGGCTGGTTGGTACCGAGCATGTGCTTGAGCGGCACGCGCTGGTGGTCCTGCTCGTTGCGGATGCGCTCGTAGACGAACATTTCCGAGATCGCGGCCGACAGTTCGCGACCGTGATCGCGGCTGATCAGGTGCAGCATCATGTCCAGTGGTGCGGTGCCGCCGGAGCTGGTGAAACGGTTACGGTCGAGAGTGAACAAACGGGTGCTCATGGCCACGCGCGGGAAGGCTTCCTGCATCGAGGCCAGACATTCCCAGTGCACACTGCAATCGAAACCGTCCAGCAGGCCGGCGCAGGCCAGCGCCCAGCTACCGGTGCAGACCGCACCGAGGCGCTTGGATTGACGCGCCTGGCTTTGCAGCCACGACACGTGTTCACGGGTTACGGTGCGCTGAATGCCGATACCGCCGCAGACAATGATGGTGTCCATGGAGGGTGCTTTGTGCATGGAGGCGTCGGGGGTGATCTGCAGACCGTCACTGGCCCAGACCTGACCGCCGTCGACGGTGAGCGTGGTCCAGCGATACAGCTCGCGACCGGACAATTGGTTGGCCATGCGCAGGGGTTCTACGGCAGAGGCCAGAGAAATAAGCGTGAAATTGTCCAGCAGCAGAAAGCCAATGGATTGAGGCGCACGGTTCTGGGGTTGAGCCCCGGAGTTGAACGTCGTCATCGCGGTATCTCCTCACACAAAGCGGGTGATGGCCTCAGGCGGAGGCTCTTGTTATTGCCATCGTTCTCGCGTGGGAGACGGGCTGTGTAATGACAGAGCAATTGCCATGCCTAAAATTGAATGCGCGTTCAATAACTCCTGAAAACGACGTCGCGGCGTGTCTATATAAGCCGCATCGCGAGTAGGGGTTATTAGTGGCAGGAAGGGCAGCAAGCGCTGTGCTCCGTTGCGTGTGAGCAAATCGGTAGCACTTGTGGGAACAGGGCTGCGGCACCCCTGAAAAGAGTGTCACCGCAAGCACGGGGGACGGACGGTCAGAGCCGGGTTGGATCCCTGACTTGCTGCAAGTGGCTTATCTGTAAGCGACGCGCCAAAACGTGGCGCGTTTTGAATCGGGTGTTCACTTAGCGCGCAGTTTGACTGGTGTGGTGTGGCAGAAACCGTCCTGTGGCGAGGGAGCTTGCTCCCGCTGGGCTGCGTCAGCAGCCCCAAACCCTGCAACCCTATTCTTTCAAGCACACTGCAGTCGCCGGTTTTACGACTGCTGCGCAGCCGAGCGGGAGCAAGCTCCCTCGCCACAGGTTCAACCCGGTCTCAACACTCAACCGCACTCACCGCCAACCCACCCCGCGATGTCTCTTTATATTTGTCATGCATATCCGCCCCGGTATCACGCATGGTGCGGATCACCCGGTCCAGGGAAATAAAGTGCTGACCATCCCCGCGCAATGCCATCTGCGCAGCGTTGATCGCCTTCACCGCGGCAATCGCATTGCGCTCGATGCACGGCACCTGAACCAGCCCGCCGACCGGGTCGCAGGTCAGGCCGAGGTTGTGTTCCAGACCGATTTCCGCCGCATTGCACAGTTGCTCCGGCGTGGCGCCAAGGATCTCCGCCAACCCCGCCGCCGCCATGGCGCAAGCCGAACCGACTTCGCCCTGGCAACCGACTTCCGCCCCGGAGATGGAGGCGTTCTTCTTGCACAGAATCCCCACCGCTGCGGCACTGAGGAAATAGTCGACCACGTTGGCGTCCGTCACCACTTCACTGAACTTCATGAAGTAGTGCAACACCGCCGGAATGATCCCCGCCGCGCCGTTGGTTGGCGCCGTGACCATGCGCCCGCCGGCGGCGTTTTCTTCGTTGACCGCCAGGGCGAACAGGTTGACCCATTCCATCGCGCTCAGCGTTGAGCCGATCACGTTGGGCTTGTTCAATTCCTGCAGGCTACGGTGCAATTTGGCAGCACGACGACGCACGTTCAGGCCACCGGGCAGGATGCCTTCGTGCTTGAGGCCTTGCTCGACGCAATCCTGCATGGCCCGCCAGAGCTTCATCAGGCCGGCGCGGATTTCTTCTTCGCTGCGCCAGACCTTCTCGTTGGCCATCATCAATTCGGCCACGCGCAGGTTGTGCAGTTTGCAGAGGCTGAGCAGCTCGACGGCGCTGGAGAAATCGTACGGCAACTCGGTGCGATCCAGATCCACTATGCCACTGGACGCCTGAGCTTCATCGACGACAAATCCGCCACCGATGGAATAGTAGGTGTCGCGATGCAGCTCGCCGTCATCGCCTTCGGCGATCAGGGTCATGGCGTTGGGGTGGAACGGCAGGTTTTCGTCGATCAGGCGCATGTCCCGGGCCCAGGTGAACGGCACCGGCAAACGGCCGTCGAGCAGCAGCGTGTGGGTTTCGCGCAGGGTTTCAATGCGGATGCCGATTTGCGACGGATCGATCGCGTCCGGCCACTCACCCATCAGGCCCATGATCACCGCGTTGTCGCTGCCGTGACCGATACCGGTGGCCGACAGCGAACCATAAAGCTGAACTTCAACGCGCCGCACTTGCTCCAAAAGATCCTGCTCACGCAAACCTTGCACGAACAGCGCGGCGGCGCGCATCGGCCCCACGGTGTGCGAACTGGAAGGGCCGATGCCGATTTTGAACAGGTCGAAAACGCTGATAGCCATTACTGCCGAACTCCTGGATGTGCCAACTCCAGGCGCAGAAGCGCCCGGTGACGGAGCTGCTACGCTCAAGCTGCAATCCGCCGAGATGGCCGCATCATCAGGCTTTTGCCGTGTCGTTCGACGTCTCACACCGACGCACTCATGCCCACCAACGCCGCAGGTCTTTTATGCCGCGTTTTCGCCGTTTTTTTGCGGTTCAGGTGGGCAAACGGGGCTGAAAAAATCTGTAAACGACGTCACCGACACTGGATGCGACCATCCCTGTACTGGTTACGACGCACCCTGTAGGCGTCAGATTTTCACTGGTACATGATCGTATCGACTCGATTGCAAGGCGCCGTGGTAGAGCTGTCTCCAAAACGCCATCCAACCGCAACCTATAAGTGCGGTGGTCCAGTCGGAACACTGCCAAAAAAAACACCAAGGAGTCCATCCATGAAAGGTTCCCCGTCGTTGTTGTTGGCCGCCATGCTGAGTCTGCCGTTACTGGCTCAAGCCGCAGAACCCGCTCAGTGCAGTACCGTAAACTTCTCCGATGTCGGCTGGACCGACATTACCGCGACAACCGCCACCACCAGCGTCGTTCTCGATGCCTTGGGCTACAAGACCAAAACCACCATGATTTCCGTGCCGGTGACCTACAAGTCCCTGGCCGACGGCAAGAACATGGACATTTTCCTCGGTAACTGGATGCCGACCATGGAAAACGACATCAAGGCCTACCGCGATGCCGGGACCGTGGACGTCGTGCGCACCAACCTCACCGGCGCCAAGTACACCCTCGCCGTGCCGCAGGCGCTGTACGACAAAGGGCTGCATGACTTCGCCGACATCGCCAAATTCAAGAAAGAACTCGACGGCAAGATCTACGGCATCGAACCGGGTAACGACGGCAACCGTCTGATCCAGAGTATGATCGACAAGAACGCCTTCGGCTTGAAGGACGCCGGTTTCAAGATGGTCGAATCCAGCGAAGCCGGCATGCTGTCGCAAGTCGACCGCGCCCAGAAACGCGACACCGCCGTCGTATTCCTCGGCTGGGCGCCGCATCCGATGAACAAGCGTTTCAAGATTCAGTACCTGACCGGTGGTGACGACTTCTTCGGCCCGGACTTCGGTGCCGCCACCGTGGCAACCAATACCCGCAAGGGGTACGTTCAGGAATGCAGCAACGTCGGCACCTTGCTGAAAAACCTGGAATTCACCGTCGACATGGAAAGCGCACTGATGGGCAACATCCTGGACGACAAGATGAAGCCTGACGCGGCCGCCAAGGCCTGGCTGAAAAAGAATCCACAGGTGCTCGATACCTGGCTCGCTGGCGTGACCACCATTGACGGTAAACCAGGCCTGGAGGCCGTGAAAGCCAAGCTCGCGCAGCCTTGAATTAAGAAGCATCGCTTACGCCGGACGGCTTCGGCCGTCCGGGCTGTTTATTTCCTTGCATGCGGACGTTCACTACCATGCTGATTGATCAGAAAATACCTCTAGGCCAGTACATCGCGGGCTTCGTTGAATGGTTGACGCAACACGGCGCCAACACCTTCGACGCGATCGCCGTGACACTGGAAACGATGATCCACGGCGTGACTTTTGCGCTGACCTGGTTCAACCCGCTGGCATTGATCGGCCTCATCGCACTACTGGCTCACTTCATTCAACGAAAGTGGGGGCTGACCGTTTTCGTTATCGCCTCCTTCCTGCTGATCCTCAACCTGGGGTACTGGCAGGAAACCATGGAAACCCTCGCCCAGGTGTTGTTCGCCACCCTGGTCTGCGTGGTCATCGGCGTGCCGCTGGGCATCGTCGCTGCACACAAACCGATGTTCTACACACTGATGCGTCCGGTGCTCGATCTGATGCAGACCGTACCGACCTTCGTTTACCTCATTCCTACCCTGACCCTCTTCGGTCTGGGTGTGGTCCCGGGTCTGATCTCCACGGTGGTGTTTGCGATTGCCGCGCCCATCCGCCTGACCTACCTGGGTATCCGTGATGTTCCCGCAGAATTGATGGACGCCGGCAAAGCCTTCGGCTGCTCGCGCCGTCAACTGCTCGCACGCATCGAACTGCCCTACGCCATGCCAAGCATCGCGGCCGGTATTACCCAGTGCATCATGCTGTCATTGTCGATGGTGGTGATCGCGGCACTGGTGGGCGCCGACGGCCTGGGCAAACCCGTGGTCAACGCACTGAACACTGCTGATATCGCCCTGGGCTTCGAAGCCGGCCTGGCGATCGTATTGCTGGCGATCATGCTCGACCGTATCTGCAAACAACCCGACGCTAAAGTAGGGGGTGACGCATGAGCATTATTCGCTTCGAAGACGTCGACGTAATCTTCTCCAAAGACCCGCGCGAGGCGCTCAAACTCCTCGACCAGGGCATGACCCGCGACCAGATCCTGAAAAAGACCGGGCAGATTGTCGGTGTTGAAAAGGCCACTCTGGACATCGAAAAAGGTGAAATCTGCGTGCTGATGGGCCTGTCCGGCTCCGGCAAATCCAGCCTGCTGCGCTGCATCAACGGCCTCAACACCGTCAGCCGTGGCAAGTTGTTTGTCGAGCACGAAGGCAAGCAGATCGACATCGCATCCTGTACTCCGGCGGAACTGAAAATGATGCGCACCAAGCGTATCGCGATGGTGTTCCAGAAGTTCGCCCTGATGCCTTGGCTGACGGTGCGCGAGAACATCAGTTTCGGTCTGGAAATGCAGGGACGTCCCGAGAAGGAACGCCGCAAACTGGTGGACGAAAAGCTTGAGCTGGTGGGCCTGACCCAGTGGCGCAACAAGAAACCCGACGAGCTCTCCGGCGGCATGCAGCAGCGTGTCGGCCTGGCCCGCGCCCTGGCGATGGACGCCGATATTCTGCTGATGGATGAACCGTTTTCGGCCCTCGACCCGCTGATCCGCCAAGGCCTGCAGGACGAACTGCTGGAGCTGCAAAGCAAGCTGAACAAAACCATCGTCTTCGTGAGTCACGACCTCGATGAAGCCCTGAAGCTCGGCAGCCGTATCGCGATCATGAAAGACGGTCGGATCGTCCAGTACAGCAAGCCGGAAGAAATCGTTCTCAACCCGGCGGACGACTATGTGCGGACCTTCGTCGCGCACACCAACCCGCTGAACGTATTGTGCGGTCGCAGCCTGATGCGCACCCTCGACAACTGCAAACGCATCAACGGTTCGGTTTGCCTCGATCCGGGCGGCGATTCGTGGCTGGATCTGGCCGAAGGCAACACCATCAAAGGTGCACGCCAGAATGGTTCGGCCCTGGATCTGCAGAACTGGGTGCCGGGTCAGGCCGTAGAAGGCCTGGGTCGTCGACCTACCCTGGTGGATTCGAACATCGGCATGCGCGATGCGCTGCAGATTCGTTATCAGACCGGCAACAAACTGGTGCTGCACGACAACAACCATGTGGTCGGGATTCTCGGCGACAGCGAGCTGTATCACGCACTGCTCGGCAAGAACCTGGGCTAAGACCGCAGACACAAAAACGCCGCGAGAGGATCGCGGCGTTTTTGTTAGTGCAGATATTTGACAGTGAACACAGACCGCAGTGGTGAGGGGAGTTCTGTGGCGAGGGGATTTATCCCCGTTGGGCAGCGAAGCGGCCCCAAAACCAGACACTGCGGTATTTCGGGAGATTGCGCTGGCCGGTTTTACGACTGCTACGCAGCCGAACGGGGATAAATCCCCTCGCCACAGAAATCCCCTCACCACAATTAGAGCTGCGGTGCATTCGCTGCACCGCATGACCTCAAGTTTTAGCTATAGACCCGGCCAAGGAGCTGCCGATGGCTTTCAAACTGATCGAGCACGTCACGGGTGATCTGATCCTGACTGAAGCCCATCAGGTCATAATCCTGGCTGCCGTTGTGCAGATACACCTCGGCGCGGTAGTAGCGTGCGCGCGGCTCATCAGCACTTTCAGCCGACACCGTGTCGCTCGCCGCAGCCAGATAACCATCCAGGCTCACTTCATAGACAAAAGGGTTGCCCTCTTCCATCTCGATCCGCAGGCCCATGCAACGCTTGGCTTTGCCCAGCAACGTTTGCACGTCCAGACCTTTACCACGCAATTGCACCACGGCCTCTTCCAGCGCCGGGCTGACTTGCTTGTCCATGAAACGCTGAACGATCGACTGGTTCGGTTGCAGGTCCAGTTGGGTCAGACGCTCGCTGAAACCACGACGCCCGCGTGCAGCCAGTTCCGCTTGCTCCTGTTCGATCTGCACGTCCTGGCGCATGGCCTTGTGCAAGCCGAACATGAAGACCACCAGCACCACCGAGAACGGCAGACCGGCGAGCACCACCATGGTTTGCATGGCTTCGAAGTTACCGGCGAACAGCAGGCCGATGGTCACCAGCGTGATCACGACGGACCAGAAGATCCGCAACCAGTGTGGCGCATCTTCGTCGACGTTGCCGCCCTTGCACGAAAGGTTGGCCATCATCACCGCGCCAGAGTCCGCCGGGGTCAGGAACAGCACGAAACCAACGAAGATCGACACGCCGATCACCACTTTCGACGCCGGATAATGCTCAAGCAACTGGTAAATCGCCATGGACGGCTGTTCCAGCGCCGTCTTCCCAAGCTCCACCGCCCCATGGTTCATCACCAGGTCCAGGGCCGAGTTACCGAAGATCGACAGCCACGCCAGGGTGAAACCCAGCGGGATCAGCAGCACGCCGGCCACCAGTTCACGCACGGTACGACCACGGGAAATACGCGCGATGAACATGCCTACGAATGGCGCCCAGGAAATCCACCAGGCCCAGTAGAACAGGGTCCACAGGCCCAACCAGCGGTCGGACTTCTCACTGTCGCCTTCATACACATAGAGGTCGAAGGTCTTCAGCACCACGCCGTTCAGGTAGTCGCCGACGTTCTGCACGAAGCCATTGAGCAAATGCAGGGTCGGGCCGAACAGCAGCACGAAAATCAGCAGACCGCTGAACAGCACGATGTTCAGGTTGGACAGACGACGAATGCCGTTTTCCACGCCGGACACGGCCGCGATGGTCGCCACGGTGCTCATCACGATGATCACGATCAGCAGGTTGGTGTTGCTGTGTTCCATGCCGAACAGGTTTTCAAGGCCCGACGACACTTGCAGCGAACCAATCCCCAGGTTCGTCACCAGCCCCAACAGGGTCACGAACATGCCGAAGCCGTCCACCGCATGACCGGCCGCGCCTTTGACCCAACGCTCACCGACCAGCGGATACAGCGCCGAACGCAACGCCAGCGGCTGATTGTGGCGGTAGGCAAAGTACGCCACGGCCAGGCCGACCAGTGCGTAGATCGCCCAGCCATGCAGGCCCCAGTGCAGGAAGGTCAACTGCACCGCCTGACGCGCGGCCATGTTGCTGGCCGAAACGCCTTCCGGCGGGTTGAAGTAGTGGTCCAGCGGCTCGGAAGCACCGAAGTACAACAGCGAGATGCCGATACCCGAGGAGAACAGCATCCCCGCCCAGGCGCCATAACTGAAGTCCGGGGTGTCGTCCTTGCTGCCCAGTTTGAGCTTGCCGTAGGACGAAAATGCCAGGCCGATCACGAAAACCAGGTAAGCGGCGATCACCACCATGTAGTACCAGCCGAAGCTGCGGGACAACCAGGCCTGAGCCACTCCGAGCATTCTGCCGGCCTCTTGCGGGGCGATGATCAGAATGGCGGTCAACAACAGAATCAGCGCGGTAGAGGTGTAGAACACCCAACCGTTGACCGTCACCTTCTCGGGCGGGGTCTTTATTAGAGAGGCAGAACTCATGGCACAGATGCTCCGGCAGTGCGAGAGAAGAACACAAGGCAACGCGATACCCGACCAATCGGTTAGTTGGCAGCCGACCGGCGGGTGATATAAAGACACCCCGAAAAAAGCCCGAAGCCTGAAGACGCTGTCGCGTATAGGTTTCGAGCCGTTTCGGATGTCGGTTTATCGCCATTTACACGTAGGAAAAATCTGTAAGCAGCGACGATTTGTCGCAGATCTTATTCTTTGTTGATTGAACGTTCAATCAAAACAAAATAGACTGGCCCTCAGTCCGATAGACGTTTTGCGTCTGCCGGAAGGCCTAAGGAGATGTGCAAGATGCCCAAGGTCGGTATGCAACCCATCCGCCGCCAGCAATTGATCGAAGCCACATTGCAGGCCGTCGATCAGGTCGGGATGGGGGATGCCAGCATTGCGCTGATCGCCCGTTTGGCCGGTGTCTCGAATGGCATCATCAGTCACTATTTTCAGGACAAGAACGGCCTGATCGCTGCCACGGCGCAGTATCTGATGAGAGTCCTCAGCGAGAACGTCACCGCGCGCCGTCAGGCGCTGACAGATGACAGCCCGCGGGCGCATCTGCAGGTGATTATCGAAGGCAACTTCGACGCCAGCCAGGTCAATGGCCCGGCAATGAAAACCTGGCTGGCCTTTTGGGCCACCAGCATGCACCACCCGTCTTTGCACAGGTTGCAGCGGATCAACGATCACCGTCTGTATTCCAACCTGTGCTGCCAGTTCCGCCGTGTATTGCCGCGCGATGATGCGCGCAGTGCAGCCCGGGGCCTGGCAGCCCTCATTGACGGTTTGTGGTTGCGCGGCGCGCTGTCGGGAGATGCTTTCGACACCGAGCAGGCGCACCGGATCGCTTACGAATACATGGATTTCCAACTGGCCAAGCAGGTGAGTTAGAGCACACATAAAACGCTCAACCCCTGAACGCTACCGATGGCGATGCCAACTGCTCCACGGCACGCCCGGTGGTTAACGCCAACCACTTATGCACTTGCGAGGACTTTATGGCCCGTTTCGAACTGCAAAAACTCTACATCGATGGCGGCTACAGTGACGCCAGCAGCGACGCCACTTTCGAAGCCATCAACCCGGCTAACGGCGAAGTCCTCGCAAAGGTACAGCGTGCAACCAAGGAAGACGTTGAGCGCGCCGTCGTCAGCGCCGAAAAGGGCCAGAAAATCTGGGCCGCGATGACCGCCATGGAGCGTTCGCGCATCCTGCGTCGTGCCGTCGACATCCTGCGCGAGCGCAACGATGAACTGGCCGCCCTGGAAACACTGGACACCGGCAAGTCGTACTCCGAAACCCGTTACGTCGACATCGTCACCGGCGCTGACGTACTGGAATACTACGCAGGCCTGGTCCCGGCCATCGAAGGCGAGCAGATTCCGCTGCGCACCACTTCTTTCGTCTACACCCGTCGCGAGCCGCTGGGCGTCGTGGCCGGTATCGGCGCGTGGAACTACCCGATCCAGATCGCCCTGTGGAAATCCGCACCTGCCCTGGCGGCCGGTAACGCGATGATCTTCAAGCCAAGTGAAGTCACTTCCCTGACCACGCTGAAACTGGCCGAGATCTACACCGAAGCTGGTTTGCCGGCGGGCGTGTTCAACGTGTTGACCGGCAGTGGCCGTGAAGTCGGCACCTGGCTGACCGAGCACCCACGCATCGAAAAAATCTCCTTCACCGGCGGCACCGACACCGGCAAGAAGGTCATGGCCAGCGCTTCCGCGTCTTCGCTGAAAGACGTGACCATGGAACTGGGCGGCAAGTCTCCGCTGATCATTTTCGACGATGCCGACCTCGATCGCGCCGCCGACACCGCGATGATGGCTAACTTCTATAGCTCTGGTCAGGTCTGCACCAACGGCACTCGCGTGTTCGTACCGAGCCACCTGAAAGCCGCTTTCGAAGCCAAGATCGCTGAGCGCGTTGCGCGCATCCGCATCGGCAACCCGGAAGACGAAAACACCAACTTCGGCCCGCTGGTCAGCTTTGCCCACATGGAAAGCGTGCTGGGTTACATCGCCAAAGGTAAGGAAGAAGGCGCTCGCGTGCTGTGTGGCGGTAGCCGTCTGACCGAAGGCGAATTCGCCAAAGGCGCGTTCGTCGCACCGACCGTGTTCACCGATTGCACCGACGACATGACCATCGTGCGCGAAGAAATCTTCGGCCCGGTCATGGCGATCCTCACCTACGAAACCGAAGAAGAAGTGATCCGTCGCGCCAACGACACCGACTTCGGCCTGGCCGCTGGCGTCGTCACCAAGGACCTGAACCGCGCTCACCGCGTGATTCATCAACTGGAAGCCGGTATCTGCTGGATCAACGCCTGGGGCGAGTCCGACGCCAAGATGCCGGTCGGCGGCTACAAGCAGTCGGGTGTTGGCCGCGAGAACGGGATCAGCTCGCTGAACAACTTCACACGCATCAAATCGGTACAGGTCGAACTGGGCGATTACGCCTCGGTTTTCTGATCTGACGCGGAACCTGAGGCTGGGGCCTTTTGTGGCGAGGGAGCTTGCTCCCGCTGGGCTGCGAAGCGGCCCCAATCCAGGCACTGCATTCATTCAGACAGAACACGGTCGCTGATTTTGCGACTGCTGCGCAGCCGAGCGGGAGCAAGCTCCTTCGCCACAAGTAAGTGGTAGCTCGGCGACCGCGACCTGAACCAACTTCAAAGAGGGTGCATTCAATGTCCCAAGAATTCGATTACATCATCATCGGTGCCGGCTCGGCCGGTAACACCCTGGCGACCCGTCTGACTGAAGACGCAGGCGTCACCGTCCTGCTGCTCGAAGCGGGCGGCCCGGATTACCGTATGGATTTCCGCACGCAAATGCCGGCCGCTTTGGCGTTCCCGCTGCAAGGCCGTCGCTACAACTGGGCCTACGAAACCGATCCGGAGCCATACATGGACGGTCGCCGGATGGAATGCGGTCGCGGCAAGGGCCTGGGTGGTTCTTCGCTGATCAACGGCATGTGCTACATCCGCGGCAACGCCATGGACTACGACAACTGGGCCAAGCTGCCAGGCCTTGAAGACTGGGACTACCTGAACTGCCTGCCGTATTTCCGCAAAGCTGAAACCCGTGATATCGGCCCGAACGACTACCACGGTGGCGACGGTCCGGTCAGCGTGACCACGCCAAAAGCCGGCAATAACCCGCTGTTCAGCGCGATGGTTGAAGCCGGCGTGCAAGCCGGTTACCCGCGCACTGAAGACTTGAACGGTTACCAGCAAGAAGGCTTCGGCCCGATGGACCGCACCGTGACGCCGAAGGGCCGTCGCTCCAGCACCGCGCGCGGTTACCTGGACGTCGCCAAGAAGCGCTCGACCCTGACCATCGTCACTCACGCGCTGACCGACAAGATCCTGTTCGAAGGCAAGCGTGCAGTCGGCGTGCGTTACCTGATCGGCGCCGCTGAAGAGCGCGTCGAAGTCCGCGCCCGCAAAGAAGTGTTGCTGTGCTCCGGCGCCATCGCTTCGCCGCAGATTCTGCAACGCTCCGGTGTCGGCCCGGCCGAACTGCTGAACAAGCTCGAGATCCCGGTGGTCCACGACCTGCCAGGCGTCGGCGAAAACCTGCAGGACCACCTTGAGTTGTACCTGCAATACGCCTGCACCCAACCGGTCTCGCTGTACCCGTCGCTGATCTGGCACAACCAGCCGGCCATCGGTGCCGAATGGCTGTTCAACGGCACCGGCATCGGCGCCAGCAACCAGTTCGAAGCCGGCGGTTTCATTCGTACCCGTCCGGAATTCGATTGGCCGAACATCCAGTACCACTTCCTGCCGGTGGCGATTAACTACAACGGCAGCAACGGTGTGAAAGAGCACGGCTTCCAGGCGCACATGGGTTCCATGCGTTCGCCGAGCCGTGGCCGCATCCAGGCCAAGTCGAAGGATCCGCGCGAGTACCCGAGCATCCTGTTCAACTACATGGCCACCGAGCAAGACTGGCAGGAATTCCGCGACGGCATCCGCCTGACCCGTGAAATCATGCAGCAACCGGCACTGGACGCTTTCCGCGGCCGCGAAATCAGCCCGGGCATCGACGTGCAAACCGACGAGCAACTCGACAAGTTCATCCGCGAACACGCCGAAACCGCCTTCCACCCGTCCTGCTCGTGCAAGATGGGCACCGACGAAATGGCCGTGGTCGATGCCGAAGGTCGCGTGCATGGCATGCAGGCCCTGCGCGTGGTCGATGCCTCGATCATGCCGATCATCACCACCGGCAACCTGAACGCGCCAACGATCATGATCGCCGAGAAAATCGCCGACAAGATTCGTGGTCGTCAGCCGTTGCCGCGTAGCACAGCGGATTACTTCGTAGCGGGAGATGCGCCGGTGCGTGGCAAGCCGTTGCGGGATGTGAGCCCTACCGCTCAGTAACAGTTAGCGCACTTGTTTCAAAAAAACCGTCAACCTCTCAAGGCTGGCGGTTTTTTTTCGCCTAGCACAAGTTAATGCCTCAACCAACACTCATCACACCAAGTAACTAAAAACCTAATATCAGCCTTCAACAAAACTGGTAACACTTGCATTCACCCACACTTAAAAACTTCCATTACTATCCGCGCCGCCGATTGAGTTGGCTGCCAACAATTTATGGAAATCAAAGATCTTGCATGACATCGACCGAACCATTGACGTGAGTTTCTTTCGAGAAAAAATATCCAAAGAAAAAACTGTTACTTTGGACTTCGGCTATTTGAGTGGCGTCATTGAGTCCTGGTGGAAGAAAAACAACAACCAAGCGACGCACACCTTAAAATCACAATTGATCAACCTTTTTATAACTTACCTGCACACCGAAGACACCGAAGACACCGTCCACTTTGACAAAGTAGGTTTGAAAAATGGAACCGCCGCCGTTTGTATAAAAAATATATTCAGCCTGGACTCGCCAAAACTGGCTTTGACGGTGCACGAAGCTTTGGCCGACCTGTTTCACCTCACTGACATAAAATATGAATACGAAGAACACAAAGCGTTGTATCTAAAACCCTCTGCAGAAAAATATCGGGAATGGGGCAACGGGCATGGCGATATCACACCGCACTCCGATGATTTATATGAAAATCTGAATGTTGATTATTTGGCCCTGACCGTTTGCCGCGACATAACAAAAACCCCTACCGCCTACTATTTCCCAAGCGATTTACTCTGTGCATTGAATGATGAAGAGACACGCGAATTACTGACCATGCAAGCCGCGTTCATTTCCGGTAAAAACGTCAACGGCTTAAAAGAGCGTGTCCGACACGTGGTTGAGTTTTCCGACATCTACGGCTTTCACTTTTCGCTGGATTTCCGAATTGATTCGCAGAACGGCGAACGGATGCGAGCAATAAATGGAGGCCAGCATGTGCTGGACAAAATCCGGGCCGGCCTGCCCAGCGCGAAAAATCATGTCTCAACCGCTGAAACCGGAACGTTCCTGATCGTAGCCAACCACAAGGTCCTGCATGCACGTCCGATGTTGAATATCGACGCCGATGAAGTTCGCCAACAAGCGAACAACTCGACGTTCACTACTACGCCTCGGCTATTGTTCCGAAGCAAAGGTCCGAGAAAGCAATATTTCCCGCTGGATGAAACAGCTTGCACTTGGGAGGCCTGTTGATGGCTGCCGCAGACGCACTCGTTCGATCTTCAGCTGCTAGTGTATTTAAGGAGGGGGCACGCGACGCAATCACGTTTGGCGTCGCGTTCATATTTCTTTACTTATCGATTGGTATTTTAAGCGCCACGCAATCTTTATCCTTGAGCCAGGCCCTTGCAACGACCCTGCTAATATTTTCCACACCACTGCAGTTTCTGCTAATACAAAACTATAACGACGGATGGATATTGATCCCCATCATCGTGGCACTCAATGCTCGCTTCGTACTGCTCTCCGCAACACTTGCACCGTACATTAGAAGCACTTCGACCATGACAATCATGGCCTCGTTTATTCTGATCACGCCGTCGATATTCACCGGGTGCGTCACTCGATTCAAGCGGCGAACCGACCACCCCTTCACTTACTTGATCGGCCTTGGTCTTCCGATATTGGGTGTATCAATAATCTGCACCTATATCGGCTTCATCGCCGGCGCAGAACTGACGTCACCGGTTATCTTTGCAGCCATGACATTGCTGTTACCGCTTCAATTCACCGCCTTGGCCGGCAAACACTGGCCGCATTACGCGGAAGTATCGAGTTACTGGCTGGGCTTTTTCGGTGCGCCAATTCTGGTTTATCTATTCAAGGAATACAGTTTGCTCTGCACGCCTTTTGTAATCGGTGGATTGATCGTGCTGATTGAAAACAACTACAAAGAACGAGGCAGTGCAGCTTCATGACAATCTGGCTTCTTATCGCATTTTCCGCCCTTACCGCCTTTGCATTTCGTGCCCTGCCTTTTGCCTTCAAAAACAGCACTGCACTCACACAAACCCAAGGTTCCTTTTATCGGTTTATCAGCTACAGCGCGCAAGCCATGTTGGGGGTCATCATTTACGACACCGCGTTCAACAAGATGGATGCGCTAACACTGATACAGCAATTTCAAATGCTGGATGCGCTGAAGTTGGCCTTGCTCGTGGGAACCTTCATCGCGGTCGCCAAAACAAAGAAAATCCTGCCTGCTTTCTTTGCAAGCCTATTCATTTACGTGGCAGCGTTCGTCTATCTGAACGGTTGAATGCAGCTCTTTGCCTGAGAGAGGGATTGATCGCGAGCAAGCCGCAATGGCAGGTTCGCGAACTTCAATCATCAACCAACGCATCACATACCCTCTGCGCAGCGTATTCCTTTCCAACACGCCCCACCCTTGAACTCCCCCCCCGCCCAAGCCTAATCTAGCGCCACGCAAACGTTTCACCCCCCCTTCGCAACACCGCTACATCGCCACTCCAGACCAAGGAGGTTCCCGAATGTTCGATTTCCACCCCCAGCTCAAGCAGCGCTTCGCTGCCTTGCGCACGGGCGCTGAATTCTTTTCGCTGCGTTATGTGCGCGAGTCCGGCCAGTACCTGTCGGTGCGCAAGAACGTCGCCGAACCTCCGAGCCTGAGCCGTGACGAAGGCGCGATGCTGACCGTTCGGGTCAACGGCGTTGAAGCCTACGCCGCGACCAACGACCTGTCGCAATCCGGCCTGCAAGCCGCGCTGGAAAAAGCCGAGCAACAAGCCCGCCAGCTCAAGCCCCACGCCCTGCTCGACCTGCGCGAGCAAGCTGTTTCCAGTGACCGCGCCGATTATTTCTCGCCGAACTTCGACCAGCCCTTCCCGTCCCTGAGCGATTGCTACCAACTGCTCGGCGCCGAATCTGCCGCCGTGCCCAAGGACGAGCGCCTGGTGAACTGGCAGGTGAGCATCGGCATCACCAACGTCGAACAGATCTACCTCAGCAGCGCCGGCGCTGAACTGCGCCAGGCCCAGCGTTTTGTCTACCCGAGCCTGGAAGTCACCGCCTACGACGGCAGCGACAGCCAGACCCGCACCCTCGGCCGCGAAAACTTTGGCCAACAGGGCGGCTTCGATGTCATCAGTCGCTGCGGCCTGGTGGGCGCAGGCCCGAAAGTCGCCGATCAGGCGCTGCAATTGCTGCTGGCACCCAACACCCCGCAAGGCCCACGCGACCTGCTGTTGATGCCCGACCAGATGATGCTGCAAATCCACGAATCCATCGGTCACCCGCTGGAACTGGACCGCATCCTCGGTGATGAGCGCAATTACGCCGGCACCAGTTTCGTCAAGGCAGAAGACTTCGGCCATCTGCAATACGGTTCGAAACTGCTCAACGTGACCTTCGACCCGGACATCCCCGAGCAGCTCGCCAGCTACGGCCATGACGACGACGGCAGCGCTGCCAGCAAGCAGTTTCTGATCAAGAAAGGTTTGCTGCTGCGTCCATTGGGCGGTGCGCTGTCGCAATTCCGTGCCGGCATGGACGGCGTCGCCAACAGCCGCGCCTGCGGCTGGAATCGCCCGCCGATCGACCGCATGGCCAACCTCAATATCGAGCCCGGCGATCAGCCGCTTGAGCAACTGATCGGCAACATCGAGCACGGCATTCTGATGAGCACCAACCGTTCCTGGTCGATCGACGATGCGCGCAACAAATTCCAGTTCGGTTGCGAATGGGCTCAATTGATTGAAAACGGCGAGCTCAAAGGTGTGGTGAAAAACCCGAACTACCGGGCGATTTCCGCACAGTTCTGGAAAAGCCTCAGCGCCGTCGGCGACGCCAGCACCTTCAAGGTCCTTGGCACACCGAACTGCGGCAAGGGCGAGCCGAATCAGGTTATCCGTGTCGGCCATGCGTCGCCGGCCTGTGTATTCAGCAATGTGGATGTGTTTGGGGGAGACGCCTGATGAGTACGTCAAACAATCAGGCCGATGGGTTCAAGGCCTTGGTCAACTGGCTGCGCGATGCGATTCGTGAACCGGAGCAATTCACCCTCAGCTACGCTGCCGAATCGTCAGCCTTCGTGCGGTTCAACCACGCCAAGGTGCGTCAGGCCGGTCAGGTTCAGCAAGCAAGTGTCGGTTTCAAACTGATCAACGAGGGCCGACATGCCGACCTCGACATCACGCTGTCGGGCGATGCGCAAGTCGACACCCAGCGCCTGGCCGAAGGGCTGCAACAGTTGCGCGAAACCTTGCCACTGCTGCCGCAGGATCCGTACCTGCTGCTCAATCACAACGGCTGGCAGAGCAAGAACGTGCAAGAGCATCCGCTGCCGGACACCGAGCAGGTGGTCGCCGAAATCACTCAGGCTGCCGAGGGTCTGGACCTGGTGGGCTTTTATGCGGCCGGCCCGATCAGTCGCGGTTTCGCCAGTTCCTCGGGCGCGTTCGGCTGGCATCAGGCCAACAGCTTCAACTTCGACTTCAGCCTGTTTCATGACAACGGGCAGGCGGTGAAAGCCAGTTACGCGGGGCACGACTGGAACAGCGAAGGGTTTGCCCGACGCTTCCAGCAGGCTCGTGAGCAACTTGAATTCCTGGGTCGGCCATTGCGTACGCTGGCACCGGGTCAGTACCGCGCTTACCTGGCGCCGGCAGCGCTGGAAGAAATCATGGGCATGTTGTCCTGGGGCGGCTTTTCAGCGCAGTCGGTGGCCAGCAAAAGCAGTCCGTTGCAGAAACTCTATGCGGGCGACCATTCGCTCAGCCCGCTGGTGTCCCTCGATGAAAAAGTCAGTGGTTCGTTGAGCCCGGCGTTTTCCGGCGAAGGTTATCCGCGCAGTGATCTGAAACTGATCGTCGAAGGCAAGGCCGACGCGCAACTGGTCGGCTCACGCAGTGCCGCCGAATACGGCCTGACGGCCAACGGCGCCAGCGGTGGTGAATCGCCGACAGCGCTGAACATGGCGCCCGGCACACTGCCGGATGCAGAGATCCTCAAGCAACTGGGCACGGGTTTGTACATCAGCAACCTTTGGTACCTGAACTACTCGGACCAACCGATGGCACGCATGACGGGCATGACGCGGTTTGCGACCTTCTGGGTCGAGAACGGCGAGATACAGGCGCCGGTCAGCACCATGCGCTTTGATGACAGTGCTTACAGCTTGCTGGGTTCACAGCTGGAGGCGTTGACCGAAGAGCGCGAGTTGTTGCTGTCGGCGAGCACTTACAGTCAGCGAGCGACGGCTTCGGCGTTGTTGCCGGGCGCGCTGATCACCCGACTAACTCTTACGTTGTAAACACAAAACCCTGTGGCGAGGGAGCTTGCTCCCGTTCGGCTGCGAAGCAGTCGTAAACCCGGTAAACGCGGTTTGTCTGATGAACCGTATTTACTGATTTTGGGGCCGCTTCGCGGCCCAGCGGGAGCAAGCTCCCTCGCCACAGAGATTAGCCAGCCATGACCTTGCATTAACTCCATCCCGCAAGAGGTCCCATGCCTAACCGCCCGCCTCTCGACGCTGTCACCGCTCGCTGGGTGCCGTGGGTCGTCGCCATTGCCTTCTTCATGCAGTCCCTCGACGGGACCATCCTCAACACCGCCCTGCCGGCCATGGCCCGCGATCTGGCGGAAGATCCGCTGCGCATGCAGGGCGTGATCATTGCCTACATGCTCACCGTCGCCTTGCTGATCCCCGCCTCGGGCTGGATCGCCGATCGCTTTGGCACCAAGAAAATCTTCTTCGGCGCGATCCTGTTGTTCAGCTTCGGCTCATTGCTCTGCGCCCTCTCCAGCAGCCTGAGCATGCTGATCGGTGCCCGGGTGATTCAGGGCCTGGGCGGTGCGTTGATGCTGCCGGTCGGGCGGCTTGTGGTGCTGCGCGCTTACCCACGCTCGGAACTGGTGCGGATCATGGGTTTCATCACCATTCCCGGCCTGCTCGGCCCGTTGATCGGCCCGACCATGGGTGGCTGGATGGTCGAATACCTGACCTGGCACTGGATCTTCCTGATCAACCTGCCGGTCGGCGCCGTCGGTTGCTACGCGGTGTGGAAATTCATCCCCGACCTGCGCGGCACTGAGCGCACGCGTTTCGACAGCCTCGGCTTTTTGCTGTTTGGCGCGGCGATGGTGCTGATCACAATCGCCATGGAAGGCCTTGGCGAACTGCACCTTCCGCACTTGCGCGTGATGTTGCTGCTGTTCGGCGGCATGGCGTGTCTGGCGGCGTACTGGTTGCGGGCCGGACACATCGAAAATCCGCTGTTCGCGCCGTCGCTGTTCAAGACCCGGACATTTGCCGTGGGCATTCTCGGCAACTTGTTCGCCCGTCTGGGCAGCGGCGCGTTGCCGTTCCTTGTGCCGTTGTTGCTGCAAGTGGCGCTGGGTTACTCGCCCTCTCAGGCCGGGATGAGCATGCTGCCGCTGGCGGCGGCGGCGATGGTTGCCAAGTCCGTGGCGCGGCCGCTGATCGAACGCCTGGGCTATCGCCTCGTGCTGACCGGCAACACGTTGGCGCTGGGGCTGATGCTGGCGAGCATGGGCCTGGTCAGCGAGCAGACGCCGTACTGGTTGCTGCTGGGCATGCTGGCGATCCTCGGCGCGATCAACTCGTTGCAGTTCACCGCGATGAACACCGTGACCCTGATTGACCTCGACGACGCCAGCGCCAGCAGCGGCAACAGCCTGCTGTCGGTAGTCGCGCAATTGTCCTTGAGTCTCGGCGTTGCCTGCGCCGGCGCCCTGCTTGGCGGGTTCACGGCAGAAGTCGGCAACGACGGCGTGGACACGGTGCTGGGCGCGTTCCAACTGACCTTTGTGACCGTCGGCATCATGGCGATGCTGGCCGCGACGATCTTCTCGCAGCTTTCAAAGGAAGACGGACGGCGCGTCAAACGTCCGGAAGAGCACATAGAGCCTTAGGGCGAATGGCCACTGGGCTGGTACACTGCGCGACATTTTGTTTTGCAGGCCAGTCCCGTGACCACCATCGCCACCGCTTTTAACACTTTGCCGCTGTCCGCCGCCATGCTGGCTAACCTCGACTCCCTCGGTTATGCCCAGATGACGCCGATCCAGGCGCAAAGCTTGCCGGTGATCCTCAAGGGGATGGACCTGATCGCCCAGGCCAAGACCGGCAGCGGCAAGACCGCCGCCTTCGGTATCGGCCTGCTGAACCCGATAAATCCGCGCTTCTTCGGTTGCCAGGCGCTGGTCATTTGCCCGACGCGCGAGCTGGCTGACCAGGTTGCCAAGGAAATCCGTCGGCTGGCCCGTTCCGAAGACAACATCAAGGTCCTGACCCTGTGCGGCGGCGTGTCCTTCGGCCCGCAGATCGGTTCGCTGGAGCATGGCGCGCACATCATCGTCGGCACCCCGGGTCGTATCCAGCAGCACCTGCGCAAAGGTTCGCTGGTGCTCCACGGCCTGAACACCCTGATTCTCGACGAAGCCGACCGCATGCTCGACATGGGTTTCTACGATTCCATCGAAGAAATCATTGCCCAGTGCCCGGAACGTCGCCAGACCCTGCTGTTCTCCGCCACGTATCCGGTGGGCATCAAGCAGCTCGCGTCGAAGTTCATGCGCAACCCGCAGCAAGTGAAAGCCGAGGCGTTCCACGACGACACGCAGATCGAGCAGCGCTTCTACGAGATTTCCCCGGAAGAGCGCATGGACGCCGTGGTCAAAGTCCTCGCGCATCACCGTCCGGCATCCTGCGTGGCCTTCTGCTTCACCAAGCAGCAGGTTCAGGAAACCGTTGACCACCTGACTGCCAAAGGCATCTCCGCCGTCGGCCTGCACGGCGATCTGGAACAGCGAGATCGCGATCAGGTGCTGGCGATGTTCGCCAACCGCAGCACTTCGGTGCTGGTTGCCACCGATGTCGCCGCGCGCGGTCTGGACATCGATGCACTGGACATGGTGATCAACGTCGAACTGGCCCGTGATTCGGAAATCCACATTCACCGCGTTGGCCGTACCGGTCGTGCTGGCGAGAAAGGCATTGCGATCAGCCTGGTCGCCCCGTCCGAAGCGCACCGCGCCCAGGCCATCGAGCAACTGCAGAAGTCGCCGTTGAGCTGGGATCAGCTGGACAGCCTCAAGTCCCAGGGTGGCGGACCGTTGCTGCCGCAAATGAGCACGCTGGTCATCGGCGCGGGCCGTAAAGACAAGGTTCGTCCGGGCGACATCCTGGGTGCATTGACGGGTGATGCCGGCATTCCGGGCGCCCAGGTCGGCAAGATCGCGATTTTCGACTTCCAGGCCTACGTGGCCGTGGAACGCGGGATCGCCAAGCAAGCCTTGCAGCGCCTGAATGACGGCAAGATCAAAGGCCGTTCGTTGCGCGTTCGCATCTTGTAAGAACAGCGCACTTCCCCCCTGTAGGAGCTGCCGAGTGAAACGAGGCTGCGATCTCTTGATCCTAAAAAGCAAAGTCAAAAGATCGCAGCCTTCGGCAGCTCCTACAGGTTTTCCATTCCGAGGACACCGTTTTGCGCTCTACCGAAGTCGTGATCATTGGCGCTGGCGCCGCAGGGTTGATGTGTGCACTGACCGCCGCCGGGCGCGGGCGCAAGGTGATGTTGCTCGACCACGCGAACAAGGCCGGCAAGAAAATCCTCATGTCGGGCGGTGGACGCTGCAATTTCACCAACATGTACACCGAACCTGGCAATTTCCTTTCGCAGAACGAACACTTCTGCAAATCTGCACTGGCGCGCTACACCCAGTGGGATTTCATCGGGATGGTCGCCAAACACGGCGTGCCGTACCACGAGAAAAAACTCGGCCAGCTGTTCTGCGATAACAAATCCAGCGACATCCTCGAGATGCTGCTCAACGAGTGCGATCAGGTCGGCGTCAGCCTGCACCTGGACACCTCGATCCAGACCATCGAGAAGCTTGAAAGCGGTTACTTGCTGGACACCACGCTGGGCCAGATCACCTGCGAATCGTTGGTGATCGCCACGGGGGGCCTGTCGATTCCGACCTTGGGCGCCACCGGTTTCGGCTATCAGGTCGCTAAACAGTTCGGCCACGACTTGCTGCCGACCCGCGCCGGGCTTGTGCCATTCACCATCACCGATCAGCTCAAGGAGCTTTGCACCGAGTTGTCCGGTACGTCGGTGGATTGCCTGGTCAGCTGCAACGACCAGAGTTTCCGCGAGAACATCCTGTTCACTCACCGTGGTCTCAGTGGCCCGGCGATTTTGCAGATTTCTTCGTTCTGGGAATCCGGCGACACGGTAGAGATCAACCTGATGCCGGACCACGACGTGCCGAGCTGGTTGCAACAGCAGCAAGCCGAACGCCCGAACAGTGAACTGAAAACCCTGCTGGGGGAAATCTTCACCAAGAAGATGGCCAACCTGCTGGCGGACAACTGGTTCGTCTCCAAACCGATGAAGCAGTACACCCACGCGGAAATTGCCGACATCGCCGAGAAACTGGCGAGCTGGAAAGTCGTGCCGGCCGGCACCGAAGGTTATCGCACGGCCGAAGTGACACTGGGTGGCGTCGATACCAACGAGGTGTCGTCCAAGACCATGGAATCACTGAAAAGCCCTGGTTTGTATTTCGTCGGCGAAGTGCTTGATGTCACCGGACACCTGGGTGGTTTCAATTTCCAGTGGGCGTGGGCTTCCGGTTACGCGGCTGCGCAGTACGCCTGACCCGCATCAATATGGGATGGGGCTTTTGTGGCGAGGAGATTTATCCCCGTCGGGCTGCGAAGCGGCCCCAGATCGGAAAACGCGTTACGTCAGGCAGACCTCGCTCGCAGATTTACGACTGCTTCGCAGCCGAACGGGGATAAATCCCCTCACCACAGGTTCAATGCAGTCCTGACATCTTCACCCAGCAAGGAACAGATTTTGCTGTCAGATGTGATCGGCGCCATTGCATCGGCGTCATTACTGGCTCAATTTAGCGTCATTGCCTCGGAAGGCCTTCGCACTTCATGCCATCGACCCCTTTTCGTCAGTCTCTGCGTCGCCTCTGGGCGCTGGATAAATTCAGTTACAGCGTGCGGGTGTTCATCGCCCTGACCGGCAGCATGGCGCTGTGTTGGTATCAGGATGAAATGGGGCTGCTGATCCCGCTGTTCCTGGGGATCATCGCCAGCGCCCTGGCCGAGACCGACGACAGTTGGCAGGGCCGTCTCAATGCGTTGGCCGTGACGCTGGTGTGTTTCCTGGTCGCCGCGCTGTCGGTCGAACTGCTGTTCCCTTATCCCCTCTTTTTCATCATCGCCTTCGCCCTCGCCGCCTTCTGCCTGACCATGCTCGGCGCCTTGGGCGAACGCTATGGCGCGATTGCCTCGGCGACGTTGATTCTGTCGGTCTACACCATGATCGGCGTGGACCAGCGCGGCGGCGCGGTGACCGATTTCTGGCACGAACCGGTGTTGCTGGTGGCCGGTGCAGCGTGGTACGGCTTGCTCTCGGTGTTGTGGCAGGCGATGTTTTCCAATCAGCCGGTGCAGCAGAGCCTGGCGCGGTTGTTCCGCGAACTGGGCTTTTACCTGAAGCTGAAATCGTCGCTGTTCGAGCCGATCCGGCAGATGGACGTGGAGGCGCGTCGGCTGGAACTGGCCCAGCAGAACGGCCGGGTCGTCGCGGCACTGAACGCCGCCAAAGAAATCATTCTGCACCGGGTCGGCAACGGTCGACCGGGGTCGAAAGTCAGCCGTTACCTGAAACTCTACTTCCTCGCCCAGGACATCCACGAGCGCGCCAGTTCCTCGCACTATCCGTATAACGCCCTGGCCGATGCGTTCTTCCACAGCGACGTGCTGTTCCGCTGTCAGCGCCTGCTGCGCCAGCAGGGCAAGGCTTGCCGGGCGCTGGCGGAATCGATCCAGATGCGCCAGCCGTTCATCTATGACGCCAGTTTCGCCGAAGCCCTCAGCGACCTGCACGCCTCCCTCGAGCACCTGCGCACCCAAAGCAACCCGGCCTGGCGCGGACTGCTGCGATCCTTGCGCGCACTGGCAGCTAACCTCGGCACGCTTGATCGATTACTCAGCGACGCGAGCAACCCCGACGCCCTCGCCGACGCCACTGACAGCAGTCTGCTCGACCGCTCGCCACGCAGCCTCAAGGATGTGTGGATTCGCTTGCGCACGCAGCTAACGCCGACCTCGCTGCTGTTCCGCCACGCCCTGCGTTTACCTCTGGCGTTGAGCATCGGCTACGGCATGGTGCATCTGATTCACCCGTCGCAGGGTTACTGGATCATCCTCACCACGCTCTTCGTCTGCCAACCGAACTACGGCGCCACACGCCGCAAGCTCGGTCAGCGGATCATCGGCACCGCCATCGGCCTGACCCTGGCCTGGGCGCTGTTCGACCTGTTCCCGAACCCGCTGATCCAGTCGTGCTTCGCGATTGCCGCCGGGGTGGTGTTCTTCACCAACCGCACTACGCGCTACACCCTGGCGACGGCGGCGATCACTTTGATGGTGCTGTTCTGCTTCAATCAGGTCGGGGATGGTTACGGATTGTTCCTGCCGCGACTGTTGGACACCTTGCTGGGTAGCCTGATCGCCGGGCTCGCGGTGTTCCTGTTCCTGCCCGACTGGCAGGGCCGACGCTTGAACAAAGTGCTGGCAAACACCCTGACCTGCAACAGCATTTACCTGCACCAGATCATGCAGCAATACGCCGCGGGCAAGAGCGATGACCTGGCTTATCGCCTGGCGCGGCGCAACGCGCACAATGCCGATGCGGCGCTGTCGACGACGCTGGCCAACATGCTGATGGAGCCCGGGCATTTCCGTAAGGAAGCGGATGTCGGGTTCCGCTTCCTGGTGTTGTCGCACACCTTGCTCAGCTATTTGTCAGGACTGGGCGCACACCGTGAAACCCAGCTGCCGGCGGAGGTGCGCGAACAGTTGATCGAAGGTGCCGGCGTGAAACTCGCGGCGAGCATCGATGAGATCGCTCAAGGCCTGGCGAGCAAACTGCCGATTGCGATTCAGAGCGATGAGGAAGAGGCGCTGGCCAATGCGCTGGAACAGATGCCCGATGAAATCGACGAAGGCCAGCGGTTGGTGCAGACGCAGTTGGCGTTGATATGCCGGCAGTTGGGGCCGTTACGGACGTTGGCGGCGCATCTCATCAAGGACACCAGCGAAGATTGAGAATTTCACAAGCTCTTGTGGCGAGCGAGCTTGCTCGCGCTCGGCTGCGAAGCAGCCGCAAATTTGGTGACTCGGTCTATCTGGATCACTGTGTTGACTGGTGATGGGACCGCTTCGCGCTGGAGCGCCAGCCCGGTCCAACGGGAGCAAGCTCCCTCGCCACAACAGCCCACCTCACCTCATCTCACATCCCATGCTCCTTCATCAACCGCTCATAACTCCCATCCGCCTTCATCCCGGCAATCTCCCGATCGAAACCCGCCACGATCTGTTCATGCTGCGGGTTTTTCAGGCTGACCAGGATATGCAGGCTGTTCTCACTCAACGGCTTGGGCAGGAATTCCACGGCATTGCGCACCTTGGCTGATTCCTGGGCCAGGTAGTAACGCGCGACGTATTCATCCTCCAGGGTCATTTTGACGCGGTCGGCGGCGACCATGCGCACGGCCATGGAGAAGCTGTGCACCGGGACTTTCTGCAGCGAGGTGTCTTCATCGAACTCTGGTGAATAGGCATAACCGCGCACCACCGCTATCGGGTAAGTGTGCAGTTGCTGCAAGTTGTTGAATTCGATCGGCGCGTCCTTGCGCTTGAGAAAGCGCACGCGGTTGAGCAGGTACTCGCCGGAATACTGGCCGAGCCTGGTGCGCTCATCGGCGTACCAAGCGTTCACCAGCACGTCGTAACGTCCTTCGCCTACACCGAGCAACGCGCGCGCCCAAGGCACCTGTTCAAAATCGCTGGAATAACCGGCCCGGGCCAGCGCGGTGCTGACGATATCGGTGGCCAACCCGCCGTTGATCAGCGTGGCGTCGGTAAAGGGTGGCCATAAATCGGCGACCAGCCGCAGCTTTTCCGCTGCCGCACTCTGAGTCAGCAACAGCAATCCAATCAAAGCCAAAGCTCGATGCAATCGCGGCATGCTAGAAAATCCTTAGCGGGCGACTGCCCGACGTTTTCAGCCAAAACTCCAAGGCCCCGTACCGGCGAAACCCAGGTACTGACATTAGCTCATCGAAGCCACTGCACAGCGCCTCATCTTAGATTACACAAAGAAGACAACGCCGCACGAAATGAATGATGGCATTTTGACCTTTGTCACAGATTTCTCTGCCATACAGACAACTTTCGTCCGGGCGCATAGTATCGGAGCGACTGGGTCAAGGAATGTGAAGATGACAATCGATTGGATCTGCAAACACCACAGCGATCTGGGCAAGGAGCAGCTGTACGCCGTTCTGCAGCTGCGCGCAGAGGTGTTCGTTGTGGAGCAGAAATGCGTGTATCAAGACGTTGATGGCCAGGATCTGGAAGGTGACACCTGCCATCTGATGGCCTGGGACGGGGATCGACTGGTGGCGTACCTGCGGTTGCTCGATCCTGAATTACAGGGCGGTGATGTGGTGATCGGGCGGGTGATTACCGCGCCGGATTATCGCGGCAAAGGGTTGGGTCATGAACTGATTGCCCAGGCGTTGAAGCAGGCGGAAAAGCGCTGGCCTGATGTGCCGGTTTATCTGTCGGCGCAGGCGCATTTGCAGGGGTATTACGGGCGGTACGGGTTTGTCGTGGCGGGTGAGGAATACCTGGAGGATGGCATTCCGCATATCGGGATGCGTCGCTCTTAAGGGCCCTTTCGCGAGCAAGCCCGCTCCCACAGTGGTCGATGTTGGATCACAAGAACGCAATCCAACTCGGAACCTGTGGGAGCGGGCTTGCCCGCGAAGGGGCCATTACTGGCACTGCAAATCTCAGGGATACTCCAACACCGCTTTAATCTGCCGCAGATTACGCTCGATCCACCCCCGATCAATCGCTCCCCACTCGCGAATCCGATAACGCCCAGCGTGATTGCGCGCGCCCTCTTGCTGCTCGAACTCGCAAACGATGTCCAGATCCGCCAACGCCGCAATGGTGTCCTGCGCCGTGCGCCGGGGCATGCCGGTCACATCGGTCAGTGCCGGGACGCTGATGGCCAGCCCGCTGTCGATCAGGTACGCCACGTACAAGCGGCGATAGAAGCTGCTCTTGGTCTTGCTCACGTCCATCGAGGCATTCCGTATTAATTAGAAGATCAAAAGATCGCAGCCTTCGGCAGCTCCTACATTGGATGGCGTACACCCCGTAGGAGCTGCCGCAGGCTGCGATCTTTTATTGCATTTCCCGCCACGTCAGGTACACCCGCAAATCGAACTCGACCTGGTGATACCCCGGCAACATGTGTTCGCACAGCTTGTAGAACGCCTTGTTGTGATCCGACTCCTTGAAGTGCGCCAGCTCGTGCACCACGATCATTTTCAGAAATTCGGCGGGGGCTTCCTTGAACAACGAAGCCACCCGGATTTCTTTCTTGGCCTTGAGCTTGCCGCCCTGCACCCGAGAGATCGTGGTGTGCAGGCCGAGGGCGCGGTGGGTCAGGTCCAGACGGTTGTCGAACAACACCTTGTCGATGGCCGGGGCGTTGCGCAGGTATTCCTGTTTCAGGTCCAGCGCATAGGTGTACAACGCCTTGTCGCTCTGCACGTCGTGCTTTTGCGGGTAACGCTGGCTCAGGTAATCGCCCAGCCGACCTTCGGTGATCAGCCGGCGCACCTGGTCCTGCAATGCAGCGGGATAGGCCTGGAGGAATTTCAAGGCAATCATCGGGGCGGCAACATCAATGATGAAAAGGTCGCCAGTGTAGCGAATTCAGTCCGTCAGCGCGCTCCAGTCGAACGGCTGCACAAAGGTTGGAACTTCTTCGGCCTCCATCGGGTGCGCAATCAGGAAACCTTGCGCGTACTCGCAACCATTGGCTTGCAGCCACTCATATTGCGCGACGGTTTCCACCCCTTCGGCAATCACCAGCATTCCGTATTGTTTGCACAGGTCGATCACATTGCGCACCAGCGCAGCGTCCCGTGAGGATTCAGGTAACCGGGAGATCACATGGCGGTCGAACTTGAGCGTGTCCAGCTCCAGGTCGCGCAAATGGGACAGCGAGCACGGCCCGGAACCGAAGTCATCCAGCGCCACGCGCACGCCCAGGTTGTGCAGCAGACGCAGCTGTTTGCGGGTTTCCTCGGGGTTGTGCATCAAGGCTTCTTCAGTGACCTCGACTTCCAGATGACGCGCCTGCAAGCCATGACGCTCCAGCACCTGACGCAACTCGGTGGCCAGGTTGGGCATGCCGAACTGCGTGCCGCTCAAACTGACGCCCAGCACCAGGTCTTCGGCAAACAGGGTTTCCCAGGCTTTGCGTTGCCCGGCGCCCTGGTGGTAAATCCAGCTGCTCAGTCGGCTGATCAACCGCGCTTCTTCCAGCAACGGTAAAAACAGCCCGGGCGGTACGTCGCCGACACTCGGGTGCTGCCAGCGCAACAGCGCTTCGAACCCGCGAACCTGCCCACCGTCGATGGCCACCTGCGGCTGGTACACCAGATTGAAATCACGGTTTTCAATGGCGGTGCGCACACTTTCTTCGAGCATCAGCCGTGAGCGCGCCCGGCCATTCATTTCATGGTCATAGAAGCGATACTGCTGACGGCCGGCACGCTTGGCCTCGTACATGGCGATGTCCGAGGCCTGCAGCAAACCATCGAGATTCGCACCGCAGTCCGGGTACGTAGCAATGCCGATGCTGGCGCCCAGCGCGATATCCAGACCATCGATCTGCTGACAGATCGACACCCGCTCGATGAGCTTCTCGGCAATCTTTGCCGCTTGCTCGGGGAACTCCAGGTCGAGCAGCGCCGTGAACTCATCGCCGCCCATGCGCGCCAGAATGTCGAACGGTCGCAAGCACGCCTTCAACTGTTCGGAGACCCACCGCAACACCCGGTCGCCGGCATCGTGGCCGAGGGAGTCGTTGACCCGTTTGAAACCGTCGAGGTCGAGGTACATCAACACCCACGCACTGTCGGAGCGCTCGCCGCGCAGCAGCAGGTTTTCCACCGTCTGATAAAAGCCCCGGCGATTGAGCAGCCCGGTCAACGGGTCGGTCACCGCCTGGAATTCCAGTTGCTGATGCAGGTGGCGCACCACCGACATGTCCAGCACCGTCACCACCATTGCATGTTGTTCGGTAGGCAGTGGCGCGCAAGACAGCGCCACAGGCACCTGCTGGCCCGGGGCCGTACGCAGCAACGCGTCATGCAGGCGCAAGGTTTCGCCGCGCTTGTAACCGGCGAGCAACTCGGAATCGGCCCAGACCGGGATATGCGGCTTTTGCAGGTAATCCAGAAATTCCTTGCCCTGCAAGTCTTGCACTGTGGCACTGAGCAGCCGCGACATCGCCGGGTTGGCAAAGCGAATCAAACCGTCCTCGCCGACCACCAGGATGCCTTCGGCGGCGTTGTCCAGCACCGAGGCATTAAAGGCGCGCGCGACCTCCAGATCGTGGCTCAGGCGCTGCAACGCCCGGCGATTGCGCTGATGCTCGAGCAATGCCTGGACTTTGGGCTTGAGAATTTGCGGATCGAACGGCTTGAACAGGTAATCCACCGCACCGCTGGCGTAGCCCTTGATCACGGCGTCCTGGGACTGTTCATTGGCGGTCAGGAAAATGATCGGCGTGAGGCGGGTGCGCTGGCTACCCCGCATCAGGCGCGCGACTTCAAAACCGTCCATACCCGGCATCTGCACATCCAGCAGCACCAGGTCGATATCGTGTTCGAGCAGAAGACTCAGGGCTTCAACACCGGACGCAGCCGTCATGACCCGCCAATCCTGGCACTGCAGCAATGCGCGCATGCTGATCAGGTTTTCAGGGTAATCATCAACGATTAATAGGGTTGAGCTGCCTTCGGTTGGCGTGGGTTGCGCGCATTCCATGCTGCTTCTCTTGATGGGGGCGTCAGGCCGGTTTCTCGTGAAAACCGAACAAATAACAAGCCTTCACTCTAGACCGGGATTAGATATCAGTACGCCATCATTTAACTAATGAGTACATTTGCCGACTAACGGTCACCTCTACAGGCCTCTAAAAACGGGAGTGATGGCCTTTTAAAAGGATTTTGACGTCATCCATTTGTCAGACAGACGTTAACAAAATAGCCTTCAACGCTTATAAAGACCGCCTCCAAGGCACGTGCTAGAGCTTCTGGTACGTCCGTGCCGCAAAAATCCGTGGAAGCTTTTGCCTATGATCGATCTCGCATCCTGGAACCTCAGTGTTCCCGTCGGCAACCCGCCGTACACCGTTGAAACAGCCAAACTGGTGAATGGCTTCAAGGATCAATACTTCCATTCCGACACCGGCACGCTGTTTTTCTGGGCCCCGGTGACCGGCACGAAAACTGAAAACGCGAAATATCCGCGCACCGAACTGCGGGAAACCTACAGCAACGGCACCCTGAAAAACTGGTACTACCCGGACGCCGACAACTTCCTGCGCGCCACCCTGGCGGTGAACCAGGTGCCGAGCTCGGGCAAAATCGTCATCGGCCAGATCCACGCCTATGAAAGCCAGAAGCCCATGGTGAAGGTCGAGTATCAATACAAGACCAGTACCAAGACGGGCAACATCGTCGCCAAGGTGCGCATGCACCCTGATGATGGCGAAGGGCGGGTGATCACCATCGCTACCGGCGTGAAACTGGATCAGGAGTTTTCCTACCTCATCCACCTCAGCCCTGGTGGCGCGCTGGGTATCAGTGCGGCGGGTTATCAGTGGGACACCAACATCAGTGCCACGTGGCGCGTTAAGCCGCTGTACTTCAAGGCCGGGGTTTATGTGCAGGACAACACCGGGTACACCAGTGAAGGCGGGAAAGTGACGTTCAGCAAGCTGGATATTGATCACGACAAGTAAACGGCAAAAGATCGCAGCCTGCGGCAGCTCCTACATTGGTCAGATGCAAGTCCTGTAGGAGCTGCCGAAGGCTGCGATCTTTTGATCTTGCGCCCACAAAAAACCCGCATTTCTGCGGGTTTTTTGTGCAACTCAAACTCTGAAGGCTTAGTTCACCTTAGCGTTCAACTCACCCTTCAGATAACGCTGATACATCGCTTCCAGAGAGATCGCCTTGATCTTCGAAGCATTACCGGCAGTACCGAAAGCTTCATAACGAGCGATACACACGTCGCGCATCGCCGTCACGGTCGCGCCGAAGAATTTACGTGGGTCGAACTCACTCGGGTTGGTAGCCATCAGACGACGCATAGCACCGGTGGACGCCAAACGCAGGTCGGTGTCGATGTTGACCTTGCGCACGCCGTGCTTGATGCCTTCGACGATTTCTTCAACCGGTACGCCGTAGGTTTCTTTGATGTCGCCGCCGTACTGGTTGATGATCGCCAGCCACTCTTGCGGAACCGAAGACGAACCGTGCATCACCAGGTGGGTGTTCGGGATGCGTTTGTGGATTTCCTTGATGCGGTCGATGGCCAGCACGTCGCCGGTAGGCGGCTTGGTGAACTTGTACGCGCCGTGGCTGGTGCCGATGGCGATGGCCAGGGCGTCGACCTGGGTGCGTTTGACGAAGTCAGCGGCTTCTTCCGGGTCGGTCAGCATCTGGCTGTGGTCCAGAACGCCTTCGGCGCCGATACCGTCTTCTTCACCGGCCATGCCGGTTTCCAGCGAACCCAGGCAGCCCAGCTCGCCTTCTACCGAAACGCCGCAAGCGTGAGCCAGGGCTACGGTTTGTTGGGTAACGCGGACGTTGTAGTCGTAGTCGGTCGGGGTCTTGCCGTCTTCGCCCAGGGAACCGTCCATCATCACCGAGCTGAAGCCCAGTTGAATGGAGCGCTGGCAGACGTCAGGGCTGGTGCCGTGGTCCTGGTGCATGCACACCGGGATGTGCGGGAATTCTTCGATTGCCGCGAGGATCAGGTGACGCAGGAACGGCGCGCCGGCGTATTTGCGAGCACCGGCCGAAGCCTGGACGATCACCGGGGAGTCAGTCTTGTCAGCGGCTTCCATGATGGCGCGCATCTGCTCAAGGTTGTTGACGTTGAAGGCTGGAACGCCGTAGCCGAACTCGGCTGCGTGGTCCAGCATCTGGCGCATGCTGATAAGTGCCATTGTGTGTGTCTCTCCCGGTTTGGGTCGTTAATCGTGCCAGCCTGCCGGAGCGGCGGCGGCTATTCAAGTTTTTGCAGATCGGGGGTAAAGCCCGCCCTGCGAATTTGGTAATGCATCAGTCCTGAAAACACCGGCCCCTGTAGGAGCGAGCCTGCTCGCGATGGTGGCCCAGACAACGCGGGCATTCAGGCACCCAGCGTTATCGTTAACGATCATCGCGAGCAGGCTCGCTCCTACAGGTGACAGCCGCGGCCGATCAAATCGTTGGTGGCGACCCAGTACACCAGGCCTTCCTCACCTTTTACGTGAAACGCCAACATGTCGTTGCTGTACAGCGAACCTTCCGCGCCCGGCTCAAGCTTCAGGCGGTAGACCTGATCGGCCCCGCCGAGGCGCACGTCGACGGCCTTGCGGCTGTCGTCAGTGTAGCGCCAGAGCACTTTGGCCTGGCTGTCGCAGGTCCAGGTGGTCCAGGTGTCCGTCGATTCGGCAGGCTTGAACAGGTTGAAATTCGAGCAACCTGCCAGCAGTGCCAGCGCCGTAATGGCGATAAAACCTTTCATCCGTGTTCCTCGGCTGACAGCGCACGCCGCCAGCCCTGAGTAAGGAGTCAGACCCGTCAAGGGCAACCATGTTCCTTGGCGGGTGTCTGTGTTTCGTATTTGTCCAGACCATCAGGCCCGGAACGCTTGTTGATCACCGGGTTGGTTTCCGCTTGCCAGTCAGCCTGGTAGCAGCCTTTTTCCACCGATTGTGGTGCGGGTTCCGGCTTGGCTTTCGGGTTACTCCCGCAAGCCGCCAGCGAACCCGCAACGATCAACAGCGCTAGCGCCTTGACCATCTGAACACTCCCTTTCCTGGTCAAATCAGCGACCTCAGGCCTTGGCCCGGCTTTCCAGGACTTCCACCGCCGGCAACACTTTGCCTTCGACGAATTCAAGGAACGCGCCGCCGCCGGTAGAAATGTAGGAGATCTGCTCGGCGACGCCGTACTTGTCGATGGCCGCCAGAGTGTCGCCGCCGCCCGCGATGGAGAACGCCGAGCTTTCCGCGATGGCCTGGGCCAACACTTTGGTGCCGTTACCGAACTGGTCGAATTCGAACACGCCCACCGGGCCGTTCCACAGGATGGTCTTGGACGACTTCAACAGCTCGGCGAAATTCGCCGCGGTCTGTGGGCCGATGTCCAGGATCATGTCGTCGGCGGCCACGTCGGCAATCAGCTTGACGGTTGCGGTGGCGCTTTCAGCGAATTCCTTGGCGACGACAACGTCGACCGGCAGCGGCACGCTGACTTTCGCGGCGATTTCGCGAGCGGTGTCCAGCAGGTCCGGTTCGTACAGGGACTTGCCGACTGGATGACCGGCAGCGGCCAGGAAGGTGTTGGCAATGCCGCCGCCGACGATCAGCTGGTTGCAGATCTGGCTCAGGCTGTTCAGCACGTCGAGCTTGGTCGAGACCTTGGAGCCGGCAACGATGGCCGCCATTGGTTGCGCCGGGGCGCCCAGGGCTTTGCCCAGTGCGTCCAGTTCAGCGGCCAGCAGCGGGCCAGCAGCGGCGACTTTGGCAAACTTGGCCACGCCATGGGTCGAACCCTCGGCGCGGTGAGCGGTGCCGAAGGCGTCCATCACGAATACGTCGCACAGGGCGGCGTACTGTTGGGCCAGTTCGTCAGCGTTCTTTTTCTCGCCTTTGTTGAAGCGTACGTTTTCGAACAGGACGATGTCGCCGGCCTTCACGTCAACGCCGCCCAGGTAATCGGCAACCAGCGGCACTTCGCGGCCCAGGGCCTTGCTTAGGTAGTCGGCGACAGGCTTGAGGCTGTTTTCAGCCGAGAACTCGCCTTCGGTCGGACGGCCAAGGTGCGAGCAGACCATCACGGCCGCGCCTTTTTCCAAGGCCAGCTTGATGGTCGGCAGCGAGGCCAGGATACGCGCATCGCTGGTGACAACACCGTCCTTGACTGGGACGTTGAGGTCTTCGCGGATCAGTACGCGCTTACCTTGCAGATCGAGGTCGGACATCTTCAACACGGTCATGGGTCGCAATTCCTGAATAGCTGTTCTTAGAGAGCAGGTTTTTTTGAAGTAGCTGATTGCAGATAGTGATCCGCAACGTCCAGCATTCGGTTGGCAAAACCCCATTCGTTGTCGAACCAGGCCAGGATGTTCACCAGCCGCGGGCCGGAAACTCGGGTCTGACTGGCATCGACGATCGCCGAATGTGGGTCATGGTTGAAATCACAGCTGGCGTGAGGCAACTCGGTGTAGGCCAGAAGGCCTTTGAGCGGGCCGCTGGTGGCAGCCTCGCGCAGAATCCGGTTGACCTCGGTGGCGTCGGTATCGCTCACGGTCTGCATCGTAATGTCGAGGCAAGACACGTTCACCGTCGGCACCCGCACGGCTTTGGCCTGAATTCGCCCGGCAAGTTCCGGCAACAGGCGTTCAATGCCGCGCGCCAGACCAGTGGACACCGGGATCACCGACTGAAACGCCGAACGGGTGCGGCGCAGGTCTTCGTGATGATAGGCGTCAATGACGGGCTGATCGTTCATCGCCGAGTGGATGGTGGTGATCGACACGTATTCCAGACCAATGGCCTGATCCAGCAGGCGCAACAACGGCACGCCGCAGTTGGTGGTGCAGGAGGCGTTGGACACCAGCAGTTCTTCGCCGGTCAGGCAATCCTGGTTCACGCCGTAGACGATGGTGGCGTCGACATCCGCCTCGCTGGCCATCGGCTGGGAAAACAGCACACGCGGGGCGCCGGCGTCGAGGAAGCGCTGGCCATCTTCGCGGGTGTGATAAGCGCCGGAGCACTCCAGCACCAGATCGACGCCGAGCGACGCCCAATCGATGCCTTCGGGGGTGGCACTGCGCAGGACCTTCACGCAGTCGCCATTAATATGCAGACAATCGCCGTCGACCTTCACCTCGCCGGGAAAACGCCCGTGCGTGGAGTCGAAGCGTGTCAGGTATTCGATGCTGGCCATGTCCGCCAGATCGTTGATCGCGACAATCTCAAACCCCGCTTTCTCGCCTCGCTCGAACAACGCACGCAAGACGCAACGACCAATCCGGCCGTAGCCGTTGAGTGCAACTTTGTAGGGACGCGGTTGAGGCATGGGGTTCTCGATAGACGCAGGCAGACGAATTCTCGTTAACAACACAAAACCACTGTAGGAGCTGCCGAGAGAAACGAGGCTGCGATCTTTTGATCTTGTTTTTGAAGATCAGGATCAAAAGATCGCAGCCTCGTTTCTCTCGGCAGCTCCTACAGGGATCGCGGTGGCCAGGGCCACCGCGTTGTGTTTTAGTCTTCCAGCAGCTCTTCAGCCTGACCCAGGATGTTTTCCAGGGTGAAGCCGAACTCTTCGAACAAGGCTGGCGCAGGCGCCGACTCGCCGTAGGTGGTCATGCCGATGACGCGACCTTCCAGGCCCACGTACTTGTACCAGTAGTCCGCGTGAGCGGCTTCGATGGCGATACGGGCGCTGACCTGCAACGGCAGAACCGATTGCTTGTAACCGGCGTCCTGGGCATCGAACACGCTGGTGCAAGGCATCGAAACAACGCGCACCTTGCGACCCTGCTCGGTCAGTTTGTCGTAAGCCTGAACCGCCAGGCCCACTTCCGAACCGGTGGAGATCAGGATCAGCTCAGGCTCGCCTGCGCAGTCCTTCAGCACGTAACCGCCACGGGAGATCTCTTCGATCTGAATCGCATTGCGGGTTTGGTGCTGCAGGTTCTGACGCGAGAAGATCAAGGCCGAAGGACCGTCGTTGCGCTCCAGGGCGAACTTCCAGGCCACTGCCGATTCAACGGCATCGGCTGGACGCCAGGTGTCGAGGTTCGGCGTGCTGCGCAGGCTGGTCAGTTGCTCGATCGGCTGGTGAGTCGGGCCGTCTTCGCCCAGACCGATAGAGTCGTGGGTGTAGACGAACAGCACGCGCTGCTTCATCAGCGAAGCCATGCGCACGGCATTACGGGCGTATTCCATGAACATCAGGAAGGTCGCGCCGTAAGGCACCAGACCGCCGTGCAGAGCCACGCCGTTCATGATCGCGCTCATGCCGAACTCGCGAACGCCGTAGTACACGTAGTTGCCGCTGGCGTCGTCGGCGGTGACACCTTTGCAACCTTTCCACAGGGTCAGGTTGGAACCGGCCAGGTCAGCGGAGCCGCCGAGGAATTCCGGCAGCATCGGGCCGTAGGCGTTCAGTGCGTTCTGGCTGGCTTTACGGCTGGCGATGGTTTCGCCCTTGGCCGCGACTTCAGCGATATAAGCAGAAGCTTTTTCAGCGAAGTCAGCCGGCAGTTCGCCGCTCAGACGACGGATCAGCTCGTTGGCCAGCTCAGGGAAAGCCGCGGAGTAAGCAGCGAAACGCTGATCCCACTCGGCTTCGACTGCGCGACCGGCTTCCTTGGCGTCCCACTCGGCATAGATGTTGGCCGGGATTTCGAACGGACCGTGGTTCCACTTCAACGCTTCACGGGTCAGAGCGATTTCCGCGTCACCCAATGGGGCACCGTGGCAGTCTTCTTTACCTTGCTTGTTCGGCGAACCGAAACCGATGGTGGTCTTGCAGCAGATCAGGGTCGGCTGCGCGCTTTTGCGTGCAGTGTCGATGGCGATCTTGATCTCTTCCGGGTCATGACCGTCGACGTTGCGGATCACTTGCCAGTTGTAGGCTTCGAAACGCTTTGGCGTGTCGTCTGTGAACCAGCCTTCGACTTCGCCGTCGATGGAGATGCCGTTGTCATCGTAGAAGGCGATCAGTTTGCCCAGACCCAAAGTACCGGCCAGAGAGCCAACTTCGTGGGAAATGCCTTCCATCATGCAGCCATCACCCAGGAACACGTAGGTGTGGTGATCGACAACGTTGTGGCCCGGACGGTTGAACTGCGCCGCCAGGACTTTTTCTGCCAAGGCGAAACCCACGGCGTTGGCCAGGCCCTGACCCAGTGGACCGGTAGTGGTTTCAACGCCTGGGGTGTAGCCGAGTTCCGGGTGACCCGGGGTGCGGCTGTGCAGCTGGCGGAAGTTTTTCAGGTCATCGATCGACAGGTCGTAGCCGGTCAGGTGCAGCAACGAGTAGATCAGCATCGAGCCGTGACCGTTGGACAGCACGAAGCGGTCACGGTCGGCGAACGATGGATTGCTCGGGTTGTGCTTCAGGTAGTCACGCCAAAGTACTTCGGCGATATCCGCCATACCCATAGGGGCACCGGGATGGCCGCTGTTGGCTTTTTGCACGGCATCCATGCTGAGGGCACGAATGGCGTTGGCACGCTCACGACGGCTGGGCATCGCTGTTCTCCTGCGGATATTGAATCGAGAGTGAATAAAACGAAACGGAAAAAAGGCGAGCATTTTCCCTCACCGACCCGCCTCGGGGCAATGACAGATAGTCATCTGAGGGCGTTTTTCCGGTGGATAAAGTCGCATTCGCCTGGTGAAACCTTTCCGCTGACGATTTGTAGAGTGACCCTTTCCCCTAGAAGTGCCATCTATCGAGCAATATCAAAACTTTTTGATATTGCTCTTGCAGGGATTTCTGACCATCACTAGACTGCTGGCACTATGAATTTACGCGTGCCTTCCATTCAACATGACGAGTGCGATGAGCTGGCGGCCCTGTGCAAGGCCGGCGGCGATCCTCTGCGGCTGAATGTATTGCGCGCGCTGGCCAACGATTCGTTCGGCGTACTGGAACTGGCGCAGATCTTCGGCATCGGCCAATCGGGCATGAGTCATCACCTCAAGGTGCTGGCCCAGGCCGACCTGGTGGCGACGCGTCGTGAAGGCAATGCGATTTTTTACCGTCGCGCCCTGCCCCACACCGATCTGTTGGGCGGCAAGTTGCACGCCGCGCTGCTCGAAGAAGTGGACAACCTGACCCTGCCGGCCGACGTGCGGTCGAGGATCGGTCAGGTACACGGGCAACGCGCGGCGGCCAGTCAGGATTTTTTCTCACGGGTGGCGGAGAAGTTTCGCGCCCAGCAAGACTTGATTGCCGGCCTGCCGCAGTACCGCGAAAGCGTGGTGGCCTTGCTCGACAAACTGAGCTTCAGTGAAGGGGCCACGGCCATTGAAGTCGGCCCTGGCGACGGCGCTTTTCTGCCGGAACTGGCGCGCCGCTTCACCCACGTCACGGCGCTGGACAACAGCACGGCGATGCTCGAACTGGCGCGCCAGGTCTGCGAACGTGAAACGCTGGCTAACGTCAGCCTGCAACTGGCCGATGCATTGAATGGTGTGAGCCTCAAGGCCGATTGCGTTGTACTGAACATGGTGCTGCACCACTTTGCCGCGCCGGCCGATGCGCTCAAGCACATGGCCAATTTGCTGCAACCGGGCGGTAGCCTGCTCGTGACAGAGTTATGTAGCCACAACCAGAGTTGGGCCAGGGAGGCCTGCGGTGATCTCTGGTTGGGGTTTGAACAGGACGATTTGGCCCGTTGGGCCACCGCTGCGGGACTCGTTCCCGGGGAAAGCCTCTATGTAGGCTTACGTAATGGTTTCCAGATTCAGGTCCGCCATTTTCAGCGACCGGCTGGCGACACTCACCATCGGTAAATTCAGGAAAAAATCGAGATGAGCGAATACTCCCTCTTCACCTCCGAGTCCGTGTCCGAAGGGCACCCGGACAAAATCGCCGACCAGATTTCCGATGCGGTGCTGGACGCCATCATTGCTGAAGACAAGTTCGCCCGTGTGGCGTGCGAGACGCTGGTGAAAACCGGCGTTGCAATCATCGCAGGTGAAGTCACCACGTCGGCCTGGGTCGACCTGGAAGACATCGTCCGTAACGTGATTCTCGACATCGGCTACAACAGCTCCAATGTCGGCTTCGACGGTGCGACCTGCGGCGTGATGAACATCATCGGCAAGCAGTCCCCAGACATCAACCAGGGTGTTGACCGCGCCAAGCCTGAAGATCAGGGCGCCGGCGACCAGGGCCTGATGTTCGGCTACGCCAGCAACGAAACCGACGTGCTGATGCCAGCGCCGATCACCTTCTCGCACCAACTGGTTCAGCGCCAGGCCGAAGCCCGTAAATCCGGTCTGCTGCCTTGGCTGCGCCCGGACGCCAAGTCGCAAGTGACTTGCCGTTACGAAGGCGGCAAGGTTGTCGGTATCGACGCCGTTGTACTGTCGACCCAGCACAACCCTGACGTGTCGTACAAAGACCTGCGCGAAGGCGTGATGGAGCTGATCGTCAAGCACGTACTGCCTGCCGACCTGCTGACCAAAGACACCCAGTTCCACATCAACCCGACCGGCCAGTTCATCATCGGTGGCCCGGTGGGTGACTGCGGTCTGACCGGTCGCAAGATCATCGTCGACAGCTACGGCGGCATGGCCCGTCACGGCGGCGGCGCGTTCTCCGGTAAGGATCCATCGAAGGTTGACCGTTCGGCCGCCTACGCCGGTCGTTACGTGGCCAAAAACATCGTCGCTGCCGGCCTGGCCGAGCGTTGCGAGATTCAGGTTTCCTACGCGATCGGTGTTGCTCAACCGACTTCGATCTCGTTGAACACCTTCGGCACCGGCAAAATCAGCGACGACAAAATCGTCAAACTGGTTCGCGAAGTGTTCGACCTGCGTCCATACGCAATCACCACCATGCTCGACCTGCTGCACCCGATGTACCAGGAAACCGCGGCGTACGGCCACTTCGGTCGCACTCCGGGCACCAAGACTGTGGGCGAAGACACCTTCACCACGTTCACCTGGGAAAAAACCGACCGCGCCGACGACCTGCGTCTGGCTGCCGGTCTGTAAGACTTCCCCAGCGGTACCAAAAGCCCTGCACGGTTCGCCGTGCGGGGCTTTTTATTGCCCGAAATTCAAAAGATCGCAGCCTTCGGCAGCTCCTACATCTATGGTTACCCCCTTTTCTGCAATACTGTTTTTGATACGTGTTTGGCTTGCTTTCATCTATCCGGCGTCTGAGTGGGGGGGTGTCCCCGCGCCTCGATGAGAATCGATGCCCAACGACCCTAATTAGTGGAACGGCCTTTCAGCCGTGTAGGAGCCCAGGGTTGTCGTCAGGCCGGTTGGCCGTTCACGTCATCAGTTATCCAGCATCGCAAAACCAGGTGGGTGGTGCTCGGGTGACAGCGGGGTCAGGCGTTCATCGCGGCTGGCCCCGCATCGAATTCAGTGTGGTGGGCTGCAATCGCCCAAGCGATTCGGGCCAGCTTGTTGGCCAACGCACAGACCACAAGGTTGGAGTGATGGCGGGACGCCAAGAGCTGGCGGACCCAGTCCGCCAAAGCGCCTTTTTGTCGATCCAGCTGTATCAAGTACACGCGGGCGCACTGGATGAGCAGGCGTCGCTGGTTTCGATCGCCACGTTTGCTGATACCCAGCAGCACGGTTTTGTCGCCCGTGGAATGTTGTTTGGGCACCAATCCGATGGAGGCCGCATAGCCGCGCCCGCATTTGAACTGCTTGCCATCACCGAGCTCGGCAGCCAGGGCGCTGGAGGTGATCGGGCCGACACACGGCATGGTCATCAAACGCGCCGCCAGATCATCTTCAGCGGCCTGGCATTCCACGTCTTTATCCAGCGCTTTGACCTGCCCATCCAGGTAATTGAAGTGCCCATGCAGCAGCATCAGATTTTTCTTGATGCGTTCAGAAAATGAACTCACCTCAAGCAACGCTGGAAGCTCTTTGATGGCTTTGAAGCCGGCGGCGAGACTGACGCCCACCTCCAGCAGGGCGGCGTGAATCCGATTGACGGTCGCCGTGCGGTCTTTAATGAACGACTCACGTAGCGAATTGGCCATGGCCAGCGCCTGCTGGGCTTGGGTTTTGGGTGGTACAAAACGCATCGTGGGCCGGGTCGCCGCCTCGCAGATCGCTTCGGCATCAGCGAAGTCGTTTTTGTTGCTTTTTACGTAAGGACGCACCAGATGAGGGGCAATGAGCTTGGGTGTATGCCCGAGCCTGGCGACCTCTTGCGCCATGAAGTGGGCGCCGCCACAGGCTTCCATCACGACGGTGCAGGGCGCGAGATTTGCGAGGTGCTGCGTGAGCGCCACCCGCGTAAATTTTTTACGGTAAAGCTCATGGCCGCGATCATCTTGCGCATGCAGGTGAAAGGTATGTTTTCCCAGGTCGATGGCGGCGATAGCTACGTTGTTCATGGCAATGATCTCCGATGAGCCCCCTGTGAAGGTTAGTGGGCGATCACAGGGGGCGGTGGGGGTAGCCATTTCATTAGGTGAGCGCCAAATCACTGTAGGAGCTGCCGAAGGCTGCGATCTTTTGACCTTCCTGTGTCGAAACACACCGAAAAACATCCTCGCTGCCGAAGCCAGAAAGCTGACTAACCTTGAAAGCATCCCCCCGAGCAAGGACGCTCACCATGCTTCTGCGCCTGTTTTCTGTTTTCTTCCTGACCTTGATCTACTCAATCTCAAACGCTGCAGATTGTCCCGACTGGCCACCCGCCCGCGCTCTCGACGAAATCACAGCCCTGCAAAAACAAATCGACATTTGGGACGACAGTTATCACCGCCGTGGCCGTTCATTGGTCGCCGACGAACTCTACGATCAGTCCCGTGCATGGCTGACCGAATGGCGTGAGTGTTTTGACTTGGGCCCGACGCCCGAGCCCCTGCGCACAGCCGGCGGCAAGATCGCCCACCCCATCGCCCACACAGGCCTGGAAAAACTGCGTGATGGCCGTGCGGTCGAAACCTGGCTGCGCGATCGCGAAGACATCTGGATTCAACCGAAAGTCGACGGCGTGGCCGTGACGCTGATCTATCGCAACGGTGTGCTGCACCAGGCAATCAGTCGCGGTGACGGTTTACATGGGCAGGACTGGACTGCCTCAGCACAACTTATCCCCGCCATCCCCCAGCAATTGTCACAACCGCGGGACTTGCTGGTTCAAGGCGAACTTTATTGGCGCCTGACCGATCATGTACAAGCCACAGCCGGCAGTCTCAATGCCCGGTCCATCGTGGCGGGTCTGATGGCCCGCAAGGAACTCCCCCCCGGACAAGCCGCCGGCATCGGGCTGTTTATCTGGGATTGGCCACAAGGCCCGGTTAGTTTGCCCGCTCGCAATGCCGCTCTGGATGAACTGGGTTTGCCAGGCACGGCGCCTTTCAGTCAGCCGGTCCAGACGTTTGCCGATGCCGAACGCTGGCGCGATCACTGGTATCGCTCGCCATTGCCCTTTGCCAGCGACGGTGTCGTTTTGCGCCAGAGCCAGCGCCCCTCGGCCGAACGCTGGCAGGCGAAAACGCCTTACTGGGCCGTCGCCTGGAAGTACCCTTTCGCCCAAGCGCTGGCCGAGGTGAAAAAAGTCGATTTCAAGGTCGGTCGTACCGGACGGATCACACCGGTGCTGGAACTGAAACCGGTGACGCTCGATGACCGGCAGATAAAACGCGTGAGCGTCAGCTCCCTGCGACGCTGGGAGGAACTGGATATCCGCCCCGGCGATCAGGTGTCCATCAGCCTAGCGGGGCTGACCATTCCCAGGCTCGACGGCGTCGTTCTTCGCGCCGCCGAACGCGCCGAATTAAACATACCGTTGGCAGCCGACTTTCATCCTCTGAGTTGCTGGCAGCCGACGTCAGGTTGCGAAAGCCAATTCCTCGCACGGCTGGCCTGGCTCAGTGGCAAGCAAGGGCTGGCCTTGCCTCATGTCGGTCCCGGCACTTGGGAGAAACTTCTCGTAACAGGCCGTCTGAACGGCCTGCTGGATTGGCTGACCCTCGATGCTCAAGAGCTTGCTAACATTGACGGCTTCGGCGAGCGCAGCACGACTCGTCTATTAAACAGTTTCAACAGCGCCCGCCAACGTCCTTTTGTTCGCTGGCTCAAAGCCCTGGGATTACCCCCGACCGGCCAGGCGCAGCTTGTCGATTCATGGCAGGCACTGGCACAACGAAACACCGAACAATGGCAGGCCGAAGCCGGCATCGGCCCGGGACGTGCGGCGCAATTGAGCGCATTCTTCCGCGACCCACAGGTCCTGGCCTTGAGTGACACATTACGCGCAGCGGGGATCGACGGTTTTTAGCAACCGCGATTGCTCGCCCGCCTGGGAACCCAAAGGTGCCGACGGGCTCAAACGCCCATCGCCACGATTGCACTTGCATATGGAGCTTTTATGAAATTTCTTTCGCCACTCGCCCTGCTGGCTTTTTGCGGTGTGATGGCCGCTCCGCTGATGGCCGCCGAAGAGGCCCCGGGCCTGACCGGTTGCGCCGCCAAGAAACAGGGCATCATCAACCAGATCGATCTGGCCAAGTCCCACGGCAACGCCGATCAGCAGGCGGGCCTGGAAACGGCCCTTAGCGAAGTCACCGCTCATTGCACTGACGCCTCGCTGAAAAAGGAACGGGAGAACAAGGTCCTCGATGCCAGGCATGAAGTCAGTCAGCGTCAGGCCGACCTGGACAAAGCCATGAAGAAAGGCGATCCCGAGAGGATCAACAAGCGCAAAGACAAACTCGCCGAGTCCCGCAAGGAATTGCAGGACGCACTGGATGAGCTGGATAAGTAATCCGCCGGATTAGCGAGCGAACTTTTGTGGCGAGGGAGCTTGCTCCCGTTCGGCGGCGAAGCCGTCGTAATCCGGATCGCAGAATACAGCTGACGAAACTCGGCTGAATGGTTTTAGGGCCGCTTCGCAGCCCAGCGGGAGCAAGCTCCCTCGCCACATTACAATTGCGCATCAAGGCTCGCCCAGTCCACATCCGAGAATCAATGATCCCGAAACTCTTTATGGCACGCACCGCAGGCATCTTCGACTTTCTGCACCGCCGGCCCGAGGTTACTGGCCTTGTAAGGCTGGACCTTGCTGGCAATCACCAGTTCACCGGTGGCGGCTTCAAGGGTGCGGGCCATGTCCTGAAAGCGTGCCTGCTGCTGCCAGACATCGTTCCTGGCGCTGCTGTGATCTTCTTCGCGCACTGGCGGGAAATGTTTCCACGGCTCATGGGACAGTGCATCGAGCTTCACCGCGCCGTCAGCGAACTTCGGACCGTCGAATGGAATGCGGCCGCGCAACATGCCGCCCAGGTCTTCGCCGGTCTTGAGCATTTGCTTGAAGATCGCCTTGCGCTGACCCAGCGGCGAATTCGGATCGACACCGCCGCACGCGGACAAGGTCAGGCAGGCCAGCAATACAACAGAAAGTCTTTTAAATGTCATGGTGGCTTCAGGTCACGGGAAACGGCGGCCAGTATCCTCGCGTCACCGACAAAGACCAATAGCCCTATTATCAATACGGGTTGTTCGAGCGCAGGGAGCACTCAGGCAACCGGCAAAGGAATTACTCCATGAACAGCCGTTTCAAGGCCTGGCGTCATCGCCTCGCCTGGACCCTCCCGATAGTGGCCGTGCTCGCAGGCTGCACCGGTGGTGGTGACAACAACAAACCGAAAACCCACGCACTGGCGACATATTCCAGCGCCACCTGGGAAGCACTGCCGGCAGTGTCCGATAACGATCTGGTCGCCGGTTTCGGCTCGTGGCGCAGCGCCTGCACCCGACTCAAGGCCGATCCGGTCTGGGGCTCGACCTGCGCCGCTGCCGCCAAGGTGCCGCAAACCGCCAACGACATTCGCGGCTTCCTCAAACAGAACCTCGACGTCTACGGACTGCGTGCCGCCAACGACAACCCCAACGGGTTGATCACCGGTTACTACGAACCGGTCTACCCCGGCAGCCTGACCCAGACCGCCGTGGCGAACATCCCGGTGTATGGCGTGCCCGAGGACATGATCATCGTCTCCCTGGACAGCATTTACCCGGAGCTCAAAGGCAAACGCCTGCGCGGACGACTCGAAGGTCGCGTGCTCAAGCCTTACGACGATGCGGCAACGATTGAAACCAAAGGGGTCAAGGCGCCGGTGGTCGCGTGGCTGACCGACCCGATGAATCTGCAATTCCTGCAAATCCAGGGCTCCGGTCGCATCCAGCTCAATGACGGCCGCCAATTGCGTATCGCCTATGCCGACCAGAATGGCCATCCCTATCGACCGATCGGCCGCTGGCTGGTGGAACAAGGCGAGCTGAAAAAAGACGACGTGACCATGGGTGCGATCAGCAACTGGGCCAAGGCCAATCCGACGCGCATCCCGGAACTGCTCGGCAGCAACCCCAGCTATGTGTTCTTCACTCGCAACCCGGACAGCAACGAAGGCCCTCGCGGCTCGCTGAATGTTCCATTGACCGCAGGTTATAGCGCCGCAGTGGACCGCAAAGTGATTCCACTGGGCAGTCTGATGTGGTTATCCACAACGCGGCCCGACGGCACGGCGCTGGTTCGCCCGGTGGCAGCCCAGGACACCGGCGGCGCGATTGCCGGTGAAGTTCGGGCGGATCTGTTCTGGGGCACCGGGGAAGCGGCCGGGCAATTAGCCGGAGACATGAAACAGCAGGGGCAGATCTGGATGTTATGGCCCAAAGGCGCGGCGCTGCCGCAAGTGCCGCAGGTGGCCGACAAGCTCTAAAGTCAAAAGATCGCAGGCTTCGCCAGCTCCTACATTGACCAGGCTCGCCGCTAAATCGCGGATGAGCATTGATCCTTGTAGGAGCTGGCGCAGCCTGCGATTTTTTGCTCTTAAACAGAAACCACAAAGAAACTGACAATCAACCCCAGCCCCACAAACCACACCAACGACCGCAAAATATGCCAGTCCGCCAGGTAGCAAATGATGTACAGCAACCGGCTGGTGATAAACAAAACCGACAGCACATTGATGGTCACCAGCTCGGCGTTGCCGGCCAGATGCGCCACGATCACCGCCGCAGCGAACGCCGGGGTGATTTCAAAACTGTTCAGTTGCGCCGCATGCGCGCGCCTGCCCAAACCTTCCAGCGAATCGAGAAAGTCCCGGGGATCATGGTTGTCTTTCAGCCTGTAACCGCCACTGATCTTGGCCACGCCCGTGCACAGGTAAGGCAGGAAAATCGCGATCAAAATGCACCACAGAGCAACCGTCATAAAGTCATCCCTTCTTCAAGTTTCATGCGTCGAACTATCGTCGACAGTGAGCCAGTCAAAACTTCATCACTAACATACCGATCAATACCAGCCCACAGGCCAGGAGCCGTGGCCGGCCGAAAGGTTCTTTCAGGTAGCGCATGCCAAACAGCACCACCAGAATCACGCTGATCTCGCGCAAGGCCGCCGCTTCGGCAATCGAACCCAGTTGCATCGCCCACAGCACCAGAGCGTAGCTGAACAACACGCAAAACCCGACCGCCAATCCCAGCCGCCACTGTTCACGCCAGAACAGCATGAACGCCGGTCGCTTGCGCACCTGTGCCAGTAACGGAAACGGCCAGGCGCTGAGCAACGTCACCCAGACCAGGTAATCCAGCGGATGCGACCAGCGCCGCAACGCCTGGCCGTCGATAAAGGTGTAGCAGCCGATGCACAGACCGATCAGCGCCACCACCGGCAGCATCGACCACGGCAAACGTGCGCCGCCACCGCCCTGCCACAGCAGGCACAGCATGCCGAACGGGATCAGCAGGATTCCGAAGATCTGCTGATGGGTCAGCACTTCTCCGGCAAAGATCAGCGTCAGTGCCAGCACCACCAACGGCGACAGTCCCCGCATCAATGGATAGACCAGCCCCAGATCACCGACCCGATAGGCCTGAATCAGCAAATAGCGATAGAGCAACTCGAACGCCGCCGACGCCAGGATCCATGGCCAGATTTCAATCGGCGGCAACGTCACGAAAGGCAGCATCAGGGCGACAAACAACATCGCCACGGTGTCCATGCAGGCTACGACCAACAACCGTTCCGCGCTGAATTTAATCAGGGTATTCCACGCTGCATGCAACAGCGCCGCCACCAACACCAAAGCCGTCGCAAGCACGGCACACTCCTTTTGTCGTCCCCGCAATCTCCTGTAGGAGCGAGCTTGCTCGCGATGAACGTCAACGAAAACGCGTGCCTGCTGCTTGATCGCGTTGCCCTGACGTTTTTCGCGAGCAAGCTCGCTCCTACAGGATCCGGGGAGAGAATTGATTCGCCTTATGTCAGCGGCTGTTTATACTGCAAGCGACCACGCCGCACTCAGTTGCGCTCAGACTAATTCCAATAATTTCTGCCCCGGCCCGCTTTCGTCGAGAACGGCCTTCGGTATGCGTATGCCTGATCAGAGCGTCAAGACTACCGACAGAGACCTTGCGCATGCCACTCGCTTTGCTTGCCCTCGCTGTTGCCGCGTTCGGCATCGGCACCACTGAATTCGTCATCATGGGCTTGCTGCCCGATGTCGCTCGCGACCTCGCCGTGAGCATTCCCCACGCAGGCCTGCTGATCACCGGCTACGCCCTGGGCGTGGTGTTCGGTGCGCCGATCCTCGCGGTCGGCACCGCCAATATGCCGCGCAAAGCCACGCTGCTGGGCATGACGCTGATGTTTATCCTCGGCAACATCCTCTGCGCCCTGGCACCGAACTACGCCACGCTGATGGCCGCGCGCGTGATTACTGCGTTGTGCCACGGCGCGTTTTTCGGCATTGGTTCGGTGGTCGCTGCCGGTCTGGTGGCACCAAACAAACGGGCCCAAGCGATTGCCATGATGTTCACCGGGCTCACGCTGGCCAATGTGCTGGGTGTGCCGCTGGGCACCGCGCTCGGGCAATACGCCGGTTGGCGCTCGACGTTCTGGGCGGTGTCGGTGATCGGCGTGATTGCCGCCATCGCGCAATGGGTCTGGTTGCCGAAGGACATCGCCATGGACAAGGCCAACCTGGCCAGCGAGTTCAAAGTGCTGGGCAAGGTCAATGTGCTGCTGGCCCTGGGCATGAGCGTATTGGCATCGACCAGTCTGTTCAGCGTGTTCACCTACATCGCGCCGATCCTGCAGGACATCACCGGCGTCAGCCCCCATGGCGTGACCATCATGTTGCTGTTGTTTGGTGGGGGACTGACGGCGGGCAGCATGCTGGGTGGCCGTTTGGCTGACAGTCGTTTGCTGCCTTCGCTGGTGGGCATGGCGTTGGCGGTGGTGGTCGTATTGGCTGCGTTTACTCAGACCAGCCATTCGGTGATTCCGGCGGCGATCACGCTGGTGCTGTGGGGGATTTTTGCCTTCGCGCTGTGTCCGATTTTGCAGCTGCTAATCATCGATCAGGCCCATGAAGCGCCGAACCTTGGTTCGACGTTGAATCAGAGTGCATTCAATCTGGGCAACGCAGCCGGAGCCTGGATCGGTGGGCTGGTGGTTGCCAGCGGCGCGGATCTGGCGGACTTGCCGTGGACGGGTGCCTTGGTCAGTGGCTTTACGGTGCTGACAGCGCTGTTTTTTATCTATCTGCAACGGCGTGGTGCCGATGCGGTCAATGTGTCGGGCTAACAATGCAGGTCATGAAACCATCGGACAGACCCCGTCAGGAAATCGACCGTGAACCTCGAGGCATTCAGGACGCACTCTGTATGAATATTCCTCAGAGCACTTGACCCGCCCTCCAATAGCCGCCTGCAAGACCCGAACCAGAGCCTTTCAACTCACGGCCAAACGCTGCACCAATCGACTTCGCGGTTGTGTTCCCAATTGATACACAGTGCTCTCGCAAGCCCTCGACTCTCCTACAGTGTCGCTTCACCAACCGCTCTCAAAGGAAGAGGCACTCATGTTCAGTATCTCCAACACCTCAGTGTCCGTATGCAGTGCGTCGACGCTCCCGAAAAGTAACGCTCAAGGCACATCGTCAGTTCCGATAGACACTGACGGGGGTGATTTCACAAGGGGTGGTATGCGCACCGGGCAAGACAATTACGAAATACTGGCGCATTCATTGACCGATCGTAAGCTGTCGATCCACCGTTATGAAAACGGCGTTGTCGAAGTGACGCTCAATCGCCCCGACATCAAATGCCTGGTACTCAGCGGCGGTGGGGCTAAGGGACTCGCCTACCCCGGAGCGGTGAAAGCGCTGGAAGATCGTGGTTATCTGGGAAAGCTCGATACGGTCAACGGCTCATCGGCAGGTGCCCTTGTTGCGGTTCCGATCGCGTTCGGCGCGACGCATAAACAAGTCAACGGGTTTTCGGACAATGTCAACGTTGTCGAGAAGCTCAACAGTAAAAAAGAACGCGTGAAACAGGTACAGCAATTCTTTTCCACCGTGGGCAAAGGCTTCGCAAAGATTCCAGGGTCAACGGGCGCCGCCGTACAACTGCTGTGTGACCTGCTGCCTCGCCTCCAATCCGAAGCCGAACCAATGAGAGAGCTGATCAACGAAAACATCGTTGAGGCGCTCCACGCGCTCCTCAACAAGGCCATTAACGACAATCGAAAGCTCTCGCCGGAGACCATCGAATGTTTAACACAGATAATGATACACAATGAATTTGTGACCTTTGGTCATCGGCAAACACTAAGCAAGGACTTTCCTGAAATCAAGCAATTGAACATCACCGCCACGATCATGATCGAGGGTCGACCCCAGCTGATGGTATTCGGTGACGAGACGCCTGAAATGTGCGTGGCTACCGCGGCTCTTATATCAGCCTCATTGCCCGTCGTCTTTCAAAAGCCATCGGTACAGAATCTGGGCTTTCAGACTACAGGAGAACGGACGAATGCTCAGGACGGCGGCATTATGTCCAATACGCATTTCAAAGAGCCTGCACGCCAACGTAGCCCAATTACCAACGAAGAACAGTTGATCCTCAAGTTCGAGAGCGGCAATGGCGACAAAAAGAAAGATCGTGGAACGCTGACCTCGGTGATGGCAGACAAGTTTATCGGCGCGCCCTACTCGGCCCGGCACGCACAAGAAGCGGCAGACCTCAAACGCTTTGAAAAGTACACGGTCATCATTCCTTTGAAGACCGAGAAGGAAGACCATACAACGTTGTTAAAAGGAACCCTAAATTTCAACATGTCGCTAGAGGAAAGAGACCAGTTGCAGAAGGGACTGGAAGACAACATAAACGACCACTTGAATCATCACAAAACAGACCGCGAAACGCACATATTCAATGATACTAGGGCCGCAGTTCTGGCCTTCAATGATGAACTGTTCAAAGCTGCCGCGTCTGAACTGAGTAACGATCCAGAGGCTAAGCCAGTCATCGAGTTCCGCCAACAAGCTGAACTCGCGCTGACGGAATTACAGGAAGCGTTGACTGCAGCAAAAAACACGGCGCCGGATAGGCTGGAACTTACCCGTGACATGAGACTGGCCATTGATAGCCTGGATCGGCTCGGCGACACACCGGAAAAAATCGATTGGCTGGCGGAAAAGCTCAATTATGGAGACGTCCCGGATTTAATGGAGCTACTACAAGCCGTCAAACGCATGGATGCCGAGGCACCAGGACCAAAGTCTGCTGTCATGACCAAAGCAATCGAGGAAATGGGTATCCGCGACATCATCACCAGGATCGAACACTTCATTCGTGAGGTGATCTATACCTCTAAGATGCGTTATGGCCAGCCTGACCGGAACGTCGATCTGTTCATACGGGTAGAGAATGGCTTCCGAGAGGCCGTACAGGAATTCACGACCTCTGAAAAAGCCTCTCGATTAGACGATTTCCGCAAGAGATACAACGAACTAGTCAACCTGATTCCCGATAATTACATAGCGCGCAACTCCCTAGTCTCGGGCTATGTCAGCTCGACGACAGTCACCCAAGCCAAGGCATGGCTGATCCCTGAAAAATAACCGCACGGCGCCGAGCAGGCCGAGCGAGCTGATGCCTCGCCGGCCTCATTGCCTGGCGTCCTCGTCAGCGGTCGGCCTGGCTTCGTTTCCCTTGTCTTTAGGCGCACCTGATTCACTGCGAATCTGCGCATGGCTGATCAACGCAAAAATAAAGCTGCCGCCGATGATGTTGCCCACCAGCGTCGGACCGGCGAACACCAGCCAGAAATCCTTCCACGGCAGTTCCCCGGCAAAGACCAGATACGAAACCTCGACCGAGCCGACCACGATGTGGGTGAAATCCCCCAGCGCCATGAAGTAGGTGATGAGGATGATGATCCACATCCTGGCGCTCTCCATGGACGGGATCATCCAGACCATGGTGGCGATCATCCAGCCCGAGACGATGCCTTTGGCGAACATCTGGCTGGCATCGTTTTCCATGACCTTGCGGCCGATGTCGAGGAAGGCAAGGTCGGTCTTGCTGTCGAAAATCGGCAGATGCAGCATCACATACGCCACCAGCAAGGTGCCGCAGAGGTTGCCCACCAATACCACCGACCACAACCGCAGTAACCGGCCGAAGTTACCCAGTGTGGGCTTGCTCATGATCGGCAGCACGGCCGTCAGGGTGTTTTCGGTGAACAGTTGCTGACGGGCGAGGATCACCGCGAGAAAACCGGCGCAGTAGCCGAAACTGGCGATGACCTTGAAGCCTTCGGCGTCCGGCAGACGGGAATTGAGCAACCCCATGGCCATCAGCGAAAGGCCCATGGTCAGGCCAGCGGCCAACGCCGACCACCACAATGCGGCGACGCTGCGTTCAAGCTCCTGATCGCCCTGGGTACGGATGATTTCGTGCAGCACCGCCGCGCGTGGAGGTTGGTTCTTTTCGACCTCATGCTGTTCTTTCGCCGAGAGGTCCGGGGTCTTGCCGTCTTTTTGCGTGTCCATTGAAGCTCCTGAACCTGTGGCGTGTCATGTAGGTACGACACGTGGGGTTCGGGAGCGTTCTGTAGGAGCTGCCGGAGGCTGCGATCTTTTGATCTTGATTTTCAGCGCTCGGTAAGAACGCCGGGGGCAAGATCAAGAGATCGCAGCCTTCGGCAGCTCCTACGCGCTCGCATTACTCGCGGACGCCATCATCCTGGAACTGGTCTTTGACGTACTTGATCTCGGTCCGGCCATGCGGTGCGGGCAGGCCGTCTTCACCGAGGTTGACGAAGACCATCTTCTCCACCGTCAGAATGCTTTTGCGGGTGATCTTGTTACGCACTTCGCAGGTCAGGGTGATCGACGTACGGCCGAACTCGGTGGCGGTGATGCCCAGTTCGATGATGTCGCCCTGGCGCGAGGCGCTGACGAAGTTGATTTCGGAAATGTACTTGGTGACCACGCGCTGATTGCCCAACTGGACGATGGCATAGATCGCCGCTTCTTCGTCGATCCAGCGCAACAGGCTGCCGCCGAACAGCGTGCCGTTGGGGTTGAGGTCTTCGGGTTTTACCCATTTGCGGGTATGGAAATTCATATTCACTCCTGAGCGTCTTGCCGAATGATGGGCGGCATCATGGCAGAGCCCGGACTAGAGCTCTATTGAGCATCGACTATGGTCTCGATTACCGTTCGGACATTGACCTGCAGAAAGGCTTTGGAAGATCAGCATAGCCCGCTATAATCCCACCCGTTTCAAAACGGTAACGTTCTATTGATACCGTTTTCCCGCCACCTGTCCGAGGGGCGCTGCAGCAGGTTCGACCTGTCAGGCTCGGATGGGGCGTTGCCTGGCCACGGCCAGACACTAAACGCACAACGGCGCCCATTCGCATACATTACGAATGGAGGCTCATCATGAGCGCTGTTATCACGCCTGCAGATTTTAACGATTACAAAGTCGCCGACATGTCCCTGGCTGCCTGGGGCCGTCGCGAGACCATCATCGCTGAATCCGAAATGCCAGCCCTGATGGGTCTGCGCCGCAAGTACGCCGGTGAGCAACCGCTCAAAGGCGCGAAGATCCTCGGCTGCATCCACATGACCATTCAGACTGCCGTGCTGATCGAAACCCTGGTTGCCCTGGGTGCCGAAGTGCGTTGGTCGTCCTGCAACATTTTCTCGACTCAGGACCAGGCCGCTGCCGCTATCGCTGCTGCCGGTATCCCGGTTTTCGCCTGGAAAGGCGAGACTGAAGAAGAGTACGAGTGGTGCCTGGAGCAAACCATCCTCAAAGATGGCGCGCCTTGGGATGCCAACATGATCCTCGACGACGGCGGCGACCTGACCGAGCTGCTGCACAAGAAATACCCGGCGATTCTCGATCGCGTCCACGGCGTGACCGAAGAAACCACCACTGGCGTTCACCGCCTGCTGGACATGCTGGCCAAGGGCGAGCTGAAAATCCCGGCCATCAACGTCAACGACTCGGTGACCAAGAGCAAGAACGACAACAAGTACGGCTGCCGTCACAGCCTGAACGATGCGATCAAGCGCGGCACCGACCACCTTTTGTCCGGCAAGCAAGCGCTGGTCATCGGTTACGGTGACGTGGGCAAGGGCTCCGCTCAGTCCCTGCGTCAGGAAGGCATGATCGTTAAAGTGTCCGAAGTCGACCCGATCTGCGCCATGCAGGCCTGCATGGACGGTTTCGAACTGGTTTCGCCGTTCATCGACGGTATCAACAACGGCACTGAAGCAAGCATCGACAAAGCACTGCTGGGCAAGATCGACCTGATCGTGACCACCACCGGCAACGTCAATGTTTGCGACGCGAACATGCTCAAAGCCCTGAAGAAGCGCGCTGTTGTCTGCAACATCGGCCACTTCGACAACGAAATCGACACCGCTTTCATGCGTAAAAACTGGGCGTGGGAAGAAGTGAAGCCACAGGTTCACAAGATCCACCGTACCGGCCCGGGCGCTTTCGACGCCCAGAACGACGACTACCTGATCCTGCTGGCCGAAGGCCGTCTGGTTAACCTGGGTAACGCCACTGGCCACCCAAGCCGCATCATGGACGGTTCGTTCGCCAACCAGGTGCTGGCGCAGATCTTCCTGTTCGGCCAGAAGTACGCCGACCTGTCGCCAGCCCAGAAAGCCGAGCGCCTGACTGTTGAAGTACTGCCGAAGAAACTCGACGAAGAAGTGGCCCTGGAAATGGTCCGCGGTTTCGGCGGTGTTGTGACTCAACTGACCAAGACCCAGGCCGACTACATCGGCGTGACCGTCGAAGGTCCGTTCAAGCCGCACGCTTACCGCTACTGATCGAACTTGCTGCCTGCTCTCCCTGTGGGAGCGGGCTTGCCCGCGATGGCGATTTGTCATTCGACATAGATGTCGACTTACCCACCGCTTTCGCGGGCAAGCCCGCTCCCACACGGGATGAGCAAGCTTCACAGGCTTACGTGTTTCCAAGGATATGACCATGTCCCAAGACCGTCGCTACAGCTTCGAGTTCTTCCCTACGAAGACCGACGCTGGGCATGAAAAGCTGATCGCCACTGCTCGTCAGCTGGCCACGTACAACCCCGATTTCTTCTCCTGCACCTATGGCGCTGGCGGTTCGACCCGTGATCGAACCCTCAACACCGTGTTGCAGCTCGAAAGCGAAGTCAAAGTCCCTGCCGCACCGCATCTGTCCTGCGTGGGCGACAGCAAGGACGACTTGCGCGGCCTGCTGGCGCAATACAAGGCTGCTGGTATCAAACGTATCGTTGCCCTGCGCGGTGACCTGCCTTCGGGCATGGGCATGGCCAGCGGCGAAATGCGCCACGCCAATGACCTGGTTGAATTCATTCGTGAAGAGACCGGCGATCATTTCCACATCGAAGTCGCCGCTTACCCGGAAATGCATCCGCAAGCGCGCAATTTTGAAGACGATCTGAACAACTTCGTGCGCAAGGCCAACGCCGGTGCCGACAGTGCGATCACCCAGTACTTCTTCAACGCCGACAGCTACTTCTACTTCGTCGAGCGTGTACGGGCGATGGGCGTGAACATCCCGATTGTGCCGGGGATCATGCCGATCACCAACTACAGCAAGCTGGCGCGCTTCTCCGATGCCTGCGGTGCGGAAATCCCGCGCTGGATCCGCAAGCAACTGGAAGCCTACGGCGATGACACCCAGAGCATTCAAAGCTTTGGTGAGCAAGTCATCACTGAGATGTGCGAACGCCTGCTGCAAGGTGGCGCTCCGGGGCTGCACTTCTACACACTGAATCAGGCTGAAGCGAGCCTGGCGGTGTGGAACAACCTGAAGTTGCCGCGCTAATCATCGTTACAAGCAAGATCAAAAGATCGCAGCCTTCGGCAGCTCCTACATTGGGCATGTTTAATCCCTGTAGGAGCTGCCGAAGGCTGCGATCTTTTGCCTTCAACGCGCTTTTTTGTGATGCAGCACACGGAGATACAGCATCTGCAGCCGGTGTCTGGCTCTTTCCCGTTTCTCGTCGTAATCTCAAGCCCATGCCATTAATCACCCAGTTGCTGACCGTGATTCTTTTCACTTGCCTGAGCTTCGCTGCTCGGGGCGAGAAGCTGCGCATTGTCACTGAACCCTGGACGCCCTACGTCTACGAGGAAAACGGCAAATCCCTGGGCCTGGACTACGAAACCACGGCCATCGTCTTCAAACGCCTGGGGATCGAAGTCGAGTGGCAGTTCCTGCCGTGGAAACGCTGTCTGTCGATGCTCGAAACCGGTCAGGCCGATGGCGTGCTGGACATTTTTCACAGCGAAGAGCGTGACGCCACCCTGCTCTACCCCAGCGAACCGCTCTCGGAAGTCGAGTTCGTGATGTTCTACGCCAATGAGCGCCCCTTTCCGTTTCGCACGCTGGACGAACTGAAAGGCCTGACGATCGGCACCTCGCCGGGCTATCTGTACAGCCCGGACTTCAGTGAATCGCCCCTGTTCACTCGCGAACCGGCGCCCACCCATGAAGCCAACTTCGGCAAACTGGTGCGCGGGCGGATCGACCTGTTGATCACCGACCGCCGTGTCGGCCAGCATTTGCTCGACGAATTGAACATCCGCGACCAGATCAGCGAAAACCCGACCGTCATCAGCCAACAGAGCCAGTTCCTGGCGGTGCGCCGCAATGCGGGCATGGACTTGCTGGTGCAACGCTTCGGCGCCGAACTCAAGCGTTTCAAGCGCGAGCCCGCCTACGCCGAACTGAGTGCCCGTTATGGCGCGGATCCGACGGCCAGCACGAAAGACGCCGGGGCCACCGCCGCCCGCGAAAAAACCGTTGAGCAGCAGGAAAGCGGCGCGCAGTGATTGCTCTGTTATACTCCGGCCTTCCCGCCAGGCTCACGCCCGGACGCTCGGACTTGTTCAAGGCATCTCGACCCCGCTACAGCGCAGCTTTTCAGCCCGCGCGAGCGCTCCAGACGAGCTTTCAAGACCCAGCAGGACCGGACGGGATTGCGTTCCTCTTAAACGCCATTCGCGCCAGGCAAGACTCCCATTGGGCCAAGCCCTAACTAAAACAGGATTACTCATGTCCTTTGCTTCCCTCGGTCTCTCCGAGGCTTTAGTCCGCGCCATCGAGGCAGCGGGCTATACCGAGCCTACTCCGGTGCAACAGCGGGCTATTCCCGCCGTGTTGCAAGGTCGCGACCTGATGGTTGCGGCTCAGACAGGTACTGGTAAAACCGGCGGCTTCGCCCTTCCGATTCTGGAGCGGTTGTTCCCCAACGGTCACCCGGACAAATCCCAGCGTCACGGCCCGCGCCAACCACGCGTGCTGGTCCTGACCCCAACCCGCGAACTCGCGGCTCAGGTCCACGAGAGCTTCAAGGTCTATGCCCGTGACCTGAAGTTCGTCAGCGCCTGCATCTTCGGCGGCGTCGGCATGAACCCGCAGGTTCAGGCCATGTCCCGCGGTGTTGACGTGCTGGTCGCCTGCCCTGGCCGCCTGCTCGACCTCGCCGGCCAAGGCAGCGTCGATTTGTCTCACGTGGAAATTCTCGTGCTGGACGAAGCCGACCGCATGCTCGACATGGGCTTTGTCCATGACGTGAAGAAGGTCCTGGCCCGCCTCCCGGCCAAGCGTCAGAACCTGCTGTTCTCGGCGACGTTCTCCAAGGACATCACCGACCTCGCCGGCAAGCTGCTGCACAACCCGGAACGCATCGAAGTCACGCCGCCGAACACCACGGTCGAGCGCATCGAACAGCGTGTGTTCCGTCTGGCCGCCAGCCACAAGCGTTCGTTGCTGGCGCACCTGATCACCGCGGGCGCCTGGGAACAGGTGCTGGTGTTCACCCGCACCAAGCACGGCGCCAACCGTCTGGCCGAGTACCTGGACAAACACGGCCTGAGCGCCGTCGCGATCCACGGCAACAAGAGCCAGAACGCCCGCACCAAAGCCCTGGCTGACTTCAAGGCCGGTGAAGTGCGTATCCTGGTTGCCACCGACATCGCCGCTCGCGGCCTCGACATCGACCAGTTGCCACACGTGGTCAACTTCGAACTGCCGAACGTCGACGAAGACTACGTGCACCGTATCGGCCGTACTGGCCGTGCCGGTCGTTCAGGCGAGGCGATCTCGCTGGTGGCGCCGGACGAAGAAAAGCTGCTGAAAAGCATCGAGCGCATGACCAAGCAGAAGATTGCCGACGGCAACCTGATGGGCTTCGACTCCAGCGCTGTAGAAGCCGAGAAACCTGAAGTCCGCGAGCGTCCGGATGTGCGTAACCCGCGCAACCCACGTGGCCCGCGCGGCGACGGTCCGAACGGCAGCGGTGGTGGCGGCGGTCGTAAAGACAAGGGCAAGGACAAGGGCGGCAAGGAAAAACCGGCGGCCAGCGGCCGTGGCGAGCGCCCGGCACGTGAGCAGAAACCACGCGAAGGCACCCCGGCGCGTGAGCAACAGCGTCCGGCGCCACGCGCTGCCGCTGATCGCGCTCCGGACGAGTTCCTGGACGACGACATCGATAACTTCGGTAACCGGGTCGACTACGTGCCTCAAGCCAAACCGGCTCAGGGTCGTGGCCGCCGTCCGGGTGCTCCGGCACAAGGCACGGCCGCTGGCGCAGGTGCTCCGCGCACTGGCGGCAAGCCTCAGGGTCGCCAAAGCGGTCCGCGCAGCAGCGACGGCGCGACCACCGGCACGCCGCCGGCCAAGCGCAGCGGTCCACGCAACGGCGCTCCACGTGACGGCCAGGCCCGTCGCGAAGAAGGCCGCAACCGTCGCCCGGCGCGTGACGACCAGCCGCGTTCCGAACCCGCCGTGCAAAACCCGCGCGGTCCAGCACCGAAGATCATTCACAAGGAGTCGAAAACCGATCGTTTCCCGACTCCCGAGCAACTTGATCAACTGCCAGGCCGTCCGCGTGGTGAGAAACCAGCATTGCTGACTCGCAATCGCTGATTTGACGCCGCAATAAAAAATGCCCCTGATCTCGCGATCCGGGGCATTTTTTTGTGTATCACAAACTGATTTTTGTAGGAGCTGGCGAAGCCTGCGATCTTTTGATCTTAAAAGATCGCAGCCTGCGGCAGCTCCTACGGCCTCAGCATTACTTCGCTTTGACACCTTCAAACGTCACGTACAGTTCGACCGCGTCGGACGCTGGGCCCAGGTCTTTCTGCTTGCCGAAATCGGAACGCTTGAGGTTGGTGGTGCCTTCGAAGCCGGCACGGTAACCGCCCCATGGATCCTTGCCTTCACCCAGGAAGGTCGCCTTGACCACGATTGGCTTGGTCACGCCTGCGATGGTCAGATCACCCGCCACGTCGGCAGTGTCTTTGCCAGCGGCGTTTTTACCGGTTGGTTTGACGCTGGTGGACACGAAGGTGGCTTTACCGAATTTGCTCGCGTTCAGGAAATCACCGCTGGCGATGTGCTTGTCGCGCTCGGCGTTGTTGGTGAACACGCTGGCGGTGTTCACATTGAACTCGATCTTGCTGTCTTCAGGCTTGGCAGCGTCGAAGCTGAACTTGCCGTCGATGTCCTTGAAAGTACCGGTGATGTAGCTGTAGCCCAGGTGGCTGATCTTGAAGTCAACGAAGGCGTGCTGGCCTTCCTTGTCGACGACATAGTCAGCGGCCATTACGTTACCGGCGGACAGCAGAGCGGAACCGATTGCCAGAGCGGCGAGGGTCTTTTTCAACATGCTTTCTATTCCTTTCGAGTCGAGGATGAACTTCAGGCTTTGCGGCCCAGCATTCGCTTCAGGGTCGCATCACGATCGATAAAGTGGTGCTTCAATGCTGCCAACGCATGGAGACCGGAAAAAATTACCAGTGCCCACGCCAGATACAAATGAATCACACCGGCGGTGTCTGCCTGATCCGGTAGTCCGGACACCAGTGCAGGAACTTCAAACAGGCCAAACACCGGAATCCCGACACCGTCTGCGGTGGAAATCAGGTAACCGGCAATCAACACAGCAAACAGGCCCAGGTACAGGAACGAATGGCCGAACTTGGCGCCAAGACGCGTCATGCGGCTATACGTTTCCAGTGCCGGCGGTGGCGGGCTGACAAAGCGCCACAACACCCGCAGGACCATGACGGCCAACAACACCAGGCCAATGCTCTTGTGCAATTCCGGCGCGTCTTTGCGCCAGGTGCTGTAGTAGTCGAGACCGACCATCCACAAGCCCAGCGCAAACAGACCGAAGACCGCCAGCGCCACGCCCCAGTGCATAAAGATGCTGACCCAACCGTAGCGGGAAGAAGAGTTACGTAGCTGCATGCCCAAATCCTGTGAGAATTGCGACCAAGACTATCGAGTTATCTATCGAATTAAAGCGGAAAATTTCGCTTTGAAATATCGAGAAATACGATCAAGAGTCTGAAATAGGTGAGTTAAGGAAAGATTAAAGAAGAATTTGTGGCGGGATGTTAGTGGCAGGCTGTAATGAGTGGTGTCTGGTAGACCTTCGCGAGCAGGCTCGCTCCCACAGGGTTTCAGGTTGGCCACATACCTTGTGTTCGACGCGGATCCACTGTGGGAGCGAGCCTGCTCGCGAAGGTCTATCAGGCAAAAAAAAGCGCGACCCTTGAGCCGCGCTTCTATTCACCCCGAAGGTTTACTACGTCTTGGTTTCAGTAGTTGCCGCCGGCTTCTTCGCCGTTTCAACTTTTTTCGCCGGGGCTTTAGCCGGGGCTTTTTTGGCTTCGGTTTTGGCAGCAGGCTTTTTCGCCGGCGCTTTGGCCGGAGCCTTCTTGGCTGGCTCGGCTTTCACCGGTGCCACAGGCTTCGGTGCTTCCACTGGCGCAGGGGCCAGGGTTGGCACTGGAGCCGGCGCCGGTGCTGGCGGAGCGACAGGCTCTGGCGTCTTGACCGGCTCCGGCTTCTTGTCCTCATCGGAGGATCCACCAAACAGATTGCTGAAGAAGTTGCCTTTCTTCGCCGCCACCGCGCCGGCCGCCACAGCGGTCGCTACTGGAACAACCTTCGCCGGTTCAAACGACTTGCCCGCTGCCAGGTCTTCAACCTGACCGGCCGCCCGCTGGCCAGTGCGCAACGCGCCTTCCAGCGTGCCTGGGTACAACGTGTCGGTGTGTTCGCCAGCGAACGCTACGCGCTGCAGCGGACGCTCCCACAGACGCCAGTACTTGCTGATCTGGCCCGGGCCGAAGGCCAGGTAAGCGCCGCCCATCGACGGGTCGGTGCTGTAGCGGCGGATTTCATAACCGGTGAACGAACCGCGTGCCTGTGGATAAAACGCATGCAGACGAATCAGTACCTGATCGACCATCTGCTTGTCGCCGAAGGCCTGCATCACCCGTGCGTTGTCGCCGGACAGGTTGATCACCACGTTGGCGCCGCCCTTCAGGGCTGGCTCGACCCACAACATGCCCAGGCCGGTGTTGCTGTAGATCTCGCCGGACATGCGCGCCTTGCTTTCCCATACTGGCGTCTTGAACTTCAGCATGATCTGGTCGCGCCAACCGTAGTTGGTGCCTTTGATGGCGCCCATGTGCTGGGCATCCAGCGCCGGGGTCATCTGGATCTTGTTCAGGGCGCGCAACGGCACGGCGACCACGACGTAGTCAGCCTGATAGCCGACGCTGTCGACCTTGACGGTCACACCGTCCTTGTCCTGAGTGATGGCCGAGACCGGGGAGTTGGTCTTGATGGTTTTCAGTTGTTTGACGAAGGCTTGTGCCAGCACCGGGCTGCCGCCGAGCAGACGCGAAGCGCGCAGGTCACGATCGGACACACCGCGGTAAACCCGGCTCTGTTGTGCAAAGTACAACAGCGACAGGCGCGACGGTTCGTCATAACGGGTACGAATTTGCTGATTGATCAATTGACGGGCCGTGGCTGGCAACGTCAGTCGATCAAGCCAGTTGGAGACGTTGATCTGATCCAGGGCATGCAGCGTGCTGTTCGCTGCAGGGTTCTGCGGGTCTTCGATCGAACGCGCGAGGTCGTCCAGCGTCTTTTCGTAGCGCTTGAGCGCGTCAGCGGTGGCCGGCTCTTTTGTGGCCAGGTCAGCGGCGGTGTAATACACGCCGTCGATCAGGTAGCTCGGCGTGCGCACGAGTTCCGGCGCCGGCGTGGTGCTCAGCTTGAAGGTCGAGACGTACTTGTTCAGCACCGGCTGGGTCTTGTCGTTGCCGATCCATTCACTGGTGGCCATGCCGGAGCGGCCGCCCAGGCTCGGTTTGGCTTCCAGCAGGGTGACCTGCCAGCCTTTGTTCTGCAGTTCGTACGCCGCCGTCAGGCCCGAAAGCCCGCCGCCAATCACGATCGCCGTTTTATCCTTGGCCAGCGCAGACACGCTGAACAGCCCCAATATCACCAGCGCACAGGCGCGCAGCCAACCAGCAGACATTCAGCGAACTCCGGAAATACACGAGAAAACAGCAGTTTTACGAGTCAGACGACTCAAAGAACCGCGAAGAATACGTTAGCCATCAATGGGCCGCCAGCGACGTCTACCACCCCCTACAAAGTAGCTCAAACGACACAATAGGTTGTTCCCGCGCGACGCATTGCATAGGCTTGCGCGATTGTATGTCCGCGCCTGTCCCGGACCGCCTCGAGGAGACTGAACATGGGCCTGAATAATCAGTGGATGCAGCGCGATCTCGCGGTGTTGTGGCATCCCTGCACCCAGATGAAAGACCACGAACAGCTGCCGCTGATCCCGATCAAGCGCGGTGAAGGCGTGTGGCTGGAAGACTTCGAAGGCAAACGCTACCTCGATGCGGTCAGCTCCTGGTGGGTCAACGTGTTCGGCCACGCCAACCCGCGCATCAACCAGCGCATCAAGGATCAGGTCGATCAGCTGGAGCACGTGATTCTGGCCGGTTTCAGCCATCAGCCTGTGATCGAGCTGTCCGAGCGTCTGGTGAAGATGACGCCGGAAGGCCTGACCCGATGCTTCTACGCCGATAACGGTTCGTCCTGCATCGAAGTCGCGCTGAAAATGAGCTTTCACTACTGGCTCAACCGTGGCCAGCCGAACAAGAAGCGCTTCGTCACCCTGACCAACAGCTACCACGGCGAAACCATGGCGGCGATGTCGGTGGGCGACGTGCCGCTGTTCACCGAGACCTACAAGGCGCTGCTGCTCGACACCATCAAGGTGCCGAGCCCCGATTGCTACCTTCGCCCCGACGGCATGAGCTGGGAAGAGCATTCTCGGAATATGTTTGCCGCGATGGAGCAGACGCTCGCGGAGAACCACGACACCGTCGCGGCGGTGATCGTCGAGCCATTGATTCAGGGCGCCGGCGGCATGCGCATGTATCACCCGGTGTACCTGAAACTGCTGCGCGAAGCCTGCGATCGCTACGGCGTGCACCTGATTCACGACGAAATCGCCGTCGGCTTCGGCCGCACCGGGACCATGTTCGCCTGTGAACAGGCCGGCATCCGCCCGGACTTCCTTTGCCTGTCCAAGGCCCTGACTGGCGGTTACCTGCCGCTGGCGGCCTGCGTGACGACCGAAGACGTCTACAGCGCCTTCTACGACGACTACCCGACCCTGCGCGCCTTCCTGCATTCGCACAGCTACACCGGCAATCCGCTGGCGTGCGCGGCGGCATTGGCGACGCTGGATATCTTCGAAGAAGACAACGTGATCGAGAACAACAAGGCTTTGGCGCAGCGCATGGCCTCGTCCACCGCCCATCTGGCCGATCACCCGAACGTCTCGGAAGTGCGTCAGACCGGCATGGTGTTGGCCATCGAGATGGTCAAGGACAAGGCAACCAAGGAAGCCTGGCCGTGGCAGGAACGTCGTGGCTTGAAGGTGTTCCAGCATGCGTTGGAGCGAGGTGCTTTACTTCGACCGTTGGGCAGCGTGGTGTATTTCCTGCCGCCTTACGTGATCACGCCGGAACAGATCGATTTTCTCGCCGAAGTGGCCAGTGAAGGGATCGACATCGCGACCCGCAACAGCGTCAGCGTCTCAGTGCCGAAAGACTTTCACCCCGGTTTCCGCGATCCGGGCTAGAAGTCACCGAAAAACCCTGTGGCGAGGGAGCTTGCTCCCGCTGGGCTGCGCAGCAGTCCCTTTTTAGGGCTGCTTCGCAACCCAGCGGGAGCAAGCTCCCTCGCCACAAAGCCAGCCACATTTGCGACTTGATCCAACTTACTGATTCAGTAGAGACCCAGCATGAGACTGTCCCGCTTCTTTATCGACGCCCCCCTGAGCACCGGCGAGCACGAGTTGCCCGAGGCTCAGGCCCATTACATCAGCCGCGTGCTGCGCATGGTGGAGGGCGATGCGTTGCAACTGTTCGACGGCTCGGGCCATGAGTTTCGCGCGACGCTGGTGGAGGTCGGCAAGAAACGCGTCGTGGTGCAGATCGATGAAAGCTTCGCCGGTCAGGTCGAATCGCCGCTGCAGATTCATCTCGGCCAGGGCTTGTCCCGTGGCGAGCGGATGGATTGGGCGATTCAGAAAGCCACAGAATTGGGCGTGACTGAAATCACCCCGATTTTCAGCGACCGCTGCGAAGTCCGGTTGAAGGACGAGCGCGCCGACAAACGCCTGATGCATTGGCGTCAGGTGGCGATCAGCGCGTGCGAGCAGTGCGGGCGGTCGCGGGTGCCGGTGATTCATCCGCCGGTGTTGTTGGCGGACTGGTTGAAGCAGACCGAGGCGCAGTTGAAGCTGGTGCTGCATCCGGTGGCGGAGCCGTTGGTGAGTCATGCGAAGCCTGGGACACTGGCTTTCTTGATCGGGCCGGAGGGTGGGTTGTCGGAGGCTGAGGTTGATCAGGCCAAGGTTTCGGGTTTTCATGCTGCCCGGTTGGGACCGCGCGTTTTGCGCACCGAGACCGCGCCGGTTGTTGCATTAGCGGTTGCTCAACAGCTTTGGGGCGACTTCTAGTACGCCTTCGCGAGCAAGCCCGCTCCCACAGGGGATTTGTGGTGGTTAACAAATCTCCAACAACATGCCGATCCAATGTGGGAGCGGCGGTGCGACGATTCGACTTGCTCGCGAATGGCCGCGACACGGTTTATAAGACGTACACCAGAATCGCCACAAAATGCAGCAAACTCCCCGCAATCACGAACAAATGCCAGATCCCGTGCGCATGCCGCAACCGATGATCCAGGGCAAAGAAAATAATCCCCACGGTGTACAAAATCCCGCCCGACGCCAGCCAGGCAAACCCGGCCGTGCCCAGCGCCGCCAGCAACGGCTTGACCGCGACCAGCACGATCCAGCCCATCACCGCGTAAATCACGATCGACAGAATCCGCGCTTCCGAACGCGGTTTGATCTCTTGCAGGATGCCGATCAACGCCAGTCCCCAGACAATCCCGAACAACGTCCAGCCCCACGGCCCGCGCAATGTCACCAGACAAAACGGCGTGTAACTGCCGGCGATCAACAGGTAGATCGAAAAGTGATCGACCTTCTGCATGATCGCTTTTTTGCGCCCCTGCACGCTGTGATAAACGGTCGATGCGCTGTAGAGCACCATCAACGTAAAACCGTAAATCGCCACGCTGACGATCTTCCACGGGCTGCCGTCCATGCCGGCGATCACCAGCATCCACACCACCCCGACCGTCGCCGCCACCGCCCCGACCAAATGCGTCCAGGCGTTCAATCTTTCCCCGTGATACATGTGTTACTCACCTCGACATTCGTTACAGCATTGCGCAAGGCTCAGGCCTCAAGCGTAAAAGCGCAATGTTTCAGATCACAAACACCCTCTGTAGGAACGCCGCCCGGCCGCTCCTACAAAGGTCTGCGTGTCCTTCAGGAATTGGGCGCAATCAAGTCATTCCAAAAAGAGTCCGCGCGATGCTGATCGACGAAGAGTTGACCCTGAAAAAACTCGAGGTGTTCCTGGCCTTCATGCGCTCCGGCAACCTGGCCCGGGCCGCCGCCGAACTGGAGACCAGCAACGCCAGCGTGCACCGGGCGATCCACTCCCTGGAAAGCGCCTTGCGTTGTCCGTTGTTCAAACATGAAGGTCGCAACCTGACGCCGCTGGAAAGCGCGTATGTGCTGGAAGAACGGGCGCAGAAGCTGATTCAGGTCGTGGTCGAAACCGTGCGCCTGACCCGCGAGGCCGCCGGTTTCTCCGCTGAGCGCTTCAAGCTCGGTTCGTTGTATTCGCTGACGGTGAAGACCGTGCCCCAACTGATCATGGGCCTGAAGATCCGCCGCAGCGAACTCAACATCGACTTGATCCTCGGTTCGAGTTTCGACCTGTTCTACAAGCTCAAGAACATGGAAGTCGATGCGATCCTGGTGTCTCTGGACGACAGCGTGAACGACCCGGATTGCGAGCAGAGTTGGGAATCAGGTCCACCACCAATCGTGCGTAGAGCTCGATGTAGGTGTGGATCGCGCCGATTTCCAGCAGGCCGTCTTCCAGCAACTGGCTGATGCGCAGGCTCTGGGTGCCGGCGAAGGAGAAATCGAGCTTGCGGGCAATGCCGCGTTCAAACAGGTCCAGGTGTTCGGAGCGTCCGACACTGGGCATGATCATGTGCAGGTCGTGGAGCCTGGCGGGATCGGCTTTTGCCAGTGAGCGGGAAAGGAAATCCGCCTGCTTCTGGTTGTTGCCCTCCAGCACCACACGGTCGCCGGGCAGGATCAACGCTTCGAGCGCCGCAACGATGTTGTCGGTGGGCAGGACCACACCGTCGGCCAGGCCCTTGACCAGCTCGAGACGCCGCTGCTATTCGCTGCGCCGCCGCGTCCATCGCGAGTCGGGGATATTGTTGTTGTCATGACCACTCCACGGGTTCGCTATCGTGAGGGTCACCTTAGGAGTGTTGGGTGGGGGGCATCAATCAAGCAGAGCGGTAGATCGTTACGGTCAGGGTAATGGTCGGAGAAGTGTACTGACTGTTCGGGCCTCTTCGCGAGCAAGCCCGCTCCCACATTTGATCTCAGTGAACACAAAATTTGTGTACGACAGAAAACTAATGTGGGAGCGGGCTTGCTCGCGAAGGGGCCTGTCAGATCAACCCGGCACTCACCAACAACTCCTCCAACGCCAGCAAGTCAGGCACTTTGGCCACCTGCTCACCCACCTGTACCGCTGCCTTTTCCAGCGGACACAACGGCACATCCACATAGCTCAACTGGCTGTCGAGCTTGTAAGACCGAGGAATCCCCTGCACCAGCAGCGCGATGAACTTCAATTCCGGCCGCCCGCCCAGCGCATTGAGAATCACAATCCGCGCCCGCTCGCCGATAATGATTTTCTGCCCGCAGGCCGACTCAAAACTCAGCAACGGAATCTGCCGGTTCCGCCAGCTCACCCGCCCCAGATACCACGGCGGTGTATCCAAATCGAACGCCCCCGGCTGATAGTCGATCAGCTCCGCCACCGCGACGTTGGGCAAAATCAGGTTGCGGTCAGCCAGGGGCAGCAGCAGCCCGGTGAGGTTGCTGGTCCGATGCTCAAGCATGGGTTTTGCTCCACAGCGCGATGCTTTCAAGCAGCACCGATTCCTGGTACGGCTTGCCGAGGTAGTCGTTGACGCCGATGGCCATGGCGCGGTCGCGGTGTTTCTGGCCGGTGCGCGAGGTGATCATGATGATCGGCAGGTGCTGCAAACGCTCATCCGCGCGCACTTGGGTTGCCACTTCGAAACCGTCCATGCGCGGCATTTCGATGTCCAGCAGCATCAGGTCCGGCATGTGTTCTTCCAGCAGCAACATGGCATCGACGCCATCCTTGGCCGTCAGCACGTTCATGCCGTGGCGTTCGAGCAAACGGCTGGTGACCTTGCGCACGGTGACCGAGTCGTCGACCACCATCACCAGCAAGGGTTTGTGCGGCTCGGGCTCGGCGTCTTGAACCCGTGGTCGTTGCGGCGCCTGCGTCTGCATCGCGCGGATCGGCGCCAGCAAATCGAGAATCAGCACCACCCGGCCATCGCCCAGAATCGTCGCCCCGGACAACCCCTGCACCGCTGCAAACTGCGGACCGAGGCTTTTCACCACGATCTCCCGGGTGCCGGCCATCGAATCGACCTGCACCGCGATGTGCCGTTCGTTGCATTGCACCAGCAACACCGGCAGCGGCTGGCTCTGACCCAGCAATTTCGGGCGGTTGCTGGTTTTCAGCAGTTCGCCGAGGTAACACAGTTCATAGTGCTGCCCGGCGTATTTATAGGTCGGCGGATCGAGCCGGTAATGCCCTTCGAGTTCGTTGGGCAGCACCCGCACGATGCCGTCGATGGTGTTCAGCGGGATCGCATATTGATCATCAAAGCACTGCACCATCAACGCCTGATTGACCGACACGGTGAACGGCAGGCGAATGCGGAAATGCACGCCCTGCCCCGGCACAGAGTCGATGCTCATGCTGCCGCCCAGTTGCCGAACCTCTTCGTGGACCACATCCATGCCCACACCGCGCCCGGAAATCTGGGTGATTTTCTCGGCCGTGGAGAACCCCGGTTGCAGGATGAATTGCAGCACGTCGCGATCGCTGATGTCACTGTCCTGGGCCAGCAAGCCGCGCTTGATAGCCTTGCGCCGCACTGCGTCCAGCGGCACACCGGCGCCGTCGTCGCGGAGGTCAAAAATGATGTCACCGCCCTCTCGGGACAGATCGAGGGTGATCCGGCCCTGCGCCGGTTTACCCGCCGCGATGCGCACGTCTGCGGATTCCAGACCATGGTCGACGGCGTTGCGCAGCATGTGCTCCAGCGGTGCCGCCATGCGTTCGAGAACATTGCGGTCCATCTCGCCTTCGGCGTTGCCGACGATGAATTCCACGTCCTTGCCCAACTCGCTGGAGACCTGGCGGACGATGCGTTTCAAGCGCGGCAACATCCGCTCGAACGGCACCATGCGCGTACGCATCAGGCCTTCCTGCAATTCGGTGTTGATGCGGCCCTGCTGTTGCAGCAGGTTCTCCGCGTCCTGATTGCGTCGGTCGAGGGTTTCCTTGAGGTCGAGCAGGTCGGAGGCGGATTCGAACAGCGCCCGCGACAGTTGCTGCAACTGCGAATGACGATCCATCTCCAGCGGGTCAAAGTCTTCGTAACCCGAGCGCTCTGCGTCGATTTGCTGGCGGCTGAGAATCCGTCCCTGGGTTTCGGTATCGAGCCGGCGCAATTGATCGCGCATGCGCTCGATGGTGGTTTCCATCTCGTTCAACGCCACACGCGCATCGTTGACCTGCTGTTCGATGCGGCCACGGAAGATCGAGGTTTCCCCGGCCAGGTTGACCAGGTCGTCGAGCAGTTCTGCCGAGACCTTGACCATGTCGGCACCGGCATCGACTTGAGGCGCAAGCGGCTCGACCTTGGGTGCGACCGGTGCGGTAACCGGTGCTTCCAGCACCTCCGGATGGCTGAAATTGCGGATCGCGTCGATCAGTCGATCGGCCGGTGGCAACGGTTGACCGGCGCGGGTGGCGTCGAGCATCTGCGCCAATCGGTCATGGCTGCTTTGCAACAGCCCGAACAGCGCGGCCGTCGGTTTCAGCACACCGGCAGACAAGCCTTCGTAAAGAAATTCCAGTTCATGGGCCAGGTCGCCGATCGGGCCGATTTCCACCATCCGCGCACCGCCCTTGAGGGTGTGCAGATCGCGCAGCAAGGTTTCCATTTCCTGACGATTGGAAGGTTCGGTCTGCCAGCGCACCAGCGCCGCGCCGGAGTTTTCGATGATGTCGAACCCTTCCTCGAGGAAGATTTCCAGCAGTTCCGGATCGTGCCCCGGCGAATCCTCGGCCCCCGCAGACTCGACTGTTTCTGGCGCGTTGGCATTGCCTTGACGGAACTCGCGAATGGCCTCGATCAGCTCACCCGGATCACCCAGCGGCTTCTGGTTCTGCAACTGCTCAAGCAGTTGAGCCAGTCGGTCATGACTCTGTTGCAGCAGTTGCGCCAACGCTTCGCTGTGGCTGTAACGGCGATCGACAAGACCTTGGTAAAGGCTTTCCAGCTCATGGGCGAGGTCACCGACCGGCTCGACCTCGGCCATCCGCGCACCGCCCTTGAGCGTGTGCAAATCCCGCTGCAACGACAACAGCGGCGCGGCGTTTTCCGGGTCATTCAGCCAGCGCTGCAAGGCCTGGCCGGCGCTCTCGAGAATATCCACCGCTTCTTCGAGAAAAATCGAAACGATTTCATCGTCCAACTCAACCGCACGATCCATTGTAGGAGCGAGCTCGCTCGCGATGGGCTCACAGGCGCCGCGTTTTTCCAATGACACCGCGTCATCGTTAACGTCCATCGCGAGCGAGCACGCTCCTACAGGGGGTAGCGTGCGCTCAAGCTCGGCCGTGGCACCGCTCAATTCCCGAATGCTCAGGGTGCGGCTGCCGTCACTGCGAATCAGGCCCATGGCCGAGGGATCGAGGCCTTCGTCGAGCAAGCCGCGCAAGGCCCGGATGCGCTCCGGCTGCGGGCTGACTTCCTGGCCGGCAGCCAGTTCGTCGAGCATGTTGATCAACGCTTCGTGAGCACTTTGCGCCTCGTGGAAAAACCGGTCGCTGACAGCGAGGCTGCTTTCTTCCACCGCGCCATAAAGATCCAGCAAGGCTTCGCAGAGCTCGTCCACCGGATGCAGATAGGCCAGGTGCGCAACTTCGCCGAGGGTGGTCAATTCGTCCAGCAGCGCACTGAGTTCCTGACGTTCGCCGGGATGCTGCTGCCAGCGCTGCAACAGGCTTTCGGCGTCCAGCAGGATGTCCATGCCCTGGGCCAGAAAGTTGTTGATCAACTGCGGATCGCGCTTGGTTCTGAGCGTGGTGCTCGGTGTGCTCAACAGCGCTTCCAGACGCTCGGCCATCAGCGCCTGTATTCTTTCGATCAATGAACGGGCGCCGGGAATCTCGGCCAGCGGATCGACCTTGAGCTGACGCAGACCCAGACGGAACACGCCTTCGGCCTCCAGCAGCAGTTCGATTTCGTCCAGGCCCAGAGCGATCAGGTGCGCCTTGTACTCACGGGCCAGGTGATCCAGCGATGTCGCCACCTCGGCAATCGGCAAGACGCCGGCCATCGAGGCGCTGCCTTTAAGGGTGTGCAGCGCCCGTTGCAACTCGTCGCAGGCCTGAAACGGCGCATGCTCGGCGGCCTGTTCAAGGAAGCGGTTGAGGCTGGCCAAATGGGTTTCCGCTTCGTTGCGGAAAATCTCCAGCAACAACGGATCGAGGGCCGTAACGTCCTGCACGTCCTCATCGGACAAAGGCTCGCCACCCTTGGCGAGGGCATGGGCGCGGGCGGCCAATTGGTCGACATCGTTGCGCTGACGCTGGGCATTGTCGGCAAATTCAGCCACCAGTTCCGGTAGCAGGTTCAGTACATCGCCGAGCAGTTGCTGGACGGCCTGGCCCGGTTCAACGCTGTGCTCCAGCACGCGGTTTAGCAGGTTTTCCACAGCCCACGCCAGCTCACCCAGCACCAGCGCGCGAACCATCCGGCCACTGCCTTTGAGTGTGTGGAAGGCCCGGCGCAATTCTCTCAAGGCCGCCGTGTTGTCGGGATAGGCCGACCAGCGCGGCAGGTATTCGCGAAGGATGTCCAGGACTTCATCGGTTTCTTCGAGGAAGACTTCGAGCAGCTCGTCATCCACCGGCGCCTCGCCCACCGGCGGCGGCAACAGGCTGCCCGGCGTGTTCAGCGCGGGCGGGTTAACGGTAGACACCGGGTTGGCCAGTACATCGGCCAAGGTCTGGACGACCTCTGGATCGTCCAGTTCCTGCTGGTCCTGCATGACCTGGGCTTCGCCCGGGCTGAGCACATCCTCCAGCATCGGCACAGGGTGCTCGCTGGGGAAAAAACCGAGTGACGCCAGGCTTTTTTCCGCAACGTCGAGCAACTGTTCACCGGCCGCCTCGGGATCGTCGCTGAGGCGTTCAAGGTAATACTCGATGCTGGTGATGACGTCGGCCAGGCTGTCCAGTTCTTCCCAGCCAGGCTGGTCCGGGTCCAGCAGCAGATGCTCGCGGATGAAGTGGTTGCAGGCGTCGATCAGGCTCGCCGCGCGACTCAGCGAAATCATCGCCAGCGCACCGCGCACCTGGGTCAGCAAGGCCGGCAACGGTTGCAAATGCTGGCGGTCCCAGTCGGCGTCGATGTAATCGACGATCATGTCCTTGGCCTGTTGCAGGCAAATGCGCGCTTCCTTGATCACGATCTGGTGGATCTGCGTCAGGTCGGTGGTCGGCGGGCGGCTGTCTTCCTGGCTTTCCGGCTCCACGGTGCCAACCATGCCGGCCAGCGTTGCCTCGACGTAGAGCAAGGCCCCGGCGACGTCCATGAGGATCGCGTCGTTGGGTTCGCGCTGGCCTTGGGCAAGGCTCAGCACCACCGCCAGTTGATCGATGATGACCTTGCGCGGTTGGCCGAAACCGAGCACCGCCAGCGTGTCGGCGATCTGCCGCAGCGGTGCGAGCAGGCTTTCGAGGTCCGAGGTGTGCTGGCGGTCGCTGCGCACGAACAGGTCCAGGCGTTCTTTGACCCGCACCAGTTCTTCGCACAGTGCCGCCAGCACCGAGCGCATGGCATCGCGATCAGGGCCGGCCAGCCGCGCCCGTTCTTCGTCGACCATCGCGCTGTCAGGTAGCGCGTCGTCCAATCCGTAGCGATCTTTCATGGTCAGCATCTGCCCGGTGGGGTGTTCGGCCTTGGCAATGTAGAACAGCAAACTCTTGAGCAACTCCGGCGGTGCCGGCTGATTGATCGCGGACATGCCCTGTTCGAGCAGGCGTTTGAGCTCTGTGTCGGCGTCTTTGAACAGGCTGCGCAGGGCCGGGCTGTTGGCGATCGAACCGCCACGCATGCCTTCGACCAGCGCCGAAGCGACTTGCCACAACGGGCTCAGGGGCGCGTTGCCACACAGCCCTTCAAGACGTGAAAACACCTTGGCGATGCAATCGAGGTGGGTGTCGGCATCCTGCTCGTGCAGCAACCCGACCAGGGCCATCTGCAACATCTGGCGCAATTTGCGCAGCACGTTCGGCAGGTCCGCCGGTTCCAGCAGCGCCAGTGATTCTTCATTCAGCGCAGGCAGGTCCGGCAATTGCGGGGTGAACAGGCTGGTTTCCGACAACAGGCTTTCGCCACGGGCGCTGCGCAGATCGTTGATCAGCGGCAGCACCACCAGCGGCAGGTCGCGGCGTGCGCCTTGAACGCGGTCGAGATAGATCGGCAACTGACCGATCGCTTGCAGCAGCAGGTGGATCGCCTCGTCGCGATGGCTGACGCGCTTCTGCTGCAAGGCAGCAGTCAGTTGCTCCATTTCTTCGGCGAGCAGGGCCGCGCCGTAGAACTCGACCATCTGCAAACTGCCGTGAACCTGATGGATACACGCCAGGCATTCACTGAGGGCGTGCGTCGCCTGGGGGTCATCAAGCAACGTTTCAATCGCCTGGTGAGCCACTTTCAGCGTTTCGGCAATCTCGCCTTTGACCCACTCCAGGGCCACATAGTCGTGCCGATCACCCATAACTGCTCCGTTCATCGTTCGAACGCTCATGGACGCTTCACACTTTATCCACAGTCTGCGCCTTGGCGGCCGGCAAGGTGAAACCGGACACCGAGCGCCGCAGCTGGCTGGCCATCTTCGCCAGGTTGCCGATGCTCTCGGCAGTGGCGGTGGAGCCCGACGACGTCTGCGTGGTGATCTGCTGGATCACGTTCATCGTCAGGGAAATCTGCCCGGCCGAAGACGTCTGTTGCTGGGCGGCGTTGGAGATGCTCTGGATCAGCGCCGCGAGCGTCTTCGACACGCCTTCGATTTCTTCCAGGGCCACACCGGCATCCTGCGCCAGACGTGCGCCGCGCACCACTTCGGTGGTGGTCTGTTCCATGGAAATGACCGCTTCGTTGGTGTCGGCCTGAATCGCCCGTACCAGGGTTTCGATCTGCCGGGTCGCGGCGGACGAGCGTTCGGCCAGCCGCTGGACTTCGTCCGCCACCACCGCAAAACCGCGCCCGGCGTCACCGGCCATGGAGGCCTGAATCGCAGCGTTGAGCGCGAGGATGTTGGTCTGGTCGGCAATGTCATCAATCAGGCTGACAATGTCGCCAATCTCCTGAGAAGACTCGCCGAGGCGCTTGATGCGCTTGGCGGTATCCTGAATCTGTTCGCGAATGTTATCCATGCCGTGGATGGTGTTGTGCACCACCTCGTTGCCCTTGTTGGCAATTTCCACCGAGCGCTCGGCCACCGCCGAGGACTCGGCAGCGTTGGCCGAGACCTGATCGATGGACTGCGCCATGTCGTTGATCGCGGTGGAGGCTTCGCTGATCTGTTGCGCCTGATGTTCCGAGGCCTGCGCCAGGTGCATGGCGGTGGCTTGGGTTTCCTGCACGGCGGCAGCGACCTGGCCGGCGGTGAGGTTGATCGTTGCCACCAGATCGCGCAGCTGATCCACGGAATAGTTGATCGAATCGGCGATGGTCCCGGTGAAGTCTTCGGTCACCGAAGCCGTCACGGTCAGGTCGCCGTCGGCCAGGTCTTCGATTTCGTCGAGCAGGCGCATGATCGCGTTCTGGTTGCGCTCGTTCTTTTCAGCGGTTTCGCGCAACTGGCGATTGGTTTCGCGAACCATCACCAGGCCAATGAGAATGATCGACATCAGCGCCAGCAGGCCCAGCATGTAGCCGCCAATAGTGTCTGTATCGCGCCCGCCTGCGAGGTTTTCGAACCCGGTGGCCAGGTGCGAGGCTTCGTCGAGCAGGGTTTGCGAGAGGGTGAAAATGTTGCTTGCCGATTCGCGGACCTTGAACAGTTCCGGTGAGGTTTCGAGGATTTCATCCACCGAACCCGAGACGAATTCAAACAGTTCGGAGATCTCGATCAACCGGGCGCGGGCATCGTGGTCTTCGACCTGGCTGACTTTCAGCGCCGGGTTGCCCTGCAGCATGCCCGTAAGCACCAGGCCGAAACGCGCGGCGTCGCGACCAAAAGCGTCGGCGGCCTGTTGCGAACTTTCGTCGCCGGACAGCACGGTGTTGACTGCACCGAGAATCCGCTCGGCCAACAGCGACTGACGCTGGGCCATCGCGACCTGAGCGGCCGGCGCACCCCGTTGCAGGAGGATTTCGACAACTTTTTCGTACTCGACCTGCAATTGCGGCACGGTTTCAGCGAGGGTGGCAGCGACCTGATGCAGCGACAAAACCGTCTGTTCGCTGGACAGAATGGCGTCGGTGTTTTTCAGCAGGCGCTCCCAGTCCAATTGCACCGCGCGCATTTCCGGGCGCACGGTGGACGGGGCTGGCGGCAGGCCGGTGGAAGGATCGCCTTTCTTCAGATAACCCCAGCGCTGGGCGAAATCGTTGCGCGCATCGCTGAGCAACTTGAACGCGGCAGCCTTGCCGGCGGCGGCTTCGGTGGCGTTCTTGGCAATGCGCTGGGACAGCACGCGCAACTCGCCGGCGTGGCCGATGTACTGTTTATCGTACGTGGCTTGAGTGTTGAGGTAAGCGAAGTTGGCGAACAGCAGCATGATGAAAACAATCAGCGCGATGAACAGCGCGATGATCTGCGACCGGCTGCGCGACCCTTCTGGCTTGCCTGTTTTTGCTTTTATCATCGGTCCTCGCCTGTACTACCCAATTCACCCGTCCCTTGTAGGAGCGAGCTCGCTCGCGATGGGCGTTAACGATAACGCGCGCTGTCTGAATACACGCGCCGCTCTTGAGTCCATCGCGAGCAAGCTCGCTCCTACAAAGGGTCGGTGTTTACAGCGCTACGTTCATGAATCCTTGAGACTGCGCCAACGCGAACGGGCTGAACACCTGCCAATTTTGCTCGCGCTGAAACCGGCCTTTGATGAACGGTGCAATCGGGCCATTCAACGCCTCTACCGGTTCCAGACTGTCCTGAGCAAAGTGCTGAAGGCCGAAAACTTCATCGACCATCAACCCGGCAAACACGTCCTTATGCTCCACCACCAGCACCCGCCGCTGTTTGCGCACGGCCGACAACTCATGGCCGAGCTCTTTATCTGAAAAGAAGGCACACAAATCCATCATTGGCAGCAAGCGCCCGCGCAGGTTGGCCACGCCCTTGACCCAGGGTTTGACCCCCGGCAGTTGCGTGAACCGTGGTTCGTGCAGGACTTCGCTGACCTCGCCCATGGGTGCGACATACCAGTGCTCGCCCAGGCGAAAACCGATGCCGCTCCAGCTATCCTGCCGGGTCGGCTGCGACGGCAGATCCGCCGCCAGCAGACGACAGCGCTGGTCGATCTGCAGCAGCAGTTCAAAAGCCGTCAGCGACTCGGTCATGGCCTGACGATCAACCGGCCAGCACGTTGTTCAGGGTCTTGATCAGGGTCTCTTCGTCGACCGGCTTGGTCAGGTAATCCTTGGCGCCCTGGCGCGTGCCCCAGACCTTGTCGGTTTCCTGATCCTTGGTGGTGATGATGATCACCGGGATATGCCCGGTTTCCGGGTCTTTGGTTAGCTGACGGGTTGCCTGGAAACCGTTGAGGCCGGGCATGACGATGTCCATCAGCACGGCGTCGGGTTTTTCCTGACGGGCGAGCGCCACGCCGTCGGCGCCGTTTTCGGCTTTCAATACTTCATGACCGTGCTTTTCCAGCATGCCGGTCAGTTTGTACATTTCGGTCGGCGAATCATCGACGATCAGAATACGTGCCATGGTTTTCCCCATTCTTCTTGTCGACGCCGGGCCCGCTGGCCGAGCGTCACTGTGCGTGTCCTACTGCGGCAAAACAGCGGCGAAGCCCGGTACATGGGCCTGGATCGCGTTCAGCAGTTCTTCCTTGCTGAAAGGCTTGGTCAAAAACTGGTCGGAGCCGACGATGCGACCCTTGGCCTTGTCGAACAACCCGTCCTTGGACGACAGCATGATCACTGGCGTGGACTTGAACGCACTGTTGTTCTTGATCAAGGCACAGGTCTGATAGCCATCCAGACGCGGCATCATGATGTCGACAAAGATGATGCCGGGATGATTGTCGGCAATCTTGGCCAGGGCATCGAAACCGTCGATGGCCGTGATGACCTCACACCCCACGTTTTTCAGCAGCGTTTCGGCGGTGCGGCGAATCGTCTTCGAATCGTCGATCACCATGACCTTCAAGGCGCTGGAATGCTGGTCCATAAATGCTCCACCGTCGCCTTTGCGAATCAAATTGTCCGTTTCCGATAACCGGAGGCTCGAAACCCTTGATGCTCAAGGGCCAGCATGACATGGCAGCCTTTTTAGCACAGTCTCCAAATGCAATCTATCGGGGGACTGGCGCGGTGGTTTTTCCTTGACCGGGAACACACTCGGCGCCACTCTGACGCCACTTTTATACAGCCCTTTTGTAGGAGCGAGCTTGCTCGCGATGGTCGCTAACGATGACGCGTGCTGGCTGAACAAGCGCGGTGCTCTCAGGCTCATCGCGAGCAAGCTCGCTCCTACAAAGATCGCCCCCCCACATTCGAGGAAAAACCCATGAGCGTTCGCGTCGGGATTGTCATGGACCCTATCGCCAGCATCTCCTATAAAAAGGATAGCTCGCTGGCCATGCTGCTGGCCGCACAGAAGCGCGGCTGGGAACTGTTCTATATGGAACAGGGCGATCTGTACCAGGCCGAAGGTGAAGCGCGGGCGCGGATGCGGCCGCTGAAAGTCTTCGCCAACCCGGAAAAATGGTTCGAACTGGAAGCCGAGACCGACGCGCTGCTGAGCGATCTGGACGTGATCCTGATGCGCAAGGATCCGCCGTTCGACATGGAGTTCGTTTACTCCACTTACCTGCTCGAACAAGCCGAGCGCGCCGGCGTACTGGTGGTCAACAAACCGCAAAGCCTGCGTGACTGCAACGAGAAACTGTTCGCCACGCTGTTCCCGCAGTGCACGCCGCCGACCATCGTCAGCCGTCGCCCGGACGTGCTGCGCGAGTTCGCCGATCATCACGGCGACGTGATCCTCAAGCCACTGGACGGCATGGGCGGTTCGTCGATCTTCCGTCACACCGTCGGCCACCCGAATCTGTCGGTGATCCTCGAAACCCTGACCTTGCACGGCAAGCAGCAGATCATGATCCAGGGTTATCTGCCGGCCATCGTCGATGGCGACAAACGCATCCTGATGATCGACGGCGAGCCGGTGGATTACTGCCTGGCGCGTATTCCCGCCGCTGGCGAAACCCGTGGCAACCTCGCGGCCGGTGGTCGTGGCGAAGCCCGTCCGCTGACTGAGAAAGACCGCTGGATCGCCGCGCAAGTCGGCCCGACCCTGCGCGAGAAAGGCCTGCTGTTTGTGGGTCTGGACGTAATTGGTGAGCACCTGACGGAAATCAACGTCACCAGCCCGACTTGCATTCGCGAGATTGATAATGCGTTCGGCACGGACATCGGCGGGATGCTGATGGATGCCATCGATCAGAAGCTCAAGGCCCGTTGATATAGAACACCCAAGATGAAACCAACATTGCGTTATCATGCGCGGCCTGTGAAAAACGCGATGTTGGTTTTCTTGTCATGACCCTCCCGTCCGATCTGCCCGCAGAACTCGCCCACCGTGGCGTGCGCCCGGCCGATCGCCTCGGATTTACCCTGTTTCTCGCGGCGCTGATTCACCTGGCCTTGCTGTTGGGCGTTGGGTTCACGATGGTTGAACCCAAGCAAATCAGCAAAACCCTGGAAATCACCCTCGCCACCTTCAAAAGCGAAAAGAAGCCGGCTAAGGCTGATTTCCTCGCCCAGGAAAATCAGGAAGGCAGCGGCACCCTGGATAAAAAGGCGATCCCCAAAACCACCGAGGTCGCGCCGTTCCAGGACAACAAGGTGCAGAAAGTCACGCCTCCGCCGGCCGCCAAGCCGGAAGTGCAGGAAGCAGCGCCCAAAGCTGCCGTGACCACCGTCGCTCCGAAACCGAAAAAAGCCGTGGCCAAGACCGAAGAACCCAAACCCGCCACCAAACCCGCCGTCGCCGCGCCGACGTTCGACAGTGAACAGCTGTCCAGCGACATCGCCAGCCTGGAAGCGGAACTGGCCAACGAACAACAGCTGTACGCCAAGCGCCCGCGTATCCACCGACTGAGCGCTGCCTCGACCATGCGCGACAAAGGCGCCTGGTACAAGGACGAATGGCGCAAGAAGGTCGAGCGCATCGGCAACCTCAATTACCCCGACGAAGCGCGGCGCCAACAGATTTACGGCAACTTGCGGTTGATGGTCTCGATCAACCGCGATGGTTCGCTGTATGAAGTGCTGGTACTGGAGTCGTCCGGGCAACCGCTGCTTGATCAGGCGGCGCAGCGGATTGTGCGGCTGGCGGCGCCGTTTTCACCGTTTACCGGGGATTTGTCGGATATCGACCGTCTGGAAATCATTCGGACGTGGAAGTTTGCGCGCGGGGATCGCCTTTCCAGCAATTGACTCCCAAAAACAAAAGATCGCAGCCTTCGGCAGCTCCTACATGGAATGCGTCCCTCTGTAGGAGCTGCCGAAGGCTGCGATCTTTTGACTGCCCCAGCTTGTCAGTTCGCCCCTCCAACGCCACACTAGCGCTCATGAAGAACGTCAGCCCCAGCTACCTCAAGCATCACTTCCTGATCGCCATGCCTCACATGGCCGACCCGAACTTTGCGCACACCTTGACCTACATCGTCGAGCACACGGCCAATGGTGCCATGGGGCTGGTGGTCAACCGTCCGCAAGACCTGAACCTGGCCGATATCCTCGAGCAATTGCGCCCCGATATCGAACCGCCGATCCTCTGCCAGCATGTGCCGATTTTCATCGGTGGCCCGGTGCAGACCGATCGCGGTTTCGTCCTGCACCCGTCGGGCAAGAAGTTTCAGGCGACCGTTGATCTGGAAGGTGACCTGTCCCTGTCCACGTCCCAGGATGTGCTGTTTGCCATCGCCGATGGCGTCGGTCCGACCAAGAGTGTGATCACCCTGGGTTATGCCGGCTGGGAAGCCGGGCAGCTTGAGGCCGAACTGGCGCAGAACGCCTGGCTCACCTGCCCGTTCGACGCCGACATCCTGTTCAACACCAGCAGCGAACAGCGTCTCGAAGCGGCGGCCAAACACCTCGGCGTCAACCTCAGCCTGCTCACCAGTCAGGCAGGGCACGCCTGATGGCCCTGCGTCTGATCCTGGGCTTCGATTACGGCACCAAACAGATCGGCGTGGCGGTCGGCCAGGTGATTACCGGCCAGGCCCGCGAGCTGTGCACCTTGAAGGCGCAAAACGGTGTTCCCGACTGGAATCAGGTCGAAGCGCTGATTAAAGAGTGGAAACCCGACGCTGTCGTCGTCGGCCTGCCGTTGAACATGGACGGCACGCCCAGCGACATGTGCCTGCGGGCCGAGAAGTTCGCCCGCCGCCTCAACGGTCGCTACAACCTGCCCTTCTATACCCACGATGAACGCCTGACCACCTTCGAAGCCAAGGGCGAACGGCGTGATCGTGGCGGGCAAAAGGGCAGTTACCGCGATAACCCGGTCGACGCTATCGCCGCCGCCCTGCTGCTGCAAGGCTGGCTCGACGAAAACACCGCACTGTTCGAATCCTGAAGAGTCGTCACAACGTCTCTCTTAGCTACAACCCGAGCCTCACCCAGCACCACCCGGCTCGGGCCCAAGAAGGAGCAACCATGAGCCTGCCCAATCCCGCCGAACTGATCAGCCAGATGGCGATCCGTCTCAAGGCACATCTGGAACACCGTGGCATCAGCGAACCGCGTTACATCGGTATTCGTACCGGTGGCGTCTGGGTCGCCCAGGCGTTGCTTGAGGAGCTGGGTAGCCATTCGCCGCTCGGCACGCTGGACGTGTCCTTCTACCGCGACGATTTCAGCCAGAGCGGCCTGCACCCGCAAGTGCGCCCATCCGCCCTGCCGTTCGAAATCGAAGGCCAGGACCTGGTGCTGATCGACGACGTGCTGATGAGCGGCCGCACCATCCGCGCCGCCATGAACGAACTCTTCGACTACGGCCGCCCGGCCAGCGTAACGCTGGTGTGCCTGCTGGACCTGGACGCCGGCGAACTGCCGATCCGCCCGAATGTGGTTGGCGCGACCCTGTCGCTGGCGGCCCATGAGCGCGTGAAGCTGTCCGGCCCGGAGCTCAAGCTCGAACTGCAAGACCTCGCCCTTTAATTCGCCCTATTGAGAGTCCCCCTCGCGATGACGCCTCTAGAAACCAAGCGCCCGCTGCAACTCAATGATCAGGGCCAGCTGCGCCACTTCCTCTCACTCGACGGTTTGCGCCGCGAGCTGCTGACGGAAATCCTCGACACCGCCGACTCGTTCCTCGAAGTCGGCGCCCGGGCAGTGAAGAAAGTCCCGTTGCTGCGCGGCAAGACCGTGTGCAACGTGTTCTTCGAAAACTCCACCCGCACCCGCACCACCTTCGAACTGGCGGCCCAGCGGCTGTCAGCAGACGTGATCACCCTGAACGTGTCCACCTCGTCGGCGAGCAAGGGTGAAACCCTGCTCGACACCCTGCGCAACCTGGAAGCGATGGCCGCCGACATGTTCGTCGTGCGTCACGGTGATTCCGGCGCCGCGCACTTCATCGCCGAACACGTGTGCCCGCAAGTGGCGATCATCAACGGCGGCGACGGCCGTCACGCCCACCCGACCCAAGGCATGCTCGACATGCTGACGATCCGTCGACACAAGGGCGGCTTCGAAAACCTTTCCGTGGCCATCGTCGGCGACATCCTGCACTCGCGGGTTGCGCGCTCGAACATGCTGGCACTGAAGACCCTCGGCTGCCCGGACATCCGCGTCATCGCACCGAAAACCCTGCTGCCGATCGGCATCGAGCAATACGGCGTGAAGGTCTACACCGACATGACCGAAGGCCTGAAAGACGTCGACGTGGTGATCATGTTGCGCCTGCAACGTGAACGCATGACCGGCGGCCTGCTGCCGAGCGAAGGCGAGTTCTACCGCCTGTTCGGCCTGACCACCGCGCGCCTGGCCGGCGCCAAACCGGATTGCATCGTCATGCACCCTGGCCCGATCAACCGTGGCGTGGAAATCGAGTCGGCAGTGGCCGACGGCCCGCACTCGGTGATCCTCAACCAAGTGACCTACGGCATCGCAATTCGTATGGCTGTGTTGTCCATGGCCATGAGCGGGCAAACTGCCCAGCGCCAATTCGAGCAGGAGAACGCCCAGTGAAGCTCAGCATTCTCGGCGCCCGCGTGATCGATCCAGCCAGCGGCCTGGATCAAGTGACTGACATCCACATCGAAGCCTGCAAGATCGTCGCCCTTGGCGCCGCCCCGGCCGGTTTCGTCGCTGTCGACACCATTGAAGCCCAAGGCCTGGTGGCCGCCCCTGGCCTGGTTGACCTGAACGTCGCCCTGCGCGAGCCGGGTTACAGCCGCAAAGGCTCGATAGTCAGCGAAACCCGCGCTGCCGCTGCCGGTGGCGTGACCAGCCTGTGCTGCCCGCCAAAAACCAAACCGGTACTGGACACCTCGGCCGTGGCCGAACTGATCCTCGACCGCGCCCGCGAGGCCGGCAACACCAAGGTTTTCCCGATCGGCGCGCTGAGCAAAGGTCTGGACGGTGAGCAACTGGCAGAGCTCGTTGCCTTGCGCGATGCCGGTTGCGTGGCCTTCGGCAACGGTCTGGAAAGCTTCCGCAACACCCGCACGCTGTGCCGTGCGCTGGAGTACGCGGCGACCTTCGACCTGACGGTGATTTTCAACTCCCAGGACCATGATCTGGCCGAAGGTGGTTTGGCGCATGAAGGCCCGACCGCCAGTTTTCTCGGTTTACCGGGCATTCCGGAAACCGCTGAGACCGTGGCTCTGGCGCGGGATCTGTTGCTGGTCGAGCAAAGCGGCGTGCGCGCGCACTTCAGTCAGCTCACCAGCGCTCGCGGCGTGGCCCTGATTGCTCAGGCTCAGGCCCGTGGATTGCCGGTGACGGCTGATGTCGCCCTGTACCAGTTGATCCTGACCGATGAAGCGCTGATCGATTTCAGCAGCCTCTATCACGTGCAGCCACCGCTGCGTACTCACGTCGACCGAGATGGCCTGCGTGATGCGGTGAAGTCGGGTGTGGTTTCGGCCATCTCCAGTCATCACCAGCCACACGAGCGGGATGCCAAACTCGCGCCGTTCGGTGCGACTGAGCCGGGGATCAGCAGTGTCGAACTGCTGTTGCCGTTGGCGATGACACTGGTGGAGGATGGTTTGCTGGATCTGCCGACGCTGCTGGCACGCCTGAGCGCCGGACCTGCCGAAGCCTTGCGCTTACCGGCGGGGAAACTGGCGGTGGGTGGGGCGGCGGATATCGTGCTGTTCGACCCGGCGGCTTCGACTGTGGCCGGTGAGACGTGGCTGTCCAAGGGTGAGAATTGCCCGTTCATTGGGCATAGCCTGCCGGGTGTGGTGCGTTACACCTTGGTGGATGGGCGGATTTGCCACCAGGCGTAAAACTGTGGCGAGGGAGCTTGCTCCCGCTGGGCTGCGCAGCAGACCTGTTTTGGGGTCGCTTCGCGACCCAGCGGGAGCAAGCTCCCTCGCCACAACTTACTGGAAGGTGCCGCGATTCTGCGCATTACGCACAGAAACCTGGTCATTCAGCGTCCAAAAGTCATACAAAACCCCCAGAAAGAACAACCCACCCGTCACCAGGTACAGCAAGCCGCTGATCCACTTCCCCTGATACATCCGGTGTACGCCGAAGACCCCGAGAAACGTCAGCAGAATCCACGCAACGTTGTATTCGATAGGCCCGGCGGTAAAACGCAGGTCCGCTTCACGGTCCATGGCCGGGATCAGAAACACGTCGATCAGCCAGCCGATACCCAGCAAACCGAAGGTGAAAAACCAGATCGTCCCGGTCACCGGTTTGCCGTAATAAAAGCGGTGAGCCCCGGTAAAACCGAAAATCCACAGCAGGTAACCGATCACTTTGCTGTGGGTATCTTGACGTGGAACGGGGTGTTGATAGGTGTTCATGAAGGACCTCGAATCACACGATAGATAAATATTCTTGAATTCTTTGTGACTTTTTTACAGGCAGCCGACGTATGGCAAATGCTACCGTGTCTTCCGTCAAACCCTTATAGCACCTGACTTCTGTCCGACAATTGCGTCTATTTGCCGCGCATTTGGTTCCGTTGGCCGCCAGATGGAATCGACCAACGGACTCGGAATGACAAAAAAAGCTGTTATAAAGTTTCGCGCTAACCTATATGAGCCTTGCCTAATGCGTCCATTTTTCAAGACATGGCTAACCATTTGCCTTTTGATGCCACTGGCCGCCCACGCCACCAATCGTGAGCAACGTCTTCCTAACGTTAATGGTTACACCCCGAAATCCCATGTTTATGCTCCCTCGAGCAAAAACGAGCAAATCGCCAAGCAATCGACTTCGCTGAGCAAAGCCAACAGCAAGCTTGTCCCGCCGATGGCGACCAAGGAAAGCAGCAACGTGCTGAGCCGCGCCGTCAACGTCCTCGGTACACCTTACCGTTGGGGCGGCAGCAGCCCAAGTAAAGGGTTTGATTGCAGTGGCCTGGTGAAATACGCGTTCAACGACGCCACGTTCGACCTGCCGCGCACCTCGAATGCCATGGCAAGCGGTCATGGCGAGAAAGTCGATCGCAAGGATCTGAAGCCGGGCGACCTGATTTTCTTCAACATCAAGAGCCGCCGGGTCAATCACGTTGCCATCTACCTGGGCAACGACCGCTTTATCCACGCCCCACGCCGTGGCAAGTCGGTGACCATCGACACCTTGAAGAAACCGTACTGGGAAAGCCACTACGTGGTTGCCAAGCGGGTTATGCCGAAAGAGAAGGACACCTTGCAGGTTGTTCAGCGCTAATCCGACACGGCCCTCCTGAAGGCGGGTACTTGTGGCGAGGGAGCTTGCTCCCGCTGGGCTGCGAAGCGGCCCTAAAAAACCGGGAGCGCTGCGCACTCCAGCGGGAGCAAGCTCCCTCGCCACAGTCCAGCATTCCAACCTTCAGAAGTTATCCGGCGACCGCGCCTTCTCCCGCGCATGCTCGCGGGTGATCAAGCCTTTGGTCACCAAATCCTTCAAGCACATATCCAGCGTCTGCATCCCCAGATTCCCGCCGGTCTGTATCGACGAATACATCTGCGCGACCTTGTCTTCGCGGATCAGGTTACGGATCGCCGACGTCCCCAACATGATCTCGTGCGCTGCAATGCGCCCACCGCCGATCTTCTTCACCAGCGTCTGCGACACCACCGCCAGCAGCGACTCGGACAGCATCGAACGCACCATCGACTTCTCATCCCCCGGAAACACATCCACGACCCGGTCGATGGTTTTTGCCGCCGACGTGGTGTGCAGCGTGCCGAACACCAGGTGACCGGTCTCGGCAGCGGTCAGCGCCAGACGAATGGTCTCCAGATCCCGCATCTCGCCCACCAGAATCACATCCGGGTCCTCCCGCAGGGCCGAGCGCAAGGCGGTGGCGAAACTGCGGGTATCGCGATGGACTTCGCGCTGATTGATCAGGCATTTGCGCGATTCGTGAACGAATTCGATCGGGTCTTCGATGGTAAGAATGTGGTGATGGCGATGGCTGTTCAGGTGATCGATCATCGCCGCCAGGGTGGTGGACTTGCCGGAACCGGTCGGGCCGGTCACCAGCACCAGGCCTCGGGGCGCTTCGGTAATCTTGCGAAACACTTCCCCCATGTCCAGGTCATCCATGCTCAGGACCTTGGACGGAATGGTCCGGAATACGGCGCCTGCACCTCGATTCTGGTTGAAGGCGTTAACCCGAAAACGCGCCACACCGGGTACTTCGAAGGAAAAGTCGGTTTCAAGATGCTTCTCGAAGTCCACCCGCTGGAGGTCGTTCATGATGTCGTAGATCAGCTCATGCACCTCCTTGTGGTCCAGAGCCGGCAGGTTGATGCGCCGCACATCGCCATCAACGCGAATCATCGGTGGCAGGCCTGCCGACAGGTGCAGGTCGGACGCTCCTTGTTTGGCGCTGAACGCCAGCAGTTCAGTGATATCCATAGCACTCCTCAATTCCAGTAGAATGCCGCCAACCTCAGACCCGCTGGCGCCTCTTGAATGTCCACGATAGCAGACAACTTTGCACTGGTTAGTTCACGCATCCGGGCTGCCGCCCTTGCCGCCCACCGCGACGAACACAGCGTCCAGCTATTGGCCGTTAGCAAGACCAAGCCCGCCGACGCCGTGCGTGAAGCCCACGCCGCCGGTCTACGCGACTTTGGCGAGAATTACCTGCAGGAAGCCCTGGGCAAACAGCTCGAATTGGCCGACCTGCCCTTGATCTGGCACTTCATCGGCCCCATTCAATCGAACAAGACTCGCGCTATCGCCGAGCACTTCGCCTGGGTGCATTCCGTGGATCGCTTGAAAATCGCACAACGCCTGTCCGAACAACGTCCTGCCGATCTGCCGCCACTGAACATCTGCATCCAGGTCAACGTCAGCGGTGAAGCCAGCAAATCTGGCTGCACCCCGGCCGACCTGCCCGCCCTGGCCCACGCCATCAGCGAGCTACCGCGCCTGAAGCTGCGCGGGCTGATGGCGATCCCCGAGCCGACTGAAGATCGCGCCGCCCAGGATGCCGCTTTTGCTGCCGTGCAAAACCTGCAAGCCAGCCTGAACCTGCCGCTCGACACACTTTCCATGGGTATGAGCCATGACCTTGAGTCGGCCATCGCCCAAGGCGCTACCTGGGTCCGTATCGGTACGGCCCTGTTTGGCGCTCGCGACTATGCCCAGCCTTGAATAATGGCTGACACCTCTCTTTATAAGGACCTGACATGAGCAAGACTCGTATTGCCTTTATCGGTGCCGGCAACATGGCCGCCAGCCTGATCGGCGGCCTGCGCGCCAAAGGTCTGGACGCCGCGCAGATCCGCGCCAGTGATCCGGGCGTTGAAACCCGCGCCAAAGTGAACGCTGAACACGGCATCGAAGTATTTGCCGACAACGCCGAGGCCATTCAAGGCGCGGACGTCGTCGTGCTGGCGGTCAAACCCCAGGCGATGAAAGCCGTGTGCGAAGCGATTCGCCCAAGCTTGCAACCGAATCAACTGGTGGTGTCGATCGCCGCTGGCATCACCTGCGCCAGCATGAACAACTGGCTCGGCGCCCAGCCGATCGTACGCTGCATGCCCAACACCCCGGCGCTGCTGCGTCAGGGTGTGAGCGGTTTGTTCGCCACCGCCGAGGTGACCGCAGAGCAACGCCAACAGGCTGAAGATCTGCTGTCGGCCGTCGGCATCGCCCTGTGGTTGAACGAAGAACAGCAACTGGACGCAGTCACCGCCGTTTCCGGCTCGGGCCCTGCGTACTTCTTCCTGCTGATCGAAGCCATGACCGCCGCAGGCGTGAAGCTCGGCCTGCCGGCAGACATCGCCGCCCAGTTGACCCTGCAAACCGCATTGGGCGCCGCGCACATGGCGGTTTCCAGCGATGTCGACGCCGCTGAGCTGCGTCGCCGCGTGACTTCGCCTGCGGGCACCACAGAAGCTGCAATCAAATCGTTCCAGGCTGGTGGCTTCGAAGCCTTGGTAGAAAAAGCACTTGGCGCCGCTGCGCACCGCTCGGCCGAGATGGCCGAACAACTGGGTCAATAAGGAGCCTTACATGATTGGATTGAACACTGCAGCGGTTTACGTGCTGCAAACCCTCGGCAGCCTGTACCTGCTGATCGTGCTGCTGCGCTTCGTGCTGCAATTGGTGCGCGCGAACTTCTACAACCCGCTGTGCCAGTTCGCCGTCAAAGCCACTCAGCCGCTGCTCAAGCCGCTGCGCCGGGTCATCCCGAGCATGTTCGGCCTGGACATGTCCTCGCTGGTGCTGGCGATTTTCGTGCAACTGGCGTTGATGGCCCTCACCCTGCTGCTGACCTACGGCACCACCGGCAACCCGCTGCAATTGCTGATCTGGTCGCTGATCGGCGTGACCGCGCTGTTCATGAAGATTTTCTTCTTCGCGCTGATCATCAGCGTGATCCTGTCCTGGATCGCCCCGGGCAGCCATAACCCGGGCGCCGAACTGGTGAACCAGATCTGCGAGCCGGCCCTGGCGCCGTTCCGCAAGATCCTGCCAAGCATGGGCGGCCTCGATATCTCGCCGATCCTCGCGTTCATGGCGCTGAAGCTGATCGACATGCTGGTGATCAACAACCTCGCCGCGATGACGATGATGCCGGAAATCCTGCGCCTGCTGATCTGATCGGCAGGCTAACCGCGTCATCGTTCTTCGCGAGCAAGCCCGCTCCCACAGGATCACATCAATCCTGTGGGAGCGGGCTTGCTCGCGAATGCCGCACCTCGGTCTGACTGAATGAAATCAGGCCCGGCCTTTGCTTGCCGCTAACCCCACCGGTCTTTAGACTTACGCCTCATTTCAACGAGAGCAGGGTCGATGCCAACTGCCTTTCCCGCCGATTCTGTTGGTCTGGTGACGCCGCAAGTGGCGCACTTCAGCGAACCCCTGGCCCTGGCCTGCGGCCGTTCGCTCCCAGCGTACGACCTCATTTACGAAACCTACGGCACGCTGAACGCCACGGCGAGCAATGCCGTGCTGATCTGCCACGCCTTGTCCGGTCACCATCACGCTGCCGGCTTCCACAGCCCCGACGACCGCAAACCCGGTTGGTGGGACAGCTGCATCGGCCCCGGCAAGCCGATCGACACGAACAAGTTCTTCGTGGTCAGCCTGAACAACCTCGGCGGTTGCAACGGCTCCACCGGCCCGAGCAGCGTCAACCCGGAAACCGGCAAGCCGTTCGGTGCCGATTTCCCGGTGCTGACCGTGGAAGACTGGGTGCACAGCCAGGCACGCCTGGCCGACCGGATCGGCATCAGCCAATGGGCAGCGGTGATTGGCGGCAGCCTCGGCGGCATGCAGGCGATGCAGTGGAGCATTACGTACCCCGATCGCATTCGTCACTGCCTGGCCATCGCCTCGGCCCCCAAGCTGTCGGCACAAAACATCGCCTTCAACGAAGTGGCGCGTCAGGCGATCCTCACCGACCCCGAATTCCACGGCGGTTCGTTCCAGGAAGCGGGCGTGATCCCCAAGCGCGGCTTGATGCTGGCGCGGATGGTCGGGCACATCACTTACCTGTCCGACGATTCCATGGGTGAGAAATTCGGCCGTGGCCTCAAGAGCGAGAAGCTCAACTACGACTTCCACAGCGTCGAGTTCCAGGTTGAAAGCTACCTGCGTTATCAGGGCGAAGAGTTCTCCGGGCGTTTCGACGCCAATACCTATCTGCTGATGACCAAGGCACTGGATTACTTCGACCCGGCGGCGAACTTCGACGATGACCTGGCGAAAACCTTCGCCGGCGCCTCGGCCAAGTTCTGCGTGATGTCCTTCACCACCGACTGGCGCTTCTCCCCTGCCCGCTCGCGGGAACTGGTGGACGCGCTGATGACGGCCAAGAAAGACGTCTGCTACCTCGAGATCGACGCTCCGCAAGGCCACGACGCCTTCCTGATTCCGATCCCGCGCTACTTGCAGGCGTTCAGCAATTACATGAACCGCATAAAGTTGTGAGAAAGCGAGAAAGCCATGAGAGCTGATCTGGAAATCATCCAGGAATGGATCCCCGCCGGCAGCCGCGTGCTCGACCTCGGTTGCGGTGACGGCGAGCTGCTGACGTGGCTGCGGGACAACAAGCAAGTCACCGGTTACGGCCTGGAAAACGACCCGGACAACATCGCCGAGTGCGTGGCCAAGGGCATCAACGTCATCGAGCAGGATCTGGACAAGGGCCTTGGCAACTTTGCCAGCAACAGTTTCGACATCGTGGTCATGACCCAGGCGCTGCAAGCCGTGCACTACCCGGACAAGATCCTCGACGAAATGCTGCGGGTCGGTCGCCAATGCATCATCACCTTCCCCAACTTCGGTCACTGGCGCTGCCGCTGGTACCTGGCGAGCAAGGGCCGGATGCCGGTGTCCGAGTTTCTGCCGTACACCTGGTACAACACGCCGAACATCCACTTCTGCACCTTCGAAGACTTTGAAGCACTTTGCCGCGAACGTGAAGCGAAGGTCATTGATCGGCTTGCCGTGGATCAACAGCATCGGCACGGGTGGGCCAGTAAGCTATGGCCTAATCTGTTAGGTGAGATCGGTATCTACCGCGTCAGCAGCCCGGGCCTGCAAGACCACAAGGTCGCGGTCTGAACCACGATATTCCAAGGAGAACGATCATGGGTCGTCTAGCGCTGTTTTTACTCACCGCCTGCCTGAGCGTCACCGCCATGGCCGCCGATGCCATCAAAGGTGACCGTCAGGAAAAATTCGGCGATGTGACGGTGCATTACAACACCTTCAACTCCACTTTTCTGACACCGGACATCGCCAAAGCCGCGGAACTCACCCGCAGCAAGAATCAAGGCGTGATCAACGTTTCGGTGATCAAGGAAGGCAAACCGCTGATGGCTCAAGTCAGTGGAACGGTCAAAGACCTGACCAGCCAAAGTGTGCCGTTGAAATTCAAACAGATCACCGAACAAGGCGCGATCTACTACATCGCGCAATACCCGGTCGATCAGCAGGAAATCCGTACCTTCGAGATCAAGGTGCAGAACGGTGACAAAATCAACACCATCAATTTCAACCAAGAGCTTTTCCCCGGCGAATGATGAACTTCACGCAACTCGTACTGGCCAGCCACAACGCCGGCAAACTCAAGGAACTCCAGGCCATGCTCGGCGACTCGGTGCAACTGCGCTCGATCGGCGAGTTCAGCAGCATCGAGCCTGAAGAAACCGGCCTGTCGTTCGTCGAGAACGCCATCCTCAAGGCCCGCAATGCCGCGCGCATTTCCGGTCTGCCGGCGCTGGCCGACGATTCCGGGCTGGCAGTGGATTTCCTGGGCGGTGCACCGGGGATCTACTCTGCTCGTTATGCCGATGGCCAGGGCGATGCGGCGAACAACGCCAAACTGCTCGATGCCTTGAAAGACGTGCCGGAAGCCGAGCGCGGCGCGCAGTTCGTCTGCGTGCTAGCGCTGGTGCGTCATGCTGATGATCCGCTGCCGATCCTCTGCGAAGGCTTGTGGCACGGTCGCATCCTCACCCAAGCCAGCGGCGAGCAAGGTTTTGGCTATGACCCGCTGTTCTGGGTGCCGGAGCGCGATTGCTCCAGCGCCGAGCTGAGCCCGAGCGACAAGAACCTCATCAGCCACCGCGCCCGTGCAATGGATCTGCTGCGCCAGCGTCTGGGCTTGAAATGACCCGTGAATCATCCGCGTCGCCGCTGATCTTCGGCGGTGCCGCACAATCGCCTCGGGCCGCGCTGCCAACGCTGCCGCCCCTGGCGCTGTACATCCACATCCCGTGGTGTGTGCGCAAATGCCCTTATTGCGACTTCAACTCCCACACTGCCAGCCCAGTGCTGCCGGAGCAGGAGTACGTCGACGCCTTGCTGGCCGATCTCGATCAGGACCTGCATGCGGTCTACGGTCGTGAGTTGAGTTCGATTTTCTTTGGTGGCGGCACGCCGAGCCTGTTCAGCGCCGAAGCCTTGGGCCGTTTGCTCAAGGGCGTAGAGCAGCGCATTCCGTTTGCCAGTGACATCGAAATCACCCTGGAAGCCAACCCGGGGACGTTCGAGCAAGAGAAGTTCGTCGCTTACCGCGCATTGGGCATCAATCGGCTGTCGATCGGCATCCAGAGCTTTCAGGAAGAGAAACTCAAGGCGCTGGGGCGGATTCACAACGGCGATGAAGCGGTGCGCGCCGCCGGCATGGCGCGTCAGGCCGGGTTCGATAACTTCAACCTGGACCTGATGCATGGTTTGCCCGATCAGTCGCTGGACGATGCGTTGAGCGATTTGCGCCAGGCCATCGCCCTGAAACCGACCCACTTGTCCTGGTATCAGCTGACGCTGGAGCCGAACACGGTGTTCTGGAACCAGCCGCCGACGCTGCCGGAAGACGACACGCTGTGGGACATTCAGGAAGCCGGCCAGGCGCTGCTCGCCGAACACGGTTACGCGCAATACGAAGTCTCGGCCTATGCCCAGCCCGGTCGCCCGGCGCGGCATAACCTCAACTACTGGAGTTTTGGCGACTTCATCGGCATCGGCGCCGGCGCCCATGGAAAGCTCAGCCATCCGGACGGGCGCATCGTGCGCACCTGGAAGACGCGTCTGCCGAAGGACTACCTGAACCCGGCGAAAAGCTTCAAGGCTGGTGAGAAGGCGCTGACCAATGATGAATTGCCGTTCGAATTCCTGATGAACGCTTTGCGCCTGACCGAGGGCGTGGAATCGCGGCTGTACCCGGAGCGCACCGGGCTGAGCCTGGAAAGCCTCGCCGAAGGCCGCCTCGACGCAGAACAAAGCGGCCTGTTGCAGGTCGAACCGTCACGTCTGGCGGCCACCGAGCGCGGGCAACTGTTCCTCAATGACTTGCTGCAAAAATTTCTGAGCTGATTTCAGCCTTAAGGGAAAACCAATGGATTTGATATTCGACCTGCTCGCCACCGCCTCCCGCTGGAGCCGCAGCAACCTGTCGGAAATCTCTCTGGCGCTGGTGGGCTGTTTGCTGGTGCTGTTCGGCGCGGACATCAAAGGCTGGGTCGACCAACGCCTGGGCAGCATCGCCGGCGCCTTGCGCGTCCCGCTGATGGCCCTGCTGTGCATGGTCGGCAGCGGCGTCGCGCTGATCTACGCCACGCCATGGATCATCAAAGGCCTGAGCCAGTTCAACAACTACAGCCTGGCGCCGGTGTTGTTGGTGGTGTTGGTGTTGATTGGCGTCGTCGCCGACCGCCGCTGATCCCGAAAACACCAAAGCCCCACTGTAGGATCGAGCTTGCTCGCGATGGTCGTTAACGAAAACGCGGGGCATCTGGAGCCCCGCGTTATTTTATGGTTTCTCGCGAGCAAGCTCGCTCCTACAACTGTTTCTCGAACTTCAGGTCCCACACGCCATGCCCAAGACGTTCGCCACGGCGTTCGAACTTGGTGATCGGGCGCTCGGCCGGGCGCGGAACGCACTTGCCGTCTTCGGCCAGGTTGCGATAACCCGGCGCAACGTTCATCACTTCCAGCATGTACTCGGCGTACGGCTCCCAGTCGGTGGCCATGTGCAGAATACCGCCGACCTTCAACTTGCTGCGCACCAGTTCAGCGAACGACGCCTGAACGATACGGCGCTTGTGGTGACGGCTCTTGTGCCACGGGTCCGGGAAAAACAGCATCAGGCGATCGAGGCTGTTGTCGGCCACACAACGGTTGAGCACTTCGATCGCGTCGCAATCGTAGACCCGCAGGTTGGTCAGACCCTGTGTCAGCACGCCATTGAGCAGCGCGCCAACACCCGGACGGTGAACTTCCACGCCAATGAAATCCTGTTCCGGCGAGGCCGCTGCCATTTCCAGCAACGAATGGCCCATGCCGAAACCGATTTCCAGCGAGCGCGGTGCCGAGCGACCGAACACTTGGTCGAAGTCCACCGGTGCATCGGCCAGCGGCAGCACGAACAGCGGCGTGCCCTGCTCCAGACCTTTTTGCTGGCCTTCGGTCATGCGCCCGGCGCGCATCACGAAGCTCTTGATGCGGCGGTGTTGGCGCTCGTCGCCTTCTTCCGTCTGGATTGGCGTGTCGTTTGATTCAGTCATCAATGGCTCTTACTTGATCAGACCATCCAGCGGCGAAGAGGCGCTGGCATAGAGTTTTTTCGGCATACGGCCGGCGAGGTAGGCCAGGCGGCCCGCAACGATGGCGTGTTTCATGGCTTCAGCCATCATGATCGGCTGCTGGGCATGGGCAATGGCCGAGTTCATCAGCACTGCTTCGCAACCCAGTTCCATGGCGATGGTGGCGTCGGAAGCAGTACCGACACCGGCATCCACCAATACCGGGATCTTGGCTTCTTCAAGGATGATCTGCAGGTTGTACGGGTTGCAGATCCCCAGGCCCGTGCCGATCAGACCGGCCAGCGGCATGACCGCGATGCAGCCGATTTCCGCCAGTTGACGGGCGATGATCGGATCATCGCTGGTGTAAACCATCACGTCGAAGCCTTCCTTGACCAGCACTTCGGCGGCCTTGAGGGTTTCGATCACGTTGGGGAACAGGGTTTTCTGGTCCGCCAGCACTTCCAGCTTCACCAGGTTGTGGCCGCCGAGCAGCTCACGGGCCAGGCGACAGGTGCGCACAGCCTCGGTAGCGTCGAAGCAACCGGCGGTGTTCGGCAGGAAGGTGTAGCGGTCCGGCGACAGGACTTCGAGCAAGTTCGGTTCGCCCGGATTCTGGCCGAGGTTGGTACGGCGCACGGCGAAAGTGACGATCTCGGCACCCGAGGCCTCGATGGCCAGGCGGGTTTCTTCCATGTCGCGGTACTTGCCGGTGCCTACCAGCAAACGCGACTGGTAAGTACGACCGGCCAGGACGAAAGGCTTGTCGCTACGAACGATGCTCATGGGAAATCCTCTGTAGGGGTGAGGTTCTTGCAGAATTCTGTGCCCTTGCGGGCCGGGCGACTAGCCGCCGCCGATAGCGTGCACCACTTCGACGGAATCGCCGTCGTTCAGCGTGGTGTCGACATGCTGACTGCGCGGGACGATATCCAGATTGAGTTCGACCGCCACCCGGCGTCCGGTCAGTTCCAGACGGGTCAGCAGGGCCGCAACGGTTTCACCGTCGGGCAGTTCAAGGGATTCGCCGTTCAACTGAATGCGCATGCCGAATGCCGCCATCATTTTTAGGGGCTGGCATTCTAGCCCGATCAGTCAGGCTGACCCAAGCCATTCGTCTTGAAACACGATCCCTGTAGGAGCTGCCGCAGGCTGCGATCTTTCGACAGTCAAAAGAGCAAGATCAAAAGATCGCAGCCTGCGGCAGCTCCTACAGGGTCAGCTCAACCGCCAGGCGGCAAGGCCCAGGCAGAGCCAACCGACCAGAAATGCCAAGCCACCGAAGGGTGTGATGATCCCGAGCTTGCTGATGCCGGTCAGGGTCAACACGTACAGACTGCCGGAAAACAGCAGGATGCCAATGGCAAACGAGGCGCCGGCCCAAGTAATCAGCCGACCCGGAATCTGTGTGGCCAGCAGCGCAACACCCAGCAATGCCAAGGTGTGCACCAATTGGTAGGTGACACCCGTGTGGAAGATCGCCAGGTATTCAGGCGTCAGCCGGTTTTTCAGGCCATGGGCGGCGAACGCGCCAAGGGCAACGCCGGTGAAACCGAAGAAAGCGGCCAGCATCAGAAAGCCACGCAGCATGAAGAACTCCAGTCAGACTCGATCAACAGGGTCTGTATAATGGCCCGCTCAACGGGTTCGGCCAAGCCATCTCTATGCTGCGTTTATTTCTGCGACGATTCACGAAGGCCCTGCTCTGGTTCGCGGGTGGCAGCGTATTGCTGGTGCTGATTTTTCGCGTGGTGCCGCCACCGGGCACGGCGCTGATGGTCGAGCGCAAGGTCGAATCCTGGGTCGACGGCGAGCCCATCGACCTGCAACGCACCTGGAAACCCTGGGATGAAATCTCCGATGACCTGAAAGTCGCGGTGATTGCCGGCGAGGATCAGAAATTTCCGGAGCATTGGGGTTTTGACCTCGGTGCAATCCGCGCCGCACTGGCTCACAACGAGCTGGGGGGGTCGGTTCGCGGCGCCAGTACATTGAGCCAGCAAGTCTCGAAGAACCTGTTTTTGTGGTCTGGGCGCAGTTGGTTGCGCAAAGGCCTGGAAGCCTGGTTTACCGGGTTGATCGAGGTGCTTTGGCCCAAGCAGCGGATTCTTGAGGTTTACCTGAACAGCGTCGAGTGGGATGACGGAGTGTTTGGCGCGGAAGCGGCGGCCAGGCATCACTTTGGTGTGAGCGCCAAATCGCTGTCCCGGCAGCAGGCGAGTTATCTGGCGGCCGTATTGCCTAACCCACGAGTTTGGAGCGCGAGCCACCCGACGAGTTATGTTGCACGTCGGGCCGGCTGGATTCGGCAGCAGATGAGCCAGTTGGGTGGCGACAGCTATCTGCTGGGGCTCAATGATTCGCGCCGGGCGCCGTGGGCCCAGTAACACCGAAGATCAACTGTGGGAGTTGCGGTGTGGCGGGAAAACGGGCACATACAAAAACGCCCCGATCAATGATCGGGGCGTTTTTTATTGCCTTCGCGCAGATTAGGCGGCGATCGACAACTTGAGCTTGTTCATCGCGCTCTTCTCGAGCTGACGAATACGCTCGGCCGACACGTTGTACTTTTGCGCCAGGTCGTGCAGCGTGGCTTTCTCTTCAGCCAACCAGCGCTGATAAAGGATGTCACGGCTGCGGTCGTCCAGCACTTCCAGCGCTTCGTGCAGGTTGTGATTGGAGTTGTCGCTCCAGTCGGCATCTTCCAGTTGACGGGCCGGGTCGTACCGGTGGTCTTCCAGATAGTTGGCCGGCGACTGGAAAGCACTGTCGTCGTCCGCTTCTGCGGCCGGGTCGAAGGCCATGTCATGGCCGGTCAGGCGACTTTCCATCTCGCGCACTTCCCGCGGCTCTACACCGAGGCTTTCCGCCACACGGTGGACTTCCTCGTTGTTCAGCCACGCCAGACGTTTCTTCTGGCTGCGCAGGTTGAAGAACAGCTTGCGCTGGGCCTTGGTGGTCGCGACTTTCACGATGCGCCAGTTGCGCAGGATGAACTCGTGGATTTCCGCCTTGATCCAGTGCACGGCGAACGAAACCAGACGCACGCCCATTTCCGGGTTAAAGCGCTTCACAGCCTTCATCAGGCCGACGTTGCCTTCCTGGATCAGGTCAGCCTGAGCCAGACCGTAGCCGGAATAGCTACGGGCGATATGTACGACAAAACGCAGGTGGGCGAGCACCATCTGCCGAGCCGCCCCCAAATCCTGCTCATAATAGAGACTCTCGGCCAGTTCACGCTCCTGCTCCGGCGTCAGCAAAGGAATGCTGTTGACGGTGTGCACATAGGCCTCCAGGTTCGCACCCGGGACCAGAGCATATGCAGGTTGCAAAGAATTGGTCATACGAAAAAACCTCCCACTTACAAACTCGTGCAGTTCAGCACTGCGAAAATTGACCGGAAACCAAAAGACAAGTTCCCATAAACGCTGAAAGGTCAATACGAGCAAAATGATACTACTTAGGCGCAAGCTCCCTCAGGTGGCGTGCGACTGCAATCCATGCACCGATATACCCCAACAGCACCGCGCCAAGCAAGAGCGACAGACCGTCGGCAACCGGCACTCCGGCCAGTGCGAAATCACTGCCGTACAAACCGGCCAGCCCGACCACTGCGTCGTTCAGCCAGTTCAGGCCGAACGCCAATACACCCCAGGAAAGCATCCCCGCACCGAAGCCATACAACGCGCCCATATAAAGAAAGGGCCTGCGCACATAGCTGTCAGTGCCGCCGACGAGTTTAATCACTTCTATCTCTGTGCGGCGGTTTTCAATATGAAGACGAATGGTATTGCCTATCACCAAAAGTAATGCAGAAACCAGAAGCACGGTCAGACCGAAGACAAAACGCTCGCCCAGCTTGAGGATGGCTGCCAGACGCTCAACCCAGACTAGATCAAGTTGTGCCTGTTGTACCTTCGGCAGCTCGGAAAGTTTTTGTCGTAATGCTTCAAGCGCGGGCTTGTCGACTTCGTTCGGGGTCACCAGCACCACGCCTGGCAGCGGGTTTTCCGGCAGTTCCTTCAGCGCCTCGCCCAGACCGGACTGCTGCTGAAACTCTTCCAGCGCCTGATCGCGGCCGACATATTCAGCATCAGCTACGCCTGGAATGCCTTTGATCTGGTCACGCAACGACTCGCCTTCAGCCGGGCTGGCCTCGAGTTGCAGGTACAGGGAAATCTGCGCCGCACGCTGCCAAGAGCCGCCAAGGCGCTCAACATTACTTAGCAAAAGTGACAGGCCCATCGGCAAGCTCAAGGCTACCGCCATCACCATGCAGGTGAAGAAACTGCCGATGGGCTGCTTGCCCAGGCGGCGCAAACTGTCCAGCAGACTGGCGCGATGGCTTTCAACCCAGGAGCGAAACAGCGTGGCAAAGTCCGGGCCGTCATCATCGTCGTGTTTTTTCTTCTGCGGTTGCGGATCGGCGGCTTTCGGTGCCACACGCTCGGAAACCTTAGGGCTACGTGTCGCACTCATTCCCCAGCCTCCCCGTCGCCGATCAGTCGGCCGCGTTGCAGAGTCAGCATGCGATGACGCATGCGCGCGATCAGGGCCAGGTCGTGGCTGGCGATCAGCACGCTGGTGCCCAGACGGTTGATGTCTTCGAACACCCCCATAATCTCGGCCGCAAGACGCGGGTCGAGGTTACCGGTCGGCTCGTCCGCCAGCAGCAACGCCGGACGGTGAACGATGGCGCGGGCAATGCCGACGCGCTGTTGCTGACCGGTGGACAGGTCGCCGGGGTACAGATCGGTTTTATCCGACAGCGCCACACGCTCAAGCGCAGAATCCACGCGTTTGACGATCTCGGCCTTCGACAGGCCAAGGATCTGCAACGGCAGCGCGACGTTGTTGAACACCGTGCGATCGAACAGCAACTGGTGATTCTGGAACACCACACCGATCTGCCGGCGCAGGAAAGGAATCTGCGCGTTGCTGATGGTGGCCAGGTCCTGGCCGGCCAGCAGCAATTTGCCAGTGGTTGGACGCTCCATTGCCAGCAGCAGCCGCAACAAGGTGCTTTTACCGGCGCCAGAGTGGCCGGTCACAAACAAGAATTCGCCCCGACGGACTCGAAAGCTCAGCTCATGCAAGCCGACGTGACCGTTCGGGTAGCGTTTACCGACCTGTTCGAAACGAATCATGAACGCTCCCGCTCGGCAAACAATGCCTGGACAAAGGGTTCTGCTTCAAAAGTACGCAAGTCATCGATGCCTTCACCGACGCCGATGTAGCGAATCGGCAGGCCAAACTGCTTGGCCAGGGCGAAAATCACCCCGCCCTTGGCGGTGCCGTCGAGCTTGGTCAGCGCCAGACCGGTCAGTTCGACGGTCTGGTTGAATTGCTTGGCCTGGTTGATCGCGTTCTGACCGGTGCCGGCATCGAGTACCAACAGCACTTCGTGCGGTGCGTCGGCGTCGAGTTTGCCGATCACCCGGCGAACTTTCTTCAACTCTTCCATCAGATTGTCTTTGGTGTGCAGACGACCGGCGGTGTCAGCGATCAACACGTCAATGCCACGCGCCTTGGCGGCCTGCACGGCGTCGAAGATCACCGAAGCCGAGTCGGCGCCGGTGTGCTGGGCGATCACCGGAATCTTGTTGCGCTCGCCCCAGACCTGCAATTGCTCGACCGCTGCGGCACGGAAGGTATCACCCGCCGCGAGCATGACTTTCTTGCCTTCGAGTTGCAGTTTCTTCGCCAGTTTACCGATGGTGGTGGTCTTGCCGGCGCCATTGACGCCGACGACCAGAATCACGAACGGCTTGTTCTGCGAGGTGATTTTCAGCGGCTGCTCGACGGGTTTGAGCATTGCAGCCAGTTCAGCCTGCAAGGACTTGTACAGCGCGTCGGCGTCGGCCAGTTCCTTGCGGGCGACCTTTTGGGTCAGGCGCTGGATGATCACCGAAGTCGCTTCGACGCCAACGTCGGCCGTCAGCAAACGGGTTTCGATGTCTTCGAGCAGCTCGTCATCAATGATTTTCTTGCCGAGAAACAGGCTGGCCATGCCTTCGCCAATGCTGGCGCTGGTCTTGGACAGGCCTTGCTTGAGACGGGCGAAGAAACCGGCTTTGGATTCTTCGGTACGCGCAGGCTCGGCGGGTGTTTCGACCGGCACGACCGGCGCAGTGGCAACGGGAGCGACGACCGGCACGACCGGCGCGGCGGCAACAGGAGCGACGACCGGCACGACCGGCACGACCGGCGCGGCGGCAACGGGAGCGACGACCGGCGCAGGCTCTGGCGCATGAACAACCGGAGCAACCGGAGCAACGAATACAGGAATCACAGGTTCCGGAACAACCGGCACAGGCTCGGCCATAACAACCGGCTCAACCACCGGAGCCTGAATCGGCTCAGGCGCAAACGAAGTCGGCGCTGGAATCGGCGGTGTAACGTGCGGCGCCAGCTCGTCTTCGACCAGCGCCACCGGCTCTTCCGCCACGGGCAAGGTCAGCCACGGCTCAGCGGCTGGCGCCAGCGGTTGTTCAGCCACGACTTCAGGTTCCGCCTCAACCACCGGTTGCAGCACCGGCGCGGCAATCGGCAGGACAATCGGCGCCGGCTGTTCTTCTATTACCGGTGCAGGTGTTGACTCAGGGAATGGCTGTGGCTGTTCGACGACGGTTTCCTGCGGCTTTTTGCGCAGCCATCCGAACAGGCTTTTCTTCTCGCCAGCCGCAGCTGGGGCTTTCTTGTCGTCGTTGGAACCAAACATGGAGGACGGCTATCTCACGGTAGCGACGCGCCAAAGGGCGCCCCGGCAAATAAATATTCGATGCAGAACAGACTGCGATTGACCCAGCTTGTTCACGCGCAACATTTTCTGGAGGTGCAAACGGCACCTTACAAAAACGATTTCACGAAGGACTGAAGCGGCAAAATCGGCGAAAAAGCAGAGTTTAGTTGATAAACCACAGCCTTCTGCCGCAAACCCATTCAACCTGATCAAACGCAAAGGCCTGATAGGCGTGGCCGCCAGTAAAACGGATCAGTATCCTAGCACCCTCTCGCCCGCCGACGCTAAGACCAAGCGGGCAGCTCAACAGGTTTAAAAAACGAATGAATGCTCTAGCCCGCCGCGCTGCAGGCCTGCTGCTCAGCACAGTTTGTCTGCCACTTTCAGCCCTCGCTGCCGATCCGCAACCCACCCATGAATTCACCCTCGACAACGGCCTGAAGGTCGTCGTGCGCGAAGACCATCGTGCGCCGGTGGTGGTTTCCCAGGTCTGGTACAAGGTCGGCTCCAGCTACGAGACGCCGGGACAGACCGGTTTGTCCCACGCCCTGGAACACATGATGTTCAAGGGCAGCGAGAAAGTCGGCCCCGGCGAAGCCTCGCTGATCCTGCGCGACCTCGGTGCCGAAGAGAACGCCTTCACCAGCGACGACTTCACCGCTTATTACCAAGTGCTGGCCCGCGACCGTCTGGGCGTGGCTTTCGAACTGGAAGCCGACCGCATGGCCAGCCTGCGCCTGCCGGCCGACGAGTTCGCCCGCGAGATCGAAGTCATTAAGGAAGAACGTCGTCTGCGCACTGATGACAAGCCGATGTCCAAGGCCTACGAGCGCTTCAAGGCCATGGCCTACCCGGCCAGCGGTTACCACACGCCGACCATCGGCTGGATGGCTGACCTGGACCGCATGAAAGTCGAAGAACTGCGCCACTGGTACCAATCCTGGTACGTACCGAACAACGCCACGCTGGTGGTCGTCGGCGACGTGACCCCGGACGAGGTCAAAACCCTGGCCCAGCGCTACTTCGGCCCGATCGCCAAGCGTGACGTGCCGCCGGCGAAAATCCCGATGGAACTGGCCGAACCCGGCGAGCGCCAGATCACGCTGCACGTGCAGACGCAATTGCCGAGCCTGATGCTGGGCTTCAACGTACCCAGCATTGCCACCGCCGAAGACAAGCGGTCGGTCCACGCCTTGCGCCTGATCTCGGCCCTGCTCGATGGCGGTTACAGCGGACGCATCCCGACGCAACTGGAACGCGGCGAAGAGCTGGTGTCCGGCGGCTCGTCGAGCTACGACGCCTACACCCGTGGCGACAGCCTGTTCACCCTGTCGGCAACGCCGAACACCCAGAAAGACAAAACCATGGCCCAGGCTGAAGCCGGGTTGTGGAAGCTGCTCGATCAGCTGAAAACCACCGCGCCGTCAGCCGAAGAGCTGGAACGCGTCCGCGCACAAGTCATCGCCGGTCTGGTTTACGAGCGTGACTCGATCACCAGCCAGGCGACCGCCATCGGCCAACTGGAAACCGTCGGCCTGTCGTGGAAACTGATGGACACCGAACTGGCCGAACTGGAAAGCGTAACGCCGGAAGACATCCAGAAAGCCGCCAAGCTGTACTTCACCCGCGAACGTCTCAGCGTCGCCCATGTCCTGCCACTGGAGACGACTCATGAGTGAGTGTAAAAAATCCCGTTGGGCCTTGATTGGCCTGATTGCTGTCGCATTGATCGGATCCGCGGCCTTCTATTTCCTGAAGACCGGCGAGTCCAACGCCAGTGAAGCCCTCGACAAGGCCAAGTCCAGCCAGAAGCTGCAATCGCTGGCCGAACTCGACGGCAAGGCACCGAGCCGCCGTACGCTGGACGTGCAGACCTGGAACACCGCCGAAGGCGCCAAGGTGCTGTTCGTCGAAGCCCGCGAGTTGCCGATGTTCGACATGCGCCTGATCTTCGCCGCCGGCAGCAGCCAGGACGGCGATGCGCCGGGACTGGCTGTGCTGACCAACGCAATGCTCAATGAAGGTGTGGCCGGCAAAGATGTTGGCGCCATCGCTCAGGGCTTCGAAGGCCTGGGTGCCGACTTCGGCAACGGTGCGTTCAAGGACATGGCACTGGCCTCGTTGCGCAGCCTCAGCGCCGCGGACAAACGCGAACCCGCGCTGAAGCTGTTTTCCGAAGTCGTCGGCAAACCGACCTTCCCCGCCGATTCGTTTGCACGCATCAAGAACCAGATGCTTGCCGGCTTCGAATACCAGAAACAGAACCCCGGCAAACTGGCCAGCATCGAGCTGATGAATCGCTTGTACGGCGATCACCCGTACGCGCATTCCAGCGACGGCACGGCGAAAACCGTTCCAGCGATTACCCTGGCTCAACTGAAGGCTTTCCATGAGAAAGCCTACGCCGCCGGCAACGTGGTGATTGCGCTGGTAGGCGATCTTTCTCGTGCCGAGGCCGAGGCGATTGCTGCACAAGTTTCCAGCGCGCTGCCAAAAGGCCCTGCGCTGGCGAAGCTGCCGCAACCTGAAGAACCGAAAGCCAGCATCGGCCACATCGAGTTTCCGTCCAAGCAGACCAACCTGATGCTGGCGCAACTGGGCATCGACCGTGACGACCCGGATTACGCAGCCCTGTCCATGGGCAACCAGATCCTCGGTGGCGGTGGCTTCGGCACCCGTTTGATGAGCGAAGTGCGCGAAAAGCGCGGCCTGACGTATGGCGTGTATTCGGGCTTTACCCCGATGCAGGCGCGCGGCCCGTTCATGATCAACCTGCAAACCCGCGCCGAGATGAGCGAAGGCACGCTGAAACTGGTGCAGGATGTGCTCGCCGACTACCTTAAAACCGGGCCGACCGAGAAAGAACTCGACGACGCCAAGCGTGAACTGGCCGGCAGCTTCCCGCTGTCCACCGCCAGCAACGCGGATATCGTCGGCCAGCTCGGCGCGATGGGTTTCTACAACTTGCCGCTGAGTTATTTGGAGGACTTCATGCAGCAGTCCCAGAGCCTGACCGTCGAGCAAGTCAAAACCGCACTGAACAAACACCTGAGCACGGACAAAATGGTCATCGTCAGCGCTGGCCCGACCGTGCCGCAAAAGCCGTTACCGGCCCCTACTGATAAACCTGCCGAGCAGCCGCTCGGGGTTCCGGAGCATTAATGGCCACTTCCCGTCCAAAAAAACCTGTTCACAACGTGCATAACGGCGTGAACCAACTGCGCATCATCGGCGGCGAATGGCGCAGCCGTAAACTGAGCTTCCCTGACGCGCCGGGCTTGCGCCCGACCCCGGACCGGGTGCGTGAAACCCTGTTCAACTGGCTCGCGCCCTATGTAGCCGGGGCCAAGGTGCTCGATCCGTTCGCCGGCAGCGGCGCGCTGTTTCTTGAAGCCCTGTCCCGTGGCGCGGCCATGGGTCAGGCGCTGGATGCGAGCAATATCGCGGTGTCCAGCCTGAAAGAACATCTGGGCACGCTGCGTTGCACCACCGGCCAGGTTCAGACCGCCGACGCTTTGCGCTATCTGGAAACCCAGCCAGCGGTCGCCTACGACCTGGTCTTCCTCGACCCGCCGTTCAACCAGAACCTGTTGCCCGCCGTGTGCACCCTGCTCGAAGAGCGCCAATGGCTGGCGGACGACGCCTGGGTCTATACCGAAAGCGAAAACGCACCGTCGACGCTCGGTTTGCCGGCGAACTGGCGCCTGCACCGCGAGCAGAAATCCGGGCGGGTTTACTACGCGCTGTGGCAGCGCAGCCAATAACTGCTGCGCGACACAATCTGTCCAAATGAATGCCCGCTGTGCGGTAACTATCTACCGCACAACGGCGCATCAAAATCCTCACAGTGGATTACGTAATCTCCGTAAATCACTGAGGACAACTCTCCCATGGACAAATACCGCAGCAGGATGCTGCTTTTTCTATGCCTGACCCCGCTGACGGCACTCGCCGCCCCATCACCCACACACGAATTTGTACTGGACAATGGCCTGAAGGTCATCGTGCAAGAGGATCACCGAGCCCCAGTGGTGACCTCTCAACTCTGGTTCAAGGTCGGATCCATCGACGAAGCTCCGGGGCAGACCGGCCTGTCGCATGCTCTGGAACACATGCTCTACAAAGGCAGCAGCAAGACGTGTCCAGGAGAAGCGGCGGCAATTCTTGAATCGTTGGGTGCCTCGGAAAATGCTGTTACCAACAAACATGTGACCGGTTACTACCAGACGTTGGCCACCCCCTACCTGGGCGTCGCTTTCGAGTTGATGGCCGATCTCATGTCGACAGCACTCTTGCGGGCCGAAGACCTGACTCCCGAAATGGCGGTGATTCGGGAAGAGCGTCGCCTGATAGTAGACGACAGCCCTACAGAGACTGCACTCGAACGCCTCACGACGTTGGCTTATCCCTCCAGCAGCTACCGGACACCGATCATTGGCTGGATGGACGACCTGCACCGCTTGAACGCCGCCGACCTGCGCGACTGGTATGAGTCACGCTACGTACCCGGAAATGCCACGCTGGTGATCGTCGGTGACGTCACGCTTGATCAGGTCAAGCCTATGGCGGAGCGCTATTTCGGCGCGCTCGCCAGCCGTCCCGTCCCCCCTGTACTGAAGCCGCTGGAGCTGCCGGAGCCTGGCGAACGGAAACTCACTCTCCATCAACCTGTCCACGCCCCACAGCTGATCATGGCGTTCAATGTACCCAGTCTGGCAACGGCGCAGACAAGCCGATCCGTGCACGCCTTGCGCTTGATCGAGATGCTGCTGGCTGGTTCCCAAAGCGCCCGTCTGCCAAAACACCTGACGCATCAAGAACAGCTGTTCACCCGTATCGACTCCACCTATGACGCCTTCACCCGTGGCGACACGCTTCTGGTACTGAGCGCCCAACTTGACGACACGCACTCCGCCAGCCTCGACGAGGCGCAAACGCGAATCTGGCATTTGCTCGACGAACTGCGAACCACGCCACCCTCCGCCGATGAGCTGGAGCGTGCACGAACTCAACTGATCGCCCGGCAAATTTATGCACGGGACTTAATTGATGACACAGCCAGCCAACTGGCCGGCCTGGAGAGCATCGGTCTGTCCTGGCGATTAATGGATCAAGACATCGTCGAGTTAAAGAAAGTGACACCCGAGGACGTCCGCCAGGCCGCCGAAACCTACCTGATCCGTGAACGCCTGAGCACGGCCCACGTCCTTGTTGAGAAGAAAAACCATGAATGAATCTGCACACAGCCCTCGGGGCGCCATATTTTGCCTCGCACTGATCGGTTGCCTGCCTGTCAGTCTGATGGCAGCCGATACCGCGCCACCCGCGCCAACCGGCTTTCCTGCGTCAGTGCTGCAATCGCTGTTGGAAATCGACACGACCCAATCGACGCCACGCCCATTGACCATCAAGGGCTGGAAAACCAGAGCAGACACCAAAACGCTGTTCATAGGCATCTCGGCACTGCCGATGTTCGATATTCATGTCAGCTTCCCCGCCGGCAGTGCCCTTGAAAACGATAAGCCCGGCCTCGCCGGGATCACGTTCAGCCTGCTGAATGAAGGTGTAGAGGGCAAAACTGACCACGCCGCCATCAGCGAAACCTTCGATGGCCTGGGTGCGAAACTCAAGCTGAAACTGGATCAAGAGCGTGCCACCTTTTCCTTGCGCAGTCTGAGCGACCCGGAGAAAAGCGCGCCGGCGCTGCAACTGTTTGCACAAATCCTTGGTCAGCCATCCCTGTCCGATGAAGCACTGGTCAGGGTCAAAAGCGAGCTTCGCGGATTGCTTCAATCACGGCAGCAACAGCCAGAGGAGATTGCCTCTTTGCGCCTCCAAGAGCTTCTGGCCCCCGAAACCGCGTACGCGCGTTCGATCTATGGAACCGACACAGGTCTGGCGTCCATCACCCGACAAGCGGTTCAGGACTTTCACCGGCAAGCCTACTCGGCGCGCCAGGCGCAAATCACAGTGGTGGGTGACTTGACGGTGGAACAGGCTCAGACCATCAGCCTGCAAATCGCCAACGCGCTGCCCGACACACCCGTCAACACCTCCCCAGCCGAACCTTTCAAACTGACCGGCACGGATATGACCAGCCATATTGAACGTGCGCAGGAACAAAGCCACGTGTTGTTCGGACAGCCCAGCGTGTCGCGCCAGCATGACGACTTCGTTGCGCTGTACGCAGCAACGGTGATTTTTGGCCGGGGGACGAATTCCCGCCTGATCACTGAACTGCGGCATAAGCGAGGACTGGTGTACGGCGCCAGCGTTCAGACCAGTGACTGGGCGGGGAGCGGACTGACGACAATCTCTCTGGATACCAGTCCGCAATTCGCTGACGGCACTGTGACACTGATGAAGTCGATGCTCAGCGATTATCTGCGCGACGGTCCTACACAGGAGGAACTCGATCATCTCAAGCGCCGATTGGCCAACACGAGCGTTATTGACAGCGCCAGCAACAAGCAGATCCTCGAGCGCCTGGTCGAGATCAACCGCCATCACCTGCCACTTGATCTGGACTTCTTTGTACAGCAAGTGCAGCGACTGACGCTCAAGCAAATCAAAACCACATTGGGCAAGCACCTGACTGATGATCAGTGGCGAGTGGTCACCGTGGGCCCCACGGTGGAGCAACTGCCGCTTCCGCAACCCGTCATTGCGCCAGCCGACGATCCATCCCGGAACACGTGTCGCGCTGACGCGAGCTTTGTGGCAAGTTAGGTTTTCATTGAATGCGGCAGTCGCACCTTCGCGCCTGCCGCTTCATGCATCACTCTTTCGAGATTTGCCGTGCGCGCATTTTTGCCTCCCACCGGATCCCCTTTTCAATTCACGCCAGCTTTCGGCCTCGGCAACCCGCATCTGCAAACCTTGTGGGGACCGCTTTGGCGCAAAACCACGCACATCGAACGCGAGCGCGAACGCTTGTGGCTTGAGGATGGCGACTTTCTTGACCTGGACTGGCACGGCCCGCACAGCGCCGATACACCGCTGGTGCTCGTGTTGCACGGCCTGACCGGTTCTTCCAATTCGCCTTACGTGGCCGGCGTGCAAAAGGCGCTGGGCGCCCAGGGCTGGGCCAGCGTCGCGCTGAACTGGCGCGGTTGCTCGGGCGAACCAAATCTGTTGCCGCGCAGCTACCATTCCGGCGCCAGTGAAGACCTGGCCGAAGCCATCAAACACTTGCGCGCCAAACGGCCGCTCGCGCCGCTGTACGCGGTCGGTTATTCCCTCGGCGGCAACGTTTTGCTCAAACACTTGGGCGAGACCGGCAGCGACAGCGGCGTGCTCGGTGCCGTGGCGGTGTCGGTGCCGTTTCGGCTCGATCACTGCGCTGACCGTATCGGCCAGGGTTTCTCGAAGGTGTACCAAGCGCACTTCATGCGCGAGATGGTCACCTACATCAAGAACAAGCAGCGGAAGTTCCAGCATGACGGGCGCGAGGATGGCCTGGCGAAGCTGGCCGCCCTCGGCTCGCTGGAAAACATGCGCACCTTCTGGGATTTCGATGGCCGGGTCACCGCGCCGCTGCATGGTTTCACCGATGCGCAGGACTACTATCGCCGTGCCTCGAGTCGCTATTTCCTTGGCGAGATTCGCACGCCGACGCTGATCATTCAGGCCGCAGACGACCCGTTTGTGTTTCCTCACAGCCTGCCGCCAGTCGAGGAACTGTCCGCCTGTACTCAATTCGAACTGCAAGCCAAGGGCGGGCATGTCGGCTTCGTCGATGGCACGTTCCGGCAACCGGGTTACTACCTGGAACGGCGCATCCCACAGTGGCTGGCCGCCGTGGGTCGCGAGTAAACCGATGGATACCGATCAGGGCGAGTCGATCCGTTTCTGGCAAACGGCGCCGTTGGCCGGGGTCGAGTTGTTGTCCGCGCGCTACATCGAACACCGTTTCGCCCCCCATGTACATGACGGTTACGTGATCGGCATGATCATGGCCGGCGCTCAGCGTTATCGCTATCGCGGCGCCGAACACCTGGCGGGCAGCGGTACGCTGGTGTTGATCAACCCTGATGAATTGCACACCGGCCACAAGGGCACGGAAGACGGCTGGCTGTACCGGGCGTTTTATCCCGACAGCGGGCAGATTCTTTCGCTGCTGACCGAGCTGGAACTACCGACCCACACCTTGCCGGCGTTTGGCGCCACGCTGTATCGCGATCCGGATCTGGTGAAGGGTTTCTGCCAACTGCATCGCCTGCTCGAAACGCCGTCCACAGCCCTGCAACAGCAGACCGCCTGGCGGGAAATGATGCTGTCGTTGCTGCAACGTCACGCCGCCGTCCCGGACGCTGGTAAACCCGGCAAGGAACACCGGGCGGTGACCTTGGCCAAGGAACTGCTGCAGGCACAATTGGCAGCGCCGCCGTCGCTGGAAGAACTCGCGGCAGCGGTGAACCTGTCGCCGTTCCACTTCGCCCGGGTATTTCGCCGCACCACTGGCATGCCACCGCACACCTGGCTGATGCAGCAGCGCATCGCCCGGGCGCGGGCATTGTTGCAAGGCGGCTGTTTGCCGCTGGAAGTGGCCATGCAGCTGGGCTTTGCCGACCAGAGTCACCTGAATCGGCAGTTCAAGCAGGTTTACGGGGTTGGGCCGGGGGCGTATCGCAGTGCTCGACTTTAGAAACAAAAAGATCGCAGCCTTCGGCAGCTCCTACAGCTATACACATTCCTACTGTAGGAGCTGCCGAAGGCTGCGATCTTTTGATCTTTACTCGCCTTTGGCGACGCCGCGCGCAGGCTCGTTGATCCATTCGCTCCACGAGCCGGCATACAACGATCCCAACGGATATCCCGCGAGGCACAACGCAAACAGGTTATGGCAAGCCGTCACGCCCGAACCGCAGTACGCCACCAGATCAATCGGTGAACGATTGCCGAGTTTCGCCGCAAACCGCTGCTTGAGCTGATCGGCCGGCAGGAAATGCCCGTCGCTGCCCAGGTTGTCGGTGAACGCCGCGCATTGCGCGCCGGGAATGTGCCCGGCAATCGGGTCGATCGGTTCCACTTCACCCTTGAAGCGCGGCAAGGCGCGGGCATCGAGCAAGGTCAGCGCGGGTTGGCCGAGACGTTGCTGAAGCTGTTCGGCGCTCAGGATCAGCGCATTGTCCGGCGTCCCGGTAAAGGTCCCACGTTCAACACCGGGAGCATCTAGACTCAGAGGCAAACCCGCCGCGTGCCAGGCCTTGAGTCCGCCATCGAGGATGAACACGCCGTCGCGCTTGCCCAGCCAGGCCAGCAACCACCAGGCCCGCGCCGCGTAGGCGCCGGGACCGTCGTCATACAAAACCACTTCGCTGTCGGCATTGATGCCCCAGGCCTGCAAACGCTCGATCAAATCTTCAGGTTCGGGCAACGGATGGCGCCCGGTCACACCTTTGATCACTGTCCCGCTCAGGTCGCGCTCAAGATCGGCAAAACTCGACCCGGCGATATGCCCTTCGGCATAGCTGCGCTGGCCGTAATCCGGGTCTTCGAGGGCAAAACGACAATCCAGAATCACCCGCCCAGGCTGCTCCTTTTTCAGGTCCAGTGCTTGCGGGCTGATCAGTTGCGCAATGGGCATAACGGGCTCCAGTGATTTGGCGATGTCTGATCCTACTGTACTTCTTCCAGGGCTTGCGCCAGCGGCACGTAAAACTCTTCAAACAGTGCGTTGACCGCATCGCGGGACTGATCCGTGACGAACCCGGCCTCCAGCACCAGCACCTGGTAAACCCCACGTTTGATCGCCTGTTCGCTCAGGTGCTTGGAGTTTTCCCGCGTGGTGCACAGGAAACGCACCCAGGACGTCAGGATGATCCAGGCGTTGAGCGTCAGGGATTCGATCTGCACCCGATCCATCTCCAGGATGCCGGCCTCGACGAACCCTCTGTAGATCGCCGTGCCCTGGATCACGCAGCGTTGGGAAAAACGCCGGTAACGGGCAGCCAGTTCCGGATCGCTGTCGAGCAAGTGCTCAAGGTCACGGTGCAAAAACCGGTAGCGCCACATGGCCGCCAGCAACTCCTGGAGGTAGTAACGCTTGTCCTCGACCGTGGCGGCGCGCCCTTGGGGCGGGCGCAGGAAGCTGTCCACCAGGCTTTCGTACTCACTGAACAACACGGCGATGATCGCCTGCTTGTTGGGGAAGTGGTAGTACAGGTTGCCCGGGGAAATTTCCATGTGGGCAGCAATGTGGTTGGTGCTGATGCTGCGCTCGCCCTGCTGATTGAACAGCTCCAGGCTGTTCTGCACGATGCGCTCGCTGGTTTTGATCCGTGGGGCCATGGCTTGAGCTTTAATTCAGAGTGCGTTGACGGGCATCTTACGACCTATCCGCCCGTGGATAAAACAACGCTGCGCCAGGATGTCATTTGACTTTATAGAGCATGGACTCTAAAAAGTTCTTCACAACAATAAATCCGGAGATGACCATGACTGCTGAAATTGCCTACCTTCAGAACCTGCAGCAGCCACTGGAAGAACTCCAAACCTTGTTCGACGTCCAGCGCGCCGCCTATGCCGCCAACCCGATGCCACCGGCGGCGCAGCGCCAGCAATGGCTCAAAGCCCTGCGGGATTTGTTGAGCACTGAGCGCCAGGCGCTGGTCGACGCCATCAGCCAGGACTTCAGCCACCGCAGCGCCGATGAAACCCTGCTCGCCGAACTGATGCCGAGCCTGCACGGTATTCACTACGCCAGTCAGCACCTCAAAGGCTGGATGAAGCCTTCACGGCGCAAAGTCGGCGTTGCCTTCCAGCCCGCCTCGGCCAAAGTCGTTTATCAGCCGCTGGGGGTGGTCGGGGTGATCGTGCCCTGGAACTACCCGCTGTACCTGGCCATCGGCCCTTTGGTGGGTGCCTTGTCGGCGGGCAACCGGGTGATGCTCAAACTCAGCGAATCGACCCCCGCCACCGGTTTGCTGCTCAAGGAATTGCTGGCCCGGATCTTTCCCGAAGACCTGGTGTGCGTAGTGCTCGGCGAGGCCGATATCGGCGTGGCGTTTTCCCGTCTGCGTTTCGATCATCTGCTGTTCACCGGCGCCACCAGCATCGGTAAACATGTGATGCGCGCGGCGGCCGAAAACCTGACCCCGGTGACGCTGGAACTGGGCGGCAAATCTCCGGCCATCGTTTCCCGCGATGTGCCATTGAAAGATGCCGCCGAACGCATCGCGTTCGGCAAGACGCTCAACGCCGGACAAACCTGCGTGGCCCCGGACTACGTGCTGGTACCGGAAGACCGCGTAGGCTCTTTCATCGAAGCCTATCGTCAGGCGGTTCGCGGATTTTATCCGACACTGGCTGACAACCCGGACTACACCGCGATCATCAATGACCGACAACTGGCCCGACTCAACGGCTACATCAGCGATGCCACCAGCAAAGGCGCGCTGCTGATCCCGTTGTTCGACCAGGGTCAGGGGCGCCGCATGAGCCACAGCCTGCTGCTCAACGTCACCGACGAGATGATGGTGATGCAGGACGAAATCTTCGGCCCTCTGCTGCCGATCGTTCCGTACAAGGATCTGGATGAGGCGTTTGCCTACATCAACCAGCGACCTCGTCCGCTGGCGCTGTATTACTTCGGCTACGACAAGCGCGAACAAAACCGCGTCCTGCATCAGACCCATTCTGGCGGCGTGTGCCTGAACGACACGTTGCTGCATGTTGCCCAGGAGGACATGCCGTTCGGCGGCATCGGCGCCTCGGGCATGGGTCATTACCACGGCCACGAGGGCTTCCTGACCTTTAGTAAAGCCAAAGGTGTGCTGATCAAACAGCGTTTCAACGCGGCGAAGCTGATCTACCCGCCGTACGGCAAATCCATTCAGAAACTGATCCAGAAGCTGTTTATCCGCTAACGATCAAAATCCTTCGGGTAATAACAATAATGAGCCCAGGCCTGTCCGATACACCCGCGCTGTCACGGCGCGGCTTGCTTAAATTCAGCCTCGGCGCGAGTGCGTTTCTGGCCACGGCCGGACTGGGTGCGAGCCTCAGCGGCTGCTCTTCGAGTATTCCGGCCAACGGTTTCGCGATGTTGCGCAGCGGCGACCTGCTGTTTTTGCGGGCTCTGATCCCGGTGATGCTTGACGGTGCCGTGGCGGTCGAGAACCTGCCAACGGCCGTGGATGGCACCCTGAAAACCCTGGATAACGGGCTCGATCATCTGTCGCCGGAAATGCTCAAGCTGACTCGGCAACTGTTCGATGTGCTGGGGATGGCCGTGACTCGCGGGCCATTGACCGGAATCTGGGGCAGTTGGGAAAACGCCAGTGCCGACGAGATCCGGCATTTTCTTCAGCGCTGGGAAAACAGTTCGTTGAGCCTGTTGCGCATGGGGCACAGCTCGTTGCAGCAACTGGTGATGATGGCGTGGTACAGCCGGGCTGAATCGTGGGCGCATTGCGGGTATCCCGGGCCGCCTGCGGTTTGAGACCGAGTCGTCCCCTTCGCATCACCACAGAATCCAAAAACAACAAGAGAACCCGAACATGCCCGTACCCGACCCGTTCCGCGAAGGCATGGCCCGCGGCTGGAAAACCTACAACGGCTCGCAACTGACCGAAAACCTGACCCTTGAAGCGGACGTAGCAATCATCGGCAGCGGCGCGGGTGGTGGCACCACCGCCGAAATCCTCAGCGCCGCCGGCTACAAGGTGTTGCTGATCGAAGAAGGTCCGCTCAAGACCAGCAGCGATTTCAAGCTGCTCGAAGACCAGGCCTACACCAGCCTCTATCAGGAAGGCATCGGCCGCATGAGCAAGGATGGCGCGATCACCATCCTCCAAGGCCGGGCGGTGGGCGGTACTACGCTGATCAACTGGACGTCGAGCTTTCGTACCCCGGACCCGACGCTCGAACACTGGGCCAATGAGCACGACGTCAAAGGCCACAGCCCGGCCGAAATGGCACCGTGGTTCGAGAAAATGGAGCAACGTCTGGGCGTCGCGCCCTGGATGGTCCCGCCGAACGCCAATAACGACGTGATCCGCAAGGGCTGCGAGAAGCTCGGTTACACCTGGCACGTCATCCCGCGCAACGTGCGTGGCTGCTGGAACCTCGGTTATTGCGGCATGGGCTGCCCGACCAACGCCAAGCAATCGATGATGGTGACGACGATTCCGGCGACCCTGGAAAAGGGTGGCGAGCTGCTTTACCTGGCCCGCGCTGAAAAATTAGTGATCCAGGACAGCAAGGTCACGGGCCTGCAGTGCGTGGCGATGGACGACCGTTGCGTCGCCCCCACGGGCAGGACGATCACGGTCAAGGCGCGGCATTACGTGCTGGCCGGCGGCGGGATCAACAGCCCCGCGCTGCTGTTGCGCTCGGATGCGCCAGACCCGCACAAGCGGCTGGGCAAACGGACCTTTCTGCATTTGGTAAACATGTCCGCCGGGCTGTTCGACGAGGTGATCAACCCGTTCTACGGCGCGCCGCAGTCGATCTACTCCGACCACTTCCAATGGCAGGACGGCACGACCGGCAAGATGGCTTACAAACTCGAAGTGCCACCGCTGCACCCGGCGCTGGCGGCCACCCTGCTCGGCGGTTACGGCAAGGAAAACGCGCAGCACATGGAAAATCTGCCCCATACACACGCCATGCTCGCATTGCTGCGCGACGGTTTTCACCCGGACAGCCCCGGCGGCAGTGTCGAACTGCGCGGTGACAACACGCCGGTGCTCGATTATCAGGTTTCAGCCTACGCCTGGGACGGTTTACGCCGCGCGTTCCACAGCATGGCCGAGATCCAGTTCGCCGGTGGCGCCAACGCCGTCATGCCAATGCACGCCGACGCGCGTTACGTGAAAACCCTGGCCGAAGCGCGCACGCTGATCGACGGGTTGAGCCTCGAGCTGTATCGCACACGCCTGGGCAGTGCCCATGTGATGGGCGGTTGTGCCATGGGCGAAGACCCGAAAAACGCCGTGACCGACAGCCTTGGCCGGCATCATCAACTCAGCAACCTGTCGATCCACGACGGCTCGCTGTTCCCCACCAGCATTGGCGCAAACCCGCAATTGTCGGTCTACGGGCTGACCGCGCAATTGGCGACTTCGCTCGCCGAACGTTTGAAAAACCCGTGAAAAGAGCGAATATTCCCATCGTCTATAGTGCTTTCTTACCCAACAGGCGACTTGGCCGACCGGGAAGGCTGCGATACCATCCGACTCCCCAACGGACTCCCGCCAGGACGACGCGATGAACCGAGTGTTGTACCCAGGTACCTTCGACCCTATTACCAAGGGCCATGGCGACTTGGTCGAACGCGCCGCGCGCCTGTTCGATCATGTGATCATCGCCGTCGCTGCCAGCCCGAAGAAAAACCCGTTGTTTCCCCTGGAACAGCGTGTGGAGATGGCCCGCGAGGTCACTAAACATCTGCCGAACGTTGAAGTCGTCGGCTTCTCGACGCTGTTGGCGCATTTCGCCAAAGAGAAGAATGCCAACGTGTTCCTGCGTGGTTTACGCGCGGTTTCGGACTTCGAATACGAATTTCAGCTGGCCAACATGAACCGTCAGCTGGCGCCGGACGTGGAAAGCCTGTTTCTTACGCCGTCCGAGCGTTATTCGTTCATCTCCTCGACGCTGGTCCGTGAAATCGCGGCCCTGGGCGGCGATATCACCAAATTCGTCCACCCTGCGGTGGCGGACGCCCTCACCGAACGCTTCAAGAAATAAACCTGTAGGAGCGAGCTTGCTGGCGATGGACGTTAACGGTGACGAGGGCTGCCTGAATGAACGCGGCGCTCTCCCGTCCATCGCCAGCAAGCTGGCTCCTACAGCGCCAATGCGGCACAATTGCGCATTGGTTTATTGCGCCCGGGCCTTGCGCCCCGGCTGGAGTTAGCATGTCCCTGATCATCACCGACGATTGCATCAATTGCGACGTCTGCGAACCCGAGTGCCCGAACGCCGCCATTTCCCAGGGCGAAGAGATCTACGTGATCGACCCGAACCTGTGCACACAGTGTGTCGGCCACTACGACGAACCTCAGTGCCAGCAGGTCTGCCCGGTGGATTGCATTCCGCTGGACGAGGCGCATCCGGAGACTGAAGAGCAGTTGATGGAGAAGTACCGGAAGATTACCGGCAAGGCTTGATTCCGATATTTTGTAGCGTTTATTCGGGCCTCTTCGCGAGCAAGCCCGCTCCCACAGGGGTTTTGTGAACGACGCAGATCCAGTGTGGGAGCGGGCTTGCTCGCGAAAGGGCCATCAGCTACACCGAAGATCTAACTGATTCACTCCCGCTGCTCAAACCCCTCCCCGATACACCCCAGACACCGCACAAACGCCGCTTTCGCCGGGTCGACCACCAGCGCCTGCCCCGCATCGCCAACATTGCCGCCCAACGCGGTAAACGGCAACGACACCACAAACGCCCCCGCGCCGATCACCGTTGCCGCGACCAGCAAGGGTCGGGCAATCAGCAAATCGCCGAGCATGGCGTAGGCCGGGGGGTTCTGGATGGTGTAGCGCGGATCACCGCTGCCGGTCTTTGCCGCCAGCACTGGCGTACCGACGCTCAGCAGCGTAACGACGACAAGGGTTCGAAACAGGTTCATGGCGCGGTCCTTCGACTAGGCAGTGAGAACACTGACTATAGACCGTAGGAGATATCAGCTCTGGCAGCGAGGGCAAAAGACGCTGGCGCGCTGCCCGAGTTTGACTTCCCGCAGCTCTGTTCCACACACCTTGCACGGTTGGCTACCACGGCCATACACGAACAATTCCTGCTGGAAATAACCGGGCTGACCGTCGCCGCCGATAAAGTCGCGCAACGTCGTGCCGCCGCGCTCGATGGCGGCGGCCAGAATGCGTTTGATCTCGATGGCCAGCTTCAGATAGCGCGCCCGGGAAATGCTCTTGGCCTCACGACGCGGGTCGATACCGGCCGCAAACAACGCTTCAGTCGCGTAGATATTGCCTACGCCGACCACCACCGCGTTGTCCATGATGAACGGCTTGACCGCTATCGAACGCCCACGGGACTGCTGGAACAAGCGCTCGCCGTCGAACAGGTCGGTCAACGGCTCCGGCCCCAGGCGAATCAACAATTCGTGGTTGAGCGGGTCGAGGCTCCAGAGCATCGCGCCAAAGCGTCGCGGGTCGGTATAACGCAGGGCCAGGCCCGACTCCAGTTCGATATCTACATGCTCATGCTTGGCGGCCGGCATACCGACTTCCACCAGACGCAAATTGCCCGACATCCCCAAATGGCTGATTAGCGTGCCGACCTCGGCGTTGATCAACAGGTACTTGGCGCGCCGTTCCACCAGCACGATGCGCTGACCAGAGAGCCGCACATCCAGGTCTTCAGGGATCGGCCAGCGCAGGCGACGCTCACGCACAATCACCCGGCTGACGCGCTGACCTTCCAGATAGGGCGCAATACCGCGGCGGGTGGTTTCGACTTCCGGCAGTTCTGGCATGGAGCTCTCGAATCAGGCTCTCACCACACTCAGCGGTGAGTGCCGAGGTCGCGAATCGTTTGTTTGAGGGTTTCGAAGTCGTATTCCGAGAGGCCCACGTAATCAAGCACCAACACCGCGATGCTGTTCCATTCATGGTCCTCGTTCTGGTTGCCCAGTACCCGGTAGGACGCACAAATGTGCTCGGCCATTTTCAGGATCGCCAGCAGGTTTTTCAGCTGGCTGTTGCGCGAAGACTCATCGCTGAAAATCGCCAGCGTATTGTGGTGATTGGCGATTGCGGCACTCACGTGCTCCGGCAGGCGCCAGGATTTGGCCGTGTAGTAACCGACGACCGCGTGGTTGGTATTGAACACCCGATTTTCAGTGTCCACCACCCGGCATTCAGCACTCGCGTTGGCGTAGGCCACTTCGAGTGTCGTCATGTAGTCAGGGAAACGCTGCAACATCAGCGGCACGCCGCAGTCGTGGAACAGGCCCAAGGCATACGCTTCATCGCCGGCCTCGATACCGATGCGCTTGGCCAGAGTCAGGCACGTCATCGCCACGTCCTGAGCGGTGTCCCAGAAACGGTTCAGGGTGACGATGGTGTCATCGTTCATTTCACCCTTGATCGACTGTGCGTTGATCAGGTTGATGATCGAACGGCTACCCAGCAGATTCACCGCACGCTGGATCGAGGCGATCTTGTTGCTCAAGCCGTAATACGGCGAGTTGACGATTTTGAGCAGGGAACCAGAGAGACCTGGGTCCTGGGAAATCAGCTTGGCGATCACTTCCAGATCCGGATCGGGCATGTACTGCTCCATCTGCAAATCCACCATGATTTGCGGTTGGGCCGGCACGCTGATGCCTTGCAAGGACTGTTGGATCTGTTCGGTGGTCAGCTCTTGGGACATAGGTACACACTCTGGGACAGGTGGAGATTCTAACCTTTATAAAGTTTGATCCGACACATCGGCCGGCATATCGCCTGAAGTTTCATAAATTTCCCAATCCGTCTCCTGAGCGCAGTGCATCCCCCTGTGGCGAGGGAGCTTGCTCCCGCTCGGCTGCGAAGCAGACGCAAACCCAGCGAATGCAGTCCGTCTGATGTACTGCAACAACCGTAGTTGGGACGGCTCCGCCGTCCAGCGGGAGCAAGCTCCCTCGCCACATGTCCACCTCCAAACCTGTCAGCGCTGCAACACGCTATACTCCCGCTCTTTTTTCCGGAGCGACGTCATGTCCCTGCCTAGCCTGCGCCTCAAAGCCAACGCCGACCGTCGCCTGCGAAACGGCCACTTGTGGGTCTACAGCAACGAAATCGATGTAGCCGCCACCCCGTTGCACGGCTTCAAGGCTGGCGATCAGGCGATTCTCGAAGCCGCCGGCGGCAAGCCGCTGGGCATCGTTGCCATGAGCCCGAACAACCTGATCTGCGCCCGCCTGCTGTCGCGTGACATCAAGCTGCCGCTGGACAAATCGCTGCTGGTGCATCGCTTGAACGTCGCCCTGTCCCTGCGCGATCGCCTGTTCGACAAGCCGTTCTATCGCCTGGTCTACGGCGACTCCGACCTGCTGCCAGGTCTGGTGGTCGACCGTTTCGGCGACATTCTGGTGGTGCAGATCGCTTCGGCGACCATGGAAGCCCATAAAGACGACGTGATCGCGGCGCTGACCCAAGTGCTCAAGCCAAGCGGCATTCTGTTCAAGAACGACTCCGCCGCCCGCGATGCCGAAGGCCTCAACCGCTACGTCGAAACCGTGTTCGGCCTGGTGCCGGAGTGGGTGGCGCTGGAAGAGAACGGCGTGAAGTTCGAAGCGCCGGTCATTCAAGGCCAAAAAACCGGCTGGTTCTACGACCACCGCATGAACCGCGCGCGCCTGGCCCCTTACGCCAAAGGCAAACGCGTACTGGATCTGTACAGCTACATCGGCGGCTGGGGCGTGCAAGCGGCCGCATTCGGTGCCAGTGAAGTGTTCTGCGTCGACGCTTCGGCCTTCGCCCTCGACGGCGTCGAGCGCAACGCCGCGCTGAACGGCTTTGCCGAGAAAATGACCTGCATCGAAGGCGACGTCTTCGAAGCCCTGAAAGAACTGAAAGCCAGCGAAGAACGTTTCGACGTGATCGTGGCCGATCCGCCGGCGTTCATCAAACGCAAGAAAGACATGAAAAACGGTGAAGGCGCCTACCGTCGCCTGAACGAGCAAGCCATGCGCCTGCTCAGCAAGGACGGCATCCTGGTCAGCGCTTCGTGCTCGATGCACCTGCCGGAAGACGATCTGCAGAACATCCTGCTGACCAGCGCCCGTCACCTGGACCGCAACATCCAGATGCTGGAACGTGGCGGTCAGGGCCCGGATCACCCAGTGCACCCGGCCATCGCTGAAACCCGCTACATCAAGAGCATCACCTGCCGGTTGCTGCCAAACAGCTAACAACAAAAAACCACTGTAGGAGCGAGCTCGCTCGCGAAAATTGTCAACGATAACGCTGACAGCCTGACACAACGCAGCGTTCTCAGGTTTTTCGCGAGCGAGCTCGGTCCTACAGCATTAACCGGCATCAAAACAGGAAGCCTCCTACAGCGCTTTTGATTGAATTCCCTGCGTCCCAGACTAGTATCGGTTTCTGGTTTCAAGCATGAACGCTTGATCACTCCGGAAAACAAAAACAATGTCTGAGTCCTCCTGCCCCCCTCTAAACGCCGATCTGAAACGCCAACGAGTCTCCCGCTTTATCCTGATTACCAATATCTCGTTAATCAGTTTTTTTCCGCTGAACATCCTCCTGCCTTCTTTTCCTGCCTTGGCCGCGAAGTTCGACACTTCAACCGCTGACATCGCCCTTTCCATCAGCTTGTTCACGCTGGTTTTTGCGTTTTCTCAATTAATAACCGGCCCGCTTTCAGATAAGTGGGGGCGCAAGGAAGTTCTTCTTGGTTGCATCGTTGTTTCTACACTCGGCTCGATAGGCTGCGCGCTGGCGACGGACTACCTGAGCTTCCTGCTATTTCGCGCCGTCCAAGCCATCGGGTGTGGTTTCTTTGTGCTGGGTCATGCACTGGTGGAGGACTTGTACGATGAACAGGACCGGGCCCGGGTGCGCATTTATTACATGACACTGAGCGGTTCCTTTGTTGCGCTGTCACCGCTGTTCGGCTCATGGCTACAAACCACGTTCGATTGGCAGGGCAGTTTTTATGGTTTTGCGCTCATGGCGCTTGGCATGTTTATCCATGCCCAACTGATATTGCCTTCCAAGGAAGCAATCCCAGAAAAAACACCCGTTTCAGTCATCCGCACGCTGAAATCCATCGCTGGAAATAGAGACTTCATCCGTTATTGGTGGATAGCCGCGTTAGTGTTCGCTTGTTATTTCGCGTTGATCAGCGTGACACCGCTGATTTTCATGGATGAGTTGAAACTGTCCGAGTACCAGTACGCGTGGGTACTTATGGTGTATGGAGTCGCCTATTTTCTTGGTGGATTAGTTGCTACCACCGTGCAGAAACATATCTCCCTCTCTCTGCAAATCAACATCGGCCTTGGATTACTGGGTACCGCCGGTGTGTTGTTGGCGTTGATCATCAGTTTTGAGGCGATGACGACCATCACCTTACTCATACCGATGCTGATCAGTGCTTTGGCGGTCACATTGGTTCGGCCTGCCGCCATTTCCGCAGCCATGTTGCTGTTCTCAAGTAGCGCCGGGACGGCGGCATCTGCAGGCAATAGCATCATGTTCATCACCGCCGCCGTCAGCAGCGCCGCCCTCGCACAAGCCGGGGTCAACTTGCTGATGACCATCGCTGTCAGCTTCATCATCTTCAGCCTTTGGGGCTTGCTGACGAGTTACAGAATCGGCCGCTAACGCGTTTCACCCTTGTAGGAGCGAGCTCGCTCGCGAGGGTCGTCAACGATAACGCTGGCAGCCTGACACCCCGTGGCGCTCTCAGGCTTTTCGCGAGCGAGCTCGCTCCTACATATACGCGACACATCCAGAACCACTGTCGCAGCGACAACCACCCGTCTCGCACCTACCGTTTGTCTTCATTTTTCAGAAGAGGACAACGGAATGTCCAGCACACCAAAAGCCCATTGCTTACGTATCGGCCGTCGCTCGGAGCCCGGCCGGGTCTACTTGCTGACCGCTGTTACTCATCAACGACAACTGATATTCAAGGATTGGCGCATGGGTCGGTTACTGGTCAACGAGTTCAGAAGAGCTCAGGAAACCGGCACCGTTACTTCCCTATCCTGGGTGGTCATGCCGGATCACTTTCACTGGCTGGTTGAGTTGCATAACAAGGATTTGCCGAAACTGATGCAAGTCACCAAATCCCGCTGTGCGCGACTCATCAATAACGAACGAGGCTTTTCAGCACCCGTTTGGCAAAAGGGCTACTTCGACCGCGCTCTGCGTCGCGAGGACGATCTGAAAGCGATGGCTCGATATATCGTTGCCAATCCGTTGCGAGCAGGGTTAGTTGAGCATATCGGCGAATATCCGCTATGGGACGCGATCTGGATCTGAACACGGGCCAATGTAGGAGCGAGCTTGCTCGCGATGGTCGTCAACGATAACGCTCGCAAGCTGACACCCCGCGGCGTTCTCGCGTTCATCGCGAGCAAGCTCGCTCCTACAGGGATACCAGCCGAACGTCTCGTGGATGCGTGGAGCCATTCCCTCCCGCCGCCAGCCGTGTAGAATCGCGACATTCATCGCCAGTCATCCCCCGGCGGGTTTATGAGCTCAAGCTGAAGCGCGCGGCGATCCCGCAAAGTTATCGGCAACTTCCGGACACACGGCCATTTCTGAGTGTTCCAGACGTCAATAGAAGCTCACTTCCCTTTTGATACCTGATTAGCCGCCCGGAGTGCTTCATGCCTGATTACCGCTCGAAAACATCCACCCACGGCCGCAACATGGCCGGTGCCCGCGCACTGTGGCGCGCCACGGGGATGAAAGATGACGACTTCAAAAAGCCGATCATCGCCATTGCCAACTCCTTCACCCAGTTCGTACCGGGCCACGTCCACCTCAAGGACCTGGGCCAACTGGTCGCCCGCGAAATCGAACGCGCCGGCGGTGTGGCAAAAGAATTCAACACCATCGCCGTGGACGACGGCATCGCCATGGGCCACGACGGCATGCTGTATTCGCTGCCGAGCCGCGAGATCATCGCCGACTCCGTCGAGTACATGGTCAACGCCCACTGCGCCGACGCCATCGTCTGCATTTCCAACTGCGACAAGATCACCCCCGGCATGCTGATGGCGTCCCTGCGCCTGAACATCCCGGTGATCTTCGTGTCCGGCGGTCCGATGGAAGCCGGCAAGACCAAACTGGCCAGCCACGGTCTCGACCTGGTCGACGCCATGGTGATCGCCGCCGACTCCAGCGCTTCTGACGAGAAAGTCGCCGAGTACGAGCGCAGCGCCTGCCCGACGTGCGGTTCGTGCTCTGGCATGTTCACCGCCAACTCGATGAACTGCCTGGTTGAAGCCCTCGGTCTCGCGTTGCCGGGCAATGGTTCGACCTTGGCCACCCACAGCGACCGCGAACAGCTGTTCCTACAGGCCGGCCGCACCATCGTCGAGCTGTGCAAGCGTTACTACGGCGAGAACGACGAGTCGGTATTGCCGCGCAACATCGCCAGCTTCAAGGCGTTCGAAAACGCCATGACCCTGGACATCGCCATGGGCGGTTCCACCAACACCATCCTGCACTTGCTGGCCGCCGCCCAGGAAGCCGAGATCGATTTCGACCTGCGCGACATCGACCGTCTTTCCCGCCATGTGCCGCAACTGTGCAAAGTCGCGCCGAACATCCAGAAGTACCACATGGAAGACGTGCACCGCGCCGGCGGGATCTTCAGCATCCTCGGTTCGCTGGCCCGTGGCGGCCTGCTGCACACCGACCTGCCGACCGTGCACAGCAAGACCCTGGCCGAAGGCATCGCCAAGTGGGACATCACCCAGACCGACGACGAAGCGGTGCATCACTTCTTCAAGGCCGGCCCGGCGGGCATCCCGACGCAAACCGCGTTCAGCCAGTCGACCCGTTGGGAAACCCTGGATGACGACCGTGAAAACGGCTGCATCCGCAGTGTCGAGCACGCTTATTCGAAAGAAGGCGGCCTGGCCGTTCTCTACGGCAACATCGCGCTGGACGGCTGCGTGGTGAAAACCGCCGGCGTCGACGAGTCGATCCACGTGTTCGAAGGCAACGCGAAGATCTTCGAAAGCCAGGACAGCGCCGTACGCGGCATCCTCGCGGACGAAGTGAAGGCCGGCGACATCGTGATCATTCGTTACGAAGGCCCGAAAGGCGGCCCGGGCATGCAGGAAATGCTGTACCCGACGTCGTACCTGAAATCCAAAGGTCTGGGCAAAGCCTGCGCCCTGCTCACCGACGGCCGTTTCTCCGGCGGCACCTCGGGCCTGTCCATCGGCCACGCTTCGCCAGAAGCGGCGGCGGGCGGCGCGATTGGTCTGGTGCAGGACGGCGACAAAGTGCTGATCGACATTCCGAACCGCTCGATCAACCTGTTGGTCAGCGACGAAGAATTGGCCGGCCGCCGTGCCGAGCAGGATCAGAAAGGCTGGAAGCCTGTGGAAAAACGCCCACGTAAAGTGACCACCGCGCTGAAGGCCTACGCCCTGCTGGCGACCAGCGCCGACAAGGGTGCTGTGCGTAACAAGGCGATGCTTGACGGGTTGTAATGCTTAACCGTTGAACAAAAAATGCCCCGCCAAGTGCGGGGCATTTTTGTTTGCGGCGGTCCCTGTAGGAGCTGCCGCAGGCTGCGATCTTTTCCAGCTTCAGCGCAGGCCCCGGAAGATCAAGATCAAAAGATCGCAGGCTTCGCCAGCTCCTACTGGATTTCTGCCGGTGTGACGATCACCCAGTTCTTGTCCGCCGTCACCGGCAACCCTTCCTTGGCCTGAGCCGCAGCGTGCTTGGCCATCATGCCGTTAATCTGGGTCATGTATTTGTCCTTGCGGTTGACCCACAAGTGGATGCCGCCCTTGGCCACGTCCACATCGTGGAACAGCATGTAGCCATCGCTGCTCGGGGTGTCGCCGCCGATCAGTACCGGTTTTTTCCACTCATCGATGTAGGTCAGAATCGCCGCGTGCTTGCCGGCCATCCAGGTCGCCGGGGTCCAAAGGTACGGGGTCAGTTCGAGGCCGAGGTTGGCCTTCTCGTCATACTTGCCAGCGGTGATTTGCTTGCGCGCCGTGGTCAGCTCACCGGACTTTTGATCCTTGAGCAGCAGGCTCACGCCGATAACGTTCTGCGGTTTGACGTTGTAGCCGTACTTGGGATCGGCAGCGACCATGCGCACCAGCTCTTCAGAGGCGGCGGTCATCACGTAGACCTCGATGCCGTTCTCCATCAGCTTGTTGTAGAGCTCTTTCTGGCCGGTGAAGATCTTCGGCGGGTTGACGTCGAGGTTCTTGACCACGTCGCCTTCGTAATAGGTGGCCGGCACCGGTTTGCCGGACGCCATCATTTCATCGACATGGCCCTTGAGCTCCTGGAGCGTGAAACCGGAGAACACCTGGGCGACCCATGGGTAGCAAACCATGTCGTCGAGTTCGCAGAGGCGGTAGTAATAGCTGAACAGGCTTTCCTTGTGATCAGCGGTGTCCTTGAACGGCATCAGTTTCAGGGAGGGATCGAGTTTCTCGCGGGTGATCAGGCCCTTGTTCTCCATGAACGGCAGCAACGACTCTTCGAGGTCGTAGCGGTAACTGGTGTTGTCCATGTCGAACACCGCGTAGTTACCCTTGTTGGCGTTGGCCGCGATCATCGCGTCCAGCGCCTTGGCCTGATCGGCTGGCCAATGCTTCAAATCCGTGGCGAGGACCTGGCCGGCGAGGCCAAGGCAGAGTGCAGCAGCCAGAAATTTCGGTGCGAGTTTCATCGACAGTTCTCCCTGATATCAAAGATATCGACGCTAACAAATACGTGTGACAGTCCTCGTCTGTCAGCGACGGCGAACGCACCTATCGCGCCAGCTGCATCCCTGTGAGCGACAACTGCTTATTCCAAAAACGACAGCTATCAGACTTTTTTGATATTAATTCATTGAAAATCAAGCTGTTAGGCTTGCCGGTTCGCAGCTGCCCCGGAAGGTGGCTGGCATAAGTCACTATCGGAGCCTTTATGAATCTGCCGCTGATTCTCAATTTGCTGGTGTTCCTCGCGTTACTGTTTGGCCTGGCACAAACCCGCCACACCACCTGGAGCCTGGCGAAAAAAGTCCTGCTCGCTTTGGGGTTGGGTGTCGCGTTCGGCGTCGCTTTGCACACGATTTACGGTGCCGGCAATCCGGTGCTGAAAGCCTCGATCGGCTGGTTCGATCTGGTGGGCAACGGTTACGTGCAGTTGCTGCAAATGATCGTGATCCCGCTGGTGTTCGCCTCGATCCTCAGCGCCGTGGCACGCCTGCACAACGCTTCGTCGCTGGGCAAGATCAGCTTCCTGACCATCGGCACGCTGCTGTTCACCACCGCGATCGCAGCGCTGATCGGTATCGGTCTGACCAACCTGTTCGGCCTGACGGCTGAAGGGCTGGTGGCCGGCACGCAGGAAATGGCCCGTCTGCAAACCATTCAGACCGACTACGCGGGCAAGGTCGCCGACTTGAATGTGCCGCAGTTGCTGCTGTCGTTCATCCCGCAAAACCCGTTCGCCGACCTGGCCCGCGCCAAGCCGACGTCGATCATCAGCGTGGTGATTTTCGCGGCCTTACTCGGCGTCGCCGCCCTGCAATTGCTCAAGGACGATGTCGAAAAAGGTCAAAAAGTGATCAACGCCATCGACACCCTGCAAGCCTGGGTGATGCGTCTGGTGCGTCTGGTGATGAAACTGACCCCGTACGGCGTATTGGCGCTGATGACCAAAGTGGTCGCCGGTTCCAACCTGCAAGACATCATCAAGCTCGGCAGTTTTGTGGTGGTGTCCTATATCGGCCTGGGCCTGATGTTTGTGGTCCACGGCGTGCTGGTGTCGGCGGCCGGGATCAACCCGCTGCGCTTCTTCCGCAAGATCTGGCCGGTGCTGACGTTTGCCTTCACCAGCCGTTCGAGCGCGGCGACAATTCCGCTGAGCATCGAAGCGCAGACCAGCCGTCTGGGCATTCCGCAGTCCATCGCCAGTTTCGCCGCATCGTTCGGCGCGACCATTGGCCAGAACGGCTGTGCCGGCCTGTACCCGGCGATGTTGGCGGTGATGGTAGCGCCGACCGTGGGCATCAACCCGCTGGACCCGCTGTGGATCGCGATGCTGGTGGCGATTGTGACGCTGAGTTCGGCCGGTGTGGCCGGTGTCGGTGGTGGAGCGACCTTCGCGGCGCTGATCGTGTTGCCGGCGATGGGCTTGCCGGTGTCACTGGTGGCGTTGCTGATTTCGGTTGAGCCGCTGATTGATATGGGGCGTACGGCGTTGAACGTGAGTGGTTCGATCACGGCCGGGGCGATTACCAGCCAGATGATGCAGCAGACGGATAAAGAACTGCTGGATGCGGATGAGCATTCGGAGTTGGCTCAGGCTTAAGTTTTTCATCGCCTGAGCGGGCCTCTTCGCGAGCAAGCCCGCTCCCACATTAGTCCTGCTGCGTACATAGATCCTGTATCCGCTGGAGATCCAATGTGGGAGCGGGCTTGCTCGCGAAGCTTTTAGGCTTTTTCCCAGACTTCGAAGTTGTAAGCCGGTTTGTCTTCCACCGCCGGATTCTCGGTGTTGGAAACCAACTTCCACTGGCCCAAATCAAACTCCGGAAACCACGCATCCCCTTCCGGGCTCAACGCCACGCGCGTCAGATACAACCGGTCCGCCTGCGCCAGCCCTTGCGCATACAACTGCGCCCCACCAATCAGCATCAACTCATCGACGCCTTGCTCCTTCGCCCACTCCTCTGCGCGAACCACCGCTGCCTCCAGCGACGGATAAACTTCCGCGCCTTCCAGCACCAGATCTGCCTGACGGCTGACCACGATGTTCAACCGGCCCGGCAGTGGACGACCGAGGGAATCCCAGGTCTTGCGACCCATGATGATCGGCTTGCCCAAGGTGGTGGCCTTGAAGTATTTGAAGTCCCCCGGCAAGTGCCAGGGCATGCTGTTGTCGACGCCGATCACGCGGTTTTCACCGAGGGCTGCGATCAGGCTGAGGGGGAGTGATTTAGTCATGCCGGCGAGGATACCAGAGCCTCCCGTACCCCGATAAGCGCCACAGCGGTTATGCTCACAGCTCAATTAAGCGACGGGATGCCGCGTGACTGAACTGAATAACCTCTGGCTGACGGAAACCATCCGCCTGCGTGAAGAACACGCCGGCCCTCTGGATGATCTGGAAGCCAACCGACTGGCCCGCACAGCGGGTGGCGATCTGCCGACACGGATTTCGCGCCGCGCCTTGTGGCTGGCCGAGCGCGATGGGCTGACCGAAGCCCTGAGACATTGGCTGCAAGGCGCGCGACTGGCACTGATCGTGATGGCGGTGCTGGCAGTGGTCAGTGGCGCCGGGCTGGCGTTCGCCGCGCTGGGTGACGGTCAGACGCCGGTGAATGTGTTCTGGGCGCTGGGCAGTCTGCTCGGGCTGAACCTGATTCTGTTGCTGAGCTGGGCCTTGGGCCTGGTGTTCGCTGGCGAGCACGGCGCAACGCTGGGACGCTTGTGGTTGTGGCTCAGCGAAAAACTCGCCCGCGACGCCAAAGCTGTGCAACTGGCGCCGGCGCTGCTGTTGTTGCTGCAACGACAGAAACTCAATCGCTGGGCGCTCGGCGTGCTGGTCAATGGCTTGTGGTTGCTGGCGATGCTCAGCGCATTGGTGATTCTGCTGATGCTGATGGCGACCCGGCGTTACGGCTTCGTCTGGGAAACCACCCTGCTCAGCGCCGACACCTTTGTGGTCATGACCCAGACACTCGGCGCCCTGCCTGCTTTGGCGGGGTTCAACGTTCCGACGGTGGACATGATCCGCGCCAGTGGCGATGCCGCGCTGAACATCGAAAGCGCCCGTCAGGCCTGGGCCACGTGGCTGGTCGGCGTGTTGGTGGTTTACGGCGTTGTGCCGCGCCTGCTCCTGGCGCTGTTCTGCCTGTGGCGCTGGAAAAGCGGCCGCGCAAACCTGAATCTGGATCTGAACCTGCCCGGTTACGCTCAACTGCGCGAACGCCTGATGCCCACCAGCGAACGCTTGGGCATCAGCGACGCGGCGCCTGCGCAGCTTCATCGGGTGGAAAGCGGCGTCAGTGAATTGCAAAGCGACGGCGCGCTGCTGGTGGCCATCGAGCTGGATGATCAACGGCCATGGCCACCGCCACTGCCGAAAACCGTGAGCGACGCGGGCGTCCTCGACAGTCGCGAATCGCGCCACAAACTCCTGGAACAGCTCAGCCGATTCCCTCCGGCGCGCCTGGCCATCGCCTGCGACCCGAGACGTTCGCCGGATCGCGGCAGCCTCGCACTGATCGCCGAACTGGCCCGCAACGCCAGCGCCACCCGCGTCTGGTTGCTGCAAGCGCCTCCCGGCGAAGCACTGGACGCCGAGCGCCTCGGCGACTGGCACGTGGCGCTGCAACAGTTGGAGCTGCCCTTCGCCGACTGCGCGCCGCTGAACTGGCTGGAGACCGGTCATGACTAATCCGTGGAAAGCGCCGTTGAAGCTCGCTGTGGTCGGCCACACCAACGTCGGCAAAACCTCGCTGCTGCGCACGCTGACCCGTGATGTCGGCTTCGGCGAAGTCTCCCATCGCCCCAGCACCACGCGACACGTCGAAGGCGCGCGGTTGTCGGTGGATGGCGAGCCCTTGCTCGACTTGTTCGACACCCCCGGTCTGGAAGACGCCATCGCCCTGCTCGACTACCTCGAACGTCTGGAGCGTCCCGGTGAACGCCTCGACGGCCCGGCGCGGCTGGCGCGGTTTCTTGAAGGCAGCGAAGCCCGGCAGAGGTTCGAACAGGAAGCCAAGGTGCTGCGGCAACTGCTCACCTGCGATGCCGGCCTCTATGTGATCGACGCCCGCGAACCGGTGTTGGCCAAGTATCGCGACGAACTGGACGTGCTGGCCAGCTGCGGTAAACCGCTGCTGCCGGTACTGAATTTCGTCAGCAGTGCCAATCACCGCGAGCCGGATTGGCGCGAAGCGCTGGCGCGTCTGGGCCTGCATGCGTTGGTGCGCTTTGACAGCGTCGCGCCGCCGGAGGATGGCGAGCGGCGGCTCTATGAAAGCCTCGCGCTGCTGCTGGAAAACTCCCGTGAGCAACTGGAGCGTCTGATCGCCGACCAGCAGGCTCAGCGTCTGGCCCGACAGCAAAGTGCGGCGCGATTGATTGCCGAACTGTTGATCGATTGCGCGGCGTGTCGGCGCAGTGTGGTCAGCGACGCCGAGCAAGAACAGCAAGCCATCAGCGAACTGCGCAAAGCGGTTCGTCAACGTGAACAACGCTGCGTCGAAGCCCTGCTCAAGCTCTACGCCTTCCGCCCACAGGACGCGGCTGCCAGTGATCTGCCGTTGCTCGATGGCCGTTGGGGCGACGATCTGTTCAACCCGGAAACCCTCAAGCAACTGGGCGTGCGGGTCGGTAGCGGTATCGCGGCCGGCGCGGCGGCCGGGGCCGGAGTGGATTTGCTGGTTGGCGGTATGAGCCTCGGCGCGGCGGCGCTGGCCGGCGCGATTGCCGGCGGCGCCCTGCAAACCGCGCGCAGTTATGGCAGCCGGTTGCTGGGCAAGATCAAGGGTCAGCGCGAATTGACGGTCGATGACAGCGTGTTGCGGTTGTTGGCGTTGCGTCAGCGGCAGTTGCTGCAGGCGTTGAATGCGCGCGGGCATGCGGCGATGGACAGCATCCAGGTCGCCACGCCGCACGACAAGACCTGGCGCGAAGGCAAACTGCCCGAGGCGCTGAACAAGGCTCGGGCGCATCCGCAGTGGTCGTCGCTTAATCCGCAGGCGAAGTTGAGTCAGGCGGAGCGGCAGGAGCAGGTTGAGGTGTTGGCGCGGCAGCTTTAGTTCGGCGGTGCCCGGACCGACCCCTTCGCGAGCAAGCCCGCTCCCACAAGGAGTACGCATTCCCCTGTGGGAGCGGGCTTGCTCGCGAAGGCAGCGACTCGGTACCGGGGTCATCCGCCGATCTTCAAAAACTCCCGCGCCAGCGCCGCAACACGACTCCGATCCGTACGATTGGCATGCCCATCATTGTCCACATCCGAGCTCAATATCAGCTCGAACACCCCATCGTTATCAAGATCACGGGCCGCGGCCTTATAGGCAATCACCGGCCCTTCATGAAAATGCAGCCGCACCGTTTCCGGCGTGCCGTCTGCGGATGGATTCTGCGAGAAAATGCGCAAGTGCCTTTCCTCGCCTTCACCACTGTTGTACCAACCGCATTTCAAATAGGTGTTGCTGAAAGATTTGAGCCGCTGTCGATCCGCCTCCGTCGCCTTGCGCTGCAACCGGTCATCTTCATAAAACTCAAAATCAAGCGTATCCGCCACACCCTTCCCGCTTCGATCCTGTGCAATCACTTTCAAATAACGCATCCGTGCGCTTCCCTGGGAAAAGCCCAGACTGACCCGTCGCCGCCAGTTAAACCATCCACCGTTTCGCTATTGCCTGTGAGACAACTCAACGCGCCTCGCCGGACAAGACATTCGCGGCCTTGCGCTTCAACACGTCGAGATCAATCACCGGCACCCGCATCTCCTTGGCCAACTCATCCCACTGGCGCATGCGCAGACTGACGGCGCACAACGGATCCTGCTCGAAAGCTACTGCCTCGTCAGCGGTCATCACGCCGCCCTGATATTCCAGGGTCCGGCGGCTGGCTTCGCTCAAACGCTCGTAGTACCCAGGCTCTTTGAGTGTCAGATAACGCTTGGCTTGCACGTGGTATTCCACCAGCCGCGCCACGCGTTCGCTGAAGCCTGCGCGGCGCAGATAATCGGCACCCAGGCGTTCGTGGCTGACCACGCCGAAACCGCCCATGTTCTCGGCACTCTCGGCGCAGATGTGCCCGATGTCGTGGAAGAACGCAGCAAGCACCACTTCGTCATCGAAGCCTTCCGCCATGGCCAGTTGTGCGGCCTGGGACATGTGCTCGATCTGCGACACCGGCTCGCCGATGTAATCACTGTCGCCAAAACGTTCGTACAGCGCGAATACTTCGTCGATCACTTGCGCAGTGCGGTCCATCAAAGCTCTCCCAATACCGTCGCGACATTACGTTCGGCCATGGCCGGCCCGACACTCATGCCGACGCCGGTGTGCATCAGCGCCACGCTCACGCCCGGCATCGGCCGCAGGAACGAAAACGGTCCTGGCCCCCGGGAACCATAGACACCCTGCCAGCGCTCGACCACTTGCACCTTGCAGCCCAACGTCTGCTCGGCCAGTTCGATCATCCAGTCGTCCACTTGCTCGGCGTTGAATGGCGAGGGATCGCTGCCATAGTGATGGGAGTCGCCGATGATCAGTTCGCCGTAAGGCGTCGGGCTGATCAGCAGGTGAATGCCGTGTTCGTGCAGGTGCGGTTCTTCACGCAGGATTTGCGCCTGCACCGCCGCCGCTTCCGGCAGATCGGCAAATGCGCCGTAATGCACGCAACTCAAACCGGTGAGCAGCGCATGTTGCAGGTTGAGGTTGATCTGCGGTCGGGCGCGGAGCATTTGCAGGCGGCAGATTTGCGGGTCAAGCGCGGCGATCGGCTCGGCCAGCAAGGTCTGATAATCGTGGCCGGAGCAGACGATGATCTGCTCGGCGCTGAAGGTGCCGGCGGTGCTGTGCAAGCGACCGGGCTCGATATCGCGCACGAGGGTGGAGAAGTGAAACTCGACGTTCATTTCCCGGCGCAGGTAATCGATCAACGCCGGGATTGCTTCGCGGGAATACAGTTGTTGATCGTCCATGCCGTGCAGCGCGGCGCGGTGATGGCTGAACTGGCCGCCGTATAAATCACGCAAGCCAGCGTCGCGCAGAAGCTCGACACGGTAACCGTGTTCCACGGCTCGTCCGGCGCAAAAAGCTTCCAACAGATGTTCTTCGGTTTCGGTGCGGGCGAACAGGTATGAGCCGTTGCGTTTGAGTTGCAGGCCGGCCAGTTGCGCCCATTGGCCCCAGATCTCGCGGCTGGCTTTGGCCAGTTCGAGCATCTGTCCCGGTGGCTGGCCGGTGACGAGGGCCTGGCCGAAGTTGCGTATCGAGGCGCCAAGCGGGGTTTCGCTGCGTTCGAAGACGGTGACTTTGAGACCGCGTCTGGCGGCGGCGTAGGCGTGGGACAGGCCGAGGATGCCGGCGCCTACGATCAGCAGGTCGTTGTGGTGTGTCATTAAGATAATCCCGCTTTTGTGGCGAGGGAGCTTGCTCCCGCGGGCCGGTCCGCGCTCGGGCGAAGCGGCCCCCCAAAAAAAGGGCCTGCTGCGCAGTCCAGCGGGAGCAAGCTCCCTCGCCACAAGATGTCAGTCAGTTACTTGGCAACCACTTTCTCGGACTTGCCGTCATAGCGCTTGCGCCACTCGGTCAGGATTTCATCGCGATTCTTCGACGCCCAGGAAAAGTCGTTCTTGATCAAACGCTGCTCGTAATCCGCCGGCAATTCGGTCTGCGGCTTGGCGATACCCGGCTGAGCAAGCACCGCGAAGTTCTCTTTATAAAGCTCCATCGCCGCCGGACTCGCCGAGAAGTCAGCCAGCTTCTTCGCGGCCTCTTCGTGCGGCGTGCCTTTGATCACAGCCGTCGCTTCGATCTCCCAGCCCAAACCTTCTTTCGGCAGGATGATGTCCAGCGGCGCACCCTTGCGCTTCAACTGTACGGCCGGGTATTCAAAGGAAATACCGATCGGGAATTCACCCGCCGCCGCCAGTTTGCAAGGCTTGGAACCGGAGTGAACGTACTGGCCGATGTTCTGGTGCAGGTCGTCCATGTACTGCCAGCCCTGCTTCTCGCCGAAGGTCTGCAGCCACGCGCTGACGTCGAGGAAACCGGTGCCGGAAGAGGCCGGGTTCGGCATCACGATCTTGCCTTTGTACTCAGGCTTGGTCAGGTCCTGCCAGCTCACGGGCTTGGTCAAACCCTGCTTCTCGGCTTCGACAGTGTTGAAGCAAATGGTCGCGGCCCAAACGTCCATGCCGACCCAGGCTGGCGGGTTGGCGGCGTCGCGGTAGTTGCCGCCGATCTTGCCCAGATCCTTCGGCGCGTAGCTTTGCAGCATGCCTTGCTGATCGAGAATTGCCAGGCTCGAAGCGGCCAGGCCCCAGACGGCATCAGCCTGTGGACGGTCTTTTTCGGCCAGCAGCTTGGCAGTGATGATGCCGGTGGAGTCGCGTACCCACTTGATCTCGACGTCCGGGTTGGTTTTTTCGAACGCTTCTTTGTAGGTCTTCAGTTGTTCGGCTTCGAGGGCGGTGTACACCGTCAACTCGGTTGGCGCCGCGAAGGCGTTCAGGCTGAAAGCAGTGAGGACAGCAGCGGCCAGGGCCAGGGGCTTGAACATGATCTTTTCCTGTTTTGAGTTGAGGGGCTTTCGGTTTTAGGAGTAGCGAATCAATGACCGGGCGCGGTCTGCCGCCAGGCCTGGGAACGGCGCAGCAAACCGCGCGAGGCCCAGGCCAGCAGCAGGGACACGCCCGCCGAGGTGAACAGAATCAACGTGGACATGGCTGCCGCGCCGCCGACGTTGCCGGCGTCGTCCATGTTCAGCACCGCCACCGCCGCGAGGATGGTGTCAGGGCTGTAGAGGAATATCGCCGCCGAAACGGTGGTCATGGCCGAGACGAACAGGTAGCGCACGATGTCCAGCAACGCCGGCAGGCAGATCGGCACGGTGACCCGCAGGTAATGCCGGTACAGCGGCGCCTTGAGCGACAGCGCGGCGGCTTCGAACTCGGCGTCGAGTTGGCGCAACGCGGTGGTCGCGGTCATTTGCGCGGTGGTCAGATAGTGAGCAATGGTGCAGACCACCAACAGGGTCATAGTCCCGTAGAGCACATGCAGCGGGTTGTCGGTGAGGTTGAAGAAGAAGACATAACCCAGGCCCAACACCAGACCCGGCACCGCCATCGGTACGAAACTGAGCATGCGCAAGGTCAGATTCAGCCCGCGCTGGCCCTTGGTTTTTTCCATCAGGTACGCGCCGGTGAAGATCAGCACGCTGCCGATCAGTGCCGTGCACAGGGCCATTTTCACGCTGTTGCCGTAGGCCAGCCAGCCGCCGCCCGCCGTGTCGTTGAACTGGTAATGGTTGAGCGATAGCGACAGGTTGTACGGCCAGAATTTCACCAGTGACGAGAACACCGCCATGCCGAACACCAGCAGCAACACCGCGCAGATCAGCAGCACAATGGCGAGGTAGCAGCCGTCGCGCAGCTTCGACGGTGCCGGTCGAAAGACCTGCGCCCGACCGCTCATGGAGTCGCCATGACGCCGACGCAACCACGCATCGACACCAAAGCTGAACAGCGCTGGCAGCAGCAGGACCATGCCGATCAGCGCACCACGACCGAACTGTTGCTGCCCGACCACGGCTTTGTAGGCTTCCAGTGCCAGCACTTGATAGTCGCCACCGACCACCACGGGCACGCCGAAGTCGGTGATGGTCAGGGTAAATACGAGGCAGAACGCTGCGAACACGGCCTGACGGGTTGCCGGCCAGGTGATGCTGCGGAAGGCTTTCGCCGGACTGGCGCCCATGCTGGAGGCGGCATCGAACAGACGCGCATCCGCCAGGGACAGCGCCGACAGCAAAATCATCAAGGCGTGTGGGAAGGTGTAGATGACCTCACCCAGCACAATGCCCCAGAAGCCGTAGATATTGTCCGAGAGCAAACCGCGCAACATGCCCTGGTTGCCGAACAGGTAAACCAGCGCAATACCCGGCAACATCGACGGCGCCATCAGTGGCAACAGCGACATGCCCCGCCAGATGCCTTTGCCCGGTATCAACGTGCGTTGCAGCGCGTAGGCAAACAGGTAAGCCAGCGGTACGACAATCGCCGCGACGCTGAGGGAAACTTTCAGGCTGTTGCCGAGCAACCAGTGGAAATTCTCACTGGTCACCAGTTCACGGGCCGCGACCAGACCACCGCCCTGCCCGGCTTCCGAGCTGAAGCCACGCCAGAAGATCGCCAGCAACGGCATCAACACCGCGATGCCGAGCATCACCAGCAAAAGGACTTTGCCGCCGACCACGAACACCCGGTCGCCGATCTCGGCACGGGAGGTCTGCCGCACCTGCTTGTGCGGTATCGGCAGCGCGATGTTCGCGCTCATCAGGCAAACACCTGCAGGCTGCGCGGTGGCAAGGCAACCATGATCTGCCGGGCGCCGAGGCGCGGCATGGCTTCCGGCGCCAGTTCTGCCAGCAACGCGTGACCCGGCAGTTGATCGAGTTCGAAGCTCATGCGGCAACGGTTGCCGAGGAAGGTGATTTCGCGAACCTTGGCCGGGAACAGGTTTTCCTCATGCACCAGCGGGTTGACGTTGATCGCCTCGGGGCGGCAGAACAACCGGCCCGACGCGGTTTTTGCACTGCCGTCCGCCAGGCGCACGTTCATCCCGCCGACCTGGGCGTGGCTGTCGCTGTTGCGGTGGAACGGCAGCCAGTTGCCCTGGCCGACGAACTCCGCCACGAACGGCGTGGCCGGGCGGTCGTAGATTTCCTGCGGCGTGGCGTACTGCTCGACCTTGCCGTTGTTCATCACGGCGATGCGGTCGGCCATCAGCATGGCTTCGTCCTGATTGTGGGTGACCATCAGGGTGGTGATGCCGAGGCTGCGTTGAAGTTGGCGCAGTTCGGTGCACAGATGCTCGCGGACCCGAGCGTCGAGGGCCGACATCGGTTCGTCCAGCAGCAACAACGAAGGCGCCGGCGCCAGGGCCCGAGCCAGTGCGACACGTTGCTGCTGGCCGCCGGACAATTGGCCGGGGTACTTTTTCTCACTGCCGGTCAGGCCAACCAGCTCCAGCATCTGACCGACGCGCTTGCGCACTTCATCGCGACCGCTGCCGGTGAGGCCGTAGGCAATGTTCGCTTCGACGGTGAGATTGGGGAACAGCGCGTAGGACTGAAACAGGATGCCGTAGTCCCGGGCCTGCGGTGCCAGGTGGGAAACATCGCGTTTGCCAAGGTACAACTCGCCGCTGTCCTGTTTTTCCAGACCGGCGATGCAGCGCAACAAGGTGGTTTTGCCACAACCCGACGGACCCAGCAGGCACACCAGCTCACCAGCCGCCACGTCGAGGGAAACGTTATCCAGCGCGGTGAAGGCGCCGAAGCGTTTCTGCACGCCGCGCACCTTCATCGGGGCGCCGGGGTTGGTCAGGGCAGTTGCGATCGAGTGGTTCATGGACGGGCCTCATCAAGCAGATGGGGCCATCCTGAACCTGTAATGCGTCCGTCATGTGGCAGTGAGGCAAAAACGGCTGATAGTGGTATTCAGGGATTTTGGTTGAGCCCAAAAAGATCGCAGCCTTCGGCAGCTCCTACGCCGAACGCATTCCCCCTGTAGGAGCTGCCGAAGGCTGCGATCTTTTGATCTTTCAGGCCGGCGCCATTTCCTGCGCCAACCCGAGAAACGCCGCTGGCAACCGAGCGCTCTTTCTCTCTTTGAGGCAATACAGATACTCGGGAATCTGCGGTGCATTCTCGATGGTCAACACCCGAAGTTGCGGATCATGCGGCACTTCCTGCCGGGCAATGATGCTGATCCCGATGTTGCGCAGCACCGCCTCGCGAATCGACTCTCGGCTGCCAATCTCCAGCAACGGCCCGAAACTCACCCCGACGCTGGCCAGCAATTCTTCGGTCAACCGCCGAGTGGTCGAGCCTGACTCGCGCATCAACAACGTATGCCCGGCCAATGCGCTGAGCGGCACATGATCGTGCGCCGCCAACGGATGATTGCGATGCACCGCCAACACCAGCGGATCGCTGCCGAGCACCCGCCGAATCAGTCGCGCGTCGTCGAGCAGTTGCGAGGAAGCGGCGACATCGACCCGGAAATCCTCCAAGGCTTCCAGCACCTGCTGCGAGTTGCCGATTTCCACCGACACTTCTACCTGCGGCAAGCGCTCGCGAAAGGTCTTCACTAGATCGAGGATGTAATACGGCGCCGTGGCGGCGATGCGCAGCGTGCCGTGGACCTGGCCGCTGTTGCGCAGGAAAAACTCGATGTCGGCTTCCTGCTGCAACAGCGCCTTGACCATCGGCAGCAACCGCGCGCCTTCGTCGCTGACGCTGAGGCGGCGGCCGCCACGGTAGAACAACTCGACCGAGTACTGGTTTTCCAGGTTGCGGATCTGCGTGGTCACGGTGGGCTGGCTCAGGCCGAGCTTTTTCGCCGCCAGGGTAATGCTGCCCAGGCGGGCCACCATGTAAAACGCCTTCAGCTCGGCACTCAGCACACCCGCTCCTCATCGATTATTTGCGCAACAGGCGCAAACCGTTGAACACCACCAACAGGCTCACGCCCATGTCGGCGAACACCGCCATCCACATGGTGGCGATTCCGGCGAAGGTTACCCCAAGAAAGATAGCCTTGATGACCAAAGCGAGCGCGATGTTCTGCTTGAGGATGCTCGAGGTTTGCCGCGACAGGCGAATGAACGCGGGGATCTTGCGCAGATCGTCGTCCATCAGGGCGACATCCGCGGTCTCGATGGCGGTATCGGTGCCGGCGGCGGCCATCGCAAAACCGATTTCTGCCCGCGCCAGTGCCGGTGCGTCGTTGATGCCGTCACCGACCATGCCGACGCTATGGCCCTGTGCATAAAGTGCTTCGATGGCTTGCAGTTTGTCGGTCGGCAGCAGATCGCCTTTGGCCTCGTCGATGCCAACCTGTGCGGCAATCGCCTGAGCGGTGTGGACGTTGTCGCCGGTGAGCATCAGGGTTTTGATGCCCAGATCGTGCAGTTGCTGGATCGCCTCGCGGCTGGATTCCTTGACCGTATCGGCCACGGCGAACAGCGCCAATGGGCCGGATTTGTCGAGCAACAGCACCACGGACTTGCCCTGTTTCTCCAGCGCAAACAGCTTTTCTTCCAGTGCCGGCGAACACAGCTTCAGCTCTTCCACCAAGCGGTGGTTGCCCAAGTGGTAGGTCTGACCGTTGATGTCACCGCGCACACCGCGACCGGCCAGGGCTTCGAAGTTATCCACAACGAGCGGCGCAAAGGGTTTATCCACAGCGGCGTTGGCGATGGCCAGCGACACCGGGTGGTCCGAGCGTCCGGCCAACGCTGCCGCTATCGCCGGCGCCGAGGCTTCGGCCGTGGGATCAAGCGACAGATAATCGGTCTGCACCGGCTTGCCGTGAGTGATCGTGCCGGTCTTGTCCAACGCCAGGTAGTCGAGTTTGTAACCACCTTCCAGATAGACGCCGCCCTTGACCAGAATCCCTTTGCGCGCCGCCGCCGCGAGGCCGCTGACGATGGTCACCGGGGTGGAAATCACCAATGCGCAGGGGCACGCGACCACCAGCAACACCAGCGCGCGATAGATCCAGTCGAACCAGAGCGCGCCCATGAACAGCGGCGGAATCACCGCCACCGCGAGGGCAAAGATGAACACGGCGGGGGTGTAGATTTTCGAAAACTGGTCAACGAAACGCTGAGTCGGCGCCCGTGCGCCTTGCGCCTGTTCGACGGCGTGGATGATCCGCGCCAAGGTCGAATTGTTGGCGGCGGCGGTTACGGTGTATTCAAGAGAACCGGCCTGATTGATGGTCCCGGCGAAGACCTTGTCGCCGACGCTTTTCTCTATCGGCATGCTTTCGCCGGTGATCGGCGCCTGATCGATGGTCGAACTGCCCGACACGACTTCACCGTCCAGGCCAATCCGCTCGCCGGGTCGCACTCGTACCCGCGCACCCAACTCGATGGTTTTGACGTCCTGCAAAATCCAGCTGCCGTCGGCCTGCAGCACCGTGGCCTGCTCCGGGGTCATCTGCATCAAGCCGCTGATGGCGTTGCGCGCGCGGTCCAGGGACTTGGCTTCGATTAATTCAGCCACGGTGAACAGGAACATCACCATCGCCGCTTCCGGCCACTGCCCGATCAGGATCGCGCCGGTCACCGCGATGCTCATCAGCGCGTTGATGTTCAGGTTAAGGTTTTTCAGGGCAATCCAGCCCTTCTTATAGGTGCTGAGGCCGCCGCTGAGGATTGAGATCAACGCGATGATCGCTACGACCCAGTTAGGCGCAGCGTTGGTGAAGTGGATCACTTCGGCGGCGAGCGCAGTCACGCCGGACAGCGCCAATGGCCACCACGGCTTTTTCTCGGGCGCGGGAGCTGGCGCTTCGACGCCCTGCTCCAGAGGTTCGGCCTGCATGCCGAGGGACTTGATCGCGTCGATGATCGGCGCAGTACTCGGCAGGTCGTGGGTGACGCCCAACACGCGGTTGATCAGGTTGAATTCCAGCTGCTGCACACCCGCGAGCTTGCCGAGTTTGTTCTGGATCAGCGTCTGCTCGGTCGGGCAGTCCATCGCGTCGATGCGGAAACTGCTCAACCGCGCGTTGGCGGTGGGCGTTTCGGTCAACTGGATCAGCGCAGGTGCTGCAGCTTTCGACGAACAGCAGGAATCGCCATGATGGCTGTGTACAGGCTGAGGCACAGGCGTCAGTTTGCTGCAGCAATCGGTTTCGGGTTTGTGGGTGTGCTGGGAATCGCTCATTGGTTGCGTCCGTGAAGGTGCCTGTTGCCAAGTAAAGACCCTGTAGCCACTATAGGGTCAAGCACCCATTTGGAGATGGCCGTCATGAAGATCGGAGAACTGGCGAAACTCACCGACTGCGCCGTGGAAACCATCCGCTATTACGAACGCGAAAATCTGCTGCCGGAGCCGGCCCGCAGCGATGGCAACTACCGCGTCTACACCCAGGCTCACGCCGAACGCCTGACCTTCATCCGCAACTGCCGCACCCTCGACATGACGCTCGAGGAAATCCGCAGCCTGCTGGCTCTGCGCGACAGTCCGCAGGATCAGTGTGAAAGCGTGAATGCGCTGATCGATGAACACATCCATCACGTGAAAGCGCGGATCGACGGGTTGCTGGCGTTACAGACACAACTGCTCGACCTGCGCCAACGCTGTGGCGAAGGGCCGGATATCGATCAATGCGGGATTTTGCAGCGGCTGGAAGTGAGCGGCGGGGTTGTGGCGACGGAGGTTGAGCATTCACATGTTGGCCGTAGTCACGGCCATTAATATCACCACAAAACCCTGTAGGAGCTGCCGAAGGCTGCGATCTTTTGATCTTTGAAAGGCAAGGTCAAAAGATCGCAGCCTTCGGCAGCTCCTACATTGGGATCGCGGTGAGGCTTAAACCGCCATCGGCGCGGTCATCGGTGCATGGTGCTCGTAGCCTTCCAGCGAAAAATCACTCGGTTCAATCAACTCCAGCCATTCCGGCTGATAAACACCGGTCTTGGCAAACTCCGGCACACGATCGCTGATCACCAGTTTCGGCATCGGGAACGGCTCGCGCTTGAGCTGTTCATTCAGCATGTCCAGGTGGTTTTCGTAGACGTGCGCATCGCCGATGAAATAGGTGAACCAGCGCGGCGTATAACCGGTCAGGCGACCGATCAGGCTCAGCAGCGCGGCGCCTTCGGTGAGGTTGAACGGCGTGCCCAGGCCCAAATCATTGGAGCGGATGTAGAGGGTCAGGGAAATCTCTTTGGTCTCGACATTCGGGTGGAACTGGTACAGCAAGTGGCACGGCGGCAGGGCCATTTCATCGAGCTGGGCGACGTTCCAGCCGTGGAACAGGATGCGGCGGCTGCCCGGGTCCTTGATGATGGTGTCGACGCACTGGCGAATCTGGTCGATCGCCTTGTACAGAACCACGTAAGCCTGGCCGTCTTCTTCGCCTTCGGCGATCTGACGGTAGCCCTGGCTCAACGTCTGCTCGATGGCGGCTGTGTTGCTGACCGGGATCTGCTTGTACGCCGGCCATTTGCGCCATTGCACGCCGTAGATCTCGCCGAGGTCGTCTTCGCCCTGACGGAACGGGTTGGCCAGCCATTGCGCGTTTTCGTTGGCGTTCTGGTCCCAGACCTTGCAGCCCAGCGCACGGAATTCGGCGGCGTTGTTCACCCCACGCAGGAAACCGCACATTTCGCCGATGGCCGATTTGAAGGCCATCTTGCGGGTGGTGATCGCCGGAAAACCTTCCTGCAGGTCATAACGCAGCATCGCGCCGGGAAAACTGATGGTGTTCACGCCAGTGCGATTGGCTTGCTTGGTGCCGTTCTTGATGACGTGGGCGACCAGCTCGAGATATTGCTTCATGAGTTACCTGTGTCCTTGAACCCGGGACCAAAGCCCCGGGGTTCGAATTTATACGGCCGCCGCTGGAGCCGCCGGAGCGCGGTGATACGCCAGCCAGATCAGCAACAGACCGCCGACGATCATCGGCACGCAGAGCACTTGGCCCATGGTCAGCCAGTTCCAGGCCAGATAGCCCAGTTGCGCGTCCGGTACGCGGACGAATTCGACGATGAAACGGAAGATGCCATAGAACAGCGCGAACATCCCGGACACCGCCATGGTTGGCCGCGGCTTGCGCGAGAACAGCCATAGGATAGCGAACAGCGCCACGCCTTCGAGTGCGAACTGATACAGCTGCGACGGGTGACGCGCCAGTTGCGCCGGGTCGGTCGGGAAGATCATCGCCCACGACACGTCAGTCGCCTTGCCCCACAATTCGGCGTTGATGAAGTTGCCGATACGCCCGGCACCCAGGCCGATCGGCACCATCGGCGCGACGAAGTCCATCAGTTGGAAGAACGACTTGTTGTGCTTTTTACCAAACCACAACGCCGCCAGCATCACGCCGATGAAGCCGCCGTGGAACGACATGCCACCCTTCCACACTTCGAAAATCAGTGTCGGGTTGGCCAGATAAGCATTCAGATCGTAGAACAGCACATAGCCCAGGCGACCGCCGACGATAACGCCCATCGACATCCAGAAGACCATGTCGGAGAGTTTCTCTTTGCTCCAGGTCGGGTCAAAACGGTTGAGCCGGCGCGACGCCAGCAGCCACGCACCGCCGATACCGATCAGGTACATCAGACCGTACCAGTGGATTTTCAGCGGACCGATGGCCAGGGCCACCGGGTCGATCTGCGGGTAAGGCAGCATTGCGACTCCTCGTTAGAGTTGAAACTTTCAAAATTCCCGGGCGACGCTGCCACCTCAGGATTAAGCCAGGATTGTGCTGTGCATCAGATCAGAAAATTCAAACCCACGCAGAACAGCAAAGCGGCGAACAGTCTTTTCAGCAAATTCGGCGACAGCCTGTGGGCCAGTCGCGCACCGAGGCGGGCGAAAACCATGCTGGTCAGGGCGATCCCCAGCAGCGCCGGCAAATAAATAAAACCGAGACTATGGGCCGGCAGCAACGGATCGTGCCACCCCAGAATCATGAAACTTAATGCACTGGCCAAAGCGATCGGCAAACCGCAGGCCGATGAGGTCGCCACGGCTTGCTGCATCGGCACGCTGCGCCAGGTCAGGAACGGCACGGTCAGCGAACCGCCGCCAATCCCGAAAATCGCCGAGGCCCAGCCAATCACACTGCCGGCAAGGGTCAGACCGACTTTCCCCGGCACCGTTCGGCTGGCCTTGGGTTTGACGTCCAGCATAAGCTGCCCGGCGATGACCAGGGCAAATACGCCGATAATCTTCTGCAGATTGGGCCCGGAGATCGCTTCGGCGGTCAGCGCACCGAAACCGGCACCGAGCAGAATGCCGACAGTCATCCAGGCAAAAATCGGCCAACGCACGGCGCCGCGGCAATGGTGCTCGCGCACCGCGTTGACCGAGGTGAAGATGATCGTCGCCAGAGAAGTGCCGACCGCCAGGTGAGTCAGGATCGACGCATCGAAGCCCTGCAGGGAGAAACTGAACACCAGCACCGGGACGATGATGAGCCCGCCGCCCACGCCGAACAGCCCGGCCAGCACTCCGGCACAGGCTCCGAGCGCCAGATAGAGCAGAAATTCCACGCTGTTCCCCCACCCAACCCCAAAACCGAGCGGCATGGTAACGGATGCATGGCCCCGGGCTCCACTGGATGGCGATGGATACCCGTACGATGACTGCGTAGAGTGGGCAAAAAACACACAAGGACCACCTTATGTGCCTGATTGTTTTTGCCTGGCGACCGGGTCATGCCCAACCGCTGATCGTGGCGGCCAACCGCGACGAATTCTACGCGCGGCCCAGCCTGCCCCTGGCGCAGTGGCCCGAAGCACCGCAGGTCTACGCCGGTCGCGACCTGGAGGCCGGCGGCACCTGGCTCGGTGTCGGTGCCAACGGGCGGTTCGCGGCGCTGACCAATATCCGCGACCCCCACCAACCGCCCGCCCGAAAATCCCGGGGTGAACTGGTCGCGCGATTTCTCAATGGCGAAATGCCAATTGATGATTACTTGGACGATGTTGTCGGACGTTCGCTGGAATATGCCGGGTTTAACCTGCTGATCGGCAATGCCAATGAGTTGTGGCATTACAGCGCACGGGCGACTGAGGCGGTGATGTTGCAGTCGGGGGTTTACGGGTTATCGAATGCGGGGCTGGATACGCCGTGGCCAAAGTTGCTCAAGGCACGGGCGGCGTTGGAGGCCGTTCTGGAGGACCCACAGCCTGAGGCGCTATTGGCGTTGCTGAGTGATGCGCAGACGGCTCCGTTTGCAGAGCTGCCGGATACCGGGGTGGGTTTGGCGACCGAGACATTGTTGTCGAGTGTGTTTATTGCCAGCCAGAGTTACGGGACCCGGGCGAGTACGGCGTTGATTGTTCATGCCGATGGGACGCGGCATCTGGTTGAGCGGAGTTTCGGGCCGTATGGCGGGCATTTGGGGGAGGTGGAGATAACGATCTGACAGTCTGGCAATAAATTGTGGCGAGGGAGCTTGCTCCCGCTGGACCGGGCTGGCGCTCCAGTGCGAAGCGCTCCCAATCTGGCCAATGTGTTTTTTCAGAAAAACTTCATTGGCCATTTTGCGACTGCTGCGCAGCCGAGCGGGAGCAAGCTCCCTCGCCACAAGGGCCATCAGTGTTTTAGTGGGGTTTGATCGCCGCTGGATTAATCATCCGCGCCAACCCAAGGTTCTTCAGCGCCAATTGCAGCGAGCTGTGGATAACCTGCGGATTGTCGATGGTCATCAGTTCGGCGAGCAGATCCTTGGCCTTGCTCAGGTTGATCTGCCGCAACATCCACTTCACCTTCGGCAGGTTGGTGGCGTTCATCGACAGGCTGTCGAAACCCATCGCCATCAACAGCACCGCCGCCGCCGGGTCACCGGCCATTTCGCCGCAGATGCTTACGGGTTTGCCTTCGGCATGGGCGTCACGCACGACGTTCTGCAACGCTTGCAGTACCGCCGGGTGCAGGTAGTCGTAGAGGTCGGCCACTCGCGGGTTGTTCCGGTCCACGGCCAACAGGTACTGGGTCAGGTCGTTGGAGCCGACCGACAGGAAGTCCACTTGCCGCGCCAGTTCCTTGGTCTGGTACACCGCCGCCGGAATCTCGATCATCACGCCAATCGGCGGCATCGGCACGTCGGTGCCTTCGTCGCGGACTTCGCCCCAGGCCCGGTGAATCAGGTGCAAGGCTTCTTCCAGTTCATGGGTGCCGGAGATCATCGGCAGCAGAATCCGCAGGTTGTTCAGGCCTTCGCTTGCCTTGAGCATCGCGCGGGTCTGCACCAGGAAGATTTCCGGGTGGTCGAGGGTGACACGAATGCCGCGCCAGCCGAGGAACGGGTTGTCTTCCTTGATCGGGAAGTACGACAGCGACTTGTCACCGCCGATGTCCAGGCTGCGCATGGTGACCGGTTGCGGGTGGAACGCGGCGAGTTGCTCACGGTAGATCGCCAACTGCTCCTTTTCGCTCGGGAACCTCTGGTTGATCATGAACGGCACTTCGGTGCGGTACAGACCGACACCCTCGGCGCCGCGCTTCTGCGCCCGCGCCACGTCCGCCAGCAGGCCGGTGTTGACCCACAGCGGCATGCGGTGGCCATCGAGGGTCACGCACGGCAAGTCGCGCAGCGCATCCAGCCCGAGGGCCAGTTGCTTCTCTTCCTCGACCAGTTCGGCGAACTGCTTGCGCAGCACGTCGCTCGGGTTGGTGTAGACCTCACCGTGGTAGCCGTCGACGATCATCTGGATGCCGTCGACCTTGGAATACGGCAGGTCGACCAGGCCCATCACCGTCGGGATGCCCATGGCGCGCGCGAGGATAGCCACGTGGGAGTTGCCCGAACCCAGTACCGACACCAGACCGGCCAGCTTGCCTTCCGGCACCTCGCCGAGCATCGCTGGCGTCAGTTCTTCGCTGATCAGAATGGTGTTGTCGGGATAAACCAGGGTCTGCTGACGCTCTTCCTGCAGATAAGCCAGCAAGCGCCGACCGAGGTCCTTGACGTCCGAGGCGCGCTCACGCAGGTAGGCGTCGTCCATCAATTCGAAACGGTTGACGTGATCGGTGACCACCTGACGCAGCGCGCCCTGGGCCCACTGACCGGTCTTGATGATGGTGGTCACTTCGCTGCCCAGCGCCTCGTCGGCGAGCATCATCAAGTAGACGTCGAACAAGGCCCGCTCTTCCGGGCGCAACTGCGTGGCCAATTTGGCCGACAACGCACGCATGTCTGCGCGCACGCCTTCGATGGCAGTCTTGAACAGCCCGAGTTCGGCCTCGATGTCGGCGATGGTCTTGTCCGGCACCACGTCCAGATCGGCCGGTGGCAACATGACCACCGCCGTACCGACCGCCGCACCCGGTGAGCCGGGCACGCCGACGAACTTGGCTTCCTGAATCCCTTTGCCCTGACGGCCCAGACCCCGGATCGAACCGGTGGCCTCGGCGTGGGCGATAACGCCGGCGAGCTGCGCGCTCATGGTCACGAGGAAGGCTTCTTCACCTTCGTCGAACTGCCGACGTTCTTTTTGCTGAATGACCAACACGCCGACGACGCGGCGGTGGTGAATGATCGGCGCCCCGAGGAATGAGGCGTAGCGTTCTTCACCGGTCTCGGCGAAGTAGCGGTAGCGCGGGTGATCCGCGGCGTTTTCGAGGTTCAGGGGTTCTTCACGCGTGCCGACCAGGCCGACCAGACCTTCGTTGGGCGCCATGCTGACCTTGCCGATCGAGCGCTTGTTCAAGCCCTCGGTCGCCATCAGCACGAAGCGGTTGGTCTCGGGGTCAAGCAGGTAGACCGAGCAGACCTGGCTGCCCATGGCCTCTTTGACGCGCAACACAATAATCCCCAACGCCGCCTTGAGATCCTTGGCGGAGTTAACTTCCTGGACGATCTTGCGCAGCGTATTGAGCATGGCTCGGGGTCGAACTCCGTCGTCAGTCGCGCGCTAAAAGGCGCGGGGCAAGCTCTTTGAGAGCGCGTCGATACACCTCGCGCTTGAATGTCACCACCTGGCCCAACGGATACCAATAACTGACCCAGCGCCAGCCATCGAATTCCGGTTTACCGGTCAAATCCATCCGCACCCGCTGCTCGTTGGAGATCAGGCGCAGGAGAAACCATTTCTGTTTCTGGCCGATGCACAGCGGTTGGCTGTGGGTACGGACCAGACGTTGCGGCAAACGATAGCGCAACCAGCCCCGGGTGCAGGCGAGAATTTCAACATCTTCGCGCTCAAGACCCACTTCTTCGTTCAACTCGCGGTACAAGGCGTCTTCCGGCGTCTCCTGGGGGTTGATACCACCCTGCGGAAATTGCCAGGCATCTTGATTGATACGGCGAGCCCATAGCACCTGTCCGGCATCATTCGTGAGAATGATCCCGACATTGGGGCGGAAACCATCGGGGTCGATCACGGCAACAACCTCGCAAACGCATGTCGACGCATTGTTCCACAAAGGTTGTGAAGGCAGCAACGAGCCGGCCTACCTTATGTGCACTCTTGTGAAAAGTCCGTATTCTGGACGCCTTTCTACAGACTTTTCAGCGAGTAACTGCAATGCGGCTGGCTTTATTCGACTTGGACAACACCCTTCTGGGCGGCGACAGTGACCACGCCTGGGGCGATTACCTGTGCGAACGCGGCTTCCTCGACGCCGTCGCCTACAAAACACGCAACGACGAGTTTTACCAGGATTACCTGGCCGGCAAGCTGGATAACGCCGCCTACCTGAACTTTTGCCTGGAAGTCCTCGGCCGCACCGAAATGGCCACGCTGGATCAATGGCATCTGGACTACATGCGCGACTGCATCGAGCCGATCGTGCTCCCGAAGGCCATGGCCCTGTTGGCCAAGCATCGTGAAGCAGGTGACAAGTTGGTCATCATTACCGCGACGAACCGTTTTGTGACCGGGCCGATTGCCGAGCGACTGGGCGTCGAAACCCTGATCGCCACCGAGTGCGAGATGGTTGATGGCCGTTACACCGGGCGCAGCACCGACATCCCGTGCTTCCGTGAAGGCAAGGTGACGCGGCTGAGTCGCTGGCTGGAAGAGACCGGGCATTCGCTGGAAGACAGTTACTTCTACAGCGACTCGATGAATGATTTCCCATTGCTGGAGCAGGTGGCGAATCCGGTGGCGGTTGATCCGGATCCGAATTTGCGGGCCGAGGCCGAGAAGCGCGGTTGGCCGGTGATTAGCCTGCGCGACTGATGACGCCTTCGCGAGCAAGCCCGCTCCCACATTTGATCTGCGTCGTACACAAAATCTGTGTTCGCTGAAGATCTAGTGTGGGAGCGGGCTTGCTCGCGAAGGGGCCGACTCGGTCTCAAGCCTTAAACCGGCTTCGCACCCATCAACCCCGCAATAGCAACAAAGCAGGCGAAACTGAACAACGCTAAAGCAAAGGTAAACTTGCCCACGCCACCCGGCATCTTGCGCAATTTATTGAGCCGCACCAGCAACCAGAACCACGCCAACGCCGCCACGGTGTAAAGCACGCTGGACGCCAGCAACCACGCCTGCCCCAACGGCCAACCCACCAGATGCACCATCCACCAGCCGGTGAACGGCATGCTCAGTAACGCCAGCCCCATCAACAGCCAAATGAACACGCGAGGCCGTTGCAACGTTCGGCTGCCCGCCGTTGCGTCGCCATTACGCCGCGTCCGCCAGACCCAGATCCCCAGGCCCAGCGCACACACCAGCAACACCACCGTCGCCACCATGTGCGCTACTTTCAGGGCAGTTAACGTTTCCATTGTTCGATTTCCTTATGACCTGCCCATCAGCGTAGCCGCTCAGCCAAGAAACAGTTGATAGGCCGGGTTGTCGCTTTCATCCCAGTACGGGTAGCCGATTTCTTCCAGCGCCGCGGGCACCAGATGACGTTCCTCGTGAGGCACTTGCAGCCCTGCGACCACACGACCGTCCGCCGCGCCGTGGTTTCGGTAGTGGAACATCGAAATGTTCCAGCGGCCGCCAAGCTTGCTGAGGAAGTTGAACAGCGCGCCCGGCCGCTCCGGAAATTCAAAGCGCAGAACCACTTCATCAACGACCTGCGCCGCGCGGCCACCGACCATGTGCCGGATGTGCAACTTGGCCAGTTCATTGTCGGTGAGGTCCAGCACCGGGAAACCCTGCTCGGTCAGGCTGGCAAGCAGCGCGCTGCGCGGATCGTTTTCCGGATGCGTTTGCACGCCGACGAAGATGTGCGCTTCGCTGCCGGTGTTGTAGCGGTAATTGAATTCGGTGATCTGACGCTTGCCGATGGCTTCGCAGAACGCCTTGAAGCTGCCCGGCTTTTCGGGGATGGTCACGGCGATGATGGCTTCACGGCCCTCGCCCAGCTCGGCGCGTTCGGCGACGTGGCGCAGGCGGTCGAAGTTGACGTTGGCACCGGAATCGATGGCGACGAAGGTGTGGCCAGTGACGGCGTGCTGCTCGACGTACTTCTTGATCCCGGCCACGCCCAAGGCGCCGGCAGGTTCAGTGATCGAGCGGGTATCGTCGTAGATATCCTTGATAGCCGCGCAAATCTCGTCGGTGCTGACCGTGATCACTTCATCGACATAGTCTTTGCAGATGTCGAAAGTGTGCTGTCCGATCTGAGCGACCGCGACGCCGTCGGCGAAGAGGCCCACGGTCGGCAGCACCACGCGCTCGCCGGCGGCCATGGCGGCTTGCAGGCAGTTGGAATCGTCTGGCTCGACGCCGATGATCTTGATTTCCGGGCGCAGGTATTTCACGTACGCCGCAATACCGGCGATCAGCCCGCCGCCGCCCACCGGAACGAAGATCGCATCCAGACGCCCAGGGTGCTGGCGCAGAATCTCCATGGCCACCGTGCCCTGCCCGGCAATGGTGTGGGGATCGTCGTACGGGTGAATGTAGACATAGCCTTTTTCGTCGACCAGTTTCAGCGAGTAGGCCAGGGCTTCCGGGAACGAATCCCCGTGCAGCACCACTTTGCCGCCGCGTGAACGCACGCCTTCGACTTTGATCTCGGGAGTGGTCTTGGGCATGACGATGGTGGCTTTCACGCCCAGCACTTTCGCCGCCAGGGCCAGGCCCTGCGCATGGTTGCCCGCCGAAGCGGTCACTACGCCACGAGCGCGCTCTTCATCGCTCAGCTGGGTCAGCTTGTTGTAGGCACCGCGAATCTTGAACGAGAACACCGGCTGCAAGTCTTCGCGTTTGAGCAAAATACTGTTGCCCAGCCGCTCGGAGAGCTGGCGGGCAGCCTGCAATGGGGTTTCTACGGCAACGTCATAAACGCGCGAGGTGAGGATCTTTTTGACGTACTGTTCGAGCATCGGAAAGCATCACTGAGCGGGTTGGGCAGGGCCATGGAGTCTAACCCGGCTTTCGGGCGGGCGACCACACTAAACAGGTGGCTTCAAGGCCAGGCACATACCCTGTGGCGAGGGAGCTTGCTCCCGCTGGAGCGCGAAGCGGTCCCCTGCATTCTTCCAGACATACCGGGCAAGCAGGTTTTGCGACTGCTGCGCAGCCGAGCGGGAGCAAGCTCCCTCGCCACAGTGACCGCATCCCACCACCCCATTAGCCAATCGGCCAATCGGGCAATGACCTTCCCTGCCCCGAAGCCTATAATGCCGGCCTTCCGTTCTCCCCTTGCCCGCTTTCGGAGCCCGCATGACCCAGGATCAACTCAAACAGGCAGTGGCCCAGGCCGCCGTCGACTTCATCCTCCCGAAACTCGACGACAAGAGCATCGTCGGGGTCGGCACCGGCTCCACCGCCAACTGCTTCATCGACGCCCTGGCCCAGCACAAAGGCGCGTTCGACGGCGCCGTCGCCAGCTCCGAAGCCACCGCCGCGCGCCTCAAGGGCCACGGCATTCCGGTGTATGAGCTGAACACTGTCAGCGACCTGGAGTTCTACGTCGACGGCGCCGACGAAAGCGACGAGCACCTGAACCTGATCAAGGGCGGCGGCGCAGCCCTGACCCGCGAGAAAATCGTCGCGGCCGTGGCCAAGACCTTCATCTGCATCGCCGACGCCAGCAAACTGGTGCCGGTCCTCGGCGCATTCCCGCTGCCGGTGGAAGTGATCCCGATGGCCCGCAGCCACGTGGCCCGCGAACTGGTGAAGCTCGGCGGCGACCCGGTTTACCGTGAAGGCGTGCTGACCGACAACGGCAACATCATTCTGGATGTGTTCAACATGCAGATCACCAACCCGGTGGAGCTGGAGTCGCAGATCAATGCGATCGTCGGCGTGGTGACCAACGGCTTGTTTGCGGCGCGTCCTGCGGATTTGCTGTTGCTGGGGACCAGCGAAGGCGTGAAAACCCTGCGCGCCCAATAAGCCCAGGAACACTGCAAAACAAATGTGGGAGCGGGCTTGCTCGCGAAGGCGGTGTGTCAGTAGATACTTCATCAACTGACACACCGCCTTCGCGAGCAAGCCCGCTCCCACATTTGTTTTGCGGTGTTTGTTAGTTTTGCGCTGGTTTTTTGAAGACGTAAAACAGGTTCGGCTCGCTCACCAGGTACATCGTACCGTCGTCATCCATCGCGATTCCCTCCGCTTGTGGCACCGCCTTCTGCAGGCCCTGACGCCCCTTGCTCAGTGACAGGGTGCTCAGTGGTCGCCCGTCCACATCCAGCTCCAGAATCAGTCGCGATTCGTCGGACAGCGCCAGCAAATGACCGCTGCGCTCGTCGTATAGCAGGCTCGACAGGTCTCGAACAAACAGCCCGGCATCGCGCTTGGGGTTGTTGACCACGTGCACCGAGTAGGATTTCTCGGAGTTGTAATGAGGAAAACCCCGCACTTCGTAGATCAGCATCGGGTCGCGCTCCTTGGCGACAAACAGGCGCTTGCCCACCGAATCGTAGGCCAGGCCTTCAAAGCCCTTGTTGCCGCTCATGTGCACGCCCAGCGTCATCTGCTCGGCATCCGCCGCATCGAGGAACGTGGTGTCCTTTTCCAGATGAATCTTGATCAGCCGTTGCTGGCGCTCGTCCGTGATCACGTAGGTGTCGGCACTGATGAACTCCACCGCCTCTGGATCACCGAAACCGAGCAGCGCGACACGCCGAATGATCTGACCTTCCAGCGACAGCTCGATGAGTTCGGAGTTTTTGTTGGTGACGGTGAACAGGCTCTTGCGCACCGGATCGAAGGTCAGCGCCGATACATCGTCATCCAGCCCTTCGATGACCCGACCCTCGACCGTGACCTGATAGTGACTCAGGCCGATGGACTGTTCGCTCTCCGGTTGCCAAAGCGTGTGCAGATTGAACCAGGCGCGCTCGAACAGCCGCAGGTGTTGGCCGATCGCAACCAGCACGATCAGCGCAATCACCAAAAGGATCAGCAGCAGGGGTTTGGGGCGGGCAAGTCGGCGCATTCAGGCAAGCTCGGAAACAGGACGGGCGGATGAAATACCACGGCAGTCTGAATTGAAGCTTAAAGGCCGTTGAGCTGGTCCTACAACTGAGCGTCGCGCTTCCTACAAGATCGCGAATCAGTGCTGCTTTTCGAAACGATAGAACAGGTTCGGTTCGCTCACCATATAGAGCGTGCCCGCGTCGTCCAGGGTCACGCCTTCGGCACGAGGAATGGTCTTCTTCAAACCATTGAAGCCGCCCAGCAAGGTCATGAAACTGACCTGCTCGCCCTTCTCGTCCAGTTCCAGCAACAGATGGGAATCGGCAGACAACGCCAGCGTGTGCCGGGTGCGCGGGTCAATGGCCAGGGCCGACAGGTTGCGGATGTCCAGTTGGTCATTGGCGAGCTTCTGCTTGTCGCCGGTGAGCGTCTGACCGTCGGCGCTTTTCCAGGTGAACAGCGCCGGAGGACGTTCTTCCCCCAGCAGCATTTGCTGGTTGTGCGCATCCCAAACGACCGATTCGAACGCCTTGTTCTGGTCTTTCGACGGACCGAGGTCGTACTTCGGGAAATTGGCGATATTCAGCTCGCGGGTATCCGCGTCGACCTTGACGATGGTCAGCGAGTGCTCGCGCTCATCGACGATGGCCAGCACACCGTTGCCCATGACCGTCACCGCTTCCGGGTTGCTCCAGCCCACCAGCGGCATTTTGCGCAGCACATCGCCCTGCAGGGTCAGCTCGACCAGGAACGGGTTCTTGCCCATGACCGAGAACAGGGTTTTGGTTTGAGGGTTGTAGGCCAGGTCGGACGCTTCGTCCTTTTCCATCCCCGGCAATGGCTTGGCATCGATCACGGCCCGGTAGTCCGGGAGCCAGATACTTTCCTGGCGTTCGGCCGGGCTTTCGAAACGCTCCCGCACCCAGAGCACGCCGCGATCATCCCAGTGCATCGCGAACGCAAGGCCATACGCGGCAGCCACGGCCAGCAATAGCCAGGCATACCAACGCATGAAAAAGCGCGGGCGACGGGCAGTTTTAAGCGTGGGCAGCGATTGGATGGCCATCGGGGGATGCGTTCCAGAAATTCAGGCTAAGGGTAATAGCACAATTGGGACCGGCTCAGACGCCAGAAGCCCCGGAATTATCCAGACAAGATGTGAAAAAAACGGGAAATGGCGGGATTGCCCTGCATCGGCAGCAAGGATCAAAAGATCGCAGCCTCCGGCAGCTCCTACGGAGAGCGGTGTAGGAGCTGCCGAAGGCTGCGATCTTTTGCTTTTTTACAAAACGCTGCTGGTGAAGCTGCTCGCGCCCGGCAATTCCAGAACCAGTTCATCACCGACATTCAACGGACCAACGCCAACCGGTGTGCCCGTGAGGATCACGTCACCGGCCTGCAGCGAGAAGCAACCGGCCATGTGCTGGATCATCGGCACGATCGGGTTGAGCATCGCGCTGCTGTTGCCATCCTGGCGCACTTCGCCGTTGATGGTCAGGCGAATGCCGATGTCGGTCAGGTCAGCAAAGGTGCTGCCGGACACGAACGGAGCAATCACTGCCGCACCGTCGAAGGACTTGGCGATTTCCCATGGCAGTCCTTTGGACTTCAGCTCGGCCTGCTTGTCGCGCAAGGTCAGGTCCAGGGCCGGGGCGAAACCTGAAATGGCATCGAGCACTTCTTCACGACTCGGCCTGGTCGACAAAGGCTTGCCGATCAACACCGCGATTTCCGCTTCGTAATGCACCGAACCGCGCTCGGTCGGAATGCTGAAACCGCCTTCCAGCGGCACCACGCAACTGCCTGGCTTGATGAACAGCAGGGGCTCCGTTGGCACCGGGTTGTCCAGTTCCTTGGCGTGTTCGGCGTAGTTACGGCCGATGCACACCACTTTCCCCAGCGGGAAGTGAATACGCGTACCGTCGACATACTGGTGCTGATAGCTCATTACCGCCTCCTGCTTCGTTGATTCAAACAGCGAAAATCTTGCCCGGGTTCATGATGCCGTTCGGGTCGAACACCGCTTTGACGGCTTTCATGTACTCGATCTCAACCTTTGATCTGCTGTAGGTCAAGTAATCACGCTTGGTCATGCCCACGCCGTGCTCGGCGGAAATCGAGCCGTTGTACTTCTCGACGGTTTCGAACACCCACTTGTTCACGGTCGCGCACTTGGCGAAGAACTCATCCTTGCTCAGGTTATCCGGCTTGAGGATGTTCAAGTGCAGGTTGCCGTCGCCGATGTGGCCGAACCAGACGATTTCAAAATCCGGATAGTGTTCGCCGACGATCGCGTCGATTTCCTTCAGGAACGCCGGAACTTTCGACACGGTGACCGAAATGTCGTTCTTGTACGGCGTCCAGTGGGAGATGGTTTCGGAGATGTATTCGCGCAGCTTCCACAGGTTCTGCAGCTGGGTTTCGCTTTGGCTCATCACGCCGTCCAGCACCCAGCCCTGCTCGACGCAGTGCTCGAAGGTTTCCAGGGCGTGGTTGGCCACTTCTTCGGTGGTCGCTTCGAATTCCAGCAGCGCGTAGAACGGGCAGTCGGTTTCAAACGGCGCCGGCACGTCACCGCGACCCATGACCTTGGCCAGGGCCTTGTCGGAGAAGAATTCGAACGCGGTCAGATCGAGCTTGCTCTGGAAGGCGTGCAACACCGGCATGATCGAGTCGAAATCGGTGGTGCCGAGGACCATCGCGGTGAGGTTCTTCGGGGCACGGTCCAGACGCATGGTCGCTTCAACCACAAAACCGAGGGTGCCTTCAGCGCCGATGAACAGCTGACGCAGGTCGTAGCCGGTGGCGTTCTTGATCAGGTCACGGTTCAGTTCCAGCACGTCGCCCTTGCCGGTGACTACTTTCATGCCAGCAACCCAGTTACGGGTCATGCCGTAGCGAATCACCTTGATCCCGCCGGCATTGGTGCCGATATTGCCGCCAATCTGGCTCGAACCTGCGGAAGCGAAGTCCACCGGGTAGTACAGGCCTTTTTCTTCGGCGACGTTCTGCAAATGCTCGGTCACCACGCCCGGCTGACAAACGGCGGTGCGGTCGGTGAGGTTCACGTCGAGGATCTGGTTCATGTAGTCGAAGGACACAACGACTTCGCCATTGGCGGCCACCGCAGCGGCGGACAACCCGGTACGCCCGCCGGACGGCACCAGCGCCACCTTGTGTTTATTGGCCCAAAGGACGATGGCCTGGACCTGTTCGGTGGTCTTGGGAAACACGATGGCCGTTGGGGCCGGGGCGAAATGCTTGGTCCAATCCTTACCGTAAGCATTCAGGGAGTCGGCATCGGTCAGCACCTTGCCAGGCTCAACCAGGGTCTTCAGCTCATCAATCAGGGCAGGGTTGGTCATCGACAGAACTCTCGAACAATTCATGGTCATCCTGAGAACGCTTCACGTCGCAGGAATGAGTGTTTAGCGGGGTGCATATGCTAGCATACCGACCCCGCAGCATAGTGCCGAAAGGCAATTCTGCGGCGACGGCTTTCCTGCCGTCCGGGTCAGCGTCTGCTGGCTATTTCCTGCCATTTTTCTCCGGGATACAGGTTTACGCAGATGAGCAAGACTTCTCTCGATAAGAGCAAGATCAAGTTCCTTCTTCTCGAAGGCGTCCACCAATCGGCTGTCGACGTCCTCAAGTCGGCGGGCTACACCAGCATTGAGTACCTCACTGGTTCTCTGCCGGAAGCCCAGCTGAAGGAAAAGATCGCTGATGCTCACTTCATCGGCATTCGTTCGCGCACCCAACTGACCGAAGAGATCTTCGATCACGCGAAGAAGCTTGTTGCTGTAGGTTGTTTCTGCATCGGCACCAACCAGGTTGACCTGAACGCTGCCCGCGAACGCGGCATCGCCGTGTTCAACGCTCCGTACTCCAACACTCGCTCCGTTGCCGAGCTGGTGCTGGCCGAAGCGATCCTGTTGCTGCGCGGCATCCCTGAGAAGAACGCTTCCTGCCACCGTGGCGGCTGGATCAAGAGCGCGGCCAACTCCTTCGAAATCCGCGGCAAGAAGCTGGGCATCGTCGGTTACGGCTCGATCGGTACGCAACTGTCGGTTCTGGCTGAAGGCCTGGGCATGCAGGTGTACTTCTACGACACCGTGACCAAGCTGCCACTGGGCAATGCGACCCAGGTCGGCAACCTGCACGAGCTGCTGGGCATGTCCGACATCGTCACCCTGCACGTTCCGGAAACCGCTGCGACCCAGTGGATGATCGGCGAGAAGGAAATCCGCGCCATCAAGAAGGGCGGCATCCTGATCAACGCCGCTCGCGGCACCGTGGTCGAACTGGACGCCCTGGCGGACGCGATCAAGGACAAGCACCTGATCGGCGCGGCCATCGACGTGTTCCCGGTGGAGCCACGCTCCAACGACGAAGAGTTCGAAAGCCCGCTGCGTGGCCTGGACAACGTGATCCTGACCCCGCACATCGGTGGTTCCACCGCCGAGGCGCAAGCCAACATCGGTCTGGAAGTAGCGGAAAAACTGGTCAAGTACAGCGACAACGGTACTTCGGTATCGTCCGTGAACTTCCCGGAAGTGGCCCTGCCGGCTCACCCTGGCAAGCACCGTCTGCTGCACATCCACGAGAACATTCCGGGTGTGATGAGCGAGATCAACAAGGTCTTCGCCGAAAACGGCATCAACATCTCCGGTCAGTTCCTGCAGACCAACGAGAAAGTCGGCTACGTGGTAATCGACGTAGACGCCGAGTACTCGGAACTGGCGCAACAGAAGCTGCAACACGTCAACGGCACCATCCGTAGCCGCGTGTTGTTCTGATAGCGACTTGAGCGACAAAAAAAGGAGACCTTCGGGTCTCCTTTTTCATGGGCGCTACTATCGTTACTTAACGTTGACGGTGATCTTCTTCGACACGATCGGCGGATCGAACGGTATGTGGCCCTTGTCGCCAAGCTCCAACTGCAACGTGTGCTTGCCCGGCGTCAGCTTCACTTCAGCCTGAGTCTGCGCCTTGCCGAAGTGCAGGTGGTTGGCATCGTTCGGAATCGTCGTACCGGCCGCCGGCAGTTCGTCGACATCAATCAGCAAGTGATGGTGGCCTGTGTTCTTGGTGAGATCGCCCGCCGGCGCCAGCGCAATGTTCTCGACAGCGAACTTGACGACGACAGTCTGCGGGACCGTCGCACCGTCTTTAGGAGAAACGATGGACACTTCAGCACCCTCGGGTGCCGGCGTAGCCGCACTGGCCAGCACCGAAACGCCCATCAGCAGGCCAGCCAACGCGGCACGAGACATAAAGATTTTCATTCTTTTCTCCAGTTTTTTCATAAAATCCGCGCGGCCATGACAACTTAATGGCCATCCGTTGTCGAAGGCTCTCGATAACCATAGCAAAGCGAGCCTGAACCAGCGCATCGCGATAAATGTATTCAAAGGAGTGACCATGCGCTTTCTGCCTGGCCTGATCTGCCTGCTACCCCTTCTGAGCCCTTTGGCTCATGCCGAACTGATTGACGATGTGAACGACCGTGGCGAATTGCGCATTGCCCTTGAGGCTAATACTCCGCCCTTCAATTTCAAGGACGACGGCCAACTCAGTGGCTTCGAAGTCGAGTTGGGTCAACTGCTGGCCAATGAGCTGGATGTGCGGGCCGACTTCGTCGTCACCGATTCCAGCGATCTGTTGACCGGCGTCGAAAGCGGCAAGTACGACATCGCCATCAACCACATAGCAGTGACCCCGGAACTCAAGGATCGTTTCGACTTCAGCGAACCTTACATTCAGGCCGATGCGCAATTGATCGCGCAGAAAGAAGAGCAACCGCGCTCAATCCTGCTGGTGCAGTCGCTGATGGAAGAACAGCCGAAAGCCGCCCCGGCTGTGAGCCTGGCGATTCCGTTTCAGAAGGGTAACCCGGCGTTTCATGTCAGCCTGGAAAACGCGTTGCAGCGGATCAAGGCGGATGGGCGGATGGAGGCGCTGGAGAAAAAATGGTTTGGCGCGGATGCGAGCGTGGCGCCCAAACCCTGATCTCAGGCTGACGAATAACCCTGTGGGAGCGGGCTTGCCCGCGATGGCAGCCTGTCAGTCAACATCAATGTTGGATGTGACAACCTCATCGCGGGCAAGCCCGCTCCCACAGGTTTTTGTATTGATCATTAGATCAAGGCTGACAGAGCTACCGTGGCTTCGGCCAGTTCCAGCTCGCTGAAGACTTGCACACCATGGCGTTTGAGCAACGCTGCAGTGACGCCTTCGCCGCTGACCTTCACACCACTGAACGTCCCGTCATAAGTCAGCAGATTTCCACAAGACGGACTGTTCGCCTTGAGCACGGCGATGCGGATGCCGTGCTTTTGCACCAACTCCAACGCCTGATAAGCCCCCGAAAGAAACTCGGCACTGACATCCTCGCCTTCGGTGGTAATCACCGCCGCCTGACCCTCCAGCACGTCACCACCCTGCCCGCCTGGAATCTCAGCCGCCGCCCGTGGCGTCGGCAACCCGCCGGCGACCTCCGGGCACAGCGGCACGACGCGACCTTCGTCGAGCCACTGCTGAAGCTGATCGAACGGCCCGCTGGCCCCGCCGTCGTATCGCACGCGGTGGCCGAGCAGACAGCGGCTTACCAGAATTTTCTGCATGATCAGAACGGCTCGTTGCCACGGCGCCGGAACCAGCCGGTCAATGACAGGCGATCGCGGGTCGCGGGCAGGACTTCGTGGGGCACCTCGCCCGACAGGAACACCACCAGGCATCCGCCGGTAGGCACCACATCGTGTTCGACGCCATCCTTCAGGTACATGCGCAACTGACCGCCGTGCGCCGGCAACCAGCCGTCGTTGAGGTAGACCACCGCCGAAACCGTGCGTCGGTCGTCGTCGCGGAAGCGGTCGACATGCTTGAGGTAGAACGCACCGGGCGGGTACATCGCAAAGTGGCTTTCGAAATCTTCCAGGCCCAGGAACAAACTGCGATTTATCGCTTCGCGCAGGCTGTCCATCAGCTGGAGATAGCTGTCGCAGGCCAAGGCCTGGCCAGGCTCGATCCACTGGATGTGGTCGCCGCGAACCCCTTCACGCACTTCCGAAGCCGGCCCGCGGCCCACGGCGGCCGGGGCCAGTTCACCCTCGGCGGCACGTTTACGGCACTCAGCCGCCAGTTCTTGGGTCAGACCCAAAGGCAGGAAAATATTCTGCTGCGACCAGCCGCATTCAGCCAGGTCGTCGACGATACGTAACAGCAGCGGGTGATCAGAGGATATTTGCATGTCGCGCATAGTATGCCTGTGCCCGAAAATCCGACAGAGCCGCACAGCGGCTTGATACGAATTCTCGACAAGTCTGTATGCCACACGGAGAATAGTCGCCTGCTGACAGGAGTCCCTATGCGCCGTTTGCTTTTTTCACTGCTGATGTTCTGCGTTTTGCCCGCCTGGGCAGACGGCCACGACCAGTTGTACAAGGTCGCCGGCTGGCCAGAACAACGCGCGCATTTCAGCGATGCCCTCTCAGCCGCTCAGCAGCGTTACCAGAACAGCCTGCCGCCCGCCGTGTTTCAGGCGCTGGTGAACAACAGCAATCAGCGCTTTGCCCCGCAGGCCGTGGACCAACGCGCCGAAGCGCAATTGCGCAAAACCCTCGCTGATCCGAAACCTGCATTGACCTTCTTCCAATCGCCGCTGGGCAAGAAGATCGTGGCCGCCGAGTTGCTGGCGACCCGTCGTGATCAGTTGGCGAAGAACGCCAAAGGCCTGCCGAAGATTGAGGCCAGCGACAGCCGCACGCTGATCATCGGTCACCTCGCCCAGGCCTTGCCCGCGCGGGAGGCCGGTGCGGAAGTCAGCCTGGCGATTGCCGGCGTCGCGGCCGACAGCCTGAGTTCGATGATCCCCGGTCTGCTGGGTGGCGGTCAGGCGCAAGGTCTGTTGAACGGTCAGCGTCAGCGCTTGATGGAGCAGATCGGCAGCGACCTGAACAACACGCTGCTGTATGTCTATCGCGACCTGTCGGATGACGAGCTTGAGGAGTTTGCTACGTTTGCCGAGTCGGCTGAAGGCAAGGCTTATTACCAGGCGGCCCTGGCGGCGATTCGGGCGGGGTTGGCGGTGGGGCAAAACCCTTCGAACCTCAGCCAGTAATTTCGGCGCCTGCAAGGGCCTCTTCGCGAGCAAGCCCGCTCCCACAGTGTTTTGTATTGATCACAAAATGGTGGGCTCACCCCAATCACTGTGGGAGCGGGCTTGCTCGCGAAGGGGCCATAACGACCGCTACAAATTCCGCCCCTTGATCCGCTTGCTCAAAAACCCGAAATACTCCCCGCGCAACGCCACTGTCTCATTCGCCAAATGATGCCGCGCCTCAGGCAACATCAACACTTGCGGCCGATCGAACTTGGCCTTCAACACCTCAAGGTTGTGTTCCCAATCCACCGTCATGTCCGCCTGCCCTTGCACGATCAGCGGCTGCCGCGTGCTGCCCGGCGCGGCCTCGATACGCTTGATCCACCGCGCCAGCGCACCGACCCAGGCCGTCGGCAAGCGCAGCGGCTGCAACGGATCGGCTTGCAGGAACGGCAGGAAGTCCGGGTCGTTGGAGTTCTCGCTGAAGCGTCGGGCGATGGCTTTGACGAACGGCTTGAGCAGGTAATAACTGAGCTGCGACCAGCCCCAGGCGCGCGGCCTCACCAGCGGCGACAACAGGATCACCTGGCCTTGGGCCGGGCTGCTCGTACCTTCGTTGAGCACATGGTCGATCACGATTGCACCACCGGTACTCTGCCCGCACAGGTGCCACGGCTGCGGCAGATCGAGTGATTGTGCCTCGGCGAACAGCCCTTGCAGCGTGTCCTGATACTCGGCGAAATCCTTGATGCTCGCGCGCTCGCCGCTGGACAGACCGTGCCCCGGCAAGTCGCAGGCAATCACCGCAAAACCTTGGTCCAGGGCCCACTCGATCACATGCCGATAGAGCCCGGTGTGATCGTAGAAACCGTGGAACACAAACAGCGTCGCCTTCGAACGCTCCGGCCACCAGAGCTGGCTGACCAGCTCATAACCGTCCACCTCGAAACGCCCCAGGCCACTGCGCAACTGACGCCCCGGAAAATCCAGACCGTAGAACCGCTGGTACGCCAGCGCCTCCACGGACAGCGGCTGCCACTCGGCCAAAGGCCGCAGGCCGGCACGCAGATGATCAGGGTCGAAAGTGGCGGACATGGGCGATTCCAGAGTACGAAGCGGATTTTATAAGCCTGCGATATTCATCTGTCGCGGCAAGCATGGCAAGCTGGGCGACCTTCGAGGATCGACACCCATGCGTTCGCCCTACCGCACCCCACTGCTTGCCAGCCTGCTCGCCCTCGTGTGTGCCGGTGTTTTGTGGGCGGCTTACGACTGGTTTCAAGGGCGCTACCTGCGGGCGTTCAGCGAACACACGGCGGTATTTTCCGGCGACCCGTTGCGCCTGCCCGACAACCTGGCCGGCCCCGGCGCCATCCGGCTCGTGCACTTCTGGGACCCGGCCTGCCCGTGCAACGTCGGCAATCAGCAACACCTGAGCGAACTGGTCGAGCACTACGGACCGCAGGGCGTCGAGTTTTATGCGGTACAAAAACCCGGCAGCCACGGCCAGTTGCCCAGCACGCTGAGCAGCCTGAAAACCATCACCGTCCTCCCCGGCTCCGAACAGATCCCGGCCAGCCCGGCTGTAGCGATCTGGGATCGCAGCGGCAAACTGGCGTATTTCGGCCCTTACAGCGAAGGCCTGACCTGCAATTCGGACAACAGCTTTATCGAGCCGATCCTGCAGGCGTTAAACGAAGGCCGCGCGGTGAGTGCCACGCACACACTGGCGGTCGGGTGTTACTGCCCGTGGCCTGTCGACACAAAGCAGTAGGACCGCGCGCAGACGCGAATCCCTCCTAAGGGCGATGGGCCAATTCGGTACGGCATGTTAAACAGTGGCGACAGGGAACTGCTGCCACTCATAACAAGAACAAGGAACCCCCATGAAACGTCTCCTGACTGCGCTCGTCCTGCTGATTGTCGTGCTCGCCGCCGGCGCCGGCTGGTACGTCTACAGCAAGCAGCCGACACGCCAGGGCATGGTTGAACTGCAACACCTGCAAGGCTCCGTCACCGTGCGTTACGACGAGCGAGGCATCCCGCACATCCGCGCCGAAAACGAAACCGACCTGTACCGCGCCCTCGGCTATGTGCACGCCCAGGACCGGCTGTTTCAGATGGAAGTCTTGCGCCGCCTCGCCCGTGGTGAACTGGCCGAAGTGCTGGGCCCGAAACTGCTCGACACCGACAAACTGATGCGCAGCCTGCGCATTCGCGAACGATCCGAAACCTACCTGGAGAATATGGACAAGCAGTCGCCAGCGTTCATCGCCATGCAGGCCTATCTCGATGGCATCAACCAGTATCAGGACAGCCACGCAAAACCCGCAGAATTCGATGTACTGGGCATCCCGAAACGCCCTTTCACCGCTCAGGACACCATCAGCATCGCCGGTTACATGGCCTACAGTTTTGCCGCGGCGTTTCGCACCGAACCGTTACTGACTTACGTGCGCGATCAGTTGGGTGCCGACTACCTGAACGTCTTCGATCTCGACTGGCAGCCCAAAGGCGTGCTTGCAAAAAACCACAGCGGCACCGTGCCGCCCCTCGCCAGCGCCGACTGGAAAGACCTCAACGCCCTCGCCCGCCTGAGCGAGCAAGCACTGGCCGACAATGGTTTGCCGCAGTTCGAGGGCAGCAACGCCTGGGTGGTCTCCGGCAACCGCACCAAAAGCGGCAAGCCGCTGCTGGCGGGCGACCCGCATATCCGTTTCTCCGCGCCATCGGTGTGGTACGAAGCCCATCTCTCGGCGCCGGGCTTCGAACTCTACGGTCACTATCAGGCCTTGATGCCGTTCGCCTCACTCGGAATGAACCGCGACTTCGGCTGGAGCATCACCATGTTCCAGAACGACGACCTCGACCTGATCGCCGAGAAGGTCAACCCGGACAATCCCAATCAGGTCTGGTATCGCGGCAAGTGGGTGGACATGGTCACCAGCGAACAGCAGATCGCGGTCAAGGGCCAGGCACCCGTGACATTGATGCTGCGCCAGTCGCCCCACGGACCGATCGTCAACGATGCGCTGGGCAAGAGCGTCGGCAAAACGCCGATCGCCATGTGGTGGGGTTTTCTCGAAAGCCAGAACCCGATCCTCGAAGGCTTCTACCAGCTCAACCGCGCCGACACCCTGGCCAAGGCGCGCAGTGCCTCCGCCAAGGTCCAGGCACCGGGTCTGAACATCGTGTGGGCCAATGCCAAGGGCGACATCGGCTGGTGGGCGGCGGCGCAGTTGCCTAAGCGCCCGGCGGGTGTGCGGCCGTGGTTCATTCTCGACGGCAGCAGCGCCGAAGCGGACAAGGACGGTTTCTACCCGTTCAGCGCCAACCCGCAGGAAGAGAACCCGGCGCGGGGCTACATCGTCTCGGCCAACTTCCAGCCCGTGTCACCGACCGGCATGGAGATACCCGGCTACTACAACCTCGCTGATCGGGGTCAGCAGCTCTATCGCCAGCTCGGCGACAAAACCGTCAAGTGGGATCTGGAGGCCAGCCAAGCGTTGCAGTTGGGCACCACCACTGCTTACGGCCCGCGCTTGCTGGCGCCGTTGTTGCCGGTGCTACGTGAAGTGGTAAGCGATCCCGCCGAACTCAAACTGGTGGAGCAACTGGCTCAGTGGAAAGGTGATTACCCACTGGACTCCACCAGCGCCACGCTGTTCAACCAGTTCCTGTTCAACCTCGCGGACGCGACGATGCACGATGAACTGGGCAATGATTTCTTTGAAACACTGCTCTCGACCCGGGTGATCGACGCTGCGCTGCCGCGCCTGGCCGCGAACGTCGACTCGCCGTGGTGGGACAACCGCAACACCCTCGGCAAGGAAACCCGCGCAGACACGGTGAAAGTGGCGTGGCAAGCGAGCATTGTTCACCTCAAGACCACGCTGGGCGCGGATTTTGCGCAATGGCAGTGGGGCAAGGCGCACACGCTGACCCATGGTCATCCGCTGGGGCAGCAGAAGCCGCTGGAGCGGATTTTCAATGTCGGGCCGTTCGCAGCGCCGGGCACCCATGAAGTGCCGAACAACCTCTCGGCCAAGATCGGGCCTGCGCCATGGCCGGTGACTTATGGACCGTCGACCCGGCGCCTGATCGACTTCGCTGACCCGGCACACAGCCTGACTGTTAACCCGGTTGGGCAGAGTGGTGTGCCGTTTGACAGACATTATGAGGATCAGGCTGAGGCGTATGTCGAAGGGGTGTATTTCCAGGCGCATCTCAATGATGAGGAAGTCACGGCGAATACGCGGAGTACGTTGAAGCTGTTGCCAGCGCGCAGTGCTCAGTAGATTTGTATTGGCTGGACTGGCCTCATCGCTAGCAGGCTAGCTCCCACAGTGGTCCTGTGCATGCAGATCCATTGTGGGAGCTAGCCTGCTAGCGATGAGGCCCGCAAGAACAACGCATATTCATGGCTCAAACCATCGCCGCAAAATTCAACCTGAACTGCTGCGGCGTCACCCCCAACCGGCGGTTGAACACGCTGCGCATATGCTGGGCATCGCGAAACCCGCACTGGTACGCCACGGTTTTCAGCGGCACCACGGTGCTTTCCAGCATCACCCGCGCCGCGTCCACCCTCGCCCGCTCGACAAATTCCGCCGGGGTGACTTTCGCTTCCTTGGCAAACACCCGGGAAAAGTTGCGCGTGCTCATGTTGGCCGCGTTGGCCAGGTCGGCGATGGTCAGGTCGCCCGTCAAGTTGGCCAGTACATAATGCTGAACCATCGCCACCGCCGACGTCGGTTCGGCATGGGGTGTCAGGAATGGGCTGAACTGTGACTGCCCACCCGAGCGCTGCGTGAACACCACCAGCCGCTTGGCCACACTCAGCGCGACTTCCGGTCCGTGATCCCGGGCCAGCAGGTACAGCGACAGATCGATTCCCGCCGTGACGCCGGCCGAGGTGTACAGCTCGCCATCCTGCACGTACAGGCGATCAGCCTCGACCTGAGTCGAAGGACACAACGCCGCGAGCGCCGCGGCATCGCCCCAATGAGTCGTCACTGTTCGCCCCTCGAGCAGTCCGGCGCGGGCGAGCATGAACGCGCCGTTGCAGATCGAGCCGAAACGCTGCGCCAGTGCACTGGCGTCCCGCAGCCAGGCATCGAAGGCTGCGCCAAAATCCATGAACGTCAACTGCGGCCCTCCGGCCACCAGCAACAAGTCGTACGCCTCCAGCGCCTCGCTGAAATGGCGATGGGCATTGAGCGACAAACCGTTGGAGCACGGCATCATCCCGCGCTCGACGCCGATGACTTCCAGCCGATAGTGATCCTCCGGTGGCAGGAAATGATTGGCCTCGGAAAACACATCCATGGGGCCGGTGACGTCCAGGGACTGGACACCGGCGAACACCACGATGGCAACGGTTTTACTCATGGTTCGAAATGCTCTCTATGGATCACGCTGACCTGTGGCGAGGGAGCTTGCTGTGGCGAGGGGATTTATCCCCGTTCGGCTGCGAAGCAGTCGTAAAACCTGTAAACAATATGCGCCTGGTATTTAGGGGCGCTTCGCACCCCAACGGGGATAAATCCCCTCGCCACAAAAGCTCATTCACCGCGACCAAACTTAGCCAATCGGCATCCAACAAGCGAGGTTGGCGCGATATGCATGCTCATTGGCAAGGATCGCAGCCATGGATCGATTGTCCGGTTTTGGCTGTCGGAACAGACTTGTTCCATCAGCGCCGCCACGGCGTTCCCCACGAGGACAGCACCATGAGCAGCACCATCGCCGGTATCAAAATCCCTGACAGCGCATTGGCCCGGGCCACCACGGAGTACATTCGCGACGTCGAATCCGACCTGCTTACCACCACTCGCGCCGGGTGTTTCTGTTCGGCGCGTTGAGCGGTGAACGCAAGCAACTGGCCTACAACCCGGAGCTGTTGTATGTCGGCGCGATGTTCCATGACCTGGGTCTGGTGGAAGGCCATCGCAGCGACAACGAGCGTTTTGAAGTCGATGGCGCGAACGCGGCGACAGCGTTCCTCAAGCCTTACGGGCTGAGTGATGACGACATCGAGCAGGTCTGGCTATCGATTGCCCTGCACACCACGACGGGCGTGCCGCAGCATCTGAGGCCAACCGTAGCGCTGGTAACCGCGGGTGTTGAAATGGATGTATTGGGTATCGACTACGCGGCGTTCCCCACCGTGCAACGCGAAGCGGTGGTGCATGCGCATCCACGGGGCGAAGGGCTCAAGGAATGCATCCTGTGTGCATTCGCCAACGGCTTCAAACACAAGCCGGATACCACGTTTGGTACGGTGAATGCGGATGTGCTGGTGGACAGCGAGCCGGGGTTCAAACCGATGAACTTCGTCGACATCATCCGCAAATCTCCTTGGGTTTCATGAGCCATAAAGTCAAAAGATCGCAGCCTGCGGCAGCTCCTACAGGAGAACGTATTCCTCTGTAGGAGCTGCCGCAGGCTGCGATCTTTTGATCTAAAAAGCGGTTTTAAGCCGCTTCCGGCGCCTGTGCGCGACGCACGTCCGGTTGCTTCCACGAGTCGGCAGCGCTTTCTTCGATGGCCTGCTGAATCGCACGCTTGCGTGCTTCTTCAGCGCGACGGCTGAAGAACCAGACCAGGAAGGTCATCAGCGACACCGCCAGCAAAATCAGACTGGCCACAGCGTTGATCTCGGGCTTCACGCCCAGACGCACCGCCGAGAACACTTCCATCGGCAAGGTCGTCGACCCCGGCCCCGACACGAAGCTCGCCAACACCAGGTCATCCAGCGACAGGGCGAAGGACATCATGCCGCCCGCTCCGAGCGATGGTGCGATCATCGGGATGGTGATCAGGAAGAACACCTTCCACGGCTTGGCACCGAGGTCCATGGCCGCCTCTTCGATGGACAGGTCCAACTCACGCAAGCGCGCCGACACCACCACCGCCACATACGCCGCACAGAACGTCGTGTGGGCGATCCAGATGGTGACGATGCCGCGTTCCTGCGGCCAGCCGATCATCTGCGCCATGGCCACGAACAACAGCAACAGCGACAGACCGGTGATCACTTCCGGCATCACCAGCGGCGCGGTGACCAAGCCACCAAACAGCGTGCGGCCCTTGAAGTGGGTGATACGGGTCAGGACGAACGCGGCCAATGTGCCCAGCGCCACCGCTGCCACCGCCGTGTAGCAGGCGATTTCCAGCGAGCGCACCACCGAGCCCATCAGTTGGATGTTGTCCATCAACCCGACGTACCACTTGATCGACCAGCCGCCCCACACCGTCACCAGTTTCGAGGCGTTGAACGAGTAGATCACCAGGATCAGCATCGGCGCGTAGATGAACAGCAAACCGGCTATCAGCATGAAACTCGAGAAACGGAAGCGCTTCATTCCTTGCCCTCCATTTCTTTGGCCTGGCTACGGTTGAACAGGATGATCGGCACAATCAGGATCAGCAACATGACCACTGCCAGAGCGGACGCCACCGGCCAGTCACGGTTGTTGAAGAACTCCTGCCACAGCACTTTACCGATCATCAGGGTTTCCGGACCGCCAAGCAGTTCCGGGATCACAAACTCACCTACCACCGGAATGAACACCAGCATGCAGCCCGCGACGATGCCGTTCTTGGACAGTGGAATGGTGATCTTCCAGAAGCTGTTGAAGGTGCTCGAACCGAGGTCCGATGCGGCTTCCAGCAGGCTGTTGTCGTGTTTCACCAGGTTGGCGTAAAGCGGCAGGATCATGAACGGCAAGTAGGAATAAACAACGCCGATATAAACCGCGAGGTTGGTGTTGAGGATCTGCAGCGGTTCGTCGATCCAGCCCATGGTCATCAGGAAACCGTTGAGCAGACCGTTGTTGCTGAGGATGCCCATCCACGCGTAGACGCGGATCAGGATCGCGGTCCAGGTCGGCATCATGATCAGCAGCACCAGCACCGTTTGCATTTCTTTGCGGGCGCTGGCGATGGCGTAGGCCATCGGGTAGCCGATCACGAGGCAAAGGATGGTGCTAATCAGCGCCATCTTCAGCGAGCCGAGGTACGCGGCGATGTACAACTCGTCGTCGCCGAGCATCGCGTAGTTGGCCAGGTTGAGCAGCACTTGCAGCTTCTGGTCGATGAAGCTGTAGATCTCGGTATATGGCGGAATGGCCACGTCGGCTTCGGCGAAGCTGATCTTCAGTACGATGAAGAACGGCAGCATGAAGAACATGAAAAGCCAGATGAACGGAACCCCGATGACCAGCTGACGGCCACCGGGAATTATTCGGTTGAGGCGGCGTTTGAATTTGCGCATGTTCATGAGCGAAGTACCACGCCGCTGTCGTCTTCCCAGTACACGTAAACCTGATCACCCCAGGTTGGGCGCTGGCCACGGCGTTCGGCGTTGGCGACAAACGACTGGACGATCTTGCCGCTTGGCAATTCGACGTAGAACACCGAGTGACCGCCGAGGTAGGCGATGTCGTGCACCTTGCCGCTGGACCAGTTATATTCGCAGGTCGGCATGGTCGGGGTCACCAGCAGTTTTTCCGGACGGATCGCGTAGGTCACGGATTTGTCCTGCACCGAGGTGCTGATGCCGTGGCCCACGTAGATCTGGCGGTCCAGGTCCTTGCAGGTGATGGTGGCGTGCCCTTCGGCGTCGTCGATCACTTCGCCGTCGAAGATGTTGACGTTGCCGATGAATTCGCAGACCAGACGGCTGGTCGGGGTTTCGTAGATGTCGATCGGGCTGCCAATCTGGGCGATCCAGCCCAGGTGCATGATCGCGATGCGCTCGGCCATGGTCATGGCCTCTTCCTGGTCGTGGGTCACCATGACGCAGGTTACGCCGACGCGCTCGATGATCTCGACCAGCTCCAGCTGCATTTGCGAGCGCAGCTTCTTGTCCAGCGCACCCATCGGTTCGTCGAGCAGCAGCAGCTTCGGTCGCTTGGCCAGCGAACGCGCCAGGGCCACACGTTGACGCTGACCACCAGACAACTGATGCGGCTTACGCTTGGCGTACTGCGTCATCTGCACCAGCTTGAGCATGTCGGCCACGCGGGCATCGACTTCGGCACCAGGCAGTTTGTCCTGCTTGAGGCCGAAGGCGATGTTCTGCGCCACGGTCATGTGCGGGAACAAGGCGTACGACTGGAACATCATGTTGATCGGCCGCTCGTACGGCGGCATGTCGGTGATGTCTACGCCATCGAGGAAAATGCGCCCCTCCGTGGGCCGTTCGAAGCCTGCGAGCATGCGCAGCAACGTGGATTTGCCCGATCCCGAACCGCCGAGCAGGGCGAAGATCTCGCCTTTCTTGATTTCCAGGGACACATCGTCCACGGCAATCGTCTCGTCGAACTTCTTCGTGACCCGGTCGATTTTGACCAGCACCTGTTTAGGTGACTGGTCGCCCTCGAGGGCTTTCTTATAGGCGCCGGAGGCAACTGCCATTTACGAAACTCCCAACAAAATTTGCAGTTCGCTCAAGTTGAGCGAACCTTGGATAGTTTGAGCCTTGAAGCTATTTACCCGACTTGACCTTGGTCCAGCTGCGGGTCATCAAACGTTGAATGTTTGGTGGTAACTCGACCGACACGTAGGTCTTGTCGAGGACTGCTTGCGGTGGATAAACCGACTCGTCGGTGCGGATGGACTGTTCCATCAGTTTGTCCGAGCCAGGGTTGGGGTTCGCATAGCCAACAGAATCACTGACCTGTGCGATCACCTCGGGTTTCAACAAATAGTTGATGAAGGCGTGGGCCTCTTTGACGTTGCTCGAATCCTTCGGTATCGCGAGCATGTCGAACCACAGTGCACCGCCCTCTTTGGGAATGGTGTAGGCAATGTCCACGCCTTTCTTCGCTTCAGCCGCACGGTTTCTGGCCTGGAACATGTCGCCGGAGAAACCGATCGCGATACAGATATCGCCGTTGGCCAGATCGGCGATGTATTTGGAGGAATGGAAGTAGGTCACGTAAGGCCGCACCGCCAGCAACTTGGCTTCAGCCTTTTTGTAATCTTCGGGGTTGGTGCTGTTGGCGTTCAGGCCCATGTAGTTGAGGACCGTCGGCATCATTTCATCGGCGGAATCGAGGAACGCCACGCCGCAACTGTGCAGCTTCTTGATGTTCTCCGGCTCGAATACCGCAGCCCAGGAGTCGATCTTGTCGACACCCAGCACAGCCTTGATCTTGTCGACGTTGTAACCGATGCCGTTGGTGCCCCACAGGTACGGCACGGCGTACAGGTTACCCGGATCGTTTTGCTCCAGACGCTTGAGCAGTACCGGATCGAGGTTGGAATAATTTGGCAGCTTCGACTTGTCGAGCTTCTGGAACGCGCCCGCCTTGATCTGCTTGCCGAGGAAGTGGTTCGACGGCACGACCACGTCGTAGCCGGTACGCCCGGCCAACAACTTGCCTTCCAGGGTTTCGTTGGAATCGAACACGTCATAAACCGGCTTGATCCCGGTCTCTTTCTGAAAGTCGGCCAGGGTGGTCTCGCCGATGTAATCCGACCAGTTATAAATATGCACAGTACCGGCGGCCTGGACACTGACAGCGAATGTCAGTCCGGCGCCGACCAGCAGGGCATTGCGCAGCAAAGAAGAAATAGGCAAGTGGAGGTCCTCTAAAATTAGTTGGGCCCAAGTTGCCCCGCGTTACATGACAGTCGTAGCTGCCCAGCAACAAAACCGGCGCGCAACTTACCCTCGAAAAACCGTTCCAGCAAAACTTTTATGCACATACATCTGTAGGAGCGAGCTTGCTCGCGATGGTCGTCAACGATAACGCGTTGTGTCTGACACCCCGCGGCGTTGCGGTTTTTTTCGCGAGCAAGCTCGCTCCTACAAAGGTTTACTTCTTACTTACCGGATTTGATCTTGGTCCAGCTGCGAGTCAGGATCCGCTGGGTCGCGGCCGGCAAGTCGGCAATCGCGTACAGCTTGGCCAGCACGTCCGCTGGCGGGTAGATGCCTGGATCTTCAGTGATTTCTTTTTCGACCAATGAGGTGGCGGCCGCGTTACCGTTCGGGAAACGAACGGCGTTGGTGATTTCAGCCATGATTTCCGGCTTCTGCAGGAAGGTCATGAACTTGTAGGCGCCTTCGACGTTTTCGGCATCTTTAGGGATGGCGACCATGTCGTAGAAGCTGCCGGCACCTTCTTTCGGAATGTTGTAGCTGACTTTCACCTTGTCACCGGCTTCGGCGGCGCGCGCCTTGGCCTGGTAGATGTCACCCGAGTAACCCACGGCCACGCAGATGTTGCCGTTGGCCAGGTCGGAGATGTACTTGGACGAGTGGAAGTAACCCACCGAAGGACGAATCTTCAGGAACAGCGCTTCGGCTTCGGCCAGTTGTTTTTTGTCCTGGCTGTCGGTTGGATAGCCCAGGTAGTGCAACGCCACCGGAATCATCTCGGTTGGCGAATCGAGGAAACTGATACCGCACGATTTCAACTTCGCGGCGTTTTCAGGTTTGAACAGCAGGTCCCAGGAATTGGTCGGTGCATCGGCGCCCAGTGCAGCCTTGACCTTCTCGGCGTTGAAACCGATACCGATCGAACCCCACATGTACGGGAAGGCGTGTTCGTTGCCCGGGTCGCTCACCGACACCGCTTTGAGCAGGTCAGTGTTCAGGTTCTTCCAGTTTGGCAGCTTGGACTTGTCCAGCTTCTGGTAAACGCCGGCCTTGATCTGCTTGGCCAGGAAGTTGTTCGACGGCACGACGATGTCGTAGCCGGACTTGCCTGCCAGCAACTTGGCTTCCAGGGTTTCGTTACTGTCGAAAACGTCGTACACGACTTTGATGCCGGACTCGGTTTCGAACTTCTTGATGGTGTCCGGAGCGATGTAATCGGACCAGTTATAGACGTGCAACACCTTGTCGTCCGCCTGAACCGCACCCGCCATTATGCCCATCAGGGACATGGCGAGGAGTGTCTTGCCAGCAAGCTTTTTTCCTAATGCCTTCATGCGTAATGCTCCAAATTTTTCTTTTTTGAACCACTTTGTTCAGCGGCCGAACCCGGACAACTGGAACCGCGGCTAGTCTGGCAAGATCCGAGGCGGTCTTTCAAGAAAAGGCCAACCTTTCTGACTGCTCCGAGCGAAAGTTTCATGACTTCCGCTCAGAGCCTAGCACTTAGCCCTGCAACGCACTCAGGGTCAGGTCCAGACACTTGCGTGCCTTGGTCACCAGTTCATCGATTTCAGCCTTGGTAATCACCAGCGGCGGAGCAATGATCATGGTGTCGCCCACGGCGCGCATGATCAGGCCGTTGTCGAAGCAGAACGTGCGGCAGATCATGCCGACGCCCTTGCCTTCGTAACGTTTGCGCGTGGCCTTGTCCTGAACCAGTTCGATGGCCCCCAGCAGACCGACCCCACGTACTTCCCCCACCAACGGGTGATCGTTCAGTTCCCGTAGACGCTTTTGCAAATAGGGTGCCGTTTCGGCATGAACGTGCTCGATAATTTTTTCTTCGCGCAGAATGCGGATGTTTTCCAGTGCCACCGCAGCCGCCACCGGGTGACCGGAGTAGGTGAAGCCGTGGTTGAAGTCGCCGCCCTCGTTGAGCACCGCCACCACTTCGTCACGCACGATCAGGCCACCCATCGGGATGTAGCCGGACGTCAGGCCTTTGGCGATGGTCATCATGTCGGGTTTGAGGTCATAGAAATCAGTACCGAACCACTCACCGGTGCGGCCGAAACCACAGATCACTTCGTCCGCCACGAACAGAATGTCGTACTTGGCGAGGATTTCCTTGATGCGCGGCCAGTAGGTCTCTGGCGGAATGATCACGCCGCCGGCGCCCTGGATCGGTTCGGCAATAAAGGCACCGACGTTGTCCACGCCGATTTCCAGGATCTTCTCTTCCAGCTGATTGGCCGCCCACACACCGAACTCCTCCGGTGTCATGTCGCCGCCTTCACCGAACCAGTACGGCTGGGCAATGTGGACGATGCCCGGGATCGGCAAGTCGCCTTGTTCGTGCATGTAAGTCATGCCACCCAGGCTCGCGCCGGCCACGGTGGAACCGTGATAACCGTTCTTGCGACTGATGATGACTTTCTTCTTCGGCTGGCCCTTGATCGCCCAGTAGTGGCGAACCATACGCAGCATGGTGTCGTTGCCTTCGGAACCGGAACCGGTGAAGAACACGTGGTTCATGCCTTCTGGCGCGATGTCGGAGATGGCCTTGGCCAGCTCCAGCACCGGCGGGTGAGCGGTCTGGAAGAACAGGTTGTAGTAAGGCAGCTCGCGCATTTGTTTGCTGGCGGCATCGGCCAGTTCATCGCGACCGTAGCCGATCGCTACGCACCACAGGCCGGCCATGCCGTCGAGGATCTTGTTGCCTTCGCTGTCCCAAAGGTAAACGCCCTTGGCGTTGGTGATGATCCGCGGGCCCTTCTCTTTCAGCTGCTTGAAGTCGCTGAACGGGGCCAAGTGGTGATCGCTGCTCAGGGTTTGCCATTCACGGGTTTGCGGGTTGTTGCTGGTCATGCGAATTCTCCTAAGATTTCGGTGAAAGCGCCGCCTGCATCGGCGGCGCTCGGCGCTTCAGACGGCGAAGAGCAGGAATTCCCGCTCCCACGAACTGATCACGCGCTTGAAGTTTTCATGCTCGGCCCGCTTGACCGCGACGTAGCCAGTGATGAATTTCTTGCCCAGGTATTTCTCGATGGTCGCGCTGTTTTCCATGCGTTCCAGCGCGTCTTCGATGGTCAGTGGCAGGCGCAGGTTGCGGCGTTCATAGCCACGCCCTACCACCGGCGCACTCGGGTTCAGGCCTTCGACCATGCCGATGTAACCGCAGAGCAGGCTCGCGGCAATCGCCAGGTACGGGTTGGCGTCGGCGCCCGGCAGGCGGTTTTCCACCCGACGGTTTTGTGGCCCGGCATCCGGAACCCGCAGGCCCACGGTGCGGTTCTCTTCGCCCCACTCCACGTTCACCGGCGCCGAGGTGTCCGGCAGGAAGCGGCGGAACGAGTTCACGTTGGGTGCGAACAGCGGCAACAACTCGGGGATCAGTTTCTGCAATCCACCGATGTGGTACAGGAACAACTGGCTCATGGTCCCGTCTTCATTGGAGAAGACGTTCTTGCCGGTTTCGATGTCGATGATGCTCTGGTGCAAGTGCATCGCGCTGCCCGGCTCGCCGGTCATGGGCTTGGCCATGAACGTGGCCGCCACGTCGTGCTTGAGCGCGGCTTCGCGCATGGTGCGTTTGAACACCAGGATCTGGTCGGCCAGGGACAGGGCATCGCCGTGACGGAAGTTGATTTCCATCTGCGCCGTGCCGTCCTCGTGGATCAGCGTGTCGAGGTCCAGCTCCTGCAGTTCGCACCAGTCGTAGACGTCTTCGAACAGCGGATCGAATTCGTTTGCCGCCTCGATCGAGAACGACTGGCGACCGATTTCCGGGCGACCGGAACGGCCGATCGGCGGTTGCAGCGGGTAATCCGGATCGTCACTGCGCTTGGTCAGGTAGAACTCCATTTCCGGCGCCACGATCGGCTGCCAGCCCTTGTCGGCATAGAGTTTCAGCACTTTCTTCAGCACATTGCGCGGCGACAGCTCGATCGGGTTGCCTTGCTTGTCGTAGGTGTCGTGAATCACCTGGGCGGTCGGCTCGATGGACCAGGGCACCAGGAAAACTGCATTCTGGTCGGGACGGCAGATCATGTCGATGTCCGCCGGGTCGAGCAGTTCGTAATAGATGTCGTCTTCGACATAATCGCCGGTCACGGTCTGCAACAGAACGCTCTCGGGCAGGCGCATGCCTTTTTCAGCAATGAACTTGTTGGTCGGCGAAATCTTGCCCCGGGTGATCCCGGTCAAGTCGGCGATCATGCATTCGACTTCTGTGATCTTGTGGTCTTTCAACCAATCGGTGAGCTGGTCGAGGTTGTTACTCATAAATGCCTCTTAGGCTGAGTTTCCTGACTCTATATAAGCCAGGCGTTGTTTGACGCATGGGCGTCGCGTGGTACAGATTGCCACTGCAAACGCCAGACACAACACTGCCCGCCTTGACAGTGGCGCTAATCAACGAAAGAAGAGTGGCATCGCGTGCAGAATCATGAGCGGGGCCCGACGCATTGACCGGGCCGCCGAGGTAAAACGGTTCTATATTGGTAGGAGGACCAGTAAAGAGAATGTCGTCCGGACCGTCCAGAATATCGGACGGTGCCAACCCATGTTCCGGGGAAGAAAGAGTCGACGGCACGCCTTTGGCAACCGGGGCCATGGCGTGGACGTAATTGTCGCCACTGATGTGATAAGCATGCAGACCGATCTGCCTTGAGCAGTCGGTGACGCCGATTAACGGCAGGCGAGACATGAAGCACCCCGGTATTATTGCTGTTATGGGTTTGATTTGAGCTTAGCCTTGTTCATTTTTTTACACAACACCCCCGTAAAAAATACAACACGGCCCGCTCAAGTGTGCGGGTGCCAAGTCTATCAAAGACAAAAAAGTGCCCCAAAGTGCCCCATAAATGCCCTTGCGGCGCTTTTTCAGGGCGCATAAGGCCTCGCTTGACTTCGGCAGGCCGTTCGGGTTGACTGAAACCCGAAGAGATCAATGATTGATATTTTTAACAACAAAGGTGTTGCATCATGTCGGTACCCCCGCGTGCCGTTCAGCTTAACGAAGCGAACGCGTTCCTTAAGGAACATCCTGAGGTTCTGTACGTTGACCTTCTGATTGCGGATATGAATGGTGTGGTGCGCGGCAAGCGCATTGAACGCACCAGCCTCCACAAGGTTTACGAGAAAGGCATCAACCTGCCGGCCTCCCTATTTGCTCTGGATATCAACGGCTCGACAGTGGAAAGCACTGGCCTGGGCCTGGACATCGGCGATGCTGACCGAATCTGCTATCCAATCCCCGATACCCTGTGCAATGAACCCTGGCAGAAGCGCCCGACCGCGCAACTGTTGATGACCATGCACGAACTCGAAGGCCAGCCGTTCTTTGCCGATCCGCGAGAAGTACTGGCCAATGTGGTGCGCAAGTTCGACGACATGGGCCTGACCATCTGCGCCGCGTTCGAACTGGAGTTCTACCTGATTGACCAGGAGAACGTGAACGGTCGTCCGCAACCGCCACGCTCGCCAGTGTCCGGCAAACGCCCGCACTCGACACAGGTTTACCTGATCGACGACCTCGACGAATACGTCGACTGCCTCCAGGACATTCTGGAAGGTGCGAAAGAGCAAGGTATCCCGGCCGACGCGATCGTCAAGGAAAGTGCCCCGGCGCAGTTCGAAGTGAACCTGCACCACGTGGCCGACCCGATCAAGGCCTGCGACTACGCGGTCCTGCTCAAGCGCCTGATCAAGAACATCGCCTACGACCATGAAATGGACACCACCTTCATGGCCAAGCCTTATCCGGGCCAGGCGGGCAACGGTCTGCACGTACACATTTCGATTCTTGATAAAGATGGCAAAAACATTTTTGCCAGCGAGGATCCCGAGCAGAACGCCGCACTGCGTCACGCGATCGGCGGTGTGCTCGAGACCCTACCCGCACAGATGGCTTTCCTCTGCCCGAACGTCAACTCCTACCGTCGTTTCGGCGCACAGTTCTACGTGCCGAACTCGCCGTGCTGGGGCCTGGACAACCGTACCGTAGCGATCCGCGTTCCGACGGGTTCTTCGGATGCCGTGCGCATCGAGCATCGTGTCGCCGGCGCCGATGCCAACCCGTATCTGTTGATGGCTTCGGTTCTGGCGGGCGTGCACCACGGCCTGACCAACAAGATCGAACCGGGCGCACCTGTGGAAGGCAACTCCTACGAGCAGAACGAGCAAAGCCTGCCGAACAACCTGCGCGATGCATTGCGCGAGCTGGACGACAGCGAAGTCATGGCCAAGTACATCGATCCGAAATACATCGATATCTTTGTGGCCTGCAAGGAAAGTGAGCTGGAAGAGTTTGAACACTCCATCTCCGACCTTGAGTACAACTGGTATCTGCATACCGTTTAAATGGTTGCAGTAAAAGAAACGCCGTCGGCTGATAAGGCCAACGGCGTTTTTTTATGACCGACATCAAACCCTGTGGCGAGGGAGCTTGCTCCCGCTGGAGGCCGAAGGACTCCCTTTAACCGGCGAAACGGTCCCGCCAGGCACACCGCATTTACCGGTTTTGGGGCCGCTTCGCGACCCAGCGGGAGCAAGCTCCCTCGCCACAGGGGATATGGAACATCTGCCCGCTCTGCGTACAATGCCCCCTGCCCCGCAGGAGACTTCAATGACCCGACTCGCCACCCCACGCAAACCCCGCGCCCGCAGCCAGGCCCGGATCGATTCGATACTCGATGCCGCCCGCACGCTGCTGGCCGCCGAGGGCGTGGCCAGTCTGTCGATTTACAGCGTCGCCGAACGCGCGGAGATTCCGCCCTCCTCCGTTTACCACTTTTTCGCCAGCGTCCCGGCTCTGCTCGAAGCCTTGACCGCCGACGTCCACGCCGCTTTCCGCGCCTGCCTGCAAGCGCCCATCGACCACAACGCGCTCAGCGGCTGGCGCGACCTGTCGCGGCTGGTGGAACAACGCATGCTCGCCATCTACGACGAAGACGCCGCTGCCCGCCAACTGATCCTTGCGCAGCACGGATTGACCGAAGTCACCCAGGCCGACCGCCAGCACGACATTGAACTCGGCGACTTGATGCACAAGCTGTTCGATCATCATTTCGAACTGCCGAAGCTTCCGGGGGATGTCGATGTGTTTGCCCTGGCGATGGAGTTGGGTGATCGGGTGTATGCGCGCTCGGTGCAGCAGCATGGGCAGATTACGCCGCGCATGGCTGAGGAAGGGATGCGGGTGTTTGATGCTTATCTGGGGCTCTATCTACCGCCTTACCTGCCGAAGCGCGCCGCGCCTTAAAAGATCGCAGCCTTCGGCAGCTCCTACAGGTATACGCATTCCTTTGTAGGAGCTGCCGAAGGCTGCGATCTTTTGACTGAAAAAAACCCGAAGGGCTCACACCCTCACAACTTGGCGATCGACACCTCGGTGGATTTCACAAACGCGATCACTTCGCTGCCGACCACCAGCTCCAGCTCTTTCACCGAGCGAGTGGTGATCACCGAAGTGACGATGCCGGATGCGGTCTGTACGTCGATTTCCGACAGCACGTCACCCAGGACGATTTCCTTGATCGAGCCCTTGAACTGGTTACGAACGTTGATGGCTTTGATTGTCATGATGTTGATTCCTGTCGTTGGATGAGGCTTGAGTTAATGAGCCCAGCGCAATTGCGTCGGCAATGGTGAAACAGGTTCCGGTTCCGGCGGTTCGCCGGGCAGTGCGAGGACGCGATTGAGGACTTCGGTTTCCAGCGCCGCCAGCCGATGCGAACCCCGAACCCGAGGGCGCGGCAGCTCAACCTGCAGGTCGAGGCCAACTTCGCCTTCTTCGATCAGGATCACCCGATCGGCAATCGCCACCGCTTCACTGACGTCGTGGGTCACCAGCAACACGGTGAAGCCGTGCTTCTGCCAGAGCCGCTCGATCAGCTGCTGCATTTCAATTCGGGTCAGGGCATCCAGGGCGCCCAGCGGTTCGTCGAGCAACAGCAAGCGCGGTTGATGGATCAGCGCACGGGCCAGGGCCACGCGTTGCTTTTGTCCACCGGACAGCGCCGCCGGCCATTCATTGGCGCGGTCCGCCAGACCGACCGACTCCAGCGCTTCCAATGCTTGCGGACGCCAGTTGCCCTTGAGCCCGAGGCCGACGTTGTCGATGACCTTTTTCCATGGCAGCAAACGCGCTTCCTGGAACATCAATCGAGTGTCTTCCCGTGCATCGCTCAGCGGCGCAGAGCCGGCCAGCAATTCACCGCCCGTGGGTTTGTCGAGACCGGCGAGCAACCGCAGCAAGGTACTTTTGCCGCAACCGCTGCGCCCCACCACGGCGACGAACTGGCCGGCCGGAATGCGCAGATCGATCTCACGCAGCACCCGCCGCGTCCCGAAGGTTTTTTGCAGATTGCGCACCGCCAGCGGAATTCCGCGCAGCAGGCGTGGCGGTTGTTGAGCCGTCATGCCGCACCTCCTTTGGCAACCTGATACGCCGGATGCCAGCGCAGCCACACACGTTCAAGTCCACGGGCCACGAGGTCGGCGAGTTTGCCGAGCACCGCGTACATCAGGATCGCCAGCACCACCACGTCGGTCTGCAAGAACTCCCGGGCATTCATCGCCAGGTAGCCGATGCCGGAGCTCGCGGAGATGGTTTCGGCGACGATCAAGGTCAACCACATGAAGCCCAGTGCGAAGCGCACGCCGACCAGAATCGAAGGTAGCGCACCCGGCAAAATCACCTGACGGAACAGGCTGAAACCGGACAGGCCATAACTGCGCGCCATCTCCACCAGCGCCGGGTCGACGTTGCGGATGCCGTGATAGGTGTTGAGGTAGATCGGGAACAACGTGCCCAGCGCCACCAGAAAAATCTTCGCCGACTCGTCGATGCCGAACCACAGGATCACCAGCGGAATCAGCGCCAGGTGCGGTACGTTGCGGATCATTTGCACCGAACTGTCGAGCAGGCGTTCGCCCCATTTCGACAGGCCGGTGATGAAACCCAATGTCAGGCCGATGCCGCCGCCAATGGTGAAACCCAACGCCGCACGCCAGCCGCTGATCGCCAGGTGCGTCCAGATTTCGCCGCTGCGCACCAGGTTCACGCCGGCTTCGATCACCGCGATGGGTGCCGGCAGAATCCGCGTCGACAACCAGCCTGCCGACACCGACAACTGCCACACCGCCAGCAGTAAAATCGGCAACGCCCAAGGCGCGAGGTTGTGGATGATTTTCTTCATGGCGCGCCTCAGTTCCGGGACGCGGCTTTGGGAAGAATGTCGTTGGCGACCATCTCGCCGAACGGGCTGACGTAATTGGCACCCTTGGGCAGTTCCGGCCGCTCGATGTCGAGGTGCGGGAACAGCAACTCTGCGACGCGGTACGACTCTTCAAGGTGTGGATAACCGGAGAAGATGAAGGTGTCGATGCCCAGGTCCGCGTATTCCTTCACGCGAGCGGCCACGGTGGGACCATCGCCGACCAGTGCGGTGCCGGCACCTCCACGCACCAAGCCAACGCCGGCCCACAGGTTAGGGCTGACTTCGAGGTTGTCGCGACTGCCGCCGTGCAACGCGGCCATGCGTTGCTGGCCGACGGAATCGAAGCGCGCCAGGGATGCCTGAGCGCGGGCAATGGTGTCGTCGTCCAGGTGTGAGATCAGCCGATCCGCCGCTTGCCAGGCTTCGGCGTTGGTTTCACGAACGATCACATGCAGGCGAATACCGAAGCGCACCGTGCGGCCGAGCTTCGCGGCTTTGGCTCGGACCTGTTCGATTTTTTCAGCGACAGCGGCCGGTGGCTCGCCCCAGGTCAGGACCATTTCCACTTGCTCTGCCGCGAGGTCTTGCGCCGCTTCCGAAGAGCCGCCGAAGTACAGCGGCGGACGCGGTTGCTGGATCGGCGGATAGAGCAGTTTGGCGCCCTTCACGCTGATGTGCTGACCGTCGTAATCAACGGTTTCGCCTTCCAGCACGCGACGCCAGATACGGGTGAATTCCACCGAGGCTTGATAGCGTTCTTCATGGCTGAGGAACAGACCGTCACCGGCCAATTCTTCCGGATCACCGCCGGTCACCAGGTTGAACAGCGCACGACCGCCGGACAGACGATCCAGCGTCGCGGCCTGACGCGCCGCCACCGTCGGGGAAATGATCCCGGGGCGCAGGGCGACAAGGAACTTCAAACGCTGGGTCACCGGGATCAGCGACGCCGCCACCAGCCACGAGTCTTCGCACGAACGGCCCGTAGGAATCAGCACCCCGCCGAAGCCCAGACGATCCGCCGCTTGCGCGACTTGTTGCAGGTAACCGTGGTCGACGGCGCGAGCGCCTTCGGCGGTGCCAAGGTAATGGCCGTCGCCGTGGGTAGGCAGGAACCAGAAGATATTGAGGCTCATGGAGTGGTCTCCTTGGGGAATCGAATTACTGCGCTTTGGCAACGGCTGCCGGTGGCGTCCAGATCACGTCTTTGATGCTCAGCTGTTTCGGAATCAGCTTGAGCTGGTAGAAGCTGTCGGCGATTTTCTGTTGCGCGGCGACCACTTCAGGGGTCAGGAGCAACGCACCGTAACCCTGGCGTTTCACCGAGGTCAGGGTGATGTCCGCCGGCAGGCCAAGCAGTGGCGAGACCTGCTGGGTCACGTCTTCAGGATTGGCTTTGGACCACTCGCCGACGGCACGCACTTCTTGCACCAGGGCCTTGATCACCTCAGGATTTTTCTGTGCGTAAGGCTTGGTCGCCAGATAGAACTGATGGTTGTCGACGATGCCCTGGCCATCGCGCAGGGTGTGCGCTTGCAGCTGCTTCTCGGCGGCGGCCAGGTACGGGTCCCAGATCACCCAGGCATCGACGCTGCCACGTTCGAACGCGGCGCGGGCATCGGCTGGCGGCAGGAAAACGGTCTGGATGTCGGTGTATTGGAGGCCGGCGTCTTCAAGGGCGCGAACCAGCAGGTAGTGAACGTTGGAGCCTTTGTTCAGAACGACTTTCTTGCCCTTGAGGTCCTTCACCGATTTGATCGGCGAGTCCTTCGGCACCAGGATCGCTTCGCTGTGCGGCGCTGGCGGTTCGTAAGCAACGTAGAGCAGATCGGCACCCGCCGCTTGAGCGAATACCGGAGGCGTTTCGCCGGTGACGCCGAAGTCGATGGAGCCGACGTTCAGGCCTTCAAGCAGTTGCGGGCCGCCGGGGAATTCAGTCCATTGCACGTCCACGCCTTGGGCAGCGAGACGTTTTTCCAAAGTGCCTTTGGCTTTGAGCAGCACCAGAGTGCCGTACTTTTGATAACCGATTCTTAAAGTCTCGGCCTGAGCTTGAGTAATGGCGCCGAAGGACACAGCCGCAGCAAACAGAGCGACCAGACCACGACGCAAAATGACAGTGCGCATAGCGCTCTCCTTTTGCAGTTGGGTTTTGGCTGCACCTGCTTGACCGATAGCGGCTGAGTAAGGTGAGTACTTCAGAATTCGGGTGTGGCTTAAATGCTCCAGCGAGCACTCAACAAACGTTCGTTCAACAGGTTCGGATCGAGCGGCTTCGGCCGTCGGGCCATGGCACTGAAAAACAACTCCAGCGATTCGTTCAGTCGTTCTTCCAACTCTGACGCCAGCTGCGCTTGAGCGCTGCCTTCGCCGTAAGCGATCTGGCTGTCGACGGCGAAAATCCCGTGGAGCATTTCCTGGGCTTTCAACGCCGACAACACCGGCTTGAGCGCGTAATCCACCGCCAGCATGTGAGCAATGCTGCCGCCGGTGGCCATCGGCAAAACCACTTTGTGGGCCAGGGCGCGTTCGGGCAGCAAATCCAGCACAGTCTTCAGTGCGCCGGAGAACGACGCTTTGTACACCGGGGTGGCGATCAGCAGGCCGTCGGCGTTTTCAATCTGTTGCAGCAGGTCGATCACCTTCGGGCTGTCGAAGCGTGCGTGCAGCAAGTCTTCGGCCGGGAAGTCCCGAACCTGGTAACTCACCACTTCCACACCTTGCTCCTGCAACCAGTGTTGAGAGCGCTCCAGCAGCACCCCGGAACGGGAGCGTTGGCTGGGACTGCCACCGAGTGAGACGACCAGCATTCAGGCGATTCCTTGAACGGTGTTGGCGATTCGCCGTGTGCGATCTCGCTTCGATGGAGAGACCTTAACAGGTGATTTATATATCCATAAATCATATTTATTCATTTGGTTATGCGTTTAGGAGATATGCAAAAACCTTTCTTCCGGGCAAAAAAACAGGCCGTAAAAACGGCCTGAAATCCCCTGTTTTGTGGATGCTGTTGAATCTGAATCTTGTGGTGCCTGACAGGCCGTCTTCGCGAGCAAGCCCGCTCCCACATTAGAACGCGGTCAACTATAGGAGCGGGCTTGCTCGCGAAGGCGATTCCAGCAACACCGAAAATGCTGGCGGATTACTTGTTCGGCTGTGGCGTCAAACGAAGGTACGGCTTCACCGCGCGATAGCCCTTGGGAAAGCGTTTCTTGATTTCGTCTGGATCCTGCAGCGACGGCACGATCACCACTTCTTCACCGTCCTGCCAGTTGGCCGGAGTGGCCACTTTGTAGTTTTCGGTAAGTTGCAGCGAGTCGATCACCCGCAGGATTTCATGGAAGTTACGGCCAGTGCTCGCCGGATAAGTAATGGTCAGCCGAACTTTTTTGTTCGGGTCAATCACGAACAGCGAACGCACGGTCAGGGTGTCACTGGCGTTGGGGTGGATCAGGTCGTACAGGTCCGAGACCTTGCGATCGGCGTCGGCCAGGATCGGGAAGTTGACGATCGTGTTCTGGGTTTCATTGATGTCCTCGATCCATTTGTGGTGCGAGTCCACCGGGTCCACCGACAGCGCGATGACCTTGACCCCGCGCTGGGTGAATTCATCCTTGAGCTTGGCGGTGAAGCCCAGCTCGGTGGTGCATACCGGGGTGAAGTCTGCGGGGTGGGAGAACAGCACGCCCCAACTATCGCCCAGCCATTCATGGAAACGGATGGTGCCGGCGCTGGAATCCTGCTCGAAATCGGGGGCGATGTCGCCGAGTCTGATGCTCATGGTGGGCTCCTGATGAGTGTGTTGTAGAACTCAACTGTAGCTCGTGTTGGGGAGTTTAGAAAAAGAATAAATGCAGCCATTATTAGATCGTAAAAGAATATTAAAGATCTGTTCACTGGACCTGCAAAGCCAGCGCGACGACCATCGCTTCCAAGGTTCGAGAAGGCCTTGAGTAGCTGCAAAAGAGGGAATTTCAGGGCGTGATTACGGGGGTGACCCCGCCCTGAAAACGCAAAAGCCCCGCCCGGCGTGATGCCGGGCGGGGCTTTTTTTCAGCGGTTACGCGAGCGCTATTACATCAGCGGGATCGAGTAGCTGACGATCAGGCGGTTTTCGTCCTGGGAACGAGTGTTCGGCAGGTCGGTGCGCCACATAGCGTTTTTCCAAGCAACGCCAAGGTTTTTCAGCGGGCCGCTCTGAACGACGTAGGCAACGCTCAAGTCGCGCTCCCACTCGGAAGCACCGTTAGCCAACTCTCCACCTTTAGCGTTGACGGTGTCGATGTTGTCACCGCGCAGGTAAACCATACCGGCGGTCAAGCCTGGTACGCCAACTTTGGCGAAGTCATACGAGTAGCGAGCTTGCCAGGTACGTTCGCCGGCACGGGCGAACTTCTGGATCTGCGAGTCGGTAATGATGTAAGCCGACGCGCCGTCACCCTGGTTCAGGTAAGGGAAGTCGCTGTCGCCGTTGCTGACCTGATAACCGCCACCGAAGGTGTGACCGGCAACGGAGTACAGGAACAGGCCGCTGTACAGGTTGTTGTCGACTTTACCTTTACCACTTGCCACACCGCTGTAGTTACCTGGGCTGAAGTAAGCCGAGTCGTGGCCGTTGGCACCGTCGTCAGAGCTGTTGAAGTAACGCAAGTCAGACTTCAACACACCAGGACCGATTGCCCAGTTGTGGACCAGACCCAGGAAGTGCTGCTTGTAGAAGTCTTCCAGGTTGCCGTAGTAGTACTGGGCAGTCAGGTCTTTGGTGATTTTGTAGTCGCCACCGCCGTAGATGAACTTGTTGCTGTCGCGGTAGCCAGTACCGCGCGCGTTCGCATTAGCGATCGACAACTCTTCGTTGTTGCTGGAGTTACGACCTTTGGCGTGCTCGATCTGACCACCGACCAGTGTCAGGTCTTTGATCTCGTTTGAAGTGATCTGACCACCCTGGAAGGTTTGTGGCAGCAGACGACCGTCGTTGGTCACGATCACCGGCAGTTTAGGCTGCAGGGTACCCAGCTTCAATTCGGTCTGGGAGATCTTGGCTTTGGCTGTCAGGCCCAGGCTAGAGAAGTTATCAACTGCTTCGCCGTTGGATTCGCTCGGGAACACAGTGCCACCGTAAGCGGTACCAGGGCTGCCATTAGCGGCAACGTTGCCATTAGTGCCGCCGCCCGAATCCAGACGTACACCCAGCAGGCCGATGGCGTCGATACCGAAGCCGACAGTGCCTTGGGTATAACCGGAAGTGAAGCGCAGATCGAAGCCTTGGCCCCACTCTTCGTTACGACTTGGGCTGGCAGTACCGTCACGGTTATCAGTATTGATGTAGAAGTTACGCAGCCCCAATGTGGCCTTGCTGTCTTCGATGAAACCCGCGGCGCCTGCCTGCTGCGCCAAAACCCCTACGGCCACAGCCAGGGCCAAGGTGGACTTGTTCATTGTTTCGCTCCTCGTTTCTAATTCTTGTGTTCCTGGTCCTGGGTCGTATGCCCGGGATCCTAAGATGCGCGATTAGCGCCGGACCATGACTGACAAGTCAATCGTAACCATGTGTGTCTACGACCAAGGTCTAACCGCACCGATTTGGTCCCAGCTAGGGTAATGACTTCTTCATAAAGCCAAAAAGAATTATTTCATTCTTTTTCATACCATTCGGGAATAAGGCTAAGCGCTCTGCATCCGAACCGGGACACTGGGTATCGGCACATAAGCTAATTACTAAATGGTATTTGTGAGCCTTTTTTTAGATCGATTAGCTTTGACGTGTTCTAGAAACGTCAATTTCCCATCGAAAAGGCGACGCCATCATGGCCAAACGCGCACTATCTAGTCAAATTGTTACAGTTTGTGTATCGCTCGCATTTTCTTTTTCCGCCCATGCCGCGAACCTCACCGTCGGTTATCAAACCGGCATCGACCCCAGCAAAGTCCCGCAAGCGGATGGCCTCTACGAGAAAACCATCGGCCAGAAAATCGACTGGCGTCGGTTCAATAGCGGCCCCGAAGTGGTGACCGCCATTGCCTCCGGCGACGTGCAGATCGGCAACCTCGGCTCAAGTCCGCTGGCCGCGGCCGCCTCGCGCAATTTGCCGATTGTCGCGTTCATCGTTTCCGCCCAGATCAACGCTGCCGAAGCCTTGGTGGTGCGCAACGGCAGCGGCATCAATAAACCGGAAGATCTGATCGGCAAGACCATCGCCACGCCGTTCGTTTCCACCTCTCACTACAGCTTGCTCGGCGCCTTGAAGCACTGGGGCCTGGACGCCTCGAAAGTCAAAGTGGTGAACCTGCAACCGGCGGAGATCGCCGCTGCGTGGAAGCGCGGCGACATTGATGGGGCTTTCGTCTGGTCACCGGCCCTGGGGGAAATTCGCAAGACCGGCAAGACCTTGACCGACGCCGCACAGGTCGGCCAATGGGGCGCGCCGACCTTCGAAGTGTGGGTCGCGCGCAAGGATTACGCGGAGAAGCATCCAGAGGTCGTGGCCAAATTCGCCAAGGTCACCCTGGACTCCTTCGCCGACTATGCCGCGCATAAAAACAGCTGGACCGCTGATTCGGTACCGGTGCAGAAAATCGCCAAACTGACCGGTGCCAATGCCGCCGATGTGCCGGAACTGCTGGCCGGTTCCGCCTTCCCGGACGCCAAGGCACAACAGACCACCGCGCTGCTGGACGGCGGCACGGCGAAGGCGATTGGTGAGACAGCGAAGTTCTTGAAGGAGCAAGGCAAGGTAGAGACGGTACTGGCGGATTATTCGCCGTATGTCAGTGCGAAGTTTGTCACCGAGTAACACAAACCCCGTAGCGAGGGAGCTTGCTCCCGCTGGGCCGCGGAGCGGCCCCAAAACTGGCGACGCGTTTATCTGATTCTCCGCGTTGACGAATTCGGGAGTCCTTCGGCCTCCAACGGGAGCAAGCTCCCTCGCCACAAAAGCCTGCGGTTACAGGGTTTTTTCGAAGATCTTGGAGTTACGCTGATAGTTGTACAGCGACGCCCGCGCCGACGGCAGGCGCTCAACGCTGCTCGGCACAAAACCACGCTCACGAAACCAGTGGGCCGTGCGGGTGGTGAGGACAAACAGAGTTTTCAACCCCTGAGCCCGAGCGCGGGTTTCGATCCGCTCCAGCAGCTCATCCCCACGACCGCCATGCCGGTACTCCGGGTTCACCGCCAGACACGCCAGCTCCCCCGCATCCGAATCGGCAATCTGATACAGCGCCGCGCACGCGATGATCATGCCTTCGCGCTCGACCACGCTGAATTGCTCGATCTCGCGCTCCAGCACTTCGCGTGAACGTCGCACCAGAATCCCCTGTTCTTCCAACGGGCTGATCAGATCCAGCAAACCGCCAACGTCTTCAATCGCGGCTTCACGCACGACCTCGAATTGCTCCTGCGCCACCAGCGTACCGCCACCGTCGCGGGTGAACAGTTCGGTCAGCAGTGCGCCGTTTTCGGCGTAACTGACGATATGACTGCGCGCCACGCCGCCACGGCAAGCTTCAGCCGCGGCGTCCAACAGTTCAGCCTGATAGTTACTGCCCAGACGTTGCAAATGCGCCGGCACTTGCTGCGGGCGCAGTTCACGAACCAGACGACCGTTTTCATCGATCAAACCCAGTTCGGCTCCGAACAGCAGCAGTTTATCGGCCCCCAGATCAATGGCCGCGCGGGTCGCCACGTCTTCACACGCGAGGTTGAAAATCTCACCCGTCGGCGAGTAGCCCAACGGCGACAGCAACACGATGGAACGCTCGTCCAGCAGGCGATTGATGCCCTTGCGGTCAACCCGACGCACTTCGCCCGTGTGGTGATAATCGACGCCTTCGAGCACGCCGATCGGCCGTGCGGTCACCAGATTGCCGCTGGCCACCCGCAGGCGCGAGCCCTGCATCGGCGACGAAGCCATGTCCATGGACAGGCGTGCTTCGATGGCAATGCGCAATTGGCCGACTGCATCGATCACACATTCGAGGGTCGCCGCATCGGTGATGCGCATCCCGTGATGGTAATGCGGGGTCAGGCCCCGCGCGGCAAGGCGGGTTTCGATCTGCGGACGGGAACCGTGAACCAGCACCAGTCGCACGCCAAGGCTGTGCAACAGCACCAGGTCGTGGACGATATTGCCGAAATTCGGATGCTCCACACCGTCGCCGGGCAGCATGACGACGAAGGTGCAATCGCGGTGGGCGTTGATGTAAGGCGAAGCGTGACGAAGCCAATTAACGTATTCGGGCATGAACCTGGGCCTGTAATAAATAGCAGCCAAAAAATGGGCGAAACAGAAAATGCACAGCGGGCTGATGGTTATCGTCGGAACAGGCTTGGCGACACGCGCGCTCTCCTCATGAATACGGGTTGGGACAACAGCAATTTAAACGCGGCCTCCTGTAGGAGCGAGCTTGCTCGCGAAGAACGTGAGCATACCGCGTGCATTCAGGCAGCCCTCGTCATCGTTAACGTCCATCGCGAGCAAGCTCGCTCCTACAGTGGCGTTTCGGCCGGTGTCAGGCAGTAATGTTCAATCAGTTGCCGTAATAGATGCACGGTAGGCTGCAAACGTGACATTTCGAGGTATTCCCCCGGTTGATGCGCGCAGGCAATGTCGCCCGGGCCGAGCACCACTGTTTCGCAGCCAAGACGCTGAAGATAAGGCGCTTCGGTGCCGAACGCCACTGCTTCGGCGCGATGACCGGTGAGCTTTTCCGCAATGCGGACCAACTCGGCGTCTTCGGCCTGCTCGAAGGGCGGCACTTCGGGGAACAGCGGCGCGTAATCGATCTTTACCTGATGGCGTTCGGCAATCGGGTTGAGTTTCTTCAGAATCTCCGCACGCAACACCTTGGGGTCCATGCCTGGCAACGGACGCAGATCGAACTCCAGCGAGCACTGCCCGCATATGCGGTTGGGATTATCCCCGCCATGGATGCAGCCGAAGTTCATGGTCGGCGTCGGCACACCAAACTGCGGATCACGAAATTCGCGCTGCCACAGCAGACGCAAACCACGCAATTCGCCGATGGCATCGTGCATGGCTTCAAGGGCGCTATGGCCGAGGCGCGGGTCCGAGGAATGGCCGCTCTGACCAAGAATGTCGATGCGCTCCATCATGATGCCTTTGTGCATGCGGATCGGCTTGAGCCCGGTCGGCTCGCCAATCACCGCCGCTCGGCCCAATGGCCGCCCGGCTTCGGCCAAGGCACGCGCACCGGACATCGAGCTTTCCTCATCGCAGGTGGCGAGAATCAACAGCGGCTGCTTGAACGGTTGATCGAGAAGAGGAATCACGGCTTCGATGGCGAGGGCAAAAAAGCCTTTCATGTCGCAGCTGCCCAAACCCACCCAGCGACCATCGACTTCGGTCAGTTTCAGCGGATCGGTCTGCCACAACGCGCCATCGAACGGAACGGTATCGCTATGCCCGGCCAGTACCAGGCCACCGGGGCCGGAACCAAAACTGGCCAGCAAGTTGAATTTACCCGGGCTGACCTGCTGGATATCACAGACAAACCCCAGGTCGCCGAGCCACGTCGCCAGCAAATCAATTACTGGACGGTTGGATTGATCGAGGCTGGCCTGGGTACAGCTGACCGACGGTGCGGCAATCAGCGCAGCGAATTGATCTTTCATGGACGGCAAAGGCATCGCTGACTCCAACTCGCGAATTGAAGTCCATCATAGAACCATCCGGTGACAGGAATAAACCGTCGCGGCGCGTAGGTTGAACGAGTCCTGTACACTGCACGACCTTGGCAGCCACACATTCCCCCGGCTGCGCTCCCGATCCTGGATTTTCCGGCCATGCAGAAAGAAACTGAAATCAAACTCCGCGTCAGCCGCGAAACCCTCGCCGCACTGCGCGAGCACCCGCTACTGAAAAAACGCAATAAAAATGGCTGGGAACGCCGTGAACTGATGAACCAGTACTTCGACACGCCTGAGCGCGACCTGGCCCGCGCCAAGGTGGCCCTGCGCCTGCGCCGTGATGGCGAAGAAGTGATTCAGACCCTCAAGACCCGTGGCCAGAGCGTCGCCGGTTTGTCCGAGCGTAACGAATACGACTGGAACCTGCCCAAAGCCAAGCTCGACGTGAAGAAGCTCGACGGCGAATGCTGGCCTGAAGAGTTGGCCGAGCTGGACAAGAAAACCCTGAAGCCGATTTTCACCACCGATTTCGTTCGCGAGCGCGCTGAAATCGCCTGGGGCCGTGGCAAGACCAAAGTGGTCATCGAGGCCGCGCTGGACTTGGGCCACGTCATAGTCGGCAAGCAGAAAGAAGAAATCTGCGAGCTCGAACTGGAATTGCGTGAAGGCGAACCGGCTGCGCTGCTGGAACTGGCCGCTGAACTGGCCGCGACCCTGGCCCTGATGCCGTGTGACATCAGCAAGGCCGAGCGCGGTTATCGCTTGTACGACGCCAACAGCTATTCGTTGAGCCTTCCGGCCCCGCAGATCACCGCCGAAACGCCGCTGGACGACGCGTTCGCCGCCCTGAGCTGGCACTTGTTGGGCAGCAGTCAGCGTCTGGCCGAGCAGTATCGCTTCAATGGCCACTGGCGCCTGTTGCAGGACTGGGTCGAAAACCTCGCCGAATTACGCGCGCTGCTGAGCAGCCTGGGCCAAGCCGCTCCGCGTCAGTCGACACACGATCTGCGCCTCGCGCTGGATGCGTTGCTCGAAGATTGGCGCCCACTGGTGCAAGCCGGTCTGGACGACGAAGACGTGCGCAAAGCTGCGCCGGAGCAGTTCCTCGAAGAACTCGAAGACCCGCGCTGGGGCCTGTTCTCGCTGAGCACTTCACGCTGGTTGCTCGCCCGCACCTGGGCGGCCGATCGCAATGTTCGCGGCAATCGCCAGGGCGCTGCGCAACTGGGCAGCTGGTTGCCGCGCTTGCTGGGTGAAGAAGCCACGTCGTTGCAATTGCAGCGTTATCAGCAGCAGCCGGAAGATCTGGCCGAGCAACTGCCGCGTATCGAACGCATCCAGGCCTGGCTGCACCATGCACGCCACGTGCTGGACATTCCGGAAATGGATCGCCTGTACGGTGAGCTGAAACAGCTTGCTCTGCTAGCCAACGAGCCGATCACCGATGAATCGCTGGATGCGCGCAAGCAGCAGGCGATTGCGGTTTATCAGAATCGTGCCTGGAAAATGTTGCTGCGTATGTAATACCTTGTGGCGAGGGAGCTTGCTCCCGCTGGGCAGCGAAGCGGCCCCAAAAAATGGGCCTGCTGTGCAGTCCAGCGGGAGCAAGCTCCCTCGCCACAAGAGCCCTCTGTCGATTCAGCGCAACACCGGCAAACTCGTCGTCGACTTGATCTCCGACAACGCCACAATCGAGTTCACCTCCTGAATCCCCGGCACCATCGACAGCTTCTCAAAGAAAAACCGCTCATACGCCTCGATGTCTGCCGTCACAATCCGCAGCAAGAAATCCACCGACCCCATCAGCACATAACACTCCAGCACTTCGGGAAAGCCGCGAATCGCCTCGGTGAATTCGGTGAAATTCGAACGCCCATGGGCGTTGAGTTTGATCTCGGCGAAGATCTGCGTGTTAAGCCCGATCTTTTTTCGATCCAGCAGCGTCACCTGCCCACGAATGATCCCCTCCTCCTTCATCCGCTGAATCCGCCGCCAGCATGGCGATTGCGAAAGCCCCACCTGCTCGGCGATCTGCGCGCTGGAGAGAGAAGCGTCCTCTTGCAGCAACGCGAGAATCTTGCGGTCGTAGCCATCCAGCTCGCTCTGCATTAAAAAACCTCTAACTGATGACTTGTTGAATTACACGATTCGATAAATCGCCAATAAGCTCAATCATAGATAAGAAATGTCCGGCATCGAATGTAAAAATTTCTCCAGTGATTTTGGAGACCGATCATGCCGCACCTCGAAGCCGTGAACACCCCGCCCACTCGCGCCGATGTCTGGAACGTCAGCAACGCCCACTGTCGCGTTCACTATCAACTGCTGACCGAGGCCGAACCGGATCTGCTGTGCCGTGCGCTCAACCTGTTCGCGCTGCAGTGCCTGATGCCGCAACAGGTCAACGTGCAGCGCACGGACGATCTGCTGTCGATCGACATCGTCATCGACGGGCTGAGCTGGCACCGTGCGCAAGTGATCGCGGAAAAATTACGTAACCTGATCAGCGTCTGCTCGGTTGAGCTGCAAGCGGCTGATTCTGCCTGGATTGAAGCGGCTCAGGCGGCGGGTTGAAAAAATTCGATACGGCTTCGTCGGGTAGTGGCCCAACGGTCAGCGGCTCCACGACTATCCTTTGCGAACTGTTGTTCACGAGGAGCCCGCATGTCCGTACAACTTGCCATTCAGGACCGCTGGCTGGATCTCAATGATTTGCTGCGCGAACTGGTCGCCCAGGGTTTTATCAGCCAGGACTCGGCCGAGCACGCGCTCAACGCCCGCCGCCGTCACGCCGCCAATGGCCAGATGCACCCGCTGGAGTTCATCGCCAGTCAGCAGCTGGACGACCTCAGTCGTTCCGGCAAACACCTTGACCTGGAAAGCCTGACCCTGTGGTTGTCGCAGCAGGCCGGCCAGCCCTACTTGCGCATCGACCCGCTGAAGATCAACGTCGCGGCCATTACGCCGCTGATGTCCTACGCCTTCGCCCAGCGCCACAAGATTCTCGCGGTGTCCATTGATCGCGACGCCGTGACCGTGGCCAGCGCCCAGCCTTACGTCAAAGGCTGGGAAGCCGACCTGACCCACGTGCTGAAGCTGCCGATCAAGCGTGTGGTGGCCAACCCGGTGGACATCCAGCGTTTCAGCGTGGAGTTTTTCCGCCTGGCCAAATCGGTCAGTGGCGCGACCAACAACGATCATCAGACCAGCACCCTGGGTAACTTCGAACAACTGCTCAACCTCGGCGCCAGCGATCAGGAACCGGACGCCAACGACGCGCACATCGTCAACATCGTCGACTGGTTGTTCCAGTACGCCTTCCAGCAGCGCGCCAGTGATATCCACATCGAACCCCGGCGCGAGCAAGGCACGGTGCGCTTTCGCATCGACGGTGTGTTGCACAACGTCTATCAATTCCCGCCGCAGGTGACCATGGCAATCGTCAGTCGCCTGAAGAGCCTGGGGCGGATGAACGTCGCGGAAAAACGCAAACCCCAGGACGGCCGGGTGAAAACCAAGACGCCGGACGGTGGCGAAGTCGAGTTGCGGCTATCGACGTTGCCGACGGCGTTTGGCGAAAAAATGGTCATGCGGATCTTCGACCCCGAAGTGTTGCTCAAGAACTTCGATCAGTTGGGCTTTTCCGCCGAAGACCTGCGCCGCTGGCAGGACATGACGAGTCAGCCCAACGGCATCATTCTGGTGACCGGTCCGACTGGTTCGGGCAAGACCACCACGCTCTACACCACCTTGAAGAAACTCGCGACGCCGGAGGTCAACCTCTGCACCATCGAAGACCCGATCGAGATGGTCGAGCCGGCCTTCAATCAGATGCAGGTCCAGCACAACATCGACCTGACCTTTGCCGCCGGCGTGCGCGCACTGATGCGGCAGGACCCGGACATCATCATGATCGGCGAGATCCGCGATCTCGAAACCGCTGAAATGGCGATCCAGGCCGCGCTCACCGGCCACTTGGTGCTCTCGACGTTGCACACCAACGACGCACCCAGCGCCATCAGCCGTCTGCTGGAACTCGGTGTGCCGCATTACCTGATCAAAGCCACGGTGCTCGGCGTCATGGCGCAGCGACTGGTCCGTACGTTGTGCCCGCACTGCAAGGCACCACTGACACTGAGTGAAGAAGACTGGCAAACCCTGACCAAACCCTGGCAAGCACCGTTGCCGGGCAATGCCCAGCGCGCCATCGGTTGTCTGGAATGCCGCGACACCGGCTATCGCGGCCGCGCCGGGGTTTACGAAATCATGCAACTGACTGACGGCCTCAAAGCGCTGATCAACCCTGACACCGATCTGCTGTCGATCCGGCGCCAGGCGTTCAAGGAAGGCATGCGCAGTTTGCGATTGTCGGGCGCGCAGAAAGTCGCTGCGGGTTTGACGACGATTGAGGAGGTGTTGCGGGTGACGCCGCAGAGTGAGCAGAAGTAGCTGCGAGCGTGATGGAACTCGACAGGGCCATTGGCAATCCAACCCCGCAGTTAACCCAGTGGAGTCACCCATCATGCGTCTCAAACTTGCTGTCGCTACCATCGCCCTGTTGTCCCTTCCAGTCGGTTCGGCGATGGCCGACAGCTTTTGGCGTAACGTCATCTCGTCCGGTGCGACCACCGGCTCGACCTACCTGACGTTCAAGGATCACAAGCTGATCATTGCCGCGCAGGACGATGCCGGCAGTTTTGTTGCCAGTGACGGCGGCATTCGCGGCCCGTATCTGGAAGCCGCGATGCAGAAAGTCCGCGCCGACAACCCAGGCCTGCAGGCCACGGACATGGAACTGGCGAATGCGATCCTGGCGAAGAATGCCATCGCGTCGGAATAAGATTTACGGCTGAACAAAAATGCCGCTCACTGAGCGGCATTTTTTTTGTGTGAACCCGATCTAATGTGGGAGCGGCGTCGCCCTTAGCGGTAATCATCCACCGGCACACACGCGCAAAACAGATTCCGGTCGCCGTAGACGTTATCGACGCGATTCACCACCGGCCAGTACTTGTGAGCCTTGGTATGCGCATCCGGCGTCACTGCCTGCTCGATGCTGTACGGCCGCTCCCAAACCCCGGTGATATCGGCCAGTGTGTGCGGCGACCGTTTCAGCGGATTGTCTTCAGCCGGCCAGTTGCCGTTCTGCACCTCGGTAATTTCTGCGCGAATGCTCAGCATCGCCCCGATAAAGCGGTCCAGCTCGGCTTTTGATTCACTTTCGGTCGGCTCGACCATCAAGGTCCCCGGCACCGGAAACGACATGGTCGGCGCATGGAAGCCATAGTCCATCAGGCGCTTGGCCACGTCCTCTTCGCTGATGCCGGTCAGTGCCTTGAGTGGCCGCAGATCGAGAATGCATTCGTGAGCCACCCGCTCGTTGCGCCCGGTGTAGAGCACCGGGAATGCACCGGACAAATGCTGCGCCAGGTAATTCGCAGCGAGGATCGCCACCTCGCTGGCGTCCGCCAATTGCGGCCCCATCATGGCGATGTACATCCAGCTGATCGGCAGAATGCTCGCGCTGCCCCAGGGCGCCGCGCTGACTGCTCCGTTCTGCGGCAGCGGGCCCTCAATAGCCACCACCGGATGATTGGCCACAAATGGCGCCAGATGCGCCCGCACACCAATCGGCCCCATGCCCGGCCCGCCGCCACCGTGGGGAATGCAAAAAGTCTTGTGCAGATTCATGTGGGAGACGTCGGCACCAATGTCCGCCGGCCGCGCCAACCCGACTTGCGCATTGAGGTTGGCGCCATCCATGTACACCTGGCCGCCATGGCTGTGGATAACTTCACAGATTTCGGTGATGCCTTCCTCATACACGCCGTGGGTCGATGGATACGTCGCCATCAGGCAGGCGAGTTTGTCGCCGGCCTCGGCGGCCTTGCCTTTCAAGTCCTCCAGATCGACGTTGCCCGCTTCGTCACATTCGACGATCACTACACGCATTCCAGCCATCTGCGCTGAAGCGGGGTTGGTGCCGTGGGCCGAGGACGGGATCAGGCAGATATCCCGCGCGCCTTGATGACGACTCTCGTGGTATTTGCGGATCGCGAGCAACCCGGCGTATTCGCCTTGGGCGCCGGAGTTGGGCTGCATGCAGATCGCATCGAAACCGGTGATCGCGCAGAGCCAGCGCTCCAGCTCTTCAATCATCAATGCATAACCGGTTGCCTGCTCTTTCGGCACGAACGGGTGCAGGTTGGCGAACTGCGGCCAGGTAATGGGGATCATCTCGCTGGTGGCATTGAGCTTCATGGTGCAGGAGCCCAGCGGGATCATGGACTGGTTGAGGGCCAGGTCCTTGTTCTCGAGTTGCTTGAGGTAACGCAACATCTCGGTTTCGCTGTGATGCGCGCTGAATACCGGGTGACGCAAGTATGGCGAGGTACGCAGCAGCCTGCCGGGAATGCCGGAAGCCAGGGTTTCTGCGTCCAGTTCGTCCACGTTGAGCCCATGATCGGCACCGAGGAATACATCGAACAGCTTGGCAACGGTGGATTCGTCGGACGTTTCGTCGAGGCTCAGGCCCAACTGCCCGCGCCCGAGAATGCGCAAATTGATTTGCGCGGCCCGGGCGCTTTCGATGATCGCCGTTTGAGTGCCGCCAACCTCCAGCGTCAGGGTGTCGAAAAAGTGACTGTTGAGACGGGTGATACCGCGGCGTTCCAGACCCGCGGCGAGGATGCAGGTCAGTCGATGAACCCGCTGGGCAATCCGTTTCAGTCCTTCCGGACCGTGATAAACCGCGTAGAAACTGGCGATGTTGGCCAACAGCACTTGAGCAGTGCAGATGTTCGAATTGGCCTTCTCCCGGCGAATGTGTTGCTCGCGGGTTTGCAGGGCCATGCGCAAAGCGGTGTTGCCGCGAGCATCTTTTGATACGCCGATAATCCGCCCGGGAATCGCCCGTTTGTACTCATCACGACTGGCAAAAAACGCGGCATGCGGGCCGCCATAACCCATGGGCACGCCGAATCGCTGGGATGAGCCGAACACCACATCGGCGCCCAACTCTCCCGGCGGCGTCAGCAACAGCAGGCTCAGCAGATCGGTCGCGACGCAGGCCAGGGCTTGCTGGGCATGCAGGTGATCAATAAGCGGACGCAGATCGCGGATCTCTCCGTGGGTGTCGGGATATTGCAGCAGCGCGCCGAACACCTGGTGCTGTTTCAAGTTATCCACAGTGTCGATGATTAAATCGAATCCGAAACCTTGGGCTCGGGTCTGCACCACGGAAATCGTCTGCGGATGACAATTTTCGTCGACGAAAAACAGATTGCTCCTGGACTTGGCGACACGCTTGGCCAGGGCCATGGCTTCCGCCGCTGCCGTGGCTTCATCCAGCAGCGAGGCGTTGGCCAGTTCCAGCCCGGTCAGGTCGATGGTCAGTTGCTGGAAATTCAGCAAGGCTTCGAGTCGGCCTTGGGCAATTTCTGGTTGATACGGCGTGTAAGCGGTATACCAACCGGGATTTTCCAGCACGTTGCGCAAGATAACGGCCGGCGTGATCGTGCCGTGGTAACCCATGCCGATCAGGCTGGTCCAGACCTGGTTCTGCTCGGCGTAACCGCGCAGTTTGGCCAGCGCGGCTTCTTCGTCGAGGGCGGGCGGCAAGTCGAGCGCCCGGTTCAGGCGGATCCCCGGCGGCACCGTCTGCTCAATCAACTCAACGCGGCTGCCGACACCGAGGCTGTCGAGCATCGCCTGCTGCTCGGCGGCATCGGGCCCGAGGTGGCGGCGAAGGAAGGCATTGGGATCGCGTAACTGGCTCAAGGACGGCAACTGGGACATGACGGGCTCTCTCTTGACTGGCGCTCAACGTCGATGCAACACGGTCAAACCAGCATAGCAGCCGATGTCACGGAGCCCTTGAAGATCAAAAGATCGCAGCCTTCGGCAGCTCCTACAGGAGTTCGCATTCCAATGTAGGAGCTGCCGAAGGCTGCGATCTTTTGATCTTGATCTGCCAGGTAATAAAAAGCCCCGACAAGTCGAGGCTCTGGGTGACGCTGAAGGCTTACTCGCCGATGGCGGCCTTATAGCCAGCCGCATCGAGCAGCTTGTCCAGATCGCCAGCGTTGCTTGGCTTCAGTTTGAAGATCCAGGCACCGTACGGGTCGGAGTTGAGCAGTTCCGGATTGGCGCTCAGTTCTTCGTTGACCGCAATCACTTCACCGGCAACCGGGGAGTAGATGTCGGAAGCGGCTTTGACCGACTCAACCACGCCGGATTGATCACCGGCAGCGAAGACAGTTCCGACTTCGGTCAGTTCGACGAACACCACATCGCCCAAGGCTTCCTGAGCGTGATCGCTGATGCCCACGGTAACGGTGCCATCGGCTTCCAGACGGGCCCATTCATGACTTTCGGCAAAACGCAGGTCGGCAGGGATATCGCTCATGTTCTGTGTCCTCAAGAAAATAGTCAGCGGTCGTTGCCCGCCAGAAAAGGTTAGATCAAGGTTTTGCCGTGGCGTACGAAGGTCGGTTTGACCACTCGGACCGGGTACCATTTGCCACGGATTTCCACTTCGGCGCGGTCGGCAGTCGCCATCGGCACGCGCGCCAGTGCAATCGACTTGCTAAGCGTAGGAGAGAAACTACCACTGGTGATCTCCCCTTCGCCAACATTGGCGATGCGGACCACTTGATGAGCGCGCAAAACCCCGCGTTCCTCAAGGACCAGACCGACCAGTTTGTGCTGAACGCCACCCGCCCGCTCGGCTTCCAGGGCAGCACGGCCGATGAACTGACGAGTGGCCGGTTCCCAGGCAATGCTCCAGGCCATGTTCGAGGCCAGCGGCGAAACATCTTGATGAATGTCCTGCCCGTAGAGGTTCATGCCGGCTTCGACACGCAAGGTATCCCGTGCGCCGAGTCCGATCGGCGAGATGCCCGCGCCCACCAGGTCATTGAAGAAGCCTGGCGCCTGATCGGCTGGCAGAATGATTTCCAGACCGTCTTCACCGGTGTAACCGGTGCGCGCGATGAACCAGTCACCGTCAGGCTGGCCTTCGAACGGCTTGAGTAGCTGGATCAGGTTGCCGCGAGACTGGGTGACCAGTTCGCAAATCTTGTGTCGGGCTTGAGGGCCTTGAATGGCCAGCATCGCCAACTCCGAGCGCTCGATGAGCTGCACATCGAAGCCTACAAGATGAGCCTGCATCCACGCCAGGTCCTGATCGCGGGTGGAGGCGTTGACCACCAGGCGATAACCCTCGTCGAGGCGGTAGACGATCATGTCGTCGACGATACCGCCGCGCTCGTTGAGCATGGTGCTGTACAAGGCACGGCCGGAGCTGTGCAGGCGCTCGACGTCATTGGCCAGCAAATGCTGAAGCCAGGCCTTGGCCTGCCCGCCGCTGACATCGATCACGGTCATGTGGGATACATCGAAAACCCCGCAATCGCGGCGCACCTGATGGTGTTCCTCGACCTGCGAGCCGTAATGCAGAGGCATATCCCAACCGCCAAAATCGACCATCTTCGCGCCGAGGGCGAGATGAAGGTCATACAGAGGCGTACGCTGTCCCATGGGTTTCTCCTTCCGGGCGTGGCGAGGGTGCGGGCCGGCGCTGCACGGGGTGAAAGCCTTTAAATAGAAGGCTTTCAGCCGATTTCAGCTACCGGGTCTGTAAGACGGACCGCACCGAATGCCGCGCATTGTAGCCTCAAGGTGTAGGACTGACACCTAGGTGTTTCGATACGCTGAACGTCGAATCAATCCGATGACCGGTAACAACCCGACCAGAACCAGAGTCAACGCCGGCAACGACGCCCTCGCCCACTCGCCTTCGCTGGTCATTTCAAAGATGCGCACGGCCAGCGTGTCCCAGCCAAACGGGCGCATCAGAAGGGTCGCGGGCATTTCCTTGAGCACATCGACGAACACCAGCAGCGCAGCACTCAATGTGCCGGGCAGCAGTAACGGCAGATACACTTTGAAAAACAGTCGTGGCCCACTGACTCCAAGGCTACGTGCCGCTTCGGGCAAAGATGGCCGTATTCGCGCCAGGCTGCTTTCCAGCGGCCCATAAGCTACCGCGATGAAACGCACCAGATAGGCCAGTAGCAACGCCGACAAGCTGCCCAATAGCAAAGGTTTGCTCGCCCCGCCGAGCCAACCCGAAACGGGGATCACCACCTCGCGATCCAGATAACTGAACGCCAGCATGATCGACACTGCCAATACCGAACCCGGCAACGCATAGCCGAGATTGGCCAGGCTGACACCGGAACGAATCGCCCGGGTCGGCGCCAGGCGCCGGGCAAATGCCAGCACCAGCGCAACGCTGACGGTGATCAGCGCCGCCATGCCGCCCAGATACAGCGTATGAACAATGAGCCCGGTGTACCGATCATCCAGATCGAAACGCCCGCGCTGCCAGAACCACACCACCAGTTGCAGCACTGGAATGACGAAGGCGCAGGCAAACACAAGACCGCACCAACCCATCGCCGCCAGCGCTTTGAAACCATGAAGGTGATACAGCGCCTTCATCCGCGGTCGTTCGTTGCTCGCCCGGTTGGCTCCGCGCGCACGACGCTCGCCGTACAGCACGACCATCACCACCAGCAGCAACAGGCTGGCCAGTTGCGCGGCGGTGGAGAGGCTGAAGAATCCGTACCAGGTCTTGTAGATAGCAGTCGTGAATGTGTCGAAATTGAACACCGACACGGCCCCGAAATCCGCGAGGGTTTCCATCAGCGCCAACGCTACGCCAGCACCGATGGCGGGCCGCGCCATCGGCAAGGCGACCCGCCAGAACGCCTGCCACGGCGACTGCCCCAGGACTCGCGCCGCTTCCATCAGGCCTTTGCCCTGCGCCAGGAACGCGGTGCGTGCCAACAGGTAAACGTAGGGATAAAAGACCAGCACCAGAACGAGGATGACACCGCCCGTGGAGCGCACTCGCGGTAACCGCAGGCCGGTGCCGAACCATTCGCGCATCAGGGTTTGCACGGGGCCGGCGAAATCCAGCAGACCGACGAAAACAAAAGCCAGCACGTAGGCGGGAATGGCGAAAGGCAGCATCAGTGCCCAATCCAGCCAGCGCCTGCCAGGAAATTCACAGAGACTGGTGAGCCAGGCGAGGCTGACGCCCAACAGCGTTACACCGACACCGACGCCGAGTACCAGGGTGAGCGTGTTGCCCAGCAGGCGCGGCATCTGCGTGTCCCAGAGGTGGGACCAGATTTGATGATCGATGGTTTGCCAGGACAACAGCAAAACGCTGAGGGGCAGCAGGACCAGCGCAGCGATGGCGAAGACCAGGGGATACCAGCGGCGTTGGGCAGGGTGGGCCAAGGAAAAGCTCTCTTGCGGAAAATCAACGAATGTACGTTAAACGCAAAAAGATCGCAGCCTACGGCAGCTCCTACCGGGTGTACATCATCCCTATGTAGGAGCTGCCGCAGGCTGCGATCTTTTGATCTTTAAAGCAGCAGACTCAGTTCCAGCCAGCCCGATCCATCATGCGAATCGCTTCAGCCTGGCGCTTGCCCGCAATTTCCACCGGCAAGGTATCCGCCACAAACTTGCCCCAGCTCGCCACTTCGGCGGACGGCTGAACCGCAGGGTTGGCCGGGAATTCCTGGTTCACGTCGGCAAAAATCTTTTGCGCTTCAGGGGTGGTCATCCACTCAACCAACGCCTTGGCCGCTTCCGGATGCGGCGCATGTTTGGTCAGGCCGATGCCCGACAGGTTCACATGCACACCACGATCAGCCTGGTTCGGCCAGAACAGTTTCACCGCCAGGTCAGGCTTCTGCTTGTGCAAACGCCCGTAGTAGTAAGTGTTGACGATGCCGACGTCGCACTGGCCGGCATTGATGGCTTCCAGCACCGCGATGTCGTCGGAGAACACATCGGTGGACAGGTTGTTGACCCAGCCCTTGAGGATCTTCTCGGTTTTGTCGGCGCCATGCACTTCGATCATGGTGGCGGTCAGTGACTGGTTGTAGACCTTCTTCGCCGTGCGAAGGCACAGGCGGCCTTCCCAATTTTTGTCGGCCAGACCTTCGTAAGTGGTCAACTCGCCCGGTTTCACCCGGTCGGTGGAGTAAGCGATGGTTCGCGCCCGCAGGCTCAGGCCGGTCCAGGCATGAGAGGAAGCGCGGTATTGCAGCGGGATGTTGGCGTCGATGGTTTTCGAGGTGAAGGGTTGCAGGATGCCCATTTGCTCAGCCTGCCAGAGGTTGCCGGCATCGACGGTCAGCAACAGGTCGGCGGTGGCGTTCTCGCCCTCGGCCTTGATGCGCTGCATCAACGGCGCTTCCTTGTCGGTGATGAATTTCACCTGAACACCGGTTTTCGCGGTGTAGGCATCGAACACCGGCTTGATCAGCTCGTCGATACGCGAGGAGTAAACCACCACCTCGTCAGCGGCCTGGGCGGCAGTGCTGCCGATCAGGGTCAGGGCGAGTGCGGTCAGTAGACGCTTCGGTGCCAACATGGGAGCGATCTCTCGATATGGAAAAGTGAGGGCAAATGATAAGGACTCACATTTACCTTCTCAATCGAACAGTTTGCGGAGGAGTTACCAGATGTTGCATGGCTTGAGGTATGGGGTGGATGTACCGGCCCCTTCGCGGGCAAGCCCGCTCCCACATTTTGAAAAGCATTCCCATGTGGGAGCGGGCTTGCCCGCGAAGGGGCCATCAGCATCAATAAAGCTGTCAGGCCTTGGCAAGCGCCGGCAAATCCCCGATCAACCCCAGCGCCTCCCGCACAAACAACGCCTTGGCCTCCGGCATTTGATCAACCATCTTCAACCCGGTATTACGCAACCAGCGCACGGGCAATGGATCCGCCTGGAACAAACGCTCGAAGCCCTCCATCGCCGCCATCAACGCAAGGTTATGCGGCATGCGCCGGCGCTCGTAGCGGCTCAGCACTTTCACGTCCGCCAACCGCTCGCCCCGTTCAACCGCTTGCAATAGCACTTCGGCGAGCACGGCGGCATCGAGGAAACCGAGGTTCACGCCCTGTCCGGCCAACGGGTGAATGGTGTGCGCGGCATCGCCGATCAGTGCCAGGCCTTCAGCCACGTAACGCTTTGCATGGCGCTGACGCAGCGGCACGCACAGACGCGGGTCGGCGCTCTCCACCGTTCCGAGTCGGCCCTCGAAGGCGCGCTCCAGTTCACGACAGAACCTATCGTCATCCAGCGCCATCAAGCGCTCGGCCTCACTCGGCGTGGTCGACCAGACGATCGAACACCAATCCTGCCGACCGTCCCGCTCCAGCGGCAGAAACGCCAATGGACCCTGATCGGTAAACCGCTGCCAGGCCGTCATTTGGTGAGGTTGTGAGCTGCGCACGCTGGTGACGATTGCGTGGTGCAGATAATCCCACTCGCGCGTGGCCACACCGGTCAGGCGCCGCACCGCCGAGTTGGCACCGTCCGCCGCGATCACCAACGGCGCCCGCAACGTACGGCCATCGGCCAGGGTCAGCAGCCAGTCATCACCGGAGCGGCGCATCTGCTCCAGACGCGCATTGGCCAGCATTCCCAGGTCGCAGTCGTGCAAGCGGTCGAGCAAGGCGTCCTGAACCACACGATTCTCGACGATATGCCCAAGCACCTCGGCATGCACGCTGGTGGCCGAAAAGTGGATCTGCCCGGTGCCGCTGCCATCCCACACGTGCATGTCGGTGTATGGACTGCAGCGCCGCTCGGCGATGCCGTCCCAGACACCCAATCGCTCAAGAATCCGTTGGCTGGCAGCCGACAAGGCGCTCACTCGCGGCTCGAACGGCGCCTGCCCGTCGAAGGGTTTGACGCTCATCGGGCTACCGTCCAGCAGCAGGACTTCCAGCCCGCTGTCCTGCAACGCCAGCGCCAGGGCGCTGCCGACCATTCCGGCCCCGACAATCAGCAGATCTGCGCGCATTTCCATGCTTTAAGCCTGTCTCGCTTGCGGCTTGAGCCGCACGTAAAGGGTTTTCTGGACCCGCGCCACCAGGGTGCCGGCGCCATCGTGGATATCGACCTGCAATTGCGGCAGGTATTTTTCGCCGTTAACCGTTTGCTGGCGGATCTCGTCGAGCAAGGTTCCGTCGACCCTGAAGCTGGCGAACACCGGGCCTTTGCCCGGCGAGATGAAATCGATGTCTGCCGCCTTGTCCCAGACGATGTAGTGGCGTCCGAGGTTTTCCATCAGCATCAGCATGTAGAACGGGTCGACCATCGAGTACAGGCTGCCACCGAACTGAGTGCCGACATAATTACGGTTGTACCAGCTCAATCCCATGGACACCTTGATGTCCCGAAAATCATCGCTGATGTGCCGCACGCGAACCCCGGCGCCAAGGTACGGCGGGTAGAAGGACATGAAGCAACGCATCAATCGTGCTTTGCCGAACGTGCTCGTCAGCCACTTAAGCATCGGAACGTGTACCCAGACCCATGGCCTGCCGGGCGAACCAGCGCTTGGCCGGCGGCAGAAGATCGAGGCCGAGCAGGCCAATGTTTCGGCCCAGCGAGACCAGCGGTTGAGTGCTGCCGAACAATCGCGTGACCTGATCGGAAAACCCCACGGTCAGGTTTTGATCCATCCGCTGGCACTCGCGGTAAGCCTGCAAGGTCGCAAAGTCGCCGGGCGCTTTCTCGCTCGCCAGCAGCGCATCCGCCAACGCCTGCGCATCACGCAGGGACAGGTTGAAACCCTGGCCGGCAATCGGATGCAGGCTGTGAGCGGCATTGCCGAGAATCGCCAGATGCGGACGCACCTGCTCTTCGGCTTCAATCAGTGTCAGCGGATAAAGATGCCGCGCGCCGACCTGTTTCAAGGTGCCGAGGCGATAACCGAACACGCCCTGCAATTCGCTGAGAAAACTGCGCTCATCAAGGGCGGCCAGCCGTTGCGCGTCCATGCCCAGACGGGTCCAGACCAGGGCGCAGCGATTTTCCGGCAGCGGCAACAACGCCATCGGACCGTCGTCGGTGAAACGTTCGAAAGCCATGCCGTTGTGCGCTTCGCTCGGGGTGATGTTGGCGATCAGCGCGCTCTGGTTGTACGGGCGTTTCTTGATGCCGATCCCCAGTTGCTCGCGCAGGCCGGAACGGCCGCCATCAGCCAGCACCGCAAGGGCGCATTCCAGGGTGGTTTCATCATTGAGCGTCAGGCGATAGCCATCGGTCAGCGGTTCCAGGCGCGTGACTTCCGCCGGGCAGCGCCAGGTGACCACGTCCTTGTCCAGACCTTGCCAGAGGCATTGGCCGAGCCAGGCGTTTTCCACCACATAACCCAGCGCCGGCACGCCCTCTTCCATCGCCGACAAGCGCGCGGTGGAGAATCGACCACGGTCGGAGACGTGAATCTGCTTGATCGGCTCGGCGCGGCGGGAGATTTCTTGCCACACGCCCAACCGTTGATAAATCTGCTTGGCACCGTAGGACAACGCCGAAGAACGGGCGTCGTAGCTCGGTTGATAGGTGTGGCCGGGGGCAAACGGCTCGATCAGCACGATCTTCCAGCCGCGCGCCTTGGCTCCGGCCTGCAGCGCCAATGCCAGGCTGGCCCCGACCAGACCGCCACCGATAATTGCCAGATTGACTCGACTCATGCCGCTTTCGTCCGCGCTTCAGCCATCAAGGCCTCGATCTCGCCGACCGTTTTCGGCACGCCGCTGGTCAGGATTTCACAGCCGGTTTTGGTCACCACGACGTCGTCCTCGATGCGCACGCCAATGCCGCGCCATTTCTTCGCTACGTTCTGGTTGCCCGGGGCAATGTAGATCCCCGGTTCCACGGTCAGCGCCATGCCGACTTCCAGCACGCGCCATTCACCGCCGACCTTGTACTCGCCGACGTCATGCACATCCATGCCGAGCCAGTGGCCGGCGCGGTGCATGTAAAACGCTTTATAGGCTTCGCTGGCGATCAGTTCGTCGACGTCGCCCTGCAACAGGCCCAGTTTCACCAGCCCGGCAGTAATCACCCGAACCGTGGCTTCGTGCGCCTGATTCCAGTGTTTGTTCGGGGCGATTTCGGCGAATGCCGCTTCTTGCGAAGCCAGCACCAGCTCGTAGATCGCTTTCTGCTCCGCTGAATACTTGCCATTGACCGGCCAGGTGCGCGTGATGTCGCTGGCGTAGCAGTCGATTTCACAACCTGCGTCGATCAGCACCAGATCACCCTCCTTGAGCACCGCGTCGTTCTGCTGGTAATGCAGGATGCAGCTGTTGCGCCCCGCCGCGACGATCGAGCCGTAAGCCGGCATCTTCGCCCCGCCCTTGCGGAACTCGTAATCGAGCTCGGCTTCAAGGCTGAACTCATGCAACCCGGCCCGGCTGGCCTTCATCGCACGGATATGCGCCTGAGCGGAAATCCGCGCGGCTTCGCGCATCACCTTCACTTCTGCCGCCGATTTATACAGACGCATGTCGTGCAGCAGATGATCCAGCGCAACGAATTCGTTCGGCGGCTGGGCGCCGAGGTGCGCCTTGGAGCGAATCACGTTGATCCAGTCCATCAGGTGTCGATCGAACTCCGGGTTGCTGCCCATGGCCGAATACACCCGGTCGCGGCCTTCAATCAGGCCCGGCAGGATGTCGTCGATGTCAGTAATGGGGAACGCGTCGTCGGCGCCAAAGTCACGGATCGCGCCTTCCTGGCCGGCGCGCAGGCCGTCCCAGAGTTCTCGCTCGGCGTTGCGTTCACGGCAGAACAGCAGGTATTCGCCATGCTCACGACCCGGCATCAGCACGATAACGGCTTGAGGCTCGGGGAAACCGCTGAGGTACTGGAAGTCGCTGTCCTGGCGGTAAACGTGCTCGACATCGCGATTGCGGATGGCTACCGCGGCGGCGGGCAAAATGGCGATGCTGTTGGGTTCCATCTGCGCCATCAAGGCCTTGCGGCGACGGCTGTATTCCGATTTCGGGATATGAATCATGGGCAGATGGCTTTTCCTGGCTCGCGATTAATGCAACGACGGTTTGGTGGCAGCCGACGCGTCCGGCTTCCTGGTTTCGGAAAACAGCAGCAGCGGCGCGACACGCAGGTACTCCATCACTTCCATGTAGTCGCTTTCGCCGTCGTCGGATTCTTCCAGCGCGTCTTGCACCTGGGCGATAGCCGCCAGATCCTGCAACACTTCGGTGGCCTCGGTGCTCAGCATGCTGCTGTCACGGCAGTTCAGGCCGAAACCGCTGAGGAAGCCCTGGCACCATTGGCCCAGCGCGGCGGCACGGTCAGCCAGCGGCTCGTCATCGGTCGGCAGCAGCAGAACGACGGTCACGTCGTCGCCGGTGAGCTCGCCCTTGACCATCTCTTGCAGGCCGATCAAGGCATTGCGAACGTTGTCTTGCGGCTCGCCTTCGAGTAGCTCGGCAGCATCAACCAGCCAGCCTTCGGCATCGAAGCCGGCACCGGCGCAACTGCGGCCGAGGAGCAGGCCATGCAGTTCGGCAGGCGAGACGGGATGACCGCTGGAAGTCAGCAGGGTGGCGAAGGCTTGGTACGGAGAATTCTGAATGGGCATGGGCAGCTAGGCGCCAGACGGCGCTATGTCTAGAATGAAGGCCTTGTATCCTACATCGACTACCCCTGTAGGAGCGAGCTTGCTCGCGATGGTCGCCAACGATAACGCTGGGCCGCTGATACCCTGCGGCGTTCTCGGGTGCATCGTCGGAGCGCCGCCCGGAGCAAGCTCGCTCCTACACAGTAGTCCGCATGCAACCACCCATCAGACATTTTCAGTGGACATAATGGAAGACACCGACCTGCAAGCGCTGATGGCCAGACTCGAACTGCTGATTAAGCGGGTCGAGCAACTTAAGAGTCAAAACGGACTCCTATTAGCTCAGGAAAAGACCTGGCGCGAGGAACGCGCTCACCTCATTGAAAAGAACGAAATCGCCCGGCGTAAGGTCGAGTCGATGATTTCGCGCCTCAAGGCCCTGGAGCAAGACTCATGAGTTCAAGCAATAGCGTTACCGTGCAGATCCTCGACAAAGAATATTCGATCATCTGCCCTCAGGAAGAGCGCAGCAATCTGGTGAGCGCTGCCCGTTACCTGGACGGCAAGATGCGCGAAATCCGCAGCAGCGGCAAAGTCATCGGCGCCGATCGCATCGCCGTGATGGCCGCGCTGAACATCACGCACGACCTTCTGCACAAGGAAGAACGCCCGGATGTGCAGGCCAGCGGCTCGACCCGCGAGCAGGTTCGCGACCTGCTGGATCGCGTCGATCTGGTGCTCGCCACCGATCCGGACGTCACCAAGGGCTGATTCGCCGGACCGCTTGGGTTATACTCGCAGCACTCCCTGGGGTGCTTGCCAGTTGACCACGTCCCTGAGCCGATTCGCACTACCCTGGAGGTTGCACGTTGGGCTGGTGTGCATGTCCGCTAGACGGAAAGCCTTAAAGCCTACTGCATCTTCCACCTTGAACTTTCGGGTTCAAGGGCTAAGTCAGCAGCGGTTCATCCGGGGAGCCTGATTCCAGTCCGATGCCGGTTTAAATACCGGCATCGGCTTTTTTACGGGTACGCTTTGTGTACCCGACCCTTCTGAAGCCCGAATCCATGACCGAACCTGCGCTGCTGCCCCGCCCGCAACTTCGACGCATGCTGCGTAAGGCCCGCCGCGCACTGACACCCAATCAGCAGCGCCAGGCCGCTCGCGGGCTGTACAAGCAATTGGCCCAGCAGCCGTTGTTTCGCCGCGCAAAACATATCTCCCTGTACCTGCCCACCGATGGTGAAATCGACCCGCGCGTGTTGCTGCGCGCCGCGCAACGTCGGGGCAAGGCGACTTATCTGCCGGTGCTCAGCGCCTGGCCACGGACCAAAATGGTGTTCCAGCGGATTCGCCCCGGCGAAAAACTCAAGCCCAACCGTTTTCGCATTCTCGAACCCAGGCACAACCTCGCCCGGCAACGCAAAGTCTGGGCGCTCGATCTGGTGCTGTTGCCCTTGGTGGGATTCGACGATGTCGGCGGACGACTCGGCATGGGCGGCGGTTTCTATGACCGGAGCCTGGCGTACCTGGCGCGACGCAAAAACTGGCGCAAGCCGACGCTGTTGGGACTGGCCCATGAATGTCAGAAGGTCCAACGATTGGCTCAAGCGAGCTGGGATGTGCCGTTGCAAGGAACGGTGACGGACAAGGCCTGGTACTTCTCAGGCTAGACGCCACTGGAATCAGCGGCGTCGAAAAGACAGATTCAGCGCTTGAAGGCCGACGGCTGTTGTTGCTGCGCGATTTCAATCGGCGCATCGGTCTTGTTGTTCCACAGACTTTGGGCATAGCCAGTGGTCACGACGCCGAGGCCAAACAAAATAACCAAAATCCATAGTAAATCCGGTTTGCGTTTCATCGATTGCCCCCCAAAGGCACATCAATACGATGACAGCAGCGGTTTCCGTTGTAGGTGTAGGCCGTGCAGCAGCGTCAAGCTTAGAAGGCCGGCATTCTGCGACAACGTGAACTGACACGCAAACGCTGGCGTCAACCGACTGTCGGTTTGTCATAAAATTGCCGGACATCTTGCCCACCTGACTCGCAAGGAGCAAAAACCATGGCCTATTGGCTGATGAAATCCGAGCCCGACGAACTCTCGATCAAAGGTCTGGAGAAGCTTGGCAAAGCGCGCTGGGACGGGGTTCGCAACTACCAGGCGCGGAATTTTCTAAGGGCCATGGCGGTCGGCGACGAGTTCTTCTTCTATCACTCCAGCTGCCCTGAGCCCGGGATTGCCGGGATCGGCAAGATTGTCGAAGCGGCCTATCCGGACCCGACCGCACTGGAGCCGGAAAGTCATTACTACGATCCGAAGGCCACCGCCGAGAAAAACGCCTGGAGCGCGATTGATGTCGCGCATGTCGAGACGTTTTCCAGGGTGTTGAAGCTGGATTATCTGAAGCAGCAGACGGCGCTGGCGGAGATGCCGCTGGTGCAGAAGGGTTCGCGGCTGTCGGTGATGCCGGTGACGGCTGAGCAATGGGCGGCGGTGATCGCGTTAAGGCCTTGATCAATTTATTGCCTGAAAGAATGCCTTCGCGAGCAAGCCCGCCCCCACAATGAATCTGCATTCACTGAAGATTCCCTGTGGGAGCGGGCTTGCTCGCGAAGAGGCCGGCCCGGACAGCAAAACTCTTACTGGATAATGAGGTTGTTAAACAACAAATCCTCAACCACCGGCTTGCCAGTCTCATCATTCATGATCTGTTGGGTCTGCTTCAACGCTTCCTGACGCAACTTTTCCTTGGCCTCGACGTTGTTCATCGCCTCGGTCGTCTGCTGGGCAAACAGCGCCACCAGCTGATTACGAATCAACGGCTCGTTGGCCTTCACCAGTTTGGTCGCCTCCTCACCGGTCACCCGCAATGCCACATCAGCCTTGTAGACCTTGAGCTTCGGCGTGCCGTCCAGCCCATAGTTACCCACGAACGGCGGGCTCAGGGTGATGTAATTGACCTTCTGGGCTCCACCTTCTTTGGCTTCTTCAGCCACTGCTGCCACAGGCAGAGACAGGGCCAGCAACAACATGATCCACGCTTTCACAATTCGCTCCTTATCCGGTTTGCGGCCTAGCATAACGACCCGCCGCGCAAGCACAAGCTTATGGCTGACTATCAGGGCGGGGCATGCTCGTTGACCCATCGACTCACACACCTACACTTATCGGCCATCACTCCCAAAGGAATAGCCCTGATGAAAGCCGTGCTGTGCAAAGCCTTCGGCCCTGCCGAATCGCTGGTGCTGGAAGACGTCGCCAGCCCTGTCGCGAAGAAGAATGAAATCCTGCTGGACGTGCACGCCGCCGGGGTGAATTTCCCGGACACGCTGATCATCGAGGGCAAATACCAGTTCAAGCCGCCCTTCCCGTTTTCCCCGGGCGGCGAAGCGGCCGGCGTGGTCAGCGCCGTGGGCGAGAAGGTCAGCCACCTGAAAGTCGGCGACCGGGTCATGGCCCTGACCGGTTGGGGCAGCTTCGCCGAGCAGGTCGCCGTTCCGGGTTACAACGTGCTGCCGATCCCGCCCTCCATGGACTTCAACACCGCCGCTGCTTTCAGCATGACTTACGGCACCTCGATGCACGCGCTCAAGCAACGCGGCAACCTGCAACCGGGTGAAACCCTGTTGGTGCTTGGCGCTTCCGGCGGTGTCGGCCTCGCCGCCGTGGAAATCGGCAAAGCCATGGGCGCCCGCGTGATCGCCGCCGCCAGCAGCGCCGAAAAACTCGCGGTGGCCAAGGCTGCCGGCGCTGATGAGTTGATCAACTACACCGAAACCAGTCTCAAGGACGAAATCAAACGCCTGACCGATGGCCAGGGCGCGGACGTGATCTACGACCCGGTCGGCGGCGACCTGTTTGACCAGGCCATCCGCGCCATCGCCTGGAATGGCCGCTTGCTGGTGGTCGGTTTTGCCAGCGGACGCATTCCGGAGTTCCCTGTGAACCTCGCACTGCTCAAGGGCGCGGCGGTGGTTGGCGTGTTCTGGGGCTCATTCGCCCAGCGCCAGCCTCAGGACAATGCAGCGAATTTCCAGCAGTTGTTTGGCTGGTTTGCCGAGGGCAAGTTGAAGCCGCTGGTATCGCAGGTGTATCCACTGAGCAACGCGGCGCAGGCGATCAATGATCTTGGCCAGCGCAAGGCGGTCGGAAAAGTGGTGGTGCAGGTTCGCTGAGACTGAAAAAGCGGTTTGAACTTCACCCTGTTCAAACCGCTTTTTTGCGCCATGACTAAATCAACTTCCGAATATCCTCCGGCAGGAACCTCATGTATCTCGCGGCAGGATTATTCAGACATTGCCTGGCAATTGCCGGCACACGCCTGTTCAGTCTGGCGATCATCGCCAGACGTTGCTCACTCGACATTTGTTTTTGGAAATATCCATTCGACAGGTAAGCGCGGGTGTATTGAAACGCGGGTAAATCAACCCACTGGTATTCCGCGATGCTGACAAGGCCCTGATTGACCTCGCGACACTTCACCTCTTTGAGCCACTGATTGATGCCATTCGGAGCATCAAGTCCAAAAATCATCGGCGCAATGATTTCCTGTTCGGCCGGTTTTTCACCCTCAATCGTCCACGGCTTGAATCGCCACTGCTCTATCGCGGCTTTACTCGCCTCGGCCAGATCAGGATGGTCGCTTTGCAGAATGCGCACCTTACTGACCGAACCATCCGCATTGGCCGTGAACTTGACCCGCACATTACCGACGATACCCGCCCTGGATAGCGCAGTCGGATAAATCGGCTTGGGGTTTTTCTCAGGAATAAGAAACACCTCGTCGGCCCAGACATCCACGGATAGCACCAGTAACAATACGCACGCAAACCACCGCATAACCCCTCCCTTTCACGCCTGAAATGCCAGTCTTGGCAACAGCACAAAGGTTAAGGCCCGACGATTTTTTACATAACGCCATGGCTTCCTGTTCAGGCGCAGGACATTTCCCAAAGCCCCGCACTACTCCGGGCATAACCGCGTCAAAAATGGTCGCGAGGTAACAATTCCCACAGCGCCCTTCACTTACACCTGAGCGACATGTTCGTAAAAGAACATGCGATCTCCAACATTTCCGCTGTTTGGCCGGGACGGCGGTTTTCGTCTTGCTGATTGGCGCGTGCCTGCTGGCAATGGCCTTCCTTGCGCCAACCTTGTGGCACAAGCAGGTCGCCAGTCAGACCCGCGAAGCAATCGCCTGATCGTTTTTTGATTTGCAGCGCTTGAGCCGCGCCTCCAGATTCCGGTCTGGCATGGCGTGGCTACGCAGGGCGTTGGCGGTCTGCTCGACATAATCGCGAGTGGTGCCATAGCGCCCGCAAGCGTTTTCGAACACATGGCTCAGCACATGATCCGGCAAGTTTCCGGCATAGCTGGGCAGGTGTCGCTCCAACACGAATCCCAACGCCTGAACCTGGCTTCCGTCTTCGAGACGGCAGTTGAGCCAGTGTGGGCGATAGGACGGAAATGGCATTTCGCGCTGCCACAAGGCATACAGCGAAGCGTCGAGTTGTTCTTCGGGCAAACGATAAGCGAAGCCGCTGCAAGAGCCGCCGCGATCCAGACCAAACACCAGGCCCGGCACTTCCGGCGTGCCGCGATGTTCATGGGACCACAAATACAAACCGCGATGGTAGCCATGCACCCGGCCACGAACGCGTTCAACCGCCGCGCATTCAGGACGCCAGATCAGCGAGCCATAGGCAAACAGCCAGACCGGCCCGCCCTTGTGGCGCGCCATGGTCGACTGCATCGAGCTGAGCAATTGTTCGTGCGTAAGCTGCGGCCCCAGATCGAGCCGCGGAGGGTAAGCCAGATTCAAAAAAGCAGATTCAATGGCGGTCATGGCGAATAGCGTTCAGCTCCCCGCGGGTAATGAATTACTTAATAGAACGCACCGCTGTAACAATAAGGCACATATGTTTTAAGGCAATTTAAGTGCCATGGCACAGTTTTAAATAATTGCCTGAATGACATATAACCTACCGGCATTTATAAAAATCTATAAATACCGATCGGCTATATATGGAGTTATAACCAGAGAACCTGTAGGAGCGAGCTTGCTCGCGATGGAGACAAGGACAACGCGTTCATCCGACTGCACGCATTATCGTTGACCTCCATCGCGAGCAAGCTCGCTCCTACAGAGGGGGCAGCCTCATCATCTAGGCGCGTAGGCAAACACATCCGCGCGCATCTGATGAGCATCCATCCCGGCTTCGACCAACGCATCCAGCGTGCCGTAGACCATCGCCGGAGAGCCGCTGGCATATACATGCAAGGATTTCAGATCCGGGAAATCCTCGCACACCGCCTCATGCAGCATGCCGCAACGCCCCTGCCAGCCACATTGATCGCTGACGACTTTATGCAGGAACAGATTGGGCAGTTTCAGCCATTCATCCCAATGTTCGATTTCATAAAAATCTTCAGGACGACGCACGCCCCAATACAGATGCACCGGATGCTTGAAGCCCGAGGCCCGACAATGTTCGATCAGGCTGTGGATCTGGCCCATGCCGGTACCCGCAGCGATCAGAACCAACGGTGCGTCGGGCAACTCGGCCAGGTGCGCATCGCCAAATGGCATGTCGATTCGCACCATCGTGTCGCGCTGCAGTTGCTTGATCAAATTTTGTGCACTGGCCTCGCGCACCAGCACGTGGATTTCCAGATCTCGCCCGGCAGAAGGTGCCGACGCCAGGGAAAAAGATGACTTTTCGCCATTGTCCCGATGAATCATCAGGTACTGACCCGCGTGATAACGCGGTGGCTTGCCGGCCGGTGCCCGCAGTCGTACCCGCCAGGTATCGCCACCGACCTCGGTGCAACTGGTGACCTGACATGACAAGCTGCGCACCGGCAATTCTCCCAGCGCGAGCACGCCATCCCACAGCACGATGCAGTCTTCCAGCGGCTCTGCTATGCAAGTGTAGAACTCGCCATGGTCACGCACATGACCAGCCTGCTCGACCCGCCCTTCCACCAGCAGCGCGGCGCACACGTGGCAATTGCCGTTGCGGCAGCTTTGCGGGCATTCATAGCCCAGACGCCGTGCGCCATCGAGAATCCGCTCGCCGGGCAGAATCTCAAGCACTGCTCCGGAGGGCTGCAAGGTTACACGCATCAATCTATTCCTAACTGATTCCAGATGGCATCGATCCGTTGGGTCACGGCATCATCCTTGACGATGACCCGGCCCCACTCGCGCGTGGTTTCGCCCGGCCATTTATGCGTGGCATCGAGCCCCATTTTCGAACCCAGGCCTGAGACCGGCGAGGCGAAGTCGAGGTAGTCGATCGGCGTGTTGTCGATCATCACCGTGTCGCGCTTGGGGTCCATACGCGTGGTGATGGCCCAGATCACGTCGTTCCAGTCCCGTGCATTGATATCGTCGTCAGTGACGATAACGAACTTGGTGTACATGAACTGTCGCAAAAACGACCAGACACCGAGCATTACCCGCTTGGCATGGCCGGGATACGACTTTTTCATGGTCACGATGGCCATGCGGTACGAGCAGCCTTCGGGCGGCAGGTAGAAGTCGGTGATCTCAGGGAACTGCTTCTGCAGAATCGGCACGAACACTTCGTTCAGCGCCACGCCAAGAATCGCCGGCTCATCCGGCGGACGGCCGGTGTAGGTGCTGTGGTAGATCGGCTTGATCCGGTGGGTGATGCGCTCGACGGTGAACACCGGGAAGCTGTCGACTTCGTTGTAGTAACCGGTGTGGTCGCCGTACGGACCTTCGTCGGCCATTTCGCCCGGATGGATCACGCCTTCGAGGATGATTTCGGCGGTGGCCGGCACTTGCAGGTCGTTGCCGCGGCACTTCACCAGTTCGGTGCGGTTACCGCGCAGCAGGCCGGCGAAAGCGTATTCGGAGAGGCTGTCCGGCACCGGCGTCACGGCACCGAGAATGGTCGCCGGGTCAGCGCCCAGCGCCACGGAGACCGGGAACGGCTGGCCCGGATGCTTTTCACACCATTCGCGGTAATCCAGTGCGCCGCCACGGTGACTCAGCCACCGCATGATGACCTTGTTGCGGCCGATCACTTGCTGGCGGTAGATGCCGAGGTTCTGGCGGTCCTTGTTCGGACCTTTGGTGACGGTCAGGCCCCAGGTGATCAGCGGGGCGACGTCGCCGGGCCAGCAGGTCTGCACCGGCAGCATCGCGAGGTCGACGTCGTCGCCTTCGATGACCACTTCCTGGCAGACCGCGTCTTTGACGACCTTGGGCGCCATGGCGATGATCTTGCGGAAGATCGGCAGCTTCGACCAGGCGTCCTTCAGACCTTTCGGTGGCTCGGGTTCCTTGAGGAACGCCAGCAGCTTGCCGATCTCGCGCAGTTCGCTGACCGCTTCGGCGCCCATGCCCAGCGCTACGCGCTCAGGGGTGCCGAACAGGTTGCCGAGCACTGGGATGTCATAACCCGTGGGTTTTTCGAAAAGCAGGGCCGGACCTTTGGCACGCAAGGTGCGGTCGCAGACCTCGGTCATTTCGAGCACTGGGGACACCGGAACCTGGATGCGCTTGAGTTCGCCGCGCTTTTCCAGGCCGCTGATAAAGTCGCGCAAGTCGCGATACTGCATGCGTGAGCCTCGTGTTGGCCGTGGCGTTCGGAGGGTGGCAGTTTAGCGCCGAACCCCTCTATTCAGAACCACGAACTGCCGGTTCATCAAAAATCAGATAGCAAAAAGCCGGGTTTCCCCGGCTTTTGCTGATCTGATCGACTTACTTGCGTTTCATCGACAGGAAGAACTCGTCGTTGGTCTTGGTCGTTTTCAGCTTGTCGACCAGGAACTCGATGGCGGCGATTTCGTCCATCGGGTGCAGCAGCTTGCGCAGGATCCACATGCGCTGCAACTCGTCGTCGGCGGTCAGCAACTCTTCGCGGCGGGTGCCGGAACGGTTGATGTTGATAGCCGGGAACACGCGCTTTTCAGCGATACGACGATCCAGCGGCAGTTCCATGTTGCCCGTGCCTTTGAATTCTTCGTAGATTACTTCGTCCATCTTCGAGCCGGTTTCAACCAGCGCGGTGGCGATGATGGTCAGCGAGCCGCCTTCTTCGATGTTCCGTGCGGCGCCGAAGAAACGTTTCGGTTTCTCCAGGGCGTGGGCATCGACACCACCGGTGAGCACTTTGCCGGAGCTCGGGATCACGGTGTTGTAGGCGCGAGCCAGACGGGTGATGGAGTCGAGCAGGATCACCACGTCTTTCTTGTGTTCGACCAGGCGCTTGGCCTTCTCGATCACCATTTCGGCAACCTGCACGTGGCGGGTTGGCGGCTCGTCGAACGTCGAGGCAACCACTTCGCCGCGCACGGTGCGCTGCATTTCGGTCACTTCTTCCGGACGTTCGTCGATCAGCAATACGATCAGGTGAACTTCAGGGTTGTTACGCGCGATGTTGGCAGCGATGTTCTGCAACATGATCGTCTTGCCGGCTTTCGGCGGTGCAACGATCAGACCGCGCTGGCCTTTACCGATCGGGGCGCACAGGTCGATGACTCGACCGGTCAAGTCTTCGGTGGAACCGTTGCCGGCTTCCATCTTCATGCGCACTGTCGGGAACAGCGGGGTCAGGTTCTCGAAGAGAATCTTGTTTTTCGCGTTCTCGGGACGATCGTAGTTGATCGTGTCGACCTTGAGCAGCGCGAAATAACGCTCGCCTTCCTTCGGAGGGCGGATCTTGCCGACGATGGTGTCACCGGTGCGCAAGTTGAAACGGCGGATCTGGCTCGGCGAGACGTAGATATCGTCCGGGCCGGCGAGATAGGAAGCGTCAGCGGAGCGCAGGAAGCCGAAGCCGTCCTGGAGAATCTCCAGCACGCCATCACCGGAGATTTCCTCGCCGCTTTTAGCGTGCTTTTTGAGCAGGGAGAAAATCACGTCCTGCTTGCGCGAACGGGCCATATTTTCTATGCCCATCTGTTCGGCCAATTCGAGCAGTTCGGTAATCGGCTTTTGCTTGAGTTCAGTCAGATTCATATAGGAATGACGTAATCATTTATGGAGGGGGGAAATTAAGCTTTTGGCTTAATGAGGCCGCGCCGCAGAGAAGGCGACAGGATCGCGTACTTATTCGAAAAGGAGTGCGTCGGCGACGGCTAGCAGGGGGCAGTGGAGAAACCAGTGCGGGGCCGAATGTACCACCTGAGTTTCGGAGCGTCTAGCCCTCAATAACGAAAAAGCCCCGCAATCTGCGGGGCCTTTTTTCGGACACTTTACAGCGACGCTTAGATGTTGGCGTCGAGGAAAGCCGCCAGTTGCGACTTCGACAGTGCGCCGACCTTGGTCGCTTCAACGTTGCCGTTCTTGAACAGCATCAGGGTCGGGATACCACGCACGCCATGCTTGGCCGGGGTTTCCTGGTTTTCGTCGATGTTCAGTTTGGCGACGGTCAGCTTGCCTTTGTAGGTTTCAGCAATCTCGTCCAGAACAGGAGCGATCATTTTGCAAGGGCCGCACCATTCAGCCCAGTAGTCGACCAGTACAGCGCCTTCGGCCTTGAGTACGTCAGCCTCGAAGCTAGCGTCGCTAACGTGTTTGATAAGATCGCTGCTCATGGAAGTCTCCAGGTTGTAAGCAAAAAAACGTGGCCCATCATAGCCGCCCTTCCTTCGTTCAGGAAGGTGCAGATGATTGAGTCTCGCTATGGTGGTGAATGAGTTTGGGTATAGCTCAAGTCAGGACAATGCGGGAGCGACGAAGGCAATCCCGGTGCGCAGGGCGGCATTGCGCACATGGCCTTTTGCGCCGCGCCGGACGAGCGCCGAGCCAGCGCACGGAGGATTTTGCGGTGCTCCTGCCAGGTTTCCATGGCGCGTTCTGCCCGGATAAACGGTAGTTTTTTGCTTTCCAGAAAGATGTCGGCGCTGGCGCTCAAGATGCTCAGCATCGCCTGATTGCCGCTGGCCAGCAGATCAATTTGCGGATGGCTTGCAGCGAATATGCGCTATCGGAGTGCGAAACGCAGCGCGACTGCTCAGACCAGCAAGACCGAACAGCACCAGCAAAACCGTGGCCTCGCACCGCAAAAAACCGATGTTGGCATGTCCCGTGCTCTGTCGATCCGCAGAAATCATTCCTCGCCGATCCGGAGATTTGCCATGACCCTGCGTTACAGCGCCCTCCTCGCCTCCCTGTTTGCCAGCCTGCTTCTGAGCCAGGTGCCCGCCCACGCTGACGGTCTGGAGGATGTGGTCAAACGCGGCGTCCTCAAGGTGGCCGTGCCTCAGGACTTCCCGCCGTTCGGCTCGGTCGGCCCGGACATGAAACCCCGCGGCCTCGATATCGACACCGCAAAACTGCTGGCCGACCAGCTCAAGGTCAAACTCGAGCTGACGCCGGTCAACAGCACCAACCGCATTCCCTTCCTCACCACCGGCAAAGTGGATCTGGTGATCTCCAGCCTCGGCAAGAACCCCGAACGCGAGAAGGTCATCGACTTCTCCAGCGCCTACGCACCGTTCTACCTCGCCGTGTTCGGTCCACCGGATGCCGATATCAAAGGCCTGGACGACCTCAAAGGTAAAACCGTCAGCGTCACCCGTGGCGCCATCGAAGACATCGAGCTGACCAAAGTCGCCCCCGAAGGCGTGACCATCAAGCGCTTCGAAGACAACAACTCGACCATCGCCGCGTACCTCGCCGGCCAGGTCGACCTGATCGCCAGCGGCAACGTGGTGATGGTGACCATCAGCGAGCGCAATCCAAAGCGTATCCCCGCGCTGAAAGTGAAACTCAAGGACTCGCCCGTCTACGTCGGCGTGAACAAGAACGAGCCGGCGTTGCTGGGCAAGGTCAACCAGATCCTCGCCACCGCCAAAACCGATGGCGCGCTGGAAAAGAACTCCCGGACCTGGCTGAAAGAACCGCTGCCGGCCGATCTCTGATCGTCGCTCGGGAGATTTGATATGGCCTATCAGTTCGACTTCATACCGGTGGTGCAAAACACCGACCTGCTGCTGCGCGGTGCGCTGTTCACGCTTGAACTGACGGCCATCGGCGCGGTGCTCGGCGTGGGCCTGGGCATCGTCGGAGCGCTGGTGCGGGCGTGGAACATTCGTCCGTTCTCAGCGATTTTCGGGGTCTACGTCGAGTTGATCCGCAACACACCGTTTCTGGTGCAGCTGTTTTTCATCTTCTTCGGTTTGCCATCGCTGGGCTTACAGATTTCCGAATGGCAGGCGGCGGTGCTGGCGATGGTGATCAACCTCGGCGCTTATTCCACCGAAATCATCCGCGCCGGCATTCAAGCGATTCCTCACGGACAACTGGAAGCCGCTGCTGCGTTGGCGATGACCCGGTTCGAAGCCTTCCGCCACGTGATCCTGCTGCCGGCGCTGGGCAAAGTGTGGCCGGCGCTGAGCAGCCAGATCATCATCGTCATGCTCGGCTCGGCGGTCTGTTCGCAGATCGCCACCGAAGAGTTGAGCTTTGCCGCCAACTTCATTCAGTCGCGCAACTTCCGCGCCTTTGAAACCTACGCCCTGACCACGCTGCTCTATCTGTGCATGGCGCTGCTGATCCGTCAGTTACTGAACTGGATCGGTCGTCGTTGCCTGTACAAAAGCAGCGCGAGGAGCGGCCAATGAGCGATTTCACCTTCTGGGACATCGTGCGCAACCTGCTAACGGGCTTGCAATGGACGTTGGCGCTGTCGCTGGTGGCGTTTATCGGCGGCGGGTTGATCGGCTTGCTGGTCATGGTCATGCGCATTTCGAAGAAAGCCCTGCCGCGCAGTTTCGCCCGCACCTACATCGAACTGTTCCAGGGCACGCCGCTGCTGATGCAGCTGTTTCTGGTGTTCTTCGGTGTGGCGCTAGTCGGCGTGGAAATTTCACCGTGGATGGCGGCGGCGATTGCCTTGACGCTGTTCACCAGCGCTTACCTGGCGGAGATCTGGCGCGGTTGCGTCGAATCGATCTCCAGCGGCCAGTGGGAAGCCTCGTCGAGCCTGGCGCTCAATCCACTGGAACAGCTGCGTTACGTGATCCTGCCGCAAGCGTTGCGCATCGCCGTGGCACCGACCGTGGGTTTCTCGGTGCAGGTGGTCAAAGGCACTGCCGTCACTTCGATCATTGGTTTTACCGAACTGACCAAGACCGGCGGCATGCTCGCCAACGCGACCTTCGAACCGTTCATGGTCTACGGCCTCGTGGCCCTCGGTTACTTCCTGCTCTGCTACCCCTTGTCCCTCAGTGCGCGCTACCTGGAAAGGAGACTGCATGCCTCTGCTTGGAATTTCCGCCCTGCATAAATATTACGGCGACCACCATGTGCTTAAAGGCATCGACCTGAGCGTCGAGGAAGGCCAGGTGGTGGCGATCATCGGCCGCAGCGGCTCGGGCAAATCGACGTTGCTGCGCACGCTGAACGGCCTGGAGTCGATCAACGACGGGGTGATCGAGGTCGACGGCGAATACCTCGATGCCGCCCGCGTCGATTTGCGCAGCCTGCGACAGAAAGTCGGGATGGTGTTTCAGCAGTTCAACCTGTTCCCGCACCTGACGGTGGGCGAGAACGTGATGCTCGCGCCGCAGGTGGTGCAGAAAGTGCCGAAGGCCAGAGCGGCGGAGCTGGCGCGGGAGATGCTGGAACGGGTCGGGCTGGGCGAGAAGTTTGATGCGTTCCCGGATCGACTGTCCGGCGGACAGCAACAGCGGGTGGCGATTGCCCGGGCGCTGGCGATGTCGCCGAAGGTGTTGCTGTGTGACGAGATCACCTCGGCGCTGGACCCGGAATTGGTCAATGAGGTGCTGAGCGTGGTCCGGCAACTGGCCAGAGAAGGCATGACGTTGATTATGGTCACCCATGAAATGCGTTTTGCCCGGGAGGTTGGGGATAAGTTGGTGTTTATGCATCTGGGGAAGGTGCATGAGGTGGGGGATCCGAAGATTCTGTTCGCGAATCCGCAGACGGCGGAGCTGGCGAATTTCATTGGGACAGTCGAAGCGGCGAGCTAACACCACTGTGGCGAGGGAGCTTGCTCCCGCTCGGCTGCGCAGCAGTCGTAAATCTGCCAACCGGTTTTTCCTGAAGCACCGCGTTGAATGGTTTTAGGGCCGCTGCGCAGCCCAGCGGGAGCAAGCTCCCTCGCCACAGGAAACCCACGTCGCTCGTGCGCTGGATCAAGGCATTAAACCGTACGCGTTGGCGTCAGCGTTTGATCGTGGCACGATGTCGGGGTTATCGACCGAGACCCACTGACCATGCCGCAATCCCAAGCCAAGAATCTGTCCCTGATCGCCGCAATCGACCTGGGCTCCAACAGCTTTCACATGGTCGTGGCCAAGGCCCAGAACGGCGAAATCCGTATTCTCGAGCGTCTCGGGGAGAAGGTTCAGCTGGCCGCTGGCATCGACGAAGAGCGCCACCTCAACGAAGAATCCATGCAACGCGGGCTCGATTGCCTGAAGCGCTTTGCCCAACTGATCAGCGGTATGCCGCCCGGCGCCGTGCGAATCGTGGGCACCAACGCCCTGCGCGAGGCCCGAAACCGCGTCGAATTCATCCGCCGCGCCGAAGAGATTCTCGGCCACCCGGTGGAAGTCATCTCCGGTCGTGAAGAAGCGCGTCTGATTTACCTCGGCGTGTCCCACACCCTCGCCGACACTCCGGGCAAGCGCCTGGTGGCCGACATCGGCGGCGGCAGTACCGAATTCATCATCGGCCAGCGCTTTGAACCGCTGCTGCGCGAAAGCCTGCAAATGGGCTGCGTCAGTTTCACCCAGCGCTATTTCAAGGACGGCAAGATCACCCCGGCCCGCTACGCCCAGGCGTACACGGCGGCGCGGCTGGAGATCATGAGCATCGAACACGCCCTGCACCGCCTGACGTGGGATGAAGCCATCGGCTCCTCGGGCACCATCCGCGCCATCGGCCTGGCGCTGAAGGCTGGCGGCCATGGCACGGGCGAAGTCAACGCCGAAGGCCTGGCTTGGCTCAAGCGTAAACTGATCAAACTCGGCGACGTCGAGAAAATCGACTTCGAGGGCATCAAGCCTGACCGCCGGGCGATTTTCCCGGCCGGCCTGGCGATTCTCGAAGCGATCTTCGATGCCCTCGAACTGCAACGCATGGACCACTGTGAAGGCGCCCTGCGCGAAGGCGTGCTCTACGACCTGCTGGGCCGTCATCATCACGAAGACGTCCGTGAACGCACCCTCAGCTCGCTGATGGAGCGTTATCACGTCGATCTGGAACAAGCGGCGCGCGTTGAGCGCAAGGCGTTGCATGCCTTCGATCAGGTGGCCGAGGATTGGGAGCTGGATGACGGCGTCTGGCGTGAACTGCTGGGCTGGGCCGCCAAGGTCCATGAAGTGGGCCTGGACATCGCTCACTATCAGTTCCACAAGCATGGCTCCTACCTGATCGAGCACTCGGACCTGGCCGGGTTCTCCCGCGAAGACCAACTGATGCTCGCGCTGCTGGTGCGTGGCCACCGCCGCAATATTCCCCGGGACCGGTTTGCCGATTTTGGCGACGACGGCATCAAGCTGATTCGCCTGTGCGTGCTGCTGCGCTTTGCGATCCTGTTCCATCACATCCGCGGCACCCAGGAAATGCCTCAGGTGGTACTGCACGCCAACGGCGACAGCCTGGATGTGTTGTTCCCGGAAAACTGGCTGGACGAAAACCAGCTGACCCAGGCCGACTTCGCCCTGGAAGCGGATTGGCTGACCCGCGTCGGCTTCGTTCTAAACGTCCGATAAACCCTGTGGCGAGGGAGCTTGCTCCCGCTGGACTGCGCAGCAGGCCTTCTTTTGGGGCCGCTTCGCAGCCCAGCGGGAGCAAGCTCCCTCGCCACAGGTAAGTAGCAAAAAAAATGGCGATCCGCAGGGATCGCCATTTTTTATGCCGCGTGAGGATTAATGCACAGCCAGAATCGGGCTGCCCAACCGCTCCAGCAGCGTTGCTTGCGCACTGCGCGGGTTCTGGTTGCCGGTCGGCGTGTTGCGGATGTAACGACCGTCCGCCTGCAGGCTCCAACTGTGAGTATTGTCCGTCAGGTACAGCTCCAGCTCTTTCTTGACCCGCATGATCAGCTTCTTGCCTTCCACCGGGAAACAAGTCTCGACGCGCTTGTCGAGGTTGCGCTCCATCCAGTCGGCACTGGACAGGAACATCTGCTCGTCACCGCCATTGAGGAAGTAGAAGACCCGGGTGTGCTCCAGGAAGCGACCGATGATCGAACGCACGTGAATGTTGTGCGAAACCCCGGCGATGCCCGGACGCAGGCAGCACATGCCACGCACCACCAGATCGATGCGCACGCCGGACTGGCTGGCCTTGTACAGCGCACGGATGATCTTCGGATCGGTCAGCGAGTTGAACTTGGCGATGATGTGCGCCGGTTTGCCGTCCAGCGCGAACTGCGTCTCGCGGGCAATCATGTCGAGCATGCCCTTCTTCAGTGTGAACGGCGCATGCAGCAGCTTCTTCATGCGCAGGGTCTTACCCATGCCGATCAGCTGGCTGAACAGTTTGCCGACGTCGTCGCACAAGGCGTCATCCGAGGTCAGCAAGCTGTAGTCGGTGTACAGACGGGCGTTGGCCGCGTGGTAGTTACCCGTACCCAAGTGGGCGTAACGCACGATCTCGCCGGCCTCGCGACGCAGAATCAGCATCATCTTGGCGTGGGTCTTGAAGCCGACCACGCCGTAAATCACCACCGCACCGGCCGCTTGCAGACGGCTGGCCAGTTGCAGGTTGGACTCTTCGTCGAACCGCGCGCGCAATTCGATCACCGCAGTGACTTCCTTGCCGTTACGCGCCGCATCGACCAGCGCATCAACGATTTCCGAGTTGGCGCCGGAGCGGTACAGCGTCTGACGGACCGCCAATACGTGCGGATCTTTCGCTGCCTGGCGCAGCAAATCGACGACAGGTGTAAACGACTCGAACGGGTGCAGCAGCAGGATGTCCTGCTTGCTGATCACGTTGAAAATGTTCTCGCTGTTCTGCAGCAGTTTCGGAATCTGCGGCGTGAACGGCAGGTATTGCAGCTCGCGCTGACTGTCGAGGCCGGTGATGCTGAACAGGCGAGTCAGGTTGACCGGACCGTTGACCTGATACAGCTCGGTCTCGTGCAGGTTGAACTGCTTGAGCAAGTAGTCGGACAGCTGTTTCGGGCAGGTATCGGCGACTTCCAGACGCACCGCGTCACCATAGCGACGGGAGAACAGTTCGCCGCGCAGGGCGCGGGCCAGGTCTTCCACGTCTTCGGTGTCGACGGAGAGGTCGGCGTTTCGGGTCAGGCGGAACTGGTAGCAGCCCTTGACCTTCATGCCCTGGAACAGGTCATCGGCGTGCGCGTGGATCATCGACGACAGGAATACATAGTTGTCGCCAGGGCCGCCGACTTCTTCCGGCACCTTGATGACACGCGGCAACAGACGCGGTGCCGGGATGATCGCCAGACCGGAATCGCGACCGAAGGCGTCGATGCCTTCGAGCTCGACGATGAAGTTCAGGCTCTTGTTCACCAGCAACGGGAACGGGTGCGTCGGGTCGAGACCGATCGGGGTGATGATCGGCGCGATCTCGTCGCGGAAATAACGGCGGACCCAGGTTTTGAGCTTGGTGGTCCAGTAACGGCGACGGATGAAGCGGACCTGATGTTTCTCCAGTTCCGGCAACAGAATGTCGTTGAGGATCGCGTACTGGCGGTCGACGTAACCGTGCACCAGCTCGCTGATCCGGGCCAGGGCCTGGTGCGGTTGCAAACCATCAGCGCCGGCCTGTTCACGGGCGAAGGTGATCTGCTTCTTGAGGCCGGCCACACGAATCTCGAAGAACTCGTCCAGGTTGCTGGAGAAAATCAGCAGAAATTTCAGCCGTTCCAGCAACGGGTAGGATTCATCCAACGCCTGTTCCAGCACGCGGATGTTGAACTGCAGTTGCGAGAGCTCGCGATGGATATACAGGCTGCTGTCATCCAGGCCTGGAACGACAATCGCTGGTGCCGCTGGCGCGGTTTCGACCACTACCGCGGGCGGAGCAGGTTCCAGCTCCGGCGGGGTTTCGGCGATCGGCTCCACCACGGGTTTAGCCTCTTGTACGGCAACTTCAGTGAGTCCTTCGGTATTCATGGAATGTTCCTGGGAGGGCTATTGTTGCTCTCGTAACAATTGAGCAGCACGAACGGCAAAGTAAGTCAGGATGCCATCAGCGCCTGCACGTTTAAAAGCGGTCAGGGATTCGAGGATAACCCCTTCGCTCAACCAGCCATTCTGGATTGCCGCCATGTGCATGGCGTATTCACCGCTGACCTGATAAACAAAAGTCGGCACTTTAAATTCTTCTTTGACCCGGTAAAGGATATCCAGATACGGCATGCCTGGCTTGACCATGACCATGTCCGCGCCTTCTGACAAGTCCGCCGCCACTTCGTGCAGGGCTTCGTTGCTGTTGGCCGGGTCCATCTGATAGGAGGCCTTGTTGGCCTTGCCCAGGTTCAGCGCCGAACCCACCGCATCGCGGAACGGGCCGTAATAGGCGCTGGCGTACTTCGCCGAATAGGCCATGATCCGCACGTTGACGTGATCGGCCAGCTCCAGGGCTTCGCGAATCGCCTGAATGCGACCGTCCATCATGTCCGACGGAGCCACCACTTGAGCGCCGGCTTCGGCGTGGGACAGGGCCTGCTTGACCAGCGCGTCGACGGTGATGTCGTTCTGCACGTAGCCTGCTTCGTCGAGGATACCGTCCTGACCGTGGGTAGTGAACGGGTCCAGCGCGACGTCGGTGATCACACCCAATTCAGGGAACTGCGCACGCAAGGCGCGGGTGGCGCGCTGGGCAATGCCGTTCGGGTTCCACGCTTCGGCGGCGTCCAGCGACTTGAGTTCGGGCGGCGTAACCGGGAACAGCGCTACGGCTGGAATTCCCAGTTCGACCCACTTGGCCGCTTCTTCCAGCAACAGGTCGATGGTCAGGCGTTCAACGCCGGGCATCGAGGCCACCGCTTCACGACGGTTTTCACCGTCCAGCACAAACACCGGCAGGATCAGGTCATCGACGGTCAGAACGTTTTCACGAACCAGTCGCCGCGAGAAATCATCACGTCGATTACGACGAAGGCGGGTTCCAGGAAACAAACGGTTGGCGGGGGTAAAGCTCACGGCAGACTCCTGAGCCCGCGTTAACGGGCGAGCGTGACAGTTATAAGCGGCCATTATGACCAACGTATTACAGTTATGTGCACCCCTGTGACACGTAGTCGCATTCCATTGTCCTTGTAGGAAATGTTCACGTCGAGACACATTTGGACACTTTCATGAATGTGCACGAAGGGTTAGGCTGCGCGTTCATTTCGCCAGCACCCAGACAATGCTCCAACAATTTCTGCATGACTTCGGCTATTTTGCCCTTTTTCTCGGCACGTTCTTCGAAGGCGAAACCATTCTGGTGCTCGCGGGTTTCCTCGCGTTCCGTGGATACATGGACATCAACATGGTGGTGGTCGTGGCGTTTTTCGGCAGTTATGCCGGCGATCAGCTGTGGTACTTCCTGGGACGCAAGCACGGCCGCAAGTTGCTGGCGCGCAAACCCCGCTGGCAGATGATGGGCGACCGGGCACTTGAACACATTCGCAGACACCCGGACATCTGGGTGCTGAGCTTCCGTTTTGTCTACGGTTTGCGCACGGTGATGCCGGTGGCGATCGGCCTTTCAGGTTATCCGCCAGGACGTTACTTGTTGCTCAACGGGATTGGTGCAGCGATCTGGGCGGCTGCACTGGCCGCCGCCGCCTATCACTTCGGCGCGGTGCTCGAAGGCATGATGGGTAGCATCAAGAAGTACGAGCTATGGGTGCTTGGCGCCTTGCTGGTGCTGGGCGTCGTGCTGTGGCTGCGCCGGCGTTTCAAGAATGCCCGTCTGGCGAAGCAGGTCTACGCCGACGAGCAGGCCTTGAAAGCCGAACAGGCCAAGGCCGCCGAGGTCAAGACGCCAACCGAGTGAAGCGGTTTCTGCAACAGTAGAGACCGATTCCGCTGAGCAGGCTGTAACTCAGCAGCCCGACCCAGCCCACCGAGCTGGCCGGCCACAGCCCGATCATCGGTGCGAGCCACACCAGCGGCACATTCGACACCAGCCGCAGCAGCTCCAGCTTCAACGCCCACGGGCGATTCTCCAGGGCCACGCCCAACGTAAACAAACCCAATGCCACCGCACTCCAGCCGAGCACCAACGCGGCGGTCGGCAGATGCTGTTCGAAGTTCATCAAGTAGCTGCCCAACGCGATGTAGACGCAGAACTGCAACACCACGTAAATCTGCTGACGCCCGTCCAGCGGCACTTCGAATTTGCGGAACTGACTCAGGTCCGGTTTGTTCATCGGGTACTTCGCCGCCACGTCCGCAGGCCGCCAACCGGTGCGCATGAACCAGATTCGCAGCTTGTCCCACGTGCTTTCAGCCCGTCGCGCGTCATCCCAGAGCTGCGCGTAAAACTGCACGTTTGCCCACAATGGATTCCAGCTCGCCAGTGGCGTGGTCACGCCGAAAATCACCGGTTCGTTGTCGTCCTCTTCCTGGAACGAGCCAAATAGACGGTCCCAAATAATGAACACCCCGCCGTAGTTGCGATCCATGTAGAGAGCGTTCTGTGCATGGTGGGCCCGATGGTTGGATGGCGTGACGAAGAACCACTCGAACCAGCCGAGCTTGGGAATGTGCCGGGTATGCACCCAGAATTGATACAGCAGGTTAAGCGCCGCGACGCTGATGAACACCAGCAGCGGCACGCCGAGCACGGCCATCGGCAGGTAGAAAATCCAGCTCAGCAGGAAACCGGTACTGGTCTGGCGCAACGCCGTGGAGAGGTTGTAGTCCTCGCTCTGGTGATGCACCGAATGCGCCGCCCAGAGGATGTTGCGTTCGTGGCCCATGCGATGCAGCCAGTAGTAGCAGAAGTCATAGAGGACGAAGGCGAATACCCAGACCCAAACGCTGTCGGCCGAGAGTTCGAACAGCGCCAGATGCTTGAGGGCAAACGCATAGGTGACAAGCCCCACGCCCTTGGTCAGCAGGCCCGTGGTGGTCGACAGCACGCCAGTGCTGAGGCTGTTGATCGCGTCAGCCACCCGATAATTGCTCACCCCGCGCCAACGGTCGGCCAACAGTTCGACGGCAATCAGCACAAAGAAGAACGGCACCGCATACAGAATGAAGTCCATGACGCGCCCTGATCGGAATCTTGAGGACAGATGCTAGGTGTAGCCGCGAATTGAACCTATGGCAACGAGTGACAAATTAGTGGACATTTAACGCCATGAATCTGGAGAAAAACCCATGAGCAAAAAAATTGCAGTGATCCTTTCCGGCTGTGGCGTCTACGACGGCGCCGAGATCCACGAAAGTGTGATCACCCTGCTGCGCCTGGACCAGCGTGGCGCTCAGGTGCAGTGCTTTGCCCCCAACATCGCGCAGTTGCATGTGATCAACCACCTGACCGGCGAAGAGATGCCCGAGTCGCGCAATGTGCTGGTGGAATCGGCGCGAATCGCCCGGGGCAACATCAAGGATATCCGTGAGGCCGACGTCGAAGATTTCGACGCGCTGATCGTGCCGGGTGGTTTTGGCGCGGCGAAGAACCTGTCGAACTTTGCCATCGAAGGTGCCGGCTGCACGATTCAACCGGATGTCCTGGCCCTGACCGAAGCCTTTGCCGAAGCGGGCAAACCGGTCGGGCTGATCTGCATCTCCCCGGCGTTGGCCGCGAAAATTTACGGACCGGGTGTGACCTGCACCATCGGCAATGATGCCGACACTGCCGCTGCGATGAACAAGATGGGCGCGACCCACGCGGACTGTGCGGTGACAGACATCGTCGAAGACAAGGCGCGCAAACTGGTGAGCACTCCGGCTTACATGCTGGCGCAATCGATCAGCGAAGCCGCGGCAGGCATAAACAAACTGGTCGACCGCGTGCTCGAACTGACCCACGAAAACGATTCGTAATAGAGAAGATCAAAAGATCGCAGCCTTCGGCAGCTCCTACAATGGTTCGGCGTACACCCGTAGGAGCTGCCGAAGGCTGCGATCTTTTCAGGCTTGGCGGGACAACCGCGTGAGAATACGGTCCAGCGCATTGGCAAACGCCTGCTTCTCACGCTCGCCAAACGGCGCGGGCCCACCGCTCATCTGCCCCTGTTCACGCAAGTCGGTGAACAGGTTGCGCACCGCCAGCCGGTCACCCATGTTCTGCGCGTCGAACTCCTTTCCTCGTGGGTCCAGCGCTGCAACGCCTTTCTTTACCAGCCGGTCGGCGAGCGGCACGTCGCTGCAGATCACCAGCTCACCAGGCACCGCGTGCTCCACCAGGTAGTCGTCAGCCGCATCCGGGCCACTCGGCACCACGATCAGCTTCACCAGCGCCAGCCCCGGCTTGATCTGCGGCTGCCCCGCCACCAGCACCACTTCGAACTGGCGCTTGAGAGCGAACTTAACCACCAGATCCTTCGCCGCCCGAGGGCATGCGTCGGCATCGATCCACACACGCATTGTGTTTTACCCTCAGTTAAAAGCAAAAGATCGCAGCCTTCGGCAGCTCCTACAAGGGAACGCATTCCAACTGTAGGAGCTGCCGAAGGCTGCGATCTTTTAAAAAATCACTCGGTCAGGAGACTTGCACCCGCCGCTTCTCCGCCACCCAGCTACGCCCATACAACACAATAACCGCAATGATCGCCACCGCCTGAGCGCTCAGCGAATACGCATCAGCGTGGATACCCAGCCAGTCGAACTCGAAGAACGGCACCGGCCGCGTGCCGAAGATCCCGGCTTCCTGCAACGCCTTCACGCCGTGACCGGCAAACACTACCGACAGCGCGCACAACAGACCGGCGTTGATGCTGAAGAACACCGACAGCGGCAGTTTCGCTGAACCGCGCAGGATCACCCACGCCAGACCCACCAGCAGCACCAGCGCCGTGGCACCGCCAGCCAATACCGCGTTATGCCCCGCAGGCCCGGCCTGCAACCACAGGGTCTCGTAGAACAGAATCACTTCAAACAGCTCGCGATACACCGAGAAGAATGCCAGCGTCGCAAAGCCGAAACGCCCACCGCCGCCCAACAGGCTGCTCTTGATGTAATCCTGCCAGGCCGCTGCGTGGCGACGGTCGTGCATCCACACGCCGAGCCAGAGCACCATGACGGCGGCGAACAACGCCGTCGCGCCTTCCAGCAATTCACGTTGCGAACCGCTGACATCGATCACGTAGGCCGCCAGCGCCCAGGTTGCCAGACCGGCCACCAGCGCCAGGCCCCAACCGACGTTGACGCTGCGCACCGCCGAGTGCTGGCCGGTGTTGCGCAGGAACGCGAGGATTGCCGCCAGCACCAGGATCGCTTCCAGACCTTCGCGCAGCAGAATCAGCAGACCGGAGATGTAGCTCAGGGACCAGCTCAAACCATCACTGCCGAGCAGGCCGGCAGACTCCTTCAACCTGGCTTTGGCCGCATCCAGACGCTGCTGGACCTCGGCCACCGGCAAACCGTCCTGCAACGACTGACGGTAAGCCATCAGGGATTTTTCAGTGTCTTTGCGCACGTTGGCGTCGACGTTGTCCAGGGAGCTTTCGACCAGTTCGAAACCTTCCAGGTACGCCGCCACCGACAGGTCATAAGCCTGATCGTGATCGCCGGCGCGATAGGCCGCGACGCTCTTGTCCAGGGTTGCAGCGGTGTAGTCGAGCAGTTGCGCCGGGCCACGCTTGACCTGCGGCGGTTGCGAACGCTGGGCGCGGAAGGTCGCTGCCGCTTGCGGGCCTTCGGCGGCCAGCACTTCGGACGGGGTCTGCCGGGCGAGGTCAGCGATGTTGTAGGTTTTCTCGGATATTGCCGCGGCCGGATCGGCACTGAAACTGGCGATGTAGGTCGCCAGATCCCAACGTTGACGGTCGTCCAGCTGATCGGCGAAGGCCGGCATGTCAGTGCCTTCAACGCCCATCCCCAAGGTGTTGTAGATCGCGTAGAGGCTCAAGCGGTCCTGGCGCGCGGCATCACGCAGATTGGACGGCGGCGGCGTCAGGCCGACACCCGCCGGGCCGTCACCGGCACCCGCGTCGCCATGGCAGACCGAACAATGCTGGGCATACAGCGGCGCGCCCCGGGTCGGATCCGGCGTGATGATCGGCGCCTGACTGACTTCATAAGTCACTGCCAGCTTCGCGCCCAATTGCCGAGCCTGACGGGCGACGTCCGCGCCGTCCTGATGTGCAGCGATGGCGCTGCGCAGTGTGCTGATGCCCTGCTCCAGCCCTGCCTTTTCCGGCTTGTCCGGCATGGCGGCGATCAAGCCTTGCAGCGCCTTGCTGGAATCCAGCTGCTGGCGGTATTCGGACTCATTGATGACTTTGCCGGCCTCGACCGACTCGAGGTAATCGGCGCCAATGTAATCGAGTAAATGCAGTGCTTGTGGCGCGCCTTCCAAGGTGTCGGCCAGCAGATTGGAACTGCACAAGGCAAACAACGGCAACACCAGCCAGGCCAGAAAACGGGACGGGGCAGTCATGAATGAATCTCAAATGGAAATACGAAGTAACACATTGTTCACTTCGAATGAGTTTCGCTCAAGCTTTGTTGTATGAAACGCGGCATGACGCGCCGATTTGCGCTTTTGCCGGGTGATGGCACTTCCTGATGAAGCGCAATTAAAAAGCCATTACGTCGCCACTATCCCTGTTTATAATGCCGCGCCTTCAATTGATCGATAGGGCACTCAAGCTCCTCTGTTCATGAGGAATTGGCAGGACGCCCGTCTGCGCCGATAGGTCTTAACAGCCCGACCAGCAAGCGCGGCTGCTTACATTCAGGGAAGAAGTACCTATGGCCTCCCGCGCCCTAACCTTGATCGCACTCAGTGCTGTCACTTTGCTCTCCGGCTGTTCGGCATTCCGCAACTACGACTCGGAACTCGCACAAACCAACCAGCAACTGGCTTCCGGCAATGTCGACGCCGCGCTGACCCTGCTGGAAAAGAACAACACCGGCGAAGACAAGGACCTGCTCTATTACTTCGAGAAGGGTGAACTGCTGCGCGCCAAGGGCGACTTGTCCGGCAGCCAGAACGCCTGGAGCAGCGCCGATGCGGTGGTCGGCAAGTGGGAAGACGCGGTCAAGCTGGATACCGGCAAGTACCTCGCTCAGTTCGGCAGCTTCCTGGTGAACGACAAGGTTCGTCGCTACGAAGGCTACGACTACGAAAAAGTCATGCTGACCACGCAGATGGCCCTGAACCTGCTGGCCGTGAACGACTTCGACGGCGCGCGCACCGCGATCAAGAAAACCCACGAACGTGAAGCGGTGATCGCCGAGCTGCGCGACAAGGAATACCTCAAGAGCGAAGAGGAAGCCGAGAAAGAAGGCATCAAGACCGAATACAAAGACCTGCAGGGTTACCCGGTTGCCAGCCTCGATGCACCAGAAGTCGTCGGCCTGAAAAACAGCTACCAGAGTGCGTTCAGCCATTACCTGGCCGGCTTCGTCTACGAAGCCCTGGGTGAAAAAGACCTGGCCGCGCCGGGTTATCGCAAAGCGGCCGAGCTGCGCCCGAACACCCCGCTGCTGGAACAGGCGCTGAAGGACCTCGACAAGAAAAGTGGCAAGGATGAGGACAGCGATATCCTGATCGTCGTGCAAAGCGGCCTGGCACCTGCCCGGGATTCGATCCGCGTGCCCCTGCCTCTGCCGATCAGCGGCAATGTGGTGATCACCCCGCTGTCGTTCCCGGTCATCAAGCCTGATACCTCCACCGCCACGCTCGCCCAGATCGGCGTGGACGGTCAGCAGCTCAACCTGACGCAACTCAACAGCATCACCGCCATGTCCCGCCGCGCGCTGCGTGACGACATGCCGGGCATCATCGTGCGCACCACCGTTCGCGCCGTGACCCGTGGCGTGGCGCAGAAGAAGATCAATGAAACCAACCCGCTCGCGGGCCTGGCGGTCGGTATCACTTCAGCCGTGCTCGAAGGTGCCGATACCCGTACGTGGCGCACCCTGCCGGACAACACCCAGGTGGTGCGCCTGCGCCTGAAGAAAGGCGAGCACCAGGTCACGTTGCCAAGTGCAGTCGGTGGCTCGGTGGTCAAGATCAACGTCGATCAACGCTATCAAGTCATCAGCCTGCGTACCGTGGGCAACCAGGTGTTCGCCAGCGGCCTGGCGGCTCATGTCATCCCGAGCGCCCGCCCGACGGCCGTGGCCAGTCTCAAACAACCTTAAGAACGGAGTCTTTACATGCGTTTCAAACTCATCGCTGTCGTCGCCCTGGCCTTGCTTGCCGGTTGCGCCACACCGCCTCCACCGGAGCCAGGCAGCGCCGCCAGCAAAGTCGTGGCCATGGGCAAGCTGAAGAACATTGTGGTGGGCGCCATGCGCGTCGCCCGGGAAAACGGCTTCATGACGGTCAATGCGCAGCTGAGCAACACCAGCTTCAACAACAAGACTTTCTACTACCGCTTTGCCTGGCTCGGCCCTGAAGGCTTCCCGATTGCCGAAGAAGAAACCTGGAAAAGCCAGATGATGTACGGCGAGCAGACCAGTTTCATTCAGGCCATCGCGCCCACCGCCAAAGCCGTGGATTTCCGCCTCGAAATCAAAACTCCTTAACACCCTATTCGTTCAGTTTTAGAGAGCACTCCCATGTTTGCACGCTTTTCGTTCATCGCCGTTATCGCCCTGCTGGCCAGCGGTTGCGCCAGTACCTCGCCTACCCTGGGCAGTAAAAACATCAGCTACGGCGACACCAAGGCCGTGGAAACCGTGACCAATGAGTTCGGCTCCACCGACCTGCAGATGATCGCCGAATCCATGACCCGCTCCCTCGCCCAGTCCGGCATTCTGCAGGGCCGTCCGGTGGTTCAGGTCTACGACGTGAAGAACAAGACCAGCGAATACATCGACACCCGTGAGATCACCACCAGCATCAAGACCCAGCTGATGAAAACCGGCACTGCCCGCTTCGCCAGCGATAACACCGAAATGCAGAGTCAGGTTGATCAGCTCAAACTGCAAAACCAGAGCGGCCTGTACAAGAAAGCCACTGTGGCCAAGACCGGCAACATGATCGCCGCCAAATACCGTATCGAGGGCTCCATCAGCTCGATCGTCAAGCGCAGCAGCGACTACAAGGACGTCTTCTACAAATTCAGCCTGCAATTGATCGACGTTGAAAGCGGTCTGGCCGAGTGGATGGACGAGAAAGAGATCCGCAAGACCACGGAGCGTTAATCAATGCGCGCATGGATTGGCATGATGGCCCTGGCTTGCGCGTTCAGCGCGCAAGCGGCCCCGAAAGTCGCGGTGATGGACCTGGCGTACCAGGAGCGAGTGGAGCAATACATCCACATCGTTTCCGCCAAGAACAATTATCGCGAGGGTTTCTACAGCGCCAGCGGTTCTTCGAGCTACAACGAAATCGAGGCCACCTACAGCTACATTGAGCAAGGTGAACTGCGTAAATTCACTGGCGACATCAAGGGCGAGATACTGCGCACCGGCATGTTTCAGTTGGTGCAAGGCACGCCGTACACCGCCGCGTCCAAAGGTGACGTCTATGACGTGATCAAGCGGATCAAGGCCGGTAACTTCAAAGGCGCTGACTACGTGTTGTTCGGCACCGTGTCGGACATTGATTTCACGCGCGACGTGACCGAGCTAGCCAACACCGACAGCCATTCGGCCGTGTTGGGCCTGACCCTGGTGGCGGACTTCAGCCTGATCAACACCCGGACTTACGAAATCACCTCGGCATTCACTGCGATGGGCGAAGGTCAGGACACCAAACTGGTGAATGGCCGGGACATCAAGGTTTCGCTGAACCGGCCACGGGTGGTTCGTGATGTGTCCAAGGCGCTGGGTGAAGATGTGGCTGCGCAGTTGAGCCAACAACTTGGTGGCGCTGGTTACGAGCAGCCGGGGCAAGCTCCGTTGCGCAACAACCTGCCACAGGATACGGCGCCGGTGATTCTGAACTGATCTCCGGTTTACCCTCTGTGGCGGGCGAGCTTGCTCGCGCTGGGCTGCGAAGCGGCCCCAACATCATGCAAGCGCTACGCACTTGAGCGCGAGCAAGCTCGCTCGCCACAATGGGTTTGCAACAAACTAAAAAGGCGACCTCCAGGGTCGCCTTTTTTGTACCTGATCGGTTTACACCGCCGCTTTACGCAGCGTCGCCATGAACGCCGCCGCGCCAATGAACAGTCCGGCAAAGGTTCGGTTCATGCGTTTTTGCTGCTTGGGCGTGCGCAACAAGCGCAGCACCTTGGACGCCAACCCGGTGTAACCGGCCATGACAATCAGATCAACAAAGACCATGGTTACGCCGATGATCAGGTACTGAATCAGCAGCGGCGCATGCGGGTCAATGAACTGCGGCAATACCGCGAGCATGAACACCAGCGCCTTGGGGTTGCTGATGTTGACCAGGAAACCGCGGAACACCAGGGCCATCGGCTTGCCGATCTGGCGCACGGCGGCGTCGTCGCTCATGTCGCTGGGCAGCGCGCGCCATTGCTTGATCGCGAGGTAAACCAGATACGCCACGCCGAACCATTTGATTGCATAAAACGCGGTGGCCGACGCCGTGAGGATCGCGCCAACACCGGCGCCGACAATCGCGATCTGCACCGCCAGGCCCAATTGCAGGCCCAGGGCATTCCAGTAACCGCGCCAGAAACCGTATTGCAGACCGCTGGACATCGACGCAATGGCGCCGGCACCGGGAGACAGGCTGATCACCCAGCAGGCGGCAAAAAACGCCAGCCATGTTTGAAGCTCCATCGCACACCTCGACTCAGACTCGTGACAGACGTCTAAGCTAATGCGGCTTTGGGCCGATGACTACCGATTTTTTTGCAGGATGTTGCAACTTGAGGGCCCCTTCGCGAGCAAGCCCGCTCCCACATTAGACCGCGTCGTTTCATAAGAACACGGTCAAACTGTGGGAGCGGGCTTGCTCCGGGCGGCGTTCCGACGAAGGCGGTGTATCAGGCAATAGAAGGCTTACTTTTCGAACCCGTTCGAAGGGAATACATCGCTACCACGCCAGCGTCGAACCGAGCGCTGAAAGAACAAGCTATTAGGCACCTGCACCATGGCGCTGCCAGTACCGAGCTCTTCCGCTTCGATCAACGTGGTGTAAAGCAGATTGATCGCCACCACCCGGCCTTTGACGCCAGGTTTGTCAGTGGTGTCCACCAACTCGACCACGTCACCGATACGGAACGGCCCGACGGTAAAGATCAGGATCGCGCAGAGCAGATTGGAGAGCACGCTCCACATGGCGAAAAACGCCACCGCGGCCACTGCAACGAAACCGGACAGCGCAGTCCAGAGCACCGTGGCCGACACGCCCAGGCGTTCCAGCACGAAAATCAGCGCACTGCCCATGATCAGCCAGCGCAAACCGCCCCGCAGCGGCATCAGCAACTGCGGTGGAAACGGGTAGCGCTCGCCCAGGCGAGTCAGGCATTTGGCGACGAAGCGTTGCGTGAAGTAACCCGCCAACAAGATCAGCAGGATCTGCACGACGAGCCAGACCGGCTCGATCCAGACAGCCGGCAGCAGCAGCTTGAACGCCTCCATCAGGACAGCGCCTCCAGCTCCGCCTGCATGCTTTCGAGCAGTTCCAGGGCTTCCATCCAGGCTTCTTCCAGCTCGGCTTCACGCACTTTCAGCCTGGCTTGTTCGGCCAGCAGATCACGCAGGTCGTTCTTGCGCGCAGGTTCGTAAATGTCGCTGTCACCGAGGCTGGTATCGATCTTCGCCAGTTTCTCGTGCAGCTTGCCCAACTCGGCTTCGAGCTTGTCGGCCTCGCGCTTGTGCGGCGCCAGTTGCTGACGCAACGCGGCGGCGGCCTGACGCTGAGCCTTCTTGTCAGTCTTGTCCGGATTGACCGGCGTGTTGCTGACCGGAGCATTGCGCTGACGGTAGTCGACCAGCCAACGGGCGTAGTCTTCCAGGTCACCGTCAAACTCCTCGACCTTGCCGTCCGCCACCAGATAGAAATTGTCGGTGGTGCTTTTGAGCAAATGACGATCGTGGGAGACCACCAGCACCGCGCCACTGAATTCCTGCAGGGCCATGGTCAGCGCCAGGCGCATTTCCAGGTCGAGGTGGTTGGTCGGTTCGTCGAGCAGCAGCAGGTTCGGTCGTTCCCAGGCGATCAACGCCAGGGCCAGGCGAGCCTTCTCACCACCGGAGAAATTCAGCACTGGCTCATCGATGCGCGCGCCGCGGAAGTCGAAGCCGCCGAGGAAGTCGCGCAGGGTCTGCTCGCGCTCGGTCGGCGCCAGGCGCTGCAAGTGCAGCAACGGGCTGGCCTTCGAGTCGAGAGAGTCGAGTTGATGCTGGGCGAAGTAGCCGACGGCGGTGTTTTCGCCACGGGTCAGTCGACCGGCCAGCGGCTCAAGTTCACCGGCGAGGTTTTTGATCAGGGTCGATTTACCGGCACCGTTGGGGCCGAGCAAACCGATCCGCGCGCCAGGCGTCAGTTGCAGCTTGACCTTCTCCAGCACGGCTTTGTCGCCGTAGCCCAGACGGGCATCGGACAGGTCGATCAGCGGACTGGAAATCTTCGTCGACTCGCGGAAAACGAAGTCGAACGGCGAATCGACGTGAGCGGCAGACAACTCTTCCATCCGCTCCAGCGCCTTGATCCGGCTTTGGGCCTGACGGGCCTTGGTCGCCTGAGCCTTGAAACGGGCGATGTAGCTTTCCATGTGCGCGCGTTGCGCCTGCTGCTTCTCGTAGGCCTGCTGCTGCTGGGCCAGACGTTCGGCGCGGGCGCGTTCGAAAGCGCTGTAACCACCGCGATACAAAGTGATCTTGCGCTGATCGACATGGGCCACATGATCGACCACGGCGTCGAGGAAGTCCCGGTCGTGGGAAATCAGCAGCAAGGTGCCGGGATAGCTTTTCAGCCATTCTTCGAGCCAGATGATGGCGTCGAGGTCCAAGTGGTTGGTCGGCTCGTCGAGCAGCAACAGGTCCGAGGGGCACATCAACGCCTGCGCCAGGTTCAGACGCATCCGCCAGCCACCGGAGAAATCGCCTACCTGGCGATCCATCTGCTCGTTGGTGAACCCGAGGCCGGCAAGCAGCTTGCGGGCGCGGGCATCGGCGGTGTAACCGTCGGCGCTGTCGAGTTCCGAGTGCAGGCGGGCCTGAGCGGCACCGTCATGAGCCGCTTCGGCTGCGGCGAGGTCACGTTGCACCTCGCGCAGGCGCAGGTCGCCATCGAGCACGTAGTCGACCGCCAAGCGTTCGAGCGTCTCGATTTCCTGGCGCATGTGAGCGATGCGCCAGTCGGCCGGCAGGAAGCAGTCACCCGAGTCCGGGTGCAGCTCGCCCCGGATCAAGGCAAACAGGCTCGATTTGCCGGCGCCGTTGGCACCGATGAGGCCGGCTTTGTGGCCGGCGTGCAGGGTCAGCTCGGCGTCTTCTAGCAGACGTTGCGGGCCACGCTGTAAAGTCAGGTTCTGAAGTCGAATCATAATGGCGGCGGAGTCTACCAGCTTCGCTCGCAACTGGCGCGAGTAGCACTATGTCCTCTGACCTGTGGAGCTTTTCCCTTGGCACTTACGCCCGTCCCGGCGTTGAGGCCGCGTGCCTGACGTTGCAGTCGGCGGGGGTGAATGTGTGCCTGTTGTTGTGTGGGCTGTGGCTCGGGCAGCGGGGAGTCGCCTGCAACGAGCAACGGTTGCAGCAGCTTCGCAGTGTGGCCGAGCCATGGGACGCAGAGGTCGTTCGACCGCTGCGCGCCTTGCGCATGCAATGGAAAGTCATCGCGACCGAGGATGCCGAACTGAATGCATTACGCGAACAAGTGAAAACGCTGGAGCTGGAAGCCGAGCGGCATCTGTTGTTGCGACTGGAACGATCGGCGCAGAGTTGGCCACAGTATGAGGCGACCGATTTATCGGCCTGGCTGGACGGTGTGGCGGCGGGCGCCGCCCACCTGGACCGCGACGCGCTGCATCAGCTGCGCGTCGCGGCAACCGGCACTTAGGACGCGCTGGTTGGGGTGGTGCTGGTGCTCGACGGCGCTACTGGCGTTGGCGCAGTGGTGGCTGTCGAGATGGAGGCTGCTGGTGCAGGAGCGGCCGAAGCGGATGGCGCTGGCGTCGCTGGTTTGGCAGCAGCCGGGGTCGGCCTGGCAACAGTGGCCGGTTTTTTCACGGCTGGTTTTGCTGCTGGCCTGGCGGCTGGTTTTGCAGCCGGTTTGGCAGCGGCAGGTTTGGCTGCTGGTTTTGCTGCGGCCGGTTTGGCAGCAGTGGCTGGCTTGGCAGCAGCAGTTTTGGCAGCCGGTTTGGCTGCAGCTTTTGCCGCTGGCTTGGCAGCGGTTTTAGCCGCGACAGGTTTCGCAGCGGGTTTGGCAGCCGCAGTTTTCGCCGCCGGTTTTGCAGCGCTGGCAGTGACTGGTTTTTTCACCGCAGTTTTAGCAGCAGGTTTCGCAACAGCGGTTTTAGCGGCCGGTTTCGCCGGTGCTTTTGCAGCAGCCGGTTTGGCAGCAGCTTTCCTCGCAGGAGCCGCAGCAGGCTTGGCCGAACGCAGGGACAACGCCTTGCCGACAGCCTCTTGTACACGACCAACGCCCTGGGCCAGTTTCAGGCTTTCTTGAGCATCGCGCTTGAGTTGCAGAATGTAGGCACGGGTGTCGGACTGACGATCCTTGAGGGCATCGAGCACGTCTTCAAGTTGCGTCACTCCGTCCTTCGCCTTGGCTTGTGCCTTGGCCTTGCCGGCCGCCGCAGCGTCCTGCAATTTGGTGCGGGATTTGTGCAATTTCTCCTGCGCTTTTCCGCGCTGCTTTTCCAGTTTGGCGAGCAGTTTTTCAGCATCAGCCAAGGCTTGGGAACAAGCGGTTTCCAAATGCTCGAGCAGGCTGCCCGAGAGTTGTTGGAGTAAGTGCAACGGGGTATTTACAGGCTTCTTGGTGGCCGACATGGTTTACCTCCTGGCTGACGTGGGTGCGGCTCATGTTAGACCTCTGCTGCTACCGCCGCTAGGGCATGTTGACACTATCGAAAGCGCTGCGTTGCAACGGATCGAAAATCTTCGGGGCTTACGCAAAACAAGTTCACCGTCGCACGCATTCACACTGGCATAATCTGCCGCATCTCAGGTCGGAGAGTGCCGATGTCGCGCTACCTTTTTTTATCGCTGTGCGTGTTTTTTTCCGTGGCCCAGGCGGCTGAAAAAACCAGGGAAAACGAAGCTCACGATCTCGCTTACAGCCTGGGCGCAAGTCTCGGTGAGCGTTTGCGTCAGGAGGTTCCCGATCTGCAACTTCAGGCACTGGTCGAAGGTTTGCAGCAAGCCTATCAAGGCAAACCCCTGGCTCTGAAAGATGAGCAGATCGAACAGATTCTGACCGAGCATGAAGCGCAGGTGTCGTTGCAACAAAGCGCGCCACAGAGCGAAGTCGTTCTCGAAAAAGAGCAGCGTTTTCTCGCCGTGGAAAAAGCCAAACCCGGCGTTCGTGAACTGGCCGATGGCGTATTGATGACAGAGTTGGTGCCAGGCACCGGTGCGAAAGCCGGTCCGAATGGCAAAGTCCAGGTCCTGTACATCGGTCGCCTCCCCGACGGCACCGTGTTCGATCAGAACAGTCAGCCGCAGTGGTTCAGTCTCGACAGCGTGATCAGCGGTTGGCGCAGCGCCCTGCAAAACATGCCGGTCGGTGCGAAGTGGCGGTTGGTGATTCCATCGGCCCAAGCCTATGGCGCCGACGGTGCCGGCGACTTGATCGAGCCGTTCACACCACTGGTATTCGAAGTCGAATTGCGCGGCGCCACCAGCTGAACAGCGGAAACGAAAAACGGCGCGCATAGCGCACCGTTTTTGAGAGTGTTACCAGAAGCGGTTCAGGCTTGAACCGAATCCTCTTCCTTGTGAGCGGTGTGCAGCACTTCGATCAGGCAGTCTTCCAGTTCGAAGCGTTCGTGCAACAGGCCGCCCAGCTCCTTGAATTTCTCTGCCACGCACTTGCCTGCATCGCACAGGTCATTGAACGCGAGCAGCTTCTCGGTGATGACGTCAATACGCGGGTAGATCGTCTCGGCCAACTCGAGGCCGCGAGTGTCGCCAAACGCCTTGGCTTCGCCCGTCAGCTGTTCGTAGATCTCGAAATGCCCGGCAGACACGTAATCGACCAGCACACCGCAGAATTCCTGCAATGGCTTGCGGTTCTCGCCCAGAGCCTCAGGCTTGGCGCCGAGAGCATCATAGGCCCGAACCAGTTCGTGACGCTCCTGCAACCAGCGATCGATCAGCAGATGCACTCCACCCCAGCGTTCCTGAGCATTCTGACAACTTTCGAGCATGGTGATCTCTCTTCCCTTGTGGGTCATGCTGCCCTTCACCTGCCGACCCTTGAAGGTCAAGCATCGGCCAGGCAGAGCGTCATTCGAGCAACATAATTCCAATGACACGTGCGGGCCAGATTATGCCCGCGCGACTGTGGCTTCAAGGTACGCAGGAGATAAAGTTCATACAAGTGTTTAATCGCCCGCCAGCGCAGGGTGCGACGACTCGCCGCCGAGCGGTCGCTGGAAGGCAATCCGGAGCAGGCGCAGCAGCTGATAAACACTCAGGATCGTCATGGCGACAAAGAACAGCAAACTCCATTCCGGGAGGCTCAGGTCGAACAGCGTCCAGGAAATCCGTGCACAGTCCGCCGTGCCGTTGAACATATGCTGCACCACATAAACCCAAGGGTTGCTGGCGAGTAGATCGGTCATATCGGCCGAACAAGGAAACAGCTGTCGCTGTGGATCGACCTGCATCAACACCTGGCGCCACGCTGTCGTTGTTCCCGCCAGACTGCACAGCAAACCCAGCAGCCAATACAGGAAAGAGCCAGAACGGCCCGGCCCATGCACCGAAGCCGTCAGGCAGACACCCGTGAGCAACGCCAGACATATCCGCTGCAACAGGCACATGCCGCACGGCTGGAGGCCGACCGCATATTCCAGGTAATAGGAAATGCCCAAGGCCAGGGCGCCGGCAACGAAAACCATGAAAAACAAGGAGCGTGAGCAGGCCAACGACATGGCTTTTCCGTACCAGTAGAGACAAGTGGTTACGGTAGAGGAAAGCGCGCCAGCCTTACAAGACAGGTCAGCAGGGACACTTCAACAGAAGTGTAGGGAATTCCCGACAGAATCGAGAGGATCAGATGTAGCACTCTGTAGGACTATGCCGCTCACAGCCGGCAATTGTAGGAAAGCGCCACAAAACGCTCACTTGTGGCGAGGGAGCTTGCTCCCGCTCGACCGCAAAGCGGTCGCATCATGGATGGGTTTTAAACCGAATAAATGGGCGTGTCGGTTCAGGGCTGCTGCGCCCGAACGCGGACCGGCCCAGCGGGAGCAAGCTCCCTCGCCACACAATCAAGCGTGAACCAGAACTGGCAATGGCGCAGCCAGCAGGCGTTCATCCAAGAGGCCGAGGCCTTCCTGGAACAGCTGATTACTGCGCTCGGTGTCGCCCAGTTGCGCCAGCAATCGCGCCAGCTCCGCGCAGGCTTCCGGGTTGCGCTGCACGCGCAGGCTGCTTTCCAGATAGTCCCGGGCCTTGCCCCACAGACTGTTTTGCAAACACAGGCGACCCAGGGTCAGCAACAGGCCAGGGTCTGCCGGATGGTTTTTCAGCCAGCCCTCGGCGACCTGCAGCTGACGTGCCGGATCACTGCCGCGAACCAATCCGTAGAGGCGAGCCAGATGGCTGTCGTAGCTGCGCTTGAGCGCCGCTCGCAGAACCTCTTCGGCCTCGACCTGGGCGCCGATTTGCCGAAGTTGCTCGGCATACGCCAACACCAGTTGCGGTTCCTGGCGCTGCGCCGAGGTGAGTTGCTGCCAGGCGCGGTTGAGCGACTGCAAACCGACGGTTCCGTCTTCTTCCTTACGCGCTGCCAGGGACAGGTTTTCTCCCCAGGCCCGGCGCTCCAGTTCGGCCAGCTCGGCGGGTGGCAGAACCTTGTCCTTACGCAGCTCCGGCAGCAGGCGAATCACGGCCGACCAGTCACCGCGCTGTTGATGCAAACGCTGCAACTGGCGCAAGGTCTGGACGTTATGAGGGTGACGCTCATGCATGGCCTGCAAAGTCACCAGGGCACCGTCGGTGTCGCCACGGTCGGTCTGCAATTGAGCGTGGCTCAAGGCGATCGCCAATTCGGCCTGGGGCTGACGTTCCAGTGCGCGCTCCAGCAAGTTGTCGCTTTCCTCGTAGTGGCCTTGCTCGTTCGCGGCGCGGGCGGCGCCGAGGTAATACAGCAGTGGCTGACGCTCGGCTTCGGCGGCGCGATGCAAATGACGCTGCGCGCTGGCCCAGCGGCCTTCGGCAAGGTCCAGCTGACCGTGTTCGATCGCCACGCTCACCCGACGACTGCGATTGCGTCGCGACCAGGGATTGACCACGCCACTGGAGGTCGTGACCAATTCGACCAACGCCTTGATGCCCCAGAACACCAGCCACAACACCGCCACCAGCGCCAGGGTCGCCCACAGGCTCGATTCGAAACGGAAGCTCTTGTAAGCGATCAGCACGTAGCCGGAATGCTCGGCAATCGCCAACCCCAAAGCAGCGGCAGCGGCAATGACCAGAAACACGATTACATAGAGACGTTTCATGGCGTGGCCTCCTGTGCGGTGCTTGCGGCAGGCTTGGCCATGGGTTTGATCGAGTCTTCGGCATTGACATTACGTCGCTCGAGATAGCCCTGAACCGCGCTCAGCGTGCCGGTCAGATCCGGTGTGACGACAGTGACCGGCTGCTTGCTCAGCTCGCCCACCTGCTCAAGCATCACTTTGCTCTGCGGGTTGTCCGGATTGAAGTTGCCTTTGAGCACGTCCCGCGCCTCGGTCAGCGCCTGGGTGTAAACCGCGGCCTGACCGTTGAGTGCCGCCCACTGCGCCTGTTCCAGCGCAAGGCTCAGGGCCAGACGCACCTGGCTCAGGCTCTGCCCTGCCAGCAGCGGACGCACATTTTTATCGGCATTGAAATCGATGCGGATGTAACGCGAGATCTGATCCCACCACTGCGCCCAACGACTGGCGCCGTCACCATCGGCGGTCAAACCCAGCAGGGATTCGCCGCGATCCTTGTACTCGGGCGCCAGCTCGGTGAGGTTGATCACCTGATCGCGCAACGCCCCCAGTCGCAGGAAAAGACCGGTGCGATCCGGTTGTTCAGTGCTACGCAAGGCGACCAGGGTTTTCGCCACTTGCTCGCGAGCGGCGAAGGAGCCCGGATCGTTCTGTTCACGAAGAATTTCGTCGGCGCCCAGCACAAGGGCCTGAGCGCTGCTGATGTCCTGCAATGCCGAAAGCCGCAGGCTGGCCAGGCGCAGCAAGTGCTCGGCTTCGGCCAGACGCCAGTCCTTGCGGCTCGCGCCGAGGACGGTTTCCAGACGTTGACTCAAGCGCTGCTGATCGCCTTGCAGTTGAATCAACAGACGGCTGCGAGCGTCCAGTTCTTCGGCGGCAGGCATTTGCTCAAGGCGCGCGCTCAGGCGCTGTTCGTTCAGCTTCAGACTTTGCGCCTGATCGTTCAACGCCTGCACCTGAATCAACTGCTGCTGCGTATTGGCTTGCAGGTGACGCACCTGCCAGACGCCCCAACCGCCCACCGCCACACCGGCGGCGCCCAACAGCAACGCGACTATTGCCAGCCCATTGCCTCGGCGCTGCACAGTAGCGGGTGGCGCAGTTTCAACCGGGGCATCAAGCACTGGCTGCACGTCATCTTTAGGCAAGGCTGTTTCGTTCACGTATCCATCCTTTGCATTAGAGAACGGGTTCGGGATGCTCCCGTAACGCCGTCAGCAAAGCCGCGGCACTGGCGCCACGACAATCCACAACTGTTTGGGCCCCGGCGGCACGTGCCAGCTCGGCGACCCTGGGGCTTGGAACAAACAACGGTAACCGCGCCAACAGTGGCCAGGCATCGCCGGCCAATTGATGCAGGTGTTCAAAACCCTGTCCACTGCTGACCACCAGCCCGTTCAAGCGTTCCGCCTCGATCCGCTCAGGCAGTGCTGCTGGCGGGTACTGCGGCAGGTCGCGGCGGTACAGCTCCAGATACTCGACACTAGCACCAAGCTCGTGCAAACGCTCAGCGAGCAACTCGCGTCCGCCCTCTCCCCGCATGATCAACACCCGTGGATCGGGCCGCGCGACAGCTTCGCGCAACGGCGCAAGTTCCAGCAAGGCTTCGCTGTCATCACCCTCCGCCGGGAAACTCACGTCCAACCCGTGATCTTCGAGAATCTGCGCAGTCGCCGCACCCACGCTGAACCACTTCAGGTGCGGTGGCTTCGGCCAATACTGACTGACCAGATCCACAGCCAGTCTGGCGGCCGGCTTGCTGACCACGATCACCGCGCAGTAACGATCCAGATACTGAATCACCTCGCGCATTGTGTCAGAGGCAGGAATCGGTTCAATTTCCAAAAGCGGCAAACTGCTGCTGAAAATCCCCTCTTGTGCCAAAACAACGCTCAGCGCCGCCGACTCATCCGCGGGACGCGTCAGCAGCAGGCGCCAGCCCGTCACTCGTGACCTGCCTCGCCGTAGACCGCTTTCAGAATGTCATTGGCGCCCTGATTAAGAAGGTCTTCGGCCACTTGCACACCCAAGGCTTCGGCATCGCTGCGCGGCGCGCGGGCCTCGGCGCTGAGCAGCAGGCCGCCGCTCGGATCGCCCACCAGGCCGCGCAACCAGATCTGCTCGCCTTCCAGCACGGCGTAGCAGGCGATCGGCACCTGGCAGCCGCCATTCAGATGTTTGTTAAGCGCACGTTCGGCCGTCACGCGGGTGGCGGTGTCTTGATGGTGCAGAGGCGCGAGCAAGGCGTGGATTTCGCTGTCAGCGGTGCGGCATTCGATACCGACGGCACCCTGGCCACCGGCTGGCAGGCTGTCGTCGACGCTGATGGCGGAGGTGATGCGATCTTCGAAGCCCAGACGAATCAGGCCGGCAGCCGCGAGGATGATGGCGTCGTATTCGCCGGCATCAAGCTTGGCCAGGCGCGTGTTGACGTTGCCGCGCAAGAAGCGGATTTCCAGGTCCGGGCGGCGGGTCAGCAACTGGGCCTGACGGCGCAGGCTGGAGGTGCCGACGATGCTGCCTTGCGGCAGTTCATCCAGGCTGGCGTAGGTATTGGAGACGAATGCATCACGCGGGTCTTCACGCTCGCAGATGCAGAACAGGCCGAGGCCTTCGGGGAAGTCCATCGGCACGTCTTTCATCGAATGCACGGCGATGTCGGCTTCGTTCTCCAGCAGCGCGGTTTCCAGCTCTTTGACGAATAGGCCCTTGCCGCCGATTTTCGACAGCGGTGAGTCCAGCAGCTTGTCGCCGCGACTGACCATGGGTACCAGAGTCACGAGCAAACCCGGATGGGCCGCTTCAAGACGGGCTTTGACGTATTCGGCCTGCCACAGGGCGAGAGCACTTTTGCGGGTGGCGATGCGGATTTCGCGAGAGGACATGGATCAATCCGTACTGAATAGATACGGCGGATAATAACAGCTCAGTCAAATCCACTTTGACTTGTATCAGGTATTGCCTGGCCTCCCTGGCCCCGGATGTCCGGCAATCGGGTGAGAAATTCGCCTGTGGATGGCGAATTAAAGCTGTTGCATCATTTTGCGCACACCAGCCACATGACGCCGGCTGACGATCAGGGCATCGCCATTCAAGCCTTTGAGGAACAGCTGAAAATGTCCCAGAGGCGTGCGTTGCAGGCGTTCGATGCGTTCGCGGGCGACCAGGGCATTGCGGTGGATGCGCACGAATCGGTCACCGAATTCATCCTCGAGGGCCTTGAGCGGTTCGTCCAGCAGCACTTCGCCGCCTTCGTGGCGCAAGGTCACGTATTTATGATCGGCGATAAAGTAGACCACCTGACCCAAAGGGATCAGCTCAATACCCTTACGGGTACGCGCGCTGATATGGCTGCGCGGGCCACTGCCGGTTTCGGCGGCAGGACGGGTCAAAGCCGCAAGCTGGACACGATTGGGCCGCTCGGCTTTTTTCAACGCTTCATGCAGTTGTTCTGTACGCACAGGTTTCACCAGATAGCCTACGGCGCTGGCCTGTAAGGCTTCCACGGCAAATTCATCGGGCCCTGTGCAAAACACCACGGCAGGCGGGGTTTCGCGTTCGCATAACCGTGCAGCCACCTGCAGGCCATCGAGGCCCGGCATGCGGATATCGAGCAACACGATATCCGGCTTGTGGCTGTCGATCAGTGCCAACGCTTCTTCGCCGTTCGTGGCGCTGGGCTCCAGGACACTGTATCCCTCGAGTTCGCCGACCATTCGGCTCAGGCGCTCGCGGGCAAGGGGTTCGTCATCAACGATCAGGACATTCATATTGCGCTGGATTCCTGCGTGAGTCTCGCACAAGGATAGCGTAGACAGGTGAAGTGACGTCCGTCACCGCGATCCACGCTAAGACTAGCGCGAGAGCCAAAAAGTGCCGCCCGTCCGACCGCTAATTTTTTATTTGCCGGGCAATTGGCGGTTGACGAGGCATCGCCGTAGGGTTTGCTGATACACAATATGAACACCCCCTCTTCTTATAGTCCGCTGCAGCGCCGAGAAGTGCGCTGATCCTACTGTCCAACTGTAGACGGTTGCCGAGACGTTATTGCTCTATTGAAAAATATCGTTGCGCAATTCAGGTCAGGCTGGCTTCGAGCATAAGCCGGGCCACAAGAAAAAAACGTGTCGACCAGTGTCAGCGACAGGATTGGCAACCCTGTTATTATCCGCGACAGCTTTCAACGCCATCTTTTTTCAGCCGATACGAGCGAATTCATGAGCACTGACAAGACCAATCAGTCCTGGGGCGGCCGCTTCAGTGAACCCGTCGACGCCTTCGTCGCCCGCTTCACCGCCTCCGTCACCTTCGACCAGCGCCTGTATCGCCACGACATCATGGGCTCGATCGCCCACGCCACCATGCTGGCCAAGGTCGGCGTGCTGACCGATGCCGAGCGCGACAGCATCACCGATGGCCTGAAGACCATCCAGGGTGAAATCGAGGCCGGCCAGTTCGACTGGCGCATTGACCTCGAAGACGTGCACATGAACATCGAAGCGCGCCTGACCGACCGCATCGGCGTGACCGGTAAAAAGCTGCACACCGGCCGCAGCCGCAACGACCAGGTCGCCACCGACATCCGTCTGTGGCTGCGTGACGAGATCGACCTGATCCTGACGGAAATCACCCGCCTGCAAAAAGGCTTGCTGGAACAGGCCGAGCGCGAAGCCGGCAGCATCATGCCGGGCTTCACCCACCTGCAAACCGCGCAGCCGGTGACATTCGGTCACCACATGCTGGCCTGGTTCGAAATGCTCAGCCGCGACTACGAGCGTCTGGTCGACTGCCGCAAGCGTACCAACCGCATGCCGTTGGGCAGCGCCGCGCTGGCCGGCACCACTTACCCGATCGACCGCGAATACACCGCGCAACTGCTGGGCTTCGACGCCGTGGGCGGCAACTCGCTGGACAACGTGTCCGATCGTGACTTCGCTATCGAGTTCTGCTCGGCCGCGAGCATCGCGATGATGCACTTGTCGCGCTTCTCCGAAGAGCTGGTGCTGTGGACCAGCGCGCAGTTCCAGTTCATCGATCTGCCGGACCGTTTCTGCACCGGCAGCTCGATCATGCCGCAAAAGAAAAACCCTGACGTGCCGGAACTGGTACGTGGCAAGACCGGTCGCGTGTTCGGCGCGCTGATGGGCCTGCTGACCCTGATGAAAGGCCAGCCACTGGCTTACAACAAGGACAACCAGGAAGATAAAGAGCCGCTGTTCGATGCTGCCGACACACTGCGCGATTCGCTGCGGGCCTTCGCCGACATGATCCCGGCGATCAAACCCAAGCACGCGATGATGCGCGAAGCGGCACTGCGCGGTTTCTCCACCGCCACCGACCTGGCTGACTATCTGGTGCGTCGTGGCCTGCCGTTCCGTGACTGCCACGAAATCGTTGGCCATGCCGTGAAGTACGGCGTGGAAAGCGGCAAGGACCTGGCGGAAATGAGCCTGGAAGAGCTGCGCAAATTCAGCGACCAGATCGATCAGGACGTGTTCGCCGTGCTGACCCTGGAAGGTTCGGTGAATGCCCGTGACCACATCGGCGGGACTGCGCCGGCGCAGGTCAAGAAGGCGGTAGCTCGCGGTCAGGCGCTATTGGCAAGTCGCTAAGACTTGCTTGAAGCCTGAGGTCCGAAAGGGCCTCAGGCTTTTTCATGGAAAACTGTTTCCTATCCCTGAACCCTCGCCAGAAATGCTGGCCATTCGGCCGCCTTGTCCGCTGCTACTTTTTGCACATTCGAGTTCTGCGCCAAGCGATCAAGCAGCGTTTGCGCTTCAGGCATTTCGTCCAGCAGGTCTTTACCGAGCACTGATTGCCCCACCTCACGGGCGTGATCAACGCTGTAAAGAAAATATAGATCGGCAAGCGTGAAATGCTCTCCCGCTACATAGGGCGCAAATTTCCCGTGTCGCGCCAGAGTGGCGAATCCCTTCAACAAATCCCGACCAGCCTTGAGCCTGATTGCCTCCGGTGTCGGACGGCAGCCGAAAACAACTTCCACATAACAAGTTCGCGCCGGCAGTTCGATGTACAGTTCGATTTCTTTGGCCAACGCCCTGACGCCGGCCCGTGCGAACGGATCCGCGGGCAATAGCGCGATTCCGCCCTGCGTCTCTTCGATGTAATCGAGAATGGCATCCGTCTCGCTCAGGAAACCTTGTTCCGTCTCCAGCACTGGCACTTTTCCGCGAGGGCTGACGGCAAGGATGTCCGGGTTCTGGCATCCATGAAAGGGGACTGTTTCGAACGGCACGCCTTTCTCCAGGAGTGCCAGTTTGACCATGTTGAAATAATTACTGGCCGCAAAGCCGTATAACTTGAGCATCGCCGGGTCTCCTTGACCGTATGGATTCGATGCTCAAGGTAAACACTGCCCGAGATCCTGTAAGCGTTCGCTTATTACCGTATGCGACTAAAACGGCTGGAAGCGACACCCGACAAGGGTAACGGCCATATGGGACAAAAGATTGCGAATCTTCTGACGCGCAAAATGGCCGCCCCCTTCGTTATCGCTTGGACGCGACCATCGCCATAAACGCTGGCATTGCCGCTTCCTTGTCCGCCGCAATTCGCTGCACGTTCGGGTTCTGCTCCAAACGTTCCAGCAGCGCCTTGGCCGCCGGCATCTCCGCCAGTAAATCCAGGTCAAACAGCTTCTGCCCCACCGCACGGGCCAACGGCACGCTGTACAGGAAATACAAATCCGCAAGGCTCAGGCTGTCGCCTGCTACATAAGGGGCAAATTTGCCGTGCCGCCCAAGCGAGGCAAAACCCTGCAGCAACTCGGCTTTGGTCTTGTCCTTGATCGCCTCCGGCACCTGCATGCCGAAAAACGCCGCGGGGTAACAGGCGCGAGCCGGCAACTCGATATACAACTCAATCTCCTTGGCCAGCGCCAGGACCTGCGCCCGCTCGAAGGGATCGCTCGGCAGCAGCGGCGTGCCTTTCTGGCTCTGCTCGATGTATTCGAGAATCACCGCGGTTTCGTTGATGAAACCCTTCTCGACACCCAGCACTGGCACCTTGCCACGCGGACTGATCGCCAATGCTTCGGGGCTTGTGCCGGCGTAAAACGGCACTTCTTCGAACGGCAGCCCTTTCTCCAGCAGCGCCAGTTTCACCATGTTGTAGTAGTTGCTGACGGAAAATCCATAAAGCTTGAGCATCACATAGCCTCCAGGCCGTGCGGGGTTGGCAGTGCCTGCTTTATAGAACGCCAAGGCGTTTCTCGCCAGCAGCATCATGGCGCTGAATGCAGGTAAACTGGCCGCCTTTCCTTGAGGAGCCTGCCATGAGCGAGCCAACCCCCGACAACAACCAAGACGATATCGACGAAGAAGAGTTCGCCGAAAACACCCTGATCGAAGCCATCGAAAACCAGATCGAAAGCGACAACCCGCCGGCCGCCAAGGCGACCTTCAACAAGCTGACCCTGGTGGGTTACGAGCGTGAAGAGATCCTCAACCTGATGGCTCACGTTTTGGCGGTGGAAATCGACGCGATCCTCGAAGAAGACCGCGCGTTCAACACCGAATGGTACGAAGCGGCGCTGCGTGCGCTGCCAGAGTTGCCGCCGGAAAAGAAATAACCCGTCATTGCCGGATGGGGCTTTTGTGGCGAGGGAGCTTGCTCCCGCTGGGTCGCGCAGCGGCCCCAAAAGCTTTGCGACTGCTTCGCAGCCGAACGGGAGCAAGCTCCCTCGCCACAGGAAGCCCCCCCTCATCAGCCAGTCGCACTCTCCACACAATTTGTCACCCATCATTCCTGCCTTCCCCCAGACCCTGACTACACTGGTACGCACCCCGCTGCCGCACCACCCGCCGGGGAATGCTTCCCAAGGTGAAAAACCCTGTCGCGAGCACTGGACATGCCGCACGAGTGGGATCACCTTAGGGACGCTGTCGTCCAATTCCTAGAAAGTCTGGAGTCCTTATGTCGCTTACCCCTGAGTTGGTTGCCGAACTGGAAATCCTCGCACTCTTCAACCTGGACAGTTCCCAGGAAGGTTTGAAAATTCATCAGACCGCTGCCCCGAAAGCCATTGCTGCCGCTCAACGCCTGTACGAAAAAGAACTGATCGACCAGCCCGATGGCGGTTATCTGACCAGCCTGGGTCGTGATGCCGCGCAAAGCGTACAAACCGTTCTTACCATTCTCAGCGTCGAAGAAACCGCATAAGCAGCACCGCATCGCCCACGGAAACCCCTGTTACGGGATTTCCGCGGGCACTCTCTGATACGAACTGTCGCCCAGCGATAGAAATCTGACGTCAAAAAACAAAAAAGTCCCGTGACCGAGGCGCTAAACTGCCCCTCATTCTGAGACCTCCGACGTCCGAGCCCTGCGAGCCGGTTTGAGCTGACATGACCCGCACCCATGAAATCCGCCCTGATCTGGACGAGGGGATCGACCGCAAGGTTCTCAGCCAGCTGCGCGCACGCTTTTTAAAACTCAACGAGCGACGCATGGCCCGCGCCATGGAAGGGCTGTCGACCCGCCAGCAAGGGGTGTTGACCCTGCTGCCGCTGTTTTTCCACGTCAATCATCCGCTGTTGCCGGGTTACGTTTCGGGCAGTACGCCCGCCGGGCTATCGAACTTCGAGCCCGACGCCAATGCCCTCGCAGAAGCCCAACGCCTGACCCGATCGTTTTCCTATAAGCCGCGCCACGGCAGCAATCCGCCGCGACCGATTCACGGCCTGTTCCTGATGGGCAGCCTCGGCACCCTCGCCCAGGCCGAACAGAGCGACATGGACGTCTGGGTCTGCCACGCGCCGGACTTGAGCGAAAGCGAACTCAACGAGCTGCGTAGAAAGTGCCAGTTGCTTGAAACCTGGGCCGCGAGCCAGGGTGCCGAAGCGCATTTCTTCCTGATCGACCCGGCCCGCTTCGTGCTCGGCGAGCGGGACAATCAACTGAGCTCGGAAGACTGCGGCACCACCCAACACTATCTGCTGCTGGACGAGTTCTATCGCACCGCCATCTGGCTGGCCGGACGCACGCCGATCTGGTGGCTGGTGCCGGTGTACGAAGAGAGCGCCTACGACCGCTACACCCACACGTTGCTGTCCAAGCGCTTTATCCGTGCCGACGAAACCCTGGACCTGGGACATCTGGCGTACATCCCGCCCGGCGAATTCATCGGCGCCGGACTTTGGCAGCTGTTCAAGGGCATCGAGTCACCGTACAAGTCGGTGCTCAAGCTGTTGCTGACCGAGGTCTACGCCAGCGAACACCCCAGGGTTCAGTGCCTGAGCCTGCGCTTCAAGCAAGCCGTGTTTGCCAATCGGCTCGACCTCGATGAGTTGGACCCGTACATCGTGGTCTATCGGCGCATCGAGGAATACCTCACCGCCCGCGGCGAGCCGGAACGGCTGGAGCTGGTGCGCCGCGCGCTGTACCTGAAGGTCAACCGCAAACTCACCGGCAGCAGCAGTCGCACCCAGAGCTGGCAACGTTCGTTACTTAAGCGACTGGCCCACGAATGGCACTGGGATCATCGTCAACTGGCCCTGCTCGACAGCCGCAGTCAGTGGAAAGTCCGCCAGGTCAGCTCTGAGCGTCGGGCGTTGGTCAACGAACTGAATTACAGCTACCGCTTTCTGACCGAATTCGCCCGCGGCGAACAGACCGTCAGCCTGATCAACAAGCGCGACCTCAATGTACTGGGACGACGCCTGTACGCGACGTTCGAGCGCAAGGCGGACAAGGTCGAGTTCATCAACCCGGGCATTGCCCCGGATCTGGCCGAAGACACCCTGACCCTGGTGCACGCGCCCGACAAGAAAGAATCGGGGCAAACCCAGTGGGGCTTATACAACGGCAGCCTGACCGCTCTCGAATGGGAGCATTTCGCGCCGATCAAGCGCAGCCGCCAATTGCTGGAACTGCTGACCTGGTGTCACCGCAACGGCGTGATCGACAGCAGTACCCGTCTAGCCTTGCATCCCGGCGAGAGTGACCTGAGCGAGTCCGAACTGTTCAACCTGCTCGGCAGCCTGCAACAGAGTATCGCCCTGCCGCTGCCCACCGTCGCCGAAGATCCGCTGCTGTGCGCCAGCGTCCCGAGCGAGGTGCTGATTCTGGTGAACGTCGGTGTCGATCCGCTCAAGCATCATCGCGACCTGAACATCCTGATGACCACCGAGCGCACCGACTCCTTGAGTTACGCCGGGGTTCGGGAAAACCTGGTGCTGACCCTGGATCAGGTCACGCTCAACAGCTGGAACGAGGTGCTGGTCAATCGCTTCGACGGTCCTCACGCCCTGCTCGACTGCCTGCGCGACTACCTCAACAACCTGCCGAACGGCCCACAACGGCCCAAGTTGCGCGTGCGTTGCTTCTGCCATAACCGCGCGCAGTTCATCGCCCAGCGGGTCGAAGAAGTGATCGACACCGCGCAGAACCTGCTGCTGAGCAAACTCAATCATCGCTACCTGATTCAGGTCCAGCAGCATTACCACGTACTGGAGTTGGTGCCGGGCCAGGTCAATCACGTTGCCCTCGCTACCCTGCCGGCGCTGTTCGATTATCTGGGCGAAGAGCTGGCGAGCTACAGCCCGCTGCACCTGGACCCGATGGCGCTGGAAGATCAGGACCTGGCGCTGATTCTGCCTATGGGCCAGCCAGACTGCATTCAGGTGTTCTACCGGATTCACGACGACCAGGCCGATCTGTACGTGCTGGATGAATTCAATGCCTTGTGGCAGCAGCGTTTGCCCTATCACGACGAACAAAGCCTGCTGGTGCCGTTGCAACGCTTCCTGCAATCGATCCAGTACCGGCGCGATGCCTTGCTGCCGATGGACGCCGCCCCGCCATTGAGCCTGAACACGCTGTATTACCAGCTGCTGCCATCCGGTCCCGGACGAGCCCGTCGGGTCGAAACCCGAAACGCGCCGCAAACCCCGCTCAACAAACCGTTCTACGACGTGCAGGCGATCGTCGGCAAAGCCGCACCGGGTCAGGTGCAGGTCACGTTGTATTGCAATCAAAGGGAATTTTCAGAGCTGGAACATGGCGAGCAACTGTTCAGCGTGGTCGCCCGGGAAATTGTTGAACAGCGCCGGGAGACCGAACGCTATCGCTGCTACATCACCGACCTGGACCTCTCGGGCCTGCTCGGTGATGGTCAGAGCTCAAGCAATTTGTATTTGCGCTACAAGGCCGATCTGGAGCGCGCATTGAACGACGCGCTCGAGCTGGTCTGAGGAAGGGTTATTCCGGGAAGTCGCCGCCATGGGCGGGCTGCGATTCGACTTCAAGCAGGGTCAGCTTGAGGGTTTTGCCGCCCGGTGCGGGCCAATCGATGTGCTGCCCGACTTTCAGGCCGAGCAACGCACTGCCCACCGGTGCAAGAATCGAAACCCTGCCTTCGTCGGCGTTGGCATCCTTGGGGTAAACCAAGGTCAGGTGATAATCCTTGCCACTGCTCTCTTCACGGCAATGCACACGGGAATTCATCGTCACGACATCGGCGGGCACTTCATCGTGACCGACCAGAGTATCGGCGCGATCCAGTTCGGTTTGCAGCGCGATAACGCCCGGCAGCGTGTCGTCCAGGCTGTCGATCAGGCGTTCCAGACGTTGCACGTCCAGTCGGGTAAGGGTGATGGAAGGTGCGGTCATGATCAGGGCAGACTCCTTTCTTCTGCACGAAAAAAGCAAAACCCCGCCAGGAAAAGGCGGGGTTGTCACGAGCCTCGATGGGTTGAGGCGTTTCTCGACACTATCACAGCTCAATAAATATACAAGCCGCCACCCGGCGGCGTAGGAGCTGCCGAAGGCTGCGATCTTTTGATCTTGTTTTTAAAAATCAAAAGATCGCAGCCTGCGGCAGCTCCTACAATGGATTTGCGGCGTTCTTGCGATTTGAGGCCTGCGCGCAAATCACCCGGCGGCGATCGTCGTCGGCAGAGCGCCACTCGCGGATGTCTTCGACATGGCGAAAACACCCGAGGCAGACCTTCTGTTCATCCAGCCGACACACACCGCTGCACGGCGAAGGCACCGCCGGGCTGACATTGCTGTAGAGCGGCTTGGGCGGACGAACGGGTGCAGGCTGGGTCACGTTCTCACAGACCTTCGAAATCGAGTTCGACGTCGGCTTGCTGCTTGACGATGCGCTCAAGCATCTCGCCGAGCTGCTCTTCGCTCTTGTCGCACATCCAGCGCTCGCTCTCTTCGTCGTAGTCGAAGTGGAAGCCACCCGACACCGCCGCCAGCCACAGCTGACGCAGGGGTTCCTGGCGGCTGAAGATCAACTGGCTGCCGTTTTCGAACTTGACGGTGAGCACACCGGCCGAGCTCTCCAGGTCGATATCCAGGTCACTCTCGTCGAAAATATCCTCCAGCGATTGTTGGGTGGCATCGACCAGATCGTGGAAACGGGCTTCGGTCAAACTCATTACGGCAACCTCAAAAAGTGTCTGTTCACGCTCAAGCGCCGCAAGATACGGGCGAGCCCCGGTGATTGCAAAGGATAACGATCAAGGGCGGATATCGGTACCTCAAACGCTGAACCTGTGGGAGCGAGCCTTTGTGGTGAGGGGATTTATCCCCGTTGGGTTGCGAAGCAGCCCCAGCAGTTCAAGGTTAAACGGGAGTGCTTGCGACTGCTGCGCAGCCGAACGGGGATAAATCCCCTCACCACAAAGCCCCGCCGGACGGGAGCCCGGTCGCATAGGCAAGCTGCCGGGTGGCCGGTATACTCCGGCGCAATTAACGCATTTTCAAGGATTTCGCCATGAAGCGCCTGATCTCTTCCCTTGCTGCGCTCGTCGCGGTTGCCTGCCTTGTGTCGGCCTGTGGTCAAAAAGGCCCGCTGTACCTGCCTGACGATTCCCAGGACCCTGCCGAGCAGGCCAAGTCCTCGCAAAAGCAGCCGTCGAAAGCACACAAGCACGACGTCTACCAATAAGGGAACGCCATGGACGCTTTTAACTACCGTGACGGTGAGCTGTTCGCGGAAGGTGTTGCCCTGTCCGCCATCGCCGAACGCTTTGGCACACCGACCTACGTCTACTCCCGCGCCCACATCGAAGCCCAGTACCTGGCATACGCCGATGCACTGGCCGGCATGCCGCACCTGGTCTGCTTCGCGGTCAAGGCCAACTCCAACCTGGGTGTTCTGAATGTCCTGGCGCGATTGGGCGCCGGTTTTGACATCGTCTCCCGTGGCGAGCTGGAACGCGTACTGGCCGCTGGCGGCAGCCCCGAAAAGATCGTGTTCTCCGGCGTCGGCAAGACCCGTGACGACATGCGCCGCGCCCTCGAAGTCGGCGTGCACTGCTTCAACGTCGAATCCACTGATGAGCTGGAGCGTCTGCAAGTGGTCGCCGCCGAGCTGGGCGTTCGCGCGCCAATCTCGCTGCGCGTGAACCCGGACGTCGATGCCGGCACGCACCCGTACATTTCCACCGGTCTCAAAGAGAACAAGTTCGGCATCGCCATCGCCGACGCCGAAGACGTGTACATCCGCGCCGCGCAACTGCCGAACCTGGAAGTGGTCGGCGTCGATTGCCACATCGGTTCGCAACTGACCACCCTGCCGCCGTTCATCGACGCCCTCGACCGCCTGCTGGGTCTGGTCGACCGCCTCGGCGATTGCGGCATCTACCTGCATCACATCGATCTCGGTGGTGGTTTGGGTGTGCGTTATCGCGATGAAGAGCCGCCACTGGCTGCCGACTACATCAAAGCCGTGCGCGAACGTCTCGACGGTCGTGACCTGGCGCTGGTGTTCGAGCCGGGCCGCTTCATCGTCGCCAACGCCGGCGTGCTGCTGACCCAGGTCGAGTACCTCAAGCACACCGAACACAAAGACTTCGCCATCGTTGACGCGGCCATGAACGACCTGATCCGTCCGGCGTTGTATCAAGCCTGGATGGACGTCACTGCCGTGCGCCCTCGCGCTAGCGCCGCTCGTGCCTATGACATCGTCGGCCCGATCTGCGAGACCGGCGATTTCCTGGCCAAGGACCGTCAGTTGGCCCTGGAAGAAGGCGACCTGCTGGCCGTGCATTCGGCCGGTGCCTACGGGTTTGTCATGAGTTCCAACTACAACACCCGCGGCCGTGCCGCTGAAGTGTTGGTGGACGGTGATCAGGCAATTGAAGTGCGTCGCCGTGAGACGGTAGCCGAGTTGTTTGCTGGCGAAAGCCTGCTGCCGGAGTAAAACCATGCTGCTGCGTTTTACCAAGATGCACGGCCTGGGCAATGACTTCATGGTCCTCGACCTGGTCAGCCAGCACGCGCACATCCTGCCCAAACACGCCAAGCAATGGGGCGATCGGCACACAGGCATCGGCTTCGACCAGTTGCTGATCGTCGAAGCGCCGAGCAATCCGGACGTGGATTTCCGTTATCGGATCTTCAACTCCGACGGCTCCGAAGTGGAACAGTGCGGCAACGGTGCGCGCTGTTTCGCCCGTTTTGTGCTCGACAAGCGCCTGACCGCAAAACGGCAGATTCGCGTCGAAACCAAAAGTGGCATTATCGAGCTGGATATTCGCAGTGACGGCCAGATCAGCGTCGACATGGGCGCACCGCGCCTGGTGCCGGCCGACATCCCGTTCGTTGCCGACAGTCAGGCGCAGAGCTACTCGCTCGACGTCGACGGCACTGCGGTGGAACTGGCCGCCGTGTCGATGGGCAACCCCCACGCCGTGCTGCGGGTCAGCGACATCAACAACGCACCGGTGCATGAACTGGGGCCGAAAATCGAACATCACCCGCGCTTCCCTGCACGGGTCAATGTCGGTTTTCTCCAGGTCATCGACCGGAACCGCGCGCAGTTGCGCGTCTGGGAACGTGGCGCCGGGGAAACCCAGGCCTGCGGCACCGGCGCCTGTGCTGCCGCAGTGGCCGCGATCAGCCAGGGGTGGATGGATTCGCCGCTATTGATCGACCTGCCCGGCGGGCGCCTGTCCATTGAATGGGCAGGCCCAGGCCAACCGGTATTGATGACCGGCCCGGCAGTCCGTGTTTACGAAGGACAAGTACGTCTTTGAGTGAGTCAAACCCATGACCGACAAGCCCCAGGTTCCCGCCCTACAGCCCGACGAATCCCCTTCCGAAAGCCTTGAGGCGGCGGCGATTGCCGCGTACCTGGAGGCTCATCCGGAATTCTTCGTCGAGCACGAAGATCTGCTTCCGGCGTTGCGCATCCCGCACAAGCGTGGCGACACCATCTCGCTGGTCGAGCGCCAGATGACCATCCTGCGCGACCGCAACATCGAATTGCGTCATCGCCTCTCGCACTTGATGGACGTGGCCCGCGACAACGACCGCCTGTTCGACAAGACCCGCCGCCTGATTCTCGCCTTGATGGACGCCAGCAGTCTGGAAGACGTGGTAATCAGCGTCGAAGACAGTCTTCGCCAGGACTTTCAGGTGCCTTTTGTCAGCCTGATCCTGCTGGGCGACAACCCGATGCCGGTCGGCCGCTGGGTGAGCCACGCCGATGCGCAAACGGCCATTGGCGGTTTGCTCTCGGAAGACAAAAGTGTCAGCGGCAGCCTGCGCGAGCATGAACTGGACTTCCTGTTCGGCGAAGAGCAGCGCAAGCAGATCGGCTCCACCGCCGTCGTCGCCATCAGTCATCAAGGCATCCACGGTGTGCTGGCCATCGCCAGCCGTGATCCGCAGCACTACAAAAGCTCGGTGGGCACGCTGTTCCTGAGCTACATCGCCGAAGTCATGGGCCGCGTGCTGCCACGGGTCAACAGCTCTCTGCGCTCGGTACGCTGATCGTGGAACGGCAACTGGACGCTTACTGCGAACACCTGCGCAGTGAGCGACAGGTGTCGCCCCACACGCTGTACGCCTACCGCCGCGACCTCGACAAAGTGCTGGGCTGGTGCGTCAAGCAGAACATCGATAGCTGGGCCGCGCTGGACATCCAGCGTCTGCGCAGCCTGATCGCTCGTTTGCATTCCCAGGGTCAATCGTCCCGCAGTCTGGCGCGGCTGCTCTCGGCCGTGCGCGGGCTCTATCATTATCTGAACCGCGAAGGCCTTTGCGACCACGATCCGGCCAACGGTCTGGCGCCGCCGAAAGGCGAACGCCGCTTGCCGAAAACCCTCGACACTGACCGCGCGCTGCAACTGCTTGAAGGTGCGGTGGAGGATGATTTCCTGGCGCGCAGGGATCAGGCGATTCTGGAGTTGTTCTACTCTTCGGGCTTGCGCCTGTCGGAGCTGACCGGGCTCAATCTCGATCAGCTGGACCTGGCTGACGGCATGGTTCAGGTGCTCGGTAAAGGCAGCAAGACCCGCCTGTTGCCGGTGGGCAAAAAGGCTCGCGAAGCACTGGAGTTGTGGTTGCCGCTACGGGCCATGACCAACCCGGCGGATGACGCGGTATTCGTCAGCCAGCAAGGCCGGCGCCTGGGTCCTCGGGCGATTCAGGTGCGGGTCAAGGCCGCTGGCGAGCGCGAACTGGGGCAAAACCTGCACCCGCACATGCTGCGACATTCCTTCGCCAGCCACTTGCTGGAATCTTCCCAAGACCTGCGAGCCGTGCAGGAACTACTCGGTCACTCGGACATCAAGACCACCCAGATCTACACCCACCTGGACTTCCAGCACCTGGCGACGGTCTACGACAGCGCCCATCCACGGGCCAAACGCATTAAGGGCGATGATTCATGACGATCCAATTGATCACCTTCGACCTCGACGACACCCTGTGGGACACCGCCCCGGTGATCGTCAGCGCTGAAGCCATACTGCGTGAATGGCTGACCGAACATGCACCAAATCTGGGCGCGGTGCCGGTGGAGCATTTGTGGGCGATTCGCGAGCGCATTCTGAGCAACGAACCGGGTCTCAAACATCGCATCAGTGCGTTGCGTCGCCGAGTGCTTTTCCATGCGCTGGAAGAGGCCGGTTACGACCATGGTCAAGCGTCGGACCTGGCTGATCAGAGTTTTGAAGTGTTTCTGCATGCACGGCATCAGCTCGAAGTATTCCCTGACGTGGAACCAACGCTGGAGGTTCTGGCCAAGCACTACGCGCTGGGCGTGGTCACCAACGGCAACGCCGATGTGCGCCGGCTGGGCCTGGCTGACTACTTCAAATTTGCCTTGTGTGCCGAAGACATCGGTATCGCCAAACCGGATGCGCGACTGTTTCATGAAGCGTTGCAGCGTGGCGGGGCAACGGCCGAGACGGCGGTGCATATTGGCGATCATCCCGGCGATGACATTGCCGGTGCGCAGCAGGCGGGTTTGCGGGCGATCTGGTTTAACCCGCAAGGCAAATTGTGGGAAGCGCAGAAGGCGCCGGATGCCGAGATTCGCAGCCTGACCGAGTTGCCGGCGTTGCTGGCGCGGTGGAACTCGGCCAAGATTTGAGGTGTCTCCGAAAAGATCGCAGCCTTCGGCAGCTCCTACATTTGATTGTGTACACCTGTAGGAGCTGCCGAAGGCTGCGATCTTTTGATTTTTGTTCCACCCATGAAAAAGCCCGCAGCGACGGCGGGCTTTTTCAGCAAGCAAGAAGCAAGTGCTTAGATAGGCCGGCTGCCGTACTTGTTGTCAGGCTTCTTGGGAGGATCGGCGACCACATTGGCCTCCACTTCCTGCACCTTGCCGCCCTTGGACAGGAACTCTTCCATGGCCTTGGCCAGGGCATCGCGCTCCTTGTTTTTTGCTTCGACGCTCGGCAGCTCATCGACCGATACCGCAGCCTTGGCCTTGCCTTTGGCGGTCGGAACGGGCGCTTCACCGCCGTCGTCTTCAACGACGTCGTCCGTCGTTGCTTCCAGGCCTTCTTCGGTTTCGTCGTCGTCGCCTACTTCGAGGTCGTCGTTTTCCAGATCATCGTCGCTCATGTTCTACCTCATGACTTGCGAAAAGCAGATTAGTTATAGCCCAGCTTCACCGTCTGTCGATAGCCGCCGGAAAAATTCAATAACCACTGGTGACCAGCGGTTCATGCCCCTTCACCGTGCACGGTGGCGAGGACTTTACGGGCACCGCCATAATCACGGTGCTCGCCCAGGTAAATGCCTTGCCAGGTCCCCAACGCCAGTCGGCCTGCCGAAATCGGCAAACTGAGCTGACAGCCAAGCACGCTGGCCTTGAAGTGCGCCGGGAGGTCGTCCAGGCCTTCGTCGTTATGCTCATAGCCGTCTGTTCCTTGTGGGATCAGACGATTGAAAAATCGTTCGAAGTCGCGACGTACCGCCGGATCGGCGTTCTCGTTGATGGTCAACGACGCCGAGGTATGCTGCAGCCACAAATGCAACAGACCGACCCGACACGCCTTGAGTTCAGGCAGGCCGGCGAGTAACTCGTCCGTTACCAGATGAAAGCCCCGGGGCCTCGCCCGCAAGGTAATCAGAGTCTGTTGCCACATACAGTTCTCCGCACGTTCGGGGCGCATTCTAGCGCGCTCTGGGAAAAAACAAAGGCCCTAATATTCCTTCAATCATGTAAGCCATTGGCCGCAGAAAAACGCCCGTCGCAAACGCCACTGAACGTGTACGAAAAAACCTTTCAGCAGTTGCTTCACTGACAAATTCCAGACAAAAAAATGCCCGGCAAGCCGGGCACATTTTTATGCGTGTGTTTACAAGTTGTAGCCGCGTTCGTTGTGAAGTGCCAGATCGATGCCGACGGCCTCTTCTTCTTCGGTGATACGCAGGCCCATAACGACGTCCAGTACCTTGAGAATGATGAAGGTGACGATCGCGGTGTAGATCACCGTGAAGCCCACGCCTTTGCACTGAATCCAGACTTGTGCGGCGATGTCGGTGACGGTGCCGAAGCCACCCAGCGCCGGTGCGGCGAACACACCGGTCAGGATCGCGCCGAGGATACCGCCGATACCGTGCACACCGAAGGCGTCCAGGGAATCGTCATAACCGAGTTTGCGTTTCAGGGTAGTTGCGCAGAAGAAGCACACCACGCCCGCTGCCAGACCGATCACCAGAGCGCCCATCGGGCCCACGGTGCCAGCGGCTGGGGTGATAGCAACCAGACCGGCGACCACACCCGAAGCGATACCCAGTGCACTTGGTTTGCCGTGGGTGATCCACTCGGCAAACATCCAGCCCAGTGCGGCAGCAGCAGTTGCGATCTGAGTCACGAGCATTGCCATACCGGCAGTGCCGTTGGCCGCTACGGCAGAGCCGGCGTTGAAGCCGAACCAGCCGACCCACAGCATCGCAGCGCCCATCAAGGTGTAACCGAGGTTGTGCGGTGCCATCGGGGTGGTCGGGAAGCCTTTGCGCTTGCCCAGTACCAGGCAGGCGATCAGACCGGCCACACCGGCGTTGATGTGCACCACGGTGCCGCCGGCGAAGTCCAGCACGCCCCAGTCCCACAGCAGGCCGCCGTTGCCAGACCAGACCATGTGCGCGATCGGTGCATAAACCAGAGTGAACCAGATGCCCATGAAGATCAGCATGGCGGAGAACTTCATCCGCTCGGCGAAGGCACCGACGATCAGCGCCGGGGTGATGATGGCGAAGGTCATCTGGAAGGTGATGAACACCGACTCGGGGAACAGCGCCGCAGGACCGGTCAGGCTGGCTGGCGTGACACCGGCGAGGAAGGCCTTGCCCAAGCCGCCGACGAACGAGTTGAAGTTGACGACGCCTTGTTCCATGCCGGTGGTGTCGAACGCGATGCTGTAGCCATAAATGACCCACAGAACGCTGATCAGACCGGTAATGGCGAAGCACTGCATCATCACGGAAAGAATGTTTTTCGACCGAACCATGCCGCCGTAGAACAGCGCGAGGCCGGGAATGGTCATGAACAGCACGAGGACTGTCGAGGTCAGCATCCAGGCGGTATCGCCGGAATTGAGGACTGGGGCCGCCACTTCGTCTGCCGCCATGGCCAGGCCGGGCATTACGAGGGACAACAGGGCTCCTAGCCCTGCGATTTTACGCAGAGTCATATTGTTTTCTCCTGGGGCGTTGGGGTTTGTGGCGGCTTAGATCGCGTCGGTATCGGTTTCGCCGGTACGGATGCGAATCGCCTGTTCCAGATTGACCACGAAGATTTTGCCGTCACCGATCTTGCCGGTGTTGGCAGCCTTGGTTATCGCCTCGATAACCCGGTCAAGATCCTTGTCGTCAATGGCGACATCGATCTTCACCTTAGGCAGGAAATCGACCACGTATTCCGCGCCGCGATACAGTTCGGTGTGACCCTTCTGCCGACCGAAGCCTTTGACTTCAGTAACGGTAATACCCTGCACGCCGATCTCGGACAGCGATTCGCGCACGTCGTCCAACTTGAACGGCTTGATGATGGCAGTGACTAGCTTCATGAAAACTCTCTCCCGAATTGGTGGACTTGCCCCAGGAAAACAAACCCGGTTCAAGTCTAAGCGCAGTGCCTGGCTTTGTAACGCATCGTCGGCCTTACCTGCCCGTCCGACGCCGGCTAACCGCTCCGCACGAAACACTTCCCCGTTCCGCTTGGCGCACTGCATTCGTCACAGCGACTGCATCAGTGCATGGGTCACTATCGTCTAAGCAGAAAGCTTGCCATCTCGCCAAAAACCTCTGATATCAAGCCTTTGCCGGTTACTACAGGCCACAGCTCGCGATTGCCTGATCCATTACGCACAACAACAGTGCGACGCCGTCCGTCCGCATGCGCGAAAAACGTGCATCCCTGCGGTCGGAATTGACTATAGACACTGCGTGATACACTGCCCGCAATTGTTTTCAGGACATTTCCTATGCTCGCACCCAAAGACTTCCTCGACGCCCTGACCGGCACCGCCTCCCGCCTCTTCAGCGGCGACACCCCACTGCCGAAAAGCGAAATCGAAAGCCAGTTCAAGGCGTTGTTGCAGAGCGGTTTCAGCAAACTGGACCTGGTGAGCCGGGAAGAGTTTGATAGTCAGATGGTGGTGCTCACCCGCACTCGTGCACGTCTGGAGAGCCTTGAAGCGAAGGTCGCGGAGCTTGAAGCAAAGCTGAATCCCCCAACCGAGTAACACCGCATATCCCACTTTGAAACCCGATCCACTGTGGGAGCGGGCTTGCTCGCGAATAAGGTCGGAACGACCTTCAGATTCACCTGTAGGAGCTGCCGCAGGCTGCGATCTTTTGATCTTTAAGCCCTCAAAAATCCCGGCAACGTCCTACAAAGATCTCATCCGCCGTCCGATTGCGCCGCAAAGCCCCGGTTCCTAAGCTCACCCGATGCTGAATGTTCAGCACTGGGTTTGGCGACCTGGAAGCTTAAGGAGCACGACGACCATTCTCGAGTTATGGCGGTTGTGCGTGGGAGACCTTCGGGTCTGCCGGGTTCCTTTTGCTCCGGTTCGCCAACCCGCGTACAACTGCCACCCAATTGTTTGGCGACGATTGCGGGCAGCCCTTTAAGCAAGAGGAGCTGTATCAATGAATAGCGATGACGCTTATCTGATCCCACACGTCTTCACCCGCCACAAACTCCACCTCCACGCCCTCCTCCTGGAAAACCAACCCTGGTTCAGCGCCCGCGACCTAGGCCGACTCCTACGCCTCTACCTCGACGACCGCGCCGTTCGAAAACTTGACCCTGACCAACGCCAATCCGCCCAAATGCTCATCCACGGCGGCATCGAAAACACCCTATTGATCAGCGAATCCGGCGTATACGCATTATTGGTCTACCACTACTGCCCCGAATACCGAGGCCTGCGCGAATGGCTGACTCACGAAGTCGTACCTGCCCTCAGAGACGCACAACAACCGACTTCACCCGAGCGCCCGATACTGAACCTGCTGAACTGGCCGGAAATGTCGTTGAGTTTGCTGCACTGGAATAACCAGCCGTGGATTCGGTTGCAGGATGTACCGCAGATGATGACGGAGCGGGAACAGGCAAGACGCCCGGTGACGTCGTGGTGGAAGCGGGCTTCACGAGTATTACTGTCGCTTTGAGTTTCCGAAGCAGAAAGATCGTCGACTTTCAAAAAGACACAAAAAAACCGCCCCTGCCGAGACAGGAGCGGTTTCCATCGGTTCAATCCTTACAACGAATCATCCCAATGGTCTCGCAGAAACTCGTATAGGCGAAAAGCCCATAACGCGCTTCTAACGAGGCGCCACATATGTTTAAGAAACTTAGACATATTTTGGCCCTCCTTGCGTGGGGCCAAACCTCCGATGCACTTTCCGGCGTACGAACACCTTCGGGATTACACGCGAGCGTATCCACCAAGGCGGCCGGGTGTGGGTTCCCCAAAAACAGCACCGGCACGGTTCTCACACCGTGTCGAGGAACATGAAATCTTTACGGTCCCGGCCACTCTTCGCGAACCACCCGATGAGCGGGCATCGTCAGGGGCGAATGGTATCGCAGCCCATCAAAGGCTATCGCGGTAAAACGACCTGAAAAAGTTAACAAGTTGTATCAAGCCATTAGTGTTTGATCATTCATTCTGATGTGCCGAGCGTTACACCAGTTGGCATTCAGTTTGGCGACGTATGACGCGTTCAAGCGCTGGCAATACTTGCATCGTCGATCAAACATGCATAACCTCAACACACGCGAGTGTATCCACTGAGGATACGCAGGCCTTGGCCTCACCAAAGCCTGCAATTAAAAAACCGTCTCATCAAGGCGGTTTTTTTTCGCCCGCAATTCAGGCCAAACCATTCGCAACATCCAGTGAAAGTTTGCCCCCTCACCCATCCCACCAGAATCTCCTCACCCGACTACCCTTCAAAAAACCGCAGGAAGCGGTCCCCCGACAGCTCAAGGAACGACCCATGTCCCTCTCCATCGTCCACAGCCGCGCCCAGATTGGCGTGGATGCGCCTGCCGTTACCGTCGAAGTCCACCTGGCCAACGGTTTGCCCTCTCTGACAATGGTCGGTTTACCCGAAGCGGCGGTGAAGGAAAGCAAAGACCGGGTCCGCAGCGCGATCATCAATTCGGGGCTGCAGTTTCCGGCGCGGCGCATCACGCTGAATCTCGCGCCTGCGGATTTGCCGAAGGACGGCGGACGATTCGATCTGGCGATTGCCTTGGGGATTCTGTCAGCCAGCGTGCAGGTGCCGACGTTGACGCTGGATGATGTGGAATGTCTGGGGGAGTTGGCGCTGTCAGGCGCTGTGCGTGCCGTGAGGGGCGTGTTGCCGGCGGCGCTGGCGGCGCGTAAGGCCGGACGTTCGCTGATGGTGCCGCGGGCGAATGCCGAGGAGGCTTGTCTGGCGTCGGGGCTGAAAGTCATTGCGGTGGATCATTTGCTGGAGGCGGTCGCTCACTTCAATGGTCACACGCCGGTCGAGCCCTACGTTTCCAATGGTCTGCTTTACGCCAGCAAACCCTATCCAGACCTGAATGAAGTGCAGGGCCAACTCTCGGCCAAGCGCGCATTGCTGATTGCGGCGGCCGGGGCTCATAACCTGCTAATGATGTGTGACAAAACACCGCAATATGATGAAATAATCCGGCTAGACAATCTTTGGGTGCAGTAGTAGCGTCCTGCCATTGTTTAGGACTAAGGGTATTGCCGGGATGCAACCAAAAATTGTTAAGAGTGACTGCCGTAGCTGTGCACGCAGCACGCGGCATGAAATCAGCACTGAAGTAGAAGACCGGATAGAGGATTGGGCAAGAAATCAATTGATTACTTGGCGGATCGTCAGATGTCTGGGGTGTCATACTTATTCATTTCAACATATGCATGAAGACTTTGATGAAATTTATGAGGATGTTGATGGTGAAATGCTACATAGCGTACAAAGAGACGTATACCCCAGTGTGGTGAAAAATCATCGTGGATTAACTCATACCCACCTGTTACCGCCGCTGATTAGCACTATATATCAACAGACCGTACAAGCACTAAGTCGCAATGCAAATATATTAGGAAGTATCGGACTAAGGGGCTGCATTGAGGCAACCTGTAATAACTTAAGCATTTCGGGAAGCAATTTGCAACGGCGAATCGACCTATTGGCCAAAGGTGGATATGTTTCAAATGGCGATAAAAAGCGTTTACATGCGATCAGATTTCTTGGCAACGATGCTGCACATGAAATCAAGCAGCCTTCAATTACGGACATTCGCGTAGCGCTTGAAGTAGTAGAACACCTGCTGAATACAGTTTACATATTAGAAAAGCGCACAGCTGGGATGGAAACCATCGTCGAAAGTTATGCAGAATTTTTGGTGTTACTTGAACGTCGTGCCGGATGGCATAAATCGGGCACTTCTATTAACTTGCTAGGGCTTCTTGGCAAAACTCGCAGATTACTTCCAGTCGGCCTCGATTCCTTTGAGATGCAGTTAATGAAGGACATAGAAAACGGTAGTGTGGTTTTTCTTTCGAAATCATCGCCACAGAAAATCGAAGGCAAAGAAATTCTATTTTATGATGTAAACATAGAATACTTTAAGAAAAAGCAGGAGGATGAAGATGATATCCCATTCTGAACTGCTGAACAGTTCGCATCGGCCTGGGACATGTAGCCGTTCGTCAAAGATAAACTAATTTTCAGTTGGTGGTTATGGCTGACAAGAAGAATCAACATTTCGTACCGCAATATTACTTCAAGTTTTTTTCCGATAAAAGAAAGTTTATTTCCCTGATAAGATTAATGGACGGCAAGTTCATAGAAACAGCTTCAATAAAAGATCAAGCTTCCAAAAGTTATTTCTATGGTGACAAAGCCGTCGAAGACGCGATTGAGGCTATGGAAACGATTTTCTTGCCACCACTCCGTAAACTGAAAGAAGAGAAATCCTTCTGGGCACTTTCAGATGACGAAGTGATAGTAGTACTTCAAAGTATAATTTTCCAGCGATCACGAACTCAGGCAGCTAGACTTGACCTGGAGCCAGCAGGGCAAGAATTAGCAAATATGTTTTTGGAAATTGCCGTCAATAACAATGAGCAGTTCTCAGATGAGGAACGCTCAGAAATATTGAAATCCTTCACGGCTAAACCGAACATGGAAGAACTTCAAAAAATCCAGATGATAGAATCTGTAAAAAGTGCAAACTTCATGACAGATTTAGGCATGGCCATTCTTAAAAACCGAACGAATCGTAATTTAATATTTGGCGACGCACCCGTAGTAATGTTCAATTACTTTCAAAAAAACATTACAGATCGCGGAGTACTAGGGATGAGAAATCCTGGACTTCAGATTTATTACCCTTTGAATTCTAGGTCGGCAGTTTTCCTCTATGATAGGAACGCTTACAAAGTATCGACCAACAAACATGACCAAATCGAAATTCGTGAAAAGTCAGACATTGACAAACTTAACATGCTTCAAATCCACAATGCAGGTTCTGCCGTATATCTTAGCTCACCGACTGATAAGGATTACATTAGTCAGCTATGGACTACTTCACGCCGCACAACGTTTAACGTAAAAGGCCGACACAGAAATTTCACTGTAAATCATGACGGCGAAGAAAAACACATATATCACCAGTATGAAAAACAACTTTCCTTTGTCCCTGATTTAAGCTTTTGTCCATGCCCACTGCTTGCCACAAGTGATCTTTTAGTTGATCGGAGCACCTGGGATGGTAGGCGTTACGTTCCAGAACAACGGCAGTGGAGTTTTCCGGAAACTAAACTCCGAACTGCGTCGTCTACGGACAATTGAAAGTTGCTCACACGATAACGTTACATAAGCTCAAGGGATTAGGCATCATTACAGCTGACCTAGAGCTTGAAACGACGGTATCTGCCAGGGACTGAATCTGGCATGTTCAATGCTGTCACGCTTCACGGCGCAGCTCTGTGTGGCCTGAATTTTTTTCATCCCAATGTTTAGAATCGTCCGTCTGCACGTTATTCTGTGTGAACAGCGACAAGACGTAACCTCTTCTGTCGAACTGATAACCTATCTGTAATCAGCCAGCACTAAGGCTTGGAAGGCATTTTGCTGCGTGCAACTTTGTAATATCTACTGATCCTTAGATAGACCTAATAGCATTTTATACAATAACGCCAGATATGATGGCAAAACCAAACAACGGAAATACAAACAAATGAAAATGAAAGAAAGCTTCCAAGATACATATAATGGTTTGCAGGTGAACGCCAGTAAAGACAAGGGCTACGGCCTGTACCCTGTGATTTTAAAGCGTATCCATGATCAGTTGGTTAACCTTCAAGAACATCATTCTCGTATCACAATTGTTCGCATCGACTTGCATTTCCCTAGGGATCATCAAACCAACAACAAGTTAGAAAATCAATTGCTCAGTCGGTTCATCAAAATGTGTAAGGCTGATCTTGGTTCGTTTGGTTGGGGCCAACACAAAAGGTTCATTCATGGATGGGTTAAAGAAGTTGGCCAAGTAGAAAAGTCTCACTACCATTTGTTTATCGGTTTTCAGACTCTCCAGCGTCTTCTGGGGAAGATTTCGAGCGATGGTCATACCGGCATGTGGAAACTGTTCGAAGATCGCTGGAACGAGCTCACAGGCGGCACGGTGCACTTTGTTAAAAACCCGCACTTCCTGAAGCGGGAAGATACGGCGAAATTTGCAAAGTGTTTCTATCATCTGAGTTATCTTGCCAAAATCAGGGATAAGCATTTCGGTACTGGCGAAACGCACCGTCGATTTGGCTTTTCCAAACTGCCAAGTAAGCAGAAGCCAACAACTGTATTGGAAGAGTTAATGGCGGCATGATTTATTTGCTCGCCCGACAAGCCCCCTGCAAGCGCGCCAGTCACGTTTTAGTCTGAGGCCAATACCTTGGCGGCCCACAGTAAAGCCCTGCGCCTGCATGAACTTACAGAGGCTTTTAGCGGGTGCTATTTCATGTCGCCTTGAGCCAAAGCCCCCCGCTCATTGATAAACGCCGCGACCATTCTTCTGGTTATCTTGACGGCCCGTTTGAATTATAAGTTGACCTGTCTGACCAACGTAATCCGGGAAAGTGTACCCTGTACGGCCTTGAACCCGAACTTTAGCAAGTCCATACAACGATTCTTGTCTGGCGCTGCCACTAATCTTTGCAGTTCTTATGCCGATGACCCATACGGATGATGGAGGCACTGATACGCAGTTTCCACGGTTGATCTGCTGATCAAGGATTTTTTTATGGGCCTTCATTTTTTGGCTATTTTCATCTAGCCCTTGGGCAGCTAAATCAAGGATTTTGAAAAACATCATAGGATCATTACACATCAGACCCTGCATATAATCTTGTTGCGGTGTAATGTCAAAATCCCCTGACACCATGTCTATCTGTGCGTTGGCGGTCATAGTAAAGGTCAAACCGAATACAGCGGCAATCCATTGTTTCATATCAGTGTCCATGGGTACGGGCTAGGAGTGGTGAGTAGATTACTCGTTTTTCGAGTATTTGAACATTGAACCATAAGGTGCTGGCTGCGCGTTTTTCGGCCAGCTATATGCCCAAATCTATCCATACAGGTGATTACCAACTTTTGGTTGGCCTTCTCCGTGAATACCGCCTTGCCGCCGGATTGACCCAGATCGACCTAGCCACGCGATTGAATAGAAAGCAAGCGTTCGTCTCTGCGGTCGAGGTTGAAGGTCGGCGGCTGGACCTATTGCAGCTACGGGAGTGGACGATTGCCTGCGGCGTAGATTTAGTCTCGCTGGTCCAAACCTTTGAAGCCCGCAAAAATGCTCAGGACGACCCAACGTCGCTGGTATCACAACCTCGTTAATAGGTTTCACTTGGCCAGGTCCGTTAGCCATGGTCCCTGATCATGTACACGAGCTGAAAGATGGACGTGAAACCGTAACGGTTGTGCGTCACATTGAATTTCTAGCTGAAACCCAAACGGGTATTTGGACCGCGCTGTTCCGACCCACTGGGTGCTTCTCGAAACGCTACGAACCCGCCAGCAAGCCCTCTCATAGAACTCTTGAATAAAAATACAAAAGCATCAGGGTAACGACGCCTGATAGCCATGTAAGACGCGATATCACTTTAGCCTGCCCACGTTGCATGTCAGTCATGATCGTTGCTAGGCGGTCAGCAGGCGGCTCTACCGCCAATGGTTCATACGCTGGTTCATCAGATGGCTCAGCGTCATCGACTGCTGTTGGCCCATCGATCAGCCCTAGATTGATTGCCACCTCAATAACTTGAATCCATGGCTTTTCTTCAATGTTCCACACCTTCTCCCACCCATCCGGGTCGTACCCGTATGTTAGCCCTCGGGTGGTGAGATGAATTATGGACGGAAGTGATTTATGCGACAGTCTGTCGAGCAGGGTTTTGAACGTATCTGGATCGAGCGCTACATCCGCTGAACACGACTCAGGAATGCGTTCGTCATCATCGTCATACGGGGCATTGTATGAGACGTGGCCGATGAAGCCCTCGTTCTTGCCCTTGTCACTGATATGCAGGCGTTCCACAAACTGCACAGACCAATGAACATCCCGTAGTGACCGGCGATCCTGTGTGAGTACGTCGCTCGGGAAAGGCAATGACAGCCGCATGTTTATGGTTCGTGATACGGGCCCATCTAGCACCCTTCCGATGGTGAAGGAGGCACTGACAGGTCGAAAGCGCAGGATAGGGGTAACGTCCATGATGGTTCCTCGTTGAATCCTGACGCCAAGCTATCACACGAGATGTCTAGGATTAGCTTCTACTTCACTTAACACGCTTAGACCGTTCGCAGATCGAATCACGGGTGCGTTCCGTTGTGGGCGGGATCATATCCAAATGGATACCGGCGATCACAGAGCGTCCACCCAAATCGACTCCATCATTCAACTTTAAAGGTAGATCGCCCTCGCCCACAGCTCTCATTTAGCTCTACTTTTCTGGTAGTTCGATAACGATCGTCATCCGACTATCAAAAGCCTATTGCAGATAGATATATGATCGTATTATCATAGGTCTATCAAATTCAACATTAAAGGATAAAGGAATTGAAAGCACATTTGTACCTTCGGGCTAGTACCAAGGACCAAGACGCATTAAGAGCGAAAGCTAGCTTGGATGCATTCGTAAATGATAAAGGGCTTGTCGTTGTCGGTGTTTATTCGGAACACGTCAGTGGGACAACGTTAGATCGTCCAGAACTAATGCGATTGCTGGATTCAGCCCAACCCGGTGAATGCATCGTGTGTGAAAGTGTTGACCGTTTAAGCCGTCTGTCCCAATTCGATTGGGAAACACTGAAATCCAAGATCAAAGCAAAGGGCTTACGCCTTGTGATCGCAGATTTACCTACCACTCACATGTTGATTGATGACAAGGGCATGACCGGCCAGATCATGGGAGTTATCAACAGCATGCTGTTGGACCTCATGGCGACGATGGCTCGCCTTGACCAAGAAAAACGCGTTGAACGAATCAAGCAAGGTTTGGAAAACAAACGTCTAGCAGACCCAGATTGGACACCGAAGGGAAAGGGAAAGAATGTCGAAAAGTGGGAAAAGGTAAAAGCGTTGATGGTTAAACACCCAACGATGTCTGCGGAAGACGTTGCCAAACTTGCAGAAGTTGGCGTTGCAACGGTCTACCGAATCAAACGTGGTGCCCGCTCCTAGGGACCGGAAGTTAAACGGTTCCATCCCTAGGTTACCATCCGGCGAAGATCAATTCGGACATTCAGCTGTCATTACGCTTCGTCCACCGGAGCACCCCAAAATTGTTTTCCCATGATGTTCAATAATTTTTGATTAGCGGCTTCATTATCCGCCGCACTGAAGCGAAACTGATGCACGTCAATCTCACCCGGTACATTATTCTTGTACGTTGCCATCGACTCATCTGATAACGCTTCTTTCAACATATCATCAGGCTTAGCTATTAGCTTTGTCGATTGCATGTCATTCTGACGGATACCGGCACGTAGTAATTCAATGGAAAAAGGTACAAATAGCGGGTCTTGTCCATGATCTGCCATATAGATAAACTTTGGCACTTCTCCCACCATCACACTATATTGAACCCGGATATCATCGTGTTTAATCCAGACCTTTACTCCTAGCCGCTGGACCTGCTGATTTGCCAAATATCGGCCTTCATATGAAATCAAATCAAGCTTCTTGAAGAAATCAAATTTGTCGGTGACATACTCAGATGAAAGATCGACTTTGCATTGGTCAAGCTCAATCTCCATATTTGACACGTCACCTTCAATGTTTGCAGCGGTTTCTGCAAGTGTTCTTGAGGGGTACGATTGCAGCAACGCAGAAACTTCTACGAGCTTCACCCTTGCCGATTCTAACCTTCCTTCAAGCTCGCTAATACGCTTGCGTAACGACTGCGCATTATCTTTGATCAATGATGCCATATTCAGCTTGGCAAGCATTTCTTTAAAAACGATTTCACTTCCATCTAATCGGACTGACCGATTAATACACGCCCCCTTCGCAGATGTAGAACAACGAAGATATTTCTGCCCCTTCGGCGGTTTCCCTTTATTAACCAAATGCATTGGCGACTTGCAGTATGCACATACAGCAATTTTTGTCCAAACATTGAAGTTGGTTGTTGTCTTCGTTACCTTTGAAACATTTCGAGACCTACGACCGTTCAACGCCGCATAATACAATTCATCATCGATTATTTCCGGGTAGAACCTCTTGATTGGCTCACCAGAAATACGACGTTGCCCCTCGGTCCAAATGTTTGGCTGATATTCTCCAAGCACTGATCTGTTCGTCAGTATCTTGGCGATTGAACTATTTCCCCACAACCCAGATTTGTTCCTTTTTTCAGTGCCAAAAACTGGCACACCTTCACTATTGAATAGTTTTACAATCGCTCGCTGCCCGTAACCTTGGACTGTCAGTTCAAACACTCTTTTCACAACATTGGCACGCTCAGCAATGACCCTGTATGCCTCACCATCGAACGATAACCATTGTGGGCATGCAGCCCCAAGGGGTACGCCTTCGGATCGCGCCAAGGCTTGTTTCTGCTGCCATGCGTCTGAAACTCTCTGCCCTTTCACCGAAGACTCGGAATGAGCACGCGACATATGGAAAATTGACATAACCAATTGCATTGTTTCGGCGGACTTTTTGTAAACAGTTCCATCACCGAATGTAACTACAATGATCCCGCTATTTAGAAGGTCCAGAAATCGTGGTAACGCCTCTGTGACCTGTTCCCGACTGAGCCGATCAAGTGATTCAACCAACAAGTAGGAGCCAGGAGCGATCTTGCCTTCTTTTACATAGTCGTAAAACCGACCAAGACTACTGGTCACCCGACTGACGTTACTTCCTCTATAAGCGCTTACACCCGCATCCAAAAAAGCGAAGTCGTTATCCTTTACAAGCTCCAAATCGTGCTTGTCTGCGTACTCGATAGCCGCCTTGTATTGGCGTCGACGGCTGTCTCCCTTTGCCTGCTCTGGAGTTGAGAAACGCACATAACTGTAGGCCTTCGGTCTGCTGGTCATCGGTCAAACACAGATTGGTTTAGGTGGGTGTATTGTACCACAACATGCTGTTCAGCGGGCCGCCGGGGACAGGGAAAACGCTTTTGGCAAGTCGGTTGCCGGGGCTGTTGCCGCCGTTGGCAGAAAGCGAGGCGCTGGAAGTCGCGGCGATTCAATCGGTCACCAGTTGTGTACCGCTGAGTCATTGGCCACAGCGACCGTTTCGCCAACCCCACCATTCCGCTTCCGGACCAGCATTGGTGGGTGGCGGCTCGAAACCGCAGCCTGGCGAAATCACATTGGCCCATCACGGCGTGCTGTTTCTCGATGAGCTTCCGGAGTTTGATCGAAAGGTATTGGAGGTATTGAGAGAGCCATTGGAATCCGGCCACATCGTGATTTCCCGCGCCAAGGATCGCGTACGCTTCCCGGCCCGCTTTCAACTGGTGGCGGCAATGAACCCCTGCCCCTGTGGATATCTTGGCGAACCGAGCGGCAAATGCAGTTGTACACCGGACATGGTCCAGCGCTACCGCAACAAACTCTCCGGTCCGTTGCTGGACCGAATCGATTTGCACCTGACTGTCGCCCGTGAAGCCACAGCGTTGAATCCGGCCGTAAAACCCGGTGACGACACCGCTACAGCCGCTTCTCTGGTCGCAGATGCAAGGGAGCGACAACATAGACGCCAGGGTTGCGCCAATGCATTTCTCGATCTGCCAGGACTGCGCAAACATTGCAACTTATCCACAACCGACGAGGCATGGCTGGAAACAGCCTGTGAGCGGCTGACCTTGTCGTTACGGTCAGCGCATCGGTTGCTCAAGGTTGCGCGCACTCTGGCAGACCTTGAACAAGTCGATGGCATTACCCGGGAGCATTTGGCCGAGGCGTTGCAGTATCGGCCGGCGACTCAATAAGTGCCGAAATCGCGTCGCGCCATTCGCGAGCAATCTCCCACACTGGATGTGCGGCTCTATCGATTCAGCACAAGTGCTCGACATCCGGCAATTTCATCGCCCGTGCTTCGCCTTGCAGGAAATCGCTGAGGCGTCGCAAGCGTTCACCTCCGGGGCGTGTTTTCGGCCAGACGAGGTAATAATTCTCACCGCTCGCAACGGCAGTCGGCCACGGCAAACTCAGACGCCCCTGAGCGACATCCTCGGCCACCATCAGCAGATCGCCCATCGACACGCCATAACCCCGGGCCGCAGCAATCATCCCCAGTTCAAGCGTATCGAACACCTGTCCGCCCTTGAGCGACACCTGATCGGTCAGCCCCATGCGTTCCAGCCAGTTGCGCCAGTCACGCCGGTCCGGCGTCGGGTGCAGCAGTTCGGCATTGGCCAGGCGCGCAACGTCCCACGGTTGATCCTTCAGAAGATTGGGCGCGCCCACTGGAATCAGCTCCTCGGGGAACAGGAAACTCGCCTCCCAGTCCGGTGGAAAATGCCCGTTGCTGAGAATGACGGCACAGTCGAATGGCTCATGGTTGAAGTCTACCGAATCGACGTCCATCCAAGCGCTGGTCAGTTGCACCTCGTTGCCCGGTTGCAGATGGCGGAAACGGCTGAGCCGCGCCAGCAACCAACGCATGGTCAGTGTGGACGGAGCTTTCATGCGCAGGATGTCATCCTCGGCGCGCAAGGTATTGCAGGCGCGTTCAAGTGCCGTGAAGCCTTCGCGAATGCCGGGCAGGATCAGCCGCGCCGACTCGGTCAGTTGCAGATTGCGCCCGCTGCGGTGAAACAGCCGACAGGCAAAGTGCTCTTCGAGCGTACGAATGTGTCGACTGACTGCGCTCTGCGTAATCGACAACTATTCAGCGGCGCGGGTAAACGAGCTATGCCGCGCCGCCGCTTCGAATGCGCGAAGGGCATAAAGGGGAGGAAGACGACGGGACATTCGGAAAGCTCCTATAGCGCAATCGCGTCAACTTATCAGAAGTTCTTCATGATGAGTTTTAATCATGCCATCCATCCTTTTTATCCCTTTGTGCAAACCCCGCAGAGCGCCGAGAATCGACGCTTTCCTGTTCTCTTTGACCATCGAGCGTGATGACCATGCAGCATCCAGCGCGTATTGAACTCTGGGCCATCCTGCGGCTGGCGGGGCCGTTGATTGCCTCGCAGTTGGCGCACATGCTGATGGTCCTCACCGACACCTTGATGATGGCGCGCCTGAGTCCCGAAGCTCTGGCCGGCGGCGGACTCGGCGCCGCGACCTATTCGTTTGTGTCGATCTTTTGCATCGGTGTCATCGCGGCAGTTGGCACCCTGGTGGCGATCCGTCAGGGCGCGGGCAATATCGTCGGCGCGGCGCGGCTGACCCAGGCCGGTTTGTGGCTGGCGTGGTTGATGGCTTTGGTCGCCGGGTTGCTGCTGTGGAATCTCAAACCGGTTTTGCTGCTGTTCGGCCAGACCGAAACCAACGTTCAGGCCGCCGGGCAGTTCCTGCTGATCCTGCCGTTCGCCCTGCCCGGCTACCTGAGTTTCATGGCCCTGCGCGGTTTCACCAGTGCCATCGGCCGGGCGACGCCGGTGATGGTTATCAGCCTTGGCGGCACGGTGGCCAACTTCGTATTCAACTATGCGTTGATCACCGGGATGTTCGGCCTGCCGAAAATGGGCCTGGTGGGCATCGGTCTGGTCACGGCGATTGTCGCCAACCTTATGGCGCTGGCGTTGGCGCTGCACATTCGGCGGCATCCGGCGTACGACGCGTATCCGTTGCGCCAGGGATTGTCGCGGCCTAACCGGCAGTATCTTAAAGAGTTGTGGCGCCTGGGCCTGCCGATTGGTGGCACCTACGCAGTGGAAGTCGGGCTGTTTGCCTTCGCCGCGCTGTGCATGGGCACCATGGGCAGTACGCAACTGGGCGCGCACCAGATCGCGCTGCAAATCGTCTCGGTGGCGTTCATGATTCCGGCGGGGCTTTCCTATGCGATCACCATGCGTATCGGCCAGCATTACGGCGCCGGGCAACTGTTGGACGCGAGACTGGCCGGACGGGTCGGGATCGCGTTTGGCGCGGCGGCAATGCTCGCCTTCGCGATGGTCTTCTGGTTGCTGCCGAATCAGTTGATCGGCCTGTTCCTGGACCACAACGACCCGGCCTTCCGCCCCGTCATCGAATTGGCTGTAAGCCTGCTGGCGGTAGCGGCGTGGTTCGAGCTGTTCGACGGTACGCAGACCATCGCCATGGGCTGCATTCGCGGGCTCAAGGACGCCAAGACCACGTTCCTGGTCGGACTGGGTTGCTATTGGCTGATTGGCGCGCCTGCCGCATGGTGGATGGCCTTCCATTTGGACTGGGGACCGACGGGCGTCTGGTGGGGGTTGGCGCTGGGATTGGCGTGCGCGGCGGTGAGCCTGACGCTGGCGTTTGAGTGGAAGATGAAGCGGATGATTCGGCGGGAGCCGTCATCGCGGCGTTTCGAGGCCGTTCAGGCTGAATGATGTCCCTGTGGGAGCGAGCCTGTGTGGAGAGGGAGCTTGCTCCCGCTGGGTCGCGAAGCGGCCCCAAACGCTTTGCGACTGCTTCGCAGCCGAGCGGGAGCAAGCTCCCTCGCCACAAAAGCTCCCACATGGGTTTGTGTTTAGACCACGACTTCCAGTGCAGGCTGCTGACTACTGTCAAACGTCAAATACTCAACCAACTCCACCAACGGCAACGGCTTGCTGATCAGATACCCTTGCACCTGATCGCAGCCAAAGCCGCGCAACAGTTCCATCTGCTCCAGCGTTTCGACACCTTCGGCGACGACCTCGAGATTGAGGTTGTGCGCCAGGTTGATCATCGCATGGACCAGTTTGCGATTCTCTTCGCGCCCCTCCATCCCGCCGACGAAACTCTTGTCGACCTTCAACAAGGCAATCGGCAGGCTGTTGAGGTGCACGAAGGACGAGAACCCGGTGCCGAAGTCATCCAGGGAGAAGCGCACACCCAAGCGCCCGAGGGCATCCATGGTCTGCTTCACCAGATCGCTGCGGCGCATGACCGCCGTTTCGGTCAGTTCGAATTCCAGCCATTGCGCCTCGACGCCGCGTTCGGTAATCAGCCGGCTCAGGGTCGACAACAACTGGCTGTCCTGAAACTGCCGGAACGACAGGTTGATTGCCATGTGCAATGCCGGCAATCCCAGTTCGCGCAGCGCCTGCATGTCGCGCAACGCGCGGGAAATGACCCAGTAACCGAGCGGCACGATCAAACCGCTTTGCTCGGCCAGTGGTACGAACTCACTCGGCGGCAGCAAGCCACGCTCGGCATGGCGCCAGCGCACCAGGGCTTCGAGGCCGACGATCTGGCCGTCTTCGAGATTCAGGCGTGGCTGGTAATGCAGTTCCAGCTCATCGCGACGCAACGCCCGGCGCAGCTCGCTTTCGAGGTCGGCCATGCTGCGGGCATTGCGGTTGATGCGTTCGTTGAAAATGTGAAAGGTGCAGCCTTGAGTGCTCTTGGCTTGCTGCATGGCGATGTGCGCGTGCCACATCAGCGGGTCGGCGCCCGCCTGGGCGCGGGCATGGGCGATACCCAGGCTGGAACCGATCAACAGGCTTTCGCCGTCGACCCAATAAGGCTCGGCCAGCGCTTCGGTGATGCGTTCCGCCATCCATTCGGCGCGTTGCGGCGCGCGGCGGGTGTCGATCAGCAGGGCGAACTCATCGCTGCCCAGCCGCGCCAATTGATCGCCCGCCTCGAGCTGGCTTTTCAGCCGTGCGACCACTTGCAGAATCAACCGGTCGCCGGCCTGGTGGCCGAGGGCGTCGTTGGCGTGGCGGAAGTTATCGAGGTCAAGGTGACCGAGGGCCAGGCCGCGGCCCTCGTTTTCCGCCAGTCGCGCGGCCAGCAAGGTCTGGAAACCCTGGCGGTTGGCGATGCCGGTCAGCGGATCTTGTTCGGCCAGGCGCTGCAGGGTGTTTTCCAGCACGCCGCGCTCACGCACATGACGCAGACAGCGGCGCAACATGCCGGAATCGAGATGATCGCGCACCAACCAGTCGCTCACGCCATCGGGCGGCAACAGCGGTTCGTGCTCGAGCAGCAACACCGTCGGCAAATTGCAACGGCCCGCCCCCGGCTGAAGGGCCGGGATCGTCAACAACACCGCGCTGCGGTTGTCATCGAACAGAGCGCTGACCGATTCCCAGCTCGGAGCGCTGATGAGCACGACCGAGCTCCCCATCGGAGCCAGACACTCGCGCAACAACGCTGCCCACGCCGGCTCTTCAGCCAGTAGCAGCAAACGCAAGGGTTCGACAGGCGTAGACAAGCTAGCTCCCTAGACTCTGCAATGATGTAGGCGGCGGGCATTATGCCGTGCCGATAACCAATGACCAAATGACATCAGTTATCGAACGAAGCCTTTGTATCCGAAATTACGAACATTAGACGCAAACTCATCGCGCATCCTGCGTGAAAGTAACAAAACCGGCAAATATAGATAGCGTGTTGCGTCACAAGTCGGAGAGAGCAGCACAATTCGCTGAGCCTGTTAAAATGCCGGCCCATTTCGTGACTGAATCCTGAATTTACGTATGTCCCGACTCAATCCCCGGCAGCAAGAAGCCGTGAGCTACGTCGGCGGCCCTCTTTTGGTGCTCGCCGGCGCGGGCTCCGGCAAGACCAGTGTGATCACGCGCAAGATCGCACACTTGATCCAGAACTGCGGCATTCGCGCCCAGTACATCGTCGCCATGACCTTTACCAACAAGGCCGCGCGCGAGATGAAGGAACGGGTCGGCACCCTGCTCAAGGGCGGCGAAGGCCGTGGCCTGACGGTGTGCACCTTTCACAACCTGGGCCTGAACATCATCCGCAAGGAACACGTGCGGCTGGGCTACAAACCGGGCTTCTCGATCTTCGACGAGACCGATGTCAAAGCCCTGATGACCGACATCATGCAGAAGGAATACTCGGGCGACGACGGCGTCGACGAGATCAAGAACATGATCGGCTCGTGGAAAAACGACCTGATCCTGCCGCCCGAAGCCCTGGAAAACGCGCGCAATCCCAAGGAACAGACCGCCGCCATCGTCTACACCCACTATCAGCGCACACTCAAGGCGTTCAATGCGGTGGACTTTGACGACCTGATCCTGCTGCCGGTGAAACTGTTCCAGGAACACGCCGACATCCTCGAAAAGTGGCAGAACAAAGTCCGCTACCTGCTGGTGGACGAATACCAGGACACCAACGCCAGCCAGTATTTGCTGGTGAAATTGCTGATCGGCACGCGCAACCAGTTCACCGTGGTCGGCGACGACGACCAGTCGATCTACGCCTGGCGTGGCGCCCGCCCGGAAAACCTGATGCTGCTCAAGGACGACTATCCGTCCCTGAAAGTCGTCATGCTGGAGCAGAACTATCGCTCCACCAGTCGCATCCTGCGCTGCGCCAACGTGCTGATCTCGAACAACCCGCATGAGTTCGAAAAACAACTGTGGAGCGAGATGGGCCACGGCGACGAAATCCGCGTGATCCGCTGCCGCAACGAAGACGCCGAAGCCGAGCGCGTGGCCGTGGAACTGCTGACCCTGCACTTGCGCACCGACCGGCCATACAGCGATTTCGCGATTCTGTATCGCGGTAACTATCAGGCCAAGCTGATCGAGCTGAAGCTGCAGCACCACCAGATTCCGTATCGTCTGTCCGGCGGCAACAGCTTCTTCGGACGTCAGGAAGTGAAAGACCTGATGGCCTACTTCCGCCTGATCGTGAACCCGGATGACGACAACGCCTTCCTGCGAGTGATCAACGTCCCACGCCGGGAGATCGGTTCGACTACGTTGGAAAAGCTCGGCAACTACGCCACCGAACGCAAGATCTCGATGTACGCCGCTACCGACGAAATCGGCCTGGGCGAGCATCTGGACACGCGGTTCACCGATCGCCTGTCGCGCTTCAAGCGCTTCATGGACAAGGTCCGCGAGCAGTGCGCCGGCGAAGACCCGATCTCGGCGCTGCGCAGCATGGTCATGGACATCGACTACGAGAACTGGCTGCGCACCAACAGTTCCAGCGACAAGGCCGCCGACTACCGCATGGGTAACGTCTGGTTCCTCATCGAGGCGTTGAAAAACACCCTGGAGAAAGACGAAGAAGGCGAGATGACCGTCGAGGACGCCATCGGCAAACTCGTCCTGCGCGACATGCTGGAACGTCAGCAGGAAGAGGAAGACGGCGCCGAAGGCGTGCAGATGATGACCTTGCACGCCTCCAAGGGGCTGGAGTTTCCTTACGTGTTCATCATGGGCATGGAAGAGGAAATCCTCCCGCACCGCTCCAGCATCGAAGCCGACACCATCGAAGAAGAACGCCGCCTGGCCTACGTCGGGATTACCCGCGCACGTCAGACGCTGGCCTTCACCTTCGCGGCCAAGCGCAAGCAATACGGCGAAATCATCGACTGCGCACCCAGCCGCTTCCTCGATGAACTGCCGCCGGATGACCTGACCTGGGAAGGTACCGACGACACGCCGGTTGAAGTCAAAGCCGTTCGCGGCAATACCGCATTGGCGGATATACGCGCGATGTTAAAGCGCTAGAATTGAGCACTTTTTAACCGAACACTTTTTGACAAGCTAGGCGCACATGGCGCCAGTAGAGGAACGCTTCATGGAAGCACTGCACCAGAAAATTCGCGAACAAGGCATCGTGCTTTCCGATCAGGTCCTGAAGGTCGACGCCTTTTTGAACCACCAGATCGACCCGGCGCTGATGAAACTGATCGGCGACGAGTTCGCTGCGCTGTTCAAGGACTCGGGCATCACCAAGATCGTCACCATCGAAGCCTCGGGCATTGCCCCGGCGATCATGACTGGCCTGAACCTGGGCGTGCCGGTGATTTTTGCGCGCAAGCATCAGTCCCTGACCCTGACCGAAAACCTGCTGTCGGCGACCGTTTACTCGTTCACCAAGCAGACCGAAAGCACCGTGGCGATCTCCCCGCGCCACCTGACCAGCAGCGACCGCGTGCTGATCATTGATGACTTTCTGGCCAACGGTAAGGCGTCGCAGGCGCTGATCTCGATCATCAAACAGGCCGGCGCAACCGTGGCGGGCCTGGGGATTGTGATTGAGAAGTCGTTCCAGGGTGGGCGTGCGGAGCTGGATGCGCAGGGTTATCGGGTTGAGTCTTTGGCGCGGGTGCAATCCCTTGCTGGCGGCGTCGTGACCTTCATCGAATAACACCCACACCACAAATCCCATGTGGGAGCGGCGGTGCGACGATTCGACTTGCTCGCGAAGGCGGCGTGTCAGTTGACATCATCGGTGACTGACACGGCCTCTTCGCGAGCAAGCCCGCTCCCACATTTGATCTCCGTTTGCCGTTATTGCGCGGTGGCTTTGAGGCCGGTGAGCAACAAGCGCTGAAACAAGTCCTCTTTCACACCCTCCGGGTTGGTCAGCTGCATCCGCTCCAGATGTTCAGGAAACGCTGCCGGCTCCGGCGCATCCAGCGCAGCCTTGCCCAACTCCAGAATCTCGCTCAGTTTGAACTTGCTCTTCAACCAGTTCAGCGCCCGCAACAAATCCCGCTCCTCAGCGGTGAAATCACACCCCAGTGGATACTCCGGAAACAACTGTGGATGCCGCGCCTGAATCGCCTGCAATCGCTGCGGACTGTTGTCTGCAAAACGCGGATCAAGACGGAAATTCTTCGGCAATTTGCCCACGTTCTGCGCCTGCTCGATCAACCCCGACTGGAAGCGTGAATCGCTGATATTCAGCAACGCCTCGATCACTGCCGCATCGGTCTTGCCGCGCAAATCGGCGATGCCGTACTCGGTGACCACAATGTCCCGCAGATGCCGCGGGATCGTGCAATGGCCGTACTCCCAGACGAGGTTGGAACTGACCTCCCCGCCCGACTCACGCCAGCTGCGCAGCAGCAGAATCGAACGCGCGCCTTCCAGCGCATGGCCTTGGGCAACGAAGTTGTATTGCCCGCCGACGCCGCTGAGCACCCGCCCGTCTTCGAGCTGATCGGCCACACCGGCGCCGAGCAGCGTCATGGTGAACACCGTGTTGATAAAGCGCGCATCGAGGCGCTGCAAGCGTTTGAGTTCTTCCTGACCGTAGAGCTCGTTGATGTAGCTGATGCGGGTCATGTTGAATTCGAGCCGCTTACTTTGCGGCAACTCACGCAGACGCTCGTAGAAACTGCGCGGCCCGAGGAAGAAACCGCCGTGCACGCTGATGCCGTCGGTTTGCGCGGCCTCGTCCAGCGTGCCGGCATTCGCCTGTTGTTGGGTCGGCACGTCCGGGTAGACCTTGCGCCATACGATGCCGGCGTCGGCCAGCACCAGCAAACCGTTGACGAACATTTCACTGCAACCATAAAGGCCTTTGGCGAACGGTTCGACGCCACCCTCACGGTCGATCAATTGCGCCCACTGGCTGAGATTCACGTCTGCGAGCAAGGCCTTGTAACCCGTATTGTCCACCTGCCGCGCCAACAACGCGGCGGTCAGCGCATCGCCCATGGAGCCGATGCCGATCTGCAAAGTCCCGCCGTCGCGCACCAGCGTGCTGGCGTGCAGGCCGATGAAGTGATCCTGGAAACCCACAGGCATGTTCGGCGTGGAGAACAGCGTGGTGTTGTCTTTCTCGTCGATCAGCAGGTCGAAGGTGTCGATGCCGATTTCGGCGTCGCCGGGCATGTACGGCAAGTCGTTATGCACCTGGCCCACGAGCAGGATTGTCTCCCCCGCTGCCCGGCGTTTGGCGATCATCGGGAACAGGTCGAGGGTGATGTCCGGGTTGCAGCTCAGGCTCAGACGATCGGGATGCTCGCTGTGGCTGGCGACCAGTTGCGCGACCAGGTTCAAACCGGCTGCGTTGATGTCCCGCGCGGCATGGCTGTAGTTGCTGCTCACGTAATTCTGCTGTGCGGATACGCTATGGAGCAGGCTGCCGGGCTGCATGAAGAATTGCTGAATGTGGATGTTGGGCGGCAGGTTGTCCTTGTGCAGGCCTGCGAGGAAATCCAGTTCCGGATAGTCACCGAAGACCCGTTCGATGAAGGGCTCAAGGAAGCGTTTTTGCAAACCGTCGCCCAATGAAGGTCGGCCGAGGCACAGCGCGGTGTAGATCGTCAGCTGCCGCTCGGGCAGTTGCGCAACGCGTTGATACAGTGCGTTTACGAAATGGTTGGGTTTGCCCAGACCGAGGGGCAGGCCCATGTGGATGTGCGCCGGTAACCGGGCCAGCACATCATCGACCGCTTGCTCGATAGAACACAGCTGCACCATCTGATCCTCCCTGACATTCCGTGAATTGGGGTTGGACCGAGCTTGCCGGGTCTTTGCAGCAATGAACACCAAAAAAACTGATCGGCCAACACCAAAACCTTTGTAGGAGCTGCCGCAGGCTGCGATCTTTTGATGTTGATTGTTTAAAACAAGATCAAAAGATCGCAGCCTGCGGCAGCTCCTACAGGGGATCAACAGGCACAAAAAAGCCGCTCGAAAGCGGCTTTTTCGCTGGAGATGATGGCTTATTTCAAGCCGGACATCTTCTGGATAGCGCCTTTGAGATCGGCGTCAGCGCAATCAGCGCAGGTGCCTTTCGGAGGCATTGCATTGACGCCGGAGATCGCTTTCGCGAGCAAACCGTCAAGGCCGCCTGCTTTCTTGGCGCGCTCGCCCCAAGCAGCGGCATCACCGATTTTCGGCGCGCCCAACAGGCCGGTGCCGTGGCAAGCGTTGCAATGTTTTGCGATCACTGAATCCGGGGTTTTGGCATCACCACCACCCGCCGAAGCAGCAACTTCCATCCCCTTGCACTCTTTACCCGTCACACAGACCTGGCCAACTGGCTCAAGGCGTTTCGCAATGTCGTCGTTGGTCGCAGCTTGAGCGCTGACAGCCCATAGGGCCAATACGGTTGCTGGTACGGCCAGCATTTTCATAATTAGGTTCACGCGTTCACCCTCAATGGTGGCTAGTCACGCCTACGGCCACGGTTCGCAGGCGGGCGCAAGTATAGCGGTAAGCCCGCCGCACTGAAACAACCCCAAAGTCGAAGGGGTCTTGTTGCGCCGCGGTAAAACCCTTCGGATGCCGCTGCCGTGCTGGCAGGACGCCTCTTCCCTTAGAAATTCGCGGGCGTGGCTGCGCTGATTAGTCGCGCCGGCGCATCGAACGGATTACGGAAACGGTGAGGCTTGGTACTTTCAAAGTAGTAGCTATCGCCTGCTTCAAGCACAAAAGTTTCCAGCCCGACCACCAGTTCCAGCCGACCTTCCACCAGAATCCCGGTTTCCTCGCCCTCATGGGTGAGCATCTCGTCACCGGTGTCGGCGCCAGGCGGGTAGATTTCATTGAGGAAGGCGATGGCGCGGCTCGGGTGCGCCCGGCCGACCAGCTTCATGGTCACGGCACCATCGGAAATATCGATCAGCTCGTTAGCCTTGTAGACGATCTGAGTCGGTTTTTCCTGCAGGATCTCTTCGGAAAAGAACTCGACCATGGACATGGGTATCCCGCCCAGTACCTTGCGCAGCGAACTGATCGAGGGGCTGACGCTGTTCTTCTCGATCATCGAAATGGTGCTGTTGGTGACGCCCGCGCGTTTGGCGAGTTCACGCTGCGAAAGACCTTTGAGCTTACGGATGGATTGCAGTCGTTCACCGACGTCCAATACTGGAGCCTCCAGGGATTCAGGTTGTAGGAATATTGAGCGTTATCATGGCGACAGCGTTCAGTATTTACAACACTTTGACCTGAATCCCGTTCGGCGAGGCGACTTTCGGCGCGCAGCGTTTTGGCCTAAGCCCCGGAATAGAGCAGCGGCACCCGGCGCAGGTTGCAGAAGATCTGATAAGGAATCGTGTCCGCAGCCGCCGCAACGTCGCTGGCGAGGATGTTTTTGCCCCACAACTCGACGGTCGAACCGAGGCCGGCTTGCGGCACATCGGTCAAATCAACACAGAGCATGTCCATCGACACCCGGCCAATCAACTGGCTGCGCTGACCGGCGACCATCACTGGCGTACCGGTCGGCGCGTGACGCGGGTAGCCATCGGCGTAACCCATGGCCACCACCCCCACACGCATCGGTTTTTTGTTGATGAATTTGGCGCCGTAACCGATCGGCTCGCCGGCCGGCAGTTCACGCACGCAAATCACTTTCGATTCCAGGGTCATCACCGGTTGCAGGCGGGACGCTACGGCGTTGGCTTCTTCGAAGGGCGTGGCGCCGTAGAGCATGATGCCCGGGCGAACCCAGTCGCTTGGAATCTGCGGCCAACCGAGCACCGCCGGTGAGTTGCGCAAGCTGATTTCGGCGGACAAACCCTGGCGCGCCTCTTCAAACACCGCAACTTGCTCGGCGCTGGCTTGACTGTGCAGCTCATCGGCGCGGGCGAAGTGGCTCATCAGCACGATCTTCGCAACCTTGCCGCTGGCCAGCAGCCGTTGATAGGCCACCTGGTAATCCTTTGGATGCAGGCCGACCCGGTGCATGCCGGAATCAAGTTTGAGCCAGATCGTGATCGGCTTGCTCAGCGCGGCGCTCTCGATGGCTTCGAGCTGCCACAGCGAATGCACCACGCACCAGAAATCATGCTCGACGATCAGCGCCAATTCATCGGCTTCGAAAAAGCCTTCCAGCAACAACACCGGAGCCCGAATGCCCGCGGCGCGCAATTCCAGCGCTTCTTCAATGCACGCCACGGCAAACCCGTCCGCCTCGGCTTCCAGCGCCTGGGCGCAACGCACCGCGCCATGGCCGTAGGCATCGGCCTTGATCACCGCGAGGGCCTTGGCCCCGGTGAGTTCACGGGCGATCCGGTAGTTGTGACGCAGGGCTTGAAGGTCGATCAGGGCACGGGCTGGACGCATGGCGGCAGGCTTCTAGGCGGTCATGGGAATAAAAACCGGCGCTGGCTGACGGCGTCAACCGCCAACAGCACCGGGAGAGGGATCTTTCTGAAAAGCTTATGGCAGAGCGGCGACAACCGACAGCTCGACCAGGATTTCCGGTTCGCACAGCTTCGATTCAACCGTCGCACGGGCCGGGGCGACGCCTTTTGGCAGCCACGTGTCCCACACTGCGTTCATGCCTTCGAAGTGCGCGTCGATGTCTTTCAGGTAAATCGTCACCGACAACAAATGGTTCTTGTCGGTCCCGGCCAGATCGAGCAAACGCTCGATGTTGGCGAGGGTTTCACGGGTCTGCTGTTCAATCCCGGCGTTCATGTCGTCGCCAACCTGTCCGGCCAGATACACAGTGCCGTTGTGGCTGACGATTTGGCTCATGCGCTCATTGGTGAGCTGGCGCTGGATTGCCATGTTTTGCGGACTCCTGGATTTTGCTGCCATAACGGGAAATATCGAGGCCTTCGGCGCTGATCTGCGGCGTTTTCTTCGCCATCAGATCGGCGAGCAAACGACCGGAACCACAGGCCATGGTCCAGCCGAGCGTACCGTGACCGGTGTTCAGGAACAGATTCTTGAACGGCGTGGCGCCAACGATTGGCGTGCCGTCCGGCGTGGTCGGACGCAGGCCAGTCCAAAAGCTTGCCTGGGCCAGATCGCCGCCCTGAGGATAAAGGTCGTTGACGATCATCTCCAGGGTTTCGCGCCGACGCGGGTTCAGCGACAGGTCAAAACCGGCTATTTCAGCCATGCCGCCGACACGGATACGGTTGTCGAAACGGGTGATCGCGACCTTGTACGTCTCGTCGAGAATGGTCGAAGTCGGGGCCATCGCCGGGTTGGTGATCGGCACAGTCAGGGAGTAACCCTTGAGTGGATACACCGGGGCGCGGATACCCAGTGGCTTGAGCAACTGCGGCGAGTAGCTGCCGAGTGCCAAAACGTAGCGGTCAGCGGTTTCCAGCTTGCCGTCGATCCACACCCCGTTGATGCGATCACCGGCGTAGTCGAGCTTCTGAATGTCTTGGCCGAAGCGGAATTCCACACCCAGTTTCACCGCCATTTCGGCCAGTCGAACGGTGAACATCTGGCAGTCGCCGGTCTGGTCGTTCGGCAGGCGCAGGGCACCGGCGAGGATGTCGGTGACGCTGGCGAGGGCCGGCTCAACGCGGGCAATGCCTTCGCGATCGAGCAGTTCGAACGGTACGCCGGACTCTTTCAGCACAGCGATGTCTTTCGCGGCGCCGTCGAGTTGAGCCTGGGTGCGGAACAGTTGGGTCGTACCGAGGCTGCGGCCTTCATAGGCGATGCCGGTTTCGGCGCGCAATTCGTCGAGGCAGTCACGGCTGTACTCGGACAGACGAACCATGCGCTCCTTGTTCACCGCGTAACGACTGGCGGTGCAGTTGCGCAGCATCTGCGCCATCCACAGGTATTGGTCGATGTCGGCGGTGGCCTTGATCGCCAGCGGTGCGTGGCGCTGCAACAGCCACTTGATGGCCTTGAGCGGCACACCCGGCGCTGCCCACGGCGAGGCATAACCCGGCGAGACCTGCCCGGCGTTGGCGAAACTGGTCTCCATGGCCGCAGCCGGCTGACGGTCCACCACCACCACTTCGAACCCGGCACGCGCCAGATAATAAGCACTGGTGGTACCGATGACGCCGCTACCCAAGACCATAACGCGCATTTTCATATCCCTCATCGCGGCGTGCCGCTGACGTTTGTAGTTCAGACCGTAGATGTGGGCAGTTTAAAAAAGATTAGCCAGTGCTTTTCACTATATAAGCACCTATATTTGGCGAGAATTCTCGGCAAAAACGCTTTTCACGGAGGCGCATCCCCTATGCGTACCAACACTCAGACCAAACGTGAGCTGGACAAGATCGACCGCAACATCCTGCGCATCCTGCAGGCGGACGGGCGTATCTCCTTCACCGAGCTTGGGGAAAAGGTCGGGCTCTCGACCACACCTTGCACCGAGCGGGTTCGGCGACTGGAGCGCGAAGGGATCATCATGGGCTACAACGCCCGGCTGAATCCGCAGCACCTCAAGGGTAGTCTGCTGGTGTTCGTCGAGATCAGCCTGGACTACAAGTCCGGCGATACTTTCGAAGAGTTCCGACGTGCGGTGCTGAAATTGCCCCATGTGCTGGAATGCCATTTGGTGTCAGGGGATTTTGACTATCTGGTGAAGGCGCGGATTTCCGAGATGGCCTCGTACCGCAAGCTGCTGGGCGACATTCTGCTCAAGCTGCCGCATGTGCGGGAATCGAAGAGCTATATCGTGATGGAAGAGGTGAAGGAGAGCTTGAGTTTGCCGATTCCGGATTGAAAAGCAAAAGATCGCAGCCTTCGGCAGCTCCTACAGGGGAATGCGTACAACCGTAGGAGCTGCCGAAGGCTGCGATCTTTGTGCGGACTACGCTTAAACCAACACTTGCCGGGTGCTGGCCATGTACTCATGAATCTGTTTTTCAACCCGCGGATGAATCAGCTCCACCGGCCCCCGCCCATTCGGGCACGGCAACGTCTTGGTGGTACCAAACAACCGACAAATCAGCGGCCGCTCGTCATACACCGTGCAGCCGTCAGGTCCAAGATGTACGCAGTTGAGCTCATCCATCGCCGCATCCTGCTCGGCGCGGGTCTTGCGCGGCAGGCGGGACATTTCCTCGGGCGAGGTGGTCACCGGCCCACAGCAGTCATGGCAACCGGGCACGCACTCGAACGAGGGAATCTGCTGTCGCAGGGTGCGGACTTTCTGACTGTTGCAGTTCATCGAAACGGTGACCCAAAGCGGACTGGAGCGGGATTCTGACGCAAACGCGCCGATCCAGACAGCCACAACCGACCAGTGTTGCCCGTGCCGAAAGGTCCGGCTTATGCTCCGTCAAATTTTCCAGACACAAGAACCAGGATGACGCGCATGAATGCCCGTGCCCAGCACACCGCCTCCTATTACGCCGCCAGCAGCCTGCCGCAGCCCGATCATCCGGCGCTCACGGGCGAGTTGGTGGCCGATGTGTGCGTGGTCGGCGGCGGGTTTTCCGGGTTGAACACGGCGCTCGAACTGGCCGAACGCGGCCTCAGCGTGGTGCTGCTGGAAGCGCACAAGATTGGCTGGGGCGCCAGTGGCCGTAATGGTGGGCAGCTGATTCGTGGCGTCGGCCATGGTCTCGATCAGTTCACCAACGTGATCGGTGCGGAAGGCGTGCGCCAGATGAAACTCATGGGCCTGGAAGCGGTGGAAATCGTCCGCCAACGGGTCGAGCGTTTTCAGATCCCTTGCGACCTGACGTGGGGTTACTGCGATCTCGCCAACAAACCCCGCGACCTGGAAGGCTTCGCCGAAGACGCCGAGGAACTGCGCAGTCTCGGTTACCGCTACGAAACCCGATTGCTGCAAGCCCATGAAATGCACTCGGTGGTGGGTTCCGATCGCTACGTCGGCGGATTGATCGACATGGGCTCGGGCCATTTGCATCCATTGAACCTGGCACTGGGCGAAGCCGCCGCCGCGCAACAACTGGGCGTCAAGCTGTTCGAACAGTCGGCGGTGACCCGCATCGATTACGGCTCGGAGGTAAAGGTCCATACGGCTCAAGGTTCGGTTCGCGCGAAAACGCTGGTGCTGGGCTGCAATGCCTACCTCAACCAGCTCAACCCGGAGCTCAGCGGCAAGGTGTTGCCCGCCGGCAGCTACATCATCGCCACCGAACCCTTGAGCGAAGAGCTGGCTCACGCGTTGCTGCCGCAGAACATGGCGGTGTGCGATCAGCGTGTCGCGCTGGATTACTACCGGCTCTCGGCGGATCGTCGCTTGCTGTTCGGTGGCGCCTGCCACTATTCAGGACGCGACCCGAAGGACATCGCCGCGTACATGCGGCCGAAGATGCTGGAGGTTTATCCGCAACTGGGCGGCGTGAAAATCGATTATCAATGGGGCGGGATGATTGGTATCGGGGCTAACCGTCTGCCGCAGATCGGTCGGCTCAAGGACCAGCCGAATGTGTATTACGCCCAGGCTTATTCCGGTCACGGGGTGAATGCCACGCATTTGGCGGGCAAGTTGCTGGCCGAGGCGATCAGCGGGCAGCAGAGTGGTGGGTTTGATCTGTTTGCAAAAGTGCCACACATCACCTTCCCCGGCGGCAAGCATTTACGTTCGCCGTTGTTGGCATTGGGGATGTTGTGGCATCGACTTAAAGAGTTGATCTGAGAAATCTCAGTGCCTGCACCGACGCCTTCGCGAGCAAGCCCGCTCCCACATTTGACCGCGTTTCAATGTGGGAGCGGGCTTGCTCGCGAATGGATCTAACGAGCACCGCAAATCTCAGATCCGCCAGAAAGGCTTAAGCCCCTCCTCCCGCGCTTGCTCCCGACTCAACCCGACATCCTTCAATTGCTCCGGCGTCAGCTCCAGCAACGCCTTGCGCGTGTGCAGACGATGCCAGAACAGACTCCAGCGGCCCAGACCGGACGGCGCGTTGCGCATGAACGCCTCGCGCGCACCGTTTTTTTGCCCTGCCACCAGTTCCTGACTGCGTAACGTCAGCCGCACATCGCTCAAGCCGTTCATTTTGATTGCTCCTGTTTACTTGGGTAGCCAGAGCTTTCATGATGCGTGGACGGCAAAAAGCATTACAGATTCAACTTGGTAGTATTAATTCCATACAGATTTCGCGCCTCAGCCTCTGAATCACAGTTTTTTACCTGATCTGTACTGGTTAACCGAATCACCCACACCGAGACTGCGCCATGACCCTTTACGTCAACCTCGCCGAATTGCTTGGTACGCGGATCGAACAGGGTTTCTATCGCCCCGGTGACCGGCTGCCGTCAGTGCGGGCATTGAGTGTTGAACACGGCGTCAGTCTGAGCACTGTGCAGCAGGCCTATCGGGTGCTGGAAGACAGCGGCCTGGCGATGCCGAAACCCAAGTCCGGCTATTTCGTCCCGGTCAGCCGCGACCTGCCGGAATTGCCGGCGATTGGCCGCCCGGCGCAGCGCCCGGTGGATATCTCGCAGTGGGACCAAGTGCTGGAACTGATCCGCGCGGTGCCGCGCAAAGATGTGGTGCAACTGGGCCGCGGCATGCCGGACATCACCACGCCGACCATGAAACCGTTGCTGCGCAACCTTGCGCGCATCAGCCGGCGGCAGGACATGCCCGGCCTGTATTACGACAACATCCATGGCACCCTCGAACTGCGCGAGCAGATCGCCCGCCTGATGCTCGACTCCGGATGCCAACTGACCGCCAACGACCTGGTGATCACCACCGGTTGCCACGAAGCGCTGTCCACCAGCATCCGCTCCATCTGTGAGCCGGGCGACATCGTCGCCGTGGATTCGCCAAGCTTTCACGGTGCGATGCAAACGCTCAAGGGCCTGAACATGAAGGCCCTGGAAATCCCCACCGACCCGCTGACCGGAATCAGCCTCGATGCGCTGGAACTGGCCTTGGAACAATGGCCGATCAAGGCCATACAGTTGACGCCCAACTGCAACAACCCGCTGGGCTACATCATGCCGGAATCGCGCAAACGCGCGTTGTTGACACTCGCACAGCGTTTCGACGTGGCGATCATCGAGGACGATGTGTATGGCGAACTGGCCTACAACTACCCGCGACCGCGCACGATCAAATCCTTCGACGAAGACGGCCGCGTCCTGCTGTGCAGTTCGTTCTCCAAAACGCTAGCGCCCGGCCTGCGCATCGGCTGGGTTGCACCGGGCCGCTATCTGGAGCGGGTGCTGCACATGAAATACATCAGCACCGGCTCCACTGCGCCGCAACCGCAGATTGCCATCGCCGAATTCCTCAAGGCCGGTCACTTCGAACCGCATTTGCGGCGGATGCGCACGCAATACCAGCGCAATCGCGACATGATGATCGATTGGGTCAGCCGCTATTTCCCCGCCGGCACCCGCGCCAGTCGCCCGCAAGGCAGTTTCATGCTCTGGGTCGAATTGCCTGATGGCTTCGACACCCTGAAATTGAACCGCGCCTTGCACGACCAGGGCGTACAGATTGCCGTCGGCAGCATCTTTTCCGCCTCGGGCAAATACCGCAATTGCCTGCGGATGAACTACGCTGCCAAGCCAACACCGCAGATCGAAGACGCGGTGCGCAAGGTCGGCGCCGCGGCAATCAAACTGCTGGCGGAAACCGACAGCATGACCGACTGACCTTTCTGCGGAATCCAGCGTCCATATGCCGACACCTGCCGCCAAACGGAACGATCCCACGTGAGAGTCAGACAGCCCCTGCTCGCTCTTCTGCTACTCGCCTCGTTCCTGGGCGGTTGCGCCAGTTTCGATGTTCAACGCGAACCGAGTCAGGCGTTGCCCGCCAGCGATTCGGCATTCGGCCGTTCAATCCAGGCCCAGGCCGCCCCCCATGAGGGAAAGTCAGGTTTTCGCCTGCTGTCCAATAGCGGCGAAGCCTTCAAGGCCCGTGCCGAGTTGATCCGCAACGCCCAAAGCAGCCTCGACTTGCAGTATTACATCGTCCATGACGGCATCAGCACGCGGATGCTGGTGGACGAGCTGCTCAAGGCCGCCGACCGTGGTGTGCGCGTGAGAATCCTGCTCGACGACACCACCAGCGACGGCCTCGACTGGATCATCGCCACGCTGGCGGCGCACCCACAGATTCAGATCCGCCTGTTCAACCCGCTGCACCTGGGCCGCAGCACCGGCGTGACGCGGACCATGGGCCGGTTGTTCAACCTGTCGCTGCAACACCGGCGCATGCACAACAAGCTGTGGCTGGCGGACAACAGCGCCGCCATCGTCGGTGGGCGCAACCTGGGGGACGAGTATTTCGATGCCGAGCCCAACCTCAATTTCACTGACATCGACATGCTAGGCGTCGGGCCGGTCGCCGAGCAGCTTGGCCACAGCTTCGACCAATACTGGAACAGTGCGCTGAGCAAGCCGATCGATGAATTTCTGTCGAGCAAACCGACGCAAAAGGACCTGCAAAATACCCGCACACGCCTGGAAGAATCGCTGGAAGAAACGCGCAAACAGAATCACGCGCTGTATCAGCAGCTGATGACTTACACCACACACCCGCGCATGGACATCTGGCGCCGGGAATTGATCTGGGCCTGGAACCAGGCCTTGTGGGACGCACCGAGCAAGGTCTTGTCAGACGGTGAGCCCGATCCGCAATTGCTGCTGACCACGCAGTTGGCGCCTGAGCTCAACGGGGTCAGCAAAGAGCTGATCATGATTTCGGCGTACTTTGTGCCGGGGCAACCGGGACTGGTTTACCTCACTGGCCGCGCTGACGCCGGGGTCTCCGTCAGTCTGTTGACCAACTCGTTGGAAGCCACTGACGTACCGGCGGTGCACGGCGGTTATGCGCCCTATCGCCGGGCGCTGCTGGAACATGGCGTGAAGCTGTACGAATTGCGCCGCCAGCCCGGCGAAGGCGGAGGCAGCGGGCCGCATATTTTTTACAGCAAGTCCTACCGTGGTTCCGATTCGAGCCTGCACAGCAAGGCGATGATCTTCGACCAGCAGAAATCCTTCATCGGCTCGTTCAACTTCGACCCGCGCTCGTTGCTGTGGAACACCGAGGTCGGAGTGCTGGTGGACAGCCCGGAACTCGCTGCACATGTGCGCAAAGCAGCCATGGAGGGTATGGCGCCGCCCCTGAGTTATCAGGTGAAACTGGAAAACGAACGGATCGTCTGGGTGACGGAGGACGACGGCAAGATGCACACGCTGACCAAGGAACCGGGCAGCTTGTGGCGCCGGATCAATGCGTGGATGAGTACCGCCGTGGGACTGGAGCGAATGTTGTAACCCTACGTCCACCGATCAAATGTGGCGAGGGAGCTTGCTCCCGCTGGGTCGCGAAGCGGCCCTAAACCAGCCGCCTCCGTTCACTCAGGCAGAACAACACGGAATCCGATTTGCGACTGCTGCGCAGTCGAGCGGGAGCAAGCTCCCTCGCCACAGGTTTGTGCAGAGTTCTAAGCCGGTTCGGCAACCGTGCCAAACGCGCCTTGGCGCGACAGCAGGATTACCAATCCGAACGCACCTGCCGCCATCAACAACGGCAAGGCGTGTCCGCTGATCCACTGGCTACCAGCGCCAGCCGCCAAAGGCCCGACCAGGCAACCAATGCCCCATAGCTGCGCAATGTGCGCATTGGCCCGCACCAGCGCATCGTCGCGATAACGTTCGCCGATCAGGATCAGTGACAAGGTGAACAAGCCCCCGGCACTGGCGCCGAACAGCACCCACAACGGCCAGATCAGCAACGTGTCGATCAATAACGGGATCGCCAGGCTCGACACCAGCAGGATCACTGCACAGCCGGTGAACAGCGTCCGACGCGACAGGCGATCCGCCAGCGCGCCAATCGGCAGTTGCAGCAAGGCATCACCGACCACCACGGTGCTGACCATCGCCAAGGCAATTTCTGTGGTGAAGCCCTGACGCAGGCAATAGACCGGCAGCAAAGTCAGGATCATCGCTTCAAACGCGGCGAACAGCGACACCGCCCAGGCAATCGCTGGCAGACCTCGGCAGAAGCCCCACAAGTCGCTGAAGGTCACGCTGCAGGCTTCACTGGTCGGTGCGCCGCTGCGGCCCAGCAACAGGAACGGCGCGACCGTGAGCAAACCGACGCCGACCCAGAATCCGTAATCGTGCTCGGTGCCCAGACCCCCCAGCAGCAACGGCCCGGCCAGCTGACTCAGCGCATAGCTGCTGCCATACAACGCCACCAGTCGTCCGCGCCATTGCTCGACCACCAACTGGTTGATCCAGCTTTCGCCGAGGATGAAGACGAGGGTCAGGATCACTCCGATCATCAGGCGCAACACCAGCCACACCGGGTAACTCGGCAACAGCGCCAGCAAACCGATGGACAACGCCCCGGCCCACAGGCACAGGCGCATCAGATTGGCCGTGCCAAGTCGCGCCGCCAGATGGCTGGAGATTTTCGCCCCCAGCAACACGCCGATCGCCGGCATTGCGGCCATGACGCCAATCGCAAACGAGCCGTAACCCCAGCCTTCCAGGCGAAACGACACCAGCGGCATGCTGACACCCAGGGCCAGACCGACACTCAAGACAGACGCCAACACGGCGAAATAAGTCGCCCAACGCATGTTCCACGCTCCTGTGGATTGTTATTTTTTTCAGGCGGCACAAAGCAAATGTGGGAGCGGGCTTGCTCGCGAAGAGGCCATCACATCCAACAGCATCGTTGTCTGTTACGGCGCCTTCGCGAGCAAGCCCGCTCCCACAAGGGATCTGCATCGTTCAGGAGCCCGGATTACAAACGGGCTCCTTCACTGGCTTACAACTTGATCCAGGTCGCCTTCAGCTCGGTGTACTTGTCGAACGCATGCAACGACTTGTCGCGACCGTTGCCCGACTGCTTGAAGCCACCAAACGGTGCGGTCATGTCGCCGCCGTCGTACTGATTCACCCACACGCTACCTGCACGCAGCGCCCGGGCGGTCAGGTGAGCCTTCGAGATGTCCTTGGTCCACACTGCAGCGGCCAGGCCGTACGGCGTGTCGTTGGCAATCGCGATGGCTTCTTCTGCAGTGTCGAAAGCGATGACCGACAGGACCGGACCAAAGATTTCTTCCTGAGCGATTTTCATCGCGTTGCTGACGCCGTCGAAAATCGTTGGCTCAACGTAGGTGCCACCGGTTTCCTGAAGCGTGCGCTTGCCGCCCGCAACCAGTTTGGCGCCATCGGCGTGACCGGATTCGATGTAGGACAGCACGGTGTTCATCTGCTGGGTGTCCACCAGCGCGCCAACGTTGGTCGCCGGGTCCAGCGGGTTGCCCGGTTTCCAGGTTTTCAGCGCTTCGATCACCAGCGGCAGGAATGCGTCCTTGATCGAACGCTCGACCAGCAGACGCGAACCGGCGGTGCAGACTTCGCCCTGGTTGAAGGCGATTGCGCCAGCGGCTGCTTCGGCGGCGGCTTGCAGGTCCGGCGCATCGGCAAACACGATGTTCGGGCTCTTGCCGCCGGCTTCGAGCCAGACGCGCTTCATGTTCGACTCGCCGGAGTAGATCAGCAGTTGCTTGGCGATCTTGGTCGAACCGGTGAACACCAGGGTGTCGACGTCGTTGTGCAGGGCCAGGGCCTTGCCGACGGTGTGACCGTAGCCCGGCAGTACGTTCAGCACGCCTTTCGGGATACCCGCTTCAACGGCCAGCGCCGCGATGCGGATGGCGGTCAGCGGCGATTTTTCAGACGGCTTGAGGATCACCGAGTTACCGGTGGACAGCGCCGGGCCGAGTTTCCAGCAGGCCATCATCAGCGGGAAGTTCCATGGCACGATGGCGCCGACAACGCCGACCGGCTCTCGAGTGACCAGACCCAGCTGATCGTGCGGGGTCGCGGCCACTTCGTCATAGATCTTGTCGATGGCTTCACCGCTCCAGCTCAAGGCTTGCGCCGCGCCGGGAACGTCGATGTACAGGGAATCGCTGATCGGCTTGCCCATGTCGAGGGTTTCAAGCAGGGCCAGCTCTTCGGCGTGTTGTTTCAGCAGGCCGGCGAAACGGATCATGGTGGCTTTGCGTTTGGTCGGCGCCAGGCGCGACCAGGCGCCGGAATTGAACGTGGCGCGAGCGTTTTCAACAGCGCGCTGGGCGTCGGCGGCGTCACAGCTGGCAATCTTGCCCAGCAAACGGCCATCGACCGGACTGATGCACTCGAAAGTCTCGCTGGAGACGGCATCGGTGTATTCGCCATTGATATAGGCGCGGCCTTCGATCTTCAGATCGCGAGCCCGTTGTTCCCAATCGGCACGAGTCAGGGTGGTCATTCGAGTGTCCTCCTCTTATTGAATACGAGCGCCCTGCGTTCTTCGCGGACGTCCCCAGGAATTCTGCCCGGCCAGCCTGCATTTCGGCCCAAGGCAACCGCCACCCTAAACCAGTGGCCGGGGTTGTTTCAATATATTTGACATAAGGTCGGTAAACGGCCTTGCGGTGTTCATTTTAATAAACATAGACTTTGGGCTTTCCAGCAGCTTTCCAGCCACTCGCGCCGCAATCACGGGGGATTACAACAATGAGCATCCAGAATATCGTCGACTTCAGCCAGGCCACTACCGAGCCAGAACGCTACAGGCCGGATCAGGCGAAAATCTTGAAGGGCGACCCCGAGCAAGTGGTTTACAACCACTACAACAGTCCTTGCGGCCAGTTGAATGCGGGGGTGTGGGAAGGTGCAGTCGGTCAGTGGCTGGTGAACTTCACCGAACATGAATACTGCGAAATTGTTCAGGGCGTTTCAGTGCTGCGCGACAACGACGGCAACAGTAAAACCGTGCGCGCGGGCGATCGCTTCGTGATCCCGGCCGGGTTCCGAGGTACCTGGGAAGTGCTGGAGCCGTGCCGCAAGATTTATGTGGCGTTTGAAAAGAAGGCCTGAGGATTTTTATTGTTTGGGCCCTGAAAGGCAACGCACAATCGCCAGGTAACAAAAAAGGCCCGTATCTCGCGATACGGGCCTTTTTCGTAAGAGGGAAAAATCAATTACTTGATTTTGCCTTCTTTGTAGATCACGTGCTTACGAACAACCGGATCAAATTTCTTGATCTCGATTTTGTCCGGGGTAGTGCGCTTGTTCTTGTCGGTAGTGTAGAAGTGACCAGTACCGGCGCTCGAAATCAAACGAATCAATTCACGCATGATTAGCTCCCTTAGATCTTGCCAGCTTTGCGGATTTCGGCCAGCACGACAGTGATGCCACGCTTGTCGATGATACGCATGCCTTTGGCAGATACGCGCAGACGCACGAAACGTTTCTCTTCTTCAACCCAGAAGCGGTGATGCTGCAGGTTCGGCAGGAAACGACGACGGGTTTTGTTGTTTGCGTGGGAAATGTTATTCCCAGTCACCGGACCCTTACCGGTAACTTGACATACTCTCGACATGCCTCAGCCCTCTAAAACCACATGCCCAACCCGGCATGGGTTGGCCGCTTAATCTCTCAGTCATTTGGCGCCAGGCGCCGCGTTTCTTTAGAGGTCTTACCGGCTACACCTACAGTGAAGGAACCGGGCCCCTAGAAAAGAGCGCTGCTTTATACCAGAAAGACTGGAAAGCAACAACATTCCGTGTGCACAGACTTGATAAAACCCCCGTTTTTATGGCTCCGAGCGCCTTGGATAAAGGCTATCGTCGATAAAGACCGCTCGTCGCAGAGAATCGGCCAACCGGCCAATCCAGGGTTTTTTTCGGACAGCACACACCGAAAACAATCGCACATAGTCCCCTTAAAATGAAAAAGGGGATAGTCATTTACAAAAGAGCCCACTAGGGTAGGCCTTTTCCAGACTGCACTTGCAGATGGGCCTTCGATCTGTAAAGGAATCCGACCATGCGCCTCGCTGCCCTACCGCTGTTGCTCGCCCCGCTTCTACTGAGCCCGTTGGCCCATGCTGCCGCTCTGAGTGTCTGCACCGAGGCCAGCCCGGAAGGGTTCGACGTGGTGCAATACAACTCGCTGACCACCACCAACGCCTCGGCCGACGTGCTGATGAACCGACTGGTGGACTTCGAGACGGCCAGCGGCAAAGTGGTCGCCGGGCTCGCGGACAGCTGGGAAGTCACGCCCGACGGCCTGACCTACGTGTTCAAACTGCACCCGCAGGTGAAATTCCACCGCACCGAGTACTTCAGCCCGACGCGCGACCTCACCGCCGAAGACGTGAAATTCAGCTTCGACCGCATGCTCGATCCGGCAAATCCTTGGCACAAAGTGGCGCAGAGCGGCTTCCCGCACGCGCAGTCGATGCAGTTGCCAGCGCTGATAAAGAAGATCGACGCGCTTGACCCGCTGACCGTGCGCTTCACCCTCGATCACCCGGACTCGACCTTCCTGCCGACGCTGAGCATGGGCTTCGCCTCGATCTACTCCGCCGAGTACGCCGACAAACTGCTGAAGGCCGGCACCCCGGAGAAGCTCAATAGCCAGCCGATCGGCAGCGGGCCGTTCGTGTTCACCCGATTCCAGAAAGATGCCTCGATTCGTTACAAGGCCAACCCGGATTATTTCCGTGGCAAGCCTTCGGTGGACCCGCTGATCTTCGCCATCACCCCGGACGCCAACGTGCGGCTGCAAAAGCTGCGCCGCAACGAGTGCCAGATCGCCCTCTCGCCCAAGCCGCTGGACGTACAGGCAGCACTGAAAGAACCGACGCTGAAAGTGGAAAAGACCGACGCGTTCATGACCGCGTTCGTCGCCATCAACAGCCAGCATCCGCCGCTGGACAAGCCTGAAGTGCGTCAGGCAATCAACCTCGCGTTCGACAAGGCCAATTACCTCAAAGCCGTGTTCGAAGACACCGCCGAGTCCGCTGACGGCCCGTACCCGCCTAACACCTGGAGCTACGCCAAAAGCTTGCCGGGCTACCCGCACGACGTTGAGAAAGCCAAGGCATTGATGGCCAAGGCCGGACTGAAAGATGGTTTCCAGACGACTATCTGGACTCGCCCATCCGGCAGCCTGCTGAATCCCAACCCAAGCCTTGGTGCGCAAATGCTGCAGTCGGATCTCGCGGAAATCGGCATTCAGGCCGAAATCCGCGTGATCGAATGGGGCGAAGTAATCCGTCGCGCCAAAGCCGGTGAACACGACCTGCTGTTCATGGGCTGGGCCGGCGACAACGGCGATCCCGACAACTTCCTCACACCGCAGTTTTCCTGCGCGGCGGTCAAGTCCGGCACCAACTTCGCCCGTTACTGCAACCAGGACCTGGACAAGCTGATCAGCGCCGGTAAGACCACTTCCGAGCAAGGCGTGCGCACCAAGCTTTATGAGCAGGCTCAGACGCAGATCCAACAGCAGGCGCTGTGGTTGCCGCTGGCTCACCCGACGGCCTTCGCGCTGATGCGCAAGGAAGTCGAGGGGTATTCGGTCAGCCCGTTTGGCCGTCAGGATTACTCCAGGGTCAGCCTCAAGTAATAACCACACCACAAAACCCTGTGGGAGCGGGCTTGCTCGCGAAAGCGGTGTGTCAGGCGACATAAATATTGACTGACACGACGCCTTCGCGAGCAAGCCCGCTCCCACATGGGTATCGTATTTACCCGCTCACATCCACCCATACTCAGCCATCGACAGCGGATCGCCGTCACCAATGATGAAATGGTCGAGCACCCGCACATCGATCAGGTCCAGCGCATCTTGCAGGCGCTTGGTCAGCTTTCGGTCCGCTTGACTGGGGTTGGTGTTGCCCGACGGATGATTGTGGCAGAGGATCACCGCAGCAGCGTTGTGAGCAAGGGCGCGCTTGACCACCTGCCTTGGATGAACGCTCGTGCTGTCGATAGAACCGCGAAACAACGCTTCAAACGTCAGCACTTGATGCTTGGAATCCAGAAACAGACAGCCAAACACCTCATGAGGCTCGTGCCGCAGCATCGACTTCAGATAATCACGAACGACCTGCGGATTTTCCAGCGCCGGCTTCTGACGCGCGCGCTCGGCCAGATGCCGCCGGCCCATTTCCAGAATCGCCTGCAATTGAGCGAATTTCGCTGGGCCGAGCCCTAACTGTTTGCTGAACGTTTGTTGATCAGCCTCCATCAGCGAACGCAGGCTGCCAAATTGACTCAACAAATGTCGCGCCAGATCCACCGCGCTTTTGCCGGATACACCGGTCCGTAGAAAAATCGCCAGCAGCTCAGCGTCCGACAGGCTCGCCGAACCCAACTCCAGTAACCTCTCCCGCGGCCGCTCGGCCGCCGGCCAATCACGAATACTCATAACACCTCCCTGGTCTGTGGGCGCCGCTGTTCCGTAGCGGTCGCTGTGATATCGTAGCCCATCTTTTTTGCGAGCGATTTCACTCCTGGGGAGGGGGTATCGCCACGCAGTCATCAACGAAACGAAAGGCAGACCTATGCAGCGGCTGTATCGGAAACGCATCGTTCTGGGCGTCGGCGGCGGCATTGCTGCCTACAAGAGCGCCGATCTGGTTCGCCGCCTGATCGACCAGGGCGCTGAAGTGCGCGTGGTCATGACCAGTGGCGGCAGCGAGTTCATCACTCCGCTGACCATGCAGGCCTTGTCCGGGCATCCGGTTCATCTGGACCTGCTGGACCCGGCGGCCGAAGCCGCGATGGGCCACATCGAACTGGCCAAGTGGGCCGACATGGTGCTGATCGCCCCCGCCACCGCGGACCTGATAGCGCGTCTGGCCCAAGGCATTGCCGACGACCTGCTGACCACGCTGGTGCTGGCCACCGACGCCGTAGTCGCCGTGGCCCCGGCAATGAACCAGGCCATGTGGCGCGATCCGGCGACCCAGGCCAACCTGCAAACCCTTGAAAGCCGCAACATCAAAGCCTTCGGCCCCGCCTCCGGCAGCCAGGCCTGTGGCGATGTCGGCCTGGGCCGCATGCTCGAAGCCGTCGAACTCGCTCAATGCGCGGCGGACTGCTTCCAGCGTCAGGCGCTGACCGGCAAACACGTGCTGATCACTGCCGGCCCGACCCAGGAAAACATCGACCCGGTGCGCTACATCACCAACCACAGCTCCGGGAAAATGGGCTTTGCCCTGGCCGAAGCCGCCGTTGAAGCAGGCGCCCGCGTAACCCTGATCACCGGCCCGGTGCACCTGCCAACCCCGGATCGCGTTACCCGCATCGACGTGGTCAGCGCCCGCGACATGCTCGCCGCCTGTGAAGCCGCGATCCCCTGCGACCTGTTCATCGCTTCCGCAGCGGTGGCGGACTACCGCCCGGAAGTCGTCGCCCCACAGAAACTCAAGAAAGACCCTACGAACGGCGACGGCTTGTTACTACAAATGGTACGCAACCCAGACATTCTGGCCACCATTGCCACCCGCCCCGATCGCCCATTCAGTGTCGGCTTCGCTGCCGAAACCGAACACCTGCTCGACTACGCTGCACGCAAGTTGAAAGACAAGAACCTCGATTTGATCGTCGCCAATGACGTCGCCAACCCGAGTATTGGCTTCAACAGCGAAGAAAACGCCTGCAGCGTGATCGACCGTGAGCTACACGCCACACTTTTCGCCCAGACCAGCAAGAGCAAAATCGCTCGCCAGCTGATCACTTTTATCGCCGAACGTCTGAACCAGGTTTAATTTACATGCACGCTTTGCAAGCCAAGATCCTCGACCCCCGCATCGGTACTGAATTCCCGCTGCCGCAGTACGCCACGAAAGGCTCCGCCGGCCTCGACCTGCGCGCCATGCTGGAAAAAGACACCGTGATCAAGCCGGGTGAAACCGTGCTGATCCCGACCGGCCTGTCCGTTTACATTGGCGATCCAGGCTTGGCGGCGCTGATTCTGCCGCGCTCGGGCCTGGGCCATAAGCACGGCATCGTGCTGGGCAATCTGGTCGGTTTGATCGACTCCGATTACCAGGGTCCGTTGATGGTTTCGTGCTGGAACCGTGGCCAAACTGACTTCAACATGGTCGTTGGCGAGCGTCTGGCGCAACTGGTGCTGGTGCCGGTCGTTCAAGCGCATTTCGAAATGGTCGAAGAGTTCGTTGAAACCGAGCGCGGCGCAGGTGGTTTCGGGCATTCCGGCAGCCATTGATCCGATAGATCCACTCTGTGGCGAGCGAGCTTGCTCGCGTTGGGCTGCGTAGCGGCCCCAAAACTCTGTAAGTCATTGCCGATTTTGTGAGTGCTCCGCACTCAAGCGGGACGGTGCGGCGATCCGACAAGCTCCCTCGCCACAGGTGCGCTGGATGCTGAAGTTGCACAGCCGTCATCTGGAAGGTTTAACACTGGAAACCAAGGCATTGGCCCGACAAATGCTAACTGAAATCGGTGTCATGGCCTTTTCGCACCACGAACTCTCTGCGGAAAACGCCGTCATACCCTTCAGTTCGAACCCGCCGAAGCGTTCTTCGCGCACAAGTCCAGCCACTTTTCGAGATGGAGCATTCCCACAGATGAGCACGCCAGCCCAAGTCGCACCCAAGTTCCCCGACAGCATTTTCCGCGCCTACGACATTCGCGGCACCGTCCCGGAATTCCTGAACGCTGAAACCGCTTACTGGCTAGGTCGCGCCATCGGCGCCCAAAGCCTGGCCCAGGACGAACCGAACGTTTCCGTTGGCCGTGACGGCCGCCTGTCCGGTCCGGAACTGGTCGAACAACTGATCAAAGGCCTGGCCGACGCCGGTTGCCACGTCAGTGACGTGGGCCTGGTGCCAACGCCGGCGCTGTACTACGCCGCCAATGTGCTGGCCGGCAAATCGGGCGTGATGCTCACCGGCAGCCACAACCCGTCGAACTACAACGGCTTCAAGATCGTCATCGCTGGCGATACTTTGGCCAACGAACAGATCCAGGCCCTGCACGACCGCCTCAAGACCAACAACCTGAGCAGCGGCAAGGGCAGCATCACCAAAGTAGAAATTCTCGACCGTTACAACACTGAAATCGTCGAGGACATCAAACTCGCTCGCCGCCTCAAAGTCGTGGTCGACTGCGGCAACGGCGCGGCCGGCGTGATTGCCCCGCAACTGATCGAAGCGCTGAACTGCGAAGTCATCCCGTTGTTCTGCGAGGTGGACGGCAACTTCCCGAACCACCACCCGGACCCGGGCAAGCCTGAAAACCTGGTCGACCTGATCGCCAAGGTCAAGGAAACCAACGCCGACATCGGCCTGGCCTTCGACGGTGACGGCGACCGCGTTGGCGTGGTGACCAATACCGGCAGCATCGTCTACCCGGACCGTCTGCTGATGCTGTTCGCCCGTGACGTGGTGGCGCGCAACCCGGACGCGGAAATCATCTTCGACGTCAAATGCACCCGCCGCCTGACGCCGCTGATCAAGGAATACGGCGGTCGTCCGCTAATGTGGAAGACCGGTCACTCGCTGATCAAAAAGAAAATGAAACTGACCGGCGCCTTGTTGGCCGGCGAAATGAGCGGGCACATCTTCTTCAAGGAACGCTGGTTCGGTTTCGACGACGGCATTTACAGTGCCGCACGGCTGCTGGAGATCCTCAGCAAGGAAAAATCCACCGCGGAAGAGCTGTTTGCGACCTTCCCGAACGATATTTCTACGCCGGAAATCAATATCCATGTGACCGAAGAGAGCAAATTCAGCATCATTGATGCACTGCACGACGCGAAGTGGGGCGAAGGCGCCGACCTGACCACCATCGACGGCGTGCGAGTCGACTACGCCAAAGGCTGGGGCCTGGTTCGCGCCTCCAACACCACACCGGTGCTGGTGCTGCGCTTCGAGGCCGATGACGAGGCTGAATTGCAGCGCATCAAGGACGTCTTCCATGTCCAGTTGAAACGTGTTGCACCTGATCTCCAACTACCGTTCTGATTCACCCGGAGCCCTGAATGATCCTCGAACGCGAAGCCGCCGCCAACACCGCCAAGGTCCTGTCCGAAGCGCTGCCTTACATTCGCCGCTATGTCGGCAAGACGCTGGTGATCAAATACGGCGGCAACGCGATGGAAAGCGAGGAGCTGAAAACCGGCTTCGCCCGCGACATCGTGCTGATGAAAGCCGTCGGGATTAACCCGGTGGTGGTTCACGGCGGCGGCCCGCAAATCGGCGACCTGCTCAAGCGTCTGTCGATCGAGAGCCACTTCATCGATGGCATGCGCGTGACCGACGCGCAGACCATGGACGTGGTGGAAATGGTCCTCGGTGGCCAGGTCAACAAGGACATCGTCAACCTGATCAACCGTCATGGCGGTAGCGCCATCGGCCTGACCGGTAAAGACGCCGAGCTGATTCGTGCGAAAAAGCTCACCGTGACCCGCCAGACGCCGGAGATGACCCAACCGGAAATCATCGACATCGGCCAGGTGGGCGAAGTGGTCGGGATCAACACCGACCTGCTGAACCTGCTGGTCAAAGGTGACTTCATTCCGGTGATCGCGCCGATTGGCGTCGGTGCCAATGGTGAGTCGTACAACATCAATGCTGACCTGGTGGCCGGTAAAGTGGCCGAAGCGCTGAAGGCTGAAAAGCTGATGTTGCTGACCAACATTGCCGGGCTAATGGACAAGTCGGGCACCGTCCTGACGGGGCTGACTACTCAGCAAGTGGACGATCTGATCGCCGACGGCACCATCTACGGCGGCATGCTGCCGAAGATCCGTTGCGCGCTGGAAGCGGTTCAGGGCGGCGTGGGCAGTTCGTTGATCATTGATGGTCGGGTTCCGAATGCGATTCTGCTGGAGATCTTCACTGACACCGGTGTGGGTACGTTGATCAGCAATCGCAAGCGTCCTTAAGCGATAGCGCATACAAAAAGACCCCGCTCAGCCTGGCTGAGCGGGGTCTTTTTTCGCCTACGATCCCTGTGGTAAATCATTTTTTGTGGCGAGGGAGCTTGCTCCCGCTTGAGTGCGGAGCACTCACAAAATTCTTGGGTCTGCTACGCAGCCCAGCGGGAGCAAGCTCCCTCGCCACACAAGCCCGCAGGGATTAGTGTCAGACGCCGAATTGGGCGCGGTAGGCTTCAACGGCTGGAAGATGCTGCTTGAGCTGCGGATCATCCGCCAGGAACTCGAGCACCTGATTCAGCGAAACAATGCTGATCACCGGAATACCAAAGTCACGCTCCACTTCCTGAATCGCCGACAACTCGCCATTGCCACGCTCCTGTCGGTTCAGGGCGATCAGCACGCCCGCCGCCTTGGCGCCGTCCTGCGAAGCGATAATCTGCATCACTTCGCGAATCGCGGTGCCAGCAGTTATCACGTCGTCGATGATCAGCACATCGCCGGTCAATGGCGCACCGACCAGGCTGCCGCCTTCGCCGTGGGCCTTGGCCTCCTTGCGGTTGAAGCACCATGGCAGATCACGGTTGTGATGTTCAGCCAGGGCCACCGCAGTGGTTGCCGCCAACGGGATGCCTTTGTACGCCGGGCCAAACAAGACGTCGAACGGGATGCCGCTCTCGACGATGGCTGCCGCGTAGAAACGACCCAGTTGCGCAAGTGCCGAACCGGAGTTGAAGAGGCCGGCATTGAAGAAGTAAGGACTGGTGCGTCCGGACTTCAGGGTGAACTCACCGAAGCGCAAAACGCCGCGATCGATGGCAAAACGAATGAAATCGCGCTGATACGCTTGCATGAAAAAAACCCCAAATACCACGGATTTAGCTAATTAGGTTGACGCCGTGTATCATACACGCACGCGATTTTTGGGGCCATTTATGCGGATCATCAGTGTGAACGTCAATGGTATTCAGGCTGCAGTGGAGCGAGGTTTGCTCAGTTGGCTGCAAGCACAGAATGCCGACGTCATCTGCCTGCAGGACACCCGCGCCTCCGCCTTTGAACTGGACGATCCAGCCTTCCAACTGGATGGCTACTTCCTTTATGCCTGCGAAGCCGAAGTTCCCGCCCAGGGTGGCGTGGCTTTGTACTCGCGGTTGCAACCGAAGGCAGTCATCAGCGGTCTCGGCTTCGAGACGGCCGACCGCTACGGGCGCTACCTGCAAGCCGATTTCGACAAGGTCAGCATCGCGACCTTGCTGCTCCCTTCGGGGCAGAACGGCGATGAAGACTTGAACCAGAAGTTCAAGCTAATGGACGACTTCGCCCGTTATCTGGATAAACAGCGGCGCAAACGTCGCGAGTACATTTACTGTGGCTCGCTGTACGTGGCGCAACAAAAGCTGGATATCAAGAACTGGCGCGACAGCCAGCAATCCCCGGGCTTCCTGGCACCTGAACGCGCCTGGATGGACGAGATTGTCGGCAACATGGGCTACGTCGATGCCCTGCGCGAAGTCAGCCGTGAGGGTGATCAGTACAGCTGGTGGCCAGACAACGAACAGGCTGAGATGCTCAACCTCGGCTGGCGCTTCGATTACCAGATACTGACCCCGGGCCTGCGCCGCTTCGTACGCAGCGCGCGCCTGCCACGTCAGCCACGGTTCTCGCAGCATGCGCCGCTGATCGTGGACTACGACTGGACGCTGACCATCTAGCTGACCGGTTGACGAAAATGCCCGTATCGAAAGATACGGGCATTTTTTATGCGTCATACCTTCAAACAGCGGCGAATAACGGCAGCGCCAGGTACAACTTGATCACGATGACATTAATGATGTCGATGAAGAAAGCACCCACCATCGGCACCACTAGAAACGCTATCTGCGAAGGTCCGTAACGTTGCGTCACCGCTTGCATGTTAGCGATGGCAGTTGGCGTTGCACCCAGTCCAAAACCACAGTGCCCTGCCGCCAGAACTGCCGCATCGTAGTTGCTGCCCATCATTCTGAATGTCACGAAAATCGCAAACAGTGCCATGACCAACGCTTGCGCAGCCAAGATGATAAAGATCGGTAAAGCCAGTGCTGCCAGATCCCACAGTTTGAGCGACATCAGAGCGATCGCCAGAAACAGCGATAAGCTGACATTCCCCAACACGGAAACTTCACGCTCAAACACCTGATACAAGCCAAGCGCTGAAAGCCCGTTCCGTAAAATCACACCCACGAACAAGACGCAAACGAACGTCGGCAACTCAAATGCGGTTCCGTGAAGCAGGCCATTCAGAAGAGAGCCTGCCATCAAGCTGACAGCGATTAGAGCGAGTGTCTCGATAAACGAAAATGGTGTGATCGCACGCTCTTTGTTTGGCTGCTCGAAGCCCTTTGGCAGCCGCGGCTTATCTTGCTCGCAGCCGGGTGTCTGAACACGTTTGATGAGCAGGCGAGCGACCGGACCACCAATCAACCCGCCCAGCACCAATCCAAACGTCGCAGAGGCCATGGCAAGCTCAGAGGCGGACGCCAGACCGAACTTCTCACTGAACGTCGCTCCCCAGGCAGCACCTGTACCATGACCGCCAGACAACGTAATCGAGCCCGTCAACAAGCCCATCAACGGATCGAGCCCCAAGGCCTTTGCGAGCCCGATGCCCATGGCATTCTGCACCACCAGAAGCCCGATGACTGCCAGGAGAAAAACCCCCACTACGCGCCCGCCTTTCTTCAGACTGGCGAAGTCCGCACTCAAGCCAATGGTGGCAAAAAACGCCAGCATCAAGGGAGTCTGCAGAGAGGTGTCAAATCGGACTTCAATATCAAGGCCCCGCAAAACCAGGAGAAGCAGAGCAACCACCAGGCCGCCTGCTACAGGCTCAGGAATATTGTAGCTGCGTAAAAAACCGATTCGTGTGACTAGTCCGCGCCCCAGCAACAGTACTAAAGAGGCGGCCACAAGTGTTCCATAAAAATCGAGCTGAAGCATTTGGATAATTCTTTGATATATATTCAGGGGCGAACTTTTTACCTGGACACGCCTCTTGAACAGGTTGATCTTCTCAACACTGATTTGCTTTAAATTCAAGGACCTTCAATGGTCTGAATATATCGAAATATTTCTGAAGGAATATTACTTGGGGCAACTTTATCAACCACGAAGTCTCATTGCCAAGCACATAGGCAGTACTGAGGCGAAGCAGTTGTGACTAGAAGTGTAAGAGCGATAGTGCGCCGCAAATACCGACGGCAGGTGATTATTGCTAATGGCAACGTTGGGGAAGTTAATCCAATTTCAAAAAAACAAATGCCCCGACAAGTCAGGGCATTTGTTTTTAAAGCGTGGCGAACTGCATTTTCACACAGCTGTCGCTCCCACCAGGGAATCCAGCGCTGATCGTTATTTGATCAACCGCCATGTGAACGGATACCGATACGGCACCCCTTCATTGGCTTTCACCCCAGCGATGATCGTCAGCACCAGCGCACCAATCGCCACCAGACCAAACAGGAAAAACCCGATGATCACCACCATCAGCAGGAAGCAGATGGCGGAAGCAATGGCGACGGTGATCTGAAAATTCAGCGCTTCCTTGCCCTGCGCATCCACAAACGGGTCCATCTCGCGCTTCATCTGCCAGAGAATCAGCGGGCCGATCAGCGTACCGAACGGAATCCAGATCCCCAGCAAGGCGGACAGGTGACAAAACATTGCCCACTGCCGAACCTCTTTGCTCGGGGTGGGAAGCAGCTCTTGCTCGTCACTCATAACGTCCTCCTTGTCTGGAGCGGGTGCGATCAGTCGGCCAGTGCAGCCTTTTGCAGTTCGAAAATCTCGGTCATGCCTTTCTTCGCCAATTCAAGCATGGCGGTCAGCTCTTCAGGCTGGAACGGCGCGCCTTCGGCAGTGCCCTGGACTTCGATGAAGCCGCCGGTGCTGGTCATCACCACGTTCAGGTCGGTCTCGGCAGCCGAGTCTTCCAGGTAGTCGAGGTCGAGCACTGGTTCACCCTGATACATGCCAACCGAAACGGCCGCGATCATTTGCTTGAGCGGGTCGCCGCCTTTCAGGCCACCGCGCTTCTTGATCACTTTCAAGGCGTCGACCAATGCAACCATGGCGCCGGTGATGGACGCAGTGCGGGTGCCGCCATCAGCCTGGATCACATCGCAGTCGACGTACAGGGTGACGTCGCCCAGCTTGGACATGTCCAGCGAAGCGCGCAGGGAACGACCGATCAGACGCTGGATTTCCAGGGTCCGGCCACCTTGCTTGCCGCGGCTCGCTTCACGCTGGTTACGCTCGCCGGTGGCGCGCGGCAGCATGCCGTATTCGGCGGTCAACCAGCCTTGGCCCTGACCTTTGAGGAAACGCGGCACGCCGTTTTCGACGCTGACGGTGCAGATGACTTTGGTATCACCGAACTCGACCAGTACAGATCCCTCGGCGTGTTTGGTGTAGTTGCGGGTAATGCGGATCGAGCGGAGCTGATCGGCAGCGCGACCACTTGGACGTTTCATAGGGAATACCTGTACGGGGGACGGAAAACTGCCGAGCATTATAGAGCCGCGCGCCGAGCCTGGGCACTTCTAAAAAATCCGCCCGACGATTGAAGGCCCTGGCTTGAGCTTAGAACAGCGCTTAACCGACGGCCTGCAGCCCTTTGTCACACCGTGTGTTTGGGCGCATCCGTCCCGTTGCGCTACAATCCTGCGCCTTTGCTGCCTGTCGGCTTTAATTCACAGATATCGGGTTCGCGAAACCTTTGGTAATGCAAACCTGAATTGCGAGGTACCTCCATGGTGCACAGCATGACCGCCTTCGCCCGCGTCGAAAAAGCCGGCGCCCAAGGCACCCTGAGCTGGGAATTGCGCTCGGTCAACAGCCGCTACCTGGAACCGCACTTGCGCCTGCCGGAGTCGTTTCGCGATCTCGAAGGCGCAGTTCGCGAAGCGCTGCGTCAGGGCATCTCCCGGGGCAAGCTCGAATGCACCCTGCGCTTCACCGAAGAAAACACCGATAAGCCTCTGCAAGTGGATCGCGAGCGCGCCGCGCAATTGGTCGCTGCTGCCGAGACCATCGCCGGCCTGATCAAGAACCCGGCCGCGCTGAACCCGCTGGAAGTGTTGGCCTGGCCCGGCGTTCTGGTGGGCGATGCCACCGACCCGCAAGCCTTGAATGCCGAAGCACTGGCGCTGTTCAACGAAGGCCTGAAGGAACTCAAGGCCGGTCGCGAGCGTGAAGGCGCGGAGCTGGCGCGACTGATCAATGATCGCCTGACCTCCATTGAAGAAGACGTGGTGACCCTGCGTGAACTGGTCCCGCAGATGCTTGCCACCCAGCGCCAGAAAGTCCTCGACCGCTTCGCCGACATGAAAGCCGAGATGGACCCGCAGCGCCTGGAACAGGAAATGGTCATGCTCGCGCAAAAAAGCGACGTCGCCGAAGAGCTGGATCGCCTGAGCACTCACATCATCGAAGTTCGCCGGGTGCTCAAGTCCGGCGGCGCTGCCGGTCGGCGCCTGGACTTCCTGATGCAGGAACTCAACCGCGAAGCCAACACACTGGGCTCCAAAGCCTTCGACCCGCGCAGCACCCAGGCGGCGGTCAACCTCAAAGTGTTGATCGAGCAGATGCGCGAACAAGTGCAGAATATTGAGTAAGGCAAACCCGACATGACCCACAGCACCGGCACCCTGTACATCATTTCCGCCCCTTCGGGCGCGGGCAAGAGCAGCCTGGTCAAGGCCCTGACCGACGCTGATCAGGAGATCCGCGTCTCGGTCTCCCACACCACTCGCGCCATGCGCCCCGGTGAAGTGAACGGCGTGAACTATCACTTCGTCGAACGCGGCGAGTTCGTGAAGATGATCGAGCATGGGGATTTCCTCGAGCGCGCCGAAGTGTTCGGCAACCTCTACGGCACGTCGCAAAGCCACCTGCAGCAGACCCTGGACGAAGGCCACGACCTGATTCTGGAAATCGACTGGCAGGGTGCAGAGCAGGTACGCAAGTTGATGCCCCAAGCCCGCTCGATCTTCATTCTGCCACCGTCCCTGCAGGCCTTGCACCAGCGCCTGACCAATCGCGGCCAGGACAGCGACGAGATCATTGATGGCCGGATGCGTGAGGCCGTCAGCGAGATGAGCCACTACGTCGACTATGACTACCTGATCATCAACGACGATTTCGCCCATGCACTGCGCGATTTGCAGGCGATTTTCCGCGCCAATCAGCTGCATCAGAAGCGCCAGCAACAGCGTCACGGCAAACTTTTGGCTGAATTGCTCGGCTAAACAGCTCTTTCCAAAACCGCTGCAAGGGCTTTACATTGGCACTTGCAGCGCGTTGAAGGGCTTGGTCAAAAAATCAGCGCTTCCCTAATCGCTGGTGATTTTTTAAACTGTTGAGTCCGCTCGCCCACCCGGGCAGCGCGCATATTGCATTCGCTCCGAGGAATACCATGGCCCGCGTAACCGTTGAAGACTGCCTGAACCACGTGGAAAACCGTTTTGAGCTGGTCATGCTGTCCACCAAGCGTGCCCGTCAACTGGCCACCGGCGGCAAAGAGCCCCTGGTTCAGTGGGAAAACGACAAGCCTACCGTTGTAGCCCTGCGTGAAATCGCCGAAGGCCTGATGAGCTACGAGTTCATCGCCAACGCTGAAATCGTCGAAGACGAACCGCTGTTCGCAGCGTTCGAGGACGAGTCCAACGAGGCCGTCTAAGCCTATGCCTGGTCGACGTAGCACGGCGCGGGGTCACAGCGAACGGCAGGAGTTATCATGCCGAGCATAGACGCCCTCGCCGATCGCTTATCGGCCTACCTCGGCAAGGACCAGGTCAATCTGGTCCGCCGAGCGTACTTCTACGCCGAACAAGCCCACGACGGCCAACGCCGCCGCAGCGGTGAGGCGTACGTCACGCATCCTCTTGCCGTGGCGAACATTCTTGCCGACATGCACATGGACCATCAGAGCTTGATGGCTGCGATGCTGCATGACGTGATCGAAGACACCGGTATTGCCAAGGAAGCGCTGCAAGCGCAGTTCGGCGAAACCGTGGCCGAACTGGTCGACGGGGTCAGCAAACTGACCCAGATGAACTTCGAGACCAAGGCCGAAGCACAAGCCGAAAACTTCCAGAAAATGGCCATGGCCATGGCGCGCGACATTCGCGTGATCCTGGTCAAGCTCGCCGACCGCCTGCACAACATGCGCACGCTGGAAGTCCTGTCAGGCGAAAAACGCCGGCGGATCGCCAAGGAAACCTTGGAAATCTATGCGCCCATCGCCAACCGGCTGGGCATGCACGCCATCCGCATAGAATTCGAAGACCTCGGCTTCAAGGCCATGCACCCGATGCGTTCCGCGCGGATCAACCAAGCGGTCAAGCGCGCCCGGGGCAATCGCAAGGAAATCGTCAACAAGATCGAAGAATCCCTCAGCCACTGCCTGGCCATCGACGGCATTCAGGGCGAGGTCAGCGGTCGTCAGAAACACCTCTACGGCATCTACAAGAAAATGCGCGGCAAGCGTCGGGCCTTCAACGAGATCATGGACGTCTACGCGTTCCGGATCATCGTCGACAAGGTCGATACCTGCTACCGCGTGCTGGGTGCTGTACATAATTTGTACAAACCGTTGCCGGGGCGCTTCAAGGATTACATCGCGATCCCCAAGGCCAACGGCTATCAGTCGCTGCACACCACGCTGTTCGGCATGCACGGTGTTCCGATCGAGATCCAGATCCGCACCCGTGAAATGGAAGAGATGGCCAACAACGGCATCGCCGCCCATTGGCTGTACAAATCCAGCGGCGACGAGCAGCCCAAAGGCACTCACGCCCGCGCCCGCCAGTGGGTCAAAGGCGTGCTGGAAATGCAGCAACGCGCCGGCAACTCGCTGGAATTCATCGAAAGCGTGAAGATCGACCTGTTCCCGGACGAGGTCTACGTGTTCACGCCCAAAGGCCGGATCATGGAGTTGCCCAAAGGCTCCACGGCGGTCGACTTCGCTTACGCGGTGCACACCGACGTGGGCAACAGCTGCATTGCCTGTCGGATCAATCGTCGTCTCGCACCGCTGTCCGAACCGCTGCAAAGCGGCTCCACGGTCGAGATCGTCAGCGCACCCGGCGCGCGGCCGAACCCGGCCTGGCTCAACTTCGTGGTCACCGGCAAGGCGCGGACCCACATCCGCCATGCGCTGAAGCTGCAACGTCGCTCCGAGTCCATCAGCCTCGGCGAACGCCTGCTGAACAAGGTCCTCAACGGTTTCGACAGCGCTCTGGACAAAGTCCCGGCCGAGCGCGTCAAGGCGATGCTCACCGAGTACCGCCTCGAACTGATCGAAGACCTGCTCGAAGACATCGGCCTGGGCAATCGCATGGCTTACGTGGTCGCCCGTCGCCTGCTTGGTGAAGGCGAGCAGTTGCCGAGTGCGGAAGGTCCGCTGGCGATTCGCGGCACCGAAGGTCTGGTGCTCAGTTACGCCAAATGCTGCACGCCGATCCCGGGCGACCCGATTGTCGGTCACCTGTCCGCAGGTAAAGGCATGGTCGTGCACCTGGACAACTGCCGCAACATCAGCGAAATCCGCCACAACCCGGAAAAATGCATCCAGCTCTCATGGGCCAAGGACGTCACCGGCGAATTCAACGTCGAGTTGCGTGTGGAGCTTGAACATCAGCGCGGCCTGATCGCCCTGCTGGCCAGCAGCGTCAACGCGGCCGACGGCAACATCGAAAAAATCAGCATGGACGAACGCGATGGTCGCATCAGCGTGGTCCAACTAGTGGTCAGCGTGCACGACCGCGTGCACTTGGCCCGCGTAATCAAGAAACTGCGCGCACTGACCGGGGTGATTCGCATCACCCGCATGCGCGCGTAAGCCACCTATTACAAGGAGTCATTCATGACCAAGACTGTTATCACCAGCGACAAGGCCCCGGCTGCCATCGGTACTTACTCCCAGGCGATCAAGGCTGGCAACACCGTTTACATGTCGGGCCAGATTCCTCTGGACCCAAAAACCATGGAACTGGTTGAAGGCTTCGAAGCCCAGACCGTCCAGGTGTTCGAAAACCTGAAAGCCGTGGCCGAAGCGGCTGGCGGTTCGTTCAAGGACATCGTCAAACTGAACATCTTCCTCACCGACCTGAGCCACTTCGCCAAGGTCAACGAGATCATGGGCAAGTACTTTGACCAGCCATACCCTGCCCGCGCCGCCATCGGCGTAGCCGCCCTGCCAAAGGGTTCGCAGGTTGAAATGGATGCCATTCTGGTCATCGAGTAATGCGTTCGGCGTAGCCCTGACAGGCTACGCCGTCTTGTTTTTGAAAGGATTCCACCATGCGCCAAGCGCTAGCTGTCTCGCTGGTCGCCCTACTCTTGGGCGGATGTGCCAGCAACCCTGCCGACCGTGACATCAGCGGCACCTGGATCAATCAGGTGGCGATTGACGCTGCGTCCAAAGGCGGTCCCCTGCGTGAAGCGCTCCAGGCCTATGGCCCGAACCTGGAATGGGACGTCAACACCAAGGCCGCTCAGGCCCGCTACACCAACGGTTTTGAAAATGTCGAAGGCAAGCTGCTGGGCGAAGAGTCCGGCGCCTGGAAAGTCGATTTCTATGGCAGTTCCGCCAGCGAGCTGAAGCGTGACGGCAAGCAACTGAGCCAGGCCGCCAGCGACAATGAACCGGCACAGGTCTTCGACCGCGCGCTGATCCCGGTGCCGGATGGCGCACCGATTGGCGCGAGCTTCGAACGCGCACTGTATTCGGCCTACATGGGCGGCGGCTGGAAAGTCGTCAGCGGCCCAGGTGAAGGCAGCACCGTGCAATTCCAGGCCGACGGCCAGGTGACCGGCCTGCCGGGGGCGGATCGCTATGCACTGTGTCTGGCGGGCGATTGCGCGTCGATGAGCAGTGGCAACGACAACATGTGGTTGCAACAGAACGGCCAGGGCAACACTTGGATCTTTGCGCGCAAGGGCAAGGAGCTGGAGATTCTGCAGGCCGTGAACACCGCGCAAGCGGACGAGATGCCTTCGTTCACGCCGGGTGAGCGCAAGTGGTTACTGGAAAAGCAGTAACCCGGATCTAACAGCAAAGAAGAACCCATGTGGGAGCGGGCTTGCTCGCGAAGGGGCCATAACATTCAACATCATCGTTGACTGTTACACCGCTTTCGCGAGCAAGCGAACGTCGCCCGGCCCTTCCCACATTTTGGTTTGCGGTGTCTGGAAGTCAGCTGCAGCCTTCAAGAATCGCGGCATAACCCTCGCGGAAACTCGGATACTTCGGCTTCCAGCCCAACGCCTTCGCCCGCGCATTGCTGCAACGCTTGCTCCCGGTGCGACGCACGCTCGCATCGTCGGCCCATTCGGTCACGCCCAGATACTCGCGCAACCAGCCCACCACATCCGCCAGCGCTGCCGGCGCGTCATCGACGCCGATGTAGACATCGTCCAGCGCCACACCACGCCGATCCGCCTCAAGCAGGCACGCCATCAACCCGGCAGCATCGTCGGCATGAATCCGATTGGCATACAACGGCGGATCGACCACCACGCGATAACCCTGGCGCACCTGGGTCAGCAACCACTCACGACCCGGACCGTAAATGCCGGTCAAACGCACAATGCTCGCCGGGATGCCGCTATTGAGGGCGACCTGCTCGGCTTCGAGCATCACACGCCCTGAATAACCAGCCGCCACGGCCGGCGAAGTCTCGTCGACCCACTCGCCCTCCTGCTGACCGTAAACGCTACTGCTGGAAACGAACAGTAGACGATTGGGCACCTGCCCGTAGTCGTCCAGCCACTCAAGCACATGCTGCAAGCCCTGGACATAAGCGGCGCGGTAACCGGCTTCATCGTGATCGGTGGCGGCCGCGCAATACACCAGGTAATCCACCGCACCCACCGGCCAGGTTTCCGGGCAGTCTTTGTTGAACAAGTCGCCGGCAACACCAATCACGCCCTTGGGCAGGCGTGCGATGTCACGCCGCAGGCCATGAACCTCCCACCCTGCAGCGAGCAATTGTGTGGCCAGACGACTGCCGACATCACCGCAGCCGGCGATCAAAACAGATGGCGCGGACATCAAAAAACTCCTATCGGAAAGCCACAGACTAGCGCTGGCAATGGACGAGCGGCTAGCAATGAAGGAAAAAAAGATACTCTATTACTTTTGTTAACAAGAATTACTTGCAATAATGCCCGCCACTTTTGTTCTCGGCCTTCGAGGCCTGGAAGAACATTTACCGTCTTTTTCTCTCAGGTCCGGCCAGCATGACACGCAATCAATTCCCCGCTTCGCCAACCAAACGACCTCGCGCCTGGAGCGCGGTGGCCGCCTTGCTGCTCAGCCTGATGCTGGCGCCAACCGCCGCTTTCGCTGACGCACAAGCGCCGGCCACCCCGGCTGCTGCCGCACCTGCTCCAGCTGACCACGCCGCAGATCACGCTGCACCGGCTGCCACCGACCTGGCCCAAGCCGCAGACACCACCGCCGAAGACGCCCCTGAAGTCCTCGAAGCCGACAACACCCTGGGCATGGCCCATGACCTGTCGCCGTGGGGCATGTACCAGAACGCCGACATCATCGTGAAAATCGTGATGATCGGTCTGGCTATCGCGTCGATCATCACCTGGACCATCTGGATCGCCAAGGGCTTTGAGCTGATGGGCGCCAAGCGTCGTCTGCGCACTGAAATCGCCCACCTGAAAAAAGCCACCACCCTTAAAGAAGCCAGCGCCTCTGCCACCAAGGCCGGCACCCTCGCCAACCTGCTGGTACACGATGCGCTGGAAGAAATGCGCCTGTCGACCAACAGCCGCGAGAAAGAAGGCATCAAGGAACGTGTCGCCTTCCGTCTCGAGCGCCTGGTTGCAGCGTGCGGTCGCAGCATGAGCAGCGGCACCGGCGTTCTCGCCACCATCGGCTCCACCGCGCCGTTCGTGGGCTTGTTCGGCACCGTGTGGGGCATCATGAACAGCTTCATCGGCATCGCCAAAACCCAGACCACCAACCTCGCCGTCGTCGCTCCCGGCATCGCCGAGGCCCTGCTGGCCACTGCGCTGGGCCTGGTCGCTGCGATACCCGCCGTTGTGATCTACAACGTCTTCGCCCGCTCCATCGCCGGTTACAAGGCGCAAGTGTCCGACGCATCGGCAGAAGTCCTGCTGCTGGTCAGCCGCGACCTCGACCACCAGCCTGAGCGCAGCTCGCAACCGCACATGGTGAAAGTGGGGTAATCGGCCATGGGCCTGCATTTGAAAGAAGGCGCAGACGACGATCTGGCCGAGAACCACGAAATCAACGTCACACCGTTCATCGACGTGATGCTGGTGCTGTTGATCATCTTCATGGTGGCCGCCCCGCTGGCCACCGTGGACATCAAGGTTGACCTGCCCGCCTCCAGCGCCAAACCGGCGCCGCGGCCGGAGAAACCGGTGTTCCTCAGCGTCAAGGCTGACCAGCGCCTGTTCCTCGGCGAAGACGAAGTGAAAGCCGAAGCACTCGGTGCCACTCTGGACGCCAGGACCAAGGGCAAGAAAGACACAACGATCTTCTTCCAGGCCGATAAAGGTGTGGACTACGGCGACCTGATGAGCGTGATGGATAACCTGCGTTCCGCGGGCTACCTGAAGGTGGGTCTGGTTGGACTCGAGACGGCAGTCAAGAAATGATCACGACGCGCCATAAGCTGACGCGTTACAGCGGGAGCCTGGCCCTGGTGCTGGGCGTCCATGCGCTGGCCATTGCGCTGGCGATGAACTGGACCGCGCGGCCACCCATCGAGCTGCCGCCGCAGGCGATGATGGTCGAGCTGGCGCCGGTTCCGGCCCCGCCACCGCCGGCACCGCCGAAGGTGATAACGCCACCACAGCCACCCGCTCCAGTGGAAGAACTGCCGATCCCGAAACTGGCCGAAGTGCCGAAGGCAGAAATTACCGTACCGAAACCGGTCAAACCCAAGCCGAAGCCTCAGCCGCCCAAGCCTGTGGAGAAAAAGCCGGAGCCGCCGAAGGAGAAGCCGGCCGAGGAAAAACCGAGCGACGCGCAACCGACCCAGGCACCGACGGAGAAATCCGCACAACCGGCACCGGGCCCATCGCCCGCGCAGCAGGCGGCCAAAGCCAGCTGGCAAGGGACGCTTCTCGCGCACCTGGCCAAGTACAAAAAGTACCCGGCCAGTGCTCAGGCACGGGGCAAGGAAGGTTTGAACCGCCTGCGCTTCGTGGTGGATGCTGAAGGTAACGTGTTGTCGTTCGAACTGGTGGGCCGCTCCGGCAACGCCGATCTGGACCGGGCCACCCTGGAAATGATCAGACGTGCCCAGCCGCTGCCCAAGCCCCCGGCCGATATGCTGAACAACGGCTCCATCGAAATCATTGCGCCGTTTGTTTACTCACTGGAACGCCGGCGTTAAAACACTGGAGATCCAATGTGGGAGCGGGCTTGCTCGCGAAAGCGGTGGATCAGTCAAAATTGATGTCGACTGTCACGCCGCTTTCGCGAGCAAGCCCGCTCCCACAGGAGATCTGCAGCGAGCGAAACACCTGCGACAAGGCACCGAAAGGTGCCTTTTGCATACCCGCCAGCGGCAAACCCGCATTGCCCGGTGTCACTCGACACGCTCTCTCTGATAACGTGCGTCTATCGTTTGCAGCCGGTATGCTTGGCCCGCAACTTCATGGACGCTCGCTATGACTCTTACAGAATTACGCTACATCGTTACCCTCGCCCAAGAGCAGCATTTCGGCCACGCGGCCGAGCGTTGCCACGTCAGTCAGCCGACCCTGTCGGTGGGCGTGAAAAAGCTTGAAGACGAACTCGGTGTGCTGATTTTCGAGCGCAGCAAGAGCGCCGTGCGCCTGACCCCGGTCGGCGAAGGCATCGTGGCCCAGGCGCAAAAGGTCCTGGAGCAGGCCCAAGGCATTCGCGAACTGGCCCAGGCCGGCAAGAACCAGCTGACCGCCCCGCTGAAAGTCGGTGCGATCTACACCGTCGGCCCATACCTGTTTCCACACCTGATTCCGCAACTGCACCGGGTCGCCCCGCAGATGCCGTTGTACATCGAAGAAAACTTCACCCACGTGCTGCGCGACAAACTGCGCAACGGCGAGCTCGACGCGATCATCATCGCCCTGCCGTTCAACGAAGCCGACGTGCTGACCCTGCAGCTCTACGACGAGCCGTTCTACGTCCTGATGCCGGCCCAGCACCCATGGACGCAAAAAGAATCCATCGACGCCGCCCTGCTCAACGACAAGAGTCTGCTGCTGCTCGGCGAAGGCCACTGCTTCCGCGATCAAGTGCTGGAAGCCTGCCCGACCCTGACCAAAGGAAACGACGGCGCCAAACACACCACGGTGGAATCCAGCTCGCTGGAAACCATTCGCCACATGGTCGCTTCGGGTCTCGGGATTTCGATCCTGCCGCTCTCGGCAGTGGACAGCCATCACTACGCCCCCGGCGTGATCGAAGTGCGCCCACTGACCGCGCCGGTGCCGTTCCGCACTGTGGCCATCGCCTGGCGCGCGAGCTTCCCGCGTCCGAAGGCGATTGAAATTCTCGCTGACTCCATTCGCCTGTGCTCGGTGGCCAAACCGCCCGCGCCGGTGGCTGCGGCTTAAGTTGCTGTCATGACCGAGTTGTCGCAAGTGTCGGTAACGGCACTCAAAGGTGTCGGTGAAGCCATGGCTGAGAAACTGGCCAAGGTCGGCCTGGAGAATCTCCAGGACGTACTGTTTCATCTGCCGCTGCGTTATCAGGACCGCACCCGCGTGGTCCCGATCGGCCATTTGCGACCCGGGCAAGACGCCGTGATCGAAGGTACCGTCAGCGGCGCCGACGTGGTCATGGGCCGTCGCCGCAGCCTGGTCGTGCGCTTGCAGGACGGCACCGGCGGGCTCAGCCTGCGCTTCTACCACTTCAGCAACGCCCAGAAAGAAGGCCTCAAACGCGGCACGCGGATTCGCTGCTACGGCGAAGCGCGGCCCGGTGCGTCGGGGCTGGAGATCTACCACCCGGAATACCGCGCCATCACCGGCGACGAGCCGCCGCCCGTGGATGAAACCCTGACGCCGGTCTACCCCCTCACCGAAGGCCTGACCCAACAGCGTTTGCGCCAGTTGTGCATGCAAACCCTGACAATGCTCGGCCCGACCAGCCTGCCCGACTGGCTTCCGACCGAACTCGCGCGGGACTATCAACTCGCACCACTGGCCGATGCGATTCGCTACCTGCACCACCCGCCCGCCGATGCCGATGTCGATGAACTCGCCCTCGGTCATCACTGGGCGCAGCACCGCTTGGCCTTTGAAGAACTGCTGACCCATCAACTGTCGCAGCAGCGTCTGCGCGAGAGCATGCGCTCCCTGCGCGCGCCGGCGATGCCGAAAGCCAGCCGATTGCCGGCCCAATACCTGGCCAATCTCGGCTTCAATCCGACCGGCGCCCAGCAACGCGTCGGCAATGAAATCGCCTACGACCTCAGTCAGCACGAACCGATGCTGCGCTTGATTCAGGGCGACGTCGGGGCCGGGAAAACCGTAGTCGCTGCCCTCGCCGCGCTTCAGGCTTTGGAAGCGGGTTATCAAGTCGCCTTGATGGCGCCCACCGAGATCCTCGCCGAGCAGCACTTCATCACCTTCAAGCGCTGGCTCGAGCCACTGGGCATCGAAGTCGCGTGGCTGGCCGGCAAGCTCAAAGGCAAGAATCGCGTGGCTGCGCTCGAGCAGATCGCCAGCGGCACACCGATGGTGGTCGGCACTCACGCGCTGTTCCAGGACGAAGTGCAGTTCAAGAACCTTGCACTGGTCATCATCGACGAACAGCACCGTTTCGGCGTGCAACAGCGGCTGGCGCTACGGCAGAAAGGCGTCGGCGGGCGGATGTGTCCGCATCAACTGATCATGACCGCCACGCCGATTCCGCGAACGCTGGCCATGAGCGCCTACGCCGACCTCGACACCTCGATCCTCGACGAACTGCCGCCCGGCCGAACCCCGGTGAACACGGTGCTGGTCACCGACACCCGGCGCGTTGAAGTCATCGAACGGGTGCGCGGCGCCTGCGCCGAAGGGCGTCAGGCTTATTGGGTGTGCACGCTGATCGAAGAGTCGGAAGAGCTGACCTGCCAAGCGGCGGAAACCACTTACGGAGACCTCACCGCCGCCCTCGGCGAGTTGAAGGTCGGGCTGATCCACGGTCGCATGAAGCCTGTTGAAAAAGCCGCCGTGATGGCCGAGTTCAAGGCCGGCAACTTGCAACTGCTGGTCGCCACCACCGTGATCGAAGTCGGCGTCGACGTTCCGAACGCCAGCCTGATGATTATCGAAAACCCCGAGCGCCTCGGCCTCGCGCAACTGCACCAGTTACGCGGTCGCGTCGGGCGAGGCAGCGCCGCCAGCCATTGCGTGCTGCTCTACCATCCGCCGCTGTCACAGATCGGCCGTCAGCGCCTGGGTATCATGCGTGAAACAAACGACGGGTTTGTCATCGCCGAAAAAGACCTCGAACTGCGCGGCCCCGGCGAAATGCTCGGCACGCGGCAAACCGGTCTGCTGCAATTCAAGGTCGCCGACCTGATGCGTGACGCCGACCTTCTGCCCGCCGTGCGCGACGCCGCCCAGGCATTGCTGGAGCGTTGGCCGGATCACGTCAGCCCGCTGCTCGACCGCTGGCTGCGCCATGGGCAGCAATACGGCCAAGTGTGAGCACCGCCGCAGTTTCTGGACCATCGTCCTAAGCAAGCTGGTTATACTCCTGCAATTGTTTGAATACGGATACAGACCATGACTGAAGCTGCCCTCGTCCCCGAAACCCCGCACGCTCCGTCTGTTATTCGGGTGCTGCTTGCCAAACTGGGCATTGCCTACGAAGAAGTCCTCGACCACCACGGCCTGAACGCCTCGCGCAAAGTGCAGGCGGTTTTGCTCGACGACGCCGTCGGCGCGCTGATGGTGCTGTTCCCGCAGAGCCAATTGCTCGACCTCAACCGCCTCGCCGAACTGACGGGCCGCCGCCTCACCGCCGTGCCCACCGACCGCCTGGAAAAAATGCTCGGCAAACACAGCCTGAGCTTGTTGCCCGGCCTGCCGGCGCTGACCAGCTCGCCGTGCCTGTACGAAGAAAGCCTGCTGCGCGAACCGAAGTTGCTGATCAACTCGGGCGAGCCGGACGTGCTGCTGGAAATCACCAGCGAAGCCTTCAAAACCATGCTGACCAAGGCCAGCGCCGCCAACTTCGGCGAAAACCTGACCAGCATCCGCCCGAACCTCGACCGCCCCGATGACGACCGCGAGGAAATCACCCAGGCCGTTCAGGCGTTCACCGCGCGACGCATCCAGCAACGCCTGGAAGCGACCATCGAAATTCCGCCGCTGGCCGAGACCGCGCAGAAAATCATCAAACTGCGCGTCGACCCCAACGCCACCATCGACGACATCACCGGCGTCGTCGAAACCGACCCGGCCCTGGCCGCGCAAGTGGTGAGCTGGGCGGCGTCGCCGTACTACGCCTCGCCGGGCAAGATCCGTTCGGTGGAAGACGCGATCGTCCGCGTGCTGGGTTTCGACCTGGTGATCAACCTCGCGCTGGGCCTTGCCCTCGGCAAAACCCTGAGCTTGCCCAAAGACCACCCGCAACACACCACACCGTACTGGCAGCAATCGATCTACACCGCCGCCGTCATCGAAGGCCTGACCCGCGCCATGCCGCGCGCCCAGCGCCCGGAAGCCGGCCTGACCTACCTCGCCGGCCTGCTGCATAACTTCGGTTACTTGCTGTTGGCCCACGTGTTCCCGCCGCACTTCTCGCTGATCTGCCGCCACCTGGAGGTCAACCCGCACCTGTGCCACAGCTACGTTGAGCAACACTTGCTGGGCATTAGTCGTGAACAGATCGGTTCATGGTTGATGCGCTACTGGGACATGCCCGACGAACTGGCCACTGCGCTGCGCTTCCAGCATGACCCAAGCTACGACGGTGCTTACGCCGAGTACCCGAACCTCGTCTGCTTGTCCGTGCGCCTGCTACGCAGCCGCGGCATCGGCTCCGGCCCGGATGAAGACATCCCCGACGTCTTGCTGGAGCGTGTCGGCCTGACCCGCGACAAAGCCAACGACGTTGTCAGCAAAGTCCTCGAAGCCGAAGTGCTGCTGCGCGAACTCGCGTCGCAATTCACCCAAACCTAATAGCATCGTCGGAACGCCGCCCGGACCAAGCCCGCTCCCACAGGGATCACCTAAACCCTGTGGGAGCGGGCTTGCCCGCGATGAATCCAACCCGGTCTACCTGACCACCTCAAACCCCTGTGGCGAGGGAACTTGCTCCCGCTCGACTGCGCAGCAGTCGCAAACCCAGCCAACGCGGTGTGTCAGATACAACCGAGGTCTCAGGCTTTAGGGCCGCTTCGCAGCCCAGCGGGAGCAAGCTCCCTCGCCACAGGGTCAATCACTCGAATCAAGCCTTGGCTTTCGCCTTCCGCGGCTTCAAATACTTGGTCAATCCCTGAAACCAGATCACCAGCGCCGGGTTGCCCTTGATCTGAATCGACTTGTCCTGAATCCCCGTCATAAACGCCAACTGCTTGTTCTTCGCCTGCATCGTCGCAAAGCCATACGCCGCGTCTTTAAAGGCAATCGCAAACGCCGGCTCGGCATACACGCCCGACTTGCTGGTAATGCGCTGATCCTTCACCAGGAAATGCCGCGCCACTTTCCCGTCCAGGGTCTGTAATTGGAATACAAGCTCCTTGTCACCCAACTGCTGCTGAAACGCAGGATTAGTCCGACTGGCCTTACCCATCAACAAACCCAGCATCCACAGAAGAAAACGAAATTTCATGCGCACAGCCTCAAAAGGAAAATGAACGGCCGGCGCAGTGTAGCGGCTTCGAGCGAGAACGCCACTATTGTGCAGTGTTAGAAGAAGATGGAGTACTTTTTGGCGCTGATGACTACCAAGTGATTGACGAAACGTTGTTGTTTAAAAGCTGTGGTTTATTGAGCTTTCTACGCTCGGTTCTATCGGAAGTTTCCTTCAACACGTGGCGCTGTTCATGAACTAGGCAGGCATTGACTGCACCGATAGTCTTTGTTCGTTACCGCAAAAACGGTGACACGGACGTGCAAGTCCGGTACATATCGCCGCACACTCGCCAATCGAACGTCGAGCGTTTTTCATGCTCGCTGTAAATGCTTTATGGCGGTTGTGCGTGGGAGGTCCCTTTGGGGTCTGCCGGGTTCCGATATGCCCGGTCTTGCACACCTGCGCACGGCTGCCACCCTTATTCGAATGCAAGCGAAGAGGACACAGCCACATCCAAAACACATATCGGGATATACCAATGATCAAGCCAACACCGAATCCCCCAGAACACGAAGCCACATCCCCCTACGAATCCTTCGATTCCAAAAAGCTCCACGAAGCCGCCGAACGCGCGCTCGACCTTCACCTCGGCACACCGCCGGATAAAAAATCCAAACGTCGCAATGGCGACCTCTTCAGCGTCTGCCCCGACATCAACACTGAAACCCTCCTCGCCAACGCCTCGGAAGACCTCTTGTCCATCAGCGCCATCGCCGCCAACCTCGCCGACGGTGTGGACGGCTCACGCCGCTCCGTAGCCCTGGCGCTCAGTCGCATGGCCGACGGGGTGCATTTGCTGGTTGAGCGAGCGCTGGATCATTTGGATGAACCGGAAATGGCGGCGATTTTCGCCAAGCAACAAAGCCGAGTCGGCTGACCTGTAGGAGCCGGCTTGCTGGCGATGGCGGCGCATCAATCAGAAATAAATCTGTCCCCTTTTGGATTTCTTCCCCTCTCAGAAAGTTGCTCGACGATTCCATCTGCAGAGAAAAAGGGGAAGATTTATTTACTGATAGCCAACCTATCTTATAAATAGATATGCCCTTTTTCTTAGTGATCAATTCAATAGATTGGCATCTGAAATCGCATTCTCGCCATACATTTTTCTGCCATTTCCCCATACAACTTCTGAGTCATGGCGCAATTTTTTTCTGCATACTCTTTCCACGAGGGACCAAAGTCTACACCCCCTCCAACGAACTCAACTGCTTTGGAGTAATTCATGGCAGTAGCTTTCTCGTTAACTACTGAAACCGCCTTGTAAAAGCCATCTCCAATTACGCCAGTACGGAGGTATATAAGTTCACTCAAGCGGAAACTTGTCAGTTGTTTCATACAGGATAGCTTGTCTATCGGGGCTTCTCCACCAGAAGCTCCATCGCTTTCGTCGTTACAATATCCATCCTTCAACTTAATCCAATTTTTTTGCGTGGCCAGCAACTCGGCCCTTAATGACACATCCAACTCCGATGCCAATGCCTTGTACTGCTCATTAAGTACCTTATCAACTTTTACAAACGCAGCCTGAGAACAGGTAATGATATCTGGATTCGTTAAATTCGCAGAGTTGCACTTAGTATCCGCCAACGCAAAACCCATTGAAACGGATAAAATGGAGACGGCGACAAACGTTTTATTAATTACTTCCAGCAACTGCATTTTAATGCCTCCTCAAAATAAACCGCTTCTTTTTCACGCCTTGTCGCAACCCCAGCAGTTTGAGGATCATTTTCCCAAAGCCTTTTCATGCTGCGAAGTCGTGAAGGAATCAACTCAGGTTTGTCGCTATCAAAATCTTCTTTTATTTGCTTCATTTCCAGGCGCTTTTGCGCTTTAGCTGGAGTATTTCCGCTTAACGCATTGCCTCTGTTCACTACAAGGGAAAGCAACACCCCCTGACAATCCGGATGTAAATTAATCGCTTTGGGATACACATCAACAACTTGCTGAGCGTATCGCTTCTTCATAATCACAGCCAGCTTCAGCGCATTATTTTTACTAATTGATATGGAGCTCACATTGTGAACAAAATCCCTGGCATCCTGACCCTTTTTACCTAATGCACCCTTCAAGCTTTCGATTTCACTTGCTGTGTAGAGGTCTTTAAGTTCAGTGTCCAAAGCAGCGGCAGTTTGCTGACCAAGATCATAGCCATAGCCGATAGTCACACCACTATTATTATCAGTCAAAGCGTACGGATGTTCTCTATACGCCTCAATCGCCAATAGAAACTCGAATAACTTTTTGGAAACAACATAAGGCCCGACCGTCGTTCCCAAAGTATAAACTTCCGACTTACATTTCTCCGGGCATCCAGACTGAAAACTGCCCAACAAACCCACTGGATGAATATGTTGAACATTAATATCACTGGTTATCCCATGTTTACCAACCAACTTACGAGGCCTATATCGTCATTCCCGAATCCGCACGGGAAATTATGCGCAAACCTGAAAAGGCGTTTTGCAGCTTCGGCGCCGAATGGATTACCGAATCCCGTGACAACATCGGCATTGGTTTGGCACCAGGTGGTATTGCAAAGGTCTGGCTTGGTGGTGCCTGCTTGAAGGCGGTCGAGATTGTTCGAGTAGTAGGCACCATCAATACACAAGGTCCCTCTCGGCCCTTGTCTGAAACATCCAGGACTTACATAGAACAGTTCGGGATTCCTTATGGCTCTTGGTAACAACTATCGGGCTTCGCCGAGCATCAAACCGGCCAAGCCAATCAAGAAATACACCGGCCTGCTGGTTGGATTGCTGCTGGCATTCAGCTCGCAAAGCTTCGCGCAATCGGAGAAGAAATTACCTTGGTTTTTGGGGTTTTCAGCGCCGGCTTATATGGAGGTCTGGATTGAAACTGCAGACGTGGTGGATATAAAGGAGCGAATATTCCGAGGTGCTGGAGGTGGTATCGCCTCTGTGCCAAAACCTCCGAATAATCGGGGTATTGCCAGAGGATGGGTCAGCAGTAACGGGGGTGGAAAAGGTCGCCATGTCACCGGTGCCGATCTACCACGGTTGATCTACGTACGCTGGCAATCGCTGGTGGAGCCACAAAACTACGAGGCGTACATCGTCATTCCCGAATCAGCGCGGGAGATCATGCGCAAACCTGAAAAAGCATTTTGCAGGGCTGACGGTAAGTGGATCACAGACTACCGCGATGACATTGGCATTGGTCTGGCGCCGGGCGGTATTGCCAAGATCTGGTTGGGCGGTCCTTGCTTGAAGGCGGTCGAGATTCTTCGGGTGGTGGGCACCGTCAATACACAAGGTCCCTCTCAGGGAAAAAATGAAGGTCGTTATGCTCTGCCTTTATCGCCGGAGTCCAAAGCCTACGTCGACAAGTTCGGGATTCCCTATGGAAGCTGGTAAGGAATGCCAACATTTCCGATGGTTAAACACCATTCAATAGCGCTTGTTTAAAACGCCTCAAGGTTACGTCCTGCAAGCAACAACACCTTGCGTCGTTGCCTACGGCTACGCCAGAATCCGCCGGCTTGTGCGCTTTGGGGTCGGTCGGTAACTTGATTTGCATCACTGACCATCAGTGATCGGGTTTAGTCGCCCGTTTTTGCCAAGTCGCACGATGCCTTTATCAGTCAGGAATATCATCCCTGCACTTGATGGTGGCTGTGCGCAGGGCGCCCTCGGGCGCGCCGATTTTTTGGCTCATCGGTCGACTAACCTGTGCACAGCTGCCTCCCTTTTGTTTAGTCGCGAACGGGTTGCGGCCTCACCTTTAGAGGTAAGAGCCAATGGTCAAGATCACTCCAAATCCCCCGGACACCGACTCGGTGACTCAGGGTGAAAGCCCCGATTCAACTGTAAGCAACGACGCCGCCGAGCACGTCCTCGATCCAACCTTCCCACCAGCCGAACCAAAACCACCAAAACGCAACGGCCACCTCTTCAGCGTCTCTCCGAACATCAACACCGAAACCCTGCTCGCCAACGCCTCGGAAGACCTGCTGTCCATCAGCGCCATCGCTGCCGACCTCGCCGACGATGTGGACGGCTCGCGCCGCTCCAAAGCCCTGGCGCTCAGCCGCATGGCCGATGGGGTCCATTTGTTGGTAGAGCGAGCGTTGGATCATCTGGATGAACCGGAAATGGCGGCGATTTTCGCCAATCAAGAAAACCAGGTCGGATAACCCACCAAGCAGTAAATAACCCTGATGGTGTGTTCCTCCCCATCGGGGTTTTTCTCGTCAGGATGCCCAGCACACAGCTGCGAGCACAAAAACCAACACAGATATCTTCCCTGTTTCCGGAACACATGTAGGACGCGTCCGATTTGGTCTGCTTGGTCTTGAAGTGCCTCTCTGCCTCGTTACTTTGCACAGGCACACTCAATGTTGAGTGGGTGCGGTACATCGTTCATGGAAGCGCGCCAATAAACAGGGAGTTCAATCAGTCATGGCTAGTCGACACAATAAAAAATGGACCGTGGCATTTGGGTGCTATTGGGTCGCCATGCTTACACTCGTAGCTAGCGCCTCAGTTCGGGCTGAACCAGATATTGGACCCTTTTCACTAACTGGATTTGCGTTGTTCCTCACAACTGTTGGGCCGTTTTATTCGACGTCGAAAGACATCGAGGATGGCTTCTCCAAACATTTCATCCAGGCGGTGAAGGACGATGCCGCCGCTTATATCGCTACCGACGGCGATCTTGATGGACCCGTGCTTGAATCTGCATGGCGCGCGCACTTGGAGCAGCACGCTGATTTTCGGCCAAGCAAAAATGAGTTTGCCCACATGGTTTTGGCGACCTATGGATAAACAACCAACCTTGCAGCTTTTTGTGGGAGCGAGCCTGCTCGCGATGGTGGTTAACGACAACGCTGGAAATCTGATACCCCGCGGTGTTCTCAGGTTCATCGCGAGCAAGCTCGCTCCTACAGGGGTGGGCGTTTAATCAGGAATCCAGCGTTACCGTTTACGTGGATCACACTGGATGACCCGGAGATAGGGGCGATTTTCGCCAGACAGGAAGCCTCCGAGAGCTAATCCGTCACCCACAAAAAATGGGCACCCAACCACGTTGGCGTGCCCATTTTTTATTCCGCTGCCCGGCTACGCGGGAGGGGAATACTACTTACGGATTAACGCTGTCTTTCAACGATTTACCTGGCTTGAACGCAACGGTGTTGCTGGCCTTGATTTTGACGGGCTCACCGGTTTGCGGGTTTTTGCCGGTGCGGGCGCCGCGGTGGCGTTGCAGGAAGGTGCCGAAGCCTACCAGCGTCACGCTGTCCTTGCGGTGCAGAGCGCCGGTGATTTCTTCGAGAACGGCGTTGAGGACGCGATTGGCCTGCTCTTTGGTGAGATCTGCTTTTTCCGCGATGGCGGCGGCGAGTTCTGGTTTACGCATTAGTGAAGCCCCTTTGACGGTTTTTTGTTGTTATGTCCGAGCTGTTCTCGTGAAACAGCGCCCAAAGCGCCGCAGGTGCTCTACTCTGCGGCAGACGGGAGTGAGAATGGCACGCACGGAAGAGCCGCGCCAGTCTCGGCGCGACGTTTGTGGGGGCAAAAGCGGGGTGATTCCGACAGAACGACTGGTATTTACGCCAGCAGCGGCGGAAGCTCTTTGTTCAGCGCAAGTTTTTCCATCACAGCCGTGCCGGTAAGGGCATAACCGAGCAGTTTTCCGGCTGCATCGCGGCATAAAACCTTGATGTCAGCGCCCTGCCCTTCGACCGTCCACACGCCCTCCAAACCCCGTGGCGGCGGCGAAACCACCAATGGGCAAACCGGCGTTTTGACGGTGATCGGCATCGCGCCATAGTTCACGGCCGTCGGGTTTCCGGCGAGGGTTTGAGCCAGCGCTCTCGCACAGCTCATGAGGGGCATGACGTACAACAGATTCAGCCCGTCGACTTCGGCGCAGTCGCCCAGCGCGTAGATGTTGTCGTGAGAGGTTTTCAGGTGACGGTCGACGACCACGCCGCGATTGACCTGCACACCGGCCGCCGCCGCCAGGTCGATGCGCGGGCGCAGACCGATGGCCGACACCACCACGTCGCACGGGATAACCTGACCGTCCGACAGATGCGCTTCCAATCCATCTTCAACACGCTGCAAGCGGTTGAGCACCGGCCCGAGGTGGAAACGTGCGCCCAGGCTTTCCAGCCCGGCCTGGACCGCAGCGGCCGCCGCCGGGTGCAACAGGGTCGGCATGACCTGTTCGCACGGTGCAACCAGTTGCACCTCGTAACCGCCGAGGATCAGGTCGTTGGCGAACTCGCAACCGATCAGGCCGGCACCGAGCAACAACACCCGACGTTTGCCGGCCGCTGCCGCACGAAAGCGCGCGTAGTCTTCGAGGTCGTTGATCGGGAACACGGCGTCCGCCGCGTCACCTTCGATGGGCACGCGCACGGTTTCGGCGCCCCAGGCGAGGATCAAGTCGCGGTAGATCACCGATTCTTCGCCGATCCACAAGCGCTTGTGGCCAGGGTCGATGCCGCTGATGCGCGTGTGGGTGCGCACTTCGGCTTTCAGTTGTTCAGCCATGGCGCCGGGTTCGGCCATGCTCAGGCCGTCGGCGTCTTTGTTCTTGCCGAAGCCCGTGGAGAGCATTGGCTTGGAGTAGGAGCGTCCGTCATCAGCGGTAATCAACAGCAGCGGGGTTTCGCCATCGAGCTTGCGAAACTCCCGGGCCAGGTTGTAGCCAGCGAGCCCGGTGCCAACGATCACGACAGGTGCGTTCATTCCCTACTCCTCTCAAATGTCTTAGTTGATTTCAATCATTTCGAAATCCATCTTGCCAACGCCGCAGTCCGGGCACAGCCAGTCTTCCGGAACGTCTTGCCACAGGGTGCCCGGTGCAATGCCGTCATCCGGCCAGCCGTCGGCTTCGTTGTAGATCAGGCCGCAGACCACACATTGCCACTTTTTCATTCAGGTACTTCCTCAGGGTTCAGGCTTATTGCCGGCGCGAACGGTCGATGGTTGCAGCGTTGCCGTCCGGCTCAGGGCGTTTTGTACTGATCGGACCCGGCAGATGCAAGCCTGTTCGGCGCAATGGCGGGCCGGGTCAATCAAAATCGCCGACTGACATGGTAAGCTCGCCGCCTCATTTGCTGCCAATAATGACTCACTGTGCCGCACTCAAAACCTCCATTCTGGCTTACCCAAAGTCGACTCTCGCCTCTTCCCGACACGTCTACCCTCGACTGGTTATTCGACGAAGGTTCGCTGACCCGACGGCTGACTCGTCTGTCGAATGACGGTTTCAGCGTCACCCCGCTGTTCGAGGGCTGGCAAACGCTGCGCACGGATGAATGTGCTGCGCTGGATCTGGCAGAAGGCAGTGAAGGCTGGGTGCGCGAGGTGTATTTGCGCGGCCACGGTGAAGCCTGGGTGTTTGCCCGCAGCGTGGCGGCGCGTAGCGCGTTGCAGGGCGATGGGTTGCACATGGACGAACTGGGCAGCCGTTCGCTGGGCGAATTGCTGTTTTGCGATCAGGCGTTTCAGCGTCGCGCCATCGAGGTTTGTCACTATCCTCAGGAATGGCTGCCAGTGGAGTGTCGGGCAGCTGAATTGTGGGGCCGTCGCTCGCGTTTCGACCGTGGCGCCTTGAGCGTGCTGGTGGCCGAGATCTTCCTGCCGACCTTGTGGCTCGCCACCCGCGCGCATCCGGAGAACTGCTGATGTACCAGAGTCTGCTCAAGTCCCTGAACCGGGTGAATCCTCGGGCCTGGGATTTCATTCAGCTGACGCGCATGGACAAGCCGATCGGCATTTACCTGCTGCTGTGGCCAACGCTGTGGGCGCTGTGGATTGCCGGTAAAGGCTCGCCCTCGCTGGCCAACGTGGTGATTTTCGTGCTCGGCGTGGTGCTGACCCGGGCCGGCGGTTGCGTGATCAATGACTGGGCGGACCGCAAGGTCGATGGCCATGTGAAACGCACCGAACAACGGCCACTGGTGAGCGGCAGGATCAGCTCGAGAGAAGCTTTGGTGTTTTTTGCGCTGCTGATGGGCGTGAGTTTCCTGCTGGTGTTGTGCACCAACGCGGCGACGGTCTGGCTGTCGTTCGGCGGCCTGGCGCTAGCCTTCAGTTACCCGTTCATGAAGCGCTACACCTATTACCCGCAAGTGGTGCTGGGCGCGGCTTTTTCCTGGGGGATGCCGATGGCGTTCACGGCCGAAACCGGCGAACTGCCAGCGGCGGCCTGGTTGTTGTGGATTGCGAATCTGCTGTGGACCGTCGCCTACGACACTTATTACGCGATGACTGATCGCGACGACGATTTGAAGATCGGTGTGAAATCCACGGCGATTCTGTTTGGCGAGGCGGACCGGGTGATCATCCTGACGCTGCAAGGTCTGGCGTTGGGTTGCCTGCTGCTGGCCGGATCGAAATTCGAACTCGGTGGCTGGTTCCATCTGGGATTGCTGGCGGCGGCGGGTTGTTTTGCCTGGGAGTTCTGGTACACCCGCGGCAAGGACCGGATGCGTTGCTTCAAGGCGTTTTTGCACAACCATTGGGCGGGGCTGGCGATTTTTGTGGGGATTGTGCTGGATTACGCGGGCCGCTGAAGAAACACAAAGCCCTGTGGCGAGGGAGCTTGCTCCCGCTGGGCCGCGAAGCGGACCCAAAATCAGCGAGCGCTGCGCACTCGAGCGGGAGCAAGCTCCCTCGCCACGGGCATCGCCAGTTGCTACATCTTCGGTCCGGAATTGGTGATGACGTGCCAGACGTCCTTCATTTTGTCACCGGCCTTGTCTCCCGGTTTCGCGTCCTTCTTGAAGTAGTACAGCGGTTTGCCCTTGAAGGCCCACTGCATCGTGCCATCGTCACGCTTGACGATTGTCCAGTCACCTTCGGCCTTGGCACCCGCTTCCGCCTTGAACGGTGGCCAGTATTCTGCACACTCACCAGTGCACACAGACTTGCCACCCGTATCTTTGTCGAAGGTGTACAGGGTCATGCCTTTGTGGTCCGCCATCACACCTTCTTTCATCATCACAGGCTCAGCCGCGAAAGCCATTGATGGCAACGCCAAGGCTGCAGTCAGCAGCAGAGCCTTGAAGGAATGCGAGTATTGCTTCATGGAAACCTTCCTTTTGTGGTTGTCAGGGTTCGGACTTACAGCTTAGTTCAGGAACATGAGAATCGCCGGGCGACTAAAATACTGTCACACGACTGCAATAATTCCGTTATCTAATGCGGCGCAAGACAGTTAAATGACAAGAGGATTAACGGCATGGTTGGCAGGAGCATTCTGATCGTCGACGACGAAGCGCCCATTCGCGAAATGATCGCCGTTGCGTTGGAAATGGCCGGCTATGACTGTCTGGAGGCCGAGAACTCGCAGCAGGCCCACGCCATCATTGTCGACCGCAAACCGGACCTGATCCTGCTCGACTGGATGCTGCCCGGCACCTCCGGCATTGAACTGGCTCGCCGCTTGAAGCGCGATGAACTGACCGGTGACATTCCGATCATCATGCTCACCGCCAAGGGCGAAGAGGACAACAAGATCCAGGGCCTGGAAGTCGGCGCCGACGACTACATCACCAAACCCTTTTCCCCACGTGAGCTGGTCGCGCGCTTGAAGGCTGTGCTGCGCCGTGCCGGACCTACCGACGGCGAGGCACCGATCGAAGTCGGCGGCCTGCTGCTGGACCCGATCAGCCACCGTGTGACCATCGACGGCAAACCCGCCGAGATGGGCCCGACCGAATATCGCTTGCTGCAATTCTTCATGACCCACCAGGAACGCGCCTACACCCGTGGCCAGTTGCTGGACCAGGTCTGGGGCGGCAATGTGTATGTCGAAGAGCGCACCGTCGACGTGCATATCCGTCGTCTGCGCAAAGCCCTCGGCGATGCTTACGAAAATCTGGTACAAACCGTGCGCGGCACCGGCTACCGGTTTTCCACCAAAGCCTGATCCGTACCTTTCCCGCCCGACAAGCTGACAAGGACGCGCGCTCAAGTGAACCAAAACTGGCATGGCACCCTGATTCGCCACATGCTGCTGCTGGTCACCGCCTGCCTGGTGATCGGCCTGATTACCGGCTACTACGGCTGGAGCCTCGCTGCGGGCCTGGGCCTTTACCTGACCTGGACCCTCAAGCAATTGCTGCGTCTGCATGAGTGGCTGCGCCTGCACAAATCCGAAGATGCACCGCCCGATGGCTATGGCCTGTGGGGCGAAGTGTTCGACAGCATCTATCACCTGCAACGCCGCGACCAACGCGTGCGCGGACGCCTGCAAGCGGTGATCGACCGGGTCCAGGAGTCCACTGCCGCGCTGAAAGACGCGGTGATCATGCTCGACACCGACGGCAACCTCGAATGGTGGAACCGCGCGGCGGAAACCCTGCTCGGCCTCAAGACGCCGCAGGACAGCGGCCAGCCGGTGACCAACCTGGTACGCCATCCGCGCTTCAAGGAATACTTCGAGCAGGAAAACTACGCCGAACCGTTGGAAATCCCGTCACCGACCAACGATCGCCTGCGCATTCAGCTGTACATCACCCGCTACGGCAACAACGAACACTTGATGCTGGTGCGCGACGTGACGCGCATCCATCAGCTGGAACAGATGCGCAAGGACTTCATCGCCAACGTCTCCCACGAATTGCGCACACCGCTGACGGTGATCTGCGGTTATCTGGAAACCCTGCTCGACAATGTCGAGGACGTGAACCCGCGCTGGAGCCGTGCCTTGCAGCAAATGCAGCAACAAGGCGGGCGCATGCAGACGTTGCTCAACGACTTGCTGCTGCTGGCCAAACTGGAAGCCACCGATTACCCGTCGGACAACCAGCCCGTGGCCATCGAGGGCTTGCTGCAATCGATCACCAGCGACGCTCAGCAACTGTCCGGGCAGAAAAATCAGCACATCACCCTCGAAGCCGACCCGACGATTCAGCTCAAGGGCAGCGAAGCCGAACTGCGCAGCGCGTTTTCCAACCTGGTGTTCAACGCGGTGAAATACACCCCGGCCGAAGGCAACATCCGCATTCGCTGGTGGGCCGACGAGCAAGGCGCACACCTGAGCGTGCAGGACTCCGGCATCGGCATCGACAGCAAACACCTGCCGCGCCTGACCGAACGTTTCTACCGTGTCGACTCCAGCCGCAACTCCAACACCGGTGGCACCGGGCTTGGGTTGGCGATCGTCAAACACGTGTTGCTGCGCCATCGCGCACGGATGGAAATCAGCAGCGTGCCAGGCCACGGCAGTACGTTTACCTGCCATTTCGCGCCGGCTCAGGTCACGAAAACGCGAGTCATCCGCACGGCCGATTGATACCGGCCAGCACTCGCCACTAGGCAATCGCCCGGTCAGCCGCTACATTGGCTGACTTGTGCCTGCCCTTCAGGCACACATTTTTCTTTCCTTTCGAATACACGGAACCCGCAAAACTCCATCATGGACCCTTCCCCTGGCTTGACCCTCGCGACACTCTTTGCCGATTTCGGCATGATTCTTTTTGCTCTGATCCTGGTTGTGCTCAACGGCTTTTTCGTTGCGGCGGAATTTGCCATGGTCAAATTGCGCTCGACCCGGGTCGAGGCCATCGCTGAGAAAAACGGCTGGCGCGGACACATCCTGCGCACCGTTCACAGTCAGCTCGATGCCTACCTGTCGGCCTGCCAATTGGGTATCACCCTCGCCTCCCTGGGCCTTGGCTGGGTCGGTGAACCGGCGTTCGCGCACATCCTCGAACCCCTGCTGGAAGCCATCGGCGTGCAGTCGCCCGAAGTGATCAAAGGCGTGTCGTTCTTCGCCGCGTTCTTTGTTATCTCGTACCTGCACATTGTGGTCGGCGAACTGGCGCCGAAATCCTGGGCCATCCGCCAACCGGAGCTGCTGTCGCTGTGGACCGCCGTGCCGCTGTACCTGTTCTACTGGGCCATGTACCCGGCCATTTACCTGCTCAACGCCAGCGCCAACACGATCCTGCGGATTGCCGGCCAGGGTGAACCCGGCCCCCATCACGAGCACCATTACAACCGCGACGAGCTCAAGCTGATCCTCCACTCCAGTCGCGCCAGCGACCCCAGCGACCAGGATATGCGCGTGCTGGCCTCGGCCGTGGAAATGGGCGAGCTGGAAGTGGTCGACTGGGCCAACTCGCGCGAAGACCTGGTCTACCTCAACAGCACGGCCAAGCTGGAAGAAGTGTTCAGCCTGTTCCGTCGTCACAAGTACAGCCGCTTCCCGGTGTACGACGAGGAAACCGCCAGCTTTATCGGCCTGCTACACATCAAGGACCTGCTGCTGCAGTTGTCGGTGCTGGAGATGCTGCCGTCCAAGTTCAATCTGATCGAGCTCCTGCACCCGCTGGAGCGGGTGACCAGGCACATGCAGCTGTCCAGCCTGCTGGAACAGTTCCGCAAGGGCGGCGCGCACTTCGCCTTGGTCGAGGAGGCCGACGGCAAGGTGATCGGCTTCCTGACCATGGAAGACGTGCTGGAAGCCCTGGTCGGCGATATCCAGGACGAACACCACAAGGCCGAGCGCGGGATTCTCGCGTACCAGCCGGGCAAGCTGCTGGTACGCGGTGATACACCTCTGTTCAAAGTCGAACGCCTGCTGGGCATTGACCTTGACCACGTCGAAGCCGAAACCCTCGCCGGGCTGGTCTACGAAACCCTGAAACGGGTGCCGGAAGAGGAAGAAGTGCTGGAAGTCGAAGGCTTGCGGATCATCATCAAAAAGATGAAAGGGCCGAAGATCATTCTGGCCAAGGTGTTGATGCTCGACTGATTGCATTGCCGGCGATGAGCAGGCTCTTGTGGCGAGGGAGCTTGCTCCCGCTGGGTCGCGAAGCGGCCCCAAATCTTACGACTGCTGCGCAGTCGAGCGGGAGCAAGCTCCCTCGCCACAGTTGATCTCCATCGCTTTCACTGTTTGCCGAGCGCAAAGTTGGGCAGCGCCCCCACCGGTTGATTGAACTGGTACGGAATCGACACCAGCCCCAACCCGGTATTGCGCTGCACCACGAAATGCAGGTGCGGCCCGCTGCTGTTGCCGGTATTGCCCGACAGCGCCAGCGGACTCCCCACCGACACCCGTTGCCCTTCGCGAACGCTTACCGACCCTTGCTTGAGGTGCAGGTACACGCCCATCGTCCCGTCATCGTGCAGCACCCGCACGAAATTGCCCGACGGGTCGGTTCCGCGCCCGGTCTGGGCATTCTCGGTTTTCACCACCACTCCGCCTCGCGCCGCGATGATCGGCGTGCCCACGGGCATGGCGATGTCCATGGCGTAGCGATTCTTTGGGCCGAAGTGACTGTACTGTCCATTGGCGCCCTGACTCAGCCGAAACGGGCCGCCACGCCAAGGGAAAGGGTATCGATAGGCCATGGCAGCCCCTGAGGGATCGCCCAGGGAGTATTCAAATTTGGGGGCGTACACAAGCGGCATCTTGGCTTTCGTGGCCGTGAGCAGCGCCAGACGAATGCTGCTGCGCGCAGGCATGACCCGGCGAATCGGCCTGCTCGGCGCACCGCTGACGTTCTGCAGCCCGGCGAAACTCAACTCGATCTCTACCGGCGCATACAGGTCATTGCGCACGTAAACGCTGTCCACGCCCTTCTTCTTCGTGATGACGAGGTACACCTGTCGCTCAAGGTGCTCGACCATGCGATCGCGAAAAGTGAACACCCGGGAGCCCTTCGTGGGGCGGTCGCTGTAGGAAACCACGCCATTGGCATCAGTGGATTTGTAGATGGTCATGGCCATGGCCGTGGTGGCGGCCATGAACAGACCACAGAAAAACAGCAGGCGCGCGAGCATGGGCAAAAATTCTGTCGAGTAAGGCCTGGGGATGAGCCTAGCAGCTGCAATGGACCCGGATAGTCGGCAGATGTTTCAAAATGGGCAGTTCAGGGGATGTGTGGTGAAACAGAAGGCCCCTTCGCGAGCAAGCCCGCTCCCACAGGATTCACACTGTACCTGTGGGAGCGGGCTTGCTCGCGAAGACGGACTGTCAGGCGACGAAGATCACGCGCCTGGTATGAAATGCTTCTGCGCCGTACCACGTGCGATCAAACGGGAGATGTAATCCAGTTTCTGCGCGTCCTGGTCGACAAAGCGGAACGTCAGTTGCAGCCATTCGCTGTCGGGTTTCTGCTCGTGGGCGACGATGGCGTGCAGGTATCCGTTCAGACGCGCGACTTCAGCATTGTCACCCTGCTCCAGATCGAGCACGGCGCTGTCGAGCACCTGCGGCAGGGCTTCGCTGCGTTTGACCACCAGCAGCGCTTCCTTGAGGCTCAAGGCCTTGATCACGCATTGCTGGATACCGTTCGGCAGGCGCAACTGGCCCTGGCCACGACCGCCGGTTGGCGCTGTAGAGGCAGCCGGTGCCTTCACCGGCGGGCTGTTGAGCAGTCCACGGGACGGTGCGGCAGCTGCTGGCGCTGGCGCAGCGGCGGCAGGTCGAGCGATCGGGGCAACCGGCGCAGGAGCAGGCGCGACGCTGGCCACAGCAGGCTTGCCACCGGTCAATGCGCTCAACGAATCGTTGCCGAACGCCGAGTTCATTTTGGTCGGTGCGCTGTTCATCAAGGTATCGAGCTTGCCGACCTTGTTCAGCGCCTGCTTGACCTTGGTCAGCAGTTGCTCGTTGGTGAACGGCTTGCTGACGTAGCCGGAAACCCCGGCCTGGATCGCCTGGACGACGTTCTCTTTGTCGCCACGGCTGGTCACCATCACGAAGGGCATGCTCTTGAGGTTGTCCTGCTCGCGGCACCAGGTCAGCAATTCCAGGCCGGACATTTCCGGCATTTCCCAGTCGCACAGGACCAGGTCGAACGCTTCCCGTGCCAGCAAGGCCTGAGCCTTCTTGCCGTTGATCGCGTCTTCGATCCGGATCCCCGGGAAGTAGTTGCGCAGGCACTTCTTCACCAGGTCACGAATGAACGACGCATCGTCCACGACCAACACACTGACCTTACTCATCCACTACCCCTTTAAAAAATCCCGGCAAGCATACCAACTGTCTGATGGCACTTTGCCAAAAACCTTCAGTCACGCCGGGACTTTTCGTTCGCGGGTGCTGCTTTCGAATTCGTAAGCCCCTAAACAAAAACGCCCGGCCAAAAGGCCGGGCGCTTTACTTGGGCAATCTTACTTATCGTCAACTTCGCCCGGAACATTAGCGGTTTCACCACTTGTCCCTTCAACTTCTTCCTTCATGCGCTTGAGGCCCAGGTGACGCACGTCGGTGCCGCGCACCAGGTAAATCACCAGCTCGGAGATGTTGCGCGCGTGGTCGCCGATCCGTTCCAGCGAACGCAGAACCCAGATAATGCTCAGAACCCGCGAGATAGAGCGCGGGTCTTCCATCATGTAGGTGGCGAGCTCACGCAGGGCGGTCTTGTATTCGCGGTCGATGATCTTGTCGTACTGCGCCACCGACAACGCCAGGTCGGCGTCGAAGCGGGCAAACGCGTCCAGTGCGTCACGCACCATGTTGCGCACCTGGTCGCCGATGTGGCGAACCTCGACGTAACCGCGCGGCGCTTCGCCTTCCTCGCACAACTGGATGGCGCGGCGGGCGATCTTGGTCGATTCGTCGCCGATGCGCTCAAGGTCGATCACCGACTTGGAGATGCTGATGATCAGACGCAAGTCGGACGCAGCCGGCTGACGACGGGCCAGAATGCGCAGGCATTCTTCGTCGATATTGCGTTCCATCTGATTGATCTGGTCGTCGATCTCGCGCACCTGCTGGGCCAGGCCGGAGTCGGCCTCGATCAGCGCGGTCACCGCGTCGTTGACCTGCTTCTCTACCAGCCCGCCCATGGCCAGGAGGTGGCTGCGCACTTCCTCCAGCTCGGCGTTGAACTGCGCGGAAATGTGGTGGGTAAGGCCTTCTTTGCTAATCATGTTGGCGTCCTTGGAGCGTCCGGTAAGGTGCGGTCGACCGCAGCATCAGTTCAGTGAGCAACCACAGCTTCCTAGCCGTAACGACCGGTGATGTAGTCTTCGGTCTGCTTCTTCGCCGGATTGGTGAACAGCGTATCGGTGTCGCCGAACTCCACCAGTTTGCCCATGTACATGAACGCCGTGTAGTCAGAAACCCGCGCGGCCTGTTGCATGTTGTGGGTCACGATGACAATGGTGAATTTCGATTTCAGTTCGTAGATCAGCTCTTCGACTTTCAGCGTGGAGATCGGGTCGAGTGCCGAGCACGGTTCGTCGAGCAGCAGCACTTCCGGTTCCACGGCGATGGTGCGCGCGATCACCAGACGTTGTTGCTGACCACCGGACAGGCCCAGTGCCGACTCGTGCAGACGGTCTTTGACTTCGTCCCACAGCGCTGCGCCTTTCAGCGCCCACTCAACGGCTTCGTCGAGGATGCGTTTTTTGTTGATGCCCTGGATGCGCAGGCCGTAAACCACGTTTTCGTAAATGGTTTTCGGGAACGGGTTCGGCTTCTGGAACACCATGCCGACGCGACGACGCAGCTCGGCCACGTCTTCGCCCTTGCGGTAGATGTTGTTGCCGTACAGGTTGATTTCGCCTTCTACGCGGCAGCCGTCAACCAAGTCGTTCATGCGGTTGAAGGTGCGCAGCAGCGTGGACTTGCCGCAGCCGGACGGGCCGATGAAGGCGGTCACACGCTGTTTCGGAATGTTCATGCTGACGTCGTACAGCGCTTGTTTTTCGCCGTAGAACAGGCTCAGGCCCGGCACTTCGATGGCCACGGTTTCCTGCTCAAGGCTCAGGCTCTGTTTGTCGCGGCCCAGGGCGGACATGTTGATGCCGTGGGTATGTGCTTCGTGCTGCATGGGAGGCTCCCTGTGCTGACAAATTCGGTTCGGGGCCGCAGGTCAAACCTGCGGTTACGCAATTCTTTCTGTAGGAGCGAGCTTGCTCGCGATGGTCTGTCAGACACAGAAAAAGTGTCGGATGTACCCTTTTCGCGAGCAAGCTCGCTCCTACAGTTCGGTGTTGATTAGCTATCCAGCGCTTTGTATTTCTCGCGCAGATGGTTACGGATGTAAACGGCCGACAGGTTCAATGTCGCGATCACCAGTACCAGCAGCAGCGCCGTGGCGTACACCAGCGGTCGTGCGGCTTCGACGTTCGGGCTCTGGAAGCCGACGTCATAAATATGGAAGCCCAGGTGCATGATCTTCTGATCAAGGTGAAGGTACGGGTAGTTGCCATCCAGCGGCAGCGACGGCGCCAGTTTCACCACACCCACCAGCATCAGCGGCGCCACTTCACCGGCGGCGCGAGCCACGGCGAGGATCATGCCGGTCATCATCGCCGGGCTGGCCATCGGCAGCACGATCTTCCACAAGGTTTCAGCCTTGGTCGCGCCGAGGGCCAACGAGCCTTCACGCACGGTGCGAGGAATCCGCGCCAGGCCTTCTTCGGTGGCCACGATCACCACCGGCACCGCCAGCAGCGCCAGGGTCAAGGAAGCCCAGAGCAGACCCGGTGTACCGAAAGTCGGCGCCGGCAACGCTTCAGGGAAGAACAACCGGTCGACCGAGCCGCCCAGTACGTAAACGAAGAAGCCCAGACCGAACACGCCGTAAACGATGGCCGGAACGCCCGCGAGATTGTTCACGGCGATGCGGATAATCCGGGTCAGCGCGTTCTGCTTGGCGTATTCACGCAGGTAAACCGCCGCCAGTACGCCGAACGGGGTCACGATCATCGCCATGATCAGGGTCATCATCACGGTGCCGAAGATGGCCGGGAAGATCCCGCCTTCGGTGTTCGCTTCACGCGGGTCGTCGCTGAGGAATTCCCAGACCTTGCTGAAGTAGAAACCGATCTTGGTCATCGTGCCCATGGCGTTCGGCTGGTAGGCGTGAACCACTTTGCCGATGTCGATCAGGATCTCTTTGCCGTTCGCATCGCGGGCCGTCAGGCTGTCGCGGTTGAACTGGGCGTGCAGGTCGGCAAGACGTGCTTCGATGTCCTGATAACGTGCGTTCAGCTCGGCGCGCTCGGATTCCATGTCCGCTTGCGCGGCGGCATCGAGCTTGCCGGCCAGTTCCAGTTTGCGACTGTGCAGACGGATGCGTTCGAGACCGGCGTTGATCGCGCCGATGTCGACTTTTTCCAGGGTCTTGAGCTGTGCAGCGAGCTGGTTGACGCGGGCAACACGGGCTTGCAACTCAGGCCACGCAGCCTCGCCTTCAGCGATGACCTTGCCGTCCTGTTTGACGTTGACCAGGTAGCCGTAGAAATTGCCCCACTCGCGGCGCTCGATGGCCATCAGCTCAGGTGGCGTCTTCTGGTTGGTCAGCCACTCGCCGACGATCCAGGTGAAGTCGTTGCCGTTCAAGTCACGGTTGCCGACCTTGATCAGCTCGCGAGTCATGAACTCCGGGCCTTCATCAGGCACCGGCAGCCCGGCGCTTTTCAGGCGCGCGCGCGGCACTTCTTCTTTCTGCACCACTTCGCCGATGACCAGGTGATTAGCCTGGCCCGGTACGTCGTAGCTGGCGTGGATCAGGTCCGCCGGCCAGAAGTGACCCAGACCGCGCACGGCAATCACCGCGAGCAGGCCAATGGTCATGATGACCGCGATGGACACCGCGCCACCGCTGATCCAGACGCCGGGGGCGCCGCTCTTGAACCATCCATTCAGGGAGTTCTGTTTCACAGACTTCTACCTTTCTTAAAGCGACGAGTATTTCTTGCGCAGACGCTGACGAATCAGTTCCGCGAGGGTGTTCATGACGAAGGTGAACAACAGCAGCACCAGCGCCGAGAGGAACAGCACGCGGTAGTGGCTGCCGCCGACTTCCGATTCGGGCATTTCCACCGCGACGTTGGCGGCCAGCGTTCGCAGACCTTCGAACAGGTTCATTTCCATGACCGGGGTGTTACCCGTAGCCATCAGCACGATCATGGTTTCACCGACCGCACGGCCCATGCCGATCATCAGTGCCGAGAAGATGCCCGGGCTGGCGGTGAGGATCACCACCCGCGTCATGGTCTGCCACGGGGTAGCACCAAGTGCCAGGGAACCGAGGGTCAGGCCGCGCGGCACGCTGAACACGGCGTCTTCGGCGATGGAGTAGATGTTCGGGATCACCGCGAAGCCCATGGCCAGACCGACCACCAGTGCGTTGCGCTGGTCGTAGGTGATGCCCAGGTCGTGGGAGATCCACATGCGCATGTCGCCGCCGAAGAACCAGGTCTCCATGTACGGGCTCATGTACAGCGAGAGCCAGCCCACGAACAGGATCACTGGAATCAGGATCGCGCTTTCCCAACCGTCCGGCACTTTCAGGCGGATGGACTCAGGCAGGCGACTGAAGCCGAAACCGGCCACCAGGATGCCGATCGGCATCAGCATCAGCAGGCTGAAGATGCCCGGCAAATGCCCTTCTACATAAGGTGCGAGGAACAGGCCGGCGAAGAAACCGAGGATCACCGTCGGCATCGCTTCCATCAGCTCGATCACCGGTTTGACCTTGCGGCGCATGCCCGGGGCCATGAAGTACGCGGTGTAGATCGCCGCAGCGACGGCCAATGGAGCGGCCAGCAGCATGGCGTAGAACGCGGCTTTCAGGGTACCGAAAGTCAGTGGCGACAGGCTCAGCTTCGGCTCGAAGTCGGTGTTGGCGGCGGTCGATTGCCAGACGTATTTAGGCTCGTCGTAGTTCTCGTACCAGACCTTGCTCCACAACGCGCTCCACGACACTTCCGGGTGCGGGTTGTCGAGCAGCAGCGGTTGAATCTTGCCGCCCGCTTCGACGATCACGCGGTTGGCCCGTGGCGACAGACCGAAAAGGCCTTGGCCTTCCACCACCTGATCCACCAGCAAGGTGCGGTGCGCGGTGCTGTGGAACACGCCGAGCTTGCCGGACGCATCAAGGGCAACGAAGCCTTTGCGACGTTCTTCGGCAGTGATTTCAACGATCGGCGTGGTGCCCATCTGGAAGGTGCGGATCTGCTTCAGGCGCTGTTCGCCATCCGGATCGCGAGCCATGAACCACTGAGCCAGGCCACCTTTGGAATCGCCGAGGATCAGCGAGATACCGCCCACCAGCTGGGTGCTGGCGGTAATCTCGGCATCGCCGTTTTCGAGCAGCTTGTAGCGACCGTTGAGGCTCTTGTCGCGCAGGCTGAACACGTCGGCCTGGGCACGACCGTTAATCACATACAGCCACTGCTGACGCGGGTCGACGAAGATGTTCTTCACCGGCTCGGTCATTTGCGGCAGGTCGATGCGCTTCTGCTCGTTGGTGATTTCGCCGGTCATCATGTTTTCTTCGCTGGTCAGCGAAAGCACATTGAGTTGCGAACCGGTGGAACCGACCAGCATCAGGGTCGAATCAGTGGCGTTGAGGCTGACGTGCTCCAGCGCACCGCCCGCCTCGTTCAGCGCGATCGGGGTTTCGCCGTACGGGTATTCGACGGCCGGCGAGATGGTCTTCTTGCCGTCCGGGTAGCTGACTTTATAGGTGTGACGGAACACCAGCGCCTGGCCATTGGACAAGCCCACCGCCACCAATGGATGGCCCGGTTGGTCTTCGCCGATGGAGGTCACGGTCGTGCCGGCCGGGATCGGCAGATCGACGCGCTTGAGTTCAGCGCCACTGTCGATGTCGAAAAACAGCGCCTGCCCTTTGTCGGAAACCCGCATGGCGACCTGGTTCTGCTCTTCCAGGGAGATCATCAGCGGCTTGCCGGCGTCTTGCATCCAGGCGGGCGTGATGGCGTCCTTGGCGGTCAGGTCGGCACCCTGGAACAGGGGCAGGACGACGTAGGCAAGGAAGAAGAAGATCAGTGTGATCGCGCCAAGAACGGCAAGGCCGCCAACGAGGACGTACCAGCGGGTCAGGCGATCCTTTAGCGCGCGGATGCGGCGCTTGCGTTGCAGTTCAGGCGTATTGAAATCAATTCGCTTGGGGGGATTAGTAGTCATGGTGGAATTGGCCAGATCAGTCATGCGCACACCCTAGCGATCCTGTATGACAGAAAGATGACAATGCAGTGACGCAACAAATCCTCCGCCAGCGGGAACTGGCAGTGGACAGAAAATTAGAGGTGTGTGGGGACGGGCGTACCCGCCCCCACTGGAGTCCGGAAATCATCCCGGACTCAAGGTGTTACTTCTTTGCGACGTCGCCGCCTTCTTGCAGACCCAGGTCAGCCAGTGCTTTTGCAGCAACCTTGGCCGGCAGTGGGATGTAGCCGTCTTTCACTACAACTTCCTGGCCCTGTTTGGACAGAACCAGTTTCACGAACTCGGCTTCCAGCGGGGCCAGAGGCTTGTTCGGGGCTTTGTTGACGTAAACGTAGAGGAAGCGCGACAGCGGGTATTTGCCGTTCAGGGCGTTTTCTTCGGTGTCTTCGACGAATTCAGTGGTGCCTTTCTTGGCCAGGGCCACAGTCTTCACGCTAGCGGTTTTGTAGCCGATGCCCGAGTAACCAACGCCGTTCAGCGAGGAGCTGATCGACTGCACGACCGAAGCCGAACCTGGTTGTTCGTTGACGTTTGGCTTGTAGTCGCCTTTGCACAGGGCTTCTTCTTTGAAGTAGCCATAAGTGCCGGATACCGAGTTACGACCGAACAGTTGAACCGGCTTGGTGGCCAGATCACCGGTCACGCCCAGGTCACCCCAGGTTTTCACCTCGGTTTTAGCGCCGCACAGACGAGTGGACGAGAAGATCGCGTCGACTTGTTCCATGGTCAGGTGCTGGATCGGGTTGTCTTTGTGTACGAAGACAGCCAGGGCGTCCACAGCAACCGGAATCGCGGTTGGCTTGTAACCGTATTTGGTTTCGAAGGCTTGCAGCTCGGTGTCCTTCATCTTGCGGCTCATCGGGCCCAGGTTAGCGGTGCCTTCAGTGAGCGCAGGTGGCGCGGTAGACGAACCGGCAGCCTGAATCTGGATGTTTACGTTCGGGTATTCTTTTTTGTAGTTCTCGGCCCACAGGGTCATGAGGTTGGCCAGGGTATCGGAGCCGACGCTAGACAGGTTGCCCGACACACCAGTGATCTTGGTGTAGCTCGGGATCGACGGGTCAACAGCGGCAACCGCGTTGGCAGTCGCAACGCCAGCAGCGACAAAAGTCATTGCCGCCATCAAACGCTTCAGTTTCATGCCTTACTCCTAGCAGATAGGGTGTGTTAAGTCGGGGCCAAGTATCAGCAGGCCGCGTGAACACTCTATGGCTGAAATATGACAATTGGATGAAAGGCCAGTATTCGATGTTCCGAAGTGATTCCGCGTTATCGTTCTTCGTCGGAACGCCGCCCGGAGCAAGCCCGCTCCCACACTGGATCTGCGCCTGAACACAGGATTTGTGTCCAATTGAGTCAACTGTGGGAGTGGGCTTGCTCGCGAAGGGGCCAGTACAGTCGACGAAGGCTCGGCTTAGCGCCCTTTCTTCCAGAGATACCCACCCACCACAATCCCGACCCCACAAATGACCGCCACGTAATAGGCCGGCCCCATCGGGCTCTCCTTCAGCAGCAACGTCACCACCATCGGGGTCAGACCGCCAAAAATCGCGTAGGCCAGGTTGTAGGAAAACGACAGGCCGCTGAAGCGCACCACCGCCGGGAAGGCTTTGACCATCACATAGGGCACCGCGCCGATGGTGCCGACCAGCAAACCGGTCACGGCATACATCGGGAACAGCCAGTCCGGGTGATTGAACAGGCTGTGGTAGAAGGTCCACGAGCTGAGCAACAGCAGGGCGCTGCCGAACACAAACACCCGGCCAGCGCCGAAGCGATCAGCCAAAGCACCGGAAGCCACGCAACCCAGGCTCAGGAATACGATCGCCAGGCTGTTGGCCTGCAACGCGGTGGTTGGAGCGAAGTGGTAAACGGTCTGTAGCACGGTCGGGGTCATCAGAATGACCACGATGATGCCGGCGGACAGCAGCCAGGTCAGCAGCATGGAGATCGCGATCGCGCCGCGATGATCACGCAACACCGCGCGCAGCGGCACTTCTTCGGCCAGGGCTTTGCGCAATTGCAGTTCGGCGAACACTGGCGTCTCGTGCAGCCAGCGGCGCAGATAAACCGAGAACAGACCAAACACACCACCGAGCAGGAACGGGATCCGCCAGGCGTAATCCGACACTTCCACCGGGGTGTAAATGCTGTTGATCACCGTGGCGACCAGGGAACCCAACAGGATGCCCGCCGTCAGACCGCTGGTCAGGGTGCCGCAGGCGTAGCCGATGTGCCGCTGTGGCACGTGTTCGGAAACGAAGACCCACGCGCCGGGCACTTCACCGCCAATCGCTGCGCCCTGAATGACCCGCATCAGCAGCAACAGGATCGGCGCCCACATGCCGATTTGCGCGTACGTCGGCAGCAGGCCCATGATCAGGGTCGGCACCGCCATCATGAAAATACTCAGGGTGAACATCTTCTTGCGGCCCAGCAGGTCACCGAAGTGTGCCATCACAATGCCGCCCAGCGGCCGCGCCAGATAGCCGGCGGCGAAGATGCCGAAGGTCTGCATCAGCCGCAGCCACTCGGGCATGTCGGCCGGGAAGAACAGCTTGCCCACCACCGTGGCGAAGAACACGAAGATGATGAAGTCGTAGAACTCCAGCGCGCCGCCAAGGGCAGACAGCGATAAAGTCTTGTAGTCATTGCGGGTCAACGGACGTGCGGGCTGAGTCGGCTGCGCGATGCTCGAGGGCGCTGTGGTCATGGCAAGGGCTTCTCTAATAGTCGGATCTGCAACCCCAACAACGCTGGCGGAGGCTTGGGCAGGTCCGGCACGATAGCAAATTGTTCGAAATAGCACATAGAGGTGCGTATTTGAGGGGCAAAATGAGAACCGCACGGTCGTCTCGGAGTCTACCGACCGATATACTCGCGATCTTGCAACAGTTTGAAAGGGTTGCTGTGCGAAAACGCCTGCCGGGGTGTGCAGGCGGTTTCGCAGAGTTTCCCTTTAGGCGCCTTACGAAAAACGTGACGAACGTAGTATGTTCGGGGCTGAATCGTTTTTTCTGAGACGGCTACTCACCTGAAGTACCAATGAAGAGTCACGGGTCAGAGGCACCCCCGGCATGATAGAGCTCGAACAAGAAGATCCAATCCCGCAAGGCGACCTGGCCCTGCAAATCACTGCGCTTCCCCGTGAAACCAACGGATTCGGCGATATTTTCGGTGGCTGGCTGGTGGCGCAGATGGATTTGGCCGGCACCGCAATGGCCAGCAAAGTCGCTGGCGGTCGAGTGGCCACCGTTGCGATCGACCGCATGGCGTTCCTGGTGCCGGTCGCGGTGGGCGCTCAGCTCTCCTTCTATACCCAGGCCCTGGAAATCGGCCGCAGTTCGATCCAGATGATGGTTGAGGTCTGGAGCGACGATCCGCTGTCCAGCGAGTGGCGTAAAGTGACTGAAGCCGTGTTTGTGTTCGTTGCCATCGACGGCAGCGGTCGCACGCGCTCGGTTCCGCCACGCGCGCGTTAAACACTGCGAGCGTTTTGCGGTCCATTGCAGTCATTGTTCCCGATCGAGAGTTGTCCCATGAACACGCCCAACGTTGAAGCCGTGAAACTGGATGAACTGAACTGCTGGCGCATCCGCCACGGTCAGGCCGAATTGCTGGTGGCCCAGCAAGGCGCGCACATCCTCAGTTATCAATTGGCCGGCCAACCGCCGCTGATCTGGCTCAACGATGAGGCTGTGTTCAAGACCGGCAAGGGCATCCGTGCCGGTGTGCCGGTGTGCTGGCCGTGGTTCGGCAATTTTTCGCGCAACCCGCAGAGCGTTCAGGCGATGCGCGTCAGCAACGAACCGCCGACCGCCCACGGTTTTGTACGGGCGATGGACTGGGAGCTGGGCGGTATCGAAACCGAAGGTGAGAGCCTGAAGGTGGAATTCGTCCTGCCCTACCCCGAAGGTGGCTTCCCGGGCTGGCCGCATCAGGTGGATTTGAAGTTGAGCATTCGACTGGATGAACAACTGCATATCAGCCTGACCAGCCACAACCAGGGCACCGATACCGTCACCCTCAGCCAGGCGCTGCACAGCTATTTCGCGGTCAGCGATGTGCGCAATGTGCAGGTTGAAGGGATGGATGGCTTGAATTACATCGAGACGCTGGATGACTGGAAAACCGTCACCCAGACCGGTGACCTGCGCTTTACCGGCGAGACCGATCGCATCTACCTCAATGTTCCGCAGAAGCTGAGCATTGTCGACCCGACCTGGGAACGGCGCATCGAGCTGACCAGCAGTGGTTCGAGCTCGGCGGTGATCTGGAACCCGTGGATTGATCGCGCGGTGGCGTTCAGTGACATGGCCGATGATGGCTGGCAGCGCATGCTGTGCATCGAGACGGCGAATGTGATGGATGATGTGGTGACACTGGCGCCGGGGGCGAGCCATACCCTGGGCGTGAGCATCGGCAGCATGCCTTTATAAGATCAAAAGATCGCAGCCTTCGGCAGCTCCTACACCGATATCTGTAGGAGCTGCCGAAGGCTGCGATCTTTTTGCTGTTGCAGGGTTATAAATCCGATTCCTTCACCACCCGCACCTTCGCCGCATCCAGTGCATACGCCGCATCAGCCAGGTCATTGTTGACCTTCTCGATCTTCAACGTACCCGTTACCCACAGCGGTGTGTAGATATCATCCAGCTTCAACCCTTTTGGATAACGCACCAGCACCAACTGATTCGGCGGCGGTGGCGGCACGTGGATGCAGGCGCCCGGATATGGCACGAGGAAGAACAGCGTGCTGCGGCCCTTGGCGTCGGACTCCAGCGGCACTGGATAACCGCCGATGCGGATGTTCTTGTCGTTCATCGACGGCACGGTTTTCGTCGAGTACATCACCGCCGGCAAACCCTTGCTCTGCTTCATGCCACCCTTTTCGGTAAAGGTGCCATTGGCTTCGGGGGAGTCGTGGTCGATTTCGGGCATGGCCTCGAGGGCTTTCTGGTCCGACTTGGGCATCAGTTCGAGCCAGTCGGTTTCCGGCAGTTCGCCGGCATGGGCGAGGCCCGTACCCAGTAGAAGAAGAGTTAACAGAAGACGGCGCATGAAGGTGCTCGGCAAGAGAGAGGACGATACAACGCCGAGCATTCTAGCCCTCCCCGCGTGCGGCGCAGAGAGGGCTTTGTCGCTTGAATCAGCGCTTTTTGATCAAACCGTAGATCACCAGCAGCACCACGGCGCCAACCAGCGCACCCAGGAAGCCTGCGCCTTCACCGGCACGATAGAAGCCCAGGGCCTGACCGCCGTAAGTGGCCGCCAGCGAACCGCCGATACCGAGCAGAATGGTCATGATCCAGCCCATGCTGTCATCACCCGGTTTCAGGAACCGGGCCAGCAGGCCGACAATCAAGCCGATAAAGATGGTTCCGATAATTCCCATGGCATTTCCCTCTGATTGGTTGGTTATGCGAAAGACTAGTCAGACTTTCGCATCCTGCCATGAGAGAACGGCGGTCCCTGAATGGTTCCGCCGCTGCTACATGAAACTGTTTATTCGGCGATCAGCGCTTCAACCTTGAGGATCTGCGCCGCCAGCGTCTCGCGGTCTGCACAACGCAGGTTGGCGTGACCGACCTTGCGGCCGACCTTGAAGGCCTTGCCATAGTGATGCAGATGGCAATCGGCAATGGCCAGGACTTTTTCGGTCTCCGGCACTTTACCGATGAAGTTGAGCATGGCGCTCTCGCCGACCTTGGCCGTCGAACCCAGCGGCAGACCGGCAACGGCCCGCAGGTGGTTTTCGAACTGGCTGCACTCGGCGCCCTCAGTGGTCCAATGCCCGGAGTTGTGCACGCGCGGGGCAATTTCGTTGGCCTTCAGGCCACCGTCGACTTCAAAGAACTCGAACGCCATCACACCAACGTAGTTCAACTGCTTGAGCACGCGGCTGGAGTAGTCTTCGGCCAAGGCTTGCAACGGGTGGTCGGTGCTGGCCACGGACAGCTTGAGGATGCCGCTGTCGTGGGTGTTGTGAACCAGCGGGTAGAACTTCGTTTCGCCATCGCGGGCACGCACGGCGATCAGCGAAACTTCGCCGGTGAACGGCACGAAGCCTTCCAGCAGGCAGGCAACGCTGCCCAGTTCAGCGAAGGTGCCGACCACGTCTTCAGCGGTGCGCAGGACTTTCTGGCCCTTGCCGTCGTAACCCAGGGTGCGGGTTTTCAGCACGGCCGGCAGACCGATGGACGCCACCGCGGCGTCCAGATCGGCTTGCGACTGGATGTCGGCGAACGCCGGGGTGGGAATCCCCAGGTCCTTGAACATGCTCTTCTCGAACCAGCGATCGCGGGCGATGCGCAGGGCTTCGGCGCTCGGGTAGACCGGGACGAACTGCGACAGGAATGCCACGGTTTCAGCCGGGACGCTTTCGAACTCGAAAGTCACCAGATCGACTTCATCAGCGAGCTGACGCAGGTGATCCTGATCGCCGTAATCGGCCCGCAGGTGTTCGCCCAATGCGGCTGCGCAAGCATCCGGCGCGGGGTCCAGGAAAGCGAAGTTCATGCCCAGCGGAGTGCCCGCCAGCGCCAACATGCGACCCAACTGGCCGCCACCGATTACACCGATCTTCATCGTCAACAACCTCAGGCGATGCGTGGGTCTGGATTGTCCAGGACGCTGTCTGTCTGCTCAGCACGGAAGGTTTTCAGCACCGCGTGGAACTGCGGGTGCTTGGCGCCCAGGATACTCGCCGACAGCAGCGCTGCGTTGATTGCACCAGCCTTGCCGATGGCCAGGGTGGCGACCGGAATGCCCGCAGGCATCTGCACGATAGAGAGCAGCGAGTCGACGCCCGAGAGCATCGACGACTGCACCGGCACGCCCAGCACCGGCAGGTGGGTCTTGGCCGCACACATGCCTGGCAAGTGGGCCGCGCCACCGGCGCCGGCGATGATCACCTCGATGCCACGCGCCTCGGCCTCTTCGGCGTACTGGAACAGCAGGTCCGGGGTGCGGTGGGCAGAGACCACTTTCACCTCGTAAGGGATGCCGAGCTTTTCCAGCATATCGGCGGTGTGGCTAAGGGTGGACCAATCGGACTTGGAGCCCATGATCACGCCAACCAGTGCACTCATCGTCGTGCCTCTTCTCTCTGGGCGCCCGCAGGCGCGTCAAAAAACAACAAGCCACGCAAAATGCGTGGCTTGATTGTACGAAAAATGGCCGGACGAACCGGCCGAAGGCCGCGCAGTATACCTCAATGAAGCAGATAAACAGCCCCCTAGGCGACCATCTGTCATAGGGCGCAAAGTGCCGGTTTTATTGACTCAAAGGTCAATCAAATACACCACGAATCCCCTGTGGGAGCGGCGGTGCGACGATTCGACTTGCTCGCGAATGCGGTGTGTCAGTCGATATCAATAGTGCCTGATGCACCGCCTTCGCGAGCAAGCCCGCTCCCACAGGGTGCATCTTTGTGTTCAAGAACCGGTTGTGCCTTGCGCCGCACCACCTTCAAGCTTTCGCCACAGCAACCGCACATTCGCCTTGCGCACCAACGCGCAGCGGTACAACCGAATCTCCAGCGGCACATGCCATTGCGGGCCGCCGCAGACCACCAGCTCACCCCGCGCCAGTTCAGCACGCACACTGAGTTGCGGCACCCAGGCAATGCCCAATCCTTCCAGCGCCATGCTTTTCAGGCTGTCAGCCATGGCGGTTTCATACACCGTGGTAAACCGTAGCGCGCGCTGGCGCAGTAAGCCGTTCACCGAACGCCCGAGAAACGCTCCGGCGCTGTAGGCCAACAACGGAACGCTGGCTTCGCCTTCCAGATCGAACAGCGGCTTTCCGTCGGCATCCGCCGCGCACACCGGCAGCATTTCCGTGTGTCCCAGGTGCAGCGACGGAAAGATCTCCGGGTCCATCTGCATGGCAGCGTCAGGGTCATAGAACGCCAACATCAGATCACAACCGCCTTCGCGCAACGCATGCACCGCGTCGCCAACGTTAGTCGCCACCAGCCGCGTGGCAATGTTCAAACCTTCATTACGCAACTGCGCGATCCAGCGCGGAAAGAAGCCCAACGCCAAGGAGTGAGCAGCGGCAACTTGCATCACTTCGCCCTGCCCGCCCTCCAGATGATGAAGATGGCGCAGCACTTCGCCGAGCTGTTCGACCACGGTCCGTGCGGTGACCAGAAACAACTGCCCCGCCGCGGTCAGCTCGACCGGCGTGCGCGAGCGGTTGACCAGTTGCAGCCCCAGTGCGGCTTCCAGGCTGCGGATCCGTCGACTGAACGCCGGCTGAGTCACGAAGCGTCGTTCGGCAGCCTGGGAGAAGCTGCGGGTGGCGGCCAGAGCACTAAAGTCCTCAAGCCATTTACTTTCCAGATTCATCACGTCCTCCCGGACACGCACCAATTTAGGTCGCACGCTCGCCACACACGCGGCGTCACATGGGCATTATGCCGAATGTGCATAGGCCAGTGCTTAACAGCATTGGCCGAAAATTCTCCACAAGCCTAGCATTTGAGGCGTTCCGGCACAGACCGGGTCCATATCGAGATGATTTCTATCATGTCCTCCGCTGCATCTTTCCGCACAGAAAAAGACCTGCTTGGCGTACTCGAAGTACCGGCTCAAGCGTATTACGGCATCCAGACCCTGCGAGCGGTGAATAACTTCCGTCTCTCCGGCGTTCCGATTTCGCATTACCCGAAGCTGGTTGTCGGTCTGGCGATGGTCAAACAGGCCGCCGCTGACGCCAACCGCGAGCTGGGTCACCTGAGCGAAGCCAAGCACGCTGCCATCAGCGAAGCCTGTGCACGATTGATCCGCGGCGATTTCCACGAAGAGTTCGTGGTGGACATGATTCAAGGCGGCGCTGGCACTTCGACCAACATGAATGCCAACGAAGTCATCGCCAACATCGCGCTGGAGGCCATGGGCCACAGCAAGGGCGAATACCAATACCTGCACCCGAACAACGACGTGAACATGGCGCAGTCGACCAACGACGCTTACCCGACCGCGATCCGTCTGGGTCTGCTGCTGGGTCACGACGCGCTGCTGGCCAGCCTCGACAGCCTGATCCAGTCGTTCGCCGCCAAAGGTGAAGAATTCAGCCACGTTCTGAAGATGGGCCGTACCCAACTCCAAGACGCCGTGCCGATGACCCTCGGCCAGGAATTCCGCGCCTTCGCCACTACCTTGGGCGAAGACCTGGCGCGCCTGAAAACACTGGCACCGGAACTGCTGACTGAAGTGAACCTGGGCGGCACCGCGATCGGTACCGGCATCAACGCCGACCCGCGCTATCAGGCCCTGGCCGTTCAGCGTCTGGCGCTGATCAGCGGTCAACCGCTGGTTCCGGCGGCCGACTTGATCGAAGCCACTTCCGATATGGGTGCTTTCGTACTGTTCTCCGGCATGCTCAAGCGCACTGCGGTCAAGCTGTCGAAGATCTGCAACGACCTGCGTCTGCTGTCCAGCGGCCCGCGTACCGGCATCAACGAAATCAACCTGCCGGCACGTCAGCCAGGCAGCTCGATCATGCCAGGCAAGGTCAACCCGGTCATCCCGGAAGCCGTAAACCAGGTGGCATTCCAGATCATCGGCAACGACCTGGCCCTGACCATCGCGGCCGAAGGCGGCCAGCTGCAACTGAACGTGATGGAGCCGCTGATCGCCTTCAAGATCTTCGACTCGATCCGCTTGCTACAACGCGCCATGGACATGCTGCGCGAGCATTGCATCACCGGCATCACCGCCAACGAAGCCCGCTGCCGCGAACTGGTCGAGCACTCGATCGGCCTGGTGACCGCGCTAAACCCGTACATCGGCTATGAAAACGCCACCCGCATCGCCCGTATCGCCCTCGAAAGCGGCCGCGGCGTGCTGGAACTGGTGCGCGAAGAAGGCTTGCTCGACGAAGAAATGCTCGCCGACATCCTGCGCCCGGAAAACATGATTGCTCCGCGTCTGGTGCCGCTTAAAGCCTGATCCGACGCATTATTTGTAGCACCGCTCACCAGGTCGGGGGACTAGACACCTCTCACCTTTTGAGGGCTTGGGGATTTATTCCCCAAGCCCTTTTTTTTAAGCATTTTACGGACCCCAAACATGTCTGATACCGCCAAGATCGCAGCCTTCGGCAGCTCCTACAGAATCACATCGGTCCACCTGTAGGAGCTGCCGAAGGCTGCGATCTTTTGATCCTGCAGCACCTCGTATCGACACTTGCACCACAACAGTGCAGACGGACGGCACACTCATAGGTATAGTGCCGCCCCTCTTCGCATGAGCGGTCGTCGGTAACGAGGCCAAAACCCATGCGAAACCCGAACTAATAACAAACCCGCAATATGAAATCGGGACGAACCTTCGCCTCGCCTGTTTTGCCGCGCGCAAAGCGGTGTAACGCGATATTTCCGACCGCTCAGCATTTGCCTAAACAAAAAACAGCGAGGAATAATCCATGCTCGAAGTCATCAACGACTTCCTCTCAGGAAAAGTACTGATCGTGCTCATTGTCGGGCTCGGTAGCTACTTCACGATCCGCTCGCGTTTCGTTCAATTTCGTCACTTCTTCCACATGTTCGCGGTGTTCCGCGACAGCCTCAAAAGCAGTACCGGGCAACTCAGCTCGTTCCAGGCCCTGATGCTCAGCCTCGCCGGCCGCGTCGGTGCAGGCAACATCGCCGGTGTCGGCATCGCCGTGACCCTCGGTGGGCCAGGTGCGGTGTTCTGGATGTGGGTGACCGCGCTGGTCGGCATGTCCAGCAGCTTCTTTGAATGCTCCCTTGGCCAGCTCTACAAACGCGCCGACTCCGACGGCACTTTCCGTGGCGGCCCGTCCTACTACATCCAGCACGGTCTGCAGAAACGCTGGCTGGGGATGATCATGGCGTTCCTGCTGTTGATCACCTTCGGCTTCGCCTTCAATGGCCTGCAATCCCACGCCGTGACGCACTCGCTGAATAGCGCATTCGGCCTCGACACCACCTGGACCGGCCTGGCCCTGGCGGTGTTGCTGGGTCTGGTGTTCATCGGCGGGATCAAGCGCATCGCCAAGGTCGCTGACCTGCTGGTGCCGGTGAAAACCCTGGTGTACATCGGCGTGACCATCTACGTGATCGTGCTGCAATTCGACCACGTACCGGGCATGTTGATGACCATCGTCAAAAGTGCTTTCGGTCTGGATCAAGCCTTCGGCGGCCTGATCGGCAGCGCTATCGTCATGGGCGTGAAGCGTGGCGTGTTCGCCAACGAAGCGGGCCTGGGCAGTGCGCCGAACGTGGCAGCCGTGGCGTCGGTCGAGCACCCGGTGTCACAAGGCGTGGTTCAGGCGTTCAGCGTGTTCCTCGACACCTTCGTGATCTGCACCTGCACCGCGCTGCTGATCCTGCTCTCGGGCTTCTACACTCCGGGCTTCGAAGGCGACGGCATTGCCCTGACCCAGAACTCGCTCGCCGCTGTCGTGGGCGACTGGGGCCGGATGTTCATCTCCGTGGCACTGGCGTTGTTCGTGTTCACCTCGATTCTCTACAACTACTACCTGGGCGAGAGCAACCTGCGCTTCCTGATCGGTGAAAACCGCAAGGCGCTGATCGGATACCGCGCGCTGGTGCTGGTGTTGATCTTCTGGGGTGCGATCGAGAACCTCGGCACGGTGTTCGCGTTTGCCGACATCACCATGACCCTGCTCGCGTTCGTGAACCTGATCGCGCTGTTCCTGCTGTTCAAGGTCGGCATGCGCATCCTGCGTGACTACGATGACCAGCGCGCTGCCGGCATCAAGACACCGGTGTTCGATTCGAGCAAGTTCCCGGATCTGGACCTGGACCTGAACGCCTGGCCAGCCAACCCGCCAGCCGCCGCCACCAAGGCTGAAGCTGAAGCGCAAGGCGTACCCGCAGCGCAACGCTGATCGGTTAAAGTGCGCAATCCCATGTGGGAGCGGGCTTGCTCGCGAATGCGGTTGATCATTCAACATTGATGTCGATTCACACACCGCATTCGCGAGCAAGTCGAATCGTCGCACCGCCGCTCCCACAGGGGTTCATCGCTCTCGGAGAGTCTCCATGAATTCCTCGACCTACCCTGCCGCCCAGCACGTCATGGTGCTTTACACCGGTGGCACCATCGGCATGCAGGCCAGCGAACACGGCCTGGCACCAGCGTCCGGTTTCGAAGCGCGGATGCGTGAATACCTGCACAGCCAGCCTGAGCTGGTGGTGCCGCAGTGGCGTTTTCGCGAGATGGCGCCGCTGATCGACAGTGCCAACATGTCTCCGGCGTACTGGCAGCAACTGCGTGAGGCCGTCGTCGATGCGGTGGATGTGCAGGGCTGCGACAGTGTGCTGATCCTGCACGGCACCGACACTTTGGCTTACAGCGCCGCCGCAATGAGTTTCCAGTTGCTTGGCCTGCACGCCCGCGTGTGCTTCACCGGCTCGATGCTGCCGGCCGGTGTCTCTGACAGCGATGCCTGGGAAAACCTCGGTGGCGCGCTGGTCGCCCTCGGCCAAGGCCTGGCGCCGGGCGTGCACTTGTACTTCCACGGCGAGCTACTGGCGCCAACCCGATGCGCGAAGGTGCGCAGTTTCGGTCGGCATCCATTCAAGCGGTTGGAGCGTCAGGGTGGTGGTGCAAAAGCCGCTTCGTTGCCTGCGCAACTGCACTACAACCAGCACAAACAGTTGGCGAACGTCGCGGTGTTGCCGTTGTTCCCCGGCATTGGCGCCGAGCAACTCGATGGCGTGCTGAACAGCGGTATTCAGGGCCTTGTCCTGGAGTGTTACGGCAGCGGCACGGGGCCAAGTGACAATCCGCAATTCCTCGCCGCCCTTGCGCGGGCGCGGGACAGCGGTGTGGTGGTCGTTGCGGTCACGCAGTGCCATGAAGGTGGTGTTGAACTGGACGTATACGAAGCGGGTAGTCGCTTGCGTGGGGCCGGCGTGCTTTCGGGTGGCGGCATGACCCGTGAAGCGGCGTTCGGGAAGTTACATGGGTTGCTGGGTGCCGGGCTCGACACCGCTGAAGTACGACGCCTCGTCGAACTCGACCTGTGCGGCGAACTGATCTGACACACCACAAATCCTGTAGGAGCGAGCTTGCTCGCGAAGGTCGTGAACGATAACGCGTAAACCAGATGACCAGTGGCGCCTTTTGGTTTTTCGCGAGCAAGCTTGCTCCTACAGTTTCCATCGCTCGGCATGTAACTTGCTGTTCTTCAGCCATACACAAGGCTGGAAGCCGCCATGCTCCACTCCCACCTCACCACCCTCAATGCCGTCTCTTTGGTGCTCAATGCATTCAAAGCCGAAGGTCTGCCCAGCGAAGCACTGCTCGCAGGAAGCGGCATCAGTGCGGCGGACCTGAGCCGGGCCGACACGCGCATCACCACCAATCAGGAGATGCAGGTCTGCGCCAATGCAGTCGCGCTCAAGCGTGACATCGGTCTGGAACTAGGCCGGCGGATGCACGTTTCGTCCTACGGCATGCTCGGTTATGCGCTGCTCACCAGTGCCACCTTCGGTGACGCTTTGCGCTTGGCGATGCGCTATCCGGCGCTGTTGGGAACACTTTTTGAACTGGGCCTGGAAGACGACGGCGACCGCGTCTGGTTCGTCGCGGCCGACTACCGGGAGAGTCCGGCGATGGCGGTGTTCAATGCCGAGTTCTGTCTGGTGTCATTGAAAGTCATCTGCGACGACCTGTTCGGTCATCCGCTGCCACTACTGGCCGCACGCTTCGAACATGCTGCACCCGATTATGAAGAGACCTACGCCGAGCACTTCGACTGCCCACTTCACTTCGGCGCACGGGACAACGCCTTCGCCTTCGACAAACAATGGCTCGTCCAACCCTTGCCACTGGCGGACGTCATCACCCATCAGGCCATGGCCGAACGTTGCCGCAAGCAGAACCTTGAGTTCACCGGGCGTCAGGCGTGGCTGGGGCGGATTCGCCAGTTGCTCAGTGCTCAACTCAACGCAGCGCCGGGGCTTGAAGGGTTGGCCGAGCAGATGAATTGTTCGGCGCGGACCCTGCGCCGGCATCTCAAGGATTTGGGCTGCAGCTATCAGGAATTGCTGGATGAGCTGCGCTTCGAACAAGCCAAGCACATGCTCTGCGAAGAACAGATGCCGATTTACCGGATCGCCGAAGCGCTGGGCTTCAGCGAGACCGCGAGTTTCCGCCATGCGTTTGTGCGCTGGAGTGGCGTGGCGCCGAGTCAGTTCAGACCTTGAGCCGCCCCTGTGGCGAGGGAGCTTGCTCCCGCTCGGCTGCGCAGCAGTCGTAATTTGGCAAACGCTATCTGAATGAAGAGCGCAGTGTTTGGGTTGGGTCTGCTGCGCAGACCAGCGGGAGCAAGCTCCCTCGCCACAGAGGGGCGAATTTCGGTCAACTATTTTGGCCATATCAATCCCCTTTTGGCCTTTCCTGCCGTTCTCCGAATCGCCGTCCGCCGCAAGACTGTAGCCAACCGAATCAGCCTGCGGAGAACAAGAAATGCTGACGATCTACTCGGACGATCACCACCTGCACCACGGCCGTTGCGAATTGATAGACGGGCAACTCAAGCCCTGCTTCGAAATGCCTTCGCGTGCCGACCACGTACTGTCACGGGTGCAACACCAGAACCTCGGTCCCGTTGAGTCGCCGAAGGATTTCGGCCTCGACCCGATCGCGCGCATCCACAGCCGCGACTACCTCGACTTCTTCAAAGGTGCCTGGGCCCGTTGGACCGAACTCAACACCGACGGCGACTTGCTGCCCTACACCTGGCCGGCGCGTACCTTGCGCCGCATCAAACCCACCAGCCTGCACGGCGAGCTTGGTTATTACAGCTTCGACGGCGGCGCCCCGATCACCGCCGGCACCTGGCAAGCGGCCTACAGCGCGGCGCAAGTGGCGTTGACCGCTCAAGCGGAAATCCAGCGCGGCGCACGCAGCGCCTTTGCGTTGTGCCGTCCACCGGGACACCACGCCGCCAGCGACTTGATGGGCGGTTATTGCTACCTCAACAACGCCGCCATCGCCGCTCAGGCTTTCCTCGATCAGGGCCACAAGAAAGTCGCAATCCTCGACGTCGACTACCACCACGGCAACGGCACGCAATCGATTTTCTACGAACGCAGCGACGTGCTCTTCACCTCGATCCACGGCCATCCGGAAGCGGAGTTTCCGTTCTTCCTCGGCTATGAAGATGAGCTCGGCGAAGGTGCCGGCGAAGGCTTCAACTTCAATTACCCGTTACCCGCCGGCAGCGGCTGGGACACCTGGAGCGCAGCACTGGAACAAGCCTGCAAAGAAATCGAAAGCTACGGTGCCGACATCGTTGTGGTTTCCCTCGGCGTCGATACGTTCAAGGACGATCCCATCTCGCAGTTCAAGCTCGACAGCCCGGATTACCTGGCGATGGGCGAACGCATCGCCAGGCTCGGCGTGCCGACGCTGTTCGTGATGGAAGGCGGCTACGCGGTGGAAGAAATCGGCATCAACGCCGTGAACGTACTTGAAGGTTTTGAAAGCGCTCAATGAGGAAACAACAACAATGAACAGACTCAAGCGTCTTATCGCGCCCGCGCTATGCGCCACGGTGCTCAGTGCGGCCGCTCACGCTGAAGAGCGAACGTTGCGCGTCTACAACTGGTTCGATTACATCACCCCAAAAGCGCTGGAAGACTTCAAGGCACAGAACGCCCAGACCAAACTGGTCTACGACATCTTCGACACCAACGAAGCACTGGAAGCCAAACTGCTGACCGGCAACTCCGGTTACGACGTGGTGGTGCCGTCCAACGTGTTCCTCGCCAAGCAGATCGAGGCCGGTGTTTTCCAGCCGCTCGACCGCAGCAAACTGCCGAACTGGAACCACCTCGATCCGAAGCTGATGAAGCTGATCGAAGCCAACGATCCCGGCAATAAATTCGCCGTGCCCTACATGTACGGCACGATCCTGATCGGCTTCAACCCGGACAAAGTCAAAGCCGCGCTGGGCGACAATGCGCCGGTGGACAGCTGGGACCTAATCTTCAAGGAAGAGCACATCAGCAAGCTCAAGCAGTGCGGCGTTGCCCTGCTCGACTCGCCGTCGGAGATCCTGCCGCTGGCCCTGCAACACCTTGGCCTGGACCCCAACAGCAAGAAGCCGGCGGACTATGAAAAGGCTGAAGCGCTGTTGATGAAAATCCGCCCGTACGTCACCTACTTCCACTCGTCCAAGTACATGGCCGACATCGCCAACGGTGACATCTGCGTCGCCGTCGGTTACTCCGGCAGCTTCTCCCAGGCCGCCAACCGCGCCAAGGAAGCCAAGAACGGTGTGATCGTCGACATGCGCCTGCCCAAGGAAGGCGCCCCAATCTGGTTCGACATGCTCGCCATTCCGAAGGGCGCGAAGAACACGGAAGACGCCTACACCTTCATCAACTACTTGCTGCAACCTCAGGTGATCGCGCCGGTCAGCGACTTCGTCGGTTACCCGAACCCGAACAAGGACGCCACGGAAAGGGTCGACCCGGCCATCCGCAACAACCCGAACCTGTACCCGACCGAAGCGGCGATGGGCACGCTCTATACCCTGCAACCGCTGCCGCGCGATGCCGAACGTGCGCGCACCCGGGCCTGGACCAAGATCAAATCCGGGACCTGAGACTGTCATTGTAGGAGCGAGCTTGCTCGCGATGGACTTCAGGACGACGCGTGTATTCAGAAAATACGCGTTATCGTTGGAGTCCATCGCGAGCAAGCTCGCTCCTACAAGAGTCAGCTTCGCTGATCAGCATCATCCTGTTGCCCTGCCATAAATAATTACCGCCAGCCCTGTCTCGCCGCTCCCTAGCATGGTCATTCCGAGGCTTAAACCCTCAAAGACCATGACCGACCAGACAGGAATTCTGATGACATCTTCTCCTCCATCCCCCGTTCCAGCACGCTCCACCAAGCCCATCGACACTCCGATCACACAACTGAGCGTAGGGCCGACCTTTGCTGAAGTCGCTACGGTACTGCTTCGAGACGCCCTGAAAAACCTTTACCCGGCGCTGGACATCGATCCGAATAATGCAATGGTCGGCGAGCCGGCATGGGACATTCTCGACGATGAAATCGTCGTCCGCCCTACCCGCTATCGATCACTCACCGATACGCTGATTGGCCTGGCTGTCGGAGAAGAAGTAACGGTATTCGTTGAAGGCTTACATTTTCTCACCCGGCATCCAGGGGCCATACCTGTCGTTCATTTGCCGGTGCAGATCGATAAGATCGGGCGCTTGCTCAATGAGCTGGCAAAGGTCATGACCATTGCCTTCCAGGAACAATTGCTGGCGTTCTGGAGCGCCACCGGCACCACGTCAGAACCACGCTGGCGCGGTCTGTCGAAAACGATGCAAAACGCATGGGACACCGATGAAATCACAGGCTGGAGCGCAGAGGAGTGCGCCCTGGCCAGGCAGCTTTTCCAGAGCCCTGAACGCAAGAACAATCCTTCAGACGACAAAGACGCACCACGGGCTTACCTGATTCACGTAGACCAGGTCGATGGCACCGAGGTGAAGCACTTGAATGAAACCTCGACCGTCGTACTCATCGGCAAAGTGGATGACAGCGAAGTCATCCTCGCGTATTCCGTGCTTAATGGTTATGAAAAATTCGATTCACAGGATGCGTTGGGCGAAGCGATTCCAAATCACCTGAACGCTTCATCCGAGCGCAAAGCCATCGAGTGGCGGTTGTACGAACCCGAGGGCAACATTTTCGATCATCAGGCGTGCTTGCTGATTGCCATGCAAGTCGACGCCATCGGCGCCCTCGACTTTTCAAAGCTATCCACAGCTGACGATTCCAACCAGCCAGTGAATAACACACCTGGTACTGGCGGGTTGGCGCCCGGGAATACGCCTGGCCTGTCCTGGTTTCAGCAAGCGATTCCTGACTGGCTCAAATCAGCGTCACCCGCCGACCAGACTTTGTATGCCCGCTACCTGAAGGATTTGTCGACGCTGGTCAGCTCCCATGCCGGAAAGACCTATCAGGATGACATTGCACCCATCGCAGACTATGCATTGAATGCTCTGCGAACACAGGTATTGAAGGACCACCCCGAAGCGTCGAATCTCGTTCTTGAAGACATCCGTATTCAGATCAAGAGTCCGGTCATCTGGGGCTTGTTTGTCGTTCCCGGAAAAGTCGACACCACCCAATTCAGTCTTGTGGAACTGGCGCTCCAGAACCTGATCGCCGTGCCTTCAGGCATCAAAACGCTGCAGTCTCGCAGCCCTTTGCCGACGTGGATGACGGTCGAATACATCGAAACACTCGTTACCACGGTGGACATCGGCCTCACCTACCCACAGCTGATCAAAGACAAGTTGATTGATGACTCTGCGGAGTCGACCCGCCGAAGCCCCCTGTACACCAGTCAATTACGTCTTCAATTACCGCTGCTGGCCTTACAGTGCCACCTGCGCAAACAGGACGGTGTAGACAAGCAGGGTTATCGCTATGTTGCCGCGCTGATGGAGCCTGAATCAGCGGACCGCAAAGTGGACGGGCAAACCATTGTTCTTCGCAAGCTGGCCTTCATACCCGAACTTCAATTGACCGACTCAGCGGATGTCGTCAGCAATATGTTCGTGATCGGTCCCGAAGATCCGGCCACCGGCCCGTGCCTGCTCTATCGACCCCTGTCTGACCACCCGCTGTCTCAATACACATCGCCTGATCAACTGCTGTATGCCATTCGACAAACGCCATCACTGCGTACATCCGTATTGACGTGGCTGCCGGATGGCGTGCGCGAGGATTACGCCCGCCTTGCCTTCCCCGGCCCGATCCCCTCGCCTTGGGCCGTGGTGGAATACCTGACGGATACCGTGAAAACGCTGAAAATGAGCGGTCCCATCAATCTGGGGCGCGAAACCGTCGAGGGTGATTACCTTGCTGCTTTATTCAAGGCCAACGCTGACGCTTTGGTAACACTCGCCGATTCTCAATCGGTATCGAACAGTGAAAGTCGCTGGGAAACGTTGAAACATGCAGGATGGTTGATCCTGAGCGCAGCCTTGCCTTTTCTGGGACGCACGGCAGGGATTGCAATGTGGATATGGCAGGTCATGGACGATCTGGAACAGATTGCGACGGATGATCCAAAATCCGATAGCAAGACAAAATGGTCTGCGTTCGTCGACCTGTTGTTGAACCTCGGAATGGCAATCACCTCGCACGCCATCAGTCGTCATCAACAATCCAGCAGTTCCCGTAGAGCCAATGCGCCCAAATCGCAGGTGACACAAAAGCCACCAAAACCAAGCATCAAAAAGCTTCCCCCGCTCAACACGGCAGAACGCACCTCCGATCAACACCAACCCATGCGCACGGTCGCTGCCCTGGCAAGCGCTCGCCAAAGCCTGGGCTCTTTACTGGCTACACTGAGCGTCGATAAACCCAATGGATTGGGAAAGCCCGTCGCCGAAGGTGCGCGCAAGGGCCTCTACCAACAAGGAACACAGTGGTATGCCGAAGTTGCCAACAAGTGGTTCAACGTCTCGGTGGCGGGTGACGACGTATTTATTTTCGATACGGAGAAGTCGATACGTACCGACCTTCCCTTGATCGGTAACGTTGCCGGCACCTGGTATGTCGATCTTCGTCTGCGCCTTCGCGGTGGTGGAATCAACAGCTCGAGACAAAAGGTTCAGGCGGAGTCAGATTCAAGCACTGCATCACTGCGCGATGAGTTGATCGCGTTTGAACTGCTCAAATCGGAAAAACAGACAGCGCTGCAAAAAGCCTACAAGGAGATGACAGATGCGCCCAGCACGTCCAGGGAGGCCAAGCGCAAACTTTTCCAACAGACGTTGAGCTCACAGCGAAAAAGTTATGACGAGGCGCTGGAGACGCTGATCAAATGGTCCGAAGTCGGTCCGGTACCCGACTTCGGACAATGCAAGCTGGGCTATCTCAAGGCACAAATGGATTTCACCCTTGCCGACCTCAGCGAAAGGATTCCTTCGTTCACTTCAGCCCTTAACAAATCCCTGGAGCAAATCGAGCAGACAGTCGACACCATCGAGAAACAACACGTTGACGACGCCGAGCACATGATCACGATGAGTGAGGAAATGATCGAGCGCCTGGACTATATGCACACGCGTTTTACCGCGCTCAAGAAGCTGGGACCAGAAGGGTTGGAACTGACCCGGGAAGCACGTGGAAAGCTGCCGGCGTATCAAAGCGACGACCTTCGCCTTACTCAGCTGGATATGTATCGCCACCTTTGCCTGTCCCTGGACACCCTCCAGACCGTGCCTGAGGGATGGACCACACTCAATCAGCTAATGGACATTGCCGCTGTCGCTTTTCAGAGCCTGCGCGAGGCCATCAATGAACGCAGTGTGATACGCCTGGACGAACAGATCGAATCACTGAGCAGCCTGACCGAACAGTTCACGGTCCTCGGCGAACGCCTGACAGACTTTGAGCGTGAGTACAAAACCAACGTCCGCCCGGCTCACCTGACCCGACTGCGCAGCAAGATCGGCGACTTCAAAAAACGCGCTGTGAAGCATCTGAAATTCGCTGTCAGTGAAAGAGATGCGTTAAGACTGAAAAGCCCACCTTATGAACCTCGCCCGCTGCCCCAGCGAAAAATCATTCGGGCACTTCATTGGGGTGTCATCAGCGGCGAGCCGCGCTTGTCCGACACCGGGGAGGAAACCGACCGGGTCGATCTGAAACGGCCTTACTCGGATAAACTCATTGTTTCGTTCCATCGCAAGGCAGACGGTACGTGGGCCCCCAACGAAAGGACCACCATCCTTTCAAAAATAGTGCCGACACTGACTTCGAGTATGGCGACGGGCAACGCGCTGATCGAAGGCCTGACTGCGTTTAATGAACATGTCACGCAGCTCGTGCAAAACCCTGACCGGACACCCAGCGGTATTGAACTGCTGATGCGCCAACATGCCACAAGGCTGACGCATATCAGCAGGGAAATCACCGAAGCTTCCCGTCAGGCTACCAGCACGCCTGAAGAAGAGCGCCTGGCAACATCCCTGAGCACGCAACTGAGCAATGCCGCGAAAACACTTCAACAGTCGGCAACCGACACCATGCTTGGCATGATCAAGCAAAGGCCACCCACCGTGGAAAGCGTCGAATGGCTCAAGAACAGGGGTCATATCTCTATCAAAAAAACGGGGAAACGCCGCAAGGTCAAGGACTCGACAGACGACTTTTTGGATCGATATGAGATTCATGATCTGGCGAAGAAAACAGTGCTGTGGTATGCGGATTTCCATTATCCGACCAGTTGGAGAGCTGATCACGCGTACCTGTCCGCCCGATTGAGAACCCCCGAACAAGTTAAATCCGGGGACAGGGTCGATGACCCTAGCGCACTGAACGAGCATCAGTTGCTTGATTACTATCGCAGTGAAATTGCTGTCGATCAGGCTAAAAAACTGTTCTTCCCTCCTCGTCCATTGTGAGTCTGCAAGCCGGGGCGTCCGTGACGCTCCGGCCTTGAACGCAGGCCATTACGTCCATACCCTTTTCAACTGCGCCAGCGCGGCATCAATCTTTGCTGGCGGGACCGCCGCAAATCCCAGAACCAGCCCTGCTCGCACCTGGTGCGGTGCCGTATCGGGCAACCAGTAGGTGCTCAAACCATTGACCTCGACGCCGGCACCGAGCGCTTGCAGGATCAGTTGTTGTTCGCGTTCGACACTGTCGACAGGGACCGCCACGTGCAACCCGGCCACTACGGCCGGCATGACCCCAAGGCCTGGAATGTTCGTTGGCCATCCTGCCAGGAGCGCATCACGTCGAACCAATGCCGCCCGGCGCATTCGACGAATGTGCCGCTGAAAGTGCCCGGCGGCGATGAATTCGGCCATCACCACTTGGGTGCTGACCTCGGAATGCCGGACGTCCACCGCTCGGCGCTGAGAGAACGCCTGCACCAACGTGGGTGGCAACACCAGATAACCCAGGCGCAGCGCCGGGAAAGCCACTTTGCCAAAGGTCCCGACGTACAAAACCCGTCCCTGCCGATCGAGCGCCGCCAACGGCGCCAATGGCGCACCGCTGTAACGGTATTCACCATCGTAGTCATCCTCGACGATCCAGCCTTGGGTGCGCTCCGCCCACGCGAGTAATTCAAGACGCCGCGCCAGGCTCATGACCACCCCGGTCGGGTACTGATGTGACGGCGTGACATACGCGAGACGGCAATCGCCGAGCGCGGCCAATTCGGAACAGTCGATGCCCTCACTGTCCACCGTGACGCCATGCAATCGGGCACCCGCGACCGCGAACGCATGACCCGCCGCTCGATACCCCGGATTCTCAATCGCCACGCCGTCGCCCGGCTCCACCAATAGCTGTGCACAAAGACTGATTCCCTGCTGCGCGCCACTGGTGATCACTATTTGTTCAGCGGTGCACTGCATGCCTCGCGAACTGCGCAAATACGCGGCGATCAATCCGCGCAAACGCACGTCGCCCGCCGGATCGCCGTAACACAACTGCTGTAAATCCGGTTTGCGCCAAAAAGCCGCATTCAGCTTGGCCCAAACCTCGAAAGGAAACAGATCAAAGGCTGGAACGCCGACGCGAAAGGCTCGGGGCGGGCCACTCGGAGGCGTCGCCAAATGGTTCTTTTCGACCCGTTCCAATGCGCCGCTGTGGATAACTTTACTGGATGAAACCACAGGTAAATCCAGCCAATTTGTGGATAAGGCTGTGGGTAACCCTGTTGACAACCCTGTGGATACTTTTGTGGATAGTTTTTTGGCCGGGAGCGCGCTTTGCGGCAATTGCGCGACATACGTCCCGTCACCGACCCGCCCTTCGATAAACCCTTCGGCATAGAGCTGATCGTAAGCCCGCACCACGCTGTTGCGGGAAATCGCCAATGCTGACGCCAGATCGCGGCTGGCCGGCAATCGCGTGCCACTGGCCAATCGCCCGTCGAGCACACGCAGGCGCAAGGCCTGGTAGAGCTGACGACTCAGGCCCTGACGGCGATCAAGTTCGATACCCGCAGGGTTGAACGTCAAGGAAAGCGGCGTATCCGTCATGGTAATGGACCTATGAAATTGGTCAGTAATGGCTCTTACATCAGACCAATAGCCTGCCTAGGATGAAGGCATTCGCCAAGGAATTTTTCCATGTACAACCCCAGCAGCTTTGCCATCAAAGATTTGGACGAACTGCAGCAGCAGATACTCGACACCCGCCTCGCCGTGGTGGTTACCCACGGCGAGCAAGGCCTGCAAGCCAGTCATCTGCCGCTGTTATTCCGCCCGGACCAAGGTCCGAATGGCACCCTCTACGGCCACTTCGCCCGAGCCAATCCCCAGTGGAAAGAATTGCAGAATGGCACTGAAGCGCTGGTGATCTTTGCCGGCGCCGATGCCTACGTCAGCCCGGGGTTTTATCCGGGCAAAGCCGAACACGGCAAAGTGGTGCCAACCTGGAATTACATCGCGGTGCACGCTTACGGCACGGCTGAAGTGTTCACCGATGCCGAGCGCTTGCTCAACCTGGTCAGCGCATTGACCGATCGTCACGAAGCCGGTCGCGCCCAACCGTGGAGCGTCGCCGACGCTCCCGCTGATTACATCGACGGCATGCTCAAGGCCATCGTCGGGTTTGCCCTGCCGATCCAGCGTCTGGAAGGCAAACGCAAACTCAGCCAGAACCGCAGCGCCGCAGACATTGCTGGTGTACGCGAAGGGCTCGCCGCGAGCCCCGATGCGCATGATCAGGCCCTCGCCCACTTGATGCGTTAAGGAACGAACATGAGTCAGATTGAAATCCGCCAGGTCAGCGCCGACGATCACGCCGCGTGGTTGCCGTTGTGGCAAGCCTACCTGCGTTTCTACAACACCGAATTACCCGAGGCCGTGACTGACAGCACTTGGCAACGCATGCTCGACCCGACCGAACTGACCCATTCGGCATTGGCCTGGGTCGATGGCAAAGCAGTCGGCATGGTGAACTTCATCTACCATCGCTCGAACTGGAGCATCGAAAACTCCTGCTACCTGCAAGACTTGCTGGTAGTCCCTGAAACTCGCGGCACCGGCATCGGCCGCAAACTGATCGAGTTCGTCTACGCCACCGCCAAGGCCGACGACTGCTGCAAAGTCCATTGGTTGACCCACGAAACCAACGCCACCGCGATCCAGCTCTACGAGCGCATCGCCGAACGCCCCGGTTTCATCCAGTTTCGCAAAGCCCTTTAAGGTTCAAGGAGAACGACATGACGACTTCACTCGCGGACTGGAAAGGCGTCCCGGCGCCAACAGTTCAAACCATCGAAGGGCGTTTCATCCGCCTGGAAAAACTCGATCCGGCGCGTCATGGCGACGGTCTGTTCAAAGCCCTGCAAGGCCCCGGCGCCGACCCGAAGCTCTGGGACTATTTGCCTTACGGACCTTTCCCGGAGCGCAGCGCTTTCAATGATTGGCTGAACAACCATGCCGCCAACAGCGACCCGTATTTCTTCAGCGTGATCGACCGTGCCAGCGGCGATGTGCAAGGCATTCTCAGTTTGATGTCGATCGTCCCGTCCCAGGGCCGTATCGAAATCGGCCACGTCACCTTCGGCGCGCCGATGCAGCGTTCGCCGAAAAGTACCGAAGCTGTGTATCTGCTGGCGAAGGAGTCGTTCGCGCTGGGCTATCGGCGTCTGGAGTGGAAATGCAACAACGGCAACGCCCGCTCCAAGTACGCGGCGGAGCGATTGGGGTTCAGTTTTGAGGGGGTGTTCCGTCAGCACATGGTGGTGAAAGGGCAGAACCGGGACACCGCGTGGTATTCGATTCTGGATTCGGAATGGCCGGTGGTTGGGGCTGGGTTTGAGCGCTGGTTGAGCGATGAGAATCAGACGGGGTCGGGGCAGGTGAAGACTCTATCTGAGTGTCGCGGGTAAATCAGCGACGCCTGAACGGACGCCTTCGCGAGCAAGCCCGCTCCCACACGCATTGCGGCTGACCACAGTTTTGTGATCAACGCATAACCCATGTGGGAGCGGGCTTGCTCGCGAATGGCTTCACGCCAATTTCTGGGCCAGCACCGCAATATGCTCCGGCCCGATCCCGCAGCACCCACCCAAATGGCTGGCCCCGCGCTTCTGCCAATCGGCCGCCCATTGCAGGTATCCCGGCGGATCCAGATCCTCGCGCAACGGGTCCAGACCGTCATTGGCCGTTGCCTCTTTCGGTTGCGGCGGGAAGGCATTGGCATACGCGCCAATGTGAATCTTCACCCCTAAACGCTCGAAGGTTTCTCGCGCCGCATCAATCGCAGCACCGATCACTTCCGGCTGGCTGCAGTTGAACAGCAACGTCTGGACGCCCAGCTGGGCAGCCACCGCCGCAGCTTCGGCCACAGGCTCACCGGAGCGTAAACGCGGCACCTCGTCCGTGTCCTCATCCTTCAGGGTAAACGACAGCCAGAAAGGCTTGCCGTCCTTCGGCAGACCGGCATGAATCGCTCGCGCTTCGACGATCGAGCTTTGGGTTTCCGCGAGCCACAGGTCGACATAAGGCGCCAAGCCATCGACCAGCGGCGCCAGCAATTCCTCCACCCGAGCCGCGTCGAACAAATCCGGGCGATAGGAACCGAACAACGGCGGCAGTGAACCTGCCACACGAACCGGTTTACCCGCGGCATCCACTGCACGCCGGGCCAACTCCCCGGCCAGCGCTGCGAGGGCTTGACCCTGCGCCGCAAAACGTTCTTCGCCAATGTGAAAAGGCACCACCGCATAGCTGTTGCTGGTGATCACGTTCGCACCGCTTTCGATGTAAGACGCGTGCACCGCCTCCACGGTCTGCGGCGCTTCGATCAAGGCCAGTGCCGACCATTCGGGCTGTCTGAACGGCGCGCCTCTACGTTGAAGTTCACGACCCATGCCGCCATCCAGAATCACTGTGCTTCCTGCGCCCATATGCTTTTCACTCATATGCTTATGAAAATAACTCACTACCGGAGCCGTTCTTATAACTATTTAATACGCACCATCCGGTTAATAACAACCACTTTTTTATCAGGAATCGAACTGTGAAATTTCAACCGCTACTGGCCTTGGGCCTGACGATTCTGGCCGCCTCCACCCAAGCCTTTGCTGGCGCGACGCTGGACCGCATCGAGCAAAAGAAAGAACTGGTGGGTGTGTTGATGGAAAGTTATCCACCCTTCTCGTTCCTCAATGACCAGAATCAGCTCGACGGTTTCGACGTGGATGTGGCCAAAGCCGTGGCGAACAAACTCGGCGTCAAGCTGCGCCTTGAAACCCCGTCCTGGGACGTGATCGCCGCCGGCCGCTGGAGCGGGCGCTACGACATTTGCATTTGCTCGATGACCCCGAGCAAGGCCCGCGCCGAAGTCTTCGACTTCCCGGTCGAGTACTACGCCTCGCCTGCGGTGATCGTGGTCAACGCCAAGGACGACAGCATCCACAGCGCCAAGGACCTGAGCGGCAAGAAAGTCGGCCTCACCAGTGCGTCCAGCTACGAAAGCTACCTCAACAAAAACCTGGTGATCGAAGGCGCCGAAGACACGCAGTTGCAGTACCCGTTTGAAAACGTGCAGATCGCGCCGTATGACACCGACAACGTCGCCTTTCAAGACCTCGGCCTGGGCGCTGGCGTTCGACTGGATGCGGTCCTCACCAACCTGGTCACCGCGCAACCGCGCCTGACCGAAGACAAACGCTTCAAGCTCGCCGGCGCCCCCCTGTACTCCGAACCGAACTCGGTGGCCATTGAAAAAGGCGACGCTCAGTGGGACGCCAAGGTGCGTGATGTCTTCGCCCAACTGAAACAGGACGGCACCCTGAGCAAGCTCTCGCAAAAATGGATCGGCGCCGACATCAGCCAATGACTTCCTTTCCCAAACCTCCTCAGCCACCACAACCGGTGGCTCAGTCTCGACTGCAACGGATCTTTGGTTTCCGCACGCGGCTGTACATGACCTGGGTGGCGATGTCGGGTTTGTTCGCCAGTTTCTTCCTGAGCTTCGACCTGAAGTTCTCGATCATCCTCGACAAACTGCCCAACCTGGTCGGCTTGCACCTAGCGCCGAACGGCTTTCTGCAGGGCGCGGCACTGACGCTGTTTTTGTGCCTGTGCTCAATCGTCGCATCGTCGCTGCTGGGTTTCATCACCGCCATCGCGCGGCTGTCAAAGAGCGCCGTCGCCTTCGGCATTGCGAGTTTCTACGCGTCATTCTTTCGTGGCACACCGCTGCTGATCCAGATCCTGCTGATCTACCTCGGCCTGCCGCAACTGGGTATCGTGCCTGGCGCCGTCGCTGCCGGCATCATCGCCCTGTCGCTGAACTACGGCGCCTACCTCAGCGAAATCTTCCGCGCCGGTATCCTCGGTGTCCCCCATGGCCAACGCGAAGCGTCCCTGGCGCTGGGCATGCGCGAAACCGTGATCTTCTGGCGCGTCACCCTGCCCCAGGCCATGCGCACCATCATCCCGCCGGCCACCAACCAATTCATCTCGATGCTCAAGGACTCTTCACTGGTCTCGGTGATGGGCGTGTGGGAAGTGATGTTTCTGGCGCAATCGTATGGGCGGTCGAGCTATCGCTACATCGAAATGCTGACGACCGCGGCGGTGATTTATTGGGTGATGTCGATCGGGCTGGAGCTGATTCAGGCACGGATGGAGCGGCATTATGGGAAGGCGTATTTGGGCCGGAGTTAGTGAGATTCGGCAGTGGCAAATAAGTTTTTGATTGTGTGAAAAGTGCTCGTTCCCGGATGGGATGTAGGGAAAAGCAGCACTGCGGCATCGGTAGAAACCATCATTGCCCTGCAACCAGCCTTTTTTCCACAAAACGATCCGACGCTACCCGCGCTGCGCACCGGAACCGGCTGACATCCGCAAAATCAGCCGCCTTTTAGAGTTTGGCTTCCTGTCAAAAGAGGCCAAACTCGATGCCCGTTCAACACAAATACCGACCAAAACACTTGGCACTTGCCATAGCGCTCGCTGTGGGCTGCGCTGAGTTTGCGTTTGCCGAAACCCTTGCCGGCGCATCTCCAACTCCGGTTGAAGCGCCAAACGATCTGATCACAAAACTCGACGCGTTCATCGGCGCTGCCGCCACTCACCCGACCCCAATCAATAAAGCATCAGAGTGGAACGCTCTGAAGCTGGACGAGCGCAATGACCTGGTCTCGGTGCTGACGAAAGGGAATTTCAAAAAGCTGGTGGATGGAGGTGAGGGCATGAACGTCTTGCAACTCAATGCCGCCAAAGGTGGCTCCTTGAGTGAAACACGGAACTTCAAGGGGCTGGACGTCAATCAGGGTCATTGGACGGTGAGTGGCGCCGGCGATTTCGACATCGGTGCCTTGGTACGCTCCGATGCAACACTCATCAATGATGGACACATCAATGGCGGAGCGATCACGCAGGGCACGTTGATCAACAACCGCTCGATTGGCGGAAATGTCTTTGTGGATGAAATGGGCACCTTCAGTGGTAATGGAACGGCTGGTTCTCTGAACGTGCATGGGCAGTTTCTCGTCAATCGTTCGGTGGGGGCGCCAACGGTAAAGGGCGATATGAGTCTTTCCAGCACTGCCGTTCTGACCTATGAAGTTAACCCTGAAGGCCGTGGCGAAACGATCAAAGTCGCTGGCACTGCCAGCCTTGGCGATGCGACCCTGAAAATCGTCGCGGCAGGTGATTTCCCGCAGGCCCAGCAGTACACCCTCATCGAGGCGGCCAGCGTTGTGGGTCATTTCGGTGCCATCGAAAACAGCCTCGCTTTCATGACACCTGAATTGAGTTACGACAACCCGCAAGTCGTCAGCCTGACCTACACGCGTAATGATGTGTCTTTAGAAAGCGTCGCGACCACTGAAAGCGGCAAGAAACTCGCTGCCAGTATTCAGGAGCCAGCGGCCAACCCGACCGATCAAACACCAGCCATCACGCCAAATGCCGCCGTCACTGCCCTGCTCGGCTCTGACAGGGAAACCGCAGCCTACGCCCTCGAACTTCTCGCCGGCGACAGCAACGGCAACCTGGGCAAGGCGACCTTGAACAGTGACGGCCCGATAGGTGCCACCTTACTCTCGGCCATGCGCCAGCTCGATGGCGCCCGAGTTTCAAATAATCAAAACGGCGCACCTCGTCTCGCGGCGGGCAGTGATGCCACTGGCAGAATCTGGCTGCAGGCACTTGGACACAACGGGAAACTGAGTCGCGAATATGACCCCTTGCAACATTCCACCCAAGGCTTGTTGGTGGGCGCCGATTGGCGGCTCGATGAGCAGTGGCGTCTGGGAGTGATGGGCGGCCAATCCCGTACGAGTCAGAAAAGCCGCGAACTCGACGGCAATCTGGACAGTTGGCACTTGGGCGCTTACGCCCTGCGTCAGGAAGGCCCGATGTCACTGCGCCTGGGCGCGACACACAACAGTCACGACGGAAGCAGCGCACGCCGAGTAGAGTTTTATGGTTTCAAGGATCGTCCCAAAGGCCGTTACGACGCCAGTACCCAGCAAGCCTTCGCGGAGGTGGGTTACAACCTTGGCCGCGCCAATGTCAGCATCGAACCCTTCGCCAGTCTTGGATACCAACGTTATCAGCGCGACAGCTTCACGGAAAAAGGTGGCGACGCAGCATTGAAAGTCCACGATCAATCCGAGGAAAACTTCAGCAGTACATTCGGTCTGCGTCTGGCGAAGCTCAATACGCTGAATAACGGTATGCAACTGACTCCCCGCTTGAGCGCAGGCTGGAAACACTCGTACGGCAAGGTCTACACAGAAACCAGGCAACGCCTTGTCACCGGCGGCAACGACTACAGCGTCTACAGTGCGCCGCTGGATCGGGACAAGTTGAGGGTCGATGCGGGTGTGGATCTCAGGCTTTCCGCACGTAATACGCTTGGCGTAGGCCTTACGGCTGAAATAGGCAGCGATAGCCGTAATCATGGCGTCATGGGCCAGTGGCAGTTGGCGTTCTGATCAACCACTGACACACCGCCGCCGTACCTGTGGGAGCGGGCTTGGTCCGGGCGGCGTTCCGACGAACGCGGTGTGTCAGTCGAAATTGAAGTCGACTGACACACCGCGTTCGTCGGAACGCCGCCCGGACCAAGCCCGCTCCCACATTGGATTTTCTGCGCACAAAAAAAGGGGAGCACATGCCCCCCCGAGGTTTAAAACGTTGTATCGAGGCTGTTAACTCAGCCTTCGATCTCGATCAGGATTTCGCCCGGGTTCACCCGGTCGCCCTTGGCCACATGGATGGCGGTGACTTTGCCGGCGATGGCGGCCTGCACTTCGGTCTCCATCTTCATTGCTTCGGTGATCAATACCGCTTGGCCAGCCTTGACGGTGTCGCCTTCCTTGATCAGCACGTCGACGATGTTGCCCGGCATGGTGGTGCTGACGTGGCCCGGCGCGGTGGCTTGCTTGCGCTTGCTGCCGCCGCCGCCGACGAATTCGTTGAGCGGTTCGAACACCACTTCTTCCGGCATGCCGTCGATGGACAGGTAGAAGTGGCGTTTGCCTTCAGCCTTGACGCCGACACCGGTGATGTCGACGCGGTAGGTTTCGCCGTGTACATCGATGACGAACTCGGTCGGTACGCCTTCGCCACCGGCCGAGGTCACGCCGCCGGCTTCAGGAATCGGCAACAACACTTCTGGAGTGAGAGTGCCGGCAGCGCGTTCCTCGAGGAATTTGCGGCCGATGTCCGGGAACATCGCGTAGGTCAGCACGTCTTCTTCAGACTTGGCCACAGCGCCGATTTCGGCACGCAGCTTGGTCATTTCCGGCTTGAGCAGATCAGCCGGGCGAACGTCGATCACTTCTTCGCTGCCGATCGCCTGGCGACGCAGTTTTTCGTTCACGATGCCCGGCGCTTTGCCGTAGCCACCTTGCAGGTACAGTTTCACTTCGTTGGTGATGGTCTTGTAGCGCTCGCCGGCCAGCACGTTGAAGAACGCCTGGGTGCCGACGATTTGCGAGGTCGGGGTCACCAGCGGTGGGAAGCCGAGGTCTTCGCGAACCCGCGGGATTTCAGCCAGCACTTCGGCCATGCGGTTCAACGCGCCCTGCTCTTTGAGCTGGTTGGCCAGGTTGGAGATCATGCCGCCCGGCACCTGGTTGACTTGCACGCGGGTGTCGACGGCGGTGAATTCGCTTTCGAACTGGTGGTACTTCTTGCGCACGGCGTAGAAGTACAGGCCGATCTCTTGCAGCAATTCCAGGTTCAGGCCGGTGTCGAACTCGCTGCCCTTAAGCGCGGCGACCATCGACTCGGTGCCTGGGTGGCTGGTGCCCCAGGCGAAGCTGGAGATCGCGGTGTCGATGTGGTCGGCACCGTTTTCGATAGCCTTGAGCTGGCACATCGCGGCCAGGCCAGCGGTGTCGTGCGAGTGAATGAACACGGGCAGCGACTGCTCGGCTTTCAATGCCCTGACCAGTTCGCCAGTGGCGTATGGAGTCAGCAAACCCGCCATGTCCTTGATGGCCACCGAGTCGCAACCCATGGCCTCCATTTGCTTGGCTTGCGTGACGAACGCGTCGATGGTGTGCACCGGGCTGGTGGTGTAAGCGATGGTGCCCTGGGCGTGTTTGCCCGCCGCTTTCACTGCTTCGATGGCCACGCGCAGGTTACGCACGTCGTTCATGGCGTCGAAGATGCGGAACACGTCGATGCCATTGACCGCAGCCTTGGCGACGAAGGCTTTGACCACGTCATCGCTGTAGTGGCGGTAGCCCAGCAGGTTCTGGCCACGCAGAAGCATTTGCAGACGCGTGTTAGGCAACGCCGCGCGCAGTTGGCGCAGACGCTCCCACGGGTCTTCTTTCAGAAAGCGTACGCAGGCGTCGAAGGTTGCGCCGCCCCAGCATTCCAGCGACCAGTAGCCGACTTTGTCGAGCTTGTCGCAGATCGGCAGCATGTCTTCGGTGCGCATGCGGGTGGCGAGCAGCGATTGGTGGGCGTCGCGCAGGATTGTGTCGGTAACGTGGATTTTCTTAGTCATTAGAGTATTCCTCACAGGCCTGCGTGGGCGGCGATGGCGGCGGCGATGGCCAGGGCCAGCTCTTCGGGTTTGCGCTTGATCGAGTAGTTGGTCAGTTCAGGGTGGCTTTCAACGAAGCTGGTGTTGAACTGGCCGCTACGGAATTCCGGGTTACGCAGGATTTCCTGGTAGTACGCGGCGGTGGTCTTGACCCCCTGCAGACGCATGTCGTCCAGAGCGCGCAAGCCACGGTCCATCGCCTCTTCCCAGGTCAGCGCCCATACCACCAGTTTCAGACACATGGAGTCGTAGTACGGCGGAATGGTGTAGCCGGTGTAGATCGCTGTATCGGTGCGCACGCCAGGACCGCCGGGCGCGTAGTAACGGGTGATCTTGCCGAAGCTCGGCAGGAAGTTGTTTTTCGGGTCTTCGGCGTTGATCCGGAATTGCAGCGCGAAACCGCGGTGCTGGATGTCTTCCTGTTTCACCGAAAGCGGCAGGCCGGACGCAATGCGGATCTGCTCACGCACAATGTCGATGCCGGTGATTTCTTCGGTGATGGTGTGTTCCACCTGCACCCGGGTGTTCATCTCCATGAAGTACACCTCGCCCTCGGCAAGCAGGAACTCCACGGTGCCGGCGTTCTCGTAACCCACCGCCTTGGCCGCACGCACCGACAGGTCGCCGATGTAGGCTCGCTGTTCCGGCGTCAGTTGCGGGCTCGGGGCGATCTCGATGAGCTTCTGGTTGCGGCGCTGGATCGAGCAATCACGCTCGAACAGGTGCACCACGTTGCCGAAACTGTCGCCAAGGATCTGCGCTTCGATGTGCTTCGGATTGACGATGCATTTTTCCAGGAACACTTCCGCCGAACCGAACGCCTTGGTGGCTTCGGAGATCACGCGAGGGAACGCCTGTTCGAGTTCTTCGCGGCTGTTGCAGCGACGAATGCCGCGTCCGCCACCACCGGAAGTGGCCTTGAGCATCACCGGGTAACCGATGCGGTCGCCTTCGGTCAGGGCTTCGGCGATGTCCGCGACGTTGCCTTCGGTGCCCGGAGTGACCGGCACGCCGGCCTTGATCATGCTGCGGCGGGCTTCGGTCTTGTCGCCCATGCGGCGAATCACTTCAGCCGATGGACCAATGAATTTGATACCGCGTTCTGCACAAATGTCCGCCAGCTCGGCGTTTTCCGAGAGGAAACCGTAGCCGGGGTGCAGCGCATCGCAACCGGTTTCCACGGCCAGGTTCACCAGCTTGCGCGGGTTCAGGTAACCGGCCAGCGGGTCGGCACCGATGCTGTGGGCTTCGTCCGCACGCTTTACGTGCAAGGCATGACGGTCGGCGTCGGAATAGACCGCGACCGAGCGGATGCCCATCTCGGCGCAGGCGCGCACGATTCGTACGGCAATCTCACCACGGTTGGCGATCAGGATCTTTGTTATCACTTGGAGTTTCCCTTGAGCCGGTGGTACTCACGACCTGCTAGACCAGGTCGACTCGTGACCAAATGTTTCGATTTAGTCGCACGCCCACACTAGCCCTCGCAAGGGATTAACAAAAATGATTAATTATTGGGTCAGGCATAAGTAAAGGCTTATAGTTGACCCATCAGCCTGCTGCGAGAGTGCCTAGATAATGCGTAAGTCATTGATGCGTATGACATTGCGTCAATTGCAGATCTTCAATGAAGTCTGTGATTTGCGATCCTACAGCCGCGCAGCGGAAGAAATGTCGCTCACACAACCTGCCGTGAGCCTGCAGATTCGTCAAATTGAGGAGCTGATTGGTCAGCCGCTGTTTGATTACGTCGGCAAAAAACTCTACATGACGGAAGCCGCCGAAGCCCTTCAGCGTGCCAGTCGGGACATTTTTGGCCGCCTGGAAAACCTCGACATGCAGCTCTCGGACATGCAGGGATCGTTGCAGGGTCAGCTGAAACTGGCGGTGGAATCCAGCGCCAAGTATTTCGTGCCGCACCTGTTTGCCGCATTCAAGCGCCAGCATCCGGAAGTTAACCTGCAACTGACCGTGGTCAACCGTGGGCAGGTGATTCGACGCCTCTCCGACAACCGCGATGACCTGGTGATCATGTCCATGGTGCCGCAGGACATGGGGCTGGAGTTTCTGCCGTTCCTCAACAACCCGATCGTGGCCGTGGCACCACCGGATCATCCGCTGTGCCACATGGGTCCGCTGCGCTTGCAGGATCTGGAGCCTTACACGCTGCTACTGCGCGAGCCCGGCTCGGGAACGCGACTGGCGTGCGAAGAGTATTTCAAAGAGAAACGCGTGCACTTCAACCAGACCCAGGAGGTTGCATCGGCCGAAGCTCAACGTGAATGTGTGCTGGCGGGTCTGGGCGTTGCGCTGTTGACGCGCCACGCCCTGAACCTGGAGTTGGCGACCGGCGGCTTGATCGAGTTACCGGTCGAAGAGTTGCCGCTGCTTCGCAGCTGGTGCCTGGTGCAGGCCAAGGCCAAACGGCTGTCACCGGTGGCCCACGCATTCCTTGCGTTTATCCGCAGCGAACGGGTGCAGATCAGCGCCCTGGTTGAGCGTTTCGACGGGAAGTTGCGGGCGCTGCCTGCCAGTAGTTGAGTTCCAGATCAGGAAAATCGCCGATCTCGGCCAACAACTGGCGGCGCTCGCAGCGGTCTTCGATGGCGCGACGAAATTCCATGCGGCGCTGGTCTTCTTGCTGACGACGGGTTCTGACGGCGCTGTTGCGTTCTTCGTAGGGCTGGGCCATTTCGAGTCTCCCAAGGCGATTACGGGAGTTACAGGATGGGCGCGAGGGATGACGGTTTGGCGGCTTGTGCGTTACAGAACAATGAAACTCGCAGACTGACCGCATACCTGTGGCGAGGGAGCTTGCTCCCGCCGGCCGGTCCGCGCTCGGGCGCAGCAGTCGTAATTAGCTTAATGCAATGCGATATATCTGGAATACCGCTGTGAATGGTTTTGGGGCCGCTTCGCAGCCCAGCGGGAGCAAGCTCCCTCGCCACAATTCCTGCCAAAATCAATCGTCGAGGGCTTTCACCGATTTGGGCGACAACCGCAAACTGCGAAGACTGCGCTTGACGCTCTTGAGGTGGTTGACCAGACTCGGCCCACGCGCCATGGCAACGCCCATGGCCAATACGTCGATCACCACCAAATGGGCGATGCGCGAGGTCAGCGGCGTATAGATTTCGGTGTCTTCGTGCACGTCGATGGCCAGGTTGACAGTCGACAGCTCAGCCAGCGGTGTCTGGCTCGGGCACAAGGTGATCAGCGAGGCGCCGCTTTCGCGCACCAGATTCGCAGTAATCAACAGGTCCTTGGAACGCCCGGACTGAGAAATGCAGATCGCCACGTCGGTCGGCTTCAACGTTACCGCCGACATCGCCTGCATGTGCGGGTCGGAATACGCCGCTGCCGTCAGCAGCAAACGGAAGAACTTGTGCTGGGCATCCGCGGCCACTGCACCCGAGGCACCGAAACCGTAGAACTCGACACGCTGGGCCTGGGACATGAGCGACACCGCGCGCTGCAACTCCACCGGATCGAGCTTCTCGCGAACCTCCATCAGGGTGTGCAGGGTGGTGTCGAAGATCTTCAGGCTGTAGTCGGCGACCGAATCGTCTTCATGGATCGCAAACTGACCGAAACTCGCACCGGCCGCGAGGCTCTGCGCCAGCTTCAGTTTCAAATCCTGAAACCCGGAGCAACCGATGGCGCGGCAGAACCGCACGATGGTCGGTTCGCTGATGCCCACGCTGTGGGCCAGGTCGGCCATGGAACTGTGCATCACCGCCGCTGGGTCAAGCAGCACGTGGTCGGCGACCTTGAGCTCCGACTTGCGTAACAGGTGGCGTGACTGGGCGATGTGTTGCAGCAGATTCAAGGGGCTGGACTCTTTGTTATTGGCAGGTGCCGGGGATGTAGCAAGCTTGTAGTTATACTACAAGAATTGGCTTTTTGCCTGCTCAATGCGTAACCGAATCCCTCGTTTTCAGGCGTGCGCGCTCCATGTAGCACTCGGTGTCAGAGCTTCAGCGCAACCGAAGCACACCCTATTACTCCTGATCGAGCCACTAAAAGTTACGAAACTTAGTTGCTAGAAGAATAAAAAAGATAAAACATGCAAACTTACAAATACAACTAATACTACTCTTCCAAAAACAACTCCACCTAGTTACCTTGATCGTGCAGGACGCAATCAAACTTAATGACAGGAGTTACACACCATGAGTATTAAAACCAAAGACTGGACCGCACAAATTGACCGGATGCCAGGCGCCGCCTCTTTCCGCACCTATGGCACCGTAACCGTTGCACACGCAGGCATTACGCCAAAACTGGTAATGACTGCCATTCAAGATAAATCCTTTGACCTGCGGCTTGAGTTAAAACTTGAAACTTCCAATGAAGTTGCGCTGCAAGTTGAAAGTGACAAGTTTGTTGAATATAAAGCACTGGGCGACTCCCATGTCACCGGCGTAAGCATTTTCTTTGAAGGTGAACTCATTCACCATATTAAAGACGTGATGATTACGCACTAAAAGTCCAGGCACCTTCCCGTCACCGCACGTGACGGGAAGGTGCGTTTTTGCGATGAGCTATCAGTCGATGCCTTGCGCTTGTAGCAGAACCGCCAGTGCCTGCGCCTCGACCGGCCGACTGATGAGGTAGCCTTGCACCTCATCGCAGCGTTCAGCCTTCAAAAACTCTAGCTGCTCCGGCTGCTCCACGCCTTCAGCCACCACCTTCAACGATAGTCCGTGAGCCATGGCAATGATCGCCCGGGTAATCGCGGCATCCACACTGCCCTCCCCCAGACCGCGGATAAACGCCTGATCGATCTTCACGTAATCCACCGGAATACGCTTGAGGTAGCTCAGGGACGAATACCCGGTGCCAAAATCGTCGATGGCCAGTTTCACCCCAAGATCACGCAACTGCTGGAACGTGGCGATGATGTGTTCGACGCTGTCCAGCAACTGGCTCTCCGTAAGCTCCAGCTCGAGGTAGTGCGGTGCCAGGCCGGTTTCTTCCAGCACCTGACGCACTAGGCTGACCAGTTTGCCCTGCCGTAACTGATGCACCGACAAATTGACCGATACCCGAATCGGTTCCAGCCCCTGACGCTGCCATTCGCAGGCCTGCCAGCACGCCTGACGCAACACGAACTCGCCGATCGGGCCTATCAGGCCGGTTTCCTCGGCCAGGCCGATAAAGTTCCCCGGCGGCACGCTGCCCATGGTCGGGTGATCCCAGCGCACCAAAGCCTCGGCGGCATTCAACCGGCCGGTGGCGAGGCAGAGTTTCGGTTGGTAAAACACCTTCAGCTGCTTCTCTTCGATGGCTTTACGCAGTTGGTTCTCCAGCTGCAGGCGCTCAAGCGTGCTGGCTTGCAGGCTCTCGGTGTAAAACTGGAAATTATTGCCACCTAGGTGTTTGGCATGTTGCATGGCCATGTTCGACTGACTCACCAGCGCGGATATTTCCCGCGCGTTGTCCGGCAACATGCTGATGCCCATGGACGCGCTGACCACCAGCTCATGCCCTTCGACAGTTACCGGCACACGCAATTTTGTCGAAAGGCGCGTCGCCACCCGCGCCAGGCTTGAGAGGCTGCCATAAGCGTCGAACAGCACCGCGAACTCATCGCCGGACAATCGCGCAATGGTGTCCGCCTCAGGCAGCGCATTCACCAACCGCCGGGCCATCTTCTGCAACAGCTGGTCGGCAATTTCATGGCCAAGGCTGTCGTTGAGTAACTTGAAGCGGTCCAGGTTGATGTGCAACAACGCCAGACTGCGTCCGCCCTGGCGCAAGCGCTGATGGGCCTCACGCAACCGCTCGCGAAATAGCGAGCGATTCGCCAGCCCCGTCAGTTCGTCGTAGTGCGTCAGGTAACGCATGCGCTCTTCGGACTCGCGCCGCGCCGAGAGATCGGCGAAGAAACCGACAATATGGCTGACATTCCCCCGGGTATCGCGCACGGCATTCAGTTGCAGCCATTGCGGATACAGCTCGCCGTTCTTGCGGGTTTCCACCAGTTCGCCCTGCCAACTGCCGTGTTGTTCCAGCGCCTGATGGATCGCCCCGTAGTGGCGACGGGCGTCGCGGCTGCACGGCAACTCCACGACGTTGCGCCCGAGCATGTCGTCGATGTCATAGCCCGTTAAGCGGCTGAACGCCTGGTTTACCGCGATGAGTGCGTAATTCGGGTCGAAAATCATGATGCCTTCGCTGGCCGCCTCGAACACCGTCGCCGCCAGTTGCTGCTGAGCTTCCAGGCCTTTGCTGGCGCTGATGTCGCGGCGGGTGCCGACCATGCGAATCACCCGGCCGCTTTCGCTGCGCTCAACCGCTCGACCACGGTCCTCGATCCAGACCCAATGACCATCGCCATGGCGCACGCGGTATTCAATCTGATAGTCCTCGGTGCGCCCCTTCAAATGCTCGACCAGCGCGCGCTTCAGCGACGGTAAATCCTCGGGATGCAGGCGCGGCTTGAGGTGACGCAGCATGGCCGTCACGAATTCCGGCTCCAGGCCGAACAATTCCTGAATATGGGTGTGATGGACTTCGTCGGTTTGCAGGTTCCAGTCCCAAAGCCCCAACTCACTGGCCTTCAAGGCCAGCGCCAGGCGCGCCTCACTTTTGCTCAGGGCCTGGTTGGCGGCGTCCAGCTCCAGGCTACGCTGGGCGACGCGGCTTTCGAGTCCGATCTGAATTTCGCGCAACTCGTCTTCGGCACGGCGGCGCTGGTCGATTTCCCTGGCCAGTTCGTGATTCAGTTGGTCGCTACGGCTTTGGGCCTGCTGCAAGTGTTCAATCAGCGCCTCATTCTGAAAGCGTCGCAGCAATCCGCGATCAATCAGCCGATTAACCTGCCAGGCGACCACGCTCAACGCCCCCAGCAAGATCAGGCCGAACCAGCCCCAGCCCTGCTCCTGCAGGTCGCCGCCCCAGAATAAATAGGCGATGGCCGGCAACAGACACGGCAAGGTAAAGGATAGAAAGGCCGGCAGACTGACCGCGTAGGCCACGCTGGCCGAGAGTGCTGCCGCACCGATCAGGCCGAACACCCAGGCTTGCTGGATGAAATTGTCGGCGGGCACCAGGGCGATGCCGGCGCCGGCCAACGTCAGGCCGGTCATGGCCGAACCGAGCAGAAACATGCGACGCCAGACCGGATGGGCCTGGCGATTAGGAATCGCTGAATCGAAAGCGGCGACCTGAATCACCCGCAATGCCACCAGCGACAGCAACCACACCAACCAGACGCTGACCAGGAAGTAGCGCTGTGGACTCCAGAGCAAGCCCGCGCACACCAGGCCATTGATCAGCATGAACAGCGTAGGCAGCAGCGAGCCCTGGTAAAGCAGGCGCGTGCGTTCGACCGCCATTTCCATGGCGTACTGCTTGCGGATAACCCGGGGCTCCACAGTGGGGCCCGACAGGTCGGAGCTGAGGGTCATAGGCAATGTTCTTGTTTTTATAATGAGGAGCATAGGCCCGAAACGTGAACGGAGCATACACAAGCCAATGCCCTTACCAAACTGCTCCAGATCATAAATTCGACAAAAGCCCGAAGGCCCTTTGCCGCCGAAAACCCTGGAAGCGAGCCCCGCCAACGCTTGCAGCCAGTGACCGGCCGGTCATCCTGCGCGTATCTTTCATCGGCTAAAGCAAAGCGGGGTTTGCCCGGTGTGACGCGGCCCCCTAGAATGCCCCGATGCGCGATGATCTCTCCCTTCTGCTGAACTCCCTCAACGATGCCCAACGCCAGGCCGTAGCTGCCTCCGTGGGTCGTCAGTTGGTCCTGGCCGGTGCTGGTTCCGGTAAAACCCGAGTGCTGGTGCACCGTATCGCCTGGTTGATCCAGGTCGAAAACGCCTCACCCCACTCGATCCTGTCGGTGACCTTCACCAACAAGGCCGCTGCCGAGATGCGTCATCGCATCGAGCAGCTGATGGGTATCAACCCGGCCGGCATGTGGGTCGGCACCTTTCACGGCCTGGCGCACCGCTTGCTGCGGGCGCACTGGCAGGAAGCCGGCCTGAGCCAGACCTTCCAGATTCTCGACAGCGACGACCAGCAACGACTGGTCAAGCGGGTCATCCGCGAACTGGGCCTGGACGAGCAACGCTGGCCGGCCCGTCAGGCCCAGTGGTTCATCAACGGGCAGAAAGACGAAGGTCTGCGTCCGCAACATATTCAAGCCAGCGGTGATCTGTTCCTGGCGACCATGCGCGGCATTTATGAAGCCTATGAGGCCGCGTGCCTGCGCGCCGGCGTCATCGACTTCTCCGAACTGCTGCTGCGTGCCCTCGATCTGTGGCGCGATCACCCTGGCCTGCTGGCGCACTATCAGAAGCGCTTCCGGCACATTCTGGTGGACGAGTTCCAAGACACCAACGCCGTGCAGTACGCCTGGTTGCGTCTACTGGCCAAGGGCGGCGACAGCCTGATGGTGGTGGGCGACGACGATCAGTCGATCTACGGCTGGCGCGGCGCAAAAATCGAGAACATCTATCAGTATTCCGACGATTTCCCGGATGCCGAGACCATTCGCCTCGAGCAGAACTACCGTTCCACTGCCGGTATCCTCAAGGCCGCCAATGCCCTGATTGCCAACAACACCGGGCGCATGGGCAAAGAGCTGTGGACCGATGGCGGCGAAGGCGAAGCGATCAATCTGTACGCCGCGTTCAACGAACACGACGAAGCACGCTATGTGGTGGAAACCATCGAAAGCGCGCTGAAAACCGGCATGGCTCGCAGCGATATCGCGATTTTGTACCGTTCGAACGCCCAATCGCGCGTTTTGGAAGAAGCCTTGCTGCGCGAGCGCATTCCTTATCGCATCTATGGCGGCCAGCGCTTCTTCGAGCGGGCTGAAATCAAGAACGCCATGGCCTACCTGCGCTTGCTGGAAGGCCGTGGCAACGATGCAGCGCTGGAGCGGGTGATCAACGTTCCGGCCCGTGGCATCGGCGAGAAAACCGTTGAAGCGATTCGCGACCATGCGCGCCACAGCGATGTGTCGATGTGGGAAGCGATGCGTCTGCTGGTCGCCAATAAAGGGCTGACCGGCCGTGCCGCTGGCGCGCTTGGCGCGTTTATCGAACTGATCGAGAACCTCGCCGCCAAATGCATGGAAATGCCGCTGCACCTGATGACCCAGACCGTCATCGAGCAGTCCGGGCTGATCGCCTACCACGAAGCGGAAAAAGGCGAGAAAGGCCAGGCCCGGGTAGAAAACCTTGAGGAACTGGTCAGCGCCGCTCGCAACTTCGAAAACGCCGAAGAGGACGAAGACCTGACGCCACTGGCGGCGTTCCTCGGTCACGCTTCGCTGGAGGCCGGGGATACCCAGGCCGACGAGCACGAAGACAGCATTCAGTTGATGACCCTGCACAGCGCCAAAGGCCTGGAGTTCCCGTATGTGTTCCTGGTGGGCATGGAAGAAGGCCTGTTCCCGCACAAGATGAGCCTGGAAGAACCGGGACGTCTTGAGGAAGAACGGCGTCTGGCTTATGTCGGCATCACGCGAGCAATGCAGAACCTGGTGATGACCTACGCGGAAACCCGACGTCTGTATGGCAGCGAAACCTACAACAAGGTGTCGCGTTTCGTACGTGAAGTACCGAAAGGCCTGATTCAGGAAGTGCGGCTGTCCAACAGTGTCAGCCGTCCGTTCGGTGGCGGGCAACAGCAGAGCTCCAGCAGTCTGTTTGGTGGCAGCGAGATACCTGACACTGGGTTCAGCCTCGGTCAGGCCGTTCGGCACTCGGTATTTGGCGATGGCGTGATCCTGAACTTCGAAGGCGCCGGGGCTCAGGCGCGGGTGCAGGTCAACTTCAGCGAAGGCAGCAAATGGCTGATGCTCGGTTACGCCAAGCTGGAAGCGTTGTAGGAGCGAGCTTGCTCGCGAAGATCGGCAACGATAACGCGGTAAGCCTGACACCCCGCGGTGCTCTCAGGTTTATCGCGAGCAAGCTCGCTCCTACAGAACTAATTAACAAATCCTACAGACCAAAGTTAACAGGCCTTATTGCGCTGACTGAAGCTGAACACAACCTGTCAGGCAAAAGCCCGAAACACTCTGCCGCTAGCCAGTAACACTTCAGCTGTGCAACATGGCGCGCGTGCCATCCACAAATGGGAATTCCCTTTATGAAACGTTTTCTTAGCATCGCCATGGCGTTGTGCATCGGCCTGACGATGAGCCTCGACGCCAACGCCAAGCGCTTTGGTGGCGGCAAGAGCTCCGGCGCTGCGCCGACTCACCAGACCAGCCAAATGGCTCCTTCTTCTGCTGCAGGTGGCGCTGCTGCCACTGCGGGCGCGGCCGGTGCCGCTGGCGCTGCCGCCAAGGCCGGCGGTGCTTCGCGCTGGCTCGGCCCACTGGCCGGCATCGCTGCCGGTGGCCTGCTGGCCTCCATGTTCATGGGCGGCGGCTTCGAGGGCATGCAGATTTTCGACATCCTGATCATGGCGGTCATCGCCTTCCTGGTCTTCCGTTTCATCGCCGCTCGTCGTCGCAAGCAGCAGGAGCACCTCGCTCCAGCCGGCGCGCCGATGCAGCGCGAAGTGTTCGAGCAGAAGCCAGCAGCCATGGGTTCGATCTTCGGCGGTTCGGCCGCACCGGTTGCCGCTCGTCCGGTGATCAATGCGCCAGCCTGGTTCAATGAAAAGAACTTCATTGAAGCGGCCCGCAACCACTTCCAGTCCCTGCAGCAACACTGGGACGCCAACGAAATGGACAAGATCGCCGAGTTCGTGACCCCGCAGCTGCTCGAGTTCCTCAAGCGCGAACGTGCCGATCTGGGCGACAGTTTCCAGTCCACCTACATTGATAACCTCAATGTTCAACTGGACGGCGTCGATGATCGTGCCGACAAGACCATCGCCACCCTGACCTTCAGCGGTGTGTCGAAAACATCGCGTTTCGACCAGGGCGAAGTGTTCAGCGAAAGCTGGAACATGGAACGTGCACAGGGCGAAAACCAGCCTTGGCTGGTTGCCGGTATCCGCCAGAACGGCTGATCCCTCCCGCGTTAAGCATGCTGTAATAAAACCCCGGCCTCGGCCGGGGTTTTCTATTTCGCGGTTACATCTATAGCGAGCTACTGTATAAACCGCCCCAACTAAACCGCGCCATACAAGCAAGAGGATCCCGGACGTGGAAGAAATCATCGAACAACTGCGTGAAGCCAACGAACCGGTACCGGTCCCCTTGGAGCTTCCCGACGAAGACCAGATCGTGGAAATCGAAGAACAACTGTTCATCGACATACCCTTCGTCTTCAGAGAGTTTTTGCTGACCGTCAGCGACGTGGTCTACGGCAGCCTGGAGCCGGTGACCGTCACCGACCCGCAATCTCACACCTACCTGCCTGACGTTGCCGCCAATGCCTGGGATGCCGGCGTCGATCGCAGCATGATCCCGATCTGCCAGGACGGTGACGACTACTACCTCGTAGAAGAAGATGGCACCGTGGTGCTGTGGCAGGCCGAAGAAGAACTGATTGCCGAAGAAACCTGGGAATCGGTGTGGCACTGGGCGCGGGATGTCTGGCTGGAAAGCTGAGCCGTCTGACGCGCCGCCTGGTCAATGCCCGGACGATTCCTTGTGGTTGTCCAGGGTTTCCAGCAAGGCCACCTGCATCCGCGTGTGCACGCGGATGAACCAACGCCAGAGCAGCGCCGCCACAGCGGCCGTGACCACGGCAATCAACACCAGCAACTTGTTGGTCGGCAGAATACTGGCCGACAAGGCTGCCAACAGCAGGAAGATCACCAACAGCGAAAGGATAGGGATCACCTCGGCGATCACCCGACGCACTCGCTGCGTGTGGCGGCCGGCCATCTCCGGTTTCACGCCCATCTCCACCAACAGCATCGACAGCGCCTTGAGCTTGCGATACGCCGCGATCAGGAACGGCAGCGACAACAGCAATGCCCCGCCCCAGATCAACGCTTTCTGCCAGCTCGGGTCGCTGATCCAGTCTTGCAGGTAAGCGGACATTCGCTCGGCGAAATAAGCGCCCGAGAAGAAGATCGCAATCACCAGCGCCAGATTGACCCCCACCTGTAACAGAATCCGCCGGATCATCGACGCCAGCAGCGCACCTTCGCCCTGGGGCTGGATGCTGCGCAGCCATTCGCCGTACATCCCCAGCACGCGGCCCAGGCGCTGCGGCATCACGTCAGCCAGTTTGATCGACAGCGGGTCAGCGGCGCGGATCAGATAAGGCGTCAGCAGCGTGGTGATCACCGATACCGCCACGGCGACCGGATAGAGGAAGTTGCTGGTGACCTGCAGGGTCATGCCCAACGCCGCGATGATGAAAGAAAATTCGCCAATCTGCGAAACCCCATCCCCACGCGCAGTGAGGTGCGTCCGTCATTGCCAGCGATAAAGGCGCCGAGACCGCAGGACAACATCTTGCCGAGCACCACGGCCACAGTGATCACCGCGATCGGCCACGCGTATTGCAGCAAAATCAACGGGTCAAGCATCAGCCCGATGGCGACGAAGAAGATCGCACTGAACAGATCACGAACCGGCTCGATCAAGCGTTCGATCTTCAGCAACTGCCGGGATTCAGCCATGATCGCGCCAATCAGGAAAGCGCCAAGCACCATGCTGTATTCGAGTTTGACCACCAGCAGACAGAAGCCGAAACACAGGCCCAGCACGGTGATCAACAGCATCTCGTTACTTTCGAATTTGGCCACGTAGGCCATCAGTCGTGGCACCAGCAGGATCCCGATCACCAGCGCGACAATCATGAACAGCGACAGCTTGCCGACCGTAGAGAACACTTCGCCGGAACTGACCGTGCCGCTGACGGCGATGCTCGACAGCAAGGCAATGATGCCGATGCCGAGAATGTCCTCGACGATCAGCACACCAAAGATCAGCTGCGCAAAACGCTCGTTCTTCATCTTCAGGTCATTGAGTGCCTTGACGATGATGGTGGTCGAGGAGATCGCCAGGATCGCGCCGAGGAACAGCGAGTCCATGGTGTTCCAGTCGAACCAACGACCGATTTCGTAGCCGATCCAGATCATCAGCACGATTCCCAGGAACGCCGCGATAAACGCCGTGGCGCCGACCTTGTACAACTTGCGCAGGCTGAATTCCAGGCCCAGACAGAACATCAGGAAAATCACCCCGAGCTCGGCGAGGGTCTTGATGGTTTCTTCGTCGTGAATCAGGCCGAACGGCGGCGTGTGCGGGCCGATGATGAAGCCGGCGACGATATAGCCGAGGACCACCGGTTGTTTGAAGCGATGAAACAGCACGGTCACCACACCCGCGACCAACATGATCACTGCCAGATCCTGAATAAAACTGATGGCATGCATGGTGTGGGGCTCCCGGGGTGACGTTGCTCAATCGCCAGACGTGGGAAAGGTCTGATCGAGCAGAGTAAAAATCCGCTTTCCGCGTAGGAATTTCCCTTGGGGAGGGCTTTTGAAGGGTAACACCGCGACTTCCGGCAGAAAGGCAGTGCAATATATGGAAGCAGATCGATACGGCGTGACGGCGATCACCCGCCCGGCGTCCCGATAACTGTGGTTTGAAAAACCGATCAAGCACCCGCAGAGGTGCACTCCTTCGAAACCTGCCTTGAACCGTGAGAACGTTATGGAACCCGGAAACGCCCAGCTGTCGATGACGGTATTGATGACCCCCGACATGGCCAACTTCTCTGGCAATGTCCACGGTGGCACGTTGCTCAAGTACCTCGACGAAGTCGCCTACGCCTGCGCCAGCCGTTATGCCGGCCGCTACGTGGTGACCCTGTCGGTGGATCAGGTGATTTTTCGCGAGCCGATTCATGTCGGCGAACTGGTGACCTTTCTGGCCTCGGTCAATTACACCGGCAACACCTCCATGGAGGTGGGCATCAAGGTGGTGACCGAAAACATCCGCGAACGCTCAGTGCGCCACACCAACAGCTGCTTCTTCACCATGGTTGCGGTGGACGACGATCGCAAACCGGCTGTCGTCCCGCCGTTGCAACCGGAACACAGTGAGGACAAACGCCGCTTCATGCAGGCCCAGCAGCGTCGCCAGATTCGTCAGGAACTGGAAAAGCGTTATCAGGAGATCAAGGGCGACGCTTGAGATGGTCAGTCAGTTTGACGGCGTTCGTTAGATAGCCTTCGCGAGCAAGCCCGCTCCCACATTTGGCCTCCGTCGTCCACAAATTATGTGTTCACAGGAGATTCAGTGTGGGAGCGGCGGTGCGACGATTCGACTTGCTCGCGAATGGATTCGACGCGGACTTCAGAGACTGATCGCCGTCGCCTCAAACCGCACCCGCGGATGCGCAATCCGATCCTGCGCCCGCACCAACTCCAGCTCATAGCTGGCGCATGCCTGGGTCTCAAGCAGCACCTCATGCACTGCCGACGCAGCAAATTCAAACGCCGCCACCAGGCTATCGCCCAACAGGATGCGAGCCAGAAACAGCCCGGATGTCAGGTCGCCAACACCCACTGGCTGACGCGGAAACGCCAGCATTGGACGTCGCAGGTGCCAGCTGCCTTCGCTCGTCACCAGCAACATCTCAAACACATCCTCCGGTTTGCCGGGATAAGCCAGATGCTTGACCAGCACCGCTTTCGGGCCGCGTGCCAGCAACGCTCGCGCCATGGCCAGGCAATCGAACAGCGACTGCGGCTTGCGCCCCGAGAAGCTGTCCAGCTCCAGCTGGTTCGGGCACATGAAATCCGCCACGGCAGCCGCTTCTTCCAGCAGGAAATCGCTGACTTCTGCCGGCACGCTGCAGCCCTTCTCCGGATGGCCCATCACGGGGTCGCAGAGATACAGCGCCTTGGGATTCATCGACTTAATCCGCGCCACACCTGTCAGGATTGCCCGGCCCTGGGCTGCACTGCCGAGGTAGCCGGACAACACAGCGTCGCAATTGCCCAGTTCACCAATCGCAGCGATACCTTCGACCAATTCGGGAATCTGGTGTGGCGACAGCACTTCGCCCGCCCACTGCCCGTATTGAGTGTGGTTGGAGAACTGCACGGTGTTGAGCGGCCAGACATTCACCCCGACCCGCTGCATCGGGAAAACCGCGGCGCTGTTGCCGGCGTGGCCGAACACCACGTGGGACTGAATGGCGAGCAGATGGGGCGTACGTTTCATGCAGTGAGTTCCGTAAAACGATTGAAATTCGAGCCGCGCAGTATGCGACTAAACGCAGCCTGTACGACAGACCGGCGACGCAGTTAAGCTGACACTATCTTGTTGGAGCACCCTGTTGATGCTGACCCTCGGAAATATCTTCGTGCTGATGCTGCTCGCCACCGCTGGCGCGTGGCTGTGGCACAACCATGGCTTGCGCGAGCGCGCGCTGGAACGGGTCAAGCAGCATTGCAGCAAGCTCGGGATCGAGTTGCTGGATGGCAATGTGGCGCTGAAAAAAATTGCATTCATCAAGGATGCCAATGGTCGGCGACGTCTGGCCCGTGTGTATAACTTCGAATTCACGGTGACCGGCGAAACCCGCCATAACGGCACCATCACCCAGTTCGGCGCCCACAGCGCGCAAATCGAACTGGCCCCCTACCCGATGCCCTTCGACGACACGCCTCCGGTGGTCGACGTGACGAAGCCGCGCGCTGAAGTGATTGAGCTTAGTCAATGGCGGCAAGAACACACCAAGTGGCGTCCGTAAATCAAAAGATCGCAGTCTGCGGCAGCTCCTACAAGGGAATGTGAAATCCTGTAGGAGCTGCCGCAGGCTGCGATCTTTTGATCTTCAATTTGACCGACAGTCGGCCAAACCTCTTTGCAGCACCTCAATATCCTGCGGCTCACTGAAAATCAGCTCAATCCGCGAATCCCGGCGCCATTCGCTGGGCTGCCACGCCAATGCCGAGTTATCCAGCGCATTCGCCGAAACCCAACCCTCGACGCTGTGGATAACCAGCTTCGCCCGCCGCCAGACAAGGCTTTCGAGCCACTGGCCAACGCGCGCTGAATCGAGCGTCTGGCTCGGATGCCAGCGCCAGCCGATGCTCCAGCCGCCGTCCTGGTCCTGGCTCAGGCAAATCGGCAACGCGGGATCGGTCCAGACAGCAGGCATCTGCGCCAATCCTTTAGGGGCGATGAAGTTATCCACACCCGCCACAGCCTGTGTCTCAAGGCCCGGTAACTCGCTCAACGGAAGAGCTGCCTGCTGCGTCCAGTACAAACGCCGCGCCGGTAACTGCACAACGATTCGCTGGCGATCATCCTCGTCGAGATTTTCCGACTTGTTCAGCAGCAGCAACCCGGCGCTGCTCAACGCCTCCTGCTGCGTCACCGGCAACGGTTTGCCAGCGGCGAGCGCCTGGGCATCCAGCACCAGCACGCAGGGCTGCACCGCCAGTACGCCGATCCACGGCGCCTCACTCAACTGTTTTAGCAACTGCGCCGGATGCCCGAGCCCGGACGGTTCGATAAACAACCGATCCGGCCGTGCTTTGCGCAGCAAACGCCCGAGGCCGATCTGAAACGGCGCACCATTGACGCAACACAAACAGCCCCCGGCCACTTCACCCAGTGCGATACCATCGGCGTCCCGGGTCAGCAACGCAGCATCGATGCCGATCTGGCCGAACTCGTTGATCAGCACCGCCCAGCGCTCGTCCGGCGGTCGCTGCGCCAGCAGGTGCTTGATCAAACTGGTCTTGCCTGCACCCAATGGGCCGGCAATGACGTGAGTGGGAATGTTCTGCAACATGGTCGGTGTTTTCTGAGGAGGTAAAGGATGCGGTTGATTGGCTGCGCGTTGCTCTTGGCGTTGGTTTCCGGCGAAGCGCTGGCCCAGGCTTGTGTGGTACATACCACGGCTGAGCGACTGGACGTGAAAGTCTGTCAGCAGAACCGAAACATCCCGGAAAAACTCTTCGCCGATGGCTTCTGTCAGCCGAACCTTCCTGGCCAGAAAGTCGAGGTGCAATACGTCGACCAATGCCCCGGCGGCGCCTTCGGCGTATGCAGCAATGCTCAAGTCGCCAATATGCCTTACCGGCAGGATATTCACTATTACGGCGTGGCCACCGACGCTGTGTACCTGAAGCCGTTTTGCGAAGGCCAGAGCCAGGGCAACTGGCTCAAGCCTTGATCCGCTAACTCAGCCAATCGAGGGTCAGGATCAAGCGGCGCTCGCCCGGCGCGAGTTGCGGCGAGCGGTGAATCAGGCCAAAGCCTTCGTTGCCGTGCCATTTCTCGCCCTTGAGCAATGCGACGGCGCCGCTGCCGATTTGCTGGATCAGCGAATTGTCCGTGGGTTCGGCTTCGGGTTGGCTCAACTGGCGGCGATCCATCACCCCTTCTTTCAGCCACTGACTGCCAACACCGGCATACGTGGTAATCAAGCGCACCGGCACATGATCGACGTGAAAGCGCGGGCACATGGCTTTTTCCAGAACCCGCAAACGCACGCCAATGCGCTTGGCACCCAGTAGGCAGGCGAAGGCGCTGACCAGCCAGGAAACGTCGGCGGTGAAACCTTCATAGCCCTCAAGATCGCTGAAGCCCGAGGCCCATCCGCGGAGGTTGGGTTCGGTATCTTCGTTGGCGATTTCCAGCGATAACGACTCGGCCAATGGCTCGTTCAAGGACAGCAGCAGGCTGCCGAAATCGGCGATGGGTGCCGGGAGTTGGCGCTGCCAGATGGCGAGATTCACACCGTCATCGAGAATTCGGGCGAGGGCTTGCGGCGTCTCGCCCTGAACCTGAGACATGACCGGCCGAAGCTTCAAGGTCGGTGCCAACATCACGCAGCTTCCTCTTCATGCCAAGAACCAAACGGATCAGGCAGCATTCGCCAGCCCTCGACGCCAGATGCCATTTCATCATCGGTCAGCAGGCAATCGTCCAGTTCTGCGGTGAGTTGGGTGAAGTCGATGTTCTGGCCGATGAACACTAGCTCCTGACGGCAATCACCGGTGGCGGCGGTCCAGTTCTCCATGATCGCAGCGGTGCTTTCTTCGTCCTGCGGCCATTGGGTTTTCGGCACGAAACGCCACCAGCGTCCGGCAAAACCATGGCGCATCAAACCGCCCGCCTGGGACCAACTGCCCGCGTCCATGTGCTTGCTCGCCAGCCAGAAAAACCCTTTGGAACGCAGCAGTTTACCGTTCACCCATGGCCTGTCGATGAAGCTGAAAAAACGTTGCGGGTGGAAGGGTTTGCGTGCTCGATAAGCCGTGGAGGCGATGCCGTACTCCTCGGTTTCCGGTACGTGCTCGCCGCGCAGCTCCTGCAACCAACCTGGTGCCTGCGCAGCTTTTTCGAAATCAAAACGACCGGTGTTGAGGATTTTCTTCAGGGGGATCTCACCCATGACCATCGGGATGATGTCGGCTTGCGAGTTCAATCGTTCGAGGATCGCAATCAGCTCCTGACGCTCGCGGCTGCTGATCAAGTCGATCTTGCTGATCAGGATCACGTCGGCGAATTCGATCTGCTCGATCAACAAGTCAGTGATCGAGCGTTCGTCCTCCTCGCCGAGGGTTTCGCCCCGAGAAGCGAGGCTTTCGGCGGCCTGATAGTCGAGCAGGAAGTTCATGCCGTCGACCACAGTGACCATGGTGTCGAGCCGTGCGATGTCGGCCAGGCTTTGCCCTTCTTCGTCACGGAAAGTGAAGGTTTCCGCAACGGGCAGTGGCTCGGAGATGCCGGTGGATTCGATCAGCAAGTAATCGAAGCGACCGTCCCTGGCGAGTTTGCTGACTTCTTCAAGCAAGTCTTCACGCAAGGTGCAGCAGATGCAGCCGTTGCTCATTTCCACGAGTTTTTCTTCGGCGCGGTTCAGGGTGACGTCACGCTGAACTTCGCTGCCATCGATGTTGATCTCGCTCATGTCGTTGACGATCACCGCGACTCGCAAGTTTTCGCGGTTGCGCAGTATGTAATTAAGCAGCGTGCTTTTGCCGGCGCCGAGAAAGCCAGACAGAACGGTCACGGGGAGACGATTGGGCATCAGGAATTCCTCACAGGGATGCCCGGTCGCAATGTCGGGCTTAACTAAATGCTATAGTATAACAATGCAATCAAGCCACTCCCCTCTTGCCCGCAATGACAAAGGGCACGATGCTGGAGCCCGTTCGGTCCGTGAGAATTCCCATGCGTAATGCCCTGAAATTAACGCTGATGAGCGTTTCGCTACTGCTCGCCGTAGACGCCTGGGCGCAAATCCCGAGCCTGGCCAAATGCACCCGAAGCGCCAACCTGCTGGCCTGCGTGGATGCCGATGGCAACGCCTACAGCGTCAACACCATCGGCAACACGATCTATTTGCGAGGCTTCGAAAGGGCAGGCAAACGCTACTGGGCGCAGACCAACAGCCGTTACGGACAACTGACGTTTTTTACCGGCATCGCTTCCGACGGTGAGGCCTGGGTTGGCTATAACCGTCGGGTTGGCTGGACCACCATCAATCGGTTTTCCAGCTCGGGAGGCAGCAGTGCAAAGTTCACCTGCAGCAGGATCACCGGCTGCTAGAGCTGCGCTTTTTTCCAAGTGACGTCTGTACCTGGTGAAAGCCGCTCGTGAAAAAGGCGTAGTCGATTTTAATGCAATAACATAACATGTCGGTCCGACTTCCACGATGGACCTGCTCATGAATGCGCTGACTCTGCCGGATATCGCCGCGCAGGCCTCACGCCAAACCCTGCCACTTGAATGGGTGGGCATGTGCGGCATTGCTCTTCCAGTTTTCTTCGATGGCCAGCGATTGAGCGCGAAGGCCGACGCGGGCGTGAGCCTCGACGATGGAAAAGCGCGGGGCATTCATATGTCGCGGCTGTACCTGGCGCTGGAAATGCTCGAGCAGGAAAACCTGACGCCAGCCCTGTTACGGCGCGTATTGCAGCGATTTCTCGATACGCATGAAGGTCTGTCCAACTGCGCTTACCTGAAAATCCACGCTGATTTACTCCTCAAACGGCCGGCGCTCATCAGTCCATTGTCCGGTTGGAAAACCTATCCGGTTAGCATCGAAGCGAGTTTGAAAAACGCGATGTTCCACGTGGAACTAAAAATCGACATCCCTTATTCCTCAACTTGCCCCTGTTCAGCTGCGTTATCCCGACAGCTGATTCAGCAACAATTCGTCGATGACTTCGCCAACAAGTCACTGCAACACGCCGACGTTTGGGCTTGGCTTGGCTCCACAAAAGGCATCGTTGCGACGCCTCATAGTCAGCGCAGCAACGCGCAGTTAAAGCTTCGTCTCGACGATTACCTGGATGACCTGCCACTGATTGCGCTGATCAACGATGCCGAAGCAGCCCTCGGTACCGCCGTACAAACCGCGGTAAAGCGCGCCGACGAACAAGCCTTCGCCCTGGCCAATGGGCAAAACCTGATGTTCTGCGAAGATGCGGTTCGACGTTTGAATACGGCTTTGAAACGCTCTCCCGGCATCAACGCGTTCCACCTGAAAGTCGTCCACGCAGAAAGCCTGCACGCCCACGATGCCGTCGCCGAAAGCCGATGGAACTGGGAGGCCGCATGATTCGCTGCGAGGCTTTGCGCTGGGGAGCGCCCGGACAACCGCTCACGCCTGCGCTGGATTTCGAATTGCCCAAAGGCAGTCTGACCGCGGTAATCGGTGCCAACGGCTCGGGTAAAAGTAGTCTGCTGAAAGTCATCGCCGGCCTGCAAAAACCACTGACCGGCAAAGTGATCCTTGATGTTCCACGCAAAGGCTCAGTCTCATTCCTCCCCCAGCAACAACACCTCGACCGGCAATTCCCGATCAGCCTGCAAGAGCTGGTGGCAGCCGGTTTATGGGGCAGCAAACAATCACCCGAAGTCCGAAGCCAACGCCTCAAGGCTGTCCTGGAAGACTGGTGCCTGAAAGGTCTGGATCAGCGCCCATTGATGGCCCTCTCCGGCGGCGAATTGCAGCGCGCCCTGCTCGCTCGTTTAAGCCTCGCTGAAGCACCTGTGCTGTTACTCGATGAACCCCACGCCGCCCTCGATGAACTCGGTCAGTCACTGCTGTGGAAACACATCCACGCCTGGCACGCCGAAGGCCGAACACTGGTGGTGGTGTGTCATGACCTGGCTGCCGTTCGCCAACATATTCCCCAATCGCTGCTGATCAAAAGTAGCGGCTGCATCCTCGGCCCAAGCACAGACCTGATCCGCCAACAACCCCAATCGCTGGTGGCCTGATGCTCGCTGCCGCTCAACTTTGGCAACCCTTCCACGAGTTCGTCTTCATGCGCCGAGCACTGCTCGGTGGATTGGTGTTGGCATGCAGCACGGCACCGCTCGGGGTGTTTCTGATCCTGCGACGCATGAGTTTGATTGGCGATGCGGTCGCACACGGCATCCTGCCCGGCGCAGCGCTCGGCTTCTGGTTCGCCGGACTGAGTCTTCCGGCGTTGACCCTCGGCGCAGGCCTGAGCATGGCCGGATTCGCCGCGTGGATCACCCGCCGCACCGGGCTACGAGAAGACGCGAGCCTCGCCGCAATCTACCCAATCTCCCTCGCCAGCGGCGTGCTGATTCTCGGCATCGCCGGAAAACGTCTTGACCTGCTGCACCTGCTATTTGGCTCGGCGGTGGCGGTCGACGGACCCACGTTGACCGGCATGTTGTGGGTCTCTGGATTCAGCCTTGTCGCCATGGCACTCATCTACAAGCCGCTATTACTGGACACCCTCGACCCACTCTTTTTGCAAACCGTCAGCCGTCTCGGTCCCTTGGCCCACGGCGTGTTTCTGACACTGGTGGTGCTGAACCTGGTGATCGGTTTCCAAGCCATCGGCGCATTGATGGTCGTCGGCCTGATGATGTTGCCCGCCGCCGCATCACGCTTCTGGAGTCGTCGCTTGCCCGTATTGATGGGTATCGCCGCCCTGCTCGGCTGCCTCTCGGTGTGGCTCGGTTTGTTGCTGTCGTTCTACTGCTCGCTGCCCAGTGGTCCGGCGATCGTGCTGGTCGCTGGCGGTTTGTATCTGCTGTCCGTGGTGTTCGGTCCGGTCCACGGTTTGCTGCGCCGCCCGCCTTTGCTCACATCCCAATGAGGTGTTGCCCCGATGCGCGCTTTACTCGTGCTGTTCAGTTTGATGCTGTCGATGTCGCTGTCCGCTGCGGAAAAACTCCAGGTGGTCACCAGTTTCAGCATCCTTGCCGACATGACCCATCAGGTCGGCGGCGACCATATCCAGATCACCAACATGGTCGCCCCCGACGCCGATGCCCACACGTACGAGCCGACGCCGGACGACGCCAAGGCGCTGCTGAAAGCCAAACTCATCATCAAAAACGGCCTGGGTTTCGAGCCATGGCTGGACCGTCTGGTGACCAGTACTGACACCAAAGCCCCGGTCATCAGCGCGAGCCACGGCGTCATTCCGCGCTCGCTGGATGAAGACGGCGAGACCGTTCCCGATCCTCACGCCTGGCACAATCTGGCGAACACCGAGCTGTACATCAGCAACATCACCAAGGCACTGATCGCTGCCGACCCAAAGAACAAATCCGACTACGAACGCAACAGCCAGGCCTACCTGAAACAGATCTACGCGTTGCTCGCCGAAGCCAAAGCCAAGCTCGGTTCGCTGCCGCCGGGCAACCGCAAGATCGTGACTTCCCATGACGCGTTCGGTTATCTCGGTCAGGCCTATGGTATCGACTTCATGGCGCCTCAAGGACTGTCCACCGAACGCGAACCGTCGGCCGCCGAAGTCGCAGCACTGATCACCCAGATCCGACAGGCCAAGGTCAAGGCGGTGTTCATGGAAAACATCAAGGACGCGCGTCTGCTCAAGCAGATCGCCGATGAAAGCGGCGCGCACATTGGCGGCACCTTGTACTCCGATGCGCTTGCCGCGAGTGGTCCGGCCAGCACTTTCGCCGGCCTGTTCGAGTACAACCTCAACACCCTGTACGAGGCATTGAGCAAACCATGATCCACAAGAATCCTTCAGGTGATTTACCGCTGATTACGAAGTCTGCGTACGTGGACAAAACCGCGATCATCTGCGGCAAAGTGGTGATCGGCGAGAACGTTTTCGCCACAGCGTCAACACCACGCCTGTCCGGACAAGTCGCATAGTGCGACGAAGGTCTTAATGACAATTGTCAGGGTTTAGCTCTACGGTTTATGCGCTAGCACTCGAGAGCACCGACATGATTCACATCACCCTGAGCGATGGTTCATTGCGTGAATACGACCAACCGTTGTCGGTGTACGAACTCGCCGCGAGCATCGGTCCCGGGTTGGCCAAAGCGGCTGTCGCGGGGCGGGTCGACGGCGTTTTGGTGGATTGTGAATTCATGCTCGAAGCCGATGCCCGGGTCGGCATCGTCACGCCACGAGAACCCGACGGGCTGGAGATTCTTCGCCGATCCTGCGCGTTGGTGTTGTCGATGGCCGTGAAACAGCTTTATCCAAAAGCACATTTGCAGACGGGATCGGCGTTGGGTGATGGCTTCTTCCATGAATTCGAGTTTGAGCGTCATTTAAACCTGGTCGACCTTGCCGGCATCGAAGCGCGCATGAGAACACTGGCGGCGACCAATCATTCGATCCGCCGCCGCGCGACGCCTGCAGAACAGTTGTCGTCCTACCTGCTGGGGGACTTCGAGTGTGTGTCGTCGGGTCCACATGTTCCCGCAACCCGAGTGTTGCAGGCCTTTGCGCTCGATCACATCAGCGGCACTTCACCACAGCGGATCTACGGCACCTGCTGGTCCTGCCAGGAGGAACTGGACAACTGGCGGGCACCGCCGCACGTGATGATCGTCAGCATGGATGACCGTCAGGCAGAGTACGCACAGTCGGTGACTGAAGCGTTGCGCCTAAGCGGTGTGCGCGCTCGCGCAGATCTGCGTAAGGAGAAAGTCCGCCACAAGATTCGCGAGCACAGTCAGCAAGTGCCCTATCTGGTGGTAATCGGGGAGAAAGAAAAAGAAGGCGGGTTTGTCAGTGTGCGCAGTCACACGGGGGAGGATTTCGGCCGGATGGCGGTTGATGCGGTGTGTGCCTGGCTGAGATCAACTGGCATGGCGGGTGCCTGAATGGACGCCTTCGCGGGCAAGCCCTAATGCCAGTCAGTTAAGGAAACTGTAGGAGCGAGCTTGCTCGCGATGGACTCAAGAGCGCCGCGTTTAGCCAGTAAATACGCGTTTTCGTTAAAGACCATCGCGAGCAAGCTCGCTCCTACAGGGATAGCGTATGACCTTGTGGGAGCGGGCTTGCTCCGGGCGGCGTTACGACGAAGCGTTTAAGCTCTTGGCTTAACAGTCCCGCAATCCTGCCCCAACCAGACCGCCCGCGTATCGAGGCTACCCTTCTGTTGAATACCGGTAGCGTTGAAAGTGCCGTTCACCTTGGTGGTGAACTCGCGATCACTCAAGAAAGTAGCCACACCCGCCCCTTGCGCTTTCGGGCAGCTGAAGCGGAATTTCCACTGGTTGCCGGTGCGCTCGGTGATTTCCTGTTTGCAGCCCGATTGCGGATCCGTCAGCGGGATGTTGTCGGTCTTCACTTGCTCCGGCGTAAGGCAAGCGCGAATCCCCTTGCCGCCCATGGTGATGCCCTGCTTCTCCAGCTGCGCGCGCTGTTCAGGCGTCATCTGGCTTTGAATCTGGCCGAGGATCAATTGCAGATCCGGCATATTCTGGTCATCGACCTTCATGTTGCTCGAGGTCAATTCCCACAAGCCCGGCTGCAGCATCTGCGCCTGAGCGGCCACAGGAAGTGCAAAACCAAAAGCCACGGCCAAACCCAGCAAACGAACGTTCATCGTGTAACTCCTGATCAGTAGTGGCCGTTAGACGTCAGCCACGGGCTTCGGTTCATGGGCCAATTAAATAGCGACATTCTGCACGGAACATGGTCTGTTAAGCATTGAATCTTCAGGAGCAAGGCTGCCCCCATGGATTACTTTGGACCGCATGTTTTAGGTTATCTGATCGCGCTGTTGCACTCATTAGGGCTGATCGCCGCCATCCATGCCGTATTGACCGTTCGGACCGCCCAGGGCTCGATCGCCTGGGCCCTGTCGTTGCTGTTCATTCCCTACTTCACACTTATCCCGTACCTGGTCTTCGGCCGCAGTACGTTCGATGGTTATATCAAGGCGCGGCGACAGGCCAACGAGGAAATGCGCGAGGCCATCTCCGAGTTGAACTGGCGGCCATGGGTAGAAGAGGCCCTGACGGCACAAGCCTCCAACGCTTACGCCTCATTAAGGGCAATGCCGAATCTGGGGCGCATGCCGTGCCTGGCGAACAATGAGGTCCGCCTGCTGATCAATGGCCCGGCCACTTTCGAGGCGATTTTCGAAGCCATCAGCCACGCCAAAGAAGCCGTGCTGATCCAGTTCTTCATCATCCACGACGACCGCCTCGGCCAGCGCCTGCAAACCTTGCTGTTGAAAAAAGCCGCCGAAGGCGTCGCCGTTTATCTACTGTACGACCGCATCGGCAGCCACTCCCTGCCCCACAGTTACGTGCAGCCGTTGCGCGATGCGGGAGTCGAGGTCAAAGCTTTCGCGACGCGCAGCGGCTGGCTCAATCGCTTCCAGGTCAACTTCCGTAACCACCGCAAGATCGTCGTGGTCGACGGCGTGTTGGGCTTCGTCGGCGGACACAACGTTGGCGACGAATACATGGGCGAGAAACCACCTTTGGCGCCGTGGCGCGATACCCACGTTCGCGTGCGTGGGCCGGTGGTGGCCTGCATGCAGGAGTCTTTCGCCGAAGACTGGTTCTGGGCGGCGCGGTCGTTGCCGCCGTTGATACTGCCGGATGTGTATCCGGACGACGGTGTTCTCTGCCAATTGCTTGCCAGCGGCCCGGCAGATTCCTACGAAACCTGTTCACTATTCTTTGTTGAGGCCATCCACGCGGCGACGGAGCGGGTGTGGATCACCAGCCCCTATTTCATCCCGGACGAAGGGGTGTTCGCGGCGTTACGGCTGGCGGTGCTGCGTGGCGTCGACGTGCGGATTCTGCTGCCGTCGCGGCCCGACCACCGGATCGTCTACGCCGCGTCCAGCCTGTACGCCTTCGAAGCGGTACGCGCCGGCGTGCGGGTGTTCCGCTACGAACCCGGTTTCCTGCATCAGAAAGTGGTGTTGATCGACAGCGAAATCAGCGCCATCGGTAGCGCCAATCTGGACAACCGCTCGTTCCGGCTGAATTTCGAAGTGATGTTGCTGACGGTCGACAGCGTGTTTGCCGGCGAAGTGGAACAGATGCTCAACGACGATTTTGCGCAGGCCCATGAAGTCGCCATAGAAGAAAGCCGGGAGACCCACCGCCTGCAACAGGTCGGCATGCGGATCGCCCGGCTTATTTCTCCGATACTTTAAGGGTTGTAGATGTCATCGCGAGTCCATGGCAGTTCATGGCTGCCATCGGGGTGCGCTTTCACCGCGAGGATCTGGTGCAGGTTGATCCAGCCCTTGGCGAACGCATAAGCACATCCAGCCAGGTACAGCCGCCAGATACGCAGTGCCTGCTCAGGCACGAGCTTGCCGGCGGCTTCCAGATTGTCTTCCAGATGTTCACTCCAGTGGTCCAGGGTGCGCGCGTAATGCAGGCGCAGGCTCTCGACATCGACGATCTCCAGACCCGCTTCGCTGATCTCGGCAGAAATCATCGACAGGTGCGGCAGCTCGCCATTGGGGAACACATACTTCCCGATGAAATCCCCGGCACCGCGCCCCACCGGACGGCCATCGGTGTACTTGGCGGTGATCCCGTGGTTCATCACCAGACCACCCTCTTTCACCGCGCCGAACAACGTTTTGCAGTACTCGGACAGGTTCTCGTGCCCCACATGTTCGAACATGCCGACGCTGACCACTTTATCGAAGCGCCCATCCTGAGGCAGATCGCGGTAGTCCAGCAGTTGCAGCTCGACCAGATCGTCGAGGCCTTCGGCCGTTACCCGTTCACGGGCCAGGGCCAGTTGCTCTTTGCTCAGCGTGATCCCGAACACTCTCGCGCCGAACTCCCGCGCCGCATAGCGCGCCAAACCGCCCCAACCGCAACCGACGTCCAGCAGATACTCACCAGGTTGCAGTCGTAACTTGCGACACAAGTGACGGAATTTGGCTTGCTGCGCCTGTTCCAGCGTTTCGCTGCCAGTCTCGAAGTACGCGCAGGAATACGCCATGTCACTGTCGAGCCACAGCTGATAAAACGCATTGGACAAGTCGTAATGATAGGAAATCGCGTTGGCGTCGGTTTCCTTGTCGTGGGAGGTGCGAACGGGATGGCTGTCCAGGTCGCCGAGCAACGCCTGGCTCCATTCATCGCAGATGCGGATCACGTCGCTGATGGAGCCTTCCAGCTCGACTTTGCCCTCGACAAACGCCGCTCCGAGCGCGTCCAGGCTTGGATGCGTGAACTGGGTAACCAACTGTGGGTCCTTGACCACAATCGTGACGCTGGGCGTCGGCCCCAGATTAAATTCATGGCCGTCCCAGAGTCGCAGGCGTAACGGAAGCTGCAGATTCTGTAAGGCCGGTGGAAGTTGCGCGAGCATGGAATACCCCCCTTGTTTCAGACGTCTGATGTGAGGTTAGACCATCCTTGAAAAATAGCAGGCTAACGATTTATCAGCCCTTTCCATGACCCGCAGCGTTCAAACCCACCCGTCGCAAATTCACAGAAGTGATTGCCCTTACCCTAGATGACTGCGAATTTGGCACACAGTTCTGAAAAGTTGAAACCCCTCAAATATCGTCCTTCAGTTTGAGCAATGGCTCCTGAAAGCGCAGCAAACGCCCGGCGTTACCCAACACCAGCAACGTACTCAAGTTATGCAGCAATGCAGCGATCATCGCCCCCGCCGCGCCGAGCCAGCCGAATGCGGCGAAGGCCACTATTGCCAGCGTCCAGCCCAGACCGATGATCACGTTGACCTGCAACGTGTTCCGGCACTGGCGACTCAAACGCACGCAGGTGCCGAGCCGACGCAGATCACTGCCGATTAGCACGATGTCGGCTGACGCCAAGGCAATGTCGGCCCCGCCCGCCCCCATCGCGACGCCGACTACGCCGGCCTTGAGGGCCAGCGAATCATTGATGCCGTCACCGACTACCATCGGCCGAAAACCACTGCCGATTTCTTTCAGCACGCGATTGAGTTTGTCCTCGGGCAAGGCCTGGGCCTCGACATCGACGATCCCGATATCCCGGGCTAACGTATCCGCCACACTTTGGCGATCACCTGTGAGCAACAACTGCCGGCCCAGTCCGAGTTCGCGCAACTCGTTCAAGGCAAACCGCGCCTCAGGTTTGACGCTGTCCGCCAACAACAGCCAGGCGAGAAATTCACCATTAAGTGCCAGCCCGGCAATCGGACCATCGTGTTCGGGAACCGCTGAAGTGGGGATGCCCAATTGTGCGAACAGCTCTGGACGACCGAGGGCCGCTTCGCCCTGCTCCGTCATCGCCACCACGCCCAGGCCTTGGCGTTCGTGAATGTCCGAGAGCAGCAGAAAATGTTCCTGAGTGACCAGCCCGGCAAGCGCCCGACTGACCGGATGGCTGCTGGCGGAACCGAGGCTGGCGGCGAGCTTCAACACGTGGCTGCGATCTTCCAGCGGGCTGTCGATGGATTGCAGGCGCAAGGTGCCGAAGGTCAGCGTCCCGGTCTTGTCGACCACCAGCGACGTCAGGTCTGCCAGCTCTTCGAGAAACGCCGAACTGCGAATCAGAATCCCGTGGCGAGCGGCAACCGCAACCCCGGCAATCGCCGTGGCCGGTGCCGACAACACCAGCGCACATGGACAGGCTGCCACCAACACCGCGAGCATTGCCTGCGCATCGTTGGTGATGAACCAGGTGACAGCGGCCAGCAGCAACACCAACACCATGTAGCTGCCCGCGTAGCGTTCCAGCAATCGGGTGATTGGCGGTTTGGAACGCTCTGCGCTTTGCATCAGCGCGATGACTTTGCCGAGGGTCGATTCGCTGCCCGTACGCGTCACTTCAATACGCAGCAGGCCGTCGAGGTTGATCGCCCCGCCGAACACGGTCATGCCAACGCCCGCCTCCACCGGCACCGACTCGCCGGTGATCGAAGCCGTGTCGAGACTTGCCTGACCGGAGAGCACGCGGCCATCGGCCGGCACTCGGTCGCCGGCGCGAACTTCCACACGGTCACCGGCCTTGAGTGTGCCGTTGTCGACTTCGACGATGGAGCCATCGGCCTGAACCTTGCGCGCATGGCTGCGCGTCAGTTTGCCCAGCGCGTGAATCGCTTCCTGGGAACCGATCACGCTGCGCTCTTCCAGCACGTGGCCGAAGATCATGATGATCGGCAGTAACGCAGCGGTCAGCAGATCGCCGGTCGCCCAAGCACCGAGCATGGCCAAGGCGATCAATTGATCCGTGATCCCGTGCAAGCTCGGATAACGCAAGCTGTACCAGGCCGAACGCATCACCGGCACGGCCACCAGCAATGAGGCAAAACCCAACAGCAATTGACTGACACCGGTCTGCTCCGGCGACACCCAACGCCAGATCAAACCCAGCGCCAGCAAACCCAATGCAAGCATGGCCAGGGTCAACTGGCGGGCGGCGCTGCGTTGTTCGGCCGAGGACAACAGGCTCGGTGCGGCGGCGGTTTGGTCGGTCATTGTGCAGCTCCCTGAATGATCAGGCGGGAATCGTCTTTCGGATTGACCGTGGTTACTGAGCCCGCCTGCCCGAGAATTTTCGGCATGCGCTCGCGGTAGATGCGCAGCAGCATTTGCGGGTCAGTGCCCTGTTGTTGCGCCTTGGCCAGACTCAACACGGTGGCCGTGTCGGCGGAAGCTTTGGCCAGCCGTTCGCTCGCTTGAGCGTGGGCAACCTGCAACGTACGGTCGGCTTGTTCGTTGGCGGTTTGGGTGAGTTTCTCGGCTTCGGTGCGTGCGTTTGCCACGGCCTTATCGGCTTGCTGACTCGCCGTCAGCACCGCGTTGAAGGCATTGACCGCCGGCCCCGGCAAACTCGATTGCACATCGACGCGCGCCACTTCGATGCCCAGGCCCTGCCCGGTCGCCGTGAGTTCAGCAAGACGCCGATTGATGCCTTGCACCAGATCACCGCGCAGGCGCTCACGTCTTTCGGCCGCCTGTTTGTCCGCACCGATCAGTTCCGGTCGCGCCACCAGAATAGTGTCCAGATCACGGGCGGCCGTCAGCGCCACGGCACTGCGCGTCACAAGGCGATCCAGTGCCGGCAGCACATGTTCACCTTGAAGCACGAACGCGTAGGGTTCGGTGACTTTGTAAAAGACCCGCACATCCAGTTGCACCACGCCGGCATCACCGGTCAGCAAATAACCGGACCCCGCGAGGGCATCACTGAGTGGCGTGGCGAACGTGGCGACTCGGTCAGCCTGTAACGCGGCATCGCTGCGCAGCAGATTGTCGACCCGACGTTCGATCACCCGATCGGCCGCCGGCAGCAAAATGACCTGCTCGAACGGTCGCGGCCACGCTAACAGCAGACCGGCATTTTGAATGCGATCCAGCGCGCCGAAGTGCAACACCACCGCGCGATTCTGCGGATCGATTTGCCGAACATTGGAAAACGCCCACGCCAACGCAGCCAATACCGTCACCGCATACAGCGCGAGAAACGCCAATCGCCCGGCCTGAATCCAGGGGCTGCTTAACTCATTTGTTCCACGTGGAACCAAACTCATGGCTGCGACCCAGACTTGTTATCGAGCGTCGGCGGACCGTCAACCAACACCCTGAACGGCGCGGCATCGGTGCGCAAAATCAGTTTGGTTCCAGGCGTGACGATGGTGCCCAAGGTGTCGAGGGAGCGCAGCAAGTTATACAGCTGCGGCGAACCGGCGTAAGCGCGACCATAAATCTGCGCTGCTTCGACGCGGGATTGAGCTTCGATATCAGCAGCTTTTACCGTAGCGTCGGCCTGAACGATTCGCGCATCACGTTCGGCGGCAGAGCGGATTTGCGCTGCTTCGCGTTTGCCGATGGCAGTGCGTTCGGTGGCGATTGTTTCACGCTCGGCACGCATGCGATCGACCGTGGCGGTCAGGGTCACCGACGGCAAGGTCAGACGTTCGATGCCGACTTGCAACACGCGAACGCCATACGTGGTCAACAACTGCTGATCAATTTGCTGACGCAGCTGTGCCTCGAAATCGGCGATGTGCACCTGGTTTGCATCCGTATTTACCAGGTTCGCCAGATCAAAACTGCTGGCCGTGGTTTCCAGTGCAGAGCCAACAAAAGTGCGAATCTGCCGCGCCGCTTCATCCGGCTGATTCTGCACAGCGCGCATGAAGCGCTGCACATTGTCCGGATCACCTTGAACCTGCCACGCCACATAAGCCTGAACGATGATGCGTAAACCGTCTCGTGTGCCCACGTCCTGCAAACCACTCGACGTGGTGCGCAGACGCAAATCGACAGGAATTGCTGCTTCAAAAGGTGCGGGCCAACGCCAGCCCAACCCCGGCTCGAGCAACACCCGCGACGGATTGCCGAAGCGCGTGATGACCGTGGCTTCGCCAGAACGCACTTGCACCAGGCTCGCTGCCGCGATAGCAAACGCCACCAATAACGCCGCCCAACCCATGCGCCGCCATGGGAAGGGACCGGCTTCTTGTGGATCGCCGTGGTGGTGATGGTGATGCCCGTGATGATGCCCGCCATGTCCGTGATCGTGCCCGGTGTGGTCAGCATGATCGTGAGTGTGCGACTGGCTCATTTGGCAGCTCCTGGCTGAGCAGTTTGACGCGACGGCGCGGGGTCAGCCGGCAGCGTGAACGTACGGAGGTCGATGGTCGGCGCGTTGTTGCTGCCGCCCAAACGATGATCGAGAACCAGCAACCTGGTGTTGGCCAGTCCTTGGGACAGCTGGCTGAAATATTGCTCCAGCACGAAGGCCTGGCCAGCGCTGGCATAGGCTTTTTGCTCGGCGCTGAATTTCAGATCCGCGGCCTGCGCGGCCGCATTGATTTCACGCGCGTTGGCCGTCGCCTGATCGCGAGCGATGCTGGCCTGCAATTGCGCATGATTGGTGGCTTCTGCTGCCGCGCCGCGTTCGCGTGAGATCAACGTCTGGGCGCCAATCTGTGCCGCTTGCACGCTGTGATAAGCGTTGGCCGCGCCGGCCGGCGGATGAATCGCCTCGACTACGGTCGCAAGAATTTCCACGCCGCTGCCGAGTGTTTGCAGGTCCGCCTGCACCGCGCGGCCAATCTCTTCGGCGAGCCCTACCCTGTCCTCACCGAGCAAACCGTCGAGGGTTCGCGAGGCGAAATCGTGAACCAGAATCCGGCTGGCGGTGCTGCGGATCAGCATCGGTACATTGGCATTGTTGTAGGTCGCGGCCAACGCCGCTTGATCCGTCAGGCCGATGCGGTAAACGAACCGCACGTCCATGTTGACGATCTGAAAGCTCTGCTTGTCGGCACGGCTGCTGGCGATGACCTGGGATTTGTCATTCACATGGCTGGCGTCCCACAAGCGATTGGCTACTGCCGGCGCCGGACCTTCCGCGGGTTCCGTCGCAACGAGCGCCGCCACTTCGCCGACACTCGTGGCCAACTCATGAACCACGCCGTTCTCGATACTCAACACTCGGCCCAGCGGCCACGGCAAACCCGCGTGCAAACCGGGACCGAACACCTCCACCGGTTTGCCGAAGCGCTCGTAGATGCCCCGCCCTTGCAGGGGGATTTCGTGAATGCCAGTCAGCGACCAACCGACAATGGCGACCACCGCCAACACCGGTACAAACGCGCGACGCATGTAGGTGAAAGCCCAGATTTGCCGCAGATCGATGCCGAAGCGGTTATGCAGTTCATGCTGCAACGCCAGCAGCGGTTGTGGCGGCCAGCGCAGCATGTCGGCGACGAAGCTTCGAGCCAGCAACGCAGGTTCCAGTTGTTCGCGCCGGGGACTGAACAATGACAGCACTGCACGCAGCAGCAGTTCGACCGCGACGAGCCCCGGCAGCAGCCCGATGAGCACAGCCAGTCGCACCGGCCAGACCGACACCTCGCTACCGAACAACAGACACAACGCGCTCAACACAAGACTGATGATTGCCACGCGAGTCAGCTGGGCCATCTGCCCTGCTTCGGGCCACTGGGCCACGTTTTCCTGGGCAAGCTGCCGCTCCAGCACGAGCAAACCGAAGGCCAGCAGCAACGACAATGCGGCACCGACATTAGCCGCAATGCCTGGCGCGGCAGGTGGTAGCGCAAGGTTCCAGACCTGGTCGATGCTGAACAGCGCCAACAACGCCCAGCCGCCGAGCCACAGCGTCGGGGCGCCGATCTGCACCAGCATCCGCGTCGATCGTTGGCTGATCCGCTCCAGTAGCTGTTCATACCAGCCAACTGGGGCGTCAGCAGCGACGTCGACCTCCAACGGCAGCGCTGCGGGATTCATCGCCCGCGCGCGCCATTGCGTCACCCACCACGCCGATTGCAGCCCGGCAATGAGCACCAGCAGACCGGCGCTCTGGTTGACCAGCAACGCTGGCCAAAGCGATTGCGGCGCAAACAGCCCGACAAAGAACGCCAGCACCAGCCCTGTGCCCGCGAGCGTGCCGAGGCCGATTGCCAACTGCCGCAATCGTCGCCCTTGAAAGACTGCCTGCTGAAAGCGCGGTAGCCCGGCTACCGCTGCTCCCTCAACTTCGAGATCGACTTGCATACCACCCCAGTGCTTTTCTTTGCTCAAGTCGCAATTCGTTACGATATAACGAAAGTCGTGAAATTTTTGTACTAAAACGTTCTATCTAAAGACGCACAACCTGTCGTTTGGCTGAAGCCTTGACCGAAAGGCCGAGGAACGCACATATTACGCTCGTAATTTTATCTACGAACTACGTTTATCCAGCCCGATTCCCATTCAATCCAGGAGCAAATCCATGAGCAGCTATGACGTCGTGATTCTGGGCGGAGGCCCCGGCGGTTACAACGCAGCGATTCGCGCCGGCCAGTTGGGCCTGAAAGCCGCTTGCGTTGAAGGCCGCGCCACCCTCGGCGGCACCTGCCTGAACGTGGGTTGCATGCCGTCCAAGGCGCTGTTGCACGCTTCCGAACTGTACGACGCAGCCATGGGCCCGGAATTCGCCAACCTGGGAATCGAGGTCAAACCCACGCTCAACCTCGCGCAAATGATGAAGCAGAAGGATGAAAGCGTGGCCGGGCTGACCAAGGGCATCGAGTTTTTGTTTCGCAAAAACAAGGTCGACTGGATCAAGGGTTGGGGGCACATCGACGGCCCGGGCAAAGTCACGGTAACGGATAGCCAAGGCGGCAAGACCGAACTGAGCGCCAAGGACATCATCATTGCCACGGGTTCCGAACCCACTCCCCTGCCCGGCGTAGAGATCGACAACCAACGCATCCTCGATTCCACAGGTGCGCTTTCTTTATCCGAAGTGCCCAAGCATCTGGTGGTGATTGGCGCCGGGGTCATTGGCCTGGAATTGGGTTCGGTGTGGCGGCGCTTGGGCGCACAAGTGACGGTCGTCGAATTTCTCGACCGGATCTGTCCCGGCGTGGACGGTGAGGCGGGAAAAACGCTGCAACGTTCGTTGAGCAAGCAAGGCATCAGCTTCAAGTTGAGTTCGAAAGTCACCAGCGCCACCACCTCGGTCAATGGCGTTCAACTCAGCGTAGAACCGGCGGCCGGTGGCACTGCCCAATTGCTGGAAGCCGATTACGTACTGGTGGCCATCGGGCGCCGGCCTTACACCCAGGGTCTGGGCCCGGAGAACGTCGGACTCACTACGGATAAACGAGGCATGCTCGCCAACAAAGGCCATCGCACTGAAGCGGCCGGCGTCTGGGTCATTGGCGATGTCACGTCCGGGCCGATGCTCGCGCACAAGGCTGAAGATGAAGCCATGGCCTGCGTCGAGCAGATCGTCGGGAAGGCAGGCGAGGTCAATTACGACCTGATCCCCAACGTCATTTACACCCGACCGGAGCTGGCCAGCGTCGGCAAGACCGAAGAACAACTCAAGGCTGAAGGCCGTGCGTACAAGGTCGGCAAATTCCCGTTCACCGCCAACAGCCGGGCGAAGATCAACCACGAGACCGAAGGCTTCGCCAAAGTGCTGGCCGATGAGCGCACCGACGAAATTCTCGGTGTGCATCTGGTAGGCCCGAGTGTCAGCGAAATGATTGGCGAATATTGCGTGGCCATGGAGTTCAGTGCCTCCGCGGAAGACATCGCGCTGACTTGTCACCCACATCCGACCCGCTCCGAGGCTTTGCGCCAGGCGGCGATGAATGTGGAGGGGATGGCGACGCAGATGTAGTAAAGATCAAAAGATCGCAGCCTTCGGCAGCTCCTACAGTCGTACACATATCCTGTAGGAGCTGCCGAAGGCTGCGATCTTTGCTTTCAAATTGGTAAATGCTCTAAAGGCAACGCCCCCGGCGTCTTCACCGTGTGGATCGCAAAGTTGCTGCGGATATCGCTCACCCCCGGCAATTTCAGCAATCGCCCGGTGAGAAAACGGTCGTACGCACGCAGATCCGGCACCACCACCTGCAGCAAAAAATCCGATTCCCCTGACACCAGAAATGCCGAAATCACCTCGGGCAACGCCATCACAGCCACGCGAAAAGCCTCAGCCTGCTCATCGTTATGGCGCTCAACCTTGACCCCGACAAACACCGTCAGCCCCAGCCCGACTTCATCGCGATCGAGATTGGCCTGATAGCCGCGAATCACTCCCGCTTCTTCAAGCATTCGTACCCGACGCAGACAGGGCGACGCGGACAGACCGATCTCGTCAGCCAGTTGCACGTTGCTCAACCGACCATCCCGTTGCAGGGCTGCGAGAATCTTGCGGTCGTAAGCGTCGAGTTTCATGTTTGGCAGATCCCGCTGGTTTAAATGACATTGAGTAACAGGTTATGCCAACCAAAGACTCTTTAGAAGCAAACTACGCAACCACCTGCCCCGCCCTTCAGCCCTAGACTGCCCCTACCGAATCGACAACGAATGGGGTGCATCGTGGCAGGACTCTGGCTGTTTTTCATGGCACTGGCGGTGGTTTACCTGTTGCCGGGCCCGGACATGATTCTGCTGTTACAGACCGGCGCACGTCAGGGTAAAGGAGTGGCACTGGCAACGGCGGTGGGATTGGGCATTGCCCGGGGTTGTCACGTGGCATTGGCGGCATTGGGGCTGGCGGCACTGTTCAAGGCTGCGCCATGGACCTTCGATGCGGTGCGGCTGGCAGGGGCCGCGTACCTGTTGTGGATCGGCATTCAGTGCCTGCGAACCACGATGCTGCCGAACTTGAACGGTACAGATGCAGCCTGTGGAAAACCCCGCTGGCGCGAAGCGATCCAGCGCGGATTGCTGACCAACTTGCTTAACCCCAAGGCGCTGCTGTTCTGCTCGGTGCTGTTGCCGCAGTTCATCGACCCGCACGCAGGGCCGGTGCTCGCACAATTCGCGACCCTGGGTGTGGTGCTGGTCAGTGTCGGTTTATTGTTCGACAGCGCCTACGCATTGGCCGGCGCCGCACTGGGCCGCTGGCTGCAACGCAGTCCTTCGGCCCAACGCTTTCAGCAATGGTTGTTTGGCAGCCTGTTGATCGGTTTTGCTGTGCGGCTGACCTTTGTTCAACAGGCCTGATTACGGGCGTGCCTTGCGCTTGTGACGATTAATCAGCAACAGCGCGAGCGCCGTAAACACCACGACACCGCCCATTTCCAGCCATTTTTTGTAAGGGCGCAGCGTCGCCCGGATCGGACTCAAAGCCTGGGTGACGTAACGTTTGTCTGCGTTCTGGAAGTCCGGATGAGGGCATCGCTCGCCAAAGAATAGTGCCCAATCCACGTAGGGGCCTTCTTTGACGTAGCGTTGATAGAAGGCACTTTTTTCTTCCTGATCGGTGTTCCACCCCGTCGCCGCACACAGGACCGCTGCAAAGGCCTGGCTGGTATGTGGCAGGTTATCAGCGGCGCGACTGGCTAATGCATTGGCGACATAACGGTAGTGGTAACGCTGATCGGGTTGAGCAGCACTGGCCTGCTGGCGCTTGACTTCCTCTTCAGCCACTAATGGACCGACCTTGAGTTCGGTGCTTTCGAGGCTGTAATTGCCTCCGAAAGTAGCGTAGTCCGGAGACATCTCGTAGCCCAACAACTCCATACCTTTTAAACGAGCCATCGTCGCGGCATTGAAGTAAGCGAAGGCACGTTTGCTCGGCCACCATTTCGATTCGGCGTCGTGACGCAACTCCCCGTACCACTTGGCTATCCCCTGCAATTCGGCACTGTCGAAATAGCCTGGCGCTTCGTCATAACGCTCTGCACGCAGCAGTCGCCGCCCGAGCAAATTGCGAAGTTTCGCCGCCACCGGCAACGGCACATAGTTATCGCGCTCCTGCTGAGTCAGCGGCGGCAGTGCCGGCACCTGAATGTCGACGTAATGCTTGAGTTCATCGACGGTCAGCACACGCTCGGCGACGGTCGCGGCATCGAGCCAGTAAATGTCGTTGCTGCGATAAAGCTGATCAAACGCTTGCAGATAATCCCCGCGTTGCAGGGCCAGAATTGCGCTTTCTCCTTCGACCCGGCATTTGGGCTGAAGCGTTTCGAAATCGTAGTCCGGCGTTCGCCGCTCACCCCAGGATTCATTCTGCGGAAAGGCCTGAGCCGCTTTGGCGTACGCCGTGGCGGCAGCAGCTTTATCGCCCTCGCGCACCGCCAGTTTCGCCCGCAGCCACCACGCCAGGCCACCGTCGCCAGCGTTTTCCAGGAACGCCTTGGCGCTGGCGTAGTCGCCCTGTTGATAATTCATCGCCGCCAGTCGATCGGCGTTATCCAGACTGCCGCGAGTGCTGGCTTGCAGCAATTTGATCAACTTTTGTTCGGTGGGTGGTTGATCACCAAATGACCAGCCCAACCGGCTGATCAAGGATGCCGTGACCAGTTGCTGCACCGGTTTGCCTTTTAGCAACGCGGCCAGTTGATCGTCAGGCAGCGCCGCCAGATCGGCCACCAACAGTTTCAGTGAGGTGTAACCCACCGCTGAACCGTGGAGGTTTTGCGTGGCATAGAGCTCAATGGCACGGTTCCAGTCACCCGCCGTGCGCGCCACTCGTGCTTCTTCGCCGAGGCTGGCGACGCCCAGTTCCAGCGGATCGCTGAAGCCGCCGATGCTTAGTTGCCGAGCCTGTTCGAAGGCCGTGCGCGCCTGCGCCAGCAGGTCGGGCGTCGCGTCCGCTTCGGCGCTCATGGCAAACAGCGCACGGCCCAGCGAGTACGCGGCCCAGGTGCTGCGCAACGCGCGCTGATCCGCGGGTAGCGCCAGCACTTTCTGGAAGTACTCGGCGGCCAATCCATGGTCACCCGCGTTGAACGCCACAGCACCTGCCAGATAGAGCCTGAGCTCGGTCGGCAGGCTCGCGCCCAGTGCTTCAACCTGATGAGCATCGGTCAAACTGCGCAGCTGTTTTACCTGCGCTTGCTGCTCCACGGTCAAACCAGCCTGCTCGGCCTTGTCCCGCTGCTCGGCATAGTCGGGCGCATCCATGCTGCTGTAGACGCCTTCGGTGACGTTCTTCAGACCCGCAATCGCATGCCCGAGGCGATTGATCTCGAACTGGAAGTTGCCGCCCGGCAGCTCCACCAGCGACTGGCCCCGGTTGTCGAGCAGGCGCATGGGGAATTCCGGCCCGCAGGCCACTGCCGAACCCAGCGGCAAACTGAGGCTAAGGCAGAGCAAATGGCGGGGCCAGTTACGGGTGAACATTCGAACCTCCTTGATCAATGTGTGTGCAGCGCGCCCAACCGATGGCGCGCTGCCCGCCGGCCGGAATCCGACCGTCGCGCAGGCGGGTGAAGGTAAGCAGATCCGGGCTCCGTTGCAACGCATAACCGGCGAGGGCATCGGCGCCTTCACAGCCCTGCACCGCAAGTGTCAGACGCTCGGGCCAGGCGTTATCGAGGTTGCCGTGATTGCTGATGCTGACGTCATAGAGGCCATCCTGGGCCGAGAGTTTCAGCGTCAGGCGACTGTCGAGGACGTCGCCGCGGGCTACGGCGCCCAAGGTCGTCAGGCTCCAGGCCCGGCGATCATTGGGCAATGGCAGGCGAAACCAGATCAGCCCGGCCAGATTAGCCGGTGGATCGTTGCGTAATTCGGTGGCAAGTGTGCGCAGTTGTTGCGGATCGGCCAGCAACTCCCGTCGCTCACCGCCACGTTCAAACGGCACCTCGCTTTCCACCAGCGGTGCACCGCTCGCCTGCGGCAACAACGCCACGCCATAGGCCGGTAGCGCCAGATAAAATGGTTTCGAAGTGATTCGGCTCCAGACCCTCGCCCATTTTCTGGCCTGATCCGGGTCAAATAAACCCCGACGCGGATCGCTCACCGCATGCACCTGCAACACGCTGCTATCGACTGTGGATAACAACGCCGGCAACTCGGGACTGTCGAGCCAGGCGGGTAATGCGGTAATACTCAGCGGCATGGACGTCGGCAGAACCGCGCGCAAATCCGTGAGGAATTTCCGATAGGCCGGTAGCCGAGCGCTGCCAGCGTCGTGGTCGATTTCCACACCGGCGAGGATCAGCCCCTGCCCTTGCCAATCGCTGAGCACCTGGCGGATCTGCGCGGTGATTTCATTCTGATCCAGCGACTTGAGCTGGCCATCGAGACGAATCACCGCGATCAACGGCCGGCCATCCTGTTTGAGCAGCGCCACATCGATTCGCGCCCGGCTCCAACCCGCCCGGGGGAAGGCCTGCAAGGCCAGCACCCGCAAAGTCGAAAAGTCCGCGTGGCTGTCTTTGAGTGCGGCTACGTGGGCCGGCGTCCATTGCCGTTGCCAGACGTAGAGTTGCTGATCGAGCGGTGGCGCGTCCTGTCGTTCGCAACCGGTCAGCAACGCCACCATCACCAGCAAGCCCGACAGGCGAGCGAGAAAAACCATAAAACTCCTAAGGCTGAATCTCATCTTGTAGGAGCGAGCTTGCTCGCTCCTACAGTGCATCACCTTCGCTTAACGGATCGGCATTAGGGCAAGACTCGCGCCTACACGCTGCTTCGCAGGCTCGTGAGATGCTACAGGTCGAGCACCAAAGGCTGCGAGCCCTGTGCCGGAATCGCACAACAAATCAGCACATGTCCGTCGTCCGGCACTTCCGCTGGGGGCTGTGGATAATTCACCTGGCCGCTGACCAAGCGAGTCTTGCAGGTCCCGCAGGAACCGCCACGGCAACTGAATTCCGGACGCAAGCCACGGCTTTCCGCCAACTCCAGCAAACTGCCGCCATCGGGTTGCCAGCGGGCTTCTTTGGCGGAGCGCTGGAACACCACCGGCACCGAGGTGGTTGCGGCGGGTGGTTGCTCGATGACCACCGCGTCGGGGTCCGGCTGGCGACGCAAGGTCGACGGGCCGAAAGTCTCGGCGTGAATCCTGCTGTCACGGATATCCAGTTCCCGAAGGCTGTCGTACAGCCCCTGAGTAAAACTGCCCGGGCCGCAGAGGACAAAGTCCAGCTGATCGTAGTCCTCCACTTCGAGGATGGTCTTGAGCAGCGCCGTGTCGATTCGTCCAGTCAGATCGAAATCTTCGCCCTCCAGCAACCCGGCTTCCGGCTGACTGAGCAGACGCAACACCCGCACCGCCTCACCCGCACTCTCGAGCAAGCGATCCAGTTCAGGACGAAACGGTTGATCGGCCAACGTGCGCGAACTCTGGAAAAACCATGTAGGCCGAATGTGCCGGGTGCGCAGGCCTTGATACACCACCTCCCGCACCATCGACAGCAGCGGCGTAATTCCGACCCCAGCTGCCAACAACACCAACGGCCGACGTTCATGGGTTGCCACCGTGAAGTGCCCTTGAGGCGCTCGGGCTTCCAGCAGATCACCGACACGAACCTGCTCATGCAGGTGCGAAGACACCAGCCCTTCACGCTTCACACTGATCCGGAAAAAATCATCGGACGGCGCGCTCGACAGGCTGTAAGTGCGGATATGCACCTCACCGTCAATGTTGAACCGCAGCGGCAAATGCTGCCCGGCCTGAAACACCGGCAACCCCGCGCCGTCGGCCGGTTCCAGATAGATCGAACGGATGTTGTGGCTTTCCGCTTCGATCCGCGCCACCCGCAGCGGCCGCCAACGATCACCCAGGGCCTGGGCTTGCAGACGGGCGCTGGCCTGCTCCCACGTGCCGGTCATGAAACTGTTGGGGGATACGCCGTCGAAGCGCCAACGCAAAGCCAACGCTGCGGGCCGACGCACCACATGCTCCACCTCGAATGTCCACAGACGCTCGGCGCCTTGAAAAGCTTCGACCTGAGGGCCTTCAAGGATAATGTCGGTGCGCCCGCTGAGGTGCAGCAGGTCGCCCGAATTGAAATCAATAAACAGCAAACCCGCACGAGGATTGATCAGCAGGTTGCCCAGGGTATTGAAGAACAGGTTGCCGGCGAAGTCGGGGATGGTCAGACGATTACCTTCCACCTGTACGAAACCGGACTGGCCGCCACGGTGCGAAACGTCCACTGAGCGCTGGCCATCGACATCCACATAACTGGCGACAAAGAAGGTGTCGGCGCTGGCGATAATGGCTTTGGCCGCGTCATCCAGGCCATTCAGGTGTTGCGCGATGCGCGTCGCCGGATCCACCAGCGGCACCGAGCGAAACTGCCGCAATTGAATGTATTGCGGGCAGTTGCCGAAGGACTGTTCGACCGTTACATCAAAGCCCTTCCCCGTCACTGCGCCGACACGACCATTGAGACGATTGCGCCGCCGTGTGTGCAGCTCAATCCCCAGCAACCCGATCGCCGCACCATCGGTCAATTGCGCAGGATCATCCGCCCCCGGCAGGCTGCTGAACCGCAACGCACCCGGCTCGGGCGAGTGAGCGAAGCCCGGTGGCCCTTCAAGAATGCTGGCCCACGGGTTGCCGTCGGCGTCTACCGCACCGAACAGCATGAACGGCAGCTGCTCATAGAATGTGCGGTGCTGGTCCGGCATCTCGGTGCGAACCACCCTACGACCCAACGTCTCCATTCGCTCGGCAACACCGACGTGTGCCTGCAACTGTTTCTCGCCAGCGTGCCAAGGTGAACGGTCCATAACGGCTTCTCCCCTGCGCGACAGGCGCAGTGCGGACGGCCCGACAATGTCGGACCGAAAACATCAGGCAGTTTTTTGCAGGCCGGCGACGGTACGCGGCATACCGACAAAACCGGGCAAGGCTTCGATACGCGCCAACCAGGCTCGCACGTTGGCGTAGTCCTCGAGCGACACATTGCCTTCGGGCGCATGAGCGATGTAGCTGTACGCCGCAACGTCGGCAATGGTGGGTTCGCTGCCGGTCAGATAAGCCGAATCAGCCAGCTCGTGATCGATCAGTTTTAGCCAGGCATGGGCGTAAGCGATCGTCTCATCAGCGTTGTAAGGTGCGCCAAACACCGTGATCAGCCTTGCTCTGCCCGGACCAAAGGCAATCGGCCCGGCCGCCACCGATAACCAGCGCTGAACCTTGGCCGCGCCGACCGGATCGGCTGGCAACCAGCGGCCGTTGCCGTACTTTTGCGCCAGATAAACCAGAATCGCATTGGAATCAGCCAGCACCACGCCTTGATCGTCGATGGCGGGAACCTGCCCGAACGGGTTAATCGCCAGGTACTCCGGCTGTTTGTGCTCGCCTTTGGCCAGATCGACAAAGATCAGCTCGGTCGGCAGTTGCAGCAGGGACAGCATCAGTTCCACACGGTGAGCATGGCCGGAACGCGGGAAGTTGTAGAGTTTGATCGCTTGCATGGTCGACTCCGCTGAGTGGTGGCGCCGTTCAGGACAGATCAGCACCGATGGCCGCTATCTTCCACCCGCAACCAAAACAACAGAATAACCAGCAAACGCAATCCATTATTTCAGCCTGCGCAATAAACCGTCAGCCCTGCAAGGCCGGGTGTTCCCGCAGCGCTTTCACCGTGAAGTCCACAAAGCTGCGAATCCGTGTCGGGGCATTGCGTCCGCCCTGATACACCACATGGATGGGCAATGGCGGCAGTTCGAAGTCGGCGAGTACGATGTCCAGCTCTCCGGACGCGACTTTGCTGGCGACCTGATAAGACAAGACGCGGGTGAATCCCAGCCCGAGGCACGCGGCGGTAATGGCTGCCTGATTCGCCGTCACCACCAGGCGCGGTTCCGGTCGTACATTCAGCGGCTCTCCGCCTTCAAGGAAGGGCCAGCTTCTCAGCTGACCGATAGAAGATGTCGCGATCACGGGGGCCTTGGCCAGGTCCTGAGGATGTCGAGGTCGACCATTAGCCGTCAGAAAATCCGGAGAAGCACAAATCACCCGCCGCACTTCACCGACACGGATCGCGTGCTGATTACTGTCGGGCAACTCACCGATGCGCACCGCCACATCAATCCCCTCCTCGACCATGCTCACCACTCGATCGACCAGCAACCCATTGATACAGACTTCAGGAAACTGCGTCAGATAACTCACCATCACCGGCGTGACAAACAACTCGCCAAACAACACCGGCGCCGTGATCGTCAGTTGCCCACGAGGCTCTGCGTGACTGCCCGCCGCCGAATCCTCCGCTTCCTGCACCTCGGCGAGAATTCTCCGACAGTCTTCAAGATACCGCTGACCCGCTTCGCTCAAATGCACGCTGCGGGTGGTGCGCGTCAGCAGCAACGTGCCAATGCGTTTTTCCAACGCGGCTACTGCACGGGTGACACTGGCTGCCGACAGACCCAAACGCCGCGCCGCCGCCGAGAAGCCTTGTTCCTGGGCGACGGCGGCGAAGACCTGCATTTCCTGGAATCGGTCCACTGGGCACGTCCTCAATTCAGATAAAAATCGTGACCGTCAGGCTGCGAGTTCAATATGGCGTCCAAAACGACCTAGTCTGACATGACCGGGAATTAGTGAGGCCTTGGTCATGAAAAAGGACAAGAAGCAGGTCCAAAAGCAGCAAATGGCTGACAGCTCGAAAATGAATAACAAAGACTACCTGAAAGCGCTACGCGAACTGCACGTCGAAACCGTCAAGTTGCAGGAGTGGGTGCGGCACAAGGGCATCAAGGTTTGCATTGTTTTCGAGGGCCGCGACGGGGCCGGAAAGGGCGGGACAATCAAGGCGCTGACCGAACGGGTGAGTCCGCGTATTTTTCGGGTGATCGCGTTGACCGCGCCTACCGATCGCGAGAAAAGCCAGATGTATGTGCAGCGCTACCTGCCACACCTGCCTGCGGCTGGCGAAGTGGTGATCTTCGATCGCAGTTGGTACAACCGTGCGGGCGTTGAACGCGTGATGGGGTTCTGCACCCAGGAACAGGTGGAGCGCTTCCTGAAGACAATCCCTCTCGTGGAACGCGCGATCGTCGATTCGGGCGTCATCCTGATCAAGTATTGGCTGGAAGTCAGTCAGGAGGAGCAGACACGACGGCTTCAGGCTCGCATCAAGGATGGACGTAAAATCTGGAAGCTGACCGGTATGGACCTCAAGTCATACAGCCGCTGGTATGACTATTCCCGCGCACGTGACGATATGTTCAAGATGACCGACACCGACCATGCACCGTGGTTTGTGGCCAACTCGAATGACAAGCGACGGGCTCGCCTGAACATCATCACCGACCTGCTCAGTCGCATTCCCTATGAAGATGTTCCGAGGGATGCCGTGAAGTTACCCAAACGCCAGAAGCCCGGCGGCTATCGAGAACCGGATTATCCACTGCGGTTGATTGCGGAAAAGTTCTGAGCTGAATGTAAAAGGGGCAAGGTCCTGTCAATGCCAGCGACCTCGCCCCTCGATTCAGCTGTGGATAACTTATTCCACAGTGACTGACTTCGCCAGATTACGCGGCTGGTCAACGTCAGTGCCTTTCAACACCGCGACGTAGTAAGACAGCAACTGCAATGGAATGGTGTAGAGGATCGGCGACAGAATGTCGTGGATGTGCGGCATGTGCACAACATGAGTGCCTTCGCCGTTGGTCATACCGGCCTGCTCGTCAGCGAAGACGATCAGTTGGCCGCCACGGGCGCGGACTTCCTGGAGGTTGGACTTCAACTTCTCCAGCAGCTCGTTGTTTGGCGCCACCGTCACCACGGGCATGTCGTTATCCACAAGCGCCAACGGGCCGTGTTTCAGCTCGCCGGCCGGGTAGGCTTCGGCGTGGATGTAGGAGATTTCCTTGAGCTTGAGTGCCCCTTCCATCGCCACCGGGAACTGCGCGCCACGACCGAGGAACAGCGTGTGGTTCTTCTCGGCGAACAGTTCGGCGATTTTCTCCACGGTGCTGTCCATGGCCAAGGCTTCACCCAGACGGGTTGGCAGGCGACGCAGTTCTTCAACAAGAGTGGCTTCAACGCCTTTGGCCAATGTACCGCGAACCTGACCCAGGGACAGGGTCAGCAACAGCAGACCAACCAACTGAGTGGTGAAGGCTTTGGTGGAGGCCACGCCGATTTCGCGACCGGCCTGAGTCAGCAACGTCAGGTCGGATTCACGCACCAGCGAGCTGATGCCGACGTTGCAGATGGCCAGGCTGGCGAGGAAGCCCAGTTCCTTGGCATTGCGCAACGCAGCCAGCGTGTCGGCGGTTTCGCCGGACTGGGAAATGGTCACGAACAGGGTATCAGGCTGCACCACCACTTTGCGGTAGCGGAATTCGCTGGCGACTTCTACCTGGCACGGAATGCCGGCCAGCTCCTCCAGCCAGTAACGGGCAACCATGCCGGCGTGATAGCTGGTGCCGCAAGCGACGATCTGTACGTTACGCACTTTGGCGAACAGCTCGGCGGCCTGTGGACCAAAAGCCTGCACCAGCACACCGTTCGGGCTCAGGCGACCTTCGAGGGTGCGCTGCACAACGGCCGGTTGTTCGTGGATTTCCTTGAGCATGAAGTGGCGGAATTCGCCTTTGTCAGCCGCTTCGGCGCCATCACGATACTGCACGGTTTCACGTGTGACGGCATTGCCGCTGATGTCCCAGATCTGCACGCTATCACGACGAATTTCGGCGATATCGCCTTCTTCCAGGTACATGAAGCGGTCAGTGACCTGGCGCAGGGCTAACTGGTCGGAAGCGAGGAAGTTTTCCCCCAGACCCAGACCGATCACCAATGGGCTGCCACTGCGGGCAGCGACCAGGCGATCTGGTTGATCGGCGCTGATCACGGCCAGACCGTAGGCACCATGCAGCTCTTTAACGGTGGCCTTGAGGGCTACGGTCAAATCGTGCAGATCCTTGAGTTTGTGGTTCAGCAGGTGGGCAATGACTTCGGTGTCGGTGTCCGAGGTGAACACGTAGCCCAGCGCTTTGAGTTGTTCGCGCAGGGCTTCGTGGTTCTCGATGATGCCGTTGTGCACCACCGCCAGATCACCGGAGAAATGCGGGTGCGCATTACGCTCGCACGGCGCACCGTGTGTGGCCCAGCGAGTGTGAGCGATACCGAGGCGACCGATCAGCGGCTCGGCTACAAGTGCCTGTTCCAGCTCGCTGACTTTGCCTGGGCGACGCATGCGCTCAAGCTTTGCGTCATTGGTGAAGACCGCCACACCGGCGCTGTCATAGCCACGGTATTCCAGGCGTTTGAGGCCTTCGAGCAGGATGGCGGTGATGTTACGTTCTGCGACTGCGCCGACAATTCCACACATGCTATTTCTCCTGACTGACAGCCGCGCAAATCAAAGTGATATCGCGGGCCTGAATCTGATCACGTGCTTCTTGCGGCAGGCGATCATCGGTAATAAGGGTATGGACACTGCTCCAGGGCAGTTCCAGGTTGGGAATCTTGCGGCCGATCTTGTCGGATTCCACCATCACGATCACTTCGCGAGCGACATCCGCCATGACGCGGCTGAGTCCCAACAATTCATTGAAGGTGGTGGTACCGCGCACCAGGTCGATGCCATCGGCACCGATGAACAACTGGTCGAAATCGTACGAGCGTAGAACCTGCTCGGCGACCTGCCCCTGAAAGGATTCGGAATGCGGATCCCAGGTGCCGCCCGTCATCAACAGCACCGGTTCGTGCTCGAGTTCGCTCAGGGCGTTGGCGACGTGCAGGGAATTGGTCATCACCACCAGACCCGGTTGTTGACCCAGTTCGGGGATCATCGCAGCGGTGGTACTGCCGCTGTCGATGATGATCCTTGCGTGCTCGCGGATTCGCATAACGGCAGCGCGGGCGATGGCCTGCTTATATTTGGAGACTGGCTGACCGATGTCAGCCACCAATTCCTGAGGCATGGTGATCGCACCGCCATAACGGCGCAGCAACAAGCCATTACTTTCGAGTGCCGCCAGATCCTTGCGAATCGTAACTTCCGAAGTTTCGAAGCTTTTGGCCAGCTCATCCACACTGACTTCGCCCTGCTCATTGAGCAAGGCGAGGATATTGTGGCGGCGTTGAGGCGTATTGCGTTTCGACATGGCTTGGTAAGTTTCGATTCGAAAGATAACGTAAGCAATCAAAACCTATTGTCGAAACTTCGTCAAGTGGCACGCGACAAAAAGAGCTGTGGATAACCTGTAGGAGCGAGCTTGCTCGCGATGGACGTTAACGATAACGCTGGAAGGCAGACAACCCGCGGCGTTCTCAAGTTCATCGCGAGCAAGCTCGCTCCTACAAGGGCTGTGGGTAACTTAAGTCTTTTTGATCTTCACTGGCCGCTTCCAACCGTTGATGTTCTTCTGACGTGCACGGCCGACCGCCAACTGCGCGTGATCCACATTCTGGGTAATGGTCGATCCGGCGGCGGTGGTTGCACCGCTAGAGATATCCACAGGCGCCACCAACGAGTTGTTGGAACCGATGAACACATCTTCACCCAATACGGTTTTCCATTTGTTGACGCCGTCATAGTTGCAGGTAATGGTGCCCGCCCCGATGTTGGTGCGCGCGCCGATCTCGGCATCGCCCAGGTAGGTCAGGTGACCGGCCTTGGCACCTTCGCCCATATGCGCGTTTTTCAGCTCGACAAAGTTACCCACATGGGCGCGAGCCTCCAGCACTGTGCCGGGACGCAGACGGGCGAACGGCCCGGCATCGCTGCCTTCGCCGAGAATTGCACCTTCGATGTGGCTGTTCGCCTTGATCACCACGCCTTTACGCAGGGTGCTGTCCTTGATCACGCAGTTCGGGCCGATCACCACGTCGTCTTCGATGACGACTTTGCCTTCGAGGATCACGTTGATGTCGATCAGCACATCGCGGCCGACGGTGACTTCACCGCGCACATCGAAACGTGCCGGGTCGCGCAAGGTCACGCCTTGAGCCATCAAACGACGGCCCGCGCGCAGTTGATAGTGACGCTCGAGTTCGGAGAGCTGCTTGCGATCGTTGGCGCCCTGCACTTCCATCGCATCGTGAGGCTGCTCGGTCGCCACCACCAGACCATCGCTGACCGCCATGGCAATTATGTCGGTCAGGTAGTACTCGCCTTGGGCGTTGTTGTTGGAGAGACGACTCATCCAGCCACCCAACTGCGCGAAAGGCAGCGCCAGGATGCCGGTATTGCCTTCGGTGATCGCGCGCTCGGCTTCGCTGGCGTCTTTCTGCTCGACGATCGCCGTGACCTTGCCGGCAGCATCGCGGACGATGCGGCCATAGCCGGTCGGGTCGTCCAGTTCGACGGTCAGCAAGCCCAGTTGTTGCGGCGCAACCTGCTTGAGCAGGCGCTGAAGGGTCTCGACTTCGATCAACGGCACGTCACCGTAGAGAATCAAAACGATGTCGGACTCAATGAATGGCACTGCTTGAGCAACCGCGTGTCCAGTACCCAGTTGTTTGTCCTGCAGGACGAAATTCAGATCATCCGCCGCCAGTCGCTCACGTACGGCGTCGGCACCATGACCAATCACCACGTGGATGCGCTGTGGATTAAGTTGCCGCGCGCTGTGGATAACATGGCCAAGCATCGAGTTGCCGGCAATCGGATGCAGAACTTTCGGCAGTGCCGAACGCATGCGAGTACCTTGACCAGCAGCGAGGATAACGATTTCAAGAGACATGACTGGCTACCAATCCTGGGTGGTCGGCGGCTGCGACCAAGTGGTGAAAATCGGAAAAGAAAAAAGGGTAGCCGAGGCCACCCTTTTTAATCAATCGCGCAACATGTGACGGCCTGTTAGTGGCCGAACTTCTTGCGGATCTGTTGGACGGTGCGCAGCTGAGCTGCAGCCTCGGCCAGACGTGCGGCAGCAGCACCGTAGTCAAACTCCCCGCCTCTGTCGTGCAGAGCCTTCTCGGCAGCCTTGACGGCTTCCTGAGCGGAGGCTTCGTCCAGGTCGGCAGCCCGCTGCACGGTGTCGGCAAGAACCTTGACCATGTTCGGCTGAACCTCGAGGAAACCACCGGAGATGTAATACACCTCCTCTTCCCCGCCCTGCTTGATCAGGCGGATCGGGCCCGGCTTGAGATTAGTGATCAGCGGCGCGTGACCCAGGGCGATACCAAGATCACCCAGTGCACCGTGCGCAACCACCATCTCGACCAGGCCGGAAAAGATTTCTCCTTCCGCACTGACGATGTCGCAATGGACTGTCATAGCCATCTGATTGCCTCAACCTAAATTAGCGCCCGTTGCCGGGCGCCGGGATTACAGTTTCTTGGCTTTCTCGATCGCTTCTTCGATGCCGCCGACCATGTAGAACGCTTGTTCTGGCAGGTGGTCGTAGTCACCGTTGAGGATGCCTTTGAAGCCAGCAATGGTATCTTTCAGGGAAACGTATTTACCCGAAGCACCGGTGAAGACTTCAGCCACGAAGAACGGCTGCGACAAGAAACGCTGGATCTTACGAGCACGGTTTACCAACTGCTTGTCGGCTTCCGACAGCTCGTCCATACCCAGGATCGCAATGATGTCCTTCAGTTCTTTGTAACGCTGCAGAACGTACTGTACACCGCGAGCGGTATCGTAGTGGTCCTGGCCGATCACGTTCGGGTCCAGCTGGCGCGAAGTCGAGTCGAGTGGATCGACCGCCGGGTAGATACCCAGGGAAGCGATGTCACGGGACAGAACGACGGTGGCGTCCAAGTGGGCGAAGGTGGTCGCTGGCGACGGGTCAGTCAAGTCATCCGCAGGTACGTATACCGCTTGGATCGAGGTGATCGAACCGTTTTTGGTCGAAGTGATACGCTCTTGCAGAGTACCCATCTCTTCGGCCAGGGTCGGCTGGTAACCTACTGCGGAAGGCATACGGCCCAGCAGTGCGGATACTTCAGTACCGGCCAGGGTGTAACGATAGATGTTGTCGACGAACAGCAGAACGTCGTTACCTTCGTCACGGAACTTCTCGGCCATGGTCAGGCCGGTCAGTGCTACGCGCAGACGGTTACCCGGCGGCTCGTTCATCTGACCGTAAACCAGTGCCACTTTGTCCAGAACGTTGGAATCCTTCATCTCGTGGTAGAAGTCGTTACCCTCACGAGTACGCTCACCCACACCGGCGAACACGGAATAACCGCTGTGCTCGATGGCGATGTTACGGATCAGTTCCATCATGTTTACGGTTTTGCCTACACCGGCACCACCGAACAGACCGACTTTACCACCCTTGGCGAACGGGCAAACCAGGTCGATAACCTTGATGCCGGTTTCCAGCAAGTCGTTGCCGCCCGCTTGTTCAGCGAAGGTTGGCGCAGGACGGTGAATGCCCCAGCGCTCTTCGGTGGCGATCGGGCCAGCTTCGTCGATCGGGTTGCCCAGTACGTCCATGATCCGGCCCAGAGTCGCTTTACCGACCGGTACGGAGATGGCTGCGCCAGAGTCGGTGACTTCCAGACCGCGCTTCAAGCCCTCGGTGGAACCCATCGCAATGGTACGAACCACGCCGTCGCCCAGCTGCTGCTGAACTTCGAGAGTGGTGCCTGCATCGCTTTTTACACTCAAAGCGTTGTAGATGCTCGGTACGCTGTCGCGTGGGAATTCCACGTCGATAACGGCGCCGATGATTTGAACGATACGTCCGCTACTCATAGCTGGATCCTCTGAATATTTGAACCGTTAAACCGCGGCAGCGCCGCCGACGATTTCCGAGATCTCTTGGGTGATCGCAGCCTGACGCGCCTTGTTGTAGACCAGCTGCAAATCGCTGATCAAATCACCGGCGTTGTCGGTAGCGTTCTTCATCGCGATCATCCGCGCAGCTTGTTCAGCCGCGTTGTTCTCGACCACCGCCTGGTAGACCTGCGACTCCACGTAACGGACCATCAAGCCGTCAAGCAGCTCTTTGGCGTCCGGTTCGTACAGATAATCCCAGTGGTGCTTGAGTCCTTGATCCGGGGTTGCCACCAGTGGAATCAACTGCTCCACGGTAGGCGTTTGCGTCATGGTGTTGATGAACTTGTTGGACACCACGGACAGGCGGTCAATACGGCCGTCCAGGTAGGCATCCAGCATCACCTTGACGCTGCCGATCAGGTCATTGATCGACGGCTCTTCACCCAGGTGGCTGATAGCTGCTACGACGTTACCGCCGAAGTTGCGGAAGAAAGCCGCACCCTTGCTACCAACAACACACAGATCAATCTCGACGCCGTTTTCGCGGTTTACCGCCATGTCCTTGACCAGGGCCTTGAACAGGTTGGTGTTCAAGCCACCACACAGACCACGGTCACTGCTCACCACGACATAACCAACGCGCTTTACTTCACGGTCGATCATGAATGGGTGGCGATATTCCGGGTTAGCGTTGGCCAAATGGCCAATAACCTGGCGGATGCGCTCCGCGTAAGGACGGCTAGCAGCCATGCGCATTTGTGCCTTGCGCATTTTACTGACCGCCACTTTTTCCATGGCGCTGGTAATCTTTTGCGTGCTTTTGATGCTCGCAATCTTACTGCGAATCTCTTTTGCGCCTGCCATGTAACACCTATCAGGTTAGCAAGCGGGAGCCTTGCGGCCCCCGCTGCGGCTTACCAGGTTTGGGTGGCCTTGAACTTCTCGATACCGGCTTTCATGCCAGCGTCGATTTCGTCATTGAAGTCACCCTTCACGTTGATCTTCGCCATCAAATCGGCGTGATCGCGGTTGAAGAAAGCAATCAGCGCTTGTTCGAAGCTGCCGATCTTGGCGATTTCAACGTCAGTCAGGAACCCACGCTCAGCGGCATACAGCGACAGCGCCATGTCAGCGATCGACATTGGTGCGTATTGCTTCTGCTTCATCAGCTCGGTAACGCGCTGACCATGCTCAAGTTGCTTACGGGTCGCTTCGTCCAGGTCAGAAGCGAACTGGGCGAATGCCGCCAGTTCACGGTACTGAGCCAGAGCGGTACGGATACCACCGGAGAGCTTCTTGATGATCTTGGTCTGAGCGGCACCACCCACACGGGATACCGAAACACCGGCGTTCACAGCAGGACGGATCCCGGAGTTGAACATGGCCGATTCCAGGAAGATCTGACCGTCGGTGATGGAAATCACGTTGGTCGGAACGAACGCGGAAACGTCGCCAGCCTGGGTTTCGATGATCGGCAGTGCGGTCAGGGAACCGGTTTTGCCGGTCACTGCGCCGTTGGTGAACTTCTCTACGTATTCTTCCGAAACGCGGGATGCGCGCTCCAGCAGACGGGAGTGGAGATAGAACACGTCGCCTGGGTACGCTTCACGGCCTGGTGGACGGCGCAGCAGCAGGGAAATCTGGCGGTAAGCCACTGCTTGCTTGGACAGATCGTCATAAACGATCAGCGCGTCTTCACCGCGGTCGCGGAAGAATTCACCCATGGTGCAACCGGAGTACGGTGCCAGGAATTGCAGTGCTGCAGATTCCGAAGCGCTCGCTGCCACGACGATGGTGTTAGCCAGTGCGCCGTTTTCTTCCAGCTTGCGAACTACGTTGGCGATGGTCGATTGTTTCTGACCGATCGCGACGTAGACGCAGAAAATGCCGCTGTTCTTCTGGTTGATGATCGCGTCGATCGCCAGAGCGGTTTTACCGATCTGACGGTCACCGATGATCAGCTCACGCTGGCCACGGCCGACAGGGATCATGGCATCGACAGCCTTGTAGCCAGTCTGTACAGGCTGGTCTACCGACTTACGCCAGATCACGCCTGGAGCAACTTTCTCGACCGCATCGGTCTCGGTGTTGTTCAGTGGACCTTTGCCATCAACCGGGTTGCCCAGTGCGTCGACTACGCGACCCAGCAGTTCCTTACCAACCGGAACTTCGAGGATGCGGCCGGTGCACTTGGCGCTCATGCCTTCAGCCAGAGACTGGTAGGAGCCCAAAACTACGGCACCTACGGAGTCTTGCTCCAGGTTGAGAGCCATACCGAAGACGCCGCCCGGAAACTCGATCATCTCGCCGTACATAACGTCGGCCAGACCGTGAATCCGCACGATACCGTCAGATACGCTGACGACAGTGCCTTCGTTACGGGCTTGGGAGGTCACATCGAGCTTGTCGATGCGGCCCTTGATAATTTCACTTATTTCGGAAGGATTGAGTTGCTGCATTGCTCTGCTGCCCCTTCAAACTCAAGATTTCAATGCTTCGGCAAGGCTCGCGAGTTTGCCGCGAACCGAGCCATCGATAACCAGGTCGCCGGCGCGGATGACAATGCCCCCAATAAGGGATTTGTCTTCCTCGACTTGCAGGCGCACTTCCCGGTTGAGTCGTGCACTGAGAACCTTGGCGAGTTTGTCTTGCTGTTCTTGGTTCAATGCAAAAGCACTGGTTACTTCAACGTCTACCGACTTCTCTTGTTCGGCCTTGTACAGGTCGAACAGAGCGGATATCTCCGGCAAAAGCGGGAGACGGTCGTTTTCGGCAACGACGTTAATGAAGTTCTGTGCCTTGGCATCAAACTTGTCGCCGCACACGTCAATAAACGTGGCGGCCTTGTCTGCGCTCGTCAGTCGCGGGGCCTTGAGCACGCGCTGCATGGTGTCGTCTTTCGACACTGCTGCAGCCAGGCCGAGCATGGCTGACCAAGAGGCCAGTTGCTGGTGGGCCTGGGCGTGCTCGAAGGCTGCCTTAGCGTAAGGTCGGGCCAACGTGGTCAATTCTGCCATGATCGCCCTCGCTTAAATTTCAGCAGCCAGTTTGTTTACCAGCTCCGCGTGCGCGTTTTGATCGATTGTGGCACCCAGGATCTTCTCGGCGCCGCCAACGGCCAGAGCACCCAGTTGGGCACGCAGCGCGTCTTTGACACTGTTCAGTTCCTGCTCGATCTCGGCCTGAGCCTGAACCTTCACACGGTCAGCGTCGAGACGGGCTTTTTCAACAGCCTCGTCAACGATCTGGTTACCGCGTTTCTTGGCTTGCTCAATGATTTCAGCTGCCTGAGCTTTCGCTTCGCGCAGTTGCTGACCCACTTTCTCATGGGCCAACTCCAGGTCGCGAGCTGCTCGGCTGGCAGCGTCCAGTCCATCCGCGATCTTCTTCTGACGTTCGTGCAAAGCCGCGATGACCGGAGGCCACACGAACTTCATGCAAAACAGTACAAAAATGAAGAACGCAACGGACTGGCCAATCAGGGTTGCATTAATGTTCACGCCAACACCTCGCTCGTTCGTTGCACATCAAACCAATCACTCGAAGGTTCGAGTGATTAGCCAGCGAGTTGACCAACGAATGGGTTCGCAAAGGTGAAGAACAGAGCGATACCAACACCGATCATGGTTACGGCGTCGAGCAGACCGGCAACGATGAACATTTTAACTTGCAGCATTGGAACCATTTCTGGCTGACGCGCTGCGCCTTCCAGGAACTTGCCGCCCAACAGGCCGAAACCAATTGCGGTACCCAGTGCGCCCAGGCCGATCAACAGTGCAACAGCGATAGCGGTTAGACCAACTACAGTTTCCATCTTTCCTCCCGACTTTTACGTCGTATGGTTTAGGTTTTTTAGATTTTAAAGCGGTAAAACAAATCGTTTCATAGCCCTGTTCGGGCACCCACCCGTTTGACCGAGTGGGACATCAGACCAGTCGAGACTGGTCTTAATGGTTCTCTTCGTGCGCCATCGACAAGTAAACGATGGTCAGCATCATGAAGATAAACGCCTGCAGGGTGATGATCAGGATGTGGAACACTGCCCACGCCCACTGCAGAACTACGCCCAGGCCGCTAAGCCAGAGCAGACCGCTGCCAAACATCACAGCAATCAGAATGAAGACCAGCTCGCCGGCGTACATGTTGCCGAACAGACGCAGTGCCAGGGAGATTGGCTTGGCCACCAGCGTCACGAACTCCAGCAGGAAGTTCACCGGAATCAGCACTGCTTGAACGAAGATGTTCTTGCTGCCGAACGGGTGCAGGGTCAGTTCGCCGATGAAGCCGCCGATGCCCTTGACCTTGATGCTGTAGAAAATGATCAACGCGAACACCGACAGGGACATGCCCAGGGTCGCGTTCGGGTCAGTGGTCGGAACGGCGCGGAAGACCAGATGCGGGTCGCCGGAAATGATGGCAGCCAGCTTCGGAATCCAGTCAACCGGTACCAGGTCGACGGCGTTCATCAGGAACACCCAGACAAAAATCGTCAGGGCCAATGGCGCGATCAATGGATTACGGCCGTGAAAGGTATCTTTCACGCTGGTGTCGACGAACTCGATCAGAACCTCGACGAAGTTCTGCAGGCCGCCAGGTTGACCGGAAGTCGCCTTTTTTGCCGCCATGCGGAAAAGAAGAACGAAGATCAGACCCAAAGCGACCGACCAGCCGAGGGTATCGACGTGGAAAGCCCAGAAGCCCATTTCTTTGGCTTCTGCTGCGGTGTGGGCAAAGCCCCATCCGCCGGTTGGGTGCTGACCGAAGGTCAGGTTCTGCAAGTGGTGCTGGATATAGCCCGAAGCGGTTGTTTCTGCCATGGTTGCCTCAAACGCCCTAAGGTCTCGAAAGTCTTGTTCTCATCAGCAGGGGCGCGAACCAGCTGACCAGTTGGGTCAACACGAAGACGCCGAATACAGCTAGCGGCGCCAATGGCTTCACACCTGCAAACGTCAATGCAAAGAGCACTGCCGTCAAAATCAATTTGCCCGCCTCGCCGGCATAAAAAGACCGGACGATGGCTTGAGCTGCTCGGGCGCCGGAAAACCGAAATGCCCTGTGAGCGAAATAAACATTGGGCAGCAAGGCTATCAGGCCTCCGCAGAGTCCTGAGTACCCGGCAACGACTCCATGCCATTGCCAGAGCGCCAAAGCGGCGATCAGCAAAACGACAAACTGAGCCATCAACACCGGAAAAACTGCCAGGCGATGGAACGGCAAGCGGTTTGGCGTGCGGGTTTCCATCACTATTGCTCTCCAATGGTCGGCTGCCAGAATTCAATAACTTGGCATAATTTGTGCCGACAAAATGCGCGCAGAGTATAGGGGCGGTTCTGCCCCTATTCAACTGTCGGGTAGTGATTTCCGACTGCACGCTACATGAGGAAATGTTTCAGCGAATGTGTGCAAGCACACCCTGAAGCTCATCGAGGGAGTTGTAACCGATCACCAACTGCCCCTTCCCCTTCTTTCCGTGTCGGATCTGCACCGCAGAGCCTAGGCGCTCGGCCAGGCGCTGCTCGAGTCGGGCGATATCCGGGTCCGGTTTTGCCGGTTCGGCAGGTTCCTGTTTGCCACTCAACCACTGGCGAACCAGTGCCTCAGTCTGGCGCACAGTCAGCCCCCGTGCGACAACATGTCGCGCCCCTTCAACCTGTTGATTCTCCGGCAAACCAAGCAATGCACGCGCATGACCCATTTCCAGGTCACCGTGGGACAGCATGGTTTTGATAACTTCCGGCAACGCGATCAAGCGTAGCAGGTTGGCCACGGTCACGCGGGACTTGCCCACCGCTTCGGCCACTTGTTGCTGAGTCAGCTGGAATTCCTGCTGCAAACGCTGCAGGGCTACCGCTTCTTCGATCGGATTGAGGTCTTCGCGCTGGATGTTCTCGATCAGCGCCATGGCGATGGCGGTTTCATCCGGCACATCGCGAACCATCGCCGGGATGGTTTCCTGGCCAGCCTGCTGGCTGGCGCGCCAGCGGCGTTCGCCGGCAATGATTTCGAAGCGGCCACTGCCGATCGGACGGACCACGATCGGCTGCATCACGCCCTGTGCCTTGATCGACTGCGCCAGTTCTTCCAGCGCTTGCGGGTCCATGTCCCGACGCGGTTGATACTTGCCGCGCTGGATCAGGTCCAGGGGCAAATGCTGCAGCTCACGCTGATCGGCTTGTACCGCCTGCTCTTCCAGCGAGCTGACAGTCGGACCGCTCAGCAGTGCATCCAGTCCACGTCCGAGACCTCGTTTCTTGACGGCCATGGGGATTCCTTAATTTGCCTGAGCTGCGGCGGTGCGTGAGTTTTTGCGCTGACGGCGAACCATCTCGCCCGCCAATGCCAGATAGGCAATGGCGCCCCGTGATGTTTTGTCGTACGCCAGCGCCGGCATGCCATAGCTTGGCGCTTCGGCCAGGCGGATGTTGCGCGGAATGACGGTGTCGTAGAGCTGCTCGCCGAAGTGTTCTTTCAACTGCGCCGACACGTCGTTCATCAGGCTCAGACGCGGGTCGTACATCGTGCGCAACAAACCTTCGACTTTCAGGTTCGGGTTCAGCAGTTCAGCGATGCGCTTGATGTTATCCACAAGGTCGCTCAAGCCTTCGAGCGCAAAGTACTCGCACTGCATGGGGATAATGACCCCGTCAGCCGCAACCAGAGCGTTCAGTGTCAGCATCGACAGCGACGGCGGGCAGTCGATCAAAATGTAATCGTAGTTTTCACGGATCGGCGCCAACGCGCTGCGCAAGCGGCTTTCCTTCATCTGCATTTCCAGCAGAACCACTTCGGCCGCGGTCAGGTCACGGTTGGCCGGCAACAGCTGGTAACCACCGTGCTCGGAGTAGTGCATGGCCTGGGCCAGGTCGCACTCGCCGATCAGCAAGTCGTAGACCGAATTTTCCAGGCCGTGTTTATCCACACCGCTACCCATGGTGGCGTTGCCCTGTGGATCGAGATCGATCAACAGCACCCGACGCTTGGTAGCGACCAGGGAAGCTGCGAGGTTGATGCAGGTGGTGGTTTTACCCACACCACCTTTCTGGTTCGCTATCGCGAATACCTTAGCCATTCTTGCTTGTGTTCCCAATCATGCCGTGCGGCGCAGTATCAGCAGATGGCGTTGGCCTTGGCAACCAGGTACGGCCAGGGCGTGTTCGCTATCGAGGTGGAAGTCTGCCGGCAATGCTACCAGCTCATCGGCCGGATGAACGCCCTTCATTGCCAGCCAACGTGTATCGGCGTCGCCGAGGTGGCGCGTCCAGTTGCTGAAGTTCTCCATGCTGCTGAACGCCCGGGAAATGATCCCGTTGAACGGCTGTGCAGGCTGGAAGGCTTCGACGCGGCTGTGGATAACTTGCAGGTTATCCAGTTTTAGTTCGAGTTTGACCTGGGTCAGGAAGCGGGTTTTCTTGCCGTTGCTGTCCAGGCAGGTCACTTGGGATTCTGGAAACAGGATGGCCAACGGAATGCCCGGCATGCCACCGCCGCTGCCAACGTCGAGCCAGCGACCGTTTTCGATGAACGACATCACGCTCAAACTATCGAGCAGGTGGCGCGAGACCATTTCGTCCGGATCGCGCACGGCGGTCAGGTTGTAGGCCTTGTTCCATTTGATCAACAGGGCCAGATAGCCCAGCAGCTGCGCGTGCTGGGTTTCGGTCAGTGTGATACCGAGCTGGCGAGCACCTGTGGATAACTCTTCAGCGTGTTGCGAGGTGACCAACGAACTCAAGCGCTTTGCTCCAACTGACGGCCCGCGCCGCGTTTTTTCAAATGAATCATCAACAGCGAAATCGCTGCCGGGGTAACGCCCGGGATACGTGACGCCTGGCCCAGGGTCTCTGGACGGGTCGCACCGAGCTTGCTCTGGATCTCTTTGGAGAGACCGGAAATGTTTGTGTAATCGATATCCACAGGCAGTTTTGTGTCTTCACTGGCCCGCAGACGCGCGATTTCATCTTGTTGGCGATCAATGTAACCGGCGTATTTGGTCTTGATTTCGACCTGCTCGGCGACTTGTGGATCTTCTGCGCCCCCACCGGTCACGGCGATCAGACCAGCGTAGTCGATTTCCGGACGGCTCAGCAGGTTGAGCAAGTTGTATTCGTGAGTCAGCGGCGTACCAAACTTCTCGGAAATCGCATCGCCCTGCTCGGTGCCCGGGCGAACCCACGTACTTTTCAGGCGTTGTTCTTCCAGATCGATGCTTTCGCGTTTGGTGCAGAAAGCCGCCCAGCGCGCGTCATCGACCAGACCCAATTCACGACCTTTTTCGGTCAGACGCAGGTCGGCGTTGTCTTCGCGCAGGATCAAACGGTATTCGGCGCGGGATGTGAACATCCGATACGGTTCCTGAGTACCCAACGTAATCAGGTCATCGACCAACACGCCGATGTACGCCTCGTCGCGACGCGGGCACCAGGCGTCTTTGCCCTGAGCACGCAGTGCGGCGTTGGCCCCGGCCAGCAAACCTTGGGCGCCGGCCTCTTCATAACCGGTAGTGCCGTTGATTTGTCCGGCGAAAAACAGACCGCCAATCACTTTGGTTTCCAGGCTGTACTTCAGGTCGCGCGGATCGAAATAGTCGTACTCGATGGCGTAGCCCGGACGAACGATGTGCGCGTTTTCCATACCGCGGATCGATTGCACGATCTGCAATTGCACGTCGAACGGCAACGATGTGGATATCCCGTTCGGGTACAGCTCGTGAGTGGTCAAACCTTCCGGCTCGATAAAGACCTGATGGCTTTCCTTGTCGGCAAAGCGGTGGATCTTGTCTTCGATCGACGGGCAATAACGCGGGCCGATACCTTCGATCACACCGGAATACATCGGCGAACGATCAAGGTTGGAGGCAATGATTTCGTGGGTGCGGGCGTTGGTGTGGGTGATCCAGCAACTGACCTGTTTCGGATGCTGCTCTTTGGAGCCCATGAACGACATCACCGGGATCGGCGTATCACCGGCTTGCTCGGTCATTACCGAGAAATCCACGGATCGACCGTCGATGCGCGGCGGCGTACCGGTTTTCAAGCGACCAACACGCAGTGGCAATTCACGCAGTCGGTGCGCAAGGGCGATCGACGGCGGATCACCGGCGCGACCACCGGAATAATTCTGCATCCCGATGTGGATAAGTCCACCGAGGAACGTGCCAGTGGTCAACACCACGGAATCCGCGAAGAAACGCAGACCCATTTGGGTGACAACACCGCGCACTTGTTCCTGCTCGACAATCAGGTCATCAGCGGCGTGTTGAAATATCCACAGGTTCGGTTGGTTTTCCAGTGCTTCGCGGACAGCGGCCTTGTACAGAACCCGGTCTGCCTGAGCGCGAGTCGCACGCACGGCCGGGCCTTTGCGGCTGTTCAGAACACGAAACTGGATACCACCTTTATCGGTCGCCATGGCCATCGCGCCGCCGAGGGCATCGATTTCTTTCACCAGATGGCTTTTGCCGATCCCGCCAATGGCAGGGTTGCAACTCATGGCACCGAGGGTTTCCACGTTATGCGTCAGCAGCAGGGTTTTTGCACCCATGCGTGCTGAGGCCAGTGCTGCCTCGGTACCGGCATGACCGCCGCCGATGACGATCACTTCAAAACGGGAAGGGAAATCCACCACGCACCTCGTGCCTGCTTCAGTTAGGTAATCAGGAATAGTTTGAGCTCAGGTTTTTGGACCTGGGCGGCAAGTATAGGGACTTCGCCCTTCCTAAAGAACCCTTTGCACAAAATTTAACCAGCTGTGGAGAAGTCGGGGTTATAGAAATTAAAAAGAGAGAAATTTATTAAATCTTTGTTTTTATGTTTATTTCTACTGAGGCGCCTTTCTGTGGATAGATCTCTACAGACCTTTATATTCAATGTGTACAGAGATTCAAAACCCTGTGGTCATGTGCTAATGAGGCCCTTGGATAACCGGTCTAAGCCTGTGGATGAAAGGGGTTGTTATCCACAGAGGTGGTTATCTTCAGTTTTGAGGCCCTGTTATCAACTGCCCTTAGTGGCAGTTATTCACAGGGCTTAATCCACAGAAAAGTGCTGAACGAGCAAATTCCGCACGCGGAAAATCCGCTCAAGCAGAAAGAATGTGCTCGGCACTGGAGGAAGATTTAAGAGAAGGGAGGGAACAGACAGGCACGAAAGGCCTGTCTGTGGACAACGGAACGACTATTTACCGATGCAGAAGCTGGAAAAGATTCGTCCAAGCAAATCATCGGAGCTGAATGCACCGGTGATTTCACCCAAAGCGTGCTGCGCCTGGCGCAAATCTTCGGCCAGTAGCTCGCCGGCACCTGCCAGAGTCAGCTGTGCACGGCCGTGCTCGAGGGATGCACTGGCATGATGCAACGCCTCAAGGTGACGCCTGCGAGCACTGAAGCTGCTTTCCGAGGTCTGCTCGTAGCCCATGCAGGCCTTGAGGTGGTCACGCAGCAGTTCCAGTCCCTCGCCTGCAGACCTGGCGCTGAGGCTGATGGTGACGTGGCCATCCTCGCTGACTTCCAGGGCAATCGCTTCACCGGTCAAGTCCGCCTTGTTGCGGATCAGCGTGACTTTGGCCGGATCCGGGCGGATCTCCAGGAACTCCGGCCATAACGCGAACGGATCAAGTGCTTCAGGTGCTGTGGCATCGACCACCAACAGCACCCGATCTGCTTCGCCGATGGCTTTCAACGCCCGTTCCACGCCTATTTTTTCCACTTGGTCATCGGTATCTCGCAGACCAGCGGTATCCACCACGTGAAGCGGCATGCCATCGATGTGGATATGTTCGCGAAGAATGTCCCGGGTTGTGCCGGCAATCTCGGTCACGATCGCGGCTTCCCGCCCAGCCAAGGCGTTCAGCAAGCTGGATTTACCGGCATTCGGTCGACCGGCGATGACCACTGTCATGCCGTCACGCAACAATGCACCCTGTCCGGCTTCGCGCAGTACGGTGGATAACTCGTCCCTGACCTTGTCGAGCATGCTCAGTACATGGCCATCGGCAAGGAAGTCGATTTCTTCTTCCGGGAAGTCGATGGCCGCTTCTACATAAATCCGCAGGCCGATCAGTTGCTCGGTGAGGTTATGCACACGATCGGAAAATGCCCCCTGCAAGGAACGCAATGCATTGCGCGCAGCCTGTGCAGAACTGGCCTCGATCAGGTCGGCGATCGCTTCGGCCTGCGCCAGGTCGAGTTTGTCATTGAGGAACGCACGTTCGCTGAATTCACCTGGCCGTGCCAGACGACACCCCAGTTCAAGGCAACGCTTGAGTAGCATGTCCAGAACAATCGGGCCGCCATGACCCTGGAGTTCCAGCACGTCTTCGCCGGTGAACGAGTTCGGTCCCGGAAAATACAAGGCGATGCCCTGGTCCAGCACCTCTTCGTTTTTATCGAAAAACGGGCCGTAGTGGGCGAATCGCGGCTTGAGTTCACGACCGCTGAAGGCCTTGGCCGCAACGCTCGCCAGTGGCCCGGAAATACGGACGATGCCTACGCCGCCACGACCTTGAGCGGTGGCGACGGCGGCGATGGTTTCACGAGGAGCGCTCATAAACCGATATCCAGACAAAAGTGACAGATAGCAAAACGCCCCACTAGGGGGCGTTTTGAGTGGTTATCCACAGTGTAAATCAGGCGGCTGCTTTAGTAGCCGCTTCGATTTTACGAGTGATGTACCACTGTTGGGCGATGGACAGGCAGTTGTTCACTACCCAGTACAGCACCAGACCAGCCGGGAACCACAGGAAGAAGAAGGTGAAGATGATTGGCATCAGCTTCATTACCTTGGCCTGCATCGGATCCGGAGGAGTCGGGTTCAACTGCTGCTGGATGAACATGGTTGCACCCATGATGATCGGCAGAATGAAGAACGGATCCTTGATCGACAGGTCAGTAATCCACAGCATGAACGGCGCTTGGCGCATTTCTACGCTTTCCAGCAGAACCCAGTACAGCGAAAGGAAAACCGGCATCTGCACGAGGATTGGCAAGCAACCACCCAGCGGATTGATCTTCTCTTTCTTGTACAGCTCCATCATGGCTTGCGACATTTTCTGCCGGTCATCGCCATGTTGCTCTTTCAGCGCGGCCAGTTTCGGTGCCACTGCGCGCATGCGGGCCATGGATTTGTAGCTGGCTGCCGACAGCGGGAAGAAGATCCCCTTGATCAGCATGGTCAGGAAGATGATCGACCAGCCCCAGTTACCAACCAGCGCGTGGATGTGTTGCAGCAACCAGAAGATTGGCTGGGCAATGAACCACAGAATGCCGTAGTCGACCGTCAGTTCCAGACCTGGGGACAACTCTTTCAGCACCGCCTGGCTTTTCGGACCGGCGTACAGAACAGCACTGGTCTCGGCTTTCGCACCTGGCGCAACAGTCATTGCCGGGGCGGTGTAACCGATGATGTAGTTGCCTTTGCTGTCTTTGCGGGTCTGGACGACGTTGTTTTCGCCCTTCGCCGGAATCCACGCAGTCACGAAGTAGTGTTGCAACCAGGCAACCCAACCACCGCTGACGGTTTCTTTCAGCTGAGCCTTGTCCATGTCCTTCATCGACACTTTCTTGTACGGCTCGTTACTTGTCCACAGGGCGGCGCCCAGGTAAGTCGCGGTGCCGGTGGCGGTGCTGGAAGAAGGATCGGAGCTGGCATCACGCTTCAATTGCGCGAACATTGCACCGGACCAGGGCTGAGCGCTCTGGTTGTCGATCAGGTAGGAAACGGTGACGTCGTACAGGCCACGTTTCAGGGTGAAACGCTTGATGTAGTTGACGCCGTCCTTGCTGAACTTCAGGTCCACGACCAATTGGTCCTGACCGTCAGCCAGTTGATAAATCTTCTTCTCCGAGGCGTAAACCGGACGACCGGCAGGACTTGCGTCCGGACCGTTGGTGCCGATCAAACCGCTTTGAGCCAGATAAGTCCGCTCGTTGCCGTTATCGAACAGCTGGAATGGAATTTCCGGATGGTCCTGGCGACGTGGATACAGCGGCAGCGTCAACTGGGCAACATCACCACCTTGTGGATCGATAGCCAGGTTGAGCACATCCGTTTTGATCTGGATGAGGTCTTTGCTTGCAGCTACCGGCGTTTCAGCAGGAGCATTTGCACTGGTATCGCTTGCGGCGCGTGGAATGTCGTCACTGACAGAAGCATTATTGCCAGTCGCCGTATCCGGTAGGCCCGGTGCGGTAGTACTGGAAGCAACATTCTGAGTCGGCAGGGCAGCCTGGCCATAGTCCTGGTTCCATTTAAGAACCATAACGTAGGACACGATTGCCAGGGCGACGATCAGGATCGTGCGTTTGATATCCATGATTACTCGGCCATCGAAGAAGAACGGGAGGTAGGGATAGGCGGAACCGGGTCATAACCACCGGGATTCCACGGATGACAGCGACCTAAACGACGAAAGGTCAGCCAGCCACCGCGCAGAAGGCCATGATTTTCTATGGCTTCTAACGCGTAGCAGGAACAACTGGGGTAGAAACGACAGTGACTGGCCATCAGAGGACTAATGGCATAGCGATAAAACTGGATCGGAACGAGTGCCAGTTTACGCATCGGGACTGTCTACCCCTACAGTTTCGGTTTTGACTGCTGGTACCGGCGTGCTGCGTGCCAGACGCTTCCAGAGTTTGCCGAAATGCTGAATCAATTCGGGGTTTTCTACGTCACCCAAACCTTTGCGCGCGACGATAACGATGTCCCAACCGGCCAGTGAATCCTGGTTCAGACGGAACGATTCGCGCATCAGACGTTTGAGGCGATTGCGCTCGACGGAGAGCTTTACGCTCTTTTTCCCGATAACCAGCCCGAGACGGGGGTGATCAAGATCGTTGTTGCGCGCAAGGAGCAGGAGATTTTTCCCCGGAACCTTGCCGGTAGGGGAGTCAAAGACTGCCTTGAAATGCCGGGGAGTAAGCAGACGCTTTTCCCGACTGAAGTCCTGACTCACCTCCAGTGCCGGCTTATCAAACTGCCAGACGCGCACGACCTTTGGCGCGACGACGCGACAGAACGGCACGACCGTTCTTGGTAGCCATGCGAGCACGGAAACCGTGGGTACGAGCGCGTTTGATAGTGCTTGGTTGGAAAGTACGTTTCATTGTCGTGTTACCTGGTTCGTCCACAACGGGCCGGAATGGCCCCCGTTTTAAGAGACCGGGGATTCTAGAGAAAGCAAGCCTCTAGGTCAATTTCCAACCAACGTTTCCTTATAAATAGATCTCCAGTGGTTTTGCTCGCCTTCCGCCTTGGCCAAATATAAAAATAAAGAAGGAAAGTATTTAAAGCTTTTCTGTAAAGCTTATAAAAGCTAGGGCACCGATCATCTGTGGATAACTACCTTAAGGCCTTCTATCCCGTGCTGTACAGAGAATGACAACTACGGTGGAAAACGGTGGTCAGCCTGTGCTGCGCTGTCGGATAAGCTGTGTGTGAAAGGGGTTGTTATCCACAGGCAGGTTATCCACCGAGTTTCGCCCCCACTTGTGCAACGACCTCAGGGGCGGTTATCCACAGAGCTTATGCACAGACCATTGGTCGTCTTTTTTACGTATAAATCGTTGATTCTTCTTGGCCAGTGGCCCACCTACGTGTGGATAAGTCGGCGTCTGGTCGCTACAATGGCCGCTTGTTTTTGCCTCACCGGCTTTCAACTTAGGGGATATCCGTGTCAGTGGAACTTTGGCAGCAGTGCGTGGAGCTTTTGCGCGATGAGCTGCCTGCCCAACAATTCAACACTTGGATCCGTCCTCTACAGGTCGAAGCCGAAGGCGACGAGTTGCGTGTTTACGCGCCGAATCGTTTTGTTCTCGACTGGGTCAATGAAAAGTACCTGGGCCGCGTCCTTGAACTGCTTGATGAGCATGGCAACGGCATGGCGCCTGCGCTCTCCTTATTAATAGGCAGCAAACGCAGTTCGGCGCCGCGTGCCGCTCCGAATGCGCCGCTGGCTGCCGCCGCGTCCCAGGCACAGGCGGCTCAAGCACCTGTCAGTGCTCCGGCACCCGCCCCGACGGCTACACCGACCAAGCGTTCGACTCAGAAAGTTGCCGACGTCAGTGAAGAGCCGTCGCGCGACAGTTTCGACCCGATGGCAGGTGCGAGCTCTCAACAGGCCCCGGTGCGTTCCGAGCAGCGCACGGTGCAGGTCGAAGGTGCGCTCAAGCACACCAGCTACCTGAACCGCACTTTCACCTTCGAAAACTTCGTCGAAGGTAAGTCCAACCAACTGGCCCGCGCAGCGGCCTGGCAGGTAGCGGACAATCCCAAGCACGGTTACAACCCGCTCTTCCTTTATGGCGGCGTTGGCCTGGGTAAAACCCACTTGATGCACGCTGTGGGTAACCATCTATTAAAGAAGAACCCGAATGCCAAGGTTGTGTACCTGCATTCGGAGCGTTTCGTGGCCGACATGGTCAAGGCACTGCAACTGAACGCGATCAACGAGTTCAAGCGCTTCTACCGTTCGGTGGATGCGTTGCTGATCGATGACATTCAGTTCTTCGCCCGCAAGGAACGCTCCCAGGAAGAGTTTTTCCACACCTTCAACGCCCTGCTCGAAGGTGGCCAGCAGGTCATTCTCACCAGTGACCGCTATCCGAAAGAAATCGAAGGCCTTGAAGAGCGCCTCAAATCCCGCTTTGGCTGGGGCCTGACGGTTGCCGTCGAGCCGCCGGAGCTGGAAACCCGCGTAGCGATCCTGATGAAAAAGGCCGACCAGGCCAAAGTCGATCTGCCCCACGATGCGGCGTTCTTCATTGCCCAGCGTATTCGCTCCAACGTCCGTGAGCTGGAAGGCGCGCTCAAGCGTGTGATAGCACACTCGCACTTTATGGGCCGCGATATCACCATCGAGCTGATCCGCGAATCCTTGAAAGACCTGTTGGCACTGCAAGACAAACTGGTCTCTGTGGATAACATTCAGCGCACGGTCGCCGAGTACTACAAGATCAAGATTTCCGACCTGCTGTCCAAGCGTCGTTCTCGCTCGGTCGCTCGTCCGCGTCAGGTTGCCATGGCGTTGTCCAAAGAGTTGACTAACCACAGCCTGCCGGAAATCGGCGACGTGTTTGGCGGCCGGGACCATACGACTGTTTTGCACGCCTGCCGCAAGATCAACGAACTTAAGGAATCCGACGCGGACATCCGCGAGGACTACAAGAACCTGCTGCGTACACTGACCACTTGATGCATACCAGCGCAGCTTATTAAGGCAAGGGACTAGACCATGCATTTCACCATTCAACGCGAAGCCCTGTTGAAACCCCTGCAACTGGTCGCAGGCGTCGTCGAGCGCCGACAGACCTTGCCGGTGCTCTCCAACGTGCTGCTGGTTGTCGAAGGCCAGCAACTGTCGCTGACCGGTACCGACCTGGAAGTCGAGCTGGTCGGTCGTGTAGAACTCGAAGAGCCTGCTGATCCGGGTTCCATCACTGTGCCTGCGCGCAAGCTGATGGACATCTGCAAGAGCCTGCCGAACGACGCGCTGATCGACATCAAGGTCGACGAGCAGAAACTGGTGGTGAAGGCTGGCCGTAGCCGCTTCACCCTGTCGACCCTGCCGGCCAACGATTTCCCGACCGTGGAAGAAGGTCCGGGCTCGCTGACTTGCAGCCTGGAGCAAAGCAAACTGCGTCGTCTGATCGAACGCACCAGCTTCGCCATGGCCCAGCAGGACGTGCGTTACTACCTGAACGGCATGCTGCTGGAAGTCTCGGCCGGGATCATCCGCGCCGTGGCCACCGACGGTCACCGTCTGGCCATGTGCTCGATGCAAGCCGACATCGGTCAGCCGGATCGCCACCAGGTCATCGTGCCGCGCAAGGGTATCCTTGAGTTGGCGCGCCTGCTGACCGAGCCGGATGGCATCGTCAGCATCGTTTTGGGTCAACATCACATCCGCGCTACCACTGGTGAGTTCACCTTCACCTCGAAACTGGTCGACGGTAAATTCCCGGACTACGAGCGCGTGCTGCCGAAGGGCGGTGACAAGCTGGTACTTGGCGACCGTCAGGCGTTGCGTGAAGCCTTCAGCCGTACTGCGATTCTGTCCAACGAGAAGTACCGTGGTATCCGTCTGCAACTGGCCAACGGTCAGTTGAAGATCCAGGCCAACAACCCGGAGCAGGAAGAAGCGGAAGAAGAAGTCGGCGTTGAGTACAACGGCGGCAATCTGGAAATCGGTTTCAACGTGAGTTACTTGCTCGACGTGCTGGGCGTGATGACCACTGAGCAGGTTCGCCTGATTCTGTCCGACTCCAACAGCAGTGCGCTGGTACAAGAGTCCGACAACGACGACTCGGCCTACGTTGTCATGCCGATGCGTCTGTAATCATGCTCAGCAGAAGCTAGATGTCCTTAAGTCGCGTCTCGGTCACCGCGGTGCGCAATCTGCACCCGGTGACCTTCTCCCCCTCTCCCCGCATCAACATTCTTTACGGCGCCAACGGCAGCGGCAAAACCAGTGTTCTGGAAGCCATTCACCTGCTGGGGCTTGCCCGTTCGTTTCGTAGCGCCCGCCTGCTGCCGGTCATTCAGTACGAGCAATTGGCGTGCACGGTGTTTGGCCAGGTCGAATTAGCCGAGGGTGGGCATAGTGCATTGGGAATATCGCGCGACCGCCAAGGTGAGTTTCAGATTCGCATCGACGGGCAAAACGCCCGCAGCGCTGCGCAACTGGCTGAAATCCTGCCTCTGCAGCTAATCAATCCTGACAGTTTCCGCTTACTGGAAGGCGCACCGAAGATTCGTCGACAGTTTCTCGACTGGGGCGTGTTCCACGTGGAACCGCGATTCATGTCAACCTGGCAGCGCTTGCAGAAGGCCCTGCGTCAGAGAAACTCTTGGCTGCGGCATGGTACACTTGACGCCGTTTCGCAAGCGGTTTGGGACAGAGAACTGTGCCAGGCCAGCGCTGAAATTGATGAATACCGCCGTGCTTATATCAAAGCCTTGAAACCAGTCTTTGAACAGACCTTGAGCGAACTGGTTGAGCTTGAGGGTTTGACGCTCAGCTATTACCGAGGCTGGGACAAGGACCGCGAGTTGAGTGCAGTGCTCGCCGGGTCCCTTCAGCGGGATCAGCAATTGGGTCATACCCAGGCCGGACCACAACGCGCTGATTTGCGTCTCAGATTGGGCGCGCATAACGCCGCGGACATCTTGTCCCGCGGACAGCAGAAGTTGGTGGTCTGTGCATTGCGGATTGCTCAAGGGCATCTGGTCAGCCAGGCCCGACGCGGCCAGTGTATTTATCTGGTGGATGACTTGCCGTCCGAACTGGACGAGCACCACCGTCGCGCGCTTTGCCGCTTGCTGGAAGACTTACGCTGCCAGGTGTTTATTACCTGTGTAGATCACGAATTATTGAGGGAAGGCTGGCAGACGGAAACGCCAGTCGCCCTGTTCCACGTGGAACAGGGCCGTATCACCCAGACCCACGACCATCGGGAGTGAAGGCATTGAGCGAAGAAAATACGTACGACTCAACGAGCATTAAAGTGCTGAAAGGCCTGGATGCCGTACGCAAACGTCCCGGTATGTACATTGGTGACACCGACGATGGCAGCGGTCTTCACCACATGGTGTTCGAGGTGGTCGATAACTCGATCGACGAAGCTTTGGCCGGCCACTGCGACGACATCAGCATCATCATCCACCCGGACGAATCCATCACCGTTCGCGACAACGGCCGTGGTATCCCGGTAGACGTGCACAAAGAAGAAGGCGTCTCGGCTGCCGAGGTCATCATGACCGTGCTGCACGCCGGCGGTAAGTTCGACGACAACTCCTACAAAGTATCCGGCGGTCTGCACGGTGTAGGTGTGTCGGTGGTGAACGCACTGTCCAAAGAGCTGATCCTGACCGTGCGCCGTAGCGGCAAGATCTGGGAACAGACTTACGTCCACGGTGTTCCGCAAGAGCCAATGAAGATCGTTGGCGAGAGCGAAACCACCGGCACCCAGATTCACTTCAAGCCTTCGGCTGAAACCTTCAAGAACATCCACTTCAGCTGGGATATTCTGGCCAAGCGGATTCGTGAACTGTCCTTCCTCAACTCTGGTGTCGGTATCGTCCTCAAGGACGAGCGCAGCGGCAAGGAAGAGCTGTTCAAGTACGAAGGTGGCCTGCGTGCGTTCGTTGAATACCTGAACACCAACAAGACCCCGGTCAACCAGGTGTTCCACTTCAACATCCAGCGTGAAGACGGCATCGGCGTTGAAATCGCCCTGCAGTGGAACGACAGCTTCAACGAGAACCTGTTGTGCTTCACCAACAACATTCCGCAGCGTGACGGCGGTACTCACCTGGTAGGTTTCCGTTCCGCGCTGACGCGTAACCTGAACACCTACATCGAAGCTGAAGGCCTGGCCAAGAAGCACAAGGTCGCCACCACCGGTGATGACGCCCGTGAAGGCTTGACCGCGATTATCTCGGTGAAGGTGCCGGATCCGAAGTTCAGCTCCCAGACCAAAGACAAGCTGGTTTCTTCCGAAGTGAAGACCGCGGTCGAACAGGAAATGGGCAAGTACTTCTCCGACTTCCTGCTGGAAAACCCGAACGAAGCCAAACTGGTCGTCGGCAAGATGATCGACGCGGCACGTGCGCGTGAAGCGGCGCGTAAAGCCCGTGAGATGACCCGTCGTAAAGGCGCGCTGGACATCGCTGGCCTGCCGGGCAAACTGGCTGACTGCCAGGAAAAAGACCCTGCCCTTTCCGAACTGTACCTCGTGGAAGGTGACTCTGCTGGCGGTTCCGCCAAGCAGGGACGTAACCGCCGGACGCAAGCCATCCTGCCGCTGAAAGGCAAGATCCTGAACGTCGAGAAGGCGCGCTTCGACAAGATGATCTCTTCGCAGGAAGTGGGCACCTTGATCACCGCGCTGGGCTGCGGCATCGGCCGCGACGAATACAACATCGACAAGCTGCGCTACCACAACATCATCATCATGACCGATGCTGACGTCGACGGTTCGCACATCCGTACCCTGCTGCTGACGTTCTTCTTCCGTCAGTTGCCAGAGCTGATCGAGCGTGGCTACATCTATATCGCTCAGCCACCGCTGTACAAGGTCAAGAAAGGCAAGCAAGAGCAATACATCAAAGACGACGACGCCATGGAAGAGTACATGACGCAGTCGGCCCTGGAAGATGCGAGCCTGCACCTGAACGAGGAAGCCCCGGGTATCTCCGGCGAAGCCCTTGAGCGCCTGGTGAACGACTTCCGTCTGGTGATGAAGACCCTCAAGCGTCTGTCGCGCCTGTACCCACAGGAATTGACCGAACACTTCATCTACCTGCCAGCGGTGAGCATGGAGCAGCTGTCGGATCACGCAGCGATGCAGGATTGGCTGGCCCAATACGAAGTTCGCCTGCGCACCGTCGAGAAGTCGGGTCTGGTCTACAAAGCCAGCCTGCGTGAAGACCGTGAACGTAACGTCTGGCTGCCAGAGGTCGAACTGATCTCCCACGGCCTGTCGAACTACGTCACGTTCAACCGCGACTTCTTCGGCAGCAACGATTACAAGACCGTTGTTTCCCTGGGTGCTCAACTGAGCTCCTTGCTGGACGACGGCGCGTATATCCAGCGTGGCGAGCGCAAGAAGCCGGTCACCGAGTTCAAGGAAGCACTTGAATGGCTGATGACTGAAAGCACCAAGCGTCACACCATCCAGCGATACAAAGGTCTGGGTGAGATGAACCCGGATCAGCTGTGGGAAACCACCATGGACCCAAGCCAGCGCCGGATGCTCAAAGTGACCATCGAAGACGCCATTGGCGCGGACCAGATCTTCAACACCCTGATGGGTGATGCGGTCGAGCCTCGTCGTGACTTCATCGAAAGCAACGCCTTGGCGGTTTCCAACCTGGATTTCTGATCCAGTGTAGGTTCACAAAATAGTTGCTCATTTTCACAAATAGCTGAATCCACGCGTTCACGCACAAAAAAGGCCAATTCTCTGAATTGGCCTTTTTTTGTGCGCAGAGATTCGGCTCCTCTGCCCTTTTCGGAAATGGTGAGTTAGAGGCTGGAGGACTGACAATCCGTAGGCGGCGTAGGGGGGCGGGTACGTAGCTGATGAGCACCACATGAAGTGATGTGCTGGGTTTTGTGTAGGGCAGGCAGGCGCGGAAGATGGATTACACGCGAGATCAATACTAGAAGTATCGAATCAGATTCTGCACGCGTACAAATAACAATAAATAAAAACTGTCAAGTGGTTTGACGAAGATTTTCGTGGAGAAAGACGAATGGCTGGAGTAGAATTTGGCACGCTATTACACCGTAATAGCGTGCCAAGAAAATCAGCCGGTTACGTAGACTTGTTGAAGCAAGTTCCTAACGGCCACCGGTAACAGCTTCTGCTGTGGACATCTATCTGCAAAATAGAGGTTCAGGAGCATGGCTGCTTTCGTCGACGATCCCATAAGGAGGCATCGAGAAATGTAGATACTGCCAAACCAGAGGCTTTGACAGGGCCACAACCAGGTACTTCTTGCGTCTGATCTCGCGCAATTTCTGCCTTTTTTTGGCGCTTGTCAATCCTCTCCCACAATTTTGACTTTTGCGAGGTCTCTCGACGGCACAGTGTTGCCTGTCGAAAGTCCTCCCGAGCCCTGCTCTGCACCTGCATTTTTAGGTGCAGCGACGGTGCTCGTCTCTGGATTGATGGAGGTGTTCGATGTCAGTGCGAAAGGTTGTAACCCGGCGTTCTTGCCATTTCAGAGGCTACTTTCCCTCCCTGAAAAATGGCAAACCTACGCCTTGGGAATCCCAGTTGGAAGGTGGGTTTTTCCGGCTTCTGGAGCTATCACCGCAGGTTCACAGCTACACCATACAGCCCAGCCGAGAGAGCGTATCGCTCGACTCGGCTACCGTAAAATATTTTCCTGACCTCCATGTTTTTCTCACGGATGGCAGGGAATGGTGGTTCGAAGTTAAGCCGGAAAAGCGACTTCTGATCGCCAGCATTGATCAAAAGCTGGAAGCTGCAAAGGCCCATTTTGCTGCCAGTAATCGCAATTTCACTGTCGTTACGAATGAGCTGATCCACGGTGAGCCGTTGGCTAGGAATCTTCAGCAGCTTATGTACCACCGTCGCGGGCCCATGCTTTCGAACTCGCAGATCGTTGAGGTCCGCGAACTTCTTGATGCGCACGAGCCGAAGACTTTGAGCGGACTTATTACCATTTTTGGTGATATGGAAGCGTGGCGTTTATTGGGCTTGGGCATTGTTGGTATCAGTCTTGATCAGACTATTAGCAACAACTCTGAAGTCTTCTTAACAGGAGGGCACCGCCATGCAGATTTTTTCGCTTAAAGCAAAATTAGTCGTATCGGTAAAAGGCGTTTTAATGGTTCTCCAACGGCGATTAGTTGATCGACGACTGCTATTTTTTGATGAGTTAGGTGAGCCCACAAAGTTAACTGAGGCCGAGTTCTACGTTGGTTACGAAAAGCGTGAAATTGAAATTTGCGCGGATCAACCTTTTCTCGGAGAAGTGCCATTCATACGGAACGTAGCCCCTGATCTTACGTGCTTTCCAGCCAATCACTGTCAAGAAGCCTTACGTCGGCGCCAGTATCTTGAGGGTGTAATGGGGAAGGACCGATCAAAATTGCCGAGTGAAGAAATCATGTTAGAAGAATTAAAAAAAATTGCAAAAATAATAGGTGATGCATGTGCACCTTCAATATCAACTGTCAGGCGTTGGGCGTCGAGATATATTGGAAACAACATAATAAGGTTGGTGCCTAAACATAATAAAAAAGGCCGGACAGCCGCCATTACAGGTGAGCTTGAAGGCATTCTGGGGAGCATCATTGATGAACTTTATCTAAAAGAGACTCGGCCAAAGGTTTCAAAGGTCATTGGCGAATACCATCTCAGACTTGAGGCCCTTAATCGGGAACGGTTGCCCTCTGAACAGTTCATCCTCCCCAGCGGTATGACCGTCCGCAGATACATTGCTAGTCTAGATCCCTTCTTGGTGGATGTTGCTCGCCTGGGTAAGCATGCCGCTAAGAAAAAGCACCGTGTGGCTGCGGGTGTGCTCCAAGTAAATCAGATCCTCGAGAGGTGGGAGATCGATCACACCCTATTGGATGTGCTGCTTGTGGACGAGGAGACTGGTTTGGTTATCGGGCGACCTTATCTGACGATAGTGTTAGATAGGTACTCTCGAATGATCATGGGATACCTCCTACACCTGTCTGCGCCAAACACAGAATCTGTTCTACGAGTCATTGAGCGCTCAATCCGTCCCAAAGCAGAACTGTTGCAACGCTTTCCGAAAGTGAAGAATGAATGGCCAGCCCATGGTATGCCGGCGCGTATCGTTCCGGACAATGCTGCCGAGTTTCATGCTGATGATTTGATCTTGGGGTTCAACGATCTAGGCATCGAGATTATGTATCCTGCCTCCCGAGCTCCTGAAATGAAGGGCGCGGTCGAGCGTTTTTTTAGCACTCAGAATCTGGGACTTATCCACAACCTCCCTGGTACAACATTCTCCAATATCCAGGACAGAGGAGATTACAAGTCCGAAAAAAACGCCTGCTTCACTTTATCGCAGCTAGAGGCCGTAGTCGTTAAATGGATCGTGGATGGCTACCACCAAACGCCGCACCGAGGCCTCAAGAAGATGACCCCCGCCCAAGTCTGGGCATTTGATGAGGCTCAGACTTTGGTCAGGCTGCCCGTGGATCTCGATGCACTTGAATGCATTCTTGCTCGACGAACCTCCGTTAAGGTTCATCACTATGGAATTGAAGTTGACAGCATCGGTTACCACTCGGTTGAGCTCGCTCAGTTAAGACTGCTCTTACAGCCTGATGAGAAAGTGAATGTTCGTTATCGAGACGAAGCTGGACATGTCTGGGTTCATGATCGGTTTCGAAACGTATTCCTACAGGTGCCGGTGAAGGACAAGCGGATGATCGGTAAGAGCCGAGAAATGTGGAAGGCGGCCCAGAAAGCGTTAAGAGATGCTGGAGGAGAACAACCCAGCTTTGATGAACTGCACCGCTGCTATCAAGAGCTGCGAGAAGACGTTGACGAAGCTCGTCGCTCTCAAAAGCTGCGAGTGCGTCGGGAAGCAGCGCGGGCCAAGTTGGATAGGGAGGGTCGTAAGGCCGAGGCGAATCCTCCTCCGGTAGTCGTAGCTGAGATGGAGTGGGTGGATAGGTCATCCACACCGCCAACTGCACCCTCCACTTTCAAGGTTTCCTACCGTCCGCCAGCAGGTGATCGACCATGAACGCTTTAGTACAAAGCTTCCCCCCCTTCTCTCTGCGTCATCACTTCATTCACAGCCCCCAGGCCGAGCGAGCCTTGACGCGCTTGGGTGAGGTGCACGGTGATACCCGGCGTACCGGGGCGAGCAAAGGCTTGGTCATCCAAGGTCCGAGCGGGGTAGGAAAAAGCACTTTGATCAAGGAGTACGTCAGGGAATTGGAGGCAGCGGAACCTTCGGGGTCCGGGAAGCGGACGGTCTTGGTGGTTGAGATTCCCTCATCACCCACCAAGAAAAACTTGGCAACAGCGATGCTGACAGCACTAAAGGATCCATACGCGGATGCTCGCGGTCATTCCGCGGAGGTCAAGTTCGCTCGCATCATTCTACTTATGACCAATCTTGGAGTTGAAGTCGTGGTGCTCGACGAGGCACAACATTTGGTGGATTACCGACGCAACGATGCGTATGAAGCCGCGGATTGGATCAAGAGCTTGATGAACGAAACCAGCATCACCTTCGTACTCGTCGGACTGAAGCGAACCGAGGGCCTGCTATGGGCAAACGAGCAACTACGACGAAGGTTTTCTGCGACGGTTGAATACAACCGGTTCAGCTATGCCGAAAGCACATCGGCGCAGTTTTCAATGCTTCTCGAGGTGATCGCTAGCCTATTGCCGGTTAAGGCCATCAGCTTTACGGAGCCACAGTTGTTAAGGCGCTTTCACATGGCTTCGTATGGCTTGATTGACTACCTGATCAAGATTCTGGATCGCGCTGTGTGGCTCGTCCAGCATAGAGCTCTCGAAGGTATAAATCTGTATGTCCTAGCCGAAGCGTTTTTGGATGAGGTGTGGAGCAAAGCGACCGACCAGCGAAATCCATTCAGTATCAGCTTTAACTTCAAGCCTCTGATTGGATTTCATGAGCCGTTCGAAAAATTCGACCTCATCGCCTCCTAAAGAGAAGGCCGGGGAGATCCCCCGGCCTCCTTCTCTAAAGAAAACCTTCGGTATCTCATTGTTCTTAAGGATGTACAGGAATGTTCGGCCTTTTAATCAACCCACAGCCTCAACGCGATGAGAGCTTGTTAGGGTATTTACAGCGATTGGCGGGGGCCAATGGGTTAGCGGGAGACGAGCTGATCAAAGCCTTTGAACAAGCAGAGGCTGGCGATATCGCCGCCTGGTTCAGCAGATTTGAGCCGCCTGTGTCCTGGTCTTCGGTGTCCGAAGAGCTTCGGCAGCCCAAGACCAAGACGCTAAAGGTCTGGTCACTACGGCATAAGAGGTATTGCGCCTGCTGCTTGGCTGAAAGCGCTTACTGGAAAGAAACCTGGGACCTGACGTTGGTAACGACATGTTCGTTGCATGGCGTTCAGTTACAGGACAGATGCCCAGGTTGTTCGGTGAAGATCAATCACGGCGCTATGTTGGCAAATAGCTGTAAGTCTTGTGGCTATCTCCTCACTGAACAGACTGTGGAGATCCCCGCTGCTGATAGCCATAGAGCTTGGATGACCACTGCACTTGAAGCAAGGCTGTCCAAAAACTTCAAGCACGGACACTCTGGCTTGGACGCTCTTACCTATGAACAGCTGCATGTTTTGTCGTCCCGCCTCGCCGTGAGAAGCGTGCGATCGGAGAGCACAAAGCCATTGAAGGTGGCAGGCTCTGGGTCACTTGAGGTTTCTCGACATTTAGCCCAGGCGGCGGGCCAGGTCCTCATGAATTGGCCGGGGGCTTTTCGGGACATGCTCAGCGATCTCAGGGACGCGAGATCCGATGGAAAGGATTGGAAGCTCACATCAGCATTTGGGCCACTTTACAGAGACATTCACCATGAGCTAGAGGCTCCCTGCTTCGACTTCGTCCGTAGCGAGTTTGAGTCCTACGTTAAGGATGCTTGGCAGGCACCGTTATCCAAGAGAAATCGCTATCTGAGCGAAAAAACGATCCAAGGCCATCGTTGGGTTTCCATCGAGGAGGCCGCTAGATTAACGGGCTTGCTTAGATCTTTTGTCGAGCGACTGCATGATCACGGAGAACTCGAATCCAGGGAAATCGCCCACTCAAGCGGTCGTAAATTGAAGGTCGTTGACGTAGCCCAGCTTCGAGAGCTTTCTTTACGCATGCAGGGCTCAGTCAACATGAGGCAAGCGGCACAACTGCTACATATCAACCTGGATAGAGTCCGACAGTTGATTGGCGCAGGGATGCTCCGGTTCCATGGCGGAAGGCCAAAGCCAGGCGAAAACTGGCTGATAGATGTCGATTCGATTAATTCTTTGAGACCCAAAAATATCCAGCCTGCTATGGATAATGATTTTGTCACGGTCAACTACCTCGCCAAGCACCACCTTCCAGCGGGTGGCGGCTTGGTGGAGCTGATCAAAGCGATTCAGACCGGCCAGCTCCAAGCTTTTTCAGATGGTGATAACAACGTTATGCTGGGGCATTGGTTAGTCAAAACCCAAGCCCTGAAAAAGTGGATGCGGAACGTCTTTCAAAATCCCTCGGATTTCCCCGGGATTACCATCTGCAAAGCGGCGATCCTTTTAGGTGTAAAGCAGGAGGTCGCCTACGCGTTGGTCCGGCAGGGGATCCTTTGGAGTACCCCCATCAAAAGCGGGAGGCGTACTTTGCAAATGGTTCTCCCGAAAGCGATTGAGAGATTCAGACGTAGGTACATACTTGGCCCCGAGCTGTCAGTCTTTTTGGGCCTACCCCCAAAACACGTCATGCCCCACCTTTGGGAGAATGGATTCAGGCCAGTTGCGGGGCCGTCCATAGTGAAGTCCCCCTGTCGACAATACGTGTGGCCCAGAAGCAAAAAATTAGTCGACTATCTGTCTTGGAAGGCTGCGCATTATTGAAATTCGAGGTTTGAATTTTAAACCTATGCGGCTCTCCCTTTCGGCGCCGTGGTTGGCAATTCAGACATCCGGTGATATGCAGACTACTGCTTATACACGCTTGGGGTAGTTTTCAAGGAGATCACCCGACGACTGAAAGCACAATGAGAGGGGAGCAGCTGCACTTCACCTAAGCAGTAGAATTCAAGGTACATTTACGGCTATCAAATAAGGTCAGCACTGCTGGGATCGAGCGATCATGCCGGCTTGAAAGGGAATTGGGGTATGGATAAAAAGTCGCTTACCGAGCGGGACATTTGCACCAAGTTCATCGCGCCTGCGATCCAGTTAGCCGGCTGGGATATCCAGAAGCAAGTACGCGAAGAAGTCAGCTTTACCAAAGGACGTATCATCGTCCGTGGCAAATTGCACAGCCGTGGCGAATCCCGCCGTGCCGATTTTATTCTCTATCACCAGGCCAACCTGCCGATCGCTGTCATAGAAGCGAAAGACAACAAACACGATATCGGCTCTGGCATGCAGCAAGCCCTCGGTTATGCCGAGTCACTGGACGTACCGTTCGTGTTCTCCAGTAACGGCGATGGCTTTCTATTCCACGACCGTACCGGCACTGGTACACAGGTCGAAACTGAGCTGAGCCTCGACCAGTTCCCCTCCCCTGACGAGCTGTGGCAGCGCTATTGCCGATGGAAAGGTTTGAACGGTGATGCCCGTAAAAAGGTCGAGTCCCCCTACTACGACGACGGCTCCGGGCGCATGCCGCGTTATTACCAAACCAATGCGATCAATCGTACCGTCGAGGCCGTCGCTAAGGGGCAGTCACGCATCCTGTTGGTGATGGCTACCGGCACCGGCAAGACCTACACCGCCTTTCAGATCATCTGGCGGCTGTGGAAGTCCAAGCAGAAAAAACGAATCCTCTTCCTGGCCGACCGCAACATCCTGGTCGACCAGACCAAGAACAACGACTTCAAACCCTTCGGCCAGGCGATGACCAAGATCGCCAAACGCCAGATTGATACCTCTTACGAGATTTACCTGTCGCTCTATCAGGCCGTGACGGGCACTGAAGAAGAAATGAACGTCTACAAACAGTTTTCCCGAGACTTCTTCGATCTGATCGTGATCGACGAATGCCACCGTGGCAGCGCCGCCGAGGATTCCGCCTGGCGCGAGATTCTCGACTACTTTTCCAGCGCCACCCATGTCGGCCTCACCGCCACGCCGAAGGAAACAAAAGAAGTGTCCAGCATCACCTACTTCGGTGAGCCGGTGTATAGCTACACCCTCAAACAGGGTATCGAAGACGGCTTCCTCGCCCCCTACAAAGTCGTACGTATCGACTTCGACAAGGATCTCCAAGGTTGGCGCCCGCCCAAGGGCATGCTCGACAAAAATGGCGAGCTGATCGAAGACCGCATCTACAACCTCAAGGACATGGACCGCACCTTGGTAATCGAGGCGCGCACCCAACTGGTAGCGCAAAAGGTTACCGAGTTTCTCAAGGCGACCGACCCATTCCAGAAAACCATCATCTTCTGCGACGACATCAACCACGCCGAGCGCATGCGCCAAGCGCTGGTGAACCTCAACCCGGAGCGCATTGCCGAGAACCGCAAATACGTCATGCGCATTACCGGGGATGACCAGGAAGGCAAAGCCGAGCTGGACAACTTCATCAACCCAGAAGAGCGTTACCCAGTCATTGCCACCACCAGCAAGTTGATGACTACTGGCGTTGATGCCCAGACCTGCAAGCTGATCGTGCTCGACCAGCACATCAAGTCGATGACTGAGTTCAAGCAGATCATCGGGCGTGGCACCCGCATCAACGAAGACTTCGGCAAGTACTGGTTCACCATCATGGACTTCAAGAAGGCCACCGAACTGTTTGCCGATCCGGCTTTCGATGGTGACCCCGTCGTGATCTATGCCCCTGAAGGTGAAGAGTCTCCCGTACCACCTAATGACCAGGCGACGGATGAGGATGGCATCACCGCTGGCACCACGGCAGAAGCCGACAACCTTGAATTCACAGGTGATGATGACAAAAAGCGCATCAAATACATCATCGAAAGCGTCCCGATCTACGTCATCGCCGAACGTGTGCAGTACTACGGCCCGGATGGCCGGCTGATCACTGAATCCCTACACGACTACACCCGTGTCTGCGTGCAAAAGCAGTTCGCCTCGCTGGACGACTTTCTGCGTCGCTGGAGCGATGCCGATCAGAAGAAGGTTATCATCGAGGAAATGGCCACCCAGGGTGTGATGTGGGAAGCCCTGGCCGAGGAAGTGGAAAAGAAACAGGGCAAGGTCCTCGACCCATTCGACCTCGTCTGCCATGTAGCCTTCGACCAGCCTGCGCTGTCGCGTAAGGAGCGCGCCGAGCAGGTGAAAAAACGCAACTACTTTGGCAAATACTCAGGCGCAGCGCGCCAAGTGCTCGAAGCATTGCTCGACAAGTATGCCGACACCGGCATCGAGCATATCGAAGACATCAAGATCCTCCAGCTCGATCCCTTCAGCCAGATCGGTGCGCCCATCGAGCTGGTCAAGGCGTTTGGTGGCAAGACCGGTTACAACAAAGCCATCCATGAGCTGGAAGATGAGCTCTACGCCAGTTAAGCTTCCCGCCCCCGCATTTTCGGCGCAGGCAGCACCACGCGGCCTGCGCCTTGAACCCTCTGTTTTGTAGTAAGCCAGCGAGATTCCCATGTCCATTAGCAGCACCATCAAATCCATCCAGGACATCATGCGCAAAGACGTGGGTGTCGATGGCGACGCCCAGCGGATCGGCCAGTTAGTCTGGCTGCTGTTCCTGAAGATCTTCGATGACCGCGAGATGGAATGGGAGTTGATGGACGACCACTACCGCTCGCCGATCCCTGACAGCTGCCGCTGGCGCAGCTGGGCCGCCGACCCGGAGGGCATGACCGGCGACACCCTGAAGGACTTCATCGACAACAACCTGTTTCCGCAGCTACAAAACCTCCACGAATACAGCATCACACCCTCCGCCTTCGTGGTGCGTAGTGTGTTCGAGGACGCCTACAACTACATGAAGTCGGGCCAGCTGCTGCGCCAGGTGATCAACAAGATTCAGGAAGGCGTGGACTTCAACAAGGCCCAGGAACGCCACGAGTTCGGCAACCTCTACGAGCAACTGCTGCGCGACCTGCAGAACGCGGGTAACGCCGGCGAGTTCTACACCCCGCGCCCGGTTACCGAATTCATGGTGCGCATGGTCGATCCCAAGCTGGACGAAAAGGTCATGGACCCAGCCTGCGGCACCGGCGGTTTTCTCACCTGTGCCATTGAGCACAAGCGTAGCCGCTATGTGAAAACCGCCGAAGACGAGCGCACCCTGCAGTCCAGCATCTTCGGCGTAGAGAAAAAGCCACTGCCGCACCTGTTGGCCACCACCAACATGATCCTGCACGGCATCGAAGTGCCGAACCAGATCCGCCACGACAACACCCTGAGCAAGCCGCTGATAAGCTGGGGCCCAAGTGAGCGCGTGCATTGCATCGTGGCCAACCCGCCATTCGGTGGAATGGAGGAGGATGGCATCGAAACCAACTTCCCCGCAGCCTTCCGTACCCGTGAGACCGCCGACCTGTTCCTGGTGCTCATCATGCAACTGCTCAAGGACGGTGGCCGCGCCGCCGTCGTGCTGCCGGATGGCTTCCTCTTTGGCGAAGGCATTAAGAGCCGCATCAGGGAAAAACTGATGACGGAGTGCAACCTGCACACCATCGTTCGTCTGCCCAACGGCGTGTTCAACCCCTACACAGGCATCAAGACCAACCTCCTGTTCTTCACCAAGGGCACGCCGACCAAGCACGTATGGTTCTACGAGCACCAGTATCCGACTGGGGTGAAGAACTACTCCAAGACCAAGCCCATGCGTATCGAAGAGTTCGCTGTGGAAGAAGACTGGTGGGGCAGCGAGGCCGATGGCTTTGCTGCACGGGTGGAAAATGAATTCGCCTGGAAGGTCAGTGTCGAGGAACTGCAGACCCGCAACTGGAACCTGGACTGTAAGAACCCGCATATCGGTGAGCAGATCAGCCACGAACCGGATGAACTGCTGCGAGACTACGCCCAGTTACAAATCGAGATCACAGAACTGCGTGACCAGCTCAAAGCTGTACTGGCCGAAGCCCTGGAGCGCCAGGTATGACAGCACTACTCACTAACAATCTGCCACTGATTAGCCGTGCGCCTAATGGCATTCAGAAACTACGCGAGCTGATTCTGGAATTGGCAGTCCGCGGCAAGCTACTGGCACAGAATCCTTGTGAGGAGCCGGCTATTGAACTGCTTGATCAGATTGCCAAAGAAAAAATGCAATTTGTGGCGAAGGGAAAGACCAGTGCACACATACCACTGGTGCCAATCGACGATGCTAAAGTTCCTTACAAAGCCCCACCCGGCTGGCTATGGATAGAACTTGGTGATATTTCGTTAATCGAACGGGGTGGCTCGCCCCGACCGATTAAGGACTTCTTAACAGAGGATCCTGACGGCCTTAACTGGATAAAAATTGGTGATACTGATAAGGGTGGAAAATACATCACTTCTGCTGGTGAAAAAATACGGCATGAAGGTCTAGTTAAGACACGCATGGTATATCCAGGTGACTTTCTACTGACCAATTCAATGAGTTTTGGCCGGCCGTATATCACAAAAATCGAAGGATGCATACATGACGGGTGGCTGAGAATCAGCCCTCCTACCTCGCTTGTTAAGGACTACTTATACCTGCTTCTGTCATCACCCTATGTGCGTAGTTTTTTTATTCAAGCGGCTGCTGGCGCAGTGGTTTTAAACTTGAATGCAGATAAAGTGAGAGAGCTGCCAGTACCTCTTCCACCTTTAACCGAACAACAACGTATTGTCGCCAAGGTCGATGAGTTAATGGCCCTGTGCGACCGGCTGGAAGCCCAGCAGGCCGACGCCGAAAGCGCTCACGCCCGATTGGTACAGACACTGCTCGACAGTCTGACCCAGGCCAGCGACGCCACCGACTTCGCCGCCAGCTGGCAGCGCCTGGCCGAGCACTTCCACACACTGTTCACCACCGAATCCAGCATTGACGCCCTCAAACAAAACCTGCTGCAATTGACCGTGATGGGAAAACTGGGGACGCAAGACTCTAGCGACGAACCGGCCAGCGAATTGCTTAAGCGGATTGTCGAAGAAATGGCGCAGTCGGCGATGAAGAAAAAGACCGGTAATCAAATACCGATGGTGACAATGAGAGAAGCGCAGACTCCTTACAAATCTGCGCCTGGTTGGTTGTGGATAAAGCTTGGCGATATCTCACTAATTGAACGTGGTGGTTCACCCCGACCAATTAAAGACTTCCTGACAGAGGATCCTGATGGGATTAACTGGATAAAAATTGGGGACACTGACAAGGGAGGAAAATACATTACCTCTACAGGTGAAAAAATACGCCGCGAAGGCCTCACAAGAACGAGAATGGTATATCCAGGCGACTTTTTATTGACTAATTCAATGAGTTTTGGCCGGCCGTACATCACGCAAATCGAAGGATGCATACATGACGGATGGCTGAGGATTAGCCCTCCAGCTACGCTAGTTAAAGACTACCTCTACCTCCTTCTTTCATCGCCCTACGTGCGTAGTTTTTTTGTGGGAGCCGCCTCTGGCGCAGTAGTCTTAAACTTGAACGCAGATAAGGTGAGAGAACTTCCTGTTCCTCTTCCGCCACTGGCCGAGCAACATCGCATCGTCGCCAAAGTCGACCAGCTAATGACCCTCTGCGACCAACTAAAAAACCGCCTGACCCAAGCCCGCCAACTCAACGAACAGCTGGCCAGCACCCTGGTTGAGCAAGCTGTCGCCTGAGGCGCACTCATGAAGGACTTCAGCTCAGGACACCCCCATGTCCATCAAGACGCAAATCTGGACGGTAAAGCGGACTGGATTGATCCCCTCAAACCGGGTGTGGTGGACGTGTTAGACGAAGAAATTGTGATTCCTCGATAGGCAAGGTGTGTTTCTGCAAGGCACGTTAGTCGCACCGATGTGCACCTAACGTGCCTCGAGGAGAAAGAGTTCGCCTAAAAGCTGCGCCCCTTTCTCTTTGTCGCTATTGACTAAAAAGTTACCAGACCGTCAGCGACTCTCGTCAGTGAAACAGGGGAGTTCAGTCGGCTTAACGGGTGATCCGCTTGAGTTCATAGGGAGGATTCTGGATCTCACATTCACCGGTCCCATTCTTAAAGCCCTCAAAGTAAACAGTTGTACTGACGTAGTCCGGCTGCATCAGTTTCCCTGTACCACATGGACCAAAATCAGCTGAGACCTCGTAAAGCCGCTTGGAGAAGTCAGCACCTTGTTCTGGCGAAACCGTCCCTTTAGCAATACGACGGTGGCCGTTGGCCTCGATAGTTGCGAGCTCGATCCATTTGGTCCCACCGCTCTCATAGGCCTGAACGTAATTCCCTTGATTCGATGGAAACTCAACACGTGCGATTTCGCTCGCTTCACTGGTGCCAGCGAGCATAGCCAGGGGAACAGCCAACGAAAAAACAGCCTGAAGCATCAAACGCATAGGTCTTTCCTCACTGTGGGTGACAGCGGTGCGCTGGCCCTTCAACACAAAATGGGGGCCACCTGTCTATTTAACCAGTAGTTGAGGATTTTTTTTTGAAGGGGCTGGCCATGCTGGTGGATGTGCCCAGGAAAACGAGGGGCGATTCAGCATGGCCTTTTGCCTTTCGGATGTGATATTGCTTTGCGCTCAATTTGACTAGCGAAAGGAAATGCGAATGTCTGGTTCTGGCGGTAGCTATCTGGGTCCATCCACGCCCACCACTTCCTGCGCGGCCCTTCAGTTTGATACCCAGCTTGCTTCCCCGAAAGCACAGGTGGTTGGGCAGATGAGCGTCAACGACATCCTCGACATTGTCTTTTCGCAGTCTGGCAATCAGCAGGTTGTCACCGCACTGTGGAACGGCGCTGAGGCAGGAGGGATTGTCGACCCACATCTGAACCAATTGCGAAGCTGCATGAGTCAGGGCGAACAGTACCAGGCACGTGTGCTGCACGTTGGTGGCGGGCAAGTACGCCTTCGGGTTTACCACATTTAATTTCGAGCAAGGAGAGCTCTATGATCACCATCGTAGGAGGCGTCTACCGAGAGCGCTGCATGCGCCCGGCGTGGGACGATATTTATGGGTCGGCAGGGAGGGCAGCAACGGCGATTGCTCGTTTCGGTGGTCAGGCGGAATTACACGCCTGTGTAGATAGCGACACCCAGATCGTCGTTGATGCCCGCGCAGCCGCGGAAGGTTTCCAGTTCAATGCTACGGCTGCGCAGGCACCGGTGACTTTCGAGTACATCCATGGCCTCGCCAATCCAGATATTCGACGTGGTACTCACGTCAAATCGAAGCTGCAGGTTAGCGCCGAGAAGGTGCTTCGATTCGGCATGATCGATGGAACGGCAGTAGTTGATGCTGAGTACGCGGTGTTTGACCCACAGAATGCCGACGGTACGGAGTCCTTCAGGGCCAATGGCTCTGAAGCAAAGTACCTGGCTCTGGTCCTGAACCGCCATGAGGCCAATCTGTTGGTTCCCTCTTCCAGTGGTTTGACCGCACAAGAGCTCGCAATCGTGCTTGCCGAGCAGGAGCGCGCGGAGGTGGTTGTTATCAAGATGGGGCCTCTGGGTGCCTTGGTGTATGACAACGGCGCAATCTCGACGGTACCTGCCTACTGCACTGAAAGGGTATGGAAGATCGGCTCGGGAGATACCTTCGCCGCCCACTTCGCACTGGGCTGGATGGACAAAGGTCTTTCGGCTCACGATGCAGCCTCGGTTGCCTCCATTGCGACGGCCTTTTATTGCGAAAATCAAGGCTTCCCCGACCAGGCTTTACTTGCTGGCTTCAAGCCGAACCCACTGCAACCGTCAGCTCGGTATCGCGATGGCTACGCCCCTAAGGTGTACCTCGCAGGTCCATTCTTCACCCTCGCAGAGCTGTGGATGGTCGGGCAAGCTCGCAGAGACCTGCTGGCAATGGGGCTGGATGTATTTTCCCCATACCATGACGTCGGTCTTGGCTCTGCTGAGGACGTGGTCGAAAAGGACCTTGAAGGGGTGCGTGATTGCGACGTTCTCTTTGCGATTGGTGATGGGCTCGACTCGGGCACGATTTACGAGATTGGCTACGCTCGGGCGTTGAACAAACCTGTCGTCTTCTACGCGGAAAATGAGTCCGAACAGGACAAGAAAATGATGGAAGGCTCCGACTGCTGCATCACCGATGACTACGTGAGTGCGATCTATCAGACGGTCTGGGAAGCGGTAGTGCTATGAAGACGGGATTATTGTTGTCTGGCGGGATGGATTCTTTGACGATTGCCTGGTGGAAGCGCCCCGACATCGCGTTCACCCTGAACTACGGTCAGCTCGCGGCGCTGGCCGAGATCGAGGCTTCAAGAGCGATCTGCCAACAGTTGGAAATCCCTCATCATGTGATTGAGATCGACTGCCGGCAGCTGGGCTCGGGAGACATGGCAGGTAGCCAAGCCAACAGTCTGGCTCCTGCCTCGGATTGGTGGCCGTACCGGAACCAGATGCTGATTACGCTGGCCGCGATGAAGGCAATCTCGTTCGGTGTGACACACCTCTGGTTGGGTACCGTGAAATCGGATGGCTTCCATAGGGATGGCTCCCCAGAGTTCATGTCGGCGATCAGCCATCTGCTTTCCCTGCAGGAGGGCAGCATGGTGGTGGAGGCTCCTGCAATTGAGTTTTCTACTGCTGAGCTTGTCCGCAAATCGGGCGTCCCTGCGAGTCTCCTGGCCTGGGCGCACAGCTGCCACAAGTCGCATGTTGCATGTGGCAACTGCCGCGGCTGCAACAAGTACATGGAAGTGTTTCAAGAGGTGGGGTATGACTTGGATCGACTTGGGTGACCCTATTCCAAGGCCGGCGCCTGAGCGGTATGAGCCTCTCGAGTGGGAAATGGGTGATGTCTGCCCGCTCCCTGCTTCCTCGGAGGCATTAGCCCGGCCGTTCTGCGAGGTTTTGGATGCGCGTGCGTCACATCGCGAGTTCGGCGTCGTCCATGACCAGCAGCTCGGAGCCTTCCTCTGGCATGCCTGCAGAACTCGAGGATCCGGTACGTCAAACCTGGGTTTTGATCTGGAGCATCGAGCGGCCCCCTCGGCTGGCGCGATCCACCCTATACACATCGTCGTTAAGCGGCCCGAAGATGATCGATGGTGGATGTATGAGCCCAGGGCCCACCAACTGGTGGAGCTCCGACATGCGACCGGCAAGCTTGCAGGCCTTTATGAATTCAGTCTGCAGGTTCTGGACGGTGATGAGGCAACACGCATTCTGTTTCTGGCCGAGCCCGGAAAAACATTGGGCAAATACCACGATGGTTGCAGCCTTGTTTGGCGTGACGCGGGGGCGCTACTCGCGGTCATGGCATTAACTGCGACAGCCCAGGGACTCAACTTCTGTCCGCTGGGTATCACCGGTGAGCCTTGGGCCAGTGCCCTAGCCGATCAGGGAAAGTTGGCCGGGGTTGGCCTTGCTCTTCTTGGGTCTGCTACGAGAACCTGATTCAGGTGCGTGGTGCCCCATGCCCATGATGCTGTGCACCGTGGCGGGCGATGACATCATCTCCAACCACATCAGGGCATCGAGTTCCGAGGCCCTGACGCCAAGCCCTTTACTGAAGCGGATGAACTGCTCTTCGAGCTCTAGGTAGTGGCGCTCAACGGTCAAGTTGCTCTCGAAGAACCTACCTAGTAACCCGGCACGGAGAATGTGGATGTCCAGGATTGCCACATCGTCCGCATCCAGCCAGTTACGGGCAACCCACGATGCGGTCTTGTAACCAATGCCTGGAATATCCAACAGCCAGTCGCGCAGCGCTTTGCCGGAGCCTAATGGAGGCCGTTCAGCAGACAGTTTCTGAAGTGCCGCGCAGAGGTAGCGGGCCTTCTGCGTGGCGAAGCGGTATCGCACTTGGCGACCATCGATAGTTAGGGGCTCTTTCAGCCACTCGAGCAGGCTTTCTTCTGAAGGTGGTTGATCGCCAAAGGCACCCCGCTCCTTGACGTGCTGAAAGGCGGCGAGCCCGACGCTAGCGGGGATGCCATGTCCACCCAACAAGCATGCGCCAACTTCTTCTTTCAGTGTCGCGCCGAGCTTGTAGTTGATCCGATCGCCAGTAAGACGGCGTGCGTACACTTGGTAGGCCCAGTAGGCAGGAGTCGGGAACGCCTCCATGGCTCCCCACGGGACGCCCGGAATAACTTCTGCGTCTGCTGTGGGCAGCTCGACACTGAAGACCGCTTGGTCCATGAAAATAGCGCCTAATTGCATCAGGCTACCTCCTCGGCAATGCCGTAGTGTTCCTGCATCCATTGCAGTAACTCGTGTCGCTCAATGGGATCTAGACTCTCGATACGAGTACGGAGCCTGGTTTGGCGACGCTGAATGGTTTGGCGGTCTCGGAATGTTTCGCCCATGTATCGGCTGTCGTGCAAACGGCTGGGAGGTTCGAAGTTCATCCACACCGTTTCCTCGCGCAGCTCTGCATGGGTCTTAGCCGGAAAACTCACCTTGCGCCACCCGATGAGCTCGCGGTTGTAGAGATCACAGTCATAGCCCGAAAGCATCACTTTGCAAGGTAATGCGACCAAGCACCGCAGCAAGCGGATGTGGTCTTCTTCCGAGTAATCGCAGCGATAGACCTTCGCTCGACGGCGGGTTACCGGAACGTAGGGCGGATCGACATAGACCAGCTCTTGGCCTTCGAACGAATACCCTTCAAGGAACGCAACCGCGTCGACTTGGTAGAGTTCGCAGGTATCTGGCAGCTCCGTTTGCCAAAGCTCAATGACTTTGGCGTCAAGGTCCAGGCCAATGTTGCGCTGCGCAGCCTTTTTGTTGCGCATGACGGCGCCGCCACCAAGGTGGGATTCGATGTACGTCTGATGCGGTGGCATCAGGTTGATCAAGCGCTGGTAGCACTTGCCTTTTCCGCCTGGATATTTCATGCGCCAAGCATCGTCAGAAATGACGATGACGTCAAGGCGAAGCGCCGAACGGCCAGCATGCGTGGAGTTCGGTTAAGGTGTAGTCACGAAATGTAGATGGACTCCGCAGGCCTGCCCCAGCTTTTCAACGGATCATACTCAGCTTTTGAGCGGGAGAACGTAGGCTGATCAGATACGGAGTCAGTAACTTGCCTTGGGTCGAATATCAATCGGCAGAGTGGGGGGCAATTTCCGATCAGCTCCAACAGAGGTGTCTACCTAACCCGTGGCGATTTAATTCAGTTGGGTGCCATTGTGTTGGCGCTGATACGATTTTGACCCAAGCTACCGGAATTCATTGACCCACCCGAAGGTTCAGCAACGATGACCTTGCGCGGGATTTCAGAGGCTATATATGGGTTAGTCAAAATCAGCAGCTTGGGTCAAACGTGTCAGCACCAACAGTGCTGGCGGACAAAGTGAGCCTTGGAATGGCGAGTACTACTGCTCTTTTGGCCACAGCGCCACGCGTCCCTGGCAGGATGCCCAATCACTTGGTTTTATCTGTGGCGTCGGCGGCACTTGGTACAGCAAAAGCCTGAAGATGCTCGCACCAGACGACCGAGTATGGGTGAACATCCCGCAGCAAGGCTATGTGGGTGTCGGCCGAGTCACCGGTTTGTCGCAGCCTAACTGGTCATTGCATGCGAAACCAAATTCACGCCTATAGCGGCAAAAACAAAGGGGGCTAAATATTTTGTCAAGTCGGCTATTTCACTTATCCCAATCCACAAATATGAAGCTTCCGGAAGAGATAATTGATATTCCATTATGGATGCGCCAAGAAAACCAGAAACGCCAACTATAAGAACCGAATAAATTATTAATGCGAATCCATTTTTGTAATTTTCATGTCTGTCTATTTGTTCCGATTTATATGTTCTGTGAATTCTGCCAGCACCGTAGAAAATGCAAGCTATTAGCGATGCAAGCCAAAAAAATACGATTAACATCTTACAAGTTCCTGTGAGGATTTATTAGAAATGGAAACTAAGCCCTAAACCCAATGGATTCTTCCGTGCTTTAGCCAGAAGTGGGATTTGCAGCCGCTTTTTAACCAAACCGATGGGTGCAGCGATGGATGCCCGTGTTTGTCGAGTTTGCAATCCCAGCGGGGACTTGCCTCCTCGATTAGCAAAAGTTCGATCGTGTGCCCGCAACCGCATGGACATTTGAAACCGACACACCAGTCCTCTTGGCCATCCCTGGCCAGGAGTAGTGACCGCATTGGCATCTTGGCTGGCAACGAATCCCCTTGGATGACCATCAGCTTTCGTGCTGGCAGTAGCGGGTCGAGCTTGCACAGAAGGCGCTGATACAGTTGTTTTAACATGCTTACCTCACGCCCAGATCAGGAAGGCCAAGAAGGGGTTCTTTGCAGCCTTCGGCAAGCCGTGGCTTGGGGATGGCTGGGAAGGACTTCTCGGTGTAGTAGTCTTCTTCGCAGCCCGACAATGTGAAGACTGTGCGTGCGTACCGACTGTTCTCCTCCTCGCGAAACGGGAAGGCGCGGGCGATGAACTCAGATACACAGGCTGATGCCGCGCGCATGTTGAGCGTGATTACCGAAGGTGCCTCTTCCTGCATCCCCGTGATGTAACCGCGTTCAACCTGGTCTCGGTGAGCGTGTGGATCCGCCAGGTGAAGGTATTCCGCCTGCAACGTCTCAGGTGTGTAGACGCCGCGGTCCCCCAAAGACGATCCACCTGGTTTTACGTAATCAATGCGTCCGACCACGTCCGCGATTGCCCGACCACCATGACCATCGCTACGTGTAGGAATCTTGACCCCGACATCAATGAGCGGAATCAAAAAGGTGGTTGAAATGAGATCTGCCACCATCCGTGCCTGGTGGGTGTCGACGCAGGAGAAAATAACGTCGGCACCGGCCGCTGACAGAACCGCCTCGCGAGTCAGGATCGACGCATTGATCGGCTTGGCAAACGGGGTATCGCGGATGCGGTTGATGGCGTCGGCAAACATCTCCACTTTTGGTCGTCCCATCTTCGTATCGACCAAAGTGGAGTTCAGGATCCTGTTGAGGTTTTTTAGCTCGACATGATCGTGGTCGATCAAAATTACTTCGCCGAACCCAAGCCGGGAGAGCCCTTCAGCCACGATGGAGCCGGTTCCTGAAACGCCAATCACAACTGCGCTCAACCGATTCAAGGTCGCCGTCATACCCGACGTAAATGCAATTGGAGGCCGTTCAGGTTGGGGCGCTGAGTCCCACCAGTATTTTATGTCGTCGCCCGATACCGTAACCAACGCCACAGGTGTGCAGGTCATATCATGTTCATAGAGCCGCGCTCGGATCTCCCCGCCCGGAATCATGATGGCAGACCCGTGGACTGCATCTACACCTTGAAACAACGACGGAATCGACTTGGCGTCGCTTTGGTCGTCGACCTCAGAGAAGGCAAAGTATCCGCCTGGATGCGAGTGCACCAGGATGATCGACAGCGACTCATCATCGGCTAGGTCGATCCCCTGTTCCAGGTAGCTGCCGGGCCAGGTGATGTAGTTTGCATCACGGTCCGCGCACTCATCGTAAGGAACGACGATCAGATGCTTTGCGAACAGCTTTAAATGTTCGCCGGCGTAGCGCGTGCAAATGAGTATGGCGGCGGCTTCCAGGCCGTCGCCCGGGAACAGATGTTCCCGAAGCGAGGCGTGAATCTCCTCCGTCAGAACAAGACGAGAGTCGATGCTCATTCACCGATCTCCTTGTGAAGGCAGCCTTCGACTAGGGCAAGTTGAGTGATCACATTGTCCGTCGCGGGATTCCACGGAGTCGTCGTACGGTGCCGCGACCAGCCCTGAAAGGAATCCTCGTCAACGACAGCAGTGATCTGCACGCAGGGAATCACAACGCGGCTGGTAAGGCTCACGGTCGGGTTAAAGTAAAACATGTCGATTTGAGAGGTGGGATAACCAGGCGGAACCTCGAGTGCGAGGCGGACAATCTGAGGGGTGTAACCTACGGGCAAGTGATAGTTGTGGATCACCAGCCACCGGCGATTTTCGCTCAGGCAGGTCTCCCAACGAAGGCCCATCTGATCAAGATGCTGTTCATCGACTGGCAACAGACTGAAAAGCCGGCGGGGCGGCAATGCCGCCTCACCGTTGGCCACGTCCTTAGGCGTGAGGCGCAGCTTCTCGATGCCCTGTGTCGTCAGATCAATGACGTCATCAAGGGTTTTTTCCTGCTTCGGCTGACCCTCGACCTTGAGGTAGATATGCCAGCTTTCGTTCGGGTTCAGCCCTGCCCGAACCACAGCGTCACGCACCTTGATCGTCGGCGTATCGATCTCGAGCACGACGCCTTGGACATTAAGCTTCCAAACCGCCTTGCGGGTGATGAAGCGTTCGATACCCGCTTCGTCCAGATTAACGATGGCGGTGTCCTGGATTTCAAGATCGGCTTCTTCCTCGCGCTCCAGCAGCAGACGCTTGTTTTCACCAACCTCTGCAAGCGTGCGGATCTGGTGCCCGGTAATGTGCTGATAAGGCCAGTCCTTGCGAGCGCCATCAACGGTAAGGAAGTAGCTGCGGTCGGTCTCGACCACGATGAAGCGGGCCGGCTCAAATTCAAGCGTCACGAATTCATCTGGGCGGATGTCTTCCATAGCGCCGGAGGCAAGCAACTGAATGACAGTCGCCAGCTGGTCAGGCTTGAAGCCGACCGCCGCCGCGATCTGGGCGCCGGTGGGTGTTTTGTCCTCGATAGTTACCTGGCGGAAAACGAGGTTCTTGTCGGCCACTTCGATCACGAAGCCGTTGTGGTGGTTCTGATGAATAACTTCCATGGTGTATCTCCTAACGGTTGCCCTTTTTGGGCGGGTTATGGCCTCGAATGAAGCCAGTTTGTTTTCGTAGGAGAGGGAACACGATCAGCGCTTGACTGACCGGCAACGCACGAAGATACTCATCCAGCACAGACGTATTCGTGTTTGAGTTAAGGCGCAACTGCAATTGCGCTTTGACTTTCCTTCCTTCGATGTCCTCTTTCAAATTCCCTTTCGTGTCGCTTCCTAATTTTGTTGTGTGGCGCGTTTCGCCGTGCGCCTCATTTCGTGAGGTCGATTACATCTGCTTGCGGCGCGTACCGTTTGATCGCTTCAATCGCGGCATCACGGGCTTGCACCGATTCGTATAATTCGCTTTGCCCGATGACTCGGTTATTGGCCGCCCTCAAATGAAAGTGCGCCTTGCCCCCTTGTGTCACAGCCCTCGCGTAAAACCGGTCATACGGCGCGTGCTCCCGACATGAGCCAATGCCGTTTTCACACCCGGCGAGTGTCTTGTAGCCCTCGCTGGACATTATGATTTCTCCGTTTGGCGCCTTCAGGTGGAAGTACCTTTCCTCGTCCGTGCCCCTTTTGATTTCAAATCGTGCCTTCATCCTTTAGCTCCTCGGACGTTCCTTTTCAGCGTCTCGATAAATGAATCTGTTTAACTGCAAGCATAAAAAAAGGGACTGAGCGGAAGCTTAGACCCTTTTTCTGATTAATGGAAGCCATTTAAGCGGACTGTCCAATCACCTGATATACAAATTCCTTGCCCCCTGTCTCAGCGGCTTCCTCGGTCCTCATCAAAAAACCTTCTTCTGACAGTCGCTTGAGGCGGGTGCTAGCGTTCTGGACGCTGATGTTCAGCTCCTCAGCCACCTTGGAGGTAGTGGTAGCGCGATGACTCACCACCATATCCAGGAGCGCTTTGCTCGAGGCGGTAGGTTCTGGACCCACAAATTTGCATTCATGGCCAAACCAGCACGTTAAGCGCTGATCACCAGACAGCGCTGCACCATGCAAATTTGCAAAGATGTCTTCGTCATGGACGTCGAACGCAAAAAAGGTAAATTCCTTGCTGTATCGCTTGACTGTATAAATTAATGACTCACGAAGAAAGGAAACATCTGCGCCTTCTAGACCTGAAAGCGATACGCCAATTACGGTTTTGCCGCGAAGTTTATCGATGCAATCCAATAACTTGGCATGAGTTTTCCTACCCCTTGAAGTGCCATAGGGGTTACTTTCTTCCGTGAAGCCCCGCAGATTTATGATATATATTTTCTCGTTCATGGCTCGAGTTTAAGCAGAGATTGATTTTTTGTCAAGATGAATTCAAACACGATGTGTGTGCCTATTAGCTTAGGCAAGTTCAATATCCAGCTGGCACTTTCAATAACGCCAGATTGATACTCTAACGTGACAGAGAAGTTTTCCTGTCTGATTTTAATTTTTGTATTCAGTAACTTTTCTGCTTCTTCGTGACTGGTATGTAATCCGGCTCCACCACGCCCGGCACCACGCCGACTTAGCCCGCCTTTAAGTACGGTATGTATGATTAGCTTCGGATCTGAAGCCTGTAATGCTTTATCAAATTTCTTAGCAATATCTGGAAACTGCTCTTCAAGTACAGGGCGCAAAGTCTGGCAAATGCCTTTTCCAGAGTCAGATACCACAGTAGTAATCCGCGCTTTGTTGGTATCGGGGCCGCGATAACACTGTAGCCCCGCTATGCCAGGGATTTTAGTATCGGAATGTTCTTCAACATTGCCTACATACTCGGCGACTACTGTAAAAAGCTTATTTGCATGGTCACCACCGAATGCCTCGATAAAACTTTGTTTGATACGCGCCGGTACATTCTCGGAACCTTTAATTTCCAGTAGCTCAACGAGTCCGACATTGTTTGCATTGTATTGCTGAGCAGCAGAGCTCGCGGGGCGTTTTGGCAGCACTTTAACCGCCGGATCTAGTCTGTCAATGAACCCTGAACGGTTCAAATAACTAAGAGTTTTTTTGTTGTCTGTAAAATCAATTTCTACTTTTTTCTTGGCTGCTACAAGCTGGTTGGCCAGAGCGAGTATCTTCACCGCTGCGCAGAGTAAAACGCTGCGTTCCGGTGCGACCTTGATAATAATGTGACCGTGATCTGCATCCAGTGGAGACCCTGCTTTCGCCAAAGCCCTTTCGAAATGCGCTTCCGATAGCCATGCACCGGCACATGTCAACTCCAAAATGAAGCTGGCACTTTTTATGACCGACCATCCAAACGTGTCAGGATTTTGAACGAAAATATCCCGATGTTCATGAAGATGGTGGGATATCGCTTTTCGCTCAAGTTCTAGCTGGCTTGCAATTTCTCGCGCCTTCAGTCCTGAGGTTTTATTGAGAAGCTGAATAATCCTTTTCTGCATACCTTGCTCGAGATAGTGCGTGAGTGACGGTGGCAAACTTTAAGTCGCAAAAAACGATATCTTAGAATGTTCGTATCACAAGTGTTGGAAGTATTTGCTGGAATTGCTCACACGGAGAAACGTTTCAGTAGATCGGGACTCTGCGATGATACACCGGCACTCGTGCTCGATGAAGTCAAAAAGCCATGCTAACACTTGCCCCAACGCTGTATGCGGCGTCTTTTCTGCTAGGCGCTCATGTACTTTGAATTTCAAGCCAACCACCTAGCGCACGATGATGAGTCAAGTGACCGCCACGAGACCCCAACGCTTCACCATCCTGGACCTGAAGAGTTTTGGGGGCCGATTAATTTATCTACAACGATTATGGATTTGAGGTCTGAGCTGCATGTTGACGCGGAGGCTGAGTTGGATCATTCACTGAGATGTCGTTGACCCAGTCTGATTTCTTGTGGACCATTGCCTGCGATTTGGAGGTAAGAGCATAGGAGAAAAAATGACTACGTTGATTTCATGGCTTGGAGTTGATCAACGAGGACCATCGTCAATTTACTTGGCAAGTGATAGTCGGATTTCATGGGGGGCAGCTGATGCTTGGAATTACGGAGGGAAACTTTTTATCGCAAAGTCTTCGCCTGAGGCTTTTGGATTTTGTGGAGATGTGCTCTTTCCACTGTTAGTGATCGGTCCTATATGCGAAAGGATAGATGCTGGTGGGATGTTCTTTGGTTGCCGTAATTTTTACGAAAAGCTGGAGCGAGTTCGAAAAAGTGTGGAGGTAAGCTTTAGTGATTATCCTACGTCACAAAGAAGACCTTTTCAGATTTTTTATATTTCTCGGACAGGGCAAGGGATAGCATGTGAATTTCATGCTGGGCGTGTATATAGTTCTGGTTCTAGAGTCGTGAGTTCTGAGGTAATGGAGTTTCCTGGTGGTCCTGTTTCAGGTTTTCGCTCTGGACTGATAAGAGGGGCAGGATCTGGAAGCGGCTCGATCAAGAATTGGGAATACCGTTGGCAGCAAACAGATGTACAAAACACAAGTCGAAGCGTCTTCGGTGCTTTTTGTTCGTCGCTAAAAAGCGGAGATGATTCGTTGACAGGAGGTGCACCACAACTTGTTGGAATCTACCGGGCCGGCTTGGCTAAGCCACTGGGGGTAATATGGGAGGGTAAAAGATACTTATCGGGTGTAGAGCTGGAAGATATTTCAGCTTGTGAAGAGTTAGACTGGCGGAATGAAAAATTTGAAGTGTGTGACCCTCAAACGTTAGAAGTTCGAAAAGGGGCCCAAAAACAGCCGATACCGCGTAAACTAATAACTTAACTGAAATCACCTGTAAAAAGCTCTGAATCAAAGCTTTTTACCAGGTGGGATTCGCGCCCACGACCTCTTACATGTATCTGTAAGCGCTCTAACTAACTGAGCTACTGGTTCGCGCCGGAATCTAAGTTGTTTTGCCTGAATGTGTCAAGGGCTTTTTGCTTCGATGGGATTCTTGGAACTATATTGTTATGCCGATTTTTCTAACTAAACGAACTACGCACTGCGGCAGGTGGAAAAATCCTAAAACTGATCTATTCGATGTTATGGAATCCAATAACAAAGCCACCAACCTAGACAGCGTGAAATTGATGGTCTATTGCATTAACGTCATGGGATTAAAACCGTCCGAAAAGGATGAAGGATACGGCTCGGCCTAGAGCGATTTGCATGTTGATTTCATCGTTTGGGTTAAGCGGGTTATTGGTAAGCGTCCGGCGAAGTGACCTACCCGATCCCAGCGACAAGGGCGATGTTGTCCACTTAAAAATACGTGGACACTATCGCCCCTATCATCAGGATTGCCATGCGCCAAAGAACCTCTTATCCCAAACCCTTTAAAGCCCAGATCGTCCAAGAATGCCTGCAACCTGGCGTGTCGATGGCCAGCGTGGCCCTGCGTCACGGCATTAACGCCAACCTGGTTCGAAAGTGGATACCTGCTTACCGTGATCATCAGGCGCCGGCTTTGCCTGCTTTTGTTCCGATGAAGCTTGCGCCCGCAGACACGCCTGTTTGCTCGACAGATCGGCTTGCAGCCGGTGACCACACCAGTGCGCAGCCCGCAGAGCAACGGCATGGCCGAGAGCTTCGTGAAGACGATCAAGCGTGATTACGTGGCGCACATGCCTAAGCCGGATTGCGAAACGGCACTGCGCATCTTGGCAATTGCCTTCGAGCATTACAACGAGCAGCATCCGCACAGCGCCTTGAACTATCGCTCACCGAAGGAATTCAGGCGCTTGGCAGCGGCATCAATTTAACAGAGAGGTGGTGTCCGGTTTAGTAGGGGCAAGTCCAGGGATCGCCTTGAGCGTTTACGAACGGTGAAACTTCACATGCACTGCACGGTGTGGCCGCATTTACCCAGAAAACCGGTCAAGCCGCCGGTCGTCTGTAACTGATGTAGAGCCCTCAAAGCTCCTTGAAAAACCATCTAAAAGGATGCTAGACATAACGAAACACGTGCCATTGAGTTTGCGACCATGAAGTCCACGTTAGCCGAAGAACTGCTCCTGATCGTGAAGAACGCTCCGCGACTATATTTCGCTCCGTTGATCGGTGCCATAAAAGAGGTCCGCTCTGAGCTGCGTAAAATATCCGGGGGAGATTCAAAAAATGAAACGCCGCTTTGAGCGCTTTTGATCTGTTCTAGGTATTGGATAAGCGGAGCAGGTCACTGCCTGAACCGGTGATACGCTCACCACTCACCACTCACCACTCACCACTCACCACTCACCACTCACCACTCACCACTCAGCAACAGAATGTTGATTGAACATTGAGCGCTTGGGTAGGCAGTCATTACCCTTAACTTGAGTTGCACCACTATGCCGGCGAGCTGACATTCGAGGAACCCTTTAGAGTGCCGTCACTCACTCGCCCTTTGATGAAATATGAACAAAACCAGTGTCGGTAATGAGGCTAAAAAAGAGTTCCATATGAGGCATTTCGACAACCCTCGCCCGGCCAAACCCCCTAAGCCGAAGCCCCGCGTCAGGAAAGGTAGCCGCGATACAGTCACGATAGTGGGTGAAGCCGCCCGCGTCGGCGACGAGGATTTCGCTTACTTTATTGCGACCGGTACGCTCCGGTCGACTAAGTGAGGATAAGTGGCATCGACGAAGCACGTGGGCGCTTCAGCCACTAAGACGCGCAGGTTCGTTGACCTCGCCATCCTTGGCGGCGGTCAGACGGGCTGCATACTGATGAGGACAATGAGATCGTCCCCTTGCCGCTGGTGATTCAGTCAACCAACAACCAGACATCATCCGCGCTTGCGCTCATCAGTACGTATAAACCTCCATCACTGTCGCTCCCCATACAAACACCTTAGATCGCCGGTTGAGCTGAAGGTTGAAGTGGGAACAGTTTTACTCGAAGGCATCTATTCTGTGACGCGGGTAGGCTTTTCTCATTTATTTTGCGAATTCCAACCGGAGGACTCACAAAAAAAATGATTTTCTGCCAGCGTTTGCTGGGGCTCTCGAATCATCTATTTTGTGAACCTACATCCAGTGTCGATGGGCACATTAAGTGTCGCAAGTGGGCGAGTTACTGTCGCTTTCTAGGGAAAACCCCGGCCTTGGTGCCGGGGTTTTTCTTTGTGGCGTAGCCTAGTCAAAGCGATACACACCATGCTCCAAGCCCTAGTTTGGGTTTTATGGGCGATGTGATTGAACATGGTTGCGGCTTCATCGAAACAAACTGCATCCTTGCTTGGCTGCTTGGCTGCTTGGCTGCTTGGCTGCTTGGCTGCTTGGCTGCTTGGCTGCTGTAGGTGGGAAAAGTTATTTTCCACTTCGGTCAAAGTTATTGATCAGTAAGCGTCAAAACAAAACTCCTGGTAGATAGCATCTCCAGGAGTTTTATTTTTGGCCTCAGTTTCCTTACCTAGTTCGCAAACCGATGCAAGATCTTCGGCAAGGTACCTGTGAGCTACTTATCTAGCGTTCTCAGTTTGGCACTTCGCTGTCGTCATCAGTCTCATCCTCTGTTCCCATTTCATAGATATCACTCAGTAACAATCCAAGCTCCACCGCTTTCTCCCTGAGAACAGATGCTTCAGTTTGGTTGATTGCATCATCAGCAAACTCGATAGCTCGCTTGAATTCTGAGAGCGTCAGGGAATCCTGCTCGTCTGCTTCAGGATCAATAGGAATCACCAGCACGTCATGAATTTCGGCTAGAGTTTTACTCTCATGCTGTCGCAGCACGCGCCCTCGGCGCTGGATGAACTGCCGTGGATTCTGACTTGATGCCAAAATGATCGCGTGTGAAATGATCGGAATATCGATCCCTTCATCTAGGCAGCGGATCGAAATAAGCACTCCGCCAAATTGGACAAAATAGCTCAGGGTGGCAGGTGCTTCGCCGTTCATCGCACTGTGATAAACCAGCGGGTTGATTCCGATGGTTTTGCACGCTTCAGCCACATCCGCGAGCTGGTTACTGTCTTCGCAATATATTAGCCAGTGTTGCCCGGTTTCGTAGCATTTACGCAGAATCGACTGGGTTACATCTACTTTCCGTGCGGCCTTCTTGGGAATCCAAGAGCGCTGGATTTTCAGCAGCCTACTGCGGAGGGTATCAACGGGCTTGCCAGCCCCGTCCCGTTGCGAGAAGGCATAGAGCTTCTTGAGCTTGAGGGTTAGCTCGCGCCACCTACCGCGCTCATCCTCGTTTAGGCTGACGAAGTGAGGGTAGTAGCGATACGGAACCAGGCGCCGCGCCTTGATGGCGTCGCTCAGGGTAATGACTGGCCCAACAATACCGCCGAAGTAGTCAAAAATCCGTTCAGTCCCCTCTGGATTGTCGGCGCTGATTGAAAACTGACCCACCCTGCCGATTGAAATTTGACCCAGGGCGGATTGCTGATTTTTGCATCAGCAATTGTGGATAAGCTTAGCAGTCGTGTCCCAGTGGACGAGGCATCAAGCCCCACCGCATGCAGGCATGCGGCAGGGTATCTTGGTGCAGATCAAAACGGCTCATCGTCCTCGGCACCATCATCGTCCTTGCGCTTTCGTTCACGTGATTTGATCTTCGTCTGGGCGACCAAGCTGCTGTGTTGCAGGCGGTAGGACTCGTTGCCCGTTTCGACGATGTGGCAGTGGTGTGTCAGCCGATCTAGCAACGCCGTGGTCATCTTGGCGTCGCCAAACACGCTCGACCATTCCGAGAAGCTGAGGTTGGTCGTGATGACCACGCTGGTGTGCTCGTACAGCTTGGACAGCAAGTGAAATAACAGGGCACCACCGCTCTGGCTGAAGGGCAAATACCCCAGTTCATCGAGTATCACCAGGTCTGTGCGAAGCAGCCCTTGAGCGATTCGGCCTGCCTTGCCGTCGTACTTTTCGCGCTCCAGTAAATTGACCAGATCCACCGTGGAGTAGAAGCGCACGCGTTTGTGATGCGTCGTGATCCCGGACACGGCCAAGGCGGTGGCGAGGTGTGTTTTGCCTGTTCCAGGCCCGCCGATGAACACGACATTTTGCGCGGTATCGGTGAACTCCAGGTTGGACAGATCCCTGACCAGGCGGGCGTCAGCGCTGGAAGCGCTGAAGTCGAAGCCGGCCAAATCACGATGCATGGGGAGTTTGGCCATGTGCATCTGATGATTCACAGACCGTACGGCACGATCTGCATGTTCTTGTTGAAGCAGATGTTCGAGCAGCCATTTCGACGAGGTCGTTGAGGCCTCTCCTTGGGAAGCCAGTTCTTCCCAGGCGCTGGCCATGCCATGCAGACGCAGTTCTTTGAGTTCCGCCATAAGATCACGCATTGCGAGTCTCCTCATCGGTGGTACGGAGCCGGTCGTAGCGTGCCGTATTGGCGACAGGCGCTATCTTGAGTTGAAGGCTGGTTTCGGCGGACGGAGGGGCTGCTGTCGATGTCAGTCGAGCCAGGACATTCAGGATGTGGTCAGCGCTCAAGCTGCCTGATTCAAGTACCAACTCCACAGCCACCAACACGGCATCGAGCCCGGCGATGGGAACAGCCGCCAGTACCTGCGTCATGATTCGATCACCGTTGGTGTGACGCCTCAGACCGCGTTTTAGCAGTTGCAACGGCTTCGGCAGATCAGCAAACGGAGCGCCATTGCGCAGCGCTCCGGGCTTGCGTTCGATGAGCGGGATGTAGTGCTGCCAGTCGAAGCTGACCTGGTCTCGATCAAAGAGGCGCTTGTGACTGGCAATCGTCGTTTCATCGGCGATGACTACAATCCGCGAAGGATACAGACGGCTGCTGACCCACTGGCCGACCCGCTCACACGGCACCGAGTAGCGATTTCGCGCCACGCTGATCAGGCAGGTGCTGGAGACCCGCACGGTGCGCTCGACGTAACCATCAAAGGCGGTCGGCATCGGCATCAATTCAGCGCGTTCCAGCTCCAGGACGTCCGCCACTGTCAGCCCGTTGTACTGCGGGTGCACCAGCTCGTCCCAGAGCGCACGGCAGCGTTGGCCGAGCCAAGCATTCAGTTCCTCGAAGGTGTGGAACATGCAGTTTTGAGCATCGAGCCAGATGCGCCGTCGGCTGTCTTGGACGTTCTTTTCAACGATACCTTTTTCCCAGCCGGAGGCCACGTTGCAGAAGTCCGGGTCGAACAGGTAGTGCGCGCACATCACGGCAAACCGGGCATTGACCGTGCGGCCCTTGCCCTTGTTGACCTTGTCGACAGCGGTCTTCATGTTGTCGTAGATGCCGCGACGCGGCACCCCACCTAACGCGCCAAACGAGCGGGTATGGGCATCGAACAACATCTCGTGGCCTTGGCTGGGATACGCAACCAACCAAAATGCGCGACTGGCGCACAGCTTCATGTGGGAGACCTGGATGCGTCGGAACAGGCCGCCAATCAGCAGACCTTCTTCGCTCCAGTCGAATTGAAAAGCCTCACCGAGTGCGAACGTCAACGGTACAAAGGCACGTAAGGATTTGCCTTGCTCACCGCGCCACGAGCGAATGAAGGCGGTGAGCTGGCTGTAGCCGCCGTCGTAACCCTCGGCCTTGATCAGCTCAAGGAGCGCTTTGGCGCTCCTGCGGTTGTGCTTTGCCCGAAACGAATCGGCCTTGAGCGCCTGCTCCAGCGTCTGGTGAAATGGACTGAGTTTGTTGAAGGCTGCGCACCGCTGGTACGCCGGCTGAGTTGCTTCGGGCGCTCTGACCCATTTTCGGATGGTGTTTCTCGACAGCCCGGTACGCTTGGCTATCTGATGCAGCGACAGCTTGTCGCGAAAGTACATCCGCCGAATTTTCCCCAACATTTCCATGCTGATCACCCTGTGTTCTCCTGCTCGGAAAGCGAGCAGAAGCAGTTGAACACCTGGGTCAGTTTTCAGTCGGCAGAACAGCCTTTACTGGGTCAGTTTTCGGTCAGCGGCAACACACAGCACCATGTGCCAAAAATCCAACTCAATGGCGGTTGCCGTCTTGGTTGTTCCCTGGTGAGGGAATATATATGTTGAGCTTCCATCCAGACCTGAATCGCTGGACTCACGATGGGGAATTCTGTCTTCTCAAAAGCGCAGCGCGAGGGCAAGAGTTTGTGTTTGACTCCAGAGAAAGTCAGGAGCCAATCGCTTGGATCAAGGGGCTGCTTGAAGTCGCTGGACATTAGTGAAGCGGCTCAAGGAACGCTGGTGACAGATCCGAATCTCGGTCTTTTGATAACCGCTATGTTTCTGTCTGGACTGGGATCAGCAGCGCGCGGGCTATGCGCTGATTTTGAATGCTAGAGGTGGAAAGCTGTGACAGACGCCAATCTGCTGGCGACATTACAAGCTGAGAACGCCAGGCTAATTGCCATGCTTGACGCTCATGGGATTGATTGGCACCTGCCTGTTGAGCCGGTGAAGATACCGGTTGCTCAAATTGAGGCTTCGCGGCTGCTCAATACAGATGCCAAGGTTGATCTATTCAGAAACCTGTTTCGCGGTAGGGGCGACGTTTATCCCATCCGTTGGGAAAGCAAGGCAGGCAAGTCAGGATACGCGCCAGCCTGTGCTAACGAATGGCGACCTGGGGTTTGTGAGAAGCCGCGAATCAAATGTGGCGATTGCGGCAATCGTCAATTGCTGCCGCTGACCGATGAGGTGATTTTTCGTCACTTGGCAGGCGACGTGGTGGTTGGCATCTATCCTTTGCTCCCTGATGACACCTGTTACTTTCTGGCCGTCGACTTCGATGAGGCTGAATGGCGTGATGATGCCCGAGCTTTTGTTCAGTCGTGTCATGAGCTAAAAGTCCCAGTGGCATTGGAGATTTCGCGCTCAGGCAATGGTGCTCATGCGTGGATTTTTTTCGACCGTAATGTTTCTGCTTTTGATGCACGCCGCCTAGGTGCTGCGATCATCAGTCATGCCTGTGAGCGTACTCGCCAATTGGCGCTCAGCTCCTATGATCGACTGTTTCCAAACCAGGACTATATGCCCAAGGGTGGCTTTGGGAACCTTATTGCACTGCCTTTGCAAAAGCGTGCCAGGGCAAAAAATAACAGCGTTTTTGTAGATGACTCACTGGAACCTCATTCTGATCAATGGGCCTTTCTGGCCTCCATTCAGCGGATGAGCCCAGGGGATATTGACCCGGCAATTATCCGGGCGATGGGTAACCGTGATCCCGTAGGCGTCGCGTATGTCGAGGACGAGGGGGATGCTGAACCTTGGAAAGATCGTGATTCGAGATCGCGTAAATTGACTTGCCCGTTACCTGCGTCTCTCCGTATCACACTGGCCAACCTGGTGTACTTCGAAAAATCGGAATTACCGCAGCCCTTGGCAAATCAGCTTGTCCGACTCGCGGCATTTCAAAACCCTGAGTTTTATAAGGCTCAGGCCATGCGCCTATCGGTCTGGAATAAACCTAGGGTCATTGGCTGCGCGCAAAATTTCCCTAAACACATCGCCTTACCACGTGGATGCTTAGATGCGGCTCTTGAGCTTCTGGAGGAAAATGGAATCACCGCTGAATTCCAAGATGAACGCTTTGCTGGCGACCCCATCGACGTGAGTTTTCTCGGCACGTTGCGTTCTGATCAGGAAGTTGCGGTCAGCTCGATGCTTAGTAATGACGTCGGCATCCTGTGTGCGCCGACGGCATTTGGCAAAACCGTGACTGCCGCCGCGTTGATAGCGAGGCGCAGTGTTAACACGTTGGTGCTTGTGCATAGGACTGAGCTGCTACGGCAATGGCAAGAGCGTTTGCATGCATTTCTAGGTGTCGGCAATGAAGTCGTGGGTACTATCGGCGGTGGAAAGGCAAAACCCACAGGTGTCATCGATATCGCTGTAATGCAGTCTTTATCGCGAAAAGGTGAGGTCAGCGATACGGTGAAAAACTACGGCCAGATCATCGTAGATGAGTGCCATCACGTGTCAGCGGTTTCGTTCGAGTCGTTACTGAGGAGTGCTGCCGCGAGGTATGTGGTGGGACTTACAGCAACTCCAGTACGCCGTGATGGGCAGCAACCTATCATCTTTATGCAATGCGGACCGATCCGGCACTCTGCTTCTCGACCGGCAAGTGCCCCTCATGATTTGTCTGTAGTGCCCCGATTGCTTTCCAAGCCTATTGTCGTCCCCGACGGCTCAGGAATTCAGGACGTGTTTCGACGCCTGGCTGACGATATCGAGCGTACAGCCAAAATTGTCTCCGAGGTTGAGCTAGCCTTTAGCCAAGGTAGGAAGATCTTGGTGCTGACTGAGCGTACTGAGCATGCAGATGCTCTTGGGGCTGAGTTGAAGGGGCGCGTGCATAACCTTTTTACACTTCATGGGCGTGTGCCAAAAAAACAGCGAATCTCCCGCATGCACGAGCTTGACTCACTTCCATCCGATGCTCCACGCGTGCTCGTTGCAACTGGAAAGCTAGTTGGTGAAGGCTTCGATCATCCAGCATTGGACACATTGGTGCTTGCAATGCCTATCTCTTGGAAAGGAATCCTTCAGCAATACGCAGGCCGATTGCATCGAGCGCATGCCGATAAGGCCGACGTGCGAGTGATCGACTTCGTCGACGCGGGTAATGTCGCGTTGATGAGGATGTGGGATAAGCGGCAGGCGGGTTACAAAGCGATGGGTTACCGAATGGCCGACTCCCTAGCCACTATGGACTTGCTCTAGCAGCACGGTCCCTTGGATTCGATTTTGGGCGCAGCTAGCAAGTGCCTTCATTCCGGTGAGGATGCTGGTTCCGGAAACGACATTTAATACGGTCAAAAAAACGCAATACGACACTAATTGCGGCTCAACTGCGACATTTATGGTGCCCATGTTCCACGTGGAACCCTGATTGCACCTAGGGTAAGCATGACACTTAATGTGCCCATCGACATCCAGCGGACCTGCCAAACAAAAAAAGGCCAGCGCATTGCGCTGGCCTTTTTTATTACACAAAATTCCGCATAAGCTGAAAAACGGCTAAGCATTGCTGCTCAAATTTCACGCACAAAAAACCGGCTATATCAGCCGGTTTTTTTACGCCCGAAAAAAACTTATGCACGTTTTTCGTCATTTTATGAGCTTAAGAAATATGCATATAAATCATAAGCTTACAGACAAAAACCGCCTTTTTTCAGCGAAACGGTACACAGGTTATCCACAGAACCTCAGACAGCCATCTGATCGCTGGCAGCCGGCGCTTGCGGAGCGGGCGGAATCGAGCCCATTTCCCGCTGCATCTGTTCGTTCCAGGCCTGAACCCGATCATTTAGATCGGCAATGGCTCGCGGCCCGCTGCCCTCGGCATACATCGGTTCGCCGATGATCACGGTGATGACGCCTTGCTTCTTCGCCCATCCGGTCTTCGGCCAGAACTTGCCGGCATTGTGAGCAATCGGCAGCACGGGAAGCGCGGCGTTGACGGCTAACGCGGTGCCACCTCGTGAGAATTTTCCGATAGTGCCGTAAGGAACTCGCGTCCCCTCAGGAAAGATCAGCACCCAGACGCCATCCTTCAGCAGTTCATCGCCTTTCTTCGCCACATGCTTGAGCGCGGCCTTCGGGTTGTCGCGGTCGATGGCGATCGGTCGCAACATGGCCATGGCCCAGCCAAAGAACGGCACAAACAGCAATGAGCGCTTCAACACCTGGCTCAACGGCTCGAAGTAGGCCGAGAGGAAGAACGTCTCCCAGGTGCTCTGGTGGTTCGATTGAATCACGCAGGGCTGCTCAGGCACGTTCTCGGCGCCCTTCACTTCGTAGCTGATGCCCAGAAAGACTTTGCTCAGCCACAAGGCGCAGCGGCACCAGTACACGTTGATAAAACGATAGCGCGCCTTGAACGGCAAAAAAGGCGCGATAAAAAAGCTCAGGCTGCACCAGAGCAAGGAGCTGGTGCCCAGCAGCAGGTAAAAGAGGAAGGTTCTGATGGCCTGCAGTATCGACATGGCGACGTTTACCGTGCGGGCTCTGCCCGTCTATATAAAGCGCACTCCCCTATCATCCTTTGCCAGGAATTTCAGAAGCGCACACTTAGTTAAGTGCATTTGTGCACAAGTTCTGCGGCAATCGCCGCGAGATCGTCAAAAATCATGGTGCCTACCGGTAGGGTCTTGCCCAAAGTCTTTTCGCCTTTCCCGGTCTTTACCAAAACTGGCTGAGAATCGACGGCTTTGGCGGCTTCCAGGTCACCAAGACTGTCGCCGACGAACCATAGATTCGTCAGCGACACGTTGTAATGCGCGGCGATGGTTTTCAGCATCCCGGGTTTTGGCTTGCGGCAATCGCAGCCTTCGTCCGGCCCGTGCGGGCAATAGACGATCAGCCCGACTTCACCACCCTGCTCCGCCACCAGCGAGCGCAAGCGCTCATGCATGGCGTCCAGGGTGGCGAGGTCGTAATAGCCGCGAGCGACGCCGGACTGGTTGGTAGCGACGGCTACCGTCCAGCCGGCCTTGCTCAACTGCGCGATGGCTTCGATCGAACCGGGGAGCGGAATCCACTCCTCCACCGACTTGATGTAAGCGTCGGAGTCGTAGTTGATCACCCCGTCCCGATCGAGAATCAGCAGTTTCAACAGCAGCCCCTTAGCCCAGCAGCGAAATGTCGGCGACGCCGAGGAACAGCCCACGCAGACGCGACAGCAGCGCATACCGGTTGGCGCGCACGTTGGCGTCATCCGCATTGACCATCACGGCTTCGAAGAACGCGTCCACCGGTTCGCGCAAGGCAGCCAGGCGCGCCAGAGATTCGCTGTACTGACGCGCAGCGGCCATTGGCTGAACAGCCTGGTCTGCCTGCTGAATCGCCGAGTACAGGGAGAACTCGTTGGCATTGTCGAAATACTTGGCTTCAACGACCGATGGAACCGAGCCTTCCACCTTGCTCAGCAAGTTGGACACGCGCTTGTTCACAGCGGCGAGGGCAGCGGCTTCCGGCAATTTGCGGAAAGCTTCTACCGCTTGTACGCGCTGATCAAAGTCCAGCGCCGAACCCGGCTTCAGTGCCCTTACCGACAGATAAGTCCCGACATCGACGCCTTCGTCTTCGTAACGGGCGCGCAGACGGTCGAATACGAATTCGAGTACCGAGTCGGCCAGGCCAGCGGCTTTGACCTTGGCACCGAACGCATTCACAGCGAACGCCACGGCATCGGTCAGATCAAGGTCGAGCTTCTTGTCGATCAGGATCCGCAACACACCCAGCGCTGCGCGACGCAGTGCATACGGGTCTTTGCTACCGGTCGGCAGCATGCCGATACCGAAAATGCCGACCAGTGTGTCGAGTTTGTCGGCGATGGCGACGGCCGCACCGGTCAGGGTGGTCGGCAGCTCAGCGCCAGCGCCACGAGGCATGTACTGCTCGTTCAGCGCCAGAGCAACTTCTTCCGGCTCGCCGTCGTTGAGGGCGTAGTAGTAACCGGCGACGCCTTGCATCTCCGGGAATTCACCGACCATCTCGGTCGCCAGGTCGCACTTGGACAGCAGGCCGGCACGGGAGGCCCATGCAGCGTTGCCGCCAATGCGTTGCGCGATGAACGCAGCGAGTTTGGAAACGCGCTCGGCCTTGTCGTAGACGCTGCCGAGTTTTTCCTGGAACACCACGTTTTGCAGACGCAGGTTGAAGACTTCGAGTTTCTGCTTCTTGTCTTGCTTGAAGAAAAACTCGGCGTCGGTCAGGCGTGGGCGAACCACTTTCTCGTTACCGGCGATGATCTGCTGCGGGTCTTTGCTTTCGATGTTGGCCACGGTAATGAAACGTGGCAGCAACTTGCCATCGGCATCCAGCAGGCAGAAATACTTCTGGTTGTCCTGCATGGTGGTGATCAGCGCTTCTTGCGGCACGTCGAGGAAACGCTCTTCGAACGAGCACACCAGCGGTACTGGCCATTCAACCAGCGCGGTCACTTCGTCGAGCAGGGCTGGCGGAACGATCGCCGTGCCTTCCTGCATCGTCGCCAGCTCTTCGGTGCGCTTGCTGATAATCGCGCGACGTTCGTTGGCGTCGGCCAGAACGTAAGCGGCACGCAAGTCGGTCAGGTAGTTGGCCGGCGAGGTGATGCGCACGCTTTCCGGGTGATGGAAGCGGTGACCACGGGAATCGCGACCGGCCTTCTGGGCGAGGATGGTGCATTCGATGACCTGGTCACCGAGCAACATCACCAGCCATTGGGTTGGACGAACGAATTCTTCCTTGCGAGCGCCCCAGCGCATGCGCTTCGGGATCGGCAGGTCGTTCAGGGAATCTTCGACGATGGTCGGCAGCAGGCTCGAGGTCGGCTTGCCGGCGATGTTTTGGCTGTAACGCAGTTTCGGCCCGCTCTGATCGATTTCGCTCAGCTCTACGCCGCACTTCTTGGCAAAACCCAGTGCCGCTTGAGTCGGGTTGCCTTCGGCATCGAACGCGGCCTGACGTGGTGGGCCGTCGAGGTTGATGCTGCGATCCGGCTGCTGAGTCGACAGCGCGGTGATCAGCACCGCCAGGCGACGTGGTGCAGCGTAGACGGTTTTGGTCTCGTAATTCAGGCCAGCGGCTTGCAAGCCCTTGTCGATACCGGCGAGGAAGGCCTCGGCCAGGGTGTTCAGAGCTTTGGGTGGCAGTTCTTCGGTGCCCAGTTCAACCAGAAAATCTTGAGCACTCATTGTGCAGCCTCCAGCTTGGCCAGTACTTCATCACGCAGGTCCGGGGTCGCCATCGGGAAGCCCAGCTTGGCGCGAGCCAGCAGATAGGCTTGCGCAACGGAACGCGCCAGGGTGCGCACACGCAGAATGTATTGCTGACGCGCGGTCACCGAGATCGCCCGGCGCGCATCCAGCAGGTTGAAGGTGTGGGACGCCTTCAACACCATTTCGTAGCTCGGCAATGGCAGCGGCTGGTCGAGTTCGATCAGGCGCTTGGCTTCGCTTTCGTAGAAATCGAACAGTTCGAACAGCTTCTCGACGTTGGCGTGTTCGAAGTTGTAGGTCGACTGCTCCACTTCGTTCTGGTGGAACACGTCGCCGTAGGTCACTTTGCCGAACGGACCGTCAGCCCAGACCAGGTCGTAGACCGAATCCACGCCTTGCAGGTACATGGCCAGACGCTCAAGGCCGTAAGTGATCTCGCCGGTCACCGGGTAGCACTCGATGCCGCCCGCTTGCTGGAAGTAAGTGAACTGCGTCACTTCCATGCCGTTCAACCAGACTTCCCAGCCCAGACCCCAGGCGCCCAGCGTCGGCGATTCCCAGTTGTCTTCGACGAAGCGAATGTCGTGGACCAGCGGGTCCAGGCCGACATGCTTGAGGGAGCCCAGGTACAGTTCCTGGAAGTTGTCCGGGTTCGGCTTCAGAACCACCTGGAACTGGTAGTAGTGCTGGAGGCGATTCGGGTTTTCGCCGTAGCGGCCATCAGTCGGGCGACGACTGGGCTGCACATAAGCGGCGTTCCAGGTTTCCGGGCCGATGGCGCGCAGAAACGTGGCAGTGTGGAAAGTCCCGGCGCCTACTTCCATATCGTAGGGCTGAAGTACCACGCAACCTTGCTCGGCCCAGTATTGCTGGAGGGCGAGGATCAAGTCTTGGAAGGTACGCACGGCTGGCGTAGGCTGGCTCACGAAATTCACCTGTTTCTTGGGCTGCGATTTAAAGAGCGGGAGTATACCCGATTCGTTGCTGCGCACGCCCCCTGGAGCCTTATGCCACGCTGCTTTTGGTGTTCCGAAGATCCGTTGTACATGGCTTATCACGACCAGGAGTGGGGCACGCCGCTACGGGATGCGCAGGGATTGTTCGAGTTGCTTTTGCTCGAAGGGTTCCAGGCTGGTCTCTCCTGGATCACGGTGTTGCGTAAACGTGAACGATATCGCGAGGTGCTGTTCGGCTTCGACGTACAGCGCGTGGCGCAGATGAGCGACGCCGAAATCGATGAATTGATGCTCGATCCCGGCATTATTCGCAATCGCCTCAAACTCAACGCGGCCAGGCGCAATGCCCAGGCCTGGCTGGCGCTCGAGGACCCGGTGAAGTTTCTCTGGTCCTTCGTTGGTGGCCAACCGGTTATCAATCATTTCAAGGATCGTACCGAAGTGCCGGCGGTCACGCCGGTCGCTGTGGAAATGAGCATAGGCCTGAAAAAGGCGGGTTTCACCTTCGTCGGTCCAACTATTTGCTACGCGTTGATGCAGGCCTCGGGGATGGTCATGGACCACACTCAGGATTGTGATCGTTACGCGGCCCTTGCAAACGGCGGTTAGAATAGCCGCCTTGCGCACAGCACAAAATCAGGAGTGACCTGTGGATAAGTTGAAAGGCGCCTTGCTGGTAGGCGCTCTGCGGCTGTTTGCTCTGCTACCGTGGTGGGCAGTGCAGGTGGTGGGCTCGGCGATTGGCTGGGTGATGTGGAAAACCCCTAACCGTTCCCGCGACGTGGTGCGGATCAACCTCGCCAAGTGCTTTCCCGAGATGAACCCTGCCGAGCGCGAGCGTCTGGTGGGCCAGAGCCTGAAAGACATCGGCAAGTCCCTGACCGAAAGCGCCTGCGCGTGGATCTGGCCGGCGCAGCGTTCCATCGACCTGGTGCGCGAAGTCGAAGGGCTCGACGTCTTGAAAGATGCCCTCGCCTCCGGCAAAGGTGTCGTCGGCATCACCAGTCACCTGGGTAACTGGGAAGTGTTGAACCACTTCTATTGCAGCCAGTGCAAACCGATCATTTTCTATCGTCCGCCGAAGTTGAAGGCGGTAGATGAATTACTGCGCAAGCAGCGGGTGCAACTGGGCAACAAGGTTGCCGCCTCCACCAAGGAAGGCATCCTCAGTGTCATCAAGGAAGTGCGCAAAGGTGGTGCAGTGGGCATTCCCGCTGACCCGGAACCGTCCGAATCCGCCGGGATCTTCGTGCCGTTCTTCGCCACCCAGGCGCTGACCAGCAAGTTCGTGCCGAACATGTTGGCCGGCGGCAAAGCAGTCGGCGTGTTCCTGCACGCCCTGCGCCTGCCGGACGGTTCGGGTTACAAAGTGATCCTCGAAGCCGCGCCAGAGGCCATGTACAGCACCGATACCGAGACGTCGTGCGCGGCCATGAGCAAGGTGGTCGAGCGCTACGTGAGGGCGTATCCGAGCCAGTACATGTGGAGCATGAAACGCTTCAAGAAGCGCCCGCCGGGTGAAGCGCGCTGGTATTGAGGTGATTGGCATGATCTGTGGATAACTTGTGTAGGAGCGAGCTTGCTCGCGATGGACTCAAGAGCGCCGTGTTTAGCCAGTAAACACGCGTTTTCGTTGAAGACCATCGCGAGTAAGCTCGCTCCTACAGTTATCCACAACGGTTCAGAAAAGGGCGCAGAAGATGTCCGAACACCGCAAATCGCTACGCATCAAGATCAGTCATGAGAGCTTTGGCGAATACCTTGGCCAGACCCGCAATCTTTCGACCACGGGTGTCTACGTCAAGCATCCGGGCTTGACTGCGTTGCCGAAAGGCACGGTGGTATATGGTCAGGTGCAGGATTTACCCAAAGGCGCGCCGCGTGTGCTCATGGAAGTGGTGCTGGTGGACGCAGAAGGCATTGGCCTGCGCTACCTCTGATCAGTGCGCCTGACGCTCAAGTTTCTTCAGAAACACCGTCATCTCCTTCTCCGCCTGCTTGTCGCCGTGAACACGGGCGGCTTCCAGACCCTGTTCCCACGCCTGACGCGCGGCCGGATAGTCAGCCAGTGCCAGATGCGCCTTGCCCAGCAGTTTCCAGGCCGCCGAATACTTCGGATCGAACTCGACGCAACGCTGGAAATGCTCGGCGGCCTTGGTGTTATCCCCAAGATCCAGATAACCCTTACCCAGGCCGAAGCGCAGCAATGAGTTATCCACACCCTTGGCGAGCATTTTTTCCAGGGATTCGATCATGGTGGATTCCTTATCAAAGTTGTTCAGGGACAGCTCTGTGTTCTTGAGATCGCTTTCGCGGGCAAGTCGAATCGTCGCACCGCCGCTCCCACAGGTTCTCGGCCGTGCACAAATCTTATGCTCACTGGATTAACTGTGGGAGCGGGCTTGCCCGCGTAGAGGCCAGTCTGATCACCGAAAAATCCGGATCAGAAGAAGCTGAGTCCCACATGAAACAGCTTCTCCACATCCCGTATATGCTTCTTATCCACAAGGAACAGAATCACATGGTCGCCGGCCGCGATCACCGTGTCATCGTGGGCAATGATTACTTCTTCATCACGAATGATCGCCCCAATCGTGGTACCCGGTGGCAAACCGATATTCTCGATGGCCTTGCCAATCACCTTGCTCGACTTCGAATCACCATGGGCAATCGCCTCGATGGCCTCCGCCGCGCCACGGCGCAGTGAGTGCACGCTGACGATATCGCCGCGCCGTACGTGAGCCAGCAAGGTGCCGATGGTCGCCAGTTGCGGGCTGATGGCGATGTCGATGTCGCCGCCCTGGATCAGGTCAACGTACGCCGGGTTGTTGATGATGGTCATCACCTTCTTCGCGCCCAGGCGCTTGGCCAGCAGCGACGACATGATGTTGGCTTCGTCGTCGTTGGTCAGGGCGAGGAAGATATCGGCGTCGGCGATGTTCTCTTCCATCAGCAAGTCGCGGTCCGAGGCGCTGCCCTGCAACACCACGGTGCTGTCGAGGGTGTCCGAGAGATGGCGGCAGCGGGCCGGGTTCATCTCGATGATCTTCACCTGATAGCGGCTTTCGATGGCCTCGGCCAGGCGCTCGCCGATCTGCCCGCCACCGGCGATAACGATGCGCTTGTAGCTCTCGTCAAGACGGCGCATTTCGCTCATCACGGCGCGAATATTCGCCTTGGCGGCGATGAAAAACACTTCATCGTCGGCCTCGATCACCGTATCGCCCTGAGGCAGGATCGGCCGGTCACGTCGGAAAATCGCGGCAACGCGGGTTTCGACGTTCGGCATGTGTTCGCGCAACTGGCGCAGTTGCTGGCCCACCAGCGGTCCGCCGTAGTACGCCTTCACCGCCACCAGTTGCGCTTTGCCTTCGGCGAAGTCGATCACTTGCAACGCCCCCGGATGCTGGATCAGGCGCTTGATGTAGTTGGTGACCACTTGTTCCGGGCTGATCAGCACATCCACGGGAATCGCTTCGTTATCGAACAGCTCGGAGCGCGTCAGGTACGCCGCTTCGCGGACTCGGGCGATTTTCGTCGGTGTGTGGAACAGGGTGTGGGCGACCTGACAGGCGACCATGTTGGTTTCATCACTGTTGGTCACCGCCACCAGCATGTCGGCATCGTCCGCGCCGGCCTGACGCAGCACCGTCGGCAGCGAGCCGCGGCCCTGCACGGTGCGGATGTCGAGCCGATCGCCGAGGTCGCGCAGGCGTTCGCCGTCAGTGTCGACCACGGTGATGTCGTTGGCCTCGCTGGCCAAGTGTTCCGCCAGCGAACCGCCGACCTGCCCTGCGCCGAGGATGATGATTTTCATCCAGTCACTCCCTTGAAATCCGGTTAACCGCGCGCTGCGGCGATCTTGATCAGCTTGGCGTAGTAGAACCCGTCGTGGCCGCCTTCCTGAGCCAGCAACTGGCGACCGTGGGGCTGCTTGATGCCCGCCGTCGTGGCGAGGTCCAGTTCACGAGCGCCCGGCGTGCGGGCGAGGAAGGCTTCGATGACTTCGGTGTTCTCGGTCGGCAGCGTTGAGCACGTGGCGTACAGCAGGATTCCGCCGACTTCCAGAGTTATCCACATGGCGTCGAGCAATTCGCCCTGAAGGACCGCCAGCGCAACGATGTCATCCGGTTGCCGAGTCAACTTGATGTCCGGGTGACGACGAATCACACCAGTGGCCGAGCACGGCGCGTCGAGCAGGATGCGTTGAAACGGCTTTCCATCCCACCAGGTGGCAGTGTCACGGCCGTCGGCGGCGATCAGTTCGGCGCTCAGGCCCAGGCGTGCGAGGTTTTCCCGTACGCGCACCAGACGCTTGGCTTCCAGATCCACGGCGACGACGCCGGCCAGTGCAGGTTCGGCTTCAAGGATGTGGCAAGTCTTGCCGCCCGGCGCGCAGCACGCGTCGAGCACCCGTTGGCCCGGCGCCAGATCGAGCAGATCAGCGGCCAGTTGCGCCGCTTCGTCCTGCACGCTGATCCAGCCTTCTGCGAAGCCCGGCAAGCTGCGCACGTCGGCAGCGGCGTCGAGAATGATGCCGTCCTGGCTGTAGACACACGGCGTGGCGGCGATGCCCGCCTCGGTCAGCAGCCCCAAGTAGGCATCGCGAGTGTGATGACGACGGTTGACCCGCAGAATCATCGGTGGATGCGCGTTGTTCGCCGCGCAAATGGCTTCCCACTGCTCAGGCCAGAAGGCCTTCAGGGATTTTTGCAGCCAGCGCGGGTGCGCCGTGCGGACCACCGGGTCATGTTCCAGCTCGGCCAGCAGCGCTTCGCTTTCACGCTGGGCGCGGCGCAACACGGCGTTGAGCAAGGCTTTGGCCCACGGTTTTTTCAGCTTCTCGGCGCAACCGACGGTCTCGCCGATGGCGGCATGGGCCGGAACGCGGGTGTAAAGCAGTTGGTAGAGGCCGACCAGCAACAGCGCCTCGACATCGGCGTCCGCAGCCTTGAATGGTTTCTGCAGCAACTTGGCCGCCAGGGCCGACAAACGCGGTTGCCAGCGAGCCGTGCCGAACGCCAGGTCCTGAGTGAAGCCGCGATCGCGGTCTTCAACCTTGTCCATTTGTGTCGGCAGCGAACTGTTGAGTGAGGCTTTTCCGTTAAGGACTGCAGCAAGTGCCTTGGCGGCGGCCAGACGTGGATTCATTGAGCGTCCGCCGTTTGACCGAGGACGGTGCCGACGGCAAATTTCTCACGACGGCTGTTGAACAAATCGCTGAAGTTCAGCGCTTTGCCGCCGGGCAATTGCAGACGAGTCAGACACAGCGCTTGCTCACCGCAGGCGACGATCAAGCCGTCCTTGCTGGCGCTGAGGATTTCCCCTGGCGCGCCTTTACCTTCGGAGAGGCTCGCGGCCAGCACTTTCAGGGCTTCGCCGTTCAGCGTGCTGTGGGTGATCGGCCATGGGTTGAAGGCACGAACCAGACGTTCCAGCTCAATGGCCGGGCGGTTCCAGTCGATGCGCGCTTCGTCCTTGTTCAGTTTGTGTGCGTATGTGGCGAGACTATCGTCCTGCACTTCACCTTCCAGCGTGCCGACGGCGAGGCCGGCGATGGCTTGAATCACGGCGGGTGGACCGATTTCCGCCAGACGGTCATGGAGACTGCCGCCGGTGTCTTCAGCGCTGATCGGTGTAGTGACTTTCAGCAGCATCGGCCCGGTGTCGAGGCCCAGTTCCATGCGCATCACGGTGACACCGCTTTCGCTGTCGCCGGCTTCGACGGCACGCTGGATCGGCGCCGCACCGCGCCAGCGTGGCAGCAACGACGCGTGGCTGTTGATGCAGCCCAGGCGCGGGATATCGAGCACCACTTGCGGCAGGATCAGGCCATAGGCGACTACCACCAGCAAATCCGGCTTCAGCGCGGCCAGTTCAGCCTGAGCGTCTTCGTTGCGCAGGGTTGGCGGTTGCAAGACCGGGATGTTGTTTTCCAGTGCCAACTGCTTGACCGGGCTCGGCATCAACTTTTGCCCGCGGCCCGCCGGACGGTCCGGCTGGGTGTAGACCGCGACGATCTCGTAAGGGCTGTCGAGCAGGGCCTTGAGGTGTTCGGCGGCGAATTCCGGGGTGCCGGCAAAGACGATGCGCAGTGGCTCAGTCATGGGAGCAATCTCTGAAAAGAAAAAGGCTTGCCGCAGCAAGCCTTTGAAAGGAGGGCATCAAGCGTTCTGGCGATGGAGCTTTTCCAGTTTCTTCTTGATTCGGTCGCGTTTGAGGCTGGACAGGTAGTCGACGAACAATTTGCCGTTGAGGTGGTCGCATTCGTGCTGGATGCACACGGCGAGCAGGCCTTCGGCGATCAGTTCGTAGGGTTGGCCGTCGCGGTCCAGGGCCTTGACCTTGACCTTCTGCGGGCGATCGACGTTTTCGTAGAAGCCCGGCACCGAGAGGCAGCCTTCCTGGTATTGCTCCATCTCGTCGGTCAGGGGCTCGAACTCGGGGTTGATGAACACGCGCGGTTCGCTGCGGTCTTCGGAGAGGTCCATCACGACGATACGTTTGTGCACGTTGACCTGGGTCGCGGCGAGGCCGATGCCTGGCGCTTCATACATTGTTTCAAACATATCATCGACCAACTGGCGCACTTCGTCGTCCACTACGGCCACTGGTTTGGCGATAGTGCGCAGGCGCGAGTCGGGAAATTCGAGGATGTCTAAAATGGCCATAAGCTTATTTGCTGCACGTGTGAAGTAAAGTCGGGTCGATGGCCTGGCAGGTCCGGAGATGCAGGCTACCGTTGTGAAGCGTAGCTTCCTTTTCTTTTCAGTAAAGAGTCGGGAGCGAGCCACGAGGGCTCAGGCGTTTCACGCGAACGCACATAATAAAGGGATTCACCGCATGAGGAAATCACTACTCGCCCTGCTCCTTCTGGCTTCGGCCGGTTTCGCGCACGGGCAAGTGCAACTCAGGGAAGGTTTTCCACAGCAATACACGGTTGTCGCAGGCGACACACTCTGGGACATCTCCGGAAAATTCCTCCGTGAACCGTGGAAATGGCCTGAGCTCTGGCAGGCCAATCCGCAGATCCAGAACCCCAATCTCATCTACCCCGGCGATGTGCTGTCGCTGGTCTACGTCAATGGCCAGCCGCGTCTGACCCTCAATCGCGGGGTATCCCGGGGCACTATCAAGCTCTCGCCACGGGTGCGCAGCTCGCCGGTGGCGGACGCCATCCCGAGTATTCCACTGCGAGCGATCAACAGCTTCCTGTTGAGCAACCGCATCGTCGACAAGGTGGAGGATTTCGACAGGGCGCCTTACATCGTCGCGGGCGATGCCGAACGGGTGCTCAGTGGCACCGGTGACCGCATCTTCGCCCGTGGCCAATTCGACGCCAACCAGCCGGTTTACGGCATCTTCCGCCAAGGCAAGGTCTACACCGATCCCTACAGCAAAGAGTTTTTGGGGATCAACGCGGACGACGTCGGCGGCGGCGAAATTGTCGCCACTGAAGGCGATGTCGCCACCCTCGCCCTGCAGCGCACGACTCAGGAAGTACGTCTTGGCGACCGTTTGTTCAGCAGTGAAGAGCGATCAATCAACTCGACCTTCATGCCCAGTGCGCCAACGACCGACATCAACGGGCTGATCATCGACGTGCCGCGCGGGGTTACCCAAATTGGCGCGATGGACGTCGTCACGCTGAACAAGGGACATCGCGACGGTCTGGCCGAAGGCAACGTGCTGGTGGTGATGAAAACCGGCGAAACCGTGCGTGACCGGATCACCGGCCAACCGCTGAAGATTCCGGATGAACGCGCCGGTTTGCTGATGGTTTTTCGCACCTACGACAAGCTCAGTTACGGGCTGGTACTCAACGCATCGCGTTCGTTGGCGGTGATGGACAAGGTGCGAAATCCTTAGCCTGCTCCACAAGTTACCAACAGAGTTATCCACAGCTTATTCCCGTTTGAACGGGGTTTATAACGATCAAGGATGATCCATGTCGCTGTCTGCTGTTACACCCGTTTCCCCGGCGGAACTGGAAGCCCGTTTACGCCTGCATCGTTTACCGGAGCTCGGCCCTGCCCGTTTCAAAAAGTTGCTTGAGGCCTTTGGCTCGGCGTCCAAAGCCATCAGCGCGCCGGCCAGTGCCTGGCGTGCATTGGGCCTGCCGATCGCTTGCTCGGAGGCCAGGCGCTCAAGTGAAATTCGCGATGGCGCCAGCCACGCGTTGGCCTGGCTAGAGCGTCCGGGCCAGCATTTACTGATGTGGGACCAGCCTGAGTATCCGGCATTGCTGGCGGAAATCAGTGATGCGCCACCGCTGTTATTCGCGGAGGGCGATCCGGGCATTCTGGAAAACCCGCAGCTGGCAATGGTCGGCAGTCGTCGCGCCTCGCGGCCCGGTATGGACACCGCTGCTGCGTTTTCCCGGAGTCTGGCCAGCGCCGGTTTTGTCATCACCAGCGGTCTGGCGCTAGGCATCGATGCCGCCGCGCATCAAGCCGCTTTGGACGTTGGCGGGCGAACGGTCGGTGTACTTGGCACGGGACTTGAAAAATTTTATCCACAGCGCAACCGGAGGCTGGCGGACGCCATGATTGCGTCGGGCAGTGTGGTGCTTTCCGAGTTCCCGCTGGACGCGGGGCCCACCGCCAGCAACTTTCCCCGGCGCAACCGGATCATCAGCGGTTTGTCCCTCGGCGTGCTGGTGGTGGAGGCCAGTGTCGCCAGTGGTTCATTGATCACCGCGAGGCTGGCGGCGGAGCAAGGTCGCGAGGTGTATGCGATTCCGGGGTCGATTCATCATCCCGGTGCCAAGGGCTGTCATCAGCTGATTCGCGACGGCGCGATGCTGGTGGAAACTATTGAACATATCCTTGAAGCCTTGCGCGGTTGGCAACAGTTGCCGTTGTCGATGGAGACGCCGACCGTGACTCATCCCCTGCTCATGCTGCTGCATGCGGCGCCGCACACCAGTGAAACGTTGTCCGTCTCCAGCGGCTGGGCTCTGCCCAAAGTGCTGGCGGCATTGACGGAACTGGAAATGGAGGGCCGGGCGGTCTGCGAAAGCGGGCGCTGGTTTGCGCGGGTGAGCTAGGTTTTATAAGGAAGATCGGTAAACTGCGCAGAGCCTTATTCCGGAGAGTTTTTCATGGTCAACAGTTGGCGTGTGCAACAAGCCGCGCAAGCCATTCGCGCAGGGGCGGTGATTGCCTATCCAACCGAGGCGGTCTGGGGCCTGGGTTGCGACCCGTGGGACGAAGCAGCGGTAGAACGTCTGCTGCTGCTCAAGGGCCGGTCGGTGGACAAGGGCCTGATTCTGGTCGCCGACAACATTCGCCAGTTCGATTTTCTCTTCGAAGACTTCCCTGAACTGTGGATGGATCGCATGGCCAGCACCTGGCCGGGGCCGAATACCTGGCTGGTGCCGCATCAGAATCTGCTGCCGCAGTGGATCACCGGTGTGCACGAGACGGTGGCGTTACGGGTCAGCGATCACCCGTTGGTGCGGGATTTGTGCGCAGTGGTCGGGCCGCTGGTTTCGACGTCGGCCAACCCGCAGGGACGGCCGGCGGCGCGGACGCGGATTCGCGTGGAGCAGTATTTCCGTGGGCAGGTTGATTTGATCCTGGGCGGCAACCTCGGCGGGCGCAAGAATCCGAGCGTGATTCGGGATCTGGCGACCGGTAATGTCATCCGCCCGGATTGAGACCGAGTCATCGTTCTTCGCGAGCAAGCCCGCTCCCACATTAGATCTTATGCGAACGCAGATTTTGTGTTCGACAACGATCAAATGTGGGAGCGGGCTTGCTCGCGAAGAGGCCCTCAAGGCAACAAAACAGTCGAGCCAGTGGTACGCCGCGCCGACAACTCGGTCTGCGCCTTCGCCGCTTCAGCCAGTGGATACTTCTGGCTGATATCCACCTTCAACTTCCCGCTGATGATCATCTCAAACAGCTCATCCGCCATCCGCTGCAGGTTCTCGGCGTTGTTGGCGTAAGTCGCCAGCGTCGGCCGGGTGACGTACAACGAGCCTTTCGCCGACAAAATCCCCAGGTTCACCCCGTCCACTGCACCCGACGCATTGCCGAAACTTACCACCAGGCCCCGAGGTGCCGCGCTATCCAGCGACGTCAGCCAGGTATCCTTGCCAACGCCGTCGTACACCACCGGGACTTTCTTCCCGTCAGTCAATTCCAGTACCCGTTGTGCGACGTTTTCATGGCTGTAGTCGATGGTCGCCCACGCACCGTTGGCCTTTGCCAGCGCGGCTTTCTCCGGCGAGCTGACCGTGCCGATCAACTTCACGCCCAACGCCTTGGCCCATTGGCAGGCCAGGGAACCGACACCGCCGGCAGCGGCGTGAAACAGAATGGTTTCGCCACCCTTGAGTTCATAGGTCTGACGCAGCAGGTACTGCACGGTCAGGCCCTTGAGCATCACCCCGGCCGCTTGTTCGAAGCTGATGGCGTCCGGCAGATGCACCAGATTGGCCTCCGGCAACACGTGAACTTCACTGTAAGCGCCCAACGGGCCGCTGCCGTAAGCCACGCGGTCGCCGACCTTGAAGCGGGTGACTTCACTGCCCACCGCCTCGACGATGCCCGCACCTTCAGCGCCCAGGCCCGACGGCAAGGCTGGCGGCGGATAGAGGCCGCTGCGGAAATAGGTGTCGATGAAGTTCAGGCCAATGACCTTGTTGGTCACGCGGACTTGCTGCGGGCCGGGCTCGGCGGGCTGGTAATCCACATACTCGAGCACTTCGGGGCCGCCATGGGCGCGAAACTGGATACGCTTTGCCATCAGAACTCTCCTTAGGTCTTAGCTACTGGAGTTGTAGCGCCAAGCTCGCTATCGGACTCCTAAGCTTGATCTTCGTCAACTGCGGCAGGCCCACCTGCGATGTTATGCTACGCGCCCATTTGCGCCGGCCCCCTGCTCCAATGGAGCGCCGCGTAGTTTTGCCCGATTCAAGGTGATGACATGACGACCCGCACCGAGGCCGTAAAAGCCTACCTGCTCGACCTGCAAGACCGCATTTGCGCCGCCCTGGAAACCGAAGACGGCGGCACGCAGTTCGTCGAAGACGCCTGGACCCGGCCTGCCGGCGGTGGCGGTCGCACGCGAGTGATCGAGAACGGTGCTGTCATCGAAAAGGGCGGCGTCAACTTTTCCCACGTCTTCGGTAGCGGTCTCCCACCGTCCGCCAGCGCCCATCGACCGGAACTGGCTGGGCGTGGTTTCGAGGCCTTGGGCGTGTCGTTGGTGATTCATCCGCACAACCCGCATGTGCCGACTTCCCACGCCAACGTGCGCTTTTTCATCGCTGAAAAAGAAGGTGAAGAGCCGGTCTGGTGGTTCGGCGGCGGCTTCGACCTGACTCCGTATTACGGCAATGAAGAAGACTGCGTGCACTGGCACCGTGTCGCCGAGCAGGCCTGCGCGCCGTTCGGTCCGGACGTCTACTCGCGTTACAAAGCCTGGTGCGACAGCTACTTCCACATCAAGCATCGTCACGAACCGCGCGGCATTGGCGGACTGTTCTTCGATGATTTAAACGAGTGGGATTTCGACACCAGCTTCGCCTTCATGCGCGCCATCGGTGATGCCTACATCGACGCTTACTTGCCAATCGTACAGCGTCGCAAGAATGATGCGTTCACCGCCAAACAGCGCGAATTCCAGGAGTTCCGCCGTGGCCGTTACGTCGAGTTCAACCTGGTTTATGACCGTGGCACGCTGTTCGGACTGCAATCGGGCGGGCGTACCGAGTCGATCCTCATGTCACTGCCGCCACAAGTTCGCTGGAGCTATGACTGGAAAGCCAAACCGGGCAGCGAAGAAGCGCGCCTGACCGAGTACTTCCTGCAAGATCGCGATTGGTTGGCCAAGGCCTGAACGAGGAATCCTGATGGACCGTTACGTCGTATTCGGTAACCCGATTGGCCACAGCAAGTCGCCGCTGATTCATCGTTTGTTTGCCGAGCAAACCGCTCAGCAACTCGACTACAGCACTTCGCTGGCGCCGCTCGACGACTTTTCCGACTTCGCCCGGGCGTTTTTCCTTGAAGGTCGCGGGGCGAATGTGACGGTGCCGTTCAAGGAAGAGGCGTTCCGTCTGGCGCACAGTTTGACGGCGCGAGCGCAGCGGGCCGGCGCGGTGAATACCCTGAGCAAACTCGCCGATGGCACGTTGCTGGGCGACAACACCGATGGCGCCGGGCTAGTGCGCGACCTGACGGTCAACGCCGGTTTCAGCCTCAAGGGCAAACGCATTCTTCTGCTGGGTGCCGGCGGTGCTGTGCGCGGTGCGCTGGAGCCACTGTTGGCGGAACAGCCGGCCTCGGTGATCATCGCCAATCGCACGGTGGAAAAAGCCGAGTTGCTGGCGGAGTTGTTCGCTGATCTGGGGCCGGTGTCCGCCAGTGGTTTCGATTGGCTGCAGGAGTCGGTGGACCTGATCATCAACGCGACGTCCGCCAGCCTGACAGGAGATGTACCGCCGATTGCCGGCAGCCTGATCGAATCGGGCAAGACCGTTTGCTACGACATGATGTACGGCAAGGAGCCGACCTCGTTCTGCCGTTGGGCTACGGAGCACGGCGCGGCAGTGTCGATGGATGGACTGGGGATGCTCGCTGAACAAGCGGCAGAAGCCTTCTTCCTGTGGCGCGGCGTGCGCCCGGACACCGCGCCGGTGCTGGCCGAACTTCGTCGCCAACTGGCCTCATAACCTCCTGTAGGAGCGAGCTCGCTCGCGAAAAACCCAAGAACGCCGCTGGGTATCTGGTTTTACGCATTAGCGTTCACGACCATCGCGAGCAAGCTCGCTCCTACAGGTTTGGTGTCAATCTTCGAATCGTATCGGGCATTTCTCCGCCCCTTCCAGTTTCCTCAATTCCTCCACCACCGGCGCCCGCGCGCCGCGCAAGGTCAGGCTGCGATCCTGCTTGCGCAGCCGTCGCGCTTCCTGGTGCAGCATTTCCACACCCGAATAGTCGATGAAGTTGATGTGCTGCGCCTCGATCACCACGCGCGCGCCGTGCATCCGCTGCAGACGCACCTGCAGGTAATGGCTGGCGCCGAAGAAGATTGAACCGCCGACCCGGAGGATGTCTTCATCGCCGTCGCGCCAATGCTGCACGCGCGGTTGTGAAGTGCGCTTGAGGTAGAAGAATAGCGACGCCAAAACACCGGCATAGATCGCCGTCTGCAACTCCAGCAACAGCGTGGCGACGCAGGTCAGCGCCATCACCACGAACTCGGCGCGGCTGACCCGCAGCAACGCGCGAATGCCGCGATGGTCCACCAATCCCCAGGCGATCAACAGAATGCTGCCGGCCATGGCCGGGATCGGAATATGCGCAATCAGATGGGCACCGAAGATCGCGAACAGCGCCACCCACAACGCCGAAAAAACGCCCGCCAGCGGCGAGCAGGCACCCGCTTCGTAGCTCAGTCCCGAGCGTGTGAAGGATCCGGCTGACAGCGAACCGGAAAAAAACGCACCGACAATGTTCGAAAAGCCCTGGGCGCGGACTTCCTGATTCGCATCGAGCAACTGCTGCGAGCGAGCCGACAAGGAACGGGCAATCGACAGACTCGTCACCAGCCCGAGCATCCCGACCGCCACGGCACTGGGCAGCAGGCGCAAAATCATGTCCAGATCCAGCGGCAACGGACTGAAGGGCGGCAGGCGCCCGACAAATGCGCTGACCAGACTCACATGGCCAAACATCGATGGCCAAAGCCACACCAGCAATCCGCTCAGGACCAGGGTGATCAACAGGGTTGGCCAGCGCGGCAGCAGCAGTTTCAGCACGATTCCGACCGCGACAGTCGCCAGGCCCAGCGCCAGAGAGGGTTGGTCTACCTCGCCGAGATGTTGGAACAAGATCGTAAAGCTGCCCAGTGCTGTCGCCTGATTGGGCAAGTCCAGCCCCAGCAGGTTGGGCATTTGACCGATGGCAATTACCACCGCTGCTCCGAGAGTGAACCCGAGCACCACCGAGTGAGAGACGAAATTCACCAGGGCGCCGAATCGCAGCAAACCCAGCAGCCACTGGAAAATGCCGGCGAGGAGCGTCAGAAGCAGGATCAGCGTGATGTAGTCCTTGGACGCGGGAACGGCCAGAGGACTGACGCTGGCGTACAGGACGATTGAAATGGCCGCCGTAGGACCGCAGATCAGATGCCACGACGAACCCCAGAGGCAGGCGATCAGCACCGGGATGATTGCGGCGTACAAGCCGTATTCCGGTGGGAGACCGGCGATCAGCGCGTAGGCAATGGATTGCGGCAACGCGAGAATGGCGCCGCTGAGACCGACAATCAAATCACGACCGACGCTGGCGCGGGTCTGCCGGGGCAACCAACGGAGGAAAGGGAAGAGTGAATGGCGGCTGGGAAGGGCCATGGGGCCTCTCGGGTGGAAATTTGCGCAAGGGTATCAGCACGACGCGATCATTGTGGCGAGGGGATTCATCCCCGTTCGGCTGCGCAGCAGTCGTTTCGATTGCCGGTGTTTAGGGCCGCTTCGCAGCCCAACGGGGATGAATCCCCTCGCCACAAGTTGGTGAACTGTATTAAAGGTCCGGGAAGTTAGAGTTTGGCTTTCACCGCCGGCAACGCATCCTTCCCGTCCGCGGTCTTCACACCCTCCAACCACTTATCCAGCACCGCCGGATTTGCCTTGATCCACGCCTTGGCCGCGTCCGCATTGCTGACCTTCTTGTTCACCACATCCGCCATGATGCTGTTCTCCATCTCCTGGGTGAAACTCAGGTTGGTGAGCAGCTTGCCAACATTCGGGCAAGCCTCGGCGTATCCCTTGCGGGTCAGGGTATGAACGCTGCCGGTGTCGCCGAAATATTTCTCGCCACCTTTCAGGTAATGCATTTTCAGCTGCACGTTCATCGGGTGTGGCGTCCAGCCGAGGAAGGTCACGAACTTCTGCTTCTTCACGGCGCGAGACACTTCGGCCAGCATCGCCTGCTCGCTGGACTCGACCAGTTTCCACTGGCCCATGTCGAAGTCGTTCTTCTTGATGATCTCTTGCAGCGAAATGTTCGCCGGGGCGCCGGAGCCGATGCCGTAGATCTTTTTGTCGAACTTGTCGGCGAATTTGTTCAGGTCGGCGAAGTTATGCACACCCGCGTCCCACACGTAATCCGGAACGGCCAGGGTGAATTCGGTGCCATCGAGGTTCTTCGCCAGTTGCGTGACGTCGCCAGTGGCCACGAATTTGTCGTAGAAGCCCTGTTGAGCCGGCATCCAGTTACCCAGGAACACGTCGACCTGGCCATCCTTCAAACCGCCTAAGGTAATCGGCACCGCGAGGGTGTCGACCTTGGCCTTGTAGCCCATGCCGTCCAGCAGAAACCCGGTGATGGCGTTGGTCGCGGCGATGTCGCTCCAGCCAGGATCGGCCATTTTCACCGTCTCGCAGCTCTGATCGGCATACGCCGACGCACTGCCCAGGGCTAGCAGCCCGACCGTCAGTACTGTGGATAACTTTTGCATGGACTTCCCCTTCACATTATTGGTTTTGGCAGGGTTGTGGATAACGTGCTTTGCGCTCCAGGTCGTCGAGGTCGATGTGGTTGCGCATGTATTGCTGACTGGCGTCCACCAGCGGCTGGTGATCCCAGCTCTTCAGCTTGCCGATGGTCAGCGCGTCGGCGACAAATCGCCGACGACGCTGGCTCGCGAGCACCTGGTGGTGTATCGCCGGGATGTTCCATTTGGCCCGGGCTTCGGCAAGAAATTCGTCGAACAGGGGGCGATGTTGCGGCGAATGGCTGAGTTCTTCCTGCTCCCGCGGGTCGTTGTGTACGTCGAAGAGTAGGCACGGGTCGTCTTCGCTGTAGATGAATTTGTACGCGCCGCGACGAATCATCATCAACGGGCTGATGGTGCCTTCGGCCATGTATTCGCCGAAGACTTCGTCGTGACCGCCCTGCCCTTGCAAGTGCGAAACCAGCGAGCGGCCGTCCAGTGGCAGGCCCGGCTCCAGCGAGCCGCCGGCCAACTCGACGAAAGTCGGCAGCAGGTCGGCAGTGGAAACCGCTGCACTGACCCGTCCTGTGCCGAACTGCCCCGGAGCACTTATCAACAGGGGGACGCGTGCGGCCATTTCGAACCAGTGCATTTTGTACCAGAGCCCGCGCTCGCCGAGCATGTCGCCGTGGTCGCCGGAGAAGACGATGATGGTGTCTTCGATCAGGCCAGTTTCTTCGAGTGTTTGCAGGAGTTTGCCGACGTTGCTGTCGATATAGCTGCACGCTCCAAAGTACGCGCGGCGCGCATCGCGGATCTTATCCACAGGCAGCGGCTTGTTCCATAGGTCGTAAACTTTGAGCAAACGCTGGGAGTGTGGATCGAGTTCGGTTTGCGACGGAGTTTGGGGCAACGGGATGTCAGCATCGTCATACATATCCCAAAAAGCCTTGGGAATCGTGTACGGATCGTGTGGGTGAGTCATCGACACCGTCAGGCAGAACGGCTGGTCGCCATCCTCACGGATGTGGTCGAACAGATATTGCTGGGCCTTGAACACCACCTCTTCGTCGAAATCCAGCTGATTGGTGCGCACGCACGGCCCGGCTTGCAGCACCGACGACATGTTGTGATACCAGGTCGGACGGACATCCGGTTCGTCCCAGTTCACCGCCCAGCCGTAATCGGCCGGGTAAATGTCACTGGTCAGGCGTTCTTCGTAACCGTGGAGCTGGTCCGGGCCGCAGAAGTGCATCTTGCCGGACAGTGCGGTGCGGTAGCCGAGGCGACGCAGGTAGTGGGCGTAGGTCGGCACATCGGCAGGGAAATCGGCCGCGTTGTCATAAGCGCCGATCTTGCTCGGCAACTGACCGCTGACCAGGGTAAAACGCGATGGCGCGCAAAGTGGGCTGTTGCAATAAGCAGCGTCGAACACCACGCCTTCGGCGGCGAGGCGGCTGAGATTCGGTAGTTTGATAGGCGAAGGGCCGTAGAACGGCAACATTGGCGCGGCCATCTGATCGGCCATGATGAAAAGAATATTCTTGCGCTTCATGTGATCGCGGCATTCCATAGTGGATATTTATGCGAGAGTGCTGCGATCGAGCATGGAGTCCATGTACTTTATGGTAAAGCCCATGCCAGGCAATGACTAGGATAAGCACAGCTTATGTATGACGCTCTGGGTGATTTGTCCCTTGATCTGCTCCGTGCCTTCGAAGCGGCGGCGCGCCAGCGCAGCTTCACTGCGGCGGCGGTTGAACTCGGCACCACGCAACCGGCGATCAGTCAGCAGATCAAGCGGCTGGAAGATCAGCTCGCCACACGGTTGTTCGATCGCATTTATCGCGGCATTGAATTGACTGAGTTCGGGACGATTCTTTTCGAGCAGGTTCAACTCGGTTTGCAGAATATCGACGCAGGGTTGAGCGCAATCAGCGCACAACATCAGCATGAAGTGTTGCAAGTCGCCACCGATTTTGCCTTCGCCGCCTATTGGCTGATGCCCCGTCTGCACCGCTTTCACGCCGCCAATCCGCAAGTGGACGTCAGCCTGGTCACCAGCGAACGCAGCCTCAACATGCTGCGCACCGACATTGATGTGGCGGTGCTGTTTGGCGACGGGCGTTTTAAGCAGGGCGAAAGCCATTGGCTGTTCAGCGAAGAAGTGTTTCCGGTGTGCAGTCCGCTGCTGGTGAAGGACCGTCCCCTGCCCTTGCCTGCACAGTCGCTGCTGGAATTTCCGCTGCTGCACTTGCGCGGCGAAAACAGCAGCAACTGGTTCGACTGGAGCGGCGTGTTTCGCGAGTTGGGGATCACGTCGGCGCCAGCGCCCGGGCAATTGCGTTTCGACAATTACACCTTGTTGATTCAAGCGGCGATTGGCGGTCAGGGTGTGGCGATTGGCTGGCGGCACCTTGTGGATAACTTGCTCGCGCAAGGTTTGTTGTGTCGACCGATTGCTGACACGGTGATGTCCCGGCTGGGTTATTACGTGGTCTTGCCCCAACGCAAACGGCGCGGGGCATTGATTCAACAGTTTGTGGATTGGTTGATGGCCGAGCAGGCCAGCAGTGCGCAATCGCTTAATGGCCTGCCTTTGCCCTCGATTGCGGTGTGAAAGCAAAAGGATCGCAGCCTTCGGCAGCTCCTACCCTGGAATGCGTTCCTCTGTAGGAGCTGCCGAAGGCTGCGATCTTTTTACTGTTCCGAAGTTGCGACGAAATTCACGTGTTCGCCAACGTGAAGGTTAAAGTGCAGTTCATCGGCAATCCCCGTCGCGACGCGGCTCAACCGCTGAAGCGGTTCGGCCAGCCCCGGTTCCAGGCTGCTGCTGACTTGACTGAAATGCTCGATCGTCAGCCCCGCGCCGCCGCGAGGCGCATTGACCATCGTCCAGTGCAACGCGCTGCTTTGCAGGGCCTCGCGGATTTCTTCGGCGGCGTGGCGTTCCAGTTGATCTTCAATCTCCGGATCGTCCAGCACTTCGAAATCGCCCACCAGAAACAATCTGGCAATGCCCGCAGCCTGCATGCCGTCTATCAGCGCATCGACGGCCAGTACTTGTTCGACCGGGCCCGGCACGATGGTTTTTTCCACGTGCTCGCTGTTGAACGGCAACCCCGGTGCGTCCAATAGACAGATGACCGCCGAGCAACCCGCCACGCTTTGCTTTACTCGCTCGGCGTCAAACAGATCACCGGTCTTGGCGCGCAGACCGGGGCGCGGCGCCAGCGCCGTCAGGTCGTCGAGAATCGCGATCACTTCATGTTGGCGCCGCAGCATTTCAGCCATCAGCGCACTGCCCAGGCTACTCATGGCACCATACAGCACCACTTTTACCACCGGGGTTTCGGCATTTTTCATGGCTGAGCTCCACACTTTCCTGCGTATATGGCGTTTGACCTGTGGGAAGCGGTGAGGGTTCGACCGGGAGTTAGAGGGATTCAAATGCAACGGATCAAGGGCTATCACGCCCATGTGTATTTCGACGCCACCGGCATTGATCAGGCGCGCACGTTGTGTGAGCAAGCGGCGCACCTGTTCCCGCTGAAAATGGGCCGCGTACACGAACGCCCGGTGGGGCCGCACCCGGACTGGAGCTGCCAGTTGGCGTTCGGCCCCGAACTCATCGGCGACGTGTTGCCGTGGCTGGCACTCAACCGCAAGGGTTTGGTGGTGTTCCTGCACCCGGACACCGGCGACGATCTGCTCGACCACACCGAACATGCGATCTGGATGGGCGCAATTCGGCCACTGGATCTGTCTATCTTTTGATCACAGGGTTTCTTCGGCTTCACCCGGCAGGTGCTCGTCCAGGTGCAGCCACGGCAGACGGCTGTCCGTCCAGATGTGCCGCTCGGCCGGGGCCTGCTCGGGATGATCGAGGGTGGCGATGGTCACGTCGATGCTCTGCGGACTGAGGTGTGTCACCAGCGCGAGTTGCGCCCCACAGTTTGGGCAGAAATATCGTACGCAACTGGATGACGACGCGTACTGCGCCGGTGTGCCTTTCAGCCATTCAAAGGTCGATGCGGGCACGGTGATCCAGGTGGTCACGATCCCGCCGCTGACCCGGCGGCAAATCGAGCAGTGACAGTGGGCGATGTCGTGCAGCGGACCTTTGAATTGATAGCGAAGATGTCCGCAGTGGCAGCCGCCTGTGTGAATGTTGGCCATGCTGTTTCCTCCTGATGCGTATGTACCGACGCCTTCGCGAGCAAGTCGAATCGTCGCACCGCCGCTCCCACATTAGATCTTCAGTGAATACAGAATTTGTGTGCGACCGAGTTTGAATGTGGGAGCGGCGGTGCGACGATTCGACTTGCTCGCGAAGGGCTCAACCCGGTCTACCTCCCTGCCCCAGTCCGACGGTCGGTCACACATCCGGTCAATGCTTTCATCGTCGAAAGCTGGGTGAAAGCTTCCCCGATTAGGATCGCCCCCACTGCCGGCAACAGACCGGTGGCCAATGCCAGTGTTTTATCGCTCGCACGGCCCATTTAACAACAACAATGGTGACCCTGATGTCCTTTGCTACCCGCCGCTTCGCTACAACTCCGTCCGTACGCCTCGTGCTTCCCGTTCTGCGCTGACCCACCCGGTTCGCCCATTCCCTAGCCGCGCTACGCCTGGAGTATTCCCATGCTGACTTTCCTTGGCTTCGCCATGGTCATCACGTTCATGTTCCTGATCATGACCAAGCGCCTTTCCGCGCTGATCGCCCTGATCATCATCCCGATCGTCTTCGCCCTGTTCGGCGGTTTTGCGCCGAAGATCGGCCCGATGATGCTCGAAGGCATCACCAAGCTTGCGCCGACCGGCGTGATGCTGATGTTTGCCATTCTCTACTTCGCCCTGATGATCGATTCCGGCCTGTTCGACCCGGCCGTGCGCAAGATCCTCAAACTGGTCAAGGGCGACCCGTTGAAAGTGTCGGTCGGCACCGCCGTGCTGGCGCTTGTCGTTTCCCTCGATGGTGACGGTGCGACCACTTACATGATCTGCGTGGCCGCCATGCTGCCGCTCTACAGTCGCATCGGCATGAGCCCGCGGATCATGGCCGGCCTGATCATCCTCGCCGGTGGCGTGATGAACATGACCCCATGGGGCGGCCCGACCGCCCGTGCGGCCAGTGCGTTGCACGTGGACCCTTCGGCCATCTTCGTACCGATGATTCCGGCGATGGCTGCCGGTGTCCTGGCCATCCTGGCCATCGCTTACTTCTACGGCAAACGTGAGCGTGCGCGTCTGGGTGAACTGCATCTGGTCGGTGATGAAATCGACCACAGCGAAATCAGCGTTTCGCAGTTCCCGGATGCCCGTCGCCCGAATCTGATCTGGTTCAACGGCGCCCTGACGTTCGCACTGATGTGCACCCTGATCGCCGGCCTGTTGCCGATGCCGGTGCTGTTCATGGTGGCGTTCAGTATTGCAATGATCGTCAACTATCCTTGCCTGCAACAGCAGAAGGATCGCGTCGCGGCTCACGCCGGTAGCGTGCTGGCGGTGGTCGGTTTGATCTTCGCGGCGGGCATCTTCACCGGTATCCTGTCGGGCACCGGCATGGTCGATGCGATGTCGAAGAGCCTGTTGGCGGTCATCCCGGATTTCCTCGGCCCGTACCTGGCCGTGATCACCGCGCTGGTGAGCATGCCGTTCACGTTCTTCATGTCGAACGATGCTTTTTATTACGGCGTGTTACCAGTACTTGCCGAAGCCGCCAGTCATTACGGTATAACCGCGGTTGAAATGGCACGTGCCTCGATCGTCGGTCAGCCCGTCCACTTGCTGAGCCCGCTGGTACCATCGACCTATTTGTTGGTGGCCCTGGCCGGTATCGACTTCGGTGACCATCAGCGCTTTACCCTGAAGTGGGCAGTGCTGGTGTGCATGTGCATACTGGTCGCCGCATTGCTGATGGGGATTTTTCCGCTGTTCAGCACTCTATAAGCCCAAGACTCACCACAACGGGTCCAGGCTTTGCTGTTTGAAGCCCGGGCCCGTTCTGGTTTAACACTCGCTCAAAGGAATACACATGGAATGGCTGACCAACCCTGAAATCTGGGTTGCCTTCTTTACCCTGACCGCCCTGGAAATCGTCCTGGGTATCGATAACATCATCATGATTTCGATCCTGGTCAGCCGCATGCCCAAACACATGCAGGCGCGCACCCGAATCTTCGGCCTGGCGCTGGCCATGATCACCCGGATCCTGTTGCTGCTTTCGATCACCTGGGTCATGCGCCTCACCGCAGACCTGTTCGAGCTGTTCGGCCAGGGAATTTCCGGGCGTGACCTGATCCTGTTCTTCGGTGGTCTGTTCCTGCTGTGGAAGAGCTCGCAAGAGATGTACCACGCGCTGGAAGGTGAAGACGAAACCAATGAGGAGCCGGGCGGCAAGGGCGGCAACTTCCTTTACACCATCATCCAGATCGCAATCATCGACATCGTGTTCTCGCTGGACTCGGTAATCACCGCTGTCGGTATGGTTTCCCACGTACCGGTGATGGTCGCGGCGATCGTTGTGGCCGTGCTGGTGATGATGTGGGCTTCCGGCACCATCAGCGAGTTCATCGACAAACACCCGTCGCTGAAGATGCTGGCGCTGTCGTTCCTGCTGTTGGTCGGTACCGTGCTGATTGCTGAATCCTTCGATGCGCACATACCGAAAGGCTACGTCTACTTCGCCATGGCGTTCTCCCTGGCGGTGGAAGCGATCAACATCAAGATGCGTACCGCGATGCTAAAAAAGAAGAAGCAGCAAGATCCGGTGAAACTGCGCAAGGACATTCCGGGGCAGTAAGCCGAATGTAAAAACTGTAGGAGCGAGCTTGCTCGCGATGGACTGGAGGGCGCCGCGTTTATTCTGTAAATATGCGTTTTCGTTAACGACCATCGCGAGCAAGCTCGCTCCTACATGAATCGGGGACCTTCGGGTCCCTTTTTCGTTGTCTGCATCAAGCTGTGTTCATGACAGTTTTGTTTCAATCGGTTCTTTAGCTGTGCAATGCTGGCGCCCAGACCGTTAGCCAACTACAGCTTAAGTACACAACGTAGAAAGTCGCGCGGCACCGTCAACTTGCCCCTCTGGGGCGCTACCACCACAGGGGGCCTGTATGCTCACCCTGCTCAATTTGCTATCTGCCGTGGCCTTGTTGATCTGGGGCACGCACATCGTCCGAACCGGCATTCTTCGGGTCTACGGTTCCAACCTGCGCCATGTGATCGGCCAGAACATGTCCAAGCGCTGGCTGGCGTTCGTCGCCGGGATCGTCGTGACCGCCATGGTCCAGAGCAGCAACGCCACCGCCATGCTCGTCACGTCCTTTGTCGGTCAAGGCCTGATGGCGCTGATGCCGGCGCTGGCGACCATGCTCGGCGCCGATGTGGGTACGGCGCTGATGGCGCGGGTCCTGACGTTCGATTTGTCATGGCTGTCGCCGCTGCTGATTTTCATAGGGGTAATTTTTTTCCTGTCGCGCAAACAGACGCGGCTCGGGCAGATGGGCCGCGTGGCCATCGGTCTGGGACTGATCATTCTGGCGCTGCAACTGATTGTCGAAGCGGCTGCGCCGATCACCCACGCCCAAGGGGTCAAAGTGATTTTCGCCTCGCTGACCGGCGACATCCTGCTCGATGCCCTGGTCGGCGCTCTGTTCGCGATGATTTCCTACTCCAGCCTGGCCGCCGTCCTGCTCACCGCGACGCTGGCCGGTGCCAGTGTCATCAGCTTGCCTGTGGCCATCGGCCTGGTGATCGGCGCCAACATCGGCAGCGGCATTCTGGCGTTCATGAGCACCAGCATGCAGAACGCCGCGGGCCGTCAGGTGGCGCTCGGGAGTCTGCTGTACAAGCTGATCGGCCTGTTGCTGATCGTTCCGGTGCTCGACCCGCTCGTGCACTGGATCGACAGTCTGGATTTCAGCCCACAGGAAATGGTCATCGGCTTCCACCTGCTCTACAACACCACGCGTTGCCTGATCCTGCTGCCAAGCGTCGGGCCGATGGCCAGGCTTTGTGCGTGGGTGCTGCCGGAGCGGCCGGAAATCAACGGCACCGCCAAACCGCGGCACCTTGACCCGACGGCGCTGGTGACTCCCAGCCTGGCGCTGGCCAACGCCGTCCGGGAAACCCTGCGCATCGGCGATCTGATCGACAACATGCTCGTCGCCATGCTCGACGTGCTGCAAGGCAAGCAAACCGCCGTCACCCAGGAAATGCGCCGCCTGACCGATGATGTGGAAGCGCTCTACAGTTCGATCAAGCTCTATCTGGCGCAGATGCCCCGCGAAGACCTCAGCGAGCACGACAGTCGGCGCTGGGCGGAAATCATCGAGTTGGCGATCAACCTCAAACTCGCCAGCGACCTGATTGAACGCATGCTGCGCAAGGTGCAACAGCAGAAAACCTCGCAGCGCCGGTCTTTTTCCGAGGTGGGGCTGGACGAATTGGCGGGGCTGCACAGTCAGCTGATTTCCAATTTGCGTCTGGGATTGTCGGTGTTCCTCAGCGCCGACAAGGAAAGTGCCCGCCAGTTGCTGCGTGAGAAACGTCGCTTTCGCGCGCAGGAACGCCGCCTGGCCCATGCTCATGTCAGCCGGTTGCAACGTAAGATCGTGCAGAGTATCGAGACCAGTTCGCTGCACCTGGAGCTGATCGCCGACATGAAGCGCTTGAATTCGTTGTTCTGCAGCAGTGCGTATGTGGTGCTGGAAACGTCTGACACCGGTGCGCTTGTCGTCGACGATTTGGCTGACATCACGCATTCGCCTTGAACGTCTGGCAGTGTGGTCAGTCAGTAACATTGGTTCAGCCTGAAGGCCTCTTCGCGAGCAAGTCGAAGAGGCCCTGACTGACGACACGGATCTCCAATAAGCCGTACGGAAACTCGTTATGCGTTGTCTGTTGTTCGCCTGCCTGTTGCTAGGATCACTTCCTTCGTTTGCCCTGGATCGCTTTCAGGTCGAGGGCTATACGCTGCCCAACGGCCTGCAAATGCTGCTCAAACCCGGCACCGAACGCGGGCACGTAGCGATTCGGCTGGTGGTCGGCGTCGGTATCGATGATTTCAGCTGCGCCGACAAGGAGCTGCCGCACCTGCTCGAACACCTGCTGTTCAGCGGCATCGACGCCACTGGCGAAGGCGGTCTGGAAGAACGCATGCAGGCGCTCGGCGGTGAGTGGAACGCTTACACCAGCAACGCCGACACCACGTTCGTCATCGAAGCGCCGGCGAAAAACCAGCGCAAGGTCCTCGACCTGCTGCTGGCGCTGCTGACCCAGACCCGAATCGACGACAACGCGATCAACGCCGCCAAGCAAGTGGTCGAGCGCGAGGACGGCGGCCACTACTCACGCTTGCAACGCTGGCTGGATCGTCAGGACCTGGGCCACACGGCGAGCAATCAGCTTGCAGTGGAATTGGGGCTCAAGTGCCCGGAGCGGGCCGAGGTCGATCACCTGACCCGCGAACAACTTGAGACGGTACGCAAAGCCTGGTACGCGCCGAACAACATGACGCTGATCATGGTCGGCGACCTCGACCGCTTGCTGCCGGCCTATCTGGAACGGGCCTGGGGCGCACTTGAGGCGGTTGCCCCGACCGATCACCCGCCACTACCGCAAATCCAGACCAGCGCAGCCCATGAGCGCACGTTGAGTCACGGCTTCGTCGGCGGTGGAGCGAAATTGCACTGGCTGGTGCCGGAGCCGGTGCTGGAAGACCAGCACGACGAAACCTTCGACCTGCTCAAGGACTATCTGGACTGGGCGCTCTATCGCCAGTTGCGCCTGGCGCACAGTCTGTCCTACGGCCCTTCGGCCGAACGAGAGCTGTTTGGCGGTGTGGGTTTCATGAGCCTCAACGCCGACCTTGAGCGCGACGATGTGCCCGAGGCGGAGCAAGTACTGGATGAATTGAAGGCCGGGTTGCTCAAGGACGGCCTGGACGCCGACACCTTCAACCGCCTCAAGCAGGCCGCCATTGCCCGTCAGGCCTGGGCCGTGCAGGGCAACAGCGCGTTGGCCGATTACTACTGGAGCGCGCTGGGGGACTACGAGGATGGTCGTTTCGCAGACCCGGCCAGGGAACTGCAGGGCGTGACGCTGGCAGAGGCCAACAAGGCCATGCGTGAGTTGCTGTTGCAACCGGGCTATCTGCGGATCGAGAAGCCGTTGATGAGTTATGACCAGGTGATGTGGGCGATTGCCGGGGTGTTTGGGATGTTCGTGCTAGTGCTGCTGGCTTGGCGAATCCATCGCAGACTGTAACCGTTCCCCTGTAGCGAGGGAGCTTTTGTGGCGAGGGGATTTATCCCCGTTGGGTCGCGAAGCGGCCCCGAAAATGAAAGTCAGACTCACCGCATTCACAGGTTTTGCGACTGCTTCGCAGCCGAACGGGGATAAATCCCCTCACCACAATAAGATTTCCAATCAGGTTTTTGTATTTGGCAAAGTGACTGGCACGCTCGCCACAGCGCCCTCCTCAGCGGTAACCTGTCGGGGATTTTTCCCACGACTACTGTGAATCGCCGAATGCCTACCCTGACCTTGTTCGTACAGCGCATCCTCGAATTGATGAAGCGCTATCCAGGGGTCATTGCGCTCTTCGGTTTCATCTCCGGTGTCGGCAGCTTCATGCTGGTGGATCGTCAGCAAGGCCTGGCGACCTGGATCACCATCATCATGATGTTGAGCTGGATCTGGCTGATGCTGGAAAACAGCCTCACCAGGCTCTTCACCCGAATCTTCAAACGGGAAATTCCCCAGCCGTTGCTGCGCTACGCCACGCAGATGATTCACCAGGAAAGTCTGTTCTTCGTCCTGCCGTTCTTTTTCATCACCACCACGTGGAACAGCGGCCAGCTGTTTTTCACCGGGCTGCTGGGCATCGCCGCGCTGATTTCCATCACTGATCCGCTCTACTACAAATGGCTGGCACCCCGGCGCTGGGCGTTCCTGGCGCTGCACACGCTGACGCTGTTTGCCGCGCTGCTGACCGCCCTGCCCGTCATCCTGCACCTGACCACGTCCCAGAGCTTCAAACTCGCCCTGGGCACGGCCGTCGTCCTGTCGTTCCCGAGCCTGGCGTCGATCTTCCCGATCCGCACGGTGCGCAACGCGCTGGCCATTCTGAGCATCACCGTCGGCATCGGCGGCGTGGGTTGGGTGCTGCGCTCGTGGGTACCGCCGGCCACGCTGTGGATGACCGATGTGGCGATCAGTACCCAGATGCAGGACCGCACGCCAGGCAAAAGCCTGGAAGTAGTCAGCGTCGAGCAGATCCGTGGAGACGGCCTGTACGCCTACACGGCGATCAACGCCCCACGCGGTCTCGGCGAGCGGATTTACCACGTCTGGCAGTTCAACGGTAAAGAAGTCGACCGCATCGCGCTGGACATCCACGGCGGGCGCAAGGAAGGCTATCGGGCCTGGACCCACAAGCAGAACTTCCCCGGCAACCCGGCGGGTGACTGGCAGGTCCGTGTGCTGACCGAGGACGGCCAGTTGATCGGTGTGTTGCGCTTCAAGATCACGGACAGCACGCCGATCAAAGAAAAGTAATGCGGTTCGTGCTATTACGTAGCTCTGCGTATCAGCCGAACAAGCACGGAGCTTATGACCAGCAGCACAATGCCCGGCAGTGCCTTGATGGACACCTCGCACACCCCTGCGCAATTGCGGGTCATGGGTGACTGGACGCTCGCCCATTACGCCGACCTCAAGGATTTGAGCGAAAAGCTCCGCGGCCAATACGACGACAAAACTCACATCGACCTCAACGGCCTCGGCGCGCTCGACACCGCTGGCGCATCGCTGCTGGTGGAATTGCTCGGTTCGGACCGCCTCGGTAAATCCGCCGAACATCCCGGCTGCACGTTGTCCGTCGCCGATCGTGCGTTGTTGCAGACCGTTTATTGCTCGATGACCGATTTCTGCGTGCCGATCAAGGAACCGGAAATCGGCGTCGGCATTCAATTGCTGACCCGCATCGGCCGCGCGGTGGATGCCGTCTGGCAGGACACCCTGCAACTGCTGGGATTCGTCGGCCTGATCCTGGAAACCATCGCCCGCGGATTATTTCGCCCGAAGCGCTGGCGCATCACACCAATGGTCGCGCACATCGAACAAACCGGCCTCGACGCCGCGCCCATCGTCGCCCTGCTGACGTTTCTGGTGGGCGCCGTGGTGGCGTTTCTCGGGGCAACGGTACTGGCGAGTTTCGGTGCGAGCGTTTTCACCGTGGACCTGGTGGCGTTCTCTTTCCTGCGCGAATTCGGCGTGTTGCTCACCGCGATTCTGATGGCCGGCCGCACCGCCAGTGCTTTCACCGCGCAGATCGGCTCGATGAAGGCCAACGAAGAGATTGATGCCATTCGCACCCTGGGCCTCGACCCGATGGAGTTGCTGGTGGTGCCGCGCGTATTGGCGCTGCTGGTGGCGCTGCCGATGCTGACCTTTCTGGCGATGCTCTCGGGGATCGTTGGCGGCGGCGTGGTCTGTGCCGTGGCGCTGGATATCTCGCCGGCGATGTTCCTCTCGCTGCTGCAAACCGACATCGGCATTCAGCACTTTCTGGTGGGGATCGTCAAAGCGCCGATTTTTGCGTTCCTTATCGCCGCCATTGGTTGCCTTGAAGGCTTCAAGGTCAGCGGCAGCGCCGAGTCTGTGGGCGCGCACACCACGTCGAGTGTGGTGCAGTCGATTTTCGTGGTGATCGTGCTCGACGCCGTGGCCGCGATGTTTTTCATGGAGATGGGCTGGTGAGTCGTCTACCCCGAGCGCCCTCCGAGACGGTGATCGAAGTCCGTGGGCTGTGCAATCGTTTTGGCCGTCAGAGCGTGCACGAGAACCTCGACCTCGATCTGTACAAGGGCGAAATCCTTGCCGTGGTCGGCGGCTCCGGCAGCGGCAAATCGGTACTGCTGCGCAGCATTGTCGGCTTGCGCCAGCCCAGCGAAGGCGTGGTGAAGGTCTTCGGCAAAAACCTGCCGACGCTATCCGAACACGAGCGCTCGATGGTCGAACGGCGTTTCGGCGTGCTGTTCCAGAAAGGCGCCCTGTTCTCTTCGCTGACCGTCACCGAAAACGTCGCCCTGCCGCTGATCGAACACGCTGGCCTGAGCCGCAACGATGCCGAGCATCTGGCGGCGGTCAAACTGGCGCTCGCCGGGCTGCCACTGTCGGCGGCCGACAAGTACCCCGCTTCGCTGTCCGGCGGGATGATCAAACGCGCGGCGCTGGCCCGGGCGTTGGCACTGGACCCGGACATCCTGTTCCTCGACGAACCCACCGCCGGCCTCGACCCGATTGGCGCGGCGGCCTTCGATCAGTTGATCCTGACCCTGCGCGATGCGTTGGGTTTGAGTGTGTTTCTGGTCACCCATGACCTCGACACGCTCTACACCATCACCGACCGCGTGGCGGTGCTGGCGCAGAAGAAAGTGCTGGTGGCGGACGTCATCGACAAGGTCTCGGAAACCGATGACCCGTGGATTCACGAATACTTCCATGGCCCTCGCGGCCGCGCGGCGCTGACGGCCGCTCAACAGTTGAATGAGGTCTGAGATGGAAACCCGAGCCCATCATGTATTGATCGGCCTGTTCACCGTGATTGTGGTGGCAGCCGCCCTGCTCTTCGGCCTGTGGCTGGCCAAGTCCAGCGTCGACACCGAGTTCAAGGATTACGAAATCGTTTTCAACGAGGCGGTCAGTGGCCTGTCCAAGGGCAGCGCGGTGCAGTACAGCGGGATCAAGGTCGGCGACGTGGTGACGTTGCGCCTGGACCCGAAAGACCCACGGCGCGTGCTGGCGCGGATTCGCCTGGGCGGTGATACGCCGATCAAGGAAGACACCCAGGCCAAACTGGCGCTGACCGGGATCACCGGTACTTCAATCATCCAGCTCAGCGGTGGCACGCCGCAAAGCCCGACGCTCAAGGGCAAGGACGGCGATCTGCCGACCATCATCGCATCGCCCTCACCCATCGCCCGGCTGCTCAACGACAGCAACGATTTGATGGCCGGCGTGAACGTCTTGATGCACAACGCCAATCAGATGTTTTCCGCGGAGAACGTCGAGCGCATCAGCAAAACACTTGAACATCTGGAACAAACCACCGGCACCATCGCCGATCAGCGCGGCGACATTCGTCAGGCGATGCAGCAACTGGCGTCGGTCGGCAAGCAGGCCGGCGCGATGCTGGAGCAGACTTCGGCGCTGATGCGCAACGCCAACGGCATGCTTAACGATCAGGGCAAGCAGATGTTCGGCAGCGCCGAGCAAGCCATGAAGTCGCTGGAACAAAGCAGCGCGACGATCAACACGTTGCTCACCAACAATCAGGATTCCCTCAACAGCGGCATGCAGGGCCTCAATGGTCTGGCCCCGGCGGTGCGTGAGTTGCGCGATACCCTGACGTCATTGCGCGCGATTTCCCAGCGCCTGGAAGCCAACCCCAGCGGTTACCTGCTGGGCAATGACAAGAACAAGGAGTTCACGCCATGAAGCTGAGTCACGCTGCCCTCCTCGGCGCTTTTGCGTTGACCAGCGCCTGTTCGATCCTGCCGAAGTCCGAGCCGTCCGATGTGTATCGGTTGCCTTCGGCCCAGAGCGTTTCTCCCGGCCACGGTACGCTGCAACGCTGGTCGCTGCGCCTGACCAAACCGCAGGCCAGCGAGGCGTTGAACAGTCCGCACATCGCCGTGATTCCTCAAGGCGATCTGATCAGCAGCTACAAGGCTTCCCGCTGGAGCGACCCGGCGCCGGTGCTGCTGCGCAATCGTCTGCTCGATGGTTTCCAGCGTGACGGTCGGGTGTCGTTGTTGAGCACTGATGACAGCAATTTCCAGGCGGATCTGGAATTGGGCGGCAACCTGCAAGCGTTTCAGACCGAGTATCAAGGCACTGCTGCCAGCGTAGTCGTGCGACTGGACGCATTGTTGGTGAGGGGTTACGACCAGCGCCTTCTCGCCAGCCGCCGCTTTGAAGTGCGCCAGCCGCTTAGCGATGTGAAGGTGCCGTCGGTGGTGGTCGGGTTTGGCCAGGCGAGCGATCAGTTGACGGCGCAGGTGGTGAGTTGGGCGGTGGAGCAAGGCCAGAAAGTCGCGCCGCCTCCCCGACCTTGAACCCGACACAAACCCCCTGTGGGAGCGAGCAAGCCCGCTCCCACAGGGGGTTTGTGGTTAGCCGAAGAACCAGTAGCAAACGCCGATAGCGCCCAGCACGCCGGCGAGCTCAGCCAACAACGCACACCCCACCGCATGCCGTGCCCGCTGAATCCCCACCGCGCCGAAATACACCGCCAGCACATAAAACGTCGTTTCCGTACTGCCCTGAATCGTCGCCGCCACCAACGCCGGGAAGCTGTCTACGCCGGACGTCTTCATGGTTTCAATCAACATCGCCCGGGCCGCGCTGCCGGAGAACGGCTTGACCATCGCCGTCGGCAGCGCATCGACGAAGCGCGTGTCCCAACCGGCCCACTCCACCAGATGCCGAATCCCGTCGAGGCCGAAATCCAGCGCCCCGGACGCCCGCAGCACACCCACCGCGCACAGCATCGCCACCAGGTATGGCAGCAGATTCTTGGCCACGTCGAAGCCTTCTTTCGCACCTTCGACGAACGCCTCATAAACCTTCACTTTGCGCAGCGCACCGATCACCAGGAACAGCATGATCAGCCCGAACAGCGTCACGTTGCCGAGGATCGAGGACAAGCCGGCCAGAGCGGTCGCCGAGAGCGTCGCCAGCAGCGCCATGAAGCTGCCGAGGGCGAGGACACCGGGGATCAGATAGGCGAGCACCACCGGGTCCCACAGGCGCAGGCGCTGCATGAACGCCACCGACAGCAACCCCACCAGTGTCGAACAACTGGTGGCGAGCAGGATCGGCAGAAACACCAGCGTCGGATCCGGCGCGCCTTGCTGCGCGCGGTACATGAAGATCGTCACCGGCAGCAGGGTCAAGGAGGAGGCGTTGAGCACCAGGAACAGGATCTGCGCGTTGCTGGCAATGGTGTCGCTGGGGTTGAGTTCCTGCAGGGATTTCATGGCCTTGAGACCGATCGGCGTGGCGGCGTTGTCCAGGCCCAGGCCGTTGGCGGCGAAGTTCAGGGTGATCAGGCCGATGGCGGGGTGACCGGCCGGCACTTCCGGCATCAAACGCAGGAACAACGGACCCAGCGCTTTGGCCAGCCATTCGACGATCCCGGCCTTTTCGGCAATCCGCAGAAAACCCAACCAGAGGGTGAGGGTGCCGAACAGCAGGACCATGACCTCGACCGACAACTTGGCCATGGCGAAAATACTTTCCACCATCGCCGCGAAAATCCCGGCATTGCCACCGATCAGCCACTGCGCCAGCGCCGATACGGCCGCGACGATGAAGAAGCCAAGCCACAGGCCATTGAGCATCAGTTAAATCCCCCAAAGAATGGGGCGAATGATAGCGGGGTAGCCAGAAACGACAAACCCCGGATTTCTCCGGGGTTTGTTTTGTAACGGCTGGCACGGATCACTGTGGGAGCGACCTGTGGCGAGGGGATTTATCCCCGTTGGGGTGCGAAGCGGCCCCAGAATTGGGACTGCTACGCAGTCCAACGGGGATAAATCCCCTCACCACAGAGTTCATTTGCCACAGGGTTTTGCATTAGTTGCTGGAAACTTCGCCAACCGGCAGTTTTTCCTTGCTGCGCCAGTGCGGCAGCGAGTTCCAGTAGCGCTGGCCCTTGGCATCGTCGTACATGCCTTCCCAACGGGCGACGACCAGCACGGCCAGGGCGTTGCCGACCACGTTCAGTGCGGTACGCGCCATGTCCATGATGCGGTCGACACCGGCGATGAACGCCAGGCCTTCCAGCGGAATACCCACGCTGCCCAAAGTGGCCAGCAGCACCACGAAGGACACACCCGGTACGCCGGCGATGCCTTTGGAGGTGACCATCAGCGTCAGCACCAGCAGCAATTGCTGGCTGATCGACAGATCAATGCCGTACAGCTGGGCAATGAAGATCGCCGCGATACTTTGGTACAGGGTCGAACCGTCGAGGTTGAACGAGTAGCCGGTCGGCACCACGAAGCTGCAGATTGCTTTTGGCGCGCCGTAGGCTTCCATCTTCTCGATGACCCGTGGCAGCACGGTTTCGGAGCTGGCGGTGGAGTAGGCCAGGACCAGCTCATCCTTGAAGATGCGCATCAGCTTGATCACCGAGAAGCCGAACAGGCGAGCGATCAGGCCCAGCACCACGAAGGCGAAGAAGGCGACGGCGACGTAAACCAGGATCACCAGTTTGGCCAGCGGCAGCAGGGACGCGAAGCCGAAGTTGGCCACGGTCACCGCGATCAGTGCGAAAACGCCGATCGGGGCGTAGTTCATGATCATGTGAGTGACCTTGAACATGCTTTCCGAAACGCCTTGGAACATCGTCACCAGCGGGTCGCGCAATTCGGGCTTGAGGCTCGACAGACCGAGACCGAACAGCACCGAGAAGAAGATGATCGGCAGCATTTCGCCGCGGGTCATGGCCGCGAAGATGTTGGAAGGGATCAGATTGAGGATGGTCTGGATGAACGCGTGTTCATGCTGTACCTCGGCGGCCGTCGCCTGGTACTTGGAAATGTCCACGGTCCCCAGGGTGCTCATGTCGATGCCGGCGCCCGGGTGGAACACGTTGGCCAGCACCAGGCCGACGACGATGGCGATCGTGGTGACGATCTCGAAGTAAATGATGGTCTTGAGGCCGATGCTGCCGAGTTTCTTCGCGTCGCCGACGCCGGCAATACCGACGATCAACGACGAGATCACGATCGGGATCACAATCATCTTGATCAGACGGATAAAGATATCGCCTGCTGGTTGCAGGATGTTGCTGATCCACCAGGCCTTTTCGGCACTGAAATGGTTGAGCAGCGCACCGATTGCTATCCCCAATACCAGACCGATGACGATCTGCCAGGCGAGGCTAAGCTTTGCCTTCTTCATATCTTTACCCTTACTTGCGTTTGAATCGGGCAGATGCAGGAAACTGGAACGCTTTTGGCGAAAAAGTCTTGTGCATCTACCCCCGTATAAGGTGCCCCGGAGCGAGTATTTATGGCTCTCTGGCAGGCGAAAAAAGGCGCAACTATTCCGATGCAAGGGAGCGACGTCTAATGCCGTAAACGCCTACCCTATGCCGAATCGGCATGAGGTTTATTTACTGAAACTGACGTCGCAAACGGTTCGAATGTGACATTTCGGCAGGCATACGTGCCGTGAACCGGCCATTTCCGGGCAGGGTGACTGATTTTTGATCCTGTGTGCGGGCGGGGTATTTCAGAAAAATCCGATAATGAAAGGCGAGAAAATCGCTGCAAAATCAAGCGATTTTTCTCGATGTACGGTCACGCAGAAACACCGGGGAAAGCATTTTCCGGTGATTTATTCGTGCGAATGGGAGAGTGATGCAGCGAATCCGAGTGGTCCGCTCTATTGCAACGCATTACGCGCATAAGCTCTTCGCAAGTCCGTCGCCCCATGATTGGACGGCGAACTTGCGTCGCAGCTCTTTACCTGACCCGGCCCTTGCGCAGGCACTCCCTGTACCCGTAGGTCACTCCGCCCCTGAAACAGGCAGAACGTCCCGACCCCTTGGTCATGCGTCTACCTTCCTCAGGTAGCGCATTGGAGAGAAGCATGCTGCTTCTTTCGTGTGACAAATTCAGTACCCGTTCGGATCTTTCTTCAGTAGTTCCATCAGCAGGTCGTGCATGGCTTGGCCATCATTGGCCGCCATCGCGATGGCACTGCCGCCCAGGAGCAGGGCGGCTGCCAACGTTTTCAGTGAAACGTTCATCTTCAACCTCGACCACGACGGCCAAAGAAGAACGAAGCAATGAACATCACCAGGAACACGACAAAGAGAATCTTGGCGATACCCGTGGCGGTGCCCGCGATACCACCGAAGCCCAGTACTGCAGCGATGATGGCAATGATCAAGAATGTGATTGCCCAGCTCAACATGGTGATTCTCCTTACTTCTATTTAGAGGTGATGCTTGTGGTGCATGTCCCGGCGCATCGAGTGCGCCAAGTTCGTGTGTCTAGAACACCCAATGTTCCTGACGTGGCATCTCACCCACAGGCTGAGCCTGGTCGACGTCCATCATTCGCAACGGCGCGCTGTCGGCGGAAGTGCTGCTGACGGCGCTGAAGTGGGTTTGGGTCGGATGCTGGATCGACAGACGTGGCGCTTCCGGCTGCTGGCCTTGCTCCCAGCGTTGAAACTGCTGGCCGCCAATCAAGGTGATCAGGAGCGCCAGGACAGCAAACAGGCCTTGCTGGATATGCAGTGGCGAGATACGCAATTGGGCGGCACGTTGGCGACTCATCCTGAAGCTCCTCCCACACTGTGGTGATCTGGTTGAGGGCGTCTGTTTTGATGCCCTGGTTAATCAGACCATTGCAGCCTGCATGCCAGCTTTTTTAGGAGAAAAAATATAATTAAATCAACATCTTATCTTCGATGTGGAAAATGGATGGGACGCATCCTGCACGATGACCCTTTTGGCGTCGTGCGTAATGCACGATAAATTTGTAGGAGCTTTCAGAATTTTTGAATTGCGAGGAGGGCGCAGGTGTCTCAAAGGGAGTCGGAGAGCGCCTGGAAACCGGCGATCTGATTTAAAAACATCCAAATCAGGTGATTAGCCGTCAGGGAAGCAGATAGCTACCCTGATGCGGTCGGAATCGACCAGAATCAACCATGCAACTTGCCCGATTTTTCCGGGACTAAACCAAGATCATTCTTTAAGGAGCGTAGGAAAATGGAATCAGCCACCGAGCATCAAGGCCGCATTCTGCTGGTGGACGACGAGTCCGCCATCCTGCGAACTTTCCGTTACTGCCTTGAAGACGAGGGCTACAGCGTCGCCACTGCCAATAGCGCGGCGCAGGCCGATGCGTTGTTGCAACGCCAGGTGTTTGACCTGTGTTTCCTCGATTTGCGCCTCGGTGAGGATAACGGCCTCGATGTGCTGGCCCAGATGCGCATTCAAGCGCCGTGGATGCGCGTTGTCATCGTCACCGCTCACTCGGCCGTGGACACCGCCGTAGACGCGATTCAGGCGGGAGCCGCTGATTATCTGGTCAAACCGTGCAGCCCCGATCAATTGCGCCTGGCCACCGCCAAGCAACTGGAAGTGCGGCAACTGTCGGCACGTCTGGAGGCGCTGGAAGGTGAAGTGCGCAAACTCAAGGACGGCCTGGACTCCCACAGCCCAGCGATGAAAGTGGTCCTCGAAACCGCCCGCCAAGTGGCCAGCACCGATGCCAACATTCTGATTCTCGGCGAATCCGGTACCGGTAAAGGCGAACTGTCCCAGGCCATTCACGGCTGGAGCAAGCGCGCGAAAAAATCCTGCGTCACCATCAACTGCCCATCGCTGACTGCCGAATTGATGGAAAGCGAACTCTTCGGCCACAGCCGTGGTGCATTCACCGGCGCCAGCGAAAGTACGCTTGGACGGGTGAATCAGGCGGACGGAGGAACGCTGTTTCTCGACGAGATCGGCGATTTTCCCCTGACGTTGCAACCAAAGTTGCTGCGTTTCATTCAAGACAAGGAATACGAGCGGGTCGGCGACCCCGTGACCCGCCGCGCCGATGTGCGCATCCTGGCGGCCACCAACCTCAATCTTGAAGACATGGTGCGCGACGGTCGTTTCCGTGAAGACTTGCTCTATCGCTTGAACGTCATCACCTTGCATCTACCGCCGTTGCGCGAACGCCGGGAGGATATCCTGAACCTGGCTGACCGTTTCCTGGCTCGCTTCGTCAAGGAATACGCGCGACCGGCGCGCGGCTTCAGCGACGAGGCCCGTGAAGCGCTGCTGAGTTACCGCTGGCCGGGGAACATTCGAGAGTTGCGCAACGTGGTGGAGCGGGCGAGCATCATTTGTCCACAGGAGCGCGTCGAGATCAGCCACCTGGGCATGGCCGAGACCCCGGTCAACAATGCGCCACGCATTGGTGCTGCGCTGAGTCTGGACGAACTGGAGAAGGCCCACATCGGCGCGGTGCTGGCCACCGCCGACACGCTGGACCAGGCCGCGAAGACGCTCGGCATCGACGCTTCGACGCTGTACCGCAAACGCAAGCAGTACAACCTGTGAGTCCTGCCCGATGAAACTGGCGATGAAGTTGCGTACTCGGCTTTTTCTGAGTATTTCCGCACTGATCACCGTTGCCCTGCTTGGGCTGATGCTCGGGCTGGTCAGTGTGATGCAGATGGCTGGCACCCAGGAAGCACTGGTGCGCAACAACTTCGTCACCCTGGACATCGGTCTCAAACTGCGCCAGACCCTGGGCGACCAGCTGATTCTGATGCTGAGTGACAAACCCGACCCTGCGGCGTTCGAAGCGTCCAAGCAGCATTATTTTCAGCTGCTGGATGAAGGCATCGCCCATGATCAGGGCGGCGAGGGGGGCCAATACGGATTCTTGCAAGCCAAAGACGATTACCTGAGTTTTCTTCAGACATTGGACCTGTCACGCGATCCGTCCCATGTGTTGAGTGGCAACGAAGCGCTCACCGAAAAATTCAACGTGTTGCGCAACGGTCTGATCACTGAGCACAAGCACGCGCTGGACAGCATCAATGAAACGCAACGCCAGGCCCGGGATCGGGCATTGCTGATTGCCGGCCTGCTCGGGTTGGTCGGGCTGGCGGTGCTGATTATCGGCTTTGTGACCGCTCATGCGATCGCACGACGTTTCGGTGCGCCGATCGAAGCCCTGGCCAAGGCCGCCGACAACATCGGCCAAGGCAACTTCGAGGTGACCCTGCCGATTTCCTCAGCAGTGGAAATGAATCAGCTGACCAAGCGCTTCGGGCTCATGGCCGAGGCACTGCGTCAGCACCAGGCCACCAATATCGACGAATTGCTCGCGGGCCAGCAGCGTTTGCAGGCGGTACTCGACAGCATTGACGACGGTCTGTTGATGATCGACCGCGATGGCCATCTCGAACACCTCAACCCGGTGGCGCAGCGCCAGTTGGGTTGGGAAACCGACCGTCTCGGCCAAGGGTTGGGCTCGGCGCTCGAACGCCCCGAACTGGATCAGCAGCTGAAACTGGTGTTGCGCGGGGGCACGCTGGAACGGGCACCTGAGGACCTGAGTGTCGAGGTTGACGGAGAGTCGCGGCTGCTCACTTACAGCCTGACGCCGGTCAGTCATACCCAGGGCCATATTCTGGGCGCCGTGATGGTGTTGCACGACGTCACCGAACAGCGAGCTTTCGAGCGGGTGCGCAGCGAGTTTGTATTGCGCGCCTCCCATGAGCTGCGCACGCCGGTCACCGGGATGCACATGGCGTTCGGCCTGTTCCGTGAGCGCGCGCATTTTGCCGAGGACTCGCGAGAAGCCGATCTGCTGGACACCGTGAATGAAGAAATGCAGCGCTTGATGCAGTTGATAAACGACCTGTTGAACTTCTCACGCTACCAGAATGGCTTGCAGAAACTTTCGCTGGCGCCATGTTCCATCGAAGAATTGCTGGAGCAGGCCCGCTCGCGTTTTGCCGATTCGGCGCAAGAGAAGGGCGTCGACTTGCTGGTGGAAGTGCAGGGGCCATTGCCGTGGTTACAGGCCGATCAGTCACAACTGGAGCGGGTGCTCGATAACCTCATCGACAACGCGTTGCGCCATACCGGCGCTGATGGCCAGATCCGCTTGCAGGCGCGACGCCACGGCGAGCGGGTGATTATCAGTGTCGAGGACAATGGCGAAGGTATCGCTTATGGCCAGCAAGGGCGGATTTTCGAGCCCTTTGTACAGGTCGGGCGCAAGAAGGGTGGCGCGGGGCTTGGCCTAGCGTTGTGCAAGGAAATTGTGCAGTTGCACGGTGGGCGAATGGGCGTCTATTCGCGGCCGGGGCAGGGTACTCAGTTCTACATGGCGCTGGCGGTTTAACGCACGTTTACGCTTCGTCATCCAGTCGTCGTCCGGCCAGTCGCCGACCACGGGTAATCAGCTCGATGAATTGAACGGCACTCAACGCATGGGCGAACAACCAGCCCTGACCGAATTTCACCCCTTCACTGCTCAGAAACGCCGCTTGCGCTTCATGTTCGATGCCTTCGGCAATCACTTTGAGTTGCAGCGCCTGGGCCATGTGAATGATGTACGGTGCCACGCCGCTGCTGGCGGCGTCATGCCCCAGCGCATCGATAAACGCCTTGTCGATCTTCAGGCAATCCACCGGCAGGGTTTGCAGGTAGGCGAGGCTGCAATAGCCAGTGCCAAAGTCATCGATCAATATCTGATGCCCGACGTCGCGCAAGGCTTGCAGGTTTTCCCGGGCCACTACCACATCGATCAGACCGCGCTCGGTCACTTCAAAAGCGATCTGCTTGGCCGCGACCCGGTGCAAGGTCAGCAGCCGCGCCATCACCTGGCCGATACGCGGCACCATCACATCGCAGGCCGCCAGGTTGACCGAGATGTACAGCTGCGGATTGGCTCGCAGCAAATGCCCAAGCTGCTCGAGCAGGCGTTGCAGGACGAAGTCAGTCATCTGGCGGATCTGACCGGTGTTCTCCGCCATCGGAATAAACAGGTCGGGGCTGGTCAGGGTGCCGTCGGGCCGGCGCCAGCGCAGCAAGGCTTCGGCCCCGACGCAATTGCGGCTGTCGAGGTCGAAGATCGGTTGATACAACACCTGCAACTCACCTCGCCTTATCGCACCGGTCAATTCGGCGTCAAGCGACTGTCGCTGACGCACCAGCAGAAACACCATAAAACCCACAAGCACTCCCAGCGCCACGCTGGCCGGCAGCAACCACCACCAGGCGGCGGGTACTTGCCTGCCGGTGCGCGGGGAGATCAGCACCAATTGGTATTCAGGGCTATTGGTCGGCATGCGATAAATCAAGCGAGTCTGAGTGACTTGCAAGGCATCGCTGTTTTTCGGTGGCCAAGGCTCGGTCGGTGGCCAGTCTTGCGCGGCGCCCAGCACCGGAATCGCGCGGGTGCCGCGGTCGAGTATCACCAAAAGACTGCTGCCCGGCGACAGGTCGACCATGTCGGTCAAATGTCCGCGAGAGGTCGCGACACGGAAATTGCCCCGCCCGAGCATGAGTGCGGCCCGGTTTTCATCGGGTTCGGTGGTGGTGTTCAGCCAATAACTGTAGGTGGGGTCTTGAATGTCCGGTGCTCGTGTCAGCGATAATCCTTCCTGGCGCGGACGGTTGGTGCAGATCCTTGAGTCGTCCATATACACGGCTTCGTAAACGAAGCGGTAATTGAAGGTGACCTGCTGCAAAGTGGCGATCATTTCGTTGTCGCAGGTTCGCAGCGGTTGGGCCTCCAGATCATCCAGGCTTTCGCGCAGTTGCCCAAACAACTGCTCCAGGCGCAAAAGGAAGCGCTCACCCTGCGCGTTCATCTCCAGGCTTTCGTTCTGCTCAACCTGATGCAAGGCCCCGAACAGGCTCAGCGCCATCAGCAATGTAGTGCTCAAGGCAGCAGCCAGCATCGCCAAAAACCAGGGGCGATAGAACCAGCTACGTAGCGTCTCTCGAGCAGCAGGCATATTGGAATATCCGAAGAATTACCAATGAGTTATAGCTGCTGATTGGGAAAAAGCCCGAACCGTCGGGCGGCGTCATTATTTTGTCTTGTTCAACACCTGAAGAAGCGCTGCCGTTTGTGCGTCCGGCAAGCCGTCGAAGCGGGACGGCCGGAAATGCATCTGAAAAGCTGCAATCACGTGACGTGTCGCAACATCCAGTTCACCGGTTTGCGGTGTGGCATAACCCAGGCGAGCCAACTGTGCCTGAAACCAGCTGATGCTTGGCAGTTCAGCGTCGAACTGCGCTTGTTGGCGCGCCACGGCCTGTTCGTCCGGCCAGATTCCAAGGCCCTCGGCAGCCAACCGTTTCCAGGGGAAAAGTGGCCCCGGATCCAGCTTGCGAAACGGTGCGATGTCGCTATGGCCGATGATGCTGCGGGGGCTGATGGCGTGACGTTTGCTGATGTCTTTGAGCAGGACGATCAAAGACTGGACCTGGGCTTCGCTGTAGGGATACCAGTAACGCCCTCCTGTCGGAAGTGCTTTGAATCCTGGATTGACGATTTCGATGCCGATGGAGCTGGAGTTCAACCAAGTCCGACCCTCCCACTCACTCTCTCCGGCGTGCCATGCCCGCAGGTTTTCGTCCATCAGCTTATAGATGGTGGCGTTCTTATCGTCGCCAATCAGATAGTGGCTGCTGACTTCGCCGTGGGTCAGCAGTTGCAGTGAGCGTTCCAGCGATGCGGAGGTGTAATGCACCACCACGAATTGAATGCGGCTGTCGTGGTTGGCCGAAGGATGGCTGGTGTCGAACCGGGGGCCGCTGGTACAGCCGGCCAACAGAAGCGACACGATGAGAGCAAGATATTTCATGGCAAAGGACAGTACGCGCAAGACAGTAATGCAACAGTGTAACGTAATGCCTTGCGCGACGACGGCTAACGGGACCATTTAAACAAAATGGAACAATTGGCTCTCAGCCGAATTCCACCCGATTACGGCCTGCATGTTTGGCGCGGTACAACGCCTGATCGGCTCTTTTCAGCACCATATCGCTGTGTTCTCCGGGCTTGAATGCAGTCATCCCCATCGAAACGGTGATGGTCACCGGCTCCCCCTTGAAGTGGAATGGGCAGGCTTCGATGGCCGCGCGCAGGTGTTCCAGCAGTTTTGCCCCCGCCGCTGGCACTGTGCCCGGCATCAGCAGGACGAATTCTTCACCGCCAAACCGGGCGATGAAATCGGTCCCGCGCAGGCGTTTTCGCAATACGCTGGCGATGATTTTCAGCACCTTGTCCCCCGCCAGGTGACCATAGTTGTCATTGATGCGTTTGAAATGATCGAGGTCGAGCATGGCCAGCAACAGGGTGTTGCCGTGTTGCTGCCACAGGCTGATTTCGTGATCGAGCCGTTCACTCCAGGCCGCCCGGTTGGGCAGTCCGGTCAGCGGGTCGATCAGGGCTTTCTGGCGCTGCTCTTCAAGATGCTCGCGGTAGCCTTGAGCTTCCTGCTCCATGTGCGCCACGCGTTCGGCCAGGCCTTTAAGGCGGGCGGCCACTTCCTGCTCGCGCTCGTCGCGCTGCTTCTGGTGCTGATCCATGGTGCCGAGCAGGCCTTCGAGGTGGTTCTCCAGGACGAGCTTGAGATCGTCGAGGTCCGCCGCCTCCTGCATGCTGCTCTGCAGGCCGTCGACCTGCTCGCGGATCTGCGTGTCCATTTCGCGCGCGGCAGAGCTGTTGTCCGCATGGCCATCGCTGGCGGCTTGCAGGTTGCTCTGGAATGACTCGAGGCGCTCGTTGAGTTGCTGCAGATAGGCTTCGAATTCATGCTGGCCACTGTCGTTGATCGCCAGCATCAAGGTGGCTAAATCGTCGAGGATCGGCAGCAGTTCGTACCAGTTCAAACCGTTTTGCAGGCGATCGCGCATCGCTTCGGCTTGTGGCCGATGGCGCTCGGGCAGTGACAGGTCGTCCAACAGGCCCAGCAACGTGTCTTCGATGTGCTTGGCGACCGAGCTGTAGGATGGCTCCGGCGAGTCCGGCAGGGCGTAGTGAACATCGTGTTCAGAGTGTTCCGGATCTACGGCGGCCAATGCCTGGGCCATGGCCGAGGGCAGGGGCAGACGGTCGAGGAATACCGTCGGGGTCAACTCGTCTGGATTGCTCGCCAGTTGAGTCTCGGCAACCGTTGACGTGGCGGCTGGTGCCGGCTGCTCTGGTGGTTGAATCTCCGACTGGACCGGTGTTTCCGGAGCGGGTGCTTGCTGGGGTTTATGGACTGGCGGAACAAACGCCACGACTTCGGGCGTCGGCGTCACTGTGGGCGCTTCGATCACCTGTGGTTCGGGCTGGGCAGGGTGATCGGCTGGCGGCGTTACGCGTGGCTCGTCGGCAATTGGCGCGGGATCGACGGTCACTCGCGGCAGTTCGGGAGGTGTCGCAGTAACCTCTTCGACAGGCAGCGGGGTATGCACTTGCGCTTCCGGGGGAGCCACCTGATGTATCGCATCTTCCGTTTCGCGATTGCCAAACAGGCGTTGCAGCAAGCCTGGACGATCGGGTTCCGCCGGGTTCTCCAGTTGACTCAAGGCTTTGCCTTGCAGACTGCTCAGTTCGCTGAGCAGCAACGGGATCTCACGCGCCTGGCTGACGCGACCGTCGAGGGTTTTGGCGAAGTTCTTGAGTGGCCGGCTCACTTCCCGGGGCAGCGGCAACGTTTGCAGTTGCGCGACCAGCGCGGACAGTGCGGCGCTGGTCTGATTGACCCGGGTTTCGCGGCGCTGTTCAGAGTCGAGTACCGCTTTTTCCAGTCGTGGAAGCAGTGCGGCCAGACCGGCGTCCATCTCGTTGGTGCGGATGACTTCGCGCATTTCCTTCATGCACTGGTCAACCGCGCGGTCGGTGCCCTCGGCCGCCAGCGTACTGCGCACCAGTCCGCGCCGCAGCAGGTCGAGCCGCGCGTCCCAGCGGCGTTCGAGCTTTTCCTGTTGTTCGATACTTTTGAGGTATTTCTCTTTCCAGCGCTGTGTTTCGTCGCTCATTCATGGGTTCCGCGAAGGGCAGGACTCAACGCGGGCAATGCGTCGGCCGTGAGCGAACCCGGCAGACGAATCTCTACCGCGACCGGCAGGTGATCGGAAATGGGCTGTGCCAGCACTTCGACCTTTTCAAGCGTCAGGGTCGGGCTCAGCAGAATGTGGTCCAGGCAGCGCTGCGGGCGCCAGCTCGGGAAGGTTGCTTCCAGTTGCGGCGCCAGCAGGCCGAGGTCGCGCAACGGAGAATTTTGCAGCAGGTCACTGGCGTGGGTGTTCATGTCGCCCATGAGCACCTGATGTTTATAACCGCCGATCAGCTCGCGGATGTAAGCCAGTTGCATGCTCCGGGCGCGGGCGCCCAGCGCCAGGTGCATCATGACCACCACCAGCGCTTCCGGACCTTCACCGAAACGCACCAGGATCGCCCCGCGACCCTTGGGCCCTGGCAGCGGATGATCTTCAATCGCCCACGGGCGCAGGCGGCTGAGCACGCCATTGCTGTGCTGGCCGAGGCGACCGAGATTGCGATTGAGTTGTTGATACCAGTAGGGGAAGGCGCCGAGTTGCGCCAGGTGTTCGACTTGATTGACGTAGCCGGATCTCAGGCTGCCGCCATCGGCTTCCTGCAGGGCGACCAGATCGAAGTCGCCCAGCAGATTGCCGATCTTTTGCAGATTGTCGGCGCGCCCGGTGTGCGGCAACAAATGTTGCCAGCCCCGGGTCAGGTAGTGCCGATACCGCTCAGTACTGATGCCCACCTGGATATTGAAGCTGAGCAAGCGCAGACGGCTGTCTGCAGGCAACCCCGTCGATTCCAGGTGATGCTCGTTGACCCGCGGATCATGCAGGCCAACGATGCGTTCAGTACCCCAGCGGCGCATGGCAGGCCCCGCGCTTAGTTGGCAGCAGCCTTGTTAGCCGCCCGCTCTTTGTCGACCAGTTTGTCGGCCAGTTGCAGGGCTTGCTCGGCGCCGCCGGCAGAACCCACGTCGAAGCGATACTTGCCGTTGACGATCATGGTTGGAACGCCGGAGATTTCATATTTCTTGGCCAGTTCGCGAGCCTTGTTGATCTGGCCCTTGATGGCGAAGGAGTCGAAGGTCGCCAGGAACTTGTCCTTGTCTACGCCTTGAGTCGCCAGGAAGTCGGCCATTTCGTTTTTATCGACCAGCTTTTTGTGTTCTTTCTGAATCGCGTTGAACACCGCAGCGTGAACCTTGCTCTCGACGCCCATGGCTTCCAGGGTCAGGAACATTTGACCGTGTGCGTCCCATGGGCCGCCGAACATCGCAGGAATACGAACGAAGTTCACGTCGGACGGCAGTTTCTCGACCCAAGGATTGATCACCGGTTCGAACGCATAGCAATGCGGGCAGCCGTACCAGAACAGCTCCACCACTTCGATCTTGCCAGGCACCGCAACCGGAACCGGATTGCTCAGTTCGACATAAGGGGCGGCGGGTGCTTCGGCGGCTTGGGCAGTCATGCCGAACAGGCTGGCAGCGACGAGTGCGGCGCTGATGATCAGATTACGCATGCTTTACTCCTGGACAATTTGGTCGCCTCGCGCGACCTGTTTTCAGGCAGGTCATGGCGGGCTTGAGTTCTGTAGTGTAACGGCAGCAGGCACAAAAAAGGGCGGCCTGAGCCACCCTTTTTATACTTGCTGCGACGGATTAATAGAGCGTTAACGTTGCAGGAGATGTACATCCCGCGCGGCGCCCCATTCGACGTCTTAGTGCAGGCCCTGAATGTAGCTGGACACCGCTGCGATATCTTCGTCGCTCAGGCGTTTGGCAATGGTCTGCATGGTTTTGGTGTCGCCGTCGTTGGTGCGGCCGCCTTCTTCCTTGCGGAAGTCGGCCAGTTGCTTGGCGACGTATTGAGCGTGCTGGCCACCCAGGTGCGGGAAGCCAGCGGCCGCGTTGCCTGCGCCGTTTGGCGAGTGGCAGCCGGTGCAGGCTGGCAGGCCCTTGGCAAGGTCACCACCACGGAAGAGTGCTTCACCGCGAGCCACGACTTTAGGGTCGGCGGCGCCAACGCTGCCTTTCTGGCTGGCGAAGTAGGCGGCAATATCGGCCAGGTCCTGATCGCTCAGGTTGGTCAGCAGGCCGGTCATTTCGAGTACCGTGCGTTTGCCGGACTTGATGTCGTGCAACTGCTTGTTCAGATAACGCTCGCCCTGACCTGCCAGTTTCGGAAAGTTAGGCGCCATGCTGTTGCCATCCGGGCCATGACAGGCACCACATACTGCGGCTTTCGCCTGACCAGCAGTTGCATCACCTGCAGCATGGGCTATGCCGGAGATCCCCACGGTCAACAGCAGACTCACGATCAATTTGTTCATCAGCTAATCCAACTACGGCTAAGGGTTAAAGAGTTATGGACCGGGATCACTCGCTCATCCACTGGATGATGGCTTGGTAATCCTCGGCACTGCAGTCCATGCACAAACCACGCGGCGGCATCGCCTTGAAACCCTGGGTCACGTGTTGCACCAGCGTCTCCATACCTTTCGCCAACCTCGGCGTCCAAGCTGCCTGATCGCCCTTTTTGGGCGCCATGGGTAGTTGGCCGGAATGACAGGCACCACAAACACGGTTGTACACAGCTTCCGGATCCTGTGTAGCCTGAGCGCTGTAAAGCGGCATCAAGACACCGGCAGCTAGCAGCCATTTCGTCATAAAACGACCTTTTCAGGGTTGAGAGCGTTCTGCGTTCTAATGCGCAATCAAGGTCAATCGCTCTCGTGAACTTCATCCTACGCTGGGACAAAGCGCACACAAAATCTGCGGCATTATATACTGGCGCTACTGAAACGGAAACGACACCGCTTGCCGCGTCCATTCCCGGCGCCGCCCACATCGGAAATCCCATGCAACTCAAGAACCCCATCCTCGGCCTGTGCCAACAGTCCACCTTTATGCTCAGCGCTGCCAAAGTCGACCAATGTCCCGACGACGAAGGCTTTGAAGTGGCCTTCGCCGGGCGTTCCAACGCCGGTAAATCCAGCGCGTTGAACACCCTGACGCATGCCAGCCTGGCGCGGACCTCGAAAACCCCGGGTCGCACGCAACTCTTGAACTTCTTCAAGCTAGACGATGATCGTCGTCTGGTCGACCTTCCGGGCTACGGTTATGCGAAAGTGCCGATCCCGTTGAAGCTGCACTGGCAGCGTCACCTGGAAGCCTATCTGGGTGGTCGCGAGAGTTTGAAAGGTCTGATTCTGATGATGGACATCCGTCATCCCATGACCGACTTCGACCTGTTGATGCTCGACTGGGCCGTCGCCAGCGGCATGCCGATGCACATTCTGCTGACCAAAGCGGACAAGCTGACCTACGGCGCGGCAAAAAACGTCTTGCTCAAGGTTCAGTCGGACATTCGCAAGGGCTGGGGTGATGCGATCAGCATTCAGCTGTTCTCGGCGCCAAAACGCATGGGCCTGGAAGACGCCTACACTGTATTGGCGGGCTGGATGGAACTGGCTGACAAAGGCTCGGAACTCGCGGAGTAACAAATCGCGGGCAAAAAAAACCCCGGACTTCTTATGGGGAGGGGGAAGTTCCGGGGTTCAAGTTCCGGACCGCTAGGGCGGGGTCCAGATATCTGCCAACACTTAACACAACATAGGAGCATCGAAGGGCTTCACCAGCCATTCAGTTACTCTGAGTGGCAGTTCACAGGTTTAGTTCCGGCGTTTCAAAAACCATTCGAAATAAGCCGGATCGCTAACGGAAATAAGCGCCCTTCGCCCCTTTTGCCGCGGAACATTGTAGGAGCGAGCTTGCTCGCGATGGTCGTCAACGATGACGCGTGTCCCCTGAATGAACGCAGCGTGTTCGAGTCCATCGCGAGCAAGCTCGCTCCTACAGTGGATCAGTGAGCCTCATCCCAGTTATTTCCCACGCCAACCTCGACCAGAAGCGGTACATCCAGCTTCGCGGCGTTGGCCATGTGCGCGCGAATCTCTTCACGAACCTGATCGACCAGATCTTCACGCACCTCAAGCACCAATTCATCGTGCACCTGCAGGATGACCTTGGCGTCGAGACCCGATGAGGTCAGCCAGTTATCCACAGCCACCATGGCTTTCTTGATGATGTCCGCCGCGGTGCCTTGCATCGGGGCGTTGATCGCCGTGCGTTCGGCACCTTTGCGCAGGGCCGGGTTTTTTGCGTTGATTTCCGGCAGGTACAGGCGACGACCGAAGATGGTCTCGACGAAACCTTGCTCGGCAGCCTGGGCGCGAGTGCGCTCCATGTATTCCAGGACACCTGGATAGCGTGCGAAATAGCGGTCGATGTACGCCTGGGACTGTTTGCGATCGACGCCGATCTGCTTGGCCAGGCCAAACGCGCTCATGCCGTAGATCAATCCGAAGTTGATCGCCTTGGCACTGCGACGCTGATCGGTGCTGACTTCGGCCAGTTCAACCCCAAAGACTTCCGCCGCCGTGGCTTTGTGCACATCCAGATCATTGCGGAAAGCGTGCAACAAACCTTCGTCCTTGGCCAGGTGAGCCATGATGCGCAGCTCGATTTGCGAATAATCCGCGGCCAGCAGCTTGTAGCCTTTTGGCGCAACGAACGCCTGACGAATCCGACGACCTTCGGCGGTGCGGATCGGAATGTTCTGCAGGTTTGGATCGCTGGACGACAAACGTCCGGTCGCCGCGACAGCCTGATGATAAGAGGTGTGAATCCGCCCGGTGCGCGGGTTGATCTGCTCCGGCAGACGATCGGTGTAGGTACTTTTCAGTTTGCTCATCGAGCGGTACTGCATCAGCACTTTGGGCAGCGGGTAATCCTGCTCGGCCAGTTCCGCCAGCACCGCTTCGGCCGTTGAAGCCTGGCCCTTGGCGGTTTTGCTGAGGATCGGCAGGCCGAGTTTTTCGTACAGGATCACGCCCAATTGCTTCGGCGAGCCGAGGTTGAATTCCTCGCCAGCGATGGCAAATGCCTCACGCTCCAGCGCGACCATTTTCTCGCCCAGCTCAACGCTCTGGATGCCCAGCAGGTTAGCGTCGACCAACGCGCCCTGACGCTCGATCCGTGCGAGCACCGGCACCAGCGGCATTTCGATGTCGCTCAGGACTTTGCTCAGGCTCGGAATGGCGTTGAGCTTTTCCTGCAAGGTCTGATGCAGGCGTAGCGTCACGTCAGCGTCTTCGGCGGCGTAAGGCCCGGCCAGCTCCAGGGAAATCTGATCAAAGGTCAGCTGTTTAGCGCCTTTGCCGGCAATGTCCTGAAAACCTGTGGTGGTGTGATTCAGGTACTTCAGCGCCAGGCTGTCCATGTCGTGGCGGGTCGCGGTGGAATCCAGCACGTAGGATTCAAGCATGGTGTCGAAGGCAATGCCTTGCACGGTGATGCCGCAGCTCTGATCGCCGCCGATGGCGCAATTGGCCAGGATGTTCATGTCGAACTTGGCGTGCTGGCCGACCTTGAGTTTGTTCGGGTCTTCAAGGATCGGCTTGAGTGCGCGCAGCACAGTGTCGCGATCCAGTTGATCCGGCACGCCCATGTAGGAATGGGTCAGCGGAATGTAGGCCGCTTCGTTGGCCTGCACAGCGAACGACAGGCCGACCAGTTGCGCCTGCTGCGCATCGATGCCGGTCGTCTCGGTATCGAACGCAATCAACTTGGCGTCGTTGAGTTTTTTCAGCCACAGGTCGAAATCGGCCTGGGTGAGGATCGTGGTGTACTTGAGTTCGGTCTCGACGGCGGCTTCTTCAACCGCCGGCGGGCTGACTTCCTGGCCGGAACGCTTGGCGTCGCGCTGGTTCTCTTCGAACCAGCTCTTGAATTCCAGCAGCGTGTAGAGCTCGGCCAGTTTGTCGTGATCCGGCTTGCCCATTTGCAGGTCGTCGAGGCCGATGTCCAGCGGCACGTCGATCTTGATCGTCGCCAGCTGATAGGAGAGGAATGCCATCTCCTTGTGCTCTTCGAGTTTGGCCGGCAGGGTTTTCGCGCCGCGAATCGGCAGGGTCGGAACGATGTCGAGCTGCGCATAGAGCTCGGTCAGGCCGCCGTTTACGCCGACCAGCAGGCCGGACGCGGTCTTTGGACCGATGCCCGGAACGCCCGGGATGTTGTCGGAAGAATCGCCCATCAACGCCAGATAATCGATGATCTGCTCGGGAGCGACGCCGAATTTCTCCTTCACGCCCTCCACGTCCATGCTGCTACCGGTCATGGTGTTGACCAAGGTAATGTGGCCGTCGACCAGCTGCGCCATGTCCTTGTCGCCGGTGGAGATGATGACCGGGCGGTCGGCCGCCGCGCTGCTGCGGGCCAGGGTGCCGATCACGTCATCGGCCTCGACGCCTTCGACGCACAGGAGCGGGAAGCCCAGAGCGATTACGCTCTGATGCAGCGGCTCGATCTGCACGCGCATGTCGTCGGGCATGCTCGGACGGTTGGCTTTGTATTCGGCGTACATGTCATCGCGAAACGTCCCACCCTTGGCGTCGAACACGACGGCGAACGGACTGTCCGGGTACTGCTTGCGCAGACTCTTGAGCATGTTCAGCACGCCTTTGACCGCTCCGGTCGGCAGACCTTTGGAGGTGGTCAGCGGCGGCAGGGCGTGAAAGGCGCGATACAGGTAAGAAGAACCGTCCACCAGGACGAGGGGGGCTTGGCTCATGTGCAGGATCAACCTTTTCGGCGGGTCCGGCGCTAGAATAGCGGGACCGTTGACGACAAAGGGACAAGGTTATCATGCGCACACTAAATCGCCTGTTGCTGGCTGGCTTGTTTGCAACCGTTCCACTGGCCGTCATGGCGGCGGACGATGCGCCGACTCCGGAGCCTGAAGTCACGATCCGCACGGAAGGGGACAAAGTCATTCAGGAATACCGCCAAAACGGTTTCCTGTATGCGATCAAGGTCACGCCGAAGGGGGCACCGCCGTATTTTCTGGTGCGTGCGGACGGTACAGATGCGAACTTCATCCGCTCGGATCAGCCGGATATGCTAATTCCGTCGTGGAAGATTTTTGAATGGAAGTAGTTTCTTAATTTCAATCGGCGCTGGCTCAAGCAGCGGCGCCCGTACTGGCAGTTAAAACATGTCTGTATTCACCCCGCTGGCTCGGCCCGAGCTGGAAACCTTTCTCGCCCCATACGGGCTCGGCCGCCTGCTTGATTTCCAGGGGATTGCCGCCGGTAGCGAAAACACCAATTTCTTTATCAGCCTGGAGCAGGGCGAATTTGTCCTGACCCTGGTCGAGCGCGGTCCGGTTCAGGAGATGCCGTTCTTCATCGAACTGCTGGACGTGCTGCATGAAGCCGACCTGCCGGTGCCCTACGCCTTGCGCACGACCGATGGCGTCGCCTTACGCGAACTGGCCGGCAAGCCTGCGCTGCTGCAACCGCGCCTGGCCGGCAAGCACATCAAGATCGCCAACGCGCAGCATTGCGCCCAGGTGGGCGAGTTGCTCGGCCATCTGCACCTGGCGACCCAGGCCAACATGATCAAGCGCAAAACCGATCGCGGCCTGGACTGGATGCTGGAAGAGGGCACGCAGCTGTTGTCGCACCTGAATGCCGAGCAGAAAGAACTGCTGCAACGGGCGCTGGATGAAATCACTCAGCAGAAAGAGAAAATTCTGGCGTTGCCACGGGCCAACATCCACGCGGACCTGTTCCGTGATAACGCGATGTTCGAAGGCACGCACCTGACCGGCCTGATCGACTTTTACAATGCTTGCTCGGGGCCAATGCTCTACGACGTGGCGATTGCCTTGAACGATTGGTGTTCGGATGACGACGGGTTGATCGATGGGCCGCGAGCGCGGGCGTTGCTGGGGGCTTATGCGGCGTTGCGACCATTCACGGCGGCCGAGGCGGAGTTGTGGCCGACCATGCTGCGCGTGGCGTGCGTGCGGTTTTGGCTGTCGCGGTTGATTGCTGCTGAGTCTTTTGCCGGGCAGGACGTGTTGATTCACGATCCGATGGAGTTTCAGTTGCGGTTGGCGCAGCGGCAGAAGGTCAGTACGCCGCTACCTTTCGCCCTTTAAATTGTGGCGAGGGAGCTTGCTCCCGCTGGCCTGCGCAGCAGGCCCATCTTGGGGCCGCTTCGCTGCCCAGCGGGAGCAAGCTCCCTCGCCACAGGGTTATCGCAGTATTTACAACGACTCCAGACACCCCGCCAAATCATTCCCCAATTTCTCCAGCACCTGCTCATACCCCTGAGCAGTCGCCGGCGTGTATCCGCCCAGCGCATCCAGCTCCGCCAGCTTAACGGGCAAACCTGCCACCAACGTTTCCGCCAGGCGCGGACGCAACGGCGGTTCGCTGAACACACAGGTCTTGCCAACTTCCTGCAACCGCGTACGCATTGCCGACACATGCTGGGCACCCGGCTGGACTTCGGCGGCGACGCTGAATACGCCAGTGTGCTTCAGACCGTAAGCGTCCTCGAAATAGTCGAATGCTTCATGGAACACAAAGTACGGTTTGCCCGCGATACCCGCCAGACGTGCCTTCAAGCGCAGGTCCAGCGCGTCGAGACGGTCATCAAAGGCCTTGAGATTGCTCTGATAGCGCGCCGCATTGGCCGGATCGGCAGTGCTCAAATCAGCGGCCATTTTCGTCGCGATCACCCGGGCGTTAACCGGAGACAACCACAAATGCACATCCAGGCTGCCCGGACTGTGATCGTGATCATGCTCATCGGCTTCTTCGGCGTGGGAGTGACTGTCTTCGGCGAAACGACGTAACTTCAGTCCCGGCAGATCCTGCACGGCAACGCTCGGTAGCGTACGACCCTTCAACACGCGAGGCAGGAAACCTTCCATGTCCGGCCCGATCCAGTAAACCAGATCCACCGATTGCACCTTCCGTACGTCGGAAGGGCGCAGGGCATAGTTATGCGGCGAAGCCCCCGGCGGCAGCAGCACTTCCGGAATCGCCACGCCGTCCTGCACCGCAGCGGCAATCAGCTGTAGCGGCTTGATGCTGGTGAGGACTTTGACTTCGGCATGAGCAGAACCGATCAACAGAAAACTGGCGATAAATGCGACAAAGATAGAAAAAAGTCGGGACACGATGACCACTCGAAGAGGCGAGAACGGGTAACATAATAACGTCTCTCACAAAACTCGTCGCCGCCCATGCCAAAAACACCGATTGCCAGCCGTCCCCACGACCACTCTCATTGCGTTCATAGCGCACTGTCTGAGGCCGATGCCCTGTGCGCACGTCAAGGCCTGCGCCTGACCGCCTTGCGCCGGCGGGTGCTGGAGCTGGTGTGGCAAAGCCATAAACCGCTGGGTGCCTACGACATTCTTGCGGTACTCAGTGAGCAGGATGGCCGCCGCGCTGCGCCGCCGACCGTATACCGCGCGCTGGATTTCCTGCTGGAAAACGGTCTGGTGCACCGCATTTCCTCGCTGAACGCCTTCGTCGGCTGCAATTACCCGGAACACGCCCACCAGGGCCAGTTCCTGATCTGCCGCGAATGCCATGCCGCCATCGAACTTGAACAGAAATCCATCAGCGACGCGATTATTGCCAGCGCCAGGGACGTCGGGTTCGTCGTCGAAAGCCAGACCGTCGAAGTGGTCGGTGTCTGTTCGGGTTGCCAGGGGGCTTGATGAGCAACGCGCTGATCCGCCTCGAGCAGGTTGCCGTCACCTTTGCCGGGCAAAACGTGCTGGATAACATCGAACTGAGCGTCGAGCCGGGGCAGATCGTCACCCTGATCGGTCCCAACGGTGCCGGCAAAACCACCCTCGTGCGGGCGGTGCTCGGCTTGTTGAAGCCGGACAGCGGCAGCGTGTGGCGCAAGCCGAAACTGCGGGTCGGTTACATGCCGCAAAAACTTCACGTCGATCCGACGCTCCCGCTGTCGGTGCTGCGCTTCTTGCGGCTGGTGCCGGGCGTGGACCGCGCTCGGGCGTTGGCGGCCCTCAAGGAAGTCGGCGCCGAACAGGTGATCGACAGCCCGGTGCAAAGTGTTTCCGGCGGTGAAATGCAGCGGGTGCTGCTGGCCCGGGCGCTGTTGCGCGAGCCTGAATTGCTGGTGCTTGATGAACCGGTGCAAGGCGTCGATGTGGCGGGTCAGGCCGAGTTGTACAGCCTGATCACCCGTCTGCGTGACCGTCACGGCTGCGGCGTGTTGATGGTTTCCCATGATTTGCATCTGGTCATGAGCACCACCGATCAAGTGGTCTGCCTCAACCGCCACGTCTGCTGTTCCGGCCATCCCGAGCAGGTCAGCGGCGATCCGGCTTTCGTCGAGTTGTTCGGAAAGAACGCACAAAGCCTGGCGATTTATCACCACCATCACGACCACGCCCATGATCTGCATGGCTCGGTGGTCACCACGGCCCCGTCGGCCCAACCTCACGTTCATGGAGATAGCTGCAAGCATGGCTGATTTTCTGCTCTACGCCCTGCTTGCAGGCCTGGCCCTGGCGCTGGTCGCAGGTCCGTTGGGATCTTTCGTGGTCTGGCGGCGCATGGCGTATTTCGGCGACACCCTGTCCCACGCCGCCTTGCTCGGCGTGGCCTTGGGCTTCCTGCTGGATGTCAGCCCGACAGTGGCCGTCACCGTAGGCTGTTTGTTATTGGCGGTGTTGCTGGTGACCTTGCAACAGCGTCAGCCGCTGGCATCCGACACGCTTTTGGGAATTCTCGCGCCGAGCACGCTCTCTTTGGGCCTTGTCGTACTAAGCTTCATGCACGAAGTGCGGATCGACCTGATGGCCTATCTGTTTGGCGACTTGCTGGCGATCAGTCCGACCGATCTGGCCTGGATTCTCGGTGGCAGCGCGGCTGTCATGACCTTGCTGGTGACGTTGTGGCGGCCATTGCTGGCGATCACGGTGCATGAAGAGCTGGCCAGAGTGGAAGGTTTGCCGGTGCCGGCGCTGCGCCTGACCCTGATGTTGCTGATCGCCGTAGTGATCGCTGTGGCAATGAAAATTGTCGGTGTGTTGCTGATTACGTCGCTGCTGATCATCCCCGCGGCTGCGGCACAACGTCACGCCCGGTCACCGGAACAGATGGCACTGGGCGCGAGCCTGCTGGGTATGCTCGCGGTGTGTGGCGGTTTGGCTTTGTCCTGGTTCAAGGACACCCCGGCGGGCCCGTCGATTGTGGTGACGGCCGCCGCGCTGTTTCTGCTGAGTTTTGTCCTGCCCCGTCGAGGGGTGTAGACTTGCTCGTTTTTTGCGCAAATAGAGAGTCGCAGGAATGAAGCTGTTAGCCTCCCGTTATCTGCTCCTTGTCGCATTTTCGCTGCTACTGGGCGCATGTCAAAGCACGCCACCGGCGGCCACCGAGGCCACTGATGCGCGGGCCACGGCCATCGCACAGCTCGAGCAAAGCCTCGCCAGCAGTGAGCTGGCCACTGCCGAAGATCAACTGACTGCCTTGCAGGCCGAGTCGCCAAACGACCCATCCCTTGTGCAGTACCAACGGCAACTCGCCGAAGCCTATCTGCAACGCAGCCAGATCGTGCTGCAAAAAGGCGATGTGAATGCCGCCGCCACCGCTCTGAGCCGTGCGCGGTCGTTGATGCCCAAGGCTCCGGCGCTGACGGGCGGGGTCAACAACGCCATCGTTAATGCACGCAAGGCTGAGTTGGATAAGGCAGAAGCCGCGCTGTTGGCTGCTGAGGCTAAACCGCAGGCGAAAGTGATTGATCCTAGCGCCGAAAGCACCACGATTGCGCTGAACCTCACCGATATGACGAAGCTTCGTCGCCAATTGGATGCGATCGCCGCTGATGTGGTGAATTATCAATGTGACGTGAGCATTCAGGCGCCGCGCACCCAGGATTACCCTTGGTTGGCTACGTTGCTGACCAATCGGGTGAAGAAGCTGGATTCGGGGTTTGATCTGCACCTGCAGAAGCAGATTCTGCGTAACGTTCCAGCGCAGATAGTCTTGAGCCCGCGTAAACCCTAAAAGCTTCGCGAGCAAGCCCGCTCCCACAGGGTCCAGTGTCGTTCACATAGCTAGCGAACGACACAAATCCTGTGGGAGCGGGCTTGGTCCGGGCGGCGATCCGACGAAGGCGTCCTATCTAGCAATACAGCACTTTAAGCCGGCACCGCCTTGGCCTTCGGCTCCCGATCCCAAACCCGATGCTGCCCGATCGCCGCAAAGAACGGTTTGATCAACTTGCCATCCGCACCCACGATCAACCCCGCATCAACTTCCAGCTTCAACATATCCAGCAATTGCTTCGCCTCGCCTTGCAGCGCGATCGCTTTCAAGTGTTTGTACGCTTCCAGCACGTAATGCAGCGCCACGCCATCACCGCTCAACGCCTTGATTGACGCCGCACCACCGGGCACGAACACCGCGTCGAACGCAATGGACGGCAACCCTTCCATCGACGCATCCACCGGCAGCGATTTGCCATCGGCCGTTGTCACCGGGGCGGACGTCGGGCCAAGCAGTTTGGCGTGCGCGCCTTCTGCCTTCAGCGCTTTCTTCATCGCATCGATTGCAGCGCCATCGACACCGTTGGCCGCCAGAATCGCGACTTTTCGGGTTTTGATATCACCCGGCAACAAATTGGCCTGACTCAGGGCCGGGGAGCGGTCGAGGGAGATTTTCGGCACGTCGACCGTCCCTGCTTTCGGTACTGGCAAGCCAAGGTTCTGTGCCACACGTTTGGCCAGTTCCAGGTCGATGTTGGCGAGGATCTCATTCACTTCGCGCGCACGGATGAACGCCCGCTCAACCTTGCCCAGCTCAAAGCTATAGGCCGCGATGATGTGTTCCTGCTCGTGTTTGCTCATGCTGTGAAAGAACAGCCGCGCTTGAGAAAAGTGATCGCTGAACGACTCGCTGCGCTGACGGATCTTGTTGGCGTCGATACGTTCCGGGTAACTCTCGAAGCCGCCATCCTGCGCCGATGGCGGCGTTTCTTTCGGCCAGCCACCGTCGATGGAGTTCGGCTCGTAGGAGGCGCGACCCTTGTCGATGATGGTGCGGTGCAACGCATCCCGCTGGCCGTTATGGAACGGTGCAACCGGACGGTTGATCGGGATCTCATGAAAATTCGGCCCGCCGAGTCGGCTAATTTGCGTATCGGTGTAGGAAAACAACCGACCTTGCAGCAACGGATCGTTGGAAAAATCGATCCCCGGCACGATATGCCCAGGGCAGAAAGCGACCTGCTCGGTTTCGGCGAAGAAGTTGTCCGGGTTGCGGTTGAGCACCATCTTGCCCAGTGGCGTGATGGGCACGATTTCCTCGGGAATGATTTTGGTCGGGTCGAGAATGTCGAAATCGAAGGAATGTTCGTTTTCTTCTTCGACCACCTGTACGCCCAGCTCCCATTCTGGGTAATCGCCCATCTCGATGGATTCCCAGAGATCGCGACGGTGGTAGTCGGTGTCTTTACCGGCGAGTTTCTGGGCCTCATCCCAGACCAGCGAGCAAGTCCCGGCAGCAGGGCGCCAGTGGAATTTGACGAAGCGTGATTTGCCCTCGGCGTTGATCAGCCGGAAGGTATGCACGCCGAAGCCCTGCATGCTGCGCAGGCTTTTCGGGATCGCCCGGTCGGACATCGCCCACATCACCATGTGCGCCGATTCCGGCACCAGCGAGACAAAGTCCCAAAAGGTGTCGTGCGCCGAGCCGCCCGTAGGGATCTCGTTATGTGGCTCGGGTTTTACCGCGTGCACGAAGTCAGGAAACTTGATCGCATCCTGTATGAAAAACACCGGCATGTTGTTGCCCACCAGGTCGAAGTTGCCTTCGTCGGTGAAGAACTTCACGGCGAAACCTCGTACGTCGCGCACGGTATCGCCCGACCCACGCGGGCCTTGCACCGTGGAAAATCGTACGAAGACCGGGGTTTTCTTACCCGGGTCCTGTAAGAAACCGGCCTTGGTCAATACGGAATGGTTTTCATAGGTCTGGAAAAAACCATGAGCGCCAGTGCCCCGGGCATGGACGATGCGCTCCGGGATGCGCTCATGGTCAAAGTGCGTGATCTTTTCACGCATGATGAAGTCTTCCAGCAACGACGGCCCGCGGGCGCCGACTTTCAACGTGTTCTGATTATCCGAAACCTTCACGCCCTGATTAGTGCGCAGGGCTTGCTCGGTGGCGTCGGAGCGGAATTTTTCCAGGCTGTCGAGCTTGGCATTGGTGTTGCCGCGGTCCAGGGTGTCGGTCCCGGCCAGTGCGCTTTTGGGGGAGGCAGGCTTCTTGGTACTCATCAGTCGTAAACTCCTCGTTGCGTTCTCGTCCTGACCGGACTTGTGAGCAAGGTTCCAGGCACGGCACCTGGCGGTTTTCGAGTTGCTTACTTAGTGACTGGCGGGGATTTCAGCCGTTCCTTTTTTATGACCTTTGATCGCGTTATTGCCAAATGGAAGGTTGAATGCGGAATAAATGCTAATAACCTCTATACGGACAGGCTAAAATGCGCGCCCGGCTAACCGCTGATCCTTTTCTAACGCGCCCCACAAGGTTCGCTACGTGATCGAGTTTCAAAACGTCCACAAAACCTACCGCGTCGCCGGTAAGGATATCCCCGCCCTGCACCCGACCAGTCTGACGATTGAGAACGGTCAGGTTTTCGGCCTGATCGGTCATTCCGGTGCGGGAAAAAGTACCCTGCTGCGTCTGATCAATCGCCTGGAGAACTCCAGTGGCGGCAAGATCATCGTCGACGGTGAAGAAGTCACGGCGCTCGACGCCAACAGCCTGCGACGTTTCCGTCAGCAGGTCGGGATGATTTTCCAGCACTTCAACCTGCTGGCGTCCAAGACCGTTGCCGACAACGTCGCGTTGCCGCTGACCCTCGCTGGCGAACTGTCCCGCAGCGAGATCGATCAGCGTGTGGCCGAGTTGCTGGCGCGGGTTGGCTTGTCCGACCACGCCAGGAAGTACCCGGCGCAGTTGTCCGGTGGCCAAAAGCAGCGTGTGGGTATTGCCCGCGCCCTGGCGACCAAGCCGAAAATCCTGCTGTGCGATGAAGCCACCAGTGCTCTGGACCCGCAGACCACGGCGTCGGTCCTGCAATTGCTGGCCGAGATCAACCGCGAGCTGAAGCTGACCATTGTCCTGATCACCCACGAGATGGATGTGATCCGTCGCGTCTGCGATCAGGTTGCCGTGATGGACGCTGGCGTGATCGTCGAGCAAGGTTCGGTGGCCGAGGTGTTCCTGCATCCCAAGCACCCGACCACCAAGCGCTTTGTGCAGGAAGACGAGCAGATCGACGAGAGCGAACAGCGCGACGATTTCGCTCACGTGCCGGGCCGTATCGTGCGTCTGACCTTCCAGGGCGAAGCGACCTACGCGCCTTTGCTGGGAACCGTCGCTCGGGAAACGGGCGTGGACTACAGCATCCTGGCCGGTCGTATCGATCGCATCAAAGACATCCCCTACGGGCAATTGACCCTGGCGGTCACCGGCGGCGACATGGAGGCGGCGTTTGCCCGCTTCACCGCGGCTGATGTCCACATGGAGGTGCTGCGTTGATGGAAGCTCTGACTACGTTCTTCGCCAATATCGACTGGTTCGAAATCTGGCTGGCCACTGGCGACACCCTGCTGATGCTCGGCGGTTCGCTGTTGTTCACCGTGCTGCTGGGCCTGCCGCTGGGCGTGCTGTTGTTCCTCTGCAGCCCGCGTCAGTTGCTCGAAGCCAAGGGCGTTTACGCCATGTTGTCGCTGGTGGTGAACATTCTGCGTTCGCTGCCCTTCATCATTTTGCTGATCGTGATGATTCCGTTCACCGTGTTGATCACCGGCACTTCGCTGGGTGTCGCCGGTGCAATTCCACCGCTGGTGGTGGGCGCTACGCCGTTCTTCGCGCGACTGGTTGAAACCGCCTTGCGTGAAGTGGATCGCGGCATCATCGAAGCGACCCAGGCCATGGGCGCGACGACGCGTCAGATCATCACCAATGCCTTGCTGCCGGAAGCCCGCCCGGGCATCTTCGCGGCGATTACGGTGACAGCGATTACACTGGTGTCCTACACGGCGATGGCCGGTGTGGTGGGCGCGGGTGGTCTGGGCGATTTGGCGATCCGTTTCGGTTACCAGCGTTTCCAGACCGATGTAATGGTCGTCACGGTGGTATTGCTGCTGGTACTGGTTCAAGTGTTGCAAACCGTTGGCGATAAGCTGGTCGTACACTTCTCGCGTAAATAAGCTTTTGTCATTTAATGCATGAGCCGGCCATTCGCTGGCAGGCGCCGTCAACAGGCGCCGCACAAGGAGTTAGCTGAATGAAAAAATTACTCGTCGCGTTCGCTGCCGTTGCAGCCTTGTCCGCCCACGCCGACACCCTGACTGTCGCGGCGACCCCGGTCCCGCACGCAGAAATCCTCGAATTCGTGAAACCGGCCTTGGCCAAAGAAGGCGTGGACCTGAAAGTCAAAGTCTTCACCGACTACATCCAGCCGAACGTGCAAGTGGCCGAAAAACGCCTGGACGCCAACTTCTTCCAGCACCAGCCATACCTCGATGAGTTCAACAAGGCCAAGGGCACCAGCCTGGTTTCCGTCGCCGGTGTGCACCTGGAACCGCTGGGGGCTTACTCCAGCAAATACAAAGCGCTGACCGAACTGCCAGGCGGCGCCACCGTGGTGATCCCGAACGACGCTACCAACGGCGGCCGCGCGCTGTTGCTGCTGGCGAAGGCTGGCCTGATCAAGTTGAAGGATTCGAACAACATCCTGTCGACCGTCAAGGACATCACCGAGAACACCAAGGACCTGAAAATCCGCGAACTGGAAGCCGCGACCATCCCGCGCGTGCTGACCCAGGTCGACCTGGCGCTGATCAACACCAACTACGCGCTGGAAGCCAAGCTTGATCCGGCCAAGGATGCTCTGGTCATCGAAGGCAGCGACTCGCCTTACGTGAACATCCTCGTTGCCCGCCCGGACGACAAGGACAGCGAAGACATGAAGAAACTGGTTGCCGCGCTGCACAGCCCGGAAGTGAAAGCCTTCATTCTTAAGAAGTACAAAGGCGCGGTGGTGCCGGCGTTCTGATTTGAAGCTGTAACGAAAAATGGGGCGCATTGAATGCGCCCCATTTTTTATGCCTGAAACACCGACCCTGTAGGAGCACGGCTTGCCGGCGATGGCGATCATCTTGCTGACGCCATCGCCAGCAAGCTGTGCTCCTACAAGTTCTTTGTGCACCTCCAGACTATCAGTTCTGCTAGTAGACGTTCTTGCGCCGTTCACCGACGCTTGGTCACCGGAACCAAAAAACCTTCGGAGTACAGCTCATGCTTGCCAATGCTCAGGACGTAATATGCCGTTATCACTACGATCCGCTGGACCGACTGGTCAGTACGACCCCTAGAAGCGATGCCGAACTTCAGCGCTTTTACTGTAAAAGTCGCTTGGTGACGGAAATTCAAGGCTTGGTGACGCGTTCATTTTTTCAACAAGATGATCAACTTCTCGCTCAACAAAATCGACAGGGTGATTCAGTTGAGGCTTCGCTGTTGGCGACAGATCAAATGCGCTCGGTATTGCAGGCAGTCAAAGCCCATGGGGCCAGTTCTATTGCCTATTCGCCTTACGGACATCGTTCTATAAAAAGCAGTTTGTTAAGTGTGTTTGGCTTCAATGGAGAGCGGGCGGACCCGATCACGGTACATTATTTATTGGGTAACGGTTATCGAGCGTTTAATCCGGTGCTGATGCGATTTAACAGTCCGGATAATTTTTGTCCGTTTGGTAAGGGCGGACTTAATGCATATGCGTATTGTTTGGGTGATCCGGTTAATAGATGTGATGAAAGTGGGCATATTTCTTTATGGAAAAGTTTTAAATCACTCGTAATTACTAAAAAAAACCAGTGTTTTCTTTTTCTCCTCCTCCAACACCAACAGTTTCACGAAAATATAAGTTATACGATCTTCAACTTGATAAAGATGTATCCCCTGGCGTAATCATCAATCAATATAAAGAAGCCAGTAGTAAAGGTTACACCCTTAAAGTGCCGATAGCGAAAATATCTGATGCCAAGCGCTTGGACTCAGTTCCTTACCCAAGTAAGCTTAGTAGATATAAGCGTAAGACATTAGGTGGCAATGAAATTAGTTTTGTTTATACTCAACACGAAGAGCTTTTCGTGGGAAGTTCTGGGCACCTTTCTTTAAGCGCGGCAGTAGGCAGTCCCAGAGTGATTAGTGCTGGCGAAATCACTCGAGCTGGAGTGAGAGATTTTACTATCACGAATAGTTCGGGGCATTTTAAACCGGAATATGATTCTCTTGCTCCCGTAAAAAAACATCTGGAAAAGCTTGGCGCTAATGTTTTATCAATCCGCCATGTTAGTTAGTTTGTTGTCCAGAAGATCACATCGACGCAACGAAGAAACCGGTTGCTGCCCTGCACAGCCCGGAAGTGAAGGAATTCATCATCGAGAAGTACAAAGGCGAGGTAGTGCAGGCGTTCTGATCTGAAGCTGTAACGAAAAATGGGGCGCATTCAAATGCGCCCCATTTTTTTATGCCCGCTCCCACATTGGTTTTGTGTCGTTCAAACTATTTGCGATTGAGCATCACCGGCAACTGCGCCACCAACTTTGCGTTGTTCAACGGCGCCCGAATGAACCCGCGCTGCGTCCCGTCCGGCCCGATCACCGCCAGGTTGCCGCTGTGATCAACCGTGTAATTCGGCTTGTTGGTGTCCGCCGGAATGAACGGAATGCTCACCGCGTTGGCCAGCTTCTGAATGTCTTCCACCGACGACGCAGTCAGCCCTTGGAACTGCGGATCGAAGTAGCCCAGGTATTGCTTGAGCTGCTTGGGTGTATCGCGGTTCGGATCGATGCTCACCAGGATGATCTGCAATTTATCCACAGCCTCCGGCGGCAGTTCGCTCTTGATCTGGCGCAGTTGGGCGAGGGTGGTCGGGCAGATGTCCGGGCAGAAGGTGTAGCCGAAGAACAGCAGACTCCACTTGTCTTTGAGCTCATTGACCGCCACCGGTTTGCCGTCCTGATCGGTCATCGTCACGTTTGGCAGATTGCGGCTTTGTGGCAACAGAATGATGCCGGCGTCGATCAACGCGGTCGGGTCGCCCTGGCCTTTGCCGGACAGCACTTTGTTGATGGTCAGGCCCAGAACCAGCGCGATCAGGGCGACGAGGATGAAGACGGTTTTCTGAGTTCGAGTCATAGGTTCAACAGTAGGTAGTGGTCTACGAGCAGCGCGATAAACAGCAGGAACAAGTAGTAAATAGAGTACTTGAACGTGTCGATCGCCGCGTGCGGCCGAGTGCCACGGTACAGCACCACGGCCCATTGCAGAAACTTCGCGCCCAGTCCCAGCGCACAAATCAGGTAGAGCACACCGCTCATGTGGATGACGTAAGGCATCAGGCTGACGGCCAGCAGCGCGAAGGTATAAAGCAGGATATGAATTTTGGTGTAGTGCTCGCCGTGGGTCACCGGCAGCATCGGAATGTCGGCCTTGGCGTATTCCTCTTTGCGATGGATCGCCAGGGCCCAGAAATGCGGCGGGGTCCAGGCGAAGATAATCAGCACCAGCAGCAGTGGCTCGGCACTGACATGACCGGTGGCGGCGGTCCAGCCGAGCAGCGGCGGGGCGGCACCGGCCAGGCCGCCGATGACGATGTTCTGCGGCGTCGCGCGTTTCAGGAAACCGGTGTAGACCACGGCGTAACCGAGCAGGGAAGCCAGTGTCAGCCACGCCGTCAGTGGATTGGTGAACGCCAGCAACAACGCCTGACCCAACACCGCCAGCACCAATGCGAACGTCAGCGCCGCCGTCGGTGAAACCCGGCCTTCGGCCAGGGGACGTTTATGGGTGCGCGCCATGACTGCATCGATCCGCCGGTCCACCACATGGTTGACCGCCGCCGCACCGCCGGCACACAAGGCGATCCCCAGATTACCGAACACCAGCACCGTCCACGGCACCCCGGCGCGGGTCGCGAGGAACATGCCGACCAGCGAGGTGATGAGCATCAGCACCACCACTTTCGGCTTGGTCAGCTCCAGATAGTCACGCCAGATCGCCTGACTGTGACGTGCGCCGATCAGAGTCGCCATGGCATCTCTCCTTTTATTGTTATGGGCCCGGCTGAGTGTTTGCGTGGGCTGAAGCGCCAGCGTGTCTGTTGCTTGATCCGAACCAGACTGGTTCGCGCGTGGTAATTGACCAGCACCATCGTCAGCAGCAGCGCCGCGCCGCCGGCGTTATGCGCGACGGCCACTGGCAGCGGCAGGTGAAACAGCACGTTGCTGATACCGAGGGTGATTTGTGCGGCGAGGGCGATCAGCACCAGACCGGCGAGTCGCGTCATTCCAACGACTTTCAGTTGCCACGCCAGACCGAGCAGCACCAGTGTCACTAGCAATGCGCCGATACGGTGAGTCAGGTGAATCGCGGTACGGGCATCGCTGTCGAGTTGCCCGCCCAGGTAATTGGGGCCGATGTGTTGCGTCAGGTGAAATCCGTTGGCGAAGTCCGCCGGGGGTAGCCATTGCCCATGACAGGTCGGGAAGTCGATGCAGGCCACCGCTGCGTAGTTGGAACTGACCCAGCCACCGAGGGCGATTTGCAGGATCACCAGCAGCAACCCGGCCGTCGCCCAGTACTGCAAACGCCGGGGCACAGTCAGCGCCGGCAGCACGCCGGACAGGCGCAAGGTCAGCAGAAACAACAGGCTCAGCGTGGCAAAACCACCGAGCAAATGCCCGGTCACCACTTGCGGCCAGAGCTTGAGCGTCACCGTCCACATACCGAACGCCGCTTGGGCAATCACCACCGCCAGCAGAAACAACGGCAACTTCACCGGTTGCCCCGGATGCCGACGATGCACCCAGGCGCGCCCGGCCAGCACCGAAATCAACAAACCCAGCGTGCCGGCGAAGTAGCGGTGGACCATTTCGTTCCAGCCCTTGTGCGCTTCGACGGGCGCATCGGGAAAATGCAGTTCGGCATGGGCCAGTTGGGTTTCGCTTTTCGGCACGCTGATAAAACCGTAGCAGCCCGGCCAGTCCGGGCAGCCGAGGCCGGCATGGGTCAGGCGAGTGTAGGCGCCGAGCAACACCACAATTAGTGCCAGCAGGGTGGCAAACAGCGCGAGGCGAAATCCAGGTTTGGCCATGACGATGCCCTTATCCGATGTTCGACAGTTTCAGCAGGTGGCGCAGGTCGTTGAGCAAGTCCTTGCCCTTCACTGTCGGGTCGTAGCGCAGCACCAGATTGCCGTGCGGGTCGATGATCCACAGCTGCGGCACAGCCTTGTCGCCGGCTGTTTTATGGAAGTCGGTCAGGTTCAGTGGATAGCGCTGCAATTGAGGATACTCGCGCAGAAGTTTGGCGTCGTAATCACTGCTCAGCGGTTGTGCCGCGGCGAGGGCGTGACTGGCGCGACCGGCATCGCGGCCGAGGCCGATCTGGACTTGCCGCGCCAAGTAGACCAATTGTTGGCAGTCGACCGAGCACTCCTTGGGCGCCGTGACCAGCAATTGCCAGCGATCCTCCTGCGCCTGCACGCCGAGGTCGGCGCGGGTCTGGCCGTTGCCGATCAGCTCGCCGTGATAGCTGCGACCTTCCGGCACCCAGAACTGCAATTTGTACATGCCGGTGGCGAGGATCATCGGTCCGATCACCCCAAGCAGGATCAGCAGCAACTGCAAGCGGCCCTTGCGCCGGTTCGCCGGTGTTTTCGCCTCAGACATGCCGGGTGGATTCATGGCCGCTCCCATGGTGTTTCTCCTTTGCGTTGTGCCAGCCGAGGTAGAGATAGAGGCCGAACAGGGCGATCGACATGGCGAACCACTGCACGGCATAGGCGATGTTTTTTTCCGGCCCCATGGCCACCACCGGCCAATCGGCCTGGTAGGAGGCGGGGCCGGTTTCTGCGCGTAATTCGTAGGCAAAACCTTCACGGTCCAGCGCGGTCCAGAGCTTCGAAGGCACGACGGCAGTCACTAACCGAGGCCAGGTTGTAGTGCTCGGATCGGCCTGTAATTGAAAGGTCGCGCCAGGCGAAACATAGACCCAGGCATCAAGGCTCAATGCCTGAGTCGGCGTGGTGAGTTGCGGCGGGGTGCGCCGGTCCGGCCACGGCAGCCAGCCGCGATTGACCAGCAGCCATAGTCCGGTGGCCTGATCCTGAAACGGTTGCAGCAGCTCGACACCAACCTTGCCGTCGCGCTGACGGTTGTCCAGCAACAGGCTGTGCGCCGCATCGAACTGGCCGTGCAGGCGAACCCGGCGAAAGGCCGGATCCTCGGTGTGTTGCAGTTCGGTGCTGGCCATCGGTGCGGCGGCACGGCGCTCGGCGTAGGTGTGCAGCAGCGCGCTTTTCTCCGCGCCCCGGCTCAGTTGCCAGAAGCCGAGCGACACCAGCAACGGCAGCAGGATGGCGACCACCAGCGTCGGCACGATGCCCGGCCGAAAGCGCTTCATGGCGTCGCCAGAAAGTCGTTGGCCGCGATAGCTATACTCAAGTGCATCGCCTTTCCCCCGGAGTTCCACCATGCTCAAAGCAGCTATCGTCCTGATGCTGATTGCCACGGTTGTCAGCCTGTTCAGCGGCCTGTTTTTTTTGGTCAAGGACGACAGCAGCTCGAACCGCCTCGTCATTGCCTTGAGTGTTCGTGTTGCACTGGCAGCCATTACCCTCGGGTTGATCACCTGGGGTCTTTTCAGCGGCCAGCTGGTGTCGAACGTGCCCTGGTAAGCCTCAGAGCACGTAGACGAAAACGAAAAGCCCGATCCACACCACATCCACGAAGTGCCAATACCAACTCGCCGCCTCGAATCCGAATTGGTGCTCGTTATCGAAGTGCCCGCGCAGGATCCGCATCAGCATCACGAACAGAATGATGGTGCCCATGGTGACGTGGGCGCCGTGGAACCCGGTGAGCATGAAAAACGTCGCGCCGTAGATGCCGGAACCCAGGGTCAGGCCCAGTTCCTTGTAGGCATGGATGTACTCTTCGGCCTGGAAGCCAAGGAACGCGCAACCCAGCAATACGGTGATCGCCAGCCAGACTTTCAGCGCGCCGCGATGGCCCTTTTTCAAGGCGTGGTGGGCGATGGTCACGGTCACGCTGGAACTTACCAGCAACACGGTGTTGAGCAGCGGCAGGCCCCACGGGCTGATGACTTCCTTGGGTGGCGGGAACAGTTTCGAGTCAGGGTTGTTCAGCAATGGCCAGACGAATTCGAAGTTCGGCCAGAGCATGTGAGCGAGGCCTTTAGTGCCTTCGCCACCGAGCGCCGGACCGGAGACTTGCCGCACATAAAACAGCGCACCGAAGAACGCGATGAAGAACATCACTTCCGAGAAAATGAACCAGCTCATACCCCAGCGGAACGAGCGATCCATCTGTGCGCTGTACAAGCCCCCGCGACTTTCCTTGATCACCGTGCCGAACCAGCCGAACAGCATGTACGCCAGCAGCAGGCCGCCGACAAAAAAGATCAGCGGGCCATGGGATTCCGGCCGCGCCGCTTTCAGATCGTTGAACCAGGTGGCCAGGCCGAACACGGTGACGAACATCCCGACCGTGGCGATGATCGGCCATTTGCTCTGGGCCGGTACGTAATAGTGCTCATGAGTTGCCATTTATTGTTCTCCTTATCGGGCACGCTCAGCCGCCAGTATTTACAGCCACCGGTGGATGTCGGGCGGTGATATCGAACAGCGTGTAGGACAGCGTCAGGTGCTTCACATCCTTGGGTATGTCACGGTCAACGATGAAACGTACCGGCATCTCGATCCGTTGACCGGGCTGCAGCACTTGCTGGGTAAAGCAGAAGCATTCGGTCTTGTGGAAATACGCTGCCGCGTTGCTCGGCGCGATGCTCGGCACCGCTTGCGCGCTCATCGGCTTATCAGTCGGGTTATGGGCGATGAAAATCATCTCGTTCACCGCTCCCGGGTTGGCCGTCAGCTCGTCGCTCTTGGGGTAGAAATCCCAGGACATGTCGGCGGAGTTGGTCGACAGAAACTGCACCCGCACCTGCCGTGACGTGTCGACGGTTTGCTCGCCTTCATACTGCCCGGCGGTCTTGCCGTTGATGCCGAACGCCTTGCACATCACGTCGTAGATCGGCACCAGGGCAAACCCGAAGACGAACATCGCCACCACCACCAGCAACAGGCGGGTGACCAGTTTCTTCATCGAAATCGAGTCAGCCATGATTTCCAACTCCTACGCATGAACCTGTGGGAGCGAGCATGTGTGGCGAGGGAGCTTGCTCCCGCTCGGCTGCGAAGCAGACGCAAAGCTTTTGGGGCCGCTTCGCGACCCAGCGGGAGCAAGCTCCCTCGCCACACATGCTCGCTCCCACAAAGGTCCGCGTGTTCATTTCACTTCCGGCGGCGTGGTGAAGGTGTGATACGGCGCCGGTGACGGGATGCTCCACTCCAGGCCTTCCGCCCCATCCCACGGTTTGGCCGGTGCTTTCGGGCCGCCGCGAATGGTCTTGATCACGATGAACAGGAAGAAGATCTGCGTGGCGCCGAACATGAACGCGCCGATCGACGACACCATGTTGAAGTCGGCAAATTGCAGGTTGTAATCCGGAATCCGCCGCGGCATACCCGCCAGCCCCACGAAGTGCATCGGGAAGAACGCCATGTTCATGCCGATGAACGACAGCCAGAAGTGCAGCTTGCCGAGGGTTTCGTCGTACATGTGGCCGGTCCATTTCGGCAGCCAGTAGTAAGCCGAGGCGAAGATCCCGAAGATCGCCCCCGGCACCAGCACGTAGTGGAAATGCGCGACCACGAAGTAGGTGTCCTGGTACTGGAAGTCCGCCGGGGCGATGGCCAGCATCAACCCGGAGAAGCCGCCGATGGAGAACAGGATCACGAACGCCACCGCAAACAGCATCGGTGTCTCAAAGGTCAGCGAGCCTTGCCACATGGTGCTGGCCCAGTTGAACACTTTCACCCCGGTCGGCACCGCAATCAGCAACGTCGCGTACATGAAGAACAACTCGCCCACCAGCGGAATGCCGACCACGAACATGTGGTGCGCCCAAACGATGAACGACAGGAACGCGATACTCGCTGTGGCATAGACCATCGAGGTGTAGCCAAACAGCGGCTTGCGCGAAAAGGCCGGAATGATCGAGCTGACGGCGCCGAAGGCCGGCAGGATCATGATGTACACCTCGGGGTGCCCGAAGAACCAGAACACATGCTGGAACAACACCGGATCACCGCCACCGGCGGCACTGAAGAAGCTGGTGCCGAAGTGGATGTCCATCAGCATCATCGTCACGCAACCGGCCAGCACTGGCATCACCGCAATCAGCAGGAACGCGGTGATCAGCCAGGTCCAGACGAACAGCGGCATTTTCATCAACGTCATGCCAGGGGCGCGCAGATTGAGGATGGTGGCGATCACGTTGATCGCGCCCATGATCGAACTGATCCCCATCAGGTGGATGGCAAAGATGAAGAAGGTCACGCTTTCCGGTGCGTAGGTCGTCGACAGCGGGGCGTAGAACGTCCAGCCGAAGTTCGGTCCGCCACTGGGGGAGAACAGGGTCGACACCAGCAAAATGAACGCCGCCGGCAGCAGCCAGAAGCTGAAGTTGTTCATCCGTGGCAGGGCCATGTCCGGCGCGCCGATCATCAGCGGGATCATCCAGTTGGCGAGGCCGACGAAAGCTGGCATCACCGCACCGAACACCATCACTAGACCGTGCATGGTGGTCATCTGGTTGAAGAATTCCGGCTGGACGATCTGCAGCCCCGGTTGGAACAGTTCGGCGCGAATCACCATCGCGAACGTACCGCCCAAGAGGAACATGGAGAACGCAAACCACAGGTACAGCGTGCCGATATCCTTGTGGTTGGTGGTCAGCACCCAGCGCATCAGGCCTTTGGCAGGGCCGTGGGCGTGTTCGGTGTGGGTATGAACAGGGTCATCGATGACAGCAGTCATGTCCGGTCTCCTGCAAACAGATGGGCTGGGCGGGCCGGGGCGTATTGCCCCGACCGGTTCCTGGTGCACGCAATAGACCGGGTCATTTGCTTTCCGCCTGTTTCAGCTCCAGCACTTCTTTAGGAGTGACCATGTCGCCCTTGTTGTTGCCCCAGGCGTTACGTTCGTAGGTCACGACCGCTGCGATATCGACTTCCGAGAGTTGTTTGCCGAACGCCGCCATCGAGGTGCCGGGCTTGCCGTGGAAGACAATGCTCAGGTGATCCTTGATCGGGCCGGTGGCGATTTTCGAGCCCTTGAGCGCCGGGAACATCGGCGGCAGGCCCTGGCCTTCGGCCTGGTGACAGGCCACGCAAGTGGTGTGATAGACCTTGTCGCCGCGCTCCTTGAGCTCGTCGAGGGTCCATTCCTTGCTGGTCAGCTCCTTGAGTTGCGCGGCTTCAGCCTTGCGCTCGCCCAGCCATTTTTCGTAATCGGCCTTTTCCTTGACCTCGACCACGATCGGCATGAAGCCGTGGTCCTTGCCGCACAATTCGGCGCACTGGCCACGGTAGAGGCCGGGCTTGTCGACGCGGGTCCAGGCTTCATTGACGAACCCCGGAATCGCATCGCGTTTGACCGCGAAGGCCGGCACCCACCAAGAGTGGATGACGTCGGCGGAGGTCACCAGGAAACGCACTTTGGCGCCGATCGGCAGCACCAAAGGCTTGTCGACCTCAAGCAAGTAGTGCTCGCCCTTAATTTCCTTGTTGTGGATCTGATCGGCGGGGGTGGCCAGGTTGCTGAAGAACTCGACATCCTGGCCCAGGTATTTGTAGTGCCACTTCCATTGGTAGCCGGTGACCTGGATATCGATATCCGGCTCACTGGCGTCGTACATTTTGATCAGGGTCGCCGTCGCCGGTACTGCCATCGCCACCAGAATGATGAAGGGCACGACGGTCCAGAGGATTTCGACGGTGGTGCTTTCATGAAATTTTGCCGCCACCTGCCCGGTCGAGCGGCGGTGCAGAATCATCGACCAGAACATGGCGCCAAAGACGATGATGCCGATCACTACACAGATCCAGAAAATGGTCATGTGCAGGTCAAACACAGCGTGACTGATTTCAGTCGCTCCCGGCGCCATATTCACAGTCCAGGCCGCTTGGGCCTGACTGAAAATCGACCACAACAGGAGGCCCATCCAGACATGTGGATGTCGCATCATTGCGGGTTCCCCTTATCGTTCTTTTTATCCCGCCGGCTTTCACCTGCGGCAAGGGAGCGGCTGCATCAGACTACGAACTTGAATCGCCGGGTCTTGCTGCATTTGCAGTCGGGCGTCATCAGCTAACTCCATTCCAACCCGAGTATAGACAGCGACTGCTACCTCGCAATGTGAGGGCGTAAATCATCTGAAACAGCTGGGACTTGCGTTCAAGGTCCCGAATGGAGAAGGATGCAGACGAGTGGTGGCAAATGGATATAACTCTACCGTCTCAAGGATGAAATAATTATGACAAATGCGTCTTAGCCTTTTTCATATGCCAGCTAAGTTATGTCTTCCCTATTTCACTGCCTTTGTTTCCTGGAGTTTTCATGAACACCGCCGCATTGCGCGAGCAGATCCAAAAAGCCAAACAACACGAGGCCGAGACCGGCCTGTTGACGCGTCAGCTTGAAAACAAACTGCCACAACTACATCCGTCGATCCAATTGCCGGAGGCGGATGCGAACGGCGTGCTGACGCGTTTTGTCGCCGCCTACATCGAAGAAGTTCCTGATCTGCTGGATGCAGCCAATGAAGTCGCCAGGGAAGCGGGTATCGAGTCACAGATCAAACCGGTGCTGAAAATTGCCGAACAGTACTTCCTCCAGCCGCCGACGATCATGGCGGGTCACATCGGGCTCGATAGCCTATTGGACGAAGCCTATCTGGCGCATCGGTTTGTCGAAGAGGTCAACGACCTGTACATCAAGCACTTGGGCCAGCCACTGATCCCATTGGACATGACTGTCGCCAACCTGATTGCTCACCAACTGATCGGTGAGGAATTTGCCAACCAACTGGATGAAGTGGTGCACCACGCGGTGGACCGCATGCTCGACGACGAAAGCTTTGCGCTGGAGTCGGTGGAAGCCTACCGCGAGAAGCTCAGCAGCCCGGATACCGGCGCTGCGTGGAAGCGCTGGCCGTGCATGTCGCGCCGTTTGGGCGTAGGGCTGGAGCTGGATCAGCCAGCAGCCTGATTCTTGGGAATCAACGCCATCCCCTGTGGGAGCAAGCCCGCTCCCACATGGTTTCTCTTTATGCCGTAGAACCCACTCCGGCTGTGGTCCGCAACCGCCCTTCAAGCCTGCGCTTCAACCCCCGCGCTTCAATCAACAGCGTCGAACCCTTGGCCGCATTGGCTCGTCCCCATTCCTCCAGCAACTCCAGACACGAGTGATCGATGTAGCTCAGGTTATTGAGCGGCACATGCACCGTCGCACCGGCGGGAATGGTCCCCAGCACCTGAGTCAACGCCGGCACCTTGAGAAAGGTCGCTGCCCCAATCAATCGCAACTCCATTTCGCCGTCCTTGGGCAGATCGATCAGGCTGATCTTCAACCGCGAGGCTTTCCACGCAAGCTTGGCCAAGGTCAAACCGAAGCCGATCAACACGCCCGTCAGCAAGTCGGTAAAGATGATCGCCAGCGCCGTTGCGGCGTAGGTGAACATCGGCATCCGGCCGTATCGGCCCAGACCGCGAAAGGCTTTGAGGTCCACCAATTTGAAACCGGTGTAAACCAGCACACCCGCCAGGCTCGCCACGGGAATGCTTTGCAGCACGCTCGACAACAGCAAAACGAACGCCAGCAGCCACAGGCCATGGAATATTGTCGACATTCGTGTGGTGGCGCCGGCCTGCACGTTGGCCGAGCTGCGCACAATCACGCCGGTCATCGGCAGCGCACCGAGCAGGCCGCAGAGCATGTTGCCGACTCCCTGAGCCGACAGTTCCCGATCGAAGTCAGAGCGTTGACCGTTGTGCATGCGGTCCACCGCAGCGGCCGACAGCAAGGTTTCGGCACTGGCGATGAAGGCGACAGCGAAGGCGGCGATCAGCAAAGTCGGGTCAGCAAGATTGAGCAAGTCCGCCGGTTTCAGCCAGTCGATGGCTTCCGCCAGATTGGCCGGGACTTCCACGCGTTTAACCTGCAAGGCGAGCATCAGGCTGGCAACAGTCGCCAGACCTACGCCCAGTAACGCTCCCGGAACAAAGCGCAGGGAATGTGGGCGGAGTTTTTCCCACAGGTACATCACCACTATTGTTGCGAGCCCGAGCAGACCGGCCTGCCAACCAAAAGAAGGCAAGGCTTGCGCCACGGCAGCCGGAAAGGCCGCCAGGTTATCCAGCCCCGACGGTTTGGGTACGGCGTCGAGCATCACATGCACCTGTGACAACACGATCAGCACGCCAATCCCGGCGAGCATGCCGTAAACCACCGCCGGCGCTGTTACCCGAAACCAGCAGCCCAGCTTCAAACGTCCGGCGACCAATTGCAGAAAACCCGCCAGCAGCAGAATCGGCCCGAGCATGGCGATGCCGTGCTGGCGCACCAGTTCGAACACCAGAACGGCCAAACCCGCCGCCGGACCGCTGACTTGCAGTGGCGAACCCGCGAGCCAACCCACGACCAGACCACCGATGATCCCGGTGATCAGGCCTTTGGCAGGCGGTAATCCCGAAGCAATGGCGATGCCCATGCACAAGGGCAGGGCGACCAGAAACACAACCACTGAAGCCAGCAGCTCCCGTGGCAGAACAGCTTTGAGTTGCGCAGCACGCATGGTGTTTCTCCCGAAGTTTTCTTCAGGCATGGCAAGGCCGGACCGCTGAGACAGCGGCCGGCGTCAAACCACACAGATTTTTAGGAAGATTTAGAAGCGCGCTTTGGGCGTCGCCACCGGTATCGGATGGCTGCCATCGAGCGGCAGGAAACAAGCCTGATCCGCGTCGTAAGCTTTGATTTCGCTGGTTTTGATGTCATAGACCCAGCCATGGATGAACAGATGACCGTTCGCCATGCGCGAGGCTACCGAGGGATGAGTACGCAAGTGCTGCAATTGGGCGATGACATTCTCTTCGGTGAGGATGTGCATGCTCTCGTTTTCGTCGGTGCAGTTGCAGTTGTCCTGCACCATGGTTTTCGCGACTTCTGCATGCCGCAGCCAGGCTTTGACCGTGGGCATCTTTTCCAGGCTGGCGGGATTGAGCACCGCACGCATCGCGCCACAATCGGAGTGGCCGCAGATGATGATGTGTTGCACGCCCAGCGCCAGCACCGCGTACTCGATGGCGGTGGAAACGCCACCGTTCATCTGACCGTAAGGCGGCACGACGTTGCCAACGTTGCGGGTCACGAAAAGATCGCCAGGCGAACTGTGGGTGATCAGTTCGGGCACGATGCGCGAGTCGGCGCAGGTAATGAACATCGCCCGTGGCTGTTGGGCCGTGGCGAGCTTTTTGAAGAGTTCTTCCTGCTGCGGAAAGATCTCATGATGAAAATGCAAAAAGCCGTCAACAATATGCTTCAACGCTGCATCGGCGGTTTCCGCCTCGGGTTGGGCTGGAGCCGACGCAGCCAACGGCTGTTTATCCTTATCACTCATGAATTCATCCTCATTGGCGGAGTCAGGGAATTTTCCCGTTTTGTCCGGTGTGAAGCCAGTGGCTGTTTAAAAAACATCCAGGCGAGAAATCTCGACCCGTCAGTCACTCGGTGAACAAGGTAGCTGCCGAAACTTAACTCAAACTGAATCAACCGCTCTAGAACGTGTGTTCAAGGTCATAAAAAACGTGACCAGCCTAAATATACCGCACGTTTCCTACTTCTCAACCATAGGCCAATTGTCCTCAAATCAACGACATCTGGCGACCCGGAGGACAGAAGGCGTCGTTGTCCAGATTGAAACCTTCCCGGCGATTGAGTCCCAGGCGTTTGATAGTTTTGGCAAACCGTTGCGCCAACAGGTCGGCAAATGGACCTTCACCACGCATCCGGCTGCCAAACCGACTGTCGTAGAGCTCACCGCCGCGGCTCTGGCGGATCAGGCTCAACACATGAGCGGCACGTTGAGGATAGTGGGCCGCCAGCCACTCCTCGAACAACGGCGCCACTTCCAGTGGCAGGCGCAACATCATGTAGGCCGCACTTTGCGCGCCGGCCGCCTGCGCCTCGGTCAGCAGGCTTTCGAGCTCGCTATCGTTGATCATCGGAATCATCGGCGAACACAGCACACCCACCGGAATCCCGGCTTCACGCATCACACGGATCGCCCGTAGACGGGCCTTGGGCGCAGCGGCACGCGGTTCGAGGATGCGTTTGAGCTCATCGTCCAGGGTGGTGAGGCTGATCATCACCGCCACCAGCCGTTGTTCGGCGAGTTCGGCCAACAGGTCCAGGTCACGCAGAATCAGCGAGCCCTTGGTGATGATCGTCACCGGGTGACGGTAACGCAGCAGCACTTCCAGGGTTTTGCGAGTGATCTTGTGTTCGCGTTCGATGGGCTGGTACGGATCGGTGTTGGAGCCCAGGTTGATCGGTGCGCATTGATAGCCGCGTCTGGACAACTGTTCCTCCAGCACGTCGGCGGCATTGGTCTTGGCAATCAGTTTTGTTTCGAAATCCAGCCCGGGTGACATGTCCCAATAAGCGTGGCTGGGCCGTGCATAGCAATAGATGCAGCTGTGATAAATTAAACGTACCGATAGGTTACTGAGCTTGCCACCGTGCCTCTATGCTTTCCATACGTTCGCTTTTCCAGCCAGAAACAGAAGGATGGTAACTCCGTCGTTCGCCAATCTGAGCGCATTGAATCCTTTGTCAGTAGGCACAACCTCATGGTTGATACCAGACTTGAGGATCACGGTATCAGTAGCTTCCGTGGAGCGAATGCAAAGAAAGGTCAGCTTTCGGGATTCCTTCAGAAGGTGCGTGATGGGGAGATCCCACCCGGCAGCTACCTTCTAATTGAGAACTGGGACCGGCTATCACGTCAGGTGCTCGACGCCTCCATAGAGATATTTTCTGACCTGATCCGATCCGGTATCAAGATTGCCGTGTTGGACGAAGATACCGTTTATGACGATCTCACCAGCAACAGTTTCATCCGGGCAATTGTCCAGTTTGAAAGGGCTCACTCGGAAAGTTTACGCAAATCGGATATGTCGAAGGCGTCATGGCGGGCTAAACACAAGGCTATGGCTGAAGGCGCGATAGCCACAGAAAAATGCCCTCAATGGTTGGTAGTGAAGGATGGGGCGTGGTGCAAGCTTGATGATATTTGCCTACACATTGAAACCATGTTCTCTCTCGCTCAAACCTACGGTGTGGCAGAAACAGGAAGGCGCCTCAACGCTCAATTTGGCACCAGTTACAAGACGCACCAGATTCAATACCTGTTACGCAATCGCCGCCTGATAGGCGAGCACTCTCCGGTGGAACTCAGCAAGGAGTACGGCAAAAATGTCCCCACCGGGCAAGTGGTGGAACATTACTACCCTCTGGTAATCCCTCCAGCTACGTTTGAAGAAGTACAGACAATCCTCAAGAGTCGAAAGCCGTTTTCAGGCAGGCAGGATGCAACCAACCTCAATATCTTTCGTAACCTTCTCGTCTGTGCAGAATGTGGCGGCAGCACACGGTTCATGCTCAGGAGTGGTAAAGAATTCTACTACTGCACAGCATCAATGACTGGTGGCTGTGTTGACGATCAGATTAGGTCCATCCGTGGGGAATTCCTTCGCCGTGTATTATTTAAATTTGAGCATTGGACTGCGATCCGAGACTACATAGCCTCTGGCTCAGATGTGTTGAAGGCGCTGAAGAAAGAAGAGACCGTTGCCGTCGCAAAACTGAGCAGATTGGAAGCTAAGGCAGAGGGGTTGAAGAATAAATTCGCTGCTGAAGATGACGAGGACAAAGCTGAAACCTACGTCAGCCTGCTTACTGTAACCCGGAAAGGAATTGCCACCGCTAATGCTGACATTGATCGTATCAAGCGCGAGCTTGCCAGCCTGGATGGGGCATTTGCTCTGACAGACAGCAATGCCGACTCCTTTGAATCAATGCTGACATCTCATAGTGAACAAGCTCGCACCGACCGACAGCGGCTGAACAGATACCTGCGGGGGATATTCCTTAAGGTTGAGCTTCATTTCCCAACACGCAAGTTAGAGACACAGCCAATCCCCGCTTTGTCGCACAGAATCCGCCCGGTGGTGGCCTACGTCCAGCAGCCGAAAGATAATCGTACAGGCGACGACTACGGCCATCAAACATGGATCAGCAAGGATCATCAGGTGCTGATAATCAAGAGGATCAAAGCACGCCTGCGTCGGGCTGGCATATCCTCACCTACCTTTGAGCAAGTGAAGCCGATCTACGACGATGTGGCTCTTTCCCTCCTCCCTAAGAGGAAGCCTCAGTGCAACAATCGACCTGAGCGTGCTGACCTTCCGGTAGAACTTGAAGGGTTAGTTTTTATAGCTCCAGACTTATTTCTAAAGTAAAGGGGGTGGTAAGCGCTTGCGAATCGATCAAGAAAGGCTTATTTCGGCATAGTTTTTAGGGTGCCAAGGCCGTTCTCTGAAAATAGCTACCCGTATAGCCCCTGACCCCTACCGCACCTCACAGAGCCTCTAATCGCCTTACAGCTATTCCGAACAAAATGCAACTTATTAGTTGTTATCTAAATTACATGCTGTATAATATTACACTCTTGTAAATTTATGAGATCGGATTGTCCCTAATCAGGCTAAGTGGTCGGCTAGTGTGGTGGTATCAACTTCCCGCATGAACTGGCAGCAACAATCTTAAATAGCGACCTACTGTGAGATGGGACAGGTCGTAGGGTGAGCTTAAAGTCAGCACCCCCCAGCAGCTCTGCTAAAGCTGTGTGAACACTATCTGACTAGGTTAGGCATTAACAGTGTCCTAGCTCCAAAGGCAGCTACCCACCCGTGTAGACTGTAAGAATCTGAATACTCGGATTCAACTCACCTCGTCCCAATTTTGATGGCATCTAATGCTTTACGGGTATGGATTAGGGAGGACTTTCGGATAACGCTCTTACTCGGTCTTAGGCAGATTATTCTGTACGGCTGGGTAAGGGTAGCTTTTTCCAAAGTTCCTTCCTGAACCCATTTTGATAATTAGTAAACACTATAGATAAATGTGGATTTTATCATCAAATCACTACATACAGACTGAATCAAATCATAGTTAGATCAAAATAAATTATGAAGAAGCAAGCAGCATCAAGCATGACCCATAACAAGTAATAAGTTGTTACATATATATAACTAAATAGTCTTAATTATATTCCACAAAACTTGCAATTTGAATATAAAGTTTGCTAAAATCTCTCCATAAGAAAGAATAAGTAGTTAAGAGCTGTCAACTAAGATTCTCCCTAGCTCTACCTCTCACATACCTCTCTTCCCCAGTTCCAAATAGAGTTACTCTAATCGGCGTCTTCCACCAGCGGTGGCCGCATGAGTAATTCGAAAAGTCCGAGCCCACCTCTCTCGGCATTAAAGACTAAATAGCTTTTTACTATTCGGTCTTTTCTCTTAAATACCAACCCACAATTTAAGGTTTTGATTTCGCCTTGAGTTGTGGTTTTTTGTGCATTCGATTCCTTAATCTTGAATATTCCAAACAATAGCGGAGGGCTTTCTAACGCCCATGAAACTAATAAAACAATGTAAATGGTGCAACACCGAGATGATCACAACACGAAGCTCTAAGATTCTTTGTTCTCAGAAATGCCATAACCAGATGCATTATTGGCGACATAAGTATTACCCAGGTGAAGGGCCAGCCTTAGCATTCGCAGTTATTGATAACCTGTTGCGTGAAGGCACACACCCAAACCCCAAGCATCCTATCAACGTAGAGGAGGAACTAAACATTACACCTGACGATTAACAACCAAAACTGTAACCACACAAACAATAATTATACGCCGTGAAATCAATACAGCAAACGAAAGGGAAAATAGAAATGAACGAATGTTTAGTCTGTAACAAAAGCTTTTACCCTACCGACAAACGCCACAAATACTGTAGCAACCTATGCGTTGTCAAAGTTTACTGCTTACGTAAAAAAGTGCGACTACAAATCAATGCGGCTTTGAAGCTTCTGAAGACTCCTGCCGACATCAAGGACTTCGACAACTTACTACAAGCCGCACTAGAAGGAGTTGAACAATGAGGACAAACCTTAATCAGCGTTCAAGTGCTGAACTGATTGAGATTATGAATCTCTATGGTTACACATCAATCAACCACACACTAAATATTATTATCTCTAAATTACACGAATCGCTCTTCAATCCATCCCATAAAAACCCATCAGATGAGGTAAACACCAATGACGAACGCAGCACCAGCAATCAATAAAAAAGCAATCGAAGCTCTTAAGTCTCGCTTTATTCTTGTTCCGTCTAAAAGCCAGTCTGCACAATTCCGCGACCTGATCACAAACACCGATCAGGGGTACGCTGGAATCCTTCGCGATTTCTATAAGAAGAATGGAGGAAGTAGCGATGTCGATCCGGCGTATCTACTAGGTTGCTTAGATTTTGCATATGGTGAGGGCTTTCAACCAAATGGCCCACGCTTTCTACCTGGCTCTCTTGTGAATACTTGGACACCCCACAAGCATCAGTATTCCGGCCAATGTGTACAAGCTGAAGAGGTTGCCCCCTTTCTTGAGTATATGAAAAGGATGTTTCCGATACAGTCTGAACGTGAATATATGTTGTGGTGGATCGCCCATGCCGTTATCAAACCGGAGCAAAAGATAGTATCCACTCCAGTGCTTCGGTCAAAACAGGGCATTGGCAAGACGTTCCTAGTGGGCACGTTGCTCAGGGGGATCATGGGGCCGAGTGCAGACGTTTGTGGCTTGAGCGACATCGTAGGCACCTTCCAAGACGCGTTGATCGGTAAGACAGTCCTACTCCTTGACGAATGTTATGTGGACAAGCGCCGGACTACTAACGTGCTGAAGGTGTATCAGAGCAACGAAACAATCATGGTAAATCGCAAGCATCTGCCGACCATTACCATCGACAACAAGCTGAATTTAATTGTGGCAAGCAATGATTATGATCCTATCTACTTTGAATCGTCGGATCGCCGCTTTTTCTTTCCTCAGTTTATTGAATACAAGATTAGCCAAGCTGAGTCGAAACAATTCATTGGCATGTTCGCGGATTGGTTGAAATACGGCGGCTTTCAGAAGGTCCGTGACTACCTCGAAACGGTAAATCTGAAGACTTTCAGCCCTTATGACCCTGCGATCATGACCGAATCTAAACAAGCTCGATTAGGCTGGTCTTTGGAAGATAAGATTTCTGAGCAGATTGAGAAACTAATAGAATCTGAAACAGTGGTCAATGTGGCATTGATTAAACAGCAGCTAACTGATATTGAAAGTCATCAGCCTATATCAGACCGGAAGATTGCTGCTGTACTTGAGCAGCTGGGATGTGTAAGCAAGCGCATTACCGTTGGAGTGCTTCATATTACTCCTTTTGGAGCGGACCAAGGTTTCTCCAAAGAAACAGCACCAAAGCAGTTAGAAGAAGAGTTGAAAAAAGCTAAGGTTAGGTCTCGGACGTTCTAATCTATGTAGCTTCTATGCATGTTATGTAGGATTGAATGTATGATTTATGAACACCCTACATAGCTGTATGCCGTATATCTAAAGGCGGCTGTAGCTTTATGTAGGCTATGTAGGGTCGCTAAGCGTTATCTAAATAATAGTTTATAGTAAGTCAAAGTACGAAGCGATAGCGTAGTGATTTGACGTAGGCTAAGCGATAGCGCAGCCGCAAGATGCTTCTCCCGCCTTTCTAAAGACAATTTAAAAAACAGTATTCGCTCTTAACCAGAGCAAATCAACGGACGCTATTGTCCAAATAAAACCAAAAGAGGTAATAAAAGTTATGACAACCACTAAAACCAAAGTAACCATCCCATCCTATTTCTCACAAGAAGAGTTGGATTCTCGGCAAGAGAAAGCAAAATACAATTATATCAATGGGTATGTTCGCCGATCAGAATACGGCTCTTCATTTGTTTTGGATAGCTGCTTTACTTTCCATGCTACTACGTTAGAACTGTTCGCAGATGGATTGGTGCAGCTAGCACTCAACGGTCAGGCTCGCCACCAATACAGCAACATTGTCAGTGGCGTAGGCTATCACTCTGCCCACGTATATAAAACAAAGCCAGAGCAAGATGAAGACCTTCAGACAATCCTAAAAGAAGTAGAAGAAAACTATCTTAGTGAGCTTGCGGAGGAGAAGCAGAAACAAATCGAGATACTCACTGAGCAACTGCTGCAAGCAGAACTTAACAAGGAACGTAAAAAGGACGAAGAGAAACTTGAGAAGCTGAAAGCCAAAGTGCAATTGGAAGCACAAGAGTTAATGAACTCAGCAATGGAACCTAAGCAGGAACGCTAATCTTACTTATCTAAATAGATAGCTTATGCACAAATCTGTTACAGGCCTGATTATACGGGCCTGTTAGCAGTACCGGACCAAGCACAGTAGTCCTCCGCCCTTGTATATACAACTAAAATACAACAAGCCAACCTAAAACATTTTCAGCAGGGATTTTTATGCTAACCGATACAAAAAAATGTCGTCTGAGCACAACCCTTTTGACTTTTAATGCAATAGCTCTCGTGGTCATGTGCTTCCTTCTCCATCAGCTTCGTCCCTTGCAAACAGATTCAGCTGCGATTCAAGACAGAATTACAAACATGAATATTTATTCAGAGCAGAGGCACAACAGCCTTTCGGCTAGTCATGATCAGCTCAAAAACGAGTTAGAAAGTCGAATGGCAATACTCGAAAGCCGGGTAAAGCTTCTGCAAGTGAGAGCCCAATGACGTATTTCTATTGGTTCATTTTGCAAGCTTCAGCAGACAACCCAGACAACAACACAAAGCCTTCTATCGACTCGTTCTCACCGCTTAGAAAGCAATGGCAGTATCTAGACAGATCCGGGCGTTGGTCAGTGCAGATAGAATCTGAAGTCACTCCCAGCGAAGCCGTAGGCTTATATTATGGCCTTACGGCAATGTCCCGTAGCTGGATCAACGGTGCAGTTTTCGTTAATGGCGAAGCGATTGGTGGACCGTGGGACGCAGAGGCTTTTCCAGCATTTGTAGACGGATACGCACTCACATACGCTCAAACGTCCCTCACCCCACTGTGAATAATTAAACACGGTAGCAAATCAGATAAACTATGAACAAGGTGCACCAAAGCAAAACATCTGCCACAGCTAGAGCAATTGCTTGACTAAGCCAAGGCTGAGCCGCGATGCGAGCATACGTGGTTATCCCAGCAAGTATTACCAATAAGACAGGACCACCTAATATTGCCAGCCATTGCCAGAAATCGGATAGACATTGCCATCGAAATTTCAAATCCGTGAAGAGCGGTAATCGAGTATTTGTGAACTCTTTTTTTGTTATTTCATAAGCTACGCTTCGCTCATCAGCTTCCTTGGCAGCGATTTGAAGATACGCTTGTTGTTTGGTCAACTTTTCTTGTAAAAGGTTTACGGCAGAAGCTTGTTCAATAAGGGAGTCTTGAATTATCTTGAGAGATGATCCACGAGCGTTAATCAAATCTCTAAGCTCCCGGAATTTGTCCCCATATCCAGAGTGAGCCAAGACGGACCAAGCATAGCCAGGTCCCGCGATTTGCAATTCCACTTGTCGCGTGTCTACCTGCTGGACGTGGGTGCTAACCTTGTTTTTCCGTGTCGCCAATACACCAGCGGCAGCCCCCAATGGCCCGAAAACTAAGCCGCCAACAATGCCGCCACCTAACCCGCTCTTGCTGGTGCTGCTGACGTTGCTGACGTGTTGCAGGCTGCCATGCAAAGTCATTTCAGCTTTTGCCTTCTGAATACTCCCTTGGTAACCGGGAATACTCAGCCAATACTCAAAAACCTCTATGTTAGGTGCTGAAGCGAGCTTTTTTCCTCTACCGGATTTGAGCTCATCTAAGCGATTGGTCGCATGCTTTAGCTCTTCACCTAACGTAGCTATGGTGCTAGTGATTTCACGATGCTTAGCATTGGCTTCCTTGAGGCTAATCCTCTTCGAACGCATATCTGTGCGAAGCAGCATTGCAGAGTCTTGCCGAAGCTCAATCTCTTGACTGTCCATCAATCAATTCCTTGTGTCTTGACTAACGCAATCCCTTCGATGCAGTAATTTTCTTCAGCTCGTCATAAATCCCGCTAAGAACAAGCCAGAACCCAGCCATCACCGCCCCAGCTATAAATCCACCGATTGCTCCCCATTCGCCATAGATTGCATAACCCGCAAACGCAACGGCAACAATGGCAAAATAACAAAGGTAATCGTTAAGTCTAATGATGCCGTCCTTCATCCCTGTTTTTCCTTCATCTAGTGACCGAGTAGCAGGTGATCTATTCAGTCAATGTCACGATTAGTGTGTTCACGATTAGATCACATCAGCACACGATACGGGAATGCCTTCTTCCTCCCTCCGCCATCGCTTCGGCCATCGTATTCGTGAGCTTCGTCTTGCTACCGGCATGACTCAAGAAGCCTTCGCAGATCATTGCGGGTTCGCCAGAACGTACATGAGCCGTATAGAAACCGGTGGCGCCAACCCAAGCTTAGACGCAATCAAGGTTCTCGCTGATGCCCTGGGAATTGAGCTGTCTGAGTTGCTCAAAGGTATTTAACTCTCCCCTCCCGATACTGCCGTCACTGGTCTACGCTTGCCCTTCCATCCATAGGAAGGGAGGTAGATTTAAATGGGTAAATTCGCGGTATTAGATGACCTTGGTGTAAAGGTCGAACAAGGCCACCCCCGCCAGATTGCTGAAGCTATGGCGGGCCTTTCTCTAATTATTCCGCTCAAGGGCATAGACGCCGAGTGGAATGTCTACGCATGCACTGAGCAGCAGGAGTCGGAACTGCTGGGACTACAAACCTATGAAGAGCAATCGACATACTGCAAACAGCAGCTCGAATGGTTGATTGGGTTCTCTCGTCCATAGCCATATCATTACGTTGACGAACGTCAGCGAAATGATATGATAGCCCCATCAACGTAAATTGATGGGGAATCTCAGCATGAAAGTAGTCAGCTATCTTCGAGTCAGTACAGTCAAGCAAGGCGAGTCAGGCTTGGGTCTGGAAGCTCAGCGTGACTACATCGCACTTGCAGCGAAGGCGAAAGGCTGGGAAATCATCGCTGAATTTGTAGATACCGCCTCAGGGACCATTGCACCAACAGATCGCCCTGAATGTATCAAGGCAATGAACGCTGCCAAAGAGACAGGTGCAATCCTCGTAGTGGCCAAACTTGACCGCATCTCTCGTGACGTTGAGCACATTGCCGGTCTGATCAAACGTGCGTCCTTTAAGGTCGCCACAATGCCAGACGCAGATGCTTTCCAGCTTCACATCTACGCCGCGCTCGCACAGCAGGAACGTGAGTTCATCAGCCAACGTACCAAAGACGCTCTAGGCTCGCTGAAGGAACGTGCTGTAAATGGAGATGCATCGGCTCAAGCCAAGATTGAAAGGCGTGATGCTGGTCGTAAGGAGGCGCATAAGATTGGACCAAAGGCAGCAACAGCAGCCAAGGTAGAGAAGGCAGACGTTTACGCTCAAACTGTTAAGAATCACATCAAGGCGGCAAGCTTCGACGGAATCAGAACTCTCGCTGGGGTAGCAGCCTATCTCAACAAACAGTCGATCAAGACCAGTCGTGGCGCTGAGTTCACCCCCATGACAGTGAGTCGATTGGTTCAACGACTCGGCATCACCTTCCCTTAAGTCAAACGGCCTATTACAAGGGCTTTTACACCCTTCTGAGGCGATCTAGCATCTCCCCCGAGACGACGTCAGGGGTAGACCTCAGCGCCCTCACGAGTCACGATATTTCTACATCTACTAAATAGGATTTATTCTTATTTAAGTCCCGGTCTTAGCTACTCAGCCCCCGCGCTGATATTTACCGAATCTCGAATTCTATCTTCCTTGATGAAACATTGCGGGTGATAGAATTTGGCTGCTCACCCAGTATCTGTATTAGCCAACCCGCAGGATGACAGTCCTTTGGTACTGGGTGAGCCTTCCCTTCAGTAGTTGGTTTGTTCGGTTCCTATTGCTTAGTTTTTTCGCTCAAACCGTCCAAGTAATCATGCCCATCCCACGTGAGCCGATCCAACGTCCAGAACGTGGCGTCTTGATTTTGTGACTTGTCGACAACGATAAGGCCACGGTCATCCAAAATTCGCACGTTGTGAACTAGTAACGCCGATTGCTCAGCGTTGAAATTTTGCTTTTTGGCGATTTCACTGAGGGTCATTTTTTCAGGGTTTGGGGCGTGTCCCATCATGTTCGCCAATTCCAAGACATGCTTAATAAATTTCTTATCGCGGTTCATGACAAATCCCTCTGCTTGTTGATAGTGAGCGCGAGATACGCCGCATCGAGCATAGGCAAGATGGATAGGTCCGCCGCATATTTTCTCACGCAAGGAGTATCAGCACTGCAAAGACAGTCAACTGCGTGTCGCAGGGGGCCAGAGAATCCCCGCTGCGCCAACATCATCAGTGGATTTGTATCGGTGCGAATTGTTGAGTACAGCCAGCCGTGCTCGCAGCCGCGGTAGGGATTGATCGAACGATCGAAGGGCAGGTCCGGCGAGTTGTTGCGGGTGATGATGGTTTTCGCGGTCTCGATGCGCACCTCGGTGCCCTGGGTCATCGGCGCTTCCTGATACCAACCATCGTCCTCCGCCACCGAGCGGTTCGGGGCGAAGCGGTTGTGCGGGTTGGTGGCGGTGCCGCGGCCGCGGGGTGGCAAGGGAGTGCTCATCGATCAATACTCGTAGCTGTATGTGCATACAGTATAGAAGGTCGAGCAAGCGGGCCAGTGCCGTTCGGCAGCCCGGCCAGGCAGGAAACTTACTTGCGGTGAAATTGATCGACAAGTGCAACTTGGTGACACTCCGGGAAACATATAGCGAATAGCTTGGAAGCTAACTTAATAAGTAGTATTCGTCTCGCACGAAGTTTCGTGCATTAACTAACTAAATGGAATTTATAAATGTCGTTTTTTAATCGTCGCGGTATTTTTTTACAACTTATGCAGCCAAGTCCTTCGGAGCCAAACACGCTCGTTTCAATGCAGCTTGCCCGTAAGGAGATGGGCTGGGATGCCGCAAACCAAGCGCAGACCGAGGCCCTGGTGGATTCCGTCTATATGACTGCAACTTCGGTTGATGGCGGTCGTTCCTTCAACATCAATGTAGTAAAAAGTGATGTGGACGGTGACGGTGATATCGACAGTGACGACAAGGCAAAACTGTTGGCGCTTGCAAAAGCTTATTCCAGCATCGTCAACCCATAAGCCTGTTTCACTGAGCCTGTGTGAAAATTCATGCAGGCTTAGTTATGAGTAACAAATGGGATTGTCTCTGGTGCTAAATATCGGATCAAAATTGGCCCCATCACGATTCTTTGACAGGCGGCTCACAGGCCTTTGACTGTTGCGGGCTCAATCTGGCGTCGTCACCCCCGCCTCTCAATACGGTCGCCGAGCATGTTCCCACGCCTTATCCCTGCAATGTGTCTGTCGTTGGTTGTACTGTTCAACCTGACGTTCGCTCACGCTGACGAGACGGTCGTGCCACGCCCTGCGCAGTGGGCTCAACCGGTCGAGGTTCAGTACAACCTCTTCCAGATGTCCCCGACCCTCTACCGCAGCGCATTACCCGACCGCGGAGTCGTCCCCCTGCTGGCAAAACTCAAGGTCGCAACGGTGATCAACTTCCTGCCCGAGTCCGATTCAAGCTGGCTGGCCACGCCCGGTATCGAACAGGTTCAACTGCCCTACCGCACCAATCACGTGGATGATGCGCAAGTCCTCACAGCCCTTCGTGCCATTCAGAGTGCCGAGGCCAAAGGCCCGGTGTTGATGCACTGCAAACACGGCTCGGACCGCACCGGCCTGATGGCCGCCATGTACCGGGTGGTTGTGCAGGGATGGAGCAAGGAAGACGCCCTGAGCGAGATGACTCAAGGTGGCTTTGGTGACAGCACCCACTTCAGGGACGGTGTTCTTTACATGATGCAGGCCGATGCCGAGAAGCTGCGCACTGCGCTGGCCAACGGGGAGTGCAGCACGAGCCCGTTCGCCGCGTGCTCGATGAAAAGCTGGTTCAAGTCCGCGCACGTCGAGTAGACATTACCTCCCACGGCATTGCGCCATGGGAGGTGATCACTGAACTCAGTGCTGTTCGTCAGGCTTCTTCTTCAGCTTCGGGTTCGGGAAAAACTGCACGGCCTGAACCTTGGCGTCCGGCACCTTCAGCGCTGAAGTATTGACCCGCGTACCCAATTCCTTGGGTACGGACAGGCCTTGTTCATTCAACGTGTCCGAATACCCGCAGGCCACGCACTCGCGGTGCGGGACTTCGTCTTCGTTCCACATCATCAACTTGTCCGGCTCGCTGCACGCCGGGCAGACCGCCCCGGCGATGAAGCGTTTTTTCGTCTTCACAGGCCTCTCACTCATGCTGCTGCGTCCTCACTCAGGCCGCTGTGGCGCAAGAGTGCGTCAATCGACGGGGCACGGCCACGGAAGTCGACGAACAGCACCATCGGCTCCTGAGAACCGCCGCGCGCCAGGATCGCTTCGCGGAATGCGCGACCGGTTTCCGCATTGAGCACGCCGTCCTCTTCGAACTTCGAGAACGCGTCGGCGGACAGCACTTCTGCCCATTTGTAGCTGTAGTAACCCGCGGCGTAACCACCGGCGAAAATGTGCGCGAAGCTGTTCGGGAAGCGGTTGTAAGCCGGCGGGCGCATGACCGAGACTTCGTCGCGCACGCCTTCGAGCAATTGCAGCACGCTGCGTCCATCGCCGTGGGTGGCATGCAGTTCGAAGTCGAACAACGAGAATTCCAGCTGACGAACCATCATCAGGCCGGACTGGAAGTTCTTCGCCGCGAGCATTTTTTCCAGCAGATCCTGGGGCAGTGGCTCACCGGTTTCGTAATGACCGGAGATCAGCGCCAGACCTTCCGGCTCCCAGCACCAGTTTTCCATGAACTGACTTGGCAGCTCGACCGCATCCCAGGCCACGCCGTTGATGCCGGATACGCCAGCATGTTCGACGCGGGTCAGCAGGTGATGCAGGCCGTGACCGAATTCGTGGAACAGGGTGGTCACTTCGTCGTGAGTCAGCAGCGCTGGTTTGCCGCTGTCGGCCGGGGTGAAGTTGCACACTAGGTTGGCCACCGGGTTTTGCAGCGAGCCTTCAGCGGTGCGGCGCCGGTCGCGGGCGCCGTCCATCCAGGCACCGCCGCGCTTGTTGGCGCGGGCGTAAAGGTCGAAAAAGAAGCGGCCGACATGCTGGCCGTTTTCCCTGATCTCGAACAGGCGAACGTCCGGGTGCCAGGTGTCGAAACCCTTTTGTTCGGCGATCTCGATGCCGTACAGACGTTGAACGATGGCGAACAGACCGCTCAACACTTTATCGATCGGGAAGTAGGCGCGCAGGGCTTCCTGGGCAACGCTGTAACGTTGTTCGCGGAGTTTTTCACCGTAGAAACCGCTGTCCCAGCTTTGCAGGTCCGGGCAGCCTTGTTCGGCGGCGTAGGCCTTGAGCTGTTCCAGATCCTGGGCGGCGAACGGCTTGCTGCGCTTGGCCAGATCGCGCAGGAAACTCAGTACCTGATCGCTGGATTCAGCCATTTTGGTGGCCAGGCTCAGCTCCGAGAAACTGCCGAAGCCGAGCAGCTTGGCCAGCTCCTGACGCAGATCGAGGATGTCTTCCATCACCGGGCCGTTATCGTTCTGGCCGGCATTCGGACCTTGGTCCGACGCGCGGGTGCAGTAGGCGGCGTAGACTTCTTCGCGCAGGGCACGGTCGTGGGCGTAGGTCATCACCGCGTAGTAGCTCGGGAATTCCAGGGTGATCAGGAAGCCTTCCAGGCCCTTGGCCTGCGCGGCGGCGGCCATTTGCGCTCTGGCCGAATCGGTCAGGCCGGCGAGGGCGGCTTCGTCGGTAACGTGCTTGGTCCACGCCTGAGTCGCGTCGAGCAATTGGTTGGAAAAGCGGCTGCCCAGCTCCGACAATTTGCTTTGCACTTCGGCGTAACGCTTTTGCTCGGCTTCAGGCAGGTCGATACCCGACAGACGGAAGTCACGCAGGGAGTGTTCCAGGATAGTTTTCTGCGCCACATCGAAACCGGCAGCTTCCGGGCTATTGGACAGGGCTTCGAAGGCCTCGAACAATTCGCGGTTCTGACCCAGTTCGGTGGAGTAGGCGCTCAAGGCAGGCAAGCAGGACTCGTAGGCTTCACGCAATTCGGCGCTGTTGCACACGGCATTCAGGTGGCTGACCGGGCTCCAGGCAGCGCCCAGACGATCATTGAGTTCGTCCATCGCCAGCACCAGGCCGGCCCAGGTCGGTTGTTTGCCCTGGGTTTTGAGAATCTCGATAATCGCGGCGCGGTTGTCAGCCAGGATCTGTTCAATGGCCGGTTGCACGTGTTCGGCACGGATCGCCGAGAACGGCGGCAGGTCGTAGGACTGCAGAAGAGGGTTGTTCACGCTCACGGTTGGCACCTTGGCTGGAAGAAACATGCGGCCATCTTAATTACAATCGACGCTCACCGCAGCTATCGGCAACAGAGAGAAACCCTATCGTGACCCTTCGCAAGTATCAGAACCACACGCCACTGCTGGGCAAAGGCGCTTTTGTCGACAGCTCGGCGGTGGTGATCGGCGACGTCGAAATCGGCGATGACAGCTCCGTCTGGCCGCTGACGGTGATCCGCGGCGACATGCACCGCATCCGTATTGGCGTGCGAACCAGCGTTCAGGATGGTTGTGTGCTGCACATCACCCATGCCGGGCCGTTCAACCCCGATGGCTTTCCGTTACTGATCGGCGACGATGTGACCATCGCGCATAAAGTCATGCTTCATGGGTGCAGCGTGGGCAGCCGGGTGCTGATTGGCATGGGCAGCATCGTCATGGATGGCGCGGTGGTCGAGGACGATGTGATCATCGGCGCCGGCAGCCTGGTGCCGCCGGGCAAACGCCTGGAAAGCGGCTTTCTGTATGTCGGCAGCCCGGTGAAACAGATCCGCCCGCTGACTGACAAGGAACAAGCCTTTTTCACCTACAGTGCGGCGAATTACGTGAAGCTCAAGGATCTGCATCTGGCTGAAGGCTACGACCGGCTCTAAGCCTTCAGTAACGGAAAGCGTCTTGCACTTGCTCAGGAATTTTCATGCATTACCAAACTGTTTTGTTCGACCTCGATGGCACCCTGACCGACCCGCGCGAGGGCATCACCCGCTCGATCCAGTTCGCCCTGAGCAAACTCGGTATCGAAGAGCCCGACCTGACCAAGCTCGAACACTTCATCGGCCCGCCGTTGTTGCAGGCGTTCATGCAGTTCTACGACTTCGACGAGCCCAAAGCCTGGGAGGCGGTGAACTTCTATCGCGAGCGCTTCAAGGTCACAGGCCTGTATGAAAACCGCGTGTTCGATGGCGTTACGCCGCTGCTGGAAACCCTCGGCGGGCAAGGGCGTCAGCTGTACATCGCGACCTCCAAGCCGTGGATATTCGCCCGGGAAATCGCCCGGCACTTCGACTTCGCCAAACACTTCAATGTCATTTACGGCAGCGAACTGGATGACACACGGACCAACAAGGTCGAATTGATTGCCCACTTGATGGCCGAAGAAGGCCTCGACCCGGCCAACACCCTGATGATTGGCGACCGCAAACACGACCTGATCGGCGCGCGCAGTAACGGACTGGATGCGGCGGCGGTGGGTTATGGTTTTGGCAGCCGGGAAGAGCTGAGCGCGGAAGCGCCGACGTATCACTTTGAAACGCTGGATGAGATGCATCAGGCGTTTTTGCAGCGCTGACACTAAATTGTGGCGAGGGAGCTTGCTCCCGCTGGGGCGCGGAGCGGCCCAAAATCTGTAGGCACCGCACGGCGACGGCTTCGCCGCCGAACGGGAGCAAGCTCCCTCGCCACAGGATTACATATCAGCCAGAGCTTTAAGCGCTGTTTTTCGCTCACTTACCGGCAACGCACCAAGATTCTCCACCGCCGAATAAAACTTCACCCAATCCCCGCCCACCTGTTTGAACAACGCCGCAAACGCCGGCACCCACTGGTCGTACAAACCAAAAGGCAGCAACCGGGCATTGTTCATCGGCGCGTTGATCCACGCGTCATAGCGTTTGTCTCCAGCCCATTGGCTGTCGCGTAACTGTCGGTATTCAACTCGTAGCCGCTCGAACTCAGCGGCTTTGCGTTGCCTCATCTGCCCGGTTGGTAGCGGCTGAACGTAAAGCCGTTCAAGCCGCGTACGGGTGTCCAGAACCAACTGAATAAACTGATCCCGCCACTGCGCCTGAGCGCCATTGTCCGGCGCCAACCCGCGATGCGCACGCCACTGCCGAGTGCCTTCCTGCTCCACGAACGTGGCAAAAGACTCGTTGAACTCGGTGTCGTCCTTCACATAAAAGCGCTGGTGCGCCAGCTCATGGAAGATCAAGGTGGCCAACCGCTCATCTCCCCAACCCATCATCGAACTGATGATCGGATCGTTGAACCAGCCGAGCGTCGAATAAGCCTCGACACCGCCGATCGACACGTCCATACCTTGCAATCGCAGCAATGCTGCTTCGCCACGGGCCGCGCTCTGGCTGTAATAGCCGCGATAGGCCACGCAACCGGCGACGGGGAAACAATGGTTTTGCGGCGTCAGGGAAAATTCCGGCGTGGCGAACACGTTCCAGACTACGAACGGTCGGCCAATGTCAGCGTACAGACGGTAGCTCTGGTTATCCGGCAGATGCAGCTGCTGGCTGGCGAACGTTCGTGCCTTCTGCGACCGGGCCAGATGCGCACGCAGCTTCTGATCGCGAGCAGGATCGGCAATCACGTCGGAAACCGGTTCCCGAGCCCGCAGCAATTGCAGCTGACCACTGGCCAACTGGCCGTAATAGCTGACGCTGGCGCAACCATTGAGCAACAAAAACAACACACCCGGAAACAAAACGCGCAAAACGCGATCAAGTAACCCAAGGCTTGGAAGCGGCCTGATCAAAATAAAATCATCCCTGGAGAGTCTGCCCGCAAGACTATCCCGCCTGACTGGAGCTCCGCTATGCGCAAGATGATGCTGACGGGAGGCCTGTTGATGCTGACAGGCTGTGCAGGATTCGGATTACCCCACCACGACCCGTCTCAAGCGTGGATCGATCTCGATTCGCAGCAGGAAGACACCGCGCTGCAAGCGCTGGAAGTCGATGACAAGGCCTCCACCGACAAACGCTATTTCGAGGTTCCGCCCGGCAGCCATGAGTTGACGGTGCGTTATCAGTTCCCGGTCGAGCCGAGCAACATCGGGCCCGACGCCGAGCCGCTGTGGCGCGATTGCCAACTGAATGTGAAATTCAACAGCTTCAACGCGGGTGAGAAATATCAGCTGCAAGCAGGGAATATCGGTTTTCGGCCGTGGGCCAAGCTCTATGATCAACAGCGCAAAGTGATAGGCCGGGGCACACCGGCAGGCTGCCAACGCTCTTGATCGGCGTTATGCTGAATGACCCAATCCTCGGGACATTCATCATGCGCAGGTTGTTGCTATTGCTCGCGGCAGGCGTCTTCGCCGGTTGCCAGAGCCCGTTACCGGCGGTCAATCCACAGATGGCCTGGGTCGAATTCTCGACGCCCAGCCCCGGTGGCAAACTGCTGATGGCCGAACGCCTGGACAACCAGCGCTTGCGCGACGGGCGTTTCTTCCAGGTCACACCCGGCAGCCATGAGTTGAGGGTGCGTTTCGACTTTGAGGTGTTTGGCGGCGGCGGTAGCATGATGAGTGGCCCGATGGAGCGATTGTGCTACCTGACCATCCGGTTCGACCATTTCGAAGCGGGCCAGCGCTACTTGCTGGAAGCCCGCTCCCTGGCGTTCATCCCCAGCGCCCGGCTGTATAACGCCAAGCGGGAGATCGTTGCCGAAGATCGGGAATACAATTGCATCATCTGAGGAAAGTCAGCGGTCGTTTTTCTGATAGATGATCTTTTTGGTGTTGTTTTCGCACGAGCCCACGACCATGTTCTGATCGTGTACTTCGTCGTTGGTGACGATTTCCAGGGTGTAGGACGAGACGTTATTGGCCTGAATTTTGGCTTCGATCTCGGCCTTGAGTTCTTCACAGGATTTCGGTGCCGCGAGGGCCGATGTGGCCAGCGCACAACAGATAACCGCCAAGGCAAAACGTTTCATGGTTGAAGCTCCGTCGAGGCAGCACGCACGTTGATGCGTTTACGCTGCTGTCATTTATTCGACCACAGTTTTGCCAGTCGGGTTTTGTTTGCGCACAAAAAAGATCGTAGCCTGGGGCAGCTCCTACAAGAGTCGAGTCAATCTGTAGGAGCTGCCGCAGGCTGCGATCTTTTCGTTTCAACACAAATCTAGCTGACCAGTGTGGCATCCAGACTGATCTTCGCATTCAGCACTTTGGACACCGGGCAGCCTTCTTTGGCTTTATTGCTCAGCTCCTCGAACTGCGCCTGAGTCGCACCAGGGATTTTTGCCTTGAGGATCAATTTCACCGCTGTGATCGCGAAACCGCCGTCCACCTGGTCCAGTGTGACTTCGGCATTGGTATCGATGCTGTCAGCCTTGAGACCGGCGTCGCCGAGAATCATCGAAAATGCCATGGAGAAACAGCCAGCGTGGGCCGCGCCGATCAGTTCTTCCGGATTGGTGCCTTTACCGCCTTCGAAACGAGCCTTGAAGCCGTAGGGCGCTTCTCTGAGAACACCGGTTTCCGTGGAAATCGAGCCGATACCGGTTTTCAGATCACCTTCCCAATGCGCCGATGCTTTCTTGGTAATAGCCATGTCTGCCTCCTCAGGATCCGGCGCGAAGCGTCGCGCCTTCGTGGTTTTCGGTTGCCAGGGTTCTGAGGATAGACGGTGGTGCAAAGTTCACCTGATCGGATTAGTCCTACCGTTTTCGTAGGTTTTTTTGCCCTCGCTATTGAAACTCGGGTATATGCCCTCATTGCATGAAACACGCTTATGGATTCGGCAGGTTTTCGTTTACAAGAAAAAACCTGCGCCCTCAATTGGAGAAGCAGGTTTATGAAACGACTGTCCGATATCAAGTTCTCGACCCTTGATCTGGTGCCCGTGCGCGAGAACGGCAGCGCAGCCCAGTCGCTGCGTAACTCTCTGGACCTGGCGCAGCACGTCGAAAAATTCGGCTACAACCGTTTCTGGGTCGCCGAGCACCACAACATGGACGGCATCGCCAGTTCGGCGACCTCGGTGTTGCTCGGCTATCTGGCCGGCGGCACGTCCACCATTCGGGTCGGCTCGGGGGGCGTGATGTTGCCCAACCACGCGCCGCTGGTGATCGCCGAGCAGTTCGGCACCCTCGAAAGCCTTTACCCGGGCCGGATCGACCTGGGCCTGGGACGCGCCCCCGGTTCCGATCAGATGACCGCCCGCGCCCTGCGCCGTGAGCGCTCCGGCAGCGCCGACGATTTCCCTGAAGATGTGGCGGAGCTGGTGCGCTACCTCGGCCCACGCACGCCGGACCAACGGATCATCGCGATGCCGGGCACCGGCACCAATGTCCCGGTCTGGTTGCTGGGTTCGAGCCTGTTCAGTGCGCAATTGGCGGGTGAGCGCGGTTTGCCCTACGCCTTCGCTTCCCATTTCGCACCGCGTTTCATGCATGAGGCGATTCGCGTCTATCGCAATCACTTCAAGCCTTCAGCGGTGTTGGATAAGCCTTACGTGATGCTTGGCGTTCCGCTGGTTGCGGCAGACACCGACGAGGAGGCCGAGTATCTGGCAACGTCGGTCTATCAGCGCATCCTCGCGTTGATGCGTGGACAAAGCCTGGTACAACGTCCGCCGGTGAAAACCATGGATGGCCTGTGGCTGCCCCATGAGAAAGACGCGGTCCATGATTTCCTGGGGTTGGCGATGGTCGGCAGCCCGCAGAAAATCCGCGCCAAGCTGGACGTGTTGATTGAACAGACTCAGGCAGACGAGCTGATTTTTACCTGCGACCTGTATGAACATGCCGATCGCGTGCACTCCTATGAGCTGCTGGCGCAGGTCATGAAAGGCTGACACCTGTAGGAGCGAGCTTGCTCGCGATGGACGTTAACGATAGCGCGTGCTTTCTGAATAAACGCGGCGCTCTACTTTCCATCGCGAGCAAGCTCGCTCCTACAATGTTTTAGCGCGCACAAAAAAGCCGACGCCATGGCGTCGGCTTTTTCATTTAACGACGGAATCAGCCTACCGCTTGTAGACGATTTCCTTGGAGCCTTTTTCACAGGTGCCGACGACTTTCCCGCCGGCAGCGGCGCCTTTATCTACGATCTCCAGCGAATAACCAGCAACGCCCTTGGCATCCAGCTTCGCTGCGATTTCGGCTTTCAGTTCTTCACACGACTTGCCGTCAGCAAACGCTGTGCCCGCAAGGCTCAACAAACCTACCGCCAACATAAACCTCTTCATCGGTCGCATTCCCTGGTCGGATCAAAGGGAGCATCCAGCCATCAGCCGGATGCACTCATCTAGCGCTTTGCCATTCCCTATGGCAATCGGCCAGCGCGCAAGTTCAGAAGACTAGCTCAAACTCAGCTGCTGGCAATCCGGAACCCGACTTTAAGCGTCACCTGGAAGTGTGCAGCCTTGCCGTCCTTGATGTGTCCGCGGGTTTCGGTCACTTCGAACCATTCCATGTACTTGATGCTCTTGTTGGCTTCGGCCAGCGCGTTGTTGATGGCGTCTTCAATGCTGCTGGTGGATGAGCCGACAAGCTCGACTTTTTTGTAAGTGTGATGGTCAGTCATGGGCGTTCTCCTCGGGGTGTGAAATACAGCCTAGCAGTGATTTTTCGTATTACTTCTGTCGGCCTGTCCGACGCAGAAGTTCAGATTTACTGCACTTTCTCGATCCCCTGAAGTCCCAACCAACACACGCCACTCATCACCAATGCAGGAGAGCCACCATGGCCAACACCTCTTTACGTAAAGCCTCATTGCAAAGCATGGAAGCCGAGATCGAGAGTCTGCTGAAGTCTTTGGAGAACCTGAAGGACGACACTTCGGACGAGTCGCGTAAAACCCTCAAGGCCTTGAAAATGAACGCCGAGAGCGCGCTGAAACATTCGCGCCATCTGCTCAGCGATGCGTACGAAGAAGTCAAAGTCAAAACCCGTGAAACCGGGATCGCCACTCGGGACTACGCCCAGGAGCACCCTTGGACTACAGCGGGTGTTGCTGTCGGTGCGCTGGGTCTGCTTGCGGCTTACCTGCTGTTCAAACGCGGCGACTAATCCGTCTGGCGCAGCTCGTTTTTGAGCCACTGCGCCAGTTGCCGAGCGCGCCCGTCTGCGGCGCGCTTGGGGAGCCACAATGCCAGTTGCGCCGGGGTTTCACTGAAGCCCCACGGCGCAACCAGGCGACCGGCCTTCAAGTCCTCGGCCACTAGCGGTTCAGGGGCAATCGCCACACCCAGCCCGGCCACCGCTGCTTCCAGCAAATAATACAAATGTTCGAAACCCTGCCCGTACTTCAACGCATTGGCGTTGAGGCCGCTTTGCTGCGCCCAGCTTGGCCAGGCCTGCGGACGCGAAGTGGTGTGCAGCAGCGGCTCGTTCAACAGTGCATTTTCCCGAGCTGTTTTGAGCCGTTCGTAACCGGCGAATCGGGGGCTCATGACCGGGCCGATTCGTTCGCTGGCCAATTCGTAAACCTGCATGTCCGCTGGCCATGGCGGCTCGGCAAACACCAGTAACGCGTCCAGCCCAGGGCGACGAGGATCGAGATCGCCTTCTCCGGCCGACAGGTGCAGGCGCAGGTCCGGCAAGTCAGCATTCAACCGTCCCAGTCGTGGAATGAACCAGCGCGCCAGCAAACTTCCCGAACAACCGAGCACGAACGGCGCGTCGGCAGTGCTTTGCGTCAATTCGGCGCAGACTGTGCGCAACCGTTCGAACGCTTCACCGCTGGCGTCGCGCAATCGCACGCCGGCATCTGTGAGTTTAAGGCCGCGTCCATCCTTGATGAACAGACTCACGCCCAAGTGTTCTTCAAGCACCTTGAGTTGCCGGCTGACCGCGCCATGAGTGACGTGCAGCTGTTCGGCGGCCTGACTGACGCTATTCAAGCGGGCAGTGGCTTCGAAGGCACGAAGGGCATTCAGGGGAGGAAGATCGTGGCTCATGGGATCTGTGAGTTTTCCTGACAGGTTGCAGCGATCTTATCGGTTTTCAGCTTGGGGCGTCAGGGGTAGAGTTAACCCCATTGTCATCTCACGCATTCAACCGGAGCGACCCATGACCCAGACTAATCTGCGCAACGGCCCCGACGCCAACGGCCTGTTTGGCGCGTTCGGCGGCCGTTACGTCGCCGAAACCCTGATGCCGTTGATCCTCGATCTGGCCCGCGAATACGAAACGGCCAAGGAAGATCCGGCATTCAAAGAGGAATTGGCCTACTTCCAGCGCGACTACGTCGGACGTCCGAGCCCGCTGTATTTCGCCGAACGCCTGACCGAGTACTGCGGCGGCGCGAAGATTTATCTGAAGCGTGAAGAGCTGAACCACACCGGCGCGCACAAGATCAACAACTGCATTGGCCAGATCCTGCTGGCGCGGCGCATGGGCAAGAAACGCATCATCGCCGAGACCGGCGCCGGCATGCACGGCGTGGCGACCGCCACCGTGGCCGCGCGTTTTGGCCTCGACTGCGTGATCTACATGGGCACCACCGACATCGAGCGTCAGCAAGCCAACGTATTCCGCATGAAACTGCTGGGCGCCGAAGTGATCCCGGTGGTCGCCGGCACCGGCACTCTGAAAGATGCGATGAACGAAGCCCTGCGTGACTGGGTGACCAACGTCGACAGCACCTTCTACCTGATTGGCACCGTGGCCGGCCCGCACCCTTATCCGGCGATGGTTCGCGACTTCCAGGCCGTCATCGGCAAGGAAACCCGCGACCAGTTGCAAGCCCAGGAAGGCCGTCTGCCCGACAGCCTGGTGGCGTGCATCGGTGGCGGTTCCAACGCCATGGGCCTGTTCCATCCGTTCCTTGACGACAAAAGCGTCGAGATCATCGGTGTTGAAGCAGCCGGTCACGGCATCGAAACCGGCAAGCACGCCGCCAGCCTGAACGGCGGCGTACCGGGTGTGTTGCACGGTAACCGCACCTTCCTGCTGCAGGATGACGACGGCCAGATCATCGACGCTCACTCGATCTCCGCCGGCCTCGACTATCCGGGCATCGGCCCGGAACACGCCTGGTTGCATGACATCGGTCGCGTTCAATACACCTCGGTGACCGACGACGAAGCCCTTGATGCGTTCCACAAATGCTGCCGTCTCGAAGGGATTATTCCTGCGCTGGAAAGCGCCCATGCCCTGGCCGAAGTGTTCAAGCGCGCACCGACCCTGCCGAAAGATCACCTGATGGTGGTCAACCTGTCCGGCCGTGGCGACAAAGACATGCAAACCGTGATGCACCACATGGAACACTCTCAACAAGAGCACTCCCAGCAGGAGAAACACTGATGAGCCGCCTGCAAACGCGTTTTGCCGAACTCAAGGAACAAAACCGCGCCGCCCTGGTGACCTTCGTCACTGCCGGCGACCCGAGCTATGACACTTCGCTGGCGATCCTCAAAGGTTTGCCCGGTGCTGGCGCCGACGTGATCGAGCTGGGCATGCCGTTTACCGATCCAATGGCCGACGGCCCGGCGATCCAGCTGGCCAACATCCGCGCCTTGGGTGCCAAGCAGAACCTGGTGAAAACCCTGCAAATGGTTCGCGAGTTCCGCGAAGGCAACAGCGATACGCCGCTGGTGCTGATGGGTTACTTCAACCCGATCCACATGTACGGCGTGCCGCGTTTCATCGCCGACGCCAAAGAGGCTGGTGTGGATGGTCTGATCGTGGTCGATCTGCCGCCCGAGCATAACGGTGAGCTGTGCGATCCGGCTCAGGCTGCCGGTCTGGACTTCATCCGTCTGACCACCCCCACAACCGATGATGTGCGCTTGCCGACGGTTCTGAACGGCAGCTCCGGTTTCGTTTACTACGTGTCTGTTGCCGGGGTGACCGGTGCCGGCGCGGCGACGCTGGAGCACGTTGAAGAAGCGGTTGCCCGTCTGCGTCGCCACACCGATCTGCCGATCAGCATCGGTTTCGGTATTCGCACACCGGAGCAAGCGGCGGCCATCGCGCGTCTGGCCGACGGTGTAGTGGTGGGGTCGGCGTTGATCGATCACATCGCCAACGCCTCGACGCCGGATCAGGCGGTTGATGGCGTATTGAGTCTCTGCGCGGCGCTGGCTGACGGCGTGCGCAAGGCCCGCGTCAGCTAAAAAGAGGAATTGGCGCCTCGCGGCACAGACTGAACAGCAAGACCGAGGGCTTCAGGACTACGTTCTGAAGCCCTTCTTGCTGTAGGTGCAGTGAGGAAAGACCCGATGAAAATGCCGAAAAGATCGCAGCCTTCGGCAGCTCCTACATGGGATTGCGATCCTGTGTAGGAGCTGCCGTGTGGTGGTCGAACGTTTTTGGACCATGATGTAGGAGCGTCGATTTAAGGAAGCATCATGGGATATCGGGTTGTTACCTCTGAGGAAAAAGCGGAAGCCATTCGCTTGGTTGTGGAGATGAATTACTCCATACCTAAAGCCTGTGAGGCTACAGGTGTGGGGCCAACAGCGTTACGCCGCTGGGTTTCACGCTGGCGCCGGGAGCAGGAAGGAATTGTGCAAGCTCCTCGCCTACAGGATCAGGAGCTGATTGAGTCGCTCCAGGCGAAACTGGCGCTACTTGAAGCCGAGAACCAAGTGCTAAAAAAGCAATTGCCCTCTCATCTAAAGGTTCTGTTCGGTCGAACCAAGTGATTGATGGCATCAGAGGGGCAATGTCGATTCGGCGTATGTGTGTCTTGTTCGGCTTGGCCCGCAGCAGCTATTACGTGAAACGTAAAGCCGTGCGGCAGCGACCAGTTTTGGGAGATCTGGGGAGTAAACTTCGTGCGTTGCATAAGCAGCATCGAGAAGCATTGGGTACTCGCGGGCTATCCAAGGAGTTGAGGAAAGAGGGAGTTTTTATAGGGCGTTATCGAATGCGTACCTTGATCAAGACCTTTGACCTACAGCGGCGCAGGCCACGTTATGCGCACTATCGCCGGGCCACGAAGCCAGCTGTCGTTGCACCGAACATACTTGATCGTCGTTTCAATCCAGCCCGGTCAGACACGCTTTGGGCAGGTGATATCACCTACATCAGAGTGGGACATGGCTGGCTGTACCTGGCAGTGGTGATGGACCTGTTTTCGCGCAGGATTGTGGGATGGGCTTGCTCACGAACAGCGGATGCCGAGCTGTCTATGAAGGCACTGAAGCTTGCGGTAGCACTACGCCGTCCGATGCCTGAACTGCTATTTCACTCTGATCAGGGCTGCCAATACACCGCCGATCGCTTTGTTGAGTGCTTGGCAGAAAACCGGATCGTTCAGAGCATGAGTCGTCGAGGTAACTGCTGGGATAACGCAGTAGTCGAGCGCTACTTCAGGACGTTGAAGCACGATTGGATGCCGGAAAACGGATACCAGAATCATTTCGAAGCGGAGAAGGATGTGATGGATTTCATCTCGCACTACAACCATCGCCGTTGCCACTCAGCCTCGAACAACTTGCCGCCTGCGCTGTTTGAGCAGCAGGCGGCTTAATGCTCCTACGGAGTGGTGCAAAAAAACTGAACCACTACACCGAAGGCTGCGATCTTCTGATGTTCAGGGCAATTCCAACCCGCCCGCCGCTTTATGCAATTTGCGCAAATGCTCGCCAACCTGCTTCAGGTTTGCTTCGTTGGCGGCCATCTCCGCTGCACGACTCGGCTCGAGCAACGCTCTCACTTCCTTGTCCAGATCACCGGTCAATGCCTGAAGCTGCTTCTGCCGCAGGCTGCTTTCCGATTCCAGTCGTTGCCATTCGCTGGGCTGCGGCAATCCATAACCGCCGGTACCGAGCAGCTCTGCCGGCCGGCTGAGGAAGCCGCTGTTGGCGAGGATCTCCTGCAACGTCGCGTTGGCCTTGTCCATGCCGCCGTTCTTCAATTCCCGAGCGCCGAGATAGCGTTGCTTCACTTCGTCCTGAGCCAGCACTAATTGCTGGCGGAAGGCTGCCTGCTCCAGTAGCAGTAATGCAGCACTGGTACGCAAATCCGCCTGATCAATCCATTTGCGGCGCTCTTCAGCCTTCAATGCCAGCCAGTCTTCGACCTTGTCCTGTTTGATGGGCAGGTGCTTCTTCAGCACTTCGAACATCGCTTGATAGCGATCGCGGAAAGAGTCGAAGCGATAGCCCAGACGCAGTGCTTCGCGAGGATCGTCCAGCACGCTGGTATCCGCCAGTCCGCGTCCCTTGAGTACTTCCAGCAAGCCGTTGGGCATGATGTTGTCCAGCCCGACCAGTTTCGCGTTGTTGGTGCCGCTGCGCAGCAACTTCAGACCTTCTACCGCGCAGTTGTTGGACAGGAAGAAGTAATTGCCGTCGTAGCTCCAGTGCATCTCGGCGGCGTGTTCCACCACGTCTTCAATCTCGTTGCGCGACAAATTCAGCGGCACCGAGGCGAGGCTGCGCAGTTCGGTCTTGGTGTACTCGTCGATCACTTGGGCCAGTGGCAGGACGAACAGGCGCGACGGGTATTTGCCGACCAGTCCGTCCCAGCTCGACAGCTGTACATCACCGACGAAGGCGCGATAAGACAACACCAGGTGCTGATCCAGATCCAGCCGACAATCCGGCCCGCGTGGTCGGCCGGGAGCACAAATTACCAGGCGCAACATGCTGTGGCCCCAGCGGCTGACCCAGTTCTGGTTGGCTTCGGCCAGCAGATAGTCCACGGCATACACCCGTTCGGGATCGACCTGACCCAAGGGCTGTTTGGCGAAGTCATTGCCGGCGTTGAGGAAGGCGAAGGATTTGCCGCAGGTGTCTTTGGCGGCGGGTGCCCAGCCGAAATGTTCTTTGTAGTAGCGGTACAGCGCAGGGCGGCGACAGGCGTAGCTCGGGTCGAGGAGGAAATACTCCATGTTGACCGCGACGAACTCTTTGGGGCTGCTCGTTTCGTAGATGTCCGGGCTGCGGGCGATCTGTCGGTTGTGCTGTTCGCGTTCGCCGCGCCGGCCGACGTATTGCGGCCAGCCAGCGAGGTCGAGCAGGCGCGGGTCATCACTGAGGGTAAAGCGTCGGGAGGATTGGCCACGGCATTCGTCTGGAATGCCGATCAACCCGGAACTGTCGTTACGCTGGGTGCAGCGCTGGATCAGCGTGCGCTCGGTGGTTGGCCAGAGACGCGAGCGGTCATAAATGTGGGTGAGTTCGTGCAGCACCGTGGCCAGCATTTCACGGCGGACGGTGCCGTGTGGGCGATAAGTCTTTTTGGTTGCAGCGCTGCCGTCGGTGAGGCTGGCGAGCAGGTTGCGATTGAGATCGAGCTCGGACACCAGCGACGCCTGGCCGTAGGCGTTGCTCGGCATGTCATCGGTCCAGCCGACGTCGATGCGCCGGTCGAGTTGCTCGATGAACCGCGGCGGCAACGCCTGCATGGCTTCATCAAGCAGCGCCTGGCTGGCTTGCTGTTGCGCGGGGTTAAGACCTTCGGTCTTGAGCCGTAATTGCAGGCCGGCCTGGGCCGTATTGCCGAACAGCAACACGACCCCGGCCAGAAGCCAGGCATTTAGCGACCTCACAGTGCGAGGATGGCTTCGGCGAGTACCTGATCACTGGCGTCCCGAGCTTCCGGCACGCGGGTGCGCAATAGGTTGAGCGCTGCTTCCAGATGCGCGCCCCGGATATCGCCATCACTGGCGACGAAACTGGCGGCATCGTCGTGGGCTTCTCGAACGATTTTCGAGTCGCGGATGGACGTCGTGGTATCGGAAGTGAAATCAAGGGTGCGCCGAGTGGCATTGATGAGGATGTTACTGGTGGCAACCAAGGTGTGCGCCTGGGCTACATCGGCCAATAACAGCAGGCCAAGGGTGGCGATAATCAGCGGGCTACGCATGGAACGACTCCGGACGAACGAGGATAACTATTGGACGAGAATAGCCTGTGCCAGTTCAAGGTCGCTTGCATGAAGTTTTGGCTGGGCTCGCCGCAGGTAGATCAGGGCGGATTCCAGTTGCGCTCCGCGCAGTTGGCCGTCACTGGCAATGAATGACGCGGCGTCATCCCGGGCGGCGAGCAGCAGCTTACGGTCGAAGGGGGCGGAGGTCACCATGCTTGTGGCGTAGCCAGTGGCCACGAGACCCTGTGTCGTCAGGTCAAAGGCATGGGCCGAGCCAGCCAAGCAGGCCGCCATGAAAACCGGTGCAATCAATAGATGTGTAGGAAAACGCATGAGGCTCGACAGTTGAAGGCGAGTCCCAAGGCTAGCGCAACGCCCGGTCTAGAGCCAGCGCGAAACATTGGGACACGTTGGGCGTGTCCCGGGAAGACATAATACTTAGATCGTCAGAATGGCTTGAGCCAGTTGTGCGTCAGTTGCGTTCAGCCCCGGTGCCTGGTGGCGAATGTGGTCGAGTGCGCTTTCCAGTTTCACGCCACGGATGGTGCCTTCGCTGGCGACGAAGCTGGCGGCATCGTCACGGGCGGCGCGGACGATCTTGTCATCGCGAAAGGACGACGTGACGTCGGAAGTCGCGTCGGACGTTGCCTTGAGTGCACCGACGACGGCGTCGGTGGTTACGATGAAGCTGGAGGCGTGGGAATTGGCAGCCACGGCAAGCAGGGCTGCAGCGCTGAGCAGACGAAGACGGGACATGGTGTAACTCCTTTTGGTGAACCGTTTGAGAGGTGGCGCGGTATCTGTTAAGTCAGACGCCGGTCGCGCAGTCATCGCCACGTTCTGACTTGATATTAGGCCTGTAGGTCTCGGTTCGCACAGTCCCGACCGTTCAAGTGGGCGTCAGCGCCAGAACGGTTTATCCAGTTCCCTGACACGATCGGAATGGCTGATGCCCAGGTCCGATAGCTGCCTGCCGTCGAGTTGCGCCAGTAAACGCCGGGTTCTGGCCCTTTCGAGGCTGCTGGCGAGGCCTCTGAGCAATCTTCGAAGCCAGGTAAACCGAGGCCTGGATTGCGGGGTTGTAGCGGCAAGATCCAGTAGGTGATCCATGGTGCAGTCCTTTTGCTGGCAGGTCGGGATTTCATGATGATCCCGCCCGACACCCCCGGGACAGACACACTCCATTGAAATTGTACTGGTTCAGTTTGGTTTATTTATTAACTGTACCTGTTTCTGGCTGTGCCTATTGTTTAGAGGATTTCACAACCCGAAAACGACAAAACCCGTCGTGGTTTCCCACGACGGGTTTTGTTTGTTCAATTCGGGTGCTGGCGGTTGACCCTGCAGGTCAGAGCCAGCGACGCTAACTTAGCGCCAGAACGGCTTGCTCAGCTCTTCGTAGCGTTGTGCTTCGCTAATCCCGGCGTCAGCCAGCAGACGCGAATCCAGACGAGCCAGTTGATGGCGGCTGGAGATGCGGCGCTGCCACAGCATCAGGTTGGCGATAACGCGAAGAGGCATGGAAGCCTGGGTTTTTGCAGCGGTATCTTCGAAGAACAGTTCGGAACTGAGTGTACGTTCCATGGTTGACATCCTTCCGCTTGTGGCGGGATTAGGTAGTGGTTTAACTGATGCCAATGATCCTCTCGTTTGGCCAGTCTCTCTAGATACAGTTCACCTGTATTGTGAGGGACCAGTTAACTGTTAAAGGGTGGTGTACTGGTCTAAATTGAGGCAACTGTACCTATCGGCACTGATATGGTGCATTTATTGGGGTTCAGGTCGGAAAGGTAGGCAATTACGGTAGGAAATGACCGGTACAGAAGTACAGTTTTAAACACATTCCTGTCTGGCAACAGCGAGCTGACGAAACTGTGTTTGCGTCAGCTGCTATCTGTACCAATTACACCGTCAGCATTCGCCCGGTTTCTTCCAGCTTTATGTGCCAGCTCAGGGCGTCGCGCAGGATATGCGGCGTGTGCCCGCCGAGTGCGCAGGCGGCGGTGAAGTAGTCATCCAGGGCTTGGCGATAGTCCGGGTGCACGCAGTTATCGATGATGACGCGAGCCCGTTCTCGAGGGGCCAAACCACGCAAGTCCGCCAGACCGATCTCGGTCACGAGGATGTCGACGTCGTGTTCCGTGTGATCGACGTGGCTGACCATCGGCACCACGCTGGAAATCGCGCCGCCCTTGGCGATCGACTTGGTCACGAAGATGGCCACGTGCGCGTTGCGCGCGAAGTCGCCCGAACCGCCGATACCGTTCATCATCCGCGTGCCGCAGACATGGGTGGAGTTGACGTTGCCGTACAGGTCAAACTCCAGCGCAGTGTTAATGCCAATGATGCCGAGCCGGCGCACCACTTCCGGATGGTTTGAAATTTCCTGCGGACGCAGGATCAGCTTGTCCTTGTAGCGTTCCAGGTTGCCGAACACATCGGCGTTACGACGGCTCGACAAGGTAATCGAGCTGCCCGACGCAAAACTCAATTTACCGGCGTCGATCAGGTCGAAGGTCGAGTCCTGCAACACTTCGGAGTACATGGTCAGGTCTTCGAACGGCGAGTCGATCAGGCCGCACATCACCGAGTTGGCAATGGTGCCGATACCGGCCTGAAGCGGGCCGAGCTTGTTGGTCATGCGCCCGGCCGCCACTTCCTGCTTGAAGAAGTCGATCAGGTGGTCGGCAATGGCCTGAGTATCAACGTCTGGCGGCAGTACGGTCGAAGGCGAGTCGGACTGGTTGGTGATCACAATCGCGACGATCTTTTCCGGCGGGATCGGGATGGCGGTGCTGCCAATGCGATCATCGACTTTCACCAGCGGAATCGGCGTGCGGGTCGGGCGATACGTCGGGATGTAGATGTCATGCAGGCCTTCGAGATTCGGGTTGTGCGCCAGGTTGATCTCGACGATCACCTGCTTTGCGAAAATCGCGAAGCTGGCCGAGTTGCCCACCGAAGTGGTCGGCACGATGTGGCCTTGCTCGGTGATCGCCACGGCCTCGATGACGGCGATGTCCGGCAGTTTCAGCTGCTGGTTGCGCAGCGACTCAACGGTTTCTGAAAGATGCTGATCAATGAACATCACTTCGCCGGCGTTGATCGCTTTGCGCAAAGTGCTATCGACCTGGAACGGCATGCGACGCGAAAGAACGCCGGCTTCGGTGAGCTGTTTGTCGAGGTCGTTGCCCAGGCTCGCGCCGGTCATCAACGTGATTTTCAGCGGGTTGACTTTGGCGCGTTCGGCCAATGCGTGAGGCACGGCTTTGGCTTCGCCAGCGCGAGTGAAACCACTCATGCCGACGGTCATGCCGTCCTCAATCAGAGCGGCAGCGTCAGCGGCGCTCATCACCTTATCCAACAACGAAGGCAAGCGAATACGATCACGGTACATGGGATGTCATCTCGGGCAACGGAAGCTAGGTGTGCAGTCTAGTGATTTGAAAAAAATCCGTCCCGCTACCATGGTCGAATGCCGAGCCCTGATTTAGAGCCTTTGGTCGGGTTTTACGGGGAATAAAAAAACCCCAGCCTACTAAAGGCTGAGGTTTTGGGTATTGCGCTGGAGCAGGTTTTACTCGACGGCTTTGACCATGTCTTCGATGACCTTCTTGGCGTCGCCGAAGACCATCATGGTTTTATCGAGGTAGAACAGTTCGTTGTCCAGGCCGGCATAACCGCTGGCCATCGAACGCTTGTTGACGATGATGGTCTTGGCTTTGAACGCTTCGAGAATCGGCATGCCGGCAATCGGCGATTTCGGGTCGTTCTTCGCGGCCGGGTTGACCACGTCGTTGGCACCAAGCACCAGCACCACGTCGGCCTGACCGAACTCGGAGTTGATGTCTTCCATCTCGAACACCTGGTCGTAAGGCACTTCGGCCTCGGCAAGCAAGACGTTCATGTGGCCAGGCATCCGACCGGCGACCGGATGGATCGCGTACTTCACGGTCACGCCACGATGGGTCAGTTTCTCGGTCAGCTCTTTCAGCGCGTGCTGCGCCCGTGCTACCGCCAGGCCGTAACCCGGAACGATGATCACGGTGTCGGCGTTGGTCAGCAGGAAAGTCGCGTCGTCAGCCGAACCGGATTTCACCGGGCGGGCTTCCTTGGCGCCAGCCGGGCCTGCATCGGCTGTATTGCCGAAACCGCCAAGCAGTACGTTGAAGAACGAACGGTTCATCGCCTTGCACATGATGTACGAGAGGATCGCACCGGACGAACCCACCAGCGAGCCCGCGATAATCAGCATCGAGTTGTTCAGCGAGAAGCCGATACCCGCCGCTGCCCAGCCGGAGTAACTGTTGAGCATCGATACCACCACCGGCATGTCCGCGCCGCCGATCGGGATGATGATCAGCACGCCCATCACGAAGGCCAGGGCCAGCATCAACGCGAAAGCGCTGAGGTTGCCGGTCAGCATGAAGGTGACGCCCAGCGCCAGTGTCGCCAGACCCAGCAGCAGGTTCAGCTTGTGTTGGCCGCCAAACTGTACTGGTGCGCCTTGAAACAGACGGAACTTGTACTTGCCCGAAAGTTTGCCAAACGCGATCACCGAACCGGAGAAGGTGATTGCGCCAATGGCAGCACCAAGGAACAGCTCCAGACGGTTGCCCGCCGGGATCGAATCACCCAGTTGTTTGACGATGCCCAGCGATTGCGGCTCGACCACCGCCGCAATGGCGATGAATACCGCGGCCATCCCGATCATGCTGTGCATGAACGCGACCAGTTCCGGCATCTTGGTCATTTCTACGCGCTTGGCCATGATCGAACCGGCGGTGCCGCCGACGAGCAGGCCGACGATGACGTAACCGATACCGGCGGTGGCAAGCTCAGCGCCCAGCTTATAGATGAGGCCCACGGTAGTGAGGATCGCCAGCGCCATGCCGAGCATGCCGTACAGATTGCCGCGCCGCGACGTGGTCGGGTGCGAAAGGCCTTTCAGGGCCTGGATAAAGCAGATGGACGCGATCAAGTAGAGCGTCGTTACAAGGTTCATGCTCATTACTTGGACGCCTCTTCTTTTACCGCTTTCGGGGCTTTTTTCTTGAACATCTCAAGCATCCTGCGGGTGACCAGGAAGCCACCAAAGACGTTCACTGCCGCCAGCGCTACGGCCAGGGTGCCCATGGTCTTGCCCAGAGGTGTGACGGTCAAAGCCGCCGCCAGCATGGCGCCGACGATTACGATCGCCGAGATGGCGTTGGTCACGGCCATCAACGGCGTGTGCAGTGCAGGTGTAACGTTCCACACCACGTGATAACCGACATAAATCGCCAGCACGAAGATGATCAGGTTGTAGATACCGGGGGAGATAAGCTCTTCCATCGTCTGAATCCCTGCTTAGGCGTTTTTGCGGATGACTTGGCCGTCGCGGCACATCAGGCACGCGGCGACGATGTCGTCTTCGAGGTTCACTTCGAACTGGCCTTCTTTGTTGAAGATCAGCTTCAGGAAGTCCAGCAGGTTGCGTGCGTACAGGGCCGAAGCGTCTGCCGCAACTGCACCGGCCAGGTTGGTCGGGCCGCAAATGGTTACACCATTTTCGACCACCACCTGATCCGCCACGGTCAGCGGGCAGTTGCCGCCCTGAGCCGCTGCGAGGTCGATGACCACGGAACCTGGCTTCATTTGCGCCACGGTTTCCGCGCTCAAGAGTGTCGGTGCCTTGCGGCCCGGAATCAGTGCGGTGGTGATGACGATGTCAGCCTGTTTGGCGCGCTCGTGCACGGCCAGGGCCTGGCGCTGCATCCAGCTCGCAGGCATCGGGCGTGCGTAACCGCCGACACCGACGGCGCATTCACGCTCTTCATCGGTCTCGTAAGGCACGTCGACGAACTTGGCGCCGAGGGATTCGATCTGCTCTTTAACCGCAGGACGCACGTCAGACGCTTCGATCACCGCGCCCAGACGTTTCGCCGTAGCGATTGCCTGCAAACCGGCAACACCGGCGCCTAGAATCAGCACGCGCGCCGCTTTCACGGTGCCTGCAGCGGTCATGAGCATCGGCATGAAGCGTGGATAGTGGTGAGCGGCCAGCAACACGGCTTTATAGCCGGCGATGTTGGCTTGCGAAGACAGCACATCCAGGCTCTGGGCACGGGAGGTGCGCGGCGCAGCTTCTAGTGCGAACGCGGTAATGCCGCACTCAGCCAGCTTGGCGATGGTTTCATTGCTGAACGGGTTGAGCATGCCCACCACAACGGTGCCGCTCTTTATCAGAGCGAGTTCGCTGTCGCTGGGGGCGACCACCTTGAGAATCAGCTCGGCACCAAACGCATCGTTGGCGCTGCCAATGGTTGCGCCTGCCGCTTCATAAGCACTGTCGACGACGCTGGCGCTAATGCCGGCGCCGCTTTGAACAGTGACCTTATGACCCTGGCCGATCAGCTTCTTGATGGTTTCCGGGGTTGCAGCAACCCGTGTTTCACCCGTCTGGGTTTCGAGAGGAACACCAATGTGCACGTCAAATCTCCTGCGTGATCTTATTGAGTAAACCCAGGCACTTCGGATGGTGCGGCTGGGGCGGCCGATCAGCACGATCCCGCCAAATTTGGGCGGGGCGCGGCATTTTGCAGGCGAACTTTGTGGCCTTCAAGGGATTATGACGCGTGACGGAAAATTAACTACAAGTCACCCAGTGACCGAATGTCGCACTGACCGGGTCAATCCCTTGCAGGCCGTGCCTTGTAAGGATTTTGGCCGAAATTCAAGAATTTACCCATCGGCACGGTGAATGAGGTGGTATTGCTGCTGAATAGCGGCTCAAGGCCACGTCTTCAGGCGCTTGTGGGACGTTTGTACCTCTTTCGATACAGTCTGCGAATATGCGACAAATACTTATATCTGTAGGGCTTTTGATTTGCTGACTACGAAGTCAATTAATAGCGCTGAGCCTTTATCCCTCTAGGCTGTAGCTTTGTGCCTGATTCACCAGCCAGTCGCGAAATGCCTTCAAAGACGCGGATTCGACCTTTCGCTCGGGAATCATCAGGTAATACGCCTTGATGCTGGACAGCGCCTGAGCGTTGGCAATCACCAGGCGCTTCTCCGCCAGTTCGCGTTGAATCAGGAACGGCGGGATCAAGGCGATCCCCATGTCATGCATCGCCGCTTGGGCAAGCATGGAGAATAGCTCGTAGCGCGGTCCTGTCATGTCGCGCGGGATATTAAGGTTTTGCGAGTTGAACCATTGGCGCCAGGCATAGGGGCGGGTGGTCTGTTGCAGCAGGGGCAGTTCGGCAATTTCAGCGGGTGTGAGGTTTGTCTTTTTGCCGAGTAGGTTGGGGCTGCACACCGGCATCGGATTCTCGCCCATCAGTCTGTGGGATTCAGTGCCTGACCAGTCCGCATCGCCAAAATAGATCGCCGCATCGAAGTCGGTGTCGGCAAACAGGAAGGGGCGGGTGCGGTTGGTGAGATTGACCGTCACTTCCGGGTGCTTTTGCTGGAAGTCTTTGAGCCGTGGCAGTAGCCATTGGGTGCCGAAGGTCGGCACAACCGCCAGTTCAATCACGTTGGTGCCCTGCTGGCCCATCACGGACAGGGTGTCGCGCTCAACGGCATCCAGTTGGGTGGCGACCCGGCGGCTGTAGGAAAGTCCGGCTTCGGTCAGCTTCACTCCGCGTCGTGAGCGTCGGAACAATTCCACGCTCAGGAACTCCTCAAGGCTGGCGATCTGTCGGCAAATCGCGCCTTGGGTGAGTGAAAGTTCCTGGGCTGCCTTGGTAAAGCTCTCGTGGCGTGCGGCCGCCTCAAAGCTGATCAGAGCCGTTGTGCTGGGAATTTTTCTGCGCATGTACATCAACCTCACTAATACGTCGAATAAAACCTGTTTCGCGACGTTTCGGAGTGAGAAATTAGCACAACAGTATGCAAAATCCTCGTTTGCCGTGACGCCGAACCGGGCCTAGGATCAGTCCACGTTATTTGACCCGATTCGAGAGGACACACTCATGGGCGGTAAAGCTAGCTTCAACTGGATTGATCCCCTGCTGCTGGATCAACAGCTCACCGAAGAAGAACGCATGATCCGCGACACTGCCGAGCAATTCGCTCAGCAAAAGCTCGCGCCCCGTGTTCTTGAAGCATTCCGTCATGAGAAAACCGATCCGGCAATCTTCCGCGAGATGGGCGAAGTCGGCCTGCTGGGTGCAACCATTCCCGAGCAGTACGGTGGCAGCGGCCTGAACTACGTCAGCTACGGCTTGATCGCCCGTGAAGTCGAGCGCGTCGACTCGGGTTATCGCTCGATGATGAGCGTGCAGTCCTCTTTGGTGATGGTCCCGATCAATGAATTCGGTACTGAAGCCCAAAAGCAGAAGTACCTGCCAAAACTTGCAACGGGCGAATGGATTGGTTGCTTCGGTCTGACCGAGCCTGACCACGGTTCCGACCCGGGCGCGATGATTACTCGTGCACGCAAAGTGGAAGGCGGCTACAGCCTGACCGGCAGCAAGATGTGGATCACCAACAGCCCGATCGCCGACGTGTTCGTAGTCTGGGCAAAGGACGATGCCGGCGACATCCGTGGTTTCGTTCTGGAGAAGGGCTGGAAAGGCCTGAGCGCTCCGGCGATCCACGGCAAGGTCGGCCTGCGTGCGTCCATCACCGGTGAGATCGTCATGGACAACGTGTTTGTCCCTGAAGAGAACATCTTCCCTGACGTCCGTGGTTTGAAAGGCCCTTTTACTTGCCTCAACTCTGCGCGTTACGGCATTTCCTGGGGCGCTTTGGGTGCTGCGGAGTTTTGCTGGCACACCGCTCGCCAATACACACTGGATCGTCAGCAGTTCGGTCGTCCGTTGGCCGCTACTCAACTGATCCAGAAGAAACTGGCCGACATGCAGACCGAAATCACCATGGCGCTTCAAGGTTGCCTGCGTCTGGGTCGCATGAAAGATGAAGGCACTGCGGCGGTCGAGATCACTTCGATGATGAAGCGCAACTCCTGCGGCAAGTCCCTGGACATTGCTCGTATGGCGCGTGACATGTTGGGCGGTAACGGTATCTCCGATGAATTCGGCGTGGCTCGTCACCTGGTCAACCTGGAAGTGGTGAATACCTATGAAGGTACGCATGACGTCCACGCATTGATCCTTGGTCGTGCGCAGACCGGCATCCAGGCGTTCTATTAATTGGAGAACAGCCATGGGCGCGCTTTCGCATCTACGGGTACTGGATTTATCGCGGGTGCTGGCCGGACCGTGGTCCGGGCAGATACTGGCGGACCTTGGCGCCGAGGTGATCAAGGTCGAGCGTCCGGGCAATGGCGATGACACGCGCGCCTGGGGGCCTCCTTTTCTGAAGGATGCCTATGGCGAGAACACCAGCGAGGCCGCCTATTACTTGTCGGCCAATCGCAACAAGCAATCAGTGACCATCGACTTCACGCGTCCGGAGGGGCAGAAGCTGGTGCGTGAGTTGGCGGCCAAGTCGGACATCCTGATCGAGAACTTCAAGGTCGGCGGTCTGGCGGCTTATGGGTTGGACTATGAGTCGCTCAAGGCCGCCAACCCGAATCTGATCTACTGCTCGATTACGGGCTTTGGTCAGACCGGTCCGTATGCCAAGCGCGCAGGTTATGACTTCATGATCCAGGGCCTGGGCGGCCTGATGAGCCTTACAGGTAGACCGGAAGGAGATGAGGGCGCGGGGCCGGTGAAAGTCGGCGTGGCGCTGACGGATATTTTGACCGGGCTCTATTCGACTGTGGCGATCCTGGCGGCACTTGCGCATCGGGATCATGACGGTGGCGGTCAACATATCGATATGGCGTTGCTGGATGTTCAGGTGGCTTGCCTGGCCAACCAGGCGATGAACTACCTGACGACGGGCAATGCGCCGAAGCGTCTGGGTAATGCACATCCGAACATCGTGCCTTATCAGGACTTTCCTACAGCAGATGGCGATTTCATCCTTACCGTGGGTAATGATGGGCAGTTCCGAAAATTTGCGGAAGTGGCCGGGCAGCCGCAGTGGGTGGATGATCCGCGCTTTGCGACCAACAAGTTGCGGGTGGCGAACCGGGCGGTGCTGATTCCGTTGATCCGCCAGGCTACGGTGTTCAAGACCACTGCTGAGTGGGTAACACAACTGGAGCAAGCGGGCGTGCCGTGTGGGCCGATCAATGATCTGGCTCAGGTGTTTGCCGATCCTCAGGTAAAGGCGCGTGGACTGGCTATCGAACTGCCTCACGTCCTGGCTGGAATGGTGCCGCAGGTGGCGAGTCCGATTCGTCTGTCCGAGACCCCTGTGGAGTATCGCAGTGCGCCTCCTTTGCTGGGTGAGCATACGCTGGAGGTGCTGCAGCGGGTATTGGGTCTGGATGCGTGTGCGGTGGCGGCTTTTAAGGAGGCCGGGGTGCTTTGAGAATTCCTTCTATATAGAGGGCGTGTTTTCGCTCTTCTATATAGAGAGAAACGGGCTGTTTTCCGGGCTTCTGCAAGTTATTGATAGAAAAGTGTAATTAAGGGTTGACGGCAGATTCTGGAAGTCTATAATTCGCCCCACTTCCGGCGCAGTCGAAACGGAAAACTCCTTGGTAAACAAAGAGTTACGCAGTTTTCGACAGTGAGTTGCTTCAGATCATCGAAGCCCAGAAGGAGTTGGTAAGGCAGTGTGTTTTCGCCTTATTGACGTTTCGATCGTCTCGGTCGAAAGCGGAGAAAAAGAGGTGTTGACAGCAGCGAGTAACGCTGTAGAATTCGCCTCCCGCTAACGAGAGATCGGAAGCGCAAGTGGTTGAAGTTGCAAAGGAAACTTTGAAAACTTCTGAAAATAACCGCTTGACAGATGCAGAGGACGCTGTAGAATGCGCGCCTCGGTTGAGACGAAAGATCTTAACCAACCGCTCTTTAACAACTGAATCAAGCAATTCGTGTGGGTGCTTGTGGAGTCAGACTGATAGTCAACAAGATTATCAGCATCACAAGTTACTCCGCGAGAAATCAAAGATGTAACCAACGATTGCTGAGCCAAGTTTAGGGTTTCTTAAAAACCCAAAGATGTTTGAACTGAAGAGTTTGATCATGGCTCAGATTGAACGCTGGCGGCAGGCCTAACACATGCAAGTCGAGCGGTAGAGAGAAGCTTGCTTCTCTTGAGAGCGGCGGACGGGTGAGTAATGCCTAGGAATCTGCCTGGTAGTGGGGGATAACGCTCGGAAACGGACGCTAATACCGCATACGTCCTACGGGAGAAAGCAGGGGACCTTCGGGCCTTGCGCTATCAGATGAGCCTAGGTCGGATTAGCTAGTTGGTGAGGTAATGGCTCACCAAGGCGACGATCCGTAACTGGTCTGAGAGGATGATCAGTCACACTGGAACTGAGACACGGTCCAGACTCCTACGGGAGGCAGCAGTGGGGAATATTGGACAATGGGCGAAAGCCTGATCCAGCCATGCCGCGTGTGTGAAGAAGGTCTTCGGATTGTAAAGCACTTTAAGTTGGGAGGAAGGGCATTAACCTAATACGTTAGTGTTTTGACGTTACCGACAGAATAAGCACCGGCTAACTCTGTGCCAGCAGCCGCGGTAATACAGAGGGTGCAAGCGTTAATCGGAATTACTGGGCGTAAAGCGCGCGTAGGTGGTTTGTTAAGTTGGATGTGAAATCCCCGGGCTCAACCTGGGAACTGCATTCAAAACTGACAAGCTAGAGTATGGTAGAGGGTGGTGGAATTTCCTGTGTAGCGGTGAAATGCGTAGATATAGGAAGGAACACCAGTGGCGAAGGCGACCACCTGGACTGATACTGACACTGAGGTGCGAAAGCGTGGGGAGCAAACAGGATTAGATACCCTGGTAGTCCACGCCGTAAACGATGTCAACTAGCCGTTGGGAGCCTTGAGCTCTTAGTGGCGCAGCTAACGCATTAAGTTGACCGCCTGGGGAGTACGGCCGCAAGGTTAAAACTCAAATGAATTGACGGGGGCCCGCACAAGCGGTGGAGCATGTGGTTTAATTCGAAGCAACGCGAAGAACCTTACCAGGCCTTGACATCCAATGAACTTTCCAGAGATGGATTGGTGCCTTCGGGAACATTGAGACAGGTGCTGCATGGCTGTCGTCAGCTCGTGTCGTGAGATGTTGGGTTAAGTCCCGTAACGAGCGCAACCCTTGTCCTTAGTTACCAGCACGTCATGGTGGGCACTCTAAGGAGACTGCCGGTGACAAACCGGAGGAAGGTGGGGATGACGTCAAGTCATCATGGCCCTTACGGCCTGGGCTACACACGTGCTACAATGGTCGGTACAGAGGGTTGCCAAGCCGCGAGGTGGAGCTAATCCCATAAAACCGATCGTAGTCCGGATCGCAGTCTGCAACTCGACTGCGTGAAGTCGGAATCGCTAGTAATCGCGAATCAGAATGTCGCGGTGAATACGTTCCCGGGCCTTGTACACACCGCCCGTCACACCATGGGAGTGGGTTGCACCAGAAGTAGCTAGTCTAACCTTCGGGAGGACGGTTACCACGGTGTGATTCATGACTGGGGTGAAGTCGTAACAAGGTAGCCGTAGGGGAACCTGCGGCTGGATCACCTCCTTAATCGACGACATCAGCTGCTCCATAAGTTCCCACACGAATTGCTTGATTCATTGAAGAAGACGATAAGAAGCAGCCCTGACGGGTTGTAGCTTGGTTGGTTAGAGCGCACCCCATGCTTTGTGGTAAAGAGCAGGGTGAGGTCGGCCTGATAGCTCAAAATTGGGTCTGTAGCTCAGTTGGTTAGAGCGCACCCCTGATAAGGGTGAGGTCGGCAGTTCGAATCTGCCCAGACCCACCAATTTTTGTGTGGGAACCTGTAGCAATACGGGGCCATAGCTCAGCTGGGAGAGCGCCTGCCTTGCACGCAGGAGGTCAACGGTTCGATCCCGTTTGGCTCCACCACTACTGCTTCTGTTTGTTGAAAGCTTAGAAATGAGCATTCCATGGTGATCATGGTGAATGTTGATTTCTAGTCTTTGGCTAGATCGTTCTTTAAAAATTTGGGTATGTGATAGAAAGATAGACTGGATAGCACTTTCACTGGTGTTTATTCAGGCTAAGGTAAAATTTGTGAGTTTAATCGCGAATTTTCGGCGAATGTCGTCTTCACAGTATAACCAGATTGCTTGGGGTTATATGGTCAAGTGAAGAAGCGCATACGGTGGATGCCTTGGCAGTCAGAGGCGATGAAAGACGTGGTAGCCTGCGAAAAGCTTCGGGGAGTCGGCAAACAGACTTTGATCCGGAGATGTCTGAATGGGGGAACCCACCTAACATAAGTTAGGTATCTTAAGCTGAATACATAGGCTTAAGAAGCGAACCAGGGGAACTGAAACATCTAAGTACCCTGAGGAAAAGAAATCAACCGAGATTCCCTTAGTAGTGGCGAGCGAACGGGGACTAGCCCTTAAGTGGCTTTGAGATTAGCGGAACGCTCTGGAAAGTGCGGCCATAGTGGGTGATAGCCCTGTACGCGAAAATCTCTTGGTCATGAAATCGAGTAGGACGGAGCACGAGAAACTTTGTCTGAATATGGGGGGACCATCCTCCAAGGCTAAATACTACTGACTGACCGATAGTGAACTAGTACCGTGAGGGAAAGGCGAAAAGAACCCCGGAGAGGGGAGTGAAATAGATCCTGAAACCGTATGCGTACAAGCAGTGGGAGCCCACTTTGTTGGGTGACTGCGTACCTTTTGTATAATGGGTCAGCGACTTATTTTCAGTGGCGAGCTTAACCGAATAGGGGAGGCGTAGCGAAAGCGAGTCTTAATAGGGCGTCTAGTCGCTGGGAATAGACCCGAAACCGGGCGATCTATCCATGGGCAGGTTGAAGGTTGGGTAACACTAACTGGAGGACCGAACCGACTACCGTTGAAAAGTTAGCGGATGACCTGTGGATCGGAGTGAAAGGCTAATCAAGCTCGGAGATAGCTGGTTCTCCTCGAAAGCTATTTAGGTAGCGCCTCATGTATCACTGTAGGGGGTAGAGCACTGTTTCGGCTAGGGGGTCATCCCGACTTACCAAACCGATGCAAACTCCGAATACCTACAAGTGCCGAGCATGGGAGACACACGGCGGGTGCTAACGTCCGTCGTGAAAAGGGAAACAACCCAGACCGTCAGCTAAGGTCCCAAAGTTATGGTTAAGTGGGAAACGATGTGGGAAGGCTTAGACAGCTAGGAGGTTGGCTTAGAAGCAGCCACCCTTTAAAGAAAGCGTAATAGCTCACTAGTCGAGTCGGCCTGCGCGGAAGATGTAACGGGGCTCAAACCATACACCGAAGCTACGGGTATCACTTAGGTGATGCGGTAGAGGAGCGTTCTGTAAGCCTGTGAAGGTGAGTTGAGAAGCTTGCTGGAGGTATCAGAAGTGCGAATGCTGACATGAGTAACGACAATGGGTGTGAAAAACACCCACGCCGAAAGACCAAGGTTTCCTGCGCAACGTTAATCGACGCAGGGTTAGTCGGTCCCTAAGGCGAGGCTGAAAAGCGTAGTCGATGGAAAACAGGTTAATATTCCTGTACTTCTGGTTATTGCGATGGAGGGACGGAGAAGGCTAGGCCAGCTTGGCGTTGGTTGTCCAAGTTTAAGGTGGTAGGCTGGACTCTTAGGTAAATCCGGGAGTCTAAGGCCGAGAGCTGATGACGAGTGTTCTTTTAGAACACGAAGTGGTTGATGCCATGCTTCCAAGAAAAGCTTCTAAGCTTCAGGTAACCAGGAACCGTACCCCAAACCGACACAGGTGGTTGGGTAGAGAATACCAAGGCGCTTGAGAGAACTCGGGTGAAGGAACTAGGCAAAATGGCACCGTAACTTCGGGAGAAGGTGCGCCGGTGAGGGTGAAGGACTTGCTCCGTAAGCTCATGCCGGTCGAAGATACCAGGCCGCTGCGACTGTTTATTAAAAACACAGCACTCTGCAAACACGAAAGTGGACGTATAGGGTGTGACGCCTGCCCGGTGCCGGAAGGTTAATTGATGGGGTTAGCTAACGCGAAGCTCTTGATCGAAGCCCCGGTAAACGGCGGCCGTAACTATAACGGTCCTAAGGTAGCGAAATTCCTTGTCGGGTAAGTTCCGACCTGCACGAATGGCGTAACGATGGCGGCGCTGTCTCCACCCGAGACTCAGTGAAATTGAAATCGCTGTGAAGATGCAGTGTATCCGCGGCTAGACGGAAAGACCCCGTGAACCTTTACTATAGCTTTGCACTGGACTTTGAATTTGCTTGTGTAGGATAGGTGGGAGGCTTTGAAGCGTGGACGCCAGTTCGCGTGGAGCCAACCTTGAAATACCACCCTGGCAACTTTGAGGTTCTAACTCAGGTCCGTTATCCGGATCGAGGACAGTGTATGGTGGGTAGTTTGACTGGGGCGGTCTCCTCCTAAAGAGTAACGGAGGAGTACGAAGGTGCGCTCAGACCGGTCGGAAATCGGTCGTAGAGTATAAAGGCAAAAGCGCGCTTGACTGCGAGACAGACACGTCGAGCAGGTACGAAAGTAGGTCTTAGTGATCCGGTGGTTCTGTATGGAAGGGCCATCGCTCAACGGATAAAAGGTACTCCGGGGATAACAGGCTGATACCGCCCAAGAGTTCATATCGACGGCGGTGTTTGGCACCTCGATGTCGGCTCATCACATCCTGGGGCTGAAGCCGGTCCCAAGGGTATGGCTGTTCGCCATTTAAAGTGGTACGCGAGCTGGGTTTAGAACGTCGTGAGACAGTTCGGTCCCTATCTGCCGTGGACGTTTGAGATTTGAGAGGGGCTGCTCCTAGTACGAGAGGACCGGAGTGGACGAACCTCTGGTGTTCCGGTTGTCACGCCAGTGGCATTGCCGGGTAGCTATGTTCGGAATAGATAACCGCTGAAAGCATCTAAGCGGGAAACTAGCCTCAAGATGAGATCTCACTGGGACCTTGAGTCCCCTGAAGGGCCGTCGAAGACTACGACGTTGATAGGTTGGGTGTGTAAGCGCTGTGAGGCGTTGAGCTAACCAATACTAATTGCCCGTGAGGCTTGACCATATAACACCCAAGCAATTTGCATGCTTTGAGCTGAAAAGCAGAAGAGGCACCAGATTGCGGTGTGTGAAGACGAAACGAACCGAAAGTTCGAGTAAAAACACACAAACTATCGCATACCCAATTCGCTGGAACGTCGAAAGACGCGTCAGCTCAAGAATTTCTTGACGACCATAGAGCATTGGAACCACCTGATCCCATCCCGAACTCAGCAGTGAAACGATGCATCGCCGATGGTAGTGTGGGGTTTCCCCATGTGAGAGTAGGTCATCGTCAAGATTAAATTCCGAAACCCCTATCTGCGTATGCAGGTAGGGGTTTTGTTTTAGTAGAAGTCACCAATTTTGCTGGCACGTTACCGCGTAACGGGCTGGTCACAGAATTTCTTGACGACCATAGAGCATTGGAACCACCTGATCCCATCCCGAACTCAGCAGTGAAACGATGCATCGCCGATGGTAGTGTGGGGTTTCCCCATGTGAGAGTAGGTCATCGTCAAGATTGAATTCCGAAACCCCTGTCTGCTAACGCAGACAGGGGTTTTGTCGTTTCGGGCTCGCTAAAAGCCCGATAGCCCGCCTCGGAGAAACAAAAAAGCCAGCCCCTGGAAATCAAGGGCTGGCTTTTTTGCATGCCGAGTATTTAGAACTGGTAACTGATCGTGGCAGCGACGTTGCGCTCCTCGCCCATATAACAGAAGTTCAAACTGGCGCAGGAGGCCACGTAGGACTCGTTGGTCAGATTGTTCGCATTCAGACGTACGTCAACACCCTTCAGGCCAACCTTGCCCAAGTCATAACCGACAGACGCATCGAACAACGTGTAGGAGGGCACCTTCATGGTGTTCTCCGCATCGGCCCAGCTGTAGCCGACATACCGCACGCCACCACCCAGTCGCAGACCATCAAGTGCCGCGCTGTCGAATTTATAGTCCGCCCAGACCGAAGCCATGTGCCGCGGTGCCCGGGTCGGAGAGTTGCCCTTGTTCTCGATTACATCCGTGGTCGTGCTCAAGGTGCTGATCATCGACTTCGAATATTCGATATCGGTAAAGGTGTAGCTCCCGAGCAGTTTGACGTTGTCGGTCAGCTGCAAGTGCGCTTCCAGTTCCAACCCTTGGGAGCGAACAGCGCCAACTGCGCGATAGAAGTTTTCCTGAGGCAGTTTCGTCGCCAGGTTTTCCTGATCGATGCGGAACAGCGATGCCGTGAACAAGTTGTCGGTTCCCGGCGGCTGATACTCCAGGCCGACTTCCCACTGTGTGCCATCGGTGAAGATAGATCAGGTCTACGCCTATGGCTGGACGACTCCGACCAGTAATGAGTTGAACCGCTACTACACTGGCGGTGATGAAAAGCTTCACGCTTTCATTGTCGATAACATGCTGCAAGCGGAGTTCTTCACCGGGGCAACCAAGCACACCGTGCTGATGGGGGCAGATTATCAGCGCCGCAAGACAGTGGTCGACTGGACCAGCGGCGGCCTTGCGTCGATTGATGCGTTCAACCCGGTCTACGGTAATTCGGATATCGAGTTCTATAGCCCGACCAGCTATTTGCGTCGCCTGGAGCAAACCGGCGTCTACCTGCAAGACCTGATAGTGATGGATAAGTGGCGCTTCTCTCTCGCCTGCGACAGGACTGGGTCGAAACCTCGGATGAGAATCGGCTGGCTGAAGCCGGGCGCCCAACGGGCACTGAAATCAGCGACAAACGAACCAAGCTGACGGGGCGTGCAGGTGCGCTTTATTTATTTGAAAGCGGTCTGGCGCCGTACATAAGCTACTCCGAGTCCTTCAACCCAAACTCCTACGCGGACAGCGCCGGTAATCCATTGGCACCACTCACCGTCGGCGCCAACGCGAAGCGCTTCTCCTTGTTGTGGTCGAACTGCGTGTCGGACTGATCCGCCAACCCCGTCAGGCGATAGGCGATGCGTTTGTCATCATCCACCGGACCGCTGAAGTCGAAACCCATGCCGCGCTGGCCTTGCGTTCCCGTCGTGGCTTGAACCTGATGATAGGCCTCGTAGAGCGGCTTCTTGCTGGTCAGCACCACCAGACCGCCCGGTGAACTGCGACCGTAGAGCACCGATGACGGTCCCTTGAGGATATCGACGCGTTCGAGGAAATACGGGTCCACCTGCATCGTGCTGTAGGTGCCGCTGTCACCCATGGATTTGAGGCCGTCGAGGTAGATATTGTCCACCGAGCCGTCGTTGAAACCACGCATCGCCACATAGTCATAACGATGGGTCGCGCCATAGGGATTGGTCAGCACGCCGGGGGTGTAGCGCATGGCCTGGGAAACGGTTTGCGAACCCTGGTCGTCCATTTGCTCGCGAGTTACCACTGACACACTTTGCGAGGTTTCCAGCAGCGCGGTGCTGGTTTTGGTGGCGATCTGGCTGTGTGTCGCGTTGTAGCCGTCCATGCTGCCCAGTGCGTTGCCGAGGGCAAAGCCTTTGATGTCGGTCGTAGGCAGTGCCAGCGCTTCGGTGACGGAGCGCAGCACGTAGCTGCCATCCCTGACTCACCGCCTCCAGGCCCGAACCGCTGAGCAGGTGGCTCAGCGCCTGATCCGCAGAGTATTCTCCTTGCACACCGGGGGACTGAAGCCCCGCCGTTTGCGAAGGCGTGGTCGATAACGTGATGCCCGCTGGCGCGCAAACTGATTGAGTACATCGCTCAATGGCCCGGCGGCAATGTTGTAGCGATGGCTGCTGACCGCGCTGCTCCCTGCCGCTACAGCGGATATCGGCAATAGACCCACACCCAGTGCGGTAGAGAACAACGCTGCGCGAATGGCGTGACGCAAGACGCCGGCATCCGCGGTGAAATTAGGAGAGTTCTTACTGATGTTGCGGACAGTCATTGTAGGTTCCGTAGGAAGTCGCTGAAGTCAGAGTTGATGTGCTTACTGACTAAGCCGGCCTCGCACGGAAAACCCGCCAAAAATAATTCAGGCCTGACGTTCCAGCGTCACCCACCAGCGGGTGCGGTAACGCAATTGCACCGGCAAGGTTTGCGGAAGGATGGCCAGTAGCTTGTCGGTGTTCGCCAATCGAAAAACCCCGGACAGGCGCAGGTCGGCAATGTCCGCCGCGCACGTCAGATATCCGTGCCGATAGCGTCCGACCTCCTGCAGGAAATCGCCCAGACGCATGTTGCGGGTGACGATCAGGCCGTCGACCCAGGCGCCGGCATCCATGTCCAGCGGTGGGGCCAGGCGCGCCTGTTGGTGATCGATCAGATAACTCTGGCCGGCCTGAACCTGAGTCGGCACGCCATCGGCAGGCAGTGGCGAATGGATCGCGACCATGCCGCTGGTCACACTGAGCCGCGTGCAGTCGGCTTCCTGGCGGAGGATGAAACGTGCTGCCACGCCCTCATACACACCCTGTCGACTTTGCACTCGTAGCGGTCGATCAAACGAAGATCCTTCATCGGCACCGCCGCACGTCACGATGATTTCGCCGCGGGCCAGTTTGATCAGTCGCTGCTGCGCGGTGTAGTCCAGATCCACCGCGCTCGCTGTATTCAGTTCCAGGCGCGTGCCGTCCGGTAGCTGGAAACCACGACGCTCGCCCGTAGCGGTGGCGAAATCGGTGGTCCACTGCTGCCAGCCCGTCACATCCCTGCCCAACCATGCAGCCGAACCCAACAACACCGCACCCGACAGTAGCTTCAAGGCCTGACGCCTGCCCAATCCTTGAACACTGTTTTCCAAGGTGTTGAAGGCGACGTGAGTACCGGGCACCGCACGCAGGTTGCTGCTCAGTTCGGCCTGAAGGGACTGCACCCGTTGCCAAGCCACTTCGTGCTCATGGTGTTCCGCCCGCCAGACATCGCATTGCTGACGCAGCCTGGAATTGCTCGCGTTGTTTCGCAGGCGCAGCAGCCAGTGGATGGCTTGCTTGACCACCTGTTGATGAGGCTCGCCACGGCGGCTCACTGGCAGGTTATCCACAGGCATCATGCTTCGTACCGCAGCAGGTAGCGCAGCCACGTGTTGAGCCAGCCGTGATGGCTACCGTAAAGCGCCTGTACTGCAAACTCAGGTGAGGACATGAACGCGACAGCCCGGATGTCACAAATGATAATTAGTCGCATTGTTATCAAGGGTTGGGGAATTTGCAACAGCCGCACGAACAACCGTCATCACAAGAATGCTACTCAGGCGCTCTAGCACGCCGTTCGGCCGGTATCTGACGGAAATGCCGACTCTTTCATGCATACCCCTAAGATTTATCCCGTTTGTGCCGACAGACTGGTGAGTCATGCGTGCACCAAAGTAGAGCGGTAACAGAATGCCGCTCGAACTGTACATGGAATGTTGCAACCCGCATCCCCACTTTCTGCATAGGAAGTCCCATGAAATGAATCTCAAGTTCAGCCATAAAATCCTGTTGGCCGCCTCCGGCGTCGTAGTGCTGGCTTTTGCGTTGTTCACTTTGTACAACGACTATCTGCAGCGAAATACCATTCGGCAAAACCTCGAATCCTCTGTTCAACAGGCTGGCGACCTGACCGCCAGCAGCGTACAGAACTGGATGAGCGGCCGCGTGCTGGTGCTGGAAAACCTCGCGCAGAACGTCGCTCATCAAGGCATCAATGCCGATCTGCCGGGGCTGGTTGATCAGCCGGTCTTCACCTCGAATTTCCAGTTCACGTACGTCGGCCAGACCAATGGCGTGTTCACCCAGCGCCCGGACGCGAAGATGCCGGACGGCTACGATCCGCGTCAGCGGCCCTGGTACAAGCAAGCGGTTACCGCCGACAAAACCATGCTGACCCCGCCTTACATGGCCGCCGTTGGTGGCTTGGTCGTGACCATCGCCATGCCGGTGAAAAAGAACGGTGAATTGCTCGGCGTGGTCGGCGGCGACCTGAGCCTGGAAACCCTGGTGAAGATCATCAACTCGGTGGACTTCGGCGGCATCGGTCATGCGTTTCTGGTCAGTGCCGACGGTCAGGTGATCGTCAGCCCGGACAAAGACCAAGTCATGAAGAACCTGAAGGACATCTACCCCAATGCCGGCCTGCGCATCGAGAAGGGCAATCAGGAAGTCACCCTGAACAACCAGGCGCGCATCCTCTCGTTCACCCCGGTCAACGGTTTGCCGAATGCGGCGTGGTACATCGGTCTGTCGATCGACAAAGCGAAGGCCTACGCGCCGTTGAGCCAGTTCCGCACCTCGGCATTGATCGCGATGTTCATCGCCGTGGCCGCCATTGCGGCGCTGTTGAGCCTGTTGATCAACGTGCTGATGCGTCCGCTGACCACTATGGGCCGAGCAATGCAGGACATCGCCCAGGGCGAGGGTGACTTGACCCGTCGTCTGGCCGTGGAAAGCAAAGACGAATTCGGCGAACTGGGCGGTTCTTTCAACCAGTTCGTGGAGCGGATTCACGCATCGATTTCCGAAGTGTCGTCGGCCACTCGCCAGGTCCATGACCTGTCGCAACGGGTCATGGCCTCGTCCAACGCTTCGATCGTCGGCTCTGACGAGCAAAGTGCGCGCACCAACAGTGTGGCGGCGGCGATCAACCAATTGGGCGCCGCGACTCAGGAAATCGCTCGCAACGCCGCCGATGCCTCGCAGCACGCCAGCGGCGCGAGCGAGCAGGCGGATGACGGTCGTCAGGTGGTGGAGAAAACCATTCTGGCCATGACCGAACTGTCGCAGAAAATCAGCTTGTCCTGCACGCAGATCGAAACCCTTAACGCGAGCACCGACAACATCGGGCACATTCTCGATGTGATCAAAGGCATCTCCCAGCAGACCAACTTGCTTGCCCTCAATGCGGCCATTGAAGCGGCCCGTGCCGGTGAAGCCGGGCGCGGTTTTGCGGTGGTGGCGGACGAGGTGCGCAACCTGGCGCATCGCACGCAGGAGTCGGCGGAGGAGATTCACAAGATGATCACTTCTCTGCAGATCGGCTCGCGCGAAGCGGTGACCACCATGAACGCCAGTCAGGTCTCCAGCGAAGAGAGCGTCGAAGTGGCGAACCAGGCGGGATTGCGCCTGGTCAGCGTGACCCGGCGCATTGGTGAAATTGACGGCATGAACCAGTCGGTGGCGGCGGCGACCGAAGAGCAGACGGCGGTGGTGGAAACCCTCAACGTCGACGTTAACCAGATCAACCTGCTGAACCAGCAGAGTGTGGCCAACCTCAATGAAACGTTGAAGGATTGTGATGCGTTGTCGTTACAGGCGAACCGGTTGAAGCAGTTGGTTGATAGCTTCAAGATTTGATTCAGGTCAGATCTACCGCGTTATCGTTCTTCGTCGGAACGCCGCCCGGACCAAGCCCGCTCCCACAGTTTTACCGCATTCCTGATGAAGGAGCGCGGTCAACCTGTGGGAGCGGGCTTGCTCGCGAAAGCGGTGGACCAGTCACCGCTAAACCTGAGTCCTACGCAAACAACTTCAGCACATTATTCATCGCATCATCGGCAAACCCCTGCACAAAATCCTTGAACCCCGGCAGCGCCTCGGCGCCGCCCTGAGCCGGCTCGGCGACGATGGTCCAGGTCACTCGGGACTTGCTTTCACCAAAAGATTCAACCGTCATCGCTGCCCACAAATTAGCCACGCCCAGCGTGTTGTAAATCGTGGTCCAGGTCATGCTCAATGCCTCGTCATCCCGCGAGTTGAGCTGCTCGACCACCAGGTTGCCGTCCTTGAAGAATTTCTTGCGCAATGAAGACACGCCTTCGCCAGTCATCTCGATGTGCGACAACGCCGGGATGAATTGATCGAAGCCGGCAAAGTTGCCGACCACCGCCCACACTTTTGCGGCTTCCGCCGGTACGTCCACCGAAGCCACGACGTGGCAGCCTTGAGGATTTTTGATCAGGGTATCGGGTTGCAGGGTTTTCATGGTTTTGCTCCGGTTGAGTGAATCAGATGAAGTTGATTTCTTTGAGGTAGTCGCAGCCGCGACGCAGCAGCGCCGGGGATTTTTCTGGGTAGTGCGCGCCCATCTGGCGCACGCCGGCCTGGGCGTTGTCGTGGCCGATCATCGAGATGTCGCCGATGTCTTCCTCGAAGCCGTTCAGGTAGAAACCGAGCACACCGAACAGCGCGTTGTCGCTGTCGACCCGGCCCAGTTGCTGCTGCCAGTCGGCGACGCTGACCATGGAGAATTCCCGGCCGGCCTCACGGAAGGACGCGACGTAATCGTCCCAACTCAAGGGTTCGGGGTTGTGCAGGTTGAACACCGCTTTTTCCGATGAATAACGACTGGCGTGGAACGCGATGAAACGGGCGAGAAAATCCACCGGCATCAGGTCGAAATTCAGCGCGAACTCCGGCACCTGACCGAGCTGAATCGAGCCCTTGAGCATCAGCATCAAACGATTCTTGTGCGGTTGGCAGACGCCGGTGAGGCTGTTGAAACTGATGTTGCCGGGGCGATACACATTGACCCGAACCCCACGCTCCCGCGCTCGTTCCAGAATGCGTTCGCCGACCCACTTCGACAGGTTGTAGCCGTTCTTGATGTAGATCGGCGGGGTCCGCGCGGCGGGCAGTTCAAGCACCCGACCATCGTCGGAAATCGTGCTCGACGCCGACAATGTCGAAACGAAATTGAAGATCTTTTTACTGCGCCCTTCGCACAGTCGCAGGCACTCGAAAATCGGCTCGACGTTGTCCCGCGCCAGCGACTCGTAATCGAGCACGTGATTGACGTTGGCAGCGTTGTGCACCAGCGCGCCGAACTCGCGATCCAGACGCTCGTAAATATCAATGTCGAGCCCCAACGAAGGGCGTGTGATGTCGGCGGGGTAAACCCGCACCCGACTCAGATCTAGATGCTCCAGACGGTTTTCCCGTAACGCGTGAGCGAAGCGTTCTGCCGCCGAGTGCCCACCGCCATCGCGCACCAGACAAGCCACTTCGCTGGCGCCCCAGGCCAGCAACGCCTCGACGATGTGCACGCCGACAAAACTATTGGCGCCGGTGACGATGACCTTGTGCACATCGCCCATGCGGCTGACCGGCAGTGGCTGCACCTCCAGCTCGCGGAACGCATCCGCCATGGCTTGCTGGCTCAGCACTTCTTCAGTGCCGGAGCCGCGCACCAGCGTCGCCAGTTTCGCGATGGTCGGCAGTTCGATGAAGCGATTGATCGAAATGCTGCGCCCGAATTCTTCACGCAGACGCAACAGCATGCGCGACAGCAGGATCGAGTGGCCGCCCAGATTAAAGAAGCTTTCATCGGTGGAAATATCGCTGGCTGGCAGCTCCAGCAACTCGGCCCAGATTTCCAACAGCAACGCTTCATCGGCGTTGGCAGGTAAACGCCGTGACGCGTTTTCGGTCATGCTGACGGGCAATTCCAGCAGCGCTTTGCGATCGACCTTGCCGTTGCTGGCGAACGGCATGCTCGTCAGTTCGGTCCAGGCGGTGGGCTGCATGTAATCCGGCAGAAACTGAGTGGCGTGCGCCTTCAGTGCTTCGCGAGCGGCGCCGGGTTGAGCCTCCTGAGGCTGGGCGAGGAATGCGAGAATCCGCCGTTGGCTGTCGATGATTACGGCCACCTGACGGTACAGCTGACTGTCGCGCAGGCAGCGTTCGATCTCTTCCGGTTCGACCCGAAAGCCGCGAATCTTTACCTGATTGTCCCGGCGTCCGCAGAGCTCGATGCCGGCGCCGGTCCACTTCGCCATGTCGCCGGTGCGATAGGCGCGCAGGCTCTCACCGTTCGGCAGGCTCAGGTTCAGATAGCGTTCAGCGGTCTGTTGCGGGTTGTTCAGATATCCCAGGCAAACGCCCGGCCCGACGATGTACAACTCGCCGACGGTCTGTTCGGCCACCGGTTGAAAATCCTCGTCGAGAATCAGCACCTGACTGTTGGCGATCGGTGCGCCGAGTGTGCGATTGCTGTCGCCGGCGCGCAGTTGCCGCGCGGTGATCAGCACCGTGGCTTCGGTCGGGCCATAGAGGTTGTAGAAATTGCCCTGACGAGTGAGTTGCTCGATGACATAGGGTTCGCAGACATCGCCACCGGTCATCACGTGGTCCAGCACCTGCAACTGATCCAGCGGCAGAATGCTCAGCAAGGCGGGCGGCAAAAATGCGTGGCTCAACTGTTGGTGCCGGATCAGTTCCACCAGTTGCAGCGGGTCACGGCGTTGATCGTCGCTGGGCACGATCAGCTCGGCGCCTTGTAGCAGGGTCGGGAAGATGTCGATCAGCGACGAGTCGAAACTCAACGACGAAAACTGCAATACGCGGCTCTGTTCAGTCAGTTGCACATAGTCGGCGTACCACGCGGTGAAATGCGCGAGGTTGGCCTGGCTGAGCAACACGCCTTTGGGATGACCGGTGGTGCCCGAGGTGTAGAGCGCCATGCACGGCGCGTCGAGATCGGGGCGCTGGCGCATCAACGGTTGATCGAGGTCCACGTCCTCGATGTCGATCACGCTGATGTCCAGGCTGAGCATTTCGCTCGCAAGCGGATGCTGCCCGTCATGCAGCAGCAACACGGCACCTGCATTCGACAGAATGTATTGCTGACGCTGCAATGGGTGGCTCGGTTCCAGCGGCAGGTACACCGCACCGCTGCCGAGAATCGCCAGAATCCCCGCGTACAACGCGCTGCATTTCGGCAGGCAGATTCCGACCACCAACGGCCCGTCGTGCTGTTCGAGCAACGGTTGCAATCGCTGCTGAATGGCGCGGCTGTGAGCATGCAATTGGCGATAGTTGAGGGAGGTGCCGGCAATGTTCAACGCCGGTCTTTCGGCGGACTGAATGAAGCGCTGCTCAAGGCGCTCGATCATCGGCACCTGAGCGAGTTGCAGCAACCGAGGCTCAGCCGTGGCGTTGAGCCGATGGACGAACGCCAGTTTTTCAAGAAACAGCAGACTTTCCACTTTTTCGAAATGGACGGGAGTCGCCGGTTCGGCGAGCAGAAAGTAGTCCGCATCCCGGGAAAAGCGACTGACCAGCAACGCGGCATGGTCCACCAGTTCCGCCACCGCTCGCAGGCGCAGCGCCTGGCCGTTGCCCGAAGGCTCATCGGCAATCGGCACGCGGGTGAGCAGCGTCGAACCGCACAGACACAGCAGGTCCAGCGGCGGCAAGCCTGAATCACCCGGAACACCGACACCCAGGCGCAGCGTCAGTCGCGGTGCATCGCCCAACGGTCGAAACGGCAGACTGGCATCATCAATCAGCAAATCAGTGTTGCCCGACGGCGGCTGGTTGATGGCCGTCAGCCGCACCAGTGAATGACCGTGTTGTTCAAGTTCCAGCGCCAGGTCGGTCAGGGCCTGGCTCTGCCCAATGAGCAGAATGTCGAGACGTCTCATGATGTGCTCCTCGTTAAACCAGGTAGTCGCCCAAGGCTGCTTGAACGCACGGCGAATCGAGCAGCGAACTGCTGTGGAAAAACCGCACGATGTTGGCGACCAGCGGGTGATGGCGGTTGATCGGGAAGGCCAGCCCCGACACTTCGCTCTTGAGTGCGCGGCGCGCGGTATCGCTGATCTGCAAGGACTCGATCAGGCGGAAGTCGAAGGATTTCTGGATGTCGTTGGTCAGGTAATGGCCGATGAACACCGGCAAAATCTGCGCGATGCACTGACGGTCTTCTTCGTTCGCGGTGTGCCAGTAGATGCGCACCAACCGCGCCCAGAACCCGGAGTGACGGCCCTCATCGAGCAAGTGATCGGCCATCAAGCCCTTGATCGATTGCTTGACCGTGTCGTCCTTGGCGAACGCCGCCACGTCGCCGGTCACGGTGTTCTCGGCGATGGCCACGCAGATCAATTCCACGGCGCTGCGCAGGTGCTCCGGTGCCAGTGCAACAGCCGCCGGAATCGCCCGGCTGAGCTCGATTTCATCCGGCAGTTCGATCGGCGTGATGCCGGTCATGGCGACGGTTTGCTGCATGAAATCCATCGCCACCAGCGCGTGGTAGTCCTCGTCCACCACCACGGTCATGGCGTCATAACGACAGGCGAACGGGAAGGCCACCGCAAAGCGGTTCTTGGCGATGCTGCGCGCGGTTTTGTCGACGATCTCGGTTTCGAAAATCACCACGTCGTTGATGAATTTGTAGAGCGTCTGCACCAGGGCGAAATCCCGTTGTTCGGGGCATTCGCGCAGAAAGGTTTCGCTCAACACCAGCGGTTGACGACTGAGCGGGTAGATCAGCTTTTCGTCGTTCTCCAGCACGCGGCGCGGGCGGGTGCGAATGGTCGCGCGGTTTTCCCAGGCGTCGGCGAAGGATTGGTAGTCGGCGGCGTTCATGCGTTCACCTCCGCCACCGGTTCGCTCATGCTCAGGCGCAGGCCGTCCCACAGGGCGATGCGGCTTTCCACGGCCGCCAGGGCGCTGGCGTAGACGTCTTCTTCCCGTTGCGGATCGCCACCGACCAGCTTCGCGAGAAGTTTTTCCGCTGCCGGGCCGTGGTCTTCGGAATCGACTTCGATGTGCCGCTCCAGGTAGTAACGGAAAGTCGGCGCCTGTTCGATCCCGATGCCCCAATCGTCGAGAATGCGCTGGAACATCTGCGGAATAACGCTCTCGCGCCCGTGCAGAAACGCCGCCGCAACGCTGTGGCCGGGTGCATGCAGCGCGGTGTGCAGGGTGTGGCGTACGAATTGCGCGGCGGCCGGGTCGACGTCCACGCTTTGCAATGCCACGTCATAACTCACGCCTTCTTGTTGCAGGGCCACAAAGCGTTCAACGGCGACTGTACTGGCGCCCACTTCGCGCATCGCATCCAGGTACAACTCGAAATGACTGTAGTGACCGTGGGCCGGGCGATCATCGGACTCTTCACCCAGCACGATCTCGTTGATCAGTCGGGCAGCCTGCGGATCTCTCGGCGGCAGCCAGGGCAACTGAACGCAGGTCAGCTCCTGTTGCAGGCGCTTGGTCAGCGACATGAAATCCCACACCGCAAAAACATGGGATTCCATGAAGCGTTGGAGTACCGAAAGCGAATGTATTTCAGAAAAAATCGGGTGCGCACTAAGTTCTTCTTTTTTCTGATTAAGACGGTCTTTAGTCGATTTCATGGCGAGCCTATAAGTTATCTGGAATGATGTGAAATCAATAAGTAACGGGTGCTTAAAGTATTCTGAGGGCGAGCAAGTACCTCAAACGAATTGATCGGTATTAATTGCATGTAAGTCGTGTGGTTGAGGCCTTGCCTTCAGTTTCCAGTGGCGGCGGAGAAAAACTAATATACGAGCAAACTGCTGGGCAAGTTATTTCTATACTATTTTCAAGTTAAACTTTTCCTGGCGCGACAAGTTCCAATAAGACTTCTGATTAAAGTTTTATTTGGGCGTAGTTGCTCCTTCCGGCTTATATAAGTCGAAATCGAAATAAAGAGTGAATGCCTCACTCAAAGCAACTTTCCAAGGGCGATCGTTAGTGTGATCTGAGGGGGTGGAAGTTGGCCGGGACGCCGATGCTTCCTTTCCCGTGGCAAGACTCCTTCCGTAGGTTCTTGATGCGGGGGACTGCGCCGCTCATGCGGTACGTCACCCGTTTATTATTGGTTGGCTGGCCAAGAGTGAGCGTAAATCAAGGCAGCCGCTATCACCGGCATGTCATACGGTCGATGCAATTGTCTGGCTTGGGATAATGGACACGCAGGCGCGGCAAGCGCAGGCGAGCAGGTTGATCTGCTCGCTCCGGTTGCCGGTGAGATTTATTTCGAGGTTTTTCTGCTTTGTGCTTCGGGGCTGTTGAGGTAGCGCGTGATGACCTCGACGCCCCGGTTGAGGTGAAGTTCGAGCAGCTTCACCGAGCGCTCGATGTCGCGGTCTTCCACTGCGCGCAACAGCGCACGGTGATCTTCCTGTGACAGTTTGCCCAGGCCCATGGCTTCTAGGTTGAAGCGCAGGAAGCGTTCTTCTTCGTTCAACCCGTCTTCGACCAGTTTCAACAGCCGACGATTAGGTGCCTTGCAGTACATCGCCATGTGAAACAGGCGGTTGAGCCGGCCAATTTCGGTGTAGTCGTGCTCCGTTTCCAGCTCATCGATGTAGCGGGCCGCCTGCTCAAAATCCTCGGTGGTGAGCAAAGGAACCGACAGACGCAGGGCTTCGGACTCCAGCAGGATCCGCAGCGCGTAAGTTTCGACGGCGTCGCCCTGAACCAATGGCGCGACCACCGCACCTTTGTGAGCGACCACATTTAGCAACGCTTGCGCTTCGAGCTGGCGCAAGGCTTCACGGACCGGCATGCGGCTGACCCCGAACAGGTCGGCCAGGTCTTGCTGACGAAGGGCTGTGCCGCAAGGAATACGGCCGTCGAGAATGGCGGCGCGCAGGGTTTCTTCGATGACCGAGCGGGCCAGATGAGAGGGAATCGGGCCGTTGACCTTGATACTGCTGAGAGGGTTGGGCTTCTGTGGCACTACTACGCACCCTGAACGATTGAAAGAATTTGGATCCAAAAGGACACTAGTGACTGCCTGACAGGTTGTCAAACACGCTTGAAAAACAGCTCACACCCCACAGTTTAGCGCGCTCCCGGTGATCCCACCGTGCCATTGTCTTTTAACCGGTTACCCTTCACCATAATCGATTCCACCTGCCTACCTGGATGCCACGCATTGGCGGTACGTTTCGCGATTCCTCGGACTTTGCGCTGGCTGTGCTGCGCGTTGCTGCTGGCCGGTGTCATGCCGGGCGGTCTGCATGCCGACTGGGATTTTTCCATGATCAGCCGCCGGGCGCAGGCATTGTATGGGGCATTGGGCGCAGGGCAGCAACGCATCGATGCCTGGCAGCATTTGCTGGCCACGCAGAAGCAGATCAGCGAGCCGGAGCAGCTCAACGTGGTCAACCTGTTCTTCAATAAACAGATGCGCTACGAAGAGGACATCGACCTGTGGCACGAGGTCGACTATTGGGAAACCCCGATCGAAGCCTTGTGGAAGGGTGCCGGTGACTGCGAAGACTACGCCATCGCCAAGTATTTCAGCCTGCGCCACCTCGGCGTGTCCAGCGACAAGCTACGCATTACTTACGTCAAGGCCGTGAGCCTGAACCGCGCGCACATGGTGCTGACCTACTACGCCAGCCCGGACGCCATGCCGCTGGTGCTCGACAGCCTGATCGATGCGATCAAACCCGCCAGCCAACGAACCGATTTGCTGCCGGTCTACGCTTTCAATGCCGAAGGGTTGTGGTTGCCCGGTGCCAAGGGCAACAAAAAAGTGGGTGACACCAAACGCTTGTCCCGTTGGCAGGATGTGTTGAAGAAAATGCAGGCCGAAGGTTTTCCGGTCGAGACGATTAACTAGGAGCACATGCTCAGATGTCTTTGTTCAAACAGCTGTTGATCGCAATCTGTCTGTTCCTGGTGGTCGCCTTCACCGGCAGCTTCATGGTCAGCCTCGAGAGTTCGCGCACCCAGTACGTCAACCAGTTGCGCTCCCACGCGCAGGATGCCGCGACGGCGCTGGCGCTGTCGTTGACGCCGAGCATCGACGACCCGGCGATGGTCGAGTTGCTGGTCAGCTCGATTTTCGACAGCGGCTATTACGCGAGTATCCGCGTGGTCGACTTCAAGACCGACCAGACCATCGTCGAGCGCAGGGGCATCCCGGCAGTCAACAACGTGCCGGACTGGTTCGTCAAAATGATCGGCCTGGAACCGGCCGGTGGCGATGCGCTGGTCAGCCGTGGCTGGGAGCAGGCTGCGCGGGTCGAGGTGGTCAGCCATCCAATGTTCGCGTTGGCCAAACTGTGGCAGAGCGCGCTGGGCAGCCTCGGCTGGTTGCTGATCTGCGGAGCGGTGAGCGCGGTGTCAGGTGCGCTGCTGCTGCGTCGACAACTGAAACCACTGGACTACATGGTCAAGCAATCCCACGCTATCGCTCGCCGCGAATTCCTCAGCCTGCCGGAACTGCCGCGCACACCGGAACTGCGTCGTGTGGTGCAGGCCATGAATCAGATGGTCGAAAAGCTCAAGGCGCTGTTTCAGGAACAGGCCGAGCGCAGTGAAAAACTGAGGGTCGAGTCCTATCAGGACAACCTGACGGGCCTGGCCAACCGTCGCTATTTCGAGATGCAATTGAACGCCCGGGTGAGCAACCCGGAGCAGGCGAGCTCTGGCTATCTGCTGCTGTTGCGGGTCAAGGACCTGGCCGGTTTGAACCAGCGACTGGGTGGTCAACGCACCGACCGATTGTTGCAAGCGGTGGGCGAGCAACTGTCCCGCGAGTGCGCCAAGTACCCGGAAACGCAGAACCTCGTCACGCGGATCCGTGGGGGGGAGTTCGCCGTGCTGGCGCCGGGGCTGGTGCGCGAAGAAGCGCTGCAACTGGCGCAGAACCTCGTCAGTGCCTTGGCGAGCCTGCATGCGACCGGCGCCACTGACGTGGCCTCGGTGGCGTCGATCGGGCTGGCGCCGTTTGTTTATGGCGACTCACCGCAAGCGGTGTTGGGGTTGGGCGATCAGGCGTTGGCTCAGGCTGAAGGACAGGGTGAACAGAGCTGGGCGTGCCTCGATCACAGCGCCTCGGCAAGCGTCGGGGATGACCATCACGCCTGGCACAACTTGCTGGATCAGGCGCTGAATCAGCAGCGTTTCCAGTTGTATTTCCAACCGGTGGTGGCCAGCCAGGACACGCAGCTGGTGCTGCATTACAAAGTGCTGTCGCGGTTGATCGACGACGAGGACCAGACCATTCCCGCCGGGCGCTTCCTGCCGTGGCTCGAGCGCTTTGGCTGGACTGCTCGCCTGGATCGGCTGATGTTGGAGCTGGTGCTTGAGCAGATGGCCGAGCATGAAAAGTCGCTGGCGCTGAACCTGTCTTCGGCAACGCTGGCCGATCCGCAGGCGCTGAATAAAGTCTTCGAGATTTTGCGTGCTCACTCCGATCTCGGATCGCGGCTGACCCTGGAAATCGGCGAGGAGCAATTGCCCGAGCAAGCGATGCTGGAAGAACTGACGCGGCGTCTGCGTGAGCTTGGGTTCTCCTTGAGCCTGCAACGGTTTGGCGGGCGCTTCAGCATGATTGGCAATCTGGCGCGGCTGGGGTTGGCGTATCTGAAGATCGACGGCAGTTACATCCGCGCGATTGATCAGGAAAGCGACAAGCGCCTGTTCATCGAGGCGATCCAGCGGGCGGCGCATAGCATTGATCTGCCATTGATTGCCGAACGGGTGGAGACCGAAGGGGAGTTGGTGGTGATTCGGGAGATGGGGTTGTATGGGGTTCAGGGGCAGTTGTTTGGTGAGCCGAAGCCTTGGCAGTGAGGCTGATGCCGCTTTCGCGAGCAAGCCCGCTCCCACAGTGGAGCTGTGTTGACCACTAGATCCGGGCCAACTCAAAACCCTGTGGGAGCGGGCTTGCTCGCGAAGGCGTCAGTACAGACAACAACCATGACGGGACCTTAGATCAACCCCGGCTCATCATCATCAATCAACTGACTCAACCCACCCAGCGCCTCACGGGCCTGGGTCCGGTCCATCAGTTTGGCCTGGGCGGCGGCCGGCAGGTCGGTGACGCGGATCACGCCTTTGCTGGTCAGCACCTGAATCAAGTCGTCGAGCACCCGGATCATTTCCAGGTCGCTCTGCTTGAGCTGTTTGAGGCTGGTGTCCATCACTTCGTTGGCATACCAGGCCTGGATTTCATGGTGGTCGGCCGGCAGCGTTTCCGTGGCCTCAGCATAGGCCGCGGCTTCCACGCGCACTAACTGACCTTGCGCATCGCGTTGCACGTAGAACATTGAGCATCCCTCGGAAATGAACCAGCGTCATGCTGTCAGCAGCATAGGCCAACTGGACGCGAGTATGCGGTGCGGCGACGAAATCGTCACCGGGTTGATGGGCGCAAACGTGACGGCCGCCCCATAAGGGCGGCCGTTTTTCGTTGGATCAGCTGTTGTGATCGATTTTGATGGTCGGGTCACTGCCGGCAATCAACGAATGAAGGTTGGCGCTGGCCCAGTTGTTGCCTTCCAGTTTGATCGTCACATCCGGTGCAGCCGCTGCAGCGTCGGCGCCGTTGAACTTGCCGGCGGAGCTGACTTGCAGGGACGAAACGCCATCCACCGTGGTGATCTTCAGGAAGTTGTCGATGGGGCTGCCGGTTTCGCCTTGCAGCAGATCGCGCAAGTCGATGCGGTCACCTTCACTGGCCTTGAAGTCCTTGATCACGTCACTGCCGGTATCACCAGCCTTCCAGACGAAGGTGTCGGCACCCAAGCCGCCGATCAGCGTGTCGTTGCCAGTGCCACCGAGGAGGGTGTCATTACCGGCGCCACCGTCCAGCGTATCTGTGCCAGTGCCACCGATGAGGAAGTCATTGCCGGCCTCACCGTTCAGCAAATCGTTGCCAGTGCCACCGAGCAGGATGTCGTTGCCGCTGCCGCCGTAGAGTTTGTCGTCACCGCCCTGCCCGAAGATGATGTCGTTACCAGCACCACCCAACAGCGTATCGTCACCATCGTGGGCGCCAGACACATCGAACGTGGAGTAGTGCTCGGTGACGTACTGGTGCACGTTGCTTAAGGTGACTTTGTTGGTTTCGATGCCGGTTTCCTTGCCGACAAAAGCCTGCAGCGCGGTGTAGCCCTCACCCGTCACGCCAGTGAAACTCACCAGATCGCCGAAGATGATGTCGTTGCCATCGCCGCCGTTGATAGTGTCCTTGCCTGGAAGGGTCGCTTCGCTGTGGCCGAGAATTGCGTTGGCCAAATCTTCCGGGTTGATATTGGCCAGCGGTTTTCCATCGGTGGTGTTATACGGCGCGAGGTCGCTTACCGAGACATCGCTGTTCACGCCAATGGCTTGTACCTTGGAGTTTGCGGCAGCAAACAACGCGAGCGCGGTTGCCGCATTACTCGCACTGGTGCTGTCGACAGAGCCGCTGACTGCGTAATCCGACAGTTCATAGGTGCCGTCACCTTGGGCGTGAACTTGCAGGTTGTAGCCGTTGGCGCTGTACTTGTCCGACGACCAGTTGCCGTTCGATTTTTCGCTCCATTTGTACAAAGCCCCCGAGGAATCAACTACCACGCGACTCTCACCACCGATAACCATCCTGAACTCGGTCCCTGGCGTGTAGGAGCCTTGCTTCAACACGTCGTCGAGGTAGAGGTCCTTAACGCTATCGGACTTGAAGTCGACGACCACCGGATTGATTTGTTCTCTTTGCGTATAAGCGGTCGGCTCACCATCGGTGATGAAGTAGGTGAGGTTGATCGCGTTGGGGTTGCTCAGCGCGTCAGGCCCTTTGAACCAGTTCGCGGTGGTTTTGAACACGTCTTCGTAGTTGGTGTAACCACCAGACTGCATGCTGTTGAGGACCCCCTTCAATAGGTCCAGAGCGCCCGCTTTCGACAGATCGATCGAAATCGATTTGTTGACCTGTGTATCGAAGTCCACGAGGAATACTTTCACGGTGCCAGCGCTCGAGTTTTGCGAGGTGGCGCTGGCGATCAGCGAGGTGAACACCGCTATCAGGGAATTCTTCGCCGACGTTACGGAGGAAGCGCTCATGCTGCCCGAGCTGTCGACCATGAACGCGATGTTGTAATTCTGGCCCGGTATTACCGTCAGGCCGCCGATATCTGCCACTACGATGTCATTGCCATCGGTGCCACCGACATTGTCGTTTCCTGCGGTACCAGTGATCGGCTTATAGACCGCCGGATTAATCGTGATCGGAATCTGTGTCGTACTACTGGCCGAATCACCTGAGCTCTCGGTCGAGACTGCCGTAACTGTCAGCGTGTTGGTACCGTTGGCGTACGGTGCCGGGGTGTAGCTCAACTTGCTCACATCCCACCCGCTGAGGTCGACGACAGCGTTACCGGTCGTGCCCGTAAAGGTGTGCGTGCCGTCGGTCAGAGTCGCACCTGCCGGGATACCGCCGATCGCGGTGATGGTCTGGGTTTCAGAGCCATCAGTGTCCAGCGAGGTTACCTTCAAGCCCAGCGCAACGCTGCTGTTCTCGGCCACCTGAGTAGTGGTGGCGGACACAATCGGTGTATCCGCGACCGCGGTCACACTGATATCGAGGGTGGTGCTTGAACCGGTGCTGGTGGTGTAAGTCACAGTCGGAATCTTGCCGCTCCAATTGTTGACCGGGGTAAAGCTGTAGTCACCGTTGGCACCGAGAGTCAGCTTGCCGACGTTTGCGATGGTGGCAGTACCGCCTGCTGTGTACTCGGTGCCACCCACTGTGAACTTGGTCACGCTTAGAACGTTATCCACATCGCGGTCGTTGGTCAGCACGTTACCGGTCGCGTTGTGGTCTTCGTCGACATTGATGTTGTCCGCCTGCAGCACGCTTGCGTCATTGACGGCACCGACGTGCACCACCAACGGCAGCGAGGTGCTGGCGCTTGGGGCATCGCCGTCTTTGGCGGTGGCCGTGACGGTCAGGGGGATGTCGCCGTTGAAGTTCGTCGGCGGTGTCAGCTTGAGCGTGGACAGGTTCCAACCAGTAATGTCCACCGACGTCGAGCCGTCGGCAGCATTGAAGGTGCGGGTGCCGTCGGTGAGTCTGGAACCCGCCGGCAAGCCGTTCAGTGTGAGAGTGAGTGTTTCCGAGCCGTCGGCGTCGTTGGTGTGGGCCTGGATGGTTGACAACAGGATCGCGTTGTCTTCAAGGCCTGAGTTGAGCACCTGAGTGACATTGATGTTGTCCAGCAGGCCGCCCAGGCTGTTAGTGTCCCCGGCGCGGAACTCGAGCTTCTGGTTGCCATCGGCAGTAACAGGAACGTCGAAGTTGTAGTGCCGCATGCCGGTGGTCGAGGTGTTCAGGGTGCCAATGAGTTGGTCGCCCCAGTACACATTGATCAGCGAATTATCCACACCCGCACGCGGTGCATAGTCGAACGACACGTTATAGGTGGTGCCGGCCTTGGCATCGATAGTGGTGTAGAGGTTGCTCGCATCGCCGGGGTTGCGCTCCAGTTCGATGACCTGGTTATCGGCGCCGGCACCATAGACACTGGCCTTGCCGATTTCGACCATGCCACCCCTGTTGTCGGTGTGCCACACGCCGTTGCCGAGCTTGCTGACATCGACGTCGCCATGTGCGCTTTTCAGAGCAACTTCCTGGAAGTCGGTCGAGACGACCATACCGCCACCGGTCAGTGACAGGCTTGGGGTATCGGTTATTGGCGCGACGACGATGGTGCCGGTCGCCGAAGAGGCGGAAGGCATGCCCTGGTTGTCGGTCGAGTTGTAAGTGAAGCTGGTGGTGCCACTCCAGTCGGCGGTGGGCTTGAAGTAAACCGTTGCGCCGTTCGCGGTTGCGGAGATCACGCTGCTGGCGGTCAACGCGATGGTCCCGGCGGCGTTAGCGTAAAACACGCCATTGGCCGGCAGGCTGGTCAGGGTGAAGTGGCCGACGCTGCCATCGACGTCGTTGCCGCCAAGCTGCACGGCGATCAAATGATCTTCATCACCTCTGGCCGAGGTGGTACTGACGGTCGGAGCGTCGTTGACGTCATTGACCGTGGTGGTGACCGGGGTTTTCACCGGGGTGATGGCTTCGAGGTTGCCGCCGTCGGCCGATTTGATCGACTCAGTGACGGTGGTTTGGCCTTTGTAGACGTCGTTGCCCGCCACGACCTTCAGCTCGCCAGCGCTTTGGCCGACGGCGATGGTGATGCTTTTGCCGCTGTCGAGCGTGACAGTCACCGGACCGTTTTGCGCAGTAACCAAGTTGCCTTTGGCATCGTTTAGCGTCGCGGTGTAGGTAATCGTGCCGCCTTCATCCACAGTCGGCGTGGCCGTCAGCTTCACGGTGGTGGGGTCGATGGTGTCGGTAATGTCAGTGGATACCAGAGATTTGTCCGGCACCAGGCTTTCAAATTCGCCGCCGCTGACTTGGTCGATGCTAGCGGTGACTTTGCCGGCGTCCAGGTACACGTCATCCTTCGGCGCAGCTACGCTGACTTGCCCGGAGACGGCATCTTTCAGGATGGTGATGGTCGCGCCGTTGCTCAGTTTTACCGTCATGTCGCTGCCAGCGGCATGGGACAAGGTCGCGGTGTAGACGATCTGCCCACCTTCCTGAACCGAGCCAGTAGCGCTCAGGGTCAGGTTGGTGGTGTCAGCGGTGTCGGTCACTTGGGTGACGACGGCCGAGCGATCGGTGTCCAGTTTTTCGAAGTTGCCGCCAGTGCTGTAGGCGATCGCTGCGCTGACGGGCGAGGCGCCGGTGTAGACGTCATTCGGCACGGTGTACGGCGCTGAACCGCTGGACTCGCCGGCCTTGATGTTGATCACCAGACCGTTGTTCAGGGTCACGGTCATCGCTGTGTCGGCAGGATGGCTCAGGGTCGCGGTGTAGGTGATCTGACCACCTTCGCCGACGGTGCTCACATCGGCACTGAGCTTCAGCGTGGTGGTGTCGGTGGTGTCATTGACGGTGGTGGTGTGGGTGGTATTGCTGACGTCGAGCTTCTCGAGGTTGCCACCGTCGGTGCTGGCGATGCCAACGGTGATCTTGCTGCCGTCCTTGTAGACGTCATCGGTTGGTGCAGGAATGGTGATGAAACCCGACTTATCGCCGGCCTTGATCACGATGCTTTCGCCGTTGCTCAACTTGACCGTCATGTCAGTGCCGGCGGCGTTGCTGAGGTTGACGGTGTAAGTGATCGTGCCGCCCTCGACTACGTAGTCGCTGGCAGTCATGGTCACTTTGGTGGTGTCCACGGTATCGCTGACAGAGGTGTCCGCCGACTTGCCGTTCACTTCCAGCTTCTCGTAATTGCCGCCCTTGGCGTCGTCGATCTTGACGCTCAGCGAACCGCCGCCAGCCAGGGCATCGTTCGGCGCAACAAAGTTCACGCTACCGCTGCTCGATCCAACCGGAATGGTGATGGTCTGTCCGTTGGACAAGGTCACGACAACCGGCGAGCCGGTTACTGGAGCAGTGACGGACGCGGTGTAAACCACGGTGCCGCCTTCGGCCACAGTGCCGTTGGCGGTCAGACTGACTGTCGACGTATTGATCGTGTCAGTCACTTCGGTGACCGCAGCCGCCGGGTTGGTGGCCAGGTTTTCGAAGTTGCCGCCGCTGGCCTCCTTGATGGTGACTTCGACTTTACCGGCATCTTTGTAGACGTCATCGGCCGGTGCCTTGACGGTCACGGAACCGCTGGTAGCGTTGGCGGCGATGGTGATGGTCTCGCCGTTGCTCAGCTTGACGGTCACCGGAGTGCCGGCGGCGTTGGTCAGGGTGGCGGTGTAAACGATCGAACCGCCTTCAGCGACCGAGTTCGTGGCGCTGAGCGACAGGTTGGTCGTGTCGGTGGTGTCAGTCACGGTGGTGCTGACTGGCGTTTTGTCGGCGACCAGGTTCTCGTAGTTGCCGCCGCTGACGTTGGTGATCGAATTGGTCAGCGGAGTGTGACCGTTCAACGCGTCGTTGGGTGCGAGAGTGGTTACGGTGCCGGTGGTTTTACCGACTTCGATGGTGATCGTCTGGCCGTTGGCCAAAGACACAGTCACTGGCGAACCGGTTACCGGCGCGCCGACGGTCGCGGTGTAGGTGACGGTGCCACCTTCAGCGGCCGACTCGGTGGCTTTCAGGGTCACGGTCGAGGTGTCGATGGTGTCAGTGACGCTGGTCACTGCCGGAACCGTGCTCGGCACCAGGTTTTCGAAGTTGCCGCCGCTGGCCTCCTTGATGGTGACTTCGACTTTACCGGCATCTTTGTAGACGTCATCGGCCGGTGCCTTGACGGTCACGGAACCGCTGGTAGCGTTGGCGGCGATGGTGATGGTCTCGCCGTTGCTCAGCTTGACGGTCACCGGAGTGCCGGCGGCGTTGGTCAGGGTGGCGGTGTAAACGATCGAACCGCCTTCGGCGACCGAGTTCGTGGCGCTGAGCGACAGGTTGGTCGTGTCGGTGGTGTCGGTCACGGTGGTGCTGACCGGCGTTTTGTCGGCGACCAGGTTCTCGTAGTTGCCGCCGCTGACGTTGGTGATCGAATTGGTCAGCGGAGTGTGACCGTTCAACGCGTCGTTGGGTGCGAGAGTGGTTACGGTGCCGGTGGTTTTACCGACTTCGATGGTGATCGTCTGGCCGTTGGCCAAAGACACAGTCACTGGCGAACCGGTTACCGGCGCGCCGACGGTCGCGGTGTAGGTGACGGTGCCACCTTCAGCGGCCGACTCGGTGGCTTTCAGGGTCACGGTCGAGGTGTCGAGGGTGTCGGTGACGCTGGTCACTGCCGGAACCGTGCTCGGCACCAGGTTCTCGAAGTTGCCGCCGCTGGCCTCCTTGATGGTGACTTCGACTTTACCGGCATCTTTGTAGACGTCATCGGCCGGTGCCTTGACGGTCACGGAACCGCTGGTAGCGTTGGCGGCGATGGTGATGGTCTCGCCGTTGCTCAGCTTGACGGTCACCGGAGTGCCGGCGGCGTTGGTCAGGGTGGCGGTGTAAACGATCGAACCGCCTTCGGCGACCGAGTTCGTGGCGCTGAGCGACAGGTTGGTCGTGTCGGTGGTGTCGGTCACGGTGGTGCTGACTGGCGTTTTGTCGGCGACCAGGTTCTCGTAGTTGCCGCCGCTGACGTTGGTGATCGAATTGGTCAGCGGAGTGTGACCGTTCAACGCGTCGTTGGGTGCGAGAGTGGTTACGGTGCCGGTGGTTTTGCCGACTTCGATGGTGATCGTCTGGCCGTTGGCCAAAGACACAGTCACTGGCGAACCGGTTACCGGCGCGCCGACGGTCGCGGTGTAGGTGACGGTGCCACCTTCAGCGGCCGACTCGGTGGCTTTCAGGGTCACGGTCGAGGTGTCGAGGGTGTCAGTGACGCTGGTCACTGCCGGAACCGTGCTCGGCACCAGGTTCTCGAAGTTGCCGCCGCTGGCCTCCTTGATGGTGACTTCGACTTTACCGGCATCTTTGTAGACGTCATCGGCCGGTGCCTTGACGGTCACGGAACCGCTGGTAGCGTTGGCGGCGATGGTGATGGTCTCGCCGTTGCTCAGCTTGACGGTCACCGGAGTGCCGGCGGCGTTGGTCAGGGTGGCGGTGTAAACGATCGAACCGCCTTCAGCCACCGACTCAGTCGCGCTGAGGCTGATAGTCGTGGTATCGGCCGTGTCAGTCACCGAGGTGTCCGCCGACTTGCCGTTAACTTCCAGCTTCTCGTAGTTGCCGCCCTTGGCCTCGTTGATCTTGACACTCAGCGAACCGCCACCGGCGAGGGCGTCGTTCGGCGCAACAAAGTTCACGCTACCGCTGCTCGATCCAACCGGAATGGTGATGGTCTGGCCGTTGGACAAGGTCACAACCACCGGCGAACCGGTCACTGGGGCAGTGACGGACGCGGTGTAAACCACGGTGCCGCCTTCAGCCACAGTGCCGTTGGCCATCAGACTGACCGTCGACGTATTGATCGTGTCAGTCACCTCGGTCACTGCCGGGACAGTGCTCGGGACCAGGTTTTCGAAGTTGCCGCCGCTGGCCTCCTTGATGGTGACTTCAACTTTGCCGGCGTCTTTATAGACGTCGTCTTTCGGTGCAGCCACGCTGACATGGCCGGACACTGCATCCTTGAGGATGGTGATGGTCGCGCCGTTGCTCAGCTTCACGGTCATGTTGCTGCCGGCGGCATGGGACAGGGTCGCGGTATAGACGATCTGGCCGCCTTCCTGCACCGTGCCGCTAGCGCTCAAGGTCAAGCTGGTAGTGTCAGCAGTGTCGGTGACTTTGGTGGCGACGGCAGAGCGATCGATGTCCAGTTTTTCGAAGTTGCCGCCGGTGGTTTCCTTGATCGAGGTCAGGACGTCCGCTGCGCCGGTGTAGACGTTATTCGGTACGGTGAAAGACGCAGAGCCGCTGGACTCGCCCGCTTTGATGTTGATCACCTGACCATTGTTCAGGGTCACGGTCATCGCCGTGTCGGCTGGGTGGTTCAGGGTCGCGGTGTAGGTAATCTGACCACCTTCGCCGACGGTGCCCACGTCTGCGCTGAGTTTCAGCGTGGCGGTGTCGATCGTATCGTTGACGGTGGTGGTGTGCGCGGTTTTGTTGACGTCGAGCTTCTCGAAGTCGCCGCCACTGGTGCTGTCGATGCGGACAGTGATTTTGCTGCCGTCCTTGTAGACGTCATCGGCCGGTGCAGGAACGGTAATGGAGCCCGACTTGTCGCCGGCCTTGATCACAATGCTTTCGCCGTTGCTCAACTTGACCGTCATGTCGGTGCCGGCTGCATTCGTCAGGTTGGCGGTGTAGGTGATGTTGCCGCCTTCAAGCACCTGACCGCTGGCGGTCATGGTCACTTTGGTGGTGTCCAGGGTGTCGCTGATGGCGGTCGAGGTAGGGGTCTTGTCGGCGACCAGATTCTCGTAGTTGCCGCCGGTCACATCCTTGATGGCGTTGGTCAGCGGTTCGTGGCCAACCAATGCGTCATTCGGGGCTTTAACGGTGATCGAGGCAGCGCTTTCACCGACAGGGATGGTGATTTTTTCACCGTTGGCCAGGGTGACGACCACGTCCTTGCCGGTGACCTTCGAGGTCACGGAAGCGGTGTACACCACGTTACCGCCTTCGCCTGCGGTGGGCGTTGCCGTCAGGCTGACCGTCGACGTATTGAGGGTGTCAGTCACTTCCGTGACCGCTGCTGCCGGGCTGGTGACCAGGTTTTCGAAGTTGCCGCCGCTGGCGCCTTTGATGGTCGTTTCGACTTTGCCCGCGTCTTTGTACACGTCGTCTTTTGGTGCTGCGACGGTGACAGAACCGCTGGTAGCGTTGGCGGCGATGGTGATCACTGCGCCGTTGCTCAGGGTGACGGTCACCGGAGTTCCAGCCGCGTGGGTCAGGTTCGCGGTGTAAACAATCGAACCGCCTTCAGCGACCGAATCGGTCGCGCTGAGGCTGAGGGTGGTGGTATCGGCAGAGTCAGTCACCGAGGTGTTCGCCGACTTGCCGTTAACTTCCAGCTTCTCGTAATTACCGCCCTTGGCGTCGTCGATCTTGACGCTCAGCGAACCGCCGCCAGCCAGGGCATCGTTCGGCGCAACAAAGTTCACGCTACCGCTGCTCGATCCAACCGGAATGGTGATGGTCTGTCCGTTGGACAAGGTCACGACAACCGGCGAATCGGTCACTGGCGCGGTGACGGACGCGGTGTAAACCACGGTGCCGCCTTCGGCCACAGTGCTGTTGGCCGTTAGGCTGACCGTCGACGTATTGATCGTGTCAGTCACTTCGGTGACCGCAGCCGCCGGGCTGGTGACCAGGTTTTCGAAGTTGCCGCCGCTGGCGTCCTTGATGGTGACTTCGACTTTACCGGCATCTTTGTAGACGTCATCGGCCGGTGCCTTGACGGTCACGGAACCGCTGGTAGCGTTGGCGGCGATGGTGATGGTCTCGCCGTTGCTCAGCTTGACGGTCACCGGAGTGCCGGCGGCGTTGGTCAGGGTGGCGGTGTAAACGATCGAACCACCTTCGGCGACCGAGTTCGTGGCGCTGAGCGACAGGTTGGTCGTGTCGGTGGTGTCAGTCACGGTGGTGCTGACTGGCGTTTTGTCGGCGACCAGGTTCTCGTAGTTGCCGCCGCTGACGTTGGTGATCGAATTGGTCAGCGGAGTGTGACCGTTCAACGCGTCGTTGGGTGCGAGAGTGGTTACGGTGCCGGTGGTTTTACCGACTTCGATGGTGATCGTCTGGCCGTTGGCCAAAGACACAGTCACTGGCGAACCGGTTACCGGCGCGCCGACGGTCGCGGTGTAGGTGACGGTGCCACCTTCAGCGGCCGACTCGGTGGCTTTCAGGGTCACGGTCGAGGTGTCGATGGTGTCAGTGACGCTGGTCACTGCCGGAACCGTGCTCGGCACCAGGTTTTCGAAGTTGCCGCCGCTGGCCTCCTTGATGGTGACTTCGACTTTGCCGGCATCTTTGTAGACGTCATCGGCCGGTGCCTTGACGGCTACGGAACCGCTGGTAGCGTTGGCGGCGATGGTAATCACAGAGCCGTTGCTCAATGTCACGGTGACCGGAGTGCCGGCAGCGTGAGTCAGCGTCGCGGTGTAAACGATCGAACCGCCTTCAGCGACCGAATCCGTAGCGCTCAGGCTAAGGGTGGTGGTGTCTTTGACGTCGGTCACCGACGTGACTGCCGGGGTTTTATCCGCCACCAGGTTTTCGTAGTTGCCACCGGTGGTGCCGTCGATTTTCACGCTCAGAGAACCGCCGCCAGCCAGTGCGTCGTTCGCTGCGGTGAATTTCACGCTGGCGCTGCTCGCGCCGACCGGAATGGTAATGGTCTGGCCGTTGGACAAGGTCACGACAACCGGCGAACCGGTCACTGGCGCGTTGACCGAAGCGGTGTACAACACGGTGCCGCCTTCAGCCACAGTGCTGTTGGCCGTCAGACTGACTGTCGATGTATTGAGGGTGTCGGTCACGTCGGTAACCGCTGGCGTCTTGTCGGCCACCAGGTTTTCGAAGTTGCCGCCGGTGGTCTTGGTGATGCTGGCTTCAACTTTGCCGGCATCTTTGTAGACGTCATCCTTTGGTGCGGCGAAGTTCACCGAGCCGGTGGTGGCGCCCTTGGCAATGTGGATCACGGCGCCGTTGTTCAGCGTCACGGTCATCGCGGTGCCGGCGGCATTGGTCAGGGTCGCGGTGTAGACGATCGAACCGCCCTCGGCGACCGAGCCGGTGGCGCTCAGGCTCAGGCCGGTAGTGTCGGCAGAATCGGTGACCGTGGTGACCGCCGGCGCATGATCGACGACGACTTTTTCGAAGTTGCCGCCGCTCTGGCTGGCGATCGTAGCCTGAACTTTTCCGCCGTCGATGTACGGGCTGTTGGCCGGTGCGGCGAAGTTGACCGAGCCGGTGGTGGCGCCAGCGGCGATGTTGATCACTGCGCCATTGCTCAACTTCACGGTCATGGCCGTGTCTGTCGGGTTGTTCAGGGTGGCGGTGTAGGTGATCTGGCCACCTTCGCTGACGGTATGGCTGGCCGACAGGGACAGAGACGTCGTGTCGACGGTGTCTTTGACGGTGGTGCTCACTGACGCCTTGCTGATGTCGAGTTTTTCGAAGTTGCCACCGCTGGCATCAGTCATCTTCACGGTGAGCTTGCCGGCATCTTTGTAAACGTCATCGCTTGGCGCCGCGATGGTGACCGAACCGCTGGTTTTGCCGGCTTCGATGGTGATGGTCTCGCCGTTGCTCAGCTTGACGGTCACCGGCGTTTGCGCGGCGTTGGTGAGGTTCGCGGTGTAGGTGATGTGCGAGCCTTCGAGTACCGACTTTTCAGCGCTGAGCGTCAGGTGCGTCGTGTTGACTGTGTCGGCGACGTTGGTCACGGCCGGGGTCGGGCTGGTGACCAGGTTTTCAAAGTTGCCGCCAGCGGCGTCCTTGATGGTGACTTCCAGTTTGCCGGCGTCCTTGTAGACGTCGTCTGTCGGTGCGTCGACTTTCACGGTGCCGGTGGTTTTACCGGCATCGATGGTGATGGTCGCGCCGTTGCTCAACGTCACGGTCACGGGTGTGCCGGCCGCATGGGTGAGGGTGGCGGTGTAGGTGATCTGGCCACCTTCTTTGACGTTGCCAGTGGCGCTCAGCGACAGGGTGGTGGTGTCGACGGTGTCGGTCACGCTGGTGCTGACCGGGGTTTGATCGGCAGTCAGGTTTTCGTAGTTGCCGCCGCTGACTTTGGTGATCGAGTTGGTCAACGGCGCATGGTCGCTGAGCACATCGTTGGAGACCACGGCATTGACCGTGCCGCTGCTTTTGCCAATGCCAATGGTGATGGTCTGACCGTTGGCCAGCGTCACGATGACAGGCGAACCGGTGACCGGTGCGCCGACAGAGGCGGTGTAAACCACAGTGCCGCCTTCGGCCACGCTGCTGGTGGCGGTCAGGGTGACCGCCGAGGTGTCGAGGGTGTCGGTGACGGTGGTGACGGCCGCAGCCGGGTCTTTGACCAGGTTTTCAAAGTTGCCGCCGGTGGCGTCCTTGATGGTCGTTTCGACTTTGCCGGCGTCTTTGTAGACGTCGTCTTTCGGTGCGTCGACGGTGACGGAACCGCTGGTAGCGTTGGCGGCGATGGTGATCACAGCGCCGTTGCTCAATGTCACGGTGACCGGAGTGCCGGCCGCGTTGGTCAGGGTGGCGGTGTAAACGATCGAGCCACCTTCAGCCACCGACTCAGTCGCGCTGAGGCTGATTGTTGTGGTGTCGGCCGTGTCAGTCACCGAGGTGTCCGCCGACTTGCCGTTAACTTCCAGCTTCTCGAAATTGCCGCCCTTGGCGTCGTCGATCTTGACGCTCAGCGAACCGCCGCCAGCCAGGGCATCGTTCGGTGCAACAAAGTTCACGCTACCGCTGCTCGATCCAACCGGAATGGTAATGGCCTGGCCGTTGGACAAGGTCACGACAACCGGCGAGCCGGTCACTGGGGCAGTGACGGACGCGGTGTAAACCACGGTGCCGCCTTCGGCCACAGTGCCGTTGGCGGTCAGACTGACCGTCGATGTATTGAGGGTGTCAGTCACTTCGGTGACCGCAGCCGCCGGGTTGGTGGTCAGGTTCTCGAAGTTGCCACCTGCGGCATCCTTGATGGTGACTTCAACTTTGCCGGCGTCTTTATAGACGTCGTCTTTCGGCGCCTCGACGGTGATGGAACCGCTGTTAGCGTTGGCGGCGATGGTGATGACCGCACCGTTGCTCAATGTCACGGTGACCGGAGTGCCGGCCGCGTTGGTCAGGGTGGCGGTGTAAACAATCGAACCACCTTCAGCCACCGACTCAGTCGCGCTGAGGCTAACAGTCGTGGTGTCGGCTGTGTCAGTCACCGAGGTGTCCGCCGACTTGCCGTTAACTTCCAGCTTCTCGAAATTGCCGCCCTTGGCGTCGTCGATCTTGACGCTCAGCGAGCCGCCACCGGCCAGGGCATCGTTCGGCGCAGTGAAGTTAACGCTGGCGCTGCTGGCGCCGACTGGAATCGTAATGGTCTGGCCGTTGGACAGGGTCACAACAACCGGCGAACCGGTGACTTCAGCAGACACGGACGCGGTGTAAACCACGGTCCCGCCTTCAGCCACAGTGCCATTGGCCGTCAGACTGACCGTCGACGTATTGATCGTGTCAGTCACTTCGGTGACCGCAGCTGCAGGGCTGGTGATCAGGTTTTCGAAGTTGCCGCCACTGGCGTCCTTGATAGTGACTTCAACTTTGCCGGCATCTTTATAGACGTCATCGGTCGGTGCCGGGACGGTCACGCTGCCAGTGGTCGCGTCGGCAGCAATGGTGATGACCGCGCCGTTCGAAAGGGTCACGGTGACTGGCGTGCCGGCCGGGTTGGTCAGTGTTGCGGTGTAGGTGATCTGGCCGCCTTCGACGACGCTACCGGTGGCGGTGAGGCTCAGGCCGGTGTTGTCTTTCGAATCGGTGATAGTGGTCAGCGCCGGCTCGGTGCTCGGGGTCAGCTGCTCGAAATTGCCGCCGGTGGTTGCGGTGATGGTGGTGCTGACGGTGCTGCCATTGTTGTAGACGTCATTGGCTGCGGTGTCGACGGTCACGCTGCCGGTGGTCTTGCCTGCTTCGATGGTGATGACCGAGCCATTGCTCAAGGTCACGGTCATCGGCGTGCCGGCCGGGTTGGTCAGTGTTGCGGTGTAGGTGATCTGGCCGCCTTCGACGACGCTACCGGTGGCGGTGAGGCTCAGGCCAGTGTTGTCTTTCGAATCGGTGATAGTGGTCAGCGCCGGCTCGGTGCTCGGGGTCAGTTGCTCGAAATTGCCGCCGGTGGTTGCGGTGATGGTGGTGCTGACGGTGCTGCCATTGTTGTAGACGTCATTGGCTGCGGTGTCGACGGTCACGCTGCCGGTGGTCTTGCCTGCTTCGATGGTGATGACCGAGCCATTGCTCAAGGTCACGGTCATCGGCGTGCCGGCCGGGTTGGTCAGTGTTGCGGTGTAGGTGATCTGGCCGCCTTCGACGACGCTACCGGTGGCGGTGAGGCTCAGGCCAGTGTTGTCTTTCGAATCGGTGATAGTGGTCAGCGCCGGCTCGGTGCTCGGGGTCAGTTGCTCGAAATTGCCGCCGGTGGTTGCGGTGATGGTGGTGCTGACGGTGCTGCCATTGTTGTAGACGTCATTGGCTGCGGTGTCGACGGTCACGCTGCCGGTGGTCTTGCCTGCTTCGATGGTGATGACCGAGCCATTGCTCAAGGTCACGGTCATCGGCGTGCCGGCCGGGTTGGTCAGGGTCGCGGTGTAGGTGATCTGGCCACCTTCGACGACGGTGCCGGTGGCGGTGAGGCTCAGGCCGGTGTTGTCGGCCGAGTCGGTAATGGTGGTGACCGCTGGCGCGGTGCTCGGCACCAGGTTTTCGAAATTGCCGCCGGTGGCGCCAGTGATCGTGGTGCTAACGGTGCTGCCGTTCTGATAAACGTCATTGGCCGGGGTGTCGACGTTCACAGTGCCAGTCGTTTTGCCGGCTTCGATGGTGATGGTCGAGCCGTTGGACAGGGTGACCGTGACCGGCGTTTGAGCCGGGTTGGTCAGGGTCGCGGTGTAAGTGATCTGCCCGCCTTCGGTAACGTTGGCGCCGGCGGTCAAGGTGACCGTGGTGGTATCAACGGTGTCAGTGACCTGGGTCTCGGCCGGGGTCGTCGGCGCGGTGACGATGATGCCGCTGCCGCCCGTGGTGCCGGTGACGGTCACGTCGATCTGGGTCGGGTCGTTATAGACGGTGTCGTTTGGCGCGAGCGGGACGTTGACCGTACCGGTCAACTGGCCGGCCTGGATCACGATCACCGAGCCGTTGGATAACGTGATGATCAGGTCCGTCAGCGGAGCCTGGCTCAGCGTCGCGGTGTAAACCAGCACGCCACCGGCCTCGGTGATGGTCGGCGTGGCGCTCAAGGTCAGGGTCGATTCGCGCTGCACGTTGGCGCTGGTATCGGTAGTCTCGCCGAAGGTGTTCTGTGCAGCCAAAGCGGCAGTGTCGATGCCGGCAGTCGGGAAACCTATGGTCGGGTCGATCCGGGCAGCGGTTGCATCCAGCATCACGAAGTTGTGGCCGCTACCTGCCGAGCCGCCCGAGCCGGCAGCCGTCGGGCCGGCCGCGGTGGCTTCAAGATCGGTGGTCGGGTCGGCACCTGCCGCGATGGCTTGCTGCAGCTCTTCAACCGATGGCGCAGCTTGTGCAGTGGCTTGTGCAAGGTCAGTGCTGGAATCGCTGCCACTCCATTGAGTGTCGCGGCCCAGGTCCAGGGTCCGGCCGTCTGCCAGTTCAAGCGTAATGGCGCCAGCCGCACCGGTGTCTACCTGATCGCCGACAAACAACCGATCGCCTTCAACGAGTACGCGACGGACGCCCTCTGGGGACACCGCGAAAACCTGACCGACAATGCTTTTGACGATGGCCACAACACTGCTCATTGAAGACTCTCCGGGTGTCACATTCAGTAGACGTCCATGGACCTGAGAGCGGTTGATCGCGCTCAGTCGATGTACTTTCAAGGTACTAGAGGCACAATTTTGACGCGGGTATTTGTCAATAACTTGGCTATATTTTTCCGCTATAAACTTTATGCCAAACTATTGACCTTGCGCATGCCATCCTAAACACTCGCCTCCGTAATGTCACATTGATATTTCGGCGCCGCCCTGCTCCACAGAGTGTGATCCAGTTCCAAAATTCAACTTTCCGACAAGCGGTCATTCCAATTGTCATCATCCGTTGCAGCGGTACGTTCTGCAGTGATCCAAGACAAGCAACTCCGGGAAACTCCAATAATGCGTTTGCACTTGCTCAAGGCTTTACCCTTCGTACTTGCCGCCAGTCTTGCTCAGGCGCAGACCCTTCCGGAGGCCATGCAACAGGCACTGGATGTCCATCCGGAAATCCAGGCTGGCGTTAACAGTCGATTGGCCGCGGATTATCAGTTAAAGGCAGCTAAAGGTGGATACCTCCCACGGGTCGATCTGTTGGGCGGTTATGGTCGCGAAGGCACTGACAACGTCACCACGCGGGCTGCCGGCAACAACAATCACTGGGAAAACCTGAATCGCAGCGAGTCGAGTGTGCGGTTGTCGCAAATGGTTTTTGACGGTTTTGCGACGTCGAGTGAAGTGGGGCGTCAACAAGCCACCGTTAACTCTCGCGCCTATTCTTTGCTGGGCACGTCCGAACGCACCGCGCTTACCGTCGCTCAGGTTTATCTCGATGTACTGACCCGCCGTGAGTTCGTGCGTCTGGCGACCGACAACCTGAAGAGCCACGAACGGATTTTCGACCAGATCAAACTGCGTACCCAGCGCGGCGTGGGCAGCGGCGCCGACCTTGATCAGGCCGAAGCGCGTATGGCTCAGGCCCGCAACAACCTGATCACCGAGCAGACCAACCTGGCCGACGCCGAGACCAACTTCCTCAGCGCCGTCGGCCAGATGCCCGATCAGTTGGAGCGTCCTGCCGCTTTCATGGCGCTGTTGCCGGCCAACCTCAATGAAGCCCGGGCGCAGATGCTGGAAAACAGCCCGATCCTGCGTTCCGCCGAGTCTGACATTGCCGCTGCCGAGAAACAGTACGATGCCGCAAAGTCGAGCTTCTACCCGCGCTTCGATGCCGAATTGGGTCGCACTGCCGACAACGATCTCTCCGGCCAGAACGGGCACAGCAATGAATGGCAGGCCATGCTGCGCATGCGTTTCAATTTGTATGCCGGTGGCAGCAACAAGGCTGATCTGGAATCCAAGTCCTACCTGTCCAACCAGGCACTGGATATTCGCAACAACGCCTTGCGTGTGTTGAACGAAGAGCTGGGTCTGGCCTGGAATGCCTTGAACAACGCCAATGCCCAAGTGCCGATCGCCCAGCAATATGTCGATCACAGCACCAGCGTGCGCACCGCCTATCAAAAGCAGTTCAGTCTCGGCGAGCGCACGTTGCTCGACCTGCTCGACAGTGAAAACGAGCTGTTCTCGGCTTCTCGTCGTCTGGCGGAGATCAAGAACATTCAGTTATTTACTCAGTACCGAATCAAGGCGACCATGGGCGAATTGCTCAAGAGCCAGGGAGTGGTCGCACCGTTGGCATCCGTTGTGCAGAACGACGTGAAGCCGAAGGTTCAACTGCCCGGTATGAATTGAGCAGAACCTTCATTGTTCAATTGTTAGCCAAGAGTGCCGAGCGTGGAATCAGAAGTCAGTCGAGTTCAACTCATTCATGATCCACGCGCGCTGCACGACGATCCGTTACTGGACGGCTTGCTGGCTCTCTGCACCCTGCATCAAAAACCGGCCAGCGCCGCGATGTTGACCACCGGCCTGCCGTTGCCCAAGCAGCGTCTGAGCGTTGAACTGCTGCCCCGCGCGGCCGCTCGCGCCGGTCTGCAAGGGCGGGTTCTGGTACGCAAACTGGAGCAGATCCCAGCGATTGCCATGCCGGCACTGTTGCTGCTCAAGGATGGCCGCAGTGCCGTCCTGCTCGGTTGGCTAGGTGACGACCAGGCGCGCCTGCTGCTTAGCGAAAGCGATGGCGGCGAAAGCGTTGTCAGCCGCGAGCTGCTGGCCGATGACTACATCGGCAAAGTGTTCTTCGCTCAACCCCAGCACAAATTCGACGTCAATCACGGCACGCTGATCCCGCGCGCGCGCTCGTGGTTTCGCGACACCCTCAAGCGATCGCGCTGGCTGTACGCCGACGCTATCGCCGCCAGCTTCCTGATCAACATCATTGCCATGGCCGCGCCGCTGTTCGTGATGAACGTTTACGACCGCGTCGTGCCGAACCAGGCCGAATCGACCTTGTGGGTGTTGGCCATCGGCATCACCGGGGCTTACCTGTTCGACCTGATCCTCAAGAGCCTGCGCAGCCTCTGTCTGGACCTGGCCGGGAAGAAAACCGACCTGATCATCTCGGCCACGTTGTTCGAACGCATCGTCGGTATGGCCATGAAGTACCGCCCGGCGCGGGTCGGCAGCTTTGCCCAGAACATCCATGAGTTTCAGAGCCTGCGGGACTTTCTCGCCTCACTGACCCTCACCAGCCTGATCGACCTGCCGTTTACGTTGCTGATCTTCTTGGTCATCGCGATTCTCGGCGGGCATCTGGTGTGGATTCCGGTGCTGGCGTTCCCGATTGCCTTGCTGATTGGCTATGCGCTGCAGAAACCGCTGGTGGCGACGATGGAACGGACCATGGCCCTGGGCGCCGAGCGTCAGTCGAGCCTGATCGAAACCCTCGCCGGCCTTGATGCAGTGAAGGTCAACAACGCCGAAAGCGAACGCCAGTATCAGTGGGAGCAGACCATCGGCACCCTCAGCCGCCTCGAGTTGCGGGTGAAAATGCTCTCCGGCCTGGCGATGAACATCACCTTGCTGATCCAGCAACTGGCCGGGGTGATCATGATCGTCTTCGGCGTGTACCAGATCATCGACGGTCACCTGAGCATGGGCGGTTTGATCGCTTGCTACATGCTCAGCGGTCGCGCCCTCAGCCCGCTGGCCTCGCTGTCTGGCCTGCTGACCCGTTACCAGCAAGCGCGGGTGACCATGACCTCGGTCGATCAGATGATGGAGCTGCCGCAAGAGCGCAACTTCGATGAACGCCCACTGAGTCGCAAGGTCCTGCAAGGCGCCATCGAGTGTCGGCAGATGAGCTTCACTTACCCGAACCAACAGAACGCGGCGCTGAAGAACATCAACCTGATCATCAAGCCTGGCGAGAAGGTCGGCATTATCGGTCGCAGCGGCTCGGGTAAAAGCTCCCTGGCCAAACTGCTCGTAGGTCTCTACCAGCCGGACGACGGCGCGCTGTTGGTGGATGGCGTCGATATCCGACAGATCGACGTCAGCGAATTGCGCCACAACATCGCTTACGTGGCTCAGGACATCCAACTGCTCGCCGGGACCCTGCGCGACAACCTCGTGTCGGGCGCGCGCTATGTAGAAGACGAAATGGTGCTGCAAGCTGCCGAGTTGGCCGGCGTCCACGAATTCGCCCGTCTTCACCCGCAAGGTTATGAGCTGCAAGTCGGCGAGCGTGGGCAGAACCTGTCTGGCGGTCAGCGTCAGAACGTTGCCCTGGCCCGTGCGTTGCTGCTCAATCCACCGATCCTGCTGCTCGACGAGCCGACCAGCGCCATGGACAACACCGGTGAAGAAAGGCTCAAGCAACGCCTCGCGGCGGTGATTGAAAACAAGACTATGGTGCTGGTGACGCACCGGGCTTCGTTGTTGTCGCTGGTGGATCGGCTGATCGTCATCGACCGCGGGCAGATTCTCGCCGACGGTCCGAAAGCCGCTGTGATGGAAGCGTTGAAGAAGGGGCAGATCAGTGTTGCTTAAGTCGGGTTTCAAGAATTCGATCGGCCGTTACTTCAAAGGCTCCGAGTCGCTGCATGGCCAGCCACTTCCCGAGGTCAATAAGGCCCTTATCGAAGACGCCCCGCGTGTGGTGCGGCTGACGATCTGGGGGATCATCGGCTTCTTCGTGTTTCTGATGCTCTGGGCCAATTACGCGGTCATTGACGAAGTCACCAAGGGCGACGGCAAAGCGATTCCGTCGTCGAAGATCCAGAAAATCCAGAACCTTGAGGGCGGTATCGTCTCCGAGCTGTTCGTCACCGAAGGGCAGATCGTCGACGCTGGCGCGCCGCTGATTCGCCTGGATGACACTCGGTTTGCCTCCAACGTTGGCGAGACCGAAGCCGATCGGCTGTCGATGCTGCTGCGCGTGGAGCGTTTGAGCGCCGAGGTCGATGACCGTCCGTTGAATTTCCCCGCCGATGTGCTGAAGGCTGTTCCCGGCCAGGCGGCTAGCGAAGAGTCGCTGTACACCAGCCGTCGTCAGCAACTGCACGATGAGATCGGTGGTTTGCAGGAGCAGTTGATCCAGCGTCAGCAAGAACTGCGCGAATTCACCTCCAAACAGTCGCAGTACCGCAGTGGACTGGCGTTACAGCGTCAGGAAATCAACATGTCCGAGCCGCTGGTGGCCCAGGGCGCGGTGTCGCCGGTCGAGGTGTTGCGGCTCAAACGTGCCGAAGTCGAAACCCGTGGGCAACTGGATGCCACGACGCTGGCGATCCCTCGCGCCGAATCGGCAATCAAGGAAGTGCAGCGCAAGATCGACGAGACGCGCGGCAAGTTCCGCAGCGAAGCCCTGACCCAACTCAACGAGGCGCGCACGGACCTGAACAAGGCCCAAGCCACCGGCAAAGCGCTGGAAGACCGGGTCAGCCGGACGCTGGTGACATCGCCAGTGCGCGGTATCGTCAACAAGTTGCTGGTGAACACCATTGGCGGCGTGATCCAGCCGGGCAGCGACCTGGTGGAAATCGTGCCACTGGACGACACCTTGCTGGTGGAAGCGAAGATTCGCCCGCAAGACATCGCGTTCCTGCACCCGGGCCAGGAAGCGACGGTGAAGTTCACGGCGTACGACTACACCATTTATGGTGGGCTGAAGGCCAGGCTTGAACAGATCGGTGCTGACACCATCACCGATGAAGACAAGAAGACCACTTACTACATCATCAAACTGCGCACCGACCGCAGTCACCTGGGGACGGATGAAAAGCCGTTGCTGATCATCCCGGGGATGGTGGCTTCGGTGGACATCATCACGGGCAAGAAGACCATTCTCAGTTACCTGCTCAAGCCGATTATTCGGGCGCGTGCTGAAGCGCTGCACGAGCGGTAGGACGCTAAACCTGTGGCGAGGGAGCTTGCTCCCGTTGGGGCGCGAAGCGGCCCCCTCTTTATCCCCAAAAAGGGGACTGCTACGCAGTCCAGCGGGAGCAAGCTCCCTCGCCACAGGTTACTCATCGCCTGTTCTGCCATATCGTTATTCGCTAACGGTATTTAAATTTAAATTCTTATACCTATAAAGTCATCCTCCTGCGTACCTGCCGACCAATCGGCGCGCCGCACGACACGAACCAACACGGGACCTCCGTGAGTTTCTGATCGACGCGCGCCCTTGAGCGTGCCGTGCGTGGGAGTGATTTATGTCTGTCGTCTCTGCAATTCAAAGCATCGCGCCACAAACCTTCGAGATCCGCCCGTTCAGCGGCGCCGTCGGTGCCGAAATCATCGGCCTCGACCTGTCACGCCCGGTCAATGATCGGGACTTCGCCCGCATCCATCGCGCGCACCTGGATCACCATGTCGTGGTGTTCCGTGACCAGCGCATTACCCCCGAACAGCAAATCGACTTCAGCCGCCGTTTCGGCGTGTTGCAGATCCACGTGCTCAAGCAGTTTCTGCTGGCCGGGCACCCGGAAATTTTCATCATTTCCAACATCATCGAGAACGGCCAATCCATCGGCCTCGGCGATGCCGGCAAGTTCTGGCACTCCGACCTTTCGTACAAAGAACTGCCCAGCCTGGGCTCGATGCTGCACGCCCAGGAACTACCGTCCGAAGGGGGCGACACGCTCTTCGCCGACATGCACAAAGCCTGGGACAACCTGCCCGAAGCGCTGCGCAAAGCGGTCGAAGGTCGCTCGGCGGCGCACTCCTACACGGCGCGCTATAGCGAGACCAAATTCGAAGGCAACTGGCGTCCGACGTTGACGCCGGAGCAACTGGCTCAGGTCGCCGAAGTCGTTCACCCGATCGTGCGCAAGCATCCGGAAAACGGCCGCAAGGCGTTGTTCGTCAGCGAGGGTTTCACCACTCGCATCGTTGGCTTGCCGGACGACGAGAGCAAGCAACTGCTCGACGAGCTCTACGCCCACAGCGTGCTGCCGCACAACATCTACCGCCATCAATGGCAGCCCCACGACCTGGTGTTCTGGGACAACCGTTCGCTGATCCACCTCGCCACCGGTTGCCCGAGCCATCTGCGCCGCAAGTTGTATCGCACCACCATTCAGGGCGACGCCCCTTACTGATTTGTCGGAGATTGAATCATGTCCAAACGTCTTCCCTTTGCACCGCTGGCCGCCGCTATCGGCCTTGGTTTCAGCCTGATCGCCAGCAGCCTGGTGGCGCCGACCGTGGCCCACGCCGAAGGTGAAATCCGCATTGCCGAGCAGTTCGGCATCGTTTATCTGTTGCTCAACGTGGTGCGCGATCAGAACCTGATCGAGAAGTACGGCAAGCAGGAAGGCATCGACATCAAGGTCGACTGGACGCAGCTCTCCGGCGGCGCAGCGGTCAACGATGCGTTGCTCTCGGGTTCGATTGATATCGCCGGCGCTGGCGTCGGTCCGCTGCTGACCATCTGGGACCGCACCCACGGCAAGCAGAACATCAAAGCCGTCGCTTCCCTCGGCAACTTTCCGTACTACCTGGTGAGCAACAATCCCAAGGTCAAAACCATCGCTGACTTCACCGAGCAGGACCGCATCGCGGTGCCGGCGGTGGGCGTTTCGGTGCAGTCGCGCTTCCTGCAATACGCGGCCGCCAAGCAGTGGGGCGACAAGGAGTTCAACCGCCTCGACAAGTACACCATCGCCGTTCCGCACCCCGACGCGACAGCGGCGCTGATTGCCGGCGGCACCGAGTTGACCGGGCATTTCTCTAATCCGCCATTCCAGGATCAGGCGCTGGCCAACCCCAACGTCCATGTGGTGCTGAACACCTATGACCTGCTCGGCCCGAACTCGCCGACGGTGCTGTTCGCCACCGAGAAATTCCGCAACGAGAACCCGAAAACCTACAAGGCGTTCGTCGAAGCGCTGACCGAAGCGGCGCAGTTCGCGCAGAACGATAAGGGGGCCGCCGCCGATACCTACATTCGCGTGACCAAGGCGAAAATCGATCGCGCCGCGCTGTTGAAAATCATCGACAACCCGCAGTTCGAATTCAGCATCACGCCGAAAAATACCTACCCGCTCGCCGAGTTCCTCTACCGCGTCGGCGCGATCAAAAACAAACCGGATTCATGGAAGGATTATTTCTTCCAGGACGCCAAGCCGCTGCAAGGGAGCTGACCGACATGAACGCCCCTTTGCAAGGCCACACGGTCAGCAAATCGAACACAGCAGCCCAGGCGCTGCTGTCGGTCGACAACGTCAGCCTCGAATACCGCACGCCGCAGCGGGTGGTTCGAGCGACCCATCAAGTCAGTTTTGAAATCGATCCGGCGGACCGCTTTGTGCTGCTGGGTCCGTCCGGTTGCGGCAAATCCACGTTGCTCAAGGCGGTTGCCGGGTTCATCCAGCCTTGCGAGGGCGAGATTCGTCTGCAAGGGCAAACCGTCAACGCGCCGGGGCCGGACCGGATTGTGGTGTTTCAGGAATTCGATCAATTGCCGCCATGGAAGACGGTCAAACAGAACGTGATGTTTCCGTTGCTGGCCTCGAAAACCCTCAAGCGAAAAGAGGCTGAAGAACGGGCGCTGCACTATCTCGACAAGGTCGGTCTGGCGGCGTTTGCCGATGCTTATCCGCACACCTTGTCCGGCGGCATGAAAGCGCGCGTGGCGATTGCCCGGGCGTTGGCGATGCAACCGAAAATCCTGCTGATGGACGAGCCCTTCGCCGCGCTCGATGCACTGACCCGCCGCAAGATGCAGGAGGAATTGTTGCTGCTCTGGGAAGAAGTGCGGTTCACGCTGCTGTTCGTCACGCACTCCATTGAAGAAGCGCTGGTGGTGGGCAATCGCATTCTGCTGCTGTCGCCGCATCCGGGGCGTGTGCGCGCGGAAGTCCACAGCCATCAATACGATTTGCACAGCCTCGGCGGCGTGGCGTTTCAGGAATCGGCGCGACGGATTCATCGGTTGCTGTTCGATGAAGGCCAGTCACCGGAAACCGGGCGCGAGCTGGATTTTTCCGACATTCGCATCGCTTACTGAGCCATTGAGAGGAGTGCCCGATGAGCCCGTTATCATCTGCGCGTGAAGAATTTGAAACCGTTTTGCAGCCGCTGACCAGCGTACCGCTGGAGCGTGAGTTGCCCCTTGGTCAACGCCTGTGGCAACAAGGCTGGATTCGCAAAAGTCTGATCCTGATGTTGCTCGCGGTGCTGTGGGAAGTGGTGGCGCGCATTCAGAACAACGACCTGCTGCTGCCAAGTTTTCTGCAAACCGCCAGTGCGTTGTATGACGGCCTGCTCAGCGGTGAGTTGCTGGGCAAGGTGTGGATTTCGCTGGTGGTGTTGCTCAAGGGTTACCTGATCGGCATCGTCCTGGCGTTTGCCCTGACCACGTTGGCGGTGTCGACGCAGTTCGGTCGCGATCTGCTGAGTACGCTGACCTCGATGTTCAACCCGTTGCCGGCGATTGCGCTGTTGCCGTTGGCGCTGTTGTGGTTCGGCCTGGGGCAGAACAGCCTGATTTTCGTGCTGGTGCATTCGGTGCTCTGGGCGTTGGCGTTGAACACCTACGCCGGTTTCCTGGGCGTCTCGGAAACCCTGCGAATGGCCGGGCGCAATTACGGTTTGAAGGGCATGCGCTTCGTGCTGTTCATCCTGATTCCGGCAGCGCTGCCGTCGATTCTCGCCGGGCTGAAAATCGGCTGGGCGTTTGCCTGGCGGACGTTGATCGCCGCTGAATTGGTGTTTGGTGCGACCAGCGGCAAGGGTGGGTTGGGTTGGTACATTTTTCAGAATCGTAATGAGCTGTACACCGACAAGGTGTTTGCCGGGTTGGCGGTGGTGATTCTGATCGGGTTGCTGGTGGAGAATCTGGTGTTTGATACGTTGGAGCGGGTGACGGTGAAGCGGTGGGGGATGCAGCGGTGAGGGGTACCGCCGTCGCGATCACGTCCTGAACAACTTTCATGAACTACGGATTGAAGACGCAGCGGAATGAAATGAGTCGATGGAAGACTGACGGCTTAATGCGTTTAATCGTCTTACCATTTCGTCCAGGCCCCTGAGTTCTGCGGCTCGTTCGAACGTATCGCTGTTGATACTTCTGCCTGATCCTGCAGTTGTATTGGTTGCATTCGTCCAGCTGGATCCAGTACTTGAAATGGTTTCGTTACTCGGCCAGTGATTTTGACGAGGGAGTACTTCACCACCTTGGAGGGCGTTATGTTCGCGGCGCGGGGCGTATGTCTGCCCCTCCCCTATAACTGCAAGCCGGTTACGATTCGAGCGCGCCCCACCTCCGACCGATTGAGGTCGACGGACAAATCCATCCGCATTGGCCCCTGCTACATACCCCGGGTGGCGCCTCGTCGTGGTAGCACCCCATTCGCCGAATGCCGGAGAACTGGTTCCTCTCGGGCCGGGCGCCCCGCCGACAATAGTGCCTGCACTAATGAGTGATCTGAATTCCCCCGTCTTTTCGGGGCGCATTGGTCCAAGGGGAGCTGACGCGATGAGGCTTTTAGTTCGACTCGGTCCAGTGACTCCTGACCCGCCAAAGAAAAACTTGTCAACACCTGAGACAAACTTGCGCAATCCAAGCGGCAACCCGGGGAAGAGGGGGGCGTGCCCCGTTGGATCCGACCGATTTACCGGATCCCCCGCGCAATACATATACGCATTCACCCCCCCAAAAAAAACGGACTCCAACTGTCCAGACTATGAAAACGCATCAATCGCGGGTTGTAGGCGCGATAGCCATTTCCAAGCAAATACCAACTGGTTTGCATCTCACGCAATTGGCCATTGAAACCCAGCCCCGTCGCGACCTCATGTTGCGCGGGCTGATCGCCGTAGGCGGAATAGCCAATGATGTTGGTCTTGCCATCGACGGTTTCGGCGATGATTGACTGACTTCGGTCAGTGGCCAGCAGTACCGTGCGTTGCCAGGCTGGATCACCGGGTTGGGACAGCGTCATACTGGAACTTCGGGGGGCAGGACAGCGAAATGCCTGTTTGAGCTTGAAACACCTTACAGAACTGAAGGGTCTTCAAGTCGACAGCGACGGTGAGCTGAGATCTACGCACTAATTTGAAGACCTAAGACCAGTGCGAATTACTGCGACAGTATCTCCGGTCCCACGTTCTGCTATCGCAGTGTGCGATCTTGGCAACTGCCCCGAAAGGTAATTCGACCTCACCCCAAATGTAGAAAGTTCAGGTGTCGTGGGCGATGTGTTAGCGCGCCCGCCAGTTGAAGTTTGACGCGTAGTAACTGGATTTTGACTGTGCACTCTTCCAGGGCTAGTTCCTGCATAAGACCCACCCTGTTGCCCCCTGACTGAATCAGGTCTCGATTTTAAATAGTTAGGGCTATTCGATGACGCACTTTTTTTAAAGCGGGGAGGTGGGACAGGAAAAGGTTCAGAACCGAAAAGGTAATTGCTCACCGATGTTTTAGAACGGGCTAAAACATCGTAACCATGAGATGCACCGTGATAGATCATCTTAGACGTATCGCTCACAGTGCTTATGGCAGTGCTGGCAGTTTTATTAACAGTTGCCCGCAGGCCGCCTAGAAATTTGTTAAACCATGGCTTCAGTAGCGCAATTGGAAAGTGCCCCGTCGGATCCGATCTCCTCACCGGCTCCCCACCGCAATACGCATACGCATTGCGCTGGTCCAAATCAAACGGACTCAAACTGTCCGGGCTGTGAAAACGCATCAATCGCGGGTTGTAAACGCGATAACCCTTGCCCAACACATACCATTGGGATTTCACCTCGCGCAAGTCACCGTTGAACCCCAACCCTGTCTTAAGCTCAAGCTGCGCCGATTGCCAGCCGTAGGGTGAGTACGCCATACGGTTTGGATTACCCGCATGGATTTCCGCGAGTACCGAATTTTTGAAATCCGTCGCCAGCAGTACCGTGCACTGCGCAGTCGAGTTCTGTTGATTGGCAGGAGCGGGTTGAGTCATGTCGAAAACCTTTGCAAGACGATCAACGTGAATGTCTGGCTTAGTTTTACGCGCCTTGGCCAGGGTTGAGAACTAGCAGAACTGATAGTGGATCGGGCCAATAATCCGTTCCTCGATGTTGGGCCGGGTGGATTCAAGTTATGAACAAATTGGGCCGATGACAGCGGCGACAGTCAGGACGCCTTCGCGGGCAAGCTGAACTGGCCTAATGATTTTGGACGCCTCAATCGGGCGCTATGATTGCGCCCAAATCTGAGGGTTGTCGATGTAGGCGACATGGCCCAACAAACCTTTTAGATCGAGCCACTTGTATGGGGTGCCTGCGAGCAATCCATAGAACACGTTGTACCTGCCTGGCTGATGGTCAAGGTAATCCTGCACTCATCTATTAATGATTGTGACGGCTTTGTCGTTGAAACTGCGCAGATCGGATTGTCTATTGCCGGTTTCGTTTTTGGTCGTTCCTGATTTGGTGTGTGATTTTGTACCGACACTTGCTGGGTGGTGAATCAAACAACAGCGGCGAGTAATTACTCCTTTTTGAAACATTCCATTTCCACCCAATAACCCCCCTCAACTTGACGCTCACCCACGCTGTCATAGACTCCGCTCATCCGTCAGGGAGTTACGGTTATGTGGCGTGTTCATGTGTGGGTTATCGGATTGACCTTTTTTACGTGTACCGCTCAGGCGCAAACGCCCGTGCCAGACGATCCGCTGTTGGACAACAGCACCGTCGGCAGCAGCACTGCAGTGGCCAGCAGTGAGGCCCGTGGTGTGCTGCGGGCTCGGGATCAGGCGATGCTCGCCAGTGAGTTGTCGGGGCGGATTGTCGAGTTGCCGTTCAGTGAGGGCGAGTCGTTCAAGAAGGGCGATACGCTGGCGCGTTTTGATTGTTCGGCCTATCAGGCGCAGCTCAATGCGGCGCAGGCGGCCAGCCGTGGGGCCGGTGAGGAATTGGCTCACAATAGGCAACTGGCGACGTTGAATTCGGTCGGGCGTTTCGAAGTGGCGCGGGCCGAGGCCAGGCTCAGCGAGACGCAGGCGCAGTCTCAGGTGTATCAGGTGCAGGTCAAACGCTGCAGCGTGGTGGCGCCGTTTGATGGTCAGGTCGTCGAACGCAAGGTTCAGCGTTTTGAAAGCGTCGCCGCTGGCGCGCCATTGCTGGATGTGGTCGACAATCGCACGCTGGAAATCCATTTGCTGGTGCCGTCGCGCTGGATGGGCAAGCTCAAGCCCGGACAGGCCTTCAGTTTTGTTCCCGATGAAACCGGTCGGCCGCTGAATGCGACGGTCAAACAGCTGGGCGCGCGCATTGATGAAGGCAGTCAGACCTTGCTGTTGGTTGCGACGCTGCCCAGCGCCACTGGCCTGTTGGCCGGCATGAGCGGCACGGCGCGTTTCGCGGGGCTCAAGTGAACGCCCCGGTAACCGGCGGCGCGGAACAGGTCTTCGCCCGCTTTCTTGACCTTGAACGTCAGACCCGCGCCGCGCGCAATCCGTCGCAACTGGCCTACGGCCTGGTCAATGATGGTCAGGCGCTGTTTGGTTTTCGCCATGCCGCGTTATTGATCGCCGGCAAGGTCCACGCGGTGACGGGCGTCAGTGCCGTGGACCCGAATGCACCGTTCGTGGCGTTCGTCGAGCAGGCGGTGGCGCAGTTGTTCAAGGGCGATGTGCTGAAAAAGGCGCGGGTGATTGCGCCCGATCTTCTCAGTAAATCGATTCAGGCGGACTGGCAAAGCCTGTCTCCCGCCCAGGTGTTCTGGCTGCCGCTGATCGATCATCAAGGTGAAGTGTTCGGCGGCCTGTGGCTGGCCCGGGATCTGCCGTGGAACCCGCCGGAGCAAGTGCTGCTGTCGCAACTCGGCGACACTTACAGCCACGCCTGGCTGGCGCTGCAGCCGCGCAAACCCTGGCGACTGCGCTGGACCCGAAAACGTCAGGTGGCGCTGGTAGCCGTGCTGTTGCTCGGGCTGTTGATCCCGGTGCGCCAATCGGTGCTGGCGCCGGCGGAAGTGGTGCCATTGGGCGGTCGGGTCGTCGCGGCGCCGCTGGACGGCGTGATCGCCGAGTTTCTGGTCAAACCCAACCAGACGGTGAAAACCGGCGACCTGCTGCTGCGCTTTGAAAGCACCACGCTCAAGGCTCAGGCCGACGTGGCCGAACGCGCCCTGGGCGTTACCGAAGCGGAATTGAAAGCCAATTCCCAGCGCTCGTTTGCCGATGCCGAGTCCAGTTCGAAGATTGATCTGCTGGCCGCGCGCGTCGAGCAAAAACGCGCCGAACGGGATTACGCCCGTGAGCTGCTCAAGCGCAGCGAAGTGCGCGCCGAGCGCAATGGCATTGCCGTGTTCGCCGACGCCGAGCGCTGGACCGGGAAACCGGTGCAGACCGGCGAGCGGTTGATGGAAATTGCCGATCCGACCCAGGCCGAACTGCGCATCGAACTGGCCGTTGGCGACGCGATCTCTCTGGAACCCGGCGCGCAAGTCGCGCTGTTCCTCGACAGCGATCCGTTGCAGCGGCATCTGGCCCGGCTTGAACGCGCGGCGTACGAAGCGCAACCCACGGCCGGCGGGCAGTTGGCCTATCGACTCGATGCCAGTTTCGATCAGGCGCCACCGCGTATCGGCCTGCGCGGCACGGCGAAAGTCTTCGGTGACCGTGCCCCGCTGGCGCTCTACCTTCTGCGCAAACCACTGGCGGGTTTGCGCCAGAGTGTGGGGCTGTAGATGAGTTTGCCGAGCCTGCGCGCGGACTTGCAGCTGACTTCCGCTTCCCCGGCGCTGGACGGCTCGCCGCGCTGGACCCTGGCCGATCCGGTGCGCGGCCGCTATTTCAAACTCGGCGTGGCGGCGATGCGCTTGCTGCGACATTGGTCCCTGGGTGATCCCGATCGGGTCCTGCACGCCGCCAATCGCGAGCCGGGCTTGCCGTTGAGCGGCAGCGATCTGGAGCAACTGCTGGGCTTTCTGCGCGGCCACGATCTGATCAGCGCCCTCGACCCGCAGCAGCGTGACAGTTACAGCCTGAAAGCCGCCGCCCAGCGTCAGTCGCTGTGGCAGATTCTTCTGCATCAATACCTGTTTTTTCGAATCCCGCTCTGGCGTCCAGATGTTTTTCTCAATCGCGCCTGGCCCTGGCTGGCGCGTTTCGGCCCGCGTCTGCTGCGCTTCGGATTACCGGCAACGCTGGGCCTCGGGGTGTTTCTGGTGTCCCGGGACTGGCAGCGATTTATCGCGACCTTCCCGCATTTGTTCAGCCTCGGTGGCGCGCTGGCCTTCGGCGTGGCGTTGTTTTTTGCCAAGCTCTGCCATGAATTCGGCCACGCGTTCATGGCCAAGCGCGCGGGGTGTCGGGTGCAGAGCATGGGTGTGGCGTTCATGGTGCTGTTGCCAATGTTCTACACCGATGTCAGCGATGCCTGGCGGGTCAACGATCGGCGTGCCCGATTGCTGATCGGAGCCGGTGGCGTGCTGGCCGAACTGCTGCTGGCGACTATTGCGCTGCTGGCCTGGTCGCTGTTGCCCGACGGGCCGGCGCGCACGGCGGCATTCATGCTCGCCAGCGCAACATGGATGACCACGCTGGTGATCAACCTCAACCCGTTCATGCGTTTCGATGGTTACTTTTTGCTCAGTGATTTCTGGGAGGTGGACAACCTGCAGGGGCGCGCCTTTGCCCTGTGTCGCTGGCACCTGCGCGAAACCCTGTTCGGCTATGGCGAACCGGCCCCGGAGCCTTTGTCGCCGAGGATGCAGCGACGTCTGTTGGTGTGGGGCTACGGCTCGTGGTTGTGGCGCGCGGTACTGTTTTTCGGGATTGCGCTGGCGGTGTATCACTTGTTCTTCAAGCTCCTGGGCATCTTCCTGATGCTGGTGGAGCTGGTGTGGTTCATCTTTCTGCCGATCGTGCGCGAGTGGCGGGAATGGTGGAGCCGCCGCGATCAGGCCCATGCACCGCGGGTGTTGTTGAGTGCGCTGGGGCTGCTCACCTTCGTGCTGTTTCTGGCATTGCCCTGGCGCAGTGCGGTGGAGTTGCCGTCGATGCTCGAAGCGGGACGGGCCAGTGCGCTGCATGCGCCGGTGGCGGCGCGGGTCAAAGTGGTGAATGTGCACGATGGGCAAAAGGTCGCTCAGGGCGATGTGCTCATCGAACTGGAATCGCCGGACCTGGACTCGCGCCAGGCCATCGTCCGCCGCGAAATCCAGATCCAGCAATTGCAGATGCGTCGCCAGGCGAGTCGCAGCGAGACCGCGGCGGACGCGGGCATCGTCGAACAGCGTCTGGCTGAAGCGGTGGCCGAATACCGCGGATTGGCGGCCCAGCGCGAACGTTTGCTGCTGCGCGCACCCCATGCTGGTAGCGTGCGCGATCTATTGCCGCAATTGGCCGTCGGCCGTTGGCTGGCGACCAAGGAGCCGCTGGCGCGGGTGGTGGAGGACGGTGTGCGGTTGCGGGGCTATCTGGCCGAGGCCGAGTTGTGGCGTGTTGCACCGGGCGCCCGCGGGCGGTTCATCGCCGATGACCCGATGCACCCGGCGATCGCTGTGCAACTGACTGAAGTCGACACCAACGGTGCAGCCTATGTCGATCAGGAAGCGCTGACGTCCGACCATCACGGGCCGATTGCCGTGCGCCGGGATGCGCATCAACGGGCCGAGCCGGTGCAAGGGCAATATGGCGCACGGTTGAGCAGCCTCGATGAGGCGCCGACGCCTGTGCAACCGCTGCGCGGCGTGGTGGTGTTGCAGGGGCGCGGTGAATCGGTGTTGGGCGTTGCGTGGCGGCGCATGGCAGCGCTGGGTGTCAGGGAAAGCGGTTTCTAGGGAGAGCAGCGATGGCGAATACGGATTCTGTGGCGGCCGACGGCTTGGTGGTGCGGCCGTCGCGCGTTAACGATGGGCCTTTTCTACACCGCCTCTATCAAGCGGCACGACCGGATCTGCAATGGATCGACGGCGAGCGGGAAGTCGTCGAACAGGTGGTGTCCCAACAATTCAAGGTACAGGAGCAAGGGCTGGGGGAGCACTTCCCCAATGCCATGCACTACGTGATCGAAAAGCTCGGCACGGCTATCGGTGCGTTGACCACCGATTTCGGTCCCAATGAAATTCGGGTGCTGTACCTGGCGTTCATCCCGCAGGCTCGCGGGCAGGGTTACGGTCGGGCGGTGCTGCAAGGCGTGCAGAAAGCCGCGCGGCAGATTCGTTGCCCGGTGGCCACGGTGGTCTGGGCCAACAATGCCCACGCGCGCCAGCATTACCTGGCGCTGGGGTTTCAGGTTGAAGAGCGTAATCCGGCGGCGGAGCGGTTGGTGTGGTATCCGCAGCATTGAAAACAACACGGACCCTGTGGGAGCGGGCTTGCCCGCTCCCACATTGGGATCTCGTGTGTTCAGTTGAATGCGATGTAGAAGTACCCCACGCCCGGATCACGCCCCATCGCCGGCACCCGGGAGACAAAAATATCCTCTACTTGGCCAAGTTCCGGTAACTCCAGCGCACACAACCCATCTACGAAATCCGTGGGTTGCAGGCTGTTGAATGCGACGCTGAACGGCATGCGCTCGCTGTTTGGCAGCCGCGACCGGGGTGTTTCTTCAAGGCTGTCGATATGGATCGACAGCTCACTGCCATCCGGCAGCCGCAGCGTGCCAGTCTTGCCCAGCAGCGTCTGAAAGTGTTGGTGTTGAACCCGTTGCAGCATGGCGTCACTCCCAATAATGAAAGTGGCCGGGGGATTTGCACCCCCGGCCGAATCTCAACCGCGCGAAGGGAACAGCCCGTTCAGGGCAACGCTGAAGTTGAGCACCAGGAACGGGTTCATCACTTCCATGGGCAGGCCGTTGCCGGCGGACGAGATTTCCCCGGTGACCGTGGTCGCCACACCCTTGAGAGGCACGGCCGCCGCACCTTGCTGATCGGAGTAGATGCTCGCCGAGCCCGGTCCGCCGCCCGAGGCGCCGATGTACGAGTTGGTCGCGGTGGGATTGGTGACCGGGTTGCTCGCCGGGCTGGCCAGTTGCAGGGTGGTGGTGGCCGTCAGCCCGGAGAGGGCATGGGTGTGATTGGGCAGGTTGGTGATGGTCGCGGTGACGCTCTCGGTCCCGGAGAATTCGCCGATGTCCCGGGGTGTCAGGTTCAGACCGTTGCCCATGCCAACCGGCATTCGGCCCTGCAGGTTGGGCAGCATGAAATTGGTGGTGCCATTGCCTCCATAGTAGGTTCCCAGCAGTGAGAAAAGTGCCTGGTATTGCGAGACCCCCAGCGTCTGGCCGTTGCACAGGGCCCAGCCGTTAGGGGCAAAGTTAAAGGCGAAAGACTGAATAGTGCCCATGAATACTTCCATAGTTTCCTCATCCCTCAGGTTAGTTGTCTGGCGCGCTGCAAGCGTGGCCCGGACATCCAGGCCCATCGTTGCGATCAGCCGACTCCGTTCATTTCCCTGGCTGAGTCACGCCAGGCCAGAGCGTAGTTGATCCGCATCACGGCCGAATGTCGTTGGTCGCAAAGCCAGCATCGACGACGAACGTGCGCCGTCCTACAGTGATCAACAGGCGTTGTGGTCGGGGCTCGTTTCAGGGGGAAGCAATGGAGGCGCGCAGAGAAACACCGCTTGGCGGCGCCCAGGAGCCGCACGCAGCGCCCGGCGCCTGGGCGATGGTTCAGCGTTGGTTGCGATGGGCGCAGGAGCATTGGCTGTTGCCGATCCTGGCGTTGGCGGCGCTGGTGCGTTTCTACGACCTGACGGCGGCGGCCATCTGGGGCGACGAAGGGTCCAGCCTGCTGCTGAGCCGGTTTTCACTGGCCGGCATCTGGGTCCATGCGGCGCATGACGTGCATCCACCGCTGTATTTCCTGCTGCTGCATGGCTGGGTCGAACTGTTCGGCGACGGTATTTTTTCGATCCGCAGCCTCAGCGCTTTACCCGGCATCGCCACGGTGTGGCTCGGCGTGTGGCTGATGGACTTGCTCGCCACCCGCCGTGCGGCGCTGCTGGCCGGTTTCCTGCTGGCGCTGTTGCCCACGGCAGTGCGTTACAGCCAGGAAGTGCGCATGTATTCGCTGCTGGGGTTGTGGCTGATCGGCGCCACGATTGCCCTGGTCTACTGGATCAGACGCCCCCATCGCCCGCGATATCTGGTGGCGTATGCGCTGTTGATGACTGCTGCGTTCTACACCCATTACTTCACGGCCCTGTGCGTACTCTGCCACTGGTTGTATCTGGGATTGATCCGCGTACAGCCGGGTTATCGCTTGCGGCATATTCAACGCCCCGGCTGGTGGCTGGCTAACGCGGCGATCGTGCTGTTGTACCTGCCGTGGGTGCCGAGCCTGATCGATCTGCTCCAGCACATGGATCAGCTCAAGGCCAATGGCGATGTGGGCTGGGAAACACCGGTCACGTTCGGCTCGTTGCCTTCGATGCTCTGGTCGTTCCTGATCCAGGACGATGGCGAAAACCTGCCGACGCTGATTTTCATCGCGCTGCCGCTGGCGCTGCTGGTCGTTGCTGGCGTGGGGGTGGCGCGGGACCGCAGTGTCTTTCGGGGTAGCGTGCTGCTGCTGATCTACACGGCGTTGCCGCTGCTGCTGGTGTTCGGGGTGTCATTTATCACGCCGGTGTTTATCGAGCGCTATCTGACGGCCTATGCCTTGGGGCTGCCGATGATTGTCGCGCTGGCGGTTGATCGTCTGTATTCAGGCTTTCGGGTACTGGCCGTGACGGTGTTGGCGCTGTTTGTCGGCGTTGAGCTGGTGGGCCTGAAGAATAACGCCACGGTGGACACCAATGATCAGATCAGCGTCATGGTCGATTATGTCAACCAGCACTTCGTGACCGGCGACCGGATCGTCACCAGCGATATGCTCTGGTATCTCAGCTATGTCTATTACAACCGCACCGACGCCCAGCCGTTGCTGTTCACACCGCCGCTGGCCAATGGTATTTCGAGCCGGCCGAATGCCTATGGTTTTGGCACATTGGTGACCCAGGACACTTACCTCGACAGCCTCGAGAGTTTGCCCAAGGGCGGTGGTCGAGTCTGGCTGATCGGCACCGTCGATGTGCCGGACGAATTCGCGCCGTTGCCCGCCGGCTGGCAGCGTATTGGCGAAACTCAGGCGGGCGGCGCCAACGCACGTTTGTTCATGCGGCCTTGAGGCTGTAACGGGAATTGCATTACCCCGTCGGCTTACTTCGGCTTGATATCAAAACACCATTACCCATAGGGTCACCCATGGTCTACGCTCCCTTACAAAAGGACTTATGATCAGGGTGAAAGGATTGTCACAGTTCCACTTTATTTCCGGCTTGCCGCGTTCGGGCTCGACCCTGCTTTCTGCAATCCTTTTGCAGAACCCGCGTTTCCATGCCGGCATGACCAGCCCCGTCGGCTCACTTTTTTCCGGTGTCCTTGAACAATGCAGCGCCGGCAGCGAGTTCGGCGCGGTGATCGATACCCATCTGCGCCGCCGTTTACTTCGCGGCCTGTTCGATTCCTTCTACGCCGACAAGGCCGACAAACCGGTGGTGTTCGACACCAACCGCTTGTGGAGTTCGCGCCTGCCGGCGATCAGCGATCTGTTCCCTCAAGCCAAGGTCATTGCCTGTGTGCGCAACGTCGCCTGGGTCATGGACAGCATCGAACGTCTTTATCGCGCCAACCCGTTCGAAAACACCAAGCTGTTTGGCGATGCGGTCGAACGCAATACGGTCTACAGCCGCTGCGAAACCCTGGCCCAACGCAATCGCCTGGTCGGTTTTGCCTGGGCTGCGCTTAAGGAAGCCTATTACGGTGAGCACGCCGACTCGCTGCTGATCGTCGATTACGACCTGCTGACCCAGGCGCCTGACCGGGTGATGCGGCTGGTCTACGACTTCATTGGCGAACCCTGGTTCGAACACGATTTCGACAACCTGGCCTACGACGCGCCGGAGTTCGATCAAGCCTTGGGTGTATCGGGCCTGCACAAGGTCAAACCCAAAGTCGAGTTGCAATCGCGGCGCACGATTCTGCCGCCGGATTTGTTCGAGCAGTACGCACAATTGTCCTTCTGGCTCGATGGCTCAGCCAGCGCCGCCAATGTCATTCGCATGAAAGCCGATGCCGCGATCAGTTGATCGCGGCGTTTTCGTTTACGCAGCAAAAACGTTCGAGTCCGGGTGAGCAACATGTGGTGGAGCAACGGCAAGTCACGGATTACCAAAGGCGCACGAGCGCTGGCCTCTCCAATGATCGTGTCCCTGGAGCCGCGCATGCTGTTCGACGGCGCGGTGGCAGCTACTGTGGCCGATACCGCCCAGGCTGACAGCCACACCACGGCTGACGCGGCAAAGCCACCGGTCGCCGAGAAACCGGTCGCCAGTCAGGACACCCACGGCCAGGCCGATGCCACGCCCGCCGTGGCGCCCGTTGCAGTGCCCGGACAAAGCGTGGTGTTCGTCGACTCCCGGGTCAAGGACGCTGACAGCTTGCTCAAGGGTGTGGCGCCCGGCACTCAGGTGGTTCAACTCGACGCCACCAGGGACGGCTTGCAGCAGATAGCCGACTACCTGGACACCCATCAGGGCATCAGTTCGGTGCAGATCATCGCCCACGGCAACGCGGGTGATCTGTGGCTGGGCGACAGTTACCTGTCGGCCGATAACGTCGCGGCCCGCAGTGCGGTGCTGGCGGAAATCGGCAAGGACATGAATGTCGGCGGCGACATCATGATCTACGGCTGCTACACCGCCGAAGGCGAACGGGGTTTGAGCTTCGTCGATTCCCTGGCGCAACTGACCGGCCGTGATGTGGCGGCCTCCAGCAACCGCACCGGCGTGGGCGGCGACTGGGATCTGGAGATCGCTACCGGCAACATCGAAAGCGCCAACGTTCTCTCGACCGCCGCCATGAGCGACTATCAGTGGGGCCTGGCGACCTGGACGGCCACCAACAACGCCAACACGGGCGTCGGCTCGTTGCGCGCCGCCATCGCTTCGGCGCAGAACGGCGATTCCGTCACCTTCAACGCCAGCATGACGGTGCAACTGACCTCCGAACTGCTCATCAACAAGAACATCACCGTTGATGGCGACCTGAACAATGACGGTGCGGCGGATGTGATTCTCGACGGTCAGTACAGGACTCGGGTGATTGAAATTGCGTCGGGCAAAACCGTGACGCTGGATGGTCTGGTGATCACCCGTGGCCTGGTGTCGGGCACGGGCGGCAACGGTGGTTACGGTGCCACGGGTGCGATGGCCGGGGGGATTTTCAACGCAGGGATCCTGACGCTGAACAACGTTAGCGTGACCTCGAACGCCGCTTCCGGTGGCGGTGGTGGTGGCGGTGTCACGGGCGCGTTTTACGGCGGTGGCGGTGGCGGTGGCGGCGGTTTGGGCGGCCAGGGCGGTGGGCATGGCGGTTCGGCCGGGCCGGGCACCGGCACGTTGGGCGGCCAGGCGGGCAGCGGCGGTATCGGCGGTTACGGCGGCGGTTATGACGCGACGCACATGGGCGGTCGCGGTGGCACCAGCACTGGCGGGACTGGCGGCTTGGGCGTTAACTACTACAGCAACGGCGGTAACGGTGCGACGGCTACCAATGGCACGATTTCCATTGGCGGCGGCGGTGGCGGCGCCGGTTGGGACAAGGTCGGTGGCGCCGGCGGTAACGCGGCGGGCGGGATCTACAACGCAAGCAGCGGTGTCATGACCATCATCGGCACGTCGAACATTACCAACAACATCGGCGCCGGTGGTGGCGGCGGCGGTGGGGGTGGCCAAGGTAGCAACGCCTCCAACGGCGGCATCGGCGGCCGGGGCGTCGGTGCGATCTGGAACAAAGGCACACTGCTGATGACGGCCGCCAACTTCGCTGCCCTGGCCGGTAATGCCGCGGGCAGCGGTGCCGGTGGTCCTGCACTGGACGGCGGGACAACCGGCACCTCGCCGACCTCCGTGGCGACAATCTACAACGATGGCGGCGTACTCAACACCGCGTATGCACCGCCGCCGACCGCAACCATTGTGGTCGCTGACACCACGCTGAGCATCGGCGAAACGAGCCTGGTGACGATCACCTTCTCCGAGGCGGTGACCGGTTTCACCAACGCCGACCTGACGATTGCCAACGGCACCTTGACGGCAGTCAGCAGCGGCGATGGCGGCATCACCTGGACGGCAACGTTCACGCCGACCGCCAGTATTTCTGACACGACCAACGTCATCACCCTCGACAACACCGGGGTAATCAACGGTCTGGGCACTGCTGGCGTCGGGACCACCAATTCCAATAACTACATCGTCGACACCGCTCGCCCGACCGCCGGCATCGTGTTTACCGACACGGCGCTCAAAGTCGGCGAAACCTCGCTGGTGACCTTCACCTTCAACGAGGCCGTGACCGGTTTCACCAACGCCGACCTGACGATTGCCAACGGCACCTTGACGGCGGTGAGCAGCAGCGATGGCGGCATCACCTGGACGGCAACCTTTACCCCGACCGCCAGTATTACTGACGCGACCAACCTGATCACCCTGGACAACACCGGCATCAGCGATGTGGCGGGCAACGCCGGTAGCGGCACGACCGATTCGAACAACTACGCCATCGATACCGTGCGGCCGACCGCGACCATCGTCGTGGCAGACACGGCGCTGAGGATCGGCGAAACCTCGTTGGTGACCTTCACCTTCAGCGAAGCGGTCAGCGGTTTCACCAACGCCGACCTGACCATCGCCAACGGTACGCTGACGGCGGTGAGCAGCAGCGACGGCGGCATCACCTGGACGGCGACGTTCACCCCGAACGCCAGCGTCAATGACACGACCAACCTGATCACCTTGAACAACACCGGAGTGAGCGACCTGGCGGGCAACGCCGGGACCGGCACCACCGACTCGAACAACTACGTCATCGATACGCTCCGTCCGACCGCGACCATCGTGGTGGCCGACAATGCGCTGAAAATCGGCGAAACCTCGCTGGTGACCATCACCTTCGCCGAGGCGGTGAGCGGTTTCACCAACGCGGACCTGACCATTGCCAACGGTACGCTGACGGCGGTGAGCAGCAGCGACGGCGGCATCACCTGGACGGCGACCTTCACGCCAACCGCCAGCATCACCGACACAACCAACCTGATCACCCTGGACAACACGGGTGTCAGCGACCTGTCGGGCAACACCGGCAGCGGCACGACCGATTCCAACAACTACGCCATCGACACGGTCCGTCCCACCGCGACCATCGTCGTGGCGGACAGTGCGCTGAGGATCGGCGAAACCTCGCTGGTGACGATCACCTTCAGTGAAGCGGTCAGTGGTTTGACCAACGCCGACCTGACCATCGCCAACGGTACGCTGACGGCGGTGAGCAGCAGCGATGGCGGCATCACCTGGACCGCGACCTTCACGCCGAGCGCCAGCATCAACGACACGACCAACCTGATCACCCTGGACAACACCGGGGTCAGCGACCTGTCGGGTAACGCCGGCAGCGGCACCACCGATTCCAACAACTACGCCATCGACACGGTGCGTCCGACCGCCACGATTGTGCTGGCCGATACTTCACTGGCAGCGGGTGAAACTTCGTTGGTGACGATCACCTTCTCCGAGGCAGTGAGCGGTTTCACCAATGCGGACCTGACGATTGCCAACGGCACCCTGAGCGCCGTCAGCAGCAGCGACGGTGGTATCACCTGGACCGCCACCTTCACGCCAACAGTGGGTGTGAACGACGCGACCAACGTCATCACCCTGAACAACACCGGCGTGGCCGACCTCTCCGGCAACACAGGCAGTGGCACCACCAACTCCGGCAACTACACGATTGATACCGTGGTTCCGACGGCCACCATTATCGTCGCTGACAACGCGCTGAAAATCGGCGAAACGTCGCTGGTGACCATCACCTTCTCCGAGGCCGTGACCGGTTTCACCAACGCGGACCTGACGATTGCCAATGGCACCTTGAGCGCGGTGAGCAGCAGCGACGGCGGCATTACCTGGACGGCGACGTTCACCCCGACCAGCGCCATCACCGATGCGACCAACCTGATCACCCTGGACAATACTGGTGTGCAGGCGGCCAGCACCGGCAACGTGGGCCTTGGCACCACCGACTCCAACAACTACGCGATCGACACCGTGCGGCCAACGGCAACCATTGTCGTGGCGGACACTGCGCTGAAAATCGGTGAAACCTCGCTGGTGACGATCACTTTCAGTGAAGCGGTCAGTGGTTTCACCAACGCGGACCTGACAATTGCCAACGGCACCTTGAGCGCGGTGAGCAGCAGCGATGGCGGCATCACCTGGACCGCGACCTTCACGCCGAGCGCCAGCATCAACGACACGACCAACCTGATCACCCTGGACAACACCGGCATCAGCGACCTGTCGGGCAACGCCGGCAGCGGCAACACCGATTCCAACAACTACGCCATCGACACGGTCCGTCCCACCGCGACCATCGTCCTGGCAGATCCGACCTTGAGTGCCGGCGAAACGTCGCTGGTGACCATCACCTTCAGCGAGGCGGTGAGCGGTTTCACCAACGCGGACCTTTCGATTGCCAACGGCACCTTGACGGCGGTGAGCAGCAGCGACGGCGGCATCACCTGGACCGCCACCTTCACACCAACGGTGGGTGTGAACGATGCGACCAACGTCATCACCCTGAACAACACCGGGGTGGCCGACCTCTCCGGCAACACGGGCAGCGGCACCACCAACTCCGGCAACTACACAATCAATACCGTGGCTCCGACAGCCACCATTATCGTCGCCGACAACGCGCTGAAAATCGGCGAAACGTCGCTGGTCACTATCACGTTCTCTGAGGCAGTGACCGGTTTCAGCAACGCCGACCTGACGATTGCCAATGGCACCTTGAGCGCGGTGAGCAGCAGCGACGGTGGCATCACCTGGACGGCGACGTTCACGCCGTCCGTCAGCATCACTGACGCAACCAACCTGATCACCCTGGACAACAGCGGTGTGCAAAACGCCTCGGGCAACGCCGGCAGCGGCACCACCGACTCCAACAACTACGCCATCGACACCGTGCGCCCAACGGCGACTATCGTTGTGACGGACTCCACGCTGGCGCTGGGTCAAACCTCGCTGGTGACGATCACTTTCAGCGAGGCGGTGACCGGTTTCACCAACGCGGACCTGACAATTGCCAACGGCACCTTGAGCGCGGTGAGCAGCAGCGATGGCGGCATCACCTGGACCGCGACCTTCACGCCGAGCACCAGCATCAACGACACGACCAACCTGATCACCCTGGACAACACCGGCATCAGCGACCTGTCGGGCAACGCCGGCAGCGGCACCACCGATTCCAACAACTACGCCATCGACACGGTCCGGCCCACCGCGACCATCGTCCTGGCAGACCCGACCCTGAGTGCCGGCGAAACGTCGCTGGTGACCATCACCTTCAGCGAGGCCGTGAGCGGTTTCACCAACGCGGACCTTTCGATTGCCAACGGCACCTTGACGGCGGTGAGCAGCAGCGACGGCGGTATCACCTGGACCGCCACCTTCACGCCAACGGTGAGTGTGAACGACGCGACCAACGTCATCACCCTGAGCAATACCGGTGTGGCCGACCTCTCCGGCAACGCGGGCAGCGGCACCACCGACTCCGGCAACTACACGATCGATACCGTGCTGCCGACGGCCACCATTGTCGTCGCCGACAACGCGCTGAAAATCGGCGAAACGTCGCTGGTCACCATCACCTTCTCCGAGGCAGTGACCGGTTTCACCAACGCCGACCTGACGATTGCCAACGGCACCTTGAGCGCGGTGAGCAGCAGCGACGGCGGCATTACCTGGACCGCCACGTTCACGCCGTCCGCCAGCACCACCGATGCGACCAACCTGATCACCCTGGATAACAGCGGTGTGCAAAACGCCTCGGGCAACGCCGGCAGCGGCACCACCGACTCCAACAACTACGCCATCGACACCGTGCGCCCAACGGCGACTATCGTTGTGACGGACTCCACGCTGGCGCTGGGTCAAACCTCGCTGGTGACGATCACTTTCAGCGAGGCGGTGACCGGTTTCACCAACGCGGACCTGACAATTGCCAACGGCACCTTGAGCGCGGTGAGCAGCGGCGATGGCGGCATCACCTGGACCGCGACCTTCACGCCTACCGTGAGCGTCAACGACACGACCAACCTGATCACCCTGGACAACACCGGCATCAGCGACCTGGCGGGCAACGCCGGCAGCGGCACCACCGATTCCAACAACTACGCGATCGACAGCCTGCGTCCGACCGCTACGATCGTGGTCGCCGACAGCACTCTCAGCGCGGGCGAAACGTCCTTGGTGACCATCACCTTCAGCGAGGCGGTGACCGGTTTCACCAACGCCGACCTGACCATCCCCAACGGCACGTTGAGTGCGGTAAGCAGCAGCGATGGCGGCATCACCTGGACCGCCACCTTCACACCGACGGTCAGCGTCAAGGACACCAGCAACGTCATCACCCTGAACAACACCGGGGTGGCCGACGTTGCCGGTAACGCGGGCAGCGGAACCACCAACTCGGCGAACTTTACGATCGACACAGTGCTGCCGACAGCCACCATCGTGGTCGCCGACACTGCGCTGAAGGCGGGTGAAACTTCACTGGTCACTATTACCTTCAGCGAAGCGGTGAGCGGTTTCTCCAACGCCGACCTGACGATTGTGAATGGCACGCTCAGCAGTGTGTCGTCGAGTGATGGCGGCGTCACCTGGACGGCAACGTTCACCCCGACGTCGAGCATCACCGACACCAGTAACCTGATCACACTGGACAAAAGCGGCGTGCAAAACGCCTCGGGCAACGCCGGCACCGGCACCACCGACTCCAACAACTACGCCATCGACACCGCGCTGCCGAGCGCCACCATCGTGGTCGCCGACAATCGCCTGGGCATCGGCGAAACCACCACGGTGACCTTCACCTTCAGTGAAGCGGTGAGCGGTTTCGACCTGTCGGACATCAGCGTCGCCAACGGCGTGCTGTCGAACCTGAACAGCAGCGACGGCGGTATCACCTGGACGGCAACCCTGACGCCGACCGCCAGCATCAACGACGCGACCAACCTGATCGTGCTCGACACCGGTACGGTGCAGGACGCCGCCGGCAACCTCGGCGCGAGTATTGCCATTTCCAACAACTACATACTGGACGCGTCCCGGCCGACGGTCAGCATCGTGGTCGCCAACCCGAGCATGGGCGTCGGTCAGAGCACCGTGGTGACGTTCACCTTCAACGAAGCGGTGAACAATTTCGACCTGTCGGATTTGAGCGTGACCAACGGGGATTTGACCGGCCTGAGCAGCAGCGACGGTGGCAAGACGTGGACTGCCACGTTTACGCCTACTGCCAATGTCAGCGACCCGAGCAACTTCATCGCCCTCGACACCAGCAACGTCACCGATCTGGCCGGTAACGTGGGTGACAGCGTGTCGGTCTCCAACAATTACGCGATAGGCGTCGTCTCGGTGACCCCGGATCCGGAGTTCCTCAGCAGCGACCCGGTGACCGTGTCCGATCAACCCAACGTGCCCCTGCAACCGATCGTTTTCACCGCGCCCACCGGTGACCTCGGTTCCCCGCTGACCTTTGCTCCGTTGTTCGAAAACCGGGACGTCGGCGGCGGCATTCGGCCGCTGGGTGACATTTTCGTGAACAACGGCGCGCTGGCGCAGAGTTATGTCGCGCAAGTGTTCACCAGCAGCGACAGCGGCGGCGGCGAAGGTGCAAGCCACGGTTTCCTCGGCATCGGCGGTGGCGATGGCGGGGTGTTCAGCACCAGCACGTTGTCGAATCTGTTCAATCAGGACGTCGGCAACGAGCAAAGTTCGCTGAACTCATTCGGCAGTCATTCGATCATGGTCAGTGATGCTTCCCAAGGCCTGCGCGGCGTATTTGGCGCGCCCAGTCTCGCGCAGCAACTGCAACAGCTCAAAGACACCGAGCAACGGCAGGTCAACGACCTGGCCGCTGCTTTGAAACAGGCCGGCATCAGCGAAGTGCAGGCCTGACACAACAATTTAATCGTTGCGACACCCAGGGGCGGTCAAGGATGAAGAGAAGTCAGAAGTTGTTCGTCGCGAGCCTGCTCGCGCTGGCAGTCAGTGGATGTGCAGTCAAAAGTGAACCGATCGAACGCAGCGTCAGTGAGCAGCGCGCCAAAAACGATCTGCAAAGCATGTACGAGGGTCAGGAGCCCCTCAGCGGTCCGCTGACCCTGCATCAGGCCATGGCCCGCGCGGTGAAATACAACCTCGAAGGCCGGCTCAAGATCATGGAAGAGGCCTTGGCCAAGCGCCAGCTCGACCTGGCCAGTTTTGACATGCTGCCGCGCATGGCGCTGGACGCCGGTTACGTCGGTCGCAACAACGTCAGCGCCTCCAGCAGCCAGAGTGTGCGGACCGGCACCCAGTCGTTGGAACCGTCGACCTCACAGGACCGTGACCGTGAGGTCGCCGACCTGAACATGGTCTGGAACGTGCTCGATTTTGGCGTCAGCTACATCAGTGCCAAGCAACAGGGCGACCAACGGCTGATCGTTCAGGAACGCCGGCGCAAAGTGATCAACACCATCGTTCAGGACGTGCGCTCGGCCTATTGGCGAGCAGTGGCCGCCGAACGTTTGCTCACGCAGATCGACAGCCTCATGGCCCGGGTCGAGACCGCTCGCGGCAACAGCGAGAGCATGAGCGAACAGCGCGTCGGCGATCCGATCCAGGCGTTGGGTTATCAGCGCTCGCTGATCGAAGCCACACGCCAGTTGGAAGAACAACGCCGCGCGCTGTCGCTGGCGAAAACCGAACTGGCGACCCTGATCAATCTGCCCCTGGGCACCGAGATGACGCTGGCGACTCAGGACGACTACGTCATTCCGGAACTCAAAGTCGACCTCGCCAGCCTGGAACAGGAAGCCCTGGCCAGCCGCCCGGAACTGCGTGAGCAGGATTACCAAAGCCGCATCAGTGCCGCCGAAACCCGTAAAGCCATGTTGCGCCTGCTGCCGGGCCTGGAGTTTTCCGCCGGTGGGCATTACGACACCAACTCGTTCCTGGTGGAGCAGGGGTGGGCCGACTATGGCGTGAAGGTAACCTGGAACCTGTTCAGCGTGATCTCTGCACCGGCGGCGATCAATGTCGCCAAGGCCGGTGAAGAAGTGGCCACGGCGCGTCGTCAGGCGATGTCGATTGCGGTGCTGGCCCAGCTTTACGTGGCCAATGCCAACTTCCACGAGGCGCTGCGACAGTTCAAGACCAATCAGCAACTGTCGGACATTGACGGGCAGATTGTCGGCCAAATGCGCAATCGCTATCAGGCGGCGGGGCTGGGTGAACTGGACTTGATTCAGGGCGAGTTGAACACCTTGCAGGCCGATCTGCGTCGCGATCTCTCGTACGCCGATCTGCGCAATGCTTACGGGCAGATTTTTGCCAGTGCCGGGCTCGATCCGCTGCCGGATCAGGTGCAGTCCACCGAAGTCCAGTCCATCGCCATCGCATTGGCCAATCGCGAAGAGGCGTGGGCGGCGGGCAACATTACGGTGCCGGCTCATGTCCAGGCTCGATAACCTACAGGCGCCGCCGGCGAGCATCAGCCGCGCCCAACGGGAGGCACGCAATGGCCATCGCGGCACGGCGATTCTGTTGACCGGTTTGCCGGCGGCGGGCAAGTCGACGCTGGCCCAGGCACTGCACGCCGAGTTGTTCGGACGCGGCGTGCAGAGCGTCGTGCTCGACGGCGATGGGCTGCGGGTCGGGCTTAATCGCGATTTGGGTTTTTCCGACAGTGATCGCGTGGAGAACATCCGCCGGGCCAGCGAACTGGCGGCGTTGCTGGTGGAGAACGGGCAGGTGGTGATTCTGGCGATGATCGCGCCGCTGCTGGAGTTGCGTGAACTGTTCACCACGCGCTTAGGCGAGGATTATCGCGAGGTTTGGTGCAGCGCTTCCGTGGCGGTGTGTGAGCAGCGCGATCCCAAAGGTCATTACGCTCGGGCCCGTCGCGGTGAACTGCCAGGATTTACCGGGGTTTCTGCGCCTTATGAACCGCCGCCTGCCGCTGCGCTGATACTCGACACCGGGACGCAGTCGGTCGAGGCCTGTCTCGACCGTTTGCTGACCTGGCTCGGCGAATGCGCGGTGCTGCCCAAGTTTTGAACCAAGTGGTTTTTGTGGCGAGGGAGCTTGCTCCCGTTGGGCCGCGAAGCGGCCCCAAACAAGGGACTGCCACGCAGTCCGACGGGACGGTGCGGCGATCCGACAAGCCCCCTCACCACAGGTCATCACCGCTTCAAGGTTTCGCCGACAAATCCGCCATGCCCTTGAGCAACTCGATCGGCAACGGAAAGACGATGGTCGAGCTTTTGTCCCCGGCAATCGAGCTCAGGGTCTGCATGTAGCGCAGCTGCATGGCGCCCGGCTGACGGCCAAGCATTTCGGCGGCCTGCATGAGCTTTTCCGAGGCCTGCAGTTCACCTTCGGCGTGGATGACCTTGGCCCGGCGCTCCCGCTCGGCTTCGGCCTGCTTGGCGATGGCGCGGACCATTGATTCGTTGAGGTCCACGTGTTTGATCTCGACGTTGGCGACCTTGATGCCCCAGGCGTCGGTCTGGGCATCGAGCACTTGCTGGATATCGATGTTCAACCGTTCGCGCTCGGCCAGCAATTCATCGAGCTCGTGTTTACCGAGCACCGCGCGCAAGGTGGTCTGGGCCAGCTGGCTGGTGGCCATGAGGAAATCTTCAACCTGGATAATTGCCTTCTGCGGGTCGAGCACGCGGAAGTACAGCACCGCGTTGACCTTTACCGAGACGTTGTCGCGGGTGATCACGTCTTGCGGCGGCACGTCGAGCACCACGGTGCGCAGGTCGACGCGAACCATTTGCTGCACCACAGGAATCAACAGGATCAGGCCGGGGCCTTTCACTTGCCAGAAACGGCCGAGCTGGAACACCACCCCGCGCTCGTATTCGCGCAGGATGCGAAAAGTCGATCCCGCCAGCGCAATGACCAACAGCAGCAGTGCGGCAAAGCCCAGTTGCAGACCCATGGTTATTCTCCACCCGGCGCCGCGTCAGCCGCGGCCACTTGCAGCAGTAATCCCTTGCGCGCCACCACCCGGACCTGTTGCCCGGTTTCCAGTGGCGTGGCGCTGAGTACTTGCCACTTTTCTCCTTGCAGGTGCACCCAGCCGTTGCAGGCATTGCCGGGCTGTAACGACATCACCGGAGCCACGCTGCCCACGAGCCCGGCATCGCCACTGACTGTTTGGCGCGGACGGGTTTTCAGGGCGTGGATCACCAGGAAAATCAACAACAACGCGCTGATCAGACCCAGGCCGATCATCAACGGGACAGGCACTTCGGTGTTGCTAAGAATCACCGCACCGATGACGAACATCACAATCCCGCCCAACCCGATGACGCCGTAATTGGGCAAGGCAGCCTCGGCGATCAGAAAGGCGATGCCGAACGTGATCAGCCAGATCCCCATGGGGTTGGGAATCAGCACAATGGTGTCCGCCGCGAATGCCGATCCGCTCAAGGCCAACAGCAATGCCACTGCACAGCAACGAGTGTTCACTTGACCCTCCTGTAGGAGCGAGCTCGCTCGCGATGAATCTGAGAGCACCGCGTCGATTCAGGCAGTGCGCGTTACCGTCAGTGCCCATCGCTTCATACAGTTTAGTCGAGCAGCGGATTGTACGAATTTTGCTCAGTTGTCGACGATGTTCCAGTGGGCAGATTTCCCGCGCGATGACGCCAGCAGGCCTAGACTTTTCAATGGAGAAAACGTTTATCCATCGTCCGCCAACGTTGTTGCGGACATCGAGGTGCATCATGCGTATGGCAAAAACCGTGCAGAGCAGCCTGGAAAAGGCGCGCTGCGAATTTGACATCGTTACCCATCCACACTCGGCCAGCAGCCTTGAAACGGCGCGGGTCGCGGGCATTCCTGCCGAACGGGTGGCCAAGTCGGTGATCCTCGACGACCACCATGGTCATTTCCTGATGGCCGTGCTGCCGGCGAGTCGTCACCTGGACCTGACTAAAGTGCGCAGCAGCGGCGAATGGCAAGTCACCCGGGAAAGCACCCTGGCGCGTCTGTTCGAAGACTGCGAACGCGGCGCGGTGCCGGCGTTGGGTGAGTCCTATGGCCTGGAAATGGTCATCGACCCGTTGCTGACTCGGCAGAATGACATCTATCTGGAGGCCGGTAACCACAACAATCTGCTGCACATGAGCATGCCGGAGTATCTGAAAATGGTGCCGCATGCCGAGGTGCGGGAGTTGAGTCAATGAGTTTTGCGGCGTCAGTGACACCGCCATCGCCGGCAAGCCGGTCTCGCTCCCACAGTCGACCGCGTGTCCCTGTGGGAGCGAGACCGGCTTGCCGGCGATTGACCGCGCAGCGGTCACCCAATCATTTGCCTTTACCCAGGAGCCCGACATGGAATCCCCAACCCACAGCCTTCCCTCCCTGTTCAAACAACTCGGCCTGCCGGATGACGCCGAAAGCATCGATAAATTCATCGCGACCCACTCACCGCTCAAACCCGAATTGCATTTGGCCGATGCATTTTTTTGGAGCAAGAGCCAAGCGCAGTTTTTGCGCGACGATATTCTGGATGATGCGGATTGGGCCGAGGTGGCGGATCAGTTGGATGTGCTGCTGAGGAAGGGGCGTGGGGTGTAAAGAACGCAAAACCTGGTCACAGGTTTTTTGGAAGCTTTCAAGCTGACTGGCGTAGCTTTCCATGGCACACATTCAACGATGAGATCGAATCATGCAGCGCGTTTTGGCAGAAAGAGTCATCGGTATCAACGAACTTAAGCAAAACGTGGATGCTGTGATGCGCGAATCGCTAGAGGGTCCTATAGCGGTGGTGGAAAACAACCAAATCAAAGCGTACCTGGTGTCGGCAGATTTATATGACGCGATGCTTGAACGTCTGGAAGTTTTTGATTTGGTGACGCTCATCCATACACGTAGTCGCGAAATCGCCATACCTGTCAGTCTTGATGATCTATAAAAGCTGGCTGATGAGAATTGTTTCAAAACTTGACCAGCTTTCCTCTCAAATGCCATATTGATAGTTAGCAAGCTAACAGTGTGTCTTTTCTCCCGTGTCAAAAAACCTCGACGCTCTCCAGATGAACATCAGCAGTTGCATTCCCTCGAAATGCAGGCCCAAGGCGCCACGCTGATCCAGCGTTTGCGCGATGCGGGGCGTGGCGATGAAACCCAGGTCACCCGCTCACAAACCCAATTCAAATCCCTGCGTGCCGACATGCCGCGTTATGAAGCAGCGCGTCAGGCGGGATTGTTCCGTTTGTCGATGTTGCTGGCCAAACCGGTCGACCAATTGCCGGCCGGCACCAGCGACTGCGCCGAATTACCGAAAATTGCGCAATTGTTGCCGGTCGGTGACGGCGCCACTTTGCTCAAACGCCGCCCCGATGTGCGTCAGGCCGAGCGTCGATTGGCCGCCGCGACCGCCGGTATCGGCATTGCCACCGGCGAGTTGTACCCGGACATCAGCATCGGTGCGACCGTCGGCACCGTCGGTATTCTGGAGAATCTCGGCAAACCGGCGACCAGACACACCGCTTCTTCCAGGCCGGTCGTGAATCGTTCCTGGCAGACCTGCAAGCGACCCGCACCTACACCGATGTGCGGGCGCAACTGGCCTCCGCCAACACGCAAGTTGCCATGAGCCAGATCGATTTGTTCCTGGCACTGGGCGGTGGCTGGGAAAGCGGACGAACGCAAGCGATGAACACCAGCAAACCCTGAGGCCGTTGCTATGCTTTGACTTGATGAGGTCGCGCGTCGAACTCATCAATCAAGGCTCGCGTTGGTCATGGGGATTCCAATAATGAAAAACCCTTATGCTCCTGGCTTCTGGTGCGCTATTGCGGCATTGGTGTTGCTTTCGGCCACCTATTTCTACGGCATCATGCTGGCCCACCAGATCGACAAGGCGCTGGTGTTCCTCGACAGCGCAGCCGCGCTGATCGCCGTGATGGCCATCGTGGTGGTGGCCTGGGCGTCGATACAGGGCCAGCGCATCAAAAAAAGACAACTTGAACAAGGCAAGACGCTGGTGCTGATCTGGGACACCAAGGTCGCTTTGCGTCGGGTCGAAACGGTGTTCGACCGGTATTTCTGGGGCAGTTACTGGCAACCCGGGCGTACCTTTCAGGAAGTCATGGGTGAACTCACCGGCACACCGCTGGAAAAAAGCCTCGAAACGTTGAAGAAGCAATGCCTGGCGCTGGACAAGCAAGTGTCCGACGACGACTGGCATTGGTTGAGCAACGCCCGTGAACTCTCCGATGTCGCCGCCGCCATGGCCCGCGAACGCTATCAGCTGGACTTCTGCGACCCGCGCGCGGATTTGACGGGCGGGGCGGTGATCAATCGGGATTTTGAGGTGCTGGTTTATACATGGACGGCTCGGCTGAAAAGCTTTGATCATCAGTTGGATGAGATGGAAGTTCAGTATTCCTGATGCTGTGTCGTTAGTTCAGACGCCTTCGCGAGCAAGCCCGCTCCCACAGGGTTCAGCGTGATCCTTGTGGGAGCGGGCTTGCTCGCGAAGGCGATCTCATAATCGCCGAAACTCTCGACCAATACCTACGGTCCATAGACACTCTTTAACCTTTAAACATTGGGCCGCCCGGTACGCCTGATGCTAATCTCCATCGCACTTTCAACGCAGTCGTGACCGTAACCCGTCATGGGTTCAGGGAAGACGACCACACCTCAAACAACGGACATTGAACGGGTCATTCATGAATAAATCAGCAGGCGTGCTTCTTGGAATTGTCGTGGCCATCGGTGCAATCAGCGCTGGCGGTGCCTGGTTTACCGGCACCAAACTCGAAGGGGTGCTGAACACCTCGATCGCCGACGCCAACAAGGAACTGCAAGCCGCGCTGGTCGGCTCCAACGGCACCGCGTCGCTGGAGCTGGTGTCGCTTGAGCGCCACGTGTTCAGCAGCACCGCGCACTACCGCCTCAAGGGCCAGGGCGAGATCTTCGGCGAGGCGCCAGTCGAATTGCTCTTCGTCGATCGCATCGAACACGGCCCGCTGCCGTTCTCGCGTCTGGTGTCGCTGAAGTGGTTGCCGGTCATGGCCACCAGTCACTACGAGCTGGAAAAGACGCCGATCACCGAGAAGTGGTTCGCCGCCGCCAAGGACAAATCGCCGCTCACCGGCGTGGTCAACATCGGCTACGACAACGCCACCAACGGCACCCTCGAATTGCTGCCGCTGGACGTGGCGCTGGACGACAAGTCCCACCTGAAATTCTCCGGCCTGAACCTCGATGTCGCGGCCAACGCCAAGGCGCAGAAAGTCAAAGCCAACGGCTACATGGACAACTTCATCCTGACCACAATCGATGAAACCCAGGCCCCGGTAAAAGTCGAATTGAGCGGCCTGACCCTGGCCAGCAACCTGGTGAAAAGTACCTACGGCTACTACACCGGCGAGAACACCGTCGAGCTGACCAACAGCAAAACCACGTTCGGCGCGCAACAGTCGGTGTTGGGCATCAAGAAGTTCGAGATGAAGAACCAGACCGAAGAGTCGGGCACCAGCGCTTCCGGGCGAGCCGATTACAAGATTGGCGAAGTGTCCCTGAACGGCAAGACGGTCGGCTCTGCGCAGATGGCCATGAGCCTGAAGAACCTCGATATCCCGGCGACGATGTCGTTGATGCAGATTTACCAGACCAAACTGCAGCCGTACGAGAAGGCCGCCGCCGAGGCTGCCGCTGCGGGTGAGCCGGCGCCCGAGCTGGTCTTGACCCCGGAAGAAGAGGCTCAGGTAAAAACCGGTCTTGAGAAATTGCTGGCAGCCGGCCCGCAAGTGGCTCTGGAAAACCTGTCGTTCACCACGGCCAACGGTGAAAGCCGCGCCAACCTGGTGCTCGACCTGACCAAGCCACAATCCATGGACCTGCCACCGGATCAATTGACCAAACAATTGATCGCGTTGCTGGACGTCAATATCAAAGTGTCCAAGCCGATGCTGGTTGATTTGCTCAGCGTCCAGGGGCAAATCGACGGTCAAACCGACGCCAAGGTCATCGCCGACCAAGCGACTGCCACCGCTGACATGTTCGGCGCCATGGCAGTCGGCACTCAGTTCGCCAAAGCGGACGGCAATGACATCGTCACCAAACTGCATTACGCCAGCAATCAGGTGGAATTCAATGGCCAGAAAATGACCGTCGAAGAGTTCGTCGGTTTCGTGATGAGCAAGCTCGGTGGTGCTGGCGTCGTCCAGTAAAACCAAGAGCACGTTTCGCACTGACCTGTAGGAGCTGCCGCAGGCTGCGATCTTTTGATCTTCAAAGGCAAAAGATCGCAGCCTGCGGCAGCTCCTACTGGCATTCAGAGCATCAAGGATGGAATTTCAACCTCTGATCAGCCGCCATGCCTCGTCCACAGGCAGCGGCTGTTTCATTCGCTCGGCGAGCATCGCCATCGCCCACTCTTCATCGCAGGCGATGGCGGCGGTCACCACGCCGTTCTTGCCGAACAGTCCGATAAAGGGTGGATGGTACGGATCGCCCTTGAACTCGACCTCGTCCCAGGCTTCGGCGTGACCGAGGTAGTCGTAGTTTTTGCCGAAGTGCCAGGTCCAGAAGTACGGTACGTCCAGGTAATGCTCGTCGCCGCCCAACATGTTCGCCGCTGCAATCCGTGCGTGTTGTTGGGCCAGGCGCCAGTGCTCGATCCGTTGCGGCTGGCCGTTGAGCGGGAAGGTGGCGATATCGCCGGCCGCCCACAGCCCTTCAGTCACGCGCATGCCGCCGTCGACCTTCAAAGAATGGTCTTTTTCCATGGGCAAATCTTTAAACGGTCCGGTTGCCGGGCTGACGCCAATGCCGACCAATACCAGATCCGCCGGAAAACGCTGACCGTTATCCAGACGCACCGCTTCGACCTTGCTCGAACCTTCGATCTGCGCGGCTTCGCCATCCGTATGAAACACCACGCCGTGGGCCACGTGGCGGGCAAGAATCGACTTGCCGACCGTTTCGCCGAACTGTTTGGCGAAAGGCACCGCGTGGCGGGCCAGAACAGTGACGTCCAGGCCGTATTCACGTAGCGCCGCCGCGGATTCCATCGCGATAAAGCTGTCGCCGATGATCACTGCACGCTGGCCTGGCTGGGCGGCGGTCAGAATCTTTTGTGCCTGGTCTTTCGAGCGCAACAAGAACACCTGCGGCAAGTCGGCTCCAGGCAACTCGAGACGGTTGGGTGTGCCGCCCGTGGCGATCAGCGCAGCGTCATAGGTCAATGTTTGGCCATCCTTGAGCTGCACTGTCCGGGCCTTTGCATCCAGGCTCGCCACTTCACCGTTTATGCGATCGATGCGCTGTTCGCGATAAAAATTTTCATCGCGCAGCGGCGGGACTTCTTCCGGCGGCATCTCCCCGGCAATCACGAATTTACTCAACACGGTGCGGTCGTAACCGGCGTCAGGTTCGCGGTCGATCAGCAGTACGCGGCCGCCGAAACCTTTTTCGCGTAACGCCGCCGCACCCGCCGTGCCTGCGGCGCCAGCGCCGATAATCACAAACGTACGTTCATCATCGGCCGGTGGGGTATGAGCATCCGGAAGCGGGTTTTCGTCGACCCAGACTTCGTCATCGCGCACTTCCAGGGGATAGCGCTTGAGACTGTCCAGCGACGGCGGTTCACACAACGCACCGTCCTCTATCCGGTAGGCTGCCTTGTGCCATGGGCAAATCAGATGTCCTTGACACAACGCGCCCTCGGCCAGCGGCGCCCCGGCGTGCGGGCATTCGCCCTGATAGGCGCGCAGTTGATCGCCAACCCGCAGCAAGACGATTTTGGTGCCCCCAATCCGGACTTCCAGGCCTCGATTGTCGGGCACATCGGCGAAACGGGCGACGCGGTGCAGTGCCATGATCGTTCTCCAGGCAAGCGTTTCACTTAAGAGTTTGGCGCTTATCCGCGGGTTCAGCCAATTCCCACTGCCACCGCACGAACGGTCCGGCTATAGTTTGCACGCCGACCACGGCCCCACCCGCACAAGGTGCTCCGGTATGACCCGATTGACCTCTCTGAACCCTTGGCTGGCGGCCGTTGCCGTCGCCCTTTGCGTGCAGTTTCCGGCGCAGGCCGCAGAACGCTTCACCGTCAGCATTCCCGGTGTCACCGACAACCGTCTGTTCACCTCGGCGGCGGCCAGCGATGCGGCCGGTTGTGGCGGCAAGAACCAGTCTCCGGCGCTGAGCTGGACCGCCCCACCGCCGGGTACCTTGAGTTACGCCATCGTCATGCACGACCCGGATGGTCAGAAAGGGTTGGGTTCCGATCACTGGATTCACTACGGCATCAAACCCGCGACCCGCCAGATTCCGCCCGGTGTCGGTGCCAAATCCGCCCTGGAAGGCGTGGCTGGCAGCAACAGCAAAGGCACCACCGGTTACATCGGTCCTTGCCCGCCGGTCGGCGACAGCTCTCATCACTACATCATCCAGCTCTACGCCCTGGACCTCGCCCCGGATGCCTTGCCCGCCGGCCTGACCCGCGCGCAGTTGCTGGAAAAAATCAAAGGCCATGTGCTGAAAAACAGCAGCGTGGTGCGGCGTTATCACCGCTGAAGTTTTTTCAGCGGGTTTAACCCGAACCGGTGGGGCTGCCCGTCTCAGAGGATGAATGGATCAATTTCCTCCTGAGGTCAGCCCCCATGTCCCTCCCTCTGCATTTTCTCCGCCCGGCCGCCCAGGGTTTCGCCGCCGGGTTGCTGTTGGCCGTTGCCGGTTGTGGTGTTTCGTCCAAGCCTGAATCCGCTGCGGTTGCGGTTTCACCTCCGGCGCAAAGTACCTGGGTGCGCAGTGAGGTGGTCATGGCCGATGCGACCATGGCCAAACGCAGGGTAAGTGCGGCGCCCATGGCGAGTTATGCGCCTGAATCTTCGCCGCCGGGTTATCAGGATGAACAGCGTGAGCAATATCAAGCGCTGGCGGATAACCCGATTCACAGCGTCGCGGAGGCGCCGGTCTCCACCTTCAGCGCCGACGTCGACACCGGCGCTTACGCCAACGTTCGCCGCTTGCTCAATCAGGGACGCCTGCCACCCGAAGGCGCGGTACGGCTGGAGGAGATGGTCAATTACTTTCCCTACGACTACGCGTTGCCCACCGATGGCTCGCCGTTTGGCGTGACCACTGAACTGGCGCCATCACCGTGGAACCCGCACACCCGTTTGTTGCGCATCGGCATCAAGGCATCGGACCGCGCAGTGGCTGAACTGGCCCCGGCGAATCTGGTGTTTCTGGTGGACGTGTCCGGTTCGATGGACCGTCGCGAGGGCTTGCCGCTGGTCAAAAGCACCCTGAAATTACTGGTTGATCAATTGCGCGAGCAGGACCGGGTGTCGCTGGTGGTCTATGCCGGCGATTCGCGCGTGGTGCTGGAACCGACTTCCGGACGGGAAAAAGCGAAAATTCGTACAGCCATCGACCAATTGACTGCGGGCGGCTCCACCGCCGGGGCGTCGGGCATCGAGCTGGCCTATCAAATGGCGCAGCAAGACTTTATCCCCAAAGGCATCAACCGCATCCTCCTGGCCACCGACGGCGACTTCAACGTCGGCATCAGCGACTTCGACAGCCTCAAGCAAATGGCTGTGGATAAACGCAAGACCGGCGTGTCCCTGACCACCCTGGGTTTTGGTGTGGATAACTACAATGAACACCTGATGGAACAACTGGCCGATGCCGGCGACGGCAACTACGCCTACATCGACAACTTGCGCGAAGCGCGCAAGGTGCTGGTGGATCAGCTCGGCTCGACCCTCGCCGTCGTGGCAAAAAACGTGAAGCTGCAAGTGGAGTTCAACCCGGCGCAGGTCAGCGAGTACCGGTTGTTAGGGTATGAGAATCGCGCGTTGAAGCGTGAGGATTTCAGCAACGACAAGGTTGATGCCGGTGAAATCGGCGCAGGGCATACGGTCACGGCGTTGTACGAAATTGTGCCTAAGGGTGAGAAGGGCTGGTTGGAGCCGTTGCGGTATGGCGGCGCCGAGTCAGCTGTCTCTGCAAAGTCTGGAGAACTGGCGATGCTGCGTGTGCGATATCAGCTGCCGGAAGGTGGGAATAGTCGCCTGATCGAGCGGCCGATTGCCGGTGGTTCGCAAGGCAAGGCCAGTGATGACCTGCGATTTGCGGCGGCCGTGGCGGCGTTTTCCCAACAGCTCAAGGACGGGCGTTACACCGGTGATTTCAGCCTGAAGGACACGGAGGCTCTGGCTCGTGGTGCCCGGGGCGATGATCCATTCGGCCTGCGTTCGGAGTTCGTGCAATTGGTGGAACTGGCGCAAAGCCTGCGAACCACGACCGCCTCCAACAGCGAGCCGCATAAAGGAGGCTACAACTGACATGTCTGCTCCTGAACTGAGCGACGAATCACTGCTGGCCCGCTATCGCTCAGGCGACGGGCCGGCGTTCGAGATTCTGTACGCCCGCCATCGGCAAGGTCTTTATCGGTTTCTGCTCGGCCTCAGCGGCAAATCCGAGCTGGCCGAAGAGGTCTACCAGGAAACCTGGCTGAGCCTGATCCGCAGCACCAGTCAGCCACAAGGTCGGGCGAACTTTCGTACCTGGCTCTACCAGATCGCCCGCAATCGACTGATCGACCACTGGCGCAAACACGGAATCCACAACCCCTTGCACGACAGCTACGACGAACAGACCCACGCCCTGGCCGATGACGCCGCCGACCCCGAACAACTGCTGAGCCTGAGCCGCGATAACCAGCGCCTTGAAGCTGCTTTGCAAAACCTGCCTGCCGACCAGCGCGAAGTGTTCCTGCTGCGCGCCCACGGCGATCTCGACCTGTCGCAGATCGCCGCCCTCACCGACACACCGCTGGAAACCGTCAAAAGCCGCTTGCGCTACGCCCAGCAAAAACTGCGTCGGCTGCTGGCCGAGGAGGTATTGACATGACTGACGCCCGCAAAACACCGGAAGACCAGGTGCTTCAGCATTTTCGCGAGCATTCGACCAGCGAACCACCGGCCCATCTTGATGCCTTCATTCTGGCTGCTGCACAGCGTGAAGTCCCCGCGCCGAAACCGAACTTGTGGCAACGCTGGGTTAAGGCCTGCCAGAGGCCTCGTTGGCAAGTGGCGTTCGCCAGCCTTGTTGGCGTCGCATTGATGCTGGCACTGGTGCAACGAACTACAGAGGAAGCACCGAGTTACGACTTTGCCCCCAAAGCATCCACCCCGGTGGCTAAAAAAGAGGCAGCGCAAGCACCGTCGTCAGTTGCGCGCTCGTTGGCGGCCCCAGCTCCCGCCGCACCGATGGCGGATTTCGCCGCCCCCGCGCAGAGCGAATCGATCAGCGCCGAAATGGCCGAGGAAGCAAAAGTCAGCAAACGTGCAGCCGCTCCGTTGAAAACCCTGGATGAGCAATTGCTGGAAGTGGTTCGCCTGCAAAACGCCGGTCAGACACGCGAGGCGGATGAATTGTTGGCGACATTGCACAAACGCTTTCCCAAGGAAAACCTCACCGCAAGACTCAAGGAATTGAAGAAAAACTGAGGGCAACGGTGTTCCGCAATTTGGCATCCACCCCCGAAAGCGCGCACTATCGGCCTATAGCCGATGCGTTGGAGGATGCCGTGGCAAAAAAAATCGACCGCATCGCCCAAATGCTCAACTGCCCGGTCAAGGGTGAAGAACTGCGGCGAGCAGTGACGGAGAGTCGTAAGGAGTTTCTTCTGGCTAAGCAGGCAGAAGAAACGCTTGAGGAAGACGTTCTTGATGATGAAGAGTTCGAGGACGACGAAGACGATGATTACGACGAATTCGACTGGACGACTGAGTGACATTCTCTGGTGGAATCATCTCCTGTAGGAGCGAGCCTGCTCGCGATGTTCTTCCAGTCAACGCTGGGCATTCAGACTGCTTGCGTCATCGTTGACGTACTTCGTCGGAACGCCGCCCGGAGCCGGCTCGCTCCGACAGGGAACCTCACAGGCCAGTGATTTTGGGCTTGTTTAAAAGGGCTTTGTTTTACTTCCTGCAAGCTACAAATTCTTGCGCCATTACCTACAGCTACGCCAGAATCCGCCGGCTTGTGCGCTTGGGAGCGGGTCGGTAGTTTGATTCGTGTCACTGGTTGTCAGTGATCGGGTTTAGCAGCCCGCCGTGGTTAGTGAAGTGCATAGCATCCTCTTCAGTCAGGTTACTAACCTGCACGTTATGGTGGCTGTGCGTGGGGCGCCCTCGGGCGCGCCGGTTTGCTAACTCCCCGGTCTGCTAACCCGCGCACAGCCGCCACCCATCGTTTAGCAGCGACGCGTGAACGGCTCCACTTCTGGAGTTAGTCAAATGTCCAAAATAGTCCCCGACCCACCAGCAACGGAAACAGAGCAACCTGAACGCAAAGGCTCGCTCTTCAGCGTCAGTCCCAACATCAACACCGAAACCCTGCTCGCCAATGCCTCGGAAGACCTGCTGTCGATCAGCGCCATCGCCGCCAACCTCGCCGACGATGTGGACGGTTCGCGTCGCTCCAAAGCCCTGGCGCTCAGCCGCATGGCCGATGGCGTGCATTTGTTGGTGGAACGAGCGCTGGATCACCTGGATGAGCCAGAGATGGCGGCGATTTTCGCCAGGCAGCACAACCAAACCGCAGACGCTTAGGCGCCGGCCACAAAAAATGGGCACCGGATAATTGTGAGAGCGAGCCTCCTCGCGATGGTCGTAAACGATAACGCGGGCTGCCTGAATGCCCGCGTTGCCCGGAGGTCGCCATCTTGCGGCTGACCTTGCGCGAACCTTCGGTTTGAACTGTCAAGTTTTCCTTGACGGTTGCTTCGAACCAACCAGTAGTTGATGAGAAGTTCTCAATCCTTATAATCACCTGCAACACGGCCCCTGTCGGTGGATTCGCTTCGGCGCTGATACTGCTCAGGGGTTTTTTGTTGATCGGCTCCCTTCCGATGAGTCATTTTGCTTAAATTATTGATTGATGCGTATCCGTCCAAGCTGAATCCACGAGCAGAACCGCGCGATCTCGCAAACTCTTGGTTCACCAAAGTGTTGGGCGCCATTCTTGGCGTCTGCCGCAGTTGTCAACTTTAAGTTGACAACTGCCTCTTCAGGCACCGGGGTCAAGCCAACTCAAGATGGATTTAGTCCCGCGACCGACTATCTAAAGGTGGTTTGATCGACACCGGTCTGATGGGGTGTACCTCGTCGAATTCCACTACTAATCCCTGCTATGCCCGTACACCGATGAATAGCTCCAATTCTTTCGGTAATGACTGTTGGATCGCAATTTCTATTTGTTGGACCTGCCCGCCGGTTAATGGAAGCTCGCCATTAGCTTCGGCTGCTAAGCTGTCCCAGCCCAATACGTCCATAACGGCTTGCTCAAATTCGGGACTTACGTCGAACTCAAATTTGATCGAATCGTCATCGTTGTCGCCTGCGAGAAAGCCCGTAATCTCTAAAAACATTATTGCTCTCCCATATCACTTTGATGTGGTTCGCCCTGGTTCAGCACCCTTTGTACGTTCTCCCGTATCGGGGTTGAACTCTCCCAAATGCTTACCTTGCTTGTCGTAGAGTTCAATTCTGCCATTCTCATAATCCCATTCATAAATTCTGCCCTTGCGATCTTTCCAACGACTTCGTTTTTTGCCTCCGCCTTGGACGCTCGACATTTGTTTTGCGCGCGTGGCATCTGGAAAGGCCGGCAGTGTTTTGGGGGCGGGATGGTAGCTGTGGTCGCCCCCAATAGGCCGAGCAAACACCACATACATCGACTTCAACCCAGTGTCCGCTGGAAACACCAGAATACAGTCGTCAGTGGTGATGTCTTCACCGGGGAGGCCTTCGAGCTGACTGTCTGTGTTGCCCGGAATCGGGTGGACCAGGATGGTGCCAAGCTGTTCGCCGCTGCTGTCGGGGTAGATCAGCGGGGGCATCTGTCCCAGTGGCCCGCGCTGGGGCGTCCACAAGATAGTGATGCCATTGAGCTTGGCTTCCAAGGCGGTTTTATCGGCGTTCCACGTGGCTTGCACCGTGCGCACCGTGTCGTCGCCTGATGCGGTGGTATGGATGCCGTAAACCTGTAGTGCGCCCTCGGCGTCGCGACGAAACTGAAAACGCACACGGGTGGGGGCGTGGGTCATGCTGCGCAACTGAGTGTCGGTATGGAGCGTCCCGTCAGCCATCCTGGTCGGTAGCATGCCGAGTATGAAAACACTGGCAGGCCCGCCGGCACCGCGAATCGCCCAGTTAAGACGCTGCTGCAGGATGCCGCCACCGGCCATGCGACCTAGTGCCAGATCGGCGCCGAGTGCCGTCGCTACGGCGGTGCTGGCAGACGGAAAAAGCATGGCGCCCGCAACCATTATCTTGCCGAAGTTCGAAGCGGGCTCCGCAGCGGTGCCGGCGTCGGTGCGACACCAGTTATCGGGGATGCAGGATTTGGCAAAGACCTGATCGTCGCGAGGTTTGGCCTGTGGCCATGGATCTTTTGGGGGGATATAGACCGGTTCAGGCGCTGGCGCTGATCTAACCATGAAGCCACCGCCTGAGCTGGCAAAGCGTTCCTTTACCAACAGCAAATCACCCTTGCGGACGGCCTCGACAATTTCGCTGTCGCTGCTGATGCGGGAATGGCTCCCGAAGTTAGCGAGTCCAGCGATGTTGTGGCGACCTCGCATCAGCGCGTCATTGACCAATCGGGCGGCAGTGGTGGGGTTTTCGGTTTGTTCGAGGCCCTTGTCAGCATTCCTTATCAAACGCATGGCGTTCCCCTTGGTTAAGTCCTCGGGGAGGTATTCTGGAGAGCGTGAAGCGCGCCGGGCAAAAAATAGTTTTGCGGAATTTGTCTGTATCGGGGGGTGTTGAGTAGCCCTCCCTGACTACAACACCCACAAAAAAGCCCCAGACCCTACGGCCTGAGGCTTTCTCGTTTCTACGTATGGTGCACCAGGCGGGATTCGAACCCACGACCCCTGCCTTCGGAGGGCAGTACTCTATCCAGCTGAGCTACTGGTGCAAGCGGGCGCCATGATACTCATATGCACTGCGGGCGTCCATGCTGCTGAATCGACAGCGCTTTTCCAAAGCGTAACCTGCGTTTGCTACGCTGATCTGAAATTTGTGGCAAATGCGGCGTTTTCGTTCTTTTTTTCGAACAGCCTATTGTCCTTTACCCCCTTTGATCCTAGGATTCGTTTGAGATTTCAAACGCTCTTGTCTGGGTGCTGAACCGCACGAGTTCATTCCGTGCGCTATTTATGTGCTTCAGCCCGGTGAATGATTTCCCTGACGGCAGCCTTTTGAGGCGCCTTTCTACAATCATAATTTGCTCCGCGCCTGCCGCGGTGCTGTTAAGGAAAGCCGACATGCAGCTTAAAGACACTCAGTTGTTCCGCCAGCAAGCCTTCATCGATGGCGCTTGGGTCGATGCGGACAATGGTCAGACGATCAAGGTCAACAACCCGGCAACAGGCGAAATTCTGGGCACCGTGCCGAAAATGGGCGCTGCCGAAACCCGCCGTGCGATCGAAGCCGCTAACAAAGCGCTGCCGGCCTGGCGTGCACTGACCGCCAAGGACCGTGCGAACAAGCTGCGTCGCTGGTTCGAGTTGATCATCGAGAACCAGGACGACCTGGCTCGCCTGATGACCCTGGAACAAGGCAAGCCATTGGCTGAAGCCAAGGGCGAAATCGTTTACGCCGCTTCCTTTATCGAGTGGTTCGCCGAAGAAGCCAAGCGCGTCTACGGTGACGTGATTCCTGGCCACCAGCCGGACAAGCGCCTGATCGTGATCAAGCAGCCAATCGGCGTGACCGCTGCAATCACCCCGTGGAACTTCCCGGCCGCGATGATCACCCGTAAAGCCGGCCCGGCCCTGGCCGCCGGTTGCACCATGGTGCTCAAGCCTGCTTCGCAAACGCCTTTCTCCGCATTCGCTCTGGCTGAACTGGCCCAGCGTGCCGGTATTCCTGCTGGCGTGTTCAGCGTTGTTTCCGGCAGCGCCGGCGACATCGGCAGCGAGCTGACCAGCAACCCGATCGTGCGTAAGTTGTCCTTCACTGGCTCGACTGAAATCGGTCGCCAACTGATGGCTGAATGCGCCAAGGACATCAAGAAAGTGTCCCTGGAACTGGGCGGCAACGCGCCGTTCATCGTGTTCGACGACGCGGACCTGGATAAGGCTGTCGAAGGCGCGATCATTTCCAAATACCGCAACAACGGCCAGACCTGCGTCTGTGCCAACCGTCTGTACATTCAGGATTCGGTCTACGACGCGTTCGCCGAGAAGCTGAAAGTGGCGGTGGCCAAACTCAAGATCGGCAACGGTCTGGAAGACGGCACCACCACTGGCCCGCTGATCGACGAAAAAGCCGTGGCCAAGGTTCAAGAGCACATCGCTGACGCCGTGAGCAAAGGCGCGACCGTTCTGGCTGGCGGCAAGTCGATGGAAGGCAACTTCTTCGAGCCGACCATCCTGACCAACGTGCCGAACAACGCCGCCGTGGCCAAGGAAGAAACTTTCGGTCCATTGGCGCCACTGTTCCGCTTCAAAGACGAAGCCGACGTGATCGCGATGTCGAACGACACCGAGTTCGGTCTGGCCTCGTACTTCTACGCTCGCGACCTGGGCCGTGTGTTCCGTGTGGCGGAAGCTCTGGAATACGGTATGGTCGGCGTCAACACCGGGTTGATCTCCAACGAAGTCGCGCCGTTCGGCGGCATCAAGGCGTCGGGCCTGGGCCGTGAAGGCTCCAAGTACGGCATCGAAGATTACCTGGAAATCAAATACCTCTGCCTGGGCATCTAAGCTCGAGGGCATAAGCCCGGCAAGGCATTGCTTCAAACGCAAAGGGCACGAGAGCGCTGACCCTTTGCGTGCTTCAACCGGAATTTTCTCTGTGGCCGGGAACGCTGTGGCAGTCGATCATCGCATGCTGTCGCCGTTGCACCCCGCCGCATTTTCCTTGAACCACGCCGCCCGATGAGCGGTGAATGAGGACTTTATGAGCAAGACTAACGCATCCCTGATGAAACGCCGCGAAGCCGCTGTACCACGCGGTGTTGGCCAGATTCACCCGATCTTCGCCGAGTCCGCGAAGAACGCCACCGTGACTGACGTTGAAGGTCGCGAGTTCATCGACTTCGCCGGCGGTATCGCCGTGCTGAACACCGGCCACGTGCACCCGAAAATCATCGCGGCCGTGACCGAGCAGCTGAACAAGCTGACCCACACCTGCTTCCAGGTACTGGCTTATGAGCCGTACGTGGAAGTGTGCGAAAAAATCAACGCCAAGGTTCCAGGTGATTTCGAGAAGAAAACCCTGCTGGTGACCACCGGTTCCGAAGCCGTGGAAAACGCCGTGAAAATCGCCCGCGCCGCCACTGGCCGTGCCGGCGTGATCGCGTTCACCGGCGCTTACCACGGTCGCACCATGATGACCCTGGGCCTGACCGGTAAAGTCGTGCCTTACTCGGCCGGCATGGGCCTGATGCCTGGCGGCGTGTTCCGCGCGCTGTACCCGAACGAACTGCACGGTGTGAGCGTCGACGATTCGATCGCCAGCATCGAACGCATCTTCAAGAACGACGCCGAGCCGCGTGACATCGCTGCCATCATCATCGAGCCGGTTCAGGGCGAAGGCGGTTTCTACGTCGCGCCTAAAGAGTTCATGAAGCGCCTGCGCGCTCTGTGCGACCACCACGGCATTCTGCTGATCGCTGACGAAGTGCAAACCGGCGCTGGCCGTACCGGCACTTTCTTCGCCATGGAGCAGATGGGCGTTGCCGCCGACCTGACCACCTTCGCCAAATCCATCGCTGGCGGCTTCCCGCTGGCCGGTGTGTGCGGCAAGGCCGAATACATGGACGCCATCGCGCCAGGCGGCTTGGGCGGCACTTACGCCGGTAGCCCGATCGCTTGCGCCGCGGCCCTGGCCGTGATGGAAGTGTTCGAAGAAGAACACCTGCTGGATCGCTGCAAGGCAGTCGGCGAGCGTCTGGTCACTGGCCTCAAAGCCATCCAGGCCAAGTACCCGGTGATCGGCGAAGTCCGTGCTCTGGGCGCGATGATCGCGGTCGAGCTGTTCGTTGACGGCGACAGCCACAAACCGAACGCGGCTGCCGTGGCATCGGTTGTGGCCAAGGCGCGCGACAAGGGCCTGATCCTGCTGTCCTGCGGCACCTACGGCAACGTTCTGCGCGTCCTGGTACCGCTGACTTCGCCGGACGAGCAACTGGACAAAGGTCTGGCGATCATCGAAGAGTGCTTCTCGGAGCTCTGATCGATTTGTGAACTGATCGACAAAAAACCCGCTTCGGCGGGTTTTTTTACGCCACCTGAAACACAGCGCACTGTATCGAGTGGCCCGCATTGACTAAGGTGCAAGCATTGAGAGGGAGCTTGTTGCATGACGGCCGTTGATTTACCCGCTGTACCCCGAGTGCTGATTGCCGAGGCCGATCCCTGGTCGCGTGATTTGCTCGAACAAGTGCTGCTGAATGTGCGCTGCGACGCGCGCATGGATCTGTGCGCCGATGGCCAGGACGCGCTGACGCGACTGGCGGAAAACGTTTACGACCTGGTGATCGTCGATTGGGAATTGCCCGGTGTGGATGGTTTGAATGTCTTGCGCAGTGTTCGTCAGCGCAAACGCAATCCGCCATTGCCCTTCATTCTGATGAGCATCCGCAACGACAGTGCCAGCGTGCGCGAAGCCTTGCCTCTGGCGCCTCTGGCGTACCTGACCAAGCCGTTGAACATGGAAAGTCTGACCCAGCGTCTGCAGGATTTACTGCTCAATGCTGGTGAGGAGGTGTTCTGTGATGTACCGGCTTTGGCGCCGGACATGACCTTGTCGGTATTTCTCGAACGTCGACGTGAGCTGACCGATGGTGCACCGCTGATGACCGACGTGCAATTGGCGGTCAAACGCAGTCTCAATCCCAACGGCCTTGATCTGACGCTGCTGGAAGATGAAATCCGTACCGATCCGCAGATTACTGCCGTCCTGATCGCTGCCGCCAACAGCGCGGCCCAGCATCATGGCGTCGCCGTACAAACCCTGTCTCAGGCGCTGCACCGTCTCGGCACCGGGCAAAGCATGAACCTGATTCTGGGGCTTGCACTCAAGCGCAGTGCACGGCTTAGCGATCCGTTGTTGGCGGACTATGCCGAGCGCTATTGGGAGCTGTCGCTGCGCACCGCCGAATATGCCCGGACGCTGGCGCGCTTGCTCGATCTGGATCAGGAACGTTGCTATTGCGCGGGGATGTTGCATCGCCTGGGCGATCTGGCGTTGCTGCGCTGTTTGCAGGAATGGAAACAGGCCGGTGGTGAGCTGGATGAATGGGAGGAGGTGGGTGATGCCCTCGCCGAATTCGGCGCGGCATACGGTTCCGCGCTGCGCACCCGCTGGCGTTTGCCCCTGGAGCTGCGAGAGCTGATTGCGGCGGTGTACCAGCTCGGTGGCGGGGTTTATTCCCGCGAGGCGCTGGTGATGAACATGGCAGCGCAGATGGCACGGCTGACCGAGCATGAGGGCATTGAAGCGCTGGCCAAGAGCCGGACGGCGCGGTTGCTGAAGATTGGTTTACCGGAATTGATGCGACTGCGCAAAAAGTAGGTACTACACAACCCCCTGTGGGAGCGGGCTTGCTCGCGAATGCGATGTGTCAGTCGACATCAACTTTGACTGTCTCACCGCATTCGCGAGCAAGCCCGCTCCCACATTGGGTTTGTGTTGCGCCAGAGGTTGGCATCAGCCGGAAATGATCCGGTTCTTGCCCTGACGCTTGGCTTCATACATCGCCGCATCCGCCCGGGCAAACAGGCTCTCGACGCTTTCATCCTCGGCAGTCAGGCTGGTCAAACCCTGGCTGACGGTGATGCCGAACGTCTTGTGGTCATGGGTGAAGCTCAATCGCTGAATCTCCCGTTGAAGACGCTCGGCCACCTGCATGGCCATGTCTGGTGCACAGCCGGGAAACACCGCGGCGAATTCCTCGCCACCGATCCGTCCGAACACATCGCCCCGCCGCAATGCCCCGCGACCGGCCTCGGCGATGTGTTGCAGTACGTTGTCGCCTTCCGGGTGACCGTAGGTGTCGTTGATCACCTTGAAGTTATCGATGTCCAGCAGCAGAAACGCCAGCGGCGTGCCTTGTTGGCGAGCCAGTTCGAATTCACGATGGGCGCAGTCGAAGAAATGCCGGCGATTGCTGCTCTGGGTCAGGACGTCGGTGGTGGCCAGGCGATGTAGCTCGCTTTCCATCTGTTTCTTGTCGGTGATGTCTTCGGCAATGCCGACGATGATCACCGGTTGGCCCGGTTCGGCCTGACGGTTGATGAAGCATTTGTCACTGAGCCAGCGCACTTGGCCATCGGCGGCGATGATGCGGTATTCCCGGTCTTCGACGGCGCCTTTGACCAGCACTTTGGCGAGGCTGCGCTCGGCGTACTCCAGATCGTCAGGGTAAATGCTGTCACGCCACTGGTTGGCGTCGGAGAGCAACAGGCCTGCGGAGCGGCCGAAAATCCGTTCATAAGCGGGGCTCACGTAGAGCACCTGACGGGTTTCCCAGTTGAATGCCCAAAGTACCGCGTTAACGCTTACCAGCAGGGAACTGAACAACTGTTCGCGTTCGCTCAGGCGCGCGACTTCGCCTTGGGCATGCATCAATGCCATCAGGGTTTGCGCGGCCTCGGGCCACTGGGGTAGGGATGAGTCTTGGAGGTTCTTGGTGACCATCGACACAAATCTCAAAGGGCGTGCCGCGTATTCGACAGCGGTCGCAACAAAGCCCGCCGTAGTGGCGAAGTGTCTTTGAGATAGGGGATTTGGAGCTAAGTTCCCGTCCTTTGTGGCGAGGGGGCTTGCTCCCGCCGGGCGGTACTGGCGACGCGTTTTTTCAGTTGAAACGCGTCGTCAGGTTTTGCGTCTGCTGCGCAGCCGAGCGGGAGCAAGCTCCCTCGCCACAGCAAGCCTCTTAGCAGAGTCAGGCTGAGGCAGGGCGCAGGGAGTAGGTCTTCAACTGATCGGCAAAGTCGCGCAGGGATTGAATCCCGCTGGCTTCGGCTTCATGTACCCAATCCTTGATGGCGGCCAGCATGTCGTGACCATTTGAGCTGGTCTTGACCCAGATCTGCTGCAAGGCCAGTCGTTTCTCGTAAATTACCTTCAGTGCCTGGCTGTGCTCGAGCATGGTCTGGATGCGCAGGTGGTGTTTGTCATCGAGCAGGCTGGTTTCTCGCGAAAGCAGACGTTTGGCCCGGTGGAATTGGTGACGGACCGAGTGATCGACCTTTTCCAGTTCCTGTTTGACCAGCGGCGCGATCACCAATTTGCGGTACTGGGCCATGATCTGGAAGCGGTTGTTGAGGATGGCCATGGCGGTGTCCATGTCCAGGCTGCCTTTGCCTTCGACGCGGTGGGCAATCGGCGCAACCCGCTGAACCTTGGCCAGACGCAGGAAACTGAAGACCTGGATCCAGGCCCAGCCGAGGTCGAATTCCCACTTCTTCACCGACAGTTTTGCCGAATTAGGGTAGGTGTGATGGTTGTTATGCAGTTCTTCGCCGCCGATCAGGATGCCCCAAGGCACCAGGTTGGTCGCTGCGTCGCGGCATTCGAAGTTGCGGTAGCCGACGGCATGGCCCAGGCCATTGACCACGCCGGCGGCCCAGACCGGGATCCACATCATCTGGATGGCCCAGATGGTGATGCCGATGGTGCCGAACAGCAGCAGGTCGATGACGCCCATGATTGCCACGCCCAGCAGCGGGAAACGGCTGTAGAGGTTGCGTTCGATCCAGTCTTCGGGGCAGTTCTTGCCGTAGATGCGCAGGGTCTCGGGGTTTTCCGCTTCGGCGCGGTACAGCTCGGCACCTTTGCGCAGAACGGTGGACAAGCCCTTGATGACCGGGCTGTGCGGGTCATCGACGGTTTCGCATTTGGCATGATGCTTGCGGTGGATGGCGGTCCACTCGCGGGTGTTCTGCGCCGTGGTCAGCCACAGCCAGAAGCGGAAGAAATGTTTCAGGCCGGCATTGAGCTCAAGCGAGCGATGGGCTGAATAACGATGCAGATAGACCGTGACGCCGATAATCGTCACGTGGGTCATCAGCAGGGTGACTGCCACCAGTGACCAGGGCGACAAGCCGAGAATACCTTCGTACCACATAGGCTATAGGGCCCTCGAAAAAGAAAAAAACAGCCGTTGCATTATCACTAAGCCCACAGATAAAACCAGTCGCCCTTTCAGATAAAGGTGGCTGGATGTTTCTTTAACCTATAATTCCAACCCTTTTCAGGGACATGGACGGTCGAATGTCTGCTACCTATCGCGACGCTTTGCGCGCAGCGCTGCTTTATCTGTTGCTATCCGCAGTCTGGCTGCAGTTCAGTGGTTATTTATTGAACAGTTTCTTCGATAACTCCGATGAGTTGCTGCGATGGCAACTGATCAACGGTTATGCCTGGGTCGTGCTCAGCGCAGGGCTGATCTTCCTCGCTCGGGCCCGATTGTTCCGTTGCCTGGGGATCGGCGCAACGTTGCGTGAGCGTGATGGAGACCGGGAGCGTTTGCGTCAGGCGGCCGCCGTGTTCGATTGCACCCGCGAAGGCGTGCTGGTCACCGATAGTAAAGGGGTGATCGTCCACGTGAACCGGGCGTTCATGGAAATCACCGGCTATCAGTGCGAAGAAGTCTTGGGTCAGCAGCCCAGCCTGTTCAAGTCCGGCTATCACCCGGCAGCGTTCTACCAGACGATGTTTGCGATACTGAACAGCTGCGGCGAATGGAGCGGCGAAATCTGGAACCGCCGCAAAAGCGGCGAAATCTACCCGCAATGGCAGACGATCCGCCTGATTCACGACGATCAGGGCCAGATCAGCCATTACGTCGCGGTGTTCTCCGACATCAGCGCGATCAAGAATTCCGAGCACGAACTCAAATACCTGGCTCACCACGATCCGCTGACCGATCTGCCCAACCGCCTGCTGTTCACCGACCGTACCGAGCAGGCCCTGGCGTCGGCGCAGATCCACAAGCGCGGCTGCGCGTTGCTGATGATCGATCTGGACCACTTCAAGATGATCAACGACAGCCTCGGCCACACGATCGGTGACCAACTGCTCAAGGCCGTGGCCGAGCGCCTGAAAGCCATGTTCGGCCCGGGAATCACCCTCGCCCGGTTGGGCGGCGACGAGTTTGCCGTGCTGGCCGAAAGTTGTCCGCAACTGGTGCACGCCGCGGCACTGGCCCAGCGCATCCTCGACGGCCTCAAGGAGCCATTCTCTATCGATGGACATCAACTGTTCATCAACGCCAGCATCGGCATCAGCCTGTTCCCCAGTGATGCCTTGAGCGCGGAACAACTGCTGCGTAACGCCGACTCGGCCTTGTTCAAGGCCAAAAGCGCTGGCCGCGATGGCTACGCCCTCTACACCGAAGAGTTGACCGCTCATGCCCAGCAACGGGTCGAGACGGCATTCGAATTGCGCCGTGCGCTGGAGCAGCAGGAGTTGCGGGTCTATTACCAGCCGGTGCACGATCTCAAGAGCCGTCGCCTCGTGGGCGTCGAGGCGCTGGTGCGCTGGGAGCATCCGCAGCGGGGATTGGTGTCGCCCGCGGAATTCATTCCCGTTGCCGAACGCACCGGGTTTATCGCCGAGATCGATGCCTGGGTCATGCGCCAGGCGTGTCAGCAGATGTGCCGTTGGCAGCAGGCCGGGGTGGTGTTGTCGTTTGTCGCGGTGAATGTTTCGTCACGCTTGTTTGCTCGCAGTGAGCTGTATCAGCAGGTGGCGCAGGTGCTGCATGAAACCGGCCTGGATCCGGCGTATCTGGAGCTGGAGGTCACCGAAAGCGCGGTGATGGACGACCCGGAAGTGGCGCTGGAACAGATGCATCGCTTGCGCGAGCTTGGCGTGCGGCTGGCCATCGATGACTTTGGCACCGGGTATTCGTCGTTGTTGCGACTCAAGCGTTTGCCGGTGCAGAAGCTCAAGATCGATCAGGGCTTCGTGGCCGGATTACCGTGGGATGAGGACGATGGGGCCATCGTGCGCGTGATCATCGCCCTGGCGCAGAGCATGGGGATGCAGGTGCATGCCGAAGGGATCGAGCAGGTCGAGCAGGCGGGTTTCCTGCTTGAGCAGGGCTGCGATCTTGGCCAGGGTTACTGGTTCGGCCGGCCGGTGCCGGCTGAACAACTGGACTGGATGCGTGCGCCGGTTATCGGGTAAGTACGCAATCCGCTTTTTGTGGCGAGGGAGCTTGCTCCCGCTCGGGCGCGAAGCGCTCGTCATCCGGCCGGCGCTTTCTTCGGCGAATTAGCGCTGCAGAAACCGGGGCTGCCCTGCCCGAACGCGGACCGGCCCAACGGGAGCAAGCTCCCTCGCCACAAAGGTTTTGCTGGGTTCGAAAAATCGTAGTTCCCGCACAAACCCTTGCTCTGGCAGATTATTTTTTTTGGTTATATAAACATTCTTAAATAGTCTTTTTAAGAATATCCGCACCTATCTACTATTGGCCTCACGCCGCAAGCAGTGTCGGACACTGCCAGGCAACCTCTCAGTCGAAGGAGCAGTACCATGAGCGCATCCCTACGTAGCGTTGACGGTCAAGACGAAGCCACCATCTTGCGTGAGATCCAGAGCGCCTTGCGCGACCTGCGGTTCGGCGCCGTGGAAATCACCGTGCACAACGCTCAGGTGGTTCAGATCGAACGCAAAGAAAAATTCCGTTTGCAGAGCCCGAGCAACAAACCGAGCTAAGCCAAAGATCAAAAGATCGCAGCCTGCGGCAGCTCCTACGGGGGATTTGTGTAGGAGCTGCCGCAGGCTGCGATCTTTGAGTAGGCAACCCGATTCCAGATCATAAAAAAGCCAATACACATAGAATTCCAGGAGCTTTCACCATGTCGTCGATTCGTCATTTCGCTTTGGCCGCCCTGGCCAGTGCCCTTTTTGCTGGTTCCGCGGTTGCCAAGGATTACGAGCTGCTCAACGTGTCATACGACCCGACTCGTGAGCTGTATCAGGATTACAACGCTGAGTTCGTCAAGTTCTGGCAGAAAGATCACGCTGGCGACACCGTGAAAATCCAGCAGTCCCACGGTGGCTCGGGTAAACAGGGCCGTGCGGTGATCGACGGTCTGCGCGCCGACGTAGTGACCCTGGCCCTGGCCGGTGACATCGACGAAATCGCCAAACTCGGCAAGAGCCTGCCGGCGGACTGGCAGAAGCGTCTGCCGGAAGCGAGCACGCCGTACACCTCGACCATCGTGTTCCTGGTGCGCAAGGGCAACCCTAAAGGCATCAAGGACTGGGGTGACCTGGTCAAGAACGACGTGTCGGTCATCACCCCGAACCCGAAAACCTCCGGCGGTGCGCGCTGGAACTTCCTCGCGGCCTGGGCCTATGGCCTGAAAGCCAACGGCGGTAGCGAAGCCAAAGCCAAGGAATACGTACAAACCCTGTTCAAGCACGTGCCTGTGCTGGACACCGGTGCTCGCGGTTCGACCATCACCTTCGTCAACAACGGTCAGGGCGACGTGTTGCTGGCCTGGGAAAACGAAGCTTTCCTGGCCCTGAAAGAAGACGGCGGTGCTGACAAGTTCGAAATCGTCGTGCCTTCGCTGTCGATCCTCGCTGAGCCACCCGTTGCTGTCGTCGACAAAAACGCCGAGAAGAAAGGCAACGAGCAGATCGCAGAAGCGTACCTCAAGCACCTGTACAGCCCGGCCGGTCAGGAAATCGCGGCGAAAAACTTCTATCGTCCACGTGACAAGGATGTCGCCGCCAAGTACGCCCAGCAGTTCCCGAAACTGGACCTGGTGTCCATCGACAAGGACTTCGGCGGCTGGAAAACCGCGCAACCGAAATTTTTTAATGACGGTGGCGTGTTCGACCAGATCTACTCGGCGCAGTAACCTGACTTAAGCCACACAACGAGCCTAATGCTTAGACGCGTACATTGTGGGAGCGGGCTTGCTCGCGAAGGCGGTGTGTCAGACGACGTAAATGTTGACTGATAGCCCCTCTTCGCGAGCAAGTCGGGACGCCGCATCGCCGCTCCCACATTGATGCGTTCAGCGGATAGCTTTTTAACCAAGGACTTTTATGTCGCGTCGTATCTCCCCCGTCATACCCGGCTTCGGGCTGACGCTGGGCTACACCTTGGTGTACCTCAGCCTGATTGTGCTTATTCCACTGGCGGCGATGTTCGTGCATGCCGCTCAACTCACCTGGGATCAGTTCTGGGCGATCATCTCGGCGCCCCGCGTGCTGGCGGCGTTGAAGCTGAGCTTCGGCACCGCACTGTACGCCGCGATCATCAACGGCATCATCGGCACGCTGCTGGCCTGGGTGCTGGTGCGCTACACCTTCCCGGGTCGCAAGATCATCGACGCGATGATCGACTTGCCCTTCGCTTTGCCCACTGCCGTGGCCGGTATCGCGCTGACCGCGCTGTACACCCCGACCGGGCTGGTGGGTCAGTTCGCGGCGGACCTTGGCTTCAAGATCGCGTATACCCCCCTCGGCATCACGCTGGCGCTGACTTTTGTAACGCTTCCATTCGTAGTACGTACGGTACAGCCGGTATTGGCCGATATCCCCCGTGAAGTGGAAGAGGCGGCGGCCTGTCTCGGTGCAAAACCGCTGCAGGTTTTTCGCCATATTCTGGTGCCCGCGCTGCTGCCCGCCTGGTTGACCGGTTTCGCGTTGGCCTTTGCACGCGGGGTCGGCGAGTACGGTTCGGTGATTTTCATCGCCGGCAACATGCCGATGAAAACCGAGATCCTGCCGCTGCTGATCATGGTCAAGCTCGACCAGTACGATTACACCGGCGCTACCTCCATTGGCGTACTGATGCTGGTGGTTTCCTTCGTCCTGTTGCTGCTGATCAACCTGCTGCAACGCCGCATCGAAACCCCATAAGGAGGCGCAAACCATGTCCCAATCGTCTATTGCGGCCGCCTCTTCGGCCAACGCTGCCCGCCGTGGCAGTGCAACTTCGCGGCGAATCCTGATCAGCCTCGGCTGGCTGATTTTTGCGTTGTTTCTGCTGTTGCCGCTGTTGATCGTGGTGTCCCAGGGCCTGAAAAATGGCCTGGGTGCGTTCTTCACCGCGATCTTTGAACCGGACGCCTTGTCCGCCCTGAAACTCACCTTGATTGCCGTGCTGATCTCGGTGCCGCTGAACGTGGTGTTCGGCGTCAGCGCCGCGTGGTGCGTGAGCAAGTACTCGTTCCGTGGCAAGAGCATGCTGGTGACGCTGATCGACCTGCCGTTCTCGGTGTCGCCGGTCATCGCCGGTCTGGTGTATGTGCTGATGTTCGGCGCGCAGGGTTTGTTCGGCCCGTGGTTGCAGGATCACGACATCCAGATCGTCTTCGCTCTGCCGGGCATCGTGCTGGCGACGATATTCGTCACCGTGCCGTTCGTGGCGCGCGAGCTGATTCCGCTGATGCAGGAACAAGGCACTCAGGAAGAGGAGGCCGCGCGTCTGCTCGGCGCCAATGGTTGGCAGATGTTCTGGCACGTCACCGTTCCCAATATCAAATGGGGCCTGATCTACGGCGTGGTGCTGTGCACGGCGCGGGCGATGGGTGAGTTCGGTGCGGTGTCGGTGGTTTCCGGGCACATTCGCGGGGTGACCAACACCTTGCCGTTGCACGTCGAGATCCTCTACAACGAATACAACCACGTGGCCGCGTTCGCCGTGGCGAGCCTGTTGCTGATCCTGGCGCTCTTCATCCTGCTGCTCAAGCAGTGGAGCGAAAACCGTATTAACCGCCTGCGCGCCAGCGCCGCGGAGGAATAATTCATGTCGATCGAAGTGCGTAACGTCAGCAAGAATTTCAATGCGTTCAAGGCGCTTAATGACATCAGCCTGGACATTCACAGCGGCGAACTCGTGGCGCTGCTCGGCCCGTCTGGGTGCGGCAAGACCACGTTGTTGCGGATCATCGCCGGGCTGGAAACTCCGGATAAAGGCAGCATCGTGTTCCACGGCGAGGACGTTTCCGGCCATGACGTGCGGGATCGCAACGTCGGTTTCGTGTTCCAGCATTACGCGTTGTTCCGCCACATGACGGTGTTCGACAACGTCGCGTTCGGCCTGCGCATGAAACCGAAAAACCAGCGTCCGACTGAAAGCCAGATCGCGGTGAAAGTCCATGAGCTGCTCAACATGGTTCAGCTTGATTGGTTGTCGGATCGCTACCCGGAACAACTCTCCGGCGGCCAGCGTCAGCGCATCGCGTTGGCCCGTGCCCTGGCGGTGGAGCCGAAAGTCCTGCTGCTCGACGAACCCTTCGGTGCTCTCGACGCCAAGGTCCGTAAAGAACTGCGCCGCTGGCTCGCGCGGCTGCACGAAGACATCAACCTGACGTCGGTGTTCGTGACCCACGACCAGGAAGAAGCGATGGAAGTGGCCGACCGTATCGTGGTGATGAACAAGGGCGTGATCGAACAGATCGGCTCACCGGGTGACGTTTACGAAAACCCGGCCAGCGATTTCGTTTATCACTTCCTCGGTGATTCGAACCGTCTGCATTTGGGTGAGGACAACCACGTGCTGTTCCGTCCACACGAAGTGTCGCTATCGCGGCATGAGCTGGACGACCACCACGCGGCCGAGGTGCGGGATATCCGTCCGCTGGGCGCGACGACCCGGGTGACGTTGAAGGTTGAAGGCCAGAGCGAACTGATCGAAGCTGAAGTGGTGAAGGATCACGACAGCCTGATCGGGTTGGCGAAGGGCGAAACCTTGTTCTTCAAGCCGAAGGTCTGGCAGAAGGTCGCCAACATCTAAAGCAAAAGCTTCGCGAGCAAGCCCGCTCCCACATTTGAAATGCGTTCCAATGTGGGAGCGGGCTTGCTCGCGAAAGCGGTCTACGCCGCAGCGTTTTTCTGACGCAGACGCACCCCCCCAACCCGCGCCTCGATCTGCTCTTTCAAATCCCGCCGCATCCCCAGCAAAAACGCCAGCTCCACCACCACAAACAGCGGCCCGACAATCAAGCCCGTCACATCATCGACAAACGCCGGCTTGCGTCCTTCATAGTGATGCCCGACAAACTGAATCGCCCAGCCGATCACAAACATCCCGATACCGCTCGCCAGCCACACCAGCGTGCTTTGCTGTGCCAGCGCTTGCCCAGCCCAAATGCACAGACCGAGCAACACTGTCATCAGGACCCCGAGGCGCAATTCCAGGCGCAGGTAGAACCAGGCTGACGCCAGCGCCACCAGCACCGCCGGTGAAAGCCAGCCCCCGGCCCATTGCGGACGGGACAGCAGCACCGCCACCGCCACGACAATCAGCGGAATACCGATAAAGTGGCTGGCAATATTGCGCGGGTCACGGTGGTAAGCGGCGTATTGACTGAGATGGTCAACGAGGCTTTTCATTGTTATTCCTCCTGTAGGGTGATTGATCATGCCCCGGGTTCACCTCTCGCTCTGTCAGCCAGGCGACAATCTCCAGGAGTTTTGATGGACATGCAGGTTTGGCGTTCGCGTCTGATGACGGGGCAATGGTTCAGCCATTTACCGGCTCACTTACAGAATAGTCTGCTGGCCGCGGCCAAGGTGCGGCGCCTGTCGTCGGGGCAGCGGCTGTTCAAGCGCGGTGATCCGCCGTGCGGCCTGTACGCCGTGCTCGAAGGCGCGGTGCGTATCGGCGCGGTGAGCGAGCAGGGCAAGGAGGCGCTGCTGAGCCTGGTGGAGTCGCCGCACTGGTTTGGTGAAATCTGCCTGTTCGACGGCCAGCCACGCACCCACGATGCGTTCGGTCTGGGTCAGTGCATTCTGTTGCACATCCCGCAAACGGCGCTGTTGGCAATACTGGATGAGCAACCGGTGTACTGGCGGCAATTGGCGTTGCTGATGAGCCAGAAACTGCGCCTGACCTTCATCAGCCTCGAGCAGCTGAGCCTGATGCCGGCGCCTGCACGGCTGGCGCATCGCTTGCTGATGATCGCCAAGGGTTACGGCGAAATCGACCCGCCGAGGCGTGTGCTGCAACTGCCGCAGGAACAGTTGGCGTCGATGCTGTCGCTGTCGCGCCAGACCACTAACCAGATCCTCAAGGAGTTGCAGGGGTTGGGGATTTTGAATTTGAAGTACGGCGAGATCGAGATTCTTGATGCGGAGCGGTTGCGGGCGTTGGCGATTTTTTGAAACGTGGCGTTATTGGTGGGCTTTGTCTGCGAAGGCGCCTAGCCTGTGGCGACGACAATCGAGGTGTGCCATGCGTGTGCTGTTAGTGGAAGACGAACCGGAAACTGCAAAGCTCCTCGCCAACGGCCTGAGCGAGGCGAGTTATTCGGTGGATGTGGCGCTCAACGGAATGGACGGCCGTCGCTTCATCGAGTCCGGCGAATACGATCTGATCATTCTTGACGTCATGCTGCCAGGGTTGAATGGCTGGCAGTTACAGCAACAGATCCGCAAGCTTGGCGAGACACCGGTCCTGTTCCTCACCACCAAGGACGGCATCGAGGATCGCTTGCGCGGGTTGGAGCTGCATGAGGATGATTATTTGCTCAAGCCGTTTACTGTAAGTGAACTGGTGGCGCGGGTGCGCAAGTTGTTGCGGCGGGATCGGGGGCGGTGAGGTTTCCACAGCCAGGTTAAAAAATGATCTGGACTTCAGATTAAATCTGCACTAAATACAATGCATATCCACAATTTGTGGGAATTTTGCACGGTATCCGATGCAGGTGAATGCATGGAAAACATTGGTGAGTTAATCCGGTCCCTGCGTAAAGAGCAAAAACTCTCCCAGCAGTCGCTGGCTCAACAGTACGGCATGAGCCGCTCCACGATTTCTGGGATCGAGAACAACACCCTCCCTGAAATCGGCCTGCGCAAGGTCGAGGCGATCCTGAACGGTTTCGGGTACGAGCTCACGGCTGTGCCCCGTCAGTCGAAGCGTCCCACTCTGGACACTCTGAAAAAGGTCAATTTCCATGGCTGAGCCTCAGGAAATGGACCGGCTGCACATCAGCGTCTCTGCCGGCGACGTCGGCACTCTCGGTCGTGGACAGTCTCGCGGCGATTCAGTCTTCACTTACGCCGCAGACGCGCCTGAAGAAAACGCCGTTTCGCTGACGATGCCGGTGCGCCTTGAAAGTTACACGTGGGATCAAGGTGTACTGCCGATTTTTGAAATGAACCTGCCGGAAGGTTCTCTGCGCGATGAGTTGGTACGTCGTTTCAGTAAAGCGGTTCGTGGGTTTGATGATTTTTCGATGCTGGCGATCGTAGGTCCGTATCAGCTTGGGCGGATCGGTATTGCAAGCGGGCAGGATGCGAACAATTGCCCGCCTGAAACCAGTCTCGCAGACCTGCTTGTTCATGACGGTGCCCGAGGTTTGTTCGATGATCTGCTGCACACCTATGGCCAGTACTCGGGCGTTTCCGGCGTGCAGCCGAAGGTGCTTGTCCGCGACAGTGCGACATCGATAGACCGGCTGACCCATCGAGGCGCAACGCATCTGGTCAAATCCTTTCGCCCGGAGGAATACCCTGAACTCGCGGCCAACGAATATTTTTGCATGCGGGCTGCGCTGCATTCGGGTCTTGAGGTGCCGAAGTTCGAACTCAGCGAGCACGGTAAATTTCTGATCGTCGAACGCTTCGATCTGAATGAAAAAGGTTACTTGGGGTTCGAGGATTTCTGCGTGCTCAACGGCTGGCCGTCGAAGGCCAAATACGATGGGTCTTACGAAGGTGCCGCGAGGCAGATCAAAGGGTTTGTCTCCCCCCCACTGCTCAACCACGCCCTTGAGTCGTTTTTCAAAATCGTTGCGTTGTCGTCCGCTCTGCAGAACGGCGATGCGCACCTCAAGAATTTCGGCGTGCTGTATGAGGATTGCGGTGCCGATGCGCAAATCAGCCTCGCTCCGGCGTACGACATCGTCACGACGTCGGTCTACATCAAGTCAGACAGCATGGCGTTGCTGTTGGGTGGATCGAAAGCATGGCCCAAATACAAAATGCTGATGCGTTTCGGCCGCTCGGCCTGCAATTTGACTGAGGGGCGCTGCAATGAACTGCTGCAGCACGTCGCCCATGGGGTGGATGTAGCAATGGGTGAGATGGCTGATTACGCCAAGGCCAATAACGCTTTTGCCGAGGTTGGCGATGCGATGATGGAGCAGTGGAAATCCGGTGTAGCGCGCAGTCTGAACAAAAGCTGATTAGCGCAACCCATCCCGAAACTGCCCCGGCGTCATCCCGGTCCAGCGCTTGAACGCGCGGCTGAAGCTGCTCGTATCCGCAAACCCCAACAAGTAACTGATCTCGCTCAATGAGCATTGCGGATCTCGCAGGTGCAGCAGCGCCAGGTTTTCGCGGCTTTCATTGAGCAGCGTATCGAACCGGCAACCCTCGTCCGCCAGATGCCGCTGCAGGCTGCGCAAACTCAGGTGCAAGGCCAGGGCGATGTGCTCGGCGCTGGGCTCGCCTTCGGGCAATTGCTCTTCGATGGCGTCGCGAACCTTGCGCTCCCAGGTCAGGGGTTTGAGTTGCGCCAGGGTGCGTTTAAGCACGGTTTCGTTGTGTTCCGCCAGTTCCGGGTTGGCGTCGTCCAGGTGACTGTCGAAATCCATCAGAGAAAATTCCAGGCGGTCTTCGTCGGCCGAAAAGTACACCGGTGCGCGGAAGACTTTGTGCCATTGATGCGCGTCGGCCGGTTCCGGGCGGCGCAGGTACACCGCCAGTGGCGCATAGTCACGGCCAAGGCGATTGCGGCAGGTGCGCACGTAAATCGCGGTGAAGGCGTCGATGGCTTCGAACGCCGGCGCCGGATTGCCTGGCGGGACTTTCAGGCGAAAGCGATAGCGATCCTCGGCGCGGCTCAATTCAAGCTCTAACGCATCGCTGACCACCTGGTGATAACGCACGATGCGCTCGAACACTTCCCGCAAACTGCCGCTGGCCACCAGGGCATAACCGAGCGCGTGAAACGTGGTCGGGCTGACGAACCGCGATACGCGCAAGCCGATCGCCGGATCGCCGCTGACTTGCACGGCGATTTCCCACAGGCGCGTGGTGCCGGACAACGGGTAACGGGCGTTCGGGTCGTCCATCAACTGCGGGTCGAGCCCCGCCTGGTGACATAGGGCGGTGCTGTCGAAGCCCAGCGCATCGAGTTGCTTGCGCAGGGCGCGGGTCCAGCTGGCGAGGGAGGTGGGTTCAGTCATGCTGATTGGCGCTTCCGGTCAACAGGTTGGCGTCCACGGCTACCGTGTTGTGAAGTTTCACAAGGCAGGATGCGAACATCAATAACCAGAGGATGGAAGCATGGAAGGTACTTCTGCAAGCCCCCAGCGACTGAATGCAGCCCAACGATCTGCGCATATTCGCGAAGTGGTATTGGCCAAAGGGGGCGAACTGCGTAAACGCTACCCGATTCTCAACCATCAGGACGCCTTGGGCGCGGGCATCCTGGCCTTCGCCCTGGCCGGAATGGTCGGCTCTGTGGCGCTTTACCTCACCGGGCATATGGCCTGGTGGGTGTGCCTGCTGCTCAACGCGTTCTTTGCCTCGTTGACCCACGAGCTGGAACACGACCTGATTCATAGCATGTACTTTCGTAAACAGCGGGTGCCGCACAACCTGATGATGGGCCTGGTCTGGCTGGCGCGGCCAAGCACGATCAACCCATGGATTCGTCGGCATCTGCACCTCAACCACCACAAGGTTTCCGGCACGGAAACCGACATGGAAGAACGGGCGATCACCAACGGCGAACCCTGGGGTTTTGCTCGGCTGTTGATGGTCGGCGATAACGTGATGTCGGCGTTCATCCGCATGCTGCGGGCCCAGACGTGGGAACACAAGTTCAGCATCATCAAGCGCGCATTGAAGGTCTATGCACCACTCGCGCTGGTGCATTGGGGCGCGTGGTACGTGTTCCTCGGCTTCCACGCCGCCAACGGCATCGCACATCTGCTGGGAGTACCGATTGAATGGTCGGCGACCACACTCTCGGTGATGCAGGTGATCGACATCGCGGCGGTGGTGATCATCGGCCCGAACGTGTTGCGCACGTTCTGCCTGCACTTCGTCAGCTCGAACATGCATTACTACGGCGACGTGGAACCGGGCAACGTCATGCAACAGACACAAGTGTTGAACGCTTGGTGGCTGTGGCCGTTGCAGGCGTTCTGCTTCAACTTCGGCAGCACTCACGGCATTCATCACTTTGTGGTGAAGGAGCCGTTTTACATCCGCCAGATGACGGCGCTGGTGGCGCATAAAGTGATGCGCGAGATGGGGGTGCGCTTCAACGATATCGGTACGTTCGGTCGGGCGAATCGGTTTGTGCGCACCGAAACGACAGAACCTCAGCAGGTGCGTGCCGCTCAGGTCTGAGTAATGCACCCGGAAACTCAAATGCGAAAACGTTCGTCATCAATCTGACCCAAAGGGACGCTAAGTTGTGATCCAGGCAACGATGACTTGGCGGTTGCTGTGGGGTGATCGGTATATTCGATCAAGGTCTATTAAAGTAATTAAATATTCCTTTATTGGATAACAGATTTCGCCAATGATCGGCTCAAGAGTTGTTGATCAGCGCTGACAGATTTCGAGTTTCCGGGGCCGTCTCCTTGGCAGGGTGCGGTCCCTTTTTTATTCCTTTTAAACAACGCAAATCCCCTGTAGGAGCGAGCCTGTGTGGTGAGGGGATTTATCCCCGTTCGGCTGCGAAGCAGTCGCAAACCCGGTGGATGCGTTCTATCTGACGTACTGCGATTACAGAACTTGGGGCCGCTTCGCGACCCAACGGGGATAAATCCCCTCACCACACAGGCTAGGTCCCACACGGAAAATCTATATTCGATATAGGTCTTAATAAATAGCTTCTTATTCCTTAACGAATATAACTCTCCTCCCTATACTCGATCAGGAACAGACACGCAGCAGGAGAGTTCCCCATGCGCAACGAATCAATTCGCTACCTGATTGTGCCGGGCTGGCAAGGATCGCCAGACGATCATTGGCAAAGCCACTGGCAGAACAGCCTGCCGAACAGCGCACGGGTGGAGCAGGCCGACTGGCTGACACCACGTCGTGAAGACTGGGTCGCGGCGCTGGCCGAGGCGATTGCCGCCGACAGCACGCCGGTGATTTTGATTGCCCATAGCCTGGGTTGCATCACGGTCGCGCATTGGGCGGCCACTGCACCGCTGAATTTTCTGCGTCAGGTGCGCGGCGCCTTGCTGGTCGCGCCGTCGGACGTCGAGCGCCCGGCCTGCGCGCCGGCGCTGCGCAACTTCGCACCGATTCCGACGACCCTTTTGCCGTTTCCGAGCCAGGTTGTCAGCTCCGACAACGACAGTGCCGTCAGCGCACCACGTGCCATGGAGCTGGCACGTAACTGGGGCGCCGAGGCGGGGATTCTGTCGGGTGCCGGGCACATCAACGTGAAGTCCGGTCACCAGCGTTGGGAGCAGGGTTTTGCTTATCTCTATCGCCTGCAAAACCGCATGGAACACAACGCCCTGCGCCGCGCTTGAACCTTTTCTTTTTTTAACATCGCCCCCGTCTCCCGGCGGTTTTGGGCGGGAGCCTGCCATGAGTTTTGAAGCCTTCGGTCAGCCGCTGCTGACTTTTCCCGACGCAGAAAAAAGTCCACTGAGCATCCGCGCCAAGGCGCTGGTGTTCGTCGATCCGCGCTCGCGTCAGTTGCGCGAGGAGCTGGAGCAACTGGCGCCGCGTTCGATTTCCGTATTGATCCGTGGTGAAACCGGTAGCGGTAAAGAACTACTGGCGCGGCACATCCACCGCGCCAGTGATCGTGGCGGATTGTTCGTGTCGGTCAATTGCGGCGCGATCAGCCCGACTTACGCCGACGCCGAATTGTTCGGCTATGCAGCCGGCAGTTACAGCGGTTCGGCGAGCAGTCGTGCCGGTTGGTTCGGTTCGGCCAATGGCGGCACGCTGTATCTGGACGAGATCGGCGACTTGCCGCTGCCGATCCAGATCAAGTTGCTCGCCGCGTTGGAAAACCATGAAGTCACCCGTGTCGGCGCGCATCAGCCGAGCCCTGTGGACGTGCGTCTCGTGGCTGCAACCAGCATTGATCTGGCGCAAGCCGTGGCTGCCGGTAAATTCCATGAGCGGCTTTATCACTACCTCAGCGAAGGTCAGCTCGAACTGCCGGCCTTGCGCGAACGGGTCGGCGATATCCTGTCTCTGTCCGAGTACTTCCTCGGCATCTACAGCCAGCGACTCGATTTGCCGGTGCCGCTGATCAGCGAAGCGGCGCAACATTTGTTAGAGGCGCATAGCTGGCCCGGCAACACCCGAGAGCTGGAGAACGTCATTCATTTTGCGTTGTTGGTGAGTACCGGCGACGAGATTTTGCCCGAGCATTTGAATCTGCCTGAGGTGCCTGCGCCGTTGACGCAGATTGAGCAGCAACTCAAGCAAATCCTCAGCAAAGGCTCTGCCACCGAGCAAGCAGCCCTGAAGCAGCTCCTGAAGCAAGCTGGATCCCTGTAGGAGCGAGCTCGCTCGCGATGGACGTCAACGAATACGCAGGCTTCCTGAATGTACGCGTCGCCCCTGGGTTTTTCGCGAGCAATCGAGCGTCGACCGGCTGCTCCTACAAGGCTCGGCGCAGGTCTGAAGCTGTATGAACAAAATGGAATATGAAAGTGAATAAAAGATATTATTCGGGAATAAAAAATCCCGGTATTGTCCGCTTCACGCCAGCGATAGCACTTCACTGGCACTCGTACTAAACAAGCCGTCGTCGATGACGACCGTGATTTTCGATAAGGACACTGCATGAAAAAGGTTCTGTTGTTCACCGCATTGGCGGCTGCCCTGACCGCGGGCCTGGCCCAGGCTGGCGAGAAACTGGTGGTTGCGGCGACCCCGGTTCCACACGCCGAGATTCTGGAACTGATCAAGCCAACCCTCGCCAAAGAAGGCGTGGACCTGGAAATCAAAGTCTTCACCGACTACGTTCAGCCGAACGTGCAAGTTGACCAGAAGCGTCTGGACGCCAACTACTTCCAGACCCTGCCATACCTGAAAAACTTCAACGAAGGCAAAGGCACCAACCTGGTGACCGTGATCGGTGTTCACGTTGAACCGTTCGGCGGCTACTCGAAGAAGTACAAAAAACTGGCTGATCTGCCAAACGGCGCGACCATCGCTCTGCCGAACGAAGGCAGCAACAGCGGCCGGGCTCTGCTCCTGCTGCAGAAGGCTGGCCTGATCGAGTTGAAAGACCCGAAAAACGCCCTGGCCACCCCGAAAGACATCGCCAAGAACCCGCACAACTTCAAGTTCAAGGAGCTTGAGTCCGCGATGTTGCCGCGCGTTCTGGATCAGGTCGACCTGGACCTGATCAACACCAACTACGCGCTGGAAGCCGGTCTGAACCCGGCTAAAGATGCGCTGCTGATCGAAGGTGCCGATTCGCCGTACGTGAACTTCCTGGTAGCCCGTCCGGACAACAAGGACAGCGCGGCCATCCAGAAACTGGCCAAGGCCCTGACCAGCCCTGAAGTGAAAGCCTTCATCGCCAAGAAATACAGCGGCGCGGTACTGCCGGCGTTCTGATTCGACGCAGCATCGAACCCTTCAAGTTCAAACGCCGACGGCTAGCAATAGCGTCGGCGTTTTTTATTGCGCAAAAAAAATCTAAAGATCGCAGCCTTCGGCAGCTCCTACAGGTGTACACAAATCCCTGTAGGAGCTGCCGAAGGCTGCGATCTTTTGCTTTAGGCCACCCTGGCCTTCAACGCCCTGCGCAACGCCACCAACAACTTCACTATGTCCTGCGGATCCAGTCGCTGCGGTACTTTTGCGTCAGCCATGTTCTCTTCCTTGTGATGGTTCAGCCGGGGAGTCTGGCCAAAAGCTGTACGTCCTTGGAGGGGTCTTCTGAAAAAAAGATCCTTCCTACAGCTCAAAGGGAAATAGTCGTCTTCCTCTTCCTCTTCCTCTTCCTCCTTCTTCGCAGCAAATCCTGGTCGGGTTTGCTCAAGCTGTACGACCAGTATGTGCGCAAGGAATTGAGCGATGACACCAAGCCTGAGAGCGTGATTGTCGAGGGTGGGAAGTGGCAGGGGTGATTCACCCAGTCTGATCGTTCCCACCTGTGGCGAGGGAGCTTGCTCCCGCTGTGGCGAGGGAGCTTGCTCCCGCTGGGGCGCGCAGCGGCCCTAAAACCTGTGTATGCGATTTGTCTGAGGCAACTCATCGCGGCTGCTGCGCAGCCGAACGGGGGCAAGCTCCCTCGCCACAGAGGGTAGGACGATCAATCCGGCCAATACCACGCCGGCTCATCCAGCAGCCGCTGCCCGACAATCCCGGTCTGGCCCAGGTTTTTCTCCAGCACGATGCAGTTGCATTCCGGGTCCTCCTGCAATGCCGAGATCAGCCGCCGTGCATGGGACACCACCCACACCTGACACTGCTCCGACGCGCGGATAATCAACCGCGCCAACGCCGGCAGCAGGTCCGGATGCAGGCTGGTTTCCGGCTCGTTCAACACCATCAACGTCGGCGGGCGCGGCGTCAGCAGCGCCGCCACCAACAGCAAATAACGGAGCGTCCCATCGGACAACTCCGCCGCCGACAACGGCCGCAACAACCCTTCCTGATAAAACTCGATGGCAAACCGGCCACCGGCCAGCGGCTCGATATGCAGCCGTGCCCCGGGAAACGCGTCGCTGATGGCGTTGCGCAAAGCGTCGGGGTCACCAATTTCGATAATGGTCTGCAACGCCGCCGCGAGATCTCTGCCGTCGTGGTGCAGCACGGGGGTGCGGGTGCCCAGTTGTGGCTGACGCACCGGTGCGTCGGCGTCGCTGCGAAAGTGATCGTAGAAGCGCCAGCGGCGGATGAACTCACGCATCTCCAGAACCTCCGGCGAAGTACGCAGGCTGCCCACCTGATCGAACAGGCTGTCGAAAGTCGGCGTGTGTTGCGCCAGCACGTCCCAGCTGCGGTTGGCTCGGGTGCGGATCATCGGGCCGTCGCGATCCACCAGCAGGCTCGCTGGACGATAGAACGCCCCGGCCCACAGGCATTCGCGCTTGATTTGCGGGTCGAGACTGAACCGTGACGGAATGGGTGAGCTGTGCCCGGGTAACATGAAATGACCGTTGGATTCGGGTAAACCCAGGCTGATCGAGTAACCGAAGTCTTCGCCGGCAAACCCCAGGCGCAGGCGTTTGACGCCGTGACGCACGGTCGCCTCGATCGGCACTTCGCCGTTGCGCATGCGTCGGGTGATGTTTTCCGGTCCGGCCCAGAACGTCGAATCCAGACCGCCTTCGCGGGCCAGCGCATTGACCACGCCGCCCTGAGCGGTTTCCGCCAGCAGGCGCAACGCGCGGTAGAGGTTGGATTTACCACTGCCGTTCGGCCCGGTGATCAGGTTCAAGCGACCCAGCGGGATTACCAGTTTATTGATCGAGCGGTAATTGGCCACCGCGAGGGTTTTGAGCATGGGAAGCTTCCTGCTGCATGGTCCGCCAGTTTGCCTTATTGCCGAAAACACTGTGACCCCCTGTGGGAGCGGGCTTTTGTGGCGAGCGAGCTTGCTCGCGCTGGGCTGCGAAGCAGACCCAAAGCATTCCATGAGGTGTGTCAGGCAAAACGCGATTGCAGGGTTTGCGAGCGCTACGCACTCGAGCGGGACGGTGCGGCGTTCCGACGAGCTCCCTCGCCACAGGGTTCGCCGTAAACCTGTGCACCTGTTGAACCCTGTTCTAAGCTCACAGACGTATCGCCATTGGCCCGTTCGTACAACGCAAAGGAGTCTGTATGGCTGGTCCCGGATTGAAAAGAGTGGTTGGCCTGAGCCTTCTTGTCCTGTTGAGCGCCTGTGGCGAGAAACCCCAGATCGAAAAGGACCGTCCGCGGGTTTTCGTGCAGGCCGTCAAATCGACTGATTACGCGGCGTCCGTGACACTTACCGGTGATGTTCAGGCGCGCGTCCAGACTGAGCTGTCGTTCCGCGTCAGCGGCAAGATTGTCCAGCGCATGGTCGATGTCGGTGACCGGGTGTCGGCCAAACAAGTGCTCGCCAAACTCGACCCGAAAGACCTGCAAACCAATGTCGACTCGGCCCAGGCGCAAGTCGTCGCCGAACAGGCGCGGGTCAAACAGTCGGCGGCCGCCTTTGTTCGCCAGCAAAAACTCCTGCCCAAGGGTTACACCAGTCAAAGCGAATTCGACTCCGCCCAGGCCGCATTGCGCAGCAGCCAAAGTGCGCTGACGGCCGCCCAGGCGCAACTGGCCAACGCCCGTGAGCAACTGAGTTACACCGCGCTGGTCGCCGATGCGCCGGGGGTCATTACGGCCCGTCAGGCCGAAGTCGGCCAGGTGGTGCAGGCCACGATGCCGATTTTCAGCCTCGCCCGGGACGGTGAGCGTGACGCGGTGTTCAACGTCTACGAATCGCTGCTGACGGAGGCACCCGAAGACAAAGCGATCGTGGTCAGCCTGCTCGGCAACCCGGCCATCAAGACCACGGGGACGGTTCGGGAAGTCACCCCGGCCGTGTCCGCGCAAACCGGCACGGTGCAGGTCAAAGTTACCCTGGACGGTTTGCCGGAAGGCATGCAGCTCGGCTCGGTGGTCAGTGCCACGGCGAAGATACCGGGCAAATCAGCAGTCGAACTGCCGTGGTCGGCGCTGACCAAAAACCTCAGCGACCCGGCTGTGTGGCTGGTGGACGACGAAGGCAAGGCGCAGCTGCACATGGTCACGGTCGGTCGTTACCTGACCGGCAAAGTCATCATCAGCGACGGCCTGAAGGGCGGCGAAAAAGTCATCATCGCTGGCGGCCAGTTGCTGTACCCCGGCGTGAAAGTGGAAATCGCCGAAAATACCTATAAAGACCTGACCGAAGGAGCCCAGCCATGAAGCGCATGTTGCTGGTGTTCGCCGGTGTGATGCTGGTGGCCTGTTCGGAAAAAGAGCCGCCGCCGGAGCCGGTTCGCCCGGTGCTGTCGATCAAGGTCCAGGCGCTGGACGAGGAAAATCTCGGCCGTTTCGCCGGCAGCATCCAGGCCCGTTACGAGACCAATATGGGATTCCGTGTGCCGGGGCGTATCGCCAGCCGTATCGTCGATGTCGGCGCCGAAGTGACGAAGGGCGCCTTGCTCGCCACGCTCGATCCCACGGATCAGCAAAACCAGCTGCGCTCGGCCCAGGGCGATCTGGCGCGGGTCCGGGCGCAGTTTATCAACGCCCGGGCCAACGCCCGGCGTCAGCAGGAATTGTTTGATCGCGGGGTCGGTGCGCAGGCACAACTGGACATCGCCCAGACCAATCTGAAAACCACGCAGGCTTCCCTCGATCAAGCGAAGGCAGCGGTCGATCTGGCGAAAGACCAACTCGACTACATCGAGTTGCGCACCGATCACAAAGCCATTGTCACAGCGTGGAAAGCCGAAGCCGGGCAAGTGGTGACGGCCGGCCAACAAGTGGTGACCCTGGCGCAGCCGGACATCAAGGAAGCGGTGATCGACCTGCCCGACACCCTGGTCGATCAGTTGCCGGCGGACGTGGTGTTTCAGGTCGCCGTGCAACTGGACCCGAGCATCACCAGCACCGCCATCGTGCGTGAAATCGAACCCCAGGCCCAAAGCGCGACCCGTACCCGTCGTGCCCGCCTGAGCCTGACCGATACGCCGCCGGGCTTTCGCCTCGGCACGGCGATCAGCGTGACCCTCAGCTCTGCGATCAAGCCACGCCTCGAACTGCCGGTGAGCGCACTGCAGGAGGTCGACGGCAAACTGCGGATCTGGGTCGTCGATCCGCAGACGCAAACCGTTTCCCCACGGGAGGTCAGCCTGATCAGTCGGACCGATGCCACGGTGGTCCTGGCCAACGGCGTGAAGGCCGGCGAGCGGGTGGTCAGTGCCGGTGTGAACAGCCTCAAACCGGGGCAGAAAGTGAAAATCGACGAGGGCAGCCCGCGATGAAAGGGAGTTTTAACTTATCCGAATGGGCCCTCAAGCATCAGTCGTTTGTCTGGTATTTGATGTTCGTCGCGTTGTTGATGGGCGTGTTCTCGTACCTGAACCTGGGGCGCGAAGAAGACCCGTCGTTCACCATTAAAACCATGGTGATCCAGACCCGCTGGCCCGGCGCGACCCAGGAAGAAACCCTCAAACAGGTCACTGACCGGATCGAGAAAAAACTCGAAGAACTCGACTCGCTCGACTACGTGAAAAGCTACACCCGTCCCGGCGAATCCACGGTTTTCGTTAACCTGTTCGACACCACCAGCGCTGAGGCCATCCCGCAAATCTGGTACCAGGTGCGCAAGAAGATCAACGACATTCGCGGCGACTTCCCGCAGGGCCTGCAAGGGCCAGGCTTCAACGATGAGTTCGGCGACGTGTTCGGCTCGGTGTATGCCTTTACCGCCGATGGCCTGTCGATGCGCCAATTGCGCGATTACGTGGAACAGGTGCGTGCCCAAATCCGTGAAGTCCCGGGGTTGGGCAAAGTTGAAATGGTCGGCGAGCAGGACGAAGTTCTTTACCTGAATTTTTCCACCCGCAAACTCGCCGCCCTCGGCATCGATCAGCGCCAGGTGGTGCAGAGCCTGCAATCGGAGAATGCCGTGACCCCGGCCGGGGTGATCGAGGCCGGTCCGGAGCGGATTTCGGTGCGGACCTCGGGGCAATTTGCCTCTGAGAAAGACCTGGCCAACGTCAACCTGAAGCTCAACAATCGCTTCTACCGACTGGCCGACATCGCCAACATCAGCCGCGGCTACGTCGACCCAGCGACCCCGGAGTTTCGCTTCAATGGCCAGCCAGCTATCGGCCTGGCGATGGCCATGAAGAAGGGCGGCAACATTCAGGACTTCGGCAAGGCGCTGCACCTGCGCATGAACGAGCTTACGGCTGACCTGCCAGTGGGTGTCGGCGTGCACAATGTTTCCGACCAGGCCCACGTGGTGGAAGAAGCCGTCGGCGGCTTCACCAGTGCGTTGTTCGAAGCCGTGGCGATCGTGTTGATCGTCAGCTTCATCAGTCTCGGTGTACGCGCCGGGCTGGTGGTGGCGTGTTCGATTCCGTTAGTGCTGGCGATTGTCTTCCTCTTTATGGAATACAGCGGCATCACCATGCAGCGGATTTCCCTCGGTGCGCTGATCATCGCCCTCGGCCTGCTGGTGGACGACGCGATGATCACGGTCGAGATGATGGTCACGCGCCTGGAAATGGGCGAAACCAAAGAACAGGCAGCGACTTTCGCCTACACCTCGACCGCGTTCCCCATGCTCACCGGCACGTTGGTCACCGTCGCCGGTTTCGTGCCGATCGGCTTGAACGCAAGCTCCGCCGGTGAGTACACCTTCACGCTGTTCGCGGTGATTGCGGTGGCCATGCTGGTGTCGTGGATCGTCGCCGTGCTGTTCGCCCCGGTGCTCGGTGTGCATATCCTCAGCGCCAAGGTGAAACCGCACGATGCAGAGCCTGGGCGCATCGGGCGGGCGTTCAATGGCTGCCTGCTCTGGGCCATGCGCAATCGCTGGTGGGCCATCGGCATCACCGTGGCGTTGTTTGTGCTCTCGGTGTTTTCCATGCAGTTCGTGCAGAACCAGTTCTTCCCGTCCTCGAACCGCCCGGAAATCCTCGTCGAGCTGAACCTGCCGCAAAACGCCTCGATCGCTGAAACCCGCAAGGCGGTGAACAAGCTCGAAGCGACGCTCAAGGATGATCCGGACATCGTGCGCTGGAGCACCTACATCGGCGAAGGGGCGATCCGTTTCTACCTGCCCCTGGACCAGCAATTGCAAAACCCGTACTACGCGCAACTGGTGATCGTCAGCAAAGGCCTGAAATCACGCATGGCGCTGACTGCACGTCTGCAAAAACGCCTGCGTGAAGAGTTCGTCGGCGTCGCCAGTTACGTCCAGGCCCTGGAAATGGGCCCGCCGGTGGGGCGGCCGATTCAGTACCGGGTCAGCGGCAAGGACATCGATCAGGTGCGCAAACACGCCATCGCTCTGGCCACCGAACTGGATAAGAACTCGCACATCGGCGAGATCATTTACGACTGGAACGAGCCGGGCAAAGTGCTGCGCATCGACATCGCCCAAGACAAGGCGCAGCAACTGGGGCTGTCGTCGGAAGACGTGGCGAACCTGATGAACAGCATCGTCGTCGGCTCGCCGGTGACGCAGGTCGATGACGATATCTACCTGATCAATGTGGTCGGCCGCGCTGAAGATGCTGAGCGCGGCAGTCCGGAAACGCTGCAAAACTTGCAGATCGTCACCCTCGGCGGCACCTCGATTCCTCTGCTGGCGTTTGCCACGGTGCGTTATGAACTCGAGCAGCCGCTGGTGTGGCGTCGTGATCGCAAACCGACCATCACCATCAAGGCCGCGGTGCGCAGCGAGATTCAGCCGACCGACCTGGTGAAACAGCTGCAACCGGACATCGACAAATTCGCCGCCAGTTTGCCGGAGGGCTACAAAGTCGGTACCGGCGGTACCGTGGAGGAAAGCGGCAAGGCCCAAGGGCCGATTGCCAAGGTCGTGCCGTTGATGCTGTTTTTGATGGCGACCTTCCTGATGATCCAGTTGCACAGCGTGCAGAAGCTGTTCCTGGTGGCCAGCGTCGCGCCGCTCGGGTTGATCGGCGTGGTGCTGGCGCTGCTCCCGACGGGCACGCCGATAGGTTTCGTGGCGATCCTCGGGATTCTGGCGCTGATCGGCATCATCATCCGCAACGCGGTGATTCTGGTGACCCAGATCGATGCCTTCGAAAAGGACGGCTACACGCCGTGGGACGCGGTGCAGCAAGCCACGGAGCATCGTCGTCGTCCGATTCTGTTGACGGCTGCGGCGGCGAGCCTGGGGATGATTCCGATTGCCCGGGAAGTGTTCTGGGGGCCGATGGCTTACGCGATGATCGGCGGGATCATTATCGCGACGTTGCTGACACTGCTGTTTTTGCCGGCGCTGTATGTGGCCTGGTACAAGATTCGCGAGCCGAAGAAAGAGGTGCAGTAAAGCAGAGCGCTCGCGAAAACGGTTTAACATTCAACATCTCTGTTGTCTGACACACCGGCGTTCCGACGATGGCGATCTACAATTTTCCAACACTTTACTGACCGACAGCTCCGTTTCACTTGCCTTACCCTCTCTGCTCTTCACGCAGAAGGGACACCTCCATGCCGCCCTGCCATCGCTATCTGTTGCTGATCTGCACCTTGTTGTTCTCGCCTTGGGCCTTGGCCGATATCGTCCTGGAAAACCCGCTGTGGCGCGTCGAACTCAATCCCGCCACATTGGCGATACGCGTCATCCCTGCACAACATTCACCGGTGCAAGCTTCGGAGGGTGTTACCGGGCACAAAGTGGGCGATTTTAAAACAAGCGCCAATCGCCTGGACTGGCAGTGGGACAACGGCGCCTGGACCCTGAGTGCCGTTCTCGATCAGCGTGACCTGTCCCTGTCCATCACGGCTCGCGATCCCGGTGAACTGAGCTTTCTCAAACAGCCTGGCAGTGCCATGGGAAAAGGCCTGATCTGGCCGCTGGCCGAGGGGCATTACGTGCCCGCCGTTAATTCGCTGTGGCAATCCTTTTTGCTCGATCAAGGCGAGTTCAATACCACCCAGGACCTGAGCCTGCCGCTATGGGGCGTCGATCACGGAGGCTTTACCCTCAATTGGTTGATGACCAACCCTTACAACAATCGCCTGACGTTCAGCGCCGAAGGCAATGCCCTGGCGCTGGCCGCCCGTCACGAGTTCACCGCACTTGCACCAGGCACGCCGCTGACGTTCACGCTGTCGTTGGGTGATGCCGATCTGTTGGCCGGTGCCAAGCGCTATCGGCAATGGGTGGTCGACAACGGGCTATACGAAACCTTAAGCGACAAACTGCTGAAAACGCCTGAAGCCAGAAAGCTCCTGGGGGCCAGTCATGTTTATCTGTGGGGTAACGACCTGCTCGGCCCCGACGATGTTCGAAGTTGGCCAGCCTTGTTGAAAGTGTTGCGCGGTAATGGCGTACTCGCCAGCGAGTTGCGAAACAGCTTTGATGCTGAAAGCACGGGGTTACTGGCCCAGGCTGAGCCAACGCTGGATCGGTACCAGCAAGTCTCCTTGCTGCGCAGCCTCAATGCTGCACTCAACAGGAAGGCACGCAGCGGCTGGCAATCTGTCGTCGAACCGGACATGCAAAAACTGGCGGGTGGCTACGGCTTGTTACGTGCCGAACTGGCAGTGGTTTTCTCTGACGCGTTGACAGCAACTCCGGAAAACTGGGGCAGCACATTGTCACCAACGACTATCGAACAGCTGAAAACCGCCGGATTGTCGCGATTGTGGTTAGGCCTTGGCGAGGGCTGGGAGGGTGGTCTCTGGCACCCGGAAGCAGTGCGTCAAGGCGTTGCCGCGGGCTACCTGGTGGCGCCTTACGATTCCTATGAGACTGCGTTAACCATCACTGAAAATCCGGACTGGACCACCGCACACCTGGGCTCCAGAGCCAATCAGGAATGTGCGATTGTCTTGAAAAACGGCACGTTCAAAAGCGGTTTTCAGCAATCGGGGCATTACACCGATCCACGTTGTGTTCGGCCGTTGCTAGAGGCACGCATCAAAGCCGTACAGGCCAAGGCCGGGTTCAATAGCTGGTTTCTCGATGCCTACGCGACGGGCATGGTGTTCGACAGCTATCGCCCCGGCGCAAGCATGACCCAGGCGCAAAATGCCGAGGGCAACATCGACGCCTCGCACTGGGTCAACGAGACATTGACGCTACCGGCCGGTTCCGAGGATGGCAACGCCACCACGGTCCGGGGCGTGCTATTTGCCCACGGGATGCAGACGCCGGTGATCGGTTGGGGTGATCCGGATATGAGCAAGAATGCGAAGTCGCCCTATTACCTGGGCCGCTGGTTTCCCAATGAACAGCCGCAGGTTTTCTTCAAGACCGTACCACTCAAGGAACCCTACCGCACGGTCCACTTTGCTCCGCAAACGCGCTTGCCGCTGTATCAGGCGGTGTTCCATGGCTCGGTCATCACCACCCATCATTGGCTGTTCGACAACCTTAAATTGAGCAATGTGTCCGCCGAGAATGAGTTGGCTCAGTTGCTCTACAACGTGCCACCGCTCTATCACCTCAGTGCGGCTACGTTGAAGCAGCGGTTACCGGTGATTGCTCGTCAGGATGTTTTCTTTCGCCCGCTGCATGAGCGTCTGGCGACTCAGGCGATGACGGATTTCCGTTGGCTGACCGAGGATCGTCAGGTGCAGCAGACAACGTTTGCCGATGGGACACGATTGGTGGCCAATTTTGATGTACACGAGCGTGAGGTTGAAGGCCAGCCGCTGGCCAGGCAGAGCATTCACGCATTTGGCATGGACGGGACGGTGATGAGCTATCAGGTTTCTTCGTCGCTCTGAAGACCTTCGTCGGAACTGACTACACCGGCTTACGCCAGACACTCGCCAACCAAGGCTGCTGCTCCCGCGGCAGTCCGGCTGGCCGGTAGTAATGCTCCAGCTCCACAAATCCCGCCTCTGTCAGCAACTGCTGCCACGCCTGAAGATCGTGATACGCCCCATACCGCGGCCCATTCCAGCCTTCCTGATTCTCGCCACGCGGATTGGAGCTGAACAACACACCACCCGGCTTCAAAGCCCCGTGCAATTGCTTCAACACCCGAGGCAATTCCTGACGCGGAATGTGAAACAGCACCGCATTGGCGAAGATCCCGTCGAAGCGCTCGGCCGGTAGATCAAGCTTCAGAAAATCCTGCTGCCAGACCTCACAACCACTGTCTTCGCGCGCCATCTGCGCAAACTTTTCCGAACCATCAAGCCCGACAGCGGTGTGGCCCATGCGCGTGAAAGTTTGCAAATCACGTCCAGGCCCGCAGCCAAAGTCGAGAATGTCGAACGGTGCCTCGCCCTGAATATGCCGCAGCAGCGCATCGATGTTCTGGCTGACATCGTGATCACGCGTCCCTTCGCGAAAACCTTCGGCCACCGAGTTGTAATGGCCCAGGGTGGTGGCGGTGATCTGCTCGAGGTCGGCGGGAGTCTGTTTCATGGTCGGCTGCGCAGGCAATTGGGATTCGCCGAATATACGCCAACAGACCAGAGGCTGCTGCGCAGCCATCGCGGGCAAGCCCGCTCCCACAATGTTCTTCTGCGGCCGCAGAATCTGCGTTCACACAGAACCTGTGGGAGCGGGCTTGCCCGCGAAAGCGGTATCACTGGCGACCGAAAACTTGGGCCGGAATCAGCGCTTGTTGAGACCCCGAGCCAACCGATCCCCACCCAACTGAATCACCGCCACCAACACCACCAGCAACACAATCACCGTCAGCATGATCTGGCTATCAAACCGCTGATACCCGTACCGATAAGCAATGTCCCCCAACCCCCCCGCACCAATCGCACCCGCCATGGCCGACGAGTTGATCATCGTCACCAACGTAATGGTGAAACCACCGACAATCCCCGGCAGCGCCTCAGGCAACAACACATGCCAGACGATATGCCAACGCCGGCACCCCATCGCTTGTGCTGCTTCGATCAGCCCGTGATCGACCTCACGCAAACTGACTTCCCCGATACGCGCAAAGAACGGCGTGGCCGCAATGGTCAGCGGCACTACAGCGGCCCACACACCGTAAGTGGTGCCAACGATCAACCGGGTGAACGGAATCAACGCCACCATCAAGATCAAAAACGGAATCGAGCGGAACAGGTTCACGAATGCACCCAGTGCACGGTTCAGTGCCGGTGCTTCGTAGATCCCGCCCTTGGAGCTGGTGACCAGGATCACCGCCAGCGGAATGCCCGCCAGCAGCGCGATCAATGACGACACGCCAACCATCAAAAACGTGTCGAAGAAACCTTGCAGCAAGCGATCAAACCACATAACCCAGCACCTCCACCTGTTGTGCCCAGTGACCGGCGCGCTGGCGCAGTTCTTCGGCACCCAGCGACGAGCCGGCCACCGCCAGCAGCAATTGCCCCAGTGCATGGCCCTGAATCCGTTCCACGCCGCCTTGCAGCAAACGCACACGGCCACCGAGTGCGGCGAACAGCGCTGCCAGATCCGGTTCGTCCGTGGCGCTGCCGGTGAATTGCAAACGCAGGGCCACGGCAGCGTCCGACGACTGTGGTTGAGCCTGAAGGCGGCTTTGCAGCTCTTGCGGCAACGCGTGTTGCAACGGCGCGAGCAAGGTTTTGCTGACCTCATGCTGCGGGTTGCCGAAGACCTCCCAGACCGGCCCTTGCTCGACGATCCGCCCGTGTTCCAGCACCACGACCCGATCACAGATATCGCGGATCACCGCCATCTCGTGGGTGATCAGAACGATGGTCAAACCCAGGCGCTGATTGATCTCGCGCAGCAGGCCGAGGATCGATTGCGTGGTCTCCGGGTCCAGTGCCGAAGTGGCTTCGTCGCACAGCAGAATCGCCGGGTCGTGAACCAGCGCACGGGCAATGCCGACGCGCTGTTTCTGCCCGCCGGAAAGCTGCGCCGGGTAGGCCTTGTGTTTCTCTTGCAGGCCGACCAGCTCAAGCAATTCACGAACCTTGCGCTCGCGTTTTTCCTTGGGCACGCCGGCGACTTTCAGCGGCAACTCGACGTTCTGCCAAACGGTCTTGGCCGACATCAGGTTGAAGTGCTGGAAGATCATGCCGATGCGCCGACGCAGCTTTACCAGGCGGTCTTCATCGAACTCGCCGATGTCCACTTGATTGATCAGCACGCGCCCGGTGCTCGGTTGTTCGAGGCGGTTGATGGTGCGGATCAGCGACGACTTGCCGGCGCCGCTGCGGCCGATGATGCCGAACACTTCGCCGCGCTGGATCACCAGGTCGATGCCCTGCAGCGCGGCCACCGGACCTTGCTGGCCGTTGTAGGTTTTGCCCAGACCGATGAAGCGCACGTGAGCGCGGTTCAGGTCCGGGTGCAGTTCCGTCTGTGCGGCTTTATGTGGCTCTGGAATATCCAGTCGCCGTTGGATTGCGGCCGTCATTCTCAGCTTTCCCAACCGGCTTGATAGAGCTTGCCGTGCGTCTTGTCGAGGGCTGCGCGAACGACTGGCGAATGCTGGTAGATGTCGACGAATTTGATCAGGCGCGGGTCGGCTTTGTTTTTCGGCTGGATCACGAACTGGATCACGTATTCCTTGTGATCAAGGCCGTCGAACAGCAGTGCAGAACCGGCATCGAAGGTCTTCGCCAGTCGGATGTACGCCGGGTAACCCTGAACCAGATCGGCATCATCGTAGGCGCGCACCAGTTGCACGGCTTCGACCTGAAGGATCTTGATTTTCTTCGGGTTGGCGATGATGTCTTCTTCGGTGGCCTTGTAACCGACACCCGGTTTGAGCGTGATCAGCCCGGCCTTGGCCAGCAGTTGCAAGCCGCGACCGCTGTTGATCGGGTCGTTGGCGATGGCGACGCTGGCGCCTTGCGGCAGCTCGTCGAAGCTTTTGTATTTCTTCGAGTAGAGGCCGACGTTGTTGATGATTCCCGGCGCGAACGGCACCAGATTAAAACCGGAGGCGGCCTTGGCGTTTTCCAGGAACGGGACGTGCTGGAAGTAGTTCACGTCGATGTCGCCGGCGGCAAGGCTGACGTTAGGGGCGATCCAGTCGGTGAACTCGACGAGTTCGACTTTCAGGCCTTGTTTGTTGGCTTCTTCGACGGCGGCCTCCAGTGGGATGGCGAAAGCGGCGGTGGTGCCGACTTTCAGTGGTGCGTCGGCGGCGAAGGTGATGGAGCTGAAGAGGCCGAGGGCCAGGGCCAGTGCTTTGACTGGGTGAGAGAGGGAGTTCTTGGTCATGGTGGTTATTCCAGTCAATTATTAAATGGGTGAACGTATTTGTGGCGAGGGAGCTTGCTCCCGCTGGGCTGCGGAGCAGCCCCAAAGCCATTCGATAACATGTGTCAGGTGCAACTGGGTTGCAGGTTTTGCGACTGCTGCGCCCGAGCGCGGACCGGTCGGCGGGAGCAAGCTCCCTCGCCACAGGTGTTAGCGGCGAAATGCCGATCCCGTGTGTTGCTCAGGCAAATGCGCCTCTGCGTGAAACAGCTTTTCCCGCAAGCTGCCATCGTCATAAGCGGTCTTGTACGACCCACGACGCTGCAACTCCGGAATCACCAGCTCAATGAAATCCACATAGCTTTCCGGCGTGACAATCCGTGTCAGGTTGAAGCCATCCAGTCCGGTTTCGGCGATCCACGATTCCAGCTCATCCGCCACTTGCTCAGGCGAACCGACCACCGTGATGTAGCGACCACCGAGCGCGTGTTGCTCGAGTAATTTGCGTCGGGTCCAGTCGTTGTTTTGCAGGTTCCTGGTGGCCGACTGGATCGCGTTGCTCTTGACGTACTGGATCGGTTCGTCGATTTCGTACTCGGAAAAATCGATCCCGGTCGACGCCGAGAAATGCGCCACGCCGGCCTCGGCGCTGGCGTAGCTCAGGTACTCGGCGTGCTTGGCCCAGGCAAGCTCTTCGGTGGCGCCGACGATCACGTTCAGCCCCATGAACACCTTGATGTCCTCAGGATTACGCCCGGCCTCGACGGCGCTGGCGCGGACTTTGTCCACCTGAATCCTGGTCGACGGTTTGTTCTGGCCGCTGATGAACACGCACTCGGCATGCCGCCCGGCGAACAGCAAACCGCGATCCGAACTGCCGGCCTGGAACAGCACCGGCGTACGTTGCGGCGAAGGCTCGCAGAGGTGATATCCCTCGACCTGATAGAACTCGCCTTTGTGCTCGACCTTGTGCACTTTCTCAGGCTGCGCGTAGATCCGTTGCTGCGGATCGTTGAGCACCGCACCGTTTTCCCAGCTGCCTTCCCAGAGTTTGTAGAGCACTTCGAGGTATTCGTCGGCCTGGTCGTAACGACGGTCGTGTTCTACCTGCTCGCTCAAGCCCATGGCTTTGGCGGCGCTGTCGAGGTAACCGGTGACGATGTTCCAGCCGACTCGACCGCGACTCAGATGATCGAGCGTCGACAGGCGTCGGGCGAACAGATAGGGCGGTTCGTAAGTCGGGTTGGCGGTCAATCCGAAGCCAAGGTTTTTGGTGACGGCAGCCATCGCCGAGACCAGCAGCAACGGGTCGTTGACCGGCAGCTGGATCGACTCTTTCAGCGGCACGTCCACCGAGTTCTGGTAAACGTCGTACACACCGACGATGTCAGCGATGAACAACCCGTCGAACAGTCCACGCTCCAGCAGCTGCGCCAGTTCGGTCCAATACTCGATGGTTTTGTATTGGGTGGAATTGTCCCGTGGGTGCGTCCACAAACCATGGTTGATGTGCCCGATGCAGTTCATGTTGAACGCGTTTAGCAGGATTTTCTTTTTGGCGTCGGCCATCAGATCGTCCCTCGCAGCGGCGGGTTTTCATCGTTGAGGTAGTAGTTGCCCACGGCGTGATATTTCCAGCGCACCGGGTCGTGCAGGGTATGAACCCGAGCGTTGCGCCAGTGGCGATCCAGTCCGTGTTCGATCAGGGTCGCCTGGCTGCCGGCCAGTTCAAACAGCGTGCTGCCAGCGGCGAGGGAGATTTCGGTGCTGATGGCGCGGGCTTCGGCAACGGCGATCGACGCGGCGGCAACGGTCTCTGCGTTGGTTTCGGCCTGGGCCTTGTCGAGGAATTCGCCGGAGCGCTCCAGCAAGGCTTCGGCGGCGTGCAGGCGGATGCTCAGGTGACCGAAGCTCTTGATGGTCAGCGGGTCATCGATGGCTTTTTCATGCGTGGCGTCGATCCATGGCCGGGTTTTGGTCCGCACAAAATGCAGCGCATCTTCATAGGCGGCGCGGGCGATGCCGGTGTCGATGGCGGCGTGAAGAATCTGCGCCAGTGGGCCGACCGGGGTCGGGCGTTCGAAAGCGCTTTGAAACGGGATCACGTCTTCGGCGGCAACGTAAACGTCTTCGAACACCACCGAACCGCTGCCGGTGGTGCGCTGGCCGAAGCCGCTCCAGTCGTCGATGACGGTCAGGCCTTTGCTGTCGCGCGGGACGAATGCCAGTTGCTGCACGCCGTTTTCATCCACCACCGAGGTCGGAATGCGTTGCGCGTAGATCGCGCCCGTGGCGTAGAACTTGCGGCCGTTGATGCGATAGCCGTCACGTTTTCCATGCAAATCAGGTTTCAGACTGGTGACGCGGTCGTGGGCGGTTTTGGTGCCGAGTTCGGCGAGCGCATTGCCGAAGCGCTGACCGGTCAGAACTTCTGCATAGAGACGTTTTTTCTGCTCGGCGCTGCCGTTCACGCGCAGCACTTCGAGGGCATAAAAATGGTTCTGCGGAATTTGCCCGAGGGAGCCGTCAGCCTGGGCGATCAACGCAATTACCTTGGCCAGCGTGACGTTGGAAACGCCGGCGCCGCCGTACTCCTTCGGCACGCTGATGCCCCACAGGCCCGAGCGGGAAAACACTTCCAGTTCCGGGTGCGGTAAACGGCGTTCGCGGTCGCGCAAAGCGCTGTCGCGTTTGAAATCTTCAGCCAGATCAGTGGCGACGATCAGGGCTTGCTCATCGCTGGTGATGACCGCGACGTGGTGAGAAAGAGTCATGTGTTTCTCCAGATGTCTGGTCGTCAGATCCAGGAATGACGAGCCGGCAAAGTACCGTTCAGGTGATACGCGCCAACCGCGTGATACTTCCAGCGCACCGGGTCATGCAGGGTGTGCACGCGGGCGTTGCGCCAATGGCGGTCGAGGTTGAATTCGGCGAGGGTGGCGCGGCTGCCGGCCAGTTCGAAAAGTTTTTCGCTGGCCAGCAGCGAGATCTCGGTGGTCAGCACTTTGGCTTCGGCCACGGCAATCGAGGCGCGCGCGGCGGACTCGGCGGTGAGCGGCGCGGCATTGACCTGATCGAGTACTTGTCCGGCCTTGCGCAGCAGCGCTTCAGCGGCGTGCAGTTCGATTTTCAGTTTGCCGATGTCGGAGATCACGTAGAGGTCATCGCTGGCCCTTTCGACCTTGGCGTCGATCCATGGACGTGCGCGGGTTTTCACGAACTCGATGGCGTCGTCAATGGCGCCGCGAGCGATGCCGGCGTCGATGGCCGCTTGAATCAGCTGCGAGACGGCACCCTGGATGTTCGGCTTGTCATTGATCTTCCAGTTATCCACCACCAGCTCGGCGTCGACCCGCACGTTGTTGAGCAAAATGGTGCCGCTGGCGGTGGTGCGCTGGCCGAAACCGGACCAGTCATCGACGATGCGCAGACCCGGAGTGCCGCGACGGACGAAGGCCAGCACTTGCTTGCCGTCATCGTTCAGCGCCTTGACCGCGACCCAGTGGGCGAACAGGGCGCCGGTGGAATAGAACTTCTGCCCGCTGATGACAAAACCGTCACCGTCGGCGGTGATCCGTGCCTTGAGTTCGAGGGTGTTTTTGGTGCCGCGTTCAGGCCCGGCATTACCGATGCGCCAGCCTTCGAGCACGCTTTTGAACAACTGCTTTTTCTGCGCTTCGGTCGCGCTGCCGAGCACCAGGTTGAGAATGCCGAACTGGTTCTGCGGGATCTGTCCCAATGCCGGGTCGGCCGCGGAAATGATCGCAAAAACGTCGGCCAGCGTGACGAACGAAACTTGCGGGCCACCGTACTCGCGCGGGATGGCAATGCTGCCCAGACCGCTGCGGGTGAACTGTTCGATTTCCGACCATGGCAACTTGCGCTGCTGGTCGCGTCTGGCCGCTTGCAGACGGGCGACGTGCGCCAGCTCATGGGCGGCCTTGATGGCTTGAGCGTCGTTGCGCAAGACCTGCGCGGGCAGCAACAACGGGGCGACGTCCAGATCACTCTGGATGATTGCATCTGCCAGACTGGACATCAGTGCCGCTCCTTGGCTGCACGCAATGCCCTGGCGATCTGCACTGGGGTGATTGTGTTCCGGACCATACCTACCTCACATCTCATGGAACGCCGCGAGTTGCGGCGAAGTAAAAACAAGAATGTCCGGTGGTCCGGTGCATATACCCTAATCGTGCATAAAAAATTAATAAACTAACTTTTAGGAATATAGATAGAAGTGTGTTTTCAGACACTGTTCGCAGAGCAACAGTTGCTTCTGTAGCAACAGTTCGAGGTCGTGTTCGGCCCCTGTAGGAGCGAGCTTGCTCGCGAAAAACGTGCAGGCAACGCGTTCATTCAGGTAGCCAGCGTCATCGTTAACCTCCATCGCGAGCAAGCTCGCTCCTACAGGGGGCGTGGGTTTCAACGTTTGTTGGATTCTGCGGCCATCGGTGTTTCTTTTGGGGGGACCTTCAAATAGGGATTGGCGCAACCAATCTTCAGCGCACGTGCCGGTGCCCAGCGCGAGTTGTTACCCACCCGGTCGAGGATGCAGTAGGTCACTTCCAGCCGCAGGTCTTCACCTGCTTCGAGAATGATCGCTGGTGGCACCCAGACCTGAATCGGCTCGCCCACGTCGCTCGTCTTGAGCCGTGGCAGGTCCATGCGCACATCGCCCCAGCGCAGGGTGATTTCATCGTCGGCGGCCATGTTCAGGTACGGCTCGATGGTCAAGGGAACGCCGCGCTTGATCTGGTTCGGGTTGACGCCCTGACGGCGGATAGTTTCGGGAATGCTCACCGGCGCCAGGCACTGGTTTTCGTCACCACACAGTGTCGACGGCTGGCCACCCGGGCAGTCGAGCTTGACCTGCACGCGGGTTGCCGGTGACAGCGCAGGCCCATGGCCGACCTGCATCAACCGATAGTGAATGCGTGAGGAGCCATTGGCGATGAAGCTTTCCGGTACTCGCAGGCTGATCGCTTTGCCGACGTCGTGAGTATTCAGCACCCTGGAGGCCACGTAGCAGTTGTCCCAGAACAGCTCGATCAAGTCGCCTTCATCCATGCCGGGGTAGGGCGCAACATCGATCAGCAGACGAGCCGCCGAGGTGATGTTGATGCCGCTCTTGTGTGATTGCGCGACGGTCGGTGCCGCAAGTTCGGGTTTGTTCGAAGTATTTTTCATGGGTTTCTCCTTGAAGTCTCGCAGCGAAGTCCGTTTCTGAAAGAGCTGAATTGCCGAGCAACAAACGGCTCATTACTTTCGTCTGAAAACAATGATTGATCGTGATTGATTACATCTGCTGGAGACTAGATAAGAGCGCGCATGAATAAGTGTCAATAGAATGGATTAGTTAAGTAATGAATCTGGTGTTATTCAGAAGGTTCCTACGCTTTCAGGTTAAGAAGCTGCGTCGCGCTGTCGAACATGACCACTGAATCAGCGGTTTTTGGAGGGTGTGGGGGAAAGTCACGCGAACAGTGATGGTTCAGTATTTCGAGAATTTTAGGCGAGGTTTATCTGTAGCAGGACATATATATGTACCGCACACGATGTTGAAAGAAAGATAAATTATTCGAATGTGCTTGAGGGGGATTGTGAAGGTGTAATGTTGCTTCCGTCCATGGAAGTTACACACTTTGTTATTGCAGATTAGTTATGAGCATTGTTCAGAAACTTGCTGAGAAACTGTTTTGTCCGTTCTTCTTTAGGGTTGGCAAACAACGCCTTGGCTTCGCCTTGCTCGACGATCACACCCTTGTCGAAGAACACCACGCGGTTGGCCACGTCACGGGCAAAACCCATTTCGTGAGTCACGATGACCATGGTGCGCTTCTCTTCGGCCAGGCTGCGGATGGTCGCCAGCACTTCACCCACCAGCTCTGGATCGAGCGCCGAGGTGGGTTCATCGAACAGAATCACTTCCGGCTCCATCGCCAGCGCCCGGGCAATCGCCACACGCTGTTGCTGTCCACCGGACAGGCGTCGCGGGTAAGCGTCTTCCTTGCCCGCCAGGCCAACCCTGGCCAACAGCTTTTTACCCAGGACAACGGCTTCGGCGTGCGGGATCTTCTTCACGATGATCGGGCCTTCGATGACGTTTTCCAGGGCGGTGCGATGGGGGAACAGGTTGAAGTTCTGGAAAACGAAGCCGACGTGCTGACGCAAGCGCCGCACCAGGCTCTGCTGCTGGTTCAGCGGGCGGCTGCCATCGATCTCGATGTCACCGACCTTGATCCGGCCGCTGGTGGGTTCTTCCAGGAAGTTCAGGCAACGCAGGAACGTGGTCTTGCCCGAGCCACTCGGCCCGATGATCGCGACGACCTCGCCTTCCTTCACTTGCAGATCGATGCCGTTGAGCACGACTTGACCCTTGAACTGCTTTGTCAGTTTTTCCACGACAATCATGGGGTCAGGACTCCTGGTCGTGCCGATTGACCCGTGCTTCCAACTGGTTCTGCAGGTGCGAAAGCACCGTGGCCAGAATCCAGTAGATCAGCGCGGCGGCAAGATACATGGTGAAAATTTCGAAGGTCCGGGCGGTAATCAGCTGCGCCTGACGGAACAGCTCCGGCACCTGAATGGTGGCTGCCAGTGCAGTGTCCTTGACCAGCGAGATGAAGCTGTTGCCTAACGGTGGCAGGGCCGTGCGCATCGCCTGCGGCAGGATGGCGCGGCGCAACGTCTGCGCGCGGGTCATGCCGATACTGGCCGCGGCTTCCCACTGGCCACGCTCGATGGAGCTGATCGCGGCACGGAGGATTTCGCAGGCGTAGGCGGCCATGTTCAGCGAGAAGCCGATCAGGGCCGCCGGCAGCGGATCAAGTTCGATACCCAATTGCGGCAAGCCGTAATAGATCACGAACAGTTGCACCAGCAACGGCGTGCCGCGAAAGAACGACACGTAGATGCGAGCCAGCCAGCTCACCAGTTTGAAGCGCGACAGACGCATCAACGCCAGGCCGAAGCCCATCAGCAGGCCGAAGAACATACCGCCCAGACTGAGGATTACCGTGTAGTACGCGCCCTTCAGCAGGAAGGGCGCGGAGTCCAGCGCAAGTTGGAAAGCTTCTTCCATTATTGAGTGACGTCAGCGCTGAAGTATTTTTCCGAAAGCTTTTTCAGCGTACCGTCGGCACGCAGCTTATCGATGGCCTTGTTCACCGCTGCCAGCAGCTCAGGCTCGCCTTTGCGCAGTGCGATACCGGCTTCCTGGCGGGAGAACGCTTCGCCGGCGGCGGCAGTGTCCTTGGCCTTCTTGGCGTATTCCAGCGCGGCGAGGCGGTCGATCAGAATGGCGTCGATGCGGCCGACGCGCAGATCCTGGAACTTGGTCGGGTCATCTTCGTAAGTGCGGATGTCGGCCTTAGGCACATTGTCTTTCACCCACTGCTCATAGTTGGTGCCCAGACCGACGCCTACTTTCTTGCCGGCCAGATCGGCGGCGGTTTTGATGGTGTCTTTGTTCTTGGTCAGGGTCAGCGCCTGAATCCCGGAAACGGTGTACGGCTCGGAGAAGTCATACTTCTTCTTGCGTTCTTCGGAGATCGTTACCTGATTGATCACCGCGTCCAGACGCTTGGATTCCAGCGCCGCGAGGATGCCGTCCCATTTGGTCGGTTGCAGTTTGACCTTCACGCCCAACTCTTTGGCCAGGGCTTCGGAGAACTCGACTTCGAAGCCGGCCAGTTTGCCGTCGGCGTCGACGAAACTGAACGGTGGATACGTGCCTTCCAGGCCGACGTTGATCACGCCCGCATCCTTGATTTTTTGCAGCTGCTCACCGGCAACCGCTTGACCGAGCAGGCCGGCGCTCAGTGCCAGGCCCAATGAACCTACCAGCAGATTTCGACGTAGTGCGGAAAAATTCATGACAAGCCCCTGTGTTTTCTTATGAAGACGCTTTTAGGAATGTTGGCGAAATCGGGATTTGGACGACTGCAATATCCTGCCCTAAAGCAGCGTATGCGTCTCGCTGCAAATTCGCCTGCGGCGTGACTATATGATGGCGCCTTTAGATAGGAAAATAATAAATATTACGTCTGTTATTCCATAATTGCATATGTGTGGTTGACGCAATCCCCTGTGGCGAGAGAGCTTGCTCCCGCTCGGCTGCGCAGCAGTCGTAACCCAGTCACCGGGATTCATCTGAAACACCGCGGCGCAAATTTTGGGGGCGCTCCGCTCCCCAGCGGGAGCAAGCTCCCTCGCCACAGGATGTTTTAGCCTGTCAGCGAATCTTTGTAGGCAAACAACGCCGGCGCCCCGCCGGTGTGCAGGAAGATAATCGGCCCTTCATCAAAACGCTGACGACCAATCCCGTCCAACAAGCCGGCCATGGCCTTGCCGGTATACACCGGGTCCAGCAGCAAACCTTCCTGACTCGCCACCAGTTTTATCGCCGACAGCGTCCCGGCATTCGGCTCGCCATAGCGCGGGCCAAAATATTCGTCCCACAACTCGACCTTGAAACTGGCCGGCAGGCTCACGTCCAACAGCGCCGCGGTGCGCTCGGCCAGGCCCTGGACCTTGGGCCGCTGATCTTCATCGCTGCGGGAAACGGTCACGCCAATCACTGGCAAATCCGGCAATGCTTCGCTCAACGCGAGAGCCAGACCGCTGTGCGTTCCAGCGCTGCCCGAGGCCAACACCACCGCAGCGAAAGTCAGGCCGGTGTCCTTGATCTGCTCGGCCAGTTCCAGCCCGGCGCGCACATAACCCAAAGCGCCCAACGCGTTCGAGCCACCGATCGGTACCAGATACGGTTTTTTGCCGTTGCTGCGCAGGCGTGCGGCCAATGCTTCCAGTTGCTCGTCAGCGTTGTCGAGGTTTTCCACCAACTCAACTTTGGTATCGAACAGGTCGAGCAACAGCCGATTGCCGTTGCCGACATAGTTGGCGTCGTCAGTGCCCAGAGGGTTTTCCAGCAGCGCGACGCAACCCAGGCCGAGCCTGGCGGCGAGGGCGGCGGTCTGGCGCACGTGGTTGGATTGCAGCGCGCCGGCGGTGATTAGTGTGTCCGCACCTTGGGCCAGGGCATCGGCGGCCAGGTATTCAAGTTTGCGCAGCTTGTTGCCACCCATCGCCAGCGGTGTCAGATCATCACGTTTGACGTACACGTCGCGGCCTAGCCAGGTCGACAGGCGTTCGAGTTTTTCCAGAGGGGTCGGGTGGCCGAGCAGATCCAGGCGGTCAAAACGGGCGAGCTGTTGTTTGATCATGGGTCCGTACTGATGGGGGGAGATGTCAGGACTATAGGCACGCCTATAAGTGTGGGCAACCGGCAAGATTACTTATAGCCAAACGTGCTGAGCACAGCACAATCGGTTCTTAATTCGGCTTCCAGACCTTGCCGTAAAGTAATCGCCATTAGTGCGGCCAGACAGTCCGGCCGCCCGTGTGGAGTTTTTACCTTGAGCGAGCGTTCCAGCCATTGGCAATTGCAGACCATCGTCAGCCAGCTGCGCACGGCGCGCGACCAGTGGCGTGCCCAGAATGGCCGCGCCAGCGGCGAGCAGGGCGGTCGCGAGTTGCCCTCCCGAGCGGCCATGGCGGAGATTCTTGAAGCGCTGTGCGGCGCCTTGTTCCCGATGCGCCTGGGCCCGGTGGACCTGCGCGAGGAGAGCGAAGATTTTTACGTCGGCCACACGCTGGACGTAGCACTGAACGCGTTGCTGGGGCAGGCACGACTTGAACTGCGTTACGCCGCCCGCCACAGCGCCGAGGCCGAAACCGAAGTCGAAGCCAAAACGATCCAGATCATTCAGGACTTCGCCCTCGCCCTGCCGAGGCTGCGCAGCCTGCTGGACACCGACGTGCTGGCGGCCTATCACGGTGACCCGGCGGCTCGCAGCGTCGATGAAGTCTTGCTGTGCTATCCGGGGATTCTGGCGGTGATTCACCATCGCCTCGCGCACCATTTGTACCGCGCCGGGTTGCCATTGCTGGCGCGGATCAGCGCAGAAATCGCCCACTCGGCGACCGGTATCGACATCCACCCGGGCGCGCAAATCGGCCGCAGCTTCTTCATTGATCACGGGACGGGTGTGGTGATCGGCGAGACCGCGATCATTGGTGAGCGCGTGCGGATTTATCAGGCCGTGACCCTGGGGGCCAAGCGTTTCCCGGCGGATGAAGACGGCCAGTTGCAGAAGGGCCATCCGCGGCATCCGATTGTCGAGGATGATGTGGTGATCTATGCCGGCGCGACGATTCTGGGGCGGATCACCATCGGCAAGGGTTCGACCATTGGCGGCAATGTCTGGTTGACCCGCAGCGTGCCGGCGGGGTGCAACCTGACGCAGGCGAATCTGCAGCATGATGATGGGGCGCAGAAGTAAGGTCCCGGCTTTTTGGTTGCTGTCGGAGCAGTCCGTAGGAGTTGTAGGAGCTGTCGAGTGAAACGAGGCTGCGATCTTTTCAAAAACCCCAAAAAACCAAAACCAAAATCAAAAGATCGCAGCCTCGTTTCACTCGACAGCTCCTACAAAATCCCCCCAACCCCGCGTCATACCCATCCTTGAGCTAGCGTACACAAACAAGCTTTTGTGGCGAGGGAGCTTGCTCCCGCTCGGGTGCGAAGCAGCCGCATCTTTGCAAAAACCTGGGTGCTGCTGCGCGGCAAAACGGGAGCAAGCTCCCTCGCCACACCGTACCGCCGAGCCCTGCGATTAGTCCTTAGCACCCTATCCATGTTTAACTTGAACGCTCATTCAAGTTAAACCGTCGGTTTGCTGCCCGCTCACAACAGGAGGCTTGCCCTTGCCGAGTCCGTTACTGATTGCCCGGTTTCATCCCCTTGAGGCGCACCTTTCATGAGTGCGCCGTCCACCCCCGCCAGCGGCCAGGTCCGCATGAACCCGCCGGTGTTTTACTTCGCGGCGTCCTTCATTCTGCTCTTCGGCATTGTCGTCATCGCCATGCCTGAACAGGCCGGCGCCTGGCTGCTGCAAGCGCAAAACTGGGCGGCCAATACGGTCGGCTGGTACTACATGCTCGCGATGACCCTGTATCTGGTCTTCGTGGTGGTCACCGCCTTGTCCGGCTACGGCAAGATCAAGCTCGGTGCCGACCACGACGAACCCGAATTCAGTTACCTGTCCTGGGCCGGCATGCTGTTCGCCGCCGGGATCAGCATCACGCTGTTTTTCTTTTGCGTGTCCGAACCGCTGACCCACCTGTCGCAACCGCCGCAAGGCGAGCCCGGCACGGCGGACGCGGCGCGCCAGGCGATGCAGATTCTGTTTCTGCACTGGGGCCTGCATGGCTGGGGCGTGTTCGCCTTCGTCGGTATGGCGCTGGCCTACTTCGCTTATCGCCACAACCTGCCGCTGGCCCTGCGTTCGGCGCTGTATCCGCTGATCGGCAAGCGCATCAACGGCCCCATCGGTTACGCCGTGGACGGCTTCGGCATCATCGCCACGGTGTTCGGCCTCGGTGCCGACATGGGCTTCGGCGTGTTGCACCTCAACTCGGGTCTGGACTACCTGTTCGGCGTCGCTCACACCCAGTGGATTCAAGTCGGCCTGATCACGCTGATGATGGGCGCAGCGATCATCGTCGCGGTGTCTGGCGTTGATAAAGGCGTGCGGGTGATGTCCGACATCAACATGCTGCTGGCCTGTGCGCTGCTGCTGTTCGTGTTGTTCGCCGGCCCCACGCAGCATCTGCTTAACACCTTGATTCAGAACATCGGTGACTACCTCGGCGCGTTGCCGATGAAAAGTTTCGACCTCTACGCCTACGACAAACCCAGCGACTGGCTGGGCGGCTGGACGGTGTTCTATTGGGCCTGGTGGATTGCATGGTCGCCGTTCGTGGGCCTGTTCATCGCGCGGATTTCCCGTGGCCGGACCATCCGCGAATTTGTCTTCGGCGTGCTGCTGATCCCACTGGGTTTCACCCTGGCGTGGATGTCGATCTTCGGCAACAGCGCCATCGACCAGGTGCTCAACCACGGCATGAGCGCCCTCGGCATGTCGGCCATCGACAACCCGTCGATGACCCTTTACCTGCTGCTGGAAACCTACCCGTGGAGCAAAACCGTGATTGCGGTCACGGTGTTCATCAGCTTCGTGTTCTTCGTCACCTCGGCCGATTCCGGCACCGTGGTGCTGTCGACGCTCTCGGCCAAAGGCGGCAACCCGGATGAAGACGGGCCGAAATGGCTGCGGGTTTTCTGGGGCGCGATGACGGCGCTGGTCACCAGTGCGCTGCTGTTCTCCGGCAGCATCGATGCGCTGAAGTCAGCAGTGGTGCTGACCTCGTTGCCGTTCTCGATGATTTTGTTGTTGATGATGTGGGGGTTGCACAAGGCGTTTTATCTGGAGTCGCAAAAGCAGATCGCGCAACTGCATTCCCTGGCGCCGGTGTCCGGTTCCCGGCGTGGCGGATGGCGTCAGCGTCTAAGCCAGGCGGTGCATTTCCCGTCGCGGGATGAGGTCTATCGCTTCCTCGATACGACGGTGCGCCCGGCGATTGAAGAAGTGACGGCGGTGTTCGTCGAGAAGGGTTTGCACGTGGTGGCTCAACCCGATCCGGCGAACGACAGCGTCAGCCTGGAAATCGGTCACGGCGAGCAGCATCCGTTCATCTATCAGGTACAGATGCGCGGCTACTTCACGCCGTCCTTCGCCCGTGGCGGCATGGGTTCCAAGGAACTCAACAATCGTCGTTATTATCGGGCCGAAGTGCATTTGAGCGAGGGCAGTCAGGACTACGATCTGGTGGGTTACACCAAGGAGCAGGTCATCAACGATATCCTCGATCAGTACGAGCGGCACATGCAGTTTTTGCATTTGGTGCGTTGAAGCTAGGTCTCGCTGCTCAACACCATGAACAACACCAGCGCCGCCACCGGCAGGCCAAACACAATGCTGCCGACCACCAGCTCCGTCGTCACGGGCTGGCCGGCAGTGACCACACCGATTGCGCCGTTGATCATCGTCAGGGCCAGCCACAGGATGATGAAGCTGTAGGTCAGGATTTGGCGGCTGAAGCCGATTTGCTCGCCGATGAACTGCATCAGCGCCAGCAGGACCAGGCCGAAGAAGATGATGATGGTGGTGTGCATGATGCGTTCCTCCCTTCAGATGTGCTTCGCTTTAGAGGTCGTCTTCGCGGTGTCTGAATCAGCATAGTTAAACCAACCCGCCATTAACCCGCAGAATCTGTCCATTAACCCAGGCCGAATCTGGGCCGACCAGAAAGGACACGACACGGGAAATATCTTCTGGCTGAGCCAGACGCTCCAGCGGAGGCATCCTGGCGAAGGTCTGTATCTGCTCTTCGCTCTTGCCATGCATAAACAGGGCGGTGGCCACCGGGCCAGGCGCCACAGCGTTGACGGTGATGTTGCGACCGTGCATTTCCTTGGCGACACCTGAGTCAGGGATTCCACCGCGGCTTTGGGCAAGGTTGATGTGCTGGTGTGTTTGCGGGGGCACGATAGCCGCTGGTCTTCAGGCTAGTTGGGTGACGTCGCACTGGTCTAATATTTGTCAGAGTGTGTATCGTGTGTATAAAACTTGCATTCGTCGCGTAATGTGATCGGCAGATTGCTGCCCACAAGGACGAATGTGATGCGAAGTCGGGAAATGATCAGGATGATCGAGGAGGATGGTTGGTATCTGGTGGCCGTGAAAGGTAGCCACCATCAGTACAAGCATTCGTACAAGGCAGGTCGGGTGACGATCAAGCACCCTGATTCAGATCTTCCCAAAGGAACGATCAACAGCATATTGAAACAGGCGGGCCTGAAATGAGGCCCGATATCGGAAATGAGAGCCTCGAAGAGGCAACATCACAGGAAGGACTCACCGAAATGAAATTCCCGGTCGTTCTGCACAAGGATGCCGACTCAGAATACGGAGTGATTATCCCGGACGTACCGGGTTGTTTCTCTGCGGGCGCTACGGTGGCGCAGGCATTCGAAAACGTGAAGGAAGCGTTGTCCCTGCACTATGAAGGGTTGGTCGCCGATGGTGATCCACTGCCTCAAGTGTGTGAGATTGACGCTCATATTGATAACCCTGAGTACGCTGGCGGCGTATGGGGTGTGGTCGAGTTCGATATCACGCCTTATTTCGGTAAATCGGTACGCTTCAACGCTACGTTGCCTGAGCAGTTGCTTGAGCGTATCGACCAGACAGTAAGGCGGGATCAGCGATATAGCTCGAGATCTGGCTTCTTGGCGGCTGCTGCGTTGCGTGAGCTGTCGGCATAAGCCCGAGGCTCAGTTTCAGGCACCAGGAGTCGGTCAATTTAGAAATCTGTGAAACGTTTCAGCATTTCCTCGAGTCTAGGGTTTATCGGCGTTTGTCTGGGCGTATGCTGGGCAACTTGCGAAGCAGTCGATGCCAAATTCAAGACAGACAAGAGAGGATTCGATGACCTACACCGCTGCCGAAAACCGCTACGACTCCATTCCTTACCGCCGCGTCGGTCGCAGCGGTCTGGTGTTGCCGGCGTTGTCCCTGGGCCTGTGGCACAACTTCGGCGACAGCACGCCGATCGACACCCAGCGTTCGTTGCTGCGTACGGCGTTCGATCTGGGGATCAACCACTTCGATCTGGCCAACAACTATGGCCCGCCGTACGGCAGTGCCGAAATCAATTTCGGCCGTTTGCTGCGTGAAGACTTCAAGCAGTATCGCGATGAGCTGATTATTTCCAGCAAGGCCGGTTGGGACATGTGGCCCGGTCCTTACGGGCAGGGCGGTGGTTCGCGAAAATACGTGCTGGCCAGTCTTGATCAGAGCCTGCAGCGCCTGGGCCTGGATTATGTGGATATTTTCTATTCGCACCGTTTTGATCCGGACACTCCGCTGGAGGAAACCGCCAGCGCATTGGCTACGGCGGTCCAGCAGGGCAAGGCGCTGTACATCGGCATCTCGTCGTATTCCGGGGTGAAAACCCGTGAGATGGCGGCGTTGTTGAAAGAGTGGAAAGTGCCGTTGCTGATTCACCAGCCGGCGTACAACCTGCTCAATCGCTGGGTGGAAAAGGACCTGCTGGATGTCACTGACGAACTCGGCACCGGCGTGATTGCGTTCACGCCGTTGGCTCAGGGCCTGTTGACCGACAAATACCTCAATGGCATTCCGAAGGATGCGCGGGTGAATCGTCCGGGAGGTAGTTCGTTGCAGTCCTCGCACCTGTCGGAGGCCAACATCGCCCATGTGCGTGGGCTCAATGAGATTGCCAGGCGTCGCGGTCAGAGCCTCGCGCAATTGGCGTTGGCCTGGACGCTGCGCGATCAGCGCGTGACCTCGGCGCTGATCGGTGCGAGCCGGCCGGAGCAGATCATCGAGAACGTCGGGGCGTTGAAGAATTTGAGCTTCAGCGCGGAAGAGTTGGCGGAGATTGACCGGTTTGCCCAGGAGGGCGGGATCAATCTCTGGGAGAAGCCTTCGACGGCTGAGTAAGTGTTAGGCGCCGGTTTATGTGGCGCCTGTTGTATCGTCTTCGCGAGCAAGTCGAATCGTCGCACCGCCGCTCCCACAGTTGACCGTGTTCTTATTGAAAGACTCGGCCTAATGTGGGAGCGGGCTTGCTCGCGAAGGGGCCAGACCAGTCAATGACGAAATCAGGGTTTACCTGAAAAACGGCACATCCCCCAACACCGTCGCCCGCTGCATCACCCGCCGTGCCGGCCGGTAATCATCCACCGCGTAATGCTGCGTCACGCGGTTGTCCCAGAACGCAATGTCATCCTGCTGCCAGCGCCAGCGAATGGTGAACTCAGGCCGCGTTGCATGGGCGAACAAAAACTTCAGAATCAACTCGCTCTCGGTCTCCGACAGCTCATTGATCTTCGACGTGAACCCTTCATTGACGAACAGCGACCGGCGCCCGCTCACCGGGTGCGTGCGAATCACCGGGTGCGACAGTGGCGGATTCTTGCGGCGTGCTTCTTCCCACTGAGCCAACGCTTCAGGCGTGTTGCCATAGCGCTCCAGCGGAAACGAACGGGTGAAATCGTGAGTCGCCGTCAGCCCTTCGAGCAAGGTTTTCATCGGTGCAGACAGCGCTTCATACGCCGCGATGCCACTGGCCCACAACGTGTCGCCGCCAAACTCCGGCAGCAGTTTTGCGCTGAGCACCGCGCCCATCGCCGGGGTTGCCAGGAACGTCACGTCGGTGTGCCAGATGGCATTGTCACGCACGTCGGTGACCGCGGTGTCGAGGATCAGCACTTCCGGTTGTTCCGGCACATTCGGGTAGATCGGGTGAATATGCAGGTCGCCGAAATTGGCGGCGAAACGTGCCTGTTGCTGCGGCGTGATCGGCTGGTCGCGGAAGAACAGCACCTGATGCTTGAGCAGTGCCTGCTCGATGGCATCGCGCTGTTCCAGGTTCAGCGGCTCACTGATGTCGATGCCGCTGATTTGTGCGCCAAGCGCGGAGCTGAGGGGGACGATTGTCAGGTTGCTCATGGTCTTACTCTTCAATCCTGGGTGCCGAGCTTTTTTGTGGGAGCGGCGGTGCGGCGATCCGACTTGCTCGCGAAAGCGGTGTATCAGTCACAGCAATGTTGCCTGACACTCCGCATTCGTCGGAACGCCGCCCGGAGCAAGCCCGCTCCCACAGGGGAAAATCAGTGGGCCTGGCCGTGCCATGGCACCAGTTTGCGTTGCAGGGCGCGCAGGCCCATTTCCATGGCGAAGGCGATCAGCGCAATCACCAGAATCCCCAGCACCACCACATCGGTGACCAGGAACTGCGCGGCTGACTGCACCATGAAGCCCAAACCGCTGGTGGCAGCGATCAGCTCGGCGGCGACCAGCGTCGACCAACCCACGCCCAGACCAATGCGCACACCGGTCAAAATGTCCGGCAAGGCGCTCGGCAAAATCACATGGCGAATCAGTTGAGCCCGGGTTGCGCCCAACGACTGAGCGGCGCGCAATTTGGCCGGGTCGACTGTACGCACGCCGCTGGCGGTGGCGATGGCAATCGGGGCGAAAATGGCCAGGTAGATCAGCAAGACTTTCGACAACTCGCCAATGCCGCACCAGATCACGATCAGCGGCAAATAAGCCAGCGGCGGAATCGGGCGGTAGAACTCGATCAGCGGATCGAGAATGCCGCGCGCGATACGGTTGGCACCGATCGCAATGCCGACCGGCACGGCGGTCAACACCGCGAAACCGAGACCCAGGCCGATCCGGCTGAGACTCGCGCCCAAGTGCTGCCACAACGTTGAATCCATGTAACCGGTCGTCACCAGCAACCAACCTTTTTGCAGAACGGCGGACGGTGGTGGCAGGAACAGCGGTTCGATCATCCCCGTGGCGGTAACGGCCCACCAAAGCGCAACCAGCGCGACCAGCGTCAGCACGCTGATCCAGCGGGTGCTCAAACTGCGACGAACAGGAATGACCGTCGAACCCGGTTTCACCGTCACGGCCGGAATTTCATAGCTGCTCATGCGCGCTCCTGCCGCGTGGCGGCGCTGCGTTGAGAGAACACTTTGGCGAGCACGTGTTCGCGGGTTTCAATAAAGCGCGGGTCGGATTTGATCGCCCGTGCCGACTCACCCGCGGCGTAACGCTGACCGAAATCCAGGCTCAGACGCTCGACGATTTGCCCCGGATTCGGCGCCAGCAGAATCAGGTCCGTAGCGAGAAACACCGCTTCTTCGATGTCGTGGGTAATCAGGAAAACGGGTTTGGCGGTGCGCTGCCACACTTGCAACAGCAGCTCCTGCATCTGTTCGCGGGTGAAGGCATCGAGTGCGCCGAAGGGTTCGTCCATCAGCAATACGCGCGGGTCGGCGGCGAGCGCGCGGGCCAGGCCGACACGTTGCTTCTGGCCGCCCGAGAGCTGCCAGATGCGGCGGTGTTCGAAACCGGAAAGGTCCACCAGCGCGAGCATTTCCCGAGCGCGGATTTCGCGTTTGTCCCGGGAAACACCGGCCAGTTCCAGGCCGAAACCAACGTTGGCCAACACGTCCTGCCAGGGCAACAAGGCATCGTCCTGGAACACCACGCCGCGTTCGGCGCTCGGGCCTTTGACCGGCACGCCATCGAGGGTGATGCGTCCGGCGCTGGGCTCGACGAAACCGGCAATCAGGTTCAACAGCGAAGTCTTGCCACTGCCGGACGGGCCGAGGGCGACCAGCAATTGCTGGGGCCCAAGGCTCAGGGAAATATCCGCCAGTACCGGTTCCGGGCTGCCGGGGTACTGTGCGCTGATGCGCTCCAGCTGTAGCAAAGCCATCGCGGTTAACTCCCGATCAGTTGGTGATGAACTTGGCGCTGACGTATGGAGCGTAATCCGGCAGCACAGCCTCGACCTTGCCCTGTTCCTTGAGGAACGCGGCGGTGTCGGTGATGGCTTTGGTGGTCGGCGCACCGAGGGTGATTACCTGATCAGCCGCCAGCGGGAAGACGTTGCCTTGCAGCAGCAGCGGAATGTCGCTGGCCTTGGCACCGGACAGTTTTACAAGCTTGTCGACGTTGGATTGATTGGCGAGCCAGGCTTTCGGGTCTTTGCGGTAATCGGCGTAGGCGTCGAGGGTGACTTTGGCGAACGCGGTGACAATTTCCGGGTGCTTCTCGGCGAAGTCTTTGCGCACGATCCACGCATCAAAGGTCGGCGCGCCGAACTTGGCCAGTTCGCCGGAGGTGATCAGCACTTTGCCGTTTTCCTTGGCCACACCAAGCGCCGGATCCCAGACGTAAGTGGCGTCGATGTCACCGCGTTTCCACGCAGCAATGATTGCCGGTGGCGCGAGGTTGAGGACGGTGACTTTCGACGGGTCGATTTTCCAGTGCTTCAGCGCGGCCAGCAGGCTGTAGTGACCGGTGGAAACGAACGGCACGGCGATTTTTTTGCCGATCAGGTCTTGCGGGGTTTTGATGCCGGAACCGTCGCGGGCGACCAGGGCTTCAGCGGCGCCGATCTGGGTGGCGATGAGGAAGGTTTCTACCGGGACTTTGCGAGTGATTGCAGCGGTCAGAGGGCTGGAACCGAGGTAACCGATCTGCACGTCGCCGGACGCGATGGCGGCGATGATGTCGGCCCCGTTGTCGAATTTGCGCCAGTCGATCTTGAAGTGGGTGGCTTTTTCGTACGCGCCGTCGGCCTGGGCGACTTTGGCCGGGTCCACGGTGGTCTGGTAGGCGACGGTCACGTCAGCCGCCTGGGCAAACACACTCGCCGCAGCCAAAGACGCGGCTGCCAGCAAGCGAAGAGGGAAAGTCATTTTCATTTGGGAAGCTCCTTGTCAGGCGGACCGAGAGTCGGCGTGAAAGGAGACTAAATGATCTAAGAATCCTAAAATAAATAACTTTTTAGAATGAGCTTATGAGCGGAAAATTCTAAGGGAGAGTAGTTGCAGACCGCTTTTGTGGCGAGGGGATTTATCCCCGTTGGGCTGCGAAGCAGCCCCCATAACCTTCAACACGGTATATCAGTTACACCAAATGCACTGGTTTGCGACTGCTTCGCAGCCCAACGGGGATAAATCCCCTCGCCACAGAAAAACCCTGTCATCACAGGGATTGCGGTTAGTTACTGATCGCCAGAATGCTCGCCTGATACGACCCGACAAACACATCGAAATCGCCGACTTCGTTCTGTTCCAGCGCTACTTGCTCCGCCAGCGACGAACGCGCCCGCTCTTCAAACGTCGCCTGGTCGTCGCTACTCAACGGTTCGCTGCGGAAAAACTTCGCGTGGGCCCGGCTCTGACGCAGGGAGAATTGAGCAAAGCTTTCCTTGTGCTCAGCCATCGCTGCCAACACCTGAGCCGATGGCGTCAGGGACGAATCCTTGACCTTGGCCAGCTGCACATCCAACGCCTTGCTGTGGGCATTGCCACCATGGCTTTGATCCAGCAGCGCTGCCAACGGAGCAATTTTTTCCAGCAATTCACTGGCCCATTCCTTCAGCTCGACCGGTTGACCGTCGCGCTGCAGTTGCAGCCCCGGACGGCGGCCTTCCTTGACCACGCTGAGGAAGTTCGAGGTCGCGTTGCCGCACGAAGTATTGGTCAGCAGCGGACTGTCGTTCAGCGCGCAGTACAGCAGGAACGCATCGAGGAAACGCGATTCGGTGAGGTCGATGCCCATCGGCAGGAACGGGTTGATGTCCAGGCAGCGCACTTCGACGTACTGAATGCCACGGGCCACCAGCGCCTGGATCGGCCGTTCGCCGGTATAGGTCACGCGCTTCGGACGGATGTTGGAGTAGTACTCGTTTTCGATCTGCAGGATGTTGGTGTTGAGCTGTACCCACTCACCGTCCTGATGCGTACCGATTTCAACGTACGGCGCATACGGCGTGGCGACTGCCTTGCGCAGGCTGTCGGTGTAGCTTGCCAGATCGTTGTAGCACGGCGTCAGACCGGCCTGGGCGTTGCTCTGGTAACCCAGATCGCTCATGCGCAGGCTGGTGGCGTACGGCAGGTAAAGAGTGTCCGGATCGAGTTGTTCCAACTGGTGCGAACGACCGCGCAGGAAACCGGCATCCAGCGCCGGCGAGGCACCGAACAGGTACATCAGCAGCCAGCTGTAGCGGCGGAAGTTACGGATCAGCGCGATGTAGGCCGACGACTGATAGTCGCGGTCAGTACCGACAAAACCTTCCGCTTCCTTGAGCAGCGGCCAGAGCTTCTCCGGCAAGGAAAAGTTGTAGTGAATCCCGGCGATGCACTGCATGGTCTTGCCGTAACGCAGGGCAAGGCCCTTGCGATAAACGTACTTGAGCTTGCCGATGTTGGACGTGCCGTAATAGGCGATCGGAATATCTTCCTCGGCCGGCAACGGGCACGGCATCGACGGACTCCACAGGTACTCGCTGCCGAGTTTGCTGTAGGCAAAACGGTGAATCCTGTCCAGGCTCGCCAGGGTGTCGGCCGGGTCGGGCAGGGCGGGTGTGATGAACTCCAGCAGCGACTCGGAATAGTCGGTGGTGATTTGTTCATTGGTCAGCGCGGAACCCAATTCTTCCGGGTGCGGCGTTTGCGCCAGGCGACCTTCGCCGGTCACGCGCAGGCATTCACGTTCGATGCCGTGAAGGCACTGTTCGAGCAGAGAGAGGTTAGCGCGCTCGCCGAGCAGAGCCAGGCGGCGGTTGAGAAGTTCGCTCAAGTTGGATTCCTTCACGCGTCAGTCGCCCCAATATGGGGGTGGGCAGGACGGTCTACAAGGGTGAAGTTGAAACTGGCGTTTTCGCCTGGTTTTGTAGGAGCGAGCTTGCTCGCGAAGAGCCTGAGGGCGGCGCGTTCATTCAGAGAGCACGCGTCATCGTTAACGTCCATCGCGAGCAAGCTCGCTCCTACAGGATGTATTGCGCTGAAATTAACTCAATTTGATGACGACTAGCTACAGGACAGCGAACGTGCCTTGTGCTTTTGCGACGAGTTTGTCGCCCTGCATCACATCGGCTTCGACCACCAGCGTGCGGCGGCCCGGGTGGATCACCCGCGCCGTGCACATCACCTCACCGTCAGAAACGGCGCGGATGTAGTTGATCTTGCACTCGATGGTCGCGCTCTGCTGGTCAAAGCCGTGGGTGCTGGAACAGGCCAGCCCCATGGCAATGTCCACCAGACTGAACAAAGCCCCGCCGTGCAGCTTGCCGCCGCGATTGCGCAGCTCGGGTTCCAGCGCCAGGGCGACTTGCGCCACCCCGGTTTCCAGGCTGTGCAAGCGACAGCCCAGCAGCTTGAAAAACGCGCTTTCGGTCAGCCCGGCCGGGATGTCCATCAGCGTTTCTTCAGTTGCTTGGCGTTGGCGAACAGCGAAGCCATGGCGTTGTTGGCCGGGGCCGCTGCCGTGGTTTCCTTGCGTGGTGCAGTGTTCTGGGATTGGCGTGGGGCCGACCCCGGACGCGCGCCACGGGCACCGTCGATTTTCTCGCCCGGCGTGTCGCTCATGCGCATCGACAGGCCGACGCGTTTGCGTGGGATATCGATTTCCATGACCTTCACTTTCACCACGTCGCCGGCCTTCACCGCTTCACGCGGATCCTTGATGAACTTCTCCGAAAGCGCAGAGATGTGCACCAAGCCGTCCTGATGCACGCCGATGTCGACGAACGCGCCGAAGTTGGTCACGTTGGTCACCACGCCTTCGAGGATCATGCCCAGTTGCAGGTCCTTGAGGTCTTCGACGCCTTCCTGGAACTCGGCGGTCTTGAACTCTGGACGCGGGTCGCGGCCGGGTTTTTCCAGTTCTTGCAGAATGTCGGTGACCGTCGGCAGACCGAATGTTTCGTCGGTGTACTTCTTCGGATCGAGACGCTTGAGGAAGCTGGCATCGCCGATCAGCGAACGGATGTCGCGGTCGGTTTCAGCGGCGATGCGCTGCACCAGTGGATAGGCTTCCGGGTGAACCGCGGACGAGTCCAGTGGGTTGTCGCCGTTCATCACGCGCAGGAAACCGGCCGCCTGTTCGAAGGTTTTTTCGCCCAGACGCGCGACTTTCTTCAACGCCGCGCGGGTTTTGAACGCGCCGTGCTCGTCACGATGGCTGACGATGTTCTGCGCCAGAGTCGCGTTGAGGCCGGAGATTCGGGCCAGCAGCGCGACGGACGCGGTGTTCACGTCCACGCCGACGGCGTTTACGCAGTCCTCGACCACCGCATCCAGACCGCGCGCCAGTTTCAGCTGCGACACGTCGTGCTGGTACTGGCCGACGCCGATGGATTTCGGATCGATCTTCACCAGCTCGGCCAGTGGATCCTGCAAACGACGGGCAATCGACACCGCGCCACGGATCGACACGTCGAGGTCCGGGAATTCCTTGGAGGCCAGTTCCGACGCCGAGTAAACCGATGCACCGGCCTCGGAGACCATGACTTTGGTCATCTTCATGGCTGGGTATTTTTTGATCAGCTCAGCGGCGAGCTTATCGGTTTCGCGGCTGGCGGTGCCGTTGCCGATGGCGATCAAGTCCACCGAATGCTTGGCGCACAGGGCGGCAAGAATCGCCAGGGTCTGATCCCACTTGTTGTGTGGCACGTGCGGGTAAACCGTGGCGTGATCCAGCAGCTTGCCGGTGGCATCGACCACGGCGACCTTGCAACCGGTGCGCAGGCCCGGGTCGAGGCCCAGCGTGGCGCGCGGGCCGGCCGGGGCCGACAGCAGCAGGTCGTGCAGGTTGTGGGCGAACACATTGATCGCTTCGGTTTCCGCGCCATCGCGCAGCTCGCCCAACAGGTCGGTTTCGAGGTGGGTGTAGAGCTTGACCTTCCAGGTCCAGCGAACCACTTCGCCCAGCCATTTGTCGGCGGCACGGTTCTGGTTCTGGATGCCGAACTGCTGACCGATCATGCCTTCGCACGGGTGCATGGTGCCCGGCAGTTCGTCGCCGACTTTCAGCGCGGAGCTGAGAATGCCTTCGTTGCGGCCACGGAAAATCGCCAGCGCGCGGTGCGACGGCATGCTTTTCAGTGGTTCATCGTGTTCGAAGTAATCGCGGAACTTGGCGCCTTCCTCTTCCTTGCCGGCAATCACGCGGGCACTGAGGGTGGCTTCCTGCTTCAAGTAGCTGCGCAGTTTGTCCAGCAGACCGGCGTCTTCGGCAAAGCGCTCCATCAGGATGTACTTGGCGCCTTCGAGGGCGGCCTTCACATCGGCCACGCCTTTTTCGGCGTCGATGAAGCGTGCGGCTTCGGTGTCCGGGGTCAGGCTCGGGTCGTTGAACAGACCGTCGGCCAACTCGCCGAGGCCGGCTTCCAGGGCGATCTGGCCCTTGGTGCGGCGCTTCTGCTTGTACGGCAGGTACAAGTCTTCGAGGCGAGTCTTGGTGTCGGCGAGCTTGATGTCGCGTTCAAGTTGCGGGGTCAGCTTGCCTTGCTCCTGGATGCTGGCGAGGATGCTGATGCGCCGTTCGTCGAGTTCTCGCAGGTAGCGCAAACGCTCTTCCAGATGACGCAACTGAATGTCATCGAGGCTGCCGGTCACTTCTTTCCGGTAACGGGCGATGAAGGGAACGGTAGAGCCTTCATCGAGTAGCGCGACGGCCGCTTCGACCTGTTGTGGGCGTACGCCGAGTTCCTCGGCGATGCGGCTGTTGATGCTGTCCATAAAACCACCTGACAAATTGTGAAAGCAGGCTCGCGGGCGCAGGGATAAAGGCTCGGCGAGTCTGGTTGAGCGGCCTGGCCTGCGCCGCTACCTGAGTCAACAGGCATCCCGTTGACCCGTGAAATCGAACAATTACTGCCGGCACCCTGAAAATAAAAAGCGGCCACTGCAGTAATAATCAGACGTTGCCTGACACAAAAGGCCGCGCATTATAACCAGCGTTCTGTCATTCGGGGGCATCACAGGCTGTAGGCACAATGCCCGGATTTCTGGCGGTGAAGGAAAAATCTGCTAACAATGCACACGGTGCGTATAACGGCAGCTACGCCATAATGCGCGCCGAGATCAAAGGAGCATCCAATGAGCAGCACTGCAAACATTGCTGAAGGCGAAAAAATTCTTATCGTTGACGACGATCCGGGGCTCAGCAGCCTGCTGGAACGCTTTTTCGTCAGCAAGGGCTACCGTGCCCGCGCCGTACCGAACACGGAACAAATGGATCGCCTGCTGGCGCGTGAAGTGTTCAACCTGGTCGTCCTCGACCTGATGCTGCCCGGCGAAGACGGTTTGACCGCCTGCCGCCGTCTGCGCGGCGCAAACAATCAGATTCCGATCATCATGCTCACCGCCAAGGGCGATGAGCTGAGCCGTATCAAGGGCCTGGAACTGGGTGCCGACGATTATCTGGCCAAGCCGTTCAACCCGGACGAGCTGATGGCTCGCGTCAAAGCCGTCCTGCGTCGTCAGTCCGCTCCGGTGCCGGGCGCGCCGGGCAGCGAAGACGAAAGCGTGACGTTCGGTGACTACGAATTGTCGCTGGCGACTCGCGAACTGAAACGCGGTGACGAAGTGCACATGCTCACCACCGGTGAGTTCGCAGTGCTCAAGGCGTTGGTCATGAACGCGCGTCAGCCACTGACCCGCGACAAACTGATGAACCTGGCCCGTGGCCGCGAGTGGGATGCCCTGGAGCGTTCCATCGACGTGCAGATTTCCCGTCTGCGCCGGATGATCGAGCCTGATCCATCCAAGCCGCGTTACATCCAGACCGTCTGGGGCGTGGGTTACGTGTTCGTTCCGGATGGCGCCGCCACCAAGTGATCGGCGATTTGTAGGAGCGGGTCGTGCGGATGTTGTTGTCCGCAGACTCGCGATCCGCAATATGCGAGCATCGCTCGCTCCTGCAAGTGTGTAGCGGTTATTCATGAAAACCCCCGTGTGGTTCCCCCAGAGTTTCTTCTCCCGCACCCTGTGGCTGGTGCTGATCGTCGTCCTGTTCTCCAAGGCGCTGACCCTGGTTTATCTGTTGATGAACGAAGACGTGCTGGTGGACCGCCAATACAGTCACGGCGTCGCCCTGACGCTGCGCGCCTATTGGGCGGCGGATGAAAACAACCGCGACAAGATTGCCGAAGCCGCGACCCTGATCCGGGTGGTGGGCACTGGTGTGCCGCAAGGCGAGCAACACTGGCCTTACAGCGAGATCTATCAGCGGCAGATGCAGGCGGAGCTGGGCGCCGACACCGAGGTGCGGTTACGCATGCACTCGCCACCGGCCCTGTGGGTCCGGGCGCCGAGTTTGGGCGATGGCTGGATGAAAGTGCCGCTGTACCCGCATCCTTTGCGCGGCCAGAAAATCTGGAACGTGCTGGGCTGGTTCCTTGCCATCGGTCTGCTGTCCACTGCTTCGGCGTGGATCTTCGTCAGTCAGCTCAATCAACCTTTGAAACGCTTGGTCTATGCCGCAAGGCAACTTGGCCAGGGCCGTAGCGTGCGTCTGCCGATCAGCGACACACCGAGTGAGATGACCGAGGTGTATCGCGCCTTCAACCAGATGGCTGAAGACGTCGAACAGGCTGGCCGCGAGCGCGAGCTGATGCTGGCCGGGGTGTCCCATGACTTGCGCACGCCACTGACCCGATTGCGGCTGTCCTTGGAGTTGATGGGTGACCACAGCGACCTGACGGACGACATGGTGCGTGACATCGAAGACATGGACGCGATTCTCGACCAGTTCCTCGCGTTCATTCGCGATGGCCGCGATGAATCGGTGGAAGAGGTGGACTTGACCGACCTGGTGCGTGAAGTCGCCGCGCCGTATAACCAGAACGAAGAAAGAGTGCGTCTGCGCCTGCAGCCGATTCAGCCGTTTCCGTTGCGGCGGGTGTCGATGAAACGGTTGCTGAACAACCTGATTGGCAACGCTTTGCATCACGCTGGAAGTGGCGTCGAAGTGGCGGCGTATGTGTCCGGGGACGTGAGCGCGCCGTATGTGGTGCTGAGCGTCATGGACCGTGGGGCGGGGATTGATCCGTCGGAGCTGGAAGCGATCTTCAATCCGTTTACCCGGGGTGATCGTGCCCGGGGCGGGAAGGGCACCGGATTGGGCTTGGCGATTGTGAAGCGGATTGCTTCGATGCATGGCGGGAATGTGGAATTGCGCAACCGGTCGGGTGGTGGGCTTGAAGCGCGGGTGCGGTTGCCGTTGGGGTTGATGTTGCCGAGGGATGCAGTCTAAGGGTTGACCACAATCCTTGTGGCGAGGGAGCTTGCTCCCGCTGGAGTCCGAAGGACTCCCATTTTGCGGCTGCTGCGCAGCCGAGCGGGACGGTGCGGCGATCCGACAAGCTCCCTCGCCACAGGTGACCGGTCAGCCTTTGCCTTTGGTACGCGTCATATTCGGCCCACCATTCTTCTCCAGATGCTCAATGATGATTCCCGCCACATTCTTCCCGGTGGTGGTCTCAATCCCCTCCAGCCCCGGCGAAGAATTCACTTCCATCACCAACGGCCCGTGATTGGAACGCAAGATATCCACACCCGCCACCGCCAAACCCATCACCTTCGCCGCACGCAACGCGGTCATGCGTTCTTCCGGCGTGATCTTGATCAGACTGGCGCTGCCGCCACGATGCAGGTTGGAGCGGAACTCCCCGGGCTTGGCCTGACGCTTCATTGCCGCAATCACCTTGTCGCCGACCACGAAGCAGCGAATGTCCGCACCGCCCGCTTCCTTGATGTATTCCTGAACCATGATGTTCTGCTTGAGGCCCATGAACGCCTCGATCACCGATTCCGCCGCCGTCGCGGTTTCACACAGCACCACGCCGATGCCCTGGGTGCCTTCCAGCACCTTGATCACCAGCGGTGCGCCGTTGACCATGTCGATCAGGTCGGGAATATCATCCGGGGAATGCGCAAACCCGGTGACCGGCAAACCGATTCCACGGCGTGACAGCAATTGCAGCGAACGAAGCTTGTCCCGCGAGCGGGCAATGGCCACCGATTCATTGAGCGGGAACACCCCCATCATTTCGAACTGACGCAACACCGCGCAGCCATAGAACGTCACCGACGCACCGATCCGCGGGATCACCGCGTCGAAACCTTCCAGCGGCTTGCCGCGGTAGTGGATCTGCGGCTTGTGGCTGGCGATGTTCATGTAGGCGCGCAGGGTGTCGATCACCACCATTTCATGGCCGCGCTCGGTACCGGCTTCGACCAGACGACGAGTGGAATACAGACGCGGGTTTCGCGACAGCACAGCGATCTTCATGCAACACCTGTGGAAGAGGTAGATACCGGGAACACCGGCTTGTCTTGTACATATTTAATGCCCGGATTGACCACCAGTTGGCCGTCGATCAGGGCTTTGGAGCCGAGTAGCAGGCGATAACGCATGGACTTGCGGCAAGCGAGGGTGAACTCGACCCGCCAGACCCGATCACCGAGGGCCAGGGTGGTGCTGACCACGTATCGCTTCTGCGCTTGGCCGTTGGAGCTTTTAATGGATTTCATCGTCACCAGCGGCGCTTCGCAGCGGCGGTGACGCAGTTGCACTACCGTGCCCAGGTGCGCGGTGAAGCGCACCCAGCTCTCGCCCTCGCGCTCGAACGGCTCGATGTCGGTGGCGTGCAGGCTGGAGGTACTGGCGCCGGTGTCGATTTTTGCCCGCAGGCCCGCGACTCCCAAATCCGGGAGCGCCACCCACTCGCGCAGACCGACAACGGTCAAATGGTCAAATGTCTTCAAAGGTACTCAACCGGCAAAAAACGCTCGGGCCGCACGCGGCCGAATTCGCGGTATTCACGCAGAATAATGATTAAAAGGCGACAGATATCTACGGCCCGGATTTTCAGCTTCTCGGGGAGTTGCTGGAATGCACGCATTGTAGTCCGAGACGGCGTAATTCATGGCACGACAGAAACGGTAGTACAGTTCACCAATATTTCAGAATGAGGTCATCCAGTGGCACAAAAAAGCGAAGAGGACGACAAAGTCCGTCTCGATAAGTGGTTGTGGGCCGCGCGTTTTTATAAAACACGTGCCTTGGCCAAGGCCGCGATTGAAAGCGGCAAGGTGCATTGCCGGGGCGAGCGTTGCAAGCCGGGCAAGGAGCCGAGGATCGGCGACGAGTTTCAGATTCGTACCGGGTTCGAGGAGCGCACGGTGGTGGTCCAGGCGTTGTCGATCGTTCGCCGTGGCGCGCCGGAAGCTCAGACGCTGTACACCGAAACCGAAGCCAGCATCGCCAAGCGCGAAGCCGCGGCAGCCATGCGCAAGGCCGGCTCGTTGGGCGTGAGCACCGATGGCAAGCCGAGCAAGAAACAGCGGCGGGATTTGTTTAAGTTTCGTGGGAGCAGTAACGACGAGTAGGGCTGGCAGATGTGTGTTGCCTGCAAAAAGATCGCAGCCTTCGGCAGCTCCTACGGGTGTACGCATTCCCATGTAGGAGCTGCCGAAGGCTGCGATCCTTTCAGGATCACCCCGACCAGCATCGAAGGGTCGCAGACTTGCAATTGCCCGGATGTGCAGCCATATCGGGTTAGTCGCCAGCGGCGAATTGAGTGGGTCAAACAACCACTCGTCGAAAACCACACACAGCATCTGACCCGTAGGCCATAACCAGAAGGCCAGCAGTGCCAGAGGCACAACATTGCAGAGCGCCAACCGGCGGGCGTTCCACCTTGCTTGGAACAAACCCGGATTGTTCATAAAATGCCCCCCTTGGCTGAACATCGCGCACCAAAACGGTGCTGCAGAGGCGCAATTTCACGTTTTGTAATTATCTTGTCATTACTTCAGATACCCAGACCTATGACCGATCTACCGGATACCGACTACACCCAACGCTTCATCTTCGATGACAGCGACACCCGCGGCGAGCTGGTGTCGTTGGAGCGCAGTTACGCCGAAGTCCTCGCCAAACATGCTTACCCGGAGCCGGTACAACAACTGCTCGGCGAACTGATGGCAGCGGCGTCGTTGCTGGTCGGCACCTTGAAGTTCGATGGTCTGCTGATTCTCCAGGCCCGTTCCGATGGCCCGGTGCCGTTGCTGATGATCGAGTGCTCAAGCGAGCGCGAAATCCGTGGCCTGGCCCGTTACGAGGCCGACCAGATCGCCCCCGACGCAACCCTCGGCGACCTGATGCCCAACGGCGTATTGGCGCTGACCGTCGACCCGACTCAAGGCCAGCGCTATCAGGGCATCGTCGACCTGGATGGCAAAACCCTGTCGGAATGCTTCACTAGTTACTTCGTCATGTCCCAGCAGGTGGGCACGCGTTTCTGGTTGTATGCCGATGGCCGTCGCGCCCGTGGCCTGTTGCTGCAGCAGTTGCCCGCCGACCGTCTGAAAGACGAAGAAGAGCGCGCCGCCAGTTGGCAGCACATCACCACGCTGGGCGGCACGCTGACCGCTGATGAATTACTGAGCCTGGACAACGAAACCGTGCTCCATCGCCTGTACCACGAAGAGCAGGTCCGGCTGTTTGATGCGCAAAGATTGCGTTTCCGTTGCAGCTGCTCGCGCGAACGTTCTGCCAATGCTCTGGTCAGTTTGGGTCTGGAAGATGCCCAGGCACTGGTCATCGAACACGGTGGCAACATCGAGATTGATTGCCAGTTCTGCAACCAGCGTTACCTGTTCGACGCCGCCGATATCGCTCAATTGTTCGCTGGCGCGGGCGTCGAGACGCCGTCAGATACCCGTCACTAAAACGGTTCAGCGCAGGTAAATTCACTGGTTAGTGCCGGAATAACGCCGTTACGACGGGAGGGCCCTACTATTTTTGGGCTTTTCTGGCATAATCCGGGCCACTTTTTTCGCGGTAGTAGTGCACGACTTTCTACTACAAAACGTTTGGAGCACTCGGCCACTGGCCGACGGGGAACCTCATGACGCAAGCCAATAACGCCGTGTACACCGATCTGAGTGTTGATGATCTGGTTAAAGAAGCCCTGAATCGCGGTGAAGGCGAGCTTGCCGATACCGGCGCGCTGGTTGTTCGCACCGGTCACCGTACCGGCCGCTCGCCAGTCGATCGTTTCATCGTTGAAGAGCCGACCACCCAGGCTGCTATCGCCTGGGGCCCGATCAACCGCAAGTTCCCGGCCGACAAGTTCGACGCCCTGTGGGCTCGCGTCGAGGCGTTCAACAACGCGCAAGAGCATTTCGTTTCCCACGTGCATGTAGGCGCGGCCGAAGATCACTACTTGGCCGTGAAGATGACCACCCAGACTGCCTGGCAGAATCTGTTCGGTCGTTGCCTGTTCATCAATCCGGCCCAGTACAACCCGGCCGGTCGTGAAGAATGGCAGGTCCTCAACGTCGCCAACTTCGAATGCGATCCAGAGCGTGACGGCACCAACTCCGATGGTTGCGTGATCCTCAACTTCGCACAGAAGAAAGTGCTGATCGCTGGCATGCGTTACGCCGGTGAAATGAAAAAAGCCATGTTCTCGGTGCAGAACTTCCTGCTGCCAGCTGCCGACGTACTGCCAATGCACTGCGCCGCCAACATCGGCGAAGAGGGCGACGTGACCCTGTTCTTCGGCTTGTCCGGCACTGGTAAAACCACCCTGTCCGCCGACGAAAGCCGTTACTTGATCGGTGACGACGAACACGGCTGGGGCGAAGGCGTTGTCTTCAACATCGAAGGCGGTTGCTATGCCAAGTGCATCGACCTGTCCGAGAAGAACGAGCCGGTCATCTGGAAAGCCATCAAGCACGGCGCAGTCCTGGAAAACGTCGTGATCGACGACGCCAAGCACGCCGACTACGCCGATGTCAGCCTGACCCAGAACAGCCGCGCCGCCTACCCGCTGGAGCACGTTGCCAAGCGTTCCGAGAAAAACCTCGGTGGCGAGCCAAACGCTGTGATCTTCCTGACCTGCGACCTGACCGGCGTACTGCCGCCAGTCTCGATCCTCAGCGAAGAACAAGCGGCCTACCACTTCCTGTCCGGCTACACCGCACTGGTGGGCTCGACCGAAATGGGTTCCGGCAGCGGTATCAAGTCGACCTTCTCCACCTGCTTCGGCGCACCGTTCTTCCCGCGTCCGGCCGGCGAATACGCCGAACTGCTGATCAAGCGCATCCGCGGCTTCGGCTCCAAGGTCTACCTGGTCAACACCGGCTGGACCGGCGGCGGCTACGGCGTCGGCAACCGCTTCAACATCCCGACTACTCGCGGCGTCATCGCAGCGATCCAGAGCGGCGCGTTGATCGGTGCTGAAACCGAACACCTCGACACCATCAACCTCGACGTGCCACTGGCTGTGCCGGGCGTTGAGACTGGCCTGTTGAACCCACGTAATACCTGGGCTGACAAGGCTGCTTACGATGAAGCGGCTAAAGCACTGGCCGGGTTGTTTGTTGAGAACTTCAAGAAGTTCGAAGTGAGCGACGCGATCAAGGCTGCTGGGCCGAAGTTGTAAGATTGGTTTGATGTGATGAGAAAGCCGCCCTTTGAGGGCGGCTTTTTTGTGGGCTCCCGGTTCAGGTTTTCAGGTGTAAAACGAACGCTCCCACCAACACCAGAACCACGCCAAGCACCTGTCCCAGCGTTCGGCCTTGATGGCCACAGAAAACTAATTTCCCGAAAGTCGGAATGCAGGCGCCATATTGTCCTGCTCGCGCCTCGACAGCCCCGCCGCCTCGGCCACTTTTGGCCACTGGCTCACCACCTCCTGGAAACGCTCAATAATCTCTACCGCATCATCGCGGTCAACCCGAAAGTACTCGGCCACTTCGCGAGCGAGTTCGAGATCCAGAGCATTGTCGACATCGGTAATGTTTAGCTTTAGCCCATCGGCGTGTGCCACAGGGTTCATGTCGTAGGCATCAGACAGTCGCCAACCACGACCAGGATCAAGGAGGAATCCATGGTTACGCAGGTGGTCGTCGGTATTGGAGATCAGGATGTTGAACACGATGCGCGACCACAACTCTCGAAGATCCTTGTCGGTTTCCGAGCCGTGCTCCATGAGTACTTCTGCCAGCTCCAGATAGCTGGCACCTACGGATGCGTCGTCCCCGTCCACGCGGTCGGTCATGGTCATGGCTGAGGCAAAATGTAGCCGGCCACCGGTTGCGGTGCGGTCGAAGCGCTTGACCATGAAGCAGTGATGGTCGCTTGCATAGCGTTGCGCAAGACCGTTCGCCACTCGCAGACCGCATTGATTCGCCAGGACATTCACCACGAACTCCCACCCGCCGACGTCATAGTCGTCCCGGGTGCTCGGAAACTTCGCGATCCACAAGTGACCATTTTTGTCAGCAACGCTGGCCTTCGGCCTGGCACCGCCCAATGAACCACCGGGGGCGATCAACATTCTCAGCCATTCGCGCCCATCGAGTGAGGTATTGTCCGGGTCGTTTTCCAACGCTCGACTTGCCTGTTCCAGCGCACGTAGCTCGACAAAGGGTGGCGCTGCCAACCCATCTCGATCATCCAGAAAATGGCCTTCGTCATTGAGCTTGTAGCGGATAGCACCGACTCGATAGAGGTCATGAACACCTAACAGGAAGTCCGACTCGTACAGTTTGCTGCCCTTGGGCACAAAGCCGTCGCGAATGTCCCGCTCCAATCGGCGCTTCATCAGCAATTGCCCCCAGCGATCCGGGCTTGAGTCGGCAAAAACACCGAAACGGGTTTGGCGCTGCCCAGGGAATTGTCGCCCTTCGAAGAGCTTTATGCGGGGATCCAGCGTCGTGAAGTTCAACTCGGGATCGGCCAACGCGGCAGTGTCGTACTCAAACTCGAACACGTTGGCAGCGCGAGCCTTGGTGGCATGCAGGAACCCGAGGCGCCTTGGTCCATTCAGAGATTCCCAATCGGCATACACCGCGATCAGTGTCATTTTTTCTCCGTCTTGGGTCGGGATTTTTTATCGGCAAACAAACTGGAAAAAGAGTGGGTGTTCAATGGGAAATCTGCCTCGATATCCAATTCGGAGATGGGGCTTTCCAGTGCTTCATTCGTCGTGTCGCGGATGGGGGACGACGCTTTCGTTGAAGTCATGTTGCGCACTCGTTGGCGTTTACTGGTTGCTGCGTTCGCTCGTGGAATTAATTGCGCATCTTGCAGTTGGCGTCCCAACTCATCTGCTTCGGCGAGCTTGTTCAAGTCTTTCTCCAGGCCCAAGACCTGCATCACAGACACGTAGGCCCCCATCGTCACGCCTGAGCCACCGGACTCGAGGGAACGAAGCGTTGTCAGTGACATACCTGCTCTCTCAGCGACTTGCTTGGCTGTGAGCCTGCGGCGTAATCGAGCGAGTTTCAGTCGTTCGCCAAACTCCGCGAGCAGTCTGGATGAAGCTGGCAGCAGGGGCGCTGTTTTCTTAGCCATGTGCCATTATTCCTTCGCTTTTAGGTCTTAGCTGCCAGAATAATAGCACTTAAGTGGTGGTTTGCTGGACTGCCTCCGTGAGTTGCAAGACTCTGTTTGGTAATACGGTGCTGCCGACACGTAAGGGAATTGAAACTGCCATTATTTCAACTAAATTTGCTATAAACAGCCAGAATAATGCCACTTATGCGTTCTGCTAGAGGCCTTCAAGCGTTTGGGTATCCCAGCGTTGCGACTTGACGGCTTGGTAAAGCATGCCGATGGTTAGTGGGACTTTTTCGCCGCGACCCTTTGCCCTTCGCTTGAGAAGCACGTCGAAACCTTCCGGCTGAAAGTAGCGATAGGCATCGTAGTCCGCGAAGTCGATCCCGAACTGTTCTTCCAGCAATTCCATCAGATGTCGGGCGTCAGCGCCGTCGCAGCCCAAATCGAAGTTGATCGAGGTGGTGAGGCTGATGGTTTTGCGTTCAGGCAGGCCGAGTTCTTCGTGCAGCAGCTGCATGAGCAGGTGCATGGTGTGGTCGTCGGGGAAGTTGGGGGCGAGGTTCATGGTGCGTTGTCCCTTATTGGCCTGAGTCATACCGATATCCTTGCGATTTTTTTGGCTTGCAACGCATCAACATGGAATTCGCGGGAAGGCTGACGCTCAGCCCGTAAGATCTCGTTCATTTTTTGCACGCTTTCCATCAGCTCATCAAAAAACTTGCTCATGGTTATCTCCAGTGTTCGAAGACGGTTTTCAAAGCTTTGTGTTTGGATCGCTCCCACGCTCAGCGCGGGAACGATCTGTTCACTCGACGTCAGGCAGGTGCTTTCCAGCTCAGCATCCGCTGCTGGGCGACTGTTAGCAGGTCGCAGCCGTCTTGGGCCAACAGGTAGAGCGCGTGGGTGATGTGGGGGATGTCTTCGAGATCGCCTTGCTCGAAGCATTGGCAGTGCAGGGTTCGGAGTAATTCGCTGGAGGCTCGGACGCGCTGGAGGGCGGCTTCGAGGAGGTCTTGGGGGTTGGCTTCTGTGTCGATGATCAGGGCCGGGGTATCGGTTAGGTTGGTTTTTAGTGGGCGGTAGCGATCGGGGAATGGGTTCAATTTATTCATTTTATGTATTCTCAAATGCATCAGATGAAACCACCACCATCGTGACCAAGCGATGGAGGCGGACTGTGTTCGGGTTGGTCAACCGGAGGAATACATAAGACCGGCACGCCATAAGGCGTCCCAAACACAGCCACCATATAGCTTGCAGACACTTGAGGTGCCGGCAGCATACAACGGACGCGTTTATGTATTCCATCGAGTGACCAAGCCCGAGACGCTGATTTGGCAGCGACAGTCCGACTATAGATACGAGTCGCCGGTTGGCGATAGGCGACAAGGTGTCTTCTGTTGTAGGACCGGGATGAAGCTTTGATAGGGCGTTGCCTACGGACTTATCCCCAAGCGAATTTTTCTCGTTTACTTTTACCCAGGCACACCGCGTTATCGTTCATCGCGAGCAGGCTCGCTCCTACAGGGGATTGTGGTGGGGCATTAACCAGCGGTGATTTTCGGAAGGCGTTGTCGGGCGATTTCGAGAAGTTCGCTGCCGTCCTGGGTCAGCAGGTAGAGGGCGTTGACGATGTTGGGAATGTCGCTCGCGTCCGCCTGTTTGAAGCACAGGCAGTAAAGCGTTTCGAGCAGGTCGCTGGCGGCGCGGATGCGTTGGCGGGCGGCGTCGAGGATTTCGTGGGGGTCGGCCTCGGTGTCGATGACCAGGACAGGAGTGTCGCTGTAGCTGCTTTTAAGTGGGCGATAGCGGTCATGCATCTGGGTCCGTCCTGTAGGAAGTCTGGCAGGCCGACACACTGTTTCAGCCGCGGCGGAAACTATGACGGGGGGGACGCGCTGCGGCAATACGGCCGCAATCGACAGGTTTCGTAGGGGGTTTTACTGGTTTTTGTGGAATGGCCCTACGTGTTTAACGAGGTTTTTCACAGCTAAACCCCTATAGATGAAATTTCCTACGTGTTTGTCAGGCGCGACGCCGTAAACCTCTGTATGGTGCGCGCCAGAATCTGTAGGGCATTTCGAAAATGCCTGTTTAAGCACTTAAAGGGAATTAAGTATGCAGTGGCTACGTATGGCCTCGGTTTTGTTGTTATGGGCGGGTGCTTGTCGTTTGACCGGCGCGGCTGACGCGGGTAACTCGATGGTGCTCGCCAACATGGACCGCACTGGCTGGCCGGACACGCTCACCACTCAGGTGAACATGGACACCGCCTCTCGCGCCGAGGTGTTGATGTTCGGCAAGGCGCTGCTGGCCAGCGAAGCGCTGGACGAACAGGGTCTGAAACAGCGCTTGGGTGTGCCGGCGGTGAAGCTCAAGTCTGTACGCCAGGTGCGTGATGGCTTGTGGGAACGATTGCTGACCACCTACCGTAACGCCAGTCAGAACTGCGACGGCGAACCGTTCTGCCCGCGGGTGCGAAGCGTCGCTGATTTGCGTCAATTGGCCGCTGCGTTCACCGGCGAAATCAGCTCGGCCCACGCGGCATGGGCGAGCAAGAGCCAGGTGTTTCATGAGCAGGCGTTGAATGAGCAACTGCGGGTGGCGGTGTTGGTGCCCTGAATTTGTCCGTGTTTTTGTGGTGACCTTGCTGGCCTCTTCGCGAGCAAGCCCGCTCCCACATTGGTTCCGGGTCGTACACGAAATCTGAGTTCACTGACGATCAACTGTGGGAGCGGCGGTGCGACGATTCGACTTGCTCGCGAAAGCGATCTGCCAGTCGGCCCATTCCTCAAGCCCTGCAATCCACCCCGCGCCATCCGCTGTATCATCCCGTATCGTTTTTGCCCCCGACCTTTTCTCGACTCGCTGCGATCACCGGCTAGGCTTTGGACTTCGCAGCGGTCAACGGAGTGACAGCTTATGCACAACACCCTGGAACAGGTTTTCGGTTATCCACAGTTTCGGCCCGGCCAGGAGGCGGTGGTCAGTGCTGTGCTGGCCGGGCACTCGGCGGCGGCGATTTTTCCTACAGGTTCGGGCAAGTCCCTGTGTTACCAGTTGTCGGCGATGTTGCTGCCGCACCTGACGCTGGTGGTCTCGCCGCTGCTGGCGTTGATGCAGGATCAATTGGCGTTTCTGCAGCGACACGGCATCGCGGCAGGCAGCATCGATTCGGCTCAGAGCCGTGATGACGCCAGTGACGTGATGGCGCGCGCCAAGTCCGGCGAATTGAAGATCTTGATGATTTCCGTGGAGCGTCTGAAGAACGAGCGCTTCCGCAATTTTTTGCAGCAAGTGCCGATCTCGCTACTGGTGGTGGACGAGGCGCATTGCATCTCGGAGTGGGGCCATAACTTCCGCCCCGACTACCTCAAGCTCCCGGACTATCAGCGTCAATTCAACATTCCTCAGGCGTTGCTGCTGACCGCCACCGCGACCCCGAAAGTGATCGCGGATATGGAGGCGAAATTCGCCATTGCCCCTGAAAACGTGGTGACCACCGGTTTCTATCGGCCGAACCTCAACTTGCTGGTGGAACCGGTGCGCGGTCAGGACAAACGCCGACGCCTTGTCGAATGGATGCGTGAACGTCCCGACCAGCCGAGCATTGTCTACGTCACCCTGCAGAAAACCGCCGAGCACATCGCCGAACACTTGGGGCGCAACGGCGTCCGGGCTGAGGCTTATCACGCCGGTTTGCCCCATGAACAACGGGAAGCGATTCAAAAGCGCTTCATGGGCGGGCAGTCCAATTGCATCGTCGCAACCATCGCGTTTGGCATGGGCATCGACAAGAGTGACATCCGCAATGTGGTGCATTTCGACCTGCCCAAATCCATCGAAAACTACAGTCAGGAAATCGGTCGTGCCGGGCGTGACGGACAGCCGTCGGACTGCCTGGTATTGGCTAACCGCGACAGCCTCAACGTGCTGGAAAACTTCGTTTATGGCGACACGCCGGAACTGGACGGTATCCGCTGTGTGCTCGACGAATTGCAAGCCGCCGCGCCCGAAGGGCAGTGGGAGTTTCTGCTAGGGCCGTTGGCCGATCAGAGCAACATTCGCCTGTTACCGCTCAAGACGTTGTTGGTGCAGTTGGAACTGCGCGGAATCATCGCGCCGCGTTACGCCTATTACGCCGAATACCGCTTCAAGTATTTGCTGGAGCCGGAAGACTTGCTGGCCCGCTTCGAGGGTGAGCGTAAGGATTTCGTCGCGGCCATCATCCAGACCTCCAGCCGCGCTCGGACTTGGGCGACGGTGAATTTCGATGCGCTGTACGAGCAGCATCGAGCCGAGCGCGATCGGGTGGTCAAGGCACTGGATTATTTCCAGGAGAAGGGCTGGGTCGAGCTGGAAAGCAAGCAAATGACTGAGGTCTACAGCCTGCTGCAAACGGATTCCGACAGTCAGGCACTGAGTGCCGAACTGCATGCTTATTTCACCCGGCACGAACGCACCGAGATCGCGCGGATCCACGCCATGCTGGATCTGTTCGCAACCGACCATTGCCTGGGTTATCGCCTGGCCGAGTATTTCGGCGACGAAAACGCGCCGCAGCAGTGCGGGCATTGTTCGGTGTGTCACGGGCACGTGGCGCGGCTGCCCGCACCTCCAGAGTTGCCGGCGCTTGTGGATAAAAACTTCGAGGCGCTGTGCGGTGATTTTATCCACAGGCATCAACAGCACGTCGGCGGTGTTCCCTCTGCCGAGCGTGTGACGCGGTTTTTGTGCGGGATCAGTGTGCCGCTGTTTACCAAGCTCAAGGCACGGTCGATTCCGGGGTTTGCGGCGTTGGAGGATTATCCGTATGGCGAAGTGCGGGCCTGGTCCCAGTCATACCTCTAACCCGTAGGAGCTGCCGGAGGCTGCGATCTTTTGATCTTCGGCGGCGCTGAAATTGCCGAAGATCAAAAGATCGCAGCCTCCGGCAGCTCCTACATGGATTCGTTCGCGCTTTCCGCGCGTATCCATCCGCTGAATGTCGCTCATCACAGGAATAAATTTCAAAAAAGCCCGGTGGCTGACTATGGTGAGGGCTGTCTTTGGATCGCCAACAAGAGAACAACCATGAGCCAGACACCGTTCAACATTCAGCGCGCCGCCGTGATCGGTGCGGGCACCATGGGCCGTGGCATTGTCATGTGCCTGGCTAACGCCGGGGTGCCCGTGCAATGGGTCGACAACAATCCGCAGATGCTTGAGCAGGCACTGGCCACCGTGGCTGAGACCTGCGCGCACAACGTGCGTCAGGGCCGGATCGATCAGGCCGAGGCGGACGCTCGTATCGCACGGATCACGGCGACTGCCGATTACGCAGCGATCCGCGATGTCGATCTGGTGATTGAAGCGGTGTACGAAAACCTCGAGCTCAAGCAGAAAATCTTCCGCGAACTGGATGGCCTGCTCAAACCCGAAGCCATTCTGGCGAGCAACACGTCGGCGCTGGATATCGACGCGATTGCCGCAGCCACTTGCCGTCCGCAACAAGTGCTGGGCCTGCACTTCTTTAGCCCTGCACACATCATGAAGCTGCTGGAAATCGTTCGTGGCGCACAGACTGCGCCGTCAGTGCTGGATGCCGCGCTGGAACTGGGCAAGCGCATGGGCAAGGTCAGCGTGGTGTCGGGCAATTGCGAGGGTTTCATCGGCAACCGCATGCTCAATACCTACGTACTCGAAGCGCGCAAGATGTTGCTTGAGGGCGCATATCCCTATCAGGTGGATGCGGCGCTGCAGGGCTTCGGTTTCGCCATGGGGCCGTTTCGCATGTACGACGTGGTCGGCATCGACCTGCAATGGCGCGCCCGGGAGCTGGCGGGCGTTGGACAGGATGCGCCGCAGGTCCAGGTGGACAACCGTCTGTGCGAACTGGGCCGTTTCGGCCAGAAGAGTGGCAACGGTTATTACCACTACGAGGCGGGCAGTCGCCAGGCTGAACACGATGTGGAGGTGGATGCGCTGGTGCTGGAAGTCAGCGAACGATTGGGCTTCCAGCGTCGCGAGATCGGGCCTGAGGAAATTCTGGAGCGCTGTTTGCTGGCGCTGGTCAACGAGGGCGCGAAAATCCTTCAGGAAGGGATTGCCGAATCGGCGCACGACATCGATCTGGTGTACCTCAACGGCTATGGCTTCCCTGCGGACAAGGGCGGGCCGATGGCCTGGGCGGATCAGCAGGGGTTGGCGGATGTTCATCAGCGGTTGTTGCAGTTGGAGACCAAGCAGGGTGATCACTGGCAGCCGGCGCGGTTGATTGGGGGGTTGGCGGTAGTGGGTAAGGGGTTTTTCTGACAGGTGATTATGTAGCGCCTGTGAGGACCTCTTCGCGAGCAAGCCCGCTCCCACAGTGGATCTTCAGTGATCACCGGTTTTGTGTACCACTGAAATCCACTGTGGGAGCGGGCTTGCTCCGGGCGGCGTTCCGACGAAGAACGATAACGCGGTTTTCGCCTTAGACTGGCCATCCAACTCCAGGAATCGACATTGATGTCCAACCCGATGCCCCAACGCACCGACTACCCGCACTTCCAGCCCATCACCACCCGCTGGCACGACAACGATGCCTACGGTCACGTCAACAACGTCACCTACTACAGCTTCTTCGACACTGCGGTGAACACCTATCTGATCGAAGTCGGCGGCCTGGATATTCATGACGGTGAAGTTGTCGGTTTTGTCGTGAGTTCGGCTTGTGATTACTTTGCCTCTATCGCTTTCCCCGACCGGATCGAGATCGGGTTGCGGGTGGGCAAGTTGGGCAATAGCTCGGTGCAATACGAACTGGCGGTGTTCAAGGCCGGTGAAGACGAAGCCTGTGCGGCGGGGCGCTTCGTGCATGTGTTTGTGGATCGGACGTCGAATCAACCGGTGGCGATTCCTGCCGGGTTACGCGGGGCACTGGAGCGGTTGGTGGTTTGACGGGCAAAAAAATCGCAGCCGTTGGGCTGCGATCTTTTGATCTACCGGTAAACGAGGCGACTCAGGCCTCAGTCGTCGTGGTAGCGATGTTTGTGCTTGTGCTTGCGATGGCCGTAGTGGTGGCCACGATCATGGTGCCCATCACGGTAGTAACGGCGATCGCCGTGGCCACGACGATCATCTTCGTCATCGCTCTTGTTACCCATGTAGTTACCCAGCGCGCCACCGGCGCCGCCACCTGCCGCGGAGCCAATCAGGCTGCCGGTGGTGCCGCCCATGCTGCGGCCGACCACGTTACCGCCCGCTGCGCCCAACGCACCGCCAATGGCCGCTTCGCCACGGCTGCGTTTGTCTGCGCCGACTGCGCTACCACCCGCGCCACCCAGGGCTGCGCCAATGGTTGAACCTGTGTTGCCGCCTAACGATTGACCGACGACCGAGCCCAAAACCCCGCCCAATGCGCCGCCCACACCTGCTTCGGTGGTGCCGCCAGCAGAAGCAATGCCACTGACCAGGCCAAGGGACAACAAGAGAATCGAGGAGAACTTCATGGGGGAACCTCAAGGGGATGACGGCGCGATCCTGAGGCTGGGGCATGGTGCTTACAATCGAAATCCGACGAATGACACGGCTTCAAAAGATATACCTAAGTTGCTGTTTTGTGGGTGGAACTTAAGTGTTTTTCGCCGGTCTTTAGCTACTTCGGAATGGCCGTTTTTGTGAAAAAACGGCCTTTTTTGTGGGCGTTTGGAAAGTTATCTTGCCGCTGAAAATCAGACAGGAACATCGTCTTGTGGCGAGGGAGGTTGCTCCCGCTGGGTCGCGAAGCGGCCCCAAAAAAGCAGCGGCTGCTGCGCAGCCGAGCGGGAGCAAGCTCCCTCGCCACAGGGTGTGCGCGTTAAGCCGATTTAGCCAAAATCAACCCAGTCTCACTCACCACTTCCAACCGGATCGCCACAAACTTCGACGTCGGCGTATGGCTGCCATCCCCGGTGCTCTCCAGCGGCACCAGCGGATTCACTTCCGGGTAATACGCCGCCGCTTGCCCCGCAGGAATATCAAACGCCAGCAGCGTGAAGCCCTTCACCCGACGCTCGCGGCCATCATCCCAGATCGAAACGATATCGGCCTTCTGCCCCGGCTTGAACCCCAGGCGAATGATGTCCGCTTCGTTAACAAACAACACATTCCGCTGACCTTTCACCCCGCGATAGCGGTCATCAAGCCCATAAATCGTGGTGTTGTACTGATCGTGGGAGCGCATCGACTGCATGATCAGATCCGGCAACACGCCCGTGGCGCGCGTTCGCTCGTGCACGAGATCCTTGGGCAGGGCGTTCGGACGGAAATTGGCGCGCCCCGACGCAGTGTTCCAGCGACGAGCACCGGCACTGTTGCCGAGGTAGAAACCGCCCGGATTCTTGATCTTCTCGTTGAAGTCCTTGAAGCCTGGAATGGTGTCGGCGATCAGTTCGCGGATGCGCCCGTAATCGGCCACCAGCCAGTTCCAGTCCACCGGTTTGCTGCCCAGGGTTGCGGCGGCGATACCGGCGATGATCGCAGGCTCGGAGCGCATCTGGTTCGACAGCGCCTGCAACTGGCCGTTGGAGGCGTGGACCATGCTGAACGAATCTTCCACGGTCACCGCTTGCGCGCCTTCGGTCTGGATATCGATGTCGGTGCGGCCCAGGCACGGCAGGATCAACGCGTCTTTGCCGTGAGCCAAATGGCTGCGGTTGAGCTTGGTGCTGATCTGCACCGTCAGGTCGCAGTTGCTCAGGGCCTGGAAGGTGCGCGGGCTGTCTGGCGTGGCTTGGGCGAAGTTACCGCCCAGACCAATGAAGACTTTCGCGCGACCGTCGGCCATGGCGTGAATCGCCTCAACCACGTTGTGGCCGTTTTCACGCGGCACCTTGAACTGAAAACGACGTTCCAGGGAGTCGAGGAATGCCTCCGGCGGACGCTCGTTGATGCCCATCGTGCGGTCGCCCTGCACGTTGCTGTGGCCACGCACCGGGCACAGGCCGGCGCCCGGCCGACCGATGTTGCCGCGCAGCAGCATCAGGTTGGCGATCTCCTGGATGGTCGCTACCGAATGGCGATGCTGGGTGATACCCATCGCCCAGCACATGATCACGTTCTTGCCTTTGGCGTACATGCGCGCGGCTTGCTCGATTTCCACGAGCGTCAGGCCGGACTGCTCGACGATCTGCTCCCACGGCGTATCGTCGACGGTGCTTAGGTATTCGAGCACGTTGACACTGTGTTCATTGAGGAAGTCGTGGTCGAACACGGCTGGCTCACCGGCTTTCTGCGCGTCGCGCTCCCATTGCAGCAGGAACTTCGCCATGCCGCGCAGCACCGCCATGTCGCCGCCCAATGCCGGGCGGAAGTACGCGGTGTTGGTCGGCTTGTCGCCGTTGGTGAGCATTTCGATCGGGTGTTGCGGGTGCTGGAAGCGTTCCAGACCACGTTCTTTGAGCGGGTTGATGCACACCACCTGCGCGCCACGTTTCACTGCTTCACGCAGCGGTTCGAGCATCCGTGGATGGTTGGTGCCGGGGTTCTGGCCCCAGACGAAAATCGCATCGGCGTGTTCGAAGTCGTCGAAGGTCACGGTGCCTTTACCGACGCCAACGCTCTGCGCCAACGCGACACCGCTGGCCTCGTGGCACATGTTCGAACAGTCGGGGAAATTATTGGTGCCATAGGCGCGAACGAACAATTGATAGAGGAAAGCCGCTTCGTTGCTGGCACGTCCCGAGGTGTAGAACTCGGCCTGATCCGGGCTCGACAAACCGCGCAGGTGTTTGGCGATCAGGGCAAAGGCGTCGTCCCAGCTGATCGGTTGGTAGCGATCGGTTTCGGCGTTGTAGCGCATCGGCTCGGTCAGGCGGCCTTGATATTCAAGCCAGTAGTCGCTCTGTTCCAGCAGCGAGGTGACGCTATGTTTGGCGAAGAATGCAGGGTCGACACGCCGCTTGGTCGCTTCCCAGTTCACCGCTTTGGCGCCGTTCTCGCAGAACATCACCATGCCCTTTTCCGGAGAATCGCCCCAGGCGCAACCCGGGCAGTCGAAGCCGCCGTTCTGATTGGTCTTGAGCATGATGCGCAGGTTTTTCAGCGCGTTGTCGCTGGTCAACCAGGCCTGGGCGACGCTGATCAGCGCGCCCCAGCCACCGGCCGGGCCTTTGTAGGGCTTGTAGCGGGGGACGGGTTTCTGGTCGGCTTGACGGTGTTGACTCACGCTTGATTCTCCAACGCCGGGCTGTAGACCCGCGGCGCGTTCTTCTGTGGCAGATGGATAAGGTTCAGGTTGTGACGGCGGGCCCATTGCACGGCAAGAACCGTGGGGGACGACAGGCTGACCAGGGTCTGGATGCCTGCGCGTAAAACCTTCTGGATCAATTCGAGACTGCAACGGCTGGTGACAATCGCCAGGCCGCCGGTGGTCGGGATCTTTTGCCGGACTAGCCCGCCAATCAGCTTGTCGAGGGCGTTGTGCCGGCCAATGTCTTCGCGGCCCAGCAGCAATTCGCCCTGACCGTTCATGAACACCGCCGCATGCACCGCGCCGCAGTGCTGGCCGAGCGGCTGGAACGCACCGATGCGTTGACGCAAGCCATCCAGCCATTCGGCGGGAGGCAACGGCGCACCGGGCAACACCTTGAGGTCCGGCAAGGCCTGCTCGACCGCTTCCACACCGCAGAGCCCGCAACCGCTGGTGCCGGCCAGTTGCCGACGCTGCTGCTTGAGGTTCCAGAAGGCGCGGTTGGCGATGGTCACTTGCGCGTACTGCGCCGCCCCTGAGCCGCTCAGTTGCAGGTCGTAAATCTCGGAAGTGTCTTCGATGATGCCGCTGCCGAGGCTGAAACCGACGATGAAGTCTTCCAGGTCCGTCGGGGTCACCAGCATCACCGCCTGACTGATGCCGTTAAAGGCAATCGCCAACGCGACTTCCTCGGCCAGCGCGGTGCTGGCCGATTCGGAGTATTGGAGGTTGCTGTAGCGGTAGGTCTGGCTGGCAGCGGGCGCTGGCGTTTCAAGGGCAGGCGCCGCGTAAACAGGACGCTTGGCGTTCATGGGGCATCACCGACGGTTTAGTCAGCTTTAAGCCTATGCGCGTCAAGTTGTCGCGTCTAATCGCTATTACTGATCTGCCGATAGATGGCGTCGATCAAGAGTTTGTCATTGATTGTTGATAGATCGCGAAACAGGCTTCCGCCAACGCCGAGCGCGGTGCGCTGCGACGCATGATCAGCCCCAGTCGGCTGAGGGTCTGAGCGTTTTCGATCGGGTGCAGACGCAAATGATCAGTGAGGTTTTCCAGACCACCGTCCAGCGGCATCACGGCGCAACACAAACCACCGTGTACAGCTTGTAACAGTTGATGCACGGCATCGGTCTGCAACAGCGGCTGCGGGGTGAGGCCGCGGCTGTGGAAATTGTGGTCGATGGACTGGCGAAAATGCATGCCGCTGGTGAGCATGCCCAGCGGCAGTTCGATCAGCGACTCCCAGCTCAGCGGCGCCTCGCCGAAGGTGAAGAAGCGCTGATCGTAGAGCAGACCCATGCGGGTTTCGCTGAACGACAGGGAATCGAAACGTTCGGCATCCAGGCGCTCCAGATACGACACACCGAGGTCCAGGCGATTGTTCGCCAGTTGTTCGAGGATCTGCTCGGAGCTCAACGCCGAGAGTTCGAAACGCAGGTTCGGGTGTTCGGCGTGCAAACGTCGCAGCAGGGGCAGCGGATCGAAACTCGACAACGGCACCACGCCCAGACGCAGCGTACCGACCAGGTTGCCGCGACAGGCAGCGGCCTCGGCCTGCAAACCGTCACAGGCTGCCAGCACGGTGCGCGCCCACGCCAGTACTCGTTCGCCCGGTGCGGTGAAGCCTTCGAAGCGCTGACCACGGTTGACCAATGGCAACTCCAGCTCTTCTTCGAGGCTGCGCAGGCGCATGGACAGGGTCGGCTGGGTGATGTGACAACGCGCGGCGGCCTGGCCGAAATGCCGGGTTTCGTCGAGGGCGATGAGGAATTTCAGCTGCTTGATGTCCATCTTCGCTCCAGGGCGCGGGAAGGTCCGGATTCTAGCGCCTGGCGGTCAGCGGCGTCATTGGTCGGGTGGGAGCTGAGGGTTGCCACCTTGGTCTAGGCTTTTGCGTCCGGAACCTGAAACCCAAGGAGAGTGCACCATGAGTATTTTTAGCTTTGTGAAAGAAGCAGGCGAAAAGCTTATCGACCTGCTGACGCCCGGCAACGCCAATGAGCAGTTGAAGGAACACATCAGCAAGGTCGGCCTGGGAAATCCGAATGTGCAGGCGACGGTGGATGGTGACAAGGTCTCGGTGATCGGTGAAGTGGCGAGCCAGGAAGAGAAGGAAAAGATCCTGCTGGCGGTGGGCAATATCGCCGGGGTCGGTAGCGTGGATGACCAGATTACGGTGACCGGGCCGGTGGTGACGGCAGCGACCTTTGTCACGGTTGTGAAGGGCGACACCCTTAGCGCGATTTCCTTGCGCGTGTATGGCGATGCCAACAAGTATCAAAAAATCTTCGAGGCGAACAAGCCGATGCTCAAGGATGTGAACAAGATTTATCCAGGGCAGTCGTTGCGGATTCCCGAATAATGTGAGGCCGTAGGAGCTGCCGAAGGCTGCGATCTTTTGATCCTGATTTTTGGCAGCTTCAAAACATCGAAGATCAAAAGATCGCAGCCTTCGGCAGCTCCTACATGGAATCAAAGCCCTGCAATCAACTCCCGATAATCGACCACCGCCGCAAACTCCGCCGTATCCTTCGGCCCCTTGCGGCTATCCGGTTCACTCACCGCCAATAAATGCGTAACCCCGAAATCTCGCGCACTGCGCAGGATCGGCAACGTATCGTCGATAAACAGGCTGCGCGCCGGATCGAAGCCGATATCCGCCTGCAATGCCTCCCAAAACTGCGGATTCTCCTTGGGAAAGCCGTAATCGTGAGAGCTGATCAACCGCTCGAAGTACGGCGCCAGTTCAATTCTTTCCAGTTTCAGTGACAGCGAATCACGGTGCGCATTGGTGATCATCACCACACGTTTGCCGGCCTTCTTGATCGCCTCCAGAAACGTATCCGCATCCGGGCGCAAAGCGATCAGGTGCGCGGTTTCCAGTTTCAGCTCGCGCACCGGCAGCTTCAGCTCGGCGCTCCAGAAATCCAGGCAATACCACTGCAACTGGCCGGCGTTGCGTTCAAACAGCGGCTGCAATTCCATCTCCGCCATGGCCCGGCTCACCCCGTGCAACTCGGCGTAACGCTGAGGCAAGTGCTCCATCCAGAAATGGTTGTCGAAGTGCAGGTCCAGCAGCGTGCCGTCCATGTCCAGCAGAACAGTGTCGATGTCGCGCCACGGCAGCAGTGACATAAAAAACTTCTCCAACGGTAAAAAAATATCCGAGGTCAACAATCAGGATAGGCCGGGTATAGTAACGCGTTCACGCCTAGGAGCTTTTCATGCGCCAGAAACCCACCATCCTCGCCCGCGAGATTGTCGCCACCAGCCGTTTGTTCTGCGTCGAAGAGCTGAAATTGCGCTTTTCCAATGGCGTGGAGCGCACTTATGAGCGACTGGTCGGCAAAGGCGCCGGGTATGGCGCGGTGATGATCGTGGCGATGCTCGATGCGGACCACGCGGTGCTGGTCGAGGAATACTGCGGCGGCACCGATGAATATGAGCTGTCGCTGCCCAAGGGCTTGATCGAACCGGGTGAAGACGTGCTGGCAGCGGCGGGGCGCGAGCTCAAGGAAGAAGCCGGGTATGGCGCGCGACAATTGGAGCATCTGACCGAGTTGTCCTTGTCGCCCGGTTACATGAGTCAGAAGATTCAGATAGTGCTGGCCACCGACCTGTATGAAGAAAGTCTTGAAGGCGACGAGCCCGAGCCAATGGGCGTGGACAAGATCAATCTGCGAGAGTTGTCGGCCCTGGCGCAGAACCCGAAATTCACCGAGGGGCGTGCCTTGGCGGCGTTGTACCTGGCCCGTGATCTGTTGACTCAGCGTGGGGTGTTCCTGCCATGAATTTTCCGCATCCATTGATGGCGCCGGTGGTTGAACTGGCGTTGAAGGCTGGCGACGCGATTCTGCCGTTCTGGCGCACCGGCACTGAAGTAACCGCCAAGGCTGACGATTCACCCGTCACCGCAGCCGACCTGGCGGCTCATCATCTGATTCTGGCCGGGCTGACCGCGCTGGACCCGAGCATTCCGGTGTTGTCCGAGGAAGACGCCAACATCCCGCAGAGCGTGCGTGCCGGCTGGCAGCGTTGGTGGCTGGTCGATCCGCTGGATGGCACCAAGGAGTTCATCTCCGGCAGCGAAGAGTTCACCGTCAACATTGCGTTGATCGAGCAGGGACGAGTGGTGTTTGGCGTGGTGTCGATGCCGACCAACGGGCGTTTCTATGTGGGTGGCGCCGGCTTGGGCGCGTGGCGTGGTGATAAAGACGTCGAGCCGTCGCCGATTCAGGTTCGCACCGTGCCCGCCCCGGGCGAGGCCTTCACGGTCGTCGCCAGTCGTCGGCATTCGAGCCCGGAGCAGGAACGCTTGCTGGCCGGACTGAGTGACAGCCTCGGTGAGCTGCAACTGGCCAATATCGGCAGTTCGCTGAAGTTTTGCCTGCTGGCGGAAGGCGCGGCGGATTGTTATCCGCGTCTGGCGCCGACTTCTCAGTGGGATACGGCTGCTGCGCAAGGTGTGCTGGAAGGGGCGGGCGGTGAAGTGCTGGATCTGAGCGGTGCGCCGTTTTGTTATCCGGCGCGGGAGTCTTTGCTGAACGAGTTTTTCCTGGCGCTGCCGGCTAAGGCTGCGTGGCGTGAAAAGTTGCTGGAACTGGCGCGCTCCTGAGTTTCACACAAATTTGTGGCGAGGGAGCTTGCTCCCGCTGGGTCGCGAAGCGGCCCCAAACCCAGGCACTGCGCAGTACCAGTTAAACCTTGTTGCCTGACTTGCGACTGCTGCGCAGCCGAGCGGGAGCAAGCTCCCTCGCCACAGGTGTTGTGTCGTTACCGATGCAGGACGTACTGCCCGGTAAACGTCACCGCATCCTCTTCACTCCCCACATTCACAATCCGCGAATGCAGCGTCAACCGTGCCCGTCCATAGCGCTGATACATCGCCACAAACCTCTTCCACACCGCCGCACTCGGTGCCTGGCAAATCGCTGTCGCGTCCATGGTCACTGGCAGCGGATAGCTGATCTGCCCTTCGTGAATCACGATATGCCCGTCTTCAATCCCTTCTTCACGCAAACGCAAATGCAGCCAGCCCCAACCTGCCAGCACCGCGCCGCAATACAGGCTGCCGCCGAACATGGTGCTCTTGTGGTTGACGTTGGCCTCCAGCGGCAAGTGCAGGCGCAGTTGCTGGTCGTGCCAGTCGAGCACTTTGACGCCCATGGCCTGCGTCAGGGGAATGTCGCGATGGAGGACTGATTCCAGGTGACGACTGTCGCGGTTCATGCTGGGCCTCTTGTTTGAAGTGATGACTCAATCGAGTTCGTCAGTGTGGCTGCTGGCGCCGCTGTCGGCGAAGTTCAGCCCGTGCTTGCGCAGTTTGTCGTGCAAGGTCTTGCGTGGAATGCCGAGGGCTTCAGCGAGGCTGCGCACCGAGCTGTGAGAGCGCGCCAGTTCGGCGGCAATCAGCGACTTCTCAAAGTTTTCCACCTGCTCGCTCAACCCGCCGCTGACCACTTCAACCATTGTGCTCGCCCCACTCTCCGGCGCGCTATTGTCCAGCGCCAGTTCCAGGCCCAGGGCAAAACGTTCGGCGACGTTCTGCAATTCCCGCACGTTGCCCGGCCAGGTGTGACGCAGCAGCAAGGCCCGTTGTCCCGGTTGCAGTTCGTGGGGCGGCAAGCCATGGCGAGCACTGGCTTCATCGGCGAAATACTGGAATAGCATCAGCGTATCTTCACCCCGTTCGCGCAACGGTGGAATGCGTAGCGGCGCGACGTTGAGACGGTAATACAAGTCGGCGCGGAAGCGCCCCTGATCGGCGGACTGGCGCAGGTCTTCCTTGGTTGCAGCGATGATGCGGATGTCCAGCGGGATCAGCTGATTGCCGCCCAGGCGCTCGACCACCCGCTCTTGCAGCAAACGCAGCAACTTCACCTGCACGTCCAGGCTCATGCTTTCGATTTCATCGAGGAAGACCGTGCCGCCGCTGGCGAATTCGAACTTGCCGATGCGACGCTTTTGCGCGCCGGTAAAGGCGCCCGGCTCGTGACCGAACAATTCGCTTTCCACCACCGATTCCGCCAGCGCCCCGGCGTTGATCGCCACGAACGGGCCGTTACGTCGGCTCGACAGATCATGCAGCGCCCGGGCTACGACCTCTTTACCGGCACCGGTTTCGCCGAGGATCAGCACGTCGGCCTTGGTCGCCGCCAGTGCGCCGATCTGCTCACGCAGGCGCAGCATCGGTGCCGATTGTCCGACCAGTCTTGTGCTCAGTTCATTGCGATCGCTCAGGGCCAGACGCAGGCTGCGGTTGTCCAGCACCAGCCGGCGCAAGGCCAATGCGCGGCGCACGCTGTCGAGCAGGGCGTCGCTGGCGAAGGGTTTTTCCAGAAAGTCATAAGCGCCGGTGCGCATCGCTTGCACCGCCAGCGGCACGTCGCCGTGACCGGTGATCAGCAGCACTGGCAGCTCCGGGTCTTGCGCGTGCAGTTCAGTCAGCAACTCAAGACCGTCCATGCCCGGCATGCGGATGTCGCTGACCACCACTCCCGGCCAGTCGCGCTCCAGTTGCCCGGCCACGCCCTTGGCTTCGGCAAGCGGCAGGATTTTCAGGCCCGCCAGGTCCAGCGTCTGGCTCAGGGCCTGACGCAGATGGGGATCGTCGTCGATCAGCACGACCTGGATGCGGTTGTCGATGGTCATGCACTTCGGTCCTCGGACGGTTGCAGGCTCACGCCCGGTGCGCCTGCGCGCAGTTTCAGGGTAATCAGGGCGCCGCCTTCCTTGTGGTTGGCGAATGACAGTTCACCCCCGAAAGCGCGCATCAGCGTCTCGCAAATCGCCAGCCCCAGACCCAGCCCCTGCGTGCGGGTCTTGGTGGTGTAGAAGGGCTCGCTGGCGCGGCCAAGGGCTTCCATGCAAAAGCCCGGGCCGTTGTCGCGAATGTACAGATTGACGCCATCGGCAGTGGATTGGGCACTCAACCAGAGTTTACGCGGCGGACCTTTTTCCGTCAGCGCGTCCAGCGCGTTGGCCAGCAGGTTGCCGAGCACCTGGCGCAAACGGGTTTCCCCGGCCTCGACCCACAACGTGGCGGCCGGCAAGTCGCGGATCAGCTCGACTTCCATGCTCCGTCGACGCTTGGCCAGCAGCGCCAGTGCGTCATCGAGTGCCGGTTGCAGCGCGACGCTTTCCGGGGCGTGGCGATCACGCCGGGCAAAGGCGCGCAGGTGGGCGATGATCGAGGCCATGCGCCCGGTCAGTTCGCTGATCAGCTTGAGGTTGCCGCGCGCATCGTCGGTGCGCTGATGATCGAGCAGCACTTCGGCGTTTTCCGCGTAGCTGCGGATCGCCGCCAGCGGTTGATTGAGTTCGTGGCTGATGCTCGCCGACATGGTCCCGAGCGCCGACAGCTTGCCGGCCTGCACCAGGTCATCCTGGGCGCGCACCAGTTCCTGCTGCGCGTGTTCGCGTTCCAGCACTTCCTGTTTCAGTCGGCGGTTGAGGCCTTCCAGATCGCTGGTGCGCTCGGCGACGCGGCCTTCCAGTTCCCGGCGGGCCTTGGCTTCGAAAGCGATGCGTTCCAGGTAGTGACGGCGGCGTTGCATCATCAGCCCGAGCAACAGCATCAACACCAGCAGCGTCGCGCCGCCGATGGCAACCACCGTGCGCACCGGGCGGTCGATCAGGGTGCGCGGCGCAAGAATGCTGACGCTCCAGCCGGTTTCGTCGATCTGCCGGGTCTGGGTCAACCACGCGTCCGGATTGAGGGTCAACGGCTTGGGGTCGCGGGTCGGGTAGGGTTGAATCGCGGTGATCGCCTCGCGCTCGGCGTCGCTCAACGGACGGGTCGCACGAAACCGCCATTCAGGCCGCGAGGTGAGAATGACCACGCCGTTGTGGTCGGTCACCAGCAGTTGTTCCGGGGTTTTACCCCAAAGGCTCTCGGTGTGGTCCAAGTCAACTTTGACCACCAGCACACCGATGATTTTTTCGCGATCACGCACCGCTGCCGCGAAGAAGTACCCGCGCTTGCCCGACGTGGTGCCCAGGCCGAAGAAGCGCCCCAGACGCCCGGCCATGGCTTCACTGAAATACGGCCGAAAGGCGAAATTGCGCCCGACGAAACTGTCGTGTTTGTCCCAGTTGGAGGCGGCGAGCGTCTTGCCCGTGGTGTCCATCAGGTACATGACTTCGGCGCCGGTCTGGGCGCTGATGTTCTTCAGCAACCGGTTGGCGTTGCCTTGCGTTACGCCGTCGTCCGGTGCCGACAGGTCTGCGCGCAGGGCCGGCAGGTCGCCAAGAATCTGCGGCAATACTTCATAGCGATGCAGCGTGCCCAGCAGGTTGGCGACGTACAGGTCGAGGGTCTGACGGTTCTGCCCGGCCAGTTCGCTGCGGTAATAGCGCTCGGCCAGATGCTCCAGCGGCCACAGCAAGGGCGCCAGGCACAGCGCGAGCAGGGCCAGGCTGCGCCAGCGGGGTCGGCGGGGGAGGGTCGGGTTCATGAGCATCAGGCGCCTGTGGGTACAGGCGCATTATGCCTAGGCTTGTCCGGCAAGACACTCGCGCAGCGCGGTTTGCCAGTCCGGCTGACGGACGCCCCATTCGCGCAGCAGGCGACTGCAATCCAGTCGTGAGTTCAGCGGTCGAGTGGCGGGTGTCGGGTAGTCGCTGGTGGTAATCGGCAGCAGGTTTGCGCAAGGCTTTCCCTGTTCCCGCAGCGCTTCGCCGATGGCCTGGGCGAAACCGAACCACGAGGTTTCACCCTGCGCGGTCAGGTGATAGGTGCCCCAGGCACCGGTCTCGCCGGCCTGCCAGCGTTCGATCAGGGCGAGTGTGCTGTTGGCAATCGTGCCGGCCCAGGTGGGCGCTCCGAACTGGTCGGCGACGATGCGCAGCTCCGGTTTTTCTTGCAGCAGACGTTGCATGGTCAGCAGGAAATTGTGGCCATGGGTCGAGTAAACCCAACTGGTCCGCAAAATCAGATGCTTGCCCTGTACTGCCGTGATTGCTTGTTCGCCGGCCAGTTTGCTCTGGCCGTAGACGCCCAGCGGATGAGGCGCGTCGGCTTCGTTGTAAGGCTCCGTCTTGCTGCCGTCGAACACATAATCGGTGGAGTAATGGATCAGCGGAATGCCAAGCGCCAAGGCTTCTTCGGCGAGAATGCCGGGGGCCTCCGCGTTGACGGCGAAGGCTGCTGCCGCATCGCCTTCAGCCTTGTCGACCGCGGTATAAGCCGCGGCGTTGATGATCAGATCGGGACGAACGCGCCGGACTTGCTGACGAATCTGCTCCGGTTGAGCCAGGTCTAGCTGATCGCGACCTGGAACCACCAACTCACCGAGTACACCCAGGCGCTTCTGTAACTCACTTGAAACCTGTCCATGCTGACCGCTGATAAGAATTCTCATGGAAACAGATCAATCTCTTGCAAGGTTTTACCTAGTAGGTCTTTGGCCGAAAGCTGGGGGGCTTCATCCAGTTGCCAATCGATGGCGAGCGTCGGATCGTCCCAACGGATGCAACGTTCGGCGGACGGGTTGTAATAGTCCGTGGTCTTGTAGAGGAACTCGGCGAACTCGCTCAAGACAACAAACCCATGGGCGAAACCTTCGGGAACCCAAAGTTGGCGACGGTTTTCTGCGGACAAGCGCACCGCCACCCATTTGCCGAAATTCGCTGAGCTGCGACGAACATCGACGGCGACATCGAGCACTTCACCGACTGTCACCCGCACCAGTTTCCCCTGGGTGTTTTCCAGCTGGTAATGCAGACCACGCAGCACGCCTTTTTGTGAGCGCGAATGGTTGTCCTGAACGAACTGCCTGTTCAGGCCGGTCGCCTCTTCGAATGCCTTGGCATTGAAGCTTTCGTAGAAAAAGCCGCGCTCGTCGCCGAAGACCTTGGGCTCAAGGATCAACACTTCAGGCAGCGCGGTTTCAATCACATTCATTGTCCACCCTCCGCCAGTTTGTAAAGGTACTGACCATAACCGGTCTTGCCAAAATACTTGGCGCGCTCGAGCAAATGCTCGCGGTCGATCCAGCCTTTTTCGTAAGCGATTTCTTCGAGGCAGGCCACTTTCAGCCCTTGGCGATGCTCGATGGTCTGCACGTACTGGGACGCTTCAAGCAGGCTGTCGTGAGTGCCGGTATCCAGCCAGGCGAAGCCGCGACCGAAGCGCTCGACCTGCAGATCGCCACGCTTGAGGTAGGCATTGTTCACGTCGGTGATCTCCAGTTCACCGCGAGGCGAGGGCTTCACGGCTTTGGCGATCTCGATCACGTCGTTGTCGTAGAAGTACAGGCCGGTCACTGCGTAGCTGGATTTCGGTACTTTCGGCTTTTCTTCGATCGACAGGGCGCGGCCTTCGTCGTCGAAATCGATCACGCCGAAGCGCTCCGGGTCCTTGACCCAGTAACCGAACACGGTGGCGCCAGACGAGCGATCAACGGCGTTATTCAACTGTTCGCTGAAGCGCTGACCGTGGAAGATGTTGTCGCCGAGGATCAGGCACACCGGATCCTTGCCAATGAACTCTTCACCAATCAGGAAGGCCTGGGCCAGGCCATCCGGCGACGGCTGTTCGGCGTAGCTGAAATGCACGCCGAACTGACTGCCATCACCCAGCAGGTTGCGGTACTGCGGCAGGTCCTGCGGAGTGGAGATCACCAGGATTTCCTTGATGCCGGCCAGCATCAGGACCGAGATCGGGTAGTAGATCATCGGTTTGTCGTAGATCGGCAACAGCTGTTTGGACACGCCCAGCGTGATCGGGTGCAGACGTGTGCCCGAACCACCGGCCAGAACAATTCCTTTCATCATGCGATCAACTCCTTGGTATTGATGGCGCCCAGTCGTTCACCCTGATAGCTGCCGTCCTGAACCCGGCGGCACCACTCGAGGTTTTCCAGATACCACTGGACGGTTTTGCGCAGGCCGGTCTCGAAGGTTTCTTCGGGCTTCCAGCCGAGTTCGCGCTCAATTTTGCTGGCATCGATCGCGTAGCGCAGGTCATGGCCAGGACGGTCCTGGACGAAAGTAATCAGGTCGGCGAAATGTGCGACGCCTTCAGGCTTGTTCGGCGCCAGATCTTCAAGCAGTGCGCAGATGCCACGTACCACGTCGATGTTCTTCTGCTCGTTGTGACCGCCGATGTTGTAGGTCTCGCCGACGACCCCTTCGGTGACCACTTTGAACAACGCCCGGGCGTGATCCTCGACAAACAGCCAGTCGCGAACCTGCAGGCCGTTACCGTAAACAGGCAGCGGCTTGCCGGCCAGGGCGTTGAGAATCACCAGCGGGATCAGTTTTTCGGGGAAGTGGAACGGTCCGTAATTGTTCGAGCAGTTGGTCAGCAATACCGGCAGGCCGTAAGTGCGTTGCCAGGCACGGACCAGGTGGTCGGAAGCCGCCTTGCTGGCGGAATACGGCGAGCTTGGTGCGTACGGAGTCGTTTCCGTAAACAGATCATCGACGCCATGCAGGTCGCCGTAGACCTCATCGGTGGAGATGTGGTGAAAGCGGAAAGCGCTTTTCTCCGGTTCGGCCAGGGTTTGCCAGTAGGCGCGGGTCGCCTCCAGGAGGCTGTAGGTGCCGACGATATTGGTTTGAATGAAATCCGACGGACCGTCGATGGAACGGTCGACGTGGGATTCTGCCGCCAAGTGCATGATTGCATGAGGCTGGAAACGTGCCAGCACGGCGCTGACGGCGGCCTGATCAACGATATCGGCCTGCACGAATTCGTAGCGTGTGTCGTTGGCAATGCTGGTCAGCGATTCGAGATTGCCGGCGTAGGTCAGTTTGTCCAGATTGAGCACTTCATGCCCGGTGTGCCGAATCAGATGGCGAACCAGGGCAGAGCCAATGAAACCGGCACCGCCGGTGATGAGAATACGCATATTGGCCAGCCTTTATCTGTAAGACGATTGAAGCAAATGAGCATAGCTTGTCGGCACGAGAGGGGTGGCGCAATAGGGTTGTGACGTCTATTTGGGTTTTGACCCGTTAACAGGGGTTGATTATCGACCGATGCGGTGGCGATATAAGCGCCTAATAACATTTCAGGGGTCGTTGTATGCCGCTCGCCACGTTGATTCATCGCGCCAGTTTGCCCAGCCCGCAAGTATCTGCGGAGCAAGCGCTAGAGCTGCTCGAAGGGCATTACGGGCTGAGCGGACGGTTGCAGGCCCTTGGCAGCCAGCAGGATCTCAACTTCCGCGTCGAGAGCACGCAGGGGCGTTTCGTCCTTAAAATCTGCCGGGGCGACTATTCGGCGCTGGAGCTGCAAGCCCAGCACGCGGGGCTCAAGCATCTGGCCGAGCACTCCGGCGTGCCGGTGCCGCGAGTGATTGCGGCGCAAAACGGCGCCGATCTGCTTTCACTTGAAGTCGGCGGACAAGCGGTGCACGTGCGCCTGCTCGAATACATCGAGGGCCAGTCGCTCACGCACCTGGACCATCTGCCCGGTCCAGTGGTGGCCGGTTTCGGTCGGCTCTGCGGTGAAATGGACCAGGCGCTGGCCGATTTCAACCATGCGGGTCTTGAACGCACCCTTCAGTGGGATGCGCGCCACGCCAACACCTTGATCGCGCATTTGCTGCCGGTCATTGAAGAGGACGCGCAACGAGCGTTGATCGCGCAAGTGGCCGAACAGGCCGAGCGGCATTTGCAGCCGCTGGTGGACAAGTTGCCGGTGCAGGCCATCCACATGGACATCACCGATGACAATGTGGTCTGGCAGCGCGATGCGCAACGCCAGTGGCAACTGCAGGGCGTAATCGATTTCGGTGACCTGGTCCGCACTTGGCGCATCACCGACCTCTCGGTGACCTGCGCGGCGCTGCTGCACCATGCCGGTGGCGATCCGTTCTATATCTTGCCGGCGGTTCAGGCCTATCACGCAGTCAATCCGTTGCAACACGAAGAGTTGCTGGCGCTGTGGCCACTGATTGTCGCGCGGGCGGCGGTATTGGTGCTCAGCGGTGAACAGCAGGTCAGCATTGATCCGGGTAACCAATACAGTCGCGACAACCTGACCCACGAATGGGAGATTTTCCGCGTTGCCACCTCGGTGCCGCTGGCGTTGATGGAAGCGGCGATCCTCACCGCTGTCGGCCAGAGCCTGCCAGACATCGGCAGCGAAGGCTTCGTCCCGCTGCTGCCGAGCCTGGTCGGGCGTGAATTCGCCTTGATCGACCTTGGCGTACTGAGCCCGCATTTCGAGGCTGGTAACTGGGAGCAGGAAGGGATCGATCAGCGGTTGTTGAGCGAAGCGGCTGCAGGTCACGGCCTGGCGGCGAGCCGTTATGGACAATACCGTTTGTCCCGCACCCGCCCCGACAGTGCCGGCGAACCGGACACGTGCCCGCTGCATGTCGAGTTGCGGGTGCCCCACGGCACGGCGGTAGAATCGCCATTTGCCGGGGTGGTCCATCAACCGGCGCCGGGTGTGTTGCAACTCGACGGCCCGCAATTGAGCGTGCGGCTGTGGGGCGTGACGCCGTCGCTGCACACCGGTGCGGCACTGGTCAAAGGCCAGGTTTTGGGCGCGGTCAGCGGTCCGTTGCGGGTGCAGTTGTGCCGAGGCGCTTCGTTCGATGCGCCGTTGTTTTGCACGCCGTCTCGTGCGGCGGCCTGGCAAGCGTTGTGTCCGTCGCCGGCGGCGCTGCTGGGGCTGGCGTGCGATGCTGAAGCGGAGCTTGATTCACAGACCTTGCTGGCGCGCCGCGACGCCAGTTTCGCCCGGACCCAGAAACACTATTACGTCGACCCGCCACGCATCGAACGCGGCTGGCGCAACCACTTGATCGACATGCAGGGCCGTTCCTACCTCGACATGCTCAACAACGTCGCGGTGCTCGGTCACGGTCATCCGCGCATGGCCGCGGTGGCCAGCCGTCAGTGGTCGCTGCTCAACACCAACTCGCGATTCAACTACGCGGCGGTCGCCGAGTTTTCCGAGCGGTTGCTGAAGTTGTCGCCGGATGGCATGGACCGGGTGTTCCTGGTCAACAGCGGCAGCGAGGCCAACGACCTGGCGATCCGCCTGGCGTGGGCCTACAGCGGCGGTCGCGACATCGTCAGCGTGCTGGAGGCGTATCACGGCTGGACGGTGGGCGCGGACGCGGTCTCGACGTCGATTGCCGACAATCCCAAGGCCTTGAGCAGCCGCCCGGACTGGGTGCACCCGGTGACGGCACCGAACACTTATCGCGGTGAATTCCGTGGTCCGGACAGTGCGCCGGATTATGTGCGCAGCGTCGAACACAACCTGGCGAAAATCGCCGCGCAAGGGCGCCCGCTGGCCGGTTTCATTTGCGAGCCGGTGTACGGCAATGCCGGCGGCATCTCGCTGCCGCCGGGGTATTTGAAACAGGTCTACGGCTTGGTTCGCGCCCAGGGCGGCGTGTGCATCGCCGACGAAGTGCAGGTGGGATACGGGCGCATGGGCCATTTCTTCTGGGGCTTCGAAGAGCAGGGCGTGGTGCCGGACATCATCACCATGGCCAAAGGCATGGGCAACGGCCAGCCGCTGGGCGCGGTGATCACCCGCCGGGAAATCGCCGAAGCGCTGGAGGCAGAAGGTTATTTCTTCTCGTCGGCGGGTGGTAGCCCGGTCAGTTGCCAGATCGGCATGGCCGTCCTGGATGTGATGGAAGAGGAAAAACTCTGGGAAAACGCCCAGGTCGTGGGCGGGTATTTCAAGGAGCGCCTGGAAGCGCTCGTCGACAGTCATCCGCTGGTGGGCGCGGTGCACGGCTCCGGGTTTTATCTGGGCGTCGAATTGATCCGCAACCGCGAAACCCTGGAACCGGCGACCGAAGAAACCACGGCGCTGTGTGATCGCCTGCGGGAGTTGGGGATTTTCATGCAGCCGACGGGGGATTATCTGAACGTCCTCAAGATCAAACCGCCGATGGTGACCTCGCGCCGGAGTGTGGATTTCTTTGTCGACATGCTGGCGAAGGTGTTCGCCGAGGGTTTGTAAACACATCCCCCCTGTGGGAGCGGGCTTGCTCGCGAATGCGGTGGATCAGCCGACATTTATGTTGATTGACACACCGCATTCGCGAGCAAGCCCGCTCCCACAAGGGATGTGTTTTAGTCGATTCTTATCGGGTTTAAGTGCTGCTGTTTTCGACGGAAGGAAGATTAATCGCTTTTAAAGCCGATTTTTATCGGCTATAAAGTCGCCATTGCCGCGACGTGCCTCATCACGCCCGGCGCTTCCTTTTCTGTCATCGGTCGATGCCAAACTCGACCCACAGCACTTGCCCGGAGATGATTCATGAGCCGTATCGTTACCGTCGCCGCCACCCAGATGGCCTGTTCCTGGGACCTTGAAGCCAACCTCGAAACAGCTGAAAGGCTGGTCCGTGAGGCCGCAGCCAAAGGCGCACAGATCATCCTGATCCAGGAACTGTTCGAGGCGCCGTACTTCTGCCAGAAGCCAAATCCGGATTACCTGCAACTGGCCACGACGGTTGAAGACAACGTCGCCATCAAGCATTTCCAGAAAGTCGCCAAAGAACTGCAAGTGGTGCTGCCGATCAGCTTCTACGAACTGGCTGGCCGCGCGCGTTTCAACAGCATCGCGATCATCGATGCCGACGGCAGCAACCTCGGGATTTATCGTAAAAGCCACATCCCGGACGGCCCTGGCTACCACGAGAAGTACTACTTCAACCCGGGCGACACCGGCTTCAAAGTGTGGAACACCCGTTACGCGAAAATCGGCGTGGGCATCTGCTGGGATCAGTGGTTCCCTGAGTGTGCCCGCAGCATGGCGTTGCTGGGTGCGGAAATCCTGTTCTACCCGACCGCCATCGGCAGCGAGCCGCACGACAAGACCATTTCGTCCCGCGACCACTGGCAGCGTGTACAACAGGGCCATGCCGGCGCCAACCTGATGCCGCTGATCGCCAGCAACCGTATCGGCAATGAAGAGCAGGACGGCTACGACATTACCTTCTACGGCTCGTCGTTCATCGCCAATCAGTTCGGCGAGAAAGTCCAGGAGCTCGATAAAATCGAAGAAGGCGTGCTGGTTCACAGCTTCGACCTCGACGAGCTGGAGCACATTCGCAGCGCATGGGGCTCGTTCCGTGATCGCCGCCCAAACCTATACAATGCGATTAAAACCCTCGACGGTTCTCTGGAGTCCTGACTGCATGACCACTTTAAACAGCACCCCGCGCGCCGACGGCTTCTACATGCCCGCCGAGTGGGCGCCGCAAACCCAAACCTGGATGATCTGGCCCGAGCGTCCGGACAACTGGCGCCTGGGTGGCAAACCGGCGCAAGCCGCACACGTGGCAGTGGCCAAGGCCATCGCACGTTTCGAACCGGTGACGGTGGCCGTGTCCTCCGGCCAATATGAAAACGCTCGCGCCCGTCTCGATGGGCCGAATATTCGTGTGGTCGAAATGTCCAGTGACGACGCCTGGGTCCGTGACACGGGGCCGACGTTCGTCATCAATAACAGCGGCGAAGTCCGCGGTGTGAACTGGGATTTCAACTCGTGGGGCGGCTTTGACGGTGGCCTGTATTCGCCGTGGAACCGTGATTCGCAGGTCGGCGGCAAAATCCTCGAGATCGAACGCAGCCAGCGTTATCGCACCGAGGGCTTCGTGCTTGAAGGCGGTTCGATTCACGTTGATGGCGAAGGCACGCTGATCACCACCGAAGAATGCCTGCTCAACCGCAATCGCAACCCGCACATGAACCGTGCAGAAATCGAAGCGGTGCTCAGCGCCCATCTGGCTGTAGATAAAATCATCTGGCTGCCGGACGGTTTGTTCAACGACGAAACCGACGGCCATGTGGATAACTTCTGCTGTTATGTGCGTCCGGGTGAAGTATTGCTGGCCTGGACCGATGACCCGCAAGACCCGAACTACCCGCGCTGCCAGGCGGCAATGAAAGTGCTGGAAAGCAGCACCGACGCCAAAGGTCGCCCTTTCACGGTGCACAAGATGCCGATTCCGGGGCCGCTGTATGCGACCGAAGAAGAGTGCGCCGGTGTGGACCCGGTAGACGGAACTCAGGAACGAAATCCGACCGTTCGTCTGGCCGGTTCCTACGTGAACTTCCTCATCGTTAACGGCGGCATCATCGCGCCGAGCTTCGACGACCCGATGGATGTTCCCGCCAAAGAGATTTTGCAGAGCCTGTTCCCGCAGCACGAAGTCGTCATGGTGCCGGGCCGGGAACTGTTACTGGGCGGCGGTAACATCCACTGCCTTACCCAACAGCAGCCTGCGCCGCACAAGGAGTGAGTGCCGTTGTAACATCCTGAGTTGATTGGAAAATCCCTCTCAGACAAGAGTTTTCCTTCGACACCTTGCAAAAAGCCCGCAGCCCATCAGGACCGCGGGCTTTTTTGCATCCGCTGGTCGACCGCCGCGACATATTGGCACAGCTCTTGTATCTCTCCAGACTTGAAACAGGGAGGGGGAGAGCTTCGATGTTCTGTCATAAACCTTGGATAAGTTAGCCGCTCAGAAACCAGGAGAGAGCGCGGAAATGAACGCCGAAATGAACGTAGTGAGCGAGCGGGCACTACATCCCCTGGCAGTAAACAGCGAATCGCTCCAGATCCTGGCGCACTGGTTGAAGTCCAATGGAACGCGTCAGATCAGGGAACCTGATCCGCGCCGGATGATGATCGAGCGCTACCCCGCTGGTTTATTCAGCGAAGCGGAGCTGGATGCGTTGTGGGATGTGATGGAAGGATAAAGAAGAACAACAACGGATTGATAAAAGCGCTGCCGGGAAGGCGGCGCTTTTTTTATGGGCGATTGGAAAGAGCTGCGCCAGTTATGACGTCCGGGTCAAAAGATCGCAGCCTGCGGCAGCTCCTACAGGGGCCGGTGTAGGAGCTGCCGCAGGCTGCGATCTTTTGATCTTGCCCTTAAAAACTATAAGTCCCGGTGACTACAAGGCTACGCGGCTCACCCGGTTGAATCTGCGCCGCGCTGGTGGCCGACGAGTAATAGGTTTTATCGCTGATGTTGTTCAGCGCCGCGCGCAAGGTTCCTGGCAGCGGTGGTCTGCGTAAGGTTCGTTGGTCCCGTAGCGGGATGGGCAAACGAGGTGGTACACGTGTCATTTACTACAACACGCTTTCAGAAGGCTCTATCTGGTTGCTGATCGCCTACACCAAGGCGAAATTCGACAATTTACCCGCAGCCTTCCTCAAGCAACTGAAGGAGGAAATCAGCAATGGTCAATGAACTGGAGCAATTCCAGCAGGACTTGCTGGAATCTGTGCGTCAAATGAAAGCCGGCAAAGCGGCTCGCGTGACGGAGGTGCCGCTGTCAGCGGCTGCTGAAGCGCGTGCCAAAGTGGGCATTTCTCAAAGTGCGTTCGCCAAGCTGATAGGAGTCAGTTTGCGGACGTTGCAGGACTGGGAGCAAGGGCGCCGACAACCGACGGGAGCGGCGCAGACGTTGCTGCGTGTTGCGAGTCAACATCCTGAGGCTTTGCGGGACTTACAAGCGGTTTGAGATTAGAAAGGCGCCGATTTGCTCCTACGAAAAGCGATTCCACGATCGTGTAGCCAAAACCCTCTTTCGGTAGCCACGTGTCTCCAACATGTCGTCCGCGGCGACATGTTCTCAAGACGTGTCGCAAAAGGTGAAAATTTGCGACACGTAGGCCTTCGAGGGAAGGTTTTTATTCCTACGGATTAGTCATCGACAGAGGGGGCATCAGCGCTTTTACGCCGGCTAAACCCATTACACCACGTAACTAATGATGTTCCCGCCCCCACCTTTATCCCCTCCAGCCAACCTCATACATTGAGCTCCAACACCTACCCATCATCCCGATGAGCAGGTCACTGGAGATCTTCCTCATGCCTTTCGTAAGCGTACGCATCACCCGCGATGGCGTTACCTCTGAGCAGAAAGCTCAGGTGATCGCTGAAATCACTGAAACCCTGCAACGCGTCCTCAAAAAGGACCCGCACCTGACCCACATCGTGATCGAAGAAGTCGACACCGATAACTGGGGCTACGCCGGCATCACCACCACCCAGTACCGCAAGCGACTGGCTGAAGAGAAGGGCAAGTCGTGACGCCGTCGGTTTCCATCGATTTCATCTCCGACGTGGTCTGCCCGTGGTGCGCCTTGGGCGCGACGGCACTGGAGCAGGCGATAGAGAACGTGGCGGGTGAAGTTTCTGTCGAGCTGACCTACAAGCCGTTTGAGTTGAACCCGAACATGCCGCCGGAAGGCGAGAAAGCCGTCGAGCACTTGATGCGCAAATACGGTCGCACCGCCGAAGACGTCGCCGCCGGTAAGGCGATGCAGATCGCTCGCGGCGAGGCCATCGGTTTCACCTTCGATCTGGAAAAGCGCAGCCACTTCTACAACACGTTTGATGCTCACCGGTTGCTGTTATGGGCGTTGCAAGAAGGGCGGCAGGTCGCACTGAAGAAGATCCTGCTACGCGGTTACTTCACTGACGGCCAGAACCCGAGTGATCGCGAGACGCTGGTTCGACTCGCGGCCGAAGCAGGGCTGGATGCGGCAGCGGCTCAAGAAGTGTTGGCGTCCGCAGCGTTCGCCGAGGAAGTGCGTGAACTTGAGGCGTTTTACCAACAGCGCGGCATCAACTCAGTCCCGGCCATGATCCTCAACGGTCGTCACCTGGTGTCCGGTTCGCAGTCTGTCGAGTACTACGAAGAGATGTTGAGGCAAATGGCGAAGGCTCCTGCCGAAGCCTGATTACTTACTTTTTAAACCATCATTTATTAGTCGAGGTTCATCATGAGCAATTCGAAAAAAGTCATCGTTATCACTGGCGCCTCTCAAGGTCTCGGCGCAGGCATGGTTAAAGCATTCCGTGATCTGGATTACAAAGTCGTCGCCACTTCGCGTTCGATCAAACCGTCCACCGACCCGGACATCCTCACCGTGGCGGGCGACATCGGCAACCCGGAGGTCGCTCAGCAAGTCATCCGTGAAGCCATCACACGTTTCGGCCGCATCGACACCCTGGTCAACAACGCCGGGATCTTCGTCGCCAAACCGTTTACCGCCTACACCGCTGAAGACTACGCCAATGTGCTGTCGGTGAACCTGAACGGCTTCTTCTACATCACCCAACTCGCGATCGCCGAGATGGAAAAACAAGGCAGCGGCCACGTCGTCAACATCACCACCAGTTTGGTAGATCACGCTATCGACGGTGTGCCTTCGGTACTGGCTTCGTTGACTAAAGGTGGTTTGAACGCGGCGACTAAATCGCTGGCTATCGAGTACGCCAAGCGTGGGATTCGGGTGAATGCGGTTTCGCCTGGGATCATCAAGACGCCGATGCATGGCGAGGAAACTCACGCAGCACTGGGCGCTCTGCACCCGGTTGGGCATATGGGCGAGATCAGCGACATTGCGCAGGCGGTTGTGTATCTGGATAGCGCGAACTTTGTTACTGGCGAAATCCTGCATGTGGATGGTGGGCAGAGCGCGGGTCACTAAGACCGGTTTTTCCAAACTGCGGAAACAACAAAGCCCTCGTGCGAGGGCTTTGTCTTGAATAGTCGAACATGAATCCGACGCCGTTCTGTGGTTCTGTTCTGTGCCGCGTTCTACTCAATTGGGTCGAGGCGGTCTAGTGCACGGTTCACCGAGATTTCTATCGAGGACATTATCAGGTGGAAACCTAGCAGGGTGTTGCGACTTGTCCCCGTCTCTCGGTCTGCATGATCCATGATCATCACGCAGGCAGATGCCAGCGCCTCGCTTGAAAAACCCAGCAGTTCTTGAACATCGAGTTCAGGGTTGACGATGAACCTCGTGGAAGGCGTGCGCGGGGTGGCTTTGATGTCGGCGATGGAGGCGCCGTATTCATCCCCGTTGTGGTGGATGTAGTCGGGCTTTTTTGTTTCGGGGTTTTCGTGGGCGGATGTGTTGTTGTCTGCGCCCGGGGGATTAGGAGTTATTTTAGGCATATCAAAGTTCCACATTGGGTGCCAACCCTTTCCACCGCTAAGAGAAAAGGGTGGCAGCTGCACGCAGGTTAGCGGACCGGGGAACTTCGCAAAGCCGGTGCGCCCGAAGGCGCCCTGCGTACAGCCACCATCGAACCGCAGGTCTGGAGAACACCTATGGGATGGATGCACGTGCAAACGAAATACCGCGAGCCGCTAAGCCCGACCACTGATGAGCAGTGGCAGGTCAACGATAGAGTCCAGGCATTAGCCGCACAAGCCGGCGGATTCTGGGGTACCCGTAGGCAATGCCGCAAGGTTTTGTAGCTTTCAGGAAGTGACGCGTAACGCTTTTAAACAAGCATCGCTAGCAAGCCATACATCCGACATACAAGACTTTCAAGGGAGCATTTCTACCGAACAACGAGGAAGTTTCCGACGATATTTAGGTTTGTCGGTCGGATGTTCGGGGTTTCGCTTAGCTGCGCAGACGCGTTATTCGGAATGACGCAAACAGTACCGTCAGGTAAGGGATTGTCCAGATTGGTCGCGCGATCAGAAAATGAAGTGTGGACAGTGTGTGGACGCAGCGACGCGTGCTCTTTTCAAAACCCAGAAACAACAAAGCCCTCGTATTTCTACGAGGGCTTTGTTTTGTATGGTGCCGGCACCAGGAGTCGAACCCGGGACCTACTGATTACAAGTCAGTTGCTCTACCAACTGAGCTATACCGGCGTGTTAGGGCGACGATTATAGCGATTGGATAGCTTCTGTAAACCCCTGAATTCAGACTATTTTTACGCAGCCGTCAGACCAGCCCCGCAGACGCTTCTGCGGAGCTGGCCAGAGAAGCATTACACGCCGTTTTTAACCGCGTTGATCAGGTCCTGACTCAGCACCTGCGCAGGCGCTACTTGCACGCTTTGCGTATAGAACGGCGGCAGGTTCTGGGCCAGTTCCGACAGGGTTTGTGCGGTGGTATTTCCCGGCAGCAATACGTATTGCAGGTTGGACGGATAGCTCTGCGGTACGGGGCCTTCCATGGTTGAACCGTAGGCACCGAAGGTCATCACGGCCTGCGGCGTTGTTGGGTCCGGGGCGTAGAGGAAGACGAAGGTGCCGTACTTCGGATGTGTCAGGTATTGCTCGGCCTGGGCGCGAACCGCCGGATCGGGGTCGTTCATCAGGGTCCAGCGCATGACGGCGTAGCTGCGTGTGGTTTCCATGAACGCTGTACGAATCGGCGACTGGCTCTCAGCGCCGCCCAGGCAAACCAGCAGGTTGCCGAACGGGTCAATGAGCGCCACTGAGTTGAATACCGAGGTGTTTGGGTTGGGTTGTGCAGTTTTCAACAGCGGCGGGGCGAGCTCTGCGCCGGGATCGCGCGGGTTCGCCGATTGCACGGTCAGCGCAAACGGGCTGAGCGCCGTCAGTGCCTGGCGCACTTTGCTGTTGGCCGGCAGGGTGGCCGGGTTTTGTAGTTGATCCGGTGGTAGGCCGCTGTTGTTGCTGGCCTCGCGCACGGTGTTGACGCTGGCGGAGAAGATCGAGCTGCAGAGGAAGTACGCCGCCGAATCGATGGTTTGTCCACCGAACACCGGACTGTTCGAACCCTGATAGGCGCGGCTGACCGGCGCTGCAATCGCGTAATAACCCCACGTATCCTGCGCCTGCTGGCGGATTTTCGGCGGCAGCGACGGAAAGGTGAACTGGCTGTTGTAGTTGATGCCTGCGTAGTCGTCGATCGCACTGACGGCGACGTTGAATCCTGCGGTCAGCAGCGAACCGGCGCACATGGCGCACGGGTCGAGCGTGGTGACGACGGTCAGTTGGCTGGGCGGTGGCAGGTTCAGTGGCGCGACGTTTTCGTAGTACCAGTCCACCAGTTGTCGCTCACCGTGGGCGGTCGGGTCATGGGGTAGAAAGTAGGTCGTGCCGCTGCCAGGGAAAGGCATCAGCACGTTGTTGTGCAATGCGGCGATGATCTCGCCCGTTGCGTTGTTGATGATGGCGCCGCCCACCGCGAAGGTTTGCTGCAACGCAGCGTAAATGGCTTCGTTGGCGACGGTATCGACGGCTTCCTGTGCACTGTTCAATGTGCTCATGTTTTCCCAGCTCCTTGCTGTCCCTCACGTCAGAGAATTCTGACGCTTGGCAAAGATAGTTGAGGATTCCCAGGCCGTTTATGTTCTTTTGGCTTAACGCTTATGCACAACGGGGAGTCCGACGCACGTGATTAAAATCGAAAATGTGGATCCATTCTCACTTTCTCGCAAATGCCTGTTTTTCCGGTTTTTTATTTGGGTGTACGAAAATTGAACAGTTTAGTTTCAGCCCTGAAACAGGCATGGATATTGGATCCACGATATTTCATCAACAGAGTTATCCACAGGCTGCGGCGGTTTAGGCGCGTTCCGCCAGCAGCAGGAAATTACGTGGCGTGAGTGGGGCTTCACAGAAAGTGCCGAGGCGGACGGTATAACCCTGCTCGGCCAGGAAAAGTGCTCGATCAAGTACCAGCCAAAGCTCTAGCGGGCGTCGGAAAAGTCCGCGCAGCAGCTCCAGGTTGCGCACTTCAGCCAGTCGCTGCCAACCGGCGGCTTCGATGGCTGACCAGTCTTGCGACCCGATTGTGGATAACTCTTTAAGTGCGGCCAAATGATGGCAGTAGTCGGCGAAGGACCTGTCCAGCCAGGCGCTGGGCAGGGAAGGCGTGGGCAGGTATTCATCAACGCCGCGCAGTTGCCGTTGCAGCATGTCGAACGCCAGGCGCCGGGCCATGGAGGTGTCGCGCTGACGTCGGACGCGGGCGCCGGCGGTGACGGTTTCGCTCATCGGGAGTGAGAGATCATCGAGTGATAGTTGTAGGTCGGAGCGCATACCGATAGAGGAAACTGGCTGGTACGCAGGAAGACTGATCCGGTTATAGCAACACGGCGCCACAGCCATTTGTTCGCACCCTGCGGCGCTGGCGAGCTGGATCAGTCGCACATGCAGATCGCCACAGGCGTGCAGCGCGACAGGCGTGTGATCGGCGTTCAACAAAGAGACGACGCCAGACGCCAGCACGTCCTGCTCGACATGCAGCGCATGCAGTTGATGACGTTGGCTGAGCGCCTGACCGCTGAGGACCAGTGCCGGATCGTATTCAATACACGTGAGCTGCTGACCGGTTTGCAGCAACCGTCGCCCCAGGTGACCCTTGCCAGAACACCAATCCAGCCAATGTTTCGGAGGCACGGCAAACGACAACCGACTGGCAAACTCCTCGATCTGCTGCCACTTGCGCCCCGGCACATCGACATCCAAGCGATGCCCAGCCGTCTCCAGCGCATGAGCGGGTAGCTCGCCCACAGATCCCAAGTCGAGGGATAACGCCGCCAACGAAGCAAACGGCTCCGGCGCATCCAGCAGACAAGGTTGGTTATGACTGTTTTCCGCGTCCTCCAGCGACCGCCCGCGTAGCCATGCAGCCAACTCCGGGTAGGACGCTTCCCAAGGAAGCCGCAGATGAGTAAACGGTCGAGGCTTCCAAAGCGCCTGATGCTCGATCAGAAAAGCATCCAGCGCCATGAAACGGGCGAGTAAGTCCTCGCCCGTCAGCACGTGGGAAGAATCAACGCCCTTGGCAGGCATCGACGCGCAACCAGCGTTCCAGCAGCTTGAAGCCGCGTACCAGCACATAAGCCATCAGCAGATAGAACATGCCCGCGGCGAAGAAGATCTCCACCGGCAGATAAGTCCGGGCAATGATGGTGCGGGCCATGCCGGTCAGTTCCAGCAGGGTCACGGTACTGGCCAGCGCGCTGGCCTTGAGCATCAGGATCACTTCGTTGCTGTACGCCGGCAGACCGATGCGCGCCGCTCGCGGCAGGATAATGTAGAACAGCGCTTTCGGCCGGGACATGCCCAAGGCGCGCGCCGCTTCGATCTCGCCCGGTGGAATCGCCTGAATCGCGCCACGCAGGATCTCGGCGATATAGGCCGCGGTGTGCAAAGTCATGGTGGCGGTGGCGCACCAGAACGGATCGCGCAAGTACGGCCACATCGAGCTGTTACGGACCGCGTCGAACTGCGCCAGGCCGTAGTAGACCAAAAACAGCTGAACCAGCAACGGCGTGCCACGGAAAAAGAAGATGTAGCCGTAGGGGAATGCCCGAACCCACCACAGGCGTGATGAGCGAGCGATGCCCAGCGGAATTGCCAGCAACAGACCGGCAATCACGGCGATGGCCACCAGCTCCAGGGTCAGTGTTGCGCCCTGCGCCAGTTTCGGTAGCCACTTGATGATGATTTCCCAGTTCATTGGGTGCTCCTCGCGAAGCCGCGAGCGGCGCGTTTTTCCATGAAGTGCATGCCGGTCATGGCAAGAACCGTCAGACCCAGGTACATGAACGCGGCGACCATATAGAAGGTGAATGGCTGCTTGGACACAGTCACGCCGATTTGCGCGTGACGCATGATTTCTTCCAGGCCAATCACCGACACTAGCGCGGTGTCTTTCATCAGGATCATGAACAGGTTGCCCAGACCGGGCAGGGCGATGCGCCACATCTGCGGCATGATCAGTCGGGTGAAGATGCGCAATTTCGACAAGCCCAACGCCACGCCCGCTTCACGGTGACCTTTGGGAATGGCGAGGATCGCACCCCGAAACACTTCCGTGGCGTAGGCGCCAAAGCACAGGCCCAGCGCGATCACGCCAGCGGCGAAGGCATTGAGTTCGAGGTCGGGATTGCCAAAAAACTCGCCGAGGGCACGCATCAGGTTGACCGTGCCGAAGTAGATCAACAGCACCCAGAGCAATTCCGGGATGCCGCGAACCAATGTCGAATACGTGCCGCCAAGCCATTGCAACGGCTTGTACGGGGAAGTCTTGGCCAAGGCGCCGAGCAATCCGAGCACCAGCCCGAGACACAGGGCCGAGAGTGCCAGTTTCACAGTCATCAGCGCGCCAGCGGCGAGCGCCGGGCCGAATCCGTAGAGGTCGATATTCATGGATTTCTTTTCAAATCGCGGCAGGCAACGCCAAAGACTGGCGCCGTCAGCGAACGGCGCCAGTCAGGCAGGTCAGAATCAATAGATGCTGAACGGGAAGTACTTGTCGTTGATCTTTTTATAAGTGCCGTCAGCGACGATTTCTTTCAGCGCGACGTTCAGCTTCTCGCGGATCGGGTCGCCTTTACGCACAGCGATACCGATCTTGTCGCTTTCTTCCACCGGGTCGCCTTTGAATTCGTAAGATTTGCCGGCGTCGCTTTTCAGCCACTCGTAGTTGACGTACTTGTCCGCCAGGATGCCGTCCAGGCGACCGGCAGTCAGGTCGAGGTAGGCGTTTTCCTGGGTGTCATAGAGGCTGGTTTTGACGTCAGGCATGTTGTCTTCAAGCCAGGTGCCGGCCAGTGTCGCGCGTTGGGCGCCGATCACTTTGCCTTGCAGCGCATCCTTGTCGGTCTTGAAGTCGACGTCTTTCTTGGCGATGAACTGCAGCTTGTTTGAGTAGTACGGGTCGGTGAAGTCGACGGCTTGCTTGCGCTCGTCGGTGATCGACATCGAGGAGATCAGGAAGTCGAACTTCTTGGCGTTCAGGGCCGGGATGATGCCGTCCCAGTCGGAGGTGACTACGGTGCATTCGACTTTCATCTTGGCGCACAGGGCGTCGCCGATTTCCTTGTCGAAGCCGACGACATTGCCACTGGCATCTTTGTTGTTGAACGGCGGGTAGGCCGCTTCGATGCCCATCTTCAGGGTTTCGGCCATGGCGCCGGCGCTGAAGGCCAGGGTGACGGCGGCTGCCAGGAAGACCTTTTTGTAGTTCTGCATGCGGGTAGCTCCGTTAGCGGTTGCTGGACATGAATTGTTTGCAGCGCGCCGAAAGCGGGTTTTCGAATACCTGCTGTGGCGATCCTTGCTCTTCTACCAGCCCCTGGTGGAGGAACACCACTTCGCTGGACACCTGACGGGCGAAACCCATTTCGTGGGTGACCAGCAGCATGGTGCGGCCTTCTTCGGCCAAGGCGCGGATGACATTAAGTACTTCCTGGACCATTTCCGGGTCAAGCGCGGAAGTCGGTTCGTCGAACAGGATCACCTTGGGCTGCATCGCCAGCGTGCGGGCGATGGCCGCGCGTTGTTGCTGACCGCCGGACAGTTGCGCGGGGTACGCATGACGCTTGTCGGCGATGCCGACCTTGGCCAGCAGGGCTTCGGCGACTTCGATGGCTTCGGCCTTGCTCTGGCCGAGCACGCGGCGCGGGGCTTCGATGATGTTGTCGAGCACGCTCATGTGCGGCCACAGATTAAAGTTTTGAAACACAAAACCAATCTCGCTGCGCAGGCGGTTGATCTGTTTGCCGTCGGCCGCGACCAGTTCGCCGTTCTTGGCGGCTTTGAGTTTGAGTTCTTCGCCGGCCACCAGTATCTGGCCTTGATGCGGGTTTTCCAGCAGGTTGATGCAACGCAGGAACGTGGACTTGCCGGAACCGGAGGAACCCAGGATCGAGATCACATCGCCGTCGCGGGCGGTCAGCGAGATGCCTTTGAGCACCTCAAGCTGTCCGTAGCGTTTGTGCAAGTTGCGGATTTCAAGCGCGGGCGTGGCCTCAGCCATGTGCGTTCCTCATATATGTTGCGCTCCTGCTATTGGCGGGCCTTCCTGGCGAGGCGGCCAACCTAGCATAGCGTCTGAATGGCAGCCAACAGCGCTACGGGCGGTAAACGGGTGGCATGTGGCAGGTTGTCGCATTGGTACAGCAGACTGTCGCGCTGCTATCAACCGAACAGCCGTTTGAACCAGTTTGGTGCGGCTGTCCCGTAAAAAAGGGCGCGATGTTGCCAGCTTTGACGGGGTGTTGGAAGCGCTAACCGGCCAAACGTTCCTTGTGCGCACCGTTATTGTGCATTGAGCGTTTTTGAGGTGTGTTTCCGGTGCGTAGATTCGTTCCTTAAGTGAGTCGCAGGGTAACGCTCTGGCAAAGTGCCATTGCTTTCAATGACTTGCGATGACTGTCCGGTCAGGTCGAGATCGCCGGACTAGAGGGTTTTGAAACATTTTGGCGCACTTATTGCGTGCAGATTCCGGAACGCCCCGTTGGTTTCTTTTTACAGAAGAGAATTCACGGCGGGATGCACGCATTCGCTTTTCCTTACAAAGGTAGTTTCAATGAGCAATACCCAAAGCTCTAACGGCCTCGAACAGGGGCTCAAACCGCGTCATGTGACCATGCTGTCGATCGCCGGGGTTATCGGCGCCGGCCTGTTCGTTGGCTCGGGTCACGCTATCGCTTCAGCAGGCCCGGCCGTGCTGTTGGCCTACGCCGCCGCCGGTATGCTGGTGGTGTTGGTGATGCGCATGCTGGGTGAAATGGCGGTGGCCTCGCCGGACACCGGCTCCTTCTCGACATACGCCGATCGTGCGATCGGTCACTGGGCCGGTTTTACCATCGGCTGGTTGTACTGGTGGTTCTGGGTGTTGGTAATCCCGTTGGAAGCCAACGCTGCTGCCACCATTCTGCACGCCTGGTTCCCTGGCGTGGACATCTGGGCTTTCGCCCTGGTCATCACGATGCTGCTGACCGTCACTAACCTGTTCAGCGTGAAGAACTACGGCGAGTTCGAGTTCTGGTTCGCTCTGCTCAAGGTTGTGGCGATCATCGGGTTCATCGGCCTTGGCCTTCTGGCAATTTTCGGTTTCCTGCCGAACAGCCAGGTCAGCGGCGTTTCGCACCTGTTCGACACTCAGGGCTTCCTGCCAAACGGCATGGGCGCCGTGTTGGGTGCCATCCTGACCACCATGTTTTCCTTCATGGGCACCGAGATCGTGACCATCGCGGCCGCGGAATCGAAAAACCCTGGCAAGCAAATCTCCAAGGCCACCAACTCGGTGATCTGGCGGATCGGTTTGTTCTACCTCGTTTCGATCTTCATCGTCGTGGCCCTGGTGCCATGGAACGACCCGGTACTGGCCAGCGTCGGCTCCTACCAGACCGTGCTTGAACGCATGGGCATCCCGAACGCCAAGATGATCGTCGACATCGTGGTACTGGTTGCCGTGACCAGCTGCCTGAACTCGGCGCTGTACACCTCGTCGCGCATGATGTTCTCCCTGGGCAAACGCGGTGATGCGCCGGCCGTGTCCACGCGCACCAACAAGAGCGGCACGCCATACTGGGCGGTAATGTTGTCCACGGGCGCAGCGTTCCTGGCAACATTCGCCAACTATGTGGCTCCGACTGCGGTGTTCGAATTCTTGCTGGCCAGCTCCGGCGCCATCGCGTTGCTGGTGTACTTGGTGATCGCGATCTCGCAACTGCGCATGCGCAAACAGCGCGTGGCCCGCGGTGAAAAAATTGCCTTCAGCATGTGGTTGTTCCCGGGCCTGACCTACGCGGTGATCGTATTCATCGTCGCGGCCCTGACCATCATGCTGTTCCAGGACGCCCACCGCGTGGAAATCCTCGCGACCGGTTTGCTCAGCGCTCTGGTGGTTGCTGCCGGCTTGCTGGTTGCCCGCCGTCGTCGCAACGAGAAGGTAGTCGCGGCAGTCGCGCGCTGAGTCTTCTGGCTCAAGCCAACGCGTTGTTGAAGTAAAAAAATGGCCGCTGTCAGTGATGACAAGCGGCCGTTTTTGTTTTCGTGGTCGTCAGAACGTTTCTCGTTGCTGATCGGTGGGCTGCTCTCGGTCGGTCATGAAGTCGGCGCTGACGTTGTCGTCATCGATTTGCGTATCCGGCGACTGACGATAGCTGTCCAGCGCATTGCCGAAGTCGGTGATGAATTGCGGGTCGGTCAGCCATGCCTGGGCGGTGTCGCGATCCATGCCGTCGGCCCACATGCGGTAGTCGATCAACATGTCGGCGGCCAGGTGAGTGGCGGCCATGCCTTCGTCGTCGGCGTTTTCCATGTCCAGCAGTTCTGGATGGTCAATGATGATAAAGGCGAGGTTCGTCAGCAGCACGGAGAGCATTTCACTGCGGCCGACAGCTTCCGCGTCGCGCATCTTGCTGAACATCGCCAAGGTGTATTCCGGGATCGGCTCGCCGATGTCGCCCAGGTCATCGTCCTGCGCGGCGGGTTTCCTGCCGTGGATGTTGATCTGTCTGGCTTTGATCTTGGCGCGTTTGGCGCGTTTCTGTTGCTTGTTCAGGGATGCCATGGGAACTCAGTTCGGTTTCTGTTGGTTTTGGGCTGCGATAGCTTCGGAAGCCGCCACGTAATCAACCTGGAAGGCCGGGGATTCGATCCAGGCCAGGGCGCCGGCTTCGTCGACTTCGGTGGACCATTGGCGATACTCGATCAGCGCGGCAATGATGAAGTCTGTGGCTGTTTCTTCGCCTTCCTGCTCCAGCACCAGCGCGAGCAGCGGGTGTTCAAGAAAGGCTGCGCACATGGCTTGTTGGCTGATCTTTTCGGCGTCGATCATTTCTTTGAACAGTTCGGTGAGGTCAACCGATTCAAAGTCGATGCGATCATCGTTCGGATCCAGCTCGACCGGCGCGGCAGCCCGTTGGGTGCGGTTCTGCTTGGCCTTGGTTTTGGCGCGGGTGGCGCGTTTTTGCTGCTTGTTGGCAGAGGCCATGGGTTTTGATCCGTCGTGCGTTAAAAGGACTCGCTGCGCGGTACTGTCCGCCCGGGGGTATCGGGGGCCAATTCGCCGTTTTGCAGCCAGGACAATGCAATGGGCCATAGTGTGGCTTGGTATGCGCTACGAAAAAAGGCGAAATGTCCGACTTCTGCTTCGCCGATGTCTTCGGGGGCGATTCGCAGGTGAGTTTTCGTGCCGCCGCTGAAGTAGCCCAGCAGGCGTTCGATGGCCGGGATGGTGCCGTAAGGATCGTCGGTGATGCTGATGGCCAGGGTTTTGGCTGTCATCGTTGCGAAGGGTAGCGAGCCGGTTTTTGCAATGCCAATGCGACCGCTGGGGCGCGTTTCGTACCGGGCGGTGGGCGTGCTCCAGTCGCGGACTACACCGGCGGGTGTGTCTTCCAGCCAGCCAAGGCGCTTTCCGGGGAAAAATCCGCAGATCATCGTGATCAGCGGCATCACCACATGCCATTTGCCAAACATCCGCCAGCGGTGAGCAGGCGCATAGTCGCGCCAGTAAGCGAATTGCGCACCGACGGTCACCAGGCGCCGGATCAGATGCCCTGAAGCTCCCAGGCCCGCCGCACAGCCTCCAAAGCTGTGGCCGACGACATCGATGGGGTGACCGGGGAATTCACGCTGAGCGCGCTTGAGCATCGCTTCGAAGTCCATCGCGCCCCAGTCGGACCATGACGCCTCGAATTTTTTCAGCGATTCGGGGCGCGACTCGCCGATGCCGCGGTAGTCATAGGTGATGACGTTGAAGCCGTTGGCGAACAGGTAGTCGGCGAAGCGCGAGTAGTGGCGGCAACGGACTGAGGTGGCGGCGTTGATGATGACGACCGGGCGCGCGATGTCCGGAGAGGCGTGCCGCCAAGTGAAACCGCCGAGGCTGAAGCCGTCTGCGGCGGGCTCCCTGAACGGGGTGCCTTGCAGTGGCGTGGCAGATGAGCCTGTCTCGGGCGCTGACGGTACGCTTTGTAGGTTCATGGGGGCGGAGCCCTAAAGATGACGAGACCAAGAATGAACTTCAAAGGGAAGCTCGTGCAACGTTCTGAATGCAGTGCTGGACTCAGAGCTGATTGGGTTGTCTCGAAATTATTTAATCTGGAACCCGCTGCGTTCCACATTGAAGGTGGATAGAGCTGCTCGCCGATTCGTGACGCAGTGCGTCACATATGTTCATCGCGTAGTCCATTTCGCAGTGAGCCCAAGATCGAATCAATCTAAAACCGGCTTCACCCAGGGAAATCAAAAATAAGGTAACGAATGGGTTCTGCGGAACCCGGGAGTGCCCATCATGAAACACGTCCATGCTTTCATTCTGTCGCTCGCTGCCGTGGGGCTGTTGATGTTTCCCGTGATGTTGCAGGCGGCCAGTCTGGAGCCAATCGACAGTTCAGGCGTGCAAGTTCAGCGGCAAGAGCAAAACGGGATTAGCTATCTTTCCGGTGGTGTCGGCGAGGATGAGGCGAAGGCTATCCAGCAGACCACGGGCTACAACTTGCACATGACCTTCGCCATAGGGCCGGAAAATAAATACGTTCCCGATGTAGAGGTGGCCATTCAGAAGGCCCAAGGGCAAACCGTGCTCACCCTGAGTGAGGCTGGCCCGCTGGTGTACGTTCAATTGCCTCCCGGCAAGTACACCGTTGTCGCAACGCGCAATGGCGAGGAACGACGTGACACGGCTGATGTGGGAAGCGGTGCGGCTCGCAATCTGGTCTTTCATTGGAACAGCGCCGAATAGTGGCGAATGAAAGAGGCAAAAGCATCGCGCGCCTGGTGATGAAAGCCGAGTTCATCAAATCCCAGGCATAAAAAAACCCTGAATCTTGCGATTCAGGGTTTTCGGTATTTGGTGCCCAGAGACGGAATCGAACCGCCGACACGGGGATTTTCAATCCCCTGCTCTACCGACTGAGCTATCTGGGCAACGGGGCGCATTAAACTGGTTTTTCAGGGGGTCGTCAAGCAAGTTTTCAAAAAATATTTAATTATTACCGTCGCTTACGTTCCGACCCTCGAAAATGCGGGATTACTCAGCCGGCGGAACGTAGCCGTCAGCCTTGGCGTATTCCTCGCCGGAGAAGTACTTGTCCATCTCGCCCTGAAGGTATTTGCGGTCTTCGGCGTTCATCATGTTCAGGCGTTTTTCGTTGATCAGCAGGGTCTGGTGTTTCTGCCAGTCAGTCCAGGCCTTGGCCGAGACGTGGTCAAAAATGTCCTGACCTTTGGCGCCCGGGAATGGAGCGCGCTCCAGGGCGGGCAGTTCTTCTTTGTACTTGCGGCACATGATGGTGCGGGTCATGACGACTCTCCTGCGTTCAATACGGCGGCCGCGCGTTCGAGCAAGGTTTTGACCGGGGCGGCAAGGCCCAGGCGCGGCGGGGTGGCGAGGTTATACCAGAGCCAGTCGGCCTCGGCCACGTGATGGCCGGCCTCCTGGACCTGAACCAGCCAGGGTTCGATGGATAACTGAAAATGGCTGAAGGTGTGCACCAGGCTCGGCAGCGCTTGTTGGCTGCCCAGTTCCAGCGAGTGCTGCGAGGCCAGATGTTGCAGATCGTCGAGGTCGTCGAGTTCCGGCAGGCTCCACAGACCGCCCCACAAGCCCGTGGAAGGGCGACGGTAAAGCAGAATCGCGCCTTCGCCGTTGGCGAGCATCGGCATCAGCGTGCGCTTCTGTGGCACGGCTTTGCGCGGTTTGGGAATCGGGTAGCGGGTTTCCAGGCCGAGCATGTGCGCTTCGCAACCCTTTTCCAGCGGGCAGAGCAGGCAGCTCGGTTTGCTGCGGGTGCAGAGCGTGGCGCCCAGGTCCATCATCGCCTGGGTGTAGGCGTTGACCCGATCATGCGGCGTGAAGCGCTCTGCGTTGGCCCACAGCTGTTTGGCGACCTTCGGTTCACCCGGATAACCCTCCTGAGCCGTAAAGCGCGCCAGGACGCGTTTGACGTTGCCATCGAGGATCGGCGCTCGCAGGCCCATGCTAAGGCTGGCGATGGCGCCAGCGGTGGACAGGCCGATCCCCGGCAGCTCAACCAGCTTTTCCACATCCCGCGGAAATTCGCCACCGTACTCGGCGACGACGATCTTCGCGGTCTTCTGCAGATTGCGCGCGCGGGTGTAGTAGCCGAGGCCGGTCCAAAGGTGCAGCACTTCGTCTTCCGGCGCAGCGGCCAACGCTTCGACTGTCGGCAACGAGGCCATGAAGCGGTCGAAGTAATTCAGCACGGTGCTGACCTGGGTCTGCTGCAACATGATTTCCGAGACCCACACCCGATACGGTGTGATGCCTTGTTGCCAAGGCAAATCGTGGCGGCCGTGGTGGTCGTACCAATCCAGTACCGCCGATGAAAACTGCTCGGCTCTCATTGCTTGAACAGCCCCTTCAATGCGTTTTTCAGTTCGGGGCTGACCTTGTCGCCAAGCTTCTCGTCGATCTTTTCGCTGATCTTGTCGCCGGCCAGCTTGGTGGCGACCTGGCCCATGCGTTCGTTGTCGAGGCGGCAAGCCTTGGCGCCGAGTTCCAGCGGGCCGCGGCAGCGCAGCGGCCACTCGATGCCGACGAACTTGTCACCGACCTGACAGGCCGGATCCGGCATGGCACTCGTATCGCCTTCGACGAGGATGCCGACGCGGTAATCCATGCCCAACACACGCAGATCGACGTCGCCGTCACCATTAACGGTCATGCCCGGAATACGAACTTTCAGGTCCGGGTTGCTGGCTACGCCATTGCGGAAAGTCAGGTTGCCCTTGAGTTCCTGGAACGGTGTGTCCTTGCCCCGCGGCTCGCCGCTGAGGGTTTTGCGGTTGAGCGTGGCGATGCCTTTGCACAGTTGCTGTTCGAGGTTGGCATTGAGCAACACGCCGTTGTTGATGATGAAACTGGCATTACCGTTGAGCGTTTCGATCAGCGCTTTCTCGCTGTTGCCATTGCCGGTCAGGTTGCTGTCGAGCGTGACCAGGCCTTTGACCGGCGGATTTTTACCCTGGCTTTCGAGGATTTTTTCCACAGGCACTTTGCTGATGCGCGTCTGCATGTTCAGCGCCGGTGTCTGTTGACGCACGTCGAGGGTGCCCTTGGATTCGAAGGTGCCGTCGTACAGGTTGCCGCGCAGGCTCTCAAGCGTCAGCAGACCTTCCTTGCCATTGGCCTTGAGTGCCGCGTTCTGGATCGGCAGTTTGTCGAGGGTCAACTGGCCAAAAGTCAGGTCAGCGTCCACATCCAGTTTGCTCAGACGTTCCACCGGCAACAGGCGCTCGCTGCTCCACGCGCCTTTTGTGGGTTTGTCCGGCAGCGGCGTGCTACCCGCGCCGGCCATGGCATCGGCTTCGGTGCTGGCCACTTCAGCCTGACGTACTTGTTTCGCGCTGTTGGCTTCAGCGGATTTTGGCGGCAGGTAACGGTCGACATCGAAAGTGTCAGCCTTGAGGACCGCCCGCAGCGATTGCTTGGCGAAGTCCTCGACGGCGATGCGGCCGCTGAAGGTGCTGTCGTCGACTTTCAGGTTGATGCTGTCGAACACTACGCTGGTCGGCGTACCGGCAACGCGGCTGACCAGTTCGACTTTGCTCAGGCTGCCTTCGGCCATGGCCGGGAGTTTCTGGCCGATGCTGTCGACGAACTTCGCCAGGTCGAACTGGGCAATCGAAATGCCGCCGTTGATTTGGGGCGTCTTGTCGAGGTCGTTGACCTTCAGCTCACCCAGTGCGCGCAATTGGTTGGCAGAGATCTTGATGCCGGTCCATTCGGCGACGTTCGCTGCTTTATCCAGCAGCAACTGGCCTTGGGCGGCGAAGGTCACGGTCTTGCCTTGCAGCGGATCGCCGGCGACTTCGCCGGACAGTTTCAGGTCTTCGAACTTGTAGCGTTGCAATGCGCGTTCGAAACGCAGCTCGCCATTGAGCTCGGTGCGCACCCGCAGAACCGGCTGATTGGTGCCGAGGAACGCGGTAAGTTTGACCGGGATGTTGGTTGAATCGTGGACCGGCCCGGTGCTCAGCTGGATGCTTTCTGCGCTGAAATGCTTGCCGGTCTTCTCGTCGCTGTATTCAACGCGGGCGTTGTTGACGGTCAGGCTGTCGATGTCCAGGCGGACCGGCTGCGCCGGTTTTTCCACCTGAACGGTGGTTTCCGGCGCAGGTTCGCCAGGCGTGACGGCAGGTGCGGTCGAGTTGGCAGCCGCCGGCACCTTGCCGATGTCTTCCCAGTTGCCGTGGCCGTCCTTGTCGCGGTTCAGGCGCAGGTTCAGGCCTTCGACACGCACGTCGCTCATCTGTACTTCGCGGCGCAGCAGCGGCAGCACACGCACCGACAGACCCAGCATCTGCAAGTCGGCGAACGGCTCGGTGGGCTTGGCCAGGGTCGCGACGCTGGCTTCGTGCAATTCCAGGCCCAGCCACGGGAACAGGCTCCAGCCAATGTCGCCATTGAGCGTCAGCTCGATGTGGGCCTTGTCGCGGGCAATCTGGCGGATCTCGTCTTTATAGTCGTTGGGATCGAAGAGGTGGGTCAGGGCAAAGCCCAGCGCCACAATGATCAGCAACAGCCCTAGAAGTACCAGACCCAGGATTTTGCCGAACGCTTTCATGGGCGAGTCCTTGTAGTTAGTCGAATTCGAATTTGCCGGGGAGTATAGCGCTCCGAAGTGGACGACCGGTCAGCGATCAGCCCGACAATATATCCAGCGGCACTTTCAGTTTGGCCGCCAGTGCTTGTGCTTCAAGGTGCCCGGCAGGCGCCAGCAGGCGTAATGTCGCGCCCGATTGCGACGCCATTGCCTGGGCTTCGTTCACCAGCCGTTCAGCAACCCCGCGACGTCGGGTGATTTTTCGCACACATAGTTGGGACAAATGCCAGACGTCCTGGTGCCGTTGCAGGCGTGCGGCGCCCAACAGGCGATCGTTGAAACGCCCGCCGATCAGCGAACCTTCCCGCAGACAGTCTTCGATCAACTGCACATCACCGGCAAACGGGGCGAACAGCCAGTCCGGCGCGTCGCGGTAGATTTTTTGCAGATCCTGCTGATCCTGATAGGTGGCTTCGTTCAGCAGCTCGACGATGATGGGCATGGCAATTTCCTTGAGCTTTGAGGAGCTGCCGAAGGCTACGATCTTTTGATCTTCTGACACCTCAATAAAGATCAAAAGATCGCAGCCTTCGGCAGCTCCTACGCTTGGACAGATCGGTTGACAGGGAAAGGGTGATATCAGTTTGGTTTTTCTGTCACCTGCAAATGGTAACCTCTGCCCGTTCGTCCGTCCTTCTGCGACGTGATGTCCTATCAAAATGAAGCTCCACCTCAAAAAAACAGTCATGCGTGCGCATAAGGATGGGGTGGGAAGTGGCTGCATGGCTTACGGCTTCTCGGTGTTCTGGCTGCCGCTGTCCAAAGCTCTGGGCGTGACCAAAGCAGTGGCCTGCGCGCCGGAGATGAGCTTCATCTCGCAAGTTTTCTCGTCTCAATGCGACTGGCCGATTTCGATGCTCGGCGGGATCTGGCTGGTGGTGGGGATTCCGTTGGCGTGGGGTGTTTGGGTGACTCTGCAGAAGACTGCAGTGCTCTTCCACTAAGAAGTTGATGGGTCTGGCCTTACATCTTCAGGCTAATACCAAACCCTGTGGGAGCGGGCTTGCTCGCGAAGGCGGTGTATCAGGCAGCATTTATGTAGCTGACCCACCCTCTTCGCGAGCAAGCCCGCTCCCACATTTGTTTTGTGCTCCATCCAAATGGCTTGTATGGACATGTCTATCCTCGACGCCACGGGTTTCACTCCGTCAGTCATATCACCTCCCGTGTTTCTGTTTCCCGCCCGCGCCCCTATAATGGCTGCCTTTTTCGCCCAATGATTTTGCGGAGCTGGTGATGGCCGAACGTAAGGCGTCAGTCGAGCGCGACACTCTGGAAACCCAGATCAAAGCCTCGATCAACCTGGATGGCACCGGAAAGGCCCGATTCGATATCGGTGTTCCTTTTCTTGAGCACATGCTGGACCAGATCGCCCGTCACGGGCTGATCGACCTGGATATTGTCAGCAAGGGCGACCTGCATATCGACGACCACCACACCGTGGAAGACGTCGGTATCACTTTGGGTCAGGCCTTCGCCAAAGCCATCGGCGACAAGAAAGGCATCCGTCGCTACGGTCACGCCTACGTGCCGCTCGATGAAGCGCTGTCGCGCGTGGTGATCGACTTCTCCGGCCGTCCGGGCCTGCAGATGCATGTTCCCTATACCCGCGCCACCGTTGGCGGCTTCGACGTTGACCTGTTCCAGGAGTTCTTCCAGGGCTTCGTCAACCATGCCCTCGTCAGCCTGCACATCGACAACCTGCGTGGCACCAACACCCACCACCAGATCGAAACCGTGTTCAAGGCGTTCGGTCGCGCGCTGCGCATGGCCGTAGAGCTCGATGACCGCATGGCCGGTCAGATGCCATCGACCAAAGGCGTTCTGTAATGCAGACGGTCGCGGTTATCGATTACGGCATGGGCAACCTGCACTCGGTGGCCAAGGCCCTCGAGCACGTCGGTGCCGGCAAGGTCTTGATCACCAGCGATGCCGACGTGATTCGTGAAGCCGACCGGGTGGTTTTTCCCGGCGTCGGCGCGATTCGCGATTGCATGGCGGAGATCCGTCGCCTGGGCTTCGACTCGCTGGTACGTGAAGTCAGCCAGGACCGTCCGTTCCTCGGCATTTGCGTCGGCATGCAAGCCTTGCTCGACAGCAGCGAAGAGAACGATGGCGTCGACTGCATCGGCCTGTTCCCGGGCGCGGTGAAGTTCTTCGGCAAAGACCTGCATGAAGACGGCGAACACCTGAAAGTCCCGCACATGGGCTGGAACGAAGTGAAGCAGACGGTGAGTCACCCGCTGTGGCACAACATTCCGGACCTGGCGCGTTTCTACTTCGTGCACAGCTACTACATCGCTGCCGGCAACGCGCGGCAGGTGGTGGGTGGCGGTCACTACGGTGTCGATTTCGCCGCGGCGCTGGCCGAGGGCTCGCGTTTCGCCGTGCAGTTCCACCCGGAGAAGAGCCATACCCATGGCCTGCAATTGCTGCAGAACTTCGCTGCGTGGGATGGTCGCTGGTAAATGGCCGTCAAGAAGAAGCCGCCGATCCTGACCCTCACTCCTGAACAGGAGAACGAGGCCAATCACAAGATCAAACGCTTCATGGAAGATCGCTTCGAACTGGACCTGGGTTCGTTCGAAGCGGCCGAAATCCTTGAGCTGTTTACCCGTGAAATTGCGCCGCACTATTACAACAGGGCGATTTTCGATGTGCAGACGCACCTCAAAGAGAGGTTCGAAAGCATTGAAAGCGACTTGTGGGCGCTCGAGAAAAACTGATTTCCGAGCGAAGCTGAACACTCGAATTTGAAGGTTTGCCAGATGCTGATTATTCCCGCTATCGATCTCAAAGACGGTGCCTGTGTTCGTTTGCGCCAGGGCCGCATGGAAGATTCCACGGTGTTCTCCGATGACCCGGTGAGCATGGCTGCCAAGTGGGTGGAAGGCGGTTGCCGTCGTCTGCATCTGGTCGACCTGAACGGCGCCTTCGAAGGCCAGCCGGTCAACGGCGAAGTGGTCACCGCCATCGCCAAGCGCTACCCGAACCTGCCGATCCAGATCGGCGGCGGTATCCGCTCCCTGGAAACCATCGAGCACTATGTGAAAGCGGGCGTGAGCTACGTGATCATCGGCACCAAAGCCGTGAAAGATCCGGCCTTCGTTGCCGAAGCCTGCCGCGCGTTCCCGGGCAAAGTGATTGTCGGCCTCGACGCCAAAGACGGTTTCGTCGCCACCGATGGCTGGGCTGAAATCAGCACCGTTCAGGTCATCGACCTGGCCAAGCAATTCGAAGCCGATGGCGTGTCCGCGATCGTTTATACCGACATCGCCAAAGACGGCATGATGCAGGGCTGCAACGTGCCGTTCACCGCTGCGTTGGCGGCTGCCACGCGCATTCCGGTCATCGCTTCCGGCGGCATTCACAACCTGGGTGACATCAAGTCGCTGCTCGACGCCAAGGCGCCAGGCATCATCGGCGCGATCACCGGCCGGGCGATCTACGAAGGCACCCTCGACGTTGCTGAAGCGCAAGCTTTCTGCGATTCGTACAAAGGCTGAGGACTGACCATGGCGCTGGCCAAACGCATCATCCCTTGCCTGGACGTGGACAACGGCCGGGTGGTCAAGGGCGTCAAGTTCGAGAACATCCGTGATGCCGGCGACCCGGTGGAAATCGCCCGTCGCTACGACGAGCAGGGTGCAGACGAGATTACCTTTCTCGACATCACCGCCAGCGTCGATGGTCGCGACACTACGTTGCACACCGTTGAACGCATGGCCAGCCAGGTATTCATTCCACTGACCGTGGGCGGCGGTGTGCGCACCGTGCAGGACATTCGCAACCTGCTGAATGCCGGCGCGGACAAGGTCTCGATCAACACCGCCGCCGTGTTCAACCCGGAATTCGTGGGCGAAGCGGCGCAGCATTTCGGTTCGCAATGCATCGTTGTTGCCATCGACGCGAAGAAGGTCTCCGGTCCGGGCGAAACCCCGCGCTGGGAAATCTTCACTCACGGCGGTCGCAAACCCACCGGCCTCGACGCCGTTGAGTGGGCGAAGAAAATGGAAGGCCTCGGTGCCGGTGAAATCCTGCTGACCAGCATGGATCAGGACGGCATGAAAAACGGCTTCGACCTGGGCGTCACCCGCGCCATCAGCGATGCGTTGGGCATTCCGGTGATCGCTTCCGGCGGCGTAGGCAACCTGCAGCACTTGGCTGACGGGATTATCGAAGGTCACGCCAGTGCGGTGTTGGCGGCGAGTATTTTCCACTTCGGCGAATACACCGTGCAGGAAGCCAAGGCCTACATGGCGCATCGCGGCATCGTGATGCGTTAAACAAACCGATACAGGCCAGTGGACATCATGGCGGGCTCAAGGCACTCTTGGGTACGCCATGGATCTTGGTAGCCAGACATGCTCAAACGCCTTCTTCTTGTCCTCGCCAGCGCTTCTCTATTGCTCATCAATGGAGTCCACGCTGAAGAAAGTCCCGACGCCGACCTCGTGTTGCTGACGGAAAACTTCCCGCCTTACAACATGGCCAAAAACGGCAAGAACTTCGCTCAGGATGAGAACATCAACGGCATCGCCGTGGACATCGTCCGCGAGATGTTCAAGCGCGCCAACATTACCTACAGCCTGACCCTGCGTTTCCCTTGGGAGCGTATCTACAAGCTCGCCCTCGAGAAACCCGGTTACGGCGTATTCGTGATGGCGCGGCTGCCGGACCGCGAGAAACTCTTCAAGTGGGTCGGCCCGATTGGCCCGGATGACTGGATCATGCTGGCCAAGGCTGACAGCAAGATCAGCCTTGAAACTCTGGATCAGGCGCGCCAGTACAAGATCGGTGCATACAAGGGAGATGCGATTGCCGAGACCCTGACAAAGCAGGGTCTTAAGCCGATCGTCGTACTGCGGGATCAGGACAACGCGAAGAAGCTGGTCAACGGTCAGATCGACCTGTGGGCTACCGGCGACCCCGCCGGGCGCTATCTGGCGCGCCAGGACGGGGTAACCGGGCTCAAGACCGTGCTGCGCTTCAACAGCGCCGAGCTTTATCTGGCACTGAACAAGGACGTGCCGGACGAAACCGTTGCCAAGCTCCAGGCTGCGCTGGATCAGTTGCGCAAGGAAGGCGTGGTCGACGAGATCATGGGGCGGTATCTGTAGGCCCCGGCAAGTCTTCCATCGACTGCGGCGTGACGTTGAGATCACTTGCCTGCTCCGAAGTGCCTTCGCCCGTTGTTGAGTCTGTCGCCAGTGGTGGCGAGAGGGTGACGGCGCAGTTTTCTTCTGATGGATATTCGGTCAGGTGCAGGCTTTCGTCATCGGAATACTCAATGCTGATTGCCACTGGAGTGTTGTCTTCGCGCAGCAACTCATAACTGCTTTGCATTTGATACACCGCCACGGCCTTGTTTTTTGCGGCCATGGCGATGACTTCCTGATTGCGCGTGTTCCACCATCCGTTGGATGAGGTTTCGGTGTGAGTGAATTGTTTGTTCAGGTTTGCCGAAAAACTCAATGCCTGGACATTGCCGGGAGAATTGAATGGCCATGCGGTATCCACTTCGACAGAGGTGAGGCGGTTGAATGTCTGTAATGTCGTCGTGTTTTGCGCCCGCACTGCTGTCCATTTGATAGGTCGAGCCTTGTCGCTGGTGTTGTGGCCATGTCCAATGAGCACGTATTGGTCGGTTCTTTCCAGGCGGTAGACCGGGGACGTACGTAATTGATCAATGGGGGGCATGTTGTCTTTAACGGCGAACCACGGAAGTTTGGCTATCTGAGTGACCTTGGCTGCTTCGACCGCTGAAGGCGCTTCGTATCCGGAGAGTGCCGGAGCCTCTGGCGCTGAGGTTACTTCGAGAGGGATCTGCATCCGTAATGCGTAGACCAGGGGGGATGCCGGTTTCGTATGGCTTTGGACGCCAAAAAAGGTGCCTGGTGCAAAGTAGATCTCGCCCGATTCTGCGGCCGGCGGAGCAATATTCCAGGCGCTGAAATTCTGGTTTGCACCACTGCCCTTGTCGTTCCAGATCAAATCGCCGATGTTTGAAGCGATGACCAGATCTGCTCGCACACAACGTATAGCGTTAAGTGACGGTTTTTCGTGGTCGCTGGAACACACCAGCCCCATTGCGACATAGCCTGCAGGAGGAATCGGGCGCCATATCGACGCGTCTGTTGAGGCGCCAGAGCCTTGATCTGTCCAGACTCGTTCGAAGTCGTCAGGCCGTCTGAGTGCATTTCCTCTGGTGCTATCGACGCTTGGTGAGCCGCTTTCGCAGACAACTGCCGCTACCCTCGCGCCGTTGATGTTGCCCTCTTCTGAAACTGCCAGATCGCCTAGTGGAAAGAAACCCGGTAGTAAATCAGGGTTAGGTGAGGGGCGCCAAAAACCGGCGGCGGCCGAGCTGAGACTTTTAGTGTCCCAAACCCGATTGAGCTCCGTCGTAAAATTGATCAGCAGGTTATCGAGCTTTATGGATTCCATTTGCCTGGTGGGCAATGCGCCATTTTCATTGGTAGTCATAGTCAGTCCTGATAGAAAAAGGCGACTCGGGAGAGTCGCGACCTGTCGGAGGTCTCACTATCGGGAAACGGGCGAGGCGCCTGGTGGTAACTATGTATAGGTCGTTGCGGGGTATTACCGATACACGCCGTTTTGGCCATGCGCGGCTGTTGCGCGATTGCCGCGTACGCTGATCATCTGGCGGATATCGATCCACTCAATCCCTTGAGCCTTAAGCTTCGGCAATTCCCGCTCAAGCACCGCCAATGTTTGAGGGTACGGATGGCCGATCATGACCGCTGAACCCTGGTTACGGGCCAGGCTGATCGCAGTCTGCAACTGAGCAAAAATCGCCGCCTCGGTGCGTTCGTCATCGAGAAACACATCCCGCGAAACACTCGCCAGATCAATCTTTTGCGCCTGCTGAGCCGCAACGGTTTGCGCGCTGGTGCGACTGTCGACGAAGAATTTGTGGCGGCGTTGCAACTCGGCCATCAACCACGCCATCGCCACTGGCTGGGCGGTCATGCGGCTGCCCATGTGGTTATTGATACCAGCGGTGTACGGCACCCTTTTGAATGCTGCGTTCAGCCGTTTTTCAAGTTCTTCGATGGGCAGGTCGGGGTGCCAGGCGAACGGCCCGGTGGCCGGGTCCATCGGCATGTGCAGGATGACGATCTTGCCGGCGCGATGAGCTTCGCGGGCGAATTCGGTGGCGTGGGGCGTGTCGGGCATGATCGCCGTGGTCACCGGACCGGGCAGGGCCAGCACGCGGCGATCCCGGGGCAGGTTCTGCCCCAGGTCATCGATGATCAGAGTGATGTAGGCCTTTTGAGAGGCGGGCGCTGCGTGAGCAACACCCGCCAGACAGCACAACAGAGCGAGGACTAACCGTAGGCGCATCTCAGCGGCCGGAGGTGATGCTCAACCCTTTGAGCAGGCTCAGGGCCTGGGCTAGCTGGTAATCATCATCCTGCGGCATTGCCTTGGCCTTGCCGCTGGAGCCGGTCGGTTTGTCGGCGCCGCCGTTGCCATTGCCCAGGTGACCTTGCAGATCGGCTTCCTTGAAGTACTCGCCGTCCTGCTCGCTGGTGATCTTGGCCTTGCGCACTTCGATGTCCGGAACGATGCCTTGCGCCTGGATCGAGCGGCCGTTCGGCGTGTAATACAGCGCCGTGGTGATCTTCAGTGCGCGATCGTTGTTCAGCGGCAGCACGGTTTGTACCGAGCCTTTGCCGAAACTGGTGGTGCCCATGACCACTGCGCGTTTCTGGTCTTGCAAGGCGCCGGCAACAATTTCCGAAGCCGAGGCGCTGCCACCGTTAATCAGTGCAACCAGTGGCACGGCTTCGCTTTCGTCCTTGCCGGTGGCGGAGAAGCGCAGCTCGGAGTTGGCGATGCGACCCTTGGTGTAAACGATCAGGCCCTTGGTGATGAAGTGGTCAACCACTTCCACCGCAGCCTGCAGCACGCCGCCCGGGTTGTTACGCAGGTCGAGGATGATGCCGTTGAGCTTCTTGCCGTTGTCCTTGCGCAGCTTGGCCAGTGCCTTCGACACTTCTTCGCCGGTCTTGACCTGGAATTGAGTGATGCGGATGTAGCCGTAGCCGGACTCCAGCAACTGGCTTTTCACGCTCTTCACCTGAATGATGGCGCGGGCCAGGGTCACGTCGAACGGCGTACCGCCGTCGCGCACCAGGGTCAGGGTGATTTTCTGGCCGATCTTGCCGCGCATCTTGTCCACGGCTTCGGTCATGCTCTGGCCGCGAGTCGGCTGGCCGTTGATCTTGACGATGAAGTCGCCCGCCTGAATGCCAGCCTTGGAGGCCGGGGTGTCATCAATGGGCGAAACCACTTTGATGAAACCATCTTCGGCACCGACTTCGATGCCCAGGCCGCCGAATTCGCCGCTGGTGCTTTCCTGCAATTCAGCGAAGTCTTCCGGGCCCAGGTAGGCGGAGTGCGGGTCGAGGTTGCTGAGCATGCCCTTGATGGCGTTTTCCAGCAGAGTCTTGTCGTCCACAGGTTCGACATAAGCTGCCTTGATCCGGTCCATGACCTCGGCAAAGGTGCGCAACTCTTCCAGCGGCAATGGCGCCTTGGTAGTCGCAGCAGTGCCCGCAGGCGCGACTGCCGGCGCTGGTTGAGCAGCGAACGCCAGAGGCGCGCCGATCACCAGGGCGATCGTCAAGGCCAGCGAGGTAAGACGGGACAAATGCAGCATGTCGAACGAACTCCTAATGTAGGTGACTCAACGCCTATCCTTGCGCGCGGCACCATTGCGCCGGATCACTCGGGTGACCCTGCTGACGAATAGCGAAATACAGCGCTGGCGTGTCCTGCCCGCCACTGTTGCCGACAGTGGAGATGGACTCACCGGCTTTTACCACGTCACCCGCAGACTTGAGCAGCGTCTGGTTGTGACCGTAAAGACTCAAAAAACCGTTGCCATGGTCGAGAATCACTAGCAGCCCGGCACCGCGCAACCAGTCGGCAAACACCACGCGACCGCCATGCACGGCATGCACCTGGCTGCCGGCGGAGGCACTGATCATCACGCCGTCCCACTTGGTCCGGGCGTCGTCGCCACGGGTTTCGCCAAAGCGTGCCAGCAGTCGACCATCAATCGGCCACGGAAGTTTGCCGCGAGTTGAAGCAAAAGGGCCGCCGAAGGTTTCGCCTGAACTGGAAACCAGCGCGCCAGGTGTCGATTTAACGGGGTTGCGTGGGGCGTCGGAGGCATTTGCCTGAGCCTCGGCCTCACGTAAACGCTTTTTTTCGGCTTCCTGCTGGGCGATCAGCGCTTTTTGCCGCGCTTCTTCTGCCTCACGAGCCTGGCGGGCCAGGGTTTCTTCGATGGTTTTAAGGACTTTAGACAGGTCTGCCTGATCCTGCTCGCGGGCGGCCAGCTTCTGATCGCGCGCCTTTACGTCGTCGCTGAGCTTGGCGAGGACTTGCTGGCGCTCCTGACGGACTTTATCGAGTTCATCGCGCTGGCTGTCGAGGCTGCTCTTCTGCACCAGCAATTGCGCTTGTTGCAGGGCGATGTCTTTTTCGACGTTGGCCAGTTGGCGCAGGGTTTCGTTGAAATTCTTCAGCTGCTCCAGGCGGGCCTGGCTCAGGTAATCGTAATAGGTGAGGGTGCGGGCGAATTTTTCCGGGTTCTGCTGGTTGAGCAACAGCTTCAAGTACTCCTGACGGCCGTTCTGATAGGCCGCGCGGGCCTGGATGGCAATCAGTCGTTGCTGTTCAATGCGCGCGCTCTGGAGTTTTTTTTTCTCACCATCGAGACGCTGCAGCTCGGATTCGCTTTTCTTCAGCTCTTTTTGCAGGGCATCGACCTGCTTTTCGAGCTTGCCCATCTCGGTCTCGGTGCCCTTGAGGTCTTTCTGCACACCGGATTTTTCTTCCTGGAGCTTGCCCAGCAGTTTTTTCAGCTCGGCAATGTCCTGACGCGTGGCGTCCAACTGTTGTTGGGTTTGCGCGCGCTCGTCAGCAAAGGCCGGTTGGAGCAGGCAAGTCAGAGCAAGGGCTATCAGGACGCGGAGCATAGAGGCGGGCGACACCAGGGAAAGGGACGGCCTAGTATGCCCGCCATGCGCCGCAAAAAAAACGCCCAATTGGGGCTGTGTGATAACCGGCCTGTAAAACACCGCAAAACCACTGTGGAATCGTCGCACCGCCGCTCCCACAGTGGTTTTACGGCGTTTGTAATACTGATTACACCAGAATCGAAGTCCCGGTCATTTCAGCCGGTTTTTCCAGGCCCAACAGCTTCAGCATGGTCGGCGCCACATCCGCCAGCACACCGCCCTCACGCACCTTGAGGTCACGCTTGCCGACATAGATGAACGGCACCGGCTCGGTCGTGTGAGCGGTGTGAGCCTGGCCGGTGGACTCGTCGGACATTTGCTCGACGTTGCCATGGTCGGCCGTGATCAGCGCTTCGCCGCCGACTTTTTCCAGCGCATCGACGATACGTCCGACGCACTGGTCCAGGCATTCCACGGCTTTCACCGCAGCTTCGAACACGCCGCTGTGACCAACCATGTCGCCGTTGGCGTAGTTGACCACGATCACGTCGTAACGCTGGTTTTCGATGGCATCGACAATGCGGTCGGTGACTTCCGGCGCGCTCATCTCCGGCTGCAAGTCATAGGTCGCGACTTTCGGCGACGGGATCAGAATGCGTTCTTCGCCCGGGAACGGTTCTTCGCGACCGCCGGAGAAGAAGAATGTCACGTGGGCGTATTTTTCGGTTTCAGCGATACGCAGCTGGGTCTTGCCGTTTTTCGCCAGGTAGTCACCCAGCACGTTGTCCAGGCTGCTGGCGGCAAAGGCCGATGGTGCAGGGATGCTGGCGGCGTATTGGGTCAGCATGACGAAGCCGGCCAGTTTTTGCTGGCGGGCACGTTCGAATTCCTTGAAATCGTCTTCGACGAACACGCGGGTCAGTTCGCGGGCGCGGTCGGCGCGGAAGTTCATGAACACCACGGCGTCGCCGTCTTCGACTTTCACCGGCTCGCCGATGGAAGTGGCTTTGACGAATTCGTCGCTCTCGCCACGGTCGTACGCGGCTTGCAGGCCTTCTTGGGCGGTGGCGGCGTTGAATTCGCCCTTGCCGTCGACGATCAGGTTGTAGGCCTGGGACACGCGGTCCCAACGGTTGTCACGGTCCATGGCGAAGTAACGGCCAATGATGCTGGCGATCCGGCCTTTGCCCAGGGCCTTAAAAGACGCGTCGAGCAATTCGATGGACGACTGTGCGCTTTTCGGCGGTGTATCGCGGCCGTCGAGGAAGGCGTGCAGGTAGATTTTTTCGGCGCCGCGCTTGGCAGCCAGTTCCGCCATGGCAACCAGGTGATCCTGGTGGCTGTGAACGCCGCCATCGGACAGCAGGCCCATGAAGTGCACGGCTTTGCCGGCGGCAACGGCTTTATCCACCGCGGCGCAGATGGTCGGGTTCTCGAAAAACTCACCGTCGCGGATCGATTTGGTCACGCGCGTAAAGTCCTGATACACAACGCGGCCGGCACCGAGGTTCATGTGGCCGACTTCGGAATTGCCCATCTGGCCATCCGGCAGACCGACGTCCATGCCGCTGCCCGAGATCAGACCATTCGGCACAGTGGCCCACAGGCGGTCCAGAACGGGCTTCTTCGCCGCATAGATGGCGTTGGATTCAGGGCTCTCACTGTGACCGAAGCCGTCGAGAATAATCAGGACCAAAGGTTTAGGCGTGGTAGTCATGGATTCCGCTCGTGGCTGAATGAAAAGAGGGGCAATGAAAAAGGGAGTGGCAGTTTAATGCGAAGTTCCGACGGCGTCACCGCCGGACGGGGTTTGGCCCACCATAGTGGCTGTGTATACTGGCCGACATTTTAACGCCCTGGAACCTCCTTCGATGGTTGCTAACCTGATTCAATTCGCCACTAACCACTATCTGCTCGTCGGTATCTTCGTCGTACTGCTGGCGTTGCTGATCGCTTATCAGATGCAAGGCGGCGGCCGCAGCCTGAGCACCGGTGAACTGACCGGGCTGGTCAACAAGGACGCGGGCGTTGTGATCGACATCCGTTCGAACAAGGATTTCGCCGCCGGTCACATTGTTGGTGCGTTGAACATTCCTCACGACAAACTGGCTGCGCGCGTCGCCGAGCTGGAAAAGCACAAGGCCAAGACCATCATTCTGGTCGACGCCATGGGCCAGACCGCCGGCACGCATGCCCGCGAGTTGATGAAGTCCGGCTTCACCGCCGCCAAGCTGTCTGGCGGTATTTCCAGCTGGAAAGGCGACAACCTGCCGCTGGTGAAGTGATATGAGCAACGTCGTCGTCTACTCCAGCGATTACTGCGGTTATTGTTCCCGGGCCAAGCAACTGCTCGAGAACAAAGGCGTGGCCTTCGAAGAGATCAAGGTCGATGGCAAGCCGCAGGTGCGTGCCGCCATGGCTCAGAAGGCCGGGCGCACGTCCGTGCCGCAGATCTGGATCGGTGAGCGCCACGTTGGCGGTTGTGATGATTTGTTTGCCCTTGAGCGCGCCGGCAAGCTCGACGCCATGCTCAAGGCCTGAATGCTTTCCCTATAAGACCCCAAGATCAGAAAGGATCTGAGATGACTGACCAACAGAACACTGCAGCCAGCGAAGAAGAAACCGCACCGCAATTCTCCTTGCAGCGCATCTACGTACGTGACTTGTCCTTCGAAGCCCCGAAAAGCCCGGCGATCTTCCGCCAGCAGTGGGAGCCGAGCGTCGGTCTGGATCTGAACACCCGTCAGAAGGCGCTGGAAGGCGACTTCCACGAAGTCGTGCTGACCCTGTCCGTAACCGTGAAAAACGGTGACGAAGTGGCGTTCATCGCTGAAGTGCAACAGGCCGGGATCTTCCTGATCAAGAACCTGGACGACGCTTCGATGAGCCACACCCTCGGCGCGTTCTGCCCGAACATCCTGTTCCCGTACGCTCGCGAAACCCTGGACAGCCTGGTGACCCGCGGTTCGTTCCCGGCCCTGATGCTGGCTCCGGTGAACTTTGACGCGCTGTACGCACAAGAACTGCAACGCATGCAGGCGGCTGGCGAGACTCCAACCGTTCAATAAAAGCTTCGTTTGCTCCATGAAAAAAGCGCCTTCAAAGGCGCTTTTTTCATGGAGCAAACGAAGCCTTCGGGTAGGAGCTGCCGAAGGCTGCGATCTTTTGATCTTGAAACACAAAGTCAAAAGATCGCAGCCTTCGGCAGCTCCTACATTGGAGTGTGGTGTTACTTGAACCCGAGCTGACGCCAGCCTTCGTAGACGGCAACCGCCACGGTGTTCGACAGGTTCAGGCTGCGACAGCCTTCGCGCATCGGCAAGCGCAGGCGTTGTTCACCAGGCAGGGCATCCAGCACTTCCGCTGGCAAGCCACGGCTTTCCGGACCAAACAGGAACGCGTCGCCCTCGGCGAAACTGGCATCGTGGAACGGCCGCGAACCTTTGGTGGTGAAGGCGAACAACCGCGGATGACCAAGGCTTTCCAGACAGCTGGCGAGGTCTGCATGGCGTTGCAGGGTGGCATACTCGTGGTAATCGAGGCCGGCCCGGCGCAGTCGCTTGTCGTCCATCTCGAAGCCCAGCGGCTCGATCAAATGCAGGTGGCAGCCACTGTTGGCGCACAGCCTGATAACGTTGCCGGTATTCGGCGGAATTTCTGGTTGGAAAAGGATGACGTGAAACATGCACGGCTCCGAAGGTAAAGATGACGGGCATTCTACGCCGCAAGCGGACCCGCGTTCGAAACTATTCCCACGGGTGATGGGTTCGCTGGCGATTGTCGGGGTCATGGTGGGGCTGATGATCGGTCGCCTGACCACGCCCGACCCCAGTGAACTGCAGCAAGTCGACGTGACGAACGACGGGTTGGTGGTGTGGTTCAACAACGCACCCAAGACCCACGGCGAGTTTGTCGACGGTAGCCTTGCGTTGCTGTTCGAAGCTGAAGGCAAGGCGCAGAAAGGTCAGCTCAAGCTCAACGACAAGAGCGTGAACTGGCGGGTGCGTCTGAGTGATGGGGGGTTGTTGCTGTCGGTGGTGGCGGCCCGGCCACTGCAGGGTGAGTGGGCCGGTAGCGAGGTCGATGACCGCTGGCGGCTGGAGATCCATCTCCGAGAGCAATAAAAGAGGGAATCCCCGGCCTGCCTGTACCAAGGTTCCCAAAACGGCAGGGCTCGCGCATTGCGTCGTGAGCCCGGTGTAAAGAAGGAACCCCTGACCTGCCTGTATCAAGGGCCCCAAAACTGTTTGGGCTCGTCGCTTGTGCGGTGTGAGCCCGATGTAAAGAGGGGAATCCCCGGCCTGCCTGTACCAAGGTCCCCGAAACCGGGTAGTGAACTGAATCACTGAATGGACTATTGCAGGGGGCGTGCCAGGTTTTAATAAGTTGAAACAGAAACCCTCTTTGAAACGCTGAAGGCCCCGTAATCCGGGGCTTTCGTGTTTTTTCGATAGGAGTTCGATTGCGAACGCAGGCGGGCTTTCGAAGGGGGGTTCGTGCGCGATTGCGGTTCACGGTGCATTCAGTCGGTGCACAAAGCTCTAAATGTGGGAAGGGCCGGGCGACCTTTGCTTGCTCGCGAAGGCGGTGTGTCAGGCAACAATGATGTTGGATGTGCTGGCCCCTTCGCGAGCAAGCGAACGTCGCCCGGCCCTTCCCACATTGGTTCGGTGTTGACCACAAAATGAGGGTCTTGCACAAAACCTGTGGGAGCGGGCTTGCTCCGGGCGGCGTTCCGACGAATGGATGTAACTGTCAGCGAAGAGTTAGAGGCTACTTAACCCTCTTCCCCCTCATCATCATCCCCACCATCAACCTTCATCCCCAATTCCTTGATCTTGCGCGTCAGGGTATTACGCCCCCAACCCAGCAAAACCGCGGCATCACGACGACGGCCGGCGGTGTGTTTGAGGGCGGTTTCGATCATGATCCGCTCAAACGCCGGCACCGCGGCGTCGAGCAGGCTCGACTGACCGCGAGCCAACGCCTGATCAGCCCACTGGCGCAGCGCTTGCTCCCAATTGGTCACCGGCGCCGAATCCTGCGGCAAGCTCAGCAGCTCTGGCGGCAGGTCGCTGATGTGCACTTCGCGACCCGAAGCCATCACCGTGATCCAGCGGCAGGTGTTCTCCAGCTGACGCACGTTGCCGCCCCACGGCAGGTTCTTCAGGTATTCCTCGGTTTCGCTTTTCAGCAGCTTCGGCTCCACCGCCAATTCTTGCGCGGCGCGACTGAGGAAGTGCTTGGCGAGGGTCGGGATGTCTTCGCGACGGTCCGACAGCCGCGGTATATGAATGCGGATGACGTTGAGGCGGTGGAACAAGTCCTCACGGAATTTCCCGGCGTGCACCAGGGTTTCCAGATTCTGGTGGGTCGCGGCGATGATTCGCACATCAACCTTCACTGGCACATGACCGCCGACGCGGTAGAACTCGCCGTCGGCCAGCACGCGCAGCAAACGGGTTTGCGTGTCCGCCGGCATGTCGCCGATTTCATCTAGGAACAGCGTACCGCCGTCCGCCTGCTCGAAACGTCCGCGACGCAGATTGGCCGCGCCGGTGAACGCACCTTTTTCATGGCCGAACAGTTCGGACTCCATCAGATCCTTCGGAATCGCCGCCATGTTCAGCGCAATGAACGGCGAAGTCGCCCGTGGGCTGTGACGGTGCAGGGCGTGAGCCACCAGCTCTTTACCGGTCCCGGATTCGCCGTTGATCAACACGGTGATGTTGGAGTGGCTCAAGCGCCCGATGGCGCGAAACACTTCCTGCATCGCCGGCGCTTCACCGATGATTTCCGGGGTGCGGGTCAGGGTTGGAGCGACTTCCAGACCTTGCTGTTCTTGAGCGTGCTGGTTCGCGCGCTTGACCAGCGACACGGCTTCGTCAACGTCGAACGGCTTTGGCAGGTATTCAAACGCACCGCCCTGATAGGACGCGACAGCGCTGTCCAGATCGGAGTGCGCGGTCATGATGATCACTGGCAGCCGTGGGTGTTGCTCGCGAATCCGCGCCAGAAGGTCCAGACCGCTGGCGCCCGGCATGCGGATGTCGGAGATGATCACGTCCGGCTGCTGGCGCGCCAGTCGGCTCATGACGCCATCGGCGCTGTCGAAGCTTTGCGTGGTCATGCCTTCTTGCTGCAAGGCTTTTTCCAGGACCCAACGGATAGAACGGTCGTCATCGACGATCCACACAGTTTCACTACGGCTCATGTCGATGTGGCTCCTTGTTCCAGTGGCAGAAAGATCGAGAAGGTGGTGTGGCCTGGATGGCTGTCACATTCGATCAGGCCCTGGTGCTGGCTGATAATGTTCTGGGTAATGGCCAGGCCGAGCCCGGTACCGTCCGGGCGTCCGCTGACCATGGGAAAGAAGATGGTTTCCTGAAGCTCCGCAGGAATGCCGGGACCGTTGTCGATGATTTCGATCTTGGTCACCAGGCGATGGCGCACGTGGCCGATGGTGAACTGGCGCATGGCGCGGGTGCGCAGGCTGATGCGGCCCAGGCGCAGTTCGTTCTGGCTGCTGATGGCCTGCATCGCGTTGCGCACGATGTTCAGGACCGCTTGAATCATTTGTTCGCGGTCGATCAACACATCGGGAATGCTCGGGTCGTAATCGCGCACCAACGTGATACAGCCTTGGCTTTCGGCTTCGACCAGATGAGAGACGCGCTCCAGCACTTCGTGGATGTTGCACATGGCCAGCGACGGCAGCTTATTGGAGCCGAGCATGCGGTCCACCAGGTTTCGCAGGCGGTCGGCTTCTTCAATGATGACGTTGGTGTAATCGCGCAGGCTCTCTTCCGGCAGTTCGCGGGCAAGCAACTGGGCCGCACCGCGAATCCCGCCCAGCGGATTCTTGATCTCGTGAGCGAGGCCGCGCACCAGCATCTTGCTGGTTTCCTGTTTCGACAGCTGCGCCTCTTCCTTGGTGATCCGCAGCAAGCGGTCACGCGGGTGGACTTCCAGCAGCAGCAGGGTGGCGCCGTTCGCCAGGATCGGTGTTACCGCGTAGTCGACGGTCAGCGACTGGCCGGTGAGGGCGGTGAGCATTGCTTCGCGCTTGGTGAACGGATGCGCCTGCTCGACCGCCTGACGCAGGGAATTCAGCGCTTCGGAGGATTCGGTGAACAGCTCACTGATGAACTGCCCATGGCTGCGCTGGCCACTGATGGCCAAAAGCATCTCCGCCGCCGGGTTCATGTACTCGAGGCGCAGTTCGGCATCGAGCAGGATGGTGGCGGTGGTCAGGTTGTCGAGCAGCAAACGATGCAGTGCGTCGCTAATGGTCATCGGGACCTCTTTTGGAGCAGGGCGCGCGCATGAATAAAGCGCTGATGCGGGGGAAAATGCAAAAACCAAACCAAGGCTCCGAAAAGAAGCGTGAAAGGCCTGAAACGGGCGTTTGACACTCGCTTGCGTGGCGTTCTGCCAGCTTTTGCGGGTACTTTCGAACCAAAATGGGGTGGTATGTGGGGGCGGTGCAACCTATCGCACCAATATAGTGCACAAAGCTGAGCGAGGTTAGAAGAAGCGCAGGAAGAGGTTTTTTTCTTCTTCAGGTTTGTCTTTGAGCGGGCATTCCGGCCGCTGGCCGTAGTCGGCGAGGGTGCAGGGTTTGACCTGGCGTTTCTGCGCGAGGGAGATGCGCAGCATGTGGAAGGGTTGATTGGCCGTGCGCTCAACGGTGCGACCGTGCTCATCGAGAATTTCGACGGACAGATTGTGGCTGCCGCGGTCAATGTTGCTCAAAGCGAACACCGGGCTCGGACCGGGTTCAGCGGTGGGCTGCCCGTCCAGCAACAAACGGTAGCGATGACCCCGCTGCAGTCCGGGTTCGCTGGTGATGCTGACGATCAGTTCGCCGGCGCTGCTGCGGACCGTGGCGTCGGGCTCGGGCACCAGCACTCTGAGCATGTCGTAGTGGAACAGGGGTTTGGTTTCGGTTTTTTTCTCGGCAATCACCGGCGCTGCGCCGGTCGGGTTGGCGGACATGCGGTTACTCGTCGCCAGCGGCACGCGCTTGGCGTTGCCGGAGCCGGGCTGGTCGGTGAAGACCCGATTGCCTTGGGCGTCGATGTAGGTGAAGACTTCGGCCGACACGGGCAGCACGAACAGGCAGGTGATCAGCAGCCACAACCTCACGGCTTATGCACCCGCTGGAGGGTGAAGGTCACGGACGGACTCTGCTGGACGATGTCTTGCCCATCGATCACCTGGACCGCGAGGCTGTGGGTGCCGCGATCAATGTTGACCAGTTGCAGGATCGGCACGTTGCTCGGCTGGCCGTAAGGCTGATCGTCCAGCAACAACCTGAATAAATGCGGACCTTGCAGGCGGGGTTTGATCAGCACGTTCACGGTGAAGGTGCCGTTGTTGGCCCGCAGCGCCTCGGTGGTGGGCAAGTTGGTCAGCTCCAATACTTCGTAGGCGCTGCGCGACTGTTCGCGACGGGTGGCTTCGGCAGGTGGGGCGGGAGGTGCCTGGCGCTCGACGCTATTGAGCGGCGGCAACTCGACCGGCTGCGCCTTCACGCCGTCGGGCGGCTGATTGCTGTAGGCGGTGTTGCCGGCGGCGTCGGTGTACTTATAGATCTGCGCTGCGGCGGGCAGGGCGATCAGCAGCAACAGCAATGGAAAACCACGACCCATAAAATCGACCAGAAACGAAAGCGTTGGATTGCAGCATAGGTCAGTGGCGGCGGTTGGCCCAGGTTGTAAACATTTGGGAATGGTTTTCCGGGATCGCCTAAACGCAACAAATCCCTGTGGGAGCGGGCTTGCTCGCGAATGCGGTGTGTCAGTCAACATCATTGCTGAATGACACACCGCATTCGCGAGCAAGCCCGCTCCCACAGGGGATTTTTATCAGTCATAAAATTGCGGGCATAAAAAAGACCTCCCGAAGGAGGCCTCTTTTTGTCACGCCGCTTGCGCAGGCGCTACCGGATCAGCAGCTGTAGTACAGCTCGTATTCCAGTGGGTGTACGAAGGTGCGAACCTTGATTTCTTCTTCGCTTTTCAGAGCGATGTAAGCGTCGATGAAGTCATCGGAGAACACGCCGCCTTTGGTCAGGAACGCGCGACCTTTGTCCAGCTCTTCCAGGGCTTCTTTCAGGCTGCCGCAAACTTGTGGGATCTCTTTCGCCTCTTCAGGCGGCAGGTCGTACAGGTTTTTGTCAGCAGCGTCGCCTGGGTGGATCTTGTTCTGGATGCCGTCCAGGCCAGCCATCAACAGTGCAGCGAAGCCCAGGTACGGGTTGGCTGCCGGATCCGGGAAGCGGGCTTCGATACGGCGAGCGCGAGGGCTGGACACGTAAGGAATACGGATCGAAGCGGAACGGTTGCGAGCCGAGTAGGCCAGCATTACTGGAGCTTCGAAGCCCGGGACCAGACGCTTGTAGGAGTTGGTCGACGGGTTGGTGAAGCCGTTCAGGGCCTTACCGTGCTTGATGATGCCGCCGATGAAGTACAGAGCGGTGTCGGACAGGCCGGCATAGCCTTCGCCAGCGAAGGTGTTCTTGCCATCTTTGGCGATGGACAGGTGAACGTGCATACCCGAACCGTTGTCGCCGTACAGAGGCTTAGGCATGAAGGTCGCGGTGCGGCCGTATGCGTCGGCAACGTTGTGTACGCAGTACTTCAGGGTCTGAACTTCGTCAGCCTTGGCCACCAGGGTGTTGAACTTCACGCCGATTTCGTTCTGGCCAGCAGTTGCCACTTCGTGGTGGTGAACTTCGATGACCAGGCCCATCTCTTCCATGGCGTTGCACATGGAGGTACGGATTTCGTGGTCGTGGTCGAACGGCGGAACCGGGAAGTAGCCGCCTTTGACGCCTGGACGGTGGCCTTTGTTGCCGCCTTCCACGTCCTGGTCGGACATCCACGAACCTTGTTCGGAGAAGATTTTGAACATGGAGCCGGAGATGTCGGACTTGAACTTCACTTCGTCGAAGATGAAGAATTCTGGTTCCGGGCCAACAAATACGGTGTCACCGATACCGGTCGACTTCAGGTATTCCTCGGCACGCTTGGCGATCGCACGTGGGTCGCGATCGTAGCCTTGCATGGTCGAAGGTTCGATCACGTCGCAAACCAGGATCAGGGTCGGCTCTTCGGTGAACGGGTCGAGGACGGCAGTGCTGTCGTCCGGCATCAGGATCATGTCGGAGGCTTCGATGCCTTTCCAGCCAGCGATGGAGGAACCGTCGAACATTTTGCCTTCTTCGAAGAAAGCTTCATCCAGCGCGTCGCGAGCCGGCATGGTCACGTGGTGCTGAGTGCCTTTAGTGTCCGTGAAGCGCAGATCAATCCACTTGACGTCATGATCTTTGATGAGTTGAACCGACTTCGACATAGTGTCCTCCGGGTGGATTAGGGCTGGTAGTGGATGCCCTTAAATGTTTGTGATGCCGGCGCGAATACTCTGCCAAGGCAACCTGCCTCACAAGGGAGCAAATTGCATGCCAGTGCCCCAGCATGGGTTTTTTGCCCCAATAGCACGCTTATAAAGGCACGAAGCGCCTTTGCGTGAAAAATATCGCCCTACAATGTAGCGTTAAAATCCGTAAATGACCCGTTTTGGTGCGCTGAAAACCTTCTGCACATTAACTGGTTAAACCTTGAGCAATTTCCGCTATAATCCGCGCCCCCCTTTTTCGGCTGGTCCAGCGCGCGCTGTTTTCATGAAACTAATCGTAAAAGTCTTCCCCGAGATCACCATCAAGAGCCGCCCGGTACGGATGCGTTTCATCCGCCAGTTGGCCAAAAACATCCGCACCGTGCTCCGCGACCTGGACCCGGCCGTGGTGGTGAACGGTGTGTGGGACAATCTCGAGCTTGAAACCCGCGTCAGCGAGCCCAAAGTACTGAAGGAGATGACCGAGCGCCTGAGCTGCATGCCGGGCATCGCGCATTTCCTGCAGGTCGACGAGTACCCGTTGGGCGACTTCGATGACATCGTCGCCAAGTGCAAGCTGCACTTCGGTGATTCGCTGGCCGGGAAGATTTTTTCGGTTCGCTGCAAACGCGCCGGCAAGCATGAATTCAGTTCGATGGATGTCGAGAAATACGTCGGCAGCCAACTGCGTCGTCAGTGCGGCGCCGCCGGAATCTCGCTAAAAGAGCCGGAAATCGAAGTCCGCATCGAAATTCGCGACAAACGGTTGTTTGTGATCCACAGCCAGCACAACAGCATCGGTGGTTATCCGCTGGGTGCCTTGGAACAGACGCTTGTGCTGATGTCCGGTGGCTTCGATTCCACTGTTGCTGCTTACCAGATCATGCGCCGCGGCCTGATGAGCCATTTCTGCTTCTTCAATCTGGGCGGGCGGGCCCATGAACTGGGCGTCATGGAGGTCGCGCACTTCATCTGGAAGAAGTACGGCAGCTCCCAACGCGTGTTATTTGTCAGTGTGCCGTTCGAGGAAGTACTGGGAGAAATTCTCGGGAAAGTCGATAACAGTCATATGGGTGTAGTTTTGAAGCGTATGATGTTGCGCGCTGCTTCCCGTATTGCCGATCGGCTGGACATCGAAGCGCTGGTGACCGGCGAAGCGATTTCCCAGGTGTCGAGCCAGACATTGCCGAACCTGTCCGTGATCGACTGCGTGACCGACAAGCTGGTCTTGCGTCCGCTGATCGCCAGTCACAAGCAGGACATCATCGACCTGGCCAACGAAATCGGCACTGCCGACTTCGCCAAGCACATGCCGGAGTATTGCGGGGTCATCTCGGTGAACCCCAAGACCCATGCCAAGCGTCCGCGCGTGGAGCATGAAGAGAAAGAGTTCGACATGGCGGTCCTTGAGCGTGCGCTCGAGAACGCCAAACTGGTGCCGATCGATCGTGTGATCGACGAATTGGGCCAGGACCTGCAGATCGAAGAAGTCAGCGAAGCACTGGCGGGCCAGATCATCATCGACATCCGTCACCCGGATGCCGCTGAAGACGAGCCGCTGGAACTCGGTGGCATTGAGGTACAGACGATGCCGTTTTATGCATTGAACGCTCGTTTCAAGGAACTGGACCCTACTCGCCAGTACCTGTTGTATTGCGACAAAGGCGTGATGAGTCGCCTGCATGCCCACCATTTGCTCAGTGAGGGGCATGCCAATGTGCGCGTTTATCGACCGAGCTAAGAGCCCGGGGCTGTTTGCCTGTGGCCTGCGTCATCGGCCCCCCGACTCTGCCGTCAAGCTGTAACGGCAAGGCCTGACTCTACTGTTAATCGCTGCCAAGACTTGTCAGCACACCGAATCCTCTGATCGAGATACACAAGTGATCGAAAATCTACGCAACATCGCCATCATTGCTCACGTTGACCATGGTAAAACCACCCTGGTAGACAAACTCTTGCGTCAATCCGGCACTCTGGAGCGCAACGAGCTCAACGACGAGCGCGTGATGGACTCCAACGACCAGGAGAAAGAGCGCGGTATTACCATTCTGGCGAAAAACACCGCCATCAACTGGAACGGCTTCCACATCAACATCGTGGACACCCCGGGCCACGCCGACTTCGGCGGCGAAGTTGAACGCGTAATGTCGATGGTTGACTCCGTTCTGCTGCTGGTTGACGCTCAAGACGGCCCTATGCCGCAAACCCGTTTCGTGACCAAGAAGGCTTTCGAAGCCGGCCTGCGTCCGATCGTGGTCATCAACAAGGTTGACCGTCCAGGCGCGCGTCCGGACTGGGTTCTGGACCAGATCTTCGACCTTTTCGACAACCTGGGTGCCACCGAAGAACAGCTGGACTTCAAAGTCGTCTACGCCTCGGCCCTGAACGGTATTGCCGGTCTGGACCACACCGACATGGCTGAAGACATGACCCCGCTGTACCAGTCGATCGTCGACAACGTACCTGCGCCGAAAGTCGACCGTGACGGTCCGTTCCAGATGCAAATTTCCGCTCTGGACTACAACAGCTTCCTGGGTGTTATCGGCGTTGGCCGTATCGCTCGTGGTCGCATCAAGCCGAACACTCCGGTTGTCGCTATCGACGCCGACGGCAAGAAGCGCACCGGTCGTATCCTGAAGCTGATGGGTCACCACGGTCTGCACCGTATCGACGTTGAAGAAGCAGCTGCCGGCGACATCGTCTGCATCAGCGGCTTCGAGCAACTGTTCATCTCCGACACTCTGTGCGACCCACTGAACGTTGAAGCGATGAAGCCGTTGACCGTCGACGAGCCAACCGTTTCCATGACCTTCCAGGTAAACGACTCGCCATTCTGCGGTAAAGAAGGCAAGTTCGTGACCAGCCGTAACATCAAGGAACGTCTGGACAAAGAGCTGCTGTACAACGTTGCTCTGCGTGTTGAAGAAGGCGACTCGGCTGACAAGTTCAAAGTTTCCGGCCGTGGTGAGCTGCACCTCTCGGTACTGATCGAAACCATGCGTCGCGAAGGCTTCGAAATGGGTGTTGGTCGTCCGGAAGTGATCATCCGTATGGTTGACGGCGTGAAGCACGAACCGTACGAAAACGTGACCATCGACCTGCCGGAAGAATCCCAGGGTTCGATCATGGAACAGATGGGTATCCGTAAAGGCGACCTGACCAACATGGTTCCGGATGGCAAGGGCCGTGTACGCCTTGAGTACAACATCCCGGCCCGTGGCCTGATCGGTTTCCGTAACGAGTTCCTGACCCTGACCTCCGGTGCAGGCATCCTGACCTCGATCTTCGACCGTTACGACGCCATGAAGTCCGGCGACATGTCCGGCCGTCAGAACGGCGTGCTGGTATCGGTTGCTACCGGTAAGGCGCTGACTTACTCGCTGGAAACCCTGCAGTCCCGTGGCAAGCTGTTCATCGAACACGGCCAGGACATCTATGAAGGTCAAATCGTTGGCTTGAACAGCCGCGACAACGACCTGGGTGTTAACCCGACTAAAGGCAAGAAGCTCGACAACATGCGTGCTTCGGGTAAAGACGAAACCATCGCTCTGGTTCCGCCTGTACGTTTCACTCTGGAGCAAGCTCTGGAATTCGTACAAGAAGACGAGCTGTGTGAAGTCACTCCTAAGTCCATCCGTCTTCGCAAGAAGATCCTGGGCGAAAGCGAGCGTACCCGCGCTGCCAAGAAGTCCGGTAACTAAGTCATTTAGTTAGCTGACAAAAAAACGCCCCCGACTGCAAGGTCGGGGGCGTTTTTGTTTGTCTGGAGCAAAAATCAAAAGATCGCAGCCTTCGGCAGCTCCTACAAAAGCGCGGTATGACGCGGCCCTGTAGGAGCTGCCGAAGGCTGCGATCTTTTCGGGTTTAAAACTTCTCGAGCGTGCGGCGGGAGCTGCTGGTCTCACGCGCCACTTCTTTCGGCTTGTAAGCGCAATACCCCGGCCGCGGCCCGATTTTCGGGTGATTGCGGCAGGTGTCCGGGCGCTTTTCATAAATAGTGCACAGACGGCTCTTACGATCCAGGTACAGGCAATCGTTGTTGCTCATGCGCTGAAGGGTGAAGATCTCGGTCTTCTGGCTGTAACGCTCGACGATCCCTTCCTTCTGCAGTCGCTTGGCGATGTTCTTCGCCGGCTCGCCGCGCTCGAACTCGTCGACGATGCCGATGCGGATCAGATCCTTGATCTTGACCTCGACTGGCAGGGTGCAGCAGCTGGATACACACGAGCCGCACATCGGCGCAGTATATTTGGCCCAGGTATCGAGGCGATCGATCTCGGCGGCGGCGATCAGATTGGGTTTCATCATCGGTTGTTACCAGCGTGTGCATCAGGGCGCGCGATCATACCGGGACTGGTGGATTTTTGAACAACCTTTCGCCAGATTTTTTCTTTGCCGCCCAATTACCACCGTTAATCCGGCACGGGCCCTGCATTGATACAGACACACGACAATGTAATGCCGGCCGATCACGTATTAACAGGAAAAACTGCCGAACCAGAGCCCACGCCGTCTGTCTGACCGTCTAGGCTCAACAACTCCACGCTCGCTCGAGGTCCTATCGATGACTCAAGAACCACTTGTTCGCGAAGCAGAGGTGGCCGCATTTCGCGACGCCGTCTTGACCAAACTCACCTACGCGGTGGGCAAAGACCCGGATCACGCCTTCGACCACGACTGGTTCGAAGCCATTGCGCTGGCCGCGCGCGATCACATGGTCGAGCACTGGATGGATCACACCCGGCAGATCTACCGCAAAGGTCAGAAGCGGGTTTACTACCTCTCCCTGGAATTTCTCATCGGCCGGCTGCTCTACGACAGCCTGAGCAACCTTGGTCTGCTGGACGTCGCCCGCGAAGCGCTGACCGAACTCGGCGTCGACATTGAGCGCATCCGCCTGCTGGAGCCCGATGCGGCCCTGGGTAACGGCGGCCTCGGTCGTCTGGCGGCGTGCTTCATGGAAAGCATGTCGACCCTCGGCATCGCTGGCCACGGCTACGGCATTCGTTATGAACACGGCTTGTTCCGTCAGGCGATTGTCGATGGCTGGCAGCAGGAACAAACCGAGCACTGGCTGGATTTCGGCAACCCGTGGGAATTCGAACGGCCAGAAGTCGTTTACCCGATCGGCTTCGGCGGCAGCGTCGAAACCGTCACCGATGAAAACGGCAAGTCCAAGCAAGTCTGGTCCCCGGCGGAAACCGTGCGCGCCATTGCTTACGACACGCCGGTGGTCGGCTGGCGCGGGGCGAGCGTCAACACGCTGCGCCTGTGGCGTGCTCGCGCGATGGAAGATTTGCACCTTGAGCGCTTCAACGCCGGCGACCACCTCGGCGCGGTCGCTGAAGTGGCCCGGGCGGAAAGTATCTCTCGCGTTCTGTATCCGGCGGACAGCACCGAAGCCGGCCAGGAACTGCGTCTGCGCCAGGAATATTTCTTCGTCGCCGCGTCGCTCCAGGATTTGCTACGTCGCCATCGCAACATGCACACCTCGGTGCTGACCCTGGGCGATCACGCGGCGATTCAGCTCAACGACACTCACCCGTCGATCGCCGTGGCCGAGTTGATGCGTCAGCTGGTCGATGTCTACGACGTGGCGTGGGATGCCGCGTGGCAGGTCACCGTCGACACTCTCTCGTACACCAACCACACGCTGTTGCCGGAAGCACTGGAAACCTGGCCGGTTGGTTTGATGGAGCGGATGCTGCCGCGGCACATGCAGATCATTTACCTGATCAACGCCCAGCACATCGACTCGCTGCGCGCCAAAGGCATTCACGATTTTGACGTGCTGCGCGCGGTATCGCTGATCGAAGAGGACAACGGCCGCCGCGTGCGCATGGGCAACCTCGCATTTCTCGGCTCCCACAGCGTCAACGGCGTGTCCGGGCTGCACACGCAGCTGATGCGCAAAACCGTATTCTCCGAACTGCACAAACTCTACCCGGAGCGGATCAACAACAAGACCAACGGGATTACCTTCCGCCGCTGGTTGTATCAGGCCAACCCGGAATTGACTTCGATGCTGGTCGACGCCCTCAGTACGGACGTGTTGGACAACCCTGAAGAGCGCTTGCTGGATCTGCAACCGTTCGCCGAGAAGCCTGCGTTCCGCAAGGCCTTCGCCGAACAGCGCCTGCACAGTAAAAAAGCCCTCGCGTACATCATTCATGAGCGTCTTGGGGTCGCGGTCAACCCGGCGGCGATGTTCGACGTGCAGGTCAAACGGATCCACGAATACAAACGTCAGTTGCTCAACCTGCTGCACACCGTCGCGCTCTATCAGGCCATTCGCGCCGAACCGGAAATCGACTGGGTGCCTCGGGTGAAGATCTTCGCCGGCAAGGCAGCGGCCAGTTATCACCAGGCCAAACTGATTATCAAACTGACCAACGACATCGCTCGGGTAGTGAACAACGACCCGACCGTGCGCGGCTTGCTCAAAGTGGTGTTCCTGCCCAACTACAACGTCAGCCTGGCGGAGAGCATCATTCCGGCGGCGGATTTGTCGGAGCAGATTTCCACCGCAGGTTTTGAAGCGTCGGGCACCAGCAACATGAAATTCGGCCTCAACGGCGCGCTCACCATTGGCACCCTGGACGGCGCCAACGTGGAAATGTCCGAACGCATCGGTGTCGAGCACATGTTTATTTTCGGACTCAGCGCCCAGCAGGTTGAAGCGCGCAAGCAGAACCACGAGTTCAGCGCGGTGCCGGACATTGCCGCGTCCCATCGACTCAATGACGTGCTGCAAGCGATTCGTGGCGGGGTGTTCTCGCCGGATGATCCGTCCCGTTACGCAGGTTTGATCGATTCGCTGATCGACTATGACCGTTTTCTGGTCTGCGCCGATTTCGATTCCTACTGGGATGCGCAGATGCGCGTTGAAGCCCATTGGCACGATTCGAACGAGTGGTGGCGTTCAGCGGTGTTGAACACGTCCCGGATGGGCTGGTTCTCTTCCGACCGGACTATTCGCGAATACGCCACGGATATCTGGAAAGCGCTGGAGTAAGTCTTCTATCGGCTCGATATACTGGCGCGCCGGAAAGATCGCAGCCTTCGGCAGCTCCTACAGTCGGCGTTCACCTAACATTGGGTAAACGCGGTCGGTGTAGGAGCTGCCGAAGGCTGCGATCTTTGCTGTACGGGCTGCGCTAATCTTCCCGGATTGGCCACTGCGCTTAGGGATATCGACCATGCAATGGATGTTCATGCTGATTGGGCTGGTGCTGGGCTGGATACTCGACGAGTCGTTCAACGACGCGCTGTTGGGCGCGTTGCTCGGGTTGGGTATCGGCCAGGCCATTCGCATTGGTCGTTTGGGGTCACAGGCGGCTGAGCAGCGTGTTCTGCTGGAGCAGGCGCAAGTGGCGTTGAATGCGGTCCAGCAACGGTTGGCCTTGCTGGAGGTGTCTGGCGTCAAGGCGTCTGAAGCCAGCGAGCCGAATGCTGAAGAACCGATTGCCAGCGAGCCTGCCCCTTCTCCTGCATTCATTCTCGAAGAAATCCCTGAATCGACCCCGCAAATGGTCTGGGAGCTTCCGCCCGAACCCGAATCGATCACAGCGACGACGCAAGCCAGCCGTCCACTGCCCGACGATGTCTGGAAAGCCGAGCCAGTCGCCCGCGAGCCCGCCATCCCGCGCAGCCCGAACTTCATTGATCGCGCCATCAGCGGTGCGCGCAACTGGCTGTTCGGTGGCAACACCGTGCTGCGAGTCGGTGTGGTGCTGCTGTTCCTCGGTCTGGCGTTTTTGCTGCGTTATGCCACCGAAGGCATGGTGGTGCCGATCGAACAGCGTTATGCCGGGGTTGCGGCGGCTGCGTTGGGTTTGCTTGGACTCGGTTGGTGGCTGCGCCATCGCAACAACCACTATGCGTTGATGCTGCAAGGCACCGGGATTGCCGTGTTGTACCTGACGGTATTTGCGGCGATGCGTTTGCATCCACTGCTTGATCCGACGGCAGCGCTGGGCCTGCTGGTGGCGGTAACGGTGTTCTCGGCCATTCTGGCTATCACTCAAGACTCGCTGGCACTGGCCTGCGCTGCTGCGCTGGGCGGTTTCGCCGCGCCGATCCTGACGTCCACCGGCGCCGGCAACCACGTCGCACTGTTCAGCTACTTCGCCTTGCTCAACGCCGGAATTCTCGCCATCGCTTGGTTCAAGGCCTGGCGGCTGCTCAACCTGATCGGTTTCGTCGGCACCTTCGGTATCGGTTTCGCCTGGGGCCTGCGCTCCTACACGCCGGAACTGCTGTGGAGCACCGAACCGTTCCTTGTTCTTTTTTTCCTGATGTACCTGGCCATCGGCCTGCTGTTCGCCCGACGCAAGTTGCTGGAAATGAGCGACGCGCCCGAGGACGACAGCCGCGAGGCACTGCTGCGATGGTCGGCGCGTAAAGGTGATTACGTCGACGGCACGATGCTGTTCGGCCCGCCGCTGGTTGGCTTCGGTTTGCAGTTCGCGCTGGTCCAGCACCTGGAATTCGCTGCCGCGTTCAGCGCCCTCGCGCTGGGCATGATCTACATGGGCCTGGCGCGTCTGCTGATGGGCGGACGGGCGCTGCTGTTGGCGGAAACCTGTCTGGCACTGGGCGTGATCTTCGCCAGCCTGGCAATTCCATTGGGCCTTGATGCGCGTTGGACAGCGGCTGCGTGGGCCGTGGAAGGCGCCGGGATTTTCTGGCTCGGACTGCGTCAGCAACGACCACTGGCCCGCGCTTTCGCCTTACTGCTGCAACTCGGGTCGGCGCTGGCGTTTCTCAGCAAGCTGCGGATCGGCGAAAGTAGCCTGCTCGACGGCTCACCGCTGGGCGCGTTGATGCTCGGCGTGGCGTTGCTGTTCAGCTTCTACCAGTTGCGCAAAGCCTTGCCCGAGCAGGCGTCGGAGTGGGAGCGTAAAGGGCTGCCGGTGTTGGCGTGCCTCGGCCTGACCTTTCTCTATCTGCTGGCGCCGCTGTTCTTCTTCACCCATGGCACCGCGATCAGTTGGGCGCTGGCCGGTCTGGCGACGTTGTTTGTCGGCCTGCGCCTGCAATCGCGGACTTTCCTGTTTACCGCGTTTGCCGTGCAACTGCTCGGTGGCGCGTTGTTCCTGTTGCGGCTGCAAGGTTCGAGCGGTGAGTCCGGCGCGGTGTTCAGCGCGGGTTGGAACGGCTTGTTGAGCGCGTCCCTGATCGGTCTGGCGTTGATCGCCGGCATGTTGCTGGCGGCGCGCGATGAAATGGTGCGCAGCGACGTTCGGCTGTTGCGCGGTTTGTCGGTGGTATTGCTGGCCGGTCTGGTGCTGATCAATCTGGCGGTGCTGTTCGTGCTGCCGTGGCAAACCGCGAGCGCGGTGTGGGCGGCCAGTGGTTTGTTCATCATCTGGTTGAGCCTGTATCTGAAGCAGCGCGTGAGTTTTGTCTTCGGTCTGTTGTTGCAGGTGATTGGCGGTGCGGCGTTCCTGTTCGCCGGGCCGGATCTGCTGGGGCCGCTGGCCAGCGAAGGGTTGAAGCCGCTGGCGCACAGCGGATTCTGGACGCCGTTGGTGTTGGGACTGGCGGCGTTGGTCGGCGCCTGGCGCTTGCAGCTCGGCAATCATGCTTCGGCGTTTGATGTGCTGAGCTTGCAGCGTTTGTCCGAAATGCTGCTGGTATGGGGCGCCGGTTGGTGGGCGCTGGCGTGGATCAGTGAAGTACTGCGATTTGCACCGGTGAATGTTCAAGCGACCTTGTTGCTGGCGGTCGCGGCGGTGAGTGTGGCGTTGTGGGCCGTGTTGGCGTTGCGCCTGAAATGGCCGTCGCTGGGCATGCTCTGCACCTTGCTGATACCCGCCACGGGGGTGGTGTTGCTCGCAGCCTGGCACTCGCGTTATCACCCGGCGGCGGATTTCGGTTGGCTCGCCTGGGCGGCGGTGTTCGTCGTGCATTTCATCACGCTGCGGCGTCTGGCGCCGATGCTGCCGGCGCGGGCCCTGAGCAGCGCTCATGTACTCGGTTGCTGGCTGTTGATCGGGGTACTGGCGCTGGAGCTGCGCTATGGCTTGCTGTTGCTGTCCGAGCAATACAACGCCTGGCGCTGGTTGGGTTGGGCAATTCTGCCGAGTCTGTATCTGGTGCTGATGGCTGCACCGCGCAATTGGCCATGGCCGGTGTCGGCTTACGCGCGCGAATACCGGTTGTACGCGGCGGCGCCGCTGGCGTTGCTGATGCTCGGCTGGTTCTGGCTGGCGAACATCGTCAGCGACGGCACCGCCGAACCGTTGCCATACGTGCCACTGATCAATCCGCTGGAACTGGGCCTGCTGTTTGCGCTGTTCGGCGTCTACGTCTGGGCTCGCAGCGCGGTGACGCAACTGGCGATCCGCAAGCATTATTTTGATCACGCCACGCAACTGATCGCCGGCGTTTCGCTGTTCGCGTTCTTTACCGCGTTGGTGAACCGCACGGCTCACCATTGGGGTGGCGTACCGTTCGAGCTGGATTTGCTGCTCGCGTCGATGCAGGTGCAAGCCGGTCTGTCGATCGTCTGGACCTTGATGGCCCTGAGTCTGATGATCGGCGGCCATCTGCGGCATCGTCGCGAAGTCTGGCTGATCGGCGCGGCGTTGATCGGCGTGGTGGTCGCGAAACTGTTCTTTGTCGAATTGAGTAACCGCGGCGGGCTGGCGCGGATCGTCTCGTTTATCGGCGTGGGTGTGTTGCTGTTGGTGGTGGGCTATTTCGCCCCGTTGCCGCCCAAGCGCGCCGACGCTGCGCGCCAAGGCGGAGCCGACCCTGAAAAACCGGCCCCGCAAACCGAAGGAGTGTCGTCTTGAGTCAGAAGCTGAACCTTGTCTGGTTGGGCGCTGTTGCCATGGGGTTGGCGTTGTCGGCCAACGCGCAGGAAAAACCGGCGGATTTCGCCACGCAAGTGCCGTTGACCGTGAGTGGCGAAGGCCCGTGGTATCGCCTCGAATTGCCCTTGGCCGTGCAATTGAATGCGCGGCAAACCGACCTGAGCGACGTGCGCGTGTTCAACGCTGCGGGCGAGGTTCAGGCCTACGCGTTGGCTCGGGAAACCGCGCAAACCAGCGAAAACCGTACCCTGACCGATGTGAAGTGGTTCCCGCTGTACAACTCGGCGGATTCCACCGAGCGCGCGCCGAGTGTGCGGGTGCAATCGAGCGCCGATGGCACGCTGGTCGAGGTGCAGCCGTCGAGTCAGCTGGAGGCGGGCGAAGAAGTGCTGCGCGGCTGGTTGCTCGACGCCAGCGGCATCAAGGCGCCGTTACAGCAATTGATCCTCGACTGGACCAGCGAGCGCGACGGCTTTCAGCGTTTCAGCATTGAAGCCAGCAACGATTTGCAGCATTGGCAGTCGTGGGGTGACGGGCAAGTGGCGCGGCTGACGTTTGCCGACGAGCGGGTCGAGCAGCATGAAGTCGGCTTGCCAGGGCAATCGGCGCGTTATCTGCGTTTGTTGTGGAGCACGCCGCAATCGGCGCCGACGCTGACCTCGGCGCAACTGGAAAGCGCCAGCACGCGCAGCCTGCCGCTGCCGTTGGTCTGGTCGCAACCGTTGGCCGGCAGCAGCGTGAAGGCCGGTGAATACACCTGGCAATTGCCGATGGGGTTGAATGTCGAGCGCTTGCAGGTCGAGCTGAATCAGCCGAACAGCCTGGCGCCGGTAACCTTGTCCGGTCGTCGGGACAGCAGCCTGCCGTGGCAGACGCTGAGCAGCGGCTTGCTCTATCGCCTGATCCAGAGTGGTCAGGACGTGGTGCAGAACGAATTGCAGTTGCCAGGGCAAACCGTGCAGCAGTTGAAGCTGACGGTGGATGAGCGTGGCGGTGGCTTGGGTGCCGATGCGCCGACTGTGAAGTTTGCCGTGCGCTCGACACAACTGGTGTTCCTGGCGCGTGGCGCCGGGCCTTATACGCTGGTGTTGGGCAGTGCGACGGCGAAGGCGGCGAACCTGCCGTTGTCGACACTGATTCCGGATTACACCGCTGCGAAGTGGGCGGCGTTGGGCAGGGCGACGGTGGATAGAGGGGTGGTGGCGACACCGACGTCGACAGACGCGTCGACTGCGCAGGTTGAAACCAACTGGAAGAAGTTCGGGTTGTGGGCGGTGTTGTTGCTGAGCGTTTTGTTCCTGGCGGCGATGGCGTTCAGCTTGTTGCGTAAACCCCCGGCCAATTCTTGAGAATGGCTGGCGCTGCGCGCCATTCGCGGGCAAGCCCGCTCCCACATTCGACCGCGTACTTCTGATAAAACGCGGTCACCTGTGGGAGCGGGCTTGCTCGCGAATGCGATCTACAAGCCAGAGAAAGTCCCGAAACTGTCGCGAATACCCGATCCACATCCGGCCCGTTTCGAACTACGCTAAACCCGGCGCGTGAACTCTATTGGGTGTATCACGTCTGATAGGAGGAAATGCGCCCCGACTCGCGTTAAACTGCGCGGGTTTTTAGCCCCCCATTCCACCGGAGCCTTCCATGTCCCGCGTTACCCTGAGTCGCTATTTGATTGAGCAGACCCGTAGCAACAACACTCCTGCCGATCTGCGCTTCCTGATCGAAGTGGTGGCGCGTGCCTGCAAGGAAATCAGCCACGCCGTGTCCAAAGGCGCCCTGGGTGGTGTTCTGGGCAGCATGGGCACTGAAAACGTCCAAGGTGAAGTGCAGAAGAAACTCGACGTGATCTCCAACGAGATCCTGCTTGAAGCCAACGAATGGGGCGGTCACCTGGCCGGTATGGCGTCCGAAGAAATGGACAATGCCTACCAGATCCCGGGCAAATACCCGAAAGGTGCCTACCTGCTGGTATTCGACCCACTGGACGGTTCGTCGAACATCGATATCAACGCGCCTGTCGGTACTATCTTCTCGGTACTGCGTTGCCCGAGCGAATACCTGAGCCAGAACGAACCTTTGAACGAAAAGGCCTTCCTGCAGCCGGGCACCCAGCAGGTTGCCGCCGGTTACGCGATCTACGGTCCACAGACCATGCTGGTGCTGACCCTGGGTGATGGCGTGAAAGGCTTTACCCTTGACCGTGAAATGGGCAGCTTCGTGCTGACCCATGAAGACATCAAGATCCCGGAGTCCACTCAGGAATTCGCGATCAACATGTCCAACCAGCGTCACTGGGAAGCTCCGGTACAACGCTACGTCGGCGAACTGCTGACTGGCGAAGAAGGCCCGCTGAAAAAGAACTACAACATGCGCTGGGTTGCCGCGATGGTTGCCGACGTGCACCGCATCCTGACCCGTGGTGGCCTGTTCATGTACCCACGCGACAGCCGTGAGCCGTCCAAGCCGGGCAAACTGCGCCTGATGTACGAAGCCAACCCGATGTCGTTCCTGGTGGAACAGGCCGGCGGCGCCTCTACCGATGGCCATCAGCGCATCCTCGACATTCAGCCTGAAGGCCTGCACCAGCGTGTAGCGGTGTTCCTCGGTTCGAAAGAAGAAGTCGAACGCGTCACGGCTTACCATAAGGAATAAACCCATGACCGCGCCCTGGCAGCCGTTGCTCGAATGGTGGTTCGGAAACTCCGAATCACCGAACGAAGTAGCGGCTGAAAAGGGCACGTTATGGTTCGGCAAGCACGACAGCCAGGACCTCGAAGCGCAGACGCGTTTCGGGGACTGGGTCGAGCAGGCACTGGCCGGCGGATTGACCGAGTGGGCGCAACGCCCCGATGGTTGGCTGGCCCTGGTGCTGCTGCTCGATCAACTCCCGCGAATGATCTATCGCGACACTCCCAAATCCTTTGCAGGCGATCTCAGGGCTCAGGCACTGGTGGCGCAAGGCATTGCTGCGGATTTCGATCGGCAATTGCGGCCGATTCAGCGGGTTTTTATCTACCTGGTGTTCGAGCATTGCGAGAATCTGGCGGTGCAGAACGAAGCGGTTTCACGGTACATCGATCTGGTTGCGCAGCAGCCGGAGAGCGACCGGAAACTCTTTACCGATTATCTGAACTACGCCGAGAAGCATCAGCAGGTGATTGCGCGGTTTGGACGGTTTCCGCATCGCAATGCGATGCTGGGAAGGGAAAGTACAGCGGAGGAATTGGAGTTTCTCTCGAAGCCAGGCTCAAGGTTCTAAATCTTCATCGCGGCTGATGCCGCCTTCGTCGGAACGCCGCCCGGACCAAGCCCGCTCCCACAGTGATCTTCGGTGGACACAAATTATGTGTACGACTGAGATCCCTGTGGGAGCGGGCTTGCCCGCGAAGGGGCCCGCAAGAGCGGCTTAAATCCTGAAGCTACCGACCAAATGCTTCAACCGCGCCGCCTGCTGTTCAAGGTCAGAACACGCACGTAACGTCGCCTGCAGGTTCTCCACCCCTTCCTGGTTCAGCGTGTTGATCTCGGTGATGTCGCCGTTGATCGACTCCACCACAGCCGTTTGCTCTTCAGTCGCCGTCGCCACGGACTGGTTCATCCCGTCGATCTCGCCGATCCGCTGCGTCACGCTGCCCAGTCGCTCGCCGGCCTGGTTGGCGATGCCGACGCTGCTTTCGCTCTGACACTGGCTGTCGGTCATGGTGCTCACCGCTTCACGTGCGCCGACTTGCAGTTCTTCGATCATCTTCTGCACTTGTTGCGCCGAATCCTGGGTGCGGTGCGCCAGGTTGCGGACTTCGTCGGCCACCACGGCAAAACCGCGTCCGGCTTCACCGGCCCGGGCCGCTTCGATCGCTGCGTTCAATGCCAGCAAATTGGTCTGCTGCGAGATGCTGGTGATCACTTCCAGAATCTGCCCGATGTTCACCGTGTTGCTGTTGAGCGTCTCGATATTGCCGCAAGAATCGCTGATCTTCGCCGACAGCTGCTGCATGGCTGCGATGGTTTTATCCACCACGTGCTGACCGTCCTCGGCCAATGCACGCGCGTCGCTCGAGTGCTGCGAGGCGAGGGCGGCGTTCTGGGCGATTTCCTGGGCGGCGGCGCCCAGTTCGTTGATGGCGGCGGCCACGCTGCTGGTGCGCGAGGCTTGCTGATCCGAGTTGAACATCGACGAGTTGGACGCGGCGACGACGCGCAGTGCGACTTCGTTGACCTGGCCGGTGGCCGAGGCCACTTCACGGATAGAGGTGTGGATACGTTCCACAAAACGGTTGAACGAGGTGCCCAGCGCACCGAATTCGTCATGGCCGTGAATGGTCAGGCGTTTGGTCAGGTCACCTTCGCCTTCGGCGATGTCATGCATGGCGCGGCCCATGATCAGCAGCGGCTGCATCAGGAAACTGATCAGCATGCCCAGCAACGTGATGATGATGACCACGGCGATGACCATGGCGATGATCGCCGAGGTGCGGAATTCGCTGAGCATCGAGAATGCGGTGTCCTGATCCAGCACCAGCGCCACGTACCAGTTTGCCGACGGAACGCCGTTGACATGGGTGAAGGAGATGAACTGGCGCTTGCCGTCGATCTCGACTTCTTTCATGCCCGGGCTGACTTGCGGAGTGCCGTTCGGGTAGGCGTCGACCAGATTCTTGAGGACCAGTTTGCTGTCCGGGTGAATCAGGATCTTGCCGTCGGCGCTGACGATAAACGCATGGCCGTGACCGCTGAAGTTCAGCGAGTTGATGATTGCACTGACGCTGGACAGGTCGATGTCTGCACCGGCGACACCGATCATCTGGCCCTGGCGCTGCACCGGCGTGGCGACGGTGATCACCAGTTTGCCGGAGGACGCGGCAATGTAGGGCTCGGTGACGATGGTCTGTTGTGCGCTGTTCGCCGCCTTGTACCAGCCACGTGCGCGAGGATCATAGTCCGCGGCGCGACTGCCGGCCGGTATCGAAAACATCACGCCGTCGGTGCCGCCAAAGTAGCTCAGCTGGAAGTTGCTGGCGTAGGCGGGCAAGTCGATGGCGCGCTTGAGGTTTGCCAGGTCACTGCCATCCACCGCTACCTGCTGGGCAAGCGACTGCAGCAACTGCATGCGGCTTTCCAGCCAGGTCTGAATGTTGCTGGTGGTCAAGCTGCCGAGATCCTGCATTATCGATTCGGTACTGCTGCGCAGCGTCTGGCGCTGGCGGTAGTCGTTGAACAGGATGAAACAAGCGAATGCGACGGCCACCACGAGGGCTGCTGCCAACAGGATTTTGTGGCTGAACTTCATGTTTCTGGTCATTAAATGAGCTACCGCAAAGGGTCTGGTCAACAAAGGGGCGCCAATTTGCCACAGGTACGGGCTTCACGCTGCTTTTATGTCGACTGACTGGCGCCAAAGATTAGGCAACTTTTGTCAAAACCGACGAAATATTCAACAGCGAAAGAAAGTGGTCGATTTTTCGGCAAAAGGCAGACGAGCGGCCCCATAAATAGGCGCTTGGTCATGGAACCAGACAGGGGTTTTCTCTTCTAAGCTTCAGCTTGGCAGCCATGCCATTCCCTTCACCCCAGGAGCTACACCATGTCGTTGCGTTCCATCGCCTTGCTTTCGTTCTGCGTATTGTTGGCCGCATGCGGCAAGATCAATCAGGAAAATTATTCGAAGCTGTCGACAGGCATGCCCAAGGCCGAGGTTGAAACCTTGCTGGGCAAACCCTCCGACTGCTCGGGCGCGCTCGGCATGTCCAGTTGCACCTGGGGCGACAAAAACAGCTTTATCAGCGTGCAGTACGCCGGTGACAAAGTGTTGATGTTTTCCGGCCAAGGCCTGAAGTAATCCGGGGCGATGCGCCCGCGGGAGAAAAACAATGAAGCGGCTATTGATCCTCCTTTTTGCCGGCCTGGTATTGGCCGGTTGCGCCACTTCTGGCGAAGATCCGTTGGCGCCGAAAACCGTCAGCAGCGTCAATCTGAAGAAGTACCAGGGAACCTGGTACGAGTTGGCGCGTCTGCCGATGTATTTCCAGCGCAACTGCGCGCAATCCGAAGCCCGTTACACGCTCAATCCGGACGGTAACGTGCTGGTGCTGAATCGCTGCCTGACGGCGGATTGGAAATGGGAGGAGGCCAAGGGCACGGCTTATCCGCAGGTGCCGGGCAAGACCGACAAGCTGTGGGTCGAGTTCGATACCTGGTTTTCGCGGCTGATTCCGGGTGTGGCGAAGGGCGAATACTGGGTGTTGTTCGTCAGCGAAGACTACAAGACCGCCATCGTCGGCGACCCGAGCCGCCGGCATCTGTGGCTGCTGTCGCGAACCCCGACGGTCAATGGTGTGGTGCGTGAAGAACTGCTGAGCAAGGCGCGTCAGCAGGGGTATGACACGACGCGGCTGATCTGGCGCGCGACGGATACGCAGATGGCCAAGACCTCGAACTAGCGTCGCGGCTGAAAAAAAGATCGCAGCCTTCGGCAGCTCCTACAGAATCACACGAACCCTGTAGGAGCTGCCGAAGGCTGCGATCTTTTGCTTTTAGCCCAGAAGATCGTGCAGGACCTGGGTGAACGCCCGGCTGCTTTCCTCTTCCCCGGCATGACGTCCATCCCGCACAACCCACTGGCCATTGACCAGCACATCCCGCACCTGCCGATCGCCACCGGCAAACAACCAACGATTGAGAATCCCGTCCCCAGTGGCTGTCGCCAGGTACGGATCGCTACCGTCCAGCACCAGCCAATCCGCCCGTTTACCCACTTCCAGCGCACCGATCGGTTGACCCAACGCCTGCGCGCCGCCGTCCAGCGCCGCGTCATACAGCGTTCGACCAACCATCGGCTGATCCGCGCCATACAAACGATTACGCCGCTGATCGCGCAAACGCTGGCCGTATTCCAGCCAACGCAATTCTTCCACCACGCTCAATGACACATGACTGTCGGAGCCGATGCCCATGCGCCCGCCCTGGGCGAGGAAATCCACGGCCGGGAAAATCCCGTCGCCGAGGTTGGCTTCGGTGGTCAGGCACAGGCCGGCGATGGCGCGACTCTTGGCCATCAGCGTGACTTCTTCCTGGTTGGCGTGGGTCGCGTGAACCAGGCACCAGCGTTGATCGACTTCGGTGTTTTCGTACAGCCATTGCAGAGGGCGACGGCCGCTCCAGCTCAGGCAGTCATCGACCTCCTTCTGCTGTTCGGCGATGTGAATATGCACCGGGCACTGCTTGTCGCTGGCCGCCAGCACTTCGCTGATCTGCTGTGGTGTTACCGCGCGCAATGAGTGGAAACACAAACCCAGCGACTGCGCCGGTTGCTGCGCCAGGATCGGCTGCAAGCGCGATTGAAGCTTCAGGTAGTTTTCAGTGCTGTTGATAAAGCGACGCTGGCCGTCGTTCGGCGTCTGGCCGCCAAAACCGGAATGGCTATAGAGCACCGGCAGCAGGGTCAAACCAATACCGGCGGAACTGGCCGCCTGGCTGATGCGCAGCGCCAGTTCGGCGGGATCTGCGTAGGGTTGACCGCTCGTGTCGTGGTGCACGTAATGAAATTCTGCAACCGAGGTGTAACCGGCCTTGAGCATTTCGATGTACAGCTGACGGGCGATGACGCCGAGTTGATCCGGGCTGATTTTTCCGACGAGCCGGTACATCAGATCGCGCCAGGTCCAGAAACTGTCATTCGGATTGCCCGCGACTTCCGCCAGCCCGGCCATCGCTCGCTGGAACGCGTGGGAGTGCAGATTCGGCATCCCCGGCAGCAGCGGACCGCTGAGCCGTTCGGCGCCATCTGCCTGGGAGTCGGCCTGGATATGGGTCAAAACGCCGTCGGCGCTGACCTCAAGACGTACATTGTTGGCCCATCCACTAGGCAGCAGCGCGCGTTCGGCAAAGAAGGCGGACATGGTTCAGCACCCCATCGTGTGTTATTTGTATATACATATACAGACGTTTGCCTGCTCGGTAAACTCCGGCAAGCTAGCAACCTTTACTAAACGACCAAGGATTAACCGTGCCGACTCCGCCCCCAGTGTCACCGTTGGCCGCGAACATGGGCGACAGTCCGGCGCCCTTGTATGCCCGCGTCAAACAGATGATCACCCAGCAAATCGACAGTGGAAACTGGCCGCCGCACTACCGCGTTCCGTCGGAAAGCGAGCTGGTCAGCCAACTCGGTTTCAGCCGTATGACCATCAACCGCGCGCTGCGTGAGATGACCGCCGACGGTCTGTTGGTGCGCATGCAGGGCGTCGGCACGTTCGTCGCCGAGCCGAAAAGCCAGTCCGCGTTGTTTGAAGTACACAACATCGCCGACGAAATCGCCTCCCGTGGTCATCGCCATACGTGCCAGGTGATCACGCTTGAAGAAGAAGCCGCCGGTTCCGAGCGCGCCCTGGCCCTGGACATGCGTGAAGGCCAGAAAGTGTTCCACTCGCTGATCGTGCATTTCGAAAATGACATTCCGGTGCAAATCGAAGACCGTTTCGTCAACGCGCTGGTGGCGCCGGATTACCTCAAGCAGGACTTCACCCTGCAAACGCCTTACGCCTATCTGAATCAGGTCGCGCCGTTGACCGAAGGTGAGCACGTGGTCGAGGCGATTCTGGCCGAGGCGACGGAATGCAAGTTGTTGCAGATTGAAAAGGGCGAGCCGTGCCTGCTGATTCGTCGCCGCACCTGGTCCGGCCGTCAGCCGGTGACCGCTGCCCGTTTGATCCACCCCGGTTCCCGTCATCGTTTGGAAGGTCGGTTCCATAAATAGAGAGCCACAAATGAGTCAGATAAAGGTTTTACGCGCCAAAGATTACCCGCGCATGCCGTGGAAAAACGGCGGCGGCAGCACTGAAGAAATCACCCGCGATGCGGGCACTGGCCTTGATGGTTTCGGCTGGCGCCTGTCGATTGCCGATATCGGCGAGTCCGGCGGGTTTTCTACCTTCGCCGGTTACGAGCGGGTCATCACCGTGTTGCAGGGCGACGGCATGACTTTGTCGGTTGATGGCCGGAACACGCGGCCGTTGTTACCGTTGGACCCGTTTGCCTTCAGCGGCGAAAGCCACGTTTCCTGCACCTTGCTTGGTGGTCCGATTCGCGATTTCAACCTGATCTATGCGCCGCAGCGTTACGACGCGAGATTGCAGTGGCTGGATGGCGAGCAGCGGTTTTTCAGTTCGGCTGGCACCGTGCTTGTATTCAGTGTCGCCGATGCGCTTGAAGTGAAGGTCGGTAACAACGCCTCGCAACTCGGTCGTCATGATTGCCTGCAACTTGGCGGTAACGTCGGTTTGCTGGAAGTCTCCATTAACGGCGCGTGCTGTGTGATTGAGCTGACGGCGCGCGGTTAACTGTGGCGAGGGAGCTTGCTCCCGCTCGGCTGGGCAGCAGTCGTCAATCCTTTATCCCGGTTCCATCTGTTACAACGCATCATGCTCCCGGTTTTGGGTCTGCTTCGCAGCCCAGCGGGAGCAAGCTCCCTCGCCACAAAAGCAGTCCTCGTCCCGTTTCCTATTGCGCACCAACTTGTTACCGAACGCCCCAGCGTGGCGCAAAACCACGTTCAAGTAACAAGCCATCGCCCCTTCGCAAAATCCCCCCGAAAAATTTCATCTCTCACAAACCCTTGATCTACAAGCTTTCCATCCCTTCCAAAATTTTTCTTGAATGCCCATCCAACAAGTTGGCCGCTTGATTGCATATGCTTGTATGTACAAGTAAAGACGTATGCGTATGAGTCGACCGAGACTCTCCGCAGCGTCCACTGATTCGCTTGTGGCGCAACGATGCGCACAGGCTGGCTTACCCACCGCCAGGGTTGGTTTGGATTGATCGCTGAGGAGTCTTTTTCGTGACTGACAATACCCAGAAACCTACCAAGTTTCGTGACGTTGAAATTCGTGCCGCTCGCGGTAACAAGCTGACCGCCAAGAGCTGGCTGACTGAAGCGCCGCTGCGCATGCTGATGAACAACCTCGACCCGGAAGTCGCCGAGAACCCTAAAGAACTGGTGGTTTACGGTGGTATCGGTCGTGCGGCGCGTAACTGGGAATGCTACGACAAGATCGTCGAAAGCCTGACCAACCTGAACGACGACGAGACCCTGCTGGTGCAATCCGGCAAGCCGGTCGGCGTGTTCAAGACTCACAGCAACGCCCCGCGCGTGCTGATCGCCAACTCCAACCTGGTGCCACACTGGGCGAGCTGGGAACACTTCAACGAACTCGACGCCAAAGGCCTGGCCATGTACGGCCAGATGACTGCCGGCAGCTGGATCTACATCGGCAGCCAGGGCATCGTCCAGGGCACCTACGAAACCTTCGTCGAAGCCGGTCGCCAGCACTACAACGATGACCTGAAAGGTCGTTGGGTCCTGACCGCAGGCCTGGGCGGCATGGGCGGCGCTCAACCTCTGGCTGCAACATTGGCCGGTGCTTGCTCGCTGAACATCGAATGCCAACAAGTCAGCATCGATTTCCGCCTGAAAAGCCGTTATGTCGACGAGCAAGCCACCGACCTCGACGACGCGCTGGCCCGCATCGCCAAATACACCAAGGAAGGCAAAGCGATTTCCATCGCTCTGCTCGGCAACGCGGCTGAAATTCTGCCGGAACTGGTCAAGCGCGGCGTGCGCCCGGACATGGTCACCGACCAGACCAGCGCCCACGACCCGCTCAACGGTTACCTGCCGGCCGGCTGGACCTGGGAAGAGTATCGCGCTCGCGCCAAGACCGAGCCTGCTGCCGTGGTGAAAGCCGCCAAGCAATCGATGGCCGTGCACGTAAAAGCGATGCTCGAATTCCAGAAAATGGGCATTCCGACCTTCGACTACGGCAACAACATCCGTCAGATGGCGCAAGAAGAAGGCGTTGAAAACGCATTCGACTTCCCAGGCTTCGTACCGGCTTATATCCGTCCACTGTTCTGCCGCGGCATCGGTCCGTTCCGTTGGGCCGCGCTGTCGGGCAACGCCGAAGACATCTACAAAACCGACGCCAAGGTCAAAGAACTGATCCCGGACGACGCCCACCTGCACAACTGGCTGGACATGGCGCGCGAGCGCATCAGCTTCCAGGGGCTGCCGGCCCGTATCTGCTGGGTTGGTCTGGGCCTGCGCGCCAAGCTCGGTCTGGCGTTCAACGAAATGGTTCGCAGCGGTGAATTGTCTGCGCCAATCGTGATCGGTCGCGACCACCTGGACTCCGGTTCCGTATCGAGCCCGAACCGCGAAACCGAATCGATGCAGGACGGTTCCGACGCCGTGTCCGACTGGCCACTGCTCAACGCTCTGCTCAACACCGCGAGCGGCGCGACCTGGGTTTCACTGCACCACGGCGGCGGCGTCGGCATGGGCTTCTCCCAGCACTCGGGCATGGTGATTGTCTGCGACGGTACTGACGAAGCGGCCGAGCGTATCGCTCGCGTACTGCACAACGACCCGGCGACCGGTGTCATGCGTCACGCCGACGCGGGTTACCAGATCGCGATCGACTGCGCCAAGGAGCAAGGGCTGAACCTGCCGATGATTACCGGTAAATAAAAAACGGGCCTTGGCCCACTGCAAACCTGTAGGAGCTGCCGCAGGCTGCGATCTTTTGATCTTGATCTTAATCAAAAAGATCGCAGCCTCGTTTCACTCGACAGCTCCTACCGAAGAAGTGGCACGGCGCAGTACCCGACCGTTTGATCCTGCCAGTCGAGCAGGACGCGATGACCGAACAAAAGCTGAATGTGGGTCGCGCTGCGGCGCAGGCCTGATTGGACGTGGACAGGGCTGGATGCCTCTTGACTGCCGTAAGCCAATTCATGATTAGGAGCGTCAAACAATGAAATCGAACAAGACCCTGCTGACCACATTGCTTTCCATGGGCCTGCTCGCCAGCGCCGGCGCCACTCAGGCCGCCGGTTGGTGCGAATCGGGCAAGCCGGTGAAATTCGCCGGCCTGAACTGGGAAAGCGCCATGTTGCTGACCGACGTGCTGCAAGTCGTGTTGGAGAAAGGCTACGACTGCAAGACCGACAGCCTGCCGGGCAACTCCATCACCATGGAAAACGCCCTGAGCAGCAACGACATTCAAGTGTTTGCCGAAGAGTGGGTCGGCCGCAGCGAAGTCTGGAACAAGGCCGAGAAGGCGGGCAAAGTCGTCGGTGTCGGTGCGCCAGTCGTCGGCGCAGTCGAAGGCTGGTACGTGCCGCGCTATGTGATCGAAGGCGACGCCAAGCGCAAGCTGGAAGCCAAGGCGCCGGACCTGAAAAACATTGCTGACCTGGGTAAGTATGCCGCCGTGTTCAAGGACGCCGAAGAACCCGCCAAGGGCCGTTTCTACAACTGCCCGGCCGGCTGGACCTGTGAGCTGGACAACAGCGAAATGTTGAAAAGCTACGGCCTGGAAAGCAGCTACACCAACTTCCGTCCGGGCACCGGCCCTGCGCTGGATGCCGCGGTGCTGTCGAGCTACAAGCGTGGCGAGCCGATCCTGTTCTACTACTGGTCGCCAACCCCGTTGATGGGCCAGGTTGACCTGGTGAAACTCGAAGAGAAGCCGGGCGTGGACAAACGCGTGACCATCAAGGTCGGCCTGTCCAAGACCTTCCACGAGCAAGCCCCGGAGCTGGTGGCCGTGCTGGAAAAGGTCAACCTGCCGATCGACATCCTCAACCAGAACCTCGGGCGCATGGCCAAAGAGCGGATCGAATCGCCAAAACTGGCCAAGATCTTCCTGAAGGAACATCCTGAAGTCTGGCACGCATGGGTGAGCGAAGACGCAGCCAAAAAGATCGACGCGGCCTTGTAGGTTGAGCTTCTCCGACTGCCGTCAGCGGCAGTCGGATGCTTGATCGCAACCCCTTGATTGAGAGTCTCTTATGTTTCCCGAAAGCTTTACCTTTTCCATCGCCGACTGGGTCAATGGTTGGGTCGATTCGCTGGTCACCAACTACGGCGACGTGTTCCGCAGTATCTCCGACACCCTGTTGTGGGCCATCGTCAATCTTGAAGGGCTGCTGCGTGCGGCGCCCTGGTGGCTGATGCTGGCGATCGTAGCGGGCGTTGCCTGGCACGCGACCCGTAAAGTCGTGACCACCGCTGTCATCGTCGGTTTGCTGTTCCTTGTCGGCGCAGTCGGCCTCTGGGACAAGCTGATGCAGACCCTGGCGCTGATGATGGTGGCCACGGTCATTTCGGTGCTGATCGGCATTCCGCTGGGCATTCTCTCGGCACGCAGCAATCGCCTGCGTTCGGTGCTGATGCCGTTGCTGGACATCATGCAGACCATGCCGAGCTTCGTGTACCTGATCCCGGTGCTGATGCTGTTTGGTCTGGGCAAGGTGCCGGCGATTTTCGCCACTGTCATCTACGCCGCACCACCGCTGATCCGCCTGACCGATCTGGGCATTCGCCAGGTTGACGGCGAAGTGATGGAAGCGATCAACGCCTTCGGTGCCAACCGCTGGCAGCAACTGTTCGGCGTGCAACTGCCGCTGGCCCTGCCGAGCATCATGGCCGGGATCAACCAGACCACCATGATGGCGCTGTCGATGGTAGTCATCGCCTCGATGATCGGTGCCCGTGGCCTCGGCGAAGATGTGTTGGTGGGGATTCAGACCCTCAACGTTGGACGTGGCCTTGAAGCCGGTCTGGCGATCGTGATTCTGGCAGTGGTGATCGACCGCATTACACAGGCGTACGGTCGTGCACGGCATGAGGTGAGCAAATGAACAACGCAGCCATCAGCAAGATCGAAGTCAAAAACGTCTTCAAGATTTTCGGCAACCGTTCCAAGGAAGCGCTGGGCATGATTGGCCAGGGCAAAACCAAGGATCAGGTGCTGGCCGAAACCGGCTGCGTGGTCGGTGTGAACGACCTGTCGTTGAGCATCGGTAGCGGCGAGATCTTCGTGATCATGGGCCTGTCCGGTTCCGGAAAATCGACCCTGGTGCGCCACTTCAATCGCCTGATCGACCCGACCAGCGGCGCGATCCTGGTGGATGGCGTGGACATCCTGCAATACGACATGGAAGCCCTGCGCGAATTTCGTCGTCGCAAGATCAGCATGGTGTTCCAGAGCTTCGGCCTGCTGCCGCACAAAACGGTAGTGGACAACGTCGCCTACGGCCTGAAAGTGCGCGGCGAGACCAAGCAAATGTGTGCCGAGCGCGCGCTGCACTGGATCAACACCGTGGGCCTCAAGGGCTACGAAAACAAATACCCGCATCAGCTCTCGGGCGGTATGCGTCAGCGTGTGGGCCTGGCTCGTGCGTTGGCGGCGGACACCGACATCATTCTGATGGACGAAGCGTTCAGTGCGCTCGATCCGCTGATCCGCGCGGAGATGCAGGACCAGTTGCTGGAACTGCAAAAGACCCTGCACAAGACCATCGTCTTCATCACCCACGACCTCGACGAGGCCGTGCGCATCGGCAACCGCATCGCGATCCTCAAGGATGGCCGCCTGATTCAGGTCGGCACACCGCGAGAGATCCTGCATTCGCCGGCGGATGAGTATGTGGACCGGTTCGTACAGCGACGGGCTGCGGTGGTTTAGGAATGACCGCTTTTGTGGCGAGGGGATTTATCCCCGTTCGGCTGCGTAGCAGTCGTAAAACCATTACACGCGTTATGCCTGAGAAACTGTGGTGGTAGGTTTGGGGCCGCTTCGCTGCCCAACGGGGATAAATCCCCTCGCCACAGGATTTCAGTAGTCAACAGAATTGGTATGAGGCTCCAGATGTCCCAGGCTGAAAGAATCGTTATCGCCGACGCCCCGCTGCGTTGGCAGGATGTAGTCGCAGTCGCCCGTCACGGCGCACAGCTCGATCTGTCGGCTCAGACCTGGGCGCGGATCGAGAACGCTCAGGCGATCGTCCAGCGCATCGTCACCGGCGGCGAACGCGCTTACGGCGTCAACACCGGTCTGGGCGCGTTGTGCAACGTCTCGCTCAAAGATGAACAACTCAGCCAACTGTCGCGCAACACCTTGCTCAGTCACGCCTGTGGCGTTGGCGCGCCACTGGCTGACGAACAGACTCGCGCGATCATGTGCGCCGCGATCCGCAACTACAGCCACGGCAAATCCGGCATTCATCGCCGGGTGGTTGAAGCGTTGCTGGCGCTGCTCAATCGCGGCATCACGCCGCAAGTGCCGTCCCAGGGCTCGGTCGGTTACCTGACCCACATGGCGCACATCGGCATCGCGCTGCTGGGCGTCGGCAATGTCAGCTATCGCGGGCAGATCGTTTCTGCGCAACAGGCCCTGGCCGAAGAAGGTTTGCAACCGGTTCAGCTCGGTGCCAAAGACGGCTTGTGCCTGGTCAACGGCACGCCGTGCATGACCGGCCTCAGCTGCCTGGCGATTGCCGATGCCACGCGCCTGCTGCAATGGGCCGACGTGATCGGCGCCATGAGTTTCGAGGCCCAGCGCGGCCAGATCGCGGCGTTCGATGCCGAGATCATCGCCCTCAAGCCGCACCCGGGCATGCAGCAGGTCGGTATCAACCTGCGGGCGTTGCTCGATGGCAGTGAAGTGATTGCGTCGAGCAAAGGCATCCGCACCCAGGATGCGCTGAGCATCCGTTCGATCCCGCAAGTCCACGGCGCTGCACGGGATCAACTGGCTCACGCGATTCAACAGATCGAAACCGAACTCAACGGCTGCACCGACAACCCGTTGCTGCTGGGCACGCCGGACAATTTCCGCATCATGTCCCAGGCCAACCCGCACGGTCAGTCCGTGGCCATGGCGGCTGATTTGCTGGCCATCGCCATGGCGGAAATCGGTTCCATCGCCGAACGACGTCTCGACCGTTTGATCAACCCGCATGTCAGCGGTTTGCCGGCATTCCTGGTGGCCAATCCGGGGGTGAACTCCGGGATGATGATCGTGCAATATGTCGCCGCTTCGCTGTGTGCGGAAAACCGTCAACTGGCGCAACCGGCGGTGCTCGACAACTACGTCACCTCGGGCTTGCAGGAAGACCATCTGAGCATGGGCACCAACGCCGCGTTGAAGCTGCATCGCGCGTTGGAAAACTGCACGCAGATTCTCGCGATCGAGTTCCTGCTGGCGGCTCAGGCTTTTGAATTCCTCAAAGAGCAACGCTTCGGCGCCGGCACCGATACCGCGTGGCGTCTGCTGCGTGAGCGTGTTCCGGCTTACGACCAGGACCGCTGGCTGGCACCGGACATCGCCGCTGCTGCCGGGGTTTTGAAAGATTCGAATTTGCTGCACAAGGCCTTACCGAACCTCAACTGATTCCTCCATCAAACCAGCGTGCCAAGGCGCCAGCCCCCTACAAGGCGGGAAGCGACGGACAACGGACATTTCCGGAGCGTCTGGTTAGTTAACAAAAAGACTCTCAAAAGGAGAATAAAAGTGACTGCGCTAAATTTGATTCCCGGCCAACTGAGCCTTGCCCAACTGCGTGACATCTATCAGCAACCGGTCAAAATCACCCTCGACAACAGCGCCTCGGCGCAGATCGAAGCCAGCGTTGCCTGCGTGGAACAGATCCTCGCCGAGAACCGCACCGCCTACGGCATCAACACCGGTTTCGGCCTGCTGGCTTCGACCCGCATCGCCAGCGAAGACCTGGAAAACCTGCAACGCTCGCTGGTCCTGTCCCACGCTGCCGGCGTCGGCCAGCCGATCAGTGACGCGCTGGTGCGTCTGGTCATGGTGCTCAAGGTCAACAGCCTGAGCCGTGGTTTCTCCGGCATTCGCCGCGTGGTTATCGACGCGCTGATCGCCCTGATCAACGCCGAGGTTTACCCGCACATTCCATTGAAAGGTTCGGTCGGCGCTTCCGGCGACCTGGCGCCATTGGCCCACATGTCGCTGGTGCTGCTGGGTGAAGGCAAGGCGCGTTACAAAGGCGAATGGCTGGAAGCGACCGAAGCGCTGAAAGTCGCCGGCCTGACCCCGCTGACCTTGGCGGCGAAAGAAGGCCTGGCGTTGCTCAACGGCACTCAGGTGTCCACCGCTTATGCGCTGCGCGGTCTGTTTGAAGGTGAAGATCTGTTCGCGGGCGCCCTGGCCCTGGGCGGCCTGACCGTCGAAGCGGTGCTGGGTTCGCGCTCGCCGTTCGACGCCCGCATCCACGCCGCGCGTGGCCAGAAAGGCCAGATCGACGCCGCTGCCGCTTACCGCGACCTGCTGGGCGAGCGCAGTGAAGTGTCCGATTCGCACGAGAACTGCGAAAAGGTTCAGGACCCGTACTCCCTGCGCTGCCAGCCGCAAGTCATGGGTGCCTGCCTGACCCAGTTCCGTCAGGCCGCCGAAGTGCTCGCTGTCGAAGCCAACGCCGTTTCGGATAACCCGTTGGTGTTCGCTGCTGAAGGTGACGTGATCTCCGGCGGTAACTTCCACGCCGAACCCGTTGCGATGGCTGCCGACAACATGGCCCTGGCCATCGCTGAAATCGGCTCGCTGAGCGAACGCCGCATCTCGCTGATGATGGACAAACACATGTCGCAACTGCCGCCGTTCCTGGTGGCCAATGGCGGCGTGAACTCCGGTTTCATGATCGCTCAAGTGACTGCTGCGGCACTCGCCAGCGAAAACAAGGCGTTGTCCCATCCACACTCGGTGGACAGCCTGCCGACGTCGGCGAACCAGGAAGACCACGTGTCCATGGCCCCGGCGGCGGGCAAGCGTCTGTGGGAAATGGCCGAGAACACTCGCGGGATTCTCGCGGTGGAATGGTTGGCGGCAGTGCAGGGGCTGGACTTGCGTGATGGTCTGAAGACCTCGCCGAAACTGGAGAAGGCTCGCGGGATTCTGCGTAAAGAAGTGCCGTTTTATGAGAAGGACCGGTTCTTTGCGCCGGATATCAATGCGGCCACGGAACTGTTGGCTTCGCGTTGCCTGAATGAGCTGGTCACGGCGAAAATTTTGCCTAGCCTGTGATGGCCTCTTCGCGAGCAAGTCGAATCGTCGCACCGCCGCTCCCACATTGGATTGCGTAACCCCCTGTGGGAGCGGCGGTGCGACGATTCGGCTTGCTCGCGAAACGATTTTGAACAAGACGAGGAACTCGGGATGAAAACTCTCTGGCAACACTGCCACGTCGCAACCATGGCGCAAGGCGTCTACTCGATCATCGAGGATGCGGCCATCGTGACGTCCGGTGCGCGCATTGAGTGGATCGGCCCTCGCGCTGAACTGCCGGCGGGCGAATACCCGACCGTCAACGATTTGAAAGGGGCCTGGGTCACCCCGGGCCTGATCGACTGCCACACCCACACGGTGTTCGGCGGTAACCGCAGCGGTGAATTCGAACAGCGCCTGCAAGGCGTCAGCTACGCGGAAATTGCCGCGGCCGGTGGCGGCATCGCCAGTACCGTACGCGCTACCCGCGCGGCCAGCGAAGACGAACTGTTCGCCAGCGCCGCCAAGCGTCTGAAGAGCCTGATGCGCGATGGCGTCACCACGGTCGAAATGAAATCCGGCTATGGCCTGGACCTGGCCAGCGAACGCAAGATCCTGCGAGTGATTCGTCGTCTCGGCGCCGAACTGCCGATCAGCGTGCGCAGCACCTGCCTGGCGGCCCATGCCTTGCCGCCGGAGTATGTGGACCGCGCTGACGACTACATCGATCACATCTGCGCCGAGATGCTCCCGGCCCTGGCCGCCGAAGGGCTGGTGGATGCAGTGGACGCGTTCTGCGAATACCTGGCGTTTTCGCCGGAGCAGGTCGAGCGCGTGTTCATCACCGCACAAGAACTCGGTTTGCCGGTGAAGCTGCACGCCGAGCAACTGTCCTCGCTGCACGGTTCGAGTCTGGCGGCGCGTTATCACGCACTGTCGGCCGACCACCTGGAGTTCATGACCGAAGAAGACGCCATCGCCATGGCGGCGTCCGGCACCGTTGCCGTGTTGCTGCCCGGCGCGTTCTACTTCCTGCGTGAAACCCAATTGCCGCCAATGGACGCGCTGCGCAAACACGGCGTGAAAATCGCCATCGCCAGCGACCTCAATCCCGGCACCTCGCCAGCATTGTCGCTGCGCCTGATGCTGAACATGGCCTGCACCTGTTTCCGCATGACCCCGGAAGAAGCCCTGGCCGGTGCGACGATTCATGCCGCCACCGCGTTGGGCATGGCCGAGACGTACGGTTCGCTGGAAGCCGGCAAGGTCGCGGATTTTGTGGCCTGGCAAATCGATCGTCCCGCCGACCTGTCGTATTGGCTGGGCGGTGATCTGGAGAAACGCGTCGTGCGTCACGGCGTTGAAACGAGCGTTTAGGAGAGCAGTTGTGGATAAGGTTCTGAACTTCAAACAAGGCCGCGTGCCGCTGCTGATCAGCATGCCCCACGCTGGCCTGCGCCTGACCCCGGCGGTCGAAGCCGGGTTGATCCCCGACGCGAAAAGCCTGCCGGACACTGACTGGCACATTCCGAAACTCTACGAATTCGCCACCGAGCTGGGCGCCAGTACGCTGGCCGCCGAGTACTCGCGGTTTGTTATCGACCTGAACCGGCCTTCTGACGACAAGCCTTTGTATGTCGGCGCCACCACCGGTTTGTATCCCGCGACGCTGTTTGACGGCATTCCGTTGTTCCGTGAGGGCATGGAGCCGTCGGCAGCGGAACGCGCGACCTATCTGGAGCAGATCTGGACGCCGTATCACAGCACGCTGCAGAACGAACTGGCGCGGCTGAAAGCCGAATTTGGCTATGCGCTGCTGTTCGATGCGCACTCGATCCGCTCGATCATCCCGCACCTGTTTGACGGCAAACTGCCGGACTTCAACCTCGGCACCTTCAACGGCGCCAGTTGCGATCCTCAGTTGGCCACTCAGCTGGAAGCGATCTGCGCGCGGCACGGCGACTACAGCCATGTGCTGAACGGTCGTTTCAAGGGCGGGCACATCACCCGACACTACGGCAACCCGGCGGAAAACATCCACGCCGTGCAACTGGAGTTGGGCCAGTGCACGTACATGGAAGAGTTTGAGCCGTTCCGTTATCGCCCGGACCTGGCGGCGCCAACGCAAGTGGTGCTCAAGGAATTGCTGCAAGGGCTGCTGGCCTGGGGCCGGCAGCGCTATAACGCCTGAGATCAAAAGATCGCAGCCTGCGGCAGCTCCTACAATGACCGCGTGAAAACCCGATCCTGTAGGAGCTGCCGCAGGCTGCGATCTTTTCGGGCTGACGCCACCGTACAAGCCAGCCTGAAAAACTGACCGTAACCGCTCCCGCAGGGGATTGGCCCCATCCGCCTGAACGGGCACCAAACTCATGGCTCCTTACCCGCTATCCGCACAAATGACAGCGTTCGTCGCCAGGTCGCCGAGGTCGATGCGCTCTATGAAACGCTGCTCGGCTATTTGGCTGAAAAAACCGGCGGCTGAACTCTGACTCAGCGAGGGCATGCTCATTGACGTAATTCGGGTTTATGATGCCGGACGGCAGAATAATAGTAGTCCCCCCAGGGATGACCTCGACCCCTTACGGAGCGCGCAATGCAGACTTTGTACCCGCAGATCAAACCCCACGCCCGGCACGATCTGGCCGTCGATGAAACCCACACCCTGTATGTCGACGAAAGCGGTTCACCGGAAGGTTTGCCGGTGGTGTTCATCCACGGCGGCCCCGGCGCCGGGTGTGATGCACAGAGTCGCTGTTTTTTTGATCCGAACCTGTATCGCATCGTCACCTTCGACCAGCGCGGTTGCGGTCGCTCCACCCCCCACGCCAGCCTGGAAAACAACACCACCTGGGATCTGGTCGCCGACCTTGAGCGGATTCGCCAGCACCTGGGCATCGACAAATGGGTGCTGTTCGGCGGTTCGTGGGGCTCGACCCTGGCGCTGGCCTACGCGCAAACCCATCCGGAGCGTGTGCACGGTCTGATTCTGCGCGGGATTTTTCTCTGCCGTCCGCAGGAAATCGAATGGTTCTATCAGGCGGGCGCCAGCCGTCTGTTCCCCGATTACTGGCAAGACTACATCGCGCCGATCCCGCAGGATGAGCGCGAAGACCTGCTCAGCGCTTTCCACAAGCGCCTGACCGGTAACGACCAGATTGCGCAGATGCACGCGGCCAAGGCCTGGTCCACCTGGGAAGGCCGGACGGCGACCTTGCGCCCGAACCCGCTGGTGGTCGATCGTTTCTCCGAGCCACAGCGCGCATTGTCGATTGCCCGCATTGAATGTCATTACTTCACCAACAATGCGTTCCTGGAGCCGAACCAGCTGATCCGCGACATGGGCAAGATTGCCCATTTGCCAGGCGTGATCGTCCACGGTCGCTATGACGTGATCTGCCCGCTGGATAACGCCTGGGAATTGCATCAGAACTGGCCGAACAGTGAATTGCAGGTCATCCGTGACGCCGGCCATGCCGCTTCCGAGCCGGGCATTACCGATGCGCTGGTGCGCGCCGCCAATCAGATGGCCCGGCGCTTGCTCGACCTGTCCCCTGAAGAAGCATGAAAGGCCTGTTGCAACGCGTGCGTGGTGCGCGAGTCGAGGTAGCGGGGGAGGTGGTCGGTGCAGTCGATCAGGGGTTGCTGGTTCTGGTCGCGGTCGAGCCCGAGGATACTCGGGCCAGCGCCGACAAACTTCTGCATAAGCTGCTTAACTATCGAGTGTTCAGTGACGTCGAGGGCAAGATGAATCTGTCCCTGGCAGACGTCGGTGGCGGGTTGCTGCTGGTCTCTCAGTTCACCCTGGCCGCCGACACCAGAAGCGGGTTGCGCCCGGGTTTTTCAACGGCCGCACCTCCGGCGCTGGGCGAGGAGCTTTTCGACTATCTATTAGAGAAAGCGAAACAGGTGCATGGCACTGTGGCATCAGGTAGATTCGGCGCGGATATGCAGGTGCACTTGGTCAATGATGGCCCGGTAACCTTCCTGTTACAGACCTGAAAGCGCTTGAAACAAGTTTTTAAGGGCTTTTTCACTGAAAACAGGGGTTTTTCGCGAGAAATACTTTGTTGCGCCTGATGCGTTGTAACGCGGCCTACTAGATAATCGCGCGCTACGGGGATCAGCGTTCGTTGGTCCGTTTTGACTTAGGTAGAGACTTGTCCTGGACCTGTTGGGGAATCATTTGTCCCCATAGGAGTCGGAACAATGCTCGCCAACTTGGCAAGAGTGGTTTGTAGGGACGGGTTTTTCATGCCGTCTTCCTCACAGGCCCTTTAACTGGCCGTTGGTTTTTTGATCTGTTTTCGGCGAGGGTTGCTCGTGATTGTTAGTCCCTGTATTGCACCAAAATTGTCTGCCAAACGGTTACGAAGCGCACTGGTAGCGGGCTCTGCTCTGCTCTGCCTGCTCAGCGCCGGCCAGCTTTGGGCATTCAGTCTGGATGATGTGTCGGCCAAGGCAAAAGAGCTGGCCGGGCAGAAATACGAAGCCCCGCGCAGTAACCTGCCGAACGAATTCCGCGAGATGAAATTCGCGGACTATCAAAAAATTCGCTTCCGCACCGAAAAAGCCGAGTGGGCCGATCAGAAAACCCCGTTCAAGCTGTCGTTCTATCACCAGGGCATGCACTTCGATACGCCGGTGAAAATTAACGAAATCACGGCCAACACCGTCGAAGAGATCAAATACGACGCCAGTCGTTTCGATTTCGGCGATGTGAAGTTCGATCCTAAAGCCACCGAACAGCTGGGTTATGCCGGCTTCCGTGTGCTGTACCCGATCAACAAGGCCGACAAGCAAGACGAAATCATGACCATGCTCGGCGCGAGTTACTTCCGCGTTGTCGGCAAGGGCCACACGTATGGCTTGTCCGCTCGCGGCATGGCCATCGATACCGCGCTGCCGTCCGGTGAAGAATTCCCGCGTTTCACCGAGTTCTGGATTGAACAGCCAAAACCGGGTGACAAGCACCTGGTGATCTTCGCCCTGCTGGATTCGCCACGCGCCACCGGTGCGTATCGCCTGACCCTGCGTCCGGGCAGCGACACCGTTGTCGACGTCAAGGCCCAGATGTTCCTGCGTGACAAGGTCACCAAGCTTGGCGTTGCGCCGCTGACCAGCATGTTCCTGTTCGGCGCCAACCAGCCTTCCAAAGTGTTGAACTATCGTCGCGAACTGCATGACTCCAGCGGTCTGTCGATCCATGCCGGCAACGGCGAGTGGATCTGGCGTCCTCTGAACAACCCGAAACACCTGGCGGTGAGCAACTTCTCGATCGAGAACCCGCGCGGTTTCGGCTTGCTGCAACGTGGCCGTGACTTCAGTCACTACGAAGACCTCGACGACCGCTACGACAAACGTCCAAGTGCCTGGATCGAGCCAAAAGGCGACTGGGGCAAGGGTTCTGTCGACCTGGTTGAAATCCCGACCGCCGACGAAACCAACGACAACATCGTTGCGTTCTGGAGCCCGGAAAAACTGCCGGAGCCTGGCCAGCCGCTGGAATTCGGCTACCGCATGCACTGGACCATCGACGAAGCTTCGATTCATGCGCCGGACAGCGCTTGGGTCCAACAGACCCTGCGTTCCACGGGTGACGTGAAACAGTCCAACCTGATCCGCCAGCCGGACGGCAGCGTTGCCTACCTGGTGGACTTCGAAGGCCCGTCCCTAGCGGCGCTGCCTGAAACTGCGGACGTTCGCAGCCAGGTCAGCGTTGGCGACAACGCCGAGCTGGTCGAGAACAGCGTGCGTTACAATCCGGAAACCAAAGGCTGGCGCCTGACCCTGCGGATGAAGATCAAGGATCCGGGCAAGTCCACCGAGTTGCGTGCTGCACTGGTTCAGAACGTCGTGCCTGCCGATCTCGCCACGTCTTCGGTTCCAGCGTCCAATTCTTCTGTTGCCAAGGCTGACAAGGTTGCTGCAAGGCAAGCGGAGAAAGCGGACAAGGAAGCGAAGGCCGCCGAGGCCAAGCAGGCCGAAGCCAAGCCAGTCGTAGATGCCAAGGACAAGGACAACAAAGACGCCAAGCAGCCTGCTGCTGCGGACGCGGCCCCAGCCACACCGGAATCGGCACCGACTGAAGAAGTCCTGACCGAGACCTGGAGCTATCAGTTGCCTGCCGATGAGTAATTCTCAAGTACAGCCAGAGTCGCTTGCCGAGTATCTGGCGCATTTACCGATGACCGACGAGCAGCGCGCGGAACTCGCGGGCTGCCAGTCCTTCAGCGAGCTGCACCAGCGCCTGTCGTCCTCGACGTTCGACGCTCCGACCGAGGCCGCTCAGGCTTCGGTGGGCCGTCGTTTGACCCTGAACACCGCTGAAGAGCTGGAAGAAGCGGAAATGCTGGTGCTCGACGCCAGCGGTCGGGTTTGCCTCAAGGCAACGCCACCGATCCGCCGGACCAAAGTCGTGCCCGAGCCGTGGCGCACCAACATTTTGGTGCGTGGCTGGCGGCGTCTGACCGGTCGCACCAATCCGCCGGCCCCGCCGAAAGACGAGAACGTATTGCCAGCCGCGCGCTGGCGTACGGTCGGTTCGATCCGCCGTTACATTCTGCTGGTGCTGATGCTCGGTCAGACCATCGTCGCCGGCTGGTACATGAAAGGCATCATGCCGTACCAGGGCTGGTCGTTCGTCGACCTGAACGAAGTCCTGCATCAACCCCTGATGCAAACCGTCACGCAAGTGCTGCCGTATGCGCTGCAGACCAGCATCCTGATCATGTTCGGGATTCTGTTCTGCTGGGTGTCGGCCGGTTTCTGGACGGCGCTGATGGGCTTCCTCGAGTTGCTTACCGGTCACGACAAATACCGCATTTCCGGTAAAAGTGCCGGCAACGAGCCGATCGCCAAGGACGCGCGCACTGCACTGGTGATGCCGATCTGCAACGAAGACGTGCCACGGGTGTTCGCCGGTTTGCGCGCGACGTTCGAGTCGGTTGCGGCCACGGGTGACCTGGATCGCTTCGACTTTTTCGTCCTCAGCGACAGTAACGATGCCGACATCTGCGTCGCCGAGCAGCAGGCCTGGCTGGACGTCTGCCGTGAAGCCAAGGGCTTCGGCAAGATTTTCTATCGCCGCCGTCGCCGCCGCGTTAAACGCAAAAGCGGCAACCTCGACGACTTCTGCCGTCGCTGGGGCGGTGACTACAAGTACATGGTCGTGCTCGACGCTGACTCCGTGATGAGCGGCGAGTGCCTGACCAGTCTGGTGCGCCTGATGGAAGCCACGCCGGACGCCGGCATCATTCAAACCGCGCCGCGTGCGTCGGGCATGGACACGCTGTATGCGCGCATGCAGCAGTTTGCGACCCGGGTGTACGGTCCGCTGTTTACCGCTGGTCTGCACTTCTGGCAGTTGGGCGAATCCCACTACTGGGGTCACAACGCGATCATCCGCATGAAGCCGTTCATCGAGCACTGCGCCCTGGCGCCGTTGCCGGGCAAAGGCGCGTTCGCCGGTGCGATCCTGTCTCACGACTTCGTCGAAGCCGCGCTGATGCGCCGTGCCGGTTGGGGCGTGTGGATTGCCTACGACTTGCCGGGCAGCTACGAAGAACTGCCGCCGAACCTGCTGGACGAACTCAAGCGTGACCGTCGCTGGTGCCACGGTAACCTGATGAACTTCCGCCTGTTCCTGGTCAAGGGCATGCACCCGGTTCACCGTGCGGTGTTCCTCACCGGTGTGATGTCTTACCTGTCGGCACCGTTGTGGTTCTTCTTCCTCGTGCTGTCGACGGCGCTGCTGGCGGTCAACACGCTGATGGAACCGCAGTACTTCCTGGAACCGCGTCAGCTTTATCCGCTGTGGCCTCAATGGCACCCGGACAAGGCGATCGCGTTGTTCTCGACCACCATCGTGCTGCTGTTCCTGCCGAAGTTGTTGAGCATCATCCTGATCTGGGCCAAGGGCGCGAAAGAGTTCGGCGGCAAGTTCAAGGTGACCTTGTCGATGCTGCTGGAGATGCTGTTCTCCATGCTGCTGGCGCCGGTGCGGATGATCTTCCACACCCGTTTCGTCCTCGCTGCGTTCCTCGGCTGGGCCGCGACCTGGAATTCGCCGCAACGTGACGACGACTCCACGCCATGGAGCGAAGCGGTCAAGCGCCACGGTCCGCAAACCCTGCTGGGCTTCTTCTGGGCGCTGCTGGTGATCTGGCTGAACCCGAGCTTCCTCTGGTGGCTGGTGCCGATCGTCGGATCGTTGATGCTGTCAATTCCGGTGTCGGTGATTTCCAGCCGCGTGGGCCTGGGCCTCAAGTCCCGTGACGAAAGCCTGTTCCTGATCCCTGAGGAATACAATCCGCCACAGGCGTTGCTGGCAACGGACCAGTACACCCATGAAAACCGTTACCACGCGCTGAAAGACGGCTTCGTCCGCTCGGTGGTCGATCCTCAGCAGAACGCCCTGGCGTGCTCGCTGGCGACTTCGCGTCACCGTGAGGCCGAGCCGATCGAATGGCTGCGGATCGAGCGTGTTCGCCATGCATTGAAAGTCGGGCCTGACGCGCTGACCAACAATGAGCGCGTGCAACTGCTGAGCGATCCGGTGGCACTGGCTCGTTTGCATGAGCAGGTCTGGAACGAAGGTCATCCCGAGTGGCTGGAAGCCTGGCGCAAATCGGTGAAATCCGATCCCCATGCGCCGTTGCTGCCGCTCAAGCCTCTGAGTGCACAGCCTCAGTTAGCATAAAAAGCCCCGCTTCTGAGAGGAGGCGGGTGTTTTTAAAAGATCGCAGCCTTCGGCAGCTCCTACACGGTGTCAATCTGTAGGAGCTGCCGAAGGCTGCGATCTTTTGCTTTCAGGCCCGTGAAACAACAAATCACGCGCAAACACTTGTGCAAACGAGCGAGTACGTTAGCATCCGTCCCCGAATTGGTGCGCCCGGATAATTTTTGTCCGTAGCGGTGCGTTTCCTGAGGGGAGCCGCCGTTTGCGCGCCTCATAACGCAATGGGTTTGGGGACATGATGATGAAGAAGTATCTCTCGATGCTGCTGGTCGGCGTCACGGCATTGGTTGCAGTCAGCGCGGCGCAGGCCGGTGCCATTGATGATGCGGTCAAGCGCGGCACGCTGAAAGTCGGCATGGACCCGACCTACATGCCGTTCGAGATGACCAACAAGCGCGGCGAGATCATCGGTTTTGAGGTCGACATCCTCAAAGCCATGGCCAAGGCCATGGGTGTCAAACTGGAGATGGTGTCCACCGGCTACGACGGCATTATCCCGGCCCTGCTGACCGACAAGTTCGACATGATCGGCAGCGGCATGACCCTGACCCAGGAACGCAACCTGCGCCTGAACTTCAGCGAACCGTTCATCGTGGTTGGCCAGACCTTGCTGATCCGCAAGGAGCTGGAAGGCACCATCAAGTCCTATAAAGACCTGAACACCGCCGACTACCGCATCACCTCCAAGCTCGGCACCACCGGCGAGATGGTCGCCAAGAAGCTGATCTCCCAAGCCAAGTACCACGGCTACGACAACGAGCAGGAAGCCGTGCTCGACGTGGTCAACGGCAAGGCCGACGCCTTCATCTATGACGCGCCTTACAACGTCGTGGCAGTGAACAAGGTCGGCAACGGCAAACTGGTGTTCCTCGACAAGCCGTTCACCTACGAACCGCTGGCCTTCGGTCTGAAGAAAGGTGACTACGACAGCATCAACTTCATCAACAACTTCCTGCACCAGATCCGCGAAGACGGCACCTACGATCGCATCCATGACAAGTGGTTCAAAGACACCGCTTGGCAAAAGGATATGGAGTAGCACTGTCCTTTGTGGCGAGGGAGCTTGCTCCCGTTCGGCTGCGCAGCAGTCGTAAAACCGGTTTGAACCGTTCTACCCGACGTTGCGCGGTGGCTGATTTCAGGGCTGCTTCGCATCCCAGCGGGAGCAAGCTCCCTCGCCGCAGAGGGAGCGGACGCCCTGATCGTTATGGATTTACCCTTAAATGAAACAGAAAAAAGCCCAATGGCCCTGGCACGTCTTGACCGTGCTGGTGCTGATCGGCCTGGCCGGCGCGTTGTATTACGCCACCTCGCTGATGTCCTACGAATGGCGCTGGAACCGCGTGCCGCAGTACTTCGCCTACCACGCCGAAGAGTCCCAGCGCGCCGCCGACATCTCGACCGTCAGCGAACTGGTGCGCAAAGGCGACAAGGCTGAAGTGACCCTGCGCAACGACGCGGGTAACGAGCAGCATCTGACCGTCGACGACAACAGCCTGCAAGTCGCCCAGGGCGATGATGTGGCCGAAGGCGACGTGATTGGCGTGACTCGTCATTGGGCTGCCGGACCGCTGATGTGGGGTCTTTGGACCACCTTGTGGCTGTCCGTGGTGTCGGGCGTGCTCGGCTTGCTGATCGGTCTGGCCACCGGCCTGTGCCGTCTGTCGAACAACCCGACCCTGCGTGATCTGTCGACGATATACGTCGAACTGGTGCGCGGTACGCCGTTGCTGGTGCAGATTTTCATTTTCTACTTCTTCATCGGCACCGTGATGAACCTGTCACGGGAATTCGCCGGGATCGCCGCGCTGTCGCTGTTCACCGGTGCCTATGTGGCGGAGATCATCCGCTCCGGCGTGCAGTCGATCGCCCGTGGCCAGAACGAAGCCGCGCGTTCCCTGGGCTTGAGCGCGGGGCAGTCGATGCGCCACGTGGTGCTGCCGCAAGCGTTAAAACGCGTGCTGCCGCCGCTCGCCGGGCAATTCATCAGCCTGGTCAAGGACACCTCGCTGGTGTCAGTGATCGCGATTACCGAGCTGCTGAAAAGCGGCCGCGAAGTCATCACCACCTCGTTCTCGCCATTCGAAATCCTGTTCTGCGTGGCCGGTCTGTATTTGTTGATCAACCTGCCGCTGTCGAAAATCGCCAGCCGGCTTGAGCGGAGGCTCGCGCAAAGTGATTGAAGTCCGCGATCTGGTAAAAGTCTTCGACACCCGCGGCCAGGTGGTGCGCGCGGTGGACAACGTCAGCACAACCGTCGCCAAGGGCGAAGTGCTGGTGGTGATCGGCCCGTCCGGTTCCGGCAAGTCGACGTTTCTGCGCTGCCTCAACGGTCTGGAAGAATTCGATTCGGGCTCGGTGAGCATCGACGGTCTGCAACTGGCCGACCCGAAAACCGACGTGAATGCCTACCGCCGCGAAGTCGGCATGGTGTTCCAGCATTTCAACCTGTTCCCGCACATGACCGTGCTGGAAAACCTCTGCCTCGCCCAGAAAGTCGTGCGCAAGCGTGGCAAGAAAGAGCGTGAAGCCAAAGCGTTGGCATTGCTGGAGAAGGTAGGTATCGCGCAGAAGGCCAACGAGTACCCGTCGCGCCTGTCCGGCGGTCAGCAACAGCGCGTGGCGATTGCCCGGGCGCTGGCGATGGAACCCAAGGTCATGCTGTTCGATGAGCCGACCTCGGCCCTCGACCCGGAAATGGTCGGGGAAGTGCTGGACGTGATGAAAACCCTGGCCGTGGAAGGCATGACCATGGTCTGCGTCACTCATGAAATGGGTTTTGCGCGGGAAGTGGCGGATCGGGTGTTGTTCTTCGATCACGGCAAATTGCTGGAAGATGCCTCGCCGGCCGAGTTCTTCGATGCGCCGAAGGATCCGCGGGCTCAGGCGTTTTTGCGCCAGGTTTTGTAGCCGCATCGCTGAAAAAAGATCGCAGCCTTCGGCAGCTCCTACAGGTGTACACATTACCTTGTAGGAGCTGCCGAAGGCTGCGATCTTTTGATTTTACAGCTTCGTCAAACCTTGAACCTGCCCACCAGCATCTGCAAATGCGTCCCCAACCGCGCCAGCTCGACGCTGGAAGCCGCGGTCTCTTCACTGGCGGCCGAGGTCTGCTCGGACACATCGCGCACGTTGAGCACGCTACGGTTGATCTCTTCAGCCACCGCGCTTTGCTGTTCGGCCGCTGAGGCGATCTGCTGGTTCATCGACTGGATGGCCGACACGGTGCGAGTGATGCTTTCCAGCGAGCCACCGGCACGGCGGGTCAGTTCGACGCTGCTGTCGGTCAGGCTGCGGCTATTGTCCATGATGGTTGCGACCTGCTGGGTGCCGCTTTGCAGGCCGACGATCAGCTCTTCGATTTCTTCGGTGGACTGCTGGGTGCGCTGGGCCAGGCTGCGGACTTCATCGGCGACCACCGCAAATCCACGCCCGGCTTCACCGGCACGGGCGGCTTCAATGGCCGCGTTGAGCGCCAGCAGATTGGTTTGCTGGGCGACGGATTTGATCACGTCGAGCACGCTGCCGATCTTGTCGCTTTCGCGTTTCAGGTGACCCATGGCCTCGGTCGAGTTGCCGACTTCCCTGGCCAGGCGTTCGATTTGAGCGATGGCTTCGCCGACAATCTTGTCACCTTCGCGGGCCTGCTGATCGGCGGCGACTGCCGCTTCAGAAGCCTCTTCGGCGTTGCGCGCGACTTCCTGCACGGTGGCGGTCATTTCGTTCATCGCGGTCGCCACCTGATCGGTCTCGACCTTCTGGCTGTTGACCCCGGCGCTGGTCTGCTCGGTCACTGCGGACAGTTCTTCGGCGGCACTGGCGATTTGTGTGACGCCGTCGCTGATGCCGCCGATCAATTCACGCAGGCCCAGGGTCATGCGCTGCATGGCGCGCTGGAGTTGACCGAGTTCGTCCCGGCGCTCGGAATCGAGGTTCTGGGTCAAGTCGCCAGCGGCTATGCGCTCGGCCACTTTTAGCGTCTGGCTCAACGGAATGACGATCTGCCGAGTGATGGCCCACGCCGCGAAGAGGCCGAAGACCAGCGCCAGGGCGGTGGCCAGTAACAGCATGTTCTTGGCGTGTGCGGCGTCGGTGTCACGCACGACGGTTTGCGAGGCGGTGAGTTTTTTGCTGGCGTCGAGCAGGATGTTGCCTTCGGTGGCCATGCGTTTGAGTGCGGCGGCGCTGGCGACCTGAGAGTCTCGGTACTGGCTGACAGCGGCGCGGTAGGCCTTGAGTGAATCGCTGGCCTGTTGCAGGTTGGCGATGTGCTGTTCCGGCAATCTGGACGGCAGGCTTTCGAGGTTTTTCAACGCGTTGTCGATGGCGTCCAGTGCCGGTTGCTCGGCTTCGGTCTTGCCGCTGTAGGTATAGCCGCGCACCTGGAAGCGAGCCTGCTGGATCAGTTTGCTCAGGTCGATGACGCTGTTGAAATCGGCGACGCTCTCGCCTTGCAGCAAGGATTTCTCGACTTCGGTCACGCGTGCCACGGCGTTATCGGCCGTGGCGCCGAGTTTGCTGCGGGCATCTTCGCGGTTGGCGCCGGCTTGGGTCATGGCGGCGAAGGCTTGTTTGTACTCACTGACGGCGGCCAGTTGCTGGTCGATCATCGCTACGTCGGCCGGTTGTTCGATCAGCGTGCGCGCGGTTTTCAGTCCGGTGTCGAGTTGGCCGAGCAGCTCGTTGACGGCGCCCGGTCCCTGTTCGCCACGGCGCATCTCGTAATCCAGGCGGGCCAGGCGCAAGTCCTTGGTCAGCTCATTGAGGCTGGAAATAAACCCCAGCTTGTCGCCGCGACTGACCACGTCACTCAGACCGGCCCAGCCGGTGACGGTGATCGACAATGTCAGCAGCAGCACAAGACCGAAGCCGACACCCAGTTTGCGATTGACGCTGACGTTCCCCAGTTTCCCGGCTAGCCATTGGTACATGCTGCAACCCCCACGGATCACTAGTTGTTTTTATGGGAGATATATCGGCAGAAGGACGGGGTTCTGTAGGTGCAGCACAATGGTCTGGCAGGCAAGTTACCTGTGGCGAGGGAGCTTGCTCCCGCTCGGCGGCGTAGCCGTCGTAAAACCAGTCACTGCGATATCGGGGAATAAAAGCGATGGCCGCTTCGCGACCAAGCGGGAGCAAGCTCCCTCGCCACAGGGTTTGGAATGAAGCTCAGCGGCGGGGTTAGAACAGGCGGGCGAGCAGCGCAGTAACGGCGGTTTCGACGCGCAGGATGCGCTCGCCGAGCTGCACCGGTTGCAGGCCGGACTTGGCCAACAGGTCGATTTCGTAGGGGATCCAGCCGCCTTCCGGGCCGATGGCCAAGGTGACCGGTTCATCCAGGCCACGAGGGCAGGGCGGGTAATTGCCGGGATGACCGACCAGGCCGAGGGTGCCTTCGGCGATCGCTGGCAGTCGATCTTCGACGAACGGTTTGAAGCGCTTCTCAATGACAATTTCAGGCAGCACACTGTCCCGGGCCTGTTCGAGGCCGAGGATCAATTGCTCGCGTATCGCTTCAGGTTCGAGAAACGGCGTTTGCCAGAAACTTTTCTCGACGCGGTAGCTGTTCACCAGCACGATCCGCGGCACACCCATGGCCGCCACGGTCTGAAACACCCGACGCAGCATTTTCGGCCGCGGAAGGGCCAATACCAGGGTCAGCGGCAGCTTGGCGGGTGGCGGCTGGTCGAGGGTGACGCGCAGTTCGGCTTCATCGGCGTCCAGACGCAGCACTTCGGCCGAACCCATCAAGCCGCCGATACGCCCGACGCGCATGTTGTCACCCACTTCACAGCGGTGAACTTCCTGCATGTGCGTCAACCGGCGATCGCGCAGGATCGCCCGGTCGGCCGCAATGAAATCGGCCTCTTCGAGGAGCAGCAGGTTCACGGCTGGGTCGCTGGCGGCTGGTCGTTGTGATCGTCAACCGGCTGGTCGTCCGGGTGCTCGCCACGCTTGCTGATCAGGCCGCCGAACAGGATGCCGATCTCGAACAGCAGCCACATCGGTACGGCTAGCAGCGTCTGCGAAAAGATGTCCGGTGGCGTCAGGATCATGCCGACCACGAAGCAGCCGATGACCACGTACGGGCGGATTTTCTTCAGGTATTTGACGTCGACCACGCCGATCCATACCAGCAGCACCACGGCCACCGGGATTTCAAACGCCACGCCGAAGGCGAAGAACAGCGTCATGACGAAGTCGAGGTAGCTGCTGATGTCGGTCATCATCTCCACACCGGCCGGGGTGGCGGCGGCGAAGAATTTGAAGATCAGCGGGAACACCAGGTAATAGGCGAATGCCATGCCGGCGTAGAACAGCATGATGCTCGATACCAGCAAGGGCACGGCGATGCGTTTTTCATGCTTGTACAAGCCTGGCGCGATAAAGCCCCAGATCTGATGCAGGATGACCGGGATCGCGAGGAACAGCGAGACCATCATGGTCAGCTTCAGTGGCGTCAGGAACGGCGACGACACGTCGGTGGCGATCATCGTCGCGCCGACCGGCAGGTACTGGCGCAGCGGCGTGGAGACGAAGGTGTAGATCTGCTGGGTGAAGGCGAACAACCCGGCGAAGATGATGAAGATCGCCGCTACACAGCGCAGCAGACGGGTACGCAACTCGGTGAGGTGCGAAACCAGCGGCATGTGCTGGTCGTTTTCTGGGAGATCGCTCATGGGGCTCGCGGCGGCAGTGTTGGGTCATGAGGGGCCGGCGCAACAAGCGCAGCCGCAGGCGTAACAGGTTCAACCGGAAGTGCTGCAACAACGGGCGCAGGTTCTGCAGCATGAATCGTCTGCTCCGCCACCGGTTCAACCGGTTGAACCGGCGTGGCTTCCTGCTGAGTCGGCGTGAAGATCTTCCGCGCCTCCTGTTCCAGCGACAGAATGTGCTCGTTGTGCAGTTGCCGACGAATTTCGTCGGCACCGATTTCACGTTCAACTTCCTGCTTGATCGCGTTGAAGCTGCGCTTCAGACGCCCGACCCACAGGCCGGCCGTGCGCGCAGCACCCGGCAGACGCTCGGGACCCAGCACCAGCAGGGCCACGAGGCCGACGAGCAGCAATTCAGAGAAGCTGATACCAAACATTAGTCAGTGCTCACACGTCTTTGCGAATCGGCTCTTCGACTTTTTGCGCTTGCACGTCGATCGTGTGCGGCTGGTTCACGGACTGTGTGGTCTGTGGCTGAACCGGTGGCACCGGTTGGGCCGGGGTCACGGTCGGGTCGACGGTCTTGTCTTCATCATTCATGGCTTTGCGAAAGCCCTTGATCGACTCGCCCACGTCAGTGCCGAGGTTTTTCAGTTTCTTGGTGCCGAACACCAAAACGACAACAACCAGGATGACGATCCAGTGTTTCCAGTCAAAAATGCCCATGTTGCTGCTCCTTTCTAATAATTGTTCAGGCGGACGGGCGCGAGGCTTTCTCGGCGTGTCCGGACAGACCGAAACGACGGTCGAGTTCATCGAGTACAGCCTGTGGATGTTGCCCCAGTTGGGCGAGCATGACCATGCTGTGGAACCACAAATCGGCAGTCTCGTAGATCACATCGCTGCAGTCACCGCTGATGGCGGCATCCTTGGCGGCAATGATGGTTTCGACCGACTCTTCGCCGACTTTTTCCAGAATCTTGTTCAAGCCCTTGTGGTACAGGCTGGCGACATACGAGCTGTCGGCGGCGGCGCCTTTGCGCTCTTCCAGCACTTCGGCCAGTCGGGTGAGAGTGTCACTCATGGGTGTGTCCTGCGGAATAGATGGCGTGCGGGTCTTTCAGGACCGGGTCGACGGTTGTCCAGTCGCCGTTCTCGAAGACGCGGTAGAAGCAGCTCTGACGGCCGGTATGGCAGGCGATGTCGCCGATCTGCTCGACCATCAGGATGATCACGTCGGCGTCACAGTCCAGGCGCATCTCATGCAGGGTCTGCACGTGGCCGGACTCTTCGCCCTTGCGCCACAGCTTGCCGCGGGAGCGCGACCAGTAAATGGCGCGGTTCTCGGCGGCGGTCAGTTCCAGCGCTTCACGGTTCATCCAGGCCATCATCAGGACGCGCCCGGTCTTGTGATCCTGGGCAATCGCCGGCACCAGGCCATCAGCGTCCCACTTGATCTCGTCCAGCCAGTTTTTCATCTTCGACTCCGACAACGGGTTCCACACTTCATGAGCAGAACCCAAGCGTTGAAACAGTGTGCCAGCGCGCAACACAACTGGCTATCGGCGAACGACCAGATACAAACCGACGGCCATCATGATTCCGGCCGGCCAGTAAGCCAGTTCGTTCAGCGGCCCGCCTGCGGCGAGTATCGAACCGCCGGCCAGATGGGCAGTGCCGAGCAAGCGCAGGAACCAGTCGTCCCGGCGTCGATGCCACGGTGGCGGCGGGTCGTAGGCGTGGGGCTGGGACATGCGTTCAAGCAAATCGCGGGCCATATTGGCCAGGTGCGGCAGCTGTTCGAACTGGCTCTGCACGTTGCCAAGCAAGGCTTTGGGGCTGACGCGTTCACGCATCCAGCGTTCGAGGAACGGTTGGGCGGTGTTCCACAAATCGAGGTCCGGGTACAGCTGGCGGCCCAGGCCTTCGATATTCAACAGGGTTTTTTGCAGCAGCACCAACTGCGGCTGCACTTCCATGTTGAAGCGTCGAGCGGTCTGGAACAGGCGCATCAGCACCTGGCCAAAGGAAATATCTTTTAACGGTTTTTCGAAGATCGGCTCGCACACCGTACGGATCGCTGCTTCGAATTCGTTGAGTTTGGTTTCCGCCGGCACCCAGCCCGAATCGATGTGCAATTGCGCCACACGACGGTAGTCACGCTTGAAGAACGCGAACAGGTTGCGCGCCAGGTAATCCTGGTCTTCCGGGGTCAGGCTGCCGACGATGCCGCAGTCGATCGCAATGTACTGTGGGCTCCACGGGTTGACGGTGCTGACAAAGATGTTGCCCGGGTGCATGTCGGCGTGGAAGAAACTGTCGCGGAACACCTGGGTGAAGAAGATCTCCACGCCACGCTCGGCGAGCATCTTCATGTCGGTGCGTTGATCGGCGAGGGTCGCCAGATCGGTCACCTGAATCCCGTAGATGCGCTCCATCACCAGCACTTTCGGCCGGCACCAGTCCCAATAGACTTGTGGCACATACAGCAGCGTCGAACCTTCGAAATTGCGTTTCAACTGGCTGGCGTTGGCCGCCTCGCGCAACAGGTCGAGTTCGTCGTAGATGGTTTTTTCGTAGTCCTGCACCACGTCCACCGGGTGCAGCAGGCGTGCGTCGGCCGAGAGTTTCTCCGCCGCGCGGGCGAGGATGAACAGCCACGCCAGATCCTGCGCGATGATGGGTTTCAGGCCGGGACGGATCACTTTGACCACGACTTCTTCACCGGTTTTCAGCTGCGCGGCATGCACCTGCGCCACCGAAGCAGAAGCCAGCGGTTCGACGTCGAAGCGGCTGAACACTTCGCTGATTTTCTTGCCGAGCTGTTCTTCGATCAGCTTGATCGACACTTGCGAATCGAACGGTGGCACGCGGTCCTGCAACTTCATCAGCTCGTCGGCGATGTCTTCCGGCAGCAGATCGCGGCGGGTGGACAGGATCTGCCCGAACTTGATGAAAATCGGCCCGAGGTCCTGCAGCGCCAGACGCAATCGGGCGCCACGGCTCAGGTCCAGCGTCTTGCGCGGGAACCAGCGCCACGGCAAGGCGTAGCGCAGCGCCAGCAGAAACCACGGCAGCGGCAGGGCGAACAGCAGGTCATCGAGGCGGTAGCGAATCACAACGCGCTGGATGCGCAACAAACGGCGGACGGCAAGCAGCTTCATGCGTTATCGCTTGGGTCGAGGGATCGGGAAAGGCGCTCGAAACGCGCCTCGAGACGTTCCAGATCGAGCTTGATCTGGTCCAGTTCACTGAAACGGGCTTCGGCTTCGCGCTGACCGACGAGGGTGCGCGATTCTTCGGCCAGGTATTCGCCCAGGTTCTGGCCCAGGCTGGCGAACCCTTGCTGATACCAGCGTGCGCGGCTGCGCAAATGACCGCCGACCAGGTGCGTGGCGACCGGGCCTAGCCAGCGCGAGAGTTCGTACTCCCAGTCCAACTCGAGGTCCTGAAGGATCGCCGCCAGTTCCAGCAGCACACCGCTGTCGCCGTAGAACTCGACGTCGGGACCATGCAGGACCGAGGTCTTGTCCTTGCTCATCGCCAGTTTCAACAGGCTTGAGGCCGGTGCACGCAAGGTGCAGTCGGCGCCGGTTTCCCACTGGGAAGCGAGCATCAAGCCTTCGTCGCTGGGCAGGATGAACAGTTGCAGTGCCGGGCTGCGGCAGTCGATGGCAATCACCTTGCCGCTCAAATGTGCCAGCCGTGGCAGCGCCGTGCTGTCGAGACGCAGCACCCGGTTCAGACCGAGTTCAACGCTGGCGAGCAGTCCGGCCAGCAACATCAGGGCTTGATGCCGCGGTGCAGGGCAACGATGCCTGCGGTCATGTTGTGATAGGTCACGCGGTCGAAACCGGCCTCGACCATCATCGACTTCAGGGTTTCCTGATTCGGGTGCATGCGGATCGATTCGGCCAGGTAACGATAGCTTTCCGAGTCGTTGGTGATCAGCTTGCCCATCAGCGGCATGAAGGCGAACGAGTAGGCGTCGTAGGCCTTGGACATCAGCGCGTTGGTCGGCTTGGAGAATTCCAGCACCAGCAAACGGCCGCCCGGTTTCAGCACGCGCAGCATCGAGCGCAAGGCGTCTTCTTTATGCGTCACGTTGCGCAGGCCGAAAGCGATGGTCACGCAATCGAAATGGTTGTCCGGGAACGGCAGCTTTTCAGCGTCGGCCTGAACGAATTCAACGTTGCCGGCCACACCCAGGTCCAGCAGGCGGTCACGACCGACCTTGAGCATGGATTCGTTGATGTCGGCCAACACCACCTGGCCGGTCGGGCCCACGAGGTGCGAAAACTTTTTGGTCAGGTCGCCCGTGCCGCCAGCGATGTCCAGCACGCGGTTGCCGGTGCGCACGCCCGACAGTTCGATCGCGAAACGCTTCCACAGACGGTGCATGCCGCCTGACAGGAGGTCGTTCATCAGGTCGTACTTGGCGGCCACCGAGTGGAAAACCTCAGCGACTTTTTCCGCTTTTTGGCTTTCCGGAACGTTTTTGAAACCGAAGTGAGTGGTGGGTTCGGCATCGCTGCCTTTGCGCTGATCAGTCATATCGCTGTCACCAGAAGAGAATGCGGGACATTCTAATCCCGGTGGCCTGCTTTGTCTTGGCAAGGCTGAAGGTAAGATAGGCAATAGCCGGGACGTTTTGCCGCAGCAGCGGTCAAGATGCTTCAGGAAAGTATCCATAAAGCAGGAGTCATTTGATGGCCCGTATTAGTGTTGAGCGTGCCCACGGCCTGGGCAAGGTAGCGGCCCGCGAGAAGGCCGACAAGCTGGCGCAGAACCTCTGCGTTCAATATGGCCTGGAGCCGCAATGGTCGGGCGATACCCTGAACCTCAGGCGTTCCGGTGTGAAAGGCGCGGTGCATGTGGGGGAGAATTCGATCAAGGTCGAGGTCGAGTTGGGCCTGTTGATGTCGGCCATGAGCGGCACGATCAAATCGGAAATCGAAAAGGGGCTGGAAAAAGCGTTGGCTTAACGGGCATGGATTTGTGAATGCAATTCCTGTGGGAGCGGGCTTGCCCGCGAAGAGGCCGGTACATCCGCAATAAACTCTGTGGCTGATCCATCGTCTTCGCGGGCAAGCCCGCTCCCATATTTTGTTTGTGGTGTGACCTGAGGATTATTTCAGTTGTTAGGGTGTTGTTTCTAATTTTTCTCCCTACTTTGTGCCTGAGCCCGACTCTTTCGCGGGCAGTTCCTCAAACCTTCTGCGCGTGAGGTGCACCATGGCCAAAGTTATTTTGAAGAAAAAAATCGACGCTTCGACAGCGGCTCTTAAGGACGTTAAATCTTACGCCCGCAAGATCTGGCTGGCAGGCCTGGGTGCCTACACCAAGGTTGGCCACGAGGGCAGCGAGTACTTTCAAGAGTTGATCAAGGCTGGTCAAGTTGTTGAAAGCGAAGGTAAAAAGGCAGTTGCCGAGAAACTTGAAGCCGCGAACGCCGAGATCGATGAAGCCAAGAGTGAAGTGAGCACTTTCAAAGGCCGGGTCGAAGTTCAGCTCGACAAGGTCGAGAAGGCTTTTGACTCGCGTGTCGCAAGTGCCTTGAATCGTATCGGCATTCCGTCTAAACATGACGTTGAGACACTGTCTGCTAAGCTCGATGAGCTGACGGCATTGCTCGAACGCGTCGCGCAGAAATCTTAAGGAGAACGGGATGGCTGGTAAAAAGAACACCGAAAAAGAAGGCAGCTCGTGGATTGGGAAAGTCGAAGATTACTCCCGCAAAATCTGGCTGGCTGGTTTAGGCGTGTACTCGAAGATCGACACTGACGGCAGCAAGCTCTTCGATACATTGGTCAAAGACGGCGAGAAAGCCGAGAAGCTCACCAAGAGCGCTGTCGGCAAGAAAGTCGATGACGTCAAGGATTCCGCTTCCTCGGCCAAGTCGCGCATCAGTGGCGTGAAAGATCGTGCGCTGGGCAAGTGGGATGAGCTGGAAGGTGCTTTCGACAAGCGCCTGAACAGCGCCATTTCGCGCCTGGGTGTACCGAGCCGTAACGAAGTGAAAGCGCTGCACAGCAAGGTCGATACCCTGACCAAGCAAATCGAAAAACTCACCGGTGCCAAGGTTGCGCCTGTTGCGGCCAAACCTGCTGCCAAGCCACTGGCAAAAGCGGCCGCTAAACCGGCGGCCAAAACTGCCGCAGCAAAACCTGCAGCAGCCAAGCCAGCGGCCAAACCGGTCGCCGCCAAAGCAGCAGCAAAACCGGCAGTCAAGCCAGCGGCAAAACCTGCCGTAGCGAAGACGCCAGCAGTGAAAAAACCGGCAGCGCCGAAAGCCGCTGCTCCCAAACCAGCAGTGGCGGCCGCCAAACTGGCAACTCCGGTGAGCGCATCGAACTCTGCTACCGCGCCAACCCCTGCTGCAACCCCGACTGCCGCGCCAGCTCCATCGACGCCAACCAGTCAGACCTGATTTCAGGGCTAAAAAAACGCCCGGCCTGCCAAGGTCGGGCGTTTTTGTTTGAGGATTGAGTCGTCGGCGAAAAGATCGCAGCCTTCGGCAGCTCCTACAGATGTACGCGACCCAATGTAGGAGCTGCCGAAGGCTGCGATATTTTGATCTTAATGCTCTTTCAGGTATTGCAGTGCCAACTGCTCGGTCGCGACCTTGATCGGCGGCAGCAGATGCGGCGCCACCAGCATCATGATCTGATACACCACCAACTTCACCTCACCCTCACGATCCAGAATCCGCTGATAGTCCAGCGAGAACAGCAGCGTCAGGGTGATCTGCTCCACCAGTTGCCCCAGCGCCTGTGTTTCGCTGACCAATTGCCCCTGAGCCTTCAGGCGCGCCAGCAATGACGCCAGCGTGCGCTTCAGCGCATTGAGCAGGTTGCGTATCCCTTTGGCCAGTTTCGGCAGGCGCCCGGCGAGGTTCGACAGGTCCTGGAACAGAAACCGGTAATGAGCCAGTCGCTCGACGATCAAATGCAGAAACAGCCAATAGTCTTCAGGTGCAAGTTCCACGTCGGACGGCGGATCGAGCAGCGGCGCGAGCTCCGCCTGGAAGCGCTCGAACAACCCGAGAATCAGCGGTTCCTTGCCGTGGAAGTGATAGTAGAGGTTGCCCGGGCTGATGCCCATTTCGTTGGCAACTTCCATGGTGGAGACGTTTGGTTCGCCCTTCTGGTTAAACAACTGCAGGGCACATTCGAGGATCCGGTCGCGGGTTTTCATCCAGTCTTCTTAATGATCATGCCAGGCCAACCCCGTCCCTGTAGGAGCGAGCTTGCTCGCGAAAAACGTGAACGATAACGCGTGCTGCCTGATTTACTGCGTTGCCGTTTCGTTCTTCGCGAGCAAGCTCGCTCCTACAGTGTATGGGTTGCTGGCCATAGCGTATTGGGTGTCAGCGCACGCGCACGTAAGTACCGGGTGCCGCCTCCATCGGTGGATAATTCTGGTTGCCGAGCGCCATGTGGGTTTCTTTCTGCGCGCCCGAGCGTTCCTGAATCCAGCTCAGCCAATGCGTCCACCAACTGCCGTCGACTTGTTTGGCGTCGTAATACCAGGCCCGTGGATCGCTGCTCAGTTTCGTGCTTTCGACAAAGTTGGCTTTCGGGTTTGAGGGCGGGTTGAGAATGCTCTGCACATGACCGCTGTTGGACAGCACGAAGCGTCGCTCGCCACCCAGCAGCAGCGTCGAGCGATACACCGCATCCCACGGGGTGATGTGGTCGTTGATGCCGGCCACGCTGAAGCTGTCGACGGTGACTTTCTGCAGATCGATCGGCGTGCCGCACACTTCAAGACCGCCCGGATGACTCAGCGGGTTGTGCTTGAAGAAGTCCAGCAGGTCGCCATGAAAGGCTGCCGGCAGACGCGTGTTGTCGCTGTTCCAGTAGAGAATGTCGAACGCCGGCGGCTCCTTTCCCAACAGGTAGTTGTTGACGAAGTAGCCCCAGATCAAATCGTTGGGGCGCATCCAGGCGAAGACCTTGGCCATGTCGCGACCGTCCAGCACACCCTTCTGATAGGACCGACGCTTGGCCGCTTCCAGGGTCTGTTCGTCGGCGAAAAGTGTGGCCGGCGTGTCCATCTGGCTGTCGAGCAGGCTCACCAGGTAGGTCGCGCTGGATACCCGACGCAACTGCCGCTTGGCTTGCAAATGACCTTGCAGCGCGGCAATGGTCAGCCCGCCGGCGCAGGCGCCCATCAGGTTGACCTCGCGCGCACCGGTGATCGCCCGGCACACGTTCATCGCTTCTTCCACGGCTTCGACGTAGGTCGACAGGCCCCATTCGCGATGGCGCACATCCGGGTTGCGCCAACTGATCATGAAGGTTTGCAGGCCGTTCTTCAGGGCGAACTGGACGAAGCTGTTGCCGGGACTCAAGTCGAAAATGTAGTACTTGTTGACCTGTGGCGGCACCACCAGCAGCGGTTTGGAATACTGCTTTTCGCTCATCGGCTTGTACTGGATCAGCTCCAGCAGTTCATTGCGAAACACCACGGAGCCGGTGGTGGTGGCGACCGTTTTGCCGACCTCGAACGCCTGTTTGGTCACTTGCCTTGGCAGGCCGTCGTTGTGCAGGAAATCATCGACCAGATGACTGATGCCGCGCACCAGGCTGCTGCCGCCGGAGTTGAAGATTTCCTTGATCGCCAGCGGATTGAGCAGGGTGTTGGACGGTGACACCGCATCGTTGAGCAAGGAGAACACGAAGTGGGCGCGGGCGCGATCGTCCGCGTTCATGTTGCTATCGTCGATCCAGCTTTTGACCTGCTTCTGCCAACTCAGGTACGCCTGCAGGCTGCGGCGATAAAACGGGTTGAGGCTCCAGGCCGGGTCGGCAAAGCGACTGTCCTGCGGGTTGGTCGGGTGCAGGGTTTCGCCCAGCAACACACGCCCCAATTGACCGCCCAGCTTCAAGGCGTGTCGGGTGCTGTGCACCGGGTTGCGCAAACCATAGGCGGCAACACTGCGCAGGGTCGATATCAGATCCCGACCACGCAGGCCCGTAATCGCACTCTGTGCGTTGATGAACGCGGCGGGAGTGGGCAACAACTCCCTCGCTGGTTTTTCGCGCATGACTCAACACTCCTTCGTCTTCAGGTCAAAAACAAATACACCGAACCAGAACACCATAGACGCTGTAACGGGTTGTTGCGCGGCGCGGCGTCCTGCCGACCCCTTTTTGTAACAAAAGCCGGGGTCGGCTAACCGCCGAATGGCGCCGGATGTGGATGCATCACGGCGCGCTGCCGTTCTTCCTCGAGAAATTTCATGATGATCGGCGCCACGGCCTCCGCGCGGGTAATCAGGAACAGATGCCCGTCATCGATGATGTGCAACTGAGCATTGGGAATCCGCCAGGCCAGCAGTCGCATGTTGATCAACGGGATCAGTGGATCGTCGTCGCCCGCCAGCACCAGCGTCGGCTGATGGATCTTGTGCAGCCAGTGAATGCTGGTCCAGCCGAGACCGGCGAACAACTGCCAGTAGTAACCGAGCTTGCCTGCCGAACGCACTTTTGCCGCATAGCTGGCGGCGAGGGTCGGATCGCGACGGAACGAGCCGCCGTAGATCATCGGCGCAATGCGGATGACGTGAGACGGCTGGATGTAACGCCGTGGGCTGGCCATCATCCACAGCACTTTCGGTTTGCCCGGCACCATCAGCACACCGGCTGCCGTGGCCGCCAGCACCAGTTTCTTGCAACGCTCGGGATAGTCGTAGGCGAACTGCTGGGCGAGGGCGCCGCCCCATGACACGCCAATCACATTGACTTTCCCATAGTCGAGATAGTCGAGCATCCGTGCCGTGAGTTTGGCCAGACTCGGAAAACGGTACGGCCGGTTCGGTGTCGACGAGCCGCCAACACCCGGGACATCGAAAGCGATGACTTCAAGGTCCGGGTCCAGCGCCGCGACGAACGGAAACACTAGCTCCAGGTTGGCGCCGATGCCATTGAAAATCAGCAAGGGGGTCAAGTGAGGCTTGCCGGGGCGTACCGCCGTGCGGAGGGTCTGGCCATCCAGGTCGACGGTACGAAAAATAAACGGTTGCGGCATGCTTCAAGCCCTGTGTGTTAATTCGTCCCAGAATTCCCTGTAGGAGCGAGCTTGCTCGCGAAAAACGTAAGGGCAGCGCGTTAATCAGGTAGTACGCGTTATCGTTGACGTTCATCGCGAGCAAGCTCGCTCCTACAGGTAAAGCGGGGTGTGTCAGTTACCGCTCGTGTACGTAAGTGCCTGGCGCCGCCTCGCCTGCCGGGTAAGCCTTGTTGCCCAGTTTTACCGGAGCTTTTTTCAATTCGCCCGAGCGCTCGGCCTGCCAGGTCTGCCAGTGCAGCCACCAGGAATCGGTGTGCTTGGTGGAGTTTTCCTGCCAGTCCTCGGCCTTGACCGGCATTTCGCTGCTGGTCATATAACGTGACTTAGGGTTGCCCGGCGGGTTCAGGATGCTCTGGATGTGCCCGCTGCTGGACAACACGAACTCGACATTGCCGCCAAACAGTTGCGCCGACTTGTAGCAGGACTTCCACGGCGTGATGTGGTCGTTGGTGCCGGCCAGGGAAAAGATGTCGGCCGTGACCTGCTTCAGGTCGATCGGCGTACCGCACACTTCCAGTGCGTCCTGACGGATCAGCGGGTTGTTTTTGAACAGCTCGATCAGGTCGCCGTGGAACGCGGCGGGCAAGCGTGTGGTGTCGTTGTTCCAGAACAGGATATCGAACACCGGCGGCTCGTTACCGAGCAGGTAGTTGTTGACCCAGTAGTTCCAGATCAAGTCATTGGGGCGCATCCAGGCAAAGACTTTCGCCATGTCGCGGCCTTCCAGCACACCGGCCTGATAGGAATGGCGCTTGGCGGCTTCTAGGGTCTGCTCGTCGACGAACAGGGCCACGTCGCTGTCCAGGGTAGTGTCCAGCACGCTGACCAGCAGCGTCAGGGCGTTGACCTTGTTCTCGCCGATCGCCGCGTAGTGGCCCAGCAGGGCGGTGCAGGTGATGCCGCCGGAGCAGGCGCCGAGCATGTTCACGTCTTTGCTGCCGGTGATCGCGGTGACCACGTCGACTGCTTCCTTGAGCGCTTCGATGTAGGACGACAGGCCCCACTCGCGTTGCTCCTTGGTCGGGTTGCGCCAGCTGACGATGAAGGTCTGCACATTGTTGCGCAGGCAGAAACGCGCCAGGCTTTTGTCCGGGCTCAGGTCGAAAACGTAGAACTTGTTGATTTGCGGCGGCACCACCAGCAATGGGCGCTCGTGCACCTGCTCGGTGGTTGGCCGGTACTGGATCAGCTCCAGCACGTCGTTGCGAAATACCACAGCGCCTTCGGTCACGCCCAGGCTTTTGCCGACTTCGAATGCGCCCATGTTGACCTGGCTCGGCATACCGCCGTTGTGCACCAGATCCTTGGCCAGGTGCGAGAGGCCGTCGAGCAGGCTCTTGCCACCGGTTTCGAAGAAGCGTTTGACCGCCGCCGGGTTGGCCGCACTGTTGGTCGGGGCCATGGCTTCGGTCATGAGGTTGATCACGAAGTGCCCGCGTGCCACATCCTTGGGCGTGAGGTTGCTGTCGTCAATCCAGTCGTGGAGTTCCTTGCGCCACGCCAGGTAAGTTTGCATATAACGTTTGTAGAGCGGGTTCTGGCTCCAGGCCGGATCGTGGAAGCGACGGTCATCGCTGGTGGGTTGCAGCTCGGATTTGCCGAACAGCACATTCTTGAGTTCAAGGCCGAAATGAGCGACATGCCTGACGCTATGCACCGGTTGCCTCATGGCCTGCCTGAGCACCATTCGAGCAGAAGCCAGTAGATCCTTTCCACGCAGCCCAACGACAGGATTCAGTCCCAAGGTGTTTTCCGAGGCCTGATACTTCAAGTCATCGTTATTCAGTTTACTCATCTACGACGCTCCATTGTCCTGAGACGAGTACCAGGTCCAGCTGTGTAGGTACACAGCCAATGCCAGGTACTACTGCTCGGGTGACCGATAATTCTTCATCACTGCTTTTTAGTTCTAAGAGCACTGCAGGGAACTTGCCAGGTCCATTGGTTACCCGAGTTTAATTTTTTTCGCAAGCAGGCTAATGACTGACCTCGGGGCCTAGCATTCAAACATTTCAAATTAGAAAATGCCTTCTAAAGCGCGAAAGGCGCGGGCTAGAGCATCAGCTTGACGACGGACTCGTTCGGATCACGGGTCTTGCCGGCGATTTTCAGTTCGGCAAGATAATCGTTCCAGAGATCCTCCTGACGCACGCCCAGCTGGTACAAATACTCCCAAGTGAACAGGCCGCTGTCGTGGCCATCGTCGAAGGTCAATTTCAGTGCGTACTGACCGGCCGGTTCTACTTTGGTCAGGCCTACGCCGATCTTGCCAAATTGCAGGATAGGTTTGCCGTGGCCCTGGACCTCGGCGGAAGGAGAGTGCACGCGCAGGAACTCGGCGGGCAGGTGATGTTCCTCGCCGGACGCGTATTTCAGCGACAGGGTTTTCGAGGCTTTGTGCAGTTTGATGTCGGTGGGGAGTTGGGTCATGACCTGAAGTCCGTCTGTGGGAGACCGCAGGCCAATGTGGGAGCGGGCTTGCTCGCGAAAGCGGAGTGTCAGTCGACATCAATGCTCAATGACACACCGCATTCGCGAGCAAGCCCGCTCCCACAGGTTCCGCGTTCGCCTGTAAGTATGGCTTACAGGATATAACGGGACAGGTCTTCGTTCTGCGCCAATTCGCCCAGGTGGCTGTTGACGTAGTCGGCGTCGATCAGGATCACCTTGTCGTCGTGGGTGCTGGCCAGATCGCCGGCGCTGAACGACACCTCTTCAAGCAAACGCTCAAGCAACGTGTGCAGACGACGGGCACCGATGTTCTCGGTTTTCTCGTTGACCTGCCAGGCGATCTCGGCGATGCGCTTGATGCCGTCCGGCTGGAACTCGATGGCCAGGCCTTCGGTTTTCAGCAGGGCGCAATATTGCTCGGTGAGCGATGCGTGCGGTTCGCTGAGGATGCGTTCGAAGTCTTCCGGCGTCAGCGCCTTCAGCTCGACACGAATCGGCAGACGCCCTTGCAACTCAGGCACCAGATCGCTCGGCTTGCTCAAGTGGAACGCGCCGGAAGCGATGAACAGGATGTGGTCGGTTTTGACCATGCCCAGTTTGGTGTTGACGGTGCAGCCTTCGATCAGCGGCAGCAAGTCGCGCTGTACGCCTTCACGGGACACGTCGACGCCACCGGAGTTACCGCGCTTGGCAACCTTGTCGATTTCGTCGATGAACACGATGCCGTGCTGCTCGACCGCTTCCAGCGCCCTGGCCTTCAACTCTTCATCGTTGACCAGGCGGCTCGCTTCTTCGTCGCGCACCAGTTTCAGCGCTTCCTTGACCTTGAGCTTGCGGCTCTTGCGTTTGCCCTTGCCCATGTTGGCGAACAGGCTCTGCAACTGATTGGTCATTTCTTCCATGCCCGGTGGCGCGGAGATATCGACGCCGGACACTTCGGCGACTTCGATTTCGATCTCCTTGTCATCCAGCTGACCTTCGCGCAGGCGCTTGCGGAACAGCTGGCGGGTGTTGGAGTCGGCCGACGGGGCGTCATCGTTGTTGAAGCCCATGCGTGCCGGTGGCAACAGGGCGTCGAGGATGCGCTCTTCCGCGGCGTCTTCGGCGCGGTGGCGAACCTTGGTCATTTCCTGTTCGCGCAGCAGCTTGATGGCGGCGTCGGCGAGGTCACGAATGATCGACTCGACGTCGCGGCCGACGTAGCCGACTTCGGTGAACTTGGTCGCTTCGACTTTGATGAACGGCGCGTTGGCCAGTTTGGCCAGGCGACGGGCGATCTCGGTTTTACCGACACCGGTCGGGCCGATCATCAGGATGTTCTTGGGCGTTACTTCAACGCGCAGCTCTTCCGGCAGCTGCATCCGGCGCCAGCGGTTACGCAGCGCGATGGCGACGGCGCGCTTGGCATCGTCCTGGCCGATGATGTGGCGATTGAGTTCGTGGACGATTTCACGGGGAGTCATGGACATAGTAATTGGCGGTCCTCAAGCAAAAGTGAGCCGTGGCGCTAAGGCCGGAACAGGCTTACTCGGCGAGGTCCTGCTCCTCAATGGTGAAGGTGTGGTTGGTGAATACGCAGATGTCGCCGGCGATGCCGAGCGCGGTTTCGACGATTTCGCGGGCCGACAGATCGGTTTTCTTCAGTAGCGCGCTGGCGGCGGCCTGGGCGTAACCACCACCGGAACCCATGGCGATCAGGCCTTCTTCGGGTTCGACCACGTCGCCGTTGCCGGTGATGATCAGGGACGCATCTTTGTTGGCGACCGCGAGCATGGCTTCGAGGCGGCTGAGGGAGCGGTCGGTGCGCCATTCTTTGGCGAGTTCGACGGCGGCACGAACCAAGTGACCCTGGTGTTTCTCGAGCTGGCCTTCGAAGCGCTCGAAGAGGGTGAAGGCGTCAGCGGTGGCCCCGGCAAAACCGGCGATCACCTGGCCGTGGTACAGGCGACGAACTTTCTTCGCGTTGCCTTTCATCACGGTATTGCCGAGAGAAACCTGGCCGTCGCCGCCCATGACGACTTTGCCGTGGCGGCGAACTGAAACGATGGTGGTCAAGGGAGAGTCTCCACGCAGCGGGGCGAAAATGCCTTATGCCAACTCATATGGGGGTGGTGGAGAGGATTTCAACTGTGGGGCGGGAGAGGGGACGAGTGGTGCGAGGCGCGTAGGAGCTGCCGAAGGCTGCGATCTCTTGATCTTGCTCTTGGGCCTTTGTCAGACGAAACACACTGCAACCCTTGAAAAGATCGCAGCCTGCGGCAGCTCCTACAGGGACCTGTGTCTCCTGAGGGAGCTGCGATGGCAGGTGGTCAGCGGTTCTGGCGTTGTTGTAACAACAGGTTGCTGAAACCTGCACCGGCCAGTTGCTTCTGCGCGGTGGTCAGTTGTTCACGGTTGCTGAATGGCCCGACCAATACCCGATACCAGGTCTCGTCCTTCACCGTGCCGGACTCAACCGCCACAGCCTGACCGAGCAAGATGATCTGCGCGCGGACCTTGTCTGCATCGGCTTCCTTGCGGAACGAACCGGCCTGCAGGAAAAATTTGGTCACTGGCGCGGCCTTGGCCACGGGTGGTGGCGGTGGCGGGGTGATGCCGGCCAGTGCGGCTTGAGCGCGCGCGGTGTCAATCTTCGCCGCTTCCGCCGGCGTTACCGGCGTGGTCGGTACAGCCGGTGTTGGCGGAGTTTTTTCCGGCACCGCATCCGGCGGCACGATGACTTCCGATTCTGGCAGCAGAGTGTAGAAGTCGTACTTCGGCTTCACCGGTTGCGTCGGGCTCGGCGGGGTCTTGTTGGCCTCGGCGATCTTGGTGGCTTTCTGCTGCTCGATCTTCTCGCGCTTGACGCTCTCGCTGCCTTTACCCGGTTCCAGCTTCATCAGGAACACAATGAACGCGCCGACCGTCAGGCCGATCGCCATCCACAGCCAGCCCGGAATCGGTTGCTTTGCAGGAGCTTGGTAACGGCTGGCGCCACGCTTGGGTGCAGGTTTTTTCTTGGCAGCCAACTTACATACGCTCCAGAGTTTCCAGACCCAAGAGTTCCAGGCCTTGCTTGAGAGTGCGGCCGGTCAGCGCAGCGAGGCGCAGGCGGCTTTGCATTTGCGCCGGGGTTTCAGCACTGAGGATCGGGCAGTTCTCGTAGAAGCTGGAGAACAGGCCGGCAACGTCGTACAGGTAGGTGCAGAGGATGTGCGGGGTGCCTTTCTCGGAGACGTTGTTCAGTATTTCACCGAATTGCGCGAGTTTGGCTGCCAGCTCATGTTCGTGCGCGGCTTCCAGAACGATCTGCCCTTCGACTTCGCTGAAGTCCTTGCCGAGCTTGCGGAACACACCGGCCACGCGGGTGTAGGCGTACAGCAGGTACGGCGCGGTGTTGCCTTCGAAGTTCAGCATCAGGTCGAAGTTGAAGCTGTAGTCGCTGGTGCGGTGCTTGGACAAGTCGGCGTATTTCACTGCGCCGATGCCCACGACCTTGGCGATGTTGCGCAGCTCGGCCTCGGCCAGCTCAGGGTTCTTGTCCTTGACCAGGGTGTAGGCGCGTTCCCGGGCTTCGGTCAGCAGGTCGATCAGCTTCACGGTGCCGCCGTCACGGGTCTTGAACGGACGGCCATCGGCGCCGTTCATGGTGCCGAAGCCCATGTGTTCCATTTCCATCGGGTGCGTCACGAAACCGGCCAGGCGTGCGACCTGGAACACTTGCTGGAAGTGCAGCGCCTGGCGCTGGTCAACGAAATACAACGCGCGATCAGCCTTGAGCTTGCCGCTGCGATAACGCACGGCCGCCAGGTCGGTGGTGGCGTAGAGGTAGCCGCCATCAGCCTTGACGATGATGACTGGCAGCGGGTCGCCGTCAGCATTCTTGAATTCGTCGAGGAACACGCACTGGGCGCCGTTGCTCTCGACCAGCAGGCCGGCGGTCTTGAGATCGTTGACCACGTTGATCAGGTCGTCGTTGTAGGCGCTTTCGCCCATCACGTCGGCCATGGTCAGTTTGACGTTCAGCAGTTCGTAGATTTTCTGGCAATGGGACAGCGAGATGTCCCTGAACTTGCTCCACAGCGCCAGGCAATCGGCGTCGCCGGCCTGCAGCTTGACCACCAGGCCACGGGCGCGATCGGCAAACTCTTCGGATTCGTCGAAGCGTTGCTTGGCGGCGCGGTAGAAGTTTTCCAGGTCGGATAGCTCGTCGCTGGTGATCGGGTTTTCCTGCAGATACGCCATCAGCATGCCGAACTGGGTGCCCCAGTCGCCAACGTGGTTCTGGCGGATCACTTCGTCGCCGAGGAATTCCAGCACGCGGGCCACACCGTCGCCGATGATGGTCGAGCGCAAGTGACCGACGTGCATCTCTTTGGCCAGGTTCGGTGCGGACAGGTCGACAACCGTGCGCTGCACCGGGCCGGCCTTGCGCACGCCGACGTGCTCGTCAGCCAAAGCGGCGTCGAGGCGAGTGGCCAGGGCCTGGGTGTTCTGGAAGAAGTTCAGGAAGCCAGGGCCGGCGATTTCGGTCTTGGTGACATTTTCGTCGGCCGGCAGCGCGGCGATGATTTTTTCCGCCAGATCGCGCGGCTTCATGCCGGCCGGTTTGGCCAGCATCATGGCGATGTTGCTGGCGAAGTCGCCGTTCTTCTTGTCGCGGGAGTTTTCCACCTGGATCGCCGGCGACAGGCCTTCAGGCAACACACCTTCGTTGACGAGTTGGGTGATGGCTTGTTGGATCAGCTGGCGAATGGTGTCTTTCATGGTCTTCTCTTTCGACCGCAAGCGCGGCGGCGCTTCGATGCGCTGGTGGAAAAACTGGGCATTATCCGTTGCGAAGGCGGGCTTGCCAACTATAGCGGGCAGGTTGTGGATATGTGGTGCCAAAAGCGGCAAAGATCGCAGCCTTCGGCAGCTCCTACAGGGGGGGGCGCTCGACGTAGGAGCTGCCGAAGGCTGCGATCTTTTGATCTTTAATACAAATCGACCGGATCAACATCCAGCGACCACCGCACCGCCCGCCCACTCGGCATCTGTTCCAGCACCAGCAACCAACTGGCCAGCAACCGATGCAGCGGCGCCCGTGCCGTCGCCTGCAACAACAACTGCGCCCGATAGCGCCCGGCCCGACGCTCCATCGGCGCCGGCACCGGCCCGAGCAATTCGATCCCGGTCAGATTCTGTTCGGCCAGCAAGCGCTCGGCCTCACTGCACGCCTCATCCAAAAAGCCTTCAGCCTGCCCCGGTTTATGCGCTTCGGCCCGCAACAGTGCCAGGTGCGCAAACGGCGGCAAACCGGCCGAGCGCCGCTCGCTCAGCGCCTGCTCGGCAAAGGCGAAATAGCCCTGTTCGGTCAGTTGCACCAGCAGCGGATGGTCCGCGAGATGCGTCTGGATAATCACCTTGCCCGGCTCTTCAGCCCGACCCGCACGCCCGGCGACCTGGACGATCAGTTGCGCCATGCGCTCGCTGGCGCGGAAGTCGCCGGAGAACAGTCCGCCGTCGGCATCGAGAATCGACACCAGCGTCACCCGTGGAAAGTGATGCCCTTTGGCGAGCATCTGCGTGCCGACCAGAATGCACGGGTGACCTTTCTGAATGGTCGCGAACAGCTGATTCATCGCGTCCTTGCGCGACGTGCTGTCGCGGTCGACCCGCAGCACCGGAACGTCCGGAAACAGAATGGCCAAGCGCTCTTCGGCACGTTCGGTGCCGGCGCCGACGGGCCGCAAGTCGACTCTGCCGCATTTCGGACAATGCCGGGGCACGCGTTCGACGTAGCCGCAATGGTGGCAGCGCAGTTCGCCGGAGCGCTGGTGCACGGTCATCCGCGCATCGCAGCGCTGGCATTCGGACATCCAGCCACAGTCATGACAAAGCAGGGTTGGGGCGAATCCTCGGCGGTTGAGAAAAACCAATACTTGCTGACCGGCCGCGAGTGTCTGACCGATGGCTTGGTGCATCGGTCCGGAAATACCGCTGTCCAGTGGGCGGCTTTTCACATCCAGGCGCAGGAATCGCGGTTGCTTGGCGCCGCCGGCGCGCTCATTCAGGCGCAGGAGGCCATACCGACCGGTGTAGGCGTTGTGCAGGCTTTCCAGCGAAGGCGTGGCGGAACCGAGCACGATCGGGATGTTTTCCTGCCGTGCGCGCACCAATGCCAGATCACGAGCGTGATAGCGCAGGCCTTCCTGCTGTTTGTAGGAGCCATCGTGCTCTTCGTCGATGATGATCAGGCCAGGGTTCTTCATCGGTGTGAACAGTGCGGAGCGGGTCCCGATAATAATGTCGGCATCGCCATCCCGGGCGGCGAGCCAGGCTTCAAGGCGCTCGCGGTCATTGACCGCCGAGTGGATCAGCGCGATGCGTGCATTGAAGCGTTGCTCGAAGCGCGCCAGGGTTTGCGGGCCGAGGTTGATCTCCGGGATCAGCACCAGCGCTTGCTTGCCGGCTTCGAGGGTTTCGCGGATCAACTGCAAATAGACTTCGGTTTTGCCGCTGCCGGTGACGCCGGCCAGCAGGAACGCATGGTAACTGTCGAACCCGGCGCGAATCGCTTCATACGCAGCGCGCTGCTCGGGGTTGAGGGGCAGCTCCGGTTGCGCCAGCCAGTGCTCGTGACGGGCGACGGGCGCGTGCTTGCGGATTTCGACTTGCACCAGATCCTTGGCCAGCAGCAGGTCGAGGCTGTCCTTGCTCAGCATCAGTTTGCTCAGCAATTGATGAGCGACGCCGTGGGGATGCTGGGCCAGGGTCGCCAGCGCCTCACGCTGACGCGGGGCGCGGGCGATGCGCGGGTCATCGAGGCTGGCGCCGGGCGCAGCGGACCAGAAACGTTCCTGGCGTGCTTCGGCCAGCTCGCCCTGGCGCAGCAAAACAGGCAGCGCCCAACTCAACGTGTCGCCGAGGCTGTGCTGATAGTACTGGGAGGTCCACAGGCACAGTTTGAACAGCGCTGGTGGCAGCGGCGGCGTAGCATCGAGCAGGGCCAGGGCCGGTTTAAGCTTCTCTGCCGGGACTTCACTGGTTTCGGTGACCTCCACCAGAATTCCGATCATCTCCCGCCGGCCGAACGGCACCCGCAGGCGCATGCCAGGCTGCAACTGGGCGCGCAGGACGCCGGCCGGGGCTCGGTAGTCGAACAGGCGGCGCAGGGGCGAAGGCAGGGCGAGGCGCAAAATGGCGTCGGGCACGCGTGGGGGTCTCGATCAGCGGAAAATAATCAGCAAGGGCAATGACCTGTGGGAGCGAGCCTGTGTGGCGAGGGGATTTATCCCCGTTGGGTCGCGAAGCGGCCCTGAACCTGTGTTTACGGTGTTTCAGTAAAACCGTATTCACCGGGTTTGCGACTGCTTCGCAGCCGAACGGGGTGGTGCGGCATTCCGATAAATCCCCTCACCACAGTTCGCTCCCACAGGAGCGGTGCTTTGGGTCGGGAGCCTAGCAGACGGTCGGTCTCAGCGACAGCTTGCGTGATCAGGATTGTCTGGTAGAATCCGCGGCCTAATTACGTGCGGTATTCAACAATAGTGTTGGGTGGCGGCACGCTAGCCCGAGGAAGACACCATGAAAGCTGATATCCATCCAGAATATCCAGTCATTGCTGTTACTTGCAGCTGTGGCAACAAGTTCGAAACTCGTTCGACCTTCGGCAAAGCTCTGCCGATCGACGTTTGCAACGAGTGCCACCCGTTCTACACCGGTAAGCAGAAGACTCTGGATACTGGCGGCCGTGTACAGCGCTTCGCAGACCGTTTCGGCGCTTTCGGCAAGAAAGCACCTGCTGCTGCAGAGTAAGGCAGAAAAGCCCGATGGGCTTTTACTTGCTGATAAAAAAGGCGTCCCTTGCGGGCGCCTTTTTTGTGTCCGCGATTTGGCTCTCGGGTGCCCAGGCTTTCTGCCCGGTGCCGAATGGCCTGACGCCGATCGCGGTGCAGCAGGTGGTGGATGGCGACACCTTGCGCCTGAGCGATGGCCGCAGTGTGCGCATGATCGGCTTGAATACGCCCGAGCTGGGCAAGCAGGGCCGTTCCGACGAGCCGTTCGCCGTGGCGGCGCGCAAACGTCTGGAAGCATTGGTGGCTGCCAGTGACGGGCGGGTCGGTGTGCTCCCGGGTGAAGAGAGCAAGGATCACTACGGTCGCACCCTTGCACATCTCTACGGCACCGATGGCGTCAACTTCGAAGCGCAGATGCTCGCTGAGGGGCTCGGGTTTCAGGTGGCGGTCGCGCCGAATGTCGATCTGGTCACCTGTCAGCAAGCGGCGGAACGCAGTGCGCGGCAGGCCGGTCTCGGCGTGTGGCGTCAGTCACCTGTACTGAAAGCGGAGCAGATCAACGCGTCCGGTTTTGCTGTGGTCAGTGGGCGTGTAAGCAAGGTTCAACGCAATCGCGGTGGCGTTTGGATCGAGTTGCAGGATGCGCTTGTATTGCGTGTTGCACCCAATTTATTGGGGCAGTTCGATGCCGTGGCATTGGAGCGGCTGCAGGGCAAGCAGATCGAGGCGCGTGGCTGGGTCGTGGACCGTTCCCGCCGTGGCGGGTTGAAACCGGGGCAGGCGCGCTGGCTCCTGCCACTGACCGATCCTGCGATGTTGCAAGCAGCGCCTTGATAAAAAATTGTAGACATTTTTTCTGTCGATTGTGAACAGTCTATCCCTTGTGTTCCGTGGCTCTTGGCCCAAAGTCGTAGGGCCGGGCGCTTGTACAGGGGTGACTGGTCAGTCTTGTGGGGACTTTGCGAGGCGCGTATCCTCGCTGACCAGTCTGTCCAACAGTAAAAGCGGAATGCCCCCATGTCTGATCTGAAAACTGCCGCTCTCGAATATCACGCCCATCCTCGTCCAGGTAAGCTGAGTGTCGAGCTCACCAAGGCCACCGCTACCGCCCGCGACCTGTCGCTGGCCTACAGCCCCGGCGTAGCCGAACCAGTACGCGAGATCGCCCGCGATCCTGAGCTGGCCTACAAATACACCGGCAAAGGCAACCTGGTTGCAGTCATTTCCGATGGCACCGCGATTCTGGGCCTGGGTAACCTCGGCCCATTGGCTTCCAAGCCAGTAATGGAAGGTAAAGGCGTGCTGTTCAAGCGCTTCGCCGGCATCGACGTGTTCGACATCGAAGTCGATTCCGAAAGCCCGCAAGCCTTCATCGACACCGTCAAGCGCATCTCCATCACCTTCGGTGGCATCAACCTGGAAGACATCAAGGCACCTGAGTGCTTTGAGATCGAACGCGCTCTGATCGAGCAGTGCGACATTCCGGTATTCCACGATGACCAGCACGGCACCGCGATCGTTACTGCAGCCGGCATGATCAACGCCCTGGAAATCGCTGGCAAAACCCTTGCCGACGCCAAGATCGTTTGCCTGGGCGCCGGTGCTGCCGCCATCTCCTGCATGAAATTGCTGGTGAGCATGGGCGCCAACATCGAAAACATCTACATGGTCGACCGTACCGGCGTGATCCACTCCGGCCGTGACGACCTGAACCAGTACAAGGCTGTCTTCGCTCACGCGACCGACAAGCGCACCCTGGCTGACGCCCTGACCGGTGCAGACGTGTTCGTTGGCCTGTCCGGCCCGAACCTGCTGAGCCCTGAAGGCCTGAAATCCATGGCGGCCAACCCGATCGTGTTCGCGTGCTCGAACCCGGATCCGGAAATCTCCCCGGAACTGGCTCACGCTACCCGTGACGACGTGATCATGGCGACCGGCCGTTCGGACTACCCGAACCAGGTCAACAACGTACTGGGCTTCCCGTTCATCTTCCGTGGTGCCCTGGACGTTCGCGCCAAGCGCATCAACGAAGAAATGAAAGTGGCAGCGGCCAACGCCCTGCGTGAGCTGGCCAAACTGCCGGTTCCTCAGGAAGTGTGCGACGCCTACGGCGGCATCAAGCTGGAATTCGGTCGTGAGTACATCATCCCGAAACCAATGGATGCCCGTCTGATCACCTTGATCTCCGATGCCGTGGCCAAGGCTGCGATCGAGACCGGTGTGGCCACCCTGCCATATCCGAAGAACTACCCGCTGAAAAGCGTGGATGACGTTTTCAACGGCTAAGCCGTTGTAGCGCTTCTACAGAAAGCCCCGGCTCTTGTGAATCGGGGCTTTTTTGTGTCAGAGAGGGTTGAGTTGTTCGTGATGGCCCCTTCGCGGGCAAGCCCGCTCCCACAGGATATTGCGGTGATACACATTTCGTGAGAACACCACAGATCCCTGTGGGAGCGGGCTTGCCCGCGAAGGGGCCGGGTCAGTCAGCACACATACATCAAGCAACAAAAAGCCCCGCACTTCTTTCGAAGGCGGGGCTTTTTGCATTGCGTCACGGGATCAGAACAAATCGATCGGCGCCGCTTCATCCGCTGGCAGCGGGCTGCCCGGCGCGTTGCCGTTACCCAGCTCATTCACCGACGGCGGCGTGTCTTCGGCCTTGAACAGCTCGAAGTACGCTCCTGGCGTGCCAGGGGTGGCTGCCCGGCCACTGACCGGGTCAACCCGCAGGCTCAGAATGCCTTCCGGCTCTGGCTGTGTATGCGGCGGCTTGTCCTTGAGCGCGGCAGCCATGTAATTCATCCAGATCGGCAACGCCACAGTGCCGCCGAACTCACGTTTGCCCAGGCTTTCCGGCTGATCGAAACCGGTCCAGACGGTGGTCACGTAATCGGCGTTGTAGCCCGAAAACCACGCATCCTTGGATTCGTTGGTGGTACCGGTCTTGCCCGCGATGTCGGGGCGACCCATGGCCAGTGCGCGGCGGCCCGTGCCGAGTTTGATCACGTCCTCGAGCATGCTGTTGAGGATGTAAGTGGTACGGCCATCGACAATGCGTTCTGCCACGGCCGGTGCCTGAGGCGCTGGCTGGCCCGAAGCCTCGCCCGGCGTCGCGTTGACCGTAAAGGCCTCGACGGCGGGGGCGGCAATGCCATCCGGGGCGACACCACCTTTCGGCACGCTCGGCGGGTTGGCGACGAACAGCGTGTCGCCGTTTCGGCTTTCGATCTTGTCGATGATGTACGGACTGACCTTGTAGCCGCCGTTGGCAAACGTGCTCCAGCCGGTGGCGATTTCCATTGGCGTCAGGGTCGCGGTGCCCAGGGCCAGCGACAGGTTGCGCGGCAGGTCCTGCTTGTTGAAGCCGAACTTGCTGATGTAGTCGATGGTGCGATCAACGCCCAGGGCCTGCACCAGACGGATCGACACCAGGTTGCGCGACTTGTACAGCCCTTCGCGCAAGCGGATCGGGCCGAGGAAGGTGTTGGTGTCGTTCTTCGGTCGCCAGACCTTGTCCAGGTATTCGTCGACGAACACGATCGGTGCGTCGTTCACCAGGCTGGCGGCGGTGTAGCCGTTATCCAGTGCGGCGCTGTAGACGAACGGTTTGAAGCTCGAGCCCGGCTGACGCTTGGCCTGCAGGGCGCGGTTGTAATTGCTTTGTTCAAAGGCGAAACCGCCGACCAGCGAGCGAATGGCGCCGTTCTGCGGATCAAGGGAAACCAGTGCGCCTTGTGCCTGCGGGATCTGGCTGAACTTCAGCGAATTGTCCGGCTGGCGCTGCACGCGGATCAGGTCGCCGACCTGGGCGACATCCGACGGCTGCTTGGGGTTGGCGCCCATACTGTTGGTGTTCAGGAACGGTCGCGCCCATTTCATGCTGTCCCAGCCGATGTGTTCGTCACCGGTACGGGTCATCACTTGCAGGCCGTTCTTGTCGACCTGGGTGACGATGGCGGGTTCAAGGCCGCTGATCGTGCGTTGCTTGGTCAGTTCGGTGGCCCAGGCTTCCCGCGTCTTGCCCGGCAGGCGCGACTCGGGGCCGCGATAACCATGACGCTGATCGTAAGTCATCAAGCCTTCGTGAAGCGCGGTGTTGGCCATTTCCTGCAGGTTGCTTGGCACGGTGGTCGTGACGCGGAAACCTTCGGTGTAGGCATCGCTGCCATAGCGGCCGACCATTTCGGCGCGAGCCATTTCAGCGATGTAGGGTGCGTTCACTTCCGGGGTCGGCACGTGATAGCTGGCGTTCAGCGGCTCGTTGATCGCGGCGGTGTAATCGGCTTCGGTGATTTTTCCGAGCTTGTACATGCGCCCGAGGATCCAGTCGCGACGCTCCTTGCTACGCGCCGGGTTGGCCAGCGGGTTGAAGCGCGACGGGGCTTTTGGCAGGCCGGCAATCATCGCCATCTGCGCCAGGCTGACGTCACGAATCGACTTGCCATAATACACCTGCGCCGCCGCCTCGATGCCGTAAGCCCGGTTACCCAGGTAGATCTTGTTCACGTACAACTCGAGGATCTCGTCCTTGGTCAGCTGCCGTTCGATCTGCAGGGCCAGGAGGATTTCAGTAGTCTTGCGCGAGAAGCTGCGTTCGCTGGTCAGGAAGAAGTTCTTCGCGACCTGCATGGTGATGGTGCTGCCGCCGGACTGAATGTGACCGCTTTTGACCAGTTGGGTTGCGGCGCGCATCAGGCTGCTGGGATCGACGCCGTAATGGTTGGCGAAATTGTCATCTTCAGCACTTAGTAACGCATTTATGAAGTTGGGGGGAATGTCGGCGAAACGGATCGGAGTGCGGCGCATTTCGCCAAACTCTGCTATCAACTTGTTGTCGCTGCTGTAGACGCGCAGTGGAATCTGCAACTGAATGCTTCTCAGCGCCTCCACAGACGGTAATCCGGGGCTAAGGTAAAGAAAAGCGCCGCTCAGACCGAGGAGCAGTCCGCAGAAAACGGCGACGATGGACCAACCGAAAAACTTCAGCAGACGAATCAAGGCTTTGGGATATCCAGGGCAAAAAATGAATGAGGCATCAGGGTTCAGATTAAAAGGAGAACGACCCGCGCTTGACGTAAAAAGCGGAAAAAAACGCTGGGCATTATAAGCATTTTTCCGTGGAGAGCGTCATTTGCGCTGCTGTCAAGACGGGTGGATTGAACGCAATGGACATTACAGAGTCCGTAACTCACGGAAAGTCATAGGGAATTGGTAGTGCTAGGACTCTTCAATAAAAAGGCCAATACGCTGTTGGGGATCGACATCAGCTCCACGTCGGTAAAGCTTCTTGAACTAAGCCGTCAGGGCGACCGATATCGGGTCGAGGCCTATGCGGTAGAACCGCTGCCCGCCAACGCGGTGGTCGAGAAAAATATCGCCGAGCTCGAAGGCGTGGGTCAGGCACTCACGCGCGTGCTGCTCAAGGCCAGAACCAGTCTCAGGAACGTCGCGGTGGCCGTGGCCGGTTCGGCGGTGATCACCAAGACCATCGAAATGGACGCCGGTCTTTCCGACGACGAGATGGAAAACCAGCTGAAAATCGAAGCGGATCAATACATCCCCTATCCGCTGGACGAAGTGGCCATCGACTTCGAAGTCCAGGGCGCATCGGCGCGCAACCCTGAGCGGGTCACTGTGTTGCTTGCAGCCTGTCGCAAGGAAAATGTCGAAGTCCGTGAAGCGGCGCTCGCGCTGGCCGGTCTGACCGCTCGCGTGGTCGATGTCGAGGCCTACGCGCTGGAGCGATCCTTCGGTTTGCTGACCGGACAGCTGGCAGCCGATCAGGAGCGCCTGACGATTGCCGTGGTCGATATCGGTGCAACCATGACCACGCTCAGCGTCTTGTACAACGGACGCATCATCTACACCCGCGAACAATTGTTCGGCGGTCGCCAGCTGACGGAAGAAATCCAGCGACGTTATGGCCTGACCCTTGAGCAAGCCGGGCTGGCAAAGAAGCAGGGCGGCTTGCCGGACGACTACGTCAGCGAGGTGTTGCAGCCGTTTTGCGATGCGCTGGTGCAGCAGGTGTCGCGGTCATTGCAGTTTTTCTTCGCCTCCGGGCAGTACAACGCTGTTGATCACATCCTGCTGGCCGGTGGCACCGCTTCGGTCCCGGGGCTGGACCGGTTGATCGAGCAGCGTTTGGGCACGCCGACACAGGTGGCCAATCCCTTCACGGACATGACCCTGAGCAGCAAGGTCAACGCCGGTGCCCTGGCCAGCGATGCACCGGCGCTGATGATCGCTTGCGGGCTGGCCCTCAGGAGTTTCGACTGATGGCGCGGATCAACCTTTTACCCTGGCGCGAAGAACTGCGGGAACAGCGGCGCAAACGCTTCTTGCTGACGCTGGTCGGTGTGCTGGTGGGGTCGGTGGGGGCGGTGCTGGTTGCGGATCAGGCCATCAGTGGTGCGATCGACCGACAAATCGCCCGAAACGATTACATCGGTAAACAGATTGTCGTGGTCGACGAGCGGATCAAGCAGATCGGTGATCTGAAAGCCCGCCGCCAACAACTGGTCGAGCGCATGCGCATCATTCAGGACCTGCAAGGCAATCGTCCGATCAGCGGGCGGATCTTCGATCAGCTGGCGCGTACCTTGCCGGACGGGGTGTATTTCACCGAGGTGAAAATGGAAGGCAAAACCCTATCCGTTACCGGCGCGGCAGAATCCAATAACCGCGTGTCAGACCTGATGCGCAATCTTGATGCATCGGACTGGTTCGACGCGCCCACCCTGACGGAAGTCAAGGCGACCACCGCCGGCCAGCTGGATCAGGCCAACGTCTTTCAGTTGACCGTTCGTCAGAGCCAGCCCGCCGCTACGGAGACTGTTCAATGAGGCCGGCCGAATGGATTGAAGGCTTGCGCAAAATCGACATCAACGATCTGGACACCAGCAACATGGGGTCCTGGCCGCCCGCCATCAAGGCGCTGGCGGGTGTGCTGTTGATGATTCTGGTGCTGGCGCTGGGTTACAGCTTTTCCATCAGCGACCTTGAGAGTCACCTGGAACTCAAGCGTGAGGAAGAGTCGACGCTCAAGGAACAATTCGCCACCAAAGCGCACATGGCGGCAAATCTGGAGCTATACATCCAGCAGATGAAGGAAATGGAGAATTCCTTTGGCGTGCTCTTGCGGCAATTGCCCAGCGTCACCGAAGTGCCCGGTCTGCTGGAGGACATCACCCGCACCGGCCTGGGCAGCGGTCTGGAGTTCGAAGAGATCAAACTGCTGCCGGAGGTCACCCAGCAGTTCTACATCGAGCTGCCGATCCAGATCACCGTCACCGGCGCGTATCACGACCTCGCCACGTTCGTCAGTGGCGTGGCCGGGTTGCCGCGAATCGTCACCCTGCATGACTTTGACCTCGCACCGGCCAACCCCGAGGGGGGGCCGAAATTGCGCATGAGCATCCTCGCCAAGACTTACCGCTATAACGACAAAGGGCTGCAAAAATGAGCCCGATTCGTTTTATTCCGATGATCGGAGTATTGGTCCTTCTGGCCGGTTGTGGCGGCGACGCTGGCTTCAGCGACCTGGACGCGTTCATGAACGAAATGCGCCTGCGTGCGCCGGGCAAGATTGAACCAACGCCGACATTCCGGTCTTACCCAGCGTTCACCTACAGCGCCGCTAACCTGCGAAGCCCGTTTTCCCGGCAGCTCAGGGTCAACCTGGCTGGCCAGAAGCATGGCTCGCGCAACGTCAAGCCTGATCTAAATCGGGTCAAGCAGTACCTCGAAGGTTTCAACATCGAGCAGTTTGAAATGGTCGGCACGATCTCCAATGCAGCTGGCTCCTTTGCGCTCATGCGCGGGGCAGGCGGTGTGCATCGGTTGAGGGTCGGCGATTACCTGGGACGTAACGATGGCCGGATCGTCGCCATCAGCGCCTCGCAAGTCGATGTGGTCGAAATCGTTCCTGACGGCGAAGGCGCCTGGCTGGAACGGCCGCGGACCATCCCTTTGAAAGAGCACTCATAGTGGAACTCGAATAATGAACAGGATTTTCGCGACCTTCGGAATGTCGCTATGGATAGCGTTGCTGTCGCCGATGGTACAAGCGGCCAACCTCAAAGCGCTGGATGTCGCCGCGCTGCCAGGGGACCGCGTCGAGTTGAAGTTGTCGTTCGATGGAGCGCCCCCGGCGCCCCACGGTTACACGACGGAGCAGCCTGCGCGGATTGCGCTGGACCTGCCCGGTGTGGTCAACCAGCTGGCGAGCAAGACCCGCGACCTGGGCGGTGGCAATGCACGCAGCGCCATAGTGGTGGAAGCCAAGGATCGCACACGGCTGATTATCAACCTGACTCAATTGACCCCGTACACCGCTCGCGTCGAGGGCAATAATCTGTTTGTGGTGGTCGGGCGCGGAACCAGCGACGCAGCCTCCGCACCTGCACCCGAAGCCGTAACCAAACCGCCACGTGTCGCCACGGCAACTCCGGCGCCAGCCAAGGCCTATACGCCGGTGACCAAGGCGATCCGCGGCGTGGATTTCCAGCGTGGCACCCAGGGTGAAGGCAATGTGGTCATCGATCTGTCGGATCCGTCCATCGCCCCGGACATTCAGGAGCGTGATGGCAGGATCGTCCTCGGTTTCGCCAGAACCCAATTGCCGGAACCGCTGCGGGTCCGTCTGGACGTCAAGGATTTCGCCACGCCCGTGCAATTCGTCAACGCCAGCGCCACGGGAGACCGGGCGACCATCAGCATTGAACCCAGTGGCGCGTTCGATTATTCGACCTATCAGACCGACAACAAACTGACCGTCAGCATTCGCCCGATGACCGTAGACGACTTGCAGAAGCGCAACGCCGAGCGTTTTGCCTACACCGGTGAAAAGCTCTCGCTGAACTTCCAGGACATTGACGTGCGCTCGGTGCTGCAACTGATTGCCGACTTCACCAACCTCAATCTGGTGGCCAGCGACACGGTGCAGGGCGGCATTACCTTGCGCTTGCAGAACGTGCCGTGGGATCAGGCGCTGGACCTGGTGCTGAAAACCAAGGGGCTGGACAAGCGTAAGATCGGCAACGTGCTGCTGGTGGCGCCGGCCGATGAGATTGCCGCCCGCGAGCGCCAGGAACTGGAGTCGCAGAAACAGATCGCCGAACTGGCGCCATTGCGTCGTGAGCTGCTGCAGGTCAATTACGCCAAGGCGGCCGATATCGCCAAGCTGTTCACGTCGGTGACCAGTGCCGAGGCGAAGGTCGACGAGCGGGGTTCGATCACCGTCGATGAACGAACCAATAACATCATTGCGTATCAGACCCAGGACCGCCTCGACGAGCTGCGTCGTATCGTTGCGCAACTGGATATCCCGGTGCGTCAGGTGATGATCGAGGCGCGGATTGTCGAAGCCAACGTCGATTACGACAAAAGTCTCGGCGTGCGCTGGGGCGGGTCGATCCAGAACAAGGGCAACTGGAACACGTCAGGGGTCAGCAACGGTGCCAACGCGTCGTCGACCATCGGCACGCCCGGCAGCACCAGTACCAACTCACCGTTCGTCGACATGGGCGCCGCCGCCAACACCTCGGGGCTCGGCATCGCCTTTATCACCGACAATGTGCTGCTGGATCTTGAGCTGACGGCGATGGAAAAAACCGGTAACGGCGAAATCGTCTCGCAACCCAAAGTCGTCACCTCCGACAAGGAAACCGCGAAAATCCTCAAGGGCACCGAAATTCCGTACCAGGAAGCCAGCTCCAGCGGCGCTACGTCGGTGTCCTTCAAGGAGGCCTCGCTGTCGCTGGAAGTGACGCCGCAGATCACGCCGGACAACCGGATCATCATGGAGGTCAAGGTCACCAAGGACGAACCGGACTACCTGAACAAGGTGCAGGACGTACCGCCAATCAAGAAAAACGAGGTCAACGCCAAGGTCCTGGTCAATGACGGCGAGACCATCGTGATCGGTGGGGTTTTCTCAAATACTCAGAGCAAGGTTGTAGATAAGGTGCCATTTCTCGGTGATGTGCCGTATCTTGGCCGCCTTTTCCGGCGTGACGTGGTTTCGGAGAAAAAATCCGAGCTGCTGGTATTTCTCACTCCGCGTATCATGAACAACCAGGCGATTGCTGTGAGTCATTGATTCTGTGCGAAATTTGATTCTTGTTGGACCGATGGGGGCTGGAAAAAGCACCATCGGCCGGTTGCTGGCCAAAGAGCTGCGCCTGCCATTCAAAGATTCCGATAAGGAAATTGAATTGCGCACGGGCGCTAATATCCCGTGGATTTTCGATAAGGAAGGCGAACCGGGCTTTCGTGACCGCGAGCAGGCGATGATTGCCGAGCTGTGCGGCTGCGATGGCGTGGTGCTGGCGACTGGCGGCGGCGCGGTGATGCGCGAAGCTAATCGTCGAGCACTGCGTGCCGGTGGTCGGGTGGTTTATCTGCATGCTTCTGTCGAGCAGCAGGTTGGCCGCACCGCCCGTGACCGCAATCGACCCCTGTTGCGTACTGCCGATCCGGCCAAGACCCTTCGGGACCTGCTGGAGTTGCGCGATCCGCTGTATCGGGAAATCGCCGACCTGGTGGTGGAAACCGATGAGCGACCGCCGCGAATGGTGGTGCTCGACATTCTTGACCGCCTGCAGCAACTGCCTCCCCGTTAAAGCGCAGCGCGAAATGCGCTATCCTCGGCGTCCTGCCGCGACCGCTCAAGGTTGTGGCGGATGGCTACCGAATGGCGTCACACCAACAGATGCCGTGGACATTCGATAACTCAAGGCAGGACGCCTGATTCCATCTTCACTGTGGGGACACATGCAGACACTCAAGGTCGATCTAGGCGAGCGCAGCTACCCGATTCACATTGGCGAAGGTTTGTTGGATCAGCCTGAGCTGCTGGCCCCGCATATTCGCGGACGGCAAGTGGCGATCATCTCCAACGAAACCGTTGCGCCGCTCTATCTCGAACGTCTGACCCGCAGCCTTGCGCAGTTCTCGGTGATTTCCGTGGTGCTGCCTGACGGCGAAGCCTTCAAGACCTGGGAAACCCTGCAACTGATTTTCGACGGTCTACTGACCGCACGCCATGATCGCCGCACCACCGTGATTGCCCTCGGCGGCGGGGTGATTGGTGACATGGCCGGTTTTGCTGCCGCCTGTTATCAACGCGGTGTCGATTTCATTCAGGTTCCGACCACGCTGCTGTCGCAAGTCGACTCCTCGGTGGGCGGCAAGACCGGAATCAATCATCCGCTGGGCAAAAACATGGTCGGCGCCTTCTATCAGCCGAATGTGGTGCTGATCGATACCGCCTCCCTCAATACCCTGCCGGCCCGCGAGTTGTCCGCCGGGCTTGCTGAAGTCATCAAGTACGGGCTGATTTGCGACGAGCCGTTCCTCACCTGGCTCGAAGAAAACGTCGATCGCCTGCGCGCGCTGGACCAGGTCGCCCTGACGTATGCAATCGAGCGATCCTGCGCAGCCAAGGCGGCGGTGGTGGGTGCCGACGAGAAGGAAACCGGTGTTCGTGCCACCTTGAACCTGGGGCACACCTTCGGCCATGCCATCGAAACTCACATGGGATATGGTGTGTGGCTACATGGTGAAGCGGTAGCTGCCGGCACCGTAATGGCTCTGGAGATGTCCGCGCGCCTGGGCTGGATCAGCGAACAGGAGCGTGATCGCGGCATTCGCTTGTTCCAGCGTGCTGGCCTGCCGGTCATCCCGCCTGAAGAGATGACTGAAGCCGATTTTCTCGAACACATGGCAATTGACAAGAAAGTGATCGACGGTCGTTTACGCCTGGTGCTGCTGCGCCACATGGGCGAAGCGGTGGTGACCGACGATTATCCGAAAGAGGTTCTACAGGCCACGCTGGGAGCGGACTACCGCGCCCTGGCTCAGCTTAAAGGTTAATAAGATCCCGATGACTAGTTTGCACGCCGACGAGGCTTTCCTCGGCCATTACCAGTTAAGCCATGACCCTTTTGCTCCACGGGTGCCTGGCTTCAAATTCTTCCCGGCCCAGCGCAAACCGGTGCTGGGGCAACTGCATCACCTGGCCCGCTACAGTCAGTTGCTGCTGGTGGTTACCGGTCCGCAAGGCAGTGGCAAGACGTTGTTGCGTCAGGCTCTGGTGGCCAGTACCAACAAACAATCCGTTCAGAGCGTGGTGGTTTCCGCTCGTGGCGCTGGCGATGCGGCTGGCGTACTGCGTCAGGTGGCCCAGGCGTTGAACGTCGCTCAGGCGGAGATTGGTCCAATTCTGGCTCAGGTCGTGCAACTCGCGCTGACCGGTCAGGAAGTCTATTTGCTGGTGGACGACGCCGAGCAACTCGACGAGTCCGCACTGGAAGCCTTGATGGAGTTGGCCGCTGGTGCACCGGAAGGTCGCCCGCATGTGTTCCTGTTCGGCGAGTCCTCGCTGATTGCGCAACTTGAGGCGTTGAGCCTTGAAGAAGAGCGCTTCCACGTCATCGAGCTGCAGCCTTACACCGAAGAAGAAACCCGCGAATATCTGGACCAGCGGCTCGAAGGCGCTGGTCGGGGTATCGAACTTTTTACTGCGGATCAGATCTCTGATATTCACCAAAGCTCCGACGGCTGGCCTGGCAACATCAACCAGGTTGCCCGCGATGCAATGATCGAAGCCATGATTGCCAGCCGCTCAGCGGTGAAGCGTCCAAGTATGGGGTTCAATATGCCGAAGAAACACGTATTGGCGATATCCGCCGTCGTCGTGGTCGCGGTAGCCGCCGCCTGGTTGATGCCGGGTCGCAGCAAAGCACCGACCACCGGCGCACCTGCCAACGAACAGGCGCAACTGCCGCTCGGCCAGGGCACGCCACAACCCAACAGCGGCGGCGCACCGGCCGTGGAATTCGCCGGTAACTCGCAACCGATGCCATTGCCGCTGGTCGGCAACTCGCAGCCGGTCATGCGTGGTCCGTTGGCCGAAGCGGCCGGCGGCATCACCGAAGGCGACGATGGCGTGCCGGTCGAAGGTTCCAGCGATACACCGCCGACCGTGACCACCACTGCACCACCTGCGGGCGTTCCGGCCGGCCCTGCGCCAACGCCTGCCGTCAAGCCGGTGCCTGCGCCGACTCAGGTCGCGACTGCCAAACCGGTCCCGACGACGCCTGTCGAGAAGCCGGCGCCAGCACCGGCCAAACCAGCCGCCGTCGCAACCGCCAAGCCTGCCGAGAAACCAGCCACCGCGGCCAAGGCTGCTGGCGGCACCTGGTACGCCGGACAACCTACGAGCAATTACGTGGTGCAGATCCTCGGCACCAGCTCCGAAGCGGCCGCGCAATCCTTCGTGAAGGAGCAGGGCGGCGAGTACCGTTATTTCAAGAAAGTCCTCAACGGCAAGCCGCTTTACGTCATCACTTACGGTAGCTTCGCCAACCGCGATGCAGCTCTTCGCGCCATCGAGACCTTGCCACCGAAGTTTCGGAATGGTAAACCTTGGCCTCGCACTGTCGCCAGCGTCCAACAGGAACTGGCAGCAACTCGCTGACGATTCGGCGGCCTTACCCAGGCCGCCTCTCCAAGCACCTCAAAATCTCTACGAGTGCGCGCCGTCTCTACAGACCGCGTGCCTTGTGGTGTCTGCGTTACAGTAGTCTTTGAGTCGTTGCAGTCAGAATTAAAAAAGTTTTGACTAGCACAGCAGATCGCTTTAAACCTTTCACAAATGCGACATGGATTTGCGACAGTTCGTCGTCAAATTTGTGGGCGTCTGTGTCGCTGTGTACAATGACCACCCTTTTGCCCCCGCTAAGCCGGCGTACGTTCGGCGTGGAACGCAAGTGGTTGAATTGAAAAGAAATTTGCCTCGAAAAGAGGCAGCCTGGTGAGAAAGTGTCTATGAAAGCAGGTCTGTACCAACCAGATGAATTCAAGGATAACTGCGGTTTTGGCCTGATAGCCCATATGCAGGGCGAGCCCAGTCATACCCTTTTGCAAACGGCCATTGAGGCCCTGACCTGCATGACCCACCGCGGTGGGATCAACGCCGACGGCAAGACCGGTGACGGTTGCGGTCTGCTGATTCAAAAACCGGATGTGTTCCTGCGTGCGATCGCCCAGGAAACCTTCGGCGTCGAACTGCCCAAGCAATACGCTGTGGGCATGGTCTTCTTCAACCAGGACCCGGTCAAAGCCGAAGCCGCTCGCGAGAACATGAACCGCGAGATCCTGGCCGAAGGCCTGACCCTGGTCGGCTGGCGCAAAGTGCCGATCGACACCAGCGTTCTCGGCCGCCTGGCCCTCGAGCGCCTGCCGCAGATCGAGCAGGTCTACATCGGCGGTGAAGGCCTGAGCGATCAGGACATGGCGATCAAGCTGTTCAGCGCCCGTCGTCGCTCGTCCGTGGCCAACGCCGCCGACGTCGATCACTACATCTGCAGCTTTTCCCACAAGACCATCATTTATAAAGGCCTGATGATGCCGGCGGATTTGACCGCCTTCTATCCAGACCTCAGTGACCAGCGCCTGCAAACCTCGATTTGCGTGTTTCACCAGCGCTTCTCCACCAACACCCTGCCGAAATGGCCGCTGGCTCAGCCATTCCGCTTCCTCGCCCACAATGGCGAGATCAACACCATCACCGGCAACCGCAACTGGGCCCAGGCCCGTCGCACCAAGTTCACCAACGATCTGATGGATCTGGAAGAACTCGGCCCGCTGGTGAACCGCGTCGGTTCCGACTCCTCCAGCATGGACAACATGCTTGAGCTGATGGTCACCGGTGGCATCGACCTGTTCCGTGGCGTACGGATGATCATTCCGCCTGCGTGGCAGAACGTCGAAACCATGGACCCTGATCTGCGCGCGTTCTACGAATACAACTCGATGCACATGGAACCGTGGGACGGCCCGGCCGGCGTGGTCATGACCGACGGTCGCTACGCGGTGTGCCTGCTCGACCGTAACGGTCTGCGCCCGGCACGTTGGGTCACCACCAAAAACGGTTTCATCACCCTGGCCTCGGAAATCGGTGTCTGGAATTACCAGCCTGAAGACGTGATCGCCAAGGGCCGCGTTGGCCCGGGCCAGATCTTTGCCGTGGACACCGAAACCGGTCAGATCCTCGACACCGACGCCATCGACAATCGCTTGAAGTCCCGTCATCCGTACAAGCAATGGCTGCGCAAGAATGCCCTGCGCATCCAGGCGACCATGGAAGACAACGACCACGGTTCGGCGTTCTACGATGTGGACCAACTCAAGCAGTACATGAAGATGTACCAGGTCACGTTCGAAGAGCGCGACCAGGTGCTGCGTCCGCTCGGCGAGCAAGGCTACGAAGCCGTTGGCTCGATGGGCGACGATACGCCGATGGCCGTGCTGTCCCAGCGCGTGCGCACGCCGTACGACTATTTCCGTCAGCAGTTCGCGCAGGTCACCAACCCGCCGATCGACCCGCTGCGTGAAGCCATCGTCATGTCGCTGGAAATCTGCCTCGGTGCCGAGCGCAACATTTTCCAGGAGTCGCCGGAACACGCCTCGCGCGTGATCCTCAGCTCGCCGGTCATTTCCCCGGCCAAGTGGCGCTCGCTGATGAACCTCGATCGTCCGGGCTTCGAACGCCAGATCATCGACCTCAACTACGACGAAAGCGTCGGCCTTGAAGCCGCGGTGCGTAACGTTGCCGATCAGGCTGAAGAAGCCGTTCGCGCCGGTCGCACCCAGATCGTCCTGAGTGACCGTCACATCGCCCCGGGCAAGTTGCCGATCCATGCGTCCCTGGCCACCGGCGCGGTGCACCACCGCCTGACCGAAAAAGGCCTGCGTTGCGATTCCAACATCCTGGTGGAAACGGCTACCGCACGCGATCCGCACCACTTCGCAGTGTTGATCGGTTTCGGCGCCTCGGCGGTCTATCCGTTCCTGGCCTACGAAGTGCTGGGCGACCTGATCCGTACCGGTGAAGTGCTGGGCGACCTCTATGAGGTGTTCAAGAACTACCGCAAAGGCATCACCAAAGGCTTGCTGAAAATCCTGTCGAAGATGGGCATTTCGACCATCGCTTCGTACCGTGGTGCGCAGCTGTTCGAAGCCATCGGCCTGTCCGAAGAAGTCTGCGACCTGAGCTTCCGTGGTGTGCCAAGCCGCATCAAGGGCGCACGCTTCGTCGACATCGAAGCCGAGCAGAAAGCCTTGGCTGCCGAAGCCTGGAGCCCGCGCAAGCCGATCCAGCAGGGCGGTTTGCTGAAGTTCGTCCACGGTGGCGAATATCACGCGTACAACCCGGACGTGGTCAACACTCTGCAAGCCGCGGTGCAGCAGGGCGATTACAGCAAGTTCAAGGAATACACGGCGCTGGTGGACAACCGTCCGGTGTCGATGATCCGCGACTTGTTCAACGTCAAAACCCTGGACACACCGCTGGACATCAGCGAGATCGAACCGCTGGAATCGGTGCTCAAGCGCTTCGACTCTGCGGGCATCTCCCTTGGCGCACTGTCGCCGGAAGCTCACGAAGCCCTGGCCGAAGCCATGAACCGCCTCGGTGCGCGTTCCAACTCCGGCGAAGGCGGTGAAGACCCGGCGCGCTACGGCACGATCAAGAGCTCGAAAATCAAGCAAGTCGCGACCGGTCGTTTCGGTGTTACGCCGGAATACCTGGTCAACGCTGAAGTGCTGCAGATCAAGGTCGCTCAGGGCGCCAAGCCCGGTGAAGGTGGTCAATTGCCAGGTGGCAAGGTCAACGGTCTGATCGCCAAGCTGCGTTACGCAGTGCCGGGCGTGACCCTGATTTCGCCGCCGCCGCACCACGACATCTACTCGATCGAAGACTTGTCGCAGCTGATTTTCGACCTGAAACAAGTCAACCCGAAAGCGCTGGTCTCGGTGAAGCTGGTGGCAGAAGCGGGCGTCGGCACCATCGCGGCCGGTGTGGCCAAGGCCTACGCGGACTTGATCACCATCTCCGGCTATGACGGCGGCACCGGCGCATCGCCGCTGACCTCGATCAAATACGCGGGCGCGCCGTGGGAACTCGGCCTCGCCGAAACTCACCAGACCCTGCGCGGCAACGACCTGCGCGGCAAAGTCCGGGTGCAGACCGACGGCGGCCTGAAAACCGGCCTCGACGTGATCAAGGCTGCGATCCTCGGCGCTGAAAGCTTCGGCTTCGGCACCGCGCCAATGATCGCGCTGGGCTGTAAATACCTGCGCATCTGCCACCTGAACAACTGCGCCACCGGCGTCGCGACTCAGAACGAGAAGCTGCGCAAGGATCACTACATTGGCACCGTCGACATGGTGGTGAACTTCTTCACCTACGTCGCCGAAGAAACCCGTGAGTGGCTGGCCAAACTGGGTGTGCGCTCCCTCGAAGAGCTGATCGGCCGTACTGATCTGCTGGAAATTCTCGAAGGCCAGACCGCCAAGCAGAACCACCTGGACCTGACTCCGTTGCTCGGCAGCGATCACATCCCGGCAGACAAACCACAGTTCTGCCAGGTCGACCGCAACCCGCCGTTCGACAAAGGCCTGCTGGCCGAGAAAATGATCGACATGGCCACTTCGGCCATCAATGACAAGAGCGGCGCCGAGTTCGCGCTGGATATCTGCAACTGCGACCGTTCCATCGGCGCGCGGATCTCAGGTGAAATCGCGCGCAAGCACGGCAACCAAGGCATGGCGAATGCGCCGATCACCTTCCGCTTCAAAGGGACGGCCGGTCAGAGCTTCGGTGTGTGGAACGCCGGCGGTTTGAACATGTACCTGGAAGGCGATGCCAACGACTACGTCGGCAAAGGCATGACCGGCGGCAAGTTGGTCATTGTTCCGCCGAAGGGCAGCGTCTACAAGACTCAGGACAGTGCCATCATCGGCAACACCTGCCTGTATGGCGCTACCGGTGGCAAGCTGTTCGCCGCCGGCACTGCGGGCGAGCGTTTCGCGGTGCGTAACTCCGGTGCTCACACTGTGGTGGAAGGTACGGGCGATCACTGCTGCGAGTACATGACCGGTGGTTTCGTCTGCGTCTTGGGCAAGACCGGTTACAACTTCGGCTCAGGCATGACCGGCGGTTTCGCCTACGTGCTCGACCAGGACAACAGCTTCGTTGACCGGGTCAACCACGAACTGGTGGAAATCCAGCGGATCAGCGGTGAGGCGATGGAAGCCTATCGCAGCCACCTGCAGCGCGTGCTGGACGAATACGTCGCGGAAACCGACAGCGAATGGGGTCGTAACCTCGCTGAAAACCTCGATGACTATCTGCGTCGTTTCTGGCTGGTCAAGCCCAAGGCTGCAAACCTGAAGTCGTTGCTTTCCAGCACCCGTGCCAACCCGCAGTGATATGCGCCTGAAGAGTTTGATGAGGTTTTAACAATGGCTGAACGTCTGAATAACGACTTCCAGTTCATCGACGTCGGGCGCAAAGATCCGAAGAAGAAACTGTTGCGTCAACGCAAGAAAGAGTTCGTGGAGATCTACGAACCCTTCAAACCCCAGCATTCGGCCGATCAGGCCCACCGCTGCCTGGGTTGCGGTAACCCGTATTGCGAATGGAAGTGCCCGGTGCACAACTTCATTCCGAACTGGCTGAAACTGGTGGCCGAGGGCAACATCCTTCAGGCCGCCGAACTGTCGCACCAGACCAACACCCTGCCGGAAGTCTGCGGCCGGGTGTGCCCGCAGGATCGTCTGTGCGAGGGTGCCTGCACGCTCAACGACGGCTTCGGCGCGGTGACCATCGGTTCGGTCGAGAAGTACATCACCGACACCGCGTTCGCCATGGGCTGGCGTCCGGACATGTCCAAGGTCAAGCCGACCGGCAAACGTGTTGCCATTATCGGCGCAGGCCCGGCCGGCCTGGGTTGTGCCGACGTGCTGGTGCGCGGCGGCGTGACCCCGGTGGTGTTCGACAGGAACCCGGAAATCGGCGGTCTGCTGACCTTCGGCATCCCGGAATTCAAACTGGAAAAGACCGTGCTGAGCAATCGCCGCGAAGTCTTCACCGGCATGGGCATCGAGTTCCGCCTGAACACCGAAGTGGGCAAGGATGTGTCCGTCGAGCAACTGCTCGAAGAATACGATGCCGTGTTCATGGGCATGGGCACTTACACCTACATGAAGGGCGGCTTTGCCGGTGAGGACTTGCCGGGCGTGCATGACGCGCTCGACTTCCTGATCGCCAACGTCAACCGCAACCTGGGCTTTGAAAAGTCGCCGGAAGATTTCGTCGACATGAAAGGCAAGAAGGTCGTGGTACTGGGTGGCGGCGACACGGCGATGGACTGCAACCGTACTTCGATCCGCCAGGGCGCCAAGTCGGTGACCTGCGCCTATCGTCGTGACGAAGCGAACATGCCGGGCTCGCGCAAAGAGGTGAAGAACGCCAAGGAAGAAGGCGTGAAATTCCTCTACAACCGCCAGCCGATCGCCATCGTCGGTGAAGACAAGGTCGAAGGCGTGAAGGTGGTCGAGACCCGTCTCGGCGAACCGGACGCCCGTGGCCGTCGCAGCCCTGAGCCGATTCCGGGTTCTGAAGAGATCATCCCGGCCGACGCCGTGGTCATCGCTTTCGGTTTCCGTCCAAGCCCGGCGCCGTGGTTCGAGCAGTTCAGCATCCAGACCGACAGCCAGGGCCGCGTTGTGGCACCGGAACAGGGTCAGTACAAGCACCAGACCAGCAACCCGAAAATCTTCGCCGGTGGCGACATGGTTCGTGGTTCTGACCTGGTAGTGACTGCGATCTTCGAAGGCCGTAATGCCGCCGAAGGGATCCTCGACTACCTGGGCGTCTGATCACTTCCTCAAGCTGGAATTCGATCAAAAATGTGGGAGCGGGCTTGCTCGCGAAAGCGGTGGATCAGTCAACGAAGATGTTGAATGTGATGCCCTCTTCGCGAGCAAGCCCGCTCCCACAGTTGTTTCTCGGTGTTGCCAAACAGCGCATTCCCCCGCGACAAATTGACTCGATAGACAAAAGGCACGGCTCTTGCCGTGCCTTTTGCGTCGCGCTCTGAGAAAATGCCCGCACTTTTTTTCCGGATGCCGACATGACTGCCCTGAAGAACGACCGTTTCCTCCGCGCCCTGCTCAAGCAACCCGTAGACGTCACGCCTGTCTGGATGATGCGTCAGGCCGGTCGCTACCTGCCTGAATACCGCGCCAGCCGTGCCAAGGCCGGCGACTTCATGAGCCTGTGCATGAACCCGGCGTTCGCTTGCGAAGTCACAATGCAACCGCTCGACCGCTATCCGCAACTGGACGCGGCGATCCTGTTCTCCGATATCCTCACCATCCCCGATGCCATGGGCCAGGGCCTGTACTTCGAAACCGGTGAAGGTCCGCGCTTCAAGAAAGTCGTCAGCACCCTGGCCGATATCGAAGCCCTGCCGATTCCTGATCCGCACAAAGACCTCGGTTACGTGATGGACGCGGTCAGCACCATCCGCCGCGAACTGAACGGCCGCGTGCCGCTGATCGGCTTCTCCGGCAGCCCGTGGACCCTGGCCACCTACATGGTCGAAGGCGGCTCGTCGAAAGACTTCCGCAAGACCAAGGCCATGCTCTACGACAACCCGCAAGCCATGCACCTGCTGCTGGACAAGCTCGCGCAGTCGGTCACTTCCTACCTCAACGGCCAGATCATGGCCGGCGCGCAAGCGGTGCAGATCTTCGACACCTGGGGCGGCAATCTTTCGGCGGCGGCGTACCAGGAATTCTCCCTGGCTTACATGCGCAAAATCGTCAGCGGCCTGATCCGCGAGCACGAAGGTCGCAAAGTGCCGGTGATCCTGTTCACCAAGAACGGCGGCCTGTGGCTGGAAAGCATCGCCGACGCTGGCGCTGATGCACTGGGCCTGGACTGGACCTGCGACATCGGCAACGCTCGCGATCGCGTCGGCAGCAAAGTCGCGTTGCAGGGCAACATGGACCCGACTGTGCTCTACGCAAAGCCGGAAGCCATTCGCACCGAAGTCGGTCGCATCCTCGCCAGTTATGGAAAGGGCAGCGGTCACGTGTTCAACCTCGGTCATGGCATCACCCCGGAGGTCGATCCGGAACATGCGGGTGCGTTCCTGCGCGCGGTGCATGAGTTGTCGGCGCAGTATCACGAGTAGTCTTGTTCACGTTCCAATCAGCCTGTCCTGTTAACGCCGGACAGGCTTTTTTTTGTCACTAAAAAACTCATGCCTGCTTAATGAATGTCTTCTTGTAAGAATGTTTTCTCTCTTTGTCAGAAAAGTGAAGAGAGAGACTAATCCTCATGTGTCCGGCGACTTGTCCTACATAGAAACTTCGTTCATCCCGGTAACGTTTCAGACCTTCGTTCGGTGCCGCACACCGAACGGAATTACGAACAGCGGCGCCACCCAGGCGCCTCAATTTTCGATAAGTAGTCTGGAACATAATCATGAAAAAAACTTTCTACAAAGGAGGTGCGTTAACCGCATGCTCCTCTTCAATGATCCTGTTATCGGCAATGTTGGCGTCTCAAACTGTTTCGGCGCATGGCTACATTGAAGTGCCGCCATCGCGTGCGTTGCTTTGCCAGAAAGGCGTGAATGCCAACTGCGGTGGCGCGGCGTATGAACCGCAAAGCGTGGGCGAAACTTACAAGGGTTTCCCTGCCGGCGAAGGTGGGGCTGTTCTGCAAGGCCCGAAAGACGGTGAGATCGCCAGCGGCAGTAACCCGTTGTTCTCCGCGTTGGACGCTCAGTCTGCCAATCGCTGGCATCTGACTGAAGTCAAGGACCGCAACATTGATTTCCAATGGGAATACAAAGCGGCTCATCCTGCCACCAAACATGAGTACTTCATCACTCGTAACGGCTGGGATCTCAACAAACCCCTTGAGCGCGCTTCGTTCGAAAGTACTCCATTCTGCTTCTTCGACGGAGGCCATCAGTTGCCGGTTTCCGGTACTAAACAAAACTGCACCATCCCCGAGGACAAGTCCGGTCAGCATGTAATCCTGGCGCTCTGGACCGTCGGCGACACCGACATGGCCTTTCACAACATGGCCGATGTAAACATTCTTGCAGAGACGCTTCCCGGTGGCTGGTCTTCCGTTGGCGGCATTGCACCGTCGGCTCAATTGCTGATCGGCGATAAGGTCAAGGCCCGTGCATTCTCTGCCAATGGCGTTAGCCCGGATTACGACGTTGAAATCTCCATCGACACTGCCGAGGAAGGCTCGCCAAATAACTGGTCCTTCAAACTGGCAGAAAAAATCAACAGCACCCACACACTGATCCGCGCCGGTATCCGTAATGGGGACAGCATCGAACCGGTTCGTGGCAGCAACTCCCTGTATGCCCAAAAAGAAAGCGGCGTAACCCGTTACGAAGTTCAGCTGGACATGAAGGAAGACGCCGCTGCACGCATGTCGGTAGCTTCTCAGCAAGCGGAATACGTACTGGAAAAAGGCCTGGCCAAGGTCGACTTCAGCCTGATCTCCAATCGCAAGATGAACGTTGAAGCGACCTTGTTCGATGAGAACAACAAGCCAGTCGGTTCGACCTCGGCTCAGGTCGATAGCGGCACTTCCAGCCTGGTTATCGATGTTCGCAGCAACCCCGGCAAACACACCCTGACCCTGGTCGGCACCACTCTGGATGGTCGTACCACTCGCCAGGACACCCAACCGACCAACATGACCGGCGAAGGTGCCGGTGCCGACTATGACTTCGTGTTCCCCGAAGGCCTCACTGAGTACACCGCCGGCACCAAAGTGCTGCAACCGAAGACCAACGAAGTCTTCGAATGCAAGCCATTCCCCGAGTCCGGTTTCTGCAAGCAATACAACCCGAACGCCAATGGTTATGAACCTGGCGTAGGTGCGCACTGGCACATGGCGTGGAACAAGCTTTAAGCCCGCCGTAACACTTCAGGCGATCCGCGAATGGATCGCCTGAAGGTTCATCCTCTAGTTGAAAAAATCGAGTTGAAAAATGACGGTTTTGGGTTATTCCACCCAACGCGTATGGCTGCACTGGTTATCAGCGGCAGTCATCGTTTGGACCCTGATATCCGGTTTTTATGTCGCCAGCGTCGACGTGTCGCCACGGGTCGCTCAATGGGTCGCTTTTCTCAATGTGTCGCTGACCACGGTGTTCATACCGTTTTTCGTCTGGCGCTTATTTATTTATGTCGCTCATGCCCGACATACGAGCATGAGAGGCCTTGATTTCATGGAAAAACTCGCGCTGCTCGCACACACGCTGATCTATCTCGTTATCAGTGTCGTGCTGGTCACCGGCGTGTTGATGATGGATCGCCCGATCGACGTGTTCGGTCTGGTCGAAATAGCTCAGCCGCTGAGCGATCCTGAGCTGATCTCCCGGTTCCTGATCATTCACGTTTGGGCCTGTGTTGTCCTTTCGTTGCTTGTCGTGCTGCATGTCGGCGCGGTCGTTGTCCATGAGCTGTGCGGCCACCGCGTGCTGCGGCGAATGTCCTTGTGCAGCATTGTTCGAAGTGAACGACTCGAGTGAGCAGACGCCTGAGCACACTCTGCCTGCTGGTTATAGCCGTCGGTTACGGCGCGTTTTTGACGTGGCAGGAGTGGGGCTTTCGCAACAGCCTTGCCTCGCCGTTGTCGTTCGCTGCGACCGTGCCGACGCCACCGCCCCGTGCGCCCCTCGATACCACAGCGGTCGCAACGGTACTCGGTCTGACGGCTGACACCACGTTGCGGCTCAGTGCCGAGCCACTGACCTTGCAGGCCAGTTTTGTCCTCGACACAGGGTTGTCCAGAGCGTTGCTGGCGGACGCTCAAGGTTCGCGGATTTACCAGGTGGGGGATCAGTTGCCGGGCGGCAGCGTTCTGCGTCGCGTCGAAGTGAATCAAGCGGTGTTGTGGAACAAGGGTCGAGAAGAGGTGCTGACGTTGCAGACGTCTTCCGCGAGTTTCCTGCGCCAAGTCGACTCACCATCCCACCCACAGACACCCATCAGTTCGACGCGTTTTCTACGCCCTCTTTCCGGGCAGTCAGAGTGATCACACCCATGAACAGCTTCATCGGCGCGCATACCCTGCGCCCCCTTCTTTTTCTGGCCGCTTTGATGATGGCGCTCTTTCATCAGGCACTGCAGGCCGAGGAAGAAAAATGGCAACTGGCGATGAACAATGCCGAGTTGCGCGACATCGTTGAAGAAATCTCGACCATTCTCGGGACCACGGTGGTGCTTGACCCCAGAGTCTCCGGGCGCATCACCGTCATGTCCCGCCAGGCCCTCGACCGCGAGGGCGTTCGCCGGTTGTTTTATTCGGTGCTCGATGCCCATAACTTTACGGTGATCGACGAAGGTGACCGAATACTGATCACGCCGGTCACCGAAGCGAAAACCCGTGCAGGCCAAGGCACTGCAAAAAACGCCACGGCGTCGCAGTTCGTCACGCAGGTCATCGAATTGAACACCAGCAGCGCCTCCGATATTGCCGGGTTGGTCCGGCCATTGGTGTCGGTCAACGGTTACGTCGGCCCGTCGGTGTCGGCCAATGCGCTGGTCGTCACCGATACGGCTGCCAATGTGGGTCGCATTGCCAAGGTCGTGCATCAGCTGGATTCGGGGCAGAACAACCTGCATGCCGTGGTGCAATTGCGTCACGCCCAGGCTGCGGATGTGGCGACGATCATTGAATCTTCACTGGGCAAGCGCAACGCCGATACGGCGATTCAGGTGCTGGCCGATACCCGGACCAACCGCCTGATCTTCATCGGCCCACCTGCGGTTCGCCAGCGCTTGCTCGATCTGGCGCGTGGCCTGGACACGCCTGCCACCGCGTCCCTCGACAATGCCCGGGTCATTCGTTTGCGCCACAGCGATGCCAAGCAATTGGCCGACATTCTGGAAACGATGGGGCAGGGTCGAAAACAGGCATCGACCCTTGGCGGCGTGAAGGATAACGCGTCCAGCGCTACGTTCATGATCAAGGCCGACGAAAGCCAGAACGCGTTGGTGCTGATCGCCGAGCCCGCGCAAATCCGCACCATCGAAAACATCGTGCGCCAGTTGGACCAGCCTCGGGCCCAAGTGCTGATCCATGCCGCCATCGTCGAAATTTCCGGAGACATCGCCGAAGCCGTAGGCGTCCAGTGGGGCATCAGCAGCGGTGACGCGAAGGGCTTTATCAACTTCCCCGGCACCGACATTCCGATCATTGGCGGGCTGACCTTCGACGAGAAAAAATCCGCCCCGGAAGGCGCGCTCCTGCAATTGGGCAGTGACCGATTCGGCGCACTGATTTCGGCGCTGGCCAGCAACACCCACAGCAATCTGCTCTCCACTCCAAGCCTGCTGACCCTGGACAATCAGGAAGCGGAAATCATCGTCGGTCAAAACGTGCCGTTCAAGACGGGCTCCTACGCCACCAACAGCAGCGGCGCGGACAATCCGTTTACCACCGTCGAGCGCAAGGACGTCGGCATCAGCCTGAAGATCAAGCCGTACATCAACGAAGGTTCGACGTTGCGCCTGGAGGTGGAGCAGGAAGTGTCGGACATTGCAGCGTCGGTGTCCGGTATCGACTCTTCCGACCTGATCACCAACAAACGTGCACTCAAGAGCACCATCCTGGCCGACGATGGCGAGATCATCGTGATCGGCGGTTTGATCCGCGACAGCGTCCGCACCCAGCAAAGCGGTGTGCCGCTGCTGCGCGACATTCCTTACCTGGGCGCGCTGTTTCGCTGGACCCGGGACACGCAAACCAAAAGCAATCTGATGGTCTTTTTGCGGCCCACCATCGTGCGCAGCAAAGAAGACCTGGCCGACGTGAGCCAGCAGCGATACAACGCGCTGCGACAGTTGAGCCAGCCGGGCGCACACGGCAACAACTCGTTGCTGCTGCCGGCAGAATCGCGTCAGTTGTTCGACCCGGTCCCCGATGCACCTGTGTTCGATTTGCGCAAGCAGGTGCCGGTTACGCCATGAGCGGAAAAATCGAACAGCTGCCTTTTGGTTTCGCTCGGCGCTTCGGCGTTCTGCTGGCGTGCGAGGGACCCGATTCGAGCCTTGTGCTGCGAGCCGATACGCCACTGACCGCCCTGTCGGAAGCGCGCCGGGTGTGCGGTCGGAATCTGCCAATCCGGGTGCTGGATGCCGATGTATTCGCCGCGCGTCTGGCCGCCGCTTACCGCGACGGTCAGAGCGCGGCGGAGCAGGTGGCCCAGGGGCTGGACGACGAACTGGACCTGCTCAGCCTGGTCGATCAAGTTCCGCAAACCGCCGACTTGCTGGAGCAGCAGGGCGACGCGCCGATCATCCGGCTGATCAACGCCCTGCTCAGCGAAGCGGTGCGCGAACATGCCTCGGACGTGCACCTGGAAACCTTTGAGCACTCTCTGTCGGTGCGCATGCGGGTCGACGGGCAGTTGCGCGAAATGCTCAGGCCCCGGCGTGAATTGGCGACGCTGCTGGTGTCGCGGATCAAGGTCATGGCGCGTCTGGACATCGCTGAAAAACGTATCCCCCAGGACGGTCGGATGGCCCTGCGACTGGCCGGGCACGAAGTCGATGTGCGGGTCTCGACGTTGCCGTCGGCGCACGGCGAACGGGTCGTGTTGCGGTTGCTCGACAAACAGGCAGGGCGCCTGGAGTTGCAGCGACTCGGTATGCCTGCCGATACCCTCGCAGCATTGCGCCAGTTGCTCGGAAAACCTCACGGCATTCTGCTGGTGACCGGTCCCACCGGCTCCGGCAAAACCACCAGTCTGTACGCCGCGCTGAGCAGCCTGAACGATCAGACGCGGAACATTCTCACGGTCGAAGACCCCATCGAATATCACCTGCCGGGCGTGGGGCAGATGCCGGTCAATCCGAAAGTGGACATGACCTTTGCCCGAGGCTTGCGGGCGATTTTGCGTCAGGATCCGGACGTGGTGATGGTCGGTGAAATCCGCGATCGCGAGACCGCTGAAATCGCCGTTCAGGCCTCGCTGACCGGGCACCTGGTGCTCTCGACGTTGCACACCAACAGCGCGGTGGGTGCGGTGACGCGGCTGGTGGACATGGGGGTTGATGCCTACCTGCTGGCGTCGTCGCTGGTGGGCATTCTGGCTCAACGTTTACTGCGCACGCTGTGCCCGCACTGCAAGGCGTCGTACCGCGCCGATGCGGCCGTGTGTCAGCGTCTGGGGCTCGATGCGGCGGCGCCACCGCAGCTGTTCAGCGCCGTGGGGTGCGATCAGTGCCAGCACGGTTATCGCGGGCGTATCGGCATCTACGAACTGATCAGCGTCACGCCGGCCGTGTCGGCACTGATTCATCAGGGTGCCAGCGAGCAGGCGTTGATCGATGAGACGCGCAAGGTATCCCGCAGCCTGTTTCAGGACGGTCGGCAACGGGTGCTCGACGGCGTGACCAGCCTGGACGAGTTACTGCGCGTGACCCAGGAGGACTAGCGAGTGCCGACATTCGACTACCGCGCTGACGATGCCCAGGGCAGACGCTGCAAGGGCCGACTGGAAGCCGACAGCCCGCGTCATGCCCGACAGCTGATGCGCGAGCGCGGTTTGTGGCCGCGTGAATTGAATGAGGTCAGCACCGGGGGCGCCGCAGGTGCGCAACCCCGCAGCGGGCGTCTGGGCGCGGCTGAACTGGCGCTGTTGACGCTGCAGTTGTCCACGCTCGTTCAGGCCGGTCTGCCCCTGGAAGAAGCGTTGGAAGCGGTGACCAAACAGAGTGCCAGGCGCAAGGTCGCCGGCCTGTTGTCGGCGGTCCGCAGCCGGGTGATGGAAGGTCATGCCCTTTCAACCGCGTTGGGTCTGTTTCCCAAAGCCTTCCCTGAACTGTTTCGCGCCACCGTCGCCGCCGGTGAGCGTTCCGGGCACTTGGGTCATGTGCTGGAGCAACTGGCGGCCTACACCCAGGCGCGTCAGGCATCGCGACAGAAAATCCAGATGGCCCTGGTGTACCCGTTGATCCTGATGCTGGTCAGCGTGGCGATCGTGGGTTTCCTGCTCGGTTACGTGGTGCCGGACGTGGTGAAAATCTTCGTCGACAGCGGCCAGCCGTTGCCTTGGTTGACTCAGGCGCTGATCGGTTTGAGCGACGGTCTGCGCAACCATTTCCTGCCATTGATAGGCGTGCTGGCGACGTTGATCGGTCTTTGCCGCTGGAGTTTGCGCCAACCGCTCTGGCGCCTGCGCTGGCATCGACTGGCGTTGAAGCTGCCGATAGCGGGCGAGGTATTGCGGGCGATGGAAGCCGCACGGTTTGCCAGCACCCTGGCGATCCTCGGCAAAAGTGCCGTGCCGCTGGTGGATGCACTGGAAATCGCCGCCGCCGTCATCGGCAACCTGACCATCCGCGCGCGCATGGTCGATGTCGCCCGCTCCGTACGCGAAGGCGGAACCCTGACCCGTGGCCTGGAACTCAGCGGCGACATCCCGCCGATGATGCTGCACATGATCGCCAGCGGCGAACGCGCCGGCGAACTCGATCACATGCTGGTACGGGCCGCCGAGCAACAGGAAAACAGCCTGGCGGCGCGGATTGCGCTGGTCGTGAGCCTCTTCGAACCGGCCATGCTGGTGCTGATGGGCGGCGTCGTGCTGCTGATCGTCATGGCCATTCTTCTACCGATTCTCAGCCTCAACCAATTGGTGAATTGACCCATGCACTCTCTACGCAGCAATCCTCGTCGCGCCCAGCGCGGTTTTACCCTGATTGAAATCATGGTGGTGGTCGTGATCATCGGCGTGCTGGGGGCCATCGTGGTGCCGCAGTTCATGAGCCGGCCCGATCAGGCCAAGGTCACCGCCGCCAAAATTGATATCCAGGCCATCGCCACCGCCCTGGAAATGTACCGCCTCGACAACTTCCAGTACCCCTCGACGCAGCAAGGGCTGGAAGCCTTGAGCAAACGACCTTCGGGTATGCCGGCGGCGAGGAACTGGAACCCTCAGGGTTACCTGAAAAGCCTGCCGGTCGACCCGTGGGGCACGCCCTATCAGTTTCTCAATCCCGGCGTGCAATCGATCGACGGCAGCTACGACTTGTATTCCCTGGGCTCCGACGGCGTGGTGGGCGGCGAAGGGCATGCGGCCGACATCGGCAACTGGGGCGACTGATTCATGCGCCAACGTTGCCGCGGGTTTACCTTGCTCGAGTTGATGATCGTCATCGTGGTTATCGGCGTGCTGCTGGGCATGGTGAGTTTTGTCGTCGGGCCGAATCCGGTGCGTCAGGCGCGGCACGAAGCGCACGGGATGGCGGGCTTGATTCAACAGCTGCGTGAACGGGCGGTGCTGGATGGCGAGGAATACGGCCTGCGGCTCAGTGATGGCGGTTACCGCGCGATGCGGCTCGGTGCTCAAGGCTGGGAGCCGGTGTCTGCGGTTTACAAGTGGCCTGAAACCTTGCGGCTACACCTTGAGCAGGATGGGCATTCCCTGATGCTGGGAGCCGATGAAGGACCACCGCAATTACTGATGCTCAGCAGCGATGAGACCAGCGTCTTCACGCTGACGTTCGCCACCCGGGACAGCACGCTCCTGAGCCTTTCGAGCGATGGTCTGAGTGAGGCAGTGATTGATGGTTAAGGGCCTGTCGCGGGCGCGCATGCGTGGGTTCACTCTGCTGGAAATCATGGTGGCCCTGGCGGTTTTCTCGACGCTGGCGGCGGCCGTGCTGTCGGCGAGCCAATACGTGTTGAAGCAGACCGGCGCGGTCGAGGAACGACTCTTCGCCGGCTGGTTGGCCGATAACCATTTGAATGAACTGCGCCTGCAACCCGGGTTGACCCTCGGCCAACAGCAGCGCGTGGTGCACATGGATCGCCGCGACTGGCTGCTGCGCCAGCACATCAGCGCATCGACTGACCCGCGACTGCTCAAGGTGGACGTTGACGTCAGCCTTTCCGGTCGCGAGCAAACCCTGCACCGCGCCAGTGGCTGGATACCCGATCGTCATGAATAGGCAAACCGGTTTCACCTTGCTGGAGCTGGTGATCGCCATGGCGATATTCGCTTTGCTCGGCCTGGCCAGTTGGGGCTTGTTCGATGGCGTCGTGCGCGCGCAGCAGGGCGCGACAGCCCACGAGCGTGAGTTCAGAAGCCTGCAACGGGCGGTGGCGGCGATTGAGCGAGACTTGATGCAGGTCACCGAGCAGCCTGTCGTGCTCCGGCAAACAGTGCTGCAGTTGCAGCGCAGCCACTGGCGCAATCCGCTGGACCAGCCCCGCAGCGAGCGTCAGACACTGACGTACCGACTCGATAACGGTGTGCTGTGGCGTGAAAGCCAGGGTGAAGGCACGCCCATCATGCAGCGGCAAAAACTTCTCGACGATGTTCGGGACTTGAGCTGGCGCTTGTTCGATCGCCAAACCGGATGGCGCAACGAGTGGCCGTCCGGGCGAGACGCGAAGGCGCCGCTGGCAGTGGAACTGCAAGTGTCGGTGGGCCGTTTCGAGGCGATCCGTCGGGTGCTGCTGTTGCCGGGCGCGTTGCCATGAGCGGGCGTCAACGGGGCATCGCGCTGATCAGTGTGCTGCTGGTCATGAGTCTGGCGTTGTTGATCACCAGCGGCATGCTGCGCAGTCATCGTTTGTCGTTGCAAAGCAGCGGGCAAGCGGTGCATCACGTGTACTTGCGGCAACTGGCGGGTGCCGGGGAAACCTGGGCGCTTTTGCAGCTACAGGATGCCGCGCGGGCTTCGCAAAAAACAGTCGACCTGACTCAGGACTGGGCGCGGATGATGCCCGAGTTCGACATCGAGGACGCGCAACTGCGCGTCGATATCGAAGACCTCGCCGGGCGCTTCAATCTCAATGCATTGTTGACCCAGGGTCAGGTAGATCAGGTCACCCTTAATCGTTGGGGACGCTTGCTCGAGCTGCTCGATCTTGCGCCACTGCAACTGAGTCAGGTCGGCGCATTAAAAGAACTGAGCCAGCTGCGCCTGCTTCCAGGTGTCGACGGTCAGCTATTGCGTCAACTGGAACCCTGGGTCGCGTTGCTTCCCGCAGACGCCGCTCTGAACATCAACACCGCGCCGGCGCTGTTATTGAGGGCGCTCGATGGCGTGGAGGCGACGACAGCCGACGCGTTGGTCCGTCAGCGGTCGGCGACTGCATGGGCGAGCGTTCAGGCCTTTACTCAGGACCCGCTGCTCTCCAGTGCAGGCCTGAGCAGTCATGGGCTGGGCACCGGCAGCCGCTGGTTCCGGATCACGGTGCAGGTCATTCAGGGGCAGAGTCGTTTGCGGCTGGCCACTGATGTCGAGCGAGACCCCGACACGCACCAATTCAAGATCCTGCAACGACGCCTTCTTCCTTCGAGTACCCATGAGATGCTGCGATGAACACCTGGCTTTACCTGACCGCCGAGGGCCTGGCCGAACCGTCGACCGACTGGCCGTGCTGCCTGTGGTCTTCGACCGGCCAACGCCAGCTCATGCCATTGAGCCAAGCTGCGCAGGCACTGAACGGGCAAACGGTCGATCTGCTGTTGCCCATGGAGTTGTGCAGTTGGGTCCGCAGCGACCCGTGGCCTTCCAGGCGCCAACCCGGCGCACAGGCCATCGCGTTTGCCGTAGAAGATCAACTGAGTGACGCGCTGGAGAAACTGCATCTGGGCATTGGCGCTCGCGACCGGGAAGGGCGCTACCCGGTGATGGTGATCGGTCGAGAGCGATTTGCCGCTGTGCTCGCACTGCTGGCCGAGTCGAGCGTTGGAGTCCGTTCGGTCTTTGTCGATGCCGATGTGTTGCCCGGGGCTCAGGCGGTCGTCGTCCGGTGGTTCGGTCGATGGCTGATCGGCGGCGGGATGCCGGCCCGCGTGGCGGTGTCGGATGACGGGCTGACCTCGCTCAGACCGGCCTTGCCCCCGGATATCCGGTGGATCGACGAGCGTCACGACGCGGTCGATGTCGACCAGTGCCTGACACTTCGCCACACCCAGGCCATCAACCTGCTGCAAGGCGCATTCGCCCCGCGCGGCAAACGTCTGCCCTGGCATTTCGGTGGATTGGCGCTACTGATGCTGTTGCTGCTGACCTGGGGCGCCAGCGCCACGCGAATCCATTTTATCGAGGGTGAAACCCGTCGGCTCTACAGCCAGAACGAGCAGCGGTTCAAGGCGCTTTACCCTGACCAGAGCCGCATCGTAGACCTGGCGACGCAGCTCAAGGTGCTGCAAAGCCAGACCGCTGAGCCGGAGAAAACACGTATTGCCGGTTTGGTGAATCTGGTCGAGCAGGTCATTGGCGCGAGTCATGTCGAGGTCCGGCGTATCGAATTTCGTGCGGGTGACGGTTGGAAAGTCCAGCTGACCGCCAACAGTTTTGCCGAGCTTGAGCAACTGCGTGAACGCGGACGGCAGCAAGGTGTGCCGGTCAGGCTCGACAGTGCGAGCAAAGAGCGCAATCGCGTGCAGGCGACACTGGTTGTGGAGGACAACACATGAAAGCCGTCTGGCAACGCCTGTCCATTCGTGAGCAACGACTGTTGCTGGCCGTGGGTGTGTTTTTACTGGTTGTCGCAGCGTTCAGCCTGATCTGGCAACCGGGCCGTCAGCGTCTGGAAGCCGTCGAGCGCCGGCATCAACAGCAACTGGCTCTGGCTGCGCAGCTGCAACGGGCGCAACCTCGAAGCTCCGTTGCGGTCGTCACTGATCAGCCCTTGTCGCTGCGTATCAGCGAAAGCGCCGCAGCGGCGGGGCTTGAACTGCATCAGATGGAGGCTGACAACGACCTGTTGCGTTTGACTCTCAGCGGTGAGGCAAAGACGCTGTTGCAGTGGCTGGACCGTGCCGAGCGTGATGGGGCTGTGGTGCAATCGATGACGCTGGAAAAGCGGGATTTGGTGCTTGAGGCGCGGGTGGTGCTCAGGTAATGGAAAAAAACGCCCGTCTTGTGTCGGGCGTTTTTTGTTTCAGAGTCCGAGAAGTTGTTCGGCATAGCGGGCTATGACGTGATCGAAAGGTTTTTGATCAGGTACACCAGTGAGTCGAATTGCATCTACGAGACGAGTAAGGTCCTCATTGCTGGCCAGTGCAATGAAATCCTTATCGAACACTTGGAGGATTACTCGCTCACGGCGATTGTTGAGGTAGGCGATGTCTAGCGCCAGCACGTCAATCATCTTGCTTGCTGGTGTATCGTCCGACTCGGCTGGTTGAATTTCGCCCGTTTGCAGATAGCGGAAACGCAGTTCGCTGCGCTCATCCATAGGTGAGATGTGCTGCGCTTCATCGAACCAGTTACCTTTGCGGTGACCACAGTGCAGTGGATTGCCAGGCTTGGTTTCGCGCAGGCAGGAGGTATGAAGGTTGTGATACTCCAACGCCAGTTCCTCGTAATGCTCCTGAGGCCTGAAGTGTTCGATATGGCTGTTGGTGGCTTCTATTTCTCTACCGCAGTAGCAGCAGAAGAAGCCTTGTTCCTGCAAGAGGCTATCGTGCAAGTCCCGCTTTTGCGGGTTTTGCAGCGTTGAATAAGTCGGAGTCCACTCATCGTTTGCCGAGTTTTTCCATTCTGTAAATGAAGCGGGTTCAGTTCCTTTGAGCACTCGCTTCATTTTCCGAGGATCTCCTTGCGCCTGATCAACGCCTCGGCTCCGGCAAACTCCGGAAGGTCAGGAGCTTTTTTCTTCAGCGCCTGAAGTTGCGATTGCGCCTTTTTGAGGTCGTTGTCTTCCAGTGTTGAGAACAGCTCTGAAAGCAGTCTTTCAATTTCGGGTTCGCGCTGAGTAACACCCATGACTTCCTCAAGCACACTGCTGGAGTCCAGGCCGTAGGTAACGCGTGGGTGGGATGCATCGCCGTTGTTCAGAACGATGACTTCTTCAGGCTTCAGGCTGCCGATGATTTGAGGTGAGTGGCTGGCGGCGATGAACTGAATTTTCGGGAACGCTGTCTTCAATGCTGGAACGATGTTGCGTTGCCAGGCTGGATGAAGATGAATATCCAGTTCGTCGATGATGACGACACCTGAAGTGTTTTTCAGTACATCCTTGCCCATGTGGGGGTTGAGGATGCACATGCGTCGGGCGATATCGGTGAACAAGGCAACCATGCCACGTTGCCCATCGCTAAGATCGTTAAACGGAAACGTTTTGTCATCGATCATATCTACCATCAAGCTTTGAAGCCTGAGGTCATAGCGAATACCAACGGCGCCAGCGATACCGTGCTTAATAGCAGCGTTAACCCACGTTAGCTCGGTCTCTTTACCCGAGATTGGCGAGCCCGCCTCGAGAAGCCACTGCATACGCTCAAGCGTTTTTCCAATGATCCAGCTTTCGAAGTCCTTCAGATTGGCGGCGGCATCATTCCAGTCGTTGTAACCATCGAGACGAGATAAGCGTTGGCTCGCTGCGAATTCAGATGAAACTGCTGCACCTTTCCAGCGTCGGTCACTGCGATAGAACGCTAGGACTGGTAGGTCAACAGATTCACCTTTATCGATGCGAGAAATTTTTTCCGTTACTTCTACGTCCAGCAAAATATCCGACAGGTGAGGTAGGTCCTGCCTATCTATATGGATACCCCACTGAGACCTATCGAAAATACCTCCAGAAGCAGCAAGTTGAACTGGGTAGCGACGCTCGAATCTGCTGCGACCTTCAAATTTATCTATTACAAATCGAATGTCTTCTTCGGACAGAAATGTTTGGCTCTTTCCTGTTGTTGCTGCTGCGAAGTCTACAAAAGCAGTTGCCACCGCCTGCAACAACGAAGTCTTCCCACTCCCATTAACCCCCACCACCAGATTGAAACCCGGCTGAAAGTCGAAAGTGGCATCTTCGTAGCAACGAAAATTCTGAATGTGGAGACGGTCCAGGCGCATTCTGGCTTCCCTTTACCAAGACTGACGGAATGTCGTCAGTGTACCTTGGCTCGCGATTACCGCTAGGGCGCAGTTGTGGCTAAACCTGTGCAGCCCCCGGCAACAGCGGCAACTTCGCCAGTTTCAACGCAATCAGTAACGCCACCACCAGCAACGCGCCAATAAACAGCCCGATCCCGTTCCACCCACCCAGGTGCCAGAACACCCCTCCCGCCGTGCCGGCAATGCTCGACCCGGCGTAGTAGCTGAACAAATACAGTGACGATGCCTGCCCCTTGGCTTTGGTGGCACGGCGGCCGATCCAGCTGCTCGCCACCGAGTGCGCGCCGAAGAAACCGAAGGTGAAAATCAGCATGCCGATGATCACCACCGGCAGTGGTGTGAGCATGGTCAGGGCGAGGCCGGCGAGCATCAGTACGATGGTGGCCCAAAGCACCTGGCGTCGGCCCAGTTTGTCCGCCAGTGCACCGATCTTCGCCGAGCTGTAGATGCCCGACAGGTACACCACCGAGAGCAGCCCGACGAAGGCCTGGTCCATGTCATACGGGTCGGCCAGCAGGCGATAACCGATGTAGTTGAACAGCGTGACGAACGCGCCCATCAGCACGAAGGCCTCGAGGAACAACAGCGGCAGGCCGGCATCGCGAAAGTGCATGGTGAAGCCGTCGAGCAAGCTGCGCGGGTGCAGCGAGCGAGCGCGGAAGTTGCGCGATTCGGGAAGGATTTTCCAGAACACCGCCGCCGCGATCAGCGCCAGGCCGCCGATCACCAGCATCGCCGTGTGCCAGCTGACGAAGTCGATCAACACCCCGGTAATCAAGCGTCCACACATTCCGCCGATAGCGTTGCCGCCGATGTACAGACCCATCGCCAGGCCGATGTGCTGAGGATGAATCTCTTCGCTCAGGTACGTCATGGCGACCGCCGCCAGGCCGCTCAACGACAAGCCGATCAGCGCGCGCATCACCAACACGCCGTGCCAGCTCGGCATAATCGAACTGGCGATGGTGCACAACGCTGCGGCAAACAGCGCCGTCACCATCACCGGTTTGCGCCCGACACGGTCGGAGATCGGGCCAGTGATCAGCAAACCGATGGCAAGCATGCCGGTGGCCACCGAAAGAATCAGGCTGCTCTGCGCCGCGTTGATGGAGTATTCGTGGGACAGCAGCGGCATCATCGGTTGCACGCAGTACAGCAGTGCAAAAGTCGCGAAGCCGCCGGAGAACAAGGCCAACACCGTGCGCATGAACATAGGCGTGCCTTTTTCGATGTAGATTTCCTTGAACTCGAGCGCGGCGGGCGGAACTTCATGGGCGATTGGAGCGACAGCAGTTTTCACTTCAGACCTCGGGGCAGGCAGCCGGTCAGGCAATGAAAAAAGCATATAGCTGCCTAATGATTCAATCCAATATATTGTTCGACCTGTTTAAGAGGTTTTACGACCTAATGGGGTTTTCATGGAACTGCGTCATTTGCGCTACTTCATCGCCGTCGCCGAAGAACTGCACTTCGGCCGTGCCGCTCAGGTGCTGGGCATCTCGCAACCGCCGTTGAGTCAGCAGATTCAGGCGTTGGAACAGGAGGTCGGCGCGCGATTGTTCGAACGGACCAATCGTCGGGTCGAGCTGAGTGAGGCCGGTCGGCTGTTTCTGGAAGAGGCGCGATTGGTGCTGGCGCAGGTCGATAAAGCGGCTGATGTTGCGCGACGGGCGCAGTTGGGTGAGCTGGGTGAATTGAAGATTGGCTTCACCTCGTCGGCACCGTTCAACTCGACCATTCCTCAGGCGATTTTTTCGTTTCGCCAGCGCTTTCCAGCGGTGCATTTGAGCCTGCGGGAAATGAGCAGCACCCAAGTGGCCGATGCGCTGGTGGACGAGTCGATCGAGGTCGGGATCATGCGGCCGTTGGGGTTGCCGGACTCGCTCAGCGTGGTGGAACTGATGCGAGAGCCGCTGGTAGCCGTGCTCAGTTCCAAGCATCCGTTGGTGCAGGGCAGTGAAGCGGGATTGTTTCTGTCGGCATTGGCGCTCGAACCGTTCGTGTTTTTCCCACGCAGTTATGGCAGTGGTTTGTACGCGCAGTTGATCAGCCTGGCGCGGGATGTCGGTTTCAGCCCGCACTTTGCGCAAGAGGCGGGTGAGGCGATGACGATCATCGGTCTGGTGGCGGCGGGGTTGGGAGTGTCGGTGCTGCCGGCGTCTTATCAGCGGATGCGGATTGATGGCGTGGTTTATCGGCCGTTGCTTGATCCCGACGCGGTTTCGGCTGTGTGGCTGGTGCAGCGCAAGGATCAGAAATCGCCGATGGCGAAGGCGTTTGTGGAGTTGTTGATGCGTAAGGTTGATCCATTGAAATCCTGACGGCTTTGCCGTCAATCGCGGGCAAGCCCGCTCCCACAGTTTCTGCGGTGTGAGCACGATTGTTACGACACTGCCGAACCCTGTGGGAGCGGGCGTGCCCGCGAAAGCGTCCGCAAGAACACTCTAGAAATGGCAGTTGTTGGTGGCTAGGAGGTATTGATCCATCGGAGGTTTCACTCATCACCGTGGGACATTTCCGAACTACCTTGAACAGGCCACAGCGCCTTGCGGCATTGCCTACAACTAATCCAGAATCCGCCGGCTTGTGCGCTTTGGGGGCCATCGGTAACTTGATTCGCATCACTGATTTCCAGTGATCGGGTTTAGTAGCTCGGTGTTTTGCGAAGCGTATTTGCGTTCCATTCAGTCAGGTATTTCTATACCTGCGCTTGATGGCAGCAGTGCGCAGGGCGCCTTCGGGCGCGCCGGCTTCGCGCTTCCCCGGTCTACTAACCTGCGCACAGCTGCCACCCTTTTGATTAGTAGCAACTCGGTGGCCGCATTTTGTAGGAAGCCGAATTATGACTAACACAACAGCAAATCCACCCGACACCGATCCGGACACTCGACGTCAGCCGAGCACAATCTTCTTCGTCTCCCCCGATATCGACAACCTGGCCTTGTTGACATACGCCTGTGAATCCCTGGCATCAGCGAATGTCATGGCGAGCGATTTCGTGAGATATCTGGAGGGATCGCACTGCAACACACTATTGGGCATTCAACAGTCGATCATGCTGGGCGAACTGGCGGTGAACCGGGTGCTGGATAACCTCGATCCACCCTGAGCTATGCAACCGATTGCTCCCGCGCATCCGCGTGGGATCGATCAACAATCCGGTTGAATTATTTGCCCGCTTGTTGCGCAGAATTGATTTATTTCTATGAGTGCCACGGATGCCACTTCTCTATCAGCCCAAAGAAGGCAGCGTACTGATTTGCGATTTCAGGGGGTATGAAGCCCCGGAGATGATCAAGGTCAGGCCTGTTGTCGTGATACGTAAACACAGGACCAACAGTTTATTGGTTACGGTCGTTCCGCTGAGCACCACCGCTCCGGATCGTTTACTCGATCACCATCTGGAACTACACAGTCACCTTCAAGGGGCGAGTCCGACCTGCTGGGCAAAATGCGACATGATTGCGACAGTAAGCCTTTCCAGACTTGACCGAATCAAAAGCCGAGATCGGCATGGCAAACGTATTTTTGTCGTTTCACAACTTGAAACAGATGAGTTCCACGCAATCAAAGTTGCAGTACGTAGCGCCCTTGGCGTGTGATGGCATGAGACACGGCGCTGTTGGGCGAACTGCCAGCCGTTGCTCCCGGCACGGTTTCAAGTGATACTGCCCGCGTTCCCGAAAGGGGCTTGTGAGACTCTGAGGATCCTGGGCAACCAGCCATCGCAGAGCCAGGCAGGTAGATGGCGATGACAAGCCGACCTGTCTGTGAAGGGGCGCCGAAAGGCGCCCTTGTCGTTTCTGGCGTTACGACCAGCGCTTAAAAATCAGCGAAGTATTCACCCCACCAAACGCAAAATTATTGTTCATCACATACTGATTACTCATCTGCCGAAACTCGCCACGCAGGTAATCAAGCTTCCCACAATGCGGATCAACCTCATCAAGGTTGAAGGTGTGCGTGTACAAATCGCTGTTCATCATTTCAATGCTGAACCAGGACTCCAGTGCACCGCACGCTCCCAGTGTGTGGCCGAGAAAACTCTTCTGCGAACTGATCGGCATGTGTTCGCCGAACAGGCTGCTGGTCGCCAGTGTTTCGGCGATGTCGCCCTGTTCGGTCGCGGTGCCGTGACCGTTGACGTAGCCGATGTCCGAAGGCTGCAAACCGGCGTCTTCGAGGGCCAGTTCCATGGCCCGGCGCATGGTGGCCTGCTCCGGACGCGTAGTGTGCTGGCCGTCGGCGTTGCTGCCGAAACCGACGAGTTCAGCGTGAATGTGCGCGCCACGCGCCAGCGCGTGTTCCAGTTCTTCAAGCACCAGCATGCCGCCGCCTTCACCGATCACCAGGCCATCGCGACCGCTGTCGTAGGGACGCGGGGACGTCTGTGGCGCATCGTTTTTCAGGCTGGTGGCGTAGAGCGCATCGAAGACCATCGCTTCGGTGGGGCACAGTTCTTCGGCGCCGCCGGCGAGCATCAAGGGCAGGCGGCCGAACTTGATCGATTCGTAGGCGTAACCAATGCCCTGACTGCCGCTGGTGCAAGCGCTGGAGGTCGGGATCAGCCGGCCGGTGAGACCGAAGAAGATGCTGATGTTCGCCGCCGTGGTGTGCGGCATCATGCGCACGTAGGAGTTGGCGTTCAGGCCTTCGGCCACGGAGTTGAGCAGCATGTTGCCGAACGCCTTGATCTCGTCGGTGCTGCCCGTGGATGAGCCGCACGCGACGCCCATGCGGCCGTCCTTGATCGACGCGTCACCCAGCAAACCCGCATCGGCCAACGCCTTCTCCGCTGCGCCGACAGCCAGGCGCGAAACCCGACCCATGCTGCGCAGCTGCTTGCGCGTCCAGTGGCTCGGCACCTTGAAGTCATCGATGGGCCCGGCCAGGCGCGTGTTGAGTTCAGTGAAACGATCCCACTCGTCCATCCGTCGGATGCCGCTGCGGTTGGCCGCGAAGTTGGCGACGATGGTTTTCCAGTCGCTGCCCAGTGAGGTGATGCCGGCCATGCCGGTGACGACGACGCGCTTCATCAGCACAGGCCTCCGTTGACGGCCAGAACCTGCCGGGTGATGTACGACGCTTCCGCCGACATCAGGAAATTCACCGCGCCGGCCACCTCTTCCGGGGTGCCCATGCGCTGTGCGGGAATCATTTTCATCAGTTCGTCCACCGGCACGTTTTCGTCGAGCATGGCTGTGTCGATCAGGCCGGGTGCGACACAGTTGACGGTGATTTTGCGCTTGCCCAGTTCAATCGCCAACGCTTTTGCCGCGCCGATCAAACCGGCCTTGGAGGCGCTGTAGTTGACCTGTCCGCGATTGCCGATCAACCCCGAAACCGAAGTGATACAGACAATCCGCCCGGCGGCGCGACGACGAATCATCGGCATCATCACCGGGTGCAGCACATTGTAGAAACCGTCGAGGTTGGTGCGCATCACCACATCCCAATCATCCTCGCTCAGCGCCGGAAAAGCACCGTCACGCGTCAGGCCGGCGTTGAGCACCACGCCGTAATAGGCGCCGTGGCTTTCCACGTCGGCTTCGAGAATGGCTTTGCAGCTGGCGCGGTCGGATACATCGAATTGCAGGATGCGCGCGTTGCGGCCCAAGGCTTCGACTTTGATCTTCACGGCCTCAGCGTCTGCAAGCCCGCTGCGGCAATGCAGCACGATGTCATGCCCGGCCTGGGCAAGACGCAACGCAATTGCGCGGCCGATGCCACGGCTGGAACCGGTGACCAGTACGGATTCAGTCATGGCTGCGTCCCTTGTGAAGAGCTTTGTGGGGTTTCATGAAGATATTGAGCGGCCTGAGGCGGGCGAAACACGTTCAGACGAGCGGTGGCGTGAATGCCGGGGGCGTTGATGTGGCATTCGAACACGCCCATGCCGTTGTCGTCCTCCAGCGAGCGAATCCCGTGGATGGTCAGCTCGGTGCCGGCGGGAAAATGTTCGACGTTGCATTCGAATTTTCGGGTGCCGAGCAAAAAGCCCAGCTCCACCGCATCGCCCCGCTGGCGCGCATGGCAACCGGCGTAGGCGGCCACGCTTTGGGCCATCAATTCGATGCCGACCCACGCCGGCAGGCTGCCGTCGGGACGACTGAACAGACCCTCGGGTTTGACGGTAAGGCGGGTGTGGATCTGCTCGTCATCGAACGCGAGGATCTGATCGATGAGGATCATGTCGCCAGCGTGAGGCAGCAGTTCGGCGAGCGGCCAGTCAATCATGGGGCGTCTCCGATAATCAGGCTGACGTTATTGCCACCGAAGGCAAAGGAATTGCTCATCAGGTAGCGAGGTGCAATGGACGCCAGGCGATTGGCCGGGGTCACCCACTTCAGGGCCGGCAGTTCAGGGTCGGGCTGGCCGTCCCAGACATGCGGCGGCAACGCATGTTTTTGATTGTCAGCGCTCAGGCTCAACCAGCAGAACGCCGCTTCCAGTGCGCCGGCCGCTCCGAGGGTGTGGCCGGTCATCGGTTTGGTCGACGAACACGGTACTCCGGTCGGAAACAGCGCCGTCACCGCCAGGCTTTCCATGGCGTCGTTGTGCTGGGTGGCGGTGCCGTGCAGGTTCAGGTAACCGATCTGTTCAGGTTGCAGGTTCGCCCGGCTCAAGGCTTTGCGCATCGCTTGCAGGGCGCCACGGCCGGTCGGTTCCGGCGCGGAAATGTGGTGCGCATCGGAGCTGGCGCCACTGCCCAACAGGGCAATCGATTGTTTGTCGCCAGCCACTTTGGTCATCAGGAACAGCACCGCCGCTTCGCCGATGTTGATGCCGTTGCGGTTGACCGAGAACGGGTTGCAGCGTTGTTCGGACACCGCTTCCAACGCCGAGAACCCGTTGAGGGTCAGTTTGCACAAAGTGTCGACGCCGCCGCACAGCACCGCGTCGCACAGGCCCAGGTCCAGCAGGCGCTGGGCACTCATCAGCGCCCGGGCGCTGGAGGTGCAGGCCGTGGAAATCACATAGGCCGGGCCGCTGAGTTGCAGCCAGTCGGCAAGGAAATTCGCTGGCGCGCCGAGTTCCTGTTGCTGATAGTCGTAATCGGCCGGGAACTGATGCTCGCGGATGTAATGAGCCAACCCGTGACTGGCTTCATCAATGCCGGAAGTGCTGGTGCCGAGGATCACGCCGATGCGGTCGCGGCCGTAAGTCTGGATTGCTTGATCGATGTCGTCGCGGATTTGCAGCGCGGCTTCCAGCAACAACTGATTGTTGCGGCTGCTTTGCTTCGCCAGTTCCGCCGGGATCGGCGCCAGTTCGCCGCGCACTGCGGCCACCGGCAACGAGCGCTCCGGCACCCAGCCGGCCTCGCTGCGCATGCCGGAACAGTCACCGGCAAACAGATTGCGCGCGACTTCCTGTTTGTCGCGGCCCAGGGCGCAGATCACCCCGAGGGCGTTGAGGTAGGCGGTCATGGCATCTCACCGCTCAGGGGTGAGACTAGATACTTCGGACCTTTGGGCAGGTTCAATTCAAAGCTCAACGGTTGTGAGTAACGGACTTCCCAGTGCGACGGCAGGGAGCGTTGTGCGCCATGCTGCCAGGCGCCGGGGTAGTTGCCAGGCAGTTCATCTTTGGGCGTCAGCGCAAACAGCAAAGCGGCGAACAATTCCCGTGCTTCCGGATTGGGCGGCAGCAAGCCGTCAGCCTGCCATTGGCCGTCGATCAGTTTCTGACGTGCCTGTGGAATGCCCAGCAAGTCCATCATCGACCAGCGAATGCTGGGGCCTTCACGGGCAATCACCAGCACCCAATCCTGACGCTGGCCGTCCAGCAGACGCTGGATGTGCAATTGTTGTGGCAACGGCACGTTCGGGGTTTGCTCGGGCAGCGGCGCCTGGCTGGCGCAGGCGCACAGCAACAACGCGCACCCTGTAGGAGCGAGCTTGCTCGCGATGGACATCAACGATAATGCGTACTGTCTGAATAAACGCGTTGTCCAGACGTTTTTCGCGAGCAAGCTCGCTCCTACAGTAAACATCACACATCACCTTCAAGCGGTTTACGCGCCACCACGTTGACCAGGGTTTCTACCCGTTGGCCAAAGGGTTTTGGCTGGCGCAGACCAAAGCGTTCAAACAGGCCGAAATCCTTGGCGCGACTCCACCACAAGTACGGATAAGACACGTTTTGCGGGCCGAATTCGAAACCCTGGCGACGAATCATTTCAAGGTACTCGGCAGCGCTCTTTTGCACGTGCATCGGATGGCGGAACAACCAGCGAATCACCCACGTATCAATGTAAGCCTCGGTGGATTCGGCGAACAGCAGATAACCGCCGGGCTTGAGCACGCGGTAGAACTCGGCCAGTGCCTTTTCCTGTTCCACCAGATGGTGGAAGGTCTGGTGACAGAACAGCAGATCGACACTGGCATCCGGCACGGCAAGCGTGGCGCAGTCGCTGCCGATCAACTCCACGTCCATGCTCTGACGGACGGCTTCTTCGCGGCTCAGGTCAAGGCTGTGCGGGTCGGCGTCCACACCGATCAGGCGTTGTGGCGCAAAGGTCTGGCGCAGGTACTGGAACGACTTGCCCTGGCCGCATCCGGCATCCAGCAACACCGGGTTGCCTGGCAACGGCCCGCTGAACAGGCTGCGCAGGTCATTGATCGCGACGCGCAACACATGATGCTGCCAGGTGTGGCTGCGCAGGAACCAGAAACCGAACCGGGTTTCTTCGACGTAGTTTTCGCTCAAGTAGCTCAAGAGGCATCACTCGCGCAAATGTCCGACAGCATGCGTAACCGGCGCTTGGCTTCGCTGACGAACGGATTACGCTCGTCCCACGCATAACCGGCCAGGATCGAGCTGATCATGCGGCGAATATCCGCAGAGCCGCCCTCGTGATAAATCACGTCCTGGAACGTCCCGGCGTACCAGCCTTCGACATAGCAACGGAAAGTGTCTACGCCGCGCTTGAGCGGTTCGGCGAACTCGGTCTTCCAGTCGACGCTTTCTCCTTGCAACTGGCGGTGCAGGACGCCAGCAGCCATGCTCGCCGAGCGCATGGCGATGGTCACGCCGGAGGAGAACACCGGGTCGAGGAATTCCGCCGCATTGCCCAGCAACGCAAAGCCAGGACCGTGCAGGGTTTTGACGTTGGCCGAATACCCGCCGATGGTGCGCGCCGGCGTATCCCACACGGCGTTGTTCAGCACGCCGGAGAGGCTTGGGGTTTCAGCGATGAACCCGCGCAGGCAGTCGTCCAGATTTTCCGCGCGGCCCTCGAAATGTTCTGCCGCCGCGACCACGCCCACCGAGCAGCGGCCGTTGCTGAACGGGATGGTCCAGAACCAGACATCGCGTTGGGTCGGGTGAGTGGTGACGAGGATTTTCGTGCGGTCGAAATTCGGGTGGTCGATGTGGTCTTCGACGTGGGTGAACACCGCTTGGCGCACCGGAAAGTTCGACGGTGCTTCGAGGTCGAGCAAGCGCGGCAGGACGCGACCATAGCCGCTGGCATCGAGCATGAAATCAGCCTCGATGCGGTATTCGCTGCCGTCCTCGCGTTGCACGCCGAGCAGCGGTTTTTGCCGCTCTATATCTACACTGGCGATTGTTTCGCCGTAACGGATTTCCACGCCTTGCAACGCGGCCTGATCGGCCAGCAGCTTATCGAAATCGGCGCGCTGGACTTGGAAGGTGGTGGGCTTGCCGTTGCTGAACGTGTCGCCGAAATCGAAGGTACTGTAGTGCTCGCCCCAGGCGAATGCCGCGCCGGTTTTCAATTGGAATCCGGCGGCGTTCACCGCCTCGAGCATGCCGGCTTCTTCGACGAAATCCAGGCAGTGCGACAGCAGGCTTTCGCCGATGGAGAACCTTGGGAAATGCTGGCGCTCGATCACCAGAACGTCATGCCCTTTGCGCTTGAGCAGCGCGGCGGCAATGGCGCCCGATGGGCCGGCGCCGATGATCACGACCTGACGACGTTCCATTTCAACGGTTGGCATGGGGGCTCCTTGCCGGGACGGCAGCTTTCAAAGGGATTCGGTGCATGCCGACCAATGCCGGCAGCAATGTCGCGATCAGGCCCATCAGCATCAGCGCAAAGTACAGCGGCGGGCTGATGAGTTGTTGTTGCAGCAGCAGGTTGAGAAAGACGATCTCGCTCAAGCCGCGAATATTCAGCAGCACACTTTCGCGCCAGCGACTGGCGCCGGCAAACGAGGCGCCGGCCCAGCCAAGTCCCAGCCAGTTGCCCAGCAGTTTGCTGACAATCGGCAACAGCAACAGTGCGGCCAGTTGCAGCCAGCCAAGGCTGTCCATGGCGCTGTGGACGTTGATCTGCACGATGCCGAACGTGAGGATCAGCGGGATCGCGATCCAGGTCTGCAAGCGGTTCATCCAGATCGCCGGCACTGGCAACACCAGCGGCACCTTCAACGCGGCCATGCACAGCAGATAGCCGATGCCGACCATCAGCGCATTGAGTTTGTAGTGCTCGGCCACCACCAGCAGCGCGAAGAAACATCCGCTGTACAGCCGTGGTTGGCGCAGGCCGAGTACGCGCAACAGCAAGGGCACGCACGCGCAGGCCAAGGGCAGCAGCAGGCTGCTCAGGTGCAGGCTGCCCTGGGCGATGGCGAACAGCGTCCAGCAGGTGAGGTCGATCAGGATCGCAGTCTGCACCAGGCGCCGGGTGGCGGTGGTCGGGTAACCGATATGCCGCAAGTACAGATACAACACTGGGATCGCGGTGATGGCGAACAGCAGACCGACCGCCAGCGAACTGATCCACGGCTGTGGCGGTAGCAACCAAATCGCGGTGGCCAGGCCGCAGGCAAACGGCACGCAGAAACTCGGCAGGGCGACTTTCAGGCTCTGGCGATCGAGTCGCAGATCGATCACGTCGCTGAGGATGTAGCCCAGCAACAGCGCGAAACTCAGGCTGTAGAGGTTTTTCAGCCAGATCGGCGCGACCAGCGTCGCGCCGCTCAATTGCCAGTGGGGTTCGATCCAGAAATACATCAGCAACGGCAGACCGACGGTGGCCAGCAACAACTGGCTGACAATCGGGATCAGGCCGAAGTGACGACCGACCCGCGTGGCCACGGCGAACAACGCCAGGGCCATCGCCCAGAACAGGACGACCATCACGCTGCTGACTCCGCGACGCTGGTCGCATGCACGTGTCGCCCGGCCCACGGTGCAAGCAGGAAGCTGAAGGCCAGACCCAGGCTCACCGACAGTCCGAAGTTACTCACCGCCGGTGTACTGGACACCGCCAGCAAACCGAACGACAGCCAGGTGGTCAGCGCCGCCAGCAAGGTGCCCAGCAGGCTCACGGCGGCACCGCCGACCTGTTCGCGCATGAGGATCGCGTAATCGACGCTGATCGCTGTCACCAGCAGCAGACCGAACAGGCTGAACAACGTCAGCGGCTGACCGAGCCAGCCGAGACTGGCAAGGCTGCACAGCGCCGCCAGCAGCGGCAGCGAGACAATTCGCAGCGCGCCGCCGAGGCCGAACGGCAAAATCAGCACCAGCACGATCAGCACGCAGGAGGCGAGTTTCAGTTCGGCGGCGCTGATCTGGGTTTTGGCAAACACGTTGTTCAACTCACCCAGGCGATCCACCAGTTCCACGCCCGGCAGATCCAGCGCCTGAACCCGCAGCAGCGCGGGGTTGTTCAGTCCTTGCAGGCTGACCATCGCCGCGACGCCGTCTTCGGTCGGGCCCAGCCACAGTGTGCGATAGGGTTCGGCCAATGGGCCGGCCAGCGCGCTGTCGATGTCTTCAACAGGCAACGCTTGCAGCTTCGCCAGCTCGGCTTTCAGCGCTTCAAGCGGCACGCCGACGTCAAGCAGTGGTTGCCAGAATTGCGGTAACTTGTTCAGCGCTTCGCGTATCTGGTGTTGCTCGCGGGGCTGGCTGACCAGTTGATTGAGCGACAGATAGCCCTGGAGTTTGTCCAGGTTGACCAACTGATCCAGGCGCTCGCTCAACGCGGTTTGGCGTTCGAGCAATTCTTGCTGATTGGCGGCCCGCACCAGGAAGAACTGGCTGGTGGGTTGGTAGCCGGTGATGTGCGCGATGGTCCGGGCTTCGTCCGTCAATTGCTGCGGTGCGCCGACCCATTGGCGAATGTCGTTTTTGCTGTCGAGCTGCAACAGGCCGCCGACGCAGAAGGCGATCAGCAGCGCCAGCAGCACCGGCGTTTTCGCGATCCTGAGTAGCGCTTCACGACGATCCAGCAAATATTCGGACACCCGCAGCGGCCACTGCGCGGGGCGCAAATCCGTACCCTTGAGCAACGCGGGCAGCAGGCACACCGCTGACAGGTAAGCACCGAGCAGCCCAGCGGCGGAGAACACGGCGATCTGGGTCAGGGCCGGGAAAGGCGTCCAGGCCAGCGCGAGGTAGCCGATGCAACTGGTGATCAAACTCAGCGTCAGGCCTGGCAAGGTCAGGCGCAACGCCGGCCAGCTGTGCCAGGGTTTCAGGCTCCAGCTCTTGGACAGATAGTGCAGCGGGTAATCGACCGCGACGCCGATCAGGCTGGAGCCGAGCACCAGCGTCATCACATGCATATGACCGAACAGCGCCACACACGCCACCGCGCCGAACAGCATGCCCACCAGCACCGGGACAAACGCCAGCAACACCCGCAAACGGCGGAAGGCCAGCAACAACAGCAACAGAATGCCGACGGTGGCGCCGCCGCCGACCCAGGTGATTTCCCGGGTGGCTTGTTGTTGACCGGCTGCTGCGTATAGCAAACCGCTGGCGGCCAGCAGTTGCACATCGGTCTGAGCCGCTTCTTCGCGGCTGTGCTTGAGCAGATCGGCCACTTGCAGCGGCAGGTTCATGTCAAAGGCGTTGCCGGTGGTGCGCGCCCGCAACAACACCCAGCTCTTGCCGTCGGCCTCGGCGACCAGTGCGCCGCTGCCGATGTCCAGTTGCACCGAACCGTGTTGCGGCTGGCTGTTCTGGATGCGTCCGGTCAGGCCCAGCCAGTCATCCTGGCTCGGCACCAGGCTGAAACCGGTAAACGGGTCGAACAGCGCCTGCACCCGTTGCTGGATAAAAGCGTCGGGGTGCTCGATCAGTTGCTGCCGATCCGTTGCCGAAAGCATCGCCAACCGGCCTTGCAGCAACTGCGTGCGCAGTGCCGGCAAGTCGGCTTGCAGGGTCCACTGGACCTTTTCGAATACGCCGCTGGCCTGCCATTGCTCGCCCAGTTTCTGCGCCATGGCGACGGCTTGCTGGCGATCCTTGTGACCGACCAGCACCAGCATTTCGCGGTTCAGCGGTTCCTGCATGCGTTGTTCGGCACGCAGTTCCAGCGCGTCCGGCGCCGTACCGGGCACCAGTTCCATCAGGTTGGCCGACAGCGGTGCGCCGTCCCGCCATTGCCAACCGGCGAGCGCGAGCACTGCCAGCAGCAGGATCAGAAACAGGCGTGGAAGCGTGCGTTCACTCGGCAAAGTCATGTTGCTCCGCGTCGCTCAACGGTTGGGCGCTGGTGCTGTCCTGCATGCGCAACAAGGTGCTGTCGCCCTGGGTTTCCAGCAGTTCGATGGTGCTCACCAATTCGCCACCGGTGATGTTGATCTGATTGAACACCTGCTTGAGCAGCAGCGAGCGCGGAATAAGGGTCAGTGTCCAGTTCTGCGCATCGCCGCTCAGGGACAGTTCGAAGTCCCGTTGCAGCCCGCTGCTGTCGCCTTGCAGCACGGCGAGGAACAAGCGGTTCTGCTCGGCACCGGCACTTTTACTTGGCAGCATCTGCCAACCGCTGGCGTCTCGTCGCGCGATGCCCTTGGCGGTGATGCGGTAATCCTGTTGCAGCGGAGTTTTCAGCAGCCAGAGCAGGCCGTGGTTTTTCGCGAGGACGAAGGTGCCCTTGCTGGTCAGCGGCTGAGGCAGGGCGCGCAGGTGTTTTTCCTGGATGAAATTGCCGTGGATCACGTCAGGCTTGGCCAGTTGATCGCTGAGTTGTTGCAGATCGAAGGCGTGAGCAAGCGATGACAACCCGAGTAGCACCAAAGCACCGAGCCATTTGAGCCCTTGCTCGCGCTGGGCAGCGTAGCGGCCCCAAAATTGGCGGGTTTGTGAGTGCTGCGCACTCAAGCGCGAGCAAGCTCGCTCGCCACAAGGAATTGGCCTGGTATCAAAAGGGGTGTCGATTCCTGGAGTCATGCCAGCATCCTTTCTACGGCATCGGTGAAGATTTTGGGCGAGGCCAATTGCATTTCCCGGCTGCTCATGTCGACGGCCACCTGCACGGAGCTGGCACGGGTCAAACGTTCACCGGTTTCCAGATCGCTGATCAGGTAATTGATCTTCAACCGATTCTCCCACTCCACCAGATTCGCCCGCACATTCAGCTTCTGACCAAACACCGCGCCGCGCACGTAGCGCAATTGCAGATCGATCACCGGCCAGGCGTAACCTGACTCGACCATGGCGGTGTAGTTGTGGCCGATCCTGTCCAGCAACGCGCAGCGGGCGATTTCCAGATATTTGACGTAATGGCCGTGCCAGACGACGTTCATGGTGTCGACGTCAAAGAACGGCACGAGGATTTCCGTATCGGTGTGAAGCACTCCCTTGCTACGCATGCAGCCTCCAGTGTTGCTCGGCAATCCGTTTCAGGCACAGGCGCAATTCACCTTCCAGTGCGCGGTCTTCGATGACTGGCGGGAAGTCCTTGGCCAGTTCTTCGTGCATGGCAGCGAGGGCGGGTGGCAACGGCCGGGCGTCCTTGGCCTTACTGCGCAGCCACACGCCTTGATTGGCGGCGAGCAGAGTAGCGGCGGCGACCTGTTCGGTCAGTTCCAGCACGCGAATCGCATCGCGGGCGGCGATGGTGCCCATGCTCACCTTGTCCTGGTTGTGGCATTCGGTAGAGCGCGAGAACACGCTGGCCGGCATGGTGTTTTTCAGGGCTTCGGCGGTCCAGGCGCTGGTGCCGATCTGCACGGCCTTGAAGCCGTGATTGAGCATCGCGCGATCCGCTGTGGCGCCGGACAAATTGCTCGGCAAGCCATGGTTGTAACGCTCGTCCACCAGTAGTGCGAGTTGACGGTCGAGCAAGTCGGCAACGTTGGCCACCAGGTTTTTCAGGCTGTCCATGGCGAACGCGATGTGGCCGCCGTAGAAGTGCCCACCGTGCAGTACGCGCTCGGCTTCGGCGTCGATGATCGGGTTGTCGTTGGCGCTGTTGAGTTCGATCTCGATGAACGAGCGCAGCCAGTTCAGGCTGTCGGCCAATACGCCCAGCACGTGGGGCGCGCAACGCAGGGAATAGCGGTCTTGCAGACGATGCAGCGGTGCGGTCGGCGCGTCGATCGCCAGATCCTTGCGCAGCCACGCGGCGACTTGCATCTGCCCCGGATGCGGTTTGGCGGCGAACAGGCGCTCGTCGAAATGTTCCGGATTGCCTTGCAGCGCGACCACGTTCAGCGCGGTGATGCGGGTGGCCAGTTGCAGCAGGTAATCGGCGCGGGCGTAGGCCAGGCAGGCGAGGCCAGTCATCACGGCAGTGCCGTTCATCAGTGCCAGCGCTTCTTTCGGACGCAGCACCAGCGGCTCCCAGCCGAGTTCGCGATGCACGTCCGCGGCTTGACGGCGTTCGCCACGGAACATCACTTCGCGCTCGCCGGACAAGGTCGCGGCGACATAGGACAGTGGCGTCAAATCACCGCTGGCGCCCACCGAACCCTCTTCCGGGATCAGCGGCAGGATGTCGTGTTCGAGGAACGCTTGCAGGCGTTCCAGCAGTTCCACGCGCACCCCGGACACGCCGTGGCACAGTGACTGCAAACGCGCCGCGAGCACCGCGCGGGTGGCCTGGGCGTCGAGCAGTTTGCCCAGCCCGCAGCCGTGGAACGTGTACAGATGACGGGGCAACGCCTCGACGTGATGCAACGGCACCGCGACCACGCAGGAATCGCCGTAACCGGTGGTCACGCCGTAAATCACGCCTTCCTTGTCCAGCAGGGAATCGAGGAATCGCGCGCCCTTGGCGATACGCTCGCGGTACGCAGGATCGTCCTGCAACTGCGTCGGCACCTGACGGTTGGCCAGGGCCAGCACGTCTTCGATGCGCAAAGGGAGTTCGCCGAAGGTTACCGGCTCAAGCGTTGGCGTCGTCATCGGTCTTCCAGAAAGGGTAAAAGTTGAACCATTGTTGAGGCGCTTCAAGGCAATAGTGACCCAGGCGCTCGGCGTAGCGGGAGGCCCACTGATGAATGACCTGTTCGCGATCGCTGCGCTTCCAGGTGATCGCGTCGGCGAAGGGCTCGAGGGTCAGCCGGTAATCGCCGTCGGGTTTCTTCAGGCACAGCAGCAGGTTGACCGGGCATTTCAACAGCCCGGCCAGCAGCCACGGGCCTTGTGGAAATTTTGCCGGGTGGCCGAGGAAGTCCACGGTCACGCTGCGCCCGCCGTGCAACGGCACGCGATCACCGGCAATCGCCAGCCACTCGCCGCGTTCCAAGCGCTCGTGCAGTTGCAGCATGATCACCGGGTCGAGCTCGCTGACCTGGATCAGGCGCAGATTGGTCGCGCCGGCTTCGCCCAGCAAACGGTTGAACTGCTCGGCGTGCTTGGTGTGCACCAGCACGTTCATCGTGACCTTTTCGCCGATCTCCGCCAACGCACGGCACACTTCGAGATTGCCCAAATGGGCACCCACCAGCAATTGCCCGCGGCTGCCACGCAACTGATTGCGCAGCAGCGCCGGGTCGATGATTTCGATCTGCTCGATGCTCAGCTTGCCGTTCCACACGTCGAGCTTGTCGAGCATCGAATCGGCGAAGGCCATGAACTGACCGAAAACGCGCCAGTGAGTCGGGCGCAATTCGTCGCGACCGCTCCAGTCGGTGAGGCGTTGCTGGTATTGCCAGGCGCTGTGGCGGGCACTGCGACCGAACAGGAAAAAGTACAGCACGATGCCGTACAACAGCGGGCTCAACAGTCGGCGGCCGAGTACCTTGGCGCCGAACGCGGTGAGTTTCATCAGCCAGAAACTGCCGCGCTCCTGGCGGTCGGCCCAATGCTCTTTGCCTACGTTGCTGCTCATGCTCGCCACCGTCGCCAGAGGATCACCGGCGCCCGCAGCAACATGCCGAAGAACAGCCGGGTGTGCATGCTCGAAATCAGCACATTGTCGTGGAACATACGGAAATGCGAGACGCCGTCCAGCGGGTAATGCACCTTGGTGGGCAGCCACTGCATCGGCTGATTGCGCCAGGCCAGGCGCACCAGAATGTCCGAGTCGAAGTCCATGCGCTTGCCGATCCTCGCCGCGTCGATCAGCGCCAGGGTCGGCGGCAATGGATAGACGCGGAAGCCGCACATGGAATCGCGAATCTGCAGCGACAGCGTGTTGATCCAGACCATCACGTGCGTCAGGTAACGGGCGTACAGGCGACCTTTCGGCACGCTGGCGTCGTATTGCGGATAGCCGCAGATCACTGCGCGCGGATGGGCGCGTGAGTGTTCGAGGAAAGTCGCGACGTCTTGCAGGTCGTGCTGACCGTCGGCGTCCACCTGCAAGGCATGGCTGAAGCCCAGACGCGAGGCTTCGCGCAGGCCGGTCATGACCGCGCCGCCCTTGCCCTGATTGTCGGCGAGGCGGATCAGGTAAACCATCTCGCGCCGGGCCAGTTGATCGAGCACCGCCGCGCAGGACGGGTCGCTGGCGTCGTCTACCAGAATGCACGGCAGGCCGTGGGCGATCAGCGCATCGACCACGGTGGTGATGGCGGTTTCGTGGTTGTAGACGGGCACTATGGCGCAGGGGTTATGCATGAGCTGAAACCTCCGCAAAACCCTTGTGGCGAGGGAGCTCGCTCCCGTTCGAGTGCGAAGCACTCGCCATGAAATCGGCGCCGAATCGTTTTGGGTCTGCTTCGCAGCCCAGCGGGAGCAAGCTCCCTCGCCACAGTGTGTTCCCACTCCACAGGTCACGCATCACCCAAAGCCTCCAGCAAAATCCGCCCGCTGGAACACGTAGCGGTCTCGTTGCGATAGGCGAAATACAGCTTGCTGCGTACCGGATCGAAACGCAGGTGCAACTGGACTTCATCGCCCGGGCGCACCAGTTGCTGGAACTTCAGCACTTCCATGCCGGCGAATTTTTCCGGCAGGTTCATCAATTGCTGGCCGAGGCTCAGCGCCCACTCCACCTGCACCACGCCGGGTAATACCGGTGCCTGGGGGAAATGGCCGCTGAAGTAAGCGAGGTCGGGTGGCACCGCCAGTTGCAGGCTCCACTCGCCATCGACTTCCACTTGCTCCAGCACTTGCGGTGCTTTCGGGCGCGGCGCCAGCAGCAAGGCTTCCACGTCGGCCTGAGGCAGTTTGCCTTGAGTGTTGAGTGGCAATTGTCGCAGCAGTCGCCAGCGTCGTGGCAGGGCGAGGGCTTCGCAATGCTGGCTGAGGTGTTGGCGCAGCTCCTGAGTGAGGGTGCGTCGACCCTGATTGCGCAAGGCATGCAAACCCGATTCGCTGAGAACCAGCAACGCGCCCAGCGAGGCGCGATTTTCCTGGACTACGCCGAGGCGCGCGTCGCAGACCCATTCGTGGGCCATCAGCGCCTGCTCCAGCATCGGCAGCGAGATACGTTTTTCTTCCAGTTTGACGATCCGGTCCAGCCGCCCGAGCAATTCGAAGCGGCCGTCGGTGGCGATTCGCGCCGCATCCGCAGTGTGTTCGATGTGACCGGGAGGCAGATACGGCGACGCAATGAGCAGTGCGCCGTCGCTGTCCTGGCTCAATTCGATGCCGGCAAAGGCTTGCCAGAGATCGCTGCCCTGACGCCAGGCGATGCCACCGGTTTCCGAGCTACCGAGGATTTCCGTCGGCCACTGTTGCAGCCGTTGTTGCAGACTTAGCGCCGCCTCGGCCGGCAACGCACCGCCAGAGGAAAACACCCGGCGAACCGCGCTCAGCGCCGGCCAGTCAAGGTTGTCGCCCATGCGTTTGAGCAGCGCCGGGCTGGCGACCCACGCAAAGGCCGGGTGTTCGCGGCTGGCGCGTTGCAGGTCTTCCGGAAAAGCCAGTTGCTTGCGCACGAACGAACGCCCGGCACACAGCGGCCACAACACCCGAAACAGCAAACCGTAGATGTGCTGGGTGGCGACGCTGCCGATGAGGCACGCCTCACCCAGATCGGCACCCCAGAGCTGCTCCAGCGCTTCGACTTCATTGGCCAGTTGGCGCAGGGTTTTGTCGATGCGCTTGGGTTCGCCGCTGGAGCCGGAGGTGCACAGGCTCAGCGTGTAGCGATCCAGGTCCAGGGCAGCGGCGCTCAGTGGCGCATGGCGATAGTCGCTCAGGTGCGCATCATCGGCCTGATCCGTCAGCCATAGATCGACTTCGCTCGACCAGCGCTGGCGCGTCTGGGGTTGCAGGTCGGCAGGCAGCAGCACGCTGACCCCGGCACGCCAGGCGCCGAGCAGGGCAATCGCGAGGTCGGCGGCGTCTTCGAGGTGCACGGCGATGCGTCGCACACCCTGCGCTTGCAGGCCAGCGGCCAGGCTCAGGGCCTGTTCGCACAGTTGTGCGTGATTCAGCACCGGCTCGGCCGTCACAGCGCGTTCCGGTTGAGCCTTGAGCAACAGTTGCTCAAGTTTTATCCAATTCATGGGTGGCCTCGTACCCGTTGTCGTATGAGCCATTCAATGGCAAACATCAGGCCGATCAATCCATAGGAGATCAGGCCGGTGTACAACATCCACCAACTCAGCGGCGCCCAGAGGGTCAGGGCGGCGGCGCACAAACCGTTGCAGAGAAAAAACACACACCAGGCGACCGTGACCTGGCGGGTATAGCGAATCGCCTTGGCCGGCAAGCGTGGCTCACGCAGGCGGGCCAGGCGTTCGATCATCGGTGGGCCGTATTTCAGGCTCAGCCCGAACAGCACCAGCATGAAGCCGCTGATCAGCACGGGATACCAGCGCAGCATGGCGGGGCTGTCGAACAGGGCGAGCAACAGGCAAAACACGATGGCGACGGTGGCCATCCACAGGCTTCCTGGCCGGCGCAAGCCCGTCAGCGCTCGCGCCAGCCACAGGCTGCCCAGCATCAGACCGAACTGCCACGGGGCAAAATGTTCCATGCCGAAATACACCGCGAAGGGGTACAGCAAGCCCGCCAGCAGCAGGCCAAGGCCGATCAGTCGGCTCATGCGGCGGGTTGAACCAGACGGTAGACCGCCTCGACGACGTCGCTGACGGTACGCACCGTTTTGAATTCTTCGGCGGCGATTTTCTTGCCGGTCTGACGCTTGATGTGGTCGATCAGGTCAACCGCGTCGATGCTGTCGATTTCCAGGTCCTGATACAGGTTGGAGTCGAGGCTCACACGTTCGGGGTCCAGCTCGAAGAGTTCGACCAAGGCATCGCGCAGGGTGTTGAAAATGTCGTTACGAGTTTGCATGGTCCGGTCTCAAGCTGCCTGTTTTGCGGTGACGAACGCCGCAAGGCTCGCCACGTTACTGAAGTGATTGCGGGTGTCCTTGGCGTCGGCGTCGATTTTGATGCCGTACTTTTTCTGGATCGCCAGGCCGAGCTCCAGGGCGTCGACGGAGTCCAGGCCCAGGCCTTCGCCGAACAGCGTCTGGTCGTCGCCGATGTCTTGCGTACTGATATCTTCCAGGCCCAGGGCTTCGATGATCAGTTCTTTGATTTCACGGTACAGATCGCTCATCTTCGGCGAGCTCCTTAATAAAGTAGTGGTGCAAGTAATCATTGAGCTTGCGCGAGGCTTGAGGCGCCGGGCCTTGTGCGGCGAAGGCCTGTGGGTCTATATCGGCCCCGACCCGGAAACTGAAGTGAACGCGCCGCTTGGGGATCCGATACCAGGGTTCGGCCTTGGTCAAGGTAGTCGGGCTGACCTTGATGACCACCGGGGTGAGGATTTTCGCACCGCGCAGTGCGATCGACGCTGCACCCCGATGAAAGGAGGGCGTTTCGCCGGGCTGGGTGCGCGTGCCCTCGGGGAAAATGATCAGGGTCTGGCCGCTTTTCAGCGCGTCGGCAGCGGCGTCGAGCATGTCCATGCTGCCGTCGTTGCTGATGTATTCGGTGCAGCGTAGCGGGCCGCGGGTAAAGGGGTTTTCCCAGAGGCTGCTTTTGACCACGCAGTTGGAATGGCGCACCAGGCCGATCAGGAACACCACGTCGATCAGCGACGGGTGATTGGCGATGATCATCTGCCCGGGTCGGCCGAGCTTTTCTGCGCCCTCAATGTGGTAGGTCAGCACGCCGGTACGGGCCATGAACCGGACAAAAAACCAAAAACAGCGACTAACGGTTTGCCGTGCCCGCAGGCGATGCGTCTGCGCATTGCCGGGCAGGCAGTTCAGCAGCGGGAAAACCACCAGGCGCAGGCACAGCCCACCCAGTCCGAAGAGGGTGAAGCTTGCGGCGGTGGCCAGCAAACGCCAGTAATAGGCGTCGCGGTTTTTTTCGGTTACAGGTTGCGTTGCCAGGTCCATACACGATTTTTCCAGGCATGTTGGCAGGTGGTTTGCTGGCCGAGCAGGGTACGCAAGAGATTCAGGGCATGGGGCCAGTGGGCTTTGGACAACTCATCCGAAGCGCTGTTCAAGGACAGCTGCCAGTCGTTGCCGGGCGTCAGCAGCAAACCCACCGCGTAAGGGAATGGCACATCGTCGATCCAGGCTGAATACGCCTCAGGTGGCTGTTCTTCGGTCACCACCAGCAGGACCGCGGGAGCCCCTTCGGCAAGCAACGCCGCCGCCTCTAGCATGCCGTGTTCAAGGCCGTCGCCGGCCGCGGCCAGGGCGGTCATTTCGCTGGTTTCGCCGCGCATGATCGACCACAGGCCGATGACTGCGTTATGCACAGACAGGCTGAACTGGGTCGGCGACAGTGGCTGGTCGGCGGCCAGATCGCTGAGGATATCGAAGGTGCGCGGGGTTTCGCCGTGGCGGGAAATAAAGACCAACGGTAGGTCAGGGCGACCATCGGCCAACGGCCAGCCGACACTGAACGCCATCCGCGCAAGACGGCTGAGCCGCCGCCGCTGCATGGCCGGCAGAAACGAGACGTCGGGGGCGGCATCGCAGCTTGGCAGCGCGACCGGTTGTCGGCTCCAGGCTTGCCAATCGTCCACGCTTTCGAGCCCAGGGGCCCACGCGCGCCATTGGGCGATGTTGAAGTTGATCACAGGCATTCATCCCGCCCCTGCGGGCTTTCTTGACGCGGCGAGTCGAAAAAAAACAGCGGTTCACCTGACGTGACGCTGAGCGCCGAGTGGCCCGCATTATCCCGGTGCGACGAGCGCGTAGCAAATGCTGGTTACATTTTGCTCAACGAAATGCCGACTGGATCGTGAGTAGGTGTCGTTTGGCCATTATCCACATCGAGTCGAGTATGTCTGTCGGCTCCGTGAGCATTTTTCCGGACGAGAAGGCGGCTTTTTCAGTGAGCGTTCGCACCTGACTGTGTAGTCCTTGTGCCGACAAGGTAGCTAAGCGACGCCGTGGACCACTACACTCGGTCATTCTTTGATACACGGAGGTTTTGACATGCGGCGCGTGGTATTCAATCAGAAAGGCGGCGTAGGCAAATCCAGCATTGCCTGCAATCTGGCGGCGGTCAGTGCCAGCGAGGGCTATCGCACCCTGCTGGTGGATCTCGACGCTCAGGCCAATTCCACTCAGTACCTCACCGGACTCACCGGTAATGACATTCCGATGGGTATTGCCGATTTCTTCAAGCAGACGCTGTCTTCGGGGCCGTTCGCGAAGAAAAACCAGGTCGATATCTACGAAACCCCGTTCGATAACCTCCATGTCGTCACCGCCACCGCCGAGCTGGCCGATTTGCAGCCCAAGCTTGAGGCGAAACACAAGATCAACAAGCTGCGCAAACTGCTCGACGAGCTGGCCGAAGATTACGACCGGATCTACCTCGATACCCCACCAGCCCTGAATTTTTATGCGGTGTCGGCGTTGATTGCCGCTGATCGGGTGCTGATTCCCTTCGACTGCGACAGCTTCTCGCGTCAGGCGCTGTACGGCCTGCTGGCGGAAATCGAAGAATTGAAGGAAGACCACAACGAAGGGCTGGAGGTTGAGGGCATTGTCGTCAACCAGTTCCAGGCCCGTGCCAGCCTGCCGCAGCAAATCCTCGATGAACTGATCGCCGAAGGTTTGCCGGTGTTGCCGGTATACCTGGGCACCTCGGTGCGCATGCGCGAATCCCATCAGGCCAACACACCGCTGATCCATCTCGACCCACGGCACAAACTGACCCAGCAGTTCGTCGAACTGCACAACCTTCTCGAAAGCGCCTGAAAATCAAAAGATCGCAGCCTCCGGCAGCTCCTACATGGGATTTTTGTTCGATCCGCTCAATGTAGGAGCCGCCGGAGGCTGCGATCTTTTAGGCCATTAGCCAATTCCTTGGCTACGCAACCAGCTCATCAACTGCGGTAGCGGGAAGGCCCCGCTCTGGCGTGCCACTTCCCGGCCGTTCTTGAACAGAATCAGGCTTGGAATCGAGCGAATCCCCAACTGCGCCGACAACTGCTGATTAGCCTCGCTGTCCAGTTTCGCCAGCCGACACTTGCCCGCCAACTGCCCGGCCGCCTGTTCAAACACCGGCGCAAACGACTTGCACGGCCCGCACCAGTCCGCCCAGACGTCCACCAGCAACGGCAGATCGCCCTTGATCTGACTGGCGTAATCGCCTTGCTTCAATTCGAACGGTTTGCTCAGCAGGACATCGGTCTTGCAGCGACCGCATTTTGGGTGATCGCTTAGGCGCTCGGCGGGAATGCGGTTGAGGCCGTTGCAATGGGGGCAGGGGATGTGGAGTGGGTCGGACATAATCGGACTCTGCATGAGTGGGCAATCTTTGAACTGATCTGGAGTCGGATACAGCTTTTATCAAGTCAGTAAAGTTCCTGGTCAGAGGCTGCGATGTCGCAAATGCTCACATATCTCGGGCTTTCGGCTTGGGAACGGTGGCTAAGCTGGAAGCAGCTACACCACTTCAGATCCCTTAATAAGGAGTTCGCTTTTGCCTTTTGCCTCGTGCTACTTTTGTTGCACTCATCGAGAAATCGATTTCTTTCAATTGCCGGATAGGAGTGATTCCATGTCCGTGACATCCAAAATCCGCCGTCAAGGTGGTGCTGCTGTGATTACTCTCCCGCCCACATTACTGAAGCTCTTGCACTTGGAGGTAGGGGCGCAGTTGGAACTGAATGTAATTGATGGGGAGTTGATCGCTCGCCCGGTTGTACACCCCCCTCGCAAACGCTACAGCCTCGCCGAGTTGCTTGAAGGTTCCGAAGCAGTAGCCGAGTTGAACGCGCAGACGGCGTTCGCACGTGAAGGTGATCCAGTGGGGCGGGAGCTAGGTTGATGGTTCGTCGGCAGGCCCCGCAGCGGGGCGACGTCTATTGGATTGATCCGAATCCGGTTGCGGGGCGAGAGATGATGAACAAGCATCGGTTCGTGGTGATAACGCCAAGGGAAATCAACGCCCTGGGCGTCAGCATGACGGTCCCTGTAACCAGTGGCGGGAGCTTTAGCCGAAACTCCGGATTGGCAGTCATAATCTCTGGCCACGAAACGAACGGCGTCGCAGTGTGTAACCAAGTCCGCAGTTTTGACATTGAACAACGTATCCGTGACGGCTCGGCCAGGTTCATCGAGCGACTGGATGACGTCACGATGGCAGACATCGTCGCTCGAGTTGTCAGCGTCATAGATCCTCTGGATTGATCCGCCTCAAGACGAACAACTGATCTCCAAATGCTTCCCCCACTCCGGCGGCCGCTCGGCGTAGCTCTCCATCCCCGGCTGCTCCTCAAACGGCTTGCTCAGCACCGTGTGCAGTCGGCGAACCTCTGAATAGTCACCGCTTTCTGCTGCATCGATGGCTTTCTGCGCCAGATAGTTGCGCAGGATGTAGAGAGGATTGACCGCATGCATCCGTTGGCGGCGCTGCGCCTGATCCCGCTCGCCATCACGCCCAACCCGGGCGACGTAGAGTTCGGCCCAGGCATCGAAGCCCTTGATGTCGACGAAGTCATCGCGCAATCGGGCAGCGGCCAGTTCCGGGGATTCATCGCCAAGACGGCGAAAGAACAGGCTGTAGTCGACGCCGCTGTTCTGCATCAGTTGCAGCAGCTGTTCCAGCAGTTTCTGGTCATCGTCTTCAGCGGTGGTGAAGCCGAGGCGGCGGCGCATCAGGTCCAGGTAATGAGCCTGGAACAGCGGCAGGTACAGGCCAAGGGCTTCGCGCAGGGCTTCGACGCTGATGAACGGCGTCAGGGCCTGGGCCAGGGCGCTGAGGTTCCACTGACCGATCGGCACCTGATTGCTGAAGGAGTAGCGGCCCTGGTCATCGGAGTGGTTGCAGATGAAGTTGGCGTCGAAATCATCGAGGAAGGCGAACGGGCCGAAATCGAAAGTGATGCCGAGGATCGACATGTTGTCGGTGTTCATCACGCCATGGCAGAAGCCATAAGCCTGCCATTTGGCGATGAGCTCAGCGTTGCGTTCGACGATTTCGCGGAACATCGCCAGATAGGGTTCGGGCTGCTCGAGGCACTCGGGGAAGTGCATGGCCAGCACGTGTTCGCCGAGTTCTTTCTGCTTTTCGGGGCGTTTGGTGTAGTAGAAATACTCGAAATGCCCGAAGCGCACATGGCTCGGCGCCAGGCGCAGGACCATGGCTGCGCGTTCCTGTTTTTCGCGCCACACCGGCGTATCGGAGCCGATCACGCAAAGCGCGCGGGTGGTCGGGATGTTCAGCGCATATAACGCTTCGGACGCAAGAAACTCGCGGATCGACGAACGCAGCACCGCGCGTCCATCGCCCATGCGCGAGAAAGGCGTCTGGCCGGCACCTTTGAGGTGCAGGTCCCAGTGCTCTCCGGCCTCGTTGTAGACCTCGCCCAGCAATAGGCCGCGACCGTCGCCCAGTTGTGGGTTGTAGGAACCGAACTGATGACCGGAATAGACCATTGCCCGAGGCACCGCATCGGCCCAGAGCTTGTGGCCGCTGAACAGCTCGGCGAACTCCGGGGTTTCGGCCACGGCCGGATCAAGGTCGAGCAACGCCATGGCGGCAGCGCTCGCGACCACGAGGCGCGGATTGTCGATGGGCTCGGGCAGCACGTGGGCGGAAAACGTATCGCCCAGGCGATCGAAGCGATTATCGAAGGTCAGTTCGTCGAGGGCTTTCACCGGCCATCTCCAGCAGAATGTCCGAGCATTCTGCTAGGGACAGGGCGGTTAGTCGAGCTTGGCGGGCGGCGGCTCTTGCGCTGGTTTGCCATCAACCCGCGGCACGATGGTTTTGGTTTCCGACTCGATCGGCACGATCTTGTATTCCTCGCCGTGAAGGTTCTTGAGGTAAACCTCCATCTGCCGGAACGAGATGTTGATGTGCTGCTTCTTGAACTCGCGGTTGATGAAGCGGTTGACCTCATCGAGCACCGGATTACGGTCGCCAAGGTCGCGCACATGCATGCGCAACTCGTGGTCGAGGGTGCTTTCGCCGAAGTTCAGGAAGTAAACGAGCGGCTCGGGTTCCTTGAGCACCCGAGGGTTCTCCCGCGCGGCTTTCAACAGCAGTTCTTTCACCAGGTCCAGGTCCGAGCCGTAATCGACCCCGAGTTTGAGCGTCACCCGGGTGATGGTGTCGGTCAGGGACCAGTTGATCAGTTGCCCGGTAATGAACGTCTTGTTCGGGACGATGATGTCCTTGCGGTCGAAGTCGGTGATGGTCGTGGCGCGGATGCGGATCTTGCTCACCGTGCCCGACAGGTTGCCGATGGTGATGGTGTCGCCGATCCGCACCGGGCGTTCGAACAGGATCATGATGCCGGAAATGAAGTTCGCAAAAATCTCCTGCATGCCGAAACCGAGCCCGACCGAGAGCGCCGCCACCAGCCATTGCAACTTGTCCCAACTCACGCCGAGGGTCGACAGGGTGGAGACGAAACCGACGCCGGCGATCACGTAGGACAGCAGCGTGGTGGTGGCGTAGGCGCTGCCCTGGGCCAGGTTCAGCTTTGACAGCACAAACACTTCCAGCAACCCCGGCAAGTTGCGCGCGAGGGCGAAGGTGATGCCGATGATGATCAGCGCACCGAGCATGTCGCCGATGCTGATCGGCACCATGCTCATGTTGGCGCCGGTGCCGCTGGTGTATTCGTAGAGGGTGATGTTGTCCAGATACGAGAACACCGAGATCAGGTCCGACCAGACCCAGTACAACGCGGCCATGAACCCGCCCAGCAGCGCCAGACGAATCAGGCGCAGGGACTGTTCGTTGACCTTTTCGATGTCCAGGGTCGGCTCTTCGATCACCGTTTCGCCGTCGCCGGCCTCTTTGGCGGCCTGACGTTTGGCCAGCGCTCGCTGATAGGCCAGGCGCCGTGCCGCAACGCTGAGGCCACGGACGAAGGTGGCTTCGATCACCAGCCAGAACATCAGCAGGTAAAGGGTGTTGATCAACCGGTCGCTGAGTTTCAGTGCGGTGTAGTAATAGCCAAAGCACACGGCGACGAACAACGCGATCGGCAACGCGGTGAACATGATTGCCACGGCCTTGCGGAACAGCGACGCGTTCTGGTGGGTCGGGCTACTGATCAGCAGGCGACTGAGCAACCAGGCCATCAGCGCGTAGCAGGTCAGTACCACCGGCATGCCGAGCACGTCATCGGACAGTGCCGCCGGTTGCAGTTCGGCGACCGCCACTACCGCAACCAGAGCCATCACCACCAGTCCAAGTCGACGGACCCAGCCCTGGAGGAATTCGACCTGGGGTTTTTCCCAGCGGAAATGCAATTCGGCCACGCCGCCCGGCGCGAGAATCCGGTACGCGGTGTAGAACACCAGCCAGGCCTGAGCCATTTGCAGCAGTGCCGCGCCCATGTTGGCGTTTTGGCCACGGGCGTCGATTTGCAGGGCCAGGCCGCACAAGGCCAGGCCCAGCGCAACCGGCAATGCCAGCAGAATATTGATCAGAATCGCCTGCGGCGTGTGCAACTGGCTGTCACGCTTGAAGTGGCCGATGTCCTGGTGAACCTTGATCAGGCGGGCATACAGGCTTTTGCGCCGCCACAGCAGGGCGCCGATCAGCAGTACCAGCGGCAGAAACAGCAGCGGTCGCTGAGTCAGGCCGTCAGTCAATTCACTTACGCTCGACGCCAGCGGCAGGGTCGCCACCTGGCGTTGCAGGCGTTCCGGTACGCCGCGCATCCATTCAGGATCGAGCGGCTTGTTGCTTGGAATCCAGAACATCTGCTCGTCGAGCGTCGCCCGCAGGCTTTGCGCGGTGCTGAGCAGTTGCTTTTGGTTAAGTTGCAGGGTGATGGATTGGTTGAGCACCGCACTCAGTTCGCGGTTCAGGCGTTCCAGCAGGTCTGCGCGGGTGGTAGCAAGCTCCAGCAAGTTCTTGCGCAGCTGCGGATTGACTTGCTCCGGCGGTTGGGTCGCCAACAGATTATCGACGTAGGTCGCCGGGTTGTTGAGCAGTTCCCGTTGCTGGCTGACTTCGAATTGAAACAGGCGAATGTCAGCGATCTGGTCGGCCAGGTCGCGGTCAAGCTTGAGGCGCGGCAGGGCCTGCTTCTGTTTGTAGAGAATCTTGGAGAGCAGCAGGCTGCCTTTGAGTACGTTGATCTGCTCGTCCAGGGCCGAATCGCTTTGGGTCACGCTGTCCAGTTGCTGCTTGGTTTGCAGGTTCTGCTGGGTGATTGCGTTGAGGCGGTCGGTGTTTTTGAGCAGGTAGTCAGAGAGTTTCAGGTTCGCCGCGCTTTCGGTGGCCAGCAAGCTGCTGCCGCCGGATTTTTGCGCTTCGATGGATTGTTGGGTCACCGCCTCTTGGGAATGGGCCAGGCGCTTCTGGTTGATCAGGGTTTGCAGTTCCTGGATTTCCTGATCCAGACGATCGGATTTTTCCGTCAGCAAGTCATGCTGGCTGTTGCCCAGATCCTGCAACTGGCTGTTGCCGGCCAGTTCCTGGCGGCGCAGCGGGATCAGCGCGTTCAGCGCCGCCAGCTCGGCATTGAGCAGGTCACGCTGTTCGCCGCTCAGGGTCTTGCCGTTGTCCTTGCCCGCCTTGAGGATGTTATTGATCTGCTGGATGCGCGTCTGGCTGGTGGAGATTTCAGCCTGAGCGCGCTCGGGCCGGGTCTGGGCGGTAATGACCAGGCTGTTCGCTTCGGCAAGGGCCTTTTGCATGTCGCTTTGCTGGGTCGAGCGCTCGGTGAGCATCTGCTCCAGCTGCTGAATGGACTCTTTGGTATAGCGCTGCGCCACCGGCGTCACGCTGCTGGCCTTGAGGCGAGTCAGTTCGCGCTGGTTCTCGATGTTCTGCTTGGGTGCGGTGGCGAGCTGCTGCTTGAGAGCGGCCAGCTTCTGCTCGTATTCACGCTGGTTGTTGAGCTGGGTCAGCGTGTTTTGCAGAAGCGTCTGCAGGGCTTTTTGATCGGCTTCCGGCAGTTTGCGCTCGGCGATCTTGTCGAGGTTTGCCTGCACGGTTTCTCTGGACGGCGGTTCGGCCGCTTGCAAGGTACCGACAGAAAGGCTCAAGCCCAGCAGGGCCATGATGAAAAAGGTGCGCAGGGTTGACATAGAGACCGATCGAAAACGAGACGAAGAATGGAGTTTAGAGGAAGAGTCCCGGACCTGGGCGACTTCCTTCGGGGAATCTGACGCCCACTTTGCCGATCTTGTTCCCCTCCATGACCGCGACGGTCCAGATGGTGTTGTTCCACTCCACCTGGTCACCGACGACGGGTGCACCGCCTACTTTGTGGGCAATGAAACTGGCCAGAGTCATGTCCGGATCGATGTCTTCGACTTTCAACCCGTACAGGGCAGCAACCGCCGCCAGCTGGGCATCTCCTTCGAGTACGAAGTCGCCGAAGAAGCGCAAATCCAGACCCCGTTGTGGTGCCTGGCTGAAGAGCTTTCCGAGGGCTGGCAGGTTGTGTTCGTGGCCGATGACACACAGCAAATCATCGACTTCGAGCACCGTACTACCCGACGGATGGAGCAGTTGCTGGCCACGAAACAGGGCCGCGATGCGAGTGCCTTCGGGCATTTTCAGTTCGCGAAGGGGCGAACCGATGCACCATTTTTCGGCGCCGAGGCGATAAACGAACAGCTCCCACTCGCTGGTGACGTGTACTTCCAGCGCGGCGCGGGAGATCGGTGCCGGTTCCGGGGGAACGGTCACCTTCAACAGCTTCGCCACCCACGGCAGGCTCGTGCCTTGCACCAGCAGCGAGACCAGCACGATAAAGAACGCAAGGTTGAAGTACAGCTGAGCGTTGGGCAGCCCGGCCATCAACGGGAACACCGCCAGAATGATCGGGACCGCGCCCCGCAGGCCAACCCAGGAAATGAAGGCTTTCTCTCGGCCATGGAAGGCCTTGAACGGCAGCAGGCCGACCATCACCGACAGCGGCCGTGCAAACAGGATCATCCACAGCGCCAGGCCCAGTGCGGGCAGGGCAATCGGCAGCAAGTCATGCGGCGTGACCAGCAGGCCCAGCACCAGGAACATGCCGATCTGTGCAAGCCAGGCCATACCGTCGAGCATGTGCAGAATGCCGTGGCGGCTACGCACCGGGCGGTTGCCGATCACCAGGCCGCACAGGTAAACCGCGAGGAAGCCGCTGCCGTGCAGGGCGTTGGTCAGAGCGAACACCGCCAGACCGCCGGCAATCACCAGAATCGGGTAGAGGCCGTTGGCCAGGTTGATTCGGTTGACCAGTTGCAGCATCAGCCAGCCGCCACCCAGGCCGATCACACTACCGATGCCGAACTCGCGCACCAGATGCACCAGCAGGTTCCAGTGCAGACCGGTCTGGCCGCTGGCGAGCATGTCGATCAAGGTGACGGTGAGGAACACCGCCATCGGGTCGTTGCTGCCGGATTCGATCTCGAGGCTGGCGGTGACCCGTTCGTTCAAGCCTTTGCCGCCGAGCAGCGAGAACACTGCCGCGGCATCCGTGGAGCCGACGATGGCACCGATCAGCAGTCCCTGAATCATGTTCAGGTTGAACAACCACGCCGCGGCCATGCCGGTCAGCCCGGTGGTGATCAGCACGCCGACCGTGGCCAGCGACAGCGCCGGCCATAACGCCACGCGAAAACTCGACACCCTGGTGCGCAAGCCGCCGTCGAGCAGGATCACCGCCAATGCGAGGTTGCCGACCAGATACGCCGTTGGGTAGTTATCGAAAATAATACCGGCGCCATCGACGCCGGCCGCCATGCCCACGGCCAGGATAATCACCAGAATCGGGATGCCGAGGCGGGACGAAAGTGAGCTCACCAGAATGCTCGCACCTACCAGCAACGCGCCGATCAAGAACAGGCTGTTGATGGTCGTCGCATTCAAAGGCAGTACTCCAGAAAGCTGAAAGGCGGGCACAAACTGACCATGCAGTCTGCGTGCCAGCGATTCTAACCTGTTGAAATGTGATGCTGTCAAAAAGCTTTTTGAAGGAGCGAACTACATCGCCAAGTCGAGCGCAGTCACTGTGGCGAGGGAGCTTGCTCCCGCTCGGCTGCGAAGCAGTCGCAAACCCTGTATCCGCGTTCTTTCTGAAGGAACGCGGATGCTGATTTTGGGGTCGCTACGCAACCCAGCGGGAGCAAGCTCCCTCGCCACAGAGGCGGTGTTGACCGTTAGAGACTAAACCGCCCAACCATATTGTTCAGGTCCAGCGCCAACCGCGACAACTCATTGCTCGCCGCGCTCGTCTGATTGGCCCCGGTCGCCGATTGCACCGACAAATCCCGAATGTTCACCAGGTTGCGATCCACTTCCCGAGCCACCTGCGCCTGCTCTTCGGCCGCGCTGGCGATGACCAGGTTGCGTTCGTTGATTTCGACGATGGCGCTGTTGATGGTGTCCAGCGACAGGCCGGCACCACGGGCGATGTTCAGGGTCGACTCGGCACGCTCGGTGCTGTTGCGCATCGAATCCACAGCGTGTTCGGTGCCGGTCTGTATGCTGCCGATCATGCGTTCGATTTCGCTGGTCGACTGCTGGGTGCGATGTGCCAGGGCGCGAACCTCATCCGCCACCACCGCAAAACCACGCCCGGCTTCACCCGCACGAGCGGCTTCGATCGCTGCGTTCAACGCCAGCAGGTTGGTCTGGTCCGCCAAACCACGGATCACATCCAGCACCTTGCCGATGTCACGGGATTCATTCGCCAGGTCGCCAATCAGCGTGGCAGTGCTCTGCACATCGGCGCTCATGCGTTCGATGGCGCTGACGGTTTCCTGAACCAGATCACGGCCGTCGCCGGCAGATGTAGTGGCGTTCTTCGAGGCTTCGGAGGTGCTCACCGCGTTGCGTGCAACTTCTTCCACGGCGCTGGTCATTTCGTTGACGGCGGTGGCGGCCTGTTCGATCTCGTTGTTCTGCTGGGTCAGGCCACGGGCGCTTTCGTCGGTGACACTGTTGAGCTCTTCAGCGGCGGAGGCCAGTTGCGTGGCCGAGCCGGAAATCCGCAGCAGCGTGTCGCGCAGCTTGTCCTGCATCTTCGCCATCGCTCCCAGCAGGCGGCCGGCTTCGTCTTCACCATCAACGGTGATCGGGCGAGTCAGGTTGCCTTCGGCGATTTCTTCGGCAGCGCTCAAGGCATTGGCGATCGGTTGGGTGATGCTGTTGGTCAGCAACCAGGCAAACAGCACAGTCAGGCCGGTGGAGATGACCAGCAAGGTGATCACCAGGTTGAAGGCCGAAGCGTACTGATCGGCGGCGCGCTGATGGGTGTCGAGGGTCTGCTGGGTGTTGATCTCCAGCAAGCGATTGAGCACCGCGTTGACGGCTTCGGAGTTGGTCAGCAGATCAGTGTTGAGCAAGGTGCGCAGTTCATCGATCTGATTGTTGCGCGACAGGGTTTTCATCCGGTCTTCGATCTGGCGGTACTGCCCCAGCAACTGCACGTACTGATCGTAGGCAGCACGTTCCTGCGGGCTGGCGATCAGCTTTTCGTAGGTGGCCTGAGCCGCACGAATCTGATGGTTGCGCGTCTCCAGCAGGTCCATGGTTTTCTGCTGAACGTCGGGTTCGCGGTTCACCAGCAAACGGTAGGACAGCACCCGCAGGCGCAAGGTGAGTTGAGTGAACTCGTCGAGGCTTTTGATGCTCGGCACGCTGCTCAAGGTGATTTCCTCGGCGGCACCGCGAATCTTGCTCATCTGGTTCAAGGCAAACACCCCCAGAATCAGCATCAAACCGCCGATCAGGGCGAAGCCGAGGAACGCCCGCGGCGCGATATTCATATTACGAAGGGACATGGTGTTTACCGAAATGAGCGCATCCGTGCGGCGCTGAGACTGACGTATGAGTGACTTATCGGTCATACGACTAAAGTCTTGAGGGGCTGCGCGTATTTGTCGTAGATCTGTAGGAGCGAGCTTGCTCGCGAAGGACGTTAACGATAACGCGTGCTGTCTGGATGAACGCGTTGACTGGACGTCTTTCGCGAGCAAGCTCGCTCCTACAGGGGGGGCGACGAAGTGCAGGAACCAGATCCGCCAATCACAGTCTCTAAAGTTCGCGAGGAAGGTCGTCCGCCAGGAAAATCAAGGCCTTGCGCCCCAATATCCCTGGCATCCGTGGTGACTTTTCTTTATCGTACGCGCCCTTTGAAAATGCCTGGAAAATCAAAATGTTGGAAGCATCCCTAAGCCAATTGGAACAGCTGGTCAGCGACCTTGTTCAACAGAACCAGAGCCTGCTCGGCACCAACCAGACCCTGAGTGCAGAATTGGCCCAGGCCAAGGATGAAAACGAAAGTCTGCAACTGAGCCTGATGGAACAGGAAGAGAAACAAGGCGCAACCGCCGCTCGCATTCAGGCCCTGGTTGAACGCGTCAGCGCCGGCCCGGTTAACGCATGAGTGTCGGCGCCGCAGGGGTAAAAGTCGTCTCGATCCTGGGGGAGGACTATTCGATCAAGGCGCCGGCCGGGGAAGAGCAAACCCTGCTGGACGCCGCAATGATGTTGAAAGCCGCTTTGGCCGACACCAAACGAAAGTACCCGACGCTGATCGGTGACCGCCTGTTGGTGCTGGCCGCGATGAATCTGTGTTCCCGGCAGATCGAAATGCAAAAGCAGCACAAGCTCGAACTCGACCGTTACCAAGAGCAAGTCAGCGCCACGGTTGAAGTGATCTCCAAAACGATCAATCAGGCCTGATCGGCTTTGCGCACAACCAAAGAATAAATTGTCGTTTGTGTTGTATACAATCGGCATGGCTGTTGCAGTGTTTCAGCCTCTTATTCTTTGGGGGTGCGCCATGCAGTTCTGGCGACGCAGTATTCAATGGCAGTTGATCCTCAGTATGGGCACCGCCCTGCTGGTCAGTATTCTGATCGTGGTTGGCATTTATACCCTCGTGGTCAACCGTCTCGCCCAGCGCTATCTGGTCGAGCAAGCGCTGCCGTCGAGCATCGAAGCGATGCGCAACGACATCGAGCGCATCCTCGTTCAGCCCCTCACCGCCGCCAAGGACATCGCCAGTAACAGCATGGTGCGCGACTGGCTCGCCGGGGGTGAAAACAGTGTCCAGACCGCTGCGTTCGTGGAGTATCTGGAAGGCATCCGCGCCGAACACGACGCCTTTACCGCGCTGATTGTCGGCACTGCTTCAAACCACTACTTCACTGAAAAAGGCCTGGACCGTACCCTCAGTCGCTCCAACCCCAAAGACGCCTGGTTCTACTCGTTCCTCGACAGCAACCAGCCGCGCACCCTCAATATCGACAATGACACCGCGACCGGAGAATTGGCGCTGTTCATCGACCTCAAGGTCGAACAGGCCGGCAAAGTCGTGGGCGTTGCCGGGCTTGGGTTGAGCATGAAAGAGCTGTCAGAGCTGATCCACAACTTCAACTTCGGCGAGCGTGGCAAGGTCTATCTCGTGCGTTCCGACGGTTTGATCCAGGTTCATCCCGAAGCGCAATTCAGCGGTAAACGCACTTTGGCCGAGCAGATCGGTGCGTCGGCAGCGCAGGCCGTCATGGGTCAAACAAACGCCAGCAGCTTCGCGCGCGATGGCGAAGATTATCTGGCGCTTAGCCTGCCGCTGCGGGATCTGGGCTGGACCCTGGTGGCCGAAGTGCCACAGTCGCAGATCTACGCCGAAGCCCGCCGCGCCCTGTGGATGAGCAGCGGCATTGGTCTTGCGGTGGCGCTGGTGTGCCTGTTGCTGGTGGTGCTGCTGGCCCGTGGATTGGTGCGTCCGATTCGTCAGGTAACAGCGGCGCTGGTAGCCATCGGTAGCGGTGGTGGAGATTTGACCCACAGGTTAGATTCCAGCCGCGCCGATGAACTGGGTGACCTGGCGCGCGGCTTCAATCGGTTTCTGGACAGTCAGCGCGAGATGATCGGTGAAGTGCTGACCACCAGCGAGCGCTTGCGTACGGCCGTCGGCCAAGTGGCGCGGGTAGTGGACAACACCGCCGAACGTTCCGGCCGTCAGCAGGAAATGACCGACATGGTCGCCACCGCTGTCCACGAAATGGGCCTGACCGTGCAGGAAATCGCTCAGAACGCCGGCAACGCGGCGGTTGCTTCGCAGAATGCTCGGGATGAGGCGATGCAGGCGCGGGAAGTAGTGGGCGGTTCGATTCGGCATATTGAAAGCATGTCCGATGAAATTGGCCTCGCGGCGGGTGCCGTTGGCGAGTTGGCCAATCAGGTGGCGTCGATTGATCAGGTGTTGGCGGTGATTCGCGGGATATCCGAGCAGACCAACCTTTTGGCGCTGAACGCGGCGATTGAAGCGGCGCGGGCTGGAGACATGGGCCGTGGATTTGCGGTGGTGGCCGATGAAGTGCGGACGTTGGCTCGACGCACGCAGTCGTCCACCGATGAAATTCAACAGATGATCGGCAGCCTCAAGCAAGGCGCGGAGAATGCGGTGTCGTCGATGCACACCGGACAAGCGGCGACCGGCACGGGTGTCGAGTCGAGTCAGCGCACCGGGGCGTCGTTGACGGCGATCACTGGGCAGGTCGAACGTATCAGCGACATGAACCACCAGGTGGCGACGGCGACGGAAGAGCAGTCGGCGGTGACGGAGGAGATCAATCGCAATGTGCAAGGGATCTCCGATCTGGCCCGGGCGACGGCGGGGGAGGTCAGGGCTTGCCGTGAGGATTGTCAGACTTTGCAGCGGTTGGCGGATGATTTGGCACGGCAGATGGGTGGATTTCGGTTGAGTTAAAACATCAGGATCAAAAGATCGCAGCCTGCGGCAGCTCCTACATTGGGATGCGTTCCCCTGTAGGAGCTGCCGAAGGCTGCGATCTTTTTGGTAGCCGTTACACCGTTTTCTGTCAGGTCAGAACCACTCATCCTGCATCCCAAGGCACACATCATCCCGCGCCTCAAGAATCGCCAGCTCATGGTGGCAACCCGGCACTTCCCACGTCAGGAAATACCGTGCAGCCTGCAGCTTGCCCTTATAGAAGCTCACATCCGCCGCATTCCCTTTGGCCAACCCTTCCTCGGCTCGAATCGCCTGCTCCAGCCAGCGCCAGCCAATCACCGTGTGTCCGAACACTTTCAGATACAGCGCCGAGTTCGCCAGGCTGCTGTTGACCTTGCCTTGCCCCAGATCCGTCAGCAAACCAATAGTCACCGTTTGCAGGCGCGCCACCAGTTTCTCCAATGGTTCACGCAACGGGGTTAACGATTCGTATGCATGAGCGCGCTCGGCCGTGTCGGCAATCAGGCGGATCAATTGCTTGAGCCCCGCGCCGCCGTTCTGCGCCAGTTTGCGGCCCAGCAAGTCCAGCGACTGTATGCCGTGGGTGCCTTCATGAATCGGGTTCAGACGGTTGTCGCGGTAATACTGTTCAACCGGGTATTCGCGGGTATACCCGTGACCACCGAGAATCTGGATCGCCAGTTCATTGGCCTTCAGGCAAAACTCCGACGGCCAGGATTTGACGATCGGTGTCAGCAAGTCCAGCAGCTCATGCGCCTGTTTGCGCTCGGTTTCGGTCTCAAGGGTGGTGGTGTCGTCGAACAGTCGTGCAGCGTACAACCCCAGGTCGAACGAGCCTTCGACGTAGGCCTTCTGCGTCAGCAACATGCGTTTCACGTCAGCGTGCTGAATGATCGCCACTGGCGCGGTGTTCGGATCTTTGCTGTCCGGCACGCGACCCTGCGGGCGCTCGCGGGCGTACTCCAGTGAATACAGATAACCGGCATAGCCGAGCATCACTGCGCCCATGCCGACGCCGATCCGCGCCTCGTTCATCATTTGGAACATGTAGCTCAAACCATGGTGCGGCTTGCCCACCAGATAGCCGACACACTCGCCGTTATCGCCGAAGTTCAGCGCGGTCGACGTGGTCCCGCGCCAGCCCATCTTGTGAAACAGCCCGGCCAGCAACACGTCATTGCGCTTGCCGAGGCTGCCGTCATCGTTGACCAGAAACTTGGGCACGATGAACAGCGAAATCCCCTTCACCCCGGCCGGCGCATCCGGCAACTTGGCCAGCACCATGTGCACGATGTTTTCCGACAACGGGTGATCGCCGCCGGAGATGAAGATCTTGTTGCCCTTGAGTCGATAAGTGCCGTCAGACGCCGGCTCCGCGCGCGTACGAATATCCGACAGCGACGAACCGGCATGGGGTTCGGTCAGCGCCATGGTGCCGAAGAAGCGGCCGTCGATCATCGGTTGCAGGAAGCGTTGCTTCTGCTCCTCAGTGCCGAAGCTTTCGATCAGGTTCGCCGCGCCCATGGTCAGGAACGGGTAGGAAGTAGACGCCGCGTTGGCTGACTGAAAGTGCGCGAAGCAGGCCTGGGACAACAGCGTAGGAAGTTGCATGCCGCCGGCGTCGAAACTGCGCGCAGCGTTGAGGAAGCCGGCTTCGAGGAAGGCATCCACCGCCGGTTTCACTTCCGGAATCAGAATCGCCTGGCCGTTCTCGTAGCGCGGCTCGTTCTCGTCACCCTTGCGGTTGTGCGGGGCGAAGAACTTCTCGGCAATGCTACGAGCGGTGCCGATGGCGGCATCGAAGGTCTCGCGATTGTGCTCGGCGAAACGCTCACGCTGAGTCAGGCCCTCGGCATCGAGGACTTCATACAGCTCGAAAGCCAGATTGCGGGAACTGAGCAACGTCTCGGACATGGCGGCCTACCTTTTTTTGGAATGGACCGAGTCTAGGCGTGGGGAGGGCGAGCTGAACAGGATGATTGATTTCGGTGATGGAGAAGCAAAAGATCGCAGCCTTCGGCAGCTCCTACAGAGAAACACGATCCTCTGTAGGAGCTGCCGAAGGCTGCGATCTTTTGATCTTGCTTCAAAAAAACCGGATACCCATTGCAGATGCCCGGCCTATTACTGTTAGCCGATCGTCATCAGGCTGGCATTACCACCCGCCGCAGCGGTGTTAACGCTCAACGCCCGCTCGATCACCAAGCGCTCCAGCGCAATATTGGTCTCGCCCTGGGACAAGCCATGAACCCCGACAATCGCCCCGGCACGCTTGGCAACCTGCTGGCACACCGCACGCAACTGATCGGAATGGCCATGATGCAGAACGGCATCAAACACCACTTCATCCTTGTTCCAGTCGGAAACCAGCTTGATGCGCGCCTGAACTTCCTTCGGCAGACGTGCGAACAATGCCTTGGTCAAGTCAGTTTCCGGCCACACCGCCGAACCACCCACCGCCAACACCGCGGCCAGTTGCGTCAGCAGATCGCCTTCGACCTCCGCCAGGCACAGCACGTGCTCACGCGGCAGAATCGCGTAGCTGTTGCGCTCGCCCGTCGGTCCCGCCAAAACGCGGGTGATCCCGCTTTGCGATTGCGCGGCGAACTGCACGCACAGGGCGCTCAGGTCGGCAAACTTGTTGCTGTCGGCCCAGGTTTGCAGGGCGGTCAGCGGTTTGCTCATCGCGTCACGCAGACGAACATCCGGTGCAGTGGCTGCGTCGCCGCGAGCGAAGGATTGTTCGATCGCGTCGGTAGGACGCGTCGACAGCAGACGGTACAGGTACAGCGGACCACCGGCTTTCGGGCCAGTCCCCGACAGACCTTCGCCACCGAACGGTTGCACACCAACCACAGCGCCGACGATGTTGCGGTTCACATAGACGTTACCGGCGTTGACGTTGTCGATCACCTTGGCGATGGTCTCGTCGATGCGAGTGTGCACGCCCAGTGTCAGGCCGTAGCCGGAAGCGTTGATCTGACCGATCAGTTGGTCGATGTCTTTGCGCTTGTAGCGAACCACGTGCAGCACCGGACCGAAGATCTCGCGTTGCAGTTCATCGAAGCTTTCCAGCTCGATCAGCGTTGGCATCACGAAGGTGCCGCGTTTGACTTCTTCGGTGTTGGCGATTGCCACCTGATACACGCTGCGACCTTTGTCGCGCATGGCCTGGATGTGCTTCTCGATGCCCGCCTTGGCTTCGGCGTCGATCACCGGCCCGATGTCCACGGACAGGCGTTCCGGGTTGCCGAGACGGCATTCAGCCATGGCGCCCTTGAGCATTTCGATGACACGGTCAGCGGAATCTTCCTGCAAGCACAGCACTCGCAGTGCCGAGCAACGTTGACCGGCGCTGTCGAAGGCCGACGACACCACGTCGATCACAACCTGTTCGGTCAGTGCCGAGGAGTCGACGATCATCGCGTTCTGGCCGCCAGTCTCAGCGATCAATGGAATCGGACGACCCTGTGCATCCAGACGACCGGCGACGTTGCGTTGCAGCAAACGAGCGACTTCGGTGGAGCCGGTGAACATCACGCCTTTGACCCGATCGTCACCGACCAGGCGGGCGCCAACGGTTTCGCCACGGCCCGGCAACAGTTGCAGCACGCCTTCCGGAATCCCGGCTTCGAGCAACAGGCGCACGGCTTGAGCGGCCACCAGCGGGGTTTGTTCTGCAGGCTTGGCCAGTACCGGGTTACCGGCGGCCAGTGCAGCGGCAATCTGGCCACTGAAGATCGCCAGGGGGAAGTTCCACGGGCTGATGCACACCACCGGACCCAGTGGGCGGTGGGCGACGTTGGTGAAATCGTTGCGCGCCTGCACTGCGTAATAACGCAGGAAGTCCACGGCTTCACGCACTTCGGCGATGGCGTTGGCGAAGGTCTTGCCGGCTTCGCGAGCCAGCAGGCCCATCAGCGGCTGGATCTCGCCTTCCATCAAGTCGGCGGCACGTTCCAGAATCGCGGCGCGTTCGGCCGGCGGAGTGGCCTGCCAGATCGGCGCAGCGTTCAGGGCGCACTGGATCGCGTTGTCGACGTCTCCGACGGTCGCTTCCTGTACATGGCCGACCACGTCGCGCAGATCCGACGGGTTCAACACCGGCGCAGGGGTTTCAGTGCTGGACACGCAACCGAGCATCGGCGCGGCTTTCCAGTTGTTGTGAGCGGTGGCCAGCAAAGCGCAGGACAGCGAAGCCAGACGATGTTCGTTGGCCATGTCGATGCCGCTGGAGTTGGCGCGCTCGGCGCCATAAAGATCACGCGGCAGCGGGATACGCGGGTGCGGCAGGCCGAAGCCGCCTTCCAGCGTCGCCATCTGCTCGATGCTGGCCACTGGATCGGCCACCAGCTCCTGAATCGAGATGGACTGGTCGGCGATGCGGTTCACGAACGAGGTGTTCGCGCCGTTTTCCAGCAGACGACGCACCAGGTACGCCAGCAGTGTTTCGTGAGTACCGACCGGTGCGTACACGCGGCACGGACGGTTCAGCTTGCCTTCGGAAACTTTACCTACAACCTGCTCGTACAACGGTTCACCCATGCCGTGCAGGCACTGGAACTCGTACTGACCGGGGTAATAGTTCTGACCAGCGATGTGATAAATGGCCGACAGGGTGTGGGCGTTGTGCGTGGCGAACTGCGGATAGATGACTTCCGGCACCGACAGCAGTTTGCGTGCGCAAGCGATGTAGGAAACGTCGGTGTACACCTTGCGGGTATAGACCGGATAGCCTTCCAGGCCTTCGACCTGGGCACGCTTGATTTCGCTGTCCCAGTACGCGCCTTTTACCAGGCGGATCATCAGGCGATGACGGCTGCGGCGAGCCAGGTCGATCACGTAGTCGATCACATACGGGCAACGCTTCTGATAAGCCTGGATCACGAAACCGATGCCGTTCCAGCCGGTCAGTTGCGGTTCGAAGCACAGACGTTCCAGCAGATCCAGCGACAGTTCGAGGCGGTCCGCTTCTTCGGCGTCAATGTTCAGGCCGATGTCGTATTGCTTGGCCAGCAGGGTCAGCGACAACAGACGTGGGTACAACTCGTCCATCACGCGCTCGTACTGCGCGCGGCTGTAACGCGGGTGCAGGGCCGACAGCTTGATGGAAATGCCCGGACCTTCATAAATCCCACGACCGTGGGACGCTTTGCCGATCGAGTGAATGGCTTGTTCGTACGAGGCCAGGTACTTCTGGGCGTCGTGCTCGGTGAGGGCGGCTTCACCCAGCATGTCGTAGGAATAGCGGAAGCCCTTGGCTTCGAACTTGCTCGCGTTGGCCAGGGCTTCGGCGATGGTTTCGCCGGTGACGAACTGCTCGCCCATCAGGCGCATGGCCATGTCGACGCCCTTGCGGATCATCGGCTCGCCGCTCTTGCCGATGATGCGGCTCAGGGACGACGTCAGGCCGGCTTCGTTGTGGGTGGCGACCAGTTTGCCGGTCAGCAATAAGCCCCAAGTAGCGGCGTTGACGAACAGCGACGGGCTGTTGCCCAGGTGCGGCTGCCAGTTGCCGGTGCTGATCTTGTCGCGAATCAGTGCGTCGCGAGTGCCTTTGTCCGGGATGCGCAGCAGCGCTTCGGCCAGGCACATCAGTGCCACGCCTTCCTGGGACGACAAGGAAAATTCCTGCAACAAGCCCTGAACAATCCCGGCACGGCCGCCGGCGCTCTTCTGATTGCGCAGTTTTTCGGCAATCGAGGCGGCGAGCTTGTTGGTAGCTTCAGCCGTGGCAACCGGCAGGCGAGCCTGTTCGATCAGCATCGGCACCACTTCCGGCTCAGGGCGACGGTAAGCGGCGGTGATCGACGCGCGCAGCACCGATTGCGGCAGGATGCTTTCGGCGAACTCGAGGAAGCATTGATGCGCGTGGTCGACGTGGGCTTCGCCACTGTCATCGGCTTCTTTGGCGGTCAGGCCATTCAGCTCGGTCAGGGTTGCACCACCCTCGAGTTTTTCCAGGTAATTGAAAATTGCCTGCTTGATCAGCCAGTGCGGCGTGCGATCAATCGAAGTCGCGGCGGCCTTGAGGCGCTCGCGGGTCGGGTCATCAAGTTTGACCCCAAGGGTGGTGGTAGCCATATTTTTATCCTCATGTTTGCCACGACCGCGTGGCATCAGCTGGCCGCAAGATTAGCTGCGCGCTCTCCGAGGTGCAACCGGGTGCAACCCTTTTTTGTCGGAAAAACAGGCAACTCGTCAGGAATTAAATTCCGGTACGAACGTATCGGTCCTGCTTGGTGCTTTTACTTCTAGGAAAAGTCGTTCACTGCGCTAAAAGGGAGCAAAAACCGCCTGTTTTGATGTAAAACCGACTAGGTGCAACTTATTCTCAAGAAATGGGTTGCACCTTATTTGCGATGTTGAATAGGATTCGCGCCCAAGGTGCAACCCGTCAAAAAAGACAGGTTCACCGGCTGATGGCTTTCCTGGGGAAACATCAGTCCTAAATGCGCGGAACCGGAAATCGTCTGATCAAACATTGTCGTTTGTCGGCGTTGCACACTCTGCCGCTACATAAAAACAAAGCCAGGGCATCACTTAATGAGCGTAAGCAATCCAACCCTGATCACGTTCGTGATCTACATCGCAGCAATGGTGCTGATCGGCTTCATGGCCTATCGCTCCACCAACAACCTTTCTGACTACATTCTGGGCGGTCGCAGCCTGGGCAGCGTCGTGACTGCATTGTCCGCCGGCGCCTCCGACATGAGCGGCTGGTTGTTGATGGGCCTGCCGGGCGCTATCTACATGTCCGGTCTGTCCGAAAGCTGGATCGCCATCGGCCTGATCGTTGGTGCTTACCTGAACTGGCTGTTCGTTGCCGGCCGTCTGCGCGTGCAGACCGAGCACAACGGCGATGCACTGACCCTGCCGGATTACTTCTCCAGCCGTTTCGAAGACAAAAGCGGCCTGCTGCGGATCATCTCCGCGGTCGTGATCCTGGTGTTCTTCACCATCTATTGCGCATCCGGCATCGTGGCCGGCGCCCGTCTGTTCGAAAGCACCTTCGGCATGTCCTACGAGACAGCGCTGTGGGCCGGTGCTGCGGCGACGATTGCCTACACCTTCGTCGGCGGTTTCCTGGCCGTCAGCTGGACTGACACCGTACAAGCCACGCTGATGATCTTCGCCCTGTTGCTGACGCCGATCATCGTGCTGCTGGCCACCGGCGGCGTCGACACCACGTTCCTGGCCATCGAAGCACAAGACGCCAGCAACTTCGACATGCTGAAAAACACCACCTTCATCGGCATCATCTCGCTGATGGGCTGGGGCCTGGGTTACTTCGGCCAGCCGCACATCCTGGCGCGTTTCATGGCCGCGGATTCGGTCAAGTCGATCGCCAACGCTCGCCGTATCTCCATGACCTGGATGATCCTGTGCCTGGGCGGCACCGTTGCTGTTGGTTTCTTCGGTATCGCTTACTTCTCGGCGCACCCTGATGTGGCCGCTCCAGTGACCGAAAACCACGAGCGCGTGTTCATCGAACTGGCCAAAATCCTCTTCAATCCGTGGATCGCCGGTGTATTGCTGTCGGCCATTCTGGCTGCTGTCATGAGCACCCTGAGCTGCCAGTTGCTGGTGTGCTCGAGCGCGCTGACCGAAGACTTCTACAAAACCTTCCTGCGTAAATCCGCTTCCCAGGTTGAGCTGGTCTGGGTCGGTCGCGCCATGGTGTTGCTGGTTGCCCTGATCGCTATCGCGATGGCCGCCAACCCGGAAAACCGTGTATTGGGTCTGGTGAGCTACGCCTGGGCCGGTTTCGGTGCTGCGTTCGGTCCGGTGGTCCTGATCTCTGTGATCTGGAAAGACATGACCCGCAACGGCGCACTGGCCGGCATTCTGGTCGGCGCGATCACCGTGATCGTGTGGAAACACTTTGAACTGATGGGGCTGTACGAAATCATCCCTGGTTTCATCTTCGCCAGCCTGGCGATCTACATCGTCAGCAAACTGGGCACCCCGACTCACGGCATGCTTCAGCGTTTCGCTGCTGCCGAGGCTGATTTCCGCCTGAACAAGTGATCGGGATGAGCTGAGGCTCTGACCTTTCGCGGAACATGAGAACGGCCCGCTTCCTTTGGAGGCGGGCCGTTTTTTTTGGTTTTCCAAATGGGGGATGAAGAGTCGCAGATCCCCTGTGGGAGCGGGCTTGCTCGCGAAAGCGGATCAACATTCAACGTTGATGCAAGCTGGTTCACCGCATTCGCGAGCAAGCCCGCTCCCACAGGGAAGTCGGTGTTGCATCTGAAAGGTATGTCTGTAGTTTTTCGTCCCGATTTTTGAAGGAAAATTCTCTAAAAAAACACGACAAATCTGAGTTTCCTGTCCCTCCCTCAACACCCCTTGTCGCTCATGCAGAATCGCCCGCCTTCATTCTGCAGAGACACATCGGATGTCCGCTCTCGCTAATCAACCGCGCTTCACGCTGACCATCGACGGCAACCAGAATGAGCTCAAGGTGCTTGAGTTCACAGGCAAGGAAGCCATCAGCCAGCCCTACCGTTTTGATCTGCAACTGGTCAGCGAGCAACCGGACATCGAACTCGAAAGCCTCCTGCATCGTCAGGCTTTTCTGAGTTTTGATGCGCAAGGTTCCGGTGTTCACGGTCAGATATTTCGGGTTGGCCAAGGCGATTCCGGCCAGCGTCTGACGCATTACCAGGTCAGCCTTGTCCCGCGTCTGACTTACCTCGATCAGCGCATAAACCAGCGAATCTTCCAACACAAAAGCGTGCCGGCGATCATTGCGCAAATCCTCCAGGACCACGGCATTCAGGGCGACGCGTTCAGGTTTCAGCTCGGCAGCGAGTACTTGGAGCGCGAGTACTGCGTGCAGTACGCGGAAAGCGATCTGACGTTCATCCAGCGCTTGTGCGCCGAGATTGGCATTCACTACCACTTTCAACACAGCCCCGAGGGCCATCTGCTGGTGTTCGGTGATGACCAGACGTTTTTTCCTCTGATCGCCAAACCGACGCTTTTCTTGCCTGACACCGGAATGGTGGCAGATACGCCAGCGATCAATCGCTTCAACGTACGACTGGAAACTCGCACCACGGCGGTAGCCCGTCGCGACTACGACTTCCACAAACCGCGATTGCAACTTGAAAGCCGAATCGACAACGGGCAACTGCCGGCGCTTGAGGATTACCGCTTTCCCGGCCAGTTCACGGATCGTGAATACGGTAAGGAACTGGCTCAGCGAACGCTTGAACGCCACAACGCGGATTACCGTCAGGCTGAAGGTCGGGGCGATGAATCTGCTTTGGTTAGCGGGCATTTCCTACACCTGGCCGCGCATCCGCGTCAGGCATGGAATGATTTGTGGTTGGTCACAGAGATCGAACACCGTGGCCGTCAGCCGCAAGTGCTGGAAGAGACGGCCAGCAGCGATGGGGAGGATGATTTCCAGGGCTATCGCAATACCTTTCTGGCAACGCCGTGGGATGTTTCGTTTCGTCCGCCTCTGATCGGGAAGCCCTCTCTCACCGGTTATCAAACGGCTGTAGTCACGGGCCCGATTGGCAGCGAGATTCACTGTGACGAGTACGGCCGCGTCAAGGTTCAGCTCGCCTGGGATCGTGACGGAAAGCGTAACGAACATTCCAGTTGCTGGCTGCGCGTCGCCACGGGCTGGGCGCATGACGGCTATGGCATCGGGCTGATCCCTCGGGTCGGCATGGAAGTGCTGGTGGGATTCGTTGATGCCGATGTGGACAAACCGCTTGTCATGGGCTGCCTGCCCAATGGTGCCAACTCGGCGCCGTTGGATCTGCCTGCCGACAACACCCGTAGTATTTTCCGCAGCCAAAGTAGTCCGGGTGGCGGTGGTTACAACGAATTGCGCGTTGAAGATCGCAAAGGTGCCGAGGAAATCTACCTGCGGGCACAGAGAAACTGGACACAGCACGTGCTGAACGACATGCACGTTCAGATCGAAAGCCAGCGCAGTGCTGTCATTGGGGCAAACGATAACCTGCATGTTCACGGCGACCGACACATCCGCGTTCACAGCCAGGTCCTCAAGGCCAGCGGGCAATTTCATGCGAGCGCCGGCCAGCAAATCGTCATCGACGGTGGAGCGAACGCCACCATTCAGGCAGGCGGGCACTGGATCAACATCGGCCCCGCCGGGATCTTCAGCAGCGTGCCGATCCAGCTCGGTGGTGCACCCATGCCGGCAATGGGCGCGCCGAGCACTCAAAGAAAACTGCTGGCACTCAGCGCAGCACAGATTCTGAGCCTTAAAAGCGACGCGCCGTTCTGCGAAGAATGCGAGCGCTGCAAGGACGGTGTCTGTGCAGCTTGATTGCCTGTCGCCTCGCGAATGGCTGGAACGCCAACCGCTGAATCCATCCGAGCAGCTTATCGCGATATTCAGCAATGCCAGTTCCGCTGCGCCGTTTAAAGCCTGGCAAAGCTCCAATCCTCTGCATGCGCCAAGCCCGATCTGGGCGGATACCGCGTATGCCGAGTGGGAACCGGTCATGCCCTATGTCGGAATCGTCGCAGCTGGCAGTGAATTTCTGGAATGGGTCGCCAAGACCGAGTCTCGCGACTGGGGTTGGCTCGCGGTGTCTGCCTCGGCTCAGGAAGTATTGGTCGAACACCTGCGAAGCCTCACCCAAGTTCTTTTGCCCGATGGCAGTTCGGTGTTTTTCCGCTTTTGGGACGGGCGTTATTTGTTGCCGATTCTTCAGGCTGCCGAGGTGGATGTCGCTCAACTCCTGCCGGTGATCGGACGTTGCCTGATCAACGGCCACGCGGTCGAAATCGGCGGTGAAGCGCTGAAAACCTCGCGGGTTTTTCCATGGTGGGAAGTCTCCGTTGCGCTGCTGGATCAACTTGCCGAGCAGTCAAATACCACTCGGGTGAACAACTTGCTCAAGTGGCTGAGCGAGGATCGTCCTGATCTTTTCGAGGCGTTTTCCGAAAGTGTTTTGCGGCACAAGGTTGTGGTCTTTCTTGGGACGCCGGACCTGCCTCCAGCACCGAAATCAGCGTTGGTGGACTACCTGATAGAGGAGCTGGACTGATGGATCAGATTGTACGGATTGAGCAGGAGCTCGATGGTTTCAAGGGCACGTTGGATTTGTATCGCGAGCAGCTTCGGGGGTTTTTGAGTCGCAATGCGGACAAGGTCAGTCGGGCACTAGACATGCCCTCGCTGTTGGACATGGATCGGCAGGTCAAGCTGGGCAATACCACCACTTCAGTGAGTAAAAGTGATGACAACTTTTTCTCCAGTGTTGCGCAGTGTCCAGCCAATCGGATTCTGGAGATCGAGAGCAAGTTCGAGTCGGTTTATGACATTCCGTTGGGGAACATTGATGTTGATGTGATTGCTGTTGATGGGGGCGAAAAGACGACGGTCACGCTGGATGTAAACGGCAAAGGACAGTTCAAAGGTAAGCCCGGAAAGTTCTACCGCGTTCATGTCCAGAGTGAAGTGGCCCCTGAGCAAGTTAATGAGCTCTTCGCCTCTTACGACGGCCTGACCGAACAGTTGGAAGCCTGGCTGCGCAGTGAGTGGAAGGCGTTCAAGCTGCAATGGTCGCAGTCGGCTTTTGCCGCTGCGGGTAACGGCATGCTCGCTGGAAGTTGGGCTGCGATCATTGGTGTTTGGGACAGCATCAGCCTGCTCTCGGACATTCTTCAGGATCCCGGCAGATTTGTTGGTCGTTTAGGCAGCAGTGCTGACGAGCTGGTCAAACTCGCAAAATCAGCGCCAGACATGATGGCAAAAATCCAGCTGCTGGCCAGTGATGAAGCGGCGCTGTGTTTGTTGCTGCGCACCGCCAGCCTCTGGTTGGAAATGCTGCCGCCCAGCGAGATCGCCGGCAAAACCGCCGAAGCCATTTCCACGGTGGTGGTGCAACTGCTCCTCGACATGCTGATCGGCATTGTCCTGACGTTCGCCGGTGCGGGGGCGGGCATTGCCTACTTGAGCATGCGGCTTGCCCACTACGGCGCTCGCTTCATCAGCGCCGTGCAGGGTTTCGTCAAAGCCATCTTCACCCTCATCAACGGCTTCATGGACTATGTCGACCGGTACAAAAAGGTCGCCGCCCGCGGCATTGTTGCCGGTGTTAAAAAAGGGCACATGCAGCTGAGTTGGGACGCCAAACGCAACACCACACTCAAACAAAACGAACACCGCGACGACGCCCCGACCCAAGCGAAAAACCCCAACGGCGACAGCACCGACTCCGCCGATAACACCGCCACCCACCAATGCCCGGTGTCGATGGTCACCGGCGAAGAACTGCTGACCCTCACCGACGGTTCGCTGGACGGCATCCTGGCGTTCGACTTCACCCGGCTCTATCGCACCAGCGCCGTCGAGATCGACTGCGGCCTCGGTTTCGGCTGGAGTCACAGCCTCGCGCATCGACTGGAAATCGACGGCGAGAGCGTGATCTGGATCGACCACGAAAACCGCCGCACCACCTTCCCATTACCGACTGTTGAACGGCCGGCGATCCACAACAGCCTCTCACGCGCGGCGATTTTTCTGGGTGACGAACCCGACGAACTGATCCTCGCCAAGGCGGGCGATGACACGCGTTTTTATCACTTCATCAACGGCCGATTGACCGCGATCAGTGACGGTTACGACAACCGCCTCCGCATCACCCGCGATCGCCAGGAGCGCATCAAACGTCTCGACAATGGCGCCGGTCGTGCCTTGCTGTTGCGCTATGAACGCAGTCATTTGGTCGCCGTTGACTATCAGGTTTTTGTCCCGGCGGACACGTTGGACGAGGCTTGGGTCACCGAGCAGACACTGGTCCGCTACGGCTACGACGAACGCGCTCGACTGATCGCAGCCACCAACGCCGCCGACGAAAGCGAGCGCTACGACTACGACGATCAGCACGTGATCCTGCAGCGACAACTGGCCGGTGGCGCGAGTTTCTTCTGGGAGTGGGAAAGGTCCGGCAAGGCTGCGCGATGCATCCGACATTGGGCGTCGTTTGCGCAGATGGAAGCGCGGTATGTCTGGGATGACGAGGGCAGCGTCACCGTCCACAACATCGACGGCAGCGAAGAGGTTTACCAGCACGACGACCGCGCGCGGTTGGTGCGCAAGGTCAGTCTCGATGGTGGAGAAGCGCTCAAGGCCTACGACGACAAAGGCCGGTTGATTGCCGAGCAGGATCCGCTCGGCGCCGTCACCGAATACCACTACGACGACGTCGGACGGCTGGTCGCGCTGATTCCGCCGGAAGACGAACCGACGTCCTACGAGTATCGCAACGGTTTCCTGCACGCGCAGTACCGCGGCAAGGCCGTCTGGAAATATCAGCGCAATGCCCAGGGCGATATCACTGAGGCGACCGATCCTGACGGCCATGTCACCCACTCTCACTACGACGAAAAAGGTCGGCTGCTGTCGATCCGTTATCCGGACAACAGCCGGCATGCGTTTGTCTGGAATGCCTTGGGTCAGTTGCTCGAAGAGACGTTGCCGGACGGCGGCCAACGACGGTTCTCCTATGATGCGTTGGGTCGGCAGATTACCCGTCAGGACGAACACGGTGCGGTCACCCGGTACGCGTGGGACGCCGTCGGACGACTGCTCCAGACGACGCTTCCCACCGGCGCCACTCGCGCCTTCAGCTACAACGCCTACGGAAAAATCACCGCCGAACGCGACGAACTCGGTCACGTCACGCGTTACGAATACCTCGATGATTTGCACCTGGTCAGCCGTCGCCTGAATGCCGACGGCACGCAGCTACGTTATCGCTACGACAACGCACAGTTGTTACTCACGGAAATCGAAAACGAATCCGGCGAAAAATATCGCCTGGACTACACGCCGAATGGATTGATCCGACAGGAAAGCGGATTCGATGGCCAACGTACCGCATATGCCTACGACCTCAACGGCCATCTCTTGGAGAAAACCGAGTTCGGTGCTGACGGTTCGCAGTGGGTTACCGCTTATGAACGAGACTCGGCAGGGCGGTTGCTGCTCAAGACGCTGCCGGATGGCATCAAGGTCGAATATCGCTACGACAGCCTCGGCCGACTGACCAGCGTCGATGACGGTCACGACCACCCACTGGAATTCGAGTACGACCAACAAGATCGGTTGATCACCGAACACCAAGGTTGGGGCACGTTGCGCTACCGCTACGACGCCTGCGGCCAGCTCAACCGCCTGCGCCTGCCGGACGGCAGCAAACTCGACTACCACCACGAAAAGGGCGGCGCGCTGACCGCCATCGACCTCAACGGCGCGCGGCTTACGTCTCACCAATTTACCTTCGGTCGCGAGCAACAACGCCAGCAAGGCCAGCTCACCAGCCAGTACCACTACGACGAACAGGGTCGGTTGCAAGCCCACGCGATCAGCCAGCAAACCCGACCGCTATACCTGCGTAACTACAGCTACGGGGTCAACGGCAACCTGGCCACCATCGCCGACAGCCGACACGGCCAGCGCAACTATTACTACGACCCGCTCAACCGCCTGACCCGCGTGCGTCACACCCGCGACGCCCCGCCGGAAACCTTCGCTCACGACCCGGCCGGCAACCTGCTGACGCAGGATCGCCCCGGCGTGGCTGCCGTTAAAGGCAACCGCCTGCTCATGCAAGGCGACCGCCATTACGACCACGACGCCTTCGGCAACCTGATCCGCGAACGCCGCGGCATCGGGCAAACACTCGTCACCGAATACGCCTACGACTGCCAACACCGGTTGACCGGCGTCACGACGCCGGACGGCCGCTGCGCCAGCTACCGCTACGACGCCTTCGGCCGCCGCATCGCCAAAACCGTCGACGGAAAAACCACCGAATTCTTCTGGCAGGGCGACAACCTCGTTGCGGAAAGCAGCCGCGAGCACTACCGCAGCTACGTCTACGAACCCGGCACCTTTCGCCCATTGGCCCTGCTCGACGGCAAAGGCCCACGGAAGGCTTGCCCGTTTTACTACCAGCTCGATCACCTGGGTACACCGCAGGAACTGACGGATTACAGCGGCGAAATCGTCTGGTCGGCGAAGTACAACGCCTACGGAAAAGTCACGTATCTGGCATTTGGCGGGGGAGAACAGCTCGAACAGCCGTTGCGGTTTCAGGGGCAATACTTCGATGCCGAGAGCGGCCTGCACTACAACCGGCATCGGTACTATGATCCGAAGGTGGGGCGGTATCTGACTCCTGATCCGGTGAAGTTGGCGGGTGGGCTGAACCAGTACCGATACGCGCTGAATCCGACGGGGTGGGTTGATCCGTTGGGGTTGAGCGGGAATTGTCCACCACCGAACAAGCCTGGATGTAAGGCGCCGGATGATGCTTCTGGCGCTAAGGTTGATGAGGGTGAGCCTGCGTTACCGACCCCCAAGTTAAGCAACGAGGAAATTGCCAAGGAAAAGCTTAAAAAGCTGAATGATGATCAGGGTATGCATATGGTTGGAAAGCATGATCCAGAGGTTCCGGATGAAGCTTTCAAGCAAAGGGCAATTGATGGTACGAACCCTATTACAGGTAAGAGACCTCGGAATAGGAAAGGTAATCCCAGCTCCAGATTTCATAGTTGGGAAATTATGCTCAAAGCCTACAATCTTGGAACAACACGGACGGAACAAGGGCTAACACGTTTTACGGGAAAAGATTCTAAGAGGGCCGATATTGTGAGGATGAGACTTCCTGGCGCGGGAGAGGGTTATATACCTAATCCAAAGTCGGAAAAAAATCCGAAATTGATTGAAATGGATGGGTTTGAAATGAAGTTTGATCCTGTAACTGGCGTGCCGTTTACGCTATATCCAATTAAATAGGTGAGAAATGTTTATTGATCCTGATGATGGGCAACCATACCTCCCGACACCCGCATTTTTTTTGGGGGGAGTTGATATTTATGATCGTGAAGAAACGTTAGGGGAAGCTCTTGAAAAACTTGATCCTAATGACCCGGCTGATAGAGAAGAGATAATACTTAAATACTGCTTGCCTACAAGAAAGTCATACCGGCACAAATTTTTGATTTTTAAGAGTTTGGAGGAAGCTCTTCAGGACGAAAAATATGATTTTCAGTCGCTGCTGGCATATGACCCTGAAGAATATTCGTCTTTTCCTTGTGGTTGGGATGAAATGGAAAACACCAGAGTTTTTTTTGAAGATATTTTTCGGTTGGCAACTGTTGAGTGGAAAGAAGATCTTCAAAAAGCCAGTCTTGAAGATCAATCAACTTGGTGAGACTTGAAAAAGCATAGCGATTATGTCGAGTGACGAGTTTATGAAAATTAGCATTTTTAGTAACTGAGAAAAAGGATAGTTATAGTGAGAACTCCTGATAAGGATGGAGCGGAAAATTCGGGTTCTGCTGTTGAGCAACAAGCCATTAGTCGCGAAGTTCATGGTGAAAGCAAGAAGTGGAGAGCCGTTAAAAGCTCTCAATTTTTAAGCTATAGAGCGCAGTTGAATGCATATAATGAAGCGATGACAAGGGAGGCCAGAAAAATGTCGCGTTTTACAGGAGAGGATATTAAAGGGAATTTGGTAGTGCGAATGGAGGCTGAAAATATAGGTCGTGGATATGAACCTAATCCTTTAGATCCCGCCAACCCGCGTTACATTCCTAAGATGAATGCGTTTGAGATGAAATTCGACTTTGAGACGTTGCAGCCTATAGCGCTTTACCCGATAGAGAAAATTTAATGTTGATGCATCCTTTTCTTAATGTTCCATATAACCCACGCTTAGAGCACTTTCTCGGTGGGTTCGATATATATGATCGCGAGGGGAGCCTTGGTGTTGAATTGTCGGCGTACGATCCTGGCTGTCCTTCAGATAGAGAGTTTTTAATATCTCGGTTTGTTATCAAGCGCTTCGCTGGGTTGAGTTATCGGCACAAATTTATTTTGTTTTTTGTGTTGAGAGAGGCTCTTGATGGTGATTCGAGTGTTTTTTCTGAAATTTTGGAACATGATCCGATGTCTCATTCTTTGCTTCCTCTTGGATGGAATGAAATGAAAGATCCGAGGGCGTTTTTTGAAGATGTTTACGTTAAGTTATCCGAGGCGTGGGTTGATGATCTGTATAAAGCGAGTCAGGAGGACTTCTCAGAGTGGTGAGTTCGGTATTGAAGTTGGTTGAAAAAGAAAAAACTGCATCATTGCGTGAGCGCATGAATGATGCTGGATGTGTTTTTAAGTTTTTGGTGCTCGCACCTGAATCTACTGTTGATGTTAATGAAGGCATTCATCGGCAGGCGTTAAATGTACTTTATGAGATGCTACTAAGTGAGAGGTTAGAGTGGCACGAAAATCTGATCAAGGATCCAGAGTATCAGAACACTCCAAAACCACTTATTAGTTGGAATCTAGAAAGCGCCGTCGCTATCCCATTAAGTCGGGATGAAGTGCGAAGTCTTATCCAGACTGATCGAACCAATATTTTTGAACGGCTAGCGCTTTACGCTTCCTTTCTAAATCCACCGTATCGTGCCCACTTTAGAAGAGGGGAGTCGGAGGCTCAATCCGTTTTTTACGAGTGGTGTGAACTCCTTGGGTTGAACGATCCTGAGGATATCGTAGTAGTGAACTGGGTAGATGCGCTCAATTCGGATTTGCATTCCTGTGGCGACGAAATTTCCGGTGTAGTGCCTTGGAGCGATTATTTTGATGCAGGCTTGGAATGGTGGGGTGTGTGGTGTCTCACGATTTGGAATCCCAAGCGTCGAACTGTTAGCGCGTTGATTGCAAGCACCACAGACTGATTTGGCTGTTTAGAATTCTCTCTACAATCGCGAAATTTCTGGGCAAAGTCGTCGGAAGTTTCCTTCAATTTCTATCGGTTTCCATGAACTGGTGCGAAACGTGTTCCATGGATAGTCTCTGGTGGTCGCTGAAAATTCAGTGGCAGGGTGTAGGAACCCTTCAAGACTAGAGAGGACGCTTTGGCGTCGTCACTGTATTTGCGGCCGTCAGCGTGCGTCCGTAAGATCAGTTGCGGCGGCTGTGCGCGGGCACGCTTCGGTGTGGTCGAGTTCTCTGGTCTCGATATTCCTACCCCGCGTATAGCTGCCACCCAAGCCTGTAGGAAGGCCGATGGTAGCTTCCCTTCTTACCAGAGGTTTAAAAATGACAAATCTTCACCCCGATCCACCCTACGAAAAACCAACTCATCCACCCAAAAGCCGTTTCATGGCACTGACCAGCAACTGCGACGACATGCCCACCTTGTTCGTCGATACCCTCGCACCACTCGACGTTTTATACGACGCGGCCAGCTATCGAATCCGCGCCGTCACCCAAGTAATGGAAAACCTGTCGATGCGTGGCTCGATCGAATGTCAGTCTTTCATCCTTAGTGACTTTGCATTGCTCTGCGCCATTCCGTTGCGGGATGGGTGTGATGTGCTGGATGTGCTGGGGCGGCGGTTGAAAGCGCGGCGTTCGGAGTAGCGCCGGACGCTGTTGTGGCGAGGGAGCTTGCTCCCGTTGGGTTGCGAAGCGGCCCCAATACCTGCGATCCGGTTTTGTCAGGGGCATCGCGGGGCGACTGCTTCGCAGTCGAGCGGGAGCAAGCTCCCTCGCCACGGGGTTTGTGTGGTGTCACTGGCCGCTCGGCTGTGAGGCCCTGACGTTCGCCGCCGTACAAGGTAAACTTCCCGGCCTTCGCAGGAGCAATCATGAATTATCGTCACGCCTTCCATGCCGGCAATCACGCCGATGTGTTCAAACACCTGACTTTGACCCGCCTCATCGCCCTGATGTCGCGCAAGGAGCAGCCGTTTGCCTATCTCGACACTCACGCCGGCATTGGTCTGTATGACCTGCAGGGTGATCAGGCGAGCCGCACCGGGGAGTACCTGGAAGGCATCGCGCGGTTGTGGGATCAACCGGATCTGCCGGCGTTGACTGCCGATTACATGAAGGTACTGCACGACATGAACCCGGATGGCCAGTTGCGCTATTACCCGGGTTCGCCGGAGCTGGCGCGGCGGCTGACGCGGCCGCAGGATCGGGTGATGCTCAACGAGAAGCACCCGGAAGACGGTGTGTTGCTCAAGGACAACATGGCGGGCGACCGTCGGGTGAAGGTGCACTTGGGTGAAGGCTGGCATGTACCGCGTGCGATGTTGCCGGTGCAGGAGAAGCGGGCGGTGATGTTGATTGATCCGCCGTTTGAGCAGCTGGATGAAATGCAGCGCTGTGCGGCGGCGTTGAAAGAGGCGGTTGGCCGGATGCGCCAAACGGTGGCGGCGATCTGGTACCCGGTGAAGGACCAGCGCATGTTGCGGCGTTTCTATCAGGATCTCGCGGGGTCGGGCGCGCCGAAGTTGTTGCGGGTGGAGTTGCTGGTGCATCCGCTGGACACGCCGAACAGTCTGAACGGGTCGGGGTTGGCGATTGCGAATCCGCCGTGGGGGCTGGAAGAGGAATTGCGTGAGTTGTTGCCGTGGTTGTCCAAGAAGTTGGGGCAGACCCAGGGTGGGTGGCAGATGGATTGGTTGATTGCCGAACAGGCGGGCTGACAAGCAAGATCAAAAGATCGCAGCCTTCGGCAGCTCCTACGGGTGTACACAAAACCCTGTAGGAGCTGCCGAAGGCTGCGATCTTTTGCTTTGAGGGGTTAGATCGGGCAGGTCACGCCGGTACCGCCAATCCCGCAATACCCTTCTGGGTTCTTGGCCAGGTACTGCTGGTGATACGCCTCGGCGAAGTAGAACGTCGGCGCTTCTTCGATTTCGGTGGTAATCGTACCTTTGCCCGCCTTGGTCAGTTCCGCCTGGAACACTTTCTCGCTGTTCTTGGCCGCTTCCAGTTGGGCTGGGTTGGTGGCGTAGACCACCGAGCGATACTGAGTGCCGATGTCGTTGCCCTGACGCATGCCTTGGGTCGGGTTGTGCAGTTCCCAAAACATTTTCAGCAGCTCTTCATAGCTGACTTTCGCTGGCTCGTAGACCACCAGTACCACTTCGCTGTGGCCAGTCAGGCCAGAGCAGACTTCTTCATACGTCGGGTTCGGCGTGAAGCCGCCGGCATAACCCACCGCCGTACTGACCACGCCTTCACGCTGCCAGAACTTGCGCTCCGCACCCCAAAAGCAGCCGAGGCCGAAGATCGCGAAATCCACGTCCATGGCGAACGGGCCCAGCAGCGGGGCGTCGTGGACGAAGTGTTTTTCCGGCACGGTCATCGGGGATTCGCGGCCAGGCAGAGCTTGTTCTTTCGTAGGGAGCACGTTTTTGTTCACCAGAATTTCCGAGCGCAGAACCATGATCAGTCCTCTCAGTCAGGTTGAAATGTAGGTAGTCAGACCGCCAGTTTGCCCAATGCCGCCGAGTTACGCACTACCCAGTGTGGGAGCGGGCTTGCTCGCGAAAGCGGTGGGTCAGGCACCAAAAGTGTCATCTGACACACCGCTTTCGTCGGAGCGCCGCCCGGAGCAAGCCCGCTCCCACAGAATCGAGTGTGGTGTGATGTCAGACGATCGGGCCACGCGGGTAGCGCTTGAGCTTTTCGATCAGCTCGGAGCCTGGGATCGGTCGGTCGAACAGGTAGCCCTGGCCGACGTCGCAGCGGTGGCGGCGCAGGAAAGCCAATTGCTCGGCCGTCTCGATGCCTTCAGCCACGACCTTGATTTTCAGGTTGTGGGCCATGGCGATCACCGCGGAGGTGATTTCCATGTCGTCCTGGTTGTCCGGGATTTCGTGAATGAAGCTTCGATCAATCTTAATGATGTCGATCGGGAATTTTTTCAAGTAACTAAGCGACGAGTAACCGGTACCGAAGTCGTCCATGGCCAGGGTCAGGCCCAGACGCTTGAGCTGGTCGAGCTGCAAGTGGGTGTCTTCGGTGGCTTCCAGCAGCAGGCCTTCGGTCAGTTCCAGCTCCAGCAGGTTCGCCGGCAGCGCTTCTTCCTTGAGGATGTTGGCGATCGACGACACCAGGTCCGGGTCGGAGAACTGCTTGGGTGACAGGTTGATCGCCACTTGCAGGTTGCCCAGGCCCGCAGCCGTCAGGTCTTTGCTCATGCGGCACGCCTGGCGCGCGATCCATTTGCCGATCGGAATGATCAGCCCGGTTTCTTCGGCGACGCTGATGAACTGGTCCGGGCGGATCATGCCTTTTTCCGGATGGTTCCAGCGCAGCAACGCTTCCATGCCCAGCAGGCGACCGCTGCGCAGGCAAAGCTTGGGCTGATAGAAGACGTCCAGCTCGTTTTGGGTCAGGGCGCGTCGCAGGTTGTTCTCGACGAACAGTTTGTAGCTGGCTTCAGCGTTCAGCGCTTCGGTGAACACCTGAACCTGGTGTTTACCGTTGGCCTTGGCCTTGTGCAGCGCGAGCCCGGCGTTACGCATCAGGGTTTGTGGGTCGCGGCCGTGCAGTGGCGCGCAGGCCAGGCCGACGGAACCGGTGACGCTGATCAGTTGATTGTCGACGAACATCGGTTTGTCGAGGGTTGCCAGCAGTTGATTGGCGACTTGCTGGCCCATCGCGAGGTCGGTGTTGTCCAGCAGCACGGCGAATTCGTTACTGGCGAAACGCGCCAGGCTGCCGCTCGGGATCAGGCTGTTGCGCAGGCGGCGGGCCAGGCTGATCAGCAGTTTGTCGCCGGTCTGGTGGCCGAGGCTGTCGTTGATCCGCTTGAAGTTGTCGATGTCCACCAGCAGCAGGCTGATCGGGGTATCGCTGTCTCGGGCGAAGCGTTCATCGAGGTTGCGGATGAATGAGGGGCGGTTGCCTAGGTTGGTCAGGTTGTCGGTGTAGGCCAGGCGCTCGATGCGCTGCTGGGCGAGTTTGGTCTGGGTGATGTCTTCGTAGATGCCGATGTAATGCGTCAGCTCGCGGTTGTCGCCATAGACCTTGGAGATCGACAACTGGCCCCAGTAGGGTTCGAGGTTTTTGCGCCGGCTCTTGAATTCGCCCTGCCAGCTGTTGCTCTTGGCCAGCGACGAGGGCGCGTCGAACAGCAGTTCGCTGAGGTTTTCCAGGGCCGGCAGTTCCGCCAGCCGCTGGCCGTGGACTTCTTCGGTGCTGTACTGGGTGATCGCGGTGAAGCTCGGGTTGACGTATTCCACCACGCCGTCGCAGTTGACCAGCAAAAAGGCGTTGGCACTTTGCTCGACCGCGCGCTGGAACAGGTGCAGGGCGCTGGTGGCGGTGCGGCGCTTGTGGTTGTTGATGACCTGGGCGAACTGGTCGGCCAGCTCGCCGGCGAAGGCGATTTCGTCGGACTGCCAGGCGCGGGTCGCACCCGTTTGTTCCAGGCAGAGCACGCCGACCACCTGGCCATCGACGCGAATGCTGGCGTCGAGCATTGCGTTGACGTCGCGCGCGCGCAGGCTTTCTGCCATTTCCCGGGTGCGTGGATCACGAATCGCATTGTGGGCATCAATTGCACGACTGCCGTGCAGCGCATCCATGTAGTCAGGGAAGCCACTGACGTCGATCGCCTCCGGCAGCTGGTAATCGCCGGAAGCGCGGTGATAGGCCGAGACCGGCACCAACATCGAACCTTCGAGGTTCCACAGGCTGACGCAGTCGATTTCGTAGATATCACAGGCACTGCGGGTGATCAGTTCGGCGGCTTCTTGCAGGGAATTGCCCGTGCTGTAGCGCTGACGGGTCAGCAGCAGGATCAGGTCTTGCTGGGCGCGCACGCGACCCAGGTGCAGGAGTTGCTCCTGTTGGGCGCGCTGATTGAGTTCAAGGGCAATCTGCAGGCGCGAGTTCTGGGTTTCCAGGTCCAGCGCCGGGAGCAGCGGTTCGCCCTCGAACAGACCGTCGACCACCAGCAGGTAACCGCGCAGAAGATGCCGATTGTGTTGTTTGTAGGCTTCGCCCATTTCCAGCAGGGTCAAGGTGCCTGCGGCGGTGTGCAGGGTGTAGCGAATCAGGTAATGCGGGCTATCGGTGAGTTGCTGCTGGACAGCATCGTGCAGCTGATAGCGCGCTTCGGGCTCCATCAAGCTGGCGTAGGGCGAGCCGACCAGGGCACAGAGCTCCACCGCCGGCAGGCCGAACTGTCGCTCGCAATTGGGATCGAGAAACAGCAGTGCCCAGCTTGGTTCATTCAGCCGTTCGAAACGCAGCATGCCGAGCCGCGAGGGCACAGGCAACTGCGTCACTACCTCGGCCACCATACGGCTGGCGGCATCGGGTTGGCTTTTCATTGAGAGAAACTCGCTTCGAATATGCTGAATTCGCCGGGCTCTCGCCCTCTTTACTGTTGCCTGCGGCAAGGTTGCATCATTGCGACACCGACTGACAAGAGACATGAAGGCCAAGTGCTATAAGAATGTGTCGGCCGAGGCGAAGTTTTCTTCAGCGTGGGGCCGAAAGTAATGTTTTTACCCAAAAAGATCGCAGCCTGCGGCAGCTCCTACAGGGGAATGCGATCTTATGTAGGAGCTGCCGCAGGCTGCGATCTTTTCGGGATTAACGCAATTTGATGTTTGTCGAATGCAACGGCTCGCCATCCCGATCGTGATAATTGACGCGAATCCGCTCTCCGTCGACAACCAGATGGGCAAAGTTGTCCTGGCTGATCACCTCGCTAGTCAGTTCATGCCGATAATCTCCCGCGGCAGTCCGCTCCAGTGGCTGATCGAGGATGAAGGTGGAGGCCTTGGCGTAGGGCAGCAGTTTGCTGTTGCACAGCGGCGAAGAGACGATGGTGTGAACCTCGAAGTCCGGGTCTTCGCTGTGGGTCAGTCGGCTGGTGAGGGAGCCGTGCACATCGCCGGACACGAAGAAGACGTTCTTGATGCGATGTGTGCGAATAGTCTCCAGCAACCGTAGGCGTTGTTCCGGAAAGGCTTTCCAGGCGTCATCGCCCAGGCGTTTGCGGTCGGGGTAGAACATCACACTGGTGACCACGAATTTGACCCGGGCCGGGCTGTGGATCAGCCAGTTGCACAAGGCTGTTTCCTGCTCTTCGTCGAGGATGCGCCGGTCGCCGGCCGACAGATTGCGCCGGGTACGGCTGTCGGTGACAAACCACTCGATATCACCGTGGGTGAATTGATACCAGTAGCGCGCCAGGTGTTGATTGATGTTTCCATCTTCAAACAACTCATGGGCCGGGCTGTGGCTGGCTTGATATAACTCATAAGCGGCGATGGCATTGTTATATAAATGGTCGTCGTTTTTGTTTTTATTGGCGGGCCAGTTGTCTTCGATTTCATGGTCGTCGAGGATCATGTAAGTCGGCGTGCCGGACATCAACTTTGCAATATGAGGCTGGGAAAAAGCGGTGCGGTACTTACTGAGTATTTCCTTGTATTCCCGATCAGGCGCGATGATGTTCAAGTCATCGATATAGACTTGGTCGCCAGTCATCAACAGGGCGCTGATGGGCGTTTCGGCGCGCTGCGCCAGGTTCGTGATCGAGGCGAAGATCCGGTCGCCCCGATGCGGGAGCGCCGGCGCGCCAGCCGTCATCCGCAGGTAACGGCATGATCCGACGATGTACGCCCGGGGCGCCTCGGGATTACTGGCCTGGGTGCTGAAACGGTAGACATCCCGAGGCCATTGCAGCGGCAGTTCCTGAATCGTCTCCACGGTGTGCACCGGGCTCATGGGGCTGAACCAGCCTGCCTGGTATTCATACACGGTATCGGCGGCGAGGTCGTTGAGGGCAATGACGTCGCACATGTCGCGCTCGATTGTCAGTTGGGCGAAAACGCCTTTGGACCAGTGCGCGTCACCGCTGCGTCGATAACGAATTCCACCAAATACCAAAGTGTCTTTTTGTAATTCGCCACGCAAAAAGATGCGTGCATGATGAGTTGTAGTGTGGCCAATGATCGGGCCGACTGTAGGTTTAAACATATTCGAATCCATTCGAAGTGGTACTAACTAAGCAAGTAAGATGACTGAACTTTGCGTCAGTCATTTGTGTAGCTGAGCCTAGTGGGTGGCAGGCAAAAAATATCGTGCCGAAGTGGACTCGAGTTGTGGGCGAACTCAGCCGCGAACGTAGGAAAGAGACTTTCTTCAAGGCAAAAAAAGCCCCGCCAAATTGGCGGGGTTGAGGTACGAGCGTGGCGCTCGGAAAACATGGAACGCGACAGGCCCTCCGGTGAAGGAGGGCCGGGTCGGTGTTACAGCAGGATGGTGCGGATGTCCGCCAGCAAGTCGCTCAGACGCTTGGTGAAGCGTGCAGCGGCAGCGCCGTTGATCACACGGTGATCGTAGGACAGCGACAGTGGCAGCATCAGTTTCGGCTGGAAGGCTTTGCCGTCCCAGACAGGCTGGATGGTTGCCTTGGAAACACCGAGGATCGCCACTTCCGGCGCGTTGACGATCGGCGTGAAGCCGGTGCCGCCAATGTGGCCGAGGCTGGAAATGGTGAAGCAGGCGCCTTGCATGTCGTCAGCGGTGAGCTTCTTGTCGCGAGCCTTGGCGGCCAGCACAGCGGCTTCGGCTGCCAGTTGCAACAGGCTCTTTTGATCGACGTTCTTGATGACCGGTACCAGCAGGCCTTCAGGGGTGTCCACCGCGAAGCCGATGTTCACGTACTTCTTGCGGATGATCGCCTTGCCGCTTGGTGCCAGCGAACTGTTGAAGTCCGGCAGTTCCTTGAGCAGGTGCGCGCAGGATTTGAGCAGCAGCGGCAGGATGGTCAGCTTGACGCCGGCCTTCTCTGCAACGGCTTTCTGAGCGATACGGAACGCTTCCAGCTCGGTGATATCCGCCGAATCGAACTGAGTCACGTGCGGAATGTTCAGCCAGCTGCGGTGCAGGCTCGACGCGCCGATCTGCATCAGGCGAGTCATCGGCACTTCTTCGGTTTCGCCGAAGCGGCTGAAGTCCACGACCGGAATCGGCGGGATGCCCGCGCCACCGGTTGCACCCGCTGCAGCGGCCGGTGCTTCCTTGGCTTTCTGCATCATGGCTTTGACGTAAACCTGCACGTCTTCTTTCAGCACACGACCGTGCGGGCCGCTTGGGCTGACCGCGCTCAGCTCGACGCCGAATTCGCGGGCCAGTTGGCGTACTGCCGGGCCGGCGTGAACCTTGGCGCCAGGCTTGGCTGGCGCAGCAGCCGGTGCAGCCGGAGCCGAAGCAACAGGCGCAGCGGCGGCTGGGGCAGGAGCGCTCGGTGCAGCAGCGGCCGGAGCCGGGGCAGCAGCAGGCGCAGCGCCTTTGACTTTCAGCTTCAGGATCAGGTCGCCAGTACCGACTTCGTCATCCAGCTTGACGGAAACGCTTTCCACCACGCCAGCGGCAGGCGATGGAATTTCCATGCTCGCCTTGTCGGATTCCAGGGTGATCAGCGACTGGTCGGCAGTGACGGTGTCGCCTGCCTTGACCAGCACTTCGATGATCTTGGCCTTGCCCGCCGAACCGATGTCCGGCACGTGAATGTCCTGAACGCTGTCGGCAACCGGTGCAGCCGGGGCGGCAGCGGCAGGCGCCGGAGCAGCGGCCGCAGGTGCAGCCGCCTGAACTGGCGCGGCAGCAGGAGCCGCAGCACCCGCCACTTCCAGATCCAGGATCAGGTCGCCCGTACCGACTTCGTCGTTGAGCTTGACGCTGATGCTCTTGACCACGCCAGCGGCAGGCGATGGAATTTCCATGCTCGCCTTGTCGGATTCCAGGGTGATCAGCGATTGATCAGCCTGGACGGTGTCGCCGACCTTGACCTGGATTTCGATGATCTGGGCCTTGCCCGCAGAACCGATGTCCGGCACGTGCACTTGCTGAACCGAAGCGGCAGCAGGAGCGGCCGGCGCTGGGGCAGCAGCCGGTTTCTCCGCAGCTTGGGCAGCCGGCGCAGCGGCAGCCGCAGGGGTCGCAGCAGTGGCACCTTCGACTTCCAGCTCCAGCAGTTCGTCGCCTTCTTTCAGGCGATCGCCCAGCTTCACTTTCAGGCTCTTGACGATGCCGGCCTTCGGCGCGGGCACTTCCATGCTCGCCTTGTCCGATTCCAGCGTCAGGATGCTCTGGTCGGCTTCGATACGGTCGCCGACCTTCACAAACAGTTCAATTACTTCACCTTCACCGCTGCCGATGTCAGGTACGCGAATGAGTTCGCTCACAGAATCTCTCCTCAGCAGTCCAGTGGGTTGCGTTTTTCCGGGTTGATACCGAACTTGGCGATGGCTTCAGCCACCACTTTAGGTTCGATGTCACCACGGTCAGCCAGTGCTTCCAGGGCTGCCAACACCACGAAATGACGATCGACTTCGAAGAAGTGACGCAGCTTCTTGCGGCTGTCACTGCGGCCGAAACCGTCGGTGCCCAGGACTTTGAATTCCTTGGACGGGACCCACTGACGAATTTGCTCAGCGAACAGCTTCATGTAGTCGGTAGACGCGATGACCGGACCTTGACGGCCGTTCAGGCACTCTTCGACGTAGCTCAGTTTAGGCTTCTGGCCCGGGTGCAGACGGTTGGTGCGCTCGACGGCCAGGCCATCGCGACGCAGTTCGTTGAAGCTGGTTACGCTCCAGACGTCGGCGCCAACGTTGAACTGCTCACGCAGGATCTTCGCCGCTTCACGGACTTCACGCAGGATGGTGCCGGAGCCCATCAGCTGAACGTGGTGCGCCGCTTCGCGGGTGTCTTCTTCGAGCAGGTACATGCCCTTGATGATGCCTTCCTCGACACCGGCCGGCATGGCTGGCTGCTGGTAGGACTCGTTCATCACGGTGATGTAGTAGAAAACGTCCTGCTGCTCTTCGGTCATCTTCTTCATGCCGTCCTGAATGATCACCGCCAGCTCGTAGCCGTAGGTTGGATCATAGGTGCGGCAGTTCGGGATGGTGGCAGCCAGGATGTGGCTGTGACCGTCTTCGTGTTGCAGGCCTTCGCCGTTCAGCGTGGTCCGGCCGGCGGTGCCGCCGATCAGGAAGCCACGGGTACGGCTGTCGCCGGCAGCCCAGGCCAGGTCACCGATACGCTGGAAGCCGAACATCGAATAGAAGATGTAGAACGGCAGCATTGGCTGGTTGTGGCTGGAATACGAAGTACCGGCAGCGATGAAGGAGCTCATGGCGCCCGCTTCGTTGATGCCTTCTTCGAGGATCTGGCCCTTCTTGTCTTCCTTGTAGAACATCACCTGGTCTTTATCGACTGGCTCGTAGAGCTGGCCGACGGAGGAGTAGATGCCCAACTGACGGAACATGCCTTCCATACCGAAGGTACGGGCTTCGTCCGGGATGATCGGAACGATGCGCGGGCCGATTTCCTTGTCCTTGACCAACTGCGCGAGGATCCGCACGAACGCCATGGTGGTGGAGATTTCACGGTCGCCCGAACCGTCGAGGATAGCCTTGAGCGTATCCAGCGATGGAGTCGGTACGCTGAAGCTGTGCGCGCGGCGCTGTGGTACGAAACCGCCCAGTGCAGTGCGGCGTTCGCTCAGGTAGCGGGCTTCGGCGCTGTTCGGCTCAGGTTTGAAGAACGGCAGGTTTTCCAGCTCATCATCCTTGACCGGGATGTCGAAGCGGTCACGGAACAACTTCAGGCTGTCGACGTCGACTTTCTTGGTGTTGTGCGCAGTGTTTTTCGCTTCGCCGGCACCGGTGCCATAACCCTTGATGGTCTTGGCCAGGATGACGGTCGGTTGTTCTTTATGGTTGACCGCTTCGTGGTACGCCGCGTAGACCTTGTACGGGTCGTGGCCGCCACGGTTGAGTTTCCAGATCTCGTCGTCGGACAAGTCTGCAACCATCGCCTTGAGTTCTGGCGTGTTGAAGAAGTGTTCGCGCACGAACGCGCCATCTTTGGCTTTGTAGTTCTGGTACTCGCCGTCGATGACTTCGTCCATGCGACGTTGCAGGATGCCGTCGACGTCTTTGGCCAGCAGTGGGTCCCAGAAACGGCCCCAGATGACTTTGGTCACGTTCCACTGAGCACCGCGGAACACGCCTTCGAGTTCCTGGATGATCTTGCCGTTGCCGCGAACCGGGCCGTCGAGGCGCTGCAGGTTGCAGTTGATGACGAAGATCAGGTTATCGAGCTTCTCGCGGCCAGCCAGCGAGATCGCGCCCAGGGATTCCGGCTCGTCGCACTCGCCGTCGCCCAGGAAGCACCAGACTTTCTGCTTGCCTTCCGGGATGAAACCACGGGCTTCCAGGTACTTCATGAAGCGTGCCTGGTAGATCGCCTGGATCGGGCCCAGACCCATGGATACGGTCGGGAACTGCCAGAAATCAGGCATCAGCCAAGGGTGCGGGTAGGACGACAGGCCCTGACCGTCCACTTCCTGGCGGAAGTTGTTCATCTGGTCTTCGGTGATGCGGCCTTCCATGAACGCACGGGCGTAAACGCCTGGCGAGGTGTGACCCTGGAAGTAGATCAGGTCGCCGCCGTGTTCGTCGGTCGGGGCCTGGAAGAAATAGTTGAAGCCGATGTCGTACAGGGTTGCGCTGGAGGCGAAGCTGGAGATGTGACCGCCCAGGTCAGAATCTTTCAGGTTCGTACGCATCACCATGGCCATCGCGTTCCAGCGTACCAGCGAGCGAATGCGGCGTTCCATGAACAGGTCGCCAGGCATGCGTGCTTCGTGGGTAACGGGAATGGTGTTGCGGTATGGCGTGGTGATGGCGTAAGGCAATTGCGAACCGCTGCGGGTTGCGAGTTCGCCCATACGGGTCATCAGATAGTGAGCACGGTCTTCGCCTTCTTTTTCGAGAACCGATTCCAGGGCGTCCAGCCATTCCTGGGTTTCGACGGGATCGAGGTCTTGCATGGCTTGCTCCAGGGCGGAAAGGCTTCCAGAATCGGTTGCCTGAGTTTGCGACTGGCCTTGTGGGCAGACGATATAAATTCTTGGATTGCCGAGAGGTTGTTCCGGCGGCGTGTAGTTTTACTACAAATCATCGGGCATTTCAGCCTTTCGAATGTATAGACGAGTAGTAAAACTACAGATGAGCGGCTTGTGGCCTCCGGCTGCGTTGTGAGAATAATCGTTAAGGTTGTTCTTTTACCAACCAAAAAAGGTGAAGACTGGATGGTCGCTGCTAAAAATAAACAAATTTCAGCTATTTCTAACCTTTGTTTGACAGTCGATCACGTAGTGCCTTTTGCCGAATCACTACATGCAGCCCTCTACACGCCGATCAAGGATAGACCATGAGCCTCCCTTCGCTTGCCGAGCTGCCCCGCATTCTCCTGCCGTTTGTCACCCGTGCCGAGCAGTCGTTCCGTGCGGCCGTCGAGGCGCTCGATGATGATCATGGCCTGTCCGGCTGGACGCCTGAACGCTGGGCGCAATTCGCCCGCGTCACCGCCGCCAGCGACTTCGTGATTGAGCAGAGCGTACGTGACCCTTTGATGTTGCTGGCGCTGGTGCAGTCCGGCGAACTGGATCGCGGCTTTGCACCCGGCGAGTTGTGCGCGCAGATAGCGGCGGCGGTCAATGCGGCTGAAACCGAAGACGAACTCGGTCGCGCCCTGCGTCGCCAGCGCACCCGCCAGCAAGTGCGCATCATCTGGCGAGACCTGACCCGTCAGGCCGATCTGGTCCAGACCTGCCGCGACCTCTCGGACATGGCCGATGCCAGCATCGATCAGGCCTATCAATGGTTGTACTCGCGCCATTGCCAGCAGTTCGGCGTGCCGACCGGTCGGCGCAGCGGCGAGCCGCAGCAGATGGTCATTCTCGGTATGGGCAAGCTCGGCGCGGTGGAGCTCAACCTGTCGTCGGACATTGACCTGATCTTCGCCTACCCCGAGGGCGGCGAAACCGTCGGCGTGAAACGTTCGCTGGATAATCAGGAGTTCTTCATCCGTCTCGGCCAGCGCCTGATCAAGGCGCTGGACCCGATGACCGTCGACGGTTTCGTGTTCCGCGTCGACATGCGCCTGCGGCCCTACGGTTCGGCCGGTGCGCTGGTGCTGAGCTTCAATGCGCTGGAGCAGTATTACCAGGATCAGGGCCGCGACTGGGAACGCTACGCGATGATCAAGTCGCGGGTGGTGGCCGGCGATCAGGTAGCTGGCGCGCAACTGCAAGAGATGCTGCGCCCGTTCGTCTACCGGCGTTATCTGGACTTCTCCGCCATCGAAGCGCTGCGCACCATGAAGCAGCTGATCCAGCAGGAAGTCCGGCGCAAGGGCATGGCCGACAACATCAAGCTTGGTTCCGGCGGCATCCGCGAAGTCGAGTTTATCGCCCAGGCGTTTCAGCTGATCCACGGCGGCCGCGACCTGAGCCTTCAGCAACGACCTCTATTAAAAGTACTGAGCACCCTCGAAGGTCAGGGTTACCTGCCGCCGGCGGTGATCAGCGAATTGCGCGAAGGCTACGAATTCCTGCGTTACACGGAACACGCCATTCAGGCGATTGCCGACCGCCAGACCCAGATGTTGCCGGAAGGCGCACAGGATCAGGCGCGCATTGCCTTTATATTGGGTTTTGCCGATTGGGACGCCTTTCTTGAGCGACTTATGTATTGGCGCGGTCGTGTGGCGTGGCACTTTGGCCAGGTGATCGCCGATCCCGACGAAGAGGAAGGCACCGAGAGCGAAGTGGTGGTCGGCGGTGAATGGCTGCCATTGTGGGAGGAAGCGCAGGACGAAGAGGCCGCTTGTCGTCAGTTGGAGGAGGGCGGGTTTGTCGACGCCACCAAAGCGCTGAAAGCCTTGTCCAGCCTGCGCAGCAGTCCGCAATTGCGCGCGATGCAGCGTTTGGGGCGCGAGCGTCTCGATGCCTTTATTCCACGGTTGCTGGCACAGGCGGTCGAACACGCCAATCCGGATCTGGTGCTGGAGCGCGTGCTGCCGCTGGTTGAAGCGGTGGCCCGGCGTTCCGCGTATCTGGTGCTGCTGACCGAAAACCCCGGCGCGCTGCGACGTTTGCTGACCTTGTGCGCCGCGAGTCCGTGGATCGCCGAACAAATCACTCGCTTCCCGCTATTGCTCGACGAATTGCTCAACGAAGGCCGGCTGTTCAAGCCGCCGTTGGCGCCGGAACTGGCCGCCGAGTTGCGCGAGCGCCTGACGCGAATTCCCGAGGACGACCTCGAACAACAAATGGAAGCCCTGCGCCATTTCAAACTGGCGCACCGCTTGCGCGTCGCCGCGTCGGAAATCGCCGGCAGCCTGCCGCTGATGAAAGTCAGCGATTACCTGACCTGGCTCGCCGAAGCGATTCTCGAGCAAGTGCTGGCCCTGGCCTGGCGCCAGACCGTGGCCAAATACGGCACGCCGCTGCGCAGTGACGGTACGCTGTGCGATCCGGGCTTCATCATTGTCGGTTACGGGAAAGTCGGCGGGCTGGAACTGGGGCATGGTTCGGACCTGGACCTGGTGTTCATTCACGACGGCGATCCGCAGGCCGAAACCGACGGCCCGAAACCCATCGACGGCGCGCAATTTTTCACCCGGCTCGGGCAGCGGATCATTCACTTGCTCACGGCCCAGACCAACTCCGGTCAGCTGTATGAAGTGGACATGCGCCTGCGACCGTCCGGTGCTTCCGGTCTTTTGGTGAGTTCGCTCGGGGCGTTTGCGCGTTATCAGGAAAACGAAGCCTGGACCTGGGAACATCAGGCGCTGGTGCGGGCGCGGGTGCTGGTGGGCAGTCAGGACGTCGGCCAGGCGTTCGAGAAGGTTCGAGCGGCGATTTTGGGCAAGGCCCGGGATTTACCGACCTTGCGCCAGGAGGTCAGCGAAATGCGCGCCAAGATGCGCGACAACCTCGGCAGCAAGAGCACCGCGGCCGGCACCGGGGCGAATGCCTTCGAGGCCACGGCGCCGTTCGATCTCAAGCAGGACGCCGGTGGTATCGTCGATATCGAATTTATGGTGCAATACGCGGCCTTGGCGTGGTCCGAAACACACCCGCCATTGCTGCGCTGGACGGACAATATCCGCATTCTGGAAGAGCTGGAACACGAAGGGCTGATGCCCGCCGAAGACGCCAGCCTGTTGCGCGAGGCCTATAAAGCCTATCGCTCCGCCGCGCACCGGCAGGCCTTGCAGAAGGACGCCGGGGTGATACCAGGTGACCAGTTTGTGGACGAGCGACGGCAGGTATTGCGGATCTGGCACGAGCTGGGGCTAAGCTGATTTGGAATGTGGCGGGCTTTTGTGGCGAGGGAGCTTGCTCCCGCTGGAGTGCGAAGCGCTCCCAAATCAGATTGTGCGGTCTGTCAGATTAAGCACGTAGCGGCAGGTTTTGGGTCTGCTTCGCAGCCCAGCGGGAGCAAGGGTTTATGCTGATTGACACAGTTGTGCATTAAATTGATCCGACGAGCCCCAACCCGCTCGTCCAAATGACCTGCCAGCCAAGGCTGCAGGTGCTGGATTCTCGAGGCGGGGAGGCGTATGCCTCCCCGGTTCGTTTTTGGAAACCACATGAAAATTCTGATCGTTGGGCCCAGTTGGGTCGGTGACATGGTGATGGCGCAGACACTGTTTCAGTGTCTCAAGCAACGCCACCCGCAATGCGAAATCGACGTCCTGGCTCCGGAGTGGAGCCGGCCGATTCTTGAGCGCATGCCCGAAGTTCGCCAGGCCTTGAGCTTTCCGCTCGGCCACGGCGCCCTGGAGCTGGCGACGCGTCGGCGCATCGGCAAATCCCTGGCCGGCCAGTACGACCAGGCGATCCTGTTGCCCAATTCCCTGAAGTCGGCATTGGTGCCGTTTTTCGCCGGCATCCCGAAACGCACTGGCTGGCGTGGCGAATTCCGCTACGGTCTGCTCAATGACGTGCGCACGCTGGACAAAGAACGTTATCCGCTGATGATCGAGCGCTTCATGGCCCTGGCTTACGAGCCCGGCCTTGAACTGCCGAAACCGTATCCGCGCCCGACCTTGCAGATCGATCCAGTGACCCGCGAAGCGGCGCTGGCCAAATTCGGTCTGGCCCTTGATCGTCCGGTATTGGCGCTGTGCCCTGGCGCCGAGTTTGGCGAGTCCAAACGCTGGCCGTCCGAGCATTACGCCAAGGTCGCCGAAGTGAAGATTCGCGAAGGCTGGCAAGTCTGGTTGTTCGGTTCGAAAAACGATCACGCGGTGGGCGAAGACATCCGCGCGCGGTTGATTCCCGGCCTGCGTGAAGAGTCGGTGAACCTCAGCGGCGGCACGTCCCTGGCCGAGGCCATCGACCTGATGTCCTGCGCGGACTCGGTGGTGTCCAACGATTCCGGCCTGATGCACGTCGCCGCGGCGCTGAACCGCCCGTTGGTGGCGGTGTACGGCTCGACGTCGCCGGGCTTCACGCCGCCGCTGGCCGAGCACGTCGAGATCGTGCGCCTGGGCATCGAATGCAGCCCGTGCTTCGATCGCACGTGCCGTTTCGGTCATTACAACTGCCTGCGCCAGCTGATGCCGCAAGCGGTGAACGAAGCCTTGCAGCGGTTGCAGGGCACTGTGGTCGAGGTCAAATAGTTTGCGGGTTCTGCTGATCAAGACTTCTTCGCTGGGCGACGTGATTCATGCGTTACCGGCGCTGACCGACGCGGCCCGGGCGATCCCCGGCATTACGTTCGACTGGGTGGTGGAAGAAGGTTTCGCCGAAATCCCGACCTGGCACCCGGCCGTGGGCAAAGTGATTCCGGTGGCGATCCGTCGCTGGCGCAAAAACATCTGGCAGACCATCAAGAGTGGCGAGTGGAAGCGCTTCAAGCAAAGCGTTCGCGCCACGAAATATGATCTGGTGATTGACGCGCAGGGCCTGTTGAAAAGCGCCTTGCTGACCCGCTACGTCAAGGCGCCGGTGGCGGGCCTCGATAAAGGTTCGGCACGGGAGCCGATCGCCGCGCGTTTCTATGATCGGCGGCTGGCGGTTGCCCGTGGTCAACACGCGGTTGAACGAGTGCGACAGTTGTTCGCCATCGCCCTGGGCTACGACCTGCCCAAAGGGCTGGGCGACTACGGCCTGAACGTCGAGCGTCTGGTGGAACTGCCGCGCAAGAATCCTTACGTGGTGTTCCTGCACGGCACCACGTGGGACACCAAACACTGGCCCGAAGCCTACTGGCGCGAGCTGGCCGAGCGCGTCGGCTATCTCGGCGTCGGCGTGAAGCTGGCGTGGGGCAATCCGGCGGAGAAAGCCCGGGCCGAGCGCATCGCCAAGGACATGCGACACGTCGAAGTGCTGCCCAAACTGAATCTGGCGGGCGTCGGCAAAGTGCTGGCCGGCGCGCAGGCGTGCGTGGCGGTGGACACCGGTCTCGGTCACCTCGCCGCTGCACTGGACGTGCCGACGCTGTCGCTGTTCGGTCCGACCAACCCGGGTCTGACCGGCGCGTATGGCAAGGCGCAGATTCACATTGCCAGCGATTTCCCCTGCGCACCGTGCCTGCAAAAGAAATGCACCTATCAACCGACGGCCGAAGATGCCCGTCAGTTTGACCTGAAACGCGAGTCGCCGCTGTGCTTCACGCGTTTGAATCCCGAGCGTGTCGCGACCCGACTGAGCACGTTGTTACTGGCTGAGGAGCTGCGCTGATGCAATTGGCATTCGTCTTGTACAAGTACTTTCCATTCGGCGGCTTGCAGCGCGATTTCATGCGCATTGCCCTGGAGTGCCAGCAGCGTGGTCATCAGATTCGTGTCTACACGCTGATCTGGGAGGGCGATATTCCTCCGGGTTTCGAAGTGCTGGTGGCGCCAGTCAAGGCGTTCTTCAATCATCGACGCAACGAGAAGCTCAGCGAGTGGATGGAAGCCGATCTGGCCAAGCGTCCGGTGGACCGGCTGATCGGCTTCAACAAGATGCCGGGGCTGGACGTCTACTACGCCGCCGACGGCTGTTTCGAAGACAAGGCGCAAACCCTGCGCAACTCGCTGTACCGTCGTTGGGGCCGCTACCGGCACTTCGCCGAGTACGAGCGCGCGGTGTTCGCCAAAGACGCCAAGACTGAAGTGTTGATGATCTCCGAAGTCCAGCAGCCGCTGTTCATCAAGCATTACGACACGCCGCTGGAACGCTTCCATTTGCTGCCGCCGGGCATTTCTCAGGACCGGCGCGCGCCGGCCAATGCCGCCGAGATCCGTGCCGAATTCCGACGTGAGTTCAACCTGAAAGACGATGACCTGTTGCTGGTGCAGATCGGCTCCGGGTTCAAGACCAAAGGCGTGGATCGCAGCCTCAAGGCGCTGGCCGCGTTGCCCGCTGATCTGAAGAAACGCACCCGGCTGTTTGTAATTGGCCAGGACGACCCCAAATTGTTCCAGATGCAGAGCGCAACTTTGGGGCTCGGCGACAACGTGACGTTCCTCAAGGGCCGCAGCGATATCCCGCGTTTCCTGCTCGGGGCCGATCTGTTGATTCACCCGGCGTACAACGAAAACACCGGGACCGTGTTGCTCGAAGCGCTGGTGGCCGGGTTGCCGGTGCTGGTGAGCGCGGTCTGTGGTTATGCCCATTACATCGCCGAGGCCGACGCGGGCCTGGTGCTGGATGAACCCTTCGATCAGGCGCAGCTCACGCAATACCTGACCGGCATGTTGAACGACGCCAAGGCACGAGCGGCCTGGAGCCGCAACGGTCTGGCCTTCGCCGAGACGGCCGACCTCTACAGCATGCCGCAACACGCGGCCGATGTGATTCTGGCGGAGCACGCTTAATGAAGTTGATGCTGGCTGAACCGTTCAAGAGCCTTTGGGCCGGACGCGATCCGTTCGCCGAGGTCGAAGGGCTTCAGGGTGAGGTGTACCGCGAGCTGGAAGCTCGCCGTACGTTGCGCACCGAGGTGAACGGCAACGGGTTTTTCGTGAAGATCCACCGTGGCATCGGCTGGGGCGAGATCTTCAAGAACCTGCTGACCGCCAAGTTGCCGGTACTCGGCGCGGGTCAGGAATGGAAAGCCATTCAGCGTCTGCAAGAAGTCGGTGTGCCGACCATGACCGCCGTCGCTTATGGCGAGAAAGGCAGCAACCCGGCGGATCAGCATTCGTTCATCGTCACCGAAGAACTGGCGCCGACCGTCAGCCTCGAAGACTTCAGCATCGACTGGATCAAGAACCCGCCCGAGCCAAAGCTCAAGCGTGCGCTGATCGCCGAAGTCGCGCGCATGACCGGCATGATGCACCGCGCCGGGGTCAACCACCGCGACTGCTACATCTGCCACTTCCTGCTGCACACCGACAAACCGGTGACGGCTGACGACTTCAAACTCTCGGTGATCGACCTGCACCGCGCCCATACCCGCCCGACGATCACCCAGCGCTGGCGCAACAAGGATCTGGCGGCGCTGTACTTTTCGGCCCTAGACATCGGCCTGACCCGGCGCGACAAGCTGCGTTTCCTCAAGGGTTATTTCCAGCGGCCCCTGCGCCAGATCCTCGGCGAAGAAGCCGGGTTGCTCACCTGGCTCGAAGGCAAGGCCAACAAACTCTACGACCGTAAACAGCGATACGGGGATGCGCTCTGATGTCGGGCTGGAGACTGGAACCTGCTTACAGCGACCTGGCCGACGACTTCGGCAGCCTTGAGGCAGTGTTTGCCCTTCAGGGCGAGCAGGTGACCCTCGACCCGTTGTCCGAGGTCGTCCGCGTCAAGCGCAATGGCGTCAACTATTACGTCAAGCGCTACGTGGGCGCTGGCAAGGGCTTGCGCCGCTACCTCGGCAAGCCGCGAGTGAAAATGGAATGGCAAAACCTCAAGCGCTTTGCCAAGTGGGGCATTCCCACTGCCGAAGTGGTGGCCTGGGGGCTTGAGCGGCACGGTGCAGCCTACGCTCGCGGGGCGATGATCACCCGCGAACTGCCAAATACCGAAGACCTGAATGCCTTGGCTGAGCGGCGTGACCCAAAACTGAAGGATCGCGCCTGGGTCGACCACATCAGTCGACAACTGGCCGGTTACACCCGGACCATGCACGACAATCGCTTCACCCATAACGATTTGAAGTGGCGCAATCTGCTGGTCGACGATCAGGCGCGACTGTTCCTGATCGACTGCCCCAACGGTGATTTCTGGAGCGGCTTCTGGCTCAAGTACCGCATCACCAAGGATCTGGCGTGTCTGGACAAGGTCGCCAAATATCACCTGTCGGCCACCCAGCGCCTGCGCTTTTACCTGCAATACCGCCAACGGACGCGGCTCAATGCTGCCGATAAAAAACGGATCCGGCACGTGGTGAGATTTTTCGAGGGACGCGAATGACTGATTTTCTGGCCGCTGAAGACCGTGCGCTACTGGAGCGTCACGGCCTCGGCACTTTCGATGCACTGTGGGCCAGACAGCTTGAGGCTGTGGATGAGCCCAACACCGCGCGCGGTGGCTGGAGCAGTGTGTTTAGGCTGGATCTTGAAGGTCACGGCTTCTACCTCAAGCGTCAAAGCAATTACCAGATGCGCACCCTGCATGCGCCGTTCGGCGAACCGAGTTTTGCCCGGGAATTTCGCAACATCAGCCGTTATGAACGGCTTGGCATTCCGGCGCTGAAAGCGGCGTTCTTCGGTGAGCGCAAGGTCGATGGCGAAGTCCGGGCGATTTTGCTGACTCGTGCGCTGGACGGCTGGGATGACCTGGATTCGCTGTTGGAACGCTGGTCGGATCTGGGGCCGGCGCAGCACTCGGCCATTTTGCAGGCGTGTGGACAACTGGCTCGTCGGCTGCACGGCGCGCGTCAGGTTCACGGCTGCTTCTACCCCAAACACATTTTTCTCCAGGCCACCGGCGACGGTTACATGGCCCAGCTCATCGACCTGGAAAAGACCCGGCCGCTGCTGTTCGGTCAGCGAGACCGGGTCAAGGATCTGGAGCCGCTGACGCGGCGGTCGCCCCAGTGGAGCGACGCGCAGTTGCGCGAATTGTTGGCCGTCTACCTGGATCAACCGCAGGACAGTTCACTGATCGACCGCTGGCTGACGCGATTGACCGCGCGGCGCAGTTACAAGGGGGCGAACTGATGCGTTTATCCGAACTGAAAGAGGCGGGTCGCCATCCGGATCTGCCGCTGAGCATTTCGCTGGCCGATGCCGCCGGGCCTGCCGAGTTGCAGTTGTTGAGCCTGTTGCGGGTGTTGCCAGGCCAGCGCTACGTTGGCGCCGGTGTCTGGCGTGGCCGGCCGGTGTTGGCCAAGTTGCTGGTCGGCAGTAAAGCGGCGCGGCATTTTCAGCGTGAGCTGGGCGGCGTGCGTTTGCTCGCCGCCCAAGGGCTGACCACGCCGCAGCTGTTGGCCGATGGCCTGAAGGATGGCGAGGGTGGCTGGCTGCTGTTCGATTTCCTCGAGGGCGCCGAGAGCCTCGGTGATACCTGGAAGCAGGTCGAGCATTTGCCGGTGCTCGCGGATGGGCAAGGGGCAGTGTTGGCCGAGGCGTTGGGCGCTATCGGCCAAATGCACCGCAAAGGGCTATGGCAGGAAGACCTGCACCTGGATAACCTGCTGCGTCAGGGCGGTCGACTGTATTTGATCGACGGCGCCGGGATCTGCACCGAAACCCCTGGCCAACCGCTGTCGCGGCAGAAAGTCCTGGAAAACCTCGGGGTGTTTTTCGCCCAGTTGCCCAAGTCGCTGGAGCCGTTCACTGAAGAATTGCTGGTGTATTACCTCCTGAGCAATGGCGAACATGCCTTGCCGATGGAAGCGTTGCAGAAGCAGATCGACAAGGTGCGCAGTTGGCGCCTCAAGGATTTTCTGATCAAGGTCGGCCGCGAATGCACGCTGTTCAGCGTGCAGCGCGGAGCGTTCGGTTTGCGGGCGATTCGCCGCGAAGAAGAAACGGCGATGCTTCCGGTGCTGGAGCAGGCCGATGCGTTGCTCGATCAGGGGCATCTGTACAAGACCGGCGGCGCGGCGAGTGTCGGAAAAGTCGAGGTGGCCGGTCGTACGCTGGTGATCAAGCGCTACAACATCAAAGGGTTTGCCCACTGGCTCAAACGCTTCTGGCGCCCGAGCCGTGCCTGGCATTCCTGGCGCGAAGGCAATCGATTGGCGTTCCTCGGCATCGCCACGCCGAAACCGTTGGCGGTACTGGAAAAGCGTTTCCTCTGGTTGCGCAGCCGGGCTTATCTGGTGACCGAGCACTTGCCGGGGCCGGACATCATCGAACGGTTCGCGCCGTACGTTGACAGCGGTGAAGCGCCCGACGCCGAGCTGGTGGCGCTGGATCATCTGTTTGCGGAGCTGATTCGCGAGCGGATCAGTCACGGCGACTTCAAGGGCCATAACCTGTTCTGGCACGAGGATCGCTGGGCGCTGATCGATCTGGATGCGATGTGTCAGCACGGCTCGCTCGGCAGCTTCGCCCCGGCGTATGCGCGGGACCGGGCGCGGTTCATGCGCAACTGGCCTGAGAGTAGTGCGCTGTATCAGGTCATTGATCAGCGGCTTCCCAAAGATATCTCTGGCGCTGCCTAAGTCCCCTTCGTCGGAACGCCGCCCGGAGCAAGCCCGCTCCCACATTTGATCGCATGCTAATCCAGCAACTCGGTCTAATGTGGGAGCGGGCTTGCTCCGGGCGGCGTTCCGACGAAGGGGCCAGAACAGCTACCCGAGATTTAGGGACAAGTTCTTATGAAATGTCCTACATGATCTCCAGAACCCATGAACTGTGCCCTGAATAGTCACGATGCTAGTTTGCCTGACGAACCCGGAGGGCAAATCTTGACTATAAAAACAGCTGTCATGCTCGGTGCATGCTCATTGGCGTTATCCGGTTGCGGGACTGTTGCGACGGTCCTGCAGAATGACGAAGACGCCGCTCGTGGTCTCAGAAAGCAAAAAACCTACTGCCAATCCATCCCTCGTGTCTACAGCGGCCTGGCCTACGATTTTTGTATGCTGAACGCGCCGCCGGACCCCACTGGCGTTCTCGTACCGTTTGTCCTGCTGGATCTGGCGTTGTCTGGTGCGCTGGACACCGTTTCCTTGCCGTACACGATTTACCGTCAGGCTACCGACGGAAATCTCACTATTTATTGGCGTGCAGGCCGCGGGTAACTCTTTTGTATTCATGTGCGCCAGTGCTACACCTAGTGCACCAGGCTCGAAAGCAAAGGATGAATAGCGTCGTGTCGACCCCGATATTACCCTCTCAACAGTTCTTTCTTTTTGAAAACGAAAGTGAATCCGAAGCCAGCATCGATGCGAAAAAACTTTTACCTCCGACCGGGAAGTACAGCGACTTCGTCATTTACGTCGATGAGAGCGGCGATCACGGGATGCAAACACTAGATCCAAACTATCCAATGTTTGTGCTCGCGTTTTGTGTTTTTCAGAAAAGACACTATTGCGAAAAGGTTATTCCTGCCCTTCAGAAATTTAAATTCAATCATACGGGGCACGACCGATCGGTCTGCATGAGCTGGAAATTCGAAAAGAGAAGGGAGCCTTTTCTAGTCTGTTCACCTCCAGAGAGCACAAACATGCCTTTCTCGATGAGTTGACGGGCATCATTGAAGCAAGCAATTTCGTCCTGATCAGTTGTGTGATCGACAAAGCCTCTCTTCGCGAAAAGCAAGGTCCCGTTCACAACCCTTACCGCGTTGCCCTGGGCTTCTGTCTGGAAACGCTTTATGAGTTTTTACAGGAAAAAAATCAGCAAAGTGCATTGACTCATGTGATTTTCGAGCGCCGAGGGAAACGGGAGGATAACGAGCTTGAACTGGAGTTTCGTCGCATGTGCGATGGCGCGAACCGATTGGGCATTCAGCTGCCGTTCGATATCGTCTTTGCCACTAAACAAGTGAATTCCACGGGGTTACAGCTAGCGGATCTTGTTGCAAGACCCATTGGTATGAGCGTTTTGAGGGCTGGGCAAGAGAATCGTGCCTTTGACGTGCTCAAGCGTAAGTTCTATTGCAGTGGTGGTCGAAATAATGTGGGAGAGGGGTTCGAAAACTGGGGTTTAAAAATTTTCCCGCTTTCAGAAAGCGAAAAGCCCCGGTGAAACTCACCGAGGCCGCAACGCCGACCGGGATCCCCCAGTCCATTTGCGCAGGAGTCTATGTCGAGGATCTTCTACTGTCAACGCGCGAGCCGGCTGTTTCCCGCTAGAGGTTTGCCGCTGCTTTTAAGCTATAATCCCGCCCTTTAGCTGTCTCTCGCCCCCTTGCGAGGGCACATTCATTTTGAGGCGCCTTGCGCCTGCATGCAGACTAAAGAGGCTAGACCCCTGTGGCATTGACGATTCTTGGCCTGTCCGGCGCCCTTAGCCATGATCCTTCCGCAGCCTTGTACATCGACGGCAAGCTGGTCGCGGCGGCTGAAGAAGAGCGCTTCGTGCGCGACAAACATGCAAAGAACCGCATGCCTTACGAATCGGCGAAATTCTGCCTCGAACAGGCTGGCATCAAGCCATCCGACGTTGACGTGGTAGCGATTCCGTTCGCGCCGATCAGCCTGTTCGGCAAGGCGCGCTGGCACTACGCCAAGCGTTACTGGTACGCCCCGGACCGCGCCCTTGACGCAATCCTGATGGGCAACCGCCGCTACAAGCGCTACCGCAACAAGATTGTCTGGTGCCTCGAGCAGCTGGGCTTCGATCCGAAGAAAATCAAGATCGAGCCGGTCGAACACCACCTGGCTCACGCCTCCAGCGCTTACCATTGTTCCGGTTTCAAAGAGAAAACCGCGATCCTCGGGATCGATGGCAAAGGTGAGTACGCCACGACCTTCTTCGGCTACGGCGAAAACGGCAAGATTCACAAGATCAAGGAATTCTTCGATCCGGACTCCCTGGGCGGCCTGTACGGCGCGATCACCGAGTTCCTCGGTTTCGAGATGCTCGACGGCGAGTTCAAGGTCATGGGCATGGCGCCGTACGGCGACGCCAGCAAATACGATTTCTCCCGTCTGGCCTCGTTCGAAAACGGCGAGCTGGTGATCAACACCGACTATGCCAACGTCATCGGCCTGCGTCGCTATAAAGAGAAGGGCAAGGGTTTCTACTTTTCGCCGAAGCTGATCGAGTGGCTGGGTCCGAAGCGCGAAGGCGACATCGCCGACGAACCGTACATCCACTACGCCGCGAGCATGCAAGCGCTGTTCGAGAAACTGGCGTTGCAGATGATCGACCACTACCTGGGTGACGTGCTCAAGGAAACCGGCAAGCTGGCCTTCGCCGGCGGCTGTGCGTTGAACGTCAAGCTGAACCAGAAAATCATCGCCCGCGACGACGTCAAGGAACTGTTCGTGCAGCCTGCGTCCGGCGATGCCGGCACCGCGGTCGGTGCGGCGGCTTATGTGTCTCACGCCCGTGGCGTGCCGGTCGAGAAGATGGAACACGTCTACCTCGGCCCGTCGTACAGCAACGAAGACGTGCTTGCAGCATGCGCCCGTCACCCGAGCAAGCCGGTCTGGCGCAAGCTCGAGAACATGCCGGAAAACATCGCCAAAATCATGGTCGATGGCAACCCGGTCGCGTGGTTCCAGGGGCGTATGGAGTTTGGTCCGCGTGCCTTGGGCGGGCGTTCGATCATCGGTTGCCCGAGCGCGACCGGCGTGGCCGACCGCATCAACCACCAGATCAAGTTCCGCGAGCGCTGGAGGCCTTTCTGCCCGTCGATGCTCGACACCGTCGCACCGCAGATGATCAAGATCGATCACCCTGCGCCGTTCATGACGTTCACTTTTGAAGTGGCTGAAGAGTGGAAGACCCGCGTGCCGGAAGTCGTCCACGAAGACGGCACCTCCCGGGCCCAGGTGCTCAAGCGCGAATACAACCCGCGCTACTACGACATGATGAAGGCGCTGGAAGTACTGACCGGCAACGGCGTGTCGCTGAACACCTCGCTCAACCGTCGTGGCGAACCGATGATCTGCTCGCCGACGGATGCCCTGAACATGTTCTTCGGTTCCGACCTACAGTATTTGATCATGGAAGACATTCTGGTGGTCAAAGAGGGCGCGGACGCATATGACACGCTCGGCTGAACGCCACGTGCTGCAGTTCTGTCACGGCTATGACGGTCCGTTTCTGGACTGCGCCCGGCAGTACGCCAGCCTGTTCGCGGGGACCGGTTATCGAGTGACCACGGTGTTTCTGACCGGGGTTGCCGATGCCGGAGTCGCTGAGGCCTGTGCCTCCGATGAAGTGCTGTTCATGGAATACAGTTCCAAGGCTATTCGTGGCCTGAAGCTGGGCGCCATCGGCGATCTGCGCAAGATCGCCGCTTCGCGCAATTTCAGTTTCTGCATTGCTCACCGCTTCAAGCCGATCTATATCGCCTTGCTTGGCACTTCGTTGCCGGTGATCGGCGTCCATCACGCGTTTGACGACTATAAGCGCGGCACTCGCCAATTCTTTGCGAATTTTTTCCGCAAGCGTTTGAGTCTGCTCGGGGTCTCCGATGCCGTGCGCGACGACATGCGCAGCTGCCTGCCGAAATGGCCGGCTGCACGGATTCAGACGCTCTATAACCGCATCAATGTGCAAGCCTTGCAGGACAGTCACGTGTCGGTTCGAGAAGCCCGGGAAACCCTGGGTTTGTCGATGGATGCGTGGATTGTCGGCAACGTTGGCCGACTCCACCCGGACAAGGACCAGACCACGTTGCTGCATGGTTTTGCCGCGGCGTTACCGGGTTTGCCGGCTAACAGCCAGTTGGTGATTCTGGGTGTCGGTCGGCTGGAACAGGATCTCAAGGCCATGGCCCGTGAGCTGGGGATCGGCGACCGCGTGCTGTTCCTCGGTCAGGTGCCCGAAGCCCGTCGTTATTTCCGCGCCTTCGATGTGTTTGCCTTGAGCTCCGATCACGAACCGTTCGGCATGGTGCTGCTGGAGGCCATGGCCGCCGGCGTGCCGTTGCTCGCGACGGCATGCGGCGGTGCGAGGGAAGTGGTCGAGGGCGTCGGCATTCTGTTCCCGCTGGGCGATGCCGAGCGCATGGCTCAAGGGCTGCAGCATCTGGCCGCAATGGATGATCAGCAACGCCGCCAGTGCGCCGAGCTGATGCTCGAGCGCTTGCGTGAGCGTTTCTCCGACCGTGCGGTACGCGATGCTTTCTGGCATTTGCCAAACGTCACCGAACTGGCGGCGAGGGGCTGATGCTCAACCGATTTCAAGGATGGCGCGAGCGTGGCTGGGCGGTGATCGACGCCTCGACGTACACCGAGGCCTGGCACCGTTATGGTGGCAGCGTCGCCACTCATCCGATGGTGGTCGAGCGACTGGCGCAGTTGGCCGACATTCCGGTGCGTTACCTGGCCTGGGCGCCGAATGGCGAAGTCGAGGCTGCGATTCCGACTTGGGGCCGCGACCTTGCGTTGTCCAAGGACGTGCTCAAGCGCAACGGTAAAAAGGGCCTGTTCGACCTTGGCAATGCTGAGTTCATCCTGCCTGCCGCCGCTGATACGCAAGCCCCTCTGCGCCATCGTGCACGCTACTTGTCCGCGCTGAATGAAGGCCGCTTCAGCGGCATCAGGCTGCAGGCCGAACAACTGGCCATGGCCCGGACTCCCGAAGAACTGTCGAAGAAGTTTCGCTATAACCAGCGTCGCGAATTGCGTTTGCTGGAAGAGGCGGGCGGCGTGGTGCGGCCGGTCAGCGAGTTTTCCAGCGTCGAGCTGGCGGCGATCTATTGCGACTTGTTCCAGCGTCGCTGGGGTTTTCCGGCGACCGGGGCCGAGCGCATGGCCGAGGTGATCGAGTTGTTGCGTGATTTGTTGATCGGCTCGGTGATTTTCCTCAACGATGCGCCGATCGCTATTCAACTGGTGTACCGCGTCGAAGCGCCGCAATGGATCAGCGTCGAGTACATCAATGGCGGCGTCGATCCCGAAACCCGGGAATTCAGCCCCGGTAGCGTGTTGAGTTTTCTCAATACCCAAAGCGCCTGGGAGCATGCGCGTGCGCTGGACAAGCCCCTGCGTTTTTCCTTCGGTCGCGCCGACCGTGAATACAAGGACCGCTGGTGTAATCCTGTACCGGTCTTCACCGTATGAGCGAACCCATGAGTCGTAAACAGCAATTGCTCAAGCGCCACCGGCGCAACAAACGCATCGGCCTGTTGATCGCTCTGGTGCTGTTGATTGTCGTCGGCGTGCTGGTGGCCTGGTGGCTGCCGCTGGTGCTGGCGGTGCTGGGCTGGATCGCTCACGAAGCATGGTTCGCCGACCATTTGTTTTATTCGCCCAAGGACGATTACGCGTACAGCTTCCCGCCTTACACCCCGCAACCCAAGATTCACCTGGACGGTGAGCGTTTGCGCCTGGATGACGGCGTGATGCTGGTGGACGACGCTACGCTGGTATTGGCCCTGCGGATCAAAAGCACCTGGTTGGGACGCTTTATCGACCCGTCTGTCGAATTGTCGGGTGGCGATAATCCCGATCGGCAAACCTTCGAGCGCGGTGCCAACGGGCTGCGCTATCTCAACCTCAGTGGACAGGCGCAAGTGCTGTCGCGGGGCGAGTTGCGTTTGCGCGGACGTTTTTGCCGAGTGCTGGGCGAACCCGTGCTCTGGGCGTTCGAACAACCGGATTACCGCCGTCAGCGGGTGATGGTGATTGCACCTCACGCTGACGACGCCGAACTGGCGGCCTATGGCTTGTACAGTCAGGCCGACGAAGCCTGGATCGTTACCCTCACCGCCGGCGAAATCGAAGCAGAACATTATCAGCAGATCGGCCTGAACAAGGTCGAAGCGGCGCGCCTCAAGGGGCGGCTGCGGGCCTGGGACAGCATCGCCGTACCGCGCTGGGCCGGGGTGCCCGACGCCCATTGCGTGCAGTTGGGCTATTTCTGCCTGCAACTGGCGGCAATGCAAGAAGCACCGTCCCGGCCAGTGGGTTCGCGGGACGCGGAGATGGACGACACCCGCTTGTTCCGCCAGTTGAACCCCTTTGCACTGCCGGGCGACGCCAATGGCGCACCCACCTGGAATAACCTGTTGGCCGACCTGCGCGAATTGCTGCTGCGGGCCCGTCCCGAAGTCATCGTGTTGCCGCACCCCACGCTCGATCCGCACCCGGACCACATTTGCGCTCAGCAAGCGGTCTTGGAAGCGCTGCGAGGCCTGGAGTGGCAGCCGACCACATTGCTCGGTTATGCCAACCATTTGCATGACAATGATCGCTGGCCCATGGGGGATGCCGGCCATGGCATCGCACTGCCGCCCGCCTTCGACTCGTCGGTACCGATGCAGCCTTACTGCCTTCCGGTTCCTCCGGAACTTCAGCGTGATAAAGCCATGGCGCTGAGAATGATGCACGACCTCCAGCCGCGCATGCCATTCAAGCGGCGACTGCGGCGGTTGATACAGTGGCTCTTGGCCAGTAGAGTTCCGCCGCTCTATGGAGAGAATGAATTCTTTCGCAAGGCGGTCAGACGCCAGGAATTGTTCTGGCTTCTGACGCATGGCGAAACACCTGTGAAGCAGAACTGAAGTACAACCCTGCCTAGCATGGCGGCGTTCCCAGCATTGACAGAGAGTTTTCCGTGATTAATCCATGCCCGCGTATTTTGTTTCTGATGCCTTATTTCGGCCGCTGGCCCTTCTGGATGCCGTTTTTTCTGGAGAGCTGTCGTCGTAATCCCGACATCGACTGGTTGTTCTTCACCGACTGTGGGGTTCCCGAGAATCTGCCACCCAACGTGACCGTCGAAAGCATGACGTTCAGCGAATACTGTGGGCTGGTGTCCCGGCGGCTGGGTATCGACTTTGCGCCGACCGAAGCTTACAAGCTGTGCGACATCCGGCCCGCGTTTGGACTGATTCATGCCGACCGCCTGGAGGGCTATGATTTCTGGGCATTCGGCGATATTGACCTGGTGTACGGCGACCTGCGCAGTTACTTCACTGCGGAGCGACTCGCCTCATACGATTTGTACTCCACTCACGAGCGGCGCGTGGCAGGGCATCTTTGCCTGATCAGGAACACTGCCCGCAAGCGTGAATTGTTCAGGCAGATCAAGGACTGGGAAGCGCGGTTCACGGACCAGAAGCATCACGCGATCGACGAAGGTGCATTCAGTCGAATCTTTCTCTGGCGCAAGAATTTCCCCGAGCCCTTGTTCAAACTGGTGGGCAAGTTCAACCCGTGGCGTCGACGCAGCGAATTCACCGAGGCATTCAGTACGCCGGGTGGCTGCATCAAGTGGCATGACGGGACCGAGAACTTCCCGCACCAATGGTATTGGCGCGACGGCCATCTGACCAATGATCGCGATGGCGATCGCCGGTTTCCGTATTTCCATTTCGTTTGCTGGAAGCGCAACGAGTGGCCACGGTTGCCTCAACCCGATCCGGCGGAGGTCAGGCGCCTCGCCGCTGAACCCGCCTGGGTCATCGATGCGACTGGTTTTCACCGGGGAGAGTTATGAGTCAACGGTCAAAGGTTCTGCAATTGCAGCCTGACTACAATGTCAAAGCCCATGACTTTGCCGACTTGGCGGAGCAGATCGTCAAGGCTTTGCCGGGTGATCGCTATGAGGTGACCGCAGCGTTTCTGCGCGGCAAGCCCGGGCCGGGCGAGGCCGTGAGCCGTGCCGCGCGTTCCGTGTATTTCGAGTTTTCCGACAAATCGCTCAAGGGCATGCGCCTGCGTGCCATGTGGCGGCTGTATCAGTTTTGCCGCAAAGAAAAATTCGATGTAGTGATCTGCAACCGCTTCAAGCCGGTCAACATGATGCTGACGCTCAACCGCTGGTTGAAAGTGCCACTGTGCATCGGTATCTCCCACGGCTTTGGTGAGTACGACCGGTTCTACCGACGTCGCCAGACCCAGCGCCTGATCGATAGTCACTGGCGTTTTGTCGGTGTATCGCCGGCGGTCAAACAGTACCTGCTGGACTGTGATTGCGGTTTCACCGATCAAAACACCTATGCCATTACCAATGCGATCGACATCGAACAGGCCGAAGGCTTGCAGCACAGCCGCGAACGCGCCCGTGAACTGCTCGGCATTGATCCGTCGGTGCGGTTGATTGGCGCTTTGGGCCGGTTGGTGCCGGTCAAGGGGCACACCTACCTGTTGCAGGCGTTTGCGGCTCTCAAGGACAAGTACCCGAACACCCAGTTGGCGATCATTGGTGCCGGCCGCGAAGAGTCGCGCCTGGCCGCCGAGATCGAGCGTCTGGGCCTGAGCGGGCGAGCGCACCTGCTGGGCTTCAAGGAAAACGCCTTGCAGTATGTTCGCGCCTTTGACATCTGGACCATGCCATCGTTGGCCGAAGGTCTCGGGCTGGCATTGCTCGAGGGCATGAGCGGTCATCTCCCGGTGATCGCCTCCAGCGTGCCGGCGATGCTGCCGCTGATCCAAGGCGCGGGCGGTCTGGCGATTACGCCAAAGGATGTGCCGAGCCTGGTTGCGGCACTGGATGCTTACCTCGCTCTACCGGATGACGCGCTCAAGGCCAAGGGCGAACAGGCCTACCGTTATCTCCAGGAACAACACGACATCGAGGTGTTCCGTCAGGAATACCTGAACCTGATCGACTCCGGCTTGAGCAAGGCCCGCAAGGAACAGTCATGAACGACGCACAACCCATCGTCACGGTCATCATCGCGTCGTATAACCACGGTCGTTACATTGAGGAGAGCATTCTCAGCGTCCTCAACCAGACCTATTCGAACATTGAGTTGCTGGTGGTCGATGATGGCTCCAGCGATGACAGTGTCGAGCGGATCAACGTCTTGCAGGCGCAACACGGTTTTGATTTTCGTGTTCAGCAGAATCAGGGGCTGACCAATACCCTCAACGGAGCCATTGCGCGCGCCAAGGGCAGTCTGATCGTGCCATTCGGTTCCGATGACATCATGCTGCCCGAGCGCATCGCCACGCAGGTGGCGTACATGGATGGCAAGCCCGAGGTCGGCATCTGCGCCGGCAACATCGAGCTTATCGACGCTGACGGCAATCTGTACCCGGAGTCGCGTCAGCGCCGCGATGTGCCGTTCCGCCGTCTGGATTTCGATGACATGTTCCTGGAGCGCAAGCCCTATCCGCCGGCGCCGACGCTGATGATTCGCCGCGAAGCGCTGGACAAGGTCGGTGGGTTCGATCCGAGCATTCGTCTGGAAGATTTGCTGATCGAGCTGAAGGTGACCCATGCCGGTTACTTCATTGATGGCTTGAACGTGCTGATGGCGCGCTATCGCAAACACGCCACCAATTCCTACAAGAATCACCGCTTCATGATCGACAACATTCTGCGTTCCTATGCCCTGTTCAGCGATCACCCGCTTTACGAGCACGTGCGCTACAAGTTTCTCAGTTCGATGTTCCTGAAGACCGCCAATCGAGACCGCAAATTGGCGCGGGAGCTACTGGCGCAGATTCCGTTCAGGGCGTGGAACAAGAAGACCTGGCGTGGTCTGGGGCGTTTGTTATTGCCGTTGGAGAAAGATTGAGCCATGGGCTGGATTCAACGCTATCGGGAAAAACGCGCGAAACGAGCGATCAGAAAGCTGCCGAAATTTGAGCGGGGCATGGCGCGTTTCAAACTGCAGTATCCGGACTACGCCTTTGGTCGTGGCAGTTATGGCGTGCCACAGGTCCATGACTGGAAGGAAGGCTCGACGCTGAGCATTGGTGCGTATTGCTCGATCGCTGAAGGCGTGCAGATTTTTCTCGGTGGCCACCATCGTGCCGATTGGGTCACCACGTTCCCGTTTCCGGTAATGGTTGCACAGGCCGCACATATCAGCGGCTACAGCGGCACCCACGGCGATGTGAGCATCGGCAACGATGTGTGGCTGTGTTCAAACAGCACGATACTTTCAGGTGTGACGGTGGGGGATGGCGCAATCGTTGCCGCGGGCGCGCTGGTGACTCGCGATGTCGAGCCCTACGCAGTAGTCGGTGGCAATCCGGCGCGTTTCCTGCGTTGGCGTTTCCCTGAGGAACAGCGTTTGCTGCTCCTTCAAAGTGCCTGGTGGAACTGGCCGGAAGCCGAGTTGCACAGTCTGGCTGACAAACTCTGCAGCGATGATATCGAAGGCTTCCTTGCCTATGCTCGTCAGCGGCCGCCCGTCTGATCGTTCAAGGTTGACGAATTTCGGTCATACATGAGCCCGCTCGGGCTGGCTGGCCGCCAGTGCTTGCCTGTGCAGGTTATCCACCGCGGATTTCGATGCCGTCACGGCGTAGCCCTGAAGCAGTGCCTGGAAATGATCTTCGAACAACCAGCGATGATCGACGGTGTAGCGCTGCATATGGCGCAGGTTGCGCTGACGCAGGGACAGGCTCAGTGACGAAGGGTAAATGCGCAGGTCCGCCACGTCGATCAGGCCGAACTCGCCGTCCTCCAGTACCAGCACGTTGCCCAGATGCAGAGATCGGAAATACACGCCTTGCTCATGCAGCTGCGCCATGAACTTGCCGAAGCGTTCCACCAACGCCTGGCGCACGTCCGGTGCCGTGATCGCTTGCAGGACCTGACGCAGCGTATTGCCCGGCAGAGGCGTGTAGTGCACGGCGCTGCTGCCGTCCTTGAAGCGGTATAGATCCAGAATCTGCGGCGTCGGGATGCCCATGCGGCGCAGTCGCTCGCTGTTGTTTGCAAAGCGTTCGGAATACGGATCGAAGCTGCCCGAGGTGTACCAGCGGCGACGGCGGAACAGCTTGAGGAAGCTGCCATCGACCAGACGCAGGACCTTGGGGCCCAGACCATCTTCCTCGATCACCTGGGCGTTGGCCGTCAGTTTTTGCAGGGTTGCCTGCGCCAGTTGTTTGATCGGCATGGCCAGCAGGCGACCAGCACGCTGGTTGATACTCAACGCGGCGATCAGTGCCAGCGGAATCCACAGCAGGAACCAGTGTTCCTTGGGGCGCGAAATGATCCCGCCGCCTTCGGTCAGACCTGCACCGATACCGAACACCAGCCAGGTCGAGGCGATGATGAACAGCGGTTGCACTCGATGGCGCCAGCTGCTCAGCAGGCCCCAGGCCTGGAAGAACAGCCACGGGATAAAGCCGAAAATACCGACATAGTAGAGAACGCCCAGGGCGAAACTGTGGGGTTCTGCCAATGTGAAACCGACGCTGGAGTCGACGGACAGGGTGGCGTCGTAGCCATGGCCTATCCACGGGTGTTCGGCGATTTTTTGCAGGACTATCTGCCAGATTTCGAAACGATAGGAATCGCCTCGTCCAAAAATCATGTTCGAGAAAAGCACAACTACCGACGCCCCGCCGACGAGCATGATGCCCAGCAACACGACGGACCGGCGGTTCCAGCAGATGAAGCCCAGCCACAACGCGGCCAGTGTCAGGGCAACCAGCGGTGTCCGGGAGCCGGTGGCGATCACCGCGATGAACATGACCGCCGTTGCCGGGATACTCAACCAGAGTATCTGCGGGCGTTTGCAGGTCATGCTCAGGCTCATCCAATAGGCGCAGAAAAAGCCGAACAAGTGCGAGCTCAACAACGGATTGTCGAACGCGCCGCCACCCACCAGGCGCAGGCCCGGCTCATAGATGTGGGCAAACATGTACAGGTTATAAATCGACGCGATCAGCCCGACTATCGCGGCGCTGAACAGCAGGGGCTGGACGATATCGCTGCGGTAGCGCACCAGCAGGTAGCACCCGGCGAACAGCATCAGCGTGTGTAGCGGTGGCTTGAACTTGCCGGAAAATCCTGCATCGCCCGGGCCCCAGCACAGACTCAACAGCGCCCATCCGGCGAACAGCAGCATCGCAATGAAAATCGGCTCGCGCAGCAACTCTTTGAGCTCTCGGGGTCGCAGGCAAAGCGCTATCAGCGCTGGAATGCTGAACAAGCCATAGTAGAGCTTATGAAACAGACTGCGGTCCGGCAGGAAGAACAGCGAGCACAGAAGCAAAAGATAGCCAAGTGGAAGCATCCACAGGCAAATGAAGTCGAAGACTCGATTGGACGTACTGTTGAAACTGCTGAGTTGCATGCTGAGAAATTCAATCCTGAAGTTGATCGGCCATTCCGATGGTGGCCATATGATACTGTTTGAGTCGTCTAACAATAACAGCCTTTAAGCGATTGCCAGAACCCTGAGGAAGCTGTGCTAAAGTCAGCGTCCTTTTTATCGACATTCGCGTGATATGACCGACTCCAGTCTCTCCGCAAGCCCCTCGAGCTTGAAAATCTACTTCCGTCTGCTCGGTTATGTCCGGCCGTACATCAGCCTGTTCCTGATCAGCATCGTCGGTTTTCTGATTTTCGCTTCGACGCAGCCAATGCTCGGCTACATCCTCAAGTATTTCGTCGATGGCCTGTCCAATCCCGAAGCGGTGCTGTTTCCCACCGTCCCCTATCTGCGCGACCTGCAACTGTTGCAAGCCGTGCCGTTGCTGATCATTCTGATCGCCGCCTGGCAGGGGTTGGGATCTTATCTGGGCAACTACTTTCTTGCCAAGGTTTCTCTCGGGCTGGTCCACGACCTGCGGGTCCAGTTGTTCAATAACCTGCTGGTTCTGCCCAACCGGTATTTCGACAAGCATAACTCCGGTCACCTGATTTCCCGTATCACCTTTAACGTGACGATGGTCACCGGGGCGGCCACGGATGCGATCAAGGTCGTAATCCGTGAAGGCATGACGGTGATCTTCCTGTTTGCCTCGCTGCTGTTCATGAACTGGCGCCTGACCCTGGTCATGGTCGCGATCCTGCCGCTGATCGCGTTGATGGTCCGTACCGCGAGCAAGAAATTCCGCAAGCAGAGCAAGAAGATCCAGGCGGCCATGGGCGACGTGACGCACGTGGCGTCGGAAACCATCCAGGGTTATCGCGTGGTGCGCAGCTTCGGCGGCGAAGTCTACGAAGAGAAGCGCTTCTTCAATGCCAGCCAGGGCAACACCGACAAGCAATTGCGCATGACCCGTACCGGCGCTATCTACACGCCGCTGCTGCAACTGGTTATCTACACCGCCATGGCCGTGCTGATGTTCCTGGTCCTTTTCCTGCGCGGCGATGCGTCCGCCGGTGACATGGTGGCCTACATCACCCTGGCAGGCCTGCTGCCCAAGCCGATCCGTCAATTGTCCGAAGTCAGCTCAACCATTCAAAAAGGCGTGGCCGGTGCCGAAAGTATCTTCGAGCAACTGGATGTTGAACCGGAAGTCGATACTGGCACCGTCGAGCGCGATGCCGTGACCGGGCGCCTGGATGTGCGGCATCTGAGCTTCACCTACCCTGGCACCGAGCGTCAGGTGCTCGACGACATCAGTTTCTCGGTCGAGCCCGGGCAAATGGTGGCGCTGGTAGGGCGTTCGGGCAGTGGCAAGTCGACCCTGGCCAACCTGATTCCGCGTTTCTATCACCACGACAAGGGCGAGATCCTGATTGATGGCGTCGAGGTGGAACAGTACAAACTGCTGAACCTGCGCAAACACATCGCCCAGGTCACCCAGCACGTGACGTTGTTCAGCGATACCGTGGCCAACAACATTGCGTACGGCGATCTGGCTGGCGCGCCCCGTGAAGACATCGAAAAAGCGGCGAAAGACGCTTATGCGATGGACTTCATCGCACAACTGCCAGAAGGCCTGGACACTCAGGTCGGCGAGAACGGCGTATTGCTGTCCGGTGGCCAGCGTCAGCGTCTGGCGATTGCCCGGGCCCTGTTGAAGAACGCGCCTTTGCTGATTCTCGACGAAGCCACCTCGGCCCTCGACACCGAATCGGAACGGCATATTCAGGCGGCTCTGGATCAGGTGATGAAAGGCCGGACGACCCTGGTGATTGCTCACCGTCTGTCGACCATCGAGAAGGCCGACCTGATTCTGGTCATGGATCAGGGGCGGATCGTCGAACGCGGCACGCATGCCGAGCTTCTGGCGCAAAACGGCTATTACGCCCGTCTGAATGCCATGGGCCTCGATGCCCCGGCTGAAGATATCGCCTGATTCCTGTCGACGTTCATTTGCCGTGAACGACTGAAAAAAGTCGCAGTCTGAAGTTTTCGAACTTGCACAGGCTGCGATTTTTTTGCTTTTGGCACCCTCCTTCATGCCATGCGCAAGCCCCGCGCAATCCCTGTGCTAATATCCCGCCCTTGTTCATTTTGTATGTGGGTTGCTCCATGAAGTTGTCCATGCCGCGATTCGATCAAGCCCCTGTATTGGTGGTCGGCGATGTCATGCTCGACCGCTACTGGCATGGTGGTACCTCACGGATTTCCCCTGAGGCGCCGGTACCGGTGGTCAAGGTCGAGCAAATCGAGGACCGCCCGGGCGGTGCCGCTAACGTTGCCCTGAACATTGCCGCGCTCGGCGCGCCGGCCTCGCTGGTCGGTGTGACCGGCGACGACGAGGCTGCCGACAGCCTGGCCAATAGCCTCAAGGGGGCGGGTGTGCGCGCACTGTTCCAGCGTATTGCGCACCAGCCGACCATCGTCAAGTTGCGGGTCATGAGTCGTCATCAGCAGTTGCTGCGTATCGACTTCGAAGAACCCTTTGCCACCGACGCCCTGGCGCTGGGCGAGCAAGTTGACGAGTTGCTTGAAGGCATCAAGGTGCTGGTGCTGTCCGACTACGGCAAAGGCGCGCTGAAAAATCATCAGGTGCTGATCCAGGCTGCCCGTGCCCGTGGTATTCCGGTGCTGGCCGATCCCAAGGGCAAGGATTTCTCGATCTACCGGGGGGCGAGTCTGATTACCCCGAACCTCAGCGAATTCGAAACGATCGTCGGCGGTTGCGCCGATGAGCACGAACTGGTGAGCAAGGGCGCGCAACTGATGCACGACCTGGACCTCGGCGCTTTGCTGGTGACACGTGGCGAGCATGGCATGACCTTGTTGCGCCCGGACCATCCTGCATTGCACTTGCCCGCCCGCGCGCGGGAAGTGTTCGACGTGACCGGTGCCGGCGACACGGTGATTTCCACCCTGGCGGCTGCGATCGCTGCTGGCGAAGAATTGCCCCACGCGGTGGCGTTGGCCAACCTGGCGGCCGGCATCGTGGTCGGCAAGCTCGGCACGGCGGCCATCAGCGCTCCGGAGCTGCGGCGTGCCATTCAGCGTGAGGAAGGTTCCGAGCGCGGTGTGCTGGGTCTGGAGCAGTTGCTGCTGGCGGTTGACGATGCGCGTGCGCACAAAGAAAAGATCGTCTTCACTAACGGTTGTTTCGACATCCTGCATGCCGGTCATGTGACCTACCTCGAGCAGGCGCGGGCCCAAGGGGATCGTTTGATCGTCGCGGTCAACGACGATGCATCGGTAAGCCGTCTGAAAGGGCCGGGACGTCCGATCAACAGTGTAGACCGTCGCATGGCCGTGCTGGCGGGGCTGGGTGCGGTGGATTGGGTGATCAGCTTCCCCGAAGGCACTCCTGAAAACCTGCTGCGCGAAGTCAAGCCGGACGTGCTGGTAAAGGGGGGCGATTACGGAATCGATCAAGTGGTGGGTGCAGACATCGTGACGGCTTACGGCGGCACCGTGAAGGTGCTGGGGTTGGTTGAAAACAGCTCGACAACAGCGATTGTCGAGAAGATTCGCGGCCATTGATGAGATTAATGAGGCCCGTTTCATACTGCGTATGAACGGGTTTTATCGTGAGCTTATAACCGTTTACGAGGATGTTGACGGGTATGACCCAATGCACTTGCTTGCTTTGTCTCGTGGTAAATGATTTATGAAAGTCATGCTCCTGGTGATGGACGAGCAGCGCGTGATTCTGGATCGTCTGTATGAAATCGTGCAGCGGAGCTGCGACGAGTGTGTCGTTTATCGCCTGAGCAAAAAGCAGCAAATCAAGTTAGGTCCGTTTCTCGCCTCCGTCAATTACCAGAACTTTGACCGGGTCGTGATCTTCTCCAGGGTCAAGCGCCTCGTCCCTCAACTAAGGGTCCTGAAATGTATTCCCGGCCTGGTTTTTCTTGAGCATGATGCTTATCAGAATTACATGCCCGAGAGTAAATACCTGCGGGTTTACTCGCGTCTATACAGTCGTCTGCCAAGTTCTCGCGTACTGGTTTCCGGGGCTGTCGTTGCGCGTCGGATGCAGGCTGAAAACATTGATGCAGTGTTCGTTTCGAAGGGATATGACGAACAAATGCTGCATAACACCGGCGGTGTTCGGGACATCACGGTAGCCTTTCTGGGCAGTTTGAAAAGTACTGAATACGCGCAGCGCAGGACGCTTCTGGAATCCCTTTCCCGGCGTACCGGCCTTTTGGTGGGCCGCACCCGGTCGGGCGCCGAATATCTGGAAATGCTCAATCGCATCAAGATTTTTGTGAGTGCCGATATCGGCATGAATGAATTCATGATCAAGAACTTTGAAGCGATGGCCTGCGGCTGTGTATTGCTGGCCTGGAGTCAGGGTGAGGAAGACCAATTGCTGGGCTTCCGGGATATGCACAATACGGTTTTCTATCGCTCCGAAGATGAGGCCGTGGAAAAACTCCAGTTGTTGCAGAGTGACCCGTTGCTGACGGCTCGTATCGCCAGTAACGGGCAGGCATTCGCCGAGAGCCAGTATTCCTTTGCTCGTGTGGGTCGCGCACTCGCAGCCGAGATTCAGCGTGAAATGCGTCCCTGGCAACCACCTTCAGCGTTCACTCGCCTGTGGGTAAAGGTGCGTTACGGTATGCAGGTTCGCGAGTAGCCATGGAAAATCACCCGCCTCAAGCCGAGGAGCTGATGGCGCTGGATGCGCTGCCCGGTGGTCATCAGTCTGTTCCCGGCGGGCTACCGCAGGCGCTGAAGGAATGCCTGCGCAGGGCTGCCCGGGTTCTGCTGGTTGCCAACAATCCAGCCATTACCCGGGACGATTTCCAGGCGCTGAATATCGGCACCGATGATGTCGTCGTCAGCTTCAACAACTGTGTCCTGGCGACGCTGCTTTGCCCGCAAAGCGTTAATCTCTTCGTGCATGGGTTCAATGCACCGGACGCCTACTTTTTTGGTCTTCCCTACGGGCCTGAAGTGCAGCGGCTTTTCGCGCAGACTGACGCGCGGTGTTTCACGATGTTAGTGGGATGCACCGGGGCCATGTGCCCCTTGCCGGAGGTGGCGCTTTTTTGGGAGCGTATCCCGTTGCCGGCATTGTGGAACTACCCGGTGGATCGCCCGGGCGGTAAACGTTATGTCGGACCTACCACCGGCTTCAATGCGCTGGTGTTGTTCGACTGGATTCGCGGACAAGCGGGATATGACTACCAACTCATGACGTTGGGTTTTTCCAACGAGGCGGGTAAACGCTGGGGCGGACATGCCTGGGATTATGAGCGGGACTGGTTGCAAAAATCAGACGTCATCGTGATACCTCTGCGGCGTCGCCGTTGGTGGCAGAAGTTGTTTCGACGCGGATGACTTGTCGCCGGTTGCCAGCGGGGCGCCGCAAGATGAGCCCGATAACTTTTCAAGGGGTGCTGTCGAGTGTTGAATATTGCGGTGGCTTTCTTTGGTATCCCGAGAAATTCGCAAATCTGCTTTCCTTCCATTCAAGAAAACGTCCTTGCGCTGCTTCCTTCCGACAGCAACGTAAAGTGCTTTTATCATCTGTATAAAATCGACGAAGTCCAGAACTCGCGCTCGGGTGAACAAGGTGAGCTGAAGGCTGACAACTACGCGCCCTTCGAAACCATGACCGGGCAACTGACCTCGGCCGAGGGTGTGTTGGAGCGCTGGAACTTTGAACAAGTGAAAGCGCTGGGCGATACCTGGGCTGATGATTACGCCTCACTCAGAAACCTGATCTATCAACTCAATTCGCTGCATACGGTCACGACCATGATGGAGTCTTTCAATCCCGATTTCGTCGTCTACGTGCGGCCGGACAATTTCTTTCACTCACCGCTTCCCGCTTATGTGTTCAAGCATGCCGAAGCCCGGCGGCTCAATACCTACATTCCCGACTGGCAGTGGTGGGGCGGGCTGAATGATCGTTTTGCCATTTGTGGTCGTGACACATACGTCGCGTACGGCAAAAGGATCGAGCGCATTTTTGATTTCAGTAAAGTGACGGGGAGGAAGTTGCACTCCGAGCGGCTGCTCAAATTTGCACTGCAACAGGCAGGGGCAAAGATCTGCACCATGGACACCAAGGCTTCGCGTGTTCGTATCACCGGCGCCTTTGCCGAAGAATCGTTCTCCCCAAAACGCGGCATGGGCAAGCGCGAGAATCGCTACTTCCATCTTTTTGCGCAGTTACGCACCTTTATGGACAAGCAACGAGCAGGCTAGATCGAACCTGACTTACTTGCGCAAACTTCCCCGAACCAACCGCACCAGCCGCAGGGCCTTGACGCTCAGTTTCTTCAGGGCCCGTCGCGGGGCCTTTGGTACTTCCAGCCCTTGTTGTGCAACCCAGTCCTTCCAGCGAATACGTTCCTCGCGGACTGTCCAGCCGTCCTGGAGAGCAAAACTCTCCGCCAGATAAAGTCCACGGGTACTGGCGGGTATAAGTTTGTCGCGCTTGAGCGTGTACAACTCGGGAAGCGGTACGCCCTCTTTCAGAGGCATCAAGTACAGATCCGGGCGTTTGCGATCAAGCCGGGCCACCAGCTGGTCGCCTTCCAGTCGTTCGTCGACATGAAACAGGCTCAGGGACTTGGCTTCCCTGGGCACGTCTAGACGCAAGTCATAGATCAATTGCAGCGACGCTGTCGGCAGGTGCACGTAAGCCTGCGGACGCTCGATCAACTGCATGTTGGCGCAACGCACCGGCCGCGCCGCGCCGGAAAACGGGGTGAGGCGAAACGGCAAGGCCTCGCGATAGTGCAGCGCAGACGAGTAGGGTGCTGGCAGCCATGTGTCGTTGAAACGTCCACCGAGCCAGCCTTCCGGCGTTTCCAGCAGGCACTCTTCGGCTATCTCCTGAATCGCCGTGTGCAGCGGCAGGTTCAGCTCGTGGGCCGGCACGTAACCGGAGATCAGTTTGAGCACCACGTCACCACGGTCCTGTCGGCGCTGGCGTACCAGCACCCAGTAGTCGCGATTCTGCCAATGCAGGGTCAGGCGCACCGAGACCCCGAGGTTGGCCAGTTCCAGCGCGAATCGCTCGTTGTCAGCCACAGTCACCGGGCGGCGACGTTGCAGGGTCTGGGAAAAATTGAGCGGCATCCCGACGCTCTGATAGCTCAAGCCTTCGGGAGTCGCTTCGACGAATAACGGCAGGGTCTTGAAGTTGCTCGGGTTCTTTCTAATGAGCGTACGCGGCATGTCGGCTCCTGCTTAAGGCCGCGTGGGGCGGCATCAGTTGCTACGTAGGACCTGGGCAACGGTCGCGACGTTGTGGGCGAGGTGCAGCGGATTGATGGTCCCGACAATAGCACTGGCCACACCCGGGTGTTCAAACAACAACTCGAAGCTGGCGCGCACCGGGTCCACGCCCGGGCTCAGGCAGACATGCCCGCTGGCCAGGGCTTTTTTGACCAGGATGGCTTTGCCGTGTGCAGCAGCATAGTCAATGACCGGCTTCTCGTTCTGCTCGTTCAGATTGTAGGTGACCATCGCGCAATCACCTTGCTCCAGAGCCTTCAAACCGCCTTCGACCGTTTTACCGGAGAAACCATAGCCGCGAATCTTGCCTTCGGCCTTGAGCGCGGCGAGGGTCGCGTAGACTTCGCTGTCGTTAAGGATCGCCAGGTCGTTGCCGTCGGAATGCACCAGCACCAGATCGATATAATCCGTTTCCAGACGTTGCAGGCTGCGTTCCACCGAGAGGCGAGTATGCGCGGCGCTGAAATCATGGCGGGACTGACCGTTGGCAAACTCTTCGCCGACCTTGCTGACGATCACCCAATCCTGACGCTGCCCTCGCAACAACGGGCCGAGGCGTTCTTCGCTGTGGCCATAGGCCGGGGCGGTGTCAATCAGGTTGATACCCAGGTCGCGGGCGAGTTTGAGCAGCATGCGCGCTTCGTCATCGCCGGGAATCTGAAAGCCGTTGGGGTATTTCACGCCTTGGTCGCGGCCGAGTTTGACCGTGCCCAGACCCAGAGGCGAAACCATCAGGCCGGTGCTGCCCAATGGGCGATGCAGTTCGTGCAGGGTCGGTTGGCTCATGGCAGCAGTTGCTCCCAGGCCGGGACGCCCATGGGTGGTTTCGGCAATTCGGGCAGCGGCGCCGGATGGCCCGGCTGGATGCCGTCACGTTGCAAGGCGTTGATCACTCGGTCGGCGAAGTCCGGTGCCAGGGCCAGTTTGGTTGGCCAGCCGACCAGCAGCCGGCCTTCTTCGGCGAGGAATGCGTTGTCCGGACGGGTCAGGCCCGATTGCAGCGGCTCGGCGCGGTCCACGCGCAAGGTCGCCCATTGCACGGTGCTCAGGTCGATCCATGGCAGCAACTGGCCGAGCTCTTTCTGCGCGGTAGCAATTTGCTCGGCAGGTTCGCGGGCAACACCTTCGGCTTCGGCAATGTCGCCGCCCAAGTACCAGACCCATTGGCCATCCGCGGCCGGATGGGTCGTGACGGTGATGCGCGGTTTGGTGCCGCCGCCGAGGCAGTGGGCGTACAGCGGTTTGAGGCTTGGGCCTTTGGCGATGATCATGTGCAACGGTCGGCGCTGCATGGCGGGGTGGCTGAGGCCCAGCGCTTCGAGCAACGCCGCCGTGCCGGCGCCGGCGCTCAAGACGATGCGCTGGGCGCGGATCTCGCGCCCGTCGACCTTCAGGCCCACCAGAACGCCACCTTCCAGGAACGGTTCGATGTTCTGACCGGCGAGCAAGCCATCACCCGCCAGATCGGCCAGGCGTTGGATCAGGCTCGGTACGTCGATCACGAGTTCCGCCAGGCGATAGACCTTGCCCTTGAAGCGCTTGTCCTGCAGGGCCGGCGGCAGTTGATCGCCCTTGACCTGGTCGACGCGGCCACGCACGGCTTTGCTGGCGAAGAAACTGGTGAGGTTGCCGGCGATCGTGCCGGGAGACCAGAGGTAGTGGGCTTCGGACAACAGACGCACGCCGGACAGGTCCAGCTCGCCGTCGCCGGCCAAGGCTTCACGCCAGCGACGCGGCATGTCGGCGATGGCTTCCGAAGCGCCGGTCAGGGCGCCATGCAGCGCGTACTTGGCGCCGCCATGGATGATGCCCTGGGACTTGACGCTCTGCCCGCCGCCAAGGCTGGCGCTTTCCACCAGCACGGTCGAAAAACCCTGGCGGCGCAGTCGCGCATTCAGCCAGAGGCCGGCGACACCAGCGCCGACAATCAGAACGTCGGTGGAAATAACGGATGGCATGCGGCGACCTCAGTGATCAAGACGAGGGCGCAGTATACAGACTCGATGCGCAGGGGATTTGCCGGATAAATACGGGCGCAAGCAAATCTGTGGCGAGGGAGCTTGCTCTCGCTGGGTCGCGAAGCGGCCCCAAAACCTGGCGCCGCGGTAACTTAGATAAACCGTATCAGGCATTTGCGACTGCTTCGCAGCCGAGCGGGAGCAAGCTCCCTCGCCACAGGGGTTTTGTATGTTCAGTTAGTGCCCGGCGGTTTTGGAGAACAGCTGGATGACTACAACGCCCAGCACAATCAACGCCATCCCCAGCATCGCCGGCACATCGAGTTTCTGCCCGTAGATAAACAGCGCCGCCACGCTGACCATTACGATCCCCATGCCAGCCCACACCGCGTAAGCCACACCCACCGGTACGCTGCGCACCACCAGCGTCAGCATCCAGAAGGCGATGCCGTAGCCGACGATCACCAGAATCAGCGGCAGCGGCGTGCTGAAGCCTTTGACGGCTTTCATCGAAACAGTCGCGATCACTTCGGCGCAGATGGCAATGGCCAGGTAGTAGTAAGCGGTCATGGGTGCGTCCTCGTGTGAAGTGTTGCTTTCTGAGGTCGGCATTCTAGTGATTCTCCAGATGCGGTAAAGTCATTACCTATCTGTCCTGAAGATGGGTTTGCCCATGAACACGCAATGGAATCTGGAACAGCTGCGCTTGTTTGTCAGCGTAGCGGAGCAGCGCTCGTTTTCCGCCGTGGCGCGGGATCAGCGCAAGGCGCAGTCGGCGGTCAGCAGCTCGATTGCGTTGCTGGAAGAAGACTTGGGCATGAGCCTGTTCGACCGCAGCAGCGGTCGTCAGCCAAAACTCACCGAGGCTGGCAGTGCCTTGCTGGAGGAGGCCCGGGAAGTTCTGCGCCAGTGCGAGCGCCTTAACGGCCGGGCGCTGGCGATGATGCGCGGGCAGGAGGCGCGTATCCGGTTGGCGCAGGATGAGGCCATGCCTTTTCAACCGGTCATCGACAGTCTTGATGCACTGGCCGAGCAGTTCCCCAGCCTGGAAGTGCAATTGTCCAACGGCACCCAAGGCGATGTGGCGCGAAAACTGTTGGAGCGCCGTGCCGACCTCGGACTGTTGTTCTACCACGAGCAGATTCCCGAAGCGCTGGAGCGGCGGGTGCTGGGCAGCATCGAAATGGTCACGGTCTGCGGGGTTGGTCATCCGCTGGCGGTGTTGAAGGAGGTCAACTGCCAGCAACTGGCCCAACATCGACAATTGCTGATGGCTGCCCAATCCAGCGTTTACCCCGGCAGCGAGCCCGCCAGCCCTCAGGTCTGGCGGGCCGACAGCTTTTACGTCATTGCTGAATTGCTGATGCGCGGCCTCGGCTGGGCGTGGTTGCCGCGCAACGTCGTTCAGTATTCGGGGTATCACCGGCAGATCGTCGAACTGGTCAGCGAATGGACACCGCCGGCGCTGGTGGTGGAACTGGTCTGGCGCCGTGACGAACCGCTCGGCCCGGCAGCCCGTTGGCTGGCGGAACGTTTTGCCGTGCACTTGCAGGCGATCGGCGAAAAAACCGATAAACTCCGCCGCCATGAATAGAACTCTCTACACCGCGCTGTTTTACCTGGGGCTGCCACTGGTAGCGATTCGGCTGTGGCTGCGCTCGCGCAAGGCGCCGGCGTATGCCAAACGCATCGGCGAGCGTTTCTCCCTCGGGCTGCCGGCGATGAAGCCGGGCGGCATCTGGGTGCACGCGGTGTCCGTAGGCGAAAGCATTGCGGCGGCGCCGATGATTCGCGCGTTGTTGCAGCGCTATCCGGCGCTGCCGATCACCGTGACCTGCATGACGCCGACCGGGTCCGAACGCATCCACGCATTGTTCGCCAACGAGCCGCGCATCCAGCACTGTTATTTGCCTTACGACCTACCGTGCGCCGCGGCGCGATTTCTTGATCGGGTCCAGCCAACGCTGGCGGTGATCATGGAAACCGAACTCTGGCCCAACCACATCCACCAGTGCGCCAAACGCGGGATCCCCGTGGCATTGGCCAACGCGCGACTGTCCGAGCGTTCGGCCAAAGGCTATGGCCGTTTCGGCAAGCTGACCCAGCCGATGCTCGCCGAGATGAGCCTGTTCGCGGTGCAGACCGAAGCCGAGGCCCAGCGCTTCCGTGATCTTGGTGCGCGTCCGGACACCGTCGAGGTGACCGGTTCGATCAAGTTCGACCTGACCATCGACCCGGCCCTGCTCCAGCGTGCCACCGAGTTGCGCGGGCAATGGCAGGCTCAGGAGCGTCCGGTGTGGATCGCCGCCAGTACTCACGACGGTGAAGATGAAGTGGTGCTGGCGGCGCATCGCCAGTTGCTTGCCGGTCATCCCGATGCGTTGCTGATTCTGGTGCCTCGTCATCCGGAGCGATTCAATTCGGTGTTCGACCTGTGCAAGCAACAGGGCTTCGCCACGGTCCGTCGTTCCACCGGCGAACCGGTGACCGCAGGGACTTCGGTGTTGCTCGGCGACACTATGGGCGAGCTGCTGTTTCTGTACGCCCTGGCCGACAGCGCTTTTGTCGGCGGCAGTCTGGTGCCGAACGGTGGCCATAACTTGCTGGAGCCCGCCGCCCTGGCGAAACCGGTGCTGAGTGGGCCGCACCTGTTCAACTTCCTCGAAATCGCCGCGCAGTTGCGCAGCGCCGGAGCGTTGCAGGAAGTGGAGGATGCCGAAGGTCTGGCGCTGGCGGTGCAGCGACTGTTCGAGTTGCCGCGCGATGCGCAGCGAATGGCGGAGGCCGGGTTGAAAGTGATGCGCACCAATCAGGGCGCGTTGCAGCGGTTGCTGGATGGGTTGGGGCGGTTGATCGATCGTTAGACTGCGTCGCCTGAAATAAAAGACCGCAGCCTGCGGCAACTCCTGCTTTGGAATGCATTTCCCTGTAGGAGCTGCCGAAGGCTGCGATCTTTTGCTTTTAAGGGCGGGCTTTAAGTTGCTCCGCCGCAGCCTTCGCCAGATCCGGCGGCAGGAAATCCTTGTCCGGATTGTAGTCAGCCTTGAGATAGCGCTTCAAATCCTGCAAATCCCCCGGATTCAACGTACCCGCAGCTTGCTTCAAGCGCAGGTTGTCGAGGATGTAGTCGTAGCGGGTGTTGTTGTAATTGCGCACCGAGGTGTACAGCTGACGTTGGGCATCCAGCACATCGACGATGTTTCGCGTGCCTACCTGATAACCGATTTCGGTCGCTTCCACCGCGCTCTGGTTGGAGATTATCGACTGCTTGCGCGCCTGCACTTGCTCCACATCGGTGTTCACCGCGCGGTGCAGGTTGCGGGTGTTTTCCACCACTTGCCGACGCAGGCCTTCACGCTGTTGTTCAGTCTGATCCAGGCGCGAGTAAGACTCGCGAACCTGTGAACTGGTGAGACCACCGCTATAGATCGGAATGTTCAATTGCAGCGCCAGCGTGCGTTGCTCGACGGGGCCACCATACGGCTGGCCGAAGCCGTTCGGGTTGCTGAAACCCAAGGCGTCGTTATCACCTTTTTCGTACTTCGCTACCGCGTCCACGGTCGGTGCGTGGCCAGCCTTGCGCTGCTTCAGGGTTTCTTCTGCGGCGCTGACCGCGTAGTTGCTGGCCAGCAGATTCAGGTTCTGTTTGGCGGCGGTGTCGACCCAGGCCTTGGCGTCGTTCGGCGCCGGTGGCAGGATCGGCAAGGTGTGGACGATGCCCTGAATCGAGTTGTACTGACGGTTGGTCAGGGTGATCAACGCTTCGAACGCATCATCCACCTGACGCTGGGCAACGATCCGGTTGGCCCGTGCCGTGTCGTAACTGGCCTGCGATTGCAGCACGTCGGTCTTGTCCGACAGGCCGACATCGAAGCGTTCATTGGATTGATCGAGTTGGCGTTTGAACGCCGCTTCCTCAGCCTTGGTCGAGGCCAGATTGTCCTGGCTGCGCAGCACGTTGAAGTAGTTTTCAGCGGTTTGCAGAATCAGGTTTTGCTCGGTTGCCGAAAGTTGCAGCGCGGCCTGCTCATTGACGTCCTTGGCGGCCTGATACTGGAACCAGCGATCAGCGCGAAACAGCGGCTGAGCCAACGTTGCCTGCCAGGAATTGGCGCTGCGGTTGGCGACGGCCGCCGGTTGATCGATGTCGGTGTGCACGTTGGCCAACTGGGCGCCACCCGAGATATTCGGCAGCAGGCCGGCGCGGGCCTGGGGCACGACTTCTTTCTGGGCGCCGTACTGGGCGCGGGCAGCGGCCAGGTCGGCATTGTTGTCCACCGCTTCCTGATAGACGCTGACCAGATCAGAGTTTGTCGATAAGGGCGCTTCTGCTGCCCAGGCCATTCCATTGGACGCACAAGACACGGCAACGGCCAGTGAGAGTTTGCGCAGCATGAGGCGATCCCTAGAAATTGATATGACGCTGATAATTTAGGCGCCAAGGTACGGCGCGGCCCGTACAGCGTCAAGGCGCGGTACGGCGTAGCGAGTGTAGTTGCGCATACGTACGGCAACAATCCTGTAATTACGCCATTCATCATGGTGTTTACCGCGGTGTTGGCGTTCTTTGCCACTTGTGTCTAGACTGGCCGGGTTCTTGTCGGGGTGCCTTGATATGAGGCTGAGATCGAATAATTTCGGATCCCGTTGAACCTGATCAGGTTAGCGCCTGCGTAGGGAACAAGATTTCTCGTCACCCGGCGAGTCCTCTTGTGCTTCGTCCGGGATGTTGTTCGACAATCGAACACCCCTCGAGCACTGAGCACAGCACGGCTGGTTTTCCCAGCGCTCGTGCGTCCATTCGTTTACAGGTTCGCTCCGACAAAAAATCCACTGCCTGGATTATGTCTGGAGAGCCCGTGATGACGATAAAACTAAAAAACACTACGAACCTGAGTGACTCGGCCCAAGTCGATCAACAGTCGGTTCAGCCGTTTACCCGCTCGCAAAAAATCTATGTTCAGGGCTCTCGTCCGGACATCCTCGTGCCGATGCGCGAAATCAGCCTCGATGTGACCCCGACCGACTTCGGCGGCGAGATCAACGCGCCTGTGGTGGTGTACGACACTTCCGGCCCCTATACCGATCCCGACGTCATCATCGACGTGCGCAAAGGCCTGGCCGATGTGCGTTCGCCGTGGATCGAATCCCGTGGCGACACCGAGCGCCTGCCTGGCCTGAGTTCGAATTTCGGCCAGGAGCGCCTCGCCGATGCCGAGCTGACCAAACTGCGTTTCGCTCACGTCAACAACCCGCGCCGCGCCAAGGCCGGGGCCAACGTTAGCCAGATGCACTACGCCCGCAAAGGCATCATCACCGCCGAGATGGAATACGTCGCCATCCGCGAAAACATGAAGCTCGAAGTGGCCCGCGCCGCTGGCCTGCTGGACCAGCAACACGCCGGTCACAGCTTCGGCGCCAGCGTGCCGAAAATCATCACCCCCGAATTTGTCCGTGACGAGATCGCCCGTGGTCGCGCGATCATTCCGGCCAACATCAACCACACCGAACTGGAACCGATGATCATCGGCCGTAACTTCCTGGTGAAGATCAACGGCAACATCGGCAACAGTGCTTTGGGTTCGTCCATCGAAGAAGAAGTGGCGAAACTGACCTGGGGCATTCGCTGGGGTTCGGACACGGTCATGGACCTGTCCACCGGCAAGCACATTCACGAAACCCGCGAGTGGATCATCCGCAACTCGCCGGTGCCGATCGGTACGGTGCCGATTTATCAGGCGCTGGAAAAAGTCGGCGGCGCTGCCGAAGACCTGACCTGGGAGCTGTTCCGCGACACGCTGATCGAACAGGCCGAGCAGGGCGTCGACTATTTCACCATCCACGCCGGCGTATTGCTGCGCTACGTGCCGCTGACCGCCAAACGCGTGACCGGTATCGTTTCCCGCGGCGGTTCGATCATGGCCAAGTGGTGCCTGGCGCATCACAAGGAAAACTTCCTCTACACTCATTTCGAAGACATCTGCGAAATCATGAAGGCCTACGACGTCAGCTTCTCGCTGGGCGATGGCCTGCGTCCGGGCTCGATTGCCGACGCGAACGACGCCGCACAATTCGGTGAGCTGGAAACCCTCGGCGAACTGACCAAGATTGCGTGGAAGCACGATGTTCAATGCATGATCGAAGGCCCGGGCCACGTGCCGATGCAGTTGATCAAAGAGAACATGGACAAGCAGCTCGAGTGCTGCGACGAGGCGCCGTTCTACACCCTCGGCCCGCTGACCACCGACATTGCGCCGGGCTACGATCACATCACCTCCGGTATCGGTGCGGCGATGATCGGCTGGTTCGGTTGCGCCATGCTCTGCTACGTGACGCCGAAGGAACACTTGGGCTTGCCGAACAAGGATGACGTGAAGACCGGGATCATCACTTACAAGATCGCCGCGCACGCCGCCGATCTGGCGAAGGGACATCCGGGCGCGCAGATCCGTGACAATGCCTTGAGCAAGGCGCGTTTCGAATTCCGTTGGGAAGACCAGTTCAACCTGGGCCTCGATCCAGACACCGCGCGTTCGTATCACGATGAGACGCTGCCGAAGGATTCGGCCAAGGTCGCGCATTTCTGTTCGATGTGCGGGCCGAAATTCTGCTCGATGAAAATCACCCAGGAAGTCCGCGAGTACGCGGCCAACCAGCGGATCGAAACCGTCGACGCCGAAGTCGCCCAGGGATTGGCGGAACAGGCTGAGCGGTTCAAGCAGGAAGGCAGTCAGCTGTACAAGAAGGTTTGATCCGAGCGGCGCACTCAGGTGCGCCGCTTACCCCTGTGGCGAGGGGATTTATCCCCGTTGGGCCGCGAAGCGGCCCTGCAACCTATGACCACGGTGTATCAAATACACCGCACTCGCAGGTTGGCGACTGCTTCGCAGTCGAACGGGGATAAATCCCCTCGCCACAGGGGATCGGGTAGGTCAACACAACAACAAATGTCCCTCTGAGATAACCCCCTTGAGCATTCAACCCAGCACTTACTCACCCGACATCGCGGTGCCAATCGACAAACGTGTCTTCGGCGGCCGCGATCTGTTTTCCCTGTGGTTCTCACTCGGCATCGGCCTGATGGTTTTGCAGACCGGCGCTCTGCTCGCGCCAGGTCTGGGCCTGTCCGGCTCGCTGCTGGCGATCTTCCTGGGCACGCTGGTCGGCGTTCTGCTGCTGGCCGCCGTCGGCGTGATTGGCAGCGACACCGGCCTGTCGTCGATGGCCGCGCTCAAACTCAGCCTCGGCAAGCGTGGCGCGAGCCTGCCGGCAGTGCTGAACCTGCTGCAACTGATCGGTTGGGGCTCGTTCGAAATCATCGTGATGCGCGACGCTGCCAGCCTGCTCGGCGCCCGTGCGTTCAGCGAAGGCAGTCTGTTCTCCAGTCCGCTGCTCTGGACGTTGTTCTTCGGTGCCTTGGCGACCTTGCTGGCCGTCAGCGGTCCGTTGACCTTCGTGCGACAGATCCTGCGCAAGTGGGGCATCTGGTTGCTACTGGCCGCGTGCATCTGGCTGACCTGGAACCTGTTCACCAAGGCCGATCTGGCTGCGTTGTGGGCGCAGGCCGGTGATGGTTCGATGCCGTTCGCTGTGGGCTTCGACATTGCTATCGCGATGCCGCTGTCGTGGCTGCCGCTGATTGCCGACTACTCGCGTTTCGGCAAGCGTGCGAAAAACGTTTTCGGTGGCACCGCGATCGGCTTCTTCATTGGTAATTTCTGGCTGATGAGCTTGGGCGTGGCTTACACCCTGGCGTTCGCGCCAAGTGGTGAAGTGAATGCCTTGTTGTTGGCGCTGGCAGGAGTCGGCCTGGGGATTCCGCTGCTACTGATTCTGTTGGATGAATCGGAAAAAGCCTTTGCCGATATTCACTCGGCGGCGGTATCCAGCGGGATTCTGCTTCGCTTGAAAGTCGAGCACCTGGCATTGGCCATCGGCGTGGTCTGCACCCTGATCGCCCTGTTGGCGCCGTTGGCTCAGTACCAGAACTTCCTGTTGTTGATCGGTTCGGTGTTTGCGCCGCTGTTCGGCGTAGTGCTGGTGGATCACTTCATCCTGCGCAAGCGCTCTGCTCAAGTGGCGTCAGCCGCATTGCGCTGGCCGGCGTTGCTCGCCTGGTTGGGCGGGGTGAGCACCTATCACTTGCTGGCCAATCTGTATCCGGACATCGGTGCAACCCTGCCGTCGTTGATTCTGGCAGGGCTGCTGCAGCTGGTGCTCGGTCGGGCCTTCAGTTACGGCCGGGAAACAGCTCGGGCTTGAGAATGCCGTTCAGGCGCGGGTAAGGGATCTTCAGTTCGACGTGGCCCAGCGCGTAAGGCGCGATGGTGCTCACTTCGTACTTGAGGATCACCCCGCCGTAGGTCAGCGCCACGTTCTGGGTTTTCTGGAACGGCCAGCTCTTCACGAACTCCGGTTCCTGATCGAGCTTGGTGCTGATCAGCCAGCTGTTGTGCGCCACCTGCGCCGCTTTCCAGAACGCCTCTTCCTGCCCCGGCACCAACATGTCGGACAAGGTCAGCACTTTATGCTGCTGGCGCGAATAGTTGATGAAGCTGCGGCCTGGCGTGCCATGGGCACCGCCGGTGTCCAGGTAGCTGGAAAATTCGACGATCACCAAGCCGTCATGCTGCTCACGTACTTTCGCTTGCAGGTAACTGCTGTAGCGCGGGCCGGCCGTGCGCAAAAACTCATCGCGATACGCCGCCAGCGTCGGTGCCGCCGGGACGTCCGGCGAGGTGCGGGTCATTTGCAGCAGGCGTTTTTCGACGATGCCGTCAAGCTGAGGCTCGGCGGGAAAGCGCAGCGTATCGATGTTCACCAGTGGGCAATCCGGGGTTGTGCAACCCGGTTTCAGCGTTTCTGCGGCATCGCGGGTGGTTTCCAGCGGCGCCCGGTAGTTGGGCTGGAACAGGCTCTGGCAAGCGCCCAGGGTCAGGGCGATTGCGGCCACGGAGGCGATTTTAAAAAGCGACATGGGCGTCCTTCATAAAACAGGGAAAGGCGAAAAGTTATCCGCTTCGACTCTCAACGAAGCAGTCAGTTCGCCACTAAGCTAATTAGAGTTGGTTTAGCCCTCACCGTCCATCCCGCTGACGGGAAAGGGGCTGCATCAAACAGCGCGGGCGCGTTAGGATGGCGCGAAGTCGAGGTTGCAAGTAACAAAAAGGAGCCTCGTAACGGATTTGCAGTAAAGAGGATAGTCATGACTGATTTTGCCAACGCCATTCCGACCGCCGTTGAGATCGTTCGGCGCGAAAAGTGCTACGAGGGCTTTTACAAGCTCGACCGTGTGCACCTGCGCCACGAGTTGTTCGCCGGTGGCATGAGCCGCGAAATCAATCGTGAAGTGTTTGTTCGCCACGATGCCGTCTGCGTACTGCCTTACGATCCACAGCGCGACGAAGTGGTGCTGATCGAGCAGTTTCGCGTCGGTGCCGTGGGCAAGACCGACAACCCGTGGCTGATCGAACTGGTCGCCGGTCTGATCGACAAGGATGAAGTGCCGGAAGAGGTTGCTCACCGCGAAGCGCAGGAGGAAGCTGGGCTTGTATTCGGGGCGCTGTGGCCGATGACCAAATATTTTCCATCGCCGGGCGGCAGCAATGAATTCGTGCATTTGTACCTGGGGCGTTGCGAGACAACCGGGGTCGGCGGCCTGCATGGGCTGGAGGAAGAAGCAGAAGATATCCGCGTTACGGTCTGGGCGTTCGATGATGCCCTGCAAGCCGTACGCGACGGACGAATTGCCAACGCGGCCAGCATCATTGCCTTGCAATGGCTGGCATTGAACCGCGTTGAAGTGAGGGGGTTATGGTCGTAAACAAGCTGCGCGATCGTTACAGGGTCGACCTCGTGGGGCTGCAAGCCTCTTGCGAGGCCAACTACGCGCGCCTGATGCGACTGTTGCCGGACATGCGCAACGAACCGGCGGCGCGGCGCATTGCCGTGACCCACGGCGACCAGATGCTCGGCGTGCTGGCCCTCGAAGTGCTGCAGGTCTGTCCTTACACCACCACCCTGCAAGTGCGTCAGGAACACAGCCTGCCGTGGCTGCCGGTGCCGCAACTGGAAGTGCAGGTCTATCACGACGCCTGCATGGCTGAAGTGGTCAGCGCCGAACATGCGCGACGCTTTCGCGGCATCTATCCTTACCCGAACGCCGCGATGCATCAGCCGGACGAAAAGGCCCAGCTGAACATGTTTCTGGGGGAGTGGCTGAGCCATTGCCTGGCGTGTGGGCATGAGTACGCCGTTGTACGTTGAGCGTCTGGTTCACAGATTTCCCCTTTTGATCGTCCCCCAGCATAATTGCGGCACTCATCCAATCCCGTGATTCAGCCTTGGGAGAACGCCTTGCCGAGCGTATCCACATTAACCACCGCCGACTCGGCGTTGCTGGTGCAACTGTCCGACAGTCATCTGTTTGCCGAACCGGACGGTACGTTGCTGGGCATGAATACGCGCGACAGCCTGCAAAAAGTCATCGAACTGGTCAGGCTGCAACAGCCGCAGATCGACCTGATCATTGCCAGCGGTGATTTGTCTCAGGACGGGACGCTGGAGTCTTATCAGCAATTTCGCGATCTGACCCGGCAGCTCGATGCACCGGCACGCTGGATTCCCGGCAATCACGATGAACTACAAATCATGGCCGAGGCCGCGGTTCAGAGCGCGTTACTGGAACCCGTGGTGGATATCGGTAACTGGCGTGTCACGTTGCTCGACTCGGCAGTGCCCGGTTCGGTGCCGGGATATTTACAGGATGAGCAGTTGCAATTGCTGGCGCGCTCGTTGAGCGAGGCGCCCGAGCGGCATCACCTGGTGTGTTTCCACCATCATCCGGTGTCGATCAGGTGTGCGTGGATGGAGCCGATCGGGTTGCGCAATCCCGAGGCGCTGTTTGCCGTGCTGGATCGATTTCCGCAAGTACGTGCCGTGCTTTGGGGGCATGTGCATCAGGAAATTGATCAATTGCGTAACGATGTGCGCCTGATTGCTTCGCCGTCGACCTGCATTCAGTTCGAGCCGGGCAGTGAGGATTTCAAGGTCAGTGAGCAGGCGCCGGGGTATCGGTGGTTGCGGCTTTTGCCGGATGGTCAACTCGAAACCGGCGTGGAACGCGTGACCGGGTTCGACTTTCAGGTCGATTACGGTTCCAACGGCTACTGACACAACCCCTGTAGGAGCTGTCGAGTGCAACGAGGCTGCGATCTTTTGACTTTGTTTTTTAAAAGCAAGATCAAAAGATCGCAGCCTCGTTGCACTCGACAGCTCCTACAGTAAACTCCGCCTTCTTCTACCCGACGCACAGGGAGTTCAAATGTCCGGTTCGATCCTTTATATCCACGGTTTCAACAGCGCGCCTTCGTCGAAAAAGGCCACTCAGTTGATCGAAGTGATGGAACGTCTGGGTTTGAGCGATCAATTGCGTGTTCCGGCCCTGCATCACCATCCGCGCGAGGCCATCGGTCAGCTCGAGCAGGCGATTGCCGAGCTGGGACGGCCACTGCTGGTCGGCAGCTCACTCGGCGGCTACTATGCGACTCACCTGGCCGAGCGCCATGGCCTCAAGGCCCTGTTGATCAACCCCGCCGTCAGTCCACACCGGATGTTCGACGGGCACCTGGGGACGCAGAAAAACCTGTATACCGATGAGACCTGGGAATTGACCCACGACCACGTGACGGCCCTGGCCGAACTGGAAGTGCCGGCGCCCCGGGATTCGCAGCGGTATCAGGTGTGGTTGCAGACCGGCGACGAAACGCTGGATTATCGCCTCGCCCAGCAGTATTACCGGGCTTGTGCCTTGCGCATCCAGGCCGGTGGCGACCATAGTTTCCAGGGTTTTGCCGAGCAATTGCCGGCAATGCTGAGTTTTGCCGGCATCGGCGCAGATTTGTATCAGGCGATTGATTTCACTGCACTGTGAACCATCGCCTCTTTTTCACAGAACACTCTTTTTACAGGCGGACGACGAGACCCCATGGCCACTCCCAGCGCTAGCTCTTATAACGCAGACGCCATCGAAGTCCTCTCGGGCCTCGACCCGGTGCGCAAACGCCCCGGCATGTACACCGACACCAGTCGGCCGAACCACCTCGCCCAGGAAGTCATCGACAACAGCGTCGACGAAGCCTTGGCCGGGCACGCGACGTCGGTGCAGGTCATCCTGCACGCCGACCACTCCCTGGAAGTCAGCGATGACGGCCGTGGCATGCCGGTGGACATTCACCCGGAAGAGGGCGTGTCGGGCGTCGAGTTGATCCTCACCAAGCTCCACGCGGGCGGCAAGTTTTCCAACAAGAACTACCAGTTCTCCGGCGGTCTGCACGGGGTGGGTATTTCCGTGGTCAACGCCTTGTCGACCGAAGTCCGGGTGCGCGTAAAGCGTGACGGCAACGAATACCAGATGACCTTCGCCGACGGTTACAAGAAAACCGAGCTGGAAGTGGTCGGCACGGTCGGCAAGCGCAACACCGGCACCAGCGTGTTCTTCGCGCCGGACCCGAAGTACTTCGATTCACCGAAATTCTCCATCAGCCGCCTCAAGCACGTACTCAAGGCCAAGGCCGTTCTGTGCCCGGGGCTGCTGGTCAGTTTTGAAGACAAGGCCACCGGCGAGAAAGTCGAATGGCATTACGAAGACGGCCTGCGCTCCTATCTGGTCGACGCGGTCAGCGTATTCGAACGCCTGCCGGACGAGCCGTTCTGCGGCAGCCTGGCCGGAAACAAGGAAGCGGTCGACTGGGCGCTGCTGTGGTTGCCGGAAGGTGGCGACAGCGTACAGGAAAGCTACGTCAACCTGATTCCGACGGCCCAGGGCGGTACGCACGTCAACGGCTTGCGTCAGGGCTTGCTCGACGCCATGCGCGAATTCTGCGAATTCCGCAGCCTGTTGCCGCGCGGCGTGAAGCTGGCGCCGGAAGACGTCTGGGAACGCATCGCCTTTGTGCTGTCGATGAAAATGCAGGAGCCGCAATTCTCCGGCCAGACCAAAGAACGTCTGTCGTCTCGCGAAGCGGCGGCGTTCGTGTCCGGCGTGGTCAAGGACGCGTTCAGCCTGTGGCTCAACGCCCACCCGGAAACCGGCATGCTGCTGGCGGAACTGGCGATCAACAACGCGGGCCGTCGTCTGAAGGCCAGCAAGAAGGTCGAGCGCAAACGCATCACGGCGGGCCCGGCATTGCCGGGCAAACTCGCCGACTGCGCCGGGCAGGACCCGATGCGTTCCGAGCTGTTCCTGGTGGAAGGTGATTCCGCCGGCGGCTCCGCCAAACAAGCGCGAGACAAAGAGTTTCAAGCGATCCTGCCGTTGCGCGGCAAGATTCTGAACACTTGGGAAGTCGACGGCAGCGAAGTGCTGGCCAGCCAGGAGGTGCACAACATCGCCGTGGCGATCGGTGTCGATCCGGGCGCGGCGGACATGAGCCAGCTGCGTTACGGCAAGATCTGCATCCTCGCCGACGCCGACTCCGACGGTCTGCACATCGCCACCCTGTTGTGCGCGCTGTTCGTCCAGCATTTCCGCCCGCTGGTGGATGCCGGTCACGTCTACGTCGCGATGCCACCGCTGTACCGTATCGACTTGGGCAAAGAGATTTATTACGCCCTCGACGAAGCCGAGCGCGATGGCATCCTCGATCGTCTGGTGGCCGAGAAGAAGCGCGGTAAACCGCAAGTCACCCGATTTAAAGGTCTGGGTGAAATGAACCCACCGCAACTGCGCGAAACCACCATGGACCCGAACACCCGGCGTCTGGTGCAGTTGACCCTGGACGATTTCGAAGCGACTTCGGAAATGATGGACATGTTGCTGGCGAAGAAACGCGCCGGTGATCGCAAATCCTGGCTCGAATCCAAAGGCAACCTGGCCGAGGTTCTTGGCTGATGCGGGTTGGCTTTGCCCTGGCGTGTGCGTTACTTCTGACCTCTGTTTCGGCGTTTGCCGAACCGGCACCGGAGCTGCGCCTGTTGTCCGAGCATCCCGTCGAGGGCATGCGCGGTGGCAACCTGTCGGGGCTGGCCCAGTGTGGCAAGAATTTGTGGACGATTTCCGATCGCGACGACGATCAGATCTACCGCCTCGAAACCAGCGACACGGTCTGGCAGGCTGAAACCGTGCGCATCGGTGTGCCGCCAGTGCCGGACAGCGATTTGCCCTGGGGCCTGCGTTCGCGGACCTGGGCGTCGTCGTTTGTACGTGGCGGTGACCTGGATTTCGAAGGCATCACCTGCGACAGCGCCGGTAATCGCTACATTGCCAGCGAGTCCCACGCTGCGGTGCTGCAAGTGCCGCCCGTTGGTCCGACGTCCTGGCTGAAGATCTCGCCAATGCTGGTTCGCGAAGCCCGGGCCAGTGGCATGCTGCTGCATTTCAATGCGTTGTTCGAAGGCCTGGCGATCAATCCGGCGGGTGACCAGTTGTGGTTGGCCGCCGAGCGTGAGCGCCGTGGTCTGCTGTTGATCAAGCGCCAGCAAACTGTCTGGGATTGCGATGGCGGCTGTGTGCTGCTCAGCGAAGCCGGGATGGAAATGCAGCCGGCGAAATTTCCCAAGGCCAGAGCGGTGTCGCGGGATTTTGCCGATCTGTCCTTGTTCAACGGCAAGCTGTTTACCCTTGAGCGCAATGCGTTCGAGATTTGCCGCCGTGACGCGGTGACGGCCAAGGTCGAGCGTTGCTGGTCGTTTGCCGACGAGGCGTTGCAGGAAAACCGTCGCTATCCGCAGGGCTATGGCCTGACGGAAGCGCTGATCGTGGACGCTGACGGGGCGTGGGTCGGTATCGACAACAACGACGGTGCCCGTGCTGATGGCGAATATCGCCCCATCGTCTGGCGCTTCGCCGCGCCGGAAGGTGGCTGGAGCGCCAAACCATGACCCCGCAAACGCCGGGAAAACGCGCCGGTCGGGTATTTATGGTGCTGGCTTGGTGCGCGGCGCTGTTTCTGGCGACGCGGTTTTTCGGCCAATGGGAGGAGCGTCAGCACAATCCCAACGTCGTCGTCAGCTCGGAACAGGGCGAAGGTTTTATTGAAGTGAAACTGGCCAGCAACACCCAGGGGCACTTCGTCGCCAGCGGCCAGATCAACGGCCAGCCGGTGGATTTCATGCTGGATACCGGGGCAACCGACGTGGCGATCCCGGCAGAAATGGCCGAACGGCTGAAACTTGAACAAGGCTTCGGGGTGACCCTGAGCACCGCCAACGGTCGTACCGAGGGTTATCGAACCCGTGTCGACCGGCTGCAACTGGGCGACATTGTGCTGCGTGATGTGCGCGCCATCGTCGTGCCGGGCCTGGATGGCAAGCAAGTGCTGCTCGGTATGAGCGCACTGAACAAACTTGAATTTACCCAGCGCGGTGGCACCATGCTGCTGCGCCAGACAACGAACCGATGAGGCCCGCATGAGCGACTCCCTTGATCTCAGCCTGGACGGTGTAGAACGCCGGTCGCTGGCTGACTTCACCGAAAATGCCTACCTCAACTACTCCATGTACGTGATCATGGACCGTGCCTTGCCGCATATCGGCGACGGCCTGAAACCGGTACAGCGCCGCATCATTTATGCGATGAGCGAGTTGGGGCTGGACGCCGATTCCAAGCACAAGAAGTCGGCGCGTACCGTCGGTGACGTGCTCGGTAAGTTCCACCCGCATGGCGATTCGGCCTGCTACGAAGCCATGGTCCTGATGGCCCAGCCGTTCAGCTACCGCTACACGCTGGTCGACGGCCAGGGTAACTGGGGTGCGCCGGATGATCCCAAGTCCTTCGCCGCCATGCGTTACACCGAAGCGCGGCTGTCGCGTTATTCCGAAGTGCTGCTCAGCGAACTGGGCCAGGGCACCGCGGACTGGGGCCCGAACTTCGACGGCACCCTCGACGAACCGCTGGTGTTGCCGGCACGTTTGCCGAACATTCTGCTCAACGGCACCACCGGGATCGCCGTGGGCATGGCCACCGACGTACCGCCGCACAACCTTCGGGAAGTCGCGACAGCGTGCGTGCGTTTGCTCGATGAGCCGAAAGCCACGGTCGAACAGCTCTGCGAACACATTCAAGGGCCGGATTATCCGACCGAAGCGGAAATCATCACTCCGCGCGCCGATCTGCTGAAAATCTATGAAACCGGTCGCGGTTCGGTGCGCATGCGCGCCGTGTACCACATCGAAGACGGCGACATCATCGTCACCGCGCTGCCGCATCAAGTGTCTGGCGCCAAGGTGCTGGAGCAGATCGCAGCGATGATGCAGGCCAAACCGTCCAAGGCCCCGCAGATTGCTGACCTGCGCGACGAATCCGACCACGAAAACCCGTGCCGGATCGTGATCATTCCGGGTGCACGGAAAAACTTTGACCACGACGCGTTGATGCAGCACTTGTTCGCCAGCACCGAGCTGGAGTCGAGCTACCGGGTCAACATCAACATCATCGGCCTGGACGGCAAGCCGCAGTTGAAGAACCTGCGTGCACTGTTGGTGGAATGGCTGGAGTTCCGGGTGCAGACCGTGCGTCGTCGTCTGCAATTCCGCCTCGACAAGGTCGAGCGTCGCCTGCACCTGTTGGACGGTTTGTTGATCGCTTACCTCAACCTGGATGAAGTGATTCACATCATCCGCACCGAGGAACATCCGAAAGCCGCACTGATCGCGCGTTTCGCCCTGAGCGAAATTCAGGCCGACTACATTCTCGACACCCGTTTGCGTCAGTTGGCGCGACTGGAAGAGATGAAGTTGCGCGCCGAGCAGGATGAACTGCTCAAGGAACAAGCCAAGCTGCAAGCCCTGCTGGGCAGCGAAGCCAAGCTGAAAAAATTGGTGCGCACCGAGCTGATCAAGGACGCCGAAACCTACGGCGACGACCGTCGCTCGCCAATCGTCGAGCGCGCCGAAGCCAAGGCCCTGACCGAGCACGATCTGCTGCCGAACGAGAAAGTCAGCGTCGTGTTGTCGGAAAAAGGCTGGGTTCGCTCCGCCAAGGGTCATGAAATCGACGCAACCGGGCTTTCCTACAAGGCCGGGGACGGTTTCAAAGCCTTGGCGGCCGGGCGTTCCAACCAGTTTGCGGTGTTTATCGACTCCACCGGTCGCAGCTATTCGGTGGCCTCGCACACATTGCCATCGGCCCGAGGCCAGGGCGAGCCGTTGACCGGTCGTCTGACGCCGCCGCCAGGGGCGACCTTTGAATGCGTCCTGATGCCGGAAGACGATTCGTTGTACGTGATCGCCTCCGACGCCGGTTATGGGTTCGTGGTCAAGGGCGAAGACTTCCAGGCCAAGAACAAGGCCGGTAAAGCGCTGCTGAGCTTGCCGAACAACTCGAAGGTCATTCTGCCGCGCCCGGTGGCTGATCGTGAGAATAACTGGCTGGCTTCGGTGACCACCGAAGGTCGCCTGCTGATCTTCAAAATCAGCGATCTGCCACAATTAGGTAAGGGCAAAGGCAACAAGATCATCGGGATTTCCGGTGAGCGTGTGGCCAGTCGCGAAGAATATGTCACGGACATCGCCGTGCTGCCGGAAGGCGCCACCTTGGTGTTGCAGGCCGGAAAACGTACGTTGTCACTGAGAGCGGACGACCTCGAACACTACAAAGGTGAGCGTGGGCGTCGTGGTAACAAGCTTCCACGAGGCTTTCAGAGGGTAGATGCGCTACTCGTCGAAAACCTCAATTAAGCGTCCTAGAGCGCTCGATCTACGATTTAACGCGTAGATCGACGCTTTGCCGCTGGAGTCGGAGCGCATATTCACGGATGATATGGCCTTTCCAAGCGCCGGCGTGGCCGAGCGTTCGTCATATTTATAGAGTATTTTCACTGCGGTTAGCTTTGTGGCAACCACCTGGATGGAATGATGACTGCTCTGCGCTTTCCCTTTATTTTGATGCTCGCCGGCGTTCTTGGCCTGGCGGGTTGCAGTACGCACCAACCGGTGTCGCTGTATCAGCTGGACAGCGGAAGTCCGGCTCAGCCTGCGCAAGCCGCGGGCATGGCCGTTTTGTTGGGCCCGGTAACGGTTGCCGACTACCTGCAACGCGAAACGCTGCTGCAGCGTCAGCCGGATGGCAGCCTGCAAGCTTCGGCGGATGGTCGTTGGGCGGGTAGCCTGTCATCCGATATTGATCAGCTGTTGCTGCGTCAGGTCGCGGGTCATCTGGACAGTCAGCGCGTCGTGCTGGCGCCGGCAACGGTCGGCTTCACGCCGGACGTTCAGGTGCTGCTGACCATCACGCGCCTGGATTCGGGTGAATCGCAACCGGCGATCCTTGATGCGCAATGGCGTTTGATCGACCGTCGCGGTCAGGTTCGCGATAACCGCATCATTCATCTGCAGGAACAGCATGCCGGCGGTACTGCGGCGCAGGTTCAGGCTCAGGGCGTGTTGTTGCAGAAACTCGCCGAACAGCTTTCGGTAGCGCTCAAGCCACTGGCCAACCAGCCGCCGATTGCCGAAGCGCCAAAAAAACCGGCTGCCAAGCCTGTGGCTCCGGCGGCGGAACAGGAAAAGCAGCCAAAGATCCCGATGGCTTCACCGATCCGGACGGATATGGAAGTGTTCAGGTTCTAAAGCCTGGATTGATCCAAAGTAAAGCCCGCCTAGTGCGGGCTTTGCTGTTTCTGCAACTTCTAAATGTCTACCGACCGTCCTGGCCCCTTCGACTTGCTCGCGAAGGGGCCGGAACAGGCAACAAAAAAGCCCGCAGACAATCACTTGTCTGCGGGCTTCTTCACATCAGGACTAAAATCTACGCCCGACGCTCATGCATCCGCGCCAACTGCCGCTCCAGCATCGACGGATAAGGCTCCATCAACCGCTCCACGCAGCACGCCCCCTCAGGGCTGGCAATCGGACGGATCCGCGCACGCTGGCGAATCAGTGCGTCGTCACTGATCTTGCGCTCCACCAGCAGCAGGTTGCGGCTGTGTTGCGACAGCGCCAGAGCGTCCTGGGCGGTTTCGGTCAGCAGCAGGTCGATCTGGCTCAAGCCGAACAACTCGTCGCCCAGGGTCAGGCCCAGTTGCAATTGCAGGGTGATGCCGCTGTCCGCGACTTCGATCTGCAACTGGTGGCCCAGCGCCCGCAGCAATTCGCCGCAGCAGATGGCGTTGGTCAGGTAATCGTCGCCGCTGTCTTCGGTGTGGAACACCATCAGCGTGCTGCCATCGTTCAGGCTATGCAGTTCGCCCTCATAGAGCGAAGCGGCTTGGTCGAGGCAATCGCGATAACGCTTGAGCAGTTCTTCCAGGCGCGCTCGGGGCAGGCGACGCAGCTGATCCTGAGCGCCCAGCTGCACGGCCAGCACCGCGCTGTGTTGCGGCACGTTCGATACCTGCGGTTTGACCACTGGCTTCGGTGCGCTCGCTACCGATTCGTCACGCAAATCGGCAAACGCATCATCGTCATCCTCATCTTCTACGGTGCTGACGATCTGCCGTGGCGCAGGCTTGAGGCCAGCGACAGGCTTGGTTTCATCGAAACTCGGGTCCCGCAGATTGCGAACTTCGAAGGACGGCTCGTCGGCGTCTTCGTAATCGCTTTCGTCGTCCTCGGGTTCCGGCTCAGGCTCGGGCTCGGCCGGTTCTGGCGCGAAGTTGGCGTGCAGCTGGCGAGCCAGGTCGCCGATCTCGTCCTGACGCCCGGTAGCCGGGGTGTATTCATCAATATTGCGCAGCCACACACGCAATTGCAGCAGCGGCGTGGAGATGTGCCGACCCAGGCGCAGGCTCAAGGCCAGGGACAAGGCCAACAGAATCGCACTCAAAATGCCCATGCTTTGCAGGCTGATGGTCATCGGCTGCTGGAATTGATCCATGTCCAGGCTGATGCGCAGTTGTCCGGCGGTCACGTCCTGGAAAGTAATCTTGCTCTGGTACATGCCCTCGGCTTCACCCAGCAGGCTGTGCTTGGGGCGCTGACCGGCTTCGGCGAGGATACGGTTATCCACGCTGTAGATGGCGGCGTGGGCCACCAGCTTGTTTTTGGTCAGGTTGTTGAGCAGCACGTTGAGGCTGAGGATGTCGTTGGACACCAGCAGTTCCGTGGCGGACGTGGCGGTCTGCGTGGTCAGGCTTTCGCCCAGGGCATCCGCCTGCTCGTGCATGGCCTGCTTGAACTGCAAACCCATCACGCAGGCGTAGATCACCAGGGCCAGAGCGACCAGGATCACGTTATGGCTGGCGATGCGCAATGCAATCGGTACACGGCGGTGGCGCAGTGCACGGAAGATCAGCAGAAAGAAGTTATCGGTTTTTACTGGCGTGGGCCGGTTCACTTGAGCTCGGCTCTTTTGTCCGTGAAGTTGAAGCGCAGTATAGCGACAGGCCCTAGACCGGCAAAGCGCTCACGGTGCCCGATGGTCACTGAAAGTGGGTAGAATGCGGTTTTTTTCCACCTGCGGGGGTGCGCCTTGCGCGAAATCGTCCTGATAAACATCACGGGAGTCGACCGTCCGGGTCTGACTGCGGCCATTACCGGCGTTCTGGCCCAGGGTGGTGTGAACATTCTCGACATCGGTCAGGCGGTGATCCACGACACCCTGTCGTTCGGCATCCTGGTTGAAATTCCTGACACCGAGCAAGGCAAATCGGTGCTCAAGGACATTCTGTTCACGGCTTACAAACTCGATCAGCAAGTGCGTTTCACGCCGGTGTCCGAAGAGGATTACCAGCTGTGGGTCGGCAATCAGGGCAAAAAACGCCACATCGTGACGCTATTGACCCGCAAAGTGACCGCCGGGCAATTGCAGGCCGTGAGCTCGATCACCGCCAAATATGGCCTGAACATCGACCACATCGACCGTCTGTCTGGGCGCATGCCACTGGACACGCCGGCTGACAAGGGCAAAGGCTGTATCGAGTTTTCCGTGCGCGGCGAAGCGGCTGATCCGCAAGCGCTGCGGGCTGAATTCCTCAGCGTTGCCCAGGAATTGAACGTCGACATCGCCTTTCAGGAAGATTCGCTGTTCCGCCGCAACCGCCGCCTGGCAGTGTTCGACATGGACTCGACGCTGATCGAAGCCGAAGTCATCGACGAGTTGGCCAAGGCAGCGGGCGTGGGCGAACAGGTTTCTGAAATCACCGAGCGGGCGATGGCCGGTGAGCTCGACTTCCGCGCCAGCTTCAAAGAGCGTCTGGCCTTGCTCAAAGGGCTGGACGTCGGCGTGCTGGATTCGATCGGCGCCTCTTTGCGCCTGACCGAAGGCGCCGAAACCCTGTTCGCCGAACTCAAGCGTCTGGGCTACAAAACCGCGATTTTGTCGGGTGGCTTCACTTACTTCGCCAAGCAATTGCAGGCCAAGCTGGGCATCGACTACGTGTTCGCCAACGAACTGGAAGTGGTCGATGGCAAGGTCACCGGCGTGGCGGTCGAGCCGATCGTCGATGCGCAGCGCAAGGCGGATCTGCTGAGAGAGCTGGCGCACAAGGAAGGTTTGCGTCTGGAGCAGACCATTGCGGTCGGCGACGGTGCCAACGATTTGCCGATGCTGGCGATTGCCGGGCTGGGCGTGGCGTTTCGTGCCAAGCCGCTGGTCAAGCAGTCGGCGAAGCAGGCGATTTCAACACTGGGGCTGGATGGGGTGTTGTACCTGTTGGGCTTTCGGGATCGTGACGGGCAGCTCTGAGTTTTCCAAATTGTTAGAAGTGCCTTTGTGGCGAGGGAGCTTGCTCCCGCTGGGTCGCGAAGCGGCCCCCAAAAAAAGGACTGCTACGCAGTCCTGACGGGAGCAAGCTCCCTCGCCACAGATGTTTGCTTAGCCCTCAAAGCGTCTGCCACAACGAATCAAAATCCTCCTCGCTACTGACCACGCCGCTCCCCGCGGCGTTTTCGTTACTGGCAGCCTCCAGCGAACGATAGGCAAACTGATTAAAACTGTTGGTGCTCGCCACCCGCTGATCCAGTCCGGCCCGGCGTTCCTCGCCGTTGGTGTTGATCATCACCTTGTTGCCTTCCTCAAAGGGCAATCGCGGGGCGAGCAGGGTGGCCGGCAGGTCTATCGCGCTGATGGCCGGCAGTAGCAGGCCACGCAAGTACTGGCTGTGATCGTCACGCGTGCGCACCAGTTGCAGGCCGCAAGGCTCGGCGAAGGGCGCGACCTGCTCGATACCCATTTGCGTACCGCCGCCGTGAACCTGGCGGATCCAGCGCACCACCGCGATGCTCCAGCCCGACCCCGCCGTATCCTCGATGCCGACCATTTCGCCAGCCTGTAACTCGGCCGGCACTGCATCGGGCCAGGCCAGGCAATAACCGCCTGGGCTGTGATTGATCACCGGCAAGGTGTAGGTCGGAAAGTGACGGTTGCGGTCAGACGCTTCGTGACTGTCGTCATTCTGAAGTTGCGGGTACTCGATTTCTTCGTAGGGCAGCAACGCGTCAGCGGTGCCTTGTGGTGCCGCGTCGAAGGCATGGTGCCATTGATCTTTTTCCCGGACGGAGGTCGCCGTGAACTGCGCGCGGCCGGCTCCGGGATTTTTCAGGATCTCGCTGAACGGGCGTTGGCCACCCAGATAGAAGTGCAGTGCGCTCATGCCCACGCACAAGGTCAAGGTGCCTTGACTGGCCGTGCGCTGGAAACTGCGTTCAACCGCCTGGCCCCAAGCGGCATTCAGGTGTTGCAGCGTATCCAGGCTCAATCCTGCGGGCACGGGCAGTGGCGCCGGGCTGTCGGTTTTTTCCAAATGGGCTTCAATGGCTGCGACCAGCGGCTGCGAATCGAGCCCCAGCAAGCTCTCCTGTTGCTCGGGCCGGAATTTCGATCGGTAACGCGGCCCGGTGTCGAGCTCCGGCGCGACGGCAAACAGTCCGTCGACCGGCGTTTCCGGTTGCAGCTTGATCAATTTGCTCCACGGCTCCAGCACTTCGGCGAGCCGCGCAATCTGGTTCTGGCGCAGTTGATTGCATCGTGCGGCGCCCAGCAGCAGTGCGGCCACGTACGTCTGCTCGATGCTCAGGGCCAGCGTCTGGCTGGCCAGCTCATCGCGCAGGCTCAGGTGCTGGAGCCGACGGGAGCAGGCGATCCGATACAGCTGATGCAGTTCCAGCCACACACCTTCCGGCACCGGGCAATAGAGCTGGGTGGCGCGGATCAGCGGCCCGTTGAGGCAATGGATCGCCCGTTACAATGCCTGGGCCAGCAGCGGTGCGCGGTCCTTGCTGAAGCGCAGCGAGATGCGCACGACGATCTGTTTATAGCCAATCGCCAAATGACTTTGCAGTGCCTGGCAGAGGTTGGCGATCTTGCGCGAACGCTCGTCGAGGACAATCGACTGGTGCAGGAAGTGCCGCTCCAGGTGTTTGCAGACGTAATACACCTCGGGCCGCAGTAACTCGAGTAATTGCAGGCGATTGTCGCTGGGTGTGAGTAACTGGTTCAGTTCGCTCAAGCCCTGATAGAGCTGGCGTGCAGTTTCGCCGATGTTGGCTTTGGGCAGGTCGGCGATCCAGCGCTTGAGGTCGCGCGGGGTGGCTTCGCAGAATGACAGGCGCAGCTGTGCCGGGACAGGTGCGCGGAGCAGCAGATGGGGGCTGGTCTCATTCATGCCGTGGACAAACTCCAACCGGGAAAATGGGCAGTGAATGACTTGACTGTAGCAGCAATAGCCTGCCGAGGAACCCCTGCCTCGGTAGGAGCTGCCGAAGGCTGCGATCTTTTGATCTTGATCTGCGGTGACCACGGGTAAAGATCGCAGCCTTCGGCAGCTCCTACGGAAATCTACCGTTTGTCTGTCAGTCGGGTGATGACGAGGCGTGCTACTAATCTGACAGACGTGCGACTGGATACGCACGGTCGTACGGCCTGCTGCCTGTGCCGGGCAGGTCTCTCGTAACTTCAAGGAGATGAAGTTTATGTCTAGATACGTAGTGGCAAATCAATGGGGCGGTAGTTCTGCACCCTGGCATCCGGGCGGAGACTGGACGTTAGGCGCACGGGACAACCAGAAGGTTGTCGCCATCGAGATCAAGTCGAGCGATGGCGGCAAGAGCTTCACCGGCACCATGACGTACGCGGGTGAAGGTCCCATTGGCTTCAAGGCTCAGCGCACGGGCCAGAACCAGTACAACGTTGAAAATCAGTGGGGCGGCAATGACGCTCCATGGCATCCGGGTGGCAAATGGGTCATCGGAGGCCGGGACAATCAGAACGTTGTCGCGTTGAGCGTGACCTCCAGTGATGGAGGGAAAAACCTCAGTGGCACCAATACCTACGCCAACGAAGGACCGATCGGTTTTCGCGGGCAGATAGAGTAGCGGCACCACCGAAATGTCCGACCCCACGAAGACGTTCGTGGGGTTCGGATCAGGGGATCAGGCTTTTGGCAGGCCCATGCCCTGACCCATCTGCACCGGCGAACCGGCCGCCAGTTCTTCAGCCCACTGCACTTGATCCGGGCCGAACAAGACGACCGCCGTCGAACCCAGCTTGAAACGACCCAGTTCCGCACCTTTTTCCAGGTGGATTGGCGCACGGGCTGCTTCGTCGTAGCGGAAGGTTTTCAGTTCGCGTTTCGGTGGCGTCACCAGGCCCGCCCAGACGGTTTCGATCGATGCCACGATCATCGCGCCCACCAGCACCACGGCCATCGGCCCGCGCTCGGTGTCGAAAATGCACGCCACACGCTCGTTGCGGGCAAACAATTCCGGAACGTTTTCAGCGGTGGTCTGGTTGACCGAGAAAATCCGGCCCGGGATGTAGACCATTTCGCGCAGAGTACCGGCTAGCGGCATGTGCACGCGATGGTAGTCCTTCGGCGACAGGTAAATGGTCGCGAAATCACCGCCCATGAACGGCGCAGCGTTGGCGGCGTCACCGCCTAGCAATTCCAGCACGCTGAAGCTGTGGCCCTTGGCCTGGAACACGCGGCCGTGCTCGATCGGGCCGAGTTGGCTGACGGCGCCGTCGGCCGGACTGAGGATCGCGCCCGGGGTTTCGTCCAGCGGACGAGCGCCGTCTTTCAGCGCTCGGGTGAAGAACGCGTTGAAATGCTCGTAAGCCGTCAGGTCTTCGACCAGGGCCAGGGACATGTCCACCTGATAACGCTTGGCGAACCACGCGGTGAATGCATTCTTGAACCAGCGCACACGGCATTCGGCGATGCAGCCGGCCAGTCGCGAGAGCAAGTGGTGGGGCAGCAGGTATTGGCTGAGGATAAACAAACGCTTATTCATTAACTGTCCTTAAAAACCTTAGATCTCTACAGGCGTATCGGGATGGTTGCCCCATTCGCCCCAGGAGCCGGCGTAGCCTTTGACCCGCGGATAACCGAGGGACTTGGCCACCAGATAGGTGAAGCCAGAACGGTGGTGAGTCTGGCAGTGGGTAATCACTTCTTTGTCTTTGCTGATCCCGAGTTGTTCGAGGATTTGCGGCATGTCTTTGCGGATGCGCAGGTTGCGCGTCCGGTCCATGCCCGCGGTCCATTCGAAATTGACCGCGCCGGGAATGTGTCCGCCCTTGGCCGCCAGGACTTTCTCGCCGGAGTACTCCAGCGGTCCGCGCGCGTCCCAGATGGCCAGGTCAGCGGCGCCGAGACGGCTTTGCAGGTATTCGCGAGTGGCGGTGGGTTCATCGTGCAGGGTCAGCGCAACCGGGCCGCCGACCGCAGGCGGGATCTGGATCGACATGGGCGAGCCTTCTGCCAGCCAGGCCGGCAGACCGCCGTCGACATAGTGGTACTTGCTGTGGCCGATGACGTCCAGCAGCCAGATAAAGCGTCCGGCCCAACCGCCGCCTTCGTCGTCATACACGACGTAGACCGCATCGGGGTTGTGGCCCAGCTCACCGAACAGCGCTTCGAGGGCCGCTTGCGGCGGCATCAGGCCTGGCGCAGGCGGTTGGCCGAGTTGCGTGCGTTTCGGATCGACAAACCGCGCACCGGGAATATGCCCTTCGGCATAGCGGGCGCTGCTGGTCAGGTCCACCAGAATCAGTTCGCGGGCGTCGAGGCGAGAGAGCAAGTCACTCGGTTCGATCACCAGCGGCAAGCCAGAGAAGTCAGACATGTGAGGTCTCCAGAGCACAAAGGGGAGGATTGTAGCGGGTCATTGGCCGCGATGGCTAAAGCTGTTCAGGGCTTTCTCGATGCACTGCGCGGTTTTGCCAAAGGCTTGCACGGTGATTTCCGAAAACGGCCCGCCACCCTGATCCGCCACCACGATCATGATCACGCGTCCGTTGTTGGCCAGCGAGCGTAACAGCAGGTGTTCGCCACCGAACTGCGAACTCAGGCTGGCCGGCAGCAGCGCCGAAAATTGCGCGTTGTTGGCCGGTGTCAGGCGCACCTGGGCCTGTTGCGAAAGCAGGCGTTGCAGCACCGTGCTCTGGCTCACCAAAAAATTCAGACCAGCTACTTCTTTCGGCAGCCCGGCAATCTGGTGCACGCGCAGATTGGCGTGCGTGCGGTCGGCCATCAGGATCATCACCCGACGCATGCCGCACGCGACCAGTGCGTCACGGGCCGAGTTGGTCAAGTGCATGGCATTGGTGAAACGACTCGGCTCCACCAGCAGCTCGGCACATTGCCTGCGCCACTTCGCCAGGTCTTCGGCGGTCGGCGCCGGGGCCGGCAGCAGACCGGCGTGAACGCGGTTCATGCCCCACGGCCAGAGCAGCGCAACGGCCGGGTGCCAGAGGTCCGGCATGGCGTGTTGGCGCGCACTGTTGGCGGCCTGTTGGTGCAATTGCTGTTGCACCTCGTCCATCGGCATTTGCAGGTAAAGGCTGGTCAGGTATTGCCAGCGTTCACTGTGCGGACTGTCCCAGGCCTGTTGCGCCGACAGCGCCAGACCGTTGGCCAGCAGCACCGTGTTGGCCGGTTGATTGAGCCAGCGGCGCAACGTCGGATCGTCGTCGAGACGGTTCTGCTGGCGCAATGGATGATCGCTGTCGCGCGCAATGCGCAGGACTTTCACCAGTTCCCGTTGTTCATTAAGCAACAGCTTGTAACCCTGCAGCACCCAGATCGGCAGGTGCCAGATCTCCACCAGCGCCTGAGCGATTTCCAGCAGGCGAACGCCAAACAATTGCTTCTCGACGTTGCGCGCCGACTCGCCTTTATGGATGACCCGCAACTCCCATTCTTCAAGCAGCTGCGGATGGGTGAACGCCATCGGCCACAGCGGCGAAAGAAACAGCAGGCTGCCCCAGTGGATGTCCTGCCACAACCGCGCCAGGCGAGCGGCGAAAAAACCGTTGGCCTGTTGCGTCGCGTGCTGGCTGATCATCTGCAACTGACGCAGGGCCACGGGAATGTCCAAATCCGGTTCCGCGGGCAGCCGCGCAAGCAACTCTTCGGTGCGCTTCAAACCGAGGCGATTGATCGCCACCTCAAGGTTTTCCGCAGGCTCGGTCATGCTGCCGTGGGTGTGCCGGTTGGCTTCGCGAATCACGCTCAAGGCCAGGGCGGGGCTGGCTTGCATCAGCTCGGCGATATCGCGCAGCGAGCTGCGGTCGTCGCGGATGGCCTTGCAGACAAGGTCATGGCTGGCTTGCGGAACCGGCAGGCGCACGCCATCGAGAAGCTTGACCCAGCCTTCGAGTGTGGTCGGTTTTGGAGTTGGAACGTTTGTTTCGTTAGCCATGGTTGGACACGATCACCGTCTGCATTACCTATGCCCGGAGCGGGCCAAATTGGCTTTTCGCCTGAACTGCCTATAGTCTGGCGCAGTTTTGCCGATAAGTAGAAGAAGAGATTTTTTAACTTCCGAATATGACCTTGAACCCGACTCAGTAAGTGCTCTCCTACCTATGGCTAAAATAATCGGCATCATCGTCGTATTCGCGAGCGTGCTCGGCGGATACGTGCTCTCCCATGGCAAAATTGCCGCACTGATTCAACCCTTCGAGGTGATGATTATCGGTGGCGCGGCCCTTGGTGCATTTTTGCAGGCCAACCCCGGTTACATGACCATGCACGTGTTCAAGAAATCCTTGGGCATGTTCGGTTCGCGCTTCACTCACACCTTCTATCTTGAAGTGCTGGGCCTGATCTACGAGATCCTCAACAAGAGTCGCCGCGAAGGCATGATGGCCATCGAAGGGGATATCGAAGATGCCGCCGCGAGCCCCATCTTCGCCAAGTACCCGACAGTCCTCAAAGACGAGCGCATGACCGCGTTCGTCTGTGATTACCTGCGCATCATGTCGTCCGGCAACATGGCTCCCCACGAGCTGGAGGGACTGTTCGACATGGAGCTGTACAGCCTCAAGGAAGATCTTGAACATCCGTCACACGCCGTCAACGGCATCGCCGACGGCATGCCTGGCTTCGGTATTGTCGCGGCGGTATTGGGTATCGTAGTGACCATGGCTTCCCTGGGCGAAGGTGATCAGGCATCGATCGGTCTGCACGTCGGTGCGGCACTGGTCGGTACCTTCTTCGGTATTCTCGCGGCGTACGGTTTTTTCGGTCCGCTGGCCCACTCCCTGGCCCACGATGCCAAGGAAGAACTGAACGTCTACGAAGCCATCAAAGCCTCGCTGGTCGCTTCGGCGTCCGGCATGCCGCCGTCGCTGGCGGTGGAGTTCGGGCGCAAGGTTCTGTACCCGGCGCACCGTCCGAGCTTCGCTGAGCTGGAACAAGCGGTTCGTGGTCGCTGAGTTATGGAAAATAATCAGCCGATAATCATCAAGCGCGTCAAGCGCATCGCCGGCGGGCATCACGGGGGCGCCTGGAAAATCGCCTTCGCCGACTTCGCGACGGCGATGATGGCGTTCTTCCTGGTGTTGTGGCTGCTGTCCACTGCAACACCGGAACAGAAGATCGCCATTGCCGGTTACTTCAAGGACCCGGTCGGCTTTTCCGAAAGCGGCACGCCTTACATCATCGACCTGGGCGGCACGCCGACCCTGGCGCCGGAAAACACCCTCAACCCCGAGGTGAAATCCCAGCCGCAGCCGGACAAGGTGACCATCGACGCCGAACAGGTCGAAGGCATGGCCGAGATGGTGGAGAAGGAACGCCTCGAACTGTTGCTGCAAGAATTGCAGAACAAGGTCGAAGAGAACCCGCAGCTGAAGAAATTCAAGGACCAGATTCTGTTCGAGATCACGCCGGACGGTTTGCGCATCCAGATCGTGGACGCCGAAAACCGCCCGATGTTCGACTCCGGCAGTGCGCGTCTGAAGCCGTACTTCGAAGACATCCTGCTGGCCATGGCCGACACCATCAAAGCGGTGCCGAACAAGATCAGCATCAGCGGTCATACCGACGCCAAGCCGTACTCGGGCACCGGCGACTTCGGTAACTGGGAGCTTTCAGCCAACCGTGCCAACGCCGCACGTCGGGCGCTGGTGGCGGGCAGTTATCCGGATCGGCAAGTGGCGCGCGTCGTCGGTTATGCCTCGTCGGCCTTGTTCGATCGCGAGAAACCGCTCAACCCGGTCAACCGCCGAATCGACATTATCGTGCTGACCAAAAAAGCCCAGCGTGCCATCGAAGGTTCGCAAGGCGCGGAGCCGGCTACAGAGCCGACGCAAGGGCAGGGCGGCCCGGGTGAAGTGCCGGCCGACCCGAACGCATTGCCGGCGGATAAGGAACCGTTGCCGGCCCATGAGCTGCGCGAGCGTTTGAATCTGTTTGATGATCCGGCGCCGAAACCGGGTGAAACACCGAAGCAGTGACCCACAAAAAAGCCGACAGCGATGTCGGCTTTTTTGTGCCTGTTGATTTTGTTCGGTGGGAAAGTGCCTGCCTGCATTGGGCGTCAATCGGTCATTGGGAAACGTCCGTCATGGTTTCGGGACTCTTCCTACATCTATCCGGCAGTGCTCTTGGTAGGGTTTTTGCCAATGTCGCGTGCACTAACCAGGACGGTTTTGACATCGCGCTTTCACATCCTCCGTGCTTAAGGATAAGCGTATGTTCAAATCGGCCAATACGGCGCAATTTGCGCTGCACATCCCCGCTGTTCGTAACGATTTCAAAGTCCTCGCCTTTGACGGTGTCGAGGCCATCAGCGCCTTGTACGCGATCAAGGTCGAGCTGGTCAGCGAAAACCCTGATTTCGATCTGGAAAGTCTGCTCAGCCAACCGGCGTTTCTCCAGTTTGGTCTGAACGGCGAAGGCCTTCATGGCCATATCGAAGAGGTGTTCGTCGGTGAACCCGGCAAACGTCTGACCCGTTATCACCTGGCTCTCGTACCGACGCTGCACTACTTGCAGTTCAGCCACGATCAGCGAATTTTCCAGAACCTGACGGCGCCGCAAATCATTGCTCAGGTGCTCAAAGGTCACGGCATTCAGGCCGATGCCTTTGCCTTCCACGTCAGCACCAGCCCGGAGCGCGAATACTGCACTCAATATGGGGAAAGCGATTTCGAGTTCGTCCAGCGCCTGTGCGCCGAGGACGGCATTGCGTGGCATCACCAGCATTCGCCGGACGGTCATTTACTGGTGTTCACCGATGACCAGACCTTCTTCCCCAAACTGGGCGAAACCCCCTATCGGCAAGAGTCCGGTATGATTGCGGAGCATCCGGTCGTCAGCCAGTTCTCCATGGGTTTTCGCAACCGAACCAGCACGACCACGCGTCGGCATTACGACTTCCAGCGCCCGAGTCTCTTGCTGGAAAGCCGCTTCACCGCCGAGTTCACTCCTGAGCTTGAAGATTATCGCTACCCCGTATTGATCGAGAACGAAAAACTCGGCAGGCAACTCGCTCGTCAGGCCCTGGAGCGCCACCGTGCCGATTACCTGCTGGTCGAGGGCAAAAGCGATCAGCCAACTCTGCGCGGTGGTCACTTTTTTGACCTGACTGAGCACCCGCGCGAAGGCTGCAATGATTTATGGCTGTTGCTCAATGTGACGCACGCTGGAAAACAGCCTCAGTCACTGGAAGAGGCCATCACCCACGACGTCCAACCCGAGGACGGCTTTACCCAAGGCTATCGCAACAGCTTCAGTGCTATTCCATGGGACGTGTTTTACCGACCGCCCATGCGGAAAAGAAAAACCCTGCTGGTCAGCCAGACCGCCCGCGTGACCGGCCCGGTCGGCGAGGAGATCTATTGCGATGAATATGGTCGTGTGAAAGTCGAATTCTATTGGGACAGGGCCGAATTCAACAGTGAAAAAAGCAGTTGCTGGCTGCGGGTATCGACTAATTGGGCGGGTAAACGTTTCGGCTCGATGACCATTCCGCGTATCGGCATGGAAGTGGTCGTCACCTATCTGGACGGCAATCCCGACAATCCGCTCATCACCGGCTGCGTGCCGAACAAAGTCAATGCGGTGCCCTACCCGCTGCCGGAGCACAAAACCAAAACCGTATTGCGCAGCTACAGCTCCCCGCAAACCGGCGGTTACAACGAACTGTCGATTGAAGACCGCGCCGGGCAGGAACAGATCTACCTGCGCGCCGAGCGCGACCTGGACCAACTGATCCTCAACGACAGCGACACCAAAATCGGCAACGACCGCCGTGAACAGATCACTCGCGACAGCCACAGCCTGATCAACAACGACCGCTTTGAACAGGTGGGCCACAACAGCGCCAGCCTGATCAAGGGCGACGAACTGCATACGACTGAAGGCACGCGACACACAGTGATCGGCGGCAACGAGGTGATCTCGATCACCGGCAACAGCAGCACAACAGCGGATGGCACGCTGGTCATTCAGGCCGGGCCTCACGCCCATGTCACGGCCGCCAATGTGGTGATCAAGGGTGACCGGAGCTTGACGTGGGAATGTGGCGGTCACTTCATCGTCATCAACGCCAGCGGGATTTTCAGCAGTGTGGCCATTGTTGTGGGCGGGGCGCCGCTGGCCGGGATAGCTGCGGAGCTTGCTCGCTCATTGAGCCCCGTAGCGCCACAGGCACTGATTGCGCCATCGCTGGCCGCGCAAAAACTGGCATTGACCCAGGCAGCTGAGCGGGCTGCGCCGATCTGTGCCGTGTGTCAAAAACTGGCGGAGATGTCGGCATGAGTCAGGTTTATCTGCTGCTGGATCGCTCCCAGATCGAACGTCTGCCTGAGCGTCTGTTTGAGTTGGAATGCACAACCTACCAATCGCTTTACCAAGGTACCGCTTACAGCCCGCTGGAAGAGGTCGGACCGATTTTGGTGCCTGTTGCTCCCAACAGCCCGCTGGCCCAGACCTTTTCCCAGGAGTGGAGCGCGACATGTGGCATCTGGCTCGAGTCGCAGGCGCAAGAAGCTGTTGTGCTTGGGCACTTGCGTAGCCTGATTCACGCTCGTGTTGAAGGGGATGTCACGGTCTTGTTCCGTTACTACGACCCCCGTATCACGGGATTGTGGCTGGCGCAGTTGTCCGCCGGTGAGCGGGATCGCTTGATGGGTCCTGTGCGACTGATCCGGCTCCCGGCATTGGATATCCTTCAGGAAAATCCGGATCAACCCTCTGCACCGTATGCGCACGAGCCTTGGTTGTTCCTGTCTGCAGAGCAACTGGAGCACTTGGGCACCGCGCAGCGACAGCGCTTCGCTCAACGGTTGATCGAACACTGCCAGCAATACTTATCCGAATACCTGCAAGGGCTGGACGCTGTTGCACTGCAACAGTGGGCGTCTCAGTGCCAGCACAGTGCCGCTCGTCACGGTTACAGTGCCATCGATGAAGTCCTGCTCTGGGCTCGCTTTCACGCTGTGCTGGGCACTGACTTTCCCGATGCACCTGCTCACACCGCTTACCGGGGTTTGTTGGCCGAGTCCGGTGTCTCGCCCAAGCAACGGCTGGATAACCTGAATGCCGAACTGACGCGTCAGCAGCTTAGCGGCGAGGCGTTCAGCCTATGAGCACAAAACAGCTGGCATTGATTGACCAAGCCGCTCAGGCCGAACGCGCCGCCAAGGCTCAGCCTCACGTCGATATCAACAGCACGCTGGCGCCGTGCCCGGCCAGCCAGGCCGAGATTTTCGTGGTGCCCGTACGGTATGCCTTGGCTGAAGAAAAGGCCGAGCACCCGTGCTGCGCTCCCGGCGTAACCACGCAAAGCCGGCCCATGGCCGCACGACGCTTGCGTGCGGGGTTTGTATATCTGTGGCAACACCAAGGCCCCCTCAAACGCTATGCCGTCTCGCCGAATGGCCAACTCAAAGAACAAGCGCTGGAAGCCGACGCGACCCTGGTGCTCGACGCCACCTTGGCGGGGCTGGCCCTGCAAAAAGTCCACGATGCCTGGATGCTCTACAGCGAGTTCCCGCTGAACCCCGAGCACTGCCAATCGCTGAGCGACAGCAGCGCCAAGCGCCGTGAACACATGCGCCATGTAGCCTTGCGCGCCGTGGCCAATGAACTGCAAGCCGAGCATTGCCCGCCGCTGGAAAAAGCCGCTGAGGTCATGGCCGAACTCATCCCCGACACCTTCGCCCGGTCCATGAAAGTTGACTCGCAACGGGGCGCTGAGGAGACCGGCGCGCTGGGCGAAACCGTAATGAAAGATCCGACACCGGCCAACATCAAGGCTTACACCGACGCCATGCACCGCGCCCGTGAGCGCGAGAAAGTCATCGCCCAGCACCCCGGTGCCAGCGATCAGTCGCCGGGCGAATGGAGCGCCGAGCCGTGGGACGGGCAGGGCACTCAGGATTGGCTGGACAGCGCCATGGCCCAAACCGAAGGCCTGTTCGCCATCTTCGCCTGCCTGGACGACGATCTCGGCGTGTTGCGTGACATCAATCACGAACAGGAATGGATAGAAGCGAGCCACGAACAATGGTTGGGCGAGAATAATCTACGCCTGAGCATCGGCGGGTTCGTGCGCAGCCTGATCAGCGAAGATGGTGCCGAACTGGCAGGGTCCGTCATCTACCGCTACAAGGACCGAGACATCAACCTCACGCCCGAGCAGGGCCAGGTCATGCTCGACACCCAGCATCGGCTGGATGAAGAACTCAAGGCCGAAACCCAGGCCCGTCAATTCGGTGGCCAACCCACTCAGGCCCAAGCCGCCGCACGTGATGCGAGGATCGCGGCCATCGTCGCGCCGGTGCGGGCCTTTATTCCGCCGGACTTGTACACCGAAGCGGAACTCATCGTCCGCGAATACCGCGCGGAAAAACACGCCAACCTCAACAACCATCTGTTCAGTGCCAAGGTCGGTGAATATATCGACCTTGAGGCCATGAACACCTGGTTCGCGCAGACGGCCACCGCGCACTATCAGCACATCGAACAGCGTCACACCGCGTTATTTGCCGACCGCGGCGTGTACCTCAACCGCTCGCTCAGCGGCACCTGGTTTGTCGATTACCACGACGTGGAGGCGCGGCACTGGCTGACCGAATTGGCCATCGGCTGCCTGACTGCGCAATGCATCCGCGCCCAGGGTGCCGAGCAATATGCCGACTATGTGCGCGCCGCGGATGGTGGCGCACTGAAGCAACTGTTTAACGCCTGGACGCCCTCGATCGATGCGGTACTCAACAGCACCTCTCGCCTGGGCGAGTTGATGGCGGCACTGGCCTCCGACAACATCAGCGCTACCCATCAGGCATTGGCACCCTTGAGCGCCGAGGTTCTGGACGACATCGGGGCCATGGCCCGCGAGGCGAACAGTGCATGGAGCGAGCTGGTGAATCGGCTGGCGGCAGCGCTGTTGTTGCTTAAGGACGACAACAGCTTCAGCCGTTCATGGATGGGTATCCTCATCGCCAGCCGCCTGGGCAGCGACACGCGCTTGCAGTCCGTGATCGAGGGCGGCCGGGCGGTGTGGAAATTGATGGGGACGCTGGGCGAAGAGCTGGCCCGCTGGGCGAGCGCATCAGGCAAGGCTATTGGCGCGGGGCGTGTGGAACGAATCCTTAAATCCAGCCTGGTGATGAACAGCGGGGGAGTGGTGCCGTTGGCGGCGTTGTTGTTGAACGTGCTGAATGCGCATAACCATCTAAGCAGGGCGGGGGTGTTGGAGGGGATGGACAGTCGGCGAGTGAATGAAACGGTGTCGGCGACGTTGTATGCGGCGGTGGCGTTGGTGGCGGTGGTTGATAATCAGGTGCGGAAGGGGTTTGGTGTCAGGGAAGTGTCCATGCGGTTGCCTAATGGCAGGGTCGGTAGCGCACCGACGCTTACTTTGTTTGGTGGGGTGATTGGTGGGTTGTCGTCTGCTGCGGCAATTGCAGAGTTCCGGTCCTTGCAAATACAACTTGAGAGCGCCCAAAACCGAATCGATCCATGGCTGCAGATGCGCCAGATCGTGGTCGGTGGGCAAGTCGCGGCTTTCGGTGCCCAAGCACTGTTAGGCTTTTCCTACACCGCTCGCGCCCTCGCGGGCTCAATAACCGTCGAAGCGGCCATCCTGCGTTACACGCTTTACATGGGGCCCTTGAACTGGATCATTCTCGGCTTAGGGGTCGTTTACCTGGCTGCATGGTTCTTTGAGCGAACGCCGCTGCAAAACTTCCTGAGCAATTGCTGCTGGTCGAAAGCCCGAGCTATTGATCTGGAACCTATCGCGCCTAAAGCCCAGCAGGATGAGCTTGATCGGCTGTACTTCATTCTTTATGCGCCTCGAGTCCGCATGGAAAGCACTTCGGAGGCCACTGCTAGTCACGGCCCGTCCGGCCTCGCTTTCGAAAGCTCCATCACTTCCCTGACCATCGACTTGCCGGGTGCGGAGCCCGGCAGTGTCTACCTGGAGCTGAGCATGATCGGTGACCCGTTGGACACCCAGCGCAATCGTGATCTGATCAAAAACAGCCCGCTTAGTCACTACAAACCACCCCGCCCTTGGCGAGATATGACGCCGCACTGGTTGAACAGCAGCACCTGCCACTGGATACCGTTCCAGGAAGGTCAGGGCTTACGCCTTACTGGCCCTTTTAACATCCTGTCGAATGTATTGGGCACGACACCCAGCACGGTTTCCCTGCGAATGCGTTATCGCACGCCGTTGACCGCAATGCTTGGCGCCCGCACCTTTATCGGCGGAGAACGAGGACTTGCTTTTACCCTTAATCACGCGACCGGCGTAATAGCGCTTTGGGCCGACCCGACGCCTGAGCTCGATCGTGTACCGAACTACCGGCTCGGCGAGGATCACCCCGGCACCATTTACCTGCAACCCAAGGACAAACGATGAGCATGCCACCGGCAGGCAACACGAAAAAACGGCCGCTTTCTCGCAATGACTATTTGGCGCCGCTGCCAATTCCCACGGGTAGGAAGCCATCTGATGTGCTCAACATCATATGGCGCAAGAACGACGTGTTTTTGGATATTGGTAACTACAGCATCGGCTCTGCGGTGATGGTTATGTGGCCGACGGTTATGACGTTTTTAGCCATGTCTTTCTTCACTCGAAATCTCGACATTACTTTCAGCCAAGATGTTTTGATCTTGGGGGCAATTATTACAGGCATTCCCGCGCTGTTTATCATCCAGGGCCTCTTTCGGAAAGTGCCCCTCCCCGTGCGCTTCAATCGCCAGCGCCGAGAAGTCTGCGTACCCCGTGGCGGTGAATATTGGGTCGTCCCTTGGGAAACCGTGACAGCCGCCGCTACCCAACACTCATCGGTAAGCCAAGCCGGTAAAACCACGATGGGTTTGTTGGTCATCGGTTTCGAAAACCCTGACCCTTTGGCCAAGGACGACAACAAGCATTTCTCCTTGGGCTTCAACTGTGGCGGCGGCACCACGGCTATGGCGTTGTGGGAGTGCATGCGCAGTTACATGGAGATTGGGCCGGAAGTGCTCCCACTAACAAATGACTTTGAGGGGGGGCCCCCGGTGTCAGGATAGTTGTCGCCTCTCCGGTTTTTCCTAAAAAAGCATATCGGGGGCGGAAAGAGACTGGTCGTGCCGTACTATTCACCTGAACGCAGAGCCGCATTACTCAAGATGCTGCTTCCCCCACTGAACCTGTCGATGGCCGAGGTTTCCCGGCGCGAAGGGGTCAGCGAAATGTCTTTGTCCAACTGGCGCAAGCAGCTCAGTTCTGAAGGAAGTGCAGTGTCCGAAAACAAGCAATCGGCTCAGAACTGGTCAGCCGAAACCAAGTTTGCTGTCGTCCTTGAAGCGGCCGGTTTGTCCGAGATCGACCTGGGCGAGTATTGCCGCCGCAAAGGCCTTTACCCCGAGCAAATCACTGCCTGGCGACAAGCCTTCATCACCGGCCAGAAATCGGAAAAGGCCCAGCAAAAAGAAGATCGGGAGCAGTCTCGCAAAGATAAGAAACGCATCCAGGAACTTGAGCGCGAACTGCGCCGCAAAGACAAGGCGCTCGCTGAAACAGCGGCGTTGTTGGTGCTGCGAAAAAAGCTCAACGACTACTGGGGGACCGACAACGAGGACAACTGACGTCTTTGCCAGAACGGCAGTTACTCGTGGACTGGCTGAGCAACGCGGTCGCGGCGGGAGCCAGAAAAATCAGGGCCTGCCTGGAAATCGGTCTATCGCTGCGGACTTTGCAACGGTGGACTGAAACAGACGTTATCCAGGCCGATGCCCGAACGACTGTCACACGGCCAACGCCGCGAAATGCACTAAACGAGGCTGAGCGACAGACCATTGTGACGCTGTGCAACAGCCTGGAGTACGCCCATCTGCCGCCGAGCCAGATCGTGCCGCGCCTGGCCGATCAAGGGCGCTATCTGGCGTCGGAGGCAACGTTTTATCGCGTCTTGCGTGCGGCGGGTCAACAGCAGCATCGAGGTCGTAGCCAGCGCCCCAGGCGGCACGCGGCCCCAACGACGCATGCGGCTGAAGCGCCCAATCAGGTGTGGTCATGGGACATCACGTATCTGCCGTCGCCGATACGCGGCAAGTATTACTACCTCTATCTGATCGAGGATATTTACAGCCGCAAGGCCGTGGGCTGGGAGGTCTACGACGCGGAAAGCGGCGAGAAAGCCGCCGCGCTGCTGCAACGCAGCGTGATCGGCGAGCAGTGTTTACACGAACCGCTGGTGCTGCACTCGGACAACGGAGCGCCGATGAAATCGGTGACGCTGTTGAGCAAGATGTACGAACTGGGCATCACGCCCTCGCGGGGCCGACCGCGGGTGAGCAACGACAATCCCTACTCGGAGTCGCTGTTTAGAACACTGAAGTACTGCCCGCAATGGCCGCAGCATGGCTTTGCCAGTCTGGACGCCGCACGAGCTTGGGTGAGGGATTTCATGCGCTGGTACAACAACGAACACCGGCATAGCCGTATCCGGTTCGTCACACCGGCTGAGCGGCATCGAGGACTGGACCATCAGGTCTTGGCCCGGCGACATGAGCTGTACGAACGAGCCAAAGAGAAAAAGCCGGAACGGTGGTCGGGTTGCACACGTAACTGGGAGCCGATCGGCACCGTGCTGTTGAACCCGGATCGAGAGCAACAGGTCGAGAAAAGAGCGGCATAGTTAGACGGTTGACGCGACAACTACCTTGAAAAACGCCGAAGCCACGATGGGTTTATTGATCCTCGGTTTCGAAAACCCTGACCCACTCGCCAAGGAAGACAATAAGCATTTCTCCTTGGGCTTCAACTGTGGCGGTGGCACCACGGCCATGGCGTTGTGGGAATGCACGCGCAGTTATATGGAAATCGGTCCGGAGTCGGTCCCTGAAAGTCGCGTTGGCATTGCACCCTACGAAGAAACGCAAATAGGTTCGATCATCACGGATTTGCGCAAGGGCAACGTGTTGGGTGTTTTTTGGGGAATATTTTGCATTACGATTTTGGGGACGTATTTGGCAGAGAAACTTCAGGACTTGAAGCTTTCTCATCCGCCCGATCTGCCCTATCCCGACATCATCGAATGGTCAAAACCATTACCCCCGGAACAGTGGGCCAAACGCTCCCCTGAACTGGAAGAAGCCATAGCCAAACGCGACGCTGAACTGGCTAAGCACGTGGAACAATCGTTGCTCAGGGAAGGGGCGTAGAGACGATCGTGCCCCAACTTCCCGCTCTACCCATCCCCGGACACGGCGACTTGCCGGACTACGATGTGTGCCTCCCGGCGAGCCTGCGTCCCGACGCCGATCGCTTGATCCGCTATCTGCACGCATTGCCGCATCGACGAGTGCGGTACTGCCCCTGGTGTGGCAATTCCAATGTGAGCCCACACACTCGTCTGGCCCAACAACGACTCCCGCGTTACTACTGTGGATCCTGTCGCAAGAGCTGCAACAGTTTGAGCGATTCGCCCTTTGCACACCTGCGCCGGATGGAGCTGTGGTCTACGTTTGCCGTGTACCTGCTGGCCGGTTGGTCCAGCGTCCAGATAGCGCCTCGTTTGGGAGTGAACCCAAAGGTCTATTTCAGTTGGGGGCAGGCGGTCCGGGAGGTGATGGCTGAGGAGTGTCCCGAGTTGCACCAGTGGTGGACGACTCGCCATTACCGGGAAAACCTGCAACCGCCCGAGCACATTGCGGCGCAGCAGCAAGCGGTGATTACGTGGATCGAGACAATGCTGAGTGCACAGAAGGCGAAATGCCCGAGGTGTGGGGGAGAGCGAACCTATCGAATCAAAGGCATTCGCCCGAATTTCAAGTGCGACCCCTGCGTGACCTGCTTTTCCATGCTGTCCGGGACACCCCTGGTTGGGATGATTCGGCCTGAACTCTGGGTCGATTTTGTGAAAGGGGTGATGGACGGCCAGAGTATCCCGGACCTCAAGCGGCGTTCAGGGTTGGGGATGGGCGCCAGTACACGCTGGCGTGAGCAGTTTTTGCTGTTGATTGAAAAGTTGGGGCACCCTGAACTGTTGCAATGGATCACCTGGATGCGCAGTCGTCGTAACAATGAAGCGGTCAGTTTTGTGCGTCAAGGCGGGCATCTGGACAAGGCCACGCGCTCTATCTATCCGCAAGGGACGCGAAAGGGCGGGTTTGTTTCCCAAAAATAGGCGCTGCGAAACCTAGGCGTTACTGAACGCCTGAAGGCGAACGGTCCCGCCACACGACTTGTCGATCTGGAGCACGGGCAGGGTTTTGGCGTGCCGAAAATAAAGTTAATCATCTCCCACGGGCCGGACTTGCGCTGCCGGAGGTAAAAATAAAAGAACGAGGCATTTCCGAGAAAGGTGTAGGACGTCTCCGAGACGCATAAACCGGGTTTCGCTTCACTGGAGGCCCACCTATAGTTTGGCCGTCGCCGACGAATCGGTGATCGACTTTAGCCAGTCGTAACAGATGATGCACAAGCGCCCGTATAATCGCGGCGCTTTTTGCTGCCTGACATCTACATGTCTATGGTGGCTGTGCGTGGGACACCTTCGGGTGTGCCGGGTTCATCTGTCCGGTTGGCTAACCCGCGTACAGCTACCACCCCAATTCGTTTAGCCACGAAAGGGTGGGAGTTTCACCTATCAGATGAGATTCAATTCATGCCCAAGTACCATCCCCTGCAAGGCAACTTCAGCGTCGGCCCGACCCTGTACATCGACACCGAAGCCCGCGCTTCCGATCTCCTCGAAACTGCCGTCCACCGACTCAAAGCCGCGCGTAATCTGCTCAACAGCGTCACCTGCCTGTGCGTCAAAGAAGCCGAAGGTCACGACCTGGAGCATTTCGCCAACGCTGCGCACATGTTGATCCAGGATGGCTGTGATGCCTTGGATGTGCTGGGCTGGACGCTGGAAAAAGCCGCACGCTGAAAATGAAAAAGCCGCGAGATGATCGCGGCTTTTTTGTCTCTGCGTGAAACGGCTTAGTAACTGCTCTCCGGCAAACTGGCGATGATCGAGCGATAGCTGTTCATCCGTTGCTGCTGCACGCGACCCTCTTCCAGTGCCTTGAGCAATGCACAACCCGGTTCGCGGTCGTGCTTGCAGTCACGGAAACGGCAAGTGCCGATCAAGTCGTTGAACTCGATGAAGCCGGCTTCGACGTCGGCGCGGCTGACGTGGCCCAGGCCGAATTCGCGGATACCCGGGGAGTCGATCAACTCACCGCCACCGGGGAAGTGGAACAACCGCGCGGTTGTGGTGGTGTGAGTGCCCTGGCCGGACAACTCGGACAGCGGGCCGACACGGGCTTCGACTTCAGGCAACAGGCTGTTGACCAACGAAGATTTGCCGACGCCGGACTGGCCGACGAACACGCTGATGCGCCCGTCCAGTTGTTCTTGAAGTTGCTCCATGCCGTTGCCGTGGTGCGCCGAGACTTCCAGCACCGGATAGCCCAGCGTGCGGTAAACCGCGAGCAAAGCATTCAGCGCAGGGGCGTTCTGCTCGTCAATCAGGTCGAATTTGTTGAGCAGCAGCAGCGGCCGAATGCCGGCGTGCTCCGCAGCGACCAGATAGCGGTCGATCAGGTTGGCGTGAGGCTCGGGCAGCGGCGCGAAGACGATGACGATCATGTCGACGTTGGCCGCTACCGGCTTGAGCTGGCCACGGCTGTCCGGACGGCAGAGCTCGGTTTTACGCGGCAGTTGCGCCACGATGACACCGATGCCCTGGTTGCCGGCACGCCAGACCACCTGATCGCCGGTCACCAGCGCCGGCAGGTTGGCGCGCAAGTGGCAGCGGAACACCTGGCCGGCCAAATCGCCATCGAGGGCTTCGACTTCGACCTGCACACCGAAGTGCGCGATCACCAGGCCCGTCTGTTCCGGACCCAGGTCGCCACCCTCAAGTGCCTCGACAGCCGAGGACTCGCGTTTGGCGGCGCGGGCAGCGCGTTCGCCCTGAATCTTTTCGATGCGCCAGTTTTGACGACGATTGAGTTGGCGTTTGGCCATGGGTGTTCCGTATCAAGAATGCAGCGATTAGGTAAAACGGCCGCGAGTTTAGCACGCCCGGCCACCTGCCTAGGCTAAACTGCGCAGCATTGCCTAGGAGCCGACACATGCAAAACCCGCAGAATCTGATCTGGATCGACCTGGAAATGACCGGTCTGAACCCTGATACCGACGTCATCATCGAGATGGCCACCATCGTCACCGACAGTGATCTGAACACCCTGGCCGAAGGGCCGGTGATCGCGATCCACCACAGCGATGAAATCCTCGCCGGCATGGACGAGTGGAATACCCGTCAACACGGCGGCTCGGGCTTGACCCAGCGCGTGCGCGACAGCCGCATCAGCATGGCCGAAGCGGAAGCCGAGACCATTGCCTTCCTGGAGCAGTGGGTGCCGAAGGGCAAGTCGCCGATCTGTGGCAACAGCATCTGCCAGGACCGTCGCTTCCTTTATACCCACATGAAATCCCTGGAAAGCTTCTTCCACTACCGCAACCTCGATGTCTCGACGCTGAAAGAACTGGCCGCTCGCTGGGCGCCGGACGTGCGCGACAGCTTCAAAAAGGGCAGCACCCACCTGGCCCTGGACGACATCCGCGAATCCATCGCCGAGCTGCAGCATTACCGCAAGCATTTCATCAAGTTCTGATGCTGCCGGGCCTTTGTGGCGAGGGCTTTTGTGGTGAGGGGATTTATCCCCGTCCGGCTGCGTAGCAGTCGTAAAACCATTGATTGCGGGGTATCAGATACACAGCGGTTGCAGGTTTTGGGACCGCTTCGCGATCCAACGGGGATAAATCCCCTCGCCACAGGTTCGCGGTGCTGTCTGCTGCCCTCTTTTGGTGCCGGGACTAAATGGCTAGACTGCGCGCCTTCCTGCAAGGACCGCCACCATGTTGCTGATGCTTTACCTGATCGCCATTACCGCCGAAGCCATGACCGGCGCGCTGTCCGCTGGCCGTCGTGGCATGGACTGGTTTGGTGTGGTGTTGATCGCCTGCATCACGGCGTTGGGCGGCGGTTCGGTGCGCGACGTGTTGCTCGGCCATTACCCGCTGACTTGGGTGAAACACCCGGAATACCTGGTGCTGACCTCGATTGCTGCGATGTTCACGGTCTTCGCTGCGCGCTGGATGCGCCACCTGCGGTCTCTGTTTCTGGTGCTCGACGCCGTAGGCCTGGTGGCGTTCACCCTGATCGGCTGCATGACCGCCCTGGAAATGGGCCACGGCATGTTGGTGGCCTCGGTCAGCGGCGTGATCACCGGGGTATTTGGCGGCATCTTGCGTGACATCTTCTGCAACGACATCCCGCTGATCTTTCGCCGTGAACTGTACGCCAGCGTGTCGTTCGCGGCGGCGTGGTGCTACATGCTGTGCCTTTATCTGAACGTGCCGGGAGAACAGGCAATTCTGATCACGCTGTTTGGCGGCTTCCTGCTGCGGTTGCTGGCGATCCGTTTCCACTGGGAAATGCCGAAGTTCGTTTACAACGACGAAGCCTGACATCACGCGGTCCCTGTAGGAGCTGCCGAAGGCTGCGATCTTTTGATCTTAAAAAATCAGAATCAAAAGATCGCAGCCTTCGGCAGCTCCTACGTCAGTCCGTGTTGTTTCAGCGCCCACTCCACATGCTCGCGGACCAGTTCCGACGGATACTCGCGCCGCGCCTTCAGCGCTTCCAGCACCGGAATGCTCGACGGCGCATTCCCCAGACCCACCGCCAGATTGCGCAGCCAGCGCTCGTAACCGGCACGACGTAACGGCGAGCCTTCAGTGCTGCTGAGGAACTTGTCCTCATCCCACATGAACAGCTCCGCCAATTCGGCGTTGTCCAGATTGTGCCGTGGCTTGAAGTCGCTTTCGCCGGACGGGCGAGCGAAGCGGTTCCACGGGCAGACGATCTGGCAATCATCGCAGCCGAATACCCGATTGCCGATCAATGGCCGCAAGTCTTCGGGAATCGCGCTTTTCAGTTCGATGGTCAGGTAAGAGATGCAACGCCGCGCATCCAGAACATAAGGGCCGACAAAGGCGTTGGTCGGGCAGATGTCGAGGCATGCGGTGCAGCGGCCGCAATGTTCGGTGCTGTGGGGCGGGTCGACCGGTAGCGGCAGGTCGACAAACAGTTCGCTGAGGAAGAAGTAACTGCCGGCCTTGCGATTCAAGACCAGCGTATTTTTGCCGATCCATCCAAGGCCGGCCTGTTCAGCGATGGCTTTTTCCAGCACTGGTGCACTGTCGACGAAGGCGCGGTAGCCGAACGGGCCGATGACGGCCTGAATTTTTTCCGCCAGTTGTTGCACACGTTTACGGATCAATTTGTGGTAATCGCGGCCCAAGGCATAACGCGAGACGTAGGCTTTCGCAGGTTGGGTCAGGCGTTTGGCCATTTCGGTGTCGCCCGGCAGGTAATCCATGCGCAGGGACACCACCCGAAGCGTGCCGGGCACCAGCTCTTCCGGGTGTGAGCGTTTGCTGCCGTGGGCGCCCATGTAGTCCATTTCGCCGTGGTAGCCGGCCGCAAGCCAGCGCTCCAGGTGCTGCTCATGCTCGGCCAGATCCAGGCCGCTGATGCCGACTTGCTGAAAGCCCAGCTCGCGGCCCCAGTCCTTGATGGATTGGGCGAGAGCGGGCAGGTCTGTAGTAATAGCGGGCATGAGGCGAGAGAAACCGGAGCTGAGGTGCGTATAATTCTGCCAGACATCGGAGCCCGAAGACGCATGCCGCAGACTAAAGATGATTTACCCGACGCGCTGTACAGCGCCGCGCAAGTGCGAGCCCTCGATGCGAGCCTGATTGCGGCGGGCACGCCGGGCTTCGAATTGATGCAGCGTGCGGCGCGGGCGACCTGGCGTGCGTTGGTTCGGCAGTGGCCGACGGCCAACGAACTGACGGTGGTCGCCGGTCACGGCAACAACGCCGGTGATGGGTATTTAGTCGCGGTGTTGGCCAAACGTGCCGGCTGGCATGTGCGCGTGTTGGCGGCCGGTGATCCCCAGCGTTTACAGGGCGATGCCGGGTTGGCCCACGCCGAGGCTTTGTCCGAAGGTGTAGCGGTTCAAGGCTGGAGTGCGCAGTCGGAGCTACGTGGTGTTGTGCTGGACGCCTTGCTCGGCACCGGTCTGACAGGTGAGGTGCGAGAGCCTTACGCCAGTGTCATCGCCGCGATCAATGCCAGCGACCTGCCGGTTGCCGCAGTGGATATTCCTTCGGGCCTTTGTGCCGATACAGGGCGTGTGCTCGGCGCGGCCGTTCGGGCGCATCTGACTGTGACCTTCATTGGTTTGAAGTTGGGTCTGTTCACGGGCGAAGCGGCGGACGTGGTGGGTGTGTTGGTTTTCAATGATCTGCAAGCATCCCCTGAGTCGTTTAACGGGGTCGCCATCAGCGCGCGTCGCCTGACGGCCGGTAATTTGCCGCGTCTGGCGGATCGCGCGCCGACTGCCCATAAAGGCAAATTCGGCCATGTCTTGTTGATTGGCGGTGATCGCAGCTTCGGCGGAGCCATTCTGTTGAGCGCGCAAAGTGCTCTGCGCAGTGGTGCTGGCATGGTGTCGGTAGCCACCCGCAGCGAACATGTGCCGGCTGCACTGGCCCGAATCCCCGAAGCCATGGTGCTGGGCACTTCGTCGGCCAATCAGTTGATGGGATTGCTGCAAAAGGTTTCCGTGCTGGTAGTGGGGCCGGGCCTGGGGCAGGCTTCGTGGGGGCGCAGTCTGGTGTCGGCGGCGGCCAATGCGCCGTTGCCACAGGTTTGGGATGCGGATGCGCTGAACATGCTGGCCGAAGAACGTGTGAGTCTGCCCAAGGACTGCGTGATCACCCCGCATCCGGGGGAAGCGGCGCGGTTGCTCGGGATCAGTGCCGCTGATGTTCAGGCCAACCGTCCGTCCGCTGCTCACGCACTGAGCAAAAAATATACAGCTGTAGTGATTCTGAAAGGCACCGGCAGTCTGATCGCCAGCCCCGATGGGCGCCTGGCGGTGTGTCATCAAGGCCACCCGGCCATGGCCACCGCCGGTCTGGGCGATGTGCTGGCCGGTCTGGTCGGCGCGTTGCTGGCCCAGGGCATGAACGCGTTCGACGCCGCCTGTCTGGCCGTCTGGCTGCACGCCAATGCCGGTGCAAAAGAAGGTAAATCGGGCCGTGGGCTGGCGGCCAGTGATCTGATTCCAGCCATTCGTCAGTTGTTGGAGGAGCAAGCACCGTGTCTGAAGTAACCCTGTACCTGGCCGATGAAGAGGCGATGACTGCGTTTGGCGCACGCATTGCCCGAACCACCGAAGGGCACGGTCTGATTTTCCTCGAGGGGGATCTGGGCTCCGGGAAAACCACGTTGTCCAGGGGCATCATCCGTGGTTTGGGGCATGTGGGTGCAGTAAAAAGTCCGACGTTCACCTTGGTCGAGCCCTACGAGATTGGTGACATCCGCGCCTTCCATTTCGATCTCTATCGCTTGGTCGACCCTGAAGAGCTGGAGTACCTCGGCATCCGCGACTACTTTGAAGACGACGCGTTATGCCTGATCGAATGGCCCCGCAAGGGTGCAGGCTTTTTGCCAAAGCCCGACCTGACCATTACCATTAGCCCGCAAGACAGCGGGCGTTCGCTGAAAATTTTGTCCCAGGGCTCGCGTGGCGAGTCGTGGTGTGCCGCTTTGGCATTGGAATCCAATTAAATGATGGGGTCAGGTATGCGCTTTCGCGCGATGGTAGCTGCCGTAGGGATGTTGTTTTTGGCGGTGACCGTCGACGCTGTGGCCGAAACAAAGGTCAACAGCGTTCGCCTGTGGCGGGCACCGGACAACACGCGGCTGGTGTTCGACCTGACCGGGCCGGTGCAACACAGCGTTTTCACCCTGACATCCCCGGACCGGCTGGTTATCGACATCAATGGTGCGACCCTCGGAGCGCCACTGAACGTCAATGCTTCGAACACGCCAATCACCGCCATGCGCTCGGCCCAACGCACGCCGACCGACTTGCGCGTGGTCATCGACCTGAAAAAAGCCGTCACGCCCAAAAGCTTTACCCTGGCGCCGAACGCGCAGTACGGCAATCGCCTGGTGGTCGATCTGTTCGATAACGCTGCCGACGCCGCGCCGATTCCTGCGCCGACCAACGTCGCAACGGTCGCGCCGGTTCCAGTGACTCCGGTCGACCCGCCGGTCAAGTTGCCGCCCGCTCCGGCCGGCAAGCGTGACATCGTCGTGGTCATCGACGCTGGACACGGCGGGGAAGACCCCGGCGCCTCTGGCTCTCGCGGCCAGCGTGAAAAAGACGTGGTGCTGGCGATCGCTCGCGAATTGCAGCGTCAGGTCAACGGCATGAAAGGCTTCCGCGCCGAACTGACCCGCACCGGCGACTACTTCATTCCGTTGCGCGGCCGTACCGAAATTGCCCGCAAGAAGGGCGCCGACCTGTTCGTTTCGATTCATGCCGACGCCGCGCCATCGGCGGCTGCGTTCGGTGCGTCGGTATTCGCCCTGTCTGATCGTGGTGCCACGTCCGAAACCGCCCGCTGGCTGGCCGACAGCGAAAACCGCTCCGACTTGATCGGTGGCGCCGGCAACGTCAGCCTCGACGACAAGGACCGCATGCTCGCAGGCGTTCTGCTCGACCTGTCGATGACCGCGTCCCTGACCTCCAGCCTGAACGTCGGCCAAAAAGTGCTGAGCAACATTGGGCGCGTGACACCACTGCACAAACAACGCGTGGAGCAAGCAGGGTTCATGGTGCTGAAATCGCCGGACATCCCGTCGATCCTGGTGGAAACCGGGTTCATCTCCAACGCCAACGAAGCTTCGAAACTCGCGGCGGCCAGCCACCAGCAAGCGCTGGCACGCTCGATCAGCAGCGGCGTGCGCCAGTTCTTCCAGCAGAATCCACCGCCGGGTACTTACATTGCCTGGCTGCGCGATTCCGGCAAGATCGCCCAAGGTCCACGGGATCACCGGGTCAGCCCGGGCGAAACCCTGGCGATGATTGCCGTGCGTTATCAGGTGTCCCCGGCCACCTTGCGCAGTGCCAACAACCTGAAGAGCGACGAGCTGAAAATCGGTCAGACCCTGACCATTCCCGGCACTGAACTGGCGTCCAAAGAATGAATCAGGCCGTGATCAACAGCGCTCGCATCGAGCTGCTCAGCCCACGACTGGCGAACCAGATTGCCGCTGGCGAGGTGGTTGAGCGTCCGGCTTCGGTGATCAAGGAACTGCTGGAAAACAGCCTCGACTCCGGCGCCAGGCGCATCGATGTCGACGTGGAGCAGGGCGGCGTCAAGCTGCTGCGGGTTCGCGACGATGGCAGCGGCATTTCTGCCGATGACCTGCCGCTGGCCCTTGCGCGGCACGCCACCAGCAAGATCCGCAACCTGGAAGATCTCGAACAGGTCATGAGCCTTGGGTTTCGCGGTGAAGCACTCGCGTCCATCAGCTCCGTGGCCCGCCTGACCCTGACGTCCCGCACCCGCGATGCCGATCAGGCCTGGCAAGTCGAAACCGAAGGCCGGGACATGGCGCCTCGCGTCCAGCCAGCCGCCCACCCGGTGGGCACTTCCGTGGAAGTGCGCGATCTGTTCTTCAACACCCCGGCGCGGCGTAAATTCCTCAAGACCGAAAAAACCGAATTCGATCACCTGCAAGAAGTGATCAAGCGTCTGGCGTTGGCGCGCTTCGATGTGGCGTTCCATTTGCGCCACAACGGCAAAACCATCCTCAGCCTGCACGAGGCCCGCGATGATGCGGCCCGCGCCCGGCGTGTGGCGGCGATTTGCGGTTCGGGTTTCCTCGAGCAAGCGCTGCCGATCGAGATCGAACGCAATGGGCTGCATCTGTGGGGTTGGGTTGGCTTGCCGACGTTCAATCGCAGTCAGGCAGATTTGCAGTATTTCTTCGTCAACGGCCGTGCCGTGCGCGACAAACTGGTGGCTCACGCGGTGCGTCAGGCGTATCGCGACGTGCTGTTCAATGGCCGGCATCCAACGTTCGTGCTGTTTTTCGAAGTCGATCCGGCGGGCGTCGACGTCAACGTGCACCCGACCAAACATGAAGTGCGCTTCCGTGACGGACGCATGGTTCACGATTTCCTCTATGGCACCTTGCACCGCGCTTTGGGCGATGTGCGGCCGGATGACCATTTGGCGGCGCCGGTGGCGACGGCCATCGTTCGGCCGACCGGTATCGATGCCGGCGAGTTCGGTCCGCAAGGCGAAATGCGTCTGGCGGCCAATGCGCTGCTGGAGCAGCCTCAGGCACAGCCGTCGTTCAACACCGCTGCGGGCTCCGGCGCTGGCGCCGGTTATCAATATCAATACACGCCGCGTCCGCAGTCTGGCGTGCCTGCGGCTGAAGCTCAGGCGGCTTACCGTGAGTTTTTTGCGCCGTTGCCAGAAGCCAACGCGGTCGCACTTCCAGCCGGTCAGGATGATATTCCACCGCTGGGTTACGCATTGGCACAGCTCAAAGGCATCTACATTCTCTCGGAAAACGCCCAAGGGCTGGTGCTGGTGGACATGCACGCTGCCCATGAGCGAATCATGTACGAGCGCTTGAAGATCGCCATGGCCAGCGAAGGATTGAGCGGCCAGCCACTACTGGTGCCAGAATCTTTGGCAGTGAGCGAGCGCGAAGGCGATTGCGCCGAAGAAAACGTCGCGTGGTTCCAGCGTCTGGGCTTTGAATTGCAACGTCTCGGCCCGGAAACGCTGGCCATTCGGCAGATACCGGCGTTGCTCAAGCAGGCGGAAGCCAACCGGTTGGTCAGTGATGTGCTGGCCGATCTGATGGAATACGGCACCAGCGACCGGATTCAGGCGCACCTGAACGAGTTGCTCGGCACCATGGCCTGCCACGGCGCGATTCGGGCGAATCGGCGTCTGGCCCTGCCGGAAATGAACGGTCTGCTGCGTGATATGGAAAGCACCGAACGCAGCGGTCAATGCAACCATGGCCGACCGACCTGGACCCAACTGGGCCTGGACGATCTGGACAAACTGTTCTTGCGCGGTCGTTGATGAGCCAGCTCCCTCCTGCGATTTTCCTGATGGGCCCGACCGCAGCGGGCAAGACCGACCTGGCCATCGAGCTCACCAAGGTTCTGCCTTGCGAGTTGATCAGTGTCGATTCGGCGCTGGTCTATCGCGGCATGGACATTGGCACCGCCAAGCCCTCGAAAGAGATTCTGGCCGAATTCCCACACCGTTTGATCGACATTCTCGACCCGGCGGAGAGCTATTCCGCCGCGGATTTCCGGCGTGACGCCCTCGAAGCCATGGCCGACATCACCGCGCGCGGCAAAATACCGCTGCTGGTGGGCGGCACAATGCTCTATTACAAGGCTTTGGTTGAAGGTCTGGCGGACATGCCCGCCGCCGATCCGGAAGTCCGCGCGCAGATCGAAGAAGAGGCTGCACGCCTTGGCTGGCAAGCCCTGCATGACCAATTGGCGATCATCGACCCGCAATCCGCAGCACGAATTCACCCGAACGATCCCCAGCGACTCAGTCGAGCACTGGAAGTTTATCGCGTCAGCGGTCAGAGCATGACCGAGCTGCGACAGCGACAAAGTGCGCAAAGTACTGAAGCAGCCGCTTCGGGACTGCAACAATTGCCCTATACTGTCGCGAACTTGGCCATTGCTCCGGCAAATCGGCAGGTACTGCACGAGCGAATTAAACAAAGATTCACTTTAATGCTGGAACAGGGATTCATTGACGAGGTCGTAGCCCTGCGTGAGCGAAGTGACCTGCATTCAGGGTTGCCGTCTATACGTGCAGTAGGCTACCGACAAGTCTGGGACTACCTGGATGGCAAGCTGACGCAAGCCGAGATGCAGGAGCGTGGAATCATTGCCACGCGCCAATTGGCAAAGCGTCAGTTCACCTGGTTGCGCAGTTGGGCTGATTTACACTGGCTGGACAGCCTGGATTGCGACAATCTGCCGCGCGCCTTGAAATACCTGGGGACCATCTCCATATTGAGCTGAGTCCTTGCAATTGCCGTCTATCCTTGGGGGTGTGACGGCCCAAGCCATCTGTTTACCTATTTTTTATATTGAATCCTTAAAGGAGTGCGGCACATGTCAAAAGGGCATTCGCTACAAGACCCTTACTTGAATACTTTACGTAAAGAGAAAGTGGGGGTTTCCATCTACCTGGTCAACGGGATCAAACTGCAAGGCACGATCGAGTCTTTCGACCAGTTCGTTATCCTGCTGAAAAACACCGTCAGCCAGATGGTTTACAAGCACGCTATCTCTACAGTGGTGCCGGTTCGCCCAATTCGTCTGCCTAGCGCAACCGAATCCGAAGCAGGCGACGCTGAGCCAGGTAACGCCTGATAGGAGTCTCCTTTGTTCTTTGAGCGCCACGGTGGTGGTGAGCGAGTGATCCTCGTTCACTTGGATGGACAGGACCCTGAGGCGCGCGAAGATCCGCAGGAGTTTCAGGAATTGGCTAATTCGGCCGGCGCCGAGACCGTTGCGTTTTTTAACGTGCCGCGTCATCGGCCAACAGCCAAATTCCTGATCGGTAGCGGCAAGGTCGAGGAACTACGCGACCTGGTCCATGCCGAAAAGGCAGATCTGGTGATCTTCAATCACATCCTCACGCCCAGTCAGGAACGTAACCTCGAACGTGTTTTCGAGTGTCGCGTGATCGACCGCACCGGTCTGATTCTCGATATTTTCGCCCAGCGCGCCCGTACCCATGAAGGCAAGCTCCAGGTAGAGCTGGCCCAGCTTGACCACATGAGCACCCGGCTGGTTCGTGGCTGGACTCACCTTGAGCGTCAAGGTGGCGGTATCGGCATGCGTGGCCCAGGTGAAACCCAACTGGAGACCGACCGCCGCTTGCTGCGGGTTCGCCTGCGACAGATCAAAGGCCGTCTGGAAAAAGTGCGCAGCCAGCGCGAACAGTCGCGACGTGGCCGTACGCGTGCGGATATCCCTACCGTGTCTTTGGTGGGGTATACCAACGCCGGTAAATCCACGCTCTTCAATAACGTGACGAAATCCGACGTGTACGCGGCTGACCAGTTGTTTGCCACGCTGGACCCGACCTTGCGCCGTCTGGAACTGGACGACCTGGGGCCGATTGTCCTGGCTGACACTGTGGGTTTCATTCGCCACTTGCCCCACAAGCTGGTCGAGGCATTTCGGTCTACCCTCGAAGAGTCGAGCAACTCCGACCTGCTGTTGCACGTGATCGATGCGGCCGAGCCGGATCGCATGTTGCAGATCGAGCAGGTGATGGTAGTGCTGGGCGAGATTGGTGCCCAGGACTTGCCGATCCTCGAGGTCTATAACAAACTCGATTTGCTTGAAGGCGTTGAGCCACAAATCCAGCGCGACGAAAACGGCAAGCCTCAACGGGTCTGGCTGTCGGCGCGTGATGGCTGTGGTCTGGAGTTGCTTGAGCAAGCCATTGCCGAGTTGCTGGGCAGTGAGTTGTTTATCGGTACCTTGCGCTTGCCGCAACGATTCGCTCGACTGCGTGCGCAGTTCTTTGAACTCGGAGCGGTGCAGAAAGAAGAACACGACGAAGAAGGTGTCAGCTTGCTGGCCGTTCGATTGCCGCGCTCGGAGCTCAATCGGCTGGTCAGCCGTGAAGGCGTTGTGCCGACAGAGTTCATCGAACAACACACTTTGCAATAAAAGCCTGAGAAAGCGGTTGTGCCGTGGTGACAGGCATTCTGTAGCATTGGTCGGCGCGCCGTGGGTGCGTCTTTGCTTTATCAGATGGAGAGCGCTATGGCTTGGAATGAGCCGGGTGGCAACTCGAATAATCAGGATCCTTGGGGTGGCAAGCGCCGCAATAACGGCGACCGCAAGGGACCACCGGATCTCGACGAGGCCTTCCGAAAGCTGCAGGAAAGCCTGAACGGGTTGTTCGGTGGTGGTAAGAAACGCGCTGATGACGGCGGTGGTTCGGGCAAGAGTGGCGGCTTCGGCGGCCTGCTCGGCATCGGACTGGTCGTGCTGGCGGCCGTGTGGCTGTACAGCGCGGTCTACGTAGTCGACGAGCAGGAACAAGCCGTGGTGCTGCGCTTCGGCAAGTACTACGAAACCGTCGGCCCGGGCCTGAACATCTATTTCCCGCCGCTCGATCGCAAGTACCTGGAAAACGTCACGCGTGAGCGTGCCTATACCAAGCAGGGTCAAATGCTGACTGAAGACGAAAACATCGTCGAAGTGCCGCTGACCGTGCAGTACAAGATCAGCAACCTGCAGGACTTCGTGCTGAGCGTTGATCAGCCGGAAATCAGCCTGCAGCACGCGACCGAAAGTGCCTTGCGCCACGTGGTGGGCTCCACCGCGATGGACCAGGTGCTGACCGAAGGCCGTGAATTGATGGCCAGCGAGATCAAGGAGCGTCTGCAACGCTTCATGGACACCTATCGCACCGGCATCACCGTCACCCAGGTCAACGTACAGAGCGCAGCCGCACCGCGTGAAGTGCAGGAAGCCTTCGATGACGTGATCCGCGCCCGTGAAGACGAGCAACGTTCGCGCAACCAGGCTGAAACCTATGCCAACGGCGTCGTGCCGGAAGCCCGTGGTCAGGCCCAGCGCATCATCGAAGATGCCAATGGTTACCGTGACGAAACCGTCTCGCGCGCCAAGGGTGAGGCCGATCGCTTCACCAAACTGGTCAGCGAGTACCGCAAGGCTCCTGAAGTAACCCGTGAGCGTCTGTATCTGGACACCATGCAGGAAGTCTTCAGCAATACCAGCAAGGTTCTCGTGACCGGCAACAAGAATGGCCAGAGCAATCTGCTGTACTTGCCGCTGGACAAGATGGTCGAAAGTGGTCGCAACACCAGCACACCAGTGACTGGCGCGGCAGCCACCGGCAATGAAGCGAATGTGCGTGCAGCCGATCTGCAGCAACAGCAAGCACGTACCAGGGAGAGTCGCTGATGAGCAATAAATCGCTGATCGCCCTTATTGTCGGCGTCGTCGTGGCGATCGCAGCCTGGAACTGCTTCTACATCGTGGCTCAGACCGAGCGTGCGGTGCTGCTGCAGTTCGGTCGCGTGGTTCAGGCCGATGTTCAGCCAGGCCTGCATGTGAAAGTGCCTTACGTTAACCAGGTGCGTAAATTCGACGCACGCCTGATGACGCTGGATGCACCGACACAACGTTTCCTGACGCTGGAAAAGAAAGCCGTCATGGTCGATGCCTACGCCAAATGGCGCGTGAAAGATGCCGAGCGCTTCTACACCGCGACCTCCGGCCTCAAGCAGATTGCTGACGAGCGTCTTTCCCGTCGTCTGGAATCGGGCCTGCGTGACCAGTTCGGTAAGCGCACGCTGCACGAAGTGGTGTCCGGTGAGCGCGATGCGCTGATGACCGATATCACCGCGTCACTGAACAAGATGGCGGAAAAAGAGCTGGGCATCGAAGTGGTCGATGTTCGGGTCAAGGCCATCGATCTGCCGAAAGAAGTGAACCGCAGCGTTTTCGAACGCATGAGTTCCGAGCGTGAGCGTGAAGCTCGTGAGCACCGCGCCAAGGGTAACGAGCTGGCGGAAGGCATTCGTGCCGACGCCGATCGTCAACGCCGCGTGTTGCTGGCTGAAGCCTATCGTGAATCCGAAGAGGTTCGCGGTGATGGTGATGCCCAGGCCGCTGCGATCTACTCCAAGGCTTACGGCCAGGATCAGGAGTTCTACGGTTTCTACCGTAGCCTGCGCGCCTACCGTGAAAGCTTCGCGAACAAATCCGACGTCATGGTCCTCGACCCAAGCAGCGACTTCTTCCGTTACCTGGAAAAAGCCAAGCCTTGATACGACGTTGACCTGAATCATCCCCCCGCCTGGCGGCTAAAGCCTCGGGCGGGGTGATCCTTTGGGAAAACGTGTGTATGATGCGGCAGCCGGGAAATTCCCGGCTTTTTTGCGTCTGCACGTTTGATTGCTGCTGTTTATGCAGGCGCCCGAGTTGAATGACTCGACAGGTTTTTCGAGGAAAGTGATTGGCGAAGCTTATTTTCAGGCTTTTCGCCGCGTTGTTTATGCGTGGCTTGTAAACAAAGCCGATCATTTTCTGCTTCACTCAAGGCTCGCCCATAGGCTTGCCGCCCGGACCATAGGGGAATGGCGTAATGGCAACGGTAGACCGCTGGCTGCTGCCAGATGGCATCGAAGAAGTACTGCCACCGGAAGCGGCGCGCATTGAAGTCGCGCGTCGTCAGGTGTTGGATCTGTTCCAGAGCTGGGGTTACGAGTTTGTCGTGACTCCCCATATCGAGTACCTGGAATCCTTGCTGACCGGCGCGGGCCAGGACCTCGATCTGCGTACTTTCAAGGTCATCGACCCGCAATCGGGCCGGCAGATGGGCTTCCGTGCCGACATCACGCCGCAAGTGGCGCGCATCGATGCGCACACCCTGCGTCGCGAAGGTCCGAGCCGCCTGTGCTATGCCGGTAGCGTGCTGCACGCTCAGCCACGCGCCTTGTCGTCCTCGCGCAGCCCGATTCAACTGGGCGCCGAGTTGTACGGCGATGCGAGCCCGAGCAGCGACGTGGAAGTGATCAGTCTGATGCTGGCCATGCTGCAGCTGGCCGATGTGCCGGATGTGCACATGGACCTCGGTCATGTGGGTATCTACCGCGGTCTGGCCCGCGCGGCCGGTTTGTCCGGTGAAGTTGAACAACAGTTGTTCGATGCGTTGCAACGCAAGGCGATCGACGAGGTCATTACCTTGACCGAAGGCTTGCCTGCCGATCTGTCGGGCATGCTGCGGGCGTTGGTTGACCTGTGTGGCGGCCGTGAAGTGCTTGACGCTGCACGCGTACGTCTGGCGAATGCGCCTGCGCCTGTGTTGGCAGCGCTGGATGATTTGCTGGCGATTGCCGAGCGTTTGTCCACGCGTTTCCCGGAGTTGCCGCTGTATTTCGATCTGGGTGAGCTGCGCGGCTATCACTACCATACCGGTGTGGTGTTCGCGGTGTTCGTGCCGGGTGTTGGCCAGTCCATTGCCCAGGGCGGTCGTTATGACGATATCGGCGCCGACTTCGGTCGTGCCCGTCCGGCAACCGGTTTCTCTACCGATTTGAAAACCCTGGTGACCCTGGGGCGTGCTGAAATCGAGCTACCGTCTGGCGGTATCTGGATGCCTGACAGTACGGATGCGGCACTCTGGCAGCAGGTTTGCCAGTTGCGCAGTGAGGGTCAGCGTGTCGTTCAGGCCTTGCCTGGACAACCTTTGGCCGCCGCCCGTGAAGCGGACTGCGACCGGCAATTGATTCAGCAGAACGGGCTTTGGCAAGTATCGCCACTGGCTTCTTGAGTTTTCCTGTCGGCCCGTGGCCGGCACCAAGTTTGCGCGAATGAGGACAAGTGTTATGGGTAAGAATGTCGTAGTCCTGGGCACCCAATGGGGTGATGAGGGCAAAGGCAAGATCGTTGATCTGCTGACCGAACATGCTGCCGCCGTAGTGCGCTACCAGGGTGGCCACAACGCGGGTCACACTCTGGTGATCGATGGCGAAAAAACCGTCTTGCACCTGATTCCGTCGGGCGTACTGCGCGAAGGCGTACAGTGCCTGATCGGCAACGGCGTGGTGGTTGCACCCGACGCCCTGCTGCGGGAAATCATCAAGCTGGAAGAGAAAGGCGTACCGGTGCGTGAGCGCCTGCGTATCAGCCCGTCCTGCCCGCTGATCCTGTCCTACCACGTAGCGCTGGACCAGGCCCGTGAAAAGGCCCGTGGCGAGCTGAAGATCGGCACCACCGGTCGCGGCATCGGCCCGGCGTACGAAGATAAGGTTGCACGTCGTGGCCTGCGCATCGGTGACCTGTTCCACCGTGAGCGTTTCGCCGCCAAGCTGGGTGAGTTGCTGGATTACCACAACTTTGTCCTGGTCAATTACTACAAAGAGCCGGCAATCGACTTCCAGAAAACACTCGACGAGTGCATGGAATACGCCGAGCTGCTGAAGCCGATGATGCTTGACGTCACCGCCGAGCTGCACGAGCTGCGTCGCGCTGGCAAAGACATCATGTTCGAAGGGGCCCAGGGCTCCCTGCTGGACATTGACCATGGTACTTACCCGTACGTCACCAGCTCCAACACCACCGCGGGCGGCATCGCCACCGGTTCGGGTTTCGGTCCGATGTACCTGGATTACATCCTCGGCATCACCAAGGCCTACACCACTCGCGTCGGTTCGGGCCCGTTCCCGACTGAGCTGTTCGACGACGTTGGCGCGTTCCTGGCCAAGCGTGGCCACGAGTTCGGTGCGACTACCGGCCGTGCTCGTCGTTGCGGCTGGTTCGACGCCGTCATCCTGCGTCGCGCTATCGACGTCAACAGCATTTCGGGGCTGTGCCTGACCAAGCTGGACGTGCTGGACGGTCTGGAAACCATCAACATCTGTATTGGCTACAAGAACCAGGATGGTGCAGTGATCGACGCACCGACTGATGCCGACAGCTACATCGGCCTGGAGCCGGTGTACGAAGAGATGCCAGGCTGGACCGAATCCACCGTCGGTGCCAAGACCCTGGAAGAGCTGCCGCAAGCCGCTCGCAACTACATCAAACGCGTCGAAGAGTTGGTCGGTGCGCCGATCGACATTATTTCGACGGGCCCGGACCGCAACGAAACCATCGTTCTGCGTCATCCGTTCGCTTAATAAGTCGTTGATGTAAAACACAAAGGGCCCTTAATTGGGCCCTTTGTCGTATATGTCTGTAGGACGGCATGACCTTTGCTGCGATCTTCATTATCGGCACGTCTTCTGGCGTGCCATCAATTTAATGGCGTCCAGACAGAGGGATATCAAGTGTCGGCGGTTCTCTCATTGTTACAAAGCCGTTTATTGCGGCCGGTGTTCGTTACCCTTGGTATCGCCCTTTTGGTGCAGGTGCTGGTGGCTGTTGCCCTGACACGGAGCACAGTGACTGCATTGGAAGCCGATTTGGGTGTGCGCCTGGGGGTAGACAGTCAAAAACTCTCTGGCGAGCTGGAGCAGGCAGGACGTGAAGTTACGTCGAGCCTCGACAACCTCTCGACCAGCACGCGTCAGCGCCTCACGACCGGTTTATCCTCGCGACTGGAGGATGAACAGGCACAGCTGCGTGCCACGCTGGAAAAGGACCTGAAGGATTCCGCCAATGATATGGCGCAGCTCTTGGCTTCGGTTGCGCCCCGCGCCATGTGGGACAACGATGTGCCAACCCTGTCGGAATTCGCCCGTCGGGCCCAGCGCAACCCCAACGTGCTGTTCGTGGTCTATGACGACGCAACGGGTCAGCACCTGACGCGCTACCTCAACCGCGAAAACCCGATCAACAAGGCCCTTCTGGAGAAAGGCCAGGGTGAGCGTGCGCTGGATAAAGTGCTGGATGCGGCGAAGAACGATCCATCGGTTTACTACCTCGAAGCCTCGATCAACCCTAATGGCGTGGAAATCGGCAAGGTCTTGATGGGCGTCTCCACCGCTTCCGTGGAAACCGATCTTGCGGCGCTGGACAAGCGCTTCACCGCGCTGATCGCCAGCAGTGATCAACTGGTCGGCGACAGCCTCAAAGGCGCAGCGGCTGACAGCGCCACCGCGATGCGGGCGCGTCTGACCTCTGCTCAGTCCACCGCCTCAGAAATGAAGGCCAACACCACCAGCACCGTGCAAGAAGCCGCGGCGACCTTGCGCTGGCGCATCGGCATGGGCCTGGCGCTGGTGGGTTGCGGCGTGTTGCTGTTGCTGGCGGTGGTCTTGGGTCGTCGTGTGGTCAACCGCTTGAAGATGCTGATTTCGGCGATGGACGACCTGGCGGCGGGCGAGGGGGATTTGACCAAGCGCGTGCAGATCAACAGCAAAGATGAGATCGGCGACATGGCCTCGGCGGTCAATCGCTTTGTGGATAAGTTGCAGCCAATCGTGCGTGAAGCGGGCGATGTGGCCCAGCGCACGGGCGTTGAAATTGGTGCCATGACCCTGCGTAACGCCGGTGCCGATGCGGCAGCGGGCATGCAGCGTGACGAGGTTGCCGAGAGCCTGCGCGCATTGTCGCAAATGGCTGACGAAGCCCAATCTGAAAGCCACGCCATGCAGGCGGCCTTGCAGCAGGTGGTGGACATCCGTTCGGCCACCGACGAAAACACCCGGACCTCGGCGAAAGTCGGCAGCCTGATCGAAGCGTTAGCCGGGCAGGTCGATACCGGGGCGAAAGTCATCGAGCGACTGGCGCAACAGAGTGAGCAGATTGAAGTGGTGCTGACCGTGATTCACGGGATCGCCGAGCAGACCAACCTGCTGGCGCTGAACGCGGCCATCGAGGCGGCGCGTGCCGGCGAGACCGGTCGCGGCTTTGCCGTGGTGGCGGACGAGGTACGAGCGCTGGCGAGCAAGACCCAGAGCTCTACGGGTGACATTCAGGCGCACATCGTGGCCTTGCAACAAGGTGCGCGCGAGGCGGTTGCGGCGATCGGACAGGCCGGGCGTCAGGCCAGCGAAGGTCTGTTGGTATTGCGTGACAGTGCGCGATTGCAGCAATCGGTGCAGGTGTCGGTCGAGCAGGTGCATGCGGCAATTGGTCTGGCGACGCAGGCAGCGGCGCATCAGGCGCAGGGTGCGCAGGCAGTGCGGGGTCGGGTTGAAACCATCCATGCACAGGCTGAGAAAGCGGCTCAGGCGGTGGTGGAGACTACGGCGAGCGGCAAGGTGCTGGATGGCTTGGCGGCGCAGTTGAAGGCGAGCCTGGGGCAGTTCAGGGCTTAGGGTCTTCTTTGTTCGGACTGGCCCCTTCGCGAGCAAGCCCGCTCCCACACTGGATCTGCTGTGAACTCACTATTTGTGAGCACCAGAGATCAAATGTGGGAGCAACTGTCTTCACCATGCCATTCGTCACCGCCACTCGGTGCCGTCGCGTAGCATGGCATTCAGCCTGATCAACAGCACCCGCATAAGGCGCCGCCGCTGCAAACTCCACATTCGCGGTATGCGCCCATACCTCCGTCGCCAGCGTGCGAGCCGCCTCTTCCAGCTGCGGTGCGGCCTTGTTCAGTGCCGTACGAATCGGTGCCTGCGCCAGTGGCAAAAACAGCAGCGCATAAGCGATCAGCATCAACGCCGGCGTCTGGTACAGGGCCGGTGCATAGTGCCGCGCGAAATACACCAGCGTCAGTGCGATCACCAAGCCTGCCGGCGTATGCAGCAGATACGGCAAGCGCTCGGCCCAGATCGCCAACTGGCCTTTGTAGCGCACCACCAACAATCCCACCGGCACCGCCAACACGAGGCACAACGCAGCGCCGCCCAACGACAGCGCCAGCGATGAAAACAATGCCTCGCTGATCGCTGCCATCGGAAACGCCGCCGACGAACCGACCGCCAGCCAGTACGCCAGCATCCCCAGGGGGATCCCGCTGCCGATGATCGCCAGCGCCAGGCAGTAAACTTGTCCGGCGAACGCCCAGGGACCTAATCGAACCTGTACCGCTTGTCGCGCGGCGCCCTGGCCGGTGCGCACGTGCCCACCTCTGCCGCAAACTTTCAGCTCCAGGCACAGCTTGCTCGCGAAGAGGGGGTGTCAGTCAGCATTGATGTAGCCGAGTAACCGCTTTCGCGAGCAAGCCCGCTCCCACAGGGATTGCGCCTGGCTGGAGATTTTTCAAAGGCCAGAAACGCAAAAACCCGCTTTCGCGGGTTTTTGTGAAATTCCAGAGTGGACTCTGAAATTTGAATTGGTGCCCAGAAGAAGACTCGAACTTCCACGACCTTGCGGTCACCAGCACCTGAAGCTGGCGTGTCTACCAATTTCACCATCTGGGCATAATCTTCAGCGTTGCCGCTGTTGATGTGGCGCACTATACGGAGAGCATTTTGATCTGTAAACCCCTGATTTAGTTTTAATAAATCAGATGCTTAGAATGCAAAAAACCCGCTTTCGCGGGTTTTTGTGCGAGCCTTGAAATTGATCTAATCTCAAGCTCTAAATTGGTGCCCAGAAGAAGACTCGAACTTCCACGACCTTGCGGTCACCAGCACCTGAAGCTGGCGTGTCTACCAATTTCACCATCTGGGCAGTATCGGCAGCGCTAGTGCGTCGTCGATGGCGCGCACTATACGGAGCGTCTTTTTAACTGTAAACCCCCGACATCAAAAAAACCTGAAAAATATTACCAATGGCATTCAAGTAAGCTTTGCGCTGTCGATAAAGGGCTTTAGAAGGGCTCTCACAGCCTGAAATTTCCCGTTTCATTACGCCTATGCCAAACTAACCCGCATATAGACAAGGTGAAAACTCTCTAATGGCCGATTGGCAGTCCCTCGATCCCGAGGCCGCTCGTGAAGCGGAAAAATATGAAAACCCTATTCCTAGCCGCGAACTGATCCTTCAGCACCTTGCTGATCGAGGTTCGCCTGCTAACCGCGAGCAACTGGTCGAAGAGTTTGGTCTGACCACAGAAGACCAGATCGAAGCCCTGCGCCGCCGCCTGCGCGCCATGGAGCGCGACGCTCAACTCATCTACACCCGTCGCGGCACGTATGCGCCGGTGGACAAGCTCGACCTGATCCTGGGCCGCATCAGCGGTCACCGTGACGGCTTCGGCTTCCTGGTCCCGGACGACGGCAGTGACGATCTGTTCATGAGCCCGGCGCAAATGCGTCTGGTGTTCGATGGCGACCGTGCCCTGGCGCGTGTTTCCGGTCTGGACCGTCGCGGTCGCCGCGAAGGCATGATCGTCGAAGTGGTCTCCCGCGCTCACGAAACCATCGTCGGCCGTTACTTCGAAGAGGGCGGTATCGGCTTCGTGGTGGCGGACAATCCGAAGATCCAGCAGGAAGTGCTGGTCACACCGGGCCGCAACGCCAACGCCAATATCGGCCAATTCGTTGAAGTGAAGATCACTCACTGGCCGACCCCGCGCTTCCAGCCGCAAGGCGATGTGGTGGAAGTGGTCGGTAACTACATGGCGCCGGGCATGGAGATCGATATTGCCCTGCGTACCTACGACATTCCTCACGTCTGGCCTGAGGCGGTGCTGAAAGAAGCCGCCAAGCTCAAGCCTGAAGTCGAAGAGAAAGACAAAGAGAAGCGCATCGACCTGCGTCATCTGCCGTTCGTCACTATCGACGGTGAAGATGCGCGCGACTTCGATGACGCGGTCTACTGCGAAGCCAAGCCGGGCAAGCTGCGCTTGTTCTCCGGTGGCTGGAAGTTGTACGTGGCGATTGCCGACGTCTCCAGCTACGTGAAGATCGGTTCGGCGCTGGATAACGAATCCCAAGTTCGCGGCAACTCCGTTTACTTCCCGGAGCGCGTGGTGCCGATGCTGCCTGAGCAGCTGTCCAACGGCCTGTGCTCGCTGAACCCGCACGTCGATCGCCTGGCCATGGTCTGCGAAATGACCATCTCCAAATCCGGCGAGATGACCGATTACTGCTTCTACGAAGCGGTGATTCACTCCCATGCGCGTCTGACCTACAACAAGGTCAGCACCATGCTGGAGACGCCGAAAGTCACCGAGGCGCGTCAGCTTCGTGGCGAATACACCGACGTTGTGCCGCACCTCAAGAAGCTGTACTCGCTGTACAAGGTGCTGCTGGCGGCCCGTCATGTACGTGGTGCGATCGATTTCGAAACGCAGGAAACCCGGATCATCTTCGGGGCCGAGCGCAAGATTGCCGAAATCCGTCCGACCGTGCGCAACGATGCACACAAGCTGATCGAGGAATGCATGCTGGCGGCCAACGTGGCCACTGCTGAATTCCTGAAAAAACACGAAATCCCTGCGCTGTATCGCGTCCACGATGGTCCGCCACCGGAGCGTCTGGAAAAACTGCGCGCCTTCCTCGGCGAGCTCGGCCTGTCCCTGCACAAAGGCAAGGACGGCCCGTCGCCGAAGGATTACCAGGCCTTGCTGGCCGGCATCAAGGACCGTCCGGATTTCCATCTGATCCAGACCGTCATGCTGCGTTCGTTGAGCCAGGCGGTGTACAGCGCTGATAACCAGGGCCACTTCGGCCTGAATTACGAAGCCTATACCCACTTCACCTCGCCGATCCGCCGCTACCCGGACCTGCTCACGCACCGTGCGATCCGCAGCGTCATCCATTCGAAAATGGACACCCCGCACGTTCGCCGTGCTGGCGCGATGACCATTCCGAAGGCGCGCATCTATCCGTACGACGAAGCGGCCCTGGAGCAGCTCGGCGAGCAATGCTCGATGAGCGAACGCCGTGCCGACGAAGCAACCCGCGACGTGGTGAACTGGCTCAAGTGCGAGTTCATGAAAGACCGCGTGGGCGAGTCGTTCCCGGGTGTGATCACCGCCGTGACCGGTTTTGGCCTGTTCGTCGAGCTGACCGATATCTACGTCGAAGGCCTGGTGCACGTCACCGCGCTGCCGGGCGATTACTACCACTTCGATCCTGTGCACCACCGCCTCGCCGGTGAGCGCACTGGTCGCAGCTTCCGCCTTGGCGACACCGTTGAAGTGCGCGTGATGCGCGTTGATCTCGACGAACGCAAGATCGACTTCGAGATGGCTGAAAAAACCATCAGCGCGCCGATCGGCCGCAAGAAACGCGGGACTGAAACCACTGCGCCTGCTGGCAAGACTGCAGCAGAGCCGGCGCCGGCGAAAGCCGGTCGTCGTCCTGCGAAGGAAAAAGCTCCCGAAGCCTATCGCCCAAGCGATGCGGCGGCGAAAAACGCCGAGCTGCGCAAAAGCCGTGAACTGAAGCAGGCGTTGCTGTCTGAAGCGAAGAGCGGTGGTAAAGCGGCGTCTGGGGGAAAGACCGGACGGTCGGCGCCTGACAAGGCTCCCGGCAGCAAGCCGAGCAAACACCGTAAAGGCCCGCCGAAAGCGGGTTCGGCCCCAGCCAAAAGTGGCGGGGCGCGTAAACCTAAGGCCAAGTCATGAGTCAGTTGGAAAAAATCTACGGTGTGCACGCGGTAGAAGCGTTGCTGCGTCACCACCCGAAACGCGTCAAGCAGATCTGGCTGGCGGAAGGCCGCAGTGATCCGCGCGTGCAAACGCTGATCGAGCTCGCCGGGGAAAACCGCGTGCCTGTAGGCAATGCCGAACGTCGTGAGCTGGATGCCTGGGTTGAAGGCGTGCATCAGGGCGTGGTGGCGGACGTCAGTCCGAGCCAGGTCTGGGGCGAAGCAATGCTTGACGAACTGCTCGATCGCACCGACGGCGCGCCGCTGCTGCTGGTGCTCGACGGCGTGACCGATCCGCACAACCTTGGCGCTTGCCTGCGTTCGGCCGATGCTGCCGGTGCGCTGGCGGTGATCGTGCCGAAAGACAAGTCGGCTACGCTGACTCCAACGGTGCGAAAAGTCGCCTGTGGCGCGGCGGAAGTGATTCCGTTGGTCGCGGTGACCAACCTGGCGCGCACCCTGGAAAAACTCAAGCAGCGCGGCTTGTGGGTTGTCGGTACGGCGGGCGAGGCTGAGCAGAGTCTGTATCAGCAAGACATGACCGGCCCGACCATCCTGATCATGGGGGCGGAAGGCAGCGGCATGCGTCGCCTGACTCGCGATCTGTGCGACTACCTGGTGCACCTGCCGATGACCGGCAGCGTCAGCAGTCTCAACGTTTCCGTAGCGACCGGCGTCTGCCTGTTCGAGGCTCAGCGCCAGCGTAGTGTCAAGGCTGCCACCAAAAAGTCCTGACACTCCCTTGTAGGAACTGTGTAGGAGCTGTGTAGGAGCTGTCGAGTGAAACGAGGCTGCGATCTTTTGACTTTGATTTTTCAAGATCAAAAGATCGCAGCCTCGTTTCACTCGACAGCTCCTACAGTCCTACATCCTACAGGTGGTCGGATTTGAGTTTGGGTGATTGTTCAAATAATCACCAATTGCCTTGCACCTCTCCTGTCCCTTCTCTACAATTGCGCCCCTTGCTGTGACGGCAGGCACGCATGTGTCTATCGCCAGCAAGTCCATAAGTGTCATTCACTCCTTGTCTGACCGCTTTTGAGCGGCAGGCTACAACCCGTAAGGAGCATTCATGCGTCATTACGAAATCATCTTTTTGGTCCACCCGGATCAAAGCGAGCAAGTCGGCGGCATGGTTGAGCGTTACACCAAGCTGATCGAAGAAGACGGCGGCAAAATCCACCGTCTGGAAGATTGGGGCCGTCGTCAACTGGCCTACGCAATCAACAATGTTCACAAGGCTCACTACGTGATGCTGAACGTTGAGTGCACTGGCAAGGCCCTGGCCGAGCTGGAAGACAACTTCCGCTACAACGATGCAGTGATCCGTAACCTGGTCATCCGTCGCGAAGAAGCCGTTACCGGCCAATCCGAGATGCTCAAGGCTGAAGAAAACCGCAGTGAGCGCCGTGAGCGTCGCGACCGTCCTGAGCACTCCGACGCCGAAGGCGTTGACAGTGATGACAGCGACAACAGCGATAACGCTGACGAGTAATCCACGGACCTTTTGAGGAGCCTATTACATGGCACGTTTCTTCCGTCGTCGTAAATTCTGCCGCTTCACCGCTGAAGACGTGAAAGAGATCGATTACAAAGATCTCAACACTCTGAAAGCTTACGTATCCGAGACCGGCAAAATCGTTCCAAGCCGCATCACCGGTACCAAAGCACGTTATCAGCGTCAGCTGGCCACCGCTATCAAGCGCGCCCGCTTCCTGGCCCTGCTGGCCTACACCGACAGCCACGGCCGCTGAGACCGGGCAGTCGACACGTAGCAAAGGATTGAATGCATGCGTGCCATAGCTGAGTTCATCATGCGCGGCCGTATGCAGGCCACTCTCGTAGTGGCTGGATGCGCAACATTGCCGTTGTTGTATTGGTTGGGTGCTGCCGCCGGATGCCTTGTGCTCCTGCGGCGCGGATTGAAGGACGCCCTCGGCGTACTTGCTCTGGGACTGCTGCCGGCGTTGATCTGGTGGCTTTACTCCGACGACCCACGGGCACTTCTGGTGCTGCTGGGGTCTTCGAGCCTTGCGTTGGTTTTGCGCGCAAGCGAGTCCTGGAGCCGCGTGCTGCTGGTCAGCATAGCGATGGGAGTGGTGTTTGCAGTGGTGCTGGGGACAGTTTTTGCTCCCCAAATCGAGATGCTGGCGCAGGCTTTGATAAAGGTCATGCCGTCGCTACTCGGTGATGTCTACCAGAAGTTGTCGGTAGACGAGCAAGCGCATTTTGCGTCCCTGATTGCACCGGTCCTGACCGGCCTGATTGCGGCCTTGTTGCAAATCGTCAGTGTGCTGAGCCTGATTGTCGGGCGCTACTGGCAGGCGTTGTTGTACAACCCGGGTGGTTTTGGTCGCGAGTTTCGCGCCATCCGCTTCCCGCTGGGGCTGGCGATGTTACTGCTGGCGTTCATGCTTCTGGGACCGAGCATCGGTCCGCAGATGGCCATGTTGACGCCGTTGTGCAGTGTACCGCTGGTGTTCGCCGGGCTGGCCCTGATTCACGGGCTGGTGGCGCAAAAGCGACTGGCCAGATTCTGGCTGGTGGGGTTGTACGTCACGCTGTTGCTGTTCATGCAGCTGATCTATCCGTTGCTGGTGGTCCTGGCCATCGTCGACAGCCTGATTGATTTTCGCGGTCGTTCGGCGCCGAAAGACGTCGATAGCGCGAACGGTGAAGGTTAAAAGTTAAGAGGATTTTCACATGCAACTGATCCTTCTGGAAAAAGTCACCAACCTGGGCAACCTGGGTGACAAAGTGAACGTTAAGGCTGGTTACGGTCGTAACTACCTGCTGCCTTACGGCAAAGCTACCGCTGCGACCCCAGCCAACCTGGCTGCGTTCGAAGAGCGTCGCGCTGAGCTGGAAAAAGCCGCAGCAGACCGTAAAACTTCGGCTGAAAGCCGTGCCGCCCAACTGGCTGAGCTGGAAGTGACTATCACTGCCACCGCTGGTGACGAAGGCAAGCTGTTCGGTTCGATCGGCACTCACGACATCGCTGATGCACTGACCGCCTCTGGCGTTGAAGTTGCAAAAAGCGAAGTTCGTCTGCCGAACGGCACCATCCGCAACGTAGGCGAATTCGACGTAGCCGTGCACCTGCACGCCGAAGTTGAAGCCACCGTACGCGTTGTCGTGGTAGCAGCTTAAGCAGCACTTGTCGGCTGGCACCCTCGGGTGCTTGTCGGTAACATCGGGCACGATCCTGTTTACAGGTCGTGCCCTTTGTCTTTCTGCAGTTCCTGATTTTCTACAACCCCCTGCTTTTCCTAAAGAACCCAAGTGGCCATGAACGATATTTCCGCTCCCGAGCAATACGATCTGCAAACCGCTGCCCTGAAGGTGCCGCCGCATTCCATCGAGGCCGAACAGGCCGTGCTCGGTGGTCTGATGCTGGACAACAACGCCTGGGAACGCGTGCTCGATCAAGTCTCCGACGGCGATTTCTATCGGCATGACCACCGCCTGATCTTCCGCGCGATCGCCAAACTCGCCGATCAGAACTCCCCGATCGACGTCGTGACCCTTGCCGAGCAATTGGACAAGGAAGGTCAGACTTCGCAAGTCGGCGGCCTCGGTTACCTCGGCGAGTTGGCGAAAAACACGCCGTCCGTCGCCAACATCAAGGCCTATGCACAGATCGTCCGCGCGCGGGCGACGTTGCGGCAGTTGATCGGTATCGCCACCGAGATTGCCGACAGCGCCTTCAACCCGGAAGGTCGCACAGCTGAAGAGATTCTCGACGAAGCCGAACGGCAGATCTTCCAGATCGCCGAGGCCCGGCCTAAAACCGGCGGCCCGGTGAGCGTGAATGACCTGCTGACCAAGGCCATCGACCGCATCGACACCTTGTTCAACACCGACAACGCCATCACTGGCTTGTCCACCGGTTACACCGACCTCGACGAAAAGACCAGCGGCCTGCAGCCGGCTGACCTGATCATCGTCGCCGGTCGTCCGTCCATGGGTAAAACCACCTTTGCGATGAACCTGGTGGAAAACGCCGTGTTGCGCAGCGACAAGTGTGTGCTGGTCTACTCGCTCGAGATGCCAGGTGAATCGCTGATCATGCGTATGTTGTCGTCCCTCGGCCGTATCGACCAGACCAAGGTCCGTGCCGGCCGCCTGGATGACGACGATTGGCCGCGTCTGACGTCGGCAGTCAACCTGCTCAACGACCGCAAGCTGTTCATCGACGATACGGCGGGTATCAGCCCTTCGGAAATGCGCGCTCGGACCCGGCGTCTGGTGCGTGAGCATGGCGACGTCGCCCTCATCATGATCGACTACCTGCAATTGATGCAGATTCCGGGCTCTGGCGGTGACAACCGGACCAACGAGATTTCCGAGATTTCCCGTTCCTTGAAAGCCCTGGCCAAGGAATTCAATTGCCCGGTGGTGGCGTTGTCCCAGCTCAACCGCTCCCTGGAGCAACGACCGAACAAACGCCCGATCAACTCCGACCTCCGGGAATCCGGAGCGATCGAGCAGGATGCCGACGTCATCATGTTCGTGTACCGGGATGAGGTTTATCACCCGGAAACCGAGCACAAAGGCATTGCGGAGATCATCATCGGCAAGCAGCGGAACGGCCCGATCGGCACGTCACGACTGGCGTTCATCGGTAAGTACACCCGCTTCGAAAACCTGGCGCCGGGTAGCTACAACTTCGACGACGAGTAACCCAGAAGAAATCTGTGGCGAGGGAGCTCGCTCCCGCTCGACTGCGCAGCAGTCGCAAAGCCGAAAAATGCGGTCTGTCTGAAAAAACTTGGTCGCAAGTTTTGGGGCTGCTTCGCAACCCAGCGGGAGCAAGCTCCCTCGCCACAGGGGTTGTGCATGTTCTCAGGAGCTTTGCGCCAAATAGCCTCCGCAATTTCCGACCATAGCCGTCGGAATTGGTCATTTTTTGTGCTATATTCCGCGCCCGCGATTTTTCATCTCAACACCGGTCATCGTCATGCAAACAGCCAAGCCGTTATTTGACTATCCCAAGTACTGGGCCGAATGTTTCGGTCCAGCGCCATTCCTGCCGATGAGCAGGGAGGAGATGGATCAGCTTGGCTGGGATTCCTGCGACATCATCATCGTCACCGGTGATGCGTACGTTGACCATCCGTCGTTCGGCATGGCGATCATCGGCCGGCTGCTGGAGTCCCAGGGCTTCCGCGTCGGGATCATTGCCCAGCCGAACTGGCAGTCCAAAGACGATTTCATGAAGCTCGGCGAGCCGAACCTGTTCTTCGGCGTCGCGGCCGGCAACATGGACTCGATGATCAACCGCTACACCGCCGACAAGAAAATCCGCTCCGACGACGCCTACACCCCTGGTGGCCTGGCGGGCAAGCGTCCGGACCGCGCGAGCCTGGTTTACAGCCAGCGCTGCAAGGAAGCCTACAAGAACGTGCCGATCGTTCTTGGCGGCATCGAAGCTTCCCTGCGCCGCATCGCCCATTACGATTACTGGCAGGACCGGGTGCGCAACTCGATCCTGATCGACGCCTGCGCCGACATCCTGCTCTACGGCAACGCCGAGCGTGCGATTGTCGAAGTCGCCCAGCGTCTGTCCTACGGCCACAAGATCGAAGACATCACCGACGTGCGCGGCACCGCGTTCATCCGTCGCGATACGCCGAAAGACTGGTACGAAGTCGATTCCACGCGTATCGATCGTCCGGGCAAGGTCGACAAGATCATCAACCCGTACGTCAACACCCAGGACACCCAGGCCTGCGCCATCGAGCAGGAAAAAGGTCCGGTTGAGGACCCGAGCGAAGCCAAGGTCGTACAGATCCTGGCCAGCCCGAAAATGACCCGCGACAAGACCGTGATCCGTCTGCCATCGGTTGAGAAGGTCCGTGGCGATGCGGTGCTTTACGCTCACGCCAACCGCGTGCTGCACCTGGAAACCAACCCGGGTAACGCCCGTGCGCTGGTGCAGAAGCATGGCGAAGTCGACGTCTGGTTCAACCCGCCTCCGATTCCGATGACCACTGAAGAAATGGACTACGTGTTCGGCATGCCTTACGCACGTATCCCGCACCCGGCGTACGGCAAGGAAAAAATCCCGGCCTACGACATGATCCGCTTCTCGGTGAACATCATGCGCGGCTGCTTCGGCGGCTGCACGTTCTGCTCGATTACCGAGCACGAAGGCCGGATCATCCAGAACCGCTCCGAAGAGTCGATCATTCGCGAAATCGAAGAGATCCGCGACAAGGTGCCAGGCTTCACCGGCGTCATTTCCGACCTCGGCGGCCCGACCGCGAACATGTACCGCATCGCTTGCAAGAGCCCGGAAATCGAATCCGCGTGCCGCAAGCCGTCGTGCGTGTTCCCTGGCATCTGCCCGAATTTGAACACCGACCACTCGTCGCTGATCCAGCTGTATCGCAGTGCCCGTGCCTTGCCGGGTGTGAAGAAGATCCTGATTGCTTCCGGCCTGCGCTATGACCTCGCGGTCGAGTCGCCGGAATACGTCAAGGAGCTGGTGACCCACCACGTCGGTGGTTACCTGAAGATCGCCCCGGAACACACCGAGGAAGGTCCGCTCAACCAGATGATGAAGCCGGGCATCGGCAGCTATGACAAGTTCAAGCGCATGTTCGAGAAGTACACCAAGGAAGCGGGGAAAGAGCAGTACCTGATTCCATACTTCATCGCCGCGCACCCGGGCACCACCGACGAAGACATGATGAACCTGGCCCTGTGGCTCAAGGACAATGGCTTCCGCGCCGATCAAGTGCAGGCGTTCTACCCGTCGCCGATGGCCACCGCCACCGCGATGTACCACTCGGGCAAGAATCCGCTGCGTAAGGTCACTTACAAGAGCGACGCCGTGACCATCGTCAAGAGCGAAGAGCAGCGTCGTCTGCACAAGGCGTTCTTGCGTTATCACGACCCGAAAGGCTGGCCGATGCTGCGTGAAGCGCTGACCCGCATGGGCCGCGCCGACCTGATCGGGCCGGGCAAGAACCAATTGATCCCGCTGCATCAGCCGGCGACCGACAGCTACCAGAGCGCCCGTCGCAAAAACTCGACGCCAGCCGGCAGCCATAAAGTGGCGGGTGAGAAGACCACCAAGATCCTGACCCAGCACACCGGCCTGCCACCGCGTGCCAGCGATGGCGGCAACCCGTGGGACAAGCGTGAACAGGCCAAGGCTGCTGCGTTCGCCCGCAACCAGCAGGCGGCCAAGGAGCGCAAGGATGCGGCCAAAGGCAAAGGACCGAAGCCTGCGCGCAAGCCGGTTGTACCGCGCTAAGCCACGCTTGAGCTGAACAGAACGCCAACCTTCGGGTTGGCGTTTTGCGTTGAGCCACAAAGAAAAAGATCGCAGCCTTCGGCAGCTCCTACAGGTGTACGCCATTCCCCTGTAGGAGCTGCCGAAGGCTGCGATCTTTTGATCTTCGCCACATTTGCGTGCAACTCCCTCAAACCAATTTCCCGCATCGCCCGATTTTGGTGCTGTACTGCCCTAAGCAACTCTATGAAAGCGCCAGCGCCACTGCATGGCATAAGTCTTGCGCGCTTTCGATAACGCTTAAGGCTCGCAGGAGGCACGCCGTGTCGATTCATGTCGCATTGCACCACGTTACGCATTACCGCTACGACCGCGCCGTCGAGCTCGGCCCGCAGATCGTTCGCCTGCGCCCGGCTGCCCACAGCCGCACGCGGATATTGTCCTATGCGCTGAAAGTCTCGCCCGAGCAGCACTTCATCAACTGGCAGCAGGACCCGCAGGGCAATTACCTGGCGCGTCTGGTGTTTCCGGAAAAAACCGATGAGCTTCGGATTGAGGTCGATCTGCTGGCCGAAATGGCGGTATTCAATCCGTTCGACTTCTTCCTCGAACCCTACGCGGAAAAAATCCCGTTCACCTACGCAGCGGACGAGCGCAAGGAGCTGGCGCCGTATCTGGAAACGCTGCCGCTGACGCCGAAATTCAAGGCGTACCTGGACGGCATAGACCGCACGCCGCTGCCGAGCGTGGATTTCCTCGTCGCGCTCAATCAGCGTTTGAGCGAGGACATTGGCTACCTGATCCGCATGGAACCAGGTGTGCAGACACCCGAGCACACCCTTGAACATGCCTCCGGTTCCTGCCGCGACTCGGCGTGGTTGCTGGTGCAACTGCTGCGCAACCTTGGGCTGGCGGCGCGCTTCGTCTCTGGCTATCTGATTCAACTGACCGCCGACGTCAAAAGTCTCGACGGCCCTTCTGGCACCGAAGTGGACTTCACCGACCTGCACGCCTGGTGCGAGGTCTATTTGCCCGGTGCGGGCTGGATCGGCCTGGACGCGACGTCAGGGCTGTTTGCCGGTGAAGGACACATTCCGTTGGCGTGTAGTCCCGATCCGGGCTCTGCGGCACCGATCAGTGGTCTGGTAGAACCGTGCGAGTGCGAATTCACCCACGAAATGTCCGTGGAGCGGATTTGGGAGGCGCCGCGGGTCACCAAGCCCTACACCGAAGACCAATGGCTGGCGATCCAGGCGCTGGGCCGGCAGATCGATGCCGACCTGCTGGAAGGCGACGTACGCCTGACCATGGGCGGCGAGCCGACCTTCGTCTCCATCGACGATCCGGACGGCGCCGAGTGGAACACCGCCGCGCTCGGGCCGGACAAGCGTCGTCTGTCCGCCGAACTGTTTCAGCGCATGCGCAAACGTTACGCACCCAAGGGCCTGGTGCATTTCGGTCAGGGCAAGTGGTACCCCGGCGAGCAACTGCCGCGCTGGTCGCTGAACTGTTACTGGCGCCGCGACGGCGTGCCGATCTGGCACAACAGCGCGCTGATTGCCGATGAGCAGGAAGATTACGGCGCCGATGGCGAACTGGCCGGGCGTTTTTTGGCGAGTGTCGCCGAGCGTTTGAAAATTCCGACACGTTTTGTGTTCCCAGCCTACGAAGACAATTTCTATTACCTCTGGCGCGAAGGCGCTTTACCGCAGAACGTCAGCGCCGAAGACTCACGCCTGGAAGAACCGCTGGAGCGCGCGCGTCTGCGCAAAGTCTTCAGTCAGGGGCTGGATAAAGTGATCGGCCAGGTCTTGCCGCTGGCGCGCACCACCAAGGGCGATCAGTGGCAAAGCGGTCGCTGGTATCTGCGCGACGAGCACTGCCGACTGGTGCCGGGGGATTCGGCGCTGGGTTACCGCTTGCCGCTGGGTTCGCAGCCTTGGGTGAAAGCCGCCGAGTATCCGTTCATCTATCCCAACGACCCCAATCAGGAATTCCCGGCGCTTCCAGACACTCAGCAGTTGAACAGCCCGGGGGCCGCGGCCGAAGCGGTCGAGCGCGATCTGGAAGTCGACGAGTCCGCCGACTGGCTGACCCGCACCGCATTCTGCGCCGAGGCTCGGGAAGGGCGGTTGTACCTGTTCATGCCGCCGCTGGAGCGGGTCGAGGATTATCTGGAGCTGGTCACCGCGATCGAGGCCACGGCGCAGGAGTTGCGTTGCCCGGTGTTGCTGGAAGGCTATGAACCGCCGAGCGATCCACGCCTGAGCAACTTCCGCATCACCCCGGACCCGGGCGTGATCGAGGTCAACGTGCAGCCGTCCGCCACATGGGACGAACTGGTCGAGCGCACCGAGTTTCTCTACGAAGAAGCGCGCCAGACCCGACTGACCACCGAGAAATTCATGATCGATGGACGGCACACCGGCACCGGCGGCGGTAACCATTTCGTACTGGGTGGCGCGACACCGGCTGACTCACCGTTTCTACGCCGTCCGGATCTGCTGCGCAGCCTGATCAGTTACTGGCATAACCATCCGTCCTTGTCCTACCTGTTTTCCGGGTTGTTCATCGGCCCGACGTCCCAGGCGCCGCGCGTTGATGAAGCCCGCAACGATGCGTTGTACGAGCTGGAAATTGCCTTTGCGCAAATGCCCGAACCGGGCGAGGAATGCGCGCCGTGGCTGGTGGACCGGCTACTGCGCAACCTGCTGATCGACGTGACCGGCAACACCCACCGCGCCGAGTTTTGCATCGACAAACTCTATTCGCCGGACGGTGCGACGGGGCGTCTTGGCTTGCTGGAATTACGTGCCTTTGAAATGCCACCGCATGCGCGCATGAGCCTGGCTCAGCAGTTGTTGCTGCGAGCACTGGTCGCACGGTTCTGGCGCGAGCCTTATGCGCCGCCGAAACTGGCGCGCTGGGGTACGGAATTGCACGACCGGTTCCTGTTGCCGCACTTTATCGAGCAGGATTTCGCCGACGTCATCGTTGATCTCAACGCCTCGGGTTATCCGGTGCGGGCCGAGTGGTTCGCGGCGCATCTGGAGTTTCGCTTTCCCAAGGTTGGCGATTACGCCGTTAGCGGCATCGAGCTGGAAGTGCGTCAGGCGCTGGAGCCTTGGCATGTGCTGGGTGAGGAGGGCGCGGTCGGCGGCACGGTGCGCTACGTGGATTCGTCCCTGGAGCGCCTGCAAGTGAAGCTCAGCGGCCTGGCACCGCAGCGTTATTTGCTGACGTGCAACGGCGTTCCCGTGCCCTTGCAGTCCACCGGGCGGGTGGGCGAATTCGTCGCTGGCGTGCGCTTTCGTGCCTGGCAGCCGGCCAACTGCCTGCAACCGACGATCCCGGTCCATGCGCCGCTGGTGTTCGACTTGCTCGACACCTGGATGCAGCGTTCACTGGGGGGGTGTCAGTACCACGTTGCCCATCCGGGCGGCCGCAACTACGACAGCTTGCCGGTGAACGCCAATGAGGCCGAGAGCAGGCGGATGGCGCGTTTCTTCCGCATCGGACACAGCCCAGGGAAACTTCCTATACCGATTCTGGAAATTAACGACGAGCTGCCGATGACTCTCGATTTGCGACGTTTCTAAACCGTACACGACGCTCGGATTTTTCGTATATCCGGGCGTCATGAGCTGCGTTAGTCTGACCGTTCCTTGCTGTCTGCCGAGCTTTCCATGCCTGACCTGCTAGACCGCTACCCGCTGACGGCGGGCACTTATCACGAACTGCTCGACGACAGCGGCGCCGTGCGCCCGCACTGGCAGCGGCTGTTCGACCAGTTGCAACGCAGCACGCCAACGCAGTTGGTGCAGCGTCAGGCACTGTTGACCCGGCAGATCCAGGAAAACGGCGTGACCTACAACGTCTACGCGGACCCCAAGGGTGCCGATCGGCCGTGGGAGCTGGACCTGCTGCCGCATGTGATCGCTGCTGATGAGTGGGCGCAGTTATCGGCCGGGATCGCTCAACGGGCGCGTCTGCTGAACGCGGTACTGGCCGATTTGTACGGACCGCAACGGTTGATCGCCGAAGGTCTTTTACCTGCCGAGCTGGTATTCGGTCACAACAACTTCCTCTGGCCCTGTCAGGGCATCACGCCGCCCGATGGGGCCTTTCTGCATCTGTATGCCGTGGATCTGGCGCGCACGCCCGACGGTCGCTGGTGGGTGACGGCGGATCGGACTCAAGCACCGTCCGGCGCCGGTTACGCCCTGGAAAACCGCACGATCGTGTCCCGGGCCTTTCCCGAGTTGTACCGTGATTTGAAGGTGCAGCACCTGGCGGGGTTCTTCCGCACGCTGCAGGAAACCCTGGCCCGTCAGGCACCGAGCGATGATGAAGTGCCGCTGATCGTGCTGCTGACGCCGGGGCGTTTCAACGAAAGCTATTTCGAACACCTGTATCTGGCGCGGCAGCTCGGTTATCCGTTGGTGGAAGGCGGCGACCTCACGGTGCGCGATGCCACGGTTTACCTGAAAACATTGAGCGGCCTGCGCCGGGTCCACGCGATCATGCGCCGGCTCGACGATGACTTCTGCGACCCGCTGGAACTGCGTACCGATTCGGCGCTCGGTGTGCCGGGCCTGCTTGAAGCCGTGCGGCAGGGACGCGTGCTGGTGGCCAACGCACTCGGCAGCGGCGTACTGGAATCGCCGGGACTGCTGGGCTTCCTGCCAAGGGTCAATCAATTCCTGTTCGGCGAAGAACTGATCCTGCCGTCCATCGCCACGTGGTGGTGCGGCGAAGCGCCGGTGCTGGCCGAAGCATTGAAAAAACTTCCGGAATTGTTGATCAAACCCGCATTTCCGTCGCAGAGCTTCCCTCCGGTGTTTGGCCGTGATTTGAGTGAAAAACAGCGTCAGGTTCTCGCCGAGCGCATGCAGGCGCGACCTTACGCCTATGTGGCGCAAGAACTGGCTCAGTTATCTCAGGCGCCGATCTGGCAAGCCGAGGATGGTCATTTGCAACCCCGGGCCATCGGCATGCGCGTGTATGCGGTGGCCAGTCGCGACGGCTATCGGGTTCTGCCCGGTGGTTTGACCCGGGTTGCCGCGCAAGCCGACGCCGAAGTGGTGTCGATGCAACGCGGCGGCGCAAGCAAGGACACTTGGGTGCTCGGGGATCGGCCACCCAGCGGCGAGCAGTGGAAAGCCCAGCGCAGCATCGGCGTGCACGACCTGGTGCGGCGCGATCCCTATCTGCCGTCGCGGGTGGTGGAAAACCTGTTCTGGTTCGGCCGTTACTGTGAGCGTTGCGACGACAGCGCGCGGTTGCTGCGGATCATGCTGGCGCGCTATGTCGATGGCGACGATCCGCAAGCACTGGAGGCGGCTGTCGAGCTGGGTGAGCGGTTGATGTTGTTGCCTGATGAAGGTGAGTTACCTGAACGGTTATTGGCGGCGCTGCTCGGCGATGACTGGCCGTTCAGCCTGCGTTCCAACCTGCAGCGCTTGCAGTGGGCGGCTTCGCAGGTGCGCGGCAAGCTCTCGCGGGAAAACTGGCAGGCGCTCGTGGAGTTGCAACGCGAGGCTATCGAGCTGGAAACCGAAGAACCGGATTTCGGCGAGTTGCTGGATTTTCTCAACCGCCTGGTGATGTCGCTGGCGGCGCTATCCGGATTTGCCCTCGACGACATGACCCGGGACGAAGGCTGGCGCTTCCTGATGATCGGACGGCGGATCGAGCGCCTGCAGTTTCTCAGCGGCAGCCTGGCGGCGTTCCTGCGCGGCAGCGGTGCCTTCGATCAGGCCGGGCTGGAATGGTTGCTGGAACTGGGCAACAGCAGCATCACCTATCGCTCGCGGTATCTGGCCGTGGCGCAATTGATCCCGGTGCTGGACCTGCTGCTGCTCGACGAGCAGAACCCGCATGCAGTGCTGTTCCAGTTGAAACTGGTGACCCGCACCCTCAAACGCTTGAACGATGATTTTGCTGTGCCGCGCGAAGCGGGTCTGCCGCAATTGGTGGAGCGGCTGGCGCGCTTCGATCTGGGGTGCCTGGAGAATTCGCTGTTCGGCGAAGCCAGCGTTCATGCCGCCATTGAGGGGCTGGCCGATCTGCTGCAAGAGATCGCTGATGCCAGCGGGCAAGTGTCGGATCGTCTGGCGTTGCGCCATTTCGCCCATGTCGATGATGTCAGCCAGCGCACGGTGTCCGTCTGATGAGCGCCCGTTACCAGATTTTCCACGACACCCATTATCACTACGACAGCCCGGTGTCCCTCGCCCAGCAATTGGCGCATCTTTGGCCACGGGCCAGTAACTGGCAGCGCTGCACCGAGCAGCAATTGCAGATCAGCCCCGACCCGACATCGCGCCGGGACGAGCTGGACGTGTTCGGCAATCCGCTGACCCGACTGGCCTTCGAGCGGCCGCACGATGAATTATTGGTCAACGCCCGGCTCACCGTCGAAGTGTTGTCGCGGCCAACGCTCGATTTCAATCAATCTCCGGCCTGGGAAGAAACCCGCAACGCACTGACCTACAGCGGTCAGCCGCTTTCGCCCGATTTGTTGGAAGCTTGCCGTTTCCGGTTCGAATCGCCCTATGTGCATTTGAAGCGCAACTTCGTCGGTTTCTCGGAAAGCTGTTTCCCGGCGGGGCGACCGCTGTTGCTCGGCGTTCAGGCGCTGATGGAGAAAATCTTCAGCGAATTCACCTTCGATGCCGAAGCGACCCAGGTGGCGACGCCACTGGTGGAAGTGCTGGAGCGCCGGCGCGGGGTGTGCCAGGACTTCGCTCACCTGATGCTCGCTTGCGTGCGTTCCCGTGGGTTGGCGGCTCGTTACATCAGCGGTTACCTGCTGACTCAGCCGCCGCCGGGCCAGCCACGGTTGATCGGTGCCGACGCCTCGCATGCCTGGGTTTCGGTTTTTTGCCCGGTGCTGGGCTGGGTGGATTTCGATCCGACCAACAATGTGCAACCGGCACTCGAACACATCACCTTGGCCTGGGGCCGGGATTTTTCCGATGTTTCGCCGTTGCGGGGGGTGATTCTGGGGGGAGGTAATCACGATCCGGAAGTCCGCGTTACCGTGATGCCATTGGAGTAACAAAGCCCCCTTGTAGGAGCTGCCGAAGGCTGCGATCTTTTGATCTTGAGCTTTTTCAGGCCATTGAAGAGCAAGATCAAAAGATCGCAGCCTTCGGCAGCTCCTACAGGGTCAGCAGCATCGCTGCTGACCCTGGACACAGATCCGGTGGGCCTGATCAGATCATCGGGCCCTGAGGGTCTCAGGCGTCGGGCGCCTGATCTTTCGGTGCTTCAACATCACTTTCTGCGGCCACTTCACCGTCTGCTTCCGGGTTCAGTGCGGCGGCTTCTTCTTCAGCTGTAGCTTTCTTGCGCTGAAGCTTTTCCTCTTTCTTCTGCTCCTTGGCCAAGTCTCTCTGACGTTTGGCGAAGGAATAATTAGGTTTAGCCATGGGCGATCCTCTGGGGTCGAAGGTGAGGTTGAGCGGCGCATATTCTGCCCTGTATCGGTGCCGAGCCGTTAGCTGGGTTTTTGCTCTGTCCACTTTGGCACCACGGTCGGTTGCCAGGCGTCCAGGGCATCGAGCAGGGTTTGCGGTGATTCGCTCACTTGCAGCATGTCACGGTGTGCTTCGCGAACGAAGCCTTCGCCGACGATATGATCAAGAAAACCGGTCAATTGGCTGTAGAAACCGTTCACTTCCAGCAGCCCCAGCGGTTTGCCGTGGTAGCCGAGCTGGCCCCAGGTCCAGACTTCGAACAGTTCTTCCAGCGTGCCCAAACCACCGGGCAGCGCGATAAATGCATCGCTGAGCTCGGCCATCCGCGCCTTTCGCGCATGCATGCCGTCGACCACTTCCAGGCGAGTCAGGCCGCTGTGGCCGATTTCCTTGTCCTTCAGGCTTTGCGGGATGATCCCGATCACTTCACCGCCGGCCGCCAGTGCGGCATCGGCGACAATCCCCATCAGCCCGACGGCACCGCCGCCATAGACCAGGGTCAGCTTGCGCTCGGCCAATGCTCGCCCGAGGGCGACAGCCGCTTCACGATAAGCCGGATTGGTGCCGGTGCTGGCACCGCAAAATACACAAACGGATGCTAAAGACATGCCTTACTCCATGGTCAGGATGGCCACAGAGTAAAGGCAGAGGTGCGGCGCTCCAAGGTCTAAACTTCGCGCTGCGGCGTTTCACAGGTGCCACTGGCGCCACAGGCGTAAGCGGCGAGCAAACTGCACAAAAAGCTGTTGATGGACATGACAGACGCTCCGGATAAGTGAGGACGCCCTGATGATAGGGCCGCCCTGGATGTCTGGCTGGTAGATTGTTTCGATAAGTGTCATAGCTCGAAAGTTGTATACAATTTTTGATGCAGATCATAGGAACTTGCGAAGTTTTCAGGCAGTCTTCTGTCCATTCGCACTTTTGTTAACCCTGCCTTGGAGATTCACCATGTTTGCCAAACTTGTTGCGGTATCCCTGCTGTCACTGGCCAGCAGCCAACTGATGGCTGCCGAGTGCAAGACAACCATCGACTCCACTGACCAAATGTCATTCAACACCAAGGCCATTGAAATCGACAAAAGCTGCAAGACCTTCACCGTTGAACTGACCCACTCCGGCAACCTGCCAAAAAACGTCATGGGCCATAACTGGGTGCTGAGCAAAGAGGCTGACATGCAGCCGATCGCCACCGATGGTCTGGCGGCCGGTATCGACAAGAACTACCTGAAAGAAGGTGATGCGCGCGTCATCGCCCACACCAAAATCATCGGCGCCAATGAAACCGACTCGGTGACTTTCGATGTGTCGAAGCTTGATGCTGCCGAGAAATATGGCTTCTTCTGCTCGTTCCCGGGCCACATTTCGATGATGAAAGGTACGGTTACGCTGAAGTAAGCGAATCGGGTTCATAAAAAAAGCGTCCGCATGGGACGTTTTTTTTGCTCATTAGTGGGTCAAGCCGAATCCCTGTAGGAGCTGTCGAGTGAAACGAGGCTGCGATCTTTTGATTTTGATTTTAAAAGCAAGATCAAAGGATCGCAGCCTCGTTTCACTCGACAGCTCCTACAGGCTGCTACAGGGGCATAGTCAAGGTGCAAACGGCATCACTCGCTTGTGATGGGTCTTCCTGTACGTATCACAAATGATCTTGAACGCTTCCTCACGCACCGGCTCACCGTGCAGAAACGCGTCGATCTCGGCGTAGGTCACGCCGTGGGACGCTTCATCCGGTTTACCCGGCGACAAGTCTTCCAGGTCCGCCGTCGGGACCTTTTCCACCAGCGATTCCGGTGCGCCGAAACTGCGGGCGATGGCTCGAACCTGATTTTTCACCAGGCCGCTCAACGGAGCCAGGTCGCAAGCACCGTCGCCGAACTTGGTGAAAAATCCCATCACCGCTTCTGCCGCGTGGTCGGTGCCGATTACCAGGCCATGAGCCGCGCCAGCGATAGTGTACTGGGCGACCATGCGCATCCGCGCCTTGGTGTTGCCGAGGACGAAATCCACCGAGACCGCATGCTTGCCTTCGAAGGCGGCCACTTCATTGGCCAGGGATTTGACCGCAGGGCCGATGTTCACGGTGTGGCGCTCGTCTGGCGTGATGAAATCCACCGAAGCCTGTGCGTCGTGTTCATCGAACTGGGTTTCGTACGGCAGGCGCACGGCGATGAACTTGTAGTTGTCATCACCGGTGCGAGTGCGCAGTTCACACATGGCGCGCTGGGCCAGCAGGCCGGCGGTCAGGGAATCGACCCCGCCGCTGATGCCGAGCACCAGGGTCTTGAGCCCGGAATTGACCAGACAATCCTGGATGAAGGTAATGCGCCGGGCGATTTCCGCCTCGAGGGCGGCCTTGTCGGCGAACGGCGGCTGGACCTTGAGCTGTTCAGCAATCTCACGCTGTTCGGCTTGCATGAATTCACTCCTTGCTTGGTGTGCTGGAAAGGGCGGCAGGAACTTTGAAAACGTGTCGCAAGTAAGCGACGAAATTCGGGTCTTTGCAGTGAGTCTTGCCAGGCTCGTCGGAGATCTTTGCCACCGGCTGGCCATTGCAGGCCGCCATTTTAAGCACGATGCTCATCGGTTCAACACCTGGAATATCGCACGTCATGTGGGTGCCGATGCCGAAGCTGACATTGATCCGACCGCGTAATGCGCGAAATATTTCCAGCGACTTGGGCAGCGTCAGACTGTCGGAGAACGTCAGTGTCTTGCTCATCGGGTCGATGCCCAGCTTTTGATAGTGGGCGATGGCCTTTTCTGCCCAGATCCCCGGATCCCCGGAGTCATGGCGCAGGCCGTCGAAGAGCTTGGCAAAGTACAGGTCGAAATCGTTGAGGAAGGCATCCATGGTGATGCAATCGGTCAGGGCGATCCCCAGCAAACCGCGGTATTCGCGGACCCAGCAATCAAGGGCGGCAATCTGGCTGTCGATCAGTCGCGGACCGAGTTGCTGGTGCGCCATGATCCATTCGTGAGCCATGGTACCCAGCGGCTTCATGTCCAGTTCCCGGGACAAATGCACGTTGCTGGTGCCGACGAAACGGCCGGGGAAATCGTGCTTGAGCACGTTCACTACTTCTTCCTGCACTCGGTAGGAAAAGCGACGGCGGGTGCCGAAATCGGCTACCTGCAAATCGGACAATTCGTCGCTGCTGGCGTTGGCGGTCAGCCAGTCGAACTTGCGATAAAGCTGCTCGCGCGCCTGCTCCAGAACGATGTCCCGGTAGCGATAGCGGTTGCGCACTTCGCTGACGATGGACAGCAGCGGCACTTCGAAGAGGATCACATGCAGCCACGGCCCGCGCAGGCGGATGAACAGTTCGCCGTTTTCAATGCCGGTGTGGATGTAGCGCAGGTTGAAGCGAAACAAACCGAGAAAACGCAGGAAATCCGGCTTCATGAAGCTAATGCGCTCCATGAAACTCAACTGGTCGGCGCTCAGGCTCAACTCGGCCAGGCGTTCGATCTGGAAGCGGATCTCCGCCAGATACGGGCGCAGATCTTCACTGTTGCGGCAACGAAACTCCCATTCGACTTCCACGTTCGGGTAGTTGTGCAGCACCGCCTGCATCATCGTCAGTTTGTAGAAGTCGGTGTCGAGCAGGTTCTGCACGATGCGATCGGCAAACACACTCTCGCTCATAACGGGGTTCTCCACTTTGAATGCAGATAGTGGCGCATATCGGTGGTGGGTATTGCCAGTGATTTCTGTGTTGACTATGTAGGAGCTGTCGAGTGAAACGAGGCTGCGATCTTTTGATCTTAAAAAATCTAAGTCAAAAGATCGCAGCCTCGTTTCACTCGACAGCTCCTACAGGGGGGCAGGGGGGCAGTCAGCGGAGGTGGGATTATCAATCTGTTCCAGCATCCACTTCACAAAATCCCGCACCTTGGGCACTTCCGCCGAATGCTCCGGGTACGCCAGGTAATAGGCGTCGGAGCTGGGCATCGCATGCTGCCAGGGAATGACCAGTTTGCCGTCGGCCAATTCCTCTTCCACCAGAAACCGCGGTAACAGCGCCACGCCGCAGCCGACCTGCGCGGCGCGGATGCACATATAAAAGGTTTCGAAGCGTGGCCCGTGGTAGCTGTGTTCAGTGTGATAACCCTGGCTATCGAACCAGTCATGCCAGGCCTGTGGTCGCGACGCGTTTTGCAGCAGGACCAGGTCGGTGAGTTGGGTCGGATCGGTGAATGGAGTGGCCGGCAAACTGCCCGGTGCACACACGGGAACAAGCTCTTCGCCGAACAGTTTCAGGCATTCGGTGCGGGGCCGTGAACCCTGGCCGAAATAGAACGCCAGATCGCTGCGACCTTGCAGCAGATCATCGGCTTCCTGCTCGCTGCACAGGTCCAGGTGGATCGACGGATGGCGCAGGCGCCAGCCTTTCAAACGGGGCACCAGCCAGCGGGCGCCGAAGGTCGGCGGGGTCGAGACGCGCAGGACTTCGGTTTCCCCGCCGTAGGAACGCAGGTAGTGGGTCGACATCTCGACTTGCGTGAGGATTTTTCGTACCTCAACCAGGTACAAATCACCGGCCGGGGTCATTTGCAGGCGTCGACGCACCCGGCGGAACAGCAGGTGCTGCAACAATTCTTCCAGTTGCGCGACCTGTTTGCTGACCGCGCTCTGGGTCAGGTTCAGCTCTTCGGCGGCCCGCGTGAAGCTCAAATGCCGGGTCACGGCCTCGAAACACTGCAGCGCGGTGATCGACGGCAGGTAGCGTTTATTCAGCATGGGTTGTCCTTTTTTCTTGTTTCTTACTGACCAGCAATTCGCAGCATGAATAAACGGAATGATATCTCTCTTAAAGGTCGTTTGTTGGGTAACCTCCGGCGAGCTAAAACTACAGGTCTGATCAGTCGTGATATTCCGGCTGCACGTTTTCTGTTTTTTGCTTGAGGAGTGACCCATGGTTGCCGCATTGCTTGATCGTCTTGGTGTGAACCCGGCCCTGTACCAGAACGGCAAGGTGCCGGTGCATTCGCCGATCGATGGCAGCAAGATCGCCTCTGTGAACTGGGAAGGCGCCGCTGAAGTCGAGCAGCACATCAGTCGCGCAGATCATGCGTTCGAATTGTGGCGCAAGGTCCCGGCCCCGCGCCGTGGGGAGCTGGTGCGGCAACTGGGCGACATCCTGCGTGAATACAAGGCCGACCTCGGCGAGCTGGTGTCCTGGGAAGCGGGCAAGATCACTCAGGAAGGCCTGGGTGAAGTTCAGGAAATGATCGACATCTGCGACTTCGCCGTCGGCCTGTCCCGCCAACTGTACGGTTTGACCATCGCCTCCGAGCGCCCTGGCCACCACATGCGTGAAACCTGGCACCCGCTGGGTATCGTCGGCGTGATCAGCGCGTTCAACTTCCCGGTGGCGGTCTGGGCGTGGAACACCACGCTGGCGCTGGTCTGCGGTAACCCGGTGATCTGGAAACCGTCGGAGAAAACCCCGCTGACCGCACTGTCCTGCCAGGCGTTGTTCGACCGTGTACTGAAAAACTTCAGCGACGCACCTCCGCACCTGAGTCAGGTCATCATCGGTGGCCGCGATGCCGGCGAAGCGCTGGTCGATGACCCGCGCGTCGCGCTGATCAGCGCCACGGGCAGCACCCGCATGGGTCGCGAAGTGGCGCCGAAAATTGCCGCACGTTTTGCGCGCAGCATTCTGGAACTGGGTGGCAACAACGCGATGATCCTCGGCCCAAGCGCCGATCTGGACATGGCTGTTCGCGCCATTCTGTTCAGTGCCGTCGGCACCGCCGGCCAGCGTTGCACCACTTTGCGTCGCCTGATCGCTCACGAATCGGTGAAAGAAGAAATCGTCACCCGCCTGAAAGCCGCTTACTCGAAAGTGCGTATCGGCAATCCGCTGGAAGGCAACCTGATCGGCCCGCTGATCGACAAGCACAGCTTCGACAACATGCAGGACGCGCTGGAGCAGGCCTTGAGCGAAGGCGGCCGGGTCTTCGGCGGCAAGCGTCAGTTGGAAGACAAATACCCGAACGCTTACTACGTCTCGCCGGCCATCGTCGAAATGCCGGAGCAGAGCGATGTGGTCCGTGACGAAACCTTCGCGCCGATCCTGTACGTGGTTGGTTACAAGGACTTCGCCGAAGCACTGCGCTTGAACAACTCGGTGCCACAAGGCCTGTCCTCGTGCATCTTCACCACCGACGTGCGTGAAGCCGAGCAGTTCATGTCGGCGGTGGGCAGCGACTGCGGCATCGCCAACGTCAACATCGGCCCGAGCGGCGCGGAAATCGGCGGTGCGTTTGGTGGCGAGAAAGAGACCGGCGGTGGTCGTGAGTCCGGCTCCGATGCATGGCGCGGGTACATGCGTCGTCAGACCAACACCGTGAACTACTCGCTGGAACTGCCGTTGGCGCAGGGTATTACGTTCGACTGATGGAAAAGTGGTGTGCTTGAAAAGATCGCAGCCTTCGGCAGCTCCTACGGGATTGTGCCTGGCTGCGGTTTTGTAGGAGCTGCCGAAGGCTGCGATCTTTTTGGCGGCTTGGTTAGGTTTCTGTTGGAGTCTGGCAATGCCGTTACGCGAAGAGTGTCTGTGGGAAAAACTGACGCCGCAAAGGCCCGACAACACGGCGCTCAAGGGCGAAGTCACGGTTGACGTGTGCGTCATCGGCGCCGGTTTCACCGGTCTGTCGGCGGCGGTGCATCTGCTGGAACAAGGTAAAACGGTATGCGTGCTGGAAGCCCATCGCGCCGGTCATGGCGGTTCGGGACGCAACGTCGGGCTGGTCAACGCCGGCATGTGGATTCCACCGGACGACATTGACGCCGGCTTCGGCGAAGCGGTCGGCAGCCAGCTCAATCGCATGCTGGGGGCGGCACCTTCGTTGGTGTTCAGCCTTGTGGACAAGTACAACATCGATTGCCAGTTACGCCGCGAAGGCACGCTGCACATGGCGCACAACGCCCGTGGCGAAGCGGACTTGCGCAGTCGTGAGGAACAATGGAAACGTCGCGGTGCACCGGTCGAACTGCTGACGGGGCAAGCCTGCGAACAGGCAACCGGCACCCAAAAAATCGCCGCCGCGTTGCTCGACAAGCGTGCCGGCACGATCAACCCGATGGCTTACACCACGGGGCTGGCCAAGGCGGCCATCGGCCTCGGCGGTCAGCTGTTCGACCATTCTCCCGTGACTCGACTCGAACGTCAGGGCCAACGCTGGTCGGTACAGACCGCCCAGGGTTCAGTGCTGGCCGAGCAAGTCGTGATCGCCTCCAACGCTTACACCGAAGGTGACTGGACGGAACTGCGGCGCAACTTCTTCCCCGGTTACTACTATCAAGTGGCCTCCGTGCCGCTCACCGAAGAGGCTGCGCAGCAAATCCTTCCCGGTGGCCAGGGTTCCTGGGACACCCGTCAGGTACTCAGCAGCATTCGTCGCGACAAAGACGGCCGCCTGTTGCTCGGCAGTCTGGGTAATGGCAATCAGAAGCCGACCTGGTTCCTCAAGGCCTGGGCCGACCGGGTTCAACAGCACTATTTTCCGTACCTCAAACCAGTGGAATGGGAGTGCACCTGGACCGGTTGCATCGCCTTCACCCCCGATCATTTGATGCGTCTGTTCGAACCGGCGCCCGGTTTAGTGGCAGTCACCGGCTACAACGGTCGGGGCGTGACGACTGGCACTGTAGTCGGCAAAGCCTTTGCCGATTATTTGTGTAACGGAAATCCTCAGGCGCTGCCGATTCCCTTCGCCCCCATGCAACCACTGGCTGGGGTGGGGCTGCGAAGCTGTCTGTACGAGGCCGGATTTTCGCTGTATCACGCGGGCCAGTGCTTGCGGATCGTGATTTGATTGCTGAAATTTGTTGCTGGAAGCGGCGCTTTTCGGCGCAGCGACTAGCCTGTAGTGGTGCGGGTTGTAGCAGTCCCGCACCAGCAGTGTGCACTTCGGTGACGCACGTTGTTACAGGCTGGTTGCACGTCGTTTGACACCGCGGTTGCAATGATGGCGCATGCGGGTTGCGCCATTAAAAATAAATGGTTTCACCTTCTGCGGTTTAGACGGTTGCACGCCCAATGAAAATGGGCCCGAAACAGTCGAAAAAACAATAAAGCAGCGACTTGTTCAAGAATAAAAAACCGATGGCACGGCCCTTGCTCTGAGCATTCAGTGAAGTCGCAGTGCCAACTAAAAAAAACCTTGGAGCACCACCTCATGTCCCAGACGTTTTACAAGAAAGGCTTTCTGGCCCTCGCAGTGGCAGCTGCGTTGGGTGTTTCTGCGTTTGCACAAGCTGATGTGAAAATCGGTGTGGCGGGTCCCATGACGGGCGCCAACGCAGCATTTGGCGAGCAGTACATGAAGGGTGCACAGGCAGCAGCCGATGCGGTCAACGCAGCGGGCGGCGTGAACGGGGAAAAAATCGTACTGGTCAAGGGCGATGACGCCTGCGAACCGAAACAGGCTGTGACGGTCGCCAAGGACCTGACCAACCAGAAAGTGGCGGGTGTGGTCGGTCACTTCTGCTCCTCGTCGACCATTCCGGCTTCCGAGATCTACGACGAAGCAGGCATCATCGCAATCACTCCGGGTTCCACCAACCCACAGGTGACCGAGCGCGGCCTGAGCGCCATGTTCCGTATGTGCGGTCGTGACGACCAGCAGGGCATCGTGGCCGGCGACTATATCGTCGACGTGCTCAAGGGCAAGAAAGTCGTGGTTCTGCACGACAAAGACACCTACGGTCAAGGTCTGGCCGATGCCACCAAGGCTCAACTGGTCAAGCGCGGCGTAACGCCGGTACTGTACGAAGGTCTGACCCGTGGCGAGAAAGACTTCAGCGCCGTGGTCACCAAGATCCGTGCAGCCGGTGCCGATGTCGTCTATTTCGGCGGCCTGCACCCGGAAGCCGGTCCACTGGTTCGCCAACTGCGTGAACAAGGCCTGAAGGACGTCAAGTTCATGTCCGATGATGGCATCGTGACTGACGAACTCGTGACCACCGCCGGCGGCCCGCAGAACGTTGATGGCGTGTACATGACCTTCGGCGCCGACCCACGCCTGCTGCCAGACAGCAAGACCGTGGTAGACACTTTCCGCAAGGCCGGCACCGAGCCGGAAGGCTACACCCTGTACGCTTACGCTTCGGTTCAGACCCTGGCAGCTGCCTTCAATGGCTCCAAGTCCAACAGCGGCGAAAAAGCGGCCGAGTGGCTGAAGAAAAACCCGGTTAAAACCGTGATGGGCGAGAAGACCTGGGACGCCAAGGGCGACCTGAAAATCTCCGACTACGTGGTTTATCAGTGGGACAAGGATGGCAAATACCACCAACTGGAAAAACAGAAGTGATATGAGCGTGTAACCGGCCTGTGGGGAGGGAGCTTGCTCCCGCTGGACAGCGCAGCAGTCCTTTTTTGGGGACGCTTCGCGACCCGGCGGGAGCAAGCTCCCTCGCCACAGAGACAGTGTTCACCCTCAGCTGACTGGCATTTTCCAGAAGGCACATCTGTCTTTTCTCGTAGAGCTGCACACAACCGTGTTGCGCGGGTGGCTGAACCCCGGTCCGTCGCACCCGGTTTCTGTGCAGTCTCTCAAATGCGTGAGATTGCGTTATGGATGGTATTTTCCTGCAGCAACTGGTCAACGGCCTGACCCTCGGGTCGGTCTATGGCCTGATCGCCATCGGCTACACAATGGTCTATGGCATCATCGGCATGATCAACTTCGCCCATGGCGAGGTTTACATGATTTCCGCTTACCTCGCGGCGATCAGTCTGGCTCTGCTGGCATACTTCGGTATTGAATCCTTCCCTCTGTTGATGCTTGGCACACTGGTCTTCACCATCATCGTCACGGCGGTGTATGGCTGGGTCATTGAGCGTGTGGCCTACAAACCCCTGCGTAACTCCACCCGACTGGCACCGCTGATCAGCGCCATCGGTATTTCGCTGATCCTGCAAAACTATGCACAGATCGCTCAGGGCGCCCGCCAACAAGGCGTACCGACCCTGCTGACCGGTGCATGGCGAGTGGAAGTCGGAAGCGGCTTCGTCCAGCTCACCTACACCAAAATCTTCATTCTGGTTGCCGCATTCGCCGGTATGGCCCTGCTGACCTACGTCATCAAGTACACCAAACTCGGGCGCATGTGCCGCGCAACCCAGCAAGACCGCAAGATGGCCTCGATCCTGGGGATCAACACCGATCGCGTGATTTCCTACGTGTTCATCATCGGTGCGGCAATGGCGGCCTTGGCCGGCGTGCTGATCACCATGAACTACGGCACGTTCGATTTCTACGCAGGCTTCGTCATCGGCATCAAGGCGTTCACCGCAGCGGTACTCGGCGGAATCGGCTCGCTGCCTGGCGCGATGCTCGGCGGAATCATTCTCGGGATTTCCGAGTCGCTGTTCTCGGGTCTGGTCAACTCGGATTACAAAGACGTTTTCAGCTTCTCGCTGCTCGTTCTCGTTCTGGTCTTTCGGCCCCAAGGCCTGCTCGGCCGTCCTCTTGTGTCGAAGGTGTAAGCGATGTCTTCAACCACTAAAAAAACAATTGATCTCAAAAGAAGCCTGGTTGACGCGATTCTTGCCGGTCTGGTCGCCCTCATTGTGTTCGGCCCGATTGTTGGCATAGTCCTCGACGGCTACGGCTTCAATCTGGAAACGACCCGAGTGGCGTGGATTGTCGCCATCGTCATGGCCGGCCGCTTTGCCCTGAGCCTGTTCCTGCAAACGCCGAAAGGCCTGAGAATTCTCGAAGGCTTTGAAACCACCGGTTCGGGGGTTCATGTACTGGCACCCGATTACAAATCCCGGCTGCGCTGGATCATCCCGCTGATGATCGTCATCGCCGTGGTGTTCCCGTTTTTCTCCAACTCCTACTTGCTGGGCGTGGTCATCCTCGGGTTGATCTACGTGCTGCTGGGCCTGGGCCTGAACATCGTGGTCGGCCTGGCCGGCCTGCTCGACCTCGGTTACGTGGCGTTCTACGCCATCGGTGCTTATGGACTCGCACTTGGTTATCAGTACCTGGGGCTGGGTTTCTGGACGGTGCTGCCACTGGCGGCTATCACGGCGGGGCTGGCCGGCTGCATCCTCGGTTTCCCGGTGTTGCGCCTGCACGGTGACTACCTGGCGATCGTGACCCTGGGCTTCGGTGAAATCATCCGCTTGATCCTCAATAACTGGCTGACCCTGACCGGTGGCCCGAACGGCATGGCCGCGCCGCTGCCAACCTTCTTCGGCATCGAGTTCGGTAAAAGGGCGAAAGAGGGCGGGGTGCCGTTCCATGAGTTCTTTGGCATCGCCTATAACCCGGACGTGAAGTATTACTTTATCTACGTGGTGTTGTTCCTGGTGGTATTGGCCGTGTTGCATATCAAGCACCGCCTGACCCGTATGCCGGTCGGTCGCGCCTGGGAAGCCTTGCGTGAAGATGAAATCGCCTGTCGTTCCATGGGGCTGAACCACGTGCTGGTCAAGCTTTCGGCGTTCACCATCGGTGCGTCGACTGCCGGTCTCGCGGGTGTGTTCTTCGCCACTTATCAAGGGTTCGTCAACCCGACTTCGTTCACCTTCTTTGAATCGGCCCTGATCCTTGCCATCGTGGTACTCGGTGGCATGGGCTCGACCATCGGCGTCGTCATCGCAGCCTTCGTGCTGACCGTGGCCCCGGAACTGCTGCGTGGCTTCGCGGAATACCGCGTGCTGCTGTTCGGCATCCTGATGGTGTTGATGATGATCTGGCGACCGCGCGGCCTGATTCGGATCAGCCGTACCGGTGTGACCCCGCGTAAAGGAGTAGCGCCATGAGCGAAGTCGTACTCTCGGTCGAGAAGCTGATGATGCACTTCGGCGGCATCAAGGCGTTGAACGATGTCAGCCTGAAGGTCAAGCGCAACTCGATCTTCGCCCTGATCGGCCCCAACGGCGCCGGCAAGACCACCGTGTTCAACTGCCTGACCGGGTTCTACAAGGCCTCGGGCGGCAAGATCGAACTCAACGTGCGTGGCCAGCGGACCGATGTCATCAAAATGCTGGGTGAGCCGTTCAAGGCGACTGATTTTGTATCGCCGAAAAGCTTCATCAGCCGGCTCCACTACAAGATGTTCGGCGGCACTCACCTGGTGAACCGTGCCGGCCTGGCGCGGACGTTCCAGAACATTCGCCTGTTCAGGGAAATGTCGGTGCTGGAAAACCTGCTGGTGGCCCAGCACATGTGGGTCAACCGCAGCATGCTCGCCGGCATCCTCAACACCAAGGGTTACCGCAAGGCTGAAAGCGATGCGCTGGACCACGCCTTCTACTGGCTGGAAGTGGTGGACCTGGTGGACTGCGCCAACCGTCTGGCCGGTGAACTGTCCTACGGTCAGCAACGCCGTCTGGAAATCGCCCGGGCCATGTGCACCCGCCCGCAGATCATCTGCCTCGACGAACCGGCCGCCGGCCTCAACCCTCAGGAAACCGAAGCGCTGAGCGCGATGATCCGGCTGCTGCGCGACGAGCACGATCTGACCGTGGTGCTGATCGAACACGACATGGGCATGGTGATGAGCATTTCCGACCACATCGTGGTGCTGGACCACGGCATCGTCATCGCCGAGGGTGGCCCCGAGGCGATACGCAACGACCCGAAAGTGATTGCGGCCTACCTGGGCGCCGATGAAGAGGAAGTGGTGCTATGAGCCAACCGATCCTCGAACTCAAAGACCTCGACGTGTTCTACGGGCCTATCCAGGCCCTGAAGAACGTCTCGCTGCACATCAACGAAGGGGAAACCGTCAGCCTGATCGGCTCCAACGGTGCCGGCAAGTCGACCCTGTTGATGTCGATCTTCGGTCAGCCACGGGCGGCAGATGGGCAGATCATCTATCAAGGTGTGGACATTACCCACAAGTCGTCGCACTACATCGCCTCCAACGGCATCGCACAGTCGCCGGAAGGCCGGCGCGTATTCCCCGACATGACCGTCGAGGAAAACCTGTTGATGGGCACTATTCCGATCGGCGACAAATACGCCAAGGAAGACATGCAGCGCATGTTCGAGCTGTTTCCACGGCTCGAAGAGCGGCGCACCCAGCGCGCCATGACCATGTCCGGTGGTGAGCAGCAAATGCTTGCCATCGCCCGTGCGCTGATGAGCCGGCCCAAGCTGCTGCTGCTTGACGAGCCGAGCCTGGGCCTGGCGCCGATCGTGGTGAAACAGATCTTCGCCACCCTGCGGGAGCTGGCCAAGTCCGGCATGACCATCTTCCTGGTCGAGCAGAACGCCAACCATGCGCTCAAGCTGTCGGACCGGGCGTATGTCATGGTCAACGGCGAGATCCGCATTACCGGCACCGGCAAGGAGCTGCTGGTGAATGAGGAGGTGCGTAACGCTTATCTCGGCGGACACTAAACCGTTAAGCACGAAAAAACGCCCTGACGAACTCAGGGCGTTTTTTTTTGTGCATGCCCGATGCCGCACGGACCTGTAGGAGCTGGTAGGAGCTGTCGAGTGAAACGAGGCTGCGATCTTTTGACTTTGCTTTTTAAAGACAAGATCAAAAGATCGCAGCCTCGTTTCACTCGACAGCTCCTACAGGGGAATCAAGGGGAAAGGGAAATTGTGGAAAACAAATTTACCAAGCTCTCAAAGCGCGACATAAAGCCGCTGCAAATAGTTGTTTTGTCACGGTTTTGACTTGTCCCCGTTTGCTGTGGAACTGGCTGTGAATAACGTGGGAGCAGCTGGCTGAGGGCCTTTAGATACGTGGCTTGCAGAGATGTGGTTGTTTTTTGATCAGTGGTTTTTACGGGACCGAAGCTCAGCGTTGTCAATCTTTTTATTGGCTGCGAAACCAGCCTGAAACGGAGGGACGATACCTGTGGATAAGTCTGTGGTTAAACTCTGGAAAGACTCGGCTGAGGGCCGTAGTTACTGGCTTGGCGCCATCGCTGGTTTTCCGGGTCCATCGTGCAAAATGCCTTGGGCTACACAGTGAACACCTCAGGGTCAAGCAAAAAACTTTGTGATCTGCCCGCAAAGCCTTGTGCACAGCGGCTTTCAGCTTTTTCACTTGCCCCCGGAAACTGTGGATCGGCCTGTGGATAACGTGCGCGTACATGGCTACAGGCCACGGGGGATATGGCGTCGCTGGCTCTGATCGTTTTTTGTACAGCTTTTGCGGTGGTTGCCGCTGTCGGCAAGGCCGGGCATGCTGCCAGCTGATTTTTTATTCCAATGGCTGCCCGTCGGCCGAAGCGAGGAGAACACGATGTCCAACACCCTGTTTATTACCGGCGCGACTTCCGGTTTTGGTGAAGCCTGTGCCCGTCGTTTTGCCGAGGCTGGCTGGAAACTGGTGCTGACAGGTCGTCGTGAAGAACGCCTCAATGCGCTGTGTGCCGAGTTGTCGAAGCAGACCGAGGTCCATGGCCTGGTGCTCGACGTGCGTGATCGCAAGGCCATGGAGGAGGCGATTGCCAACCTGCCGCCGTCCTTTGCCAAGCTGCGCGGGCTGATCAACAACGCCGGTCTGGCGCTCGGCGTGGACCCTGCACCGAAGTGTAACCTTGATGATTGGGACACCATGGTCGACACCAACATCAAGGGCCTGATGTACAGCACTCGTCTGCTGTTGCCGCGCCTGATCGCCCATGGCCGTGGCGCCGGCATCATCAACCTCGGTTCCATCGCCGGTAACTATCCGTATCCGGGCAGTCACGTGTATGGCGCGAGCAAGGCGTTCGTCAAACAGTTCTCACTGAACCTGCGCTGCGACCTGCAAGGCACGGGCGTGCGCGTCAGCAACATCGAGCCGGGCCTGTGTGAGAGCGAGTTCTCGCTGGTGCGCTTTGCCGGTGACCAGGAGCGGTACAACGCGACCTACGCCGGTGCCGAGCCGATCCAGCCGCAAGACATCGCTGAGACCATTTTCTGGGTGCTCAATGCGCCGGCACACATCAACATCAATAGCCTTGAGCTGATGCCGGTGAGCCAGACGTGGAGCGGGTTTGCGATTGAGCGCAATGGTGGCAAGGCGTAATTGTGGCGAGGGAGCTTGCTCCCGCTGGACTGCGCAGCAGTCCCCTTCTTTTTAGGGATAAGCGGGGCCGCTTCGCGGCCCAGCGGGAGCAAGCTCCCTCGCCACAGAGGATTTAGCCGAGATAGTCGGCCAATCCTCGATAGCAGGTCGCCAAATGATAAGGCGTAGTCGAAGGCATGTCCTGACGGCTCACTTCACCGTTCTCATCGCGACACTCGTACCAGCCACCCGCATGCAGCGAGCGCTGTTGCAGCGCCTGCAACTGGCGCAACACCGATGTCTCGCTGTCGGGACGCAGCGTCAACGCACGCAGGTATTCGGCCTGAGCCCAGATGCGCTGGGTGCCATCCTTCGAATGCCCGTCCAGCGTGAGCATCGCCCGAACAGCCCCGGTCGATTGATCAACGCCTGACTGCTCGGTGAACGCAAAAGCGCGCTCCAGCGAAGCGTGCAGCTGCGAACTGCGCAACAACGGCGAAGACTCCAGCAGGAAATACCATTCGAACTGATGTCCCGGTTCGAACCAGTTATCCACAGCGCCCAGCGGCTTTTCCATCAGCACACCGTGCTGCGGATCGATAAAGCGCTTCTGCAGGGCTGTGCATAACTCGACGAGCGCGTCCTGCGCGGCGGCGTCTTTGCGTACCGACAGCGTGGCGAGGAACGCTTCGGCCAGGTGCATCAACGGGTTTTGCAGCGGCCCGGTGTTCAGCGACGACCAGTCACGTTCAAGGCAGGCTTCGTACAGGCCGTCGCCCGTGGAGAAACGCTGCGCAACCACTTCCAGCACGGCATTGAGCACCGATTCCACCAGCGGCTCGCGAACCTTGTCCCAGTAATGGGCGCAGGCGAAGAGGATGAAGGCGTGGGTGTAGAGATCCTTGCGCTGATCCAGCGGCGCGCCTTGCGGATCGATGCTGTAGAACCAGCCACCGTGTTCGGCGTCATGGAAATGTTGCTGTAACGAGCGGAACAATGCGGCGGCCCGTACTTCGGCGCCCGGCACTTGGCCGATCAGGCTGGAAAACACATACAGCTGCCGCGCGCAGGCCATGGCCCGGTAGCGTTGCGGTGGCAATGGTTGATGCCCGGCGTCCAGCGCCTCGTAGGGCAGCGCCAACTCGGCATTCCAGCCGGGGCCTTGCCAGAGGGGCACGATTACATCCTGGAAATGCTGTTGCACCGAGGCGAACAGAGCGGTCAATACAGGTTGGGAAGCGGAGCGGGAAACAGGCGGCATTGGCTGGCGTCGTCACGGCAGGGTTGATTGCGCGACATGTTATCAGGCCTGAGAGATATGGTGTCTGTCAGGCCGCCTTCGCGAGCAAGCCCGCTCCCACACTAGAAATGTGAACACAGGACAAATGTGGGAGCGGCGGTGCGACGATTCGACTTGCTCGCGAAGAGGCCATCACAGGCAATACAAATTCAACCCGCCAGCAACCAGACCCCGGTCGCCGCCGAAGCCGCGCCCGCCAAACGAACCAACGGCGCTGCCGCCTGCGGCAACACTCTAACCACCGCATAACCCGCCGCATGCAACGCCGCCGTCGCCGCCACAAACCCCGCGGCATACGCCCACGGACTCGACATGTCCGGCAATTCCAGCCCATGCGCCACACCATGGAACAGCGCAAACAACGCCGTCGCACCCACCGCCACACCCAACGGCGGACGCACCGCCAGTGCCACCGCCAGGCCCAGCGCCAGCACCGACGCGGCGATCCCGCTTTCCAGCGCTGGCAGGTTCAGCCCTTCAAACCCCAGCAACCCGCCGATCAGCAGGGTGCCGACAAACGTGCACGGCAGCGCCCAACGCGCCGAACCTTTCTGCTGCGCCGCCCACAGCCCGACCGCAATCATCGCCAGCAAGTGATCGAGGCCGCCAATCGGGTGGCTGATGCCGGCGATCAAACCATTGTCGCCGTGACCGGGGTGGGCGAAGGCGATGGCCGGGGTCAGCAGCAGGGCCATGGCGCCGAGAATGCGTTTAAGTGACATGGAGAAGCTTCCTTGTTGATAAGTTTGATCGTAATCAGGCTGCGGTCAGCAGGCCCTGGCGTTCGATGAAGGCGATGATTTCTTCCAGGCCCTGCCCGGTTTTCTGGTTGCTGAAGACAAAAGGTTTGCCGTTGCGCATGCGCTTCGTGTCGCAGTCCATCATCTCCAGCGACGCGCCCACCAGCGGCGCGAGGTCGATCTTGTTGATCACCAGCAGATCGGATTTACAGATTCCCGGCCCGCCCTTGCGCGGCAGCTTGTCGCCGGCAGAAACGTCGATCACGTAGATCGTCAGGTCCGACAGTTCCGGGCTGAACGTGGCCGACAGATTGTCGCCACCGGACTCCACCAGAATCAGGTCCAGCCCCGGAAAGCGACGGTTCAGTTGATCCACGGCTTCAAGGTTGATCGAGGCGTCTTCGCGGATCGCCGTGTGCGGGCAGCCACCGGTTTCAACGCCGATGATCCGCTCCGGCGCCAGGGCTTCGTTGCGCACCAGAAAATCAGCGTCTTCGCGGGTGTAGATGTCGTTGGTCACGACCGCCAGGTTGTAGCGGTCGCGCAGCGCCAGGCACAGGGCCAAAGTCAAAGCGGTTTTACCGGAACCGACCGGGCCGCCGATGCCGACGCGCAGAGGTTGTGTGTTCATGTGATTCTCCAAAATAACAGGCCCTAGGAACGGAACAGACGGCTGTACTGGCGCTCATGGGCCATGCACGCCAGGGACAGGCCGAAAGCGGCGCTGCCATAGTGTTCGGGGTTGATTCGGGTGGCGTTCTGCTGGGCTTCCTGCAGCAGCGGCAGCAGTTCGCTGGTCAGGCGTTGCGCGGCTTGCTGGCCCAGTGGCAGGGTTTTCATCAGCACCGCCAACTGGTTTTCCAGCCAGCTCCAGAGCCACGCGGCCAGGGCGTCTTGCGGGGTGATGTGCCAGGCGCGCGCGGCCAGCGCCCAGCCGAGGGCCAGGTGCGGTTCGGAACGTTGTTCGAGAAAGGCGCGGGCCGATGCATCGAGTTCCGGCAAACCGTTGAGCAGTTGTTGCAAGGAATAACCCATCTGCCGGCTTTCCTGATGCAACTCGCGGGTTTCCCGACTGGCGCGGTGTTCTTCGCAGCGTTGCAACAGTTCGCCCCAGTGTTCATCGGCGGCGGCCACACAATGGGCGAGCAGCAACGGCGCTTCGAAACGCGCCAGATTCAGCAGTAACTGATCGCTGATCCAGCGACGTGCGCTGTCGGCATCATTCACCCGGCCGTTATCCACCGCCATTTCCAGCCCTTGGGAATAGCTGTAGCCGCCAATCGGCAATTGCGGACTGGCCAGGCGCAACAGCGCCCAGGCCGGGTTCATAGGCGTACGCCGAACTGATGCAGTTTCGGCGGATAGTTGAAGTCTTCGTCGCCATGCCGGGAGTGGTGATGACCGCCACCATAGGCGCCGTGCTCAGGCTGGAAGGGTGCTTCGATACTCTCGGTGTGGGCGCCGAGTTGCTCGAGCATCGCCTTGAGCACGTAATCATCGAGCAGGCGCAGCCAGCCATCACCGACTTGCAGGGCGACGTGGCGATTGCCGAGGTGATACGCCGCACGGGTCAGCTCGAAAGCGTTGGCGCAGGTGACGTGCAGCAGTTGTTCGGGGCGGGCGCAGACGCGGACGATGCGACCGTCCTCGGCTTCCAGGCATTCGCCGTCATACAGCGGCGGCTGACCGCGCTCCAAAAATAACCCGACGTCTTCACCCTCGGCACTGAAACAGCGCAAACGGCTTTTGCTCCGGGCTTCGAAGGTCAGGTGCAATACAGCGGCCCAGACGGGTTGAGGGTCGATTCTGCGATGAATCACCAGCATCGGAAGGCTTCCAGCAATGGACATTGCTGTGGTTAGAGCAAGGGGCTTGCCAATCGGGGGGAGTGTAGGAAATGCCTGTCGGCGCTGAGTGGGTGTGTCGGAAGGTTGCGGCAATTTGGTGCGCGTCACACTTGGATGCACCAATTTGCCGCGCACAAAAAAGATCGCAGCCTGCGGCAGCTCCTACATGGAGCGCAATTCTCTGTAGGAGCTGCCGAAGGCTGCGATCTTTTCAGGCATTACTCGGTGCTGCCGAGGCCTTGCCAGTGCTTGAGGCCGATGAAGATAAAGCGCAGCTGCTGGGTAATCTTCGCCTGCGGCGTCAGATGTTCGGGCAACGCTTCTGCCGGAGGATCAATAATTTCCGGCAAGGTTGCGAACACGCTTTTAACGATGAGATCGGCCATGACGCTCAGCCCGGCGATGTCCAGATGTTGCAGCTTCGGCATCAGCGACAGGTCGGCCGCCAGATCCGAGCTGATGTCTTCGCGCAACCGGCCGATGGCCAGGCGCACCGGCAGCGAACCGCCGTACTGCTCGCGGGCGAGAAACAGGAATTGCGAACGATTGGCTGACACCACGTCGAGAAAGATCCGCACCGAGGCGTCGATGATGCCGCCCATCACGAACTCGTTGTGGCGCACCAGGCGGATGGTTTCGCGGAAGGTCTGACCGACTTCGCTCACCAGCACCAGGCCCAGCTCATCCATATCGGCGAAATGCCGGTAGAAACCGGTGGGGACGATGCCGGCGGTCTTCGCCACTTCGCGCAGGCTCAGGCTGCCGAATCCTCGGCCGCATTCCATCAAATGGCGGGCAGCGTCCATCAGGGCGTTACGGGTTTGTTGTTTCTGTTCGGCGCGGGGCAGCATCGCAAGGGTGTTTTCTGGACAAGATAGCGACGCACTCTAGCAAATCGGCTTTGCTGGCGTCGAACGACTATCGGGGATAACAAAAAGGGGGGGGCAGGGTGGGGAAAGGGTGCTTCTATAAAGTCAAAAGCCCAATCCGTGGATTGGGCTTTTTTTCACGGCCGCCATGGGCTTAGCTCAAAGCGCTGTTGCGTTCGATCACGCGGTCACCACCACCTTCAGCGAGGGTTTGACCTTGTGGGGTGCGTTCGGAGCCGTCAGCAGCGAGGGTTTGACCTTGTGGGGTGCGTTCGGAGCCGTCAGCAGCCAGGGTTTGGCCTTGTGGGGTGCGTTCGGAGCCGTCAGCAGCCAAGGTTTGGCCTTGTGGAGTGCGTTCGGAGCCGTCAGCAGCCAGGGTTTGGCCTTGTGGAGTGCGTTCGGAACCGTCAGCCGCCAGGGTTTGACCTTGTGGAGTACGGTCTGAGCCATCCTGAGTGATCAGGCCTTTTTCTTTCAGGCGTTCATTACCACCTTCGGCAACGGTCTGGCTGAACACCGAATGGGCGGATTTCACTTGTGGGGTTGCCTGATCGGCAGCTGGCAAAGCGAAAGCGGTGCTGGCCAGCATGGAGAGGGTAAGGCTAAGCAGTAATTGGCGTTTCATAATGGGGTGCTCCGTAGGAGGGCTTTAAAGTGGGTACGAGAGCAATGCTACTCTCGATAAGTCGATATAAAAGTTCATAAACGCAATGGTAATAATCAACGGAATTGATTGTTCCGTGCAGGCGCTCTAGAACGGGTGTTTCCGGCGAACTTTTTCGCCTGATGTGGGTAGTTTCGACCCACAGGCGCCGCGCAAAAGTGCGGGGGCGGTAACGCCGGATTCGAGAGCAGGGTGTCCCCGACCGATTATTTGAGCGTTAAGCCGTATTTCGGTTAAACCTGAGCGCCATTTCCCAGTCCTAGGTTTCATGGCCGGCCGGTTCTGGCCTAACGTTTCACACGTGCGTCGCAGTCATGGCGCTCAGTCGTCTTCAGGAGCCCTGTGCAATGACGCGCACCCCGAAAATTTTTGCATGGACCTTTGCCAGCCTGGTTGTGCTGCTGGCGATACTGGTTCTGATCATCGTGTTCTTCGATTGGAACCGGATCAAACCGACCATTAACAACAAAGTCTCCGAAGAGCTGCATCGACCGTTTGCCATCAATGGCAACCTCGCGGTGGTCTGGCGGCGTGAGCTCGACGAAGGTGGATGGCGCGCCTGGGTGCCATGGCCGCATGTGGTGGCGGAGGACCTGAGCCTCGGCAATCCGGACTGGTCGAAGCAGCCGCAGATGGTCACGCTCAAACGCGTCCAGCTGCGCATTTCGCCGCTGGCCTTGTTGGCGCAACGCGTGACGATCCCGCGCATTGACTTGACCGAACCGAACGCAGAGCTCCAACGCCTGGCCGATGGCCGCGCGAACTGGACGTTCAAGTTCGACCCGAAAGACCCGAATGCCGAGCCTTCCAGCTGGGTGGTGGACATCGGCGCAATCGGCTTTGACAAGGGCCACGTCACCCTTGACGACCAGAGCCTGAAAACGCAGCTCGACCTGATCATCGACCCATTGGGCAAACCGATTCCGTTCAGCGATATCGTCGGCGACAAAGCAGCGAAAACCGCGCAGGAGAAGGGCGCTGCACCTCAGGACTACGCGTTTGCGCTGAAGGTCAAAGGCCAATACCACGGCCAGAAACTCGCTGGCGAAGGCAAGATCGGCGGTCTGTTGGCCTTGCAGGATTCGGCCCGACCGTTCCCGCTCCAGGCCCAGGTAAAGATCGCTGATACCAATATCGAACTGGCGGGCACGCTGACCGATCCGCTCAATCTCGGCGCATTGGACCTGCGCCTGAAACTGGCCGGCAGCAGCCTCGGCAACCTCTATCCGCTGACCGGCGTGACCCTGCCGGATTCACCGCCCTACGCCACTGACGGCCACTTGATCGCCAAGCTGCACGAAGCGGGCGGCGCGGTGTTCCGTTATGAAGAGTTCAACGGCAAGATCGGCGAGAGCGACATTCATGGCAGCCTGGCCTATGTCGCCAGCCAGCCACGACCGAAACTCAGTGGTTCGCTGATTTCCAATCAACTGTTGTTTGCTGACCTTGCGCCGTTGATCGGCGCCGACTCCAACGCCAAACAAAAGGCCCGTGGCGGTGAAAGCAAGCAGCCGGCGGACAAGGTGTTGCCGGTCGAAGAGTTCAAGACCGAGCGCTGGCGCGACATGGACGCGGATGTCGAATTCACAGGCAAACGCATCGTCCACAGTGCAAAACTGCCGTTCAATGACCTTTATACCCACCTGGTGTTGACCGATGGCGTGCTCAGCCTCGAACCCCTGCGCTTCGGCGTGGCTGGCGGCAAGCTGGAGGCGCAGATTCGCCTGAACGGTCGCACCGAGCCGTTGGAAGGCAATGCCAAACTCACCGCGCGCGGGTTCAAACTCAAGCAGTTGTTCCCGACGTTTGAGCCGATGAAGACCAGTTTCGGCGAGCTTAACGGCGATGCCGACATCAGCGGTCGCGGCAACTCAGTGGCCAAACTGCTGGGCACCGCCAATGGCAATCTGAAAATGCTGATCAACGACGGCGCGATCAGTCGCGAGTTGATGGAACTGGCCGGGCTCAACGTCGGCAACTATGTGGTCGGCAGGATCTTTGGTGACAAGGAAGTGAAGATCAATTGCGCGGCGGCCGACTTCGACATCAAGACCGGCCTGGCAACCACGCGCCTGTTTGTCTTCGATACCGAGAACGCGATCATCTACATCGATGGCACGGCGAACATGGCGACTGAGCAACTGGATTTGACGGTTACCCCGGAATCCAAGGGCTGGCGCCTGATTTCGTTGCGCTCGCCGCTGTACGTGCGGGGCAAGTTCATCAAGCCGGATGCCGGTGTGAAAGCGGTGCCGCTGATACTGCGAGGGGCGGGGATGGTGGCGCTGGGTGTGATTGCTGCGCCAGCGGCGGGGTTGCTGGCGCTGGTGGCACCGAGTGGTGGTGAGCCGAATCAGTGTGTGCCGTTGCTGCAACAGATGAAGGCGGGCAAGGTGCCAGTTACCGTTAAGCCCACCAAGTAAATCTACGGCGTCTTTGAAGACGCTTTCGCGAGCAAGCCCGCTCCCACAGGAGATCACCGACCTGTGGGAGCGGGCTTGCTCGCGAAAGCGGTCTGTCAGGCGCTACAAATCTTTCAGAATGTCCGCCATATCATCCGCATGCTCTTCTTCCTGAGCCAGGATGTCTTCGAAGATGCGCCGGGTGGTCGGGGCTTTTTCGCCGATGTACTGAATGGCGCGGTGACCGAAAACTACAGCGCCGATCTCAAAGATCGCAGGCTGCGCCAGCGCCTACAGGGGTATGTGTGTACGCCGATGGCTTCACCCGGTTCGGGCCGTCGCTGATTGTCATAGACTGGTCGTCGAGTTGTCATTTTTGATGTCGATGCTTGGCTGCTGTCCTGCATTCAGCCTTGCGTCACCTCACCGATCACTAGGATGTCCGTTCATGTCGCAAGGTTCTGCCACGCGTTATCCGTTGGTGCTGGTCCCGGGAATGTTCGGGTTTATCCGTCTGGTGCTTTATCCGTACTGGTACGGGATTATCTCGGCGTTGCGCCAGGGCGGGGCGACGGTGATTGCGGTGCAAGTCTCGCCGCTCAATTCGAACGAGGTACGTGGCGAGCAGTTGCTGGCGCGGATCGAGGAGATTCTGCGCGAAACCGGGGCCGAGAAGGTCAACCTGATCGGCCATAGCCAGGGCGCGCTCACCGCCCGTTACGCCGCCGCCAAGCGCCCGGACCGGGTGGCTTCGGTGACGTCGGTGGCCGGGCCCAATCACGGTTCGGAACTGGCGGATTACCTGCACAAACACTATCCGGGAGATAGCGCCCAGGGGCGATTGCTCAGCGTTTTGCTGCGGTGGATCAGTGCGCTGATGAGCCTGCTGGAAACCGGTTATCGCGGGCCGAAGCTGCCGGTTGATATCCATGCTTCCCATCATTCACTGATGACAGAAGGCGTGGCGCTGTTCAACCAGCGTTATCCACAGGGCTTGCCTGACACTTGGGGCGGGCATGGGCCGGAAGAGGTCAACGGCGTGCGCTATTACTCGTGGTCCGGCACTTTGCAGCCGGGTAAAACCGATCGTGGGCGCAATCTGTTCGACGGGACCAATTGCAGTTGTCGGTTGCTTGCCAAAACCTTCGTGCGCGAAGTCGGGCATTGCGACGGGATGGTCGGGCGTTACAGCTCGCATCTGGGAACGGTAATTGGCGATGAATATCCGCTGGATCACTTCGACATCGTCAATCAGTCGCTGGGACTGGTGGGGAAGGGGGCCGAGCCGGTCCGGTTGTTTGTCGAGCATGCGGCGCGGTTAAAAGCGGCGGGGGTTTAGCCCGCGTTGTGGCGAGGGGATTTATCCCCGTTGGACTGCGTAGCAGTCCCTTTTTTTGGGGCCGCTTCGCAGCCCAACGGGGATAAATCCCCTCGCCACAGTTCAGGCAACACTGACCTTTCGGCCCAACACCGTGGTCCAACGCTCCGAAACGATCACCCCACCCAACGTCAACACCCCGCCCACCAGGTGATACATCGCCAACTGTTCATGCAGCACCAACGCCGCAATCAACGCCGTGATCACCGGCAGCAGATTGAAAAACTGCGTCGTCCGGCTCGGCCCCAGGCGCACCACGGCCTGCATCCACGCCAGCGGCGCAACCATCGAGGCCAGCAGGCAGGCGTACAGCACCAGCGGAATGTTCTGCAACGTCGGGCCGATTTTCGGTGACGCGACAAACAGCGGAAACAGCACCAGCACCGCCACCCACACCTGCAAATACAACAACACCAGTGGCGGCAAACGTAGCTGCCATTTTTTCAGCAGCGTGCTGTAGATCGCGTAGGCCAGCGTGGCGATCAGCATCATCGCATCGCCCAGATTCACCCCGTGTTCGATCAGCGCACCGAGGCTGCCGGACGACACCACCACCAACACACCGGCAAACGACAGCACCGCGCCGGCCAACGCACCCGCGGTCAGGCGCTGGCCGAGACTGACGATGGCCATGGCCAGCGACATCAACGGCATCAGCGACAGGATGATCCCCATATTAGTGGCCGACGTCAGTGTCGCCGCGAAATACGCCAGGCTTTGATAAACCGCCATGCCCAGCACGCCGAGGATGAAAATCTTCCCCAGGTTCGGGCGAATGGCCGACCAATGGGCGATGACGGGTTTAAGCATGAACGGCGTGAACAGCAATCCGGCCAGCAGCCAGCGATAAAAACCGATTTCGGCGGGGAAGATCGCGCCGGCCGACATTTTGGTGATCACGGTGTTGCCGGCCCAAATGAAAATGGCCAGCAGGGGATAAGCGTATTGCATCGGAAAAAACCAGAACGTTAATGAGGGGTGATTATCGCCTGTCTGGATGAAAGCCTATACTTCGATCCAGACAACCCGCCCCGGATGACGGACAGCATGAACAGCAAACACATCGACCTGCTGGACTTCAGCGAACTGCCTTCGCCGGTCTACTTCCGTTATGCCGACTTCGATACTCACGAATATGCCTCGACCCACCGTCACCCCTGGGGCACGCTGGAATACTCGGCCAACGGTGTCTTGCACATGGAAATCGGCAGCAGCCGCTTCATGTCGCCGCCGCAATACGCCGTGTGGGTGCCGCCGCAGATCGAGCACAGTTTCTACAGCAATCAACCGATCAACTACCGAGCGGTCTGCCTTGCGCCGGCGCTCTGCCAGGAACTGCCACAGCAGGCCTGCACCCTGGCGATCAGCGACATTCTCAAAGCGATCCTCAAGGACTTCGCCGCCCGCGACGTGAAGATTCCCGAACAGGCTGCGGACAAGCGCCTGGCTCAAGTACTGGTGGATCAACTGCAACAGGCCCCCATTCACGAGTGTTACTTGCCCTACGCCAGCAGCCCCGGGCTGTTCGGCATTCTGGAAGCCTTGCAGACTGAACCCGGAGATAACCGGCCTCTGTCGGCGTGGGCTGCGCAGATCCATGTCAGCGAGCGCACGCTGGCGCGGCAGTTTGTGCGCGAACTGGGCATGAGTTTCGGCGAATGGCGGCAGCGCTTGCGCTTTCTGGCGGCGATCGAAGCGCTGGACAGTCAACGCAGCATTCAGGAGATCGCTTTCGACATGGGTTACAGCACCGGTTCGGCGTTCATCGCGATGTTTCAACGTCAGGCCGGATGCACGCCGGAGCAGTACCGACGCAGCCACCTCGAGAGCAGGAAGGTGTAACAGGTTTTTTCTACACTCCAGAACGAGGCCACGCCCCTCGGCACGGCAAGCCGACGCTACCGCGAAGAGGCCGGCAAGGGCGCTGCAAAAATAGCCTGAAGCCCCGACCAAGGTCGACCCACACAATCCCTAGTGCTGGCACCCGAACGCTGGCAGACTGCCAATCCTTTTACGCCGTTCGTTTTGAGGCTGTATGCCAACGTTTTCTCAACGCCAAGTCTTGTTGCTCATCAGTTGGGTCATCATCTTCGGTGGCTTGTTGCTGGTGATTCCGCTGCGCTTGTTGCCAAGCCTGTTGGCCGGCCTGCTGGTTTTCGAACTGGTCAACATGCTCACCCCGCAATTGCAGCGGCTGATCGAAGGTCGGCGTGCGCGCTGGCTGGCGGTGGCGTTGCTGGGGACGTTAGTGGTGAGTGTGCTGGCGCTGATCTTTGCCGGCGCCATCAGCTTCCTGCTGCACGAAGCGGAAAACCCAGGCGCTTCCCTCGACAAATTCATGGTCGTGGTCGATCGTGCGCGCGGGCAATTGCCACCGTTCATCGACGCCTACCTGCCCGCCAGCGCCGCCGAGTTCCGCGTGGCCATCGGCGAGTGGATGAGCAAGCACCTCAGCGACTTGCAGCTCGTCGGCAAAGACGCGGCGCACATGTTCGTGACGTTGCTGATTGGCATGGTGCTCGGGGCGATCATCGCCCTGCAACGGGTGCCGGACGTGACCAAGCGCAAGCCGCTGGCCGCCGCACTGTTCGAGCGTCTGCACCTGCTGGTGCAGGCGTTCCGCAACATCGTGTTCGCCCAGATCAAGATTTCCCTGCTCAACACCTTCTTCACCGGGATTTTCCTGGCGGTGGTCCTGCCGATGTTCGGCATCAAACTGCCGCTGACCAAGACCCTGATCGTGCTGACCTTCCTGCTCGGCCTGCTGCCGGTGATCGGCAACCTGATGTCGAACACGCTGATCACCATCGTCGGTTTGTCGCTGTCGATCTGGGTCGCGGTGGCGGCGTTGGGTTACCTGATTGTTATCCACAAGCTCGAATACTTCCTCAACGCGCGCATTGTCGGCGGGCAGATCAGTGCCAAGTCGTGGGAGTTGCTGCTGGCGATGCTGGTGTTCGAGGCCGCGTTCGGCCTGCCGGGGGTGGTGGCGGGGCCGATTTATTACGCGTATCTGAAGAGTGAGTTGAAGCAGGTGGGGATGGTTTGATCGGTTTTGATCAAACCTGTGGCGAGGGAGCTTGCTCCCGCTGGGCCGCGAAGCGGCCCCGTTTATCCCTAAAAAGTAGGGGACTGCTACGCAGTCCAGCGGGAGCAAGCTCCCTCGCCACAGGGTTTAACCTCAGTCCATCGGGCCGTAACGTTTGGCCGCTTCGATCGCCAAACCGCTGCCGATACTGCCAAAGATGTTCCCTTCCACATGCTGCGCATTCGGCAACATCGCCGACACACTGTTGCGCAACGCCGGAATCCCGCTTGAACCACCCGTGAAGAACACGGTGTCCACCTGATCGACCCGCACGTTGGCGTCGTTGAGCATTTGGGTCACGCTGTTGCGCACGCGCTCCAGCAGGTTGTCGATGGCCCCTTCGAACAGTGCCCGGCTCAGCTCGACGCTAAGGCCCGGCTCGATGCGGTCCAGCGGCACATGGCGGCTGTCGGCGTGGGTCAGCTGGATCTTGGTTTCTTCCACTTCCATCGCCAGCCAATGCCCGGCGCGCTGGTCGATCAGCTTGAACAGGCGATCGATGCCGCCGGTGTCTTCGATGTCGTAACGCATGCTGCCCAAGGCCAAGGTCGATTTCTGTGAGTACACCGAGTTGATGGTGTGCCAGGTCGCCAGGTTCATGTGGTGGCTGGTCGGCATGTAGGCGCCGCTCTTCATGCGGCTGCCGTAGCCGAACAGCGGCATCAGGCCTTGCAGGCTCAGTTGCTTGTCGAAATCGGTCCCGCCGATGTGCACGCCGCCGGTGGCGAGGATGTCGTCGTGGCGGTTGTCGTGGTTGCGGCGCTCCGGGGACAGGCGCACCAGCGAGAAGTCCGACGTACCACCGCCGATGTCGACGATCAGTACCAGCTCTTCCTTTTCGATGGTCGACTCATAGTCGAACGCCGCCGCAATCGGTTCGTACTGGAACGACACATCCTTGAAGCCGATGGCGCGGGCCACGTCCACCAGGGTGTTTTCCGCTTCCTGGTCGGCCATTTCGTCGTCGTCGACGAAGAACACCGGACGACCCAGCACCACTTCGTCGAATTCGCGACCGGCCGCCGTTTCGGCGCGCTTCTTCAGTTGGCCGATAAACAGCCCGAGCAGGTCCTTGAACGGCATCGCTGTGCCGAGCACGCTGGTGTCGTGCTTGATCAGCTTGGAACCCAGCAGGCTCTTGAGCGAGCGCATCAGCCGGCCTTCGTAGCCTTCCAGGTACTCGTGCAGCGCCAGCCGGCCGTACACCGGGCGGCGTTCTTCCATGTTGAAGAAGACCACCGACGGCAGGGTGATCTTGTCGTCCTCCAGCGCGATCAGCGTTTCCATGCCGGGGCGCAGCCAGCCGACGGTGGAGTTGGACGTGCCGAAGTCGATACCACAGGCACGGGCTGGAGATGCGTTTTTCATGTCTTTCAGGTTCCGGTTAAAAAAACGGCCGCGCAGTGTATGCCAGTGCGGCGCAGATTCGAAGGCCGACTATCCGCTAAATCGCAGCTAATAGCGCCTTGATAAGCTGGCCGGATGCCCCAAACTTGTCTGCATTGAGCCTGGCAGCCATTGGACGGTCGCAAAAACCGCCCACCGCTGCCGATAAACACTTGAGATCGGTCAACCCTGCGGCTGCCAATGAGCGCATGCTGCCGGTGACGGCGCGATTTTGATAATGGATGGTGATTCCCACGATGGACTTCAAAGACTATTACAAGATTCTCGGTGTGGAACCGACCGCGGACGATAAGACGATCAAGGCGGCTTATCGCAAGCTGGCGCGTAAATACCACCCCGACGTCAGCAAGGAAAAGGACGCCGAGTCCAGGTTCAAGGACGCCTCGGAAGCCTATGAAGCGCTGAAAAGCGCCGACAAGCGCGCCGAATACGACGACTTGCGCAAATATGGCCAGCACGGCCAACCGTTCCAGGGCCCGCCGGGTTGGCAGGGGCGTGGTGCCGGTGGTTTCGGTGGCGGTCAGGACTCGGGCGATTTCTCGGACTTTTTCAGTTCGATCTTCGGTAACCGTGGTCCGGGTTTTGGTGGTGGACAGTCGGGCCGCAGCGCCGGGCGTAGAGGGCAAGACGTGGAAATGGAATTAGCGATTTTTCTGGAAGAAACCCTCTCCAACGAATCGAAGAAGGTCACCTTCAAAGTGCCGCAGTACAACGCGGCCGGCCAGCATGTCAGCAACACCAGCAAAAGCCTGAACGTGAAAATCCCGGCCGGCGTGACCGATGGCGAGCGCATCCGTCTCAAGGGCCAGGGCGCACCGGGCATCGGTGGCGGGGCGAATGGCGACCTGTACCTGACCATCCGGTTTGCGCCGCACCCGAAATTCGACGTCGAAGGCGAGAACCTGATCATCACCCTGCCGCTGGCGCCATGGGAATTGGCGTTGGGCACCGAAGTGGCCGTGCCTACACTGACAGGCAGGATCAACCTCAAGGTGCCGGCCGGCAGCCAGAACGGCCAGCGCATGCGCGCCAAGGGCCACGGTTTGCTGAACAAGGCCGGGCAACGGGGTTACCTGTTCGTGCAACTCAAGGCGGTCATGCCTAAAGCTGCAGACGACGAGGTCAAGGCGTTGTGGCAGGAACTCGCGAAAAAAGCTGCGTTCAACCCCAGAGAACACTTCTGATCCAAGAGACGGAGTAGCCCATCATGAGCAACCCTCTGATCGTTCAACTGGACATGGCAGAATTCTGTGAGGCGACCGATTTATCGGACGTCTACGTGATCGAAATCGTCGAGCACGGCATCCTCGAACCTCAGGGTGAACAGCCCAAGGATTGGCGTTTCAACGATTATGAGTTGGCGCTGGCCAAGCGTGCCGCCAAGCTGCGGCACGACCTGGATCTGGAGTGGGAAGGTGTTGCGTTGGCGCTGGATTTGCTTGAAGAGGTCCAGCAGCTGCGGGCGGAGAACCGGATGCTCAAGCAAAGGTTGGGGCGGTTGGTGGTGGAGTAGCACCGATGATCTACGATCTTCTCAAATTTCGATTGGATGTGCTTGGGTTCGAACGTTGCTGGGGCAGTCCCTGCGTCGCTATTCGCAGGTCCGACAGAGTCATTCGTTCTACGCCATCTACTCCCACTTCTAAACCATTCGGATGACGTATAACGCCGTCTAATCCCAGCGTGGAGCCATCTGGAAGAAGTCCGGCAGACAGGGAAGGAGGATTTGGATTTGAGCCTGCCATGGCGGTATTTGAATCAATTCTCCTTGGCGTGCGGGACCTTCCAGTTGAGCGCCCGCCCGTATGCTCATTCCGGGGCTGCAGTGGCGGGAGTTGGTTTCGCGGAGGCCGTGGCGGTGGGCTATCGCGGGGGATTGTAACGATGGGGACGGCCGCGGGATCCGTCGCTGTCGGGAATCTTTGATATACATTTTCTTGCACTGTTCTTCGAGCGTTTGCGGCTGCCGTATCGATGGGCGCTAAATCAGGAGGAGGGTTGTGTCTTGTTCTCCTGATCATCGAGAAGAGTTTTAGCCGCCCCGTCGGATCCGAAAAATTCACCGGATCTCCTCCACAATACATATAAGCATTCAAACCACCCTCCCCAAACGGACTCCAACTGTCCGGGCTATGAAACCGCATCAAATTCGGGTTGTAAGCGCGGTAGCCTTTGCCCAATAGATACCAGCCAATGTATTTCTCACTGAGTTCGCCGTTGAAACCCAGGTGTGAGGCAATCGCCTGCGGTGCGGATTGTTGGCCGTAGGCGGAGTAAGCGATCGGATTGGGCTCGCCCCCAGTCAGTTCGACGAGTATTGAATTGCTGTTGTCGGTAGCCAGCAGGAGAGTACGGGGCATGTCTGGGGCATCCTGGAAAGAGGGTCGACTTGGATCCATGTCCTAGTCTGACTTCGCTGCCGGGTTTGCGGTACTAGCAGAACTGATAGTCACGCGCTGCGCCGGGAGTCGACCGCATTCCCCTGAAGGAACCCGGTCGAAGGTGGGAGCGAGCTCGCGAAGGACGAGAACGATAACGCGTGCTGTCTGAATGAACGCGTTGCCTGGACTTTTTTCGCGAGCAGGCTCGCTCCTACAGTTGATCGGGTGGTTGGCTAATCAATGGGGTCGAGTTGGTCCAGCGCCCGGTTCACCGTGATTTCCGCCGTCATGACGATTTGGACAACGCCCAGCAGGGTGTTGCGACTTGATCCCGTTTCTCGGTCTGCCAGGTCCATGGTGATCACGCAGGCGGAAGCCAGCGACTCGCTTGCAAAACCCAGCAGTTCTTGAACATCGACTTCAGGGTTGACGCTGAACATCGTGGACGGCGTGCGCGGGGTGGCGCGGATGTCGGCGGTGGAGAAGGGGACGTCATCGACGTCTGGGTTTGGCGGATCAGGAGTTACCTTACGCATAAACTGTGTTCTCCATTCGGCGCCAACCCTCTCGACCGCTAAGCGGAAAGGGTGGCGGCTGCACGCAGGTTAGCGGACCGGGGAACACAGCAAAGCCGGTGCGCCCGAAGGCGCCCTGCGCACAGCCACCATCAAATCGCAGGTACAAAAATACCTGTGCGATGGTTGCTCGTGCAGCTGTGAACCTCGGGCCGCTAAGCCCGACCACTGATGAGCAGTGGCAGGTCAACGATAAAACCCGTGGTCAGGCTGCACAAGCCGGCGGAGTCTGGCGTAACTGTAGGCAACGACGCAAGGTTGTGTGGCTTTCAGGAAGTGACGAGAAGTGCTTTTAAACAGGGGCGCTAAACAAGGAAGGCTTCCGACGTACGAGGCCGTGAAGCGACAGTTTCAACCGGGTAATCAGGAAATGTCTGACGCTGTTTTTCGTTTTGGTGGACGGGAATAGGGTGATGCGGTTGTCCATTGATACGCGTAATCGTTAACGTCCATCGCGAGCAGGCTCGCTCCCACATTTGATCTCCAGTGTTTGCGAGATCAGTGTGGGAGCGAGCCTGCTCGCGAAGAACGATTACGCGGTCCCTCTGCCTTACACTTTCCTGGGTAACACCACGGTAAACAGCGTCCCGTCGACTTCGTTCGAACTGACCTCGATCGTCCCGCCGTGCGCATCGACCACTTCTTTGACGATAAACAATCCCAGCCCGAGGCTGGTGGAAGGCTGGCCGAGTTCTTCGTCGGCGCTGCGCACCAGCGGATCGAAGATCGTGCCGATCGCGTCCTCGGGAATCGGTATACCGTCGTTATGCACCGTGAGGCGAACCGCATCGGGTTCGCCGCTGAGTGTGACCGTGACATCCCGTTTGTTCGAACCATGCTGCAACGCATTGCCAATCAGGTTTTGCAGCAGTTGGCCCAGGCGTCCGGCATCCCAGACGCCTCGGGTGTCTCCCTGCACGTTCACCGTCGGATCGCACTCGGGGTTGCCCGCACAGGCATCGGCAATCGCTGCGTGCGCCGCATCGGCCAGGTCCATGGGCGCCGGGTCGATCGGCAGGCTTTTGCCCAGGCGACTGCGCACCAGCTCCAGCAAATCGCTGACCATCACCGCCATGTGCCGCGCGCCGCGCTTGATATTGATCGCGCACGTCAGCGCATCGCCTTCGAGTGTGGTTTTGCGCATCAGCATTTCAGTCGACATGCTCACCGCTTGCAACGGTGCGCGCAGGTCATGACCGAGAATCGCCAGAAAGATGTCTCGCGAGTGATTGACCTGCTCTGCGTAGGCCGCCGTGGATTCGGCAAGGGCTTCGTCGATGGCTTCGTTGAAACGGATCATGTCCTGAAAGTAAGCGAGGTCCGGCGATTCCAGGCGGTTGACCCACAGCCGAATCACACAGGCGCGCAGGTGGCGGAACTCGCTGGTCATCTGCACCAGGTCGAAGCCCACGGTATGCCGCAGCTCGCCGTGGCTGGCGCCCGCCTCATCCAGGCTCGGGGTGTTTTCCGGGCCTTCGCCCTTGGCCTTGGCGATCTGTTCGCTGGCGGTTTGCGCGGTCGTCATGTCCCGGGCTGCGGCCAGCAGAATCGCCTTGGCGTGATCACGCAAAGCCACTTGATCCATATTCTCGGCCGCCGGGGTGATCGTCCTGGCGAACTGCTCCCATTCATCGACGATACGGTCTACATGTTGCCTGATGAATTCGGGTAGGCGCATGGCCGGGTTCCTGAGGATTTTGGAGGCTGGACGAGTCGCATAGTAGCGCCTTCAGGCGGGAAAAAAACCTCCGGCGGCGCAGCGGCACACTCGGCATTTATCAGGGTGGTACATAGGTGTATTTGTGCTCCTGTTTTTCGAACGAAGAACGTATTCCTCTCGCTTTAACCAACAGTTATTCAGGCTTTTGTTTTGCTGACGGGTGAATAGTCTATTGGCTCCACCCATCATTTGAAGGTTAGAACCCATGTCTGATTTGCAAGGAAGCAATCCGACGAACGCTCCGTCTGCAACCCTGGTTGCCAAAAGTGTTCACGAGCAGCGAGTGACCAAGGTCATCCCCGCTGCGATAAAAAATGCATCGCCGGCCACGCTTGAATCCATGTTGAAGCTGAATGCCAAAATGCCGGACTGGTACATGAAAGCAACGGAGACCGACCGGCAGCATCTGAAAACGTTGATCGATGAACGCTGGCGCTCGCAAGGCGAGCTGGATGAACTTCTGGGTGATCTTCAGAGCGATATCGATGCCTTCGGTAAACGATTGCTCAGTACATCGCTGCAAGCGAACTTCAATACGCACGAAGATCCTGAAACCCTGTCACTGCAACTTTACGTTCCGGACAACCTCATTTTTGGCATCGATACCGGGGTCAGTCGTATGCGGCGAAGTTCGTTACTCGCTGCGGCGTTACATAACTTTGAAGAAGCGGAAACCCAAGAGGCCGCGTTCAGAAGTGGCTCCGGTGTTTATCGCGACAGTCCTCAGGGAACTCCACACCGAATCAATGCAATTACCCCGGCAAGGTTCGCCAGCCTGTGCCGCCGACTGGATATCGGTGGGCAGTATCAAACCCATATCAAAGCGCGGCTTGAGCCAACGGCGCCTGAAGCGAAGCAGCAGTTGCAGGACCGTTCGACAACCAGTGAAAAAGCGGCTTTCAAGTCATCGGCCTTGATCGCGCATCTGAAAGGCGATATCAGCGCTGAAGCCTTTGACCGGCTGCAGGATGTCGTCGAAGGAAAAGAAAACATCAGGTTCCATGGTTCACCCCTGCACAGCCACCGATTGTCGTTGATGGGTTTTCGCATGACCTCGATCGTGCTGTTCAGCGCTGTGAGCGAGGCTTCGGTCTTGAAAAAGGCAGTCGATGCCTTGACGCCCGAGAGTGTGAAATTCTGGACCGGCTGGTCTCAGCGTATTCCTTTTTTAACCGGCAGCGCCTATGAAAATTACAAGCTGGTCCAGGCCTTCTTCGCCAATGGCCCCACGGGTATCAAGGACGAAATGCTGCGCAAGGATGACATTTATCAACAGAGCCGCCTGACCGGCCCGTTGATCGCCTATGTTCCGGATGACCCCGACCATCCGTTGAAAGAATATGCCTCGCTCACCGAGTTCATGAAGGCCTTGATCGGCCAGTTGCGCGATCCGGATTACCAGGCATTTTTCAGCCGGTTTGTGGCGCAGAAGGACAAAGGACATTTTTTCGCCAGGGTCAACGAGCGGCTCAAGACCATCAAGTGGAAACAGCGTGAACCGCTCGACATGGGCCCTTGGTGGCGCGAAACCGCCATCGAAAATCCCGACGCGGAACCCATCACCAATCGGATCGCCAATGACCTGTGGATCACCCTGTTCCAAGAGCGGCGGGACAAGGTCATCAGCGATGCACGCAGCATTGCCGTGCCGACCGACGACGAAGATTCGGCCAGTCGCTGGAAGCGTCTGACCAGCTACCTGAGCATTGGCTGGAACGTGTTCAGCTTCGCCGCCATGCTGGTTCCCGGTGTGGGCGAGGTGGTGTTGGGCATCATGGTTGCGCAGATGCTCGCGGAGCTGGCCGAAGGCATCGAGGATTGGAGCAAGGGCGACAAGGAGGAAGCTGCGACTTACATCAACGGTGCGCTGATCAACTTTGCGCAATTTGCGCTGATGGGGGCAGGGTACGTGCTACCCAAAACGTCTGTCGCCCTTTCGCCCTTCGTCGAAAACCTCAAGCCCGTGGAGTTCAATGGCCAGGAGCGGCTGTGGAATCCCGACCTGACAGCCTACGAACATCCGGTTGTCTTGCCGCAAGCCGCCGAGCCAGGCGAGCTGGGTCTGTACCAACATGAGAGCAAGGACGTACTGCGACTCGATGACAAGCATTACGTGGTGGCGACGGACCCGGAGACCGGGTTGCAACGCCTCAGGCACCCGGAGCGTCCAGACGCGTATCAACCCGTTGTCGAGCATAACGGTTCCGGAAGCTGGAAGACTGAAATCGATCGTCCCCTGGCGTGGGACAAGACCCGCCTGCTCAGGCGATTGGGTGCAGCGACGGATGAGGTCGCCGATGAATCCCTCGAGCAGATCCTGACCGTCAGTGGCTTCAAGGAAAACGCGCTGCGCCGGATGCATGTCGAGCACGAAACACCTCCAGCCTTGCTGGTCGATACCCTCAATCGCTTCAAGGCGTATGCGCAGGCCGGTGAACTTGGCGAGCAAATCCTGGCTGACAGTACTCCCGAAGCGTTGGAGGACTTGATTCCCGCGTTCATGACCGAACTCCCGCGCTGGCCTGAGTCTCGAGGGATCGCGCTGTTCGACGGGCCAAAGCTGGACGGTGTGTCTGTAGATTTCGGCTCGGCTGAGCGTCAGATCAAACTGTCTCGCATCGACCTGCGGGCAGGCCGTTTGCCGATCCGGGTGATCGAGAATTTCAGCGAAACGGAAATTCATGAATTGCTCGGCCAGGGTATTTCCAGCGACAAGCAACTGCGCATCAACGAACTGCGAAAACGTCTGGCCGATCACGCCGGTCAACAGCGTCAACGCGTGTTCGACACCCTCTACAAACAACGGAAGATCTCTGACAGTGCCGATGTGCTGTTGCTGTGCGACGCCTATCCGAAATTACCGGTGATCGTCGCCGAAGAGTTATTGCGTGATGCCACCCCGGAGGAATTGCTTCACCTGACCCAAAAACGCCGAATTCCCCTGAGCCTTCGCGAAAAGGCGCGAGCAGCACAGGACCGGGTGCGAATGAGCCGCGCCTATGAAGGCCTGTATCTGGAAGCACTGGAAGACACTGACACCCGTCGACTGGAACTGGCCTCGCTGGCCGCGATGCCTGGCTGGTCGGCCGAAGTTCGCATTGAGGTTCGTGCCTTCTCGTACACCGGCGAACTGCAGGCCAGCGTCGGCCCCGAAGACGCGCCGATCCGCAAAGTCCTGTTTGTCGATGAGAAAGGCTTGTACCACGCACGCGACGAGCAAGCGCAGCATCTGCACGGTGCCGATGACTTCTATGCTTCTTTGCTGCATGCATTGCCAGACACTGAACGCAAAGCCCTTGGATTCGAAATTTATGAGGGAGACAAGCTCAAGCAGACGCTCCAGCGTTCGCCGCTGAGCCAGGAGCGTTTTGCCTCGGTTCTGGAACAGCACCCGATCCGGAAGCCGGCCTACGACCCGCAAGCCATGCGCCTTCGGGGCGGCATGCGAGGGTATCCGCGTCAAATGAGCGTGGAGACGATTCGTCAACGCCTTGGCTGGCTGTATCCGGAGTGCTCCGAGGCGGAGGTGGGTGAGCTGATGAGTGGCTTCGGGAATTCGGCACTTGAGCGTCTGAAGGCGCTGGAGGATGAATTCGACCATTTGGAACGTTCGCTCAATAGCTGGATAAGGTCACCGGCCACCCTGCCGAGCACCGGTTTGGTGGCGAAGCTGGAAATCGAATCCAGGAAGAATATCGCTGCGACGATCAAACAGTGCTGGCAACGGACCGGCCCGGCGGGAGTCGAGGTCCCCGGCATTGTCCGTCCGCAGGCGCTCTATCTGGGGGAGCAGTCAATGTACCGGCACATTGCGAGCATGCCGAAGCTGACTGCCAATTTCGATCACGTTACCCGTCTGAGCATGCCCCGGGCCAACATGCTGCCCGACCAAGTGGACTTTCTGGAGCCGTTCCGCCAACTGCGCGATCTGGACGTTAGCGGGAATCAACTGAACCGTTTGCCGTCAGCCATTGGCAAAATGCCTTTTCTTGAGGACCTGGCGCTGAGCGATAACCGCATCGAGCTGACCCTGCAGGCGGTGGCGCATTTGAAAGGTCTGACCCGTCTCAGATCCTTGGGATTGAGAGGCAACCCATTGAGGCTGCTGCCCGATATCAGCCGGATGCCGGAACTGCATTTGTTGATTCTGGAGAACACCGGCATCGACAGCTGGCCAACCGGGCTTTTTTCCCAGCCGCGCCCGCGTAATTTTTACCTTGATCTTCGAAGCAACCCGATCAGCCGTATACCGGACGTTGCTCCCGGTTCATTCCGTGCCGAGTTGCTGGCGCGCACCCTGTTGAGTCGAGAGCCCGGACGGATATCCCCGGAAAATCTGAACACCCTAAGGCGCTATACCGAGTCGGTCGGCCTCGACCCCGATCGCCCTTATCCGCCTAGAGGAACCCTGGACAGCATTCAATGGGCGGAAGGTATGTCCGGTCAGTGGCAGACCAGGCAAGCCATCTGGGATGCGGTCGAGGATGAGTTCCACTCCGAGTCTTTTTTCAATGAAATCAGGCGGCTGACCCAGTCATCCGATTTCAAGGCCGGCGGCCTGTATCGACGGGACCTGACGGCGAAGGTCTGGCGCATGCTCGAGGCCATGGAAAAGGATAGCGAATTACGCACGACAATTTTTGCCGAAGCGGTGGCGCGGACACAGTGTGTCGACGGGGCAACGCAATTGTTCAACGTCATGGGTATGAAAGTGCTTGTCCACGAAGCATATGGATTGGCCAACCCCGGTTTGGTCGAAGCCGAGCTGGTCAGCCTGGCCAAGGGTTCGTCGCGACTCGACGAGGTCGAGAGGATTGCCGAGGACCATATCGCGAAAGGCGTTGCAAAAGGTGAGCGGATCCGAGAGGCGGGTGCCGACGGTAATGTGACGGGGACCATTGATATCGTAGAAGTTCACCTGGCGTTTACCACCGAACTGGCGGGGCCCGAGGAGGGGGATCTGGCGAATCCCGGGTCGCAGAAAGGCCTCGACTTGCCATGGCAGGCCCGCTCCATGCAGTTTCGCAGCGTTGCCGGTGTGGAGCTGAAAGATATTGAAGACGCTCGTATTAGGGTCCTGGAGCTGGAGGAAGGCGATCTGCTGCGCGATTCGATCGCCGAACAGCCTTTCTGGAAATCCTATGTGGAAGGCGTCAACCGGTCACGCTTCAAGCAGTTTAAACGGCGAGAGAATGCGCTTTATGAGTTCAAGACCGCCCTGGAAGAAAGGGCAGACGGGGTAGACCTGTCGCCAGAGGAAAAAGATCACTTGAAAACACAGATCAGGACATTGGCCTTTGAGCTGGGTAAACCGGAAAGCGAATTCGCCCCTGGCACGGTCATGACCGATGACGAATTCGCGGAGCAATACAGTGCGATAAAAAACGAGGAGAAAACGTTTCTCAGGCAGTTGACGCAACAAGCGATGGATCGGGCGAAGCTGCAAAGGGTTGCAATACCCTTCGCCGTCGAAGGGGCCGACCGGGCGTAATCTCACGTAACAGTGCTCGGTGCCGGCGGGACAAGCGACGTCAACAAGACCTTTCTGCTGCTCAGGAAACCGCAGCCCCTTGAACCTGAGACCTCCTGACCCCCCACCGCTGCGCGCTGAACGCGCTGCGGTGGGGTTTGAGCCTGTCCATCAGAACAGGAAGTAACGCTGCGCCATCGGCAGTGTTTCCGCCGGTTCGCACCACAGCAACACACCGTCGGCCTTGACCTGATAGGTCTGCGGGTCAACGTCGATGTTCGGCAGGTAATCGTTGTGAATCAGATCGGTTTTCTGCACCTCGCGACAACCTTTGACCACAGCGATTTTCTTCTTCAACCCCAAGGTTTCCGGCAAACCTGCCTCCTGCGCCGCCTGACTGATGAACGTCAGGCTGGTGGCATGCAGCGAGCCGCCGTAACTGGCGAACATCGGACGGTAATGCACCGGTTGCGGTGTCGGGATCGACGCATTCGCGTCACCCATCAGGCTGGCCGCAATGGCACCGCCCTTGAGGATCAGCGTCGGTTTTACCCCGAAAAACGCCGGACGCCACAGCACCAGATCGGCCCATTTACCCACTTCCACCGAACCCACTTCGTGGCTGATGCCGTGGGTGATCGCCGGGTTGATGGTGTACTTGGCGATGTAGCGTTTGGCGCGGAAGTTGTCGTTGCCCTCGCCATCACCCGGCAGCGGGCCGCGCTGTTTTTTCATCTTGTCGGCGGTCTGCCAGGTGCGCGTAATGACTTCGCCGACGCGGCCCATGGCCTGGCTGTCGGAGCTGATCATCGAGAACGCGCCGAGGTCGTGGAGGATGTCTTCGGCGGCAATCGTCTCGCGGCGGATACGGCTTTCGGCGAAGGCCACGTCTTCGGCAATGCTCGGGTCCAGGTGGTGGCAGACCATCAGCATGTCGAGGTGTTCGTCGATGGTATTGCGGGTAAAGGGCCGGGTCGGGTTGGTCGAGCTCGGCAGCACGTTGGCGAAACCGCAGGCCTTGATGATGTCCGGCGCGTGGCCGCCACCGGCGCCTTCGGTGTGATAGGTGTGAATGGTTCGGCCCTTGAACGCGGCGAGGGTGGTTTCGACGAAGCCGGACTCGTTGAGCGTGTCAGTGTGGATCGCTACTTGTACGTCGTACTGATCGGCGACGCTCAGGCAGTTGTCGATGCTCGCCGGTGTGGTGCCCCAGTCTTCGTGCAATTTAAGACCGATGGCGCCGGCCTTGACCTGTTCGATCAATGGCTCCGGCAGGCTGGCGTTGCCCTTGCCGGTGAGACCGATGTTCATCGGGAACGCGTCCGCCGCTTGAAGCATCCGCGCCAGATGCCACGGGCCGGAGGTGCAGGTGGTGGCGTTGGTCCCGGTGGCCGGGCCGGTGCCGCCGCCGATCATGGTGGTGACGCCGCTCATCAGCGCTTCTTCGATTTGCTGCGGGCAGATGAAGTGGATGTGCGTGTCTATGCCGCCGGCGGTGAGGATCATGCCTTCGCCCGCGATGACTTCGGTGCTGGCGCCGATAGCAATGGTGACGTTCGGCTGCACATCCGGATTGCCCGCCTTGCCGATGCCCGCAATGCGCCCATCCTTGAGACCGACGTCAGCCTTGACGATGCCCCAGTGGTCGATGACCAGCGCGTTGGTGATCACCGTGTCGACGACTTCGGCGGCCAGCAACTGGCTTTGGCCCTGGCCGTCGCGGATGACTTTGCCGCCGCCGAATTTCACTTCTTCGCCGTAGGTGGTGAAGTCTTTTTCGACCTCGATCCACAGCTCGGTGTCGGCCAGGCGGACCTTGTCACCGACAGTGGGGCCGAACATGTCGGCGTAGGCCTGACGGGAAATCTTCATCGTAATTCCTTGCACAAATTTATTGTGGCGAGGGGATTTATCCCCGCTCGGCCGCGCAGCGGTCGTAAAACCGCCACCTCGGTCTATCTGCAATAACTCATTCGTTGGATGGCGAGCGCTTCGCACCCGAACGGGGATAAATCCCCTCACCACAGGGGCCAATGTCAGTCGAGGTCACCCATGATCCTGCCGGCAAACCCGAACACCCGCCGATGCCCGGCCAGGTCAACCAGCTCGACCTCGCGGCTCTGCCCCGGTTCGAAGCGCACGGCGGTGCCAGCGGGGATGTTCAGGCGCATGCCGCGACTGGCGGCGCGGTCGAAGGTCAGGGCGTCGTTGGTTTCGAAAAAATGATAATGCGAGCCGACCTGGATCGGCCGGTCGCCGCTGTTGGCCACTTTCAGGCTGACGGTGCGACGGCCGACGTTGAGTTCGATGTCGCCGGGCTGGATCTGGAATTCACCGGGAATCATCAATGGGCTCCCTGGAGAATCTTGTAGTAGAGGGCGGTCGGTTTGTACCGGCCGCTCGGGTCGCAGGCGTAGTCGGGAATTTCGCCGGCGCGGCTGTAACCCAGCGCCTTGTAGAAATCTTCGGCGGGGGAGCCGGCCTCGGTGTCGAGGTAGAGCATGCCGCGCTTGTGCTGCAGTGCGGCCTGTTCCAGGGCGCTCATCAACTGTTGGCCCAGGCCCCGGCGGCGTGCATGTTCACGCACCAGCAGTTTCTGCACTTCGGCGCGGTTCAGCCCGTTGGCTTTCTGGCACAGGGTCAGTTGCACGCTGGCCTGCACCTGTTCGTCCTTGACCACCACCCACAGCAGCACGTTGCCCTTGTTCAGGTTGTCCTGAACCTCATCGAAATGGGCGCGGGCCTGAGTGGCATCCAGATCGGCCATGAAACCGACACTGGCGCCATAGCCGACGGCGTCGAGCAGCAGATCAATCAAACCCTGACGATAGTGTGCAAAGCTTTCAACATTGACTCGGCGCAATTGGGCTGCGTTCATCGGGCGTTACTCCTTGTTGGCGGGCGGCGGTTCTGCGCCAGGATTGAGGGTCAGTTGCATGAAGGTCAGGTCCAGCCAGCGGCCGAACTTGGTGCCTACCTGAGGCATTTGCCCAGTGGTCACGAAACCGACCCGTTCATGCAGGCGGATGGAAGCGGCGTTGCCGCTTTCGATGGCAGCGACCATCACATGCTTGTCGCAGCCTTTGGCGCGCTCGATCAGCACGTCCATCAATTGCGGGCCCAGACCATTGCCGCGCTGGTCGCTGCGCACGTAGACCGAGTGCTCGACGGTGTGACGGAAACCATCGAACGGTCGCCAGTCCCCAAATGAAGCGTAGCCGAGTACGCTTTTATCGCCGTCGACAATCACCAGGACCGGATAGCCCTGGGCTTGTCGGGCGCTGAACCAGGCCTGACGGTTGCCCAGGTCCACGGCCTGTTCGTTCCAGATCGCCGTGGTGTAGAGCACGGCGTCGTTATAGATGTCGCGGATCGCCGGCAGATCGGCGTGCACCGCATCGCGGATGTGATAAGTCATGGCGCGGCCTCAGGCGATCGGTTGGTGGACGGTGACCAGTTTTGTGCCGTCGGGGAAAGTGGCTTCCACCTGGATTTCCGGGATCATCTCCGGGATGCCTTCCATCACTTGTTCGCGGCTGAGCAGGGTGGTGCCGAAGTGCATCAGCTCGGCCACGGTCTGGCCGTCACGGGCGCCCTCGAGCAACGCCGCGGAAATATAGGCCATCGCTTCCGGGTAATTGAGTTTCACGCCGCGCGCCAAACGCCGCTCGGCCACGAGGCCGGCGGTGAAGATCAGCAGCTTGTCTTTTTCGCGTGGGGTCAGGTCCATTGTTTGGAATCCATCTGGGCAGATAAAAAATACTCGGATCTGTGAATACAAAACCTGTGGGAGCGCATTTCAGGTGCTCCATATTCGCGGTGGGACTGCTTCTCGGCCTAACAATGCGGGCCTGAGCAATCGCCATAATTCGATAAGCCAGCCTCGCGCCAACAGCGCCTCACTGGCCAGGCATCGGGCGACGAGCAAACCCGGCAACTGCGTCAGATCCCCGCGTACGTCATTGCTCAACGAACGGCATTTCTCCAGTAATTCACTATCAATCTCCCCAGTCACCAGCAACGTCGCAAACACCGGTTGTCCATCCAGTCCCATCGGCGAATCGAGCAAGCCGTCATCCCCGACAATGCGCTGGCGTTCGTGCCAGAGCAACTGACCGTCGCGGCGGATATCCAGCTGCGCCTGAAAATGCCCTAGGTCAAAACGCTCGCCACTGGCCGGGCGGCCGAGTGCGACGACGTCCCAGTAGAACAACCGCGCATCGCCTTCCAGATCAATGGACGTGCTGAGCTCGGCCTGGGCGTCGCTGAAGATAATCGTTTCTTGCGGCAGCCACTCCAGTGTCGCGCCGTTGGCCACTCTCAAATCAAGTTTCTGATAAGCCGGCCCGGCCGCGCGATACCACTTGGCGGCGCCGGGGCTGGTGATTTGCGCCCACGCCTGGCTGCCAACGCTGGCGCTGATGTCCAGTCGATCACCACCGGCAATCCCGCCCGGCGGGTGGACGATGATGTGCTGGCAGACCTCGGGACCTTCGGCGTACAGATGCTTTTGCACCCGCAACGGACCTTTGTGCCGGCGCTGCACCGGGCGCGTGCTGTCGCCGAATCGGGCGTAGCCCAACTCCAGCTCGGCGTGCCAGCTCGGGGTAAACAGGACAGTGGGAAGCGTTGAATTCATGATTTCTAATTATCGTTAGGACGCTACAGATTAGATCGTAACCAGGCCGCGTACACCCTCGGCTTCCATATTTTCTCCGCGGCCCTGCTGCACAATCTCGCCGCGGGACATCACCAGGTATTGATCGGCCAGTTCGGCGGCGAAATCGTAGAACTGCTCCACCAGCAGAATCGCCATGTCACCGCGTTCCGCGAGTTTTTTGATCACCGCGCCGATCTCCTTGATCACCGACGGCTGGATGCCTTCGGTCGGCTCGTCGAGGATCAGCAGCCGTGGCCGACTGGCCAGTGCACGGCCGATTGCCAACTGCTGTTGCTGACCGCCGGACAGGTCACCGCCACGGCGATGCTTCATTTGCAGCAACACCGGGAACAGTTCGTAGATGAACGCGGGGACCTCTTTCGCTTCGCTGCCGGGGAATCGCGACAGGCCCATCAGCAGGTTTTCTTCCACGGTCAGCCGGCCAAAAATCTCCCGGCCTTGAGGTACGTAGGCGATCCCCGCGTGCACTCGCTGGTGCGGCTTGAACGTGGTGATCGGCTTGTCTTCCCAGTTCACCGCGCCTTCTTTGGCCGGGAGCAAACCCATCAGGCATTTGAGCAGGGTGGTTTTGCCCACGCCGTTGCGCCCGAGCAGGCAGGTGACTTCACCGACCTTCACATCAAACGTCAGGCCCCGCAGGATGTGGCTACCGCCGTAGAACTGGTGCAGCTTGTCGACTTGCAGCATCTTCAAATTCCTTCTGTTCCACACGATCCCGCTCTTGAACTGCTCTTGTAGGAGCTGTCGAGTGAAACGAGGCTGCGATCTGTTGATCTTGATCTTTCCTGGCAACACTGAAGATCAAAAGATCGCAGCCTCGTTTCACTCGACAGCTCCTACAGAAATGCGCGCTATCGGCCTAAATACACCTCAATCACCCGCTCGTTTTCCTGCACCTGCTCCAGCGACCCTTCGGCCAGCACGCTGCCCTGGTGCAGCACGGTGACGTGGTCGGCGATGGAGCCGACAAAACCCATGTCGTGCTCCACCACCATCAGCGAATGCTTGCCTGCAAGGCTCTTGAACAATTCGGCAGTGAATTCGGTTTCGGCGTCGGTCATGCCCGCCACCGGTTCGTCGAGCAGCAGCAGTTGCGGGTCTTGCATCAGCAACATGCCGATCTCCAGAAACTGTTTCTGACCGTGGGACAGCAGTCCAGCCGGGCGATTGACCGAAGGGGTCAGGCGGATGGTCTCCAGCACTTCGCTGATGCGATCCTTTTGCTCGCCACTCAAGCGAGCCCGCAGGCTGGCCCATACCGACTTGTCGGTTTTCTGCGCCAGCTCCAGGTTTTCGAACACGCTCAGGGCTTCGAACACCGTCGGCTTCTGGAACTTGCGGCCGATGCCGGCCTGAGCGATCTGCACTTCGCTCATCTGCGTCAGATCAAGGGTTTCACCGAACCAGGCCTTGCCGTGACTGGGGCGAGTCTTGCCGGTGATCACGTCCATCAGCGTGGTCTTGCCCGCGCCGTTGGGGCCGATGATGCAGCGCAATTCGCCGACGCCGATGTAGAGGTTCAGATTGTTCAGTGCCTTGAAGCCATCGAAGCTCACGCTGATGTCTTCCAGGGTCAGGATGGTGCCGTGGCGGGTATCCAGGCCGGGCCCGACACGTTGGCCGAGGCCGATGGCGTCGCGGCTGCTGCCGGCGTCCTTGTTCGGCTGCACTGGAAAAAAGGCCGGTTCGAGCATGAATTCAGCCGTCGCAGTCACTCTCATTGCTCACCCCTTTTTTTCAGCAAACCGATTACACCTTTGGGCAGGTACAAGGTCACGACGATGAACAGCGCGCCGAGGAAGAACAGCCAGTATTCCGGGAACGCCACGGTGAACCAGCTCTTCATGCCGTTGACCACGCCAGCGCCAAGCAGCGGCCCGATCAGCGTGCCGCGCCCGCCCAAAGCAACCCAGACAGCCGCTTCGATCGAGTTGGTCGGCGACATTTCGCTCGGGTTGATGATCCCGACCTGCGGCACATACAGCGCACCGGCCAGACCGCACAGCACCGCGCTCAACACCCAGACAAACAGCTTGAAACCGCGCGGGTCGTAACCGCAGAACATCAGCCGATTTTCCGCATCGCGCAACGCGGTCAGCACCCGACCAAATTTGCTCTGCGCCAGTCGCCATCCAATGAACAGGCTCGCCACCAGCAACACAACCGTGGCGAAAAACAGCACCGCGCGAGTACCGGGTTCGGTGATGCCAAACCCGAGAATGCTGCGGAAATTGGTGAACCCGTTGTTGCCGCCAAACCCGGTTTCGTTGCGGAAGAACAACAGCATCCCGGCGAAGGTCAGGGCCTGGGTCATGATCGAGAAATACACGCCCTTGATCCGTGAGCGGAAGGCGAAGAACCCGAACACCAGCGCCAACAATCCTGGCGCCAATACCACCAGGCACATCGACCAAAGAAAGCTGCTGGTGCCGGTCCAGTACCACGGCAACTCGGTCCACGACAGGAAGGTCATGAACGCCGGCAAGCCGTCACCCGAGGCCTGGCGCATCAGGTACATGCCCATCGCATAACCGCCGAGGGCGAAGAACAGACCGTGACCGAGGGACAGCAGACCGGCATATCCCCAGACCAGATCCAGCGCCAGGGCGACGATGGCATAGCAAAGAATCTTGCCCACCAGCGTCAGCGTGTAAGCCGAAACGTGAAACGTGCTGTCCGGCGACAACAGCGACAGCAACGGCAACGCCAGCAACAGAGCGAGGATCACCGCACCGACGGCAATCGTGACTTTGGAGCCGGCCTTTTGCGTGGCCGTGAGCATCAGGGGCTGGTTCATCAGTCGATCACCCGTCCTTTCAGTGCGAAGAGGCCTTGCGGACGTTTCTGGATGAACAGAATGATCAGCGCGAGGATCAGGATCTTGCCGAGCACGGCACCGATCTGCGGTTCGAGAATCTTGTTGGCGATGCCCAGCCCGAAAGCGGCGAGCACGCTACCGGCCAACTGCCCGACACCACCGAGCACCACCACCAGGAACGAGTCGATGATGTAGCTCTGGCCGAGGTCCGGGCCGACGTTGCCGATCTGGCTGAGCGCTACGCCGCCGAGGCCGGCAATGCCCGAGCCGAGACCGAAGGCGAGCATGTCGACACGGCCGGTGGGCACGCCGCAGCAGGCCGCCATGTTGCGATTCTGAGTGACGGCGCGCACGTTCAGGCCCAGGCGCGTCTTGTTCAGCAACAGCCAGGTCAGCACCACCACAAACAGCGCGAACGCGATGATGACGATGCGGTTGTATGGCAGCACCAGATTCGGCAGCACCTGTATCCCGCCCGACAACCACGCCGGGTTGGCCACTTCAACGTTCTGCGCACCGAACACCAGGCGCACCAGCTGAATCAGCATCAGGCTGATGCCCCAGGTGGCGAGCAGGGTTTCCAGTGGACGGCCATAGAGGTGGCGAATCACCGTGCGCTCCAGGGCCATGCCGATCGCGGCGGTGACGAAGAACGCCACGGGTAATGCGATCAGCGGATAGAACTCGATGGCCTGTGGGGCGAAGCGCTGGAACATCAGTTGCACCACGTACGTCGAGTAAGCGCCGAGCATCAGCATCTCGCCGTGGGCCATGTTGATCACACCGAGCAGGCCGAAAGTGATCGCCAGACCGAGCGCCGCGAGCAGCAGGATCGAGCCCAGCGACATGCCGCTGAAGGCCTGACCCAGCATCTCGCCGATCAGCAGTTTGCGTTTGACCTGGGCGAGGCTGGTTTCGGCGGCGGTGCGCACGTTGGCGTCGGCTTCGACACCCGGTTGCAGCAGGCTTTCGAGGCGGGTGCGGGCCAGTGGATCACCGGTTTCGCCGAGCAAACGTACCGCCGCGAGGCGTACGGCGGGGTCGGTGTCCACCAGTTGCAGATTGGCCAGCGCCAGGCTCAGCGCGGCATGAACGCTTTCGTCTTGTTCGCCGACAAGTTGCTGGTCGAGGAATTTCAGTTGCGCCGGTTTGGCGCTTTTCTGCAATTGCTGAGCGGCGACCAAACGAATCCTGGCGTCGGCGGCGAGCAGTTGGTGGCTGGCCAGCGCGGTGTCGATCAGACCCCGCAGGCGATTGTTCAGGCGCAGGGTTTTTGGTTGGCCGTCGACGGTCAACTCGCCTTGCTGCAAGGCGTTGATCAGTTCGATACGGGCCGGATCGGGCTGCGCGGCCCAGGATTCGAGAAGCTTGGCTTGCTGCACGGGATTGGCGGCGACGAAGTCTTCGGCGTCACCAGCCTGTACGTCCATCGGCAACAACATTGCGAGGGCAAGGATCAAACGGTAAAGGGCAGTCGGCATGTCTTTGGCCTTGCGCGGACTAAATGTGGGAGCGAGCCTTTGTGGCGAGGGGATTTATCCCCGTTCGGCTGCGAAGCAGTCGTTGACCAATTACATGCGATTGGACTTTGAAGTGCTGGGTCCGCTTCGCGGCCCAACGGGGATAAATCCCCTCACCACAAAGGCTCGCTCCCACAGGGATTTGTGTCGGACCTGAGCTTTGTGCTCGGGCCCGACATCCAGATGGCTTAGTTGCTCTTCACCGCATAATCCGGCTTTTTGTCGTTACCCGAGATGAACGGGCTCCACGGCTGGGCACGGATCGGTCCTTCGGTCTGCCACACCACGTTGAACTGACCGTCGGCCTGGATCTCGCCGATCATCACCGGTTTGTGCAGGTGGTGATTGGTCTTGTCCATGGTCAGGGTGTAGCCGGACGGCGCGACAAAGGTCTGGCCGGCGAGGGCTTCGCGGACTTTGTCGACGTTGGTGGACTTGGCTTTCTCAGCCGCTTGCGCCCACATGTGAATGCCGACGTACGTGGCTTCCATCGGGTCGTTGGTCACCGCTTTGTCGGCGCCTGGCAGGTTGTGTTTCTTCGCGTAGGCTTTCCAGTCGGCGACGAATTTCTTGTTCGCCGGGTTCTCCACCGACTGGAAGTAGTTCCACGCCGCGAGGTTGCCCACCAGCGGTTTAGTGTCGATGCCGCGCAGTTCTTCTTCACCGACCGAGAACGCCACGACCGGAACGTCGGTGGCTTTCAGACCCTGGTTGGCCAGCTCTTTATAGAACGGCACGTTGGAGTCGCCGTTGACAGTGGAGATGACCGCTGTCTTGCCACCGGCCGAGAATTTTTTGATGTTGGCCACGATGGTTTGATAGTCGCTGTGGCCGAACGGGGTGTAGACCTCTTCGATGTCCTTGTCCGCCACACCTTTGGAGTGCAGGAACGAGCGCAGGATCTTGTTGGTGGTGCGCGGGTAGACGTAGTCGGTGCCGAGCAGGAAGTAACGCTTGGCGCTGCCGCCTTCTTCGCTCATCAGGTATTCCACCGCCGGGATCGCCTGTTGGTTTGGCGCGGCGCCGGTGTAGAACACGTTCGGCGACATTTCTTCGCCTTCGTATTGCACCGGGTAGAACAGCAGGCCGTTGAGCTCTTCGAACACCGGCAACACCGATTTACGCGACACCGAGGTCCAGCAGCCGAATACCACGGCGACCTTGTCCTGGGTCAGCAACTGCCGGCCCTTTTCCGCGAACAGCGGCCAGTTCGATGCCGGGTCGACGACAACAGGTTCCAGCTTCTTGCCGTTCACGCCGCCCTTGGCATTGATCTCGTCGATGGTCATCAACGCCATGTCTTTGAGCGACGTCTCGGAGATCGCCATGGTCCCGGACAACGAATGCAGAATACCGACCTTGATGGTCTCGGCGGCCTGGACAGTCCAGGTCATGCCCATCGCGGCAATGCTTGCCGTGAGTGTGAAAGCCTTGATCAAGTTGCGACGCTTCATTGTGCGATCTCCATGAACATTAGAAATTTTTCTTGGTTGGCAGATGCGGACTACTGAAAGGTCTTTAGCAAGGGCTGTGCCCAACAACGGGAATACGGTGTCTGGTAGGGCAAACGTTGGTTGGCGCAACGGGCGTTGCACTATTAACAGGCGGGGAGGCTGATCGGGTGGGCGGGCCTGCGCACAAATGGTGCTGCACCCGATTGCGAAAGCGGCACAGCAAATGGATACACAAACGATATTTATGTACCGCGTTTCACAGAGACCTCGAGGCCAAACTCGACAACTATCCCAAAAAACTCGCAGGACCTCTGTTATGAACGATGTTTTAAACCGGCAAACCCGCGCCGCTGTACCTCCACCTAAAGCCAGATTGCCCAAACTGAGCCCGGAGTTTCTGACCGAGGAGGATGCTGCCTACTGGGTTCATGACCAGATTCCGGCCAATTCGGACAGAGAGTACGGAAGTGTGATTGTGCGATCGCCAGACGGGTATTTCGCGGCCACAAGGCCTGTACCGGGTGAGGTCGACCGGTTTGATCTCAGAACCATTCTGGATACCGACGCCCGCGGAAATTATGTCCATCCCCATGGTTATACCTGCGTCGCGAATGTCCATACCCATCCACCGGCACACGATAAAGTCCGCGAAGCCAATCCGGGCATAGATGAATTCACTGTCCGGCTTTTCATCAATTTCTTCTCCAATCTGGATGTCATCGCCGATATCTCGGAACGTACGTTTTTTACCAGCGCCTATCTCTCCGGGCCGGACGGGTTACTGTTGAAGTATTCGCCCAGCGGTTCGCAGGAAGAATTCAGCTATTACCTCTGGCTCCTCGCGGGGGCACCGCCTGGCAATCCTGTCGGTGTCTTTGGCGTGGTGAATATCATCCGAAAGGTTGCATCGATCGGCGAGCTGAAAGTCATTGTGTCCAATGCGGACTGGACCGGCTCCGTCGGCAAAGTGCCGTCGGACTGGCAGCCAGGCAAACCCTTTTCCAAGGGGGTGGTTACAACGTTGCCATTGATGACACGCATTTGCGCCAGCGCCGAACGGGCCGTTCTTGCTGCCTTGAAAACCGCAAGCGCACAGACTTCGGGGCTAGTGCTAAAAAACAGCGTGGCCAAGGACTATGTAGCGACACAGGCGCGCCCCGCCGGGGTGGCATCGTGGGATCCAGTCTCTTTTTTTCCGCCAGGTGACGACGGCAAGCTGAAATGGCCCGACGGCTATGAGCTGGAAGGATTCTATTACGCCTCCCGACCTGATCCTGCCAATTTCCCTCGAAAACAGCACTGGCTTTACGAGAATTTCTTCACACCGGATGAAATGGCGCTCGCTGTTGAATGCCATGCCAGGAGCAAACCGCTGCTCACCGCCGGCAGACCCTTGTCGCTGTACATGCAGGCCATGGATTCCGCGATGTTGAAGTACAGCTTCAGCGGCTCTCAGCTTGAAGCGGCCCTGAGCGTCAAGCACCCTGACGGAACAATTGACGCCGGAGGCCTCCAGTCCAGGGTGCAGACCGGGCTGGTTGGACCCCGTGAGTTCGTTTCGGCAGTGTTGCTGGCCGGCCGGCTTGACGTCGTGCGGGGAAGCACGCTGTGGAAGCGGCTCGGGGCCGTCGGGGTCGACTGGATACCCTACGCTGATTTTTCATGGCCGATGTTGAGTCCGGCATTTTTATCGGCCGATGATGCGGCGCGTTATGTCCATGCAAACATCGACAGCCGGCGCGACTGGCAATATGCCGGCTACATTTTTCAGCGTGCCGACAAGCGTTTCATCGCCACCGAACCGCTGGAGGGCGGGATTGATTCGATCAGACGCGGCCTGTTTTTTCCTCTCGACAACGCAGGGCGCTCCGTTTTTCCCGACGAACATGTTTTGCAGGGGCATTATGTTTCTCACGAAGAGCTTTCGCGGCTTGATCCCCTGAAAGTGGAAAGGTTGAAGTGGTCTCGTCAGGAAGCTGCTCTGAGCATGCAATCGTTCAGTGTCGAAGAGATGAGGCAGGTTTTGCTTGATGAGATCCCTCTGTTCCTGTCAGGTGCGCGAAACAGTCCTGTCAGGTTTGAGCCTCTTGAAACGCCTGCTGCGCGTCTACTGGAAAGTCGCCTGGGTACCCGCACACATGCCGGTCCGCTGGCGGTTGCGCTGGATACGGGAACCACTCGGCCCGGGGATTTCATCAGGGAGCAAGCGGCGGCTGGTCGATTGACCGTTTTGGTGAACAGTGAATTGTGGGGCGCGCGCGGGCAGGTATCGGCTTCATGGATCGTCCCCTCTGTACCGTCGAAATGGATACGCCCGGAGCAAGCGGCGTTCGGGGCGGTTTTTTCCTCGGCAGATGACGCCGCACAGGATCGATATTCCCGTGACACGCGCCTGAATGATGAAGAAAAAGCGTGGTTCGGTTTCATCCTCAAACACCAGGACCGGGAAGAGTATGTCTCGACCGAGCTGGTTCCGGTCGACAGCGAGCGGAACACTGTGTTCCAGCTGCAAAGTGTGTTCGGTGTTTCCAGAACACCTCCGTGGTATCTGCTCCCTGAAGGTTTCATCCAGCATGCCTTCTTTTATTCGCACCGGCGCGTGAGGCTTGCGTCGCCGGAGGCTGGATCCTGGCTTGGGCAATATTTCATCGTGCCTGACGACCTTTACCTCTCGGTTCGCTACTCCCAGCGTCGGCCGGTCATGGAACCGCATGAGCCCATACCTCTTTACATTGCTACTCAGGACGGAGCGCTGCTCAAATACGTCAATCGCGGCGGGAGCAAACTGTTTGACGACGGCACACCCCACATGGGGTTGGAGAGCATCAAGAACAATCTGGCCAGCGGAAAGTTGCTGCCTGCGGATTTCGTCAAGGTGGTTGCCAACAGTGGTGAGCTGAGCGTAATGCGAACGAGCTTGTGCTGGGACAGGGCGTGGCCCGTCGACCTGAAGTGGCGCCCCTATATGAACCTGGAGCGTCGCTGGCTGAGCCCGGCCTTTTACGATCCGGACGATGCGGTGGTACATGCCCGTTCCCGGTTGCCCGTTGATGCGAAAAAACGCTTTGGCGGGGTGGTTTTGACGCGTGCGGATGGCCTGTATGTGGCCACCGATCCGATCGAGGTTTCTCGGGAAGATTTCAATATCAATGAGATCTATCCGGACGAAAGCGTAATCACCGGACTGTTCCCGGCCGGGTGTCGGGTTGCCGGACGCTATCGGTCAAGGGTGGTGAAAGAACTGCCGCTGGTGTTATCGGAAATCGAGAAGCAGACATACCTGAACATGTTGTCGGTCGATACCGTGTACACGGCATTTACTCGTCCGTCTGCAACGGCACTCGATGAATACCTGTTCGGACCTGACGGTTCGGTGATTCGCTACCGAACGGGGCTTTTGAGCCGCCTGCATGTCGCGAAAACGCTGATTGATTTTGGAAGTTTGCCACCGGACCTTGATGGTAAAAAAATCAAACAGAAAATATACGACGGTGCATTGAAACCCAGTGAGTGGGTCGATTTTTTGACCAAGGCAGATTACCTGCAGGTCGTCACAGGCAGTCGGTTGTGGGGCGCGCGCGGCCCGTTGACCGGGTGGGTGCCCTATCCTGCGGTTCTGCCTTCCGTACTGGACTACACCAAGGCAGTCACCGCTCCAGCCTGCAGCCCGGTTTTCGTTCAGGACGACGCCGTTGCGCGCCATGTTCATGACGCCTCAGGCAGCCGAACGGCCCTGACATTCGGTTTCATTTTGTGGTCTGACCGAGACGGCGTTTTCTTTGCCAATATGCCGGTAGAAGCCCAGCGCTCACAGATGGCGCTTGATCGTGTATTTCTCGACGGAGCGCTACCTGCCCGGTGCGCCTTGCATGCTCTGTATTTCAGCGCGCAACGCGCGCCGGAAGGGGAACTGGACGATGACTCCCGACAGTTTTTCTTCTCGCCGATCGACGTTCATCAGATGTGCGCAGCTGCTTACACTCCGCAGGGGTACAGGCCGATTTACTTCTCCTGTGCCGATGGTGCGCTGTTGCGGTTCGACATGGCCCCCTTTGAGCCCGGAGAATTTTACGATGAGTATGGTCAGGCAGAGATCAGGTCAAACCAGTTCGCGTCATTGGAACAGGCCACTGGTGACGAGCGTGACATTTTGCGAGGCACGATCAATTTGTCGGACTACATCCATCGCATGGCAAAGGCCGGAAAACTCGAAGTCATAGTGACCAGCGATTATTGGTCACGTCACGGAGTGGTTGGCGAGGACTGGCAGCCACGCATGCCGGATGCGTCCAGCGACGAATACTGGGCAGCCAGGCCAGTGCCGGCACTGGGGCCGGTCTTCGATCATGCCGACGATGCTGCCCGTTATGCACAACAGCGAGCGGGTAGCGGCATCGACAGACTTGATGCCGGTTATGAGGGCGCGATATTGGCCAGGGTGACTTCTCGTCGTTTCGTCCCGCTCGAACCGGTCGCGATTTCCGCTTATGGAGACAACCCCTTCACCCGGATATTCCGCACAGCGAAGGATCCTTCCACGACCTGGCGCAACCCATCACCACGATACCCTGACGGTTACACGCTCGTGGCCAGTCACCAGTTCTATTTATCAGGAAATACTACATTGGCGCCTGACACCGAGGAGGTCTATGCAAATTTTGCTGCACCGAGCCTGGTTTACGCGCATACCCATGACCTCAGGGACAAAGGGTTCCAGATCAAGGACTACTACTATTCAAGCCCTCACGGCGTATTGCTCAGATATACCCCCGGCTACACACGCGCCGAAAAAGACCTGCTGTTGACGAAGCCAGTGGATTTTGCAGGTGGGAAGTGGGTCGAACGTCTTTCCCCTGCGACGTTTATCTCCAGCCTGGTGGACCTTGGTGACTTCAGGGTGTTGATAGCCGGGCATTACTGGAGACAAACCGGTCGCATGGGCACAAAGTGGCGCGAGCGCCGGAAGCAGTCATCCAGCCTTGTAATGACCTGGAGTCGGGACGAGCTGTGATAATCAGGAGCCCGGAGGCGTGGTTGTCGGCGACGTAATCGGGCAGACGCCAATCATCTTTTGCGCATCAGGCCAATGAAAAAAAGCCCGCCAATGGCCGCGGTGGTAATGCCGATGGGCAAGTCTTCCGGGGCAATCATGGTTCGAGCTGCGACGTCGACCCACACCAGAAAAAAGCTGCCGATCAGCACGCACACCGGCAACAGCCGACGATGCTCGGCGCCGACCAGGCGCCGGGCAATGTGCGGGACCATCAGCCCGACAAAGCCGATCGAGCCGCTGATCGACACAAGCACCCCGGTCATCAGCGAAGCGATCACGAATACCCGCAGTCGAACCGCCCGGGCATTGAGGCCGAGGGTAACCGCGGTCTGTTCACCCGCCATCAAGGCATTCAACGGTCGCGCCATGCCCAACAACAAAACCAGCCCGAGCAATACGCTGGCGGCCGGCACCGCGAGCAGTTCCCAGCGCGCCAACCCGAGGCCGCCAAGCATCCAGAACATCACCGCCGAACTCGCACGGTGATCGCCGAGAAACAGCAACAGATTAGCGATCGCCATCATCACGAAGGACACCGCCACACCGCACAACAGCAGCCGATCACTGTCCAGCCGCCCCTTGCGGTTGGCGATCATCAGCACGATCAGCATGCTCAGCAGCGCGCCGATAAACGCCGCGATGGGCAAGGTCAGCAGGCCGACGATTTCGCCGACATGCAGCACCACGATCACTGCGCCAAGCGTCGCGCCGGACGTCACACCGAGCAAATGCGGATCGGCCAACGGATTGCGCGTCACCGCTTGCAGCACCGCGCCGATCAACGCCAGGCCAGCGCCCACCAATGCGCCGAGCAACATGCGCGGCACGCGGATCAACCACACGATATGTTCCTGTCCGGCCGTCCAGCTCACATCGCCGAAACCGAACGCCTTGTGCAGCAGAATCTGCCACACCACATCCACCGGCATCCGCGCCGGGCCGAAGCCCAGCGACACCACGCACGACACCAGCAACAGCGCGCCAAGGACCGTTAGCAACAAGGCGTAGCGACGATCCATCATTCGCCGTGGAAACCCTTGGCCAGGGTTTCAACCGCCAGCACGTTGTCGATGCCCGGCGTGGCCTGCACGTAAGGGATCACAATGAAGCGCTGGTTCTTGATCGCGTCCACCGATTGCAGCGCCTTGCTGTTCAGCAGGAATTGCTCCTTCTGCTCGGCGGTGACCTCGCCGTAATCGACGATCACAATCACCTGCGGATTGCGCTCGACCACGTTTTCCCAATTCACGCGGGTCCAGCTCGCGTCGACGTCATCCAGAATATTGCGCCCGCCCGCCGCGTCGATCAGCGCTTGCGGCATGCCGAGGCGGCCGGAGGTCATGGCGCGGTCTTCGCCACTGTCATAGAGGAACACGCGCGGTTTGTTGGCCGGCAGATCCTTGCGCACGTCCGCAACTTGCGCCTGCATCTGTGCGATCAAGGCATTGGCACGATCCTGCACGTCGAAGATTTTGCCGAGGTTGCGCAGGTCGTTGTAGGTGTCTTCCAGGCTGGCCGCCGGACGCTTCATCACGAAGGCGCAAGACTCAGTCAGCTCGTAGACGTTGATGCCCAGCGGCTGCAACGTCTGCGGCGTGAGATCACCACCGACGCGCATGCCGTAGTCCCAACCGGCGAAGAAGAAATCGACGTTGGCGTTGAGCAGGGTTTCCACCGACGGGTACTTGGCCGCCAGCTCCGGCAGGCCATCAAGGATGGCCTGCATCTCGGGCGTGACCGACTTCCAGCCAGTCACGCCGCTGTAGCCGGCCATGCGAGGTTTGAGGCCGAGGGCGAGCATCATCTGGGTCATGTTGATGTCGTGACTGACTGCGTGTTTTGGTGCTTGCGTGAAGGTCACGTCGCGGTTGCAGCTCTGGATCTTCAGCGGATATTTCGTGGACTCGGCAAACGCTTGGGCGCTGCCCAGCAACAGAGCGACGCACAGCAGGGAACGCAAAGTCATGGTTGGGTTATCCAGGTGATTCGTGGGTAGCCGTGCAGGGGGTGTTCGTCGATCAGCGCTTCGACGCCAAACACATCGCGCAGCAGCTGGGTGGTCAGGACTTCTTTGGGGGCGCCGCAGGCAACGATGCGGCCATGATTGATTACGTACAGCCGGTCGCAGAAAGCGGCGGCGAGATTGAGGTCGTGGATGCTCGCCAGCGTGCCGATCTTCAGGCGCTTGACCAACTTCAGTAACTCAAGCTGATAGCGTGGGTCGAGGTGGTTTGTGGGCTCGTCGAGGATCAGCACTTGCGGTTGCTGGGCCAGGGCGCGGGCGAGAATTACCCGTTGTTTTTCACCGCCGGAGAGGGTGGCGAAAGCGTGGTCTTCGAAACCTTTGAGGCCGACGGATTCCAGTACTTGAGTCGCGAGGTTCCGGTCTTCGAGGGTGTCGCCGTCGAACAGGCCTTTGTGCGGTGTACGGCCCATGGCGACCACTTCGTCGACGGTCAGGCCGAAGGCGTCGGGGAATTCCTGCAACACTACGGCGATGCGTTGCGCGCACCAGCGTGAGGATTGGCTCCAGACGTTGTGGTGGTCGAGCCTGACCTCACCGCTCTCCGGTTTGCTGAAGCGATAAGCGCAGCGCAGCAGGCTGGTCTTGCCGCTGCCGTTGGGGCCGATCAACCCGACAAACTCACCGACGGCCACGTGCAGGGAGGCGTCACGCAACTGGAACTGGTGATGACAGTGGCCGTGACCCAAGGGTGTCCAGGCGAGGTGGGTGAGGTTCAGCGAGGTCATGCATTTACTCGAAGATTTGCGGTGATGCTGATGACGCTTTCGCGGGCAAGTCGAATCGTCGCACCGCCGCTCCCACATTGGAATGCGATCCAATGTGGGAGCGGCGGTGCGACGATTCGACTTGCTCGCGAAGGGGCCCTTGAATCAAAAGGTGTAATCAGCGGTGACGAAGAACGACCGCGGCTCACCAAAATGACCGTGTGATAAGCGCACGAAGTCTACAGATCCCTCTAAAACACGCATCTCAGCCGTTTCATGATGAAGATGAGGCCGATTCAGTTTGTCGGGTGAATCGTGAAAACAGTACTCGATCCAGCAACCAGACCACCACCAATGAAGCGCCCACCAACGGAAACGCCACCGCCAGTACCAGCATGATCGCCACTCCGGTTTTCCATGTCGGCAGATCATGGCGCAGCGGTGGAACACCGAACTTGCCTTGCGGGCGGCGCTTCCACCAGATGACCACGCCGCTGACGGCGCTGAGCAGAATCATCAGGCAGATCAGCAGCACGATGATCTGGTTGAGCACGCCGAACATCTTGCCTTCGTGGAGCATCACGCTGATTTCCGTGACGCGGGCTACGGTGCCGTATTGCTCGAAGCGCACATCGGCGAGGACGTTTGCGGTGTACTGATCGACATGCAGGGTGGCGTCGTTGCGCGGGTCGTCGGCGAACACTGCGATGGTGAATACGCCGGTGGCCGTGGTCGGGAACGTGATGCTGTAACCTGGCTCGACCTTGCGCTGTTCGGCGATGTTCTGCACGTCTTGCAGGCTGATGGTCGGTGCGGCGGGACCGGGCTGGGCGGTGCCGTGTGCCATGTGTTCGGCGTGGTCACCGGACATCGGCATCGGCGTGTTTTCCATCGCCCATGGCACGGTCTGGCGCGTGGCGGTGTTGAGGCTGCGTGCTTCGACGTCGGACTTGGGCATGTCATTCCACATGGCGTCCGGGAACACGTTCCAGACGCCGGCGTATTGCTTGCCCCAGAACCCGGTCCAGGCCATGCCGCTGAGCAGCATCACCAGCAACAATGCCGCGCCCCAGAATCCGGTGACCGCGTGCAGATCGCGCCACAGCGCGCGCCCGCGATAGCTCAGGCGCGGCCAAAGAATTCCCGCTGCCTGACCGCGTGGCCACCAGAGGAAAACTCCCGATACCACCAGCACCACGCCCCAGCCAGCGGCGATTTCGATCAGTCGATCACCGACCGTGCCGATCATCAATTCACCGTGAATCGCACGGGCAACGGCTTGCAGATTTTTCTTCGCGTCTTGCTCGCCGAGGATGTCGCCGCGGTACGGATCGACGAAAACGTTCAGCTCGTTACCGGCATTGAGCACGACAAATTGCGCGCTGCGTTCGGTGTTGATCGGCGGCAGGTATTGCTTGATCGTTGCTTGTGGATAAGCGCCTTTCACCCGCTTGAGCAGGTCGTCGGCTGGGAGGCTGTGGTGACCGGCCGGGACGTTCATCAGGCTGCCGTACATCAACGGATCGAGTTGCGGCTTGAACAGGTAAATGACGCCGGTCAGGGCCAGCATCACCATGAATGGCGCGACGAACAGACCGGCATAAAAATGCCAGCGCCAGGCCAGGTTGTAGAAGTTCACTTTAGGCTGTTTCATCGGTTGTGCTCCGCTTGGCGAATCAATTGTTTTGAAAAGATCGCAGCCTCGTTTTACTCGACAGCTCCTACGGGTGTACGTGCCAATGTAGGAGCTGGCGAAGCCTGCGATCTTTTGACTTTTTGTTAGAAACTCATGTCCACCTTGGTCCAGAGCGTTCGCCCCGGTTCTTTGATGGCCTGCGGGTCATTGGCCGGGTAGCCAAAACCGGCGTTGCCGGCCAGGTTCAAATGCTCGGCGTAAGCCTTGCCGAACAGGTTGTCCACGCCACTGCTGACCTTCCAGTGCTTGTTGATCCAATAGGCACCGTTGAGCGAGAACACGCCAAACCCCGAGGTCTTGTCGAAGTCCTTGCCGACCACGTTGCCCTTGTTTTGGTCGATACGGTTTTGCGCCGCGACCACTCTCCACAGTGCGCCGGCGCTCCAGTTGTCTTCGCTATAGGTCAGGCCGAAACGCGCATCCAGCGGCGGCATTTGCGGCAACGCGTTGCCGTCGCTGCTGTTCTTGCCCCAGGCATAGGCCAGGGTCGCATCGGTCTTCCAGTTCGACGTCAGCTTGTAAGCCGCCCCGAGTTCACCGCCCATGATCCGCGCGTCGATGTTCTCGGCTTGCGAGGTCATGCCCATCATTCCGGGCGTGTAGTTGAACAGGATGTAATCGCGCACCTGCCCGACGTAACCCGAGGCCCAGGCTTCGAGGTCTTCGGTCTTGTATTGCAGGCCGAAATCGAGCTGGGTGGTTTTCTCGGGCTTGATCGAATCGAAGGCGTTCACCGAACCGACGGGGCCCGAGTTGGGCGAAAACAGCTCCCAGTAATCCGGGAACCGCTGGGTGTGACCGAGACCGGCATACAGCGTGGTCGGGTTGTCGGCCAGATCATGCTCGTAACGGATGAAGCCGCTTGGCAGGGTGTCGGCGCGGGTGTCATCCGCGGTCGGGTTGCGGCGGGTCATCATCCCGGAGCCGGTGGTCTGCCGGAAATCCTTCGCCGAAGCGCGGTCCAGTCGCGCGCCGGTAATCACTCGATCACGGTCAGCGGCGTACCAGGTCAGTTCGCTGAACACGCCGTAATTGTGGAAGTCGGCGTCCTTGTTGCGCGGCAAATCCTTATAGGTGTCGATGCCCATGGCGCTGCGCTTGCGGTGTTCGTTGGTCTGCGCGTCGATGCCGCTGATCAACTGCACATCGGCCCAGCGCCAGGTGCCTTTGATCCGTGCGCCGAGGGTTCGGCGATCGACACTGGAGGCCATCGGGCCAGCCATCATCCCGGTGCCCGACGGTGTGCGCAGGGTGTAGTTGTCCATCACGTGGTCGGCGTAGTTGTAGTAGATCTGTGCTTCGACCTTGTCCAGCACGTCGCCGATACTGGATTTCTCGAAACGCAGACCCAGGCTTTCGCGTTTGAACTGCGCACCGTCCATGCCGCGTCCGGCGTAACGGGCTTCGCCATCGCCCTTGCCGGCGGTGAGTTCCAGAAGCGTGTCGGCGTCCGGGGTCAAGCCAACGGCGACGTCACCGTTCCACTTGTCGTAGCGCGAGGCCACGGTGTCGTTGTTGCCGTCCCGGTAGTCGTCGGAATGCGCGGTGTTGCCGATCACTCGCACGTAACCCAACGGGCCGCCGGCGGCGGCATCCACTACTTTGTCGAAGCGGCCGTTGGAGCCTGCCAATACGCTGGCGTTCACCCGCGTGCCGAGTTGACCGAAGCTTTCCGGTTCGCGGTCGAACAGGATGGTGCCGGCCGATGCGCCCGGTCCCCACAACACGGTTTGCGGGCCTTTGATAACGGTGAGCTTGTCGTAGGTTTCCGGGGAGATGTAGGAGGTCGGTGCGTCCATCCGGCCCGGGCAGGCTCCGAGCATCTGGCCGCCGTTGGTGAGGATGTTCAGTCGTGAGCCGAACATGCCGCGCAGTACCGGGTCACCATTTGTGCCGCCGTTACGCACCAGGGCGAAGCCGGGAATGGTCTTCAGGTAATCGCCACCGTCACTGGCCGGCACTGGTTGGCGCGGGTCCTTGGGGTTGGTGACGATGGTCAGCGGCGAACTCGGTGCGATGGCGGTAATCACCGTCGGGCTCAGTTCCTCATTGTGGCCGGCGTGCTCGTCGGCCAGCACCATCGGGGTCAGCAGTGCGCCGCAAATAACGGCGGTAGCGTGCCTGAAACGAACGCGCGTTTCGTTCAGGGCAAAAGAAGCCTGGGCAGCGCTCAAGCGTGTGTCAGCAGAAAACCTGGACATGACAATTTCCATCGAACAGTCGTAAACGACACGGCCGGCAGCCTGCGCAATCCCTGTGGGAGCGGGCTTGTGTGGCGAGGGAGCTTGCTCCCGCTTGAGTGCGCAGCACTCACAAAAGGGGCCGCTACGCAGCTCAGCGCGAGCAAGCTCGCTCGCCACACAAGTCCGCTCCCACAGGTTGCTCTGGTTGTCTTCAGGACCGTGTGAGATCGGGTAGGTGTTTACGCGACGACGGGCGGTGCGCGGGTGCGGGCGCCGGGGAAGAAGGTTTGCCGGGCGTGGCCCAGGCGTGTGGCAGGTGTGGTGAAGGTGGTAGCTGTTGGTGTATCGAATGCAATGAAGGACTGGCCACCCGTCAGCGCCGGGCAATTGAACAGCAGGCTGCAATAGCCGCACTTTTCCCAGATGGCGTGATGAGGCGTCTTGGGTGGGCAGTGCTCGGCAGCGGCTTGCACGTCGTGGGCGCCGTGCTCCATGGCTGACATATCCATGGGCATGTCCATCGACATGCTCATGGAGACTTTCATCAGGGCGGAGGCGCGCTGATCCATCGGCATCGACTGAGAAATCAGCGGACCGATGAAGATCATCAACATGGCGAACAGGCTGATCCAGCTGCCTCGAGTCAGGCTCAAGGGCTGACGGCGGGAGGCGGGTGACCTGGTGCCAAGCGGGCGCATGGGCGTATTCAGCTCTGGCGATTACGGGTTGTGCGCGTGCGCGTGCGCTTGCATGCTTTCCGGTGCCTTTTTCTGCACCGAGACTTCGACGGTCACGTCACCGGACTGCTCGAAATGCATCGTCAGCGGGAAGCGCTTGCCATCGCTCAGCAGGCTGCGGTCTTTCAGTTCCAGCAGCATGACGTGGTAGGCCATCGGTGCAAAAGTGACGTCGCCACCGGCCGGGATTTCGACGGTGGGCACCTGCTGCATTTTCATCAAATCGTTCTGCATCACGTGCTCGTGCAACTGGGCGATGCCTGCAATCGGCGAATCGACGCTGAGCAGTTTGTCAGCCGTCTTGCCCTTGTTTTGAATCACAAAGTAAGCCGCGACGGTCGGCGCATTCGATGGCAATTCTTGCGACCACGGATGAGCGATTTCCAGTTCGCCAGCCTTGTATTCATGGGCATTGGCAAAGCAGGCAGGCAGCAGCAACGCAGCCAGAACGATGAGTTTGTTCAACATGGCAGTTCTCCGGAACGATTCAAGACGCAGGTCAATTGCGAGAAGGAATCACACCAGAGGGGAAGCGCGGGGGTTGAGGCTCGGCCATTGCTGGCGTGGAGTGGGTGTGTCGAGAGTGGCGGCGGGCAGGCTTCGATTGGCATCGAAACGCGCGAAGTACAACTGCGGCACATGCCCGGGCAATGCCACCAGCGGCGCTGAGCCGGAACAGCACCAGCAATGCTGCATGTTGGAATGATCGTCATTCTGCGGGGCTTTCTGCTCAAGCGTCCCCAGGGAAGTCGCCACCATCTTCGTGCCAGTGGACGAACAGAAACTGCCCCACAACACCTGCTCGGCCGGCGATTTCGCCGTCTGCGCCATCGCTCCGGTCATCGGCATGGCGAGCATGTTGAACAGCACTGCGAAGCAGGCGATCCAGGCAATTGCGAGCCGTTGTCGGGACATGGGACAGATCCGGTTGGGTGGGCGATCAAGCGCGGCTATTTAGCCTGATCAGTGCCGATAAGTAAAAACGCGGCGTGCGGTTTGGTGTCGCAGTGTATTTCAGATGAGTGTAGCTGCTCCGATTTGAAATGCCGGGAGGAGTTGTGGCTAGCCTACAACCTGTGGCGAGGGAGCTTGCTCCCGTTGGACCGGTCCGCGCTTGGGCGCAGCAGTCCCTTTTTTTGGGGCTGCTCCGCAGCCCAGCGGGAGCAAGCTCCCTCGCCACAAATACTTACGCGTCCGTCAGATTGCAATCCGTCAGTGCGGCCAGGACTTCACCCACATCCCCAAACTCCCGCTCAACCTCCGGCAACACCGGCCTTTTCAACACCAGCACCGGCACCCCCCGCTCCCGCGCCACTTCCAGTTTCGGCTCGGTGGCGGTGCTGCCGCTGTTTTTGCTGATCAGCACATCAATTTGCCGACGTTCAAACAGCTTACGTTCATCGTCGATCAGAAACGGCCCGCGTGCACCAATCACTTCGCAGCGTTCGTTGCCCGGATAAACATCCAGTGCGCGCAACGTCCAGAATTGCTCCGGGGGGATTTCATGCAGATGTTGCAAGGGTTCGCGGCCGAGGGTGAACAGCGGTCGATGGAAGGGTTGCAGTGCTTCGATCAACTCGGCCCAGTCGCTGACGTCGCGCCAGTCATCCCCGGCCTGCGGCTGCCAGGCCGGACGCCTGAGTGCCCAGCAGGGAATGCCGGCCAGCTGCGCGGCAGTCGCAGCGTTCTGGCTGATTTGTGCCGCGTAGGGATGAGTCGCGTCCAGCAGCAGATCGACCCCTTCATGGCTGATGAATTGCGCCAGGCCCTCGGCACCGCCATAGCCGCCGACGCGAACCTGGCAATTCAGATCGGTCGGCACTCGACCGACGCCGGCCAGGCTGTAAATGTGCTCCGGCCCCAGCGTACGGGCGATCGCCAGTGCTTCCGTCACGCCGCCGAGCAGCAAGATGCGCTTCATTGAAAAGCTCCCGCATGGCCGACGATCCCGCCCTGGCGATCGATGGCAAACACTTCAACCTGAACCTGCGTCGGCACCACACTGCGCGCAAACGCCAGCGCGTGCCCGCACACCGCATCGCCGAGTGCGATGCCGGCCGCGCTGGCCATCGCCAGCGCTTGCTGACTGGTGTTGGCTTCGCGGATCGCCTGCTGCAACGCTTCATCAGCGCCAATGGCCGCGGCCCATTCGGCCAGTTGCGGCAGGTCGATGCTCGAATGCCGACTGTGCAGATCCATGTGCCCGGCGGCCAGTTTGCTGATCTTGCCGAAGCCGCCGCACAGGCTGAGTTTATCCACAGGCACTTTGCGCAGATGCTTGAGTACGGCGCCGACGAAGTCGCCCATCTCGATCAGGGCGATTTCCGGCAAGTCGTAGACCCGGCGCATGGTGTCTTCGCTGGCGTTGCCGGTACACGCGGCGATGTGCAGGTAACCGTTGGTTTTCGCCACATCGATGCCCTGATGGATCGAGGCAATGTAAGCCGCGCAGGAAAACGGCCGGACGATGCCGCTGGTGCCGAGTATCGACAGGCCACCGAGAATGCCCAGCCGTGGATTCATGGTTTTCAACGCCAGCGCTTCGCCGCCCTCGATGTTTACCGTGACCTCGAAACCGCCGTGATAGCCAAGTTCCTCAGCGAGCAAGGTCAGGTGGTCGGAGATCATCTTGCGCGGCACCGGGTTGATCGCCGGTTCGCCGACACCCAACACCAGTCCTGGCCGGGTGACCGTGCCCACACCCCGACCGGCACTGAAACGAATGCCCGGTTCGGCGTTCAATCGCACGTGGGAAAACAGCAGCGCGCCGTGGGTCACGTCCGGATCGTCGCCGGCATCTTTGATAGTGCCGGCTTCGGCGCCGTCTTCCAGCAGCCGACAGAACTCCAGACGCATCTGCACGTGCTTGCCTTTTGGCAGGACGATGTCCACGGCGTCCGCGCTCCCGCCGCCGAGTAGCAAGCGAGCGGCTGCAAGGCTGGTCGCGGTGGCGCAACTGCCCGTCGTGAGGCCGCTGCGCAGCGGTGCGGGTTGTTCGGCGGTTTCGTCACGCATCGAAAGGTTTGACCACGTCCAGCAAGGTAATCGGCAGCGCCTGGCGCCAAGTGTCGAAGTCGCCCAGCGGCTGCGCCTGGGCGATGTGAACGCGCGTCAGCTCGCCACCGTGCTGCTCGCGCCAGGCCATCAGGGTCATTTCACTTTGCAGTGTGACGGCATTGGCGATCAGGCGACCACCGGGCTTCAGCTGAGCCCAGCAAGTGTCCAGCACACCCTCGCGAGTAACGCCGCCACCAATGAAAATCGCATCCGGGCGCTCAAGTCCGGCGAGGGCTTGCGGCGCCTTGCCGCGTATCAGTTGCAGACCGGGTACGCCAAGCGCGTCGCGGTTTTGCTCGATCAACAGTTGCCGTCCTTCATCGGCTTCGATGGCCAGTGCCCGGCAACTCGGGTGGGCACGCATCCATTCGATGCCGATCGAGCCGCTGCCGGCGCCGACATCCCACAACAGTTCACCGGGGACCGGGGCCAGTCGAGCGAGCGTGATCGCGCGTACATCACGTTTGGTCAGTTGGCCGTCGTGCTTGAACGCCGAGTCCGGGAGGCCGGCCAGTCGCGACAGACGCGGCGCATTGGGTTCAGCGATGCATTCGATGGCGACCAGATTCAGATCGGCGATAACTGGATCGGCCCAGTCGCTGGCGACGCCGTCGATGCGCCGTTCGGCTTCACCGCCCACCTGTTCCAGCACGGTAAGACGACTCGGCCCGAACCCGCGCTCGCGCAACAGTGCAGCAATCGCCGCAGGGCTTTGACCGTCGTTGCTGAGCACCAGCAGGCGAACGCCGCTGAACAACTGCGCGTTGAGCGCCGTAATCGGGCGGGCGACGACCGACAGCGTGACGACGTCCTGCAATGGCCAGCCCATTCGCGCGGCGGCAAGCGAGCAGGAGGAGGGCGCCGGCAGGATCAGCATTTCTTCGCGGGGCAGTTGCCGTGCGAGGGTGGCACCGACGCCGAAGAACATTGGATCACCGCTGGCGAGTACGCAAACCGGCTCACCGCGCAGGGCCAGCACAGGCTCGACGGAAAACGGGCTCGTCCAGCATTGGCGCTCGCCACGAATGCACGGCGGTAACAGATCCAGATGCCGCCGGCCGCCGAAGATCCGTGATGCACGCAAAAGCGCATGCCGGGCGTTTTTGCCCAGGCCTTTGAAACCGTCTTCACCGATGCCTATTACTGTCAGCCAGGGCGTCATGCCTGCTCCTTGAAAAAACGACCCACAGCATGAATTGCAACCGGGTTCGGGCCTGGGCGGGATGATACCGCGCCGGTGCGGTTTTTCATGCATGTCCTCCAACTGGCCGAAGGGCTGTTCCTTGATTGCTGAATAAACCCGAAGTGGATAAGCGACCGTTAAACAATCAGCCGCCTGCGCAAAGTTAAATATCTTGAGTTATATCGAGGATTGTTGGAGGGCTGGTATCTGATTAGTTTGAGTGGCCGGTTAACTCTGGCTTTAACTAAGTAAACAATTAAAAAGGAATTTTATGTTCGATACATCTATGAAGTTTCCACCCTTGGAACACAGTCTGGCCTTTCTTGGTCTGACTGAACCGGTATCTGCCAGTGATGCAGCGCAGCGCACGCCACGCTCCCTGACCGTTGTTCAGCCTCGCCGGGCTATCGCTGGTAGCCGCGCAGCCTTGGCCGGGAGCACGATTGTTTCTGTCGCCGCAGGGGTGTCCGAAGACGATGAGCAAATTGCGCTGGATTGCGCGCTTTACCTGGAACAGTACACCGACACTCAATACAACCGTGAAACCCAATGGTATGAGTGGTTGAAACATTACACTTTGGGGCTCTGGCATCTCGGCTGGATTCATCCGCGTCCGGTGATGCTCGAAAGTCGGCAGGTTGTGTTGTATGAGCCCATCACCAACGAAATCCTGGAGACACTCAAACCCCAAGCCAGCGGCAGTATGTACAGCGCCGCAATGCAGGCTTTCGAGTCGCTGAAAGACAATTTTCAGGCCTCCGCTTTATTGGGGCAGACAAGCGGGAGAGAGCAGGGGCGACAATTTCAAACCATGCCCTGCGCCTATGATGCCAAAGGGCGGTTGACGCTCATGCTGATTCACGCATGGTATGTGGCCGCGGTGAACCCGGAGCAATTTCTGTTCATCAAGTGGCTGGATCATGACGCCACTCTGATTCAGCACTATGGGACGTTCACCCTGGACCGTAGTCGCTTCGACAGCCTGGCCGACAGGATGCGGGCGAAAATCACCGAGCGCAGTCGCGAGTATCTCCTGCGAATGTAAGTAGACTCGCATTCATTCGGCAGTACCCCGCCAGGTGGGGCGGTTGACGTTCTGGTCGTCCGACAAGCTTTTCATACCCCGTTGCAAAGCAGGCATAATACCGCCCGCTTCGCCCGCGAAGTGCCTCGCCACCTGAACGGGTCATGCCCTTGAACGATCGCACGATGTCCACCGTTTTACGCCCCTCGGCCTGCCCGGGGTTGCTGCGTATCGTCCCGGCGCTGGATGGAGGCATCTGTCGGATCAAGTTGACCGGCGGCTCCATCAGCAGCGCTCAGGCCGAAGCGGTGGCGAGCGCGGCTGAATGCTTCGCCAACGGCCTTATTGAAGCGACCAACCGCGCCAACCTGCAGATACGCGGGGTTGGCGGCGAACAGGCGGCATTGATCGAGCAGATGCTGGACGCAGGCCTTGGCCCACAAAGCGCGGCGGGCGATGACGTGCGCAACCTGATGCTCAGCCCGAGCGCCGGGATCGATCGGCACATGCTGTTCGACACCCGCCCGCTGGCTGAGCAGATTCTGGCCACCGTCCAACGCCACGAACACTTCCACGACCTCAGTGCCAAGTTCGCCGTGCAACTCGATGGCGGTGAAGCCCTGGCGATGCTCGAACACCCCCATGATCTGTGGCTCTCGGCTTTCGCACGAGACGGCGAGCACCGGCTGGCGTTCGGTCTGGCGGGGTGCCCCACTGACACGCCGGCAGGTTCGGTTGCACTGGAAGATGGCCACGACCTGGTGGTCGCGGTGCTTGAGTTGTTCCTCGAGCTGGCGCGTCCCGAGCAAACGCGCATGCGCCATTTGCTGGTCGGCGTTCCGGTCGCCGGGTTCCTCGCTCGACTGGCCGAACGCGTGCCCTTTCAGCCTGTTGCCGTCTGGCAGCGCTCACAGAATTCACATGTTCTACACATTGGCGCGCAGGCGCAGGCGCAAGCCGGTCATGTTTATGTCGGCGCGGTGCCGCCGCTGGGGCGGCTCGATTGCGCCATGCTCCGGGGCGTCGCTCGATTGGCGCAGGAATACGGCGATGCGACGCTGCGGTTCACTCCCTGGCAAAGCCTGCTGTTGCCGAACATTCGTCACGAGAATGCGGATGAAGTCATCCGGCGCCTGGATCGGTTGGGCCTTTTGTGCGACGCCGATCAGCCCTTGTCACGGTTGATTGCCTGCACCGGTTCCAGTGGCTGTGGCAAAGGCCTGGCCGACACCAAGGGCGACGCTCTGCAACTGGCCGCGCTGCTGCTGCGTCATGGCCAGGTACTGAACGTGCATCTGTCCGGCTGCTCGCGTTCTTGCGCCGCAGCGCATATCGCGCCAGTCACTTTATTGGCGATCAGCCCCGGTCATTACGACCTCTATTTTCGCGAAGCGGGGCAGCCGGGTTTCGGCGCCCTGCACGCACGCAACCTTACTATTGAAGCGGTCGCAGCCTTGCTCGACGCCCGCTCACGGAGCCCCCTTGATGCTTGATTACATTCGCGACGGTCAGGAGATCTATCGCAACTCCTTCGCGATCATTCGCGCCGAGGCCAACCTCGAGCGAATCCCTGCCGATCTGGAAAAACTCGCGGTTCGGGTGATTCACGCCTGCGGCATGGTCGATGCGATTGACGGGCTGCAATTCTCTGAAGGTGCGGGCAAGGCCGGGCGCGATGCGCTGGCCGCCGGTGCGCCGATTCTGTGCGATGCGCGGATGGTGTCCGAAGGCGTGACCCGCGCGCGTCTGCCGGCGAACAATCAGGTCATCTGCACGCTGCGTGATGTGCGTGTTCCCGAACTGGCCCGTGAGCTGGGCAATACCCGTTCCGCTGCCGCGCTGGAACTGTGGCGCCCGCATCTGGAAGGAAGCGTCGTCGTGATCGGCAATGCGCCGACCGCCTTGTTTTATCTGCTGGAAATGCTCGACGCGGGCGCACCGAAACCGGCGCTGATTCTCGGCTTCCCGGTGGGCTTCGTCGGTGCCGCCGAATCCAAGGCCGCACTCGCGGCGGACAGTCGCGGCGTGCCGTTTGTCATCATGCAAGGCAGGCTGGGCGGTAGCGCCATGGCCGCCGCCGCCGTCAATGCCCTCGCCACGGAGATCGAATGATGCAACAACCTGGACGTTTGATCGGCCTCGGCGTCGGCCCCGGTGATCCGGAATTGATTACCGTCAAAGCCCTGCGCCTGCTGCGCGAATCGCCGGTGGTGGCGTACTTCGTCGCCAAAGGCAAAAAGGGCAACGCCTTCGGCATCATCGAGGCGCATTTGCAGGACGCACAAACCTTGCTGCCGCTGGTGTATCCGGTCACCACCGAAGCGTTGCCGGCGCCGCTGTCCTATGAACAGGTGATCAGTGATTTCTACGATGCTGCCGGCGAAGAACTCGCCGCGCATCTCGATGCCGGACGTGACGTTGCGGTGATCTGCGAAGGTGATCCGTTCTTCTACGGCTCCTACATGTACCTGCACGATCGTCTCGCCGAACGCTATGAGGCCGAAGTCGTGCCGGGTGTCTGCTCGATGCTCGGCGGCGCTTCGGTACTCGGTGCGCCGCTGGTGTACCGCAATCAGAGCTTGTCGGTGTTGTCTGGCGTGCTGCCTCACGACGATCTCAAACGTCGCCTCGCCGACGCCGATGCGGCGGTGATCATGAAGCTGGGGCGTAACTTCCCCAAGGTCCGTCAGGTGCTGGAAGAACTCGGATTGGCCGAACGTGCGCTGTACGTTGAACGCGCGACCATGGCCAATCAGAAGATCGTGCCGCTGGATCAGGTCGAGCCGATGTCGTCGCCGTACTTCTCGCTAATCATCGTTCCGGGTGAAAGGTGGCAAGGCTGATGACTCGTCCAGCTCCGGCGATTGTCATACTCGGCAATGGCAGCCTTGCGACCGCGCGCAAGATTCAGCAGGTGTACCCTGGGGCCTTGATCCATGGGTTGGCCGAACGGGTTGAAGGCGCGGACCGTGTCTATCACGAATTCGGCGCCACCCTGCGCGAGCTCTACCAGCAGGACACGCCGATCATCGCACTGTGCGCGGCCGGTATCGTGATCCGCACACTGGCTCCGTTGCTGCTGGAAAAAGGTGCCGAGCCGCCGGTGCTGGCGGTGGCCGAAGATGGTAGCGCGGTGGTTCCGCTGCTGGGCGGTCTGGGCGGTGTGAACGTGCTGGCGCGGGAAATCGCGGCGGCTCTGGACGTGGCTGCCGCGATCACTACCAGTGGTGAACTGCGCTTCGGTACTTGTCTGCTCAACCCGCCAAATGGCTACGCACTCGGCGATCTGGAACTGGGCAAGCGTTTCGTTTCCGATTTGCTGGCCGGTGAAACGGTGCGTATTGAAGGCTCGGCGCCTTGGTTGGCACGCGCGCAGTTACCGGAAAATCCGCAAGCGCGACTGGCCGTCCATGTAGGGAATGCCGAGCGTACGCCGGCGATCAATGAGCTGCTGATCTATCCGCGCAACGTGTTGGTGGCGGTCAGTGGCAGCGTGACGAACTTGCCGGTGTCGATTCGTGACGTGTTGCATCAGGCAAAAATCGCTGTGCAATCAGTGGCGTTGCTGTTGGCTGCCGACAGCGAAATGGCTAACCCGACGTTGCGTGAAGCGGCACTTGAGTTGGGCGTGCCGTTGCGCTTTGTCAACGATGCCGGTGCGCTCAGCGAACTGGCGCGCAACGCCGCCGGCCAGCCTGTTTCGATCTTTGGCGATGACGCCATTGCCATCGCGGTTGCGGAACAGCCTTTGGACCCCATGTCGATTGGCCGTCCTCGCGGCCGTCTGGCGGTGATTGGTCTGGGCCCTGGCGCTGCCGAGTTGATGGTGCCGGCGGTCAAGGCTGAGTTGGCTCGTGCGAATGATGTGCTCGGCTACGAAACCTATGTGCGCATGGCCGGCCCGTTCCGCGCCGATCAAGTGATGCATTGCACCGATAACCGCGAAGAGATGCAGCGCGCGCGTCACGCTTTCGAGCTGGCGGCGCAAGGGCGTTCGGTGGTGGTGGTTTCGTCGGGCGATCCGGGCGTTTTCGCCATGGCAGCTGCGGTGCTGGAAGCGCTTCACGAGTCCACCGATGCTGCCTGGCACAACGTTGATCTGGAAATTTTGCCAGGTGTTTCTGCGTCCCTGGCGACGGCAGCTCAGGCCGGTGCGCCGTTGGGGCATGACTTCTGCGTCATGTCGCTGTCGGACAACCTCAAGCCCTGGTCGATCATCGAGAAGCGGCTGGACTTGGCCGCGCAAGCCGATCTGGCCCTGGCGTTCTACAACCCGATCTCCCGTTCTCGACCCTGGCAATTGGGCCGCGCACTGGAAATCATCGCGCAGCATCGTCTTCCTCAAACCCCGGTCGTATTGGGCCGCGATGTAGGCCGTCCCGGGCAGACGTTGCGGGTAACCACTTTAGGGCAACTCACTCCCGATCAAGTGGATATGCGAACCATGGTCCTTGTAGGTTCCTCGACCACGTGTGTGTTTCCTCGCCCGGAAGGTGGGGTTTGGGTGTATACACCACGCTGGTATGGCAGCAAGCCATAAACTGATAAGTAGCCGGTGCAAGGCCGGCTACTTCAATGATTGAATATTTTTACAGTCCTTTGTTGTTTTACTTGATGGGCTCTTCGTTGTTTCTATTGATGCTTGCTGAAATGATTTAAATAACATTTGTGTTTTGTTGGTTTGACTGTGGTGATCTTGGTTGTTAGTTTTTAGTGGTCTGCAAGAAGCAGGCTTAATTAATAACAAGGTAGTGAGTAAAATGACTGAAACAAAATCTATGGATGCAACTTTCGATTATGCGGCGCAGTTGGATTACTTTGGGATGTCCCAAGCGCCGATGAAGTTGGCGCGCATGGCACTTGTAAACACTGCTTCCCTGCAAGACGGGGTTGAACCCGCTGCCGTGCTGGGGTCAACCGTCGCTGCTTACGATGAAGCGTTGTCGGAGGAGGATCGTGAGGCATTCGACGACACCATTCTGTATGCGGAAATCCGTGCCGACAAACTGTTTCATCGCGAAACCCAGCGTCGCGAGTGGTATGGCGAATACAGCAAAGCCTTGACCAATTGCGGTTGGCCGACCGTTAACGACCCTTATAAAGAGTACATCAGCCAGGAGCTGGACTTCACCATGGATGAGGCAGCGCTGCAGATTATCGCGCTGGTCGCCGGTGCAGATAAACTGAAGATCCTGCCGTTGATTTCTTCAGCCTTCAATTCCCTGGAAAAAAATGAAGGCGCAATAAAGTTGGTGGAACTGAAAAGTAAAAGGAACAAAGCCGCAAACTTTCAGATTGTTCCCTGTATTTCGCTGGGCGGTCGACCAACAATGATTGCGTGTGCCATGCAAATGGAGTCCAGCGATATTCTTACCAAGATATTGTTTTTCAAGTTTCGGAAAGAAGACATCAAACTGTACAGCGCCGCTACCCGTCGCACCTTGAATCGGCGAGCGTACAATGTAGTCAAGGATATTGTTCAAGCCGAGGTCGACAGGAGTCGACTGGAATACTTTAAAACCCCGCTGTAAATAGTGGCGAGAACTTCGGATTTCGAAGTTCTCGTTTTTTTGGTTTTCGGATTTTCAAGGTGAGACATGGATAGTTGTCGTCAGGAATCGTTTATCGATTCCGGTTTGCTAAATGTGTTATCGGTCCAGTTGGACGCCCCAATGAAGTGCGACATTTTGTACTCGTTGCTCGCCTCGCGATTAATGGCGTCGAGCAAGTTTCCGGACATCTCCGACTCTTCCCAATGGCACAGTTCTTTTCTCAATGCCCTTGAGCGTTGCGCCTGGACGCTCAGGCGCGAGCAATTGTTGCAGCCTTCGTTTGAGCACCAACCCAGCGTCACGCTTAATGATGTGATTACCCAGGTCATGGCAAGCGCGGTGTTTCAAGATCATCGTGAACTGGCAGGCGAAGCCCTTGCTTCATTGGCCCGTCTTCCGATTGATTCGCCCATACGGATACGTCTTCAGGAAAGGCATGTCAGTGAACGTACAGTCAAGTTGCCGGACGGTGGCGAAGAGCGACGCTTTACCGTGCACCTTTTGCTTGCCTTGAGCACACGGAACGCTTGCATCGATGTGTTTTACCTGGAATTCGAAACGACCCAAAGCGTGGGAGAACAATGGCTGCAGCAGACATTTTCGACGAGTAGCTTCACTTCAACGGTAACGGTGAAGCATCACTCGTTCGAGCTGGCAGCCAGGGCTTTCGCCCGCAGCAGAAAGCAACTTGTTACTTTTGTAGGTGAGCATCAGTTGTTGGCTGTCCGACCTTCGCCCGGGTTGTCAAAGGAGCATTGGGCCTGTGGCGCCGTTATGGCACCAGATAACCCTTCACCCCAGTGAAAATGATCTGTGCCGCCAGTGCACACACAAACAACCCCATCAACCGGCTGACAATCTGCAAACCCTGGTCACCGAGAATGCGTTCGATGCGGCTCGACAGATACAGCACTACACCCACCGTGAAACTGGCCAGGGCGATGCTGAGGATGGCGGTGAGTTTGTCGTCCCAGTGCGGCTGGCTCACACCCATCACCAGCAACGCGCCGATGGTGCCGGGGCCGACGGTCAGGGGGATGGTCAGTGGCACGATGGTGACGTCCTGCTGCACGTTGTCAGTCTGGACCGCTGATTTGCCTTGGGCCATGCCCAGCGCCGAGATGAACAGCACGCTGCCGGCGCCGATGCGGAACGCGTCCACGGTGATGCCGAACACGTTGAAAATGACCCGCCCGAACAGGTACAGCAAGACGCTGGACACCAGTGTGGCAGTCGCCACTTTCCACGCCAGACGACGTTGTTCCTTGCGTGAATAACCGCGGGTCAGGCTGATGAAGCAGGACAACACGAAGAAGGGGCTGTAGAGCACCAGCATCTTCAGGTAAACGCTGAACAACACATGGAGCATGGTGCAAGCTCACTGGCGAGGGAAGTCGTGGGGGAGTCTATCAGGCGTCGTCGGGTCTGTCGGTCAGGACGTTTGAGCTGTCGCCCGGTTCTGCTGATCGCGCTGGGCTACCCAATGCTCGATCAGTTCGCGCAACTGCGACAGCTCGACCGGTTTGGCCATGTGCCCGTCCATGCCGGCCTGACGCGCACGCTCTTTATGTTCGGCGAGGATATGCGCGGTCAACGCCACGACAGGGGTGCGAATCCGCTGGTTGCCGACTTCCCAGGCGCGCAATTGCTGGGTGGCCGAGAAACCGTCGAGGATCGGCATTTCGCAATCCATCAATACCAGGTCGTAATGCTGAGCTTTCATTGCCTGCAAGGCCTCTTCGCCATTGCTGGCGGTGTCCGGTTGCAGGTTGAGTTTGCCCAGCATGCCGCGAATGACCTTGGTCGAGATGCTGTTGTCTTCGGCGACCAGAATGCGGAAATCGCTGGGCACCTTGACCGGCAGGGTCGGGCCCGTGGGCAGGTGCGGCGAAACGGCGAGGCCCTTGTTGCGCTGGTTCAGTTCATCCGCCAGCGTGGTCTTGAGGGTGTAGCCGGCAACCGGTTTGGCGAGGATGCGCTTGATCCCGGAATTGCGCGCGATGATCTTGCTCGGCGCATTGCTGATGCCGGTGAGCATGATCAGCAGGATGTCGTGGTTAAGGCTCGGGTCTTCCTTGATCTTGGCCGCCAGTTGCATGCCGGTCATGCCGGGCATGTTCTGGTCCAGCAGGACCACGTCGAAGTAATCGCGCAGGTGCGCCTTGGTACGCAGCAGTGCCAACGCTTCCTTGCCGGACGGGACGGCACTGACATTCAGCCCCCAGGCGCTGCACTGTTGCACCAGCACTTTGCGGCAGGTGTCGTTGTCGTCCACCACCAGCACTCGTGCACCTTGCAGCGGGCCATCGAGGTCGGAGGTCGGGTGTTCGAGGCGGTCAGGGTCCAGAGGCAGGGTCAGCCACAAGGTGCTGCCCTGGTTGGCGCCGCTCTTGACGCCGAATTCGCCTTGCATCAAACGAATCAGCTGGCGGGCAATCACCAGCCCGAGGTTGCCGCCCAGCCGGGTCGCCGAGAGGAAGTTCTTGCTGTGCAGTTCGGCGTGCATCAGCGCGTCGCGTTCTTCGGCGTCCATTGGCTCGCCACTGTCCTGCACGGCGATGCGCAGGCGCGGTTTGGCGCTACGCTCATCGAGGGCGACGACGATCAGGATCTCGCCTTCGTCGGTTTTCTTCAGGGCGTTTTCCAGCAGGCTCAACAGGGTCTGGCGCAGGCGTGTCGGGTCGCCGCTGATGACCCGCGGCACTTGCGGCTGGATAAAGCTGATCAGTTCGACGTTCTGCTGTTCGGCCTTGGCGCGGAAGATGCTCAGGCAATCTTCGATCAGCGCATTGAGATCGAACTGCACATCATCCAGTTCGATCTGCCCGGATTCGAGTTTGGAGATGTCGAGAATCTCGTTGATCAGGGTCAGCAGTTCGTTGCCGGCACTGTGGATGGTTTGCACGTAGTCGCGCTGCTTGACCGACAGCGGCGTACCCAGCAGCAGCTCGGTCATGCCGAGTACGCCATTCATCGGGGTGCGGATTTCGTGGCTGATCTTCGCCAGGAATTCGGCCTTGGCGTTGATCTCGGCGTTGCTGGCGGCGAGGTCGCGGCTGACACTGAAACGGTCTTCGGTGATGCTGCGCTGGCGTTCACTGAGGGCAATACTCATCAACAGGCCGCTGATGCAGATGAATACCAGGAGGGCGATGATCAGGTCTTGCGGTTCAATCAGCGTCAGCCCCAGCAGGGCCGGCAGGATGATCAGCGTGCCGACGTTGAACACCACCATGGATGCCACGAACAGCCGCGCCGGGCGATAGCCTTTTTGCCAGTGCCAGGCGCTGACAAACAACATCGTCAGGCCCGCCAGGGCGACCAGCGTATAGGTGATGATGTTCAGCGGCAGCGTATTGACGAACAGCAGCAACAGGCCGCAGACGGTGATGAGCAGGATTTCGCCGAGCAGCAGTTTGTTCAGCGGATGCGGGCCGAGCGGGGCGAAGAAGCGGTAGGCAAGCATCAGCCCGCACGGTGCGGTCAGCAGCAAGGCGAGGTAGGCGCCCGGTGTTTGCACCGCGTGCCAGTCCGGTAACCACGGTCCCGCGAGGTTCAGCAGCAGCGCCAGGCTGAACATCAACAACGCTTCACAACCCGCCAGCCACAGGCTGCTGCGCGACCGGGTGTAGGCGTATCGAATCAGGTTGTGCAGGACCAGCATGCCGATGCAGCCGAACAGCAGGCCGTAAATCAACGTCTGAGTCTGATTGGCCGCGGTCATGATTGCTGATTGCAGGGTGACGTAAGGCCGCATCTGGTGTTCGGAAACCAGGCGCAGGTAAACATCGAGGGGGTTGTCGCTTTGCGGCAACGGCAACATGAAGTCGCTGTTGGGTAATGGCCGTTCACCCTGAGGCTGTTCGGTGCCGGTGTTCAACTGATCGATCAGCTTGTCGCCGTCCAGCACATAAAGATTGAGGTGCGACAGGTCGGGCGCAAACACCCGCAGTAACTGCTCGTGCTTGCCAGGTGCCAGCCTGAAGCGCACCCAGAGCGCACCGCCGGGCCCGGCCGCGGTGAGGCGTTCGAGTTCGGTGGGGCTGAATTGGTTGGTGTAGCGAGCGGAACGGATGTCGCTCAGCTGCAGGTCGCCCTGTTCGTCGAGCAATACCGCCCAACCACTGCCTTGCGCGGCCTGGGCCGGGAGCATGCAGAGCAAAGTCAGCAAGGTGACAGTGAAACCTATGGCAATCCTGAGCCAGCGCACGGCGAAATCCCTTCGTAGGTTGATGCCAAAATATAACTATGCGCGGCGCCGGAATAGTCCGGCAAGGGGCTGAAACCCTTGCCCGACCGAATGGATCGATTATTCCTGATTTTCGCCACGCTCGCGGGCAATGGCGCGGTAGCCAATGTCCTTACGATAGAAACAGCCTTCCCAGTCAATCTTCGCCGCCAGCTTGTAAGCCTGCTGCTGGGCAGCATCGACGCTGGCGCCCATGGCGGTGGCGCAGAGCACCCGACCACCGGCCGTCACCACTTGATCGTCCTTGAGCGCAGTACCGGCGTGGAAGACTTTGCCTTCCAGCGCGGCTGCTGCATCCAGACCGTTGATGGCCACGCCTTTAGCGTAGTCGCCAGGGTAACCACCTGCCGCTAGCACTATGCCGACGCTCGGACGTGGATCCCATTGCGCTTCGACCTTGTCCAGGGCTTGCGCCAGGGCGGCTTCGACCAGCAACACCAGACTCGACTGCAAACGCAGCATAACCGGTTGGGTCTCAGGGTCGCCGAAACGGCAGTTGAATTCGATGACTTTTGGGTTACCAGCCTTGTCGATCATCAAACCAGCATAGAGGAAACCTGTGTAAACGTTGCCTTCTTCGGCCATGCCGCGCACGGTTGGCCAGATCACCAGATCCATGACGCGCTTGTGCACTTCGCTGGTGACGACTGGTGCCGGGGAGTAAGCACCCATGCCACCGGTGTTCGGACCGGTGTCGCCGTCGCCGACGCGTTTGTGGTCCTGGCTGGTGGCCATCGGCAGTACGTTCTTGCCGTCGACCATGACGATGAAGCTGGCTTCTTCGCCGTCCAGGAACTCTTCGATGACCACACGCGAACCGGCGTCGCCGAAGGCGTTGCCTGCGAGCATGTCGCGCACGGCGTCTTCGGCTTCGGCCAGTGTCATGGCAACGATCACGCCTTTACCGGCGGCCAGGCCATCGGCCTTGATCACGATCGGTGCGCCTTTTTCACGCAGATAAGCCAGCGCTGGCTCGATCTCGGTGAAGTTCTGGTAGTCGGCGGTCGGAATCTTGTGACGTGCCAGGAAATCCTTGGTGAACGCTTTCGAACCTTCCAGCTGGGCAGCGCCCGCGGTCGGTCCGAAACAGTCCAGGCCACGGGAGCGGAACAGATCAACGACGCCAGCCACCAGTGGTACTTCCGGGCCGACGATGGTCAGGGAAACGTTCTTCTCGGCGAAGTCGGCCAGCTGTTCGAGGGCCAGCACGTCGATAGCGACGTTCTCGCACTTGGCTTCAATGGCGGTGCCGGCATTGCCCGGTGCCACGAAAACCTTCTGTACGCGCGGATCCTGAGCCACTTTCCAGGCCAGGGCGTGTTCACGGCCACCGCTGCCAATGATCAAAACATTCATTTCAAAAACCTCGGATGACGCAAATCTGGGAAACGCATTGTTTCTCTGTAGGAGCGAGCTTGCTCGCGATGATGGTTAACGATAGCGCGGGGTCTCTGGAACAACGCGGCGCCTTTTCGTTCATCGCGAGCAAGCTCGCTCCTACAGGGGAAAGCGGTTCAGTTAGTGACGGAAGTGGCGCATGCCGGTGAAGACCATGGCGATGCCGGCTTCATCAGCCGCAGCAATCACTTCGTTATCACGCATCGAGCCGCCCGGCTGGATCACTGCCGTGATGCCGACCTTGGCCGCGTTGTCGATGCCGTCGCGGAACGGGAAGAATGCGTCCGATGCCATGACCGCACCCTGCACCTGCAAGCCGGCATGCTCAGCCTTGATCGCGGCGATACGAGCAGAGTTCACGCGGCTCATCTGGCCGGCGCCGACACCGATGGTCTGGCGGTTCTTGGCGTAGACGATGGCGTTGGACTTGACGTACTTGGCGACTTTCCAGGCGAAGATCAGGTCGTTGATTTCCTGTTCGGTCGGTGCACGCTTGGTCACGACTTTCAGGTCATCGGCGCCGATCATGCCGATGTCGCGGCTCTGCACCAGCAAACCGCCGTTGACGCGTTTGTAGTCCCAGGCAGCGGCGCGGTCAGCCGACCATTCGCCGCAGGCCAGCAGGCGCACGTTGGCTTTAGCCGCGACGATGGCGCGGGCTTCTTCGCTGACGCTTGGGGCGATGATCACTTCGACGAACTGACGCTCGACGATGGCCTTGGCGGTTTCAGCATCCAGCTCGCGGTTGAACGCGATGATGCCGCCGAACGCCGATTCGGTGTCGGTAGCGTAGGCCAGTTCGTAAGCCTGACGGATGCCGCCTTCGGCGTCCGGGCTCACGGCAACGCCGCACGGGTTGGCGTGCTTGACGATCACGCAGGCCGGTTTGACGAAGCTCTTCACGCATTCCAGCGCGGCGTCGGTATCAGCCACGTTGTTGTAGGACAGCTCTTTGCCTTGCAGTTGGGTCGCGGTGGCGATGCCGACTTCGGCAGGCTTGGCTTCCACGTAGAACGCCGCGCTCTGGTGCGGGTTCTCGCCGTAGCGCATTTCCTGAGCCTTGATGAACTGGCTGTTGAAGGTGCGCGGGAATTCGCTGCGACCTTCGGTGCTGAGGGTGTCAACGGCCTGGTTCACGGTGCCCATGTAGTTGGCGATCATGCCGTCGTAGGCGGCGGTGTGTTCGAACGCCTTGAGCATCAGGTCGAAACGCTGAGCGTAGGTCAGGCCGCCGGCCTTGAGGCCTTCAAGAACACTGGCGTAGTCGCTGGCATTCACCACGATGGCCACGTCTTTGTGGTTCTTGGCGGCGGAACGGACCATGGTCGGGCCGCCGATGTCGATGTTTTCGATAGCGGTCGGCAGGTCGCAGCCTGGCTTGTTGATGGTGGCTTCGAACGGGTACAGGTTGACCGCAACCAGATCGATCGGCTTGATGCCGTGCTCGTTCATGATGGCGTCGTCGATACCGCGACGACCAAGGATCCCGCCGTGGATTTTCGGGTGCAGGGTTTTCACCCGACCGTCCATCATTTCTGCGAAACCGGTGTAATCCGCGACTTCCACTGCGGCAACGCCGTTGTCGCACAGCAGCTTGAACGTTCCGCCGGTGGAGAGGATCTCGACGCCCAGGGCTTCAAGCTCTTTGGCGAATTCGAGGATCCCGGTCTTGTCGGAGACGCTGATCAATGCGCGGCGGATCGGCAGGCGGGTAGTCTGGTCGGTCATTTCAATTTCCATCAAAAGCAAAGGAGTCAGCAAAAAAGGCGACCGTTTTTACGCGGGCGCCTTTCTGGTTTGATTGAATGCTTACAGCAAATCGTACTGCTTGAGTTTTTTGCGCAGGGTGCCTCGGTTCAGTCCGAGCAGCTCGCTGGCTTTGGTCTGGTTGCCCTTGACGTAGTTCATCACGCACTCGAGCAGGGGCGCCTCGACTTCGGAGAGCACCAGGTTGTACACATCCGTGACGGCAGCGCCCTCAAGGTGGGCGAAATAATTGTGCAGCGCCTTCTCGACACTCCCGCGAAGGGTCTGACCTTCTTCGCTCGGCGTATTGAGGTGCTGTTTCAAATTCACGTTGTCGCTCACGGGTGTTGTTCCACTCACTAAAGTCTCGGTCATCATCGTCATGCGGCCACCCCTTCTCCGTCCCCTGTCAGGCTCTTGTAACGTTCGGCGAAGAAGCCCTGAACGTTGGCGCATTGTGCTTCCGTATCTTCCAAACGATTGAAGTGGGCGCGAAACTCCCTGGCGCCCGGCAAGGTTGCGAGATACCAGCCCACATGCTTTCGAGCGATCCGGACACCCATGACGTCTCCATAGAAGACGTGCAGTGCAGCCAGATGCTCTAGCAGAATGCGTTCCACCTCGATCAGTTCCAGCGCCGGGAGTTTCTCGCCGGTACGCAGGAAATGGTCGATCTCGCGAAAAATCCATGGCCGCCCCTGGGCAGCCCGTCCAACCAGCAATCCATCGGCACCGGTCGCGTCGAGCACGTACCGGGCCTTCTCCGGCGAATCAATGTCGCCATTGGCGAAGACCGGCATCGACACCGCCTGCTTGATCGCGGCAATGGTGTCGTACTCGGCTTCACCGGTGTACAGATCGGCACGGGTGCGGCCATGGACCGCCAACGCCGTAATGCCTGCCTGCTCGGCGATCTTCGCCACCGTCAGACCGTTCTTGTTGTCCCGGTCCCAGCCGGTACGGATCTTCAGGGTGACCGGCACATCAACCGCAGCCACCACGGCCTGCAGGATCTCGGTCACCAATGCTTCATCCTTCAACAGCGCGGAACCGGCAGCCTTGTTGCAGACCTTCTTCGCCGGACAGCCCATGTTGATGTCAATAATCTGTGCGCCCAGTTCGACGTTGGCCCGGGCCGCATCCGCCAGCATCTGCGCATCACCACCGGCGATCTGCACCGAGCGTGGCTCGGGATCGCCTTCGTGGATCATGCGCATGCGCGATTTGCGGGTGTTCCACAAACTCATGTCGCTGGTGACCATTTCCGAGACTACAAGTCCTGCGCCCAGTCGCTTGCACAGCTGACGAAAGGGTTGGTCGGTGACACCCGCCATAGGGGCGAGAATCAAGCCGTTGTGCAATGTGTATGGGCCGATGCGTACCGCCGACATAGGACTTTCCAGTTGTGGGGCCGGATCATGAGAGTTCGAAAAAGGGTTGGCATGATACCCGCTCTCGATGACTGGATAAAGGCTGAATTGAACAAAATCTGAACAGTTATTCTGTTATCGCCAGCAGTTCGGTATGAGCGGTCGCTGCCAGAAATGTGCCGTCAAACGCGTAACACTGAACCGTTTCACTCGGGCGAGTGGAAGCTCAGGCTGTAGTTCACGGCTTTGGCGCCTGGGTCGAGAATATCCAGGGCGATGTGGATCGGCGTTTGCGGCGGCATTTCCGCCATGCCTTCGAGATCGCCGTTGAGGTACTCGCCGGGCTTGAAGCGACGGCTGGCGATCAGATGGCCGTTGAGGTCGGCAAAGCGCAACTCCAGCAGCGGGAACGGCTGGGAGAACGGCGCACGGTTGTAGATGATCGCGTCGACCACCAGCGCGCCATTGAAATCCGGATGGCTGCGCACCACCAGGTTGCTGCTCTTGATTTTCGCGATGTCGACTTTGGACGGCACGGTGCAGCCGATTTGCGGGCACAGTTGTTGAAACCACGGACGGTACTGATCCTGGCGCGCCAGTTCATCGAAGTGGTAGGCGACGTACTGGCCGACGAGAGCGCCGGCACCGAGCAGAATCAGCAGCAACCAGAAAAACCGGCGGCCCCAGGGTGATCGGCGTTTCTGCCAATCGAGTTGCAGCGGGTCGTCGGTCAGGTCTTGCAGCACCTCGGCGCGCACGGCCGGTTCGCTGCGTTCGCGACGCTTGCGCAAGGGTTCGATCGAAGGCAGGTCGTCGTCGAGCTCGTCAATGGTATCGGCCGCCGACAGGCGTTCGTGATGAAGCGGGGCGTCGAGTGGATCGTTCAGGCGCAGCTGTGGAGGTTCGTCGTCCAGTTCCACCGGTTCCAGGGACAGCGAGGGTTCGGTGCGCGAGGGGCTGCTCGGCTCGAAGGTCGGTTCTGGCGTGATCGTGGCTTCGGCCGCTTCGGCGCGATCGGCAGCCGATTCACTGAACAGGCTGTCGGACCAGGGCTCTTCGTCGTGTTCGTTGGTGTCCCGACGGGCGCTCAGGGTGTCTTCGCGGTGGCGGCCGAACTCGGTGGTCGGCTGGATTTCCCGTTGTTCGAGCCGGGCGAGTTCTTCGTCCAGGTCCAGGCTGTCCAGGTCGAGTTCAGCGGCAGACCACTGCTTCTGGCTGATGGCCCGCAGTTTCGGCTCCGGGGGCTCGATGATGGCCGGGGCAACCGGCGTGACCGCTTCCTTGCCTGCCTGCTCAAGCAACTGCTTGGCGGCGTTGAACACTTGCAGGCACGAGCCGCAACGAACCACTCCACGGGCCACGCTCAACTGAGCATGGCTGACGCGGAAGCTGGTTTGGCAATGCGGGCACTGAGTGACGAAGCTGTCGGTCATGCGGCGATCCGGATTATGCAGGCGCTCATTCTAGCGCCGACGGCCAGTGATGCGCACCCAGCCATCGCGATTGGCGATCGGGTCCAGATCGAAGTCCTGGGCGTAGGCTTTGGCAACCTCTTCGCCTTGTTCGGCAAGAATGCCCGACAGTGCCAGGCGACCACCCGGCTTGACCAGGCTGGACAGCTGCGGCGCCAGGGACACCAGCGGGCCGGCGAGGATGTTGGCCACCAGCACGTCGGCCTGAACCTGCGGCAGGTCCTCCGGCAGATACAGCGGGAAAAGCGCTTCGGCGATGTTGTTGCGCCCGGCGTTGTCACGCGAGGCTTCCAGCGCCTGCACGTCGATGTCGGTGCCGACGGCTTCCTTGGCACCCAGCAGCAGGGCGGCAATCGCCAGAATCCCCGAGCCGCAACCGAAATCCAGCACGTTGCAGTCTTTCAGGTCCTGACCGTCGAGCCATTCCAGGCATAGCGCGGTGGTCGGGTGCGTGCCGGTGCCGAATGCGAGGCCCGGATCGAGCAGCAGGTTTACGGCGTCCGGTTCAGGCGCGGCGTGCCAGCTCGGCACGATCCACAGGCGCTGGCCGAAACGCATCGGCTGGAAGCCGTCCATCCAGCTGCGTTCCCAGTCCTGGTCTTCGATGACTTCGCTGTGATGCTCGGGCAGCGGGCTGCCGGTCAGCAGTTCCAGATGCGCCAGCACGGTGGCGGCTTCGGTGCCACCTTCGAACAGGGCCAGCAGGTGCGTGTGCGACCACAGCGGGGTGGTGTTGAGTTCCGGCTCGAAGATCGGCTGATCTTCGGCGTCCATGAAGGTCACCGACACGGCGCCCACTTCAAGGAACGCGTCTTCGTAGGTTTCGGCTTGTTCTGGGCTGATGGCGAGACGGACTTGCAGCCAAGGCATGGCGGGCACCTTTGAAAAATATTGATTGCAGCCTAGCGGGCTGCGAGAAGCGCGCAAGTTTACGCGAGCGCGCGGCAGAAGACGACCGGGTAGACAGGGTTCGCAAGTGAACGAGTAACCTGTGGCGAGGGAGCTTGCTCCCGCTGGAGCGCGAAGCGGTCCCAAAATGGCAGAGTCGGATCTGTCTGATACAACCTTGTTGAATGGTTTTGCGGTTTCTGCGCAACCGAGCGGGAGCAAGCTCCCTCGCCACAAGGGTTTTGTGTTCAGCAATCTCCAGAAACAACAAAGCCTCTCGAAAGCGGTTTTTTTGATCTGCTCACATCTTAATTCCGATCCCTTGCATTATTGGCTTTGAGCCATTGCAGACCTTTGTTCGTCAGACGATAGCGTTGCAGGCGGCTGTTGGGTTGTTCGGGTAGCGTCATTTCAAGGGTTCCGGCAGCGATAGCCGGCAATATGTAAGCCTTGCGGAAGTGGTCGGCGTTTTTCAGGTTCATGGAGGTCTGAAGTTCTTGCCTGCTCATGTCGCCATCAATGACCTTCAGCAGCGAAGCGACTTCCATGGTGACTTCCATGGTGACTTCCATGGTGACTTCCATGGTGACTTCCCCGGTCGTTGCATCAGAACTCTGCGATTGGAGGTGTGCGGGCAGTCGCACGACATACGAAATCCGCTCGTCGTCGGTTTCAAATAGCGGCGCGGGCGAACCATTGGCAGCCATGACCTTGAGAATTTTTGGGATCCCGGTAGAGCGGCCTTCGGTCAGGTCCAGTTCTTTCAAGAACTCCCCAATTCGTCGGTTACGGTAGCGGCGGCTCACGGCGCGACCGGCTCGCAGATCTTCCATGCGGATTGAGCGGTCGGGGCCCGGGAAGCTCAAAATCACCAGCTCTTCCTGGCTGATGCGGACCTCGATCGGTTCGCGCTCCTCATAGGAGCGGTGATACACGGCGTTGACCAACGCCTCTTCAATCGCCGCGTAAGGGAAGTTCCAGATCCTTGTTGCCTCGGCCCGGTCTGGGTGTTTGATAACCGTTTGATGCAAGTAGTTACGCTGGATGTAGGCCAGAGCCTCGCGAGTCATGTTTGCCAGAGGGCCTTTAAAGATTTTTTCGTCAAAGCGGTCGCCACCAGGACCTTCGGAAAACCACAGCACGTCAATTTGCGTACCGGGAAAGAATTGTTCTGGCGTGTTGCTGAAGAGCATCAAGCCCACATTCTTGGGCCACGGCGATTCGACCGGGCCACCCACGACGTTCATTTGTCGGCCCAGTGCTTCGATAGACAGGTTGTCAGCATCTTCTGCGAGGGCGCTGCCAATCTCTTGCAGGAAGTTTTGCATCAGTGGTTTGGACAGGTCGATGACACGGGCTCCCAGATGGAAGCGATCATCGAAAGGTACCTTGGCAGCAAGACTCAAGAGCTCCTGTTCGGTTTCGCCCTTGGCTTCCACTGTGCTGCTGTAGCGGCGGATGTAGTAATGCAGGCTCCGATGTTTGGCTGTCACCGCTGCCGGGGCTTTATACGGGCGATTTTGCCCGCCCGGTGCCCACAGTACGATCAGCTTGCGACCTTCGAACTTTTCCACGCTCAGCACGGGAAAGTAGGCTGGCTGTATGGATTGGCAAGCCGCCAGCAGTTCGAGCTGAATCCTGTCGAGCTCCTGATCGGCAAGGCCTTGCGGTGGAAAGATTGGCTGACCGTTGGGATCGCAATCCTGCCCAATCACCACATAACCACCGCCCAGGTTTTCAAAGTCGTTGGCGAAGGCGCAGAGCGTGCGAATGATTGGGTCAGGGTTCCAGCCCGTTTTGTATTCGATCCGCTCGCCCTCGACTGTTCGCTGGCGCAGGAGGTCGTTGAGATTGATGGGTAGCTTTTCAGGCATGGGCGGGCTCTGTTCGTCGGCGTTGCGCTGATTAGAGGGCGATTATAGCCAGCCCGAACAGGCCAGTGCCTGTCAGATAAGCCCCGGCGGGAATGGATGAAACCTCCAGAAACAACAAAGCCGCTCGAAAGCGGCTTTGTTGATCCGGATTACAGACTAGTGCTTCTCGCCAGCCAGCTTGTGTTCCAGGTAGTGGATGTTGACTCCACCTTTGCAGAAGCCTTCATCGCGGGTCAGGTCGCGGTGCAGCGGGATGTTGGTCTTGATCCCGTCGACCACGATTTCGTCCAGCGCATTGCGCATGCGCGCCATGGCTTCGTCACGGGTTGCGCCGTAGGTGATCAGCTTGCCGATCAACGAATCGTAGTTCGGCGGAACAGCATAGCCGCTGTACAGGTGCGAATCGACGCGAACGCCGTTGCCGCCTGGAGCGTGGAAATGCTTGACCGTGCCTGGGCTTGGCATGAAGGTTTTCGGGTCTTCGGCGTTGATCCGGCATTCCAGTGCGTGACCGCGGATGACGACGTCATCCTGGGTGAACGACAGCTTGTTGCCGGCGGCGATGCTGAGCATCTCCTTGACGATGTCGATGCCGGTGACCATTTCCGAAACCGGGTGCTCTACCTGGACGCGAGTGTTCATCTCGATGAAGTAGAAGTGACCGTTTTCGTAAAGGAACTCGAAGGTGCCGGCGCCACGGTAGCCGATGTCGATGCACGCCTTGACGCAGCGAGCGAGGACTTCAGCGCGTGCTTTCTCGTCGATGCCCGGTGCCGGCGCTTCTTCGAGAACCTTCTGGTGACGACGTTGCAGCGAGCAATCGCGGTCGCCCAGATGGATGGCGTGGCCCTGGCCGTCGGAAAGTACCTGGACTTCCACGTGACGTGGGTTGGTCAGGAATTTTTCCAGGTAGACCATCGGGTTGCCGAACGCCGCGCCTGCTTCGGTGCGGGTCAGTTTGGCGAAGGAGATCAGGTCTTCTTCTTTATGCACAACGCGCATGCCGCGACCACCGCCGCCGCCAGCGGCTTTGATGATCACCGGGTAACCGACTTCGCGACCGATGCGCAGCGCGGTTTCTTCGTCTTCCGGCAGCGGGCCGTCGGAGCCCGGAACGGTTGGAACACCGGCAGCGATCATGGCGTGCTTGGCCGAAACCTTGTCGCCCATCAGGCGAATGGTGTCGGCTTTCGGGCCAATGAAGGCGAAGCCGGAGTTCTCGACCTGTTCAGCGAAATCAGCGTTTTCCGCAAGGAAACCGTAGCCTGGGTGAATGGCGGTAGCGCCGGTCACTTCAGCCGCGGCGATGATTGCCGGGATGTGCAGGTAAGAGTGGGCGGCCGAGGCCGGACCGATGCAGACGGATTCGTCTGCCAGGCCCAGGTGCATCAGCTCTTTGTCGGCCTTGGAGTAAACGGCGACGGTCTTGATGCCCATCTCTTTGCAGGCACGCAGAATCCGCAGTGCGATCTCACCGCGGTTGGCGATCAGAACTTTTTCCAACTTCGCAGTCATCAAAGTTTCTCCGCGGTTCAAACGATGGTGAACAGCGGTTGGTCGTACTCAACCGGCTGGCCGTCTTCGACGAGGATGGATTCGATCACACCGCTGGTTTCAGCTTCGATGTGGTTCATCATCTTCATGGCTTCGACGATGCACAGGGTGTCGCCTTTCTTCACGGTCTGACCGACTTCAACGAAGGACGGCGAGCTTGGCGAAGACTTGCGATAGAAGGTGCCGACCATAGGCGAACGGGCAACGGTGCCGTTCAGAACAGGCGCGGCCGGAGCAGCTGGCGCTGCAGCGGCAACCGGAGCAGCAGCAACAGGCGCTGGAGCCGGAGCGTGCATTGGAGCCGGTGCGTAGTACTGCTGAGCCGGGGTCTTGCTATGGCGGCTGATGCGTACGGACTCTTCGCCTTCCTTGATCTCGAGCTCGTCGATGCCGGACTCTTCCAGCAATTCGATCAGTTTCTTAACTTTACGGATATCCATGAATCATCAACTCCCAAGGGTCGGTCAGGGGCGTATAGCTTGTTGTTCAAGCTGTTCCAGGGCAGCCTCCAGGGCCAGTCGATAACCGCTGGCGCCAAGGCCGCAGATCACTCCCACCGCAACATCGGAGAAGTAAGAGTGATGGCGGAAAGGTTCGCGTTTGTGCACATTAGACAAATGCACTTCGATGAATGGGATGCTCACCGCCAGCAGCGCGTCACGTAAAGCGACACTTGTGTGCGTAAAAGCTGCTGGGTTGATCAGAATGAAGTCCACACCTTCGCTGCGGGCAGCGTGGATGCGGTCGATCAGTTCGTACTCGGCGTTGCTTTGCAGGTGCAGCAAATGATGGCCGGCTTCACGAGCGCGGCGTTCCAGGTCCTGGTTGATCTGCGCCAGTGTCGTAGCGCCGTAGGTGCCCGGTTCACGGGTGCCGAGCATGTTCAGGTTGGGGCCGTGCAGAACCAATAGCGTCGCCATCTGCTGTTCCTTGTTTTCCGAGTGCATTTGTCAGAACCCGGCGACTATGCCGCAAAGCCTTTGTGACTGTCCAGTTCTATGCAATAGCCAGCACGATGGCCGATGTTTGCGCGAAATATGTGACCGGGTGATTAAATCCGGTCATTTGCTTTCGCGACACGTTCGGCGAAGTCCGTGGCGTTGATCTCGCCGATCACTCGCACATCGGCGCGTTCGACGCCGTCCTTGCCGAAAAACATCAGCGCCGGAGGGCCGAACAGTTTGTAGCGGTCGAGCAGCGCACGTTGTTCGGCGTTGCTGGCGGTGATATCGAAGCGGATCAGCCGATAGCCCTTGAGGCGTTCGACGACGTTGGTGTCGTTGAGCACTTCATGCTCGATGACTTTGCAGCTGATGCACCAGTCGGCGTACCAGTCGAGCAGCAGCGGGGTGCTGGACGATTTGGCTTCGGCGAGGACGCGATCGAGCTCAACCGGGGTCGTGACGGTTTGCCAGTCGCCGGAGCTTTGCGACTGCTCGCTGCCACTGACGACACGCGGTTGAGCGATAGGATTGAGCGGATCGGTCTGGCCGCTGAAAGCGCCGTACCAACACGCCAGCGCGTAGAACAGGAGGAACATGCCGAGCAACTGGCCTACGCGCTTTCGCGGAGGTTTGTAGACGAACTCCAGCGCGCCCATGAACAAACCCACGCCACCGGCCAGCAAGCCGATCAGCAGCAAGGTGATCTGCCCCGGTAAAACCCGACTGAGCAGACCGATCGCCAAACCCAGCAACAACACCCCAATCGCGTTTTTCACGTAGACCAGCCACGGCCCGCTTTTTGGCAGCCAGGCTGCGCCACCGGTGGCCACCAACAACAACGGGGCGCCCATGCCGAGGCCAAGCATGAACAGCTTCAGCCCGCCGCCCAGCGCGTCGCCGCTGGCGCTGATGTATAGCAAAGCGCCGGCCAGCGGCGCCGAGACGCAGGGCGAAACCAACAGGCTGGAAACCACGCCCAGCACCGCCGCGCCCCACAACGAGCCGCCTTCGGTGCGACCCGCGATGCGGTCCAGTCGGCTGCTGATCGCCTGCGGCAGCTTGAGTTCGAAGACGCCAAACATCGCCAATGCAAACACCGCAAAAAACATCGCGAACGGCACCAGCACCCAGGCCGATTGAAGCCGCGCCTGAAGATTGAGCTGCGCGCCGAACATCCCCATCAGCGCGCCGAGCAGGGCGAAACAGACGGCCATCGGCAGCACATAAGCGAGAGACAGATTGAAGCCGCGCAAGCCACCGACCTGGCCGCGCAACACCACGCCGGACAGGATCGGCAACATGGGCAGCACGCAAGGGGTGAACGTCAGGCCCAGGCCGGCGAGGAAGAACAGCACCAGCTCCCGCCAGCTCCAACCCGTGGTTGCGCCGCCACTGCCGTCGATACTCAGGCGTTCGGTTTCAGGCGGATAGCACAGGCCTTTGTCGGCGCAGCCCTGGTACGTCACGGCCAGCGTAAAGGCGCGTTGATCGGTGCGCGGTAGCTCGACATCTAGAATGCCGTGGTAAACCTCGACATCGCCAAAGTATTCATCGTGCTTTTGTTCACCCTTGGGCAACTGCGCCGTGCCGAGCGAGACATCGGCCGGATCGGCGCGAAATTGAAAGCGATGGCGGTAGAGGTAGTAACCCTCGGTGGCGACAAAGCGCAGTTTGATTGATTGTGGTGTGCTTTCTACCAGACTGAGCTGAAAGGCTTCGCGCACCGGCAGGAAGTCGGCGCTGTTGTTGATCGAACCCAGCGTGGCGCTTGGCCGACTCTCCAGCAAACCGGCGGCGTTGGCTGGCAGGGCGAGGACTAAAAGCAGCAGGCAAAGCAAACGGCGCATGACAATCTCGCGTATCGGAATTGGGGGCATGATAGCGGACAGTTGCGGGGTGTGCAGGGCGGGGATTTCGGTGGTGACTGTTCTGGCGCCTTCGCGAGCAAGCCCGCTCCCACAGGGAGTACGCATTCCAATGTGGGAGCGGGCTTGCTCGCGAAGGCGGTTTCTCAGACGCGAAAGGCTTGAACGGCTTTATGCAGTCTTCCACCCAGCACCAACAAATGCTCCCCTTGCTCACGTCCCTCGCCGATGCGCAGCAAGTTATCCCCACCCAACTGGTGAATCCGCTCACTGTGATCACGGATCTCGCTCACAGCGCCGCTCTGCTGAGCAGTGACATCGGCAATACGCACGGCGGTGTCGGAAATGGTCTGAATCGCCCCGACGATTTTATCCAGCGCGCCGTCAGCGGCCTGGGCCTGATTGGCGGTCGCTTCAGCATGCTCAACCTGCGCGCGCATACCTTCCACCGATTGCTGCGCCGCCATTTGCAATCCGGCGATCAAGGTCTGAATTTCGGCCGTGGCGCCAGCGGTGCGTTGCGCCAGTGAGCGAACCTCTTCGGCCACGACGGCAAAACCGCGGCCCATTTCCCCGGCCCGGGCCGCTTCAATAGCCGCGTTCAGCGCCAGCAGGTTGGTCTGGTCGGCAATCGAGCGAATCACCGTCAACACGCCGCCGATGGTGGCCGATTCCGAGGCCAGGTGTTCGATCATCTGTGCATTGCCTTGCACTTCATCGACAAGTGCGTGCAGCCCGGTAAGGCTCAAACCGATGACTTTTTGCCCATGCTCCACCGCCAGTCCGGCATGGCGACTGGCGTCGGCGGCCTGGCTGGCGTCACCGGCAACTTGTTGAATGGTCTCTTCCAGTTCGCCGAGAGAATCACGGATGAGCGCCGTGTCACCCGCCTGATGCTCGGCGCCGCTGTGCAGGTCATTGCTCAATTCGGCCAGGGTGCGACTGCTGCCGGCAACCTGTTCGGCGTTGAGGCGAATGGTCCCGACCAGGTCGACGAGATAGGCGCGCAAGCGATTGAGCGAGGCTTGAATGTCATGCAGCTCGCGATTGGTCTTGCCCAATTCAATGTCCCGGCTGAAGTCGCCCTCGGCCCAGGTCGAAAGAGCCGGCGCGAGGTTGGTCAGCGTTCGGGCCAAGCGTCGTTGCAGGGTGTCGATGAGCAACGCGATCAGCAGGATCAGGCCGATCATCACGCCTTGCATCAGCCGCACTTCGCTCTGGATTTGCCCGTGCTGGGCGCGGACCACCGGTTCCAGCCCGGCGATGGCCTGCTGCACCGCAGCGATTTTCAGGTGGGTCGCGGCGCTGAGGTCGGCACGTTTCTGGATCTGCTCGCGGGTGCGCGCAAGCTCCGCGGGGTAGCGGGTCAGCAGGCTGTTGAGTTCGCGTTTGAGCCCCACGCCAGCATCTTCGGCCACGGTTTTTTCGGTGTTCTCCAGGCCCATCATTGCGGCGAAATCGTCGGTGCCCGATTCACTTTGACTCGTCACACCGAGTAGCGGCAGGGCATTGAGAAGTTCAGCTTGAGCGCGGATGTTGGTGACTTCACGTTCAACATCCGCCGCCAGTTCACTGCGACCGCTGCTGACCAGTTTGTCCCGGGCCAGCGACAGTTTGCCCAGGTGTTGGGATGCGGAGAGTAAAGGCGTCAGATAAGTCGCGTTACCACTGGCGTACTGACTGAGCTGGTCGAGGCTGGCACCGAGCTCGCGTTCGGCTTGCAACAACAGTGCTTGCGGGTCGCCCGCGAGTTTGCCGGCGGCCAGCAGGTCGGTTTTGCTGAACTCATGCAGGTTCGAAAGGCTGGGGCGCAAGGTGTCGGCCAATACCGGCGGCAATTCACCGAGTTCCTTTTGCACGCCGTCGATGGCCTGAGTGGCGCTGCTCAGGCGCAAGGCGTCACCGCTGGCGAGATAATCCTCAACGTTGCGCGCCACTTCATTCTGAAATTGCTGAGACAACCCCAGGTAGCGCTCCATCAGCAAATACGGGCGTTCCAGGGCTTTTTGCGACCACCAGAGCGTGGCGCCGAGGGCCACGCACACGGCGACTAAAAGGAGGGTGTTGAGATTGGTCAGCAGCTTCAGGCGCATCGCGGACTACCAGCGGCAGCAGGGTAAGCGCCTGAAGTTATTGCGTTTCTGTTACAGGATTATGACCGTCTGGATTGATTCCGATGAAAAGGTGGCAGTTTGCTGTGATGCCCGAGCCGCCTGTACGCGGTTGCGCCCGGCGTGCTTGGCGCGATACAGCGCCTCGTCAGCCTGGCTGGCCATCATCAGGCTGTCGGAGTCTTCGCGCAGCTCGACCACCCCGGCGCTGAAGGTGCACGAGAGATCCTGAGGCTGGGCGGGGTAATGAATTTCCGCAAAGCGCTGACGGATTTCATCGAGGACGTTGTAGGCCGCTTCAATATCGGTGTCGGGCATGACAATGGCGAACTCTTCGCCACCGTAACGGCCGATGAAGTCAGTCTTGCGCAGGCGTTGCTTGAGAAACAGCGCCAGGCTCTTGATCACGCGGTCGCCCATCGGGTGGCCATGACTGTCGTTGACCCGCTTGAAGTGGTCAATGTCGAGCATCGCAAAGCTCAGCGGCTTGCTCTCGCGGCGGGCGCGGAAGCTACAGTCTTCGAGCAGTTGCAGGATGTGCGTGTGGTTGTACAGCCCGGTGAGGCTGTCTCGGACCATCCGCGCCTTGAGATTGCGCGCGCGCGCCGCGCGGTTGCGCACGGTGGTGATCAGGTGGCGCGGCTTGATCGGTTTGGTCAGGAAGTCGTCGCCGCCCTCGCTCATGGCGTCGAGCTGCTTGTCCAGATCGTCTTCGGCGGACAGGTAAATGATCGGCACGCTGACGTAGCGGTCGTTGTGGCGAATCACTTTGGCCAGTTCAGTACCCGTGCAGGTCGGCATGTACATGTCGAGGATGATCAGGTCGGGCTGGAAGTCCGCCAGTTCAGCCATGGCCTGGATCGGCTCGATCAAGGTCCGCGTGACGATCCCGGCGCTGTTGAGCAGGCGCTCGGTGTGCAAGGCCTGGGCGCGGGAGTCGTCGATGATCAGCACTTTATAAGGTTCGTATTGCGCAACGCAGGTCAGGACTTCGATTTTCTCCATCAGGCTCGAGGCTTCAAGAGTGCCGGTAAGAAACTCCTGACCGCCGGCGCGCACCGCGGCGAGGCGGGTGGGGGTGTCGGTTTCGAGCAGGCTGAAAAACAGCAGCGGCAACGGTTCATCCAGACCGATCTGGGCTTCGGCGGCCAGTTTCAGGCCAATGCCGGGACCGCTGAAGTCCACGTCCATGACGATCGCGGCGGGCAAGCGTTCGACCATCGACGAGCGAAATGCCGTCACGCTGTCGAGGGCGTGGGCGCTGAGCCCGAAGAATTCCAGCTGCTTGGTCAGGCGCTCGGCACGGTCGTGATCCTGCAGCATCACGTAGATCGGCTTGCGCAGCGGCGGAAGGAAAGTCTGCTCGAGTTGATCGCCATGCCGCAGGCCGGTGCGCGACAGGCGCTGCATCAGGCTATTGAGATCAGTGATGAGGCCGCTGCTCAGGCGTCCGCGATTCGCATCAACGGCTTCCAGCGATTGGCCGATGTGGCGCGCCAGATGGATGTGTTCCGGTTGTTCGAAACGCTCGGCGAAACGCAGCAGGCGCAGGTTGGCCTCGCTCAGTTCCGATAAATCGGAGGCGGACCACTCACTGCGTTGCAGGCGCTGCCAGATCTCAAGAATTTGACGTGCCTGATGAATTACCCGCTGGGCAAAGTGGTGCTTGAGGCGCTCACGGCTGGGGTCTTCTGGCTCGGTCATATCCTGACAACTAGTTAGGGCAAATGCTGAGATCGACTGGTGGCTCTATGCTAGCACCTCTTTTCGATTGCATGAGTGTCGTACGTCAATAATCTGCGCAGTGATGTCATTCAGTTTGTGACTGTCCGGTCTGTAAATGCTTGTCTTTGATTGAAGTGCCTGTGGGCTGGGCGTTGCAGGTCTTTTTCGGTCTGTTTTTCGGAAGTGTCCGCAGCCCCGGCGAGCCTTGTCTGTCAGGGATTTCTGATTTTTCTCCGGCGAGATCCGGAAGGGATTTTCGGCTGGTAGGGTTCAGGGATTCCCCTAGACGCCATTCGCCAATCATGACCCAGTGTTTCAAAAACCAACCCTGCGATGAGCAACGCCTGAACCACAACAGCACGCCCGTGGCTGACTGTGAATGCGAGGAGGTGGAGCTTTATGGCAGCAGGACGCTTGTTACCGAGGTGCCGATTCTTACGTGCGCGTGCCTATGGCGGCATTACCAGCGCGAGGCGGAAGAAATCGTTGCTCCCGGCGGGGTTCTGATCGCCGATCCAGTGGAACGCAATCGTGCGATCAATGCGGCTTACGCCCGGCTGTGGCTTCATGACCCCAGGTTTCAATGGGCTGGCTTGGCTGCATTTGCTTCCAAGCAGGTCGGCTGCGGGTTGCTCCATGCGGCGGACAGTATTGATCTCATTCGCGAGGATCATGAAGCGCGGCAGCGTATGCGTGACAGTCGTCGAGAGCACGGTTTGCTGACGCCGGACAGGATGGCCGAGCAGGCGGATGAGTTGCGTGACTATAAAGAAGCGGATGCGCGCAATCCGGTGCCGTCAATGGACTTTCGTTCGGAGGGCGAGGAGCTGTTGTTGGTGCAACAGCAGTTCCGGCATGTGCACGACATGATGGCGCTTGGGAATACCACGCTGTTTCTGGATGTTTTTCCGTTGCATGAGTTTTATGCGAAGCGTGGGTTGAGGGAGTTGAAGAAGTGTTTGAGAGCGCGGGCGCGGATTCATGGGCATGCGAAGTTTCCGGTGCTTTGGCCGGCGGGGAAGGAAAAGCTCGAATTCGGGCTGGATCACCCCGAGATTTTGCTGGGCTTTGAGGCGATAGAGGACGGAAGCATTGCCGGTAGCGTTGAGTATTTGGCGTTGCATGAACAGAAAAATATCCTCCAACCGACAATTTACCAGGACCGCCAATTGGTGGCTTTGCTGCGTGCCAACCACGTTTCCTACGTCACAGGGTTTCCTTCAGGCGTTGCCCAGGCGATTGAGTTGACCCTTACCAGCCAATGCCAGCGCGTCGAGGACGGGCGGACCATCGCTTTCGGCAATAACCCGCTGGCGGACTTGTCGGACATCAGGCAGCGAATGGAATTCGTGCTCCAGGCAGCGGCACGCTTTGATCAGATGCTTGGCGACCACAACCGTAATGCATTGGAACAGTCGATCAACGAAATCGCATCGAGCGGTAGCAGGCTATGACTCTGCGATCACGGTTGTTCGGCTGGCGCTTTGGCGCCTACCTTCTGCTTCTGACTGTCTTGACTTGGGCCGTCATACACCGCCTGACGCAACCTCTCTGGGATGAACCCGAAGTCGTCGTGGAAATGGGGGGGACGTATGAAGATCTGCGCAGAAACTCTTCAGCCCTCTTTAGTCCGGAGATGCGCGGACATATCTGGTTCGGTATTCCCATGACCGATGCGAGATTGCGATTCGTCGACCCGCAATTTGGGTTCACCACGCCTGCGGCGCGCTTTTTCACCGTCAATTTTGGCGACAATGTCATTTTCGGCATTCGTATGTCGCCACAGATCGAGCCGCTTCTGATTGATGACGCGCTTAAAGTCGTTCTCGACCTGCAAGACCAATGGCGCGAAAAAGGTTGGGTGGCGAAGGGACTGCGAGACAACCCCTCCATCGCCGATACGCCTGAATGGCGGGCCTACCTGAGGAAAGGAATTCTCGCAGGGATAACCTATTGGCAAGCCGACGATAAGTATCAGGTCATGCTGGTAGTGGGTCGCTTCGAGGATTACCGAAACCCGACCGAAGAGCGCTACCTCATCACCCTCGCACTCGCCAAACCCTGGACGCCCTTCGACGAAATCGAAGACATGTACGACGAACCCTCTCACTTCCCCGCCCCACAACCCAAATAAAAAGGAGCCCCACCATGCCAACTCCCGCCTTCATGACCCTCCACGGCGAACGACAAGGCCTGATCAGCGCTGGTGCCTTCACCGAGGCGTCCGTCGGTAACGTCTACCAACTGGGCCGTGAGGACCAGATCATGATTCAGGCCCTGAGCCACGGCATTTTCGTGCCGAAAGGGTCGGGGAGCGGGCGTCGGATGCACAAACCTTTAATCATCACCAAGACCATCGACAAGGCGTCGCCGCTGATCAATAACGCTTTGTGTTCGGGAGAATTGCTCACCCAGTGCCGCGTAGAGTGGTATCGGACATCGGCTCAGGGGATCCAGGAGCATTTCTACACGATGGAGCTGGAAGATGCGGTAATCGTCGGTTCTGAAGTGCTCATGCCGCATTGCCAGGATCCTGACACTGCCCACGTCACTCAACTGGAAAGGGTCCATTTTAATTACCGGCGAATTAATTGGCGGCATGAAATCAGCCGAACCGTGGGCTCCGATGAGTGGAACACCGAGGTGCAGGGATGAGGTTGGTCAATGAAGTCCACTTGTCCGATTGGGAGCGCCAACACACCTTTTCCAGCGAGCAAGCGTTGGATCTGGTGCGCCAGGCATTGCTTGATCGGCAACCCATCGAAGGCCTTGCCGACCTGCGTGCCGGCCTGTTGATTGATCTCGACAGCGAGGTGCTTGACCAGATTGATCGGGGAGAATGGCGGTTGGTCAGGGCTGAAGCCGACTACGTTGACTGGACTATGCCGGAACGCACCTTTGATCCAAAGGTGATCGAGCTGATGCAAAATCCGCCCGCTCAACCCTCGAGATCGCCAAGAATCTTCCGGCTCGTAGACAGCGTAACGGGCGAGCCTCTGGCGCAGCACCATTACCTGGCGACCGTGGATGGGGACACTTCACCGCGCAGAACCGACGGAAAGGGCTTCGCTCATCTGTTTACATCAACCGGGGTGCAGCAGATTTCAATGACGGTCATAGGCGTTTAACTCGGGCATGGCTACTTGAGCTCATAGACAACCGCTTGTCACATCCATAGACGCTAATTTGTCCGGATAACCCCGACGGCGGGTGCCGGGCAAAGGCACGTTGTTGTATGGTTGTGGTCGAACCGATGAACTCAAGTGATTGAAAGGATATCGCCATGCTGGACTGGAAGAACCGCGCGGGCAGCGCGCCTGAACGTGCCGCTGAACCGAAATCGGCCACCCGCAGTTACATCGGCGGCCTGTTGTTCAGCCGGGCGCTGGCCACGTTGATCGGCCTCTACCTGATTGTGGCCATTGCGCTTGGCTGGTACTGGAGCCAGGAGCCGGCGCTGTTCCCGGTTCAACAGAATGCCCAGGTGGCGGCCGAGAAAGAAGGCAAGCAGATGGTCGTCGGCTACACCACGGTGGAAACCCTCAAGACCGTTGCCAACACCTTGCTGACCAAGCCGGGCGGCTATATTTCCAACGACCGTTTCCCGCCGGGCCTGTGGATGGATAACACGCCGAGCTGGGAATATGGTGTGCTGGTCCAGGTCCGCGACTTGACGCGTGCGCTGCGCAAAGACTTCGCCCGCTCGCAATCGCAATCGGCCGAAGACTCCGATCTGGCGAAAGCCGAGCCGCGTTTCAACTTCGACAATAAAAGCTGGGTGCTGCCGTCCAGTGAGTCCGAGTATCAGGAAGGCCTCAATTCCCTGAGCCGCTATCAGGCGCGCCTGTCCGACCCTTCGCAGAAAAATGCACTGTTTTATGCCCGCGCCGACAACCTGAACAACTGGCTGGGCGATGTGGGCACCCGTTTGGGATCGTTGTCGCAACGCCTGTCGGCCAGCGTTGGCCGGGTCAAACTGAACACTGCGCTGAAAACCGAAGTGGTCGCGCCGGGTCAGGTGCCACAGGTTGACGAAGAAATCGTCGAAACCCCGTGGATGCAGATCGACAACGTGTTCTACGAGGCTCGCGGTCAGGCCTGGGCGCTGTCCCACCTGCTGCGCGCCATCGAGGTCGACTTCGCCGATGTACTGGCGAAGAAGAACGCGACGGTCAGCGTGCGCCAGATCATTCGTGAGCTGGAAGCCTCGCAAGAGCCGGTCTGGAGCCCGATGATCCTCAACGGCAGCGGCTTCGGTGTGCTGGCCAACCACTCGCTGGTCATGGCCAACTACATCTCCCGCGCCAACGCCGCAGTGATCGATCTGCGTCAACTGCTCAATCAGGGCTAAGTCATGGTCGATAGCGCCAAAGAGGCCGCCCATCGCGCGGCCTCGGATGCCGAACAGATCGCCTGGGTCGACGAGCAGGACAACCTGCTCGGCGCACTGGTCCGTTCCGACCTGCGCGAGCGCGGGCTGATCGGTCGCGGTACGTACATCATGCTGTTCAATTCCGCCGGAGAACTCTGCGTGCATCGGCGAACCTTGAGCAAGGCGATTTATCCCGGCTACTGGGATGTGGCGGCAGGGGGGATGGTGCTGGCTACCGAAACCTACGCCGAATCGGCAGCCCGTGAGCTGGAAGAAGAGCTCGGTGTGAGTGGTGTGGAACTGACCGCCCATGACCATTTTTTCTTCGAAGACACTGGCAATCGGCTCTGGTGTTCGGCGTTTTCGGCGGTGTGGGACGGCCCGCTGATCCTGCAACCGGAGGAAGTGCTCGAAGCGCGCTTTATTCCCGTCGATCAGGTCATGCAGGAAATCCAGCAAAAGCCTTATTGCCCGGACTCTCTGGCTGCATTGAAGCGCTATCTGAGAGCGCGTGGCGAGGACGTCGCAAAAGAGGCGTAAATTGGTGCCGATTGGCTCTTAGCAATCGGCGTTTTTGCCGTTACACTGCGCGACCTTTTCAAGCTGAACCGGTATTGCTTGTTGTAGGAGCTGCCGCAGGCTGCGATCTTTTGACTTTGCTTTTGAGTTGAAATCAAAAGATCGCAGCCTCGTTGCACTCGGCAGCTCCTACACAGGGTTGTACCGTTTCAGTAGCGCTGCCCCTGCCTGAGTGGGGCTTCGCGGTCGATGGCACCTGCCCAGGTTGCCGCGACCAGTCTTTGTCCTCCCAAGAGGATTGCCGGTGGCCAAAAAAGCCGCATCCTTCGCCGCCCTTGGTGGCCTGGTATTTTCCACCGACGCAGGTCGTCATTGCCCGGATTGTAGTAAACCGGTGGACGCCTGTATCTGCAAACAGACCGTTATCCCGGCCGGCGACGGCATTGCTCGCGTGCGTCGCGAAAGCAAGGGCCGTGGCGGCAAGACGGTGACCACCATCACCGGCGTGCCGTTGGCTGAAGACGCGCTCAAGGACCTGGCCACGACGTTGAAGAAACGCTGTGGTACCGGTGGGGCGTTGAAAGACGGAATCATTGAAATCCAGGGCGATCATGTCGAGCTACTGTTGGCTGAACTGATCAAGCTGGGTTTCAAAGCGAAGAAATCCGGCGGCTAGCAGCCTCTGTGAAAACCACCCCCGGCTTGACCGGCCCTGATTCAACCCGGGTCAGGCGTCGCCTACATGGTTTTCACAGAGCCTGTTCTGACCGGTTTCTAAACTCACTGCGGTCAGCGAGGTCTATCCCCTCGTTGACGAACCGTCATTTTCATCCTTTAGACTGCGCCGGCCTGAACCCAGGCGACGCTCTATGACTTCTTTAATAGGGGACTTCAATGTCCGTACGACGCACACGCAAAGACGATGGCAGCCAATGGACAGTTGCGGACAGCCGCAGTGTTTACGGGATTCGCCATTGGGGGGCCGGGTATTTCGCGATCAATGACGCCGGTCGCGTCGAAGTTCGCCCGAACGGCCCGACCAGTTCGCCTATCGACCTGTTCGAGCAAGTCGACCAGCTGCGCAAAAGCGGCCTGTCCTTGCCGTTGCTGGTGCGTTTCCCGGACATTCTGCAAGACCGCGTGCGTCAGCTGACCGGCGCGTTCGACGCCAACATCGAGCGCTTGGAATACCAGAGCAAATACACCGCGCTGTACCCGATCAAAGTGAACCAGCAAGAAGCGGTGATCGAAAACATCATCGCCACCCAGAACGTGTCCATCGGTCTGGAAGCCGGCTCCAAGCCTGAGCTGCTGGCGGTATTGGCGCTGGCGCCGAAGGGCGGCACCATCGTCTGCAACGGTTACAAGGACCGCGAGTTCATTCGTCTGGCGCTGATGGGCCAGAAGCTCGGCCACAACGTGTTCATCGTGATCGAGAAAGAATCCGAAGTGGGGCTGGTGATCGAAGAAGCCGCCACGCTGAAGGTCAAGCCTCAGGTCGGCCTGCGTGTGCGTCTGTCGTCCCTGGCGTCGAGCAAGTGGGCGGACACCGGTGGCGAGAAATCCAAGTTCGGTCTGTCGGCGGCGCAACTGTTGTCGGTGGTCGAGCGTTTCCGCGCGGCGGGCCTGGACCAAGGCATTCGCCTGCTGCACTTCCATATGGGTTCGCAGATCGCCAACCTGGCGGACTACCAGCACGGCTTCAAGGAAGCGATTCGTTACTACGGCGAACTGCGCAACCTCGGCCTGCCGGTGGACCACATCGACGTGGGTGGCGGTCTGGGCGTCGACTACGACGGCACGCACTCGCGTAACGCCAGCTCGATCAACTACGACATGGACGATTACGCCGGTGTCGTGGTCGGGATGCTCAAGGAGTTCTGCGACGCGCAGAGCCTGCCGCACCCGAACATCTTCTCCGAAAGCGGCCGTTCCCTGACTGCGCACCACGCCATGCTGGTGGTGCAGGTCACCGACGTCGAGAAACACAACGACGACGTGCCGCAGATCGACAACAAGGAAACGCTGCCGGAAACCGTGCAGTGGCTGGTTGACCTGCTCGGTCCGACCGACATCGAAATGGTTACTGAAACCTACTGGCGCGCCACGCACTACATGAGCGACGTGGCCACCCAGTACGCCGACGGCAAGCTGACCCTGGCCGAAAAAGCCCTGGCCGAGCAATGCTACTTCGCCGTGTGCCGCCGCCTGCACAACTCGTTGAAGGCGCGTCAGCGTTCCCACCGTCAGGTGCTCGACGAACTCAACGACAAGCTGGCCGACAAGTACATCTGCAACTTCTCGGTGTTCCAGAGCCTGCCGGACACCTGGGCCATCGGCCAGGTCCTGCCGATCCTCCCGCTGCACCGTCTCGACGAAGAACCGCTGCGTCGCGCCGTGCTGCAGGATCTGACCTGTGACTCTGACGGCAAGATCAAGCAATACGTCGACGAGCAGAGCATCGAAACCAGCCTGCCGGTGCACGCACTGAACGACGGTGAGGACTACTTGCTGGGCATCTTCCTGGTCGGTGCCTATCAGGAAATTCTCGGCGACATGCACAACCTGTTTGGTGACACCGACTCGGTGAACATCTACCAGAATGCCGACGGCAGTGTGTACCACGCGGGTATCGAAACCCATGACACCATCGAAGACATGCTGCGTTACGTGCATTTGTCGCCGGAAGAACTGATGACCCACTACCGCGACAAGTGCGCCAGTGCGCGCATCACCACCGCCGAACGCACCCAGTTCCTCGACGCATTGCGTCTGGGCCTGACCCGTTCGTCTTACCTCTCTTCTTGAGGTAAGTCGCCGCTCTCATCAGGTTGTCTGAAAATGTTCCGCGTGCTGCGGAAATTTCAGATGACCTGGTGCGGCGGTTCTCTATTTCCCCGCGAAATTGCCCACATTCCCGGCTATCAAAGCCATATGGTCTTCTTTTCGCGTAGGCCATTTCCTAAGTTGTACTTCGGCACTCTACTCAGCCATGGCTCTCGGCGAGAATCCCTGACCGCCCCTCCTGTAGAGAATCGCCGATGTTCGATCCAGTCAACGAGCCTTCATTTCGTCTGGACGTAGCCGGTCTGCCCGACCCTTTCGAAGTCCTGGCCTTTACCGGTAGAGAAGCGATCAGCGAGCCCTTTGTGTTCGACGTGGACCTGCTGATCGATGACCCTACGCTCGACCTTGCAAGCTTGCTGTACCGTCCGGCCGTTTTGCATTTCGGGCCTGAGGGCAGCGCTTTTCACGGCCAACTGCATGAACTGGTCCAGCGTGACCATGGCCCGAGCGTCAGGCTTTGCCACGTGCGTTTTGGGCCCAGGCTGGCTTGCCTTTCCCAACGATTCAGTCGGCGAATTTTCAGCGACGTCTCGATGCCCGAGATTCTCTGCCAGGTGCTCAGGGAACACGGCATCACGGGCAAGGATCGACGCTTCGAACTGAGTGGCGATTACCCGCCCCGTGATTTCTGCACGCAGTATCGAGAATCGGATTTGCAGTTTCTCCAGCGCCTGTGCGCGCAGGAATGCCTGCATTACCACTTCGAGCACAACGCGCACGGGCACTGCGTGGTGTTTGGTGATCGCCGCGGCCATTTCCTTCTCGGCGCGAGCTCGGAATTTCAGGTTGATAACGGGCAACCGGCGGTGCGGCAGTTTCAGCTCCAGGCGGGTCAACGTACCGCGCCAAGTGCCGAAGGTCGTACAGACCTGCCGACGTTGCGCAGTGGTCAGTTGATGCCCTTGTCGGGCCACCCGGTCACCGACTGGAATCATTTGTGGCTGCTGACCCATGTCGAACATCAGGGCAGCCAGGACCCGCTGGCACCCTACAGTAACCAGATCCGCGCGATTCATTGGGAGGCCCCCCTCGTCCTGCCCCCTTGCGCAGTGAAACCACGGATGCACAGCCTGCAACGCGCCTGGGTAGTCGATGTCGATGAACCTCGGCCGGATCCTTCCCGGCCGGTGGCCGTGCAGTTCGACTGGCTCTATCAGGGCGAAGGCGCGACACCCAGCCATTGTTGGCTACCGCTGGCCGCTGAGCTGGAAGATCCGGGCGTCTCGCCGCTGAGCGAGGGCACCGAGGTGGTGGTGAGCTTCATCGAGGGCGATCCGGATCAGCCGTTGATCTGCGGGTTTCTGCCCACGCCGTCGACGGTCGAAGAGACCGAGGTTCCCGGCCCGACAGAAAACAGCTCGCCCGAGGCAGGGTTGCTGGAACTCCTGCGCTCGGGCGAGCCTTTGGTGCTGTTGTGTCTGTTACCCGGCGGCGGCAGTTTCAGCCATTGCCCACAGGCACTGTGCATCTGTCGGGCGGTGACGGGGTTTGGCCAGAGCGGTGCGGCATGATCGGCGCGACCCCGCAATGGCTGTTGCTGGATGTGCCGAGTGCGCCTCAGGCGAGGGCATTGCTGCAACAGGCATCCGCGCAGGCCCGATGGTTCTGGTTGTTCGAGGACACGGAACTGCATGCGTTGCGCAAACACGGTCCGGCCCTGATCGACCTTCGGACCTGCCCGGCGCTGGCCGAGTCGTGCTACAGCCAAACGCAGGTCTGGCGTGGTCTGCTGGTGGTCAGCGCGGCGTCGTCGTCGCAGTTGCTGGAGCATTTGCGACGCATGCTCACTGTCACCTTCGGGCTGCACCATCGGGCCTTGTTGAATTATTACAACCCGAACACGGCCAGTTATTTTTTCGATGCCTGTGATGCCCGGGAGTTGAGTCGCTGGCTGGGTCCGATCAGCCAGTTGCACTGGTTCGGCGGGACATGGGCTGATCGCGCGATCGGCAGTCAAGGTTGGCAGCAGTTGCTCAATCCGGGGCTCGCCGTCAGCCCGTTGGCGGTCGAAGAAAGCCTCAGTCTTCGTCAGCGGGAAACCCTGCAAACTTGCCTGCTGGAGCAGCATGCCTGGCACTGGAGCCAATCCACCGGAACCGATTACCAGCGCTTGTGGGCTCATGTGCAGGAAGGGCTGGCGCTGGGTTTCAGCGAGCGGCCGGTGCTCGATGGCTGGTTGTGGCTACGCTTGCAGTACCCCCGCGCTTCGCTGGTGCCGCCGTTGTCCGGGCTGACCCAGCAGGAGCGCCTCGATAGCCTGCGCAAACGCTGGCAGAACGATCAGGCTCAGTGAGCCCTACCGCTGAACCAGCCGTCGTTGTTGCGCAGAAACCAGGCAATCGCACCGAGGGTCAGGCTGCGCAGCACCATGAACAACAGGAACGTTATCCACAGTCCGTGATTGCCAAAACCGCGCAACGCCCAGGCGAACGGCAGCAGCAGAAGCACGGTCAACAGCATGCCGTTGCGCATTTCCCTGGCGCGGGTTGCGCCGATAAACAGCCCGTCGAGCAAGTAGCTCCAGACCGCGATCAACGGCAGGGCGGCGAGGTAGGGCAGGTAGATGAACGCGGTATCGCGCACACTCTGAATGTCGGTCTGCATCTCGATGAACAAGTGCCCGGCGAACAGGAACAGCACGGCAAACCCCACGCTCGCCAACAACGACCATCCGCAGGCGACGACCAATGAGCGGCGCAGGGCATCACGGTCGCGAGCGCCAATCGCATGCCCGCACAGTGCTTCCACGGCATGGGCCAGGCCATCGAGTGCATGGGCGGTCAGCAGCAACCCGTTGAGCAGCAGGGCGTTGGCGGCGACGGTCGCATCACCCAGTCGCGCGCCTTGCACAGTAATCAGAAAAAACACCGATTGCAGCAGCAGGCTGCGGATGAAGATGTCGCGGTTGACTGCCAACAACGGTCGCCAACTCTGCCACAGCGCCAACGCGGCCCAGGCAATGTGGCCGGGGTAGGCGCGCAGGGCTTTGCGGGTCATCAGCAGGCCAATTAGCGCGCCGGTCCATTCGGCGATCACCGAAGCCCGGGCTGCGCCGACCACACCCCATTCCAGACCGAGGACAAACCACAGGTTCAGCGCAATGTTGACCAGATTGGTGCTCAGCAAAATCGCCAGTGGCGCCCGGGCATTTTGAGTGCCGAGGAACCAGCCGACCAGCGCATAGCTGGCCAGCGCGGCCGGCAGGCCGAACAGGCGCGTGTGAAAGAATTCGCGGGTCAGTTGATCCAGTTCTGCCGAGGGTTGCATGAAATGCAGCGCGACTCCGCTCAACGGGATGCCCAGCGCGCCTAATGCAATGGCCAGCCCCATGGCCAGCAACAGACCCTGCAACAGAATCTGCCGCAACGCCGCGCCATCCCCGCGTCCGGCGGCCTGCGCGGCAAATCCGGTGGAGCCCATGCGCAGAAAGCCCATGGCCCAGGCGAGAAAGGTATACAGGCTGGCCCCGACCGCGACGGCGCCCAGTTGATGGGCGTGAGGCAAGTGGCCGATGACCGTACTGTCGACCAGCGCCACCAGCGGCACGGAAATGTTCGAGAGGATCATGGGCGCGGCGAGCGCCCAGACCCGGCGATGGGTCGGGCGGTCGCGCCAGTCGGCAATCAGGTTGGACATGCAGGCTCCTTGGAGAGCCGGCATTGTAGCGATAGTTGGGAATCTGCAGCGGTCCATTAATGTGGGAGCGGGCTTGCTCGCGAATGCGGTGTATCAGTCGATGCAAGTGTTTACTGACCCACCGCCTTCGCGAGCAAGTCGAATCGTCGCACCGCCGCTCCCACAGGGGGCTGAGGTGTTAATGGATTATCCAGCTAAGCAACCACAACCCCAGCAGCAACCAGATGATCCCCATGATGATCGACGCATTCATGAACGCCCGGATCGCCGACCACAACAGCATCAGCCCCAGGATCAGCGCGATGATGCTGATGATCGACGTGTCCATGCCCAGCGCGCGGGACAGCCCTTCGACAAAATTGCTGCCGGCTTGGCTCAACAGATTGAACAGGCCGCTGAGAGCGTCAACGATAAAGCGGATGACCGAACCGAGCGCCTGGCCGAGCCATTCGAAAAAACTTTCTACCTGCATGTCGTTAACGTCCTGATGTAAGTGGTTGAACCTTGGGCCATTGAACGCGGTGGCGAGTTCCCGGTAGGAGCTGCCGAAGGCTGCGATCTTTTTGATTATGGAGCAAAGAAATGCGCCGTACCGAGATGCTTGCCTTCCTCAGTCATCCCCCCGAAGCTATACGCCTTGAGGAGAGCCCGATGAACCTTGTTGAACTGACCGAACGCCTGCACGCCATCCGTGACCGCAATGACTGGCGGCAATTTCACAGCCCGAAAAACCTGGCCATGGCCGCGAGCGTGGAAATGTCCGAACTGGTGGAAATCTTCCAGTGGTTGAGCGAAGACCAGTCACGCCAGTTGCCGGCGGACAAACTGGCTCATGCCGGGCAGGAAGTCGGCGACATCGTGCTCTATCTACTGCTGCTGTGCAGCGAGTTGGGGCTGGACATGAATGAAGTGGTGCGCAGCAAACTCGCGGACAGTGAACGGAGGTTCAACTGATGAGCGATCGTCATTTCGATCAACTGGCGACCCGTTTCGCCGAAAAGATCTACGGGGGCGCCAAAGGCGCGATCCGCCTGGCGGTGCTTCAGGCCGACCTGGCCGAAACCCTGCCGGACCGCCCGCTGCGTGTACTCGACATCGGCGCCGGCCTGGGCCATATGTCGTTGTGGCTGGCCCAGCGCGGGCATGACGTGACACTGGCCGAACCCGCCGAGCCGATGCTGGAAGGTGCTCGCCAACGTTTCGCCGAGGCCGGGCAGACGGCTACGTTCATTCAGGCACCGTGGCAGGACCTGCTCGGTCAGCTCACCGAACCCTACGATCTGGTGCTGTGCCACGCGGTGCTGGAATGGCTGGCCGAACCTCACGCGATCCTGCCGGTGCTGCATCAGCTGACGAAGCAGGACGGCTGGTTGTCCCTGGCCTTCTACAACCGCGATGCGCTGATCTACCGCAACCTGCTCAAGGGCCACTTCCGCAAAATGCGCAAGAACGACATGGCCGGCGAAAAGCAGAGCCTGACCCCTCAGCAGCCGCTTGATCCGCGTGAGCTGGCAGCGCAACTTGAAGGCCTGTGGCAGGTCGAAACCCAGAGCGGGGTGCGTGTTTTTCACGACTACATGCCGGTGGAATTCCAGGCCCGCGCCGAACTGGTGGACTTGCTGGAAATGGAGCTGGCCCACCGGCGTCACCCAAGCTTTGCCGGACTTGGGCGCTACTTGCACTGGATCTGTCGGCCGATCTGATCGGAGCGCGAAATGAAACGTCGTTCAGGGTTACTGGTGATCTGTCTCGGGTTGGCCGCCTGCCAGGGCACCAATCCGTACGTGGCAAGTTCCAAACCCTTGCCGCCGGCGCCGCCTGAGGCGGCCAACACCTTCGATCGCAGCGCCTACCCGGCACCGCCGCGTGACTACGGTCGCTACCGCAGCTGGGCCTGGCTCGACGGGCGTCTGCCTCCGGGTTCGGCCTGGGCGGATTCGGCGCAAGTCGCCGAAGCCGTGAGCAATGCCCTCGATCAGCGCGGTTTGCGGCCGCTGCATGATAATCGACCGGCAGACTTGTTCGTCAGCGCCGATTTGCATCTGGAAACCCGCTTGCGGCAGGTTCAGGACGACTACGGTTATTACGGCGGCGGTTATGGCGGCTACAACCGCTACGGCAGCGGTTATGGCATGTACAACACGGTGCCGATCGTTCGGACTTATTCGGAACAGGTTGTGGTGGTGCGCGTGGATCTGTACGACGCCGGCACCGGTCAACCGGTGTGGAGTTCGAGCGCCGAAACCAGCAACAAGGGCAGCCAAAGTGCACGAGCCGATGCGATTCGGGAAGCTGTGGAAAAGGCCATGTCGGCGTATCCTCCCAGTTAGCTTCTGCAATCAAGAAGCGTTCCGCAGGTTCATGTCTTCAACCGGAGAATCATCATGTTCCGCCGTCTCGCTTTACTGGCAGTGGCCGCGCTCCTGACAGCCTGCGCCGCCAACCAGGTCAATCATGACTTCGACGCCAGCCGCGACTTCGCCGCCTATCGCAGCTGGAGCTGGAAAGACCCCGCCCTGCAATATCGCCCCGATGACCCACGGATCAAGAGCGACCTGACCGAACAACGCATCCGCCAATCGGTGGCCGATCAGCTGGATCAGCGTGGCCTGCGCCCGGCCGCTGCGGGCAAAAAGGGCGATGTGAGCGTGCAAACCTACCTGATCGTCGAAGACCGTCAGCAACAAGTGACCACCCACTACGGCGGCGGTTGGGGTAACCCGTGGAATGGCTACTGGGGCGGGCCGATGTACAACGAAACCCGCAACATCAGCTACAAAGTGGCGATCATCCAGATCGACATGCTCGACGGCAAGGACGACAAGCTGGTGTGGCGCGGCAGTGACGAACAAATCCTCAGCCGCACGCCGAACCCGTCGGATCGCAGCACGGCGATACGCGAAACGGTCGGCAGGATACTGGCCAACTACCCACCCAAATAAACACCACATCCCCTGTAGGAGCGCATTTGTGGCGAGGGAGCTTGCTCCCGCTTGAGTGCGTAGCACTCACAAAAATCGGCAAGGGTTGTCAGATTTTTGGGGCCGCTACGCAGCCCAGCGGGAGCAAGCTCCCTCGCCACAGATAAGCTCCCACAGGGGATTTTTTGTCAGGCTGGCGGACAGAAAAGCAAAGCCTATTGGGTACTCTGAGCGCCCACGACAATCGGCAACTCGATACAGAACCGTGCGCCCTCGGCCGAGTTGCTCGCGCGCAGTGTTCCACCCATGTTCTCGACGATGCCATAGCTCACCGACAACCCCAACCCGGTGCCCACGCCCACTGGCTTGGTGGTGAAAAACGGTTCGAAGATCCGCTCCAGCAACCGCGGATCGATACCGCCGCCGTTGTCCTCGACCCACAGTCGCACTGAATGCTCGTCACGCTCGGCGTGCACCGAAATCCACGGCTTGAAATCCCGATCCGCTTCCAGCTTGCTCAGCAGTGCGTCCCGGGCATTGACCATCAGGTTGATCAGCACCTGTTCCAGCTGATCGACATAACCGCGCACCTGCACCTCGAAACCGCTCTCGCTGACCCTGAGCTCGACACCTTTGTCCCGCAAGCCGTCGGCCAGCAGCGACAGCGTGCCCTCGATGGCGTCAACCGGATTGAACGGATGCTGCTCGACCTCCGAGCGGCGGCCGAACACCCGCATGTGATCCACCACCCGCGCCGCACGCTGGATCTGGGCATCGATGCGGTTGAGTGTGTCGGTCAGGTAGTCGATCTGCACATCACCGTTGCTCAAGCGCTTGAGCACACTGACGATGGCCATGTGCATCACGTTCAGCGGCTGATTGATTTCATGGGCCAGGCCCGTGGCCATTTCGCCGAGGGTGGCCATTTTCGCGCTTTGGGCCAGTTGCTGCTGAGAGCGGCGGACCTCAGTGTTGTCGCGTCCCACGGCCTGAATCTCGATCAAGCGGCCTTGCTCATCAAACACTCCGCGATCTGACCAGACCCACCACGCGTGCTCCCGTCCCGGCAGTTGCAGGTTGATCTGCGCCGTGCTGACCGGAAATTCCAGGCTCAGTTGGCTGATCCGCTGGAGAAAGGATTCACGCTGCTCGTGCGACATCCAGCTACCCAGATTCATCCCCGGCAGGTGCTCGGGCTTGCACTCCAGATACGTCGCCAGCGCTCGGTTGCCGAAGGTGAGGGTCAGGTCCGGGCGATAACGGCAGATCATCGCCGGGGAGTCCTCGACCAGAATCCGATAGCGTTCTTCGCTTTGCCTGACCTGTTCGGCGGCCAGAGTCGCTTCGGTCACGTCCAGCCACAGACCAACGGCTTCGACCGGCAGGCCGAGCTCGTCGCGCAGAAGCCTGACCTCGTCAAGCAGCCAGCGATAATCGCCGCGACTGTTGCGCAGCCGATAGCGCACACGCACCGAGCCTTTGTGGAGCAGTTGCCGGGTGCGCTCGAAATAGCGGTCGCGGTCCTCGGGGTGAACCCGTTCCGCCAGTGCCCCCGCGGTGCAATCGGCGAGGGTCCAGCCCAGCAGCGGCAACAGGCTGTCGCTGAAGAAAGTCGGCAGCAGCGTGCCTCCGACATAGCGCTGCACGTAGATCACCGCCGGTGAGCTGGCGATCAGGTTGTTCAGTCGAGCAAGGGCCGCCGCGGCGTTCTGTTGCTGGTTTTTGATGTCGCTGATGTCGAGCATGAAGCCCACCAACCGCCGCTCTTTGCCTGCGCCCATAGCTTGGCCTTGCAGGCGATACCAGGTCGGCGTGTCGGGGTGACGCAGGCGCACGCAGAGCAGTAAAGGTGTGCCGTCGCCCTGCAAGTCTTGCAGGCGACTGCGCAGCCCTTCGCGGTCGGCGGGATGGATCTGCTCAAGCCAGTCGTGCTGGGGCATGCGTGTGCGGGGCAGGTTCAGGGTGCTGGCCAGCGACGACGCCAACTGCACCTCGGCACTGTCGCTGAAGACTTCCCACCATCCGGTGCCGAGCAGGGCTTGCAGCGATTCCAGGCGCTCCAGTTGCAAATGGTGCTGATGCTCGCGCAAGCGCTCCAGCAGCGGCCCGGCGAGCGCCGCGGCGAGCTGCAACCAATCGCGTTCACCAACGTCGGGTGCGCGTTTCTGCACGGCGTAAAAACCACAGAGCAACCACGCGACCACGCCTTGAGCATCGTGGTAAGGCACCGCGAACCCTTCGGCATTACCGAAGATGCTGTGCAGGCGCGGGTGCTCGCCGAGGGTCAAATGCTGCGGGGCGGAGCCGTTCAAACTGTCGAGCCCGGTGCCTAGGCGTTGACCGTTTTGCCACAGTCGGGGGGCATCGAAGGCCGCGTAATGTTGGTGGATCTGCCAGCCGTCTTCCTGTTCATCAAGCAACGCCACGGCCATGCACGGAATTTGAAAACGCTGCGCCAGATGTTGCAGTTGTTCCACCAGTACGTCGGGCAGGCGCACCAGGCTGCACCGGCGCAACTGGTCGCCGACTTGTGTCGCGAGCAACTGGCAGAGTTCGCGGCTGCGCGCTTGCCGGCGGTCGTACAACAAGTCGCCGATGTCCAGCAACTGCAACAGCCAGGCATCGGCCAACGGCTGCACCCAGCCGCGCAGGTGCAGGGGTTGCCCGCTGAGGCTGTAAAAGTCCAGATCCAGACTTTGTCTTTGCCAGTCGGCCGGCGTGCCTTCGACGGTGAGGGCGCTGTGAGGCATCAGGAAATCGAGTAGAAGCGGCGCTTGTGCGGTGGGTATCTGCTGGGCCAGGCGATGGCGTAGTGGGCCGGCCAGATGAGTCACCCGGCCTTCGGCGTCCAGACGCATCTGCAAACCGACGCCTGGCATACTCCGGACGCTGGGAGTTTCCAGTGGCGGTGGTGGATGGCGGTTGAGCAGACGCCCGAACAGCTTGTCCCCGGAACTCAAAGTTGCACGCTCGAACGGGCGATGAGGGTCGCCGGCAGATTGGGGACCTTCAATATCCAGCCCACGGAAGTGGTGCTGGCGTCGGTGGCGACATTGAAATTCAGTGCGGCGGGAATCCAGGCCAAATGCCGGCTCCGCTGCGTGGTGACCACGGCACTTTTTCGCTTGCGGGGGAGGTTTGTTTTCATGAGTGCGTCTACCCTGACCATCACTATGTATTGTCAGCATAGAATCATTCAGCCAAAACGGACGTTTTTTACCGGAGGCAGAGCTTTGTCCTGCTGATCTGGCTGATGCCGAACGCTCAGGCAACCGGTCGCCAATGCCCGACCATATGCTCCAGATCCCCGGCACCCAGCTGAAAATCCCCACTGGAACCCGCCGCACTGGCGAGCAACGTCACCTCGCCAGGCAACCGCACCGGTTTTCGAAATTGCACGGCAATCTCGACGTTGGCGGTCGGTAAGTGGTCGCTTAGCGCCGCGAGTGTCCGCGCCTTGTTCCACAACCCATGGGCAATGGCGGTCGGGAAGCCGAAGAGTCTGGCGCTCACCGCACTCAGGTGAATCGGGTTGTAATCCCCCGACACTTTGGCGTACTGCCGGCCAATGTCCGCCGGCGCTTTCCAGCGGGTGACTTCAGTCAGCGGCAACGTCGAGCTCAGCACTTCCTCGACCGGTTCGCCTTCGAGTTTGACCCCGCGACAGAGCATCTGGCTTTCTGCTTCCCACAATGGCCCCAACTGATCGTCGAGCGTCGTCACCAGATCGAATGTCGCACCCTTGGCGTGAGGTTGCAGGTTCTGCACCTGCACACTGACCCGCACGCTATTCACGCCGCCCATGGGCCTGAAGACACGAATGCGGTTGCTCAGGTGAATCAGCCCCAGCAGCGGAAACGGAAAATCCTTGGCGGTCAGCAATTGCATCTGCAACGCAAACGCGAGGATGTGTGGATAAGTCGGCGGCAGTAAACCGTTGTCGGCAAACCCGCAGACATCGCGGTAGGCTGCCAATCGTTTTGGATCGACATTGACCCAGCAACGCAAACCCGAATCGGGCAGCGTGGTGCCGGTGATCTTGCGTCGCGTCGCGGCCTGCACATACAACCCAGGCAGGCTCGGTTCGCGGTTGAGTGTGTGCCAATCGGTAATCATCCCTAAGCCCCCAAAACACTTTGTCCACAGACCCGCAGCGCTTGCCCGGTGAACGCGCCGGTGCCGGGTTGTGCCAGCCAGGCCACCGCTTCGGCGACGTCCTGCGGCAAGCCGCCCTGACCCAGCGAGCTCATGCGCCGGCCCGCTTCACGCAAACCGAACGGAATGTGCGCGGTCATTTGCGTCTCGATGAACCCCGGCGCCACCGCGTTGATGCTGATGCCGCGCTCATTGAGCAGTGGCGCCCAGGCCTGGGCGAGGCCGATCAATCCGGCCTTGCTCGCCGCGTAATTGGTTTGCCCGCGATTGCCGGCGATGCCGCTGATGGACGCCAGCAGAATCACCCGGCCGTTATCCTGCAAGGTGCCGCTGTCGAGCAGAGCCTTGGTCAGCACTTGTGGCGCATTGAGATTGACCGCGAGCACCGCGTCCCAGAACTCGGGGGTCATGTTGGCCAGGGTTTTATCCCGCGTGATGCCGGCGTTGTGCACCACGATGTCGACCCCGTCAGGCAGCTGTTCGACCAACTGCGTGGCGGCGTCTTCCGCGCAAATATCCAGGGTAATGCTGCGCCCGCCAAGGCGTGCGGCAAGGGCATCGAGATCGGTTTTGGCCGGTGGCACATCGAGCAGAATCACCTCGGCACCGTCCCGGGCCAGGGTTTCGGCGATTGATGCCCCGATGCCGCGCGCCGCGCCGGTGACCAGTGCCTTGCGCCCCGACAGCGGGCGAGTCCAGTCCGTCACCGGCGTGTCGCAGGCGTTCAAACGGATCACTTGCCCGGACACGAATGCACTTTTTGGCGAAAGAAAAAACCGCAGCGGACCTTCCAGTTGATCCTCGGCGCCCTCGCCGACATGGATCAATTGCAAGGTGCCGCCGCTGCGCAGTTCCTTGGCCAGCGAACGGCTGAAACCTTCGATGGCGCGTTGCGCGCTGGCAGCGAACGGATCGCTCAAGGTCTGCGGCGCGCGCCCGAGAATCACCAGGTGCGCACAGTGATCGAGGTTTTTTATCAGCGGCTGAAAGAACTCACGCAGCTGTTTGAGCTGATCGGTTTGCACCAGATCACTGGCGTCAAACACCACGGCTTTCAGTTTGGGTCCGTGGCCGGGAATCCATGCTGTGGCGATCGAAGGTTCGCTGCCGTAGCTGTAGATCGCATCGGTCAGGCGATTGGCGAAGGCACCGACTTTTTCCGCCAGCGGTCCGCCGCCGATCAGCAGCGCCCCTTCGACCGGGCGCAGCCGGCCCGCTTGCCAGCGTTCCAGCCGTACCGGCGTCGGCAGACCCAGGGTCCTGACCAGACGATGGCCGATGGACGAATTGGCGAAGTCGATATAGCGGTCAGACATGGAACGCGCTCCAGCAGCTGGGATTCAAAGTGTGGACCACGAATGGCAATCAGTCGTTCGATTCACGAGAGAAGGCCTACGCTTGGACATTGCAGGGTAGGTTGTAGCAAGACTTTCAGTGGAATGCAGACTCTGTGGGAGCGAGCTTGTGGCGAGGGGATTTATCCCCGTTCGACTGCATAGCAGTCGTAAAACCCGCGCACACAATTTACCTGACACACCGATGTAGCCGATTTTCGGGGCGGCTTCGCCACCCAACGGGGATAAATCCCCTCGCCACAAGCCCGCTCCCACAGGGTTCGGTTTTTACTTTGGAGTTTTTAAAGGAGCTTTTCATGACCCAGCTGCGCCGCGTCGCGATCATCGGCGGTAACCGGATTCCCTTCGCCCGCTCCAACGGACCGTACGCCACCGCGAGTAACCAGGCGATGCTCACCGCCGCGCTCGAAGGCCTGATCGAGCGTTTTAACCTGCACGGTTTGCGCATGGGCGAAGTGGCGGCGGGCGCGGTGCTCAAGCATTCCCGGGACTTCAACCTGACCCGCGAATGCGTACTCGGCTCGCGGCTGTCGCCGACCACACCGGCGTATGACATTCAGCAGGCCTGCGGCACCGGCCTGGAAGCGGCGTTGCTGGTGGCGAACAAAATCGCCCTGGGCCAGATCGAGTGCGGCATCGCTGGTGGCGTCGACACCACGTCCGACGCGCCGATCGGCATCAACGAAGGCCTGCGCAAAATCCTCTTGCAGGCCAATCGCGCCAAGACCACCGCCGATAAACTGAAAACGTTTCTGCAACTGCGACCGGGTCATCTCGTACCGGAATTTCCCCGCAACGGCGAGCCACGCACCGGCCTGTCGATGGGCGAGCACTGCGAGTTGATGGCGCAGACCTGGAACATTCCGCGCGCGGAGCAGGATCAATTGGCGCTGGAGAGTCATCAGAAAATGGCGGCGTCGTATTCCGAAGGCTGGCACAACGACCTGATGACGCCGTTCCTCGGCCTGACCCGCGACAACAACCTGCGTCCGGACCTGACCCTGGAAAAACTCGCCTCGCTCAAACCCGCCTTCGAGAAAAGCGCCAAAGGCACCCTGACTGCCGGCAACTCGACACCGCTCACCGACGGTGCGTCGCTGGTGCTGTTGGGCAGTGAAGAATGGGCGAAGGAACGCGGCTTGCCGATCCTTGCGTATTTGCGCGATGGCGAGGCGGCGGCGGTGGATTTCGTCAACGGTGCCGAAGGGCTGTTGATGGCGCCGGTCTACGCGGTGCCGCGTCTGCTGGCGCGCAATGGCCTGAGCTTGCAGGATTTCGATTACTACGAAATCCACGAAGCGTTCGCCGCCCAAGTGCTCTGCACCTTGAAGGCCTGGGAAGACCCGGAGTACTGCAAAACCCGCCTCGGCCTCGACGCGCCACTGGGCTCCATCGACCGCGGCCGGCTCAACGTCAAAGGCAGTTCACTGGCGGCGGGGCATCCGTTTGCGGCCACCGGTGGACGCATTGTGGCCAGTTTGGCCAAGCTGCTGGACGCAGCCGGAAAGGGCCGAGGGCTGATCTCGATTTGCGCGGCGGGCGGGCAAGGCGTCATCGCAATAGTCGAGCGTTAAATCGAAACCTGTGGGAGCGGGCTTGCTCGCGAAGGGGATCACCGATATTGAATAGATCAGTGACATGACCTAACGTCGCCTCATCAGCCATCTTGCGACACAAGGCCAGTCAATGCCGACTAACGGACAACAATCCCTCGAGCGGACGATTCCGGCCCTGACCGTGCTGCCGCGCCCACTGTATGCGCGGGCAGAAAGCCTCAACGCCGGTTCGTGGACGCCGTCTCACCGCCATGACTGGGTGCAATTTTCCTACGCCATCAGCGGCGTTCTCGGCGTGCACACCGCCGAAGGCAGTTTCTTTGCGCCACCGCAGTGGGGGATCTGGATTCCGGCGTATTTCGAACATCAGGTCGTGACCTCAATGCGCGCCGAGATGCGCAGTCTCTATGTGCGCCGCGAAGATTGCCCGTGGGCGGACGACCGGTGTCGTGTGCTGGAGGTAACGCCACTGGCCCGGGAGTTGATCAAGAGCTTTTGCCTGCTGCCCGTGGAATATCCACAGGGCGACAGCCCGGAAGCACGGCTGGTGAGTGTGCTGCTGGACCAGTTGGCAAATCTGCCCGAAGTCGGTTTCTCGCTGCCGTTGCCGCGTCATGAGCGCTTGCTGGGCCTGTGCAACGAGCTGATCGAAAATCCGGAGCGGAACGTGACCTTGCAGGAATGGGCGCAGCGATTGGGCACGTCGGAGAAAACCCTGATGCGCCTGTTCCAGCGTGAAACCGGGTTGAGTTTCCGCGGCTGGCGGCAGCGGATGCGACTGCTGTCGTCGTTGAGTTTGCTGGAGGAGGGGGACAGCGTGACGAATGCCGCGTTGTCTTGTGGATATGACTCGACGTCGGCGTTTATTGCGGCGTTCAAAGGGTTGTTCAGGTTTACGCCGGGAGAGTTGTTTCGGCACTAATTGTGGCGAGGGAGCTTGCTCCCGCTGGAGCGCGAAGCGGTCCCAATTCAGTCCACGCGGTGTATCAGATGGTCCGCATTTTCCAATTTACGACTGCTTCGAAGCCGAACGGGAGCAAGCTCCCTCGCCACAGGTATAAGCGCTTTTGATCAGGTTCTGAAACGGCGAACCAACACGTCCAGCTCATTCGACAACCCTGCCAGGCTCTGGGAATCCAGCCGCGCCGAGTTCGCCAGTTCCGCCACCAACTGCGCATCGCCATGGATCTGGCTGATGTGCCGGTTGATGTCTTCCGCCACCTGGTGCTGTTGTTCCGCCGCCGTGGCGATCTGGGTGTTCATGTCGCGGATCACGTCCACCGATTCACGAATCTGCCCGAAGCTGCTGCGCGCCTCACCGATGCGGGTCACCGACTGCTGGGACACTTCCAGGCTCGCATGCATCTGCTGAGTCACCTGGCTGGTGCGCTTGGCGAGGTTGCCAAGCAGACCGTCGATTTCCGCCGTGGAATCGGCCGTGCGTTTGGCCAGCGCCCGCACTTCGTCCGCCACCACCGCAAAACCGCGACCTTGTTCACCGGCCCGTGCAGCCTCGATGGCAGCGTTCAGCGCCAGCAGGTTGGTCTGTTCGGCGATGGAACGGATGGTCCCGAGAATCGATTGAATGTCATTGCTGTCGCGTTCCAGCTGTTGCATTGACTGCGCCGACTGTTCGATTTCCTGGCTCAGGCGATCGACGCTGGTCACCGCCGCATCAATCTGCTGCTGACCTTCACGTGCCTGACGCTGGCCACTGTCGGCCGATTCGGCGGCCTGGCTGCAGGAGCGCGCAACTTCGTTGGCGGTGGCGACCATTTCGTGGAACGCGGTGGAGACCATGTCCACAGCTTCACGCTGACGCCCGGCCGCTTCAGCCATGTCGCTGGAGACTTGGGTCGAGCTCTTGGAGGTGGCGTGGATTTTCGTCGAGGCCCCGCCGATGTTTTGAATCAGGTTGCGAATCGCCGTCAGGAACTGGTTGAACCAGTTGGCCAGTTGCGCGGTTTCGTCGTTGCCACGGATTTGCAGGTTTTGGGTCAGGTCGCCTTCACCCTGGGCGATGCCTTCCAGACCGCTGGCCACACTGCGGATCGGTCGCACGATAACGCTGGCGAAACTGGCGCCGACCACGGCGAAGAGCACGGCCAGCACGGCGGCGATAATCGCGATCAGCCAGGTCAACTGCGTGGCCGAGCTCATCACGTCGCTCTGTTTGATCAGGCCGACAAAGGTCCAGCCCAACTGCTCCGACGGCCAGACGTTGGCCATGTAACGCTCGCCGTTCAGTTCGACTTCCACCAGCCCTTTACCGGCCTTGGCCAGTTGCGCGTAGCCTTCGCCAAGGCTGCTCAGCGCCTTGAAGTTGTGCTCCGGTTGCTTCGGATCGACCAGCACGGTGCCGGTGTTTTCCAGCAGCATCAGGTAGCCGGTGTCACCCAGTTTGATCTGTTTGACGATTTCGGTGAGCTGCTTGAGCGTCACGTCGATGCTGACCACGCCGCCGTTGGTCCCCAGTTTGTTGTCGATGGTGCGCACGGTGCTGACGTAGGTCGCATCGTCCTGAGCCCAGTAGTACGCCTCGGTGCGGAACGGCTTGCCCGGCTTGGCCTGCGCGGCCTTGTACCACGGGCGCTGGCGCGGGTCGTAGTTGTTCAGCTTCGCATCGTCGGGCCACGACACATAACCGCCCGCGGCGGTGCCGAGGATGGCATAGGCGTAGGACGGGTGACTGTTGCCCAGGTTCTGGAGGAGCTCGAAAACTTTTTTGTCCGGCTCGCCCTGGGGAATGCTCTCGGCGTTGGCGCTCATGTAGGTCTTGAGGCTGTCGTCGGAGTTTTTGATCAGCGGCTGGTTCGCCAGGTATTCGACGTTTTGGCTGATGCCGTCAAAAAACAGCTGCATGGCATTGCTGACCTGGCGAATCTCGCGGCCACTGCCGTCGACGAAATTGTCCTTGGCATCACTGCGCAAGTTCAGCACAACGAGGGTAGCGACCAGCACCACGGGCAAGCAGGCGATGATTGCAAACGCCCACGTCAACTTCTGTTTGATGTTCATCCGCGCTCCAGATTTTCTTGTTGGCCCACGCAGTGCAGATGACTCGCGGAATTATTGGCAGCCGTAAATGGTTTTGTTGAACCCGATCCCTTGGGTGCGCCATCGTCTTTTGTCGGAAAGATTGTCGGACAATTCACTTTGGTACTGATGACTTCGGCTGCCGGAGGAGGAAATTGAGGGTTGTTGGAAAAAATCCTGCGAAGGGTATGGACCGGTATGTCGGATTCTGTCGCAAATCCCCTCGCATCCCTTCTCCAACAAGTGCTGCCGGCTCGGCTATGATCCTTGGCGGCCGATGAACATCGGCAGATTTGCCGGGTTTTTTCGGCACATTGTGTGCATCCGCAACGTTCATAGGTCGGCAACCCCTCCCCCGAACGAGTGGATTGCCGTATAACGAATGACTTTCGCGTGTTTGGTAATAAAGGACCCACCATAAAAGCTGATGAAGACTCCAAAACGCATTGAACCCCTGATCGAGGACGGTCTGGTCGACGAGGTGCTGCGCCCACTCATGAGTGGTAAAGAAGCAGCTGTTTATGTGGTGCGCTGCGGCAACCAGTTACGTTGCGCGAAGGTCTACAAGGAGGCGAATAAACGCAGTTTCCGTCAGGCGGCCGAGTATCAGGAAGGCCGCAAGGTGCGCAACAGCCGTCAGGCCCGTGCGATGGCCAAAGGCTCCAAGTTCGGCAAGAAAGAAACCGAAGACGCCTGGCAGAACGCCGAAGTGGCGGCGTTGTTCCGTCTGGCCGGCGCAGGTGTTCGGGTCCCTCAGCCTTACGACTTCCTTGAAGGCGTGCTGTTGATGGAACTGGTGGCCGACGAGTACGGCGATGCCGCGCCGCGCCTGAACGACGTGGTGCTGGAGCCGGATCAGGCGCGTGAATATCACGCGTTCCTGATTTCGCAGATCGTGCTGATGTTGTGTACCGGTCTGGTGCACGGTGACCTGTCCGAGTTCAACGTACTGTTGACCCCGACCGGCCCGGTTATCATCGACTTGCCACAAGCGGTGGACGCGGCGGGCAACAACCACGCGTTCAGCATGCTGGAGCGGGATGTGGGCAACATGGCGTCCTACTTCGGACGGTTTGCCCCGGAGCTGAAAAAGACCCGATACGCCAAGGAAATGTGGGCGTTGTACGAAGCCGGCACCTTGCACCCGGCCAGTGTCTTGACCGGCGAGTTCGACGAACCGGAAGAGTTGGCCGACGTCGGCGGGATCATGCGCGAAATCGAGGCCGCACGCCTCGATGAAGAGCGCAAGCAAGCGATCCGCGCGGCAGATGACGCGCCACCGAGCAAAACCGAAGAACCGCCCCCACCCTGGATGCAGTGATCGGTTGACGAAAAACCCGGCTTCGGCCGGGTTTTTTATGAAACGCTCACCTCATTTGTAGGAGCTGCCGAAGGCTGCGATCTTTTGATCTTTGAAGGCGGTGGACACACTGAAGAACAACAGAAAGATCAAAAGATCGCAGCCTTCGGCAGCTCCTACAGGACTGAATGTGAACACCTCCACCCGCAACGCCCAGCTGATCATTGCCGCCCGTCTGATCTCGGACTTTGGCGCCTTTCTCAACATGGTCGCCCTGGCCACCTACGTCTACCTGCTCAGCGACAGCGCCATGAGTGTCGGCATCTTCCTCGCCAGCCGTGTGGGCGGAGGGATTTTTGCCAGCCTCATCGGTACGACGTTTTATCACCGCTGGGCCGGGCGTCTGCCGCTGATTGCCTTCGACCTGCTGCGCGCAGTATTGCTGGGGCTGCTGCTGGTGTTGCCGGTTACCCAACAAGCGCTACTGCTACCGGTCATTGCCTTCGGTCTTGGCTTCGGCAACTCAATGTTCGCCATCGGCCTCAACAGCCAGTTGCCGCATCTGATTGAGGGCGATCAACTGCTCAAGACCAACGCCTGGATCACTTCGGCATCGTCCGCAGCAATGGTCGGCGGAAGTCTGGTGGCCGGGTTGTTGGTGGCAGCGTTTGGTTTTGAAACGGTCTTCGCGCTGAACGTGATCACCTACCTGCTGGCCGCGTTGTTCATTCTGCCGCTGCGGTTTGCCGGACCGACACGCAGCGCCGAGCCCGATCACGAACGAGGCGAATGGTCAGCCCTGCGCCAGGGTCTGCGTACTACGCCGGTGGTGGCGGCGATGCTCGCGGTCGCGATGGCCGATACCTTGGGCAGCGCCGCACACAACGTGGGTTTGCCGATCATTTCAAAACTGCTGACACCGGAATCGGCCAGCACCACGCTGGGCCTGATGCTGGCGGTGTGGGCCAGTGGAAAACTCATTGGCGCGCGGATCGCCAGCCGCCTGAAAGGCTCGGACAACGTGAACCTGGAGCGGCGGTTTTTCTTCGGTGTGCTGCTGATGTCCTGCGGTTTCATCCTGATGTTCCAGCAACAGACCCTCTACGGTTTGCTGCTGTTCTCACTGCCGGCAGGGCTGGGCGACGGCTTCTCTGAAGTCGGCCTGATGTCGCGTCTGCAACGGGAGCCGGACAGCCTGCGCCTGCCGATTTTCAGCTTTCTGACGTTGTTGCAGATGACCGGGTTCGGTGTCGGCATGCTGATCGCCGCGCCGTTCTACGCATGGTGGGCGCCCGGCGCGGTGGTGCTGTTGTTCCACGGCATTCCCCTCACTACGTTGCTGGTGGTGAAGGGTTTGGCGATCAGGGGCGAGCGGGGTCGGCGCAGCAACCCGACTCAAGATTTTTGAGGATCGGGCAGTCCGGACGGTGATCGCCGTGGCAGTGCTCAACCAGATCCTGCAGCGTGTCGCGCAACTGGCCGAGTTCGCGGATTTTCTGGTTCAGCTCGTCGATGTGCTGACGAGCCAGCGCCTTCACGTCGGCACTGGCGCGCTGACGGTCCTGCCAAAGGGTCAGCAGTTTGCCGACCTCTTCCAGTGAAAACCCCAGGTCCCGCGAACGCTTGATAAACGCCAGCGTGTGCAAGTCGTCATCGCCGTACACACGATAACCGCTGTCGGTGCGATGGGCCGCCTTGAGCAAACCGATGGTCTCGTAATAACGGATCATCTTCGCGCTCAGGCCACTTTGGCGGGCTGCTTGGCCGATGTTCATCGGTTGTCCTCCAGATCCTTGGGTTTCCAGGTTTTCAACAGTAGCGCATTGCTCACCACGCTGACGCTCGACAACGCCATGGCCGCGCCGGCCAGCACCGGGTTGAGGAAACCGAACGCGGCCAACGGAATGCCGATCAGGTTATAGACGAAGGCCCAGAACAGGTTCTGACGAATCTTTGCGTAGGTCTTGCGGCTGATCTCCAGCGCTGCCGGCACCAGTCGTGGATCGCCGCGCATCAGGGTGATCCCGGCCGCGTGCATGGCGACGTCGGTGCCGCCGCCCATGGCGATGCCGATGTCCGCGGCGGCGAGGGCCGGGGCGTCGTTGATGCCGTCGCCGACCATCGCCACCACGCCGGTTTTCTTCAGTTCGGCGACGGTGGCGGCTTTGTCGGCCGGCAGCACTTCGGCGTGGACATCCTTGATGCCGAGCGCCTCGGCGACCACTTTGGCGCTGCCGCGATTATCGCCGGTCAGCAGATGGCTGCTGATGCTGCGGGCGCTGAGTTGTTGCACCGCTTGCAGCGCGCCGGGTTTGAGGGTGTCACCGAAGGCGAACAGGCCCAGAACGGTCGGTTGCGGACGTTGCTCGATCAGCCAGGACAGGGTGCGACCTTCGGTTTCCCATGCGGTTGCCGAGTCAGCCAAAGGACCGGCGCTTAATCCGCTCTCTTCCAACAAGCGCCGATTGCCCAACGCCAATCGCCGCCCCTCGAGCGTGCCCGCGATGCCTCGGCCGGTCAGCGATCGACTGTCGCTGACATCCGCCACGGTCAACCCGCGTTCGGCACAAGCGTCCAGAACCGCCTTGGCCAGTGGGTGTTCACTGCCGCGTTGCAGGGCACCGGCCAATTTCAGCAAGGCGGTTTCATCACCGTCGATGGCACTCAAATGGGCGATGCGCGGCGCACCCGAAGTCAGCGTGCCGGTTTTGTCGAAGACCACGGCGCTGACTTCATGGGCACGCTCCAGTGCCTCGGCGTCCTTGATCAGAATGCCGTAGCGCGCCGCCACACCGGTGCCGGCCATGATCGCTGTTGGCGTTGCGAGTCCGAGAGCGCAAGGGCAAGCGATCACCAATACCGCGACGGCGTTGATCAGCGCCGTTTCCATCGGTGCACCGTACAGCCACCAACCGATCAGGGTCGCCAATGCAATCAGCAGAACCGTTGGCACAAATACCTGGCTGACTTTATCCACCAGTTTCTGGATCGGCGCTTTTGCGGCTTGCGCGTCTTCCACCAGACGGATGATTCGCGCCAACACCGTTTCCGCGCCCAAGGCCTGGGTGCGAACCAGCAACCGGCCTTCACCATTGATTGCGCCGCCGGTGACCTTGTCGCCGGGCTGTTTCGGCACGGGCAGGCTCTCGCCGCTGATCAGCGCTTCGTCGGCGTGGCTCTGGCCTTCGACCACTTCGCCGTCCACGGGAAATCGTTCACCGGGTTTGACCAGCACCAGATCATTGAGGCGCAAGGCGCTGATGGCGACGTCCTGTTCACGGCCGTCGATCACTTGAATGGCCCGCTCCGGGCGCAGCGCTTCGAGGGCGCGGATGGCGCTGGCGGTCTGGCGTTTGGCGCGGCTTTCGAGGTACTTGCCCAACAGCACCAGCGCAATCACGACGGCAGAGGCTTCGAAATACAGGTGCGGCATGCGCCCGGCGGCAGTGGCCCATTCGTAGAGGCTCAAGCCATAACCGGCGCTGGTGCCCAGGGCAACCAGCAGGTCCATGTTTCCAGCGCCGGCGCGCACTGCTTTCCATGCGGCCACATAAAAGCGGGCACCGAAGATGAATTGCACTGGCGTGGCCAGCGCGAATTGCGCCCACGCCGGGAGCATCCAGTGCACGCCGAACGGTTGCAGCAGCATCGGCAACACCAGCGGCAAGGCGAGGGTGATCGCCAGGATCAAAGCCCTGCGTTCACGGTGCAGACGCTGTTGTTGAGTGTCGGTTTGTGGGTGCTCGATTTCCCGGACACTGGCGTTGTAACCCGCCTTGGTCACTGCGCCGATCAGGGTTTGCGGATCGATTTGCCCGAGCAGTTCGAGGTGGGCACGTTCGTTGGCCAGGTTGACGCTGACGCTCTTGACCCCCGGCACTTTGCCCAGCGCCCGTTCGACCCGACCGACGCAGGACGCGCAGGTCATGCCGTCGATGCTCAATTCCAGACTCTGCTGCGGCACGCTGTAACCGGCTTGCTGCACCGCGTCCATCAACGCCGGCAGGCTGTCGCTGGGCGCCTGAACCCGAGCCTGCTCGGTGGCCAGATTGACGCTGACGGCGGAGGCGCCGATGACTTTTTTCAAGGCACGCTCGACACGCCCGGCGCAACTGGCGCAGGTCATGCCGGCAATCGGCAGATCGAAAGTGGTGGATTCGGACATCGGTCACGCTCCCTGTAGAAGATTCCTACAGGATCAACCTTGCCATGTTGGCAAGGTCAAGCGCCATGTTTCAGATCAAAAGATCGCAGCCTTCGGCAGCTCCTACAGGACCATGCGTACACATGTAGGAGCTGCCGTGTGGTGGTCGAACGTTTTTGGACCATGATGTAGGAGCGTCGATTTAAGGAAGCATCATGGGATATCGGGTTGTTACCTCTGAGGAAAAAGCGGAAGCCATTCGCTTGGTTGTGGAGATGAATTACTCCATACCTAAAGCCTGTGAGGCTACAGGTGTGGGGCCAACAGCGTTACGCCGCTGGGTTTCACGCTGGCGCCGGGAGCAGGAAGGAATTGTGCAAGCTCCTCGCCTACAGGATCAGGAGCTGATTGAGTCGCTCCAGGCGAAACTGGCGCTACTTGAAGCCGAGAACCAAGTGCTAAAAAAGCAATTGCCCTCTCATCTAAAGGTTCTGTTCGGTCGAACCAAGTGATTGATGGCATCAGAGGGGCAATGTCGATTCGGCGTATGTGTGTCTTGTTCGGCTTGGCCCGCAGCAGCTATTACGTGAAACGTAAAGCCGTGCGGCAGCGACCAGTTTTGGGAGATCTGGGGAGTAAACTTCGTGCGTTGCATAAGCAGCATCGAGAAGCATTGGGTACTCGCGGGCTATCCAAGGAGTTGAGGAAAGAGGGAGTTTTTATAGGGCGTTATCGAATGCGTACCTTGATCAAGACCTTTGACCTACAGCGGCGCAGGCCACGTTATGCGCACTATCGCCGGGCCACGAAGCCAGCTGTCGTTGCACCGAACATACTTGATCGTCGTTTCAATCCAGCCCGGTCAGACACGCTTTGGGCAGGTGATATCACCTACATCAGAGTGGGACATGGCTGGCTGTACCTGGCAGTGGTGATGGACCTGTTTTCGCGCAGGATTGTGGGATGGGCTTGCTCACGAACAGCGGATGCCGAGCTGTCTATGAAGGCACTGAAGCTTGCGGTAGCACTACGCCGTCCGATGCCTGAACTGCTATTTCACTCTGATCAGGGCTGCCAATACACCGCCGATCGCTTTGTTGAGTGCTTGGCAGAAAACCGGATCGTTCAGAGCATGAGTCGTCGAGGTAACTGCTGGGATAACGCAGTAGTCGAGCGCTACTTCAGGACGTTGAAGCACGATTGGATGCCGGAAAACGGATACCAGAATCATTTCGAAGCGGAGAAGGATGTGATGGATTTCATCTCGCACTACAACCATCGCCGTTGCCACTCAGCCTCGAACAACTTGCCGCCTGCGCTGTTTGAGCAGCAGGCGGCTTAATGCTCCTACGGAGTGGTGCAAAAAAACTGAACCACTACACCGAAGGCTGCGATCTTTTAAAGGCGACTCAATAATCGAGGGCCGTAGGCTTCAGATACATCCCTTCCTGCGTCATCGCAATCCGGAACTTCAACACATCCCCGGCCTTGAGCGTGATGGTCTGCGACCCCGGCGCCAGCATCCCCGGATTGCAGCCCGGCGCCTGACTCGGCAGCAGTTTCAGGCGCAGGGAAACATTGCCCGGCGGCAGGTTGAACGAAGTGCTTTGCTCCTGAAACAGTCGCGCCGACAGTTGATCCTGGAGGTACACGCCGATTTCGCAGTTGGTCGACACTTCCAGACGCTCGCGGGAAATGATCAGCACGCCGTAATCCTCCCCGGCAGCATTGACCGAGGGCACGGCGGCGAAAAGGCTGAGGAAGCCAAACAGGCTGAGAGCTGACCAGCGCATGGCTGAATCTCCTGAGGTCGAGTCATTAATGCACGCAGCTTGGCCGAGCGCGACGCCGATTGCCAGCCCGGCAGATCACTTCAGAACTTGACCTTGCCATGGTGGCAAGCTCGAGACTGCTCCCAATCTCACTAAAGGAGTCATTCCATGCAGGTGTTCAACGTTCAAGGCATGTCCTGCGGTCACTGTGTCAAAGCCATCACTCAAGCGCTGCAAGCGAAGGATCCCGCGGCCAGCGTGCGGGTTGATCTGGCGGCAAGGGAAGTCGGCGTCGAGAGTGCGTTGACGGTGGATCAAGTGATGGCCGCGATCAGCGAAGAAGGCTACGAAGTAAAAGTAGCCTGAGGCACACGCAAATCCCTGTGGGAGCGGGCTTGCTCGCGAATGCGGTGTTTCAGTCGAAATTTATGTCACTGACCCACCGCATTCGCGAGCAAGTCGAATCGTCGCACCGCCGCTCCCACAGGGATTTGCATTCATCCAGGTTTTTAATAGTTAGCGAGCTATCGGAATGTTCAAGGCGTCCTTGCGCAGCTAGACTGTCGGGCTGCCGACCTCAGTCCCACTGGATGCCCGATGAACTTCCGTACCATTTTGATTCTTGGCGCCCTCAGCGCTTTTGGCCCGCTGGCGATTGATTTTTATTTGCCGGCGTTCCCGGCCATGGCGCTGGCGTTCGGCACCGATGAACAACACGTTCAACTGACACTGGCGGCGTATTTTTTGGGTTTGTCCATTGGTCAGCTGATGTACGGCCCAGTGGCGGATCGGTTTGGCCGGCGCGTTCCGTTGCTGACGGGCGTCGGTCTGTTCACCGCCGCTTCTTTGGCGTGTGCCTATGCGCCGAACCTTGAATGGCTGCTCGGCGCGCGTTTTGTCCAGGCGCTGGGCGGTTGCGCGGGGATGGTGATTTCCCGGGCGATCGTCAGTGACAAATGCGATGCGGTGGGTTCGGCCAAAGTCTTTTCCCAGCTGATGCTGGTCATGGGCCTGGCGCCGATTCTCGCGCCGATGCTCGGCGGGTTGCTGGTCAACACCACGGGCTGGCAGTCGATCTTCCTGGCGCTGACCGGTTTCAGTGCATTGGCGGGGTTGGCCGTGGCGCTTGGATTGCCGGAAAGCATGCCCGCGCATGTGCCACGTCAACCGCTGTCGGGCGCGCTGCGTCAGTACGGTCGCCTGTTGTCGGACCCGGTGTACCTCGGCCACGCGCTCACCGGTGGCATCGCCATCGCCGGGATGTTTGCCTACATCGCCGGCTCGCCATTCGTTTTCATCAAGCTCTACGGCGTACCGGCCGAGCATTTCGGCTGGTTGTTCGGCACCAATGCGGCGGGTTTCATTCTGGTGGCGCAGGTCAACGCGCGGCTACTGGCGAAGCGTGGCCCCGCGTTTCTGCTGGCGCGTACCGTGTGGATTTACCTGGCGGCCGGTCTGACGCTGCTGGCCGTCAGTTCGCTGCACACCGAGCAGTTGTGGCCGCTGCTGATTCCGCTGTTCATCTGCATCGCCAGCCTCGGCTGCATCCTCCCCAACGCTTCGGCCTGTGCCATGAGCGGGCAGGGCGCCCGTGCCGGAAGTGCGTCGGCGATGCTCGGATGCCTGCAATTCAGCGTCGCCGCCGGGGCTGCGTCGCTGGTGGGTATTTTGTACGACGGCAGCGCCGTGCCGATGGCCATGGTCATCGGCCTGTGCGGAATTCTGGTGGTGAGCGTGGCGATGCTCACCCGGCGCTTGCAAAATGCCCGGGCGTTGGCGCAAGCCCAGGCATGAGAAAAGTCTCAGCCGGCAGCGCGCTGCTGCTGGGCGGGAATCTGATGAGGGGCGAGCAATCGTGCTTCAAGGGTCCGGGTGAAAGCGCGAGCTTCGGCTTCGCTACGGAACGTCACCGTGTGTTGGTCCAGGCGGACCAGCCACTGGGTTTTTGCCAATTCTTTTATCAGGATCTTCATTGCTGACCTCCTCGGTTAAAAGATTGCATCGCAGAGCTCTGGATTGTAGACCCGAATACGATCGTAATTATGACAACGGTCAACCTTCGGACTGACGGTGTCGTCCCTTGCGGACGACACTTGTATCAATGTGTTTCAGAAACCTTCCAGCACAATCTTGCCCTTGGACTTGCCGCTCTCCAGCAACGCATGCGCACGCCGCAAATTCGCCGCGTTGATGGTTCCGAAATGCTCGCCCACCGTGGTTTTCAGTGTTCCGGCGTCGATCAGTTCGGCCACGCGGTTGAGCAATTTATGTTGTTCGATCATGTCCGCCGTTTCGAATAGCGAGCGGGTGTACATGAACTCCCAGTGCAGCGACAGGCTCTTGCGTTTGAGCTTGGTCACGTCTAGCACTTTCGGATCATCGATCAGCGCGAGTTTGCCTTGTGGTGCCAAGGCCTCGATCAGTTGATCGAGGTGTTGATCGGTCTGGGTCAGGCTGGCGACGTGGGTCACCTGCGCGACGCCTGCGCGTTTCAGTTCTTCGCTCAGCGGTTGGCTGTGATCGATCACCAGGTCGGCGCCCAGCTCACGCACCCAGCTCTGGGTTTGCGCACGGGAAGCGGTGCCGATGACTTTCAACCCGGTGAGTTGCCTGGCCAGTTGCGTCAGGATTGAACCGACACCACCGGCCGCACCGACGATCAGCAGGCTCTGGCCTTCATTGGTGTTGCCTTCGCGCACTTGCAGGCGTTCGAAAAGCAATTCCCACGCGGTGATGGCGGTCAACGGCAGCGCGGCCGCTTCGGCAAAACCGAGGGTGTTCGGCATATGGCCGACGATCCGCTCGTCCACCACGTGCAGCTCGCTGTTGCCGCCGGCGCGGGCAATGGAACCGGCATAAAACACCTTGTCGCCGGTCTTGAACAACGTCACTTCGCTGCCGACGGCCTTGACCACACCTGCCACGTCCCAGCCCAGCACTTTGGCCGCGCCGTCTTCCGGCTGGACGTTCTGGCGGACCTTGGTGTCGACCGGGTTGACCGAGATGGCTTTGACTTCCACCAGCAGATCACGCGGGCCGGCGACCGGTTCCGGCAGTTCGATGTCTTGCAGGGATTTCTCGTCGCTGATCGGCAACGAGGCGTAGTAGGCAATGGCTTTCATAAGGGATTTCCGAACGGTAATAGACGAAGGAGGTCAGGCGACGGAGCGCAGACGCTTGAGTTCAAAATGCTCGAGAAAGTCGCCGGCCTTGGCGCGAAAGTTCTGGATGTGCGCGCTGGCGTCATGGGCTTGCAGCGCTTCGTCGCTGCTCCATTGTTCAATCATGTAGAAGGCCAGCGGATTGGCGAGGTCCTGATGCAGGTCGTATTGACCACAACCGGCCTCGGCGCGGGTCGGCTCCAGCAGTGCGCGCAGGTGTTGTTCGAGCGCGTCCTGTTGGCCGGCTTTGGCGATCAGGCTGGCAATGGCGGTAAAAGGCTGGGACATGGTCGACTCCGGGAGCGGGATGATTTCGATGCAACAGATGATTGGCTATTTCTCTGCAAGATAAAACCCGCTAAAAGAGCAGTCTCTTTCAATATTTTTTTGATAATCGAGGCTGAAAATGCTGCGTTTCGATGACTTGCAGTTGTTCGTCCGGGCGGCGGACCTGGGTAGCCTGTCAGCGGCGGCGCGGGGTATGGACATGTCGGCGGCGGTGGCCAGTGCGGCGTTGAAGCGCATCGAACATCAACTCGGCGCCCGGTTACTCGCCCGTTCCACACGCAGCCTGCGCCTGACCGCCGAGGGCGAAGGATTTCTCGAGTACGCCCGGGCCGCCCTGAGCAACCTCGACGAGGGCCGCCGTTTGTTGGCCAGCGGTCAGGACCAGGTCAGCGGGGTGTTGCAGTTGTCGGCACCTTCGGATTTCGGTCGCAACCTGCTGCTGCCCTGGCTGGACGAGTTCCAGCGTGAACACCCGAAACTCACGGTGCGCTTGCTGCTGGGCGACCGCATCGCCGACCTGTTCCGCCAACCGGTGGACATTGCCCTGCGCTACGGTGAGCCGGAAGACTCGAGCCTGGTGGCGCTGCCCATCGCCCCGCACAACCGCCGCGTGCTGTGTGCCGCCCCGAGCTACCTGGCCCGGCATGGCGAGCCACGGCAACTGGAGCAACTGGCGCAGCACAATTGCCTGCTGTTCATGCTGGGCAGCCGGGTTCACGACCACTGGAGTTTTCACGACGGCAAACGCGAAGTCAGTCTGACCGTCAGCGGTGATCGCTTCAGTGACGATGCCGATGTGGTGCGCTTGTGGGCCGTGGCGGGCGCCGGGATCGCCTACAAGTCCTGGCTCGATGTCGCCGCCGATGTGTTGGCCGGTCGCCTGAAAGTGCTGATGCCGGAGCTGCTCTGTGAGCGCGCACCGCTGAATTTGCTGTGCGCCCATCGCGCACAATTGAGTAAGCCGGTGAACCTTTTGCGGGAAATGCTTGCCAGCCGATGTACTGCATTAGGCAGTCAATTTCCCGGGTTGGCGGGTGTCGATCATTAGTCGCAGGCAAATAGCGAAATTTCCCTCAGGATCAATCACCACCAATGGTTTCCGGGGGGCAGGAACCGACGGTCAACGCGCTTATACTAGCGCCCGCCTCATGTACGCACCGTCGATCTCGCCATAGCGAGTCCGCGTTCGAACCGGTCAGGCTTCACGGTCAATCCCGACCTTTGCAGGGGCATCGAAGCAATGGCTTGTGTGAGTGGATGGCTTTGCCCGGGTTATGGCGGTTTCCACGCCTTGGCCGACGACACATTACTGGTCAAGATGTCTCCGAGCAGTAGACGAAACGATTCAACAGGGAGTGAATACATGGAACATGCACCTTGCATCAGCCAGATCGCCACGTTGCTGGCTGACCCAAAGCGCAGCGCAATGATGTGGGCCTTGATGGACGGCGCTGCGCGGCAGACCGAAGAGCTGGCATTGCTGGCCCGCCTGTCGCCGTCTTCGGCCAGTGCACACCTGGGGCGATTGTCCGCCGGAGGTCTGTTGAAAGTCGAAACCCGCGGCCGCAAGCGATTCTTCCGGCTGGCCGCCCCCGAAGTCGGGGCCGCGATAGAAGCGCTGGCCAGTGCGACGATCGCCAGCACACCTCGGGACATTCCCGATATTTTCAAACGCACCGCCCCCATCCCCAAACCTCAGGCCGCGCCTTCGTCCTTGTTGCGCGCCCGGCTCTGCGACGATCATTTAGGCGGCACGCTGGCCGCCGATCTTTACCAGCGCTTGCTGGATGCGGGCTGGATCGAACAGTTCGATCATAGGGTGTCGATCACGCACAAGGGTGCCACGCAACTGGCGACACGCGGGGTTTTCGTCCAGGCGCTGGCGCAGAGCACCAGCCGAGCCGCCTGTGCCTGTCCCGACTGGAGCGAAAGACGTCCGCACATGGGCGGTTCACTGGGCGCGGCGTTGCTGCAATTGTTCATGCAGTCCGGCTGGCTGAGCTTGCCGAACGATTCGCGAGCCTTGCACGTTACCGCGACGGGGCAGCGCGAAATCCACCGGTTCGCCAAGGAGACCGAGCTGGAAATGGCGTTGTAGACACATCGTAGGGAGATGGAGAGCACTGTCCAATGTGGGAGCGGGCTTGCTCGCGAAGGCGGAGTGTCAGTCGATATTTATGTTGACTGACACTCCGCCTTCGCGAGCAAGCCCGCTCCCACAGTGTTATTGCGGTGTGGCTTACGGTTTTACCAACCTGGCATCCAGGCTGTTCTGCGCCAACCGCTTGGCCTGATCCTGGGTCATGCCCAGATCGGTGTACAGCGCGTGGAAGTTCTCGGTCACATACCCGCCGAAGTACGCCGGGTCATCCGAGTTCACGGTGACTTTCACGCCACGTTCAAGCATGTCGAGAATGTTGTGCTGGGACATGTGATCGAACACGCAGAGCTTGGTGTTGGACAACGGGCACACGGTCAACGGAATCTGCTCGTCAATGATCCGCTGCATCAGGCGCTCGTCTTCGATGGCGCGCACGCCATGGTCGATGCGCTGGATTTTCAGCAGGTCGAGGGCTTCCCAGATGTACTCCGGCGGGCCTTCTTCACCGGCGTGGGCGACGGTCAGGAAGCCTTCGTGACGGGCACGATCAAACACTCGCTGGAACTTGCTCGGCGGGTGACCCATTTCCGAACTGTCCAGGCCGACGGCCACAAACGCATCGCGGAACGGCAGCGCCTGGTCGAGGGTCTTCTGCGCTTCTTCTTCGCTCAAGTGACGCAGGAAGCTCAGGATCAAACCGCTGGTGATGCCCAGTTGCTGCTCGCCGTCCTTCAACGCGGCGGCGATGCCGTTGAGCACCACTTCGAACGGGATGCCACGGTCGGTGTGGGTCTGCGGGTCGAAGAACGGTTCGGTGTGAATCACGTTCTGCGCCTTGCAGCGCAACAGGTACGCCCAGGTCAGGTCGTAGAAATCCTGGGAGGTGCGCAGCACATCGGCGCCCTGGTAATACAGGTCGAGAAACTCTTGCAGGTTGTTGAAGGCGTACGCCTTGCGCAGGGTTTCGACATCGCTCCACGGCAGGGCGATCCTGTTGCGTTCGGCCAGGGCGAACAGCAGCTCGGGCTCCAGCGAACCCTCGAGGTGCAGGTGCAGTTCTGCCTTGGGCAGGGCGTTCAGCCAATCGTACATTGTTGAAATCTCATCAGGTGCAATGACGGCATTCTACAGATGCTCGCTGCAACAATTGGTAAAACCTGACCAAGCGGTTCATCAAATCTCATCCTGTTCCCGCCGATAAGCATACGTATCGGAAAAGCGTGAAAGCAGGAACCTGGCGCAGGTGGTAGCCGGGTATTTCGCCGGGTGCAATGCATCCTGGCAACCGGGCAGGCATTCGATGCGCGTGTCGGGATGCGGCTCGGCGAAGAACGGCATCGAATATCGATCGACGCCCAGCGGGCTGATCACCCGGTGCGGCGTCGAGCGGTAACGGTCGTTGCTCCAGCGCGCCATCATGTCGCCGAGGTTAACCACGAACGTGCCTTCGATCGGCGGTGCTTCGATCCATTCGCCTTGCACGTTGCGTACTTGCAAACCACCCGCGGAGTCTTGATACAACAACGTGATGCAGCCGTAATCGGTATGCGCGCCGGCGCCTTGTTGCTCTTCGGAACTGGCGGTATGGCGCGGCGGATAGTGGATCATTCGCAACACGCTGACCGGGTCTTTGAAGCGCTTGTCGAAGAAGTCGCGCTCGATGTTCAGCGTCATCGTCATCGCGCGCAACAGGGTTTGGGCCAGAGCCTGCATGTCGATGTAATGCTGCTCCATCAACGCTTCCCAGCCGGGCATCGACGGATGACGGTTGGGACCGCGCAACGGTTTTTCCGCGAGCACTTCAGGGTGTTCGGCCGGCAGGTGCAGGCCCATGTCGAAGGTTTCTTTCAGGTCGCTGGGTTTGCTCGGGTCGAGTTGTTCGGTGGCGATGGCGCCGTAGCCGCGATGGTGTTGGGTCTGGGTGATGTCGATCTTGAGTTTTTCAGTGGTGGGCAGGGCGAAGAAACGTTGGGCTTGGTCGAGCACGGCGTCGATGCGTTCGACGGAAATCGGATGGCCCTTGATGTAGAAAAACCCCCACTCGCGGCAGGCGTGGTCGATTTGCGTAGCGACGGTTTGCCAGGCGGTTTGGTCGTCGGTGTACAGCGGGGCGATGTCGATGATGGGAAGGCTGTTCATCGTGCTTCCTGATGAAGACGCGTTGATCCTCTGTAGGAGCGAGCTTGCTCGCGATAGTGGGTCAGATACATGAGTGCTGACTGACACACCATCGCGAGCAAGCTCGCTCCTACAAGGGGTTGTGTTGGGCGCGGGCTACTTCGGAATATCGGCCTTCATGCCTTCAACGTAGTAGTTCATCGAGGCCAATTCCGCGTTGCTTGCCGTCACACCTGCCGGGATTTTCTCGACGCCGGCCTGATCCTTGATCGGCCCGGTGAACGGATGCAGCGCACCGCTCTTGATGTCTGCAATGATCTGCTCGGCCTCGGCTTTCACCGGCGCGGGCACCAGATCGCTGATCGGCAGTTCAACCGTGCCTTCCTTCAAGCCACCCCAGTAATCCTGCGACTTCCATGTGTGGTCGAGCGCACTTTGGGTCGCCTGAATGTAGTGCGGTCCCCAATCGTTGACGATTGAAGTCAGCACCGCTTTCGGCCCGAAGTGCGCCATGTCCGAAGCGTAGCCGACGGCGTACACACCGCGACGCTCGGCAGCCTGAATCGGCGCCGGGCTGTCGGTGTGCTGGAACACCACGTCCACCCCTTGGTCGATCAACGCGTTGGCGGCATCGGCTTCCTTGCCCGGATCAAACCAGGAATTGACCCACACCACTTTGATCTCGGTGCCTGGGTTGTACTTGTTCAGAGCCAGTTGAATGGCGTTGATGTCGCGGATCACTTCAGGGATCGGGAAGGATGCGACGTAGCCGACTTTCTTGGTTTTGGTCATTTTCGCCGCGAGGAAACCGCCGACGTAGCGACCTTCATAGGTGCGAGCCAGGTAAGTGCCGAGGTTCTTGTCCTGCTTGTAGCCGGTGGCGTGTTCGAAGGTCACTTTGGGAAATTGCTTCGCAACTTTCAGGGTCGGGTTCATGTAGCCGAAGGACGTGGTGAAGATCAGGTCGTACTTGTCCTTGGCCATGTTGCGGATCACCCGCTCGGCGTCAGCGCCTTCGGCGACGTTCTCCACGTAATTGGTCGTGATCTGGTCGCCGAGTTTTTCGGCCAGCGCTTTGCGTCCCTGTTCATGCTGATACGTCCAGCCGTGGTCACCGATCGGACCGATGTAGACGAAGCCGACTTTCAGCGGGTCGGTGGCACTGGCGGTCAGGCTGGCGCTCAGGCCGACGGCCACGGCGACGGCGCACAGCAGCTTCTTCAACGGACGTTTATGCATGAATTACAACTCCATTTTGTTTTGAGGTTGGAGGGGGTAATGCAAATTACTGACCAACAGGACAACAAATAAGTTGAAACCGCGGTACGGCCTTCGTCGGAACGCCGCCCGGAGCAAGCCCGCTCCCACAGGGGAATGCGATCCAATGTGGGAGCGGGCTTGCTCGCGAAGAGGCCCGTAAGACCGATAAAAGTGCATTGCATTGCCTTGCCAGGCTGCATGCCACTGGTGCGCTAAGGTGTAACGAAACGTTAGCGCCGCCCTGCAGTCAGTAGCTCATCACACTGATTGCGCTTCAGTCGGCAAAAAAGGCCCGCGATGCTCACATTTCTCAGGCAAGAAAAGTTTCTGCTGCAGGCCCTGATCGCTGCCTTCATCGCTTACCCGATGGAACACTGGATGCTGCACAGCGGCCAGCCCACAGCCCTGACCGCCGGCCTCGTGCTGATCGCCTTCATCGTCGCCGCGTCCATGCGCGTCGCCCATCACGCCGAACTGCTGGCAGAAAAAGTCGGCGATCCCTACGGCACGATGATCCTGACCCTGGCGGCGGTGCTGGTGGAAGTGGTGATCCTGGCGATCATGATGAGCAATGAAGCGTCGCCAACGCTGGTGCGCGACACGATTTACTCAGCGGTGATGCTCGTCATCAACGGCATCCTCGGCCTTGCCGCGTTGATGGGCGGGATCAAGCACGGCGAGCAGTCCTACAACGATGACTCGGCACGCAGTTACAGCGTGATGATCCTTACGGCCATGGGCGTTTCCATGGTGGTGCCGGAGTTCATTCCCGAGGCGAACTGGAAGATGTATTCCGCGTTCACCATTGGTGCGATGGTTGTGCTTTACGCCCTGTTTCTGCGCATGCAGGTCGGGCCGCACAGTTATTTTTTCAGCTACAGCTACCCGGAAAAACGCCGCAAGAAAATCCCGGAGGAAGAACCTGAGCCGGTCAACCTCGCATTGAGTATCGGCACGCTGGTATTTGGCGTGGTGGTGATCGGCGCATTGGCCGAGGTGATGTCCAAGACTCTCGACCTGGGCCTGGAAGGGACGGGCGCACCGCCGGTGATCACGGCGATTCTGGTGGCGGCGATTTCCGCGGCGCCGGAGATTCTGACCGCGTTGCGCGCGGCGCTGGCCAACCGCATGCAGTCGGTGGTCAACATCGCCATGGGCGCCTCGCTGTCGACGGTGATTCTGACGGTGCCGGTGATGGAAGCGATGGCGCTCTACACCGGCCAACCGTTTCAGATGGCGATGACGCCTGTGCAAACTGTGATGATTTTCCTCACCCTGATTGTCAGTGCGATCAACCTCAACGATGGCGAAACCAATGCCATCGAAGGCATGACGCATTTTGTGTTGTTTGCGACGTTCATCATGTTGTCGGTGTTGGGCTTTGAACACACCACAAAACCAATGTAGAAACGGAGTCAATGTGGGAGCGGCGGTGCGACGATTCGACTTGCTCGCGAATGCGGTGTATCAGTCAAAGTTGATTTCGACTGACACACCGCATTCGCGAGCAAGCCCACTCCCACATTAGATCGTGATCGACTTAGGTGCCCGCGATCAACTGCCGAGCCGCCTGACTGTGATCGGCGATCAGACCTTTGAGATCCAGCCCCTCAACCTGCCCGTCAATCACTCGCCACTTCCCGCCGACCATCACCCGATCCGCCCGGTCCGCGCCACACAACAGCAGCGCCGACACCGGATCATGGCTACCGGAGAAGCGCAGTTCATCCAGCTTGAAGAGCGCCAGATCCGCCTGTTTGCCCACCGCCAGCTCACCAATATCGGCACGCCCCAGCAAGCTCGCCGAGCCCTTGGTCGCCCAACCCAGCACCAGTTCTGGCGTGATCTTCTCCGCGCCATAACGCAGCCGCTGAATGTAAAGCGCCTGACGGGTTTCGAGCATCATGTTCGATGCATCGTTGGACGCCGAACCGTCCACACCCAGCCCCAGCAACGCACCGGCGGCGGTCAGGTCCAGTGTCGGGCAAATGCCGGAGGCCAGGCGCATGTTCGAACTCGGGCAATGGCAAATGCCGGTGCCGGCTGCGCCGAGGCGGGCGATTTCGTCCGGGTTGAAGTGGATGCCATGCGCCAGCCAGGTGCGCGGGCCGAGCCAGCCGACGCTGTCCAGGTAATCGACGGTGCGCAGGCCGAAGCGTTGCAGGCAGAAGTCTTCTTCGTCGAGGGTTTCCGCCAGGTGCGTATGCAGGCGCACATCGAGTTTGTTCGCCAGTTCGGCGCTGGCGGACATGATTTCAGGGGTGACCGAGAAGGGCGAGCACGGCGCCAGGGCGATCTGGATTTGCGCGCCATCGCCGCGCTCGTGGTATTCGGCGATCAGGCGCTGACTGTCGTCGAGAATCACTTCGCCTTCCTGCACCGTCTGCTGCGGTGGCAGGCCGCCGTCCTTTTCGCCCAAGCTCATGGAGCCGCGGGTCAGCATGGCGCGCATACCCAGTTCGCGAACGCTCTCGACTTGCACGTCGATCGCATTTTCCAGGCCTTCAGGAAACAGGTAATGGTGATCGGCCGCCGTGGTGCAGCCAGACAGCAGCAACTCCGCCAACGCGACTTTCGTGGCGAGGGCGAGTTTTTCAGGAGTGAGTCGCGCCCAGACCGGGTACAGGGTTTTCAACCACGGAAACAACGGCTGATTGACTACCGGCGCCCAGGCGCGGGTCAGGGTTTGATAGAAGTGGTGATGGGTGTTGATCAGCCCAGGCAGGATCACATGCTCACGGGCATCGAACACTTGTCCACAGGGCGCGGACGGTTGCTGGCCGGCGGCAAGCACTTCGACGATCAGACCGTCTTGCACCACGAGGCCGCCACGGGCATCGAGGCCATTGGCAGTGAAGATCGCGAGGGGATTTTTTAACCAGGTACGGGTCGCAGGCATGTTGGCCGGCTCCTCTGAAAGTGGGGTTCAGGTTAGCCAGCTCAGTGATTACCCTGTCTGCTGATCCAGGGTCGCCGCGGGGGCGAGGTGCGGAGTTTCAAACAAAACTGGCTTGCGGGCAAGCCTCCTCCGACCAGACGACGCAACTCATTGTAGGAGCGAGCTTGCTCGCGATGGACGTCAACGAATACGCGTGGTGTCTGAATGACCGCGTTGTCCGAACGTTTTTCGCGAGCAAGCTCGCTCCTACACGGGCCTGCGGTGTTACCAGGGAATGGTCTCACCCTTGTAATTCACAAAGTGATGCCCGCCCTTGCCGACATACGCATCCACCTGCTCAACCAGCCCACGCGTACTGGTTTCCACATCGATATCAGCGCCTTCGCCGCCCATGTCGGTTTTCACCCAACCCGGATGCAGCGACAGCACGGTCAGTTTCTGATCGCCCAATTGCGTCACAAAGCTGTTGGTCATCGAGTTCAATGCAGCCTTGCTCGCCTTGTACAACGCCAGCTCCGGCGCGTCCGGCATGGTCACGCTGCCCAATACCGAGCTCATGAACGCCAGCACGCCGCTGTCCGGGCGAATCTGCCCGACAAAACGCTGCGCCAGGTTGATCGGCGCCACGGCATTGGTGAAAAACAACTGACCGACTTCGGCCAGCGTCGCGCCGCCCGGCGTTTGTACTTCCGGTCCCTTGACCCCGGCATTCACGAACAACAGATCAAACACTTCACCCTTGAGTTGCTGACTCAAAGCGATGACGGCCTGCTGATCATCCATGTCGAGTTTTTCGATCCGCACGTTGCCCAGTTCCTGCAAGGCGTCGGCATTATGCGGGTTGCGCACGGTGGCGGTGACTTGCCAGCCGTCGGCCAGCAGGGTTTTCACCAGACCGAGGCCCAGGCCCCGGGAGGCGCCGATGACGAGTGCGGTTTTTGCCTTGGACATGAGTGGCTTCCTTGATAAGTGAGGATCACGGAGTTAAGGGACAACGTTGCCCGAGCCGTTGTTGCAACTCGTGTCGCAGCGCGCCAAGTTCATCCATTCGGGTTTCGATCAGTTTGAGTTTGTCTTGCAGCAGTTGCGTGACGGCGCTGTCCGGGTCGGGCGACTGCCACAACGCGGCGACGCTGTTGCCGATTTCGCCAAGAGTAAAGCCCAGCCGTTGAGCGGTCTTGATGTACAGCACCAGTTGCACCACGTCCGGCGGATAATCGCGATATCCGTTGGCGCTGCGTTGCGCGGCGATCAATCCGCGTTGCTCATAGAAGCGCAGCGTGTCACGGCTGACAGCGCTGGCCAGGGCTAATTCACCGATACGCATCCTGACATCTCAAGAGGGGCTTGACCCTGGAGCATACTCCAGGCTTTAGCCTTGTTGCTCCCTGAATTTATGGAGCAAGGCCGATGTGGACTTCAATGCAGTATCGCCAAGTGGTGCGGGGCAGCGCCTGGTATGACTTGATCGTGACGGCAGCGTTTGTCACGCCGTGGACTTTTGCGGCGTTGCACGGTGTTTTGACGAGTGTGAGCCGGGCGTTCGACTTGCCCGGAGAATTGCCGGCATTCGAGCCGATGCACATGCTGATGGCGAATCTGTTGGGGTCGATCGTGTGCGTGTGGGCCGTGCTGCGGATTCGTGATCCGCAGCAGGTTTACGGCCGTTATGACGCGGTGGGCAGGTTTCTGTTTTCTGCCTGGCAGTTGTATGCCTTGCTGCATGGCGCCAGTTCGCTGTTGGTGATTTTCCTGATCTTTGAATTGGCGTGGGGCGTGGTGCAGGTGTTGCCAGTGCGGACGCCTTCGCGAGCAAGCCCGCTCCCACAGTGATCGAGTTGCCCCCGGGATTTTCGGCCGACACAAAACCCTGTGGGAGCGGGCTTGCCCGCGAAGGGGCCCGCCCGGCTACCTAATGCCCGCCCTGCCACGGCTGCCCCAACGACACCGGCGCATACAACCGTGTGCGCAGCGCATCCCGCGACAACAGCACCAACACCACAATCGTCGCGACATACGGCAGCATCGCCAGCAGACTCGACGGAATCGCCAGCCCCAGCCCCTGCGCCACCAGGTGCAGGATGCTGGCGAGCCCGAACAGATACGCGCCGAGCAGCAACCGCCAAACCCGCCAACTGGCAAACACCACCAGCGCCAGGGCAATCCAGCCACGCCCGGCGCTCATGTTCTCTGCCCACATCGGCGTATAGGCCAGCGACAGATACGCCCCGGCCAACCCCGCCATCGCCCCGCCAAACAACAGCGCCAGCGTACGCACGCCCAACACCGGCAAACCCATCGCACTGGCAGCATCCGGGTTTTCCCCGACGGCCTGAATGATCAAACCGATGCGACTTTTCACAATCACCCACGCCACCAGCGCAAACAACGCGAACGACAGATACACCAGCAGATCCTGCGCAAACAGCATCCGCCCGACCAGCGGAATGTCACTCAGGTAAGGAATCGCCACGGGCTCGAATCCCGCCAGCGGTTTACCGACCCACGCCGCGCCGACAAACGTCGAAAGACCCACGCCGAAGATCGTCAGCGCCAACCCGGTCGCCACCTGATTGGCGTTGAACACCAGCGCTACCAACGCAAACAGCGACGACAGCAACATCCCGGCGAGCATCGCCAGCAGCACGCCGAGCCACAGGTTGCCGCTGTTCAGTGCGACGATAAAACCGATCACCGCGCCAAACAGCATCATGCCTTCCTGGCCGAGATTGAGGACGCCGCTTTTCTCGCAGATCAGTTCGCCCAGCGCCACCAACAGCAACGGCGTGCCGCAACGAACCATGGCGTAGAAAATATTACTCAGCAGATCGATATCCATCACAGCGCTCCAGCGTGTAGGGCGGTGACTGGCGCACGGCGGGCCCAGTGCAGGTTCAAACGCGGTCGATAAAGAATCAGCACATCACTGGCCAACAGGAAAAACAGCATCATGCCCTGGAACAATTGGGTGATCGCTTGCGGCAGATTCAGGCTCATCTGCGCACTTTCGCCGCCGATGTACAGCAGCGCCATCAACAGGCTGGAAAACAGAATCCCGATGGGATTGAGTCGCCCGAGAAACGCCACGGTGATCGCGGCATAACCGTATCCCGGCGAGACTTGCGGCACCAGTTGGCCAATCGGCCCGGTGACTTCACACACGCCGGCCAGCCCGGCCAAACCACCGCTGATCAGCAGCGCCAGCCAGATCAGCCGCTTCTCGCGAAAACCAACGAAGCCCGCCGCACGCTTGTCCAGCCCGAGCACTTTGATTTGGAAGCCGACAAAACTTTTCTGCAACAACACCCACACGGCGACCAAGGCCAGCAGAGCGAAATACACCCCGACGTGAACCCGACCGTCTTCCATCAACAGCGGTAAACGGCTGGCATCGCCGAACATCGCCGACTCGGGGAAGTTGAACCCGGCCGGATCTTTCAACGGCCCATGCACGCAGAACAGCAACAGGTTCAGGGCGATGTAATTGAGCATGATGCTGGTGAGGATTTCGTTGGCATTGAAGCGCGTGCGCAACCACGCTGTCAGGCCGGCCCATGCCGCGCCCGCCAACGTACCGACAAACAGGATCAACACCAGCGCCCAGCGGCTTTGCAGGTCGATGATGTTCACCGCCAATGCACTGCCGGCGAGCGCGCCGAGCAGCAGTTGTCCTTCGGCGCCGATGTTCCAGATCCGTGCTTGATACGCTACGGCCAGACCCAACGCGCAGAGCAGAATCGGCAGCGCCTTGACCAACAATTCGGAGACGCCATAGAGGTCGCTGACCGGTGCGATCAGCAACGTATGCAACGTCAACAACGGGTCGTGGCCCAGCGCGATAAACAGCAGCGAGCCGCAGCCCAATGTCAGGATCGCCGCCAGCAACGGCGAGCACCACAACATCAGGCGCGATTGCTGGCCACGGGGTTCGAGAGAAAGCAGCATGTGAAACTCCGTTAAAGCGTTGCGGGTGCGGGTGATTGAGGGGCGTCGAACTGGCCGGCCATCCAGCCGCCGACATCGATCAGGCGCGTGTCGACGGTGGCCCTGAGCGGCGACAATCGACCGCTGCACAAGGCGCCGAGCCGGTCGCTGATCTGGAACAGTTCATCGAGGTCTTCGGAGATCACCAGGATCGCCGCGCCGGCATCGCGCAAGGCAATCAGCGCGCGGTGAATGGTCGCGGCGGCGCCGACATCCACACCCCAGGTCGGGTGCGCGGCCACCAGCAGTTTTGGTTGCTGGAGGATTTCCCGGCCAAGGATGAATTTCTGCAAATTGCCGCCGGACAGGCTGCGGGCCGGTGTTTGCGCGTCAGGTGTCTTGACGCCGAAGCGGCGGATGATTTCATCGGCCAGCGCTGCGACCTTGCTGCGCTGGATCAACCCGTTGCTGACCAGCCCTTGTTGAAAGGCTGTGAGCAGGGCGTTGTCCGCCAGGCTCAATTCCGGCACCGCGCCGTGGCCAAGACGCTCGGCGGGTACGAACGCCAGACCGAGTTTGCGGCGCGCATCCGGCCTTAAATGGGCGACTGCTTGCCCGCCGAAACGGATCGTCTTGCCGTCATCACGAAGCAGGCATTCTTCGCCGCTGAGCAACGCCAGCAACTCATCCTGCCCATTGCCAGCAACCCCCGCGATGCCGACGATTTCGCCGCTGCGCACTTCAAGGTCTACGTCTTTCAGCGAGCAACCGAACGGGTCCGGGTTATGCCACGACAATCTGCTCACGTTCAAAAATGCATCACCGCCCAATACCTTCGGGTAATCGGCCATCAGCACGGCTGTTTCACCGACCATCAATGTCGCCAGTTGCTGATCCGAGCACTCGGCGGGCACACAATGCCCGGCCACCCGACCGCCGCGTAGCACCGTGGCGCTGTGGCACAAGGCGCGAACTTCACCGAGCTTGTGGCTGATAAACAGAATGCTGCAACCCTCGGCTGCCAGTCGGCGCAGGGTGATGAACAATTCGTCGGCCTCCTGCGGCGTCAGCACCGACGTCGGCTCATCAAGAATCAACAGGCGGATGTCCTGCATCAGGCAGCGAATGATTTCGACCCGCTGGCGCTCGCCAATCGACAGGCTGTGGACAAGTCGCTCCGGCTCCAGCGCCATGCCGTAGCGCCGGGACACTTCACGGATTTTGGGCTCAAGCTGTTTCGGCGTACCGGCGGCCGCGCCCATCGCCAACGCAATGTTCTGCGCCACGCTGAGGGTTTCGAACAGCGAGAAGTGCTGGAACACCATGCCGATCCCCAAGCCGCGAGCCTGAGCCGGATTGCGCATGTTGACGCGCTGGCCGTGCCAGATCATCTCGCCGGAATCGGCCTGGGTCACGCCGTAGATGATCTTCATCAACGTACTTTTTCCCGCACCGTTTTCGCCCAGCAGCGCATGAATTTCACCCGGTGCAATGCTCAGGTCGATGGCATCGTTGGCCAGACAACCTGGGTAGCGCTTGCTGATTCTGCACAGTTGCAAACGGGGTGTTTGATCGGGGATCGGCACGGGGGTGGGCATGACAAACTCGGGTCGGTTGAAGTTATGCCTGTGGATAAAGCAAGTTCCTGGCCATTGAGTCAGGAAAAATGAAAATCCAAGACGACCAAGGCGTTGAGGACGCTGCCTCGTGACATTTCGACGGTCAGTCAGGCACCACTTGAGGGCGAAGCCGTTGACCAGGCTCCACTTTTGCTCATAAAGGTTTGGTCAAAAAACGAGCAACCCATCGCAAGCCATGCCGGACATGGGGCCGCGACAGCCATGAACGGGTTATCCACAGATTGCTCCACAGTATTTGTGCGCAAGCGCAAAGCTCGGGCATAAGCACTGAGCGGCTTTCTTCTAAAGGTGATAAACCAGTCTAACTGTTTGTTTTTACGTGGATTTAGTCGTTGTGATGGCAGATTGGGCGAAAAATGAGCAATGCCTGCAAAGCCGCATGACAGAAGGGTTGCAGCGGTATGTGCTCAGGTTATCCACAGCCGGGTGCACAGTAGATGTGGGCAAGTGTGAGGCGCCTTGGAAATGCTGATGCCCCAAAAGATCGCAGCCTTCGGCAGCTCCTACAGGAAATCGCGATCACACTGTAGGAGCTGCCGAAGGCTGCGATCTTTTGATCTTCAACGTTGCAACAGAATGCGCCCGCGACTCAAATCCGCGAGCTGGGTTTGCAGGGTTTCGATCTGCGCTTCGCCCATCGCCAATTGCAGCTCTACACCGTTGGCCGTGAACGATTCTTCTACAACCAGTCCGCCAAGCTCCGCCACCCGAAGTTTCACCAGCGTCAGTTCAGCAAACCCGCAGGCGCAACTCACAGGCACTCGGCTGATCAGCTCAATCTTCGGCGCCGCTTGCAGGCACTTGTTGGCGCCGCCGCCATACGCTCGGGCGAGGCCACCGGTGCCGAGTTGAATGCCGCCATACCACCGGATCACCAGCACGGCGACCTGATCGCAATCCTGCGCATCGATCGCCGCCAGTATCGGTCGGCCAGCCGTGCCACCCGGCTCGCCATCATCGGTGCTGCGGTATTGAGCGCCGAGCTTCCATGCCCAGCAGTTGTGCGTGGCATTCAAATCACTGTGCTGTTCGATAAACGCCTGGGCTTCAGCAGGACTGCTGATCGGCGCGGCGAAAGTGATGAAGCGGCTTTTGCGAATTTCTTCGCGGAACTCGCAAAAGCCGCTGAGGGTAAAAGGCATAAGTGTCTTATATAGCTGTAGTGAGGCCGCAGCCTTTGAGAATGATGCGGATCAGGTTGTTGCCGGCGTCTTCCATGTCTTGCTTGGTCAACTTGGTGCGGCCGCTGACCCGGCAAATCTGCGTGGCGAAATCTGCGTAATGCTGGGTGCTGCCCCACAACAGGAAGATCAGGTTGACCGGGTCGATCGGGTCCATTTTGCCAGCGTCGATCCACGCCTGAAACACCGCCGCCCGGCCCTGGAACCAGACGCGATAATCCTGGTTGAAATACTCGCTCAGGCATTCGCCGCCGCTGATGACTTCCATCGCGAAAATCCGCGAGGCTTGCGGTTGGCGACGGGAGAATTCCATCTTGGCGCGGATGTATCGCGTCAGCGCTTCGGCCGGATCATCCTCGGCAGTCAGAGTGTTGAAGGTGCTGTCCCACAACTGAAGGATGTTGCTCAGCACCGCCACGTACAACCCCAGTTTGTTGGTGAAGTAGTAATGCAGGTTCGCCTTGGGCAACCCGGCATTCAGGGCGATGGTGTTCATGCTGGTGCCTTTGAACCCGTGTCGGGCGAACTCGTCTTCGGCGGCTTTGATGATGGTCTCTTCGTTCTTCTGACGAATGCGGCTGGCGGGTTTGCCGCCGTGAGCGGGGACTTCAAAGGTCATAGGCACTTCCGAACAAGTGAGTGGGTGCAACCAGTGCGTTGATAGCGCACCCACAGTTTCCAGACAAGTCCCGACACGATAAAACCTGAACACCACAAATCCCTGTGGGAGCGGGCTTGCTCGCGAAGAGGGCGTGTCAGTCGACATTCATATAGCTGACACACCGTATTCGCGAGCAAGTCGAATCGTCGCACCGCCGCTCCCACAATTTTTCACCGTGTTGCGGCCAGGCTCTCAAGGAAGCTTTCCAGCACCAGATGCGGGCGACGTCCCTTGCGTGTAACAGATGCGAGACTGAGGTCATAAAAGCGTGCTTTAGGTTTCAGTGCGCGCAAGCGACCTTGTTGAACCCAGAGGCTGGCGTAGTGATCGGGCAGGTAGCCGATATAGCGTCCGGTGAGAATCAGGAATGCCATGCCTTCACGGTCCGACGCACTGGCGGTGCAGTTGAGTGCCTGGTAATGCGCCTGGATTTCGGCCGGCAAACGGAAGGTCGGGGCGATGGCGTCCTGGCTGTTGAGGCGTTCATCGTCCAGTTGCTTGTCGTCGACGTAGAACAAGGGATGACCGACCGCGCAATACAGCAGCGAACGTTCGCTGTAGAGCGGCTGATATTCCAACCCCGACAGCGCGCTCGCCTGCGGCACCACGCCGACATGCAGGCGTCCGTCGAGCACGCCTTGTTCGACTTCATTGGGCGCGATCATGCGGATCTGGATCTGCACGTCCGGCCCACGTTCCTTCAATTGCGCCAGGGCATGGGTGATGCGCATGTGGGGCAGGGTGACGAGGTTGTCAGTCAGGCCGATGGTCAATTCGCCGCGCAGATGTTGGTGCAGACCGTTGACCTCGGTGCGGAAGCTTTCCAGCGCACTTAATAGCTGCAATGCCGACTGGTAAACCTCGCGGCCTTCCTCGGTCAGGGAAAATCCGGCGCGACCGCGTTGGCACAGGCGCAAACCGAGACGCTGTTCCAGATCGCTCATCTGCTGGCTGATCGCCGAGCGCCCGATGCCGAGCACCGATTCGGCTGCGGAGAAGCCGCCGCATTCCACCACGCTGCGGAAAATCCTCAGCAGGCGAATATCAAAGTCACTGACTTGTGCCAGCGGATCGGGGCGACGGCTGCTCATAGTTTAGTAACGACCTGACTGAACGTTAGAAAAGTTGGATTTCACCGACTTTATCCCCGTGGCAATTTAGCTGCAAGAACGCTTTTCATCTCCACGCCGCTTATTGCCCTGCGAGGTTTTGCCCATGAACGTGCCTGAAAACGCCCCGAACTCCCTGGCCAGCCAGCTCAAGCTCGATGCTCACTGGATGCCCTACACCGCCAACCGAAATTTCCAGCGCGACCCGCGACTGATCGTGGCGGCTGAAGGCAGTTGGCTGACGGATGACAAGGGCCGCAAGGTCTACGATTCGCTCTCCGGTCTGTGGACCTGTGGCGCCGGGCACACTCGCAAGGAAATCCAGGAAGCGGTCGCCAAGCAGTTGGGCACCCTCGATTACTCGCCGGGCTTCCAGTATGGCCACCCGTTGTCGTTCCAACTGGCCGAGAAAATCACCGACCTGACGCCGGGCAATCTGAATCACGTGTTCTTCACCGACTCGGGATCCGAGTGCGCTGACACTGCGGTGAAGATGGTTCGCGCTTACTGGCGTCTGAAAGGCCAGGCAACCAAGACCAAAATGATCGGTCGTGCCCGTGGCTACCACGGTGTGAACATTGCCGGCACCAGCCTCGGCGGCGTGAACGGCAACCGCAAAATCTTCGGTCAGGCGATGATGGACGTCGATCACCTGCCGCACACCTTGCTGGCGAGCAATGCCTATTCCCGTGGCATGCCGAAAGAGGGGGGTATCGCCCTGGCGGATGAACTGCTCAAGCTGATCGAGTTGCATGACGCTTCGAACATCGCCGCTGTATTCGTCGAGCCAATGGCCGGTTCCGCTGGCGTGCTGGTTCCGCCTGAGGGCTACCTCAAGCGTCTGCGCGAGATCTGCGATCAGCACAACATTCTGCTGGTGTTCGACGAAGTGATCACCGGTTTCGGTCGCACGGGTTCGATGTTTGGCGCTGACAGCTTTGGCGTGACTCCGGACCTGATGTGCATCGCCAAGCAAGTCACCAACGGCGCGATCCCGATGGGCGCGGTGATTGCCAGCTCCGAGATCTACCAGACCTTCATGAACCAGGCGACGCCTGAGTACGCCGTGGAATTCCCGCACGGCTACACCTACTCCGCGCACCCGGTGGCTTGCGCCGCGGGCCTGGCAGCCCTCGACCTGCTGCAAAAGGAAAACCTGGTGCAGAGCGTGGCCGAAGTCGCGCCGCATTTCGAAAATGCGTTGCACGGCCTGAAGGGCTCGAAAAACATTATCGACATTCGTAACTACGGTCTGGCCGGCGCGATCCAGATTGCCCCGCGTGACGGCGACGCCATCGTGCGTCCGTTCGAAGCGGGCATGGCGCTGTGGAAAGCCGGGTTCTACGTGCGCTTCGGCGGCGACACCCTGCAGTTCGGCCCGACCTTCAACAGCAAGCCGCAAGACCTTGATCGTCTGTTCGACGCGGTCGGCGAAGTGCTGAACAAAATCGACTGATTTTCCCTTCTATATAGAGGCGCTCTTTGCAGGGCGCCTGTGGACAACTTTTCAGGAGCCCCGCATGAGCCTTATCCCGCATTTGATCAACGGCGAACTGGTGACCGAAGACGGTCGCACGGCCGACGTGTACAACCCGTCCACCGGCCAGGCGATCCACAAGCTTCCGTTGGCCAGCCGCGAAACCATTCAGAAAGCCATCGATTCCGCCAAGGCTGCGTTCCCGGCCTGGCGCAACACGCCAGCGGCCAAACGTGCTCAGGTGATGTTCCGTTTCAAGCAACTGCTGGAACAGAACGAAGCACGCATCGCCCAACTGATCAGCGAAGAGCACGGCAAGACGTTGGAAGATGCCGCCGGTGAATTGAAGCGCGGGATCGAGAACGTCGAGTTCGCTTGTGCCGCGCCGGAAATCCTCAAAGGTGAATACAGCCGTAACGTCGGCCCGAACATTGATGCCTGGTCGGATTTCCAGCCGTTGGGTGTGGTTGCCGGTATTACTCCGTTCAACTTCCCGGCGATGGTGCCGCTGTGGATGTATCCGCTGGCAATCGTCTGCGGGAACTGCTTCATCCTTAAACCGTCCGAGCGTGATCCAAGCTCGACGCTGCTGATTGCTCAGCTGTTGCTCGAAGCCGGTCTGCCAAAAGGCGTACTGAGCGTGGTGCATGGCGACAAGGCTGCGGTGGATGCGCTGATCGAAGCGCCGGAAGTCAAAGCGTTGAGCTTTGTCGGTTCGACACCGATTGCCGAATACATCTACGCCGAAGGCACCAAGCGCGGCAAACGCGTTCAGGCACTGGGTGGGGCGAAGAACCACGCGGTGCTGATGCCGGATGCGGATCTGGATAACGCCGTCAGCGCACTGATGGGCGCTGCGTACGGTTCTTGCGGTGAGCGTTGCATGGCGATCTCGGTGGCTGTGTGTGTTGGCGACCAGGTGGCGGATGCGCTGGTGGCCAAGTTGGTGCCGCAGATCAAAGCGCTGAAAATCGGTGCGGGTACTTCTTGTGGGCTGGACATGGGGCCGCTGGTTTCCGGTCAGGCTCGCGACAAAGTCAGCGGCTATATAGAAGACGGCGTTTCTTCCGGTGCTTCCCTGGTGGTTGATGGCCGTGGTCTGAGCGTGGCCGGTCATGAGGAGGGATTCTTCCTGGGTGGCTGCCTGTTCGATAACGTCACACCGGAAATGCGCATCTATAAAGAAGAGATCTTTGGGCCGGTGCTGTGTGTCGTCCGGGTGAACAGCCTTGAAGAGGCGATGCAACTGATCAACGATCACGAATATGGCAACGGCACCTGCATCTTTACCCGTGATGGGGAAGCTGCGCGGTTGTTCTGCGATGAGATCGAAGTCGGCATGGTCGGCGTCAACGTGCCGTTGCCGGTGCCGGTGGCTTATCACAGCTTTGGCGGCTGGAAGCGTTCGCTGTTCGGCGATCTGCATGCGTATGGCCCGGATGGCGTGCGTTTCTACACCCGTCGCAAGGCCATTACCCAGCGCTGGCCTCAACGTGCGAGCCACGAAGCGTCGCAATTCGCATTCCCTAGCTTGTAAGTAGAAGGGAAGAAGGCCGAGCCCCTTGGGGCTCGGCCTTCGTGTTTCCGGGCTTTTTTTACCTATATGACAGAAATGTGAAAATAGGTGTTGACGGCAGATTCTGGAAGTCTATAATTCGCCCCACTTCCGGCGCAGTCGAAACGGAAAACTCCTTGGTAAACAAAGAGTTACGCAGTTTTCGACAGCGAGTTGCTTCAGATCATCGAAGCCCAGAAGGAGTTGGTAAGGCAGTGTGTTTTCGCCTTATTGACGTTTCGATTGTCTCGGTCGAAAGCGGAGAAAAAGAGGTGTTGACAGCAGCGAGTAACGCTGTAGAATTCGCCTCCCGCTAACGAGAGATCGGAAGCGCAAGTGGTTGAAGTTGCAAAGGAAACTTTGAAAACTTCTGAAAATAACCGCTTGACAGATACAGAGGACGCTGTAGAATGCGCGCCTCGGTTGAGACGAAAGATCTTAACCAACCGCTCTTTAACAACTGAATCAAGCAATTCGTGTGGGTGCTTGTGGAGTCAGACTGATAGTCAACAAGATTATCAGCATCACAAGTTACTCCGCGAGAAATCAAAGATGTAGCCAACGATTGCTGAGCCAAGTTTAGGGTTTCTTAAAAACCCAAAGATGTTTGAACTGAAGAGTTTGATCATGGCTCAGATTGAACGCTGGCGGCAGGCCTAACACATGCAAGTCGAGCGGTAGAGAGAAGCTTGCTTCTCTTGAGAGCGGCGGACGGGTGAGTAATGCCTAGGAATCTGCCTGGTAGTGGGGGATAACGCTCGGAAACGGACGCTAATACCGCATACGTCCTACGGGAGAAAGCAGGGGACCTTCGGGCCTTGCGCTATCAGATGAGCCTAGGTCGGATTAGCTAGTTGGTGAGGTAATGGCTCACCAAGGCGACGATCCGTAACTGGTCTGAGAGGATGATCAGTCACACTGGAACTGAGACACGGTCCAGACTCCTACGGGAGGCAGCAGTGGGGAATATTGGACAATGGGCGAAAGCCTGATCCAGCCATGCCGCGTGTGTGAAGAAGGTCTTCGGATTGTAAAGCACTTTAAGTTGGGAGGAAGGGCATTAACCTAATACGTTAGTGTTTTGACGTTACCGACAGAATAAGCACCGGCTAACTCTGTGCCAGCAGCCGCGGTAATACAGAGGGTGCAAGCGTTAATCGGAATTACTGGGCGTAAAGCGCGCGTAGGTGGTTTGTTAAGTTGGATGTGAAATCCCCGGGCTCAACCTGGGAACTGCATTCAAAACTGACAAGCTAGAGTATGGTAGAGGGTGGTGGAATTTCCTGTGTAGCGGTGAAATGCGTAGATATAGGAAGGAACACCAGTGGCGAAGGCGACCACCTGGACTGATACTGACACTGAGGTGCGAAAGCGTGGGGAGCAAACAGGATTAGATACCCTGGTAGTCCACGCCGTAAACGATGTCAACTAGCCGTTGGGAGCCTTGAGCTCTTAGTGGCGCAGCTAACGCATTAAGTTGACCGCCTGGGGAGTACGGCCGCAAGGTTAAAACTCAAATGAATTGACGGGGGCCCGCACAAGCGGTGGAGCATGTGGTTTAATTCGAAGCAACGCGAAGAACCTTACCAGGCCTTGACATCCAATGAACTTTCCAGAGATGGATTGGTGCCTTCGGGAACATTGAGACAGGTGCTGCATGGCTGTCGTCAGCTCGTGTCGTGAGATGTTGGGTTAAGTCCCGTAACGAGCGCAACCCTTGTCCTTAGTTACCAGCACGTCATGGTGGGCACTCTAAGGAGACTGCCGGTGACAAACCGGAGGAAGGTGGGGATGACGTCAAGTCATCATGGCCCTTACGGCCTGGGCTACACACGTGCTACAATGGTCGGTACAGAGGGTTGCCAAGCCGCGAGGTGGAGCTAATCCCATAAAACCGATCGTAGTCCGGATCGCAGTCTGCAACTCGACTGCGTGAAGTCGGAATCGCTAGTAATCGCGAATCAGAATGTCGCGGTGAATACGTTCCCGGGCCTTGTACACACCGCCCGTCACACCATGGGAGTGGGTTGCACCAGAAGTAGCTAGTCTAACCTTCGGGAGGACGGTTACCACGGTGTGATTCATGACTGGGGTGAAGTCGTAACAAGGTAGCCGTAGGGGAACCTGCGGCTGGATCACCTCCTTAATCGACGACATCAGCTGCTCCATAAGTTCCCACACGAATTGCTTGATTCATTGAAGAAGACGATAAGAAGCAGCCCTGACGGGTTGTAGCTTGGTTGGTTAGAGCGCACCCCATGCTTTGTGGTAAAGAGCAGGGTGAGGTCGGCCTGATAGCTCAAAATTGGGTCTGTAGCTCAGTTGGTTAGAGCGCACCCCTGATAAGGGTGAGGTCGGCAGTTCGAATCTGCCCAGACCCACCAATTTTTGTGTGGGAACCTGTAGCAATACGGGGCCATAGCTCAGCTGGGAGAGCGCCTGCCTTGCACGCAGGAGGTCAACGGTTCGATCCCGTTTGGCTCCACCACTACTGCTTCTGTTTGTTGAAAGCTTAGAAATGAGCATTCCATGGTGATCATGGTGAATGTTGATTTCTAGTCTTTGGCTAGATCGTTCTTTAAAAATTTGGGTATGTGATAGAAAGATAGACTGGATAGCACTTTCACTGGTGTTTATTCAGGCTAAGGTAAAATTTGTGAGTTTAATCGCGAATTTTCGGCGAATGTCGTCTTCACAGTATAACCAGATTGCTTGGGGTTATATGGTCAAGTGAAGAAGCGCATACGGTGGATGCCTTGGCAGTCAGAGGCGATGAAAGACGTGGTAGCCTGCGAAAAGCTTCGGGGAGTCGGCAAACAGACTTTGATCCGGAGATGTCTGAATGGGGGAACCCACCTAACATAAGTTAGGTATCTTAAGCTGAATACATAGGCTTAAGAAGCGAACCAGGGGAACTGAAACATCTAAGTACCCTGAGGAAAAGAAATCAACCGAGATTCCCTTAGTAGTGGCGAGCGAACGGGGACTAGCCCTTAAGTGGCTTTGAGATTAGCGGAACGCTCTGGAAAGTGCGGCCATAGTGGGTGATAGCCCTGTACGCGAAAATCTCTTGGTCATGAAATCGAGTAGGACGGAGCACGAGAAACTTTGTCTGAATATGGGGGGACCATCCTCCAAGGCTAAATACTACTGACTGACCGATAGTGAACTAGTACCGTGAGGGAAAGGCGAAAAGAACCCCGGAGAGGGGAGTGAAATAGATCCTGAAACCGTATGCGTACAAGCAGTGGGAGCCCACTTTGTTGGGTGACTGCGTACCTTTTGTATAATGGGTCAGCGACTTATTTTCAGTGGCGAGCTTAACCGAATAGGGGAGGCGTAGCGAAAGCGAGTCTTAATAGGGCGTCTAGTCGCTGGGAATAGACCCGAAACCGGGCGATCTATCCATGGGCAGGTTGAAGGTTGGGTAACACTAACTGGAGGACCGAACCGACTACCGTTGAAAAGTTAGCGGATGACCTGTGGATCGGAGTGAAAGGCTAATCAAGCTCGGAGATAGCTGGTTCTCCTCGAAAGCTATTTAGGTAGCGCCTCATGTATCACTGTAGGGGGTAGAGCACTGTTTCGGCTAGGGGGTCATCCCGACTTACCAAACCGATGCAAACTCCGAATACCTACAAGTGCCGAGCATGGGAGACACACGGCGGGTGCTAACGTCCGTCGTGAAAAGGGAAACAACCCAGACCGTCAGCTAAGGTCCCAAAGTTATGGTTAAGTGGGAAACGATGTGGGAAGGCTTAGACAGCTAGGAGGTTGGCTTAGAAGCAGCCACCCTTTAAAGAAAGCGTAATAGCTCACTAGTCGAGTCGGCCTGCGCGGAAGATGTAACGGGGCTCAAACCATACACCGAAGCTACGGGTATCACTTAGGTGATGCGGTAGAGGAGCGTTCTGTAAGCCTGTGAAGGTGAGTTGAGAAGCTTGCTGGAGGTATCAGAAGTGCGAATGCTGACATGAGTAACGACAATGGGTGTGAAAAACACCCACGCCGAAAGACCAAGGTTTCCTGCGCAACGTTAATCGACGCAGGGTTAGTCGGTCCCTAAGGCGAGGCTGAAAAGCGTAGTCGATGGAAAACAGGTTAATATTCCTGTACTTCTGGTTATTGCGATGGAGGGACGGAGAAGGCTAGGCCAGCTTGGCGTTGGTTGTCCAAGTTTAAGGTGGTAGGCTGGACTCTTAGGTAAATCCGGGAGTCTAAGGCCGAGAGCTGATGACGAGTGTTCTTTTAGAACACGAAGTGGTTGATGCCATGCTTCCAAGAAAAGCTTCTAAGCTTCAGGTAACCAGGAACCGTACCCCAAACCGACACAGGTGGTTGGGTAGAGAATACCAAGGCGCTTGAGAGAACTCGGGTGAAGGAACTAGGCAAAATGGCACCGTAACTTCGGGAGAAGGTGCGCCGGTGAGGGTGAAGGACTTGCTCCGTAAGCTCATGCCGGTCGAAGATACCAGGCCGCTGCGACTGTTTATTAAAAACACAGCACTCTGCAAACACGAAAGTGGACGTATAGGGTGTGACGCCTGCCCGGTGCCGGAAGGTTAATTGATGGGGTTAGCTAACGCGAAGCTCTTGATCGAAGCCCCGGTAAACGGCGGCCGTAACTATAACGGTCCTAAGGTAGCGAAATTCCTTGTCGGGTAAGTTCCGACCTGCACGAATGGCGTAACGATGGCGGCGCTGTCTCCACCCGAGACTCAGTGAAATTGAAATCGCTGTGAAGATGCAGTGTATCCGCGGCTAGACGGAAAGACCCCGTGAACCTTTACTATAGCTTTGCACTGGACTTTGAATTTGCTTGTGTAGGATAGGTGGGAGGCTTTGAAGCGTGGACGCCAGTTCGCGTGGAGCCAACCTTGAAATACCACCCTGGCAACTTTGAGGTTCTAACTCAGGTCCGTTATCCGGATCGAGGACAGTGTATGGTGGGTAGTTTGACTGGGGCGGTCTCCTCCTAAAGAGTAACGGAGGAGTACGAAGGTGCGCTCAGACCGGTCGGAAATCGGTCGTAGAGTATAAAGGCAAAAGCGCGCTTGACTGCGAGACAGACACGTCGAGCAGGTACGAAAGTAGGTCTTAGTGATCCGGTGGTTCTGTATGGAAGGGCCATCGCTCAACGGATAAAAGGTACTCCGGGGATAACAGGCTGATACCGCCCAAGAGTTCATATCGACGGCGGTGTTTGGCACCTCGATGTCGGCTCATCACATCCTGGGGCTGAAGCCGGTCCCAAGGGTATGGCTGTTCGCCATTTAAAGTGGTACGCGAGCTGGGTTTAGAACGTCGTGAGACAGTTCGGTCCCTATCTGCCGTGGACGTTTGAGATTTGAGAGGGGCTGCTCCTAGTACGAGAGGACCGGAGTGGACGAACCTCTGGTGTTCCGGTTGTCACGCCAGTGGCATTGCCGGGTAGCTATGTTCGGAATAGATAACCGCTGAAAGCATCTAAGCGGGAAACTAGCCTCAAGATGAGATCTCACTGGGACCTTGAGTCCCCTGAAGGGCCGTCGAAGACTACGACGTTGATAGGTTGGGTGTGTAAGCGCTGTGAGGCGTTGAGCTAACCAATACTAATTGCCCGTGAGGCTTGACCATATAACACCCAAGCAATTTGCATGCTTTGAGCTGAAAAGCAGAAGAGGCACCAGATTGCGGTGTGTGAAGACGAAACGAACCGAAAGTTCGAGTAAAAACACACAAACTATCGCATACCCAATTCGCTGGAACGTCGAAAGACGCGTCAGCTCAAGAATTTCTTGACGACCATAGAGCATTGGAACCACCTGATCCCATCCCGAACTCAGCAGTGAAACGATGCATCGCCGATGGTAGTGTGGGGTTTCCCCATGTGAGAGTAGGTCATCGTCAAGATTAAATTCCGAAACCCCTATCTGCGTATGCAGGTAGGGGTTTTGTTTTGCCCGCAGGAAAGTTCGTACAGCAACACCGGACGGCTTCCGGCTGTCACAGTCTCCCGACAATGCTAAGGTTCGGCCCTAGCTTTTGTATTTTTCCAAGGAAGCCTTTATGCCGGACGCGACGTCCCTCAGTGCTGGTTTTATGGTGGTTCACGGCAACCGCCTGGACGAATTGCGCAACCTGGTGGTCGGCTGGATGCGGCGCTACCCACTGGCACCCTTGGAAAATGAAATCGCTCTGGTACAGAGCAATGGCATCGCCCAGTGGTTGAAACTGGCACTGGCTGAGGATCCGAAAGAGGATGACATGGGTGGCTGCGGTATCGCCGCAGCGATCGATGTGCAGTTGCCGGGCAGCTTCATGTGGCAACTCTATCGCATGGTCCTTGGACGAGATGAAATTCCGGTCAAATCCCTGCTCGATAAAGCCCCGCTGACCTGGCGCCTCATGCGCCTGCTTCCGCAGTTGATCGATCAGCCACACTTCGAGCCTCTGCAACGCTTCCTTACCCATGACACCGATTTGCGCAAACGCTATCAATTGGCCGAGCGACTGGCTGACCTGTTCGACCAGTATCAGGTGTACCGAGCCGACTGGCTCGAAGACTGGGCAGACGGTCGTCATCAACTACGCAACGGCCGCGGTGAAGCGAAACCTCTGACTCCGGCCAACTGCTGGCAAGCAGAGCTGTGGCGTGCACTGTTGCTGGATGTCGGTGAACAAGGCATGGCGCAAAGCCGTGCCGGCGTCCACCAACGATTTATCGAGCGTATCAATAGCCTCGACATTGCGCCTGATGGGCTTCCTTCACGAGTGATCGTTTTCGGTATTTCTTCACTTCCCGCTCAGGCTCTGGAAGCGCTTGCCGGGCTGGCCCGTTTCAGTCAGGTTTTGCTGTGCGTTCATAACCCGTGTCGCCACCATTGGGCGGACATCGTCGCCGATAAAGACCTGTTACGGCATCAATACAAACGTCAGGCTCGCAAGAGCGGCATGCCGGCTGTCCTGGATCCGCAAACCCTGCATCAGCATGCACATCCACTGTTGGCTGCTTGGGGCAAGCAGGGGCGGGACTACATCAATCTGCTCGACAGCTACGACGATCCCAACAGTTATCGCTCGGCGTTTCGTGACGGGCGAATCGACCTGTTCAGTGACAGCCAGCCACTGAACATGCTCAATCAATTGCAGGACGACATTCTTGAATTACGTCCTCTGAATGAAACGCGTGAGCGCTGGCCGGCAGTCGATGTGAAAGCGGATCAATCAATCCGTTTTCACATCGCCCATAGCGCCCAGCGCGAAGTGGAGATCCTTCACGATCAGTTGCTCGCCCGCTTCAGTGCAAATCCCGACTTAAGGCCCCGCGATGTCATCGTGATGGTCCCGGATATCGACAGCTACGCACCGCATATCCGTGCAGTATTTGGTCAGCTTGAACGCAATGACCCGCGCTTCATTCCCTTCACGCTCGCGGACCAGGGGCAACGTGGCCGTGATCCGCTGCTGATCGCTGTCGAACATCTGCTCAAGCTGCCCGACAGCCGATTCCCCGTCAGCGAAATCCTCGACCTGCTGGATGTTCCTGCACTGCGCGCTCGCTTTGGTGTGGAGGAGCGCGACCTGCCCACCTTGCATCGCTGGATCGAAGGCGCAGGTATCCGTTGGGGTATGAACGCCGGACAACGAGCGGGCTTGGGCCTGCCTCAGGAACTGGAACAAAACAGTTGGCGTTTCGGGCTGAGACGGATGTTGCTCGGCTATGCCGTGGGAAGCGGCAGTGCCTGCGAAGGCATCGAGCCCTACGATGAGATCGGTGGTCTGGATGCTGCGCTCATCGGTCCCCTGGTTGCGTTGCTGGACGCGCTGGAGATTGCCCATCAGGAACTGTCTCAACCGGCGGCGCCCAAGCAATGGGGTATGCGGTTGCAGGCGCTGGTGCAGTTGTTTTTCCAGGCCAGTAATGAACATGACGACTACCTGCTGGCCCAGCTCGAAGAGTTGCGCGAAACCTGGCTTGAGACCTGCGAGTCCGTCGGTTTGCACGACGAATTGCCGTTGACTGTCGTTCGCGAAGCCTGGCTCGCCGGCCTCGATCAAGGTCGCTTGTCCCAGCGCTTTCTCGCCGGCGCAGTTAATTTCTGCACATTGATGCCGATGCGCGCGATCCCCTTCAAACTGGTCTGTCTGCTCGGCATGAATGACGGCGATTACCCGCGCGCGCAACCGCCCTTGGACTTCGACCTCATGGGCAGCGATTACCGACCCGGTGACCGCTCGCGCCGCGAAGACGATCGCTATCTGCTGTTGGAAGCGCTGCTGTCGGCATGTGACCAGCTCTATATCAGTTGGGTCGGCCGCAGCATTCGTGACAACAGCGAGCGCCCCGCATCCGTATTGATAGGCCAGTTGCGTGACCATCTGGCCAGTGGCTGGCGATTGCACAATGCAGATGAAGATCTGCTTGAGGCCATGACTCAGGAACATCCGTTGCAACCGTTCAGCGCCCGTTATTTCCATGAAGGCGATGAGTTGTTCAGCTTCGCCAACGAATGGCAGGTGCTTCATCAAGCTGTTGAGCCAGCAAGCGATAACAACATGCTGGACCCTTACGTTCAGGAGGAGCCGCTGAGCCTCGGTCAGTTGCAGGATTTCCTGCGCAATCCTGTGCGACATTTCTTCAGCCAGCGGCTGAAGGTGTTCTTCGAAGCCGCTGAAGTGCCGCTGGCCGATGAAGAACCCTTTGTACTCGATGCGCTGCAACGCTATAGCCTCAGCGACAGTTTGCTCGGCGCCGCGCTGGGACAGCTTGAACACGCGGATGAGGTATTGGAAGCACAGGCCAAACGCCTGCAAAACAGCGGGCTCCTGCCCATGGCCGGTTTCGGCGAATGCCTGCAACGAGAGTTGATCGAGCCATTGCCGGATCTGCTGCAACGCTATCAACAGCTTCTGGCGTTATGGCCCACACCACTCACCAGCGCGCTGCCGGTCAATCTCGAGCTTCAAGGTCTGCGTCTGGAAGGATGGCTCAGCAGTCTGCACCAACGTTCAGACGGTGGTTTGCTGTCGATCACCACGATTCCAAACAGCATCGGTTCGATCAAGTCTCGCAAATGGCATCGCCTCACTCGGCCATGGGTCAATCATCTGGTTGCCTGCGCCAGTGGCATGGCAATGACCACTGCGTTGGTGGCCAGTGACGACAGTCTGTTACTGGGTCCGATTGAAAAAGATACCGCATCCCGAATCCTGGGCGACCTGTTGATGGCCTGGCAATCGGGCATGCGCCAGCCTCTGCCCATTGCGGTGAAAACAGCGTTTGCCTGGGTCGCTCAGACAGATCCGGCGAAAGCCGATGCCGCTGCCCGCAAAGCCTATGAAGGCGACGGCATCACCACTGATGGCGAGCGTCGGGAGAGTCCCGCACTTGCCCGGCAGTTCACCGACTACGACGCACTGATGGCCGACGAAACTTTTCCCGATTGGTGCAACGCTTTATACAAGCCAATGCTTGAAGCGCCGTGGCGCTCATTGACCAGCGAGGAGGCGCGCTCATGACCGCGAAAACACCGCTGGCCCTGGCATTCCCGCTGCGCGGCAGTCAACTGATCGAAGCCAGTGCCGGGACCGGGAAGACCTTCACGATTTCCGCGCTGTATCTGCGCCTGGTCCTCGGCCACGGTGGGGAGTCGAACGAATTCGGGCGTGAATTGTTGCCGCCGCAAATCCTCGTTGTGACCTTCACTGACGCCGCGACCAAGGAGCTTCGCGAACGCATTCGAACGCGCCTGGCAGAAGCCGCGCGGTTTTTCCGCGATGAAACACCGCCGCCGGATGCCCTGATTGCGGAGTTGCGTGATCAGTACCTTCCGGAGCAGTGGCCCGGATGCGCGAACCGTCTGGACATCGCCGCTCAGTGGATGGACGAAGCGGCTGTCTCGACCATCCACAGTTGGTGTCAGCGCATGTTGCGCGAACACGCATTCGACAGTGGCAGCCTGTTTACCCAGACCCTGGAAACCGATCACAGCGATTTGCTGGGCGAAGTCCTGCGCGATTACTGGCGATTGTTCTGCTACCCGATGCAAGGCGATGCGCTGAGCTGGGTGCGCGGTAACTGGGGCGGTCCGGCGGCCCTGTTGCCACGAGTCCGTGGATTGTTCGCCAGTGAACGCAACAGCGTTGGAGGCAAAGAACCTGCCGAGCTGATCGTCGAATGCCTGCAAGAGCGACGGGCAGCGTTGATCGAACTCAAAATGCCCTGGCGTCAGTGGGCGGACGAGTTGCTTGCCATTTGTCACGAGGGTGTTGCGAGCAAAAGCGTCGATGGGCGCAAGATGCAGGCGCGCTACTTCGAACCCTGGTTCGAAAAGTTAAAGGCCTGGGCCGAAGACGAATCGCTTGAGCAGTTGGATATTGGCACCGGCTTCACCCGCCTGACCCCCGATGGCATGGCTGAAGCGTGGAAAAAGGGCGAGGTCCCCAATCATCCGGGACTGGACGCCATGCCCGGCCTCAAGGTCAGTCTCGATGGATTGCCGACTCCCGATGCCGCCGTTCTGCAACACGCCGCTCAGTGGGTAGGGGCACGGTTCGAGGCAGAAAAGCGTCGTCGCGCGGAAATGGGTTTCGATGACATGCTGCTGCGCCTCGATGCCGCGCTGCAATCCGAAGGTGGCGAACGCCTGGCGACCTTGATCCGCGAACAGTTTCCGGTGGCGTTGATCGACGAATTCCAGGACACCGACCCGGTGCAATACCGGATCTTCGAAAGCATCTATCGCATCGAAGACAACAACCCTGAATGCGGCCTGTTCCTGATCGGCGATCCAAAGCAGGCGATCTATGCCTTCCGTGGTGCCGATATCTATACCTACCTGCGCGCCCGCCAAGCCACCGCTGGCCGACTGCATACACTGGGCACCAACTTCCGTTCCAGCCATGACATGGTCGGTGCGGTAAACCATGTGTTTGCGCGCGCCGAATCGCGCGAGGCCGGTCGGGGCGCGTTCCTGTTTCGCGAAAAAAATGGCGAAAACCCCGTGCCGTTTCTGCCGGTCGCCTCTCAGGGACGCAAGGAAGTTCTGAGCATCGAGGGGCAGGTTGTGCCCGCGCTGAACATCTGGCACCTGTCCGCCGATCAGCCCCTGTCGGGCGCGGTGTACCGACAGCAATTGGCCGCTGCTTGCGCCACTGAAATCACCGCGTTGCTTAACGGCGGACAGCAAGGCAAGGCGGGTTTCATCCAGGACGGCAAGGACTTCAGAGGCCTGTTGCCGGCGGATATCGCGATTCTGGTGCGCGACGGCAAAGAAGCTCAGGCTGTACGCGCCGAACTCTCCGCCCGTGGTGTGCGCAGCGTTTATCTGTCGGACAAGGACTCGGTGTTCGCCGCCCAGGAAGCTCACGATCTGCTGACCTGGCTCAAAGCCTGCGCCGAGCCGGATGTCGAGCGACCGTTGCGGGCAGCATTAGCGAGCATCACGTTGAACCTGTCGCTGGCAGAGCTTGAGCGGTTGAATCAGGACGAGTTGGCCTGGGAAGCGCGGGTCATGCAGTTCCGTGGTTATCGCGAACTCTGGCGCAAGCAAGGCGTGCTGCCCATGCTGCGACGCTTGCTGCATGACTTCCAGCTGCCTCAGGCATTGATTGCGCGCAACGACGGCGAGCGGGTGTTGACCAACCTGCTGCACCTGTCCGAGCTGCTGCAACAGGCGGCCGCTGAACTTGATGGTGAGCAAGCATTGATCCGGCATTTGTCCGAACATCTGGCGCTGTCCGGTCAGGCGGGTGAGGAACAGATCCTGCGTCTTGAGAGTGACGAGCAACTGGTCAAGGTCGTGACCATTCACAAGTCCAAGGGGCTTGAGTATCCCTTGGTGTTTCTGCCGTTCGTGTGTTCGGCGAAACCGGTGGACGGTAGCCGTTTGCCGCTGCATTACCACGACGAAACCGGCAACGCTCAGGTGACCCTGAAGCCCACGCCCGAGTTGATCGCGCTGGCGGATGATGAACGGTTGGCCGAGGATCTGCGTTTGCTTTATGTGGCGCTGACCCGGGCTCAACACGCCTGCTGGCTCGGCGTCACTGACCTCAAGCGCGGTAATAACAACAGCTCGGTGTTGCACCTCTCGGCGTTGGGTTATCTGTTGGGCGGCGGTGCTCCATTAGCGGAGTCGCAAGGTTTGAAGCGCTGGCTGGAAGACCTGCAGCAGGATTGTCCCGCGCTGAATTACAGTGAGATGCCTGAAAAGACCGACGAGCATTACCATCCACCGCAGAACGAGGCGACATTGCTCGCTCCCCTGATCCCCACGCGCAAGGCCAGCGAAAACTGGTGGATTGCCTCCTATAGTGCCCTGCGCATCGGCGACAGCCTGAGCGTGGGCAGTGATGAGGCACCGGAAAACCCGCAGGCGCAAAAGCTGTTCGACGACGAGCGCCTCGATCCCGAAGCGCCGCGCGAAGTGGTCGCCGGCGGTGCCGATATCCATCGATTCCCTCGCGGTCCGAATCCCGGCACCTTTCTCCATGGTTTGCTTGAGTGGGCCGGTGACGAAGGTTTTGCCGCCACGCCGCAAGCCGTGGAAGATGCGATTGCCCGTCGCTGCAACCGCCGTGGCTGGGAAGGCTGGATCACCACGCTGAGCGATTGGCTTCAGCACTTGCTCAAGTCCCCGCTGCACATCGGCGCCGGACAGGCGCCCGTGATCTTCGGGCAACTGAAACAATACCGTGTCGAGATGGAGTTCTGGTTCGCCAGCCACAAGGTCGATGTACTCAAGCTCGACGAGCTGGTCCGCCAACATACCCACAACGGTGTTGCCCGTGTCGCGGCCGAACCAGTGTTGCTCAATGGCATGTTCAAAGGCTTCATCGACCTGACGTTCGAGCACGATGGTCGTTATTACGTCGCCGATTACAAATCCAACTGGCTGGGCGTCGATGACATGGCCTACACCGAGCAGGCCATGGAACAGTCGATCCTGGACAATCGCTACGACCTGCAATACGTGCTGTACCTGTTGGCCCTGCATCGCCAGCTCAAGGCGCGGCTTGCCGATTACGATTACGACCGGCATGTCGGGGGGGCGGTGTATCTGTTCCTGCGCGGTACGCGAGCGTCCAGTCAGGGCGTGTACTTTGCCCGTCCGCCAAGAGCGCTGATCGAACGTCTGGACCGGTTGTTTCAGGGAAAACCGGAACCCAAGGCTGAACCGGCCTGGGAACAGGGAGTATTGCTATGAGCCGCACCTTCGCCAATTTGTTGCCCACCCCATTGGCAGACGAAAGCCTGGCGAGTCTGGCGCCGTTGAGTCGCGCCGATGATTTGCTGTTGTTGCTGACGCGCTGGGTCGAGCGTGGCTGGTTGCGAGCGCTGGACAAAGCCTTCGTTGCCTTTCTGCACGAGCTTGCTCCCGACGATGATCCACTGGTGTTGCTGGCGGCGGCATTGACCAGTCACCAACTGGGCCACGGTCACGTCTGCCTGGATCTGTTCGAGACGCTCAAGGAGCCGGACTTCGCCCTGTCCTTGCCCCCGGAAGGCGATCTGCAAAGTGGCGCGATGTTACTGCCTTCGCAATTGCTTGAGACGCTGGACGGCGCCCATTGGTGCAAGGTCCTGGCTTCCAGCAGTCTGGTTGCATTGGCGGTCGACAGCAGCGAAACGGCGCAGCAAAGGCCGTTGGTGTTATCGGGAAAACGTCTGTACCTGCGCCGTTACTGGGCGTACGAGCGGCGTATCGATAACGCGCTGCGCCTGCGTCTGGCAGAACACGAATCCACACCGGATGATTTGCCCCAACGCCTCACCGGTCTGTTCGGCCCGGCCAGGCCCGGCAAGGTGATCGACTGGCAGAAACTCGCATGTGCCTTGGCAACCCGCAGTGCATTCAGCATCGTCACCGGTGGTCCCGGGACCGGCAAGACCACCACCGTCGTGCGGTTGCTGGCGTTGTTGCAGGCGCCGGCGGTGGAGGCTGACAAACCGCTGCGCATCCGCCTCGCCGCCCCTACCGGCAAAGCCGCGGCACGGCTGACGGAGTCCATCAGCCAGCAAGTCCGGACACTTGAAGTCGCTGAGGCTGTGCGAGAAAAAATTCCGTCAGACGTCACCACGGTGCACCGTCTGCTCGGCAGCCGTCCCGGTACCCGACACTTTCGGCACCACGCCGGTAATCGCTTGCCGCTGGATGTCCTGGTGGTCGACGAAGCCTCGATGATCGACCTGGAGATGATGGCCAATCTTCTCGACGCGATGCCGACCCATGCCCGACTGGTGCTGCTCGGTGACAAGGATCAACTGGCATCGGTGGAAGCCGGCGCCGTGCTGGGCGATTTGTGCCGCGACGCCGAGGCGGGTTGGTACAGCCCGCAGACGCGCCAGTGGCTGGAAACGGTCAGTGATGAAAGCCTCGAGACCAGCGGTTTGCAGGAAGACACCCACGGCACTCATCCGCTGGCCCAGCAGGTTGTGATGTTGCGGCACTCGCGCCGGTTCGGCGAAGGCAGCGGCATTGGCCAATTGGCACGCTGGGTCAACCAGCAACAACCGGAAGAAGCCCGCAAGTTGTTGGCGGCTCGAAGCCACGACGATGTGTTTTCCCTGCCTCTCAAGGGGGAGCACGACAGGGCGCTGGAGCGCTTGTTGCTCGAAGGCCATGGCGACGGGCCGCAAGGGTATCGGCATTACCTGACTCTGCTGCGCCAGTTGCGACCACCACTCGACAGCACCCTCGATGATCCGCGCTGGACCGATTGGGCACGCGACGTGCTGCAAGCCTTCGACGCCTTTCAGTTACTGTGCACCGTACGCAAGGGGCCATGGGGAGTGGAAGGCCTGAATCAGCGAGTGACCGATGCGCTGCTCAAGGCCCGACTGATCGACAGCAATCAGCAGTGGTACGAAGGTCGACCGGTGCTGATGACCCGCAACGACTATGGCCTGGGCTTGATGAACGGCGACATCGGCATTGCTCTCAGGCTGCCGGAGCGCGAGGGGCCCGAGGCGGGGCGCCACGTGCTGCGCGTGGCTTTCCCGCGTAACGACGGTCAGGGCGGTGTGCGCTTTGTCCTGCCGAGCAGGCTGAATGATGTCGAAACGGTGTACGCCATGACCGTGCACAAGTCCCAGGGCTCCGAGTTCGCCCACACGGCGCTGATTTTGCCGGACGCCCTGAACCCGGTTCTGACCAAAGAGCTGATCTACACCGGTATTACCCGCGCCAAGCACTGGTTTACCTTGATCGAACCTCGTACCGGCGTGTTTGAAGAGGCGGTGCGACGCAAGGTCAAACGCTTGAGCGGGTTGATGCTGGAGTTGGAAGAGGCCATGCCATCGCGGGATTGAGGGAGCAGCGCTGGACGACGGAAACTGTCCGAAGTGCCGTCTTGTGCGGCCTCGCGGACGTTTCGGCGCCATGATATCATTGCGACATCATCCTGTTACGATCGAAGAGAATCCCTGCATGAAGGTGGCTGTCCGGACGACAGAGCGCATTGTTGTCTGCAAGCGAGTCATGCTGGCAGGCATTCTCTGTTTGCTCAGTGGCCTCGTTTTCGCGCAAGCGCAAACGCCCCCCGGCATGGCCGATCAACGCGCCAAAGCCGTCACGCAGGTTGTACTCGGCATACTCAGTTATGCCCGCTGGCCTGTTGAGCCGGCACAACTGCGACTGTGCATATTGGGCTCCACCGAATACACCGACGATCTGGTCAAAGGCACGACCCAGGCCACCGGCCGTCCCGTCACCGTGCGCCGGTTGCTGGCCGCCAATCGATCCATTGTCGGCGAATGCGACGCGGTGTACATCGGCAAACTGACCAGCGAAGTACGCAGCCGGCTATTTGCTTCGCTGGCGGGGCGTCCGGTGCTGAGCATCAGCGAAAGCGACGACCAATGCACCGTCGGCAGCCTGTTCTGCCTGCGGGTCAGCGATGAGCAGGTGTCCTTTGAGGTCAACCTCGATTCCGTCGCCCGCAGCGGCGTGAAAATTCACCCCAGCGTACTGCAACTGTCCCGCCGCAAGCCGGCGGCACCATGAAGTTATTCAAACCGGATAGCCGTCCGACCTTGCGTTCGGTCATCGGACGCGGTCATTTGATCGTCGCGTTGGTGGGCGTGGCCATGGCCAGTGTCTCGCTGACGCTGCTCGGCGTGTTGGCTTTGCGGGTCTATGCCGACCACAACCTGCACCTGATTGCACGCTCCATCAACTACACCGTGGAAGCAGCGGTGGTGTTCAACGACAAGGCGGCCGCCACCGAAGCGCTGGCATTGATTGCGTCCACCGAAGAAGTGGCCGATGCCCAGGTGCTGGACGAGCAAGGCAAGTTGTTGGCGCGTTGGCAGCGGCCGGAAACAGGATTGTTCTCGGACCTCGAAATGCAGATGGCCAAAGCGATTCTGGAAAAACCGATCAGCATGCCGATTGTCCATGAGGGCCAGGAAATCGGCAGCATCCAGCTCATTGGTCACGGTGGCAGCCTGATGCGTTTTTTGCTCAGTGGCCTGGTGGGTATCGTTCTGTGCACCGCTGTCAGTGCCTGGGTGGCGATTTATCTCGCGCGCCGACAACTTCGCGGGATCACCGGCCCCCTGCGCAGACTGGCTTCCGTAGCTCACGCCGCACGTAGCGAGCGGACCTTCGATCGGCGTGTGCCACCGGCCGCCATCGCCGAGCTCGACAACCTGGGTAACGACTTTAATGCCTTGCTTGCTGAACTCGAAACCTGGCAGACCCACCTGCAAAGCGAAAACGAAATCCTGGCTCACAAGGCCAGCCATGACAGCCTCACTGGCTTGCCGAACCGGGCGTTTTTCGAAGGCCGGTTGATCCGTTCACTGCGCAACGCCAACAAGTTCAACGAACGCGTGGCAGTGCTGTTTCTCGACAGTGACCGGTTCAAGGACATCAACGATAACTTCGGTCACGCCGCCGGCGATGCGGTGCTGGTGGCAGTGGCCAATCGGGTTCGCGCGCAGTTGCGCGCTGACGATCTGGTGGCGCGCCTGGGGGGCGACGAGTTTGCCGTCCTGCTGACCCCGCTGCACAAGACTGAAGACGCCGAGCGGATCGCCGAAAAAATCCTGGCGAGCATGGAAATGCCGATCCCGTTGCCGGGGACTTGCCAGGTGTTGACTTCTCTCAGTATTGGCATTGCCGTGTACCCCGAACATGGGGTGACACCGGGGACGCTGCTCAACGCGGCCGATGCGGCGATGTACCAAGCCAAGCGCTTCGCCAGAGGTGCACAGCACACGTCAGGGGCGGAGCACCCTGTCGCCGATGTTCAAACCAGTAGCTAATGCCGGTGTTCTCACTCCCCCTGCGATTTTCACGATCACCCTGTTCATGGCGGTGCTGGCGTTGTCCGGCTGCCAGACGGCGCCGCAAAAAGGCCTGACCCCTGCGCAGGTCGCGGTGCTCAAACAGCAGGGTTTCGAGTTGACCGACGAGGGCTGGGCGTTTGGCCTGTCCGGCAAAGTGTTGTTCGGCAGTGACGTTGAAATTCTGAATCCGCAGAGCACCGAGATCGTCGAGCGCATTGGCAAGGCGTTGCCGGGCGTCGGGATCGAGCGGGTGCGGGTCGATGGTCACACCGACGCGTCGGGCAAGGAACCGTATAACGAACAGCTGTCCCTGCGCCGTGCGAAAAGCGTCGGCAACGTGCTGACCGCGGTCGGCATGAAAGAACAAAACATCCAGCTGCGCGGCCTCGGCAGCAGTCAGCCCGTTACCTCCAACGACACCGCAGCCGGCCGAACCGAGAACCGCCGGGTGTCGATCGTGGTTAGCGCCGGTTAATCGGCGAACAATATGCTCTGTCTACGTTTTACTTGATGGCTGGGATAGTCGGTGACGCTACGCTACAACACCAATAAACATATCAAGGTTACTGGGTATGGCTTCGTTGATGGCAGCACCGATTTGACTTATTTGTTCAGGTGTCAGTGGTAGCTCCCCATCGGCCTCTGCGGCGAGACTTTTCCAGCCCAGTATTTTCATAACTTTATGTTCGAATTCGGGCGCAACGTCCAGCTCATATTTCAATGAGCTATCTTCGGCGCTGTCAGGTAAAAAACCAGTGATGCATAGGTACATAGGCTGCATCGTCATTTTATGCAAGGACGCTGATGCAAATATCAAGGTCGCTTGGTATGGACCGACCGAGCACCTTTTCAATTTGCCTAACTTGCGCCGCTGTTAAATCTACAACGCCATGCCTCACGCCGTCTGCGAGGGAATTCCATCCCACCAGATCCAGCACGGCTTGATTAAACTCAGGTAAGACGTCCAGCTCAAACTGGAGGAACTCATCCGGGTGACCATCTGGAAAGAAGCCTTCAACACATAAATACATAACTACCCCCTATCTTCACTTCGGTGTTGTCCTGCCGGGTTTGGCGGGCTTTGTTTGCGCCCCCGTTTCAGGGTTGAACTCCCCTAAATGCTTACCTTGCTTGTCATACATTTCCACCGCGCCGTGCTGGGTATCCCATTCATAAATTCTTCCCGAGCTATCGACCCAGCGGTGTCTTTTGCCGCCTCCACCTTGGACTGACGATTTTCGTTTTGCACGTGCTGCATCTGGAAACGCTGTCAGTCCTTTAGGCGCTGGATGATACCGATGGTCCCCCATCACGCTCAGCGAAATATAAATCGGCTGAATAGCGGTGTCGGGGAACCAGATTAGCGCGTCGTGGTAGTCCGGTGGATAGACAGGGTTGATGAGTATCTTGTCTGCCTGGTCGGTTGGCGGGTACACCCAGGATCCTGGCTTCAGCGTGACGCCTTCGAGTGCAGGAATGCCCAGTATTTCGTCGGGATTGGCTGCCGGAGTCCAGATGACCTCGATGCCGTTCGCGAGGTCAGCCACCATTTGTTCGCCACGCATTTTTGCTGCGATTACGGGTACCGTCTGCCACTCCCTTTTTGTTCCGGTATAAAACCCGTACACACTTATAGAGCCGTCTGGCAGATATTTCACATTGACCCGCGCCCGAGTGTTTCCAGTGCTCAACTGGGCGTATTGCTCGGATTTATAGAAGGCACTGTCAGGGGAGGTAGTGTCAGGCATCAGCAGCGCAGCGAAGCCTACCGCCGCTGGCGCAGCGACAGTCGCAGAAACACTGCTTATCCCCAGTGCCAAGGTCCCGCGAAGATGACTCGCAAGAGCCGCTGCACTTGCGGAACCACCGATCCATTGCAGCGGAGTACCGCCGGCCGCTACGGCAATGCCTGTGCCCAGTACTGCAAAGTTGCCGTATTGGTTCAGGGATTCGAGTGGTACAAATCCACCTGGATTGCTGTGATTAATTACCCCATCCGGCAGTGTGCAGGACTTGGCGAAGACGCAACCCTTGAACAGGGGCCTCGGTCTTTTATTCGGAAGAGGTGGATCTGCTGTAGGTGGTGGCTCCTTGGCGGCCCGTCTCCGTTTAGCCTGTAAAAGCGCATCGAGTCGTTCTTTTTCCTTAAGATTTTTTTCGTAGCACACACTGCAATGGTGCCCGGTACATTTCCCTTCGGCCATGCAACTACATCATCCTGAAAGTTGGCCGCGCAGCCTACAACGCGACTATGCATGGGCGATGTAGGCCCTTTCTGAAAATGCTCTAAGGAGTCAGTTTTTTGTACAACTCCCTCAGTGTCGAGAGATGATTGTTTCTTGCAGGTCTACACATCAGCAAATTTTAGTTCCCGCGTTTCACCCATCAACAAACCCTGATTCTGCTCAGTGACCGCACGGATGTAATCCCACAACAGGGTGATCCGCTTCAGCTTCCTCAAATCCTCCCGACAGTACATCCAGAACTGCCGGGTGATATTGATCTCTTCCGGCAACACCGGCAGCAATCGCGGATCCTGCGCGGCGAGGAAGCACGGCAGAATCGCCAGCGACCGGCCTTGCTGCGCTGCCACGAACTGCGCGATCACGCTGGTGCTGCGCAGATTGGCACTCGCGCCGGGCAGCACGTTTGCCAGGTACAGCAGCTCCGAGCTGAATGCCAGGTCGTCGACATAACTGATGAATGAGTGCTTGCCCAAGTCTGCCGGGCGGCGGATGGGCGGGTGTTTGTCCAGATAGTCCTGGGTCGCGTACAGCTGCAATTTGTAGTCGCAGAGTTTGCAGCAGACGTACGGGCCGTGTTCCGGACGCTCCAGGGCAATGACGATGTCTGCCTCGCGCTTGGACAGGCTGATGAAGTGCGGCAGTGGCAGGATGTCCACCGAGATCGCCGGGTAGGCGTCGACGAAATGGCTCAGTTGCGGGGTGATGAAAAAGCTGCCGAACCCTTCCGTGCAGCCCATGCGTACGTGACCGGACAGCGCCACGCCGGAACCTGAAACCTGCTCGCAGGCCATGTGCAGTGTGCTTTCGATCGACTCGGCGTAACCGAGCAATCGCTGACCTTCGGCGGTCAGGACGAAACCGCTGGTCCGGGATTTCTCGAACAGCAATGTGCCCAGTGCCGCTTCCAGCGAACTGATGCGCCGCGACACGGTGGTGTAGTCCACTGCGAGGCGCTTGGCCGCGGTGCTGGCCTTGCGGGTGCGGGCGACTTCGAGGAAAAACTTGAGGTCATCCCAGTTCAGCGAACCTAAGGACGTGATGTTTTTTTGCATGATGGACCGGCTTATATGTGCGTTCTTATTAGAAGTTTGCACATCTATACTCCAAAAACAGTCCGACAACCAATTCGCGACACACGCCTCAGCTCAAGGCGACTTTCTCGCCTTGGCTCCTTAGATAGCTCTCTAAACAAGAACAATGTCCCGGAGACCATCATGAACGCATCGCTCACGCCAAACGAAACCACTGTGCAAAAGGTCAAGCTGTTGATCGACGGCGAGTGGGTCGAGTCCCAGACCACCGAATGGCACGACATCGTTAACCCGGCGACCCAGCAAGTGCTGGCCAAGGTTCCGTTCGCAACCGCGCAGGAAGTCGACGCCGCGATCAGCGCCGCCCATCGCGCCTTCCAGACCTGGAAGCTGACCCCGATCGGTGCGCGCATGCGCATCATGCTCAAGCTCCAGGCGTTGATTCGCGAGCACTCCAAACGCATCGCCGTGGTGCTCAGCAACGAGCAGGGCAAAACCATTGCCGATGCTGAAGGCGATATTTTCCGTGGCCTGGAAGTGGTCGAACACGCGTGCTCCATTGGCAGCCTGCAAATGGGCGAATTCGCCGAGAACGTCGCGGGCGGCGTCGATACCTACACCCTGCGTCAGCCGATCGGCGTCTGCGCCGGCATCACCCCGTTCAACTTCCCGGCGATGATTCCGCTGTGGATGTTCCCGATGGCTATCGCCTGCGGCAACACCTTCGTGCTCAAGCCGTCCGAACAGGACCCGATGTCGACCATGCTGCTGGTGGAACTGGCGATCGAGGCCGGTGTTCCGGCGGGCGTGCTTAACGTCGTTCATGGCGGCAAGGACGTGGTGGACGCGCTCTGCACTCATAAAGACATCAAGGCTGTGTCCTTCGTCGGTTCGACCGCCGTCGGTACTCACGTCTACGACCTGGCCGGCAAGCACGGCAAGCGCGTGCAATCGATGATGGGCGCGAAAAACCACGCCGTGGTGCTGCCGGATGCCAATCGCGAACAGGCGCTGAATGCGCTGGTCGGTGCCGGTTTCGGTGCGGCCGGTCAGCGTTGCATGGCCACGTCCGTGGTTGTGCTGGTGGGCGCGGCCAAGCAATGGCTGCCAGACCTGAAAGCGCTGGCGCAGAAGCTCAAAGTGAACGCCGGCAGCGAGCCGGGCACTGACGTTGGGCCAGTGATTTCCAAGCGCGCCAAGGCACGGATTCTCGATCTGATCGAAAGCGGCATCAAGGAAGGCGCCAAGCTTGAGCTGGACGGTCGCGACATCACCGTTCCTGGCTTCGAGAAGGGCAACTTTGTCGGCCCGACCCTGTTCTCCGGCGTGACCCCCGAGATGCAGATCTACACCCAGGAAATCTTCGGCCCGGTGCTGGTGGTGCTGGAAGTGAATACGCTCGACGAAGCCATCGCACTGGTCAACGCCAACCCGTTCGGCAACGGCACCGGCCTGTTCACCCAGAGCGGTGCGGCGGCGCGCAAATTCCAGAACGAAATCGACGTCGGCCAGGTCGGCATCAACATCCCGATTCCGGTGCCGGTCCCGTTCTTCAGCTTCACTGGTTCGCGCGGTTCCAAACTCGGCGACCTCGGCCCGTATGGCAAGCAAGTGGTGCAGTTCTACACTCAGACCAAGACCGTCACCAGTCGCTGGTTCGATGACGACAGCGTCAACGACGGTGTGAACACCACCATCCACTTGCGTTAAGGAGCCGGACATGAAAATCGCTTTTATCGGTCTCGGCAATATGGGCGCGCCGATGGCGCGCAACCTGATCAAGGCCGGCCACGTGTTGCGACTGGTTGATCTGAACAAAACCGTTCTGGCCGAGCTGGAGCAACTGGGCGGCAGCATCAGCGCGACGGCCCGTGAAGCGGCTCAAGGCGCAGAACTGGTGATCACCATGCTGCCCGCCGCGGTGCACGTGCGCAGCGTGTGGCTGGGTGAAGACGGCGTGCTGGCGGGGATCGCCAAAGGCGTGCCGGCGGTTGATTGCAGCACCATCGACCCGCAGACGGCGCGCGATGTGGCAGTTGCGGCAGCCAGGCAAGGCGTGGCCATGGCGGATGCGCCGGTGTCGGGTGGCACTGGCGGCGCAGCGGCGGGAACCCTGACCTTCATGGTCGGCGCCACGCCGGAACTGTTCGCCAACCTGCAACCGGTGCTGGCGCAGATGGGCCGCAACATCGTCCATTGTGGTGAAGTCGGCACCGGGCAAATCGCCAAGATCTGCAACAACCTGCTGCTGGCGATCTCCATGGTCGGCGTCAGCGAAGCCATGGCGCTCGGTGATGCTCTGGGGATCGACACCACCGTGCTCGCCGGCATCATCAACAGTTCCACCGGTCGTTGCTGGAGTTCGGAAATGTACAACCCGTGGCCGGGCATCGTCGAAACGGCGCCGGCCTCGCGCGGCTATACCGGCGGTTTCGGTGCCGAACTGATGCTCAAGGATCTGGGGCTGGCCACGGAAGCGGCACGTCAGGCGCACCAACCGGTGGTGCTCGGCGCGGTGGCCCAGCAGTTGTATCAGGCGATGAGCCAGCGCGGGGAAGGTGGCAAGGACTTTTCGGCGATCATCAATAGCTATCGCAAACCGCAATAGAGAAGGGGGGGGATCAGGCTTTTGTGGCGAGGGAGCTTGCTCCCGCTGGTTCGCGAAGCGGACCCAAACCCGGCGAGCGCGGTGTTACAGGTCAAACGCGGTTGCTGATTTTGCGGCTGCTTCGCAGCCGAGCGGGAGCAAGCTCCCTCGCCACAGGTTTGGTGCTGCTCCGAAAAGTATTTTTGACCGGGAAATCACGTCGGGTGATCTCCCGGTTTTTTTGCATCAGGCAAACACGAAATATTTGCGCACGGTTTCAACCACTTCCCACGTGCCTTTCATCCCCGGCTCAATGACGAAAATATCACCGGCACGCAGATGGATCGGCTCCTTTCCTTCCGGGGTGATGATGCAGTAACCCTCGCGGAAATCGCAGTATTCCCACTTCACGTATTCCACATACCACTTGCCCGGCGTGCAGATCCAGGTGCCCATGATCTTGCTGCCGTCTTCGCTGGTGTAGGCGTTGAGGTTGACGGTGTGCGGATCGCCTTCGAGTTTTTCCCATTTGCAGGCGTCGAGCACCGGCAGTGGGTGAGTGTCGCGAAGAACGGTTATCGGTGCGGACATGATGACTCCGAGCGTGAGGGAGAACTGAAGTCGCACCCTATAGGGCTTGGTGCGACATCAGTTGTCTGTGCTCGACATCGGGGTGTCCAGAAACGCTCGGTCACTGACGCAAGCCATAAAAAAAACGCCCCGGTATTCATGGAATGCCGGGGCGTTTTTTTATTCAGTGTTTATTGAGCCACTGGCAGGTTTCGGTGCCTGGCCATGCGCAACCGGTAGCAACCGTAGATCACCAACACCCACACCGGCATGGCATACACCGAGGCACGCACCGGCGGAATCATCCAGATGACGCAGATGATCACGGCCATGAACGCCAGGCACAGGTAATTGGTGTACGGCGACCAGAAGGCCTTGAAGCCGGGCACGATGCCGCGCTGTACCATGGCCTTGCGAAACTTGAGGTGCGTCAGGCTGATCAGCGCCCAGTTGATCATCAGGGACGCAACCACCAGGGCGAACAACAACTCAAGCGCTTCTTGCGGAGCGACGTAGTTGACCAGCACGGCCAACATCGTGATCAGCGCCGAGACGCCCAGCGCCAGCAACGGTACGCCCTGCTTGTTCAGCTTCATCAAAACCTTTGGCGCATCGCCTTGTTCGGCCAGGCCGAAGAGCATGCGGCTGTTGCAGTAGACGCCGCTGTTGTAAACCGACAGCGCCGCGGTGAGCACCACGAAGTTGAGGATCTGCGCGGCGGTGTCGCTGCCGATCAAGGCGAAAATCTGCACGAACGGGCTGCCGCTGTAGGTATCGCCCGAGGCGCCCAGGGTCTGCAGCAGTTGATCCCAGGGATACAGCGACAGCAACACAGTGAGCGCGCCAACGTAGAAAATCAGCACCCGGTAAACCACCTGATTGATGGCCTTGGGAATGACCTTTCTCGGCTCGCTGGCTTCAGCCGCGGTGATGCCGACCAGTTCCAGACCGCCGAAGGAAAACAGGATGAACGCCATCGCCATCAGCAAACCGTTGGTGCCGTTGGGGAAGAAACCGCCATGGCTCCACAGGTTACTCACGGACGCTTGCGGGCCGCCGGTGCCGCTGAACAGCATGTAGCAGCCGAGGAGGATCATGCCGATGATGGCCACGACCTTGATGATCGCGAACCAGAATTCCATCTCGCCGAAGACTTTGACGTTCAGTGTATTGATCAGGTTGACCAGCACGAAGAACACCGCCGCGCTGACCCAGGTCGGCACCTCCGGCCACCAGAACTGCACGTACTTGCCGACGGCCGTCAGCTCGGCCATGCCCACCAGCACATACAGCACCCAGTAGTTCCAGCCGGACAGGAAACCGGCAAAACCGCCCCAGTAGTTGTGCGCGAAGTGGCTGAAAGAGCCGGCCACCGGTTCTTCGACAATCATCTCACCGAGTTGGCGCATGATCAGGAAAGCGATGAGTCCGGCAATCGCGTAGCCGAGGATCATCGACGGTCCAGCGGACTTGAGCACTCCGGCGGAGCCCAGGAACAGCCCCGTACCAATGGCTCCGCCCAATGCGATCAGTTGAATGTGCCGATTTTTCAACCCCCGCTTGAGCGTTACCTGTTGCAAGATTTCATCCGCCATCTGGTTCCCTTTTGGTTGTTGTGGTCAGGCTTGATTTGAAAGCGCAGATATTACTCTGCGCGGCCTTCGTCATACAGGTGCCTGTGGGGCCAAACACTGGTTTTCATGGGCTCCCGGTCCGGTTTGCAGCGCGCAACGCGTCGAGCAGGGCTCTGGCATAACCGGGCAGGCCAGTGAATGAGCGGGCGCACAGCAACAATTTGCGCTGGGCCCAGTCTTCCTTCAGGGCGAAGATCTTGAACGGTTGATCGACGGCCCGGCGCTGGATCGCCGCCAGCGGCACAATCGCCAGCCCTGCGCCGCGAGCGACCATGCGCATCACCCCGTCGAAACCTTCCGCGCGGATGCGGATTTGCAGGCGCATCCCCGCGTGCAATGCCTGTTCTTCGAGGTACACCGCCAGTGCGCTATTGGCGCTCAGGCCAACGTAATCGTGATGCAGGGTGTCGATGAAACCGGGTGTCGCGCCGTTCGCCAGGGGATGGTCGGGCGGCACGATCAGCACCAGCGGATCATCGCGAAAGGGCAGGGTTTCGAGGGCGTGGGTGTCCACGGCGTCGGAGACGATGCCAAGGTCTGCAGCGCCCTGACGCAGGGCGTGAGTGATACGGGCGCTGGGCAACTCCTGCAGATCAATGTCGAGGTTGGGATGACGGCACAGGAAGTCCGCCAGCACTTCCGGCAGGTGCTCGGTGATCGCTGTGGTGTTGCATAACAAGCGCACCTGACCTTTGACGCCTTTGGCATATTCGGCCAGGTCCTGCTGCATGCGTTCGGCATGTTGCAGCAAGAGCCTGGCGTGTTGCGCCAGGGCTTTTCCGGCAGGCGTGGGGGTGACGCCGCGACGACCGCGTTCGAGAAAATCAATGCCCAGAGATGATTCCATCGCGCGGATTCGCGCGCTCGCTGCCGCCAGGGATAAATGGCTGCGAGCGGCGCCGGCGGTGATGTTGCCGGTGTCGAGGATGTTCAGGTAGAGGCGCAGGTCGGTCAGGTCGAAGTGCATTACAGCAACCTCAGAATATGTGTTGCCTGGAAGGGCGCTTTCGCGAGCAGGCTCGCTCCCACATTTGAAATGCATTCCCCTGTGGGAGCGAGCCTGCTCGCGAAGGCGTCAGTCAAAATGACGAATATATCAGCCTCTTCCTGAGCAAGAGGCACCCTCAGTATATGGCAGATTTTCACGCAGCCATTCCGGGCTCAGGATAAGCCCATGAATACACTCGCCGCGTTCTACCAAAACCTCGGTCTGACCCTTTCCCTGATGGTCATCGCCACCTTCCTGCTGGCCGGAATGATCAAAGGTGTCATCGGCCTCGGCCTGCCAACCATCGCCATGGGCCTGCTCGGTCTGGCTATGGCGCCGTCGCAGGCTGCGGCGTTGCTGATTATTCCCGCGACCCTGACCAACGTCTGGCAACTGGCCTTCGGTGGGCATTTGCAGGGGCTGGTCAAACGGCTGTGGCCGATGTTGCTGGCGATCTTCATCGGCACTGGCGCTGGCACGTTGTGGATCGGCATGGCCGGCGGTCATTGGGTGGTGCGGGGATTGGGCGCGGCGTTGCTGCTCTACGCGCTGAGCGGGTTGTTCCTGCCGATCATGCGCGTCAGTCGTGGCACCGAACGCTGGCTCGGCCCGCTGTGCGGCGTGCTGACGGGTGTCATCACCTCGGCCACCGGCGTCTTCGTGATTCCGGCGGTGCCGTACCTGCAAGCACTGGGTTTGAACAAGGATGAACTGGTGCAGGCGCTAGGCCTGTCGTTCACCGTGTCGACCCTCGCACTCGCCGCCGGCCTGTTATGGCGCGGGGCGCTGGGCGGGGACGAGTTGAACGCGTCATTGCTGGCGCTGATCCCGGCGGTGCTCGGCATGTTGCTCGGGCAATGGCTGCGTCAGCGGATCAGCGCCGTGCTGTTCAAGCGCGTGTTCTTCATCGGCCTCGGCGTACTCGGCGGCCATTTGCTGATCAGCGGGTAGCGGACGACGGGCTGAGCATGTCGATCGCGCGGATCTCGAAATCCTGCTCCAGATAGGCTTCGCGCTGTTCGAGAAACTGCTTCATGTGCGGCAGATTCGAGTGCACGTCGAGATGCGCCAGGGATTGCCAGATCTCGAAGAAGATAAACAGTGTCGGGTCCTGTTTGTCGCGCAGCATGTGGTACTCGATGCAGCCGGGCTCGGCACGACTTGCCTCCACATAGCCGCGGAAGAACGCTTCGAAGGCGTCAGATTTTTCCGGGCGGGTCTTGGCGTGCAGGATGAAGCCTTGCATTTCACTCATTAGAAGTCTCCTCAAGTTCAGAATCGGCGCCAGTTTATGGCAACAATCGCCTATTGATTCGTGCGTATGGGTCAAATGAATTTTGTGAATTCAGGGCTTATTCCGCGCGGGGCCGGTCGCTAACCTGCCGCCATCCAATTTCTGATCCTTTCGAGATTTCTCATGAAAAAAGTCCTGTTGCTCAATGGCGGCAAAAAGTTTGCGCACTCCGATGGCCGCTACAACTCCACCCTGCATGAAGCCGCGCTGAGCGTGCTGGATCGCGGCGGTGTTGACGTGAAAGCCACCTTCATCGACGAGGGTTACGACGTCGCCGAAGAAGTCGCCAAATTCCTCTGGGCCGACGTGATCATTTATCAGATGCCCGGTTGGTGGATGGGCGCGCCGTGGACGGTGAAAAAGTACATCGACGAAGTCTTCACCGAAGGCCACGGCAGCCTCTACGCCAGCGACGGTCGCACCCGTTCCGACGCCTCGCAAAAGTACGGCAGCGGTGGCCTGGTGCAGGGCAAGCAATACATGCTGTCGCTGACCTGGAACGCGCCGCAGCAAGCCTTCGACGACCCGACCGACTTCTTCGAAGCCAAGGGCGTGGACGCGGTGTACTTCCCGTTCCACAAGGCCAACGAGTTTCTCGGCATGACCGGTTTGCCGACGTTCCTGTGCGTTGACGTGATGAAGCGCCCGAACATCGAAGCCGATGTGGCGCGCTATGAACAGCATCTGGCCGAGGTGTTTGGCCTCAAGGCTTGATGCTCGGCTACTATCGATGTCTTGAGCGGACGCTGATTTGTGGCGAGGGAGCTTGCTCCCGCTCGGCGGCGAAGCCGTCGTGATTCAGCCGACGCGATCTGCCAGAACTACCGCGTTCGCTGGTTTTGGGTCCGCTTCGCGCACCAGCGGGAGCAAGCTCCCTCGCCACAGGTTTCCTCTGCACAGTGAAATGGCGCAGGACTATCGATAAGGGACACACGTGAAAGCCAGATCCGATGAGTTGCAGATTTTCGTCTGCGTGATTGAGTGCGGGTCGATTTCGGCGGCGGCCGAGCAGGTCGGGCAGACGCCTTCGGCGGTCAGCCGCACGCTGTCGCGGCTGGAGGCGAAACTCGATACCACGCTGATCAACCGCACCACGCGACGCATGGACCTGACCGAGGAGGGCAAGTATTTCTTCGAGCACGCCAAGCTGATTCTCGATCAGATGGACGAGCTCGAAGAGCGCCTGTCCTCACGCCAGCAAACCCCGTCCGGGCGCTTGCGGATCAACGCTGCCTCGCCGTTCATGCTGCACGCCATCGTGCCGTACATCGACGAGTTCCGCCGGCTCTACCCGGACATCCAGCTCGAACTCAACAGCAACGACCTGATCATCGACCTGCTCGAACAGAGCACCGACATCGCCATCCGCATCGGCACGCTGGCCGACTCGACCCTGCACGCCCGTTCGCTGGGTTGCAGCCCGCTGCACATCGTCGCCAGCCCGGCCTACCTTGAGCAACACGGCACACCGAAGGTGGTCGAGGATCTGAGCGGGCACGCGCTGCTGGGCTTTACCCATAACGAAGGCCTCAACCAATGGCCGTTGCGTTATGTGCATGGCGATCGCTGGCCGATTCAGGCGTCGATCAGCGCGTCCAGCGGCGAGACGATCAGGCACCTGGCGCTGGAAGGTCAGGGCATTGCCAGCCTGTCGCATTTCATGACTATCGAAGACATCCGCGCCGGACGCTTGAAGGTGCTGCTGGCGGATTTCAACAGCGGCTATCGCCAGCCGATCAACGCGGTGTACTACCGCAACTCACAACTGGCCCTGCGGATTCAGTGCTTCCTGGACTTCATCCAGGGCAAGTTGGCGGTTTACGCGAACCCGGATTTCAAGGGCTGATTCATGATCCCTGCGCAAGAGTGAATTGGGTCAACGGGGATTTTTCGTCAGTGACGACTGCTTGATACTCGTTGCATCACTTATTCACGCAGGGAGTTTCTCCATGAACGTATTCGTTACCGGCGCTGCCGGTTTTATCGGCGGCTCCATCGCTACCGGCCTGGTCCGCGCTGGCCACACGGTCACCGGACTGGTGCGCAGCACCGAACAAGCCAATGAATTGAGCGCTTTGGGCATCACCCCGGTCATCGGCACTCTTGACGACAGCGCACTACTGGCCGAGCAGGCCCGCACTGCCGACGCCGTGATCAACGCCGCCAGCAGCGACCATCGCGGTGCGGTGCAAGCCTTGCTCAATGCCTTGCGCGGTTCCGACAAAGTGTTCCTGCACACTAGCGGTTCGAGCATCGTCGGCGATGCGTCGGGCGGCAAGTCCAGTGACGTCGTCTATGACGACGACAGTCTGCCGGAGCCGACGGCAGACAAGGCTGCGCGTGTGGCCATCGACAACCTTATCCTCGCCGCTGCGAAAGACGGGGTGAACTCGGCCGTGATCTGCAACACCCTGATCTACGGCCACAGCCTGGGCGTCAAGCGTGACAGCGTGCAATTGCCGCGCTTGCTGAAACAGGCGCGCAAAAGTGGCGTGGTTCGTCATGTCGGTAGCGGCCAGAACATCTGGTCCAACGTGCACATCGAAGACGTGGTGTCCCTGTACCTGCTGGCGCTGGGCAAAAACGTACCGGGCACGTTCTACTTCGTCGAAAGCGGTGAAGCATCGTTCATCGAAATGACCACGGCGATTGCCCAGGCGTTGAATTTGGGTGAGCTGCAGGATTGGCCGTTGAAAGACGCCGAAGCCGAGTGGGGTTATGAAATGGCCAACTATGGTTTGGGCTCCAACAGCCGGGTGCGCGGCAAGCATGCGCGGGAGTTGTTGGGGTGGGTGCCGAAGCGGACGTCGGTGGTTGAGTGGATTCGGGACGAGATGGTTTGAGTCCACCTTAGACCGCGTCATCGTTCATCGCGGGCAAGCCACGCTCCCACAGGTTATGTGTCGTTCGACAATTTCGTGAACGACACAAAACCTGTGGGAGCGGGCTTGCTCGCGAAGGCATTTTCAGCAGCCCGACAACTGGCCCGGTTGCCCTCAATTCCGTACCATCCGCCCCCCTCTTTCCCTGCTGTGTCCGGTCCCCCATGAAAGCAAAACGTCTGCGCGCCGATGTCCTGGCCGGACTCACCACCTCGTTCGCCCTGTTGCCCGAATGCATCGCCTTTGCGCTGGTCGCCCATCTCAATCCATTGATGGGGCTTTACGGCGCGTAGTCGGCGTTCTACGGGCAGATCGTCGGCGATATCGAGTCCACATTGCGCCAGCATCTGTCGGCGTTCGACGAGTTGCGCTTCGCCGACGCGGTGAAGTTGCTGGGCAAGGCGCGGATGATTCATGCGTTCGGCATGGGCGGTTGCTCGACCTTGTGCAGCGATGAACTGCAGGTGCGGCTGGTGCGATTCGGCTACCCGATTTCGGTGTGCCACGACCCGGTGATGATGCGTGTCACTGCCGCTAGCCTCGGCTCCGAACACGCGGTGATCGTTTGCTCGCTGACCGGCATTACCCCTGAGTTAATCGAAGCCATCGAACTGGCACGCAGCTACGGCGCACGCATTCTCGCCATCACCCGGGCCGACTCGCCGCTGGCGCAATTGGCCGATGTGCTGCTGCCGCTGCAAGGCGTCGAAACCTCGTTCATCTACAAACCCACGGCGGCACGCTACGGCATGCTGCTGGCCATCGACGTGCTTGCCACCGAGCTGGCGCTGGCCAATCCTGAAGACAATCAAGAGCGTCTGCGGCGGATCAAACTCGCCCTCGACGATTACCGCGGCGGCGACGATCACTTGCCGCTGGGAGACTGACATGATGTACGACACGCTGATTCGCAACGCCCTGATCATCGACGGCAGTAACGCCCCCGGTTATCGCGCCGACGTGGCGATTCTGGACGGCCGCATCGAGCGCATCGGCGACTTGCACGACGCCACCGCCACCGAAGAAATCGACGCTGCCGGCCGAGTGCTGGCGCCGGGTTTCATCGACGTGCACACCCACGACGACACGGTGGTGATCCGCCAGCCGCAGATGCTGCCCAAGCTCAGCCAGGGCGTGACCACCGTCATTGTCGGCAACTGCGGGATCAGCGCTTCGCCGGTGAGTTTGAAAGGTGATCCGCCGGACCCGATGAACCTGCTCGGCACCTCGGCGGCCTTTGTTTATCCGACATTCAGCGACTATCGCGCGGCGGTCGAAGCGGCGAACACCACGCTGAACGTCGCCGCACTGGTGGGCCACACCGCGTTGCGCAGCAATCATCTCGACGACCTGTTCCGCACGGCCACGCCGGATGAAATCAGCGCGATGCGCGAGCAACTGCGCGAGAGCCTTGAAGCCGGCGCCTTGGGTTTATCCACCGGCCTGGCGTACGCCAGCGCCTTCTCGGCTTCCACCGATGAAGTGATGCAACTGACCGAAGAACTGGCGGCATTCGGCGCGGTGTACTACGGAATGGATGAGAACGACGTACGAAGCATCCTCGCGCACCCGCTGTCGATGAACGGCTCTGATGGCTTGCCCGAAGACCCGTTTCCGCATCCACGTTTGTGGGGCGCATTCCCACGGGTGCTCGGACATTTCAGTCGCGACGTCGGGCTGTTTCCGCTGCACACGGCGGTGCACAAAATGACCGGGCTGTCCGCGGCGCGATTCGGTTTGAAGGACCGGGGTGAGATTCGTGAAGGACATTGGGCGGACCTGGTGTTGTTCGATCCGGTGACCATTCGCGATGTCGCGGACTTCAATGATCCGCAACGGGCGGCGGAAGGTATCGACGGGGTGTGGGTCAACGGTGTGTTGAGTTACAGCGACGGGCAGGCGAACGGAAAAAGGGAAGGGCGGTTTCTGGCGCGGGAAGGGGATTTGCGCGCAGGTTTTCATTGATCGTAAAGATCGCAGCCTGCGGCAGCTCCTACGTTGAAATGCGTACCCCGTAGGAGCTGCCGCAGGCTGCGATCTTTTGAACTGCGTCACAGTGATGGCACATTGCAATTAAAGAAAGCCATCAGCAGGCCGAAGCGCTGACACCAGCCCAGCTACACTCTGGGCCTTTCCAGTCTGGGAGCAACTTCATGAGCTTCGGAAAAACCACCCCGATTCTGCGGATTTTCGACGAAAACAAGGCCGTGGAGTTCTACGTCGACTTCCTGGGTTTCAAGATCGACTGGCAGCATCGTTTCGAGCCGGATTTTCCGCTGTACTTGCAGGTCTCTCGCGGCGAATGCGTGCTGCATCTGTCCGAACACCATGGCGACAGCACGCCGGGTTCGGCATTGCGCATCGAGACGGATGAGCTGGAGGCGTTTCAGCAGCAACTGCTGGCTAAGGAATACACGTTCTCGCACCCGCAGATTCAGGCGATGCCGTGGGGTAGTCAGGACATGACGATTGCAGACCCGTTCGGGAATCGGTTGGTGTTTACCAATGCGATTAGTGCTTGAAGCCGCTCGGCGGCTTCGTGGTTATTAGTGATGAGAGGTGTGTTAGCCTCAATCAATGATTTCATTGATTGCAGGAGGCGTCATGGCCAGCATCACAATTCGAAACCTCGACGATCAGGTTAAAGAACAACTGCGCATCGCAGCAGCCCACAACGGGCATTCGATGGAAGAAGAGGCTCGCCTGATTTTAGGTAGAGCCTTGTCTACCGTTGATCGCGCTGGAGGGCTTGGAAGCCGGATTCGTAAAAGATTTAGCGCTACCGGTGGGGTTGAACTCGATCTTCCTTCGCGTCACGAGAAAGCAACCGCGGTGGATTTCTCCGAATGATAGTGCTCGATACCAATGTTCTTTCGGAGTTCATGCGCGTCGAGCCCGACTTAAAAGTGCTGGCCTGGGTCGATGCACAACCGTCGATGGATCTGGCAATCAGCGCTATCACCGTGGCAGAAATTCTTCACGGCATTGCGCGGCTTCCCTTTGGCAAGCGCAAGCAGAAACTTGAAGCCCATGCGATGGCGATGTTCGAAGAGGATTTTGCCGGAAGGATTTTACCTTTTGATGCCCACGCCGCCGTTGAGTACGCGACGCTTGTTGCTGGCGCGGAAGCCAATGGTCGAGCGGCGTCGATGGCTGATGCGCAAATTGCCGCAATCTGCCGAAGCCATGGTGCTCCGATTGCGACCCGCAATGTTCGGGACTTCGAATTTTCCGGAGTTGAAGTGATCAATCCGTGGGGGGCCTGATTCCGTTGGTGACGGCAACGTTGATCGCTCCCACATCCTGAAATACAGCCCGTGACGCTCCGCGTCACATGCCGAAGCAGACGCAGAGCGTCTATTGATGCATTCCCACGCGGGAGCGTGGGAATGCATCAATGGGGGGCGACTCAAACCCTGAAGTGACTGACCATCATCTGCAACTGATTCCCCAACCGCGCCAGTTCAACACTGGACTTGGCCGTTTCATCGCTGGCCGCCGCAGTCTGTTCGGACACGTCGCGCACGTTGATGATGCTGCGGCTGATCTCTTCGGCCACGGCGCTTTGCTGCTCGGCAGCGGCGGCGATCTGCTGGTTCATCGACTGGATGTTGGACACCGTGCGGGTGATGTTTTCCAGTGACACACCGGCCTTGCGGGTCAGGGCGACGCTGCTGTCGGTGAGCACGCGGCTGTTGTTCATCACCGCCGACACCTTTTGCGTGCCGTTTTGCAGAGCGGCCACCAGGCCTTCGATTTCCTCGGTGGATTTCTGTGTGCGCTGGGCCAGGCCACGGACTTCATCGGCCACCACGGCAAAACCGCGACCGGCTTCACCGGCACGGGCCGCTTCAATTGCTGCGTTGAGCGCCAGCAGGTTGGTCTGCTCGGCGACGGCCTTGATCACGTCCATGACGCTGCCGATCTTGTCGCTTTCCTGTTGCAGCACGCTCATGGCTTCGGTGGAACGCACCACTTCGCTGGCCAGGCGTTCGATCTGGGCGATGGCTTCGTTGACCACTTTGTCGCCTTCGCGGGCTTCGCCGTCAGCGGCGGCTGCGGCTTGCGAGGCTTCTTCGGCGTTGCGCGCGACTTCCTGAACGGTGGCGGTCATCTCGTGCATGGCGGTGGCCACCTGATCGGTCTCGATCTTCTGGCTGTTCACGCCGGCGCTGGTCTGCCCGGTCACCGCCGACAGCTCTTCGGCAGCGCTGGCGATCTGAGTGACGCCGTCGCGGATGCCGCTGATCAAGTCGCGCAGGGTCACGCCCATGCGCGCGATGCCTTGCTGCAACACACCGAGTTCATCACGGCGAGTCACCTTGACGTCCTGGGCCAGGTCGCCGCTGGCGATGCGCTCGACCACGGCCAGCGTGTCGCGCAGCGGGCCGGTGATCTGACGGGTAATGATCACGGCGGCAATGATGCCCACCAGCAGTGCCAGCAAGGTGCTGATCAGTTGCAGGGTGCGGGCTTTTGCGCTTTCGGCGTCGCGGCGGTCAAGCTGGATCTGATACAGCTGCTCGCTGAGGGTCACGATGGCGGCGCCCTGATCCGTCATTTCCTTGCGTGCCTGCACCCCATCGCTACTCGCGGTTTTATAGGCCTGCAAAGCGCTGCGGTAATTGCTCAACGCCGTTTCCAGCTGACGCAGGGCGTCCAGCTGAGTGTCGGCGAAATGCACATTCAGTTGTTTCAGGCTGGCGATGGCGGCGTCCAGTTGACCGACGGCTTTCTGCTCGGTCTCGACGTTGGTGGTCGCGGTGTAGCCGCGCACTTCGTAGCGGGCCAGCAGGAACGCTTCCTTGGCGGCTGTGATGGCCTGGAATTGTTCGAAGCGCTGGTCGCTCAATGGCATTTGCTGCACGTGGGTACTGATGGCGTCGATCAGCGTATTGGCGGTTTCCGCGTTCGCACTCATGGCATCGCGGGCGCTGTTACCCGTGCGGTAGGCGCTGCGCATTTTGTTCAGGGACGCCTTGTAGGCCTCGATGACCGCGCCTTGCTCTTTGAGCAGCTTGAGGTTTTCCGGACTCTTGAATTTCACCAGCAAGGCTTGCTGCTGGGCGGAGAACGCATCAAGGGTGGTCTGCACATTTTGCGCGGCAGTTTCGTCGCCGTTGGTCAGCATGTATTGCAGGCGAACCACGCGCAGCTTGGTCAGGCCGGCATTGAGCTGGGTGATGTCGCTCATCCAGTTACTGCGGTCGATCAGACTGCCCAGGCTTGTCCAGCCGGTCAGGGCGAGGACACAGGTCAGTGCCAGGACCAGGCCAAATCCCAGGCCCAGTTTCATGTTCACGCTGATGTTGCCGAACCAGCTATTCATCAAATTCCTCCAGGAACGTTGCGCTTTGGGTCGTCGGTTGGCTGGAAGATTGTTTTTTTTGTAGCCAAGGATGTGTAACAGGACTGTATCGGCAGCCATCACGAGAGCTGAAAGGATTTTGCCGGAGCGATGTGTAACAAGGTTTTTGCGGGCGTTTTGTAGGCGCGAGCTTGCTCGCGATGGAGGTTAACGATATCGCGTGTTGTCTGAATAAACGCGGCGCGCTTGAGTCCTTCGCGAGCAAGCTCGTTCCTGCAGCGGCGTCCGCCTTAAGCTTTTTTTCACATCGGTTTCACCACTCGCCGACGCCAGGCTCTCTACCCTCTCGGCATTGAATCAAGTGATGCATGCCGGTGAGGCGGCCTGATGTGGAACTTAGACTGAGTCTGTTCGGGATAACGCGCTCGATTGATCTGAGCCGTTTTGCCCGCTATCGAAATACCGCGGTGGTGCTGGCCTCGGTGTTGCTGGTGATTCCGCTGACGGTCTGGCTGTTGCGGCCTGCTGCTGTGCCAGACCTGGCCCACGGCAATGTCGCCGGCGCCCAGGCGTTGCTGACCGGCTGGGCCAAGGGCGACATGATTGTGCTGGTGCGTCATGTCGAGCGCTGCGATCACTCCAAGGCCGCGTGCCTGAGTGGCAATGATGGCATTACCGATCGCGCTCGCAGCGTCGCGGTGAGTGTCGGTGCACAGTTCGAACAGCTGGGGCTGGACAAGGCTGACATCTACAACAGCCCGATGATTCGTACCGCGCAGACCGCCAGCTATATGTTCAACAAGGTTGGCGTCGATGAAGACTGGTTGATCAGTTGCAAGGGCACGATGCTGCGCGATGCCCTGGCGCACAAAGTGGCGGGTCGCAATCTGATTCTGGTGACTCACAGCGAATGCATGTCGCAACTTGAGAAAGACCTCAAGTTACCGACTGCCACCCTCGGTTATGGCGCGTCTTTGTTTATCTCCGCCGCAACACCACAGGCGCCGAAAATGCTCGGTTTCATCGAAGCTTCCGACTGGCGCACGGTGACCACCCAATGAGTAAGTCCATGCGCTTTTACTGCTTCAACTTCGGCATTCCGCTGGCCTGCGCGGCCGTGGTTTTCCTGTTGTTCGACATGACCAGAATCGACATCGCGTTCAGCAATCTGTTTTTTGATCCGGTGACCCGCACCTTTCCGCTCGATCAGGTGCACTTCTTTGAAAAACTCACCCACAAGTGGGCACGCATCATTCCGAACTGGACCGCTGAAATCGCGTTGATCGGCGCGATGCTGTCGTTTGTCTGGCCGCTCATCAACCCGCAAAAGCGACCGCGTCTCAGCCGTTTTCTGGAGCAGTGCAAAGTCGCTGCGGTGCTGCGGTTTGCTAGCGACCATCGGCGGGATTTTCTGTTTGTGGTGTTCGCGTTTGCCATTTGCACCGGCGTGATTCACTTCCTCAAGTCGCACACCAGCGTGTATTGCCCGATTGAAACGACCCTCTACGGCGGGAAAATTGCCCACATGGAGTGGTACAACAATTTCCAGCTGTTCAAGGAAGCCGGCGATGGCCGCTGCTGGCCGGGCGGGCATGCGTCGGGCGGGTTCACCATGCTTGCGCTGTACTTTGTTGCGCGCCGCTATCGCTGGCGCTATTCGAAAGCGCTGATGTATGGCTCGCTGCTCCTCGGTTTCGTCTACGGCACGACACGGGTTCTGCAAGGCTGGCACTACATGTCCCACACTTTTTGGGCCGGGATCTTCGTGTGGCTGGCGTGTTTGCTGACTGCGCTGGCGTTTTACGGGCGAGCGCGCCTGGACCTGCCGGTTCTGCAAAAACACAAAGAACCGGTAGTTTTAATACAGTCGACCAGCCTTTCCTGAAGGCAAAAAAAAAGCCCGCGGGAGGGCGGGCAAACCGTAGTTTCTTGAATGAGCGAGGGCAATGTACCGGTTGGCGAGGCGCATTGGGGTGAAGAAAAATTCATGTGGCTGAAAGGCCGTCTTCAGTACGACTACGGCAGATGATCCGCCGCAAAATCGGCTTCCGAACGCGCGCGCAACCGGCCTTTGCGGCAGGCCTGCTGAAATCGTTCGAAGTCCTGCTCGTTCTGTTCGGTGTAGCGTTGTGCGTACTTGAACAGCGCATCGGCCAGTGATTCGCTTTTGCCGATATAGCCACTGATCTGCGCGGCTTGCCCCGAAGACTTGGCATGGGCGCGGGCCAGGGCGCGGCCGCAGATCCGTCCATAGGCGGCGAACGCTTCCGCGTCGAAGGTCTCGAGTTCGGCCGAGACTTTCATGTCGCGCAACTGGCGCACATAGAAGTGGCGCCCGCTGGGGCCGGTGGTCCAGCCCAGAAACAGGTCGCTGGCTGACTGCATCAGTCGTTGGCCATCGACCACGCGTTGACCGTTATGCCGCACCCGCGATTGGGTCTTCACGTAATCGGCGAGCACCGAGCGTCGCGCTTCCTTGAATTGCAGGAACAACGGGAATCCCTGATCGTCGGTCAGCAGGGCCACCAGGCACCGGGTGCCCACACTGCCCACGCCGACGACTTTGAACGCCATGTCCTGGACATGAAAACGGGATAAAAGTGCTCGGCGGTCGGCTTGGAGCGTGCCCGGATAATCGCGCATGAATGCGTCGTAAAGCGGCCACCAGTCCGACAGACGCAGCCAGTCATCGTCGGCATCCAGCAGCGTGGTGTGGTTGTGCAGGTGGAAGATTTCCGGCAGGTCATCACGAATGATCAGGCGACCCTGTGCGTCACGCTCACTGATTTTCGGCAGCAGTTCGGCATGGGTGCGCCGCTCGGCTTTTTCGATGGCCCGTTCCACATGCTCCAACGTGGCCTTGCTCGCCTGCTGCCGCAGGTCGTCATAACTGATGGACTCGTACCAGGTTTCCAGCGAGCTTTGTTCGGCACATTCGAGCAGGGTCTGTTGATAGGCGCCGACCACATCGTGGCAGACCGTTTCTTCGACGATTTCTCCATGCCGTAGATCGCGCGCGGCAACCAGAAAGCTCGCCACCAGTCGTTTCAGATCCCACTCCCAAGGGCCGGGGTGGGCTTCGTCGAAATCGTTGACGCTAAACAGCAGATTGCGCTCGGGCGTGGCAAAACCGCCGAAGTTCATCAAGTGGCAATCACCACAGATCGACGACACCAGGCCCATGTCCGGAGTGCCGGCCAGGTCGTGGGCGTGCAACAGAGCATTGCCGCGATAAAAGGTGAACGGCGAGACCAGCATCCGACCGTAGCGTAACTCGACCAACGACTTGATCCGGCCTTCGCTCGACGCCTTGATCAGCGGCAGTGGATCGCGGTGTGTCTTGCTCATCGACGCGTGAGAATTGCGCGGGCAGTTCTTGCGAGCGTCCTTGCCTTGCTTCAAGCGGTCTTTGAGGGTGGTCATGGGGGCTCGGCGTTGGGGGCTTATGCGGATTGAGTGTAGAAGGGCGACAAGATTTCAGTCGGTGGGATACGTATTTTGGGGATTTGGGCAAAACCAGTGGTGGGGATTTTCAGTTGGCGGTCAGGCTCAACGTCAACATGCCCGGATTGGAGGAGGGCGTGAAGCGGGAGTTGGCTGAGGCCGCGCATGAGATCTGCCCTTATTCGCGGATGACGCGGGGGCATGTGCAGGTGGAGTTGAAAGTCGTTTGAGGGATCTGAAGGAGCGAGGCTTGCCCGCGAAAGGGGGATGGCAGGCGACTCATTGTTGAATGCGCACGCCTTCACAATGCCAACCCCCAGATGCAACAAAACCCGCACTTGGCGGGTTTTGTCTTGCTTCGTATTTGGTGGAGCCGGGGGGATTTGAACCCCCGTCCGCCAGTACTCCGCTGTCGGTACTACATGCGTAGCCGTGTCTATTAAGTTAACCCTCAGCGACCCGACGGGCAGGGTGCTTTGGGCGAGTTGTGTAAGTTTTAGCCGCTTCGTCCACAACGTACTGCACGGCGATTCTGTTCTATATGACAATCACTTCGAGTTTACAGACATCCTCTAGTGATTGCTGGACCCGAAGGTACCAGAAGCTCAGGGTCTAAGGCTGCTTACGCAGCGATAGAGAATTCCTGGCCGTAGTTTTCGTCATTGGCAACTATAAGTAGTTGCAACAGTGGATTTACGAGTTCTGTTACCAACTCGGCATGCACCTAAAGTTTCGCAACCGGCGTCGAATCCTAAACGGCCCCGAGCCTGTTGCTCTGTGAATCAAAGTGAGCAACAAGCCTGTGCAGTGTACGCCAACGTGGCTCAGAAGGCCAACCCGAAGGTTGGCCACCACAGATTATGGGATGGGTTCGTTGCGCTGTTTGTCAGCGAGTGCCGATGCCTGGGTGGCCTCGGTGACGCATTTTTTGTCGTCCCCGGAAGCTTGGGAAGCTTCGGCGCTGGACATCAGTCTTTTGATCTCCATTGCGGTGTTGCCGGAGCTCGCCGGCAGTGAATTCACTTTGCTTTTGAGCTCTTGCAGCTTGCTCGTACAAAGGTTGTTGTCCGCAGCAAATACGGGAGAGGCCAACATTGCAGCAGAAATGAACAGACCAGCGAGTGCGGTACGTTTCATGGATATCTCCTTGAACTGATGTTCTCGGTGCTGCCGTATGAGCGTGCGGCTCGGCCGAGGTCGGAAAATAAGCCACGATTGATGAGGCCTACTTAAAAGACTACGACGCTGCGCAGGAATTCGGTTTTTGCAAAAAAAATGGCTATGGAAAAACTTTTTAATAGAAGCAATGGCAGTAAAAAGGGGCAAGATTGCTAATGCCAGTCAGTTAAGCGAATTTGTAGGAGCGAGCTTGCTCGCGATGGACTTCAGGACGACGCGTGTATCCAGAGAATACGCGTTATCGTTGGCGTCCATCGCGAGCAAGCTTGCTCCTACAAGGGGTCAGTTTTCGCTTAACTGATCGGCATTAGGCAAGATTGCCCCTTTTTACTGGTGGCCTCTTCGCGGGCAAATCAGATCGCCGCACCGCTACTACGGGCATCATGCCTTCCGCGGATTTGGGCATGGTGTCAAGCTTTTTACTCAGTGACGCGGGCAGCTCACACATGACCAAACCACAGATGCAGCAAAACCCGTACTTGGCGGGTTTTGGTTCGCTTCATATTTGGTGACGCCGGGGGAAGCAAAAGGCCAACCCGAAGGTTGGCATTGTGCCGGGTTACTTCGCGCCTTTGTTCGCGTTCTTGATTTGCTGGATAGTTTGTTCGGTTTCGGCGATGCAATCATTAGTCCCTTCCTTGGTGCCTTTTGCCTGATCGGCTTGGGCTTTCTTGACGCTTTCCATCACCTGATCACTCATCTCCGGAGGAGTCTGTGCCTTGGCATTTTCGATGGTTTTCAAGTTGACCGCACAGAGGTCTTCGGCGGCAAAGGAGGTGGACGCCATCAGCGAGACAGTAACGAACAGACCTAACAGTACAGAACGTTTCATGTGTATCTCCTTGAACTGAGGGTCCAGGCATTTGCTGGCCATCAGGACGGGCTGCCGAGTTTGGTTAAGGCCCGGCAATGTCCGGGCTCAATCTGTGGACTGCGGCGGCGCGTCAGGGTTCTATTTTTCTTCAGGGGCCCTCGCCCGAGTCACTCGATCCACCAGATAGACCAGCCCGTGGTAGTCAATTCCGCCATGTTGCGTCAGACCGATCTCACAGGTGCGGCTGGTCGAAATCCCCTCGCTGCACTGTTGCACCGCATCCTTGAGCGTGCGCAGCGAATGGGCGTTCAGCTCCGGCGTGGTAAAGCCCTTGTCGCCGGCAAATCCACAGCAGTGGATACCTTCGGGAATGACCACGTTTTTGCTGCATTTACGCACCAGATCGATCAGCGCCTGACTTTCCCCCAGGTGCTGAGTGCTGCACGTAACGTGCACCGCGATGGGCGCTTCCTGCGGCATGAATTCGAGACGTTCCATCAAATGCGTACGGATGAAGCGCACCGGATCGTACAGGTCCAGTCGAGCATCACCCAGGTCCTGAACCAGGCGCAGAGTGCAGGGGCTGGTGTCGCAGTAAATCGGATCGAGCCCGCCACGGCTGGCGTGCAGCAACGCGCCAATCAGTTCCTGGCGTTTGTGTTCGGCCTGCTCGGCGTAGCCCTTTGAGGCGAACGGCTGACCACAGCAGAGATTGTCCTGATTGTCCGGAAAGACTACCTGGTAACCGGCTTTTTCCAGCAAACCACGGGTTTTGTCGTACAGCGACATTTGCTCTTTATCACCGGCTGCGGGCCCCATCACCCGCGAGACGCAGGCCGCCAGGTACACCACTCGCGGACGCGCGTCCGTCACGGTCGGGCTGAAGCGAATGGCCTTTTCCGGCTGCGGCATGGCGTTGGTCCATTGCGGGACCTGACCTTTGGATAGCTTCGTCAGCGTCGCCGAAAGTTTCGCCAGGCGTGGCGCTCCCAGCAGCATCCGCGCACCGTTGGCCACGTGCAGGGTGAAGCGTGCACCTTGCAGTGCGGTGGCGAAATTGCCTTCAAGCCAGTTGGCAGTTTTCGTATGCGTCGCCTTACGGCTGCGGAGCTTTTTCACCAGCTCGCCAGTGTTGATTCCTACAGGGCAACGTTGGGCGCACAAACCAGTGGCGGCGCAGGTGTCGATGCCTTGGTATTCGTAAGCGGCTTCCAGTTCGGTGGTGTCGACGCCTGCACGTTTCTTCGCCTGAATGTCCCGCCAGATCACGATGCGCTGGCGCGGGCTCAGGGTCAGGCCTTTTGACGGGCAAACCGGTTCACAAAAACCGCACTCGATGCACTTATCCACAATCTCGTCGGCGGCCGGCAGCGGTTTAAGATTCTTCAGGTGGATCTGCGGATCATCGCTGAGTACCACGTCCGGATTGAGAATGCCGTTGGGGTCGAGCAGGCGTTTGAGCTGCCACATCAACTGGTAGGCATCGCTGCCCCATTCCAGTTCGACGAAGGGCGCCATGTTGCGGCCGGTGCCGTGCTCTGCCTTCAGCGAACCGCCGAATTCCACGGCGACCAGTTGCGCGACGTCGTCCATGAACGCCTGATAGCGTGCGACTTCTTCCGGGTGGTTGAAGCCTTGGGTGAAGACGAAGTGCAGATTGCCTTCCAGGGCGTGTCCGAAAAGAATCGCTTCGTCGTAGTGATGTTTGTCGAACAGCTCGATCAGACGGTTTACGCCGATGGCCAGTTTTTCCACCGGGAAGGTCACGTCTTCGATGATTACGGTGGTGCCGGTTTTACGCACCGCGCCGACGGCGGGGAAGGTGTCCTTGCGAATGGCCCAGAGGCGTGCGTTTTCGACCGGGTCTTCGGTGAAGTCGACTTGTTTCTCCACCGGGAATGAGGCCAGCGACGCCATGATTTGCGCCAGTTGCTCATGCAGCAACGTGGACGACGCGGCGCGGGATTCGATCAGCAGGGCGCAGGCATTGTTCGACAGATGCTGTACGAAAACCGGCATGCCGGGCTTGTCCTGCACCGAGCGCAGACTGCGGCGGTCCAGCAGTTCCACGGCCGACACCGGTTGGCTTTTCAGCACGGTGACGGCGTTGCAGCAGGTTTCCACATCCGGGAACACGATCAGCGCAGACGCCTTGTTCGGGTGGTCGATCACGGTGTCGTAAGTCACTGCGCTGATGAACCCGAGGGTGCCTTCGGAACCTACCAGCAAGTGACTCAAGATATCCACAGGCTCATCGAAATCCACCAGGGCGTTGAGTGACAGGCCAGTGGTATTTTTCAGACGATATTTGTGGCGAATTTTTGCGGCTAATTCGGAATTGGCGCGGGTCTCGCGGCCCAGTGTCGCCAGACGTTCAAGCAGTGCTGCGTGGCTCTCACGAAACGCCGCGACACTCGCCGCATCTTCGGTATCGAGGCGGCTGCCGTCGGCGAGCACCAGGCGAATTCCGGCCAGCGTGTGATAGGTGTTTTGTGCCGTGCCGCAGCACATGCCGCTGGCATTGTTGGCGACAATGCCACCGATTTTGCAGGCGTTGATCGAGGCCGGGTCCGGACCGATCTTGCGCCCGAACGGTGCCAGCCAGGCGTTGGCCTGTGCGCCTATCACGCCCGGTTGCAGGCGGATTTGCGTGCCTTGACCGCGGATCTCGCGACCGTTCCAGTTATCCCCAAGCACGATCAGCACCGAATCGCTGATGGCCTGGCCGGACAGGCTGGTGCCGGCGGCGCGGAAGGTCACCGGGACTTGATCCCGTTGCGCCAGTCTGAGCAGAGACACCACTTCATCTTCGGATTCGACGCGGATCACCAGTTTCGGAATCAACCGGTAGAAACTGGCGTCGGTGCCGAAGGCCAATGTCGACAGAGGGTCGTCGAAACGTCGCTCTTGGGGGATCAGTTGTTGTGCATCTCGCAGGAAAGCCGCCGGTAGATTCATTGGTCCTCCAGGATCAAAACCACCAGGTCTTTTGGACCGTGAGCGCCGTAGGCCAGGACTTGCTCGATGTCAGCGGTCTTCGACGGGCCGGAGACCAGCAGCGCGTTGGTCGGCATGCCTTGCGCCCAGTTGAATTCCTGCTGCACCTGATAGAAGTTGTCGCGGATTTCACTGGCCTTGAGCAGGGCGAAATGCACCGGCGGCACCAGGCTCATCAAGCGCGGTTCTTCCCGCGTCGGCCAGAGAATCAGACTGCCTGTCGCGGCGATTGCGCCGAAGGTGCCGGTCAGACTGGCCGGGGTGTCGTTGAACAGCTCGGCTTTCCATTCTTCAACCGGACGGTCGTAGGACTTAAGCGTGGGCAGGCCAGAATTTTTCTCCCAGTGCTGAACGATACGTTGACCGTGAGGCGTAGTCGGCGCGATCAACAGGCTTGGCAATTGGCGATCGCGCAGTAATTGCGCCAGCAGCGCTGGCCAACCGTCGCCTGATGTCAGATGGATTTCCGTGTGCACCGCTTCCATCAGTTTGCGCAGTTGCGGAATGCGTTGCTCGGGCGCGTAGGTGTACGGCGCTGTCACCAGATCGACGTCGAATTCGTCAGGCACGGGCGTGGTGCCGGTCAGACTTTTCCGCAACTTGGCGAGGATATTTTGCTTGGCGCTCATCAGCGGTCTCCCTGTTTGGCCAGATGTTCGCGGGCCATGTCATGCAGTGAGCGGGCAGCGGGTTTCGGGGCGCTGTGGTTCTGCGTCCATGGACTCACGTTGCTCGGTGCGAGGGCGCGCAGTCGCGTGGCGAAGAAGCCGAATAGACGATACAGCGTCGGCGAGCTGTTGAGTCTGGCCCAGGCATTCCAGATAAAACGCTCCTTGCGCGAATACTTGCTGCCCTGGCCGCGCATGACTTGATGCGGGCTGTCCGGGGCTTTGACGTTCTCTTCCCGTAGGCGGCGCAACAATGCCGGGATAGGAATTTTTACCGGGCAGACTTCGCCGCAGGCACCGCACAGCGACGACGCACTCGGATGGTCCGGAACATTCGCCAGACCGACCATGTGCGGAGTGATGATTTTTCCGATAGGCCCGGGGTAAACCTCCCCATAGGCGTGACCGCCGATTCGAGTGTAGACCGGGCAATGATTCATACAGGCGCCGCAGCGGATGCAGTTCAGAGTCTGGCGCAATTCGCTGTCGGCAAAGGCCTGGCTGCGACCGTTGTCCAGCAGCACCAGATGCACTTCCTGAGGGCCGTCGAGCTCGTGCGCCTTGCGCGGGCCAGAGATCATGTTGACGTAGGTGGTGATCGGCTGGCCAAGGGCCGAGCGGGTCAGCAGCGACAACAGCGGCACCACGTCGCGCAGGTTTTCCACGACTTTTTCGATGCCGGTGACGGCGATGTGCACCGGCGGCACCGTGGTGGTCATGCGGCCGTTACCTTCGTTTTCCACCAGCAGCAGGGTGCCGGTTTCGGCCACGGCGAAGTTGACGCCGGAGACGCCGATGTCCGCTTCGAAGAACTTCTGTCGCAAGACTTTGCGACCGATCTGAATGAGTTGGTCAACGTCCTTGGTGTACTCCACGCCAAGTTTGTCGTGGAACAAGGACGCGACCTGACCGGCATTCTTGTGGATCGCCGGCATAATAATGTGTGAAGGCTTCTCGTGGTCGAGCTGGACGATGTACTCGCCCATGTCCGATTCCAGGCATTCAATGCCCTGTTCAGCGAGGAAGTGATTCATCTCCATCTCTTCGCTGACCATCGATTTGCCCTTGATCACTTGCCGCCCCTCGTGAGCGCGGATGATCGAGAGGACGATGCCATTGGCCTCGTCCACCGTTTCCGCCCAGTGCACTGTCACACCGTTGCGGGTCAGGTTCTGTTCAAGTTGCTCGAGCAGGTCGGGCAACTTCGATAACGCACGGGCGCGGACAGCGTTGCCCAGCACTCGCAAATGTTCTCTTTCATGGGCATCGCTGAAGGACGTTGCCCGTTTTGTCATCAGTGAATCCATCGCAGTGCGAAAGTTGTTTCGCAGTTGCTTGTCACCCAACGCCTTATGGGCGCGGGTGCGGAAATCTTCTTCTACGGCAACCGTAGGAATAATCGCGGAAGCGTTCATTGGCCACCTCGGGTTCGCTGCCAGAGGAAACTGGCCAGATGCTGACCGCGCAACGCTTCCTTCTGTTTCTCCAGCGAGCCATTGATGTTCATCAAGCAACCGCAGTCGGCACTGATTACCTGGTGCGCGCCGGATTCCTTCAACGACCGGGTCTTGTCCGCCACCATCGCGCCGGAAATGTCTGGCATACGGACGCTGAAAGTCCCACCGAAGCCACAGCATTCGCTTTCATGGCTGTGGTCGACACGTTCCACATTACCCAACTGCGCCAACAACTCGCGACCGTGCAGGTGGGTGTTCATCTCGCGACGTGCCGAGCACGAGGTGTGCAACGCCACTTTTACCGGTTCGCCGCTGTCCTTGAGCTGCACCTTGCAGACGAACAACAGAAACTCGGCCAACTCATAGGTCCGGGCTGCCAGCGCCTGAACCTGTTTCAGTGTTTCCGGCTCGTCCTTGAACAAGTCGGCGTAGTGTTCGCGCAGCATGCCGGCACACGATCCCGACGGCACCACCACCGGATAATCCCCAGCGAACAGCGCCAGTTGCGAGCGTGCCACGGTCCGGGCCTGGTCGGTGTAACCGGAGGTGTAGGCCGGTTGCCCGCAGCAGCTTTGCCCCTGCGGGTACTCGACACGAATGCCTTCGCGTTCCAGCAGGTGAATCGCGTCCATCCCGGCTTCCGGGTAGAACAAATCCACCACGCAGGTTCCGAACAGGTAGACCCGTGGCGGTTTTTCGCTGGGATATTGCCGAGGCTCGGGCAGTGGCGGGGCGACGCGGGTCGCGTTCGGCACGGCATTGTAAAAAAGCTCGCTCATCAGGCGTGTCTCTCGGCCGGTTATCCGTCCGCTGAGGCTGCTGAAATATAGAGAGTGATTCTTTCAGCAGCCTTACAGACCGGGTTGTGGATAGCTGACGCCGGAATCGTGGTCCGGCGTCGGTTTTTGCTGTCTGTCTTGTAGTACTTAGTGCACCAGCATGCCGGTGAACCAGTAAGCCTGAGCCAATGTGATCAGGCCGACGATGGTTGCGAAGAACAGGCTGTGCTTCAGGGTGAAACGAAACAGATCCGACTCCTTGCCCACCAGACCGGTCGCGGCGCAGGCCACAGCGATCGATTGTGGCGAGATCATCTTGCCGGTCACGCCGCCGCTGGTGTTCGCCGCGACCAGCAAGGTGTCGTTGACGCCGATCTGGTGCGCGGTGGTCGCTTGCAACGAGCTGAACAGTGCGTTGGACGAGGTATCGGAACCGGTCAGGAACACGCCCAGCCAGCCGAGGAACGGCGAGAAGAACGGGAACGCTGCGCCGGTGCCTGCCAGTACCAGGGCCATGGTCGACGACATGCCCGAGTAGTTGGTGACGAAGGCAAACGCCAGCACCATGCCAATGGACAGAATCGGCCAGCGCAGCTCGTAGAAGGTCTCTCTAAAAGTGGTAAGACCAGTTCTGATGTTGATCTTCAGTACCAGCATCGAAATCAGCGCGGAGAAGAAAATCGCCGTGCCGGTCGCGGAAATCGGGTCGAGTTTGAATACAGCCGGAATCGCCGTCGGAGCCGTCACGATCGGGGCGACCTTGATCACCATCTGGTCCAGGTGCGGAATGGCGAAGTTGAACACCCAGCTGTACATCGAACCGCCAGCGGCAAACATCGCCTTGAACGGTTTCAGAGTCCAGATGGTGACCAGAACGGTAAGGATCAGAAACGGCGACCAGGCTTTGAAAATTTCACCGAGGCTGTAAGGCGAAGCCACGGTTGTGCGCGGCTGGCCGAAACCGCCGGCGCTGGCGGTCACCACCGAAGCCGAGACAGCGCCGACGATGTGTTGACCCGCAGCGCGTTTTGGCTGCCAGACTTTCAGGAACAGCGTCAGGGAGATCAGGCTGGCCAGGGCCGAGGTGATGTCCGGCAGTTCCGGGCCGATGAAGTTCGAGGTGAAGTATTGGGTGACGGCAAAGCTCAAACCGGCCACCAGCGCTGCCGGCCAGGTTTCCCGCACACCGCGCAGGCCGTCCATCATGAACACCAGCCAGAACGGCACGAACAGCGACAGCAACGGCAGTTGGCGGCCGGTCATGGCGCCGATCTTGAACGCATCAATACCGGTCACTTGCCCGGCGACGATGATCGGAATTCCCAAGGCGCCGAACGCCACCGGTGCAGTGTTGGCGATCAGGCACAGGCCGGCGGCGTACAGCGGATTGAAGCCCAGTCCTACAAGCAGTGCGGCGGTAATCGCTACCGGAGCGCCGAAACCGGCTGCACCTTCAAGGAATGCGCCGAAGCAGAAGCCGATCAGCAGCACCTGCAAACGCTGGTCGTCGGTGATCGACAGGACGGAGCTGCGAATCACCTCGAACTGACCACTCTTGACCGTCAGTTTGTAGAGGAACACAGCGGCCACGATGATCCACGCAATCGGCCACAGGCCGTAAGCGAAACCATACCCGGCGGCGGCGAATGCCATATCGACCGGCATCTGGAAGGCGAAGATGGCGACCGCAATGGACAAGGCCAGTGTGATGCTGCCAGCCACGTGCCCTTTGAGTCGGAACACGGCCAGCGCCAGAAAGAAAAACACGATGGGAATTACGGCGGCGAGCGCGGAAAGGCCGAGGCTGCCGAGCGGGGTATAGAGCTGTTGCCAGGTTTGCATATGGGGTGGCCCCTAATTGTTGTTGGTCAGGCACTGTTCAGCGTTCTTGGATAATTGGTAATACCAATTTACAATCGCTGTTCGCTAGGGTAAAAGCCTTGTAGGCGGTGTGTCAATTTGCCGCCCTAAAACTTTTGTCGAACAAGCGCTGTGGCTTCCGAGTGATGCGCTCGAACAAATGCCGTCTGGTAGGTGCTGGCACAGCGTCGATAGGCCAGAATAGAGAGCCCGGCGAGCCGTCGGGATCGTGGAGATTTGAGTTATGGGGTTTGATCAAATTCGTCAGCGCCGTTTGTCTGACGATATTGTCGAGCAGCTCGAGGGGATGATCCTCGAGGGCACGCTGAAGGCGGGTGAACGCTTGCCGGCAGAACGCGCGCTGGCCGAGCAGTTCGGCGTGTCACGCCCTTCGTTGCGCGAAGCGATCCAGAAACTGGCGGCCAAGGGCTTGCTGGTCAGTCGCCAGGGTGGCGGAAATTACGTGGTGGAATCACTGGGCACGACCTTCAGTGATCCGCTTCTTCATCTGCTGGAAAGCAACCCCGAGGCCCAGCGTGATCTGCTGGAGTTTCGCCACACCCTGGAAGCGTCCTGCGCCTATTACGCGGCACTGCGCGCCACAGATGTCGATCGCGAGCGACTGACTGCGGCCTTTAATGAATTGCAGGATTGCTACACGCGTCACGATGAAGTGAGCCGGGCGGAAGAGGGCGCGGCGGATGCGAAATTTCACCTGGCCATCGCCGAAGCCAGTCACAACGCGGTGTTGCTGCACACCATTCGCGGGCTGTTCGATCTGCTCAAGCGCAACGTGGTGACCAACATCGGTGGAATGTACAAACAGCGCACTGAAACCCGCGACATGCTGATCACGCAGCACCGGGAGTTGTACATGGCGATTATCGAAGGACGGGCGGAACAGGCGCGAGAAGTCTCCAGTCGACACATTTTGTATGTGCAGGAAGTGCTGGAAGAGGTGCGTCAGGAAGTGCAGCGAATGGCCCGGGCGGAGCGGCGCAAGGGGATGTGAATTCAAAAAAAGCAAAAGATCGCAGCCTTCGGCAGCTCCTACAGGGAAACGCGAATCCCGGTGTAGGAGCTGCCGAAGGCTGCGATCTTTTCGCTAGCGCCACAACGTTCAGGCAGAAAGATTAGTCTTCCTTGCCCTTGTTGCGCACCGCACGCTGCAACTCGCGACCGGCGTCGCGTTCGCGTTCGGTATCACGCTTGTCGTATTCCTTCTTACCCTTGCCCAGCGCGATCTCGCACTTGACCATGTGCTTGCTCCAGTACCAGGACAGGCACACGCACGCGTAACCCTTTTGCTGCACAGCGGCGGCCAGCTTTTCCAGCTCGCGGCGGTTGAGCAGCAATTTTCGGGTGCGCGTCGGATCAGCGATGACGTGGGTGCTGGCGGTCGTCAGGGGCGTAATGTGGCTGCCGAGCAGCCAGGCTTCGCCATCCTTGAGCAGTACATAACTGTCAACCAGTTGCAGCTTGCTTGCCCGCAGACTTTTTACTTCCCAGCCGGCCAGGACCAGACCAGCCTCGAACCGATGTTCGATGAAGTAATCGTGTCGCGCCTTTTTATTTTGCGCGATGGTCCCTGTTGGGTGTTTCTTCTGTTTAGCCATAGGGGCGGCATTATAGGGAGTTGCAAGCGAGTCGGCTACGGTGACGCAGCGTGCTTGAGCAGGTTGATTGAATCCCGGACAATGCGCCCTCTTTTTTCAATGCTTGGACGTGGTAACGATGTCGACAGACAAGGTTTCTGTCCACGGCAGTTGGGCTAGCCGCTGGGTCTTCATACTCGCCGCGACCGGTTCGGCCGTGGGCCTGGGTAGCATCTGGAAGTTCCCGTACATGGTCGGGGTCTACGGCGGCGGTGCGTTTGTGTTGATGTTCCTGGCCTGTATCGCACTGATCGGCGTGCCGGTCATGCTGGCGGAAACGCTGATCGGCCGGCGCGCCCGGCAAAGTCCGGCCAACGCGTTGAAGGTGCTGGCGCTGGAGGCGGGGCATTCGGGCAAGTGGTCCTGGGGTGCCTTCGCCGGGATGATCACGGCCTTGTTGATCCTCTCTTTTTATAGCGTCGTCGGCGGCTGGTCGCTGGATTACATCATCGACATGGGGCGCGGCGATTTCCAGGGTGTAACGCCTGATCAGGTCGGCGCGTACTTTGGCAAGGTGATCGCCGATCCATGGCGCCTGACACTTTGGCACACGATTTTTATGCTGCTGTCCGCCATTGTGATCGCCAAAGGCGTCGTCGCCGGGCTTGAACGCAGCCTGCGCATCATGATGCCGTTGCTCTTCGTAATGATTCTGGTGCTGCTGGGCTACAGCATGACCACCGGCCATTTCATGGCGGGTGTGCATTTCATGTTCGATTTCCACCCGGAAAAAGTCCTCGATGGCTTGCTGCCCGCGATGGGGCATGCGTTCTTCTCCCTGAGCGTGGGCGTGGGTTCGATCATGATCTACGGCGCTTACATGCCGAAGGACTCGTCGATTTCCGGCACTGTCGTCGGTGTCGCCTTGCTCGATACCTTTGTTTCTCTTGTGGCCGGCCTGGCATTGTTTCCGATTGTGTTCGCCGCAGGCCTGAACCCGAGTGAAGGCCCTGGCCTGATGTTTGTCAGCCTGCCATTTGCCTTTGGTAACGTAGCGTTCGGCCAGTTGATGGGCGTAGTGTTCTTCGTGCTGGTAGCAATTGCGGCCTGGAGTTCGGCGATTTCGTTGCTGGAGCCGATGGTGGCTTACCTGGTTGAACGTACTAAAGTCAGTCGCGCCTGGGTGACGTTCTGGCTGGCGTTCAGTTGCTGGTTCGTTGGTCTGGGCACGGTGTTTTCCTTCAATATCTGGAGGGAAGCCAAATTTTTCGTGAACGAAGGCGGGATGTTCCATCTCTATCAATGGGGTGCGGCCAGCGGCCTGGATTTCTTTGGTGTAATCGATTTCTTCACCTCGCGGATCATGCTGCCACTCGGTGGTTTGTGTTTCGTGGTGTTTGCAGGCTGGGTAATGGGGCGTGAAGCGGTGCGCGACGAGTTGTCGATCCGCAGCCCCATGCTGTTCAATCTGTCCCTGTTTTTGATGCGCTATGTGGCGCCCATCGGCATTCTCGTAGTGTTTGCCGCCCAGCTTTGGAAGTGACGCTGACATGACGACACACATTCAACGTTCGGCTCTGCTGCCGTATCCGGCGCAAGCGCTGTATGACCTGGTCAATGACGTGGCGCGTTACCCGGAGTTTCTGCCGTGGTGCTCGTCGGCCGAAGTCCTGGAATGCTCTCCCGAGCAAATGCGCGCGAGCGTCGGCGTGGCCAAGGGGGGGCTTAGTCAGCATTTCGTGACGCGCAACACGCTGGTTCCGGGGCAATCGATCGAGATGAACCTCGAGGAAGGCCCGTTCACTCAGTTGCATGGCATCTGGGTGTTCAAGGCATTGACCGACAAGGCCTGCAAGATCAGCCTGGACCTTTCGTTCGATTACGCCGGGCCGATTGTTCGCGCGACCCTGGGGCCGCTGTTCAATCAGGCGGCCAATACGTTGATGGATGCGTTCTGCCAGCGCGCCAAACAGATGCATGGTTGAGGCCGTGATCGAGGTTGAGGTGGTGTATGCCGCCGTGGATCGTCAGGTGCTTCTCTGTGAAACAGTGCCCGCAGGCACGACAGTGCGGATGGCTTTGCTGAAGTCGAGGGTGGCCGAGGAGTTTCCAGAGCTGGATCTGGCTAATTGTCCCGTGGGGATATTCGGCAAAGTGGTCGCGGATCCGGACACTCGTCAGGTTCAGGCGGGGGATCGCATCGAGATTTATCGGCCGCTGCTGGCTGATCCGAAAGAGGTTCGCCGGCTTCGCGCCGCCAAGGCTGCCGAAGCCAAAGCGCGGAATCAGTAATGAACCAAACGCCAGACAATAAAAAACCCGGACATGCCGGGTTTTTTATTGCGTCGCAAATTATTGCGGCGAGGTTTCCAGCGGTTCTGGCGATGGGACCGGAACGGTTTCTACACCGTCGACATCCTTCTGGATCTGATCCAGCAACGAGCCTGGCTTCACCGGTTTTTCCGGCTTCGGCTTCTCGGCGTTTTCAGCAGGTGCGGTCACGTTAGTGCCACTATCCTTGCCGAGAATGGCTTCGTCCCGGCTCACGCCTGGCATGAAATCACCAGAGAGGCTGACAAGTTGATCATTTGGGTTGAAGATAACGCTAATGCGTTCCTGTTGGCGTTCACCGCCACCCGGTTGCAGGCTGTACAGATAATCCCAGCGATCGGCATGGAACGTGTCGGTCAGCAGAGGGTTGCCCATGATAAACCGTACTTGCCGACGGGTCATTCCCGGGCGTAACTGGTCTATCATGTCCTGCGTGACGACATTGCCCTGCTGGATGTCGATTTTGTAAACCCCGGGGAATGAACAACCGGCGAGTGCGAGCAGTCCCACAAAGGTGAAACTGGTTAGCAAGAGCTTGGTGTTTTGCATCGGTGGGCGACTTCCACTATCTTGGCTGGGACAACGTAAACGCCGATCATACCCGCATTAAGAGAAGCTGCGAAGCAGCATCGCGAGAAAGCTGACCATGGTTGAAAATAGCGAACTACGCAAAGCCGGCCTCAAAGTGACCCTCCCACGGGTCAAGATTCTGCAAATGCTCGATTCCGCCCAGCAACGCCACATGAGTGCCGAGGATGTTTACAAGGCGCTGATGGAGGCTGGTGAGGACGTCGGTCTGGCCACGGTTTACCGTGTACTGACTCAGTTCGAGGCAGCTGGCCTTGTGGTGCGGCACAACTTCGACGGAGGCCATGCGGTCTTCGAGCTGGACGACGGCAAGCATCACGACCATATGGTCAACGTCGAGACCAGTGAAGTGATCGAATTCTTCGACGAAGAAATCGAGCGTCTGCAGAAAGCCATTGTCGACAAATATGGCTTTGAGATGGTTGATCACAACCTTGTACTGTACGTGCGCAAGAAAAAGTAAGCATGTCGCGCGAACTTCAGGTTCGCGAAACGAGCGAAGGCGACCCCAGGGTCGCCTTCGTGCTTTCTGCCGTTCCTAAATTTTTGCGGTAACGACCATTTTTTTCGCGTGAGCCAGGGATTCCTTGGTCAGGTCGATGCCCCCCAGCATCCGTGCAACCTCTTCGACACGATCGTTCTTGCTCAGCTTGGACACGGCCGTATGGGTCGCATCCTCGCCACGGACCTTGTGTACAAATAGATGCTGATGACCCTGCGCCGCCACTTGCGGCAAGTGAGTCACCGTCAGCACCTGTCCGCGTTCACCGAGGCGACGCAGCAGCTGACCGACAATCTCTGCAGTCGGTCCGCCGATACCCACGTCCACTTCGTCGAACACCAGTGTCGGAACGCGTGAAGTCTGCGCGGTGATCACCTGAATCGCGAGGCTGATCCGCGACAGCTCACCACCCGAGGCTACTTTGGCCAGGGCTTTCAATGGTTGGCCCGGGTTGGCGCTCACCAGTAACTCGACTTGTTCCTGCCCGTTGGGAAGTAATTCATCGCTGCCATTGGGGCGCAATTCGATGGTGAAACGACCGCCGGGCATACCCAGTCGCTGGATTTCCTGCTCCACGGCGCTGGCCAGACTAGTGGACGCCTGATGGCGCAGATCGCTCAGTTCCCGAGCCTTCTCCTGATAATGGCGGGCATAAGAGGCCAGCTCATCACTCAGCCGCTCAATGGATTCATCATTGGCATTCAAGGTTTCGATTTCATCCAGCAAGCGCTGCTGCATCTCGGCCACCTCGGTGGGCTGGATGCGGTGCTTGCGCGCCATGGTGTAGATCGCATCGAGGCGTTCTTCCAGATATTGCAGGCGCGCCGGGTCGGCATCGAAGTTATCGAGGAAGCGATTCAGCTCGCCCACGGCTTCTTCTACCTGGATTTGTGCACTGGTCAGCAAACTGCTGGCCTCCCCCAGCGCTCCGATCGAGTTGTTTACGCTAGACAGGCGATTGAGGCTGGCGGTCAGGGCATTCAGTACATTGCCGGAATCACTCTCGCTGCATTGTTCGACCACTTGCCGGCAGATGCCCAGCAGGGTTTCGGCGTTGGTCAGGTTCTTGTGTTCCTGTTCCAGCTGTTCCAGTTCGTTTTCACCGAGGCCGAGGTTTTCCAGTTCTTCGAGCTGATAGCTGAGCAGTTGATGGCGAGCGCGTTGCTCATCGCCGGAGTTGGAGAGGCGCTCCAGCTCCTGGCGGGTCTGGCGCCAGCGTTGGGCGGCTAATTGCACCTGGCGTGCAAGGTCCGTGGCGCCAGCGTATTCGTCGAGCAGGCGGCGGTGAGTGTCGGTCTTGAGTAGCGACTGGTGCTCATGCTGGCTGTGGATATCGATCAGCAGTTCGCCCAGGGCCTTGAGGTCACCGAGCGGGCAGGGCGTGCCGTTGATATAGCCGCGCGAGCGTCCTTCGGCGGTTATCACCCGGCGAAGGATGCATGGGCCATCACTTTCGAGGTCGCGTTCGGCCAACCAGGTGCTGGCTTCCGGAATGTCGATCAGGTCGAAGGTGGCCAGGATGTCGGCCTTGTCGGCGCCGGGGCGGACGACGCCACTGTCGGCGCGATCGCCGAGGGTCAGGCCGAGGGCGTCGAGCATGATCGACTTGCCGGCGCCGGTTTCCCCTGTGATCACGCTCATCCCGCGATCGAGTTCGAGATCGAGATGTTCAACGATGGCGTAGTTGTGTACGGACAGGTGCACCAGCATAAAGGCCGCTCCCAGGCTTTAGGTCTGGTTATTTATACAGTGTTTTATTTGCGCCTGACAATGCCCTCGTTTAGCTCGATTTGCTTGATCCGACGAAATCGTTAGCGCGTCGAGGAATGACAATGCAGCTGTTTTTTGTAGGGTTAATCATAACAAGCCCCTTGAAGCTCATTTTTGCGGCCCCATATACCGGGACAGAAGCGCGAGTTGAGCTCGCGGATGAAATTGAAAGGAGAAATCTATGGCTGACGAACAGACAGTGGATACGCAAAATCTAGACGCCGATCAGGCTGCCCAGGATTCGGGTAATGACCTGGCGGCTCGTGTACAAGTGCTCGAAGAGCAACTGGCTGGCGCCCAGGATCAGGCCTTGCGTGTAGCAGCTGATCTGCAGAACGTCCGCCGCCGCGCCGAGCAGGATGTAGAAAAAGCACACAAATTCGCCCTGGAAAAATTTGCTGGCGATTTGCTGCCGGTCATCGACAGCCTGGAGCGTGGTCTGGAGTTGTCCAACCCGGACGACGAAAGCATCCGCCCAATGCGCGAAGGCATCGAGCTGACCCTGAAAATGTTCCAGGACACCCTGAAGCGTTATCAGCTGGAAGTCATCGACCCGGAAGGCCATCCATTCAATGCCGTTAAACATCAGGCAATGGCCATGCAGGAAAGCGCCGACGTCGAGCCGAACAGCGTGCTCAAGGTGTTCCAGAAGGGCTATGAGCTCAACGGTCGTCTGCTGCGCCCGGCCATGGTCGTGGTCAGCAAGGCCCCTGCGCCAGTTTCGCCTTCTATTGACGAGCAGGCTTGAAATTAGCCGCAAGGCCCCCATTTAGAAGTCAAGCGTTTAAGTGCTACCGCAGTTAGCCACCACTGCTGCGGCAACCAAATCCAAAGTTTCGGGAGAGTGAACATGGGCAAAATTATCGGTATCGACCTGGGGACTACCAACTCCTGCGTCTCCGTGCTTGAAAACGGCGTAGCCAAAGTAATCGAAAACGCCGAAGGCGCGCGTACCACGCCGTCGATCATCGCTTACGCCAACGATGGCGAAATCCTGGTTGGGCAGTCCGCCAAGCGTCAGGCTGTGACCAATCCGCACAACACCCTGTACGCGGTGAAGCGTCTGATCGGTCGTAAGTTCGACGAAGAAGTCGTACAGAAAGACATCAAGATGGTCCCTTACAAAATCGCCAAGGCTGACAATGGCGACGCGTGGGTAGAAGTGAACGGCCAGAAAATGTCGCCGCCACAAATCTCGGCTGAAATTCTGAAGAAAATGAAGAAGACCGCCGAAGACTACCTCGGCGAGCCTGTGACTGAAGCTGTGATCACCGTTCCAGCCTACTTCAACGACAGCCAGCGCCAGGCGACCAAAGACGCCGGCCGCATCGCGGGCCTGGACGTAAAACGTATCATCAACGAACCAACCGCAGCCGCTCTGGCTTACGGTATGGACAAAGCCAAGGGCGATCACACTGTGATCGTTTACGACCTGGGCGGCGGTACTTTCGACGTTTCCGTGATCGAAATCGCTGAAGTCGATGGCGAGCACCAGTTCGAAGTATTGGCCACCAACGGTGACACGTTCCTGGGCGGTGAAGACTTTGACATTCGTCTGATCGACTACCTCGTCGACGAATTCAAGAAAGAAAGCGGCATGAACCTCAAAGGTGACCCGCTGGCCATGCAGCGCCTGAAAGAAGCTGCTGAAAAAGCCAAGATCGAACTGTCTTCGAGCATGTCGACCGACGTGAACCTGCCGTACATCACTGCAGACGCCACCGGTCCTAAGCACTTGAACGTGAAAATCTCCCGCGCCAAGCTTGAAGCGCTGGTAGAAGACCTGGTTCAACGCACCATCGAACCTTGCCGCATCGCTCTGAAAGACTCCGGTATCGACGTTGGCGCCATCAACGACGTGATCCTGGTCGGCGGCCAGACCCGTATGCCACTGGTTCAGAAGCTGGTGACCGAGTTCTTCGGTAAAGAAGCACGTAAAGACGTGAACCCGGACGAAGCTGTTGCCATGGGTGCTGCTATCCAGGGCGCCGTATTGGCCGGTGACGTGAAAGACGTTCTGCTGCTCGACGTCAGCCCGCTGACCCTGGGTATCGAAACCATGGGTGGCGTGATGACCGCGCTGATCGAGAAAAACACCACGATTCCTACCAAGAAATCGCAAGTGTTCTCGACTGCCGACGACAACCAGGGCGCCGTGACCATTCACGTGCTGCAAGGCGAGCGTAAGCAAGCGGCTCAGAACAAGTCGTTGGGCAAGTTCGACCTGGCCGAGATTCCACCAGCGCCACGCGGTGTGCCACAAATTGAAGTGACCTTCGACATCGATGCCAACGGCATCCTGCACGTAGGCGCCAAAGACAAGGCTACCGGCAAGGCTCAGTCGATCGTGATCAAGGCTAACTCCGGTTTGTCCGATGAAGAGATCGAGAAAATGATTCGCGATGCTGAAGCGAATTCCGAGGAGGACCGCAAGTTCGAAGAGCTGGCTACTGCCCGCAACCAGGGCGATGCACTGGTTCACTCGACTCGCAAAATGGTCGCGGAAGCAGGCGATAAAGTGACTGCTGAAGAGAAGACTGCAATCGAAGCTGCTGTTGTTGCTCTGGAAGCCGCTGTTAAAGGCGACGACAAAGCTGCAATCGAAGCCAAAGTTGAAGAGCTGTCGAAAGTCTCCGCTCCAGTGGCGCAGAAGATGTACGCCGAACAGGCCCAGCCTGCTGAAGCCGCGGCACCGCACGCCGAAAAAGCTGAAAAGGCTGACGACGTTGTCGATGCCGAGTTCGAAGAAGTCAAAGACCACAAGTAAGTTGTTGGTCGCCCGGTTGACTGCCTTGAGGCGGTGACTGGTAGGATGTCGCCGCGCGGGAGCCTGCTCCCGCGTTGGCGTGTCTGGAGTACGCGAATTTTTACAGCATGCGACAACGTTCGGGTGCTGGTGGTATGGCCGAAGATGCTCCTGCTTTTCGAGCCGAAAGTACCGCAATGAATCAAAGACCAGGATCGTTGAATTGACGTGAGTTGGGTCCGGGCCTGTATTGGGGCTCAACGAGTTTGGCGAGGCTCAGGAGAGGTTTGCCGAACGTCCTTAAGAGTGCAAAGACTTATGGCAAAGCGTGACTATTACGAAGTATTGGGTGTCGAGCGTGGCACAAGCGAAGCGGACCTGAAAAAGGCCTACCGTCGCCTGGCGATGAAGCACCACCCGGACCGTAATCCCGATGACAAAGCGTCGGAAGAGATGTTCAAGGAGGCCAACGAGGCCTACGAAGTACTGTCCGATTCCAGCAAGCGCGCGGCGTACGACCAGTATGGTCATGCCGGCGTCGATCCAAGCATGGGTGGCGGCGGCGCCGGGTTTGGCGGTCAGAACTTCTCCGACATCTTTGGTGATGTCTTCAGTGACTTCTTCGGTGGCGGTCGCGGCGGTGCTCGTGGCGGCGCCCAGCGCGGCAGTGACTTGCGTTACACTCTGGAGCTGAACCTGGAAGAAGCGGTGCGCGGCACGACCGTGAATATCCGCGTTCCGACCCTGGTCAACTGCAAGCCGTGCGATGGCTTGGGTGCCAGGAAAGGCTCCTCGCCGATCACCTGCACGACGTGTGGCGGTATCGGTCAGGTCCGCATGCAGCAAGGTTTCTTCTCGGTGCAGCAGACCTGCCCGCGCTGCCATGGCCAGGGCAAGATCATTTCCGATCCGTGCACCTCCTGTAACGGTGACGGTCGCGTTGAAGAGTACAAAACCCTTTCCGTGAAAGTACCGGCAGGTGTCGACACCGGTGACCGCATTCGTCTGTCCGGCGAAGGCGAGGCGGGTGCTCAGGGTGGGCCTACTGGCGACCTGTACGTGGTGATCAATGTGCGCGAGCACGCGATCTTCCAGCGCGACGGCAAGCATCTGTTCTGCGAAGTGCCGATCAGCTTCGTCGATGCTGCGCTGGGTGGCGAGCTGGAGATTCCGACCCTTGATGGTCGTGTCAAACTGAAAATCCCTGAAGGGACTCAGACCGGCAAACAATTCCGTGTGCGCGGCAAAGGCGTTGCGCCAGTTCGTGGCGGCGGTGCCGGTGACTTGATGTGCCGTGTGGCGGTCGAAACCCCGGTCAATCTGGGTCGCCGTCAGCGCGAATTGCTGGAAGAATTCCGCAGCTCGCTGGCGGACGACAACAGCCATTCGCCGAAAACCACTGGTTGGTTCGAAGGCGTAAAGCGCTTCTTCGGCGATCTGTAAGGAGTGAGCATGCGACGTATAGCTGTGATGGGTGCTGCTGGCCGCATGGGCAAAATCCTGGTCGAAGCAGTGCAGCAGCGGGCACCGCTGACCGGCCTGACAGCAGCCATCGTGCGCCCCGGCAGCACGCTGATCGGCGTGGATGCCGGTGAGCTGGTCTCGTTAGGGCGTATCGGCGTGCCGCTGTCCAGTCATGTGGAAGCGGTGGCTGAAGAATTCGATGTGTTGATCGACTTCACGTTGCCGGAAGTCATGCTGAAAAACCTGGCGTTCTGCCGTAAGGCAGGCAAGGCCATGGTGATCGGCACGACAGGGCTGGATGCTGCGCAGAAGCAGTTGCTGGTCGAGGCGGGCAAGGACATTCCCATCGTGTTCGCGGCCAATTTCAGTGTCGGCGTGAACCTGTCGCTGAAGCTGCTCGACATGGCTGCTCGTGTGTTGGGTGATGATGCGGATATCGAAATCATCGAGGCTCATCACCGGCACAAGATCGATGCGCCTTCGGGTACTGCCCTGCGTATGGGTGAAGTGATTGCTGGTGCGCTGGATCGTGATCTGCAGAAGGTCGCGGTCTACGGGCGCGAAGGTCATACTGGCGCGCGTGAGCGTGAAACGATTGGTTTTGCCACTGTGCGCGGCGGTGATGTAGTCGGTGATCACACGGTGTTGTTTGCCTGTGAGGGCGAGCGCCTGGAGATCACGCATAAAGCGTCCAGTCGCATGACTTTCGCCAAGGGCGCAGTGCGTGCGGCGTTGTGGCTGGACGGTCGCGAGCCTGGCCTCTATGACATGCAAGACGTGCTCGACCTGCGTTAAGATGCAGCCGAAACCGGGTTCCAACCCAGCGATGGGATCCGGTTTTATTACGCCAAGCGACGTCCTGTCGCATTCTCCAGCCTTTAGGGCTCATTGGCGGTAGACCAAAAATGCCTTTTTCTGTAAGCTACAGCTTTAGTGTGTCCACTAAAAGCGCGCAGAATAATTCAGTGAAGAAGCGGGGTGACGTGTCCATACGTCACTCCGCTTTTTTACAACCTGCGATCGCCCTTTCAGGCTTTATTTACGGGAGGTCTTCTTGACTAAGCCAGCCATACTCGCCCTTGCTGATGGCAGCATTTTTCGCGGCGAAGCCATTGGAGCCGACGGTCAAACCGTTGGTGAGGTGGTGTTTAACACCGCAATGACCGGCTATCAGGAAATCCTTACCGATCCTTCCTACGCCCAACAGATCGTTACCCTGACTTACCCGCACATCGGCAACACCGGCACCACGCCGGAAGACGCCGAGTCCGACCGCGTCTGGTCCGCTGGTCTGGTCATCCGTGACCTGCCACTGGTTGCGAGCAACTGGCGTAACACGATGTCCCTGTCCGACTATCTGAAGGCCAACAACGTTGTGGCCATCGCCGGTATCGACACCCGCCGCCTCACGCGCATCCTGCGTGAAAAAGGCGCGCAGAACGGCTGCATCATGGCCGGTGACAACATTTCCGAAGCAGCGGCCATCGCTGCTGCTCAAGGTTTCCCTGGCCTCAAAGGCATGGACCTGGCGAAAGTCGTCAGCACCAAAGAAACCTACGAATGGCGCTCGACTGTCTGGGATTTGAAAACCGACAGCCACGCGACCCTCTCAGCCTCCGAGCTGCCGTACCACGTGGTTGCCTACGACTACGGCGTCAAGCTGAACATCCTGCGCATGCTGGTCGAGCGCGGTTGCCGCGTGACCGTGGTGCCGGCTCAAACGCCTGCTGCTGACGTGCTGGCGATGAAGCCGGACGGCGTGTTCCTGTCCAACGGTCCTGGCGACCCGGAGCCTTGCGATTACGCGATCCAGGCGATCAAGGATGTGCTGGAAACCGAGATTCCGGTATTCGGCATCTGCCTCGGTCACCAGCTGCTGGCCCTGGCCTCCGGCGCCAAGACCCTGAAAATGGGCCACGGCCACCACGGTGCCAACCACCCGGTCCAGGATCTGGACAGCGGTGTGGTGATGATCACCAGCCAGAACCACGGTTTTGCGGTGGACGAAGCGACCTTGCCGGCCAACGTTCGGGCGATTCACAAATCGCTGTTCGACGGCACCCTGCAAGGCATCGAGCGTACCGACAAGAGCGCCTTCAGCTTCCAGGGTCACCCGGAAGCCAGCCCTGGCCCGAACGACGTAGCGCCACTGTTCGATCGCTTCATCAACGAAATGGCCAAGCGACGCTGATCGCTCGCCTTGATGCAGCAAAGCTTGAGGGCGGTCCCGACACCGGCGGCCCCCTCAAGGCTTCACAGATTGAACAAGACGGCTTGCCGACTGACCTGCGGATTTGAGTGACAAACCCATGCCAAAACGTACAGACATTAAAAGCATCCTGATTCTCGGCGCTGGCCCGATCGTTATCGGCCAGGCCTGCGAATTCGACTACTCCGGTGCCCAGGCCTGCAAAGCCCTGCGCGAAGAGGGTTACCGCGTCATCCTGGTGAACTCCAACCCGGCCACCATCATGACCGATCCGGCCATGGCCGACGCCACCTACATCGAACCGATCAAGTGGCAGACCGTTGCCAAGATCATCGAGAAAGAACGTCCGGACGCGCTGCTGCCGACCATGGGCGGTCAGACCGCTCTGAACTGCGCACTGGACCTGGAGCGCGAAGGCGTTCTGGAGAAGTTCGGCGTAGAGATGATCGGCGCCAACGCTGACACCATCGACAAGGCTGAAGACCGTTCGCGCTTCGACAAGGCGATGAAATCCATCGGCCTGGACTGCCCGCGCTCGGGCATCGCCCACAGCATGGAAGAAGCCAACGCCGTTCTTGAGCGCCTGGGCTTCCCGTGCATCATCCGTCCGTCCTTCACCATGGGCGGCACCGGCGGCGGTATCGCTTACAACCGTGAAGAGTTCGAAGAAATCTGCGCCCGTGGTCTGGACCTTTCGCCGACCAAAGAGCTGCTGATCGACGAATCCCTGATCGGCTGGAAAGAATACGAAATGGAGGTTGTCCGCGATAAGAAGGACAACTGCATCATCGTCTGCTCCATCGAAAACTTTGACCCGATGGGCGTGCACACCGGTGACTCGATCACTGTTGCGCCGGCACAGACCCTGACCGACAAGGAATACCAGATCCTGCGTAACGCCTCCCTGGCGGTCCTGCGCGAGATCGGCGTGGAAACCGGCGGTTCCAACGTCCAGTTCGGCATCTGCCCGGACACGGGCCGCATGGTCGTCATCGAGATGAACCCGCGGGTTTCCCGTTCCTCGGCCCTGGCGTCGAAAGCCACCGGTTTCCCGATTGCCAAAGTCGCGGCCAAACTGGCGGTGGGTTACACCCTCGACGAGCTGTCGAACGACATCACCGGCGGCAAGACTCCGGCTTCCTTCGAACCGTCGATCGACTACGTCGTCACCAAGCTGCCACGCTTCGCCTTCGAGAAATTCCCGAAAGCCGACGCACGCCTGACCACTCAAATGAAGTCGGTCGGTGAAGTCATGGCCATCGGCCGGACCTTCCAGGAATCCCTGCAGAAAGCTCTGCGCGGCCTGGAAGTCGGCGTTTGCGGTCTGGACGAGAAGGTCGACCTGAGCAACCCGGAAAGCATGAGCGTGCTCAAGCGCGAACTGACCGTGCCGGGCGCCGAGCGTATCTGGTACGTGGCTGACGCCTTCCGCGCCGGCCTGTCGGTCGAAGACATCTTCGGCATGAACATGATCGACCCGTGGTTCCTGGTGCAGATCGAAGATCTGATCAAGGAAGAAGAGAAGGTCAAGACCCTGGGTCTGGCCAGCATCGACCGCGACGTGATGTTCCGTCTCAAGCGCAAAGGCTTCTCCGACATGCGACTGGCCAAGCTGCTGGGCGTGACCGAGAAGGCCTTGCGTCGTCACCGTCACAAGCTCGAGGTTTACCCGGTCTACAAGCGCGTTGACACCTGCGCGGCCGAGTTCGCCACCGACACCGCTTACCTCTACTCGACGTACGAGGAAGAGTGCGAAGCCGCACCGTCGGGCCGCGACAAGATCATGATCCTCGGCGGCGGTCCAAACCGTATCGGCCAGGGCATCGAGTTCGACTACTGCTGCGTACACGCGGCACTGGCCCTGCGCGAAGACGGTTACGAGACCATCATGGTCAACTGCAACCCGGAAACCGTTTCCACCGATTACGACACCTCCGATCGCCTGTACTTCGAGCCGGTAACCCTGGAAGACGTGCTGGAAATCGTCCGCGTCGAGAAGCCGAAAGGCGTGATCGTCCAGTACGGCGGCCAGACCCCGCTGAAACTGGCTCGCGCTCTGGAAGAAGCTGGCGTACCGATTATCGGCACCAGCCCTGACGCCATCGACCGTGCCGAAGACCGTGAGCGCTTCCAGCAGATGGTTGAGCGTCTGAACCTGCGTCAGCCACCAAACGCCACCGTGCGCAGCGAAGACGAAGCGATTCGTGCCGCCGCCAAGATCGGTTACCCGCTGGTGGTGCGTCCGTCCTACGTACTAGGCGGCCGCGCGATGGAAATCGTCTACGAAGAAGAAGAGCTCAAGCGCTACCTGCGTGACGCGGTGAAAGTGTCGAACGACAGCCCGGTGCTGCTCGACCACTTCCTCAACTGCGCCATCGAAATGGACGTGGATGCGGTTTGCGACGGCACCGACGTGGTGATCGGCGCGATCATGCAACACATCGAGCAGGCCGGCGTTCACTCCGGTGACTCCGCGTGCTCCCTGCCGCCGTACTCGTTGCCTGTTCACATCCAGGACGAGATGCGCGAACAGGTCAAGAAAATGGCCCTGGAACTGGGCGTGGTCGGCCTGATGAACGTTCAGTTGGCGCTGCAAGGCGAAGACATCTACGTCATCGAAGTCAACCCGCGCGCTTCCCGTACCGTACCGTTCGTGTCCAAGTGCATCGGTGTTTCCCTGGCAATGATCGCGGCACGCGTCATGGCCGGTAAAACCCTGAAAGAAATCGGCTTCACCAAAGAAATCATTCCGAACTTCTACAGCGTGAAAGAGGCGGTGTTCCCGTTCGCCAAATTCCCTGGCGTGGACCCGATCCTCGGCCCAGAGATGAAGTCCACCGGTGAAGTGATGGGCGTGGGTGACACCTTCGGCGAAGCGTTCGCCAAGGCCCAAATGGGCGCCAGCGAAGTGCTGCCGACCGGCGGTACTGCGTTCATCAGCGTGCGTGACGACGACAAGCCACTGGTTGCAGGCGTGGCCCGTGATCTGATCAACTTGGGCTTCGAAGTGGTTGCCACTGCCGGTACTGCCAAGCTGATCGAGGCCGCAGGCCTGAAAGTGCGTCGTGTGAACAAGGTGACCGAAGGCCGTCCTCACGTGGTCGACATGATCAAAAATGACGAAGTCACCCTGATCATCAACACCACTGAAGGTCGCCAGTCGATCGCTGACTCGTACTCCATTCGTCGTAATGCCTTGCAGCACAAGATCTACTGCACCACCACCATTGCTGCTGGCGAAGCCATCTGCGAAGCGCTGAAGTTCGGTCCCGAGAAGACCGTGCGCCGCTTGCAGGATCTACACGCAGGATTGAAGGCATGATCAAGTACCCAATGACCGTCCAGGGTGCGAAAGCCCTGGAAGAAGAACACGCTCACCTGACCAAGGTCGTCCGTCCGAAGCTCAGCCAGGATATCGGCACGGCCCGCGAGTTGGGTGACTTGAAGGAAAACGCCGAATACCACGCTGCTCGCGAGCAGCAAGGTATGGTCGAGGCGCGGATTCGTGACATCGAAGGCCGGATTCAGAATCAGGTCATCATCGACGTCACGACCATTCCTCGCACCGGCAAAGTGATTTTCGGCACTACCGTTGAAATCGCCAACGTCGAGACGGATGAGCGCGTCACTTACCACATCGTGGGTGAGGATGAGGCTGACTTCAAACTCGGCAAGATTTCGGTAGGTTCGCCATTGGCCCGCGCCTTGATTGCCAAGGAAGAGGGTGATGTGGTCGCCGTGAAGACGCCAGGTGGCGTTATCGAGTACGAGATTGTCGAAGTCCGCCATATCTGAAAGAAGGCGCCCGCTGCGTGCGGGCGCCATGCTTTGGCAGTTGACTCAGATGTTGTGGGTTGGCGGCCTGTGGCTGTTGCACATCGGTCTGCTGCCGGTGCTGGGCCAAATTGGCCTGGCGCCGCTGCTGATCGACGAAATTGCAGGCGAGCTGAACTCGCTGGTGGTGGGTTTCGCCTCGGCGTGTGTATTTTTTCAGGCTTTGGTGCTGGTTCAGGCCGATGGCCTTGCCAGTCTATGGCGCGATATTCGCGGGCAACTGCTGCTGATGGCGTTGTATGCGTGCGCGATGTTTTTCGCGGTGCGTATCGGCTGGCCGGATGCAGTGCGTTGGCAGGTGTTCAGCTATCTTGTTCTGGGTTTTTCCGGGTTGGTGCTGGTTTTGCAGCCAGTGCCGGGATGGAGCGGCAGGGTGCGCGAAGCACACCCTTGACCCTTGCCATCACTTGAAGCGATGGACGTTCGACAGCTGCTTGTTGACGCTGAAGTTCTTGCGGTAAATCAGTGCCATCTTGCCGATGACCTGAACCAGATCCGCTTTGCCGACCTTGCAGAGTTCTGCAATGGACGCCAGGCGCGATTCGCGATCGAGGATGTTGAGCTTGATTTTGATCAGCTCGTGATCCGCCAAAGCGCGTTCAAGTTCGGCTAACACACCTTCAGTCAAACCGTTGTCAGCCACAATCAAAACTGGTTTCAGATGGTGGCCAATGGATTTGTACTGTTTCTTCTGCTCTTGAGTGAGCGGCATAATCTGACCCTTTCGTCTGTATTCTGTAAAATGGCGGCCATTTTACCCGAGGGTTCGTGGATCCGCCCAATTAATCACGACCCTTATCATCGAGGTGCCCAATGGCGCGTTCCAAGACAAGCCTTGGTTGGCTGAAAAGACATGTCAATGATCCCTATGTGAAGCAGGCGCAGAAGGATGGTTACCGCTCGCGTGCGAGTTACAAGCTTCTGGAGGTCCAGGAGAAATACAAGCTGATCCGTCCGGGTATGAGTGTTGTCGACCTGGGTGCGGCGCCCGGCGGCTGGTCGCAGGTCACTAGTCGGCTGATCGGTGGTCAGGGGCGTCTGATCGCCTCGGACATCCTGGAAATGGACAGCATTCCGGACGTGACTTTCATCCAGGGTGACTTCACCCAGGACGAAGTGCTCGCTGAGATCCTTGAAGCCGTGGGTAATTCGCAGGTGGACCTTGTGATTTCCGATATGGCCCCCAATATGAGTGGTACGCCTGAGGTGGACATGCCAAAAGCCATGTTTCTATGTGAGCTGGCTCTTGATCTGGCGGCTCGGATACTCAAGCCGGGTGGTAATTTCGTGATCAAGGTGTTTCAGGGCGAAGGGTTTGATGCTTACGTGAAGGACGCTCGTCAGAAATTCGACAAGGTCCAGATGATCAAGCCGGACTCTTCCCGTGGCAGTTCCCGCGAGCAATACATGCTGGCTTGGGGCTACCGCGGCCGTAGTGAGTAAATCGAGGCTTTTTTGCGGGTCGATAGGATTTTCGTATTTCGCCCTGTGGGAAATAGCGAATATTGTGTAGAAAGTGTTTCACAAAGGGTTACAGACGGCGCCTGCCAGAGCCGTACGTAATGTAGTAAGTTAGGCCGGTGAATATCATGCGAAGCGCGCGCCATTAGCGGAGCTTGCTTCAGAGGGTAGTTAATTGAACGATATGGCAAAGAATCTGATCCTGTGGTTGATCATCGCGGCTGTCCTGGTGACAGTGATGAACAACTTCTCCAGCCCTAACGAGCCGCAGACCCTCAACTATTCCGACTTCATCCAGCAGGTCAAGGATGGCAAGGTCGAGCGCGTAGCCGTTGATGGCTATGTGATTACCGGTAAGCGCAACGATGGCGACAGCTTCAAGACCATCCGTCCCGCTATCCAGGACAACGGTCTGATCGGCGACCTCGTGGACAACCACGTGGTAGTCGAAGGCAAGCAGCCTGAACAGCAAAGCATCTGGACTCAACTCCTGGTCGCGAGCTTCCCGATCCTGGTGATCATCGCCGTCTTCATGTTTTTCATGCGGCAGATGCAGGGCGGTGCCGGAGGCAAGGGCGGGCCGATGAGTTTCGGCAAGAGCAAGGCGCGCCTGCTGTCCGAAGATCAGGTGAAAACCACCCTGGCTGACGTTGCCGGTTGCGACGAAGCCAAGGAAGAAGTCGGCGAACTGGTCGAGTTCCTCCGTGATCCGGGCAAGTTCCAGCGTCTGGGCGGTCGCATTCCTCGCGGCGTGCTGATGGTCGGTCCTCCGGGTACCGGTAAAACCTTGCTGGCCAAGGCGATTGCCGGCGAAGCCAAAGTGCCGTTCTTCACCATTTCCGGTTCCGATTTCGTCGAAATGTTCGTCGGCGTCGGTGCCAGCCGTGTTCGCGATATGTTCGAACAGGCCAAGAAGCACGCGCCATGCATCATCTTCATCGATGAAATCGACGCCGTCGGTCGCCACCGTGGTGCCGGTATGGGCGGCGGTCACGACGAGCGCGAACAGACCCTCAACCAGTTGCTGGTAGAGATGGACGGCTTCGAAATGAATGACGGCATCATCGTCATCGCCGCAACCAACCGTCCGGACGTACTGGACCCTGCGTTGCTGCGTCCGGGCCGTTTCGACCGTCAGGTCGTGGTCGGTCTGCCGGATATCCGCGGTCGTGAGCAGATTCTCAAGGTCCACATGCGCAAAGTGCCGATGGGTGACGATGTCGCTCCTGCGGTCATCGCGCGTGGTACACCTGGCTTCTCCGGTGCCGACCTTGCCAACCTGGTGAACGAAGCATCGTTGTTCGCTGCCCGTACCGGCAAGCGCATCGTCGAAATGAAAGAGTTCGAGCTGGCTAAAGACAAGATCATGATGGGCGCCGAGCGCAAATCCATGGTCATGTCCGAGAAAGAGAAGCAGAACACCGCTTACCACGAAGCAGGCCACGCCATTGTCGGTCGCGTCGTGCCTGAACATGATCCGGTCTACAAGGTGTCGATCATTCCGCGCGGTCGTGCGCTGGGTGTGACCATGTTCCTGCCGGAAGAAGATCGCTACAGCCTGTCCAAGCGTGCATTGATCAGTCAGATCTGCTCGCTGTACGGCGGCCGTATCGCTGAAGAAATGACCCTGGGCTTCGACGGTGTGACCACTGGTGCGTCCAACGACATCATGCGTGCCAGTCAGATTGCACGGAACATGGTGACCAAGTGGGGTCTGTCGGAAAAGCTCGGTCCGTTGATGTACGCCGAAGAAGAGGGCGAAGTGTTCCTCGGTCGCGGCGGCGGTGGTCAGAGTGCAAGCTTCTCCGGTGAGACAGCCAAGCTTATCGACTCCGAAGTGCGCAGCATCATTGACCAATGCTACGGCACGGCCAAGCAGATCCTCACGGATAACCGTGACAAGCTCGACGCCATGGCTGATGCCTTGATGAAGTATGAAACGATCGATGCCGATCAGATCGACGACATCATGGCGGGTCGTACGCCTCGCGAACCTCGCGACTGGTCGGGTGGCACCGGTACTTCCGGAACACCTCCGGCAGTGCAGGATCCGCGTCCGGAAACACCGATCGGCGGTCCAGCTGCTGACGTTTAAGGTTTGAAATGACTTTTGTTCAGTCCTCAACCCGGTTGCCTTGCGGCAACCGGGTTCTTGATTTGGCCCAGACGCATGTCATGGGCATTCTCAATGTCACTCCCGATTCCTTCTCCGACGGCGGCCAATACAGCCAGCTCGATGCGGCCTTGCGCCACGCCGAAGCCATGGTGTTGGCTGGCGCGACACTGATTGATGTTGGCGGCGAATCGACACGGCCCGGTGCCAGGGCGGTTTCACCCCTCGAAGAGCTGGAGCGCGTAGCGCCGATCGTTGAGCGCATCAATCGCGAGCTGGATGTGATTATCTCGGTCGATACCTCTACGCCAGCCGTCATGCGCGAAACCGCGCGGCTGGGGGCGGGTTTGATCAATGACGTTCGCGCGTTGCGCCGTGAAGGCGCCCTGGACGCAGCGGCAGACACCGGTTTGCCGGTCTGCCTGATGCATATGCTCGGCGAGCCAGGCGACATGCAGGACAATCCGCATTATCAGGACGTGACCAAAGAGGTGGGCGAGTTTCTCGCCGGGCGCATGGCTCAGTGTGCATCGGTCGGAATTCCGGCTGAGCGGATCATCCTGGATCCGGGTTTTGGCTTCGCAAAAAACTTGCAGCACAATCTAAGCTTGTTCAAACATATGGAAGCCCTGCATGTCTTCGGGCGGCCCCTGTTGGTCGGGGTTTCGCGCAAGAGCATGATAGGGCAAGCGTTGAATCGCCCGGTCGGAGAGCGACTGTATGGTGGCCTGGCGCTCGCGGCACTGGCTTCATTCAAGGGGGCGCGTATATTGCGCGTCCATGATGTGGCCGAAACCGTCGATCTGGTGCGAATGATCGCCGCAGTGGAATCAGCCGAATAAGAATGATGGAGTACTTATGACTAAAAAATACTTTGGCACCGACGGGATTCGTGGTCGGGTCGGCGAATATCCGATTACTCCTGAATTCATGCTCAAGCTCGGTTGGGCTGCGGGCATGGCGTTCCGCAAAATGGGCGCCTGTAAGGTGCTGGTGGGCAAGGACACCCGGATATCCGGGTACATGTTCGAATCGGCGCTCGAGGCCGGGCTGACTTCGGCGGGTGCCGACGTGATGCTCCTGGGCCCGATGCCGACCCCGGCCATCGCTTATTTGACGCGTACGTTCCATGCCGAAGCCGGGATCGTGATCAGTGCCTCGCACAATCCTCACGACGATAACGGCATCAAGTTTTTCTCCGGAAAGGGCACCAAGCTGCCGGATGAAGTCGAGCATATGATCGAAGAATTGCTCGACACCCCGATGACCGTGGTTGAGTCGAGCAAGATCGGCAAGGTCTCGCGAATCAACGACGCCTCGGGCCGTTACATTGAATTTTGTAAGAGCAGTGTGCCGACAGGCACCAGCTTTTCGGGCTTGAAGATCGTGATCGATTGCGCTCATGGCGCGGTCTACAAAGTGGCGCCTAGCGTATTCCGTGAGTTGGGTGCCGAAGTCGTTGTGCTTTCCGCGCAGCCGAACGGCCTGAACATCAATGATAACTGCGGTTCGACCCATATGGGTCAGCTGCAGGCTGCCGTGCTGGCCGAGCACGCCGATCTGGGCATTGCGTTCGACGGTGATGGCGATCGGGTTCTGATGGTCGATCACACAGGCGCCGTCGTCGATGGTGACGAACTTTTGTTCATCATTGCTCGCGACCTGCATGAGCGTGATCTGTTGAAGGGCGGTGTGGTCGGGACATTGATGAGCAACCTGGGGCTGGAATTGGCCCTCGCAGATCTGTCGATTCCGTTTGTGCGTGCCAACGTCGGTGACCGTTATGTGATCGCGGATCTGCTAGAGCGCAACTGGCTCGTAGGTGGTGAAAACTCAGGGCATATCGTCTGCTTCAATCACACCACGACGGGTGACGCAATTATTGCTGCGCTGCAGGTGCTGATGGCGCTGAAGCGTCGCTCCGAGGGTCTGGGTCAAGCCCGGCAGGCGCTGCGCAAGTGCCCTCAGGTGCTGATCAACGTACGGTTTGGCGGTGGCGCGAGCCCGCTGGATCATTCGTCGGTCAAAGAGGCCAGTGAGCGCGTGACCAAAGCCATGGGGGGGCGTGGACGCGTGCTGTTGCGCAAGTCCGGCACGGAGCCGTTGGTGCGCGTCATGGTCGAAGGCGAGGACGAAACACAGGTTCGCGGCTACGCCGAAGAGCTGGCAAAACTGGTTACTGAAGTTTCTGCCTGAATTCGGCTTGCCAGCCATGATTGTGTTGGGTAACATCTGCGCCCACTTTGACCGACGAGGTACAGCATGCGTCGCACTATGGTAGCTGGTAACTGGAAGATGCACGGTACCCGCGCCAGCGTCGTTGAGCTGATCAATGGCCTTCGTCAATTGGCCTTGCCGGGCGATGTTGATGTCGCGGTATTCCCGCCTTTCCTGCATATCAATCAAGTGATTGATGGCCTGAAAGGAAAGTCGATTTCGGTCGGCGCGCAGAACTCTGCGGTGGAATCCGGGCAAGGCGCATTGACCGGTGAGGTTGCGCCGAGTCAGTTGGTGGATGCAGGTTGTTCCCTGGTACTTGTCGGGCATTCCGAGCGCCGCCAGATAATGGGCGAGCAGGACGGTATGCTGATTCGCAAGTTCGCAGCGGCGCAGGCATGTGGCTTGATTCCGGTGTTGTGCATAGGGGAAACCCTGGAGCAGCGTGAAGCCGGGAAAACTCTTGAGGTTGTCGGGCGTCAGCTTGGCAGTATCATTGAGGAGCTGGGTGTCGGTGTTTTTGCAAACGCAGTAATTGCTTACGAGCCGGTCTGGGCCATTGGCACCGGGCTGACTGCTTCGCCGCAACAGGCGCAGGATGTGCATGCAGCCATTCGCGCTCAGTTGGCGGCAGAGAATTCTGAGGTCGCACAAGGTGTGCGGCTTCTATACGGCGGCAGCGTGAAGGCGGCCAATGCGGTCGAACTGTTCGGCATGCCGGATATCGATGGGGGGCTCATTGGTGGAGCTTCCCTGAATGCAGATGAGTTCGGTGCGATTTGTCGCGCCGCGGGAAACTGAAAAAATGCTGGAAACAGTCGTAGTCGTTTTTCATCTGCTGGGTGCATTGGGCGTAGTTGCTCTGGTATTGCTGCAGCAGGGTAAAGGTGCGGATGCTGGCGCGTCTTTCGGAGCAGGTGCTTCAAATACTGTGTTCGGAAGCCAAGGTTCCTCTACCTTTCTTAGTAAGTTTACTGCTATACTTGCCGCCGGTTTCTTCATAACCAGCTTGGGGTTAGGTTACTTTGCTAAAGAGAAGGCTCACCAGCTGACTCAAGTAGGTTTGCCAAACCCGGCAGTGTTGGAAGTTCCAAAGCAACAACCGGCTTCTGATGATGTACCGGTGCTTCAAGAGCAAAAGTCGGCTACTCCAGCGACTGACGTACCTCCAGCTCAAGAGCAAAAGTAAGAAGGGTTTCAAACGTAGTATTGCCGAGGTGGTGGAATTGGTAGACACGCAACCTTGAGGTGGTTGTGCCCATAGGGTGTAGGGGTTCGAGTCCCCTTCTCGGTACCAATTATCAGGAGAGCCCGCTGTTGCGGGCTTTCTTGTAGGTGGAAGGTTACATTGACCCTGTCAGGGATCGGTCGTATACTTCCGCCCCAGCTTTGTCGCGGGGTGGAGCAGTCTGGTAGCTCGTCGGGCTCATAACCCGAAGGTCGTCGGTTCAAATCCGGCCCCCGCAACCAGTTTAAGGAGCCCCTTTTAAGGGGCTTTTTGTTAGCTGGACACTTTCTACGCCGCTGTTCGACGGCGTTTCAAGGATGGGCGTTTCGCCCATTTTTTTATTTTGCATAGCATGCACATACATGCACGAGGGGGTTCAGGTGTCGAGCAAGCTAGAAGAGTTGCAGGCCTTGTTGGCCCCGGTGGTCGTGGCCCTAGGCTATGAATGCTGGGGTATTGAGTTCTCGGCTCAAGGTCGCCACTCAATGTTGCGCGTTTATATTGATAAAGAAGGCGGCGTGCTGGTGGACGATTGCGCCATCGTCAGCCGTCAGATCAGCGGTGTCCTGGATGTTGAAGATCCAATCGCCGTTGAATACACCCTTGAAGTTTCCTCGCCTGGCATGGAACGCCCACTGTTCACTATTGAGCAGTTTGCAAAATTTGCCGGTGAACAAGTGAAGATCAGGCTGCGCTCGCCTTTTGAAGGACGACGCAACTTTCAGGGCCTTCTGCGCGGTGTAGAAGAGCAGGACGTCGTGGTGCAGGTTGAAGACCATGAATTCCTGTTGCCGATCGATATGATCGACAAGGCCAACATTATTCCCAGTTTTGACTGAGACGCGGATCCCGCGGATCCAATGGCTTGCGAAAGGCGAGGCGTACGATGAGCAAAGAAGTACTGCTGGTTGTTGAGTCGGTATCCAATGAAAAGGGCGTACCGGCAAACGTAATTTTTGAAGCGCTGGAGCTGGCTCTGGCCACCGCTACCAAAAAGCGGTTTGAGGACGAAGTCGATCTGCGTGTGGAAATCAATCGCCACACCGGTGCTTACGAGACATTCCGTCGCTGGACGGTTGTCGAAGAAGCAGACCTGGACGATCCGGCCATCGAAACCTGGCCGAGCAAGGTTGCCGAAACGCATCCTGGCGCCAAGGTTGGCGATGTAGTCGAAGAAAAAATCGAATCCATCGAATTCGGCCGTATCGCGGCACAGACTGCCAAGCAAGTCATTGTGCAGAAAGTTCGCGAAGCCGAGCGTGCTCAAGTCGTTGATGCCTATCGCGAGCGCCTGGGGGAAATCATCTCCGGCACCGTGAAGAAAGTGACCCGCGACAACGTGATCGTCGACCTGGGCAACAACGCTGAAGCGTTGCTGGCTCGTGAAGACATCATCTCTCGCGAAACCTTCCGGGTTGGCGTGCGCTTGCGTGCGCTGCTCAAGGAAATCCGCACCGAGAACCGCGGCCCGCAGCTGATCCTGTCGCGTACTGCGCCGGAAATGCTGATCGAGTTGTTCCGCATCGAAGTGCCGGAAATCGCTGAAGGCCTGATCGAAGTAATGGCTGCCTCCCGTGACCCGGGTTCGCGCGCCAAGATCGCGGTCCGCTCCAAGGACAAACGCATCGACCCGCAGGGCGCTTGCATCGGTATGCGCGGTTCGCGCGTCCAGGCAGTGTCGGGTGAGTTGGGCGGTGAGCGTGTGGACATCGTCCTGTGGGACGATAACCCGGCTCAGTTCGTAATCAACGCCATGTCCCCGGCTGAGGTTGCGGCAATTATCGTTGACGAAGATGCCCATGCAATGGACATCGCCGTTGGCGCAGACAATCTGGCTCAGGCCATCGGTCGCGGTGGTCAGAACGTGCGTCTGGCTAGCCAGTTGACTGGCTGGACCCTGAACGTGATGACCGAATCGGACATCCAGGCTAAGCAGCAAGCAGAAACCGGCGACATCCTGCGCAACTTCATCGACGAGCTGGAAGTCGACGAAGATCTGGCGCAGGTGCTGGTAGATGAAGGCTTCACCAGCCTGGAAGAGATTGCCTACGTACCGTTGGAAGAAATGCTCAACATCGACGGCTTTGACGAAGAAACCGTCAACGAGCTTCGCGCTCGTGCCAAGGATCGTTTGTTGACCAAAGCCATCGCTACTGAGGAAAAGCTGGCAGACGCCCATCCGGCCGAAGACCTGCTCTCGCTTGAGGGTATGGACAAGGATTTGGCGATGGAACTGGCGGTGCGCGGCGTAATTACCCGCGAAGACCTGGCCGAGCAGTCTATTGACGACCTGCTCGACATCGACGGCATTGACGATGATCGTGCCGGCAAGTTGATCATGGCCGCCCGAGCCCACTGGTTCGAGTAATTAGGCGCGGCCTGAGGAGAGAAGTGCATGACGCAAGTCACGGTGAAACAACTGGCCGATGAGGTCAAAACACCGGTAGAGCGCCTGTTGCAGCAGATGCGTGAGGCAGGTCTGCCGCACACCGCCGCCGAAGAACATGTGACTGACAGTGAGAAGCAATCTTTGCTGACTCACTTGAAAAGCAGCCACAAGGCGAAAGTGGAAGAACCACGCAAGATCACACTGCAGCGTAAAACCACCAGCACCCTGCGTGTTGCTGGCAGCAAAAGCATCAGTGTTGAAGTCCGTAAAAAGAAAGTTTTCGTACAGCGCAGCCCGGAAGAAATCGAAGCCGAGCGCAAACGCGAACTGGAAGAACGTCGCGCAGTAGAAAATGCTGCCCGTCAGAAGGCTGAAGAAGAAGCCAAGCGTCGCGCCGAAGAAGAAGCGCGTCGCCAGCCTGCTGCTGCGCAAACCGCTTCCAACGACGCCGTTGCAGCGCCGGTTGCAGTTGCCGAGCCAGTGCGTGAAAGCGCACCGGTTGTTGCCGCTGCACCTGCTCCGTCTGCTGACGTTCGCAACAAGCAGAACGAACAGCGCCGTCCGGACAAACCACGTGCCGACGATAGCAATCGTCGTGGCAGTGGCGATGGCGAGCGCAAAAACGCTCCGCATCGTGCTTCGGTCAAAGAGAAAGCGCCTGCTCCACGTGTCGCGCCACGTACTACCGACGAAGAAAGCGATGGCTTCCGTCGTGGTGGTCGCGGCAAGGCCAAGCTGAAGAAACGCAACGCTCACGGTTTCCAGAGCCCAACCGGCCCTGTAGTGCGCGAAGTGAAGATCGGCGAGACCATCACTGTTGGCGATCTCGCCCAGCAGATGTCGGTCAAGGCTGCTGAAATCATCAAGTTCATGTTCAAACTGGGTACTCCAGCGACCATCAACCAGGTACTGGATCAGGAAACTGCTCAGCTGGTTGCTGAAGAGCTGGGCCACAAAGTGACCCTGGTCAGCGACACCGCCCTGGAAGATTCCCTGGCCGAGTCCCTGAAGTTTGAAGGTGAAGCGTTCTCCCGTGCTCCAGTCGTGACCGTAATGGGCCACGTTGACCACGGTAAGACCTCGCTGCTCGACTACATCCGTCGTGCCAAGGTAGCTGCAGGCGAAGCCGGCGGCATCACCCAGCACATCGGCGCGTACCACGTTGAAACAGAACGCGGCATGGTCACCTTCCTCGACACCCCGGGTCACGCCGCGTTTACCGCAATGCGTGCTCGTGGTGCCAAGGCGACCGACATCGTGATCCTGGTGGTTGCAGCGGACGACGGCGTAATGCCGCAGACTGTTGAAGCCGTTCAGCACGCCAAGGCTGCCGGTGTTCCGCTGGTTGTAGCTGTGAACAAAATCGACAAGCCGGGCGCCGATCTCGACCGCATCCGTAGCGAACTGTCGGTTCACGGCGTGACCTCGGAAGAGTGGGGCGGCGACACCCCGTTCGTATCGGTTTCGGCGAAAGTCGGTACTGGCGTGGACGAGTTGCTCGAAGCTGTTCTGCTGCAAGCCGAAGTTCTGGAACTGAAAGCAACTCCGTCGGCTCCAGGCCGTGGCGTTGTGGTTGAATCGCGTCTCGACAAAGGTCGTGGCCCGGTTGCAACCGTTCTGGTTCAAGACGGTACCCTGCGCCAAGGCGACATGGTGCTGGTCGGTTCGAACTATGGCCGTGTACGTGCCATGCTCGACGAGAACGGCAAGCCAATTAAAGAGGCCGGTCCTTCCATCCCTGTCGAGATTCTCGGCCTGGACGGTACTCCGGACGCTGGCGACGAGATGAGCGTGGTTGCCGACGAGAAGAAAGCCCGTGAAGTGGCTCTGTTCCGTCAAGGCAAGTTCCGCGAAGTCAAACTGGCCCGTGCTCACGCCGGCAAGCTTGAAAACATCTTCGAGAACATGGGTCAGGAAGAGAAGAAGACGCTCAACATCGTCCTCAAGTCCGACGTCCGTGGTTCGCTGGAAGCGTTGAACGGTGCCTTGAACGGCCTGGGTAACGACGAAGTGCAAGTGCGTGTTGTCGGTGGCGGTGTCGGTGGTATCACCGAGTCCGACGCCAACCTGGCACTGGCCTCCAACGCTGTACTGTTCGGCTTCAACGTGCGTGCCGATGCTGGCGCTCGCAAGATCGTCGAGCAGGAAGGTCTGGATATGCGTTACTACAACGTGATCTACGACATCATCGAAGACGTCAAGAAAGCCCTAACCGGTATGCTGGGCAGCGATGTTCGCGAGAACATCCTGGGTACCGCTGAAGTCCGTGACGTGTTCCGTTCGCCGAAGTTTGGCGCGATCGCCGGCTGCATGGTTATCGAAGGTGTTGTTCACCGTAACCGTCCAATCCGTGTACTGCGTGAAGACATCGTTATCTTCGAAGGCGAGCTGGAATCCCTGCGCCGCTTCAAGGATGACGCTTCCGAAGTACGTGCCGGCATGGAATGCGGTATCGGCGTGAAGAGCTACAACGACGTCAAAGTCGGTGACAAGATCGAAGTCTTCGAGAAGGTTCAGGTTGCTCGCAGCCTCTAACTCGCGCACTTCAAGGGCCACGATGGGCCGCCGCATGCAGATGCGCGGCACAGCGTCAGGACTCTAAACGCAACGCCCGGTCTGGCTTTTGTCAGGCCGGGCGTTTGCCGCTTTCAGACCCCACGGGTTTCACCGTGAGGCAGTAACAGGTAACAAGACATGGCAAAAGAATACAGCCGTACCCAACGTATCGGCGATCAGATGCAGCGCGAGCTGGCACAGCTGATCCGTCGTGAAGTCAAAGATCCGCGCGTCGGCCTGGTCACCATTACCGCTGTTGAAGTCAGCCGTGACGTCGGTCACGCCAAGATCTTCATCACCGTGATGGGCCAGGACAACGCCGAGGACATCGCGCAAAGCATCAAGGTGCTCAACTCCGCCGCCGGTTTCCTGCGGATGCAGTTGGCTCGCGAAATGAAGTTGCGCAGCGTTCCGCAGCTGCACTTCCACTACGACGAAAGCGTCGTGCGTGGCGCGCACCTGTCGGCACTGATCGAGCGTGCAGTGGCTGAAGACAATCAGCACCCGGTTGCGGCAGAAGCCGAAGACGCCAAGGAGTAATCGGTGGCTCAGGTCAAACGTATCCGTCGTAACGTCAGCGGCATCATCCTGCTCGACAAACCGCTGGGGTTCACCTCCAACGCGGCGCTGCAGAAGGTTCGCTGGTTGCTGAATGCCGAGAAGGCCGGGCACACCGGCAGTCTCGATCCGCTGGCCACCGGCGTGTTGCCGTTGTGCTTCGGTGAGGCCACCAAGTTCTCGCAATACCTGCTCGATTCCGACAAGGCTTACGAGACACTGGCGCAACTGGGCAAAACCACCACCACGGCGGATGCTGAAGGTGAGGTTTTGCAGGAGCGCCCGGTGACCGTTGGTCGCTCCGATGTCGAAGCGGTACTGCCGAATTTTCGTGGGCAAATCAGTCAGATACCGCCGATGTACTCGGCGCTCAAGCGTGATGGCCAACCGCTGTACAAGCTGGCACGTGCAGGCGAAGTAGTGGAGCGCGAACCGCGTTCTGTTACTATTGCGCGCTTGGAATTGCTGGCCTTTGAAGGTGATACTGCGCGGCTTGCGGTGGATTGCAGCAAAGGCACCTATATCCGCACCCTGGTGGAGGATATTGGTGAGCAACTCGGTTGTGGCGCTTACGTTGCTGAATTGCGACGTACCCAGGCCGGGCCTTTCACCCTGGCGCAGACGGTCACGCTTGAAGAGCTGGAAGCGGTACATGCCGAAGGTGGCAACGAAGCGGTCGATCGCTTCCTGATGCCATCGGACAGCGGCCTGCTGGATTGGCCACTGTTGCAGTTCTCGGAGCACAGCTCGTTCTACTGGCTCAACGGCCAACCGGTACGAGCCCCGGATGCACCGAAGTTCGGCATGGTACGGGTACAGGATCACAACGGTCGCTTCATCGGTATCGGTGAAGTGAGCGAAGACGGGCGCATCGCGCCGCGTCGACTGATTCGGTCAGAATGACCGGACGAGGGTGGCTGTTAACAGGCACGGTCACTACTCATTTTTAGATACAGGGATTTGTCCCTGGCCTGTTGAAGCTGTTTTTCTGAAACAGTTTCCTGATAAAAGGATTGCCTCATGGCTCTCGACGTTCAAGAAAAAGCTCAAATCGTAGCTGACTACCAGCAAGCTGTTGGTGACACTGGTTCGCCAGAAGTGCAAGTTGCACTGCTGACCCACAACATCAACAAGCTGCAAGGTCACTTCAAGGCCAACGGTAAAGATCACCACTCCCGTCGTGGTCTGATCCGCATGGTAAACCAGCGCCGTAAGCTGCTGGACTACCTGAAAGGCAAGGATCTGGGTCGTTACCAGACTCTGATCGGTCGCCTGGGTCTGCGTCGCTAATAAGCGATTGCGCTAGAGGTTGGTTGTCTGTCGTACGTCAGTGGGTTTCCCGCTGGCGTATGGCAGGCTCCCAGCCTCAAGTTTTATCTGGATACACGTTTTACCCTGGACAGGCGTTGGGCCGATTCCCGACATTGCCCAAGAATTTCGCAAGAAGACAAGTTCCCCAAGAGCCACAAAAGAAGGTAGGACACCGTGAACCCGGTAATCAAAAAATTCCAGTTCGGTCAGTCGACCGTTACCCTCGAGACTGGCCGTATCGCCCGTCAGGCCTCCGGCGCAGTATTGGTCACCGTTGACGACGACGTCAGCGTATTGGTGACCGTAGTCGGTGCCAAGCAAGCCGATCCAGGCAAGGGCTTTTTCCCTCTGTCCGTTCACTACCAGGAAAAGACTTACGCTGCCGGTAAGATCCCTGGCGGTTTCTTCAAGCGCGAAGGCCGTCCTTCCGAGAAAGAAACCCTGACTTCCCGACTGATCGACCGTCCGATCCGTCCGCTGTTCCCTGAAGGCTTCATGAACGAAGTGCAGGTTGTCTGCACCGTCGTGTCCACCAGCAAGAAGACCGATCCGGACATCGCTGCGATGATCGGTACTTCGGCTGCCCTGGCCATCTCCGGCATTCCTTTCGATGGCCCGATCGGCGCTGCCCGCGTTGCGTTCCACGAAAGCACCGGCTACCTGCTGAACCCGACTTACGAACAACTGAAAGCATCGAGCCTGGACATGGTCGTTGCCGGTACTTCGGAAGCCGTTCTGATGGTTGAATCGGAAGCCAAAGAGCTGACCGAAGACCAGATGCTGGGCGCGGTACTGTTTGCTCACGACGAGTTCCAGGTTGTGATCAACGCCGTTAAAGAACTGGCTGCCGAAGCTGCCAAGCCGACCTGGACCTGGGCTCCACAGCCAGAAGCCACTGCTCTGCTGGGCGCTATCCGTGCCGAGTTCGGCGACGCGATCTCCCAGGCTTACACCATCACCATCAAGGCCGACCGTTACGCTCGCCTGGGTGAGCTGAAGGATCAGGTTGTTGCCAAGCTGTCCGGTGAAGAAGGCCAGCCTTCCTCTTCTGAAGTCAAAGCCGCTTTCGGCGAGATCGAATACCGCACCGTTCGCGAAAACATCGTTAACGGCAAGCCACGTATCGATGGCCGCGACACCAAGACCGTACGTCCGCTGAACATCGAAGTCGGTGTTCTGCCAAAGACCCACGGTTCGGCACTGTTCACCCGTGGCGAAACCCAGGCTCTGGTTGTTGCAACTCTGGGCACCGCCCGTGACGCACAGCTGCTGGACACCCTGGAAGGCGAGAAAAAAGACCCGTTCATGCTGCACTACAACTTCCCTCCGTTCTCGGTAGGTGAGTGTGGTCGCATGGGTGGCGCTGGTCGTCGCGAAATCGGTCACGGCCGTCTGGCCCGTCGTTCGGTTCAGGCCATGCTGCCTGCTGCCGACGTATTCCCGTACACCATCCGTGTTGTGTCGGAAATCACCGAATCCAACGGTTCGAGCTCCATGGCTTCGGTCTGCGGCGCTTCCCTGGCCCTGATGGACGCCGGCGTTCCGATGAAGGCACCGGTTGCCGGTATCGCCATGGGTCTGGTTAAAGAAGGCGAGAAGTTCGCCGTCCTGACCGACATCCTGGGTGACGAAGACCATCTCGGCGACATGGACTTCAAAGTAGCCGGTACCGCCAAAGGTGTTACCGCGCTGCAGATGGACATCAAGATCAAGGGCATCACCGAAGAGATCATGGAAATCGCTCTGGGCCAAGCCCTGGAAGCGCGCCTGAACATCCTCGGTCAGATGAACCAGATCATTGGCCAGTCGCGTACCGAATTGTCGGAAAACGCTCCGACCATGATCGCGATGAAAATCGACACCGACAAAATCCGTGATGTCATCGGTAAAGGCGGCGCGACCATTCGTGCGATCTGTGAAGAGACCAAGGCTTCGATCGACATCGAAGACGACGGCTCGATCAAGATCTTCGGCGAAACCAAGGAAGCGGCTGAAGCAGCACGTCAGCGCGTTCTGGGCATCACCGCAGAAGCTGAAATCGGTAAGATCTACGTCGGTAAGGTTGAGCGCATCGTCGACTTCGGCGCATTCGTCAACATCCTGCCGGGCAAGGACGGTCTGGTCCACATCTCGATGCTGAGCGATGCTCGCGTTGAGAAAGTGACCGACATCCTGAAAGAAGGCCAGGAAGTGGAAGTGCTGGTACTGGACGTGGACAACCGCGGCCGTATCAAGCTGTCCATCAAAGACGTAGCAGCAGCCAAGGCTTCGGGCGTTTAATTACCCCCACGCCTGACCGCTTCAACGTTATAAAAAATGCCCTGCAGTGAAAACTGCGGGGCATTTTTTTGTCTGCAAAGATTGGCGACGATTTGTGAATTTGCCCGTCCCCCATCCCGGTGCTAGGTTTAGCTCACCGCCCGTGTAGCTCAGCCGGTAGAGCAGCGCACTCGTAACGCGAAGGTCGCAGGTTCGATTCCTGTCTCGGGCACCATTCCCCCTCTGTTATTTCACCTTTCTGCTCAGATCTTCCACGGTGCGTTTGAGCTGATCGATTGCACGATCCTGATCGCTGACTTCACGCTTGAGATGAATTCCTTGTGAAGTGCCTAGATGGCACATCGCTATGATTTTTGCCTTTTGAGGGTTGGGTGCTGAGGGAATATTTTCAGAAAACCCTATCAACAGTTTTTTTGTAGATTTGATGTAAAGGTCCATATAAATCGTCTTCCAAACGTCCTATATTCGGACCTTGCACAAGCTCCATCCTGCAGTTTCAAATGATCCACGAATGGTTCTGAAGGCCAGACAAATCGGGCTTCACACGGTTTTTCTGCGTCAGAGAGATCCTTGATGATCCACATCCATCTTCCATTCCCCCGATCAGCGAGCACGACATGACCGTTAAAGAATTGACCCAGGAAGCCAGGCACGAAGAAGCGCTGAAGAAGTACGTGCTTGAGTCGCCCCAGTTAGCCGAAGAGATCAAGGACCTGCCAGCCGACGATCAGAAAGACCAGATCCAGTGGGCGTTCGAGGATGAGGCGGAAGCCCAGGGCTTGCAGCCATGGGAACTGACGCTCAAGTACACCTCGAGCCCGGAAGAATTCGAGGCCGCGCGCCTGGCGCTGCACAAGGAGGCGGCCGAGGTATTGGGCGTCGGGTGGGAAGAGTACTGCGAGATGAACAATCTGGTGGTCTGACAAAATCAACGGCGCCAGACGTGTGGGAGCGGCGGTGCGGCGTTCCGACTTGCTCGCGAAAGCGGCGTAACAGTCGACATCAATGTTGAATGTTAGTCCGTCTTCGCGAGCAAGTCGGAACGCCGCACCGCCGCTCCCACATGGGGCAATGCGTTTTTGAATCAGAGGCTTAAACGCATCGACAGATCGACAGCCTTCACGTCCTTGGTCATCGCGCCAATCGAAATGTAATCCACCCCGGTTTCTGCGATCGGCAAAAGCGTGCTTTCGTTGATACCGCCGCTGGCCTCCAGTTTTGCCTTGCCGCCATTCAGGCGCACGGCTTCGCGCATGTCATCCAGGCTCAACTCGTCGAGCATGATGATATCGGCACCGGCTGCCAGGGCTTCCTTCAGCTCTGCCAGGCTTTCCACTTCGATCTCCACCGGTTTGCCCGGGGCAATCTTGTGCGCGGCGTTGATCGCTTCAGGGATGCCACCGCAGGCGGCGATGTGGTTTTCCTTGATCAGGAAGGCGTCGTACAAGCCGATGCGGTGGTTGTGGCAGCCGCCGCAGGTCACGGCATACTTTTGCGCCAGACGCAGCCCCGGCAGGGTTTTACGGGTATCGAGCAGCTTCACCTGCGTTTCGCCAACGAAATCCGCCAGGTACTGCGCGCGAGTGGCCACACCGGACAGCAATTGCAGGAAGTTCAGTGCGCTGCGTTCACCTGTCAGCAGTGACCGCGCAGGGCCTTCGAGGTGGAACAGGGCCTGATTGGGCTTCACCCGTTCGCCATCGCGCACCTGCCAATGCACGGCCACTCGCGGGTCCAGTTGCCGGAACACCGTATCGACCCAGGCAGTGCCGGCGATGACGGCGGCGTCGCGCGTGATGATGGTGGCTTTGGCCAGGCGTTCGGCCGGGATCAACTGCGCGGTGATGTCGCCGCTGCCGATGTCTTCGCGCAACGCACGGCGCACGTTGGCTTCGATTTCGGCGGTCAGATCGGCGAGACGTAGATTCGGCATAACGGACTCCACAAACAAAGTGGCCCGATTATAGGGCCATGGCGCGGGGCAACCCAAGGCGTGAGCGACTTTCCGATCGCTCTGAAACCTGCATTTGGTCGATTCGTCCGAGCAATTAGCGTTAAGCGGCGGTCAATCTGAAACGTCTATTTCAATGAGATGCACAGAGTCCGCTGGCACACGGGACATCTTTTGCAAGATAATGCGCCTTGCGTTTGACGTCATAGCATTGACGCGGCTTTGGGTCCCCGATTATTGAATGACAGCGGATGGGCAGTGTCCACCGTTGAGCGCGGTTGTGAGGCCGGCGCACCGATCTACCGAAGCATTACCGTTTAAGGAGGCCAGGATGCACAACGACGGGAATGTAGTGCCTTTGCACAAGGCGGCTACCGATCACGCGACACCTTCGCCGCTCGCCCGTGTGCCTGTGATTCTGCTTCAGGTTCGCGACAAGGCCGCGCTACAGCTCAGGCATGGTTTGCAGGAACTGTTCGATAACGCCGACGACACGCTGTTCGAAATGGCTGACCGCGCCCGAAACGATGTCGAGCAGAACATCTTCTTCGAAGCCATGCGCGACTTGCGCCTCAAGCGCAAAAGTATCGAGCGGGTTTTCCTTGAACAATTCCTTGAGGCGTTTGTTGGGCTCACCCGCAACGACACTGCCCGGTCTGCCTTGCCCCGGACATCGGTCTTCGACGCTTCGGCTGTGCAGTCCGGCGATGATCTGGAGCGCAGCGTGGCGGTGGAGGCCATGGTCAATAAGGTGCTGAGCCGCGATGGTTTCGGTCTCGATCAACTGACCGCCCGACTCAGCATGTTGCTGGGCAAGAAGTTGGTGGCGCAGCACAACCCACTGGGCCCGACGATGCTGTGTGAATATTTCATGCAGGCCGGGCGTAATCTGGGGGGGGAGATCAAGGTCAAGCTGATCATCCTGAAGCTCTTCGAGCGCTATGTGCTCAGCGACACCGACCAGCTCTATACCGAAGCCAATCAACTGCTGATTGCCACCGGCATATTGCCCGACCTCAAGCCCGCGCCGACGCTGCGTGCGACTGATCGGACGGAGGCCAGTGACCATGCCGAGCCCGCCGAGGCCGGTAGCCACGCCGGTAGTACGCCGATCGACGACGGCGTGCAGGAAGTTTTCGCGGCGCTGCAGGCGCTGCTGTCCCACGTACGCGGCAGTGTCGCGCCGACACTGGAAGTCAGTGCCACGGCGCAGCCGATTTCCACCCGCGACCTGCTGCGCCTGCTCTCGCATTTGCAGCAATACGTGCCGACGCCAGCCGCCCAGGACGATTTCGACCTGCGCAACCAGCTTGAACAATTGCTGACCAGGATCAGCGTCAAAAGCGGCAAGTCGCGCGTGGTCGGCGTGGCCGATGAAGACGTAATCAACCTGATCGCCATGCTGTTCGAATGCATCCTCGATGACCGAAACCTGCCGGACTCTCTGAAGGCGCTGATCGGCCGCTTGCAGATTCCGATGCTCAAAGTGGCTGTGCTCGACAAGAGTTTTTTCAGTCGCAGCAGTCATCCGGCCCGCCGTCTGCTCAACGAAATCGCCGCTGCGGCCATGGGTTGGGGTGAATGCGATGACTATCAGCGCGACAGTCTGTACCTGCGTATCGAGCAAGTCGTTCAGCGTTTGTTAAACGATTTTGTCGATGATCCAGCCATTTTTTCCGAGCTGTTGGCGGGTTTTCTCGCGTTCACCAGCGATGAGCGTCGTCGCAGCGAGCTGCTGGAACAACGCACCCGCGACGCTGAAGAAGGCCGCGCCAAAACCGAAATGGCCCGTCAGCGCGTCGAACAGGCGCTGAATCAGGTGCTGTTGGGCAAGGTTCTGCCGCAGCGGGTGGTGGTGTTTGTCCAGGAGGCCTGGAGCCAGGTGCTGCTGCTGACCTGCCTCAAGCATGGCGATCAGGCGGCCGAATGGCATGCCGATGTGCAAACCATGGAACAACTGGTCTGGAGCGTGCAGCGTCATGACGAACCTGACGCGAGCCTGCGCCTGTTGGCGCTGGTGCCGGGGTTACTCAAGTCCTTGCGTGACGGGTTGAGCCGCGCGGCGTTCGATCCGTTCGCCACCGGAGAGTTTTTCAGTGAACTGGAAAGCCTGCACGTTCAACTGTTCGAACGCCCGGATCAGACACCTGCAACCACCCTCGAGGCCGACGCGCCGGTGATGGTGCAAGTGCAAGAGGAAATCGTTCTGCGCACCGCCGACGAAGGGGCGTTGGCGCCGACCTCGGTACGCTTGTCGACGGATGATGCGGGCCTGATTCAGGTCGATCAACTGCACGTGGGCTGCTGGGTCGAGTTTCAGGAGGATGAGGATCACAACCTGCGCTGCAAGCTGGCTGCGATCATCGAGGCCACGGGCAACTACATTTTCGTCGACCGCACCGGGATGAAAGTGCTGGAGCGCAGCCGTACCGGCCTGGCCCTGGATTTTCGCCGTGGCGCGGTGCGAACCCTGGACGACACCTTGCTGTTCGACCGGGCTCTGGAATCGGTGATCGGCCACCTGCAACGTCTCAATCGCGGCAAGTGATCGCGCGCCGAGGGGCTATCGCGGCATACTGGGCGCCCACACAGTCGACGTTGAAGGAACCTGTATGCAGTTGGACCCCGCGAGCGGTTGGTGCCAGGGCGTGAATGTATGCCCTTCACCCAACTTCAATGCGCGCCCCACGGGCGAAATTTCCCTGCTGGTGATCCACAACATCAGTCTGCCGCCGGCGCAGTTCGCCACCGGCAAGGTGCAGGAATTTTTCCAGAACCGGCTGGATGTCACAGAGCATCCCTACTTTGAAGGGATCGCTGACCTGCGGGTGTCCGCGCACTTTCTGATTGAGCGTGACGGCACTGTCACTCAGTTTGTCTCATGTCTTGAGCGCGCCTGGCATGCTGGCGTGTCGTGTTTCGACGGTCGGGAAACCTGTAACGATTTTTCCGTGGGCATCGAGCTCGAAGGCACGGATGATCTACCGTTCACCGACGCTCAATATGATGCGTTGACGGCCCTGACCTTGCAGCTGCAAAGCACCTTCACGGCCATTACCGCACAGCGCATCTGTGGCCATAGCGACATCGCACCGGGGCGCAAGACCGATCCGGGGCCGGCGTTCGACTGGGCACGTTATCGCACCGCCTTGGCACGCCGCCCCGGCTAAAGCCGCCCTGGCTAAAGAGGAACAAGAATGAGTTTTCTGGTGTTGCTGTTGGCGGTGTGGATCGAGAAATTTTCAGCCCTGCGCCATCGGATTCAACGTGACGGCGGCTGGATACGCGAGCTGCACAAGCTTGAAGTCAGCCCGCGCCTGGTCAATCGTCCGTGGTTGATATTGGTGATTCTGGTATTGCTGCCGGTGGCGCTGCTGGGTTTGCTGCTGCTGGTGCTGGAACCGGTCGCTTACGGGCTGTTGGCGTTGCCGGTGCATTTGCTGGTGGTTATTTACAGCCTGGGCCGCGGTGATCTGCTGGCCGGTCTCGGGCCGTTTCGCGATGCCTGGCGTCGGGAAGACTTGCAAGCCGCCGCTCATGTGGCAAAGCGCGACCTGGATATTTGCGCCGACAGCGGCGAGCAACTGCTGGAACGGGTTGAAGGGCATCTGCTCTGGGAGGCCTACCAGAGCTTTTTTGCGGTGATTTTCTGGTACTTCCTGTTGGGCCCGGTGGCGGCGCTGAGCTATCGACTGCTGGCACTTGCCGAAGAACATGGGCAGAACCTGGCTGTCGCCGAGCGCGCCGCACAATTGCGCCACGCGTTCGATTGGGTGCCGGTGCGTCTGCTGGCGGCCAGCTTCGCGCTGGTCGGCAACTTTGTCGCGGTCAGCCGGGTGATGCTGCACGAACTGCTGAACTGGAACATCAGCGCCGCCCGGTTGATCGAGAAAGTCGGGCTGGTGGCCGGTGAAATTCCTGCACCGGTGGTCGGACCGGACGGCATCAACAGTCTCGACCGGATCTGGGAATTGCTTCTGCGGGCGGCGGTGCTCTGGTACGCCGGTTTTGCGTTGTGGACGGTATTGCCATAATCCGACGTCTGAAGTGAACTCATTGTGGCGAGGGAGCTTGCTCCCGCTGGGTGCGAAGCGCCCCCCCAGCATCTGTTCAGACAGACCTGGTTGTTCAGGTTTGCGACTGCTTCGCAGCCGAACGGGAGCAAGCTCCCTCGCCACAAGGGATATCACTTGTCTGAAAGGACACCCTCTACCTGAAGAGCAGCTCCCCGCCATTTACCTTAAGTTACAAACCCCCCTGCCGATTTAAGCTATACAGAGATTGCACTGAATAGTGGCTATCTGCTGCCTGTCTGTGCCTGCCAATAAAAATAAGAATGCAAAGGGAGACTTCCAGTGAAGAGCTTGCTCTATCCCGCCGTTGCGCTAATGAATCGCCTGAGCTTCGGCATGAAGTTCAGCCTGATCAGCGTTCTGTTCCTGGTGCCGATGCTGGTGACCAACTTTTACCTCGTGCGCGATTCCTATCGTGAATTCCAGGGCACTCAGGTTGAACTGCAGAGCCTCGACTTGCTGGGCAGCAGCCTGGCCCTGCGACGCGATCTGGAAACCCTGAACAACCTGGTGCAGATCAACGTCACCCTTGGCCAGTCCGGCAAGGCAGGCAATGTCGAATCCAAGATCAGTGCCCTGGAACAAAGCGTGCTGGCCCGCCTGCAAGGGCTGGTGGCGATGACCACCGATCCGGAACAAATCACGGTTTTCGATGGCAAACGCGATGAAATGATCAGCGCGTTCAAGGCCCAGCAAACGGAAAACTCCCTGCAAAGCAAAAGTGCGCTGATCGGCAAGTTGCTCGGCAACGCACAGATTTTCAGCCAGATCATCGCCAGTCAGGCAGGCTTGAGCCGCGACAACCAGACCGACATGCGTCAGCTCACTGAACTCATTACCAATGTCACGCCGCCCGTCACCCAGATATTGGGCGATGGCCGCGCGATGGGCTCCTATTCGCTGGGACAAGGGTTCCTCAATTCGTCGTCGAGCACCCGTTTCGATGAGTTGCTGGCGCAGATCGAAAAGCTGCAGGCCGAGTACGGCCTGAAGTTGCAGGACGCGCTGGGCTCAAGCAAAGCGGCGCGTGAAACCCTGAGTGCCCAGGCCGAGAGCAGTAAGGCGTCGCTGAAAAAGGCCAGTGAACTGTTCGAAGAACAAGTGGTAATGGCCGACACCCTCGATGCGCCGTGGCAGGCCTTTTACGATCAGGTCACCGGCCTGATGGACCAGACTTACCAACTCAACGAAGCCACCCTGAAATTCCTCGATACCCAGTTGCAGCAACGATTGACTCAGAACCGTACGCACATGGTCCTGCAGGCCGTCGCGTTGTCGGTAGTGTTTGTGCTGATTTTTTACCTCTATGGCGGCTTCTACGCCTCGACCCGCACCACCCTCAAGCGTCTTGGCGCGATGATGGACAAGGTGGCGGCCGGCGACATGACCGTGACCTTCAATGCCAACAGCCGCGATGAACTGGGCGAGTTGGGCGAGGTGTTCAACGGCACCGTGAAGAAAATCCATGACCTGATCGAGCGTGTCGGCCATACCGTCAGTGAAGTCGAGCGTCAGGCCGGTCAGGTCGAGAGTGTGTCAGCCCAAAGTAACCAGGCCGTCGCGGGGCAGCGCACGCAGATCGAGCAGGTCGCCACGGCCATGAATCAGATGTCGGCCACGTCACTGGAAGTGGCCCGCAGTGCTGCGGCCGCGGTCAGCAGCGCCCATAGCGTCAACGACGAGACCATCAGCGGGCGCGGTCTGGTGGAATCGCAACAGGGCAGCATTGCCGCACTGGCCAACGAGATCGATCAATCGGTGCTGGTGATCAATCAACTGGCCAGCGACAGCCAGTCCATCAGCCGCGTGTTGGAAGTGATCAAAAGCATCGCTGAGCAGACCAACCTGCTGGCGCTCAACGCGGCCATCGAGGCGGCGAGGGCGGGCGAGCAGGGTCGAGGATTCGCGGTGGTAGCGGACGAGGTCCGGACCCTGGCCAAACGCACACAGCAATCCACCGAGGAAATCGAACTGATGATCGCCAAACTGCACAGCGGTGTCGGTGCGGCGGTGAAGGCCATGGGCACTAGCCATCAGATGGCCAACGGCACGGTGGGGCAGTCGGAAAAGGTCCAGCAGGCGCTGGAAAATATCCTCGGCGCAGTCGGCATGATCGTCGATCAGAACCAACAGATCGCTGCCGCAGTGGAACAACAGACCGCCGTGGCGCACGACATCGACCAGAATATCGTCGAGATCAACCGTGCCGGTGAACGCACCGCTGAGGGCGCGCACCAGACCGAAGACGCCAGTCGGGCGTTGTCGGCTCAGGTAGTGGAGCTCAAACAACTGATCAGTGCGTTTAGGGTTTGATGCTGAAAACCGTACCCTGTAGGAGCGAGCTTGCTCGCGATGGACGTCAACGATGGCGCGTGCTGTCTGGATGAACGCGTCGCCTGGACGTTTTTCGCGAGCAAGCTCGCTCCTACAGGAGTGCATCTCACCAGTTAAAAACTTCACACGCATTGGCGGTGCTGACGCTGGCCAACCGTTCCGGGCTGATCACCATGATGTCCGCCAGCGCCGAACAAATCGCCGGCAGATGCGCCGGGCTGTTGCGTTGACCGGGAAACATGGCGGGCGCCATGTCCGGTGAGTCGGTTTCCAGCACCACCGAATCCAGCGGCAATTCAGCCAACACGCGGTGCATGCGCAACGCCTGCGGCCAGGTCGCCGCGCCGCCGAGGCCCAGTTTGAAACCGAGCCTGATGTACTCGCAGGCCTCTTCCTTGCTGCCGGCGAAGGCGTGAATGATGCCCGCGCGTTTCAACTTGAAGCGCTTGAGCGTGGCAATCACTGCCGCATGGCTGCGCCGCACGTGAATCAACGCCGGCAGATTGAAGTCCGCTGCCAGTTGCAGTTGAGCGTCGAACAACGTCTGCTGGCGCTCGCGGTCGAGGGTTTCGATGAAGTAATCCAGGCCGATCTCGCCTACGGCACACAACTGTCGATGGCCCGCTAACCGGGTCAACCAGTCACCGAGAGCCTTCAGATCCTCAGGCCGATGCTCATCCAGATACACCGGGTGCAAACCGAACGCCGCATGCAGATCGGGATCGCTCAGCACCAGATCCCAGACCCGCTGCCAATTGGCCTGATAAACCCCCAGCACCACCATCCGCCGCACGCCGAGGGCGCGGCTCTCGGCGAGCTGCGCCTGACGATCCTCGTCGAAGTCCGGAAAATCCAGATGTGTGTGGCTGTCGATCAGCTCCACGGTTCAGTCCTGGCGAATACGCTGCTTGAAGGTCCGCGCGATGGCTTGCACGCCGGGCTGGTAGTCGGATTGCTCGATGGCGGCGAGGGCCAGTTGCAGGGCTTTGTCGGCGATCAGCTGGTGCTGCTGGGCCATGGCGTTGACCGGCAGCGGCAGGAAGTCCAGCAACTGCGTGTCGCCGAACGTGCCGAGGCGCAGCGGGCGGGTTTTCAACGGGAAGTCGTGCAAGGCGTCGAACACGCCCTGAAGCAGCACGTAGGACGTGGTCACCAGCGCATCCGGCAAATGCCCCAGACGCTGGAGCATTTCTTCCATCATCTGCTTGCCGCACTCGCGGCTGAACGATTCGCCATGCTCGATCAGAATCTCGCCTTTGAAACCGGCCAGTGCTTCCTTGAACCCGGCCGCCCGCTCCTGGCTGATGCTCAGTTCAGGGCGTGCGCCGATCAGGGCGATCTGCTTGGGCAGCGGATCGAGCAGGCTGCGCGTCAGTTGCAGGCTGGCTTCGCGATCATCGCTGATCACCGAGCAGAAATGCTCAGGCTCCATGACCCGGTCGATGGCGATGATCGGGATGCCCTTGGCTTGCAACTGACGGTAACTGTCGTCACCGGCGGGCAGGCAACTGGCGACGATCAACGCGTCGCAACGCCGGGCGCGGAACAGTTGCAGCAATTGCCGCTCGCTGTCCGGCGCATCGTCGGAGCTGGCGATCAGCAACTGATAACCACGGGCTCGTGCACCTTGCTCCAGCAGTTTGGCGATACGTGCGTAACTGGGGTTTTCCAGATCCGGCAGAATGAAGCCCAGGGTGCGGGTGTGCCGACTGCGCAGCCCGGCCGCCTGGGGATTGGGCGTAAAACCATGTTCTTCAACCACCGCGCGCACGCGCTCGACGGTCGCACTGCTGATGCGCTGCTGTTCGGCCTTGCCATTGATGACATAACTGGCGGTGGTCACGGACACACCGGCCAGTTGGGCGATATCACTGAGTTTCAACTCGGGTTTTCCTTGTTTGTCGGCCGACATTTTCGCCAATGCTACCCGATTCAGGCAGGCGACCCTTGTCTCAACGTATCCGACAAGTTGGACTTCAAGGATGGGACATTATCGAGTAACGTGCCAATCATTCTAGATTAAACGTTTCAGCAAGCGTATTTTCTACGTTACAGGTGCATTTGGCCGGTTCTGCCGTAAAACCGCCAAACGTGATGATTAAGCGCCTAAGCTGACTCATTCAAAACAATACCTGGCACCTCAAGGTGCCAAAAAGGAGAAAGCATGCTCGAGCTCACGATAGAGCAGATTTCCATGGGCCAGTCGGCTGTGGATAAGTCCGCAGCGCTGCATCTGCTGGCACAACATCTGGTCGCCGATGGCCTGGTGGCGGACGGTTATCTGACCGGTCTGCAAGCGCGCGAAGCCCAGGGCTCGACCTTTCTCGGTCAAGGTATTGCCATCCCCCACGGTACGCCGGAAACCCGCGATCAGGTGTTTTCCACCGGCGTGCGGCTGATGCAGTTTCCCGAAGGCGTGGATTGGGGTGACGGTCAGATTGTCTACCTGGCGATCGGTATTGCGGCCAAATCCGATGAACACTTGCGACTCCTGCAACTGCTGACCCGCGCCCTCGGCGAGACCGATCTGGGCCAGGCCCTGCGTCGCGCCAGTTCCGCCGAAGCCTTGTTGAAACTGCTGCAAGGCGCGCCGCAGGAACTGGCGCTGGATGCGCAGATGATCGGCCTGGGTGTGTCGGCCGATGACTTCGAAGAACTGGTCTGGCGCGGTGCGCGTTTGTTGCGTCAGGCAGATTGTGTGAGCAACGGTTTTTCCGCGGTGTTGCAACAGGTCGAAGCGCTGCCACTCGGCGATGGTTTGTGGTGGTTGCACAGCGAACAAACGGTCAAGCGCCCGGGCCTGGCCTTCGTCACCCCGGATAAACCGATGCGTTATCTCGGTCAGCCGCTCAGTGGCCTGTTCTGTCTGGCCAGCCTCGGCGAAGCGCATCAAGCCTTGCTTGAGCGCTTGTGCGCGTTGCTGATCGAAGGTCGTGGACATGAACTGGGCCGCGCCACCAGCAGCCGCAAAGTCCTCGAAGTGCTCGGCGGTGAATTGCCGGGGGACTGGCCGAGCGCGCGCATTGCGCTGGCCAACGCCCACGGTTTGCATGCGCGCCCGGCGAAGATCCTCGCGCAACTGGCGAAAAGTTTTGACGGTGAAATCCGCGTGCGCATCGTCGATGGCCAGGACAGTGCAGTGTCGGTGAAGAGTTTGAGCAAGTTGCTCAGCCTCGGCGCCCGTCGCGGTCAGGTGCTCGAATTCATCGCCGAACCGAGCATTGCTGCCGATGCCTTGCCAGCGTTGTTGGCGGCCATCGAAGAAGGACTCGGTGAAGAAGTCGAGCCATTGCCTGCCGTGAGCCAACAGCGCGAAGTAATTGCCGATGTGGCCGAAGTGTTGCTCGCGCCAGCGTCCGGCAGTCTGGTCCAGGCCATCGCCGCGGCACCGGGCATCGCCATCGGGCCGGCGCATATTCAGGTGCTGCAAACCATCGACTACCCATTGCGCGGTGAGTCCGCCGCCATTGAGCGCGAGCGTCTCAAGCAAGCGCTCGCGGACGTGCGTCGCGACATCGAAGGCCTGATCGAGCGCAGCAAATCCAAAGCCATTCGCGAAATTTTCATTACCCACCAGGAAATGCTCGACGACCCGGAATTGACCGATGAAGTCGAGACTCGCCTCAAACAGGGCGAAAGCGCTGAAGCGGCGTGGATGGCGGTGATCGACGCGGCGGCGAAACAACAGGAATCGCTGCAGGATGCCTTGCTCGCTGAGCGCGCGGCAGATTTGCGCGATATTGGCAGACGAGTGCTGGCGCAACTGAGCGGCGTCGAGACCCCGAGTGAACCCGATCAACCCTACATTCTGGTGATGGACGAAGTCGGTCCTTCCGACGTGGCGCGTCTCGATCCGACTCGCGTCGCCGGCATTCTCACCGCCCGTGGCGGCGCTACCGCGCACAGCGCCATCGTCGCCCGCGCGCTCGGTATTCCGGCATTGGTCGGCGCCGGTGCGGCGGTATTGCTGCTGGCGCCGGGTACGCCGTTGTTGCTCGATGGCCAGCGCGGTCGCCTGCATGTAGATGCCGATGCGGCGACCTTGCAGCGCGCCACCGAAGAGCGCGACACCCGCGAGCAACGCTTGAAAGCGGCCGCCCAACAACGTCATCAACCGGCGTTGACCACTGACGGTCATGCGGTGGAAGTGTTCGCCAATATTGGCGAAAGCGCTGGCGTCACCAGCGCAGTGGAGCAGGGCGCTGAAGGCATTGGCCTGCTGCGTACCGAACTGATTTTCATGGCCCACTCGCAGGCGCCGGACGAAGCGACTCAGGAAGTCGAATACCGCCGTGTGCTCGATGGCCTCGCCGGTCGGCCACTGGTGGTGCGCACCCTCGATGTCGGCGGCGACAAACCACTGCCGTATTGGCCGATCGCCAAGGAAGAAAACCCCTTCCTCGGCGTGCGCGGCATTCGCCTGACCTTGCAGCGTCCGCAGATCATGGAAGCGCAATTGCGCGCCTTGCTGCGTGCCGCCGACAACCGCCCACTGCGCATCATGTTCCCGATGGTCGGCAGCGTTGATGAGTGGCGTCAGGCGCGGGACATGACCGAACGCTTGCGTCTGGAAATTCCGGTGGCCGATCTGCAACTGGGGATCATGATCGAAGTACCGTCGGCCGCACTGCTGGCGCCGGTGCTGGCCAAAGAGGTCGACTTCTTCAGCGTCGGCACCAACGACCTCACGCAATACACCCTGGCCATCGACCGTGGTCACCCGACCTTGTCGGCCCAGGCCGACGGCTTGCACCCGGCGGTGCTGCAACTGATCGACATCACCGTGCGCGCGGCCCATGCCCATGGCAAGTGGGTCGGCGTGTGCGGCGAACTGGCGGCTGATCCGTTGGCGGTGCCGGTGCTGGTCGGCCTCGGTGTGGATGAGCTGAGCGTGTCGGGCCGCAGCATCGCCGAGGTCAAGGCACGCATCCGCGAACTCAGCCTGACCCAGACTCAAACCCTTGCCCAACAGGCGCTGGCCGTGGGCAGCGCGAATGAAGTGCGCGCATTAGTGGAGGCCCTGTAATGGCCCGGATTCTCACCTTGACCCTCAACCCGGCGCTGGATTTGACGGTGCAGTTGCCGCGCCTTGAACCCGGTCAGGTCAATCGCAGCGACGACATGCACACCCACGCCGCCGGTAAAGGCGTGAACGTGGCGCAGGTGTTGGCCGACCTCGGGCATCAACTCACCGTCAGCGGTTTTCTCGGCGAAGACAATCTTCAAGCGTTCGAAACCCTGTTCGCCAAACGCGGTTTTGTCGACGCGTTTATCCGCGTCCCCGGCGAAACCCGCAGCAATATCAAACTGGCGGAACGCGACGGACGCATCACCGACATCAACGGCCCGGGGCCAATGGTCAGTGAGGCCGCGCAGCAGGCGTTACTGAATCGACTGGATCAAATTGCGCCGGGGCATGACGCGGTCGTTGTGGCCGGCAGCCTGCCGCCCGGCATCAGTCCCGAGTGGTTGCAGGCGTTGGTTCAGCGCTTGAAAAACCTCGGGTTGAACGTCGCGCTCGATACCAGTGGCGAAGCGTTGCGAGCGGCGCTCAAGGCCGGTCCGTGGCTGATCAAACCGAACACCGAAGAACTGGCCGACGTGCTCGGCTGCGAGGTGATTTCGGTCGCGGCTCAAGCCGAAGCAGCGAGCCGCCTGCACGCGCAAGGCATCGAGCACGTGGTGATTTCCCACGGCGCCGACGGGGTGAACTGGTTCAGTGTCGGCGCGGCGATGCACGCCACGCCACCCAAGGTAAGCGTCGCCAGCACAGTGGGCGCGGGAGATTCGTTGCTGGCCGGCATGCTTCACGGCCTGCTCAGCGCCGACACGCCGGAACAGACCCTGCGCACCGCCACGGCGATTGCCGCGATGGCGGTGACCCAGATCGGTTTCGGAATCGGCGATGCGGCGCAGTTGGCGCGACTCGAACAGGGTGTGCGCGTGCGTCCCCTGACAGAACAATAAGAGGGTTTGTCATGAAATTAGCCATTCTTACGGCCTGTCCGAACGGCATGGTCACCAGTGTGCTGTGCGCCCGTTTGCTCGATGCCGCGGCGCAGCGGCAGGGCTGGAGCACCAGCGTCGAAGTGATTGACGCGGCGCACCCGGAACGTCAGTTGTCGACGGCCACGATCGAGACCGCCGAGTGGGTGTTGCTGGTGACCAGCGCGCCAGTGGAAATGTCGCGTTTCGTCGGTAAGCGCGTGTTCCAGAGCACCCCGGCGCAAGCGCTGCAAGATGTCGAAGCGGTGCTGCGGCGCGGTGCCGCAGAAGCGCAGGTTTACGTCGCCCCCGAAGCCGTGGCCGAGCCAGTGGCCCTCGTTAAAAACGCCCCGCGGCTGGTCGCGATTACCGCGTGCCCGACCGGCGTTGCTCATACCTTCATGGCCGCTGAGGCTTTGCAGCAAGCGGCGAAACGTTTGGGGTATGACCTGCAGATCGAAACCCAGGGTTCGGTCGGCGCGCGCAATCCGTTGAGTGCGACAGCGATTGCCGACGCTGACGTGGTGCTGCTGGCCTGCGACATCGAAGTCGCGACCGAGCGTTTTGCCGGCAAGAAAATCTACCGATGCGGCACTGGTATCGCGTTGAAGCAAGCCGAAGCGACGCTGAATAAAGCGCTGGCTGAAGGCAAACAGGAAAGTGCTGCGACCGGCGCCAAAGGTCCGGCCAAACAAGAGAAGACCGGCGTCTACAAACACCTGCTGACCGGCGTGTCGTTCATGCTGCCGATGGTGGTGGCGGGCGGTTTGATGATCGCGTTGTCGTTCGTCTTCGGCATCACCGCGTTCAAGGAGGAAGGCACGCTGGCCGCCGCGCTGATGCAGATCGGTGGCGAGACTGCGTTCAAGCTGATGGTGCCGCTGCTGGCGGGTTACATCGCCTACTCGATCGCCGATCGCCCGGGCCTTGCGCCGGGGATGATCGGTGGTCTGCTGGCGAGCACGTTGGGTGCCGGTTTCATCGGCGGGATCATTGCCGGTTTCATCGCCGGTTACGCGGCGCAGGCGATCAATCGGTATGTGCGTTTGCCGCAAAGCCTTGAGGCGCTGAAACCGATCCTGATCATTCCGTTGCTGGCGAGTCTGTTCACCGGTCTGGTGATGATCTACGTGGTCGGCAAACCGGTGGCCGGGATGCTCGCGGGGCTCACGCACTTCCTCGACAGCATGGGCACCACCAACGCGATTCTGCTGGGTGTGTTGTTGGGCGGGATGATGTGCGTCGACCTTGGCGGGCCGATCAACAAGGCGGCCTATGCGTTTTCGGTGGGGCTGCTGGCTTCGCAGAGTTATGCGCCGATGGCCGCGACCATGGCGGCCGGCATGGTGCCGCCGATTGGCTTGGGCATTGCCACGTTCATTGCACGGCGCAAGTTTGCCCAGACTGAACGCGAGGCGGGTAAAGCGGCGTTGGTGCTGGGGTTGTGCTTCATCTCCGAAGGCGCGATTCCGTTTGCCGCCAAAGACCCGTTGCGGGTAATCCCTGCGAGCATTGCCGGCGGCGCGCTGGCCGGTGCGCTGTCGATGTATTTCGGCTGCAAACTGATGGCGCCGCACGGTGGATTGTTTGTGTTGGCGATCCCGAATGCGATCAACCATGCGCTGCTTTATTTGCTGGCGATTGTGGCCGGGAGTTTGCTGACGGCGGTGGTGTATGCGGTGGTCAAGCGGCCGGAAGTTGTTGAGCTGGCAATAGAACCAGCCAGCGCCTGACACCTAACCAATGTGGGAGCGGGATTGCTCGCGAAGACGGACTTGCGTTCAACATAGATGTCGACTGAATGACCGCTTTCGCGAGCAAGCCCGCTCCCACAAGAAGCTGGTTCGTTTGCGGAGTTTGGGGGCATTTCCGGTTAGCGCCTCCGAGCTCAATCAGGGCTTTGAATTCCTGATTGGGGTAATCGGAAAGACAGCTTCTGGTTTTCATTAATCAGCTCTGAAACCTGGAAGGCCCTGGGCTGCACGCCACTGCTTCACAGTCTGCGTGATGCCTTCATTTGAGTTGTCCGCACCCTCTTCAAGGTAGTAAAAGAGATCGGTTCCGTCAGGATTCTCTGTAATCTCGCAAAACTGTTTTAGCAAAGGATCGAGAATCTCGTCCGGTGCAGTCTGGTTCGCGGCCCGGATTTCCTGCATGAGTTGAATAAACTCTGCTTCGGTGAAATCAGCAAAATTTTTCTTCAAGGGCGGTCAATTGTGGCGAGGGAACAGGTGGCCTTGCCACAAAAGTGCGTTTTGGATTTACAAAATGATTGTGGCTCGATGGTCAAAGTCACTCGACTTTGAACCCCGGCAAACCTTGAGTGGCACGCCATTCCTTGAGTGTACGAGTAATACCTTCTGCCGAGTCGTCAGCGCCGTCCTCTGGATAGAAAAGCAAATCTGACCCCGCCGGATGGCCACATATAGTGTTGAAGTGATGCACCAGCCTGTTTTCAACTTCTTCACTTTGATCGTTTCCTATGATGCGTTGAAGCAACCCAATGAATTCTTCTTCCGTGTAATCCGAAATGTTGCTTTTCAGAGTCATTATCTGTTCTCCCTGTGAATTTCTGCGTGTCGTTTAGGGGTAAGTACCGTGAGATTGTCGACGTCATACACAGCACCGCCATGCTGTATCTGCTCAATATGATGTATTTCGTAGCGAGCGTTTTCGCCGTTGTGGTCCAGTCTGCGTGCGAAGGGAGCTCTGCCGTTCATGAGTTTGCCAATATTGCTTGGTTTGAATTGAACCAGTAGCTCGGAATCATTTCCCACAGCAGTCCAAAATGCCTTCCTGAAAGCATCAAAGTCTCTGAATTTTTGTCCCCGGAGCACATCCGCAATGCGCGTTGGAATGGGTGAACCCTGCCCAGTACTGGCCCCCGCCAGCCAAACCCCCGCCACATCCTCACCCACCCCCGTAACACCACCCGGTTCATAGCGAGCATTGAGCATGATGTAAATCGGCTCAAGCCCCGAGTCCGCCGGGAACCAGATAATCGCATCCTGATACTCGGGCGGATGCTCTGGGTTCACCAATATCTTGTCGGCTTGTTTGGTGGGCGGGTACACCCATATCGTCGGCAGCGGCGGGGCGCCTTCAAGGGCGGGGACTGTTGGGGCGTCGTCAGGATTGGCGACGGGCGTCCAGGTCAGGCCAATGCCGTTGCCGAGGTCGGCGACAAATTGTTCACCTTCCTTTTCGGCTTTGATGACCGGCACGAACTCCCAGTCTTTTTTCCCGCCGGTGTAGAAGCCGTAGGCGTTGACCGCGCCATCCGCCAAGGTCTTCACGTTGACGCGAACGCGGGTTCGTCCCGTATCCAGTGCCGCGTACTGTTCGTTTTTGTAGAAGGCGCTGTCGGGCGACAGGTTCGTATTTGGCATCAATAGCGCCACGGTTCCCACCGTGGCTCCCGCCATCAATGTCGAGCCGGTCAGTGTGAGGGCCAGAGAACCGCCAAGACGTTGGCCGAGGGCGGTGGCAGTTGCCGAGCCGGCCACCCATTTGAGCGGTGCGCCTTCGGCGGTAATCGTCGCGCCGGTGCCCAGTACGGCCCACAGCCCGTAGTCGGCCAGTCGTTCGACCGGGACAAAACCGGCGGGGTTGTCGTGATTGATGACGCCGTCGGGCAGGTTGCAGCTTTTGGCGAACACGCAACCTTGAGTTTTGAGCTGGTTGGGTTGTTCGAGTGGTTTGAGCCAACGCTCTTCGTCGGCCTGTTGCCGGGCGAGCATGTCGTCGTAGGGCTTTTGCTGAGCCTCGCGTTCGGCGATTTCGGCCGGGGTCATGTCGCGCAGGAAGCGAACGCCGGTGCCGCTACCGCCGCCACCCGTCACATGTACCCAGACTTGGGGGATGTCCTTGTCGCGTGCCATAGGCGTCCTTTTCCGCATGTGTCCGGAGCAGCCTCAAACTTATCCGGGGCGCTCGGGTGCTGGCGTTAGGACGTTTCCTAAAAGCGGCGCTGAAATTTCCTATTTCATGGTGTTGCAGGGGGGCGAGTCAGCACGACCGCGTTATCGTTCTTCGCGGGCAAGCTGCTCCCACAGGGTTCGGCGTTGAACGCAAATCTTGTGTACGACATCGATCACTGTGGGAGCGGGCTTGCCCGCGATGGGGGCGGCGGCAACACCGCTAAATCGTGGCTTTGTACTCGTTCTCCCGCTGCAACGCCCGCGCCTGAACCACATCCAGCACAGCGCAGCCTTCACGCATGAGCAGATGCACGGCGCGGGTGATACGCGTCAGATCACAGTCGGAAGTGTTTTTCAGATTCAGGCTGGATAGCATGTCTGACAAATCTCGAACCACGGTGAAGCGGTGCATGGCGCAGGCGGTGAGTTCGCTTAGTTCTTTGTGGGTGTTGACGAAGAGCACCGGTGTTTCGGCGTCGTAGGTGTCGATTGGGAGGTAACGGGGCATGACTTGGAACATAGGTGTAACTCCAAATAGAGCTACCACCGTTCGCGGCCAAGCGAAAAAGGTGGCAGCTGTGTGCGGGTTGGCCGACCGGCACACCCAACCCCGGCACACCCTAAGGTGTCCCGCGCACAGCTGCCATAACACGACATCCAGACCTGAAAATGTCTAAACAATGACGCTGATGCGTTTGGTGTGGTCGGCGTTTTTCAAGGTAGTTGTCGCGTCAACCGTCTAACTATGCCGCTCTTTTCTCGACCTGTTGCTCTCGATCCGGGTTCAACAGCACGGTGCCGATCGGCTCCCAGTTACGTGTGCAACCCGACCACCGTTCCGGCTTTTTCTCTTTGGCTCGTTCGTACAGCTCATGTCGCCGGGCCAAGACCTGATGGTCCAGTCCTCGATGCCGCTCAGCCGGTGTGACGAACCGGATACGGCTATGCCGGTGTTCGTTGTTGTACCAGCGCATGAAATCCCTCACCCAAGCTCGTGCGGCGTCCAGACTGGCAAAGCCATGCTGCGGCCATTGCGGGCAGTACTTCAGTGTTCTAAACAGCGACTCCGAGTAGGGATTGTCGTTGCTCACCCGCGGTCGGCCCCGCGAGGGCGTGATGCCCAGTTCGTACATCTTGCTCAACAGCGTCACCGATTTCATCGGCGCTCCGTTGTCCGAGTGCAGCACCAGCGGTTCGTGTAAACACTGCTCGCCGATCACGCTGCGTTGCAGCAGCGCGGCGGCTTTCTCGCCGCTTTCCGCGTCGTAGACCTCCCAGCCCACGGCCTTGCGGCTGTAAATATCCTCGATCAGATAGAGGTAGTAATACTTGCCGCGTATCGGCGACGGCAGATACGTGATGTCCCATGACCACACCTGATTGGGCGCTTCAGCCGCATGCGTCGTTGGGGCCGCGTGCCGCCTGGGGCGCTGGCTACGACCTCGATGCTGCTGTTGACCCGCCGCACGCAAGACGCGATAAAACGTTGCCTCCGACGCCAGATAGCGCCCTTGATCGGCCAGGCGCGGCACGATCTGGCTCGGCGGCAGATGGGCGTACTCCAGGCTGTTGCACAGCGTCACAATGGTCTGTCGCTCAGCCTCGTTTAGTGCATTTCGCGGCGTTGGCCGTGTGACAGTCGTTCGGGCATCGGCCTGGATAACGTCTGTTTCAGTCCACCGTTGCAAAGTCCGCAGCGATAGACCGATTTCCAGGCAGGCCCTGATTTTTCTGGCTCCCGCCGCGACCGCGTTGCTCAGCCAGTCCACGAGTAACTGCCGTTCTGGCAAAGACGTCAGTTGTCCTCGTTGTCGGTCCCCCAGTAGTCGTTGAGCTTTTTTCGCAGCACCAACAACGCCGCTGTTTCAGCGAGCGCCTTGTCTTTGCGGCGCAGTTCGCGCTCAAGTTCCTGGATGCGTTTCTTATCTTTGCGAGACTGCTCCCGATCTTCTTTTTGCTGGGCCTTTTCCGATTTCTGGCCGGTGATGAAGGCTTGTCGCCAGGCAGTGATTTGCTCGGGGTAAAGGCCTTTGCGGCGGCAATACTCGCCCAGGTCGATCTCGGACAAACCGGCCGCTTCAAGGACGACAGCAAACTTGGTTTCGGCTGACCAGTTCTGAGCCGATTGCTTGTTTTCGGACACTGCACTTCCTTCAGAACTGAGCTGCTTGCGCCAGTTGGACAAAGACATTTCGCTGACCCCTTCGCGCCGGGAAACCTCGGCCATCGACAGGTTCAGTGGGGGAAGCAGCATCTTGAGTAATGCGGCTCTGCGTTCAGGTGAATAGTACGGCACGACCAGTCTCTTTCCGCCCCCGATATGCTTTTTTAGGAAAAACCGGAGAGGCGACAACTATCCTGACACCGGGGGTGGTCGACCGGCCAAGGTCGTTCGCGGTGTTTTCCGCGAACCTGAACTATGGAGTCGATGCCGAAACGCGGCAACAAGATACGTTGTAGGAAACGTCTTGAAAAGTTGTGTGCCTCATGATGATCATTTCCATGCACCGCGTGGGAACACAATCCTGTAGGAGTGAGCCTGCTCGCGATGGCGATCTTTCTGTCAGCAACGTCGCTGAATGTTAAACCGTCATCGCGAGCAGGCTCGCTCCTACAGGGGATTTGTGGCGTTGGTGGGTTTTGTGTCATGCCCGGGTCATGCAGGCATGTTTTAGTTTTCCTTTTTCAGGGAGATCACCATGAGCGAATTCGACCTCGGTCGCCGTCGTGTCATGCAAGCGGTCGGCGCCGGGCTGTTGCTTCCCGGCCTGGCGCCGGCGGTGATTGCTTCGGTCAAGGATCGGCCGCAACTCACCGATGGTGTGCAGTCCGGCGACGTGCTGGGTGACCGGGCGATGGTCTGGAGCCGCAGCGATCGTCCGGCGCGGATGGTGGTGGAGTGGGACACCCGCAGTGTGTTCAGCAACCCGCGCCGGTTCGTCTCGCCTCTCGCCGACGCCCGTAGCGATTTCACCGCGCGTGTGGAGCTCACCGGTCTGCCCGCCGATCAGGCGATTTTCTATCGCGTGCATTTCGAAGACGCCCAGAGCGGCGTCACCAGCGAGCCCTGGTTCGGTCACCTGCGCAGCGTGCCGCAGACACGGCGCGACATCCGTTTCGTCTGGAGCGGCGACACCGCCGGCCAGGGTTTCGGCATCAACCCGGACATCGGCGGCATGCGCATCTACGAAGCCATGCGTTTACGCCTGCCGGACTTCTTTATCCACAGCGGCGACTCCATCTACGCGGACGGCCCGATACCGGCGCAGCTTATTACTGAGAGTGGCCGCGTGTGGCGCAACATCACCAGCGAAGCCAAGAGCAAAGTTGCCGAAACCCTCGACGACTATCGTGGCAATTACCGCTACAACCTGATGGACGAAAACGTCCGTCGCTTCAACGCTGAAGTGCCGCAGATCTGGCAGTGGGATGACCATGAAGTGGTGAACAACTGGTCGCCCGGCAAGCAACTCGATGAACGCTACAAGAGCAAGGATATCCATGACTTGGTGGGGCGCGGGCGTCAGGCCTGGCTCGAATATGCACCGCTGCGTCTGCAGACCGCCGATGGTGGCGGGCGGATTTATCGCAAGATTGGTTATGGGCCGATGCTCGATGTGTTTGTGCTCGACATGCGCAGTTATCGCGAAGCCAATGACAGCAACCTGGGTGCCGCAAAACCCTTTCTCGGGCGTGAGCAACTGGACTGGCTCAAGCGAGAATTGAAAGGCTCTCAGGCCCAGTGGAAAGTCTTCGCCGCCGACATGCCGATCGGCCTCGACGTGCCCGACGGCGAAGTCAGCCCCGGCGTGGCGCGCTGGGACGCGGTGGCCAATGGTGATCCGGGACCGGCCCAGGGGCGCGAACTGGAAATCGCTGAATTGCTCGGTTTTCTACGGGCGCAACAGGTGCGCAATTTCGTGTTCCTGACGGCGGATGTGCATTACTGCGCGGCCCATCATTACCACCCGGACCGTGCGGCGTTTCAGGACTTTGAGCCGTTTTGGGAGTTTGTCGCCGGGCCCTTGAATGCGGGGAGTTTCGGTCCTGATCCGCTGGATAAAACTTTTGGGCCGGAAGTGGTGTTCGAGAAGGCACCGCCGGCGCAGAACATGTCGCCGTTTGCAGGGTTTCAGTTTTTTGGCGAGGTGAATATTGAGGGGGCGACGGGGGAGATGAGTGTGGTGTTGCGGGATCTGGATGGGGTCAGTGTGTTTGAACAGAAGTTGCAGCCGGTTTGAGACTGTTCTGGGCTGGTCACATCCCCCTTGTGGGAGCGAGCCTGCTCGCGAATGCGCTGGGTCAGTCAACATCTCTGTTGGATGTTAAACCGCATTCGCGAGCAGGCTCGCTCCCACAGGGATCGTGGTGGCTCAGTACACGTCGCGGCGGTAGCGACCTTGTTCGATCAGGCGATCAACCTCTTCAATCCCGAGCACTTCGTTAAGCACGTGATCCACCCCTGAAGCCATTCCTTGCAAGCTGCCGCAGATGTAAATCACGGCACCGTCGGCCAGCCATTTCTTCAGCGTTTCGGCGGATTCGCGCAGGCGATCCTGCACATAGATCTTCTCGGCCTGATCCCGCGAAAACGCCAGGTCCAGACGCTCGATATCCCCCGAAATCAGCCACTCTTCCAGCTCGGCGCGACACAGGTAGTCGTGCTCGCGATTGCGCTCGCCGAACAGCAGCCAATGACGTTGCTGTCCATCGGCGATCCGCGCCTTGATCAAACTGCGCAGCCCGGCCAGGCCGGTGCCGTTGCCCAGCAGGATCATCGGCACCGGTTCGACCGGCAGATGGAAACCGCTGTTGCGTCGTACGCGCAAGCTGATGGTGCTGCCCACCGGCGCGTGCTCGGTCAGCCATCCGGAACCGATGCCCAGACTGCCGTCGGGATGCAGTTCCTGACGCACGATCAGTTCCAGCACGCCGTCGGCGGCTATCGAGGCGATGGAGTATTCGCGCATGGCCAACGGCACCAGCGCGTCCACCAGCGCTTGCGCGTGCAGGCCGACCAGATGAGCGCGGTTCTCTGGCAGTTGTCGACTGGCGAGGGCTTGCTCCAAGGGTTGTGTCAGGCCATCAAGCGTTACCGCCGCGCGGCCGTCGATGCCCAGACCATCGAGGAAATGCTCGATGACCCACGAGCAATTGCGCGGCAACACTTCCACCAGATCACCGGCCAGCCAGCTGCTGGTCGTCGGGGCGATAAGGTCGAGCAAGTAAACCGGCGAACCGCTGCTGTCCGGGTTCATCAATTCGCGGCGGGTGAGTGTCCAGTTGTCGTAGCTCGGTGCTTGCCAAGTGTCCACGGGTGCCTGTCCGGTCAGCAGACCGAGTTGCTGCTGCCAGTGACGCAAGGCGTAAGGGTCGCCGCAATCGACTTCCACTGGCGCGAACAGGTTCTTGCCGCCGTGCTCGCCGAGCCAGGTGTGCAAGCGGCGGGCGAAACCGCAGAAGTGCTGATACTGGCGATCGCCAAGTCCGAGCACCGCGTAATTCAGGCGCTCCAGGCTCAACGCGCGGCCCAGCACCTTGCGTTCGAAACCGCGGGCGCTGTCGGGTGCTTCGCCGTCGCCGAAGGTACTGACCACGAACAGCGCGTTGCTGGAATCACGCAGGTCCTGTTCGCTGACATTCGCCAGCGGCTGAACCTTCACCGGCATGCCGGCGGCCTGCAATTGCCCGGCGGTCTGCCAGGCCAGTTGTTCGGCAAACCCGCTCTGGCTGGCGAAACCGATCAGCCACGCCGGTGCGTCGCTGCCCGGTTGTGCGAGCCCTTTACGGGTGTCCCTGATCTGCTTTTTCTTGCGTCGACGATCGAGGTAAAGCAACCAGCCGGTGATGAAAAACAGCGGCATGGTCAGCGCGCTGATCGTCAGGATGATCCGTCCGACAATCCCGAAGTAACTGCCGACGTGCAGCGCATAGATGCTCGTCAGCAGTTGCGCCTTGAAACTTTTGTCGCTGTAGCGGTCATGGCGTTTGACGATGCCGGTGGCCGGGTCGAGGGTGATCTGGTTCAGCGCGCGGTCGTGCGGCGAGGTGTTCAGCAGGTAAAACACGGTCGCCGGTTGCCCGGCCACTGGCGGCATGCGGATGTTGTAGGCACTCAGTGCCGGACCGGCAGCGCTGTAGATGCTGCTCCACATCGCAGCGTAATCGGCGGTCGGTGCCGCGCCCGCAGGCGCAGGACCACGATTGCGAACCCGCTCGTTCTGCGGCGCATCGGAAAGCAGTTGGGTCAGGCCTTTGTTGTACCACTCGTAAGACCAGGACAACCCGGTCAGCGCCGCCAGGAGGTAAAACACCAGGCACCAGGTGCCGGCCACCGAGTGCAAATCCCAATTGAAGCTGCGACCCTTTTTCTTCCAGTCGAGGGTCAGCCAGGCGCGCCAGCTTTTCCACTGGCGCGGCCAGCGCAGGTACAGACCGGACAGGCAGAAAAACACCAGAATCAACGTGCAGGCACCGGTGATCTGCCGGCCGGTATCGCCCATGGCGAGGAAACGGTGCAGTTGCAGCATCAGGCCGAAGAAATCCTGGCCGGTGGCGTCACCCAAGAACTCGGCGGTGTACGGATCGAAGTAGCGCATCTCCCCGCGACGTTCGCCCGGTGGTGGCGTGAAGATCACCCGCGCGGCGTTGCCGCTGTCGGTCTCGACCCAGAGCATCGAGACTTTCTTGCCCGAGGCGCCTTCGATTTTTTCCACCAGTTCGGCGGGTGGCAGCACGCCGGCGACCTGCTTCTCGACCTGCAACACCGACGGATTCAGTGCGCGCAGGATTTCATCCTGAAACGACACCGTCGCCCCGGTGATGCCCATCAGGGCCAGGACCAGCCCGGCACTGATACCGAAAAACCAGTGCAACTGGAACAGGGTTTTCTTCAACACGTCGCTCGCCTTGTTCGTTCGAAAATTTTCATCACGGCGCGCATTATGCCGTGGGCTGTCGAGAAGCATTCTTTTTTACGCACAAAAGCCCCGTTCATGTGGATGAACGGGGCCTTTGATCCTGTAGGAGCTGGCGAAGCCTGCGATCTTTTGATCTTTAGCGATTTCAGCTCCGCCAAAAATCAAGATCAAAAGATCGCAGCCTTCGGCAGCTCCTACGGGGGTTGGGTTAGAAGTGGAAGTTGGCGCTCAGCAGGGCGGTACGACCCGCCGCCACGTGGGCGTAGTGGTTCTGCAGTATCTGGTCGAAGTAACGCTTGTCGGTCAGATTCTGCACGTTGAGTTGCAGGTCGACGTTTTTGGTCAGGCGGTAGCTGGCCATCGCGTCGTAACGCCAGTAGGACGGGATCTCCACCGAGTTGGCGATGTTGCCGAACTGCGAGTCAACGAAGGTGGCACCGGCGCCGACGGTCAACTTGTCCGGTACCAGGTCGTAGGTCGACCAGAACGTGAAGTTGTTCCGCGGGGTACTCGGCATATGGTTGCCTTCATCGGCGGCGAGGGTGGTTTTGACCACTTCGCTTTCCATGTAGGTGTAGCCGCCGAAGACCCTCCAGTTACGGGTCAGCTTGCCGCTGTAGCTCAGCTCCAGACCGTTGACGGTTTGCTCGCCGTCCAGCACTTGAGTGGTGCCGCCATCCGGATCGTCCATACGGGCGTTGGTTTTTTCAGTGCGGAACAGCGCGGCGGTCAATGACAGGTCATTACCAAAGAAGTCCCACTTGGTGCCGATCTCGTAGTTGCGGTTCTTTTCTGGATCGAGGTCGCTGTTGTTGGCGGCCAGTTCCAGGTTGCCGTTGCCGCTGGTTTCGCCCGCCGGGTTGCTGGAGGTCGAGTAGGCTACGTAGATGCTGCCGTTCGGCAATGGGTTATAGACCACGCCGATCTGGTAGTTCACCAGGTCGCTGGTGTTCTCGCGATCAAAGCTCCCCGCCGGTGTGGTACGGCCAGCGTTAGCGAAGCCGCTGGATTCGACCTGGTAGTTGTCATAACGCAGGCCCAGGTTCAGGGACCATTGTTCGTTGAACTTCAAGGTGTCGAACACATAAGCGGCGGCGGTTTTCGTATCGGTATCGGTGAAAGCATTGCTGTCGGTGATCCTGCCGTTCCAGTTATCCCCAGGCGTCGGGTTGTACAGACTGGTGCAGTCGCCGGAGCGGAAGAGAGCAGGGTTGCACGTCGTGCCGCTGGCGGCCGAAGTCAGGATGTACGGGCGGTTGTGGGTGTCTTGATAAGAGAACTCAAGACCGGTCACCAGGCTGTGTTCGATGGTGCCAGTGTCGAATTTGGCGCTCAGGTCGGTCTGGTTGATCCAGCCGCTGGATGTCGAATTACGGGTCTTGGCGCCACGGTACACACTGCCCTTGGCGACGTTGCCCTTGCTGTCGTCCGGGTTAGTGACGATGTAGTCCAGGGTCGAACGGGACATGCGGAAACTGTTGGACACGGTCAGGTCATCATTCAGATCGTGCTCGATCTTGATGGTGCCGCTGTCATTGGTGGTTTCGCGATAGTCGCGGCTGGTGAGGCCGTAGAAGTTGTCGCGGTCGACATTCGCCGGCTTGTCGACGTTGTACTTGCTGCGAGCCGGGTTCAGGGTCAGCGGAATGCCGTAGTCCGGCATGTCGTCGGTTTCGACGTGGTAGTAGCCGACGGTCAGGCGGGTATCGGTGCCCAGACCGAAAGCGAACGTCGGCGCCACACCCCAGCGGCTGACGTCCACGGTGTCACGGCCGGCGACATTGGCTTCGTGTTTCATCAGGTTCAGGCGGAAGGCCGAGGTGTCGGTCATCTGCTGGTTCAGGTCAAGTGTGGTGCGCTTGGTCTGATCCGAACCCCAGGTGAAGCCACCATTGTAGAAACTGCCCAGTTTGGCGGTCTTGCTCACCAGGTTCAGGCTGCCACCGGTGGAGCCGGCGCCGGTGAAGGCCGACCCCGGTCCCTTGCTGACTTCGATCGATTCAACGTTGAAGATTTCGCGGCTCTGGGACGCCGGGTCGCGCATGCCGTCGACGAAGGTGTCGCTTTCAGCGTTGAAGCCACGAATGATCGGACGGTCGCCCGCCGGGTTACCGCCTTCGCCAGCACCGAAGGTGATGCCCGGTGTCGTGCGCAAGGCGTCGACGAGACTGGTAGCGCCCGTGTCGCGGATCACCTGCTGCGGAATCACGGTGACGCTTTTCGGTGTTTCGCGCAGCGGTGCGGTGTATTTCTTGTTGGCTGAGGTATCGGTCTTGTAGGAGGTATCGTCCTGAGCTTCGCCGCTGATAGCGGTAGCGCCCAGGGAAATCACGTTGCCCGGTGCTTTTTCATCGGTTTTTTCAGCCGCGAAAACCATGTGCCCCGCGGAGCTGGCCGTGATCGCCACGCCAATTGCAGAAGCGAGTAAACGCGGTGAACTGACCGGTAATTGTAATTGTTGGCGTGACATGTGAATTCCCCTCCCCAAGGATTTGAGGCCGCGGAATATAGGGTAGATGCATCCATGTATCAATTGCGAAACGTTACTATTCGCACTGAATTTACATTCTTTACAATTTATCCTTACGGTTTTTGATGTTTCATCCGTCATGGGGGTTTTACACCGGCAATAAGAATCAATACCATTGCCACCCCTTTGCCTTCAGGTGTTTTCCCATGCTGCTGCACATCCCCGGCGTGTTCGCTAAAGAAGAAGTGCAGCGCATCCGCGAGGCGCTGGAGCAGGCGGATTGGGCGGACGGAAAAATAACCGCCGGTTACCAGTCGGCCAAGGCCAAGCACAATCTGCAACTGCCGGAAGGTCATCCGCTGGCCAAGGAAGTCGGCGCGGCGATGCTGGAGCGGTTGTGGAAAAATCCGCTGTTCATGTCCGCGGCATTGCCGCACAAGGTTTTTCCTCCGTTGCTGAACTGTTACACGGCGGGTGGCAGTTTCGACTTTCATATCGACAACGCCGTGCGTCAGCCCAAAGGCAGCATCGAGCGCGTGCGCACGGACCTGTCGGCGACCCTGTTCTTCAGCGAGCCTGAGGATTACGACGGCGGTGAGCTGGAAATCCAGGACACCTTCGGCACCCAGTGCGTGAAGTTGCCCGCCGGCGACATGGTCCTGTATCCCGGCACCAGCCTGCATAAGGTCAATGCCGTCACCCGTGGCACTCGCTATGCCTCATTTTTCTGGACCCAAAGCCTGGTCCGCGAAGACAGCCAGCGCGCGCTGCTGTTCGAGATGGACGGGGCGATCCAGCAACTGACGCAGGACATGCCGGATCACCCATCGCTGATCCGACTCACGGGCACGTATCACAACCTGTTGCGTCGCTGGGTCGAGGTATGAGTTTTCAACTGCGCCGCGAAGAAGTGCTCGACGGCGATCATCTCAAAGCCATGCTCAATGAAAGTCCCGCTCGCGCGGCTCAGGCGATTCTGATCGCTGCCCGCGAAGGCGTGCTCGATGCTCAGGCCTTGCTCGGTCAAATCCTGCTGGATGGGCAGGGCATTGAACTTGATCAAAAACTGGCGGTGCGCTGGTTCCAGATCGCCGCGCAGCGCGGGCACTTGATGGCGCGCAACATGCTCGGCCGCTGTCATGAACATGGCTGGGGCTGCGAGGCCGACGCTTCAGTCGCTGCGGGGCATTATCGCGTCGGCGCCGAAGCCGGACTGGATTGGGCGATGTACAACTACGCCAATCTGCTGGCGACCGGGCGCGGCGTGGATGAGGACCAGATACAAGCGCTGAATCTTTATGGTCGCGCCGCTGAACTGGGCCATGCGAAGTCGATGAATCTGTTGGGACGTTATCTGGAAGACGGGCGGGTTTGCCTGGCAGATCCGCAAGCTGCGCGTGATTGGTATCGACGTTCGGCAGTCGGTGGGGATTTTCGTGGGCAGTTCAGTTATGCGGCCGTGCTGGCGGATGAAGGAAACGTCGAGGAAGCGCTGCACTGGCTACGCAAGGCGCTGGCCGGCGGCAATCTGAATTTCTTGCGGGTGGCGAGCCAGACGTTGTTGAGCGCAACCCAACCGCAAATTCGCGCCTTGGCAACCGATTATGCCCAGCGATCCGCCGAACTCGAGCTGGAACTCGTTCCTTTGTAGGAGCTGCCGAAGGCTGCGATCTTTTGAGCTTGTTTTTAAAGGGCAAGATCAAAAGATCGCAGCCTTCGGCAGCTCCTACAAGGGGAGCGGCGTTTTCCAGACACAAAAAAGCCCATGACACGTCATGGGCTTTTTGATTTCTGCGTGCAGCGTTTTACACGTAGAACGATTTCAGCGGCGGGAAGCCGTTGAATTCAACCGCGCTGTAACTGGTGGTGTAAGCACCGGTCGACAACCAGTACAAACGATCACCAATCGCGAGGTTCAACGGCAGGCCGTACTTGTAGTTCTCGTACATGATGTCGGCGCTATCGCAGGTCGGGCCGGCGATGACGACTTCTTCCATCTCGCCTTTTTTCTCGGTCCAGATCGGGAACTTGATGGCTTCGTCCATGGTTTCGATCAGGCCGGAGAACTTGCCCACATCCGTGTACACCCAACGCTCGACGGCGGTACGGGATTTACGCGCAACCAGTACCACTTCGCTGACCAGGATGCCGGCGTTGGCAATCAACGAACGGCCCGGTTCCAGGATGATTTCCGGCAGGTCGTCGCCGAAGTCTTCCTTGAGGAAACGGATGATTTCTTCAGCGTAGGTTTCCAGGCTGTTGGTGCGGGTGATGTAGTTGGCCGGGAAGCCACCACCCATGTTGATCAGCTTCAGATGGATGCCGTCTTCTTCTTTCAAACGCTCGAAGATCACTTTGACCTTGGCGATCGCCGCGTCCCAGACACTGATGTCGCGCTGTTGCGAGCCGACGTGGAACGAGATGCCATAAGGCACCAGGCCCAGGTCACGGGCGAGGATCAGCAGGTCCATGGCCATGTCGGTCTGGCAGCCGAATTTGCGCGACAACGGCCAGTCAGCGGTGGTCGAGCCTTCGGTGAGGATGCGCACGTAGACTTTCGAACCCGGTGCGGCCTTGGCGATGTTGCGCAGGTCGGCTTCGGAGTCGGTGGCATACAGACGCACGCCCTTCTCGTAGAAGTAGCGGATGTCCTTGGATTTCTTGATGGTGTTGCCGTAGCTGATGCGATCCGGGCCGACGCCCTGGTTCATCACTTTGTCGAGCTCGTAGATCGAGGCGATGTCGAAGCTCGAGCCTTTCTCTTTGAGCAGGTCGATGATTTCGACGGCCGGGTTGGCCTTGACCGCGTAGTAGACCTTGGCGAATTCGAAACCGGCGCGCAGGTCGTCATAGGCCTGGCTGATCATCGCGGTGTCGATCACCACGAACGGGGTTTCTTGTTTGTCGGCGAAGGCCTTCATTTTCTGGAAGGTATCGCGCGCGAAATAGTCTTCGACGTTGATCGACATACTTGGGAGCTCCTACTGGCAAACGTTAGTAATCAATGGGTGCAAATGAACGTCCTCCGTATCCCCACTTTGGTTCGCCTACTTCCCAAGGCATGTCGCCGAAAGCAAAAAGGCCACGGGAGGCGGTGCTTCCCTTGGCCTTGCTGTCTCGTCGTCAGTACTTGAGCCGGATGGATCGTTTCCAGCATGGACGTTCGGCGCGAACTTTAGGGCGTGAGGGGCTTGAGATCAACAAAAAATGTCGCGTTTTTGCACGCTTCCGTCGTGCGGTCCCGGACAGTTACTGATGTAACCGACCTGCATGACAGTGTGATGTTCCCCGGTTGGCCATTTTTTTGAAGGGATCTGCATTGCCTTTGTGGCGAGGGAGCTTGCTCCCGCTGGGCTGCGCAGCGGCCCCAAAATCAGGCAATGCGGTTCTACAGAAACACCGCATCGGCTGACTTGCGACTGCTTCGCAGCCGAGCGGGAGCAAGCTCCCTCGCCACAGGGTTGGTCAGGCCAGCGCTGTCTCGGCCGGCGAAACAATACTGGTCTTGCCCCCACGGGACTTGCCGGAGCTGAGGTATTCGGCAATCGATTCCTGAGTCACCTCCCCGAGGAACACCCGCTCCGCATCCATCACCGGCAACCACGAGCGATTGAACTCGTACATCCGCGACAGCAGGATGCGCAAATGCTCGTCGTACGCGGCAGTGGCGTTGAACTCACGCAGGTACTGCGCGCAGCTCCCGGTCTGACGGTGCAGGTCGCGACGTCGTACATAACCCATCGCTTTGTTCGCACCATCTGTGACGACGACATAACGACGGTCCAGTTCGTCCATCAACTCCAGGGCTTCAGCCACCGGCGTTTCCGGGCTGACGGACGGCGCGTTGTCTGCCGCGTCTTCGGCCTTCACCAGCAACAGACGCTTGAGCGTGCTGTCCTGGCCGACGAAGTTGCTGACAAAGTCATCCGCCGGGTGCGCCAGCAGCGTATCCGGATGGTCGATCTGCAACAGCTTGCCGGCGCGGAAGATTGCAATCTTGTCGCCCAGCTTGATCGCTTCGTCGATGTCATGGCTGACCATGATCACGGTCTTGTTCAGCGCGCGCTGCATCTCGAAGAACTCGTTCTGGATCATCTCGCGGTTGATCGGGTCGACCGCGCCGAACGGTTCGTCCATCAGCAACAGCGGCGCATCCGCCGCCAACGCACGAATCACACCGATCCGTTGCTGCTGGCCGCCGGACAATTCACGCGGGTAGCGAGTCAGGTACTGCTTGGGCTCAAGCTTGATCATGCTCATCAACTCGCGGGCGCGGTCGTGGCATTTCTGGTTGTCCCAGCCCAGCAGGCGCGGAACGATGGTGATGTTTTCCTCGATGGTCATGTTCGGGAACAGACCGATCTGCTGGATCACGTAACCGATGTTGCGCCGCAGGGTCACTGCGTCGAGGTCAGTGGTGTCTTCGCCGTTGATCAGGATCTTGCCCGAGGTCGGCTTGATCAGGCGGTTGATCATTTTCAGCGTGGTGCTTTTGCCGCAGCCCGATGGCCCGAGGAACACACAGATTTCGCCTTCGTTGACGGTCAGGCTGACCGAGTCCACGGCTTTCACGTCTTTGCCGTTGCTTTGGAAGGTCTTGCTGAGGTTTTGAAGTTCGATCATTTCAGGAGTCCTTTTGGAGTCAGCGTGCGTTGCAGCCATTGCAGAAGCAGGTCAGCGAAGATGGCCAGGAGACTGACCAGCACGGCGCCGACGATCAGCATCGACATGTCGCTGCGGCTGATGGAAGCGAGAATGAGGACACCGAGGCCACCGGCGCCGATGGTCGCGGCGATGGTCATGACACCGATGTTCATGACCACGGCGGTGCGCACGCCGGCGAGGATCACCGGCACGGCGATTGGCAGTTCGACCAAGCGCAGGCGCTGGCCGAAGGTCATGCCGATGCCGCGTGCGGCTTCGCGAATGCCCGGTTCAACGCCGGTCAGGGCGAGGTAGGTGTTACGCATGATCGGCAGCAGCGAGTACAGAAACACCGCCGTGATCGCTGGCATCGGACCGAGGCCCTGACCGAACTTGGAGTAGAACGGCAGCAGCAGGCCAAACAGCGCAATCGACGGCACGGTGAGCAGCACGGTGGCGCTGGCTTGCAAGGGACCGGCGAGCGTCGGGAAACGCGTCATCAGAATGCCCAGCGGCACGCCAACCAGAATCGCCAGGGTCACGGCGATGCCGACCAAAGTGATGTGCTGCCAGGTCAGGTGCAGCACCAGCGGCCAGTCGAGATGGGAAAAGGCGTTCAGAAATTCCATGGCTTTTCCTCCTTAGTTGATTGGATGCTGGCGCAGGAAATCGGCGGCAACGGATGAAGGGCTTTCGTGATCGACATCGACCCGCGCGTTGAGCTGGCGCATGGTTTCGTCATCGAACAGCTCGGCCAGCGGTTTGATCTCTTCCGCCAGTTTCGGATGGGCATCGAGGTAAACCTGACGCACCACCGGCGCGGCGGTGTAGTCCGGGAAGTAATGCTTGTCGTCTTCGAGCAGTTTCAGTTTGAAGGCGTTCAAGCGACCGTCGGTGGTGTAGACCAGACCGGCGAACACCTGGCCATTGCGCAGGGCGGTGTAGACCAGTCCCGCGTCCATCTGGCGGAAGTTTTTGCGGGTCAGGTTCATCCCGTAGAGGTCGACCATGCCGTCCAGACCGTCGGAACGGTTGGCGAACTCGGTGTCCAGCGCGACCAGGTGATGGGTCTTCGCTTCAGCCTGCATCACCGTGTTCAGCTCGCTGATGGTGTTGATCTGCGGGTAGGCCTTCGCGGTTTTTTCCGGCAGGGCCAGGGCGTAGGTGTTGCTGAATTTCGACGGGGTCAGCCAGATCAGGCCTTTTTTCGCGTCGAGTTCTTTCACCTTGGCGTAGGACTGAGCGCTGTCGAGTTTTTCGGTGACATGGTTGTAGGCCACCAGCGACACGCCGGTGTATTCCCACATCAAGTCCAGTTGGCCACTTTCGTGGGCGCTGCGAGCGAGGTTACTGCCCAATCCACCAGTCACCTGGGTGTCATAACCCTTGGTGCGCAGGTACTGGGAGGTGATTTCCGCGAGCAGGGTTTGTTCGGTGAACACCCGGGCGCCGATGCGGATCACCGGTTTTTCAGCGGCTTGGGCCAATCCTGCGAGCAGCAGGGCGCAGCCTAATAAAAAGCTACCGCCTTTTAGAAAAAGAGCTTTCATGATTATTCCTTTGCCGAGGCTTAAGACGGGCGCAAGCCGCGTTCGAGCCAGAGGCGGCTGGCGAGTGTCACCAGACCGTCGAGCAGCAAGGCCAGCAGGGCGGTGCAGGCCGCGCCAAGTAGCAGTTGCGGCTGATTGTTCAGGGCGATGCCGGGGAAAATCAGGCTGCCCAGACTGTTGGCGCCGATCAGGAACGCCAGTGGTGCCGTCCCGACGTTGATCGCCAGTGCTACACGCACGCCACCGATGATGATCGGCACCGCGTTCGGCAGTTCGACCCGCCACAGCACTTGAGTCGGTGTCATGCCGATACCGACGGCCGCTTCCTTGAGCGAACCCTGAACATTTTTCAGGCCTTCATAGGTGTTGCGCACGATCGGCAACAGCGAGGCGAGGAACAGGGCGAAGATCGCGGGGCCGCTGCCGATGCCCAGAATCCCCAGAGCGATGGCCAGTACGGCGAGAGGCGGCACGGTGTTGCCGATGTTGAAGATCTGCATGAAGCGTTCGGCGCGTCCAACCATGGTCGGGCGGCTGAGGAAGATGCCGGCGGGTAAGCCCACAACGAGGGCGGCCAGCATGGAAGCGAGGACGAGAATCAGATGAGCTTGCAGGTAAAACAACAAATCGTCGCGGTAATGTTCGATCGTGTTGATGCCAATCCAGTGGACCAGCAGGGCCAGAAGGGCGACGACAACCGCACCTCCTGTCAGCCCTTTGCCATAGCGAATAGCCACAGGCGGACTCCTTTTTTCTTTGTCGGCGAACGCAGTCCCGAGTGGTGGGTGGCCGGGGTAGCCATTCCTGGCTGCCGGGATCAACGTTCGCGAGAAGCAGCTCTTAATGCCGCACGCGTTTTCCTGTAGGAGCGAGCTTGCTCGCGATGGACGTCAACGATGACGCGTACTGTCTGGATGAACGCGTTGTCTGGACGTTTTTCGCGAGCAAGCTCGCTCCTACAGAGGAAGGCGTACGTCTTATCGAGCCATAAGCGCAGCCTCGTCAGGCTAACTTGCTGATTTTTAAGCCCCTGATACGAGTGCTGTAACAGGGGAGTGGACGTCTGCACCTTTTAAAAGGTTCCATAATTAACAGCGATAGCCACCGTAGGAGCTGCCGAAGGCTGCGATCTTTTGATCTTGATCTTCAGCGTTTTTTAAAAAATCCAGATCAAAAGATCGCAGCCTTCGGCACCTCCTACAGGGGGATTCGGTGTTCGGGGGGGCTACGGACGGTGGTCCGTGACGGTCGGTTTGCGCTATACTCGCCGCCCTTTTTTGAATCACCGCCAGGCGATTTCCCATGACCAAACAGGCCGCCGAAGTCGCGAAACGCCGCACTTTCGCCATTATTTCCCACCCCGATGCCGGTAAAACCACCATCACCGAGAAGCTCCTGCTGATGGGCAAGGCGATTGCGGTTGCCGGCACGGTGAAGTCTCGCAAGTCCGACCGCCATGCCACTTCCGACTGGATGGAAATGGAAAAGCAGCGGGGTATTTCGATTACCACGTCGGTCATGCAGTTTCCGTATCGCGAGCACATGATCAACCTGCTCGACACCCCGGGCCACGAAGACTTCTCCGAAGATACTTACCGCACCTTGACGGCGGTGGACTCGGCGTTGATGGTCCTCGACGGCGGTAAGGGTGTAGAGCCTCGGACCATCGCCCTGATGGACGTTTGCCGTCTGCGCGACACGCCGATCGTCAGCTTCATCAACAAACTCGACCGCGACATCCGCGACCCGATCGAACTGCTCGACGAAATCGAAGCGGTCCTGAAGATCAAGGCCGCGCCGATCACCTGGCCGATCGGTTGCTACCGCGACTTCAAGGGCGTTTATCACCTCGCCGACGACTACATCATCGTGTACACCGCCGGTCACGGCCACGAGCGTACCGATGTGAAAATCATCGAGAAGCTCGACTCCGATGAAGCCCGCGCGCACCTCGGTGACGAGTACGACCGCTTCGTCGACCAGCTGGAACTGGTGCAGGGCGCCTGCCACGAATTCAACCAGCAGGAATTCCTCGACGGCCAACTGACGCCGGTGTTCTTCGGTACAGCGCTGGGCAACTTCGGTGTCGATCACGTGCTCGACGCCGTGGTCAACTGGGCGCCGAAACCGCTGGCCCGTGTCGCCAACGAGCGCACCGTGGAACCGGTTGAAGAGAAATTCGCCGGCTTCGTGTTCAAGATCCAGGCGAACATGGACCCGAAACACCGCGACCGTATCGCCTTCATGCGCATCTGCTCCGGCAAGTACGAAAAAGGCATGAAGATGCGCCACGTGCGCACTGGCAAGGACGTGCGGATCGGCGATGCCCTGACGTTCTTCTCCTCCGAGCGTGAGCAACTGGAAGAAGCGTTTGCCGGCGACATCATCGGCCTGCACAACCACGGCACCATCCAGATCGGCGACACCTTCACCGAAGGCGAAGTCCTGGGCTTCACCGGTATCCCGCACTTCGCCCCGGAGCTGTTCCGTCGCGTGCGTCTGCGTGACCCGCTGAAATCCAAGCAATTGCGTCAAGGCTTGCAGCAATTGGCCGAAGAAGGCGCCACCCAGGTGTTCTTCCCCGAGCGCAGCAACGACATCATCCTCGGCGCCGTTGGTGTGCTGCAGTTCGACGTGGTCGCCAGCCGCTTGAAAGAGGAATACAAGGTCGAGTGCTCCTATGAGCCGATCACCGTGTATTCCGCGCGCTGGATCGATTGCGACGATAAGAAGAAGTTTGAGGAGTTCCGGGTCAAGGCCGTGGAAAACCTTGCGGTCGACGGCGGTGGTCACCTGACCTACCTGGCCCCGACCCGCGTCAACCTGGCGCTGATGGAAGAGCGCTGGCCGGACGTGAGATTCCGTGCAACGCGTGAGCATCATTAAGCGCTGAGCCGAAACACCAGAAGCCCCGACGCGAAAGCCTCGGGGCTTTTTTGCGTCCGTTGTTGCTTCCATACGCTCCGCGCGGGTGCCCGGGACCAAAAACGGATCAAAAGATCGCAGCCTTCGGCAGCTCCTACGCTGATCTCTGTAGGAGCTGCCGAAGGCTGCGATCCTTTGATTTTTTTCGGAATAACCCTTATTCAAAACCAATCTCTACATCCACCGCATTCCGTCTTTTCGTTAGCGTCCTATCTGGAGAACCCGGCTGATCGGAACTAGATTTCACAGAGCGCCCAGCCAGGCACATGTGTTTCACCTGCGGAAGGATGGATTCGGCTATGAACAGGTTGCTACGTGTTTTGTTTCTGTTGAAGGTGGTGGTGATGCTGTCCCTCGGCAGTTCGGCGGTGTGGGCCGAATGCGAGGATCACGATACCCAGGCGGCGAGCGGTCAGGTCGTGCAGGGGGATCTGATGCTGGCCAAATCTGAATCCGAGCCAGGCGACCAGGGCCAGGGCGGTAGCGCGGACGATGACGACTCGACCACCGACGAGCCGGACACCGATGAGGAGGAAGGGGCTTAAATAACAAGCAAAAGAAAACCTCTTCTGCCCCGACTGATGCGCAGTCGGGGCAGAAGAGGTTAATGAACAGGTCGCCTACCCCATGTGGGAGCGGGCTTGCTCGCGAAGGCGGTGTGTTAGTGACGGTAATACTGACTGATACACCGCTTTCGCGAGCAAGCCCGCTCCCACATTTTGTTTACGCCGCGCCGTCGAGGAATTGCTCGGCGTAGTGGCAAGCCACCTGGCGGTTATCGAGAGGGCGCAGGGCTGGCTCTTCGGTTTTGCAACGGTCGGTCGCGTACGGGCAGCGCTTGTGGAAAGCGCAGCCCGACGGCGGGTTCAACGGGTTGGGCAGCTCGCCGACGATCTTGATTTTCGGCTTGTTCGGGTCCGGGTGAATGGTCGGGGTGGCCGACAGCAACGCCTGGGTGTACGGGTGCAGGGGACGCTCGTAGATGTCGTTCTTCGGGCCCATTTCCACCGGGCGACCGAGGTACATCACCATCACGTCATCGGCAACGTGCTGCACCACCGCGAGGTTGTGCGAGATGAACACGTAGGCGGTGTTGAACTCTTGCTGCAAATCCATGAACAGGTTCAGCACCTGTGCCTGGATCGACACGTCCAGCGCCGAGGTCGGCTCATCCGCCACCAGCACTTTAGGCTGCAACATCATCGCGCGGGCGAGGGCGATCCGCTGGCGCTGACCGCCGGAGAACATGTGCGGATAGCGCTGATAATGCTCAGGGCGCAAACCCACCTGCTTCATCATTGCCTGCACTTTCTCGCGACGTTCCGAGGCGCTCAGGTTGGTGTTGATCAATAACGGCTCTGCAAGCTGATCACCGACTTTCTGCCGTGGGTTCAACGAGGCGTACGGGCTCTGGAACACCATCTGCACGTCTTTGCGCAGTTGCTTGCGTTGAGCCTTGTCAGCACCGGCAACTTCCTGCCCGGCGATTTTCAAGGAGCCGGAGGACGGTTCTTCGATCAGCGTCAGGGCACGGGCCAGGGTGGATTTGCCGCAACCGGATTCGCCTACAACGGCGAGGGTCTTGCCGGCTTCCAGCTCGAACGACACACCGTTCAGGGCGCGGACGGTCGCATGGCCCTTGAACAGGCCACGGGACACTTCGTAGTGACGGGTGAGGTCGCGGGCGGTAAGTACGACGGCCATTACGCCACCTCCTGGTTCAGCGGGTAGAAGCAGCGGGCGAGGCTGTTGCTTTTCTGGTCAAGGGTCGGACGTTGCGCGCGGCAGTTGTCCTGCACATACGGGCAGCGCGGCGACAGCAGGCAACCTTGCGGGCGGTCATAACGGCCGGGAACGATGCCCGGCAGCGTGGCCAGGCGCGTGGCGCCGAGGCTGTGTTCCGGAATCGCCTTGAGCAGCGCTTCGCTGTACGGGTGCGCCGGAATGTCGAACAGCTGCGGCACCTGACCGACTTCGACCGCCTGGCCGGCGTACATCACGCACACACGCTGGGCGGTTTCGGCCACGACCGCGAGGTCGTGAGTGATCAGCACCAGGCCCATGTTCTGCTCTTTCTGCAACGCCAGCAGCAGGTCCATGATCTGCGCCTGAATCGTCACGTCCAGTGCGGTGGTCGGTTCGTCGGCGATCAGCAGTTTCGGTTCGCCGGCAATCGCCATGGCGATCGCAACGCGTTGGCTCATGCCACCCGACAGTTGATGCGGGTAGGCGTCCATACGGCTGGCGGCGCCCGGGATTTCAACTTTTTCCAGCAGTTCGATGGCGCGGGCGCGAGCTTGCTTGCCGGACATTTTCAGGTGCAGACGAAGGACTTCTTCGATCTGGAAACCGACGGTGTAGCTCGGGTTCAGCGCGGTCATCGGGTCCTGGAAGACCATGGCCAGGTCTTTACCGACGATTTGCCTGCGCTGACGGTTGCTGAGCTTGAGCATGTTCTTGCCATCGAAATTCAGGGCGTCGGCGGTGACGATCCCCGGATGTTCGATCAAGCCCATCAGCGCCATCATGGTCACGGATTTACCGGAACCCGACTCGCCAACGATGGCCAGTACTTCGCCCTTGTCCACGGAGATGTCGAGCCCGTCGACCACCGGAACGGCGTTCTTGTCGCCGAAGCGAACGTTGAGATTCTTGATTTCTAACAGTGACATTTGAATCTCCTCAGGCGGCGTTCTTGAGTTTCGGGTCCAGCGCATCGCGCAGGCCGTCGCCCATCAAGTTGATTGCCAGCACGCTGAGCAAAATGGTCAAACCAGGCAGACTTACCACCCACCAGGCGCGTTCGATGTAGTCGCGAGCCGAAGCCAGCATGGTGCCCCACTCAGGCGTCGGCGGTTGTACGCCAAGGCCGAGGAAGCCCAGTGCGGCGGCATCGAGAATGGCCGAGGAGAAGCTCAGGGTCGCCTGAACGATCAGCGGCGCCATGCAGTTCGGCAGCACGGTGATGAACATCAGGCGCGGCAGGGTGGCACCGGCCAGGCGCGCGGCGGTCACGTAGTCGCGGTTCAACTCGCCCATCACCGCAGCGCGGGTCAGACGAACATAGGACGGCAGGGACACCACGGCGATCGCGATCACGGTGTTGATCAGGCCAGGGCCGAGGATGGCGACAATCGCCACGGCCAGCAGCAGGGATGGCAGGGCCAGCATGATGTCCATCAGACGCATGATGGTCGGGCCGAGCAAGCGCGGGAAGAAACCGGCGAACAGACCCAGCAGGATGCCCGGGATCAGCGACATCACCACCGACGACAGGCCGATCATCAAGGACAGACGCGAGCCATTGATCAGGCGCGACAGCAGGTCGCGACCCAGTTCATCGGTGCCGAGCAGGAACTGGATCTGCCCACCTTCCAGCCAGGCTGGCGGGGTCAGCAGGAAGTCGCGGTATTGCTCGCTCGGGTTATGCGGGGCGACCCACGGCGCGAAGATCGCGCAGAAAATCACCAGCAGCATGAACATCAGGCCGGCGACGGCACCTTTGTTCTTGGAGAACGCTTGCCAGAATTCTTTGTACGGGGACGGATACAGCAGGCTTTGATCGACTGCTACCGCTGGAATTGGAGTGGTCATGGTCATGATGATCTCAGCGCTGATGACGGATGCGTGGGTTGGCAAAGCCGTAGAGGATGTCCACCACGAAGTTGACCAGAATCACCAGGCAGGCGATTAACAGGATGCCGTTCTGCACCACGGGATAGTCCCGTGCGCCAATGGCTTCGATCAGCCATTTGCCGATGCCGGGCCACGAGAAGATGGTTTCGGTCAGGACCGCGCCGGCCAGCAATGTGCCGACTTGCAGGCCGACCACGGTCAGTACCGGAATCAGCGCGTTGCGCAGGCCGTGAACGAACACCACGCGCGACGGCGACAGGCCTTTGGCGCGGGCGGTACGGATGTAGTCCTCACGCAGCACTTCGAGCATCGACGAACGGGTCATCCGCGCAATAACAGCCAGCGGGATGGTGCCGAGCACGATGGCCGGCAGGATCAGGTGATGCAGCGCATCGAAGAACGCACCGACGTCATCGGCCAGCAGCGTGTCGATGAGCATGAAGCCGGTGCGCGGCTCGATGTCATAGAGCAGGTCGATCCGCCCGGACACCGGGGTCCAGCCCAGGGACACCGAGAAGAACATGATCAGGATCAGGCCCCACCAGAAGATCGGCATCGAATATCCCGCCAGGGAGATGCCCATCACCCCATGGTCGAACAGGGATCCTCGCTTGAGTGCCGCGATCACCCCGGCCAGAAGGCCCAGGATGCCGGCGAACAACAGAGCGGCCATGGACAGTTCCAGGGTCGCGGGGAATAGAGAGGTGAATTCGGTCCAGACGCTTTCACGGGTACGCAGGGATTCACCCAGATCGCCGTGAGCCAGTTTGCCAATGTAATCCAGGTATTGGGCATACAGCGGTTTGTTCAGACCTAGGCGTTCCATTGCCTGAGCATGCATTTCGGGGTCGACTCGTCGTTCGCCCATCATTACTTCCACGGGATCGCCTGGGATCATGCGAATCAACGCGAAAGTCAGCAAGGTGATGCCGAAGAACGTGGGGATCAATAACCCCAATCGGCGGGCAATAAAACTAAACATCTTTTGGTGTACCTCATCAGCCGGTTAGGCGTGCCTGGTGTCCCTGGAGTCAGGGACACCGGGAGTTTTCTTATCTACTTCACCTGGGTGGTGGCGAAGTTATTAGTGGTGAGCGGGCTAATGTGATAGCCCTCTACGTTGTTGCGCATTGCGGTGAACATTCTAGTGTGTGCCATGCTGATCCATGGCTGGTCCTGATTAAAAATAACCTGGGCCTGTTCGTACAGCGCCGCCCGCTCGGCCGGATCGGTTTTTTCACGGGCCTGGTCGATCAGCGCCTGGAACTTGTCATTGCACCAGCGTGCATAGTTTTCGCCGTTCTTCGCGGCTTCGCAACTGAGCATAGGCGTCAGGAAGTTATCCGGGTCGCCGTTATCACCCGCCCATCCGGCGGAAACCATATCGTGCTCGCCGTTTTTCGCGCGTTTGAGCATTTCGCCCCATTCCATCACGCGGATGTCGATCGTGATCCCGACCTTGGCCAGGTCAGCCTGCATCATCTGCGCGCCGAGCATCGGGTTCGGGTTGGTCGGGCCGCCACCGTTGCGGGTAAACAGGGTGAAGGTGGTGCCTTCCGGTACGCCGGCTTCCTTGAGCAGGGCGCGGGCCTTGTCCAGATCACGGACCGGGTTTTTCAGGCTGTGATTGTAACCCAGCAGCGTGTCCGGGAACGGGTTGACCGCTACGGTTGCATTGCCTTTGCCAAACAGCGCGCTGACATAAGCCTCTTTATCGAAGGCGATGTCGATGGCTTTGCGCACCCGCACGTCACTCATGTACTTGTGCGAGGTGTTCATGGCGATGTACGAAACGGTCATTGCGTTCAGTTCATCGACGCTCAGTTTGGCGTCTTTCTTGATGCTCGGGATGTCATCCGGCTTCGGATACAGCGCCACCTGGCACTCGTTGGCCTTGAGCTTTTGCAGGCGCACGTTGTTATCGGTGGCGATGGCCAGGATCAACGAGTCCGCCGGCGGCTTGCCACGGAAGTAGTCCGGGTTGGCCTTGAAGCGAACCTGAGCGTCCTTGGCGTAACGCTGGAAAATGAACGGGCCGGTACCGACCGGTTTGTTGTTCAGGTCGCCGGTCTTGTTCGCCTTGAGCAACTGATCGGCGTACTCGGCGGAATAGATCGAAGAGAACGCCATGGCGATGTCGGCCAGGAACGGTGCTTCGCGGCGGGTCAGGGTGAAGGTGACTGTGTTGTCGTCGATCTTCTCGACGCTTTTCAGCAGTTCCTTGAAGCCCATGCTTTCAAAGTACGGGAAGCCCACGCTCGACAGTGTGTGCCACGGGTGTTTCGGGTCCAGTTGACGCTGGAAGCTCCAGACCACGTCGTCGGCGTTCATGTCGCGGGTCGGCTTGAAGTATTCGGTGGTGTGAAACTTGACGCCTTTGCGCAGGTGGAACGTGTAGGTCAGGCCGTCCTCGCTGATGTCCCAGGACTCGGCCAGCGCCGGAATCACGTCCGTGGTGCCGGGCTTGAAGTCCGCCAGGCGGTTGAAGATGGTTTCGGCCACTGCATCGGCTGTGACTGCAGTCGTGTACTGAACCATGTCGAAGCCTTCGGGGCTGGCTTCGGTGCAAACCACCAGGGGTTTGGCCGAGACGCCAACGGCAACACTCAGCAACGCGGCAGCGATGGCCGCACGTAGGGGAAGCATTTTCATCAAGAACCCTCTGCAATCGGTTGAACAGGAAAAAACCGATCGGCCGACTCGTCATGAGTCAGCCGTCGGCTAGCGCTTTTTACAAAATTTTGAACGGGATGGTGGTCACGAGACGGAACTCGTTGATGCTGCCGTCAGCCTGGTTATCGCTGGCGCGGTGGGTGGTGTAGGAAGCGCGAACTGTAGTGGCCTTGAGCGGACCGCTCTGCACGGCGTACGAAGAACCGATGCCGTATTCATAGTGGTTCTCGCCGTCCATGTTGCGCACGTCGTAGGCGGTGCCGGTGTAGTGCGTACCGTCGATGCCCCAGCCGCGAGCCTGGTAGATGTTGAACTTCAGGCCTGGCACGCCGTATTCAGCCATGTTCAGGCCGTAGGCGACCTGGAAGGACTTCTCGTTCGGGCCGTTGAAGTCCGAAAGCAGGGAGTTGGCCAGGTAGATGCCGTTGGTTTCATGCAGGTAGTCGAAGTACTCGTTACCGTTCACTTCCTGATAAGAGAAAGTCAGGCTGTGGGCCTGGTGAGTCAGGCCCAGCGACAGCGAGTAAGCGTCGTTGTCGATCTCACCCATCAACTTTTTGCCTTCGTCGACGGTTTTGTAGTAGTTCAGGCCGGTGCTCAGGCTCAGGACCGAGCTGTCGCCCAGTTCGTGAGCGGCGCCGAAGTAGTACTGGTTCCAGAAGTCTTCGACGTTGGTCGCGTAGAGGCTGGTTTTCAGGCTTTTCAGCGGCTGATAGTTCAGACCTGCGGTGTTTACGTGGTCGGTTTCAGCGCCGTTGCTAGTGTACTCAGAGGTGAATTTCGTCAGGCTCTGCTCGGTACGAGGCGATACGCGGTCGAAGGTGCCGAGGTCGAACGACAGGTTGTCGAACTCTTCGCTGTGGATGGCCACACCTTCAAAGCTCGAAGGCAGCGGACGGTTGCCGATGACGTCTACGATCGGGCTGCTGAAGTTCATGCGGCCGGCAGTCAGCGTGGTGTTGGAGATCCGTGCCTTGACGTTGGCCAGGCCCAGTTTGCTCCACTGATCCACAGCGTCGCCGTTGGTGTGAGCCAGGGTACGGTTGCCACCGCCCTTGATGTCTTCGCGGCTACGATCCAGTGCAACGACGTTGTAAGCAGCGACTTCGGTGCTGAAACCCACGGTGCCTTGGGTGAAACCCGAGGTGTAATTCAGGATGGTGCCTTGAAGCCAGTTGATACGGCGCGTGCCGGTCAGGGTCTCGCCGTGGCGCTCGTATTTGAAGGTGGCGCCTCGCTGTTTAACTTCGTTGGCGTACCAGTTACGGGTGGTGCCCGACAGGCTCTGGCCATCAATGAAGCCCTTGGCTTCCGACTGTGCATTGGTGCTTGCCAGTTGGGTCGGAACGAAGTCCTGGCTTTGGGATTCTGCGTAGGCCGTGGCGGTGACGCTGCTGATGGCCAGGGCCAATAACGCGGTGCTGCTCAGTTTCATGGGTGAAGCTCCTTTCTTTCTCTTTTTAATGCCGGTCTTTTTTGGTGATCCGGCTATTGGTTTAAAACAATCAGGGCATCGCAAACGTTTGCTGCAGGCCTGTTAGGCGAATTACGGCAACACGCTTGCGTGAGGGCGGAATCCGCCCCCAGCGTTTTTGGCTAATCGGTTATTGGTCGATACTGACGCCCGAGAACACGTTGCGGCCGAATGGACTCACCTTGAATCCTTCGACTTTGGTGCTTAACGGCTGGTTGACCGTCGAGTGGGCGACAGGCGTGATCGGCACTTGCTGCTTGAGCAACTGCTGAGCCTGTTTGTAGAGCACGGTGCGCTGGTCACGATCGGTGACGACCTTGGCCTGCTTGATCAGCTTGTCGTAAGCCGGATCACACCATTGGGAATAGTTGTTGCCGCCAATGGCGTCGCAGCTGTAAAGCGTGCCGAGCCAGTTGTCCGGGTCCCCGTTGTCGCCGGTCCAGCCAATCAGGCTGACGTCGTGCTCGCCATTCTTGGTGCGCTTGATGTACTCGCCCCATTCGTAGCTGACGATCTTCACTTTGAGACCGATCTTCGCCCAGTCCGCCTGGAGCATTTCGGCCATCAACTTGGCGTTCGGGTTGTACGGGCGCTGAACCGGCATCGCCCACAAAGTGATTTCGGTGCCTTCCTTCACGCCGGCAGCCTTGAGCAGTTCCTTGGCCTTTGCCGGGTTGTAGGCGGCGTCTTTGATAGTTTCGTCGTAGGACCATTGCGTCGGCGGCATGGCGTTTTGCGCCAACTGCCCGGCACCCTGGTAAACGGCGTTGAGAATGCCTTGCTTGTTCACCGCCATGTCCAGCGCCTGGCGCACTTCAAGCTGGTCGAACGGCTTGTGGCGCACGTTGTAGGCGATGTAGCCGAGGTTGAAGCCGGGCTTCTCGATGAGCTTGAGTTTGGCGTCGTTCTTCAACGCGTCGACGTCGGCTGGGCGAGGGTGCAGGGTGATCTGGCACTCGTTGGCCTTTAGCTTCTGCACCCGCACCGACGCATCGGTGTTGATGGCGAAAATCAGGTTGTCGAGCTTGACCCGGCTCGGGTCCCAGTACTGCTTGTTGCCGCTGTAACGGATGTTGGAATCCTTGATGGTGGTGTCGTAAGACCACTGGGTCGGCGGCATGGCGTTGACGGCCAGTTGACCTGCACCCTGGTAAACGGAATCAATGATCTGCTGCTTGTTGACGGCCATGTCCAGTGCCTGACGCACTTTCAGTTGAGCCATCGGGTTCGGCTGATCGCTGCCCTTGATCTTGTCCATCACGTTGTAGGCGATGTAACCCAGGTTGAAACCAGCCTGGTCAGGCACCTTCAGGGTCTTGTCTTCCTTCAGCGCCTTCAGGTCGGCCGGACGTGGGAACAGAGTGATCTGGCACTCGCCCTTCTTCAGCTTCTGGATACGCACCGACGGGTCGGTGGTGATGGCGAAGATCAGGTTGTCGATCTTGACGTCGTCAGGCTTCCAGTAGTCCTTGTTCCCGGTGTAGCGGATGTTGGAGTCTTTCTGGTAGCTCTTGAACACGAACGGACCAGTGCCGACCGGCTTCTGGTTGATGTCGGCAGCTTTGCCTTCTTTCAGCAGCTGGGCCGCGTACTCGGCGGACTGGACCGAAGCGAAGCTCATGGCCATGTTCTGGATGAACGCAGCATCAACTTCCTTGAGGGTGAAGGTGACGGTGTGGTCGTCGACTTTATCGATCTTGGTGATGTTGGTGTCCATCCCCATGTCGGTGAAGTACGGGAATTCGGTCGGGTACGCCTTACGGAACGGATCATCCTTGTTAATCATGCGATTAAAGGTGAACAGCACGTCGTCGGCGTTGAACTCGCGAGTCGGCTTGAAGTACGGGGTGGTGTGGAACTTGACGCCTTCACGCAGATGGAAGGTGTAAGTCAGGCCGTCAGCGGAGATGTCCCACTTGGTCGCCAGACCAGGAATCACGGCGGTGCCGCCGCGCTCGAACTGAGTCAGGCGGTTGAACATGGTTTCTGCAGAGGCGTCGAAGTCGGTTCCGGTGGTGTACTGACCAGGATCAAAACCGGCCGGGCTCCCTTCGGAGCAAAACACCAGGTTAGTCGCCGCTTGGGCGAAAGGTGCGGCAGCTAACAAGCTGGCGCCGACTAAAAACGGAATGACCGCGTGTTTGAGCATGTTGGCCTCATGATTTGTTGTCATTTTTGGAATTGAGGACGACCTCGTGAGCCGTGCCTGCGGATACTTATGCAGGGGCCATACCCATTGCAAGATCCTGAATGGCTACAAGCCTTAAACAGTGGCACGAACGTACCTTAATGTCGCATATGTATAAATTGACGCGCATTTGACCGTTTGCGCAGGGTTTTTACGGTGCAAACCGTGCACCGGCAGGGGGCGGCCTGGGATGTTTGGTGCACTCCGTTGGAGCGTGGTGTTACTTATTTATACCCACTATGTAATAGGGGGGAGGCCGAATGGACTGACGCCGGTGACGGGCTGGAGCACCGTCGAGTTGGCGAGTGGCGTGATAGGTATTTGTTGCTTAAGGATTTGTTGTGCCTGTCTGTACAGTTTGACTCGTGGCTGTTTGTCAGTGGACACCTTGGCGGCCTGATAGCCGACCAGATTTGCGCTGTTGCCCCGGATCCTGTGGGAGCTGGCTTGTCGGGTCGCCGCATCGCTGCGATGGCGGCCTGACAGCCGACCCATCTCTCTCAGACGTTCGCTGACCCTCTGTGTGAGCGAGCCCGCTCGCGAAGGCAGCGGTGCGATCACCACAAATCAGGCAGTCCCTCTGACTTTTTCAGGCAATAAAAAACGGCGATCACTTCGGTGATCGCCGTTTTTGTGTACAGGCTATCGAATCAAGGCATCAACACTTCAATCGCCCCATCCGCTGTCATGCTGACCTGGCTGGTGCCGGCCTCGACTTCCGGCGTCACCGGCGCGGCATCCATGCTCGCCGCTTTCATCATCATCGGCCCGCGCATGTACGGTTGTGGGTAACCGTTGCTGTTGAGGTTCAGGTTAACGATTTTGTAACCCTTGCCGCCCAGCGCATCGGTGGCCAGTTGCGCGCGGGCTTTGAAGGCCGTTACAGCATCTTTCAATAACGCATCTTCGCTGGCCTTGCGGGTTGGCGTGGCGATGGCGAAGTCCATGCCGCCCATTTTCAGGTCGGTGAGCAGTTCGCCGGTCAGCTTCGACAGCGCGGCGAAGTCGGAGCTTTCCAGGCGCAGTTCGGCACGTTCACGCCAGCCAGTGATTTTCTGGCCCTTGGTGTCGTAGATCGGGTAGCTGTTGCGGCTGCCTTGGCGCAGGGTGATGTCTTTGACTTGCTTGGCCTGGGCCAGCGCCTTGTTCATGGTGGTGCTGACGTCCGCGGCGAGTTTGACCGGGTCGGTGTTTTGTTCTTCGGTGTAGAGGGTCACGATCATCAGGTCGCGGGCCACTTCCTGACTGACTTCGGCACGCAGGGAAATCTGGTTGTAATGCAGCTCGTCGGCGGCCACGGCCGGGAGGCTGGCGACGGTGCCAACGCTGAGGGCGAGAAGGGCGGCGCTGCGGCGGAAAGTGTGCATGAAAACTCCTTGGACGATGCGCAGGGGTTGAGTCCGAGCCTGCGTGAAACCATCAGACTCTAGCTTTGATGATCCGGTTCGCACAGTTACAACTTCTATACAGATGGACAGGTGATCCACTGAAGGGCTTTTGTGGCGAGGGAGCTTGCTCCCGCTGGACTGCGAAGCAGTCCCAAAACCTGCCACTGCGATTCATAACGTAAAACGCGTCAGCCGAGTTGCGTCTGCTGCGCCCGGGCGCGGATCGGCCGGCGGGAGCAAGCTCCCTCGCCACAGGGGGCATCCTCCACCCATACACGCACCTGTGGCCGTTTGCCGCACTTTTGCCTGCCAGCCCCCGCGCTTCGTTATACTCCGTGCGATCCGCCTGGAGCGCTCATCAGGAGAGCTCATGCTCGCCCCCGTTCAAATCACTTCCGCCACTCGCCAGAATCTCTGGCGGCTGACATTCATCCGCACCTTGGTGCTGGCCGCCCAGGCCGGCTCCGTGGGCCTGGCTTACTGGCTCGACTTGCTGCCGCTACCCTGGTTTCAACTGGCCGCGACCCTTGGTTGCTCGATGTTGCTGTGCGCGTTCACGGCGATTCGCCTGCGCACCTCATGGCCCGTCACAGAACTCGAATACGCCGTGCAACTGGCCTGCGACCTTTTTATCCACAGCGCCTTGCTGTATTTCTCCGGTGGCTCGACCAACCCTTTCGTCTCTTATTACCTGGTGCCGCTGACCATCGCCGCCGTGACGCTGCCATGGCGTTATTCGGTGATCCTGTCGGGCATCGCGCTGACGATGTACACCTTGCTGCTGGCGCGTTTCTATCCGCTGCAAACCTTCCCGGTTGCCCGGGAAAACCTGCAGGTTTATGGGATGTGGCTGAGTTTCGCCCTGGCCGCGGCGGTGATTACGTTCTTCGCCGCGCGCATGGCTGAAGAGCTGCGCCGTCAGGAAGAGCTGCGCGCCATCCGTCGCGAAGAAGGTCTGCGCGATCAGCAATTGCTGGCCGTCGCGACTCAGGCAGCCGGCGCCGCCCATGAACTGGGCACGCCGCTGGCGACCATGAGCGTGCTGCTCAAGGAAATGCGCCAGGACCATCACGACCCGATGTTGCAGGACGACCTCAGCGTGCTGCAGGATCAGGTCAAACTCTGCAAAGAGACCTTGCAGCAGCTGGTTCGGGCGGCGGAAGCCAATCGCCGTTTGGCGGTGGAGATGCAGGACGTCACCGACTGGCTCGACGAAGCGCTGAACCGCTGGCACCTGATGCGCCCGGAAGCCAGCTACCGCTTCCAGCGTCTGGGCCAGGGCACCGTGCCGCGCATGGCGCCGCCGCCGGACCTGACCCAGGCGCTGCTGAATTTGCTGAACAACGCCGCTGATGCGTGCCCCGAAGGGCTGCAAGTGACGCTGGACTGGAATGCCGAGGACTTGACCATCAGCATTCGCGACCACGGCGCCGGTGTGCCGTTGGCCATTGCCGAACAGATTGGCAAACCGTTTTTTACCACCAAGGGCAAAGGTTTCGGCCTGGGCCTGTTTTTGAGCAAAGCCAGCGTGACACGCGCCGGCGGCTCAGTGAAACTCTACAGTCATGAGGAAGGCGGCACGCTCACCGAGCTGCGCCTGCCCCGTGTCGCCCGAGGAGACGAACATGAGTGACGAGATCCAAGTCGAAGGCGAAGAACTGCCGCATTTGCTGCTGGTAGATGACGACGCCACGTTCACCCGCGTGATGGCGCGCGCCATGTCCCGCCGTGGTTTTCGCGTCAGCACCGCCGGTTCCGCCGAGGAGGGCCTGACCATTGCCCAGGCCGACATCCCGGATTACGCCGCGCTGGACCTGAAAATGGACGGCGATTCGGGCCTGGTGTTGTTGCCGAAACTGCTCGAGCTCGACCCGGACATGCGCGTGGTGATCCTCACCGGTTATTCGAGCATTGCCACCGCCGTCGAGGCGATCAAGCGCGGTGCCTGCAACTACCTGTGCAAACCGGCGGATGCCGATGACGTCCTTGCTGCGCTGCTCTCCGAGCACGCCGACCTCGACTCCCTGGTGCCGGAAAACCCGATGTCGGTGGACCGCCTGCAGTGGGAACACATCCAGCGCGTGCTGACCGAACACGAAGGCAACATCTCCGCCACAGCCCGCGCCCTGGGCATGCACCGCCGCACGCTGCAGCGCAAACTGCAGAAGCGCCCCGTTCGTCGCTGAACCTGCGCTGAACGAATGCCGGCCACGCCTCGCGACAAACCGAACCGATCATCTATGATCGGTTCGTGCCTGTACTTTTCTTTATCGAGCCTTATCCATGAATCAGAACGCTGAATATTCCGCGGTCAACGATGCTGTGCGCGGGCAGTTTTTTCGCAAAGTCTGGGCGATGATCACGCCCTATTGGCGCAGCGAGGAGAAGGTCAAGGCCTGGACGCTGCTGATCGCGGTGATTGCGTTATCGTTGATCAGCGTGGGGATCTCGGTGTGGTTCAACACCTGGTACAAGGATTTTTACAACGCTCTGCAGCAAAAGGACGAAGAGGCGTTCTGGCGGCTGATTCTGTATTTCTGCGGGATTGCGGCGGTGGCGATTATCGGTGCCGTGTACCGGCTCTATCTGACCCAGATGCTGACCATTCGCTGGCGTGCCTGGCTCACGGAAAAGCATTTCGCCCGCTGGCTTGGCAACAAGAATTACTACCAGCTGGAGCAGGGCGGTTACACCGATAACCCGGACCAACGGATTTCAGAAGACCTCAACAATTTCACCTCCAATACCCTGGAATTGGGCATTGGTTTACTTCGCAACGTTGTCAGCCTGGTGTCGTTCTCGATCATTTTGTGGGGCGTGTCGGGCAGTCTCGATGTGTACGGTTTTACCATTCCCGGCTATATGTTCTGGTGTGTGCTGGTCTATGCCGTGATCGGTAGCTGGCTGACGCATCTGATCGGTCGCCGTTTGATCGGCCTGAACAATCAACAACAACGCTTCGAAGCCGACCTGCGTTTCTCGATGGTGCGGATTCGCGAAAATGCCGAGAGCATTGCGCTGTACAACGGCGAGCCCAATGAAAACCGTCGCTTGAGCAACCGCTTCGGGCTGGTCTGGCACAACTTCTGGGACATCATGAAGGTGTCCAAGCGTCTGACGTTCTTCACAGCAGGTTACTCCCAGGCCGCCATCGTCTTTCCGTTCATGGTCGCCGCGCCACGTTATTTCGCTGGCAAGATCGAACTCGGTGAGCTGATGCAAATCAGTTCGGCGTTCGGCAATGTGCAGGAGAGTTTCAGCTGGTTTATCAATGCGTATCAGAACCTCGCGGCGTGGCGCGCCACCTGTGATCGTTTGCTGAGTTTCCGTCAGGCCATGACCGATAACGAAGAGCGTGCGCCGGCCATCGACGTGCAGAATCAAGGTGATGCGTTGAAGGTGCACAACCTTGGCCTCGATCTGGCGGACGGTCGGCATTTGCTGACTAGCGCCGACATGACCGTGGAAGAGGGCGAGCGCGTGATGCTCAGCGGCCGTTCCGGCAGCGGCAAGTCCACGCTGCTACGGGCGATGGGGCATCTGTGGCCGGCGGGCCACGGCAGCATTCGTCTGCCAGCGGCGCGCTATCTGTTCCTGCCGCAAAAACCCTACCTGCCGATTGGCACGCTGCGCGAAGTGCTGAGTTATCCACAGGCCGGCGACACCTATCCGCACGAGCGTTACGTTCACGTGCTGGAAACCTGTCGTTTGCCGCACCTGGTTTCGCGTCTGGATGAAGCAAATCACTGGCAACGCATGCTCTCGCCGGGTGAACAGCAACGCCTGGCCTTTGCCCGTGCGCTGCTTTATGCGCCGCAATGGCTGTACATGGACGAAGCGACCTCGGCGATGGACGAGGAGGATGAGGCGTCGCTGTATCAGGCGTTGATCGATGAAATCCCGGGGCTGAGCATCGTCAGCGTCGGGCATCGCAGCAGTCTGAAGCGTTTCCACCCGCGGCATGTGCGCATTGAAAACGGACATCTGGTGGATCAGGCCGTGACCGCGTAACACCACTCACCCTGTAGGAGCGAGCTTGCTCGCGATGGACTTGAAAGCGCCGCGTTTACTCAGAAAACACGCGTTATCGTTAGCCTCCATCGCGAGCAAGCTCACTCCTACAGAGGCGATGGTGATCGTACAGCCGCCTTGAACGAAAGCGCGGCCCACGCCAGCGATGCCGTGGCCTCGGACTTCCAGTTCCACCTGCAAATCACGCTGTCGACCGGCAACCGCTATTTCACCGACATCATGACCCACCTGGGCGCCAGTATCATTCCGCGTACGCGCCTCAACTCGGCGCGCCTGGCCCATGATGACCAGCAGCACTACATGAGCCGTCTGAGCCGTGAGCACGAAGAAATCTACGATGCGATTGCCCGGCAGGATTCCGATGCCGCGCGGGCAGCGATGCGCCTGCATTTGACGAACAGCCGCGAGCGGTTGCGCCACGCGCATGAAGAGGCCGAGGCGCAGCGCTGAATCATCACGCTTCGACGTAGAGCTTCAGGCGCTCCGAATACGGTTCCAGACTGGATTCATCAGCGAATTTGTAGCGCAAGTCGACTGCTGAATCCGAGTATTTCTCCAGCACCGCTTTGGGGATGAGCAGCTCGATTCCACTGAGTTTGACCATGTCATCGACGGCGTCATCCCAGACGCCGGTCGGCGCTTTGCAACCCTTCCAGTCGGGCAAATCCGGATCGGCTCCGAGTATCGGGTAAACATCCCAGTTCGCCTCGAAATCACCCGAATCGGGTACAAGAATTTTCAACGTGTCATTCAGGCTCGACAACTTCACGATCGTCACTTCGGATTCGTGAAGAGCCAGCTGCGGAAGAATAGGCGGGGCAAGTGTCATGAGGGGGGCGCTCTCCGTGCGAGGTGGGTCGTGATTCATTCACGACGGGCTTCGCACAGTACGAGCGTTTTGGCGGGTGCGCTGAAAATGATGATGACCAGGCGTTTCAGACAGTGAGTGTCGATACGCCCATGCGCATGGGCGTATCGAACGTGACGGGGCTTAGCCTTTTGTCAGGAACGAGCGATTTGCTGTCTTCGTCGTGCATGAAGCGGGTAATCAACGAGCCCAGATCACTCGGCGTGACCACCGCCGCCAATTGTTTGCGTGGCACGCGCAGGTGGCCAGCGGAAAACAGGTCGGTCAGGTAGTGATCAGCGAAAGCGTTCATCGCGTAAGCCAGTTCAATCGACTTGTCGTCGCCAGTGTTATGGGCGATCACCGCTTGTTGCAATGCGGCCGTGTGCCCGGCGATGTAGGCCAGTAGTGCCCATTCGGCGAAGTGATCGGCGTTGTTGGCCGCCAGTTTCAGGTAGCGGCCCAATGGATACAGGGCCGAGACGACACTGCCGCCGCCGGTGATCTTGTTCCACTCGTCCGAGCTGATCCTCGGCATGCAGTGCGGCGGCAGTGATGCGTTCTCCGGGATCACCGCCAACCCGGCGCTGGGTTACGCCTCGGACCTGTTGCTACGCACGGGCGCGACGGTGATGTTTTCCGAAGTCACCGAAGTGCGCGACGCGATTTACCTGCTGACGTCCCGCGCGGAAACTGAGGAAGTCGCTCAAGAACTGGTGCGGGAAATGGACTGGTACGATCGTTACCTGGCCAAGGGCGAAGCGGACCGCAGCGCCAACACCACGCCGGGCAACAAGAAGGGCGGGTTGTCGAACATTGTCGAGACGTCGTTGGGGTCGATCGTCAAATCCGGCAGCAGCGCGATCAACGGAGTGCTGGGTCCTGGCGAACGCTTCAAGCGCAAAGGACTGATTTTCTGCGCGACCCCGGCCAGTGATTTTGTCTGCGGGACGTTGCAACGGGCGGCGGGGATGAACCTGCATGTGTTCACCACCGGGCGCGGTACGCCGTATGGTTTGGCGATGGCGCCGGTGGTGAAGGTGTCGACCCGGACTGAACTGGCGCAGCGCTGGCCGGACCTGATCGACATCGATGCGGGGCGGATTGCGACTGGGCGGGCTTCGATCGAGGATCTTGGGTGGGAGTTGTTTCACTTCTATCTGGACGTGGCGAGCGGCAAGAAGCAGACGTGGGCCGAGAGGCACAAGCTGCATAACGACATCACGTTGTTCAACCCGGCGCCGATCACCTAAGACTGTGGCGAGGGAGCTTGCTCCCGCTGGACTGCGTAGCAGTCCCAATTTTTGGGGCCGCTTCGCGACCCAGCGGGAGCAGGCTCCCTCGCCATTCTGGGATCGGTCTACCAGACGCCAACGTCCTGGGTGGCTTATCATTAGCCCCCTAACGACGCCCACCCAAGGTAACTCCCGGCATGCTGGCAATCTTCCTCGAAACCCTGAACATCACCGCGCCGGTGTTTGCCATGCTGTTTCTGGGTGTGCTGCTCAAGCGCATCGACTGGATCAACGACAATTTCATCCACACCGCGTCGGCCCTGGTGTTCAACGTCACCATGCCGGCGTTGCTGTTTCTGGGCATCCTGCATGCCGACCTGCACGCCGCGCTGCAACCGGCGCTGCTGATCTATTTTTCGATTGCGACGCTGGTGTGTTTCGCCATCGCCTGGGGCTGGGCGATCTGGAAGTGTCCGCGTGCAGACCGCGGGATTTACACCCAGGGCGCCTTTCGCGGCAACAACGGCGTGATCGGCCTTGCACTGGCGGCGAGCATGTACGGTGATTACGGCATTTCCCTCGGGGCGATTCTCGCGGCGCTGGTGATCCTGTTTTACAACACGCTCTCGACCATTGTGCTGGCGGTGTACAGCCCGGTGATCAAGTCCGATCCGTGGAGCATCTGCAAAAGCGTGATGATTAACCCGTTGATCATCAGCGTGTTTGCGGCGGCGCCATTTGCGTATTTCAAGATCGGTTTGCCGGGCTGGCTCGAGACGTCCGGTCAGTACCTGGCGCAAACCACGTTGCCGTTGGCGTTGATCTGCATTGGCGGCACGCTGTCGCTGGCGGCAATGCGCAAGAGCGGCTCGATGGCGTTGAGTTCAAGCCTGGTGAAGATGATCGGCCTGCCGGTGCTGGCGACGCTGGGCGCGTGGCTATGGGGTTTTCGCGGGGCGGAGTTGGGGATTCTGTTCCTGTACTTCGGCAGCCCGACTGCGGCGGCGAGTTTTGTCATGGCCCGGGCGGCCAATGGCAATCATGAACTGGCGGCGGCGATCATTGTGATTACTACGTTGATGGCGGCGGTGACCACCAATATCGGGATCTTTTTGTTGCAGTGGGGCGGGTGGATGTAGGAGCTGCCGAAGGCTGCGATCTTTTGATTGATTTTGGCGTGCTCGGCAGTGGCAAAGATCAAAAGATCGCAGGCTGCGCCAGCTCCTACACGGGCTTCTGGTAAGTGTCGATCACTTCCTGCGCCGCCCGAAACGCATCGATCGCCGCCGGCACACCGGCATACACCGCGCAATGCAACAGTGCCTCGCGAATCTCTTCCACGGTGCAGCCGTTGTTCAGCGCACCGCGCACGTGACCTTTCAATTCCTGCGGGCACTTCAGCGCGGTCAGCGCGGCGAGGGTGATCAGGCTGCGGGTTTTCAGCGGCAAGCCCTCGCGATTCCACACGCTGCCCCAGGCGTGTTCATTGACGAAATCCTGCAACGGCTGGGTGAACTCGGTGGCATTGCCCAACGCGCGGTCGACGAAGGCGTCGCCCATCACTTGGCGGCGGACTTCAACGCCGGGCTTTTTATGGTCGGTCATGGCAATTCCCTCTTGTGGTGTTGGCGACGCCAGGCGCGCAGCGACGTGAACAACAGAAACGCCACCAGCGCCGGCAGGACGAAAAGCAGCATCAGGTGTTCAAGCTTGCCCGCCAGCGGCATGCCGGTGGTGAACGACACCACGTGCAGACCGTAAGCCAGGTACAAACCCAAAAACAGCAGACCTTCGGCGCGGGTCACCCGATAACCGGAATAGAACATCGGCAAGCACAGCACCGCGACGCCGAGCATCACCGGCAAGTCGAAATCCAGCGCATTGGGCGAGACCGACAACGGTGACGGCGCGATCAGTGCGGTAACGCCCAGCACGCCCAGAAGGTTGAGCAGGTTGCTGCCGATCACGTTGCCTACGGCGATGTCCCGCTGACCACGCAAGGCCGCGATCAACGAAGTGGCGAGTTCCGGCAGGGAGGTGCTGACGGCGACGATGGTCAGGCCGATGATCCTTTCCGACAGCCCCAGGTCAGTGGCGACCGACACCGCGGCGCCCAACAGCAAGTGCCCGGCGTACACCAGCATCGCGAGGCCGGCGACGATCATCAACAGGCTGCTGAACCATGGCACTTGTGGAGCATCATGCGTTGTCGATTGCGGACGGACCGAGTGCCGCGACTGTCGCAGCAACAAGCCCAGGTACAGCGCCAGCGCCGTCAGCAGCATCACGCCATCAACCCGGGTCAGTTCTTTATTCCATGCCAGAACGAACACCAGCAGGCTGGCGCCAATCATCAACGGAATATCCAGACGCACCAGTTCCCGCGAAACCCGCAGCGGGATGATCAGCGCCGAGAGCCCCAGGGTGACGAGAATGTTGAAGATGCTGCTGCCAATCACGCTGCCGACGGCGATGTCGGCGTTCTGCGCCAGGGTGGCTTGCAGGCTGACCGCCATTTGCGGGGCGCTGCTGCCGAGGGCGACGATGGTCAGGCCAATGATCAGCGGCCGCACGTGCAGTCGCGCGGCCAGGCGCACGGCGGCGCGCACCATCAGCTCGGCGCCGGCGATCAGTAAAACCAGGCCGCTGAGCAGTTCAATCAGGCTGAGCAGGGGAATGTCGGCGAGTCCGAAAATGGTTGGGGCTCCGTCAGTCAGTCGAGGGCTTGCACGCGAACCCGTGCGGTGCCGCTTTTGAGCATGCCCAGTTGCTCGGCGGCTTCATGAGACAAGTCGATCAGGCGCCCGCGAGTGTACGGCCCGCGATCATTGATACGCACCACGCAGGACTTGTCGTTCTTCAGATTGGTGACCTTCACCCGCGTACCAAAGGGTAGCTGGCGGTGGGCGGCGGTCAGGGAATTCTTGTTGAAACGTTCACCACTGGCGGTGCGTTTGCCCTGGTGTTTGGCGCCGTAGTAGGACGCCACGCCTGTCTGGTTGTAGCCGTGTGGATCGACAACATCGGTGCTGGCGCAACCGGCCAGCAGAGAGAGCAGGGCGCAGACACTAAACAAACGCTTCATTTGAAAGGCTCCCAAAATAAATGTGGCGAGGGAGCTTGCTCCCGCTCGGCCGCGAAGCGGTCGCAAAATCGGCTGATGCATTCTTACAGAAAGAATACGTTTGCCGATTTGGGTCTGCTTCGCAGACCAGCGGGAGCAAGCTCCCTCGCCACAGGGAATTGAGCCAGTGTTCAGAGCTGGCTCCATTCTCATCAGCCTTCGAGCTTGCTTTTCAGCAGTTCGTTGACCTGTTGCGGGTTGGCCTTGCCTTTGGAGGCTTTCATGGCCTGGCCGACGAAGAAGCCGAACATCTTGCCGCGTTTGGCTTCGTCTGCCGCGCGGTATTGTTCGACCTGCTCGGCGTTGGCCGCGAGCATTTCGTCCAGCACTGCCGAGATCGCGCCGCTGTCGGTAACCTGCTTCAGACCGCGCTTGTCGATGATCTCGTCCGCGCTGCCTTCGCCGTTGGCCATGGCTTCAAACACCACCTTGGCGATCTTGCCGGAGATGGTGTTGTCCTTGATGCGCAACAGCATGCCGCCCAGTTGCTCGGCCGAGACCGGCGACTGCTCGATGTCCAGGCCCTGTTTGTTCAACAGGCTGCCCAGTTCAACCATCACCCAGTTCGCCGCCAGTTTCGCGTCGCCGCTGATGCTGACGACTTTCTCGAAGTAATCGGCTTGCTCGCGGCTGGTGGCCAGGACGCTGGCGTCGTAGACCGACAGACCGAACTGCTCCTGGAAACGCTCGCGTTTCTGCGGAGGTAATTCCGGCAGTGTTGCGCGCACGTCCTCGAGGAACGAGTCCTCGATGACCACCGGCAGCAGGTCCGGATCCGGGAAGTAACGGTAGTCGTTGGCTTCCTCTTTGCTGCGCATCGGACGGGTTTCGTCCTTGTTCGGATCGTACAGACGGGTCTGCTGGATCACCTTGCCGCCGTCTTCGATCAGTTCGATCTGACGCTGCACTTCGCTGTTGATCGCCTTCTCGATGAAGCGGAACGAGTTGACGTTCTTGATCTCGCAGCGGGTGCCATATTCAACCTGGCCCTTCGGACGGATCGACACGTTGCAGTCGCAACGCAGCGAACCTTCGGCCATGTTACCGTCGCAGATGCCCAGGTAACGCACCAGCGCGTGGATCGTCTTGACGTAGGCCACGGCTTCCTTGGCGCTGCGCATGTCCGGCTCCGAGACGATTTCCAGCAGCGGTGTGCCGGCACGGTTCAGGTCGATGCCGGTGGCGCCGTTGAACTCTTCGTGCAGGCTTTTACCGGCGTCTTCTTCCAGGTGCGCACGGGTCACGCCGACACGTTTGATCGTGCCGTCGTCCAGCGCGATGTCCAGGTGGCCCTTGCCGACGATCGGCAACTCCATCTGGCTGATCTGGTAGCCCTTCGGCAGGTCCGGGTAGAAATAGTTTTTACGGGCGAACACGTTGTGCTGGCCGATCTCGGCGTCAATTGCCAGACCGAACATCACCGCCATGCGCACCGCTTCCTGGTTCAGCACCGGCAATACGCCGGGCATGCCGAGGTCAACCAGGCTGGCCTGGGTGTTCGGCTCGGAACCGAAAGTGGTGGAACTGCCGGAAAAGATTTTCGACCGGGTGGTGAGCTGGGTGTGAATCTCCAGCCCGATCACGACTTCCCATTGCATGTGTTTCTCCTCAGAAGCCGGTTGGGGTGCGGGTGTGCCAGTCAGTGTTTAGCTGATACTGGTGCGCAACGTTGAGCAAGCGGCCTTCCTGGAAATACGGGGCGAGCAATTGCACGCCGACCGGCAGACCGTCGACAAAACCGGCTGGCATGGACAAGCCCGGCAGACCGGCGAGGTTGGCGGTGATGGTGTAGACGTCTTCCAGATAGGCAGCGACCGGGTCGCTGTTCTTGGCGCCGAGCTTCCAGGCCGGGTTCGGCGTGGTCGGGCCGAGGATGATGTCGACCTCGTTGAAGGCGGTCATGAAGTCGTTCTTGATCAAGCGACGAATCTTCTGCGCCTTCAGGTAATAGGCGTCGTAGTAACCGGCCGACAGCGCGTAGGCACCGACCATGATCCGGCGCTGCACTTCCGGGCCGAAACCTTCGCCACGGGAACGCTTGTACAGGTCTTCCAGGTTTTTCGGGTCTTCGCAGCGATGGCCGAAACGCACGCCATCGAAACGCGACAGGTTGGAAGAGGCTTCTGCCGGGGCGATCACGTAGTACGCAGGAATCGCGTGCTGCATGTTCGGCAGGCTGATTTCCTTGATCACGGCGCCGAGCTTTTTCAGCTCTTCGACACTGGCCATGACCAGGTCGGCGATACGCGGGTCCAGGCCAGCGCTGAAGTATTCCTTCGGCACACCGATGCGCAGGCCTTGCAGCGAACCGTTGAGGCTGGCGCTGTAATCAGGCACCGGCTCGTCGATGCTGGTGGAGTCCTGCGGGTCGAAACCCGCCATGCCTTGCAGCAGGATCGCGCAGTCTTCGGCAGTGCGGGCCAGGGGGCCGCCCTGATCGAGGCTGGAGGCGTAAGCGATCATGCCCCAGCGCGAAACGCGACCGTACGTCGGTTTCAGGCCGGTGAGGTTGGTCAGGGCTGCGGGCTGACGGATCGAGCCGCCCGTGTCGGTGCCGGTCGCCGCCGGCAGCAGTCGCGCAGCAACCGCAGCCGCCGAACCGCCGGACGAGCCGCCCGGAACGTGTTCCAGGTTCCATGGGTTTTTCACCGCGCCGTAATAGCTCGACTCGTTGGCCGAACCCATGGCGAATTCGTCCATGTTGGTCTTGCCCAGCGTCACAGCGCCGGCAGCCGCCAGTTTGGCAACCACGGTGGCGTCGTACGGTGCTTTGAAATTGTCGAGCATCTTCGAGCCGCAGCTGGTGCGGATGCCCTGGGTGCAGAACAGGTCTTTGTGGGCGATCGGCGCGCCGAGCAGGGCGCCGCTCTCACCATTGGCCCGGCGTGCGTCAGCGGCTTTCGCCTGCTGGAGCGCCAGCTCTTCGGTGAGGCTGATGAAGCTGTTGAGCTGAGGATCGAGCTGGGCGATGCGCGCCAGCAGGGTTTTGGTCAGCTCTTCGGAAGAAAACTTTTTATCGGCGAGTCCGCGGGCGATCTCGGCCAGAGTCAATTGATGCATTGCAGGCTCTTTCCCTTTAGTCGATGACTTTCGGAACCAGGTACAGGCCGTTTTCGACCGCTGGTGCGATGGACTGATAGGCCTCGCGATGATTGGTCTCGGTCACGACGTCTGCACGCAGACGCTGGCTGGCTTCCAGTGGGTGGGCGAGCGGCTCGATACCGTCGGTATTGACCGCCTGCATTTCGTCGACCAGTCCCAGAATGCTGTTCAGGGCCGAAGTGATGTGTGGAAGATCGGCATCATTGAGGCCCAGACAGGCCAGATGAGCGATTTTTTCCACGTCGGAGCGTTCAAGCGTCATGGGATTCTCCAGTGGAAGGAAAACAGAACGGAGGCTATCCGTGTGTTAGATTGTCGGAACACTACCGCATTTCTACGGTCATAAGGCCGCGATTGTGGGGGTTGGTGCACAGAAAAGCGGCCAATTTAACATATTGGCGCCTTGCCCAAAATCCCTGTCGTTGTTAGAGTTTGCCGCACTTTTTTACCCACGCGTTGCCTAGGGTCCCTTTCCCATGTTCAAGAAACTGCGTGGCATGTTTTCCAGCGATCTCTCCATTGACCTGGGCACTGCCAACACCCTTATTTACGTGCGCGAGCGCGGAATCGTCCTGAATGAGCCATCGGTTGTGGCCATTCGGACACACGGTAACCAGAAAAGTGTCGTTGCTGTCGGCACCGAGGCCAAGCGCATGCTCGGCCGTACGCCGGGTAACATCGCGGCCATTCGTCCGATGAAGGACGGCGTCATTGCCGACTTCAGCGTCTGCGAAAAGATGCTGCAATACTTTATCAACAAGGTTCACGAAAACAGCTTCCTGCAGCCGAGCCCTCGTGTGTTGATCTGCGTTCCGTGCAAATCCACTCAGGTTGAGCGTCGAGCCATCCGTGAATCGGCCCTTGGTGCCGGCGCACGTGAAGTGTTCCTGATCGAAGAGCCAATGGCCGCTGCGATCGGTGCCGGCCTGCCGGTTGAAGAAGCCCGCGGTTCGATGGTCGTCGATATCGGTGGTGGTACCACTGAAATCGCGCTGATCTCCCTGAACGGTGTGGTTTACGCCGAATCCGTACGGGTTGGCGGCGACCGCTTCGACGAAGCGATCATCACCTACGTGCGTCGCAACTACGGCAGCCTGATCGGCGAATCCACCGCCGAGCGCATCAAGCAGGAAATCGGTACGGCCTACCCGGGCGGCGAAGTTCGTGAAGTCGACGTTCGTGGCCGTAACCTGGCCGAAGGCGTTCCACGCGCATTCACCCTGAACTCCAATGAAGTGCTGGAAGCTCTGCAAGAGTCCCTGGCCACCATCGTTCAGGCAGTGAAAAGTGCACTGGAGCAATCGCCTCCGGAACTGGCTTCCGATATCGCCGAGCGTGGTCTGGTACTGACCGGTGGTGGCGCCTTGCTGCGCGACCTCGACAAGTTGCTGGCCCAGGAAACAGGTCTGCCGGTGATCGTTGCCGAAGACCCGCTGACCTGCGTTGCTCGCGGCGGTGGCCGTGCATTGGAAATGATGGATAAACACACCATGGACCTGCTGTCGAGCGAGTGATCTCGCCCGATGCATCTATGCTGTTGAGCGCGCAGGCGGCACTTTGCAGTGCTGCCTGTTGGCGTTTATCTTCTGTCATTCGTATCCAGGCCGGTCTGCCGTATGAATAAAGAAAACAATTGCCTGGGAGGAGCGGCTTATTAAACCGCTTTTCACCAAAGGGCCTTCACTGGGCGTGCGCTTGTTGGTGCTGGTCGTGCTATCGGTCGCGCTGATGGTGGTCGATGCCCGCTTCACACTGCTCAAGCCAGTGCGTAGCCAGATGTCGCTGGTGCTGATGCAGTCTTACTGGATCACCGACCTGCCACAGCGGCTATGGCAAGGTGTGGCCAGCCAGTTTGGCAGCCGTACCGAACTGGTCGCCGAAAACGAAAAACTAAAGACCGAAAACCTGCTGTTGCAGGGGCGCATGCAGAAGCTTGCCGCCCTCACCGAGCAGAACGTTCGGCTGCGCGAGTTGCTCAATTCCTCCGCGCTGGTCAACGAGAAGGTCGAAGTGGCCGAGTTGATCGGCATGGACCCCAACCCCTTCACCCACCGCATCATCATCAATAAAGGTGAGCGCGACGGTGTGGTCCTCGGTCAGCCGGTGCTCGATGCCCGCGGCCTGATGGGGCAGGTGGTCGAGTTGATGCCGTACACCTCCCGTGTGCTGCTGCTGACCGACACCACCCACAGCATTCCGGTGCAGGTTAACCGTAACGGTCTGCGGGCGATTGCCAGCGGCACCGGCAACCCTGAGCGCCTGGAGCTGCGTCACGTTGCCGACACGGCGGATATCAAGGAAGGCGATCTGCTGGTTAGCTCAGGCCTTGGCCAGCGGTTCCCGGCGGGTTACCCAGTCGCGACGGTCAAGGAAGTGATTCACGATTCCGGCCAGCCGTTCGCCATTGTTCGCGCCGTGCCGACGGCCGCATTGAACCGCAGTCGTTACTTGCTGCTGGTGTTCAGCGACACCCGTACGCCGGAAGAGCGCGCCAATGATGCTGCTCAGGCCCAGGAAAACCTGGACGCACAGGGCGGCGGGCCAATCATTCCCGCCACGGTGCCGAAGCCTGCTGCCGTGATTGCCCCGGCTGCCGCTGCTGTCCCCGTCGCTCCCGTCGTCGCGCCTGCGACTGCAGCTCCGGCCAAGCCTGCTGCCACCACCCCGGCCAAACCCGCTGCCGCACATCCCGCCGCTGCCAAGCCGCCCGCGACGACGCCGGCCGCCAAACCACCGGCGACGCAACCCGCTGCCGTGAAACCTGCTGCCAAACCGCCTGTCTCCGCGCCGGCTACCACTGGGGGACGAGAATAATGGTCGGTGTCAAAGCCTCCCGAAACGGCTGGATGATTTGGCTGACATTCGCCATTGGCATGCTGCTCAGCGTTTCTCCGCTGCCGCAATTCATGGAAATCCTTCGCCCGCTTTGGCTGGCCTTGTTGCTGGCATTCTGGGCATTGGCCCTGCCGCAGAAAGTCGGCATGGTCACCGCGTGGTGCCTGGGCCTGGCTGAAGACGTGCTGTATGGCACGCTCCTGGGCCAGAACGCATTGATCCTGACGCTCATCACCTACCTGGTGCTGGCACTGCAACAACGCTTGCGGATGTTCCCGATGTGGCAACAGAGCCTGGTGATCCTGGTGATCTTCGGCCTCGCGCAGCTTGTTCAACTGTGGCTCAGCGCCCTGACCGGCAACCGTCAGCCGACGTTGGCGCTGGTCTTGCCGGCACTGGTCAGCGCGTTGCTCTGGCCATGGATCAGCTACGGTTTGCGCGGTCTGCGTCGACGCTACAAAATCAACTGATTCGGTCAGGCATTTGCCCATAACCTCGACAGGGAGATGTCTTGATGAAACTTGTTTATCTCGCCTCAGGCTCGCCGCGTCGGCGTGAACTGCTCACGCAGATCGGCGTGCCGTTCTCCGCCATCAGCGCGGACATCGATGAAACCCCTTTGAATCATGAATCGCCGTCGGCCTATGTCGAGCGCCTCGCGCGCGGCAAGGCTGAAGCCGGGCGCGGCGCGGTTGTGTCCGACGCAGCATTCTGCGTGCTGGGCGCCGATACCGCCGTGGTGCTCAACGGGAAAATTCTCGGCAAACCGGTGGACGAAGCCGATGCGTGCGCCATGCTTATGATGCTGGCTGGTCAAGAGCACGAAGTGCTGACCGCCATTGCCGTGCTTGATGGTGAGCGCTGCGAGTCGCGGGTTGTGCGCAGCCTGGTGCGTTTTCGCCCCATCGATCTCAATGAAGCGGCGGCCTACTGGGCCAGCGGCGAACCTCGGGACAAGGCCGGTGGCTATGGCATTCAAGGACTGGGCGCGGTGTTTGTCGCCGGGCTCGATGGCAGCTACTCGGCGGTGGTCGGACTGCCGCTGTGCGAAACCGCTGAGCTGCTCGGCCATTTCGGCATACCCTGTTGGCAAACCCTTAACGCGCGCTGAGCGTCGTACTGACAAGATGCGGCCATTATCGTGAACATGCCTGAACGAGACCCTGCCATGAGTGAAGAGATCCTGATCAACATCACGCCGATGGAATCGCGCGTGGCGGTGGTTGAAAACGGTGTCCTGCAAGAGGTCCACGTCGAGCGCACGCAAAAGCGCGGGATCGTCGGCAACATCTACAAAGGCAAAGTCGTGCGGGTATTGCCGGGTATGCAGGCGGCGTTCGTCGACATCGGTCTTGATCGCGCCGCGTTCATTCATGCCTCGGAAATTTCCCTGCGCGAAGGCCCTGCGGTCGAAAGCATCAGCGCGCTGGTTCACGAAGGCCAGAGCCTGGTAGTGCAAGTCACCAAGGACCCGATCGGTTCCAAGGGCGCACGCCTGACCACGCAACTGTCGATTCCTTCCCGCTATCTGGTGTACATGCCGCGTACCGCGCATGTCGGTATTTCCCTGAAGATCGAAGACGAAGCCGAGCGCGAACGCCTCAAGCAAGTGGTTACCGATTGCGTGGCCAAAGAAGGCATCAAGGAGGCCGGCGGCTTCATCCTGCGTACTGCCGCCGAAGGCGCCGGGGCCGATGAAATCCTCATGGACATCCGCTACCTGCGCCGTCTCTGGGATCAGATCAACGAACAGATTAAAACCATCAGCGCGCCGAGCGTGATCTACGAAGACCTCGGCCTGGCGCTGCGCACCTTGCGTGATCTGGTGAGCCCGAAGATCGAGAAGATCCGCATCGACTCCCGGGAAACCTTCCAGAAAACCACGCAGTTCGTCGCCGAACTGATGCCGGAAATTGCCGATCGTCTGGAGCATTACCCGGGCGAGCGGCCGATCTTCGACCTGTACGGTGTCGAAGACGAAATCCAGAAAGCCCTCGAACGCAAAGTGCCGCTGAAGTCCGGTGGTTACCTGGTGGTCGACCCGGCTGAAGCCATGAGCACCATCGACGTCAACACCGGGGCGTTCGTCGGCCATCGCAACCTTGAAGAAACCATCTTCAAGACCAACCTCGAAGCCGCGACCGCCATCGCTCGCCAGCTGCGCCTGCGCAATCTGGGCGGGATCATCATCATCGACTTCATCGACATGGAAGACGAAGAGCACCAGCGTCAGGTTCTGCGTACGCTTGAGAAACAACTGGAGCGCGATCACGCCAAGACCAACATCATCGGCATCACCGAGTTGGGCCTGGTGCAAATGACCCGCAAGCGTACCCGCGAAAGTCTCGAGCAAGTGTTGTGCGAACCGTGCACCAGTTGCCAGGGTCGCGGCAAGCTCAAGACGCCGGAAACCGTTTGCTACGAAATTTTCCGCGAAATTCTCCGCGAGGCTCGCGCCTATCAGGCGGAGGGCTATCGTGTATTGGCGAACCAGAAAGTCGTCGACCGCCTGCTGGATGAAGAGTCCGGCAACGTCGCCGAGCTTGAAGGTTTTATCGGACGCACCATTCGGTTCCAGGTGGAAACCATGTATTCCCAGGAACAATACGACGTGGTGCTGCTCTGAATCGCTGTGCTTCACCCTCACTAGAACGGCTGGCCTCAGCTTTTTGCAGTTTTTTTGCCATGGGAGCCAACTGACATGGAGCGTCTGACACGCATTTTGGCCGCACTGACCCGCTGGGGTCTGGGCCTGTGCGCGTTGGCTTTGGTGCTGATGGCGCTTTACGTCAGTCTCGGCCGTGAGCTGACGCCGCTGGTGGCCGAATATCGGGCCGAAGTCGAAGCCAAAGCTGGCGCTGTCCTGGGCATGCCGCTGCACATCGGTGAACTGGAAGGTAACTGGCACGGCTTCGCGCCGATTCTGCTGGCTCACGATGTGATGGTCGGTGAGGGCGCCAACGCCCTGCGTCTGGATCAGGTACGTGCGGTGCCGGATCTGTGGGCAAGCCTGTTGGCTCGTGAAGTGCGCATCGCTCACCTTGAACTCAATGGTTTGAAGATCAGCCTCAAGGAAGGCGAGGACGGTCATTGGGCGCTGGAAGGCTTGCCGGTGCAGCAGGATCAGCCGCTGGACCCGGAACAACTGCTCAATCGCATGCAGATGGTCCAGCAGTTGTCGGTGCTCGACAGCCAGGTGACCTTGCAGCCGCTGGATCACCCGCCGCTGACCTTGACCTACGTTGGCCTGAATCTGAAAACCGGCGTTACCCGTCAGCGACTCGACGCGCGGCTGACCCTGCCCGACGGTCAGCCGGTGGCGATGAGCCTGCGGACACGCATTCGCGCCAGCCAGTGGAAGGACGGGGAAGCGGATGCTTACGTGAGCCTGCCGCAAAGCGATTGGTCGAAATGGCTACCCGAACGCCTGACCCGACAATGGAATTTTTCCGAGATCAAGGCCGGTGGCGAGCTTTGGATCAACTGGAGCAAAGGCGTGCTGCAAAGCGCCGCGATTCGCTTGAATGCGCCGCAGCTCAAAGGCGCCTACGCCGAACGCAAGCCGATCCAGATCAACAACCTGGCGCTCAACAGCTATTTCCAGCGCAGTGCCGAAGGCTTTCTGGTGACGGTGGACTCGCTGTCCATGAACTTCGGCGAAACCCGTTGGGAATCGCGCCTGCAACTCAAACAAAGCCTGGCCACTGACAAGACCGAAGAACTCTGGCATCTGCAAGCCGACCGCCTCGACCTCACGCCGCTCACGCCGCTGCTGAATGCCCTGGGGCCATTGCCCGAAGGCGTCGCCACCGCCGTCGAGCGGCTCAAGGTGACGGGTGGTTTGCGCAACGTGCTGTTCGACTTCCGGCCCAACGCCACCGACGACAGCAAGGTCAGCTTCGCCGCCAACCTCGACCAAGTCGGCTTTGATGCCTATCACGGCGCGCCGGCGGCACGGAATGTCAGCGGCAGCATCAGTGGTGACCTCGGTCACGGCGAACTGCGAATGGACAGCAAGGACTTTGTCCTGCACCTGGACCCGATTTTCGCCAAGCCATGGCAATACATTCAGGCCAACGCCCGGCTGACCTGGAAGCTTGATAAAGAAGGCTTCACCCTGATCGCGCCGTACCTGAAGGTGCTGGGCGAGGAGGGCAAGATTGCCGGGGATTTCCTGATTCGCCTGCATTTCGACAACACCCAGGAAGACTACATGGACCTGCGGGTCGGTATGGTCGAGGGCGACGGAAAATACACCGCCAAGTACCTGCCGGCCGTTCTCGGCCCGGCGCTGGACGAGTGGCTGCGCACGGCGATCCTCAAAGGTGCGGTAGACGAAGGTTTCTTCCAGTATCAGGGTTCGCTGAACCACGGTGCCGCCGACGCCGATCGCAGCATCAGCCTGTTCTTCAAGGTTCACGATGCCGAACTGGCCTTCCAACCGGGTTGGCCGCATGTCAGCAAGGTCTCGGGGGATGTATTTGTCGAGGACAGCGGTGTGCGGATTCTGGCCAGCAAAGGCCAGTTGCTTGACACTCAGGTGCGCGACATTTACGTCAACATTCCCCATGTTCCGTCCGGACAAAGCAGCCACCTGTTCCTCGACGGCGCGTTCGCTGGCGGGCTCGGCGATGGCTTGAAAATCCTCCAGGAAGCGCCGATCGGCACCGCCGCCACCTTCGCCGGATGGGAAGGCGAGGGTGATCTGCAGGGCAAGCTGAAACTGGATATTCCGCTGGCCAAAGGCGAACAGCCGAAGATCCTCGTCGACTTCAAGACCGCCAAGGCGCGCTTGAAACTGGCCGAACCAGTCCTTGAGCTGACCCAACTGAAGGGCGATTTCCGCTTCGACAGCACCAAGGGGTTGAGCGGGCAGAACATCACCGCTCGCGCCTTTGACAAACCGGTCACTGCGCAGATTTTCGCCGACGGCAGCCCGAGCAACATCAAGACCCGTGTCAGCGCCTCGGGCCAGGTCGAGGTGAAGAAACTCACCGACTGGCTAAGCGTGACCCAGCCGTTGCCGGTGTCCGGCCTGATCCCGTATCAGTTGCAACTGAACCTGGATGGCCCCGACAGCCAGTTGACGGTCAATTCGAACCTCCAGGGCGTGGCGGTGGATTTGCCGGCGCCGTTCGGCATGGCTGCCGATGTCGGACGCGACACGACATTCCGCATGACCCTGCAAGGGCCGGAGCGGCGTTACTGGGTCAAATACGGCGAGCTGGCGAACCTCACGTTTGCAGCACCGCCCGGCAATTTTGCCGACGGTCGCGGCGAATTGTTGCTCGGTGGCGGCGATGCCGTTTTGCCCGGTGCCCAAGGCCTGCGGGTGCGTGGGGTGCTCTCGGAACTGGATGTCGGCCCGTGGAAAGACCTGGTGGACAAGTATGCCGGCCAGGTTCCGGGTGGCAGCGTCAAGCAGCTGCTCAGTAGCGCGGACTTCAAGGTCGGCAAGCTTAGCGGCGTCGGTACTACCCTTGATCAGGCTTCGCTGCGGTTGAACCGTAAATCGACGGCGTGGGCCTTGCAGCTCGACAGTCAGCAGGTCAAGGGCACTGCCGCTATCCCTGACGCGAAAGCCGCGCCGATCGCGATCAATCTGCAATACGTGCGTCTGCCGGCGCCGGACCCGACGGTCCTGGCCGATGAAAACTCGCCGGACCCGTTGGCTACCATGGATCCGACAAAAATCCCGGCGCTGGATATCACCATTAATCAACTGTTCCAAGGGCAGGATCTGGTCGGGGGCTGGTCGCTGAAAGTGCGTCCGACCGCCAAGGGCATCGCGCTCAATACGCTGGATCTGGGCCTCAAGGGCATTCTGTTGCAGGGCAGCGGTGGCTGGGAAGGTGCGCCCGGTGCGTCCACCAGTTGGTACAAAGGCCGGGTCAGTGGCAAGAACCTGGCGGATGTGCTGAAAGGCTGGGGCTTTGCGCCGAGTGTCACCAGTGAAGAGTTTCATATGGATGTCGACGGTCGCTGGCCCGGCTCGCCGGCCTGGCTGGCCACCAAGCGTTTCTCCGGCACCCTCGATGCGTCGCTGAATAAAGGCCAGTTCGTTGAAGTCGAGGGCAGCGCCCAGGCCTTACGGGTATTTGGCCTGCTCAACTTCAACTCCATCGGCCGCCGTTTACGGCTGGACTTCTCCGATCTGTTCGGCAAAGGCTTGAGTTACGACCGGGTCAAAGGCCTGCTGGTTGCGACCAACGGGGTTTACGTGACCCGCGAGCCGATCGTGATGACAGGCCCGTCGAGCAATGTTGAACTCAATGGAACCCTGAATCTGGTGGGCGATCATATCGACGCCCAACTGCTGGTGACCTTGCCGGTGACCAATAACCTGCCGATTGCCGCGCTGATCGTCGGCGCACCGGCCATCGGTGGCGCGTTGTTCCTGATCGACAAGCTGATCGGTGACCGCGTGGCACGTTTCGCCAGCGTGAAGTACACCGTCAAAGGCCCATGGAAAGAGCCGAAAATCACCTTCGACAAACCTTTTTGACTCTTTTTTCAGAGCCCCTCTTCAGGCCTATGGAGTAGCATGGCCGTAAGCCCCCTGTAGGAGCTGCCGCAGGCTGCGATCTTTTGATCTTGCAAAAATCAACATCAAAAGATCGCAGCCTGCGGCAGCTCCTACAGGTATGTGTTGATTCCAAATAAGGAAATGGCCATGTCTTTCGCGGTGATTCAAATGGTCAGCCAGAGCGATGTGCTGGCCAATCTGGCCCAGGCCCGTCGGCTGCTCGAGCAAGCGACGGCCGGTGGCGCGAAGCTGGCTGTACTGCCGGAAAATTTCGCCGCCATAGGCCGTCGCGACATTGCCGACATCGGCCGTGCCGAGGCGTCGGGCGAAGGTCCGATCCTGCCTTGGTTGAAACAGACCGCCCGCGACCTCAAGTTATGGATAGTGGCCGGCACATTGCCGTTGCCGCCGGTGGATCAACCATCGGCGAAAGTGCATGCCTGCTCGTTGCTGGTCAACGATCAGGGCGAAACGGTGGCGCGCTACGACAAGCTGCACCTGTTTGACGTGGACGTGGCGGACAACCGAGGGCGTTATCGTGAATCCGATGACTATGCTTATGGCAGTGGCGTGGTGGTCGCGGACACGCCCGTCGGTCGAGTCGGCCTGACGGTGTGTTACGACCTGCGATTCCCGGAGCTGTACAGCGAATTGCGCGCTGCCGGTGCGGAGTTGATCACCGCGCCGTCGGCCTTTACCGCTGTGACCGGCGCGGCGCATTGGGATGTGCTGATTCGAGCGCGGGCCATCGAGACTCAGTGTTATGTGCTCGCGGCTGCCCAGGGCGGAACGCATCCGGGGCCCCGAGAGACCTTCGGCCATGCCGCGATCATCGACCCGTGGGGACGAGTGCTCGCGCAACAGGATCAAGGCGAGGCCGTGCTGCTGGCCGAACGCGATAGCAGCGAACAGGCGTCCATCCGGACGCGGATGCCGGTGTCCAGTCACCGGCGCTTTTTCTCGCAGGGCGCGCAGCGACCTGCCTCAGAACGATGAATTTAAGGCGTAAAGCATATGAGCGAGTTGTTGTCCTCAGTCAGTGAACACCTCCTGGCGCCCGGCGGCGTCACTATCGAGAGCCTGCAAGGTGTGCTCGGCGATCTGGCCGGCCCGGGCATCGATGCCGCCGACCTGTATTTCCAGGGGCAGATTTCCGAGTCGTGGGCACTGGAAGACGGGATCGTCAAGGAAGGCAGCTTCAACCTCGACCAGGGTGTTGGCGTGCGCGCGCAATCGGGTGAGAAAACCGGTTTTGCCTACAGCAATGCGATCACCCTGGAAGCCTTGGGCGCGGCGGCGCGTGCCGCTCGTTCGATCTCCCGTGCCGGTCAGAACGGCACGGTGCAGGCGTTCACCACTCAGGATGTCGCCCAGTTGTACGGGCCGGATAACCCATTGGAAGTGCTGACCCGCGCCGAGAAAGTCGAGCTGCTCAAGCGCATCGACGTCGCCACTCGCGCCCTCGATCCGCGTATCCAGCAAGTCACTGTGAGCATGGCCGGTGTCTGGGAACGCATTCTTGTTGCTTCGACCGACGGCAGCCTGGCGGCGGATGTGCGGCCGTTGGTGCGTTTCAATGTCAGCGTGATCGTTGAGCAGAACGGTCGCCGCGAGCGTGGTGGTCACGGCGGCGGCGGTCGTACCGATTACCGTTATTTCCTCGCCGAAGACCGTGCCATGAGCTACGCCCGGGAGGCGCTGCGTCAGGCGCTGGTCAACCTTGAAGCCATTCCGGCGCCGGCCGGTACGTTGCCGGTGGTGTTGGGATCGGGCTGGTCCGGTGTGCTGCTGCACGAAGCGGTCGGCCACGGGCTGGAAGGTGATTTCAACCGCAAGGGCAGCTCCGCTTACAGCGGCCGGATGGGCGAAATGGTTGCGTCCAAGCTCTGCACCATCGTCGATGACGGCACGCTGGCCGGTCGTCGCGGCTCGCTGAGCGTCGATGACGAAGGCACCCCAACCGAGTGCACCACACTGATCGAAAACGGCGTACTCAAGGGCTACATGCAGGACAAGCTCAATGCGCGCCTGATGGGCGTGGCCCGCACCGGCAATGGTCGCCGCGAATCCTACGCGCACCTGCCGATGCCGCGCATGACCAATACCTACATGCTGGCGGGCGAAAGCGATCCGGCGGAAATCATCGCCTCGGTGAAACGCGGCATCTACTGCGCCAACCTCGGCGGCGGTCAGGTGGACATCACCAGCGGCAAATTCGTGTTCTCCACCAGCGAGGCGTACCTGATCGAAGACGGCAAGATTACGGCGCCGGTCAAAGGGGCGACATTGATCGGCAACGGGCCTGAAGCGATGAGCAAGGTGTCGATGGTCGGCAACGATCTGTCGCTGGACAGCGGCGTAGGGACGTGTGGCAAGGATGGGCAGTCGGTGCCGGTGGGTGTCGGCCAGCCAACGCTGAAAATCGATGCGATCACTGTGGGTGGCACAGGCGCATGAAGAAACACACGTAGGAGTTGCCGAAGGCTGCGATCTTTGTTTTTTAAAGATCAAAAGATCGCAGCCTTCGGCAGCTCCTACGTGGGATGTGTTACTTAACGAAGACCGCGTTGAGTCTCGTCCAGCTCACGGATGTACTTGAAGATTTTACGGCTCGACGCTGGTGGCTTGTTGGTCGCCAGTTCGTGCTGGGCCTGACGGATCAGGGAGCGCAACTGCTGACGATCAGCCTCCGGGTAGTCGAGCACGAACTTCTCCAGGACTGCATCGTCGCCCGCGATCAAGCGATCGCGCCAGCGTTCCAGGCCATGGAAACGTTCGTTGTACTGCCGGGTGGAGGCATCGAGTTGATCGAGCAAAGTCAGAATGGCGTCAGTGTCCTGATCGCGCATCAGTTTGCCGATGAACATAAGGTGCCGTTTACGCGCGATATTCGCGGTGTGCTTGGGCGCATCGCCCAGAGCCCGGCGCAGAGCGTCGGTCAAAGGCAGTTTTGCCAGCAAGTCAGGCTTGAGCGTTGTAAGGCGTTCGCCGAGGTCAACCAGAGCATGTAGCTCGCGTTTAACCTGGGATTTGCTTTTTTCTCCCGTATCGAGGGAGTCGTCGTAAGAATCAACCATGGTGGCCGTCCGCAAAGAAACGCCGCCATGATAACCAGTCGGGGGCCGCTTGTCCGGCCCGGTCGCTCGAAGGCCTTTACCGAAAGCAGAATTTGAGTGGAGAACAGCATGAGTGCAGTTGAAAGCGTCGGCCCACAAGCGTTGCCGGCACTGCAGGAACAAGTCGAGCAGATCATCGCTGAAGCCAAGCGTCAGGGCGCCAGTGCCTGTGAAGTGGCGGTGTCCCTGGAGCAGGGCCTGTCTACTTCGGTGCGCCAGCGCGAAGTCGAAACCGTCGAATTCAACCGCGATCAGGGTTTCGGCATCACTCTGTACGTTGGCCAGCGCAAGGGCTCGGCCAGCACCTCTGCCAGCGGTCCTGAAGCGATTCGTGAAACTGTCGCTGCGGCACTGGCCATCGCTAAACACACCTCCGAAGACGAAGCCGCGGGCTTGGCCGATGCTGCGCTGATGGCCAAGGATCTGCAGGATTTCGACCTGTTCCACCAGTGGGACATCACGCCTGAGCAAGCCATCGAGATGGCCTTGAGCTGTGAGGCGGCCGCGTTTGCCACCGACAGCCGGATCAAGAACGCCGATGGCACCACACTCAGCACTCACCAGGGCTGCCGCGTTTACGGCAACAGCCACGGTTTTATCGGTGGGTACGCGTCGACTCGTCACAGCTTGAGCTGCGTGATGATCGCCGAGGCCGATGGCCAGATGCAGCGCGATTACTGGTACGACGTGAACCGCCAGGGCAATTTGCTGACTGACCCGGCGAGCATCGGCCAGCGTGCCGCGCAGCGTGCAGCGAGCCGTCTGGGCGCGCGTCCGGTGCCGACCTGTGAAGTGCCGGTATTGTTTTCTGCTGAACTGGCCGGTGGCTTGTTCGGCAGTTTCCTTTCGGCGATTTCCGGCGGCAGTCTGTATCGCAAATCGTCGTTCCTGGAAGGCACCCTTGGGCAGAAGTTGTTCCCGGAATGGTTGACCATCGATGAGCGCCCGCACTTGATGCGCGCCATGGGCAGTTCGGCGTTCGATGGTGATGGCCTCGCGACCTACGCCAAACCGTTCGTCGAAAAAGGCGAATTGGTCTCGTACATTCTCGGCACGTACTCCGGCCGTAAACTCGGCATGCCGAGCACCGCCAACGCCGGCGGCGTGCACAACTTGTTCGTTACCCATGGCGACGAAGATCAGGCCGCTTTGCTGCGCCGCATGGGCCGGGGCTTGCTGGTCACCGAGCTGATGGGCCAGGGCCTGAACATGGTCACCGGCGATTACTCTCGCGGTGCGGCGGGTTACTGGGTCGAAAATGGCGAGATTCAGTTCGCGGTCCAGGAAGTCACCATCGCCGGCAACATGCGCGACATGTTCAAGCAAATCGTTGCGGTGGGTAATGACCTGGAATTGCGCAGCAACATTCGCACCGGCTCGGTACTGATCGAGCGGATGACGGTGGCGGGTAGCTAAACCCGACCGTTACACAAAAAGGCGCGCCACCCATTGGGTGGCGCGCCTTTTTTTGGGCTCACGCAAAACCCTGTGGGAGCGGACTTGCTCGCGAAGGGGTCATCACATTCAACATTTTTGTTGCCTGATACGCCGCCTTCGCGAGCAAGTCGAATCGTCGCACCGCCGCTCCCACAAGGAGGTGTGTGTACACTTTCGAGGTTGTTTGGTTCTTGTTTTGAAGGGGCTGTTGCAAAGGAGCTCCCTCGCCACAGGCTAGCCGGGATAAGGTTATTCGCCTTCGTCGAAGAAGTTGTTGATCAACGCCACCAGCGCGGCCATCGCTTCCTGTTCCTGCTCGCCTTCGGTACTCAGATGGATCTTGGTGCCCTTGCCGGCCGCGAGCATCATCATGGCCATGATGCTTTTGCCGTCGACCATGGACGCGGGCGTGCGCCCCGCTCTGATCTGGCAGGGAAACTGACCGGCGACACCGACGAATTTGGCGGAAGCGCGGGCATGCAGGCCCAGCTTGTTGATGATTTCGATTTCCAGAGCAGGCATCGCGATGTGAATCCTTTAGCTGAGGTCGCGGTGGCGGACCTGGACGTTCTTCAGGGATTTTTGCAGGACCTGGCCCAGACGTTCGGTCAGGTAGACGGAGCGGTGATGTCCGCCGGTGCAGCCAATGGCAATGGTGACATAAGCACGGTTGCTGGCGGCAAAGCGGGGCAGCCATTTGAGCAGGTACGTGGAAATGTCCTGGAACATCTCTTCGACGTCCGGCTGGGCCGCCAGGTACTCGGCAACTGGTTGATCAAGCCCGGACTGATCGCGTAGCTCCGGCTTCCAATAGGGGTTTGGCAGGCAACGCACGTCGAACACCAGATCGGCGTCCACCGGCATGCCCCGCTTGAATCCGAAAGACTCCACCAAAAACGCAGTGCCGGGTTCCGGCTGGTTCAGCAGGCGCAACTTGATGGTATCGCGCAGCTGATACAGGTTCAGGTTAGTGGTGTTGACCTTGAGATCGGCGAGGTCGGCAATAGGCCCGAGCAGGTTGGTTTCATCGTTGATCGCCTCGGCCAGCGAGCGATTGGCATTGCTCAGCGGATGACGACGGCGGGTTTCCGAAAAGCGTTTGAGCAAGGTTTCTTCGTCGGCATCCAGGTACAAGACATCGCACTGGATATGTCGGCTGCGCACTTCTGCGAGCAGTTCCGGAAAACGGGTCAGGTGACTCGGCAAGTTGCGCGCGTCGATGGAGACGGCAACCAGCGGCTGCGCCAGCTCAGTGTGAATCAACGCACGTTCGGCCAATTCCGGCAGCAGCCCGGCGGGCAGGTTGTCGATGCAGTAATAGCCGTTGTCCTCGAGAACATCGAGCGCGGTACTTTTACCTGAGCCGGAACGGCCACTGACGATGATCAAGCGCATGATTAATGCCCGTTTTGCTCGTCCAGGACAACCTGATACAAGGCTTCATTGCTCGGGGCGCTACGCAGGCGATCACGGACTTCCTTGCGATCAAGCATGCTGGCGATCTGGCGGAGCAATTCAAGGTGCGCATCGGTAGCCGCTTCCGGGACCAGCAGAACGAAGAGCAGGTCAACCGGGGCACCGTCGATGGCGTCAAAATCGATGGGAGCGTCCAGGTGCATCAAGGCACTGATGGGCGATGTGCAACCTTTCAGCCGGCAGTGGGGGATAGCGATGCCGTTACCAAAACCGGTCGAGCCGAGTTTTTCACGGGCAATCAAAGCCTCGAAGACATCTTGCATCTCCAGAGCCGGCACTTCGCGGGCGATCAGATTGGCAATTTGCTCGAGGGCTTTCTTTTTGCTGCCGCCCGGCACGTTCATCAGGGAACGGCCGGGGGTCAGGATGCTTTCAAGTCGGATCATGGGTTGGGAGTGTTAACGACCGGTCGCGCCCTGGAGGAGGCTCTGGGTCTTTTCCTTATGCTTTTTGAGTTGTTTATCCAGCTTGTCGGTCAATGCGTCGATCGCCGCGTACATGTCGGTATGTTCCGCGTTTGCGACCACTTCATTGCCGGGAATATGCAGCGTGGCTTCGATTTTCTGCTTCAGCTTTTCGACCGTCATCGTGACCTGCACGTTGGTGATCTTGTCGAAATGCCTCTCCAATCGTTCGAGTTTTTCGCCGATGTAGGTGCGAAGAGGTTCGGTCACTTCCAGTTGGTGTCCACTGATGTTGACTTGCATACAGCTTCTCCTTCGTTGCCAGTGCATAAAGCGGTAGACCAGATGATCTACCACTGGAACGCTGTGGCGTGGCTCTACATCAACCGCTTGCGTTCGCTCGAAGGCGCGATCCCTAGGGATTCGCGGTACTTGGCGACGGTGCGGCGAGCCACCTGAATGCCTTGTGCCTCCAGTAAACCAGCGATCTTGCTGTCACTCAACGGCTTTTTCTGATTTTCCGCAGCAACCAGTTTTTTGATGATCGCGCGGATCGCCGTGGACGAGCATTCGCCGCCTTCGGAGGTGCTGACGTGGCTGGAGAAAAAGTATTTCAGCTCATAGATGCCCCGAGGGGTATGCATGAATTTTTGCGTGGTCACCCGGGAAATCGTCGATTCGTGCATGCCCACCGCTTCGGCGATGTCATGCAGGACCAGCGGCTTCATGGCTTCGTCGCCGTACTCCAGAAAACCGCGCTGATGCTCGACGATCTGGGTGGCAACTTTCATCAGGGTTTCGTTACGGCTTTGCAGGCTCTTGATGAACCAGCGGGCTTCTTGCAACTGATTGCGCATGAAGGTGTTGTCGGCGCTGGTGTCGGCGCGGCGCACGAAACCGGCGTATTGGGCGTTGACCCGCAGCCGCGGTACCGATTCCTGATTCAGTTCTACCAGCCAGCGCTCGTTGTCCTTGCGCACGATCACGTCGGGAACGACGTATTCGGCTTCACTGGACTCGATCTGCGAGCCCGGGCGCGGGTTGAGGCTCTGTACCAGTTCGATGACCTGGCGCAGTTCATCTTCCTTGAGCTTCATCCGACGCATCAGCTGGCTGTAGTCGCGGCTGCCGAGCAAGTCGATGTAATCGGTGACCAGGCGCTTGGCCTCGGCCAGCCAAGGTGTCTTGGCAGGGAGCTGACGCAATTGCAGCAGCAGGCATTCACCCAGGTTGCGGGCGCCGATGCCGGCCGGTTCGAATTGCTGGATGCGATGCAGGACGGCTTCGATCTCGTCCAGTTCGATGTCGAGTTCCGGATCGAAGGCTTCGAGGATTTCCTCAAGGGTTTCGTCCAGGTAGCCCTGATTGTTGATGCAATCGATCAGGGTTACGGCGATCAGGCGATCGGTGTCGGACATCGGCGCCAGGTTCAGTTGCCACAACAGATGGCTTTGCAGGCTTTCGCCGGCCGATGTGCGGGTGGTGAAATCCCACTCGTCGTCATCGTTGCTCGGCAGGCTGCTGGCGCTGGTCTGGTAGACGTCTTCCCATGCGGTGTCGACGGGGAGTTCGTTGGGAATGCGCTCGTTCCAGTCGCCCTCATCGAGGTTGTCCACCGTCGGGGCGGTTTCCTGGTAGGAGGGTTCAGACACATCGGCATTGGGTTGCTGTTCGGCTTTGTCGGCCAAGGGGTCGGCGTTATCGAAGTCGTCGCCTTCTTCCTGGCGTTCGAGCATCGGATTGGACTCCAGGGCTTCCTGGATTTCCTGTTGCAGGTCCAGGGTCGACAATTGGAGCAGGCGGATGGCCTGTTGCAGCTGCGGTGTCATCGTCAGCTGCTGGCCCATTCTCAAGACTAGCGATGGTTTCATGGCAGGGGCTTAACACCTTATTCGCCGGCGCACATGCGCCATCCACTACAGGGCGCCGGAGCGCCAAACATAAGCAAATTATATGCCTGAAACCACAACGTTTGCCTAGAGCGTCGTGACAATAAAAAACTGTTGATTTTTTATCGAGACGAGCGCTCGGGCGACTTGCCAGACACCTCAGTGCTTACAGGCGGAACTCGTGGCCCAGATACACTTCCTTGACCAGGTCGTTGGCCAGGATGGTGGCCGAATCACCTTCGGCGATGAGCTGACCATCGTTGACGATATAGGCGGTTTCGCAGATATCCAGGGTTTCACGGACGTTGTGGTCAGTGATCAGCACGCCAATGCCCTTGGCTTTGAGGTGGTAGATGATCTGCTTGATGTCACCCACCGAAATCGGGTCCACGCCGGCAAAGGGTTCGTCGAGGAGGATGAATTTCGGGTTGGTCGCCAGTGCCCGGGCGATTTCCACGCGGCGGCGTTCACCACCGGACAGGCTCATGCCGAGGTTGTCGCGGATGTGGCTGATGTGGAATTCCTGCAGCAGGCTTTCCAGCTCTTTGCGACGATCGGCCTTGTCGAGTTCCTTGCGGGTCTCGAGGATCGCCATGATGTTGTCGGCGACCGAGAGTTTGCGAAAGATCGACGCTTCCTGCGGAAGATAGCCGATACCGGCCTTCGCACGACCGTGCATCGGCTGGTGGCTGACATCCAGATCATCGATCAGGACGCGGCCCTGATCGGCCTGAACCAGGCCGACGATCATGTAGAAGCAGGTGGTCTTGCCGGCGCCGTTAGGGCCAAGCAGGCCGACGATCTGACCGCTGTCGATGGACAGGCTGACGTCGCGCACGACCTGACGGCTCTTGTAGCTCTTGGCCAGATGCTGAGCTTTCAGAGTTGCCATTACTGGGCCTTTTGCTCGTCGGTTTTCTTTTTCGGCTGGATAACCATGTCGATGCGCGGACGCGACTCGGTCACGTTGGTGCCTTTGGCACGACCGGCGGTGGCAAGCTTTTTGTTGGTGTCGTAGACGATTTTCTCGCCTTGGGTAACGTTGCCGTCCTTGTCGATGACTTTGGCACGATCAATCAGCACGACGCGGTCTTGCGAGGCGTGGTACTGGATGGTGATGCCGTAGCCCTGAACCGGTTTGGTGTCGCCGGCGGTCTGCAACTGCTCGAAGTAAGCCAGGTTGCCCACCGAAGTCACCACGTCAATGTCACCGGCCGGGGTACGGGTGATGGTGACCTTGTTGCCGGTAACCTTCATCGAACCCTGGGTAATGATCACGTCGCCGGTGTAGGTGGCAACGCCATTCTTGTCGTCCAGTTGGGCGTCGTCGGCCTGGATGCGGATAGGCTGCTGTTGATCGTTCGGCAGAGCCCAGGCGCTCACGCTTCCCAGTGCTGCGCCCAGACCGAGCAAAATAGGGAGAGTTTTAACGAGCCTCATACTGTCCTCTTACGTTCGATAGCAGGTGTATCCTGCTTTCTTTCAAATACGCTTTCATTCCCTTGCCAGTCGATACACCGCCAGCGCCGTCGATTCTAACGGGTTGATCGGTCTGCGCATATTGCTGTTGCGGGAACACGGTCATGCGGGTGGTGGTAATCAGGGTCTTGCGGTTTTTCTCGTCGAAACGGGTGATGCGCACCGAGTCGATCAGTTCGACCTGGGTGCCGTCCGGGTTGACTTCGCCGTGTTCGCTCTGGACGTGCCAAGGGAATTCGGTGCCGCGGAACAGGTTCAGGTCCGGATTGGTCAGCAGCGTCACTTCGGTCGCTTTCAGGTGTTCAACCTTGTCGGACGTCATTTCGTACTGCAGCTTGCCGTCCGGCAGGTACTGCACGCTGTGGGCGTTGAGTGCGTAATAGTCGATCGCGCTTTCATCGACCTTTGCCACCGGCTGGTCAAGGAAGCGTTCCGGGCTGATGTTCCAGTAGCCGACCGCAGCAAAAATCGCTGTGATGCAGCCGAACACCAGGATGTTGCGAAATTTCTTGCTCAGCATAGTTGGCTCACAGGTACGCAGCGTTGGCCGCATCGAGGCGGCCCTGGGCGCGCAGGATCAATTCGCAGAATTCGCGGGCGGCACCCTCGCCACCACGGGCCTGGGTGATGCCATGGGCGTGTTCACGCACGAAGCTGGCGGCATTGGCTACTGCCATGCCCAGGCCGACGCGGCGAATCACCGGCAGGTCTGGCAGGTCGTCCCCGAGGTAGGCGACTTGTTCGTAGCTTAGGTTGAGTTGGGCGAGAAGTTCGTCCAGCACCACCAGTTTATCTTCGCGACCCTGATACAGGTGGGGAATGCCGAGGTTCTTCGCCCGTCGCTCGACCACCGGGGTCTTGCGGCCGCTGATGATAGCGGTCTGTACGCCGGCCGCCATCAACATCTTGATGCCCTGGCCGTCGAGCGTGTTGAAGGTCTTGAATTCGCTGCCGTCTTCAAGGAAGTACAGGCGCCCGTCGGTCAGGACGCCGTCGACGTCGAATACCGCCAGTTTGATCTGTTTGCCGCGTTGCAGCAGGTCCATGCTCATTACATTACTCCTGCACGCAGCAAGTCGTGCATGTTCAAGGCGCCGACCGGACGGTCTTCGCTGTCGACCACGACCAGCGCGTTGATTTTATGGTCTTCCATGATTTTAAGGGCCTCGGCGGCGAGCATTTCGGCGCGGGCGGTCTTGCCGTGGGCGGTCATGACCTGGTCGATCGTGGCGCTGTGAATATCGATGCTGCGGTCCAGGGTACGGCGCAAATCGCCGTCGGTGAAGATCCCGGCGAGTTTGCCGTCGGCTTCCAGAATAACGGTCATGCCCAGACCCTTGCGGGTCATCTCCATCAGCGCGTCCTTGAGCAGTGTCCCGCGCTGGACTTGCGGCAGATCCTGCCCGGCGTGCATGACGTTTTCCACTTTCAACAGCAGGCGTCGGCCCAGCGCGCCACCAGGGTGGGAAAAGGCGAAGTCTTCAGCGGTAAAGCCGCGGGCTTCGAGCAACGCAACGGCCAGCGCATCGCCCATGACCAGGGCGGCGGTGGTCGACGATGTCGGTGCCAGGTTCAGCGGGCAGGCTTCGTGTTCGACATGCACGTTGAGATTGACCTCGGCAGCCTTGGCCAGCGGTGAGTCGGGGTTGCCGGTCACACTGATCAATTTGATGCCCAGACGTTTGATCAACGGCAGCAGGGTGACGATTTCATTGGTGGAGCCGGAGTTCGACAAGGCCAGGATGATGTCGTCGCGGGTAATCATGCCCATGTCGCCGTGGCTGGCTTCGGCCGGGTGCACGAAGAAAGCCGTGGTGCCGGTGCTGGCCAGGGTGGCGGCAATCTTGTTGCCGATATGCCCCGACTTGCCCATGCCGACCACGACCACGCGGCCTTTGCTGGCCAGAATCATCTCGCAAGCGCGTACGAAATCTGCGTCGATATGGGGCAGCAAGCCTTGTACGGCTTCCAGTTCGAGGCGGATGGTGCGTTGTGCTGATTGAATCAGGTCGCTGGATTGGCTCATGTCAGAAATCGTATAGCCTGATGAAAAGGCGGCGATTATAGCGGTAATGATCGAAACCCTCACGCAAGTTCGTCGCGCTTTGACATTCCCTGTTACCGAATCCCTCTAAATGAAGCCTTTTGCCGGTCAAGTTGCTGAACATGGCCCGGCTTGGGCCTTGGGCGCTTGGCCTTTGCAATGATATAGTTCGCCGCCAGTTCGGCCTGCCCGGGAGGTATGTGCTTTCGTCAGAGAGAAAGGCGTCCGAGTGAGAGGCTGCATCGCAAGGAGTTTAGATGAGTGCCGATAACGCCTACGCGGTCGAGCTGAAGGGACTGACCTTCAAGCGCGGTGCGCGCAGCATTTTCAATAACGTCGATATCCGTATTCCGCGCGGCAAGGTCACCGGCATCATGGGGCCTTCCGGGTGTGGCAAGACCACACTGTTGCGTTTGATGGGCGCCCAGTTGCGTCCGACCAAGGGCGAAGTCTGGGTCAACGGTCAGAACCTGCCGAAATTGTCGCGCAGTGATTTGTTCGATGCGCGCAAGCACATGGGTGTGCTGTTTCAGAGTGGCGCACTGTTTACCGATCTCGACGTGTTCGAGAACGTCGCCTTTCCGCTACGCGTTCATACCGAGCTTCCGGAAGAAATGATCCGGGACATTGTGCTGCTCAAATTGCAGGCCGTGGGCCTGCGTGGCTCCATCGACCTGATGCCTGACGAGCTGTCCGGCGGCATGAAGCGCCGCGTTGCGCTGGCCCGGGCGATTGCCCTCGATCCGCAGATCCTCATGTATGACGAACCCTTCGTCGGTCAGGACCCGATCGCCATGGGCGTATTGGTGCGCCTGATCCGCCTGCTCAACGACGCCCTGGGTATCACCAGCATCGTGGTCTCCCACGACCTGGCCGAGACCGCGAGCATTGCTGACTACATTTATGTGGTCGGCGAAGGCCAGGTGTTGGGGCAGGGCACGCCCGAGGAACTGATGAACTCGCAAGAGCCACGGATTCGCCAATTCATGACCGGCGAACCCGATGGCCCGGTCGCATACCACTTTCCAGCGACGGATTACCGCGCAGATCTTCTGGGGAAGCGTTGATGCGCAAGATTTCACTCATGGAACGCGTGCGCCGGTTCGGCCACGCCGGCATCGACGTGCTGGCGGTGTTCGGCCGTTCGACGATATTCCTGTTTCATGCCTTGCTCGGTCGAGGCGGTATCGGCGGCGGTTTCGGCCTGCTGATCAAGCAACTGCATTCGGTGGGCGTGATGTCCCTGGTGATCATCGTGGTCTCCGGGGTGTTCATCGGCATGGTGCTGGCGCTGCAAGGGTTCAACATCCTCTCCAGCTACGGTTCGGAGCAGGCGGTCGGGCAGATGGTTGCCCTGACCTTGCTGCGTGAACTGGGCCCCGTGGTCACGGCATTGCTGTTCGCCGGACGCGCCGGTTCAGCCCTGACGGCTGAAATCGGCAACATGAAGTCCACCGAGCAGCTGTCCAGTCTGGAAATGATTGGTGTCGACCCGCTCAAGTACATCATTGCCCCGCGCCTGTGGGCCGGCTTCATTTCCCTGCCGGTGCTGGCGATGATTTTCAGCGTGGTGGGTATCTGGGGCGGTTCGTGGGTGGCCGTCGACTGGCTGGGTGTCTATGAAGGTTCCTACTGGTCCAACATGCAGAACAGCGTGACGTTCACTGAGGATGTGCTCAACGGCATCATCAAAAGCATCGTCTTCGCCTTTGTCGTGACCTGGATCGCCGTATTCCAAGGCTATGACTGCGAGCCCACATCCGAGGGGATCAGTCGTGCCACTACCAAGACCGTGGTGTATGCCTCGTTGGCTGTACTCGGCCTGGACTTTATTCTGACTGCCTTGATGTTTGGAGATTTCTGATGCAAAACCGCACCCTGGAAATCGGTGTCGGCCTTTTCTTGCTGGCTGGCATCCTGGCTTTGCTGTTGCTGGCGTTGCGGGTGAGTGGCTTGTCCCCGAGCGCAACCACCGATACTTATAAACTTTATGCCTATTTCGATAATATCGCCGGTTTGACGGTCAGAGCTAAAGTGACCATGGCCGGTGTGACCATCGGCAAGGTCACGGCGATCGATCTGGACCGCGACAGTTTCACCGGTCGGGTGACGATGCAGCTGGAAAAACGCGTAGATAACCTGCCGACTGACTCCACTGCATCTATTCTGACGGCTGGCCTGTTGGGCGAGAAATACATCGGTCTCAGCGTGGGCGGCGAAGAAGGCCTGCTCAAGGATGGTGGAACCATCCACGACACCCAGTCGTCGCTGGTGCTCGAGGACCTGATCGGTAAATTCCTGCTCAATACCGTTAGCAAAGACGCCAAATGAGGAGCTTTTGAATGATCTCTACCTTGCGACGTGGCCTGTTGGTATTACTCGCGGCCCTGCCGTTGATGGCTAATGCCGTGGCGGCGCCTTCCGCGCACGAACTGGTACAGGACACCACTACCCGGCTGTTGGCGGATCTGTCAGCCAACAAAGAGAAGTACAAGCACGACCCGCAGGACTTTTATAAGGCGCTGAACGACATCGTCGGCCCTGTGGTGGATGCCGAGGGCATTTCCAAAAGCATCATGACGGTCAAGTATTCGCGCAAGGCCACGCCTGCGCAAATGAAGACCTTTGAAGAAAACTTCAAAAAAGGCCTGTTCCAGTTCTATGGCAACGCCTTGCTCGAGTACAACAATCAGGGCATCGTCGTCGACCCAGCCAAGGATGAGTCGGGAGACCGCACGAGCGTTGGCATGACGGTCAAGGGCAGCAACGGCGCGATCTATCCTGTGTCCTACACGCTCGACAAGATCAATGGCGAGTGGAAGCTGCGCAACGTGATCATCAATGGCATCAACATCGGCAAGCTGTTCCGCGATCAGTTCGCTGATGCGATGCAGCGCAATGGCAACGACCTGGACAAGACCATCAATGGTTGGGCCGGTGAAGTCGCCAAAGCCAAGGAAGCCAGCGAGAAGCAATCCACCGAGACGCAGTCCCAATGAGTGTGTCGGCCATTCGCATGAATGAATCCGGCGAGCTGATGCTCAGCGGCATGCTGGACTACCGCACCGGTCCTGGCTTGCGCAAGCAGGGCCAGGCGCTGATCAAGGCCAGCAAGGCCATCGCACTGGTGGTGGATTGTTCGGCGGTGTTGAAGTCCAGCAGTGTCGGCTTGTCGCTGCTGCTGTGTTTCATGCGTGATGCCGAGGAGGCCGGCAAGCCGCTGAGCATCCGTGCAATGCCCGAAGACATGCGTGAAATTGCTCAGGTTAGCGAATTGACCGAGCTGTTGGCGCATCCCTAACCGCATCGTTAAGGAAGCCCCCCGTCAGAGTCCTGCTTCGCGGGGTTCGCAGGCGCGGGGCTTTTTTGTATGATGTCCGACCCGCGCGCAAAGGGCGCCGATTGAGGTTGAGCATGCAGGCCGTAGAAGTGAAGAGCTTCCTTGAAGGAAAGCTGCCAAACACAAAGGTGGAAGTTGAAGGCGAAGGCTGCAACTTTCAGCTGAACGTGATTAGCGATGAACTGGCGGCGTTGAGCCCGGTGAAGCGTCAGCAGCAGGTCTATGCCCATTTGAACCCATGGATCACCGATGGCAGCATCCATGCGGTCACTATGAAATTTTTCAGCAGCGCGGCCTGGGCCGAGCGCACCTGAGCCCAAGGGCGTCGAGATTCTTATGGATAAATTGATTATTACCGGTGGCGCTCGTCTTGATGGCGAGATCCGCATTTCCGGGGCAAAGAACTCTGCCCTGCCGATCCTGGCTGCAACCTTGCTGTGCGATGGCCCGGTTACCGTTGCCAACCTGCCGCACCTGCATGACATCACCACCATGATCGAACTGTTCGGTCGCATGGGCATCGAGCCGGTGATCGACGAGAAACTCAGCGTCGAAATCGACCCGCGCACCATCAAGACCCTGATCGCTCCGTACGAACTGGTGAAAACCATGCGTGCGTCGATCCTGGTGCTGGGCCCGATGGTTGCCCGTTTCGGTGAAGCCGAAGTCGCACTGCCTGGCGGTTGCGCCATCGGTTCGCGTCCGGTGGACCTGCACATCCGTGGTCTTGAAGCCATGGGCGCGGTCATCGACGTCGAAGGCGGCTACATCAAGGCCAAGGCCCCTGAAGGCGGCCTGCGCGGCGCGCACTTCTTCTTCGACACCGTCAGCGTGACCGGTACCGAAAACATCATGATGGCAGCCGCTCTGGCCAAAGGCCGCAGCGTTCTGGCCAACGCCGCACGCGAGCCTGAAGTGGTGGACCTGGCGAACTTCCTGATCGCCATGGGTGCCAAGATCACTGGCGCCGGCACCGACACCATCACCATCGATGGCGTCGAGCGTCTGCACACCACCACTTACAAAGTGATGCCTGACCGTATCGAAACCGGCACCTACCTGGTTGCCGCTGCCGTGACCGGCGGTCGCGTGAAGGTCAAGGACACTGATCCGACCATCCTCGAAGCCGTCCTGGAAAAACTCCGTGAGTCGGGTGCCGAAATCACCTGCGGCGAAGACTGGATCGAGCTGAACATGCACGGCAAGCGGCCAAAAGCCGTCAACGTGCGGACTGCTCCGTACCCGGCGTTCCCTACCGACATGCAGGCGCAGTTCATCTCGCTCAACGCCATTGCCGAAGGCACGGGCGCAGTGATCGAGACGATCTTCGAAAACCGCTTCATGCACGTTTACGAACTGCACCGCATGGGCGCCAAGATCCAGGTCGAAGGCAACACCGCCATCGTTACCGGCACCGAGAAGCTGAAAGGCGCGCCAGTCATGGCCACCGACCTGCGTGCTTCGGCCAGCCTGGTGATCTCGGCGCTGATCGCCGAAGGCGACACCCTGATCGACCGCATCTACCACATCGACCGTGGTTACGAGTGCATCGAAGAGAAACTGCAGATGCTCGGCGCCAAGATCCGCCGCGTACCGGGCTAGTTTTTTGCTGCATGGGCATAAGGATGTGCCCGTTGAATTCGTTTCAAGTCGAAGGTGTTTCACCTTCGATGTGTGTCCGGCGCCGTCTGTGACCGGGCACGTACCTTGATAAGGACTGACGTTTCCCATGTTGACCATCGCACTGTCCAAGGGCCGCATCCTTGACGACACCCTGCCGCTTCTGGCTGAAGCGGGCATCGTGCCGACCGAGAATCCGGACAAGAGCCGCAAGCTGATCATCCCCACGACCCAGGCCGATGTACGCCTGCTGATCGTGCGCGCCACCGACGTGCCGACTTACGTCGAGCATGGTGCCGCTGACCTGGGCGTCGCCGGTAAAGATGTGCTGATGGAATACGGTGGCCAGGGCCTGTACGAGCCTCTGGACCTGCGAATTGCCCTCTGCAAGCTGATGACCGCTGGCCGTGTCGGCGACGTCGAGCCCAAGGGCCGTCTGCGCGTGGCAACCAAGTTCGTCAACATTGCCAAACGCTATTACGCCGAACAGGGCCGCCAGGTCGACATCATCAAGCTCTACGGCTCGATGGAACTGGCACCGTTGATCGGTCTGGCGGACAAGATCATCGACGTGGTCGACACCGGCAATACGCTGCGCGCCAATGGCCTGGAACCTCAGGATTTCATTGCCGACATCAGCTCCCGGCTGATCGTCAACAAAGCTTCGATGAAAATGCAGCACGCCCGAATCCAGGCGTTGATCGACACCCTGCGCAAGGCAGTGGAGTCTCGACACCGCGGCTGATTCACCTGCGCGACCTTGAGTCGCGCCGTCTATCCGCCTCATAGCCAGAATTCTCAGGTGCCCAAGCGGAAACGACTGTTACGTTAGGGCGCCTGAGTTTTTGCCAATCCTATGAGGCTCTCGCTATGACCGCACTGACTGCAATTCGCCGACTCAACGCTGCTGACCCGGATTTCGCACATCATCTGGATCATCTGCTGAGCTGGGAAAGCGTGTCTGACGACTCGGTCAATCAGCGGGTGCTGGACATCATCAAAGCCGTACGTGAACGCGGCGATGCGGCGCTGGTGGAATTCACCCGGCAGTTCGACGGTCTGGACGTCGCCTCGATGGCCGACCTGATCCTGCCGCGCGAACGCCTGGAACTGGCCCTGACCCGGATCACCGTGCCTCAGCGTGAAGCGCTGGAAAAAGCCGCGGCCCGCGTGCGCAGCTACCACGAGAAGCAAAAACAGGATTCCTGGAGCTACACCGAAGCCGACGGCACCGTGCTGGGCCAGAAGGTCACGCCTTTGGATCGCGCCGGCCTTTACGTCCCGGGCGGCAAGGCGTCGTACCCGTCGTCGGTGTTGATGAACGCGATTCCGGCCAAGGTTGCCGGCGTGACCGAAGTGGTCATGGTGGTGCCGACCCCGCGTGGTGAAATCAACGAGCTGGTACTGGCCGCCGCCTGCATCGCCGGCGTTGACCGCGTCTTCACCATCGGTGGCGCACAAGCCGTTGCCGCACTGGCTTACGGCACCGAAAGCGTGCCGAAGGTCGACAAGGTTGTCGGTCCGGGCAACATCTATGTCGCCACCGCCAAACGCCACGTATTTGGCCAGGTCGGTATCGACATGATCGCCGGTCCGTCCGAGATCCTCGTGGTGTGTGACGGCAAGACCGATCCGGACTGGATCGCCATGGACCTGTTCTCCCAGGCCGAGCACGACGAAGACGCCCAGGCGATTCTCGTCAGCCCGGACGCCGAGTTCCTCGACCAGGTCGCCGCGAGTATCGCCAAACTGCTGCCGACCATGGAGCGGGCCGAGATCATCGAAACTTCGATCAATGGCCGTGGAGCGTTGATCAAGGTGCGCGACATGGATCAGGCCATCGAAGTGGCCAACCGCATTGCGCCGGAGCACCTGGAGTTGTCGGTCGCTGATCCGCAAGCCTGGTTGCCGCAGATCCGCCACGCGGGCGCGATCTTCATGGGTCGTCACACCTCCGAAGCCTTGGGCGACTACTGCGCCGGCCCGAACCACGTGCTGCCGACCTCCGGCACCGCGCGCTTCTCGTCGCCGCTGGGCGTGTACGACTTCCAGAAGCGCTCGTCGATCATCTTCTGCTCCGAGCAGGGTGCGTCCGATCTGGGCAAGACCGCTTCCGTGCTGGCCCGTGGCGAGTCACTGACCGCCCACGCCCGCAGCGCCGAATACCGCATCGTTGACGACAAGCAGGGGAACTGAGCATGAGTAAATTCTGGAGCCCGTTCGTCAAGAATCTGGTGCCTTACGTGCCGGGCGAGCAGCCGAAGCTGGCGAAACTGGTGAAGCTCAACACCAACGAAAATCCTTACGGTCCATCGCCCAAGGCCTTGGCTGCGATGCAGACCGAGCTGAACGACAACCTGCGTCTGTACCCGGACCCAAACAGCGACTTGCTGAAAAACGCAGTCGCCAAGTACTACGGCGTGCAGAGCAATCAGGTGTTCCTCGGCAACGGCTCCGACGAAGTCCTGGCGCACATCTTCCACGGCTTGCTGCAGCACGATCAGCCGCTGCTGTTCCCGGACATCAGCTACAGCTTCTACCCGGTTTACTGCGGGTTGTATGGCATCACGTTCGACGCGGTGCCGCTGGACGAGCATTTCCAGATCAACCCGGCGGACTATGCCAAACCAAACGGCGGGATCATTTTCCCCAACCCGAACGCGCCGACCGGTTGCCTGCTGGCGCTGGACGCGGTTGAACAGATCCTCAAGGCCAGCCCGGATTCGGTGGTCGTGGTGGATGAGGCTTACATCGACTTTGGTGGCGAAACAGCGATCCCGTTGGTGGACCGTTATCCGAACCTGCTGGTGACCCAGACGTTGTCCAAGTCCCGTTCGTTGGCCGGCCTGCGAGTGGGGCTGGCGGTCGGACATCCGGATTTGATCGAGGCGCTGGAGCGGATCAAGAACAGCTTCAACTCTTACCCGCTGGATCGCATGGCGAATGTCGGCGCTGCGGCTGCGTTCGAGGACCGTGAGTACTTCGACAAGACGTGTCGGTTAGTGATCGAAAACCGTGAATGGGTGATCTCGCAGTTGCAGGCCTTGGGCTTTGACGTGCTGCCGTCGGCGGCGAACTTCATTTTCGCCCGTCATCCGCAGCACGATGCGGCCGGGCTGGCGGCGAAGTTGCGCGAGCAAGGTGTGATCGTTCGGCACTTCAAGCAAGAGCGGATTGCGCAGTTCCTGCGGATTTCCATTGGCACGCCGGAGCAGAATCAGGCACTGATCGACGGTCTGGGCGACCTCTAATCCGTCTTCGCGAGCAAGCCCGCTCCCACACTGGATTTGTGAACGACACAGATCCAGTGTGGGAGCGGGCTTGCTCGCGAATGAAGCACCACCGGCTTCAAGCCTTAATCGTGATGCGGCTCGCCGAGGAATGTCAGCGAACTGAACAGGCCGCGACTGCTCACATCCGGGCTGTCCTTCACCGGAATTTCCACCTTCGCCGCAATCACATTCAACCCTTCATTGCGCACCAGCACCTGGGCGCGGCCATCCTTGTCGGTTTCGGTGCTCAAGGTCTTCGGCGCGCTGCGATAGTCGCCCACCAACTTCACGCCCGCCGCCGGTTTGCCATTCAGTAGCACCCGAACCGGCAGCGACTTGCCCGGCCCAACGGTCAGCGGATCAACCTCCGGCAGAATCAGCAATTTCATCTGGTCGAGTTTCGGCAACTTCGCTCCCGGCTGGTAAATCGCCAGGCTGTATTTGAAGGTCTCGGTTGACTCGATCGCTCCCGGCACCTTGCTGCGTCCTTCGTTGATCCATTTTTTATCGGCGGTCTGCGACCACATGCCATTATCCAGAGCGACTGCCAGTGCCGCGGGTGGTTTGAGTGGCTGCAGGCGCGCATGGTCGGCCAGGCGTTGCACGGTAACCGGGATCATCTTGCCCTCGGCGTCATAGGCCCAGGCGCCGCTGATTTTCTGCGCCTTGAAGGCATCGTCCTCGGCGCCATCACCATAGATGACTTCGATATTGCCGCGACGTTGTTCGGTCCACAGGCCATGGGCCGAGACATGAGTGGCGAACATCGCGCCGAGCAGACCCAGCAGAACCATTGATTTAGCTTGTTGCATGGCGGTTTTTCCTTTTACAGGTTGAGTGTCAGGCTGACAGTGAAATTGCGTGGCTCGCCGGGATTGACCCAGTAATTGCTGTAGGAGCGCTCATAGTATTTTTCGTCGAACAAGTTGTTCAGATTCAGGCCCACGGTGACGTTGTCGCTGGCCTTGTAATGGGCCAGCAGGTCGACGGTGTGGTAGGCCGGCAGTTCGAAATCGCTGCCGGCTTCACCCGAGCGATCGCCGACATAAGTGAACGCGGCGCCGAGGTCCGAACCGCGTAAACGGCCATCCTGAAATTCATAAACGCCCAGCAGACTGCCGCTGCGTTTGGCCACGCCAAGGATGCGGCTGCCGGCCGGAATGACCTTGTCGCCCTCGGTGACTTCGGCGTCGATGTAGGCAAATGCACCGATCACCCGTACGGCGTCGCTCACTTGCCCGGTGACTTGCAGATCAAAACCCTGGCTGCGCGCCTTGCCCATGGCGCGGCTGGTGTCGGTGCCCGGATCGAGGGCCAGCACGTTTTTCTTGTCGATTCGAAAAGCGGCGAGGGTGCTACTCAGGCGGTTGTCGAACAGCTCGCTCTTGATCCCGACCTCATAACCGACACCTTCTTCCGGGTCGAAGGACTTGCCGGCGGCGTCCAGGCCGTTGTTCGGTTTGAATGACGTGGAGGCGTTGGCGAACAGTCCCGTTTCGGGCGTCAGTTGGTAGAGCAGGCCGGCCCGTTGGGTCGGGGCGTCGTGGCTCTGGCGGCTGGTCGCGTTGCGGCTGTGATCGTCGATGCTTTGTTCGAAATGTTCGAGGCGCACACCGAGCATGCCGCGCAGTTTGTCGGTGAAGACGATCTGGTCCTGAAGGTTCAGCGCCTGGCTTTCGACGTGCTCGAAAAAGTCAGTGCCGGAGCGTGCGCCATTGGGTTTCGGCTGGCCATACACCGGGTTGTAAATGTCGATGGCGTATGGGCCGCCGGTAATGGTGGTGACCCGTTCGTTCTTGCGGAAATTCTCGTATTCGCTGCCGATCAGCAGTTCGTGTTGCCAACTGCCGATATCGAATAGCCCGCGCAGTTCGAGTTGGGTGATGCTGTCATGCCAGTGGGTGTCGCGCTCGCGATAGCGACGGTTGAGAGTGTGACCGTCGGCGTTCAATGGACGATTTTCAGAGGCGAAACCCCAGAGCTTGCCTTCCTTGTAATGGCTGGCCAGGCGCAGTTTCCAGCTGTCGTTGAGCTGATGTTCGAGGGCGGCTTGCAGCAGGTTGTTGTGGTTGTCGATGTCGCCGTCGTTGGGTTCGCCAAGGAAGGTCGAACGGGAGACGCCGCTCCAGGTGTTGTTCGGGGCGACGATGCCGCGATCGAATGTCGAGCTGTGGCGGACGAGTTCGCTCTCCACTAAAAGGCTGGTATCCGGGTTCAATTGCCAACTGAACGAGGGCGCAACGAACACGCGCTGGCTGTCGACGTGATCGCGGAAGCTGTGGTCGTCCTCGACAGCCAGGTTCACCCGGGACAAAACGTTGCCGTCATCGTCCAGTGGCGTGTTGACGTCCACGGCGGTGCGGTAACGATCCCGACTACCAGCGCTGGTTTGCAGTGTGGTAAAGGCTTCGGGCTGGGGTTTCTTGGTGACAATGTTCACCGTGCCGCCCGGATCGCCACGACCATAGAGGCTGGCAGCCGGGCCTTTGAGCACTTCGATGCGTTCGATGTTGGCCACATCCGGTGTGCTCGGATAACCGCGGTTGGCGCTGAAACCGTCCTTGTAGAACTCCGAGGTGGTGAAGCCGCGTACGCTGTATTCGTAGAGCGTCAGGCCGCCGAAGTTGTTCTGCTTCGAGACACCGCCCGCAAAATCCAGCGCGCGCTCGACGCTGGTGCTGCCCAGATCCTTGAGCACACTGACGGGAATCACGCTGATCGATTGCGGGATGTCGCGAAGGGCGGTGTCGGTTTTGGTCGCACTGGATGAGCGCGTGGCGCGATAACCCTTGACCGGGCCGGTGGGGGATTCGTAGTCGGAGGTGACGCTGATGGCGTCCAGTTCAACGGTTCGGGATTCTTCGGCGAAGACCGGATCCCCTAGCAGACCGAGGGCCAGGCCTGCGAGGGAAGCCATTGTTCGAGACGACATGTTATGCGTTCCAAGCGCTATTTTGAAACAATATAACATGCCTGATGAGAATGTATGCTTTTAACGGCTTTGGCGTTATGGAACTGTCGAGGACGCAAAAAATCGCAGCCTTCGGCAGTTTCTGCGGGCTTACTCTTCTACTTTCTCTTTGACTGGCGCAGGCGGCGGACGCAAACCGATTTCCGCGGTGAGCTTCAGCTCCTTGCCGTTACGTATCACCTGAACCGTGACCTTATTGGTGGGCTTGATCCGCGCGACCTGGTTCATCGAGCGACGACCATCACCCGCCGGTTCGCCGTCGATGGCGAGAATCACATCGCCCAATTGCAGGCCCGCCTTCTGCGCCGGCCCGTCACGGAAAATACCCGCGACCACAATGCCCGGACGCCCCGACAAGCCAAACGATTCCGCCAGTTCCTGGGACAGCGGCTGCACTTCAATCCCGAGCCAGCCACGAATCACCTGGCCGTGTTCGATGATCGACTTCATCACTTCCATCGCCAGTTTCACCGGGATCGCGAAACCGATGCCTTGCGAGCCGCCGGACTTGGAGAAGATCGCGGTGTTGATGCCGGTCAGGTTGCCGTTGGCGTCCACCAGCGCACCGCCAGAGTTGCCGGGGTTGATCGCGGCGTCGGTCTGAATGAAATCTTCGTAATTGTTCAGGCCCAACTGGTTACGCCCGGTGGCGCTGATGATGCCCATGGTAACGGTCTGGCCGACGCCGAACGGGTTGCCGATGGCCAGGGCCACGTCACCGATGCGGATGTTGTCGGAACGGCCGACAGTAATCGACGGCAGGTTTTTCAAATCGATCTTCAGGACCGCGAGGTCGGTTTCCGGGTCGCTGCCGATGACGCGTGCCAGGGTTTCACGACCGTCCTTCAACGCGACCACAATCTGGTCGGCGCCGCTGGTCACGTGGTTGTTGGTCAGCAGATAACCTTCCGGGCTCATGATCACGCCGGAGCCGAGGCTCGATTCCATGCGCTTCTGCTTGGGCGCGTTGTCGCCGAAGAAACGGCGGAACTGCGGGTCTTCGAACAGCGGATGGTTCGGCTTGTTGATGACCTTGGTGGTGTACAGGTTCACCACCGACGGCGCGGCGGTGTTGACCGCGTCGGCATACGACACCGGACCTTGCTGCATCGTGGTGGTTTGCGGGGCTTGCTGCAGGTTGACGTCGAGGCTCGGGAGCCCGACCCACTGCGGGTAACGCTGGATGATCAATAAAGCGATAAGCACGCCGGCCAACAGCGGCCAGCCGGAAAAACGCAGCGCTTTGAGCATTAAGCACGTCCTGGAAGGTTGCAGGCGGTATGAGACCGCCCATAATGTCGCGCATTATACGAGGCCGCGCGCGCCTCTGAACGGGATATTTAGGAGTCTTTTATGGCCGTCGCCCTGAGCACCCTGGTCGAAGAAGCCGACCGTTATCTGAACAGTGCCAAGATTGCCGATTATTGCCCCAACGGGTTACAGGTCGAAGGTCGACCGCAGGTGATGCGCATCGTCAGCGGCGTCACCGCCAGTCAGGCATTGCTGGACGCTGCGGTCGAAGCCCAGGCCGATCTGGTGCTGGTGCACCACGGTTATTTCTGGAAGGGCGAGAACCCGTGCATCACCGGCATGAAGCAGCGCAGGTTGAAAACCCTGCTCAAGCACGACATCAGCCTGCTGTCCTACCATTTGCCGCTGGATCTGCACCCGGACGTCGGCAACAACGTGCAGCTCGCGCGCCAGCTGGACATCACCGTCGAAGGCCCGCTCGATCCGGACAACCTTAAAATTGTCGGTCTGGTGGGCTCTCTGAACGAACCGATGACACCGCGTGATTTCGCCCGCCGCGTGCGGGAAGTCATGGGCCGCGAGCCGTTGCTGATCGAAGGCAGCGAGATGATCCGCCGGGTCGGCTGGTGCACCGGTGGCGGCCAGGGTTACATCGACCAGGCCGTACTGGCCGGGGTCGATCTGTACCTCAGTGGTGAAGCGTCCGAGCAGACCTTCCACAGCGCCCGGGAAAACGACATCAGCTTCATCGCTGCCGGTCACCACGCTACCGAGCGCTACGGTGTGCAGGCGTTGGGCGATTACCTGGCGCGGAGGTTTGCGCTGGAGCACATCTTCATCGATTGCCCCAACCCGATTTGATATCACCGCGGATCAAAATGTGGGAGCGGGCTTGCTCGCGAAAGCGATTTAACATTCAACATTGATGGCGGCTGACACACTGCATTCGCGAGCAAGCCCGCTCCCACATAGATCGGTGTGGCCCAAACGAGGGGGTATATTCATATGCCCTTTCGATCTAGCCTGCGTCCTGATTAGAAGAGGTCGCTGTGCTAGGATTCCCCGCTCGAACACGGCCCGCTGGCCGTCCATAAGATCGTTTTCGTGAGTAGCCATGGTCGACAAACTGACGCATCTGAAACAGCTGGAGGCCGAAAGCATCCACATCATCCGCGAGGTCGCCGCCGAGTTCGATAACCCGGTGATGCTGTACTCCGTCGGTAAAGACTCCGCCGTGATGCTGCACCTTGCGCGCAAGGCATTCTTCCCGGGCAAACTGCCGTTCCCGGTAATGCACGTCGACACCCGGTGGAAGTTCAAGGAAATGTACGCGTTCCGCGACCGCATGGTCGAAGAACTCGGCCTTGACCTGCTGGTGCACGTGAACCCCGATGGCGTCGCGCAGGGCATCAACCCGCTGACCCACGGCAGCGCCAAGCACACCGACATCATGAAAACCGAAGGCCTCAAGCAGGCCCTCGACAAGTACGGCTTCGACGCCGCTTTCGGTGGCGCTCGTCGCGACGAAGAGAAATCCCGTGCCAAAGAGCGCGTGTATTCCTTCCGCGACACCAAGCACCGCTGGGACCCGAAAAACCAGCGTCCAGAGCTGTGGAACGTCTACAACGGCAACGTCAACAAGGGTGAGTCGATCCGCGTTTTCCCGTTGTCGAACTGGACCGAACTGGACATCTGGCAATACATCTACCTCGAAGGCATCCCGATCGTGCCGCTGTATTTCGCCGCCGAGCGCGACGTCATCGAGATGAATGGCACCTGGATCATGATCGACGACGAACGCCTGCTCAATCACCTGAGCGATGAAGACAAGGCGCGCATCGTCAAGAAGAAAGTCCGTTTCCGCACACTGGGTGACTACCCGTTGACCGGTGCGGTCGAGTCCGAGGCCACCAGCCTGACCGACATCATTCAGGAAATGCTCCTGACGCGAACTTCCGAACGCCAGGGCCGGGTCATCGATCACGATGGCGCAGGCTCGATGGAAGAAAAGAAACGTCAGGGTTATTTCTAAGGGGTTGTCATGTCGCACGCATCTGATTTGATCAGCGAGGACATCCTCGCCTACCTGGGCCAGCACGAACGCAAGGAAATGCTGCGCTTTCTGACCTGTGGCAACGTCGACGACGGCAAGAGCACCCTGATCGGGCGCCTGCTGCACGACTCCAAGATGATCTACGAAGATCACCTGGAAGCCATTACCCGCGACTCGAAAAAAGTCGGCACCACCGGCGAAGACATCGACCTGGCGTTGCTGGTCGACGGCCTGCAGGCCGAGCGTGAGCAGGGCATCACCATTGATGTCGCGTACCGCTATTTCTCCACCGCCAAGCGCAAATTCATCATCGCCGACACCCCCGGCCATGAGCAGTACACCCGCAATATGGCCACCGGTGCATCCACCTGTGACCTGGCGATCATCCTCGTCGACGCCCGCTACGGCGTACAGACCCAGACCCGTCGCCACAGCTTCATCGCCTCGTTGCTCGGCATCAAACACATCGTGGTCGCCATCAACAAGATGGACCTCAACGGTTTCGACGAAACCGTTTTCGAGTCGATCAAGGCCGATTACCTGAAGTTCGCCGAAGGCATCGCGTTCAAGCCGACCACCATGGCCTTCGTGCCGATGTCGGCGCTCAAGGGCGACAACGTGGTGAACAAGTCCGAGCGCTCGCCGTGGTACACCGGTCAGTCGTTGATGGAAATTCTGGAAACCGTCGAGATCGCCAGCGACCGCAACTACACCGACCTGCGTTTCCCGGTGCAGTACGTCAACCGTCCGAACCTGAACTTCCGTGGTTTTGCCGGCACCCTGGCCAGCGGCGTCGTGCACAAGGGCGATGAAGTCGTTGTGCTGCCGTCGGGCAAGAGCAGCCGCGTGAAATCCATCGTCACCTTCGAAGGTGAACTGGAGCATGCCGGTCCTGGTCAAGCGGTAACGCTGACCATGGAAGACGAAATCGACATCTCTCGCGGTGACTTGCTGGTGCACGCCGACAACCAGCCGCAAGTGACTGACGCCTTCGACGCCATGCTGGTGTGGATGGCCGAAGAGCCGATGCTGCCGGGCAAGAAATATGACATCAAGCGCGCCACGAGTTACGTGCCGGGTTCGATCACCAGCATCGTCAACCGTGTTGACGTGAACACCTTGGAAGAAGGTCCGGCCAGTGCGCTGCAACTGAACGAGATCGGTCGGGTCAAGGTCAGCCTCGACGCCGCGATCGCGCTGGACGGTTACGCGAGCAACCGCACCACCGGTTCGTTCATCGTCATCGACCGTTTGACCAACGGCACCGTCGCCGCCGGCATGATCATCGCTCAGCCGTTGAGCCATGGCAGCAGCACGCACCACGGCAAACTGGCGCACGTTGCCACCGAAGAACGCGCTCAGCGCTTCGGCCAGCAACCGGCCACCGTGTTGTTCAGCGGCTTGTCGGGCGCGGGCAAAAGCACACTGGCTTATGCGGTTGAACGCAAGCTGTTCGACCTGGGCCGTGCAGTGTTTGTTCTCGATGGCCAGAACCTGCGTCATGACCTGAACAAAGGTCTGCCACAGGATCGCGCCGGGCGTACCGAGAACTGGCGTCGTGCGGCGCACGTTGCGCGTCAGTTCAACGAAGCTGGTTTGCTGACGCTGGCCGCCTTTGTTGCGCCAAGTGCCGAAGGTCGTGAACAGGCCAGGGATTTGATCGGCAAGGAGCGTCTGCTGACGGTCTACGTCCAGGCCTCGCCGACGGTCTGTGCCGAGCGTGATCCGCAAGGTCTGTACGCGGCGGCCGAGGATAATATCCCGGGCGATTCCTTCCCGTATGACGTGCCGCTGGACGCCGACCTGGTGGTCGACACCCAGTCGCTGTCGCTGGAAGAAAGCGTCAAGCAAGTGCTGGATCTGCTGCGCAAGCGTGGCGCGATCTAAGCGTTAGCCGCTCATAAAAAACCCGCCGATGAGTGATTATCGGCGGGTTTTTTTGTGTCTGGTGATTTCCAAATGTGGGAGCGGGCTTGCTCGCGAAAGCGGTGGGTAAGTCGACATCAATGTTGAATGTCAGTCCGCTTTCGCGAGCAAGCCCGCTCCCACAGGGGATCAACGTTTGCCTGGATACTCGCGATGCATCTGCGCAAGCAGCGCATCCTTGTCTTCCCACATCTGATTGATCCACCCCTGAAACTGCAATCGATACTCCCCATCCTGGTCGTAATTCTTGCCGATAAACTGCGGCGGAATCTTCAGCTCCTGAAAATGCACCACCACATCTTTCACATTCCCGCACAACAGATCCCAATACCCCGGACGCCCGCCCGGATAGTGAATCGTCACGTTGACGATCGACTCCAGTTGCTCACCCATCGCATCCAGCACAAACGCAATACCACCGGCCTTGGGCTTGAGCAAATACTTGAACGGTGATTTCTGCTGGGCATGCTTGCCTTCGGTGAAGCGCGTGCCTTCGACGAAATTAAAGATCCCCACCGGGTTATTGCGAAACTTCGCGCAGGTCTTGCGGGTGGTTTCCAGATCTTTGCCTTTCTTCTCCGGGTGCTTTTCCAGGTAAGCCTTGGAGTAACGCTTCATGAACGGAAAGCCCAGCGTCCACCACGCCAGACCAATCACCGGCACCCAGATCAGCTCTTGCTTGAGAAAAAACTTCAGCGGCTGGATGCGTCGGTTGAGCACGTACTGCAACACCATGATGTCGACCCAGCTCTGATGGTTGCTGGTGATCAGGTACGAGTGCTGATAGTCCAACCCTTCGAGACCGCTGAGGTGCCAGCGGGTGCGACAGACCAGATTCATCCAGGCCTTGTTGTTGCTGATCCAGGCCTCATGGGTATGGCTCATCAGCCAGCGCGTGAAGCGCTGGGTGAGGGCGAACGGCAACACCTTGAAAATCGCCACGCAGAACAGAAACGAGCACAGCAGAATCGTGTTCAGTGCCAGCAACAACGATGCAATTACACCGCGCACGGCGGCAGGCAGGAAATCCAGCATTTAAACATCCAAAGGTCGGTTGGCAGCTTGAATCGCGGTCAACGCGATGGTGTAGACGATGTCATCGACTTGCGCGCCGCGCGGCAGGTCGTTCACCGGTTTGCGCAGGCCTTGCAGCATCGGCCCGAGGCTGACGCAGTCGGCACTGCGCTGCACGGCCTTGTGCGTGGTGTTGCCGGTATTCAGGTCAGGGAACACGAACACCGTGGCGCGACCGGCCACCTGACTGTTCGGCGCCAGTTGCCGGGCGACGGTTTCGTTGGCGGCGGCGTCGTACTGCAACGGGCCGTCGATCAACAGCGAGTTCTGTTGTTCATGAGCGAGCAACGTCGCTTCGCGAACCTTCTCGACTTCTTCGCCGCTGGCCGATTCGCCGCTGGAGTAACTGATCATCGCCACGCGCGGTGTAATGCCGAATGCCGCTGCCGAGTCGGCGCTTTGCAGGGCGATCTCGGCCAGTTCGCTGGCGCTCGGATGCGGGTTCATCACGCAGTCGCCGTAGACCAGCACTTCTTCGGGAAACAGCATGAAGAATACCGACGACACCAAGGTGCACCCCGGCGCGGTCTTGATCAGTTGCAGGGCCGGGCGGATGGTATTGGCGGTGGAGTGAATGACGCCGGACACGAGGCCGTCGACTTCATCCAGCGCCAGCATCATCGTGCCGATCACCACGGTGTCTTCCAGTTGTTGCTCGGCCATCGGCGCGTTGAGGCTTTTGGTCTTGCGCAGGGCAACCATCGGTTCGACGTAGCGTTCACGAATCAGGTCCGGGTCGAGAATCTCCAGTCCTGGCGGCAGCTCGATATCGTGCGCGCGAGCGACGGCTTCGACGTCTTCCGGTTTCGCCAGCAACACGCAGCGGGCAATGCCGCGCGCTTGACAGATCGCCGCCGCTTGCACGGTCAGCGGCTCGCTGCCTTCGGGCAAGACGATACGTTTGTTGGCGGCCTGGGCGCGCTGGATCAACTGGTAGCGGAACACCGCCGGCGACAGGCGCATTTCCCGTGGCGTGCCACAGCGCTGGTGCAGCCAGTTGGCGTCGAGGTGACTGGCGACGAAGTCGGTGATGATCTCCGCACGCTCGCGGTCGTCGATCGGGATTTCCTTGTTCAGGCCGTTCAACTGGTTGGCGGTGTCGTAGGAACCAGTGCTCACCGACAACACCGGCAAACCGGCCTGCAACGCGCCACGGCACAGGTCCATGATGCGCGGGTCGGGCAGGGTGTCGCTGGTCAGCAGCAGGCCGGCCAGCGGAACGCCGTTCATGGCCGCGAGGCTGACGGCGAGGATGATGTCGTCGCGGTCGCCTGGCGTCACCACCAGCACGCCGGGCTTGAGCAGCTCCACGGTGTTGCGCATGGTGCGGGCGCAGATGATGATTTTGCTCATGCGCCGGGTTTCGTAGTCGCCGGCATTGAGGATTTGCGCGCCCATCAGATCAGCCACGTCGCGGGTGCGCGGCGCGTTCAGTTCCGGCTGGAACGGGATGCACCCGAGCAGGCGGAAATCACCGCTGCGCAGCAAGGGCGAATGCTCCTTCAGGCGCGAGGCGAAGGCGTCCATGCTTTCGTCGGTCTTGACCTTGTTGAGGATCACGCCGAGGACTTTTGGGTCTTTCGGACCGCCAAACAATTGCGCCTGCAATTCCACGCGGCCGGAGAGTTCGGTCAGCACTTCGTTTTCCGGCGCGGAGACCAGAATCACATCGGCGTCGAGACTCTTGGCGAGGTGCAGATTGACCCGCGCGGCGTAACTGGCGCTGCGGGTCGGGACCATGCCTTCGACAATCAGCACGTCCTTGCCGATGGCCGCTTGCTGATAGAGCGTGATGATTTCTTCGAGCAGTTCGTCGAGCTGGCCGTCGCCGAGCATGCGCTCGACATGCGCCAGGCCCAATGGCTGAGGCGGTTTCAAACCGTGGGTGCGGGCCACCAGTTCGGTGGAGCGTTCAGGCCCGGTGTCACCCGGATGAGGCTGGGCGATCGGTTTGAAAAAACCGACTTTGAGGCCGGCCCGCTCGAGGGTGCGCACCAGCCCGAGACTGATGGAGGTCAGACCCACACCAAAATCGGTGGGCGCGATAAAAAAAGTTTGCATGCGGATTCTCTGGAGGTGCATGGCAAAGGCGATCATCTATGTTTGACGATCTACCGAAATTCAGTCGCCAAGGTTATCGCTAACCGAGCCTTGTGCGCACCAACCACATTCAAAGGGCTGGCCTATTTTTTCATTACGCAGCAGTGGGTCCATAACCCAGGCGCGGGATTGCCACGGCGGCTGGTGGCGCAGGTGTTGCGTGTGGCCACAGGACAGCTCTGCCACCCAATGCCCGTCCTCGTCCTGATGGAAACCGGTGACCGTCGAGCCTTTCACCGTGATCCGTCTGTCCGGGTTGTGTTCGCTTTCGGACGATTGCTTCGCTAAACTTGGCCTTTCTAAATTCTTATGCAAAAGGTCTCGCCCCATGCTGATCGCCGCCAATAAGGCTGTCTCCATCGACTATACCCTGACCAACGACGCTGGTGAGGTCATCGACAGCTCCGCCGGCGGCGCGCCGCTGGTCTACCTGCAAGGTGCAGGCAACATCATCCCGGGCCTGGAAAAGGCTCTGGAAGGCAAAGCAGTCGGCGACGAGCTGACCGTAGCCGTTGAACCTGAAGACGCTTACGGCGAGTACGCTGCCGAACTGGTCAGCACCCTGAGCCGCAGCATGTTCGAAGGCGTCGACGAACTGGAAGTGGGCATGCAGTTCCACGCTTCCGCTCCGGACGGCCAGATGCAGATCGTCACCATTCGCGATCTGGACGGCGACGATGTCACCGTCGACGGCAACCACCCGTTGGCCGGTCAGCGCCTGAATTTCCAGGTCAAGATCATCGACATCCGTGATGCCAGCCAGGAAGAAATCGCTCATGGTCACGTCCATGGCGAAGGTGGCCATCACCACTGATTTTCTGCGCTAAGCTCAGAGAACTGGAGAGGCGCCCGAGGGCGCCTTTTTAGTCTGCGGCTGTCTTTGGTGGCATCGCCAAGAGGCTGATTCGAGAAGAACACGGGAATTTGGAGTACGTCATGAGTGCTTTTCACGACCTTAAACTGACAGCCCTTGATGGTCAGGATCTTCCGCTGGCGCCCTTCAAGGGGAACGTCGTGCTGGTGGTCAACGTTGCCTCAAAATGTGGCTTGACCCCACAGTACGCGGCGCTGGAAAACCTCCACCAACAATACAAAGGCAAAGGCTTCAGCGTGCTGGGCCTGCCGTGCAACCAGTTTGCCGGGCAGGAACCGGGCACCGAGAAAGAGATCCAGGAGTTCTGCAGCCTCAACTATGGCGTGACCTTTCCGTTGTCCAGCAAGCTGGAAGTCAACGGCCATGATCGTCATCAGCTGTACCGCCTGCTGGCAGGCGAGGGTGCGGAATTTCCGGGCGACATTACCTGGAACTTCGAGAAATTCCTGCTGGGTAAAGATGGTCGCGTACTGGCGCGGTTCTCGCCGCGTACGGCACCGGATGATCCTTCTGTCATCCAGGCGATTGAAAAAGCGTTGAGCTGATATTCCGCAATCAAAATCAAAAGATCGCAGCCTCCGGTGTAGTGGTTCAGTTTTTTTGCACCACTCCGTAGGAGCATTAAGCCGCCTGCTGCTCAAACAGCGCAGGCGGCAAGTTGTTCGAGGCTGAGTGGCAACGGCGATGGTTGTAGTGCGAGATGAAATCCATCACATCCTTCTCCGCTTCGAAATGATTCTGGTATCCGTTTTCCGGCATCCAATCGTGCTTCAACGTCCTGAAGTAGCGCTCGACTACTGCGTTATCCCAGCAGTTACCTCGACGACTCATGCTCTGAACGATCCGGTTTTCTGCCAAGCACTCAACAAAGCGATCGGCGGTGTATTGGCAGCCCTGATCAGAGTGAAATAGCAGTTCAGGCATCGGACGGCGTAGTGCTACCGCAAGCTTCAGCGCCTTCATAGACAGCTCGGCATCCGCTGTTCGTGAGCAAGCCCATCCCACAATCCTGCGCGAAAACAGGTCCATCACCACTGCCAGGTACAGCCAGCCATGTCCCACTCTGATGTAGGTGATATCACCTGCCCAAAGCGTGTCTGACCGGGCTGGATTGAAACGACGATCAAGTATGTTCGGTGCAACGACAGCTGGCTTCGTGGCCCGGCGATAGTGCGCATAACGTGGCCTGCGCCGCTGTAGGTCAAAGGTCTTGATCAAGGTACGCATTCGATAACGCCCTATAAAAACTCCCTCTTTCCTCAACTCCTTGGATAGCCCGCGAGTACCCAATGCTTCTCGATGCTGCTTATGCAACGCACGAAGTTTACTCCCCAGATCTCCCAAAACTGGTCGCTGCCGCACGGCTTTACGTTTCACGTAATAGCTGCTGCGGGCCAAGCCGAACAAGACACACATACGCCGAATCGACATTGCCCCTCTGATGCCATCAATCACTTGGTTCGACCGAACAGAACCTTTAGATGAGAGGGCAATTGCTTTTTTAGCACTTGGTTCTCGGCTTCAAGTAGCGCCAGTTTCGCCTGGAGCGACTCAATCAGCTCCTGATCCTGTAGGCGAGGAGCTTGCACAATTCCTTCCTGCTCCCGGCGCCAGCGTGAAACCCAGCGGCGTAACGCTGTTGGCCCCACACCTGTAGCCTCACAGGCTTTAGGTATGGAGTAATTCATCTCCACAACCAAGCGAATGGCTTCCGCTTTTTCCTCAGAGGTAACAACCCGATATCCCATGATGCTTCCTTAAATCGACGCTCCTACATCATGGTCCAAAAACGTTCGACCACCACACGGCAGCTCCTACAGGTGTTCACATTCCTGCGTAGGAGCTGCCGGAGGCTGCGATCTTTTTGCTTCTGCCTTTTGACTCTTAATCACCCAGATCAATAGTGCTGTGCATCGCTCGACACTGCGCATATTATCGCCGTCATAAAATTCCATCCCGTCGATATCGTTTTCGTGGAGCGCCCCCATGCCTGTCAAAGCCCTGTTCAAACCGTTCCACCTCGGCACCCTTGAACTGCCGACCCGCGTCGTCATGGCCCCGATGACCCGCTCATTCTCGCCGGGTGGCGTACCCAATTCCAAAGTGATCGAGTACTACCGTCGCCGTGCCGCCGCCGGTGTTGGCTTGATCATCACCGAGGGCACCACCGTTGGACACATCGCCTCCAACGGCTATCCGAATGTTCCGCATTTCTACGGTGAAGCCGCATTGGCCGGCTGGAAGAAAGTCGTCGACGCGGTGCACGCCGAAGGCGGCAAGATCGTTCCGCAGCTGTGGCATGTCGGCAGCGTGCGTCGCATCGGCACCGAGCCGGACGCGAGCGTGCCGGGTTACGGTCCGTCGGAAAAATTGAAGGATGGTCAGGTCGTGGTTCACGGCATGACCCAGCAGGATATCCAGGACGTGATTGCCGCGTTCGCTCAAGCCGCCAAAGACGCGCAAAGCATCGGCATGGACGGCGTGGAAATCCACGGTGCTCATGGTTATCTCGTGGACCAGTTCTTCTGGGAAGGCAGTAACCAGCGCACCGACGAATACGGCGGCAGCCTGGCCAACCGTTCGCGCTTCGCCATCGAGCTGATTCAGGCGGTGCGTGCGGCGGTCGGTGAAGGTTTCCCGATCATCTTCCGTTTCTCCCAGTGGAAGCAGCAGGATTACACCGCGCGTCTGGTGCAAACCCCGGAAGCGTTGGGTGAGTTCCTCAAGCCGTTGTCCGACGCCGGCGTGGACATTTTCCATTGCTCGACGCGCCGTTTCTGGGAGCCGGAGTTCGACGGGTCCGAACTGAACCTGGCTGGCTGGACACGCAAACTGACCGGCAAGCCGACCATCACCGTGGGCAGCGTCGGCCTGGATGGCGAGTTCCTCCAGTTCATGGTCAACACCGACAAGATCGCGCAGCCGGCCAGCCTGGAAAAACTGCTGGAGCGTTTGAACAATGATGAGTTTGATCTGGTGGCGGTGGGTCGTGCGCTGCTGGTAGATCCGGACTGGGCGCAGAAGGTGCGTGACGGTCGTGAAGAAGAGATCTTGCCGTTCAGCCGTGAGGCGTTGATGACCTTGGTTTAAGCGGCGCCTAGAAGGACCCCCTTCGCGAGCAAGCCCGCTCCCACAATGGATTTGTGTACGACGCAAAACCAATGTGGGAGCGGGCTTGCTCGCGAAGACTGACTCAAAGTCACCAAAAATTCAGGGTAAGGTCGCTGCACCAGGAACCACCTGCTCCCCAACACAAGCCCCCCGCAACTGCCCCTCAAACTGCTCGATAATCGCCGCCCATCCCTGACGACTCGCATGCTGACGCGCATTGAGCCTTATGCAACGCAAGGTTTCGCGCTCATCCAGCAACCACGCCGCCGCATCGCTGAAGGCCTCTTCATCCCCCGGCATCGCCAGCACGCCGTTGTAGCCGTGGCGGATATGCTGCGCTGCCGCCGCCTGATCGTAAGCCACAACACCCAGCCCCGAGGCCAATGCCTCAAGCACCACATTGCCGAAGGTTTCGGTCATGCTCGGAAACAGAAACACGTCCCCGGACGCATAGTGGCTGGCCAAGGCTTCGCCGCGTTGTGAACCGCAGAAAATCGCCTCGGGCAGTTCCTGCTCCAGCGACGCTCGTTGCGGGCCGTCGCCGACGATGATCAGTTTTATTTTTCGCTGTGGATAAGTCGCTGTCAGCGTGTCGAAACAGCGCTTGAGCAAGCCAATATTTTTCTCCGGCGCCAGACGTCCTACGTGAATCAGTGCAATGTCCTTCTCCGCCAGGCCCCATTGCTCGCGCAGCGATGGCAGGCGTTTGATCGGGTGAAACAACTGACTGTCGACCCCTCGGGACAGTAATGCCAGGCGTTCGAATTGCCGGCGTTCCAGTTCCAGACGCTGGCTGACACTCGGCACCAGGGTCAGGGTCGAGCGATTGTGAAACCAGCGCAGATAATGGGTCAGCAGGCGAGTGAGCAAGCCGAGCCCGTACTGGTTGGAGTACTGCTGGAAATTGGTATGAAAGCCGCTGACCACCGAAATCCCCAGACGCCGTGCCGCGCGCAACGCAGACAAACCCAGCGGTCCTTCCGTGGCGATGTACAGCACGTCCGGGCGCTGGCGCTTCCAGCGCCGCAGCAGTTTGTGCATCGACGACTGACCCCATTGCAATCCCGGATACCCCGGCAGCGGCCAGCCCCGGCACAGCAGCAATTCATCGTCGCTGCCCAGTTGCTGATCGCAACCCTGCCGTGGCCGCACCAGTTCCACCTGATGCCCGCGCGCGCGCAAACCGTCGCACAAGCGGCCAAGGGTATTGGCCACACCGTTGATTTCGGGAGGGAAGGTTTCGGTGATCAGGGTGATATGCAGAGCTGTCGTCATGACCTCAGTATCGGCTGAGGCCATGTCGTCAGTGTGTTGTTTTGATGATGGATTTGTGACCGGCTCAGCGTTGGGTCACCAGATTCTCCGCCCCGCGCTCACGCACCCAAAACAACGTCGCCCCCGCCACAGCCGCCGGCATCATCAGAATGTTGACCACCGGAATCAGCAACACCAGATAAACACTCCCGCCAAAACTCATGCTCTGCCAGCGCTTCTCGCGCAGCCAGGCAAGCATCTCGTTCCAGCCGAGCTTGTGGTTGTCCGCCGGGTAGTCGATGTACTGGATCGCCATCATCCACACCCCGAACAGCAGCCACAGCGGTGCGGCGATGATGTTCGCCACGGGGATGAACGAGAGGACGAACAACCCGATCGCCCGCGGCAGGAAGTAACCGAGCTTGCGCATTTCCCGAGCCAGGGTGCGCGGGATCATGGCGATCAGTTCGCCCCAGCTGAAGGCCGGGAAGTCATCGGTGCCGCGCACCACCACTTCGACTTTCTCCGCGAGGAAGCCGTTGAACGGCGCGGCGATGACGTTGGCGAGCATGGTGAAGGTGAAGAACACCATCAGCACCACCAGCACCACGAAAATCGGCCAGAGCACGTAGCTGAGAAAACTCAGCCAGTCGGGCAGGGACGGCATCAGCGTATCGACCCACAGGCTGAATTGATGGCCGGCCAGATAGATCAATCCGACGAACAGCACCAGATTGATTGCCAGCGGCAACAACACGAACAAACGCAGGCTGGGGCTCAGGACGAGCTTAAGGCCTTCGCGCAGGTATTGCGGGCCGGACAGAACAGGGGCGGGCATATCGTGCTCCGAGCAGAGGGGAAACGCGCCGACCTTACCGGCTTTGCCTTACGGGCGAAAGCGCGGTCGCAGCATCGACATCAACTGTAACAAAGGCGCCTATATATAAGCTGCAACAGGATAGAGACCGCCTATGAGCTGGATTGTTAAACCGTATTTCCTTAATCTTCGCCCCCTCGATACGCTGCACCCATTCTTTTTACAGGACTGTCGAGTTCAAGCCTTCCCCAAGTGCTTTCAACAGTCCTTTTTTATTCCCGCCGGCAACCCGGCGTTCCGCGCCAGGTGTTTCGGGCCGGTCAACAGGAGCAGGTCATGTCTGAAGTCCGTCATTCGCGAGTGATTATTCTCGGTTCCGGCCCTGCCGGTTACAGCGCCGCGGTCTATGCCGCCCGTGCCAACCTCAAGCCACTGTTGATCACCGGCATGCAAGCCGGCGGTCAACTGACTACCACCACCGAAGTCGACAACTGGCCGGGCGATGTCCATGGCCTGACCGGCCCGGCGTTGATGGAGCGCATGAAAGAGCACGCCGAGCGCTTTGAAACCGAGATCGTTTTCGATCACATCAATGCCGTGGACTTCGCTGCCAAGCCTTACACCCTGACCGGCGACAGCGCGACCTACACCTGCGACGCCCTGATCATCGCCACCGGCGCCAGCGCGCGTTACCTGGGCCTGCCGTCGGAAGAAGCGTTCATGGGCAAAGGCGTTTCGGCCTGCGCCACCTGCGACGGTTTCTTTTATCGCAACAAGCCAGTGGCCGTGGTCGGTGGCGGTAACACTGCCGTGGAAGAAGCGCTGTACCTGGCCAACATCGCCAGCACGGTGACCCTGATCCACCGTCGCGAAACCTTCCGCGCCGAGAAGATCCTGATCGACAAGCTCAATGCCCGCGTGGCCGAAGGCAAGATCATCCTGAAACTGAATTCGAACCTGGACGAAGTCCTGGGCGACAACATGGGCGTGACCGGTGCCCGCCTGAAAAACAACGACGGCAGCTTCGACGAGCTGAAAGTCGACGGCGTGTTCATCGCCATCGGCCACACCCCGAACACCTCGTTGTTCGAAGGTCAGCTGACGTTGAAAGACGGCTACCTGGTGGTGCACGGCGGTCGTGAAGGCAATGCGACTGCGACCAACGTCGAAGGTATCTTTGCTGCCGGTGATGTGGCTGACCACGTTTACCGTCAAGCGATCACCTCCGCCGGCGCTGGCTGCATGGCGGCACTGGACACCGAGCGTTACCTCGATGGACTGCAGAACGCTTCGTTCTGATTCTGTTGAAATGAAAAAACCGGCTTCGGCCGGTTTTTTTGTGTCCACGATTTCACTGACACTGCAAGGCAAATGTGGGAGCGGGCTTGCTCGCGAAGCCGGTGTGCCAGTCGACATATTGAGTGCCTGACTCACCGCCTTCGCGAGCAAGCCCGCTCCCACAGGTACTCAGGCGTTCATCAGCCCTTCAGTCGCTCCTGAACGAAATCCATGACCTTCAACGATTGAGTGATCGCATTGGCGGCCACCCGCCCGCTGTTTGCTGTCAATTCAACTTCGCGAGGCACGCCTCAAGGATGTCCAGCCCTTCCTCCAACACAGTCGCTTCAGTGGTCAGTGGCGCCAGCAGCCGGATAATGTGGCGCGACTTGCCGCTGGGCATCAGCAGCAAACCCGCGTCACGCGCCAGAGCCAGCAGTTGCGTCAACTGCGTCGGGGCCGGTGTGCCGTCAGCATGGGCCAGTTCGATGCCGCGCATTGCACCAACGCCGGTCAGGCGTCCGAGAAAGGGTGAAATCTTGTTCGCGCGCCAGGCTTCGTAACGGCTGACGATCGCTTCTTCCTGCTGCGAGCCCCAGGCATGCAGGTTGGCGTCGGTCATTTCGTCGAGCGTCGCCAACGCAGCGGCGCAGGCAATGGGATTGCCCGAGTAAGTGCCGCCGAGTCCGCCCTTGGGCAAGGTGTCGAGCAGCGCTTTGCGCCCGACCACCGCACCCAGCGGCACACCGCCTGCGATGCTTTTGCCGAGCAGGATCAGGTCCGGCTCGATGCCCAGGCGTGAAAACGCAAAGCGCTGGCCGGTGCGGCCGAAACCGGACTGGATTTCATCGGCGATCAACAGGATGTTTTTTTCATCGCCCAAGCGTCGCAACGCTTGGGCGAACTCGACGTCCATCGCCAGGAAACCAGCTTCGCCCTGCACCGGTTCGACGATAAAACACGCCACGTCTTCGACATCGATTTCGACACTGAACAATCGATCCATTGCCTTCAGCGCTTCGGCGCAGGTCACGCCGTTGTCTTTGCTGGGGAAGGGCAGGTGATACACCGGCCCGGGCAGCACACCGACTTTCTGTTTGTAGGGTGCGACTTTGCCGTTCAGGTTGAGCGTGGCGAGTGTGCGTCCGTGAAAGGCGCCGTCGAAGGCGATGACGACTGTGCGACCAGTCGCGCCCCGGACGATCTTCAAAGCGTTTTCCGCCGCTTCCGCGCCGCTGTTGGTGAGCATGCCGCTGACCGGGTAATCCACCGGAATGAACGCGGCCAGGCGATCCATGAGGTCGAGGTAAGGCATGTGCGGAGCCGCGTTGAACGCGTAGTGCGTCAGCCGGGTGGCTTGTTCGCGAATGGCCTCGACGATGCGCGGGTGGCAATGGCCGAGGTTCAACACGCCGATGCCGCCGACAAAGTCGATGTAGCGTTTGCCATCGATGTCCCAGACCTCGGCATTTTTGCCGTGGCTGAGCGTGACGGGATGAACGATGTTGATCGACCGGCTGATGGTTTCGCTGCTCATGGATGACCGACTCTGAAGAAGGGAGGCTTCTTTTTATCTAAGCCGCGAGCAGCGGTGTCCGGCAAACGAAATAAAGTTGCCGGGTCAATCTTAAAAGTCGGGATGTGGTGTAGAAACAGCGAAGATCAAAAGATCGCAGGCTTTGCCAGCTCCTACATGGATCGGCGCTCACCTGTAGGAGCTGGCGAAGCCTGCGATCTTTTGATGTTGACCTTAAATCAGCGGCGTCTCAGCGGTTGCTGCGAGAACTTCACACCGGCCAATCCATGCGCAATCAACGCACGGATATTGCCGTGATCGCTGCCTTCAGGCGTGGCCACGACAGAACGGTAGTGCTCGCCAAACGCCAGCAGTGCTTCTTCATCGCTCAAACCTTCCAGCAGCGCCAGACCCAAGGTCTTGCACGAACCTTCGTTCTGCCCGGCGGCGTTTTCCACGCCGCCGTTATTGAAAGCCTGTGGCTGGTAGTCGTAACCCGCGGCGATGAACGCCAGGGTGTCGGCAAAAACGTGTTCGCCGCTCTGGAGGCTGGCGCGCAGGGTGTTCAAATCACTCATTGGGTTTTCCTTTGGCGAACGCCGCTAGTTGTTCGGCGCTGGCTTCTTGCTGGTATTGGGCTTTCCACTCGGCGTACGGCATGCCGTAGACCATTTCGCGGGCGTCATCGAGGCTGACCTCGATCTGGCGTTCGTCGGCCGCGGCCTTGTACCACTTGGACAGGCAATTGCGGCAGAAACCCGAGAGGTTCATCAGGTCGATGTTCTGTACATCCTTGCGGCTGTCCAGATGCGCGACCAACCGGCGGAAGGCGGCGGCTTCAAGTTCGAGGCGTTGTTGGTCAGTCATGATGGGCTCTGTGCTTTTAAGTCGTGCGCGAGATGATAAAAGCCTGACGCACGATGCGCCAGACGCGCTCAGCGGCTCGCGGCGAGGGTGATCGACACCGACTCGGCGAAACGCAGGGCATGGGGTTTGTCGACTTCGACCTCGGCATACAGCACCGACGCGTTGGTCATGACCAGATCAAGAATTTCCTGGGTCAGGCGCTCAAGCAGGGCAAAACGATTGCCCTCCACGTGAGCAATGATCGCCTTGGTGATGGTCCGGTAATTCAGCGCGTGATCGATGTCGTTGTCACGCACCGCCTCCTGAGCGGCGTACAGAATGGTCAGGTTGATCAGCACATCCTGCTTGTTGAGGATTTCATCCTCGTTGATCCCGATGAACGTCCGCAGGCACAGGTCCTTGACCCGGATACGTGCCATTCCTGGTTGAAGTTGTGGCATTGCTACTTGCTCCGTCCAATCAATTGCAGAAACTCCTGGCGGGTGTTGCTCGACTCGCGGAAGGCGCCGAGCATCACCGAGGTGTTCATGGTCGAATTCTGTTTCTCGACGCCGCGCATCATCATGCACATGTGTCGGGCTTCAATGACCACCGCGACACCCGCGGCACCGGTCACCTGTTGCACCGCGTCGGCGATTTGCCGGGTGAGATTTTCCTGGATTTGCAGGCGACGGGCGAACATGTCCACCAACCGAGCAATCTTCGACAGGCCCAGCACTTTACCCGTTGGAATATAAGCCACATGCGCCTTGCCGATGAAGGGCAACAGGTGATGTTCACAGAGCGAGTACAGCTCGATGTTGTCGACAATGATCATTTCATCGTTGTCGGAGGCGAACAACGCGCCGTTGACGATTTCTTCGACACTCTGTTCATAACCGTGACACAGGTACTGCATGGCTTTGGCCGCGCGCACCGGTGTATCGAGCAGGCCTTCGCGGTCGGGATTTTCACCGAGACCGATGAGGATCTCGCGATAGCTCTGGGACAGGGATAACGTCATGGAACATCCTCGCGGGCCAATCTATTTGAGGTGCCGTCCGCCGTTGACGGTCAGGGTCGTGCCGGTGACATAAGGGTTGTCGAGCAAATAGCGCAGGCTCTGGTAGATCACTTCGCTGCCGGGTTCGATGCCCAGCGCAGACTTGGCCAGGACCTTGGTGCGGTAGGCCGCGTCGTCATCGGGATTGAACAGTAGCAGGGCCGGAGCGATACCGTTGACCTTGATGTCCGGTGCGAACTTCGCGGCAAAGGACAGGGTGAGACTGTCGAGCCCGGCTTTGCTGGCGCAGTAGCCGATGTGCTTGCTGCTGCCCTTGCGGGTGACATCATCGCTGATGTGCACGATGTCGGCCGGGCTCGAGCGTTGCAGCAAGTCGGCGCAATGCAGGTTGATCAGGTAGGGCGCCAGCATGTGCACGCTGAACAGGCGGGTGAAGGCTGCGGCGTCGGTGTCCGGCGTTTCGGTCAGCCATTCGGAGGCGTTGTGGATGATCGCGCGCAGGCTGTCGGCGTGGGTTTTCAGTTCGCTGATGAAGGCGAAAATTCCGGCTTCGGTGGAAAGGTCCGCGAATACCGCCGTCGCGCCCAGGTCACGCAACGCCTGTACGCCGGGGCGTTCAGTGCGATAGCTGAAGATCACGGCATGGCCGTCTTCGAGCAGACGCTGCGCGCAGTGCAGGCCGACACGCTGGCCGGCACCGGTAATGAGGATCGGGGCGGATGAAGAAGTCATGAACGGCTCGCGTCGCGGTAAGAGCAAAACTATACCAGCGACGGGAGCGGTCTACCTATTGGTGCGGCAACCTCTGTGCGAGCCTGTGTGGCGAGGGAGCTTGCTCCCGCTTGAGTGCGCAGCACTCACAAAGGGGCCGCTACACAGCCCAGCGCGAGCAAGCTCCCTCGCCACACAAGCTCGCTTCCACAGGGGGTTATCAGTGGTTTTGAGTGGTGGGCTCGGATGGCAATCGCCGCGTCGGCGTGCTTTGCAGCCAGCCTGCCAGCACCCGGGTCGACAATGGAATAAAGAAGTAAACCATCAACGGCGTCAGGCACAGCGTGCTGATCAACACCCGAGGCAGCAGGCTCATTTCGCCGAGCAGCGGCCCCAGCACAAAGTTGAACAGCAACGACACCGGAAAGAACGCCAGCCAGATCGCCACGGCCTGTTTCCAGCGTGGCGGACGTTGGCCGGCAGCGCCGAACCAGCCTTCGATGCCGCTCACGCGATGTTCCGTCTTATGCGCAAACAGGTCGCTGCCGCGTGCAAGCCAGGCAGTACGAGAGGCGGAATGCTCCCAGGCGTGCATGGTCTGCTCGTTGGCGAAACGGAAAATAATCTGGAATTCGTCGTCGTCGGGCGGCGGGGCGAGCACGCCTGAGCCGAGATAACCCTGGAAGTCGGTGGCCAGTTGTTCGCCTTCGCGCAACCAGGCCATCAGGTCTTGATAACGCCCATCGGTGACGCGGCGCGCAACCATCAGCGTGACGGGTGAGGTAGACATTTTGTATCTCCATATGACAATCGCGAGCCTCCGGGTAGGAGGTTCGCCAGGCGCAGCACCGGGGTGGTGGGCTGCGTCTCGGAACAAGCAAGGATTATTCCGGATTCTACAGGTTATGCCCCTGACAATCGTTGCTCATCCAGGCCTTGAATGATGATGGGGCAAGAGAGTTAGAATGGGATCCAATTTAATGTACGGACTTTGACTGCCCAATGCCTGTCTTGACTGACGATGTCGCTGGTGCTCAGACCGCTGTTCCTCTTGAACGGGAAGAGCTGTTTCCGATTCGCGAGGTGTCTCGGCTGACAGGCGTCAACCCGGTCACGCTACGGGCATGGGAGCGCCGTTATGGTTTGATCCAGCCTACGCGCACCGAAAGCGGGCATCGGTTGTATGCGATGGCCGATATCGAGCGGGTCTTCAGTATCCTTGGCTGGATCGACCGCGGCGTTGCCGTCAGCAAGGTCGGCAAGATCCTGGCCAGGACCGCGCCGCTGCAGGCGCTGTCGCACCTCATCCCCAATGAACTGGTGCAAGCTGACTACGGGCAGTGGCAGGAACAGGTCAAAGCAGCCGTCAGCGCATTTGATGAGGTCCAGCTGGAGCAGGTCTATGGACAGATCTTTTCCAGTTACCCCCTGACGGTGGTGTTCCAGGACATTCTGATTCCGCTCTGGCAGCAATTGCTGCAACGCCATGAAGGGTTCGGTCAGACAAGCGAGTGGCTTTTCCTGGATGGCTTTCTGCGTTCTCGTGTGTTGCAGCGCCTGCTGCTGATGCGTGTCATGCAGCCGCGTCGTGTGATTGTCTGTGCCCTGAACGATCAATGTCGTGAGCTTGAAGTGCTACTCACGGCGCTGTTTCTGAGCAGTGTCGATTCGGCTATTCAATTGCTGGCGATCGGTCATCCCTTCGACGAATTGACCCTGGTTTGCGAAAGAATCAAGCCACAGGCATTGGTGCTGGTGTCCAGTCATGCACCCGCCCCTGAACTATCGCGGCGTTTGAATCGACTGGCCATGAGCCTGGATTGCCAGTTGATGCTGGCCGGTGATGCGTCCGATCTGGCGCAGGAGAGCCTGACCGGATCGTCCATTGGATGTCTGGGGAGCGAGGGAGTGGTGATGCGTCAGCGCCTGAAGCAGTTCCTGGCAGGCAATCTGGATACCTGAGTCAGAGGTGCAGGGCGGGATGCGTCAGCCGGTGCTGCTGAAGGATGTACTGGCGCAGGCGCTCGGTTTCGTCGGTGTCGCTCTGACTCAACTGATACGCGTAGAAACCGCTGTCGGTTTCCTTCTCGAAGGTGCCGCGCATCGCGATCCGTTCATAGCCTGAAGGGCTGAACCACAAGGCGAAATGTTTGGGCGGTTTGGTCTTGTTGCGAACTTCCAGCAGGACGCCTTTGAACGACACCTCGTGCACCCACATCGTACCAGGCTGGCCACTGGCATTTTCCAGGGCGACTGGCTCTTCGAGTACCAGGCGCCATGGCCGGACCATCGGCCCGTCCTCATAGATGCTGGGAACGCCGAGGCGTAAATGCAGCGCATGAAATTCGTCTTCCACCAGATGCAGCGGGAAGGTCATTTGCTGATTTTCGAAATTGGCCTGGATGGTGACTTGCTCATGTGCGGCAAGGCGCGTGAGCAAGTCACGGATTTGCGAACCACCGTTGACGAGCAGGCTCGACGTTGCATCCCGCACATTGAGTTGCGGGTTGTGTTGCATGGTCTGGATGAAATCCAGCTCATCCTGGGTCAGGAGTGCGTCGCGTTGCATAATCTGCTCGAAAAAAAAAGTTACAAAGCCACCGGTGATTCTAGTTAATGACAATCAATTCTTGATTTGGTTTTCGCCGTTCGTCGCTTTTAGTTCGGCAAGCTCTTTTTGAAGCTCGGCCACTTGCGCCTCAAGCTGTGTAACCCGCTGCTGCGCCTTGACCTGAACAGTCACGTCTTTTTGTACGCCGACAAAATAGGTCTGACCGTCGCTGGGGTTTTTCACCGTCGAAAGCGACAGCTCATTCCAGAATGGGGTGCCGTCCTTGCGGTAATTACGCAGGACTTCCCGACAGGACCCGCCGCTGTCCAACGCCTCGCGAATCAACGGCAGTGCTTCCTGATCGCGGTCACCTGACTGCAGAAAGCGGCAATCCTGGTAGAGGATTTCTTCGCTGGTGTATCCGGTCAGACGTTCGAACGCCGGGTTGACGTAAATCAGAATGTTGTCTTGCTCGCCTTCCTTTTCGGCGATCACGATGCCGTCGTTGGACGCATTAATCACCATTTGCAGCAGCTGCGCGTTGATCATTGAAGAATCCCTTCCCGATTGATTGACGTTCTGCATTCTAAAAGAACAATGAGGTCTCTGCTGTTAATATCCCAGTCTTTTACTCAGCTTCAGGATCAGATTGATGAAAGTCGCCATACTTTCCGGCTCGGTGTACGGCACGGCTGAAGAAGTCGCCCGCCACGCTGCGAACATTTTGAAAACTGCGGGATTCGACACCTTTCACAACCCGCGTGCGAGCCTCGCCGATGTTCAGGCCTTCGGCCCCGAAGCCTTTCTGGCGGTGACCTCGACCACCGGCATGGGTGAACTGCCGGACAACCTGCAGCCATTGTATTTTTCCATTCGCGATCAGTTGCCGGCGGCCTGGCGTGGTTTGCCGGGCGCCGTGATCGGCCTGGGCGATGCGAGCTACGGCGACACGTTCTGCGGTGGCGGCGAGCTGATGCGTGAGCTGTTCGGCGAACTGGGCATCCACGAGGTACTGCCGATGCTGCGCCTGGACGCCAGCGAAAGCGTCACGCCGGAAACCGATGCCGAGCCCTGGCTGGCGGAACTGGTCACGGCCCTGCGGGGCTGACTGGCCGTTCGTGCATACGCGGCTTTTGACGGGTGAGGAAGGTTCGGTGCCGAGGTGGATCAAGGTTCTGACGGGGCTGTTGAGCAGGGGTGCTGCGCCGTAGCTGGCGTCGGTACTTTGACTTGGATCCAGGCTGGGTTGCGCACTGACTCGCTAGGCCATCAAGCTGGCTGCCAATGCAACTACACGAACCTCGAGGGCTGACTAGACTCGGTAGTCATTGGATACACTCCATAATAAGAAGCGAGGTTCCTTGACGTGAGCGTAGCCCCCCTCCAATCGCCCCACAGTGTCAAAGACCAGGTCAGCGCCGCCGAGTGGCAGGCCCGTGTCGATCTGGCTGCCTGTTATCGCCTGGTCGCCCTGCATGGCTGGGATGATCTGATTTTCACCCACATTTCCGCCAAGGTGCCCGGCACCGAAGACTTCCTGATCAACCCGTTCGGGCTGATGTTTCACGAGATCACGGCGTCGAGTCTGGTGAAGGTCGATCAGGCCGGCAACAAGCTGATGGACAGTCCTTACGAGATCAACCCGGCGGGGTACACCATCCACAGCGCCGTGCATGAAGTGCGTCACGATGTGGTTTGCGTGCTGCATACCCACACGTCGTCGGGCGTTGCGGTGTCGGCGCAGAAGCAAGGCATTCTGCCGATCAGCCAGCAGTCATTGTTCGTCCTGTCCAGCCTGGCCTACCACGCCTACGAAGGCGTTGCGCTGAACCATGAAGAAAAGGCGCGGCTGCAAGCCGACCTCGGTGAAAACAATTTCCTGATGCTGCATAACCACGGTCTGCTGACCTGTGGCGGCACCATCGCCGACACGTTCCTGATGATGTTCACCTTCCAGCGTACCTGCGACATCCAGGTGATGGCGCAGAACGGCGGCGCGGAACTGATCGCCATCGAACCGCAGGTTCTGGCGGGCGCCAAGGCGATGATCGCCGGCATCACCAAAAGCGCTCAAGGGATGGGCGGCGCGCTGGCCTGGCCGGCGTTGCTGCGCAAACTCGATCAACAAGACGCGGGATACAAACTCTGATGCCTCTCGCCGAGATCCCCCTGTGTGTCTGGCGCAAACGCGGCCAGACGTTCGTATTCCGTGGCCAGACCATTCGTTACTGGACGGCGGGGCAGGGTGAGCCGCTGTTGCTGATCCATGGCTTTCCGACGGCGAGTTGGGACTGGCATTACCTGTGGCAGCCGCTGGCCCAGCGCTATCGGTTGATCGCCTGCGACATGCTCGGCTTCGGTGATTCCGCCAAACCGGTGCACCACGAATACAGCCTGCTGGAGCAAGCCGATCTGCAACAGGCATTGCTGGCGCATTTGGATGTCGAACAACCGGTGCACGTACTGGCCCACGATTATGGCGACAGCGTGGCTCAGGAACTGCTGGCCCGGCATTACGAGTCGAGCATTCATCTGGCCAGTTGCGTGTTCCTCAATGGCGGCCTGTTTCCGGAAACCCATCGCCCGGTACTGATGCAGAAACTGTTGCTCAGCCCGCTGGGCTGGATGATCGGCCGGGCCTTTTCCCGGGCTGCGCTGGTGAAGAGTTTCCGGCGGATCTTCGGGCCACAGAGCCGTCCTACCGAGAGTGAGATGGATGACTTCTGGAGCCTGGTGGACAGCAATCACGGGCCGCGGATCCTGCACAAACTGATTGCCTACATTCCCGAGCGACGCGTCCAGCGCGAACGTTGGGTCAGCGCGATGCAGCGCGGTGATGTGCCGCTGCGGGTGATTGATGGCGCGGCCGATCCGATCTCCGGTGCGCACATGGTCGAGCGCTATAGGAAGTTGATCCCTGAACCGGATACGGTGCTGTTGCGCGGCATTGGCCACTACCCGCAGACGGAAGCGCCAGCGCAGGTGCTGAAACATTATCTGGCGTTTCGCGACCGGCTGATTTTGCCGCCGCGGAAGGCGGCCTGTTCCTGATTATCCCCCAGCCTTATCGAGCACCATTCAGCTTCACCGGTATTCATTGTGACCAGCAACGCCTTGCCTGACACTCGGACTCATTGTCCCTTGGCCTGGAGTCCCCCAATGAATGAGCCTGTGCGCTTCGAAGATAAAGTCGTGATCGTCACGGGGGCCGGTGGCGGCCTAGGGCGCGCCCATGCGCTGTTGTTTGCGAAGCAGGGCGCCAGGGTGCTGGTCAACGATCTCGGCGGCTCGGCTCAAGGCGAAGGCGCAAACGCTTCTGCAGCCGCCCGGGTCGTGGCTGAAATTCGCGAGGCCGGCGGCACTGCCGAGGCCAACCATGACTCCGTCACCGATGGCGACAAACTGGTGCAACACGCCCTCGACGCCTTCGGCCGTGTCGACGTGGTGGTCAACAACGCCGGAATCCTGCGGGACAAGACCTTCCACAAAATGGACGACGCCGATTGGGACCTGGTTTACCGCGTCCACGTCGAAGGCGCCTACAAAGTCACCCGCGCCGCGTGGCCGCACCTGCGCGAGCAAAACTATGGTCGTGTGATTTTCACGGCGTCGACCTCGGGCATCTACGGCAACTTCGGTCAGTCCAACTACGGCATGGCCAAACTCGGCCTCTACGGTCTGACCCGCACGCTGGCCATCGAAGGCCGCAAAAACAACATCCTGGTCAACGCCATCGCCCCCACCGGCGGCACCCGCATGACCGAAGGCCTGATCCCGCCGCAAGTCTTCGAACAACTCAAACCGGAACTGGTCAGCCCGCTGGTGGTGTACCTCGCCAGCGAGAACTGCCAGGAAACTTCCGGGCTGTTTGAAGTCGGTGGCGGCTGGATGGGCAAGGTGCGTTGGGAGCGCAGCCTGGGTGTAGGGTTTGATCCGCGAGTCGGATTTTCACCGGAAGATGTGGCGGCGCACTGGCAGCAGATTTGTGATTTCGAAGGGGCGGCGCATCCGAAGGACAATATTGAAGCATTGAAGGAAATGATGGCGAATTTGCAGAAATACGCCCTCTGATTCCATTAACGCTGTTCACTTAAGCGCGGGCACGCACAATTTGTGGCGAGGGGATTTATCCCCGTTGGGTCGCGAAGCGGCCCCAGCGTCCGGCTAAACAGACTGAATTGTCCGGTTTGGCGACTGCTTCGCAGTCGAACGGGGATAAATCCCCTCGCCACAGATTTCTTGCTCGCCTGAAGATTTTCTTAAGTGAACAGCATAACCCTCTGATTCCATCGCTTTCGGAAGGGCTCGCCTGAGACCTGCCATCCCTCAAAAAACCATCGCCCATAAAAAAGGCCGCTGCAAACGCAGCGGCCAAAGCAAGACGTTGGATCAGGAGCTACAAATCAACGTCAGTGAACACGGGGCAATGAGTCGAAAATCTTCGAATCATTCAAATCGGATGACGATGGGATGAACAACTCACATCCTGTCGCTTTGCGCTTTCTAGCCATTCGACTGAAAGCACGGGCAGATTAACTGCTTGAACCGGAGGGAAACATAGCGATTCGTGACATGAACTGTTGCAGCATAAGTAACAGTGCACGCGGATTCCGTCAGCAGGCCATGCGTGCGGTTGATTGTTCCCTATCCAGCCCGTCCATACCCTGCGCCAACCTTCGCCCTGTGCGGCCATTCATCCTTTAGAGGTACATAACGAATACCTCCTTCGTGCGCTTATCGCCCCCGACCTGCGGCAGTAGGGTGTGGCCTTCTGTCACTCACCGGGGAAGACGCATGACAAAAACAACAATGCGCGCCATCTTCACACCGCAGGCGCTGGCCGCTGCGGTGGCCTTGGGTTGCTGTGCCCAGGCGCAGGCCGTTTCATTCAACATTGGCGAAATCGAAGGGACTTTCGATTCTTCGTTATCCGTTGGCGCGAGCTGGGGCATGCGCGATGCCGACAAGTCGCTGGTAGGCATCGTTAATGGCGGGACCGGCCAGGCATCGACCGGTGACGACGGGCGCCTGAATTTCAAGAAGGGCGAGACCTTCTCCAAGATCTTCAAGGGCATTCACGACCTCGAACTGAAGTACGGCGACACAGGGGTGTTCGTGCGTGGCAAGTATTGGTACGACTTCGAACTGAAGGACGAAGACCGCGAGTTCAAGCCGATCAGCGACCACAATCGCAAAGAAGGCTCCAAGTCGTCCGGTGCGCAGATCCTCGATGCCTTCGTCTATCACAACTACTCCATCGCCGATCTGCCGGGCACCGTGCGCGCCGGCAAGCAGGTGGTCAGCTGGGGTGAAAGTACCTTCATCGGCAACTCGATCAACAGCATCAACCCGGTCGACGTTTCAGCCTTCCGCCGTCCTGGCGCGGAGATCAAGGAAGGCCTGATTCCGGTGAACATGCTGTTCGCCTCCCAGGGCCTGACCGACAGGCTCACCGTGGAAGGCTTCTATCAACTGGAGTGGGACCAGACCGTTCTCGACAACTGCGGCACCTTCTTCGGCGGTGACGTGGCGGCGGACGGATGCACCACGGGATACACAGTTGCCAGCCCTGCGATCGCACCGTTGCAACCAATCGCTGCGGCGTTTGGCCAGGGCTTTCAGGTCGGCCGCGAAGGCGTGATTGTTCCCCGTGGCGGCGACCGCGATGCCCGCGACTCCGGGCAATGGGGCACGGCACTGCGCTGGCTGGGCGACGACACCGAGTACGGTCTGTACTTCATGAACTACCACAGCCGCACGCCGAACGTCGGCACCACCACCGCCGGGCTGGGTACGCTGGCACGGATTCCGGGCATCGTCGCTACCGCGAACGCGATTGCACCCGGTACCGGCTCGGCGCTGGCCCAGAGTGTGATGCTCGGTCGCGGACAGTACTACCTCGAATACCCGGAAGACATCCGTCTCTACGGCGCGAGCTTCTCCACCACCTTGCCCACCGGCACCGCATGGACCGGCGAGATCAGCTATCGCCCCAACGCACCTGTGCAGGTCAACAGCACCGACCTGACACTGGCCTTGCTCAACCCGATCGCCGGCGGCGCAGCTTCGCCGATCGCCACCCGGCCCGGCGCCGACAACAAGGGCTATCGCCGCAAGGAAGTGACGCAGGTCCAGAGCACCCTGACGCACTTCATCGATCAGGTAGCGGGGGCGGATCGTCTGACCCTGGTGGGTGAAGCGGCCGTTGTTCACGTCGGCGGGCTGGAGGACAAAAGCAAGCTGCGTTACGGCCGTGACTCGGTGTACGGCGCATACAATTTCCGCGGTGACACTGACGGTTTCGTGACCTCGACCTCCTGGGGCTACCGCGCCCGCGCCATCCTTGATTACAACAACGTCATCGCCGGGATCAACTTCAAACCCAACCTGTCGTGGTCCCACGACGTCGCCGGTTACGGCCCCAACGGGCTGTTCAACGAAGGCGCCAAGGCGATCAGCGTCGGCGTCGATGCGGACTATCGCAACACCTACACCGCGAGCTTGAGTTACACCGATTTCTTCGGTGGTGACTACAACACCCTGGAAGATCGCGACTTCCTGGCGTTGAGCTTTGGCGTGAACTTCTGATCTGGCTGAGAAGGATGATTTCAATGCGCAAAATGATTCTGCAATGCGGCGTTCTGGCCCTGAGCCTGTTGGCCGCCAATGTGATGGCCGCGGTGTCGGCGGAAGAAGCGAACAAACTCGGCACCAGCCTGACGCCGTTGGGCGCCGAGAAGGCGGGCAACGCCGATGGCTCGATTCCGGCCTGGACCGGCGGCCTGCCGAAAAACGCCGGCGCGGTGGACAGCAAGGGTTTCCTGGCCGACCCGTTCGCCAATGAAAAACCGTTGTTCACCATCACGGCGGCGACGGTCGACAAACACAAGGACAAGCTCTCCGACGGCCAGATCGCGATGTTCAAGCGCTATCCCGAGACCTACAAGATCCCGGTCTACCCGACCCATCGCACGGTGGCCTTGCCACCGGACATCTACGAGTCGGCCAAGCGTAGCGCGCTGAACGTGACGCCGATTAACGATGGCAATGGCCTGGCCAATTTCACCGGCAATCGCTACTACGCGTTTCCGATTCCGAAGAACGGCGTCGAAGTGATCTGGAACCACGTCACCCGTTATCACGGCGGCAATTTGCGTCGCACCATCACCCAGGCCACGCCGCAGTCCAATGGCGATTTCACGGTGATCCGTTTCAAGGATGAAGTCGCGGTGCCTTCGCTGCTGGGTGATTTGAAGCCGGGCAGCGACGAGAACGTCCTCAGTTATTTCAAGCAGGAAGTGACGGCGCCGGCGCGGCTGGCGGGCAACGTGCTGCTGGTTCACGAGACCCTCGATCAGGTCAAGGAAGCGCGCAAGGCGTGGATTTACAACGCCGGCCAGCGCCGTGTGCGGCGTGCACCGCAAGTGGCCTATGACGGCGTCGGCACGTCGTCCGACGGGCTGCGCACCACCGACAACTTCGACATGTTTTCCGGCGCACCGGACCGCTACGACTGGAAGCTGATCGGCAAGAAGGAAATGTACATCCCTTACAACAGCTACAAGCTCGACTCGCCGGACCTCAAGTACACCGATGTGATCAAGGCCGGGCACATCAATCAGGACCTGACCCGCTACGAGTTGCACCGGGTCTGGGAGATCGTCGCCACGGTCAAGCCCAGCGAGCGGCACGTGTATGCCAAGCGTCACATGTACATCGACGAAGACAGTTGGCAGGTGGCACTGGCCGATCACTACGACGGTCGCGGTCAGCTTTGGCGCGTCGCCGAAGGTCATGCTCAGTTCTACTACGATCACCAGGTTCCGGCGTATACGGTAGAAGCACTGTATGACCTGATTGCCGGTCGCTACATTGCCCTGGGGATGAAGAACGAAGAGAAGCGCAGTTTCGAATTCGGTATCGCTGCCAAAGCAGGTGACTACACGCCAGCAGCGCTGCGGAGTACAGGGGTGAGGTAATCATTCCTACAGCTCCTACAGAAAAAGGTGACTTTGCGGTCACCTTTTTTATAGGTGTCGATCAGTGTGTTGAATACTTCTTCAATAAGTTGTGTAGAGAGGACTAGGGTGGCGCCACAATTATAAAAAGGCGCACCACTATGACCGCCATGACCCCGTGTCTGGACCGTCCTGGACTCCTGCCCCGCTTGTCTTCCCATCACCTGTCACGCGACCGGTTGATCGAGCCGTTACTGGCCTCGACAGCGCGGGTGAAACTGCTCTGTGCGCCGGCCGGCAGTGGCAAGAGTGCACTGCTCATCGAATGCCTGCTGCGGGCGCCCGAACAGTGTCACGTCTGTTGGCTGCCGTTGGCGGGTGCGTCGTTGAGTGCCGGCGAATTTCGCCAGCGGCTGGCTCACGCGTTGGGATCGGACTCAGCGGACGAACCCGGATTGCTGGCGTATCTGGCGCAATTGCAAACGCCGACCTGGCTGTGTCTCGATGACTATTGCCGCACGCCCAACCCGGAGCTGGATCTCTTGCTCGACCGGCTATTGGCGATCAGTAGCCCGATGGTTATCTGGTGGCTGAGTGGTCGCCGCCGTCCGCTCTGCAATTGGCCACGCCTGTTACTGGCAGATGAACTGTACGACTGCGAGCGCGCCACGCTGGCCTTCACTGAAACTGAAATCGCCCGACTGTTGCATCATCTTGAGCCGGAGCAGGCCACCAAACGTGCCGGCCGGATCATCGAGCTGAGTGGCGGCTGGTGCGCGGGCGTGCGGATTGCGCTGCTGCAAAAATGCGATTGGTCGCGCAACGAGCAACTGCACGGTCGACCCGATACGCTGCACGATTACCTTCAGCACGAACTGTTCAGCATTCTGACCCCGGAGCTCGCGGAAGCCTGGCGGGTGCTCGCCCACCTGCCGCGTTTCAATGCCCGGCTGTGCGACCACTTGTTCGGTGCGGGAGAGGGCGCCCAGTGCCTGAGCACATTGCAGGCGTTGGGTTGTTTTATCGAGCCTTGGCAAGACTCGACGGACTGGCTGCAGATGTTCGCGCCCCTCACGCAGTTGATGCGCGAAGAGCAATGGCCGGAGGGACGCTCCTGGCATCGTCGCGCCTGTCAGTGGTTCGCCGCCGAACTGGAATGGAAAGCCGCCTTTGAACAGGCCTTGCTGGCGGAAGAGTTCGAAGTCGCGGTCAGCCTGTTGCAGCATTTCAGTTTCGAGCAGCTGTTCGAGGAGCAGACGGTGGTGCTGTTGTTGCGTCTGCATGAGCGACAAGGCGAGGAGTTGATGCTGGGCTCGCCGCAACTGGTGGGGTTGATCACCGCGGCGTTGCTGTTCGCCGGTCGATTCGAGCAGGCGGGCGAATGCATCGAGTATCTATCGCGTTTCCTGCCTCAACCGTCGACGCTACAGCAACGGCAGCTGATCGCACGCTGGCAAGCCTTGCAGGGTTGGCTCCTGCATTTGCAGGGGCGCATGGAGCCTTCGCGGGCGCATTTGCTGGAGGCGCTCAGCGAGCTCGGTCCGCAACTGTGGAGCGCCCGCCTGATGTGCCTGTCCGGCCTGACCCAGCAAGCGCTGCTGCGGGGCGAGCTTGACGTGGCGCAGGCCCTCAACCGTGAGGCGTTGTGCCTGGCGCGCGCGCAAGGTTCGCTGGTGTTTGAAGGGCTGCTGGAACTCGATCACGCGCAGTTGCTCGAGCAACGGGGGGCGTTCGGCAGGGCACAGCACTTGCTGGTGAACATGCACGATTTGCTCGCCCAACGGCAACCGCTGGCCGAACCGTTGCTCGGGCGGATCGCCTTGCGTCGTGGGCGTTTGAGCCTGACTCAGGGGCGAGATGTGCAGGCGGCCGAGTACTTCGAGAGCGGACTGCAGATGTGCCTGCGCAGCCAGGACAAGCGCGTGCTTTACGGGTTCCTCGGCCTGGCGCAACTGGCCGCCAATCGTCTGGACTATGCCCAGGCCTTCGTTCATCTGCGTGACGCCGAACGGTTGATGCAGCAATGGCGGATTCCAGACACGGTCTATCGCAGTGTTCTGCTGCAGATCAGCAGCCATTTCTGGCTACAGCAGGGGCGCCCGGAATTGGCCCGTGATGCTCTGATCCGTGTATTACGTCACTATCGCGGGCCTCACGCGCGCCAGGCTCCCCCGGCAACGCTGGAGCTCATTGCCCGTATCGAATACCAGTTGGTGTTGGCAGAGACTTATCTGCAACAAACGCAGAAGCCCCTGGATCGGCTCCGCCATTTGCTTGATCACGCGCAACAGCACGCCATGCTGGCGTTGGAAACGGAGCTGCAGTTGGCGATCAGCGAAGTGGCGGACCTGACCGGTGAGCCCGGGCTGGCCAGGACGGCACTGGCGGCTGGACTTGCATTGGTTGACCGTTGCAACGCGCAACAAGCGTTGCGCGATCTACGTTTGCGCCAACCGGGTTTGCTTTGCCGTTTGCGAGGGGATGCTTCGGTTGCCGGAATGGCGACCGATGCCAGCCGGCTGAGCATCCGAGAACTTGAAGTGGTCACCCTGATTGCCCAAGGCAACTCCAATCAACAAATTGCCGAGCAACTGTTTATTTCCTTGCACACGGTAAAAACCCATGCCCGGCGAATTTACAGCAAGTTGGGCGTGGAGCGTCGTACGCAAGCGGTGGCAAAGGCCAAGGAAATGGGCGTTGTTACTTAGGTGGGAGAGGAGCCGTTCTCATTTGAACTTTACGATTGCATACAGGTTGCCGGTATGGTTTTTTAAGTTGTTCGCTGTATATTTCAAATCATCGGCAGTTCGAGGCTATTGGTTTTATATGTCCATGCTGTGCCGGTCGAATTAATGTTTCATCTTTATAAAATTTCATCAATTTATTAGCGGGCTTGGCAGGAAGTTTGAGCCTGATAACGTGACAGGAAGTTGATATGAGTGACAGTTTTTACGCGTACAGCAAAATTTCACAATTGAAAAAAACTCGTGCGGATTTCGCAGTGAAGGTGTTGTTGACCGAGCGTTTGCACAAATTCGGAGTCAGCCCTTTCAAAACCTACCTGAGTACGGTAGTTGACATTATTAATTACAACGTGAGTTCTTCGCGATCGTTGTACGAGGAAGCGCTGGAGTACGTCAAAAAGGAAACGCTACCTGATTATGTTCAGGGGACCAGCAATGTTTTCAGTCGACAGTTTTCCTTTGATCCGAAGGATCGGGTTGAAGGGTTGGGATTGATTGAATTTGAAAACATTGTCATTGATATCGTCAGAGGGCTGACAACCGAGCCCTCGATCAATCTTTCCAATCGGTCGATCCGCTCATTAAATGTCGAAGATGTTCACGCGGCATTGAAGTATGAAGTGCCCGAAATAAATGTGGATGAAGTGTATGTGACCAGTTTTGTGATGGTAGGGGGTGAACGAAAGGTGTTTAGCTCCAGAAGTCTGGCTGAAGATGTCCATGCCTCTCTCCAGCATGATGATATTCCGTACTACCACGGCGACGAAGTAGGCGTTTATTCGGTCGCCTACAGTTCGCAGGAACATCATCTTCATCCGCAATTGACAACACGTGATATCAGTAACTTAGTGATCGACGTTGTTCCGCTTTTCCTGATCTGATCCTGAACGATCCTCGTAGCCCATCCGCCAACTCACGGCCCGCGTCGCCGCCAGCAACCGCTGCGCCGCCGGGCCGTTTTCGTCGGCGTGGAACAATGACGTCGGGCCGACAATCGTCATGACCGCAGCCACATTCCCGACGGCGTTGAAAACCGGTGCCGACAAGGCATCGACGCCCGGCATCAACAAACCATGCACATGATGCAGACCGCGCTCGCGGATCTGTTGGCACAACGCGGCATACGCCTCATCGTCCGCCAGCGCATGGGCATTAGCGTTGTGCAGTTCCTGCTCGCGCAGGTCCACGGTTTCTCGCTTCGGCAAATAGGCGCCGAACACAAGCCCGGTCGACGAGCTGAGCAACGGCAACACCGAGCCCAGTTGCGTCACCACCGTCACCGCGCGCACCGCGGGTTCGATATGCACCACGGTCGCGCCCTGATTGCCCCACACCGCCAGAAAGCACGTTTCGTTCAATTCATCGCGCAACTCGGCCAGGGGCAGGGCGGCGACTTTGAGCACGTCCATACTGTTGAGTGCGGCCAACCCCACACGCAAGGCTTCGCGGCCCAGGCCGTAGTGGTTAGTGGCGGTGTTCTGCTCGGCAAAGCCGCTGGCAATCAAGGCCTGCAAATAGCGGTGAACCTTGCTCGCCGGCATCTGCACGTGCTCGGCCAGGCGCGACAAGGACGTCGACGGCGACAACTCGGCCAATGCCTTGAGGATGTCGGTGCCGACCTCGGCCGAGCGGACTTTCTGTTTGTCGTTGTTGCGCGGCGTTTCCATGGAGGCGGCCTGATCCCGGGACGAATGGGCGTCTTTATAGCTTGACGGTCAATACCAATCAAATTACGTTGTGCGTAATCAAATTACGATAAAAATAACCCGGGCGTGCCAGGACCTCTGAAACAGAGTGACAGGCCATTGCCTACTCCCTGTTCAGGAGGCTCCATGAACCTCGATTCAACGGCGCCAGCGCTGGCTTATCAGTCCGGCTTCGGCAACGAATTCAGCAGCGAGGCGTTGCCCGGTGCATTGCCAATTGGCCAGAACTCCCCGCAAAAAGCCCCGTACGGTCTCTACACCGAGTTGTTCTCCGGCACCGCGTTCACCATGGCCCGCAGCGAAGCGCGGCGCACCTGGATGTACCGCATTCAGCCGTCGGCCAATCACCCGGCGTTCGTCAAACTGGACCGGCAACTGGCCGGCGGCCCGTTGGGTGAAGTGACCCCCAATCGCCTGCGCTGGAATCCGTTGGATATTCCGACCGAGCCCACCGATTTCATCGACGGGCTGGTGAGCATGGCGGCCAATTCGGCGGCGGAAAAACCGGCCGGGATCAGTATCTATAGCTACCGCGCCAACCGCTCCATGGAACGCGTGTTCTTCAATGCTGACGGCGAAATGCTGCTGGTGCCGGAACAGGGACGGCTGCGCATCGCCACCGAACTGGGCGTGCTGGAACTTGAACCGCTGGAAATCGCCGTGCTGCCGCGCGGTCTGAAATTCCGCGTCGAACTGCTCGACCCGCAAGCGCGCGGCTACATTGCGGAAAACCACGGCGCGCCATTGCGCCTGCCGGACCTCGGACCGATCGGCAGCAACGGTCTGGCCAATCCGCGGGACTTCCTGACCCCGGTCGCCCATTACGAAAACCTCAAGCAGCCGACCACCCTGGTGCAGAAATTCCTCGGTCAGTTGTGGGGCTGCGAGCTCGATCATTCGCCGCTCAACGTGGTCGCCTGGCACGGCAATAACGTGCCGTACAAATATGACCTGCGTCGTTTCAACACCATCGGCACGGTCAGTTTCGACCATCCGGATCCGTCGATTTTCACCGTCCTGACCTCGCCGACCAGCGTCCACGGTCTGGCCAATCTGGACTTCGTGATCTTCCCGCCACGCTGGATGGTGGCCGAGAAAACCTTCCGTCCACCGTGGTTCCACCGCAACCTGATGAACGAATTCATGGGCCTGATCAAGGGCGAATACGACGCCAAGGCCGAAGGCTTCGTGCCCGGTGGCGCGTCGTTGCACAGCTGCATGAGCGCCCACGGCCCGGACGGCGAAACCTGCACCAAAGCGATCAACGCTGAGTTGGCCCCGGCGAAAATCGACAACACCATGGCCTTCATGTTCGAGACCAGTCAGGTGCTGCGCCCGAGCCGTTTCGCCCTCGACTGCCCACAACTGCAAACCAACTACGACGCCTGCTGGGCCACGCTGCCCGCCACTTTCGACCCGACCCGGAGATAACCCATGACTCAGACTTCCATCACTCGTAGCTGGGTTGCCTCCGCCAACGGTCATGCGGATTTCCCGCTGCAAAACCTGCCGCTGGGCGTGTTCAGCGTGAAGGGTTCTGCTCCGCGCAGTGGCGTGGCGATTGGCGAACATATCTTTGATCTGGAAGCAGCACTGGAGGCCGGCCTGTTTGACGGTGCTGCAAAAACTGCCGTCGAAGCCACCCGTGGCGGTCAGCTCAATGCGTTTTTCGAACTGGGCCGCGAGGCGCGCGTTGCCCTGCGTGAACGCTTGATAGAGTTGTTCCAGGAAGGCAGCACCCTGCACGGCAAGATCGAAGCCCAAGGTGCAAAACTGCTGCCGCTGGCGGCCAATTGCGAGATGCACCTGCCGGCGAAAATCAACGATTACACCGACTTCTACGTCGGCATCGAGCACGCGCAAAACGTCGGCAAACTGTTCCGTCCCGACAACCCGTTGCTGCCGAACTACAAGTACGTGCCGATTGGTTATCACGGCCGTGCCTCGACCATTCGCCCGTCCGGCACCGACGTTCGCCGGCCGAAAGGCCAGACCCTGCCGGCCGGTCAGACCGAGCCGACCTTCGGCCCGTGCGCACGCCTGGATTACGAGCTGGAGCTGGGTATCTGGATCGGCCAGGGCAACGAGATGGGCGACTCGATCGCCATCGGTGACGCCGCTGATCACATCGCCGGTTTCTGCCTGCTCAACGACTGGTCGGCGCGGGATATCCAGGCGTGGGAATACCAGCCACTGGGGCCGTTCCTGTCGAAGAGTTTCATCACCAGCATCTCGCCGTGGGTCGTGACGGCCGAAGCGCTGGCGCCGTTCCGTCGCGCGCAACCGGCGCGTCCTGAAGGCGATCCGCAACCGCTGCCGTACCTGTCCGACAAACGCGATCAAGCCGCTGGCGCCTTCGACATCGAACTGGAAGTGCTGCTGCTCACAGAAGCCATGCGCGAGCAGAACCTGCCGGCCCATCGCCTGACCCTGAGCAACACGCAACACATGTACTGGACCGTGGCGCAACTGGTTGCGCATCACAGCGTCAACGGCTGCCAGTTGCAAGCGGGTGACCTGTTCGGTTCGGGCACGTTGTCGGGGCCGGAGAACGGTCAGTTCGGCAGCCTGCTGGAAATCACCGAGGGTGGTAAGAAGCCGATCGAGCTGGCGTCGGGCGAGGTGCGTAAATTCCTTGAGGACGGCGACGAAATCATTCTGCGTGGCCGTTGCAGCCGCGAGGGTTTTGCTTCCATCGGTTTCGGCGAGTGCCGCGGCAAAGTGTTGCCGGCGCGTTAAGAGGAACGGGTCATGGAACTCTATACCTACTACCGTTCGACCTCGTCTTACCGGGTGCGTATCGCGTTGGCATTGAAGGGGCTGGATTACCGGGCGCTGCCGGTCAACCTGATCGCGCCGCCCGGTGGCGAGCATCGCCAGCCAGCGTATCTGGGCATCAACCCGCAAGGCCGGGTGCCAGCCTTGCGCACTGATGAAGGCGAGTTGCTGATCCAGTCACCGGCGATCATCGAGTACCTGGAGGAGCGTTATCCACAGGTGCCGCTGCTGTCCAAAGACCTCGCCGCTCGCGCTCATGAACGGGGCGTGGCGGCGGTGATCGCATGCGATGTACATCCGCTGCACAACGTCAGCGTGCTCAACCGGCTGCGGCAGTCGGGCCACGATGAAACGCAGGTGGTCGAGTGGATCGGGCACTGGATCGGCCTGGGCCTGGCGACGGTCGAGCAGTTGATTGGCGATGCAGGTTATTGCTTTGGCGATGAGCCGGGATTGGCGGATGTGTATCTGATTCCGCAGCTGTACGCGGCTGAGCGGTTCAACATTTCGCTTGAGGCATACCCACGGATTCGTCGGGTTGCGGCGCTCACCGCGACACACCCGGCGTTCATCAAGGCGCACCCGGCGAACCAGCCAGACACCCCTTAAAAGAAGCAAGATCAAGAGATCGCAGCCTGCGGCAGCTCCTACAGGGCGTACACCATCCCACCGTAGGAGCTGCCGCAGGCTGCGATCTTTTGCTTTTAATGAACGATCGAGTTGGGAGGGAGATGCCCGAGCCGTTCAGTCAGGCGAATCCGCTGGATCGGGTCGTCGCTGAGCAGTAGGGCATGCTCCAGATCGAAACGCTCGGCGTTCGGGCAGTCCAGTCGCTGGTAGAGGCTGGCCCGGGCCAGGTAATCGGAGGCGCTCGCGTTGCCCAGCTCCAGCACACGCTCGGCGTCGATCAGAGCGCCGATGTAATCATCGTGAGAAAGGTGCAACTGGCGCAGGTTGCGCGACAGTCGCTGCAGCATCTGCACCGGTTCGGCAGTCAGCAGATGCTCGGCGCTGAGCTTCATGTTCGGGCCGAATTGGCGTTGCAGCAGTTCACGGCAATCGTTGGGGTACAACCGGCGTCCACCGCAAGGGTCGAGCAAATGATCGGCCCCCGGAACCCGCAGCAGGAAATGCCCGGGGAAGTTGACCCCGACCATGGGGATTTCCAGGCCTCTGGCCAGTTCCAGCGCAATCAGTCCCAGTGCCAGCGGTTGTCCGCGCCGGCGTTCCAGCACTTTGTCGAGCAAGGCCGCTTGCGGGCGCAAGGGGGTAAAGTCGTCCTGGGCGAAACCCAGGTCATTCAGGCGTCGCAACAGCGGTTGGGCCAGTTCGCTCACCGGCAGCATCGGCAGGCCGCAACTGACGCGTTGTTGCAGGTCCTTGAAGTGGGTCAGAATCGCCGCTGGATTCACTTCCTTGTCATGCTCGACGGACATCCACAGCGCTGCCTCGAACAGCGCGGGCGGTGATCGTTGCAGACAGTCGAAGAAGCGTTGGCGGGGCGTCATCAAAATCTCCGGCGAATGCCTCGTTTTAGCCTCGTCTGCGGCGTTCGTCCAGTGGCATGCCGGGTTATGCCCGAAACCGTTGAATAGCAGCGATGCTTATTCCGGTGCGCTTCTGCAATTTTTGGGCGCGAGCCTATACTGGTGGCGAGTACAAGAAGTGATTCGGGAGCCCCTACGATGTTCGCTCTCATGCAAAGCACTCGCCTTGAATCCCTGCATCTGAGCGTCGACTCGGTCACCGGGTTGAAGGCGGTCATTGCCATTCATAACAGCCGTCTGGGGCCTGCCCTGGGAGGTTGTCGTTACCTTGCCTACCCTAGCGACGAGTCTGCGGTCGAGGATGCCATTCGCCTCGCCCAAGGCATGAGTTACAAAGCGGCACTCGCCGGTCTGGCGCAGGGCGGCGGCGTGGCGGTGATTGTGCGACCGGTCCATGTGGAAAACCGCGCGGCACTGTTCGAAGCGTTTGGCCGCTGCATCAATCAACTCGACGGCCGCTACATCACTGCCATCGACAGCGGCACCTCGGTGGCGGACATGGATTGCATCGCCCAACAGACCCAACATGTCACCAGTACCACCTCGGCGGGTGACCCGGCGCCTCACGCGGCGATGGGCGTGTTCACCGGCATTCGTGCCACCGCCATGGCCCGTCTGGGCAGCGATAACCTCGAAGGCTTGCGCGTGGCTATTCAAGGCCTGGGCAACGTCGGTTATGCCTTGGCCGAGCAGTTGCACGCCGCCGGTGCCGAACTGCTGGTCAGCGACATCGATCACGGCAAGGTGCAACTGGCCATGGAGCAACTCGGTGCTCACCCGATCGCCAACGAAGCATTGCTCAGCACGCCTTGCGACATTCTCGCGCCGTGCGGCCTCGGCGGCGTACTCAACAGCAATACTGTTACGCAACTGCGATGCTCGGCGGTGGCCGGTTCGGCGAATAACCAACTGACTCATCTGGATGTCGCGGATCAACTGGAACGACGAGGCATTCTTTACGCGCCGGATTATGTGATCAATGCCGGCGGGCTGATCTACGTCTCGCTCAAGCACCGAGGCGAAGAGCTGACGACCATCACCGCGCACCTGTCGAAAATCAGCTCGAGGCTGACCGAAGTCTTCGCCCATGCCCAGGCGGAGAAACGTTCGCCCGCACGGGTGGCAGACGAGTTGGCGGAGAAAGTGTTGTACCGCTGAAATCAGAGACAAGATCAAAAGATCGCAGCCTGCGGTGTAGTGGTTCAGTTTTTTTGCACCACTCCGTAGGAGCATTAAGCCGCCTGCTGCTCAAACAGCGCAGGCGGCAAGTTGTTCGAGGCTGAGTGGCAACGGCGATGGTTGTAGTGCGAGATGAAATCCATCACATCCTTCTCCGCTTCGAAATGATTCTGGTATCCGTTTTCCGGCATCCAATCGTGCTTCAACGTCCTGAAGTAGCGCTCGACTACTGCGTTATCCCAGCAGTTACCTCGACGACTCATGCTCTGAACGATCCGGTTTTCTGCCAAGCACTCAACAAAGCGATCGGCGGTGTATTGGCAGCCCTGATCAGAGTGAAATAGCAGTTCAGGCATCGGACGGCGTAGTGCTACCGCAAGCTTCAGTGCCTTCATAGACAGCTCGGCATCCGCTGTTCGTGAGCAAGCCCATCCCACAATCCTGCGCGAAAACAGGTCCATCACCACTGCCAGGTACAGCCAGCCATGTCCCACTCTGATGTAGGTGATATCACCTGCCCAAAGCGTGTCTGACCGGGCTGGATTGAAACGACGATCAAGTATGTTCGGTGCAACGACAGCTGGCTTCGTGGCCCGGCGATAGTGCGCATAACGTGGCCTGCGCCGCTGTAGGTCAAAGGTCTTGATCAAGGTACGCATTCGATAACGCCCTATAAAAACTCCCTCTTTCCTCAACTCCTTGGATAGCCCGCGAGTACCCAATGCTTCTCGATGCTGCTTATGCAACGCACGAAGTTTACTCCCCAGATCTCCCAAAACTGGTCGCTGCCGCACGGCTTTACGTTTCACGTAATAGCTGCTGCGGGCCAAGCCGAACAAGACACACATACGCCGAATCGACATTGCCCCTCTGATGCCATCAATCACTTGGTTCGACCGAACAGAACCTTTAGATGAGAGGGCAATTGCTTTTTTAGCACTTGGTTCTCGGCTTCAAGTAGCGCCAGTTTCGCCTGGAGCGACTCAATCAGCTCCTGATCCTGTAGGCGAGGAGCTTGCACAATTCCTTCCTGCTCCCGGCGCCAGCGTGAAACCCAGCGGCGTAACGCTGTTGGCCCCACACCTGTAGCCTCACAGGCTTTAGGTATGGAGTAATTCATCTCCACAACCAAGCGAATGGCTTCCGCTTTTTCCTCAGAGGTAACAACCCGATATCCCATGATGCTTCCTTAAATCGACGCTCCTACATCATGGTCCAAAAACGTTCGACCACCACACGGCAGCTCCTACAGTGGATTCGTGTTCATCTGTAGGAGCTGCCGCAGGCTGCGATCTTTTGATTTTCGGACATGAAAAAGGCCCTGAGCCATTGGACTCAGGGCCTATTCAATTCGGGTGTTTCTTACTTGGGTGCCTTGGCGGCTTTGGCTGGCTTGGTCGACTCAGCAGCTTCAGCTACTTCAACGGGTTCGGCCTTTTCAACCACATCAGCCGGCGCATTCAGCAGCTCGGACAACGCATCCGGCTGACTCTTGAACGCCTTGGCGAACACATCGCGGTTCTTCGCCATGTAGATCCCGGCTTCTTCCACTTGCTGCTCGGTCAGGGACGGAACGGCTTTTTGCAACACTTCAGCCAGCAATTCGGCCAGTTCGAGCATTTTGTCATGACGGTCAGCTTCGGCTTTATCCATGAACAAGCGCTCCAGATCTCGGCTGCTGCGGTATACCACTTCGACGGCCATTCACCACCTCACATGCCTTTACGATAGTTGTCTGTTTCTACTACTGTACTTATATACAGCGAAAAGGATAAGCGAATCCCTGCGCTTTGGGTAGTGGCTTTTTAATGTAGACCGAAATCAGCGTTTGTCAGGTAAACCGTGTGGCCCCCTTCGTCGGAATGCCGCCCAGACCAAGCCCGCTCCCACAAGGGATTTGCGGCGTTCACAAAACCAGTGTGGGAGCGGGCTTGGTCTGGGCGGCATTCCGAGGAAGGCGTCGGTCCAAACACCGCCGACGTGCCTCATGTCACCCCGTCACCATCTCAATTCACAGCCTCTGGCCTTTTTTCTGCATGCAGAACAACCGTCACGTCCAACCCGCATCATCCGCTCGACCGAGCTAAGGAAGAATCATCGTGAAAATCAACTGGGCCGAGAACCTGCGGCAGAACGTACACCAACTGGCCGAGTCCCTGGGCAATCTGTTCGTCGAGACCTTCCACTATCTGGCGCTGTTCGCCATTGGTGCGGTGACCGCGTGGGCCGCGGTGATGGAATTTTTGGGGATGATCGAAGAGGGGCATATCAAGATCGATGACATCTTGCTGCTGTTCATCTACCTCGAACTGGGCGCAATGGTCGGGATTTACTTCAAGACCAACCACATGCCGGTGCGCTTCCTGATCTACGTGGCGATCACCGCGCTGACGCGGCTGCTGATCTCCAACGTCTCACACCACAACCCGCCCGATCTCGGCATCATTTACCTGTGCGGCGGAATTCTGCTGTTGGCGTTTGCGATTCTGGTGGTGCGTTACGCCTCGTCGCAATTCCCTTCGGTGAAGATCGAACACCCGCAACGCAAGATCGGTGCGGGTTCCGGTGAGCATCCAGAAGTGGAGAAAGGTGAACTTTAAAACCGCATGGCTAGCTGTTGCTGGTCTTTGGCGGACGGCGGCGGCAGGTTGCGGTTGTCGCCGTCGGTCATCGCTTCGAGGATGGACATGGCGCTATGGCCCTGTTCGATGGCAATGCCGAACTGGATGCTTTGCACCAGACGTTTGAGGCGCTTGGGGTCATTGCGTTGGTCGGCGCTGATTATCCGTTTGGCCACGATACGGCCACTGTTGGACAGGGTCAGCATGATGCTGCCGTCCAGACCCTGAATGCTCAGGTTGATCTGGTAATCCGGTGCAAAGGCATCGGTGATGAGCTGAAAAGGGTTGTTCATGATGCGTCACCGCTTGATTGAACGTGCAGTAATTGACCGGTCTTGATCGGGTTGGTTCGCGACACCAGAACATCGGCATGTCGCTCGCCGAGGTTTCAAAAGTCCTTTTTGCTCGATAGAGATGTAGCAAGGGGCATGCCGGAAAGACTTTCGGACAGTGATCGCCCCCCTGTAGGAGCGAGCTTGCTCGCGATGGACTCAAGGGCGGCGCGTCTACCCAGAAAACACGCGTTATCGTTGACGACCATCGCGAGCAAGCTCGCTCCTACAAATGAAACCTTTTCCTGCCCGTTTCAGGGCATGAATGAGTAGATGATCACTGACGGTGCAATCAGACCGATCAGCGCCACGAACACGTTCGACGCCTGGCCCGAATACTGGCACAAGGCCGGCACGCGGCGGATGGCGTACATCGGCTGGCGGTGCCGAATCACAAACGTTACGTGTTGCTCTATGCGCCGGGGGCGCTGAGCCATCCGGGCGTGCGCGCGGTGCATGACTGGCTGGTAGAAGAGGCGGGGGTTTTTCGAAGTCTGCACCCGCTGGCGGAGCGGCAGATGTGAGTAATTATGACAAAGAAGTGAAGCGACCCAACTCCCGACCTTAACAGCGCTTTTGCTCCTTGTCCGACTTTTTTTGCGAATGAAAATTTATCTTTTTTCAGGGGTTGAATTGTTCGGCGCACAGACCGATTGTGTAAGTAAGAGGTCACGGTGACGACGCCCAAGGGCCAGCCGAAGGGCCTCTCGCGAGCTAGCTGAAATAAGGGATGAACTATGCAAATCCAAGTCAACAGCGATAACCATATTCAAAGCAGCATCCGACTGGAGGAGTGGGTACGTACTACCATTGAGAGCACGCTCGAACGTTATGAAGAGGACCTGACACGCGTCGAGGTCCACCTGCGGGACGAGAACGGCGACAAGCCTGGTCCCCACGATTTGCGCTGCCAGCTGGAAGCGCGGCCAAAAGGCCATCAACCGATTTCTGTCACCCATAAGGCCGAGAACCTGGAACTGGCGATCGACGGTGCGGCTGAAAAACTCGAACACGCGCTGGAACATCTGTTCGGCAAACTGCGGGGCAAACCACGTGCCGCGGTGGTGCCGTTCGAAAGAGTAGCGGCCGATGCGCTGCTGGAAGACGAGTTTCTCGAGAACGAACAGGCTGCACTGAACGGTTGACGCCTGACTCACTTTTTATCTTTCCACCCCTGAAAACGGGCCTGCTTATGCAGGCCCGTTGTTGTTTCAGGGTTTGGTTGATTCTGCAGGTTGATGAATACCTGTGGCGAGGGAGCTTGCTCCCGCTGGACTGCGAAGCAGTCCCAAAACCTGCCACCGAGTTCTATCAGGTAAACCGTGTCAGTCGGTCTGCGACTGCTGCGCAGCCGAACGGGAGCAAGCTCCCTCGCCACAATGAAGTCCTGCCCCCGAGACATCGTCAGTCTCAAAGGCGCTGATCCGAACTGTTTTGCGTATGAGAATATTTATCATTAGTATTGCGACCTTGTTGGCCTCCTGACTTTCTCGCGGCCTCACCCGTTTCAAGGTCGAAACATGAAAGTACTCCCCGTTTCCTATCGGTTGGCCGTCACGTCGCGAGTGCTGGCCGCGGTGCTCGGCGGCTACATCGTCGCGGCGCTGTCCAGTGTCAGCCTGAGTCTTTGGTTGCCCATGGCCCGCGCCGACGCCGTGGTGACCGGGATGATGACGTCGTTTCTCGCCTACCTGTGCGCGGTACTCTGGTGCTTTGCCTGCCGCAGTGCATGGCAAGCCTGGCTCGGGCTGATCGTGCCGAGCCTGGTGCTGGCGTCGGTGTCGGGACTGGCGTACTGGATGGGCCACTCATGAAGGAGGGCTTTCGTCAGGCGATGGCCTGGCTGCACACCTGGGCCGGGTTGACCTTCGGCTGGTTGCTGTTCGCGATTTTCCTGACCGGCACGCTCGCCTACTTCAAGGATGAGATCAGCCACTGGATGCAGCCGGAAATCCCCGCGCGCTCAGTGACTTCCGAGGCCAGTCTGACCTTGGCGCAGAACTACCTTGAGCAACACGCCGCCGGTGCCTCGCGCTGGCTCATCGACTTGCCCGATGCCCGCGAACCCGGCCTGTCGGTACGCTGGCAGCAAACCCCGGCCAAGCGTGGCGAACGCGGCCAGTTCACGGAAAAACTCCTCGACCCGCAAACCGGCGCCGAAGTGCAGGGCCGCGAAACCACGGGTGGCGAGTTCTTCTACCGCTTCCACTTTCAGCTGCAAATGCCTTATCCGTGGGGCCGCTGGTTGTCGACCATCGCCGCCATGGTGATGTTCGTCGCGTTGATCAGCGGGATCATTACCCACAAGAAAATCTTCAAGGACTTCTTCACCTTCCGCCCGCGCAAGGGCCAGCGTTCCTGGCTCGACGGGCACAACGCGGTGGGCGTTCTGGTGCTGCCGTTTCACCTGATGATCACCTACAGCAGTCTGGTGATTTTCATGTCGATGGTGATGCCGGCGAGCATCCTCGCCTCGTACAACGGTGATGTCCGGGCGTTTTACGATGAAGTGTTTCCCGCTTTCACGACGCCGGAGCCTGCGGGCCAGCCGGCTCGGTTGGCGCCGCTGGCACCGCTGCTGGAACGGGCGCGGGAGCAGTGGTCGGGCGGGCGTGTCGGGCGGCTGACCGTGAACAATCCGGGCGATGCGAATGCCTCGGTCGTGCTCGTGCGTGACGGCGCCGACCGCGTGGTCCACGACTTCGGCAGCGCCGTGAGCTTCAATGGCGTCACCGGACAGCTGCTCGTCACGACGCCCGAGCAATCGCTGCCGAGGGCGATTGCCGGCAGTTTCTACGGCTTGCACATGGGCCATTTCGCCGGTCCGGTGCTGCGTTGGTTGTACTTTATTTGCGGGTTGGCCGGCACGGCGATGATCGGCACCGGGCAGGTGATCTGGCTCGGCAAGCGTCAGCTCAAGCATGCGAAAAGCGGCGTGATGCCGTTCGAGTTGCGGCTGGTGGAAGTGCTGAACATCGCCAGCATGTCCGGGCTGATGGTCGCCGTGGCGGCGTTCTTCTGGGCCAATCGCGTGTTGCCGGTGGACATGGCCGGCCGTGCGGATTGGGAAGTGAACAGCTTCTTTATCGTCTGGGGCCTGAGTGTGCTGTATGCCATGGTCCGCCGTGGCCGTGCGGCGTGGGTTGAGCAGTTGGCGCTGGCGGCGCTGCTGTTTGGCGCGGTGCCGGTGCTGAACGCCCTGACCACGCCGTTTCACTTGGGAATCACGCTGGTGCAGGGCGATTGGGCCATGGCCGGTTTCGATTTGACGTGTCTGGGCAGTGGTCTGTTTTTCGCCTGGGCTGCGTGGAAAATGCAGCGGTCTGGGCAGGCTGAAATCGTCAGACGCCAGCGTGCGCAGCCGATCACCCTTGAGCGAGAGGCGAACTGAATGTTGCTGGCCCTGTTGCTCTGTTACGGCGGTTTCACCGCGCTCTGTTTATCGATGGATCGGCATCACGCCGAGTTGTTGGGCCGCAAGCCATCGGCCCGTCGGCGCCCACTGATGAAACTCGGTGGCTGGCTGTTGCTGGTCTTGTCGCTGTGGGCGGCGGTGTCTTCGACCGGTTGGGGGCTTGGGTTGGTGGAGTGGTTTGCGGTGCTGATGCTCAGTGCATTGCTGCTGGTGCTGTTGATGCCCTATCAACCGCGACTGGCGTTGTCGCTGGCCGGTGTGTGCCTGCTCATCAGCCCCGTTGCCGCACTTGCGCAGTATTGACCCGATGATCAGCAGCCCACCGGATTCCCATGACGAAGAACCTCGCGGAGCGCGTGCGCATTTTCTGCAGGTGTTTCTGTCCCAGCGTTCGCAAATGGAAGCGTTGGTGAACCGTCGCGTGGGGTGTCGGGCAACGGCGGCGGACCTGGTGCAGGATTTGTTTTTGCGCTTCTGGCGCCGGCCGCTGGTGCAGGTCGAAGAGCTCAGCACGTACCTGTTGCGCTGCGCCGGCAATATCGCCATCGACCACTTGCGCAGCGAAGGCACGCGGGTGCGGGTCAATGAAGGCTGGCAACCGGATCAGCCGGACAGTCACGGCAGTGAACCCCAAGCCGCGCTGGAAGCCGGCAATGATTTGCGCCACGTCGAAGCCGCATTGCGCGCGTTGCCCGAGCGCACGCGGCAGATCTTTTTGCTCAACCGCATCCATGGTCGCAAGTACGCCGAGATCGCCAAGGCGATGGGTTTATCCCAAAGTGCCGTGGAAAAACATATGATGCGCGCCCTCGAAGCCTGCAAGGCCAGCCTGCGGGCCCCCGAACCGCGCACGCCAAGGAAAGCACCGTGAATCAGCTTGACCGCGTCACCCCGACGCCCGCTCAGGAACAGGCTGCTTTCGCCTGGCTGAGCCTGCTGCATGACCAGCCGAGCAGCGGCGACCAGGCCAGGTTCAGCCATTGGCTGCAGGCCGATCCCGCGCATGCCGAGGCCTATGCCCAGGCGCAAGTGGTGTGGGAATTGAGCGAAGTGCCGGCGCGCACGTTGGCCAATGAAGATGCGTTTGCCTTGCAGGGCTACCTCAACGCCATGAATCACTCGCGCCGCAGCAGCGTTCGGCGCTGGTCCGGTGCATTGGCCATGGCGGCGTGCCTATTGTTGATGATAAGCCTCGGCTCAGGCTGGCAGCCGATGCGCTGGGTTGATGATCTTGGGGCTGATTATGTGTCGGCTCCGGGGGAAATTCGCACGGTCACGCTGGCGGATCAATCGCAAGTCACCCTGGATGCCGACAGCGCCATCGCGGTGGATTTCAGTCGCGGTGAGCGTCACGTTCAGTTGCGTCGTGGCGCCGGTTTTTTCAGCGTGACGCACACGGGCGATCCGTTTGTTGTTGATGCTGAAAAGGGTCAGGCGCGAGTGCTGGGCACACAGTTTGAAGTGCGTCTGCAGCCGCATGGCGCGCAAGTGACGGTGTTGTCTGGCCGGGTCGGCGTGACGGCGGACAAGCACGCCGAGCAGCAGATTCTGACCGCCGGCCAGCAAGTGGCTTACGGCGGCGGTTCGGCGGAAAAACTGCAGGCCGTGGACAGCGAAGCACAGTTGGCGTGGCGTCAGGGCTGGCTCAATTACTACAAGGCGACACTGGCCGATGTGGTGCAGGATTTGCGGCGTTATTACCCGGGGCGGATTGTGCTGCTCAATGATGAACTGGCGGCGCGGCGGGTCAGCGGCAGCTTTCCGAGCAAGGATCCACAGGCGGTGTTGAGTTCGTTGCAGGGGGTGATGGGGTTTGAGCAGACCAAGGTGATGGGGCATCTGATTATTTTGCGGTGAAGCAAAGTCAAAAGATCGCAGCCTTCGGCAGCTCCTACAGAGGGATGCGTTCTTCTGTAGGAGCTGCCGAAGGCTGCGATCTTTTGATCTTTTCAAATATTTTCAAAATTATGGTGAGGTAAACCCAAGCCCCATCCGTGTAGTGACTGAAACTGCGAGTCATTCGCATCCGTAGCGGTTCTACACAGGTCATGAGCAATGAAGTCCAGGGCAAAATCGGGTTCGGTCAAACAGTGGTTGGGTGCCTCGGCGCTGGTTATCTCGGCATCGGGCATTTCGGCATTGGCGTTGCTGCCATTGAGCGTGGCATTGGCCGCTGAGGCCGACACGACGCAGCAGCGTTCGCAATTCAACTTTGCGATGGCCGCCAAACCGCTGCCCCAGGCCTTGAGCGACTTCAGCCGGATTACCGGCATCAGCGTGGTCTACACCGATGAAGCGCCCTACGGCATTACCGCGCCAGCGGTCAGCGGGCAGATGAGCGCCGAACAGGCGATCCAGCGTTTACTCAGCGGTTCGGGTTTCACTTTCCGCCGCACTGATGCTCACACCCTGGCGCTGGAACCGCTGCCCACCGAAGGCACTTTGAACCTGGGCGCCACCACCATCACTTCGGTGATGGATCAAACCATGAGCTATCAGCCGCCGCCGACCAGCTCGGTCATGCGCTCATCGGCCTTGCTCCAGGAAATCCCCCAGACCGTCAACGTGATCCCGGCCCAGGTCATTCGCGACCAGGCGCCGCGCAACCTGGACGATGCGCTGGCCAACGTCAGCGGCATCACCCAGGGCAACACGCTGGGCAGCACCCAGGATTCGGTGATGACGCGCGGCTTCGGCGACAACCGCAACGGTTCGATCATGCGCGACGGCATGCCGGTGGTGCAGGGTCGTGGTCTCAACGCCACGGTCGATCGGGTCGAAGTGCTCAAGGGCCCGGCCTCCTTGCTCTACGGCATCCAGGACCCGGGCGGCGTGGTCAACATGGTCAGCAAGAAGCCAGAAATTGAGCAGTACAACGCATTGACCGTGCGCGGCTCGACCTACGGTGATGGCAAAAACGGTAGCGGCGGCGGCCTCGACAGCACCGGCGCGCTCGGTGATTCCGGGCTGGCGTATCGCATGGTGCTGGACCACGAAGACGAAGATTACTGGCGCAACTTCGGCACCCACCGCGAGACCTTGGTGGCGCCATCCCTGGCCTGGTTCGGCGAAAGCACCCAGCTGGTGTTCGCCTACGAACACCGTGAATTTCTGACCCCGTTCGACCGTGGCACGCTGATCGACCCGCGTGACAACCATCCGCTGGACATCTCCCGCGACCGTCGTCTCGACGAGCCGTTCAACAACATGGAAGGGCGCTCGGACCTTTACCACTTCGAGGCCGACCACGAACTCAATGACAACTGGAAAGCGCACTTCGGCTACAGCTGGAACCGTGAAACCTACGACGCCAGCCAGGTGCGCGTCACCGCGATCAACACCGCCAAAGGCACGCTGACCCGCAGCATGGACGGCACGCAAAACGCGATCAGCACCGACCGCTTCACCACCGCCAGTCTCGAAGGCAAGGTCAATGCGTTGGGCATGCAGCATGACTTGGTGTTCGGCGTCGATGACGAGTACCGCAAGATCTATCGTGAAGACCTGATCCGCCAGAAAAGCCTGACCACCTTCAGCTACCTCAACCCGGTCTATGGCCGTGAAGTCGCCGGCACCACCGTCAGCCCGGCCGACAGCGCGCAAACCGATCAGTTGCGCAGTGATTCGCTGTTTCTGCAGGACTCGATCCACCTCACCGACCAGTGGATTCTGGTGGTCGGCGGACGTTTCCAGGAGTACGACCAATACGCCGGCAAAGGCGTGCCGTTCAAGGCCAACACCGACAGCAACGGCCAGAAGTGGGTGCCGCGCGCCGGCCTGGTCTATCGCTACACCGACGCGTTGTCGTTCTACGGCAGCTACACCGAATCGTTCAAACCCAACTCGACCATCGCACCGTTGAGCGGCAGCAGCGCCGTGCTCGACGGCAGTATTGCGCCGGAAGAAGCCAAGTCTTGGGAAGTGGGGGCCAAACTGGATATTCCGGGTCGTGTGACGGGGAACGTCGCCCTGTTCGACATCAAGAAACGCAACGTGCTGGTGGCCAATTCCGAAGGCCCGGTGACGCTCTACAGCGCTGCCGGCGAAGTGCGCTCCCGTGGTCTGGAAGTGGATTTGACCGGCCAGCTCAGTGACCGCTGGAGCATGATCGGCAGCTATGCCTACACCGATGCCGAGGTCACCGAAGACCCGACCTACAAAGGCAAAAAACTGCAAAACGTGGCGAAGAACACCGGCTCGATATCGGCGGTTTACGACTTCGGCACTATCGTTGGTGGCGATCAGTTGCGGGTCGGCGCGGGCGCGCGGTATGTCGGTGAGCGGGCGGGCAACGCGGTGAATGATTTTGATCTGCCGAGCTACACCGTGGCCGATGCGTTCGCCACCTACGACACCAAGGTCGAGGGGCAGAAGGTCAAGTTTCAGCTCAACGTGAAAAACCTGTTTGATCGCACCTACTACACGTCGGCGGCGAGCCGGTTCTTTGTGTCGATGGGGGATTCGCGGCAGATCTCCTTGTCCAGCACCTTAGAGTTCTGATCAGAGACCGCGTTATCGTTCTTCGCGAGCACAGACGCCAAATATCTCGGGACTACCGCAAAAACGCCTGCCGATATTCGCCAGGCGTCCCACCGAGAACCTGCCGAAACCGGTTGGTGAAATGACTCGCACTGGCAAACCCGCACGCCAACGCAATCTCCCCCAACGGTTGCGATGTTGCGCGCAGTAACTCCCGCGCCCGGCTCAGCCGCCGCGCCAACACATACTGATGCGGCGGCAAACCAACGCTCTCTCTGAACATCCGCGCAAAGTGATATTCCGACAGCGCACACAACCCCGCCAACTGCCCCAGGCTGATGGCCTCGGCCAACTGACTGTCGATGAATTCGACCAATTGCCGTCGCTGGTGCGCCGCCAATCCGCCCTTGAGCCGCAAGCCGTCGCGCCTCCCGACCTGGCCGAGCAGCACGTGGCTGAGCATTTCATGGGCCAGGCTGCTGGTCAGCAGACGTTCACCGGGTTCATCCCAATTGAGCGTGAGCATCTGGCGAAAACGCCGGGCTTGTTGCGGGTCGTCGAGAAAGGTTCCTTCGCGCAACTGCAGCTCGCGAGGTTCACGGTCCAGCAGCGTGACGCAACCGAGGGCGAATTGTTCGGGGCTGAAATACAGATGGGCCAGGCGAATGTCACCGTTGATCACCCAGCCTGACTGATGGTCGGCGGGCAAAATGCACAGCTTGTCCGGGCCGCCCTTGGTGCCGGGCTGGTCGCGGCGAAAGGTGCCGGTGCCGCCGGCGATGTAGCAGGACAGAGTGTGGTGGCTCGGCGCTTCGTAGTCCTGGGCGTCGTGATGGTTGCTCCACAAGGCTGCAGCCATGCCGTCACCGAGCTCGGCGCTGTGCTCGAGGCGAGCATTGGGCGAGCGGTTGAGGGCTTGAAAGACTTGCAGGGTTTCCAGTGCGGGCATGATCGCTTCTCTTCAACGCCTTGCATCCTACTCCGTAGACATTGGCCTGCCAGCCCGTCGACCGACAAAAGCGCAAGTTTATGCAAGTGCGTGTGTGTTTGGCGCAGCACACTGGATCCTTAATCAGGCAATGCCCTGTGGCGAGGGAGCTTGCTCCCGCTTGAGTGCGCAGCACTCACAGAACTGGCAAAACTGGCCCGAATTTTGGGGCCGCTTCGCAGCCCAGCGTCGGAACGCCGCCCGGAGCCAAGCTCGCTCGCCACAAAAGCAAACAGCATTGCCCTCTCCTGGAGTCTTCGCCATGAACCTTTCGTTGTACCTGCTGACCGTGCTGATCTGGGGCACCACCTGGATTGCCTTGAAATGGCAACTGGGCGTGGTGGCCATTCCGGTGTCGATCGTTTATCGCTTCGGCCTCGCCGCGCTGGTGCTGTTCGTGATGCTGTTGCTCAGCCGCAAGCTGCAAGTGATGAACCGTCGCGGGCACCTGATCTGCCTGGCGCAGGGACTGTGCCTGTTTTGCATCAACTTCATGTGCTTCCTGACCGCCAGCCAGTGGATCCCCAGTGGCCTGGTGGCCGTGGTGTTTTCCACCGCCACGCTGTGGAACGCCCTGAACGCGCGGGTGTTCTTCGGCCAGAAGATCGCCCGCAACGTCCTGATGGGGGGCGCGCTCGGTTTGCTGGGGCTGGGCCTGTTGTTCTGGCCAGAACTGGCCGGCCACACCGCCAGCCCGGAAACCTTGCTCGGCCTGGGCCTGGCGCTGCTCGGAACGCTGTGTTTCTCGGCGGGCAACATGTTGTCGAGCCTGCAGCAAAAGGCCGGTCTCAAGCCGCTGACCACCAACGCCTGGGGCATGGCCTACGGCGCGGCGATGCTGTCGGCGTGGTGCCTGGTCAAAGGCATTCCGTTCGACATGGAATGGAATGCGCGTTACATCGGCTCGTTGCTGTACCTGGTCATTCCAGGTTCGGTGATCGGTTTCACGGCCTACCTGACGCTGGTCGGGCGCATGGGCCCTGAGCGTGCAGCCTATTGCACAGTGTTGTTCCCGGTGGTGGCGCTCAATGTGTCGGCCTTTGCCGAAGGCTATCAATGGACCGCACCGGCGCTGGCCGGGCTGGTGTTGGTGATGCTGGGTAACGTGCTGGTGTTTCGTAAACCCAAGGCGCCGATGTTGCAGGGGAACGGCAAGCTGGCTTGAAGACCTTTCGGATCGAGTGCGTGTGTACTTAGCGCTCGATCCGGAGGGTCAAATAGATCAATAACGGCATGATGAAGTCGACAATATGTCGAGCCCAGTCTTTATAATTCCAATAGGGTGATTCATCCATGTTGAACCACTCTGTGCCGATAACTTGAAAGCAGACGTAATAGATAAATGTTGCGATCAGTAAACCAATAATTGCAAACTTCTTCGCCTCATGAAATTTCTTGGCGCTGGTGTTTATGTTTTTGTACAAGTGGTATGTGCCCACCATGCAAAAGACAGTAAAGAGCACCTCGAGTGTAATGATTGACCAATAAATCCTGTGATGAACCATGGGCGAGGTAATGGCGCGATAGCTGTATTTCTGGCCTTCGCGGATGGTGTCCATGCTGAGGATGTGGGCGATGTATTCGTAGTTGGTGGGGTAATCGGTGAAGTTGCTATACAAAATCAATAAACCCAAAAAGCTTATAAATAGCATCAGAGTGGCTTTGCTGATTTTGATGGTTTGATTGATTGTCAGGTGGTTCAAGGTGGTTCTCCAAATCTGTTTTCCGTTTATGTTCGGATAAGTAAGGAGAGTCTATAGTCTGGTTTGTTTGTTGAGTGATGGACTGAATTGCAAAGTGTGTATTGGCGGTTGTTTTGTTTGGGGGATTAAAGGGGGCATTGTAGGAGCAGCCGGTCGACGCTCGATTGCTCCTACAGGGTCAATCAGTCTTTCCAGATTTGCGGGTTGACCAGATCCTGCGGTCGCTCACCGAGCAAGGCACTGCGCAGGTTAGCCAAGGCACGGTTGGCCATCGCTTCACGGGTTTCGTGGGTCGCCGAGCCGATGTGCGGCAAGGTCACTGCGTTTTTCAGTTGATACAGCGGCGATTCGGCCAGCGGTTCTTTCTCGTAGACATCGAGCCCGGCGCCACGGATCTGGTTGTTTTGCAGCGCCTCGATCAGCGCCGGTTCGTCCACCACCGGGCCGCGGGCAATGTTGATCAGAATCGCGCTCGGCTTCATCAGCGCCAGTTCGCGGCGGCTGATCAGGTGTTTGGTCTTTTCACTGAGCGGCACCACCAGGCAGACGAAATCGGCCTCGGCCAGCAGCTCATCCAGGCTGCGGAACTGCGCACCGAGTTCTTGTTCCAGCGCGGTTTTGCGGCTGTTGCCACTGTAGAGAACCGGCATGTTGAAACCGAGCCTACCGCGACGGGCGATGGCTGCACCGATGTTGCCCATGCCGACGATGCCCAGGGTTTTGCCGTAGACATCGGTGCCGAACAGCGGGGCGCCAACGGTCGCTTGCCATTGGCCGGCCTTGGTCCAGGCGTCCAGCTCGGCAACGCGGCGGGCGCTACTCATCAGCAGGGCGAAGGCCAGGTCGGCGGTGCTTTCGGTGAGGACATCCGGCGTGTTGGTCAGCATGATCCCGCGTTCGTTGAAATAGGCGACGTCGTAGTTGTCGTAGCCGACCGACACGCTGGACACCACTTCCAGTTTGCTCGCGTTCTCCAGTTGCGCCCGGCCGAGCTTGCGACCCACGCCGATCAGGCCATGGGCGTGGGGCAGGGCTTCGTTGAATTGGGCGTTGATGTCGCCGTTTTTCGGGTTGGGCACGATGACGTCGAAGTCCTGCTTGAGGCGTTCGATCATTTCAGGCGTGATGCGACTGAAGGCGAGGACGGTCTTTTTCATGGGAGGAGGGCTCGTCGGGCGTGGAGAATGCCAAGCACGCTAACATTCTTCCCGGACCTTGTGTAGGAGCGAGCTTGCTCGCGAAAAACCTGAGATCGCCGTTGGGTGTCAGGCTTGCTGCGTTATCGTTCACGACCATCGCGAGCAAGCTCGCTCCTACAATAAATAGGGCTCAATTCGCCAACCGCGCCCCAGCCAGACTCCCGCTCAACTCATACGCCGCCAGTTCCGCCTGATGCGCCGCCAGAATCTCCGGCAACGACCCGCGCAAATACTCGACCCAGGTCTTGATCTTCGCATCCAGGTACTGCCGCGACGGGTAGATCGCGTACAGGTTCAGTTCCTGCGACCGGTAGTTCGGCATCACCCGCACCAGCGAGCCGTTACGCAACCCTTCAATCGCCGCATACACCGGCAGCACGCCGACGCCCATGCCGCTGGTGATCGCGGTTTTCATTGCGTCCGCCGAGTTCACCAGAAAAGGCGAGCTATGGATGGTGACCATTTCCTGACCTTCGGGCCCGTCGAAGGTCCACTTGTCCAATGGAATCACCGGGCTCACCAGGCGCAGGCACGCATGGTTCAGCAAATCGCTGGGCTTGTGCGCGCAGCCGTTGGCTTTCACATACGCCGGCGAGGCGCAGACGATGCTGTAGGTGATGCCCAGACGCTGGGACACAAAACCCGAATCGGGCAGTTCGCTGGCGAGGACGATCGACACGTCGTAGCCCTCGTCGAGCAGGTCCGGCACGCGGTTGGCCATGGTCAGGTCGAAGGTCACGTCGGGGTGAGTCTTGCGATAGCGGGCGATGGCGTCGATCACGAAGTGCTGACCGATGCCGGTCATGGTGTGCACCTTGAGCTGTCCGGCCGGGCGCGCGTGGGCGTCACTGGCCTCGGCCTCGGCTTCTTCGACGAAGGCCAGGATCTGCTCGCAGCGCAACAGGTAGCGTTTGCCGGCCTCGGTCAGGGCGATGCGACGCGTGGTGCGGTTGAGCAGGCGGGTTTGCAGGTGGGCTTCCAGGTTGGAAACCGCGCGCGAGACGTTGGCCGTCGTGGTGTCGAGTTGCACGGCGGCGGCGGTGAAGCTGCCGGCCTCGGCCACGTAACTGAAGGCGCGCATGTTTTGCAAAGTGTCCATGGGATGCTCTCGGGTGCGATGGCAAATTGTGACACGAAGTTTCAGAGCCTGAGACCCCGACCAAGGGATTATCGCGCTAACGGTAACAAAGATTCACAGGAATCCCAGCTTATCGCCATTCCGGTCGCCCCCTAGAATTGCACCGACCTCTGTAGGAGCTGCCGAAGGCTGCGATCTTTTGATCTTGCTTCCAAAAAAATCAAAAGATCGCAGCCTTCGGCAGCTCCTACAGGGGGACCTCTCTCCATCTCAGGAAATCGCAGCAGTGCCGCGTCGCATCAGCAGAGCGCTTCAGACGCTCAGTGTTTTGGCTTTAACCCTGGCAATCAGCGGCTGCATCGGACCGGAGGTATTGCCCCGCAGGGCAAGGCGCTGGAGGCCAATTCACTGGCCACCGACGAAGCCATCCAGAGCGCCGCGCAGGACGCTCACTGGCCCACCGCGCAATGGTGGCAAGCCTACGGCGACCCGCAACTGAACCGCTGGATCGACCTTGCACTGCAAGGCAGCCCGACCATGGCCATGGCGGCCGCGCGGGTGCGTCAGGCCAAATCCATGGCCGGCATTGCCGAGTCCGCCGAGTCGCTGCAGATCAACGGCGAATCCACCCTCAAGCGCCACAACTGGCCCACGGATCAGTTCTACGGGCCGGGTGAACTGGCCAACTCGACGACCTGGGACAACAACGCCGCGCTGGGCTTCAGCTACACCCTCGACCTCTGGGGCCGCGAAAGCAATGCCACCGAGCGCGCCGTCGACATGGCGCACATGAGCGCCGCCGAAGCGCGCCTGGCCCAGCTCGAATTGCAGAACAACATCGTGCGCGCCTACATCGAACTCTCGCTGCATTACGCGCAACGGGACATCGTCGCCGCGACCCTGAAACAGCAACAGCAAATTCTCGACCTGGCACAGAAGCGCCTCAACGGTGGCATCGGCACGCACTTCGAAGTCAGCCAGGCAGAAACGCCGCTGCCGGAAACCCACCGCCAGCTCGATGCGCTGGACGAGGACATCGCCCTGAGCCGCAATCAACTCGCAGCCCTTGCAGGCAAAGGCCCGGGCGACGGCGCGCAGTTGCAACGGCCGACGCTGGCATTGGGCGCCGCGCTGAAACTGCCGTCGTCGCTACCGGCGCAGTTGCTCGGTCAACGTCCGGACGTGGTCGCCAGTCGCTGGCAAGTCGCGGCTCAGGCGCGGGGCATTGATGTGGCTCACGCCGGTTTCTACCCCAATGTCGATCTGGTCGGCAGCCTCGGCTACATGGCCATCGGCGGCGGGGCGCTGGAGTTTTTGACCGGCAAGAAACTCAATTACAGCGTCGGCCCGGCGATCTCGCTGCCGATTTTCGACGGCGGCCGTTTGCGCTCCGAGTTGGGTGAAGCATCGGCCGGTTATGACATTGCCGTGGCGAAGTACAACCAGACGCTGGTCAATGCGCTGAAGAACATCTCCGACCAGTTGATCCGCCGCGAGTCCATGGACAAGCAGCAAACCTTCGCCGCCGAGTCGGTCGCCACCGCGCAGAAGACCTACGACATCGCGATGGTCGCCTACCAGCGCGGGCTCACCGATTACCTCAACGTGCTCAACGCCCAGACCCTGCTGTTCAAGCAGCAGCAAGTCCAGCAGCAGGTTCAGGCCGCGCGGCTCAGTGCTCACGCCGAACTGGTGACGGCGCTCGGTGGCGGGCTTGGTGCGGGTAACGATGTGCCGAAGGATAGCCAGACCCAGGCACCGAAAACCCCGGCCCTGCTTAAGAGCCTCTCAAATTGAACACGATGTCTCGAGCTCATCCGCATTTGTGGCGAGGGAGCTTGCTCCCGCTTGAGTGCGTAGCACTCACAAAATTGGCGGTGGCTACCCGAGTTTGGGGGCCGCTACGCAGCCCAGCGCGAGCAAGCTCGCTCGCCACAGAATCTCCTTTTCCTCAAGTTCTTTCAGGATTCGAATGACTCCCTCGCCCGCACCTCTGCGCTGGCTGTATTCCCTTGATTGGCGCCGGGGTTTCTTTGACTGGGCACGCAGCGATGGCGTGACCTGGGTCTACATTTTCAAGGTGCTGTTCGCCGCGTTCCTGACCCTGTGGCTCGCCATGCGTCTGGAATTGCCGCAACCGCGCACGGCAATGATCACTGTGTTCATCGTCATGCAGCCGCAAAGCGGTCAGGTGTTCGCCAAGAGTTTCTATCGCTTTCTCGGCACGTTGACCGGGTCGGCAGTGATGGTCGTGCTGATTGCCTTGTTCGCGCAAAACACCGAGCTGTTCCTCGGTTCGCTGGCGATCTGGGTCGGCATCTGTTCGGCAGGTGCCGCGCGTTATCGCAACTTCCGTGCGTATGGTTTTGTACTGGCCGGCTATACGGCGGCGATGGTCGGGCTACCCGCTTTGGCGCATCCGGACGGCGCATTCATGGCGGCGGTCTGGCGCGTGCTGGAAATCTCCCTGGGGATTCTTTGCGCCACCGTGGTCAGCGCCGCGATCCTGCCGCAAACCGCCAGCGCGGCGATGCGCAACGCGTTGTATCAGCGCTTCGGCGTATTCGCGTTGTTCGTCACCGATGGTTTGCGCGGTCGCAGCAAACAGGACACGTTCGAAGCGAGCAACGTGCGCTTCATCGCCGAGGCGGTCGGCCTGGAAGGGCTGCGCAGCGTCACCGTGTTCGAGGACCCGCACATGCGTCGGCGCAACGGCCGGCTCAGTCGTTTGAACAGCGAATTCATGGGCATCACCACGCGTTTCAACGCCTTGCATCAGTTGCTTGAGCGCTTGCGCAGCAGCGGCGCCGATCATGTGGTCGCGGCGATCAAACCGGGCTTGCAGGACCTCGCGGAAGTGCTCGACGGTTTCAGTGGCCGCGCGTTGACCAGCCCTGACGCGGCACGTCTGGTGATTGCTTTGAGCGCTTATAAGGAAGGGCTGCCGGCCAGGGTTCGCAGCTTGCGGGCGAGCTTTGAGGAAAGCGATCCGAGCGACGCCGAGCTGCTCGATTTTCATACAGCGTATGAGTTGCTCTATCGCTTTGTCGACGACCTGCACGGATATGCACAGACCCACGCGTCCCTGGCCGATCACCGTCATGAACGGGAGCAATGGGACGAGCCGTTTACCCCGCAAACCAACTGGATGGCATCAGCCGCGTCGGGTATTCGCGCGGCGTTCATTCTCGTGGTGCTTGGCAGTTATTGGGTCGCGACAGCGTGGCCGAGCGGGGCGACGATGACGTTGATTGCCGCAGCGACGGTGGGCCTTTCAGCAGCGACGCCGAACCCGAAGCGCATGGCGTTTCAGATGGCCTGCGGAACCTTCCTCGGTGCACTGATCGGTTTCGTCGAGATGTTTTTCATCTTCCCGTGGATCGACGGTTTTCCCCTGCTGTGCGTGATGCTCGCGCCGGTGATCGTGCTCGGTTCGTTCCTGGCCTCGCGCCCGCAGTACGCCGGCATTGGCCTCGGTTTGCTGATCTTCTTCAGTACCGGTTCGGTGCCGGACAACCTCACCGTCTACAACCCTTACACCTTCATCAATGACTACATTGCCATGGTGCTTGGCATGCTGGTGTGCGCGGCGGCGGGGGCGATCATCCTGCCGCCCAACAGTCGCTGGCTGTGGCGTCGGCTGGAGCAGGATTTGCGCGGGCAGGTGGTGTACGCCATCAGCGGCAAACTCAAAGGATTGGCCTCAAGTTTCGAAAGCCGCACGCGGGACCTGCTGCATCAGGCTTACGGTCTCGCCGCCGGGCAGCCGCAGGTGCAGCGGGACTTGCTGCGCTGGATGTTCGTGGTGCTGGAAGTCGGCCACGCGATCATCGAGCTGCGCAAGGAACAGGCGATTCTGCCGGTGCATCCGGCGTACGCCGAATCGCAGCCGTGGCGCCAGGCCATCCGCGTGATGGGCCGCTCGCTGGTGCGGCTGTTCCTGCAACCGAGCCAGAGCAATCTGGAGCGCGGGCTGGTCGCGGTGGACCATGCGATCAGCTGCGTGCAAGCCACTGACGAACCCTTTGCCCCGCACTTCGACACCTCGGCATTGCGTCGGGTGAAAAGCTACCTGCACTTCATCCGCACCTCGTTGCTCGACCCGCAATCACCGCTCGCCGCGTACGTGAACACTGCGCCTCAAGGACTTGAACATGCCTCGTGAAATCGCCTTCCACGGCGTGTACATGCCGACCATGACGCTGATGTTTTTCATCGCCGCGGCACTGGCCTGGGCGCTGGACCGGTTTCTATCCGGGTTCGACCTGTACCGCTTCTTCTGGCACCCGGCGCTGCTGCGCTTGAGTCTGTTTACCTGTCTGTTCGGCGCCTTGGCGCTGACCGTCTACCGTTGACTCTCTACCACTGACTCTCTATCACTGAAGAAGGCCCTGATGAAAAAGCTTTTCAGCCTGCTCGCCACCCTGCTGGTGCTGGCCCTCGCGCTATGGATCGGCCGGACCCTGTGGGTGCATTACATGGACACGCCATGGACCCGCGACGGTCGGGTGCGCGCCGACATCATCAACGTCGCCGCCGACGTCAGCGGGGAAGTGGTGGACGTGCCGGTGCGCGATAACCAGTTGGTGAAGAAGGGCGATTTGCTGATGCGCATCGACCCCGAGCACTACCGCATCGCGGTCAAACAGGCGCAGTCGCTGGTGGCTTCACGCAAATCGACGTGGGAGATGCGCAAGGTCAACGCCCATCGCCGCGCCGACATGGATGCCCTGGTGATCTCCAAGGAAAACCGCGACGACGCGAGCAATATCGCAGACTCGGCCCTCGCCGATTACCAGCATGCGCAAGCGCAACTGGAAGCGGCCGAACTGAACCTGAAACGCACTGAAGTCCGCGCGGCGGTTGACGGCTACGTGACCAACCTCAACGTTCATCGCGGCGACTACGCGCGTATCGGCGAAGCGAAAATGGCTGTGGTCGACATGAACTCGTTCTGGGTCTATGGCTTCTTCGAAGAAACCAAGCTGCCGCACGTGCACGTCGGTGATAAGGCTGACATGCAGCTGATGAGTGGCGAAGTATTGAAGGGGCACGTGGAGAGTATTTCTCGCGGGATCTACGACCGTGACAATCCGGAAAGTCGTGAACTGATCGCCGATGTGAACCCGACCTTCAACTGGGTGCGCCTGGCACAGCGCGTTCCGGTGCGGATTCACATTGATGAAGTGCCGGAGGGGGTGCTGTTGGCGGCGGGGATTACGTGCACGGTGGTGGTTAAGAAACCTTAAGACCGAGTCGCCTGCATTCGCGAGCAGGCTCGCTCCCACACTTGATCTGCTTCGTATGCCTAGTCTGTGTTCACTGCAGATCCAATGTGGGAGCGGGCTTGCTCCGGGCGGCGTTCCGACGAAGGGGGCGACTCGCTTTCAGAGCTGCCCGCGCAACCCGAACCGCTTCATCAACCCCAACTCCAGCAACCCCTTGGGCAACAACCCCGCCATCAACGGCATCGCCCGGCTGCCGTTGCCCAAACGAATCAGTCGCGGCGGTTTTTTTTGCTGCACGGCCTTGAGCAAACCGGCGGCAAGTTCACTGGCCGGGGTCGGGTTGCCCTGAGATGCGTTGGCCCGTGCCCGAATACCTTCACGCAGCGGAAACCAAGGTGACTGTTCGCTGATCGATTGCTCGGCCTCAGCCCCGGCATTCTTGGCAAAACTGGAGGCGATGGCGCCCGGTTGGACTTCCATGACCCGCACACCGAACGGCGCCAGTTCCATGCGCAACGCATCGCTCAAGGCGTGTACTGCCGCTTTCGACGCGCAATACGCGCCGGCAAACGGTGTGACCAACACTCCGGACACACTGCCGATATTCACCACCAGCCCTTTGGCCCGGCGCAGCACCGGAAACAGCGCACGCGTCACGCCGACAATGGCAAACACATTGGTCTCAAACTGCCGCTGCAGGGCCGGCACACCACCGTCGAGCAACGGCCCCATCGCGCCGTAACCGGCGTTGTTGATCAGCACGTCGAGGCCGCCATGCTGCTGATTGATCTGCTCGCTCAACTGTTCGAGCGCCGCGCCATCGTTGACGTCGAGTTGTACGGCGTTGAAACCGGCCGCCGCCAGAACTGCCACGTCTTCAGCCTTGCGGGCGCTCGCCCAGACTTCGTAACCGGCCGCTTTGAAGGTGTCGGCCAGGGCGCGGCCAATGCCGCTGGAACAACCGGTAATCAATGCAATGGGCATGGCGCGTTCCTTGTGCAGATGAAAAAACAGTGATTAGTCAGAGAAACTACCCTGTAATCGCTCGGCGCGAAACTCCTTTGTTTCAGAGCGATATTAGTACGCAGCGGCGGACCGGCAAAAAACTTCTCTGTTCGCTCTGGCCTGCTATTCAACAGGGCGACGGCTGTTTGTCTGATCAGAATTTTCGTAAGAATACACACTGGCGACCATACCGATATTCGTTTCTTGTCAAGCTAGTAGTTCTGCTAGCTAGCGAAAGTTATAGTTCAGGGGTAACTTGATGTTGGCAGGTGTTTAGAATCTCAATTATGTTCTCGTCTGGGAGTGTGTGTTATGGCTAATACGAAAAAAGATTATGAATTTATTTCTATATTTCTTCAGGGAGAAGAACCTCCATCAATTTCGGTGCCAAGATCAACAACAGTTCAGTTGGAGGCTGTGCTGCCCGTTTACGAGGAGGGTGTAGCAGAGGTGAAGTCAGTGGAGTGGCAGTTATTCAAATTTGGCGACGCTAATACCGGGACTATCTCCAATACGGGTGTGTTTAACGCACCTCCTACCCTTGGAAAGGTACTTGTTAGCTGTTACTCACATAACTACGACGTTAAAGGTTTTATGGTTCTAAAAATTGTTTAGTAAATGTCGTTATGCTTTCGCCCAACCATGCTGATGGAGCGCAATGAGTTGGGCGGAGGCTTTTTGTTTTATCTATTAAAGTGGGTTGTGCGTAAAGAAATTAACAGTACAGTGTGTCTGAACGCTGTATACCGATTATCTTCTTTAGATTGTTTTTCTCATGTTGTCCACCGACTGGCGTGAAAAGGATCAGTCAGAGAAACTACCCTGCAAACGCTCGGCGCGAAACTCCAGAGTTTGCGGGCGGTAACCGGGACGCAGCGGCGGCATGGGCAAGCAATCTTCCCAATTCGCCCCGGCCTGCAATTCGCCGGGGCCGCGATAACGCGGCGCAGTGTATTGATTGTCGGCCAGATTGACCGTATCGCCCGGTGCGTACGCGGCGATGCGCCAACGCAATTCGGTCAGCGGCACATCGTTTCCGTTGTTCATTGTCAGTTGCAACGGGCGATCCGCCGGGCAGTGCTCCGGCGCATAGGTGATGCGCAACTCAAGACGTGCCAGTTGCTTGACCTCGCGGTTGTCCATCCAGATCACCCAGGTGGCCACCAGACCCAAGCCAATGGCGGCCGCGACCGAGACGGGCAATGCCTTGGCCGGATAGCGCAGTAACAGGATCAGCCAGGTGATGACCAGCAGGACGCCGATGAACATGTCGCGAAACCTCGGGAGGGCATGCGAGCATCCTACCTAAGCGGAAGTGCGATTGGCGATGGGTATGATTTCTGCGGTGACTGGGCGGGCCTCATCGCGAGCAGGCTCGCTCCCACAGTGGATCTGCTGCGTGCACCAAACCCCTGTGGGAGCGAGCCTGCTCGCGAAGGGGGCATCAGACTCTCTGCAAAACCTGGACAAAAAAAGCCCCCGCCCAACCCGCTGCGGATAGGGAACGCAGCAAGTTGGACGGGGGCTTTTCGTTTTACTGAACGCTTACTGCGCGATGGTTTTCACCGACACGCCACGCTCGACCGGCGTAGACCGGCCATAGATATCTTCAAACCGCTCGATATCGTCCTCACCCAGATAGCTGCCCGATTGCACTTCGATGATCTCGAGCGGAATCTTGCCCGGGTTACGCAAACGGTGAACCGAAGCGATCGGAATATAGGTCGACTGGTTTTCACACAGCAGGAACACGTTTTCGTCGCAGGTCACTTCGGCGGTGCCGCTGACCACGATCCAGTGTTCGGCGCGGTGGTGGTGCATTTGCAGCGACAGGCACGCGCCCGGTTTGACCGAGATGTGCTTGACCTGGAAACGGCCGCCCATGTCCACCGAGTCGTACGAGCCCCACGGACGATAGACTTCGCAGTGGTTCTGGGTTTCGCTGCGGCCCTGTTCGTTGAGGGTGTTGACCATCTGTTTCACGCCTTGGACCTTGTCCTTGTGGGCGATCATCATGGCGTCCTTGGTTTCGACGACCACGATGTTTTCCAGGCCGATCACCGACACCAGTTTGCCGTTGCCGTGGATCATGCAGTTTTTGCTGTCTTGAATGACCACGTCGCCTTTGGTGACGTTACCGTTGGCGTCTTTTTCGTTCACTTCCCACAGCGACGACCAGCAACCGACATCGCTCCAGCCAGCAGTCAGTGGTACGACGCAGGCGCGCTGGGTTTTTTCCATGACCGAGTAATCGATGGAGTTGTCCGGGCAGCAGGCGAAGGTGGCTTCGTCGATGGTGACGGTGTCGGCGTCCTGTTTGCTGCGCTCCAGGGTCAGCAGGCAGGTGTCGTAGATGTCCGGATCGTGCTTCTTCAGCTCTTCGAGGAAGCGGCTGGCGCGGAACAGGAACATGCCGCTGTTCCAGAAGTAACCGCCGGACTGGACGAATTCGGTGGCACGTTTCACATCCGGTTTTTCGACGAAGTGCGAGACACGGCTGACGCCTTCGGGCAGCAGTGAGTCGTTGGTCGATTTGATGTAGCCGTAGCCGGTTTCCGGTTTGGTGGCCGGTACGCCGAACAGCACCATTTCGCCGTTTTCGGCGGCGACGGTGGCCAGGGCCAGGGCGCGTTGCAGGGCTTTCTGGTCTTCCAGCACGTGGTCGGCCGGCAGCACCAGCATCAGCTCGTCGCGACCTTCATTGATCAGCATCATCGCGGTCAGGGCCACGGCCGGCGCAGTGTTGCGGCCGAACGGTTCCATCAGGATGCGCTGGGTTTCCAGCTTACGGTTGCTCAGTTGCTCGTTGACGATGAAGCGGTGGTCTTTGTTGCAGACCACGATCGGGCTGTCCATGCCTTCGAACACCAGGCGTTCCAGGGTTTGCTGGAACAGCGTGTGTTCGCCGGTCAGGGCGAGGAACTGTTTTGGGAACTGCTTACGCGAAAGCGGCCAAAGACGTGAGCCACTACCACCTGACAGGATCACCGGAATCATGTTGTTACTCCTTGAAAATCGAATGGGTCAGAGCTACTGCGTTCTGTCGTTTCACTCTTGTTCTTATTCCGTGTCCGGATTGACGACCCGCTCCCACAGGGGAGGGCGTCAATCAGGAAAATTTGTTAGCGCGTCGAAACCGGGCGTTTTACCCAGACTGGCGACAGGCTGCTGCCGTTACCGGTGATGTACAGCACCGCCGCTTCACCGCGTTCCAGGGCAACCGGCTTCACGTCGCCGACTTTCGTGGCGCCATCGTATAGCGCCAGGCTGACTTTGACCGGGTTGATTTCACGCTCGCCACGGCCCTTGGCGGCCACGGACGGGACCACTTCGGTCTTGCCGTCGGCGGTTTTCAGGGTCAGTGCCTTGTCGCTCAGGTTCTGTACACGAACCAGGGATTTTTGCTTGTTCTTGAACGGCGGCTCTTCGATCAATTGCGGCGCGCCGCTGGCGTTGTTGACCAGGGTGTAATAGTGGTCACCGGCCAGTTTCACCGGCAGGGTCTGGCTGCCGATTTTGGCGCTGTAGTCGCCGCCCGGCATGAAGCTGAAGTCAGTGCTGGACAGCGGCGCGACTTCGCTCAGGTTGGTGCTGCCTACGGTGGCGCTGACTTCAGCGTTGCCCGCGTTATAAACGCGGACGAAGCTCGAACCTTTCGGTGCGGTCGGGCCGTAGAGCGCTGCGTCACCGGCGAAGGCTTGCAGGGACAGCACGCTCATGCCTGCAACGAGTGCAAAGGTCTTGGCGAGACGGCGAGGAGTAGTAGTGAAAGTCATGGAAGTACCTCTCTCTTTCAGTTTTGCGCCCGGTCGGGCGTCTCGGATTTAGTGTTTACGGCTACGTTTTGCTGGCGAGCGCCGGCTTTTTTGAGCGCTGCGACCCACTGCGGGTCGGCGTCGCCGATATCGTTGTTCACAGGCAGATAACGTTCAGGAAACTCCCAGATCAGCACCTGTGGCGGGCTGTTCTTGAAAGCATCACTTTTCAGATAGGTGAGCATCGGCAGAATCGGGCCGTGGCCGTCTTCGGCGTAATTGACCACGTCGCTGTGCAGCGCTTCTTTCAGCGCGCCGACGAAGTTCCAGTTGGGGTTGGCGCTGTAGCTGGTGCCGATCAGGGCCACCGGCACTTCGGTGTTGGCGAACAATGCGTCATCACCACCCGCCTGATCGTCGGCCGCCACGGTGTTACGCTTCTGCAACGGCTCGGTCGCCGGCATCAGGTTTTCGAACAGCGGATCGAGCGGCAGGAACAGGCGCAGGTCACCCTTGTGGGTCACTTTCTCTGCCGGCTCGGTGACGAAACGCTGAGGCTCGCCGCTGAGCGGGGTTTTTTCGGCAATGGTTTTGGCCAGGGTCTCGGCGGCGATTTGCGCGCCTTCCGGGGTCCAGTGGGTGTCGGTGCGCAGGAACACTTGCTGACCGTTCAGCTTGCCCTTTTGCAGCGGGACGAGCAGGTCGGGCGCGATGATCTTGTTGGCCGCCACACGGGCGTGGAAGTCCTCATAGAGGTTGGCGTGAATGCTCGAAGGCTTCGCTTCACCCAAGTGTTCCGGATACAGGCGAGTCTTGGCCGGCACGATCGCCATCACCAGTTTCACGCCTTTCTCTTTCAGTTCCTGGCGCACGCCTTCGACCAGCGCGTAGTTGCCTTGCAGGTTCAGCTCTTCGTTGACGATCGGGTTGAATTCTTCATCGCTGTACAACCACTGGTCGCGACCGAGCACGACGCCCGGACGACCTTCGTTGAACAGTTTGAAATCCAGCGCGGCCCAGAGGTTGGTGCCCAGGCGCTTGATCGGGAACTCGTCGTCGTAGTGCGTTTCGACAGCCTTGGTCCAGCGGCCGTTGAGCACCGTCGCGTCAGCGTTGGTGCTGAAGCCGAGGAAACTGCGCGTCGACCACAGGCCCAGGACCAGCAGGGTCACCAGGAACAGGGCGATGTAGAAGATGCGTAATGAGCGGGTCATGGTCAGATCCCTCAGAACTGGAAGTAAAGGAACGGCGAGAAGCTTTGCGCCGAGAGTTTGAAAATCGAAGCGATGAACAGCACCAGTACCAGCGCGCGCATCACGTAACGGGACCAGTCAGCGGTCCAGTAGGCCGGTTGCACGGTGGCCTCAACGCCAACGGTGTAGCCCGGTTGGTGAATGCTGGCCGGGTTGTCGCCCGGTACGGCTTTGATCATTCCTGGTGTCGCAGCGGCGGGGCCATCGGCCTCGACGTTGACGACCGGTTTGGTCTTGACCGGTGGCTGGTTGCTGTAGAAATCACGGATGCCGAAGAACGCCAGGGTCATGTAAGCCACCACCAGAGTCGCCACTTGCAGACCGGTGAGGCTGGCCTCGTTGAGTTCCGACAGCGACCATTCGCCGAAGCTGAACATCGCGCCGTACATACGGCCGGCGACGTGCAGGTTTTCCGCGCGGAAAATCACCCAGCCCATGACCACGAGCAGGAACGTCAGCGCCCAGCGGATCGGGTTGATGCTGCGCGGCGAGGTGTTCAGGCCCAGCGCTTTTTCAATCGCCAGCCACATGCCGTGCCACGCGCCCCACACGATGTAAGTGATGTTCGCGCCGTGCCACAGACCACCGAGCAGCATGGTCAGGAACAGGTTGCGATAGGTCATCAACGTGCCTTTGCGGTTACCGCCCAGCGTGATGTACAGGTAGTCACGCAGCCAGGTGGACAGGCTGATGTGCCAGCGACGCCAGAACTCGGTGATCGACTGGCTGATGTAGGGCTGTTTGAAGTTTTCCATGAAGCGGAAACCCATCATCAGGCCCAGGCCGATGGCCATGTCGCTGTAACCGGAGAAGTCGAAATACAACTGCGCGGTGTACGCCAGGGCGCCGAGCCAGGCATCGCCCGTGGTCGGGTTCTGCAAGGCGAAGCAATGGTCGGCCACCACCGCGAGGGTGTCGGCGATGAAGACCTTCTTGATGAAACCCTGCATGAACCGCGTGGCACCTTCGGAGAACTTGTCGAGGGTGTGGGTGCGGTTGTTGAACTGGTCGGCGAGGTCGCGAAAACGCAATACCGGGCCGGCGATCAAGTGCGGGAAGATCGCCACGAACGCCGCAAAGTCGATCAGGTTGCGGGTCGCAGGCGTGTCACCCCGGTAGACGTCGATGATGTAGCTGATGGACTCGAAGATGTAGAACGAGATCCCGATCGGCAACAGCACGTGGGTCAGGATGAACGGCGACAGACCGACTGAGGTCATCATCGCGTTGATGCTGTCCACGCCGAAGTTGGCGTACTTGAAGTAGCCGAGAATGCACAGGTCGACAGCGACGCCGAGCAGCAGCCAGCGCTGGGCCGGTTTGGTCCTGACGCCGGCGGCGCCGACCTTGAGGCCGATCCAGTAGTTCCACAGCGTGACGGCGGCGAACAGCGCGAGGAAGTCCACGCGCCACCAGGCATAGAACACATAGCTGGCGATCAGCAGCAGCAGGTTGCGATAGCGTATTCCGCTCAAGTAGTACATGCCGAGAAAGATCGGCAGGAACAAAAACAGGAACACGTTGGATGAAAATACCATCCCGGTCTCTCCATGTTTAACCAACAGTCAAGGGCCGCAGCCCCCCCAAACCCCCCACCGAAAACCGGGGGGCGTATCACACAAAACTCAAGCCTTGCACCGACCCTGTAGGAGCTGCCGAAGGCTGCGATCTTTTGATCTTGATCTTTAAAAGCAAGATCAAAAGATCGCAGCCTTCGGCAGCTCCTACAGAGGGTTGTGTCTGGTCTATGAACCTTTGTTGCCTTTTTCGTTGGCCGGGTCGTAGACCTTGGTCAGGTCACCCCCGAGGCGGAAGGTCTTGAACGGCTGCATCTCGTGCTTTTTCTCAAGCACATCCGGCGAGCAGGTGTAGAGCGTGCAGAACGGTTCGAGCCAGGCGAATTTCGAGTCGACCTTCAGGTCGGTCATGTCCTGTTCCTTGCCGTTCTTCTTCTCGAATTCGTCCGGGTCTTCAACCCCGGCCAGCACTCGATCACCCAAGCGCTTCAGCGCGCCGTTGTTTTCCTGACGCAAGTCCACACCGTTGACCTGAGCGAAACTGGCGATCATCGCCAGCGGCGGCAGGGCGTAGTTGTGGTAGGCGAGGGCGCGTTGCTGGCGCTTCAGTTCGTTCGGCAGGAAACCCTGGGCGTCGACCTGATTGGCGCCGACCTTGTATTCCTTCACGGCCCAGTCGAACAGGTCGCGGCGGTTGGTGGCGATGGACGTTGCCATCACCGACCACGCTGCCCAGTACGAATGGTTGTTAGTTTGTTCCAGCGGCAGGTTGTCCCAGTCGCTGACCACCTGATCGGCCATCTTGCTGAACCAGGCCTCGATCAACTGCGACTCTTGCTGGTGGTTGGCCAACGGATGCGAGTCGGAAAACTTCAGGCGAATGTAAGACGACGCCATGCTGCCCAGTGCCCATTTGCGCATGGACTTGCCGGTGTGGTTGAAGTCCTTGGACATCAGCGCGTCGGCCTTGGCCCACGCGGTCAGCCAGTTCAGCGTGCATTCAAGCTGTTCCGGACGACCGTCACGCATGAACTGCATCACGCGCTTGCTGGTGCCGCGCTCAATCTTGGTGATGTCGGCGGTGCTGTCGCGGAAGGCTTTTTCCGACTGCTCGTTCAGGGTCGAACGAGCTTTGTCAGAGCCTTCGTATTTGCTGCGAAATTGCAGCGAGCCGGTGTACGGCGTCGGCATCGCGTCACAGCCGTCGCTCTTGTCGCCGGTTTTGACTTTCTCGATCGGCGCGAAGTAACCCTGTGGCGGGCGCAATGGCGCGGCGGCCTGAGTGGCGCCGGCAAACATCGCCAGCGTCAGCAGGGAGGGCGCGAGAAATCTTTTCAAGGTTCGGGTTTGCATAATTGCCTCATTGCCCGGCTTGAGCAGTCTTCAGCCCAGCGCCCGGGAACACGTTGCGTTTGCAGATTTTCGCTTCGACTTTCTGCGGCGCGGCACCTGCTTCAGGGCCCTGGACTTCGACGGCCAGCAGATTCTGCGAGGCCCAGTCTTCGTCCGTGCGCAACTCAAAGGCGAAACGCCCGTCGGTATCGGAGGTTTCCGGTTTTTCGATCTTGATGTCCTCGTGGCGCCCGTTCATGTACCAGAGGGTGGCTTGTAAGGTTTTCACCGATGGATCGGCGAAGCGGATGTCGACCTGGTGACTGCTGTTTTGCAGGTTCAGGTTTTTGCTGTTGACCATCAATTCGTTCTTGCCCGGTTTCAGCGTGGCGCTGGCGCTCATCTGTGCATCCTTGCCTTCGCAACCGTTGTCCAGCAGCGCCATCATCTGGCGGTAGATGGTTTCCTGGTCGAGGCGGTAGAGCGGCGAGAATTCCCAGATCAGAATCTTCGGCGGCTTGGTCTGGAACTCTTCGCTGCCCAGGTACTGCAGCATCGAACCTTCCAGGCCACCGCCGGGGAACGCCACGTTGAGGATGTCGGCGCCGATGGCCTCTTCGAGGAAACCGGCGAAGTTGTAGTTCTTGCCACTGTGGCTGGTGCCGACCAGGGTGATCTCGGGATTGCCGGAGTCACTGAACAGATCGCCATCCGCCGCTTCACCTTTTGGCTCGGTGGTGAACTGATCCATGTACTGGATCGCGTAGCTGGTGCCACAGAGTTGACCGGCCATATTGTGTAACGTTCCGGTCTTGCCCATGCGACCCGACTTGTGGCTCTCGAATTCACGCTTCGGAATGCCGGCAAACTCAGGCAGTTGCTTGATTTTCTCGCCGACGATTTTCGCCGTGCGCTGGGCGCCATACGGCGTCCAGTGCTGGTCGCCGCGGAAGTAGAAGTCGTGGGCGGGCAGGGTGTCGGGCAGCGATTCGTTGGTCAGCGGCGACAGGTCCGGCACCACGTAACCCATGGCGGCGAAACGGCCGAGCATGGTCTTGTAGTTTTTCAGCGCCTTGTCGAAATCGAACCTGGCTTTGTCTTCCGGATTGAGCTTGTTGCGGTTCACCAGGCCACGAGTGGGTTGATAAACAACAACGAGCTCCACGCCTTTGCTCTTGAACGCATCGTGCAATTCTTTCATGCGTTTGTAGCCGGCGGGTGTGGTGTCGAATTCGGTGCGCAAGTCTTCCTGCGTACGGAACAGCCAGTCGCCCTGAGCCTGCACCAGCGTGGTGAAGTTCTGCTGATACCGCGTGGTGTAGTTCTTCGCGTCGTGGGCTTCGGGGCACAGGTTGCAGCACGGCTCGGCGTTGAATGCCGGCGCCTTGGCTTCGTCTGCACGAGCGCCCGCGCTGGCCGCGAGAATGCCGGCGGTCAAGGCCGACAGGCTGAGTAATTTGATCAAGTGTGAGTGCATAAAATTATCCTCAGTCCCGCATTTCGGTCTGGCGTTCGACAGGGTCGATCAGCACGGCTTTCTGCTGGCGCACCAGCAGGTCGAGAATTTCATCCTGGCGCTCGCCGAGAATCCCCGAGAAGCTGATGCCGCTGGATTTGGTCGGGGCGAGCATGGACACGCGATACAGCTCGACGCTCAGCGGCGAGTCGATGGACAGCGGGCCGCTGCCGTTGCTGGCCAGTTCGCCGCCCACCACGATCAGGGAAACCTGGGCGTCGAACGGGTCGAGCTTGATGTCGCGGTCGGTGTTGCTCAGGTCCTTGATGTGGCCGTAGACGCCGGTCAGGCCGTTGGCCATGGCGAGGTTTTCGTAAAGGCGGATGTTCACGCTGTTACGAATGCGGATGCCGTGGCGCTTGTTGCTGATCACCTTGTTGCCCCACAACAGGTTGTCGGCACTCTCGTAGAGGGTGATGCCGTCGGTGTGGTTCTTGTAGATCTCGTTGTAGGCGATGATGTTGTTGACGCTGTTACGGTCGATCACCAGCCCCGACAACTTGTTGTCGTAGCTGCGGTTGTTGAAGATGAAGCTGTCGTTGACCTCACGGGAAATAATGATCCCGTGCTTCTTCTTGGTCCCGAACACCGTGTTGTCGGCGATGATCAGACCGTGGGAACGGTCATGCGGGTCGATGCCGTAGACGATGTTGTCTTTGTAGGTGTTGCCCTTGACCACGAAATCACGGGTTTCGTAGCAGTAGAAGCCGTACCACATGTCCGAGAACTCGGAACCGACGATCCAGCCGGTCGGTTCAGGGCGCTTGAGCACTTTGGCCATGTTCGGCGTGTACTGGGAAATACTCACCCCGTACGACTTACTGTTGGCGTAGCCGAAGCTGGCGATCTTGCTGTTGGCGATGTAGGTCTCGGTGCCGCCCCAGGACAGCAGGAACGGACGGAATTCCTTCGGCGACTTGAACGTCGCCGGGCCGTTGTCCTTCTCGCGCCAGCCGGTGATTTTGGTATCACGCACAAACAGCTGACCGTCGTTGACCAGGAACGAACCGGCCTCCTGGGACAGGCGCAATTCCTGGGTCTGCTTGTCGATTTCCAGAATGCCGTGCTTGCCGACCACGATCGGCAACTTCGCCAGGAACACGCCCGGTGAGGTTTCGCTGAAGTACTGCTTCGGCAGCTTGTTCGCCAGATCCTTGAGGTTCATGTAGCCGTCGTCGATGAAGATCGCCTGGGGGATGCCGTGCTGACGCACCACCCATTCGGCCATCTTGTTATCGCCGCCGATGAAGTCCTTCAGCGCGTCTTCCTGCATCATCCGGCGCACGCTGATCTTGCCGGCCTTGGTGCGCACGATTTTCGCGGCGATGGCGTCGGCGGTGTAGCCGGAGGTGTCCGGCAGTATTGGTCTTTCCAGCTCCAGCGGCGCGCTCGGCGCGCTGCTGACGGTGTAGGTCTTGGCCTGCTGCAATTCCTTGCCCATGGTCGCGGGCTTCGGCGCCTGCTCCACATTATTGGCGAAGCAAGCCGAGCTGGCGGCCAGCAGCATCGCGCCGGCCAGCAAGGTCAATGAGCCTCTCTTCGGACTGTTCATGTCAGGAACTCCTTTAGCGGTTCGCATCAGAAGCGCCAGATCACGTCGACAAACGCGCGGTGCATGTACGAGTCGACTTCTTTGCCATAGGCATCGCCCGGCTTGAACACACCACCACGCAAGCGCACGAGGGCCGACGGTTCGTCGATCGACTGGCTCAACGCGGCAGGCAACAGGCCTTGCTTGAAGTATTTGGTGACCACGAGGTCCATTTCCTGACCGAGGTCTTTGTTGCCATCTTCCAGCGGTAGGGACGTGCTGGAGAGAATGGCGCCGGTTGGGTCGGTGTCGTTCTCGACGGCATTGATGCCGTTGCTGCCGACCGGCTTGTTGCCGTCGACGCGCCAGAATTTGTGGTAGATCACACTGGCGTCGTATTCGTCGTTGAGCATCCACGAACCGAACAACGTAGCGGTCTGCATGTTGTTCATTTCGCCACGGAACGCTTCGCCGAAACGGTGAACCCGCGAGCGCGTACCGGTGTAGTTCGAGCGGTTGCTTTCCAGGCCGTTCTGTTCGTAGTCGGCACTGGCGCGGGCATAGGCTGCACCGACTTGCCATTGCGGATCGAGGCGCAGGCGCACACCGATATCTGTCGCCCAGCCGTTGAGGTCTTCACCGCGCTTGGCGTCGGTCGGGCGCGTGCCGTCGGCGTTCAGCTGATTCACCGTGTCGGTGTCGCCGCTCATGCCAGTGACGCTGCCCCAGTAATTGACGGTATTGGTGTTGCGGTAGTTGTACGCATCGCTGTCGGCGGTGAGGCCGAGCCAGCTGATGTCGCCGTTCTGTTTCTTGTCCAGCGAGTCGCCGGCCACACCCGGTTCCGGGTAGTCGAGCTTGCCGTCATCGTGGGTGTGATGACCGCGAATGCCGACCCAGTTGCCCGGCGTCCACTGATACGCTGCATCGGCGTAGACGTGCAGGCGATCCTTGTCCTTCGGTGCCAGTTCTTTCAGGTCGGTGCGGTATTCGCTGAAGCGTTCGGCGACACCGACGTTGGCGCGCAACAGGGTGGTGTCGAAGGTCCAGTTCAGGGCTTCGATGTTGGTGTCGCGCCATTGGCCGTCGTCGTTGCGCAGGCGCTGGCGACCGAGCTTCAACTGCTCGCCCGGATACGGCGTGAAGCCGCTGTAGCCGACCCAGAATTCGCGCATGGCCAGGTAGTTTTTCTTGGTCTTGCGATCACCGTTGTCGGTGGTCTGGGTGCCGTCGCTGTCGGACTGCTGCAAGGTATCGGTTTCGATGATGTCGGTCGACGTCACGGCCTGACCCATGGCGTAGGCGCTCCACTCGCCGCTTTCGCCATAGACCCATGGACGCAGGTCGAGACCGACGCCGTTGACGTCGCCGCCACTGGCGGTGCCGAGGTCACGGTCGTCTTCGGACTGGCCGGTGACTTTCACGTCCAGACCGAAATTCTTGGTTTCGGTCTCTGCCGCCAGGGTTGGGCAAGACCAGATCAGCGCGCACGTCAGACCGATGCCGGCCTTCATGAATGGATTCAACTTCATAGGGATTCCTCGCCGTCTTCTTCTTGCAGGGCATGCAGTTCCAGCGTGTTCTGGCTCAAGGCGCCACGAACGGCCTGTTCTTGTTTCAACAGGCGTTGGGCCTCGGCGAGCTGGGCAGGCGGCAGTTGGGCTTCGAGTGTTTGCGCAAGCTCGGTGGCTTGCGGAGTGTTCTGGGCCTTGGCCAACTGGCTGAACACGTAAGCGTTAAGCGGATTTGGCTTGGTGCCCTTGCCTTGGGAAAACAGCTGGGCGATGGCGAAGTCGGCGCTGTTCTGGCCGTTGCGCGCAGCGGTCAGCAAGTGATCCAGTGCTTTCTGCGAATAGACTTTGCCCAGGTAACCGCGGCGGTAGATCTGGCCGAGGTAGTAATCGGCGGCGACTTCTTTGCCGACGGCTTTCTGGAAATGTGCTTCGGCGACTTTCGCGTCGGCTGGCACCCATTTGCCATCGTAGTAGAGCTTGCCGAGCAACAGTTCGGCGCGCGGCTGGTCGGCGGCGCGGCCGTTGTCCAGGTACTTCATCATCTTGTCGACGTCGCCGAGTTCCGGGAAGTCGTAGAGCAATTGCGCCAGGCTGACCCAGGAAGCGGGGTAGGCGGGGGCGATGTTTTCGAGCAGCGACTGAGCGGTTTTTTCGTCGGTCTTGCCCAGGGTTGCATCACCGAGCACACGAGCGACACTGTCAACGCGCTGAGCGGAAACGGTGCCGCGGGTATGCGCCGCTTGCATCTGTTTGATCAGCTCGGCCTGTTGTTCCGGTTTGCCTTGCTTCTGGTAAACCGTGGCCAGTTCGACGTAGCAGATGTCGGTGGTGTTCAACGCGGCTTTGCAGATGGTTTCGACTTCGGCCAGGTGCTGGTCGTAAGTGCCCTGGGTGCGATAGAGCAGCACTTGGGCCAGGCCCGCTTCCGGCTTGCCTTCGGCGCGCCATTGGCTGATCTGCTGTTGCGCGTTGACGTTCGGGAAACTGTGCGGGTATTGCAGGTACAGCATCGCCAGCGGGATCAGCGTGTTGCCTTCGCCATTGGCCGAGGCTTTTTTCAACAGGCCTTCGGCTTCGTGCTGTTCGGCTTCGGTGGAGCCGGGTTTGGCCACCAACAAACGTCCCAGGCGAGCCTGAGCTCGCGGCGAGACGTCGGCCGCGGCGCGGTAAGTCGCCTCGGCCTGCTTGATCTGCGCGGGGTCGCGGCTGTCGACCTGGATATCGGCGAGACCTACTTGAGCCTCGCTATAGCCCAGGTCGGCCAGTTGCTTGTAGTTCTGCTGCGCCAGCGTGGTGTCGCCGCGCTTGAGGGCTTCATTGGCCAGACGCTGGTCGGGCAGGCCGGCGCAACCGCTTAGGCTGACTGCCAACGCAACTGCACACAACGCATAACCCCTGTAGGAGTGAGCCTGCTCGCGATTCGGGCAACTCGGTGTTTCAGACAGACCGCGCTGATCCCATCGCGAGCAGGCTCGCTCCCACAGGGACTGCGGCGTATTCGAGATATTTGTGATGGTCACGGGCATGTCCTCTGCTTAAATACCGGAAGCCATGGCTTTATCGATCAGCCAGTTCAGGTTCGGGCCACGGTCGCTGTTCACTTCAACCGGGCGGCCGGCAAACTTACTGTCCAGCGGCTCGTCAGGCTGGATCAGCACGCGAATGTCGGACGACAGGTCGGCGCTTTTCAGGCTGGTGCTGCTGACGATCTTGCCGGTGCGGGTTTTGTCTTCGCCGGCGATCTGGAAGCTGACGTTGGTGCCTGGACGCACGTCGCCGAACTGGCGATAGGAGAAGCGCGCTTCAACGTTGGCTTCGCTGCCCTGCGGCACCAGTTGGAAGATCACGTCGCCCTTGGTGGCGTACTGACCGTCGGCGACCAGTTGCTGGGCCACGGTGCAATCGCACGGCGAGGTCAGGGTGCCGGTCATTTGCTTGCCGAAGAGTTCTTCAACCTTGGCCGGTTGCAACTGATCTTCGTCCAGATGGCCCTTGAGCACGTCCAGCATGCTGGTGCTGAAAGTTGCCAGCGGTGCGCCTTTGGCGGCAACGCCGTCAGCCTTGATCAGGCTCTGCACGGTGCCGTCGCGCGGCATGGTGATGCTCATGCCCGGCACGCTGACCAGACCGGCCTGCGCGTGGCTGACGAAGTACATGCCGTACACCGATTTGAAAATGAAACCGAACGCCGTCAGACCGACGAGGAAAATCCCCAGGCTGAAGGTCACTGCACGCAGACGCCCGAAAGCGGTCATGCCGTGGCCGCCATCCTTGACCTTGCGCGCCTTGGTGAAGTTGTCGCGCTGCAGGGTCGCCAGCACTTCACCCATGCTGACGATGTCGCCGGCCAGGTGAGAGGTGATCAGGTGGCGCAGGGTCGAGATGTCTTGCGGTTCCAGGTTCTGGAACTGGCAACCCACACGACCGGTCGGGCGGTCGATGGAGCGCACTTGCAGCTCCACGTCCATGGCCAGGCCGAGGTTATCGATGACGAACTGCAGGCGAGCCTTGTACACGTCGCCGATTTTCAGTGGCAGTTGACCGGCGTTGAAGGCCAGGCCGCCAGCGGAGAGGTCGAGCACTCGAGCTTCCATCGGGGTCCGGTCGGGACCGAAGAAGCGCAGCTTGGCCGGAATTTTCACTCGGGCGTGTTGGCGCTGGGCTTCGGATTCATGCACTACGTTGGCGTTGACGGCGGTATTCATAGGGGCGATTTCCTGGTTAATTCAATAAGGGGGCGGTCAGACCATCATCAGCAGCACGGCGACAAAAATGCTGCCTGCGGAGAAGGTCATGGTCCGAGACGACCAGGTGTTGAACCAACGTTGAAAGCTGGCGAGATCACGGGTCAGAGAAGTGGGCTGGCGAGTCCAGGATTGTTGGTCGAGGCGGAAGAACACGTAGATCTTCACCAGCGCGCCGACGATCTGGTTGTAATAGAGAATCGCCGGGTAGGCCGGGCCGATCTTGTGACCGGAGCAGGACAGCAGCAGGGTCAGGATCAGGCGGGTGATGCCGATCCACAGCAGGTAAACCAGGATGAACTCGGTGCCGTACTTGAAGCTGGCGATCAGCGCCACGGTCAGGCCCAGCAGGGAAGTCCACATCGACACGCGCTGATCGAACAGCACCACCGAGGTGAACAGGCCGAGGCGTTTCATCCCCAGGCCCAGGGCGCGGGAGTTCTGGCGCAGGTTGTTGCCGTACCAGCGGAACATCAGTTTGCGGCTGGCCTTGATGAAGCTTTTTTCCGGCGGGTGTTCCACGGTGTGGATCGCGGCGTCCGGCACGTAGAACGTGTCGTAGCCCAGGCGCATCAGGCTGAACCAGCTCGACTTGTCGTCACCGGTGAGGAACTTGAAGCGGCCCAGGCGCCAGTGTTGCAGCGAGTCGCTTTCCACATCGGCGATGAAGTCCGGGTTGGTGACCACGGTGGCGCGGAACACCGACATCCGGCCGGTCATGGTCAGTACGCGTTTGGACAAAGCCATCGAGCACATGTTGATGTGGCGCTGGGCGAAGCGCAGTTTGTGCCACTCGCTCATGATGTAGCCGCCGCGCACTTCGCAGAATTCGTTGGTGGTCAGGCCGCCGACATTGCCGAACAGCTGGAACCACGGCACGGTCTTGAGCACGACGCCTTCAGCGAGCACGGTGTCGCCATCGATCACGGCAACCACTGCACGGTCGTCCGGCAGGTGGCGGGAGATGGCGCGGAAACCGTAGGCCAGGCCATCACGCTTGCCGGTGCCGGGAATGCGCACGAAGTCGAGCTTGACCCGCTCCGGTGGATTCATCTTGGCCCAAAGGCTTTTCACCAGCTTCTCATCGGACATTTCCACGATGGAGCAGACCATGGTGGTCGGCAGGCCGCAGTCGATCGCTTCGCGAATCACCGAGGCGTAGACCTGAGCAGTGGTCAGCGCGTCGATACGAAAACTGGTGACCATCAAAAACACATGGGACGGGTCTGCCGCTTTACCCAGCTTGCGCACTTTGCGCCGCAGGTGCGGGTAGACCACGTACAGAAACAGCATGCCGCGCAGAAAGTGCGTGGCACCCATCGAGTAGCGCCAGATACCGACGATACCGATAAGGAAAATGAAGTCCTTCGACTCGGAGTCGAACGTGGACACAGGCAGCGCCATGGCGATGCCCATCAGAATACTTAAGTAAAACAGCCAACCGGCGGCCTGAAGTAGGCCGTGCTTTAGCCTGTGCATAATCTGCATCCGTCTCGATCTCGGGCGAGCCTGTGGGGTGGCCCGATGGGGTTAAGGCAGGCTTACAAACACCGTAATGTCACCGGTGAACTTGTAGGAGCTGCCGAAGGCTGCGATCTTTTGAGCGTTCGCTCTGGACTCAAGTGGACCTGGAAAGATCGCAGCCTCGTTTCACTCGACAGCTCCTACACAGCTCCTACAGATGTGTTACCAGCAGATGCCTTCGGTGCGACCGGTGACACAGGTGGCTTGAGACATGAAGCCGACCAGGTCGATCACTTGCTTGCCGTCCGGAGCGTTCTGCGCCAGGGCGCGGAATTTCTCGTCACGGTTGCCGAGGATGATCACGTCGGAGTTGTTGATCACTTCGTCGAAGTCGGAATTGAGCAAGGACGAGACGTGAGGGATCTTCGACTCGATGTAATCCTTGTTCGCACCGTGAACGCGGGCGTATTCGACGTTGCTGTCGTAGATGCTCAGGTCGAAACCCTTGCCGATCAGCATTTCCGCCAGTTCCACCAGCGGGCTTTCGCGCAGGTCGTCGGTGCCGGCCTTGAAGCTCAGACCCAGCAGGGCGACTTTGCGTTTGTCATGGCTGGAAACGATGTCGAAGGCGTTCTGCACCTGGGATTCGTTACTGCGCATCAACGAGTTCAGCAGCGGTGCTTCCACGTCCAGCGAACCGGCGCGGTAGGTCAGGGCGCGAACGTCTTTCGGCAGGCAGGAGCCGCCGAACGCGAAACCAGGGCGCATGTAGTACTGCGACAGGTTCAGCGTCTTGTCCTGGCAGACCACGTCCATCACGACACGACCATCGACGCCAACGGCCTTGGCGATGTTGCCGATCTCGTTGGCGAAGGTCACCTTGGTGGCGTGCCACACGTTGCAGGTGTACTTGATCATCTCGGCAACGGCGATGTCCTTGCGGATGATCGGCGCGTCGAGTTCTTCGTACAGCGATTGCAGAACGTCGCCGGACGCTTTGTCGAACTCGCCGATGACGGTCATCGGTGGCAGGTCGTAGTCGGCGATCGCGGTGCTTTCACGCAGGAACTCAGGGTTCACCGCCACACCGAAGTCAACGCCGGCTTTCTTGCCGGAGCAGTCTTCGAGAATCGGGATGACAACGTTTGCGACCGTGCCCGGCAGAACGGTGCTGCGCACTACGATGGTGTGGCGGGTGGTCTTGTCACGCAGGACAAAACCGATCTCGCGGCATACCGCTTCGATGTAGTTCAGTTCCAGGTCGCCGTTCTTCTTGCTCGGCGTGCCGACGCAGATCATCGACAGGTCGGTGTCGCGAATCGCCTCGGCGAAGTTGGTCGTACCGCGCAGACGGCCTGTTTCGATACCCTTGGCCAGCAGTTCGCCCAGACCCGGTTCAACGATCGGTGATTTACCGGCGTTGATCATATCGATCTTGTCTTTGGCGACATCGACGCCAACGACGTCATGGCCCCGTGCAGACAGGCAACCGGCACATACTGCACCGACGTAACCCAAACCAAATATGCTGATGCGCATCGCAATTACCTCTCGTTAATCAAAACTGTATTTAACAAGCCATTACATGGCCGGAGTTAATGGTGTTCAGCGGTCATAGTGCACTCAGAAGTGCGGCGCACAGGCGCCACAATGCCCTGTACAGGCATGCTAAGTTCCGAGTGTCTAAATAAGTACACTCAAGGTGTGCGCAACTAGGCTTATTGTTATGATTTGCCCTGTTATGCAGCCGAGTCCTCTGGCAAGAGGTCCTTCGTGCAAAGGTCTTGCGCGCTCAATGCCGGGACAATAGCCCGTAAATCAAGCGGTTGGGTGCTCGGATGAGCACGTTTATAGGGGCGCAGCCTTGGCCGTGTAGGGGATAGTAGTGATGCCTTATCTCCTGTCCTTCCTGTGTTGTCCAAATCAGGGATTATTTAGCCGAAGTTAATGTGACAACTTCGCTACGTGAATCTCTTCTCTGCGTAAGTTATCTCGTACATGTTCAGAGATAATCGCTACCGGTGGTATGAGCTACGCATTTGGACATAGTTCCAGTCCGCTCATCGCGAATTCTGAAATTTCTTGAAATATTGAGAAAGATGGCACTGCTTTCAAACTGATGGCACTTGCCGTCTGGCCCTTGTTACACGGGGCGATAAACAGGCGAGATAGTTTTGTGCCACTACCGATAAAAATTTTCAGTGCCACTACTGAAAAAAATGCTCGAAGTCGAGTGAAACTAAAGTTAGAAAAATGACTGGTGGGTTTTTGGCGCCAAGAGATTGGCGATTCAGGCGGGGAATAGTTGGACGATCAGGCGTGGCGCACGACGGGGTTTTGGCTGTCGTGCGCCGATCCGGTGCATTACTCGGGAGCGTGATCGCGAAGAAACACCAGATTGTCCGGTTTAGACTGCTCGGCGCTGTATCGATAGCCCTGGACGTCGAACTGCTTGAGGGCTGCCGGGTCGTTGATGCGTTCTTCGATGACGAAGCGGCTCATCATGCCCCGGGCTTTTTTTGCGTAGAAACTGATGATCTTGTACTGGCCGTTTTTCAGGTCCTTGAACTCGGTATTGATGATGCGGGCATTCAAGGCCGTGCGTTTGACCGCCGAGAAATACTCGTTGGACGCCAGGTTCAGCAGCACGTCATCACCTTGATCGGCCAGGGCCTCGTTCAACCATTTGCTGATCCGCGTGCCCCAGAAGGCATACAAGTCCTTGCCCCGGGCGTTGGGCAATTTGGTGCCCATTTCCAGGCGATACGGCTGCATCAGGTCCAGCGGACGCAACAGACCATAAAGGCCGGACAACATGCGCAGATGCTGTTGGGCGTAATCGAAATCGGCTTCGCTGAAGGTTTGTGCGTTGAGGCCGGTATAAACGTCGCCCTTGAACGCCAGCAGTGCCTGTTTGGCGTTTTCTGGTGTGAACGCTGGGGTCCAGCTACCGAAACGCGCGGCGTTGAGCCCGCCGATCTTGTCGGAGACGTGCATCAGCTCGCTGATCTGCGCCGGCGTCAGGTCGCGCAACTGCAGGATCAGCTCCTGGGAATGGTCGAGGTATTGCGGCTGGGTGAAGCGCTGGGTCGCCGGCGGTGTTTCGTAGTCGAGGGTCTTGGCGGGGGAAATCACCATCAGCATGAAGTCGTCTCCTTTAATCGTGGGGCGATTCTAGGGGGTTGTCCTTGTTGACTCCAGCTATCACGTCCATAGGTGATCGGTGGTGAGCTCGTTTCTCTTGGCCGGTGGAGACCACTGTGGCGAGGGAGCTTGCTCCCGCTCGAGCGCGAAGCGGTCGCAAAATCGATGCACAGGTTTTACCTGAAGGAATGAGGGTGCAGGGTTTGGGGCTGCTTCGCAGCCCAGCGGGAGCAAGCTCCCTCGCCACAATGAGTTCGGCTTGGCTGCGGGAGTTGGCACCTGATCAGCTATAGTGCCGCGCGGGTTTTGTTATGGAGACATCCCATTGCGTATCGTTTTTCTATTCTCGGTCTGGCTGTTGAGTTTCGGTGCCATGGCGGCGCCGGGCGATGTGGCGACGCTCGATCGCAGCACCTGGCCTGAGCAACTCAGCAACCCGACGCTGTTCGATGTCGCCTCGCGGGCCGAGATTCTGATGTTTGCCCGTGTCCTGCTGGCGAGCGAATCGCTGGATCAAGTGAGCCTGGCCCAGCGCCTGGGCCTTCGCACGATCAATCTGGACTCGGTCAACCACCTGCGCCAGCGCATGTGGCAACGGCTGCTGACCAACTACAACTTTGCGCAGCAAAGCTGTGATCAGGATGCCTCTTTCTGTTTCCTGGTCGAAGACATGGACACCCTGCGCCAGCAAGCCGCCAAGTTTCAGATCAGCGACGACAGCTACTACATCAAGTGGGCCGAACCGAGCCGGCTGTTCCATGCGCAGTACCTCGACGAGCAGTTGCGCAAGGCCGCGCTGTTTCCGCAAACCAGCAGCGAAGTCGATCGTTTTGGCGACTACGAGCGCAATGGTGAGCAGATGCATGACCGACTGTTCCTGTTGACCTTCGACAGCGCCGCCAATGCCGCGCCGGACAACACGGCGTGGGTCACCGAGTACCTGCGCAAAGCGAACATGACGGGCACGTTCTTCGTCCTCGGCAAGGATATTCAGGCGCGTCTGAGCGAGCGTTCGGTGGCGAGTCTGCAGGCGACTTACTCGGCGCAGTGCATTGGCGTGCAAGGCTGGGAGTTCCGTTCCCACAGCCACTGGCAGGACTGGCAGGATTCAGTTCGGCGCAGCGCCGAACTGGTCAAAAGCAAATTGCCGGAGAACTACGTGCCGCTGTTCCGTCCGCCCGATGGTCAGCGCCGTTCGGACGCGGAAGGCTTCTTCAGGTCTCAGGGCTTGCAGGTGGCGCTGTGGGACATCGACGCCCAGGACGGCGCCGGCAAGCTCAAGGCCAACCAGAGTGCGCAGCGAGTGTTGACCCTGATGCTGTTGTGGCGGCACGGGGTGATCAACTTCAACATTAAACAGGATGGCGTGAAAACGGCGATGCCCTGGCTTGTCACGCAGACGGCACCCAGCGGGATCGGTTGGGAAGATTGTCAGGACGCGTTTCGCTGAAAATGGCGAAAGCCCGTAAACATTGGGGATGGGGCGAATTTGGAACACATTTCGGTGCAGGCGGACTTCCGACTTTAACGGGGTGATGGCAGTCCGCCAAGTGTTATTGGTCACTCTGAAAAATAAACTTCAAAAAAGCGCCAAAGTACTTTTTTCTGTCACAGGTTTTGGAGTATTACGAAGACAGACCGCCGAAACCTGCAACACAGGTGGCGTCTCCCAAGACCCAGCTGGATGCAGTTCACTTGAGTCCCCGCAGGTGAATTCGGTAGTCACTTCGAGGCGCAGCACCGCCAAGGTATTGCGTCGAATGGCTCCCACAAAGGTGACCGAGTATGGATGATCACGGACGTAGTTCTTCCTCCAACCAGCCAATCCTATATGTACTCGATACCAACGTATTGATTCACGATCCAAACGCCCTGCTTAACTTCGAAGAACACCACGTCGCGATCCCGATGACCGTGCTTGAGGAGCTGGACAAGCTCAAGAGCGGGCATCACAGCGTGGCTGCGGAATGCCGTCAGGCGATTCGCCTGATCGACAAGACCTTGGGCGATTCCAGCCCTGAAGACGTTGAACTGGGTGTGCCGATCCAGCGTGGTAAAAGTGGGCCAAAGGGTTTGCTGTCAATTCTGATGAGCAAACGTGCCGAACCGAACCTCATTCTTCCCGAACACCTGAACGACAACATCATCATCAACCAGTTGATCGACCTGCACGCGCGCGAACCCAAGCTGCCCGTGGTGCTGGTCACCAAAGACATCAACATGCGCCTTAAGGCCCGTGCCTGCGGAATCGCGGCCGAGGACTACAGCACTGACCAACTGGTTGACGACGTTTCGCTGCTGCCTAACGGCTACCACAACATGACCGGGTCCTTCTGGGACCTCGTAAGGAATGTCGAAACCCGCCAGGATCACGGCCGCACCTGGCATCAGGTGAAGATGATCGACAACCTGCCAGCGGTGCACATCAACGAGTTCATCATCGACGAACAGGGTTTTGTCGGCTGGATCAAGGAAATCGACGAAGACAAGCTGCTGATTCTCGACCTGCATCAGGAACCCCTGTTGCACCAGGAAGCCTGGGGCCTGAAGCCGCGTGACATCTATCAGAGCCTGGCGCTGTACGCCTTGCTGGACCCGGATATTCACCTGGTCAACCTGACCGGCGCGGCCGGTTCGGGTAAAACCATCCTCGCATTGGCGGCGGCGATCGAGCAGACCATGGTCAGCAAACGCTATCGTCGGATCATCGCGACGCGTAGCGTTCAGGGCCTGGACCAGGAGATCGGTTTCCTGCCCGGCACCGAAGCGGAAAAAATGGAGCCTTGGCTGGGCGCCATTACCGACAACCTCGAAGCCTTGCACATGGATGACGAAAACACCCATGGCAGCGTCGATTACATCCTCAGCAAAGTGCCGTTGCAGTTCAAATCCCTCAACTACATCCGGGGCCGCAGCTTCCAGCAAAGCCTGATTTTGATCGATGAATGCCAGAACCTCACGCCGCACCAGATGAAAACCATCATCACCCGTGCCGGCGCCGGTTCCAAAGTGGTGTGCCTGGGCAACCTGGCGCAGATCGACACCCCTTACCTGTCCGCGACCAGCTCCGGGCTGACCTACCTGACAGAACGCTTCAAGGATTTCCCGAACGGTGTCCACATCACCCTGCAAGGGGTGCCACGTTCGATTCTGGCCGAATACGCCGAATCGCATTTGTAACTGCCTCACAAGAACCGGACGACCTCAAAGTCGCCCGGTTTTTTTATGCCCAACACAAATCCCTGTAGGAGCTGCCGAAGGCTGCGATCTTTTGATCTTCAGCGATCTCATGATGGCAAAAATCAAAAGATCGCAGCCTTCGGCAGCTCCTACAAAGGCGTGCGGCAGCGTTTAAATCAAACGTGCGGAAAATTGACCCGCAGGTTTACAATCGAGGTTCTTGATCAGGAGTAACCCTGTGCTGACTCATCTCGATTCCCAAGGTCGCGCCAACATGGTCGACGTCACCGAAAAAGCCGTGACGTTCCGTGAAGCGACGGCCCAGGCGCTGGTGCGCATGCTACCCGAAACCCTGCAGTTGATCGTCAGTGGCGGTCATCCCAAGGGTGACGTGTTCGCCGTGGCGCGCATCGCCGGTATTCAGGCCGCGAAGAAAACCAGCGATCTGATTCCCCTGTGCCATCCGCTGATGCTCACCGGCGTCAAAGTCGAGCTCAGCGCTGAAGGTGACGACACTGTGCGCATCGTTGCGCGCTGCAAACTGTCCGGGCAGACCGGCGTCGAGATGGAAGCGCTGACCGCCGCGAGCGTCGCGGCGCTGACCCTCTATGACATGTGCAAGGCCGTGGATCGCGGCATGACCATTGAAAGCGTGCGCCTGCTGGAGAAACTCGGCGGCAAGAGCGGCCATTTCCAGGCGGATCGGCCATGAACGTCACCGTGAAGTTTTTCGCTCGTTATAGAGAAGCACTGGGCGTCGACTCGGTGAAGGTTGAAGGCGACTTCGCCACGGTCGATGACGTTCGCGCGCTGCTGGCCAAGCGCGACGGCGCCGATGTGTTGAGCGAGCAGAACCTGATGTGCGCCCGCAACGAAGACCTTTGCCAACTCGACGAGCCGGTGAGCGACGGCGATGAAGTGGCGTTCTTTCCGACCGTGACCGGGGGCTGAGCCATGGCAATTCGTGTGCAGGCCACGGCGTTCGATCCGGGCGCTGAAGTCAACGCCATGCACGCCGCCAATGTCGGTGTCGGGGCGGTGGTGAGTTTTGTCGGCTACGTGCGCGATTTCAATGATGGGCTCGAGGTGGCGGGGATGTTTCTTGAGCACTATCCGGGCATGACCGAAAAGGCCCTCGGCAAGATTGCCGTGGAGGCCGAGCAGCGCTGGCCGTTGCTCAAGCTGGAAGTGCTGCATCGCATCGGCGCCCTGGAACCGGGCGAGCCCATCGTCTTCGTCGGTGCCGCCAGCGCCCACCGCCAGGCAGCATTCGACGCCTGTGCCTTTGTCATGGACTACCTGAAAACCCGTGCGCCGTTCTGGAAGAAAGAAAACACCAGCGATGGTGCGCGTTGGGTTGAGGGGCGTGACAGTGATCATGCGGCGGCGGATCGCTGGAAGCAGTAAATCCTGCGGCGTCCTTGAGTCAGTCTTCGCGGGCAAGCCCGCTCCCACAGGTTTTGTGTCGTTTACATAACCTGTGGGAGCGGGCTTGCCCGCGAAGAGGCCATCAGAAACACCTTATATCCTCCTGATCCACCACCCGACCACCGGCCGGCACATCCCCATTCCCCCCAATTGACGATCAATACATAAAAGTCCAGTATGGAATTCTAAGTACAAAAAAAGGCGTTCCCCCCGTTTCCGCTCTTCATCTGTCTTGCCAAACCAACAACAACCCGCGAGAGAACGAACATGAAGAAATTCCCCCTCATCACCGGTCTGGCCCTGAGCCTGTTGGCGTGCAGCACTCTGTTTGCCGCCGAGAAAACCCTGCGCATCGGCATCGAAGCGGCTTACCCGCCGTTCGCGACCAAAACCGACAAAGGCGAAATCGTCGGCTTCGACTTCGACATCGGCAATGCCCTGTGTGCGCAGATGCAGGTCAAGTGCGTCTGGGTGGAAGGCGAGTTCGATGGTCTGATTCCTTCCCTGAAAGTGAAGAAAATCGACATGGCGCTGTCGTCCATGACCATCAACGAAGACCGCAAGAAGTCGGTGGATTTCACCCACAAGTACTACTTCACTTCGTCGCGTCTGGTGATGAAAGAAGGCGCAACCGTGGATGATCAGTACGCCAGCCTCAAGGGCAAGACCGTCGGCGTGCAGCGTGCAACCACCACTGACCGCTACGCCACCGAGGTGTTTGAACCGAAGGGCATCAACGTCAAGCGCTACGGCAACAACGAAGAGATCTACATGGACCTGGCGGCCGGTCGCCTCGATGCCATTTTTGCCGACACCATTCCGTTGAGCGACTTCCTGTCGATGCCGCGTGGCAAGGGTTACGCCTTTGTCGGGCCAGAGCTCAAGGACCCGAAATACGTGGGCGAGGGCGCCGGGATTGCGGTGCGCAAGGGCAACACCGAGCTGGTCAGCCAATTGAACACGGCGATCGACGGCATTCGCGCGAGCGGCGAGTACCAGAAGATTTCGGATAAGTATTTCAAGTCTGATATCTACGGCGACTGATCAAGCACGCTTCCCCTGTAGGAGCGAGCTTGCTCGCGATGGAGGTCAACGATAACGCGGGTTGTCTGAGTGAATGCGTTGTCCGGTCATTTTTCGCGAGCAAGCTCGCTCCTACAATGGGCCCGCTTGGAGCATTGCCAGTTAATCCCTTCTTAACCGCCTTATCGTTTATTCCCCGACATCTATTCCATGCGCACCCGGGCTCTCCAAGGTCCGGGCCAGCGTGTAGACTTCCGGTCAATCGATATCTAGAAGGGAAACGCAATGAGCGAGGAAACGATGCGGTTGGGCCGTGAGCGGCGCTACCTGGTGTTGCTGGGCATCATCTGCCTGGCACTGATCGGTGGCGCGCTGTACATGCAAATCGTGCTGGGCGAGGCGCCGTGCCCGCTGTGCATCCTGCAACGCTATGCCTTGCTGCTGATCGCGATCTTCGCGTTCATCGGCGCGGCGATGAGCTCCCGCCGCAGCATTACGGTGTTTGAAACCCTGGTGGTGATCTGCGCCCTGGCGGGCGTCGGGGTGGCCGGGCATCACGTCTATACCCAGTTCTACCCGGCGGTCAGCTGCGGCATTGATGTGCTGCAGCCGATTGTCGACGGCCTGCCGTTGGCGAAAATTTTCCCGCTGGGTTTCCAGGTCGACGGTTTCTGCTCTACGCCGTACCCGCCGATCCTCGGTCTGTCCCTTGCGCAATGGGCATTGATCGCTTTTGTACTGGTGGTGGTGCTGGTGCCGTTGCTCATTTCGCGCAACCGCAAAGCGCTGCGCTGAGGGCATTCGCCACAACGCTGCATGACCCATGAAAACGCCCCGGTCTTCGTTGAGAGGCCGGGGCGTTTTGCATTTCAGGGGCCCGGTTAAAAGATCGTGATGTGTGGCAATAAGAGGTGTGGCGCATGTGCGACATGTTGTCACAGCGCGAGTGTCGCAAGGCATTTCAGTACGCCGGATTGGTACATGAATACGCAAGGAAATTGGCCAATGCCAACAGCGGTCGCCTTCTGTTCACCAATCCCGGAACAGGCAGTTTTAACAGGGCCAGGTAAATTGCCAGAACCCTTGTCGCATGGGGGCTTGGACAAGGTCGAGGGAAGGGGCGGCGCCTTCGATACTGTCTGATCTACGTGTGGTAGACCTACTATTTTTGGTGTTTTTGTTGAGAGTCAATTTCGATAACATGGCGCACTTTTGCAAAAAGCGTCAAGGATTGTTGCTGGAATGGATAAAAATTATTTCGGGATGAGACATGGTTTATGAATCGTTACATATCTACAATCGCCCGCATTGAATTCCCGGCACTGCTCACCCTGACACAGGTGCATGAGCAGCAACAGGGTGTCTAGAGGCCTGATGGCTTCATGTGACGCCCAGATGTCGGTGCCTTCCAACTATCCGCACCAAATGGAATTGGTCTGTAACAAGGCCTTTGACCACGAATTCGAATAAGAACTCACCGCTGACCCAGGATTTGTCGAACAGCGTCTGACGCGCGACGGGCAGCCCTTATTCAATCCAAGAAAATGCCAACCCTTGGCAGGGTGAAGTGTTGGCGATCAAAACCCAACTGCATAGCGCAAGCAGCTTTAGAGGTCGTGAGATGAGTAAAAACAGGTACCCCAGACTACTAGGCTTATTGCCGCTGATCGGCACGTTGTTGCTGTCAGGCTGCAACATGACCTTGCTCGATCCCAAGGGCCAGGTTGGCCTGGACGAGCGAAACCTGATCATCACCGCAACGCTGCTTATGCTGTTGGTCGTGGTTCCGGTCATCGTCATGACCTTCCTGTTCGCCTGGAAATACCGCGCGTCCAACACTGACGCCGTCTACACGCCGAAATGGTCGCACTCCACCAAGATCGAAATCGCGGTGTGGGCTGTTCCAGTGCTGATCATCATTGCCCTGGGTTACGTCACCTACAAGTCGACCCACGCACTGGACCCGTACCGTCCGCTGGAATCCGACGTCAAGCCAATCACCATTGAAGTGGTCGCGCTGGACTGGAAGTGGATGTTCATCTATCCGGAGCAGGGCATCGCCACCGTCAACAAGATCGTGTTCCCGGCGCACACGCCGATCAACTTCAAGGTGACTTCGGACTCCGTGATGAACTCGTTCTTCATCCCGGCCCTGGGCGGCCAGATCTACGCGATGGCCGGCATGCAGACCAAACTGCACCTGATCGCCAACCAGAACGCTGAAATGGACGGTATCTCCGCCAACTACAGCGGCGCGGGTTTCACCGGCATGAAGTTCAAAGCAATCGCAACTTCCCAGGAAGATTTCGACGCCTGGGTAAGTGAAGTCAAAAAGGCACCTAAACAGCTTGAACAAGCTGAATACGCAGCCCTGTCCAAGCAGAGCCAGAACAACCCAGTCGAGCTTTACTCCTCGGTCACGCCAAACCTGTTCCAGATCATCGTCGACAAGTACGAAGGCATGAAACCGGGCAAGCCGCACCACGAGAAGAAAGAGCACGAAGTGGCCGCCATGGAAGGGATGGACATGAGTTCGCATTCAGCTGCCGGGGCAGAGGAGTAAACGATGTTTGGTAAATTAAGTTGGGAAGCGGTCCCGTTCCACGAACCGATCGTGATGATTACCATCGCCATGATCGCGCTCGGTGGTCTGGCGCTGTTCGCTGCAATCACCTACTTCAAGAAGTGGACTTACTTGTGGACCGAGTGGCTGACGTCGGTCGACCACAAGAAAATCGGCGTGATGTACATCATCGTCGCCATGGTCATGCTGCTGCGCGGTTTTGCCGACGCCATCATGATGCGTACCCAACTGGCCATGGCCACCGAGGGTTCGCCTGGCTACCTGCCACCTGAACACTATGACCAGATCTTCACCGCTCACGGTGTGATCATGATCATCTTCATGGCGATGCCATTCTTCACCGGCCTGATGAACCTTGCAGTGCCGCTGCAGATCGGCGCGCGTGACGTTGCCTACCCGTTCCTGAACTCCCTGAGCTTCTGGCTGCTGGTATCCGGCGTAGTGCTGATCAACCTGTCCCTGGGCGTCGGCGAATTCGCCAAGACCGGCTGGGTTGCCTATCCACCGCTGTCGGGCCTGCAATACAGCCCTGGCGTGGGGATGGATTACTACATCTGGGCGCTACAGCTATCCGGGTTGGGGACGACGCTGACGGGGGTCAACTTCCTCGCCACCGTGCTGAAAATGCGTACCCCTGGCATGAAGCTGATGGACATGCCGATCTTCACCTGGACCTGCACCTGGTCCAACGTCCTGATCGTGGCTTCGTTCCCGATCCTGACCGCTACCCTGGCACTGCTGACGCTTGACCGTTACATGGATTTCCACATTTTCACCAATGAACTTGGTGGCAATCCGATGATGTACGTCAACCTGTTCTGGGCTTGGGGTCACCCCGAGGTTTACATCCTGATTCTGCCGGCGTTCGGGATCTTCTCCGAAGTCATCTCGACCTTCACTGGCAAGCGTCTGTTCGGCCACCACTCGATGGTCTACGCCTCGGGCGCGATCTCGATCCTGGGCTTCATGGTCTGGCTGCACCACTTCTTCACCATGGGTTCGGGTGCCAGCGTCAACGCCTTCTTCGGCCTGGCGACGATGCTGATTTCGATCCCGACGGGGGTGAAGCTATTCAACTGGCTGTTCACCATCTACCAGGGCCGTCTGCGTTTCACCAGCCAGGTTCTGTGGACCCTGGGCTTCATGGTGACCTTCGCCATCGGCGGCATGACCGGCGTACTGCTGGCCATTCCGGGTGCTGACTTCGTTCTGCACAACAGCCTGTTCGTGATCGCGCACTTCCACAACGTGATCATCGGCGGCGCGGTATTCGGTTACATCGCAGGCTTCGCCTTCTACTTCCCGAAAGCGTTCGGCTTCAAGCTGCACGAAGGTTGGGGCAAGGCAGCGTTCTGGTTCTGGATCTCGGGCTTCTTCGTCGCGTTCATGCCGCTCTATGCTCTGGGCTTCATGGGCATGACCCGTCGTCTGAACGCCACCACCAACCCTGAGTGGGTGCCGTACCTGTACGTCGCCATGTTCGGTGCGGTGATGATTGCAGTCGGTATCGCCTGCCAGTTGATCCAGCTGTACGTCAGCGTGCGTGATCGCAACAAACCAGAAAACATGTGCGAACACGGCGACCCGTGGAATGCCCACACGCTGGAATGGTCGACCTCGTCGCCACCACCGTTCTACAACTTCGCCGTGCTGCCAAAAGCAGAAACCATCGATCCGTTCACCGAAGCCAAGGAAAACGGCACTGCGTACCAGGCTCCGGCCAAGTACGAACCGATCCACATGCCAAACAACACCGCGACCGGTGTGGTCATGGGTGCTCTGTTGACCGTGTTCGGTTTCGCGATGATCTGGCACATCTGGTGGCTGGCCATCGTGGGTCTGGTTGGCACCGTGGGCTACTTCGTGATCCACGCTGCCCGCGATGATCAAGGCTATATGGTGCCGGTCGACGTGATCGAGCGCATCGAAGCCGAGCAGCACAAGCGTCTGGTAGCGGCCGGGAAAGTTCCAGCCACCGCCACCCGTGTTGAAACCTCGTTGGAACAGGCTTAAACCATGTCGAACTTAGTGACCAATGCTGGACACACCCATGTCGATGGACATGGGCACGATGACCATCACCACGACTCGGGCGAGATGACCGTATTCGGTTTCTGGCTCTACCTGATGACCGACTGCATTCTGTTTGCGTCGATCTTCGCGGCGTACGCGGTACTGGTTAACAACGTAGCGGGTGGCCCGTCGGGCCACGACATCTTCGAGCTGCCATACGTACTGGGCGAAACCGCTCTGCTGCTGTTCAGTTCGATCACCTACGGCTTCGCCATGCTGGCGTTCTTCCGGGGTAACAAAAAGCAGGTCCTGGGCTGGTTGGCCATGACCTTCGCGTTCGGCGCCGGCTTCATCGGCATGGAAATCAACGAGTTCCACGTGTTGATCTCCGAAGGCTTCGGCCCTAGCCGCAGCGGCTTCCTGTCCGGGTTCTTCACCCTGGTCGGCACCCACGGTCTGCACGTGACCAGCGGTCTGATCTGGATGGCGATCATGATGTACCAGGTGCAGAAAAACGGCCTGACGGCGACCAACAAGACCCGTCTGAGCTGCCTGAGCCTGTTCTGGCACTTCCTGGACGTGGTGTGGATCTGCGTATTCACCGTTGTTTATCTGATGGGGACTATGTAAATGGCTAACACTCATTCCCACGACGACGCCGGTCACGGCAGCGTCAAGTCCTACGTCATTGGCTTCGTCCTGTCGGTCATCCTGACCCTGATCCCGTTCGGTCTGGTGATGTACCCGTCGCTGCCGAAAGCCCTGACCCTGTGGATCGTACTGGCCTTCGCAGTGATCCAGGTGCTGGTGCACCTGGTGTACTTCCTTCACCTGGACCGTTCGGCCGCGCAGCGTAACAACGTGATTGCGTTTGTATTCGCCGCGATCGTGATTGTCCTGCTGGTTGGCCTGTCGCTGTGGATCATGTTCAGCATCCACACCAACATGATGGCGCACTGAGGTAAGTCCGGATGTCCTTGAAGCACTTTATCCAAATCACCAAACCGGGGATCATTTTCGGTAACGTGCTTTCAGTGGCAGGCGGATTTTTCCTGGCGTCGAAAGGGCATGTCGATCTGGCCATTTTCCTGGCCGCCATGATCGGCACGTCGCTGGTGGTGGCTTCCGGTTGCGTGTTCAACAACTGCATCGACCGCGACATCGACATCAAGATGGAACGCACCAAGAACCGGGCGCTGGTCCAGGGCTTTGTCTCCCTGAAACTGGCCCTGGCCTTCGCGACCGTCCTGGGTGTCGTCGGCGTTGCGTTGCTGTACAAGGTGGCCAACCCGTTGGCCGCTTTGTTCGCGGTGATTGGTTTCGTCATCTACGTCGGCTTCTACAGCCTGTACCTCAAGCGCAAGTCGGTTCACGGCACGCTGGTGGGCAGTCTGTCGGGTGCGATGCCGCCGGTGATCGGTTATGTCGCTGTGACGAACAGCTTCGACATGGCCGCACTGACGCTACTGGTGATGTTCAGCCTGTGGCAGATGCCGCATTCCTATGCCATCGCGATCTTCCGCTTCAACGATTACCTGGCCGCATCGATTCCGGTGCTGCCTGTGAAGCGCGGGATTCAAGTGGCGAAGAAGCACATCCTGATCTACATCCTGGCCTTCCTCGTGGCGACCTTGATGCTGACCTTCAGCGGCTACGCCGGCATGAGCTACCTCGCCGTCGCCGCGGCCATGGGCATGTACTGGCTGTACATGGCCTGGACCGGCTACAAGGCAGTGGATGACACGGTCTGGGCACGCAAGCTGTTCGTGTTCTCGATCTTCACCATTACCGCGTTGAGCGTGATGATGTCCCTGGACTTCAAAGTGCCGACCGAGTTGCTGCTGACGTACGCGCCTTAAGCGTCGGATGCTGTAAAGAAAAACCCCGCCCTTTGAGAGAAGGGCGGGGTTTTTTGTTGGGTGTTTTTTGGTAGACCGGGTTGCCGCCTTCGCGAGCAAACCCGCTTCCACAGGGGGGAAGTGTCGTGTTCAAAGTTGGCGGCAACACCGATCCCATGTGGGAGCGGGCTTGCTCGCGAAGGCCGCGCCGCGGTGTATCAAGTATGGAAGGGATAAAAAGGTCATAGCGAGAAGAGGCTATAACTTCAGATAAATAGCTAGATGTTTTTTCAAGCCAACAGGCGGCACAAAAAGCCCTGCGCATTGAAAGATGCGCAGGGCTTTTTCATTCAAACGCGGTTGTTACACGGTGCGTCTAGCACCTTCGCCACATCATCGATAATCGCTTTACTCATATCCTGCAAAAAATGCGATGCCCAGGCATGCCGGTCGCTATCGCGAATCATAGCGGCGTCTGAGGCGAGACGTTTGGCGATATGGAGCAGGTCGGAGGCGTGGTAGAGCGCCTGAATGATCGGGACGTCACGGTTGATTCGGAACAGCGGTTGGTTGGCGTGGTAGGGAAGGGGGTGAGGCCGATGGTTTTTAGATCTTTGGGATTGGTCATTGGCCTTCACCGTCCTTTGGTGGGGCGGTTTCGGGGACGACCGATAAAGCAGACAGTTCAATAGCGTGCATCAGCAATACTCCATAACAAAGTAGGGCTGCCACGTTCGTTATCAGGCGAATGGGTGGCAGCTGTGCGCAGGCTGATAAACCGGAGATGCACGACCCGGCAGACCGGAAGGTCTCCCACGCACAGCCGCCATTACACGAAAATTCGGACGTAAAAAAACGCCGACAATCGAGAGGTTGGGCGCAGTGCGTGCGCATCTTACCCGGGTTATCAGGCCCGGTCGCTGAATTGGCAGCGACAACCTCAAGCTATCGGGCATTTTTAGAAGCCGCAATCGTAGCGATCTGGTGGCTTGTGAGCATGTCGGGCGACATATCTTGTAGACGATGACTTTGGTCTGATCCTGTCGGTCGACAGTGTGATCACCGCAATCCTTGTGGGAGCGAGCCTGCTCGCGAATGCGGTGTGTCAGGCGACATTGATGCTGGCTGATACGGCGCCTTCGCGAGCAAGCCCGCTCCCACAAGGTTAGTGTCGGGCAGTTATTTACTTTGTGTGTCGAGCAGGTGGAAGAATCGGTCGCGCACCTGGGTGTTATCGCTGTGGGCGACATTGAACCGCAGGAACTGACTGGCATCCGGCGCTTTGCTGAGCAGCGTGCCAGGCGCCAGCACCAGGTCGATATCCAGACCTTTCCTCGCCAGCGTTTCGGCATGAAACCCTTCGGGCAATCGCGTCCAGAGAAACAACCCTTCATGCGGCAGCGATGAAACCGAGCAACCGGCCTCTATCAGCCAACTGGTCACCCGACTGCTCGACTCATACAGCCGATCCACCGTGCGCCGGGTGTGTTTGGCGTAGCTGCCATCGCTGAGCATCGTGCAGATAATCTGCTCCGCCAGTTCCGACGTCATGCCACCGCAAGCCATTTTCAGGGTGATCATCCGTGCGGCCAGTTGCGGCGAAAGCACCGCGTAGCTGACCCGACTGTTCGCTGTCAGGGTCTTGGAGAATCCGGATACATAACTGACGTTGTCCAGTCCGCCTGCAGCCAGGCGCGGCGTGCTTCGCTGTTGCAAGTCGCAATACAAATCGTCTTCGACAATGTGGAAACCATAGCGGTGACTCAACTCCAGCAACCGGTAAACCTGCGCCGGGGAGAACGAGTGCCCGGTCGGGTTGTGCAGGGTGTTGTTGGTCATGTAGAGCACGGGCCGATGGGCAATCAGCAATCGCTCGAAGGTCTCAAGGTCCATGCCATCAGCCCCACGGGGGATGGTGATGACCCGCGCACCATGCAAGGCCAGGTTGGTGTGCATGGTGAAGTAACACGGATCGTCGAGCAGCACCGTGTCGCCGGGTTTGACCAGCAGGCGCATCAGCATGTCGATGGCCTGCACGGTGTTGGCCGTGGTGACGATCTGATCCACCGGCACTTCGATACCGATGGCCGACAGTTTGACCCGCAACGCCTCGCGCAGCGGCAGGTAACCGGCCGCGACGCCATATTCGCCCATGCGCAGAGAGGTGGCGCGCAGGGTGCCGCGCACGGCCTTCAGCAATTCTTCCGCCGGCAGCCACGAAGAAGGCAGAAAACCGGCGCCGGGGCGCAGCGAGCCATTGTCCTGCAGTACCGCGCGGCGGACCACGCTCAGCGTGTCTTGAGGTTGCAGGTCCGGGCCGGCATCGGTCTTGAGCGTGGTGTTGGAACGGTGCACGTAATGCCCCGAACCCTGGCGTGAAACCACCAGGCCCTTGGCCCGCAAGCGGTCCAGCGCATCCACCACCGTGGACTTGCCCACGTTCATCAACTCGGAGAGTTCGCGAATCGGCGGCAGCCGGGAGCCATGAGGCAGCCCGCCCTGGCTGATCGCCACCGACAATTGATCGACGATCTGCTGGACCAGCGGTACACCCGGCTGGAACTCGATGGCGGCGATCACTGCACGCTGAACCTGCATTTTACTGGTCTCTCCGGCAGTAAACTTCGTTTGATTCTATACGAACTTGCTCTGATGAAAACAAGCGTCTCTCTCTACCATCACCTTACAGACTTTCCTGTTGTTCGCGCTTGGCGCCTGAACAGTAGCTGGTTCCAGAGGTGTTGCATGAGTGTTCAAACAACGATCGCCGTCGCCAAACCGGTGATCAACATTCGCCTGTTCACGATCCGGATCATCACCGCCGTGTCGCTGTTTGCCGTGCTGGGCAAGGCCAACGTCTGGCTCGACACCGCCACCAACAGCGTCCTCGCCCTCGGTTATCGGGCCTTGCTGTTGCTGCTGCCGCTGACGTTATTGATACTCGGCCGTCGTTCCCTGAGCGTCACGCTGCTGTGTGCCGCCCTCGGGTTGGTGTTGCTCGCGGTCACCAGCAACCAGGGCATGGTGATGTTCGCCGCTGCGTTGTTCGCCTACGGCATTGCCATTGCCGGTTACCTGATCAAGAGCGAAGCCGCTCAGACCAAAGAGGGGGCGGCCTACAACCGCGTCGCCATGAACATGGGCAGTCTGGTGGCGGGGCTGATCCTGCTGTCACCGCTGCTGACCCCCCCCCTGTTTTTCCTCGGTGCCGCGGGTTTCGTTCTGCTGTGCCTGCCCATCGCCATGGGCGCGACCTTCACCACCCAACCGGTTGTTGCAAGCCCGGTGACCCATGACGGCAGCGGCTGGCGCAACAAACTGCCGTGGGCCATCGCCGGCATCATCATGGGCATCAAGTTGTTTGGCGTGTTCTCGATTCTGCCCCAGGCGATCCTGCTCAAGACCGGTGAATTGCCGGCCTGGTATGGCTTGATGCTGATCCTCAACAGCGCCGTGGTGGTGTTCGCCCAGGTGCCGGTGATGAAACTGATTGAGCGCACCGGGCGCTTCAAAGTGGTCGCTGTCATCGGGATCATCATCGGCGGCTTCGCCGTGCTCTCGTCACCGGCCGCGTTCCACGTCGAAACCCTCGCCGGCGCATTGATCTGGGTAGCGCTGCTGTCCATCGCCGAGTGCGCGTTCAGCTACCTCGATTACTTCTCGGTCAAGCAGAACAACATGTTCGTCAAGGAAGTGGCCCTTGGCGTCGGCGCCGGGCTGACGGTGCTGATCATGCGAGTCATGCCGCCGCCCTATAACGCCCTGGTGCTGGCTGCCATCGGTGCGGGCGGCATCCTCGCCTGGTACTGGCTCAACCGTAAATCCAACGCGTCACTGCACGACTGAGTCACCGCGTTTGCGTTTTTTACTCCACAGGTCGGAGGCTTCATGAATACGACGTCATGCGTAGTAGTGGTCGGGTACAACGGCAATCGGGTTCACGATATCCAGAAGCTGCGCGACCTCTGCAAGAATCTCTATAACGCCAGGCTGATCCTGGTGGTCGAGCAGATTCAAACCGATGACGATCAGGTGGCGGATCACGTGTGCACGGCCTCGATGGAGCTGCCGGACATCGCCGATTCGGTCGAGCTGGTGGCGGGTTGCCTGAGTGTCGATTGCTGGAAACTGATAGGCGTCCTGCCATTTTCCGACCGTGGCGTGCTGCTCGGCGCCGCGCTGGCCACGCATTTCGGCCTGCCCGGCATTACCCCTGGCGAGGCGCGAGCAGGGCTGGATAAACAGATTTTTCGCAAACTGGAAGCGACCGCCGACACGGCGCCCGAGGATTACCGTCCGGTGTTTTCCGCACGCATCGAAAGCCTGGCCGAACTGCGTCAACGGGTGGTCGAACTGGGCGGCAAAGCCTTCATCAAACCGGCCTGCGAAGGCGCGAGCAGAGGTTGTCGGGTCATCCATCATCCGTCCGAATGCGACGAGGCCTGGCAGGCGCTCAAGCCCTATCGCGAAGGCGGCATCGTCCTCGAAGAGTTGATTCAGAACGCCCGGGAATACAGCTGGGATTACGTCGCGGGCAGCACCTGGGTCACCGAGAAAACCACCACCGAAGGCGCTTATCGCGCGGAGATCCAGCAAGTGGTGCCGGCTCCGTTGGCGGCTGATGTACAGGCTCGCCTGGCGGCTGCCGGTCGGCATATGTCCGGACTGGTCTCGCTGGAAAACGGCGCCTATCACAACGAGATCTTCCTGCGCCACGACGGCCTGACCTCGGCAGTGGAAACCAACATGCGCCCCGGCGGCATGCACATCTGGGATCTGGCGCGTCTGGCGTTTGTCGATTTTGATCCGTGGGAGCGCTGGGTCAGGTGGGCGGTGGAAGGCAAAGTCGAACATCACAATCCCGTTGCCCGTGGTTATTGCGGCATTCGCCTGCTCCGGGCGTCGGCCGGCGGTCTTTTGCGCTACGTGCCGGACATCGAGTCCCTGGCCCGGGAACTGAACATCGAGCTGGTCGAGGCGGTGTATGCCAAGCGCCTCAGTGATTCAGTCACCGCACTGGTGAAAGACAACACGTCGTTTATCGGCCACATCGTGTTGTTCTGCGAAGACTACGGACAGCTCAGCGACAACCTGCTGCGCCTGGCAGAGGCCATCGAGTCGCGCGTCGAAGTTACCTGTCTGGCAGCGCCGGCGAGAGCCGCGGGTCGAGCCTTCGGGATCAATGTTTCAAGCATTATTGGTTAAGAGGGTTGGGTCAATGAACGAAAAAAAAATGTCGTGTGACGAACGCTTCATCGCCCTGGCGAAAGAACTCGACTATGACATCTACGGCGAGAACACGGCTGGCGGGCATTACGCCCCGCTGATACGGCATCACGACGAACTCTACCTCAGCGGTCTGGTGCCGCGCATGAGCGGCAAGATGCAGTACCCCGGCCGGGTGGGGCTGGAGCTCAGCCTGACGGATGCTCAAGCCGCCGCCAGCATCAGCGCCATGCGCGGCCTGGCCTTGATCGTTGACGCCATTGGCTCGCTGGACAAAATAAAGTCACTGATACGCATCACGGTTTACGTGAAGTCCACGGCAGACTTTGTAGACCTCAGTGAAGTCGCCAACGGCGCATCGGATGTTTTCAGTCATGTGTTGGGCGATGCGGGGAAACATACCCGAACCACTGTCGGCGTCTATCAGTTACCGAAAAATGCCGCCGTAGAAGTTGACATGATTGTGGCGTTGCGGCCCTCGGTGTTGTGAGTGTTAGTTGGTCGGCCTTACAGTGATTGATTGTTCACCTAGTGTCTGGTCACTTAAGTCGATAATAAGTCGGTGTTTGCGGATGAATAACATTCAAGGTGGGTTTTTTTCATATAAGGACTTTCGCCAGAGTTTGAACCAGCCGCCGGTCAGTGCACAGGTGTGGAAGGGCGGTGAACTTACAGACATGCGTCAGAGTCTCGAGGCCAGCGAGATCGATATTGTCGCGCTGGCTCACGGCAACAGCACCGAAGGCTGCAAGTTGACGCCAGGGATGGCGGTGTCCATGCAATGGTTGAAACCGGGCACGACGCTGAATGGCCATGCGCATTCGTGGTGGCACCTGTTCATCATTCAGTCCGGCAGCGGCACGTTGACCCTGGGCGATGACGATGCAGTGAGCATCAGCCCCGGCGACGTGTTGCTGGTGCCTGCCTGGACCCGGCACGGCTTCGTCAACACCAGCGCCACTGAACCGCTGGCCATGCTGAACATGAGCAACATGCCCCAAATGGCGCAGCTCTCCAGTGCGGCTGACGCCACCGTCTGACACGCTCAATTTTCCCCTCTGTTGCCCACCAGGGAGTCCGCATTCGCAGACTCCCTTTTTCATTTCTGCTACCCCTCCTGGCCATTTGTGTTTTGAACTTCTGTATCCGTAGAAACAGATAGTTTCTGTATCTGTTCAGCGCTTAATCAACTAACTACGATCGTTTCCAATTCAACGGACTATTGTGGTTAGTGCAAGGGAGCGTTCTATGGACAGTACGAAGCTTAAACTTTATGTCGGCGCAGATTTTGTCAGTGCTTTTGCGATGTCGGCATTTGTGGCGTTGAAGGAAAAGCAACTTTCATTTGAACTTGTCACGCTGGACTTGAAAGCGCGCGAGAACTATCAGGCAAGTTATCGTGATGTATCGTTGACCTGCAAAATCCCCACGCTGGTTCACGATGGTTTTGCACTGTCGGAATCTTCGGCCATTGCCGAATATCTGGAAGATATCGCGCCGGGGCATCCCAAACTGTTCCCGCTGGACATCAAGCAGCGCGCCCGCGCCCGTCAACTCCAGGCCTGGTTGCGCAGTGATCTGCTGGTCATTCGCAAAGAGCGTCCGGCGGACCTCATTTACTTCGGCAAGAAAGAAACCCCGTTGTCGGACGACGCCCAGGCAGCTGTCGGAAGACTGTTCTTTGTCGCCGACCGGTTGCTGGAGGAGGGCGCCGATCACCTGTTCGGTGACTGGAGCATCGCCGACACCGACCTGGCAATCATGCTCAACCGACTGGTAGCCAATGGTGACCAGATTCCTGCGCGGCTCGCGGCGTATGTGCGACGGCAATGGGATCGCGACAGCGTCCGAGCCTGGATGGATATAGAGCGCGTAGCGCCGGCCATCCGCTCTTGAATTATTAAGGCCATCGCCAGGCAATCACCAGGAGCGCTGCCATGCAGGGACTGTCGGAGCAGGAAAGATACAAACCCTATAACTCACGCACCATTCGCGACACGCCGTACTGGCAAAAACTGACGCCAGCGTTGCAGGAAGCCATGACCATCGTCGCCCGGGTCATGCCGTTTCGCACCAATGAATATGTCCTAGGTACGCTGATCGACTGGGACAACATTCCGGATGATCCGATTTTTCGCATGACCTTTCCTCACAAGGACATGCTGTTGCCGGACGAATACGCGTCGCTTAAACAGTTGATCGAGCGCGATGACGCCGTCGCCATCAAGCGCCGGATCGAAGCGATCTGGCTGCGCATGAACCCTCATCCAGCCGGGCAGCTGACGCACAACAGCGCCACCCTGGACGGAAAAGTCCTTCAGGGCATACAGCACAAGTACCGCGAGACCGTGCTGTTTTTCCCCGGTGCCGGTCAGACATGTCACGCCTACTGCACGTTTTGTTTCCGCTGGGCGCAGTTCATCGGCGAGGAAGAACTCAAGTTCAACGCGCGCGAGTCCCAGGAGCTGGTGAACTACCTGCGGGTGCACACCGAGGTTACCGATGTACTGATTACCGGTGGCGATCCGATGATTATGAACACCCGGTCACTGGCGGGGTACGTCGAGCCGCTGCTGGAACTGCCTCACCTCAAAAGCATCCGCATCGGCACCAAGTCCGTGGCGTATTGGCCGCAACGGTTTGTCAGCGACAAGGACGCGCCGGAGTTGCTGGAACTGTTTAAACGGATCATCGCAGCGGGGAAACACCTGTCGGTCATGGGTCACTACAACCACCCGGTGGAGATCCGCCAGGACATCGCCCGTCAGGCCATCGAGCGCATTCGTTCCACCGGGGCGAATTTGCGCATACAGGCGCCGGTGATCCGCCACATCAACGAAAACCCCGCTGATTGGGCGGCACTCTGGACCGAAGGCGTGCGGCTGGGAGCGGTGCCTTATTACATGTTTGTCGAGCGCGATACCGGGCCGAGCCATTACTTCGCGATGCCGCTGGCGCGGGCGTTCGAGATTTTCCAGGCGGCTTACCGAACGGTGTCCGGGCTGGCGCGCACGGTGCGCGGGCCGTCCATGAGCACGTTTTACGGGAAGGTGTTGATCAACGGCATCGAGACCGTGGCCGGGGAAAAAGTCTTCGTGTTGCAGTTCCTTCAGGCGCGCGATCCGCAGTGGGTGTTGCGCACGTTCTATGCGCGATTCGATCCGCAAGCGACTTGGTTCGATCAACTGAGGCCGGCCTTTGGCGAGCGCTCGTTTTTCTTTCAGCCGGAGCCTGTTGCAGCGCCCGAATTGATACCGGTCCTGCTCGAAACGGCGTAGGACGATTCATCAGGAGATAGGGATATGAGCAGTATTCCGTTTGATCAGCGAGAAGGTTTTATCTGGCTCGACGGCGAGTTCGTCGAGTGGTCCCAGGCGCGGCTGCATGTGCTGAGCCATGGTCTGCATTACGCAAGTACGGTGTATGAAGGGGAGCGCGTCTACAACGGCAAAATCTTCAAACTGCGCGAACACAGCGAGCGGCTGTATCGCTCGGCACAGTTGATGGATTTCACGATTCCCTTTGAGCTGGCGGAACTGGAAGCGGCCAGCCATGAACTGCTGCAACGCAACAACGTGGTCGACGGTTATCTGCGGCCGGTGGCGTGGCGCGGCAGTGAAATGATCTCGACCTCGGCCCGTTTCAACCGCGTGCACGTAGCGATCGCCTGCTGGCAATGGCCGAGTTACTTCGACGCGGCGGGGCACATGGGCGGTATTCGCTTGAAGACCGCGCAGTGGCGTCGTCCGCCTCCGAGCAGCAGCCCGTTCGAAGCCAAGGCGTCCGGGCATTATCAGATCGCCACGCTCAGCAAGCACGATGCGGAAAACAGTGGTTATCACGATGCGCTGATGCTCGACTGGCGGGGCCACGTCGCCGAAGCCACCAGCGCCAACGTGTTCTTCGTCAAAGACCGGACGCTGCACACGCCGCTGCCCGATTGCTTCCTCAATGGCATCACCCGCCAGACCGTTATCGAATTGGCCGGGGCGCTGGATTACCAGGTGGTCGAGCGCACGATTCTTCCTACGGAGCTTGGCGACTTCGATGAGTGTTTTCTGACGGGCACGGCTGCCGAAATCACCCCCGTACAGAGCATCGACGAACAGCGCTATCGACCGGGCAACGCCTGTCGCGAATTCATTGTCGCTTACACCTCAACCGTTAACGCCTGATAAACCGCCAGGAACACCACCATGTCAGATCAAGGGATTGTTGCGTCTAAACCTTACGTTTCACTGGGCCACCGCCAAGAAGAATTGTCGTCCCGTGGCTGGACGGTGCTGACACCGGACGAATTTGCCGACGATGTCGTCGGCACGCTGCATGAGTTCGGTCCGGTCATTCCGCAATTCAACGGGCAGACTGCGTTCGCCATTACCCGCAAGCCAGGGTATGAAGCGTTGCCGTACTCCCAGAGCATGAACGGCATCGGCCCGCACACCGAAGCGCCGGTCTATGGACCGCCGCCGCGTTATCTGGCGCTGCATTGTCATCATCAGGCCACGTGTGGTGGCGGGCATACCGGGCTGGTGGACGGGTATGAGTTCCTCGCGTTCCTCGAGCGCACCGAACCCGAGTTGCGTGAATGGATCGACGACACACCCGTGGAGTTCGTGGCCACCGCAAAACCCGGTGAATCCGCGCAAAGCCGGGTCAAGGAATACATCCTGACGCCTACAGAGGACGGGGATATTTTCCGCTTCAGCTACAACCAGTTTCACTACGGCGATGTGAATCCTTCCGTGGACGATCTGCAGCAATCGAAGGTGGCGAACAGTTCATCGCCGCTGGCCAGGTTTGCGATGCTCGGCGAGGAATATTTCATCCAGAACAATACGCCGGTGCTGATTCCCGACGGCTGCATGCTGATTTGGGACAACTGGCGAATGATCCACGCCCGCAGTCGATACACTGACCCGGCGCGAAACCTGACCCGCTACTGGCTGGCCTGATTCATCTGTCGCCCACTATTCCATCGGCGTACCCCTCGGCGGGTACGCGTCCTACAGGTATCGCGTCATGCAAACAGCAATCGAGATCGCCAAGGTCGATCATCAACTGGTCGTGCGGCTCAATCAGGCCTGGACCAAAAGGGCCACGGTGTGTGCGCCGGACAAGGCCTCGGTCAGCGAAGCGTTCGATCCGGCACGCCCGGATTATCCGGAGTGCATGGTGCCGTTTTTCCATCACCCGAAATTCCAGGCCCTGAGCGATGAGCTCAAAAGCACCGTAGTGACCTGGGGCTGGATCGGCTACAACCTGCGCACGGTCACGGCCGAAGAGCACGTGGTGAACCCGGCGCTGAGTGTCATCGCCAATCAGTACCTGGGTAAAAACGACTGGCATTTTCGCGAGGCGATGCAGCAGACGTTGATCGACGAGCACTACCACACGCTCATGCACCTTCGCGCCATCGAGCGAACCAAAGAGGAACGCGCACTCGATCAGGATCTGGAGCTACCGCCGTCGGTCACCTATCTGCGGCTCGTTGCGCTGCGCGAAGCATTGCCCGAGCAGTGGCAGCGTGACCTGGCGGCGATCACCTTTGCGGTGGTGGCCGAGATCAGCGTCAACGCTTATCTGGATCTGCTGGCCGACGATCAGACCATTCAACCGCAAAACCGCCGCGTGGCAGAACTGCATAACCGCGACGAATACGCCCACAGCAAGATTCTCGCTGAGGTGGCGAAGGTCATGTACGCGAACATGCAGCCACCTCAGCGGGCATTTTTCGCACAGACGTTGTCGGTGGCGCTGAGTGCCTTTGTCGCTCAGGACTACTCGATGTGGGAGGCGATTCTGACGCAGCTCGGCGTTGAGGATGCTGCACTGATCATTGCCGACACTCGGGAGAGCAACAAGAACGCCACGATCATGCGTGACTACAGCGGCCTGCATCGTCTGGCGCAGGACTTGGGGATTACCGACGAGATCGATTTCGACTTCCGTCCGACGCTCAAAGCGGCGGCTTTGGCCTGATTCAGGAGGTGAAAATGTCCGTTCCTGTGTACGAAGTATTCGCCATCCGTGTCGGCGCCAATGCCCAGCGCACTGCACGGGAGAACTTTCTTTACGACGCCTGCTGCGGTGATCCCAATGCGTCGATGCCGTTGGACTACTACTTCTGGGTCATTCGCAACGAGCAGCAGGTGATTGTGGTCGACACCTGTTTTCAACCGGCCACGGCAGATCGGCGCAACCGTCAGATGTATCGCCTGCCGGAAGAATCCCTACGTCAACTGGACATTGATCCGGCGCAGGTCGACAACCTGATCCTCACGCATCTTCATTGGGATCACGCTGGTAACCTGGGGTTGTTTCCGAAAGCCACGGTGCATTTGCAGGAAGCGGAACTGCGCTTCTGCACCGGGCCAAAAATGGCCCATCGCACGGTGAACAAAACCTACGAGGTCGAAGATGTGATGTCGGCGCTGCCACCGCTGTTCGAAGGCCGGTTGCGCCTGCATACCGGCACGGTCGAGGTGATTCCCGGCGTGACTCTGCACCCGGTGGGTGGCCATACGCCGGGTAGCCAGGTGGTGCGGGTGAACACCGAACGCGGGTGGATTGTTCTGGCGTCGGATGCTGCACATTTGTGGGCGAACATTCGTCAGCGCAGTCCGTTTCCGATTCTGGATGATCTGGCGCAGACGCTTGAAGCGTTTATCGAAATCGAACGTTTGGCCGACGGTGAAGACCACGTCATTCCCGGTCATGACCCGTTGATCGCCGAGCGATTCCCGCACTGGAATGACGACCCGCACATCATTTGCCTGCACCAAACCCCGACCTGACGACTCGACCCCTGTAGGAGCTGCCGAAGGCTGCGATCTTTTGATCTTGATTTTGAATTTTAAGATCAAAAGATCGCAGCCTTCGGCAGCTCCTACAGGATTGTGGTTAAGCCTGGTTTTTGAGGAGTTGGCCGAGTGTCGCTAACGCTTCCTCTATCTTCGGCGAATACGGTGCCCCGCAACCAATCCGCACAAAGTGATCGAAGCGCTGGGTATTGGAAAAGATATCCCCAGGCGAAATCTGAATGCCCGCCTTCAACGCCTCATGGAAAAGCGCCATGGACGAATAGTGTCGAGGCAGTTCCACCCACAGCAATGTGCCGCCCCGAGGGTCGGTCACGCAGGTGCCCGGTGGGAAATAGCGCTTGATCGCGGCACTCATCTGTTGGCGTTGTTGCGTCAGCGTTTTCCTCAAACGACGCAGGTAACGTTCGTAGGAGGGTGTTTTCATGAACGCACCTACCGCCAGTTGCGATAACGCCTCACAGCCGCGGGTCTGAGTGTGTTTGAGCATTTCCACGCGCTCGTGCCATTTCCCCGCGCTGATCCAGCCCAGGCGCAGGCCCGGCGCCAGGGTTTTGTTCAGCGAGGCGCAATAGATCACGTTGTCATCACGGTCCCAGTGTTTGAGCGTGGACAACGGCTGCACGGTATCTACCAGGTCACCATAGGTGTCATCTTCGATCAGAACCGTGCCGTGCTCGGCGCACAGTTGCACCAGGCGCGCCTTGTTGGCGTCGGGCATGATGCTGCCCAGCGGGTTTTGCAGGTTGGGAATGACGATCAGCGCCCGAATCCGTTCGGGGCTTTGCAACAGGTGTTCCAGCGCAAACAGATTGATTCCCGCGTGGGCCGTCGCCGGGACTTCCTGCACGAGCAGGTTCAGGCTCTCGAGAATTTGCAGCAAGCCGTAGAAGGTCGGCGACTCCACGGCCACCGTGTCACCGGGTTGGGTGACCGCGCGCAAGGCCAGATTGATCGCTTCAGTCGCGCCGTTGGTGATCACAATCTTCTCGGCAGTCAAATTGGCTTTGGCGGTCAGCGCCCTTCGCGCCAGGATGTTGCGCAGTGCGAGGTTGCCGCAGGTCGAGCCTTGAGCACCCAGCAAATGCTGATCCTGACGCAGCGCCTTGATCATATGCTCCTGCAAAATCTTCAACGGATAGAGCTCCGGCGCACAGTAGGCGCTGGCGAAATTGACCTTGATCGTCGCACGCTGGCTGGCCTTGAGCACCGATGACACCTGCTCGTGAATGCCGAGGTAGACGCCGGTGTCGAGGAGCGGGGGAGCGGTCGCGACAGGTTTGGGCAAGGTGTCCGGCTGGCGAATGTAGTTGCCGGAGCGCGGGCGGGCTTCAAGGACGCCGTAGTCCTCAAGCTCCCGGCAAACCTGCACGGCGGTCGACAGGCTGACGGCGTGTTTTTCCATCATCAGCCGAATGGAGGGAAAGCGTTCACCGGCTTTCAAGGTGCCGCTGCGGATCGCGTCGAGGTAGTGGTTGGCTAACTGACGGTACAAAGGGGTCGTGTGCATGATGACCTCAGCAATCGCACCACTGAAGTCTTGGGCTGGAAAGTGAGTTGACGTTCCCCGCAGGCGGACCCGTGGTGCTCAAGGGTGAAGGGAAGTGTTTCTGGCGTCGATACTGAGAGAGTAATCGGGCTTTTGCAGGAATCGCGGGCAATAAAAAGCCCCGCTCTAGGGCGGGGCTCAATGCTGTGCAGTCAGGAGAATTTCGAAGCGAGCGAGAAACCTGTGGAGAGGGTGGACCCGTGGCGAGGGGATTTATCCCCGTTGGGTGGCGCAGCCGCCCCAAGCAGGACGACTGTGTTTTTGCAGAAACACCGCATTATCCGGTTTTAGGCGGCTTCGCCGCCGAACGGGGATAAATCCCCTCGCCACAATTAAACGTGTGTCGTGTTACTGCGCGGCGATGCTGTAGCCCTCGAACGCGGTTTGCTGCTGAAGCGCGGTGATGATGTTTTTGCGGTTGACCGCTTGTTCGGTCCCGGCGCTGTCAAGGAACGTCTCGCTTTCCAGCTCGGCTTCATCGCCCTCGCCGACGAAAGTGAAGCCCAGGAATTCCAGCGCTTCACGGTCGACGTTCAGTCGCGAGCGCGGTGTGCGCAGCGGCAGGGTGACGCTCACGCCATCCTTGCTGATGGTAAACACTTCGACTTCTTTCTTGGCGCGGACCGTTTTGCTCTTGCCACTGGTCGGGTTGCTGATGGCCTGATGCGTCTGGTTCAGCACTTTCAGCGCCAAACCGTAGACGATTTCCTGAAACGCCGGATCGTCCTTGAAGCTGGAGAGAATCCGGCCGATCGAAAATTTGCTGCTCAAGTCTTCGAGCGACGCGATGTCGGCGGCTTCGGCGTCCTTGAGCTGCTTGAGTTCTCCCATCAGTTCGTAGGCTTTGTCGTCGTCGAAGCTGTCGTGAGCCTGGCGAATCGCGGCGCGCAGCTCGCGGATCTGGTCGCTTTCACGGGTGGACTGGAAAGCGTCCAGGACCATCTCGCTGATGGTCTTGGCCTGGGATACATGCTGTGAAAGATTGATGGAGTTTTCGTATTCCGCTTTGGACGACAACGTGACTACGGATTCAGCGGTGTTGGAATCGGACATTGAAATTTCACTACTTCTTTAAACTTGGGTTGAGGCGAGAAAGCGCTAGGCCTTTTCAGGGCGCCTAATCTATTGGACCTGCGCGGCGTTGTCACGGGTGAACAGGCGAGCGGACAAAAGAACTGCCTCCATTCCCCGTAGGAGCGAGCTTGTCTCCGGGCGGCGTTCCGACGATGGTTGTCAACGATGACGCGGCAAGCCTGACACCCCGCAGCGCTCTTGGGTTTATCGCGAGCAAGCTTGCGCCTACAAAGTGGCGGTCTTGAGGGAATGGAACATCTGATAAAACCTGATCGAGCGTCCGCAGAACAAACCGCTCGTAACGCCTGATGCACACGCCTTGAGCAACACCATCGGCAGCGTGGCCGAGTGCTCGGGATCAACCTCGGCCTGATAGTCAAAGTAATAGTTAACAGCGAAAAACAGCAGGTAAAGCGCCAGGGTTTTTGCGGTGCCCGGCACGATCAGTGCGGTTTGCGGTTGATCCAGCTCGATACCCTCGCGGGAAAAAATCAGCAGTGCGACGCCGCTACCCGCGATCACGGCAGCAAGCCAGCAACTTACTGATAGTGAGGGACTGAGCGTCAGATTCAGCGAATAAAGCGACCAGCCCAACAAAATAGGCGGTGTGATCAGCAGTGAAATTTTGCTTTCACGGTTCGGGGAAAGGGCTTTGATGCCGTAGTAACAGAGCAGCAAAAATAGTGCGTAAACCCACAGTGGGGTGTTTTGCAGGGTATTGAGCATCGAACAGCGTCCTTGCCGAAAAAGATGTCGGGATCATAGCCGTTGCGGCAACTATTTCCCCGGCGAATTCAGATTCATCGACCGCACAGCCCATTGCTCTGCCGTTTGCTGATCGACCGGTAACGTGAAGCGAAAGGTCGCGCCACGTCCGGGCACATCGATCAGCTGGATATCGCGCCCGTGCAATTGCAGGATCCGATGGACGATTCGCAGCCCCAATCCGCCATCGCGTCGTGCACCACCAATGTTGAACGGGCGTAGAAACAATCCTTCGCGCAGTTCAGGTGCGATGCCGGGGCCGGTATCGCTGACGGTGACTTCGATAAACGGTCCTTGTGGGCGCAAGCTCAGTTCGATGTCCCCACCTTGAGGGGTATGACGCAGGGCGTTGTCGAACAGGTTGGTGAGGACCCGCTCGATCAACCCCAGGTCTGCGCAAGCGGCCGCCACGTTGGGCGCGAAGCTGGCCTTCAGTTCAACCTGGCGAGCCTCGGCGGTGAGTTCGAATTTCTGAAAGATGTCCTGCACCAGGTCGGTCAGGGAGAAGCGCTCCAGCACGGGCTGCACGAATCCGTGTTCCAGGCGCACCAATTCCAGCAACGATTGCGCCAGACCGCCGACCTTGCGGCTTTGATCCAGAGCGATGCCCAAATAGCGGCGACGGTCGGCGGGGGACAGCGTGGCGTCCTTGAGCGACAGGGTTTCCAGATAACCGTGCAACGACGCCAAAGGCGTACGCAGGTCGTGGGAAATGTTCGCCACCAGTTCGCGGCGCTCCTGATCCTGACGGGTCAGCGAGCGCCACTGTTCGCTGAGGCGCGCCTGCATCTGCCGGAAGGTGGCGTCGAGTATGGCGATTTCGTCGTGGCTGGCGGTTTTTTCCACCGGGACTGGCGCAGGTGTCGTGACCGGGACGCCATCAATGTCGAACTGGCTGACGGTTTCGGTCAGCCGTCGCAAAGGCCGGGTAATCAAGGCAAATGCGGTGAGACCGGCAATCAGGCAGAGCAATGCGACCAGTCCGATAGACAGCAGAGCTGTGTTGAGGGCCGCACTGGTGGCGCCCCGTTCCGCCAGGCGATCGTGGTCTTCGCCGAGCAACACCACGTAAAGATAGCCAGCGGGCTTGCCGTCGACCTTCAGCGGCGCGGCGCTGAACACCTTGCGCGCATCGACGCTGCGCGGGTCGTCGCCGAGAATCGGCAGGGCATCCCCCTTGAGCAGACGCTGGATCGGCGCAAGGTCGACCCGTTCCCGGTGAATCCGGCCTTCGGGCGCCGCGCTGCCGACAATCTTTCCTTCGGTGTCGAGCAGATAAACCTCGACACTGGGATTGACCAGCATCAGTTTGCTGAACAGGTCACGCACGGCATCGGGCATCAGGCCCTGGGTGTCCATCAGCACCGTGTCGCGGGCGATATGTTGGGCCAGATCCCGTGACAGTCCTTGTACCACTTCCTGTTCATGCATCTGGTTGGAACGCACCTGCATCCATGCCGAAGTGCCGCAGCACACCAGCAACAGCACGGCGAAGACCAGAGACAGTCGTTGCGTCAGGGTCAGCCTCATGGCTGTTCCTCCCGGGCCGCGAATTTGTAGCCTCGGCCCCACACCGTGAGGATGCGCACCGGTTGTGCCGGATCGGCCTCGATCTTTGCCCGCAGGCGGTTGATGTGGGTATTGACCGTGTGCTCGTAGCCTTCATGGCTGTAACCCCACACGGCATTGAGCAGGTCCATGCGCGAGAACACCTTGCCGGGCTGGCGGGCGAAGAAATACAACAGGTCGAACTCCCGTGGCGTGAGGTCGAGACGCCGACCGTCGAGGGAGACCTCGCGGGTGATCGGATCGATGGAAAGTCCGTCGGTGATCAGGCTGCCGGCATCCATTTTCAGGTTGCGGGCCATGGCGTCGACCCGCCGCAACAGCGCCTTGACCCGGGCAACCAGCTCAAGCATGGAAAAGGGTTTGGCCAGATAGTCATCAGCGCCGAGTTCCAGCCCCAGTATCCGGTGGACTTCGCTGGAGCGCGCACTGGTAATGATGATCGGTGTGTAGCGGGCCATGGCGCGGGCGCGGCGGCAGATTTCCAGGCCGTCGACACCCGGCAGCATCAGGTCGAGGATCAGTGCGTCCCAGCTTCCTTGCTGGAGCAATCGCATGCCTTCATCGCCATCGGCGCAGTGCACCACCTCGAACTGCTCATCGCGCAGATGCAGGCAGATAAGGTCGGCGATATGCAGGTCGTCCTCGACCACGAGGACGCGTTTGGTCGGTTCCATCAAGCTCAATCCTTCGGCGCAATGAGCGCATTGTGCGGGTTTTCCAGGGCCAGAGTTATCACGAATTATTTAACTTTCCGTGAGGATTCGGCGATCAACCCAAGCCTAGGCTGTGTTCCATGAAAGGCACTTTGGATTTTGGAGACGGCCATGTTTTCACGGCGACAATTTCTTGTAGCAAGCGGCGGGCTGGGGGTTGCAGCCCTGGCGATCGGTGTATTGCCAAAATTTGCTGCCAGCTCTGCGCTGGTCAGTGAAGCCAGCGCGGCGGAGGTTTTCGAGGTGACGCACACTGACAGCGAATGGCATGCCCTGCTAAGCGACGAGCAGTACGAAATCCTGCGAGAAGAAGGGACCGAACGGGCCTACAGCAGTTCGCTGAACAACGAGCACCGTGACGGAACATTTGCCTGTGCCGGTTGCGATCTGCCGCTGTTCTCCTCCGCCACCAAGTTCGACAGCCGCACCGGTTGGCCGAGCTTCTGGGCGCCGCTGGACAAGGCCGTGGCGACCCGCCAGGACCGATCCTTCGGCGTGCTGCGCGAAGAGGTTCACTGTCGGCGTTGCGGGGGGCATCTGGGGCATGTCTTCGATGACGGGCCCAAGCCCACCGGCCTGCGTTATTGCATGAACGGTCTGGCGATGACCTTCAAGCCACAGGCGGCTTGATCCTTTCTCTCACTTTTTACGCAGGTCGACGCTATGTGGCTTCTGGTCCTCGCTTATCTCGGTGGTGTGCTGACGATCGTCAGCCCGTGCATTCTGCCGGTACTGCCGTTTGTCTTCGCCCGCACCGGGCAGCCGTTCATGAAGAGCAGCTTGCCGCTGCTGGCGGGGATGGCATTGACCTTCGCGCTGGTCGCCTCGTTGGCGGCGGTGGGGGGCGGTTGGGTGGTGCAGCTCAACCAGTACGGTCGCTGGCTCGCGTTGGTGTTTGTTGCACTGTTCGGCTTGACGTTGTTGCTGCCGCAACTGGCTGAGCGCCTGACGCGTCCGCTGGTGGCGGCTGGCAGTCGTTTGTCGGAAGCTGCAGGTGCCGATTCGCGGCCGCGCCCCGGTGCTTCGTTCCTGATCGGGGTTGCAACCGGCTTGCTCTGGGCGCCGTGTGCCGGGCCGATTCTGGGCCTGGTGCTGACCGGCGCCGCACTGCAAGGGGCAAGTATCGCAACCACCCTGTTGCTGCTGGCCTACGCGGCTGGTGCCGCCACTTCCCTCGCGGTGGCGTTGCTGCTGGGCGGTAAAGTCTTCGCTGCAATGAAGCGTTCCATCGGTGCTGGCGAGTGGGTCCGACGAGGTTTGGGCGCTGCAATGCTGGCGGGTGTGGCAGCGATTGCCCTGGGGCTTGATACCGGAATTCTGGCACGGGTTTCGACGGCGTCCACGGGTGGTATCGAACAGGCGCTGGTGGGGCGTTTGGTCGGCAAGTCTCCAAATGAAAGTGGGGCGATGATGGCGCGTGATTCCGGCAATGCAATGAAAGCGGCTGACAAAACACCAGGTGCGCTGCCGATTGAAGGCAACCTCCCGCCGCTGGACGGGGCCGTGCAATGGCTCAACTCAGCCCCTCTCTCCGCTGAGGCGTTGAAGGGCAAAGTGGTACTGGTTGATTTCTGGACCTACTCCTGCATCAACTGCCTGCGCACGCTGCCCTATGTGAAGGCGTGGGCCGAAAAGTATCGTGATCAGGGCCTGGTGGTGATCGGTGTCCATGCGCCCGAATTCGCTTTCGAACGAAATGTAGGCAACGTCACCAAAGCCATGAAGGACCTGGGCATCAACTACCCGGTGGCGATCGATAACGACTACAAGATCTGGCGCGCTTTCAACAACGAATACTGGCCCGCCCACTATTTTGCCGACGCTCAGGGGCGCATTCGCTACCACCACTTTGGCGAAGGCGATTACGCCGAATCGGAGCGGGTTATCCAGCAATTGCTGCGTGAGGCGGGTGCCGCCAAGGTGGCCGACGGGCTGATCAATGCCAATGCCGAGGGTGTTCAACTCGCGCCGGACATGAACGAAGTGCAGTCACCGGAAACCTATGTCGGCTACCAGCGCGCGGAGCATTTCGTCCCGGAAACCAGTCTGGTTCCCGACAAGTTGACGACCTACAACCCACCGTCGCAACTGGCCCTGAATGACTGGAGCCTGGGCGGTCAGTGGACTGTCGGTTCGGAGCGGGCCACATCAAGCGCGCCAGCCAGTAGCATCGTCTACCGTTTCCACGCTCGCGATTTACATCTGGTGCTGGGCCCCGCCGCCGATGGCAAACCGGTGCGTTTCAAAGTCCTGATTGACGGAAAAATCCCCGGTGATGCCCACGGTACGGATGTCGCGCCCGATGGCAGCGGAAGTGTGACCGAGCAACGTTTGTATCAACTGGTGCGCCAACCCGGCGCTATCACGGATCGAACCTTCAGCATCGAATTTCTCGATCCGGGTGTCTCGGCGTATGCCTTTACGTTCGGTTGATAGCCCCTTTATTTCTCAGGAGTCAGCCTCATGAAAACCCTGTTCACCTGGCGCCGCACCCTGTTGGGGCTGGCTGCCGCAGGCATCATCGGTCAATGCTCTGCGTTCTCTTTCGGTGCTGCCGAAGAAGCGGTCATCATTCCCCCACCGGTCCTCGACGAAACCACCCAGGCCCACAGTGAAACTGCGGTTTTCGCCGGCGGTTGCTTCTGGGGCGTGCAAGGGGTGTTCCAGCATGTCAAAGGTGTGAAGAAAGCAGTTTCAGGTTATGCCGGTGGTGCGGCCGATACCGCTCAATATGAGCGAGTCAGCGACGGCGATACCGGTCACGCAGAATCTGTCGAGGTCACGTTCGACCCCACTCAAGTCAGCTACGGCACCTTGTTGCAGATCTACTTTTCCGTCGCGCACAACCCGACCGAACTCAATCGTCAGGGACCTGACCGCGGCACTCAGTACCGGTCGGCGATTTTTCCGGCAAACAGCGAGCAGCAGCGTGTCGCCCAGGCCTACATTGCCCAGCTCGACGCAGCGAAATCGTTCAACAAACCAATAGTTACCAAACTGGAAACCTATAACGGTTTCTACCCGGCGGAAGAGGAACATCAGGACTTTCTGACCGAGCATCCGACTTACCCGTACATCGTGATCAACGATCTGCCGAAAGTGGCGCAGTTGAAGCAGTTGTATCCGGAGCGATATCAGGAAAAACCGGTGCTGGTGAAGGTGGGGATGTGAGGGGAGGGGCGAGCACAACGCTCACCCCCGAATCAGCCCGCTACTGCTTGCCCCACATCCCCATGGCGAAGTCGACGAAGCTGCGCAATTTCGGCAAACGGTAGCGATCCTGAGCGTACATCAGGCTCATCGGTCGACTCGGCGGCAGATAATCCTGCATCACGGCCACCAGTTTCCCGTCCTTGAGGTCTTGTTCCACCAATGCGTCGGGCAACAGCACGATGCCCATGCCGGTGCGTGCCGCTTGATGCAAACCTGCGGAGCTGTTGATCAGCATGGGTCCACTGACCGCCACAGCCACCTCGCCTTCGGCCCCGGTCAGGCGCCATTCCTTTTCCACCGATTGCCAGTCATCGCCGGCCGGGTAGGCGAAGGACAGGCAGTCGTGGTGTCGCAGGTCATCAGGTTTTTCCGGGTTGCCTCGGCGCGTCAGATAGCCCGGTGATGCGCACATGGTCAGCGTGTAATCCACGAGTGGCCGGGCGATCAGGTTGGTCTGTTCCATGTTGCCCAGCCGAAACGCCACGTCGATACCGTTTTCAAGCAGATCCGGGCGCCGGTTGGTGAGGACCACATCCAGTTTGACTCGCGGACAAAGCAGGGCGAATTCGCTCAACGCGGGCGCGAGTTTTTCGGTGCCGAACGTCAGCGGAGCGGTGATGCGCAGGGTGCCGCTTGGCTCGTCGAGGGCTTGCTCGGCCAGGCGTTCGGAATCGGCCACCAGCCCCAGTACTTCGAGGCAGCGCTGATAGTACGCCGTGCCAAATTCCGTCAGCCGCTGGCGCCGCGTTGTACGGTTGAGCAAACGCACCCCCAGACGTTGCTCCAGTGCCCGCAGGTGATTGCCCACCATGGTGGTAGACATTTCGCACTGAAAAGCGGCGGCGGTCATGCTGCCGGATTCCACCACTCTTACGTAAACGGTCATTGCCTGGAACAGGTCCATTATCAAGCTCTGCTTTAAAATGATTGAAGTGTTGCAGCGTTTATCCAGCTCAGGTGGTTAACCATACTGCAAAAACACCGACTATTGATGGAGCTTGATGTCATGACCGCCGCCTGCCTGATGAGCACTTACCAACCCCTGGCCTTGAGTTTCACTAAAGGCCTGGGCACGCGCCTGTGGGATCAGGCGGGTCGCGAATACCTGGACGCGGTGGCGGGCGTGGCGGTGACCAACGTTGGGCACTCTCACCCCAAAATTGTCTCCGTGATCAGCGAACAGGCCGGCTTGTTGCTGCACACCTCGAACCTTTACAGCATCGACTGGCAGCAGCGGCTGGCGCAGAAACTCACCCGGTTGGCGGGCATGGAGCGGGCGTTCTTCAACAACTCCGGTGCCGAAGCCAATGAGACTGCGCTGAAACTGGCGCGGCTGCATGGCTGGCGCAAAGGTATCGAGCAGCCCTTGGTGGTCGTCATGGAAAACGCCTTCCATGGCCGGACGCTCGGCACGTTGTCCGCCAGCGATGGCCCGGCGGTACGCCTGGGTTTCAATGACCTGCCGGGGGATTTCGTCAAAGTGCCATTCGGCGATCTCAAGGCGCTGGACAGGGTGCAAAAGGCCCACGGCCCGCGCATCGTGGCGATCCTGATGGAACCGATTCAGGGTGAAAGCGGTGTGCAACTGGCCCCGCCGGGTTACCTCAAAGCCGTGCATGGTCTATGCAGCCGACACGGATGGCTGCTGATGCTCGACGAAATCCAGACCGGCATCGGCCGCACCGGCCAGTGGTTTGCGTTCCAGCACGAAGGCATCGTTCCGGACGTCATGACATTGGCCAAAGGCCTCGGTAACGGCGTCCCCATCGGCGCCTGCCTGGCCCGGGGCAAAGCCGCCGACCTCTTCACCCCCGGTAGCCATGGCAGCACCTTTGGCGGTAATCCATTGGCATGTCGCGTGGGTTGCACTGTGCTGGACATCATCGAAGAACAGGGCTTGCTGGAAAATGCCAAGGTGCAGGGCGAACGCTTGCTCGACAGATTGCGCATAGAGCTGGCCGATAACCCGAACGTCCTGGCGATTCGCGGCCAGGGTCTGATGATCGGCATCGAACTCAAGCAACCGATTCGCGACCTGACCTTGATCGCCGCCCGGGATCACGGTTTGTTGATCAACGTGACCCGGGGCAAGACCATCCGGTTGCTGCCGCCGCTGACGATTGATGAGCGGGAGGTGGAGATGATTGTCAGAGGGGTTGGTCGAGTGGTGAGTGCGGCCTCAGTTTTTACTCAGTAATGATATCTGCACATCACGACGCGTATCTCATCGTCCTCTACTGCGTAAACCAATCGGTGCTCGCCGGTAATTCGACGTGACCAGAAGCCGCTCAAATTGTGTTTGAGCGGCTCGGGCTTCCCGATTCCATCGAATGGCTCGCGCTGAATTGATTTGATCAGCAGATTGATTCGCTTGAGCCCGGCTTTATCGTTTTGCTGAAACCACAGGTAGTCTTCCCAGCCTTCAGAAGTGAACTCGATATTCATTCTTCGATAAGTTGCCTGGTTTTGGTTTTCCCTGCTCGCAGGTTGCCGATTGATTTGATCAGGCGTTCAGCATTGGCGGGGGAGCGAAGCAGGTAGGCAGTCTCTTCAAGGGCGTTGTATTCCGCCAGAGACATCATCACAACGGGTTCGCCTTTCTGGCGAGTGACCAACAATGGAGCGCGGTCTTCATTGACCCGATCCATGGTTTCTGCAAGGTGTGCACGTGCGGTGGTGTAGTTGATGGTTTGCATGTTGTAGTCCTCGCTCAATGCAAAGAACGTACAGAAATGAGTACAGGATGACAAGGCGATACCTACGAATGGTCGTTACGCAGACGATGCATCTGCGTTTGTACTGAGTATCGTTGAAGATCCTTCTGGACGTTTCCGTGATCGATGTAATCCGCATCCGATTTAAAAGCCATCCCTTGGCCGGGTATTCGCAAATGCCGTGATCTCGGAGCGATTCATCAGTTTGATTTTTGAACCTGCGAACCCTTCGAACAGGCGCTGATGCGCGGCAAATCCGCTGGAGCCATCGCGGGTACGGTAACTGCTGGCCCAGCCGAGCAAGGCGATCAGCAACTCGTCCTGCTCGCTCCGATTCACCTCGCGCTGGCGAATATTGGCGACGCATTCTTCATCTTCAACGGACAACCAGATCAACGCCGTGGTCCTGTGGATAAGTTCGCTGACGATCCAGCCGTAAATGCCCTCGATCACCCAGCGCTCTTCATCTGCCGCGATCCGCGCCATGCCCAATGCTTCGGCGCGTGGACGGGCGATGCTGTGTTCGTCGGACAACCAGTAAAGAGTATCCAGATCAACCCAAGGCACTTGCAGTTGCCCGGCCAACCGCTCGGCCAGCCAGCTCTTGCCCGAGCCGGAGTTGCCGATAATCAGTGTCCGAGCGAGATTCATATCCAGTGGCCTGCATTAACGCACGGTACGAGCAAGCCCGCTCCCACAGGTTTTTGGGGGGGCGCCATACCGGCCATACCTTCAGTCCTCACCCTCAGGCGCCACCATCCGCGTCTTCGGCGAACCATCCGAGTTGTGTTGAAAAATATCCTGTGGCTGCCCTTTTTCATTAAAGAACACCTGCCCGATCCCCGCCGAATTCCACAACCGTTCACCCGCCTCAGCATGCTCCGGAACATGGGGAACGATGCGCATCCGCCGGCGCTTGGTCAGCCAGTTCAGCGGCGAGCGCGGCGAGTAGAGCCAGCGATTGAGCCGGTCGAACCATTCAAGCAGCGTCGGTGGAAATTCGTTCTTGATGCCGCTGCTGGTGATCTGCCAAATCCTCGGGCCGGCCTTGCGGTGTCGGATCAACACTTCGTAGACGAAGGAATAATGCACATCGCCTGACAGCACCACGTAGTTACCCGGTGTACGCGAGTGTCGGAAAATGTTCAGGATCACCTGCGCCGCGCCGCGATGGGCCATCCAGTTTTCGGCGTCCACCAGCAACGGGTAACCGAACCAACTGAATACCCGTTGCACGGTTTCGATCAGCTTCACGCCGAACACCGGTGCCGGCGAAACGATTATCGCCGAAGGGTGATCGAGCAATTCCTGTTGCAGCTCGCTCAGGGCTTCCCAATCCAGAAGACCCGAGGGCTGCTTGAGCGTTATCTCACTGCGCCAGCGCCGGGTGCGGGTGTCGAGCACCACCATCGCCGGGGTGGTCGGCAGTACGTAATGCCAGTGCTGAAACTTCAGCAACTCATCGATCAAGGCGTCCTGTACGGGGCTGTCGAGATAGCCATCGTCCCCGGTCACGCTAAAACCGTCAGTCTTCCCAAGCAACGCGCCAAATGCATCCGGATTGTTGCCCCAGCCCTGACACAACATATAAGCGATCAGCGCGTTGCCGATGATGCGCTTGGAGAACGGATGGCCGTAGGCCGTTTCCTCCCATTGCGCGGAAAGATTCCAGTCATCGGTAATATCGTGGTCGTCGAAAATCATCAGGCACGGCAAATGCGCGAAGGCGCGGGCAACACCGCCCAGGCCCGCCTTGAAACCATCGATGCGCGTCTGTTCCAGCGCATAACGCTCGCGTCGTTCGGGAATCAGTTTCGGCGGTTTGGGTGCGATCAACGTCCAGGGTGTCGGCGACCACACCAGCAGGTACATCGCCATGACTTCAGCGAACGTCACCAGATGATTATCGGCGCTGCTGCTGGTGAAAATCGGCTTACGCGCACCGCCGAAAAATCGCTCGCGCAGGGTTTCATTGCTCTGCAGCGCCGGTAACAAATCCGCACGATGGTAGTAGCTGGCAGCATGCTCATAGAGCCTGGCGCTGTCGCTGACCACGGCGCCTTCGAGGTGTTCGCCGAACAGTCCCAACCGCGCGATCAAGGCATGAATGGCCCGCAACATCGGCCCGGCGACATCGTCGGCGTACACCTGATCGCCGCTCATCATCAACAGTGCCGGGCGCTCCGTTGCTTCATGTTCCGAGGCCAACAAGCGATCAACACAGAGCAAGCCGTCGGCGGCAGGGTGGTGAGGTTTGCGGCAGGAGCCATGCAGCAGATGATCGATCCGCGAGCGCAAAACGAAATTCGGAGATCGCGCCTCACCGTACAGCAGATGCGGCGCCCATTCGGCGATGCCCGTCATCGCGTCATCAATCAGCAGGTCGTACTCGATCAGCGTGTCGCAGGGCAGGGCGGTGTCCAGCGGCACATCGATCAAATGAATGAAGGCGTGAGTACCGACCGGGATGATCGTGCATTGCCCGGCATCGAGGCGAATGTCGCCAACACCTTGCAGACGCAGCGTCAGCGACAACGCCCGGGTTCCCACGAGCCACAACACCAGCCGTGTAGGTTCCAGCCGCCGCAGCAGTGGTCCGACCAGAACCGGTGGCAGTGAGGTGCAATCGTCGGGTAATGGCAGAGATACGGACATCCGGGTTCAAGACTCTTGGCGCACAGGTCGCCGATAGTAACGCAGGTGGCTGCGGATGCCTGCGGTGCAATGTTTGGCTTGGGTGGTGGAAGAAGTGATCAATCGCTGAATTCGCAAGCAGGCTACAGTGAAAGTGCCATGCCGTTTACGGCGTGCACAGGTATAGATTCGAGTAGCGTCAACATGGGCATCACTGGCAGCAAAAAAGACTTCACCTCGTTGCCATACAAAAACATCGTGGCGTACTCGGTGGAAACTTCCGGGACGTTTGACCTGGACTCCGAGTTGGAGATTTATTTTTCGTCGTTGGGGAAGGTGAAGTTTGAATTCACCGGCAGGACGTCGATGGTGGAGATCTCGAAGCTGATCTCTCAGCATTTGCTTTGAGCTGAGTGATTAAAAGCCCCGAGAGACTCGTAATACTGTTCGCTTAAGAGAATCTCGAGACGATCGAAAACTTGTGGCGAGGGAGCTTGCTCCCGTTGAGCCGCGAAGCGGCTCCGAAAAAGGGACTGCTGCGCAGTCCAGCGGGAGCAAGCTCCCTCGCCACAAATTGGGTGGTCTCACCCTCCAGTGGTCGACTTTAAAAACCTCTGGACTGTGTAAACCTACGCCTCCCAACCCGCCCCACTGACCGCCGCCTGCGCCAACGGATGCAAGTCCGCCCCTTGATGCTCCGTCTGCCAGGCCAGCAACTCCTTGCGCATGCTGGGCGCCCAATACATCTGCAGATGATTGCGCACACCGAGCACGGCTTGTTGCTGGTCCGGTTCGTTGGCGAAGTACAGGGCGATTTGGTTGGCCATTTTGATCAGGTTGGCGGTGCTCATCGGCGTACCTCCGCTTTAGCGCCACGGGCCTGACGGCGATCCTTGAGCAGACGGTGCTGTTCGTCGCTGAATTCCTGATAGCGTTTTTGCCACTCGGAAGGGTGGTAGACGCGGCTGACTTCCACTGCGGTGACCTTGTACTCCGGACAGTTGGTGGCCCAGTCCGAGTTGTCGGTGGTGATGACGTTGGCCCCCGATTCAGGGAAGTGGAAGGTGGTGTACACCACGCCCGGGGCGACCCGTTCGGTGACCCGCGCGCGCAACACGGTCTGCCCGGCGCGGCTGCCGATGCCGACCCAGTCACCTTCGTTGATGCCACGGCTCTCGGCGTCGGTCGGGTGGATTTCCAGACGGTCTTCGTCGTGCCAGGCGACGTTCTCAGTTCGCCGGGTCTGGGCGCCGACGTTGTACTGGCTGAGGATGCGCCCGGTGGTCAGCAGAAGCGGATAGCGATTGTTGACCTTCTCCTCGGTGGGCACATAACCGGTGAGCATGAAACGCCCCTTGCCGCGCACGAATTGCTCGACGTGCATGGTTGGCGTGCCGTCAGGTGCCGCGGCGTTGCACGGCCATTGCAGGCTGCCGTGGCTGTCCAGTGCGGCGTAGCTGACGTTGGTGAAGGTCGGCGTCAGGCTGGCGATTTCATCCATGATTTCCGATGGGTGTTTGTAGTTCATCGGGTAACCGAGTGCGTTTGCCAGGGCCACGGTGCCTTCCCAATCGGCCTTACCGCCGAGGGGATCCATGACTTTGCGTACCCGCGAGATACGGCGCTCGGCGTTGGTGAAGGTGCCGTCTTTTTCCAGGAACGAAGCGCCCGGCAGGAATACGTGGGCGAACTTGGCGGTTTCGTTGAGGAAAATGTCCTGTACCACCACGCATTCCATGGCCGACAGCGCCGCAGTGACGTGCTGGGTATTCGGATCGCTCTGGGCGATGTCTTCGCCTTGGCAATACAAACCCTTGAAAGTGCCGCCCAGCGCTGCCTCGAACATGTTGGGAATGCGCAGGCCCGGGTCAGGCTGCAGGGTGACATTCCACGCCTGTTCGAACTGCGCCCGCACCATCTCGTTGGATATGTGCCGGTAACCGGGCAGCTCGTGGGGAAAGGAACCCATGTCGCAGGAGCCCTGAACGTTGTTCTGCCCCCGCAGCGGGTTCACGCCCACGCCTTCGCGGCCGATGTTGCCGGTGACCATGGCCAGGTTGGCGATGCCCATGACCGCGGTGCTGCCCTGGCTGTGCTCTGTGACGCCCAGGCCGTAATAAATCGCCGCGTTGCCGCCGGTGGCATACAGACGGGCGGCGGCGCGGATGTCGGCAGCGGGCACACCGCAGATGGGGCCAAGGACTTCCGGCGAGTTTTCCGCACGGCTGACGAACTCGCTCCAGCGGGCGAAATCGCTGCCCTCGCAACGGGCGTCGATGAAGGACTGGTTGAGCAAACCTTCGGTGACGATGACGTGGGCCAACGCGTTGAGCATGGCGACGTTGGTGCCCGGACGCAGGGCCAGGTGCAGTTCGGCGCGGGCATGCACCGAGTCCACCAGATCAATGCGTCGTGGATCGATGACTATCAGCCGCGCGCCTTCACGCAGTCGGCGTTTGAGTTGCGAGGCGAACACCGGGTGGGCGTCGCTGGGGTTGGCGCCCATCACCAGGATCACGTCGGCCTGCATCACCGAATCGAAACTCTGGGTGCCAGCGGACTCGCCCAGGGTTTGTTTCAAGCCATAGCCGGTCGGCGAGTGACAAACCCGCGCACAGGTGTCGACGTTGTTATTGCCAAACGCGGCGCGCACCAGTTTCTGCACCAGATAGGTTTCTTCGTTGGTGCAGCGGCTGGAGGTGATGCCACCGATGGAATCGCGGCCGTATTTTTGCTGCAACCGACGGAATTCGCTGGCGGCATAGGTCACCGCTTCATCCCAGCTGACTTCCTGCCAAGGGTCGTTGATGTTTTTGCGGATCATCGGTTTGGTGATGCGATCCGGGTGAGTGGCGTAGCCCCAGGCAAAGCGCCCTTTGACGCAAGAGTGGCCGTGGTTGGCGTGGCCGTTCTTGTCCGGAACCATGCGCACCAGCTGGTCGCCTTTCATCTCGGCGCGGAACGAGCAGCCCACTCCGCAATAGGCACAGGTGGTGATCACGCTACGTTCGGGCTGGCCGAGTTCGACCACGCTTTTTTCCATCAGCGTCGCGGTGGGACAGGCTTGCACACAGGCGCCGCAGGACACGCATTCCGAGTCGAGGAAGTTCTCGCCACCGGCGGCCGCGACCCGGGATTCGAAACCGCGCCCGGTAATGGTCAGGGCAAAGGTGCCCTGAGTTTCTTCGCAAGCGCGCACGCAGCGGTTGCAGACGATGCACTTGCTCGGGTCGTATTCGAAATAGGGGTTGGACGTGTCCTTCACGTCGGCCAGATGGTTGTCGCCTTCATAACCGTAACGTACTTCCCGCAGGCCGACCTGGCCGGCGACGGTTTGCAGCTCGCAGTTGCCGTTGGCCGAGCAGGTCAGGCAGTCCAGCGGGTGATCGGAGATGTACAGCTCCATGACGTTGCGACGCAGGGTCGCGAGCTTCGGCGTCTGTGTATGCACGCTCATGCCTTCGCTGACCGGCGTGGTGCAGGACGCGGGGTAGCCGCGCATGCCGTCGATCTCCACCAGGCACATGCGGCAGGAGCCGAAGGCTTCCAGGCTGTCGGTGGCACAGAGTTTGGGAATGGTGGTGCCCAGCAGCGCGGCGGCGCGCATCACCGAGGTGCCTTCGGGCACGCTGATGCTGCGGCCGTCGATTTTCAGGGTGATTTGTACCTGGCTGTCGCGGGCCGGTGTTCCAAGATCGATATCGGTTTTCGGGTCGAAGAGAGTGATCATTGGTCGGCCTCCGAGGCTTGCAGACCGAAGTCAGCGGGGAAGTACTTGAGGGCGCTGGCGACCGGAAAGGAGACCATGCCGCCCAACGCGCACAGCGAACCGTATTGCAGGGTGTCGCACAGGTCCTTGAGGATGATGACCTGCTCATCGCGACCGCTCTGGTCAGGCGCGGCCAGCAGACGGTCGATCACCTCCACGCCCCGGGTCGAGCCGATGCGGCACGGCGTGCATTTGCCACAGGATTCCTCGGCGCAGAACTGCATCGCGAAGCGCGCCATGTGGGCCATGTCCAGGCTGTCGTCAGCCACCACCACACCACCGTGACCGAGCATGGCGCCGATGGCGGCGAACGCTTCGTAATCCAGCGGCGTGTCGAATTGCGAAGGTGGCACCCAGGCGCCGAGCGGGCCGCCAACCTGCGCGGCCTTCAGTGGCCGGCCACTGGCGGTGCCACCGCCGTAGTCTTCCACCAGTTCCCGCAGGGTCAGGCCAAAGGCCCTTTCCACCAAACCGCCGTGACGAATATTGCCCGCCAGTTGGAAGGGCATGGTGCCCAGCGAGCGGCCCATGCCGTAATCGCGATAAAACTGCGCACCCTTGGCCAGAATCAGCGGCACCGAGGCCAGAGTCAGCACGTTGTGCACCAGCGTCGGCAGGCCGAACAGCCCCTGCAACGCGGGGATCGGCGGCTTGGCGCGGACGATCCCGCGCTTGCCTTCCAGAGAGTCGAGCAGAGCGGTTTCCTCACCGCAGATGTACGCGCCAGCACCGACGCGCACTTCCATGTCGAAGGCCTGACCGCTGCCGCCGACATTGGTGCCGAGGTAGCCTGCTTCACGGGCGATGTTCAGCGCTGCCCGCAGGGTGGCCACGGCGTCTGGGTATTCCGAGCGAACATAGATGTAGCCGAAGGTGGCGCCGACGGTAATGCCGGCAATGGCCATGCCTTCGATCAGCAGGAAGGGGTCGCCTTCCATCAACATGCGATCGGCAAAGGTGCCGGAATCGCCTTCGTCGGCATTGCACACAATGTATTTCTGAGCCGCTTGGGTGGCGCGCACCGTGCGCCATTTGATCCCGGCCGGGAAAGCCGCGCCGCCACGGCCACGCAGACCCGAATCGAATACCTCAGTCGCAGTCTGTTCGCCACCGATGGTGACGGCTCTTTTCAAACCCTCGAAACCGCCATGATCCAGGTAATCGTCGAGGTACAGCGGCCGGGTGATGCCGGCGCGGGCAAACAGCAGGCGTTGTTGCGTTTTCAAATAGGGCAACTCTTCCACCAGGCCCAAAGCCAGTGGATGAGCAGACGGCTCGCCTTCTAAGGCATCGAGCACTGACGGCACATCGGCTGCAGTCAGCGGGCCGAAGCCGATTCGGCCTTGCGGGCTGTCCACTTCCAGCAGCGGTTCCAGCCAGTACAGGCCACGCGAGCTGGTGCGTTGCAACTCCAGGGGCACAAAGCGTCCCCGGGCATGGGTGATAAGGGCCACCGCAATCTCTTCGGCACCCACGGCACGGGCCACCGAATCAGAGGACAAATAGAAAGCCGGCATCATGCATCCTCCCGGCAAGCGTCGAGCAATGCATCCAGACGCTCGGCACTGAGCCGCGCATGCACCCGGCCATCCAGCTCCAGAGCCGGCGAGCAAGCGCAGGCGCCGAGGCAATAAACGGGGCGCAAACTGATGCTGCCGTCGGCGCTGCTGCCGTGATCGTCCAGTTGCAGCCGTTCGCGCAATTGCGCGGCCAACTGCTCGGCGCCGCGACTCTTGCACGACTCGGCCCGGCACAAACGAAGAATGTGTCGAGCCGGCGGCGCGGTACGGAAGTCATGGTAAAAACTGATCACCCCGCGAATCTCGGCCTGACTCTGATTGAGGGCGTGGGCAATCTCGGGGATGGCAGCATCGGGGATGTAACCGATGCCCGCCTGAATCTCATGAAGGATGGGCAACAGTGCACCCGGAGAGCCTTTGTGGCGCTCCAGCAGACTGTTGACCATAGGCAGATGCAACATCTCATCAGGCATACAGCAATCCTCACGGTCACGGACAAACCAGATGGTTGTCGGTTGTCCGAAAGTGTCGGCTGCGGCACTCACACCACGTCACGGAATCGTGGCAATTTCAGGCCGTTGGCCAGGGCACCCTGAATGGGCATCTTGTTGTGCCCGGCGCGGTCTTCGCCGCACCTCTACTGGGCATAAAGGGCAGCTTGCCACGCTGCTATTGATCGAACTGCACCAAAGCGACGTGTTCGGTTCTGCCTACGACTATCCATTAAGTCTAGATGAGTGGGGCACGGGGTGTTTATTCACTGGCTGCAATGCCCTGCGGACTTGTCGATGGGTGATGTATATCAGGCGCTGCAGGTAAGAAACAGCATCAGATCGGTGGGCAATTTTAGGGAGCAGAGCTGTTCGATTGCGCGGATTTGGTCTGTTGTGAGCTGGTAGTCATAGACGCAGTCATCGTCCTTCACCCAGCCCATGATTGGTTTGAGGTCCGCGACGGAAACCGGGATTTCCATTTCATAGGAAGCGAAATCCTCGCCTTCGGGAACTCCCATAATCACGTGTTTCATGGCTCTGCCTTCCTTTACGTGCCGCTAAGTTTTTTCGAATTCCAGTTTCGCGGTCGAACTCTTGGCATCTGCCCCGAGCTGAGCTGAACCCCGACAATTCGAAGCCGTCCCAAATCCCTGTCAACACGTGAAACCTGTGGGAGCGGGCTTGCCCGCGAAAGCGCCAGACCAGCCAACACAGAACCCCAAACCGAACCCCAACCCCCTGTAGGAGCGAGCTCGCTCGCGAAAAACGCAAGCCAATCACCATTACCGCTGAATGGCCGCCATCTTCGCGAGCAAGCTCGCTCCTACAAGTGCCCTACATATTTCAAACGCCAGACAAAGTCCGGCCCTTTTGCGCGCTACCCCTCAGCCATCCCCTCCGCCCGCTTATTCGCCAACTCATTATCCCGATCCCGCGTCAGCACTTTCGCCACATCATCCACCACCGCCTTACTCATCGCCGTCAAATAATGCGCGGCCCAAGCGTGGTAATCCGTGTCCTTGGCATCCGCCGCATCCTTGGTCAGCGCCTTGGCGAGAAACAGAAAATCAGAAGCCATGGCCAACGCATCGCCGACGGGCACGTTGCGAGTGACATGGAACAGCGCTTGATCGCCGCAGTAGATGGCGGGGGTGAGGCCGATGGTTGTGAGTTCGGGTTGTTCGGTCATTTGCCACCTCCGATGAGGGAGAGGTGGTGGGAGAGGGCGGATGGTGGGGCGTTACGCAACAGGGAGTCGCGTTGAAGGAAAAGCCAAATTTTGTACGGATTGATGCTGCGCATTATCAAACTCCTTGATATGAGGAGCTGCCACGTTCGTTTCCACACGAATGGGTGACAGCTGTGCGCAGGGTGGAAAACCGGGAATCAAGGAAACCGGCACGCCCGAAGACGTCCCACGCACAGCCGCCATAACTCACGCCGCAGGCATAAAAAAAGCGCCGGCAGACGTGATGGTGGCGCTGTTGCGCCTTGAATTACACGGGTTTCCACACCCGGTCGCTGAATTGGCAGCGACGGTGGGAGGGTATCGTGTGGACCTCATTCCTGCAACCTTCGGGCTAGTCGCATCTGCGTCCTGGAAACGCATTGAAACAGGTCAATACCATCTGTCTGCGGGTTACACATTTGCGCTTCGGGTGGTTGATGAATTACCTCATAATCCCGCGCTTCCAACGTCGAAAGCGCCGCTTCTCGACTAGTCTGTAGCCGCTACCGCCAGACTTTTAATCGCCAAGGAGAAAGGCAATGCCAGATAGCCGGAACCAGCGTCAGTCGAATGCAGTCGCCAACTGTGTCCTCGAACGTTTGCCGGCCGCATCTGACTTGCCTGCGACCCTATGAGCCAAGCCGCCTTAGTCAATCCAAGCCTGCTCACTTGGTCTCGTGAGCGCGCAGGTCTCTCCACTGAGCAGGTTGCTAAAAAGCTGCCAGTGAAACCTGATCGAGTACAGGAATGGGAGGCTGGCGAGACCAAACCAACATTCCTTCAGGCTCAAAAGTGGGCGAGTCTCGCTCACATTCCTTTTGGCTTCCTGTTTCTTCAGCAGCCGCCCGTCGAACAACTGCCTTTACCTGATCTGCGGACAGTCGGTGGGATTGCGCCTCAACGTCCTAGTCTGGAACTGTTGGACACCGTCAGGGATTCCATACGTAAGCAGGATTGGTACCTGGAGTATCTGCACAACCAAGAGCATCAGCCGTTGGCATTTGTCGGTCGCTTCAACAGCCGATCTCAAGTCGCCGAGGTAGTGGACGACATCCGCCGGATCCTCGGCGTGAAGCCTGACATTGCTCGATTGGATTACGACAAATACAGCCGTGCCTTGATCGAGGCCGCAGAAGCGGCTGGCATTTTGGTTATGCGCAGTGGCATTGCGCTAGGGAACACTCACCGCAAACTTGAAGTGAGCGAATTTCGGGGTTTTGCCATCAGTAATGCCTACGCCCCCGTTGTATTCATCAACAGTTCCGACGCCCCCACCGCCCGGCTGTTCACTTTGCTCCACGAACTGGCCCATATCTGGATTGGTAGCAGCGGAGTGTCTGACGGGAACACCGCGAATGGTCGAGACGAGGAACGATTCTGCAATGCAGTTGCAGGCGAGTTTCTGGCTCCCGAAGCCCAATTCCGCGCCCTGTGGAACGCCGATGTTAACTGGGAAGACAACCTGGCTCCGCTGGCCACTCGGTTTCACATCAGTAAATTGGCGATCGGTCGCCGTGCATTGGATCTTGGATATCTAAGCCAGGCGCAATACAGCGCTTACTATCGAATGATCCTCAGGGCCTTTCAGGATAAAGAAGGTGGAGCGGGTGACTACTACCGCAACGCCACCGCGAAAAACAGCCCTCGCCTGAGCAAGGCGGTGCTGACTGAAGCAATGAGTGGCCGGATGCTGCTGCGCGATGCGGGACATTTGCTCGGCGTACAACCTGCCAAATTAAGGACTCTCGCCAGCAGGATCACGGAATGAATCATTTGATCGACCCTAACACGCTGATCGAGGCAAAAAATCGTTACTACGGGATGGCTATTCGTCCTGGGTTTTGGCAATGGTTGTTGCTGAAAAATAAAGCGTTGGCTTTATCCAGCGTCACCCTAGTAATGGAAGAGCTAACTTAAGGGAATGACGAACTGGCGGGTTGAGCGAAGGAGAACGCTGGTTTCTTCCACATCACCAACGATGACGTTACCCAAGAAGCATTCGCGCAAGTGGCAGGGCTAGTGGCAGATCAGGCACCGAGTATGAAGATAGGTGCCATGGAATAGTTTTTAGCGGGAGCAGCCCCTTGGCTGATTGCAAAGGCTATGACGACAGGCGTGACTTTGGTAATTCATGAAGTGCTGAATCGTGAGGCTAAACGTAAGTTCATCATCCCCAATATTTGCGAAAATAAACCCGTCCTGTCGGCGCTGATTGAAAACTGACCCACCCTGCCGATTGAAATTTGACCCAGGGCGGATTGCTGATTTTTGCATCAGCAATTGTGGATAAGCTTAGCAGTCGTGTCCCAGTGGACGAGGCATCAAGCCCCACCGCATGCAGGCATGCGGCAGGGTATCTTGGTGCAGATCAAAACGGCTCATCGTCCTCGGCACCATCATCGTCCTTGCGCTTTCGTTCACGTGATTTGATCTTCGTCTGGGCGACCAAGCTGCTGTGTTGCAGGCGGTAGGACTCGTTGCCCGTTTCGACGATGTGGCAGTGGTGTGTCAGCCGATCTAGCAACGCCGTGGTCATCTTGGCGTCGCCAAACACGCTCGACCATTCCGAGAAGCTGAGGTTGGTCGTGATGACCACGCTGGTGTGCTCGTACAGCTTGGACAGCAAGTGAAATAACAGGGCACCACCGCTCTGGCTGAAGGGCAAATACCCCAGTTCATCGAGTATCACCAGGTCTGTGCGAAGCAGCCCTTGAGCGATTCGGCCTGCCTTGCCGTCGTACTTTTCGCGCTCCAGTAAATTGACCAGATCCACCGTGGAGTAGAAGCGCACGCGTTTGTGATGCGTCGTGATCCCGGACACGGCCAAGGCGGTGGCGAGGTGTGTTTTGCCTGTTCCAGGCCCGCCGATGAACACGACATTTTGCGCGGTATCGGTGAACTCCAGGTTGGACAGATCCCTGACCAGGCGGGCGTCAGCGCTGGAAGCGCTGAAGTCGAAGCCGGCCAAATCACGATGCATGGGGAGTTTGGCCATGTGCATCTGATGATTCACAGACCGTACGGCACGATCTGCATGTTCTTGTTGAAGCAGATGTTCGAGCAGCCATTTCGACGAGGTCGTTGAGGCCTCTCCTTGGGAAGCCAGTTCTTCCCAGGCGCTGGCCATGCCATGCAGACGCAGTTCTTTGAGTTCCGCCATAAGATCACGCATTGCGAGTCTCCTCATCGGTGGTACGGAGCCGGTCGTAGCGTGCCGTATTGGCGACAGGCGCTATCTTGAGTTGAAGGCTGGTTTCGGCGGACGGAGGGGCTGCTGTCGATGTCAGTCGAGCCAGGACATTCAGGATGTGGTCAGCGCTCAAGCTGCCTGATTCAAGTACCAACTCCACAGCCACCAACACGGCATCGAGCCCGGCGATGGGAACAGCCGCCAGTACCTGCGTCATGATTCGATCACCGTTGGTGTGACGCCTCAGACCGCGTTTTAGCAGTTGCAACGGCTTCGGCAGATCAGCAAACGGAGCGCCATTGCGCAGCGCTCCGGGCTTGCGTTCGATGAGCGGGATGTAGTGCTGCCAGTCGAAGCTGACCTGGTCTCGATCAAAGAGGCGCTTGTGACTGGCAATCGTCGTTTCATCGGCGATGACTACAATCCGCGAAGGATACAGACGGCTGCTGACCCACTGGCCGACCCGCTCACACGGCACCGAGTAGCGATTTCGCGCCACGCTGATCAGGCAGGTGCTGGAGACCCGCACGGTGCGCTCGACGTAACCATCAAAGGCGGTCGGCATCGGCATCAATTCAGCGCGTTCCAGCTCCAGGACGTCCGCCACTGTCAGCCCGTTGTACTGCGGGTGCACCAGCTCGTCCCAGAGCGCACGGCAGCGTTGGCCGAGCCAAGCATTCAGTTCCTCGAAGGTGTGGAACATGCAGTTTTGAGCATCGAGCCAGATGCGCCGTCGGCTGTCTTGGACGTTCTTTTCAACGATACCTTTTTCCCAGCCGGAGGCCACGTTGCAGAAGTCCGGGTCGAACAGGTAGTGCGCGCACATCACGGCAAACCGGGCATTGACCGTGCGGCCCTTGCCCTTGTTGACCTTGTCGACAGCGGTCTTCATGTTGTCGTAGATGCCGCGACGCGGCACCCCACCTAACGCGCCAAACGAGCGGGTATGGGCATCGAACAACATCTCGTGGCCTTGGCTGGGATACGCAACCAACCAAAATGCGCGACTGGCGCACAGCTTCATGTGGGAGACCTGGATGCGTCGGAACAGGCCGCCAATCAGCAGACCTTCTTCGCTCCAGTCGAATTGAAAAGCCTCACCGAGTGCGAACGTCAACGGTACAAAGGCACGTAAGGATTTGCCTTGCTCACCGCGCCACGAGCGAATGAAGGCGGTGAGCTGGCTGTAGCCGCCGTCGTAACCCTCGGCCTTGATCAGCTCAAGGAGCGCTTTGGCGCTCCTGCGGTTGTGCTTTGCCCGAAACGAATCGGCCTTGAGCGCCTGCTCCAGCGTCTGGTGAAATGGACTGAGTTTGTTGAAGGCTGCGCACCGCTGGTACGCCGGCTGAGTTGCTTCGGGCGCTCTGACCCATTTTCGGATGGTGTTTCTCGACAGCCCGGTACGCTTGGCTATCTGATGCAGCGACAGCTTGTCGCGAAAGTACATCCGCCGAATTTTCCCCAACATTTCCATGCTGATCACCCTGTGTTCTCCTGCTCGGAAAGCGAGCAGAAGCAGTTGAACACCTGGGTCAGTTTTCAGTCGGCAGAACAGCCTTTACTGGGTCAGTTTTCGGTCAGCGGCAACAGACGCAGCAACTCGGGCCGGTCTGCGGAGGCGCCGCTGGCATTCTCCAGATACACGCTAGCGATGACCTTTTTATGGTCGCTGGCGAACTGCTCAAGTGAGGTCTGGGCGCGGCTGGCGTCTTGTTCTTCGGTGGATGCTCGGAGGTATGCGCGGATGAACATGATGGGTGCCTGTATCAGTTAGGGTGTCCTACTAATACTGTTGCACTATGGGTGTTACTTATCAAGCGGAAAGCGCAAATAAATTCGCATTTGCGCGTATCAGCTCAGGCATACCTATAACTGCCGTAGCCGCATGATGGCGCCTGTGATGTCTTGAGCATTCCGGTCCAGCGTTTCCATGGCCGCAATTGCGTTAGCGGCAACGCTCCCCACTCCATTCTCAGAAAGCCACTTGGTCACCTCCTCAATGGCCGCACATATGGCGTGCTGGTTGTGCAGGAGCAGTGTGAGTGCGTCTGCTGTGGCTATGTTGGCTTCAGAGTTATCTGACATGGGTATCGTCCTTGAGTAACTGGTGCGGGAAGACTAGCTGAACTCGCCGCTGGCTCGAGCCACTTCTCCAGATCCGCTGACGCCTGGGCAATTACACTGACTTGACCACCCATTTGCATTCGACCTAACCAGCCATCTGCGCCGGATTTGACCCGCCCCCTTAGCAAACATGACCGGCAGTGAACGACCCAAAGCTGCCCTCTGAGAAGGGCAGCTCACGGCCAAGAGCAGATGTTCTGCCGCCGAACTGGCAAGTACTAAATGAGCACGCAGTGCCGTTATGGCGTCTTCCCGGCTGCTTTTGTCAGAAAAGATGCCAGGCCTGAAAATGACCTTCTTCGTTGGCCACAATGAGCTCTGTGCTAGTGACGCTGGAGGTTGTCCATTGATTTTGCGTCCTCACTCAATGCAGACTCGGGCCACGAGGACTATGCCACCAGGCCGGCCGTCAGAAACAGCTGGCAGAGCTTGGTTGGGAGAATGGCACCACCATCAAAGCCGCCATTGTTCATTCCTAGACCGGCATTCACAAATGCAAGCAGAAGAGACTCATCCATTTTGACTGCGTCTTCGATTTTTTGCCCTGGAAAATTGGCCTATTTTGTCGATGTCGAAAGACGGAATTCGCTCAAGAGCAAATAAGATGCGGCTAGCCGATCACTTGGATTTGGTAGATGTCGTGCCGTTGATCAAAAGTCAACGCCAACTTTTTCGGCAGCAAAAATGGGTAGCGGATCAAGCGTCACCTGCAGCGATTTGTTAGCCCTCGCTGCTCCGTACAGAAAAATCAAATATACGACTAAAGCTCTTCGCGAATGATGATGTCAATTCGTCTATCTAGGGCTCTACCCTCACCAGTAAAGTTATCAGCTACCGGGCGGCGCTCTCCGTATCCCCTGGCGGATATAGCGGATGGATCAAAGCCCTTGGCAATAAGTTTCTTTGCAGTAGCATCTGCCCGACGCTGAGAAAGCGCTAAGTTCATTTCTGACGAACCCGTACTGTCTGCGTGGCCTTCAATAGTGATTGATATACCTGGAATATTTCCAAGCGTAGCGCTCACTTTGTTGGTAACTTCGGTAACGCGGTTGTCCACAACAACATTTGTATCAACCAGAATCGAAATCCAAATCTCATTGTCAAGCTCATCTATAGTAGCGAGCCCTCCAATAGCTTTAAAAAGAGCTTCTACCGGATCCTCTGTGTGTTCTACAAGGTTGCTGCTATCAAGCATTTCTAGTTCGGATAGTTCAATGTCCGGCTTATCGTAGATCAAACTTTTCCATCGCCGGACGAACGATCTCATTTTCTCCTCTCGACATGGAAAAAGCCGAACTCCAAGATCAGTGCCCCAACGCGGCCCACACTGATACACCGCCGCATACATAATTTTTGCCCTCTGGGCACTTACGTCAGAGCACCTCATGGCCTCGTAAAACATTTTGTGGACTGCCCTCCACTTTTGGGTCTTCCTTTCACACTCAACATCGTGAGTGACAGAGGCTTTTCGATACAGCCCCACAAACGGACTTCCAATAAACGACCACAAAGCTTGAGGAACCGAAGCGCCATCGACTACAGACCCTTTCGGAGCAAGCCAGTCTTTCAAATGTGCGTCCGTGTAAACGTAGTCTTCTAATAACTTCATGTTTCGCCCATCTTCCAGCCATTCTGCACGTATCGCCCCATTGCAGTTTCCGAACTCTGCACCTATAGCATTTCCAGCGGCGAGAAGAATTATAAGAGTTAAAGGCCAGGCAAACTCGATACATCTCAGATAACTATGCATCCAATTACTCCCTGTGTTTCGAAAGGGGGCTAACGATTAAGCTAATGGGCAGGCAAAAGTGCAGCTCTTGGCTGTCCAGCGAACGAAGTGACCAATAGCTTAGCGCATTGTTAGGCATTACTCCGACTCTGTTCCAAGACTGGCCATTTCGGCTCATGTCTTGAGTCAATTGCTGCTCTTTTTTGCTTGCATCGGTGCTACTAAGTCCTTCGTGTTTCAGTGCGCTTAGTAGTGATTTTAGTTCATAGTACTTTTCAAAGCACCACTTTACCTTTGTTTCAAAATTGAGATTAATTGATGTTGTCAGTATTGCTGCAGGTAAAGCGCTCAGCACAGCCAGAATGTCTTTCCAAAACCATTCAAGAGCAACTGATAGGCTGGCGCATAAGCTACAGAGAATAGTTGTTACTATAGTTGCGCACTGAGCTATATAGTTGCGCTGGCCACGCTGTTGAACTGCGGCGATCTCAATCTCTATATCAGCCCCTATGTCAGTCATGTTTGATCTCCCTATGCGCCTAGGTATAAGTAAACGAAATAAGTGGCGTAATTATTTCTGCCGTTTGTGTCTGATAACGCTCCTTGCCAATTCATAACTCCCTCTTTTGCTTTAGTGCCGTGCCAGAAGCACGACATGAGGCGGGTAGGAAAGGCAACATGGCTATTGGCTATTGGCTATTGGCTATTGGCTATTGGCTATTGGCTATTGGCTACATCAGGGAGTGTAGCAACGTGTCCACGGTCTGCTTCTGGCCGATTGCTGCCTGTCACGAAGGGCTGCAATCAACCCAGGCTGTGTGAAAACGTTTTAGAGCAAGTTTGGCAGTCAGAATCGGATTGAAAGTCGCGTTCCTACGCAAATTTCAGGCCTGCCGACTAACCAAACGCTGGCAGATTTTACGTAGCAACGCAGACTTCAAAACAGTGCATGCGTTTTCACACGGCCTGGGTCGAATGCTTCATCGCAAGTTGTTGCGGCATCTGCAGGATGTCGGCCTCTGTGACTGGTAATTCCATGACATAGGTGCCGGTTGTTTCACCTGCTATGAGCTTGTGATATTTCATGAGCTATTCCTGTGCAGCATAAAAAATGCCCGGCCAGCAGTAGCTGACCAGGCGCTTCAATAGTTGAGTAGGTGAGGGGGCTAGGCGGCGAGTTGCATCGCTGCGTTCAGTGCGCGTTGTTTGAGGGCTGCGCCGTTACCGAACCATGCTGAGTCCATGCGGTTTTCATTGCTCCGTGCACGGCGCTCGTGATCGACATACTCCGTTACTGCGTTGAGCAAGCCCCACGCAGTTCCTTGGGCCGACTCCAACGTGGCACCGCGACCTTGGCCTTCGTACAGGCTTTGCACATTACGAAGTGCTCGCTCATTCGGCAGGACTTCCGGCAACGGGCTGTGCGGGTTGACATCGCAAAGCACATTCATAAAGAAGCCCATGGCTTCATGCCATTGCACCTTGCGTTCAGCCAGTGCGCGCATGCGGTACATAAACTCATCCCACTGAGAGACGGCGATGCCGAGTTGCTTTTTCACCGCCAGTGGATCAAAGCGAGTGTTGTGCGGCACCTTGATCGCGCGGGTAGCGCCGTTCAGGGAGATGGTCAGGGTATTGTTGCAGACCACGCGAACTGTGGTCGGGGTGGCGGTGGTGGCCAAGGTTCCGTCGCAGGAGGTTGCCAGTAGAAGATATCCATTCACCTGATCATTGCCCTTCAGCGCAGTTGTCTGCCCTGTCCTGGCCAGAGCCCAGAACTTGCGGCCACCTTTGAGTATCCCGGCTGTTTCCAACTCGTAGCCAGAGACCTCAGTCAGATCTCGGTAGAACTCCAGTACCTCGCGAGGCTGCACAACCTGGTAGCGGTTGGAAACCACCGACAAGGGGGTCTTGGTATCGGAGCGATACAGCACCTTCTGTTCCGGAAAGGAGTGGATCGTGCCTAGGTTGCCGACAGTGTCGGCCTTAAAGTGAACAGGACTTTCCTGAATCTGCCAGTTCATGCCGGCTTCGCGCTGCCAAACTTCCAGCGGTTGTTTTTGCGTCAGGCGGTTACCTAAACCATGCCAAGGGGTAGCGCCAACGTATGCCATTTGTTCGACAAGATGAGCCATGGGAGTGTCCTTTGGGGCGGCGCCGGCATAAATGCCGCGCTTGCGCAGCACTGGCCGAAGAGTGTTGTAAGAGGATTAGGTTAGTAGGTTGAAGCGATGATTGCAGACGAGGCAGAGGTTGTTGGCGAATACATGGCGATCGAGTTTTTCTCCGAGCTGAGCACCGAGGGCGCAGCCACCCACGCCCCCAGCGAGTCCGCCGAGAATGGCTCCTGAGACTGAGCCGAAGGTGATACCGATTGGGCCGCCAATAGCAGCGCCGACAGAGGCGCCGGCCTGGCCGCCAGCAAACGCGGCGCTTACTCCGCGTGCGACACCGCCGACTGCGCCAACGGCGGCAGTGATCTTCAAGGCTGGGATGCGATTTGGGGGGAGTGACAGCGAGGGCACTGCAATGACATGGTTTTGAGCTCCATCGGTGGATGTCATTGCAGTGATGTATGACTGAAAATTTTTTAATCGACAGCTCTCACAACTGCTATTTCCGCTACTAATAGCGGAAATAGCAGTGGATGCCTTCCTGACTTGCGCAAGGTGAGTTGGGCGGACGCTTACGAATGCACCTGTCGCGAAGGGCTGCAAACGACCGATTCTGTTGAAAAAGTCGGTTCGCCCAAACGGCCCGAATATTGATCGGTGAAAACGCCTTTTTTACACGCTGCTACGTGAAATCTGAGCTCGGGAAGCCTCTGCCAAAAGTAAAGATTTCAATCTCAGGCGCGTACTTTTCTGCCGAGGAAACCATGGCCGACTTTTTCAACAGAATCGACCCGTAGCTGTCTGTCAGGCTGAATCCTCTGACATGCATTCGCGACTAGACGTTGCTCAAGCCGAGGGCTCGTGGGGATACCGAGAACATGAGTGAAAGAAAGAGGCGTGGAGTCGAATATTGTAAGGTTTGGCACGTGGCTGATGAAGTTGGCGAGCCAGCAGTCTTTTCTTTACTGAGTCTTTGTTCGTGGCGCAAACGTTTCAGGTTCTCGGAAATGCGCTTGCGAGCTGAGGCGCGAGGGAGTGGTACGAGCGACTTTTTCATGCGGCGAGGTTCGCCTGGAGGTGCATATACATCTACAGCGCATCAATCTACTGCTTTTAAATTTTAATGCCTGTAAAAAAGCTCGCTATTGTTAAGGTGACGCCTGCTGACGCCCGTCATGATCAGTTGCAGAAAGGTTTTTAATCGGCTGGCCATACTTCACCATCTAATATGGCTACCTGATCAAGCTGCTCCACCCAATGAATTAAAACCCCCGATCTAGAGAGCTTCTATGAGCAAGCAAGGACAGCTAATCAATCTTGTTAGGTGGGCTTTGCACAAGGAGTTCAACCCGGTCTACCGCACGGCGATCGGTCAGTTTGAAATGCGCGATGCCTTGATCGATGAGTTGCAACAAAGCCAGCGGTCTTATGATGCGCTCTCGCAGGCGAGCAAGGCCAAGGTCAATGCCGTGCTCGAACTGGGCCGCCTGTACAGCACCACCTACCCCGACAAAGCCTTGAAGGACGGCATCGGCCACACGGGCAGCACAACCGGAGTCAAGATCACCGAGGGCGGTACGAGCTTGCGCGTGAAACAGACCGTGCATGCGCTGCTGTCGCAGGTGGGCGAAGTGCATAAGCTCAACGCCGATGAAATCAAGGCCTATAACGGCCTGCGCGCGATGTTCGATGAGGCCTTGGAGAAGTTCAAGGATCAAACCCTGATCGACTTCGGCCTGCCGGAACTGGCGGGCACGCCCAAGGCCGCCGCCGCCGTGATGGCGATGATCAAGCCGACCACCCCGGCCGTTGAACGTGAGCGCCTGGAAGGCGTGGCCCGTTTCATTGAGGAAATCGAGCAAGCCAAGCGCACCGGTTATGTGCCGTTCGCCCGTTACGGCGATTATATGGTGGTGGTCAAGGAGCAACAGCTGCCGCTCAAGCTGATCAAAGAGCCGTACAGCGGTGGCTGGATTACCCGCGACCTGCCGCCGGTCTACAACAGCTTTGTTGAAGGTATCGGTGCGAAGTTCGACAATCTGGAGGGCGGTTACCGCCTGAACGGCGAGCAGAGCAAGGCCCTGTTCAGCAAGAACGAGCGGACGATTTACAGTGCCAAGGTCGAATTCACCCTACGCGACAAGCTGCTGATCAAGCGCGGGCGCAAGATCAAAGAGCTGCCAAATGTAAAGAAGGCCTTGGCCGAAGCGGAGAAATGGAAAAACGGCCAGCCAAATCGGCGCGTGGTGGCCTTCGAGACGATCCAGAAGAAGCCCGAAGGCGGCGTAAAACTGGCCGATGTCGATGCCATGGCCGAGGTGGCGATGCTCAACACCGACACCTGGGACGCCGTGCGCGAGCAATTGGGCGATGCGATCAAGGGCCGGTGCTTCCGCAAGCACTTCTTTCAGGCCGACAACGTGCCTGGCTACACCGCTGACTTTGAGCGGGTTCTACCTGATTTTATAAAAGGTTTAGCCGGATATTTAGCTCGAACGCCCCCCCCTCCAAAATTTTTCAAGAAGTATCCCTCTATCACCACAATGAGGGCCTGGTTAATTAAACCACTTAATATCGCCTTAATTACTACTGCGGCATGCGGCATTACATTTGCCCTTATAACCATCCACATGAGTACGGGCTGTACAAAAAAATGGCAAGTATTAGGCATTGAAGATGCCTACTGGCGAATCAATACAGGATGCATGGTTAAGACCTCCAGAAATGATTACATTCCCGAGGATTACCTACTACATGTGCTTAGGAGACGTTAATAAACTCAGGATATATATCAAAATACCTTTAAACACGGTGAAGGCGCTGAGGCATTAGCTCACGGACGGCTGCCCATCGGCAGGTTTCAAAATCCCCCTGACATCAACCGCTAGCTAGGGCACACCTCTATAAGCAGGATGGTATAGGGAATGTCCGTCCACTTCGTACTACTTTGGAGGAGCCGCATCTGGCGCTGAGCCATTGCGCGTAAGGACGATGCCGCTGCCGATATCATCGAAGTTGAAAATGGTGTCTTCGTCCATGTCGCCTCCTCAGGCGTCCGACTGAAAGGCGACCGGCCGGGTAGGTGTGCCCAACAGGCAGTGATCTGGTACCGCCAATTCAGCCTCGCATAAGTTATACGGGTGCCCCACTTGGTCACACCAGCATGGGGAATCTAGTGCTTGGAGCCCTGTGATGATTAGACCTTCCATCACCTAGGTTGGCAGAAGGCCGGTGAGCCGGCGCCCGAGTTTGGAGCCGCACCGCGGAGCCTGGGGGGCACGCCACCCAACAAACCCCATGGCGCCTAAATCCCGTTATGTTTCAGATGCAACATTAATTACCCCCCTTGTTGCATAACTTCCAAAGTGGGCTCAGTTCTTTTCGAATGACCACTTCTGGCCGGTTGCTGCCTCTCACGAAGGGTTATATCGGCAGTGCTTATTCGACCAAAATAGGACGGCCACGGTTGGCTTTTCAGTGGATAAACTACCTGTTGGTGATATATGCGCGCGCGTCGCGCGCGTACTGCTCCGAAAATCATCAAAACTCTTGCCTAAGGCTTTCAGAGGTCATAAATTTCCTTTTTGGCGCGACTGCTGAATCACTTCATTGGTTCTGAAATCGAACCACTTCAAGTCCAGTTTCTCCTCGATGGAAGCGAGAAGTCATACAGGATGCTTAAGGGGAGTTTGGTTGTACGTCTCGCACAAACTGCCCCGTATTGGTCAAGCCAGGTGTAAACGATGGTCAGTACCAAGCCAATTTTTGCTAATAGACTGGCCCGTTCACTTGGCCGCCTGGCGAAGGTCCACGCTCGTACTGGTTAAGAAAGTATGAGTTTTCACGTCCCTCAGGGGGGCGAGAAATCACCAATCGCTTTGTGACGATTGCTGAAACAGCTCAATGGTTCTGAATTGGAACCACGTTTGCTCCAGTTTCTTTTTGAAAGCGATCAGCACGGGAGTATTCGGCTCTGGGGGGGTAGTTTTATGCGGGCTCCCGATTGCGATGTTTTTTTATTGTCGCGCTGGGAAATTTTAGGTGATTCACTCATTGGGGCGACCCTATCAGGGGCGTTGTCATATCCCCATCGCAGTGTTGTTTTTTAGGTGCACATAAAGTGTTACGCGCAAAAGAATTCAATGGCACTGAAATAAGTGGTTTGTAGGGGAGGGTGAGAAGGCTTTTCCGTTGCAGTAAGTCTGAAGTAGGCAAAGTGATACAGGTATCAGTTTTTTACATTGATCCGTTTTCGAGCTCAGCTCGGAAGGAATTGGAGAGTGATCAGGATAGGAAGGTAGGTCTGCCCCTAGCCAGTCAACCGTTCTGACCTCCCGTTTCGGTATGACAGTCCCCGCTGCTTTGAATTTGAGCTTCTCAATCACCAGTGTCCATGTTCCAGCCAGCGTTCGATGCTTTCTCGCATGGGCCCGGCATCGGCCCAGGCGGCGGCGTCTACACGCTTGAGCTGTTCCACCCTTTGCTCGAAGGTCCGCCAGTGCATGCCCTTCGGCTTTGGGATGTATTCGGCAGGAAAGGTTAGGAAACCTTCGGGGCAGCCTAGGGCGCTGCGCAGCTTCCACGAATGATCTGCAGCACGGTCGCGCTTGTTGGCCTGCTGGCTCTCGTAGTTGAGGTGCAGACAGTGACGGCAGGCGAACACGCGGCTCAAGTACAGCTTGGCGACTCGCCGGCCACAACAGGGACACAGGAACCACGCTCGATTGCCCCCTAAGTGGCAGGGTGTCCAGGTGATCGGGACGGGATAATCCTTCGACTCGGTTTCTCCATTCGTTGTCACTCGATACCGCAGGCGCAGACGGGTCAGGCTTTCGACGTCGATGCCGATTGTCCCGACCAATTCGCCACTGCGCTTCCACACCCATTTGCAGGCAAAGCCAGCGCGCAGCAGCCCGGCACGGTGTAGCGCCCGAATGTCGAGGGAACGGTAGTCGTCTGTCGAGTTCTTTTCCTTGGCTCTGCCCATTTTTGGAACCTAAATCAATTGGAAAATTCAGTATCGATACCGCGAACCCATGGTCCGCTTCTGGCCGATTAGAGCATCCAGAAAGTGCGCTTGCGCCACCAACATGACTTCTGCTCGGCTCATGTCGCCGCGGTTAATTGCAGGCGTCTGCCGACCCAGTTCAAGGACAGCCTTGGGGAACGGCGTCTTGCCGAGCAGGTTGCTGCTGACAAGCAATGCGGCGCTCAGGCACTCCGGAGTCAGGTAATTGCGGGCGAGGGCCTGTTCCTCAGTCTCCGCCATTGCTAACTTTTTTGCCGGGACATCACTCATTCGCTCGTCTCCATCGGGGTGTTGTTATAACGCTGGCGCAGATCAACACCAGCCGCGCAGTAACGGCCCGTTGCCGCATGGCAGTCGCGGCAGCGCATCAGGTGGTTGGTGTGTGCCGCATCAGCCTCTCGCCATGCCTTTGACGCCGTAGCGGCGGTATGGATGGTGGGCTGTGGCTTAACTTCCTCCGGGGCGCGGACCTCGGCCGATTGCTCAACCCGCTGCGGCCGGTAGATCCACGCCGGGCTGTCGCGGATCATGTCGGCCACCAGCACGACGTCCGCACTGGCCAGTTCGACAAGGTCGTGCGGCTCCAAATGCCCCTCTTCCAGCAGTACAGCAGGATGGGTGCCGAGCAGACGCGCGACACGAGGCAGCCAGAGGCTCGACGAAGCAGGTGTAGGCGATGGCGTGGCGAGTGTGCCGGCTAGGGCCTTGACGATCTCCGCTTCAGAGAGCGGACGCTCGAAGCCTGGCACTGCAACTACAGCCAACAGGGTATCGCCGTGCTGCTGATGAGCCATTTGTTTTGTAATACCGGTGTCGATATCGCCGCATGCTTGCACCACTTGCCCGTCGGCCAGCTCCAGCAGGTGCAGCCAGCAAAGGGGCGGATCATTAGCCGCATTCAGCTCGGCAATGAGCTCGACGCGGTGGTCGCGCACATAGATTCGGTCGGCATCTGTGATGCGGTCAGCGGGGCGCAGGCGCAGTTTATTTCCGTTGAGCTCGGCGATGAGGCCGGCCCGGTGCAAGTAGTCCAGGGCGGCCACGATCAAAACTCCTCAAAGTCGACTGCAGGCGACTTGGCATGCTGTCCGTTCTGTGTCCGGTTTTCGTCCGGTTCCCGTCCGGTTTGTCCGGTATTCACTGTCGTTCGGCTGTCCGTCCGGTCCGGCTCCCCTAAGGGCGGCAGGACAGGACGGACAAGAAATACATGCGCACCGTCGATTCGGATTTGCTGACGATCAATCAGGGTTTTCTTCACGTCGTGAAAACGCTGGCGAGGAATGTCTGCTTCTTTACACTTCGATTTCCAAGCGTCAATTGGGATGTGTACCGGGTGATCTTCCCGGCCTTGGCTTTTCAGGCGTTCGGCAATATCCGCGTGCATCTGCTCAAGCGTTTCCAGCGCAGCCTTTTGCTGCTTACCCAAGTTTGCCGACACTGGTGATGCAGACGCGGTGAACTCAGTCAGACTCAGGGCGACGCCGCTGATCAGGCTGCCGCTGTCGTCGCGTACGGGAACGCTGACCAGTTCGAAGGCAAGCGGTGGCGGCTCTTCAGCATCCTTCATCTTGCGCGGGATCAGCCGAACCAGCTTGTCTTCGTCGCTGCGGCTCACTTCGTATTCGGCATCCGCAGCACCTTTCAGCGCCGACGACCCGCGTGCTCCTCGCTCGCCATCCTTGCCGCTGTGGTGGACGATCAAGACAGTGGCCTTCCAGTGCCGACGCAGTGCGTCAACATTGCGGATGAACTGCCCAACGTCCGTTGCGCTGTTTTCGTCGCCTCCGAAATTACGGGCCATGGTGTCGATCACAATCAGCACCGGGGCTTCGCCAGTAGTTTCTGCAATCTGCTTGACCGCTTCTGCCACTTTTGCAGAATTGGTTGCGCTGGACAGATCCGTAGGGGCTTCTGATACGAACAGCAGTTCCGGCAAGGCAGCGTCGTTATGCTGCGCCCATGCGTGAAAGCGCCGAGCGATACCGTTGTGACCTTCCCCTGCGATGTAAATTGAAACTCCCGGTTTCACCGCATGGCCGTGGAACGGGATGCCGCTAGCGATACAGCAAGACAAGTCCAGGGCAACGAACGATTTCCCCTTACCGGGAGGGCCATACATCACCGTCAGTGCGTCTTCCTCGATATAGTTTTCAACCAGCCAGGCAACAGGCTTGATTGGCATATTGCAGGCCGCTACAAAACGGAAGTCGAGAGTGGTGGTCTGCTGCTGGCGCGGCATTAGCTCCGCCCACTGGTTGCGGTAGGGATCTTTTGTTTTCGCATTCATGCTTTCAACTCCAAGCATGCCAAGCGAACACGCGCCAGCTCGAAGCGATGGCGATCCTCTTCAGACAGTTCCGCACCTTGGGCGATTAGGGATTGGCCAATGAGGTGGACCACGCGCTCACGCTCGACGGCCGCTCGGCTCGGACCCAATCGACGTGGCTTGCTGCCGCAATCAGGGAACAGGTCGCGCAACTCCAGCCCGACGGCGGTAACGATCTGGGTCGTCGAACAGCCGGCCCAGCACTTCACCAACAGCTTCCCGTCCTCGACCTCTGTGATATGCAGGCTGGGAGTCTTGTCATCATGTGCTGGGCAGCGAGCCGTCCACTTACCCGGTTTCACTTGGCGAACTTTGTCGAGGAGTGGCAAAAGTTTGTCTGCAGGCTTCATTCAATTACTCCTCGGAGATGATGTCGGAGCGCTGCAGGGCGTTACATGCGGACTTATTGGTGCTGACAGCCTTTTTCACTTCGACTGCTTCACGCATTTCAATGCGTTTGCGTACCCATTCCTGGACTTCAGACAAAACGAAACCCACGGGTGCGCCACGGGACTTACTGTCGCTCAGTTGAACGGGACGAGGAAAGGTGGGGTCGTCTTTGAGGCGTTTGTAGATGGTCGGCCGAGCAAGGCCGGTAATGGCTGCCAGATCGGGCATGCGGATGATGGTGGTGCCGGAGTCGAACGGAAGGCTGGCCGCGCGGCTGGCTGCTTTGAGGGGTTGGGTGTTGTGCATATCTGTTTCCCGCCATTGATTGAGACGGGAGCAGACTGATGACTTAAACGGGCTACAAAAATCCCCGCAACGTGCCGGATATGGGGATATCCGATACGGTTAAGGGGTTTTACGGCGGCGACCTGCTAAACGGGCGTAGTGCGGTGCTATTGGTTTAATCCAGTCCGCCACGCGCCCTATGGCTGGAAGATCAGCCGTTCCCTCTCGCTTCAAAATATCCATGACTAGTTTGGCCATGTCCGTTACTCGGTACTCCTGCCCGGTGTCGACTTGCCATAACTGGCCTGCGATGGTTTTGGCGCGTTCAACAATAATCGACTTCTTCCTATTGGCTTCCAAGAATGGACGCGCTTTTTTGAACTCGGACTCACTAGACTTTAAGATCAAATCTTCAACGGCGCGGACCCCTACCAAAATTATTGCTGTAGCGCTCCCCATAATCAATTCGTCACTTTCCGGGTGCTTCTCCAGCAGCAAGGTCAAATTCACCAAGGCACGACCAAGCATTTCAGCGGTCTTTTCTCGATCCTCCCCAGACAGGTGCTCGGTCATACTCGCTGCGAAAAGCGCTAGATCCTCAATTTCGACGCGTTCGTTATTTTTTTTGATTTCCTCAAATCGTTCTGCGGCTAAATCATGGCTCTCTTTGACTGACCTATATGTTGGCGGTATGTATTCGTCTTTCAATCTCATCGCTTCCAGCGGCAACGCATTAATTTCGGCTGAAAGTGCTCGCGAGTACCCACACTTCGCCCCCTCCCAAAGGGCCGCCGAATTGCACTATTCCTACGTTCTCGGAGCAATGCCGGAGGTCGTCTGATTGGATGCGGTATATCCAAGCAGCGCTGTATTTAGTCTATATCTGTCTATGCGCCATAGGGAAGGTCGGCAATCAACGCACTATGCTTTTTTGTTGAACTGGCCTTGCACCACGTTGCCGGCGGCTAGCGTGTCCAAGTGGTCGGCGTACCACTGCATCATGGTCGTGCGTTGCTCAAGGTACTGGGCCTTGTTGTAGATGCCGGAAATGCCCTCCTCCTTGTGTGCCAGTTGCGCCTCAATGTGATCTTTTTGCCAGCCGTTTTCGCGCAATAGGGTGCTGGCAGTGTGGCGGGTGCCATGTCCGACCAATCGACCTTTGTACCCAATCCCGGCGAATACTTTGTTGATTGTGTTTTCACTGATTGTCGGGTTTTTTGGTCCGACGCCGGGGAACAGCCAGCGGCTACGGCCTGTCACCCTGTGCAGTTCGCGTAGGGCATCGATCGCCTGGCTGGGCAGGGGGGCCACATGATCCCGGCGCATCTTCATCTTGGCGGCGGGTGTCGTCCAAGTGGCGACATCAAAGTCTACTTCCGCCCACTCCGCCAGCCGCACCATTCCGGGCCGGGATGCTGTCCAGATGCAAAGCCATGCAGCGGTCTTGGCAGGCAGGCGGCTAGTTGTAGATTTCAATGCCCGGATGAACTCTGGCAGTTCGGGCTCCAGTAAGTGCGGGTGTTGCTGAGTCTTGGGGGCGGGTGCAGCAATATCGCGCAGCCTGCTGGCCGGATCGTTCTCCGTCAGCCCTAGGCCAATGGCCCGTCCAAATATCTGATTTATCCAAGTGCGACACTTCTCGGCAACGTTATGAGCGTTGCGCGCTTCGAGTGAGGCTTGCAGGGCGGCGCAGTCGGTGCGGGTGATTTCGTCCAACTGCATGTCACCCAGAGCAGGGAGTATGTCCTTCTCCAGATAGGTGCGGATCTTACTCAGGGTGGAGTCGGCCAGCCCTTTATCGACTTTGGCCTTGAGCCAGCCATCAGCCGCTACGCGGAATGTCCGGGTTTTGGCAGCTACAGTGGCAGCCTTGGTGGCGAGCTTTTGTTCCTGTGGGTCAATTCCGTCGCTGATTAGTTTCCTCAGCTTGTCCGCTTCCTCGCCAGCGCGCTTAGCGCTCACTTCGGGATAACTGCCTAACCCCATCCACGCCCATTTACTTGCCGCGTTCTTGTATCGGAGCTGCCACGATTTGCCGCCATTCGGCTTCACCCGAAAGTAAAGCCCGCGCTCATGTAGTTCTCGATATTCCTGTGTGTCTGGCTCAAGACTGCTCAGTACGGTATCAGCCAACGGGCGGCGCTTGATATCGGAACGCTTCATGATTTGTATCCCAGAGTTAGGGCTTTTTCTGAGGATACAAGGTGGGATACACGGAGGGAAGAGATAAGGTGAGATAGGGAGATACAGTCAGAAACAACAAAGCCCGCACTAGGCGGGCTTTGTGTGCTGTTTCGTGAACTGTCTGAGACAGCTAGAAACATATGATTGGTGCCCCGAGGGAGACTCGAACTCCCACTTCTTGCGAAAACGGATTTTGAATCCGCCGCGTCTACCAATTCCGCCATCAGGGCTCAATGGCGGCGAAGTATAGAGATGAGATAACCGTCGGTCAATCAGGTACATGGAGAATTTTCACTATTTCCGCTAGACTTCCCGGCCCTGCTAGACGAACCCCATCATGCGCGTTGCTGACTTTACTTTCGAACTCCCTGATTCGCTGATTGCTCGCCACCCTTTGGCCGAGCGTCGCAACAGTCGCCTGTTGACCCTTGATGGGGTCAGCGGCGCCCTGGCACACCGTCAATTCACTGATTTGCTTGAGCATTTGCGCCCGGGCGATTTGATGGTGTTCAACAATACCCGGGTGATTCCGGCGCGGCTGTTTGGCCAGAAGGCTTCCGGCGGCAAGCTGGAAATCCTGGTGGAGCGGGTGCTCGACAGTCATCGCGTGCTGGCGCATGTGCGGTCCAGCAAGTCGCCGAAGCCGGGTTCGAAGATCCTCATTGATGGCGGTGGCGAAGCTGAAATGCTCGCGCGTCACGATGCGTTGTTCGAGCTGGGGTTTGCCGAAGAGGTGTTGCCGCTGCTCGACCGCGTCGGGCACATGCCGTTGCCTCCTTATATAGACCGCCCGGATGAAGGCTCGGACCGCGAGCGTTATCAGACGGTGTACGCAGAGCGCCTGGGCGCGGTGGCGGCGCCGACGGCGGGGCTGCATTTCGATCAGCCGCTGATGGAGGCGATAGCCGCCAAGGGCGTCGAGACCGCGTTCGTGACCTTGCACGTTGGCGCTGGCACGTTCCAGCCGGTGCGGGTCGAGAAGATCGAAGATCACCACATGCACAGCGAATGGCTGGAAGTCGGTCAGGACGTGGTCGATGCCGTCGCCGCTTGCCGCGCTCGCGGTGGTCGCGTGGTGGCCGTGGGGACCACCAGCGTGCGTTCGCTGGAAAGTGCCGCGCGCGATGGCGTGCTCAAGCCGTTCAGTGGCGACACCGACATCTTTATCTACCCGGGCCGGCCGTTTCATGTGGTCGATGCCCTGGTCACCAACTTCCATTTGCCCGAATCCACGCTGTTGATGCTGGTTTCGGCGTTCGCCGGTTATCCCGAAGCCATGGCCGCTTACAAAGCCGCCGTCGAGCATCAATACCGCTTTTTCAGCTACGGTGATGCGATGTTTATCACCCGTAACCCCGCACCACGTGGCCCTGAGGACAAAGAATGAGTCGCCAAAGTCGTATGTCGTTTGAGTTGCTTGCTACTGACGGCAAGGCTCGTCGCGGTCGTTTGACCTTCCCGCGCGGTACTGTCGAGACCCCGGCGTTCATGCCGGTTGGTACTTACGGCACTGTGAAAGGCATGCTGCCGCGGGACATCACCGCGACCGGCGCGGAAATCATTCTGGGTAACACCTTCCACTTGTGGCTGCGTCCTGGCACCGAAGTGATCAAGAAGCACGGCGACCTGCACGATTTCATGCAGTGGAAAGGCCCGATTCTTACAGACTCCGGCGGTTTTCAGGTGTTCAGCCTGGGTGCGATGCGCAAGATCAAGGAGGAGGGCGTGACCTTCGCCTCTCCGGTTGATGGCGCCAAGGTGTTCATGGGCCCGGAAGAGTCGATGCAGGTCCAGCGTGACCTGGGCTCGGACATCGTGATGATTTTCGACGAATGCACGCCGTACCCGGCTGACGAAGACGTCGCTCGGGTATCGATGGAGCTGTCGTTGCGCTGGGCCCAGCGTTCGAAAAATGCCCATGGCGACAACACGGCGGCGCTGTTCGGTATCGTTCAGGGCGGCATGCACCAGGATTTGCGCATGCGTTCGCTGGAAGGCCTCGACAAGATCGGTTTTGACGGCCTGGCCATTGGCGGTCTGTCGGTGGGCGAGCCGAAGCACGAGATGATCAAGGTATTGGATTACCTGCCGGGCCAGATGCCGGCTGACAAACCTCGTTACCTTATGGGCGTTGGCAAACCGGAAGATCTGGTTGAGGGTGTGCGCCGCGGTGTGGACATGTTCGATTGCGTGATGCCAACCCGTAATGCCCGCAATGGGCATCTGTTCATTGATACCGGCGTGCTGAAGATCCGTAACGCGTTCCATCGCCATGATGATTCGCCGCTCGATCCGACCTGCGATTGCTATACCTGCCAGAACTTCTCCCGCGCTTATCTGCATCACCTGGACAAGTGCGGCGAAATGCTGGGAAGCATGCTCAATACCATCCATAACTTGCGTCATTATCAAGTGCTTATGGCTGGTTTGCGCGAGGCTATTCAACAGGGTACATTGGCCGCCTTTGTCGATGCCTTCTACGCCAAACGCGGGTTACCTGTTCCGCCTTTGGACTGAGTTTCCTGACCCCAAGATTCAACATTTGCAACTGGAGTGCTAAATGAGCTTTTTTATCTCGAATGCCATGGCTGACGCTGCTGCACCTGCTGCAGGCCCAATGGGTGGCGGTTTTGAGTGGATTTTCCTGGTCGGTTTCCTGGTCATCTTCTACCTGATGATCTGGCGTCCACAGGCCAAGCGCGCCAAAGAGCAGAAGAACCTGCTGAGCAGCCTGCAAAAAGGCGACGAAGTTGTGACCACCGGCGGCATCGCCGGCAAGATCACTAAAGTGGCTGACGATTTCGTGGTGCTGGAAGTGTCCGACACCGTCGAAATGAAGTTCCAGAAAGGCGCCATTGCTGCCACGCTGCCAAAAGGCACGCTGAAAGCGATCTAAGTTTCAACTTCTACTCAATCGACGGGGCGCGCAAGGCGCCCCGCGTCATAAGCGGGCGGCGTGATGCTGAACAAATACCCTCTGTGGAAATACATTCTGATCCTGGCGGTGCTGGCGGTCGGTCTGATTTATTCCGCTCCCAATTTATATCCTGATGACCCGGCCATTCAGGTCAGCGGCGCAAGCACTGCGCTGCAAGTCAATCAGGCTGATCTGGATCGTGTGAGCGCAGCGCTCAAGGCATCCGGGATCGAAGTCAAGGCTGCCACTTTGGCAGAGAGCGGCAAGGGCGGTCTGATCCGTCTGGTCAAGGCTGCCGATCAGCTGCCAGCCAAGGATGTCGTGCGCAAGGCATTGGGTGATGACTACGTCGTTGCACTGAACCTGGCGCAAACTACTCCGCAATGGCTGCGCAACCTGGGCGCGCACCCGATGAAGCTGGGTCTGGACTTGTCCGGTGGTGTGCACTTCCTGCTCGAAGTGGACATGGACAAAGCCCTCGACGCACGCTTGAAAGTCTACGAAGGCGATGTAAAAAGCCTGTTGCGTAAAGAGAAACTGCGCTATCGCAGCCTGCCGCAACTCGATGGTGCCGTTCAGTTGGGCTTCACCGATGAAGCTACCCGCGAACAAGCCCGCGCTCTGATCCGCAAAAATTTCAACGATTTCGACATTGTTCCGGCCGACCTCAATGGCCAACCGGTGCTGCGTCTGGCGATGACCCCGGCCAAGCTGGCGGAAATCCGCGAATACTCCATCAAGCAGAACTTGACCACGGTACGTAACCGCGTCAACGAGCTGGGTGTTGCCGAACCGATCGTTCAGCGTCAGGGCGCCAACCGCATCGTGGTTGAGCTGCCGGGCGTGCAAGACACCGCAGAAGCCAAGCGTATCCTCGGCAAGACGGCCAACCTTGAGTTCCGTCTGGCGGCTGAGCCTGGTGCATCGAAAGCCACTTCCGAAAGCTTTGAATTCCGTGAAGGCAATCGTCCACCGGCACTGATCGAGCGCGGTCTGATCATCACGGGTGACCAGGTCACCGATGCCAAAGCTGGCTTCGGTGAGCAAGGCACACCGGAAGTGAACATCCGTCTGGATGGTCACGGTGGCGAGCTGATGAGTCGTGCGACTCGCAGCAACGTCGGTCGCAGCATGGCGGTGATCTTCATCGAGCAACGTCCGGTCACCACTTACGTCAAGCAAGTGGTTAACGGCGTCGAGAAAGACGTACCGGTTCAGACCTTCAAGGAAGAGAAGAAGATCATCAGCCTGGCGACCATCCAGTCGCCGCTGGGTGCTCAATTCCGCATCACTGGCCTGAACGGTCAGGGCGAGTCGTCCGAACTGGCGCTGCTGCTGCGTGCCGGTGGCCTGGCTGCACCGATGTACTTCGCTGAAGAGCGCACCATTGGCCCGAGCCTGGGTGCCGACAACATCGTCAAGGGTGTCGATGCATCGCTGTGGGGCATGCTGTTTGTCTCGCTGTTCATCATCGCCATCTACCGTTTCTTCGGCATCATCGCCACTGTCGCGCTGACGGTGAACATGGTGATGCTGCTGGCCCTGATGTCGCTGCTGGGTGCAACGCTGACCCTGCCGGGTATCGCCGGTATCGTATTGACCATGGGTATGGCGGTCGACGCCAACGTGCTGATCTTCTCGCGGATTCGTGAAGAGATCGCGGCGGGCATGACCGTACAACGGGCAATCAACGAAGGCTTCGGCCGGGCATTCACCGCGATTCTCGACGCCAACCTGACAACGTTGTTGGTCGGCGGGATTCTCTTTGCGATGGGCACCGGCCCGGTCAAAGGTTTCGCAGTGACCATGTCCCTCGGGATCTTTACCTCGATGTTCACGGCCATCATGGTGACCCGCGCGATGGTCAACCTGATCTTCGGCGGTCGTGACTTCAAGAAGTTGTGGATTTAAGGGGCTGCCATGTTACGTACAATCAACTTCATGGGCGTTCGCAACTTCGCGTTCGGCGTCACATTGTTCCTTACTGCGCTGGCCTTGTTCAGCGTCGCCACCAAGGGCATGAACTGGGGCCTGGACTTCACCGGCGGTACGCTCATCGAGCTGACCTACGAGCGTCCGGCCGATGTCACCAAGGTGCGTGAACAACTGGTCACTTCGGGTTATCACGAGGCGATCGTGCAGAGCTTCGGTGCAACCACCGATTTGTTGGTGCGCATGCCGGGTGAAGACCCGCAGTTGGGCCATCAAGTGGCGGAAGCGCTGTTGAAGGTCGGCGGCGACAACCCGGCGTCGGTCAAGCGCGTTGAGTTCGTCGGCCCGCAGGTAGGTGAAGAGCTGCGCGACCAGGGCGGCCTCGGCATGCTGATGGCGCTGGGCGGCATTCTGATCTACCTGGCGTTCCGCTTTCAGTGGAAGTTTGCGGTCGGTGCGATCGTTTCGCTGATCCACGACGTAATCGTGACCATCGGCATCCTGTCGTTCTTCCAGATCACCTTCGACCTGACGGTATTGGCGGCGGTGCTGGCGATCATTGGTTACTCGCTCAACGACACTATCGTGGTGTTCGACCGGGTTCGTGAGAACTTCCGTGTGCTGCGCAAGGCCAGCCTGATCGAGAACATCAACATCTCGACCACGCAAACCCTGCTGCGGACCATGGCGACGTCGATCTCCACGTTGCTGGCGATCGCGGCGCTGTTGTTCTTCGGCGGTGACAACCTGTTCGGCTTCTCCATCGCCCTGTTTATCGGTGTTCTGGCGGGTACTTACTCGTCGATCTACATCGCGAACGTGGTGCTGATCTGGCTGAACCTGAGCACCGAGGATCTGATTCCTCCTGTGAATACCGAGAAGGAAGTCGACGACCGTCCATAACGGCCATCGCTTTTCCGGTTGTAAGCCGAAAAAGGCGCGAGTTGAACTCGCGCCTTTTTTTATGCTCCAAGGCTGGGAGAAGCGCGGGTTTATCCCGCATGTGATGGTCAGGAGGTTCATGTGAACAAGTCGATGCTGGTTGGTGCGGTACTAGGTGCTGTCGGTGTGACTGCCGGGGGCGCTGTTGCCACCTACAGCCTGGTTAAAAGCGGCCCTGAGTATGCGCAAGTTCTAGCCGTTGAACCGGTCAAGACACAAATCAAGACGCCACGTGAAGTGTGCAAGGACGTAGCGGTCACCCGGCAAGCGCCGGTGAAAGATCAGCACCAGATTGCCGGTACGGTGGTGGGTGCGCTGGCAGGTGGTCTGCTGGGTAACCAGATCGGCGGTGGCACCGGCAAGAAAATTGCCACGGTTGCAGGCGCGGTCGGTGGTGGTTACGCCGGTAACAAGGTTCAGGAAGGCATGCAGGAGCGTGACACCTACACCACGACGCAAACTCGCTGTAACACCGTGAATGACATCAGCGACAAGGTTGTGGGCTATGACGTTCGTTATTCGCTGGATGGCAAGGAAGGCAAGGTGCGGATGGATCGCGATCCGGGTAATCAGATTCCGGTCGATAAGGAAGGTAAGTTGATCCTGTCGCAGAATGAGCCGGGTCAGTAAGTAGCTCAGACTCAAAAAGAAGCACCCTGCGGGGTGCTTTTTTTGTGGGCGAGATCTATATGCCGCCACAGATCCCTGTGGGAGCGGGCTTGCTCGCGAAAGCGGTGTATCAGTCGCCATCTCTATCGACTGACACGGCCTCTTCGCGAGCAAGCCCGCTCCCACATTGGTTTTGTGGTGTGGTTGAGGTTGAATTCCAGGCATAAAAAAAGCACCCCGAAGGGTGCTTTTTTGTGGCCGGTCGCTTAGCGCTTCAGCGAGGCCGGCAGGTGCGGCTGGATCGCCGTCAGTACTGCCTTGAAGCACTTGGTGTTACCGGCAACGATGTGGCCTTTCTCAAGGAAATCGTGACCGCCGGTGAAGTCGCTCACCAAGCCGCCTGCTTCCTGAATCAGCAGGGCGCCTGCAGCCATGTCCCACTCGGACAGGCCCGACTCCCAGAACGCATCGAAACGGCCAGCCGCTACGTAAGCCAGGTCCAGGCTCGCCGAGCCAGCGCGGCGGATGCCGGCGGTCTGGCCAACCAGGGCGCGGAACATGCCCAGGTAGTTGTCGAGGTTGTCCATCTGGTCGTCACGGAACGGGAAGCCGGTACCCAGCAGGGCGCCGTCCAGGCTGGTGCGACCGCTGACGCGCAGGCGACGACCGTTCAGTTGAGCGCCGCGACCACGGCTGGCGGTGAATTCTTCCTGGCGAACCGGGTCCAGAACAACAGCGTGTTCCAGGCGGCCGCGGTATTTGCAGGCAATGCTGACAGCGAAGTGAGGAATGCCGCGCAGGAAGTTGGTGGTGCCGTCCAGCGGATCGATGATCCACAGGTATTCTTCGCCTTCGATCCCGGTGCCAGCGTGCATGCCGGTTTCTTCACCCATGATCGAGTGGTTCGGGTAGGCCTTGCGCAGCGCGTCGATGATTTTCTGTTCAGCGGCGCGGTCCACCTCGGATACGTAATCCTTGGCGTCTTTTTCGTCGACCTTGATGGTATCCAGGCGCTCGATGGAGCGGAAGATCAATTCACTGGCGCTGCGGGCGGCGCGCAGCGCGATATTCAGCATGGGCTGCATGGATGTGTCACCTAAGGTTGTTAAAGAAAGCCGGGCATTCTATCAGAAAGTTTCTACAGGAGAAGGTCGGTGTTCGCTTTCATAGCTTAACGGTAGGATGAACTGTAAGATTCTGCTCCCCATTTCTGTGTTCGAGAGCGCCTCCCTTGCTGCATAACATTCGTGTCGTCCTGGTCAATACCAGCCATCCCGGCAATATCGGCGGGGCTGCGCGTGCCATGAAGAACATGGGCCTGTCGCGGCTGGTGCTGGTTGAACCACGGTTGTTCCCGCACCACGAGGCCGATGCCCGTGCCTCCGGCGCCGGGGACATCCTTGAAAACGCGCAAGTCGTCGCCACTTTGGAAGATGCCTTGGTCGGCTGCAATCTGGTGCTCGGCACCAGCGCCCGTGATCGTCGCATTCCCTGGCCGCTGCTCGATCCCCGCGAATGCGGTACGAAAGTGGTCGAGGAAGCCGGGCAGGGCGCCGAGATTGCCTTGGTTTTCGGTCGTGAAGATTCCGGCCTGACCAATGAAGAGCTGCAGCGATGTCATTATCACGTGCACATCCCATCAGACCCTGAGTTCAGTTCGCTGAACCTTGGGGCGGCGGTGCAGGTGTTGAGCTATGAAGTGCGCATGTCCTGGCTGGCGGCCCAAGGCCAGCCAAGCAAGGTCGAGAAGGAAGAAGTGGCATCGGTCAAAAGCGCTGAGCTGGCGACCATGGATGAACTGGAGCGATTCTATGAACACCTGGAGCAAACCCTGGTGGCCATCGAATTCCTCGATCCGGAAAAACCACGGCACTTGATGGCGCGCCTGCGTCGGTTGTACGGACGAAGCTCGGTCAGCCGGGCGGAAATGAATATATTGCGTGGCATCCTCACGGAAACCCAGAAAGCGGCCCGTGGTGAGCTTCTAAAGCGGAAGGATTAATGATGTTCGAGCGTTTGCGTGAAGATATCCAGAGTGTTTTCCATCGTGACCCGGCGGCGCGTAACGCTTTTGAAGTCCTGACTTGCTACCCGGGCATGCATGCCATCTGGATTCATCGTCTGTCGGCGGCGTTGTGGCGCGCGGATCTGAAATGGCTGGCGCGGCTGGTGTCGAACTTCGGTCGCTGGTTGACCGGGATCGAGATTCATCCGGGTGCCAAGGTTGGTCGTCGCTTTTTTATTGACCATGGCATGGGCATTGTCATCGGCGAAACCGCTGAAATCGGTAACGATGTCACGCTTTATCAGGGTGTGACCCTGGGCGGCACCAGTTGGAATAAAGGCAAGCGTCACCCGACGTTGGAAGATGGAGTTGTGGTCGGGGCCGGTGCCAAGGTGCTTGGCCCGTTCACCGTGGGTGCGGGTGCCAAGGTTGGCTCCAATGCCGTGGTGACCAAGGCTGTTCCGGCGGGTGCGACTGTCGTCGGTATTCCAGGGCGGATCATCGTCAAATCCGATGAAGAGCAGGACGCCAAGCGCAAGGCCATGGCCGAGAAGATTGGCTTTGATGCCTATGGTGTCGGCGAAGATATGCCTGACCCGGTCGCTCGCGCCATCAATCAGTTGCTCGATCATTTGCAGGCAGTTGATGGTCGTCTGGAGGGGATGTGCGGGGCTTTGAAGGATCTGGGCAGTAACTACTGTGCGAAAGATCTGCCTGAGCTGCGCGAAGAAGACTTCGCCTGTGTGAAGGATAAGGATCAGAGCCAGGCGAGCTAGACTGCGCGGGCCTCTTCGCGAGCAAGCCCGCTCCCACACTGGATCTCTGTCGAACACAAATCTGTGGCCACTGAAAATCTAATGTGGGAGCGGGCTTGCTCGCGAAGAACGATAACGCGCAATTGCTGGCTGTAACCGCCCAGCCTTTGCTATGATGCGGCCGCTCTTTTGCGGGTAAACCTGACTAAAGTACTAGGTCTTATAGTTGACTTAAATACTCGGGAATTGCATACTCGCCCCATTCCGAACTCCGTGGTAATTGTCCATGCGACTGACTACAAAAGGCCGATACGCCGTGACCGCCATGCTCGATCTGGCGTTGCACGCGCAGCACGGGCCGGTGTCCCTGGCCGATATCTCCGAGCGCCAAGGCATCTCCCTGTCCTACCTCGAACAGCTTTTCGCCAAATTGCGCCGCAGCAATCTGGTTTCCAGCGTCCGTGGCCCGGGCGGCGGCTACCAGCTGTCCCGCGACATGCAGGGCATCCAGGTCGCCCAGGTGATCGATGCGGTAAACGAATCGGTCGATGCCACCAAGTGCCAGGGCCAGGGCGATTGCCATCAAGGCGACATCTGCCTGACTCACCACTTGTGGTGCGACCTGAGCCTGCAGATTCACGAATTTCTGAGCGGTATCAGCTTGGCTGATCTTGTCACTCGCCGTGAGGTGCAAGAAGTAGCCCAGCGCCAGGACCAGCGTCGTTGCAACAGCAAGACGCCACACCTGGACAAGATTGAAGCGTCCGCCGTCGAATGACAGCCAAAGAGCAAGCGGCACGCCAGCCTGCCTGATTTAGGAGATAGTCCATGAAATTGCCGATTTACCTTGATTACTCTGCGACCACCCCGGTTGATCCGCGTGTTGCGCAAAAAATGAGTGAATGCCTGCTGGTCGACGGAAACTTCGGTAACCCGGCGTCCCGTTCCCATGTGTTTGGCTGGAAAGCTGAAGAGTCCGTCGAAAACGCTCGCCGTCAGGTCGCTGACCTGGTCAACGCCGACCCGCGTGAAATCGTCTGGACCTCCGGCGCCACCGAATCCGACAACCTGGCAATCAAGGGCGCGGCGCATTTCTATGCGACCAAAGGCAAACACCTGATCACCACCAAGATTGAGCACAAGGCTGTCCTCGACACCATGCGCCAACTGGAGCGTGAAGGCTTCGAAGTGACCTACCTCGAGCCTCGCACCGATGGTCTGGTTACGCCTGAAATGATCGAAGCGGCACTGCGCGACGACACCATCCTGGTTTCGGTCATGCACGTGAACAACGAAATCGGCACCATCAACGACATCGCCGCCATCGGCGAACTGACCCGCGCCAGGGGCATTCTGTTTCACGTTGACGCTGCTCAGTCCACCGGCAAGGTCGAGATCGACCTGCAGAAGCTGAAAGTCGACATGATGTCGTTCTCCGCCCACAAAACCTACGGTCCTAAAGGCATCGGCGCGCTGTACGTGAGCCGCAAGCCGCGCGTTCGCATCGAAGCGACCATGCACGGCGGCGGTCATGAGCGCGGCATGCGTTCCGGCACCCTGGCGACCCACCAGATCGTCGGCATGGGCGAAGCCTTCCGCGTAGCCAAGGAAGACATGGCTGCCGAGAACGTGCGCATCAAAGCCCTGAGCGACCGTTTCTTCAAACAGGTCGAAGACCTGGAAGAGCTGTACGTCAACGGCAGCCTGACCGCCCGCGTTCCGCACAACCTGAACCTGAGCTTCAACTACGTTGAAGGCGAGTCGCTGATCATGGCGCTCAAGGATCTGGCGGTTTCGTCCGGCTCGGCTTGCACCTCGGCTTCGCTGGAGCCTTCGTACGTACTGCGCGCCCTGGGTCGCAACGACGAACTGGCACACAGCTCGATCCGCTTCACCTTCGGCCGTTTCACCACCGAAGAAGAAATCGACTACGCCGCGCAGAAAGTCCGCGAGGCCGTTACCAAGCTGCGCGCTCTGTCGCCGCTGTGGGACATGTACAAAGACGGTGTCGACATTTCGAAAATCGAGTGGGCGGCACACTGATATCAAGTCGCCGCGAACCGGCCCTGAAGAACCCAGGTTCCCAGGGCTTAAAGAGCGACTCTCTGATGAGTGAGGATTAAGAATCATGGCTTACAGCGAAAAGGTCATCGACCACTACGAAAACCCGCGTAACGTCGGCAAGATGGACGCCGAAGACCCGGATGTCGGCACTGGCATGGTCGGCGCCCCGGCGTGCGGCGACGTGATGCGTCTGCAAATCAAGGTCAACGAGCAAGGCATCATCGAAGACGCCAAGTTCAAGACCTACGGTTGCGGTTCGGCCATCGCCTCCAGCTCCCTGGCGACCGAGTGGATGAAAGGCAAGACTCTGGATGAAGCAGAGACCATCAAAAACACTCAACTGGCCGAAGAGCTGGCCCTGCCGCCAGTGAAAATTCACTGCTCCGTACTTGCTGAAGACGCTATCAAAGCGGCCGTTCGCGACTACAAGCAGAAGAAAGGCTTGATCTGATTTTCAAGATTTTGCGACGAGTAAGGAGTCACCGATGGCTATCAGCATGACAGAAGCGGCTGCTCGACACGTGCGACGCTCCCTTGACGGGCGCGGCAAAGGTGAAGGGATTCGTCTGGGTGTTCGCACCACGGGCTGTTCCGGCCTTGCCTACGTGCTGGAGTTTGTCGACGAGGTGGTTGCAGAGGATCAGGTGTTCGAAAGTCACGGCGAGAAAGTGATCATCGACCCGAAAAGCCTGGCCTACCTGGACGGCACCGAGCTCGATTTCGTCAAGGAAGGGTTGAACGAAGGCTTCAAGTTCAACAACCCCAACGTGCGCGGTGAATGTGGCTGCGGCGAAAGCTTCAACATCTGAGGCTTCTCGTGGGTACTCCTTGTCATTACGCTTTATTTGAGCTGCAACCGAGTTTCAATCTGGACCTCGACCAGTTGGCTACGCGCTACCGCGAGTTGGCGCGTAGTGTTCATCCCGACCGTTTTGCGGACGCTTCCGAGCGCGAGCAACGGCTGGCGCTAGAGCAATCCGCGAGCCTCAACGAGGCCTACCAGACGCTCAAAAGTCCCCCGAAGCGCGCGCGATATCTGCTCGCTCTGAATGGTGGCGAGCTGCCGCTGGAGGTCACGGTGCATGATCCGGCGTTTCTTCTGCAGCAGATGGAGCTGCGCGAAGAGCTCGAAGACCTGCAAGACAGTGCCGACATGGCCGGTATTGCAGCGTTCAAGCGCCGCCTGAAAACTGCTCAGGATGAACTGAACCAGAGCTTCGCAGCCTGTTGGAATGATGCAGCGCAACGTGAACAGGCCGAACGCCTGATGCGGCGCATGCAGTTCCTCGACAAGCTCACCTACGAAGTGCGCCAGTTAGAAGAGCGCCTCGACGATTAACCCAGTGCCGCTCCGGTCGCACGCCTGATATACAGATAAGTCCTGATCACGATGGCCCTACTGCAGATCGCCGAACCCGGCCAAAGTCCTCAACCGCACCAGCGTCGTCTGGCTGTGGGGATCGACTTGGGCACTACCAATTCGCTGGTCGCTGCATTGCGCAGTGGTCTTTCCGAGCCTCTGGCCGACGCTGACGGGCAGGTCATCCTGCCGTCCGCCGTGCGCTACCACGCCGATCGCGTCGAAGTCGGCGAATCGGCCAAGCTGGCTGCCGCTACCGATCCTTTGAACACCGTGCTGTCGGTCAAGCGCTTGATGGGTCGTGGTCTGTCCGACGTCAAGCAATTGGGCGATCAACTGCCGTACCGCTTTGTCGGCGGCGAGTCGCACATGCCGTTCATCGACACGATCCAGGGCCCGAAAAGCCCGGTTGAAGTCTCTGCCGATATCCTGAAAGTGCTGCGTCAGCGCGCCGAAGCGACCTTGGGCGGCGAACTGGTCGGCGCGGTGATCACCGTTCCGGCCTATTTCGACGACGCTCAGCGTCAAGCCACCAAGGATGCGGCCAAACTGGCCGGTCTGAACGTGCTGCGTTTGCTCAATGAGCCGACCGCCGCTGCCGTGGCTTACGGTCTGGATCAACACGCTGAAGGCCTGGTCGCGATTTATGACCTGGGCGGCGGCACCTTCGATATTTCGATTCTACGCCTGACCGGCGGTGTGTTCGAAGTGCTGGCTACCGGTGGCGATAGCGCCCTGGGCGGCGATGACTTCGACCATGCGATTGCCGGCTGGATCATCGAGCGCGCCGGTTTGTCCGCCGATCTCGATCCGGGTGCGCAACGTAATCTGCTGCAAACCGCCTGCGCGGCCAAGGAAGCGCTGACCAATGCCGCTTCCGTTGAAGTTGCTTATGGCGACTGGAAGGCCGAGCTGACTCGCGAAGCTTTCAATGCGCTGATCGAGCCAATGGTTGCTCGCAGCCTGAAAGCCTGCCGTCGTGCGGTGCGTGATTCCGGTGTCGAGCTGGAAGAAGTGCACGCCGTGGTCATGGTCGGCGGCTCGACGCGCGTGCCTCGGGTTCGCGAAGCGGTCGCTGAAGCATTCGGTCGCCAGCCGCTGACCGAAATCGACCCGGATCAAGTGGTGGCCATCGGTGCCGCGATTCAGGCCGATACGCTGGCCGGCAACAAGCGCGATGGCGGCGAATTGCTGCTGCTTGACGTGATTCCGTTGTCCCTGGGGCTGGAAACCATGGGCGGCCTGATGGAGAAGGTGATTCCGCGCAACACCACCATCCCCGTCGCTCGCGCCCAGGACTTCACCACGTACAAAGATGGCCAGTCGGCCATGGCGATCCATGTGTTGCAGGGCGAGCGTGAGCTGATCAGCGACTGCCGTTCCCTGGCACGCTTCGAATTGCGCGGCATTCCGGCGATGGTGGCGGGTGCGGCGAAGATTCGCGTGACCTTCCAGGTCGATGCCGACGGCCTGCTCAGTGTTTCTGCCCGGGAACTGGGTTCGGGCGTTGAAGCCAGCATTCAGGTCAAGCCGTCCTACGGTCTGACCGACGGCGAAATCGCCAAGATGCTCAAGGATTCGTTCCAGCACGCCAACGACGACAAGGTCGCCCGTGTACTGCGTGAGCAGCAGGTCGATGCCCAGCGCCTGATCGAAGCGGTGCAAGCCGCCCTGGAAGCCGACGGCGAGCGTTTGCTCGACGCAGAAGAGCGCATGGTGATCGAGCTGCAGATGCAGGAACTGACCGAACTGATGAAAGGTACCGATGGTTATGCCATCGAGCAGCAGACCAAGCGTCTGTCGCAAGTGACCGATGCCTTTGCCGCCCGTCGCCTGGACTCGACGGTGAAAGCCGCGCTGGCGGGGCGCAACCTGAATGAAATCGAGGATAACTGATGCCGCAGGTCATTTTTCTGCCACACGAGAAGTTTTGCCCGGAAGGCATGGTTGTGGAGGCCGAGACCGGTACGTCCATTCTCGAACTGGCTCATGAGCACCATATCGAGATGGAAAGTGCCTGCGGCGGCGTCTGCGCCTGCACCACCTGCCACTGCATCATTCGCGAAGGTTTTGACTCGCTGGAAGAAGCGGATGAGCTGGAAGAAGACTTTCTTGATCGTGCCTGGGGTCTGGAGGCTCAATCGCGTCTAGGCTGTCAGGCGATAGTCGGGACTGAAGACCTGACCGTTGAAATTCCGAAATATTCGCTCAACCATGCCGCCGAAGCGCCGCACTGATTCAAGGAAGCGACATGAGTCTGAAATGGGTTGATGTGCTTGAAATCGCGATCCAGCTGGCTGAATCCAAGCCGGATGTGGACCCGCGTTACGTGAACTTCGTCGATTTGCACAAATGGGTGCTGGCATTGCCGGAGTTCAGTGATGATCCTCAGCGTGGTGGCGAGAAGGTGCTTGAAGCCATTCAGGCCGCCTGGATCGAAGAAGCAGCGTAGGAGCTGACTCGCGAAGCGAGGCTGCGATCTTTTCCAGTGCCACTTGAATCTCAAGTGCAAGACCAGGATCAAAGGATCGTCCGAACGCGGCCCGAGCCTTCGGCAGCTCCTACAGAGGCAGAGGTCGCGACCTGTAAGCAGTTAGGCAATACTCAAGAACCCGCGTATAATTCGCGGGTTTAATTTTTCACAAATTACCGTTTCTGGAGTTACACCATGGCTGTTCAACGTACTTTCTCCATCATCAAGCCTGACGCTGTTGCAAAAAACGTCATCGGCGAGATCACCACTCGTTTCGAAAAAGCAGGCCTGCGCGTTGTAGCTTCGAAACTGAAGCAACTGTCCAAAGCTGAAGCTGAAGGCTTCTACGCTGAGCACAGCGCTCGTGGCTTCTTCGGCGACCTGGTTGCTTTCATGATCTCCGGTCCGGTTGTCGTTCAGGTTCTGGAAGGCGAAAACGCTATCGCTCTGAACCGTGAGCTGATGGGCGCTACCAACCCTAAAGAAGCTGCTGCCGGCACCATCCGTGCTGACTTCGCTGATTCCATCGACGCCAACGCTGTACACGGTTCGGACTCCGAAGCCGCTGCTGCTCGCGAAATCTCGTACTTCTTCGCTGCTACTGAAGTAACCACTCGCTAAGCATTGGCTTAAGAGTGAAGGTGAATCCATGACTACATCGACTGTAAAAACCAACCTGCTGGGTCTGACTCAACAGGAAATGGAGAAATTCTTCGACTCAATCGGGGAGAAGCGTTTCCGTGCCGGTCAGGTAATGAAATGGATTCACCACCTTGGCGTCGATGATTTCGACGCCATGACGAACGTCAGCAAAGCCTTGCGCGACAAGCTCAAGGCCATTGCTGAAGTTCGCGGTCCTGAAGTGGTCAGCGAGGACATTTCCACCGATGGCACCCGTAAATGGGTGGTGCGCGTGGCGTCCGGCAGCTGCGTCGAGACCGTGTACATTCCCCAGGGCAAACGCGGCACTTTGTGCGTTTCGTCCCAGGCAGGCTGTGCCCTGGATTGCAGTTTCTGCTCCACCGGCAAGCAAGGTTTCAACAGCAACCTCACCGCCGCCGAAGTCATCGGCCAGGTGTGGATTGCCAATAAATCGTTCGGCAGCATCCCGGCGACCGCCGACCGTGCCATCACCAACGTGGTGATGATGGGCATGGGCGAGCCGCTGCTGAACTTCGACAACGTCGTTGCGGCCATGCATCTGATGATGGACGACCTGGGCTACGGCATTTCCAAGCGCCGTGTGACCCTGTCGACCTCCGGCGTGGTGCCGATGATCGATGAGCTGTCCAAGCACATCGACGTCTCCCTGGCGTTGTCTCTGCACGCACCAAATGACGCATTGCGTAACCAATTGGTGCCGATCAACAAGAAATATCCGCTTAAGATGCTGCTCGAGTCGTGCCAGCGCTACATGTCGTCCCTGGGCGAAAAACGCGTGCTGACCATCGAGTACACTTTGCTCAAAGACATCAACGACAAGGTTGAACATGCCGTTGAGATGATCGAGTTGCTCAAGAACGTCCCGTGCAAGATCAACCTGATTCCGTTTAACCCGTTCCCGCATTCCGGTTACGAGCGCCCGAGCAACAACGCGATTCGTCGTTTCCAGGATCAGCTTCACCATGCCGGCTTCAATGTCACCGTACGCACCACCCGCGGTGAAGACATTGATGCAGCGTGTGGCCAATTGGTAGGGCAGGTGCTGGATCGCACCCGTCGCAGCGAACGTTATATTGCCGTGCGTGAGTTGAGCGCCGACAGCGATATGGCGCAAAACGCCGCGAAATAAATCAAGAGAGGATCTCTATGTCCCTGCGCTTCGCGCTGCTTGTGCTGTTGGCCAGTCTTTGTACTGGCTGCGTCCTGTCGGGCGATTTCAACCCGATGAAGACCAGTAAGGGCCGCGATGAAGCGCGTGTCGCCTATGTACAGTTGGGCTTGGGCTACTTGCAGCAGGGCATGACCGAGCGCGCCAAGGTTCCGCTGAAAAAGGCGTTGGAGCTGGACAGCTCGGACCCCGACGCCAACGCCGCATTGGGTCTGGTGTTTCAGGCGGAGATGGAGCCGGAGCTGGCGGACGAGCACTTTCGCAAGGCGCTGTCTTCCCGGTCCAACGATGCGCGCATCCTGAACAACTACGGCAGTTTTCTTTTCGAGCAAAAACGTTACAAAGAGGCTTACGAGCGCTTCGAGCAAGCCGCCGCCGATACCCTGTATCCTGAGCGTTCGCGAGTGTTTGAGAATCTGGGCATGACTGCTTCCAAGCTTGGCCAGCGTGATCTGGCCCGGCAGCAACTGGAAAAAGCCCTGCGTTTGAACCGTCAGCAACCCCGTGCATTGCTGGAAATGGCTGAGTTGTCTTACGAAGACAGGCATTATGTGCCCGCGCGTGACTATTACGACCGTTTTAGCCTGCTCACCGAGCAAAATGCACGTAGTCTATTGCTTGGCGTTCGGCTGGCAAAAGTGTTCGAAGATCGCGACAAGGCCGCCAGTTTTGGCCTGCAACTAAAACGACTCTATCCCGGTACGCCGGAATATCAGCAATACCTGTCGGAGCAATGATGAAAGCGGCGCATCCCGAAGTTGTAGCAGCGAATCGCGTTAACCCCGGTGAGACCTTGCGCCAGGCCCGCGAAAGCAATGGCTGGTCGCTGGCCGAAGTGGCCCTCAAGCTCAACCTCACCGCCAATTCCCTGAGCAATCTGGAAGCTGGCGCATTCGACAAACTGCCTGGGCATACCTTTGCCCGCGGTTATATTCGCGCGTACGCCAAATTGCTCGGCATGGACCAGACCGTTCTGGTTCAACAGTTCGACCAATCCACTGGCACCGATTCCCAGGGCAGCAACGTCCACAGCCTGGGTCGTATCGAAGAGCCGGTTCGGGTTTCCCACACTATTCTGCGAATCGTCAGTCTGCTGTTGCTGATTGCCGTGATCGGCGGTGGTTTTGTATGGTGGCAGGATCAGACCTCGCTGCGTACCAAGGACCTGACCAGCCTGAGCCCGGAACACGTTGAAGTCGAAGGCGCCGACGGCACCACCCAGATCCATCCGCTGGACGAGCCGGAAGACCAGGCTGTCGCGGAAGGTCAGGCTGAAGGCTCGACCGCTCTCGCATTGCCGCAAGCCGAGACTTCGGCTGAAGAGCCGGCTGAAACTGAAGCTGAAGCTGAAGCCACTGCACCTGCTGCCGCTCCGACTGCACCGGTTACCCCGGCGCCTGCAGCACCGACGCACAGCACCGCGCCGGTTGTCGCAACTCCGGCCCCGGCTGCTCCTGTTGTATCGACCCCGCCTGCCGCCGCTTCGGTCACGCCGACCATTCCCGCTCCAGCAGCGGCTGCTCCGGTTGCCGGCCAGGGTCGCGTTCAACTGCAATTCACCGCCGATTGCTGGACGCAAGTCACCGACGGCACCGGCAAAGTGCTGCTGAGTGGTCTCAAGCGTAAAGGCGAAAACGTTTCTCTCAGCGGTAAGCCGCCGTTTTCCGTGCGTCTGGGCTTCGCCCGCGGCGCGCAGGTCAGCTACAACGGGCAGGTGGTTGATGTCGCTCCGTTCACCAGTGGCGAGACTGCTCGCCTGAAGTTGGGTCAATAAGTCATGCACGGCGAATCTCCAATCAAGCGTCGCGAATCCCGGAAGATCTGGGTCGGTAACGTACCTGTTGGCGGCGATGCGCCCATCGCTGTGCAGAGCATGACCAACAGCGACACCAATGACGTCGCCGCCACCGTGGCCCAGATCAATCGACTGGAAGCCGCTGGCGTCGATATCGTGCGCATTTCCGTGCCGGACATGGACGCCGCCGAAGCCTTCGGCAAAATCAAAAAACTGGTGAAAGTGCCCTTGGTGGCCGACATTCACTTCGACTACAAGATCGCGCTGCGCGTCGCTGAACTGGGCGTTGATTGCCTGCGGATCAACCCGGGCAACATCGGTCGTGAAGACCGCGTGCGTGCGGTGGTCGATGCCGCCCGTGATCGCGGGATTCCGATCCGCATCGGCGTCAATGCCGGTTCCCTGGAAAAAGACCTGCAAAAGAAATACGGCGAGCCGACCCCGGCCGCGCTGGTCGAATCTGCCCTGCGTCACGTCGAGCACCTTGAACGCCTGAACTTCCAGGACTTCAAGGTCAGCGTGAAAGCCTCCGACGTGTTCATGGCCGTCGCCGCTTACCGCTTGCTGGCCAAGGAAATCGTCCAGCCGCTGCACCTGGGCATCACCGAAGCCGGTGGTTTGCGTTCAGGCACAGTGAAATCCGCCGTGGGCCTCGGTATGCTGCTCGCCGAAGGGATTGGCGATACTATCCGCATCTCGTTGGCGGCCGACCCGGTCGAGGAAGTGAAAGTCGGCTACGACATTCTCAAATCCCTGCACCTGCGTTCCCGTGGCATCAACTTCATCGCCTGCCCGAGCTGCTCGCGGCAGAACTTCGATGTGGTCAAAACCATGAACGAGCTGGAAGGGCGCCTCGAAGACCTGCTGGTGCCGCTGGATGTCGCGGTCATCGGTTGCGTGGTCAACGGGCCGGGCGAAGCCAAGGAAGCCCATATCGGCTTGACCGGCGGCACGCCAAACCTGATTTACATCGACGGCAAGCCGTCGCAGAAACTGACGAATGACAATCTGGTGGATGAGCTCGAACGCTTGATCCGTCAGAAAGCGGCCGAAAAGGTCGAAGCCGACGCAGCTGTAATCGCTCGCGGCTGATCGAACGAATTTAAGGATTTTAAGTGAGCAAGTCTCTGCAAGCCATTCGTGGCATGAACGACATCCTGCCCGAACAGACTCCCCTGTGGCGTCATTTCGAGGGCACCGTTTCGCGTCTGCTGGATAACTACGGTTACAAGCAGATCCGCATGCCAATCGTCGAGTTCACCGAGCTGTTCAAGCGCTCGATCGGTGAAGTGACCGACATCGTCGAAAAAGAGATGTACACCTTCGAAGACCGCAACGGTGATTCGCTGACCCTGCGTCCCGAAGGCACGGCGGCCTGCGTGCGTGCGGTGCTTGAGCACGGCATCACCGGCGGTGGCCAGGTGCAGAAGCTCTGGTACATCGGCCCGATGTTCCGCCACGAACGTCCGCAAAAAGGTCGCTATCGCCAGTTCCACCAGATCGGTGTCGAGGTGTTCAACCTCGACGGTCCGGACATCGACGCCGAGCTGATCGTGCTGACCTGGCGCCTGTGGGGCGAGCTGGGTATCCGTGATGCGGTCAAGCTCGAGCTCAACAGCCTGGGCACCAGCGAATCCCGTGGTCGTTATCGCGAAGCACTGGTCGAGTTCCTGTCCGCTCACTTGGACAAGCTGGACGAAGACAGCCAGCGCCGCCTGAAGACCAACCCGTTGCGTGTTCTGGACACCAAGAACGCCGACACCCAAGCGATCCTGGTCGATGCGCCGAAAATGGCCGACTACCTCGACGAAGAATCCCGCGTGCACTTCGAGGGCCTCAAGGCTCGCCTGGACGCCGCCGGTATTCCTTATGTGATCAACCCGAAGCTGGTGCGCGGGCTGGATTACTACAGCAAGACCGTTTTCGAATGGGTCACCGACAAGTTGGGCGCTCAAGGCACCGTGTGTGCCGGCGGCCGCTACGACGGTCTGGTGGAGCAGATGGGCGGCAAGCCGACCCCGGGCGTTGGTTTCGCCATGGGCATCGAGCGTCTGGTGCTGCTGCTGGAAACCCTGGAGCAGATCCCGCAAGAGATCTCCCGTCAGGTCGACGTCTATCTCTGCGCTTTCGGCGAGGCTGCCGAGCTGGCGGCCCTGACGTTGAGCGAGAAGGTTCGCGATCAATTGCCCAACCTGCGCCTGCAGATCAATGCCGGCGCCGGCAGCTTCAAAAGCCAGTTCAAGAAGGCCGACAAGAGCGGTGCGCTGTACGCGCTGATCCTCGGTGACGACGAAATGGCCCAGCAAGTGGTAGGTTTCAAACCCCTGCGTGGCCAGGGCGAACAACAAAGCATTGCCTGGGATGCGCTTGCTGCACACCTGGCCACCTGCGTCGTGCAGGGTTGAAGCTGTCTTAAACAGCCGATTTAGCGATTAAGGAGTATTGGGGTGTCGAGTACCGAAGACGAAAACCTGGCGGATTTGAAGGACTGGTGGACACGCAACGGCAAGCCCCTGGTCACTGGCGGCCTGTTGGCGCTGGTCATCGTGTTCGGCTGGCAGGCCTTTCACAAGTATCAGAGCAATCAGTCGCAAAGCGCCTCGATTCTCTATCAGCAATTGCTCGAAACCACGCTGACGCCTGACGGCAAGCCCGACGCCGCCCGTGTTTCGGACCTGGCCGGCAAGCTCAACAGCGAGTTCGGCGGCACCGCCTACGCACAGTACGGCAGCCTGTTCGTGGCGAAAGTCGCGGTCGACAGCGGCAAGCTGGACGACGCTGTCACCGAGCTGAAGGCCATCGTTGCCAAACCAGCCAACCCGGCACTGGGCGAAATCGCCCGTCAGCGCCTGGCACAGGTACTGGGCGCGCAGAACAAGGCCGATGAAGCCCTGAAGTTGCTCGAAGGCGATGCCGATAAAGCCTTCCTGGCCACTCGCGAAGAACTCAAAGGCGACCTGCTGGTGCAGTTGGGTCGTACCGACGAAGCGAACGCTGCATATCAAAAAGCCAAGGCGGCACTGTCGGATGAAGCGGCAGTCGGTGGCCTGCAAATCAAGCTGGACGATCTGGCCAAAGGGGATGCGTGACGTGATCCGTTGGAAACATGCAGCATTGCTGGCTCTGGCCGTATTGGCCGCGGGTTGCAGCAGCAACAGCAAAAAAGAATTGCCGCCTGCCGAACTGGTCGACTTCAAAGAAGAAGTGGTCCTGCAAAAGCAGTGGAGTCGTTCGATCGGTGACGGTCAGGGCGAAACCTACAACATGCTGGTTCCGGCGATCGAAGGCGATACCATCTATGCCGCCGACGTCACTGGCGTGGTGATGGCGATGGATCGCAGCAATGGCGACGTCAAATGGAAGAAAGATCTTGAGCTGCCTGTTTCCGGCGCCGTTGGCGTAGGTTATGGCCTGCTCGTGATCGGTACGACCAAGGGCGAAATCGTTGCGATGGACGCCAGCAGCGGTGAAGAGAAATGGCGCGCTCGCGTGTCCAGCGAAGTCCTCGCGCCGCCGGCCAACAACGGTGACGTGGTGGTGGTTCAGACTCAGGACGACCGTCTGATCGGTCTGGACGCCGCTACCGGCAACCAGCGCTGGTTGTATGACAGCACGCCTGCCGTCCTGACCCTGCGCGGCACCAGTGCACCGATCGTCACCAACCGCCTCGCGGTGGCTGGCCTGTCGACCGGTAAAGTGGTCGCTCTCGATATTTCCAACGGCGTGCCGGTGTGGGAACAACGGGTTGCGATCCCGCAAGGTCGTTCGGAACTGGAGCGCGTTGTCGATATCGACGGTGGTCTGCTGCTGTCCGGCGGTACCTTGTACGTCGCCAGCTACCAGGGTCGCGTTGCGGCACTGGACCTGGAAAGCGGTCGTCAGCTCTGGCAGCGTGATGCTTCCAGCTATGCCGGCGTGGCCCAGGGCTTCGGCACTGTTTACGTGAGCCTGTCTTCGGGCACCGTTGAAGGCGTCGACGAGCGTTCCACCACAGCTTTGTGGAGCAACGATTCGCTGGCTCGCCGTCAACTGTCGGCTCCGGAAGTGTTCTCCAGCTATGTTGCAATCGGTGACATGGAAGGCTACGTGCACCTGCTGAGCCAGGTGGACGGTCGCTTTGTCGGCCGCGAGCGCATCGACAGCGACGGCCTGCGCGCCCGTCCGCTGGTGGTGGATAACACGATTTATCTGTATGGCAACAGTGGCAAACTGGAAGCCCTGACCATCAAGTAACGACTATGCTTGGGGTTTAACCCCCAAGCGGCTTCACTGTTTGTAGGACTGTAGGAGCGAGCTTGCTCGCGATGGACGTCAACGATTGCGTTGGCGACCTGAATAAACGCGTTGCCTTTGCGTTTTTCGCGAGCAAGCTCGCTCCTACAGAAAAACACACAGAGGTTGCCCCGAGCACCAGCCGCTGCCTCGCAGCGGCTTTTGTATTTTCTGAAATAACGAAGTGGAGAGCCGCATGGTTCCCGTAATCGCCCTGGTGGGCCGACCGAACGTCGGCAAGTCCACCTTGTTCAACCGCCTGACCAGGACTCGCGACGCCATCGTCGGCGACTTGTCCGGTCTGACCCGTGATCGCCAATACGGTGAGGCCAAGTGGCAAGGGCGTTCCTACATTCTGGTCGACACCGGCGGTATCTCCGGTGACGAGCACGGTATGGACGAAAAAATGGCCGAGCAGTCGCTGCTGGCCATTGAAGAAGCCGATGTCGTTCTGTTCCTGGTAGATGCCAAGGCCGGTTTCACCGCCGCCGACCAGATGATCGCCGAGCATTTGCGCAAACGTAACAAGCGTTCCTACGTGGTTGCCAACAAGGTCGACAACATCGACCCTGAAATGGCCCGCGCCGAATTCGCTCCGTTGGGCATGGGCCACGCGATCCCGATCGCCGGCGCTCATGGTCGTGGCATCACTCAGATGCTGGAAATCGCCCTGAGCGACTTCCCGAAAGACGAAGAAGAGCTGGAAGAAGGCGAGGAAGAGGACGTTGCCGAAGGCGAGGAAGCCAAGCGCATTCCTGGTCCAAGCGAAAAAGACGGGATCAAGATCGCCATCATTGGTCGCCCGAACGTCGGCAAGTCGACCCTGGTCAACCGCATGCTCGGTGAAGACCGGGTCATCGTGTATGACCAACCCGGCACTACCCGCGACAGTATCTACATCCCGTTCGAGCGTAACGACGAGAAGTACACGCTGATCGACACTGCCGGTGTGCGCAAGCGCGGCAAGATCCACGAAGAAGTCGAAAAATTCTCCGTGGTCAAAACCCTGCAGGCGATCAAAGACGCCAACGTCGTGATCTTCGTGATGGACGCCCGTGAAGGTGTGGTCGACCACGACCTCAACCTGCTGGGCTTCGCCATTGAGTCGGGTCGTGCGCTGGTCATCGCGATCAACAAATGGGATGGCATGACCCCAAGCGAGCGCGACTTCGTGAAGGTCGAGCTGCAACGTCGACTGTTCTTCGTCGACTACGCCGACATCCACTTCATCTCGGCGCTGCACGGCACTGGCGTGGGCAACCTCTACGCCTCCGTACAGAACTCGTTCAAGTCCGCGGTCACCCGCTGGCCGACCAACCGCCTGACCCAGATTCTGGAAGATGCGGTCGGTGAGCACGCGCCGCCGATGGTCAACAACCGCCGGATCAAGCTGCGTTACGCTCACTTGGGTGGCGCGAACCCGCCGATCATCGTGATTCACGGTAACCAGATCGAGAAGGTGCCAAAGTCGTACGTCCGTTACCTGGAAAACACTTACCGCCGTGTCTTGAAGCTGGTCGGTACGCCGATCCGCATCGAGTTCAAAGGTGGCGAGAACCCGTACGAAGGCAACAAGACCTCGCTCACTGACCGTCAGGTCAACAAGAAGCGTCGCATGATGTCGCACCACAAAAAGGCCGACAAGAAGCGCCGCGACAAGCGCTGATTCACAACCCCACACCATTTTGTGTGTGGGGCTGTTGTGGCGAGGGAGCTTGCTCCCGCTCGACTGCGCAGCAGTCGCAAAACCAGCCGACGCGTTCTATCTGAACGATCTCGGTTGCAGATATTGGGACCGCTTCGCGGTCCAGCGGGAGCAAGCTCCCTCACCACAGGGTTATGTGTTGGTTATTAGAAGAAGGGTGCCATTGGCGCCCTTTTTTTATGGGCGCCGTTTGGGCTATCCTCGGGCTCTCCCGCGCCGCCGTTAGAGCCGGGTGTAGAGCAGGGAATCACCGATGATCACCAGTAAGCTGCCGAATGTCGGCATCACTATCTTCACGCAGATGTCTCAGCTCGCGGCGCAAACCGGGGCGATCAACCTGTCCCAGGGTTTCCCCGATTTCGATGCCCCGCAGGCCCTGTGCGATGCGGTTGGCCGGCACATTGCCAATGGCCATAACCAGTACTCGCCGATGACCGGCCTGCCGGCACTGCGCCAGCAAGTTTCGGCGAAGATTGCTCGCAGTTACGGCGTGAATGTCGATGCCGACAACGAAGTGACCATCACCCCCGGTGCTACCCAGGCGATCTTCTGCGCCATTCAGGCAGTTATCCACAGCGGCGACGAAGTGATCGTTTTCGATCCGTGCTACGACAGTTACGAGCCGTCGGTTGAACTGGCCGGTGGTCGTTGCGTGCATGTGCAACTCGGGCTGAATGATTTCTCTATCGACTTCCAGAAACTGGCTGAGGCCATTACGCCGCGCACGCGGATGATTGTGCTGAACTCACCGCACAACCCCAGTGGCGCACTGATCAGCCGTGCCGAGCTGGATCAGTTGGCGGATCTGATTCGTGATCGCGACATCTACCTCGTCAGCGACGAAGTCTACGAACACCTGGTGTTCGACGGTGTGCCTCACGTCAGCGTGCTGAATCACGAAGAGCTGTATCAGCGTGCCTTCGTGGTCAGCTCGTTCGGCAAGACCTATCACGTGACCGGCTGGAAAACCGGCTATGTGGTCGCACCGCCGGCCCTCACCGCAGAGCTGCGCAAGGTTCACCAGTACGTCAGTTTCTGCGGCGTGACTCCGCTGCAATTTGCCTTGGCCGATTTCATGGCTGAGCACCCGGAACATGTCGAAGAACTGCCGGCTTTTTATCAGGCCAAGCGCGATCTGTTCTGCGACTTGCTGACGCCATCGCGTTTCAGTTTCACCCGCGTCACCGGCACCTATTTCCAGTTGGTCGATTACTCGCAGATCCGCCCGGACCTCAACGACGTCGAGATGGCGCTGTGGATGACCCGCGAACACGGCGTGGCGAGCATCCCGATCTCGGTGTTCTACCAGACGCCGCCCGAAGGCCAGCGCCTGGTGCGTCTGTGCTTCGCCAAGCGTGAGGAGACCCTGCGTGAAGCAGCGGCAAAACTATGCGTGATCTGAGTGCACTGCCCAATCTGAACATTGCGCTGGTCCAGACGACCCTGGCCTGGCACGACCGCCAGGCCAATCTGGAGCATTTCGAGCAGTTGCTGCAACAGGCTCGCGGCGCTGACCTGATCATCCTGCCGGAGATGTTCACCACCGGTTTCTCCATGGAGTCCGAGACGCTCGCCGAGCCGGAAAACGGTCCCACCAGCAAATGGCTGCGCGCCCAGGCTGCGAACCTTGATGCCGTGATTACCGGCAGCGTCATCGTTCAGGCCGCTGATGGCAGTCATCGCAATCGCCTGTTGTGGGCGCGACCGGACGGCGAAGTCTGGCACTACGACAAGCGTCACTTGTTCCGCATGGCGGGCGAGCACAATCACTACACTCCGGGCGAGCGCCAGGTGCAGTTCGAACTCAAAGGCTGGCGTGTGCGGCCGCTGATTTGCTACGACTTGCGTTTCCCGGTGTGGAGCCGCGATGCCCAGGACACTGACCTGTTGCTGTACACCGCGAATTGGCCGGGTGCACGGCGTCAGCACTGGAACCGTTTGCTGCCAGCGCGGGCGATCGAAAACCTTTGCTATGTGGCGGCGGTGAATCGCATCGGGACTGACGGAAAGGGTTTTGCCTACACCGGTGACAGTCAGGTGCTGGATTTTCAGGGTGAGACGCTGCTCAGTGCCGGGGAGGCGGACGGGGTGTTTCAGGTAGTGCTGAATGCGGCAGATCTTCAGGCTTACCGCACGCGGTTTCCAGCGAATCTGGATGCGGATACCTTCGAGTTCACCTGAGATTCGGGTGATCCAGAAATGATCGCAGCCTTCGGCAGCTCCTACAGGGGGAGCGCATTCCAATGTAGGAGCTGCCGAAGGCTGCGATCTTTTGATCTTCCAGTAGCACAAACAAAAAGGCCCCGAGGTTCGCACCCCGGGGCCTTTTGCATTGCTGAAGGGTGTTACGCTGCTTTCGCTTCCGGCTGGCTCAACGAGCGGTTCAGTGCGCTGAACAGGGCCTTGAAGCTGGCGGTGGTGATGTTTTCATCGATACCCACGCCGTGCACGGCACGTTCACCGTTCACCCGCAGTTCAATGTAGGCCGCCGCCTTGGCATTGGTGCCCGCGCCGATGGCGTGTTCGTTGTAGTCCATGATTTCCACCGGGATCGGCAGACCGGCCACCAGCGCTTCCAGCGCGCCGTTGCCCTTGCCGCGCCAGTGCAGGTTGGTTTCGCCCTGACCTTTGCCGGAGACTTCCACTTCCACGGCGCTGTGACCGTTTTCTTCCTGCAGGCGATGGCTGACCAGCGCGTACGGGGTGTTGGCCTGCAAGTACTCGCTGTGCAGCAACGCGTGGATTTGCTGGGCGGTCATTTCGAGGCCCAGGCGATCGGTTTCACGCTGCACGACCTGGCTGAACTCGATCTGCATGCGGCGCGGCAGGCTGATGCCGTATTCCTGTTCCAGCAGGTAAGCGATACCGCCCTTGCCCGACTGGCTGTTGACGCGGATCACCGCCTCATAGCTGCGGCCGATGTCGGCCGGGTCGATCGGCAAGTACGGCACTTCCCACAGGGCGTCCGGTTTCTGCTGGGCAAAGCCTTTGCGGATGGCATCCTGGTGGGAGCCGGAGAACGCGGTGTGAACCAGGTCGCCGACGTACGGGTGGCGCGGGTGCACCTGGATCTGGTTGCACTCTTCGACGACTTTGCGAACGCCGTCGATGTCGGAGAAGTCCAGCTCAGGGTGAATGCCCTGGGTGTACAGGTTCAACGCCACAGTCACCAGATCGACGTTGCCGGTACGCTCGCCGTTGCCGAACAGGCAGCCTTCGACACGGTCGGCGCCGGCCATCAGGCCCAGTTCGGTTGCCGCGACACCGGTGCCACGGTCGTTGTGGGTGTGCAGGCTGATGATCACGCTGTCACGACGGTTGATGTGACGGCCGAACCATTCGATCTGGTCGGCATAGATGTTCGGGGTCGCGCATTCGACGGTGGCCGGCAGGTTGAGGATCATCTTGTGCTCGGGCGTCGGGTTCCAGACTTCGATGACCGCGTCGCAGACTTCCTTGGCGAACTCAAGCTCGGTGGCGCTGAAGGTTTCCGGCGAGTATTCGAAGGTCCACTGGGTTTCAGGCTGCTGGGCGGCGTACTTGACGAACAGCTTGGCCGCGCTCACGGCGATTTCCTTGATCCCGTCCTTGTCCTGGTTGAAGACAATGCGGCGGAAGGAAGGGGAGGTCGCGTTGTACAGGTGAACGATGGCTTTCTTCGCCCCGCGCAGGGATTCGAAGGTGCGCTCGATCAGGTCTTCACGGCCCTGGGTCAGCACCTGAATGGTGGTGTCGTCCGGGATGTGGTTGCCTTCGATCAGGGTACGCACGAAGTCGAAGTCGGTTTGCGAAGCGGCCGGGAACGAGGCTTCGATTTCCTTCACGCCGACCTGCACCAGGGTTTTCCAGAAACGCAGCTTCTTGACCGCGTCCATCGGCTCGATCAGCGACTGGTTGCCGTCGCGCAGGTCGGAACTGCACCAGATCGGCGCGGCGGTAATGGTCTTCGACGGCCATGTGCGGTCCGGGATGTCGATCGTCGGGAACGCGCGGTATTTCGAAGACGGGTCTTTGAGCATGCTCATCGGGAAATCCTTATTGTGTGGGCCGAAAAAAGGCGGCCTGCCGGTGGATCAAAGTTCTTGGGGAGAAGCGTGGGGCGAGGCACCGCGATTCAGCCCGGCAGTCGTGCGCTGACGAGGCACAGGCTGCGGTGCTGGCGAAGCTGAATGAGGGTGTGAAAGGTTTTCATGCCTTCAACCCTAACCGCGAGGGTGAAGGATGGCAAGCAGTCGAAAAAAATTGAGAGAAATACTCGCCACGGCCTGTATATCGAGATTTTATTGCTCTTCATCGAACTGATCGTCAGGTTGTTTGCGCGAGGTTTGAGCGATGCGCAATCGGCGTTTTGAGCGCCGGATTCTTTCGGCGGGGCTATTCTTCTTTAAAACCTCGACTGACAAGCGGGAGTCAGCGATGAACGAGTCCGATTGGAAAATGTATGGCGTGTTGCGTCCGGTGGCCCATGAGCGGATGTGTACCCGGATCATGAGCGACGTCGAAAAGATCGTGCTGGACAAGAGCATCGCGCCTTACGAGCGGATCGAATCCAGCGAGGAGTTGCTGAAGGCCGGGCAAAAAGAGCTGTATTGGGCATTTGGCGTCTTCAGGTTTTCACGTCATGAAGCGCGCTCGCATTTGCTTGGGTTATGCGCGCGGGAGTTGATCACGGCGGAGGAGTTGACCTGGTTCTCGGAGGAGACTCAGGAGTGGATCAAACACTGCCTGGCGGATCGGGAAGTCCATGGGATAGAGGATCTGGAGGCTGAATAGGCGGTGTTAGTGATGCCGCCTTCGCGAGCAAGTCGAATCGTCGCACCGCCGCTCCCACATTGGTTTTGTGAACGCCACAGATCAAATGTGGGAGCGGGCTTGCTCGCGAAGAGGCCATCAGCCTCACCGAAAATCTAAGGCTGAAACGCCCCAATAAAAATCGCCGGATCCACCCGCGCATCATTCAGGCTGACATTCCAGTGCATATGCGGACCGGTCGCCCGCCCAGTGGCGCCCACCTTCCCGACCACACCGCCACGCGCCATCTGCTGCCCAACCTTCACATCAATCTTCGACATGTGACAGAACATGCTGATAAAGCCCTGCCCATGGTCGACGAACACCGTGTTGCCATTGAAGAAGTAGTTACCGACCAGGATCACCTTGCCCGCCGCCGGCGTCTTGATCGGTGTGCCGGCGCCCACGGCGAAGTCCAGGCCCGAGTGGGGATTGCGCTCTTCACCATTGAAGAAACGGCGCACACCGAACTTGCTCGACAGCGGTCCGTTGACCGGTTTGTCCAGCAGCAGGTTACTCGGGGTATTCGGGCTGAACGTGCGATAGGCGGCGATCTGCTCGGCCAGTTCGCTCTCGATGCGCTTGAGATTGTCCGGGTCTGGATTGACCTGTTGGGTGTTTTTCAGGGTGATGCGCTGTTCGGGGTATTTCTTGTTGCCGACGGTGAAACTCAGGTTACGGCCGCCGCTGCTGAGGGACTGGGCGCCCGGCTTGACGGTCAACGGCACACCGACAATCGCCAGCCAATTGTTCTGTTCCTTGACCACCAGAACGGGTTTGCCTTGATAACTGGCTTTCGGCGCCTGGGCCGCCGCACCCAGATCCACCACTGCCACGCCGCCCGGCACCGGTTTGTTCAGCAGCCGGGTGATGTAGCTGTCGGCGTGGGCGTTGAAGGTCAGGCACAGCAACAGCAGCAGAGCTAAAAAACGCGGCATGGATCAATCCAGTAAAGAAAGGGTGACAGGCGTCAGGTGATTGTCTTCGACCCGCACGTGCAGTTCGCCTTCACCCAGTTTGGCTTTCAGGCGCTGGCCGTTGTGGGTTTGCGCGGCGTTGCGGATCGCGTTGCCGCGTTCGTCCAGCAGAATGCTGTAGCCACGGGCAAGCGTCGCCAACGGGCTGACCACTTGCAGCGTCTGCACCTGACTTTGCAGTTGCAGGCGACGGGATTTGAGCCCTTCGCGGATGGCCCGGGGCAGGCGTTCGGCGAGGCTGTCGAGGCGCTGGCGCAGCATCGCCAGTTGCCGGCCCGGATGTTGCCCGGCGAGGCGGGTTTCCAGGCGGATCAGCCGTTCACGACGGGTATTGAGGCTACGTTCGAACGCGCGGCGCATGCGCATGTCCAGATCATCCAGACGTTGCGCCTGCTGGCGCAGACGTTCGCCGGGATGGCGCAAGCGCCGAGAGATGCCTTCCAGGCGCAGCCGATCACGCATCAGACGGTCGCGCATGCGCATCACCAGTCGTCGATGCAGGCTTTCGACCCGACGCACCAGGTCACTGGAATCCGGGGCCAGCAGTTCGGCGGCAGCGGAAGGCGTCGGGGCGCGAACGTCGGCGACGAAGTCACTGATCGACACGTCGGTTTCATGGCCGATGGCGCTGACAATTGGCGTCACGCAAGCATCCACGGCACGGGCCACGGCTTCTTCGTTGAAACACCACAGGTCTTCCAGCGAGCCGCCGCCACGGGCCAGGATCAGCGCATCGAAACCACGGGCGTCCGCCAGTTTCAGAGCGCGGACAATCTGCGCCGTGGCCTCGCGGCCCTGCACGGCCGTGGGGATCAGCGTCAACTGCACTTGCGGCGCTCGGCGTCGGAACACGCTGATGATGTCGCGGATCACTGCGCCGGTCGGCGAACTGATGATGCCGATGCGTTGCGGATGCGCCGGCAGCGGCACTTTTCGCTCGGCGCTGAACAGGCCTTCGGCGCTGAGTTTTTCTTTCAAGGCATCGAAGGCCAGACGCAGCGCACCGTCACCGGCCGGCTCAACGGTGTCGAGGATCAACTGATAGTCGCCACGCCCTTCGAACAGTGAGACTTTGCCGCGCACCTTGACCGCCAGGCCGTCCTTCAGCGCCTGACGAACCCGCGCCGCGTTCTGCCGGAACAACGCGCAACGCACCTGGGCGCCGCTGTCCTTGAGGGTGAAATACACGTGGCCGGACGCCGGGCGGGCGAGGTTGGAGATTTCGCCTTCGACCCAGATATTGCTGAACACGTCTTCGAGCAACACCCGCGCGCGGCCGTTGAGCTGGCTGACAGTCAGGACTTCACGGTCCAGGCCGAGTCTTGCAAAGGGATCTTTAATCATGGGGCGCAGTTTAAAGGCATTCTCCAAGGGAATGCACGATCCCCTGTAGGAGCGAGCTTGCTCGCGATAAACCTGAGGACGACGCGTTTATCCAGAAAATATTCGTCATCGTTAACGTCCATCGCGAGCAAGCTCGCTCCTACAGGGGTAGAGTCAGCTTCGGGATTCAAGGACGACTGGGGCGGAATGTGTTTGAGCTGATGAATCAATGGCCATTCGGCGCGATGGATTGGGTGGTCATCGGGGCGGCCATCGCCTTGGCCTACATCGTGTTTGGCATCGCCGGGTTTGGCACCGCGCTGGTGGCGGGGCCGATTCTGATTCTGTTCATGCCGCTGTCGAAGATCGTGCCGTTGCTGGTGCTGCTGGATTTTGTGGCGGCGTTCGGCAATCTGCTGCCTTCGCGGCGGGATGTGGCCAGACCGGAACTGCTGCGGTTGCTGCCATGCATGGCGGTGGGTTGTACGCTGGGCGTGATCTTTCTGCTGAACCTGAAATCCGATGTGTTGCTGCTGTTGATGGGGCTGTTCATCAGCGCCTATGCGGTTTACAGCCTGTGGGTCAAAACCCGTCCGACGCAGTTGTCTGCCGCTTGGGCGGTGCCGATGGGCACGGTCGGCGGGATGTTCGGGGCGTTATTTGGCAGTGGCGGCTTTTTATATGCGATTTATCTGAACAGTCGGTTGACGAAAGACGCGGCGCGCGCGACCCAAAGCGCACTGATCAGTTGCAGCACCGTGGTGCGCCTGAGTCTGTTTGCTGTCGCGGGCGTGTATGCCGAGCTACCCTTGTTGATATTGGCGCTGTGTTTGTTGCCGGCCATGGCGTTGGGGCTGTGGTTTGGCCGGCGGCTGACCATGAGATTGTCCCGCGAGGCGTTCGTGCGGCTGGTGACCTGGTTGGTGCTGGCCAGCGGGATTGCCTTGATTGGGCGGTATTTGAGTACTTGACCGGATTTCGCCAGGGATTAAGCTGCCGCCCGCTCCATAGCCTTCGCGAGCAAGCCCGCTCCCACATTAGAACGCGATCAAATGTGGGAGCGGGCTTGCTCGCGAAGGCGTCAATCGGCGCGCAGCAGAACCTCCATTTAACGCAGCAGGCTTGCACCCATGAACTCCCAAAGCATCATCGTCCCGAAAATTTCCACGCTGCCGGTGCACGAACCCCGGGCCCGGGCGGTCGTGCGTTGGCTGGTGCGCAAGAACATCATCAAGGAAGAGCTGACCACGTGCGGCCGAACCGGCAACCGCATGGGCCACGCGATCGCCGACGGTGCCCGCGCCGTGGTGCTGCACCCGCAAGCGCTGCCGTTCGGCGAGCCAGTCAATGGCCTGGAGATCATTACCAAGCGCTGTATCTATACGCCGGCCAAGGGTTTCCTTGAAGAGGCAGGCTGTGCCGAGTGTCGCAAGGAGATCGGCGAAGCACTGTTCGAAAGCCTGGAAGACTGGATGCCGGGGCGCACCGATAACTTCACTTGCCCCGAGTGCGGGCATGAAGACGACATCAACGGCTTTCTTTTCCTGCAGGAGTGCGGCTTTTCCAATCTGGGATTCATTTTCAACAATTGGGCCGAGGCCGGGTTCAAGCAGAGCTTTATTGATGAGTTCGCCGATTGGCTGGATCAGCCTGTCAGTTGGGTGAAAGTCGAACTCTGAATGACTGTAGGAGCTGCCGAAGGCTGCGATCTTTTGATCGTCAAAAGCTTGCCGCGCCGAAAATCAAGATCAAAAGATCGCAGCCTCCGGCAGCTCCTACGCAAGCAACAATCCCCGTATATCAGTAATGCTAATAATAGACAGAGTTTTACATTGAACCCGAGGGGGTGTCTGACTATAATGGCGCGCTTCCATTTTCCCGCTCGGGAGCCCCCGCGATGCTGCGTATCAGCCAAGAAGCTCTGACATTCGACGACATTCTCCTAGTGCCTGGTTATTCCGAGGTGCTTCCTAACGAAGTCAGTCTCAAGACCCGCCTTACCCGTGGCATCGAGCTGAATATTCCTCTGGTTTCTGCCGCCATGGACACCGTCACTGAAGCCCGTCTGGCAATCGCCATGGCTCAGGAAGGTGGCATCGGCATCATCCACAAGAACATGACCATCGAGCAGCAAGCTGCCGAAGTGCGCAAGGTCAAGAAGTTCGAAGCCGGCGTGGTCAAGGACCCGATCACCATCGAGGCTGACGCCACGGTTCGTGATCTGTTCGAACTGACCCGCATGCACAACATTTCCGGCGTTCCGGTACTGCACGATGGCGACCTGGTCGGCATCGTCACGTCCCGTGACGTACGCTTCGAAACCCGTCTGGAAGCCACCGTACGTGAAGTGATGACGCCTAAAGAGCGTCTGGTCACCGTCCGCGAAGGCGCCAACAAGAAAGAAGTCCGCGAGTTGCTGCACAAGCACCGCCTGGAAAAAGTCCTGATCGTCGACGACAAGTTTGCCCTCAAAGGCATGATGACCGTCAAAGACATCGAAAAAGCCAAGGCTTACCCGCTGGCCAGCAAGGACGATCAAGGTCGTCTGCGCGTTGGCGCTGCGGTCGGCACTGGTAAAGACACCGGTGACCGCGTTGCTGCACTGGTCAATGCCGGCGTTGACGTGGTGGTGGTCGACACCGCTCACGGTCACTCCAAAGGCGTGATCGACCGCGTTCGCTGGGTCAAACAGAATTTCCCTGAAGTGCAGGTCATCGGCGGCAACATCGCCACCGGCGCTGCTGCCAAGGCCCTGGCCGAAGCAGGCGCTGACGCAGTCAAGGTCGGTATCGGCCCTGGCTCGATCTGCACCACCCGTATCGTCGCCGGTGTCGGCGTCCCGCAAATCAGTGCCATCGCCAACGTTGCCGCTGCCCTTGAAGGCACCGGCGTTCCGTTGATCGCCGACGGCGGCATCCGTTTCTCCGGTGACCTGTCCAAGGCCATCGTGGCCGGTGCTTCCTGCGTGATGATGGGCTCGATGTTCGCCGGTACTGAAGAGGCGCCGGGCGAAATCGAACTGTTCCAGGGCCGTTCGTACAAGGCTTACCGCGGCATGGGTTCGCTGGGCGCCATGTCCCAGGCTCAAGGTTCCTCCGACCGTTACTTCCAGGACTCCTCCGCGGGTGCCGAGAAGCTGGTTCCGGAAGGCATCGAAGGGCGTGTTCCGTACAAGGGCAGCCTGAGCGCCATCATCCATCAACTGATGGGCGGCCTGCGTTCCTCGATGGGCTACACCGGCAGTGCCGACATCGAAGAAATGCGCACCAAGCCTGAGTTCGTGCGGATCACCGGCGCTGGCATGGCCGAGTCCCACGTTCACGACGTGCAGATCACCAAAGAAGCGCCAAACTACCGCGTAGGTTGAGGCTTCAAGCAAAACGTTAAGTAACCCGGGGCTGTTCTATTCAGCCCCGAGTTGTTTCTGAATCACGACTGTTTCTGAATTACTTAGACGAGACTGAATCATGGCCCTCGACATTCACGCCCACCGCATCCTGATCCTCGACTTCGGTTCCCAGTACACCCAGCTGATTGCCCGCCGCGTGCGTGAAATCGGCGTGTACTGCGAACTGCATCCGTTCGACATGGACGACGAAGCGATTCGCGAATTCGCTCCAAAAGGCGTCATTCTCGCCGGCGGCCCCGAGTCCGTGCACGAAGCCAACAGCCCTCGCTGCCCGCAAGCGGTGTTTGACCTCGGCGTACCGGTCTTCGGCATCTGCTACGGCATGCAGACCATGGCCGAGCAACTGGGCGGCAAGGTCGAAGGTTCCGAACTGCGTGAATTCGGTTATGCCCGTGTCGACGTGGTCGGCAAGAGCCGCCTGCTGGACGGTATCGAAGACCACATCGACGCCGACGGCCTATTCGGCCTCGACGTGTGGATGAGCCACGGTGACAAGGTCACCAAAATGCCGCAGGAATTCCACATCCTCGCCAGCACCCCAAGCTGCCCGATCGCCGGCATGTTCAACGATGACCTGCGCTACTACGGCGTGCAGTTCCACCCGGAAGTGACCCACACCAAGCAGGGCGGTCGCATCCTGTCGCGCTTCATCCTCGACATCTGCGGCTGCGAAGCGCTGTGGACACCGTCGAAGATTGCTGAAGACGCCATCGCCCAGGTTCGCGCCCAGGTCGGCACCGACAACGTACTGCTCGGCCTGTCCGGCGGCGTTGACTCCTCGGTGGTTGCCGCGCTGCTGCACAAAGCCATTGGCGACCAGCTGACCTGCGTCTTCGTCGACAACGGCCTGCTGCGTCTGCACGAAGGCGAGCAAGTGATGGCCATGTTCGCCGAGAACATGGGCGTCAAAGTGATCCGCGCCAACGCCGAGGACCAGTTCCTGAACAACCTGGCTGGCGAAAGCGATCCAGAGAAGAAGCGCAAGATCATCGGCCGTACCTTCATCGACGTCTTCGATGCCCAGTCCAACAAACTGGACAACATCAAATACCTCGCTCAAGGCACCATCTACCCGGACGTGATCGAGTCGGCTGGCGCTAAAAGCGGCAAGGCTCACGTGATCAAGTCGCACCACAACGTGGGTGGCCTGCCGGAAGAAATGAACCTCAAGCTGGTTGAACCCCTGCGCGAGTTGTTCAAGGACGAAGTCCGTCGTCTGGGCCTGGAACTCGGTCTGCCGTACGACATGGTCTACCGTCACCCGTTCCCGGGCCCGGGCCTGGGCGTGCGGATCCTCGGTGAAGTGAAGAAGGAATACGCCGACCTGCTGCGTCGCGCTGACCATATCTTCATCGAAGAACTGCGCAAGGCCGACTGGTATCACAAAGTCAGCCAGGCTTTCGTGGTGTTCCAGCCGGTGAAATCGGTTGGCGTCGTTGGCGATGGCCGTCGTTACGCTTGGGTAGTTGCCCTGCGTGCCGTGGAAACCATCGACTTCATGACCGCGCGTTGGGCGCACCTGCCTTACGAACTGCTGGAAACTGTCAGCGGCCGCATCATCAATGAAATCGAAGGCATCTCCCGCGTCACCTACGACGTGTCGAGCAAGCCGCCAGCGACCATTGAGTGGGAATGAAATAGGTTTACACCGCATTCCCTGTAGGAGCGAGCTTGCTCGCGATGGACGTTACGACAACGGGTTTATTCAGACAGCACGCGTTACCGTTGTCGTCCATCGCGAGCAAGCTCGCTCCTACAATGTTTTCGACAAAAAGCCGCGTGAAACGATGTTTCACGCGGCTTTTTTGGTTACAGGGGTTTGGACCAATCCGCCAAACTCATGCCTGGTGGAAGCGCCTTGAGTAGCGCTTCGATGCTGTCGAAGCGTTTCTCATGAACAGTCGGCCAGGCCGGACGCTCAATGTAAACGCGGCCGGATTCAAAGTTGATATCTGTCCGTACGATCGCATTATCGCGGCTGCGATGAACCAGAAAAGTTTCGCTCAGTTCCTTTTTCAAGGTGTACATACCCGGTCGGGAGAGCATCTTTTCAATCTCTGGGGTCGACCGTACGTACCACGGCGTTTCAACTTGCAGGCGCAGGTCGCCTTTAACCAGTGCCTCATTCTTGCCTATTTGATCGGAGAGACTTTTGCCCGGATCAGGTTCGATGCCCCCGGATCGACCTTCGGCGACATCCTCGGCGCGCAGGCCGACAGCGCCTTCCAGTTCACTGACACCGGCAACGCCTTCAAACGTGTTCGAGTGGGAGTTCCCCATCAGTGCCACCCAGTTGTGTGGCCCGCGTGCGGCCTGGTCAGCCTCGATGACAGTGTGAGCGTAGAAATTCATCATTTTCTGCCGTGCCGTCGGGTCGGCGACTGTCATGCCTTCAACCCGATAACTGGCCAGGCAGTCGATGGCTTGAACCCGTATGCCGTGGCGGTTGGCTTCCTTGACCAGGTTGAGAAATGTGTCGCGTTGCAGCGGATCGGTCAGCTGGCCTTCGTCGAGTTGGCGCAGGTACAGCTCAAGATCCCGAGGCATCACTGAAGTCCTGGCGAAATTGTCCAGTGCTGCCTGATGAAAGTCCGTGAGCAGGTGTTCGGAGTAGAGGGTCTTCACGCCCTTGTTGGCCAACGCCTCCATATTGTCGATGAGCCACTGCTTGCTGCCGATATCGGCATGGCTTTCACCGATAACCAGCCCACGGAACTCCTCGAACAATCGCTCGATGAACGCTTGCGCGGACAGTCCTGCCTCCAAATGCGCAATCGACGGACGCGTCGGAAGACTCAGTCCGGCATAAAAGCGCGCGGCAGCCTCATACAGTTGTTTTCTCAGCGCCTTGAACGTGTCATAGGACGAGTTACCGTCCAGCGTAGCGATGGAGTCGCTCAACAGGCGAGGGTCACCGCCCAGTACAGCGCTTTTCAGTTCGGCTCGCGCCTGCACCGGGATCTCATAGGGCGAGGTGATTCGAGGTGGGTCCGTTATCGTCAAGTCGGGGGCTTGCGGCGCCACTGTGCCGGGGACGGAGGTCGATGGTTCGATGTCCGGCAGCGTGCCGGGGCCGGCCAATGGATCAATGCGCACCTGCACCTGCGACAAGCCTTCATGTTCGAGGGCCTCGGCCAGTTCATGCATGCTATCGAAGTGACGGCCGCTGACCATGGTCCATCTCGGACGGATGATGAAAAAACCGGCCCCATCCTGCTGGACCGGCGTGTGCACCAAGGTGCCATCGCCACTGCGGTGAACCAGAGTGGACGGCTCCTGAAACATGAACTTGCCGGGCTTGGGCAACGCCTCCTCAAGGGTGCGGACCGTAGCCCTCGCAGGTTCGGCGCGCAGTTGCAGGCGCAGGTCGCTCTTCAGTTCATCGAAGTTCCATCCCATTAAATCCTTGACCTTTTTGCCCGGATCAACCGTCAGCCCCTGTGCCTTTCCCACTGAGACTTCATCAACCCGCAGTGCCACTGTACCTTCCAGTTCGCTGAGTCCGGCGACCTTATCGAACGTACTGGCGCGACCCTCATCCACCAGCGCCACCCAACGGTGAGCCCCCCGGGCGGCCTGATCGGCGCGCAGGGTAGTGGCCGAATAGTAATTCATCATTTTCCGGCTGCTCGCCTCAGTCGTCCCCTCCATGTGCGGAAAGCGCCGGCTGGCCAGGCTATCGATGGCTTGGACGCGGATGTGGTTTTTCTGCGCGGTTTTCACCAGCTCGGTATAGGAATAAGGTCCGGCCGGGTCGGTCTCGAAGCGAGTGTCCAGCGCCTTCAGATAACGTTCAAGTGCGGGCGGCATCTTGCCGGTCTTGTGGAAAATATCCAGATCCGCTTGATGGAAGTCGGTGAACAGGTGATCCATGTACAGGGTTTTGATCTTTTGCTTGTTCAACGCCTTGAGGTTGTCGATCAGCACCTGTCTGGCGCCGATGCCGGAACTGTCTTGTCCGATCACAAGACCGGGGTTCTCCTGGAACAGGCGCTTGGTCATTTCAGCAAACGACGTCGTCGGTTTGAACGCCGGTACGAGCGGACGCGGCGGTAATTCAGGGCCTGCATAGAAGGTGACAGCGTCGTCGTACAGCGTGCGGCGCGATGCCTTGAAGTCTTGATAGAAACGGTCGCTGCTGTCTTGCGGGTCCAGCGGAAAGTAATCGACGTCAGCTTCCGCCACCGGTTGCAGTGCCGGTCTCGACGCGGGTGGCACGTCGTATGCCAGCGGCTGCAATTCCACCTCGGGCAAAGGATCGGCTGTGTGTCCGAAGGGCCACTTGCCGAAAATCTTCCCCCCGCCCCTGAGGCCCGTGCGAGCGGCGGGCTGCCATTCCAGGTATTCGTTCAAACGCACCGGTACATTGCGGTAAAACGAAAAGGGATTGTTCGGATCGATAATCACCCAGCCACGCAGTTGCTCGACATAGCGAACCTGGTAATAGCCGCCGCTCCCCGCGCGGCGCATGTAAATGTAATGCTTGCCCGACGCGGTCTGGAGGATCTCCTTGAACTTGGGTTCGCCCGCTTCGATGCGGGTGCCCTCGGTGATTTCGGTCTTGAAGGACGCGAGAAAATCCTCCGGCTCCGCGGGCAGGATGCGAGTCGGCGCGATCTCTTCCAGAGCAGGCAGCGGCGTGCGGGCGATTGCCGCTTCGGCCAGTTTTTCTTCAGGAACGAAGAAGGCCTCGGCCTCGGCAATTTCCGGCAGACGGCCACTGCCCTTGATAAAGGTTGCGTTGAACAGGGTATCGATCGTCGCGAAAATCGCGCCCAGCGTTGCGGCCTTGCGCTCGCCACGGGTCTTGCCATTAATCGCCTGATCAATTTGCAGGCCGACGTTGGCGATACCGGCACCGACGACCGCCAGCGCCACCGGCCAGCCGACGGCTGCCATGGGCCCAAACATGCGGCCGAAGGCATTGAGATAGCCGACCCACAACTTTTTCCGCAGGTCGCCATTGGTGTGCATCATGAACGTGGCATCGCTGATCATGCGCACATGGGTGGCGCTTGCGAGGAACGTGAAGGCATCCTCATGGAACGCTTCGCTCGTGTGTTCGATCAGGGTGTGATCGGCGCTGTCCCACGTGCTGACCAGTAGGTCCAGGACATGGTTGAGCCCGACATTTTCGATATGCGGTGCGCGCCATAACGTCGAGGCCAAACCCACCACCGGCCCGAATGCCCAGAGCCATTTTCTTTTCGCCACGGCGCGCCAGGAGGTGTCTTCCATGATGTCGTGGTCGGCGACCTGAAAGTGCGCGAGGAAGCGCTTGCGGTCAGCCGGTTTGCGGGTCTGTGACAACACCCACCAATGCAGATCGCGGGAAGTCTGGAAAGCGTGCAGCCCCCAGACTTCGCCGGGTGTGTAGAGAATCTTTCGGCCATGGCCGTCGATGATGCACAGGATATCTGTCGCCACGTAGTCACCGATTTTCAGCAAGCTGAGGCGCAGTCCATCGTCCGGCGGCACTTCCTCTTCAAGCATCTGCAGCGTTATCGGCCAGCTCACATTCCCGGCCACTGCTTTGATTACGGTTCGGAAGTTGTCATCCGACAACCGACCGCCCTCGCGGTCCTCCATGGCTTTGGCCAGGAAGGTGCACTTGGCCAGGGTGCGGAATGTCTTGCTGTGCTTGGTCCAGAACGAAGCGACCTTTTGATCGAAGAGATCAGCAAAGTTGATCGCCCAGAAATCCTTCAGTACTTCATTGCCATGCAGCCGCACTTCATTGGTTTCGTCGAAATCTTCGACCTCCGGCCCCGCCGTGTAGAAGCCACCATCGACGTCCAGCATATCGGCGTTGTCCTGATCGCCGACGCGGAACCGCTGGATCACCAGTTGCGGCAAGGTCATGGACTCAGTGGGTTTTGCGCCATGGTGTTCCCAGCCCGTGAAGGCTTTCCCGCTGCTGCTGGAATATTTGAAACGGTGCCAGTAAACCTGCTCGGGTTCCAGGTGGGTTATGCCGTGTTTGAGCAGAATATCTTTGGCAACCTCGCAGGCCATTTCGTACATGTCGGGGCAGGCCTGGATCAACGTGGGTACCAGACCCTTGAGTGCCAGCCTGTCAGCGGCGTTGGGTAATGCTGTGCTTTCTGAAGTGTCCACAGTCTTTCCTTGATCGTGGTGTTGGAAGTCATCCGATCATTTCAGGGGGCGCGGGGCAGGTCTGTCAGCAATCGGGTTGATCGGTTGTCGTCTCAATAGGCGGGGGGTATGGGAAAACGTCCCGAGGTGGGTGCGATTCCGGTGCGGGCGGGACGCGTACGCCCCGCCCGCGGTCTCGGTTAATGGTGGGTCAGATCGGGATGCGGCTTTGCAGGCTCAGGCCCATTTGATTCAGGCTTTGGGAGAGTTGCTCCAGGCTGTCGAAGGGAACGCCGCTGACTTGACCCCAGGTCGGACGATTAATGGAGTAACGCCCGTCGGCGAGCGTCTGGACCGGTGTTTGCACAAGCTGCTCGGTATGACTGCGGTGAAACAACGTGTAAACGCCTTCCGACCGCTCAAAGCAATACATGCCAGGACGGCTGAGCAGTCTGTCTAGCTGCTGCTCGTTGCGGGTGACGGTAGGTGCCTCCATTTGCAGGCGCAGATCGGCGTAAAAGGTATCGACTTTTCCGCGTGCCAACTCATTCTGAGCGAAGGGCCCCCTTTCTATGGCGATGCCGGGGTCTACTGAAATACGCTCACCTTGTCCCGGATTGACTTCTTCAATTCGCAATCCAATGCCGCCTTCAAGTTCACTGATGCCCGCCACTTCCCTGAACGTGTTGGTATTCTCGACACCGGTCAACACCACCCACTTATTGACCGTATTCATGGATTTATCCATGAACATGATGTCGGCGGTCAGATGGTTCGTACTCATCTGCTCTTGAACCCGCGCGAACGGCCTTGACTTTCTATAGGTGGCTGCACAGTCGGTGGCCTGGACACGAATCCCGTTTTGCCTTGCGGCTTTTACCAGCGCCAGTTCATTGAATTGCCCCGAGGGGTCGGTGCCGAGGCGGGTCAAATATTGTTCCAGATCTTTGGACATGACGCCGCTCTTGAAATAAGCGTTCAGGTCGGCTTGGGCAAAATCGCTGAGCAGGCGTCGCACGTACAGGGTCTTGACGCCTTGCTTGGCCATAGTTGCCAGGTTTTCAATCATGAACCGCATGCTGGTAATGCGCCCCATTGTTTCACTGATGACCAACCCGGGTGAGTTCTGGAAAACCTGAGTGAGGAGGTCCGTTATGGTCGTTGACGCATTGACGGCTGGAACCTGCGGGCGCGGCGGCAGGTTGGCCCACGGGAGGTTTTGGTAAAAACGCAGGGCGGAGGTCAGTAGTGATCTGGCTTTTTCGGCGAAGTACAACGCATACCGATCCACAGTGACCAATCCGCCCATGGGTCCGATCCGCATCCGAAAGTGCGTTTCAGGTACTTCCAGGGCCCACCTACTCAGGCCCGATCGTCGCGCCAAATCGACGTCATAGGGCGTTTTCACCAAACCAATTTGAGTCGATGTCGAGGGCTGAGGTTCGGTGAGCGGCGGGTCAGGCATCGAGCCCGCTTCAGGTGCAGGTTGCTCTGGTTCGCCTGATACGGGTTCGCGAACGTCCATCTCCAGCTCTACCGTGCATTCCTTGCCCAGGCACTGGCCTCCACCCTTGAGTCCCAGTTGTGTCATGCGCTCCCAGTTACCTTCGGCATTCAAGCGCACCGGCAGTGAGTGGATGAACTGGTTCGGCCTGTCCGGATCGACGATCGCCCAAAACCCGTCGCCCTGTGAGGCATCGAAGTAACGCACGTAGTAGGCGGTGTCGTTCATCAGAATGGCGTAGGGAGGATCCGAGTCCAGCCGGTAGATCCCCTCAAACTTTCCGGGTTCAGCGACGGGGGTGTAGCCGTCCAGCAGCTCGTTGGATTGAAAGGTTTGCGGGATCTCGGCTACTTGCACCGTTTCAGACGCGGTGGGTGACACCTGTTCCAGGGCCGGCACAATCCAGTTCGATTCTTCGGATTCGACTTCTCCTGCGGTGCCTTCCATGGGTTGCGCGACTTCAAGGGGCTCGGTGGCTTCCGCCTCCGCGCCGACTTCCGCCAGTGACCCCGTGCCTTTCAAAAACGGCAGGTTGAACAAGGCATCAATGCCACTGAGGATCGCGCCGATAACGCCTGCCTTGCGCTCGGTCGACGTCTTGCCGTTGACGGCCTGATCGATGTTCAGGCCCATGTTGATGAGGCTGGCGCCAATCACTGGCAGGGCGACCGGCCAGCCCACGGCAGCCATCGGGCCAAACACCTTCAAACCGGCGCTCAGGTAGCCGATCCACAATTTTTTTCGCAGATCGCCATTGGACGTCAATGACAGATCGGCCTCGGCGGACATCGCCGACTGGGTCATGTCTCGCATCCAGCTGAAGGCATCGTTCGTCACGAGCTGGTCTTTTTGATTGAGCATGTGGTGGTCGGAATGGCCCCAGGTGCTGACGAGCCGATTCATCAGGTCAGTGATGTTCTGGTTGATGTCATGACGGTCGGCCAGTGGGAAATGGCTGAGGAACAGTTGGCGAGGGGCTTTTTCGTTCAACTGTTGCAAGAACCACCAATGCACGTCGGTCGGGGTTTGCAGCACATGAAACGACTCGGTTTCGCCCGGCGTGTAAATGATTTGCCGGCCCTCCGGATCGGTGATGCGCAGGATGTTGGTCGCCACATGACCGTCGATATCCAGCGCGCAAACACGCAGCCCATGGCCCGCCGGGCTCTCGGATTGCAGCATCTGCAGGCTGACCGGCCAGCTCAACGGGCCGATGACCGCGCTGACCACGGTTTGAAAGTCATCGTCAGTCAATACACCGCGATCCCTTGCTTCAACGGCCTTGCTGAGGAAATTGCACTTGGCCAGGGTGCGGAAGTCGTGGGAGAAGTCGTTCCAGAACGTTTGCAACTTATTGCGGTAAACGTCGCTGAAATTGATGTTCCAGAATTCCCTCAGCACCTCATCGCCATGCAGGCGGATTTCATTGGTGTGGTTGAACTCGTCGGCTTCCGGCCCCGCCGAGTAGAAGCCTGAATCGACATCGAGCATATCGGCGTTGTCCTGATCACCGACGCGGAACCGGTGGATCACCAGTTGCGTCAAGGTCATGGATTCAACGGGTTTTGTGCAGCAGTGGTCCCAGGCAGTGAATGCCTCCGAACTGCTACTGGAGAATTTGAAGCGGTGGAAGTAGACCTTGTCGGGGTCGTGGCCGACCACGCCGAACTTGGTCAGCAAATCACTGGCGACCTCGTGAGCGGTGTCCTGCAGACTCGGGCAAGCGGCGACAACCTTGACGGCGATGGCCTTGAGGGCGGCTTTGTCCGCCGCATTGGGCAGCGGAGTGCTTGGGATAGGGTTCATGCGCGTTCATTCCTTGAACTGTGGGCGTTTGAGGATCCCCGATTGATTGCCGCAAAGTGCGCTACATATGTACTACCTGTCGTGATGGGGGGTCGTGTAAGGCCAGATCCGCCTGCGGCCAGTCGCCGCGCCGCCCTTACTGTTTCTCAACCGCAGGTGTATCGTATTCGCCTTTTACGGGCCTGCGGGCCTGTCGCTGATACGTGAGGTAGTTGAGTTCATGTCCTTTTCCCGTCGCCAAATCCTCGGTGGCCTGGCCGGTCTTGTTGTCGTTGGCGTGGGGGCGGGAGGCGCGTCGCGTTACTGGCTGGGCAAGATGGCCGACGCGGACGCCGGTCATGACTATGAGCTGATCGCCGCGCCGCTGGACGTCGAACTGGTGGCCGGGCACAAAACCGAGGCCTGGGCGTTCGGCCCGTCGGCGCCGGGCACCGAGTTGCGCGTGCGCCAGGGCGAATGGCTGCGGGTGCGGTTCATCAATCACCTGCCGGTGGCGACGACGATTCACTGGCACGGTATCCGCCTGCCGCTGGAGATGGACGGCGTGCCGTATGTCTCGCAACTGCCGGTGCTGCCGGGGGAATATTTCGACTATAAGTTTCGCGTGCCCGACGCTGGAAGCTATTGGTATCACCCGCACGTCAACAGTAGCGAAGAATTGGGTCGCGGGCTGGTTGGTCCGCTGATTGTCGAAGAGCGCGAGCCGACCGGTTTCAAGTACGAGAAAACCTTGAGCCTCAAGAGTTGGCATGTCGATGACGTGGGCAACTTCGTCGAATTCAGCATTCCCCGCGAAGCGGCCCGTGGTGGCACGGCGGGGCGTCTGTCGACGATCAACGGCGTGTCGCAAGCGGTGATCGATTTGCCTGCCGGGCAGATCACCCGCGTGCGCGTGCTCAACCTCGACAATACGCTGACCTATCGCCTGAACATTCCCGGTGTCGAAGCGCAGATCTACGCGCTGGACGGCAACCCCATCGAGCCGCGCCCATTGGGTAAGGAATACTGGCTCGGTCCGGGCATGCGTATTTGCCTGGCGATCAAGGCGCCTGCGGCCGGTGAAGAATTGTCCCTGCGCAATGGCCCGGTTCGCGTGGGTACGTTCCGCTCTGTGGCCAATACCGACGCGCAGACCCCATGGCCGCCCGCGCTGCCCGCCAACCCGGTGGCCGAGCCGGACCTGGCCAATGCCGAGAAACTCAACTTCAATTTCGAATGGGTCGGTTCGGTGTCGGTGAACGTCGACAACGGGCGGCCGCCAAGCCTGTGGCAGATCAACGGCAAGGCCTGGGACATCACCGACAAGACCTGCGCCGACCGTCCGATTGCCAAGCTCGAGAAGGGCAAGAGCTACATTTTCGAACTGAAGAACATGACCCAGTATCAGCACCCGATTCACCTGCACGGCATGAGCTTCAAGGTGATCGCCTCGAACCGGCACAAGGTGATTCCGTATTTCACCGACACCTATTTGCTGGGCAAGAACGAGCGCGCGCAAGTCGCGCTGGTGGCGGATAACCCTGGGGTGTGGATGTTCCATTGCCATGTGATCGACCACATGGAAACCGGCCTGATGGCCGCCATCGAGGTGGCGTGATGAGGCAGATTCGTCCCGCCGCAATTATCGATCGCAGTCGTGATCGCGACTTCATGCGCGAAGCCCTGGCGCTGGCCGCACAAGGCGCGGCGCTGGGGGAAGTGCCGGTGGGCGCGGTGCTGGTACAGGACGGTGAAATCATCGGTCGCGGCTTCAACTGCCCGATCAGCCGCCACGATCCAAGCGCGCATGCCGAGATGGTCGCGATCCGCGCCGCGGCGTTGGCCGCCAGCAATTATCGCCTGCCGGGCAGCACGCTCTATGTGACGCTGGAGCCGTGCAGCATGTGCGCCGGGCTGATCGTGCATTCCCGAATTGCGCGGGTGGTGTATGGCGCGCTGGAGCCGAAGGCGGGGATTGTGCAGAGTCAGGGGCAGTTTTTTACCCAGGGCTTTCTCAACCATCGAGTGTTGTTTGAAGGCGGGGTGTTGGCGGAAGAATGCGGGGCTGTTCTGAGCGAGTTCTTCAAGGCCCGCCGCGCAAAACCAGCAGAATAAACACGGACCCAATGTGGGAGCGGGCTTGCTCGCGAAAGCGGTGTATCAGTCGATATTGATGTCGACTGATCCACCGCTTTCGCGAGCAAGTCGAATCGTCGCACCGCCGCTCCCACATTGGGATCTCCAGTGGTTTGGAGATGGGTGATTTATTTGCGAGCGACGATCACCGCCCGCATCGGCGCCGGCAGTCCTTCAATGGTCTTGCTGTGATCCTCGGGATCAAGGAAATCACTCAACGACTGATATTTCATCCATTCCGTTCCGCGCTGTTCCTCGACCGTTGTCACGCTGACATCCACGCACTTCACGTCCGTGAAACCGGCACGCCGCAACCAGAGCATCAGCGCCGGCACCGACGGCAAAAACCACACGTTACGCATCTGCGCATAACGGTCTTCCGGCACCAGCACCTGCTGCTGATCGCCTTCAATCACCAGCGTCTCAAGCACCAGCTCACCACCCTTGACCAGGCAATCCTTCAACGCCAGCAAATGCTCGATCGGCGAACGGCGGTGGTAGAACACGCCCATGGAAAACACGGTATCGAAACCTTCGAGTTCCGGCGGCAGGTCTTCAAAGGGAAACGGCAAGTGCCAGGCATTCGGCTCGGACAAGTAACGCTGAACCGCCTGGAACTGACAGAAGAACAGCCAGTTCGGATCGACGCCGATCACGCTGTCCGCACCGGCGCCGAGCATGCGCCACATGTAGTAACCATTGCCGCAGCCGACATCGAGGATGCGTTTGCCCTTCAGGTCCAGATGCGGCGCGACTCGCGACCACTTCCAGTCCGAGCGCCATTCCGTATCCACGTGCACGCCGAACAGATCGAAAGGACCCTTGCGCCACGGCGACAACCCCATCAGCGCGGTGCGCATTTGTGCGCGGGTTTCGGCGTCGCAATCGGTGTCCAGCGTCAGGCCGTTAAGCAGGTCGACTTCACTCGGCTGGATTTTTGGCAAGGCGTCCAGCGCACTCTGCCAGCGCTCCAGGTCGCCATGACCTTTCTCCATTTTCTTGTCGAGTTGCGCCTGCAAGGTGTTGGCCCAATCGGCCAGCGGCGTGCCGGCCAGACGGCGGGCGAGGGGGGACAGATCAATCATGGCAAGGCAATCAACGAGGCAAAGTTAAGACACTGGAACCACGGCACGACTTTCGAGAACCCGGCGGCCAAGAGGCGCTCGCGGTGTTCTTCAAGGCTGTCGGGCTTCATGACGTTTTCGATGGCGCTGCGCTTCTGGGCGATTTCCAGTTCGCTGTAGCCGTTGGCGCGTTTGAACGCGACGTGCAGGTCGGTGAGCAGCGCGTGTTCTTCGGGGTCGTTGAAACGCAGCTTCTCCGAGAGGATTAGCGCGCCGCCGGGCAGCAGCGACTGGCGGATGCGGCTGAGCAGCGCGGTGCGCTGGTCCGGGGCGATGAATTGCAGCGTGAAGTTCAACGCCACCACCGAGGCTGGCTGGAAGTCGAGGGCGAGGATGTCGCCTTCGATCACTTCGACCGGCAGCAGCTCCTGGAACATCGAGTCCTGGCCGTTGAGGTACTCGCGGCAGCGTTCGACCATCGCTGCGGAGTTATCCACAGCGATAACGCGGCAGCCATCGGTGCGCACGTGGCGACGCAAGGCTTGGGTCACCGCACCGAGGGACGAGCCGAGGTCGTAAAGCACGCTATTCGGCTGGGCGAACTGCGCGGCGAGCACGCCAAGGTTTTCAACGATGGTCGGATAGCCGGGCACCGAGCGCTTGATCATGTCCGGGAACACCCGCACCACGTCCTCGTTGAAGGCGAAGTCAGGCACCTGGGCCAAAGGCTGGGCGAAAAGGCGATCGGGTTCTTTGCTCACGGCGGTTCCAGCGGCGTAGGTGGAAAAGGCCGGCATTTTAGCCAACTTGGCGCGGGGATGCGCGGGTTGTCTGATAAACCGCCGGACTCACCTCGGCTTAAGAGGGTAAAACCCGTTGTGGCGAGGGAGCTTGCTCCCGCTCGGCTGCGCAGCAGTCGTAAACCCGGGTAGTCGGGTGCATCGGTTCAAACTCGGTTGAATGGTTTTGGGGCTGCTTCGCAGCCCAGCGGGAGCAAGCTCCCTCGCCACAGGGTCAGCGTACTTTCTGGGTGAACGCCGACGCGGTAATGCCCCATTGCCCCAGCCAATAACTGAGGATGATCACGTAGGGCGCGGCATGAAACGGCGCGACAAACCGATTGATGCCAATCACGCTGTCGGAGAACACAAACGCCACCGCGCCTGCCGCCGCCAGCAGCGCCGAGCGTTTGGGCACGTCGGTGCCAAGGCGAGCCAGCGCGCGCCAAAGCATGGCGCTGATGGCCAGACCGTAGACGATCACCGGGACCAGCAGCGGACCCAGACCATTGGCGATCAAAATTCCCAACAGCACTGCACCGACGCCCAGCGCGAGGATCAGCGGCAGCACCGCCAATCTCCGGCAATCGCTCAAGTACGCTTTCAAGTAGGCAAGGTGGGCGACCAGAAACGCCCCAAGCCCGAACACGAACAGATCCCCCGGCCACGCGAGCAACACGTCGCCTAGCAGGGAAAAGATCAATCCAAGGCTGATCCAGCGCCGATACTCACTGGGTGGCGCGTCGTGCAGCCAACCGAGCAAAGCCAGCACGGGCAACGGTTTGACCAACAGGCAGAGCAGCGCGGCGTGCACGCTCAGCCCGTAGAGGAAGGTCACCGCGCCCATCAGCGCCAGTATCAGCCAACCCACGATCAGTTAACCGAGATCGCGCAGTCGAAGGTTTCGACCGGCAACACTTCCGGTGCCCACGGTTGTTGCGAGGTCAGACGCAAGCGCCCCGAACCGGCGGTGAATGCCTGAAAGCGCCAGGTCGACACACCGGCCGCACCCACGACACCGGCATCTTCCGGGTTGCGATAAACCTCTGGCCCCAATGCGCGCAACACGCCACCGGCCGAATCCTGGATCGCCCAGCGGTAACCCGTGGTCGGGTTGCTCGGCAGGGTCAGAATCAGGTTTTGTCCGCTGCTCATTTTCAGCGGGCATTCGCTCTGTTTTTCCACGGTCACGTTGTGCTTCGGTTGCGAGGCACAGGCGGCCAGCAAGGAGAGGGCGAGAGGGACAAACAGGCGGGTGGGGGACATGAGGTCAGTGGCTCCGGCATTCACGACGAACGGTGAGCATAACTGAAGATGAGACAAATTGTGACAGCGCCGGGATTCCGCGTTGTGAGTGCCGACGCCTTCGCGAGCAAGCCCGCTCCCACATTGATCGAGTATTGAGCTGGTTACTCGGTCTAATGTGGGAGCAACTGTCTTCACCATGCCATTCGTCACCGCCACTCGGTGCCGTCGCGTAGCATGGCATTCAGCCTGATCAACAGCACCCGCATGCAGGCAAGAGCGCGACTTTCGCGCTCTTGCCTCGCTCTCGAAGACCGTCATAGCGAGCCTTGAAGTCGGCCTGATGGCGAATTACGACCCAGCAAGACATGTAAAGTGCACGTCTAACACGGGCTCGTCCTCCATATATTTGACGTTTCCCGCGGTGATTGCCGCTGTCCTCGTTCAAGGGCGCGATTCCCGCCAAGGCCGCAATCTCCCGGCGATCAAGTTCGCCTAGCTCGGGTAGATAAACCAGCAAACTGGCAGTGGCGACCGTACCGATACCCTTAACGGAAATGAGCCGTTCGGCTTTTTCTGCATCCAGATCGCGCATGCTCTGATTGATGACTTTATCGAGCTGCTTGATCTGCGCTTGCAGGTAGCGAACATGGTCTTTGATCAACGCGATAACGGCGGGTAGCTGAGCCTGCTGAAGTCGGCGCTTATTGTCGTCTCGTTGCTGGACGAAGTGCTCACGCTGCTGAACCAGTTCGCGCAGCGCTTCACGTTCAGGCGAAATAACCTTGCTGCGTGACGCACTCAGCACTTCAGCGAAGTCCGCTAGAACAGCTGCATCGATAGCGTCGGTCTTCGCGTTCTTGCCTATTGCCACCGCAAAGTATCTGGCTCGGCGAGGATTGACTCTGAGAACTTTGAAGTTTGCGCCTTGCAGGGCTGCCATGGCATTGCGTTCATAGCCCCCGGTGGCCTCTAGCAAAATCATGCCGACGTCAAACTGACTCAATCGTTGAATCAGCTCAAGAAACCCTTCTGAAGTATTTGAAACGTCGAAACCTTCGTTCTGCGGTTTAACCCAGACGACAAGGTTTGATTTTGAGATGTCGATCCCAACCCAGGAAATCATGGCAAAACCCTCTTACACTCAGATGTGAGAGTGCTCTGGCTTTGCCCACGCTTGTGACTTCGAGTGGCTGCTCGTCCAACTGTTCGGGCTTATGGGCCAGAGTGGAAAGGTGGATGGCAGCTCTGCTCCCACACGTGCTTTGAGCACCGCGGACTTACAGCTTGCCATTCACCTCTCTCACCCCAGAGTTTATCCCTAGGCATAGACACAAGCGGGCTTGCTCGCGAAGGCGATCTCGCAGACGCTACATCACTATCAGAACAACACCTTCGCCACATCCGCAAACCGCTTGGCGAAATGCACAGTAATCCCTTCCTTCAAATAATCCGGCAATTCATCAAAACTCCCACGATTCGGCTCCGGCAGAATCAATTCGAAAATCTTCTGCCGCCGCGCCGCGATCACCTTCTCGCGCACCCCGCCAATCGGCAGTACATGCCCGGTCAGCGTCAGTTCGCCGGTCATGGCCACGCCTTTCTTCGGCGCTTGATTGCGCGCCAGCGAAAGAAGCGCGCTGGCCATGGTCACGCCCGCGCTCGGACCGTCTTTCGGGGTGGCACCTTCCGGCACGTGGAGGTGGACGAACGCCTCGTCGAAGAACTTTGGATCGCCGCCAAACGACTTCAGATTCGAACTGACGTAGCTGTAGGCGATTTCCGCCGATTCCTTCATCACGTCGCCCAATTGCCCGGTGAGTTTGAACCCCCGGTTGAGCGTGTGAATCCGCGTCGCTTCGATCGGCAAGGTTGCACCGCCCATGCTGGTCCAGGCCAGGCCCGTGATGACGCCGGTGCCGGACAGCACTTGCTCGTTACGGAACACCGGATGGCCCAGTGAGGCTTCCAGGTCCTTGGGAGCAATTTTGATCACCGCTTTCGGCTCGTCGATCAGCTTCACCACGGCTTTGCGCACCAGTTTGCCCAGTTGTTTTTCCAACTGCCGCACTCCGGCTTCGCGAGCGTAGCCGTCGATCAACGCTTTCAACGCGCTGTCGCTGATGCTCAGGCTGCCTTTGGACACGCCGGCCTTCTCCAGCTGCTTCGGCCATAGGTGACGCTTGGCGATGGCGATTTTTTCTTCGGTGATGTAACCCGACAGGCGAATGACTTCCATCCGGTCCAGCAACGGGCCGGGGATCGAGTCCAGGGTGTTTGCGGTACAGACGAACAGCACTTTCGACAGGTCCAGACGCAGATCCAGGTAGTGATCGAGAAACTCGACGTTCTGTTCCGGGTCCAGCGTTTCCAGCAGTGCGGAAGCCGGGTCGCCTTGATAGCTCTGACCCATCTTGTCGATTTCGTCGAGCATGATTACCGGGTTCATCACTTCGACGTCTTTCAACGCCTGCACGAGTTTGCCCGGTTGCGCGCCGATGTAGGTGCGGCGGTGGCCCTTGATCTCGGCTTCGTCGCGCATGCCGCCGAGGCTGAAGCGGTAGAACGGCCGGCCGAGGGATTCGGCGATGGACTTGCCGACACTGGTTTTACCCACGCCCGGCGGGCCGACCAGCAAGACGATGGAGCCGCTGATCTCGCCTTTGTAGGCGCCGACCGCGAGGAATTCGAGGATGCGGTCCTTGATGTCGTCGAGGCCGGCGTGGTGTTTGTCCAGCACCTTGCGCGCGTGCTTGAGGTCGAGTTTGTCCTCGCCGTACACGCCCCACGGCACCGAGGTTGCCCAGTCGAGGTAATTGCGGGTGACCGTGTACTCCGGCGACCCGGTTTCGAGGATCGACAGCTTGTTCATTTCCTCTTCGATGCGTTTCTGCGCCTGTGCCGACAACACTTTGCCTTCCAGACGCTGTTCGAACTGTTCGATGTCAGCGCTGCGATCGTCTTTGGTCAGGCCAAGTTCTTGCTGGATGACCTTGAGTTGTTCCTTGAGGAAGAACTCGCGCTGGTGCTCGCCGATCTTGCGGTTCACTTCGGCGGAAATTTCTTTCTGCAGGCGCGCGACTTCGACTTCCTTGCGCAGCATCGGCAGGACTTTTTCCATGCGCTTGAGCATCGGCACGCAGTCGAGCACTTCTTGCAGTTCGCTGCCGGTGGCCGATGTAAGGGCGGCGGCGAAGTCGGTCAGCGGCGACGGATCGTTGGGGCTGAAGCGGTTGAGGTAGTTTTTCAGCTCTTCGCTGTACAGCGGGTTGAGCGGCAACAGTTCCTTGATCGCGTTTATCAGCGCCATGCCGTAGGCCTTGACCTCGTCGGTCGGCTCGGTCGGCTGGTGCGGGTACTCGACTTCCACCAGGTACGGCGGGCGATGGTGCTTGAGCCAGGTGCGGATGCGCACGCGGGTCAGGCCTTGGGCGACGAATTGCAGTTTTCCGTTTTCGCGGCTGGCGTGGTGCACCTTGACCAGCGTGCCGTAGAGCGGCAGGGCCGAGGTGTCGAAGTGGCGCGGGTCTTCCGGGGGCGTGTCCATGTAGAACAGAGCCAGGGATTGATGATCGGATTTGCTCACCAGATCCAGCGTTTCAGCCCACGGTTCTTCATTTACGATGACCGGCAGCACTTGGGCCGGGAAGAACGGGCGGTTGTGGATCGGGATGATGTAGACCTTGTCCGGCAGGTTCTGGCCGGGCAGGGCGAGGCCTTTGCCGGTGGAGTGGTGTTCGGCGTTCTCTGGGTCGGCGTATTCGCTCGGGTCTTCGGGGAATTCCTGCTGGTCGCTCATGGGGCACCTGCACAATGGGGTATGGGTCTTAGATGGGGCAGGTGGGGGGTGCTTTCAATGGCGGGGGATATTTCCGGGTGTGCGTTCAGGATCTGGACAGGTCTTGGCGGGCTGGCAGCCGGCCGGTCATTTACTGATGTACATGGTCTCCTGTGGGAGCGGGCTTGCTCCGGGCGGCGTTCCGACGAAAGCGGTCTGACATTCAACATTGATGCCGACTGATCCACCGCTTTCGCGAGCAAGCCCGCTCCCACAAGGTTTTGCGTGGTTCTCTAGAGCGACGACTGGATCTTGATCCCGCCAATCAGCGCGTCATCGACCTTGTCCACGCCACCGGGGTGGCGGATGTATTGCAGGTTCGGGGTATGGTCAGCCAGTTCGTGATGTGCACGCCGTAATAGAGTTCGGCGCTGTATTCGGTGTCTTGCGGTGGCAGGAAGGACGGGGCATCGAAGGCGTAGACCGCACGGGCCTCGTGAAGATTGAATGGCAGAATCGTTTCAGCTTATCGAGTACAGGAGAGTGTTCTGTTACAAATAGAGAAAGCGCTTTTACCGACATGAATTCTTTCGGATCGAAAAAGATCGCAGCCTTCGGCAGCTCCTACATTGGAAGGTGTACGCCTGTAGGAGCTGCCGCAGGCTGCGATCTTTTCAAGGTCACCTACATTTAACAGATAGCGCGCACAGCCCTTCCACCCGACCAGCCCCTCGGCTAAGGTGCGCGCCTTCCATTTCATTCCCGCTCGAAGGCCCGGCATGACCGAACAGAACAACAACCCGCTGCATGGCGTGACACTGGAGCAAATCCTCAATGCTCTGGTTGAACATTACGAATGGTCGGGGCTGGCCGAGCGCATCGACATCCGTTGCTTCAAGAGTGACCCGAGCATCAAGTCGAGCCTGACGTTTCTGCGTAAAACCCCGTGGGCGCGGGAGAAGGTCGAGCGTCTGTACGTGAAGTTGATACGCACCAAGCGACCGCTCTGAACATGGTCATCCCGCCAACCGTGCGACGTCGCTTTGTGGCCGTGGCCGCAGTCCTCGGCTGGGCGGGACTGAGCATTCAGATGTACCTGATTTTCTACTCGCGCTGGACGCTGGGGGCCAGTCTGCTGGGCGGGTTGATGAGCTTCTTCAGTTACTTCACCGTGCTGACCAATACGCTGGTGGCGACGGTGCTGACCTGTGAACTGACGTCACGCGAATCGGCAGCGCGACGCTGGTTTTTGCAGCCGTGGGTGAGCAGTGGAATTGCCGTGAGCATCGTCGTGGTCGGCCTGGGGTACAACGTCTTGTTACGCCATTTGTGGCATCCCGAAGGCTGGCAATGGCTGGCCGATGAGCTGATGCATGTCGTCATGCCGCTGCTGTTTCTGGCCTGGTGGTGGTTGTGTGTGCCCAAGGGCACGTTGCGGTTGCGGCACATTGCGCTGTGGGTGATTTACCCGCTGGTGTACTTCGCTTATGCGCTGCTGCGCGGGCATCTGCTGGCGGTTTATCCCTATCCGTTCATCGGTGTCGACAAATTGGGTTATCCACAGGTGTTTGTGAATGCGGGTGGGTTGTTGGTGGGGTTTGTGATTATTTCGTTGCTGGTGATCGGACTGGACCGAAGACACTGCCGAAGGTGAACGTTACCTGTGGCGAGGGAGCTTGCTCCCGCTGGGTTGCGAAGCAGCCCCACACCTTGAAATCGCGATTCGCCTGATAAGTACGGTTCACAGGTTTTACGATTGCTGCGCAATCGAGCGGGAGCAAGCTCCCTCGCCACAGAAAGCCTGCCAGCCTTGCACTTTTTGTCACTCGTCGTCGCTGTCATCCAGCCGCCAATAGCCGACCGCTTTCACGAATTGATCGTTCAGGCCATGCTCGTCCAGCAGCACCCGGCGAATCTGTCGCGACACCTTGGTCTCGGTCGCCACCCACGCGTACAGATTGCCGCTGGGCACTTGCAGTTGTTTCACGCTGGTCAGCAAGTTGTTCCGGCCACCCTCGCGCAGCACCCAGATCACATTGACCTGCGCCGGGCTTTCAAGCTTCTGCTGCTCCGCGCCGTTTTCCACTTCGATAACCACCAACGCCCGGCGATTGGCCGCCAGGCCCTCCAGGCGTCGAGCGATGGCGGGCAGGGCGGTTTCGTCGCCGATCAGCAAATAGCTGTCGAACATGTCCGGCACGATCATCGAACCCCGTGGCCCGCCGATGTGCAGGAATTGCCCGGGTTCGGCCTGTTCGGCCCAGGTCGAGGCAGGACCGTCGCCGTGCAGCACGAAGTCGATGTCCAGCTCCAGCGTGTCCAGGTCATAGCGCCGTGGCGTGTAATCACGCATCGCCGGCATCGGCCGGTTGTCTTTGCCGGCACCCAATACCATCGTTTCCAGGGCCGCTTGTTCGGCCGCGTTCTGCGGGAACAGCAATTTGACGTGGTCGTCCGTACCGAGGCTGACGAACCCGGCCAGTTCAGGTCCGCCCAGGGTAATGCGGCGCATGCGCGGGGTCAGGTCGACCACTCGCAGCACTTCCAGACGACGGCGTTTGATTTCATGCATGACGCGGTGAATGGTGTGCTCGATCACTTCAGTCATTCGGCGTTCTCCTGAAAGGGTTGCACGAGAGGGCCATCGACGATGGCTTTGGCGGTGTCGTTGAGCAGGTCGCGCACCCGCAGGATTTCTTCCGCGCTCCAGCGCCCATGGTGCATTTGCAGCGCATGACGCAAGTTATGCACCGCTTCATGGATCTCGGCCGGCCTGTCGTGGCCACGCAATGAACGCTTGCTGACGTCGATGCGCATCCGCACGCCGTCTAGGGCAATCGCCTGCTCGCTTAAAGACAGACGTCCGGCGTCGGTCACGCTGTAGCGTTTTTTTCCGCCATCGGCATCGCCCTGAATCATTTCGCTTTCTTCAAGAAACGTCAGGGTCGGATAAATCACACCGGGGCTGGGGCTGTAGGCGCCATCGAACATGCCTTCGATCTGGCGGATCAGGTCGTAGCCGTGGCAGGGCTGCTCGGCGATCAGCGCCAGCAGCAGCAACTTCAGATCGCCTGGGGCGAAAACTCGCGGACCGCGACCGCCGCGTTCACGGCCGGGGCGTTTCTCGAAGCCGTCGCGGCCGTCGCCGTGTTCGCGATGGGGGGAATGATGGTCTCTCATTTTTCTGCTTCTCTCGTCATGTTTAGACATAACTTAAGATATATCTTAATTGGTGGGCAAGGCGTTTTTTGAGAACCTGTCGCATTGGCCGACGAGTGGTGATGCGCGTCCAATCTGCATTGAGAGCGCTGGCGGATACTTTTGATGCCCGCGACCGTGTTCGCGGGGAAGTTAAAGCTATCGCTCTAATATTAGTTGAGCTTATATTCTAAAATATGCGAGGCGGCGGTATCGCTAGTTGAAGTCGCTGTATGGTTTTTTCATTGAAACTGTAGGTAGGGCATAACTTACAGTCGCTATTTTGTATTTCGATATTTTGAACTTTTTTCTTTCCTTTCGTGGAGTAGTTTAACTACGCGTCCATCGGAAGTTGCCTGCTTACATTCCAGAACGAACAGTCGATCATGCCCCAGCGTTGAAAGTCAAAACCAACACGACCCTTTCGGAATGCGTTGTTTGAACTTTCAATGAACCGATCCCTTAAAGAAAACAGGTACTGAATGATGTTCAAGAAATTCGCAATCGCTGCTCCACTGGCTGTACTGGCTCTCAACTCCTCCCTGGCCTTCGCTGCGGGCGAAGCGGCTCATTCCATCAGCCTTGTTGCTCACGTGCCAACTAATGGCTTCTATGTGGTTCCGACTGACTCGGACCTGGTCAACAAGGACCAGGACATGAGCTTCCAGCCGACCACCGGCAAAATGCGTGAAGTCAACGGCTTCTTCGACGTGCGCAACAACAACGGTTCGGTTCACGCCAGCCTGGAAAGTGCGCCGAAACTGATCTCTGGCGCCCAAGCCATTGATTTGAAAGTTGAGTTCAACAACAAGGAACTGACCCTGACTCCACAAATGGTCGTGGGTGAATCCGAGTCCGATGTGAACTACCGCGCGCCGCTGAAAATCAGTGCCAAAGGGACAACTTTCCAACCGGGTGACTACACCGGCGTGGTCGCCATGACCTTCGACGCTGTGCCTCCGGTTGTCACTACTCCTTGATCGAACGATCAGCAATAAGCGCTGGTTCTTGAAGCGGCGTTATCCGGCGGGCAACCCATATGGCTTGGCCGCCGGACTTCAACTTGTTCGTAATCAGAGTACGAGTTCATGTTCCCGATGACACCCATCGCGGCAGCGCTTGCGCTGTTGTTTTGTGCCAGTGCCGTGGCGGCGCCCGATTCTGCCGGTACGACACCGCGAAGTCTGTTGGCTCAGGCCAAAGGTTTGCCGGCGGATTTCGAGGAGCATTTTTTTGATGTGCCCCTGGCCGTGCGGGTGGAGCTCGATCAACAGCCGTTGGGGGAGGCCATGGTGGTGCTGTCTCGCGATGATCGCATCACGCTTCTGGAGTTCACCGACACCAGCGAAAACCGCTACGGTCCTGCCGAGCGGGAAAAATGGGCCAGTTATCTCAAGCCCGGCGTGCCCCTGGGTGCTTGCACCGGCTCCTGCCCGGATCAAGTGCTGGCCGTGCATTACAACCTGCAAAACTCGCTGGTCTCGATCCTCACCGAAAACGCTGAGCGCGACCTCGAGGCCAAGCGTTATTACGAGCAGCCCGAAAGCGGCAGCAGCGGCCTGATGGTGCGTAACCAGCTCAATCTCAATGGTGGCCAGGAACAGGACCTGGGCGGGCGCTTTGGCCTTGAAGCCAGCGGCAGCCTGGGCAACTGGAGCCAGACGTTCAACATGCAAATGGCCCGCCTCGGCGGTCCGGACGACAAGCTCTACCATGCCGTCCATGAGCTCTACACCCAGCGCGAGTTGCAAGGCAATTTCTTTCGCCTGGGTTATTTCACCCCCAATTCCGAAGGGCTGACCCGCCAACCGCGCACGTTCGGCACCAGCCCCGACACCGCCGTCGGCGTGATGTATGGCAGCTCCGACAGCCTGGCCATCAACAGTCCGATGCCCAGCGTCTACCCGATCTATGTCACGGCCAATCGCCAGGGCTCGGTGGAGGTCTATCGCGACGGTTTGCTGATCAACACTCAATCGGTGCCCGCCGGTTTGCAGACCCTCGACACCCGTCCGTTGCCGGGCGGCATCTATGAAGTGGAGGTGCGCCTGATCGAAGACGGCCAAATCACGTCCACTACCCAGGAGCTGGTGTACAAGCCCAGCAACTGGCGCAACCTCGACGAGCGCTGGCGATACAACCTGTTTGCCGGCGAAGAAAGCAAACTGTTCAGCAACTGGGATCAACAGTCTAGCGGCAGCCCCACCGCTGGTGCTTCGGTCAACTACCTGATGCACCCTCGGGTGATTCTCGGCCTGTCGGCGCGGCAGATTCGCGAAAAGCGGCAATACGGCACGTCCATCGACTGGACCCTGGCAAACCACATCAGCCTGTACGCCAATGTCTACCAAACCCAGGATCACGGCACCGGTCTCGACCTGCAAAGCCTTTATAACTACGGCACCGGCAGCCTGGTGATCAGCCACAACCGCAGCTGGCTGGACACTACCGATCTGTACGAAACCCTGCCGGACGGCACCCGCGTACGGCAGCGCAATGTCTTCAAAGGCGAAACCAGCAACTCGTCGCTGGCGATCAACCATCGGCTCAGCAGCAAAAATTCGCTCAACGCGCGGGTGTCCCACAGCGAGGGCAACGTCGAAGGTTTCGGCGTGGACCTGGGCTGGACCCGGCGCACCGAACTGTTTGGCAGCGATGCCAACTGGCGATTGTCGCTGTTCGACCGGCCGGGCAGTTTCAGCAGCGGCAATGATCGCAATCGCGGGGTCGATTTGAGCGTCAACGTGGCACTGGGCGCGCCCGGCGAGCAGATCAGCGGAAGCATCGGTTCGCGTACCGCGCGTGAAGGTGGACGAGACAACAATGCGTCCATCGGCTGGCGCAAGGACCTCAAGGATCACGTGTTGCAAAACGTCTCGGTCACCGCCCTGACCGACACCTATGGCGTGGGCGTTTCCAGCCTGGCCAATTTTCGCACCGACGCAATCAATGGCGATGGGTTCATCCAGCGTTCGTCCTACAACGGCAACTTCACCGGCGGCCTGAACCTGGACAGCACCCTGGTGCTGGGCGGTCAGCAAATGCTCATGACCAGCCAGTACGAAATGCGCGGCGCCGGCATGATTGTCGACGTCGAATCGGACATCGATGACATCGCCCTGCGCGCCGACGACTTCAGCGGCGGCAGCGCGACGTTGAAGCCGGGGCGCAATTTCATCCCGATCACTGCGTACCAGAACAGCTCGGTAAGTTTCGATTTCGAGGGCAACCATGTGCCGGCAGCCACCATCGAGCCGGCGCGCACCCGTTATCACCTGAACAAGGGCGGAGTGGACTACCGCAAGATTCGGGTGATGAAAACCCTGACCGTGTTGGGGCGGCTGGTCAATGAGCAGGGACAACCACTCAAGGGTCACCACGTGATCAACCACGCCAGTCGCGGGGTCACGGAAGTCGACGGTTTCTTCTCGATGGAAATGAATGCCGGCTCGCCAACCCTCGAGGTGCGCCAGGATAACCGGCTGTTGTGCCAGTTCCGCCTCAACGCGAACGAACATCGCAGCGAAAACAACGTGTTGATGATCGGGGATCTGCGTTGCACGCCGGACACCCTGGCCGATGCAACCATTACCGATCAGAAGGCAGGTTGAGGCATGAAAAGATCAACGTATTGGCTGGGCTTGCTCGCGGCGCTGAGCATGACTTCGGCGCAGGCGGTGAATCAGGAAATCAGGGCGTTGTTCCAGCCGGATCCATCACAGCCGAACAAAAATGTGTTCGTCAACAAAACGCCGAACAGTGGTTACTGCGCGAACTTTCCAGGCGAGTGCACCGATAACGGTATGTTCAGTATCCATGTGCCGATTCGATTCAGTACGTTCACCCCTCTGTTTTCGAACAATGGCGTCTGGGTAAAGGTGCCTGCGGATTGGCGAGTCTTGACAGTCACCAATCATGAGACTCAGCAAACGAGCACGGTGGAGGTGCGAATCAGCGGTATCGGCTCCAGATTTCAGTTGAGCAAGCCAGTCACCGAGCTGACGGGCGAGCCCAACCTTTTGGAGGCGCATCGCAAGCTGTGGGTGGGCAGTTCCTGGGTTTATGCACCGCCTCCATGCCAGTACAGCGGTGTCGGCTCCTACTCTCCCACCACTTATCAGTTTTTCTGGAAAACACCCGTGCAAGCGAGTTGTAACAAGGTCGCAGCGTTCGACGTAGGGCAAATGGATTTCGAATTTCTCGATATTGCCTATGAGTTGCGTACGCCAAACCCCTTGACCATGTCGACCGGGTTGTACACCGGCTCGCTGACCTACAGCGTCGGTCAAGGCGGCGCGGACTTCAACATGGGGCCTTTTTTTAGACCGGATGACAGCACCCTGACCCTGGACTTCGTGCTCGACGTGCAGCACACCTTGAAAGTCGAACTGCCGCCCGGCGGGGACAAGGTTGCCATGGAGCCGAAGGGGGGGTGGCAACGCTGGATCAACGAGGGTCGCATGCCGACCGAGATCTACCGCGATCAACCGTTCTACCTGTCAGCGTCGTCGCGCTTCAAGGTCATGATGCTCTGCGGCTCTCAAGGCGGCAGCGAATGTGACATCGGCAACAACCAGGTGGGTTTTTCCAAGTTCGAGGTCAGGCTCACTGTGCCCAAAGGCATCGTCGGCCCCGGCGGTGCTGACGGCTGGACTGGCACGCTGGACTACAACCGCTGGCTGGGGCCATTCGAACCCTCGCGCTACGTGGATCGAAAACCCGGCAACTTGCGCTTTCAGATGCCCTCAAGGTGGATCGCGTCCCTGCTCAGACCCGGCATGAACGGCACGCTCTGGGGCCACGTCACGATCATTTTCGACTCGGAAGTCTGAGCATCCGGGAAGGGCCATTTTTCATTTTCACGAGGTAGAAGACGATGACACGAGTGTTTTTGCTGTTGCTGTCCAGTGTGTTTTGCACGGCGGCCAATGCCGGGCCGCAGATCAATGTCGGCACGGTGTACGACTATCTCGATGGCGACAAAAGTACGTACCTGAAACGGGTTTTCAACAGCGGTGACAGCACCGCGTTCGTCAAGGTCAACGTGCTGGAAATCGTCTACGACGCCGATGGCAAGCCGCAGGAAATCCCTGTCGCAAACGCTGCCGACGGTGCTTCGCGCAACGGCGTCATGGCCAGCCCCGCACGGTTGATCGTGCCGGCCCAGGGCATGCAAGGCACGCGTTTGTTGTACATGGGCGAGCGTGACCGCGAGCGCTATTTCCGCGTGCGATTCGTGCCGGTGGTGCCGGAAAAGGAAGACGAGTTCGTGGTCTCCAATGAAGAGCGCGAAGACTACAAGAAGACCCTGTCGGCCGGGGTCAACGTGATGACCGGGTTTGGCATCGTGTTCTTTGTCAGGCCCAAGGATGCCCGCTATGAAACGGCGATCAATGAAACATCCGGCCGTTATGAATTGCGCAACAACGGCAACACGGTGCTGGTGGTCGATGAGTTCAAAAGCTGCTCGCTGACCAAGGAAACGGACTGTGGCGCGACCACCAAACACCACGTCATGGCCGGCAAGACCTTCGCCTTCGACAAGGAACCGGACCGTGAATACCGTTTCAAGCTGATCGAAGGCGACAGCAAAAAAGACCTGACGGTGGCGCGCCGCTAACGGCCGCTTCCATACACGCGGTAGGTATCGAACATGAACAAGCAATGCGCTGTCGCCGCACTGATGGCTTTGAGCTCACTGATGAGTGTCCCGACCTGGGCAGCCCGGGAAGAGCTGAATTTTGAGGTCACGTTGACCATCCCCAGTCGCCCGTTCTACATCATTCCGGCGGAGCCGGACTGGATTCATCGGCCACAGCGACTCAACTGGGACTACCCCTCGTCGACCATGGGCGGCGTGCAAAAATATTTCGATGTCAGGCATGACACCAGCGCCATTGAAGCGCGCCTCGGCAATTCGCCTTACCTTTCAAACGGCCGCCCGGGCGAGGAGATCGGATTGAAGGTCAGTTTCAACGGAGTGGAGCTGAGCCCGGATATGCGCCCGCGGGAAGTGGTGTCCAGAGCGGAGGCCGCGGTGGGGGCCCGAGTGTTGCTGGACATACAGCCGGTGGAACCCTCCGGTGGGTATAGGCCAGGGGATTATGACGGCACTGTCCTTCTGCTGTTCAACGCCAAGGCTCCGGGGGAATAGCCCAGAGCGCAGTCGGCGAATCAGGAGATCCGGGCGTTGTTCCAGCCGGGTCCGTTGAAACCGGCCGGGGTTACTGCCACATTTCAACACCTGGCCCCAGCAAGCCTGGATCCAGGGTCAAGTCAGCGGGACGAGATTGAAAGCCCGGCATTTGTCAGCGCCGCGCGGGTCAGGTCTCTGGCCAGCCCGTTTCGTGCATTGCCCATGTCGGACACCTGTCGGTTGTAAAACCACGTGGTCATTTCTTCGCCAGTGAACACGTCTTTCTCTGGAATGTTCAACGCCTGAGCCAGGCCTTCCAGTCTTTCCTTCAATGCCTTTGTCTGTGCCAGATCTTCGTGATCGACCCATTCCTTTTGTGTCTCGCGCAGCGCTTTGAGCTGCTCCAGTTTGTCTGCGTAAAGACGATCGTTGGCTGTGAACTCTTCCGGGTGAGTCCTGCGCAGGAAGTTCTCCCAGAACGGATATTCGAATAAACCGAGCATTCCGTTGACCAGACCGTCGCCGTGCTCGCGTTCGATAATGGTGTTGTAGGCCGTATCGATTTTGGCTTGATCAACGCCTGATCGGGTTTCATACGGCATGCCCTCGGGCCGCCAGGGCAGATCCAGGCGATTCGCCAGCCCGGTTTCGTAGGCCCTGTGCACTTGGACGTTATCCGGTGCGTCGTTGCCTGCTGGATCGATCAAATGCTGCTGTCTCTGGCGGCTGATTTCGGCTCTGGCGAGGTCACCCACCCTTTCCAGGCGAGCGGCACTGCGGGCCAGTTTGACCAGATTGTTTTCAAGCTCGGTGGCAGTCGTCCACTCTATGTATGCCTGTGACACCAGCACTCTAAGGCCCATGCGGTTGAACAGTTCCGACCAGGCATCGGCGTAGGTTTGGGGGTCGGCGGTCTGCTTGAACAGTTCCTCGCGTAAATCGCTGTCCACCGCCATGGTCTCGATCATTTGCCAGACCCTCCGTGTGAGTTGCCTGCGCGATCGACTGTCCCGGTAGTCCTGGCTGTCTCGCTGCCGGCGAATGACTCTGAAGAAGCCGCTGGAGCCGGGCTCCGCCATCACATCCTGCCAGGACTCCTTCCTGTACGACGTGTACCTCCCCGAAGGACTGAAAGACAAAGCATCCGTTTCGAAGGGTTTCCAATGGTCCAGTTCATCCTCAACCCTCCCGGAAACCACCTGCTGGCGGGCAAAACCCACGGACTCGCGGTAGTCACCAAGACGCCCCTGATCGGCGGCAGAAAGCTGCGCTGTACTGAAGCGCGAGCGCGCCAGCACGAACGCTTGATCCGAGCCTACCGTGACCTGCGGCAAACTGTTGATCGGACATTGGCGCATGTCGAGCGAGAAGTGTCGCGGACGACTCATCCCATTAGCCCCATCCGTGAACAGGCCGGCCGGCCAGTCCTTGATGCCGGTATTGGCCAGGCGAAGCACTTTCAACTCAGGCATGCCACTGACATCCGGAGGCTGGCGAAGTGGATTGCCGTCCAGTCTCAGCGCTTCCAAGTGGGTGAGGCGACCCAGCTGTTCAAGGGAATCAGGCTCTAGGGCGATTCTATTGTCGGCCAGGTCAAGGGCTCTGAGCTGATGCAGTTCGCCGATAGCGTGCGGCACCCCGGTCAAACCGCCTTCGCGGGCGCTTAACTGACGAAGGTTGGGAAGGTCGCTCAACAGGCCTCCGGTGTTGGTGGAATTACGCGCCCTGTTCAGGTTCAGGACGGTGATCTGGTCCAGAAATTTATTGATGTCGCGCAGCTCGCGCACCTCCTTCCACCAACGCTCAAGATCCGGGGTGGCGGCTTCGGAAGACAGATCCAGCGTATAACCATCGGCGGGATGCACACTGCGTTCACCGAAGGCTTCGCTCTTGCGTTCGAAGCATTCAAGCAACCGTGTCTCGATATGGCGTCCACCGGTTCGCAGGAATTCGAGATTAATGCCAACTTCTACCTCCCCGCTTCCATCAAGTCCGCGGGGCTGAGAGTCTCGCCACGCGCCTAAGGTATGGCGCAGTTGCTCCAGTTCATTCTCGAGCCGTCCGATGGCCTCGTCAGGTCCACCTTTGGCGCGTAAGTGCTCGACGAACGAGGTCACCTGCCGCTCGCTCAGTTTCGGATACAGCTCTTTGATCCTTTGTTCGAGGGTCTTTGTGCCAAAGAACCAGGAAGGGCCGCGCACCAGGTGAGTGGTTTCAACACTAGCGACTGAACGAATCGGCGGCTGCGCCATCACAACGCGGCGCTCGGCCGGTGGCGCGGACTGTTCCATCACCCACAGCTTGAGCAGGCGGCCCTGACCGGTTTGGTAGCCCAGTTGCGAGCGCTTGTCTGCCGGAAGGGCATGCAGGATCGCTTCGTAGAAATCGCCAGCGGATTGTAACGGGCGGTTGTCTTGGTCCACTACTTCGTAGCGGCCGCGCTCATCACGGATCAATAGCCTCACGGTCGACGCGTCATCCGGTCCGACGCTGCAGCGCAGTGGACCGTCATGCGTGCCCCCCGCACCTCTACCTGCAAGTCGCCGAAGCTATCGCTGAAGAATTTCAGGGCGTTCAGCGCCAGTCTCTCGGTGTCGGGGCTCAACAATTCCTCGTGATAAAAACCGTCATAGGCGCGAGAGGTGAGTGCTTCGAAGTTGACTTCGCGGGCCAGGGTTTTCAGCCGCAGGGGCAAGCGGTTTGCATCGACTATCTGTTGTATTTCGTTTGGTGTTGCATCCGCCAGGACCTTTTCCGCGAGCGTGAGCGGCATGTCGGCGAACGTCTGTCTGAGCACTTGCACATCCGCTTTGTTCGACCTCTCTGCAGCCTGGTAGATGAACCGGGATATTTCGCTTCGGCGCAGGTCAACGACATCGGCCAGTTGATTGCGCAAGGTTTGCGCGCGTCCAGTGCGCGGTACGTATCGACCGAGCAGGGTGGTGATTTCAGTCTCGTTCAAAAAAACCACGACGCGCTCGGCAAACTGGCTTGACATCAACTCAGGCATGCCGATGCTCAGTGTGTTGGCGGCGGTCGCCCTGGCGTTGCCGTAGGTGCGCGACTGACCGCTCAGGTCGGAGCCTTCATAGATTTTCAACGCCCGTTCGGCAGGCCAGCCTGGCAACCCGGTCAGCAGCGTTTCGAACCATTCGGACGCGGGAGCGAGCGGTCGCCCGCCACGGAGATTGGCACTGGCGATTCGCGCCTCGTCCAGCGCGCTGAAGCGCTTGACGGTGTCGGCCAGCAGTGGCGGCGGTGGAGCATGTTCGAGGTGCATCCGCCGCAGTTCATTGTCGTCGGTGCCGCTGCTGATGCGGATCTGCTCGCGCTCGACAGGCGAAAAGCGCTCGACGGTGTGGCCGAGACGGCGCATCAGGGTTTCACCTTGCCAGTCACCAGGATTCTCGCCCTCATGGACCCAGGCGCCGTAACCGTTATGGTCGAGTTTCGGTGAGTAGGCATTCGGGCGGTCGGGGTGTTTGATACGGTGCGTTGCGGTCGGATCAGTCTTGGCGGGTGTCTCGATGGCGTACACCTTGCCTTCGAGCGCGAGCATGTGCTGATTGAGATGCCGATGCAGGCCGAGGGCGTCGGGTTTCGACGCGTCGGGCAGCGTCACGCCGGTTTGTTCGTAAGGCTTGAGGTCGGGGTTCCATAAAGAGGCTCTACCGTCAGGCAACCGCACGGGTTTCATGCCTTCGACAAACGGAGACAACTTGAGCCGGAACTCATTGCCGATGGTAGCACCGGCACCGAACGCTGCCAGTTGAATGACATCGGTCACCACGCCTATCACATGCTCCGCCAATTCGGTCCATTGCCCTTCGGCCAGGTCCACAATGCCTTCGACGACTTCGGTGGTCAGTTGATAAGCGGTGTAAGCCAGCATGAGTTCGCCCAATCCCGGTACGAATGGGGTCAGCACCAATAACGCCGCGTTGAAAATGTCCGAGAGCATTTTCTTGAAGTTGTCCCACCAGGCCCAGCGTGCTGCCCGGTCGGTCCAGGCAGTCGACACGGCGATTTCCTGGGCGTCATTGATGATCTTGCTGACGTTGCGCTGATAGAGGTGCTGCCAGAGGTCCTTGTTGATGGGCGAAACCCGAAATTCCAGGTTGGGCTTGTCCACGGGGGTTGACCGCCACGTTGGCCCTGGGTCGAGGGGATCTTTTTCGTGCCATTTGACCACACTCAGGCGTCGATCGAGGTCAGCGAAAAAATGCCCGCGTTGTTGCTGGTCGATGAACTGGCTGAAGTACTGCCAATAGTTGCCCTGCGAGGACTGGATCGTTTTGTTTTCCCGCAACTGGCGAGTCAGCTCCTGCACGAACGCAAGCCCGGAGACATATTCTTTCAGCGGATGTTCGGGGTCATGGGGAACGTAGGCGATCAGCTTGTTAGTGCTGCGGGTTTGGTCTTGGTTCGCCGTGAACAGCACGACACCGGTCAAGGACGCGTCCAGCATCGAAAGCTCGGCGCAGCGCATCACCTTACCGTCCAGCGTGAGGCCCGTTCGCCCTTCGATCGTCCCGAGCACGACGTCGAACGCGTCAGCGCTGATGTCTTTCTTTTTCAGGGCAAGATGCGCGGCGGCTTCCAGTGCCGCTTTCTGATTGCTTGTTGCCTTGAGCTCGAGCAGCGCTTGGGCGACGGGCTCTTTGGTCAGTAAAAATGCTCTGAGGTATCGGTTGTACTGCCCGCCGATGTCCAGTTCTCTGCACAGGATTTTGAATTGCTCGATGGACATCTTTGTTTTGACGGGTTTGACATCGAAGTGTCCATTGGCATCAGGTCTACTAATGAACTCGGAATCCGCGGTAAATGTCTCAGAGGTTGCGAAATTGTGCAGCGCCGCATCCAGTAAGGACACTGTTCGGCTGGCATGGCCCACTTGTGTGTCAATCACATACCAAGGAGTTTTTTTGGGGAAGTAAAGGCGAAGATAAGTAGACTTTACGTCCACTTCAATGTCGTAGGTTTCTTTAAGTTTGGTCTTGAGCAGCGGTTCGGCGAAAGTGTAAATGCCCTGAATTTTCCCGAATAATTTGTCTGCCTGGGTTTGCGCTTTCCAGGCCAGCAGATTGGCAGCCTTCAGCGCCTCGTGATCGTCGCTTTTATACCAGCTTTCAGTTTTTAAAGCAGCGGCGCCCAGCGCCTTTGCTCGATGTAACGATATGTTTGTTAGTTCTTTGCTTGCTGTTTTTTTTATATGGTTGTAATGACGTCCCTTGGGCGGGTTATTGGTGGTTTTAAGTTTTGGGGTGTTTTGATCCGTGTGCGACATGGGTTTTATCTTGTCTGTTGAGAAGATAAATAGCCTATCCAATTTAAGTTGCAATAAAAGTCAGAATTGCTAGTCAATATCAAAGGGTTGACGGGGTGCGATGCCTTTGATTTTGAATATATGTCATATATAAATATGACCTGCGAGGACGCTAAAAACGTTATGGCGCTGTCCGTGCGGACAGCGCCATCAACGCCTCACCACTTCAACAGGCAAACACTGCGTATGACTGCCAGGTTGCAGATACGGCGTCAGGATCGGCGCCATGCCCTTGAGCACTTGCACCGGCAGCGCCGAGGTGAACTTGAAGGCTTCGGCCGTGCGGCCGGGCACAAACGCGGTCATGGTGCCGAAGTGGGTATCACCAATGAAGAACACGAAGGTGGCGGTGCGGTTGATCGACTTCGAACTGAGGATTCGACCGCCGGAACCAATGGCTTCGATGCGGTTGTCCCCGGTGCCGGTTTTACCGCCCATGCCCAACGGTTTGCCATCGGGCGTCATGAAGCTGCCGGAAACGCGTTTCGCCGTACCGGCGTCCACCACTTGTGACAAGGCCTCGCGCATGGCCGCGGCGACTTCGGACGGCATCACCCGTTTGCCCACATCCGGATCGTTGATCAGCTTGGTTTCATACGGCGTATTCGCCGCGAAGTGCAGGCTGTCGATGCGCAGCGTCGGCATGCGCACGCCGTCGTTGAGGATGGTGCCGATCAGCTCTGCCAACGCCGCCGGACGGTCGCCGGAGCTGCCGATGGCGGTGGCTAGCGACGGCACAAGGTGGTCGAACGGATAGCCGACTTTCTGCCAGCGCGCGTGAATGTCGAGGAACGCTTCGATCTCCAGCATGGTGCGAATGCGGCTGTCGCGCGCACCCTTGTGACGGCTTTTGAACAGCCAGCTGTAGACTTCCTGCCGCTCGAATTGACTGGCTTTGACGATCTGGCTCCACTTGGCATCCGGGTTGTTCAGCAGGTAGCCCATCAGCCACAGATCCAGTGGGTGCACCTTGGCGATGAAGCCCTGATCCGGCAGGTCGTAGATGCCGGGGCTGTAATTTTCATAAAGCCTTTGGAGACGTTCGTCCGTCAGTTTTTCGGTGAGCTTGGTGCCGCTGAGGTGTGAGCGCACGAAAATGTTGAAGCTCTCCTGGCTGGCTTGCGGCAGCAGATAGCGATGCACCGCCGCCATGCGAATCGGCGTCGGGCGCATGCTGTCGAGGAAGGTCTCGAGCCGCGCCTGGGTGTCCTTGTTTTTGTATTTCTTCCAGAACTTCAGCAGGAACGAAGTGCCCTCGCGGTCGGCGAACTCGGCCAGGTATTCCTGACGCCGAGGATCGCGGTCGTCCCCGAGCAGTGCAGCGCTGTTGTTTGGGCCGGAGTAGGTGGTGTAGCGCACCAGATCACGCATCAACCGAATGAACGGCAGGTTGATCGATTCGCGCAGGGCATCACGCAGGGTCGGCAGGCGGCCGTTGTCTTCCTTGCGGAAGTTGACGAAGGTGTGCAGCCCGCCACCGGTGAAAAAGGCTTCGCCGGGGCTGGCGGAATACTTGCGGTCCAGCGCGGCGCCCAGCATGGCGGGCAGGTTGCGGTCCTTGGTCTCGATCAGGTAATCGACGGCCCAGCGGCTCAGGCGATCCTGATCCGGGACGTCGACTTTCTTCAAATCCGGGACGGTCATCTCGGCGTACTTATCGTGCAGCTCGGCGATGATTTGCAGATAAGTCGTCAGCACGCGCATTTTCGCGGTGGAGCCCAATTCCAGCTTGCTGCCTTCGTTGATGTCGAATGGCTGATCGGTGCTGTCGGTCTGCACCCGCACCCGGGAACCGTCCGGGGTCAGTTCGAACAGCGTGAAGCTATAGCGCACTTGCGTGGTGCTGGTGGGTGTGAGCAGACGTTCGCCCATCAGGCCGATTTGCGTTGCAAAGACCGGGTCGGCCAGATGCTTGAGGTATTCGGTGGCCTGGGTTTGCAGGTCGCCTTGCAACGTGGTGGTGGCCGACAGATCGAGGCGATCGAGGTCGTACAGCGGCCGGTTGAGCAACCCGCCCAGTCGACTGCGCGCCACACTGATGCCTTTGTTGGTTTCGATCGGTTGAATGGTCGGCTGGGTCTGCCAGTCGCGGTAGGTCACTTTGCTGGCCAGCGCGGCCGCCGCGAATGGCGCGTCGATCACGTTGTTCTGAGCCAGCAGGCGAATGTGGCTGTCGGTGAGGTCGGTCAGTTCGTCGCGGCCCTTGGTCAGGAAGTGGGAAGGGCGGCGCTGGGCGATCATCAGCGACAGCATCTCACGCAGGGCCAGACCTTTTTCCGCCAGGGCCTTTGGGTCCGTGTCGGTGCTGGCCAGCCGTTCGTTGGCCTTGTTGAAATCAGCGCCGTACCAGACGCGCAAACCTTCGGCCATGCCATGCACTTCACCGTGACCCGGCACGGCCGACAGCGGCACGCTGTTGAGGTAATCGCGCACCACGTTTTTGCGCGCCTCAAGGGTTTCCGGCCCGGCCTGATAGGCGCGCACGGTGGCGGAAATCATCTGGCGAATTTTTTCCCCACCCGACATCGTCAAGCCATCCGGTGAGTGACGGTATTTTTCGAGTTGTGTCGCCAGGGTACTGCCGCCCGCGGATTGGCCGGGCACGTGCAGCATTTTGGCAACTTGCGACCACGCGGCCATGCCGAACCGAGGCCAATCCACGGCGGGGTTGGCCCGGGTTTGACGAGGGTCGAGCAGGAAGCGGTTTTCGATGAACAGCAGACTGTTGACCACCACGGGCGGAATGGCATCGAAGCTTGAATAGAGTTGTTGCGGGTATTTGTACTGATACAACGGTGCCGCCCGGCAATCGGTGATCAACAACCCGGCCTGGATCTTCTCCGGATAGGGCACGAAAAGACCCTTGTCGTTGTAGTCCATCAGCGCCTGGGAAAACCGGGTCTGGGCCGAGATGACGTAATCACGCTTGAGCAATCGCGGCAGGAATTCACTCAGCGAGCTGTAGCCCAATCGCATATCGAAAGGTCCGGCGCCGGGGTAGCGAATGGCGTCGCTGGGGCCGGGTTGTACATCATATTTCAGGGTCGCGGCAAACCTGCTGACTTCCCGGGATTGAAACTTCGAGGTGCGCATTTCCTTGGCAGCAGCCAGACCCACGACAATCGCGATAATCAACAGCAACAACCAGAAGGCGCCCCAGCCGTGTTTCGTGCGACTACGGCGAGGTTTTTCAGGTAAAGGCGCTTCATCCACACGTTCAGTCGGAACCACAGTTTTACTCGAATCGGTTTGCCACAAAGCACCCATAGTCGACTGATCCATTCACGCAGATTGATCGGACTTGTCTGAAGCTTAGTCGGTGGTTGGCGATGGGGAAAATATTGTGAACACCCAAATATCGAAAGTGCATCGCCCTGTGTGGCGAGGGAGCTTGCTCCCGCTCGACTGCGTAGCAGTCGCAATCCTGTAGACCGAATCAATCAGACGAACCGCAGGTACAAGGGAATGGGTCTGCTTCGCAGCCCAGCGGGAGCAAGCTCCCTCGCCACAGTGTGAGGCATATCTTTGATTCAGGTTTAGAGCCAGCAGGCATCCCAGAGCGGGTAATCGCCGATTTTTTTCACCAGCCCCGCGCGCAGAGGGTTGGCGACAATGTAGCGAGCGAAGGGGCGCAGATCTTCGTCATCGCGTATTGCCCGGTCGTGGTAGCCGCTCTGCCAGAAGGCGCCTTTACCGTTTAACGCTCGGTTGATAGTGAGCGTGCTACGAGATTTGGTAGCCTGCATGAGTTGACCCAAAGTGCTTTGCTCAAGTTGCACCAACCAATGAAAGTGGTCAGGCATGATCACCCACGCTATCGAGTTGACCCATTCCAGTTCATGGGCTCGCCTCAGTTCCGTGACCAACAAGCGCCCCAATCGCCAATCGGTGAATTTCTGGTGGCGTTGATGCACAACCGCCGTTATGAGATAGGCCCGGCCTTGTTCTGAAAAGCGTCCCTGACGGAGCAAATGTGAGTTTGGTCGTGGATGCATTCCTTTGCTTCCTGGAAATAGTGATTTCCATTCACGCTAGCCACACCTCGACCTACACGACGCCGCAAATACTGAGTGAATCTTCCGAAAGTCCTGACGGATCCAGTCAGGAGCACCATTCCTGTGGCGAGGGAGCTTGCTCCCGCTGGGCTGCGAAGCAGACCCAATCAATGCAATCGCGTTCCTCCAGATAAAACTTGTGTACTGAATTGCGACTGCTGCGCAGCCGAGCGGGAGCAAGCTCCCTCGCCACAGGACAGAAATGGCCTGCGAGGTTCTTGGAGGGCGCTGAATAGAGCCTTCGCAACGTAAATGCTGCGTAGGTAGGGGCATGACGCTGCACCAATACCGTGCAATACTCGGTGCCGTTTTAAATGGCGAAAAATCCTACAAAATCCAGACAATCCATCTCCTGAAATCGCATTTTTCTCGAGATGTACGCCTGAATTTTGTGACTTATAGAGTGAAACTCTCTGACGTCGGCTTTTTATACTGCACACCCCGCTGATCTTGGAGGTTTTGTCCTGCAAGACGGTTCTGCCCACGAAGCAGGTCCGGTTTCAGGCAAGCATTGGCTTATCGGCCAGCGCTTCGACACTCAGTGGTCATATCCAATAACAAGACGAGGTTGTACCCCTATGCCAGTCGGCAATCATCTGCCCCACGGCGAGACCGTTCAGGGCGGCCCGCTTAAACGCGAACTCGGCGAGCGGCATATTCGCTTGATGGCGCTCGGTGCCTGCATCGGTGTCGGCCTGTTCCTCGGTTCGGCCAAGGCCATCGAAATGGCCGGCCCGGCCATCATGCTGTCCTACATCATCGGCGGTCTGGCGATCCTGGTGATCATGCGCGCTCTCGGTGAGATGGCTGTGCACAACCCGGTCGCCGGCTCTTTCAGCCGTTACGCGCAAGATTATCTCGGTCCTTTGGCGGGCTTCCTGACCGGCTGGAACTATTGGTTCCTGTGGCTGGTGACCTGCGTCGCGGAAATCACCGCAGTGGCGGTGTACATGGGCGTCTGGTTCCCCGACGTGCCGCGCTGGATCTGGGCACTGGCGGCGCTGGTCAGCATGGGCTCGATCAACCTGATCGCGGTGAAAGCCTTCGGTGAATTCGAATTCTGGTTTGCGCTCATCAAGATCGTCACCATCATTGCAATGGTGATCGGCGGTGTCGGTGTGATCGCATTCGGCTTCGGTAACGACGGCGTGGCGTTGGGAGTTTCCAACCTCTGGGCGCATGGCGGTTTCATGCCCAACGGCGTGCAAGGCGTGTTGATGTCCCTGCAAATGGTGATGTTCGCCTACCTTGGCGTCGAGATGATCGGTCTGACCGCCGGTGAAGCGAAGAATCCGCAGAAAACCATCCCCAATGCAATCGGCTCGGTGTTCTGGCGGATTCTGCTGTTCTACGTCGGCGCGTTGTTCGTGATCCTGTCGATCTACCCGTGGAACGAAATCGGCACCCAGGGCAGCCCGTTTGTGATGACGTTCGAGCGTCTGGGCATCAAGACCGCCGCCGGTATCATCAACTTCGTGGTGATCACTGCGGCGCTGTCGTCCTGCAACGGCGGCATTTTCAGCACCGGGCGCATGCTCTACAGCCTGGCGCAGAACGGCCAGGCCCCGGCCGGTTTCGCCAAGACGTCGAACAACGGCGTGCCGCGTCGCGCACTGCTGCTGTCGATTTTCGCCTTGCTGCTGGGCGTGCTGCTCAACTACCTGGTGCCTGAGAAAGTCTTCGTCTGGGTGACGGCGATTGCCACCTTCGGTGCGATCTGGACCTGGGTGATGATCCTGCTGGCCCAGCTCAAATTCCGCAAAGGCCTGAGCGCCAGCGAACGGGCCGGCCTGAAATACAAGATGTGGCTGTACCCGGTCAGCTCGTACCTGGCGCTGGCGTTTTTGGTGTTGGTGGTCGGCTTGATGGCGTACTTCCCGGACACCCGCGTGGCGCTGTATGTCGGCCCGGCGTTTCTGGTGTTGCTGACGGTGTTGTTCTACGTGTTCAAGCTGCAACCGACCAATGTGTCGCAAGGGGTGGTGCGTTCGGCTTCATAAGTTGAGCCGTTTGAAATGAAAAAGCCCCGGTCGTGGTGACCGGGGCTTTTGTGTTTCTGGGCGGAGGATTTGCTGTCTGTTCGGCCGTCTTCGCGAGCAGGCTCGCTCCCACATTGAAATACGAACTCCTGTGGGAGCGAGCCTGCTCGCGAAGAGGCCGGATCAGCCGACCATTAGCCCTCAGGTGTACTTACGCTTCTCCGGCGCCGGCGGGAAGTACTGATACAACCAGGTCTCGCTCAACGTCCGGTCATTGGTGCGAATAAACAACCGCAGTTCCACCGGTGCAACGCTGTCATTGGTCGGGAACCAGTCAAAGGTAATCCGGTAGCCCTTGATGTCATCGAGCACCAGCACGTTGAAGTCTTTGACCTGGCCGTTGGAGCACGTGACCACAGGTTCAATGCCCGTGCCTTCAGGCAAGCGATCCAGCCCACCCCCGGTGAAATCCACCGCAAACCGTCGCGCCCAGACTTCCGGATAATGCTCGCCCGGCGCCCAGCCTTCAGTGAAACCACCCATGCCCGAACGAGTCGCACTGACCCGCGCCAGCGGCGTACCCACCGGCGGCAGCGAGCTCCAGTAGAGCTTGTAGCCGTAGTTCAGGGAATCACCCGCCGCGACCGGTTTTTTCGGCGTCCAGAACGCAACGATGTTATCCAGGGTTTCGCCGGTTGTAGGAATTTCCAACAGATCGACAGAGCCTTCGCCCCACGCGGTTGTAGGTTCTACCCACAGACTTGGGCGCTTGCTGTACCAGTCGACGGTGTCCTGATAGCTGGCGAATTCGTGATCGGTTTGCACCAGGCCGAACCCTTTCGGATCGGTGTCGACGAAGGCGTTGAATTGCAGGGTCGCCGGGTTGTTCAGCGGACGGCAAATCCACTCGCCGTTGCCACGCCACATCGCCAGACGATCCGAGTCGTGGATCTGTGGATGAATGGTGTCGCACATGCGCCGCTCGTGAGTGCCGCAACTGAACATGCTGGTCATCGGCGCAATGCCGAGTTGCTCGATGGCGGTGCGCGCGTTGATGTGGGCGTCGACGGTCATGACCACCTGACTGGCCTGGCAATCGATATCGAAACGGTAGGCGCCGGTAGCGCTTGGCGAGTCCAGCAGGGCGTACACCACGAAACGGGTGCTGTCCTTGTCCGGCGTCTCGAACCAGAATTTGGTGAAGTCCGGGAATTCCTCACGCTTCTTGGCGTAGGTATCGACCGCCAGACCGCGGGCCGACAGACCGTACTGCCCCGTGGCGTCTACCGCGCGGAAATAACTGGCGCCGAGGAACGACAACACGTCGTGCCGGTCCAGCTCAGGCGCCTTGAACAGCTTGAACCCGGAAAAACCCAGGTCGCCCGTGAGCTGCTTGGTGTCGACCGTGGTGTTTTCATAGTTGAACAGCGAAGGGCGGAAATGCACCTCCCGCGCCTGACGCGTCTTGGGGTCGACGCTGTACATGCGCACCGGTTGCTTGAAACCCATGCCGACGTGGAAAAACTGCACATCCAGCTGACCCTTCAAATCCTTCCACAGCGAATGATTGCCGTCGTAGCGGATCGCGTTGAAATTTTGTGGGGTCATCGTCGCCAGGGTTGGCGGCAGCACCTGCTTGGTGTCCTGATAGCGGTTGCCGGCAAGCTGCTTGGCCTGGATTTTCAAGGCTTCGAAATCGAAGGCCTGAGCCTCGCCATCAGCCGTGCCGCTACCGGCCCAGGCCCGAGCGGCGAGCAGGCCGCTGGCGGACAAACCGGTGTAGGCAGCGATGGCCATGGATGCTTTGAGCAAATTCCTGCGGTGCATAAGTACAACCTGTCGTGACAATCCCGCGCCGTTCCTGGCACGTGCTGGATCAGAAATGGAGGTTTGGACATGCCTTCGGCCAAACGCAACGGACTTTAAACAGATGCCAAATAGCTTAAACCGTTCGCTCGCAGAGCAAAAATGATTGATGGCGTGGCAATGGCATCGCTATGAAACAAGACATTTCCGGTAAACGTTTCCCACAGTGATTTCTGATTTAAAAGGCATTTCCGCTTTTTTCGACTAATTACTCTAAAAACCGCTTTTCAGCGCCAATTTACTTCCTATTCTATGGGCATGACCGGTTTCTGCCCTCAGGCCGGTGGAATTCAGTTGGCACAAGGAAGCGGCTGAAAAAGGAAGGGCGATGCGGTATCTGAAGTTTTCTTTGACGTAGAGAGGGACATCGTCCATGTCGAAAGTACAAGGCATCACCGAAATGCTGGGAATCTTCCCGTGCCTGGGCATCGGGCGGCGAAGGCGTCGACTTAATTCCGAGGAGTTGAAGCTGGTGGAGCGCTATCGCGAGTTGTCGGAGAGTGACCGGATAGCGATGCGGTATCTGGTGGATGCGATGCGGAGTGTTTCGCGGTTTTGAGTAAGAAACCGAGGGGCGGACTGTGAAGTCTGCCCCTTTTTCATGTGCGTCCAGCATGGGCGCAATCTTGCGGGTGAAAGTCCCGTCGTGAGCTGACCACAGCGAACGAAGTGAAGCGCAACTGCATGAGGGTGACCGAGTGTGGGGAGGAAGCGTGAAGCGAAACCGCGAGCCGATGGACAAGAACCGGATACAAGGCGATGCCGACCAGGGCGAGCGGGCATGTAACCGCGAAGCTCTTGTGGTCAAAGGGCGGCAGCGTAGATCCGGCGGTTGTGCGGGGAAGGATTGCGTTCTTACCTGGGGAGATCTCGCCTCGTGCCTGAAAGGGCGACGGCGCCAGCCGGAGCGAGAAGTCAGCAGAGGCCGTAGTAGTCTTTTTTTGACGAAGGGCCGAACGAGAGAAAGCGTTATAGGCCATGTTGATGCGAGAAACCGGAAGTCAGATGTCAGGATTCTACCGGCCCAGTCCGGTACGACGCGTGGTGATTCCCAAGCTTCGGGCCGAAAAGTGGTGGTGGATGTCGATCCGGAGAAGTTCTTGGGTCGTGCATTGCATTACCTTTTGGTTCATGAAGAGTGTTCGAAGAGGTCAGGTTCGACCGGGTCGACCATGACATTCTGATTGATTGCTTACGCAAACGGATCGCGGATCGGGCGGTTTGCCCGGTGCGGACCCGCCTGCCGGGTGGTGTGGCAGGGGACGGCCTATGAAGGCCGTCCCCTATGCCGATCAACCGCTGAGGCTTTCTATCAGGCTTTCGAGCGCTTCAGTGATATTTTCATCCTGCACCAGTTGCGCTGCTGCAGTCGCTCGGAGTTGGCGTGCCAAGCGGTATTCACTGGGCGTGCAGTTTGCGAACTGCTTGAAGTCACGAGCGAAGTAGGAAGGATCCTTGAAACCGGCCTCATAGCCGATGCTGGTAATCGGCATCTGGCTGTTGTCGAGTAGTTCTTTGGCGAAGTTCATGCGCTTGTCCAGGATGTAATCCGTGAAGCCAAGCCCATTGGCTTCCTTGAACAGGCGGCTGAAGCGAAATGTCGTCATGCCGCAGCGCTGCGCCAATTCCCTCTGATCGATGCTGTCACGAAAGTGCTGTTCGATGTACAGCATGACATTGCTCAGCGCCTGGTGTTTTTGGTGTCCTGAGGTCAGCCGGATGCTGTCCGGCAGGGTCGGGGAGTGGTCGATCTGCGATGACTTGCCCCGGCCGATGGCATTTCGGCGCAGCTCGCAGAGCTGCACCACCGCCGTCAGGTAACGCTTCCTCTCGGTGGTCGAGAGCGGGAGCACCATGTATTCCCAGACGCTGGAGCGCATGGCCCATACAGCCAGTTCCTCCGAGTGCTGCACGGTGAACATGGTGATCGGGATGGCCGGTGTGCTGCGTTTGATCTCCAGCAACAGCCTCAAGCCTGGTGTGTCGGGGCGATCGAAATGGATGCAGATCATGTCTGCGTGTTCCCCGATGGGCAGCACGGAGTTTTTCGCCAGTTTGCAGTCGCAGGTACCCTCGAACTGCGCGATGAGTTCTTTTGTGGATCGATCATGAGTCAGATCGAACCATAGGAGCGTTGGCCTTCTGGTCAAGTTGGACGTCATGTCTCTACTCTGGGATTCTTAGTGACTCACTTCGCTAGTATTGCCAATGTGCTATCACCTTGCAGATTTAATCCCGATAGGAAAGACGGTTTTTAGTTCTATTCGCTCTATGGGTTGCCTGGAAGGCAGCCCGGGCGAGTGTTTGTTGGTGTGTTTTCGACAAACTGCGTTTAACCGCTTGTCGCTTGTGAATCAATGACGATTGCCTTGGCCTTGCCACGCCTTGGTTACCCCGCCCGTTACTTCTGCAAAGGCCAATTCCCCGTTTTTGGCCGCCCCGCAAAAAAGTCCTAACGATGTGCAAAATCTTCCTAACGCCCCTGCCTTGTCCCTGACTAGGGTTGCATCAGGCAGCGCAGAAAGTACTGCCTCCGGAAAAAACAACATTCGAGTGAGGTGGGCAAAATGATCATGCAAACAATCAAGGCTTCGGTAGTGAAGTTCGTCAAAGACGAAGATGGCCTGACCATTGTGGAATATGCGGTGGCGGGCGGATTAATCACGGTAGCTGTTGCCGCAATGTTCACTCTTTTGGGCGGCGCCGTGAACACCAGAATCACAGCGCTGTGCGCTGCGGTCAAAGGCGCTGCCTGCTGATGACAGCAACCCACTGTGGTGGGGCGCGGTGATATCCATGGAGCAACCGGTTTTACAGTTTCTCTGATAGACCGGCAACTCAATGGACTTCGCGCAGTTCCCCGCCAATATATTTTCTGAGTCGTATGACCGCTGAAGCGAGGTATAAAAAATGAATCTGCAAACAATCAGAACTTCGATAATCAAGTTCGCCAAAGATGAAGAGGGTCTGACCATCGTGGAATACGCGGTGGCCGGCGGATTAATCACGGTAGCTGTTGCCGCAATGTTTATTCTTTTGGGTGGCGCCGTGAACACCAGGATCACAGCACTGTGCGCTGCGGTCAAAGGTGCCGCCTGCTGATGACAGCCACTCACTGTGGTGGGGGCGCGGTGATATCCATAGAGCAACCGGTTTTACAGTTTCTCTGATAGACCGGGCAACTCAATGGACCTCACGCTGTCCCCGCCAACGTACTTTCTGAGTCGTATCACGGCTGACATGAGGTATACAAAAATGACTCTGCTAACAATCAGAACTTCGATCACCAAGTTCGCCAAAGATGAAGATGGCCTGACCATTGTGGAATACGCCGTGGCCGGTGGATTAGTTACGGTAGCTGTTGCCGCAATGTTTATTCTTTTGGGTACCGAGGTGAATACCAGGATTACAGCACTGTGCGCGGCGGTCAAAGGTGCTGCCTGCTAACGATAATCCCGGAAGGGGGGGGCGCGCCATGTCCATGGAATTGCTGGTGACGACTGTTTTACTGCTAGGACTATTGGGCGTGGCGGTGGTGAGCGATCTGCTTCGCCACCGTATTCCCAACATGCTGGTCCTGTTGGGCCTTGCCCTGGGACTGGGCGGTCAAATGTATTTAGGTGGCGTCAGCGGATTGGGTGACAGCCTGCTGGGCATCCTGGTCTGTTTTGCACTGTTTCTGCCGATGTACGCCTTTGGTGGCATGGCCGCCGGCGACGTCAAGTTAATGGCCATGGTCGGCAGCTTTCTACCATTCCATTTCGCATTGTGGGCTGCCTTGTTCAGCCTGATAGCCGGTGGCGTGTGCGGTTTTTTGATTGTGCTGTTTCGCGGCCAACTGCTTCAGACCCTGGGACGTTATTGGTTGATTCTGAGGGCGCAGGCCTATCTGGCGCCAACTTCAGATGAAGTAGCCGGCAAGCCTTTCCCTTATTCGATTGCAATCTTGATAGGCACTTTAATCAGCGTCTACTGGCAACTGGTTGCCGGTGGATTGGGAGCTTAGTCATGCACGTCATCGTCGATAGTGATGCCCACCCCTGCGATCGGGGCGCGGTGCAACGACTGGCTCCTCAGCCATGCACAATCCGCGAGACTGGTCTGACCGACAGTTTTCTCGGTGAGTTGGTGTGCAAGCATTTGTTTGATGCCGGCGTGCTGGACATGTCGCGGCTGGTGGAGCGCCTGGCGCTGACCGGCGCGGTACTTGAAGAGGTCCTGACGTTTCTGCGCAAGGATGGTCGTGTCGAAGTGCTTGGCCAGGGGAGTCAAACGGGTGGGCAGATGTTGCGTTATGGCTTGACCGAGCGCGGTCGCAGTGCCGCCCGCGATGCCCTGTCGCGCAGCGGCTATATCGGTGCGGCACCCTTCCCGGTGAGTACCTACCGGTCCTTGATCAAACTACAGACCATTCACCATGGTCGCATCAACGCCAACGATATGCGCAATGCCCTTGCTGGCGTAGTGCTAACGGAGGGGATGCTCGATCAGTTGGGTGTGGCGATGAATTCCGGGCGCGCGATCATGATTTATGGCCCCGCGGGTACCGGCAAGACCTATGTCAGCAGTCGGCTGATCCGTCTGTTCGCCGAGGCCATCTGGGTGCCTCATGCCATCGTCATCAACGAGTCGGTGATCGAAATCTATGACCCGCAAGTGCATAAGCGGCTCGATGATAACGTTCAACAGAACAATCTGATGCTCAACGAAGGGATCGACCGTCGATTGCTGTGCTGCAAACGCCCGATCGTCATCACTGGCGGTGAGTTGAGCATGGAACAACTGGACGTTCGCTATGACCCCTCCACCCGTCAATACCAGGCTGCCTTGCAGCTCAAGGCCAGCAATGGCCTGTTCATCATCGACGACATGGGGCGCCAGCGCATGGCACCCGCCGAGCTGTTGAATCGCTGGATCGTCCCGATGGAAGAGAAGCGCGATTTCCTCAACCTGGGCGGCGGTCGGCATTGCGAGCTGCCGTTCGATCTGATTCTGGTGTTTTCCACCAACCTCAATCCCCTGGAGTTGGCCGATGAGGCCTTTCTTCGCCGGATTGGCTACAAGCTGCACTTCGGTTATCTGAAGCCTGAGGAGTACGAAAAGATCTGGCGTCAGGAAAGCGAGCGTCTGGGCATGCCTTATGACCAGTTGCTGGTGCGTTATGTGCTGCAAAGGCTTTATGCAAGTGAAGGCATGCCCCTGGTGCCTTGCCATCCCCGCGATCTCCTGAGCATGGCGCTCGATCGTCAACGTTACATGGGCGGTTCCGGACCACTGTCACCGCAAGAGTTGGAATGGGCCTGGCGCAACTACTTCGTCCAGCTCGACTTTCTTTGATACGGAGATACTGACATGAGCTCTCGTACTCTTTCCCTGATAGGCGTTTCCCTGGTCATGGGCCTTGGTGCTGCATGGATGGCCGACTCCTGGCTGAGCGCACGTCTCAACGCCAGCCCGGATGACCACCTTCGAAGCGTGGTGGTCGCCACGGTAGAGATTCCATTCGGGCAGATGGTCGAGGCTCAGCAGGTCACGACCGTACGCATGCCCATGGATACGATCCCGGACGATGCCTTCGACTTGAGCGAAAAGGCTGTGGGCAAGATCGCAACGTTCGACATTCTGAAGGGCGACATTGTGCGCGGTGCGCGTCTGAGTGAGCACTTGGGTGGCAGCACCCTGGCTTCGCTGATTGCGACAGACAAGCGTGCCATCTCGGTACGGGTGGACGATGTGGTCGGTGTGGGCGGGTTCCTGTTGCCGGGTAACCGGGTCGATGTACTCGCGACCAAAACCACCAGTGCCGGCAGCAATAGCGCCGTGTCCAGGACCATCCTCGAGAACTTGCGGGTATTGGCGGTGGACCAGACGGCAGGTACCGACAAGACCCAACCGGTGGTGGTGCGTGCAGTGACGCTGGAAATGACGACCGCAGAGGCTGAAGCCCTGGTCACGGCGCAAACGGAAGGGAAATTGCAATTGACCTTGCGCAATCCGCTGAACTCCGAGAAAAAAATCGCGGCCGTTGCACCTGTTGCGCCTGCCGCACCGGTCATGGCGGTGGCCACCGCCACGGTGCCAAAACGCGTGGTGCAGCGCAGCAGCGGCGAAAGTGGTGGGGCTATCACCATCATCCGCGGGATCGAAACCAAAGTAGTCAACATTCGCTGACAGGGCGCAACAGGTCCTGGACACCAGGTCTTGGCGGAGCCGATCCGGATCAGTATCGGCAAATGAGGGCTTGATGATGAATCGTCGTATTCAGCAGCCGTTCACTGCGACGCCAAGGCGCCAGAAAGGATCGGTGAGTGTATTGATGGTGATCGCGCTGGCGGCGATTGGCATGGTGGCGGCACTGGCTTTGGACGGCGGGCACATGATGCTGAACAAAACGCGCTTGCAGAATGCGGTGGACGCCGCGGCCCTGAGTGGCGCCAAAACCCTGAGTCAGGTGGAAGGTGGTACCAATATTGCCAGTACGACGCGGACTGCCGCACTCAATACGCTGACGCAAAATGCGAATGCCACGGGTAACACAGAATTGGCAACGGCTGTTGGTGGCAACGCAGCCACATTCGCGGTGGTGGAACTGGCAAGCAGTGTCTATGGGCCGTTCTCCTATCCCGGGCCAGCGAATGCCAAATACGTTCGGGTGTCGGTACCGAGCTATAGTCTGACCGGATTTTTCTGGAACTTCGCCCAGGTATTCGGTTCTGGCGGCCTGGGGGCCAAAGCGGTGGCGGCAATCGCCACTGCTGGACCCAGCCCTACCAGTCCTTGTGATCTCGCACCTTTGATGGTCTGTGGCGACCCGACTAAATACAACCCTGCCGCTGGCATGTTCTGGGGCTTCCAGTTTGGTGATTTGCAGGTATTGAAGACGGCTGCCGGCAATTCGTCGCCCATTGGTCCAGGCAACTTTCAGTTGCTCGATTTTGGTCCGGGCGGCAGTACCGTCAGGGAGGACCTGGCCGGAGGTGGCAAGGTCTGCCGCACTGTGGGGGACAACGTCCAGACCGCACCTGGCAACAAGGTCGGCCCTACCTCCCAAGGCTTGAACACACGCTTCGGCATCTACCACGGCCCGGTCAGTGCCTCGGACTATCCGCCGGACCTGGTGACCACGTCCAGCAACCCCGCGATCACATACGACGACTCGGTCACACCGGCACAGGTGAAGTACAAGGGGCAAGCCGTCACCTCGAGCAACGGCAATCTCACGGCGGGCAGCGACGCGATATTTGACTACAACGACTGGCGTGCGAGCGTTGCCGCGTGTGTGGCAGGGTCTGGCAGTGGTTGTGAGAGCCATGGCGTGTTCGAGCGCCGGATGATGAAAATTGTGGTGGGCAACTGCACTGGCAAACAAGGCGGTTCAAGCTCGATCCCCGTCCTCGGTTTCGGCTGCTATTACGTGGTGCAACCAATGGATGGCGGTGGCGGGGACGCTCAGATCTTCGGGCAGTTCGTGAAGGAGTGCGAAGGCGACAACGTGCCCGGCCCTACACCGTCAACCGATTCCGGCCCACAGATCATCCAGCTCTACAAAACCTATCTCAACGGCAGCGGTACTCCGAGCACTGACTCATAGGAGGCGTCATGAGACTTCACGCGTTTAAACATCCGCAGCGCCAGCAAGGCCTGGCCATGGTGGAATTCACCCTCGTCCTGCCGGTGTTGTTGCTGCTGTTACTGAGCCTCGGTGAGATCGGCCGCATGCTCTATCAGTACAACGTGTTGCTGCAGGCCAGCCGTGATGCCGACCGTTTTGTCGCCAGCCAGGCCTGGGATTCGACGCTGGGTGCGGTCTCTCTGAGCAATGCGCTGCAGACCCAGACGAAAAACGTTGCGGTGTATGGCGTGCCTGCCAACACCGGCACCGCTGTGTTGTCCGGGTTGACGCCTGGCAACGTGGTCGTCGCCGCGGTGGGCACCGACCATGTGCGAGTCACCATCACCTATACGTTCTGCCCGGTGATTGGCAGTGGCAATTGTGCCGGCTCGATTCCGGGTTTGTTTGGCAATCAGATTGCGCTGAGCATTCCGCTGGTTGCCACTACCGTGATGAGGGCACTGTGATGAATAGAAAACACATGCGCGGAACCTATACGGTGGAGTTTGCCTTCGTTGGTCTGCTGGTGTTCACGCTGTTGTTTGGCGTGTTGGAAATGGGCCGCCTGTACTTCACGGTCAATGCACTGGATGAGGCCGCGCGCCGTGGTGCGCGCCTGGCAGCAGTCTGCAATATCAGCGATCCGGTGGTGTTGCGGCGGGCAATCTTCAATGCCGCGACCGACGCAGGTACGAGCCAGCTGATCAGCAATCTGGCCACCACTAATCTGACGTTGACCTATCTGGACGCAAATGGTGCTCTGGTGGCCAACCCCGCTGACCTGGTCAGCGTCAACGGCTTTCGTGCCATCCGCTATGTCCAGTTGAGTCTGCAAAACTTCGTTTTCAATCTGTTTATTCCCGGGTTCGGCGTGCCCATTACCTTGCCTGCATTCAGGGCAACGTTGCCACGCGAAAGCCTCGGGCGTCATTCCGATTCCGGGGAGATCACGCCATGCTGAATACCAAGGAAGCTCCACTCTCCAGTTCGACCGGCAAAGCCGGGCTCAGGTTGCTGATCAGTAGCCGTAACGCCACCTCTTTGCGCGACCTGCAGAGCGTCTGCCAACGCATGCCCAGCCTGGAGGTGAGTACTCGCCTGGTGAGCAATGGGCATGTCGACCCGCTCTACGGTCTGGACCGGATGCCCGATCTGTTGCTGTTGCGCGTTAGCCACCTGTGGCGTGAAGAGCTGTCGGCACTGTTGCAGCGCCCGGCCCATGAGCGTCCGCCGATGTTGGTATGCGGACTGCTGAGCGAACAGGAAGCCATGCGCCTGGCGATGCAGGCCGGTGCCCGGGACGTGCTGCCAGAGCCCATCGCCGAGACCGAACTGGTCGCCGCCTTGAATCGTCTGGTCACGGAAGTTCGGACCGGCAGTGGGGCAGAAGGAAAATTGATCGCCGTGATGAGCGCCAAGGGCGGCTCTGGCGGAACCCTGCTGGCCTGCAACCTGGCTCAGCAACTCAGCATCAAGGGTGGCAGCACCCTGTTGCTGGATATGGACCTGCAATTTGGCAGCGTGACGCATTATCTGGATGTGGCGCAGACGCACAGCCATCTGGAGGTGTTGCACCAGATCGACGGCATGGACAGCGTCGCGTTACGCGGTTTTTGCAGTCACTTCAGCCCGACCCTGCATGTGCTGGGCGGTCGGGCCGGTGAGCTGTGTTTGCCGCAGGATACCCAACCCGAGCAACTTGACACCCTGTTGCAGTTGGCCCGCGCCAGCTATGGCTGGGTGGTGATCGACCTGCCGCGGCAAATCGATCACCTCACCGGCTCTGTGCTGGAGCAGGTGGATCGGGTGTACGTGGTGGTGCAACAGAGTGTCAGCCATCTGCGCGATGCCAGCTCCCTGGTGCGGATTCTTCGCGAAGACCTGGGCGTGCGTGGGGATCAATTGCAGATAGTGGTCAACCGCTATGACAAGGCGGCAGCGGTCAGCCTCAAAGATATCGGCGAGGCGCTGCGCTGCACCAATCTGTCGAAGTTACCCAACGACTTCAATCTGGTCAGCCAGAGTCAGAACACTGGCGTGCCGTTGGGGCTGCATGCGCCGAGGGCAGCGATCACTGCTGCACTGCGCGACATGACCGAGGACCTGGTCGGTCAACAGGTGGCCGGCAACAAAGGCTTGTTCAAACGTGCCTTCAACCGTTTTTTCGGGGGATGACCCATGATCAGCGACTTTCGTAACCGCTTGCGCAAACAGTCCGGTAAACCCGCCGCTGCCCAACCGGGCGACGACCTGTTGGATCCGGCAGAGGAAATAATGGCGTGGGAGCGTACAACGCCGGACGTTCTTTACGAAACCAGAAGCCAGGTCACCCCGGTGGAGGCCGAGTGGCGGGAAAGGATCTACCAGCAGTTGCTCAAGGTCATGGACCTGTCCTTGCTGGACTCCCTTGAGCAGGCCGAGGCTGCTCGGCAGATTCGCGATATTTGCCAGCGCCTGCTCGATGAGCATACGGCACCGGTGAGTACCGTCAGCCGCCAGTTAATCATCAAGCAGATCACCGACGAGGTGCTCGGCCTGGGTCCTCTGGAACCGTTGCTGGCCGATCACAGTGTGTCCGACATTTTGGTCAACCGGCATGACTCAGTGTATGTCGAGCGCTTCGGCAAGCTGCAACGCACCGATGTGCGTTTTCGCGATGATCAGCATTTGCTGAACATCATTGACCGCATCGTCTCCAGCCTGGGTCGGCGTATCGACGAGTCTTCGCCGTTGGTGGATGCGCGGCTCAAGGACGGTTCGCGGGTCAACGCGATTATCCCGCCGCTGGCCATCGACGGTCCGAGCATGTCGATCCGGCGTTTTTCCGTGGACCTGCTCAATACCGACAGCCTGATCCAGGTAGGGGCGTTGACCCCGGCCATTGCCCTGCTGCTCAAGGCGATTGTCCGTGGGCGCTTGAATGTGCTGATTTCCGGAGGTACCGGCAGCGGCAAGACCACCATGCTCAATGTGCTGTCCAGTTTTATCCCGCACAACGAGCGGATCGTTACCATCGAAGACTCAGCCGAACTGCAGTTGCAACAGCCCCACGTGGTACGCCTGGAAACCCGGCCTTCGAATATCGAGGGGCGTGGCGAGGTGAACCAGCGGGAGTTGGTGCGCAACAGCTTGCGGATGCGTCCGGACCGCATTGTGATCGGCGAAGTGCGCGGCGCCGAGGCGCTGGACATGCTGACAGCGATGAACACCGGTCACGACGGCTCGTTGACCACGATCCACGCCAACACCGCACGCGATGCCCTGGGGCGGATCGAGAACATGGTGTCGATGACCGGGGCGACCTTCCCGATCAAGGCCATGCGCCAACAGATCGCTTCGGCCATCGGAGTGGTCATCCAGCTGGAACGCCAGGAGGACGGCAAGCGTCGCCTGGTCAGTGTGCAGGAGATCAACGGCATGGAGGGCGAGATCATCACCATGACCGAAATCTTCTCCTTCGTGCGCCACGGCGTGGGCGAAAACGGCGAAGTACTTGGTGATTTTCGGCCCAGCGGCATGATCCCCGCCTTCCGCGATGTGCTGGCCAAGCGCGGTATCGAGTTGCCGCTTACGATGTTCAGGCCTGAGTGGATGGAGGCACGGCAGTCATGAACAATATTCCTGGTGAATTCATTCTGATGTTCCTCGGCATGGTGTTTATCGCTGTGTTCCTCCTGTCTCAGGGGGTGGTGGTGCCGGTGTTCGGCGAGGCCGGCAAGATGCGCAAGCGTATCCGCGGCCGTTTGCACGTTCTGGAGAAAGCTAACAATCTGCCCAATATGCAGACGGTGTTGCGACAGAAATACCTGACGCGCTTGACGCCACTGGAGGCCATGCTCGAGCAGTTGCCCTTAATGGCGAGCCTGACCCAGGTGATCGAGCAGTCCGGTCATGAATATCGTGCTTATCGGGTGCTGTTGCTCGGGCTATTCCTGGGCGCCTGTGCAGGCATCTCGATCTTGATGATCTCGTCAGTCTGGTGGATGGCGCTGTTGGCGGGCTTCGGAGTGTTCTGGGTACCACTGCTGAAAATTTCTCGTGACCGTGGCAAACGCTTCGCTGCGTTTGAGGAAGGCCTGCCGGATGCACTGGATGCCATGTGCCGTGCCCTGCGCGCCGGGCACCCGTTCAACGAAACCCTGCGCCTGGTCGCCGAGGAGCATAAGGGGCCGGTCGCTCAGGAGTTCGGTCTGACCTTCGCCGATATCAACTATGGCAACGATGTACGTCGGGCCATGCTCGGCCTGCTGGAGAGGATGCCGAGCATGACGGTGATGATGCTGGTGACCTCAATCCTCATCCATCGCGAGACCGGCGGCAATCTGACCGAGGTGCTGGAGCGTTTGAGTCGCCTGATCCGCGGGCGTTTTCGCTTCCAGCGCAAGGTCAGGACCCTGTCGGCCGAAGGGCGGATGTCAGCCTGGGTGCTGGTGTCGATTCCGTTCGTGCTGGCGATTGCGATCGTTGTCACAAGCCCCACCTACATGCCTGTGCTGCTCAATGATCCCATAGGCCACAAACTGATCATCGGGGCGTTCTGCGCCATGTTGCTCGGGATTTTCTGGATACGCAAAATCATCCGGATTCAGGTTTAAGCGGTATTCGCTACCGGGAGGTACAGGTCATGGACTTTTTGCTCGGGTTGTTCAGTCGGGTCACGGGGAACGAGGAGCTGGCGCGTCTGTTGTTCCTCGGCGCGATCGGTTTGAGTACGGTGCTTGCGGTTGTCGCCGTGATCTTGCTGATGATGGGGCTTCAGGATCCGGTGCAGCGTCGTCTGGCGCTGATCAAACGTGGTCATTTAGGCAACACCGCCGGGCAAGAAGCCCCGGGTAATCTGCAACTGTTACTGGAACGGGTCGGCCAGCGCTTTGCCTCGGCCGAATCGGCTCAGACGTCCGTCACCCAGACTTTATTGACGCATGCAGGGTACCGTTCCTCTTCAGCGGTGCAGATGTACTGGGCCGTGCGCTTGATGACGCCGCTGTTGTTAGTCGGTATTGCGTTGCTGCTATTGCCGATGATTCCCAGGGTTTCCCTGACCATGGGGCTGCTGGCGGTGGTCTTGGCAGCCGGTATCGGATGGTTGGTGCCAGCGCTGTATGTCGCCAAGCGCAAGCAGTTGCGACAAGGTCGGTTGCGTGCCGCGTTTCCGGATGCGCTGGATCTGATGGTCGTGTGCGTGGAGTCGGGCCTTGCCTTGCCCGCGACCATTGAACGGGTGGCTGAGGAGATGTCGGTCAGTCAGGTCGAACTGGCTGAAGAACTGGCCTTGGTCAATGCGCAAATCCGCGCGGGCATTTCCAGTACCGAGGCGCTCAAACAACTGGCTGTGCGCACTGGCCTGGATGACGTACAAGGGCTGGTCAGCCTGTTGGCGCAGAGTATCCGCTTTGGTACCAGCGTGGCCGATACCCTGCGCATCTATGCCGATGAATTCCGTGACCGGCGTACACAGGCCGCCGAAGAGATGGGGGCGAAAATTGGTACCAAGCTGATATTTCCACTGATTTTCTGTCTGTGGCCGAGCTTCTTTCTGGTCGCTATCGGCCCGGCCATGATCGGGGTACTCAAAGCATTCGGGTGAGGTAAAACGGGCGGAGGCTATCGGGTGCGATGGCCTTGCCACCCGAGCCTGATCTGCACTTTCCTGTCATGGATCCACACATTTCCCGCAGGCTGCAATCTTTTGATTTTTCTGGCAGGCAATTCGTTGCCTAGGCCTCTGAATCTGAAGATCGCAGCCTGCGGCCGCTGCGGGGTAATCCGACCAGGGTTGGATAATGTGTAGAGACCACTGCTTTCCTGCACACGACATCAAGCCCGGCTTTGCAGCCAGGCTACTCTGGACTACGCCAGAGGCTGATCACCCATCGACATACCTCAGTTGCCGGTGCTCATGTCTCCCGCTGCATCCTGGTCAAAAAATTCCGGAATCGGGTAGTTGAAGCTATTCAGCCAGCGCTGCATGGCCAGGTCACGTTCGGTGGCCGAAGCGGTTTGCAGTTTAGGGGAGGCAACCACACCGCGAATCTGCAACTGCAACCACTGTTCGGTGCCTTGTTGGTACGGCGAAGAGGGGCCCGGCTCAATAGCCCAGGCAGTGGTGGACAGGCAAGCCATGCACACGATCAACAGCCTTTTGGTATTCATCTCGACTCCTCGTACGTTCTACTTGTTCGCACTGGAAGAGGCATCGGCTACCTCCGTCTTGCGATTCCCCTTGGAAGCCACCACTTTTTTGGCGGAGGCCTTGAGTTTTTCCGCGCGGGTTTGAGCCTCGGCGACTTGCTTGGGGCTCAAGTCGGCGCGGGTCACGAGGTCGGCAGCCGCCTTCCAGTTATCCTGGTAGATCAGCAGCGTCACCATATTGAGTGCCGCCAGTGTGTTTGCCTGCTTGAGCTCCATGGCGGTCATGAACGCAAAGCGTGCTTCAGGGATCCGTCGCTGATTGAGGTAGACGACCCCCAGGTCATTTCGCATCCTGTCGTCGGTGGGGGCCATCTTCACCGCACGCTCAAGGTGAGTGGCAGCGGTGGCGTTATCATTTTTGGAGGCGGCCAACTGGCCCAGGCCATGTTCCCCTTCAGCCGTCAGACAGGTGCCGAGCAAGCTTTCGTACAACGGCTGCGCGTCGCCGCTACGCCCCATCATGCGCAGCACCCGAGCCTTGCGCAGGCGAACCTGGACCAGGTTATCGGGCAAACCTTCCAGATTCGCCAGGCTGGCATACAAACGGCCTTCGTCAGCCATGTTGTCGGCCAGGTTCAGGGCCAGTTCCTGCTCCGAACCGGGCTTGGCACAGCTGGCCGGTCGCGAAGACAGGCCATTACTGGCACAACCTGCGAGCATTAAGGTCGCCGCTATCGCAATGACTGCTTTCATCGAATGTCCTCTGGCTACAACATGTTGAACGCCCGGCCAATGGCAATGAAGCTGGCCCGGCAGGCGTTCAACGTCACCGTTACGAGTGAGGGCGAGGCAAGTCTGGTTCAGGCTTCGGATCATTGCGAGAGCCCGCTGAGACTGTCGAAGTCGCCATTTTCCAGGAAAAACATGCGGTAGAAGTTCGGGTCGTAATTGCGCAGCTGTTCGCCAGGCAATGACGGTAGTTGTGCATTGGCAGCCAGTGGCTGGACCAGATGGGGGGTGACGATCATCAGCAGTTCGCGCTCTTCACGGTTGATGGTGTTGTCGCGGAAAAATGCGCCCAGAACCGGGATATCGCCCAGCCCCGGAAACTTGTTCACCAGGGAATTGTTGCGGGAGCTGATCAGGCCGCTGATGACGAAGCTTTCGCCGTCGGCCAGGGAGATGCTGGTATCGGTACGGCGCACGGTCAGGGCCGGGACTACCGTGCCGGCGATGCTCACGGCGTTGGTGAAGTCCAGTTCACTGACTTCCGGCGCCACCTTCAGCGCGATACGATTTTTCCCGACGATGGTCGGCGTCAGAGTCAGGCGGATACCGAATTCCTTGTACTCAATGGACACGTTATCGCTGCCTGAACTGGGCACCGGAATCGGTATTTCACCACCGGCCAGGAAGCTCGCACTCTGCCCGCTGAGCGCTACCAGGCTTGGCCGCGCCAGGGTGTAGGCGAAACCACTGCCTTCCAGCGCATTGAGCGCCACCAGGGTATTGCCGGTAGCAAAAGTGAGGTTGAAGTTGTTGTTGTTCACCGGCAGCACCGGCGTGACAATGCCGCCGATGGTGGGCAAGGTTCTCGGCGAGCCGAACAGGAAGTTGCCACGGACGCCGAAAATCGAGGCGGAGGCTTCCTTGAGCTTGGTCCGGCTGACTTCGACGAAACGGATATCGGTCTGCACCTGGCTCGGCAGCAGCGGGTCGTCGGAGGGCACCGACGGCACGCTGGTCAGTGCCGATGTGGCTCTACCCTTGACGAACACCATGCTTTGGCGCGGCGTTTTCGAACAGGCAGTCCAGACCATCAGGCTGGTGGTCCCCGGTGCAATGCCCGTGAGTATGAACGCGTTGCTGCCGCTGGGTTGCACGTCGGCAATTTTCGGGTCACCCACCGCCAGTTGCGTTACCGGAACGGGGCTGCGCAGTTCATTCTGCAGCCCCTGACCGACCTCGAACGTTGTCGACCAATTGTCCAGTTGCGAACAATTGGCAGGTGCGGCCTGAGCCGCATTCACGCTGAGACCCGTCCAGAACAGGCCATGGATAATTTGCTTGAAAGCGGGCGCGGGACGAAGGCTCATTTGGTGCATCCGGCGTTTTTCAAGGTAGTTGTCGCGTCAACCGTCTAACTATGCCGCTCTTTTCTCGACCTGTTGCTCTCGATCCGGGTTCAACAGCACGGTGCCGATCGGCTCCCAGTTACGTGTGCAACCCGACCACCGTTCCGGCTTTTTCTCTTTGGCTCGTTCGTACAGCTCATGTCGCCGGGCCAAGACCTGATGGTCCAGTCCTCGATGCCGCTCAGCCGGTGTGACGAACCGGATACGGCTATGCCGGTGTTCGTTGTTGTACCAGCGCATGAAATCCCTCACCCAAGCTCGTGCGGCGTCCAGACTGGCAAAGCCATGCTGCGGCCATTGCGGGCAGTACTTCAGTGTTCTAAACAGCGACTCCGAGTAGGGATTGTCGTTGCTCACCCGCGGTCGGCCCCGCGAGGGCGTGATGCCCAGTTCGTACATCTTGCTCAACAGCGTCACCGATTTCATCGGCGCTCCGTTGTCCGAGTGCAGCACCAGCGGTTCGTGTAAACACTGCTCGCCGATCACGCTGCGTTGCAGCAGCGCGGCGGCTTTCTCGCCGCTTTCCGCGTCGTAGACCTCCCAGCCCACGGCCTTGCGGCTGTAAATATCCTCGATCAGATAGAGGTAGTAATACTTGCCGCGTATCGGCGACGGCAGATACGTGATGTCCCATGACCACACCTGATTGGGCGCTTCAGCCGCATGCGTCGTTGGGGCCGCGTGCCGCCTGGGGCGCTGGCTACGACCTCGATGCTGCTGTTGACCCGCCGCACGCAAGACGCGATAAAACGTTGCCTCCGACGCCAGATAGCGCCCTTGATCGGCCAGGCGCGGCACGATCTGGCTCGGCGGCAGATGGGCGTACTCCAGGCTGTTGCACAGCGTCACAATGGTCTGTCGCTCAGCCTCGTTTAGTGCATTTCGCGGCGTTGGCCGTGTGACAGTCGTTCGGGCATCGGCCTGGATAACGTCTGTTTCAGTCCACCGTTGCAAAGTCCGCAGCGATAGACCGATTTCCAGGCAGGCCCTGATTTTTCTGGCTCCCGCCGCGACCGCGTTGCTCAGCCAGTCCACGAGTAACTGCCGTTCTGGCAAAGACGTCAGTTGTCCTCGTTGTCGGTCCCCCAGTAGTCGTTGAGCTTTTTTCGCAGCACCAACAACGCCGCTGTTTCAGCGAGCGCCTTGTCTTTGCGGCGCAGTTCGCGCTCAAGTTCCTGGATGCGTTTCTTATCTTTGCGAGACTGCTCCCGATCTTCTTTTTGCTGGGCCTTTTCCGATTTCTGGCCGGTGATGAAGGCTTGTCGCCAGGCAGTGATTTGCTCGGGGTAAAGGCCTTTGCGGCGGCAATACTCGCCCAGGTCGATCTCGGACAAACCGGCCGCTTCAAGGACGACAGCAAACTTGGTTTCGGCTGACCAGTTCTGAGCCGATTGCTTGTTTTCGGACACTGCACTTCCTTCAGAACTGAGCTGCTTGCGCCAGTTGGACAAAGACATTTCGCTGACCCCTTCGCGCCGGGAAACCTCGGCCATCGACAGGTTCAGTGGGGGAAGCAGCATCTTGAGTAATGCGGCTCTGCGTTCAGGTGAATAGTACGGCACGACCAGTCTCTTTCCGCCCCCGATATGCTTTTTTAGGAAAAACCGGAGAGGCGACAACTATCCTGACACCGGGGGCATCCTCACTGGATAGGCCATCTATAGGCAGACTAAGTTGTCTCTGATCACTTCACGGGGATCGGACTATCCCCCCCAATACGCCACACCACTTATCCATGGCTTTGGCGTTATTCCTTGCGTGCAACACACGAGCGGGCGCAGTTCGCTGATCTGGCTGGACAGCGAGCGACCTTTGCTAAAACGGTTTTTAGTGAGCCGGTTACCTGGACTGCGCGCCAGAGTGACGCTGGCAGTTACGGACGGTACTGTCCGCCGACCTGCCCCCCCCGAAAAGTAAACGGCCATGCAGGTACAGAGCCGGAAAACGCCTTCCATGATCATAGTGAGCTAACTCCTTTTGCCAATCTGATCACTGAAGCTAACTTGGAAACTGGAGCCGTTATGACTTCTTATTGTTTGACGGTAGTTCAATCAAACCAAAGTGCCATGATTTTAAAAAAATCCATGGGTGCAAAGGCTGGAGAAAGGCAGGCGGGTGAGCGGTGCAGGCAAGGTCGCAGCGCAGTGCGATTGGCTGATACCGAGGGGGGGAGTGAAGGCAAAAAAAAGGCCCATCAGTCAGGCTGAACGGGCCTTTTTCATGTCTCAGCCTACCTTCAACTGCAACTGCAACTGCAACTGCAACTGCAACTGCAACTGCAACTGCAACTGCAACTGCCCATGATCGGAAACGGTCGCTGCGCCTGCACCAGATCTGGCATATCCCGCCACTTGATCCACGCCGAATCTTGCCAGTGCAGCAGCGGCACCGAGAGCCCGCCCTATTGTAATGAACTCAGGCTTGGAACGTTATCCACCGACTCCGCGTTCGACTCACGTAGCGCAGGTATGACTTCGTTACTCAGCCATTGGCGCAGGTTTCGGTTTTCCGGGATGAAATGGTGGACCAGCAATGCGTACATTCCAGATTCGCTGACCATGAGTGATTCGACCGTTTTGCCGTTCTTCAGCAGCCAGACATATCGGCGTTGATCGGGGTCGAGTTTATGGGTGAGTCGTTGGTCCAGCGGATGACCCATCAAACGTCCGAGGTCATGGACGCAGAACCAGGCTTGGTTGGCTTGCATGATGGCGTGGAGGAAGCGGTTGTGGCGGGGAAAAACGGTGGGAACGAAATGAGGATGAATTTCAGACGGATTTAGCGTGTGCATTTCTTCGACTCCATGTTGAGAAAGGAGCCGCCACTAATCCTTCGACAGATTTGGGTGGCGGACCGTGCGGCGTTCGAAGTCGGGACATTCTCGATCAACATGTAAGCCAAGAGGCCCGCGCCACACGGTCCACCATAAAGCGAAACTGAAAGGCAAAAGTCTGCCCCAGTTCTTATGGTGGCGCGGATGCGCCATGTTGATGATTGACCGGCTTCGACTCCGGATCGCTGATTTGGCAGCGACGGGACAAAGCCTATCGGTCAGGCGCTCGCGGCGACAAGTCTACTCTGGCGACGCTTGTCGTAGGAATCAGAGTCTTTTCGGGAAGGCTCGATCTGTAGGAATTTCCTGTTTTTGCGGTCGAGTGGGTGGCCCCCCTTTTCATAGCCTAGGGTCAGAGAGCGCCAAGGATATTCGGCGCCCAACGTCAGGCTTTGAAATGGAGAATGCCTTGAAAGTAACCGTAGTTCCTATGCCGGCCTCGAATGTACGCTTACGTCAGCCAGTTACGGAGGTTGCCTTGGAGTTAGGGCGAATTATCGGAAAGCCTGTATTCTCGGATTTGCTCCGTAAGGCCCCAACGGGAAAATCGCTTAAGGATCTGCATACTAAAGCCGAAAAAGTTGCTGCTATTGGGGCGAGTTTCAGTGTCAATGATGAAATTAAGAATACTGGCTGTTGGAGTGTTTTGGTCGTCGATGATTTGTTTGATAGTGGTGCGTCGATGGACGCAGCCTGTGCTGTCTTACGTCAATATCCAAAAGTAGGAAAAATTTACGCGGCAGCACTAACTTGGAAGTGAGCTAAATGACAACTGTATTTATTGCGGGCTCTATTAATATCAGGCACCTTGATCCAAAGGTGAAAGAGCGTATCGATAATATTGTTGCTTCGGAATTCGATGTGGTTGTTGGGGATGCTGGTGGTGCCGACACTTCTATTCAAGAGTATTTGTTGAGTTTGTCACTTTCTAAAACCACTATTTATTGTAGTGGTGCGACTCCGCGAAACAATCTGGGAAAATGGCCGGCAAGGACGGTGGAGACCAAACACGCCAAGGGGTCTAGAGCCTTTTTTACCGCTAAAGACGTTGTCATGGCAGAGGCGGCTGATTACGGATTGATGATATGGGATGCAAAAAGTACGGGCACGTTGAGTAATGTTATTGAGTTATTGTCTCGAAGGAAGAAATCGCTGGTTTTTGTGAATAAAGAAAAAGCTTTTAAGGTGGTTGGTGATGTGAGTCAGCTTGAGGACTTGGTTGCAGTTATGTCGGATCAAGATAAACAAAAAGCCGACGCAAAAATTAAGCTTTTTGATCGCATCTCTTTGTTGAAGCATGATCAGGCAGAATTATTTATTTAGCGCTTTTTGCATAACCAATATCTGTTGATAATACCCCTTCCTCTAAAAACAGAGGAAGGGGTATTTTTGTCGATACCGGGGCGAACTCAATTACCGACTAACCTTCCAAGCATCCCCCGCCGGCGCCGTACCATGGTCATACGGCTTGGCAATCCACATATAAACCAACCCCAATCCAATCACGATCGCCGTACTCAACACCATCGCATAGTTGATGTACCACGCCGCATCCGGCGTACGCGGCCAGGCCATATTGATGATGGCGCCGACACCGTAGACCAGCGCGCCGATGTTCACCGCCCAACCCCATGCACCGAGGGTGAATTTGCCGCTCGGTTTCCAGCCTTTCAGGCGCGCATAAAGCGCTGCGAGCACGATCATCTGGAACGCGAGGTAGATGCCGATCGCCGCGAAGCTGACGATGGTGGCGACCGCATCCTGCAGGAAGAAGCCCAGGATGATGATCAGCGCCGGCAGGACGCCGGAGACGAACAGTGCCGCGACTGGAACCTGAGTTGTAGGAGAGATCTTTTTCAGCAGTGAGCTACCGATGACCATTTCATCGCGAGCGTAGGAATACAGCAGACGACTCGCCGCCGCTTGCAGGCTGATGACGCAGGAGATGAAGGAAATCATCACCACGCCCATGACCATTTTCGAACCGACCGGGCCGAAGGCGTTGTTGAGGATGGTGCCGACCGGGTCTTTGTCGGTGCCGTTGATGACGGCTTGCATGTCCGGTACGGCGAGGATCAGTGCCAGGCAGGCGAACATCGCTGCGATACCGCCGATGTAGATGGTCATGCGCATGGCCACCGGAATCTGCTTGCTCGGGTTCGGGGTTTCTTCGGCCACGTCGCCGCAGGCCTCGAAGCCGTAGTACAGGAACATCCCCGCCAGCGAGGCGGTGAGGAAGGCCGGCAGGTAGGAGCCGTTGATGCTGATGTCGAAGGTGTTGAACAACACGCTGATCGATTGATGACGTTCGAACATCAACAGGTAAACGCCGACGACCACCGCGCCGACCAGTTCGCAGAGGAAGCCGAACATGGCAATGCGCGCGAGCACTTTGGTGCCGCTGAGGTTGACCAGCGTGGCGAACAGCGTCAGCACCAGGGCGATGACGATGTTGGTGTTGTTGTTCGGTTCAAAACCCATCATCGCGGCGAGGTACGGACCGGCGCCTACTGCAACAGCGGCAATGGTGACGCACAGGGCGATGGAGTAGATCCAGCCGACCATCCACGCCCAGCGCTTGCCCACCAAACGGCGAGCCCACGGGTAGACGCCGCCGGAAATCGGGAACTGCGAGACCACTTCACCGAAGATCAGGCACACCAGCAACTGGCCGCAACCGACCAGCAAATACGCCCAGAACATCGGTGGTCCACCGGCGGCCAGGCACAGGCCGAAGAGGGTATAAACCCCTACAACCGGAGAGAGGTAAGTGAAGCCCAGGGCGAAGTTTTCCCACAGGCTCATGCTGCGGTTGAAGTTGGAGGTGTAACCCAGCTTTCGGAGTTGCTCGGCATCGCTGTCGGCAACGGCTGCGGAGAGTTCGGGTATTGCGCTCATGGTGTGTTAGCTCCGGAAAATCGGCAGATTTCGGATGTCCGAAACCGTGGCGGGGCCTTGATGGCGCTGCCCGGATCGGTGGTTATTGTTTTGTTTTGTGTTGAATCCTTGAGGTCAATCGCCGACATCGTCCGTGTGTCTGCCGAAAAGATCGCAGCCTGCGGCAGCTCCTACACAGGAACGGCGTACATCCTGTAGGAGCTGCCGAAGGCTGCGATCTTTTCGCTTTTTAATGCTTGAACATCACATGCCGCACAACGGTGTAATCCTCCAGCCCATACATCGACATGTCCTTCCCGTACCCGGACAATTTCTGACCGCCATGGGGCATTTCGCTGACCAGCATGAAGTGCGTGTTCACCCAAGTGCAGCCGTACTGCAAGCGCGCCGACAGGCGATGTGCGCGGCCGACGTCGGCGGTCCACACCGACGACGCCAGGCCATAGTCCGAATCGTTGGCCCAGCCGAGCACCTGCGCTTCATCGGTGAATTTGGTCACTGACACCACCGGCCCGAACACTTCGCGGCGCACGATCTCGTCGTCCTGCAGCGCGTCGGCCAGCACCGTCGGCTCGAAGAAGAAGCCATTGCCTTCAACCGTCTTGCCGCCAGTGATCAGGCGGATGTGTGGCTGCGCCACGGCGCGTTCGACAAACCCGGCCACGCGGTCGCGGTGTTGCGCGGTGATCAGCGGGCCGAGCTCGGTCGACGGATCATCCTGCACGCCGTACTTGATGCTGCTGACTGCCGCACCGAGCTTCTCGACGAATTTCTCGTAGATGCCTTCCTGCGCGTAGATGCGGCACGCGGCGGTGCAATCCTGGCCGGCGTTGTAGAAGCCGAAGGTGCGAATGCCTTCAACAGCGGCGTCGATGTCGGCGTCGTCGAAGATGATCACCGGGGCCTTGCCGCCCAGTTCCATGTGCATGCGTTTGACGCTGTCGGCGGTGCTGGAAATGATGTTCGAGCCGGTGGCGATGGAGCCGGTCAGCGACACCATGCGCACTTTCGGGTGGGTGACCAATGGACTGCCAACCGTAGGACCACGGCCAAACACCAGGTTGAGCACGCCGGCCGGGAAAATATCCGACGCCAGTTGCGCCAGACGCAACGCGGTCAGCGGGGTTTGTTCCGACGGCTTGAGCACCACGGTATTGCCGGCGGCGAGGGCCGGGGCGATTTTCCAGGCGACCATCATCAGCGGGTAGTTCCACGGCGCGATGGACGCGATCACGCCCACCGGGTCGCGGCGGATCATCGAGGTGTGCCCGGCCAGGTATTCACCGCCGGCCGAACCGCTCATGCAGCGACTGGCGCCGGCGAAGAAACGGAACACATCGGCAATCGCCGGGATCTCGTCGTTCAGCGCGGCGCTGTAGGGTTTGCCGCAGTTGTCGGATTCCAGTTTGGCCAGTTCTTCGCCGTGTGCTTCGATGGCGTCGGCGAGTTTCAGCAGCAACCGCGAGCGCTCTTTCGGCGGGGTGTGCGACCAGCTGTCGAACGCCGCATCGGCGGCGCGCACGGCGGCATCGACCTGGGCTTCGCTGGCTTCGTTGATTTCCACCAGCACACGACCGAGGGCCGGGTTGAACACCGGTTGGGCGGGGCCTTCGCCGTCGAGCAGTTGGCCGTTGATCAAGAGTTTGGTTTGCATGGCATTGTCCTCTTCGAATCTATTATTTTTCTCTGAAGGAACCGGCCCAAAAATGTGGGAGCGGGCTTGCTCGCGAATGCGGTGTGTCAGCCAGCATCAATGTTGAATGTTAAACCGCTTTCGCGAGCAAGCCCGCTCCCACATTTGATTCGGTTCCGACAGTAGCAATGAGTTGTCAGTTACTTCCCGCCACTGCCCGCAACGCTCTCACCACCACGGGTCAGGTAATAGGCGCCGAGAATCGGCAGCATGGTCACCATCATCACCAGCATCGCGACGACGTTGGTCACCGGCACGTCCCGCGGGCGGCTGAGCTGGTTGAGCAGCCACAACGGCAACGTGCGTTCATGGCCGGCGGTGAAGGTGGTGACGATGATTTCATCGAACGACAGCGCAAACGCGAGCATGCCGCCGGCCAGCAGCGCCGAGCCGAGGTTCGGCAGGACGATGTAGCGAAAGGTCTGCCAGCCATCGGCGCCGAGGTCCATCGAGGCTTCGATCAAACTGTGAGAGGTACGGCGCAAACGGGCGATGACGTTGTTGTAGACGATCACCACACAGAAGGTCGCGTGGCCGACGATGATGGTGAACATCCCCGGTTCGATCCCCAATGTTTTGAACGTCGCCAACAGCGCGATCCCGGTAATGATCCCCGGCAATGCGATGGGCAAAATCAGCATCAGCGAGATGCCTTGCTTGCCGAAGAAATCCCGCCGGTACAACGCCGCCGATGCCAGCGTGCCGAGGACCAGCGCAATCAGCGTCGCAACGGACGCGATCTGCAGCGACAGCTTGATCGCTTCCAGCACGTCCGGCCGCGAGAACGCCACGCCGATCCACTTCAGGGTGAAGCCCTTGGGCGGAAAGCTGAACGCTGCGTCTTCGGTGTTGAAGGCGTAGAGGAAGATGATCAGGATCGGGAAGTGCAGAAACACCAGCCCGCCCCAGGCTGCGATTTTCAGACCTAAAGAAGCTCGCTCAGAGTGCATCGAAGGCCCCCAGTCGTTTGACGATAGTCAGGTAAATGGCGATCAACACAATCGGCACCAGCGTGAAGGCCGCTGCCATCGGCATGTTGCCGATTGCGCCTTGCTGGGCGTACACCATGCTGCCGACGAAGTACCCCGGCGGGCCCACCAGTTGCGGCACGATGAAGTCGCCCAGGGTCAGCGAAAACGTGAAGATCGAACCGGCCGCGATGCCCGGAATCGACAGCGGCAGAATCACCTGCATAAAGGTCTGGCGCGGCTTGGCGCCCAAGTCGGCGGAGGCTTGCAGCAACGACGGCGGCAGGCGTTCAAGGGAGGCCTGAATCGGCAGAATCATGAACGGCAGCCAGATGTAGACGAACACCATGAAACGACCCAAATGCGAAGTCGACAACGTACTGCCACCCACGCCCGGAATGCCCAGCACGAGCTGCAAGACCGGCTCCAGTCCAAGGTGTTGAACGAACCACTGCGCCACGCCGCCCTTGGCCAGCAGCAACGTCCACGCATAGGCCTTGACGATGTAACTGGCCCACATCGGCATCATCACCGCGATGTAGAAAAACGCCTTGGTTTTGCCGGTGGTGTAGCGCGCCATGTAGTAGGCAATCGGGAACGCGACGATGGCGCTGGCGATCGACACCACGACGGCCATGCTCAGGGTGCGCAGGATGATGTCGAAATTCGCCGGCTGGAACAGCGCGGCGAAGTTTGCCAGGGTCAGGTCCGGTGTGACCGCCATGGTGAAGTCGTCGAAGGTGTAGAAGCCTTGCCACAACAACACCAGCAACGAACCAAGGTAAATCGCGCCGAACCACAGCAGCGGTGGCACCAGCAGCAGCGACAGGTAAAAGTTCGGCCGGCGATACAGCAGGTTGGAAAACCTGCGCAACGGCGAGCCGCTGGCCGGGGTTTGAGGGAGAGCCACGCTGGTCATCTCACACCCCGCCGGCAACGGTGTCGTGCAGCGGGATCATCGCTTCCCGCGCCCAGCGTGCGCTGATGCGTTGCCCGGTCTGGTGTTGGGCGCTGACGTCCAGCCATTGATTGTTGGCCTGGCTGATATTCAGGGTCTGGCCGTTTTCCAGTTTCAATTCATAGCGAGTGGCGCTGCCCTGGTACTGAATGTCGTGGAGCAAACCACTGACTTCGATCTCATGGCTGGCCAATGGTCCTTCGGAGAAACGCACGTGTTCCGGGCGAATCGAAAATGGCTGCGGATTGCCGCTCAGCTGCTGCGCCAGATCGCCGCGAATCACGTTGGAGGTGCCGACGAATTCCGCCACGAAAGTGGTCGCCGGTTTCATGTAGAGGTTGCGCGGCGTGTCGACCTGCTCGATGCGCCCCTTGTTGAACACGGCCACGCGGTCGGACATCGACAGCGCTTCGGTCTGATCGTGGGTGACGAAGATGAAGGTGATGCCGAGCTGACGTTGCAGCTTCTTCAGCTCGCTTTGCATTTGCTCGCGCAGCTTCAAATCGAGGGCGCCCAGCGGTTCGTCGAGCAGCAGCACCCGAGGGCGATTGACCAGGGCGCGAGCCAGGGCCACACGCTGGCGCTGACCGCCGGAGAGTTGCACAGGTTTGCGCTCGCCGTAGCCGCCGAGGGCAACCATGTCGAGGGCTTCTTCGGCGCGTTTGCGGCGTTCTGTTTTGCCGACGCCTTTGACTTTCAAACCGTAGGCCACGTTGTCGAGCACGTTCATGTGCGGGAACAACGCGTAATCCTGAAACACGGTGTTTACATCACGTTCATACGGCGGCAGCCCGGCGGCTTCGTTGCCGTGAATCCGGATGGAACCTGCACTCGGTTGTTCAAAACCGGCGATCAGGCGCAAACAGGTGGTTTTGCCCGAACCGGAAGGGCCCAGCATGGAAAAGAACTCGCCGTCCTGGATGTCGATGGAAACCCGGTCTACGGCTTTCACTTCGCCGAAAAGACGGGAAACGTTGGTGAACTGGACTGCAAGCGTCATGGTGCGGTGCTCCGAAAAGGCGCGCTTTCTAAAAATTTGAATCTGCTGTGGCGTCGAAAAGATCGCAGCCTGCGGCAGCTCCTACCGGGTTTGCATAGGGCGCCACATTTGCGGTGCATGCGGTCGGCGTAGGAGCTGCCGAAGGCTGCGATCTTTTGATCTTAAGAGGGCTTAACGACCGCCCATAATCGCGATGTAGTCCTGGGTCCAGCGGCTGTACGGCACGAATTTGCCGCCTTCAGCCTGCGGGGTTTTCCAGAAGGCGATCTTGTCGAACTGGTCGAAACCGTTGGTTTTGCAGCCTTCGGCGCCGAGCAGTTCGCTGTCCTTGCACCCCGCCGGAACCGACGGCAACGAACCGAACCAGGCGGCCAGGTCACCCTGGACTTTCGGTTGCAGCGAATGGTCCATCCACTTGTAAGCACAGTTCGGGTGCTTGGCGTCGGCGTGCAGCATGGTGGTGTCGGCCCAACCTGTTGCACCCTCTTTCGGAATGACCGAGGCCACCGGCTGCTTGTCCGCCACCAGGCCGTTGACCATGTAGCCCCAGCTACTGGTCGCCGCGACACCTTCGTTCTTGACGTCACTCATCTGCACGGTCGCGTCATGCCAGTAGCGGTGGATCAAAGGCTGCTGCTTGCGAAGCAGGTCCAGCGCGGCTTTGTATTGTTCTTCGTTGAGCTGGTACGGGTCCTTGATCCCCAGTTCCGGCCGTTTCGACTTGAGATAGAGCGCCGCATCGGCGATGTAGATCGGGCCGTCGTAAGCCTGAACCCGGCCCTTGTTGGACTTGCCGTCCGGCAGCTTCTGTTCCTCGAACACCACACCCCAGCTGTCCGGGGCGGTCTTGAAGACGTTGGTGTTGTACATCAACACGTTTGGACCCCACTGATACGGAGTGCCGAAAGTTTGTTTATTGACGACGTACCACGGGCCATCCTTGAGACGCGGATCGAGGTTCTTCCAGTTCGGAATCAACGCGGTGTTGATCGGCTGCACGCGCTTGCCGACGATCAACCGCAGCGACGCATCGCCCGACGCAGTCACCAGGTCGTAACCGCCCTTCGACATCAGGCTGACCATCTCATCGGAAGTAGCGGCCGTTTTGACGTTCACCTTGCAGCCGGTTTCCTTCTCGAAACCGGTCACCCAGTCGTAGGCCTTGTCGCTTTCGCCACGTTCGATGTAACCGGGCCAGGCGACGATGTCCAGCTGACCTTCGCCGGCACCGACGGCTTTCAGCGGTTCGGCGGCCTGGATGCTGGCGCTGGCCAACAGCGCGGTGGTGATTGCACTGAGCAGTGCGGTCTTGTGCACGAACATGGGAATTCCCTCTTCTTTAATTATGGTCGGGGCAGTTGTGAACGTGGTGAAGCATGCCGTTAGCGGCTTGTTATTAGCGTAGTCAGAGATGCTGTCCGTGGCGCGCCATGATGTGCCGCACCACGCTGTAGTCCTGAAGCGAATCGCTGGAGAGGTCTTTGCCGTAGCCTGAGCGCTTCAGGCCGCCATGGGGCATTTCGCTGACCAGCATGAAATGGCTGTTGATCCAGGTGCAGCCGTACTGCAGGCGCGCGGCGACTTGCATGGCTTTGTCGAGGTTCTGGGTCCAGACCGAAGACGCAAGGCCGTATTCCGAATCGTTGGCCCAGTCCACTGCTTGCTCGAGCCCGTCGAAGCGGGTCACGGTGACCACCGGCCCAAACACTTCGCGCTGGACGATTTCATCGCTCTGTTTGCAACCGGCCAGCAAGGTCGGCTGGTAGTAGAAACCGGCGCCGGAATGCACCGCCGCACCGGTCACCCGTTCAATGTGCGGCTGGCCGAGGGCGCGTTCGACGAAGCTGGCCACGCGGTCGCGCTGGCGGGTGCTGATCAGTGGGCCGATTTCGTTGTCGGCATCGCGTTTACCGGCGAAGCGCAGGCTGCTGACCGCCGCGCCGAGTTCGGCCACCAGTCGGTCATGAATCCCGGCCTGTGCATAAATCCGGCAGGCGGCGGTGCAATCCTGGCCGGCGTTGTAGTAACCGTAGGTGCGCACGCCTTCGACCACGGCCTGAATGTCCGCGTCGTTGCAGACGATCACCGGGGCCTTTCCGCCGAGTTCCAGGTGGGTGCGCTTCAGGGTTTTCGCTGCGGCCTGGAGGATTTTTTGCCCGGTGACGATATCGCCGGTCAACGACACCATGCGGATTTTCGGGTGACTGACCAGGTGGCTGCCCACGCCTTCACCGCCGCCGCAAATGATGTTGATCACGCCGCGCGGGAGGATCTCGGCCAGCGCTGGCGCCAGGGCCAGAATCGACAGCGGCGTGTGCTCGGACGGTTTGAACACCAGCGTGTTGCCGGCGGCCAGGGCAGGGGCGATTTTCCACGCGGCCATCATGATCGGGTAGTTCCAGGGCGCAATCGAGGCGACCACGCCAATCGGATCGCGACGGACCATGCTGGTGTAACCCGGCAGGTATTCACCGCTGAGCTGGCCGGTCTGGCAGCGCACGGCGCCGGCGAAGAAGCGGAACACGTCGACCGTCGCGCTCAAATCGTCCTGACGGGCCAGGTGCAAGGGCTTGCCACAGTTCAGGGATTCGAGGCGGGCGAGCATGTCGGCCTGTTTTTCGATGGCGTTGGCAATGTCCAGCAGCAGGTTCGAGCGCTGCTGCGGCGTGGTCCGCGACCAACTGGCGAACGCACGGTGGGCGGCGAGGATCGCGGCTTCGACTTGCTCGGTGCTGGCTTCGGCGATGTGCGTCAGCACCTCACCGGTGGCCGGGTTGAGGATCGGCTCGACAAAACCCTGACCCGCGACCAGTTCGCCATCGATTAGCAACGCGGTGAACAATGGGGTCTGCGCACCAGCCATTTTTCGGGTTCTCTTTTCTTGTGTGGCCATGCTGCTCCCTGTGACTGGGGCCCGGCCGTCTTATAGATGTACCAAGACTAGTGCCCGGACCCGAGGTCGACAAATACTAAATACTGAAGGTTGCGTTCGATTAAATAGATGGCTTGCGCCCACCGTGGGGTTGCTCGCGGGCGACGGTCAGGAACGGATCCACCAGCGCCGGGCGTGCCGTGCCCCGGCGCCAGGCCAGGCCGACGTCGAGGGTCTGGCTGAGGTCGGCAATCGGCCGCGCTTCGATGATGTCGCCCTCCAGTGACCATGGGCGATAGGTCATGTCCGGCTGGATCGAAACGCCCAGTCCGGCAGCGACCAGGCTTCGTACCGCTTCGGTCGAGGCGGTTCTAAGGGTGATGCGCGGCTGAAGCGACGCCGCCGACCACATGCGCTGGGCGTTGCGGTCCATTTCATCGACGTTCAGTTGAATCAAAGGCTCACGGGCGACGTCGGCGAGGTTGATGCTGTCGTGTTCCAGCAGCGGATGCTGGGCTGGCAGCCATAACCGATGGGGCGAGTGAGTGAGTACCTCCGTCTGCAACGCGTGGCGGTCTTCGAGGTTGGAGAGGATCAACACGCCGACATCGATCTCGCCGCTGACCAGCAGATGCTCGATATACGGGCGCTCGTCCTCCATCACGCGGAGCTCGACGTTGGGGTAGGCGCGTTGAAAACGGGTGAGCAAATCGGCGAGGTAGTAACCGGCGACGAGGCTGGTCACGCCGATGATCAATTGCCCGGCGACCTGGTCGGTGCTTTGTTGCAGGCTGCGCTTGGCGTTGTCCACTGTCGCCAGAATCAGGTGCGCCTGGCGTAGGAATTGATGGCCCTGGTGCGTAAGCGTCATGCCCTTGGCGTGACGGTTGAACAGCCCGACGCCGATTTCCTGCTCCAGTTGCTGGATGGCCAGGGTCAGTGTCGATTGGGAAATGAACGCGGTTTGCGCGGCGGCCGAGATCGAGCCGGTCTCGGCCACGGCGATGAAATGGCGGATCTGACGCAAAGTCATCATGAAGAATTACCCGGTGGGCGGTTTTTATAGATCCGCTTGAGTGTATATCTTTTTAATCGATGGCTTTGCGGGTGTTACAGGAGATGAGCAACATCTGGAAGCACTCTCCCCAGGAGGCGCTGGGCACTTTCGATCTAGGCTGGGGGCCTTAAGTGTCCGATTAAGCCCTTTCGTGGAGGCTGCAAGAATGAATACCCGTGGATTGCTCGATCAATTACTCAAATCCGGCCAGGACATGTTGCAAAACAAGGCCGGCGGCTCGCAGAGCAAGGCTTCCAGCGGTGGATTGGGCGGGTTGCTCGGCGGCAGTGGTGGTTCGGGTGGTCTCGGCAGCCTGCTTTCAGGCGCGGGCGGCGGTGCATTGGCGGCGGGCGCCATGGGCCTTTTGATCGGCAACAAGAAGGTTCGTAAGGTCGGCGGCAAAGTCGCCATCTACGGCGGCCTCGCGGCGCTGGGCGTCATTGCCTACAAGGCCTACGGCAACTGGCAGGCCCAGCAGGGCACGGCACCGAAGCACGAACCGCAAACCGTGGACCGCTTGCCGGCAGCCCAGGTCGAACAACACAGTCAGGCGATTCTCAAGGCGCTGGTGGCGGCGGCCAAGGCGGATGGTCATGTCGATGAGCGCGAGCGTGCGTTGATCGAGGGCGAGTTCACCAAACTCGACAATGACCGGGAGTTGCAACACTGGCTGCACGCCGAACTAAACAAACCGCTGGATCCGACTGACGTCGCCCGCGCCGCGAGCACGCCGGAAATGGCGGCTGAAATGTACATCGCCAGTGTGATGCTGGTGGATGAGGAGAACTTCATGGAGAAGTCCTACCTGGATGAACTCGCCCGCCAGCTGAAGCTGGAGCCGGGTTTGAAGGCGGAGCTGGAAAAACAGGTGCGCCAGGCTTCCATGTAAGCCTCTATACCGCCATTGCCATACGTTTCTGTCCGGAATGAGAAATGCTGCGCATCGTCTTACAAATGAAACACCGCCCTCGGTTATACTCCGCGGCATTTTGAAATGGCCCCCGAGGACTGACTGTGAAGAACTGGACGTTGCGCCAACGCATTTTGGCGAGCTTTGCGGTGATTATCGCCATCATGTTGCTGATGGTCGTCGTCTCGTATTCGCGGCTGCTGAAGATCGAGGAAAGCGAAGCCAGCGTTCGTGACGACGCGCTTCCCGGGGTGTATTACAGCTCGATGGTTCGTAGCGCCTGGGTCGACAGTTTTCTCCACACTCAGGAAATGTTGGGTTTGAAGGAAGGGCAGGGCTTCAGTGCCGAAGACGCGGCGGACTTCAAAAGCTATGAAGCACATGTTCAAGATGCAATGAAAAACTATCGCACCACCATCACCACGGACGAAGACAAGGTCGAATTCGCGGCCTTCGAAAAATATCATGAGGATTTTGGCAAGCTCCTGGCCGCGGTACTCGACTTGCATAAGCGCAATCAGGAAGCCGACGCCATCAAGTTGTTTAACGAACAACTGACCCCGGCGTGGACTGCGGGGCGCATGAAGCTCAATGACATCCTCCGTGAAAATAAAGTCGTGGCAGACCAGGGCATAGTGATCATCGATGACGCCGTGGTCACCGCGAAAGTCATCATGGGCATTTCCCTGCTGGTGGCGGTATTGGCCGCCGGCCTCTGCGGCCTGTTGCTGATGCGCGCGATCATGGCGCCGATGAACCGCATCGTGCAGATCCTCGAAATCATGCGCACCGGCGACCTCAGCGGTCGCTTGAACCTGGCGCGCAAGGACGAATTCGGCGCCGTGGAAACCGGCTTCAACGACATGATGACCGAGCTCACCTCGCTGGTGTCCCAGGCTCAGCGCTCGTCGGTGCAGGTCACCACGTCGGTCACCGAAATCGCCGCCACCTCCAAACAGCAGCAAGCCACCGCCACTGAAACCGCCGCCACCACCACCGAGATCGGCGCGACATCCCGGGAAATTGCCGCCACCTCGCGCGATCTGGTGCGCACCATGACCGAAGTGTCCACCGCTGCCGATCAGGCCTCGGTGGCTGCCGGTTCCGGGCAGCAGGGCCTGGCGCGGATGGAAGAGACCATGCACTCGGTGATGGGCGCCGCGGATCTGGTCAACGCCAAACTGGCGATCCTCAACGAGAAGGCCGGCAACATCAATCAGGTGGTGGTGACCATCGTCAAAGTGGCCGATCAGACCAACCTCTTGTCGTTGAACGCCGCCATCGAAGCCGAAAAAGCCGGTGAGTATGGCCGCGGGTTTGCCGTGGTCGCCACCGAAGTGCGGCGTCTGGCGGACCAGACGGCCGTGGCCACTTACGACATCGAACAGATGGTGCGCGAGATCCAGTCGGCGGTGTCGGCCGGGGTCATGGGCATGGACAAGTTCTCCGAAGAAGTGCGCCGCGGCATGTCTGAGGTGCAGCAGGTCGGCGAGCAGCTGTCGCAGATCATCCATCAGGTTCAGGCGCTCGCGCCGCGGGTGTTGATCGTCAACGAAGGCATGCAGGCCCAGGCCTCCGGTGCCGAACAGATCAACCACGCGCTGGTGCAGTTGGGCGATGCCAGCAGCCAGACCGTCGAGTCCCTGCGCCAGGCCAGTTTCGCCATCGACGAGCTGAGCCAGGTGGCCGTGGGGCTGCGTGGCGGCGTCTCGCGATTCAAAGTCTGATGAGCGAACTTGCTGTCAAACGCAGCGCGGCGATGCCGGCGAAACAGTCGTTGTTTCTGGTGTTTCGCATCGGCAGCGAGCGCTATGCCCTGCAAGCGATCGAGGTGGCGGAAGTGCTGCCGCGTCTGCCGTTGAAGCCGATTCCCCGCGCGCCGGATTGGGTCGCCGGGGTGTTTGCCTATCGCGGCGCGGTGGTGCCGGTGATTGACCTCAGTGCGCTGACGTTCGGTTTACCGGCTCAGGCCCGCACCAGCACGCGACTGGTACTGGTCAATTACCGTCCAGATGAAACCGTTGAAGCGCAGTTGCTCGGGCTGATCCTGGAGCAGGCTACCGACACGCTGCGCTGCGACCCGGCGGATTTTCAGCCTTATGGCCTGGACAATCGCCAGACGCCTTACCTCGGGCCTGTACGTGAAGATGCGCACGGCCTGCTGCAATGGGTGCGGGTCGCCGATCTGCTGGACGAGCAGGTTCGCGCGCTGCTGTTTCCATCACCGCCGCTGGATCTGGCGTTGCTTGAGGAGCGGCCATGAGCAGCGATCAGCGGTTTTTCGATTTTCTCAAGGAGCGCATCGGCCTCGACGTGACCTCGGTGGGCCCGGCGATCATTGAACGCGCGGTGCGCCAGCGCAGCACCGCGTCCCGGTCGCAAACGACCGACGACTATTGGCACACCTTGCAGGGCTCGCGGGATGAGCAGCAAGCGCTGATCGAAGCGGTGATCGTTCCCGAAACCTGGTTTTTCCGTTACCCGGAATCCTTTGCCACCCTGGCCAAACTGGCGACCAAACGCCTGGCCGACATCAACACCATGCGCGCGCTGCGAATCCTTAGCCTTCCGTGCTCCACCGGCGAAGAACCCTATTCCATCGCCATGGCATTACTGGATGCCGGATTCAAACCGCACCAGTTCAAAGTCGAAGGCATGGACGTCAGCCCGCTGTCGGTGGAAAAAGCCAAACGCGCGCGGTACGGCAAAAACTCGTTTCGTGGCCAGGACCTCGCGTTTCGTGAACGGTATTTCATCGTTGAAGACGATGGCTTTCGCCTCAGCGAGCGAGTACTGGAACAGGTGCGTTTGCAGGTCGGCAATCTGCTGGATCCGGCGTTGCTGGCCAGCGAACCACCGTTTGACTTTGTGTTCTGCCGCAACCTGCTGATCTATTTCGATCAGCCCACCCAGCAGCAAGTGTTCGAAGTGCTCAAGCGCCTGACCCACGTCGACGGTGTGCTGTTTATCGGTCCGGCCGAGGGCAGTTTGCTCGGGCGCATGGGGATGCGCTCGATTGGAATCCCTCAATCTTTCGCATTCAGTCGTCAGAGCGCGCCTGAACCTGCTCCAGCCTTTGTGGCGACCCCGCAGCCGACGCGTCAGCCGGTGCGCAGCGTGACGCCACCGCCCGTGCGCCCGCGGCCTTTCGCAACCGTGACGCCGCTGCCGGTGGCGACCAAAGCTGCCAACCCAGACGCCGCGACGTTGCTGGCAAACATCGCCGCACTGGCCAACGCAGGCAAAAGCGCTGATGCCCGTGCGGCGTGCGAAAGCTATTTGCGCAACCACGAACCGGTGGCCCAGGTGTTTTACTGGCTGGGACTGCTCAGCGATGTCGCCGGCAGTGCCCTCGAAGCCCAGGGGTTTTATCGCAAGGCGTTGTACCTCGAACCGCAACATCCCGACGCGTTGATGCACCTGGCGGCCTTGCTGCAATCCCAGGGCGATACGGCGGGCGCCCGACGATTGCAGGACCGCGCCGCCCGCAGCGAGCGCGCAGACAGTGAGCGCAAACGATGAACGCCGCCGACACCTTTAGCCTCACCCATGAAGATGCCCAGGCCATCGACGATTGCTGGAATCGCATCGGTATCCACGGCGACAAGTCCTGCCCGCTGCTGAGCGAACACATTCACTGCCGCAATTGCGCGGTGTACTCGGCCGCCGCTACGCGTTTGCTTGACCGCTACGCGTTGCAGCAGAAAGACCGCGGACAAGTCTCGGTCGCGGTCGAGAGCGATGTGAAAACCCGCTCGCTGTTGATGTTCCGCCTCGGCGAAGAATGGCTGGGCCTGACCACCCGCAGTCTGGTGGAAGTGGGGCCGCTGCAAGCCATTCATTCCCTGCCGCACCAGCGCTCGCGGGCTTTGCTCGGCGTGGCGAACGTGCGCGGCGCGTTGGTGGCGTGCCTCTCGCTGGTTGAACTGCTGGGACTGGACGCCACCAGCAGCGTGGCGTCTGGCGCGCGCGTGATGCCGCGGATGCTGATCATCGCCGCCCACGGTGGGCCGGTGGTGGTGCCGGTGGACGAAGTCGACGGCATCCATGCCATCGATGAGCGCACCCTCGACGCGGCGTCCCGGTCCGGCAGCCAGGCCAGCGCCAAATACACCCGTGGCGTGTTGCAATTCAAAGGTCGCAGCCTGCGTTGGCTGGATGAAGAACAGCTGTTGTCCGCCGTGACCCGGAGCCTCACATGACCCCCGAGCAAATGCGCGACGCCTCTTTGCTGGAACTGTTCAGCCTGGAAGCAGAGGCCCAGACCCTGGTGCTGAGCGCCGGTCTGCTGGCGCTTGAGCGCGATCCGACCCAAGCCGCTCACCTCGAATCGTGCATGCGCGCGGCCCACTCGCTCAAGGGCGCGGCGCGAATTGTCGGCGTCGATGCCGGGGTCAGCGTCGCCCATGTGATGGAAGATTGCTTGGTCAGTGCGCAGGAAGGGCGCTTGTATCTGCGGCCCGAACATATCGACGCCTTGCTGCAAGGCACCGATTTGCTGATGCGCATCGCGACGCCGAACAACGGGCCGACGCCAGCGGATATTGAAGCCTACGTGGCGCTGATGGCGCGTTTGCTGGACCCGTTGGCACTCGCCGCGCCGATCAGCACGCCGATTGCGCCGCTCATGACCGAGCCAGAAGTCCCCATCGTCGAACTGCTCATTGCGGAAATCGAGCCGGTCGTCGTCGCCCCCGAAGCTCCGGAAGCGCCGGCTGCAGATACCGCGCTACTGCGAAAAACCAAACGAACCACCGAAAACGGCGAACGTGTCCTGCGGGTCACGGCCGAACGCCTGAACAGCCTGCTCGACCTGTCGAGCAAATCCCTGGTGGAAACCCTGCGGCTCAAACCACACCTGGCCACGATGCAGCGTTTGAAGCGCATGCAGAACAACGGCCTGCGGGCGCTGGAAAACCTCAACGTCCACCTCAAAGAGCAGACCTTGAGCCTGGAAGCCCGGGAAGCCCTCGACGATGCGCGTCGGTTGCTGGCCGAATCCCAGCAATTGCTGGTGGAAAAAAACGCCGAACTGGATGAATTCGCCTGGCACGCCAGTCAGCGCGCGCAAGTCTTGTACGACACGGCGCTGGCCTGTCGCATGCGGCCGTTTGCCGATGTGCTGACCGGGCAAGTGCGCATGGTCCGCGACCTGGGTCGCAGCCTCGGCAAACAGGTAAGGCTGGAGATCGAGGGCGAGAAAACCCAGGTCGACCGCGACGTTCTGGAAAAACTCGAAGCGCCGTTGACGCACCTGCTGCGCAACGCTGTCGATCACGGTATCGAATCCCCGGAGCAGCGACTGCTGGCCGGTAAACCGGAAGAAGGTTTGATCCGCCTGCGCGCGACCCATCAGGCCGGTCTGCTGGTGCTGGAACTGAGCGATGACGGCAATGGCGTCGACCTGGAGAAGGTCCGCCGCAGCATCGTCGAGCGGCAGTTATCCCCAGCCGAAACCGCCGCCCAGTTGAGCGAAGAAGAGCTGCTGACGTTCCTGTTTCTGCCGGGTTTCAGCCTGCGTGACACAGTCACCGAAGTTTCCGGGCGCGGTGTGGGGCTGGATGCGGTTCAGCACATGGTCCGTCAGTTGCGCGGTTCCGTGGTGCTGGAGCAAACGGCGGGGGCGGGCAGTCGTTTCCATCTTGAAGTACCGCTGACGCTGTCGGTGGTGCGCAGCCTGGTGGTGGAAGTCGGCGACGAGGCGTATGCGTTTCCGCTGGCTCACATCGAGCGCATGTGCGACCTGGAGCCGGCGGACATCGTGCAGGTCGAGGGCCGTCAGCACTTCTGGTACGAAGGCCGGCACGTCGGATTGGTCGCTGCGAGCCAATTGCTCCAGCGCCCGGCGAGTCAGAACAGTCAGCAAACCCTCAAAGTCGTGGTCATCCGCGAGCGTGAGGCGATCTACGGCGTCGCGGTCGGGCGGTTTATCGGCGAGCGTACGCTGGTGGTTCTGCCGCTGGATGAGCGTCTGGGCAAAGTACAGGACATCTCCGCCGGCGCCTTGCTCGACGACGGTTCGGTGGTGCTGATCGTCGACGTCGAAGACATGCTGCGTTCGGTGGATAAACTGCTCAATACCGGTCGCCTGGAACGTATTGCCCGCCACAGCAATCAGGCGGCCGAAGCGGCGCCTAAACGGGTCCTGGTGGTCGACGATTCGCTGACTGTCCGCGAGTTGCAACGCAAGCTGCTGCTCAATCGCGGCTACGACGTGGCCGTGGCGGTGGATGGCATGGATGGCTGGAATGCCCTGCGTTCGGAGGATTTCGATCTGCTGATTACCGACATCGATATGCCGCGCATGGACGGCATCGAACTGGTGTCTTTATTGCGCCAGGACAATCGATTGCAATCGCTACCGGTTATGGTGGTGTCCTACAAGGACCGGGAAGAGGACCGTCGTCGTGGACTGGACGCCGGGGCCGATTATTATCTAGCCAAGGCCAGTTTTCATGACGACGCCCTGCTTGATGCGGTGGTTGAGCTTATCGGAGGAGCGCGGGCATGAAAATTGCCATCGTCAACGACATGCCCATGGCGGTAGAGGCGTTGCGCCGCGCCTTGGCATTGGAGCCGGCGCACGAGGTAATCTGGGTCGCCAGCAATGGGGCCGAGGCGGTGCAGCGTTGTGTGGAAAACACCCCGGACTTGATCCTGATGGACCTAATCATGCCGGTAATGGACGGCGTCGAGGCGACTCGGCGGATCATGGCCGAAACGCCGTGCGCCATTGTGATTGTCACGGTGGACCGCCAGCAGAATGTGCACCGGGTGTTCGAGGCCATGGGGCATGGGGCTCTGGACGTGGTCGATACGCCGGCGATCGGTGCCGGCAATGCGCAGGAAGCGGCGGCGCCGCTACTGCGCAAGATACTGAACATCGGCTTGCTGATCGGCGACAAGGGCAATCGGGTGCGACCCGCGCCGAGTTCGTTGCGCAATTCGGATTCCCGACAAAAACTGATCGCCATCGGTTCGTCCGCCGGCGGGCCGGCAGCACTGGAAGTACTGCTCAAGGGGCTGCCCCGGGATTTCTCGGCCGCTATCGTGCTGGTGCAGCACGTCGACCAGGTGTTCGCCGCCGGCATGGCCGAGTGGCTCAGCAGCGCCAGCGGTCTGAACGTGCGCCTGGCCCAGGAAGGCGAGCCACCGCAGGTCGGCGCCGTGCTGCTGGCTGGCACCAACCACCATATTCGCTTATTGAAAAACGGCACGCTGGCCTATACCACCGAACCGGTCAACGAGATCTACCGGCCCTCGATCGATGTGTTCTTCGAGAGTGTGGCCAATTACTGGAATGGCGATGCCGTGGGTGTTTTGCTCACTGGCATGGGGCGCGATGGCGCGCAGGGGCTTAAACTCATGCGTCAACAGGGCTACTTGACCATCGCGCAGGACCAACAAAGCAGCGCGGTGTATGGCATGCCGAAAGCGGCAGTGGCCATCGACGCGGCTGTAGAGATTCGCCCGCTGCACAAGATAGCGCCACGATTGCTGGAGATTCTCGTCAAATGACAACGCTTAGTAGCAATCCTGGTCCAGGCAGCACTCAGGTGACCGCACATGAATGACTTACAGCTCGACGACTTCAAAACCGACGAAGACGCCGCCATGGTGTTGTTGGTGGACGATCAGGCGATGATCGGCGAGGCGGTGCGCCGCGGGTTGTCGAATGAAGTAAACATCGACTTCCACTTCTGCGCCGACCCGCATCAGGCCATCGCCCACGCGGTGCGTATCAAGCCGACGGTGATCCTTCAGGATCTGGTCATGCCCGGCCTCGACGGCCTGAGTCTGGTGCGTGAATACCGCAATCACCCGGCCACCAAGGACATTCCGATCATTGTGCTGTCGACCAAGGAAGACGCGCTGATCAAAAGCGCGGCGTTCGCGGCCGGAGCCAATGATTACCTGGTCAAACTGCCGGACAACATCGAACTGGTGGCGCGCATCCGTTATCACTCGCGCTCCTACATGACCCTGCTGCAGCGCGATGCGGCCTATCGCGCGTTGCGGGTCAGCCAGCAGCAATTGCTCGACACCAACCTGGTGCTGCAACGGTTGATGAATTCCGACGGCCTGACCGGGCTGTCGAACCGTCGTCACTTCGACGAATACCTGGAGCTGGAGTGGCGGCGTTCGATGCGTGACCGGACCCAACTGTCGCTGTTGATGATCGATGTCGACTACTTCAAGTCCTTCAATGACAGTTTCGGCCACCTCGAAGGCGACGAAGCCCTGCGCAAGGTCGCTACAGCCATCCGTGACGTCAGCGCCCGGCCTTCGGATTTGCCGGCCCGTTACGGCGGCGAAGAGTTCGTCCTGGTCCTGCCTAATACCTCGCCGGTCGGTGCGCGGCTGGTGGCGGAAAAACTGCGCCAGACCGTGGCCGGGTTGAGGATTCCGCACATTTTCCCGATCGAAGGTTCAAGCCTGACCATCAGCATTGGCCTGTCGACCATGATCCCGCAGCCGGGGAGCGATAGCCGGCAATTGATCCTGGCGGCGGACAAGGGGCTGTACCTGGCGAAGAACAATGGGCGTAATCAGGTGGGGATTGAGTAACCCGCTGAAACACGATGCCCTGTAGGAGCTGCCGAAGGCTGCGATCTTTTGATGTTGCTTTATAGGCGAAAATCAAAAGATCGCAGCCTTCGGCAGCTCCTACAGTTCGGAGCGCGGGCTTGGCAGCTGCTACAAGCGTCAGCCTCTCCATAGCGTTCAGCCAAAAACCATTCGCCGCTAAAGCCGCCAGGCGGGCTGCCGTGACAGTCTGATTACGTTATACTCGCCGGCTTTCAAAAGTTCGCCAACGAGTGCTGCCCGCCATGGAAATCAACCCGATCCTTAACAGTATCAAGGACCTGTCCGAGCGCTCCGAAACTATTCGGGGGTATCTTTGACTACGATCAAAAGCATGAGCGTCTGACTGAAGTCAATCGCGAGCTTGAAGATCCGTCTGTCTGGAACAACCCGTCGTACGCTCAGGAACTGGGCCGCGAGCGGTCCCTGCTGGCGCAGATCGTCGAAACCCTCGACGAAATGCACACCGGCCTGGCCGACGCCAAAGACCTGCTGCTGATGTCCGCAGAGGAAGAAGACCAGGCCGCCGTCGATGACGTTGCCGCCGAAGTCGAGCGTCTGCGCGAGTCCCTGGAAAAGCTCGAATTCCGTCGCATGTTCAGCGGTGAAATGGACGCCAACAACGCCTACCTGGACATCCAGGCCGGCTCCGGCGGCACCGAGGCCCAGGACTGGGCCAACATCCTGCTGCGCATGTACCTGCGCTGGGCTGACAAACGCGGTTTCGACGCGACCATCATGGAGCTGTCGGCCGGTGAAGTCGCCGGGATCAAGGGCGCCACCGTGCACATCAAGGGCGAATACGCCTTTGGCTGGCTGCGTACCGAAATCGGCGTGCACCGTCTGGTGCGCAAGAGCCCATACGACTCCGGCAACCGCCGTCACACCTCGTTCTCGGCCGTGTTCGTGTCGCCGGAAATCGATGACAACATCGAAATCGACATCAACCCGTCGGACCTGCGCATCGACACCTACCGCTCCTCCGGTGCCGGTGGTCAGCACGTAAACACCACCGACTCGGCCGTACGTATCACCCACGTACCGACCAATACCGTGGTCAGCTGCCAGAACGAACGCTCCCAGCACGCCAACAAAGACACCGCGATGAAAATGTTGCGGGCGCGCTTGTACGAGCAGGAAGTGCAGAAACGCAACGCCGCCTCGCAAGCCCTGGAAGAGACCAAGTCGGACATCGGCTGGGGTCACCAGATTCGCTCCTACGTGCTCGATGCGTCGCGAATCAAGGATTTGCGCACCAACATCGAACGCAGCGACTGCGACAAGGTGCTCGACGGCGACATCGACGAATACCTGGTGGCGAGCCTGAAACAAGGCCTGTAAGACATGCAATACAGGATCGGCTGACACAGCGATCCTTGTGGGAGCGGGCTTGCCCGCGATCCCCAGCCGAAGGCTGGGGGCAACGAACCTGTGATGGAATATTTAAAGACATGAGCGACCTAGAACTCGACCCGCAAGCCCTGCAACAGGAAGAAAACTCCCTGATCGCCCTGCGCAAGGAAAAGCTTGCTGCCGAGCGCGCCAAGGGCAATGCCTTCCCGAACGACTTCCGCCGCGACAACTACTGCGAAGACTTGCAGAAACAGTACGCGGACAAGACCAAGGAAGAGCTCGCAGAGGCTGCAATCCCGGTCAAGGTTGCCGGTCGCATCATGCTCAACCGTGGCTCGTTCATGGTGATCCAGGACATGTCCGGTCGCATCCAGGTTTACGTCAACCGTAAAACCCTGTCCGAAGACACCCTGGCCGCGGTGAAAACCTGGGACATGGGCGACATCATCGCCGCCGAAGGCACCCTGGCCCGTTCCGGCAAGGGCGACCTGTACGTTGAAATGACCAGCGTGCGCCTGCTGACCAAATCCCTGCGCCCGCTGCCGGACAAGCACCACGGCCTGACCGACACCGAACAGCGCTACCGCCAGCGTTACGTTGACCTGATCGTCAACGAAGAAGTGCGTCAGACCTTCCGCGTGCGTTCGCAAGTCATCGCTCACATCCGCAGCTTCCTGATGAAGCGCGACTTCCTCGAAGTCGAAACGCCGATGTTGCAGACCATTCCTGGCGGCGCAGCGGCCAAGCCGTTCGAAACTCACCACAACGCGCTGGACATGGAAATGTTCCTGCGTATCGCGCCTGAGCTGTACCTCAAGCGCCTGGTTGTCGGCGGCTTCGAGAAAGTGTTCGAGATCAACCGCAACTTCCGTAACGAAGGCGTTTCGACGCGTCACAACCCTGAATTCACCATGTTGGAGTTCTACCAGGCGTACGCCGACTACGAAGACAACATGGACCTGACCGAAGAACTGTTCCGCGAGCTGGCGCAGCTGGTGCTGGGCAGCACCGACGTGCCATACGGCGACAAAGTGTTCCACTTCGGCGAACCGTTCGTGCGTCTGTCGGTGTTCGACTCGATCCTCAAGTACAACCCTGAGTTGACTGCTGATGATCTGACTGACATCGACAAGGCCCGCGCCATCGCCAAGAAGGCCGGCGCGAAAGTGCTGGGCTTCGAAGGTCTGGGCAAACTGCAGGTGATGATTTTCGAAGAACTGGTCGAGCACAAGCTGGAGCAGCCGCACTTCATTACCCAATACCCGTTCGAAGTGTCGCCGCTGGCCCGTCGTAACGATGACAACCCGAACGTCACCGACCGTTTCGAGCTGTTCATCGGTGGTCGTGAAATCGCCAACGCCTACTCCGAGTTGAACGACGCGGAAGACCAGGCCGAGCGTTTCATGGCGCAGGTGGCCGACAAGGATGCCGGCGACGACGAAGCCATGCACTACGACGCCGACTTCGTTCGCGCGCTGGAGTACGGCATGCCGCCAACGGCCGGTGAAGGGATCGGCATCGACCGTCTGGTGATGCTGCTGACCAACTCCCCGTCGATCCGCGACGTGATCCTGTTCCCGCACATGCGACCGCAAGCGTAAGTGTTTCAACTAAAAAGCCGCCGATAACAGGCGGCTTTTTATTGCCTGTCTGGTACAAACGTATCAATTGGTTACTTTTGACGTTAGAGAGGAAGACCTGTCGTGAATCGTGCAATGGCTCAAGAATGTGCAGCGGGTATCGCCACTGCGGTCGCGGAAAGTGTTCAGTACCAGGGCCGCAAGGCCAGCCGCCAGGGCAGCGAGCAGCGTCGACAGGACATTCTCGATGCGGCCATGCGCATTGTCGTGCGCGATGGCGTGCGGGCTGTGCGTCACCGTGCGGTCGCCGCCGAAGCCTGTGTGCCGTTGTCGGCCACCACGTACTATTTCAAGGACATCGATGACCTGCTCACCGATACCTTCGCCCAATACGTGGAACGCAGCGCGGCGTTCATGGCCAAGTTGTGGGTGAACAACGAAGGCCTGCTGCGCGAGATGGTCGAAAGCGGCGACGGCAGTCCCGAGTCGCGCTCGCAATTGGCGGACGATATCGCGCGGTTGATGGCGGACTATGTTCATCGGCAATTGATCAACCGCCGCGAACATTTGATGGCCGAGCAAGCGTTCCGTCAGGAAGCGTTGCTCAACCCCCGCCTGGCGGGGTTGGTGCGCTCACATCAGCAAATTCTCCTTCAGGGATCGTGTCAGCTTTTCCAGGTTTTGGGCTCCCGTGAACCACATCAAGATGCCAAAGTGTTGACGGCGATTATCGGACGGATGGAATATCAGGGCCTGCTCAACGACGCCGAGCCTGCCGCCGAAGAAGAAATGCTCGGCATCCTGACCCGCTACATGCATTTGGTGTTGGCGTCGGTGTAATCCGATCCCCAGTAGGAGCTGCCGAAGGCTGCGATCTTTTGATCTTGATCTTCTTGAAACTTCAGCAAAGCAAGATCAAAAGATCGCAGCCTGCGGCAGCTCCTACGGTCGGTGTTTGTTCATAGGGAGTGTTGAATGAAAGCCTGGCGCGTCGTTGTGATCGCCTTGTCGTTCCTGTTGCTCAGTGGCTGCCTGGTGACCTTCAAGGAGCCACTGCCCACGAGCGACCCCGCGCCCAAGGGATTGCTCGGCAAATGGACCAGCACCAACGCCTGGGGCGAGCCGATGAGTCTGGAGCTGACGCGCATCGGCGACAATCGCTATCAGGCGGTCAGCTACTTCAAGGCCAAACCCAAGGACCGCGAAGCCTATCCCTTCACCGTCTCGCGCCATGGCAGCCGCTGGTACTTGTCGGCGAAAGTGCCGGCGCAGTTCGGCGGGCACTTCACCATTGCCGGTTTCGAACTCACCGACAAGCATGAACTGGTGGTCTACAACCTCGACCTCGAGCAGATCAACCAGGCCCTGGGGCAAAAAGTCCTCAGCGGCGAAGGTTTCCAGACCGACGACGGCGACGGCGTGCTGATAAACACCAACATGGATCAGGTCTTCGCTTACCTCGATGATCCGGCCAATTCCGATGTCTTCGTCGAGGCCGTGCGCTATCAGCGCCTGGCCAAAGCCAATTAAACCCGCCACATAACGGTTTTTCTACAGGAGTTTCGGGTGGACGATTACCAGCAGTCGATACGCATTTTGTCCGATCGCATTGTGCTGGCGCAGACGCCGATTCGCGTCCTGGATGCGGTCAAATGGGACGAGAGCATTCGCAAGGGATTCCTCAAGGCCAAGGGCAAGGAAATGCCGGCGGTGGACCGCGATTACTACCTCAATCGGCCGCTGTCGTTCGATTCCAGCAAAGTGAAGCTGGAGTTCCAGAACATCGAGCGTGACATCACCCGTCAGCTCGGCCAGTTCAACCCGGTCGGCCAGATCATGCGGCGCATGTGCAAGGAATACCGCATGGTGGTGCGCATGCTCGAAGCGCGCGGCACCGAGGATTTCGGGCTGATTTCACAAGAGTTGTACGGCGCGGCGTCCGATGCGTTTCACGCGGGTGACCCGACCCTGTCCGACCTGGGCCTGATGCTCTCCGATTACCTGAACAACATCGATGGCCGTGGTGACCTGAAGGATGAGCCGAAAATCCTCACCGCCAAGGACGCCGTGAATATGTTGCAAACCCGGCTGAGCAAAGTGTTTGGCGAGGCAGAGGAAACCATTCGGGTGTTCGAGTCCGACGGCATCGTTGCCGATGCCGCAGCGGGCGCCGACTACATCAAGATCCGCACCGACGCGATGTTCAACGAGCGTGACGTGCGCGCCCTCGAAGTCCACGAAGGGCTGGTGCACGTGGGCACTACGCTCAACGGCCTGAACCAGCCGATCTGCACCTTCCTGTCCAAAGGTCCGCCCTCGTCGACGGTGACGCAGGAAGGGCTGGCGATCCTGATGGAAATCATCACCTTCGCTTCCTACCCGAGCCGCCTGCGCAAACTGACCAACCGCACCCGCGCCATTCACATGGTGGAGGAGGGCGCGGACTTCCTGCAGATCTTCGAGTTCTTCCGCGAGCAAGGCTTCGAGATGGCGGAAAGCTACGGCAACGCCAGTCGGGTTTTCCGTGGTTCGGTGCCGAACGGTCTGCCATTTACCAAAGACTTGTCCTACCTCAAGGGCTTTATCATGGTTTACAACTACATTCAGTTGGCCGTGCGTAAGGGCAAGCTTGAGCAAGTGCCGCTGCTGTTTTGTGGCAAGACCACGCTGGAAGACATGCGCACCTTGCGCCAATTGGTCGATGAAGGGTTGGTGGTGCCACCGAAGTATCTGCCTGAACAGTTCCGCGACATGAATGCGCTGTCGGCGTGGATGTGCTTCTCCAACTTCCTGAATCACCTGAGCCTGGACCGGATCGAAGCGGATTACTCAAACATTCTGTAACGACACGGACCCAATGTGGGAGCGGCGGTGCGGCGATCCGACTTGCTCGCGAAAGCGGTTTAACATTCAACATTTCTGTTGTCTGACACACCGCTTTCGCGAGCAAGTCGGATCGCCGCACCGCCGCTCCCACATTTGACCTGTGTTCCAACCCTGTTTTCGCGAGGTTTCAACGGATGAGAATCCTCGGCATCATCTTCCTTCTCCTGACCCTCGGCGGTTGCAGCTCGCTGCTGTTCTACCCCGAACCCGGCCAACTGTTCACCCCGGAAAAGGCCAAACTCGAATACCGCGACGTCACTCTCACCACCGCTGACGGCCTCAAGTTGCACGGCTGGTGGCTGCCGGCAAAAAAAGGCGTCGAGGTCAAAGGCGCGGTGCTGCACCTGCACGGCAACGGCGGCAATCTGCCGATGCATCTGGGCGGGAGCTGGTGGTTGCCGGAAGAGGGTTATCAGGTACTGCTGATCGATTATCGCGGCTACGGTTTGTCTGAAGGCGAACCGAGCCTGCCGGCGATTTATCAGGACATCGACGCTGCGTTCAAGTGGCTGGACCAGGCACCGGAAGTCAAAGGCAAACCGCTGATCCTGCTCGGCCAGAGCCTCGGAGGCTCAATGGCTGTGCATTACCTGGTTCAACACCCCGAACGCCAAAAGCAACTCAAGGCCTTTGTCCTCGACGGCGTGCCCGCCAGTTATCGCAGCATCGGCCAGTTCGCTCTGAGCCATTCCTGGCTGACCTGGGCGTTCCAGGTGCCGCTGTCGTGGCTGGTGCCGGACGGTGACAGCGCGATCCACTCCATGGAGCAGCTCAATGGCGTGCCGAAACTGATCTACCACAGCATCGACGATCCGATCGTGCCCCTTTCCAACGGCATCCGTCTGTATCAAGCTGCGCCGCCGCCGCGGGTGCTGCAACTGACCCGTGGCGGTCACGTGCAGACGTTTGCCGACCCGGTCTGGCGCAAGGTCATGCTGCGTTATCTCGATGACCCGCAGCATTTCAACGGTCTGCGCCGACTGGGTGAAATTCCCAATTACCCGGCACCCCCGAATTCAGAAGATGAACCACCAGAGAGCCCGCAATGAGTGAAGAACGTAACGCCATCCCGCTGATCATCACCGGTATCTGCAGCATCCTCGGCACAGTGGGTGCCCTGTGGTGGTACGGCTACCTGCACTTTGCCAAACCCGAAGATGCACTGCTGCTCAGCGACTTCACCATGCTCAAGACCGTGCCGGGCGAAGAGTACAAAGTCTCCCTGGAACCAGCGGCACAAGTGGCGCAGTGCATTGATGGGGTGCTGGTGATGTTCGACACCGAACAGAAAGGCCTCAGCGGCGTGTTGGTCAACAACAAGAAACAGGCCGTGCGTTGCATGGGGCAGGAGACTCCGCAGAAGCTGGAGCAGTAACCCAATCCTGCGTTCACCGAAGATCCAATGTGGGAGCGGGCTTGCTCCGGGCGGCGTTCCGACGAATGCGATATGTCAGCCAACAGAGATGTTGAATGATAAACCGCTTTCGTCGGAACGCCGCCCGGAGCAAGCCCGCTCCCACAAGTTCTGCGGCAAATTCAAAGTTTCTGCTTGTCGTTACCAGATGACAAATCATGCAAATGACGACGGGACAACGCGAGAAAACGCGGAGTCGGACCGATGTCTTCGTACAGTGGGTCGCCTTCTTCATCAGTGGCCACAACGGTCGAACCCTTCACATACGGAAAGCTCTTTTCCAGCTCTTCCAGCGCAGCGCCGATCAGTTCGCCGAGCAGTTCTTCGGGATGGCGTTTGGGATACATATCAATGATCGCCGCCAATCGGGCGGCGGCCTCCACATCCAGATGAATCGCGTAGCCGGTATCGGTCAGGCGACCCTTGGCGTTTTCTTCCCAGTGATGGGCAAGCTCGCGGATTTTCATAAAAACCTCATGACGCGCCTGCTCTTGGCAGGCCGGGTAAGTGTCCGGCAATGGCCGGCGAAAGCCGTTGTACGGCTTACTCTTCAGACTAGCTCGCGGGCCCGAGGTTTAAAGTCCCTTCGTCGTCTGCTTGTAAGAAGCGCTTTACGGCGGCACTCTTGGTGTTCAAGGCATGTCATTCCAAGACACCGGATTTTTCGCTGGAGAACGGCTGATGACCGATATTGATGCACGCTTGCGCGAGGACGTTCACCTGTTGGGTGAGCTGTTGGGCAACACCATTCGTGAGCAGTATGGGGACGGTTTTCTCGACAAGATCGAGCAGATCCGCAAAGGCGCCAAGGCTGACCGTCGCGGTTCGATGGACGCCGAACTGAGCGCCAGCCTCAATCAGTTGAGCGAAGACGAGTTGCTGCCGGTAGCGCGGGCGTTCAACCAGTTTCTCAACCTCGCCAATATCGCCGAGCAATATCAGCTGATTCACCGCCGCGAAGAATCGCAACCCGCGCCGTTCGAGGCGCGCGTATTACCCGAATTGCTCGCGCGCCTGCTTGCCGAAGGCCATGGTGCCGAGTCCCTCGCGCGGCAATTGGGACGACTGGAGATTGAACTGGTCCTGACTGCGCACCCGACCGAAGTCGCGCGCCGTACGCTGATCCAGAAATACGACGCCATCGCCGCGCAACTCGCCGCTCAGGATCATCGCGACCTGACCACCGCCGAGCGCGAGCAGATCCACGCAAAGCTACAGCGCCTGATCGCCGAAGCCTGGCACACCGAAGAAATCCGCCGCACCCGCCCGACGCCCGTGGACGAGGCGAAATGGGGCTTCGCGGTGATCGAGCATTCGCTGTGGCAAGCGATCCCGAACTATTTGCGCAAGGCCGATAAAGCCCTGCATGACGCCACCGGCCTGCATTTGCCGCTGGAGGCCGCGCCGATTCGCTTTGCGTCATGGATGGGCGGCGACCGCGACGGCAACCCCAACGTGACGGCTGTCGTGACGCGAGAAGTGTTGCTGCTGGCGCGCTGGATGGCCGCTGATTTGTACGTGCGCGATGTCGATCACCTCGCCGCCGAACTGTCGATGCAACAAGCCAGTGATGCACTGAAAGCCAAGGCCGGCGACAGCGCCGAACCGTATCGCGCCGTCCTTAAACAATTGCGTGAACGCCTGCGCGCCACCCGTAACTGGGCGCATGCCGCCTTGACGACCGCGACACCGGCGCCCGCCGATGTGTTGCAAAACAACCGCGACCTGCTCGATCCGCTGGAGCTCTGCTACCAGTCGCTGCACGAGTGCGGCATGGGCGTGATCGCCGACGGGCCGTTGCTTGATTGCCTGCGTCGTGCGGTGACGTTCGGGTTGTTCCTGGTGCGTCTCGATGTCCGGCAGGACTCCTCGCGGCACTCGGCGGCGATGACTGAAATCACCGATTACCTCGGCCTCGGTCGCTACGAAGACTGGAGCGAAGAAGAGCGCATTGCCTTCCTGATGCGCGAACTGAATAACCGTCGGCCGTTGCTGCCGGCGTACTTCAAACCGTCCGCCGACACCGCTGAAGTGCTCGCGACGTGCCGGGAAATCGCTGCCGCGCCGGGTGCCTCGCTCGGTTCGTACGTGATCTCCATGGCCGGCGCCGCTTCCGATGTGCTCGCCGTGCAACTGCTGCTCAAAGAGTCTGGCGTGTTGCGGCCGATGCGCGTGGTGCCGCTGTTCGAAACCCTCGCCGATCTGGACAACGCCGGCCCGGTGATCGAAAAACTGTTACTGCTGCCGGGTTATCGCGCGCGCCTGCAAGGCCCGCAGGAAGTGATGATCGGCTACTCCGACTCGGCCAAGGACGCCGGCACCACGGCGGCGGCCTGGGCGCAGTACCGGGCGCAGGAACGTCTGGTCGATATTTGCCGCGAGCAGCAAGTGGAGTTGCTGTTGTTCCACGGTCGCGGTGGCACCGTGGGCCGTGGCGGCGGCCCGGCGCACGCGGCGATTCTGTCGCAGCCGCCGGGATCGGTGGCGGGGCGTTTCCGCACCACCGAACAAGGGGAAATGATTCGATTCAAATTCGGCCTGCCGGACATCGCCGAGCAAAACCTCAATCTGTACCTCGCAGCTGTGCTGGAAGCGACGTTGCTGCCACCGCCACCACCGGAACCCGCCTGGCGCCATTTGATGGACGAATTGGCGGCAGACGGTGTCAGCGCCTACCGCGCCGTGGTGCGGGAAAATCCGCAATTCGTCGAGTATTTCCGTCAATCCACCCCGGAACAGGAGTTGGGACGCCTGCCTCTGGGCAGCCGCCCGGCCAAACGCCGTGCCGGCGGAATCGAAAGCCTGCGGGCGATTCCATGGATCTTCGGTTGGACCCAGACGCGCCTGATGTTGCCCGCCTGGCTCGGCTGGGAAGCGGCGCTGAGCAAGGCGCTGGAGCGTGGCGAAGGCGAGTTGCTGGGGCAGATGCGTGAGCAATGGCCGTTCTTCCGCACGCGCATCGACATGCTGGAAATGGTCCTGGCCAAGGCCGACGCCGACATCGCCCGCTCTTATGATGAGCGGTTGGTCGAGCCGGATCTGCTGCCTTTGGGTGCGCATTTACGCGACCTATTGTCGCAGGCCTGCGCGGTGGTCCTCGGGCTGACCGGTCAGTCGCAGCTACTGGCACATAGCCCAGACACCCTCGAATTCATCCGCTTGCGCAACACCTACCTCGACCCGCTTCATCTATTGCAGGCCGAGTTGCTGGCGCGTTCGCGACAGCAGGAAGTGGCACAGGGCAGCCCGGTAGAACAGGCGTTGCTGGTGTCTGTGGCGGGGATTGCCGCTGGTTTGCGAAATACCGGCTAAGGTTTTCATCGGGGGTTCCGGCACTCGACACAGGTGTTGAGTGCCGGTTCGCGCAGGACGTGAAAGTACTGCCAGGCGACAGTTAATGATGGGGTTGCGACTTGGTGTACCCGGTCGCAGGGTCACGCAAGGCGCAGGTTTCTCCGACTTTCGGCGGCTTGTGTGCGTAGGATCTGCTGTGTATCTTGATCAGCCTTTGGCCGTTTGGGCGGTCACGACCCTGATTTGAGATTGGCCCCACGAGGCGAATCCGTTGTTATCTATATAAAAATTGAGGAGCACATCGATGCGCGTCATTCTGCTGGGAGCTCCCGGGGCCGGTAAAGGTACTCAGGCAAAGTTCATCACCGAAAAGTTCGGCATCCCGCAAATATCCACTGGCGACATGCTGCGTGCTGCGGTCAAGGCCGGCACCGAACTGGGCCTGATCGCCAAGAGCGTGATGGACAGCGGTGGCCTGGTTTCCGACGACCTGATCATCAATCTGGTCAAGGAACGCATCAGCCAGGCGGATTGCGCCAACGGTTTCCTGTTCGACGGCTTCCCGCGCACCATTCCTCAGGCTGAAGCCCTGGTGAAGGCCGGCGTCGAGCTGGATCACGTGGTTGAAATCGCTGTCGATGACGAAGAAATCGTTCAGCGTATCGCCGGTCGTCGCGTTCACGAGGCCAGCGGCCGCGTGTACCACACCGTCTACAACCCGCCGAAAATTGCCGGTAAAGATGACATCACCGGTGAAGAACTGGTGCAGCGCAAGGACGACACTGAAGAAACCGTGCGTCATCGCCTGTCGGTCTACCACTCGCAGACCAAGCCGCTGGTGGAGTTCTACCAGAAGCTGTCTGCTGCCACTGACGGCAAACCGAAGTACAGCCACATTGCTGGCGTCGGCTCGGTCGAAGAGATCACCGGCAAGGTGCTCGAAGCGCTGAGCTGAAAATCGCTTCATCTTCTACGGCCCGCTTGCGGGCCGTAGTTGTTTATACTGGCGCACTTTTTTCTGACCTCTCTTACGGAAACATCGATGAGCACCTTGCTGGCCCTGGACACCGCGACTGAAGCTTGCTCCGTTGCCTTGCTGCATGACGGCAAAGTCACGAGCCATTACGAGGTGATCCCGCGCCTGCATGCGCAGAAGCTGTTGCCGATGATCCAGCAATTGCTCGCCGATGCCGGGACTACCCTGCAAGCGGTCGATGCGATTGCTTTCGGCCGTGGGCCGGGCGCGTTCACCGGCGTACGGATTGCCATCGGCGTGGTGCAGGGCCTGGCGTTTGCGCTGGATCGACCGGTGTTGCCGGTGTCGAACCTGGCAGTGCTGGCACAGCGGGCGTATCGCGAACACGGTGCGAGCCAGGTCGCGGCGGCCATCGATGCGCGGATGGATGAAGTGTATTGGGGTTGCTACCGTGAAACGGCGGGGGAGATGCGACTGGTCGGCAATGAAGCCGTATTGCCGCCGGAAGTGGCAGCGTTGCCTGCCGATGCCAGCGGCGACTGGTTTGGCGCGGGCACCGGTTGGGGGTATGCCGAGCGCATCGCCGTCAACCTGAGCGGGCAGGATGCGGGCATGTTGCCTCATGCCGAAGACCTGCTGACCCTGGCGCGATTTGCCTGGGAACGCGGTGAAGCGATCGTGGCGGATGAGGCGCAGCCGGTTTACTTGCGCGATAAAGTCGCGACGCCGAAAGCGCGTTGATTTCCTGTGGCGAGGGAGCTTGCTCCCGCTGGGCTGCGAAGCGGCCCCAAAAGTTGGCAGGTACACCGCGCAACCTGACTTACGCCTGCTTCGCAGGCGAACGGGACGGTGCGGCGTTCCGACAAGCTCCCTCGCCACAATGACTGTTCAAACGCCTGCCAATCGTCGTTTTATCCCCCCCGCTTTTAAACCTTTTCGCATTTCTGTGCTCTAGTTATCACCAAGCGGTTTGCGAAGTGGGTTGTGCGCCACTAGACTGCCATCACTGATACCGAGCATGACTTTATGCGTATAGACGGCCTTTCCTCTCAGTCCTACCCCATCAAGCGCAAGCCTCGCAAAGGGCATGTGGTTGAGGACGAATCCGTCGATATCGAGGGCGAGCTGGAGTTTCCTTCCGAAGAGCAAATGGCCGCCCGCGCCGCCAAAGCCTCCGCGCAGCGCCTGAGCAATCTCCCCGCGCGTCAACAAGACATGATTTACCACCGCGCCATGAGCAAAAGCGTCGCGATGGCCCTGGCCAGCTACCTCAGCACTGCCGGTTTGGTCGATTGGGAATCGGATGTGATGGGCCTCGACCTGTACATCTGATGCGGCTGCCTTACTACCTCGGCTGCCCGTCCTGGAGTGAAAACGCCTGGCGCGATTACCTCTATCCGCCAGACGCCAAATCCTCCGATTTTCTCAATCTGTATTCTCAAGTATTCAACGCTGTGGAAGGCAACACGACCTTCTACGCGAGCCCGGCTGCCAGCACCGTGCAGCGCTGGGCCGAGACCATGCCCGAACACTTTCGCTTCACCGCCAAATTCCCCGGCGACATCAGCCACGGTGGAGACCTGCGTGAACAACTGACCGCCACCGAAACCTTCCTGCAATTGCTCAGCCCGTTAGGCGAACGGGTGTCGCCGCTGTGGTTACAGTTGTCGAAAAGCTTCACGCCGCAACGATTGCACGAGCTGGCGGGCTTTATCGACGCGGTGGACCGGCCTCTGGCCATCGAAGTGCGACACGACGATTTCTTCGCCAAGGGTGATGCCGAGCGCTCGCTCAATCGCCTGTTGCTGGATCGCGGCGTCGAACGCATCTGCCTCGATCCGCGCGCGTTGTTCAGTTGCACGTCGACCGATCCGTCGGTGCTCCACGCCCAATCGAAGAAACCCAGGGTTCCGCCCCGTCCGGCGGCGTTCACTCAGTTCCCGCAAGTGCGCTTCATCGGCCATCCGCAACTGGAAGCCAACGATCCGTTCCTGGTGCCTTGGGTCGAAAAAATCGCCCTGTGGATCGAAGAGGGCCGCATGCCCTACATCTTCCTGCACACCGCCGATAACCTGCTGGCCGCCAAACTCGCGCAACGTTTTCACGCGAAACTGATGCTGCGTTTGCCTGGCCTGCCGCCGCTGCCTGAGCTATACAGAGAGCCCGCCGCCGAGCAACTTGGCCTGCTCTGAGGCGGATTCCCTGCCTTTTTCAGGAGCCTGCCAATGGATGCGCAAACCCTTCGAGCCCAGGCGTTCAAAGCACTGCATGAACGCGACGGGGCTTTTGTCATTCCCAACCCGTGGGACGCCGGCTCGGCGAAAATGCTCGCCAGCCTTGGCTTCGAGGCGTTGGCGACCACCAGTGCCGGTTATGCCTTTTCTAACGCACGCCCCGATGGCGCATTGACGCTGGACGATACCCTGGCGAATGTCCGGGCGATTGTCGCGGCCACGGACCTGCCGGTGGCGGTCGATCTGGAAAACGGTTTTGCCGATGATCCCGCCGAATGTGCCCAAAGCATCCTCCGAGCCGCCGCAGCAGGCGCCGTCGGTGGTTCGATCGAAGATGCCACAGGGCGCGCAGACGCTCCGATCTACTGCTTCGACCATGCGGTTGCCCGGATCGAAGCCGCCGTCGCCGCCGCGCGCAGTTTGCCATTCCCCTTCACGCTGACAGCCCGGGCCGAAAATTTCCTGCATGGCAATCCCGATCTGGACGACACGATTCGCCGCTTGCAAGCGTTCGCCGAAGCGGGCGCCGACGTGTTGTACGCGCCGGGCCTGCGCAGCGCTGAAGACGTGTTGGCGGTGGTCCGCGCCGTCGCGCCCAAACCGGTGAACGTGTTGATGTCTGGCGGGCTCAAACTGACGGTCGAGCAGTTGAGCGAATTGGGCGTCAAACGCATCAGCGTCGGGTCGGCGCTGGCCTTGGCGGCGTATGGCGAATTCTTCCGTGCGGCCCAAGAGATCAAGACCGCGGGCACCTTCAGCTTTACGTCGCGGTCGATGCCGTACGCGCAGGCCAATCAATTGTTCAAAGGCTGACAACGCCGCCCATCGCAATCATTTTCACGTGGATGTCGGGCGGTGGTGGGTGTGTCGCTGAGGGCTTGTTATTAAAAGTCAGGCGGCGATGCGCAGGTTCTGCAGAACGATCGGGCGTGCCCAGCCGATGTCGAAATCGAAGTTTTTCTGTTGTTCCGCGAGCTCTTCGGCCGGGAACGGCGGGAAGGGTTTGTCCAGCAGATCCATTTCGAATTCGGCGATCGGCAGGTGCAATGGACGCGGTTGTGGTGCCGGGCCGGCTTCTGGCACGGGTTGACCCGCGGTCAGCACGATTGGACGAACCCAGCCACTTTCGAAGTTCTGCTGCTTTTGCTGAGCAGCGATTTCTTCCGGTGGGAACGGTGGGAACGGTTTGTCGGCCAGGTCCATTTCGAACTCGGCAATCGGCAGGAACAGCGGCTCGGGAGGCTTGACCCGGGTTTCCTGCACATTGCATTCACGTTGGGAAACGATGTGCGCCAGCAGTTCGCTGCCAATCGTAGGTTCGACCGGGCTTTCGAGATCGACAGGCGGAAAATCGAGAGAAGCCGGCACGACATCGCCCGACTGATCGGCCAGGGCCTGGGCAAAGAAATCCTGCCACAGGTGACTGACGCCGCTCAGTGCTTGGGAATTTCGCAGGCCAAAATCGCCGTGGGGCGAGATGTAACCTATCGATGTGCGTTGAATGTCTGACATTTCTCTCGGTTGACGCTCAGCTCTGGCAAAATGCTCGTTAGTTTTGTTATCGGCCGTTTTTGCCGATCATTAATTTTTTGAGCGTGTTTCCCCATGATTGAGCAACCGGCGGCTTGCCGCATCCATGTCGAGGCCTTGGGCACGGCTTTTCAGCCACAGGCCGAGCAATGGGCTGAACGCCTGGGACTGCCTTTGCAGGTGGATGACGGCGAATTCGCCTTGCAGGTGGGTGAACAGGGTTTGCAACTGCAACAGCTTGGCCCGGACGCGCCGGGGCCGGTGCGGGTGGACTTCGTCGAGGGTGGCGCGGCTCATCGTCGGTTGTTCGGCGGTGGAACGGGGCAGATGATCGCCAAGGCTGTTGGCATCGCCCAGGGTGTGCGTCCGCGGGTGCTGGACGCCACGGCGGGGCTTGGCAAGGATGCATTTGTGCTCGCAAGCCTGGGCTGCGAGATGAGCCTGATCGAACGTCAGCCTCTGATCGGTGCGTTGCTTGAGGATGGCTTGGCGCGGGGCGCGGAAGATTTCGACGTGGCGTCGATTGTGGCGCGTATGCGTTTGCTCAAGGGCAACTCGATCGAGGTCATGCGCAACTGGGAAGGCGAGCCGCCGCAGGTGATCTACCTCGACCCGATGTTTCCCCACCGTGAGAAAACCGCGCTGGTGAAGAAGGAAATGCGCCTGTTCCGGCCGTTGGTGGGGGATGATCCGGATGCGCCGGCATTGCTGGAGGCTGCGTTGGCATTGGCCAGCCATCGGGTGGTGGTGAAGCGTCCGCGCAAGGCGCCGTGCATTGCGGGGCCGAAGCCGAGTCATGCGCTGGATGGCAAGTCCAGTCGGTATGATATTTATCCGAAGAAGGCGCTCAAGCCTTAAGACCGTGTCGCTCCCTTCGCGAGCAAGCCCGCTCCCACATTGGAATGCGTTCCCGTGTGGGAGCGGGCTGGCTCCGGGCGGCGTTCCGACGAAGGGGCCAGAACAGGCAACCGAAATCTATCAGGCGGTCTCTGGGCGATAAGCCCGCATAAACAACCCCACCACTTCCCGCACATGTTCCTCTGCCGCATCCCCGGTCAACGGCTCACCACAGCCATACAACAACCGAAAATTCCCCGCGCCCTTGAGCAGGCAAAAGAAATGCTCCGCCGCGTTACGAGGCTTGCCGATGCTCAACGCACCGCTCTGATCAACCTTGCTCAGCAACCGCTCCATGCCGTGCAGCACGCGCTCCGGTCCGGCCTCAAAGAAAATCTGCGAGAGCTTCGGGTCCTGGCTGCCCAGCGTCATCATCAACCGATGCAGGTTCACCGATTCATCGCTATTGATCAGGTGATGAAAACCGCGCGCGATGTTCAACAGCACCGTTTCCACTGAAATGCCGTCGGGCAATTCGAAAAACAGCGTAGGCAATTGTTCTTCGCACTTGGCGACCACGGCAGCGGAGAACAGTGTCTCCTTGTCGTTGAAATGGCTGTAGACGGTCAGCTTCGACACGCCAGCCTCGGCCGCGACGGCGTCCATGCTGGTGCTCGCATAGCCATTGTTCAGGAACAGAATTTTCGCCGCATCGAGGATCGCCTGGCGCTTGGCCAGATCCTTGGGGCGGCCCGGACCATTGGGTGCTGAAAGATTGTTCGCCATTATTCGTTTTTAATACTGGACTGGTGAGTTTGCTATTAATACCATACTGGTCAGTATAATTATTCCAAGCACCATTAGCGAAAGGTCCTTCACCATGTTCCGCTATGCCTTGCCCCTCGCATTGCCAGTCAGTCTGGCGTTTTTATTGTCTGCGTGTGGTCACGAGGAGGCGCCGCAAGTCACCGTTCGACCGGCCATGGTCGTACAGCCAGAGCCTTCGGCCCAGGCGATGGAAAGCTATCCCGGCGAAGTCCGTGCTCGCTACGAGCCGGACCTGGCCTTTCGCATTGGCGGCAAAGTCAGCCGACGACTGGTCGAAGAAGGGCAACGGGTGAAGGCTGACCAGCCTTTGGCGGAACTCGATCCCCAGGACGTGCGCCTGCAACTGGAAGCTACCCGCGCCCAGGTCGCGGCTGCCGAAGCCAATCTCAATCTCGTACGCGCCGAGCGTGATCGCTACAAGACCCTGATGGACCGTCAGATGGTCAGCCGTTCCCAGTACGACAATTCCGAAAACCTCTACAGATCCGGTGAAGCGCGCCTGAAGCAGATCAAGGCCGAATTCAACGTCTCCACCAATCAGGCCAGCTATGCGGTGCTGCGCGCACCTCAGGACGGCGTAGTGGCCAAACGCGCGGTGGAAGTCGGGCAAGTCGTCGCCGCCGGTCAAACCGTGTTTACCCTCGCCACCGATGGCGAGCGCGAAGTGTTGATCAGCCTGCCGGAGCAGAGCTTCGGTCGTTTCAAGGTCGGTCAGCCGGTGTCGGTGGAACTCTGGACCCAACCCGATCAACGGTTCGCCGGACGCATCCGTGAGCTGTCACCTGCCGCCGATCCAAAGTCCCGCACCTTCGCCGCCCGCATTGCGTTTACGGCCGGCAAAGTCCCGGCCGAGCTCGGCCAGAGCGCCCGGGTGTCCATCCAGAGCGCCGACGTGGTGGCGCTGTCGGTGCCGCTGTCGGCCCTCACCGCCGAAAACGGGGCCACCTACGTTTGGGTCCTTGGCGCCAACAACACCTTGAAAAAAGCCCCGGTCCGGGTCGGTGCGTTCGGCGAGAAAACCGTGCCGGTGCTCGAAGGCCTGAACGCCAGTGACTGGGTGGTGGCCGCCGGTGTCCATGTGCTTCATGACGGGCAGCAGGTGCGCCCGGTGGATCGCTCCAACCGCGTGGTCAATCTGGCGGACAAGGAGTAATCCCCGATGGGTTTCAATCTTTCCGAATGGGCGCTGCGTAATCGCCAGATCGTACTGTTCCTGATGCTGTTGCTGGCGATCGTCGGCGCACTTTCCTACACCAAGCTCGGCCAGAGCGAAGACCCGCCGTTCACCTTCAAGGCCATGGTCATCCGCACCAATTGGCCGGGAGCTACCGCCGAGGAAGTGTCGCGCCAGGTCAGCGAACGTATCGAAAAGAAGCTGATGGAAACCGGCGAGTACGAGCGCATCGTCTCGTTCTCTCGACCGGGTGAATCCCAGGTGACGTTCGTTGCGCGTGACTCCATGCACTCGGTGGAGATTCCGGACCTCTGGTATCAGGTTCGCAAGAAGATCAGCGACATTCGTCATACCTTGCCACCGGGCATTCAGGGACCTTTTTTCAACGATGAATTTGGCACCACGTTCGGCAATATCTATGCGCTGACTGGCGACGGTTTTGATTACGCAGTGCTCAAGGACTACGCCGACCGCATCCAGATCCAGCTGCAACGGGTCAAGGATGTGGGCAAGGTCGACCTGCTCGGGTTGCAGGACGAGAAGATCTGGATCGAACTCTCCAACGTCAAACTCGCCACCCTAGGCTTGCCGTTGACGGCGGTGCAGCAGGCGCTTGAAGAGCAGAACGCGATGTCCACGGCTGGCTTCTTCGAAACCACCAGCGAGCGATTGCAGCTACGGGTTACGGGGAATTTTCAGACGGTCGAAGAGATCAAGAACTTCCCGATCCGGGTTGGTGATCGTACGTTCCGTATCTCCGATGTCGCGAACGTTCGTCGTGGTTTCAACGATCCACCGGCGCCACGCATGCGCTTCATGGCCGAAAACGCCATCGGTCTGGCTGTGGCGATGAAGGACGGCGGCGACATTCTGGTGCTCGGCAAGGCGCTGGAAATCGAGTTCGCCCGAATCCAGAAAAACCTCCCGGCGGGCATGCAGCTGCGCAAGGTCTCCGACCAGCCGGCCGCGGTAAAAACCAGCGTGGGTGAATTCGTTCAGGTGTTGGTGGAAGCGCTGGCGATTGTGTTGCTGGTGAGCTTCTTCTCCCTCGGCGTGCGCACCGGCATGGTGGTCGCGCTGGCCATTCCGCTGGTGTTGGCCATGACCTTCGCCTGCATGTATTACTTCGGTATCGGCCTGCACAAGATTTCCCTCGGCGCGCTGGTGCTGGCGCTGGGCTTGCTGGTGGACGACGCAATCATCGCCGTGGAAATGATGGCGATCAAAATGGAGCAGGGCTTCGACCGGATCAAGGCGGCCAGTTACGCCTGGACCAGCACCGCATTCCCGATGCTCACTGGCACGTTGATCACCGCTGCCGGTTTCCTGCCGATTGCCACTGCGCAATCGGGGACTGGCGAATACACCCGTTCGATTTTCCAGGTGGTGACCATCGCGCTGCTGGCATCGTGGGTTGCGGCCGTGGTTTTCGTGCCGTACCTGGGGGAAAAACTCCTGCCGGATCTGGCGAAAATTCATGCTGCCAAACACGGCACTGATCAGCCTGATCCGTACGGCACGCCTTTTTATGAGCGTGTCCGGCGCCTGGTGGAGTGGTGCGTGCGCTGGCGCAAGACGGTGATCACGCTGACGGTGTTGTTGTTCATTGCCTCCATCGTGTTGTTCCGTTTTGTGCCGCAGCAATTCTTCCCGGCCTCGGGGCGACTGGAATTGATGGTCGATCTGAAACTGGCCGAAGGCGCTTCGCTGAGCAACACCGCCGACGAAGTCAAACGGCTTGAGAGCTTATTGAAGGATCACGTCGGCATCGACAGTTACGTGGCTTACGTCGGCACCGGTTCGCCGCGTTTTTACCTGCCGCTGGATCAGCAACTGCCTGCCGCGAGCTTCGCTCAGTTCGTCGTCCTGTCCAAGACCATCGAGGACCGCGAACCATTGCGTGCGTGGCTGATCGAAACCCTCAACGAACAATTCCCGGCCCTGCGCTCAAGGGTGACGCGCCTGGAAAACGGTCCGCCGGTTGGCTATCCGGTGCAGTTCCGGGTCACCGGCGAGCACATCGAGCAAGTCCGCGCCCTGGCCCGCAAAGTGGCGGCCAAGGTTCGCGAAAATCCCCATGTGGCCAACGTTCACCTGGACTGGGAAGAGCCGAGCAAAGTGGTGTACCTGAACGTCGATCAGGACCGTGCCCGAGCGCTGGGTGTCAGCACGGCGAACCTGTCGAAGTTTCTGCAAAGCTCACTCACCGGGGCCAGCGTCAGCCAGTACCGCGAGGACAACGAGTTGATCGAAATCCTCCTGCGCGGCACGTTGCATGAACGCACTGAACTGTCGTTGCTGCCAAGCCTGGCGGTGCCGACCGACAACGGTCGCAGCGTAGCGCTGTCGCAAATCGCGACGCTGGAATACGGCTTTGAAGAAGGCATCATCTGGCACCGCAACCGCTTGCCGAACGTGACGATTCGCGCCGACATCTACGGCAAGGAACAACCGGCGACGCTGGTGCAGCAGATCATGCCGACGCTCGATCCGATCCGCGCGGAACTGCCCGACGGTTACTTGCTGGACGTCGGCGGGACGGTGGAGGACTCGGCTCGTGGTCAGAACTCGGTGAAGGCCGGTGTGCCGCTGTTCATCGTGGTGGTGTTGACGTTGCTGATGCTGCAACTGCGCAGTTTCTCACGCACGGTGATGGTGTTTCTGACCGCGCCTTTGGGATTGATCGGCGTGACCCTGTTCTTGATGGTGTTCCGCCAGCCGTTTGGTTTTGTGGCCATGCTCGGGACCATCGCGCTGTCCGGGATGATTATGCGTAACTCGGTGATTCTGGTGGATCAGATCGAGCAGGACATCGCGGCCGGGCTCAAACCCTGGCAGGCGATCATCGAGGCCACGGTGCGTCGTTTCCGGCCGATCGTGCTGACCGCGCTTGCCGCCGTATTAGCGATGATCCCGCTGTCACGCAGCGTGTTCTTCGGGCCGATGGCGGTGGCGATCATGGGTGGCTTGATTGTGGCGACGGCGTTGACGTTGCTGTTTTTGCCGGCTCTGTATGCGGCGTGGTTCCGCATCAAAAAAGAACCGGTTTGATGGGTAACCTTGGCGGCTTTCGGGCCGACCAGGTTCCTGGTGTTTGAGTACATACCCATTTCTGCGGTAACGGCCGCTTATGGTTTCGCCCTTACGGCGAGTCCCTTTTGGCAAACGCCCCAAAAGGAACCAAAAGGTCTCGCCCCAGCGTCCGGCCCCTCGCCAAGGCTCGGCGTTCCCTCGTTCCGGTCCTGCTCCGTGGGCCCGCCGCCATCGGCCATCCATGGCCGGGGGCGGCTAGCCCGGCATCCATGCCGGGCTGCCCACTGCGCAGAACCTCCACTCGGCCTCCCGAAGGGGCGGGTAGATCAAGATCAAGAACTGCAGGCGAGCTAACGCTCGGCCTGTTGAGTGGTTAAAAGCGGGTGGGTGTACGCCAGTTTGCTTTTGTAGGAGCCGGCTTGCTGGCGATGGCGGCCTGACAGCCGACCTGTTCTAGCGGATGTACCCCGAACCATTGTGGGAGCGGGCTTGCTCGCGAATGCGGTGGGTCAGTCAACGTTCATGTCGACTGACACACCATATTCGCGAGCAAGCCCGCTCCCACAGGGTTTTGTGTCGAGGCTCAGAGCGTACCAAACACCTTCTTCGCCAGACTGGTCGCTGCAGCGGCCGGGTTCTGGCGGATGGTTTCTTCCTGTTTGCCGATCATTTCGAACAAGCCGTTCAGTGCCTGCTCGGTCACGTAGCTTTCGATGTTGGCATTTTTTGTATCAATCACGCCCATGGTCGCAGCTTGGCCGGCAAACGAGTTGTACTGCTTCGCCAGGCCAACCTGGTCGGTGGCTTGCTTGACGATTGGCAGGAACTTGGCGCGGATCTGTTCGCGGCTGGTTTTGTTCAGGTATTGGGTGGCCGAATCGTTGCCACCACTGAGGATGCCCTTGGCATCTTCAACGGACATTTTCTTCACGGCGTCCACGAGGATTGGCTGGGCCTGGGTCACAGCGGTTTCCGCCGCTTTGTTCATGCTGGTTTCCAGTTGATCGACCTGGTCGCCCATGCCGAACTGTTTCATTTTGCTGGCGACCTTGCCCAGTTTGCCCGGCAGTTGGATTTTCACGTCCGGGTTGTTGCTGAACCCGCCCGGTGTGCCGAGTTGTTTCACGGCCAGTTGCGCGCCTTGGGTCAGGGCATCCTTGAGGCCGCCGGTGGCGTCTTTTTGCGACAGGTCGCTGAGCGACAGCGCCATGGCGCTGGCGGAAATCATCAAGCCTGCGCAGAGGCCGGCGAAGCGAAGGGTAGGGCGGAACATGGCGGCTTCCTTGTTCGGAAAAAAGTGAGCAAAAAGAGAATTAGCGGACAGCGTCGACGCGGATCTTCAGTGGCTGCGGATCACTGCCATCCAGTTGCACGGCGTGATGTTCGGTGGTGATGAACATCAGTTTGCCATTCACCTCGATTCGCGCGCTAACCGAATAACGGTGGCCCGGTTTGACCTGCGCCGGATCGTAACTCAGATGGAATGGCCGCGGCACCTGACCTTTGACGGGGCCTTTCTGCTCGTCGAGTACCACGGCAGGGGCGTCGGCCAGCGAAACGTCCTGCAGGCTGACGCTCAAGGTGGCGGTCGGCGGCAGGGCGATGCGTTGCAGGTAGAAGACTTCGCCATCGAGGCTGGTTTTGGCAGCAGGTTGCATCGACTGACAGGCTCCCAGCAATGCGGCCATGGCCAATAGAGAGAGTTTTTTCATCGCAGATCTCCAATCTAATGTGGGAGCGAGCCTGTGGCGAGGGAGCTTGCTCCCGCTGGGTCGCGAAGCGGCCCCAAAAGCTTTGCGACTGCTTTGCAGCCGAGCGGGAGCAAGCTCCCTCGCCACACAGGCTCGCTCCCACAGGGTTTTGCGTTAGTTCTCGGGCTGTGTGGCGACCAGATCCGCCGCATCTTCGCTGCGATGCAACGCCACCTGACGGATCGACAGGCGAATCTCCGCCGGCAATACGCGTTTGGCCGCGCCTTCGGCCAGTTCGCCGAGCAGTTCGTGATAGCTCAACTTGCCGGCTTCGTCACGCTTGAGCACGTCGAGGTCTAGCAGGGTCTGGATGAAGTGGCGGAACAGGCTCTTGTCGAAAAACTCCGGGGCGTTCAGGCCATGCAGGATCGACAGGCGCTGGGCCATCACCGTGCACAGGTCCTCCAGTTCTTCGGCGCTGATGCTGTTCTGGCCGCTGTTGAGCAGCAGGGAAACGGTCATGTAGAAGCGTTGCAAGGTCTGGGCGATGCTTTTCGACAGCAGCGTCAGCAGCACGAAATGCCGCGAACTCGGCGCTGGACGCAGGTAGACGTCGTTCTCGAAACGCAGCAGGCCTTGCTCGACGAACGCTTCGAGCCATTGATCGATTACCGCATCCAGTTCGTCCAGCGACCAGCGTATGAACAGCTCCGATTGCAGGTACGGATACAGCGCGCGGGCGTAGCGCAGGATCTGCTCGCGGCTCATGCGCGAAGCGCTCTGGAAGAAACTCGCGAGCAACGCCGGCAACGCGAAAATGTGCAGCACGTTGTTGCGGTAGTAAGTCATCAGAACGGCGTTTTGCTCGTCCAGGTACAGAATCTTGCCGAGCGCATCACTCTGTTCGGACAGCAGATCCATATCCTTCACGTGCTCGATCAGCGCGCGCCCGTCACCTTCCGGCAACGTGGTGTGCGGGGAGTACGGAACCTTGCGCAGCAGTGCCAGATACAGATCCAGCACCCGCGCCATGGCGCGATCGTCCAGCGCCAAACGACTGGTGGACAGCAATGCCAACGCCACCAGGTTGACCGGATTGATCGCCGCCGCTTCGTTCAGGTGCTGCGCGACTTTCTCGCCGAGGCGGTTGGTGGTTTCGTTGAGCCACGCCGGTTTGAACTGCGGGCCGAGTTCCTGCTTGCGCCAGTCCGGCTGTTCGCTGTCGAGGAATTCCGCGAGTTTGATCGGCTCGCCGAAGTTCACCGCCACCTGGCCGAAACGCTGCTTCAGGGCGCCGATGACTTTGAAGATGTCGAAGATCGATTCTTTTTTCTTGGTCGCGCCACGCAGTTCGCCGAGGTAAGTCCGGCCTTCCAGCACGCGCTCGTAACCGATGTACACCGGGATGAAGACGATCGGCATGCGCGACGAACGCAGGAAGCTGCGCAGGGTGATCGCGAGCATCCCGGTTTTCGGTTGCAGCATGCGCCCGGTGCGCGAGCGGCCGCCCTCGACGAAGTACTCGACCGGGAAGCCTTTGGTGAACAGCGTGTGCAGGTATTCGTTGAACACCGAGGTGTACAGCGGGTTGCCCTTGAAGGTGCGACGCATGAAGAACGCGCCGCCACGACGCAGCAGGCCGCCGATCCCCGGCATGTTGAGATTGATCCCGGCGGCGATGTGCGGCGGAGTCAGGCCGTTGCGAAACAGCAGGTAGGACAGCAGCAGGTAGTCGATGTGGCTGCGGTGGCAGGGTACGTAGATCACTTCGTAACCCGGGGCGACCTTCTGCACGCCTTCGATGTTGTTGACCTTTATACCGTCGTAGATCTTGTTCCAGAACCAGCTCAGCACCACTTCCATAAAGCGGATCGCGGTGTAGGTGTAGTCCGAGGCGATCTCGTTGCCGTAGCGCAGGGCCTGGGCTTTGGCTTTTTCCGGGGAGAAGTTTTCGCGCTCGGCTTCGTCGAGGATCGCCTGCTTGACCAGCGGCTGATTGAGCAGGCCTTTGACCAGGTTGCGGCGGTGGGAAATGTCCGGGCCGATCACTGCGGCTTTGAGGTTGCGGAAGTGCACCCGCAGAATCCGCTGGGCCATGCGCACGGTGCGTTCGTGGCCCTTGTCGTGCTCGATCAGTTCGCGCAGGTGGATCGGCGCGGAGAACTGCACGCGGGTCTTGCGCCCAAGCACGACGATGCTGAGCAAGCGGCGCAGACGCCCGGTGACCGCCCAGCTGTCGGCGAAGAGCAGTTTCCACGGGCTCGATTCGCTGTCCGGCGACTGGCCCCAGAACACGCTGACCGGAATGATCTGCGCGTCTTCGGCAGCGTTCTGGCTCAGGGCGCTGACCAGGCGGGTCAGGGTGGGCGGCGCACCGCGTTTGTCCTGACGGCCAAGCCAGTCGGGCTCCGGCGTCAGGTAAAAGAACGCGGCGGGTTCCAACAGGTTACCCACCGACACCGGCAGTATCGGGCGGGGCAGGCCGGCTTTGCTGCACTCGGTGTCGACCACGGCGAGGTCAGTCAGCGAAGGATTTTGCAGGACGTAGAACACCGGACGACTGCGGTCGAGGTTGAGGGTGAACGACGACTGATTGATTGTCTCGGAGCGAACCCAGAGATAGAGCAGTCGGCGCAGGGTGCCAAACACAAGACGGCGGAACGGGGAACGGGTCATACGGCATCTGCATGAGTGAATAAAACCGAGCAAATGCTCGGGCGCGCGATAGTGTGCCGGATTCGCCGAAAATCGGCAAAAAAGCGCGCAAGTAAACTCCAGTTGAGAGTTTTTCCGCCTGACATATACTCGGCGAGCAGCAATGGCCATATAGTGGCACTTACCAGTGCAAACAATGTTCCCGGGGCTTTCCTGTGAAAAGTCCGATCCATAATAAAAAAGGAGTATGAACAGATGGCAACACGTGAAACCGGCAACGTGAAGTGGTTCAACGACGCCAAGGGCTACGGTTTTATTCAGCGCGCGGACGGGGTGGATGTGTTTGTGCACTACCGCGCGATTCGCGGTGAGGGCCACCGTTCACTGGCCGAAGGCCAGCAGGTTGAATATGCCGTGGTGACCGGCGAGAAGGGTTTGCAGGCTGAGGATGTGGTGGGGTTGTAATCTTTAAGATCAAAAGATCGCAGCCTTCGGTGTAGTGGTTCAGTTTTTTTGCACCACTCCGTAGGAGCATTAAGCCGCCTGCTGCTCAAACAGCGCAGGCGGCAAGTTGTTCGAGGCTGAGTGGCAACGGCGATGGTTGTAGTGCGAGATGAAATCCATCACATCCTTCTCCGCTTCGAAATGATTCTGGTATCCGTTTTCCGGCATCCAATCGTGCTTCAACGTCCTGAAGTAGCGCTCGACTACTGCGTTATCCCAGCAGTTACCTCGACGACTCATGCTCTGAACGATCCGGTTTTCTGCCAAGCACTCAACAAAGCGATCGGCGGTGTATTGGCAGCCCTGATCAGAGTGAAATAGCAGTTCAGGCATCGGACGGCGTAGTGCTACCGCAAGCTTCAGTGCCTTCATAGACAGCTCGGCATCCGCTGTTCGTGAGCAAGCCCATCCCACAATCCTGCGCGAAAACAGGTCCATCACCACTGCCAGGTACAGCCAGCCATGTCCCACTCTGATGTAGGTGATATCACCTGCCCAAAGCGTGTCTGACCGGGCTGGATTGAAACGACGATCAAGTATGTTCGGTGCAACGACAGCTGGCTTCGTGGCCCGGCGATAGTGCGCATAACGTGGCCTGCGCCGCTGTAGGTCAAAGGTCTTGATCAAGGTACGCATTCGATAACGCCCTATAAAAACTCCCTCTTTCCTCAACTCCTTGGATAGCCCGCGAGTACCCAATGCTTCTCGATGCTGCTTATGCAACGCACGAAGTTTACTCCCCAGATCTCCCAAAACTGGTCGCTGCCGCACGGCTTTACGTTTCACGTAATAGCTGCTGCGGGCCAAGCCGAACAAGACACACATACGCCGAATCGACATTGCCCCTCTGATGCCATCAATCACTTGGTTCGACCGAACAGAACCTTTAGATGAGAGGGCAATTGCTTTTTTAGCACTTGGTTCTCGGCTTCAAGTAGCGCCAGTTTCGCCTGGAGCGACTCAATCAGCTCCTGATCCTGTAGGCGAGGAGCTTGCACAATTCCTTCCTGCTCCCGGCGCCAGCGTGAAACCCAGCGGCGTAACGCTGTTGGCCCCACACCTGTAGCCTCACAGGCTTTAGGTATGGAGTAATTCATCTCCACAACCAAGCGAATGGCTTCCGCTTTTTCCTCAGAGGTAACAACCCGATATCCCATGATGTTTCCTTAAATCGACGCTCCTACATCATGGTCCAAAAACGTTCGACCACCACACGGCAGCTCCTACAGGTGTACACAAAACCCTGTAGGAGCTGCCGAAGGCTGCGATCTTTTCGGTTTTAAGCAGTTTTCCAGGTGATCTCTTCTTCACCATCGGCACTGATGCGCATCCAGCGATCAGCCGTCTCTTCACCTTCTTCCTCGACCCAGCTACCCGGTGCGCAACGCACTTCGACGTTCAGCGCAGCAAACGCGGCGCGGGCGCAGGCGATGTCGTCTTCCCACGGGGTTTGATCACTTTCCAGGTACAGGCTGTTCCATTTTCCTACGGCTTTCGGCAACCAGGTCACCGGCACATTGCCGGCCTTGCACTTGTAGGTCTGGCCTTTCTGAACCCAGTCGGTGCACGGGCCTAAAGCTTCGCCGAGCCAGGTCGCAACAGCCTTGTAGTCGACGTCGGCGTCTTTCAGGTAAATCTCGATATCGGGTTGGCGCATGGATGTCCTCACTGCGGGTCTGAAAAATCCATTCGCGGATTTAGCCGGCCTCAAGCCGTTGCTCAAGACCAAAAAATTAAGATTGCTCTCTAATTACTACTGCAGTACGAAATAATCGTAGCGCATCGACACGGTGACCTCGAACGGCTCGGCCTGTTCGATGACCGCCGCCCGGCGTTCGGCACTGGCGCGCCAGCCGTGCGGTGTCATGGCCAACAGGTTGGCGCGATCCTGACCCTTTGAAAGCGTCAGTTTGAACTCCAGTGTTTCGCTGTGTTGCAGCGCCATGCCTTCCGGCACCAGCGCCAGGTGCTTGTCATCGGTGTACTCACGCACTTCATCGTACAGCCGTTCGCGCAGTTCCATCAGATGGCCGCTGGTCGGCCCGACTTTCATCAAACCGCCACCGGGGCTGAGCAAGCGTTTGGCTTCTTCCCAGTCCAGCGGACTGAAGACGCTGGCGAGAAACTGGCAGCTCCCCGAGGCCAACGGCACCCGCGCCATGCTGGCGATCAACCAGGTCAGCTGCGGGTTGCGTTTGCAGGCGCGTTTGACCGCTTCCCGGGAGATGTCCAGCGCGTAACCGTCGGCGTTCGGCAAAGCCTCGGCGATTTGCGCGGTGTAATAACCCTCGCCACAACCGATGTCGAGCCAGCGCTGCGGCGCGTACCCGGCTGCCAGTTCCGCCAGTCGCTTGGCCACCGGCGCGTAGTGGCCGGCGTTCAGGAAGTCGCGACGGGCTTCGACCATCGCCAGGTTATCCCCAGGGTCGCGGCTGTTCTTGTGCTGCACTGGCAACAGGTTCAAATAACCCTGGCGCGCGCGGTCGAAACGATGCCCGGCGGGGCAGGCCACGCCGTTGTCCACCGCATTCAGTGGTTCGCTGCAGATCGGACAGGCGAGCATCAGGCGAGCAACTTGATCAGGGTCTGGTAGTAAATTTCGGTCAGCACATCGAGGTCGGCGGCCAGTACGCGCTCGTTGACCTGGTGAATCGTCGCGTTGACCGGGCCGAGCTCGACCACTTGCGTGCCCATGGTTGCAATGAAGCGACCGTCGGAGGTGCCGCCACTCGTGGAGGCTTTGGTTTCGCGACCGGTGATGTCCTTGATGCTCGACGCAACGGCGTCCAGCAACGCGCCCGGTTCGGTGAGGAACGGCAGACCGGACAGCGCCCAGTCGATATGCCAGTCCAGACCGTGCTTGTCGAGGATGTCGGCCACACGTTTTTGCAGGCCTTCGACAGTGGATTCGGTGGAGAAGCGGAAGTTGAACACCGCCACCAGATCACCCGGAATCACGTTGGTCGCGCCAGTGCCGGAGTTCACGTTGGAAATCTGGAAGCTGGTCGGCGGGAAGAAATCATTGCCGTGGTCCCAATGCTCGGCGGCCAGTTCGGCCAGTGCCGGGGCGGCGAGGTGGATCGGGTTCTTGGCGAGGTGCGGATAGGCGACGTGACCTTGCACACCGTGCACGGTCAGTTTGGCGCCGAGGGAACCGCGACGGCCGTTCTTGACCACATCACCCACCAGCGTGGTGCTCGACGGTTCGCCGACGATGCACCAGTCCAGACGCTCCTTGCGGGCGGCGAGACGTTCGACCACCGCCTTGGTGCCGTGATGCGCCGGGCCTTCTTCGTCACTGGTGATCAGGAAAGCAACCTTGCCCTTGTGATCCGGGTAGTCGGCGACGAAGCGCTCGGCGGCCACGGTCATGGACGCCAGGCTGCCTTTCATGTCTGCCGCGCCACGGCCGCAGAGCATGCCGTGTTCGTCGATCAGCGCGTTGAAGGGCTCGATCTGCCAGGCCGTCACCGGACCGGTCGGCACCACGTCGGTGTGACCGGCGAAGCACAGCACCGGGCCGTCGTGTTTACCGTGGGTCGCCCAGAAGTTATCCACATCTTCGATGCGCATCGGTTCCAGGGTGAAACCGGCATCGCCCAGGCGCTGCATCATCTGCTTCTGGCAATCGGCATCGACCGGCGTCACGGACGGACGGCGGATCAGGTCGATGGCGAGTTGGAGGGTCGGCGAAAGGTCGGCGTGGGCCGTCATGTAAGACTCCAGAAAACTTGAATATGGGCGCGGACCAAATGTGGGAGCGGCGGTGCGACGATTCGACTTGCTCGCGAAGGCGGTGTGTCAGACAACGGAAATGTTGAATGTTAAACCGCCTTCGCGAGCAAGCCCGCTCCCACAGGTTTTGAGTGCGGTCAGTAAGACCATATATCACGCCAAGGCCTGCAAAATGGCGGTTATCTTAAAGCAAAACGGCGGCCACTGGCCGCCGTTTAGTGCATCTGTAAAGATTTAGACTGCCGGTGCCGTTTCGGCCTCGACGGCCGGTTTCGGCAACGAAGACAGGAACGCCATGATCAGCGCCGCCAGGTAAGGCAGCGACTGCACCAGCAACATGATCACCCAGAAGCGCATGTCGTTGCTCGGCAGCCCGTTCACCAGGAAGATCCCCAGCGCCGCGCCCCACAACAGCAGCATGATGAACATCTCTTCACGCGCCTCCGAAATCGCCACCCAGAAGCCGTGGTTATCGGCGTTTTTCGGCGTACGGAAAAACGGAATGCTGCTGGTGAAGAAGCCGTACAGCACCGCTTTGGCGATGGTGTGCGACAACGCCAGGCCGGCCAGTGCGGCGCAGAACGCGTCCTTCAGGTTCACGCCAACGGCGCGACGATAGAGGAAGATGATCTTGCCGACCTTGAACACGAACAGCGCCAACGGCGGAATCGCGAAAATCAGCAACGGTGGATCGACCCGCTGCGGCACGATGATCATCGCCGCCGACCACAACAGCGCGCCGACGGTGAAGAAGATGTTCATGCCGTCCGCGACCCACGGTAACCAGCCCGCGAGGAAGTGGTAACGCTGGCCACGGGTCAGCTCGGTGTCCTTGCCGCGCAGCAAACTGGCGGTGTGACGTTTGATGATCTGTATCGCCCCGTAAGCCCAGCGGAAACGCTGTTTCTTGAAGTCGATAAAGGTATCGGGCATCAGGCCTTTGCCGTAGCTGGTGTGGTAATACGCGGCCGACAAACCTTTCTCGAACACGCGCAGACCCAATTCGGCGTCTTCACAGATGCACCAGTCGGCCCAGCCCAGCTCCTCGAGCACCGAGCGCCGGGTCATGGTCATGGTGCCGTGCTGGATGATCGCGTCACGGTCGTTGCGGGTGACCATGCCAATGTGGAAGAAGCCTTTGTATTCCGCATAGCAAAGCTTCTTGAAGGTGCTTTCGTTCTGGTCGCGGTAATCCTGCGGCGACTGCACCACAGCGATTTTCGGATCGGCGAAGTGCGGCACCATGTGTTTGAGCCAGTTCGGGTCGACGCAGTAATCGGAGTCGATCACCGCAATCACTTCGGCATCCTTGGCGGTGTGCGGAATCAAGTAGTTCAGCGCGCCGCCCTTGAAACCGGCCAAAGGGGCGACGTGGAAGAACTTGAAGCGCGGGCCGAGGGTTGCGCAGTAATCACGCACTGGTTCCCAGACCGCCGGGTCCTTGGTGTTGTTGTCGATGATCAGGACTTCGAAGTCCGGATAGTCGAGGTTAGCCAGGGCGTTGAGGGTCTGTTTGACCATCTCCGGCGGTTCGTTGTAGCAAGGCACATGAATCGAGACTTTCGGCCTGTAGTCCGAATCGCCCACCACCGGCAGGAATTCGCGCCGGCGTTTGTGGGTCCAGACCGCTTCGGCCAGTTCATGCGCCTCGGTCAGCAGTACGATAAAGACCCCGAGTGCGCCGAGTGCGAGCAGGAAACCGACTGTCAGGCTGAACCAGGTGCTGTATTGCTGGCTGTAGTCGTAACCGATCCACACCAATACCGAACCGCACAGGAACGCGATAAAGGTCAGGAAGGTCCGCCCACGTTGGCGCAAAGCCGAGCCGTCAATCATCAGCAAGGTCAGGGACAGCAAGGCCAGCACCGCCGAACCGATGGCCAGCACGCGCCATTGCGGAATCGCGACCACCGGGCCTTCGAAGTTGAATTTCTGCTGGCGCGCGGCGTTGAACACGCCCCAATACGCGCCTACCGAGCCTTCGTCAGTGGCCTTCCACGGTTGGTCAAACGCTTCGATCACGAAGTAGTTGAAGCCTTGGCGGTTGAGCTTGTTCACCAACGTGCGCAGGTAGATCGCCTGATCCGCCGGGCTCGAATCGGTGCCGCCACGCATGCGGCCGTTGCTCGGCCAGCCAACCTCCGAGAGCAGCAGCGGTTTTTTCGGGAACATCTTTTTCAGGTCGCGGGCGCGGTCGAGGACGAATTGGCCGGCCTTGTCCACCGGGACGTATTCCCAGTAAGGCAGGACGTGCGCGGCAATCAGGTCGACGTGTTTGGCCAGTTCCGGGTGTTCTTCCCAGACGTGCCATTGCTCGGACGTGGTGACTGGCACCTTCACGGCGGCACGGACGCGATCAAGGATCACGCTCAGTTCCGCAGCGGTAATTTCCTTACGGAAAATCGCCTCGTTGCCTACAACCACGCGAACCACGCTGCGGGAGGAGTTGGCAATTTCGATGGCGCGGGTAATTTCCCGCTCGTTGCGCTCCAGGTCCGGGCTGATCCAGATACCGAGGGTGACCCGCAGGCCGAACTCTTCAGCCAGCTTGGGAATGTCTCCCAGGGTGCCATCGACCGAGTAAGTGCGGATGTTGTCCGTCAGCTTGCTCATGATCTCCAGATCGCGACGCATTTGATCGTCGGTCGGGTACTGCTCTTTCTGCGGGTACTGGCCTTGCTGGAACGGCGAGTAGGAAAACCCGGAGATTTGTTCAGGCCAGTTGGGGGCGGTGACCGGGCGATTGATCAGCGCCCAGAAGCCGGTAAATAAGGCAGCGATGGCGAGCACCACGACCAGGTTGAGTCCAAATTTACGCGATGACATGGTTATTTCGGGTTCCAAAGGCTGTGGAACGAAGGAAACGGGTGGCTGCTGCCCGGGGCGCGCATCCTACACCTGGCCTTCCCTGACCGTACAGCGAACAGGGAAATGCCTGACTTTGGGCAATCCAAGTCGATATAAGTTCTTTCGTTAGAGCTCGCAGGGAAAATCTTCGTTTGATGTCGTTTCCTCAAGGCTGGAAAGTCGTCCGTTCATAGCGCAAAGATGCTCTTGGCCGCCGACGGCCCTATAATGCGCGCCGGTTTTTGGGGTAATGGTCATGAGTACAGAAGATCCGCGGTTTGCGGGCATCGCCCGTTTGTATGGCATCGAAGGGCTTGAGCGCTTGCGCGCGGCCCACGTGGCGATCGTCGGCGTCGGTGGTGTTGGTTCCTGGGCGGCAGAAGCCGTCGCCCGGTGTGGTGTCGGCGAGATTTCGCTGTTCGACCTCGACGACGTCTGCGTCAGCAACACCAACCGTCAGTTGCACGCACTGGACAGCACCGTCGGCAAGCCCAAGGTCGAGGTCATGGCCGAGCGCCTGCGCGGGATCAACCCGGACTGCACGGTGCACGCGGTGGCGGATTTCGTTACCCGCGAGACCATGTCCGAGTACATCACGCCGAACATCGACTGCGTGATCGACTGCATCGACAGCGTGAATGCCAAAGCAGCACTGATCGCCTGGTGCAAACGCCGCAAAATCCAGATCATCACCACCGGCGGGGCGGGTGGGCAGATTGATCCTACGCTGATTCAGGTGTGCGACTTGAACCGGACCTTCAACGATCCGTTGGCCTCGAAGGTGCGTTCAACCCTGCGCCGCGACTACAACTTCTCCCGCACCGTGACCCGTCATTACAGCGTGCCGTGTGTGTTTTCCACCGAGCAGCTGCGTTATCCGAAGCCGGATGGCAGCATTTGCCTGCAGAAGAGTTTTGTCGGGGATGGCGTGAAACTGGACTGCGCGGGCGGGTTTGGTGCGGTGATGATGGTGACGGCGACGTTTGGCATGGTCGCGGCGACCAAGGCTGTGGATAAGATTGTGGCGGGTGTGCGGCGGCCGGCGGATCGGGCTAAACCTGAGGTTTGAAGTCGAACCCCTGTAGGAGCTGCCGAAGGCTGCGATCTTTTGATCTTGAAAATCAAAATCAAAAGATCGCAGCCTTCGGCAGCTCCTACACATCGCTCAGGCTCCGCATTCGCTGCAGCACGGCATTGAGGCCATTGCTGCGCGACGGCGACAGTTGACGGCTCAGCCCAAGCTGATCAAACCACTCCGGCAAATCCACCTGCCGCAACTCAACCGCCGACAACCCGTTAACCCGCGCCAGCAACAACGCCACCAACCCGCGAATCAATCGCGCATCGCTGCTCGCGGCAAACTGCCAGTGACCGTCCTGCAGCGAGCCCACCAACCACACCTGACTTTCACAGCCATGCACGCGGTTGGCGTCGACCTTATCCACATCGCTCAACGCCGGCAGACGGTCGCCCCATTGCATCAGTATCCGAGCGCGTTGTTCCCAGCCAGCGGCAGCCCGAAAGGTTTCGAGCGCCGTGACGGCATCTGCGGGGAGGTTCATCGCAACAGCTCCAGCGCCTGATCCAGCGCTTCAAAGAACCGCTCCAGATCTTCGGAATCGTTATACAGCGCCAACGACACCCTAATCGCCCCGGCCAGTTCAAAGCTTTTCAGTAATGGCATGGCGCAGTGATGACCGGCGCGCACCGCAATTCCCTGTTCTGTCAGCAAATGCGCCAGATCAGAGTTATGCACACCCTCGACGACAAAACTCGCCAGCGCCAGTTGCGGTTTGCCCAGCAGTCGGATGCCGTTGCGTGCCTCAAGGCCTTTCAACAAATAGTCGTGCAACGCAGCCTCATGGGCCGAAACCGCGTCCTGATCGAGGCCTGCGAGGTAATCCAGCGTCGCCCCAAGACCAATCACGCTCGAAATCGGTGGCGTGCCCGCTTCGAATCCCAGCGGCGCCGGGCGAAAGCGTGCGTGCTGGTAATCCGCATCCAGCACCATTTCGCCGCCGAACTGCCAATGGCGCAGTTGCTTGAGCGCTTCATGGCGCCCGAACAACACGCCCAGGCCATCGGGGCCGTAGAGTTTGTGGCTGGAAAACACATAGAAGTCGCAACCCAGCGCCTGCACATCATGCCGACCATGGACCACGCCTTGCGCGCCATCGACTACGGTCAACGCGCCGTGTGCCTTCGCCATCGCCAGCAGGGCGGGCAGCGGCTGCCAGGCGCCGAGCACGTTGGACAGCTGACTGATCGCCAGCAAGCGAGTCTGCGGGCCGATCATCGACGCGGCGGCATCGAGGTCGATCAAACCGTCGGTATCCAGCGGCAGGATCACCAGTTTCAACGCGCGACGGTGGGCCAGTTGCTGCCACGGCAGCAGGTTGGCGTGATGCTCCAGGGCGCTGATGACAATCTCGTCGCCCGGATCGAACAAGTGCTCCAGGCCATAGGCCAGGAGGTTCAGCGCGGAGGTCGCGCCGTGAGTGAAGATGATTTGCCCGCATTCGCCGGCATTCAGCCAGTGGGCGACTTTGCTGCGGCTGTCCTCGAACGCCTGGGTGGCATGAGCGCCGGGCAGGTGTTGCGCCCGATGCACGTTGGCCGCGCCATTGGCGTAGTAATGCGCCAGGGCATCCAGCAGGGCTTGAGGTTTTTGGGTGGTGGCGGCGTTGTCCAGATAGGTCTGGTCTTGCCGTTGCAGGGCGGCGATGGCCGGAAAATCGGCGCGCCAGGGAGAGGGAATCATCATGCTATGGGGCCCTGCTAAACATGGGCGAGGTGTACGCCTGACCTTGTAGGAGCGAGCTTGCTCGCGAAAAACGCATAGACGACACGTACTGTCTGGTGCCGTGCGTTATCGTTCACGTCCATCGCGAGCAATCGAGCGTCGACCGGCTGCTCCTACAGGGTTATCGTGTGACGCTCTGCTTAGTTGTGAGCGTGCAGCGCTTCGTTCAGTTCGATCGCCGATTTGTGGGTTTTGCATTCCACGGCACCGGTTTCCGAATTGCGGCGGAACAGCAGGTCAGGTTGACCGGCCAGTTCACGGGCCTTCACGACCTTGACCAGCTTGTTGTTCTCGTCCAGCAGCGCCACTTTGGTGCCAGCGGTCACGTACAGGCCCGATTCAACGGTGTTGCGGTCGCCCAACGGGATACCGATGCCGGCGTTGGCGCCGATCAGGCAGCCTTCGCCGACCTTGATCACGATGTTGCCGCCGCCCGACAGGGTGCCCATGGTCGAGCAACCGCCGCCCAGGTCCGAACCCTTGCCGACGAAGACACCCGCGGAAACGCGGCCTTCGATCATGCCCGGGCCTTCGGTGCCGGCGTTGAAGTTGACGAAACCTTCGTGCATCACGGTGGTGCCTTCGCCAACATAGGCACCCAGACGAATACGTGCCGCGTCAGCGATGCGCACGCCGGCCGGAACCACGTAGTCGGTCATTTTCGGGAACTTGTCCACCGAGAACACTTCCAGCAACTCGCCGCGCAGACGGGCTTCCAGTTGATGCTCGGCCAGTTCGGCCAGGTCGATTGCGCCCTGGCTGGTCCACGCGACGTTCGGCAGCAGCGGGAACACGCCCGCCAGGTTCAGGCCGTGCGGCTTGACCAGACGATGGGACAGCAGGTGCAGCTTGAGGTAAGCCTCAGGCGTGGAAGTCAGTTGCGCGTCTTCAGCCAGAATGGTCGCGACGAGCGGCTTGTGGCTTTCGGCCAGACGGGTCAGCAGGGCAGCCTGTGCCGCGTCGATGCCTTTGACGGCTTCAGCCAGTTGCGAGGCCTGAGCGGTGCTGAAAGCGATCGCCTGATTGCCCTCGGTGTAGCCCAGAACCGGCGCGATAGCCGCAATCAGTTCGGCCGACGGGTTGAGCAATGGCTGTGCGTAAAACACTTCCAGCCACGCGCCTTGACGGTTTTGAGTGCCGACACCAAAGGCCAGGCTGAACAGGGTAGTGGACATGTGAATACCTCTAAAAATATTGAACGGGCGGGCTTACTTGAGCGCTGCCGCGTAGATATCTGGCTTGAAGCCAATCAGGGTTCGGTCACCGAGATCAAGCACCGGGCGCTTGATCATCGAGGGTTGTGCGAGCATCAGTTCGATGGCTTTCGGCTGGTCGAGATCGGCTTTGCGTTCGTCGTCGAGCTTGCGAAAGGTCGTGCCTGCACGGTTCAACACCACTTGCCAGCCGTGCTCGTCGCACCATTGGGTCAGGTGTTCACGGTCGATTCCGACCGTTTTGTAATCATGAAAGTCATAGCTGACAGCGTGTTCATCGAGCCAGGTGCGCGCCTTTTTCATGGTGTCGCAGGCTTTGATACCGAAAAGGTGCAACGTTTTGCTTGAAACGGTCAAGGAATTGCCCCCTTTGCAGATGCTGGAAAAAAGGTGAAGGATTATGCCATGACCAGACGGTTTCGCGTCGGCCTTGGTTGGGTTTGTCATGTAGGAGCCGAGCTTGCTCGCGATGAACCTGAGAACACCGCAGGGTGACAGACTTGTAGCGTTATCGTTAACGACCATCGCGAGCAAGCTCGGCTCCTACAGGGGTTGCAGTGTTTCATGGTGGTCGCGTGCGACATAGGTGCAAGGGGCAGGGATCAGTCCAGGCGGCTGATATGGCGCGATCCTGCGGGTTGTTGGGCGTAAAACCGCCGATTACGTTTGAAGGCGCTGCGGGCGCAGCGCCTGGAGTTGTACAAGATCAGCCGTCATCACCAGATTGATGATGACGTGCTGCGCAAGTGCTGGGAGAACTTGATTTGAGGGAAGCTAGTTTGGGTGCAGTGAAATAGCGCTATAGGAACTTATGGATAAATCCGGCGCATGAACGCGATGTCTCCTTCGCTGATGTTCCAGTTTTCAGATTGATGCCAGTCGCCCACGGTGAGTTCGTTGAAGACTTGATAGTGCATCACTGATTTTCGGTCGTAGGGTGCGTAGGTCCGATGAGGCGCGCGCTCAAGTGGAAAGACATTCGCGTCCACTTGCGCTTTGGAATAGCCAGCAGAATTCGCGAAATGGACATAGGCTTTTTCCCGGTCCCAGGGTATTCCCGCATCAGGATGTTGATGCTCATGATGCAGCCCTAACGCATGGCCGAATTCATGTATGACGGTGAACTCGAAGCGGGAAGAAGTAAAGAGAGTTCCTAATGTCATCGAGGGGGTGTGAGGGTGCCCCGTGAGTGAGTCAGTCCCTATTGCTGAGCTGCCAGCGTCGTTAAGAAATGGGTGGAAGTCGACTCGGATATCGCCCAGGAACTCATCGGAGTTGAAGATGTCGTCTTCATCCATTTCAATGAATTCGAATTTTAGATTGATGTAAGGGAGCCATTTGCTAGCGCCTTTTTTTACGGCTTCAAATGAATGTTCGTTGAAGCTGTAAACGAGAATTTTCAAAGTTCTACCGGGGGTCCAATACTTGGTGTGTTCGCCGACGCTTCTTTTATTTCGAACGCCGCTGTTGATCGCTCCGTTACTGAGGCGTTCGTTGACTGCAGCAGTATAAGAGGCTGGCAAGTCGGGGGTTTTAATAATCTTGCAGTATTTAGGTTGGTTCATGTGTTGCCGTCCTTGGTTTTTTGTATGGATTTGACGTGGGGCTGGTCATACTTGTTTGATCAAAACGTGGTGGGAAAAGGATAAATCTCGGCCATGAACGCCTTGTCCTTTTGACTGAGTACAAGATTAAGATCGATCTTGAAGTTGCCTTCGGTCCATTCCTGGTGAACGGGATAGTGCATGATCGACTGCGGATCGTAGGGCGAATAAACAACTTCGCTGGCGTCAAGAAGGTTGAAGTAGCGTTCGTCAACGCTGCGACGCACGTAGTCGTCCTCATCCGCATCTTCATCCACACCATGGGCCGCGTAGACTGCCCGTCTGTTCCAGGGAATGTTCGACTCGGGGTGCAGGTGTTCATGTTCTGCGCCCAGCATATGGCCAAATTCGTGCATGGCATTGGCGATGAAAAATTTTAAGGAAAGGTGGTGATCCGGTGACAGACGCATGGTTGGGAGGCTCTGATCGGTCTCGATCAAGGCGTTGGTGCCAATATAAGACCAGTACACGCCTGGTTCGCTCTTGATGCGGATATCACCGACTTCACCTTCGACGAAGTCGAACTTCAGATTCACGTATGGCAACCAGTTACTGGCCGCAGCCTTGACGGCGTCCTTAAAGCTTTGATCGCCGTTCAGAAATGCAATGCGCAATGTGCGGCCCGGAGCCCAGAAGTTTGTGTGCTTGCCGGTTGCCCGCTTTTTACGAGCGGTTACAGAGACTCCGCGATTCGCAGGATTTTCAGCGATGGCAACGTCGTAAGAAGCCTGGATATCTTCTGGTTTTCTGATGAAGTAATAAGGTGAGTTAGTCATATATATATACATCCGTGTATTATTGGGTTTGATTTTTTATTTGATTATGTTTGCTTGGGGTAGATCTTGCGCATCAATCTTCTATCGTTCTGACTGATTGTTTTATTTTTGTCCACGAACCAGTCGCCTGTGGTCAGTTCGTTGGGAATCGCATAATGCATAATCGATGTCGGGTCATAGGGGGTGGTTCGATTGTTTGTTGTTTCCAGTGTTCTGAATAAGTTGTGGTCGACTTCTTCCTTGGACCAATTGTAATTCGTCAGGTAGTAGTGATAGACGAGCGGCTTGTTCCAAGGGATGCCGGATTTTGGGTGTTGATGTTCATGTTCCATCCCCAGTGCATGTCCGAACTCGTGCAAAACGGCACTTTCGAACCCCGGATGTGACAGGTCGGTGCCAATGTTCATCGTATTCTCGCCAGGCCCGCGCAGGGTGGCATCGGTGCCAATGGCTGAATAGTTCGAAGGCGCTTCCATGGTGATTCTAATATCACCCTCAGCATCGCTTGCGAACTCCAGAGTCAGGTTAATGGAGGGCTGCCATTGCTTGATGGCTGCTATCGCGGCTTGGCGGTGTGCATCGGAGGGCGGGTTGAGAAAGGCTATTTTAAGCGTCCTGTAACTGGCCCAAAATTTACTATGAGTGGCGACACCGCGTTTTTGCCTGCCTCCAGTATCAGAGACGTTTTTATTGTCAGAGTTTTCATTGATGGCAGCTTCATAAGAGGCTTGCTCGTCAAAATTGCTGATAACTTTGCATGGGTGTGTGTGAGGCATTATTGCGCTCCTTGTTAGAACTTATAGGGTGGGTAATAAGTCGTGGTTCTAACTGGAGAGTAGTTATGTATGTGGTGGGGCGTAAAGTTGCTATTTGTTAGTTGTCGTTGCGATGAGAAATTGATGCCTGCACTGCACTGCGTTGCACAGTGCAGGCAAGTTTCGAGTTACTTGTGGCGAGTTACAAAGTTGCGAATCCGCTCTGCCGCTTCAACGCATTCCGACAGTGGCGCAACCAGCGCCATGCGCACTCGACCGGCCCCCGGATTGGCACCGTCAACCTCGCGGGAAAGGTAGGAGCCCGGCACTACGGTCACGTGTTCTTCAACAAAAAGATCACGGCAGAACGCCTCGTCATCGCCTTCAACATTGGGCCACAAGTAAAAACCGCCATCCGGACGCTGCACATCCATGACCGGACCAAGGATTTCCAGCACCGCGTCATACTTCTCGCGATACAGCGCACGGTTGGCGCGCACATGCACTTCGTCATTCCATGCCGCGACGCTGGCCAGCTGAGTCTGAACCGGCATTGCGCAGCCGTGGTAAGTGCGATACAGCAGGAAGCCTTTGAGTATCTCGGCATCACCCGCGACAAAACCCGAACGCAGGCCAGGCAGGTTGGAGCGCTTGGACAGGCTGTGGAACACCACACAGCGCTTGAAGTCCTTGCGGCCCAGTTCCGCGCAGGCGCTGAGCAGGCCGGCGGGCGGGGTTTGTTCGTTGAAATACAGTTCGCTGTAGCACTCGTCCGCAGCGATCACGAAGTCGTACTCGTCGGCCAGGGCGATCAGCTTTTTCAGGGTGTCGACAGGGATCAGCGCGCCGGTCGGGTTGCCCGGCGAGCACAGGAACAGGATCTGGCAGCGCTTCCAGATGTCTGGCGAAACCGCATCGAAATCCGGGTTGAAGCCGTTTTCGTCCAGGCACGGCAGGTAATGCGGCTTGGCGCCGGCGAGGAACGCCGCACCTTCATAGATCTGATAGAACGGGTTCGGACTGACCACCAGCGCATCGTCGCCACGGTTGACCACGGTTTGGGTGAACGCGAACAGCGCCTCGCGGGTGCCATTGACCGGCAGGACGTTGCGCGCCGGGTCGAGCCAGCCGTTCGGCACGTTGAAACGGCGTTCGCACCAGGCGGCGATGGCTTCACGCAGGGCTGGGATACCCAGAGTGGTCGGATAAACGGCCATCTGATCCAGATTGCTGGACAGGGCTTCGGCGACAAAGCTTGGCGAACGGTGCTTAGGCTCGCCGATGGACAGGGCGATAGGGCGCTTGTCCGGGTTTGGCGTGACGCTGCCGAGCAGGGCGCGGAGCTTCTCGAACGGGTAGGGCTGCAGCTGGGACAAAGCGTTGTTCATGAGGGCCTCTTTCATTGTGCGAGCGAGCCTGTGTGGCGAGGGGATTTATCCCCGTTCGACTGCGAAGCAGTCGCAGATTTTGGGGCCGCTTCGCGCCCCAACGGGGATAAATCCCCTCGCCACATGCCCGCTCCCACAGGGGGGAATTCGTTAATTCAGATACTGATTCGCGACAGTTTGATATCAGGTTCGTTACTGACGGTCAGCTGTTCGACGATCGCATCCTGCAAACGGCTGCACAGCAACGGGTCGGACAATGGCTGGTTGTTCGCATCGGTAATGAAGAACACGTCTTCCACGCGCTCGCCGAGCGTCGCAATCTTGGCGTTTTGCAGCGACAGATCAAATTCGAGGAAAATCGTGCCGATCCGCGCCAGCAAGCCCGGCCGATCCGGGGCGCTGAGCTCCAGCACGGTCACCGGGCGCTGGGCGTCGTTATGGATCGTCACCTGTGGCGCAAAGGCGAAATGCTTGAGCTGGCGCGGCACGCGACGCTGGATGATCGTCGGGTAATCGTCCGGGTTGCGCAGGGCTTCGGTCAGGCCTTCGCGGATCTGTTTGACCCGCGCCGGGTTATCGCCAATCGAATCGCCGTCGGTGTCGAGCACGATGTAGGTGTCGAGGGTGAACTGGCTGCTGGAGGTGATGACCCGGGCGTCGTGAATGTTCAGGTTCAACTGGTCCATCGCCGCCACCGTCACAGCGAAGAAGTCGTGCTGGTCCGGCGCATAGATGAAGATTTGCGTACCGCCCTCGAACTCGCGCTGGGTGGTTTCCTTGATCAGCACCAGCGGGCCGCCGTCGGCCGGCTGCTGCAGGATCGCGTCAGTGTGCCAGGCCACGTCGCCGGCGGTGTGACGCAGGAAATAGTCATCACCCAATTGCGACCACAACTGTTCGACGTCGTCCGGGTCGGTGCCGCCGCGTACCAGAATATCGAGGGCGGCGCTCTGGGTCTGGCGGATCTGCATTTCACGATCCACCGGGTTCTCCAGGCCGCGACGCAACGCACGTTTGGTCTCGGTGTAGAGTTGGCGCAACAGGCTGGCGCGCCAGGAGTTCCACAGTGTCGGGTTGGTGGCGTTGATGTCCGCGACGGTCAGCACGTACAGGTAATCGAGGTGGGTTTCGTCACCGACGATCTGCGCGAAGTCGTGGATCACGTGCGGATCGGACAAATCCTTGCGCTGGGCGGTGGTCGACATCACCAGGTGGTTCTGTACCAGCCAGACGATCAGGCGGCTGTCCCACACGGGCAATTGGTGGCGCTGGCAGAAGGCCTCGGCATCCACTGCGCCGATATCCGAGTGATCGCCATGCCGGCCTTTGCCGATGTCGTGGTACAGACCGGCGAGGTAGATCAGCTCTGGCTTGGGCAGCTTGCCCATAAGCTTGCTGGCCAACGGGAATTTTTCCGACACTTGCGTGTACTGCAACTTACGCAGGTGCTTGATCAGGTTCAGCGTGTGCGCGTCGACCGTATAGATGTGAAACAGGTCGTGTTGCATCTGCCCGACAATAAAGCCGAACTCCGGCAGATAACGTCCGAGGATGCCGTAACGGTTCATCCGCCGCAGGTTGCGGTGGACACCGATCTTGCACTTGAACAGTTCGATAAACAGGCTGGTATTGCGAATGTCGTTGCGGAAATCGTCGTCGATCAGATGGCGGTTTTCCCGCAGCAAACGAATGGTGTCGGCGCGCACGCCTTTGATTTCCGGCTGCTGGGCCATCAGCACGAAGATCTCGAGCATGGCGAACGGCGTGCGGTGGAACACGTTGTCGTTGCGCGCCTCGATGTAACCGTCGTGCAACTGGAACCGCGAGTTGATCGGTTGCGGCGGCGCTTCATCTTCCGGCGCGAGGATGACTTCCTCGAAGTGCTGGATGATCAGGTCGCTGAGCTGGGCGATGCTCATGACCACCCGGTAATACTGTTGCATGAAGTTTTCGATGGCGTGCTTGGCGTCATCGCCCTGGAAACCCAGCAGCCCGGCGATCGAACGCTGGTGGTCGAACAGCAAGCGATCTTCGGAGCGACCGGCAAGCATGTGCAGCGCATAACGAACCTTCCACAGGAATTCCTGGGAGGAGGCCAGCAAGGCGTTTTCACTCTCGACCAGGAAACCTTCGCCCGCCAGGGCCCACAGGTTCAGGGTGCCGTACTCGCGCCGGGCCACCCACAGAATCGTCTGAATATCCCGCAGGCCGCCGGGCGAGCCTTTGACGTTGGGTTCCAGGTTGTATTCGGTGTCGTTGTACTTGTGGTGACGGGCCTTCTGTTCGGCACGTTTGGCCAGAAAGAAGTCCTTGCTCGGCCACATGTGCGCGGTGCTGGTGACATCCAGCATGCGCTGACGCAGGCGCTCGGGGCCGGCGATGGTGCGGCTTTCCATCAGGTTGGTAATCACCGTCAGGTCGGCGCGGGCTTCTACCGCGCATTCGTCGACGGAGCGAACGCTCTGACCGACTTCCAGGCCGATGTCCCACAACAGCGTCAGAAAACGCTCGATGGAGTCACGGAAAACTTCGTGGTCGGCGCTGTCCAGCAGGATCAGCAGATCGATATCCGAATAAGGGTGCAGCTCACCGCGACCGTAGCCGCCGACCGCGACCAGCGCGATGTCGGCGTCTTCGCTCCAGTTAAATTGCTCCCAGGCCTTTTGCAGGATGTTGTCGACGAACCAGGCGCGATCCTCGATCAGCCGGCGAATCTCACGGCCGCTGCGAAAGCGCGCGTCAAGGACCTCGCGGGCCTGGCGGATCGCCTTCTTGAAAGCCGCGATCGGGCTGGCCTTCAGGGCCAGTTCCGCCTGGAACTGGCCACGGTCGAAGAGTTCGGGATCCACCTGCGGCATTGATTGGCTTTCCTATCTATCTATAAGGCTGGGAGCGACGCGGGTCGGATCAGGCCGAAACGCGCGGGATGGTGTCATCGCTGCGCAAGGTGAAGATCTCGTAACCGGTGTCGGTCACTACCAGCGTGTGCTCCCACTGCGCCGACAACTTGCGGTCCTTGGTGATCGCGGTCCAGCCATCGCCCAACACCTTGGTGTCGGCCTTGCCCTGGTTAATCATCGGCTCGATGGTGAAGGTCATGCCGGCCTTCAGTTCCATGCCGGTACCGGCGCGGCCGTAGTGCAGGATCTGCGGCTCTTCGTGGAACACCTTGCCGATGCCGTGGCCGCAGAACTCGCGAACCACCGAGAAACCGTTCTTTTCGGCGTGCTTCTGAATCACTTCACCGATGTCGCCCAGGCGGCAGCCGGGTTTGACGATTTCGATGGCCTTGTACATGCATTCCTGGGTCACTTGCGACAGGCGCTCGGCCCAGACCGGTACGGTGCCGACGTGGAACATGCGGCTGGTGTCGCCGTGGTAGCCATCTTTGATCACGGTGACGTCGATGTTCAGCGTGTCACCGTCCTTCAATGGCTTCTCGTTCGGAATGCCGTGGCAGACCACGTGGTTGATCGAGGTGCAGATCGACTTCGGGTAGCCTTTGTAGTTGAGCGGGGCAGGAATGGCCTGCTGCACGTTGACGATGTAGTCGTGGCAGATGCGGTCCAGTTCTTCGGTGGTGATGCCCGGCTTGACATGTTCAGCAATCATTTCCAGCACATCGGCGGCCAGTTTGCCGGCGACACGCATTTTTGCGATGTCCTCCGGGGTTTTGAGGGTGACGGTCATACAGGCTCTCTCTGCGCTCGATGGCGCTTGCTAACACGGAATGGGCAATGTGCGATTGATCTTCGCCGCCCTGAAAAACGCGATTCTAACAGACGATCAGCGCAAATCTGAGCCTCTGTGCATCGCTTCTCTCTATAGATAGGCGCATTCTTGAGCGATTCCAAGGGCGTCGAAGAAGACGCGCGTCAGGAATCGAGAATCCGGGTTCCGTTTTTTGGAGTCTTGTGATATAAAATGCGCCGCTTTCCGGGGATACCCCGAAAGGCTTAAATCCACACACGTGTCGACACGATGACCTGGGTGCCTTCAGCTGATGCTGCTGGTTGGTCATTGGGATACGTGGAGGCCAAACCCGACTTATTAAGGAACTATCATGTCCCAAGTCAACATGCGCGATATGCTGAAGGCCGGTGTGCACTTCGGTCACCAGACCCGTTACTGGAACCCGAAAATGGGTAAATACATTTTCGGCGCTCGTAACAAGATCCACATCATCAACCTTGAAAAAACCCTGCCAATGTTCAACGAAGCTCTGACTTTCGTAGAGCGTCTGGCCCAGGGCAAAAACAAGATTCTGTTCGTCGGCACCAAGCGTTCCGCTGGCAAGATCGTTGCTGAAGAAGCAGCACGTTGCGGTTCGCCGTACGTCGATCACCGCTGGTTGGGCGGCATGCTGACCAACTTCAAAACCATCCGTGCTTCCATCAAGCGTCTGCGTGACCTTGAAGTGCAAGCCGAAGACGGTACTTTCGCCAAGCTGACCAAGAAAGAAGCGCTGATGCGCACTCGCGATCTTGAGAAGCTCGATCGTTCCCTGGGTGGTATCAAGGACATGGGCGGTCTGCCAGACGCTCTGTTCGTTATCGACGTTGATCACGAGCGCATCGCGATCACCGAAGCCAACAAGCTGGGCATCCCGGTTATCGGCGTAGTCGATACCAACAGCAGCCCGGAAGGCGTTGACTACATCATCCCAGGCAACGATGACGCAATCCGCGCTATCCAGCTGTACATGGGTTCGATGGCTGACGCTGTAATCCGCGGTCGCAACCACGTTGCTGGTGGCACCGAGCAGTTCGTTGAAGAAACTCCGGCAGCTGCAGCTGAGTAATTGACGCCCTGGCGTTGACTCAGTAAGCAAAAAGGGGGCTTGGCCCCCTTTTTGCCACCTCGAAAACCATTTGTCCGGTGGCGCATTTACAGCAATTGTAACTTGCAGCTGCTAACAAGGGTGGTTCGGGAAGAATTGAACGCCCGTTCGATCGGGTGGAATGGTTGAAAACCTATCCAAGAGGAATTTTGAAATGGCAGAGATTACTGCAGCGTTGGTAAAAGAACTGCGCGAGCGTACTGGCGAAGGCATGATGGACTGCAAAAAGGCCTTGACCAAGGCTGGCGGCGACATCGAAAAAGCCATTGATGACATGCGCGCTTCGGGCGCCATCAAGGCTGCCAAGAAAGCAGGCAACGTAGCTGCTGAAGGCGCGATCGCTCTGAAGGAAGACGGTAAATCCGCCGTTCTGCTGGAAGTGAACTCGCAGACCGACTTCCTGGCTCTGCAGGACGACTTCAAGGCATTTGTTGCTGGCAGCGTTGAAAAAGCGTTCGCTGACAAACTGACTGACGTTGCTCCGCTGATCGAAGCTCAAGAAGCCGATCGCCTGGTTCTGGTCGGCAAGGTTGGCGAAAACGTCAACATCCGTCGCCTGGCTCGCGTTGAAGGTGATGTTGTTGGTGGTTACCTGCACGGCAACAAGATCGGTGTTGCGGTTGTTCTGAAGGGCGGCGACGTTGAGCTGGCCAAAGACATCGCTATGCACGTAGCGGCCACCAACCCTGAATTCCTGCTGCCATCGGAAGTTTCCGCTGAAGCGGTCGAGCGTGAGAAGGGCGTGTTCCTGACCCTCAACGCTGACAAGATCGCCGGCAAGCCGGAAAACATCGTTGAAAACATGGTCAAAGGCCGTATCAGCAAGTTCCTGGCTGAAGCGAGCCTGGTTGAGCAGGCGTTCGTCAAGAACCCTGAAATCAAGGTCGGCGACCTGGCCAAGAAAGCCGGTGCTGAAATCGTTTCTTTCACCTACTTCAAAGTAGGCGAAGGCATCGAGAAGCCGGTCGACAACTTCGCTGAAGAAGTTGCTGCCCAGCTGGCTGCTGCCAAGCAATAAGACGGTTTTTTAACTGTCGCCCTGAAGAGGCTGCCCGCTTACGCGCGCAGCCTCTTTTCAGATGGGGCACCAATTTTTTATTGGTTTCCTTTTGGAACTGGCTTACAAAGCCATGTTCCGATGGCGCTGAAGCAGCGCCAAGCTAGAGTGAACGCCAGCTGTAAACAGCTCGCAAAGAATTTTTAAAATACGCCGCAGGAGAGATTCGCAATGGCTCAGCAGGGCAGTGGTTATCAGGCTCGCTATAAACGCATTCTACTCAAGCTTAGCGGCGAGGCCCTGATGGGCTCGGAAGAGTTCGGGATCGATCCGAAAGTTCTGGATCGCATGGCGCTGGAAGTCGGCCAACTGGTCGGCATCGGTGTTCAGGTCGGTCTGGTGATCGGCGGCGGCAACCTGTTCCGCGGTGCTGCGCTGAGCGCGGCCGGCATGGATCGGGTTACCGGCGACCACATGGGCATGCTGGCCACTGTGATGAACGCCCTGGCCATGCGCGATGCGCTGGAACGTGCCAATATCTCGGCCATCGTGATGTCGGCCATTTCCATGGTGGGCGTGACCGATCACTATGATCGCCGCAAAGCCATGCGCCACCTCAACGCCAAAGAAGTCGTGATCTTCGCGGCCGGTACCGGCAATCCGTTCTTCACCACGGATTCGGCAGCCTGCTTGCGTGCGATCGAAATCGACGCTGACGTCGTACTGAAAGCGACCAAGGTCGATGGTGTTTACACCGCAGATCCATTCAAGGACCCGCATGCCGAGAAGTTCGATCATCTGACCTACGATGAAGTGCTGGATCGCAAGCTGGGCGTGATGGACCTGACGGCCATTTGCCTGTGCCGCGACCACAAGATGCCGTTGCGCGTATTTAACATGAACAAGCCCGGCGCCCTGCTGAACATCGTGCATGGTGGCGCTGAAGGGACCCTGATCGAGGAAGGCCAACAATGATCAACGAAATCAAAAAAGACGCTCAAGAGCGCATGACCAAATCCCTGGAATCGCTGGCGCACAACTTCGGCCGTATCCGCACGGGCCAAGCGCACCCAAGCATTCTCGAGGGCGTGATGGTGCCGTATTACGGTTCCGACACTCCGATCAAGCAAGTAGCCAACATCACCGTCAAAGACGCTCGTACCCTGCAAGTCGTTGCCTTTGAGCGCAACATGCTGGGTGCCGTCGACAAGGCCATCGGCAGCGCTGGTCTGAACCTCAACCCGACCAACCTGGGTGAGTTGCTGTTGATTTCCATGCCGGCCCTGACCGAAGAAACCCGTAAGGGCTTCACCAAACAGGCTCGTGACGTCGCTGAAGATGCCCGTGTTGCGGTGCGCAACATCCGTCGTGACGCGAACAGCCAGCTCAAGGATCTGGTCAAGGAAAAAGAAATCAGCGAAGACGAAGAGCGTCGCGCCACTGGCGAGATTGATGATCTGACCAAGAAATACGTGGCTGAAATCGACGCGAAGCTGGCGCAGAAAGAAAAAGACCTGATGGCCGTATAAGGGTCGCGTTTTCATGGAAAAGACCAAGCAGGTTGCGCCGTCCGCGGTGCCGCGCCATGTCGCGATCATCATGGATGGCAATAATCGCTGGGCGAAAAAACGCTTTATGCCGGGTGTCGCCGGGCATAAAGCGGGCGTGGATGCGGTTCGTGCAGTGATCGAGGTGTGTGCCGAGGCCAAGGTCGAGGTATTGACCCTGTTCGCCTTCTCCAGCGAGAACTGGCAGCGCCCGGCCGATGAGGTCAGTGCCTTGATGGACCTGTTCTTCAAGGCATTGCGTCGCGAGGCCAAGCGCCTGAACGAAAACAACATCAGTCTGCGCATCATTGGCGACCGCTCGCGCTTTCATCCAGAGCTTCAGGCGGCCATGCGCGAGGCTGAAGCCATGACGGCGGGTGCCAATCGCTTCGTCCTGCAGATCGCCGCCAACTACGGCGGTCAGTGGGACATCGCGCAAGCTGCGCAGCGTCTGGCGCGGGAAGTCCAGGCCGGCCATCTGCGTCCGGAAGACATCACCCCGGAGCTGTTGCAAACCTGTCTGGCCACCGGCGACCTTCCATTGCCGGATCTGTGCATTCGTACCGGTGGCGAGCACCGCATCAGTAACTTCCTGCTGTGGCAACTGGCCTACGCCGAGTTGTACTTCTCCGACCTGTTCTGGCCGGACTTCAAACACGACGCTATGCGCACTGCGCTGGCCGATTTCGCTTCTCGTCAGCGGCGCTTCGGTAAAACGAGCGAGCAGGTCGAGGCTGGGGCCCGGGTTTAATGCTTAAACAACGAATCATCACCGCGCTGATACTGCTGCCGATTGCCTTGTGCGGGTTTTTCCTGCTCGAAGGTTCCGGCTTCGCGCTGTTCATCGGGCTGGTTGTGACCCTCGGTGCCTGGGAATGGGCGCGCCTGGCGGGTTTTGCCGCTCAATCGATTCGCGTCGCCTACGCAGCAGTGGTCGCATTGATGCTGTTTGTCATGCACATCCTGCCAGGGCTTGCGCCTTGGGTGTTAGGCGCCTCGGTGCTGTGGTGGGGTGTGGCGACCTATCTGGTGCTGACCTATCCGCGCTCCAGCGAGCTTTGGTCCAGTGCCGCTTGCAAGCTGGTGATCGGGCTGCTGATCCTGTTGCCGGCCTGGCAAGGTCTGGTGCAGATCAAACAATACCCATTGGGCAATTGGTTGATCATGGCGGTGATGGTGCTGGTCTGGGGTGCCGATATCGGCGCCTACTTTTCCGGTCGGGCCTTCGGCAAGCGCAAACTTGCGCCGCTGGTCAGTCCCGGCAAGAGCTGGGAAGGCGTGTATGGCGGCCTGGCGCTAAGCCTGGTCATCACCGTGATTGTCGGCCTGGTTCGCGACTGGACGGTGGCCGAGCTGTTCAAAGGGTTGATCGGTGCTGCAATTATCGTGTTCATCTCGGTAGTGGGTGATCTCACCGAAAGCATGTTCAAGCGCCAGTCCGGGATCAAGGACAGCAGTAATCTGCTGCCAGGTCACGGCGGTGTGCTGGATCGCATCGACAGTCTGACGGCCGCGATCCCTGTGTTTGCTGTGCTGTTGTGGATGGCGGCACCGTGAGCCGCCCACAGCAGATTACCGTTCTGGGGGCGACCGGTTCGATCGGTCTGAGCACGCTCGACGTCATTGCCCGTCATCCCGAACGTTATCAGGTTTTTGCCCTGAGCGGCTTCACGCGTCTGAGCGAGTTGCATGCGCTTTGCGTCCGTCATAGGCCTCGGTTTGCCGTCGTGCCAGAGCAGAGCGCTGCCCGGGTCTTGCAGGACGATTTGCGTGCAGCCGGTCTGTCGACTCGCGTGCTGGTGGGGGAGGAGGGCCTGTGTCAGGTCGCTGCCGACCCTGAAGTCGATACGGTCATGGCGGCCATCGTCGGTGCGGCGGGCTTGCGTCCGACCCTGGCGGCCGTTGAAGCCGGCAAGAAAATTCTCCTGGCCAACAAAGAAGCGCTGGTGATGTCCGGCGCGCTGTTCATGCAGGCCGTACGAAAAAGCGGTTCGGTGCTGCTGCCGATCGACAGCGAGCACAACGCGATTTTCCAGTGCATGCCGCAGGATTTTTCCCGTGGGCTCGGGGCGGTGGGGGTGCGTCGGATCTTGCTGACAGCCTCTGGCGGCCCGTTCCGGCAGACACCTTTGGCCGAGCTGGCCGATGTTTCCCCTGAGCAAGCCTGTGCTCACCCGACCTGGTCCATGGGGCGCAAGATTTCCGTGGATTCGGCGAGCATGATGAACAAGGGGCTCGAGCTGATCGAGGCCTGCTGGCTGTTCGACGCCAAGCCATCCCAGGTGGAAGTGGTGATTCACCCGCAGAGTGTGATTCATTCGCTGGTCGACTACATCGACGGTTCGGTTTTGGCTCAGTTGGGCAATCCCGATATGCGCACGCCGATCGCCAACGCCCTGGCCTGGCCGGAGCGTATTGATTCGGGGGTTGCACCGCTGGACCTGTTCGCCATCGCACGTCTGGATTTCCAGGCGCCCGATGAAGAACGCTTCCCATGCCTGCGACTGGCCCGTCAGGCTGCCGAGGCGGGCAATAGCGCGCCAGCCGTGCTCAATGCGGCAAATGAAGTGGCAGTCGCGGCCTTTCTCGACGGGCGGGTTCGCTATCTGGAAATCGCGAGTATCATCGAAGAAGTCTTGAATCTCGAGCCTGTGGTCGCGGTGGATGATCTCGAGGCGGTGTTCACGGCTGACGCGAAAGCGCGGGTCCTGGTGGAGCAATGGTTGAGTCGCCACGGGCGGTAAGTGCTGCAACACGTTAGCCCATGCAGCACTGGATAGGATTGCGGAGAAAGTAGATGAGCGCGCTCTATATGATTGTCGGCACCCTGGTAGCCCTGGGCGTGCTGGTCACCTTCCACGAATTCGGCCATTTCTGGGTCGCGCGTCGCTGTGGGGTCAAAGTGCTGCGCTTCTCCGTGGGCTTCGGCATGCCTTTGCTGCGCTGGCACGACAAGAAAGGTACTGAGTTCGTCGTAGCTGCGATCCCGCTGGGCGGCTACGTGAAGATGCTCGATGAGCGCGAAGGCGAAGTACCAGCCGATCAGCTCGATCAGTCCTTCAATCGCAAATCCGTCCGTCAGCGCATTGCCATTGTGTCGGCGGGTCCGATTGCCAACTTTTTACTGGCGATGATTTTTTTCTGGGGGCTCGCGATGCTCGGCAGCGAGCAGGTGCGGCCTGTCATCGGTGCCGTGGAGTCCGGCAGTATCGCCGCCAAGGCCGGTTTGAGCCCGGGTCAGGAAATTGTCGCCATCGATGGTGAGCCGACTTCGGGTTGGGGCGCAGTCAATCTACAACTGGTCCGTCGCCTCGGCGAGAGCGGTTCCCTTCAGGTGCTGGTCCGCGAGCAGGGTTCCACAGCGGATTCGCCTCGTGAGCTGGTCCTGGATAAATGGCTCAAGGGCGCTGATGAGCCTGATCCGATTCATTCGCTGGGTATCCGCCCTTGGCGTCCGGCGTTGCCGCCAGTTCTGGCTGAGCTCGATCCGAAAGGTCCGGCACAGGCGGCTGGCCTGAAAACCGGCGACCGGTTGTTGGCGCTTGATGGCAAGGCGCTCGATGACTGGCAACAGGTGGTCGACATCGTCCGTAAGCAACCGGATACCAAAATCATGCTGCGCGTCGAGCGCGATGGTGCTCAAATCGACGTCCCTGTGACGCTCGCTGCTCGCGGCGAGAAAAAGTCGCCCAGTGGTTATCTCGGCGCCGGGGTGAAAGCAATCGATTGGCCGCCGGAGATGATTCGCGAGGTCAGTTACGGTCCTTTGGCAGCGATTGGCGAGGGGGCTCGACGCACCTGGACCATGAGCGTACTGACCCTCGATTCGCTCAAGAAAATGTTGTTCGGTGAGCTCTCGGTAAAAAACTTGAGTGGACCGATAACCATTGCTAAAGTGGCGGGCGCTTCTGCCCAGTCGGGCGTTGCTGATTTCCTGAATTTCCTTGCTTATCTTAGTATTAGCCTGGGGGTTCTGAATTTGTTGCCCATTCCTGTACTGGATGGGGGACATTTATTGTTTTATCTGATCGAGTGGGCGCGTGGTCGCCCCTTGTCGGATCGGGTGCAGGGTTGGGGGATACAGATCGGCATCAGTTTGGTGGTCGGGGTGATGTTGCTTGCCCTGGTCAATGATTTGGGTCGTCTGTAACACTTCGCTGAATTGCGAATCTGCCGCATTTTGCGGCAGTTTGTTTATTGCCAGTTGGAATAAGAAAGGACTTCATGAAACGTCTGCTGCTAACTGCGGTTCTCACCGTATTGATGATCGCCGAAGTTCACGCCGAGTCCTTCACTATCTCTGATATTCGCGTCAATGGCCTCCAGCGGGTTTCCGCGGGTAGCGTCTTTGGTGCCTTGCCGTTGAACGTCGGTGAACAGGCGGATGATCGTCGCCTGGTGGAATCCACTCGTGCGCTGTTCAAAACCGGGTTCTTTCAAGATATCCAGCTGGGCCGCGATGGCAATGTTCTTGTCATTACGGTAGCCGAGCGTCCGTCAGTCGCCAGTATCGAGATCGAGGGTAACAAGGCGATCTCCACTGAAGACCTGATGAAAGGCCTCAAACAATCCGGTCTGGCCGAAGGCGAGATCTTCCAGCGTGCCACGCTCGAAGGTGTGCGTAACGAACTGCAGCGCCAATACGTCGCGCAGGGTCGCTACTCGGCTACCGTCGACACTGAAGTGGTGCCGCAGCCGCGCAACCGCGTCGGCCTGAAGGTCAACATCAACGAAGGCACCGTCGCGGCTATCCAGCACATCAACGTGGTGGGTAACACGGTATTCCCTGATGAAGACCTGATCGACCTGTTCGAACTCAAGACCACCAACTGGTTGTCGTTCTTCAAGAACGACGACAAGTACGCTCGTGAAAAGCTTTCCGGTGACCTGGAGCGTCTGCGTTCCTATTACCTGGACCGTGGCTATATCAACATGGATATCGCTTCGACCCAGGTGTCCATCACCCCGGACAAGAAACACGTCTACATCACCGTCAACGTCAACGAAGGCGAGAAGTACACCGTTCGTGACGTCAAGCTGAGCGGCGACCTGAAAGTCCCTGAGGACCAGGTCAAGTCGTTGCTGCTGGTGCAGAAAGGCCAGGTGTTCTCGCGCAAGCTGATGACCACCACGTCCGAGCTGATCACCCGCCGTCTGGGTAACGAGGGTTACACCTTCGCCAACGTCAACGGCGTGCCTCAGCCGCACGATGAAGACCACACCGTCGATATCACTTTCGCTGTCGATCCGGGCAAGCGTGCTTACGTCAACCGCATCAACTTCCGCGGCAACACCAAGTCCGAAGACGAAGTGCTGCGTCGTGAAATGCGTCAGATGGAAGGTGGCTGGGCTTCGACTTACCTGATCGACCAGTCCAAGACCCGTCTTGAGCGTCTGGGCTTCTTCAAGGAAGTCAACGTCGAAACCCCGGCCGTTCCAGGTGTCGATGACCAGGTTGACGTGAACTACAGCGTTGAAGAACAAGCTTCCGGTTCGATTACTGCCAGCGTCGGCTTTGCACAGAGTGCCGGTCTGATCCTCGGTGGTTCGATCACCCAGAACAACTTCCTGGGTACTGGTAACAAGGTCAGCGTCGGCTTGACCCGCAGTGAATACCAGAGCCGCTATAACTTCGGTTATGTCGACCCCTACTGGACGGCTGACGGTGTGAGCCTGGGTTACAACGCGTTCTATCGCACCACTGACTATGACGATCTCGATGTCGATGTAGCCAGCTATGCGGTAGACAGTCTGGGTGCGGGCGTGAGTGTCGGCTACCCGATCAGCGAAACGTCGCGTCTGACCTTCGGCCTGACCGCGCAACAGGACAAGATCAAGACCGGTCAATACACCGTTGACGAGATCTTCGACTTCGTTCAGAAGGAAGGCGACAACTACCTGAACTTCAAGGCTTCGGCCGGCTGGTCCGAGTCGACCCTGAACAAAGGCGTATTGGCGACCCGTGGTCATTCCCAAAGCCTTGTGCTGGAATCCACGACGCCGGGCAGTGACCTGTCGTTCTTCAAACTTGATTACCGTGGCCAGCTGTTCCAGCCATTGTCTGAAAACTACACCATGCGCCTGCACACCGAACTGGGCTATGGCGATGGTTACGGTTCGACCGATGGCTTGCCGTTCTATGAAAACTACTATGCTGGTGGTTTCAACTCGGTTCGTGGCTTCAAGGACAGCACTCTCGGTCCTCGCAGTACGCCGAGTCGTGGCGAGTCTGTGACGGGCAACGCCGGTACGCTCGCCGACCCGGACCAGGATCCGCTGCCATTCGGTGGTAACGTGTTGATCCAGGGCGGTGTCGAGGTTCTGTTCCCGATGCCATTCGTCAAGGATCAGCGTTCCCTGCGTACTTCGGTATTCTGGGATGTGGGTAACGTATTCGACTCCAGCTGCGAAAAAACGACGAACGCAAATATCGGTTCAAGCGCTCAAACCGCATGCAACGACATCAGCCTGAGCAACATGGCCAGCTCTGTCGGTGTAGGTGTGACATGGGTCACCGCACTGGGTCCTCTGAGTTTCGCGTTGGCCATGCCAATCAAGAAACCGGATGAGGCTGAAACTCAAGTGTTCCAATTCTCCCTCGGCCAGACGTTCTAAGCGTCTGACCCAAGATAACGACAATGGATTTTGTAGGAGTGCATCGTGCGTAAGTTGACTCAATTGGTTCTCCTGGCGACCGTACTGGTAGCAGGTCCGGCTTTTGCCGACATGAAAATCGCCGTTCTGAACTATCAGATGGCTCTGCTGGAATCCGACGCGGCGAAGAAATACGCCGTGGATGCCGAGAAGAAGTTCGGTCCGCAACTGACCAAGCTCAAGACGCTGGAAAGCAGCGCCAAGGGCATTCAGGACCGTCTGATGGCGGGCGGCGACAAGATGCAGCAAGGCGAGCGTGAGCGTCTGGAGCTTGAATTCAAGCAAAAGGCCCGTGACTTCCAGTTCCAGTCCAAGGAACTGAACGAAGCCAAAGCCGTTGCTGACCGTGAAATGTTGAAGCAGCTCAAGCCGAAGCTGGACAGTGCTGTGGAAGAAGTCATCAAGAAAGGTGCTTTTGACCTGGTCTTCGAGCGTGGCGCAGTGATTGATGTCAAACCTCAGTACGACATCACTCGCCAGGTTATCGAGCGCATGAATCAGCTGAAGTAATCCATGACAGCGACCATGAAACTCGGCCAGTTGGCCGAGTTCCTCGGCGCCACCCTGCGTGGCGACCCGGAGAAGGAAATTACTGGGCTGGCCACTTTGCAAGAGGCTGGCCCAGCTCAGTTGAGCTTTCTGGCAAATCCCCAATACCGTAAATACCTGGCCGACAGCCGGGCTGCAGCCTTGTTGCTGAAAGCCGCTGACGCCGAAGGTTTTTCCGGTGATGCGCTGGTGGTGCCCGACCCTTACCTGGCTTATGCACGTGTTTCCCATCTGTTCGATCCCAAGCCCAAGGCGGCTGTCGGTATTCATCCGACAGCGGTAGTGGCGGCGGACGCGGTGGTCGATCCGGCGGCGAGTATCGGTGCATTTGTGGTCATCGAAAGCGGGGCGCGGGTTCATGCTGGTACGACCATCGGCGCGCACTGCTTCATCGGCGCCCGTAGCGTCATTGGCGAAGGTGGCTGGCTCGCACCGCGCGTCACGCTGTATCACGACGTGCGCATCGGCAAACGGGTGGTGATTCAATCCGGTGCGGTGCTGGGTGGCGAAGGCTTCGGCTTTGCCAACGAGAAAGGCATCTGGCAGAAAATCGCCCAGATCGGTGGTGTTCTGGTCGGTGACGATGTGGAGATCGGCGTGAATACCGCCATCGACCGCGGTGCGCTGGCCGATACCGTCATCGGTAATGGCGTCAAGCTCGACAATCAGATTCAGATCGCCCACAACGTCCAGGTCGGTGACCACACCGCCATGGCCGCGTGCGTGGGGATTTCCGGCAGCACCAAAATCGGCAAGCATTGCATGCTCGCCGGTGGCGTAGGGCTGGTGGGGCATATCGACATTTGCGACAAGGTTTTCATCACCGGGATGACCATGGTGACCCATTCGATTACCGAACCGGGTTCCTACTCTTCCGGTACGGCCATGCAACCGGCTGCCGAATGGCGCAAAAGCGCGGCACGTATCCGTCAGCTTGATGACATCGCGCGGCGGCTGCGACAGCTGGAAAAGCGCGTTGGGGACGTGACCCCTGACGGTAATGCTTCATCAGATGGCTGATACCATTTCCATATCAAGTGTGCACAGCCACTAGACTGCCTCCTTGATTTGCTAGAGAAACGCGCGTCAGTCGCGCGTTTCCAATCTTTACATAGGCTTCCCCCCGAAATGATGGACATCAACGAGATTCGCGAATACCTGCCTCACCGTTACCCGTTCCTGCTGGTGGACCGGGTCGTGGATCTGGATGTGGAAGGCAAGCGCATTCGCGCCTACAAGAATGTCAGCATCAACGAACCGTTCTTCAATGGTCACTTCCCTGCGCACCCAATCATGCCGGGCGTGCTGATCATCGAAGCGATGGCTCAGGCTGCCGGGATCCTTGGCTTCAAGATGCTCGACGTGAAGCCGGCTGATGGCACCCTGTATTACTTCGTCGGCTCCGACAAACTGCGTTTCCGTCAGCCGGTCAAGCCTGGCGACCAGTTGATCCTTGAAGCGACCTTCATCAGCTGCAAGCGCAAGATCTGGAAGTTTGAATGCCAGGCATCGGTGGATGGCAAGCCAGTTTGCTCGGCCGAGATCATCTGTGCGGAACAAAAAGTATGAGTTTGATTGACCCTCGCGCAATCATCGATCCGTCGGCCATTCTGGCTGACGACGTTGAGGTCGGCCCTTGGTCGATCATCGGCGCAGGTGTGGAAATCGGCGAGGGGACAGTGATCGGGCCGCATGTGATCCTCAAGGGCCCGACCCGAATCGGTAAGCACAATCGCATCTACCAGTTTTCTTCGGTAGGCGAGGACACGCCCGATCTGAAATACAAAGGTGAAGAAACCCGTCTGGTTATCGGTGACCACAACGTCATCCGTGAAGGCGTGACGATTCATCGCGGGACCATTCAGGACCGTTCGGAAACGACCTTGGGCGATCACAATCTGATCATGGCCTATGCCCACATCGGCCATGACAGCGTCATCGGCAACCACTGCATCCTGGTCAACAACACCGCGCTGGCGGGCCATGTGCACGTTGAAGACTGGGCGATCCTGTCCGGGTTTACCCTGGTTCACCAGTATTGCCACATCGGCGCCCACAGCTTTTCCGGCATGGGCACCGCCATTGGCAAGGACGTTCCCGCTTACGTCACCGTGTTTGGCAACCCGGCCGAAGCGCGCAGCATGAACTTCGAAGGCATGCGTCGCCGTGGTTTCAGCGAAGACGCGATCCACGCCCTGCGTCGAGCCTACAAGGTGGTTTACCGCCAGGGCCTGACCGTCGAACAAGCGCTCGCCGAACTGGCCGAGCCCTCGGCGCAGTTTCCGGAAGTCGCGGTGTTTCGTGATTCCATCCAGTCTTCGACTCGCGGCATCACACGTTAATCATGACTAATCTGCGTATTGCGCTGGTGGCGGGTGAGGCTTCCGGTGACATTCTGGGCGCCGGTCTCATGCGTGCGCTCAAGGCACAACACCCGGCGGTCGAGTTCATCGGTGTCGGTGGTCCGCTGATGCAGGCCGAAGGCCTGACCTCGTATTTCCCGATGGAACGTCTCTCGGTCATGGGCCTGGTGGAAGTGCTGGGTCGCCTGCGCGAGTTGCTCAAGCGTCGCAAGACGCTGATTGCTGACCTGATCGCCGAGAAGCCGGATGTGTTCATCGGTATCGATGCCCCGGACTTCAATCTCAATATCGAACTCAAGTTGCGTCAGGCCGGGATCAAGACCGTGCACTACGTCAGCCCGTCGGTCTGGGCGTGGCGGCAGAAGCGGGTGCTGAAGATTCGCGAAGGCTGCGACCTGATGCTGACGCTGTTCCCGTTTGAAGCAAAATTCTATGAAGAGAAGGGCGTGCCGGTGCGGTTTGTCGGGCACACCCTGGCCGATGCGATACCCCTCGAAGCTGATCGTCGCGCCGCACGCGCCGAGCTTGGTTTGCCTGATGGGCCACTGGTCGCGCTGATGCCCGGCAGTCGCGGTGGCGAAGTCGGGCGCCTGGGCACGTTGTTCCTTGATACTGCCGAGCGTTTGCGCGCCATGCGCCCAGGCGTGCGGTTCATTGTTCCGTGCGCCAGTCCTCAGCGCCGGGCGCAGCTTGAAGAGTTGCTCGCCGGTCGCGATCTGCCGCTGACCCTGCTCGATGGCAAGTCCCATCTGGCGCTGGCAGCCTGCGACGCGGTGTTGATCGCCTCCGGAACGGCTACCCTTGAAGCCTTGCTGTACAAGCGTCCGATGGTCGTCGCTTATCGTTTGGCGCCTCTGACGTTCTGGATTCTCAAGCGCATGGTGAAGAGCCCCTACGTCTCGTTGCCTAACCTGTTGGCCCAGCGCCTGTTGGTGCCCGAGTTGCTGCAGGACGATGCGACGGTTGAGGCGCTGGCCCAGACGCTGTCGCCATTGATCGAAGGTGGCGAAGAACAGACACGTGGCTTCGACGAAATCCACCGGACCTTGCGTCTGGACGCCTCCAACCAGGCTGCGGATGCAGTGCTGAAGCTGATCGGCCAAGTACAATGAGTAAAACAAACATGCAAATGGGGCTGGATTTCACCTTGGTCGCTGAAGTCGAAGATCTGGTTGCCGGTGTTGACGAAGTCGGTCGCGGCCCGCTCTGCGGTGCCGTGGTGACTGCTGCCGTGATCCTCGATCCGAACCGTCCGATCCTCGGTCTCAACGATTCGAAGAAGCTCACCGAAGCCCGGCGCGAAAAGCTTTACGACGAAATCTGCGAGAAGGCCCTGAGCTGGTGCATCGCGCGTGCGGAAGTCGAAGAAATCGATGAGCTGAACATCCTCCATGCCACCATGCTGGCCATGCAGCGTGCGATCGAAGGCCTGCACATTCAGCCAAAACTGGCGATGATCGACGGTAACCGCTGCCCGAAACTGTCCATGCGCGCCGAAGCAGTGGTCAAGGGTGACAGCAAGGTCCCGGCTATTGCCGCTGCATCGATTCTGGCCAAGGTCAGCCGCGATCGCGAAATGGCCGCTTTCGAACTGATTTACCCGGGTTACGGCATCGGTGGTCACAAAGGCTACCCGACGCCCGTTCATCTGGAAGCGCTGGCACGCCTGGGCCCGACGCCGATTCACCGCCGCTCGTTTGCGCCTGTGCGGCTGGCGTATGAAGCGCGCGAAAGCCTCATAGAGAGTTAGTCGCGAGGCTGATGTTTTTCCCAAGGCCCGGTACAATCCGGGCCTTGTTGTTTTCACGTTATAGACAGGATCACTATGCCGGCTTCATTCGTTCATCTACGCCTGCACACTGAATATTCCCTGGTCGACGGTCTGGTGCGGATCAAACCGCTGGTCAAGACCCTGGTCGGCATGAACATGCCTGCCGTAGCGGTCACCGATCAGAACAACATGTGTTCCCTGGTCAAATTCTATAAAGCCGCCATGGGCGCAGGCATCAAGCCGATCTGCGGCGCCGACCTGTGGCTGTCGAACAAGGATCCGGACAACGCCCTGAGCCGGATCAGCCTGCTGGCAATGAACGCTGTCGGCTATCGCAACCTGACCGAACTGATTTCCCGTGGCTTCATCGACGGCCAGCGCAATGGCTCGATCATCATCGAGCGCGAGTGGGTGGCCGAGGCCGGCGAAGGCTTGATCATGTTGTCGGCGGCGAAAGAAGGCGAGATCGGCCTGGCCATGCTCAGCGGCAATCCGGCTGAAGCGGAGAATCTCGCGCGCGAATGGATGGCGGTGTTCCCGGATCGTTTCTATCTGGAGATCCAGCGCACCAATCGCCCCAACGATGAAGAACAATTGCACGGCGCCGTGGCCCTGGCCGAGAAAATCGGTGCGCCACTGGTTGCAACCAACGACGTGCGCTTCATCAAGCAGGAAGACTTTGCCGCTCACGAGACCCGCGTCTGCATCGGTGAGGGCCGCGCCCTCGACGATCCGCGGCGTTCGAAGAATTACAGCGATCAGCAATACCTCAAAAGCGCCGAGGAAATGGCCGAGCTGTTCAGCGACATTCCCGAGGCGCTGGAAAACACCGTCGAGATCGCCAAGCGCTGCAACATCGAAGTGAAACTGGGCACGCACTTCCTGCCCAACTTCCCGATTCCCGATGGCATGACCATCGACGAGTATTTCCGCAAGGTGTCTTTCGACGGTCTGGAAGATCGTCTTAGCGTGCTGCTGCCCAAAGACACCACTGAAGACTATGAAGCCAAGCGTCAGGTCTATGTCGACCGGTTGAATTTCGAGCTGGATATCATCATCCAGATGGGCTTCCCCGGTTACTTCCTGATCGTTATGGACTTTATCCAGTGGGCCAAGAGCAACGGCGTGCCGGTAGGTCCGGGCCGTGGATCGGGTGCCGGGTCGCTGGTGGCCTATGTGCAGAAGATCACCGACCTCGACCCGCTGGAATATGACCTGCTGTTCGAACGTTTCCTTAACCCGGAACGGGTATCGATGCCCGACTTCGACGTCGACTTCTGCATGGATGGTCGTGACCGGGTGATCGACTACGTGGCCGAGAAATACGGCCGCAACGCGGTGAGCCAGATCATCACCTTCGGCTCCATGGCCGCCAAGGCTGTGGTCCGTGACGTGGCGCGGGTGCAGGGCAAGTCCTACGGTCTGGCGGATCGTCTGTCGAAGATGATTCCGTTCGAAGTCGGCATGACCCTGGAAAAAGCCTACGAGCAGGAAGAAATCCTCCGGGACTTCATCAAGGTCGATGAAGAGGCCGCGGAAATCTGGGAAATGGCGCGCAAGCTCGAAGGCGTTGTGCGTAACGTCGGCAAGCACGCCGGTGGCGTGGTGATCGCGCCGACCAAACTGACTGACTTTTCGCCAATTTATTGCGACGAGGCCGGTGATGGCCTGGTAACCCAGTTCGACAAGGACGACGTTGAGGCCGCCGGTCTGGTGAAGTTCGACTTCCTCGGTCTGCGGACCTTGACGGTCATCGACTGGGCGTTGAAAACCATCAACCGCGATCGCGCCAAGGTCGACGAGCCACCGCTGGACATCGCGTTCATCCCGCTGGATGACAAGCCGACCTACACGCTGTTGCAAAAAGCTGAAACCACCGCGGTGTTCCAGCTCGAGTCGCGCGGCATGAAAGAGCTGATCAAAAAGCTCAAGCCCGACTGCCTGGAAGACTTGATCGCACTGGTGGCCCTGTTCCGTCCGGGCCCTTTGCAATCCGGCATGGTTGACGACTTTATCAACCGCAAGCACGGCCGCGCCGAACTCGCGTACCCACACTCGGACTACCAGTACGAAGGCCTGAAGCCTGTATTGGCTCCGACTTACGGCATCATCCTGTATCAGGAACAGGTGATGCAGATTGCCCAGGTCATGGCCGGTTACACCCTCGGTGGTGCGGACATGCTGCGTCGGGCCATGGGTAAGAAAAAACCCGAGGAAATGGCCAAGCAGCGTGGCGGTTTCATTGAGGGTTGCGCCAGCAACAACATCGACGCCGACCTGGCCGGTAACATTTTCGACCTGGTGGAAAAATTCGCCGGTTACGGCTTCAACAAATCCCACTCCGCTGCGTATGGCCTGGTGTCGTACCAGACTGCGTGGCTGAAAACGCACTACCCGGCGCCGTTCATGGCCGCGGTACTGTCGGCGGATATGCACAACACCGACAAGGTCGTGACCTTGATCGAAGAAATTCGCACCATGAAGCTGCGTCTCGACGCGCCGGATGTGAATACCTCCGAGTTCAAGTTCACGGTGAATGACGAAGGCCGCATCATTTATGGCCTCGGCGCGATCAAGGGTGTGGGCGAAGGGCCGGTCGAGGCGATTACCGAGGCGCGTCAGGACGGGCCGTTCAAGGACCTGTTCGATTTCTGCGCCCGTGTCGACCTCAAGCGCATCAACAAACGCACCCTGGACGGTTTGATCCGCAGCGGTGCGCTGGACCGTCTGGGCCCGTATTTCCATGACGAACCGAAAGCCTATCAAGCGAGCATCGACCAGAACCGCGCGGTCTTGCTGAATGCGATGGAAGGGGCGATCAAGGCCGCCGAACAAACCGCCCGCACCCACGACAGTGGCCACGCCGACCTGTTTGGCGGGTTGTTCGTCGAGGAAGATGCCGACGTCTATGCCAATCACCGCAAGGCGAAAGAGCTGACCCTGAAGGAACGCCTGAAAGGGGAGAAAGATACCCTGGGCCTGTACCTGACCGGTCACCCGATCGACGAGTACGAAGGCGAGATCCGCCGTTTTGCCCGTCAGCGGATCATCGACCTGAAGCCGGCTCGCGATACGCAGACCGTCGCCGGCATGATCATCGCCCTGCGAGTGATGAAGAACAAAAAGGGCGACAAGATGGGTTTCATCACCCTCGACGACCGCTCGGGCCGGATCGAAGCATCGCTGTTCGCCGACGCGTTCCATTCGGCGCAGTCGCTGTTGCAGACTGACGCGATGGTGGTGGTTGAAGGCGAAGTCAGCAACGACGACTTCTCTGGCGGTCTGCGCTTGCGGGTCAAGCGTGTGATGAGTATGGAAGATGCGCGCACCAACCTGGCCGAAAGCCTGCGATTGAAGCTGCAGACCAAGGATTTGAAGGGCGATCAGCTACGCTGGCTGGGTGAGTTGTTCAAGCGTCACCGCGGTGCGTGCCCGATCACCATGGAATACACGAGCCCCGACGCGAAGGCCTTGCTGCAGTTCGGCGAGACCTGGCGAATCGACCCGGCGGATGCGTTGATTCAAGCCCTGCGTGACCAGTTCGGGCGAGACAACGTCTTCCTCCAATACCGTTGACGGTCAGGTACTCTCTGTACGGCCTGATCTCGACCTGAATTTTTAATCTCGACCTGAACGCGCCTGTCCCTTAAGGTAGGGCGCGAATAGACAACCGGCCGGCCCAAGCTCTCTTGGACGTCGACCCTAGACGGACGCCTATGAACCCGAATTTTCTAGATTTCGAACAGCCGATCGCCGACCTGCAAGCCAAGATCGAAGAGTTGCGCTTGGTCGGTAACGACAATTCGCTGAATATCGGCGATGAGATCTCCCGCCTGCAGGACAAAAGCAGCACGCTGACCGAAGACATCTTCGGCAAGCTGACCAGCTGGCAGATCGCGCGTCTGGCGCGTCACCCGAAACGTCCATATACCCTGGACTACATCGAACACATCTTCACCGAGTTCGACGAGCTGCACGGCGACCGTCACTTCTCCGACGACGCTGCCATCGTTGGCGGCGTGGCCCGTCTGGATGACCAGCCGGTGATGATTATCGGTCACCAGAAAGGCCGCGAAGTGCGCGAGAAGGTTCGCCGCAACTTCGGCATGCCGCGTCCGGAAGGCTACCGCAAGGCGTGCCGCCTGATGGAAATGGCCGAACGTTTCAAAATGCCGATCCTGACCTTCATCGATACGCCGGGCGCCTACCCTGGCATCGACGCTGAAGAGCGCAACCAGAGCGAAGCGATTGCCTGGAACCTGCGCGTCATGGCCCGCCTGAAAACCCCAATCATCGCCACCGTGATCGGTGAAGGTGGTTCCGGCGGTGCACTGGCAATCGGCGTGTGCGATCAACTGAACATGTTGCAGTACTCGACCTACGCGGTGATTTCGCCGGAAGGTTGCGCTTCGATTCTGTGGAAAACCGCGGAAAAAGCACCGGATGCCGCTGAAGCCATGGGCATCACTGCCGAGCGCTTGAAAGGCCTGGGCATCGTCGACAAAGTGATCGGCGAGCCTTTGGGCGGCGCTCATCGTGATCCGGCTGCGGCCGCTGCATCGATCCGTGCCGAGCTGACATCGCAACTGGCGATGCTGAAGAAGTTCGATAACGAAGCGCTGCTGGCCCGTCGTTACGAGCGTCTGATGAGCTACGGTCTCTGATCTGACCGCGCTTTAATGTGGGAGCGGCGGTGCGACGATTCGACTTGCTCGCGAAGACGGTGTGTCAGTCAACGATGATGTTGAATTTGATGGCCTCTTCGCGAGCAAGTCGAATCGTCGCACCGCCGCTCCCACATTTGATTTGTGCAAAGTGATCGATATGAGTCAGCCTATGATTGATCTTCCTGCCAAGCTCCTTCAGAACCTTGCTCCGTGGCGCAATGCCACAGCCTGGCGTGTCGCTTTCTCCGGTGGTCTCGATTCCACCGTCTTGCTGCACTTGCTCGCCCACCTCGCAAAAACCGAATCCCTGCCGGCGCTCAGCGCCATCCATATCCATCACGGCCTTCAGGCTGCGGCTGATGCGTGGCCGGAACATTGCCAGTCGGTTTGTGATGTCCTGGGGGTGCCACTACAGGTCGTTCGCGTCCAGGTTCAACCCGGCGCCAGCCTCGAACGTGCCGCCCGTGATGCGCGCTATGGCGCGTTCATCGAGGCTAGCCGGACCCATGAAGTGTTGCTGACCGCCCAACACCGTGACGATCAGGCGGAAACCTTGCTGTTTCGGCTGTTGCGCGGGGCAGGGGTGAGAGGGTTGTCGGGGATGCCGCGTCAACGTGCGTTGGGCAACGGGCATCTGTTGCGACCATTGCTCTATGTCACGCGAGCAGAGTTGGAGGCTTACGCGCACGAGCATCAATTGAGCTGGATCGAAGACCCTTCGAACCAGGATCGTCAGTTTTCGCGCAATTACTTGCGGCATCAGGTTTTCCCGGTCATGACCGAGCGCTGGCCGCAAGCGGTGGCGAGCATGGCCCGCAGTGCGGCGCATCTGAGCGAAGCGCAGGGGCTGCTCGATGAACTGGCGCAAATCGATCTGACTCATGCCGGCACCGTCAGTGAATTCGATTGTCTGGGTGTGCCGTCCCTTGAGCTGTCGCCGATTGCAAACCTGTCCGCCGCTCGCCAGCGAAATGCAGTGAGTCACTGGCTCTCATCGCTGACTCGTCTGCCGGACAGTGACCATTGGTCGGGTTGGGAGGATTTGCGTGATGCCACCGGCGATGCTTGTCCGATCTGGCGTTTGGCGGATGGCGAGCTGCATCGGGCAGGCGGACGTATCTGGTGGTTATCCGGTCATTGGCTACGCCCTGCACTCGACGTCGGGCGGTGGGCTGATCCCTCGCAAGCGTTGGTTTTATCTGATAACGGCGTGCTCAAGCTCACCGGGCAAATCCCCGAAGGCCCGCTGCATATACGCTATCGTGAGGGAGGCGAGGCCATGAACCTTCCCGATCGCGGCCATCGGGACCTGAAGCGCTTGCTCAATGAACGCGGGGTTCCAGGGTTCGTTCGTGGCAGATTGCCGCTGCTCTTTCGAGGCGAGCAATTGCTGGCGGTGGCCAACCTGCGGGGCTTGAATGGTAGCGTGCAGGACGGCTGGAATTTGCATTGGCAGCCATTGAGCGAAGATCAAGGTTTGAGCTGAAAGGGGCTTTCCGGTAGACTACGCTCCCTTCTTGATACAACTTCTGTGGATTCGCCTGAATTGCAGGAGTTGCCGATTACCAAGCAGTCTTTGCTGGGCGATTCCAAAAAATGTGTAGCGAGCAACGTACCGGTGTTTCATCTCCCGGTCTGTCCCAACGCAGCGGTTTTTTTGAAAGGTGCACTGTGATTAATGCAGGTGATCGGGGGCTTCGGCCTTCCTTCGCTTTCCCCGGCGGCTCGGACCGCTTTAACGCAGACTTCTAGGGTTTTTCATGACGCGCTACATATTCGTCACGGGCGGTGTTGTTTCTTCATTGGGGAAAGGCATTGCATCGGCTTCATTGGCGGCCATCCTGGAGGCGCGGGGACTTAAGGTCACCATGCTGAAGCTGGATCCGTACATCAACGTCGATCCGGGCACCATGAGCCCGTTCCAGCACGGTGAAGTGTTCGTCACCCACGACGGCGCCGAGACCGACCTGGACCTGGGCCACTACGAGCGGTTCATTCGCACGACCATGACCCAGAACAACAACTTCACCACCGGCCGTGTCTACGAACACGTCCTGCGCAAAGAGCGCCGTGGTGATTACCTGGGCGCCACCATCCAGGTGATCCCGCACATCACCGACGAAATCAAGCGCCGGATCATCAAGGGCGCCGGCGATGCCGACGTGGCGATGGTCGAGATCGGTGGCACTGTGGGTGACATCGAGTCGCAACCGTTCCTCGAAGCCATCCGTCAATTGCGTTTCGAAGTCGGCGCCAAGCGCGCGATGCTGATGCACCTGACGCTGGTGCCGTACATCGCCACTGCCGGCGAAACCAAAACCAAGCCAACCCAGCACTCGGTCAAGGAACTGCGTTCCATCGGCCTGCAACCTGATGTGCTGGTTTGCCGCTCCGATCACCCGATCGACATTTCCTCGCGTCGCAAGATCGCGCAATTCACCAACGTTGAAGAACGTGCGGTGATCGCGCTGGAAGACGCCGACACCATCTACAAGATCCCGGGCATTCTGCATTCGCAAGGCCTGGATGATTTTGTGGTCGAGCGTTTCGGCCTGCAATGTGGCGGCGCCGATCTGTCCGAGTGGGAAGCCGTGGTTGACGCCAAGCTCAACCCTGAGCACGAAGTCACCATCGCCATGGTCGGCAAGTACATGGAACTGCTGGACGCCTACAAGTCGCTGATCGAAGCGATGAGTCACGCCGGCATCAGCAACCGCACCAAGGTCAACCTGCGCTACATCGATTCCGAAGACATCGAAAACCAGGGCACCGCGCTGCTGGAAGGCGTCGACGCGATTCTGGTTCCAGGCGGCTTCGGTCTGCGTGGCGTGGAAGGCAAGATCACCGCTGTCCAGTACGCTCGCGAAAACAAGGTTCCATACCTCGGCATCTGCCTGGGCATGCAAGTGGCCGTGATCGAGTTCGCTCGTAACGTCATGGGCTGGATAGACGCCAACTCCACCGAGTTCGATCGCGCAAGCGGTCACCCGGTCGTGGGTCTGATCACCGAGTGGGAAGATGCCACCGGCGCGGTCGAAACCCGTACCGAAACGTCCGATCTGGGCGGCACCATGCGCCTTGGCGCTCAGGATTGCCTGCTGGAGCCGGGTTCCCTGGTTCACGGCTGCTACGGCAAGGACGTGATCGTCGAGCGTCACCGTCACCGCTACGAAGTGAACAACAACCTGCTGCCGAAAATCATGGAAGCTGGTCTGAAAATCTCCGGTCGCTCCGGTGATGGCGCGCTGGTTGAAGTGGTCGAAGCCCCGGATCATCCATGGTTCGTCGCTTGCCAGTTCCACCCTGAGTTCACTTCGACGCCGCGCGACGGTCACCCGTTGTTCAGCGGTTTCGTCAAAGCAGCTTTGGCTCAACACCAGAAGAAGGCTTGAACCTTATGGCGCAGAAGATCATCCGCGTAGGCGATATCGAGATTGCCAACGACAAGCCAATGGTGCTGTTCGGTGGCATGAACGTGCTGGAAAGCCGCGACATGGCGATGCAGGTCTGCGAAGAGTACGTGAAGGTTACCGAGAAACTCGGTATCCCTTACGTGTTCAAGGCCAGCTTCGACAAGGCCAACCGTTCTTCCGTGACCTCTTACCGTGGCCCTGGCCTGGAAGAGGGCATGCGGATTTTCCAGGACATCAAGCAAGCCTTCGGCGTGCCGATCATCACCGACGTCCACGAGCCTGATCAGGCCGCGGTCGTCGCTGAAGTCTGCGACATCATCCAGCTGCCGGCCTTCCTGTCGCGCCAGACCGACCTCGTGGTCGCGATGGCCAAGACCGGTGCGGTGATCAACATCAAGAAAGCCCAGTTCCTCGCACCTCAGGAAATGAAACACATCCTGAACAAGTGCGTGGAAGCGGGTAACGATCAGTTGATCCTCTGCGAACGCGGTTCGAGCTTCGGCTACAACAACCTGGTCGTCGACATGCTCGGCTTCGGCATCATGAAGCAGTTCGAATACCCGGTGTTCTTCGACGTGACCCACGCGCTGCAAATGCCCGGTGGTCGCTCCGATTCTGCCGGCGGTCGTCGCGCTCAGGTCCTCGATCTAGCGAAAGCCGGCATGAGCCAGTCGCTGGCCGGTTTGTTCCTCGAAGCCCACCCGGACCCGGACAACGCCAAATGTGACGGCCCTTGCGCCTTGCGTCTGGACAAACTGGAGCCATTCCTGGCCCAGCTCAAAGCTTTGGACGAACTGGTGAAGAGTTTTCCGACGGTAGAAACCGCGTAATCCTCATTTCTCCGGTAAAGTACCGCACGATTTGTTGCTCAGGCCCTCGGGTCTGAGCCTTATCGTCCGCAAGTCTGCCCGCTGCACATCACTTGCCGGCGATAAAAGATTTCCTTCAGCTGCGTCGTTTTCGTCAACTTTGGAGTGTTTACAACAATGGCAAAAATCGTCGACATCAAAGGTCGTGAAGTTCTCGACTCCCGTGGCAACCCCACCGTGGAAGCGGACGTGCTTCTCGATAACGGCATCATCGGCAGCGCTTGCGCGCCGTCCGGTGCTTCCACTGGCTCGCGTGAAGCGCTCGAGCTGCGTGATGGCGACAAGAGCCGTTACCTGGGCAAGGGCGTTCTGAAAGCCGTCGCCAACATCAACGGTCCGATCCGCGACCTGTTGAAAGGTACAGACCCGAGCGACCAGAAAGCGCTGGATCACGCGATGATCAAGCTGGACGGTACTGACAACAAAGGTTCCCTGGGCGCCAACGCGATCCTCGCCGTTTCCCTAGCCGCGGCCAAGGCAGCAGCTCAGGACCAGGACCTGCCGTTGTACGCTCACATCGCCAACCTGAACGGCACCCCGGGTGTTTACTCGATGCCGGTTCCGATGATGAACATCATCAACGGTGGCGAGCACGCCGATAACAACGTCGACATCCAGGAATTCATGGTTCAGCCGGTTGGCGCCAAGTCTTTCTCGGAAGGTCTGCGCATGGGCACCGAGATTTTCCATCACCTCAAAGCCGTTCTGAAGGCCCGTGGCCTGAGCACTGCTGTCGGTGACGAAGGTGGTTTCGCGCCGAACCTGGCGTCCAACGAAGACGCTTTGAAAGTGATCTCCGAAGCCGTGGCCAACGCCGGTTACAAGCTGGGCACCGACGTGACCCTGGCACTGGACTGCGCGGCCAGCGAGTTCTACGAAGACGGCAAGTACAACCTGTCCGGCGAAGGTCAGGTGTTCACCGCTGAGGGTTTCGCCGATTACCTGAAAGGTCTGACCGAGCGTTACCCGATCATCTCCATCGAAGATGGCCTGGACGAGTCCGACTGGGCTGGCTGGAAAATCCTCACCGACAAGATCGGCGAGAAAGTCCAACTGGTAGGCGACGACCTGTTCGTGACCAACACCAAGATCCTGAAAGAAGGCATCGATAAAAAGATCGCCAACTCGATCCTGATCAAGTTCAACCAGATCGGCACCCTGACCGAAACCCTGGAAGCCATCCAGATGGCCAAGGCTGCCGGTTACACCGCCGTGATCTCGCACCGCTCCGGCGAAACCGAAGATTCGACCATTGCCGACCTGGCCGTGGGCACTTCGGCTGGCCAGATCAAGACCGGCTCCCTGTGCCGTTCCGACCGCGTGTCCAAGTACAACCAACTGCTGCGTATCGAAGAGCAGTTGAACGGCAAAGCCAAGTACAACGGCCGCAGCGAATTCCGCGGCTGATTGCTACATGGTAAAAAAGACACCGGATTGTGTCGAAAAAGTCGTGCCAACGATGGATTTGCCACTAATCTGATGCCTTATAAGCACAAGCCTGGTTCTTCCAGGCTTCGTGCTATCAGACGCTTCAAAGTTTTGGCATGGCTGTCTTTTTTCACTGGATACCTGATATTCGATGCGCAGTCCCAATTGGTTGTTCCTCGTCTTGCTCTTGTTGCTGGCTGGCCTGCAATACCGCCTGTGGGTAGGTAATGGCAGTCTGGCGCAAGTGGCCGAGCTGACTCAGCAGATTGCGGATCAGCAGGCCGAGAACCAGACATTGCTGGAGCGCAATCGGGTGATGGACGCTGAAGTCAGCGAGTTGAAAAAGGGCATGGAGACCGTTGAAGAGCGGGCTCGCCATGAGTTGGGCATGGTCAAGGACGGTGAAACCCTTTTCCAGTTGGCGCAATGAATTCCTCGTTACCGGCCTTCTGGGCCGTGATTCCTGCCGCGGGCGTCGGTGCCCGTATGGCCGCGGACCGTCCCAAGCAATACTTGCAACTGGTCGGACGCACTATTCTCGAACACAGCCTCAGCTGTTTCCTTGATCATCCTTCCCTGAAGGGATTGGTGGTCAGTCTTGCTGTGGATGATCCTTATTGGCCGAATCTGGCATGTGCTTCCGATTCGCGTATTCAACGCGTTGACGGCGGCGCCGAGCGTTCCGGGTCGGTGCTCAATGCCTTGCTGCATCTGCATGCGCTGGGTGCTGGCGATGAGGATTGGGTGTTGGTCCATGATGCTGCGCGGCCCAATCTGAGCCGTGATGATCTGGACAAGTTGCTGGTTGAACTGGCTGACGATCCGGTCGGCGGACTGCTGGCGGTTCCGGCTCGCGATACCCTGAAGCGGGTCGACAAACACGGTCGGGTGGTTGAAACCGTGGATCGCAGTGTGATCTGGCAGGCGTATACACCGCAGATGTTTCGCCTTGGGGCGTTGCATCGGGCCTTGGCCGACAGTCTGGTGGCCGATGCGGTTATCACCGATGAAGCTTCGGCCATGGAATGGGCAGGCCTGGCACCACGGCTGATTGAGGGGCGCGCGGACAACCTGAAAGTCACCCGCCCCGAAGACCTTGAATGGCTGCGCCAGCGTTGGGCTAATCGCCGCTAAAAGATCGCAGCCTTCGGCAGCTCCTACATTAGTGGAATGCGGACTCCTGTAGGAGCTGCCGAAGGCTGCGATCTTTTGATCTTAAGTCCGATATTCCGGCCGCTCGGCCAATCCTTCCTTCAAATAATCCACCAACTTGCGCACCTTCGGCGACAGATGTCGTTGCTGTGGATAAAGCGCCCACACGGCGGTGTTCGGCGGTTGATGGGCTTCCAGCAGCGAAATCAGCTCGCCACTTTTCAAGTACTCCAGCACGTAATAGTCCGGCAACTGACATAACCCGACGCCCTGTAGCGCCGCATCCAGAACAGCTTGCCCACTATTACAACGCCAGTTTCCCTGCACCCGTTGCGAAAATTCCCGCCCGTTCTGTTCGAGTTGCCACATGTCCGAACTGCCGATGAGGCAGTTGTGGCGGCTGAGTTCCGACAAGCTGTGTGGGCGACCATACCGTTCCAGGTAGGAGGGTGATGCGCACAGATACATGCGCCGAGGTGCCAGCCGTGTTGCGACCAACCGTGAATCCTGCAGGCGACCGAGGCGGATCGCCAGATCCAGGCCTTCATGCACCAGGTCCAGTTGCCGGTTGCTCAGTTCGATATCGATTCGAAGCTGCGGATAGAGCCCCATGAATCGCGTCACCAGCGGCACGATGAACCGTTCGCCGTACGCCACCGCACAGGTCATGCGCAACATGCCTTTGGGCTCGCTGGTCAGGTCGCCGACCGCGCGCAAGGCTTCTTCGCGGCCATCTTGCAGGCGCTGACAATGCTGCAAAAAAGTTTGCCCTGCTTCGGTCAGCGTGACGCGACGAGTGCTTCGATAAAGCAGTCGCGTCTGAAGGCGCTCTTCGAGGCGTACTATTTGTCGACTGATGTGGGAGGAAGAAACCCCGAGACGTTCCGCCGCTGCCGTGAATTGGCTGCACTCAGCCACGGCGACGAACTCATCGATACCTTCCCAGCGGTTCTCGGACATCAAGGATTATCCCTGTATGGCAATAATGTTTTGCTTTTGTCCGGATTATTCATCGTCAGGCGCTGTATTACACTCTCTGTCTTGCTTTTATTCACTGGAGAATCCACATGATCAAGTCGCGCGCCGCCGTTGCCTTCGAGGCAAAGAAACCCCTCGAGATCGTTGAAGTCGATGTCGCCATGCCCAAGGCCGGTGAAGTTTTGCTGCGTGTGGTTGCCTCCGGTGTCTGCCATACCGATGCGTACACGCTGTCGGGCGCTGATCCGGAAGGCATCTTCCCGTCGATCCTCGGTCACGAAGGTGGTGCGGTGGTTGAAGCGATCGGCGAGGGCGTAACCTCCGTGGCTGTCGGCGATCACGTAATCCCGCTGTACACCCCGGAATGCCGTAAGTGCAAATTCTGTCTCTCGGGCAAAACCAACCTCTGCCAGGCCATTCGTGCGACCCAGGGCAAAGGCCTGATGCCGGACGGCACTTCGCGTTTTTCCTACAAGGGCCAGCCGATTTTCCACTACATGGGTACCTCGACGTTTTCCGAGTACACCGTGTTGCCGGAAATCTCCGTCGCCAAAATTCCGACAGAAGCGCCGCTGGAAAAAGTCTGCCTGCTCGGCTGTGGTGTCACCACCGGCATCGGCGCAGTGCTCAATACCGCCAAGGTAAAACCCGGTGATACCGTGGCCATTTTCGGTCTCGGCGGTATCGGTCTGTCGGCGGTCATCGGCGCGGTCAAAGCCAAGGCTGCACGGATCATTGCCATCGACATCAACCCGGCCAAGTTCGAGATTGCCAAACAGCTCGGTGCAACCGACTGCGTGAACCCGAAAGACTTCGACCGTCCGATCCAGGAAGTTATCGTCGACATGACCGATGGCGGCGTCGACTTTTCCTTCGAGTGCATCGGCAATGTCCAATTGATGCGCGCCGCACTTGAGTGCTGCCATAAAGGTTGGGGTGAGTCGGTGATCATTGGCGTGGCCGGTGCCGGTCAGGAAATCGCTACCCGTCCATTCCAGTTGGTGACCGGTCGCGTCTGGCGCGGTTCAGCGTTCGGCGGTGTGCGGGGTCGCACCGAATTGCCAAGCTATGTCGAAATGGCCGAGACCGGCGAAATCCCGTTGGACACGTTCATCACCCACACTATGGGCCTGGAAGATATCAACAAGGCTTTCGACCTGATGCATGAAGGAAAAAGCATCCGTTCCGTCATCCATTTTTGAGGTCGGTCATGAGCCTGGAAAATATCTCCTGTCAGAAAAGCTTCGGCGGCTGGCACAAACGCTACCGGCACCGTTCCGACGTGCTGGGCTGCGACATGGTGTTTGCCGTGTACCTGCCGCCGCAAGCGGAGCAGGGCGGCAAACTGCCGGTGCTGTACTGGTTGTCCGGCCTGACTTGCACCGACGAGAACTTCATGCAAAAGGCTGGTGCCATGCGCATGGCCGCCGAGCTGGGGCTGATCATCGTTGCACCGGATACCAGCCCTCGCGGTCCAGATGTGCCGGGTGACCCGGATGGCGCCTGGGACTTCGGTCTCGGCGCCGGGTTTTATCTGAATGCCACGCAGGAACCGTGGTCCCGGCACTATCGGATGCATGACTATGTCGTGCAGGAATTGCCGGCATTGGTTGAGGCGCATTTCCCGGCATCGGATAAGCGCGGCATCAGCGGACACTCCATGGGCGGACACGGTGCTTTGGTCTGCGCCTTGCGCAATCCGGGGCGCTATCAGTCAGTGTCGGCGTTCTCGCCCATCAACAATCCGATGGATTGCCCGTGGGGCCAGAAAGCCTTTTCCCGTTACCTGGGCGAAGACCGTTCGAAATGGCGCGAATGGGATGCCTGCGCGTTGATCGCCGAGGCTGACGAGAAGCTGCCGCTGTTGGTCGACCAAGGTGATCGCGACGACTTCCTCGCCACCCAACTCAAGCCTGAAGCCCTGCAACAGGCGGCCAAACTGGCCGATCATCCGCTGACGTTGCGCCTGCAACCGGGCTACGACCACAGCTATTTCTTCATCGCCAGTTTCATCGACGACCACTTGCAGCATCACAGGCGCGCTCTAAGCGGCTAATGTCCGACAAAGCAGGTAGAATCACGCCCTGACAAAAATCGGGGCGTTTTTTTATGCGTATTGGCCACGGCTATGATGTGCACCGTTTCGCTGAAGGCGATTTCATTACTCTGGGCGGCGTGCGCATTGCACACGGCTTCGGGCTGCTCGCTCACTCCGACGGTGACGTCCTGCTGCACGCCTTGAGCGATGCCTTGCTCGGTGCCGCTGCGCTGGGTGATATCGGCAAGCACTTCCCGGACACCGACCCGACCTTCAAGGGCGCCGACAGCCGTGTGCTGTTGCGTCACGTCGTCGCACTGGTCCACGCCAAGGGCTGGAAAGTCGGCAACGTCGATAACACCATCGTCGCCCAAGCGCCGAAAATGGCCCCGCATATCGAATCGATGCGCGCGCTGATTGCCGCGGATCTTCAAGTTGAGTTGGATCAAGTGAACGTGAAAGCTACCACCACCGAAAAGCTCGGCTTTGTCGGTCGCGAAGAAGGCATCGCCGTCCACTCCGTAGCCTTGTTGCTGCGCGCATGAACGAACTGCAATTGCTTGGCCCGCGTGCCTACGGTGAAGCCCTCGGTAGCGCGGTGTTGAAAGCCACGGCGGAAGACTTCCAGGTCGATGAAGTGCTCAACATCCCACTCAGTGGCGATGGCGAACATCTGTGGATCTGGGTGGAAAAACGCGGCCTGAATACCGAAGAAGCGGCACGGCGAATTGCCAAGGCGGCGGGCGTGCCATTGCGCACCGTCAGTTACGCCGGCCTCAAGGATCGTCAGGCGCTGACTCGCCAGTGGTTCAGCGTGCAACTGCCGGGCAAGGCTGATCCTGATTTGTCGTCGGCGGAAAACGATACGCTGAAAATCCTCAAGACCGGTCGACATAAACGCAAGCTGCAACGCGGTGCCCATTCGGCCAACGGTTTCACCTTGCGCCTGACTCAATTCGCTGGCGACAAAGCAGCGATCGAAGCGCGCCTGCAACTGATCGCCAAACAAGGTATTCCTAACTATTTCGGCGCCCAGCGGTTCGGGTTTGACGGCGGCAATGTGGTCGACGCACGAGCCTGGGCCGCGCGCAAGGCTTTGCCGGAGCAACGCAACGTTCGTTCGCGGTTGCTCTCCACCGCTCGCAGTTTTCTGTTCAACCAGGTGTTGGCGGCGCGTGTGGCGGATGGCACCTGGCAGCAGGCGCAGGTCGGTGATCTGCTGGCCTTTACCGACAGCCGAAGCTTCTTTCCGGCCGGTGAGGCCGAGTGCAGCGACCCGCGTCTGGCGATACTCGATCTGCACCCGACCGGCCCGCAGTGGGGTGAAGGTGACTCGCCGGCGACGGGCGCTGTCCATGAACTGGAGCAGGCAATCGCCGCACGCGAAGCGGATCTGCGCGATTGGTTGATTAACGCCGGTATGAGCCACGAACGTCGCATCCTGCGACTGCCCATTGGCGGGTTGACGTGGCATTATCCCGAGCCTGACATTCTGCAACTGGAATTCGTCCTGCCGGCCGGATGCTTCGCCACCGTATTGGTGCGTGAACTCGTCGATCTGGTGCCGGTGGGGCAGACGGACAGCCCATGCGTATTCTGATTTCTAACGACGACGGGGTAACCGCACCCGGTCTCGCTGCGCTTTATGCTGCACTGGCGGATTACACCGAATGCGTGGTAATTGCCCCGGACCAGGACAAAAGCGGCGCCAGCAGTTCGCTGACGCTCGACCGTCCGTTGCACCCGCAGACATTGGCCAACGGCTTTATCAGCCTCAATGGCACACCGACCGATTGCGTGCACCTGGGCCTCAACGGCTTGCTGGAGCGCGAACCGGACATGGTGGTTTCCGGCATCAACCTGGGCGCCAACCTGGGGGACGATGTGTTGTATTCCGGCACCGTGGCCGCCGCCCTTGAAGGGCGCTTCCTGGAGCGTCCTTCGTTTGCCTTTTCGTTCGTCTCACGGCAAGTCGAGAACCTTCCCACAGCCGCTTACTACGCGCGCAAACTGGTGGAAGCCCACGCAGATCTTCACCTGCCACCGCGCACGGTACTGAACGTGAACATTCCCAATTTGCCGCTGGACCACATCCGCGGAATCCAGCTGACTCGCCTCGGTCATCGCGCCCGCGCGGCGGCACCGATGAAAGTGGTCGACCCGCGTGGCAAGTCCGGTTACTGGATCGCTGCGGCGGGCGATGCCGAAGACGGCGGCCCGGGCACCGATTTCCATGCGGTGATGCAAGGCTATGTGTCCGTCACGCCACTGCAACTGGATCGCACCTTCAATGATGCCTTCCAAAGCCTCGATGGCTGGCTGGAGGGATTGCGCTAATGGCTCGTGAACAAGACCCGATGCATCGCGGCATCGGGATGACCTCGCAACGCACCCGCGAGCGTCTGATTCAGCGGTTGTATGAGGAGGGCATTTCCAACGCCAAGGTGCTGGAAGTGATCCGCCGTACACCGCGTCACCTGTTCGTCGACGAAGCGCTGGCGCACCGTGCCTATGAAGACACGGCGTTGCCGATCGGCAACAACCAGACGATCTCTCAGCCTTACATGGTGGCCCGCATGAGCGAGCTGCTGCTGGAAGCGGGCCCGCTGGACAAGGTGATGGAAATCGGCACGGGCTCGGGTTATCAGACCGCGATCCTGTCGCAACTGGTCGAGCGGGTTTTTTCCGTCGAGCGCATCAAGGTTTTGCAGGACCGGGCCAAGGAACGTCTGGTCGACCTTAACTTGCGCAACGTGGTCTTCCGCTGGGGCGATGGCTGGGAAGGCTGGCCGGCGCTGGCACCGTACAACGGCATTATCGTGACGGCGGTGGCGACCGATGTACCTCAGGCATTGCTCGACCAGTTGGCGCCCGGAGGGCGACTGGTGATACCGGTCGGGTCGGGTGAGGTTCAACAGTTGATGCTGATCATCCGCGAAGAACACGGGTTTTCCAGGCGCGTTCTGGGGGCGGTGCGTTTCGTTCCTTTGCTCAATGGGCCGCTGGCCTGAGCATTTGTTTCGTCGCGGTGAATTCTCTTCGATTGCCTCTGTCTTAAAGCGGCGTCGATCAGTTAAACGGTATTCATCGTCAGGTAGCAAACGTGTGCTTCGCTTCATTAAAGGTATAGCCTGCACAGCCCGTTATACTGGCGACACTTCATGCCGGGAGCACGGCAATTCAACATTTCAGCCACCACAAAGGGAGCGGCGGGTGAGTCTCACAGTCATTGCGCAGCGAATGGGTATAACGAGCTTTCAGCGCCTGGTGACTGGCCTTGTCTTGAGCACCTTGCTGGTCGGTTGTTCCAGCACCAAATCGAGCGACGTGCGCGTCGTCGATCGCAACAATGCCGTCGCCCAGCGTCCGGCAGTGACGACGGGCCAGTATGTGGTTCGACCTAAAGACACTCTGTTCTCGATCGCATTTCGCTACGGCTGGGACTACAAAGCCCTCGCTGCGCGCAACAACATTCCTACGCCATACACGATACATCCGGGTCAGACGATTCGCTTTGACGGTCGCACCGGTTCAACGCCGACAGCGGTGGTCAGCCCGTCCGATTCGGCGCCTTCGTCGTCCAGTAAAACCACTGTAATCCGGCGCCAGCCAAATGGCGCAACTACGACGACAACGGTGGTTGTACCGTCCGTCGAGAACAAGCCGGCACCCGCTCCGATGCCTCCCGCAGGCCCGGCCCCGACCGGCTGGGGATGGCCTTCTAATGGCATCTTGATTGGTAAATTCTCTTCAAACGGTAGTTTGAATAAAGGAATTGATATCGCCGGGGATTTGGGACAGCCTGTTTTAGCTGCGTCTGATGGGACGGTGGTATACGCCGGGAGTGGCTTAAGGGGCTACGGCGAATTGGTCATCATCAAACATAGCGATACCTACGTCAGTGCCTACGGACATAACCGCAGGCTGTTGGTTCGGGAGGGGCAGCAGGTCAAGGTCGGACAGACAATTGCCGAAATGGGGTCAACGGGTACAGACCGGGTGAAACTGCATTTTGAGATTCGCCGACAAGGTAAACCTGTAGATCCGCTGCAGTTCCTGCCACGTCGTTGATTTGTTACCAGCCTGTTCCGTCACGTAGAGGGAACAGGCTCCAGCGTTGCCAAGGATCGAGGCGCCGCTTGAGCTTGAGGTCGAACTCACCAAAGGACTATAACAATGGCTCTCAGTAAAGAAGTGCCGGAGTTTGACATCGACGATGAGGTTCTCCTGATGGAGACCGGCATCGGGACGGATTCGATGTCGAATGATGAAGGGGCAGCTCCACCTTCCGTTCGTGCCAAATCCAAACACTCCGCTGCGTTAAAGCAACACAAGTACATTGACTACACGCGTGCACTTGATGCCACGCAGCTGTATCTCAATGAGATCGGCTTTTCCCCTCTGCTGTCCCCCGAAGAAGAAGTTCATTTTGCGCGCCTGTCGCAAAGTGGAGATCCGGCCGGGCGTAAACGCATGATTGAAAGCAACCTGCGGCTGGTGGTGAAAATCGCCCGACGCTATGTCAATCGTGGCTTGTCGCTACTGGACCTGATCGAAGAGGGCAACCTCGGGCTGATCCGGGCGGTAGAGAAGTTCGACCCCGAACGTGGCTTCCGCTTTTCGACCTACGCAACCTGGTGGATTCGTCAGACCATCGAGCGCGCGATCATGAATCAGACCCGGACCATCCGGTTGCCGATCCATGTGGTCAAAGAGCTCAACGTGTACCTGCGGGCCGCACGGGAGCTGACGCAAAAACTCGATCACGAACCCTCACCCGAAGAAATCGCCAACCTGTTGGAAAAACCGGTGGGAGAGGTCAAACGCATGCTCGGCCTGAACGAGCGGGTTTCTTCGGTCGACGTCTCGCTGGGTCCGGATTCGGATAAAACCCTGCTGGACACCCTTACCGATGACCGCCCAACCGATCCATGTGAACTGCTGCAGGATGACGACCTGTCTCAGAGCATCGATCAATGGCTCTCGGAACTGACCGACAAGCAGCGCGAGGTGGTGATACGCCGCTTCGGTCTGCGCGGTCATGAGAGCAGCACGCTGGAAGATGTAGGCCTGGAAATTGGCCTGACCCGCGAACGCGTCAGACAGATCCAGGTTGAAGGCCTGAAGCGTCTGCGGGAGATTCTGGAGAAGAATGGTCTGTCCAGCGAGTCGCTGTTTCAATAAGCAAATCGCTAGAGCAGCACGCAAAAAGCCCCGACTGGTTCGGGGCTTTTTGTTGTCTGCCAGAGGAGCCTCAGGTTTGTAGTCTTGCGTTGTAAGTCTTTGCTTACTCTCTCGTAAGTGTTCGCTATCTTTACACCCTGGCAGACGTCTATTTTCGTTTTGTCTAAGTTCTATCTTGTTGAATATTATGGTTATTTGTAAAAGTTAACGGCATATGACTGCATGTTTTTGTCTTTGAGACCGATTGCGCTTGCCCGGGAACTCTCTAGTATTCAGGTTGTGTCGACGGACAGACACGCCCCTCAAGGATGAGGGGAAAGGACATTGCAGGATGCGGTTCATCAGGACGATGAAAAGGAACACAGGGAATAGGGAAAAAATGTGGGCGGGTCAAACCGCCCCTTTTTTTGCCTGCAAAAAGTCAAAAGATCGCAGCCTTCGGCAGCTCCTACACAGGTTTTATATGCACCTGTAGGAGCTGCCGAAGGCTGCGATCTTTTGATTTTGTAAAACAAAAAAGGCCCGCAAGGGGCCTTTTCGGGAGCGCGGGGAAAATCAGCGTTCGAGGTCTTTGATCTTGCCTTTGACGCCATCCCACTCTTCGGCATCAGGCATCGATTCTTTCTTCTCGGTGATGTTTGGCCAGATTTCGGCCAACTCAACGTTCAGCTGAATGAATTCCTGCATTTCTTCCGGGACTTCATCTTCGGAGAAGATGGCCACGGCAGGGCATTCTGGTTCGCACAGTGCGCAGTCGATGCACTCATCCGGGTGAATCACCAGGAAGTTCGGGCCTTCGTAAAAGCAGTCCACCGGACAGACTTCTACGCAGTCGGTGTACTTGCACTTGATGCAGTTGTCGGTGACGACGAAGGTCATTTCTAATTTTCTCCTCAGGCGGCGGCAGCGGAGCCCCTTCACGTTGGGGTCGCCAGGTTTGGGAGCGATAGTCTGCAGACCAGGCTATTAGCCTGCAGCATCCCAAACCGCGCGAGATTCTAACAGCTTGCAGGCAAGTGCGTTAGATCCGTGTCTTTAGTGTATAGAGCATTTCTAGCGCGCGACGCGGCGTCAGGTCATCCAGGTCAAGTTTGGCCAATTCATCGAGCACCGGATGCGGCAGGCTGGCGAACATGTCGCTCTGCTGCGGCGCGGCCGGTTTGCCTTTGGCTGGCTTCGGCACTTCATGGGGCAGCGCAGTGGCTTCCAGTCGACCCAGGTGCTCGCGAGCGCGGACGATCACTTCGCTCGGCACGCCGGCCAGTTGCGCAACGGCCAGGCCATAGCTCTGGCTGGCAGGCCCGGGCAGCACGTGGTGCAGGAACACGATGCGTTCGTTGTGCTCGGTGGCATTGAGGTGCACGTTCGCTACCAGTGGCTGGGCTTCCGGCAACACCGTCAATTCAAAGTAGTGAGTGGCGAACAGCGTGTAAGCCCGCAAGTGCGCCAGGCGTTCGGCCGCGGCCCACGCCAGGGACAGACCATCGAAGGTGCTGGTGCCGCGACCGACTTCGTCCATCAGCACCAGGCTGCGCTCGGTGGCGTTGTGCAGAATGTTGGCGGTTTCGCTCATTTCGACCATGAAGGTCGAGCGTCCACCGGCCAGGTCATCGCTGGAGCCGATCCGGGTGAAGATCCGGTCCACCAGCGACAATTCGCAACTGGCTGCTGGCACGAAACTGCCGATGTGCGCCAGCAACACGATCAACGCGGTCTGACGCATGTAGGTGGATTTACCGCCCATGTTCGGACCGGTGATCACCAGCATGCGGGTATTGTCGTCAAGGCTCAGGTCGTTGGCCACGAACGGCGTGGTCAGCACTTGCTCGACCACCGGGTGGCGGCCTTGGCTGATGCGCATGCACGGCTCGTCGACGAACCGCGGGCAATTCAGATCGAGGTTGAGCGCGCGTTCGGCGAGGTTGCTCAGTACGTCCAGCTCGGCCAGTGCCGCGGCGGTGTCTTGCAGGGGAGGCAACTGCGCGATCAGGTCTTCGAGCAACGCTTCGTAAAGCATCTTTTCGCGAGCCAGGGCGCGGCTCTTGGCCGACAGTGCCTTGTCCTCGAACGCCTTCAGTTCCGGCGTGATGAAACGCTCGGCGCCTTTCAGCGTCTGGCGGCGGATGTAGTCGGCTGGCGCCGATTCAGCCTGCTTGCTCGGCAACTCGATGAAGTAACCGTGAATGCGGTTGTACCCGACTTTCAGGTGCGACAGACCGGTGCGGGCCTTCTCGCGTGCTTCCAGATCGATCAGGAACTGCCCGGCGTTTTCGCTGAGCGATTGCAACTCGTCGAGTTCGCTGTCGTACCCGGTTTTCAGCACGCCGCCATCGCGGATCACCGCAGGCGGGTTGTCGATGATGGCTTTTTCCAGCAATGCCGCCAGTTCCGGGTAGGTGCTGGTGGTCTTCGCCAGTTGAATAATGTGCGGCGCTTCAAGTTCAGACATCGCCACTTGCAGCTCGGGCAATGCACCGAGGGCATCGCGCAGACGAGCGAGGTCACGAGGACGTGCATTACGCAAACCGATCCGCGCCAGAATCCGCTCGATGTCACCGATTTCCTTGAGCTGCGGTTGCAGTTTTTCGAAACGGTAGCCGTCGAGCAGGCAAGTGATCGAGGTCTGGCGCGCCAACAAAACATTCAGGTCACGCAGCGGGCGGTTCAGCCAGCGGGTCAGCAGGCGACTGCCCATCGCGGTCTGGCAGCGATCGACCACCGATTGCAGGGTGTTGTCGCGACCACCGGCGAGGTTGGTGTCCAGTTCCAGGTTGCGACGGCTCGCGCCATCCAGCACCACGGTATCGTCCAGACGTTCATGCCGCAGGCTGCGCAAATGGGGCAGGGCGGTGCGCTGGGTTTCCTTGGCATAGCTGAGCAGGCAACCGGCAGCGCCGATGGCCAGGGACAGATTTTCGCAACCAAAACCTTTGAGGTCCTGAGTCGAGAATTGCTGGCAGAGACTTTTCAGCGCCGAGTCGCGCTCGAAATCCCACGGCGCACGACGACGAACCCCACGACGTTTCTCCGCCGGCAAATCCTTCGGCCAGTCATCCGGAATCATCAGCTCCACCGGATTGACCCGCTCCAGTTCCGCCAGCAGGTTTTCCCAGCCCTTGATCTCCAGCACCGTGAAGTTGCCGCTGGTGATGTCCAGCACCGCCAGCCCGAACAGACGCTCGTCACCCAGCACCGCCGCAATCAGGTTATCCCGGCGCTCATCCAGCAGCGCTTCATCACTGACCGTGCCCGGCGTGATGATCCGCACTACTTGCCGGTCCACCGGCCCTTTGCTGGTCGCCGGATCGCCGACCTGTTCACAGATCACCACCGACTCGCCGAGCTTCACCAGTTTCGCCAGGTAACCTTCCGCGGCGTGGTAAGGAATCCCGCACATCGGAATCGCCTGACCGGCCGACTGCCCACGGGCGGTCAGGGTGATGTCCAGCAGCTTGGCGGCCTTCTTCGCGTCTTCATAGAAGATCTCGTAGAAGTCGCCCATGCGGTAGAACATCAACTGGTCGGGGTGCTGGTTCTTCAGGCGCCAGTACTGCTGCATCATTGGCGTGTGAGAGGACAGATCGGAGAGTGCTTTATTCATCGGATAATCAGGCAAATTCGTTGAAAGGTGTAGGGCAAAGGAGGGACATCGGCCCGGCTTTTCCGCGATGGGCGCAAGGTTAACATGGGCGGTCCACCCGACGCAGGCATGAAAGCGACGGGAAACATTTCTGCGGTTGATGCGCGTTTTATGCGCTTTTTATGCAATTGTGCATTTGCCTCGGGAAAAAAGATCAAGCACTATGCGCGTTATGCAAAAACGCAATGTTTCTACCGTCTTAAGAGCGCTGCTCGATCAGCACGGAATCTCCCCCACGGAGCTTTACCGTCGCACCGGCGTGCCTCAATCCACTCTCTCGCGGATCCTCAGCGGGAAGATTGTCGATCCTTCGGATAAGCACATCTCGAAGATCGCCGAGTACTTTGCCGTGAGCACCGACCAGTTGCGGGGTCGTGCGGATGTCGCGCCCGCCGTCAATTCCGGTCGCGATGAAGTGCATTCGGAACTCAAGGATATAAGCCTGTGGGACGACGATACGCCCGTCGATGACGACGAGGTTTCGGTCCCCTTTCTTCGCGAGGTTGAATTGGCCGCAGGATCAGGAAGATTCGTCATCGAAGAAAGCGAGCGCTCTAGCCTGCGCTTCGGCAAGCGCAGCTTGCGCCACAACGGTGTGCAGTTCGACCAGGCCAAATGCGTGACGGTGCGTGGCAACAGCATGTTGCCGGTGCTGCGCGACGGCGCCACCGTAGGGGTCAATGCCGGCAAATGCGGGATCGGCGATATCGTCGATGGCGACCTTTATGCGATCAACCACAACGGCCAGCTTCGGGTTAAACAGCTTTATCGCCTGCCGACAGGGATTCGCCTGCGCAGCTTCAATCGCGATGAGCATCCGGACGAGGACTACACTTTCCAGGAGATCCAGGAAGAGCAGATTGTCATCCTTGGTCACGTCTTCTGGTGGGGCATGTACGCCCGTTAACCTCACTGCTGTCAGATAAAACCCGCCACTGCGCGGGTTTTTTTTCGCGGGCTGAAAACCGCCAACGCCTTTGTTTGCGAGGGCTTCCATGCGTCAGTGCATTTGTTATGCATGGATAAATGCATTTACGCATTGATTGTATATGCATTAATGCATATTCTTTGTCTCAAGCCGCTCAACAAAGCAGCTCGAAACGAAGCTCTTTAGTTCCACTACAAAGGCAGCGATGAACCGGCCTCAACGGTTCAGAGGGTTGGCAACTGACCCGGGTGTGCAGCGTAAAGCACCAGAAGCAGTTATCCGGCGGGCAGGGACCGCGGTCGGAAAGACAATCTGAATAGGCCCGTACCGCGCCAGTAGCGCCGAAAGGTCAACGCGAAGGACCGCATTACTGAAAAGCCCGGCAAGCGCCGGGCATTTTTGGAATGCCTGCCTGACTTCAGGCGATTCAAGAGACATCGTTTGAAAAACAAACACTTCACTTATCAATCACCCCCAAGGAGGCGTGACATGACAAACGAGCAACAAGCGTTGCTGGACATACCGATCTGGCTGGTCATCATGCTCGCCTTGATGGGCGGGGTGTGTGGCGAAATGTGGCGCGCCGACAAGGAGGGCGCCCGCGGCTGGTCATTGCTGCGGCGTCTGGCCTTGCGTTCCGGCGCCTGCATGATCTGCGGGCTCTCGGCCATCATGCTGCTGTACGCCGCCGGCATGTCGATCTGGGCGGCCGGCGCGTTCGGTTGCCTCACGGCGATGGCTGGTGCTGACGTTGCCATTGGCCTTTATGAGCGCTGGGCGGCCAAGCGGATCGGCGTGTGTGAAGTGCCGCCGCGTGATTCTCGTCCGGATCAATAAAGCCAACCCCCTATGCCGTTCTGGCAACGCCGACACGCTGCATCCCTCGCGCAGCCGAACGCTTCAATTTTGTGCTGGAAGCCCCCTATGTTCCCCGACATCGATAAGCCGTCGTGCACTGATTGCCTTGCAGGCTTGTCAGGCCTACATCCGGGCGTTCGGTCGCTAACATTTTGATCGATCCTGTAACTTGCAAGCGCGATGCGCTCGTGTACGGTAGTTCCCATTCCGCCCGCTCAGGAGATGACCGTGAAAGAAATCACCCAACTGGCCGCTGAACTTGGCCGGCGCCTGCAGGTTCTGAATGCTCACGTCGCCGCAGCCGAGTCCTGTACCGGCGGTGGAATTTCCGAGGCTATCACGCGCATTCCGGGGAGTTCGGCGTGGTTCGAGGCCGGTTATGTCACGTACTCCAACCGTCAGAAAACCGAGCAATTGAATGTCCCGGTCGAGTTGTTTGCGACGGTGGGGGCAGTCAGTCGCGAGGTGGTCGAGGCCATGGTGCGAGGCGCGCAGGAAAAAAGCCGGGCGCGTTTTGCCGTGGCGGTCAGCGGCGTGGCCGGGCCGGATGGCGGTTCGCCGAGCAAGCCGGTGGGCACGGTCTGGCTGGCCTGGGGCGTGGGGGAGCGGGTATTCAGCGAGTTGCAGTACTTCCCCGGTAACCGCGACGAGGTCCGCCGACAAACGGTGATGGCCGCGCTAGAGGGGCTGCTGCGCCATGCCACCGGAGAAATCTCAAATCAGGGGTAGGCGATCCTGAAACGCTGTGGAATAATACTGGCTACTTATACAGGTGTTGGCCGTCAGGCCTTATTGATTACGTGAGGACTTTAATGGACGACAACAAGAAGAAAGCCTTGGCTGCGGCCCTGGGTCAGATCGAACGTCAATTCGGCAAGGGTGCCGTAATGCGTATGGGCGATCAGGACCGTCAGGCGATCCCGGCTATCTCCACTGGCTCTCTGGGGCTGGACATCGCGCTCGGCATTGGCGGTCTGCCAAAAGGTCGTATCGTTGAAATCTACGGTCCTGAATCCTCCGGTAAAACCACGCTGACGCTGTCGGTGATCGCCCAGGCTCAAAAAGCCGGTGCGACCTGCGCATTCGTCGACGCCGAACACGCCCTCGACCCTGAATACGCCGGCAAACTCGGCGTCAACGTCGACGACCTGCTGGTTTCCCAGCCGGACACCGGTGAGCAGGCCCTGGAAATCACCGACATGCTGGTGCGTTCCAACGCGGTAGACGTGATCATCGTCGACTCCGTGGCAGCGCTGGTTCCAAAGGCTGAAATCGAAGGCGAAATGGGTGACATGCACGTGGGCCTGCAAGCCCGTCTGATGTCCCAGGCGCTGCGTAAAATCACCGGTAACATCAAGAACGCCAACTGCCTTGTAATCTTCATCAACCAGATCCGTATGAAAATCGGCGTGATGTTCGGCAGCCCGGAAACCACCACCGGTGGTAACGCGCTGAAGTTCTATGCTTCGGTTCGTCTGGACATCCGCCGTACTGGCGCGGTGAAAGAAGGTGATGAAGTCGTCGGTAGCGAAACCCGCGTCAAGGTTGTGAAGAACAAGGTCGCTTCGCCGTTCCGTCAGGCCGAGTTCCAGATTCTTTACGGCAAGGGCATCTACCTCAATGGTGAGATGATCGACCTGGGTGTTCTGCACGGTTTCGTTGAGAAGTCCGGTGCCTGGTATGCCTACGAAGGCACCAAGATCGGTCAGGGCAAGGCCAACTCGGCCAAGTTCCTGGCGGACAACCCGGAAATCGCCGCGAAACTTGAGAAGCAGCTGCGCGACAAACTGCTGACTCCAGCGCCGGACGTCAAAGCATCGCCAGTCAAAGAGACTGAAGATGACCTGGCTGACGCTGATATCTGATTGATCCGATGACCGCCGTACTCGATACACTCGTCGCAGTGCGGCGAACCGCAATGGACCTGCTCGCACGACGCGAGCACGGTCGAGTCGAGCTGACGCGTAAACTGCGTCAGCGCGGCGCCCTCCCTGAAATGATCGACACAGCACTCGACCGCTTGACGGAAGAGGGTCTGTTGTCCGAATCCCGTTACCTCGAAAGCTTCGTTTCCTACCGTGCCCGTTCCGGCTATGGCCCTTTGCGTATTCGCGAAGAGTTGAGCCAGCGTGGCCTGCAACGCAGCGACATCGAACTCGCGTTACGCGAGAGCGGTATCAACTGGCAGGAACAACTGGAAGACACCTGGCGGCGCAAGTTCTCCGGGCATTTACCGATAGACGCCCGGGAACGCGCCAAACAAGGGCGGTTCCTGAGTTATCGGGGTTATTCCATGGAAATGATCAGCCGCTTGTTCAGCGGCCGAGTGATTGACTGAAACGGCTCGCTATATTGATAGCGGGCCGTTTTTTTTGCCTTACGTAACCTTTGAGGGTTCCCGCGTGCGTTGTTGTGCCTGAGGTTTGGGCTGCGCCCAGTTTTCCGGCAGGTTGATGTAGTCCACCAGTTCCCGCAGGCGTCCATGATCACGGGCGTTAAAGGTGAAAGCCAGGCGTACGAGGTGGCTGAACTGCGGCTCGTCGTGCTCCTCACCGCTGTAGACAAGCTGATGGAAGTGATCGCTCAGGCACAGGTCGGCGAACGCTTGTTGCATGTGCTCCAGCGCATCGTCACTGAGCTGGTGATTCATGCGGATCACGAACTGATGCTTGAGCCAGCGGCTGGAGTGGAAGTTGCTGTAGAACTGATTGATCTGCTCCACCGCCTCTTCGGCGCTATAGACCAGGCTCACTAGCTTCATGTCGGTGGGCAGGATGTAGCGATTCTCCTCCAGTTGATTGCGGATGAAGTCCAGGGCGCTTTGCCAGAACTTGCCGCCGGGAGCGTCCAGCAGCACCACTGGCACCAGCGGGCTTTTGCCGGTCTGGATCAGCGTCAGCACTTCCAGTGCTTCGTCCAGCGTACCGAAACCGCCGGGGCACAAGACCAGCGCATCGGCTTCCTTGACGAAGAACAGCTTGCGGGTAAAAAAGAAGTGGAACGGCAGCAAGTTGGTGGTGCCGTTCACGGTGGGGTTGGCGTGCTGCTCGAAGGGCAGGGTGATGTTGAATCCCAGGCTGTGTTGAAGGCCGGCACCTTCGTGGGCGGCGGCCATAATGCCGCCGCCGGCACCGGTGATCACCATCAGGTCCGAGCGCGCCAGCGTTGCGCCGAGTTCTCGGGCCAGGCCGTACAGCGGGTGTTCTATCGGTGTGCGGGCCGAACCGAACACCGTGACTTTACGCCGCCCCCGGAACTGTTCGAGCACACGGAAGGCATGTTCGAGTTCGCGCAGGGCTTGCAGGGTGATCTTGGCATTCCAGCGATTGTGATCTTCCTGGGCCATGCGCAGCACGGTCAGGATCATGTCGCGGTAAATCGGGATGTTAGGGCTATTGGGTGAAACCAGGTTGAGTTGTTCTTCGACCTTGCTGATGAGGTCGTGGCCGCTTTCTTCGAAATGACGGCTGAGGAGGTCATTCGGTTGGTAAGGCATCAACTTCTCCTTCCATACAGGCTCTGTTGTTCCTTTGGATGAAGGAAACATTCGCATCAAAAAACGCAAACCAGGCAGCCCCTTTTCTGCCCTGAAAAGTGAACGGGAACACTATGAATCTAGACCCTCGCGGCGATTTTCGCTGACCTGATCATTGCGCTGCAAAGTCTTTCCTGGCAACCGCTTATTGACGATTTGCAAGGTGATTTCACCGCTCGTCTGAACGCACGCCGAGAGTCTGGCATTCTGATTTACTAAATTACAGGCGTGACACGACAGCTTTGCGTCAATGGCAGGGCGTACGGTACAAGCGGTTCAAGGATTTTGTTCGCTCAAAGCTTGGGCGAAGTGCATGGAGGCGGGATGCTATGGCCAGAGTCATTCTGGAGATCGATACGCAACTGTATCGATTATTGAAGTCATCGGCCGAGACCAATCACTTGAGTCTTGAAGAGGAGTGCTGCCGGCGTCTGGAGGGAGCCGACCGGCGCTCGCGCTATTTACAGGCGCTGTTGGCCGAACTGCGCGCCGAGGATGAACAGCGGCGCGCCAATTCCTGTTGAGTTACTTTTTCTTCGCCGGTGTGGCTTTCGGGCAATCCGATTCCTGGAAGCTGGCGGAGCCGACCGCGCGATTGGTCTTCACCTCGGTGAAGTCGTAACGCATGATCGCGCCCTTCTTCATCAGCTTGCGGAACCCTTCGTTTCTGCATACGGAGGCGCCAAGCTGGAAGTACACCGCTTTCGGGTCAGCCCGCATCTTGTTGGCGTGGCTGCTTTGCACGCTCAGGTGGTTGATCAGCATATTGCCTTCGGCGGTGTAGCCCTGATCGAGAATGTCTTCGTTGATCGCCCGTGGCGTGCCGACGCTGCTTTGTGCGGCGACGTTTCGCAGCTCTCTGGTGAGATTCTGCTCACTCAAGGACGCAGCTTGAGCGTTGAAGGACGACGCCAGCAGAATGGCAGCGGTGGGAACGATAAGGCGCAGCATGAAACTCTCCTGGTTCAGTGACTGGTGGTTCGACCCGTCACATGACTGTGCGTTCAGTGGTGGCGAATTATAGGGGAGCCCGTCTGGACGGTACAGGCTTGCGCCGGCCGCTCTGGTAAACTGCCGGCCTTTATTGACCTGAGTGCTATTCGTGTCGAGTTTTCCTGTCTGCCGGTGTTGCCCACGATGAACCACGCCCCCAACGCCGTAGCCCGCTTGCGTGATCAGCGCGAAGAGGAGGGCATCAAGCCGATTCAGGCCCGTGGCTGGCGGGCAACCCGTTGCCGTGCCTGCCGTGTGATCGAAAGCCACTGCCTGTGCGCGTGGCGTCCGCAGGTCGAGACCCGCTCTGGCGTGTGTCTGATCATGACCAACAAGGAAGTGTTCAAACCGAGCAACACGGGGTGGCTGATCGCTGACGTGGTGCGCGACAACCATGCGTTCATCTGGTCACGAACTGAAACTGATCCGCAGTTGCTGGCATTGCTCGCCGACCCGCAATGGCAACCGTATCTGGTCTTTCCAGGCGAGTACGTCGAGCCTGAGCGAGTGACCAACACGGTCGAAGTCGATGGCACCAAGCGGCCGCTGTTCATTCTGCTGGACGCGACCTGGACCGAAGCCCGGAAGATATTCCGCAAAAGTCCTTATTTTGATGCGCTCCCGATCCTGAGCCTGCTGCCCGAAAAGCTTTCACGCTATCGGCTGCGTCGCTCTACCCGCAGCGAGCATTTGTGCACGGCCGAAGTGGCGGCGCTGTGCCTCGATCTGGCGGGAGATGTGGAGGCTGCGTCCGCACTGGACGCTTATTTCGACGTGTTCAGCCAGCATTACCTCGATGCCAAACACCAGCTGGAAATGAATGTTGCAACACCGGCACACACCGAGCTGATGCCTTTCGTGCAGAACACCGCCACCGTCACGGCCTGATTGTCGCCCATACTGCAAAGAACTGTAGCGGCCAGGCACCTTGACCACCCCGGCTTCGCTGGGCATGCTTGGCGCCGATTGGGGCGCGGCCGCAGTTTGATTCGCCGCTTCTTTACGTAAAAAGCTCCGTGGATTGCCACGTGATTGGCGTTGAACGTGCCCTGTTGGTGCAGCTCCGTGGCTGTACCTCGAGTTGTTAGAAGAACAGGATCATTAGAAAAATGGCCACATACGAAATCCTGATTGCCGATGACCACCCTCTTTTTCGTAGCGCCCTGCATCAAGCGTTGACCCTGGGCCTTGGTCCGGACGTCCGTCTGGTGGAAGTGGCGAGCATTGCCGAGCTGGAAACCCGTCTCGACGAAAAGTCCGACTGGGATCTGGTGCTGCTGGACCTGAACATGCCGGGCGCCTACGGTTTTTCCGGGCTGGTGCTGTTGCGCGGTCAGTACCCGCAAATTCCGGTGGTGATGGTGTCGGCCCAGGAAGAAGCCTCGATCATGGTGAAGTCCCGTGAGTTCGGTGCCAGCGGTTTCATTCCTAAATCGAGTGACCTGAGCGTGATCCAGAAAGCCGTGCGTGCAGTGCTGGATGGCGATGTGTTCTGGCCGCCTCAGGCGTTTGAAGCCGTCAGTGTTTCCGACGAAGCCAAGGCCGCCAGTGAAGGTCTTGCCAGCCTGACACCTCAGCAATTCCGGGTGCTGACCATGGTCTGTGAAGGGTTGCTGAACAAGCAGATTGCCTACGAACTGAGCGTGTCCGAAGCAACAATCAAGGCGCACGTCACGGCGATTTTCCGTAAACTGAATGTGCGGACCCGGACCCAGGCGGCTTTGCTCCTGCAACAACTTGAGTCAATTTCAAGCCACTGAGGGTTGGCGTCTTCACGCTTTTTTTACTTTGGTTGATCTAGCTTTCCCACTCCTTTTTGGTCAGTTGCCACTTTTATGTCCCCTTTCAAAGGCCAGACCGGCCTGAAACGCATCCTCAACGCTTCCGGTTATTCGCTGGACGGCCTGCGCGCAGCCTTCATCGGCGAAGCGGCTTTTCGGCAATTGGTGTTGCTCAACGTCATCCTGATCCCGATTTCGTTCTTTTTGAACGTCAGCCGCGTCGAGCAGGCGCTGCTGATTGCCGTTTGTTTGTTGGCATTGATCGTCGAGTTGCTCAACTCGGCGGTTGAAGCGGCCATCGACCGCATTTCCCTTGAGCTGCACCCGCTGTCCAAGAACGCCAAGGACATGGGCAGCGCCGCACAGCTCGTGGCGTTGAGCATGATCGCGCTGGTATGGGCGGTGATCCTGCTTTAAGCGATGGTGGGCAGCACGATCTCGTCGCTGCGCTGAACCCCGGCGGTGAAGGCGCGGCACAGGTCGAGGAATTCGCGCATCGCTGACGTCTGATATTTCTGTTTATGCCAGATGAAATAGAACTGCCGCGCCAGATCCAGATCCGGTGTTTCCACCGGCACCAGACTGCCGCGCCGGAACGCATCGCGCAGGGCCAGCCGCGAGATACAGCCAATTCCCAGTCCTGACTCCACCGCGCGCTTGATCGCCTCGGTGTGCTCCAACTCCAGGCGGATATTCAGCGAGCTGCGATGGTGACGCATGGCCTGATCAAAGGTCAGGCGCGTACCGGAGCCTTGTTCCCGCAGGATCCACGCCTCGTGGCTCAGCTCATCCATGGTTGCGGTGCCGCGAATGGCCAGCGGATGCTGCGGCGCGCAAAACACCACCAACTCATCCTCGACCCAGCTCTGCACTTCAATGTCCGGATGGCTGCAGTCGCCTTCGATCAGACCCAGATCAATTTCATAGTGAGCGACTTGTTGCACGATGTTGGCCGTGTTCTGCACGTGCAGCTTCACCTGGCTTTCCGGATGACGCTGCATGAAGCTACCGATCAGCAGGGTGGCGAGGTAATTGCCAATGGTCAGGGTTGCGCCGACGGCCAAAGAGCCGAATCCGGACTTGCCGTTCAGCAGGTCTTCGATTTCCTTGGCCTGATCGAGCAGCGCCACCGCTTGCGGCAACAGTTGTTTGCCGAGGGCGTTGAGGCTCAGCCGTTTACCGGCGCGGTCGAACAGCTGACAGCTGGACTGGCGCTCCAGTTCGGTGATCGAGGTGCTTGCCGCCGATTGCGAGAGGTTGAGCAGCCCCGCAGCACGGGATACGCTTTCCTGCTGGGCGACGGCGACGAAGACTTGAAGTTGACGGAGAGTAAATCGCATATCTATATAACCGATAACCCTTATCTTAATAATCCATTTAACAGATATTGTCGCTGCCATTAGAATGCGATGCAATTGCGCACATCATCGGCGCAGGCAAAATCTCCAGGAGTCCCACGTACATGAGCAACATGAACCACGAGCGTGTCCTCAGTGTTCACCACTGGAACGACACTCTGTTCAGCTTCAAGTGCACCCGCGATCCGGGCCTGCGCTTCGAGAACGGTCAGTTCGTGATGATCGGCCTGCAACAGCCCAACGGCCGGCCGCTTATGCGCGCTTACTCGATTGCCAGCCCGAACTGGGAAGAGCATCTCGAGTTCTTCAGCATCAAGGTGCCTGATGGCCCGCTGACTTCCCAGTTGCAGCATCTGAAGGAAGGCGACGAGATCATCATCAGCAAGAAGCCTACGGGCACGCTGGTACTGGACGACTTGAAGCCTGGCAAACATTTGTACCTGCTCAGCACCGGTACCGGTCTGGCGCCGTTCATGAGCGTCATCCAGGACCCGGAAACCTACGAGCGTTTCGAAAAAGTGATCCTGTGCCACGGCGTACGTTACGTCAACGAAGTCGCCTACCGCGAATTCATCACCGAGCATCTGCCGCAGAACGAGTTCTTTGGCGAGGCCCTGCGTGACAAGTTGATCTACTACCCGACCGTGACCCGCGAGCCGTTCGAGAACGAAGGTCGCCTGACCGACCTGATGCGCAGCGGCAAGCTGTTCAGCGACATCGGTCTGCCACCGATCAACCCGCAGGACGACCGCGCCATGCTGTGCGGCAGCCCGAGCATGCTCGACGAAACCAGCGAAGTGTTGAACAGCTTCGGCCTGAAAGTTTCGCCGCGGATGCGCGAGCCGGGTGATTACCTGATCGAGCGTGCGTTCGTCGAGAAGTAAGCTGGACCCCTGTGGGAGCGGGCTTGCTCGCGAATGCGGACTGCCAGTCGACATCTTCGTTGAATGTTAAACCGCCTTCGCGAGCAAGCCCGCTCCCACATTGGATTTGCGTCCACCGTAAAAAGCCCGCATGGCCTGAGAAGGTTCTGCGGGCTTTTTCGTTTCTGGCGTTCAGGGCTTTGCGGGTATGACTTCCAGGACGCGGATCACGCCCGCTTCCGGATAATGCCAACGCACATCGAGATCCCAAAATTGCGCGCCGTATTCCCGCTCTGATGTTGGCGTTTGGTACGCCGGACGTGGATCTTGTGCCAAGCACTGCTCAATCAACTCAACCAACGGCTCTTCAAGACGCTGAGCGTGCCCATGAGCCTGTTGCAGCGCTGAGTCCGTCCACTGCACGGGAATCAGTTGCGGCGCGGCGCTGGCGATGCTGTTGGAAGCCGTATCGATGATGTCGGCGTAAGGCACGTAAGGTTTTATGTCCAGAATCGGTGTGCCGTCCAGCAAGTCGATGCCGGATATCCACAGGCGATTGGCTTCGACTTTATCCAGCTTCACCACGGATTGGCCGATGCCATTGGGCCGATGCGTCGCGCGGGTGGCGAACACGCCCATGGACTTGTTGCCGCCGAGGCGAGGAGGGCGGACTTTCAGGCGTGGCTTTTCTTCCAGGGCCTGATGGAACAGGAACAGCAGCCACACGTGGCTCACCTGCTCCAGACCTTGCACCGCATCGCCCTGGTCGAACGGCGCCACCAGTTCCAGCACGCCGCGAGCGGCCGGGGCCAGTTGCGGCTGGCGCGGGATGGCGAACTTCTCCTTGAAGCAGGAGCGCACGAAGCCGATGGGGGAAACGCTGTAGGTCATGGTGTGGGATCGAGGCGGGAATGTGGGCGGACATGATAGCCCATGCGCACTCTGTGGCGAGGGAGCTTGCTCCCGCTGGGGTGCGAAGCGCCCCCAAACCTTCACCGAGTTTCTCCAGGGGAAACTCGGTGGTGTAGGCGGTTGCTTCGCAACCGAGCGGGAGCAAGCTCCCTCGCCACAAAAGCGGGTATCAGAGGCTAAACCCACCATCCAAAGGAATAATATTCCCGGTCATATAAGCCCCAGCCGTACTCGCCAGACTGATCGCCAACGCCGCCATCTCTTCCTCCCGCCCCCAGCGCTTCATCGGAATCAACGCCGTATCGTCCGCCAGCGCCTGTTCATCATTGCCAATGTGCTGGGTCATCTTGCTCGGGAAACGCCCCGGAGCAATCACGTTGACGTTGATGTGCTGGCTCACCAGTTCCCGCGCCAGAATCCGTGACAGTTGGTGTAAGGCCGCTTTACTTGGTCCGTAGGCATAAGCCTGTTCGCCGAAGGAAGAAATCGCCGCCACCGAGCCGATGTTGATGATCCGCGCCGGATTCGCTTCGGACCCGGCCTTGCGCAGCAGCGGCAAAAACTGCTGGATGCAGTTGAACACCGACGTCACGTTGAGCTGCATGACCTTTTCCCAGCCCTTGACCGGATAGCTCTCCAGCGGCGCACCCCAGGTGGTGCCGGCGTTGTTCACCAGAATATCCAGATGACTGATCTGTTCGCCCAGCTGCGTGGCCAGTTGCAGCACACCTTCTTCAGTGGCCAGATTGGCGGCCACTGCGTGGCAAACACCGAATGCGCTCAACTCGTCAGCGGTCTGCTGACAGGCTTCGGCGTCCCGCGCGCAGACGTACACGGTGGCGCCGGCCTCGACATAGGCCTTGGCGATCATTTTGCCGATACCACGGGTGCCGCCGGTCACCAGAGCGGTGCGGCCTTGCAGGGAAAAGTACGGGTGCATGGCGAATCCTGAGAGCTGAGGGTCAGTACACCCTAGTCGTCAGCCGCCCGAAGCGGAGCCACTATTTTTGCGAGGAATGAAGGGCCATTCGGCCCTGTAGGAGCTGTCGAGTGCAACGAGGCTGCGATCTTGGCCGTAAAAGATCAAAAGATCGCAGCCTCGTTGCACTCGACAGCTCCTACACAGCTCCTACAGATTGGATCAGCTTCGTACGTTACTGCGGGCGAACGCGCAGGGTCAGGCCCTTGAGGAAGTTGCGCAGCAACTGGTCGCCGCACGGACGGTAGTTGGTGTGGCCGAACTTGCGGAACAGCGCGCTCAGCTCAGGCTTGGACACCGGGAACTCGGCGGCCTTGAGAATCGCGTGCATGTCGTCTTCCTTCAGTTCGAAAGCCACACGCAGTTTCTTCAGGATGATGTTGTTGGTCACCGGCACTTCGATCGGCTGCGGCGGACGGCTTTCGTCCTTGCCACGCTTGAAGATCACCAGACCGTCGAGGAAATGCGCCATGACTTCGTCCGGGCAGCGTACGAAGCCTTCCTCGTCTTCTTCTTTCTTGTCGAGGTAGGTCAACAGGGCTTCCAGGGACACGTCCATGCCGCCGAGCTTGATGATCTCGATGACTTTCTTGTCGCTGATGTCGAGCATGTAGCGCACGCTGCGCAGTACGTCGTTATGAATCATGGTGTGCAATCCTGATATTCAGCAGTGGGCGCCGCGTAAGCAGCAGCGCCAAAATGTGTGGCGGCGTGAAAAGCCTTAGAACTTCTCTTTGCCGGACAGATAGCGCCATTGGCCCAACGGCACTTTGCCGATGGACACGCCGCCGATGCGGATGCGGCGGATGGCGACGACCTTCAGGCCGACGGCCTGGCAGAACAGGGCGATCACGCCCGGTTGTGGGTTCTTCATCGCAAAGCGCAGGCGGTTTTCGTTCTGCCAGCTGGCTTTGACCGGCGGCAGTTCCTTGCCCTTGTAGGTCAGGCCGTGGTTCAGGCGGTTGAGGCCGTGAGCGACCATCTCGCCTTCAACCTCGACCACATACTCTTGCTCGATTTTCGCGGAGTCGGCGGTGAGTTTGCGCAGGATCTTCCAGTCCTGGGTGAACACCAGCAGACCGCTGGCGTTGGCCTGCAGGTCGGTGCTGGCGGTCAGGCGCAGGAAATGACCCTTGAGCGGACGTTTGCTGAAGCGATGCTCTTCGCTCAGGGTTTCGGCGCTGATGGTCGCCATGGCCGTTTCCGCGTCCATGCCTGCCGGCACGTTGAACAGGATGGTCACCGGCTCCGGCGCGGTGGCTTTGGCCTCCGGGTCGAGCTCGACTTTTTGGGTGTCGACCTTGAACTGCGGCTCGTCGATGACCTCGCCGTCCACGGTGACCCAGCCGCCCTCGATGAACAGCTCAGCCTCCCGACGGGAACAGCCGACGAGTTCGATGAGGCGTTTGGAGAGACGTATCGGGTCAGTCATGACAGGGCCGTAACAAAAAAGGGGTGGGCATTGTACCTGCTGGGCGCCGGTTAATCCCGGCTCCATTTGCGCAGGAAGCTTTTTTGTAGGAGCTGGCTTGCCTGCGATGGATTCAAGGACGCTGCGTTTAATCTGAAAGAACGGGTTATCGTTGACCACCATCGCAGGCAAGCCAGCTCCCACAGTTGTCCTGTGTTGTGTCAGCCATTGCGCGTCAGTTGATGCGCCTGGCGCAAACGCATATGCAACAACGGATAAGGCTGCCCCATGCCGTCATGCTCGGTGCGGCCGATCACCTCGAAGCCCTGTTTGAAGTAGAACCCCAGCGCCTGCGGGTTCTGTTCGTTGACGTCCAGTTCATCGGCGTTCAGGTGTTCCATGGCATAACGCAGCAACTGTTTGCCCAGGCCCTGGCCGCGATGAGCGGGGGCGATGAAGAGCATTTCAATCTTGCCCGCCGCGACACCGGCGAACCCGGTGATGCGCTGGCGCGAGTCTTTGGTGCAGATCAGCATCACCGCGTCGAGGTAACGGGTCAGCACCAGATTCTTCAACAGCTCGATGTAGCTGTCCGGCAGAAAGTCATGGGTGGCGCGCACCGAGGCTTCCCAGACTTGCGTGAGTTCTTCGTAGTCGCTCTGTTTCGGCGTGTGGATGACCGAATGTTGGCGCATGGCCGAATGCCCCTTTTGCAGTGAATGGTGCGAGTCCTTTCTCCCTAAAAACGATAGACGTAAAAAAGCCCCGCATCTCGTCAAGAGAGCAGGGCTTTTCGTGTTTTTTGCGTTTAGATCTGTTCAGCCCACAGGTCGTATTCGTCGGCGTCGGTGACCTTGCACCAGACTTTGTCGCCCGGTTTCAGGTTGCTGCCGTTGTCGATGAATACGTTGCCGTCGATTTCCGGGGCATCGAAGAAGCAGCGGCCGACTGCGCCTTGCTCGTCGACTTCATCGACCAGCACTTCGATTTCACGGCCGACACGCATTTGCAGACGCGCCGAGCTGATGGCTTGCTGGTGCGCCATGAAGCGATCCCAACGGTCCTGCTTGACGTCGTCCGGGACGATTTCCAGATCGAGATCGTTGGCCGGTGCGCCTTCGACCGGCGAGTACTGGAAGCAGCCGACGCGGTCGAGCTGGGCTTCGGTCAGCCAGTTCAGCAGGTACTGGAAGTCTTCTTCGGTTTCGCCGGGGAAGCCGACGATGAAGGTCGAACGGATGATCAGGTCCGGGCAGACCTCGCGCCAGTTCTTGATGCGCGCCAGAGTCTTGTCTTCGAACGCCGGGCGTTTCATCGACTTCAACACTTTCGGGCTGGCGTGCTGGAACGGGATGTCCAGGTACGGCAGGATTTTGCCGGCGGCCATCAGCGGAATCAGTTCGTCGACGTGCGGGTACGGATAAACGTAGTGCAAGCGAACCCAGACGCCGAGGGTGCTCAGGGCTTCGCAGAGTTCGGTCATGCGGGTTTTTACCGGCGCGCCGTTCCAGAAACCGGTGCGGTACTTCACATCGACGCCGTAGGCGCTGGTGTCTTGCGAGATCACCAACAGCTCTTTGACGCCGGCCTTGACCAGGCGCTGGGCTTCGTCGAGCACGTCACCGACCGGACGGCTGACCAGTTTGCCGCGCATCGACGGGATGATGCAGAAGCTGCAGCTGTGGTTGCAGCCTTCGGAAATCTTCAGGTAGGCGTAGTGGCGCGGGGTCAGCTTGATGCCTTGCGGCGGCACCAGATCGATCAGCGGGTTGTGATCCTGACGCGGCGGCACAACGTCGTGCACGGCGTTGACCACTTGCTCGTACTGCTGCGGACCGGTCACGGCCAGCACGCTCGGGTGTACGTTACGGATGTTGCCTTCTTCGACGCCCATGCAGCCGGTCACGATGACCTTGCCGTTTTCCTTGATGGCTTCGCCGATCACTTCCAGGGATTCAGCCTTGGCCGAGTCGATGAAACCGCAGGTGTTGACCACCACGACATCGGCGTCCTGATAAGTGGACACAACGTCGTAACCTTCCATGCGCAACTGGGTAAGGATGCGCTCGGAGTCGACCAGTGCTTTGGGGCAACCCAGGGATACGAAGCCAACCTTTGGATTGGCCGGCGCAGGAGTGGTGGACATGTCTAACCTCGGTATTTGTGACGCCTCCAGCCGAAGACGGCAAGGCGACTGACGGACGCTATGTTGCGCCTCTGGTCAAAAAGTGCGCAATTCTAGCGATGAGAGGCGCACTTGACCAGCTTTATGCAGGGAAATACGACGAGTGCTGCGCTATGCTTCGCGCCGTTACGCTTTACGGATTTTTTACAGTCAACAAAACGTCTGTAACGTGAAGTAAAACAGCGCATGCTGCGTGGCAAAGCATAGTGCTTATTCCAAAGAAGCCCGGTCTGGGTAGTAGGAGTGGTGGATGGGTCAGGCAAGTAGTCAGGCGGCGGGTGCCGAGCATTCGGCGGCAAAGCCGATCGGCATGCTGGTCGCGGCGGTCGGGGTGGTTTATGGCGATATCGGCACGAGTCCGCTGTACACACTTAAAGAAGTGTTTTCCGGTCAGTATGGTGTACAGGTTGACCATGACGGCGTGTTCGGGATACTGGCGCTGATTTTCTGGTCGCTGATCTGGGTCGTTTCAATCAAATATGTGCTGTTCGTACTGCGCGCCGACAATCAGGGCGAAGGCGGTATCATGGCGTTGACCGCGCTGGCTCGACGGGCGGCGGCGGGGCATCCGAAGTTGCGGACGTTGCTGGTGGTCTGCGGGCTGATCGGCGCGGCGCTGTTTTATGGCGACAGCATGATCACGCCGGCGATTTCCGTGCTCTCGGCAATTGAAGGTCTGGGGCTGGCGTTTGAGGGCATCGACCATTGGGTGGTGCCACTGTCGTTGGTTGTGCTGGTGGCGCTGTTTTTGATCCAGAGTCACGGCACCGCGCGAATCGGCATTCTGTTCGGGCCGATCATGGTCACCTGGTTTCTGGTCCTGGGCGCGCTGGGCGTCTACGGCATCCTGCAGCACCCGGAAGTGTTGCAAGCGATGAACCCGGTCTGGGGCGTGCGTTTCTTTATCGTGCACCCGGGCATGGGCGTGGCGATTCTGGGTGCGGTGGTGCTGGCATTGACCGGCGCCGAAGCGCTGTACGCCGACATGGGCCACTTCGGTCGCAAGCCGATTGCCCGTGCGTGGTTCATTCTTGTGCTGCCGGCGCTGGTGCTGAACTACTTCGGCCAGGGCGCATTACTGCTCGGTGATCCGGAAGCGGCACGCAACCCGTTCTATCTGTTGGCACCAAGCTGGGCGTTGATTCCGTTGGTCGGCCTGTCGACCCTGGCCACGGTGATTGCCTCGCAAGCGGTGATTTCCGGAGCGTTCTCCCTGACCCGTCAGGCGATCCAGCTCGGTTACATTCCGCGCATGCACATTCAGCACACCTCCAGTGCCGAACAGGGCCAGATCTACATCGGCGCGGTGAACTGGGCATTGATGGTCGGCGTGATCCTGTTGGTGATCGGCTTCGAATCCTCCGGCGCTCTGGCCTCGGCCTACGGTGTGGCGGTGACGGGCACCATGTTGATGACCACCATCCTGGTGTCGGCGGTGATGTTGTTGCTGTGGAAATGGCCGCCGATCCTCTCGGTGCCGCTGTTGCTCGGCTTCCTGCTGGTGGATGGTCTGTATTTCGCCGCCAACGTGCCGAAAATCTTTCAGGGCGGAGCATTCCCGGTGATCGCCGGTATTGCACTGTTTGTGCTGATGACCACCTGGAAACGCGGCAAGCAACTGCTGGTTGAGCGCATGGACGAAGGTGGCCTGCCGCTGCCGATTTTCATCAGCAGTATCGCCGTACAACCGCCGCATCGGGTCCAGGGCACCGCAGTGTTCCTCACCGCGCGCCCGGACGCCGTGCCCCACGCGTTGTTGCACAACCTGCTGCATAACCAGGTGCTGCACGAGCAAGTGGTACTGCTGACAGTGGTGTACGAAGACATCCCGCGGGTCCCGCCGACACGGCGCTTCGAGGTTGATTCCTACGGCGAAGGGTTCTTCCGGGTGATCCTGCACTTTGGCTTTATCGACGAGCCGGACGTGCCGCAAGCACTGAAGCTGTGTCACCTCGATGACCTCGACTTCAGCCCGATGCGCACTACCTACTTCCTCAGCCGTGAGACGGTTATCGCTTCCAAACTTGAAGGGATGGCCCGCTGGCGCGAGGGGTTGTTTGCGTTCATGTTGAAGAATGCGAATGGCAATTTGCGGTTCTTTAATTTGCCGTTGAACCGGGTTATCGAACTGGGTACACAGGTCGAGATGTAATCCCGATCAAAAAGCCCCCGTTGCCGTGAAGGCAGCGGGGGCTTTTTTGTGGCTGAGCGCACAACCTGAAGACGCCACAGATCCATTGTGGGAGCGGGCTTGCTCGCGAAAGCGGTGGGCCAGTCGACATCAATGTTGAATGTCAGTCCGCTTTCGCGAGCAAGCCCGCTCCCACAATGGATCTGTGGCGCCTGTTGAAATTGCGCTCAGGCCATTATTTTTTTGATTCGGCTTTGGCCGGAGGAGGTCCCTGCAGCACCTTCATCGCATCATCAATCACAGCCTTGCTCATCGCCGTCAAATAATGCGCCGCCCAGATGTGTCGGTCGGTATCACGGTTAAAGGCAGCCTCTCTGGTCAGATCCTTGGCAAGGAATAGAAAGTCGGAGGCCATGGCTAGCGCATCACCGAGGGGAACGTCTCGACTGACACGGAACAGCGCCTGGTTTGAGCAGTAGATGAAGGGGGTGAGGCCGATGGTTTTTAGTTCTGAGGGGGCGGGCTGGTTTGTTGTTGTCATGGTTTTGCTCCAGGGTTCGAGGAGCTGCCACATTCGTTTCCAAGCGAATGGGTGGCAGCTATGCGCAGGTTGGAAAACCGGGAACCAAGGAACCGGCACGCCCAAGGGCGTCCCACGCACAGCCGCCATATTCAAGAATACTGCCGTGATATGGGCTGCATTCATGAAGGGTGGCGTAGCGTTCGATTCGACAGGTTTCCAAGCCCGATCGCTGAAGGGTCAGCGACGTCCGGAGACTATCCCGTCAAAGAAAAGCGCAACAAGGCATCAAAGTGCCCAAAAAACACGATTCGGAGTTTGCCTACAAGGTCTGCGGGCGTCATCCGATATCGCGCCGTCTGAAACAAACAAAAACTAAACGCTGTGAGTGATTCTGCAAGCCGAAGAAGTGGGCGCGGTCGCTCAATGCGATATTCAACAAGAATTGTGCGCGAAAAATTTGGCGTGTGTCCGAGGGGTAAATATGACGGAATTACAAGGCGTGCTGACCGGTTTTGATGAGGCCTGCGCAATCAGCCACGACGACATGCGGGCACGGTATGCTAGAAAAGACCTACAGAGCTGGGCATCGCGCGCCTCTCAACAGCATCCGATGTATCGATTCGGTCTTGACGACTCAATATTTTCAATGAGACAAGTGTCCACGTTTTATGGAATGTGGACACTTGGAGTTTTAAGCATCGTGAAGAGTCAAGACATTTTGCTTTTGTTCAAGCTGGCCAGCCTGCACGCCCAGGAAGAAAATCTTTACGGGGTGAAAAACTCCCCGGCGTTCGACTCGCCCCTGAGCGAAGAGGATGGCTGGGAAGGGTGGTCAGAACCAGTACCCTCTCCGCCGCTGGCGAGTTTGAGTGAAGGTTATTCGCTGCGTGCGCTGTCCGCGTCTCTTGGAATAAGCAAAAGTGAGATTTCAAATGCCATGGCCAGATGTCGCGAGTCTGGACTGCTTATCAGCGATTACGACACCGGGCTGCCGAAGGTAAATCGGCGAGAGCTGTTGAAAATCACCGAGCACGCTTTGAAATATTTCTTCCCCGTGAAACCGGGGGCAATGGTTCGCGGTATTCCGACGGGCTTTGCAGCGCCAGCGTTGTCCAAAAGCCTCAAGAGCGCTGGCGAGCTGATTCCGGTTTGGCCTGATGCGTTGGGAACTGAGCGTGGTCAGGCGATAGAGCCGCTCTACAAGACCGTGCCGGAAGCCGTGAAGAAAGATAGAACCCTTTATCACTATCTAGCGCTTGCTGATGCGATCCGTCTTGGCGGTCCGCGAGAGTGTGGCGTGGCGATTAACATTTTAAGGGCAGGGATGGGTCTGAAATAACATGCCGTCGAACGCTGATCACAACTATGAGCTCATAGAATTTGTTGCAGACGGCTTGGGGGAGGAGTTTCTCGCTGAGATTGCCTTTGTCGGTGGTTGCACCACAGCCATGCTGGTCACTGATGCGGTTGTGCTGGACGACATTCGTTTCACCGATGATGTTGACCTGGTGATCGAGCTGGCAGGCATCAGCGAATGGCAGCGCCTCACAGAACGCTTGGCGGTCAAAAATTTCAAGATTACCGGCGAGGATGAGGTCAACTGCCGTTTTCGCTTCAACGATGTCATCGTCGACGTGATGCCTTCGGATCCGGCGGTTCTCGGATATGCCAATCGTTGGTTCGTGGAAGGGCTGGCGAAGGCGGATAAATTTACGTTGCCCAGCGGTCTCGTTATTCAGATCTTCAAACCGGCCTACTTTCTTGCCACCAAACTTGAGGCCTTTAGCGGTCGTGGTAAGGGCGATCCTTACCACAAGGATGTCGAAGACATCATCATATTGATTGATGGTCGTCCAGAGCTTCTGGAGGAGATTAGCCAAGCAGATTCGCAGCTCAAGGAATTCATCACAGCTGGGATTCGAGAGCTCAGGGTGCTTAGTGGCATCGACTACGTGATTGAGAGCTCGGGCTCGGTGCAGGCTAATCCGGGTAGAGGTCGAATTATTCACATGCGCATGAAGAACCTGGGCAACGCATGAGATACGAAACCCGATCAGTAATGGGAAGGGCCAGGAATGCCAATCATGACTGTGCTGGTGCTTTCTGCGACGGTGACAAAGGGCTGTTCGTCATCACGGACGGTACGTCGAAGCCGGGCAGTGGCCAATTGGCAGAATGCTTCGTAAAAGGTGTTTTAGCTGCGTACCCGAAGCACATATATCAGACGGGCGATATTACTGAGCACGGAGCAGTTGAGCAGGTACTTAGTTCAGTGCTGGCCGAGCTTCATCCCACTTTGTTTGCCGACCAGACAGGGACCATGTGTTACCTGGTGGGTGTCGCTGCTCATGGGAAGCTCACGCTTGCGTATGAGGGTGACTGTTCGTGCGGTGTAGTGACACCGACAAGCACGATCGAGTGGATTACGCCGCCCCACTGCAAGGCCAATTGGAGGCGCGATCGTTCGCACCGTGAGCTGGCGCAAGATCCGGCTCGAAACTGGATAACCCGTTGCCTGAAGGTTAATCGTGCTCCAGACCCTGACTTTGTTTTTCACCCATTAACTGTCGGTGAGCGACTGGTGTTTGTAACCGATGGCTTCTGGGCGGAGTTAACGGAGTCGCAGCAAAGTAGTTTGCTGGCGGCACCGGATAGCGACTTTATCGCTGTTGAAGATGACGTAACGTGGATAGATGTTCAGTTCTAGCAGTTGAATTACAGGCCCTAGTTACAAGGTCCAGCCGGCGGGTAACGCTTCATGTTTGTACCTATAAAAAAGCCCCCGGTACCGTAAGGCAGCGGGGGCTTTTTTTCGGTGGATTCAGATCATTCCTGAGCCGCCGCCTCTTTCGCTTGACGCTTCTCGATCACATCCACCAACCGCCGCGCCAGTTTCGGGTAGTTCTCATCAAAGTGATGACCCCCAGGCAGTTTGATGGCTTCGCCCACGGCGGTCTTGTCGGTGCAGCCGCTTTCGTCGATTTCTTCTTCACCGAAGATGCACACCACTTTCTCCGGTGGCAGCTTGGCCATTTCCGGGCCGGTGGCGGCTTCTTTGCCGGCGTTACCGAGCCAGCCTTCGACTTCGATTTCGAAGCTGCCGGTGCGGGCGAAGGCCAGCAGGATGATTGCATCGACGCGTTGCTGCTCCGATTCTGCCAGGCGGTTGTAGATCGCCGGCAAAACGTCGGCGCCGAACGAGTAGCCCGTCAGGATGAAGCGCTTGGTGCCCCATTTCTGCCGGTAGTGCTGCATCAGTTCGGCCAGGTCCAGTGCGCTTTGCTCCGGGCTCTTGTGCTGCCAGTAGTAGCGCAGGGTGTCGATGCCGACCACCGGGTAGCCGATCTTCGCCATCTCGCCCGCCACATCGCGGTCGAGGTCGCGCCAGCCGCCGTCGCCGGAGAGGAACAGGGTGACGGTGTCCTTGGCCTGACTGGCCGGGACTTCAACCACTGGAATCTGCAGGCCGCCAGCGGCTTTGTCGCCACCAACGAGGAGCTTGCGCAGTTCGTTGTTCAGCACTTGCGGCAGGTTGATGTCGTAGTCGCTGATGCTGGTTTCGGCGTTGGGTTGGTCGCGCACGAAGCCGGCGCTGGTGTCGTCCGGGTTGTCGTTCCACGCCACCAGCCAGTGACCGTGAGCGGCGCTTTTCGGCAGCAGGTGCGTGCAACCGGGTTTTTCCAGGGCCAGGTCCACCGAAACGGCCTGGGCCTTGTCGTTCTTCTGCTCGGACAACCAGCGCCACGCCAGCACGGCGCCGGGGCCGATGCCGCTGACCAGGGTCGCCGGGCCTTTCAGTTCTCTCAGGCCCGATTGCAGGGCGCGGCTTTGCAACAGGCAGTCCTTGGGCAGGATCACTTGAACAATCTGCGCCGAGCCGCTGCGGCTGAGGGTCATCAATTGTTTGTCGCTGAGCTTCTGTTCTTCGGTGACCGCCACCAGCACTTGCGCGCGTGGGGTGTTGCCGGGAATGACACGGGTCATCGCGGCGCCGCCGGCCGGTGTCAGCAGTTCGAGTGTCGGTTGTGGCGCCGGGCGTTTGAGGTACCAGTAACCGCCACCGAGAATCAGGACCAGCACTACCAGTGTGGCCAGTACGTACCGCAAGGAGCGTTGAATCATCAGCGTTTCACCAATCCAGTCAAGCCGCCCGCAATCAGGGCAGCAGTGTCGGCCAGGGCAACCAGCGGATCGAGTCCGGCGGGCACGGCCATATAACGGGGTTCCCAGTCAGGCTGGAACTTGTCTTTGAAGCGGCGCAAGCCTTGGAAGTTGTAGAGCTGCTCACCACGGCGGAATACCATCGAGCCCAGACGCTGGGTCAGTGGCGCGCCACGACGGGGTTGCAACCCCGACAGCGGCACCATGCCCAGGCTGAAACGCGCGTATCCATGATTTTTATAATGTTGAATCAGGCCGACCATCATGAACTCCATGGTCAGCTTCGGGGCATCCGGGTGCGCGCGCATCAGGTCGAGGCTGGTCAGGTCATGGCCGTAGGTCTCGAGCAAATTGGCGAACGCCACCGGACGCCCTTCGAAGCGAATCACCGCAATGCGGAAATGCTTGAGGTAGTCATCACTGAAACGGCCGAGGGAGAAGCCTTTCTCGCGCACGTTCTTGCCGGTCAGCCAGGCATCGGAAATCACCTTGAGCTCATCCATTGGCGCGTGCCCCGGCTCATGGATTTCCAGCGACAGGCCATCGCGGGTGCCACGGTTCCAGGTGTAGCGCAGGTCCTTCATCTCTTTGCCCTTGGCTTCGAGATCAAAACGCTGCAGATCGACCCGGGCTTCTTCGCCGAGCTTGATCGCGGTCAGGCCGATGTCCATGTAGTACGGCAGGTTTTCCGCGCGCACTTGATAAAACACGGGGCGGGCGTGGTGGATGTCACAGAGGTCGCGGAACTGCCAGATCATCTCGGCCCGTTGCTGGGTCGGGCCGATCGGGTCGTACAACGCCACGAGGCTGCGTCCGCGGCGGGCGTACATCAGAAACGCCTCGTCGTTGGGATGAAACAGCAGCGCCTTGTCACCGGTCAGGGCCAGGCCGCCATCCGGTTGCGCGGAGGCCATCAGGATCTTTACCGCGCGGTCCAGCTCATCCGGTGTCGGCTGGTGGATCACCGGGCGCGCGGTACGCAGCAGCCAGGTCAGGGACACCACCACCAGCAGCACCGCAGCGCCGAGCAGCGAGCGCAAGCCGCGCGGGGCGTCGGCGTCGAGGGTGAACTGCCACCAGAGTTGATGGCTGTAGGGAACGTCCTGATAAGCGAACAGCAGCAGCCAGATCGACGCACCGAGGACGCACAGGCTCGAGACCAGATACAGCGGTGAAAACGGCAGTTCGGTCAAACGGCTCGGGCGATAGAACGAGCGCCGGAAAACCCCCAGCAGCGCCGCCGTCAGGGTCATCAGGCTGGCTTCTTCCCAGTCGAAACCTTTGAGCAGCGAGAGCACGGCACCGACCAGCAACAGAATGGTGGTCAGCATCCAGGCGGCCGACAGGCGCCGACGCAGGCCCTGAGCCAGCAGCAGGCAGAGCACGCCGACCAGGCTGGCGCCGAAGTGCGAGGCGTCGACCAGTCGATGGGGAATCAGAAAACCGATGTGTTCCAGGCGCGTATCAATTTCCGGGGTCACGCCGGAGAACAGCAGCACCACACCGGACAGGAACACCAGCACCGCCAGAATCGGCGCGGCCAGGCCGGACGCGGCGCGCAATGACTGACGCGTCTGGAACAGGCGCTGGCCTTCGTTGATCAACAGCAGCACACAGGCCACCAGCAACGGCAGCACCACATAGATCAGGCGATAGAGCAGCAGCGCGGCAGCCAGTGGCGCGGCGCCAAGTTTGTCGGCGAAGGCGGCCAGCAGAATCGCTTCGAACACCCCGACGCCGCCGGGAACATGACTGAGCACACCCGCGGCCAGCGCCAGCAGATACACCAGCAAGAAAGCACCGAAGGGCGGCGCTTCCGGCAGCAACAGGTAAAGCACGGTCGCGGCGGCGGCCACGTCGAGGGCGGTTATGATCAGTTGCAGGAACGTCAGGCGACGGCCCGGAAGGCGCAAGGTGCGACGACCGGCCTTGACCAGCAGGTTGTCCGCATAAGGCTGCTCCGGCAGGCGCCGGCGATAGATGCCGACGGCCAATACGGTAAACAACAGCAACACGGCAGCGGCAATCGCAGCCAGCAGCATCTGAGAGAGGCCCAGCGCGGCGGAGGCGGCAGGCAGGTTACTGAGCGTCGCGAGGGCGGCGAGCGGGGGCAGGGCGCAGCCGAGCGAGAGGCTAGCGAACAACGTCATGTGAGCGACTTCCGAAGCCCCCAGACCATGACGTGCATATAAACGATAACGAACCGACCCCCCCGAGAGCATCGACAGACCGATGGCATTGCCGATGGCGAATGCGGTGAACCCGCCCAGGGCGAGGATTCGCGGCGCCAGCGTCACGCCGGCATAGCGGCTGGCCGACCATTCATAGCCAAGCAAGATAATGAAGCCCACTACAGTCGCCACCAGTGCGCCCAGCAGTGCCGGTTTTGGTACTTCAAGAATCGAGTCGTGCAGAGCGTACAGATCGAGTTCGCTCAGCAAGTGGCGACAGGCAATCAGCGCGATCGCGAACAACAGCAGAGTGACCGCCAGACCGATGGGTTGGCGATACTTGCTGACCCGATCAAGCAAGCGCAAACCCTCGGGCTTGATGGGTTTTGTCGCTGTGACGGTGTCTTGTGGATCAGACGAGTTGGCGCGCATCAATCACCTCTTGGATTGTGCGCGACAGGATGGGGGTATCCAGCCAAGTTACCAATCCCTGTAGAAAAAAATAATCACAAATATTAACGCCTCTCACCGATTGTCGGCGATGGCATGTCATCCGTCGTAGAGGGTTCTGTCTGCGATCCGGCATAGTCTGATCCCAGAGTTTCAGTGATCCCGAACGCTTCCCGCAGAGTGACAGGTCATTGTTGCGAAAGGACTTTTTCAACAGATACAAAAAAGGCCACTCTTTCGAGTAGCCTTTTTTGATGTTTGGTTGCGGGAGCCGGATTTGAACCGACGACCTTCGGGTTATGAGCCCGACGAGCTACCAGACTGCTCCATCCCGCGTCTGTGTGGCGGCATTCTATAGAGATACGCCTGTGTGTCAACCGTTAATCTGGAGCGGGGTCAAATAAGCATGAATAAGCGGCGAACGGTCGCAGGGGAGCGTGTAGGAGCGAGCTTGCTCGCGAAAAACTAAAGGCCGCCACCGGGTATCTGGTTTTACGCGTTATCGTTAACGACCATCGCGAGCGAGCTCGCTCCTACAAGTATTAGTGTTTTCTTCACGCGCACAAAAAAGGCCACTCTTTCGAGTAGCCTTTTTTGATGTTTGGTTGCGGGAGCCGGATTTGAACCGACGACCTTCGGGTTATGAGCCCGACGAGCTACCAGACTGCTCCATCCCGCGTCTGTGTGTCGGCATTCTACAGAGGATCGCCGGGCTGTCAACCTTCAATCCGGATAAAACCTGTTCTGGTTCAATCGCTTAGCTTGAAAGCATTACGGTGTAATCGGCTGTGAGTGAGGCGCGGCAAGGCTTGCAGCTCTATCGGGCACGGCTTTTCGATTGAGAAAATAAATTCATCGGATACTTTCCTACGCTCGGAAAAGAACATTCAGACTACTGGTGCTATATACAGGTGTCAGTGAGATACTGCCGATCCGGCCTGCCAAGTCTCCTTTTTTTTGCCATGAACACCGCTTTCATATGACCCAGCGAAAAATTATCCACGTCGATTGTGATTGCTTCTACGCCGCCATCGAGATGCGTGACGACCCGCGCCTGGCCGGAAAACCCCTGGCGGTGGGCGGATCGGCAGATCGGCGCGGAGTGATTGCCACCTGCAACTATGAAGCTCGGGCGTATGGCGTGCGTTCGGCGATGTCTTCCGGGCACGCCTTGAAGTTGTGCCCGGACCTGACCATCGTCAAGCCGCGCATGGACGCCTATAGAGAAGCGTCGAAGGAAATTCACACGATCTTTCGCGATTACACCGACCTGATCGAACCGCTTTCCCTCGATGAGGCTTACCTCGATGTGTCGGACAGCGCGCACTTCGGCGGCAGCGCCACGCGAATTGCCCAGGACATCCGCCGACGGGTGTCCAATCAGTTGCACATCACCGTCTCGGCCGGCGTGGCGCCGAACAAGTTCCTGGCCAAGATCGCCAGCGACTGGAAGAAGCCCAATGGTTTGTTCGTCATCACACCGGATCAGGTCGAGGATTTTGTCAGTGGCTTGCCGGTCAGCAAGCTGCACGGTGTGGGCAAAGTGACCGCCGACAAACTGGGCCGGCTGGGCATTGTCGATTGCTCGCATTTGCGCGAATGGGACAAGTTGGCGCTGGTGCGTGAATTCGGCAGCTTTGGTGAACGACTTTGGAGCCTGGCCCGTGGGATCGATGAACGGCTGGTACACAACGACAGTCGGCGGCAATCGATCAGTGTCGAGAACACCTACGATGTGGACTTGCGGGATCTGGTGAGCTGCCTGGATAAATTACCCGAGTTGCTGGAAACCCTGGCGGGCCGCATGGCGCGGATCGACAGCAGCTATCGGCCGGGCAAGCCGTTCGTCAAAGTGAAATTCCATGACTTTACCCAGACCACGCTGGAGCAGGCCGGGGCAGGGCGAGATCTTCAGAGTTATAAGCTGTTGCTGACCCAGGCGTTCAATCGCGGCGGGAAGCCGGTGCGGTTGTTGGGGGTTGGCGTGAGGCTGGAGGATTTGCGGGGTGGGTTTGAGCAGATGGAGTTGTTTGAGCGGTAAGGCTTTAAAATCAAAAGATCGCAGCCTTCGGCAGCTCCTACACTGTAATGCATACTCTGTAGGAGCTGCCGAAGGCTGCGATCTTTTAACGGGTCTTAATTCGGTCCCGGATCCGCTACCAGCCGCCCGGCATCCTTGGTCAACGACTTGAGGAATTCGGTCTGCAACTCAGGATCGTTGCGAGTCAGCTCAATCAGGCTCTGTTCCAGCTCGCTGGCTTCTTCTTCCAGACCCAGCTCCGACAGACGTTTGACCCGGTGTACCCACTGGCTCACTTCGTCGTCTTCAAGGTCGTCGTAAATCAGCCCGTGGGCTTCGAGCAGTTTGCCGCGCAACGAGCTGCTGACCGCCAAGGACGAGTCGCTGTGCACATCGTCCTGAGAATCGGCGACGCTGATCAACAATCGACTCAGATGATTGATGTCATGTTCGGCGAACGGGCTGTCCAGCAGGTTCAGGCGTAACACACCATTTTTGTCAGTGCTCAGCTCGAAGGTTTCCTTGCCGGCCTTGACCTCCACCGGGCGCTCGCTCCACGGCAGGCTCGAGTATTCCGTGCGTTTATCGAGCTGGACTTCGTCGATACCCGCGAGGTTCTGCTGCGCACGACCGTGAGACGGCGCGTTCATGAACGGGTTGAGCCCGGCGAAACCGTAACTGAACCAGTCCTTGGTTACGCTATCCGGCAAGTTGCCGAGGGCGAACACGTTGACCACATTCGCGCCGACACCGGCCGCCACGGCCACCGCGCCCAGCGGGATCTCGTAGATCTCCCGCCAGGGTTGGTAAGGCGTGTAGCGATCGTAATGACGGGTGACTTCGAACTCGGTGACCTCGAAGGTCTTCTGCTCGTGGATTTTCACCCGACGTTGCGGCAGCTCAAGCACCTTGGGCTCACCGACATCGATCTGCAGGCTGTGATCGAGCAGTTTGCGCTCGACACGTTCCTCTTGCTCGCTGCGTTGCGACATGTGATTGGCGCAGCCGCTGAGCAGCAGGGTGCCGCACAGGGCGGCACCAACGAGGCCTAAGGTGTTTCGCTTGAACATGACTTCTCTATCTGGTGTCAGCGGCGGATACGGGCCTGGAGGAAGGACAGCACGTCAGCGACCGGCAGCGCTTGCGCCTCGGCCTCGGTGCGGCTCTTGTATTCCAGATTGCCTTCGGCGAGGCCGCGGTCACTGACCACGATCCGGTGAGGAATGCCGATCAGCTCCATGTCCGCGAACTTGATGCCCGGGCTGGTTTTCTTGTCGCGATCGTCCAGCAGCACTTCGAAGCCGGCCGCCGTCAGTTCTGCGTAGAGCTTGTCGGTGGCTTCGCGAACCTGCTCGGTTTCGTAGCGCAGTGGCACCAGGGCAACCTGGAACGGCGCCAGAGTGTCGCTCCAGATGATCCCGTTCTTGTCGTTGTTCTGCTCGATGGCGGCTGCCACCACGCGGGAAACGCCGATGCCGTAGCAACCCATTTCCAGGGTGACCGGCTTGCCGTTTTCACCCAGCACTTCGCACTTCATCGCTTTGCTGTACTTGTTGCCCAGCTGGAAGATGTGCCCGACTTCGATGCCGCGCTTGATTTCCAGGGTGCCTTTGCCGTCAGGGCTAGGGTCGCCAGCCACGACGTTACGCAGGTCGGCAACGGTCGGAACTGGCAGGTCACGCTCCCAGTTCACGCCGAAGTAGTGCTTGTCGTCGATGTTTGCACCGATACCGAAGTCGCTCATCAGTTCGACGGAGCGGTCGATGATGATCGGCAGCGGCAGGTTCAACGGGCCGAGAGAACCGGCACCGGCGCCAATCGCGTCACGCAATTCGCTTTCGGAAGCCATGACCAGCGGGCTGGCAACGCCTGGCTGGTTGGAGGCCTTGATTTCGTTCAGCTCGTGGTCGCCACGGATGATCAGGGCAATCAGCTTGCCTTTCTCTTCAGCGTGAACCACCAGGGTCTTGATGGTCTTCTCGATCGGCAGGTTGAAGCCTTCGACCAGTTGCGCGATGGTCTTGGCGTTCGGTGTGTCGACCAGACGCAGCTCTTCGGCAGGCAGCGCGCGCGACGTTTCACGCGGTACGGCTTCGGCTTTCTCGATGTTCGCGGCGTACTCGGAACCGTTGCTGAAGACGATGTCGTCTTCGCCGGATTCGGCCAGTACGTGGAACTCGTGGGAGCCGGCGCCGCCAATGGAGCCGTTGTCGGCTTCAACAGGGCGGAATTTCAGGCCCAGACGGGTGAACACGTTGCAGTACGCCTGGTGCATGCGGTCGTAGGTGACCTGCAGCGAAGGCTGGTCGGCGTGGAACGAGTAGGCGTCCTTCATGATGAATTCGCGGCCGCGCATCAAACCGAAGCGTGGGCGGATTTCGTCACGGAATTTGGTCTGGATCTGATACAGGTTGATCGGCAGCTGTTTGTAGCTGCTCAACTCATTGCGCATCAGGTCGGTGATCACTTCTTCGTGGGTCGGGCCGGCGCAGAAGTCACGACCGTGGCGATCCTTGAAACGCAACAATTCAGGGCCGTATTCTTCCCAGCGACCGGATTCCTGCCACAGCTCAGCCGGTTGCGTGCTCGGCATCAACACTTCAAGAGAGCCCGCGGCGTTCATTTCTTCACGAACGACGGCTTCGACCTTGCGCATCACTCGCAAGCCCATCGGCAGCCAGGTGTACAGGCCCGAGGCGAGTTTGCGGATCATGCCGGCGCGCAGCATCAGCTGATGGCTGATGACGACCGCGTCGGAAGGCGTTTCTTTCTGTGTGGCGAGCAAAAATTGACTGGTGCGCATGGTTGGCCGTTGTCGGTTGCTGATGACGAGAAATGACGGAGCATTGTACGGGCGAGATCTGCTGGCGTACAGGCGCGCGGTCGGTGGTGTGGCAGGAGGGCGGGAATCTCACCACCCTCTGCGATGCTTCCTACGATTCTTCCGCGACCTGGGTCGGAACCGGCTCGGGCCTTGGTGTCGGGCCTTCGCGGCGGTTCTCCTGGAACCAGTGCAGGGCGATCAACAGCAGCGTCGGAACACCCAGCAGCGCGGTGATCAGGAAGAAATTGTGATAGCCGAACTTTTCCACCATGACCCCCGAATAGCCACCGATCAGGCGTGGAAGCAAGAGCATGATCGAGCTGAGCAGGGCGTATTGGGTGGCAGAGAACTTGAGGTTGGTCAGGCTCGACAGGTAGGCGACAAACGCCGAGGTCGCCAGGCCGGAGCTGAAGTTGTCCAGGGAAATGGTGCCGATCAGCATGTTCAGGTTGGCGCCCATGTCGGCAAGCATCAGGAACAGCAGATTAGTCGCGGCCGACATGACGCCGCCGATGAACAGGATCGGCAGGATGCCGAAGCGCACGATCAGCAGGCCGCCCATGCCGGCGCCGACCAGCGTCATGATCAGGCCGAAGATTTTGCTGACGCTGGCAATCTGATCCTTGGTGAAACCCTGGTCGATATAAAACACGTTGGCCATCACGCCCATGACGGTATCCGACATCCGATACGTGGCGATCAGCCCGAGCAACAGCAGCGCTTGCCAGCGGTAACGCAGAATGAAGTCGTTGATCGGGGTCAGCACCGGTGCGAGGCCGCGGCGCCCTATGGCCGAAAGGCACAGCGCAGTTAGCGTGGTGTAGAGGATCGCCCGCAGGAACGCGCGGTCTTCAAGTAACAGGTCGAGCAGGCTCACGCCTTCGAACAGCACGCTGGCGAAGTCGGTGTTGTAGAGCTGGGTGAACATGGCCGGCACGGAAACCAGCAGCACGATCAGCACGAACACCGAGGCCAGTTGATGCACAAAACTGTAGCGCCCGGCCTGCAGTTGCGTGCGCAGCGGCACCGGCGGTTCACGCATGAAGAAAGAGGTCAGCAACGCCGGGACCATCAGGGCGCCGAACAGCAGGTAAGTGCCGGCCCATGCCGAATGCTTGTAGTTGAAACCGGTGGAGCCGAAGCCTTCGGCGAAGAACAGGGCGCCGGCGGTGGCCAGCAGCGCCGCGATCCGATAGCCGGACATGTAACTGGCGGCGAGGGCAGCCTGGCGAGTGTCGTCGGCGATTTCCAGGCGATAGGCGTCGACCGCGATGTCTTGCGTCGCCGAGGCGAAGGCAACGACTACGGCGATGGCGATCAGCCAGGACAGATGTTTTTGCGGGTCGCAGAAACCCATCCCGATCAGGCCGAGGATCACCAGCGCCTGGGAAAGCACCAGCCACGAGCGTCGGCGACCGAGCTTGCCGAGGAATGGCAGGCGCCATTGGTCGAGCAGCGGCGACCAGACCCATTTAAAGGCGTAGGCCAGGCCGATCAGGCTTGCATAGCCGATGGTTTCGCGAGCCACACCGGCTTCACGCAACCAGACCGAAAGTGTCGAAAACACCAGCATGTAGGGCAGGCCGGCGGCGAAACCGAGCAACAACAGCACAAGTGTTGAAGGGCTGGCATAGGCGGCGAGCGCGGCGCGCCAGGTTTTACGGGGCATGGGCTGAAGTCTGCCTCAAGATTACGGAAACAAAGCGCGCACTCTAACCGCTGTGCTCTACCGGGCGCCAGCCATGGCGCTGAATATCAACACGATTATTCAGGACGCTGATGCCTTCGGCGCGTAATCGCGCGCGCTGCTCGTCCCCTGAAGGACTGCCCACGGCCAGGCTGATCCGACCGCCGGCGCCGAGCACGCGGTGCCAGGGCAGTTTGGTGTCGCCGGGCAACTGGCTCAGGGTACGACCGACCCATCGCGCCGCGCGGCCGAGTCCTGCCAGCTCGGCAAGCTGACCATAACTCACGACTTTGCCCTCGGGCACCTGTGCCAGGGTCAGATAGAGCGCCGTGCGTCGGATTTGCGCGGCACTTTCTGTTTCAGTGGTTGGGTCGGTCACGTCCAGCTTCCTGTAGGAGTGAGCTTGCTCGCGATGATCGTCAACGATGACGCGAACTGTCTGGAACAATGCGCCAGTTTCGAGTTTATCGCGAGCAAGCTCGCTCCTACACACGATTACCGTCCGTAGAGTAAATCCTTGATCGCCCATTGAGAAATGAACTCAATGGAAATAGTTGTGTCAGTCCAAGCTAGGGCTTTATTCCTTGGGATAATGCCGACTTTTTTTCGCAAACTTGAGCCTGTATTTGCTTATGGTGTCCAGAACCCTGCTATGCCTCGCTGTCCTGAGTGCTTCCACGCCCTTGCTCGCCGATACCGTCTGGTTGAAGAACGGTGACAAGCTGAGCGGCAAGATCACTCTGTTCGACGGCGGCAAACTGTTGATTCAGACCGAGTACGCCGGCGCGGTGCCGATCGACTGGAAGCAGGTCAAAACCCTGGAGAGCGATCAGGAGTTGCTGGTCAAGCAGGATGCGTACAAAGGCGAGAAGGCCAAGTCGCTGCATGCGGCAGACGACGGCAAGGTGACGCTGGAAAACGGCGAGGCGCCGAAGACGGTCGAGCTGGCGAGTATCCAGCAGATTCTCAAACCCAAACCGGTCGTCGAAGATCTGGTCTGGAAAGGGAATATCGATGCGGCGCTGGATTACCAGCGGGCAGAAAAGGACACCGATGACTACGATATCGACTTCAAGACTTCTGCGCGCCATGGCAGATGGCGGCATATCGCGGAAGGCGAGTACAACCGTGAATTCCAGGATGACGTGGTCACCACCGACAACTGGCGGGGCGAATACTCGCTCGACCGCTTCCTGACCGAGAAATGGTTCTGGCAGGGCCGCGCGGTCTATAAGCGCGACAAGGTTGAAGACCTTTCCCGTCAGCGCACCGTCGGTACCGGTCCGGGATACCAGTTCTGGGATGACGAGCTAGGCGCATTCTCGCTGGGTTCGCTGGTCAACCGTACGGACTACCAGTTCTCCGACGGCAGCAAGGATAACTTCTATTCCCTGGCGATGAAGTGGGATTACAACCGCTACCTGATCGGCAAGAGGGTGGAGTTCTTCACCAATGGCGAAGTGGGCAAGCCGTTGTCGGGCGTGGCAGATTATGCGCTCGATGCCGAAATGGGCTTGCGCTACAAAGTGACCGAGTGGGCGTCGCTTAACCTGAAGGCCGAGCGAGACATCATCAGCGGTACTGACGATGCCGATTTGGAGAAGACCCGCTACACCGCAGGGTTCGGTGTGGCCTGGTAAAACCGGAAGATCAAGAGATCGCAGCCTTCGGCAGCTCCTACAGGGATTGACGTAAATTCTGTAGGAGCTGCCGAAGGCTGCGATCTTTTTTGCCCGCAAAAACACACAGGCACAAAAAAGCCCCGCTTTTAAGGGCGGGGCTTTTTACTAAAGCAAGTACAAGTTAGATAACTTGAACTTCTTCAGCTTGCATGCCTTTCTGACCGCGGGTAGCGATGAAAGAAACCTGTTGGCCTTCTTTCAGGCTTTTGAAGCCGTCGGATTGGATAGCTTTGAAGTGAACGAACAGGTCGTCACCGGATTGTGGGGTGATGAAGCCGAAGCCTTTTTCATCGTTGAACCACTTAACGGTACCGGTTTGGCGATTAGACATGGTGTAACTCCTTGAACAAAGATAACTGCGACGCAGGAAGAACCCTGGCCGAGACTGAGTGCAAAGAGCAGGAAAAATTCTTGTAGATGGTTGGATCGAAATTCAACATATCGTGTAGAGATTCTCAGTGACACAAGCAGCACAGTGGCGCCACCTTAACCCTTTTTCCGGAACGTGCCAATGCTTCTTGCGAAGGTTTCTCTGTTTTCGTGACTGACGGTGCATCGTATTGCGGTGAAGCTCCGGTATTTACGGGGGATCGGCGAGAATTGCGCCACGGTCTTTGAACCCGAAGCGCGCGCCCGGTAAGATGCCGGACAGATTTTTTCCACCTCGCTATTCAGGACACCCGCCATGAGCATCAAATCGGACAAGTGGATTCGCCGCATGGCGCAAGAGCACGGCATGATCGAGCCGTTCGTCGAGCGCCAGGTGCGCGGCAGCGACGATAACCGTGTGATCTCCTACGGCGTGTCGAGTTACGGCTACGACGTTCGTTGCACTAATCATTTCAAGGTGTTCACCAACATCAATTCGGCCATCGTCGACCCGAAGAATTTCGATGCCGGCAGCTTCGTCGACATCCACAGCGACGTCTGCATCATCCCGCCGAACTCTTTTGCCCTGGCCAGCACCGTCGAATACTTCCGTATTCCGCGCAACGTATTGACCATCTGCCTGGGCAAAAGCACTTACGCCCGCTGCGGCATCATCGTCAACGTCACCCCGCTTGAGCCTGAGTGGGAGGGTCACGTGACCCTGGAATTCTCGAACACCACCAACCTGCCGGCGAAAATCTACGCCAACGAAGGCGTGGCGCAGATGCTGTTCCTTGAATCCGACGAAGAGTGCGAAGTGTCCTATAAGGACCGTGGCGGCAAGTATCAGGGCCAACGCGGCGTGACGCTGCCACGCACCTGAGTCAACCGTCTGACTGACTGTGGGAATTCTTGAGCGAGCGTACACTCTATGGGGTGTACTGCTCCGATCCGCGCAAGGCGGATCGGGCCATCGCTCAGGAGTGCTATATGAAGATCGACCCGCGTATAAGTGCCGAACTGGCAAGGCTTGAGCCCAATCAGGTTGGCGTTTTAGCCTGGTCCTTGCTGGCACATCCGCCCATCAGCATGGCGGGGGGCATCCCCGGCCAGCCTGATCCCGATACCCCCAACGAACAACCCACCGAACCCGGTGAGCCGACCCTGCCGGATGAGCCGCCTCCCGCGCCGGTTGTCTGATCGTGATCATGTAGGAGCAGCCGGTCGACGCTCGATTGCTCGCGATGGACGTGAGGGCACCGTGTTTTTCCAGGCCGCCCTCGTCATCGTTGAAAATTTTCGCGAGCAAGCTCGCTCCTACACCGGCCATATTTGGTTATCGCCGATAACAAAGATCCTGCAGCTGTCGCCCCGATCAATCTGGTAGCCACTGGTAAACGCGCCGAAGGCCGGTAGGAGGCTGATTGCTTCGCCGACGCTGAAGCACCTCAGCCGCAGGCTCTGCCGATCTCGACCGTTCAGCCGATAAACCGGATGCAGCAACCCGGATTGCCCGCATTTGACTGCAGCCCACACCTGTTTCTGAAAGGCGAACGGCTTCCAACCGCGAGCGGTGAACCAGTGTTTTGCGAAGTCGGGGGAGGTTCCCATGCCGGCGGTGTGCGCTCTGAAAGTGTTCTTTCAGTGACCGCGGCGGCATACGAAAGGTTTAATGACGCTATACGAATTGTAGGAGCTGGCGCAGCCTGCGATCTTTTGATCTTTGACGGTCTTGAAAAAGATCAAAAGATCGCAGGCTGCGCCAGCTCCTACAGGGGGCGGGTGTTTACTTGAGGTTGCCGCTGAGGAACTGCTTCAGTCGCTCACTCTTCGGATTGCCCAGCACGTCTTCCGGCGCGCCTTCTTCCTCGACCAGTCCCTGATGCAGAAACAGCACCTGGCTAGACACTTTGCGCGCGAAGCTCATTTCGTGGGTGACCATAATCATGGTCCGGCCCTCTTCGGCCAGACCCTGGATCACCCTGAGCACTTCACCCACCAGCTCCGGGTCGAGCGCCGAAGTCGGTTCGTCGAACAGCATGACTTCCGGTTCCATGGCCAACGCGCGGGCAATGGCAACCCGTTGCTGCTGCCCCCCGGACAGAAACGCCGGGTACTGATCCGCCACGCGTGCAGCCAGGCCAACCTTGTCGAGATAACGACGTGCACGGTCCTCGGCTTCCTCTTTGCTGCAACCCAGCACCCGGCGCGGGGCCATGGTGATGTTTTCCAGCACGGTCATGTGGCTCCACAGGTTGAAGTGCTGGAACACCATGGCCAGGCGGGTGCGGATCCGCTGCAGTTCATCGGCATCGGCCACGTGCATGCCGTGGCGATCCTTGATCATGCGGATGTTCTGGCCATCCAGGGTCATGGCGCCGTCGTTGGGTTGTTCGAGAAAGTTGATGCAGCGCAGAAAGGTACTTTTACCCGAGCCGCTGGCGCCGATCAGGCTGATGACGTCGCCGGTGTTGGCCTTGAGTGAAACGCCTTTGAGCACATGATGATCGCCATAGCTTTTATGCAGGCCTTCGATGGTCAGTTTGTACATGGGGCATGCATCCTCAAGGCGAAAGTAGGTAGCCGCTGCGATAGGCTTCGGTGCCCGCGACGTGGGCGATCACCATGCCGGCAGTGGCCATGCGCCGCAGCGAACGGGCGTACATCAGCCCGGCAACGGTGCAGTGAATGGGGGTGACGCGATCATTGACCGGGTCGACGATTTCGGCGATCAGTTGTCCGGCTTCCAGGTATTCCCCCGGCAGCGCGGTGAACACCAGCAAACCGCCCACGGGCGTGGCCACCGGTTCGACGCCGGCCAGCGGCGTGGCGGGATACGGCAGTTCCGGCAGTGGCGCCGGTTCGCCGGCAATTGCGCCGAAGTGAATCAGGTAATCGAGCAACGCCTGGCAGTCGAGGCTGGCCAATGGATGATTGACGTCACCCTGACCGCGCAATTCGACCGTGACCGAGAAGCTGCCCGGCGGAATCTCGAATTGCTCGCCGAAGCGTTCATTCAACTGCCACCAGAGCAGGGTGAAGCATTCGTCGAACGACTGACCGCCGGAATCGGTGGCCAGCAGGCTGGCTTCGGCACCGATGTAGCGGGCCAATGGCTCGACCTGAGGCCAGGCGTCGGGCGTGGTGTAGAGGTGCGCGACCGCTTCGAAATCGCAATGCAGGTCCAGCACCATGTCGGCGTCACAGGCCAGTCGTTGCAGGATCAGGCGCTGGGATTGCAGTTGAGTGCTGGCGGTCTGTCGCGCCAGTGCATGACGCAGGCTGCTGCGGATCAGTTCAAGGTTGCGCTGCGGATCGTCGCCAAGCTGACCTTCGATTTCATTGCCGACCTCTTCGCTCAAGTCGACGAACCAGCGGTTGAAGTTCTGGCCGCTTTCGAGCTCGTAGCGACCCAGCGGCACATCCATCAGCACTTGTTCGAGGCCGACCGGGTTGGCCACCGGCACCAGCACGATTTCGCTGCGCAGGCGGCCGGCGGCTTCAAGTTCCGCCAGGCGCTGCTTGAGGTGCCAGGCGACCAGCATGCCGGGCATTTCATCGGCGTGCAGGGACGCCTGGATGTAGATCTTGCCTTTGGCCGACGTCGGGCCGAAGTGGAAGCTGTGAATCTGTCGCGCAGTCCCCGGCAGCGGGGCCAGCAGGTCATGAATCTGGTGGCGCATGTCTCATTATTCCTACAGCGGGTCCTAGTGGGTCGGCCCGAGGAACGCCAGCCATCGGCGTTCGGCGAGGCGGAACAGGCCGACCAGCGCAAAGGTAACGGTCAGGTAGATCAGCGCGGCGATGCCGAACGACTGGAAGGTCAGGAAGGTCGCCGAGTTGGCGTCCCGCGCGACTTTCAGGATGTCCGGGATGGTCGCGGTGAACGCCACGGTGGTCGAGTGCAGCATCAGAATCACTTCGTTGCTGTAATAAGGCAACGAGCGACGCAGCGCCGACGGCATGATCACGTAGGCATACAGCTTCCAGCCGGTCAGACCGTAGGCCTTGGCCGCTTCGACTTCACCGTGGGCCATGCTGCGAATCGCCCCGGCAAAAATCTCCGTGGTGTAGGCGCAAGTGTTCAGGGCGAAGGCGAGGATGGTGCAGTTCATCGCGTCGCGAAAGAACGCATCGAGTATCGGTTGCTCGCGCACGGCGGCCAGGCTGTAAATCCCGGTGTAGCAAATCAGCAGCTGGATATACAGCGGCGTACCGCGAAACAGGTAGGTGTAGAACTGCACCGGCCAGCGAATGTAGAAGTGCGGCGACACCCGGGCGATGGACAGCGGGATCGACACCAGGAAACCGATGAAGATCGATGCACTGAGCAGCCACAGGGTCATGGCCAGGCCGGTGATGTTGTAGCCGTCGGTATACAGGAAAGGTTTCCAGTATTCCTGCAAGAGTTCGATCATCGTACGGCCTCCCGGGTGCCGGCGGCGTAGCGGCGTTCAAGCCAGCGCAGGATGAAGTTGGAGGCGCTGGTGATCAGCAGGTAAATCAGCGCAGCCAGCACCAGGAAGTAGAACAGTTGATAGCTGCTTTTGCCGGCGTCCTGAGCGGCCTTGACCAGGTCGGCGAGGCCGATGATCGAGACCAGCGCGGTGGCTTTGAGCATCACCATCCAGTTGTTACCGATGCCCGGAAGGGCAAAGCGCATCATCTGCGGAAACACCACGATCCAGAACCGCTGGCCGCGCTTGAGGCCATAGGCCGTGGCCGCTTCGACCTGGCCCCGTGGCACCGAGAGAATCGCGCCACGGAAGGTTTCGGTGAAGTACGCGCCATAAATGAAGCCCAGGGTGATGACCCCGGCGCTGAACGGGTTGATCTCGATGTATTCCCATTCCATGAAATCGGTAAACGACGTCAACCAGGTTTGCAGGCTGTAGAAAATCAGCAGCATCAGCACCAGGTCCGGCACGCCGCGAATCAGCGTGGTGTAGACCTGAGCCGGAATCCGAACCAGTTTGACTTTTGACAGTTTGGCAGTGGCGCCGAGCAGGCCGAGCAATACGGCCAACAACAGCGACAACGCCGATAATTTGATGGTCATCCAGGTGCCTTCCATCAGCAACGGACCGAAGCCCTTGAGGCTGAAGGCAGAGAGCCCCAGATTTTGTAATAGGTTTTCGAACATAAATCAGCAACCTGACTGGATAAAAAAAGCGCCCATCGCGAGATGGGCGCCGGGCATTATTTGCCGCTGTACAGATTCAGATCGCCAAAGTGTTTCTTTTGAATGGTGGCGTAGGTGCCATCGTCGTGTAACGCTTTGATACCTTTATCCAAAAGTGCCTTGAGGTCTTTGTTACCTTTAGAGATACCGATCGCTGTTTTGGATGGCAGCAGTTCGCTGTCCACCGGCTTGCTGACTTCGTAGCCTTCGCCTTTAGGCGACTTCAAAAAGCCCAGTTCGGCTTGCAGCATGTCCTGGATCGCAGCGTCGAGGCGACCGGACATCAGGTCCGAATACACCTGATCCTGGTTCTGATAGGCCTGGGTTTTCACGCCAGCCTTGTCCAGTACGGCCTTGGCGTAGGCTTCCTGAATGGTGCCTTGCTCGTAACCGACAGTCTTGCCTTTCAGCGAAGCGACGTCTTCGGTCAGGCCGGAACCTTTCTTGAAGACGTAAGCGGTTGGGCCGGAGAACAGCTCGTCGGAGAAGTCGATGACTTTTTCGCGGGCCGGGGTGACGGTCATCGAAGAGATCACACCGTCGAATTTATTGGCCTTCAGGCCCGGAATCATGCCGTCGAAATCGCTTTCGACCCATTTGCACTTGACCTTCAGCTCGGCGCAGATTGCGTTGCCCAGATCGATGTCGAATCCGACCAGGCTACCGTCGGCCGCTTTCGACTCGAACGGTGCATAGGAAGGGTCAACGCCAAAACGCAGTTCTTTGTACTCCTTGGCCAACGCGGAGCCGGCAGCCATGCACAACGCCAGTGCAGAAAGGGTCAGCAATGCTTTTTTCATTATTCAAATCCCTAAGAACCAATATGAGCGCTTGTGGCGCAGAAATTATTGTTACTGGAACGCGTAAGACCTAATGAAAGTAGCAATTTCCGAACCAGAGTGCCGAACAAGCGTTTTAAAAGGTGATTCAGGAAATGGCTGGGCGGGATTTATGCACGAAAACGGGCACCAGTAAATGGCCGCACCAACTTGGTCCGCAATAGCGCAAATTCCCTTGTGGGAGCGGGCTTGTGTGGCGAGGGGATTTATCCCCGTTGGGCTGCGAAGCGGCCCCAAAAACGAAAACCGTGGTGTATTAGGTACACCGCGCACAATGGTTTTACGACTGCTTCGCAGCCGAACGGGGATAAATCCCCTCGCCACACAGGCTCGCTCCCATAGGGTATCGGGTTAACCCAAAAGATCCTGCAGGGTTGCGAGATTGTCAGCCTCTTCGACGGATTTATCCTGCCGCCACCGCAACATCCGCGGAAACCGCACCGCGATCCCGCTCTTGTGCCGCTTGGACAGGGCAATCCCCTCAAACCCCAATTCAAACACCAGGCTCGGTTTCACGCTGCTCACCGGCCCGAATTTCTCCACCGTGGTCTTGCGCACAATGCTGTCGACCTGGCGCATCTCTGCGTCGGTGAGCCCCGAATAGGCCTTGGCGAACGGCACCAGAGTGCGTTCGCTGGCGTCGGGTGGGCCGTCCCACACGGCGAAGGTGTAATCGCTGTAGAGACTGGCCCGGCGGCCGTGCCCGCGTTGCGCGTAAATCAGCACCGCGTCGACGCTGAACGGGTCGACCTTCCATTTCCACCACACCCCCATGTCCTTGGTGCGGCCGACGCCATACAACGCGTCTCGGGCCTTGAGCATCATGCCTTCGACGCCCAGGCTGCGGGAGGTTTCCCGTTGGCGGGCGAGGTCGAACCAGTCTTCACCTGTCAGCACGGGGGAGGGCAGTAACACCGGGTTGTTGCAGTGAGCGATGACGTGCTCCAGTTGGGTGCGACGCCTGGCTTGAGGCTGGTTGCGCCAGTCTTTGCCCGCCCATTCCAGCAAGTCGTAGGCGAGAACAACCACCGGCACCTCATCGAGGATTTTCTTGCCCAGGGTTTTACGACCGATCCGCTGTTGCAACAGGGCGAACGGTTGCACCGCGGGTGACGTCGGCGCCAGTGGATCGAAGGCATCTTCGGTGTTCGGTGGTGCGGTTTTCCAGGCCACGATTTCACCGTCGATCACCGTGCCGTCGGGCAGGCAATGGACCAGGCTGTCGAGTTCGGGAAAACGCTCGGTGACCAATTCTTCGCCGCGCGACCAGATCCACAGTCGGCCGTCGCGCTTGACCATCTGGGCGCGGATGCCGTCCCACTTCCATTCCACTTGCCATTGGCTGGCTGGACCCAGCAGAGTCTCAAACTGTTCGACCGGTTGCGACAGTGCATGAGCCAGAAAAAACGGATACGGCTGACCGCCGCGCTGGGCATGTTCATCCGACGATTCCGCAGCGATCAGCTTCAGGTAACTGGCCGCACTCGGGCGGTTGGACAGGTCGGTGTAACCCACCAGTCGCTGGGCCACGCGTTTGCTGTCGAGCTGCGCCATGGCCGCCAGGGCGCGGGTCACCAGCAACTTTGAGACGCCGACGCGGAAACTGCCGGTGATCAGTTTGATGCAGAGCATCAGGCTGGGGCGGTCCAGTTGCGACCAGAGTTCGGGCAATTGCACGGCGAGCACTTCGGGAGATTCGCCGCGCAACGGCAGCAGTTTTTCTTCAATCCATACCGCCAATCCGTCGGAGGAACTGTGGGGTGTTTCGGGCAGTACCAGCGAAATGGTTTCCGCCAGATCGCCGACCGCTTGATAGCTCTCTTCGAACAACCACGGCGACAGGCCGGAATACGCCACGGCGAGTTCACGCAGGATGCGCACCGGCACCAGTTGGCGAGGTCGTCCGCCGGACAGAAAGTACACCGCCCATGCCGCGTCTTCCGGCGCGGCCCGGGCGAAGTAATGTTGCATCGCCGCCAGTTTGGCGTTGCTCGAGGTCGTGGCATCGAGCTCGGCGTACAACTCGGCGAAGGCCTTCATGGCAGCACCTCGGCGCTTTCAGGCTCGACCGCTGCTACGTCTTCTTCATCGTCGCCGTATTCGGTGTTGAACCCTTGGGCATCCAGACCTTGTTCGCGCAAATGGCGCACCAGGACCGCCACAGAACCGTGGGTGACCATGACGCGTTCGGCGCCGGTCTGCTCGATCGCCCAAAGCAGGCCCGGCCAGTCGGCGTGGTCGGATAACACGAAGCCACGGTCCACACCGCGCCGCCGCCGCGTGCCGCGCAAACGCATCCAGCCGCTGGCAAAGCCATCGCTGTAGTCACCGAAGCGGCGCATCCAGGTGCTGTCGCCGGCGGAAGGCGGGGCCAGGATGAGCGCCTTGCGCATCATCGGGTCGCTCTTGTTGACGTCGCCCGCGTAGATCGTCGGCGGTAAATAAACGCCGCTCTCGCGATACACCCGGTTGAGCGGCTCCACGGCGCCATGTACCAGAATGGGGCCGAGGCGGGCGTCGATGCCGTGGAGAATCCGCTGTGCCTTGCCGAAGGAATAGCAAAACAGCACGCTGGCCTTGTCTTCGGCGGCGTTGGCCTGCCACCACTGATTGATCTCGGCAAACACCTGCGCCTGAGGTTGCCAGCGATAGATCGGCAGGCCAAACGTCGATTCGGTGATGAAGGTGTGGCAACGCACCGGCTCAAAGGGCGCGCAAGTGCCGTCGGGCTCGATCTTGTAATCCCCTGAGGCGACCCAGACCTCGCCGCCGTATTCCAGACGCACCTGCGCCGAGCCGAGCACATGGCCGGCTGGATGGAAACTCAGGGTGACGCCGTGGTGCAGCAACCGTTCGCCGTACGCCAGGGTTTGCAGATTGATGTCCTGACCCAGGCGCGCGCGCAAAATCCCTTCACCGGGCGCGGCCGCCAGATAGTGGTGGTTGCCGCCTCGGGCATGGTCGCCGTGGGCGTGAGTAATGACCGAACGCTCGACCGGCCGCCACGGGTCGATGTAGAAATCGCCGGCGGGGCAGTACAAACCTTCGGGACGAGCGATAACAAGATCCATGTTGTTACCAGAATGGAGGGACTTGTTAGCTATGAGGTTTGGGCGAGGTCAGAAGTTCTATCTATTTTTGCAACGATCAAAAGCAAAAGATCGCAGCCTTCGGCAGCTCCTACAGATGAACGCGAAATCCACCGTAGGAGCTGCCGAAGGCTGCGATCTTTTGATCTTTTCTTTTGCTCTTATTTGCCAGGTGTCAGCGTCAGCCGCTTGGTCCCGTACACCTTGTCAAAGTTCTGCGGCTGCATCGGCAAACTCACGTATTGCCCCTTGAGCCACGGCTCCACGCTGTCGAGGTAATTCGGGCTGGCCGGATTACCGGACTGACCGGTGCCGGTCTGGCCCATCAGCGGTTCGGCCTGGCCGAAGTCGACGATGAAGCGCATGGCCGGCGCCAGCGTGGTGTTGAAGTCCTGGCCCCAGGCGAACGCCGCGGTATTCAGCGTGGTGTGATCGCCACCGGCCGCGAGCGGGCCGCGCACGGTCTGGCCGCTGGCATTCTTCCACTCATAACGGTGTAGCTTGCCCCACTGCCAGGCCTTGTGGTCGCCACCCAACTGGCTGTCGCCGGCGGTGATGGCGGCTGCAAGGCTGCGGGCGAGGATCGCCGGTTTGTCTTCTTTCTGCGGCGTGCGCGCGTCATCCCAGAACGGGCTGTCTTCACGGCCCAGCAGATGATCGGCCTGCGCTGCGTAGGACAACTTACCGTTGGCGATAAAGGCTTTCCACGCCGGGCCGCTTTCCGGACCCAGTTCGTCGAGGAAGATCTGTTGGGTACTTTGCTGCAGGAACAGCTCGTAAATCGCTGCGTCGGCGGAAGTCGGGGTGAGTTTGCCGTCGAATGCCATCAGACGGGTCAGTGCTTCGCGAGCCTTGTCGCGATCAGCTACCGGCAGCGCTTCGATAGCCTGCTTCAGCGGCTTTGCCATGCCCGGTGCTTCAAACATCTTCTTCAGTTTGGCGGCGAAGGTGGTGGTTTGATCGTATTGCATGGCGATCACACTGCGCGTGTCGTGTTTGCCCGCACCGGCCAGTTCGGCCATGCGTTCGCCACGCTCCGGTGCCGACCAGGAATTGGACAGCTGCATGCCGTAACCATGGGGAATGACCCGCTGGTTGGCGGTGCCGAGCCAGCCTTGGGCCGGGTCCTGATCGTACGGGTGCAGCATTGGGTCGGCGTAACCGTCCCAGTCGTAACGACTTTCCCAGCCCGGCGACGGCAACAGGCCTTCGCCTTCGCGGCGGTTCGGGTAACGGCCGGTGACTTGCCAGCCGATGTTGCTGGCGTCGGCGAAGACCAGGTTCAGCGTGATCGCGCGGATTTCACGGCTGGCGTCCGAGGCTTTCTCGACGTTCTGCGCCCGGGACAGGTCGAAAAACGCGTCCAGTGACTTGTCGTCAGTGAAGTTTGGCGTCTGCAAGGCCAGACCCAGACCGTTATCCAACGCTGTACCTTTGGCGCTGTTGAGCAGCGGCCCGTGACGGGTTTCGTACACCGCTTCGCGAATCGGCCGCTGGCCTTTGACGAAATAGGTTTCGTTGCGAACGATTGTCGGCTGCCATTTGCCGCCGACTTCGTAGGAAAGCCCGTTGCCCTGACGTTTGATTTTTTCCAGGAACAGGTCCTGGTTGTCGCCCATGACCGAGGTCATGCTCCACGCCACTTTGCCGTTGAAACCGCCCAGTACCATCGGCAAACCGGCGATGGTCACGCCGGACGCCTGATATTTCGGCGTACGAATCTGCACGTAACTGAACAACGACGGCACGCCCAGCGGCCCATGGCTGTCGCTGGCCAGCAGGCTTTTGCCGCTGCGGCTGCGTTGAGGGGCGATCGCCCAGTTGTTCGATGACGTTGCACCCAGCAAATTCAGATCGGACAGTTGACCGGTGGCCTTGCTGATTTCGGCGAGACCCGGAATCGCTCCGTTCAGCTTGAGGCCCTGAAGTTTTTCGCCTTCGGCCACTGGCAGTTTTTCGTCGGGCGCGGACGGCGTCAGCCAGGCGAGTTTGTCGGGGGTGACCGTCTGAGCGAGCACCAGCGAGGAAATTTCCTCGGGCAGGTTCGCCGATTGGCTGAAGTTCAGCAGGCAGAAAATCAGCGCCGAATCTTCCGGTTGCCAGTATTCAGGCTTGTAGCCGGTGGCAGCGAGGTCTGCCGGCAACTTGTCGCGGTAGCGGAACAGGTAGGCGTTGACCCCGCGGGCATAGACTTCGAAGAAGCGTTTGAGTCGCGGCGAAGACGCCTTGTACAGCTCGCCGGCGCTTTTCTTCAGGTTGACGGCGCGCATGTAGCGGTCGGCGTCCAGCAGGTCCGAACCGGACATCTCCGACAAACGACCTTGGGCCAGCAGGCGCAGGGTGACCATTTGCGTGATGCGGTCGCTCGCGTGTACGTAACCGAGGGTGAACAGCGCGTCGTGGAAGGTGCTGCTTTCGATCAGCGGCATGCCCATGGCATTGCGGCGCACCGAAACGTTTTGCGCCAGACCCTTGAGCGGCTGCACGCCGGTGGTCGGCGGGAGGGTGTCCTGGGTGTTAAAGGTCTGACAACCGGTCAGGCTCAAAACACCGGCCACTGCTGCGGCAACGCCGAACCGGGGAAGAAAATGTGTAAGGGCTGGCGAGGCCATGGCAAAGCTCCTGCGGGGGTAGAGGCGCAATAAAGGCGCTACGTTAGAGAGCAGGAGGTGGCCGCGCAAGCGGGGTATGGGGTTATTTCAGGATTTGTCTGATAAACCACAACTACAGGTCGTAATACTGTTCACATAAGCGCGGACATCCACATTTGTGGCGAGGGGATTTATCTGTGGCGAGGGGATTTATCCCCGTTGGGTCGCGAAGCGGCCCCCAGAATCCATTCAAACAGACTGAGTTGTTCGGATTCACGACTGCTTCGCAGCCGAACGGGGATAAATCCCCTCGCCACAGGGCGTGCGTCGCTTTCAGGGTTTTGGTGGGTTGACCTTGGCAGCCAACGCATACGCCTTCACCTTCGCCGGCCGATTCTGGATGGGGTGGGAGCCAGCGCAGCACATTCTGAAGTGATGACTCTGCCCGGCCATCGGCCCCAGCCCGCCCCATCTGCCAGAACAACCACCGCGGATTGAGAGCTTGCCTGTAGGGAGAGCTGATGCTGAAGTGCGTGAAATTCAATGACCTTGCGTGAGAAAAGTCGGCATGGAGCTCAAGACCAATGCGGCACTAATCATCATCGATCAACAAAAAGGCATTTTGGAGCCTAGGTGCGGCCGACGAAATAATCCTCAGGCCGAGGCGCGGATTCTGGATCTACTGGGTCTTTGGCGTGAAACCGGGCGGCCGGTGATTCACGTCCAGCATCTGTCTCGTTCGCCGGATTCGGTGTTCTGGCCGCAGCAATCGGGCGTGGAGTTTCAGGAGCGGTTCCAGCCATTGGCCGGCGAGCAGCTGATTCAGAAACAGGTGCCGGATGCGTTTTGTGCGACGGGGCTGGAGGCGAGTTTGCGCGAGGCGGGGATTGGGCAGTTGGTCATCGTTGGCGTCGCAACCAACAATTCAGTGGAGTCCACGGCGCGTACGGCCGGGAATCTGGGGTTTGATGCGTGGGTGGCGGAGGATGCGTGCTTTACGTTCGACAAGGCGGATTATTTTGGCAATGCCCGTTCCGCCGAGGACGTGCATGCGATGTCGCTGGGGAATCTGCATGGGGAATATGCGACGGTCGTGAGTACCGTGCAGATCCTGAAGTGATGGCGACTTTGAAGGCCTCTTCGCGAGCAAGCCCGCTCCCACAAGGGAGTTATGTCGTTCACAAAACCAATGTGGGAGCGGCGGTGCGACGATTCGACTTGCTCGCGAAGGCGATTCAACAGGCGAAGAATTTTTTCGCCCGAAGCATCAAGCGCCGTGGCACTTCTTGAATTTCTTGCCGTTGCCGCACGGGCAAGGATCGTTGCGGCCGACGTCTTTCAGGGCATTGCGTACCGGTTCCTGGTGCGCGTGGCCGCAGTTCGGGCCGTGAACATGGCCATGGTCGTGATCATGGTGGTCGTGATGGTCGTGATCGTGGTTGCAGTCAGGGCCATGGACGTGGGGTTGCTGGGTCATCGGGTGTGCTCCGGAATTAAATCGGCGGGGATTATCACGCCATTACGCGCCAGGTGCACGTAGTGCGCGATGAATAAACCGGTTTCCAGCTCACCTTCCAGCCGATAGGGGACGGGTTGATCGGTTTTTTTCAGCATTTTCACCAAGTCCCGCACCTTCGGCCACAGGTTGGTGCGGATTGGTACCTTGAAAAATGCACTGCGCTTGGGACTGACCGTAAACCAGTGTTCGTGCTCGCCCTCGGTCAGCAGCATGTCGCCCAGATGAATCCGGTATTCGAGGCCGCGCACCGTCAGGTCACTGTCACGGGGATTGTCGACACGAAAGTACAGCAGGAAACGCTGCTGCATCAGTTTGGCCTCGACGACTTCGACCTTGACCAGATGCACGGCGGGTTCCGGCTCATCGTCGCTGAACCAGGACGCACAACCGCCGAGCCCGAGAAACAGGAGCAGGGTGAATGTATGTAAGACGCGCCGCCAGGTGGTCATGGTGATGTTTCTCCCTTGAGCACCAGTCTAGCCCCAAAAGATCGCAGCCTTCGGCAGCTCCTACAGTGTGTACGCGTAGGAGCTGCCGAAGGCTGCGATCTTCTGGCGTCACCTCACGCGCCGAAATACCCCGCGCAACACTTCTTGAACTTCTGCCCGCTCGCGCAAGGGCAGGCATCGTTGCGTCCGGCCTTGAGTGGCACGGTGGGGTCGATGAAGTACCAGTGGCCGGCGTTCTGCACGAACGACGAGCGCTCGCGGTGGCTGTGTTCGCCGCTGCCGTCATGCCAGCGTGCGGTGAAGGTCACGAAAGCATGTTCCGGCTGACCGCCAAACACTTCGGAGCTTTCCACCTCCAGGCCCAGCCAGGTACTTTGGGCGCTCCAGTCGCTGATGGACTGCCGATCGAGGCCTGTCTGTTGCGCAGGCAGAGTGGTCGCCACCAGATAATCGATCAGGCCCAGCACATAAGCGCTGTAGCGCGAGCGCATCAAGGCTTCAGCGCAGGGGGCCGGGTGACCGGCATGGTAATGACCGCAGCAGGCGTCGAGCAGGGTGCCGCTGCCGCAAGGGCAAATGGATGTACTCATTGCGTTACCACCAATATTTCCCGAAGTTTTCCGGATTGGCCCAGAACCGTGAGTTGAGCCAGTCGGGGACTTGTTTGTAGTCAAGCAGATCGTAGGTAAACAGGGTCAGCACTTGATCGTCGCGCTGGAAACGTTCGCTGGCTTGCAGGGCCAGGGAGAAAAAATCCGTCTCCTGCCAGCCACTGGCCGGCAAGTCCGCGAGTACCGCAATGCGACTGGCATTGAGGTTGCGGATCCCGCCGAGCAAATTCAGACCCTCGCGTTTGGGCAAGTGTTCGAGGCAATCGACCACCAGCGCCAGATCAAAGCGGCGCGCTGCGAGTTCGGCCGGCAATGGTCCGGGCGCCGCATGGGCGACGCAGGTGTCAGGGTGCGCGAGCTTGAACGCCTCAAGCGCCGGGAATTCGCTGGCGCCGATCAGCAACAGGCGCGGCGGGGCGTAACGATCCAGCAAAGCGGCCAGCGCCTGCTGCGGCGTGCGCGAAGAAATACCTGCAATCATCGAAGATCCTCAATCAGAGCGCCAAGACTAGCCTGCCCAAACGCCCAGATATAGAGCGGCTTAGCGCCAAAAGTGCCGATCACCCGTGAACACGGGACCAAACAGCCATGGCCTATTGCTGGCGGAGATGAAAACTCGGGTCTTTACTCCCTGAATCGGTTCTAAGCCGATCCCTCAGGAGAAAACTAGATGAGCATAGTTCGGACAGCATTACCCTTGGTTCTGCTAACCAGTGTGTTGACTGGTTGCGCAGGTTTGCAGAAAACCGACTGGCCGACCTGTGCGGCAGTCGGCGGTGTTGTGGGTGCAGGTCTCGGCGCGACCGAGAGCTCGGCATGGGCAGGGTATGGCGCGCTGCTGGTTGGCGGTACCGCTGCAGCCTATTGCTGGGTTCACGGTGATGGCGACGAAGACGGCGATGGCGTGCCGGACAGCCGCGACAAGTGCCCAGGTACGCCTAGAGGCGTGCAGGTCAATGCCGATGGTTGCCCACCACCAGTCCCTGCGCCAGTGGTTGAAGAGGCGGTTGTGGTCAAGGAAGAAACCATCGTCATTCGCGATGTTCACTTCCAGTTCGACAAAGCCACTCTCACCCCTTCTGACAAAGATGTACTCAATAAAATCGCCACTCGCCTGAAACAGGAATCCTCCACCGCCCAGTTGACCGTGACCGGTCATACCGACAGCGTGGGCAGCGATGCCTACAACCAGAAACTGTCGGATCGTCGTGCGCATTCGGTGGTTGAATACCTGATTTCCCAAGGCGTTCCACGCAGCGAATTTGTGTCTGTGACCGGTGCCGGTGAAAGCCAGCCGGTGGCCGACAACAAAACCGCTGACGGCCGTGCGTTGAATCGTCGCACGGAAATCAAAATCAACCGCTGACCCCTCGCACTCCGCGGCTTGTGCAGTCGCGGATGCGGGTCTTTACTCCTGTGTGACCGGCATCTGCCGGTCACACAGGAGCTTTCAACCATGAGCCTTCTCCCAAGGACCCTCTTGCCGGTTTTGCTGCTTGGCAGCCTGTTGACCGGTTGCGCGACTCACAGCGATGGCACTGCCCCTCTCAATCAACGTACCTGGTCGATCTGCAGTGTTATCGGCGGTCTGGTCGGTGGAGGCCTGGGCGCTCTGGAGAGTAGCGGTTGGGCGGCGGGCGGAGCGGCACTTGGTATCTTGACTGGCGGCTTGATCTGTTACACCCAGGATGGCGATGAAGACGACGATGGTGTGTTCGATCGACGTGATCGCTGCCCTGATACGCCGGCCAATACCCCGGTCGAACATCACGGTTGTCCGCTGCCGCAGTACCCGGCCAGCGTGAAACCTGCCGAACCCGAAGTCATTACCCTGAGTGATGCGGGTGACGTGTTGTTTGCCTTCGACAAATCCGACCTGACGCCATCGGCGCAGAGTCAGCTGGATGCGCTGATGCCCAGACTGCAAAGCGCCGATGTGGTGAGCATCAAGGTGATCGGTCATACCGACAGCAAGGGTTCGGACGCCTATAACCAGGCGCTCTCGGAACGACGCGCCAGCAGCGTGGTGGCTTATCTGTTGGGCATGGGCCTGGCACCGAACAAACTTACCAGCGAAGGCCGGGGCGAAAGTGAGCCCGCGGCCGATAACGAAACAGACGAAGGGCGCGCGAAAAACCGTCGCGTGGAATTGCATATCAATCGTTGAACCGCGTGATAGGGACCTCGGGCAGCCATTGCGGTTGTTCCGACGGCCATTCGGCGGCCTTCATGAAGAATTTTCCGTTGCCCTCTGGTTTATCTCGCGTGGAAGCCGTTACTGTGCGCGCAAAGAATAATTCTCAACGGGGGAGCGTATGAAGGTGTTTTGGGGGCTGGGGAAGCTGCTGACCCTGCTGTTCTGGCTGGTGGTGCTGGTCAATCTGATGACGCCGTTTGTCAATCCGCTGCACCTGTTGGTCAATCTGGCCGGCGGTCTGTTGGCGTTCCTTCATCTTCTTGAGGCGGTGTTCTGTTTCCGCAGCCTCAGAGGTCGCGCCCACCCTTGGCGTGATCGCTTGAAGATTGTCTTTTTCGGTGTTTTCCACCTGCAAACCATTCCGGCTCCCGCCGTACCAAAGGCATCCCATGCGTAAACTCTGTCTGCTCGCCACTCTCATCAGCCCGCTCGCCTGCGCCCAAGTGGTCAGCGTCGAAACCAACTCGCTGATGCGCCTGCCCAACACCGCCAGTACCTTGCAGCTGGAACGCCTGGAAGTGGCCGATTACGGCACGTTACTGATTCCCTCGAACGTGACCGAAGTCACTGTCGGCGAATTGCACTTGGGGCGTGAAGCGCGGATCGCCATCGTGCCGAGCGAAAATGCCCTGGAGTTGAAGATCAATCGTGCCCAGCTGTCCGAAGGCAGCCAGATCACCGCTCGCGGCGCGCCGGGTACTTATCTGAAATCGGCCCGCTCGGGGCGCAATCTGAATGTGCAGATCAAGGCACTGAATGCACCGAAGTTGTTGGTCGATGCACGCGGCGGCGCAGGGGCACCGGGTTTTGTCGGTCTCGACGGCGCCAACGGTCAGGCACCGGGCTGCACCTGGGGCCAGGCCGGTCGCGGCGCGGATGGCAGTAATGGCAGCGACGGACAACCGGGCGCGCCGGGTGCACTGGTCAGGCTGGAAGTGCCGCGTGATTACCCGGCGGAGCAGATCAAGGTTCAAGTCGCTGGTGGCGAGGGTGGTTTGGCTGGTCCTGGCGGTAAGCCGGGGGCGGGCGGCAAGGCCAAGGGTTGCCTCGTTTACAAGGCCGATGGCGGCAAGAGCGGCAAGCCGGGTGCTGACGGCCAGCCGGGGCCTGCGGGGGCGGCGGGTTCCGTAACCGTACAGCGGTTGTAAGAACCACCGAGATCCCTTGTGGTGAGGGAGCTTGCTCCCGCTCGGCTGCGAAGCAGTCGTAAAACCAGGCACCGCGCAGTTTCGTATGTATCGGGTCGCTGGTTTTGGGGCCGCTTCGCGACCCAGCGGGAGCGAGCTCCCTCGCCACAGTTACATTGTTTGCCTTAGAGCATCGGTCGGGCCGAGGCGATTGCCACTAATACCAACCCCACAATCAGATTGATCCCCACCAACCTGCGAATCTTCCCCAGCACCGCAGCCCCCGTCGGCCAATCCTGCGCCGCCACTGCCGTGCGCAGTTCCGGCAACAGCAACGCCTGAATCCGGATGAACAGCGCGGTCATCACCACGTACAGCCCCATCATGATCTGCACATAACGCGGCGCGGTCTCAAAACCGGTGTATTGCAGATGGATCATGCCCACGCCGCTGATCGGCAAGAGCACCACCGCCACCCAGACCCAGCGGAAAAACCCTTGAAACACTTCTACCCACAGCTTCAACCGGGCAGGCCCTTCCAGCGCCTTCATCGCCGCGGGGCGCAGGACCATCCAGGCGAAAAACATGCCGCCGACCCACACCAGGGCGGACAGGACATGCAGGGTGTAAACGATGCCAAAAGGTGTCATTGAGGTACTCCGTTCTGCGCGGGATTAATTAGCGGGGTATGATAGCGGCCGATCCGAACCACTGAAAATTTATCCAGCGTTTTTTGCGCCCGACAATCCATGATCAGCACCGAACTCAAAACCACGATCCAGGGCGCCTACTCGCGTTTTCTCGAAGCCAAGAGCCTCAAACCGCGCTACGGCCAACGCCTGATGATCGCCGAAATTGCCAAAGTCCTCGGTGACATAGACACCGACGACGAAGGCCGGCGCAGTGGCGACCCCGCGATTGTCGCGGTGGAAGCCGGCACCGGTACGGGCAAAACCGTGGCCTACAGCCTGGCAGCGATCCCGACCGCCAAGGCCGCCGGCAAACGCCTGGTGATCGCCACGGCCACCGTGGCGCTACAAGAGCAGATCGTCTACAAGGATTTGCCCGACCTGATGCGCAACAGCGGGCTGAATTTCAGTTTCGCCCTGGCCAAGGGCCGCGGGCGCTACATGTGCCTGTCCAAGCTCGACATGTTGCTGCAGGAAGGTCACGCACAAACCGCCACGGCGCAGCTGTTCGAGGAAGAAGGCTTCAAGATCGAGGTCGATGAGGCCAGTCAGAAGCTGTTTACCAGCATGATCGAGAAACTCGCCGGCAATAAATGGGACGGCGACCGCGACAGTTGGTCCACCGCTCTGGAAGACGCCGACTGGGCGCGTCTGACCACCGATCACAGCCAGTGCACCAACCGTCATTGCCCGAACTTCGGCCAGTGCGCCTTCTACAAGGCGCGCGAAGGCATGGGCAAGGTCGACGTCATCGTCACCAACCACGACATGGTCCTGGCCGATCTGGCCCTCGGCGGCGGTGCTGTCCTGCCGGACCCGCGCGACACCATCTACGTGTTCGACGAAGGTCACCACCTGCCGGACAAGGCCATCGGCCACTTCGCCCACTACACGCGCCTGCGTTCCACCGCCGACTGGCTGGAAACCACCGCCAAGAACCTCACCAAACTGCTCGCCCAGCACCCGTTGCCGGGGGATCTGGGCAAGTTGATCGAGCAAGTTCCGGAACTGGCCCGTGAGATCAAGACCCAGCAACAGTTCATGTTCACTGCCTGCGAACAGGTCGCCGATTTCAAACCCGGCGAAGACGTCGAAGGCCGCGAACGGCCGCGTCACCGCTTCGTCGGCGGGGTGATTCCCGAGCACATGCGTGAAATGGGCATCGAGCTGAAGAAAGCCTTTGCCCGCCTCACCGACCTGTTCACCCGGCTCACCGAACTGCTCAAGGAAGGCATGGACGGCGAGGTCAACATTGGTATCGCCAGCAACCAGGCCGAGGAGTGGTATCCGCTGTTCGGCAGCCTGTTGTCGCGCTCTTCGGGCAACTGGGAATTGTGGGGCGCGTTCACCGCTGAAGACCCGGAAGACAACCCGCCCATGGCGCGCTGGCTGACCCTGGCCGAAAGCGGCTCGCTGTTCGACATCGAGGTCAACGCCAGTCCGATCCTCGCGGCGGAAATGCTCCGTCGCAACCTGTGGAACGTCGCTTATGGCGCGCTGGTGACCTCGGCGACCCTGACCGCGCTCGGCACCTTCGACCGTTTCCGCATGCGTGCCGGCCTGCCGAAAAAGGCCGTGACCGCCGTGGTCCCGAGCCCGTTCCATCACGCCGACGCCGGCGTGCTGCGGGTGCCGGATTTGAAAGCCGACCCGCGAGACGCGCCGGCCCATACCGCCGCGATCATCCGAGACCTGCCGCAACTGGTCGAAGGTTCGCGCGGCACGTTGGTGCTGTTTTCCTCGCGCAAGCAGATGCAGGACGTATTCGACGGCCTCGACCGCGACTGGCGCAAGCAAGTGTTCATTCAAGGCAACCTGTCGAAACAGGAAACCCTGAACAAGCACAAGGCGCGCGTCGACGGCGGCGATTCCAGCGTGCTGTTCGGCCTGGCGAGTTTTGCTGAAGGGGTCGACTTGCCCGGTGCGTATTGCGAGCACGTGGTGATTGCGAAGATCCCGTTCTCGGTGCCCGATGATCCGGTCGAAGCGGCATTGGCCGAGTGGATCGAAGCGCGGGGCGGCAATCCGTTCATGGAAATCTCCGTACCGGACGCGTCGCTGAAACTGGTCCAGGCCTGCGGTCGCCTGCTTCGTACCGAAGAAGACCGCGGCACCATCACCTTGCTTGACCGGCGCCTGGTCACCCAGCGTTACGGCAAAGCCATCCTCAATGCGTTGCCGCCATTCCGTCGTGAAATTTCCTGATCCACCGGTGGGCGATTTTGCCCACCGTGTTGTCTATCTCTCTGCCATCGTTTTTCCACTGGCCATTGTTGGTCGTTAGGGAGATTTTCGTTCTCATGATTCGCCGCTCGTTGCCTGCTGTTTTTGCCTTGTTGTTCACCACGCCTTTGCTCGCCGCTCCCGCAGGCCAGCAGACGCTGTTCAACTTTGTGCGCCCCGCCGACGTGGTCCAGGTGGCGACTCAGGACGCCAGCCTGCCGCAATCCAATGCGGAGCAAACGGCCGAAGGCGAAGTGCTGCGCCGGGTGACGTTCAACCCTGTTACCCAGCCAACCCTGCGTTTGACCCCGCAGACCGGTGCCTGGGACTGGTCGCAGTCGGGCATGATGAGCCTGCGGATCCAGAGTGCGATGAACTGGGCCGTGACCCTCTACGTGAAAATCCAGAGCAACGATGGCAAGACGCTGATCAGTCGCGTCGATTTGCCTGCCGGTCCTGCGCAAACGCTGCTGGTGCCATTGGTCGCCACTTCGCCGCTGAGCCTGGGCATGAAGGCCGGGCCGCCGATGCCGATGACCGTCGACGGTCAACGCATCCTGCTGGCCAGCAGCGCCGGTGAACTGGATCGCAGCCAGGTGGTGTCGGTGACCTTGTCGATGGATCAGCCGAAAGTCGCGCAGAGCATTCTGCTTGAGCGCTTTGGCGTGCAGGACGGCGAGGCCGTGACCCCAGCCGTTTATGGCGGCCTGGTGGACGCTTTCGGACAATCGACCCGAACCAAATGGCCGGAAAAGGTCAGCAGCGACGAGCAACTCAAAAGCACCGCCGCCAAGGAACAGCAACAAACCAAAACCTGGCTGGCCGAGCGCGAGAAGTCGTCGCTGGACAAATTCGGTGGCTGGATAAAAGGCCCGGCGTTCAAGGCCAGCGGTTTTTTCCGCACCGAGAAACGTGACGGTCGCTGGTACCTGGTGACGCCGGAAGGGCATCCGTTTTATTCGCTCGGAGTCAACACCGTTACCCCGGACGTCAACCAGACCTACATCGCCGGCCGCGAGTGGATGTTCGAATCGCTGCCAAAACCCGATGAGCCGCTGGCCAGTCACTTTGGCGAAGGCGACAACCGTGGCGGCAATGGCGTCGATCAGGGCCGAGCCTATAACGCCGGTCGCTGGTACGACTTCTATGGCGCCAACCTGCAGCGTTTGTATGGCGCCCCTTGCGCACTGGGCAGCGACACCAAGGCCGGTGTCGCCGAAGCGGCCAAGGCCAATGCGGTTGAGGCAACGGTCGAAAAAGCCGCAGAGCAGAAACCCGCCGAGCCCTGCACAGCAGTGATTGATGAACAACGCTGGGCCAGTCACACCCTGGATCGCCTGCAAGCCTGGGGGTTCAACACCCTCGGCAACTGGAGCGCTCCGGCACTGGCCAACGCTGATCGCGTGCCCTACACCTTGCCGCTGTCGATCGTCGGCGATTACGCCAGCATCAGCACCGGCACCGACTGGTGGGGCGGCATGCCCGACCCGTTCGATCCGCGTTTCGCCATGGCAACCGAACGTGCCGTGGCCATCGCCGCCCGCGACCACCGCGACGACCCCTGGCTGATCGGTTATTTCGCCGACAATGAACTGGCCTGGGCCGGCCCCGGTGACGACCCGAAAGCCCGCTACGCCCTGGCCTACGGCACTCTGAAAATGACCACGGACGTGCCGGCCAAACGCGCGTTCCTCAAGCAACTGCGCGACAAATACCGCAATCAGGCGGGCCTTTCCAAAGCCTGGGGCATCGACTTGCCGGCGTGGGAATTGATGGAGGACCCGGGCTTCGTGCCGCCGTTGCCAAGCGCCGAGCACCCGGAAATCGAGGCCGACTTCAAATACTTCCAGAAAGTCTTCGCCGACACCTACTTCAAAACCATCTCCGACTCGCTGAAGTGGCACGCGCCAAATCAACTGCTGCTGGGCGGCCGCTTTGCCATCAGCACCCCGGAAGCGGTCGAGTCCTGCGCACAGTATTGCGACGTGTTGAGCTTCAACATGTACACCCTGCAACCGCAGGACGGTTACGACTTCGCCAAACTGCGCAGCTTGGATAAGCCGGTGCTGATCACCGAATTCAACTTCGGCTCGGCCGATCGCGGCCCGTTCTGGGGCGGCGTGACGCAACTGGCCAGGGAAGAAGATCGCGGCCCGGCGTACGCCAACTTCCTGAAACAGGCGCTCAGTGAGCCGTCGATTGTTGGCGTGCACTGGTTCCAGTACCTCGATCAACCCGTGACCGGCCGTTTGCTGGATGGCGAGAACGGACACTTTGGTCTGGTGGGTATTACCGATCTGCCGTTTCAGGGCTTTGTCGACAGTGTGCGCAAGAGCAACCTGGCGGCCGTTGATCAGTTGGATAAAGAGGCCGAGAAGGCCAAGGCTGAAGCGGATAAAGCCAGCCATGACGCCGAAGGCGGGCGAAAAGCTGAAGCCGGCAAAGGCCCGGGGAAGGGCACCGGGCAGGCGGGTGGGCATTCCGGGAATGGCCATTAATCGCTGATATCCCTGTGGCGAGGGAGCTTGCTCCCGCTGGGCTGCGAAGCGGCCCCAAAAAAAGGGCCTGCTGCGCAGTCCAACGGGAGCAAGCTCCCTCGCCACAAAGGGTTCTGATCAATTCCACGGGCAAACCGACCGCCCAGCCCAACCCTGTTCCCAAAACCATCAATGGCTGGAACAATGCGGACCACTTTGTAAGCGTTTGTCCAAGGGAGTAGCGGGTGCAGATTCAGGGTCATTACGAACTCAGGTTCGAAGCGGTGCGTGAGGCGTTCGCCGCGTTGTTCGACGATCCCCAGGAACGTGGCGCAGCGCTGTGCATTCAGGTCGGTGGCGAAACCGTTGTCGACCTCTGGTCCGGCACCGCCGACAAGGATGGCCATGAGGCCTGGCACAGCGACACCATCGCTAACCTGTTCTCCTGCACCAAGACCTTCACTGCCGTCACCGCCCTGCAACTGGTGGCCGAAGGCAAGCTGCAACTGGATGCCCCGGTTGCCCGCTACTGGCCCGAATTCGCTGCCGCCGGCAAGGAATCCGTTACCCTGCGTCAATTGCTCTGCCATCAGGCCGGTCTGCCGGCACTGCGCGAGTTGCTGGCGCCGGAAGCGCTTTACGACTGGCAAGCCATGGTCGATGCCCTGGCCGCCGAATCGCCGTGGTGGACGCCGGGCACCGGTCACGGTTATGCCGCGATCACTTATGGCTGGCTGGTCGGCGAGTTGCTGCGTCGTGCCGACGGTCGCGGGCCGGGCGAGTCCATCGTGGCCCGCGTCGCCAAACCGTTGGGGCTGGATTTCCATGTCGGTCTGGCGGATGAAGAGTTCCATCGCGTGGCGCACATCGCCCGTGGCAAGGGCAATGTCGGCGATGCCGCTGCCCAGCGCTTGCTGCAAGTGACGATGCGCGAACCGACGGCCATGACCACGAGAGCATTCACCAACCCGCCGTCGGTCCTCACCAGCACCAACAAACCCGAGTGGCGGCGCATGCAGCAACCGGCGGCCAATGGCCACGGCAATGCCCGCAGCCTGGCCGGGTTCTACGCCGGACTGCTCGACGGAAGCCTGCTGGAAAGCGAGATGCTCGACGAGCTGACCCGCGAGCACTGCCTCGGCGAAGACAAGACTTTACTGACCCAAACCCGTTTCGGCCTGGGTTGCATGCTCGATCAACCGGACGTCCCTAACGCCACTTATGGCCTCGGCCCACGGGCGTTTGGCCATCCGGGCGCGGGCGGTTCCATCGGTTTTGCTGACCCGGAGCACGATGTCGCCTTCGGTTTTGTGACAAATACACTGGGGCCTTATGTCTTGATGGATCCGCGCGCGCAAAAGCTGGCGCGGGTGCTGGCCACTTGTCTGTAAAACGCGCTCACGGGTTCCAGGGCCGGAACCCCAAGGCCTTTATGTTTTCCAAGCGTCTGTTTATCCGGGTCATGCCGGCCTGTTTTTTTATGACTTCTTTTTTGTGGATTTCCAATGTCATTCAATAAAACCACCCTCGCTTTGGCCCTGTGTGTCGCAGTCACCGGTTGTGCGCAGACTCCAAAAAATGATTCGGATGGCGGCAACTGGTGGCCGTTCGGTTCCTCCGACAAGGTCGCGGCGAAAGAGCCGGCTCCCGCGCCGACACCTGTGAAACCAGTCGCTGCGGCCCCGGTTGCCAAGGCTGAAAGCTCCAGCCATTGGTACTGGCCGTTCGGAGGCAAAGAGCAGACCCCCGCTAAAGTCGTGCCGATGCCCGACCCTAAAGTGACCCAAGCCTGGCTCGATGATTACGAACCGCGCCTGCGCACGGCGATCAAGGACAGCAACCTGCAACTCGAGCGCCGTGAAAACGTGCTGGTGGTCACCGCGCCGGTAGACGGCTCGTTCAACCCCGACCGTCCGGCGATGTTGCTGCCGGTGACCCTCGGCCCGTTCACTCGCGTGGCAAAAATTCTTGAACTCGATCCGAAGACCGCCGTGCTGGTATTGGGTCACAGCGATACCTCGGGCACCGCACCGGCCAACGTAAAACTGAGTCAGGAACGTGCACAAGCCGTGGCCGCGATCTTCCGCCTGAGCGGTCTGCAGCGTGATCGTCTGATGCTGCGCGGCATGGGCGGCGAAGCCCCGCGTGCGGCGAATGACAGCGTTGAAGGCCGTGCCTTGAACCGTCGCGTTGAACTGCTGGTGACTCCGCAAAACACCATGGTCGCGCTGCTCAGCAAGTACAACATGCCAGCCCCGGCGCCAGTGAAAATGGTCGCGGCCCAGGACGTCAAGCCAGTGGCCACGCCGGTCACCCCGGCACCTGCCGCGAAGAAAGCCGCTGTGCCTGCCGCGAAAAAAGCGCCGGCCAAGAAAGCCGCCGCCAAGAAGGCACCGGCCAAAACTGCGACGCCGGCTAAAAAGACCGCGCCGGCCAAAGCCGCAGCAACTGACAAGAAAGTCGTTGCCGCCGATGCTGTGAAAAAGTGATTCATTAACCAAAAGGAATATGCCATGACCCAGGGCCTGGCTGATATGCGTCGCGACTACACCCGAGATGGCCTGACCGAGGCACAAGCCCCGGCCGAGCCGTTCGCGCTGTTCCATCAGTGGTTTGCCGACGCGGTGAAAACCGAGCAGGCGCCGGTGGAAGCCAACGCCATGACCCTGGCCACCGTCGACCAGGACGGTCGGCCGCATTGCCGCATTCTGCTGCTCAAGGGCCTGGACGAACACGGCTTCACGTTCTTCACCAACTACGACAGCGCCAAGGGCGAGCACCTGGCCCTGAACCCATTTGCGGCCATGACCTTTTTCTGGCCGGCCCTGGAGCGCCAGGTGCGCATCGAAGGTCGGGTGGTGAAGGTCACGCCTGAAGAGTCCGATGCCTATTTCCAGGTCCGGCCGCTGGGCAGCCGTCTTGGCGCCTGGGCTTCACCGCAGAGCCGCGTGATCGCCGATCGCGCCGAATTGGAAGCGCTGCTCAAGAACACCGAGCAACGTTTCAGCGATACACAGCCTCATTGCCCCGAGCACTGGGGTGGTTATCGTCTGCTGCCTGAGCGCATCGAATTCTGGCAGGGCCGTTCGAGCCGTCTGCACGATCGCCTCAACTACCGCTCGCAGGGCGCCAACTGGATTCTTGAACGTCTGGCACCCTAAGCAGTCTACCGACCGGGATAGCCTGCCGCAGCGGCCTCCAGCCACTGAGGCAGGTCCCGACGCTTGATCTTCTGCGCCTGAGCGTTCGCCAGTTGCTGGAGCATGAAGACTTTCTTATGCTCGTCGTCACCAGCCAAGGCTAACGCCAGGTCGCGGTCCATCCAGCGTTTGATCCGTACGTACAACCACCCATGGAAGTACAGGCCGGCGACAGTGGTGACGACAATGATGAAGTAATCCATGACAATCCCTGGTTCAGCGGCGCAGCTTCCGCCATTTGCCGCTACTGTGTGCTGAGTTCGTGGAGGCGCCTGTACCTGGCCTGAATCAAACCAATTTTATCCGGGCCACGTCGTGACAGGCGTCAAGCTGCGGAGTTTAATGAATGCCTGTCCTTTGGAGTTGATGCTATGCGTAAGTCTGTTCTGCTGGTTGCTTCCTTTTCCACGATGGCGATGTTGCTCACTGGCTGCCAATCGAGCTTGACCGGTGACTCCTATTCTCGTGACGAAGCGCGTCGTGTGCAGACCGTTCGCATGGGCACCATCGAATCCCTGCGTCCGGTGAAAATCGAAGGCACCAAGACCCCTATCGGCGGCCTCGCTGGTGCAGCAGTGGGCGGTGTTGGCGGCAGCGCCATCGGCGGCGGTCGCGGCAGTATCGTTGCGGCGGTCATCGGCGCCGTTGCGGGCGGACTGATTGGTTCGGCCACTGAAGAAGGCCTGACCCGTGCTCAGGGCGTGGAAATCACTGTGCGCGAAGACGACGGCAGCATGCGCGCCTATGTGCAGCAGGTTCAGGAGAATGAAGTGTTCCGTGTGGGTGAGCGGGTGCGGATTGCTACTGTTGATGGGACTAGCCGCGTTTCGCACTAAGCGGGAACGGGTAAAAGAAAACCCCGATCAGGTGACTGGTCGGGGTTTTTATTTGGTTCTTCACGGAATCTCGGGGAACACAAAAGCAAGAACGCCGATTTGATTGAGTACATATCCGTTGCTTCGGTAACGGCCGCTGGCGGTTCCGCTTTTACAGCGGGTCACTTGGAAAAGCGCCAAGTAACCAAGCGCTTTTGCCCCTTTCGTTCGGTGGCTCGCCTAGGCTCGCCATGCCCTCGCTCCGGTCCTGCTCCGTGGGCCCGCCGCGATCGGCCATCCATGGCCGTGCGCGGCTAACCCGGCATCCATGCCGGGTTGCCCACTGCGCAGAACCTCCACTCGGCCTCTCGAGGGGGCGTGTACCGCAACAGCACCGCGAGGCGGCCTGCCAGCCGACCTGATTTCAGGTGTACGCGTTCCCCTGTAGGAGCTGGCTTGCCTGCGATGGACGTGAACGATAACGCGTGCTGTCTGAATGAACGCATTCTCCAGACGTTTTTCGCGAGCAGGCTCGCTCCCACAGGTTGATGGAGGTGTCCGATCATTCCCGATCTGGCGTATCTCTACCCTTCAAAGCAATCTCGATTACCTGCTCCGGTGTCAGCCCTCGCTTATTGTCTCCATCACAAAATACTCTCCCGGATGGAAAATCAGATCGAAAATTAGAGGGTCTGGAATATTGAGCGCCAACATTTCCAGCCAGAAGTAGGTGGCATGTTCCGGTCCCTCATCTTCCATGACCCTTCGAGTCATCTCGATAAGTTCAGGCTGGGTGATATCTGTCAGACGTCGAACATACGGGGCAGCCAGTATTTGCCGAACCCAAGTGTCATGATCCTGCCCACCGTAGATGCCCTGGCAATTGCGGATGAAAGAATGAGGAAACATCCGTTTCCTCATTCGTTAAATGATTATCTCGATGACCAAAGCATGTTTTAGCTAAACCCGTTGAAGTGCGCTCTTGCGACTCGCCGCCGCCGTCACCGCATACCCGATCAGCGCCGCCAATATCGAACCGGTCAAGATCCCCATCCGGTCCATCCCGGCGTACTCACTGGCGCCCGGCACAAATGCCAGTGAGCCGACAAACAAACTCATGGTGAAGCCGATCCCGCAGAGGATCGCCACGCCCAGCACCTGACCCCAGTTGGCGCCTTGGGGCAGGGCGGCGATGCCGATTTTCACCGCCAGCCAGGTCAAGCCGAACACGCCGAGGGTCTTGCCCAGCAGCAGGCCGACCGCGATGCCCATCGGCACGTGGTGGGTGAAGCTTTCGACGGTCACGCCGCTCAGGGACAGGCCGGCGTTGGCGAAGGCGAACAGCGGCAGGATGCCGTAGGCCACCCACGGGTGCAGGGCGTGTTCCAGGGTCAGCAGCGGCGAAGGCTCGGCGTTTTTCGTGCGCAGCGGGATGCAGAAGGCCAGGGTTACGCCGGCCAGCGTTGCGTGAACACCGCTCTTGAGCACGCACACCCACAGGATCAAACCGATGATCATGTAGGGCCCGAGCTTGACCACGCCGAGCCGGTTCATCGCAATCAGCGCCACGATGCAGGCCGCAGCGAGTGCCAGGGACAGGGTCGACAGTGCGCCGGAATAGAAGATCGCGATGACGATGATGGCGCCGAGGTCGTCGATGATCGCCAGGGTCATCAGGAACAGCTTCAGCGACACTGGCACGCGTTTGCCCAGCAGGGCTAGGACGCCGAGGGCGAAGGCGATGTCGGTGGCCATCGGAATGGCCCAGCCCCCGAGGGCTGCGGGATTGTCGCGGTTGAAAAACCAGTAAACCAACGCCGGCACGACCATGCCGCCAATCGCTGCGGCGCCGGGCAGGACGACCTGCGAAGGTTTCGACAGCTGTCCGTCGAGAACTTCGCGTTTCACTTCCAGGCCGATCAGCAGGAAGAACAGCGCCATCAGTCCGTCGTTGATCCACAGCAGCAGCGGCTTGGCGATTTTAAGCGCGCCGATCTGGGCGACCACGGGGGTGTCCAGTAGACCGTTGTAGAGCCACGACAACGATGAGTTGTTAATGATCAGGGCCAGGGCTGCTGCGGCGATCAACAACAGACCGCTGGCAGCTTCCAACTGAAAGAAACGCGTGAAAGTGCTACGCAGAGGCAAGGTCGCTCTCCATCGAATTATCAAAAAGGTGGCACACCCTAACCCGTACCGTTAGTTGTTAAAACAAAAGTTATATTCTTTTTTGTTATATGCCGTTACAGCCGAAAGGTCGACACGGACCTGAGCCTAGCAGTTGCCGGACGTATTGAAGCTCAGCTGTATCTGTGCGGGATGTCGGATTTTTCCTAAGCTTCAGGGCTGAGCCTTGCGACAAGGCCGACTCAACGAGAAAACCACCATGAGCGACAACCGACAGTGGGCTCGAGAAGCCATCCGCATCATCGAAGCCGACTTCCAGCGCAGCGCCGACACCCACCTCATCCCGTTACCCTTGCCGGGTTTGCCGGGCATCGAGTTGTATTTCAAGGATGAGTCGAGCCATCCCACCGGCAGCCTGAAGCATCGCCTGGCCCGCTCGTTGTTCCTTTATGCGCTGTGTAACGGCTGGCTCAAACCCGGTGCGCCGGTGATCGAAGCGTCCAGCGGTTCGACGGCGATTTCCGAGGCGTACTTCGCCCGTTTGCTGGGCTTGCCGTTTATTGCGGTGATGCCGGCGACCACCTCCAAAGAGAAGATCGCGCAGATCGCTTTCTACGGCGGCAAGAGCCACCTGGTGGACGATCCGACGCAGATTTACGCCGAATCCGAGCGCCTGGCCCGCGAGCACGACGGGCACTTCATCGATCAGTTCACCTATGCCGAACGCGCCACCGACTGGCGGGCGAACAACAACATTGCCGAATCGATCTTCCATCAGATGCGTTTCGAGCAACACCCGGAACCGAGCTGGCTGATTTCCAGCCCCGGCACCGGCGGCACCACCGCGACCCTCGGGCGTTACGTGCGTTACCGCCAGCATTGCACCCGCGTGCTGTGCGCCGATGCCGAGCGTTCGGTGTTTTTCGATTACTACCTGACCGGCGATGCCAGCCTGCGCCTGGATCACGGTTCGCGGATCGAAGGCATCGGTCGGCCACGGGTCGAGGCGTCGTTCCTGCCGAAGGTGATTGATGCGATGGTCAAGGTGCCGGACGCGCTGTCGCTGGCGGCCATGCATTACCTGGCGCAGCGTTTGGGACGGCGTGTGGGCGGGTCGAGCGGGACCAACCTGATCGGCGCCTTGATGGCGGCCCGGCAGATGGTAGTGGCGGGAGAGTCGGGGTCGATCGTGGCGATTCTGTGCGATGGCGGCGAGCGTTATGAGACCAGCTATTACGATCAGGACTGGCTCAAAGCGCAGGGGTATGAGTTGAGTGGGTTGATGGATGCGGTGGCGGCGAGTGTCGAGCGCGGTGAGCCGTTGCCGACTACAGTGCTACGCGCAAATATCTAGATCGTTCAGACGCTGAAATCCTTGTGGGAGCGGGCAAGCCCGGCTCCCACAGGTTCTGCTTTATTTCAGTGATTACCAGTCAGGCTTCGAGGCCGAGGATGTCGCGAGCGACGGCTTCGGCGATGCGAATCCCGTCCACACCCGCCGACAGAATCCCGCCCGCATAACCCGCGCCTTCACCCGCCGGGAACAGGCCCTTCACGTTCAAACTCTGCATCGACTCGTTACGAGTAATCCGCAGCGGCGACGAGGTGCGCGTTTCGATCCCGGTCAACACCGCGTCATGCAGCGAGTACCCACGAATCTGCTTCTCGAACGCCGGCAAGGCTTCGCGAATGGCTTCGATGGCGAACGCCGGCAAGGCCAGCGCCAAATCACCCAGCGCAACACCGGGCTTGTAGGACGGTTCAACGCTGCCCAGTTCAGTGGACGGCTTGCCCGCGATGAAATCGCCAACCAGCTGTGCCGGCGCTTCGTAATTGCTGCCGCCCAGCACATAGGCGTGGGATTCCAGGCGTTCCTGTAACTCGATACCGGCCAGTGGACCGCCCGGGTAATCGACTTCCGGGGTGATGCCGACGACGATCCCGGAGTTGGCGTTTCGCTCGTTACGCGAATACTGGCTCATGCCGTTGGTGACCACGCGGCCAGGCTCGGACGTCGCCGCCACCACCGTGCCACCCGGGCACATGCAGAAGCTGTAGACCGAACGGCCGTTCTTGGCGTGGTGCACCAGCTTGTAGTCGGCAGCCCCGAGTTTCGGGTGGCCGGCGTATTTTCCGAGGCGCGCGCGGTCGATCAGCGACTGAGGGTGCTCGATGCGAAAACCCACCGAGAACGGCTTGGCTTCCATGAACACACCGCGGCCGTGGAGCATGCGGAAGGTGTCCCGGGCGCTGTGGCCGAGGGCCAGAATCACGTGTTTCGAATGGATCTGCTCGCCGCCGTTGAGCTCGACACCGACCAGTTGGCCGTCCTCGATCAACACATCGGTGACGCGCTGCTGGAAGCGCACTTCACCGCCCAGGGCGCGAATTTGCTCACGCATGTTTTCCACAACGCCAGTCAGACGGAACGTACCGATGTGCGGTTTGCTGACGTAGAGGATTTCTTCCGGCGCGCCGGCTTTTACGAATTCATGCAGGACTTTGCGACCGATGAATTTCGGGTCCTTGATCTGGCTGTAGAGCTTGCCGTCGGAGAAAGTCCCCGCACCGCCTTCACCAAATTGCACGTTGGACTCGGGGTTGAGCACGCTTTTGCGCCACAGGCCCCAGGTGTCCTTGGTGCGCTGACGCACTTCGGTGCCGCGCTCGAGAATGATCGGCTTGAAGCCCATCTGCGCCAGCAGCAGCCCGGCAAAAATCCCGCACGGACCGAAACCGACCACGACCGGGCGTTGTTCGAGATCGGCCGGCGCCTGGCCGACCACTTTGTAGCTGACATCCGGCGCTACGTTGACGTTACGGTCATCGGCGAACTTGTGCAGCAACGCCGCCTCATCCGTGGCGGTGAGGTCGATGGTGTAGATGAAACACAGTTCGGAGGACTTTTTGCGCGCATCGTAGCTGCGCTTGAACAAGGTGAAATCGAGCAGGTCATCACTGGCGATGCCCAGGCGCTGCAGGATGGCAGGGCGCAGGTCTTCTTCGGGATGGTCGATTGGCAGCTTGAGTTCAGTGATTCGTAACATGACGGGATCCGGTTCGCGGGGCGCACAACTGCGCCAGGGCGTTTGAAGGCGGCGATTATAAGCCCCAAAAGCCGAGTCCCGTGAGGCTTAAACGATCAGTCGTCGCGCGATCCGCCGAAATACCCGCAGCCGCGTCGAACCTGACCATCAATGCGCAATTCGGCGCTCATGTGCTGAACACTGCCAGTGGTGCTGTCGACGCAACGTTGCCGCGCGACCCATAGTTCGATGTGCTGGTTGTTGGCTTCGGTGCTGAGGTTGAAGCGGCCATCACCCAGTTGTTCTTCAACATAAGGTACGGCCAAGGGCGGTTGACCCGCACGGTCGATGACCATGCCTTTGCCGCTGACCTTGACGTTCCACTCCGGCCCGTGGCCGGCAGCGCGCAGGATCAGCAGTTTGAAATTCGGATCGGCGCATGCGGTGCCCGACCGTTCGACGCGGTACAGCTGTTCCAGATCGAGGCGGCTGTCGACGATCCGTCCGCGTACATCGGCGAACAGCTTGCCCTGGGCATCGGCGAGGGTCGCGGCCTCCTGCAGGACGCTGGTGCCGCCTGTGTCGTTGACCACGTAACTGCGCTGCTCATTGCAGGGCTGAAACAACAGCTTGCCGTTGGCCGCCGTCAGTTGACCCTGCATTCGGGTTTGGCCCACGTGGGAAGCACTTTCACGCGGGCCATCGAGCAACTGGCAGGCAGCGAACAGCGGAAGCAGGGCAACAAGGACTAAGGAACGGGCAACACGCATCTTTGGCTCTCCAGACAAGTGCCGCCACGTTACTCAGCCTGACCGTTCATCACAACCCCGCTGACTTTTGATTTGGCTGCGTCGAATACCGGTATTGATTTCTCCATGTCGAACAACCTGTAGGAGCGAGCTTGCTCGCGATGGTCTCAAGAGCGCCGCGTTTATTCAGAAAGTACGCGTTATCGTTAACGTCCATCGCGAGCAAGCTCGCTCCTACAGGGGTTTTGGTGTGTCAGCCGACGTGGAAGGTCTGACCTGTTTGCAGGCCTTCAACGCTTTTGGCGTAGGCCAGCGCCACATCGACTGCCAGAACCGGTTTGTAGCCGCGGAAATACGGTGCGTATTTGCCCATGGCTTCAACCAGTACATTCGGGCTCACCGAGTTCACCCGCAGACCACGCGGCAGTTCAATCGCGGCGGCGCGCACGAAGCTGTCGAGGGCGCCGTTGACCAGTGCTGCCGAGGCACCGCTGCGAATCGGGTCGTGGCTGAGCACGCCGGTGGTGAAGGTGAACGAGGCACCATCGTTGGCAAATTCGCGGCCGATCAACAGCAGGTTGACCTGGCCCATCAGCTTGTCTTTCAGGCCCAGGGCGAAACTGTCTTCGGTCATTTCGCCGAGCGGTGCGAAGGTCACGTTGCCCGCGGCGCAGACCAGTGCGTCGAACTTGCCGGTCTGTTCGAACAGTTTGCGAATCGAGGCGCTGTCGCTGATATCCACATGGAAATCGCCGCTGTTGCGACCGATGCGAATGATCTCGTGACGCTCGGACAATTCCTTGTCGATCGCTGAACCGATGGTGCCGCCTGCGCCAATCAAAAGAACTTTCATGCTGTCGATCCTCGTGTGTGTTGAAAGTGGCTTCAGTCTAGAGTGGTTTTTTCTGTGGATAAGCGCACTAATAGGCAACCTTTGGTTTTCAAATGGAAACAATCCATGAGCGAGATGGATGATCTGGCGGCGTTCGCCGTGTTGATCGAAGCGGGCAGTTTCACTTTGGCGGCGCAGCAACTGGGTTGCAGCAAAGGGCAGCTGTCCAAGCGCATCAGCCTGCTGGAGACGCGGTTTTCCGTGGTGCTGCTGCAACGCACCACCCGCCGCTTGAGCCTGACGGCGGCGGGGGCGGCGCTGTTGCCGCAAGCCCAGGCCCTGGTGGCGCAAGTGGAAAGGGCGCGTCAGGCATTGGCACGGTTGAAGGACGACATGGCCGGTCCGGTGCGTATGACGGTTCCGGTATCCCTGGGAGAAACCTTCTTCGATGGCTTGTTGCTGGAGTTTTCCCACAAGTACCCGGACGTGCAGATTGAGCTCGATCTCAGCAACAGCTTCCGTGATCTGTCTCGCGATGGTTTTGATCTGGCGGTTCGTTCCGACGTGGGCAATGACGAACGTCTGGTGGCGCGACCGCTGTTGGCCTGGCACGAACTGACCTGCGCCAGCCCGGCCTACCTCGAGCAATATGGTGAACCGTTGACGCCACAAGCTCTCGCGGACCATCGTTGTTTGCTCAACAGCCACTACAGCGGCCGCGAAGAATGGCTTTATCACCAGCAACACGAGTTGTTGCGGGTTCGCGTGTCGGGGCCGTTCGCCAGCAATCATTACAGCCTGCTGAAGAAAGCGGCACTGGCCGGCGCCGGTATTGCGCGTCTGCCGTCCTACCTGCTGCAAACGGAATTGGCTGACGGGCGTTTGCGCTGGCTCCTGCGCGACTATCAGACCCGTCGCATGCCGATGTACCTGGTGCATCCGTATCAGGGCGGGCTGCCCAAGCGCACGCAAGTGCTGGCGGATTATTTGATTGGGTGGTTCAAGCGCAGTGGGGAGGCGTTGGATCGGCTTTAATGATAGCGACTGACACCACACAAACCCTGTGGGAGCGGGCTTGCTCGCGAATGCGGTTTCACATTCAGCATCAATGTTGGCTGATATTCCGCATTCGCGAGCAAGCCCGCTCCCACACTGGATCTCCTTCGTCATGTAGATTGCGGCAGGCATAAAAAAACGGCCCGCGAAGGCCGTTTTTTGTTTACCGCTAAAGCTTAACCACCAAGGTACGCTTCGCGCACTTTCGGGTCGGTCAGCAGTGCTTCGCCGGTGCCTTGCATCACCACCCGGCCGTTCTCCAGAACGTACGCGCGGTCAGCGATTTTCAGCGCCTGGTTGGCGTTCTGCTCCACCAGGAACACCGTCACGCCATCCTTTCGCAGCTGCTCGATGATGTCGAAGATCTGCTGGATGATGATCGGTGCCAGGCCCAACGATGGCTCGTCGAGCAACAGCAGCTTGGGCTTGCTCATCAGCGCACGGCCGATGGCGAGCATCTGCTGTTCGCCGCCGGACATGGTGCCGCCGCGCTGGGCGAAGCGTTCTTTCAGGCGTGGGAAAAGTCCGAGAACTTTGTCCATCTGTTCCTGATAATCGCCCTTGTCGGTGAAGAATCCGCCCATCGCGAGGTTTTCTTCTACGGTCAGACGCGCAAACACTCGACGACCTTCCGGCACCACCGCGATGCTTTTACGCATGATGTGCGACGAGTCCTGGCCGACGAGTTCTTCGCCCATGTAGCGGATGCTGCCGCTGTGGGCTTGCGGCGAACCGCAGAGGGTCATCAGCAGGGTCGACTTGCCGGCGCCGTTCGCACCGATCAGCGTCACGATCTCGCCCTGACGGACTTCGACGTTGACGCTGTGCAGGGCCTGGATCTTGCCGTAGAAGGTGGAAACGTTTTCGAATTGCAGCATTTACGCTTCCCCCAGGTAGGCTTTGATCACTTCAGGATTGTCGCGGATCTGTTCCGGCGTGCCGTCGGCCAGAGGCGTGCCCTGGTTGATCACGACGATGTGGTCGGAAATGCTCATGACCAGCTTCATGTCGTGTTCGATCAGCAGCACGGTGACGTTGTGCTCTTCGCGCAACATGCTGATCAGCGCCTTGAGGTCCTCGGTTTCCTTCGGGTTCAGGCCGGCGGCCGGTTCGTCGAGCATGAGGATCCGCGGGCGGGTCATCATGCAGCGGGCGATTTCCAGGCGACGTTGCTGACCGTAGGCCAGGGTGCCGGCGGGACGGTTGGCGAACGCCTTGAGGTTGACCTTGTCCAGCCAGTACTCGGCGAACTCCATGGCCTCGCGTTCGCTTTTGCGGAAGCCCGGGGTCTTGAACAGGCCTGCCAGGAAGTTGGTGTTCAGGTGACGGTGCTGGGCGATCAAGAGGTTCTCGACCGCGGTCATGTCCTTGAACAGCCGCACGTTCTGGAAGGTGCGCACCACGCCTTTGAGGGCGATCTTGTGACCGGGCAGGCCTTCGATCGGCTCGCCGTCCAGCAGGATGCTGCCACCGCTCGGTTTGTAGAAACCGGTCAGGCAGTTGAACACGGTGGTCTTGCCGGCGCCGTTGGGGCCGATCAGTGCCACGACCTGTTTCTCTTTCACGCTCAGGGCTACGCCGTTGACCGCCAGCAAGCCGCCGAAGCGCATGCTCAGATTGTCTACTTTAAGGATCTCGCGGCTCATTTGCGCAGCTCCATGTGAGGACGTTGCATGGGCAGCAGACCCTGAGGACGCCAGATCATCATCAGCACCATCAAGGCGCCGAACATCAACATGCGGTATTCACTGAACTCACGCATCATTTCCGGCAACAGGATCATCACCGTGGCGGCGAGTACGACGCCCAATTGCGAGCCCATGCCACCCAGTACCACGATGGCGAGGATGGTCGCCGACTCGATGAAGGTGAAGGACTCCGGTGTCACCAGGCCCTGACGCGCGGCGAAGAAGCTGCCGGCGAAACCGGCGAAGCACGCACCGAGGGTAAAGGCCGAGAGCTTGATGATCGTCGGGTTCAGGCCCAACGCACGGCAGGCGATCTCGTCTTCACGCAGCGCTTCCCAGGCACGGCCCAACGGCATACGCAGCAAGCGGTTGATGACGAACAGCGCGAACAGCGACAACAACACCGCGATCAGGTAAAGGAAGATCACCTTGTTGATCGAGTTGTATTCCAGGCCGAAGTACTCGTGGAATGTCTGCAGACCCTCTGCGGCAGTTTTATCGAAGGTCAGCCCGAAAAGCGTTGGCTTGGGAATGTTGCTGATGCCGTTCGGGCCACCGGTGAGCTCGGTCAGGTTACGCAGGAACAGACGGATGATTTCACCGAAGCCCAGGGTCACGATCGCCAGGTAGTCACCGCGCAGACGCAGTACCGGGAAACCGAGCAGGAAGCCGAAAGTGGCCGCCATCAGGCCGGCGATCGGCAGGCAGATCCAGAAGCTCAAGCCGTAGTAGTGCGACAGCAGCGCGTAGCTGTAGGCGCCGACGGCATAGAAACCGACGTAACCGAGGTCGAGCAGGCCGGCCAGGCCGACCACGATGTTCAGGCCGAGGCCGAGCATCACGTAGATCAGCACCAGCGTGGCGATATCCACCGCCCCGCGGGAGCCGAAGAACGGCCAGACCAGCGCGCCGACGATCAACGCGATGATGATCCAGCGCTGGGTGGTCGGCAGGGTCAGGAAATTACTGGCCTTGGCCGGCATCACCGGCAGGTTGGGCGAGGATTTCCAGGCCGTGCTGATCTGCTGGTCGAACAGCACCCGCAAGAACATCAGCACCGAGCACACGGCGATGGTGATCAGCGTTGCAGTGCTGGTGCCATGGACTTCGAGGTTGATGCCGACAATGGTCAGTTTCAGACCGAGTACCGGGTAGGCAACGGCCCACACCAGCAAGGCGCTGAACAACGCCTGTTTAAGATTCCTAGTCATACTTTCTCAACCTCCGGACGGCCCAACAGGCCGGTTGGCCGGAACAACAACACCAGAACCAATAGACCGAACGCCACGACGTCCTTGTACTGGTCACCGAAGATATCGGCACCAAAGGCTTCCGCCACCCCAAGCACGATCCCGCCGAGCATGGCGCCGGGGATGCTGCCGATACCGCCCAGTACCGCTGCGGTGAAGGCCTTGAGGCCGACAAGGAAACCGGCGTTCGGGTTGATCACGCCGTATTGCATGCTCAGCAGCACGGCCGCGATGGCCGCCAGTGCGGCACCGATGACGAAGGTCAGGGCGATGATGTTGTTGGTGTTGATACCCAGCAGGTTGGCCATCTTGATGTCTTCGGCACAGGCGCGGCAGGCGCGACCCAGGCGAGAGCGGGATATGAACAGCGTCAGGCCGAGCATGGCGATCAGGGTCACCACGAACACCACGATTTGCATGTAGGAAATCAGCACTTCATGTGCGCCACCTGGCCCGATGGCGAAGTTGCCGGGGATCAGGTTGGGGATGGATTTGTCCTTGGAGTCTTGCGCCAGCAGAACCGTGTTCTGCAGGAAGATCGACATGCCGATGGCGGAAATCAGCGGGATCAGACGGTTGCTGCCGCGCAAGGGGCGGTAGGCGATCCGTTCGATGCTGTAACCGTAGGCACTGGTCACGACGATGGTCGCGAGGAACGCGGCGGTCATCAACAGCGGAACACTGTCGAGTCCCATCATGGTCAGGCCCGCAATGGCGATGAACGCCACGTAGGAACCAATCATGTACACCTCGCCGTGGGCGAAGTTGATCATTCCAATGATGCCGTAAACCATCGTATAGCCGATGGCGATCAGGGCATACGTGCTGCCAATGGTCAGACCATTAACCAGCTGTTGGAAGAAGTGATAGATGTCAGGCATTACAGCGCTCCTAAAAACCTGATACGCATTTCACTGGTGGAGTCATTTTCCCGCTCGAGCCCCGTGGATCTGCATCCACTTCGAACGCGAGGTTTGCCAGCGAACCGCTGATGACGGTTTTGAGATTTTCAGGTGGGGAGACTGGCGGATCACGCCAGCGCGGCCCAATACGTTCGTAAAACAAAGCCCACGGCACGCCGTGGGCTTTATTGGCAGTCAGTCAGGCAAGGCCTTACTGAGGCGAAGCTTCAGTTTTTGGTTTGCCGAAGTGCCACTGGTAAACCACAAATTTGAAGTCTTTCAGGTCGCCCTTGGCGTCGAAGCTCAGGTCGCCGGTAGGCGTCTTGAAGGTGCCTGCGTGGATGGCAGCAGCCACTTTGGCGGTGTCTTCGGACTTGGCAGCCTTGATGCCTTCGGCGATCACTTCCACAGCCGAGTAGGCCGGGAACACGAACGGACCGCTCGGGTCTTCTTTCTTCGCTTTGAATGCGTCAGCCAGAGCAACGTTGGCTGGATCCTGGTCGAAGGATTTCGGCAGGGTTACCAGCAGACCTTCGGAAGCGTCCTTGGCGATCTGCGAAATCGAGTCGTTACCCACGCCTTCCGGACCCATGAACTTGGCTTTCAGGCCTTTTTCCTGGGATTGACGCAGGATCAGACCCAGCTCTGGGTGGTAGCCGCCGTAGTAAACGAAGTCGACGTTGGCTTGCTTGAGCTTGGCGATCATCGAAGAGAAGTCTTTGTCGCCGGCGTTGATGCCTTCGAACACGGCAACCTTGACGCCTTTGCCTTCCAGGGTTTTCTTCACGGCGGTGGCGATGCCTTCACCGTATTGCTGTTTGTCGTGCAGGACAGCAACGATTTTCGGTTTTACGTGATCGGCAATGTAGTTACCGGCGGCAGGGCCCTGGGCGCTGTCCAGACCGATGGTGCGGAACACCATTTTGTAACCACGGTTGGTGATGTCCGGGCTGGTGGCAGCCGGGGTGACCATGATCACGCCTTCGTCTTCGTAGATGTCCGAAGCCGGTTGAGTGGAGCTGGAGCACAGGTGACCGATCACGAACTTGACGCCGTCGTTGACGACCTTGTTCGCGACAGCCACAGCTTGTTTTGGATCACAGGCGTCATCGTATTCAACGGCTTCGAGTTTCTTGCCGTCTACGCCGCCCTTGGCGTTGATCTGTTCGATGGCCATTTTGGCGCCACTGAACTGCATGTCGCCGTATTGGGCTACAGGACCGGTTTTAGGGCCGGCGATGCCGATCTTGATGGTGTCAGCTGCGAACGAATGGCTGGCAACCCCGGCCAGAACCATAGCGGCAAACAGTTTGGAAATCTGCTTAGTAGCCTTAGTCATAGTGCTCCACTCTTACTGTTGTAGTTTTTATAGTCCTGGCGCCGTAGCAGCAGAACCGGGTCAGATATCTTCAATATCCTCCGGAAAATGCCCCCGGCAACTGTACCGGTACAGTGTAGAGCGCCAATTGTTAGCCTGGGAAGCTGGCGCCAGGGGGCAAATTCAGGGGGTGTCGCTTTTTTGAAAGAAAAAGACAGAATTGCGGCGGGGGTTTTAGCTGAAATCCAGCAATCCTTGGCGTTCCTGCAGTTTTCAATCGGTGACTCAATTGCATCCGGGTTTTTCTGCCAGACCACCAACGTTATCATCCACGTCGATTTCTTTTCCGGACAGGACCCATGACTCAAGAACCTAGCACCCTCTATGCCAAGCTGCTTGGTGAAACCGCATCTATTACCTGGAAAGAGCTGGAACCGTTCTTCGCCAAGGGTGCCCTATTGTGGGTCGATCCCGGTCTGGACTTGATCGCGGCGGCCGAGGCTGTGGCGACGGACGAAGGCGAGAAAGTGGCTGCCTGGCTGGCCGCCGACACGCTCGCCAAGCTGTCTGAAACGCGGGCGCTGGATCTTTTCGAACGCGATCCGGAGTTGTGGGCAGTGGTCGTTTCGCCGTGGATACTGATTCAGGAAAGGGCGACGAAGTGAATCTCTGCACCGAATGAGTGCGCGAGTTTGTCGGACAAAAGTGTGTAGCCGAGTAGCGTGATGGCATGTTGCCGTAGAGAAAGGCCACAGAAGGGTCTTGGCGAGGGTGACGTGCGCGTAACGGGAACAGTTTATTGAGCGGCCTGCGGGCTGCTCAATTGTTTCTGGATGTTGGTAAGCAGAGCATAAGGTCAAGATCAAAAGATCGCAGCCTTCGGCAGCTCCTACAGGCCAGTGTCGCGACACGGTGCCATGTGAACCGCAGCCCGTAGGAGCTGCCGAAGGCTGCGATCTTTTCAGGCATACCCCGTTAAGCGGTCTTGCCCGTATGGTTATTAAGCGAAATAACCTTGGTCTTGCCGATCCGGTGACGATAGATCTCGCGCAGGTACTTGATCGCCTTCTTCACGCAATCGCGCGACAGGCGAATGTCATTGATCGAGACAAACTTGTCCTTGTCGTTGATCAGCTCACGGTACTTCTTCTCGTACATCGGTTTGATCGCATACCAGTTGGTATCGAGGATCTTCGCCGGGTTTTCGAACTCGTTGAGCAATTCGTCGATCAGGTCTTCGTCGAAGTCTTCATTGATGATGAAGTCCAGGATCGAGTTATCCAGCGTTTCGTCGAAGCGGTACGGGTTCTTCGCGAAGCAGCGCTTGATGAAGGCCACGATCAGCGTCAGGAAGTCGTCCGACAGGCACGGGCTCTTGGCGATCAACGTGGTCAGCGACAAGTTGGCCGACGCGCCGATCACCAGCGCATAACGCTTGAGCGTGGTGTTAGGGAACAGGCTGTTGAGGTGAGTCTTCAACCGGTTCAGGTCCATGTAGGACAGTTTGTAGTCTTTCGGCAGCGAAACTATCGACACCACCGACGAGCAGTTCTTGAAGAAATGCAGGTCGTGCAACGCGGCTGCGTCATAGCCGGAATTCTTGTACTGCTCCAGCGAGGCGCGATAGCGCTTGGATTCGATCGGCAACAGGCTGATGCCTTCGATGGCCTGGGTGACCTTGTTGAAGTGCGGCAGGTCGATGGAGCGGAAGAACAGGTCGTCGATGTTCAGGCGCTGCGGCTCTTTTTCGAACACCTTGAACTTGTCGCCGCTCGGCGGCGGCGTTTCCGGCACCACCGATTCGGCGTAGGCAATCGCCACCGGGCCGGCCAGGCTCATGAACAGGTCGTTGGCGTCGAGGCGAATGGTTTCGCCGATGTCGATGCCGGCGCGACGGAAATAGTTCTGGTCGTAGTCAGTCGTGACCGCCTGCGCCGTCAGAATGTTGAAGATCTGCTGCGAGATGTACTGGTTGGCGTGCTTTTCCATCGCGTTGACGTCGATGTTCTGGATGTTGCCGTCATCGCTTTCTTCGGCATAACGCATGATGTCGTTGGAGATCAGCATCATCGCGTTCCATGGGCGGATACGGCCCATGACGCTGGCTTCGCTGCTGTCTTCATTGGCGAAGTTGTAGGAGAAGTCCCACTCTTCCGACAGGTATTTGCACAGCAGACGACCGGCGTTGATGTGCAGCGCCTCGGACATTTCACTGCGGTGATCGGAAATGTTCGGCAGTACGCAAATGCCGCTGGTGAAGATCGGTTCGAAGACGAAGGAATGACCGCTTTTGCCGTCATGCTCGTCCATCGGCTTGGTGTCGAACGTCTTGTTCATGTACGAGTGCTGCTGGGCCAGACCGAACTCCGAGGCCATGCCCGAGCCCGTACCGCCGCCGGCACTGAAGATCGAGAAATACAGGCGCGACTGGTTGGCCTTGATGCCGCAGCTGTCGATCAGGTACGAGTGAATCATCTTCCAGTCCGGGCTGGAGAAGCGCTGGGTGTCCTTGTTCAGGATGATCTTGGCCAGGTACTGGCCGAGGATCGGCGCGTTACCGGCGCCACCGGCGTGGACTTCCGACAAGTCCATGATTTTCATTTTGCTGTAGTCGCGCAGGAAGCCGCTTTTTTCGCCCTTGCGCGAGAAACGGATGCGACCGGCGATGTCTTTGTCCAGGTCGCCGAGCATCACCAGCGGCTCGACCAGGAACACCGGTTTGGTGGCCTTGTTCTGCACCAGGCGCAAGTTGTTGCGAATCCACTGGGCCGGGCTATAGCCCTTTTCGGCGTAGCGTTTGTCCGGCGACAGTCGGTCTTCGTTGTTGAATTCGTTGAGGTAGAACTTGCGCGCGTTGTACACCAGCTCCGCGACGTCCAGCGCAATGTTTGAGCCGCAGCGCCCGAGACCGATCAGGCACACCGACGGGAATTCCTGATCGTTGTGCTGTTCGTTATCGCCTTCCAAGTGCGGCGGGCGTGGGAACACCATGTCGCGCAGGCCGTCGAGGTTGTCGAGGATGCGGTCCGTGTTGGTTTCGGTGAAGTACAGGTATTGCTGAGTCGCCAACGGGCGCGACGGCGTCAATGGCTTCGACGGTGCGGGGCTGTTCGCCGCCGGGCTCAGCGTCAGATCGGATATCGCAGTGGCCGGATTGTTTTTGGAAGTCATTGTGCGCCATGTACCTGAGCTGGTCGGTCGGACGACTGCTGTCGTCGAACCGTCACGGATGGGTTCTCGCGTCTTTTTTCAGCGCGTCATTGGTCCAAGCGTCAGGGGGTTGGCCTGAGCATCACTCGGGGGAATCTTTTCCCTTGTCATGATGAATCGGCCAACATTTGGCGATCTTTAATCGAAAGGAAGGCCAAATGATGTCATCCCCACCTTCATTGGGTTTGCCGGGATCGGCAATCAACGGATCGGCCGCGCAACTGATGCGCCTGAATGGGCAGGGCTATTTGCATAAGGACCCGTTAGTGCAGCTGTATCGTGAGCCAGACTCAAAGGGCTGAAGGCGCGTGCGTGTTTGCGCTGGTTGATCTCGTTCAGCACCGGACGCAGCTCCGCCAGCGGCACGGGACGACTGAGCAGGTAGCCCTGCACGAAATCGCAGCCGGCACGCTCGAGAAACGCGTATTGCTCGGGGGTTTCGACGCCTTCGGTGATCACCTGTAAATTCAGGGTGTGGGCGATGACGATAATCGCCTGGACAATTTCCATGTCCTGGGGGGCCTTGGGGATGTCCTTGATGAACGATCGATCGAGCTTCAGCGTATTGAGTGGCAGGCGCTTGAGATAGGCCAGTGACGAGTAACCAGTGCCGAACTCGTCGATCGACAGCGACACACCCAGGGCACTGATCTGATTCAGTTGTACCAACGTATTGACGAGGTTGCCCATCAGCGCATTCTCGGTCACTTCCAGTTCCAGCCGGTGCGGCGACACCCCGGCGACCCGTAATGCATGCTCGATTTCATCGACCAGTTCCTCGCGCAAAAGATTCAGGGGCGAGCAGTTCACCGCGATATGGAGTTCTTCGCAGCCCTGACGCGACAGCTCGCTCAGGTCCTCACAGGCTTTGCGCAGCACCCAATTGTCCAGTTCGGCGATCAGGCCGTTGGCCTCGGCGATGGCGACGAACCGATCCGGTGCCAGCAACCCGCGGACCGGATGTTGCCAACGAATCAATGCTTCCAGCTTGCTGACCTGGCCGGTCTTCAGGTCATGGATCGGTTGGTAATAGAGCATCAGTCCGCTGTCGTCGCGCAGGGCGTTGCGCAGTTCTTCTTCCAGTTGCAGCTCCAGGTTGGCGCGGGTTTTCAGGTTGGCGCTGAAGAAATTCAGACCGTTGCGGCCACTGCCCTTGGATTGATACAGCGCCAGATCGGCGTTTTTCAGCAACTCTTCGCACGTCTTGCCGTCTTCCGGAAAGAGACTGATGCCGATGCTGGTGGTCATGACCATGCTTCGCCCGGCCAACTCGATGGGCTCTTTCATTTTCAGCATGATGCTCTGGGCCATGTGTCGTGCCTCTTCGCGATCGCGCAGGCTGATGAGGATGCAGAATTCGTCGCCACCGAAGCGCGCCACCACATCTTCGTGGCTGCGCAGCGAGCTCTTGATGTGGCCCGCCAGGACCTTGAGCAATTCGTCGCCAGCGTCATGGCCCAGGCTGTCGTTGATCCGCTTGAAGTGGTCGATGTCGAGGAACATCACCGCCAGCATGCCGCCTTCGTTGGTCTTCTCAGTGAGTTTTTCGGCGAAAATCTGGTTGAAACCACGGCGGTTGATCAGGTTGGTCAACGCGTCGTGGTGCGCCACCTGTTGCAGCGACAGACGCGCCTGATCCAGTTGACCGAGCAGGGTGTTGACTCGCTGCAGGTCCGACTCCTTGATTTGCAGCTTCTTGTCCGCCAGTGCCGCGCTGATGCTGCTGCCGATAATCAGCAACGTTATCACCGCTACCGTCACGCCCAGTTGGAAGTGATTGTTGTCGCCGGGCAGCGGCTGGAGGCTGTTGTCGGGCAGCACCAGGTTAAGTGCCGCCATGCCGGTGAAGTGCATGCTGACGATGCCGGCTCCGAGCACCAGGCTGGCGGTGTATTTGAGTTGTTGATGAAACACACCGCTGCCATCGCGCAGATGACTGGAAATCAACAATGCGGCCAGGCTGGCGCCAATGGCGATGACGATCGAGAGAATAAACAGAGCGGGGTGGTAATAGGCCGTCGCATTCGAACGCATGGCGGCCATGCCCACGTAGTGCATGGTCGCGATGCCCAGACCGATCCACACCGCGGCCCGCAGGTATTGCCAGAAATTCACATGAGAATGGCTGAGGGTATGCATCGCCAGCCATGAGGCCGTCAGCGCGAACAACAGTGAGATCAGGGTGACAGGCATCTGGTAATGAATTTCGATCGGCACCTGGAACGCCAGCATGCTGATGAAGTGCATGGCCCAGATACCACCCGCCAGACACCCGGCACCGACCCAGCGCCAGAGTCGTGGGGTCGCGGATTTTTCTGCATGGCGGACCCGTTCGGTCATGTCCAGCGTGGCAAAGCCGGCCGCACAGGCCACCACATAGGCCAGCGACACCAAAAAAGGGTTATGCGCACAATTGAGTATGACCTGACCGTTCTCTGGCAGTTGGGTCGTGAAATGCAAACCAAGCAACTCCATCGCTTGCCCCCGTCCCTTAAGTCGTCCTGGCCGGCGCAATTAACGCTGGCGAATGCTCTGGAGTATAGAGGTCATGTACAAAGTGCAAAGGGGTGATAGCACATTGATACTTAAATTTTTGAAATTAGCTATTGCGTTTGGTGCTAAACCCTTACGCGATCTGCTCATAGGGTAGTTCGTAGTCGGGCAGTAGGGCTGGCAGCCCGAACGCTGCCCGTGCTGCATCGCAATCCACGTTTGCCTCGCCATTGGCCCACGAGGCGTCGAATTCCCGACAGGTGCTGGAGCGCTGGTCGTAAATCGAGCATTGCACGGTACTGCCCACTTCACCGACCAGCCCGGTGCAGCGGGTGGGTTTGCAGTCTGTGCCGAGCATGGCCACGCGGCTGGGGCTGATGGACGCGACAAGCTCGTCGGGCACCGTTCCTCCCGCCGAGGTGCACTCACCCCAGAAAAAAGAGACACGAAAATGGGAACAGCAGGCACCGCAATTCAGACACGGACTGACTTCGGACATGGGCGATAATCAAAGGAGGGGGAGGGGAATGGTGGGGCAGACAAGGCCGCTATTCTAGGCTTCGCAACGGGCTTTGGAAGGGGGGGGGCGGAAAGTATTTTTACGTCTGTCAGAGCAATTGAAACAACGGGTTGGGGCCTGTAAACACTGGGCTTGAGCGATCCGCAGGGCAGGGCGTTGCGCGGGGGGCTCGCCATGGGCTGATATCAGCCTTACGAATAATTACAGACAGCTACGGCGAGCCTGACTAGATTGCAGGTTCCGGGGACAGTGAAGCCCCAACAACAATGAAAGAGACGGACCCATGCAGAACTCGACCCAAGCGGCGAATGCCTGGCGCATTCTGTTCCTGCTGTTCCTGGCCAATCTGTTCAACTTCTTCGACCGCACCATTCCGGCCATCATCATTGAGCCGATCCGAATGGAATGGCACCTCAGCGATTTTCAGTTGGGGATCTTCGGGACTGCATTCACCATCGTTTACGCGATTGCCGGCCTGCCTTTGGGGCGGATGGCCGATACCGGCTCACGCGCCAAACTGATGGGCTGGGGCCTTGCAGCGTGGAGCGGGCTGACCGCCGTTAACGGGCTGGTGGGCAGTTTCTGGAGTTTCCTGATCGTGCGCATGGGCATCGGTATTGGTGAAGCCAGTTATGCACCCGCCGCCAATTCATTGATCGGCGACTTGTTCCCTGCCCACCGCCGCGCGCGCGCGATGGGTATTTTCATGCTGGGTTTGCCATTGGGACTGTTGCTGGCGTTCTTCACCATCGGCTGGATGGTCAAGGTCTTCGACAGCTGGCGTGCACCGTTTTTCATCGCGGCAGTGCCGGGGCTGATCCTGGCGATCTTCATGTTTTTCATCAAGGAGCCGAAACGCGGCGCGGCCGAAAGTGTGCAGGTCTCGCAGGAACGTGTGGACCGGCCGATTCGCCGGGTGCTGGCGGTGCCGACATTCCTGTGGCTGGTCATGGCGGGGCTGTGTTTCAACTTCGCCAGCTATGCCTGCAACTCGTTTATGGTGCCGATGTTGCAGCGTTATTTCCTGATGCCTTTGCATGAGGCCGCCGTGGCAACGGGCGTCATCGTGGGTGTGACGGGGCTGTTCGGCTTGACCTTGGGGGGGTGGGTCGCGGACAAGATTCACCAGCGCGTGGCCAATGGGCGACTGCTGTTTGCGGGATTCAGCCTGATCATCTCGGCGGTGTGCACCGCTTGGGCGTTGCATGCGGGGCGGATCGAAATCGGGGTGTTTGTGGCGTTGTTCAGCGTCGGCTGGTTGTTTGCCTACAACTTTTACACCTGCGTTTACACGGCGATTCAGGACGTGGTCGAACCGCGCCTGCGGGCGACCGCCATAGCATTATTCTTTGCCGGGTTGTATTTGCTCGGCGGTGGATTGGGGCCGGTGGTGGTGGGTGCTTTGTCCGATCACTTTGCGCACACGGCCATGCTGGCGGCCGGTGCCGAGCAGATGACCGAAGCGTTCAAGGCCGTCGGGCTGCATGACGCGATGTACCTGATCCCGGTGGCGCTGTTCTTTACGATGGTGTTTCTGTTTCTGGCATCGCGGTGTTTTGTGCGGGATGCGAAGCGGATGAAGGAAGGGTTGGTGGCTGTTGAACCGCAGATTCCCGCAGTCACCGCTTAAGAGAAGCGAGCAAAAAACCTGTGGCAAGGGAGCTTGCTCCCGCTCGACTGCGCAGCAGTCGCAAACCTGGTGAATGGGGTTCGGCTGAAGGACCGCTGTGAATGATTTCAGGGCCGCTTCGCAGCCCAACGGGAGCAAGCTCCCTCGCCACAATGGTTCAGTGTCAAACCATAAAAAAGGCCCGCATCGCTGCGGGCCTTCTTGTTTAACGGTGGAGCAGGGAGATTAACCCGCCACCAACACCCGAATCGCTTCCAGTCGCAGCGCCGCCTTGTCGAGCATGGCCAGGCCTTGCTCACGCTGTTTACGCAAGGCAACCAGTTCGCTGTCACGTACGGTCGGGTTGACCGCTTGCAACGCGGTCAGGCGCGCCAGTTCTTCGTCGGTATCGGCAGCCAGGCGACGCTGTGCCTCGGCTACGCGCTCGGCGTGACGCGGGAAGATTTTCTCTTCACCGGCATTGATCCGTGGCGTCAGCTGATCGCGCTGGGCCTGGATGAACTTGTTGGCGCTGGCGCGCGGTACGCTTTCCAGTTGATCGTTCAGGGTTTCGAACGACACCCGGGCCGACAGGTCGTTGCCATTGGCATCGAGCAGGCAGCGCAGCGCAGCCGGCGGCAGGTAACGGCCCAGTTGCAGTGAGCGTGGCGCAACCACTTCGCTGACGTAAAGCAATTCCAGCAACACGGTGCCAGGTTTCAGCGCCTTGTTCTTGATCAGCGCCACGGCGGTGTTGCCCATCGAACCGGACAGCACCAGGTCCATGCCGCCCTGCACCATCGGGTGTTCCCAGGTGATGAACTGCATGTCTTCGCGAGACAACGCCTGGTTGCGGTCGTAGGTGATGGTCACGCCTTCGTCGTCGCCCAGCGGGAAGCTGGCGTCGAGCATTTTTTCACTCGGCTTGAGGATCAGGGCGTTTTCCGAATGGTCTTCGCTGTCGATGCCGAAGGCGTCGAACAGGGTTTCCATGTAGATCGGCAGGGCGAATTGATCGTCTTGCTCAAGAATGTCCTCGACCAGCGCATCACCTTCGCCGGCACCGCCGGAATTGAGCTCCAGCAGGCGGTCACGGCCGGTGTGCAGCTCGGCTTCCAGACGCTCACGCTCGGCGCGCGCTTCGTCGATCAGCGCTTGCCACTCGCCATCGTCGGCATTTTCCAGCAGCGGCAGCAGGCGCGGGCCGAACTGGTGCTGCAAGGCGTTGCCGGTCGGGCAGGTGTTGAGGAAGGCGTTCAGGGCTTCGTGGTACCACTGGAACAGCCGCTCTTGCGGGCTGGTTTCCAGGTAGGGCACGTGCAGTTCGATGATGTGCTTCTGGCCAATCCGGTCCAGACGACCGATGCGCTGCTCCAGCAGGTCCGGGTGCGACGGCAGATCGAACAGCACCAGGTGGTGCGAGAACTGGAAGTTGCGACCTTCACTGCCGATTTCCGAGCAGATCAGCACTTGCGCGCCGAATTCTTCGTCGGCGAAATACGCAGCGGCGCGGTCACGCTCGAGGATGTTCATGCCCTCGTGGAACACCGTGGCCGGAATGCCGGAGCGCACGCGCAAGGCGTCTTCCAGGTCCATGGCGGTTTCGGCGTGGGCGCAGATCACCAGCACTTTGGTGCGCTTGAGCATTTTCAGCTGGTCGATCAGCCACTCGACGCGCGGGTCGAATTTCCACCAGCGTTCTTCCTCGTTGGCATCCGGCTGGGCCTGGAAGCTGACTTCCGGATACAGCTCGGCGTGATCGCCCAGCGGCAGTTCGAGGTATTCGTCGGGGCACGGCAGCGGATACGGGTGCAGTTTGCGTTCCGGGAAACCCTGCACCGCGGCGCGGGTGTTGCGGAACAGCACGCGGCCGGTGCCGTGACGGTCCAGCAGTTCGCGAACCAGACGGGCGCTGGCTTCGGTGTCGCCATCGTTGACGGCGGTCAGCAGCGCTTCGCCTTCGTTGCCGAGGAAACCGTGAATGGTCTTGTGCGCTTCAGGCGACAGGCGCCCCTTGTCCAGCAGCTCCTGAACGGCTTCGGCCACCGGGCGATAGTTTTCGCTCTCGGCGCGGAAAGCGTGCAGGTCATGGAAACGGTTCGGGTCGAGCAGGCGCAGACGTGCAAAGTGGCTGTCCTGGCCCAGTTGTTCCGGGGTCGCGGTCAGCAGCAACACGCCAGGAATCGTTTCAGCAAGCTGCTCGACCAGGGTGTATTCCGGGCTGGCCTTGTCTTCGTGCCACACCAGGTGGTGGGCCTCGTCGACGACTATCAGGTCCCAGCCGGCGGCGAACAGCGCATCCTGGGCCTTCTCGTCTTCCACCAGCCATTCCAGCGCAACCAGTGCGAGTTGGGTGTCTTCGAACGGGTTGGCGGCATCACTTTCGATGAAGCGTTCTTCGTCGAACAGCGCGACTTGCAGGTTGAAGCGGCGGCGCATCTCCACCAGCCACTGGTGTTGCAGGTTCTCCGGCACGAGGATCAGCACGCGGTTGGCGCGGCCCGACAGCAGTTGGCGATGGATCACCAGACCGGCTTCGATGGTCTTGCCCAGACCCACTTCGTCCGCCAGCAGAACCCGCGGTGCAATGCGGTCGGCGACTTCTCGGGCGATGTGCAACTGGTGCGCGATCGGTTGCGCACGCACGCCACCCAAGCCCCAGAGCGCGGACTGCAATTGGCGGCTGGTGTGTTCAAGCGTGTGATAACGCAGTGAGAACCAGGCCAGCGGGTCGATCTGCCCGGCGAACAGACGGTCGCTGGCCAGACGGAACTGAATGAAGTTCGACAGTTGGGTTTCCGGCAGGGTGACGACTTCGTTCTGCGCGTTGAGGCCGTGGTAGACCAGCAGGCCGTCGACGTCGTCGACTTCCTGGACGGTCAGTTTCCAGCCTTCGAAGTGAGTGATCGAGTCACCCGGCGAAAAACGCACGCGGGTGAGGGGCGCATTCCGTAGCGCGTACTGGCGAGTGTCGCCAGTGGCCGGATAGAGCACGGTCAACAAGCGGCCGTCCTGTGCCAGAACGGTGCCCAAACCCAGCTCGGCTTCGCTGTCACTGATCCAGCGTTGCCCCGGTTGATACTGCTGCGCCATGCTGCCTGACTCCCACCTTGAAAAAGCGGGCTATCTTAACGGAATCGGGCCTCGAGACCAAAAGGTTTACGGCGTAGGAGCTGCCGCAGGTTGCGATCTTTTGATCTTGGGGAACGGTTGAATTCTACGTTGTCCGATAAAGATCGCAGCCTGCGGCAGCTCCTACAAGTGCCAATCAGGTCACAGTTTGCGACCGATGGCTCAAGTCGCCATCCCGACAGCCGACAGCCTGCTGACAGGAGACAAATAATTATGCTGCCACCGATGCTCCCCTTGAGTGCCGTGCCGATCACTTCCCAGCACGACCCGATCCGCCAGCGCCCGGATATTCCGCCCGTTGTGCCGGTGCAGGAAGGCTCCAGCGAAAGCACCATCGACCTGCAACAGCGCGATCCGGAAGAGGCGGCTTTTCAGTTGCGCGAGGAACAGCGCCGCAAGCAGGAACAGCAACGGCGTCGTCGCGAAGCCGATGAAGATCCTGACGAACACCTGGCGATTCCCGGCACCGAGCTCAACGCCGACAACACTGTGCCGGTAGCGCCGCTGATTGACGACGAGCCGCGTCAGGGGTTGTGGGTCGACATTCAGGTGTAGGAGCTGCCGAAGGCTGCGATCTTTTCGGTCGTCACCAATACTCACTCACCGTCCGCCGCCAATGCCCTCAAGCTCTCCAAAAGCACCTCAATCTCCTTCTCGGTATTGAAATAACTCACCGCAATCCGCGCGATGCTTTCCAGCCCTCTCGTCTGCATATCCAACGACTGTCCCAACCCCTGCGCGTGAAGGCCATCAGGTCTGATTGCCGATCCTTGGGCCCCCAGATTGTGGAGCGTCAGCCCGCTGATTGTGCCGAGGCGTCGCCACGGCGCCAATGGCCTCGGCTGGATTCCACGGCGCGGGTCCTTTGGGTCCATCGCAAAAGCGCGATTGTGCGGTGAAAAATCCGCTTCGGTGCATATTTTGTTAAGCCGCCGTTTTAAGGGTGGCTGGTCAGCGCCGGCGCCAGACCTCATTATTGGCGCAATCCTGCCGAGCGATGCGGCGGCTGAACTTCCTTTCAAGCGATGCACTGAACGCCATGAGCCAAGACGACAAGCTGATCGACCTCAACGCCGAACGCGCCAAGCGCGTTCACGACCTCAACGACAAACGCCTGAATGAAGTGCGCCAGGCATTCGAGCAAGCGATGCCATTGGGTAAAGCGAAAAAGAAGCCGAAGAACAAACCGAAAAAGCGTTAATCCCCCAGCATCCGTTGATGCAGATCAGTTTTCCCCCTCCTTTGCGCCCTGACTCTGGCGATATTGACCCCGGTCAATTTTCCCTTCTGCCTGATTGGTTAACTTAGCCCCATCGCAACAGGGCAAGTGCAGGAGGCCATTCATGTTTCTCGACAACGTGGTGATCGCCGGAGTGCTGACAGTCGGCCTCACGGTTCTGTTTATCGCAGGTTTTGGATTTTTTATCTGGAAGGATTCGCACAAGCGGAAAAAACCGTAGGTCTTTCTTGATGCAATGAGCACGCAAGGCATTTTGGGCAACTTCGGTTGCCCTTTTTTTTGCCTGCGATTTCTTGAGGGTGTACAGAGATTTACTGTGGGAGCGGGCTTGCTCGCGAAGGCGATTTATCATTCAACATCACTGTTGACTGACCCACCGCATTCGCGAGCAAGTCGGATCGCCGCACCGCCGCTCCCACAGTAGATTTACGGTGTTTGGAAGAACGCAGGCATGAAAAAGGCGCGAACCTCACGGAACGCGCCTTTTTCGTTGCAGCGAAGTATCAGCTGCCCAGTGCTTTCGACGCCAGCCAGAACAGGCCGGCCGACAGGGTAACGGTCGCTGGCAGGGTCAGGACCCAGGCCAGCAGGATGGTTCTGACGGTGCCACCTTGCAGACCGCTTTTGTTGGCGACCATGGTGCCGGCCACGCCCGATGACAGCACGTGGGTGGTGGAAACCGGCAGGCTGAAGATGTTGGCCATGCCGATCAGGCTCGCGGTCGTGATCTGCGCCGACATGCCTTGGGAGTAAGTCATGCCTTGCTTGCCGATCTTCTCGCCGATGGTCAGTACCACGCGCTTCCAGCCCACCATGGTGCCCAGGCCCAGGGCCAGTGCCACCGCCAGAATCACCCAGAACGGGGCGTATTCGGTGGTGGTGGTCAAGTCTTTGCGCAGTTTGTCCAGGTCAGCCTTTTCACGGGCAGCGAGGCCGGGCAGCTTGCCGACTTTCTTGGCCGTGTCATCCAGGCAGAGCAGGTAGCGACGCACTTCGATACGGCTTTCCGCCGACAGCGAGTGGTAGTCGGAGACACCTTTGAGGGTGCCGAGCAGGGCGGTGATGGTCGGTTCGGTCTGTTGCGGGTTGCAACGGAATTTCTCCGGCAGATCACCTTCCACGTTTTTGCCCAGGGCCAGGTATTCACCCAGCGTATCGGCATTACGCTTGTAGAACTGGCTCAGGTGCAGGGTCGCGTCGCGAGTCCGTTCGATCTGGTAGGTGGTGCTGCCCAGATCGAGTACGAACTGCGCCGGAACGATACCGATCAGCACCAGCATGATCAGGCCGATACCTTTCTGACCATCGTTGGAGCCGTGCACGAAGCTCACGGCCATGGCCGAGATCACCAGCACCAGGCGGTTCCAGAACGGCGGATGCTTCTTGTCGTCGATCTTGCGGCGCTCTTCCGGCGTCTTGTGCATCTTCGACAGTGGACGCCACCATTTAAGGCCGATCAGGATCAGCGCTGCGATCAGGAAGCCTGCCATTGGCGAGAACACCAGCGACATAGCGATATCGATCGCTTTCTGCCAATTGACGCCATCGGCCAACGGAATGTCGTTGATCAGGGCGTTGGCCAGGCCAACCCCGAGTATCGAACCGATCAGCGTGTGGGAGCTGGAGGCCGGGATACCGAAGTACCAGGTGCCCAGGTTCCAGGTGATGGCGGCGGCAAGCAACGAGAACACCATTGCCAGTCCGTGACCGGTGTTCACATTGATCAGCAGTTCTACCGGCAGCAGGTGGACGATGGCATATGCCACGCCAACACCGCCCAGCAGCACGCCGAGAAAGTTGAACACACCGGAAAAGAACACGGCCAGATGCGGCGGCATGGCTTTGGTGTAGATAACAGTGGCCACCGCGTTTGCAGTGTCATGAAAGCCGTTGATGAACTCGAAGGCGAGGACAAAGGCGAGGGCGAGCAAGAGGCTCACAAGCACCCAAGCATCCAGTCCGCTGAATAAATCGATCATGAAGGTTTTATGACCCGGTCGTAAGGGGGCGCGATTATGCCAGAAAAGACTGGTAATCAATGCACTGGCTGCTAATTGGTAACATTCTTCAACGAATTAGTTGGTAGCCACGCCTCGTGGTTTCGGGTGTTTGCCGGGTTTTGCAAGTCGTTGAATTTCTTTGAAAAGCCCGCAGGCACAAGGGTTTCTCTCGTAGGGGCGAGAGACGTAAAGGCTTGTATGAAATATCTGAGAAGAAGGCCAGACATGAGCCAATTGCCTCATCAGATAGATGAGGTGACCGCTGCCCGCTCGTAACGGGCGCGAATGGCAACATCAATGCATCCCGCTTTTAACGGGTGCAGACGCAGGCCCTTGAAAGGAGTCAGGCCGAGGCGATCATGGCTCTTCGGCTTTAAGTTCCTTTTCCATCTTCTGCAGTTCCTGGGTGAAAGCCTGGTCCTGAACGGTGGCGCGTTTACGCCAGGGTTTGCGTTCCGGTTCGGGCTGAGCGGCGTAGGTGGTGACTTCCCCGCCGTAAACTTCCTTGTAACGTTGTTCCTGGCGCTCAAGTTCCGCGCGCAGTTCGTCTTTCGTCACAGTGCTACCTGTATGGGTTGAGATTAATTCTGGTAATTCGCGCTGCATCAAATGCATTGACCACGCTTGCAGAAAGGACAATGCCCGGGAAGGCTTTGTTTTACCGCACGGCGATCAATACTTCCATGTTGCAGGCGGCCACGGCACCAGAGCAAAACGGCTGACGTAGCATCAGTTTCCTGTTTCAGCGAGCGCACTGTCGGAGCATTTGAAATGAGCGTCAGGTGCTTGCTGCGGGCAGCAACGATGGAACATCGCGCTACCGGGTGACGGGACCAAGTACAAAAAAACCGGGTCGCCACTGAATTGCATTATAGCGGTCGATTTGAAGAACACTATCGCCAAAGAGTTAAAAATGGATCTTCATGTGTGATCGTTTTATTACCTGCAAGTTTTTACGGTCACTAGACAACGATGTCTTTCTGGCGCCATTAAGTCGAACAAGTTAGGAGATTACATGGGGCCTTTAACTCAGGGTTCAAGCACGGGTAAAACATGTGCGGAGAAGGGTACTAACGTGCCGGATCAGAGGCTTCTGTGTTAGCGGTCGATTGCGATTATCGGCCGAGGGTTCGATAATCGCCCAATCTTGGCTGCCTGTGGCTTGTGGGCCGGACCCGGAGCCGCTTGTAATAGCCGTCGCCAACCGGTGTGGGAAAAGGACCTGATATGAACGAGCAAATGCGCAATTCCTTCGCTTCCGTGGCGCCGCCGATCGTCGCGTCGCCCGCCAAGCGGATTCAGGCCCTGACCGGCGACCCGGACTTCATGACCTCCCTGGCCCGGGGTCTGGCCGTGGTGCAAGCGTTCCAGGAGCGTAAACGGCACCTGACCATCGCCCAGATCAGCCACCGCACGGAAATTCCCCGCGCAGCCGTCCGACGTTGCCTGCATACCCTGATCAAACTCGGCTACGCCACCACCGACGGTCGCACCTATTCGCTGCTGCCCAAAGTGCTGACCCTCGGCCATGCCTATCTGTCCTCGACCCCGCTGGCGGTGTCTGCCCAGCCTTACCTCGACCGCATGAGCGAACAACTCCACGAGGCCTGCAACATGGCCACGCTGGAAGGTGATGACATTTTGTACATCGCCCGCTCGGCGACGACCCAGCGGCTGATTTCCGTTGACCTGTCGGTAGGCGGACGCCTGCCGGCCTATTGCACCTCCATGGGCAGGATTCTTCTCGCGGCACTCGACGACACTTCACTGCGCGAGTACCTCGACCATGCCGACCTGCAAGCCAAGACCAGTCGCACCTTGCACACCCCCGAGGCGTTGCTCGAATGCCTGCAGGAAGTGCGGCAACAAGGCTGGTGCATCGTCGATCAGGAACTGGAACAAGGCCTGCGCTCTATTGCCGTTCCGGTGTACGACGCTTCCGGGCAAGTGGTGGCGGCGCTCAACGTCAGCACGCACGCCGGCCGGGTCAGCCGCAACGAGCTGGAGCAACGGTTCCTGCCCGGTCTGCTGGCGGCCAGCCGCAACCTCAGCGCTCAGCTGTTTGCCTAAGCTGTTCGATAATCGCCCAGACTCGCGTTTAACGAATTGACGCAGTTTCCCCAGGATCACTAATGTCGCGGCAGCGCCAGCCCAGGCTGGCACCTGTCCGACTGCGTTCTTGCGTGGAATAAAAATAATGAACCAGCCTCAGTCTGCTGTAGGAAACTGCCTCGATGTGCAGTCCTTCATCAATGCTCAACCCATCTCGCGCTACCAGTGGCGAGTAGTGATCCTGTGTTTCCTGATTGTTTTCCTCGATGGCCTCGACACCGCGGCCATGGGCTTCATCGCGCCGGCGCTGTCCCAGGACTGGGGCATCGATCGCGCCAGCCTCGGCCCGGTCATGAGTGCGGCGTTGATCGGCATGGTTTTCGGCGCACTGGGTTCCGGCCCGTTGGCTGACCGCTTCGGGCGAAAAGTCGTACTGGTGGGCGCGGTGCTGTTGTTCGGTGCCTTCAGCCTGGCATCGGCCTACAGCAGCAACGTCGATCAGTTGCTGGTGCTGCGCTTCCTCACCGGCCTGGGCCTTGGCGCCGGCATGCCGAACGCCACGACATTGCTGTCGGAATACACCCCGGAGCGAAAAAAATCCCTGCTGGTGACCAGCATGTTCTGCGGCTTCAACCTCGGCATGGCCGGTGGCGGGTTTATTTCGGCCAAGCTGATTCCGGCGTTCGGCTGGCACAGCTTGTTGCTGATCGGCGGGATTCTGCCGTTGATCCTTGCCGTCGTCTTGTTGTTCTGGCTGCCGGAGTCGGCGCGTTACCTGGTCGTGCGCAATCGCGGCACCGACAAAGTGCGCAAGGCGCTGGCACCGATCGATCCGACCGTCGTCGCGCAGGCCTCAAGCTTCAGTGTGCCGGAACAGAAAACCGTGAAGGCACGCAACGTGTTTGCGGTGATCTTCTCCGGCACCTACAGCACCGGCACCTTGTTGTTATGGCTGACCTACTTCATGGGCCTGGTGATCGTTTACCTGCTGACCAGTTGGCTGCCGACGCTGATGCGTGACAGCGGCGCGAGCATGGAGCAGGCGGCATTCATCGGCGCGTTGTTCCAGTTCGGCGGCGTGCTGAGCGCCGTGGGCGTGGGCTGGGCGATGGACCGGTTCAATCCGCACAAGGTCATTGGCACTTTCTACCTGCTGGCCGGGGTGTTTGCCTACGCGGTGGGGCAGAGCCTGGGCAACATCACGCTCTTGGCGACGCTGGTGCTGGTGGCCGGGATGTGTGTCAACGGCGCGCAATCGGCGATGCCTTCGCTGGCGGCGCGGTTTTATCCGACCCAAGGGCGGGCGACCGGGGTGTCGTGGATGCTCGGGATTGGTCGGTTCGGCGCGATTCTCGGTGCGTGGATGGGGGCAACGTTGCTGGGGTTGGGCTGGAACTTTGAACAAGTGCTGACGGCGTTGGTGATTCCGGCGGCGTTGGCGACGACGGCGGTGGTGATCAAGGGCATGGTCAGTCATGCGGATGCGACCTGAGTCGACTTGAATTAGCGGCGTGGTAGAAAAGATCGCAGCCTTCGGCAGCTCCTAAAGGTAGTACGCATTCCATGTAGGAGCTGCCGAAGGCTGCGATCTTTTTGGGGCTGACAGAGAACGATAGTCAGACAACAATCTGTTCGATAAACGAACACTTAGTCGATTATCGGATTGTTTGGCATTTTGCACAGGCTTAACCTTCAGTCATTCCGGCGCGCGCATCGCGCCTTTTTCTACCACTGTCGGTTCATAACAAAACGGGAGCCTGCCCCATGGCTGAAATCCTTTCGCTGCACGACGCGGTGAAGCAATTCGTCAACGACGGCGATACCGTTGCGCTCGAAGGCTTCACTCACCTGATCCCTACGGCGGCGGGTCACGAAATCATTCGCCAGGGCAAGAAAGATCTGACGCTGGTACGGATGACGCCTGACCTGATCTACGACCAATTGATCGGCGCCGGTTGTGCTCGCAAGCTGATTTTCTCTTGGGGCGGCAACCCGGGCGTCGGTTCGCTGCACCGTCTGCGTGACGCGGTCGAGAAGCAGTGGCCGCACGCGCTGGAAATCGAAGAACACAGCCACGCCGACCTGGCGAATGCCTACGTCGCTGGCGCCTCCGGCCTACCGTTCGCGGTGCTGCGTGCCTACGCCGGCTCGGACCTGCCGAAGGTCAACCCGCTGATCAAGAGCGTCACTTGCCCGTTCACCGGTGAAGTATTGGCGGCGGTGCCTTCGGTGCGTCCGGACATCACCGTGATTCACGCGCAGAAGGCCGACCGTAAAGGCAACGTGCTGCTTTGGGGCATTCTCGGCGTGCAGAAAGAAGCTGCGCTGGCCGCCAAGCGTTGCATCGTCACCGTCGAAGAAATCGTCGACGACCTCAACGCACCGATGAACGCCTGTGTGCTGCCGACCTGGGCCTTGAGCGCGGTCTGCCACGTTCCGGGCGGCGCGCATCCGTCCTACGCCCACGGTTACAACGAGCGCGATAACCGTTTCTACCAGGCCTGGGACCCGATTGCCCGCGACCGTGAAACCTTCACCGCGTGGATCAACGAGTACATCCATGGCTGCGCTGACTTCAGCGAGTTCCAGGCCAAGCTGGCCGCTGCATCGGAGGCGAAGTAATGACTTACACCACCAATGAAATGATGACTGTCGCCGCCGCTCGCCGTCTGAAGAACGGTTCGGTGTGCTTCGTCGGCATCGGCCTGCCGTCGAAAGCCGCCAACCTGGCGCGGCTGACGTCCTCACCGGACGTAGTCCTGATCTACGAATCGGGTCCGATCGGTGCCAAGCCGAGCGTATTGCCACTGTCGATCGGTGATGGCGAACTGGCGGAAACCGCCGACACCGTCGTCCCGACCGGTGAGATTTTTCGCTACTGGCTGCAGGGCGGGCGCATCGACGTCGGTTTTCTCGGCGCCGCGCAGGTCGACCGCTTCGGCAACATCAACACCACGGTGGTCGGCGATTATCACGCGCCCAAAGTCCGTCTGCCGGGCGCTGGTGGCGCGCCGGAAATCGCCGGCTCGGCCAAAAGCGTTCTGATCATTCTCAAGCAGTCGTCGCGCTCTTTCGTCGACAAACTCGACTTCATCACCTCGGTCGGCCATGGCGAGGGCGGCGATTCGCGCAAGCGTCTTGGTCTGCCGGGCGCTGGTCCGGTCGGCATCATTACTGACTTGTGCATCATGGAACCGGAAGCGGGCACTCATGAATTCGTGGTCACTGCGTTGCACCCTGGCGTGACCCGCGAGCATGTGGTTGCTGCCACCGGTTGGGCAGTTCGCTTCGCGGAAAATGTTGAAAACACCGCCGAGCCAACCATCGTTGAACTGACTGCACTCAGGGATCTGGAAGTCCGCACTGCTACGGCCCACGGCCAAGCACCCGGAGAAGCGTGATGCGTGACGTTTATATCTGCGACGCGATTCGCACCCCCATCGGCCGTTTCGGCGGTGGCCTGTCGGCCGTTCGCGCCGACGACCTGGCCGCCGTGCCGATCAAGGCGCTGATGGAACGCAACCCGTCGGTGGACTGGAACGCGGTGGACGAGGTGTTCCTCGGCTGCGCCAACCAGGCCGGTGAAGACAACCGTAACGTGGCGCGCATGGCGCTGCTGTTGGCGGGCCTGCCGGAAACCATTCCGGGTGTGACCCTCAATCGTCTCTGCGCTTCGGGCATGGATGCGATCGGCACCGCGTTCCGCGCCATCGCCAGCGGCGAAATGGAGTTGGCGATTGCCGGCGGCGTCGAGTCGATGTCCCGCGCGCCGTTCGTGATGGGCAAGGCCGATGCGGCGTTCTCGCGCAACATGAAGCTGGAAGACACCACCATCGGCTGGCGTTTCATCAACCCGTTGATGAAAACCCAGTACGGTGTCGATGCGATGCCGCAGACCGCCGATAACGTGGCGGACGATTACGAAGTGTCCCGGGAGGATCAGGACGCTTTCGCACTGCGCAGTCAGCAGCGCACAGCCGCCGCGCAAGCTGCAGGATTTTTCGCGGAAGAAATCGTCGAAGTGCGCATTGCCCACAAGAAGGGTGAAACAGTCGTCAGCCAGGACGAGCATCCTCGCGCCGACACGACACTGGAAACCCTGGCCAAACTGAAACCGGTCAATGGTCCCGACAAAACCGTCACTGCCGGCAACGCGTCGGGTGTGAACGACGGCGCGGCGGCGTTGATTCTGGCTTCGGCCGAAGCCGTGAAAAAACACGGTCTGACCGCTCGCGCCAAAGTGCTGGGCATGGCGAGCGCCGGTGTGGCGCCACGGGTAATGGGCATCGGCCCGGTCCCTGCGGTGCACAAGCTGACCGAACGCCTCGGTTTGGCCGTCGGCGATTTCGACGTGATCGAACTCAACGAAGCCTTCGCTAGCCAGGGCTTGGCCGTGCTGCGTGAATTGGGGCTGGCGGACGACGCGGCTCAGGTCAACCCGAACGGTGGGGCCATTGCCTTGGGTCATCCGTTGGGCATGAGCGGTGCGCGCCTGGTGCTGACCGCGTTGCATCAGCTGGAAAAAACCGGTGGCAAGAAAGGTCTGGCGACCATGTGTGTCGGCGTCGGCCAGGGTCTGGCCTTGGCGATCGAACGCGTCTGACGCGCAGCAGTGACAATAAGAACAGAGGAAAGTGAAATGACTGACAAGCCTGGTTACCGTCGCCCGCAGGAAGGCACCCAGCCGGAATACCTGCACCCGACTTATCAATCCACCAACCTGCGCTCGCCGTCGAAGCCGTTGGTGTTTTTGCCCCATTCGTTGTCGGAAATTACCGGCCCGACGGTCGGTGCCGAGCGCGTCAGCGAGAAGGACAACGACCTGACCGCCCAGCACACGGGCGAGCCGCTGGGCGAACGCATCATCATTCACGGCCGCGTGCTGGATGAAAACGGTCTGCCGGTGCCGGGGATTCTGGTGGAGATCTGGCAGGCTAACGCTGCCGGTCGCTACAACCATGCCCGCGACCTGCATGACGCGCCGCTGGACCCGAACTTCACCGGCACCGGCCGCACCGTGACCGACGTCGATGGCTGGTATCAATTCCAGACCATCAAGCCCGGCGCCTATCCGTGGGGTAACCACCACAACGCGTGGCGCCCGGCGCACATCCATTTCTCCTTGTTCGGACCGAGCATTCTGACGCGCCTGGTCACCCAGATGTATTTTCCGGGCGACCCGCTGCTGGCCTACGACCCGATCTACAACTGTGTGCCCGATACCAGCGCCAAAGAGCGCCTGATCGCCAGTTTCGACCTGGAAAAAACCATCCCTTCCTACGCCCTCGGTTATCGCTGGGACATCGTCTTGCGCGGCCGCGATGCCACGCCGATGGAGAAATAAGATGACGCTGACTGCGACCACGTCCCACACCGTCGGGCCGTACTACCACATCGGCCTGACCTGGCTGAACCGCGAAAACCTGACCGTCGAACAAACCCTGGGCGAGCGCGTGGCAATCACCGGGCAAGTCGTCGATGGCAACAGCGACATCGTCAATGACGCGATGCTGGAAGTCTGGCAGGCCAACGCCGCTGGCAAGTACGACCACCCCGAGGACGATCAGGACAAACCGCTGGACCCGAACTTCGAAGGCTTTGGCCGGATCCCGGTGGATGCTGAAGGACGCTTCCGGTTCACCACGATCAAGCCGGGTACGGTGGAAGGGCTGAAAGGTTCGACCCAGGCGCCGCATCTGGTGGTGCTGGTGTTTGCCCGTGGGTTGGTGAAGCACTTGTTGACGCGGATTTACTTTGATGGCGAACCGGCCAACGTGTCGGACCCGCTGCTCGAGTGCGTGCCGGCCGAGCGTCGCGATACCTTGCTGGCGAAGAAGGATGCGACCGGTGTTTACCAGTGGAATGTGATTTTGCAAGGCACTGATGCGGAGACGGTGTTCTTCGATTATTGAGTCATGAGCTCTTGTGGCGAGGGAGCTTGCTCCCGCTCGGCTGCGAAGCAGTCGTAAAACCGGCTGGCGAGGTCTGCCTGACAGAGCGCGTTTGAAGGTTTTGGGCTTGCTCCGCAAGCCAGCGGGAGCAAGCTCCCTCGCCACAGAATTTGTGCTGGCTTCTGATGAGTGATCTGTGGAATGGGACTGTTGCAAAGTGTGTCTAGACTTTCACTGCCCCCAAAGAGTGAGGAACGATGGCAACCCCTACCGCTGTTACAGCGCATTACACCGCCGGCGGCTCGCTGATTTTCTACACCTTCACCACGTACATGCAGAAGTACCTGGTGAACACCGCCGGCATGCACGCGAAGACCGCCAGTTACATCATGACCGGCGCGCTATTCCTTTATATGTGCATGCAACCGCTGTTCGGCATGCTCGCGGACAAGATCGGCCCACGTAACTCGATGCTGTGGTTCGGTGCTTTGGGTACGTTGTTCACCGTGCCGATTTTGCTGAGCCTTAAGAACGTTAGCAGTCCGCTCCTCGCTTTTGTGTTGATTACCCTGGCGCTGGCAATCGTCAGTTTCTACACCTCCATCAGTGGTCTGGTGAAAGCTGAAATGTTCCCGCCGCAAGTGCGCGCGTTGGGTGTCGGCCTGGCGTACGCGGTGGCGAATGCGATATTTGGCGGCTCGGCAGAGTACGTGGCGCTGAGCCTCAAAGCCGTGGGCATGGAAAACTCCTTCTACTGGTACGTCACGGTGATGATGGCGGTAGTGTTCCTGTTCAGCCTGCGTCTGCCGAAACAGGCGAAATACCTGCACCACGACCTTTGATCCATACGCGTGGGCCGCACCGGCCCACACCTTCAGGGACTGTTTATGAACCAGCGACCGGGCAATCAATTATTCGATGCCTATTTCACTGCCCGCGATATGCGTGACGTGTTCTGCGATCAGGGCCGGGTTCAGGCCATGCTTGATTTCGAAGCGGCGCTGGCCCGGGCCGAGGCGCGTGTCGGGTTGATACCCCAGGCGGCGGTGGCGCCTATCGAAGCGGCCTGTCGCGCCGGGCATTACGATTTCGCCGCGCTCGGCGAGGCGATTGCCACGGCCGGCAATTCGGCGATTCCGCTGGTGAAAGCCTTGGGCAAACAGATCGCAATCACCGATGCCGAAGCCGAGCGCTATGTGCATCTGGGCGCGACCAGTCAGGACGTGATGGACACCGGCCTGGTGCTGCAACTGCGCCGGGCACTGGAACTGATCGAAGGTGATCTGGCGCAACTGGGCGAAACCCTCGCGACGCAAGCCTTGCGTTTTGTTGCTACGCCGCTGGCCGGGCGCACCTGGTTGCAGCATGCGACGCCCGTCACCCTCGGCATGAAGATCGCCGGTTGGTTGGGCGCCGTGACCCGCAGCCGTCAGCGTCTGCAAGAACTCAAACCACGTCTGCTGGTGCTGCAATTCGGCGGCGCCTCCGGAACCCTCGCGGCCCTCGGCACGCAGGCGATGCCGATTGCCGATGGGCTGGCCGCCGAACTGCAACTGACCTTGCCCGACCAGCCTTGGCACACCCAGCGTGATCGCTTGGTGGAGTTCGGGTCGGTGCTGGGATTGATCGCCGGCAGCCTCGGCAAACTCGGCCGCGATATCAGCCTGTTGATGCAGACCGAAGCGGGCGAAGTGTTCGAACCCTCGGCACCGGGCAAGGGCGGTTCTTCGACCATGCCGCACAAACGCAATCCGGTGGGTGCTGCGGTGCTGATCGGCGCCGCTACGCGCGTGCCCGGTTTGCTCTCGACCCTGTTCAGCGCGATGCCGCAAGAGCACGAGCGCAGTCTGGGCCTGTGGCATGCCGAGTGGGAAACCTTGCCGGAGATTTGTTGCCTGGTGTCCGGCAGCCTCAAGCAAGCGCTGCTGGTGGCGGACGGACTGGAAGTGGACGCCGAACGCATGGCCCGCAACCTCGACCTGACTCAAGGGCTGGTGCTGGCCGAAGCGGTGAGCATCGTTCTCGCGCAACGGGTCGGCCGCGACACCGCGCACCATCTGTTGGAACAATGCTGCAAACGCGCCGTCGCTGAACAACGGCATTTGCGCGCGGTTCTCGGCGATGAGCCGCAAGTGACCGCCGAGCTCTCGCCTGCTGAACTCGATCATCTGCTGGACCCCGCGCACTATCTCGGACAGGCCCATACCTGGGTCGAGCGAGCGGTGGCTGAACATTCTGCGTTGACTGCCTGAAGGAGATTGCTGTGGCTTTCGTACAACTCGCCGAGGGCGAACTGAATTACCAACTCGATGGCCCGGTCGATGCGCCGGTGCTGGTGCTGTCCAACTCGCTGGGCACTGACCTGCACATGTGGGACGCGCAGATCGCCGCGTTCACCGAACATTTTCGCGTGCTGCGTTTCGATACCCGTGGCCACGGGAAATCGCTGGTCACACCGGGGCCGTACAGCATCGAGCAACTGGGCCATGACGTGCTCGCCTTGCTGGATGCGTTGCACATTGAAAAGGCGCATTTCTGCGGTCTGTCGATGGGTGGTTTGATCGGGCAGTGGCTGGGTATCAATGCCGGTGAGCGATTGAACAAACTGGTGGTGTGCAACACCGCCGCGAAAATCGGCGATCCGTCGATCTGGAACCCGCGCATCGAAACCGTGCTGCGTGACGGTGCGGCGGCCATGGTCGCGCTGCGCGATGCTTCGATTGCGCGCTGGTTTACTCCGGATTTTGCCGAAGCCAATCCTGCTGCGGCCAAGAAGATTACCGACATGCTCGCAGCGACTTCGCCGCAAGGTTACGCCGCCAATTGCGCTGCCGTGCGCGATGCTGATTTCCGTAGTCAGCTGTCCTCGATCAAGGTGCCGCTGCTGGTCATCGCCGGCACCGAAGATGCGGTTACGCCGCCGTCCGGTGGGCACTTCATCCAGGAACACGTGCAGGGCACCGAGTACGCCGAGTTCTACGCCGCGCACCTGTCCAACGTTCAGGCCGGTGCTGAGTTCAGCGAGCGGGTGCTGGCGTTTCTGTTAGCTGATTAAGGGGATTGTTGTGGACGAGAAACAACGTTACGACGAGGGCCTGAACGTCCGCCGCGCAGTGCTCGGCGACGCCCATGTCGACCGCAGCCTGAGCGCGCTGACCGAGTTCAACTCGGAGTTTCAGGAAATGATCACCCGCCACGCTTGGGGCGACATCTGGACCCGTCCGGGCCTGCCGCGCCATACCCGTAGCCTGATTACCATCGCCATGCTGATCGGCATGAACCGCAACGAAGAGCTCAAGTTGCACCTGCGTGCCGCTGCCAACAACGGCGTGACGCGCGGCGAGATCAAGGAAGTGATCATGCAGAGCGCGATCTATTGCGGCATTCCGGCGGCGAATGCGACGTTTCATCTGGCTGAGTCGGTGTGGGATGAGTTGGGGGTTGAGTCGCGGGAGTGATTGGCAGGCGCACATAACTGTGGGAGCGGGCTTGCTCGCGAAGGCGGTCGCACATTCAACACAGATGTTGACTGAGCCAACGCCTTCGCGAGCAAGCCCGCTCCCACATTGATTTGTGTTTACAGCAGGCTGATCGGGTAGCTGACGATCAACCGGTTCTCGTCGAACTCATTGTTGCTGTAGTCGCGGCGAATGGTCGAGTTGCGCCATTTGACGTTCAGGTCCTTCAGCGCACCGCTCTGCACGGTGTAGCCCAATTCACTTTCGCGGCCCCATTCCTTGCCGTCGGTGATGGTGCCGGTGTGCACGTTTTCGCCGCTGATGTAGCGGTTCATCAAAGTCAGGCCGGGAATGCCGAGCGCGACGAAGTTGTAGTCGTGACGCACCTGCCAGGATTTTTCCTGAGCGTTGTCATAGCTGGAGTTGTAGCTATCGTTAGCCAGCGTGCCGCCGCTGGTGCCGTTGACCCGCATCCAGGCGTTGTCGCCGGTGAGTTTTTGCAGGCCGACGTAGAAGGTGTTGCCGCCGTACTTCGCGGAGAACATTCCCGACCAGGTCTTGTTGTCCAGATCCCCGGCGCGGGCGCTGCCGTCGTCCTTGCCGTAGAAGAAACCGAGGTTGGCGCCCAAGGTCCAATCGCCGATGGGTTGGCTGTGGATCAGGTTGACGTATTGCTGGCTGTAGATGTCCTTGAGTTCGGCGTTCCACAGTCCGATTTGTGTGCGCTTCTCGTTGAACAGGTATTCGCCGCCCTGGAAGTTGAAACGGTCGGAGGTGAACGCCGCTTTGCCGGTCATCGACATGTCGTTCATGCTGCTGTCGTCACGCGGGCTGTTCTGGCGGAACTGACCGCCGTAGAGCGTCAGGCCATTGATTTCTTTTGAGGTGATCTGGCCGCCACGAAAGGTTTGCGGCAGTGAGCGACCATCGTCCGAACGCAGGATCGGCAGCACCGGCATCCACTCGCCGACTTTCACTTCGGTCTGCGACAGCTTCGCCTTGAACGCCACGTTGGTGCGACCGAAGCTGTCCGCCGGGCGTCCGTCATGATCCAGCGGCAGCAACTGCGTACCGCCGGTGCCTTTACCTCCGTCGAGTTTCACCGAGTACAGCCCCAACACATCCATGCCGAACCCGACAGTGCCCTGGGTGAACCCGGACTTGGCGTCGAGGATGAAACTTTGCGTCCACTCTTCAGCCTTGCCCTGCGCCTTGGTCGGGTTGGTGAAGTTGCGGTTGATGTAGAAGTTGCGCAGGTTGAGGTTGACCTTGGCACCTTCGACAAAACCCGATTCTTCGGCTGTGGCGGGCAGGGCGGCGCCGGTCAGTGCGATGGCGATCAGGCTGGGAACGAAATAATTGGAAGGCGTCATGTGCTCGGTCTCTCTAATTCTTGGGGATGAAACGGGTTGATGCCGCAACCGTCGGGTCGCAGACAAAAGATTCGAATTCAAATGAAACGGGGCGAAATCAGCCGGACAGGGCAGGGTGCGGGGGCATGGTGTCGAACCTGTTGTTATTGGTTTTGTGTGGCGAATGGTGCGGGGAATGAACTGGATGGTTCAATTGGTAAAAGCGGGTTTTGGGCGATTATCGAACATAGATTGGTTTAGGGTCTGTGTCGTTTGAGCTGGCCTCTTCGCGAGCAAGCCCGCTCCCACATTTGACTGAGTTCCTTCAGAAGGAATGCGGTCGAATGTGGGAGCGGGCTTGCTCGCGAAGGGGCCAGTATTGCCAACACAACTTTGCCCGCAGCCAACAAAAAGCCCATCAAACGGTGGGCTTCTTGTCTACAGCAGCACTATCAGAACAACTTCAACTTCGGCGCTTCTTCTTTCAGCGGCTCGACTTTCGCAGTCTGCTCATTCCAGCCACCGCCCAGTGCCTTGTACAGATTCACGGCGCTGGTCAGTTGCGCCAGACGGTCGGTGATCAGCGCTTGTTGCGCACTGAACAGCTGACGCTGGGCATCGAGGAAGGTCAGGTTGCTGTCGACGCCAATGCGATAACGACGCTCGGCCAGACGGTAGTAGTCCTGGTTGGCGGTGACGAAATCACGCTGGGCCTGCAACTGCTCGGTGTAGGTCTGGCGGGCGGCCAGGCCGTCGGCGACTTCCTGGAAGGCCGCTTGAATGGACTTCTCGTAGTTCGCCACGCCGATGTCTTTCTGGATTTTCGAGTAGTCCAGGCTGGCGCGCAGGCTGCCGGCGTTGAAGATCGGCAGGTTGATTTGCGGCTGGAACAACCAGGTGCCCGAGCCGCCCTTGAACAGGCCGGACAGGTCCGGGCTCAGGGTCCCGGCGTTGGCGGTCAGGCTGATGCTCGGGAAGAACGCCGCCCGTGCCGCGCCGATGTTGGCGTTGGCCGCTTTCAGGTTGTATTCGGCCTGGAGGATGTCCGGACGACGTTGCAGCAAGTCCGACGGCAGGCCGGGCGGAACATCGCTCAGCAAATCGTCAGACAGCGGCTTCGCTTCCCGCAGATTGGTCGGGATTCCGGTGCCGAGCAGCAGCACGAGGCTGTTTTCATCCTGGGCAACCTGACGGGTGTAACGAGCCAGCTGTGCACGGGCGTTTTCCACCGAGGTACGCGACTGCGCCAGATCCAGGGCGGAAGCCACACCCACTTCGTTGCTGCGCGCGGTGAGCTTGTAGCTCTCCTCGAACGCACCGAGAGTGTCCTGAGTCAGCTTGCGCAGCTCTTTGTCGGCCTGCCAGGTTAGGTAGGCATTCGCCACACTGCTCACCAGGCTGATTTGCGTACTGCGACGGCCTTCTTCCGTGGCGAAGTATTTCTGCAGCGCTTCTTCGCTCAGGCTGCGAACCCGACCGAACAGGTCGAGTTCATAGGCGCTGATGCCAACAGTAGCGGAGTAGGAACTGGTGATGCCCGCCTGGCCCGTCTGCGAAGCATCCGCCGGAACCCGCTGACGAGTGCCGGTGCCATTGGCAGACACGGCCGGGTACAGGTCCGCACGCTGGATGCGGTACTGCGCCGCGAACGCGTCGATGTTCAGCGCAGCGACACGCAGGTCACGGTTGTTTTCCAGGGCGACCTGGATCAGCTGTTGCAACGCCGGGTCATGGAAAAACTGCTTCCAGCCCTGTTCGGCGGCGGCCTGTGCAGGCGCCTGGGTCGGCGAGTACGCGGGGCCTTGCGGGTATTGCGCTGCCACCGGTGCTTCAGGCTGCTGATAATCGGGTATCAGCGAGCAGCCGCTCAGCACGAAGGCCGCGACGGCGATGGAGAGTAGTGACTTGCTCATTGGCCAGCCTCTTTAGAAGGTTCAATAGCGTCGTCCTGATCGGCGATTTTACGCTGACCCATGGCCGACACGGTGACAAAGAACAGCGGGACCCAGAAGATCGCCAGTACGGTGGCGGTGATCATACCGCCAATTACCACGGTACCGATGGCGTGTTGGCTGCCCGAGCCGGCGCCGGTGGAAATGGCCAGAGGCACCACGCCGAGAATGAACGCCAGGGAGGTCATGATGATCGGCCGCAAACGCATGCGACAAGCCTCAATCGCAGCCTCCTGCAAGCTCTTGCCCTGTTCATGCAGATCCTTGGCGAACTCGACGATCAGAATGGCGTTTTTCGCCGCCAGCCCGATGGTGGTCAACAGACCCACGAGGAAGTACACGTCGTTGGACAGGCCCCGCAGGCTGGTGGCCATCAGCGCACCGATAATCCCCAGTGGCACCACGAGCACGACCGCAATCGGAATCGACCAGCTTTCATACAACGCCGCCAGACACAGGAACACCATCAAGATCGACAGCGCAAACAGCGCCGGCGCCTGGGAGCCCGCCAGTCGTTCTTCATACGACAGACCGGTCCAGGAAATACCGACACCGGCCGGCAGTTTCTGGGCCAGCGCCTCGACTTCGGCCATGGCTTCACCGGTGGAATAACCCGGAGCCGGGGCGCCGAGGATTTCCATCGCTTCTACGCCGTTGTAACGGGCCAGTTTTGGCGAACCGTAAATCCACTCACCCTTGGCAAACGCGGTGAAAGGCACCATGGTCCCGGCGCTGTTGCGCACGTACCACTTCTTCAGGTCCTCAGGGCTCATGCGCGCGCCGGGCTGGCCTTGCACGTAAACCTTCTTCACCCGACCACGGTCGATGAAGTCGTTCACATAGCTACTGCCCAAGGCAATCGACAGGGTGTTGTTGATGTCGGCGATGGTAACGCCCAGCGCACTGGCCTTCTCGTCGTCTATTTCCAACTGGTATTGCGGCTCGTCGTTCAGACCGTTCGGGCGCACTTGCGACAGCACTTTGCTCTGCGCCGCCATGCCGAGGAACTGGTTACGGGCAGCCATCAGCTTTTCGTGACCGATACCGGCGCGGTCTTGCAAGTACACGTCGAAACCGGTGGCGTTACCCAGCTCCAGTACCGCTGGCGGTGCGAAAGCGAACACCATGGCGTCACGGAAGGTGAAGAAGTGCTGTTGGGCACGGGCCGCGACTTTGAACACGCTGTTGTCGGCGTTACGTTCATCCCACGGCCTCATCATGATGAACGCCATACCCGAACTCTGGCCACGGCCGGCGAAGTTGAAGCCGGTCACGGTAAACACCGAGTTCACCGCATCGCCTTCACCGCCATCCTTGCCTGGGCGCAGCAGGAATTCACGCATTTGGTCCACGACTACCTGAGTGCGCTGGGCCGTCGAACCGGCCGGGGTCTGCACTTGAGCAAACAGTACGCCCTGGTCTTCCTCAGGGAGGAACGAGGATGGAATACGCATGAACAACCAGATCATGCCGACGACGATGATCACGTAGGCCAGCAGGTACGGCGCCTTGTTGCGCAGAATGTTGCCGACACCACGCTCGTAGCTTTTCACGCTACGGTCGAAGTTGCGGTTGAACCAGCCGAAGAATCCGCGTTTCGGCACGCCGTGCTCGCCCTTGGGAATGGCTTTGAGCATGGTGGCGCAGAGCGCCGGGGTGAAGATCAGCGCGACCAGTACCGACAGGGCCATGGCCGAGACGATGGTGATCGAGAACTGCTTGTAGATCACACCGGTGGAGCCGCCGAAGAACGCCATCGGCAACAGTACCGCCGAGAGCACCAGGGCAATACCGACCAGCGCACCCTGGATCTGCCCCATGGATTTCTTGGTGGCTTCCTTGGGTGACAGGCCTTCTTCGCTCATGACCCGTTCGACGTTTTCCACCACGACGATGGCGTCGTCCACCAGCAGACCGATGGCCAACACCATGCCGAACATGGTCAGGGTATTGATGCTGAAACCGAACGCCGCGAGGATGCCGAATGTACCGAGCAATACCACCGGTACGGTCATCGTGGTGATGACGGTGGCGCGGAAGTTTTGCAGGAACAGGAACATCACCAGGAACACCAGCACGATCGCTTCGACCAGGGTTTCAACCACACCCTTGATCGACTCGGTCACCACGGGCGTGGTGTCGTACGGGAAGACCACTTCCATCCCTTGCGGGAAGAACGGCTTGAGGCTGTCGATGGTCTTGCGCAAGGCTTTCGCGGTGTCGAGGGCGTTGGCGCCGGTGGCCAGTTTCACCGCCAGACCGGAAGCCGGGGCGCCGTTGAACTGGGCGTTGATGCTGTAGTTCTCACCACCCAGACCGACGTTGGCGACATCTTTCAAGCGAACCTGAGAGCCGTCCTTGTTGACTTTGAGCAGGATGTTGCTGAATTGCTCAGCGGTCTGCAGGCGGGTCTTGCCGATGATCGTAGCGTTCAACTGAGTGCCGGGCATCGCAGGCAGGCCGCCGAGCTGGCCGGACGATACCTGGACGTTTTGCGCGGCGATGGCGGTTTTGACGTCTATCGGGGTCAGGTTGAAGTTGTTCAACTTGGCCGGGTCGAGCCAGATACGCATGGCGTACTGGGAGCCGAACACCTGGAAGTCGCCCACGCCGGCTGTCCGCGAGATCGGATCCTGCATGTTGGACACGATGTAGTTGGACAGGTCGTCCTTGGTCATGCTGCCGTCACGCGAGACCACGCCGATCACCAGCAGGAAGTTCTTCACAGCCTTGGTGACGCGGATACCTTGCTGCTGTACTTCTTGCGGCAGCAGCGGGGTGGCCAGGTTCAGTTTGTTCTGGACCTGAACCTGCGCGGTATCGGAGTTGGTGCCTTGCTCGAAGGTCGCGGTGATCGTCATGGTGCCGTCAGAGTTACTTTCCGAGGACACATAACGTAGGTTGTCGATACCGTTGAGCTGCTGTTCGATCACCTGCACCACGGTGTCTTGCACGGTTTGCGCGGAAGCGCCCGGGTAGGCCACGGAGATGGCGATCGCCGGCGGCGCAATGCTCGGGTACTGGTTGATCGGCAACTTGAGGATCGATAGAGCCCCGACCAGCATGATCACCAGGGCAATTACCCAGGCGAAAATCGGACGGTCGATAAAAAATTTCGACATGGTTTACTCCCCTTTGCCGCTGGAAGCCTTGTCAGCTACCTGTGCGGGGGCCGGGTTCTTTGCGCCAACGTTAGTCGCCTCAGTGGCTTTGACTTCAATGCCAGGTTTGACGAATTGCAGTCCTTCGGTGATCAGGCGATCGCCAGCCTTCAGGCCGTCTTCGATCAGCCACTGGCTGCCGACAGTGCGGCTGGCCTTGAGCTGACGCAGCTGGACCTTGTTGTCCGGACCGACGACCAGCGCGGTCGGGGTGCCTTTGAGGTCGCGGGTCACGCCTTGTTGCGGTGCCAGAATGGCGGCGGCGTTGACACCGGCCTGAAGCTGGGCGTGAACGAACATGCCGGGCAGCAGGATGTGATCCGGGTTCGGGAACACCGCACGCAAGGTCACGGAACCGGTGGTCTGGTCAACCGAGACTTCGGAGAACTCGAGCTTGCCGTCGAGTTTGTACTGGCTGCCATCTTCGAGGGTCAGCTTGACCGCAGCCGAGTTGTCGCCGGCCTTTTGCAGGCGACCGCTTTCCAGTTCGCGGCGCAGTTCAAGCAGCTCCACGGAAGACTGGGTGACGTCGACGTAGATCGGGTCCAGTTGCTGGATCACCGCCATGGCATCTGCCTGGCCACTGGTGACCAGTGCGCCTTCGGTGACGCTGGAACGGCCGATACGACCAGAGAGTGGCGCGTAAACTTTGGTGTAGCGCACATTGATCTGGGCGCTTTGCAGGGCGGCTTCCGATTGCAGGCGGTTGGCCTGGGCGGTGTCGTATTCCTGACGGCTGACGGCCTGTTCGTTGACCAGTTGCTTGTAGCGATCGGAAATCGATTTGGTCTGTTGCAGATTGGCTTCGGCGCTTTTCAGCGTGGCTTCATAAACGGCTGGATCGATCTGGTACAGCTGCTGGCCGGCCTTGACGTCGCCGCCTTCCTTGAACAGACGTTTGAGAATGATGCCGTTGACCTGAGGGCGAACTTCGGCAACGCGGTAAGCGCTGGTGCGACCCGGCAGCTCGGACGTCAGGGTGAAGGTTTGAGGTTGCAGGGTGACGACGCCGACCTGAGGCGGTGGAGCGACCGGTGCCGCCTCTTCCTTTTTACAGCCGCTGAGCAGCGATGCGAGGGCGACGGCGGTGACCAGAGCGGTAACAGCTGGCTTGAATTGCATGAAAATCCTCGGGTCAGGCGCGCAAATTGCGCACAAGAAATGTGTAAGGGTAAAAAATGTGCGCTGAGTGGATAAGTAGCTTGCTAATGAATATACTTACGTTCATGGTTGTTTGTAAATACCTTGGCTGCGTACCCACTCCGTTACAAAAGCCGTTCAAAGGTTCGGATTGTAGGCCGGGGACGACACCCAAGAGCGTTCGCCCCACTTTTATTCAGCGGATGTTCAGGCATCGCTGAAGCACCCTGATTGAGGTTGTACTGACATGGTCCGTCGTACCAAAGAGGAAGCTCAGGAAACCCGTAGCCAGATACTCGAAGCGGCAGAGAAAGCCTTTTACGAACGGGGCGTGGCGCGCACCACGCTGGCGGACATCGCGACCCTGGCCGGCGTGACGCGCGGGGCCATCTACTGGCATTTCAGTAACAAGGCGGACCTGGTGCAGGCCATGCTCGATACGTTGCAAGAGCCGCTGGACGAAATGGCCAAGGCGAGTGAAAGCGAAGATGAACTCGACCCGTTGGGTTGCATGCGCAAGCTGCTGATTCATTTGTTTCATCAAGTTGCCCTGGACCCGAAAACCCGACGCATTAATGAGATTTTGTATCATAAGTGCGAATTTACCGATGAAATGTGCGACCTGCGCCAGCAGCGCCGGGAGGTCAGCCTCAATTGCAATGTGCGCATCGGCCTGGCCTTGCGTAATGCTGTGAATCGTGGACAGTTGCCGGAAAATCTCGACACCGCCCGCGCGGCCATCTGCATTCATGCCTATATCGACGGCCTGCTGTACGAGTGGTTGCTCGCGCCGGACAGTTTCCAGCTGCACACCGAGGCCGAGCGTTGGGTCGATACCGGGTTGGAGATGCTGCGTTTGAGTCCCAGCCTGCGCAAATGAAGCAACATGTGTAATCGGCTTCGCGTGGTCAACCGTTGAAGCCGTAGATGAACGATTCTTCACGCGCTCTACGGCAGTGGGGTGCTTTTATATACGCCCGTTCGCTTGGATGACAGGTAGCAAGCTCAGTATTTTGTAGGAATTTTGTGTCTGGTCTGTGAGCGAATGTGAGTACCGGGCATCAGACACAACACCCTGTGGGAGCGGGCTTGCTCGCGAAGGGGCCATAACACTCAACATCATCGTTGACTGATACACCGCTTTCGTCGGAACGCCGCCCGGACCAAGCCCGCTCCCACAATGAATGGTGTTAAACCCCTGACTTTGTTTCAGGTAATAAAAAGCCCCGGCTCTTTCGAGTCGGGGCTTTTGCGTTTCAACGGGTAGCGATTACAGCGTCGGGTAGTCGATGTAGCCGACCGGGCCTTTGCCGTAGAACAGTTCCGGACGCGCCTCGTTCAGCGGCGCATCGGCCTTCAAACGGGCCGGCAGATCCGGGTTGGCAATGAACGGCACGCCGAAGGCGACCGCATCGGCCTTGCCGCTGGCCAGCCAGGCGTTGGCGCTGTCCTTGGTGAAGCGTTCGTTGGCGATGTACGGGCCGCCGAACGCTTCTTTCAGTTGTGGACCGAGGCTGTCGGCGCCTTCTTTCTCGCGGGAGCAGATGAACGCGATGCCACGTTTGCCCAGTTCGCGGGCGACGTAGGTGAAGGTCTCGGACAGGTTGTCGTCGCCCATGTCATGGGAGTCGGCGCGCGGTGCCAGGTGCACACCGACGCGGCCGGCGCCCCAGACTTCGATTGCTGCGTCGGTCACTTCCAGCAACAGGCGAGCACGGTTTTCCAGGGAGCCGCCGTAGTTGTCGGTGCGCTGGTTGGTGCTGCTTTGCAGGAACTGGTCGAGCAGGTAACCATTGGCGCCGTGGATTTCCACACCGTCAAAACCGGCGGCCTTGGCGTTTTCGGCACCGGTGCGGTAGGCGTCGATGATGTCGGCGATTTCAGCGGTTTCCAGTGCGCGCGGGGTGGGGTAGTCGGCCAGTGGGCGAACCAGGCTGACGTGACCTTTTGGCTGGATGGCACTCGGTGCGACCGGCGCTTCACCGTTCAGGTACGACGCGTGGGACACCCGGCCAACGTGCCACAGCTGCAGGAAAATCTTGCCGCCCGCGCCGTGGATCGCTTTGGTCACGTTGGCCCAGCCACGCACCTGGTCGTTGGACCAGATGCCTGGGGTATCCGGGTAGCCGACGCCCATCGGCGTGACCGAAGTGGCCTCGCTGAGAATCAGGCCGGCCGAGGCGCGTTGTACGTAGTATTCGGCCATCAGCGCGTTCGGCACACGGCCTTCGTCGGCGCGGCAGCGGGTCAGTGGCGCCATGATGATGCGGTTGGCCAACTCGAGGTCGCCCAGTTTGATCGGATCGAAAATAGTCGTCATTTATACAACCCTCGTGAGGTATCAGTTGGTAGCAGGGGCCAGTTCGGGATTACCGCTCTGACGGAAAGTAATCAGGGTCACCAGCAGGGCGAGTACCGCCAGTGCGGCGGCCGCGAGTGGCACGCTGGTCAGGCCGTAGCCGTGGGCGATGACGCTGCCGCCGACCCAGGCGCCGAGTGCGTTGCCGACGTTGAACGCGCCGATGTTCAAGGTCGACACCAGGTTCGGTGCAGCCTTGCCGTAGGTCACCACGTTGACTTGCAGGGCAGGCACGGCGGCGAAGCACGCGGTGGCCCAGAGGAACAGGGTGATTTCGGTCGGGATGAGTGCAACGCTGGTCCAGGTCAGCACGGTGGAAACCACCGCCATGGTGACGAACACGCCGATCAGCGTCGCCGCCAGGCCTTTGTCAGCCATTTTGCCGCCGATGATGTTGCCGACGGTCAGGCCCAGGCCAATGAGCATCAGAGTCCAGGTCACGCCGCGTGGCGAGACACCGGTCACTTCGCCCAGCAGCGGTGCGACGTAGGTGAACAGGGTGAAGACCGATGCCGCGAACAATGCCGTCATGCTCAACGACAGCCAGATGCCGGCGCCTTTGAGGGCACGCAGCTCGGCGCGCATGTCGAGTTTTTCTTCGTCGCGCTTGGCCGGCAGGACACGGATCAGGCCGATCAGGGCGATCACACCAATCACGGTCACTGCCCAGAAGGTCGAGCGCCAGCCAGCTTGCTGACCGAGCGCAGTGCCCAGTGGTACGCCGAGCACATTGGCCAGGGTCAGGCCGGTGAACATCAGGGCCACGGCCGACGCGCGTTTGTTGGCCGGGACCAGGCCTGCCGCCACCACCGAACCGATGCCGAAGAAGGCGCCGTGGCACAGGGCAGTCACCACGCGGGCAAACATCAGCACGTTGTAGTCACTGGCCAATGCACACAGCAGATTGCCGATGATGAAGATGCCCATCAACGCTACCAGTGCGGCCTTGCGCGGCAGCCTTGCGGTGGCCAGTGCCATGAACGGCGCACCGATGGCCACGCCCAGGGCGTAACCGGTCACCAGCCAGCCGGCGCCGGGGATCGACACACCGAGGTCGGCCGCCACATCGGGCAGCAGGCCCATGATGACGAACTCGGTGGTGCCGATGGCGAAGGCGCTCAAGGCCAGAATGAGTAGCGAGAGGGGCATTGTTGATTCCTTGTGGGAGCGGGCTTGCTCGCGAAAGCGGTATATCAGTCGACAAAGATGCTGAATGACGAAATGACTTAAAGCTCTTTGCTGAACGTGCGGAGGAACTCCTGGATGGTTTCCTCGTTGCGTTTGAAAAAGTGCCACTGGCCGACTTTGCGGCTGCTGATCAGGCCGGCGCGTTGCAGGGTCGCCAGATGGGCGGACACCGTGGACTGCGACAAGCCGCAGCGTTGATCGATCTGTCCGGCGCAGACGCCATGTTCATTGCTGTGAGACTGGTCGGGAAATTCGACGGTCGGGTCTTTGAGCCAGTGCAGGATGTCTCGCCGTACCGGGTGCGCCAGGGCTTTTATTATTTCGTCGAGGTCGAGGTTCATGGCTTGGGGCTCGTGATGAGTAAAACGTTATATCGCGATGAGGCGAACTTTAAATCGGTATTTCGCGATATACCAATATGATTTTGGTCTGAAGACCGCTTAAATCGGTATATCGGGTTATAACGATATGATGTTGCAAAGAGGAGTATCCGCAGTGCTAAGCTGCGCGGCATGAACTATCTCGCACATCTTCACCTCGGTGGCCAGCGTCCCGGTCAATTGCTCGGCAGTCTGTATGGCGATTTCGTCAAAGGACGGCTGCAAGGGCAGTTCGACCCGGAGATCGAGGCGGCCATCCAGCTGCATCGCAGCATCGACGTGTTTACCGACCGCCATCCGATGGTGGACGTGGCGTTGTCGCGATTTTCCCTGACGCGTCGTCGGTACGCCGGGATCGTGCTCGATGTGTTTTTCGATCATTGCCTGGCGCGTGACTGGACGTTGTACGCGGATCTGCCGTTGGAGCAGTTCACTTCGGACGTGTATCGGGTGTTGTCCGCCGAGCGGCAATTGCCGGAGCGGTTGGCAAGGATTGCGCCGCACATGGTGGCGAATGACTGGTTGGGGTCTTACCGGGAGTTCGACGTGCTGGAGCAGGTGTTGCGGGGGATTTCGCGGCGGCTGACCAAGCCTGAGGAATTGGCGGCGGCGATGCAGGAGTTGCGGGTGTTGTATGAGCCGTTGAGTGATGACTTCAGATTGTTCTACCCGCAACTTCAGGTCTTTGTCCAAAACTACCCAACAACATAAATCCCTTGTGGGAGCGGGCTTGCTCGCGAATGCGGTGTATCAGCCGACATCAATGGCGGCTGACAGACCGCTTTCGCGAGCAAGTCGAATCGTCGCACCGCCGCTCCCACAGGGGATATGTGTTTAAGCCGCGATAGCCGGACGCATCGGAACTTGCTGTGTTTCCGGAATCGCCCCGAACAACGCCTTCTGCACCGCCTGCTGCGCCTCGAACGCCAGTGCCGCACGTTCGCGACCTTCGCAGGCAATCGGCTTGAGCAGATGAATCTCCACCTCACCCCGGTCATTGGCAAACAACCGCATCAGGTGCGAGAGCAAGTCATCATCACCAATGAACGGCGCCAGCGAATCCACTTCACCTTCGCGCAAATAACGAATCGCCACCGGTTGCAGCTTCACTTGCGAATCAATCGCTGATGACAGCAGGCGCCCATGAAACGTACGCAGGGAGCGGCCATCGGTGGTGGTGCCCTCCGGAAACATCAGCAACGCATGCTCCTGTTCCAGATGACGGGTCATTTGTTTGCGGATCAACTGACTGTCGCCCGAACCGCGACGGATAAACAGGCTGCCAGCCTTGGCCGCCAACCAGCCCGCCACCGGCCAGGTGCGCACTTCGGCCTTTGACAGAAACGACAGCGGCGTCAGCATGCCCAGCAGCGGGATGTCGGTCCAGGACACATGGTTGCTGACCCAGAGCATCGATTCCTTCGGCAACTTACCGTGCACCGTCACGCGAAAGGGCAGGGCATTCGCCAGGCGCGCCATGAAAAATCGCGACCAACGCTGACGGCGGACCATCGAGTGGGCAATCCCCAAACGTTCGAACAGCCCAAAGACGCTGGCCATGCTCAAGCCCAGCGCGACCACCACCAACACTCGCGCAATCCGCGCGTACACCCGCAGACGGCTCATTAAACAGCCGCCTTGAAGTGCTTGGCGTAGCGCGGGCAGAGCTCGTCGCGCTTGAGCAGGATGAACACGTCGGCAACCTGGAAGTCTTCGTCCCAGCACGGCTCGCCGCAGATCTTCGCACCGAGGCGCATGTAGGCCTTGAGCAGCGGCGGCATTTCGGCGATGACGTTGGAGGGGATGTCCAAAACCGGCAGCGGCTTTTTCGGCTCGGCGCGCAGGTGTTCGGTGCACAGATAACGTTCGCGCAGACGCTGCATGATCGCGTGGGCCTGAATGCCGCCGTCCTGCATCGGGATGCTCGCGCAACCCATCAAATAGCTGTAGCCGCCCTGGTTCAGGACTTCAGCCAGTTCACCCCAGAGCACGGCGATGGTGCCGCCGTTGCGGTAGGCCGGGTCGACGCAGGTGCGACCGATTTCGAGGATCGGGCCTTTGAGGTGGACCAGGCCGTGGAGGCTGAATTCTTCTTCGCTGTAAAACCTGCCCAGGCTGCTGGCGGCCGTGTGGTCGAGCAAGCGAGTGGTCGCCACCAGGCGCCCGGTGTTCAAGTCGCGCACGCCGATGTGAGCGCAGTGAACATCGTAATCATCCATGTCCAGACCCAGCTCCGCGCCTTTCAGCTTGGCGTTGAATTCGCCGCTGAACACGTTGAAGCGCAAGGCCTGGGCTTCCTGCAAGGCCTCGGTGCCCACCAGGCGTTCGGCTTGCAGGCGGCGTTCATTGCCGGTGTCGCTGATGCGGGCGATCTGAGTCATGACGAATCTCCGTGCGGGCTGCTCACCCGTCTTGGGGTTACAGCGGATCGACTTTCTTTATCCAGCCTTGTTGTGCAAAGTCAGGCTATGTAGCCCCGGTGTCATCGCCATGAAGCTTTGGTGATGCTTATATGACAGCCCACAAGGAGCCTCTTATGCCCTGGCAAAACCTGTTGAACCGCCGCGATCGCTTGCCTGCCAATCCAGACCTGGCGGAGGGTTTCGCGACCTTGTTGCATCAGTTGGGTACGGTCACGCCGTTTGAGCTGGCGGTGGTCGGTGGACGCCTGATGGCGACACCGGGACTGGCCTTTCTGGTGGGCTATCAAGCGGCGTTGCGCATGCTCTGGCCGAGCGCGCCACCGAGCCTCGGCGCGTTGTGCGCGACCGAACAGCGCAGCCTGCGGGTGGCGGACATGCAGACACGTCTGACCGACCTGCGTCTGAGCGGACGCAAGGATTTCGTCACCGCCGGCGATGCGGCGGACTGGCTGTTGATCGCTGCCCGCAGTGAAGAACCCGGCGATGATCCGCGCCTGAGTCTGGCCGTGGTCTATCCCGGCGAACCGGGTGTACGGGTGGAAAAACTCCCGGCGATCCCGCTGATGCCGGACATCAGCCACGGTCGGTTGCTGCTGGAAAACGCGCTGTGCGAATTGCTGGCGGGGGATGGCTGGGACGCGTACGTCAAACCGTTCCGCACCCTCGAAGACATCTATGTGCTGAGCGCCATGACGGCGTGGTTGTATGGGGTTGGTCAGGACAGTGACTGGCCGCAGAGCTTGTTACTGCGTTTGCTGGCGTTGCTGGCCGGATGCGCGGAAGTCAGCCGGCAGGCGCCGAACAACCCGGCCGGGCATGTGCTGTTGGGTGGGTTGTTTGCGCAGTTTGACGGGTTGAAGGTTGAGGTGAATCAGGCGTTGGCCGATGGGCCGCCGGAGTGGGCGGCGATGTGGCAGCGGGATCAGTCGGTGATGGATTTGGCAGCGGGGGCCAGAGGGAAGCGGTTGGTCAAGGCACTTGCTGGATCTTCGCTGAATTGACTGGCCCCTTCGAGAGCAAGCCCGCTCCCACATTGAATTTATGTTGTGCCAAAGATTTGAGTCCGGCACATATCCCATGTGGGAGCGGGCTTGCTCGCGAAGACGGCTTCGTTGACGACACAAAATCCAAAACTGTCATCAACCTCGACTAAGCTCAGCCGGTTCATCCCTCCGAGCCCCCACCATGTGCAAAGGCTTGTCCCTGCTGTTCATGCTGCTGCTCAGCCTCACGGCCCACGCCGAAAACTGGCCCGCCGAGCAATGGTCCACCGGCCCGACCCTCACCGGCCCGGCGCTCCAGGCCCTGGAAACCTACGCCTTCCCACCACGCGACGACAGCACCCGAAAAGGTATCCGCACCGATGCCTTGCTGGTGATCCGCGATGGCCAGTTGATCTACGAACGCTACGCCGGCCCGACCACTGCCGATACGCCGCACCTGACCTGGTCGATCAGCAAAAGCCTCATGGCCGCGGTCCTCGGCGTCGCCTATGGCGAAGGTCTGTTCAAACTCCAGGACCCGGCGCTGAAGTTCTATCCACCGCTGGAAAAACACCCGGCGATCACTATCGCCGATCTGCTGCACTGGGCCTCCGGCCTGGACTGGCAGGAAGACTACGAATACGCCCCGTTGAAGTCCTCGGTGGTGGCGATGCTTTACACCCGCGGTCATCACGACATGACTGCATTCACCACCGATCACGCCGAGTATGCCCAGCCCGGTCAGGCCTTTCGGTATTCCAGTGGCGACAGCAATCTGCTGGCCGCCGCGCTGAAAAACATCGTCGGCCCGGCGCGGTATCCGGACTATCCATGGACGGCGCTGTTCGTGCCATTGGGCATTCGCCACGCCGTTTGGGAAACCGACGCCACGGGCACCTTCGTCGCCTCATCCTATGCCTACCTCACCGCGCGGGACCTGGCACGAGTCGGCCTGTTGATGGCCCGCGATGGTCGTTGGGGCGACCGGCAATTGCTGCCCAAAGAGTGGGTCGCCTTCAATCGCCAGCCTTTCGACCGCTATCGAGCCCATCAGGACGAGGCGGTGCCGGGCGGTCATTGGTGGCTCAATCGTGCAGCGGATGGCGCCGCACAACCCTGGCCCGATGCCCCCGTCGACACCTTCGCCGCACTCGGTCATTGGGGCCAGGCGATGTACGTGATCCCCAGCGAACACCTGGTGATCGTGCGCTACGGCGATGATCGCGATGGCCGCTATCGACACAACGAACTGCTCAAACTCGTGCGCATGGCATTCGCCGGGAAGGTGCAGCCATGAACCGCCGCAGTTTTGTCCGCCGCCGACCGTTCAGCACGCTGTGGTTGATCCTGCTGATCGCCTTGCTCGGCTGGATCTGGCAGGAGCGGGTGGCGCTGTGGGCGTTCCCGGACATCATCAGCGCCTACACCGCCAAGGAATATTGCTCGTGCCGGTATGTGATGAACAACGACGTCGAGTATTGCCGTGGTTATGTGAAGCAATGGCTGCCCGTCACCGGCTTCACCGATGACCCCGCCAGCAAACGCGTCACCGTCAGCGGCATGGGCCGCAGCAACAACGCGCAATGGATCGGCGAACGCCAAGGCTGCCGGTTGATGCCTTGAAAAGATCGCAGCCTGCGGCAGCTCCTACAGGGATTGCATGTCCACCCATGTAATCAGGGATGTAACCCGATCTTGTAGGAGCTGCCGCAGGCTGCGATCTTTTGATCTTCACGGTTTGCAATGCGCTCGCGTGCAGTTAAGGTTCGTGCAGGTTTATCTTCAGCACGAGTCTTTATGTTCAAGCGGTCCCTTACCAAAACCCTGGCCTTTGTGCTGCTGGCCGGCGCCACATTCTCGGCCCAGGCCAATTGGTACCTGGACGGCGAATCCTCGCGGCTGTCGTTCGTCAGCACCAAAAACGCCAATGTTTCCGAAGTGCAACGCTTCCTGGTGCTGCACGGCAAAGTCAGTCCCAAAGGCCTGGCCGAGGTGGAAGTCGAGCTGGAGTCGGTGAACAGCGGCATCCCCTTGCGTGACGAACGCATGCGCAAGGAATTATTCGAGATCCAGACCTTCCCCGAAGCCTTGATCACCGCGCAGATTGATTTGCGCCCGATCAACGACCTCGCGCCCGGCGCGCAACTCGAATTGCGCCTGCCGGTGACCGTCAACCTCCATGGCAAACAACATGACTACAACTCCGAACTGCTGGCGACCCGTCTCGATGACCGACGCTTTCAGGTGGTGACGCTCGAACCGCTGGTGATCAACGCTGCGGATTTCGACCTGACGCCAGGGCTGGACAGTTTGCGCAAGGTCGCCGGTTTGTCGGCGATCAGTCTGTCGGTGCCGGTGGGTGCGGTACTGATTTTCACGGCGCGCTGACATGGCCGGCGCGATTTTTCCCTGGCGTGAAGGCAACCACTTCGAGCTGCTGATCGACGGTCCGCAGTTCTTCCCGCGCATGCTGGTCGCGATTGCCCGCGCCGAAGAGCAGGTCGAACTGGAGCTGTACCTGGTGGAGGCGGGCGCCTGTGCCGAAGCCATGGTTCAGGCGTTGGTCCAGGCGGCCGAACGCGGCGTGCGGGTGCGCTGCCTGTTCGATGATTACGGCAGCCTCGCGTTTACCCTGACCTTGCGTCAGCGGCTGATGGCGGCGGGTGTCGAACTGCGTTTCTACAATCGCCTGAGCTGGCGGCGCTGGGTCGGCAATTTCTATCGCGATCATCGCAAGCTGCTGCTGGTCGATCAGAGCATGGCGGTGGTCGGCGGCACCGGTGTCACCGATGAGTTCTGGACGCCGGGCGAAGACACCAGCGAATGGCATGAAGTGATGGTGGAAATCACTGGCCCCCTGGTCATCGACTGGCAGTTGCTGTTCGACCGCCAATGGATCGCCAACCGCCACCGCCGCGCCTGGAAACCTGCCTCGCAATTCGGCTTGCCGCGATTGCCGCGCGTGCCGTCCACAGGTGAGGGCATGGGCCGCGTTGCGTATGCCGACGCCCGTCAACACCGCGACATTCTGCAGTCACTGGTTCGCGCGTTGAACAGTGGCCAGAAGCGCATCTGGCTGGCCACACCGTATTTTCTGCCAACGTGGAAAGTCCGCCGCTCGTTGCGTCGGGCGGCCGGTCGAGGTGTTGATGTGCGTCTGCTGTTGACCGGCCCGCGCACCGATCACCCGTCGGTGCGCTACGCCGGGCACCGTTATTACCCGCGACTGCTCAAGGCCGGGGTGCAGATCTTCGAATACCAGCCGTGCTTCCTGCACCTGAAAATGGTGCTGGTCGATGACTGGGTGAGCATTGGCTCGTGCAACTTCGATCACTGGAATTTGCGATTCAATCTGGAAGCCAACCTTGAGGCACTGGACCCCGGGTTGACGCGGGCGGTGGCGGCGAGTTTCGAGCAGGACTTTGCGTTGAGCCAAGAGGTGAGCCTGGAGACATGGCAACGCCGACCGCTGTGGCGACGGGTCAAGCAGAGGGTCTGGGGATGGGTGGATCGGCTGGTGGTGAATCTGCTGGATCGGCGGGGGTAGGGCAAGATCAAAAGATCGCAGCCTTTGGCAGCTCCTACAGGGTTATGTGAACACCTGTAGGAGCTGCCGTGTGGTGGTCGAACGTTTTTGGACCATGATGTAGGAGCGTCGATTTAAGGAAGCATCATGGGATATCGGGTTGTTACCTCTGAGGAAAAAGCGGAAGCCATTCGCTTGGTTGTGGAGATGAATTACTCCATACCTAAAGCCTGTGAGGCTACAGGTGTGGGGCCAACAGCGTTACGCCGCTGGGTTTCACGCTGGCGCCGGGAGCAGGAAGGAATTGTGCAAGCTCCTCGCCTACAGGATCAGGAGCTGATTGAGTCGCTCCAGGCGAAACTGGCGCTACTTGAAGCCGAGAACCAAGTGCTAAAAAAGCAATTGCCCTCTCATCTAAAGGTTCTGTTCGGTCGAACCAAGTGATTGATGGCATCAGAGGGGCAATGTCGATTCGGCGTATGTGTGTCTTGTTCGGCTTGGCCCGCAGCAGCTATTACGTGAAACGTAAAGCCGTGCGGCAGCGACCAGTTTTGGGAGATCTGGGGAGTAAACTTCGTGCGTTGCATAAGCAGCATCGAGAAGCATTGGGTACTCGCGGGCTATCCAAGGAGTTGAGGAAAGAGGGAGTTTTTATAGGGCGTTATCGAATGCGTACCTTGATCAAGACCTTTGACCTACAGCGGCGCAGGCCACGTTATGCGCACTATCGCCGGGCCACGAAGCCAGCTGTCGTTGCACCGAACATACTTGATCGTCGTTTCAATCCAGCCCGGTCAGACACGCTTTGGGCAGGTGATATCACCTACATCAGAGTGGGACATGGCTGGCTGTACCTGGCAGTGGTGATGGACCTGTTTTCGCGCAGGATTGTGGGATGGGCTTGCTCACGAACAGCGGATGCCGAGCTGTCTATGAAGGCACTGAAGCTTGCGGTAGCACTACGCCGTCCGATGCCTGAACTGCTATTTCACTCTGATCAGGGCTGCCAATACACCGCCGATCGCTTTGTTGAGTGCTTGGCAGAAAACCGGATCGTTCAGAGCATGAGTCGTCGAGGTAACTGCTGGGATAACGCAGTAGTCGAGCGCTACTTCAGGACGTTGAAGCACGATTGGATGCCGGAAAACGGATACCAGAATCATTTCGAAGCGGAGAAGGATGTGATGGATTTCATCTCGCACTACAACCATCGCCGTTGCCACTCAGCCTCGAACAACTTGCCGCCTGCGCTGTTTGAGCAGCAGGCGGCTTAATGCTCCTACGGAGTGGTGCAAAAAAACTGAACCACTACACCGAAGGCTGCGATCTTTTGCTTTTAAGGGTTACAGCAACTCAAAGCTCTGCTGCGTCACGTCCTGGGAATCCAGGCCGATCTGCACGTTGAACTTGCCTGGCTCCGCCGCGTACTTGAGCTGAGCATTGAAGAACTTCAGGTCATCCTCGGTGATGGTGAAGCGCACGACTTTCTGTTCGCCGGCCTTGAGCATGATTTTCTGGAAGTTCTTCAATTCCTTCAGCGGCCGGATCATCGAACCGGTCACGTCCTGGATGTACAGCTGCACCACGGTTTCGCCGTCACGCTTGCCGGTGTTTTTCACCATGACGCTGGCTTCGAGCTTGCCGGTCTTGTTCAGCGTGGTCGATGACAGCGCCATGTCGGTCAGGCTGAAGTCGGTGTAGCTCAGACCGAAGCCGAACGGGAACAGCGGACCGGTGGTGTCATCGAAATACTGCGAGGTGTAGTTGCCCGGTTTGCCCGGCGTGAACGGCCGGCCAATGCTCAGGTGGTTGTAGTAGGTCGGAATCTGGCCCACCGAACGCGGGAAGGTGATCGGCAGTTTGCCCGACGGGTTGTAGTCGCCGAACAGCACGTCGGCGATGGCGTTGCCGCCTTCGGTGCCGCTGAACCAGGTTTCCAGAATCGCGTCGGCCTGGTCTTTCTCTTCGAGAATCGACAGCGGACGGCCGTTCATCAACACCAATACCAGCGGTTTGCCGGTGGCTTTCAACGCCTTGATCAGATCGCGCTGGTTGGCCGGGATGTTCAGGTCGGTGCGGCTCGACGATTCGTGGGACATGCCACGGGATTCGCCCACGGCTGCAACCACCACATCGGCATCCTTGGCGGCTTTCACCGCTTCGTCGATCAGCACTTGCGCCGAACGCGGATCGTCCACCACTTCCGGGGCGTCAAAGTTGAGGAAGTTCAGGTAATCCAGCACCTTCTTGTCGCTGGTGATGTTGGCGCCACGGGCGTAGATCAGCGTCGATTGCGCGCCCAGTGCGGTGGTCATGCCGTCGAACAGGGTCACCGATTGCGCAGGGCGACCCGCGGCGGCCCAACTGCCCATCATGTCGATCGGTGCCTTGGCCAACGGGCCGACCAGTACGATCTTCGCGGTTTTCTTCAACGGCAGGGTTTCGCCCTGGTTCTTCAGCAACACCAGGCTGCGGCGCGCGATGTCGCGGGCCTCGGCGCGGTGCAGACGGTTTTCGGCGTAGGTGTCGGCCGGGTCATCTTCAGCCTTGCCGATGCGCAGGTACGGGTCCTTGAACAGGCCCATGTCGTACTTGGCGGCGAGCACTTCACGCACGGCGTTGTCGATGTCGCTTTGCTCGATCTCGCCGGCCTTCAACAGACCCGGCAGTTCTTTGCCATACAGGGTGTCGTTCATGCTCATGTCGATGCCGGCCTTGATCGCCAGCTTCGCGGCTTCGCGACCGTCAGCGGCAACGCCGTGCTTGATCAGCTCGAAAATCGCCCCGTGGTCGCTGACCGCCAGGCCCTTGAAGCCCCATTCCTTGCGCAGCAGGTCATTCATCAGCCAGGTGTTGGCGGTGGCCGGCACGCCATTGATCGAGTTCAGCGCAACCATCACCCCGCCAGCACCGGCGTCAATCGCGGCGCGGTACGGTGGCAGGTAGTCCTGGTACATCTTGACCGGGCTCATGTCGACGACGTTGTAGTCGCGACCACCCTCGACCGCGCCGTACAAGGCAAAGTGCTTGACGCTGGCCATGATGCTGTCGGCTGCGTTCGCGCCAGTACCCTGGAAGGCTCTGACCATGACGCCGGCGATGCGCGACACCAGATACGTGTCTTCGCCGAAGCCTTCGGAAGTCCGGCCCCAACGCGGGTCGCGGGAGACGTCGACCATCGGCGCGAAGGTGATGTCGAGGCTGTCCGCCGCGGCTTCCTTGGCGGCGATGCGCCCGGACAGGCCAATGGCGTCCATGTCCCAGCTCGACGCCAGCGCAATCGGAATCGGGAAAATCGTGCGGTGGCCGTGGATCACGTCATAGGCGAAGAACATCGGGATCTTCAACCGGCTGCGCATGGCCGCGTCCTGCATCGGACGGTTTTCCGGGCGGGTGATGGAGTTGAACGTACCGCCGATATTGCCGGCGGCGATTTCCTTGCGGATCAGCTCCCGAGGCATTTCCGGGCCGATGCTGATCAGGCGCAACTGGCCGATTTTTTCATCGAGGGTCATCTGCTTCATCAGGTTGCTGATGAAAGCGTCCTTGTTCTCCAGAGGTGCGGGCGTCGTGGCGGCCAATACGGTATGACTGGCCAGGCTGACGAACAGGCCCAGCAAACACAGCTTCTTCATGAATGGTTTTCTCAAGGGCCTAAACGGCAGTGAATACGCGCCGGTCAGCCAAAAATTAGGGAGCGACTATTGTTGTTCAGGTAAATGCAGCACACTTCTGCAGTGTTTTTGCGCTGGTGCATCTTTTAGCCCATTGGCTCGATGCAATCCAGTGGCGGCGGCAGATTATGCCCCAAGAGGCCGTCCAGAGGGTTGCTGGTTGTTTTTTCAACGGAATGTGCAAGGGAGCGTCAACCAGATGAATGCAAGACACCACACTCGGTCGAGCCTGCACGTCGCAGCCTTGCTGTTGCTGACCACGATGCTGGCCGGTTGCGGCATCAACAACATTCCGACGCTCGACGAACAGGCCAAGGCGGCCTGGGGCCAGGTGCAGAACCAGTACCAGCGTCGCGCCGACCTGATCCCCAATCTGGTGGAAACTGTCAAAGGCTATGCCAGGCACGAAGAAGAAACCCTGACCGCGGTGATCGAAGCACGGGCCAAGGCCACTTCGATCCAGGTGGATGCCAGCACCCTCGACAATCCCGAGAAGCTCAAGCAGTTCCAGCAAGCGCAGGATCAGTTGACCGGTGCCTTGAGTCGTTTGATGGTGGTGTCCGAACGCTATCCGGACCTGAAGGCCAACCAGAATTTCCTGGCGTTGCAATCGCAACTGGAAGGCACCGAGAATCGCATCGCCGTGGCGCGTCGTGATTTCATTCTCGCGGTGCAGAAATACAACACCGAAATCCGCACCTTCCCGGGGCGCTTGTGGCACACCGTGATGTACAGCGATCTGCCGATTCGTGAAACCTTCGAAGCCACCAGCCCCGGTGCCGAGAAAGCGCCTGAAGTGAAGTTCTGATCACCCTGTAGGAGCTGCCGCAGGCTGCGATCTTTTGATCTTGATTTTCAGCGATCCCCCAAGAAAAGATCGCAGCCTTCGGCAGCTCCTACAGGAGCAAACGTGTTGATGTTGGTGCACGGATGAGGTTGCCAATACGCGTGTTGAAAGTGGGCCTGGTGCTGATGCTCTGGGTGTTTGCCCTGACGGCCCGGGCCGAGCTGAAATTTCCGGAGCTGACCGGGCGGGTGGTGGACAACGCCCAAATGATCGAGCAGTCGGTGCGCGAGCAGTTGACGCAACAGCTCAACGCCCATGAAAAAGCCACCGGCGAGCAATTGGTGGTGGTGACGTTGCCGGACCTGCAGGGCACTGACATTGCCGACTTCGGTTATCAACTCGGGCGCCACTGGGGCATCGGTCAGAAGGACAAGAACAACGGCGCGCTGCTGATCATTGCCCGCGATGAGCGCAGGTTGCGGATCGAAGTCGGTTATGGCCTGGAAGATCGCCTGACCGATGCGCAGAGTTCGGTGATCATCAACCAGGTGATCACCCCGGCGTTCAAGACCGGCAACTTCAGCAAGGGCATCAGCGACGGGGTCGCGGCGATGCTGGTGGTGTTGGGCGGCAGTCCGCTGGATGAGCCATCGACGGTTTACGACTCTGGCGGGAATCAGGAGAGTGACTTCGTTTCGCGGCATCCAGGGATTTTCGTGTTTCTGGTGTTGCTGTTCATCCTGACGGTTTTCGTCTTGCAGATGTTCGGGATTCTGCCAGCGGGCCGAGGTGGCTCGGGCGGTTCCAGTGGTGGTTTCGGCGGCGGAGGTTTTGGGGGTGGCGGTGGTGGCGGTGGAGGCGGGGGCTTCAGCGGTGGCGGGGGCAGTTTCGGGGGCGGCGGTTCGTCGGGCGGCTGGTGATAACAACAATGAACGGGCATTCGTAAACATGGCACTACTGACTGAACACGAACAACGCAAAGTCGCCGAGGCAATTGCCCGGGTCGAGCGCGACACCGACGCCGAACTGGTGACCGTGCTCGCGGCCCGCGCCGACGACTACGCGTACATCCCGCTGCTGTGGGCCAGTTTGCTGGCGCTGGTGGTGCCGGGTGTCGTGCATTACCTGACCGGCTGGCTGACCATGCACAGCCTGTTGCTGGTGCAATGGCTCACCTTCATCGTGCTGTGCCTGGTGTTCCGGATTCCGAAAGTCACCACGCACCTGATCCCGCGTTCGGTGCGGCACTGGCGCGCGTCGAACCTGGCGCGCCGGCAGTTTCTGGAGCAGAACCTGCACCACACCGTGGGCAGCACCGGCATGCTGATTTTTGTCTGCGAGGCCGAGCGTTATGTGGAAATTCTGGTGGGTGAAGGGATTTCCAAACGGCTGGATAACAAGAACTGGGACGCCATTGTTGCGGCGTTCACCCAGCAGGTAAAGCAGGGGCAGACGTTGCAGGGATTTGTGACGTGCGTCGAGGCGTGTGGCGAGTTGCTCAAGGTGCATGTGCCGGTGACGCATGTGCGCAATGAGTTGCCGAACCGGTTGGTGGTGTTGGGCTGAGTTTACGCTCCGGATGTGACATACATCATTGTGGTGAGGGGATTTATCCCCGTTGGGTCGCGAAGCGGCCCCATTCGATTCATCGGTCAGACCGAGTTCTCAGGTTTTTACGACTGCTTCGCAGCCGAACGGGGATAAATCCCCTCGCCACAGGGAACTCGTTCAGCAGACGATTCTCACCGTTCGGTAAATAACTGCGTGTTCCGAGCGGCCATCCCCCCTAAAATACCTGCCATTCCCGATTCGCTCCGCCCGAGGCCGTTTTTTCCATGTCCGTCACCGCCACTCCCGCCAGCCTCGCGCCGGATCACCACGCCCAGTTCATCGACCTGCTGCAAACCAGCCTCGACGCCAACGCCTTCATCAAACTGGTGCTGGCCAAGTACGTCGGCACCGAAGCGGATCTGCAGCGGCTGATCATCAAGCAGCTAACGGTCAAGGATCAGCCCTGCCTGTCCTTCGTCTACCGCTACAAAACCCGCGACATCACCAAAAATCTGCCGCTGGCCGAGGGCGTGGCGACCATCGCCGCGTTGTTGCCGGCCTCGTTCAAAAATGCGCATTTATTGTCGCTGACCGACGAAGCCCAGCTCGAATACAGCAAAAAGGGCAAGTCTTCGCTGTTCAAGAGCAAACCTCAGCAATTGCGCGAAGTGCCGTCCGCTGAGCATAACCGCGAAAAGAACCGATTCCTCGACCTGAGCCGCCCGTTCCTCGCCGACCTCGGTGTGACGAACAGCAAGCACGAGCTGATTCCGGCGATGTCGCGCAAGTGGAAACAGATCAACAAGTTCATCGAAGTCTTCAGCCATGCGCTGACCACCTCGCCGCTGGCGCTGGACAAACCGGTGCGGGTCGCGGATTTCGGTTCGGGCAAGGGTTACCTGACGTTCGCGATCCACGACTACCTGCGCAACACCTTGAACGCCGAAGGCGAGGTGACCGGCGTCGAATTGCGTGAAGAAATGGTCAACTTGTGCAACGCCGCCGCCGCGAAGCTGGAACATCCGGGCCTGGTATTCAAGTGCGGCGACGTGCGCAGCGTCGCGCCGAGCGAGCTGGACGTGATGATCGCGCTGCACGCCTGCGACATCGCCACCGACTATGCGATTCACACCGGCATCCGCTCCGGCGCCTCGATCATCATGTGTTCGCCGTGCTGCCACAAACAGATCCGCCTGCAAATCCAGAGCCCGGCGCTGCTCAAGCCGATGCTGCAATACGGTTTGCATCTGGGTCAGCAAGCGGAAATGGTCACCGACAGTTTGCGTGCGCTGTTCCTTGAAGCCTGCGGTTATGAAACCAAGGTGTTCGAGTTCATCTCACTGGACCACACCAACAAGAACAAGATGATCCTGGCGGTCAAACGCGCCGAGCCGGTGGACCCGGCGCAGTTGTTGGTGAAGATTCAGGAGCTGAAGGATTTCTATCAGATCAGCGAACACTGCCTCGAAACCTTGCTGCGGGCTGACGGCTATTTAAGCTAACCCCCGAAAAGATCGCAGCCTTCGGCAGCTCCTACAGTTTGATGGCGTACATCCTGTAGGAGCTGCCGTGTGGTGGTCGAACGTTTTTGGACCATGATGTAGGAGCGTCGATTTAAGGAAGCATCATGGGATATCGGGTTGTTACCTCTGAGGAAAAAGCGGAAGCCATTCGCTTGGTTGTGGAGATGAATTACTCCATACCTAAAGCCTGTGAGGCTACAGGTGTGGGGCCAACAGCGTTACGCCGCTGGGTTTCACGCTGGCGCCGGGAGCAGGAAGGAATTGTGCAAGCTCCTCGCCTACAGGATCAGGAGCTGATTGAGTCGCTCCAGGCGAAACTGGCGCTACTTGAAGCCGAGAACCAAGTGCTAAAAAAGCAATTGCCCTCTCATCTAAAGGTTCTGTTCGGTCGAACCAAGTGATTGATGGCATCAGAGGGGCAATGTCGATTCGGCGTATGTGTGTCTTGTTCGGCTTGGCCCGCAGCAGCTATTACGTGAAACGTAAAGCCGTGCGGCAGCGACCAGTTTTGGGAGATCTGGGGAGTAAACTTCGTGCGTTGCATAAGCAGCATCGAGAAGCATTGGGTACTCGCGGGCTATCCAAGGAGTTGAGGAAAGAGGGAGTTTTTATAGGGCGTTATCGAATGCGTACCTTGATCAAGACCTTTGACCTACAGCGGCGCAGGCCACGTTATGCGCACTATCGCCGGGCCACGAAGCCAGCTGTCGTTGCACCGAACATACTTGATCGTCGTTTCAATCCAGCCCGGTCAGACACGCTTTGGGCAGGTGATATCACCTACATCAGAGTGGGACATGGCTGGCTGTACCTGGCAGTGGTGATGGACCTGTTTTCGCGCAGGATTGTGGGATGGGCTTGCTCACGAACAGCGGATGCCGAGCTGTCTATGAAGGCACTGAAGCTTGCGGTAGCACTACGCCGTCCGATGCCTGAACTGCTATTTCACTCTGATCAGGGCTGCCAATACACCGCCGATCGCTTTGTTGAGTGCTTGGCAGAAAACCGGATCGTTCAGAGCATGAGTCGTCGAGGTAACTGCTGGGATAACGCAGTAGTCGAGCGCTACTTCAGGACGTTGAAGCACGATTGGATGCCGGAAAACGGATACCAGAATCATTTCGAAGCGGAGAAGGATGTGATGGATTTCATCTCGCACTACAACCATCGCCGTTGCCACTCAGCCTCGAACAACTTGCCGCCTGCGCTGTTTGAGCAGCAGGCGGCTTAATGCTCCTACGGAGTGGTGCAAAAAAACTGAACCACTACACCGAAGGCTGCGATCTTTTGATTTTGCTTTATGCCGTTGCAATGCGTGCGGGTTTCACCGCAGTCTTGCGTCCGAGCATCACCGTCACGATCACCCCGGCAGCAAACAGCCAGGTGATCGGCTCGATGTGTTCACCAAAGAACAGTGCCGAGAACGCGATGGTGAAGAAGATCTGCAACAACTGAATCTGACTGACCCGGGCAATGCCGCCCATCGCCAAGCCGGCGTACCAGGCAAAGAAACCAATGAACTGCGAGAACAGCGAAACATAACCAAACGCCCACCAGGTCTTGGCCGAAATCTCGCCCTGATGTTGCAACGCCAGGTATACCACCGGCCCGATCAACAGCGGCGTCGACAGCACCAGCGCCCAGCAGATCACCTGCCAGCCACCCATCTCCCTGGCCAGTCGGCCACCTTCGGCATAACCCAGACCACCCACGGCAATTGCGCCAAGCATCAGCAAATCACCGGCCTGAATGCTGCCGGCGCCGCTGATCAGCGCGTAACCCAGCACCAGCGCACTGCCCAGCGCGGCGCAGGCCCAGAAGGCTTTCGACGGTCGTTCGTGGGACAACCACGCGGCGTACAACGCCACGCACAGCGGTTGCAGGCCGTTGACCAATGCACCGTGAGACGCCGGCAAGGTTTGCATGGCCCAGGCCGAGAGCACCGGGAAACCTAGGATCACCCCGGCGATCACCAGGGTCAGGCCTTTGACCTGTTTCCAGGTCGGCCATTGTTCCCGGCGCCACAGCAACAATATCGCTGCCGGAATCGCCGCGAACAGCGCACGACCCAGGCCGTTGAGCAGTGGATGGAGTTCCTGCACGACGATCCGTGTGAAGGGCAGGGTGAGGCTGAAAATCACAACGCCGAGCAGGCCGAGGGCCATGCCGGTGTTTTCGCGCGAGGACATGAGGGCAACCAGAATCGAGGGTGGTGGAAAGTGTTTTCATATAGCCATAAACCTATGGTTTTGGCGCTTACAGCTAGGCACAGAAATATCCGTACAGTTGAGCGCGATCCCTGTGGCGAGGGAGCTCGCTCCCGCTCGGCTGCGCAGCAGTCGTGAAACCTGCAGACCTGATTCTGTGCGAAGAATGCAAGGGGCCGCTCCGCAGCCCAGCGGGAGCAAGCTCCCTCGCCACAAAAGCCAAATCCAATCTGCATCGCCCGTAGTAGCTGGTTATTACCCGCCCCGGCAGATTAGGACTACCTTGAATACTCCCAAGCATTCCCCAGAGGAGTCCTCCCCATGGCTGCCAAGAAAATCCTGATGCTGGTCGGCGATTACGTCGAAGACTACGAAGTGATGGTGCCGTTCCAGGCATTGCTGATGGTCGGTCACACGGTACATGCCGTCTGTCCGGACAAAACCGCCGGCCAGACCGTGCGCACAGCGATCCATGACTTCGAAGGCGACCAGACCTACAGCGAAAAACCCGGCCACCTGTTCGCCCTGAACTTCGATTTCGCCAAGGTCGCCGAAGCCGACTACGACGCGCTGTTGATCCCCGGCGGTCGGGCACCGGAATACCTGCGCCTGAACGAAAAAGTCCTGGAACTGGTACGCGCCTTCGACAAGGCCGGCAAGCCGATCGCCGCCGTGTGTCACGGTGCGCAATTGCTGGCGGCGGCAGGCATTCTCGAGGGTCGCGAGTGCAGCGCTTACCCGGCCTGCGCACCGGAAGTACGTTTGGCGGGCGGTACGTTCATCGACATCCCGGTGACGGAAGGTCACGTTCAAGGCAATCTGGCCACGGCTCCGGCCTGGCCGGCCCACCCGAGCTGGCTCGCCGGTTTCCTCGGCTTGCTGGGCACCAAAATCACGCTGTAACGAGGGTCGTTTGCATGTGCGAGCTCTACGTCAAAGCCGATCCGATTCTCTACGAATCGCGCTCCCGCTCGCTGCGCATCTGCGGGGTGGTCACCACCCTGCGGCTGGAGAATCAGTTCTGGGACATCCTCAGCGAAATCGCCGAGGTCGACGGCATGACCACCAACCAGTTGATCGCCAAGCTGTATGAAGAGGTGATGGATTATCGCGGTGAGGTGGTGAATTTTGCTTCGTTTTTGCGGGTGAGTTGTACGCGGTATTTGTCGCAGCGGCGGGTGGCTGCGCCGGAGTTGTCGGTGGTGCGGGCGGCTGCGAAGTAGTCCGGACCGCGTCGCCCCCTTCGCGAGCAAGCCCGCTCCCACAGGGGAGCGCATTCCTATGTGGGAGCGGCGGTGCGGCGATCCGACTTGCTCGCGAAGGGGCCGGTACAGGCGACAGAAATCCTGAGGTGGTCTTTACTCTGAAGCGCGAAACCTCTCAATCGCCAAGGAGAAAGAGCATGTCTGGATGGTACGAGTTGAGCAAAACCAGCAACGGCCAATTTCGGTTTGTGCTGAAAGCGGCGAATGCCGAACCGATTCTGAACAGCGAGCACTACACCACCCGCAGCGCCGCCGAAAACGGCATAGCCTCGGTGCAGAAGAACAGCCCGCTGGACGAACGCTACGAGAAAAAGACCACCAAGGACGGCCATCCTTACTTCAACCTCAAGGCCGGCAACCACGAGATTATCGGCAGCAGCGAAGCCTATTCCTCTGATTCCGCGCGGGATAAAGGCATCGCCAGCGTCAAGGCCAACGGCCCGACCACGGTGATCAAGGACAAGACCTTGCCGGTGCTTTAAAAACACCACAATTTCTGTAGGAGCCGGCTTGCTGGCGATGGTGTGTCAGTCGACGCTTATATCGCTGACACTCCATCGCCAGCAAGCCGGCTCCTACAGGGGATTTGTGTGGGTTGAAGGTCAGCGCAATGCGTCCAGCAATGCCTGCAACTGACCACGTCCGGCCTCACCCAACGGAAACACCGGCAACCGCGGATCCCCCACTTCCAGCCCGGTCGAGCGCAAGCCGGCCTTGATCGTCGCCGGCAACCCACCCTTCAAAATGAAATCCAGCAGCGGCGAGGTGGGCAGCACCATCAAAACGTCGGCGCCGTGGGCTTTCGCGGCGATGCGCTGCACTTCAATGCGCAGAAACCGCACCGGATCCGCTCAGTGGGCGAGGTTCAGGCGCAGTTGTTGGTGGTGGTGCAAAGGAATGATTGGGCGCCGCGGGCGCTTTTGTGGCGAGGGAGCTTGCTCCCGCTCGGCTGCGAAGCAGCCGTAAAACCTGACAATGAGTTTTCTCTGAAAGAATGCAGGGGGCTGCTTCGCAACCCAGCGGGAGCAAGCTCCCTCGCCACAGGTATGTGTTCGCTTCAGACCTCGACGGGAACCGTAAGCTTCGGGCTACCCAGTGCATGCGTCTTCGAATCAAAAAAACGCAGTTCTGATCCGGTTCCCTCAAACACCTTCGCGTAATGCCGCTTCTGATGCTGGATGAACGCCTTGCTGCGCGGATAAATCGAGATCGCTACCACCTTCGGTTGCGCCTGGCGCAGCGCATGAACGATGTGGCTGTCCTGCTCACCCAGCGCGTGCCCAAAGACACACAACCCCTCGCCATGACCCAATAGCTGGTCATAACAAAACGACAAATAATCCGAACTTCGAATCGTCTTGAGCTTGTCCGTGCTCGGCCCTTCGTTCACAAACAGCGGAACGTCATCCAGCGTCTTGATCGTGTTGTTGATCGCAAAACTGCCCAGCAACGTGCCCTCGGTCGACATCAGTTTGCGTGCCGTACCGTCTTGATTGCGCACCAGATGCAAACCGCCGTGCAGGTATAGCAAGCGGGTTTTATCGGTGGCCGTGGCGCTCAAGTCAAACCCCGGCTCGGCACCCTGGAACAGGTCGGTGATGGCATCAGGCTGGTGCTGAATCGCCCAGTAGTTGAGCAAGTCGTAATTGGTGGTGAACACCGTCCGATAACGCCCCAGTTCCTGACTGATCGTCGCCAGTGTCGAGGGCACCACCAGCCGCCACGGGATATGCACCGCGTGCACGGTGTTGATCAGCGCTTCCTTGATCGCGTAGTAGCGATTGCGCGGCGCGGCGGAGCTGACGGCCAGGGCCTTGTTCACGCGGCTGGTGGTTTTCAGCGCGCCCAGCACCTGCTCGAAACTGCGCGTCTGCATCGCGTCGAACACGCTCAGTTCGGACTGGCTCAGGGGTTTTTCTTCGACGGTGCGGGCGTTTTCGAACAGCGAGTCGTAGCCGAAATCGTCCCACACGGCGCGGCTGGCGCCGTTGCCCACCAGCAGGCCGCTGAACGAGGCGGTGGCGCGCAAGACGTTCCAGTCTTCAAGTTGGGCATCGACATCCTGGAAATCGGTCATTGCGGTGGTCGTCTCAAAAAGCAAAAGGTCGGATGGCCGGCGACTTTATCACGACCCGGACTTGAGCCAGATCAAGTTAGCGCTGGACCGATGGGTCGATCCTGTGGATATACGCCGGATCGAACAGCCGATACGGCCCCAGACTGGAGATTCGCTCATGAGCAGCACGTTTTTCATTCCCTCCGTGAACATCATGGGCATCGGTTGCCTCGACGAAGCGATGGACGCCATTCGCAAGTACGGCTTTCGCAAGGCGCTGATCGTCACCGACACAGGGCTGGCCAAGGCCGGTGTGGCGGCGATGATTGCCGAAAAACTGGCGATGCAGGACATCGACTCGGTGATCTTCGACGGTGCCAAACCCAACCCGAGCATCGCCAACGTCGAGAGCGGTCTGGGCCTGCTCAAGGAGAGTCGCTGTGATTTTGTCGTGTCACTGGGCGGTGGTTCGCCCCACGACTGCGCCAAAGGCATCGCGTTGTGTGCGACCAATGGCGGGCAGATCCGCGATTACGAAGGCGTCGATCAATCCGAGAAGCCGCAACTGCCCCTGATCGCCATCAACACCACCGCCGGCACGGCCAGCGAGATGACGCGTTTCTGCATCATCACCGACGAATCGCGCCACGTGAAAATGGCCATCGTCGACCGCAACGTCACGCCGCTGCTGTCGGTCAACGACCCGGCGCTGATGGTCGCCATGCCCAAGAGCCTGACGGCGGCCACCGGCATGGACGCGCTGACTCACGCCATCGAAGCCTACGTGTCCACCGCCGCCAACCCGATCACCGATGCCTGCGCGTTGAAGGCGATCACGCTGATCAGCAACAACCTGCGCCTGGCCGTGCGCGATGGCAGCGACATGGCGGCGCGGGAGAACATGGCGTACGCGCAATTCCTCGCGGGCATGGCGTTCAACAATGCTTCGTTGGGCTATGTGCACGCCATGGCTCACCAGTTGGGTGGCTTCTACGATCTGCCCCATGGCGTATGTAACGCGGTGCTGTTGCCACACGTGCAGAGCTTCAACGCGTTGGTATGCGCCGATCGCCTGACCGACGTGGCCCATGCAATGGGCGCCGATGTTCGCGGCTTCAGCCCCGAAGAAGGTGCCCAGGCGGCCATCGAGTCAATTCGTAGCCTGGCCAAAGATGTAGAAATTCCCGCCGGCCTTCGCGAACTCGGTGCCCGGCTCAACGACATCCCGACCCTCGCCACCAACGCCCTGAAAGACGCGTGTGGTGTGACCAATCCGCGGGCGGCGGATCAGCGGCAGATCGAGGAGATTTTCCGCAACGCGTTTTAAGCGTTTTTACGACCGGGCGCGATGATCACGCAGAGTATCGCGCCCAAGGCCAGCAAGGTGCATAACAGTGACAGCGGCCATGCCTGCTGACTGGCGATCAAACTGGCAATCCCACCGATAACGGCGGCCATCAGTTGATGAATGAACCCGCTCAATGCCATTGCATAAGCCCCGCCGACCGGCGAACCGTCGTTGGCCAGCGACAGGCTGATCGGGTAATTCAATGACTGGCCAAACACCGCAATGCAGTAGGGCAACCAGAACAACAGCGCAATCGAAGTGCCCGCAATGCTCCCCAGCAACATCACCGCGCTGCCAGCCAGTACCAGCCCCACGCCCGCCGTCATCAACCGACGCTGACCGGTGCGCAGCACCAAACCGTTGACCCCCAATGCCCCCAGAAAATAGGCCGCGCTGATCGGCCAGCCTAACAGTCCGTATTCCACGGCCGACCAGTTGAACGGTCCTTGCAGAACCAGCGGCGCCGCTGTGTTGAATGCGATGATCACCCCATAACCGAGCCCGCCGGTAAGTGCCGGCAGCAGGAAAGCTCGATCCCGCAGAATGCGCCCGTAGCTCGGCCACGCGGGCGATTGAACATTGTCTTCCACCCGCATTGGGAACGTGACCTGTGCCACCACCATCGCGAGCAACAGACTCACACTGCCCAGCAGGTAGAAAATCGCCGGCCAGCCCAGCGTTACCTGGATGATCGACCCCAGGTACTGACCGATACCCAGCGCCACCACGAAAGAAATTGAAAGCCAGGACAGTGCCTTGGCCAGCAAGTCCCCCCGAAAGCTGTCACGGATCAGCACCCGGGCCATGACCGAAATCCCGCTGGCGCCGATGCCTTGAACCAGTCTGAAAAACAGAAAGGATTCGAGCGTCTGGCCCAGGGGCAGGGCGAGGTTGCCCAACCCATAAATGCCTAGCGCCGCGAGCAGCACCGGCTTTCGGCCGATGCGCTGACCAAGGCTGCCCCAGAACAGCATCGGCAGGGCCATTCCGATCAGATACACCGCCAATCCCCACGAAACCTGCGAGGCGTCGCCGGACACGTCCCGGGAAATTTCCGGTAGTGCCGGCAGGTAAATGCTCATGCCCAATTGCGCGAGAAAAACCGTGCTGCAGGTGACTAGGAGGGTGGTGCTGCTCTTCATCGAATCTTCCTTGGGTTTTCAATCACCGATGTTCCGAGCGTGTAAGAGTTCGGTCACGAGTTCACAAAACTGGCGGATCAGTATCGGCTCCATGTCGGCACGCAGGGTGATACGGAGGGCTGCCTGACCTTGTGCAACTACCGGGAAAAACACGGCCGAGGTAAAGAATCCGAGATTGGCCAGTTCGATGGCGATGTTGTTGGCTAACGCCGCTTCACCGCAGCGAATCGGTCGAATCGCCATGTTGCTGCCGTGTTGTCCGGTTCGAATCAGGCTGTCAAAGAGCTGGATATTAGCCTGAAGTTTTTCCTGTAACGCGGCGAATTCCAAGGTGCGATGCAACTGGATGGACGCGCTGCCGGCACCAATGGCTGCGCTGTTCAGGCTTTGCGACCAGTTACAGGGGCCGCCATAGCGTTGAATCAGTTTTTTCTGTCGCTCGATGCCCAGCATCACCAGCCCGCCACTGGCGCCAAACGATTTGGCCAGGGACGCGACGATCAGGCAATTATCATCAAACGCCTGAATTCTGGGGCGTACGAGGCCGGCACCGAATGTTCCGACAGCGGACAGTGCGTGGGAATCATCCAGGTACAGAAACAGCCCATAACGCTCTTTCAGGTACAAAAGGCTATTCATGTCTGCGACCCCGCCCATGCTGTACGCGCCGTCGGCGATGTACGCGACAGGTCCTCGAGAAAATCCATGCCGTTATGCGGGCACGTCACTACGTGGGTTTCGTCTGCGCATGTCGATTTCAAGTGGTTCATCGAATAATGGGCCAGCCGATCGAACGCCATCAGGGGGCTGGTGGCGGTGGGCTCGCTGGGGTTCTTCTGCGCAGAGATCTTTGCCAACCACACGACCTTCCTGATCGTCGCGCTGGGCTTGCCCGGCGCCGGGATCATCGCCTCCATTCCGAGTTTCTGGACCCGGCCGCCGAAATTGCTGGCTGGTGCCGGCGCAGGCGCTGCGGGCGGGATTGCGGTGATCAACACCCTCGGCCAGTTCGGCGGCATCGTCAGCCCGGTCATGGTCGGACGGATCAAGGACCTGACCGGCAGCACCACGCCTGCGCTCTATGTCATCGGCGTCTGCGCGCTGATCGCGGATGCGCTGTTGTTGTGGGGATTGCCGCAGAAACTGCGCACGCTCGACAAGTTCTGAAATCTGCGGCGTCAGTTAAACCGCTTTCGTCGGATCGCCGCCCGGAGCAAGCCCGCTCCCACATTGGATCGGCGGAGGACACAATAGTCGTGTCTAGCGCTGTCCCTGTGGGAGCGGGCTTGCTCGCGAAGACTGACTGACAGTCGCTGATCTCTACCAATTAGTGGGCGGAAGGCGTCGTGTATGAAAGACCCGAAGCACTTGTAGGCGACCTTGGCGAACTCGATAGGGAATCAAATATGGCTGGTCAGGCAGGATCCATTCACGAGTGCCGGGCAAACGACCTTCACGGCCTGTTGCAGGAAAGCGAGCCAAGTGATCGACGCTGGCGAGAATGGCTTGAACGAAATCTGCTGCTGCTTTTGGATTTTCCATCGCGATGTACGCAGCTTCGTCATCGAGGTTCTTTGATGCAGTACGCAACCACTCAACGCGCATTGGCTATCCATTTGTTGGCGATTGCATTTACTTCTTCAGGCGTTGCGAAATCCCCTGCGTCGGCTTCTATCAATGCTTTTTGAATTTCTTCGATTTGCCAGGCTTCCCGGGCCAGGTATTCGCGCAATGCATCCACGGCAAGAAACGATTTGCTGCGGCCTGTGGCTTTGGAAAGAGTGGCGAGGGTATCGGCAATTTCGTCTGGCAGGCGCAAGGACATGACGGACATGATGGTCTCGATGTAGTTGTTTGTAATACAACATACTACATCGTCATATAGAGAGAGCGGTCAGCCGTTCGTCTGTCGCAACAATCGATTGAATGAGATCACAGAGCCAAGGATAGTGCCCGCCTGGAACCGCCTGGTATTCGAAGCACATTAGGAGGAAAGAATGACATTGAAGTCTGGATGGATGAATTGTGTGGCGCTGTGCGGTCTGGTGTCGACGATGCAGGTTTTCGCTGCTTGCGAGAAGCCGTTTCTGGCAGGCGATTTCGGCTATTCGGTGTGCAAAGACTGGCCGGCTTATCCGGGGCTGACGATAAAGGCGTTGTCGCAATTCGAGTCGGGATATTCAGCGAGCGATTATGGCCCTCAGGGTAAATACGACCTCAATCTTGCCGTTGTATCGGCTGGCGATTCGAAACCGCTGGCGACGTATCACAAGGCAGCGGCTTTTGAGTCGGATGCCATTGCCTTTGAAGACCTGCAACTCGATACCGCACGTTACCAGCTCACGCCCGACCTGAGAGCGTTTGGCGTGCGCGCCACGTTCAATGGCTCGTCCCGCGTCAATCCTGTGAATGAAAAGTTGCTCTCGCTCTATGTGAAGGAGGTGGACAGGTTACGTCCGGTCCTGGAAAAGCTCATCACCTATGAGTACGGAGGTGAATGGGATGGCAATTGCGGCGGAGAGCTTTATCAACACACCCGTACACTCGAAATCGGCAAAACCAGTTCACATGGCTACGCGGATCTGATCGTCAAAACAGTAACCACCCGCGAAGTCGGGAAGGGCGAAGTGGAGGCTTGTGAATCCAAAACCCTTACAGCCAAACCGGTGCTTACGACGCTTCGATACGACGGTAAAAGCTACATCCTGCCTCAAGGTTTCAAAGGTATATAAATACTGCGCACCGATCAGGGTTAATCACTAATGCTCACAGGCCTCAACCACCTGACCCTCGCCGTCACCGACCTGACCCGCAGCGTAGCGTTCTATCACGACATCCTTCACCTTCAGCTCGACGCCACCTGGAACACCGGCGCCTACCTCTCGCTGCCGGGCCTGTGGCTGTGCCTTTCCCTCGATCCGCTGCGCAGTTCAGAGCCCGCCGCCGATTACACCCATTACGCCTTCAGCATCAGCGCACCAGACTTCCCGCAATTCGTCGAACGCCTTAGGGCCAGCAACGTCGAGGAATGGCGGGATAACCGCAGCGAAGGCGCATCCTTCTACTTCCTCGACCCCGACGGCCACAAGCTCGAAGCCCATGTTGGCGATCTGGCATCGCGACTGGCGGCCTGTCGACAACGGCCCTACGCAGGCATGAAGTTCTTCGACGATCAGTCAGTCGATTCCCGAGGACCTGATCTAGACTTGCGCCCATTCACCAAATAGTACAAAAGAATTTCCCGATGACCCCATCGCTGCTAATGGCCGTTCTCGCCTCGGGCTTCATTTACGGCATCACACCGGGGGTGTTGGCGGTGTTTGGCATCGGCGCGGCGCGTGGGCGGCGGGCTGGGGCGGGTTTTTGTGCGAGCATTTGCACGGCGCTGCTGTCCAGCCGTGCGGAGTTGCTGCATTGGTCGATGTTGCCCTGGCTGATCGTTCTGAGCTTCGTCGGTGGTCTGATCGCCTACGCTATCCTCATTGGCATCGTCGGTGCACGGCAGGTGCGCTGCCTGTATCAACGGCATGAACTGGCGATCACCCGGCTGTGCGGGGTGATGTTTATCGGTTTCGCCATCAACGCCCTGGTGCATGCTTTGCCGGGGGCTGATGCCGAACAAGGCTTGAAGCTGATCGCAGGGACGCGTCAGCGGCATCATCACCGGTAAGGGATGGTTTTTAGTGCTGCATTGTTCGGACATGCGCTCTGCACCATGGCAACCACAAATTCCGCGCCGTTGGCGAGTTACATCGATCTACTGCTGGACGCCGTTTGCGCGGTTGATAAACAAGGTCGCTTTGTTTTTGTCAGCGCGGCCTGCGAGCGCATGTTCGGTTATACACCTGACGAACTGGTCGGCCAGCCGATGATCGATCTGGTGCATCCCGCCGATCGCCAGCGCACCCTCGACGCCGCCCGGGAGATCATGGGCGGCGAACCCAAACTCAACTTCGAAAACCGTTACGTGTGCAAGGATGGCCGTGTAGTGCACATCCTGTGGTCCGCGCGCTGGTCCGAAGTCGATCAACTGCGCATTGCCGTGGCCCGCGACATCACCGAGCGCAAGCAGGCCGAGTCCCGGCAAGCGGCACTGTATGCGATCTCCGAAGCGGCCCACGCGGCGGAAGATTTGTTGGCGCTGTTCAAGCGCATTCACTTGATCATCGGTGAATGGCTGCCGGCGCTGAATTTCTCCGTGGCGCTGTATGACGAGCACTGCGCGCAGCTCAATTTCCCTTACCACGTCGACGACAAAGAACAGCAACCCGAACAGCCCGGAACAGTCACCGGGCGGCTGTGTGCCGAAGTGATCCGCAGCGGCCAACCGATCCTGTTGACCCCGAATCAGGAAAACACACCCGCAGGATTCGAGGCGCTGGTCGCGGGCCAGCATTCGCCCTGCTGGCTCGGCGTGCCGTTGAGCTCGCAGAACGGCACCATCGGCGCGTTGATCGTTAAAAGCGTGGCCGGTGGCGAGCGCTATACCGAGCAAGACAAGGAACTGTTGCAGTTCGTGTGCGCCCAGATCGCGACCGCGATCGAGCGTAAGCAGTTGCATACCCGGCTGCAGCGCATGGCCCAATACGATCAACTGACCCAACTGCCCAATCGCGAGTTGCTCCGTGACCGGCTGAAAGCCTCGCTGACACGGGCCAAGTCGGAGTGCGGGCGCATGGCGCTGCTGTATGTCGACCTCGACCGCTTCAAGGAAGTCAACGACACCCACGGCCATGCGGTCGGCGACATGCTGCTGCAAGCGGTCGCCAATCGTCTGAAAGGTTGCGTGCGCGAAACCGACACCGTGGCGCGTATCGGCGGTGATGAATTTGTGGTGTTGTTGCACAGCATCCAGGCTGCGGAAGATGCTGACGGCGTCGCCGGAAAAATCCGTCAGATACTGGCTCAGCCATTGCGACTGGACGGGCACAACCTCAACATCCAGCCGAGCATCGGCGTCGCCCATTACCCCGAACACGGTACGGAAGAGGAGCAATTGTTCCGCCACGCCGACGAGGCCATGTACAGCGCCAAACGCCAGAATCACCTGCAGTACGGGGCCTGAATGGCTGTCACCGTTCGTCGCATCGATCCCATTTTTTCTAAACCTTTGCAGTGATCCAAATTCAGATTCTATGCGGGCTCCTGCTCGCCGCGATCATTAGCAAGAGGTAGAGAATCATGCCTAACTCACGAAACTCGAACGCGGGACATACTGCCGCCGATCGAACGAAAGCGTCTGAAGCCGATCGTAAAGGTGGGAAAACTACCACCACGACCGTCGATAAAGAGCCTGCGAAACCCGATATGGGCCGTAAAGGTGGCCAGAAATCCAAGTAGTGGTGAAAGTAGTTTTGATTGAGAGACGGGAGCGAAAGCTCCCGTTTGAATTTATAGAGAGGAGGGCGCGACCATGAGCCGGATGGCCACCCGAATACGCAACGCCGGTTTTGCCACGTTACTGGGCCTGTGTGCCAGCAGTGCCTTTGCCCAGTCCCCCGCCGAATTCATTAACGATGCTTCGGCCAAAGGCATGGCCGACATCGAAGCCAGCCGCTTGGCGCACCTGAAGTCCGAATCCAGAGAGGTCAAGGACTACACCATCGTCGTCATCAATGATCGCACCACCGCCAACCAGCACCTGGCGAAAATCGCCAGGCAACTGGATCTGCCGGTGGCGCCACGGGAAGAGGTGATCGACAAGGCCAAAACCTTGATGCCGGAAGTGCAGGACGGCGCGACCTTCGATCAGGCCTATGCCGCCAGTCAGGTGAAGACCACGCAGGAATCCATCGAACAACTGCAGCAGGAAGCGCAGACCACCGATGTGCCGGAAATCAAAGCCTTTGCTGAAGAAACCCTGCCCAAACTGCAAAACCATCTGCAAATGGCCAAGGCGCTGCAAGCAGGTCGATGAGGCCGCGGTTGACGGCGTTTAAAACAAACGGCGCGTGATTCACATCACGCGCCGTTTTTGTTAGTACTCAGCAGTCGTTCAAGTTCTGTTTGTGCTTGCTCGTGGTCGCCAGCCCCGCCAGATCATGCACCTCGTTTTCGCCCATGGCGCGGTAGTGTTTACGCAGCGCTTCCAGCTGCTTCAGGTCGAGTGACTCCAGCCCCAGCATCGCGTTCTTCGCTTCCTTGTTCACCCGCAGCAGTTCGTCGATTTTCAAATGCAAGATGTCGGTATCGCGGTTTTGCGTGTTCTGGATCAGGAACACCATCAGGAAGGTGATGATCGTGGTCGAGGTGTTGATGATCAGTTGCCAAGTGTCGTTGTAGTCAAAAAACGGCCCGCTCAACCCCCACAGACCGATGAGAATCAACGCCCCCATGAACGTCTTGGGACTTCCGGCCCACAAGGCGAGTTTCTGCGAGATTTTTGCGAATTTCATTGCCGTGTTCCTTAAAGGGATGCGCCTGAATTTGTGACAGCGCGGGCGTGATGAAAATTCTGATTACATTTTCGAAACCACCGAAATCTGTAGGAGCCGGCTTGCTGGCGATGGCGTTGTCAGTTAATACAAAGGTTAATTGATGAGCCGCCGCCACAGGTCGAATAGAGCTAAGTTCCTCGGTCGATGTATCGTAGCGAACCGGTTGTCTGCCCAGGTCGAGACAACGTTTCTACAGGAGAACGCAATGAGTTGGTCCGCCAAACAATACGTCGCTTTTGAAGATGAACGCACCCGCCCGGCACGCGACCTGCTCGCGGCGATCCCGCCTGTGGACGCACGCTCGGCCATCGACATCGGTTGCGGCCCGGGCAACTCGACCGAGCTGCTGGTGGAGCGCTTCACCAGCGCCACGGTGCGTGGCGTGGACAGTTCGAGCGACATGATCGACGCCGCCCGCAAGCGCTTGCCGCAGGTGCAGTTCGACACCGTTGATATCGGCACCTGGAACGAGAGCGGCCCGTTCGACGTGATATTCGCCAACGCGGTGTTGCAGTGGTTGCCCGATCACGCGACGTTACTGCCTTCGCTGGCCGCCCGACTGACCCAGGGCGGCAGCCTGGCCATTCAGATGCCCGACAACCTCAACGAGCCGTCCCATCGCCTGATGCGCGAAGTCGCTGCCGATGGCCCGTGGGCCAGCAAGTTGGCAGACGCCGCCGGGCAACGCACGGAAATGGCCAGTGCCAGCGATTACTACTCAATGCTGCGACCGCACTGCGCGCGCGTCGATGTGTGGCGCACCTCCTACCATCATCCGTTGGCGGGCGGTGCGTCGGGCGTGGTCGAGTGGTTCAAGGGCAGCGGTTTGCGGCCGTTTCTCGAACCGCTGGATGACGCGGAAAAGGCGCAGTACCTCAAGCAATATCACACCGCGATCGAGCAGGCGTATCCGGCGCTGAGCGATGGTTCGGTGCTGCTGCCGTTCCCGCGATTGTTCATCGTCGCGACGCGCTAAGCGCAAAAAAGGGACGGATAACGTTGAACGTTATCTGTCCCTTCGCTTGGCGCTCAAGTAATCGAAAAGAAACGAAGCAAAGCCGAACAACCCAATCATTGAAATGATCATGATCCCCAACTCTGAATTTTCCATGCTGATCTCTAAGCGAAAGGTGAGCTGGCAGAGTAGGGGGGGGGGTGTCGGGCTTGATGTTGCGCTACTGCTTCTTTACGGGCTTGTGGGGATCTATACGGAAAATATACGTGATGGGCGAAAACGCAAAGGGCGCCCCGCAAGGCGCCGCTGTTTAACGTCAGGACGGTTCCGCATCCATACGTCGCGCAATGACATCCAGCACATCGCAGCCATCTCGCAAGGGGATGCTGCAGAGCATTGCGAAGTCGCTGAGAATCACCGAGTCGGTGATGATTTCGCCGCGCATCGCGAGGTTTTCCAGGACCTGCGTTACCGCGCCAATTCTGTAGCGGGCGGAGCTGAGCAGTGAATGCAGCGGTTGGGTGGTATTTACGTAGAACGTGGGAAGGTCGTCGGCGTTGCTGGTTAAAGCCATATATTCATTCATGAGTGATCACCATATCTAAGGGAAGACCTACCACTCAATCGTCGCCAAACAATAGGGTGGTAGCTGTACGTGGGTTGGCGAACCGGGACATGGCAAAACCGGCAGACCCTGGGGTCTCCCACGCACAGCCACCAAAAAAAGGCAGCCAAGTGCGTTCAAAAGCGCTCCGAGAAATTCTCGGAGGCTTCTGTACCAGTCATCGAGTCGCCAAACCCAATACGCCATTTGGGCGCGTTCGGACTATAGGACTCATGACAAAGGCACAGCAATGGACAAGTCTACGGACAATTCCCAGAGTCGTGTAGGACCTTGCCTTTTCTGGTAAACCGGCTCGATTCGAAACCTGAATGGCAACCGGATTGGTGTAATTTTGAGTCGGGTAGAGAAGGGAATATCAGGTATGACGTCAGAAAATTTAGCTCGATTAACGGAGGTCTGAAAATTAATGAGTACCGCTAATGGCGAGAAAGCCAGCGCATTGACTGAGTTTTTCTCCAACACGCCTGCCAAAACCCGGCGCGAGATTTTGATGGGCGTAATTTGCAAGGCTAACGCGTCCCAACGTGACGTCGTGCAAAAAGCAGAAGCTATCAAAGCTGCACTGTCCACGACTCCGGCAGCCTGAGCTTTCGCCGCAATGCCAATTTAAAACCCGGCGTAGTTCTGGCTATCCGGATCCGCAACATATCACTCTTCACCAGCCCCCATCTGCCGATCCTCAAACGCAGAACGCACCGCCTCCACGACGCGGCCCGCCATGCCCTCATCTTCAAGCTGCGGATACCCTTTCTTCAACTTGCCAGACACCATCCAGCCATTCTCCTTGATGGAGCGAATAATGCGGTTCGCATCCTGGTCCGGCATTTCCAATACCTCTTTCAGCTGCTCTTGAGCTCGCTGAAAGATCACCAGTACTCTGGCTTCATCCGCCATTTCCGTTCGAATCGTGTGCTCGACGACGCGTGCGGTGTACAGGACGTGTTCGGTCAGATCGGGATACCGCCAGGCAAAGCATGCGTCCTCGTATTCATCGAAGATGAAATTGCTGGGAGTGCCATCCTCGTAGGTCACGAGTTCGCCGAAGCGATAGGCCGTCGCGTAACGTCGCATGAACGGTCGCGAGAACACTTCGAGCGTACGATCGTAGCCGGCCCGGAAGTCGATCGAACTGGTGATGGTGGCTGACACCGGCAGGATCACGCCGTCGGGTACTGCCTTATCCCGAATCAGAGTGTCGTTGATCAGGAAGCGATGAATCCGGCCGTTGCCATCGCGCATGGGATGGATATAGACGAAGCCAAATGCCAACACAGCGGCACGTGCCAGTGACTCCGCGCCACGGGTTGCGACCTCAAACTCGTTGAGTCCTGCCAGCAACTGCGCAAGATCCGCGGAATGGGGGGCAATGTAATGCACGATGTCCTCGCGCATTGTGGCCTGACCCACAAACACAGGAGAGCGCCGCAAGCCCAGTCCGATGGCATCACGCCCCAGAATGCCGGCTTGCAGGGATTGCAGGCTGGCGTTGCTCAACGGGTTTTCGATATGGCCGCAATGCTGGGCAATTACATGGGCGAACCGCTGGATGCGGTCAGCCTGATCGGCTTCTTTTTCGATAAGGAAGCTCGCGCGGGACTCCTTGAACGTCAGCCAACTGGCCGTTCGCATAAGGATGTCGGCGCCGAATGCCTGATCCAACTCAGCCAATGCCGCGCGTAGATCGAACTGCAAAGCTTCCTGTACTGACGTCGTACGACGAACCAAGGGGCAGAACTCAGCCGTCCCCGGCAGGTTGTTATTGATTCGCCAGCGTCGCGTTCGCAGTGGCTCGCGACGAGTCAGATATTTTTGGGGTGAAAGTGCATCGACATAGGCGCCATTGGTCACGTCAGGCACATCCAGACGTTCCCCTGTCAGCCATTCGTAAAGGAACCCGGTGCGCCGGGCGTACTGGCCGAAAGGCTCTCGTCGACACCATTCTTCAATAGGTTGCGGGCCTATTGCCGCAAACAGGCGAGCAAAGAATTCAAGATGAATCTCTTCGTACTTGAGCCCGAATTCGAAATGTCCTGCGAAATCGTCTGCGGGTCGGTAACTTTGTGGATACCGGTTCTTCACATTACCGTCACTTTCGCGGCTGACACGTGCAGAGCCAATCGTGGACTCGACGCGCAGAGGCTGTGCAAGTGCGATGTCGTAGCGATCGGCGAGGGCCTTGAAACCGACTGGCATTGACGAATTCCTTAATAGGGCAATGAAAATGCTAACAAAACGCTCATGTGGCGCGAAAACGTTAATTTTCTACGATGCGAAAATACTAATCCTGTGTGAATTTTGATACTAAAACCGTGATTCCCAAAAAAAACGATAACGTATCTCAGCTTAGTCGTAACTGCCCTGAGGGCAAAAGGCAACTCCACCAAATCCCAGACACAAAAAAACCGGCCATCAAGGCCGGTTTTTTCTTTACCTGCATCCCCCGTCAAAAAACAACGTGAGACCAAAATTCGATTGGAGCGGGTGAAGGGAATCGAACCCTCGTTATCAGCTTGGGAAGCTGGAGTAATGCCATTATACGACACCCGCTCAGAACGGCTGACTTTGTACCAGATGTGCACGTGGAAATGAAGTTTTTCTTTGCGCGGGATGGCTTTAGCGCAGGTGAAACAAGACATCAGACCGCGTAACGGTCGTTCGCGGGCAAGCCTCGCTTCTACAGATTTGCGTTAGCGTTGTAGGGCGAAGCTTGCTCGCGATGACGCTGTTTCAGATTGCCAATGCATGGTGGTCCTGGACGTAGTGGTAACGCGGTCGGTTTGCCGGTTGCTCAGGTTTCAGGAAACCCAGCAGGGCATTGCGGCTGTCTCGGCAGGCGGCTTTGTGTTCCATGTCGAGAAAGTGGCCAGTCGCATCCAGCGTCTTGAAGGTGGCGTGTTTCACATGGTCGGCGAATAACCGGGCGCCATCGGCGGCGGTGTATTCGTCCCATTCGCCGTTCATGAACAGCACCGGTACGTTGATTTTCTCTGCCGCTTTGAAGAAACACTGGCGGTCGCTGTGCAGCAGGTCGCTGATGTGGAAGTGCATCTGCCCGTATTCATGATCGGCCAGGCTGCTGACGTGGCGGAAGTTGAAGCGCTTGAACAGGGTCGGCAGGTGTTTGCCGATGGTGCTGTTCACCAGGTTGCCGACCCGGTCGCCGTCACGGCTGCCGAGGTAGTCGACGCCGCGCTCGAGGTAGTCGAGCATGTGCGCGTTGATCTCCGGGGAGAACGAGCTGATCACGGCTTTTTCGATGCGTCGCGGTTGTTGGGCGAGGGCGACCAGGGTCGCGGCGCCGCCCCAGGAAAACGACAGCACGTGTTCGGCGGCGAAGTGGTCGATCAGCTCCAGAAGGATCTGCCCTTCGACTTCCTTGGTCAGCAATTTTTCATGCAGGTTGTGGGCTTTTGATTTGCCCGCGTAGGGCTGGTCGTAGCAGACCACGTTGAACTGCGGATGGAGGTTTTTCACAGTTTGTGCAAACGACGCAGTCGTGGCCATCGAGCCGTTGACCAAGATGATGGTCTTCTCTGCGGCGTCTGCGCGATAGAACTCCGTGTAAACCCGATACTGACCCTGTATATCCAGCACAGCGATTTCTGGCCTCATGTCATAAGACTCCTGGCAAGCGGGTATGCGCGCAAATGAGATTGCACGAGCTTTGTGACAGGTAGGCAGATGCCTGGAATTTTGAAGGCCCATGTCGATCCATTGCAGTCCGGTCGACGGGTATTGTTATTGGCGGGCAGTCTGCCGGTCTGAGGCGGAACCTTAAGGTTCTCTAACCGACAAAAAGTTTCTTTGAAGTACGTTGTGACTCGTCAGTCACATTTTGGCTGACGACCTGATTCAAGCAGGGGAGTCGGCATCGCGCAAGTGCAATTCGTAAATTCTTCGACGGCTTCTGCTGAGCGGTAGGCTGCTTAGATCAATCTGATCTCTTCATCGCTCAGTGGGCGGTATTCGCCCGGTTTCAGCGCGTTGTCGAGTGTCAGCGGACCCATGCGTTCGCGGTGCAGGCGCAACACTTTGTTGTCGAAGTGGCCGAACATCCGCTTCACCTGGTGATAACGGCCTTCGACGATGCTCAGTCGCGCTGATTTCGGCCCGAGCAGCGCCAACTCGGCCGGCAACGTGGTGAGGTTTTCGAAAGCGAAGTACAGGCCTTCGGTGAATTTCAATGCATATTCCGGGCCGATCTCTTGCTCGGTCTCGACGTAGTAGACCTTGGGCAGTTTGGTCTGCGGTTGGGTCAGGCGTCGCGACCAGCTGCCGTCGTTGGTGATCAGCATCAGACCGGTGGTGTTGAAATCGAGGCGACCGGCGATGTGCAGGTCTTCCTTGTCCGGCTCGTGGATCAGATCGAGCACCGTCGGATGCTCTGGGTCGCGAGTGGCGCTGACGCAACCGGGCGGTTTATGCAGCATGAAGTAGCGTGCGGGTTTGCCGACTTGCAGGACTTCCTCATCGACCTCGACACGGCTGAACTCCAGCACTTCGGCGTGAGGATCACTGACGACTTTTCCGTCGACCCGCACGCGCTTTTCCACCAGCAACAGACGAACCTGCTTGCGGTTGAAGCGGGGCAGGTTGCTGAGGAAGCGGTCAACGCGCATGACAAAACATCGACAGGAAAAGGGCCGCGCATCTTACGTGATCGGCCATAAGGATGCTTACAACTGCGCCTCGACCTGTGCGCAGCGCGGGCACAGGCAGGATTTGTCACGCAGCTCGGCGGGCAGCGCTTCGAGTACCGCCGGGTCGATGCTGACGCCGTAGCACCAGCAGGCCCGATCGGCGGTTCGCGGGTCGGCCAGGGTGCAGTCGTTGGAGGCGCCGCAGGCCGGGCAGAATTCAGGCTTGTTCATGTAGGACTATGCATAACTGGTGTGAGGCTTTTCCGCGCAGGTACGGTTACGGCCGGATTGTTTGGCCCGATACATTGCATGATCGGCCCGGGAGAGCAGGGTGTGCAAGGTGTCATCCGGTTGTAGCGTCGTGAGGCCAATGCTGACTGTCAGATGCAAGGCGTGATCGCTGTAGGCATAACGCTGTTGCTCGACATGCCGGCGAATTTTCTCGGCGATCATCAGACCGGTCTCACCGTCCGTGTCCTTGAGTAGCACGATGAACTCCTCACCGCCCCAGCGGCAGACGATGTCGGATTGGCGCAGGCAACTCTCAAGATCCCGTGCAAAGCCGATCAGCACCTGATCGCCGGCGAGGTGACCGTAGGTGTCGTTCAAGGCCTTGAAGTGGTCCAGATCCAGCAGCAGCGCGGTCAGCGGTTTCGGCTCGCGCTGAGCCTCGTGCATCGCCTGTGCGGCCAGCAGGTCGAAGCCGCGACGGTTCGGCAGCTCGGTCAGGCTGTCGAGCGTCGCCTGCGCCTGGATCTTGCCCTGATAGCGCTTGATCACCCGGTGGAGCAGGGCCAGCACGATCAGCGTCACGACCAGGCAAATCAGCAGGTTGAGGTACAGCGACTGACGGATTTCGCTCAGGGCGCCGTCTTCGCGTTTGTCGACGAACAGGTACCAGTTCAATTCCGGAATGAACCGCACATTGAGGAAATGTCCCTCGCCCTGGACGGAATATTCGTAGCTGCCGCTGTGGGGTTTGGGCAGTTGGCTGACGAGGCTCTTCATGCTGTCGAGTTCGCCGAGGGTTTGCCCGACGCGCGAACCCTGCGGACCGCCATCGGCGCCGGTGAGCACCAGCCGACCGAGTTTGTCGACGAAATACACGCTGCGCTGATAGCGCTGCTGGTACTTGTCGATCAGCTTGATCACCGCATCGACTGTCAGACCAACGCCCGCCGCGCCGATGAAACGGTTGTTGTAGTCGTAGACCTTGTAGTTGATGAAGAAGGTCAGGTTGTCCTTGTTGGCAAGGTCCGGGTCGACGTTGATCTCGTAGGGATCGGCCATGTCACGCACGCGGAAATACCAGGTGTCGCGCGGTTCAGTGACCTTGACCTGCTTGAGCACGCCTTTGGCGTGGTAGTAGGTCAGCGTACCGTTGGAAACAAAAAACGCGGTGTAGGCACCGTAGTGGGTCATGACCTCATTGAGGTAACGGGTCATCTGGTCGGTGTCGTGCTCGCCGTTTACCACCCAGTCACGCATGAAGGTATCGCGGGCCATCATCGAGGAAATCAGGATCGGTCTGACGAGGTCTTTCTGGATTTCCGAATAGACCGTGTCCGATGTCAGCGGCAGCTCGGTGTTGACGATGTTGTCGCGGATCGAGGCGCGCGAGGCGTAGTAGCTGAGGAATGAAGTGGCAAGGAAGCCCGCGCCCAGCAGCGCGATCAGCGTGAGAACCAGCAAACGTTGCGAATACAGCGGCGAGCGAAGCGGCATGACGATTCCGTTGGCAATGACCCGATGGAAAGCATTCTAGTGGGACTGCGGGCAAATAACTGCGGGATTTGTGGGGTGAATCGGCTGGGGTCAGGTTCAGTGGCGTCTGGGCGGACGCCTTCGCTGGCAAGCCAGCTCCCACAGGGACCGCGCAAAACCTGTGGGAGCGGGCTTGCTCGCGAATCGAGAGATCAACTCTGATCTGTCAGATAAGCACGCCATCCACCCAGATGACTGATATCCACCGCACCCTCCAACCCATAAGCTTCACAGATAAACCCACTCTCCCAACGCCCATCCGCCAGTTGCACCTTGCCCAACCCCAACGGCGCAGGAATCGCGGTCAGAAACGACCCCAACTCGCTGCTCGGCAATTCCCAAACTTCCACCGCAATCGCCACGCCGCCATCCTTCACCCGCACCATTCCCGGACGAAATGGCGGGCCGCCGGCCAACGCATACAGCTGATAATCCGGCGAACTGAACGTCGTTTCGACCAATGTCGCGCCGCGCCGCTTCAATTGCCAGTTCAGCGCCAGCCCATCCAGATGCGCGCCGCACACCACCAGTCGTGCGCGGTCATTGCGAGCGACCGCCACAGGTACAGGCGCATCCGAACGACGCTGAAACGCATCCGCCACACTCAACAAATACTGATCGGTAAACGCCCGACCAAACAACGTCACGCCCCACGGCAAACCATTGCCCATGAAAGCGCTCGGCACGGCCACGGCGGCGTAGTCGAGCAGGTTCATGAAGTTGGTGTAGTAACCCAGTTCCGAATTGCGCAGCACCGGCTCAGCCGCAAGCTCCGCCAAGGTGACAGGACGGCCGATGGTCGGCGTGACCACGCAATCCAGTCCTTCCAGCGCCTTGTCGCAAAGCGCTTTCAAGGCTTGCAGCCGATACTGGGCGCGGAAGGTTTGCACGCCGCTCACTACCGGTGCCTTGGCCAATACCGCACGAATCACCGGCAATACAGCTTCAGGATTTTGCTCCATCAACTCGCCGGCGACGCTGTAGCGCTCCGCCACCCACGGGCCTTCATAAAGCAAGCGCGCCGCTTCAAGGAATGGCGACAGATCCAGTTCCACCGCTTCACCGCCCAACGTCTTGAGCCGATCGATGGCATCGCCGAACAACAGCGGACCTTCAGGGCAACCGAAGAACTCCAGGTCCTGCGCACGCGGCACGCCGAAGCGGAAAGGGCGCGGATTACCAAACGCCGAGCCGTCATTCCACAGCGGGTTGCTGCGGCTGTACTCATCCCGTGGATCGAGATGCGCCGTGAGCGCCAGCAACTGACTGGCTTCCCGAGCGGTCGCGGTAAAGGTCGTGACGCAATCGAGCGTGCGACACGCCGGCACCACGCCCGCCGTGGAGATCAGCCCTTTGGTGGCTTTCAACCCGAGCAGATTGTTCAACCCCGCCGGCACTCGCCCCGATCCCGCCGTGTCCGTGCCCAACGAAAAACTCGCCACGCCCAGCGCCACCGCCAGCGAAGAACCGGCGCTGGAACCGCCCGACGGATACTCCGGCAACACGCTGTTCGGGCACGCGCCGTACGGCGAGCGACTGCCGTTAAGCCCGGTAGCGAACTGGTCGAGATTGGTCTTGCCCAGCGGAATCGCCCCCAACGCCAGCAACTGCTCGACGATGGTCGCCGACTGCTCCGGCACATAGGCAAACGCCGGGCACGCCGCCGTGGTTGGAATGCCGGCCAGATCGATGTTGTCCTTGATCGCAAACGGCACGCCGTACAGCGGCAGGCTTTCGATATCGCGACCGTCGAGGGCGGCGAAGTACGGTTCCAGTTCTTCAATGCTGAGCAAATGAATGAACAGGTGATAGTCCGGGTTCAGCGCGGCGGCTTTGTCACGCAGGCTCAGCAGCAGTTGTCGCGGTGTGGTGCTGCCGTCGCGGTAAGCGCTGCGCAGGGCGTCGAGTTGCAGATTGATGGTCATGGCGTTAATCCTTTTCAAATGGGGTTCAGTCGAGTTCCAGCACCACGACGCGCTGTCCGGCGCGCACCGCCGAACCCGGTTGCACGCGGATCTCGCGGACGATTCCGGCCATGGGCGCGAGCAGCGGGATTTCCATCTTCATCGACTCCAAAATCACCAGCACATCGCCAGCGGCAACGCGGCTGCCGGTCTCCACCTGAACCTGCCAGAGGTTGCCGGCGATGTGGCTGTCGACGCTCATTTCGCCGCTGGCCAGCGGTACGTCTTCAGTCGGTTCCGGGGCCGCTTCTTCACTGTCGAAATGCGCCTGGCCGCTGGCGATCCAGCGCTCGCGCTCGGCGTTGAACGCGCCTTGCTGCTGCTCGCGAAACGCGGCGATGGTCTCGGCTTCTTTCGCCAGGAAAGTCTGGTAGTCCGCGAGGTTCAACTGGCTGTGTTCGATGTTCAAATCGAAGCGCCCGAGCGGGAAATCGCGGCGGATGCGCAACAATTCATCGGCGCTCACCGGATAGAAGCGGATCTGGTCGAAGAAGCGCAGCAACCACGGTTTGCCATCGAACGCGGCGACTTCGCGGTAGCGGTTCCACATCTGCAAGGTGCGGCCGACGAACTGATAACCGCCGGGGCCTTCCATGCCGTAGACGCACATGTAGGCGCCACCGATGCCCACCGAGTTTTCTGCGGTCCAGGTGCGGGCCGGGTTGTATTTGGTGGTCACCAGCCGATGGCGCGGATCGAGCGGGGTGGCGACCGGTGCGCCGAGGTAGACGTCGCCCAGACCCATCACCAGGTAACTGGCGTCGAACACCGTGCGCTGCACTTCATCGAGGTTCGGCAGGTCGTTGATGCGGCGGATGAACTCCAGATTGCTCGGGCACCACGGCGCGTCCTTGCGCACGGTGGTCATGTATTTTTCGATTGCCAACTGGCAGGCCGGGTCGTCCCAGGACAGCGGCAGATGGACGATCCGCGAGGGCACTTGCAGGTCTTTGGCGGCGCACACGGCGTCCCATTCACCGGCGACGATGCCGAGCAGATCGGTGAGTGGAAGTTGTTCGGGTTGGTAGTGCACTTGCAGTGAACGGATGCCGGGTGTGAGGTCGATCACGCCGTGCAGGTGTTTGCTTTCCAGCGCCTGCATGAGGGCGTGGGCGCGGAAGCGCAGGACGAGATCAAGTTCTGGGGCGCCGATTTCCAGTAGCAGGTGCGTATCCCCCGACAACCTCGCAACCAACCGCGTATCGTCCTGACCAATATCCAAAACAACAGGCGACACAACTCCCTGTGGGAGCGGCGGTGCGACGATTCGACTTGCTCGCGAAGAGGGCGTGTCAGTCGATATGAATGTGTCTGACACATCGCTTTCGCGAGCAAGCCCGCTCCCACAGGGGGTATTCCATTTCAAGGCGAGATTTCGGGCGGTTTTGAGATCGACCGGGAAGAACTGTACTTTGTCACCAGCCTTCAATTGCCCCAGCTGCCAAAGATCCGCCTCAATCACTGTCACCGGACAAACAAACCCGCCCAGACTCGGCCCATCCGGCCCCAGAATCACCGGCATGTCCCCGGTGAAATCCACTGCCCCAATGGCATACGGATTGTCATGAATATTCGACGGATGCAGCCCAGCTTCACCGCCATCAGCCCGCACCCATTCCGGCTTCGGCCCGATCAACCGCACGCCGGTTCTGCTGGAGTTGAAATGCACTTCCCATTGGGTGGCGAAGAACGTGCCGATGTAGTTTTCGGTGAAGTATTCCGGCGCGCCATGCGGGCCGTAGATCACCCGAATCTGCCGCACGGCAGGCAACTCAACGATTTCAGGCAGTTGCTCACCGACGTTGTGGTCGCTCAACACCGGCACATGCAACACGTCCCCGGCCCGCAGCGCACGACCGCCATGCCCGCCAAATTGCCCCAGCGTGAAGGTACTTTTGCTGCCGAGATAATCCGGCACTTGCAGGCCGCCACGCAGGCACAGATAGCTGCGAGCGCCTGCACCGGCAATCGTCCCGAGGCTCAGCGTGGCACCGGCTGGAATCAGCAGCGCCGTGTTCATCGCCACGAGTTCACCGTTCAACGTCAGCGGAATCACCGCCCCGGTCACCGCCACCACCGCATCGCAATTGAAGCGCAGCAACGGCCCGCTCATGGTGATTTCCAGCGCGGCGGCGCCTTCTTCGTTACCCAGCAAAAGATTGCCCAATCGCAACGCACGGCTGTCCATCGGCCCCGACGGCGGCACGCCTACCGCCCAGTATCCGAGACGCCCCGGATAGTCTTGAACGCTGGTCTGCGTCCCGGCGCTGAGCACTTCAAAAGTGTTGGCCCGATAGACCAGATTTTCCAGGCAACGGGTCCACGGCTGACCGCTGGCGAACGGCGCATCGAGCAAAATCTGCCGTAGGTAATCGCGGTTGGTTTCCACACCGTAGAGCAGGCTGTCGCCCAATGCTTGATGCAGATCGGCTCGCGCTTCTTCGCGAGTCGGCGCCCAGCAGATGACCTTGGCGATCATCGGATCGAAGTACGGCGGAATCTCGCAACCGGCCTCGACCCACGTGTCGATGCGCAGCTGTTTGCCATCGGCGACGGGGAAGTTCACAGCGGTCAGCAAACCAGGGCTCGGCTGAAAATCACGCCCCGGATCCTCGGCGTAAAGCCGTGCCTGAATCGCGTGACCGTCGGCTTTCAAACCTTGGCTCAACTCGCTCAACGGCGGTAAATCACCGGCCGCGAGCTCGACCATCCAACGCACCAGATCCACGCCCCACACCTGTTCGGTGACACCGTGCTCCACCTGCAATCGGGTGTTCACTTCTAGAAAGTAGAAGCGCTGATCTTCGCTGTCGAAGACAAACTCCACGGTGCCGGCGCTGCGATAATTCACTGCTTTGGCCAGTTTGATCGCCGCCGCGCAGAGTTCGTCAGCCATGCCTTCAGGCAGGTTCGGCGCCGGGGTTTCTTCGAGGACTTTCTGGTTGCGGCGTTGTACCGAACAGTCGCGCACGCCGAGGGCGATCACTTCACCGCGACCGTCGCCGAACACCTGAACTTCGAGATGTCGGGCACGCTGGATGTACTTCTCGATGAACACACCGGCGTCGCTGAAGTTGTTCTGGCCAAGGCGTTTGACCGCTTCGAAGGATTCGCTCAATTCGGCAGCGCTGCGGCACACGCGCATGCCGATGCCGCCACCGCCGGCGGTGCTTTTGAGCATCACCGGATAACCGACCTGTTCGCCGGCAATCAGCGCCGCGTCGAGGCTGTCGAGCAATTCGGTGCCTTCGAGCATCGGCACGCCGTGTTGCTTGGCCAATGCACGCGCGGTGTGTTTGAGGCCGAACACGCGCAACTGCTCAGGCGTCGGGCCGATGAAAGCGATATCGGCCGCTTCGCAGGCTTCGGCAAACGCGGCGTTTTCCGAGAGGAAACCGTAGCCGGGATGGATCGCCGTGGCGCCGGTGGCTTTGGCGATGGCGAGGATTTTGTCGACCGCCAGGTAGGTGCCGGCCGCCGCGCCTTCACCGAGGCTGTGGGCTTCATCGGCTTGCAAAATGTGCAGGCTCGCGGCATCGGCTTCGGAGTACACGGCGACGCCTTTGACGTGCAGTTCACGCAGGGTGCGCAGGATGCGGCAGGCAATGGCGCCACGGTTGGCAATCAGGACTTTTTCGAACATGGCATAACCCCCGGAGGCGATAACACATCAGCCTCGACCTGGGATGCGGGCCGTCCCGCAGTTTTTCGAAATGCACCCGGGCCGTCCCGGATGAACAAAGTTCACGCTTTTTGTGGCGAGGGAGCTTGCTCCCGCTCGGCTGCGTAGCAGTCGCAAAACCGGCCGCTTCGGTATATCAGGCACAGCGATGTTGGCGGGTTTGGGGCCGCTTCGCGACCCAGCGGGAGCAAGCTCCCTCGCCACAAGGTTTAGCGGTGTTCTCGCTGTTGCAGGCACTGGGCTGAGCGGGCCTGGCACAGGGCAAACAACCATTTACGCAACCGCGCTAATTTCAGTTCCATACCAGCAGCTCCGCAGGCGTAGGGTTGTAGGCATTGCACGGGTTGTTCAATTGCGGGCAATTGGAAATCAGCACGATCACATCCATCTCGGCCCGCAGGTCCACGTACTTGCCCGGCGCCGAAATCCCGTCTTCAAACGTCAGACCGCCATCCGCCGTGACCGGTACGTTCATGAAGAAGTTGATGTTCGGTCCGATGTCGCCCTTGCCCAGTCGCCCGTCGTGGACGCAGGCCCGCAGGTAGTTGTCGCGGCAGCTGTGCATGTAGCGTTTTTCCAGCGCATAACGCACGGTGTTGCTCTCTTGCGCGCAGGCGCCGCCGAGGGTGTCGTGGCGCCCGCAGGTGTCGGCGACGATGGTAAGCATCGGTTTGCCGAGGTTGGAATAGAGCACGCTGCCGGTGCTCAGGTAGACGCTGTTCTGCCGGCGCAAGGTGCGTTGTACGTCGTAGCGCTCTTTCGGATTGGCAACGCTGTAGAACAACGTATCGACCGCCTGATTGCCTTCCAGATCGAGGATGCGCAGGGTCTGGCCGGCCTTGACTTCCATCAGCCACGGTTCGCCGGCCGGGATGGTGGCGCGGTAGACCGCTGTTTCAGGCAGCTGTTGAGCGGTAGCGATTGCGAGTGACATGGCAGCGATCCTCAGGCGAACAGACGGTCGGTGTTGATGAAGCCGCGCTCGTTTTCCGGGCGCGAGGTGCGGCAATGTTCGGCGACGCTGGCGTCGGCGTTCATCCAGCTCAGCTTCAACGGCTTCGGTGCATATTCCGGCGCCGGGTCCATCGGATGTTGCAGCGCGGTGAGCACCACCAGCGTGTCCATCGGCGCGTACAACTCGATGTAGTCACCGGCCTTCGAGTTGCCTTCGACGAAGTGGAAGCGTCCGGTCTCATCGACGTTCACGCGGCTGAACAGGTTGAGGGTCATCAGCAAGTCCGACAGGCCCAGCCCCCACTTGCCGAGTTCAACCAACAGGTTGTCGGTGCCGTTGCGGAAGAAGCCGTTGCGCAGTTCCTGATAGCGGCCCGCGCCGTATTTTTCCGCGACTTCTTCAGCGCAGAGCACGCCGCCGAGACTGTCGCTCCAGCCGCAGGTGTCGGCGGTAATTGCCGCCAATACGCGGCCCATGTCCGAGTAAAGGCAATGGCCGGTGGTGAGCTTGGCGGTGTGTTGGCATTTGAGGCTGTCGGGCAGGTTCAGGCGTTCGGTTTTTTCATTGGCGTTGAGCAGCGTCAGGCTGACGTTGGCGCCGCCGCGCAGGTCGGTCAGGCGCAGCAACTGGCCGCGTTTCAATACGAAGGAGCGATGGCCGCCGCCGGGGAGCATTTCTTCGGCGAAGGGCGGGAACAGTTGGGTCGAATCAGTCATTTTCAGATGCCTCTAAGCGATACGAAGCGTGTCTGCCAACGAGGCCGGCAAGGCATCAATGGCGGCGCGAGTGGCGCGGCGGTCGCTGTTCAAAGGGATGTCGTAGGTGATGCGTGCGCCATAGGCGCCGGGGGCGTGCGGGTCGACGCGGACCTTGTCGAACACCAGCAAGCGGGTGCCGAGGCTGAAACCTTCGGACAGGTCGTGGGTGACCATGAACACCGTCAGTTGCGTCTCGCGCCACAGCTCCAGCAGCAGGCTGTGCATGTCCTTGCGGATGCCCGGGTCGAGCGCGCCGAACGGTTCGTCGAGCAGCAACACGCGGGGTTTCATGATCAGCGCCTGGGCGATGGCTAGCCGTTGCTGCATGCCGCCGGAGAGCTGCGCGGGGTACTTGTCCAGCGAGTGGCCGAGGCCGACCTTTTGCAGCAGCTCCGAGGCCTGTTCTCGCGCGTCTTTTTTAGCGCTGCCGAACAGGCGCCCGAGCAGAGGTGAGCGTGGCAGCTCGAGGCCGAGGGCGACGTTGTCCAGCACGGTCAGGTGCGGGAACACCGAGTAGCGCTGGAACACCACGCCACGGCTCGCATCCGGTTCGCCGGCCAGCGTCTGGCCGTCCAACAGAATCTCGCCGCGAGTGGCGCGCTCCTGACCGAGTAGCAGTCGAAGGAAAGTGGATTTGCCACAACCCGATGCGCCGACAAGGGTGCAGAACTCACCCTCGTTGACGTTCAGGTTCAGCCCTTCGAGCACCACCTGATCGGCGTATTGCTGCCAGACGTTTTTCACCGTGATGAAGCTCATGCGCGAGCTCCTTCATACCAGGGAAAGGCACGCTGAGTCAGGCGCTTCAGGCCCCAATCCATCAGCCAGGCGAGCAGGGTGATCCACACCACGTAAGGCAGGATCACGTCCATCGCCAGATAACGGCGTACCAGGAAAATCCGGTAACCGAGGCCGTCCGTGGAGGCGATGGCTTCGGCGGCGATCAGGAACAACCACGCCGAACCGAGCATCAGCCGCAGCGAGATCAGCAGACGCGGCAGCAATTGCGGCAGCACCACGCGCAGCATCAACGTCCAGGTCGAGGCGCCGAGGGTCTGGGCCTTGATCAGCAGTTCGACCGGAATTTCCCGGGCGCGCTGTTCCAGATCCCGCGCCAGACACGGAGTGATGCCGATCACGATCAGCATCACTTTCGACAACTCCCCCAGCCCGAAGACGATGAACAGAATCGGCAGGATCGCCAGCGGCGGCACCATCGACACCACCGTCAGCAACGGCGACAACGGCGCGCCGAACAGCGGCAACGTCCCGGCGGCGATGCCCAGGCACAGCCCGGCCAGCGCGCTGATGCCGAGGCCAATGGCCAGGCGGCGCAGACTGGACGCGGTGTCTTGCCACAGCACGTATTCACCGGTGCGTGTGTCGGCGGTGAACGCCAGACGTTTCACCGCATCGGTCATTTGCACGGCGCTTGGCAACAGCTTGTCGTTGGGGTTATCCGTCAGTCGCTCGGCCGAGCCCATGAAGTAGGCGAACAGCACCAGGGCGAACGGCAGGATCACCAACAGCAGGCGACTCGGGCGATCCGGGTGGCGATTGATCAGACGCATGGCCAGGTCCTCTTCTTACAGCTTGGCGTCGGCGGCCATCTGCACGTAGCTCGGGTCGAAGCGCAGTTTGAGGTTGGTCTTGTCGCCGCTGGTCACACCGTTGGCGAAGGCCATGCCGACCGCGCTGGTGTCCTTGGCGCCTTCACCGAGCAAGCCGTGCTGGAAGGAAAACTCCGCGACCTTGCGCATGGTGTCCGGCAGTTGCTTGCTGGTGGAGAAGGCCAGGGCTTCTTGCGGCGTGGCGAACAATTTGGTGGTGTCCAGTTGTGCCTGGAAGCCCGCGAGGTCAGTGCCGGAGGCTTTGGCCATGTGTTCGAGGGCCGTCTTGCTGGCCGCGTTTTTTGCGTTCATCAATTCGACCACTTCGAACCAGGCGCCGGTCAGCGCTTTGCCCAGGGCGGGGTTGTCTTTGAGGGTGGCGCTGTTGACCACCATCATGTCCATGATTTCGCCGGGGATCTGGCTGGAGTTGAAGACTTCGGTCACGCCGGGCTTGGCCTTGATGTCCGAGAGCATCGGGTTCCAGGTGGTGACGGCATTGACCTGATCGGTGTTGAAGGCGGCGGAGATATCGGCGTCGGAGGTGTTGACCACTTTCAGGTCTTTCTCGGTGAGGTCGACCGAATCGAGCGCGCGGGCCAGCAAGTAGTGGGAAACCGACAGCTCCACCAGGTTGACGTCCATGCCCTTGAGGTCGCTGACTTTCTTGCCGTCGCCCTTGAGTACGATGCCGTCGTTGCCGTTGGAGAAATCGCTGACGATCAGCGCGGTGCTATCGACGCCGCCGGCCGCCGGAATGGTCAGCGCGTCCATGTTGGTCATGGTGCAACCGTCGAACTGGCCGGCGGTGTACTGGTTGATGGATTCGACGTAGTCGTTGAGCTGAACCACATCGATCTTGATGCCGTACTTCTTCGCCCACTTGTCGACGATGCCTTGGCTGCCAGCGTATTCCCATGGCATCCAGCCGGCGTAAATGGTCCAGCAGACGCTGAAGTGGTCTTTCTGGGCGGCTTGGGACGAGACGCTCACGAAGGCTGCAAAAGCAGCGGCGAGCAGGGCGGGTAAACGAGGTCGGGACATGGTGGTTCTCCAGTTGATCAAGGGCGGGCAGGAGGCAACGCGGCACCGTAAGCGGTGGCTTGTCTCCCGGGCTTTTGTCCCGCCGTGTAACCTCAACTGGAGGTCGCCAACTCTCGGACCAGCCACTCGCCTTAGCGAGTCGGAACCCTAGTCAGCCATTGCAAATTGTGGTGCCGCGAACCTGTGATGACTCCTGCACGGGTTTGTTAAAGCGAGAGCCGTGCCAAGTCGGCCAGATGCCTCTGGTTCGGGGGATTGCGCGATCAGCGCCTTTGAAGGGGGAGGAATTGCTGCCTTGTGATGGTGCGTTGGCGCACCGCGATGGACCGCATTGGCCGCTGATCTGAAGGTTATTGTGGCATTGCACTCGGTTACGGATTTTCAGTCAAAACAGGTGTCAGCCGGCCTGTATCGGCTGCGGGTCTTTCAGGAGGCCGCCATGTTTCGTCGACTGTTGCTTGGTGTTGTGCTCGGTGTCGGGTTGTCCGGCTGCTATTACTACGCCGGCTCCTACGATGTGTATTCCGCGCCTTATTACTACCCCGGCTATTCGCCTTATTCCTATTACTACGGCCCACGCTATTACTATGGTCCGCGCTTTTATGGAGGCTATCGCTACTACTATTGGGGCGGGCATTCGCCACGTTATTACGGCGGTGGATATCGCGGCGGCCACCACTAATCAGCACGTGAATAGATGAAAAACCTTTCATCGGCGAGATGTTTCAACTTGTTGCGAGACCGCACCAGATGTCGAAAACGATGTCTGATTTTTCGACAGTCACCGAATAATTGACTGTCGCTCGCCAGCGTCGCTGGTGTGGCTCACTCGCGGTCCAGGAGGCCGCCATGCTCTGTCGAAAACAGCTCCGCCAAATTCTTCTGATTGCTGTATTGGGATTGTCTGTTGGTGCGTGCGTGCCCTATGCCGATGGAGGAGGCAGCTACTACAGTTCCGAGGTGTATACATCCCCAGCGCCGTATTACTCCGGTGGCGGGGATTACTACTCCAATGGCGGTTATTACACATCGCCGCGCCGGTATTACTCACCGCCGGCCCGCTATTACCAGCCTACGCCGCGGTATTACTACCAGCCGCGGGTTTATCAACCGGCACCGCGTTATTACCAGTCGTCGCCACGAAGCGATTACCGGGCTCATCAGAGTCGCGGCTGGGATGGTCATAGCCGTGGCGGTTGGGACGGTCGTAACCGTGGCAATTGGAGCAACGACAATCGCGGCGGCCACGGTGGACGCGAAAACCGGGGCGGTCGGGGCGGCCATGATGGGCGCGGCGATCATGATGGTCGAGGCAGTCACCGTTAAGCACTCATAAAAAATGCGGCGCATGAAGCGCCGCTTTTTTTGTGCGCCAGATAGGGCTCGTAGGTCGTGACTGGGATTTGAGGTGACGCCCTCAAGGAACCGCACGGTGGCGAAAGAACGAGGGTCACACCTGCTCGATTCGAAATTCACGCGTCTTGCTCCATCTCCTCGGGCGTTCTCGGAACGCTCCTACATTTTTATTTCTGCGCGTTTGTTAGCGTTTGTGCATTCGAATTGATGTTGAAAAAAAACTTCAATTAAATGAGGGCGTGCGAGCAGGAAGTCAGTTAAATCATGAATTTACTTATCATTCATCAAAACTTTCCTGGTCAATTTCGGCACGTTGCATTGGCAGCGCTGTGCCGGCCAGGCGTTACAGTTACTGCGATAGGGCGAGATACTGCTCCGGGTATATCAGGAATAAAGCTCTTTAGATATCGACCTGTAAGAAAGAAATCAAATTTCATTCATCCGTACTTGCATCAATATGAAGAGGCGGTAGTTGATGGGCAGAAAGTACTTGGGGTGTTGAAAGGACTCAAGCAAAAAGGCTATCGCCCTGATGTGATACTTGCTCACCCAGGATGGGGTGAAACGCTTTTTGTTAAGGATGTATACCCTGACACTCCTCTGATTAATTTTTGTGAATACTATTATCATTCAAAAGGCGCGGACGTGGATTTTGATCCTGAATTTCCGTGTGCAACAGATGCTTCCTCAAAAATTCGCCCACTGAATTCGATGCATCTTTTGAACCTTGAACAATGTGATATTGGAATTGCACCGACATATTGGCAGCGCAGTCTGTTTCCGCCAGCGTATCACTCTAAAATTGACGTAATTCATGAAGGTATTCCTCTACAAGCGCCTGAGCCTGTGCCGATTGCCTCTGTAAAGCTACCCAGTGGGCACGTGATAGAAACCGGGCAGTCAATCGTGACGTATGTCGCCAGAAACCTTGAGCCCTATCGCGGATTTCATAGTTTCATGAGATCCATTCCTTATATCCAGGCCAAGTGTCCGGACGCCCAGATCGTAATTGTGGGAGGCGATGGCGTCAGTTATGGACGTTTGCCTAAAGGGTTTGAGAATTGGCGCAGTAAGTTGCTGGCGGAATTAACTATGGATCTTTCCAAGGTGCATTTCACGGGCAAGCTGCCTTATAAAACGTATAGAGCAGTTTTACAGGTATCAGAAGTGCATGTTTATTTGACTTATCCCTTCGTTCTGTCGTGGTCGTTGCTAGAGGCAATGACGTCTGAGTGTGTTGTGATCGGTTCCGATACCGCTCCGGTTCAGGAGGTGATCGTTGATGGTGAAAATGGATTGCTGGTGGATTTTTTTGACGCTGAGGCGATAGCTGGAAAGGTTTGTAGAGTCTTAAAAAATACCGGCGATTTTAGTTTGATTGGAGAATCAGCGAAATCAACTGCTAGCAGATTTGATGTAAAGCATGGAGTGCGAGGCTATTTTGACGCTTTTGACCGCGTGATGTCAGCTTTCAAGTAGCTTGTTTGATCATTTTAAATGGAGTTTGAAATGTATAAGGTATATCGCAAGGATGCATATTGGTGGTGTAAAACCATATTGAAGTACGGTTTGGTTTTGGCTTTTTGCTCATGGTTGGTGAGTTGCTATATTGACTCGGAGCGCAGGGCAGAAGAGCGGGGTCGTAGCCGAGAGGAATCAAAAAAATGCAATCAGGAACTCGCTGGTATGGAGCATGTTCCCATTCTGGGGGGAGGCCTTCTTGATATAAGTAAAATCCCAGGGTTTTATTATAGTTCTACCACGAGGAACGGGCTGTGTATTGCGGAAGGCCTCGAGGGCTCTTTCTGGTGGACGGGTACTGAACTTCGTCCCACCTATCAGGAACTCGGGAAGGAGCCGTCACCCAACCGGAAGCTTTTCAGTGTTACAGCCAGGCTGTACACAAGAACAGCATCCACTGAACCATATGAAGTGGGTCTTCAGACTGTCGATTGGCCTGGAGAGCTTATTGTGAAACTTAAAAATTACCCGGGTTTGGAGCTCTGGCTTGACGCTCCCCCTCCTAGCGTTGAGAACGAGTTCTCTATAAAAAATTTCGTTATAAGCGATTGGCGTCGCCGTGACGGAACTCCGCGAATGATTGCGTGTAACGGTTTGGGTTCTCCGTCGAGCGAAGTTTTGGAAAGTGGGTTGAGTAGGGACGTTTTATTGACGTTTAACAGATCACAACTGGAAAATCTGGACTTTGGCCGTTTCAATGCTTATTGCACAGTCGAATTGCATGATTTTGATTTTGCAGGTGGTGATGCTCGTGTGCATTTGGGGACAGGTTCGCTACATGCGGCTCCTGCCGCGCTTAAGTTTATTAATGAGTATCTTTCACGCTCCATAATTACAGGGAAGTAATGATGAGTTATATTTTTAGTGCTGTAGAGAAAGAAAAGATTATCGATGCTGCCAGTATATGCAAAGGCATGAGGTTTGAATCGAGGATTGAGTTGTATCGAGCTGTAGCGATAAAAGGTCTAAATTGTGCACCTTTTTATCAGGCGCTATCGGAAATGATTGGTGAAAAGCTTTCTGGTTCTGTTGTTTTTGATGAAAACATTAAGAAGATTTTAAAGAGTGCCAAGCTGTGGCTTGATGTGGCAATTAATGCCAATGGAGGAAATGGTGCTTACTCAGCTTTGATCCGTGCTTATACAATGCGGCAAGGACAGTTAAGACTGAATAAAGTGTTTAGTGATGAGTTGATGCAGGAGTCATCGAACCAGGTGGCAGTCAATTTCATGAATGCTTTGATGTATGGGTCGCTCAAAGACAACTTGGCGCCGTGGACCGTGCCTTCAATTGACCAAATCGCTTCCATCGATGCAAGCGCCATCGGTAGAATACTGTTCCCTAAGGAAGTTGGCGAAGAAGATACCGCTTCAAGTCGTAACTCGGGGTGGTCGGGGACAATCGGATTTAGTCTGTTGGGTGGGGAATATCCCTATGAAACGTGGAGATTGATCTCGGCAGGTGATCCCGGGTCGGAAATTAAAGGAAGGCATGAATTAGCAGAAGTTAATAGGGTAGATGATTTTAAGAATATCTTGTTCGCCATAGATTCCTACTGCGTGGCTCTTGTGGCAGTGTTCAAGAGTTTTGGTTGGAATGCACTCGAGAGTCTGTTTTCAGTTTTGCCGGAGCAGATAAATATTGCGGAAAGCAGTGGAAGCTATAGCCCGTTCATCCAGCATGTCGTCAAAGGCACGCCTATTTCATCCACGGTGGACCTGATATTAAGGTATGGGGTGAATACCTTCTTTGATATGTTAAAACTAACATATGATGGTGTTGCTTCAGTTGCACCTACCACGGATGAAACATTTGCTGCTAACGCCTATGCATTTTTCTCCTCGTTATCACCGAGTCAATCCCAGAGTACTGTTGCCAAGACGATTGTGGAATGCGGCAGTGTTTCTGAGTGGAGAGAGTTAGCCGCCCAGGAAACACCTGCCGGGAAGGCATTGCGCAACTCTTTAAAACACCTGAGTGAAATCGTCATAGAGAGAGAAGACAACTTTTCAGGGCGTGGACTGGAACTCCATGATTCGAAAAGCGGTGATGGAGTAATTACAGAGCAATGGATTGTTGATCGCGCGGATATGCTAGGCCGCCTAATATCCAGGACCACTGTATCATTCGGAGAAAACACGTCGCAGGCCTATTCCTATTCGGATCTTGCATCTGGTAAGCAAGTATCAATGAAAGCAGGTGTTTTAAATCCACTTGTCATGTTTGGTGATGATGGCGGGCGTTCGTTCAGCGGGGGAACAAATATCGACCATCTTTATGGTGGTTCCGGCGATGACAGAATCAACGGAGGTGAAGGAAATGATTATGTTGAAGGTGGTCAGGGTAGCGACTCGTTAAGCGGCGGAGATGGAAATGATGCGCTACACGGGATGGCCGGTGATGATGTATTGGTGGGCGGCAAAGGTAACGATATTCTGATTGGAGGCGCCGGCAACGATCGATATGAATTCACAAGTGGCGATGGAATCGATCAGATTTACGATATAAACGTCGATGGTCAGATACTTATAAATGGCCTTCCGATTCCGCTCCCCAAACGTATTGGCCCTCTGAGCAATACCTGGATCACTGAAGATGGCGCCATTACTTTAACCCTCATCGAAGAACTCGCTGAAAAAACACTTAATATCAAATACGGCCAGAATGACCTGATTGTCATAAAACACTACACACCGGGAATGTTCGGCATCCAACTTCCAGGCTACGTAAGCCAGAGCTTTGCGAAGCCCCATCTCACCATCACCGGTGACCGAAAAGCTGAAGATGCCGATCCGGATGTTCCCGGTGAGCAGCTTTCTTACGATGAGCTGGGCAACGTTGTGGTGATGCCGAAGGTAAAACAGAGCAACCGGGCAGACGTGCTGCACGGATCGCTTAGCCACGACATGCTCATTGGACTCGGTGGTTCCGATCAGTTATTCGGTAAAGCCGGAAATGATCGTTTGTTTGGAGATAAGCAGGCCACTATCGAAAAGGCGATGACTGGCGGAGCCGTTCGCGGACGAGCAAGTCGTGGCGATTGGCTTGATGGGGGGCTGGGCGACGATCTCCTGGTCGGCAGTTCATCCAGAGACATGCTACTCGGAGGTACCGGAGGAGATACGCTGGTCGGCGGGGCGGGCGACGACAATCTATCGGGTGATGGTATGACCGGTGGCGTGTTGGACAGTTGGGACTTCAAACGCGTTGAACTCCCTTTTGGCAAGGATAGTAGCAGTTGGCATGCAGGCCTCTCCGATGCCTCCATTAGTACGGCCGTAGAAGTTGGTAACGACATTCTTTATGGCCAGGGTGGTCACGATTTTATGACCGCTGGCGGGGGGGACGATTTACTCGATGGCGGCCCCGGGAATGATGTCATGGGCGGCGATCAAGGAAATGACACCCTTTTCGGTGGCAGCGATGACGACATCCTATTGGGAGATAACCACGATTCCGCTGGCGGGCTCAAAAGCAGGAGCCATGGAAACGATTTGCTGGACGGTGGTGATGGCAATGACGAACTTCACGGTAATGGTGGTAGCGATGTGTTGTACGGCGGCCTCGGTAACGATGATCTAAAGGGCGATGACTCTGAGTTGCAGGGGATTGAGGGTGATGCAGCCCATTATTTCGGGAGTGACTTTCTGGATGGTGGTGCGGGCAACGACACCCTCCAGGGTGGCGGTGCTGATGATTCACTTTATGGCGGTGCAGGTAACGATAATCTCTCTGGCGATTACCTCACTCACCCAGTTCACTACCACGGTAATGATTTCCTTGATGGCGGCATCGGTGATGACACGCTTATAGGCATGGGTGGCTCCGATACGCTGATAGGGGGAGAAGGAAATGACGCCTTGGACGGAGACGAACACAGACTGCGAGAGGGCGGGATTAATGATGATTACATTCAAGGCAATGCAGGAAACGACACACTCTGGGGAGGCTTGGGCGCCGATACACTTTATGGCGGCGCTGATGACGACTTCTTGTTGGGTGATTATGAGCTAAGGCCCGAAACGGAACATGGCGCAGATTATCTTGATGGCGGTGCCGGTAACGACACCCTGATAGGCGGAGGTGGAGACGACACGCTAAATGGCGGTGCAGGTGGGGACTATCTTCGCGGTGGTCCCGGTAACAACGTTTTTGAAGGAGGCAGTGGCAAAGACTATCTGGATGGGTTAGACGGCGATGACACTTATCACTTCGGTGCCGGCGATGGTATCGACGTTATCGCAGATACAGGCGGAAACAACATCATAAAATTCGGATCTGGATTTGCTGCGAGCGATTTAAAAGTTGGCATCGTTGTTGTTGATGTTGGCCCAGTATTACGACTGACGAATGGGTTGGGTGACGCAGTTCGGATCCGTGATTTTGAAAAATGGCAAAATTCATCATTTAGTTTCAGTGACGGTGTCGTTTTAAGTTTTCAGGAGGTTATGAAAATTGCCCAAGGTTCGGTAGATGTTTCGTCTTTGGCAGAAACATCTCCGGGAAGTGGTGCAAGCGAAAGTGGTGTCGAGGCTGTAGATAATAATACTAGTACGGAGCAATCCGGACATGATGACAACTCTAGTGGGGAGACAGATACCAATAGTAATGCGGCCGATATCCCGCGAGTTGAAACTGATGCCGATAAATTGTGGAGCGAAGAGTTTATGGATAATCTGAAAAAGCGCCGCTCGGCATTTATTCTGGCATCGGGATTCGTGCTAAATGCTCAGGGAGCCTGGAGTAAAAACCATATTGCTGATGATGAGTACAGCTACCACGAACAAACTAATTTAATTGTTGAAAGTTTTCAGTCAGGATCATTGTCAGAACCCCCTGAACGGATGAATCTTGTTTCTGGTAAGGCAGTGCTCAGTGAGAGGTCCTCAAGCACAACGTCCCGCACAGAGTCAAGACCGGCATTGGTAGGTGGGCTGAAATACACACCAAAACAAGAACCGCAATACTTTCCCTCCGGCTCAAATTACAGTGGGTTTGCTTTAAATGCTGGTGAAGTTGTCGTCGAAAATAAAAGCGCCACAGGTGTCATTCAAGGTTGGTATGTTTATCCTGCTGGAAGCTTTGAAAGTGGCGAGGTAAGTTATAAACAGTTCATTTGGGATGTCACGACTGAAACTATCAGGCATCAAATTGTTCAGGGCGACGATACAGGCGGCCGGGTAAATCTCGAAGTTGGAAATATTTTTCATGGCGGGACGGGCGATGACTTAATAGTCACGTATAAGGATCCCGAGGTTTATTATGGTAATGATGAGGCTAGGACACCCGGTGCGTTTCTTTTAGGCGGGGAAGGAAACGATACGCTGCTCGGATCAGAGGGTGCGGATTATTTAGTCAGTGGTTCAGGGTATGATTGGCTTTACGGTGAGAACGGTCCAGACACTTATATAATAGGTGCCCATGCTGGAGCGACTACCATTATTGCGGATATGTTAAGCCCTGTGTTTCTTCGTCCGGAAGTTGGGGTTGCCGGGTGGAAAGCAGAATTCGGGTTAGACGATACGGATACCGTTAGACTTCCGGATGGGATAACCCTTGAGCAGTTGCAGTTAAGTTGGGGTGCCGTATTGGTTGAAGCGGTCAATATTGAGCTGGCGCCAAAACCACAACGCCGCACCTATCGCAATCCGCCCCGTGGGCAGATGCTTTACTCGACGCTTGATATCTCTTGGGGGCAAGATCAACAGGTTCGTATTGTATTGCCGAATGCGAGTGATCTTGGTGGTTCTGGTATTGAGGTTATAAAATTTGCAGATGGATCAAGCGTTAGCTTGGAGCGCCTTATAGTTAATAGTAAATTAGGTCCAGCACCTGATACTTACCACCATGGTGTTCTGATCGATGATGCGGCTGAGGCTATCTCTTTTCGGGATGGTAAAAAACTCCCTCTCGTTGGCGGTCAAGGTAATGACACTTTGAGTGGCGCTGGAGAGATACGAGGTATGCAGGGAGATGACTTGATTTCGGGTGGTACAGGGGACGATATCCTATGGGGAGGGCCTGGTAACGACACTTTAACCGGCGGCGCGGGTAACGATATTTATAAATATGACGGGTTGGGGAGAGATTTGATTATTAATGCGTCAGGCGGTACTGATGGAATCGATTTTACGGATTTCGATGCATCCATTCATCAGTTGAAATTTCACCGCGATAATAATGATCTCGTTGTAGTGGTGAATTACGGTGCGTCTCCTAAGATACGAGTGGCTAATCATTTTTCAGGTGGCGATGCTGCGATAAGCTTTATAAGAGTACAAGGAGTAGACAGGGCGCCTGAAGACTACACTGCGAACCAGCTGGTTGAACTTCTGCATCCCCTGCCTCCGCTAAAAGATATGGACGATATATTTTTACGTGATGGCGAGGGTGTGTCGGAGGCAATTAAGGAAATAAATGAATTTTATGGGGTTCAGATTTAGTTATGGCTTGATGACAAAACAAACAGACGGTGACTACTAGCCGTTCTTAGGAACGCGCCGGGTGACTCACTCGGAGAATATGGCTTGCCCGCGATAGACCTATTGATATGGCCATCGCGGACAAGGCCTTGATCCTAGTATCCGGAAAGATCCGCCAGCGGATGTCGACCTTCCCAAACCTTGTGAAAATGCGCCTCCACCACCGCATCCGGGACGTTGTTGATGTCCGGCCAACGCCAGCGCGGTTTCTGATCCTTGTCGATCAACCGCGCCCGCACGCCTTCGCTGAACTCCGGGTGTCGGCAGCAGTTGAGGCTCAAGGTGTATTCCATCTGAAAAACCTGCGCCAGCGACAGGTGTCGGGCGCGGGCGATCTGCTCCCACACCAGATGAGCGGTCAGGGGCGAGCCTTCGCTCAGGGTGCGTGCGGCGCGGCTGAGCACCAGGTCCGTGTGATCGCGTTGTTGGCTGATGGCCTTCCAGGCGCATTGCACGTCACTGACGTCCAGCAGTTCATCGATCTGCTGGCGGCGCGGCAGCCACTGGGCTTCAGGCATCTGCGAGAGCGCTTCCTGCTGCAAGGCCTTGAGCAGACTGTTGAGCTGCATCGGTGTCTGTTCCTGCCAGTTCAATTGCAACAAGCCTTCGATCAGCTCTTCTTGCTGTTCATCGAGCAGGAAACGGTCGGCCAGGTCCAGATCGATCGCATCACGACCGTTAATATGCGCACCGGTCAGGCCGAGGAACAGACCGAGCTTGCCGGGCAGGCGCGACAGAAACCAACTGGCGCCGACATCCGGGTACAGACCGATACTGATTTCCGGCATCGCCAATCGGCTGCTCGGCGTGACGATGCGGATGCTCGCGCCCTGCAGCAGCCCCATGCCACCCCCCAGCACATAACCGTGGCCCCAGCAGATCAGCGGTTTCGGGTAGGTGTGCAGGCTGAAGTCCAGTCGGTATTCCGCCGCAAAGAAATGCGCGGCCAGCGGCGGTACTTCACCCGGATGCGTGCGACAGGCTTCCACCAGGCTGCGGACTTCGCCGCCCGCACAAAAAGCCTTGGCGCCGTTGCCGCGCAATAGCACGCAGACGATTTGCGGATCCTTGGCCCAGATGTCCAGTCGATCGCGCAGGGCGTTGATCATCGGCAAGGACAGGGCATTAAGGGACTTTTCTGCATCCAGGCTGGCAACGCCGATGCGGGCGCCGTCGGTGCCAGTGAGTTCTTCGAAGTGCAGATTCATCGTGACCTCGATCGGGAATTTGAGCGTTCAGTATGATCGCAATGCAGGAAAGTGCCGGTTCTGCGTCAGATCAATTGACAAGCGTGATGGGCTTTCCTAGGGTTCGCCCCATTGTTTTTGCCGGATGTAACCATGACTGCTGACGACCGTATCAAACTCGAACCGAGCTGGAAGGAGGCACTGCGTGCTGAGTTCGACCAGCCCTACATGGCAGATTTGCGAAATTTTCTGCAACTGGAGCGCGCGGCGGGCAAGGAAATCTATCCACCCGGCCCGATGATTTTCAACGCGCTTAATTCGACGCCGCTGGACAAGGTGAAAGTGGTGATTCTCGGTCAGGACCCGTATCACGGCCCGGGCCAGGCCCATGGCTTGTGCTTCTCGGTGCAACCCGGCGTACCGGCACCGCCGTCGCTGGTGAACATCTATAAAGAGTTGAAACGAGACCTGAACATCGAGATTCCCAATCACGGCTATCTGCAGAGCTGGGCTGATCAGGGCGTGTTGATGCTCAATACCACCATGACCGTCGAGCGCGCCAACGCCAATGCGCACAAGGACAAGGGTTGGCAGTTTTTTACCGACCGGATCATTGAAGTGGTTAGCCAACAGCAACCGCATCTGGTGTTCATGCTGTGGGGGGCGCATGCCCAGAGCAAGCAGAAACTGATCGATGCGACCAAGCATCTGGTGCTGACGTCGGTGCATCCGTCGCCGCTGTCCGCTTATCGCGGTTTTCTCGGGTGCGGGCACTTCAGCCGGACCAACAAGTTTCTGGAACAGAATGGCGAGACGCCGATCGAGTGGCGGTTGCCGCCGGTTTAGGCGCGACAGAGGGCTTTTGTGGCGAGGGAGCTTGCTCCCGTTGGGCTGCGAAGCAGCCCTAAAACATGCAAGCTGGTTCTTTCTGATCCACCACATACACCCGGTTTACGACTGCTACGCAGCCGAGCGGGAGCAAGCTCCCTCGCCACAGTGGATGGTGTCAGGGCTGCTCCGGCACCCGGTTCCAATACTTGAACAACGGCTCCGCCAGAAACAACACAAACAACAACCGCATCACCTGCATCGCCGTCACCAGCGGCACCGACAATTGCAGGGTCTCCGCCGTCAGGCTCATCTCCGCAATCCCGCCGGGCATCATGCCCAACGTCAGTGAACGCAAATCCAGGTGCGTCAGCGCACTCAATCCCAGCGCTGCCGCCGTGGCGATCAACATGGTCAGCACCGTGCCAATCAAGGTCCGCCCCATAAACGAAGGCGCCCGCCGGAAAAACTGCCGGTTGAAGTGACAACCCAACCCACTGCCGATCAGCCATTGGCCAATCTGACTGCCGCCGTTTGGCAAGCCTATATGCAAATCCCAACCAATGCTCACCGCCGCACTCACCAGCAGCGGCCCGAACAGCCACGGGTTGGGTTGACGAAGACGTTCCCAAAGCCAGGCCGCCAACGCGCCCGCCGGGAATAGAAGGGCCAGCCACCACCCGTTGACGGCCGTCGGATGAGCGATCGGCGCACCGTCGCCCAACAAATACTTGAACGCCGCCGGCACACACAGCACCACCACCAGCACCCGCAGACTTTGCCCGGCCGCTACGCGACTGAGCACCGCGCCATTGCGTGCGCCGAGGTTGACCATCTCCCCGGAGCCGCCGGGCATGCTGGAAAAGAACGCGGTGGCGCGATCCTCACCGGTGCGTCGCATCAACCAGACCCCGACTATGGCCGAGAGGCTGGTGACCAATGCACCGAAGAAGATCAGACCAAAGTGGCTCAACACCTGCTCCATCACCACCGGGGTGAAGTGCAGGCCAATGCCGATGCCGACGACCCACTGGCCGACCTTGCGGCCGCCAGGGATTTCCGCCAGTTGCCAGGGTGTCAGGCAGCGCACCAGGATGATCGCCAGCAACGAGCCGACCATCCAGGGCAACGGCCAGCCGACCAGGCTAGCGAGGTAACCGCCCAGCGCGCCGACCAGCGGCGTACCCCACCAGGCGTTGAAGGGTGTTCGATCAGACATCGGCGATAGCGCGACGAGCGACCGAACGCTTGCGCCAGATCCGCACAATTGGCACCAGCAGCATCACTACGATCAACCCCCAGACACCCACGGTGATCCCGCTCGACCAGAGAATCTCCAGCGAACCGTTGGAGATCGACAGTGCCCGGCGCAGATTCTGTTCCATCAAACCTCCGAGAATGAAGCCGAGCAGAACCGGCGACAACGGGAAGTCCAGCTTGCGCAGAATGTAGCCGAAGATACCGATGCCGATCATCAGGAACAGGTCGAAGGTGGTGGCATGCACCGCGAACACGCCGATGGCGGTAATGATCGCGATCATTGGCACCAGCGCCCAGTTCGGTACCGCGAGGATGCGGGTGAAGATGCGGATCATCGGAATGTTGAGAATCACCAGCATGATGTTGGCGACAAACAACGAAGCGATCAGGCCCCAGACGATGTCCGGTTGCTGTTGAAACAGCAGTGGACCCGGCGTGATGTTGTACAGCGACAACGCACCGATCATCACCGCCGTCGTGCCCGAACCGGGAACGCCCAGCGTCAACATCGGCACCAGCGCGCCGCAGGCCTCAGCACCGATGGCAGTTTCCGGAGCGGCCAGGCCACGCTTGTCGCCCTGTCCGAATTTTCCACTTGGGCCGGCGATACGTTTCTCGGTCATGTAGGCCACGGCACTGGCAAGCGTCGCGCCGGCACCAGGCAAAACGCCCATGATGAAACCCAGCACACCGCAACGCATGTTCACCCAGAACACCGAGGCGGCTTCCTTGAAGTTGAACATCATGCGACCGGTGGCTTTGAACGCTTCTTGCCCGCGATGGGTTTTTTCCAGCAGCAACAGGATTTCGCTGATGGAGAACAGGCCCAGCACCAGCACCACGAACTGAATACCGTCGGTGAGGTGGATATTGTCCCCGGTGAAGCGGTAGACACCGCTGTTGGCGTCGATACCGACAGTCGACAGAAACAGGCCGATCAGCGCCGCGATAAAAGTCTTCAGTGGGCGATCACCCGCCATGCCGCCGAGACAGACAATCGCAAACACCATCAGGACGAAATATTCCGCCGGGCCGAAGGCAATCGCCCATTTCGCCAAAATGGGCGCGAACACCACCATCCCGCAGGTCGCAATAAAGGCGCCGATGAACGAACTCCACGCCGACAGTGACAGCGCAACGCCCGCCATTCCCTGACGGGCCATCGGGTAACCATCGAGGGTGGTCATCACGGTGGACGCTTCGCCCGGAATGTTCAGCAGAATCGAACTGATCCGGCCGCCGTATTCGCAACCCAGATACACCGCGGCCAGCAGGATCAACGCTGATTCCGGCGGCAGGCCGAGGGCGAACGCGATCGGGATCAGCAGCGCCACGCCGTTGATCGGCCCCAGACCCGGCAACAGGCCGACGACGGTGCCGATCAGCGTGCCGCTGAGTGCAGTGACCAGGTTGTAAGGGGTCAACGCGACGCCGAAGCCATGACTCAAATAACCAAGCGTATCCATATCAGTTCTCCAGAACGTCGAGCAGGCCCAGAGGCAGTGGCACGTCCATGACTTTGTCGAACAGCAGGTACAGACCGATACTCATCAGGCTGATGATCACCGCACCCGGCAACCAGCGTCCGCCGTACAGGCGCGCCATCGGAATGCCAATCAGCAGGCTGCTGAGGATAAAGCCCAGAGGTTCGAACAACCCGGCGAAGACCAGAAGCAACAATACGCAGATGCCAATCTTGGTCAGGGTTTCGCGATCCATCGGCGGATCTTCATCGGTGTGTTTGATCGGCGAGGGGCGATACACCATGTAAACCAGTCCCAGGCCCATCAAGCCCAGCATCAACAGGGGAAAGGCTCGTGGTCCGATCGGTTCGTAGGAAAAAGGTGCCTGGTAGGGCCAGGCCATCAGCACCAGGCTGAGACAGGCCAGCAACAGCACCGAAGCAAAAATGCGTTGTAAGAGCATGGAAAACTCCTGTGCCGCGACTCCGTCAAACGGAGCCGCAGCCGCTAGACAGAGGCGATCACTGAATCAGGCCGAACTCTTTGGCCAGCACTTTGTAGTCCGCGACCTGCTTCTTCACGTAGGTGTCCAGCTCCGGGCCGGTCATGGCGAACGGGAACAGTTCACGCTGATCGCGCAGCTTGGCGAAGTCTTCGGACGCCAGCAGTTTGTCGAAGGCCTCTTTCCACCAGGCGTAGTCTTCGTCGCTGACTTTTGGCCCGAGGTAGAAACCGCGAACCACCGGCCAGACGATGTCGTAGCCTTGCTCCTTGGCGGTCGGAATGTCTTTCATCTCCGGCTCGTCCAGGCGTTTCTCGGAGAACACCGCCAGCAGTCGCATGTCGCCGCTCTGGATATGCGGCATGGAGTCGGAGATGTCGGTGCTGCCGACCTGGATATGACCGCCGAGCAGGGCGGTGGCGATTTCACCGCCGCCTTCGAGGGCGACGTAACGCAAGTCGCGCGGGTTGATCCCGGCGGCCTTGGCGATCAGCGCGGTTTGCATCCAGTCCTGGCTGCCGACGGTGCCGCCGGAACCGATGACCACTTTGCTCGGATCTTTCTTCAGCGCTTGAACCAGATCGTCCAGGGTCTTGTAGGGCGAATCGCTTTTCACCGCGATGGCGCCGTAGCTGGTGCCGACGGCGGCCAACCAGCGCACGTTGGTTTCATCGAAACGACCGAACTTGCCCTGGGCCAGGTTCAGTAGCGAACCGCTGGACCATGCCACCAGCGTGCCGGCGTCGGCCGGACGTTGAGCAACCACCGCGTTGTACGCCACCGCGCCGACACCGCCGGGCATGTAGGTCACGCGCATCGGTTTGGTCAGCAGCTTTTCGTTGACCAGCGCGCTCTGCGCCAGTTTGCAGGTCAGGTCGAAACCGCCACCGGGCGAGGCCGGGGCGATGCATTCCGGGCGTTTAGGCTCGGCCATCAGTTGGCCGGCAAACAGCATGCAGCTGGCGGCGAGGGCGAAACGGCGCAGTGATCGATTCATTGTTGTCTCCACGGGAGTTATTGTTTTTGGGGATGTTTCAGATGCGGCGGTTTCGCGTTGCGCAGCCAGCAACGGCGCTGACGAGCGTAAGCGATGGGGAGCGAGAAAAGGGATGGGGCGGGCAAATCTGGAGCTGTGTGGACAGCATGGCGAAGTACCTCGTTATTGTTCTTATTGGCGAAAACGCATCAAGGCGTTTTTCGGGAGCTACATTTCAAAGCACGACCGATGGCTCGCAGTCGAAACCATCCGTGGGCCGACTCTAACGGTCGAACCTTTCACTAACCTTTCAGCGGACTTTCACGGTTTTCGGGCTTCACAGCGGCGGATGCGGCTGTAAACTCCGCGCCAAAGAATGGCGTCGAACATCCCTGAATGAGGTAAAGATCCATGCGTGTTCTGCTCGTCGAAGACCATCTGCAACTCGCCGACAGTGTCGCCCAGGCGCTCAAGAGCACCGGGCTGACCGTTGATGTGCTGCATGACGGCGTGGCCGCCGACCTGGCGTTGAGCAGCGAGGAATACGCCATGGCGATCCTCGACGTCGGCCTGCCGCGCATGGATGGTTTCGAAGTGCTGGCGCGCCTGCGGGCCCGGGGCAAGAACCTGCCGGTGCTGATGTTGACCGCTCGCAGCGACGTCAAGGACCGGGTGCATGGCTTGAACCTCGGCGCTGACGATTACCTGGCCAAACCGTTCGAACTGACCGAGCTCGAAGCGCGGGTCAAAGCCTTGTTGCGCCGCAGCGTGCTCGGCGGTGAACGACTGCAGAGATGCGGCGTGCTGGCTTACGATCTGGACACCCGGCGCTTCACCCTCGGCGACGAACTGTTGACCCTGACCTCCCGCGAGCAGGCAGTGCTCGAAGCCCTGATCGCCCGTCCCGGTCGGGTGATGAGCAAGGAACAACTGGCTGCCCAGGTGTTCGGTCTGGACGAAGAAGCCAGCCCCGATGCCATCGAAATCTACGTCCACCGCTTGCGCAAGAAACTCGACGGCCAACCGGTCGCCATCGTGACCTTCCGTGGTCTTGGCTACTTGCTGGAAAGCCGTGATGCATAAGCCCAGCAGCCTGCGCTGGCGGTTGCTGTGGAACCTCGCGCTGTTGTTGGTGGTGTTGATGCTGGCCAGTGGTTTGAGCGCTTACTGGAACGGGCGTGAAGCTGCCGACACCGCGTACGACCGGACCTTGCTGGCCTCGGCACGAACCATCGCCGCCGGGGTGTCCCAGCGCGATGGCAGCCTGAGCGCCGACGTGCCCTACGTGGCCCTCGATACCTTCGCCTACGACAGCGCCGGGCGGATTTTCTATCTGGTCAATGACATCAATCAGAAGCTGATTTCCGGTTACGAAAACCTGCCGCCTCCGCCGCCGGGCACGCCGCGTACCGACGACTATCCGGCGCTGGCGCGTTTCTATAACGCGACGTATCGGGGGCAGAACGTGCGGGTGGTCAGCCTGCTTAAACCCGTGAGCGAGCCGAACATGAACGGCATGGCGGAAATCCGCGTGGCGGAAACCGATGAGGCGCGCGTGAGCATGGCCCGCAGCCTGGCGGCGGACACTTTGCTGCGGTTGGGCATGCTGGCGGTCGGCGCATTGCTGATCGTGTGGTTTGCGGTCAGTGCGGCGTTGCGTCCATTGGAACGTTTGCGCACGGCGGTGGAAGAACGCCAGTCCGACGATCTGCGGCCGCTGCCACTGGTGGAAGTGCAGCGCGAATTGTGGCCGCTGGTGCGCGCGCTCAATCACTTTACCGAGCGCCTGCGCTGGCAGTTCGAGCGACAGGCGCAATTCATCGCCGATGCCGCCCATGAACTGCGTACGCCGCTGGCCGCGCTCAAGGCGCGGCTTGAGCTGGGCCTGCGCTCGTCTGAACCCGACACTTGGCGCAATACGTTGGAAACGGCGGCCCAGGGCACGGACCGCTTGACCCATCTGGCCAATCAATTGCTTTCGTTGGCGCGGGTCGAGAACGGTGCCCGGGCGATCGCCGAGGGCGGCGCGCAATTGCTGGACCTGAGTCAACTGGCCCGTGAACTCGGCATGGCCATGGCGCCGCTGGCCCATGCCCGAGGTGTCGCGCTGGCGCTGGAGGCGGATGAGCCGGTATGGCTGCGCGGTGAGCCGACGCTGTTGAACGAGCTATTGAGCAATCTGGTGGATAACGCGCTGGCCCATACGCCTTCCGGCGGCAATGTGATCCTGCGGGTCTCGGCACCGGCAGTGCTGGAGGTCGAGGACGATGGGCCGGGGATTCCTCTTGAAGAACGCGATCGGGTGTTCGAACGCTTCTATCGACGCAATCAGCAAGTCGCCGGCTCGGGGTTGGGGCTGGCGATTGTCGGCGAGATTTGCCGTGCGCATTTGGCGCAGATCAGCCTGCATGACGGTGAAAAGGCGGGGTTGAAGGTGCGGGTGAGTTTTATTGCGGGGTAGGTTGCGGCACATGCACATCTGTGGTGAGGGAGCTTGCTCCCGCTGGACTGCGTAGCAGTCCCATTCTTTTTATTGGAAAGTGGGGTCGCTTCGCAACCCAGCGGGAGCAAGCTCCCTCGCCACAACAATCAGTAAAACATCGACCGCGACTCTTCCAGATCCCTGCACGTCGCCTCGTTCTCCGGATCGATTCCCAGCTTCTTGAAGGCCGGCACGCTGAGCGGGTCGATACGGGCGATGGGATGGTCGGTGTCCTTGTGGCAATACAGGCTGGCCACCTGCACCAGATCCACATAGTCGACGCGCTCGGACTCACGCTTGAAGTCCAGATACAGCCCCGGCACCTGTACCAGCATTTCCGGAAACTCCCAGACCCGCAGCAGTTTGTCGCCCAGCAACGGGTGAATCCGGTCGATGACATGGTTCAGGCTGACCGGGTCCGACAGCAGCTCGTAATGGTCTTCGGCGTAAGTCAGGATCGGCAACACGCCAATCTGATGCACCAGCCCGCCAAGAGCCGCCTGATCAGGTTTGAGTTGCGTGTAACTACGGCACAGCGAGTAACTGACTCCGGCGATTTCCAGGCTTTTGTGCCAGACATCGCGCATCTTTTTTTCTACCACGTCGGAACGCGCGTGGAAAATCTGCTCCATGACCAGGCCAATGGACAGGTTGCTACTGTAATTGACGCCCAGGCGCGTGATTGCCGTGTGCAAGTCAGTGACTTCCTGGGTCGCGCGCAGCAGCGGGCTATTGACCACTTTGATCAGGCGCGCCGACAGCGCCGTATCACGGCCAATCACTTTACTCAGGGCGCTGACACTGATTTCCGGATCTTCAGCGGCCTTGCGAATCTGCAGGGCCACTTCCGGCAATGTTGGCAGAACCAGGTCATCGTTATCGATGGCCTCAACCAAATCCTGTTGGACCTTATCCGCCAGCTCACTCATTTTTTTTCTCTAGGTGTTGCGACAAGTGCTGCCGTTAACGCTGGATTTCGCGATCGCGATCCAGTTCGTAAGGCAAGTCGAGCATGTGCAGGGTCGGCCCTTCGAGTGTGCCCAGATGGACGTCACCGATTTCTGCTGCTTCAGCTTGCAGCACGGCCAGCAGTTCAATATTTTGCCCAGCGCGTGCGGCGATCACCACTTCGCCGATGGAACTGCCGTGGGTCGGGGAAAACAGTTGAGTGCCAGGCTCAGGCAAATCACTGGCGTCTAGCTTCAGGCGATACAAGCGACGTTTGAGTTTGCCCAGGTACTGCATGCGCGCGACGATTTCCTGGCCGGTGTAGCAACCCTTTTTGAAACTCACGCCACCGACGGCTTGCAGGTTGAGCATCTGCGGTATGAACAGCTCGCGGGTGCTCGGCATGACCTGACCGATCCCTGCGCGGATCTGGCCCAGCAGCCATTGATTGAGATCGCCTTCGGTCAACAGGGCGGACAGCTTGCCTTTGATGGCGTCGGCCTGATCGGCGGCAACCCAGAGTTCTGCACGGTCCGGTGAAACGCGGACCGCGATCAGCCCGTCATTGCGTGCAACGCTGTCGGTATCTGCCGGCAATACAAGACCGAGGCTGATCAGGGCAGCATCGCCATGGTCGACGCCGAAGCGGACCCACACGGCGCTTTCATCAGTCAGTTTGGATTTGGAGAACACCGCATACTTTTTCAGATCCGCCAGTTGCGGTTCCAGCAGCTCGGTGGCCATGGCCATGAGCACGCCGTCACCTTGCAGCAGGATGCGGAAACTCGACTGCATCCGGCCTTTCTGAGTGCAGCGTGCGCCGAGGCTGGCCTGGGTGTCGCTCAGGTAATTGAGGTTGCAGGTCAGCTGGCCTTGCAGAAATTTAGCGGCATCCGCACCGCGGACCGCAAGAACGCCTTCATGAGACAGGGTGCAGAAAAAAGCAGAATCGGCCATGGGTCATCGCAGGAAAGAAGAGTCTGGGGGACATCATAAGGGGGCGCCCATGAAATGGGTAGTTCACAAAAGGTCGGCAGTGCCCGACCAAAGCCGACTGTTCGATGGTGTCGGGGGCTGTATACTTGCCGCCTATTTGAGGAGCGCTCCATGGTCGAAGATGTAGAACTGAATCGCCTCTACTGGCACAGCCGCCGCGGCATGCTTGAACTTGACGTGTTGCTGGTGCCATTCGTGAAAGAGGTCTATCCGCACCTCAATGATGTCGACCGCGATTGCTACCGCAAGCTGCTCGAGTGCGAAGATCAGGACATGTTCGGCTGGTTCATGGAACGCGCCGAATCGGAAGACCCGGAGCTTCAGCGCATGGTTCGCATGATCCTGGATCGTGTCCAGCCCAAGTAATGCGTTCGAATGCCGCTGGCATGCCTCACGGCAGTTGCTGGCGGCGTATCTGTTGGCCCAGCTGTTCGCGCTGGGGTCGTTGTTTTTTCTTTCCATACCGGTCTGGGCCAGTTTGCTCGGCGCCTTTTGTTGTCTGGCGCATGGCATTTGGGCATTGCCAAGACAGATTTTGCTGACACATCCACAGGCGTTTCGCGGCTTGCGTCGCGATGCGGATGGCTGGCAGTTGTGGAATCAGGCGGCCGGTTGGCAGACGATTCAGTTGAGGCGGGACAGTCTGGCGTTGCCGTTGGTCGTGGTGCTGCGTTTTCGTCTGCGCGACGAGCGGCGAGTCCGGGCGATTTGCGTGCCACGGGATTCGCAGGCGGCGGATCTGCACCGACGCCTGCGGGTTCGGCTCACGTTCAGTCGGCGTAGGTGGGCGGCACCAGAATAGTGTCCAGCGCAACCGGCAGCATGTTCGGGTAGTCGAGGGTGTAATGCAGGCCGCGACTTTCCTTGCGCTCCATGGCTGACTGGATCATCAGATCGGCAACCTGGGCCAGGTTACGCAGTTCGATCAAATCCCGGCTGACCTTGTAGTTGCTGTAGAACTCGTCGATTTCGTCCAGCAACAACTGCACGCGGTGCTGCGCCCGTTGCAGGCGCTTGTTGGTGCGTACGATGCCGACGTAGTCCCACATGAACCGCCGCAGCTCATCCCAGTTGTGCGCAATGATTACGTCTTCATCCGAGTCGGTGACCTGGCTGGCGTCCCAGACGGGCAGGGCGACCGGAATCGAAACCAGCGGCAACTGTTCAAGAATGTCTGCTGCTGCCGAGCGCGCGTAAACGAAGCACTCCAGCAGCGAGTTGCTGGCCATGCGGTTGGCGCCGTGCAGGCCGGTAAAACTGGTTTCGCCAATCGCATACAGCCCCGGCACGTCGGTGCGGCCTTGCTGATCGACCATCACGCCGCCGCAGGTGTAGTGCGCTGCGGGAACGACCGGGATCGGTTGTTTGGTGATGTCGATGGAAAACTCGAGGCAACGCTCGTACACCGTCGGGAAGTGCGTCTTGATGAACGCTTCCGGCTTGTGACTGATGTCCAGATAGACGCAGTCGATACCGAGCCGCTTCATCTCATGGTCGATCGCCCGGGCGACGATGTCCCGTGGCGCCAGTTCGGCGCGCGGGTCGAAACGCTGCATGAAGCGTTCGCCGTTGGGCAGTTTCAGGTGTGCGCCTTCACCACGCAATGCTTCGGTGATCAGGAAACTCTTGGCCTGCGGGTGATACAGGCAGGTCGGGTGGAACTGGTTGAACTCCAGGTTCGCCACCCGGCAGCCCGAACGCCAGGCCATGGCGATGCCGTCACCGCAGGCGCCGTCGGGGTTACTGGTATACAGATAGACCTTGGCTGCACCGCCGGACGCGAGGATCACAAAGCGCGCACCGTACGTGTCGACTTCGCCTGTGCCGCGATTGAGCACGTAGGCACCGAGGCAGCGATCGCCCTCAAGGCCCAGGCGTTTTTCGGTGATTAGATCGACCGCGACGCGCTGTTCCAGCAGTTCGATGTTGGGCCGTTGTCTGGTTTTGTCGAGCAAGGTTCTGAAAATCGCTGCGCCCGTGGCATCGGCGGCGTGAATGATGCGCCGATGGCTGTGACCGCCTTCGCGGGTCAGGTGAAACTCGAAACCGCCGTCTTCGGTGCCGGATTGCTCATCGCGGGTGAACGGCACGCCCTGATCGATCAGCCATTGAATGGCCTCTTTACTGTGCTCGACGGTAAAGCGCACGGCTTCTTCGTGGCACAGGCCGCCGCCGGCATTGAGGGTGTCATCGACGTGGGACTCAACGGTATCGGTGTCATCCAGAACGGCAGCGACACCGCCCTGGGCCCAGAAAGTCGAGCCATTGGCGAGATCGCCTTTGCTCAGTACGGCGATACGCAAATGATCGGGCAAGGTCAGCGCAAGACTCAAACCGGCTGCACCGCTGCCAATGACCAGAACATCATGTTGAAACTGTTGGCTCATTTCAGGATTCCGCTCAAAGCGACCCGGGACGGGGTTGGCGCCAGACTACTGGAACGGCGAGTCAGGGCGGCCACACAGCGCACTAGTATATAGAGGGGGGGGGCGGCACAATAGCCGGGCTAACATGGCATTGTGAAACTACAGTGACAGAAAAGCCCTGACGCTTCGTCGGATGGTTTTTCGACCCGTTCGGCGACAAGGTGACTGTATCGTGGATTTAACAGTCTTTTTCCGTTCAGGGTTGCACAATGTCGGTCTGGCACAGCTATAAATATTTGGAACTTTTGCCAAAGGCCCAAGATCAATAGACCGTTGCCTGAATCAAGGGACAGTGTCGGCTTCAGTGCGGGATTGCGGTTTGATCCTTGCCGGCGAATCCGATGACAAGATTATTCGCGCAGCCGGGTTAGCTCGAGCTGCGCTTTTCGTGCGTGCCAAATCAGAGCCCGCAGGAAACTTGCTTGGAGGGGGAGAACTTTTGCGAAAAGCCCGAGTCTATGTTTGCAAGTCTGGTTGTTTAGTTATGCAAGCTTCCTCCGAGCTTATCGAGGAGAGTTCATGCTAACCCAGGAAGAGGATCAGCAGCTCGTCGAACGCGTTCAGCGTGGCGACAAGCGAGCTTTCGATCTGCTAGTGCTGAAATACCAGCACAAAATTCTCGGGTTGATCGTGCGTTTCGTGCACGACACCCATGAAGCCCAGGATGTGGCACAGGAAGCCTTTATCAAGGCATACCGTGCGCTTGGAAATTTTCGCGGGGACAGCGCGTTTTATACGTGGCTTTACCGCATCGCCATCAACACGGCGAAAAACTATCTGGTTTCACGCGGCCGCCGGCCGCCGGATAGCGATGTCAGTTCCGAGGATGCAGAGTTCTACGATGGCGATCATGGCCTCAAGGATCTCGAGTCGCCAGAACGTGTATTACTGCGGGATGAGATCGAAGGCACCGTCCATCGAACCATTCAGCAACTGCCAGAAGATTTGCGTACGGCTTTAACTTTACGTGAATTCGATGGTCTGAGTTACGAGGACATTGCGAGCGTCATGCAATGTCCGGTGGGCACCGTGCGCTCCCGGATTTTCCGCGCTCGGGAGGCCATCGATAAAGCCCTGCAGCCGTTGTTGCAGGAAAACTGAGACAGCGGCGACAGCCAAGAGAGGAACGCCATGAGTCGTGAAGCCCTGCAGGAATCGCTGTCCGCAGTGATGGATAACGAAGCGGACGAATTGGAATTGCGTCGGGTATTGAATGCCTTTGACGATGTTGAAACCCGTGATACATGGGCTCGTTATCAGATCGCTCGGGCAGTGATGCATAAGGACCTGCTGCTTCCACGCCTGGATATCGCCGCGGCAGTTTCCGCTGCGCTGGCTGACGAGGCCGTACCGGCAAAAGCTTCCCGTGGTCCATGGCGCAGCCTGGGTCGTCTGGCAGTCGCAGCTTCGGTCACCGTTGCCGTATTGGCGGGTGTTCGTCTGTACAACCAGGACGAGATCGCTGGCGTAGAACTTGCACAGCAATCCAGCCAACCGGGTCTTACCGTTCCTCAGGTCAAGGGTCCAGCTGTATTGGCAGGCTATAATGAGAGTTCGGAAGCCACTGGCCCTATGGCCAACGGCGTATTGCAAGGTCAGCCGGGCTGGCACGATCAACGTTTGCCTGGTTACTTGCGCCAACATGCTCAACAGGCTGCATTGAAAGGTACTGAGAGCGCTCTGCCTTACGCTCGTGCAGCAAGCCTGGAAAACCGTTAAGGAGGATCATGCGCGCCATACCTCTACTTTCGCTTCTGCTCAGTGGCTGGTTCATTGTTCCAGCCCACGCCGATGAAGCCCAGGGCTGGTTGACCCGTCTTGGTCAGGCCGAGCAACAGCAAAGCTTTCACGGTACTTTTGTCTACGAGCGAAACGGTAGTTTTTCTACCCACAACATCTGGCACCGCGTCCAGGATGGCAAGGTCAGCGAGCGTTTACTCCAGCTCGATGGCTCTGCTCAGGAAGTCGTGCGCATTGATGGGCATACTCAATGCGTCAGCGGCACCCTGATCGCAGGACTTGGGGACTCCCCCAACTCCGCTGCTCGTGCACTCGATCCACAAAAGCTCAAGAATTGGTACAACCTTGCCGTCATCGGCAAGTCGCGTGTGGCCGGGCGTGCGGCGGTCATCGTTTCCCTGACGCCCCGTGATCAGCACCGTTACGGTTTTGAACTGCATCTGGACAAAGAAACCGGTTTGCCACTCAAGTCTTTGCTCCTGAATGACAAAGGACAGTTGCTGGAGCGCTTCCAGTTCACGCAGCTGGATACCTCCGGTGTACCTTCCGACAGTGATCTTCAGCCGGGCAGTGACTGCAAAGTCATCACACCCGATAGCGACAAGGCTTCAGCAGTCAAGGTCGCCCAGACCTGGCATTCAGACTGGTTGCCTGCAGGCTTCGAGCTGACCAGCAGCACCTCGCGCAAGGATCCAGAGACCAAAACCCAGGTCAACAGTCTGCTGTATGACGATGGTCTGGCCCGTTTCTCGGTGTTCCTCGAGCCGCTGAATGGTGCAACCATCACCGATACTCGCACTCAGCTCGGGCCGACCGTTGCTGTATCCCGACGCTTGACCACGCCTCAAGGCGACATGATGGTCACCGTGGTCGGTGAAATCCCGGTAGGGACCGCTGAACGGATCGCGCTGTCCATGCGCACCGATGCCACTGCAACCCAGTAGTGAGCTGGTATCGAAATGTTTGGTGAGCATTTCAATTTGCAAATATCCCCAAAATTTTTTATAGGTCAGAGCCCCTCGGCTCTGGCCTTGTTTGTTGTTCCCGGAACAAAAATACCGGCGTATCGTTCCCGGTGTTCCTTGCTCCATATCGCTTAACCATGCTCGTCGTAACGGGAGCCGTATGTCGATACCATGCTTGAAGTCTTACCTCTCCATTTTTGCCACTGTACTGGTGCTCGGTCAGGCGGTCGCTGCTCAAGCAGTCGAATTGCCTGACTTTACGCAACTGGTCGAACAGGCCTCGCCTGCTGTGGTGAACATCAGCACCACGCAGAAACTGCCGGATCGCAAAGTGAGCGAGCAGATGCCCGACCTCGAAGGCTTGCCGCCGATGTTGCGCGAGTTCTTCGAGCGTGGCATGCCGCCACAACCGCGTACACCTCGCGGCGATCGTCAGCGTGAAGCCCAGTCCTTGGGTTCGGGTTTCATCATCTCGTCTGACGGCTACATACTCACCAACAACCACGTGATCGCCGATGCCGACGAGATTCTCGTTCGCCTGGCTGACCGCAGTGAGTTGAAAGCCAAGCTGGTCGGCACCGATACACGTTCCGACGTGGCCTTGCTGAAAATCGAGGGCAAGGATCTGCCCGTTCTAAAACTTGGCAAATCCCAGGACCTGAAGGCCGGCCAGTGGGTCGTCGCCATCGGCTCGCCATTTGGTTTCGACCATACCGTCACCCAAGGTATCGTCAGCGCCGTCGGTCGCAGCCTGCCGAACGAAAACTATGTGCCGTTCATCCAGACCGACGTGCCGATCAACCCGGGTAACTCCGGTGGTCCGCTGTTCAACCTGGCGGGCGAAGTGGTGGGGATCAACTCGCAGATCTACACCCGTTCCGGCGGCTTCATGGGTGTGTCGTTCGCGATTCCTATCGACGTGGCCATGGACGTGTCCAATCAGCTGAAAAGCGGCGGTAAAGTCAGCCGTGGCTGGTTGGGCGTCGTCATTCAGGAAGTGAACAAGGATCTGGCCGAGTCGTTTGGTCTTGAGAAACCGGCCGGTGCGCTGGTGGCTCAGATCCAGGACGACGGCCCGGCTGCCAAGGGCGGTCTGCAAGTGGGCGACGTGATCCTGAGCATGAACAGTCAACCGATCGTCATGTCCGCCGATCTGCCGCATCTGGTGGGCGCACTGAAAGCCGGCTCGAAAGCCAATCTGGAAGTGATTCGTGAAGGCAAGCGCAAGAATGTCGAGTTGACGGTCGGCGCAATCCCGGAAGAAGGTAAAGAGCTGGATTCTTTGGCGAAATCGACCATCGAGCGCAGCAGCAATCGCCTGGGAGTTTCCGTGGCCGAGCTGACCGACGAGCAGAAGAAAACCTACGACCTCAAAGGTGGTGTGGTTATCAAGGAAGTCCAGGACGGTCCTGCTTCTATGATTGGCTTGCAGCCAGGCGACGTTATCACTCACCTGAACAATCAGGCGATTGGCTCCACCAAGGAGTTCACCGATATCGCCAAGGCGCTGCCGAAGAACCGCTCGGTGTCGATGCGGGTTCTGCGTCAAAATCGCGCCAGCTTCATCACCTTCAAACTGGCTGAATAAACCGGTTGTCGGCTGAATAAAAAACCGCCTCGAAAGAGGCGGTTTTTTTGTGCCTCCTGAAAACCGTAGGAGCGAGCTTGCTCCGGGCGGCGTTCCGACGATGGTCGCTAACGAAGACGGGGAATACCTGAACGAGCGCGGCGCCCTTGAGTTTTTCGCGAGTGAGCTCGCTCCTACAAAAGTCTCAGCCCATCATGTCCTTGATCATGCGCTCCTGTTCCATCAGCTCCCGTTGCCGGGCGTCGATCCGCGAAGACAGTGGGAAGTTGGTGCCGGCCTTGCGCTTGGCGAAGTCCAGTTGCTGGATGGCCTGGCGATAGTCGCCGACCAGTGCAAAGTACTCGGCGCGGGCCTGATGCAGGCCGATGATGTTGCCTGACAGGCCACGGGTTTCAGCCACCATGTACCAGACGTCCGGATCATCCGGACGACTCTTGAGCAGGTTCTCCAGCGCTTTTTCCGCTTCCGGCGCACGGTTCTGCTTCAGCAACAAATCGACACGCACCTGATTCAGCGGGTAGTTGCCCGGATACTGAGTCAGCATCCGGTCAACCCGGGTCTGGGCGTCCGGCAGGCGATTGTTGGTGATGTCCAGATCGATCTGAGCCAGGTTGTAGATGATCTCGTTCGGCGATTTGGCCAGCAGAAGCTTGAGGTTTTCCCGCGCTTCGTTCAACTGACCGCCCTTGATCTGGGCAATCGCCAGGCCATAGCGGGCGACATCGTTTTTCGGGTTCTCATCCAGCTGCGCGCGAAAGCGCTTGGCGCCCAGACCTGGGGTTTCTTCGTAGATCAGTTGGACCCGTGCGCGAATTAGCTGATAACGCATGGTGTCTTCAATACCGCCCGGTTTGGCCTGCTCGGCGCGGTTGCGGGTGTCGGCGATCCGCGATTCGGTTACCGGGTGAGTCAGCAGGAATTCCGGCGGCTTGGCGTCAAAACGGTATTGGCGCGCCAGCCGCTCGAACATGGTGGGCATCGAGCGTGGATCGTAACCGGCCTTTTCCAAATTCTGGATGCCGATGCGGTCGGCCTCCTGTTCGTTCTGGCGCGAAAAGCGCCGTTGCTCCTGAATCGCCGCCGCCTGGGTGCCCGCAATGGCTGCGATCCCGGCATCGCCGGCACCGGCAGCGGCAATCACGATCCCGGCCAGCAGCGCGGCCATCATCGGTACCTGCATGCGCTGTTGCGCTTCAACGCCACGGGCGAAGTGGCGCTGCGACAAGTGAGCCAGTTCGTGAGCGAGTACCGAGGCGTATTCGCCCTCGGTCTGGGCATTGAGGAACAAACCACCGTTGACCCCGACAATCCCGCCAGGCGCCGCAAAGGCGTTGAGTTGCGGGCTGTTGATCAGGATGAATTCCAGGCGCCGGTCGTTGACCTGGCTGGTCTCCACCAGGCGGTAGACGCTGGATTCGACGTAATCCTTGAGCTGCGGGTCATTGAGCTGCGAAACCTGGCTGCGCAGCAGCGACAGCCAAGCACGACCCAACTGGTATTCCTGTTGCGGCGAGACAATGGCAGAACTGGCGTCACCGAGTGACGGCAGGTCGTCGGCGAAGCCCGGTGATGCGAGCAGGCAAGCGAGCGTCAGCAGGGTAGGGCGCAAAAAAGTCATGCACAAAGCCTTGAGTCGACAAAGACCTTACTGTAGCCGGACAGTACGCTTCGGACCAGATATTCTAAGCCGCCCGACCACCTGACCCGGAGTGACGCAATGACCGACGCTGTAGCCCATGACGCCGAACTGGACGCCAGCGGCCTGAATTGTCCGTTGCCGTTACTCAAGGCCAAGCTGGAACTCAATCGCATGGCCAGCGGCGCGGTGCTCAAGGTGATTGCCACCGATGCGGGTTCGCAGCGTGACTTTCGCACCTTTGCCCGATTGGCCGGTCATACGCTGCTTCGTGAAGAAGATGAAGCGGGCGTTTACCGCTTCTGGTTGAAAAAAGCCTGAAAACTGCTGCGTTCGTTGCTAAGGATTATTGATGTTCAAAGTGTTACGCGACTGGATTCAGCGTTATTTCTCCGATGAAGAAGCGGTGGTGCTGGCGGTTCTGCTGTTTCTGGCGTTCACCGCTGTGCTTACCCTTGGGGGCATGCTCGCGCCGGTGCTCGCCGGGATGGTGCTGGCGTATCTTATGCAGGGGTTGGTCGTGACGCTTGAACGCCTGCGCGTGCCGGGTGGTGTGGCCGTGGGGCTGGTCTTCGCCTTGTTCATGGGCGTTTTGCTGGTATTTATCATTGTCTTGGTGCCATTGCTCTGGCATCAGTTGATCACGCTGTTCAACGAGTTGCCCGGCATGCTCGCCAAGTGGCAATCGCTGTTATTGCTACTGCCCGAGCGCTATCCGCATCTGGTCTCCGACGAACAGGTTCTGCAGGCCATTGAAGTGGCGCGGGGCGAGATCGGCAAGTTCGGTCAATGGGCGCTGACCTTCTCACTGTCGAGTCTGCCGCTGCTGGTCAACATCATGATTTACCTGGTGCTGGTGCCGATTCTGGTGTTTTTCTTTCTCAAGGACCGGGAAATGATTGGCCAGTGGGTTCGCGGTTACTTGCCCCGTGAGCGCGCGTTGATTACTCGCGTCGCCCATGAGATGAACCGGCAGATTGCCAACTACATCCGCGGCAAGGTCATCGAGATTTTCATTTGCGGTGGCGTGACCTACATCGGATTTGTCGTGCTGGGGCTCAACTACGCGGCGTTGTTGGCGTTGCTGGTGGGTGTGTCGGTGGTGGTGCCGTATGTCGGGGCTGTGGTGGTGACCGTGCCGGTGATGCTGATTGCGCTGTTCCAGTGGGGCTGGAGCGATCAGTTCATCTATTTGATGGCGGTCTACGGGATCATTCAGACACTGGATGGCAACGTGTTGGTGCCGCTGTTGTTTTCGGAAGCGGTCAACCTGCACCCGGTGGCGATTATCTGCGCGGTGCTGTTATTTGGCGGGTTGTGGGGATTTTGGGGCGTGTTCTTTGCGATTCCGCTGGCGACCTTGTTCAAGGCTGTGCTGGATGCCTGGCCGCGCAAGGAACCGGTGGTGGCGCCGCTGCTTTGATGGATAACCCCGATTTTTCGGCGAGGCTAAGGGCCTCTTCGTCGGAACGCCGCCCGGAGCAAGCCCGCGAAGGCGTCAGAACAGGCGCTAGATAATCAAGCCTTGTTCAACGCCTGAGCCGCCGCCAAAACCGCATCCACATGCCCCGGCACCTTCACACCACGCCATTCCTGACGCAGCACACCATCCTTATCAATCAGGAACGTGCTGCGATCGACGCCCATGTATTCCTTGCCATAAAGCTTCTTCAACTTGATCACATCAAACAGCTGGCACAGTGCTTCTTCCTTGTCGCTGATCAGTTCGAAGGTGAACGCTTGCTTGGCCTTGAAGTTCTCGTGGGATTTCAGGCTGTCGCGGGACACACCAAAGACTTCGGTGTTGGCGGCTTTAAAGGCATCCAGCTGATCGCGAAAGCCCTGGCCCTGGGTCGTGCAACCCGGCGTGCTGTCCTTCGGATAGAAGTAGATCACCACTTGCTTGCCTTTAAGGCCCGCGAGACTGATGGTCTGCCCGCTGGTGGCGGGGGCTTCGAAGTCGGCAACCGGTTGGTCGATGGCAACGGCCATGAAAGCTTCCTTACATTGGGTTTTGTGGGCGCCACGGTTCGATCAGGGCATCCAGGTTCAGCGCGTCGGCGAAATCCAGGAACTGATCGCGCAACCAACTGATCTGCACGCCGGCCGGCAACGTCACGGTAAACGTGGCGTTGAGCATGGTGCCGCCGGTTTGCGGTGCCTGATAGGTGTCGCAGGTCAGGTTTTCCAGCTCGACGTTGTGGTCCATGAAGAACTGGCACAGCTCGTTGATGATGTCCGAGCGGTACGCGGAGCTGACGTAGGCGACGTACGGCAAGGCCTGAGGGCGGTTCTCCAGTGCCGCGCTGCGCACCACGTTGACCGTGAAGGCGTGCTTCTTGGCGAGGCTCGGCAGGCTGCCTTCAAGGCGCGCCAGGGCGTCCCAGCTGCCGGAGACCTCAAGGATCAACGCGCTGCACTCGCCATGGCGGGTCAGGCGAGAGGTGACCACGGCGCAGCGATTTTCATGGCTGGCGCGGCACAGGACGTTAGTCAGCTCCATGGGGTTGGCGCCGAGGGCACTGATGACAAGGAATTGTTCGCGAACTGTGGGGGTGGACATGCAGCATTCCTAAAGCGATGAGCGGTCGATACTTCTACGGGCTTTTTTTACCGGGGGCGAGCCTGCGGATGCGAATTCAGAAAACCCGGGCCGAAGGTTGCAACGTGCTCCATTAAGGCAAGAGCGAAGGGTGGCAACGCTGGATCGGGGCTTGTGATGCCGAAAATGGAGGCTGAAACCCGGCGTACGAGCTTGTCAGTACCGATCAAAGTCTGAAGGGTAGCGAAAAGCAGCGCCAAGGGGAATGGCAGCAGCGCAGTACTTCGCTTGTACAAGCATCTTGGCGCCAGTACCATTACGGCTCTCTTTTTCCGGCAGGAGCGGTTGCATGATTGCGGGCAGTATGGTGGCACTGGTCACACCCATGGATGCACAAGGTCGTCTCGACTGGGACAGCCTGAGCAAACTGGTGGACTTTCACCTGCAGAACGGCACCCACGCGATCGTGGCGGTCGGCACTACAGGCGAATCGGCCACCCTTGACGTGAACGAGCACATCGAAGTGATTCGTTACGTGGTGAAGCAGGTGGCAGGGCGCATTCCGGTGATCGCCGGTACCGGCGCCAACTCGACGCGCGAAGCCATCGAGCTGACCACCAATGCGAAGACCGCCGGCGCCGATGCCTGCCTGCTGGTGACGCCGTATTACAACAAGCCGACCCAGGAAGGCTTGTATCAGCACTTCAAGGCTATTGCCGAAGCCGTCGACATCCCGCAGATCCTTTATAACGTGCCTGGCCGTACGGCATGCGACATGCAGGCCGAGACCGTTATCCGTCTGTCGACCGTGAAAAACATCATCGGCATCAAGGAAGCCACCGGCGACCTCGATCGTGCAAAAGCCATCCTCGCCGGCGTCAGCAAAGACTTCCTGGTGATCTCCGGTGACGACGCCACCGCGGTCGAGCTGATCCTGCTCGGCGGTAAAGGCAACATCTCGGTGACCGCCAACGTTGCCCCGCGCGACATGGCCGACCTGTGCAACGCTGCCCTGAAAGGCGACGCCGTCACAGCCCGTGCGATCCATGAAAAGCTGATGCCGCTCAATAAAACCCTGTTTATCGAATCCAACCCTATCCCCGTGAAATGGGCACTGCATGAAATGGGCTTGATGCCGGACGGTATCCGTCTGCCGCTCACCTGGCTCAGCGCTGCCTGTCACGAACCGCTGCGGCAGGCCATGCGCCAGTCCGGCGTCCTGGTTTAATTGAGGAAGCACTACGCATGAAGCGATTGGCCGGACTTTCCGCACTTGCCTTGATTATCTCCAGCACCAGTGGCTGTGGATGGGTCTGGGGCCCGGAAGGTTATTTCCGTGACCGTGGTAGCGATTACCTGGAAGCGCAACAGACTGCACCGATGCAATTGCCAACGGACGTCAGCACCGCCAAACACCTGGATCCGCTGCTGCCGATCCCGCGCAACGTGGCCGACGACACCGTCAAGGGCGAATACATCGTGCCTCGTCCGCAGCCGCTGTCCGCTGCTGCCGACGCCAGTGCCTACTCGCTACAGAAGAGCGGTGATTCGCGTTCGATCCTGGCCCAAAACCCACCGGCCGAAGTCTGGCCAGTGGCTGTGCAGTTTTTCCAGGACAACGGTTTCCGTCTGGATGAACAGCGCCCGCAAACCGGCGAATTCACCACCACCTGGCAGCATTCCGACGAACTGTCCGCAGCGATGGCCAAGCGCCTGAGCGCAGCCGGTGTCGGCGCTGACAGCGAAACCCGCGTGCGGGTGCGCATCGAGCCGGGCGTGCAGCGCAACACCAGTGAAGTCTATGTGGTCAGCGCCGAACGTCCTGCCGGCAGCACCGCCGATGTGGCCTTCACCAACCGTTCGGTCAACACCGGCCTGGACGCGGCACTGGTCGACGACATGCTCGCGAGCATGAGCCGAACTTCGGAGAAGGGCGGTTCGGTCTCCATGCTGGCTTCCCGTGATTTCGATACGCCAAGCCGTGTCAGCCTGAGCGAAGACGGCAGCGGCAACCCGGTTCTGAACGTCGGTAACGACCTGGACCGTGCCTGGTCGAGCGTCGGTCGTGCGCTGGAACAGGGCGAATGGCGCGTTGAAGACATCAACCGCAGCCTGGGCCTGTACTACATCAACCTGTCTGAAAAAGCCGAGAAGAAAGACGAGAAGCCTGGCTTCTTCGGCAGCCTGCTCGGCAGTGGACCGAGCAAGGAAGAAGTTGAAGCCCGTGCCGAGCGTTATCAGGTTCGCCTGAGCAAGGTGGGTGATACCGTTCAGGTCACCGTCGAGAAAAACATCAACACCGTGGCGCCGGCTGACGTGGCGCGCAAAGTGTTGAGCGTGATTCAGGACAACCTGGGCTGATCACATGCGTTTTGCCGTTCTCGGCAGCGGTAGCCAAGGGAACGGCACGCTGATAGCCAGTGCTGATACGTATGTGCTGGTGGATTGTGGTTTTTCCCTGCGGGAAACCGAAAAACGCCTGTTGCGCCTGGGTGTGAACCCGGCGCAACTGAGCGCGATACTCGTAACCCACGAACATGCCGACCACGTGCATGGCGTGGGTTTGCTGTCTCGGCGTTACAATCTGCCTGTCTACCTCAGTCGCGGCACCCTGCGCGGGATGCGCAAACCGATTGAACCGGCTGGCCTTCTGGCGGGCGGCGAGCAACTGCAGATCGGCGCACTGAGCATCGGCGTCATTGCCGTGGCCCACGATGCACAGGAACCGACGCAATATGTGTTCAGTGACGGTGAGCGACGCTTCGGCCTGTTGACCGATCTGGGCTCATACTGCAACAAAGTGCTGGACGGCTATCGGGACCTCGATGCGTTGATGATCGAGGCCAACCATTGCCGTGACATGCTGGCTCGCGGTCACTACCCGTACTTTCTCAAGCAGCGGGTGGGCGGTGAACTGGGACATTTGAACAACCACCAGGCGGCATTCCTGGTGTCCGAGTTGGGCTGGCAAGGCCTGCAACACCTGGTCCTGGCCCATCTGAGCAGCAAGAACAACCTGCCGCAGCTGGCCCGGCAATGTTTTGTCGACACCCTCGGGTGCGACCCGGACTGGCTGCAACTGGCCGATCAAGATTCAGGGCTCGACTGGCGACACATCGCCTAGCCCACCTACTTAGCAAGCGGAGCCCATCATGGAAAAACGTGAAGAACTCTACCGCGGCAAAGCCAAATCGGTTTTCAAGACCGACGACGCTGACCGCTTGATCCTGCTGTTTCGCAACGACACCTCGGCGTTCGACGGCAAGCGCATCGAGCAGCTCGACCGCAAAGGCATGGTGAACAACAAGTTCAACGCCTTCATCATGCAGAAACTCGAAGCAGCCGGCGTGCCGACCCAATTCGACAAACTGCTGGGCGACAACGAATGCCTGGTGAAAAAACTCGACATGATCCCGGTCGAGTGCGTCGTGCGTAACTACGCCGCCGGCAGCCTGGTCAAGCGCCTGGGCGTCGAAGAAGGCATGAAGCTCAACCCTTACACCTTCGAACTGTTCCTGAAGGACGACGCCAAGGGCGACCCGTTCATCAACGAATCCCACGTCGTGGCGTTCGGTTGGGGCAACGCCGAGCAACTGGTTCGCATGAAAGAACTGTCGCTCAAGGTCAACGAAGTCCTGAGCAAACTGTTCGACGACGCCGGCCTGCTGCTGGTCGACTTCAAACTCGAATTCGGCGTGTTCTCCGACGGCTCCATCGTCCTGGGCGACGAATTCAGCCCGGACGGCTGCCGTCTGTGGGACAAGGCCACCGGCAAGAAAATGGACAAGGACCGCTTCCGTCAGGGCCTCGGTGACGTCATCGAAGCCTACGAAGAAGTCGCCAATCGTCTGGGCGTACCGCTTTAATCGACGCAAGCATCTGATAGCACGGAAAAATTTCGCTTAGGGGGTTCGCTTCCGGCAAAAGTGTTGTTATGATGCGCGCCGTTGGAGAGATGCCAGAGTGGCCGAATGGGACGGATTCGAAATCCGTTGTACCTTCACCGGTACCTAGGGTTCGAATCCCTATCTCTCCGCCATTACACAGAAAAAGCCCCGTAGCTGAATAAGCTACGGGGCTTTTTCGTTTCTGTAGATTTTTTTAGGGCATTTTAGGTAACCGTCCGGTAGACAAGTCTTGACGAACTCATCTTAGGTCGATGGAGTGAGGACGGCGTGCTGGTCGGACGGTTACGGCGGAGCGTTTACGAGGTTTTGGTGCCCGGGAGAGGGCCTTTGGCCCAGTGGTCAGATGCTTCGCCGCTCAGGTAAGGCAGAACCTCGAGTAGTACAGGTGCCTTTATTGTCATGTCTGAACCAGTGGCCGCCTCCCATAGCCGCCCCAACCGACTACGCTTATTTGGATGCAGGTGTGCCACGACCATTTTTGCCGGAGGGATCTGTTCGTCCCAGGACATAGTTACTCCCTCAGCCGGGCCCCCCCTCTCTATCAAATTGAAACGTTATCAGGTCAATTTGCTGTCCTGTATTGCGGCGAAAGTGGGGAGCGATCCCTTAAATCCCATGCTGCGAAGTACCGGGACGACATGTTCCTTTAATGCTGCATCGATTTTCTCGCGCTCCATTGCATGACTCTGTTTGGCAAGAGAAGACGGTATTCGGTAAGAAGTGCAGAGGTTAGACGGGCGTCCACTTACTCAACGTTGAGCACCGATTTCTAACATCCAATCAAAGGAAAAGGTACGCACATGAAGATCAAAGAGTTCGGCGTTGAAATCTGGATGAACGCCTATGAAAACGATTGCGAATACAACTTGGCCGAAACTTGCGTCGAGTCTCTGACCATCGAACAACTACTGGAAATGGCCGGTAAAAAAGACAGCATCCTCGATGAGCTGCTGCCGTTGAAGATGACGTATGGCGCGATCGAAGGTTCTGATCGCCTGCGCAGCAATGTTGCGGCTTTGTACTCGAAGCAGAGTAAGGACAACGTGATCATCACCCACGGCGCGATCGGTGCTAACGCCTTGGTGTATGAAACCCTCGTTGAACCAGGTGACCACGTTATTTCCGTGGCTCCGACTTACCAGCAGCACTACTCGATTCCCGAGAGTTACGGCGCCGACGTTTCGATTCTCAAGCTGCGTGAAGAGAACGCTTTCCTGCCTGATCTGGAAGAGCTGATTGCGCTGGTCAGGTCGAACACCAAAGTAATTGCCATCAACAACCCGAACAACCCGACCGGGGCGCTGATGGATCAAGCCATGCTTGAGCAGATCGTGGCGATTGCCCGTTCGGCCGGCGCCTACCTGCTCAGTGACGAGGTCTACCGGGGCATTGACCAGGACGGCAACGGCTTTACCGTCTCGGTGGCAGATCTGTACGAAAATGGTATCAGCACCGCTAGTATGTCCAAGGCGTTCTCGCTTGCCGGTCTGCGTCTGGGCTGGATCGTCGCGCCAATCGACCTGATTCATCGGGTCGCCATTCACCGCGACTACAACACCATCAGCGTAGGTATGCTGGATGACCATTTCGCCTGTATCGCCTTGGAAAACAAGGACAAGATCCTGGCCCGCAACAAATCCATTACTCGTACCAACCTCGAATACTTAGAGCAGTGGATCGCGAAAGAACCAAAGGTCTCGTTCGTCAAACCGAAATCCGGCACCACAGCCCTTCTGAAGATCGATGTCGACGTGTCCTCCCGCGACTTGTGCGTCAAACTGCTTGAGAGCAAAGGCGTCATGTTCACGCCAGGCAGTGCTTTGGACATCGAAGGTTATGTGCGCATTGGTTACGCCAACAATCTTTCAGTCCTGAAGGAAGGTCTGGAAAAGGTTTCGGAATTTCTCGCTGAGTTTTGATCTCCTCCTACATGCCTTGGTCGAGCCGCGTGGCATGGTCTGATGAATGATGCCGTCGGCATTTTCATTACTCGATAACAACATACGCATGATGCTGGATGCCCCTGCCAGAACCATTCATTGTTGTTTACCCGCTTGCGTATCAAGAGTGCAGAATGAACGTATGTCCGCCCAACACACCTTGCGTGGGTAAACGGGCGCCCACTTATGCGGCAGCAACTTCGTAATTTCACTCGCCCGCTGCGTCGGCAGGCGAGTGAGAACGTCCTTCAGGTAAGCATACGGATCATGCCCACTCATACGTGCTGACTGGATCAGACTCATGATCGCCGCCGCCCGCTTGCCGCTGCGTAGCGACCCCGCAAACAACCAGTTCGAGCGTCCAAGTGCCCACGGTCGGATCTGGTTTTCCACTTGGTTGTTATCGATGGGCACGGCCCCATCTTTCAGATAGCGCGTCAGCGCTATCCAGCGTTTAAGGCTGTAATCCAGGGCTTTGGCTGTTGCTGAGCCGTTGGGCACAAGGTCGCGCTGGGCCAGCATCCAGTTATGCAGCGCTTCCAGGATCGGTGCGGCCTTTTCCTGCCGTATTCGCCAGCGATCCTCATCGCTCATGTCCCGCGCTTGCCGTTCGACTTCGTACAAGCCGCCAATCGAGTGCAGTGCCTGTTCGGCCGACGCCCTGGGCTTCAAGGTCATTGGCTATCATGCAATACAGAGCAATTGATCGAATGACGGGTGATGGCATGAACAGATGGCGGCGTCTTTGGTTGTCTGTGAAGCTGATAGCAGCCGCTGCGGCCTGCCTGACTGTTGCTGTCCAGGCTTTTCGCTACATGTTGGAAAGCCCCGACGCAGCGCAAATTCATCCTTTGAGCATTGTGGTTGTCGGGCTGATCTTTGGCTTCATCAGTTATGGACTGCTTTCGCTGATTGAAAGGTTTGTATGGGGCTTTGTAGCCCCTTCTGACACTGTCGCCCCCAAACCTCGGGCAGAACTTGAGAGCGATGTGGGGCTGGCAGCGGATCAGCCGTTAACCCTGCCATCTGATGCCTCAACTCATCAGAAAAATCTGTGAACTGACGTGAGTCAGCTTTCTACCCATCCCACTGACACTGATGCCGCCGCCCGGCTGGATAGCAAACTGGCGCAATGGGTGCCCACTGCGCCGCAAAATCTCAAGGGGGCGTTGTCCATGGACGTGGCGTTCTGGGTCGATCACGGTGAAGAGCTGGAGGAGCGATTCAACGCGTGGGCCAGTAAGTAACAGGAATTGGCTGGACGTTGTAAGGCGTCTAGCCTTCTTTTTTTGTGAGAACCGGCATCGTCCTCGCGTAAGAAAAATAAGCCTGTTCACAGGAAAAATTACTCAGCCGAGTAGCTCGAATTACTGCCCACCGAATCCATTGGCCGCCCCGGGAATCAAGGGGTTTCCCTTGAAATATCCCCTGACACTGAAAGACCTCATCGCCAAAAATCCTCATCTACTCTGGTTTTCGCAGGTCACTGATCTGCCGTTATCAGCCATCGCAAGGAGCGAACAATGTACTTTGAGATTTACAGGCAAACCCGTGGCACCCCGCAGACTGGCAAAGGTCAATGGCGGTGGCGCTTGAGGGCGGGGAACAATGAAACGATTGCCAGCGGCGAGGCGTACATCAACAAGGCGGATTGCGCGCATGCCATCAGCTTGATCAAGGGGACTCACGATCAGACCCCGGTGAAGGAAATCTAAACCTCAAGTGGTGAAGCTGCTCAGTGAGAGCAGCTTCGTTACAAGCAGTCTCGCAGTCGGATCAAACGCAAACTACCTGAGTCGCATAGACGCCGCTTGCGACAGCTACCTAAACTGTCAGCAGATTTGGGGACTGGGGGCAATGGATGAATCGCAACGAACTACGCAAGGCGGATATCAACCTGATGGTGGTGTTCGAAACCTTGATGCTCGAGCGCAATGTCACCCGGGTGGCGGAGAAGTTGTTTCTCGGACAGCCGACCATCAGTTCGGCGCTCAACCGCTTGCGCACGATGTTCAACGATCCGCTGTTCATTCGCGTCGGTCATCGCATGGAGCCGACCGCCAGGGCCGAGGAGCTGATTCAGTACCTGTCGCCAGCGCTGGATTCGCTGTCGGTGGCCTTGAGTCTGACCCATGATTTCGACCCCGCCAGCAGCACCATGACCTTCCGTATCGGGCTGTCGGACGATGTCGAGTTTGGTCTTCTGCCGCCGTTGCTGCGAGCTCTGCGCCAGGAAGCGCCGACGGTGGTGTTTGTGGTGCAGCATGTCGATTACTGGCGGATTCCCGATTTGCTGGCGTCTGGCGATATCACCGTTGGTATCAGCCAGACTCGCGGTCTCCCGGCCAATGCCAAGCGCAAATTGCTGCGGCACATTCAGCCCAGCATCTTGCGTGCCGATGCGTCCGACACGCCGTTGACCCTCGATGAATATTGCTCGCGCCCGCACGTGCTGGTGTCCCACACCGCCAATGTCAGTGGTTACGCCGATGAGTGGCTGGCGGAAATTGGTCGTACTCGCCAGGTGGTTTTATCCGTGCCGCAATACAGCTCGTTGCCAGCCTTGCTCGCCGGAACCGATCTGATCGCCAGCCTGCCGGATTACGCCGCCGAGGCGATGGCAGCCTCTGGTCAGCTGTTCACCGAGCCTTTTCCGTTCAAGACGCCGACCCTGGACCTGTCCATGGTCTGGCTCAGCCACGTCGAAACCGACCCTGCCGAACGCTGGTTGCGCTCGCGACTGGAGGCGTTCATGAGTGAGCGCTTTGAGTCGCCGCCGCCCCGGTGAGCAGGACAACTCTGTGCTATATGTACGACCTTTCCGTCAACCTCAAGGAGCCACGTCATGCCTCACCTGCACATGGAATACACCGCCAACCTGCCCGATCTGAATGCCGATGTGGCGCTGATCCGGCTGAACAATACGCTGGTGGCTTCCGGTCAGTTTGCTGCCGAATACGACATCAAGAGTCGAGCGGTGAAGGTCGAGACGTTCAAGGTCGGCACGGCATTGGGTGAGCGGGCGTTCGTGCATGTGAAGCTGGCGTTGTTGAGTGGTCGCTCACCGGCGATCAAAAAGCGGTTGTCCGAAAGTCTGCTGGCCGTGGTGCAGGAACTGTGTGAGTGGCCAGTGGGCTTGGAAGTCCAGCTGGCCGTGGAAATCCTCGACATCGATCGCGAGTCCTACACCAAGGTCGCCATCAACAACTGAGTTTCAGGTCATTTCCTGTTCGGTGCAGGCCTGCACCACCTGCTCACGCAACCAGGCATTGGCGCAGTCCTCATCGGCACTTTGACTCCACTGCATGTCGAGGGTGAACCCCGGCAAACCGTTGGGCGCTTCGCAGTGATTGAAGATGGCCTCGCTGGCCAGCAAGTGCTGGATGCGTCGGGGCAGGGTGACGATGAAGTCGGTGGCGGTGATCATTTTCAGCGCGGCGCTGTAGCTGTTGGATCGCGCGACGATCTGCCGTTTTTGCGCCTGCTGCGCCAACCAGTCGTCGACCATGTTGGTGTTGGACGTCCAGGGTGTTGGAAATACATGCCGGCGTTCGGTAAAGGCTTGCAGGCTTAAACGCGGCTCCAGCGGTGTGGCGCGTTTATCGAAGACACAGACCAGATCATCTTCCAGCAGCGTCCGGGATTTGAAGTCGGTGTGATTGCGATGGAAGTTCGGGCCGAAGCAAATCACCAGGTCGAGGCTGCCGTCGCGCAGTTCTTCGGCCGGGATGTCGGTTTCTAACTTGTGCATGTTGACCATCACCGGCCAATCGGCGAAATCGAAACGTTTCAACAGGCGCGGCAGGATCAACTGCTCGAAGTATTCCGGTGCGCAAATGTTGAAGGTGACCGGTTGCAAGGTGGGGTCAAACGTGGGTGCGCCGGCGTGACACAGGTTGATGCTTTCCAGAATTTTCAGCACGTGCGTGTGCATGGTGCTGGCTTTGTAAGTGGGCCGCATACCGGCGCGGGTGTTGATGAACAACTCGTCTTCGAAACTGGTGCGCAGTTTTTTCAGGCAGTAACTCACGGTGGACTGGCTGACGCAGAGCGTTTCGGAAACGCCGGTGACGCTGCTTTGTTCATACACGGCCACAAACACCATGAGGTCCTGCATGTCGAGTTTTCTAAGCAAGTTACTGTTCAGCATCCATTCGTCTCGCTGTGATCCTTGCGCTGACTGAGCGCAAACTCGTGCGAATGATCCTAACGGAACGATGGTGTCAGGAGAATGCTCCGTGGGAAGTTTCACTAATAGTTGTGAGGCAATGCCAGTGTTCTTCAGCCCTGGACGTTTGCCGGCACGGTGTGACGGCTGGACATCAACAGTGCCATCATGCCGATGCCGACGAGCACTGCGCCGATGATTTCCAGCGGTAGCGGTGACTGTCGCAACCAGAGCCAATGAAACAGCGTGCTCAGGTAAATGTAGGAAATGACCGACGACGGGGCGATGACGCCGATGGCCCGATGCAGCAGCCAGAAGGTCGCCAATGTGGGAGCGGGCTTGCTCGCTCCCACACTGGTTCCAGGGTGGCTCGTAGAATGTTTAGCCATCTTGCAACCAAAGTTCTTCAAATCCCGATTTAACGACTTATCCAGCCATGTGACGCTGCTGCTCATCTGTTTACTGCGGTCTTCTCTATGGACGGTTGTCCGGTCGCACTTCCTTCCGAACTCGCCTTCTGGGCGTTGTGGCATTGCCGTCACGCGCGCCCGCCGGATTCCCGCCTTTCCCGTTGATTGTTCTTACAGGTCCCGCGCTGTGCGCAGGGATCAAACCGGCAGCGCCTGCGCGTTTGCCTGACGCGGAAACAAGAGAATTCCTATGAGTTGTGCCACGACATCCTTCGCCACGAAGCAAGAAGCCCTGACCTTTCTTGAACAGAATCCGGATATCGAGATGTTCGAGTTGTTCATCCTCGACAACAACGGCGTGCCTCGGGGCAAGTTGTTGCATCGCGATGAACTGCTGGCGGTGTACGAAAGCGGTCGGCCTCTGCCGAGCACCATTCTGGGCCTGACCATCAACGGCGATGACGTGGAGAACTCAGGGCTTGTGTGGGACGTGGGCGACATCGATTGCCGGGCCTACCCGATCAGCGGCAGTTTGACGCGCATGCCGTGGCGATTGATTCCGACGGCGGCGGTGCAGGTCAGCATGCACCCGAAGGAGGGCATGCCGGCGACCATTGCCGACCCGCGCCACTTATTGGCGAAGGTCATCGAAGGCTTGCAGGCGGACGGTTATTACCCGGTGATGGCGGCAGAGCTGGAGTTCTACCTGCTGGATCAGCAGCGCGACAGCAATGGTCGACCGCAACCGGCACGAGACGTTGACGGCGGGCGCCCTCGCGCCACTCAGGTCTACGGTTTGCGCGAACTGGAGCAGATCGAGCCGTTCCTGGCCGACCTGTACAGCGCCTGCAAACTCCAGGGCATTCCGGCGCGCACGGCGATTTCCGAGTACGCGCCGGGACAAGTGGAAATTACCCTCGAACATCGCACCGACGCCTTGCAGGCGATGGACGAAGCCGTGCGCTACAAACGGCTGGTCAAGGGCGTGGCGCACAAACACGGGATGACGGCGTGCTTCATGGCCAAGCCTTTCGACGACCTGGCCGGCACCGGCATGCATATGCACGTCAGCCTCGCGGACAAGGACGGAAACAACCTGTTCGCTAGCGAAGCCACGGACGGTACGCCGCTGCTTAAACAGGCGGTCGGCGGCATGCTCGGCACCTTGCTCGATTCGTTGCTGCTGTTCTGTCCGAACGCCAACTCCTACCGCCGTTTCCAGACCAACAGCTACGCGCCGCTGGCCGCCACCTGGGGCGTGGACAATCGCACCGTGAGTTTGCGCGTGCCAGGCGGGCCGGCGTTCTCGCGGCACATCGAACATCGCATTTGCGGCGCCGACGCCAACCCGTATCTGGCGGCTGCGGCGATCCTGGCCGGTATCCATCGCGGCATTCGCGAACAACTGGACCCGGGGGCGCCGGTGGAGGGCAACGGTTACGCCCAGGCCAAGGAACTGTTGCCCACCGACTGGCTGACCACCTTGCGCGCGCTGGAAGGTTCGAGCTGGGCGCGAGACGCGTTCGGCAGGGAGTTTCTTGGCGTTTACCTCGCGGTGAAGCGGGCCGAGTATCGGCAGTTCATGGGCGAAGTCGGTGAGCAGGATTGGCGTTGGTACCTGAATCAGGCCTGAACCATTCTCAGATACAACTTAAGTTTTGACCCAATACTAGAAGCCAACTAATCGTTGGCTTCTTTTTCACAAAAAATTGATGGTTGGCTGCCTAAAGTTAGTGCTGTCGCGGTAAATGAAATTTTCACATTTGCCGACGGCACTTCTTTTCAGGAACAGCCGATTATCATGTTGAAGATTAAAGCCGTGCGCCCGGAGTGGGTGACGTTGTTTGCCAGTGCCTTTCTATTGGCCGGCTTCAATTTAGTGCTCTGGCAACACCTGTTTGAAATCACCGCGTCCGACGGTAAAGGCATCGTCGTGCGTGTGGCTTTCGGCGTGATGATTCTGGCTGCCTTCAACCTGGTGCTGACGCTGCTGGCGTTCCGGCCCTTAATGAAACCTGTGCTCACGCTTATCTTTATGATCAGCGCGGGTGTTGCGTACTTCATGAGTCAATACGGTGTTTTGATTGATGCCGGCATGTTGCGTAACTTTGCCGAAACCAATGTCACGGAAGTGCGTGACTTACTCTCGATAAAGTTGATTGTTTATATTACGTTGCTCGGCTTATTGCCGTCGTGGTTGCTGTGGAAAACTCCGGTTAGTTACCGTCGCTGGCATCGCGAGTTGTTAAGTAAAGTGTTGGTGAGTGTCGTGTCGGTGGCGGTACTCGGTGGCGTCGCACTGGTTAACTATCAAGGCCTGGCCTCGCTGTTTCGCAATCACCATGAATTGCGCTTGATGGTGGTTCCGAGCAACTACATGGGGGCCTCGTTCGGCTACCTGCGCGAACAAGTCGCTTCGGCTCGGCAACCCTTCGTCAAAATTGGTGAAGACGCGCAGAGAAACCCGGCCTGGCAAGCTCACGGTCGCAAATCCCTGACCGTACTGGTCGTGGGTGAGAGTGCCCGGGCCGAGAACTTTGGGGTGCTGGGCTACGACCGTGACACCACGCCAAAACTGGACAAGGAGGCGGGCCTGATTGCCTTCACCGACGTGCATTCCTGCGGCACGGAAACCGCCGTCTCGGTGCCGTGCATGTTTTCCAAGATGGGCCGCAAAGACTACAACGCGAGCAAGGCAAAGAATGAAGAAGGCCTGCTGGATGTGCTCAAACGGGCGGGGCTGGACGTCATTTGGCGCGATAACCAGTCGGGCTGCAAAGGCACTTGCGATCGGGTCACCCTTGATGATGTGAGCAACCTGAAGGACCCGGTGCTCTGCGCCAACAGTGAATGCCGCGATGAAATCCTTCTGCAAGGTTTGCAGCACTTCATTGACACCCTGGATAAAGACACCGTGCTGGTATTGCACCAGATGGGCAGCCACGGCCCGGAATACTTCAAGCGTTACCCAAAAGAGTACGAACGCTTTACCCCGGTTTGCGAAAGTAATGCGCTGAACAATTGCAGTCGCGAAAGTATCGTCAACGGTTACGACAACACGTTGGTGTATACCGACCATGTGCTGTCGACCCTGATCGATCTGCTGCGCAGCAATCAGGACAAAGTCGATACCGCGATGCTGTATCTGTCGGACCACGGCGAGTCCCTGGGCGAGTACAACCTGTTCCTTCATGGCACGCCTTACATGATGGCGCCGGATCAACAGAAGCATGTCGCCATGTTGGCCTGGTTCTCCGACAGCTATCAGAAGTCGTTCTCGGTGGACACTCATTGCCTGCAACTGAGTCGTGACAAACCGTTGAGTCAGGACAACCTGTTCCATTCGATGCTTGGCTTGCTGGAAGTCAACAGCAAGGTCTACAACCAGGACCTGGATATGTTTGCAGGGTGCCGCGGTGCCGTGATCGACGGTGTATTGGCCAGAGAGTGACGGCCCCGACCTTTTTTTTACGTGTCGGCCGTTAACCTGCGGCCCCGGTAGATCTTTCCCACAAGAGCCCTCTTACATGTCCGCTCAACCCCCTTCCGCCATCGAGCTTGAGTTCGCCCGGCGTCAAGATCAGGAGCACGCCCGCGTCTGTCTTCAGCCGCGTCCGCGTGGTCTCGCCGGGCGCCTGGCGTTCTGGCGTGAGGAGCAACTGGTGCGCAACGCGCTCAAGGTCGCCGGCGAGCCGGGGCTGATTCTCGACGTCACCTGCGGGGCCGGACGCTTCTGGCCGGTGCTGGCCGAGCATGCAAACCGGGTGATTCTGGCGTCCGACCCGTCTCAGGATATGCTCGATCACGCGCCGACCCACCACCCGCAACACCTGCTGAAACGGGTCAAGACCTTTCAAAGCTCGGCGTTCACCATCGGCTTGTCGGCGAATGCGGTGGACTGCATTTTTTGCATGCAACTGTTTCAGCACATCGCCAGTCCCGAGCATCGGTTGGCGATGCTCGGCGAGTTCCATCGGGTCAGCCGCGATACGGTGATTGTGGCGGTGCGGATCGATACCGGTTTCAAGCGTCGACAGCCGGATGCACACGGCATTCAGGCCCTGCCGCTGGCCAGTAAGGCCGAAGTGGAAGACGAGTTCAAACAAGCAGGTTTTCGCCTGATCAGCCACCAGGACTTCCTGCCTGGGTACGTACGGATGCGTGTCTACGTATTGCGTAAGGCCAGATAACCTCCCTCCGTCAGACAATTCTTGCTATCAGGCAGGTATTTTCGCTAAAGCTCTTGTTCAGTGGATGCGCGGAAATCGCCGGGGGCGATATATACTGCGCGCCATTCTTCAAGGGAGAGCCGTGTGGCCATCGATATTCACTGGATTCGCGACAACGATAGCCTCGGCCGGTTTTGCGCCGAGTGGCAGCAACTGCCCTACGTTGCCCTCGACACCGAATTCATGCGGGTCGACACCTTTTATCCGATCGCAGGCCTGCTGCAGATCGGCGATGGCGTACGCGCTTACCTGATTGACCCGCTGACCATCGACAACTGGCAGCCCCTGGCCGCGTTGCTGGAAAACCCGGCCGTGGTCAAAGTCGTCCACGCGTGCAGCGAAGACCTCGAAGTGTTGCTGCGCCTGACCGGCAGCCTGCCGGCGCCGCTGTTCGACACGCAACTGGCCGCCGCTTACCTGAATCTCGGTTTCTCCATGGGGTATTCGCGGCTGGTGCAGGAAGTGCTCGGCATCGACCTGCCCAAGGGCGAGACCCGTTCCGACTGGCTGCAACGTCCGCTGTCCGACACTCAGATCAGCTACGCCGCCGAAGACGCCTTGCACCTCGCGGAAGTTTTCGTACAGCTTCGTCCGAAACTGTCTGACGACAAATACGCCTGGGTCCTGGAAGACGGCGCCGAGCTGGTGGCCAACCTGCGTCGTGAAGTTGATCCGTATGAGGTCTATCGCGAAGCCAAACTGGCCTGGAAGCTCTCCCGCGCTCAACTCGCCGTGCTGCGTGAACTCTGCGCCTGGCGCGAACGCGAAGCCCGCGCCCGTGATCTGCCGCGCAATCGCATCATCCGTGAGCATTCCCTGTGGCCGCTGGCGCGGACGCAACCGGACAACCTCGGCGCGCTGGCGAAAATCGAAGACATGCACCCGCGTACCGTGCGTCAGGACGGCGAATTTCTGCTTGATCTGATCAAGCGCTCTGGCAGTGTGTCGCCAGATCAATGGCCGCCTGCCGTGCCGGAGCCGTTGCCGGTGGATGCTGCGGCGCTGATCAAACAGTTGCGTGCACTCGGTCAGGCAGAAGCCGAGCGCCTGAACGTTGCGCCGGAACTGATGCTGCGCAAGAAAACCCTGGAAGCGCTGCTCAAGAGCGGCTTCCCCAACGGTCCTTACCAATTGCCTGATTCGCTGCGTGGCTGGCGCCGCGAATTGATGGGCCAGGCGCTGCTCGACAGCCTGGCCACCGCCGGAGAACAGCCTTGAAACGTATTTGCTCCATCTATCGAAGCCTGAAGAAAAACGAGATGTACCTCTATGTGCTCAAAAGCGATGCACTGGAGCGCGTCCCGGAAAGTCTGATGGCCGCTTTTGGCAAACCGCACCACGCGTTCGACCTGGTGCTGACCCCCGAGCGCAAGTTGTCCCGCGAGGACATCACCGTGGTGCTGGAAAACCTCGAAAAGCAGGGTTACCACCTGCAAATGCCGCCGGCCGAAGACGAATACATCGAACATTTGCCGGAAGAACTGTTGCGACGCAACGATCCGATGTGATCGGCAGACAGGCTCTGTTCAGAGTCTGCGTGAAACACTGGAATGATTTTGGCGATGGCCGCGATGAGGGAGCGAGACTCCGTCAGCGGCCGTCTGCCCTGCTTTTGAAAGGTTTGAACCATGCGCGTTCTGATTGCTGAACACGACCACGCTGTATATGCCCAACTGTTGCGCCAGGCAGCGCCTGATCTGGAAGTGCTGACCAGCGGCGACTCGGCCGAACTGGCCAGTCAGGCCGCCGATTGCCCGATCTGGCTGGGCCAGCCGGACCTCCTGGCCACACTGCTGCGTCAGGGGCACCAGCCGCAATGGCTGCAATCCACCTGGGCCGGCATCACGCCGCTGCTGGCCGACGGCCTGCCACGCCACTATCGCCTGACCCGCGCGGTGGGGATTTTCGGTCAGGTCATGGCCGAATACGTGCTGACCTACATGCTCGGCCACGAGCGCGAAGTGCTGCCGCGCCTGGTCAGTCAGGTCGAGCGCAAGTGGGACAGTCGCAAGGGCCAAAGCCTGGCGGGGCGCAAGGTGCTGATCGTCGGCACCGGTGATATCGGTCAAACCGTAGCGCAATTTCTGCTGCCGTTTGGCGTCGAGTTGTATGGCATTGCCAGCGAAGCCCGGGAGCAGGCGCCGTTTGTCGAAGTGGGAGCACTTGCGGACTTGCCGCGCCTGGTCGGTGAAGTGGATTACGTGATCAATCTGCTGCCGAACACCCCGACGACCCACGACTTGTACGACGCGGCGCTGTTCAAGCAGTTCAAGCCGACCGGGTTGTTCATCAACGTCGGGCGCGGCGTGGCGGTGGTCGATGCGGATCTGGTGGAAGCCTTGAAGGAAGGGCATCTGGCGGGCGCGGTGATCGACGTCTGCCGTCAGGAACCGCTGCCGCAACGTCATCCGTTCTGGACGGCGTGGGGCTTGCTGCTGACCGGACACAGCTCGGCACCGACTTCGCCGGCGATGATGGTGAAGCTGTTCGTCGAGAACCTGCGGGCGTATCAGGCGAGCGAGGCGTTGCGCGGGGAAGTGGATTTCAATCGCGGGTATTGAGGCGTAAACGAAAAGATCGCAGCCTTCGGCAGCTCCTACATTGGTTTGTGTACACCTGTAGGAGCTGCCGAAGGCTGCGATCTTTTGCTTTTTAGAGGGTGAAGTCGCCTTCAGCCGCCAACTCGCTCAACGGACGACGCGGGCTCGGCTCTTCACGCGCTTGCAGGTAATCCGCCAGTGTCGCTTTATCCCCCAGTTTGCCCACCGCAACCGCCGCGTGCAGTGCGTAACCTTCAGGAATGTTCAGCTCCTTGCGGGTCAGTTCCTGATCGAAACCGGCCATGCCGTGGGTGTGCCAGCCGCTGAGGCTCGCTTGCAACGCCAGATGGCCCCAGGCCGAACCAGTGTCGAAGGTGTGCCACAGCGCCGGAGTCTCTTCGGTGGCGCCAGGTGCGGTGAAGGTGGTTTTCGAGATCACGATCACCAGTGCCGAGGCATGCTGCGCCCAGCTGCGGTTGAATTCGTTCAGCAAGCCCAGGTAGCGCTCCCAGTTCGGCGTATCGCGGCGCGCGTAGAGAAACCGCCAAGGCTGCGAGTTGTAGGCCGATGGCGCCCAGCGTGCGGCTTCGAAAAAGCTCAGCAGGGTTTCTTCGGAAATGGCTTCGCCGGTGAAGGCGCGGGGCGACCAGCGATCGGTGAATTGAGGGTGGATGGCGTATTCGGCAACGCGTGGATTGGCACTCATGCAGAGATTCCTTGCGACGTGTGAGTCAGAGGGTAGTAAAAAACCGGCGGGCGCAGTTGAGCTGGGCGATGAGGTTTTCCGTGAGCCTGGCATTTCATCCGAATGCAACGCGGTGGGGCGTTAATGGCACGCAGGCCTGGCTCGTTGCGACTGGCAAAGCTACTTGGCGGCGCAGTAACTGACAAGTCCCTTTCTACCGGCAGTCGCCAACGCTTGGCCCGCGGGCCGCTGCGCACTAGACTGGCGGCCTTTTCACCACCTGATGTTGATGCTTGAGCCATGGCCGCCAAAGTCGAACCGTTCTGGATACGCAAAACCCTCGATCAACTCGATCACGAGGAATGGGAGTCGCTGTGCGACGGTTGTGGTCTGTGTTGCCTGCAAAAGCTCGAGGATGAAGAGGACAACAGCGTTTACTACACGCGCATCGCCTGCAAGTTGCTGGACCTGAAAACCTGCCAGTGCAGCGATTACACCAACCGCCGCGAATTCGTGCCGGACTGCATCCAGCTCACGCCGGGCAAGGCCGATGAGTTAAAATGGCTGCCGCCGACCTGTGGTTATCGCCTGGTCAGCGAGGGCAAGGACCTGCCACTTTGGCACCACCTGGTGTGCGGTGATCGCGATGCCGTGCATCACGAACGCATTTCCCAGTCCGGGCGCATGCTGGCCGAAGGCAGCGTGGCCGAGGACGATTGGGAAGACCATCTGATTTTCCGGGCAGGCTAGTTTTACAAAGGAGTGTGTATGGCTGTGGGATTGCGGCTGGCGTTGGCCGTCGGGCTGTTGGCCCTGAGTTCGTCCGTGTGGGCGGCGAAGAAGGTCGATCTGGATTACCACGTGCGCCTGTTGCCGCAAAGCGATCAGGCTGAAGTGCGCCTGACCCTGGCCCAGGGATCGGCGGTGCGCAGTCTGGATTTCGACCTCGGCGACAGCAGCCACTACAGCGACTTCAACGCCGACGGTCAATGGCAGCTCACGCCGGGCAAGCCGGCTCGAGGTGTCTGGCGCCCGGCCGCCGACAAGGCCAGCCTGACCTACCGCGTGCGCATCAGCCACGGCCGCAAGAGCGGCAGCTTCGACACGCGCATGACGCCGACCTGGGCATTGATGCGTGGCGACGATCTGGTGCCCGCCGCGAAACTCGATCAGCAGGACGGCGTCGAGCTGGTTTCGCGTCTTGAATTCGAATTGCCCACCGGCTGGAAAAGCGTCGAAACCGCCTGGCCGCGAATCGGCAAGAACACGTTCCGTATTGATGACGTCTCCCGCCTGTTCGACCGGCCGACCGGCTGGATGCTCGCCGGCCACCTCGGCAGCCGTCGCACCCGACTGGGGGAAACCGAAGTCACCGTCGCCTCGCCTCAAGGCCAGGGTATGCACCGCATGGACGTGCTGACGCTGCTGACGTTTGTCTGGCCGCAAGTGCAGGACGTGTTCCCGCGGCATCCCGCCAAATTGCTGATTGTCGGCGCCAACGACCCGATGTGGCGGGGCAGCCTGGCGGCGCGTGAGTCGATCTATTTGAATACGCGTCTGCCGCTGGTCAGCGAAAGCGGCACCAGCGCGCTGGTGCGTGAGTTGGCCCAGGTGTTTGGTCGGGTCAATGACAATCAGCGCAGTGACTGGATCAGCGAAGGGCTCGCCGAGTATTACGCCATCGAACTGGTGCGTCGGGCTGGCGGGATGAGTGACGAGCGGTATGACAGCCTGCATGGCAAGTTGGTCAAAGACAGCCAGAAGGTCACCACGCTGCGTGACGAGCAGGTCAGCCCGGCGCAGGTGGCTAAAGCGGTGTTGTTGCTACAGGAACTGGATCGCGAGATTCGCCTGAAGACGCGCAACAAGCGTTCGCTGGATGATGTGATGCGCGGGGCGATGCGGTTGGAGAGTGTCGATACGAAGGAGTTTATTCAACTGGCCGAAAGCGTTAATGGCGAGTCCTCGAAAGTTCTGGATACCGAATTGTTGCAATAGAACATCAAAAGATCGCAGCCTTCGGCAGCTCCTACAGGTGTACACAAAACCCGTGTAGGAGCTGCCGAAGGCTGCGATCTTTTGATCTTAAATGTGTTTAAGTTCCGGCTTTCGGCGACTTCAACGAATCATTCCCGGTGACGGTCGCGGTTTTGGTCGCCGCCTCGGCATTCGCCTTCAGCCGACCCAACTCTTCCCCGGCACGCTCGATCTTCGCCCGTACGTTGTTCATGTCCTGACGGCTTTTCTCCAGCAGGCTTTTGGCCGAACTGTGGCCGGTAATGCCACGGGCCAGCGCCACGCCGCCGATGGCCACCTGGATCAAACCGAATAGACCGCCGCGACGCAGGCCTTTGCCGACCATCACCACACCACCGGCGATAGATCCGGCGCGTTCCCAACCGTGGACGTTCTGGTCGGAATGAGTCTGGAACGGGGTGGATTCGATGCGCTCGACGCGTTTGGGTTCGCTCATGATCTGTCTCCTGGCGGGTATGACTGCTTCAAGAATAGATAATTAAGCTGACTGCCGAGGCGGGCGGCTTGTTCCATCGGATGTGTGTCGGTTCAGCGGAATTTCGGACCAGAGCGGGTGTTGAGGCCCTTGGCCATACGGTCGTAGAGCACGACGTTGACCGTGGCCGCGAGGTTCATGCAACCGGTGGTCGGGATGTAGACGACGTCTTCGCACCAGTCGCGAATCTCTTTGTCCAGCGAGCCGTCTTCCGGGCCGAAGATGTACAGCGCGCGATCCGGGTGGGTGTATTCCGGCAGCGAACGGGCGCCGTCGACCAGTTCCACGGCCACTGGCACGCAGCCGAGCGGCAGGATCTTTTTCAGGTCGTCGATCCCGATCAGCGGGATGTCGTAGTGGACACGCTTGGTGTCGGTGACGAAGTCGGCGGCGCGGTCATAACGCTTGCCGGTGTAGAACACGGACGCCACGTTGTAGCAGCCGGCTGCGCGCATGACCGAGCCGACGTTTTCCGGTGATTTGGGGTTGAACAAACCAATGCAGCTGTACCGTTTGTCTGCCACGAGCGGGGTGCCTTCGGGGAAAAAACGGCGATTATACGGGGATTGGGGGAGGGGTGTTTGGTTTGAGATTGGTGGTGTCTGGACAATTGCTATCGCTAGCAGGCTAGCTCCCACATTGGATCCAGGGCGTTCACAAATACTTGTGTGCACAGAAGATCCCCCTGTGGGAGCTAGCCTGCTAGCGATGAGGCCAGTTGGGGCACTGAAGACCTTCAGTCGTCTTTCTTCATCAAACCAGCCAACGCCGCAAACGGGTTATGCGTGGCTTTAGCAATCTTCGGCGTGCTCAACGAGCCCTCACCGAAATACTGCTGATCGGTGTACCGCGAGTGCTCGTTGTCATGGCAATACAGGCACAACAGTTCCCAGTTCGAACCATCCTGCGGATTGTTGTCGTGGTTGTGGTCGCGGTGGTGCACGGTCAGTTCGCTCAGGCGCTTGCCGGAAAACTCGCGGGCGCAGCGGCCGCACACGTGCGGGTACATTTTCAGGGCCTTGTCGCGGTAACCCATTTCCTTGTCGCGCTGGTTGTCGGCGAGGATGCGGTCCAGCTTCGAAGTGTTGGTCGGCGTTGACGAACTCATGGGTTCACCTTTGTAAAAGACTAATGACGGTTATGAACGAAGTTTAGCTCAGCCCTTGAGCTTCTCGGCAATCCAGATCGTGTGGCGGGTGCCCTTGTTGCCGTGGGCGAAGACCTGGACTTCCTCGGCCTTGAAGCCGGCTTTTTTCAGTTTGTCGGAAAACTGCTTGTCGGCGCTGGCCGACCAGACAGCCAACACTCCTTTTGGCCGCAGGGCTTTGGCGCAAGCGCTGAGGCCACCAGCGGAATAGAGCCAGCTGTTGGCCCTCTGGGTCAGGCCTTCGGGGCCGTTGTCGACGTCGAGCATGATGGCGTCGAAACCTTGCGGTTCGGCTTGCAGCACCTTGGCCACGTCTTCCATGCGGATCACCGTGCGCTTATCGAGCAGAGGGTTGCCGGCTTTTTCGCCCAATGGCCCGCGATTCCACTCAACCACGCCGGGCACCAGTTCGGCGACCACGACTTCAGCGGTCTTGCCCAAATGCTTGAGGGCCGAGGCGAGGGTGAAGCCCATGCCCAGGCCACCGATCAATACCCGCGAATTCGGCCGGCCAGCGACTTTACGGCACGGGATTTCGGCCAGCGCATCTTCGGAGCCATGCATGCGCGTGTTCATCAGTTGTCCGCCGTCGCCGCCCTGGATCTTGATGACGAAATCCTCACCGTATTCGAACAGGCACAGGGCACCGCCGTTCTCAGGAATGGGGGCGGTGTCGAGCAGAACGAAACGTTTCATGGAGCACTCTTGAGAAGATTGGGCATTGGGGGAAGGCAAACGAACGCAGTTGGGAGTAGCCTGCAAACAGACAACAAGGCCAACGGAGCCATTGATGAAGCGCACCATTCTAACGGTCATTGCCTTGGCCGCGCTCTCGATAACTGCAGTGCAGGCCCAGCAGTTGCAAACCATTCCGACCAGCCCGGCGCCGTTGCCCGGTTCACCCGGCACCGCAACGCCGACGCCGTATCCGCAGATCACCCCCAACAGCGTGCCCAAGGCCGGGCCCGGCAGTGGCGGGCCGCCGCTGTTGCCACCGATCGAAGTGCCCAGCCCGCCCAAGGACCAGCCCTTGCCGGGGCTTGAGCAGAACCGCACGAAGATCAAGTCCCCGGGCGGTTAAACCCGCGCGGTTAAACCTGCTGCGAAAGCAGTTGCCCGTCGGCCATGCGCAGGCGCCTGGACAGTGAAACGGCGAGGGCGCGAATGATCTTGGCGGCGATTTTCGGCGCGTCGTTGAGCATCTTTTCCAGTGAGTCCTTGCCCAGGTTCAGCAACTGGCAATTGCTCGCGGCCACGCAACTGGCTGAGCGTCGCTCACCATCCAGCACGGCCATTTCGCCGAACGCCCGACCGCTGCGCAAGGTGGCCATGGTCACTCGCTGCCCATCGCTGTTGGTTTTCTGCACCGCCACCTGGCCGGTGTGGATGATGCACATGAAGCTGCCGGCATCGCCTTCGTGGAAGATTTCTTCGCCTTCGGCCACCGCGCTGATGCTGAAGTAACCCGAAGCGGCAGCGAAGTCTGCCGGCAGCAGTTGGTCGAACAGGCCGCAGTCCATCAGCCAGTCGCGAATTTCGTTGTTCAGTAGGGTCGGTTCTGACATGTCGTCACGGTCTTTTTTTTGTGTCTGGTCCGGATGTTCTGGATGTCCCCAATCCCTTTGTGGGAGCGGCGGTGCGACGATTCGACTTGCTCGCGAAGGCGGTGTGTCAGTCGCAATCAATGTTGACTGACACGGCCCCTTCGCGAGCAAGTCGAATCGTCGCACCGCCGCTCCCACAGTGGAGATGTGTTGTATCGGCTTCCGGTGTCTGGTGTTAAGACCGGATCATCGGAGCAAGTTCCTCAGGCAATCCCTAAAACCTTGAAAACAAATGCGTATTCGAGTGCTACGTCACGCAATCCCTGGTAACGACCGCTCATCCCGCCATGCCCGGCGCCCAGTTCGGTCTTGAGCAGCAGCGGATTGTTGTCGGTTTTGGTCGCGCGCAATTTCGCCACCCACTTGGCTGCTTCCCAATACTGCACGCGACTGTCGTTGTAACCGGCGATCACCAGCGTCGCCGGATACGCTTGCGCCGTGACATTTTCGTACGGGGCGTAGGCCTTGATCCGATCATAAACATCCGGCTCTTCAGGGTTGCCCCACTCGTCGTATTCGGTAACGGTCAGCGGCAGATCCGGGTCGAGCATGGTGTTCAGCACGTCAACGAACGGCACTTCGGCAATTGCCGCGCCGAACAGCTCCGGACGCATGTTGAGCACCGCGCCAATCAGCAAACCGCCAGCACTGCCACCGCTGATCGCCAATTGCTGTGAGGTGGTGAAACCGTTGGCGATCAGGTGCTCGGCACAGGCGATGAAGTCGCTGAAGGTGTTGTGCTTGTGTTCCTGTTTGCCGGCGCGATACCAGGCTTCGCCCAGTTCGCCGCCGCCACGCACGTGGGCGATGGCAAACGCCACGCCGCGATCCAGCAGACTCAAGCGTGCGTGGGAGAACCACGGGTCGAGGCTTTCGCCGTAGGCGCCGTAGCCGTACAGATAAAGTGGCGTTGGCTTACCGAGGGCTTCGCGTTTGACGACCAGGCTGATCGGCACTTGCGTACCGTCCGGTGCTGTCGCCCAAAGGCGTTGGCTGACGTAGGCGTCGGCGTCGAACGGGCCGAGTACCGGGGTTTCCTTGAGCACTTTCTGTTCGCCGCTGACCAGTTCCAGTTGGCGGATCTGCGCCGGACGGTTCAGCGCTTCGTAACGCAAGCGGATGCGGTCGCTGACGAACTCCAGGCTGTTTTGCACATGCAGGCTGTAGGCCGCATCCGGCAACTGCACGCGGTAGCTCGGCAGGTCTTGCGGGTGGACTTCGATGATTGGCAAGCCGCCTTCACGCAGGCTGAGGCTCATGGCTCCGGCATTGAGGCTCATGCCGTCGATCATCGTCGTGTCGCTGTGGGGAATCAGGTTCTGCCAATCGGCTTCGGTCGGCGCAATGCCGGTATCGACAGCCGTGTACAAGGCAAAGTTGATGCCGTCGCGGTTGGTGCGAATGAACCAGCTCCATTGGCCATCAAGTGCGCCGTGATCGACATCGTACTCATGGTCTTCAACCCTCGGCGCGATGCAGGTAAACGCCTGCTGCGGCTGGAATGCGTCGAGCACCCAGACTTCGCTGGTGGTCTTGCTGCCCAGGGTCACCAGCAATTGCTGCTCCGAACTCGAGCGGTAGCAATGCATGAAGAAGCGGCCGTCCGGCTCATGGAACACTTCTTCGGCCGCCGTGCCATCCAGCAGATAGCGGAACAGTTTATGCGGACGGTGGGTGTCGTCGAGTTCGCCGAAGAACAGCGTCAGGCTGTCGTTGGCCCAAGTCATGCTGCCGTCGCAGTCGGCGAATTCCAGTTCGCTGACACGACCGCTGGATAATTCCTTCACGAACAGCGTGAAAATTTCATCGCCCGTGGAGTCGATGCTGTAGGCGAGGCGCTGGTGGTCCGGGCTGATGCTGAACGCACCGAGGGAAAAGAAGCCGCCGTTGGCCAGTTCGTTCGGGTCCAGCAGCAGTTGTTCCTGGCTTTCGTCGAGTTGCAGACTGTCATCGGCCGGGCGCGGGCAGCGGTAGTGACGGGCGTATTCGTCACCGGCAGTGGTGCGCGTGTAATACAGATACGGCCCCCACGGGGAGGGCAGCGACAGGTCGGTTTCGAGAATCCGGCTCTTGATCTCTTCGAACAGGGTTTCGCGCAGCCCGGCCTGATCGGCGGTTTGCGCTTCCTGGTAGCGGTTTTCAGCCTTGAGGTAATCGAGCACCGCGTGGGTGTCGCGTTCCTGCAGCCAGGCATACGGGTCAGAACCTTCAGCCTTGTGGGCAATCGGGGCGCTGGTGATGTTGGCGGATACGGGCATGAAGGGCTCTCGAACAATGTACGGAATAGAGGGTTTCGCAGGCTGTAAGCAAATCCTGATGCCTGTGCAGATCCTGTAGGAGCAAGCTCGCTCCTACAGTTGGGGCAAGCCTGACGTGCGAAAAGTCGTTACTATAAGCGCCTCTTTGCCTGCCTTGCCATGGACACCATGACCGAGAACGACTATCTGATCGCTTGGGGCCTTTACGCCTTCGCCGCTTTAGGCTGCCTGTTGGTGTGGATGCGCATGACCCGCTGGATGTGGCGCTGGTTGCGGGAGCCGTTGCGGCTGCTGGTCGCCGTGTTGCTGTTCAGTCCGACGATCATCGATCCGGTGAAGGAAAAGGTCGCCCCGGCCATCGCCATTACCGCCCTCGACCTCGCGTTCAAGGTTGGCAACAACGCCTGGCGAGCCATCTCCGACCTGCTCATGTACGGCATGATCGCCTTCGGCATTTATCTGGTGTTCGTCGCGATCCGTTTCCCGATCGAACGCGCCGCCAATGCGCGCAAGGAACGCACGGCGGCCGCCAAGGCTGCGGCCCGGGCCGACGATCCTGAAGACGATCATCCCTTCGGCGGTGCCGGCGATGACCGTTATGGTCGTCCGCCGGTCCCGAGCAACCCTCAGCGTATGCGGGTCGAACCGCGTTTGTGACCTTGCCCCTGCCTTACAGAGAGTCCGAGCATGTGTGAGTTATTGGGCATGAGCGCCAATGTGCCGACCGATATCGTGTTCAGCTTCACCGGGCTGATGCAGCGCGGCGGCCGTACCGGTCCGCACCGTGACGGGTGGGGCATCGCGTTCTATGAAGGTCGTGGCCTGCGGTTGTTCCAGGACCCGGCGGCGAGCTGCGAATCGGAAGTCGCGAACCTGGTGCAGCGCTATCCGATCAAAAGCGAAGTGGTGATCGGGCACATCCGCCAGGCCAACGTCGGCAAGGTCTGCCTGTCCAACACCCATCCGTTCGTGCGCGAACTGTGGGGCCGCAACTGGTGTTTCGCCCACAACGGCCAGCTGGCGGATTTTCAACCGATCAAAAGCTTTTATCGCCCAGTCGGCGATACCGACAGCGAAGCGGCCTTTTGCGATTTGCTAAACCGTGTGCGCGCAGCGTTCCCGGAACCGGTAGAGATCGAAGAGCTTTTGCCCGATCTGGTGGCCGCCTGCGCCGAATACCGCAGCAAAGGTGTGTTCAACTGCCTGCTCAGCGATGGCGATTGGCTGTTCTGTTACTGCTCGACCAAACTGGCGCAGATTACCCGTCGCGCCCCGTTCGGTCCGGCGCGCTTGAAGGATGTCGATGTGATCGTCGACTTCCAGGCCGAAACCACGCCCAACGACGTGGTCACGGTGATCGCCACCGAACCCCTGACCGAAAACGAAACCTGGACCCGCTACGAACCGGGCCAATGGAGCCTGTGGCGACGCGGTGAATGCGTCAGCCAGGGCAAGACCGATTAATAAGGATTCTCCCTATGTTGCTCAGTTACCTACGGCTGGTGTTGTTCGCGGCGGGCCTGTTGATCGGTGTCCAGGTGCCGGGGTTCATCAACGATTACGCCAAGCGGGTCGAAGCCCACCTGATCGAGGCGCAGACCGGCCTGAGCGGTTTTCAGGGCACCGCCAGTCAATTCTTCAAGGGTGACATGCAGGCCCTGGTCGCCCATTACCGCGCCAGCGAAGACCCGATCTTTCGCAGCGATGCCGACAGCCTGAGCAACCTGCTCACCCGTCAGTTGGCCCTCGATAAACAATTCCAGGCCATGCAGGGCCCGTGGTACATCCGTTTCCTGCAGGTTGTACTGGCCGCCGACCCGGATATCCGCAAGGAAACCTGGAACGGCTACAGCTACCAGATCCTGCTGACGCCGGAAGCGATGATCTGGGGCATGAGCGGCGCGTTGCTGTTGTCGTTCGGGATTGAATGCCTGTTCAGGCTGATCGACTGGGTGGTGCTGGGCGGCAAACGCCTGCGCCAGAGCCGGCCGATTGAAGAGCGGGATTTGCGCGGTCTGTAACACAGGAGCCGACTTGCCGGCGATTGCCGCGACACGGTATGCCTGGCATATCGCATCGCTGGCAAGCCGGCTCCTGTTTTTTACCAGTCGACCGAGTAGCTCATGCTCAACGTACGACCTTCGGCATTGGCGTACGGCGCTCTGGCGTTGGCCTGGGTGAACAGATTCTGGTACGCGCGATCAGTCAGGTTATACACCCCGCCTTCAAGACGACCGACCGGCAGTTGCACCGAGCCGAGCAGGTCTACCAGCGTATACCCTTCGATGTCGCGCCCGTTGTTGTCCTTGGCGGCGGCGTCGTAACTGGACAAATGCATGCCTTGCAGGCGAAGGGTGTAGTCGTCTTCGGTGTAGCCGACGAACAGCGTGGTCTTGGCGGGTGAGATGCGCGTGGCCGGCAGATCGATCCATTTGCCGTTCTGCTCGGTCTCGCCTTTGGCCCAGGCATAAGTGCCACCCACCGACCAGTGATCGGTCGCGCGGTAGGTCAGGCTGTTTTCGATGCCGCGAACTCGCTCTTTCTGGTTGATCAGGCGCAATACGCGGTCATTGGCATCGTAGAACTGGGTCACGTCCGAGGTGTTTTCGTACACGGTGACGTCGGCCTGCCACTGGTCCCAGTTACCGCGCCAGCCCAGCTCGTAACTGTCGACCTTGATGGTCTGGGCGTTGAGACTCTGGATGTCGAAGGTGCTGCTGACATCACGCATGAAGCGCTGGATATCCGGTAGCGAAAACCCCTGGCTGTAATTGGCGAAGACGTCCTGGTTTTCACTCAGGTGGTAGACCGCCCCCAGGTTGTACAGGGTGGCATCGTACTTGAGGGTGTCACCGGGCAGCGTTGCGCGTATGCCGGTCTGGACGATCTGACCATAAGCGATGCTGTCGGAGACCTCGCTTTCGATCCATTCACGGCGCACACCGCCACGCAAGGTCCAGTCACCGATGTCCCAGGACATCTGCCCGAACAGCGACTTGGTGGTGGTTTCGATGTCCGGGCCCAGCTCGTAGGTGGTGCCGGTCTTGGTGTAGGTCAGGCCCTTGAGCGTGTATTGATCACCTCGTTGGCGGGAGCGCTCATTATTGTAGTCGGCCCCCCAGACCAGATTACCCGTGGCGCTCCCGATCGCCGGCAGCGGCGTGTCGATGGCCGCGCGCAGGCCGTAGACATCTTGCACACTGTTGTTGTCGGAGATCCCGGCCTTGCCTCGCGACAGGTCCGGGAAGAACAGTGCATCGGCGCGGCGCCAGTAGCTTTCCAGTTGCAGGCCCTGACCGTAGAAGTCCGTGTCGGTGTAGTTGAGGTTGACCGCCTGGTTATGGGTATAGGGTTGGTCGTCGAGTTTCAGCCCTTTGACGGCCACGGCTTGCTGCAGGTTTTTCGGGTCTTTTGTGTAGCCGGTGTCCTGCTGGTCCTTGTAGTCCTGCAGCGACAGGCTGAGTTTTTTGTCGGCATCCAGTTCGTAACCGAAACGACCTTGCAGGTCATAGGTTTCGGTATCCATGTTGCTGCCCTGGGAGGTGTCCTGAGGGATGCGGTTGCCGTTGCCATCGTACTGATCGTTACGCTGGGTCAGGTCGGCGGAGACGTACCAGTCCAGGGCATCCTTGCGCCCCGTCGCACTCTGGAAGGCTTCGTAGGCAAAGCCTTTGCGGTTGAGGTTGTTGCCGCTGGTCAGGCCCAGTTTGCTGCTGTAGGCAATGTCCTGGCCCTGATTGCGCTTGGTGATGATGTTGATGATGCCGCCTGAAGCACCGGCACCGTAAATGCTGCTGGCGCCGGAGATTACTTCGATGCGTTCGATACTGGCCGGGGCGATGCTGTTGAGCTGGCGGTAGTTGTCGCGTGTGGCGTTCTGCGATACGCCGTCGATCAACACCAGCATGTTGCGCCCGCGCAGAGTCTGACCGAAGTTGCTCATCCCGCCGCTGGACGGCGCAAGACCGGGGACCAATTGCCCGAGGATGTCGGAGACCCGGCGACCGGCGCCGCTCTGCTCACGGACCTGTTGTTCGTCGATCACCTGGACCGAACCCGGAATCGAAGCAATGCTCGATTCGCTGCGAGTAGCGGAGACGACGGTGGCTTGCATGTTCAAGGTGCCGGGCTGCTGCTCGGTATCCTCGGCCCAGGTCTGGGCACTGAAGGTACTGAGCAGCGGGATCAGCAGAGAGAGTTTGGTTCGAGTCATGACGTGATCTTTTTTTAGTTGTAGTAAGTGTGAGTAGATAAGGTCGAGCGCTCAGGCGTGGCGTTGAACGACCGCACCCAGCGGATTCCGATGGCAGCTATGGCGTAGGTCAGCGCCACCAGCCAGAAACTGTGGGCCAGGCCGACCATGCTCATGCCGATCCCGCCAAGGACGACACCGAGCAGAGCGCCAGCCTTTGCCGCGCTGTTGCCGAGGCCAAGCGCGAAGCCCTGCTGGTTTACGCAAATGGTGTTGGCGATCAGGGCATAGGCGACGGGCAGCAGGGCGCCTTGCCAGATGCCCCAGACCAGTCGACTGACGAGAAACCCCAGCCATTCGTTGACCAATGCCGTGGCCGCCAGCGTCAGGGCACACAGCCAGGCCACGCCTTCGATGACGCGCAAGGTGTGGGCCGGCTGCCATCGGTCGAACAGGCGTCCCCACAGCGGTGCGCAGATGGCCAGGGTCGCGGCGCTCGCCGCGTAGGTGGCGCCGATCAGCCAGCTTGGGGCATGCAGAATGTTCGCGACGTACAGCGCGTAGAACGACTGCGGCATCATCTTCGCGGCCTGAATCAACACGATCACCAACAGGATTCCACCGAGCCAGCTTTTGGGCAGAGCCACCGGTTCAACAGGTTTTTTCTTCGAGGTCCGAGCCTTGTCAGCCGGCAGGAAAAAACTCCCCAGTGCGCACAGCAGGCAAATCGCCGTCGCGCCATAACAGAGCAGGGCAAACCCCGAGACGTCCATCAGCCAGCCACCCAGCACCGGGCCGATCAATGAGCCGACGGCGGTTGCCGATTGCAGGCGGGCCAGGGTGTGACCACGTCTGGAACTGTCGCAGCAGGCCAAGGCATAGGCTTGCGCGGCAGCGAGAAAACCGGCCAATGCGCCTTGCATCACGCGAATCCCCACCAGCAGCCACGGATCGAGGGTGATGGCCGCCAACCCTTGGCACAGCGCGAGTGCCAGCAACGCCCGAACGATCATCGGTTTGTGTCCGGTGCGATCCCCCAACCGGCCCCACATGGGAGTCAGGAGCATGGCCGCCAGCATCGGACCGGCATAGACCATCGCCGATAACAGTGCGGTGTAGCCGGCGCCCTCCGGCCCGAGCAAATGCTGGATCTGCAAAGGCCAGAACGGGCCGCTCATTTCCATTGCGCCCATGGAGACAAACTGGATGACGATCAGCAGTCGCAAGGCGCGACTGTCAGCGAGCATGGGCGTTTGGTCGCAGCGGGTTACTCAGGCGTCCGACGATGTCGGCATGACTGTCGAGCAAGCGCATGCGCATGAACGATTTGGCGGGCCAATCCTGTTCCAGCAAGGCCTGGCGCTCGCTTTCCCAACGTGCTGGTTCCACACGCTCGCGCAAAGTCTCGAAGCACTGTGCAACGTGCGATGCCAAGCGCTCCCAAAGGATACTTTTCGGCACATTCCAGTGGCGGGCACAGAGCAAAGTCAGCTCACCGAGGTGGCACATGAATGTGGTGTGCAGGAGTTTGTCGCGGACAAAGCCGGACTCGTCATACAGGGTCATTTTCGGATCGTGCAACCGGATATCCAGGCCCTTGGCGTGCAGGGTTTTGCGATCGATACGAACGTCGCCGAAATCACGCAACAGCAGCCGATTCAACTGCCCGTCAGCGCCCATCACCATGAAACTGTTTTGCTGATGCGCTTCGAACGCCACGCCATACATCAGGTAAATGCCCAGCAGACTCGGTACGGCAATCGACATGTAATCATCGAAGAACGCCAACATGGCCTCGCTGTCGTCACTGCCCTTAGCCAGTCTTACCCAATCACGCAGCAACGGTTGTTCGAATTCGTTGACGGCGAACAGGCTGCCGACCGGCACCGCCAACTCGCCTTCTTGCAGCAGGGTTAGCGGGTTGTCGCGATACAGCACGCCAGCATGCCGGGAGCGCTCGTCATCGGCCGGTAGTGGTGCGTAGTGCACGCCGATGCGCTCTGGAACGATGTTCAGCAAACGCTGAATCTGCGGCTCCTGATCGAGGATTTTCAATATCAGTTGGCTGATGCGCGGACCCATCCGGGCCGAGCGCGGCGACACGGTGCGTTGCACGCTGGTCAGTCGCAAAGCCACCGGCAGTTTGACCATCGGCGCCGTGCGACTGGCCTCTGGCAGGACCGTGCGGAAGGACATGGTCGGGTGGCCGGTAAAAGCAACGATGTCAGTGACGATCAGCAGGTTGTCGGCGATCTCGTTGGCGAATGACTGTGGCAGCTCTTCACGGGCTTGCCATGGGTGCGACGGGAGCGGGAGGTAGTCCTTTGCTTCCAGGCCCAGTTGCTGCAAATGGCGTTGCAATTGCTTGGCGGCCTGTGGGAAGTGACCTTGCCACCAGTCCCAGTAATCGGTGGTGCCAGCCAGCGCTTCGACGTGCGCGTACTGACGGTGCAGGGCGCACAGGACAATCGGAAAACTCGCTTCGAATTCTGGCGAGAAAGCGATGACCTGAGCGGCGCTCAAGCCCAGTTTGGTCTTGTAGTTCGGGTGCCACGGATGGCCGAGAGTGCCCCACTGTTCGAGCAATGACGTAGGGTTCTGGTGATTGGGGCCGGCTTTGAGCCAAGCGAGCAGATTGTCGTCGTACTCGGTGCCGATCTGCTCTCTCAGGCGCTCGGTCCATCCATGGTGAAACGCCAGGCACAGGGTGTCGTTGCTGAAGCTGTCATCCAGCTCCCGGGCCAGACGTTCCAGTACCTGCGGGGAGGCTGGCGGGTTGAGTTGAGTGCTGAGGTGAGCGAGCAGTTCGCTGGGTAACTGGATTTTTTGGGGCAGTCTGTCGGGGGTGTGCAGGACGATGCTGCCGCGTACGTCCCAGCTGTTCATTCTCCCGCCGGACAAATGCTCGAAGCAAAGATGCGCGCCATCGCCAAGCGGCAGCCAGCAACGGCTGGAGTCGTCGTATTCGCAGGCGTCGGGGTTGATCAGATCTTCACGAAACAGTGCCTGGATCAGGCGTTGGAAACAGCGCTGGGCGGCGGGCTCCAAGGCATTGCTCAAATGATCGAGAGTGATGCGGTGGGACTGGAAAGCCTGAGTGCCGAGAGCTTCGCTCCAGTGAGCGAGCAGTTGCTGCTGTTTTTGCGTGTAGTCGCGCATCAGGTCCGACTCCTTCTGGACAATTGATCAACTGAAAGCGCGCAGAGAGTACCCTCTTGGAAAAATAACGCAAATGATAGTGGTTCATATTCAGAGTTTGGGAAATGTCCTTCAGATTCCGGTCTGTTCTCTCTGACCGCATCGGCCGGGTGCGCACCCTGCAAGCCAACTCGACGCTCAATAACCGAATGCCCCGGTAACTGATAATCTGAGGGGCATATGCCCTTCAGCTAAAAAGACAAAAGCCTACAGGAGTGTTCTCCGTGAGCCGCCTGCTATTGAACTGCGACATCGGCGAGAGTTTCGGTAACTGGACCATGGGTCTGGACGCCGAGGTCATGCCCTTCATCGACTGCGCCAACATCGCCTGCGGCTTCCATGCCGGCGACCCGAGCATCATGCGCAAGACCGTCAGCCTGGCCCTGAGCAACGGCGTGAAAATCGGCGCCCATCCGGCCTATCAGGATCTGGTGGGTTTCGGCCGTCGCTCCATGGCGTACACCGCCCAGGAACTTCAGGACATTCTGCATTATCAGATCGGCGCCCTCGACGGCCTTTGCCGGGCTCAGGGCGGACGTGTCAGCTACGTCAAACCCCACGGCGCGATGTACAACGACATGATGGCCAACCCGGCGCAATTACGCGCCGTCCTGCAAGCCGTGGCGTCTTACGACCGGTCATTGCCGCTGATGCTGATGGCCACCCGCGACAACAGCGCCGCGCAGCAATTGGGTGATGAGTTCGGCGTGACGCTGTGGTTCGAAGCCTTTGCCGATCGCGCTTACGACAGCGCCGGCAGACTGGTTTCGCGACCACTGCCGGGCGCGGTGCATCACGATCCGGAAAAAATCATCGAACAGGCGCTGACCATCGCCCGTGGCGACACCCTCACCGCCAGCGACGGCAGTGCCTTGCACTTGCAGGCCAACACTCTCTGCGTGCACGGCGACAACGCCAGTTCGGTGGCCGCGGTACGGCGAATTCGCCAAGCCCTTGATCAGCAGAGGGCACCATGAAACCGCGGGTGGAAGTGGTGGCGCTGGATTGCCTGATGGTGCGGCTGTTCGATGAGATCGCCGAAGCCAACATGCCGTGGATGCTCGCTGCCAGCGAAAATCTGCGTGCTGCGTTTGGTGCGCATCTGATTGATCTGGTGCCGTCGTATACGACGTTGATGGTGCATTACGATCTGACCGCGTTGAGCCCGGCGCAGGCGCGAGAATTGATCGCCGAAGCACTGATCGATTTGTCGCCCAATACCCGCACCGGCGGCAAATGTCATGTGCTGCCGGTCTGGTATGACCTGAGCGTCGGTCCGGAGTTGAGCCGGTTGTCGCAGCGCAGCGGGCTGGCCGTGGAGGAGGTGATCCGCCGCCACAGTGAGCGTGAGTATCAGGTGTTCGCCTTGGGCTTCGCGCCGGGTTTTGCCTTTATGGGGTTAGTGGAAGAAGTACTCGCCGCACCGCGTCTGAATACGCCGCGCAAAAAAGTTGCGGCCGGCAGTGTGGGGATCGCCGAACGGCAAACCGCTGCTTATCCGGTGGTGTCTCCCGGCGGCTGGAACCTGATCGGCCGCACCCCGGCCAGATTGTTCGATCGCGAACGCGACGGATACAGCCTGATGCAACCGGGCGACACCGTGCGTTTTGAAGCGGTCAGCCATGCCGAGTTCATCAACCTGGGCGGTGACGACACGCCATTGGAGGCGCAGGCATGAGCCGTCTGTTGATTGAAACGAGTACACCGCTGTGCCTGTTGCAGGACGCTGGCCGGTTTGGCGTGCGGCATCTGGGTGTCACTCAGGGTGGCGCGCTGGATTGGCGCTCGATGTCCTGGGCCAATTGGCTACTGGGTAACGCGCTGGACGCACCGGTGATTGAAATCACCCTCGGCGGGTTCAGCGTTGTCGCCGAAGACGATTGCTTGCTGGCGTTGGCCGGAGCGGACCTTGGCGCGCAGCTGGACGGTCAGGCGCTGGCGCCGTGGCGCAGTTTCAAGCTGCGCAAAGGTCAGCGTTTGCAGTTCATTCAGCCGCTGCTGGGCGCGCGGGCTTATCTCGCGGCACCGGGCGGGTTCGATGCGCCGAAGGTGTTGGGCAGCAGTGCGACGGTGGTGCGTGAAGAGCTGGGTGGTCTGGACGGTATGGGTCGGGCGTTGGCCAAAGGCGCATCGTTGAGTTACTCCTCTGATGCGCCGCTGCTGGTGCGCGAGTTGCCGTTTGAGCAGATGCCGGATTTCAGGCTTGATTCACCACTGGACCTGGTGATCGGCGCGCAGATTGGTGAGTTCAGCGGCCAGAGTCTGTTCGATGCGTTCAATAGCGCATGGACCCTCGACAGCCGCGCCGATCGGATGGGTATTCGCTTGCTGGGAACTGCCTTGGCGTATCAAGGCAAGCCGATGATTTCCGAAGGCATACCGCTCGGCGCGGTTCAGGTGCCACCGGACGGGCAGCCGATTGTGCTGCTCAATGATCGGCAGACCATTGGGGGTTACCCGCGTTTGGGAGCGTTAACGCCGTTGGCGCTGGCGCGGCTGGCGCAGTGTCTGCCGGGGGCGACGGTGCGGTTGCGGCCGGTGGTGCAGGAGGTGGCGCATCGGGAGCAGGTTGCGTACTTACAGCGCTTTTAGTTGTGGCGAGGGAGCTTGCTCCCGCTGGGTCGCGAAGCGACCCCTCTAATCTGAAAAAAGAATGGGACTGCTGCGCAGTCCAGCGGGAGCAAGCTCCCTCGCCACAAGTTCAGTGTGTTACTTGGAGAGAAACCGCATCCCTTCTTCAAGCCCCCGCAACGTCAGCGGGTACATCTGATCATCAATCAAATCCCTCACGATATTGGTCGACGAGGTATACCCCCACGTATCTTTCGGATACGGGTTGATCCAGATGAGCTTCTTGTACTTCTCCTTGAACCGCTGCATCCACACATACCCGGCTTCTTCGTTCCAGTGCTCGACGCTGCCGCCGGCCTGGGTGATTTCGTAGGGCGCCATGGCGGCGTCGCCAATGAAGATCACTTTGTAGTCGGCGCCGTACTTGTGCAGCAAGTCCTGGGTCGAGGTGCGCTCGGAAGTGCGGCGCATGTTGTTCTTCCACACCGACTCATAGATGAAGTTGTGGAAGTAAAAGTACTCCAGGTGCTTGAACTCAGTCTTGCAGGCCGAGAACAGTTCCTCGCAGATCTTCACGTGGGCGTCCATCGAGCCGCCGATGTCGAACAGGAGCAACAGCTTGACGGTATTGCGACGCTCCGGCCGCATCTGGATGTTCAGTAACCCGGCATCTTTAGCCGTGTGGTCGATGGTGCCATCGATGTCGAGCTCTTCCGCCGCACCCTGACGGGCAAATTTACGCAGCCGACGCAGGGCAACCTTGATGTTGCGCGTACCCAGTTCCACCGAATCGTCGAGGTTCTTGTACTCGCGCTGATCCCAGACCTTGACCGCTTTGCCCTGGCGCTTGCCGGCATCGCCGACCCGAATGCCTTCCGGGTTGAAACCGCCGGAGCCAAACGGGCTGGTGCCGCCGGTGCCGATCCATTTGTTACCGCCGGCATGGCGTTCTTTCTGTTCTTCCAGACGCTTCTTGAACTCTTCGATCAGCTTGTCCAGGCCGCCAAGGGACTGGATCGCCGCCCGCTCTTCATCGGTCAGCGAGCGCTCGAACTCCTTGCGCAGCCAGTCTTCGGGAATCAAGGCCTGAAGGTGATCGTCGAGTTTTTCCAGGCCATTGAAGTAAGCACCGAAGGCCCGGTCGAACTTGTCGAAATGCTTTTCGTCCTTCACCAGAATCGCCCGGGACAGGTAATAAAACTCGTCCATGTCGGCGAAGGTCACGCGCTGTTTCAGCGCGTTGATCAGGTCCAGAAGTTCGCGCACCGAGACCGGCACCTTGGCTGCACGCATTTCATTGAACAGGTTGAGCAGCATGGCGTTAGTCCCTACTTATTTATCAGCGCTTAGCGAGTGCCGCGACGGCTCATGAACGCCAGACGCTCAAGCAATTGCACGTCCTGTTCGTTCTTGACCAAAGCACCGGCCAGCGGCGGAATCGCCTTGGTCGGATCGCGTTCGCGCAGCACGGCCTCGCCGATATTGTCGGCCATCAGCAGCTTCAGCCAGTCCACCAGTTCGGAGGTCGATGGCTTTTTCTTCAGGCCCGGCACCTTGCGCACGTCGAAGAACACGTCCAGCGCTTCGCTGACCAGATCCTTCTTGATGTCCGGGTAGTGAACGTCGACGATCCGCTGCATCGTGACGCGATCCGGGAAGGCGATGTAGTGGAAGAAGCAGCGGCGCAGGAAGGCGTCCGGCAGTTCTTTTTCGTTGTTGGACGTAATGATGATGATCGGGCGCTTCTTGGCCTTGATGGTCTCGTCGATCTCGTAAACGTAGAACTCCATTTTGTCGAGTTCTTGCAGCAGGTCGTTCGGGAACTCGATGTCGGCCTTGTCGATTTCATCGATCAGCAGAATCACTCGCTCTTCGGACTCGAAAGCCTCCCAGAGCTTGCCTTTTTTCAGGTAGTTGCGAACGTCGTGGACCTTTTCCGTGCCCAGCTGCGAGTCGCGCAGACGGCTGACCGCGTCGTACTCGTACAGGCCCTGATGCGCCTTGGTGGTGGACTTGATGTGCCAGGTGATCAGCTTGGCGCCGAAGGACTCCGCCAACTGCTCGGCCAGCATGGTCTTGCCGGTGCCCGGCTCGCCCTTGACCAGCAGCGGACGCTCCAGGGTGATGGCGGCGTTGACCGCCAGCTTCAGGTCATCGGTGGCGACGTAGGCCTGGGTGCCTTCGAACTTCATCTGCTAATCCTCGAACGGTAACGCCGACCTGACGGGGCAGGGCGGGACGCAATAATTGTAGTACCCGACTATAACGCGCTGCCCGGTCGACTGTGAACGCAGACGGCTTATTCAGTCCCTGAATGGAGCGTCACATCTTGACTCAGTCTCGGCGGCTGGCCAGTATTGAGATATCGCCATTTTGGCGATAGCTTGCGGAGCATGTCTACTAAATATCGATTTCGCGATACGTACCGCATTCAGTTGCGCGAGAGGGATCACCCGCCGCCCCATGTCCACCTGACCGGTGGCGGGCTGGATGTGATGCTCTGCCTGGAAACCGTCGACGTGATGGTGGGAAAGGCGCCGCCGCTGATTATCAAGGAAGCGCTGAATTGGGTCAGGGCCCATCAGGTGCAATTGCTGGAGGACTGGAAACGATGTTACCCATGAAACGACCACGATTGTCTGCCGTGCAGGCCTTGCCGGATTACCGTTTGGCGCTGACATTTATCGACGGTCAGCAACTGACGCTCGATTTGAGCCGTGACCTGCGTACCTATCCGGGATTGCAACCATTGCTGGAGGCGGGTGCTTTCGACGGTGCAACCCTGGGCGATGATGGCTGGAGCGTCGAGTGGCCCGAGCAGGATATCCAGATTGGCGCAGACACTGTGTATCTGGATGCGCTCGCGCAAAACGCAGCGGATGAAAACACCCGGATCTTCATCGACTGGCGTGCGCGTACCGGGTTGCCGCTCAATCAGGCGGCCGAAGCGCTAGGGGTCAGCGCTCGCAGCATCACCCGCTACAGCAGTGGTCGTGAAGCCGTGCCCCGATCATTGGCCCTGGCGTGTCTGGGCTGGGATTTTTTGCAGCAGCGAGACCCGGCGCGGGCAGCCGAAGAGACCGGCCGCTACACCGTTACACGCAAACCCTAACCGGCTTCCGGCTTCGGCCGTTCATACCGGGCATTGAATGCCTGGACAAAACCATTACGCAAAATCTGCAAAAACGCCTGGAATGCGCTGATATCTTGCCGATGTACATTGCCGCTCAGTTCCACGCGAGTCGCAAACTGGTTCTTGCCCTGGTTTTTCAGCACGGTTTCGGAGCCGCCGACAATGGCCTCCCAAATGGACCGGAACAGCCCTTTGTCCTTGTTCTCGACGTCCTGCTGCCAATTGAATACGTCGACGTCTTTCAGCAGCGGTTTGATGTAACCGGTCAACTGAGCCTTTTTGGCTTGCGCTTCAATGACCACATCACCGTGCCCGGCATTGAAATCGAACTTGCCATAGGCCGAGGCAAAGTCGTTCATGCGTTTGAGTTCAATGTCTCTGGCGCGTAGGCGGAACTGGAAATCTTCGAAATTGCTCAATGGATCGAAAGTCGCGGTGGTTTCCAGTGGGGCGTGCCCCAGTAGCAGCGCTTTGCCATCGAAGCGTGCGTCGCGCTTGCCTTCCTTGTCGATGACGTTGGTCAGGTTGTAAATGCTGGCGTTGACCTGGGTCGCGTTCATGTTCACGGGAGGCTTGGAATTGAAGTTTCTAAAACTGATCTTGCCATCGAAAATACGCACTTCGTCCAGGGTGATCGGTGCCAGTTTGCTCAATTGCGCACGCCAATCGGTGCCCTGACCGGTTTGCGAGTTTTGCTTGTTGGCGCCGCCGTCGACGAAGTTCACCTCGGGATTGAAGAACTGCACCTTGGCCACTACAGCGTGGTCGTACAGGAGCGAATGCCAGCTGACGGCAAGGTCGATCAACGGCGCATTGACGAAGGGCACCGGGACTTTGCCATCGACCTTGACGATTTTCAGCCCGTTAATCTTGTAGGCCCCGCGCCACAGGGCAAGGTCGACATCGGTGATCTGTCCACGGTAGTCGCCCATGTCGGCGAGCTTGTCATTCAGGTAGTCACGTACCATGTAGGGCAGGGCAACATGCAAGGTAATCAATAGCACAACGAGGCCGACGAGGGTCCATAGGGGCCAGCTGTATCGACGTTTCATGATGGCAAATCTCCGGCGATGTAAGACCATTGACTGCGGTGGTCACCGGACGTTCGACCCGACTGGACGACCACGGGCAACAGGCATACCGTGAAGGGCTAATTCAACGCTGTATAAGGACCCAGCCATGAGCCGTATTTTTGCTGACAACGCCCATTCCATCGGCAATACGCCGCTGGTGCAGATCAACCGCATCGCTCCGCGTGGCGTGACCATCCTGGCCAAGATCGAGGGGCGCAATCCTGGTTATTCGGTCAAGTGCCGGATCGGAGCGAACATGATCTGGGACGCCGAAAGCACTGGCAAACTCAAGCCTGGCATGACCATCGTCGAGCCCACTTCCGGTAATACCGGCATTGGTCTGGCGTTCGTTGCCGCTGCACGGGGCTACAAGCTGATGTTGACCATGCCGTCGTCCATGAGCATCGAGCGTCGCAAAGTGCTCAAGGCGCTGGGCGCAGAACTGGTGCTGACCGAGCCGGCCAAGGGCATGAAAGGCGCGATCGAAAAGGCTGCCGAGATCCTCGCCAGCGACCCGTCCCTCTACTTCATGCCGGCGCAGTTCGAGAACCCCGCCAACCCGGCCATCCACGAGAAAACCACCGGTCCGGAAATCTGGAACGACACCGACGGTGCGGTTGATGTGCTGGTGGCAGGCGTTGGAACGGGCGGAACCATTACCGGAGTTTCGCGGTATATCAAGAATACCCAGGGCAAACCGATTCTGTCGGTGGCGGTGGAGCCGGTGGTGTCGCCAGTGATCACTCAAGCAATGGCCGGTGAAGAGATCAAACCGAGCCCGCACAAGATTCAGGGCATCGGCGCCGGTTTTGTGCCGAAGAACCTCGACCTGTCGATGGTGGACCGTGTCGAGTTGGTGACCGACGATGAATCCAAGGCCATGGCCCTGCGCTTGATGCAGGAAGAGGGCATTTTGTGCGGTATATCCTGTGGTGCTGCCATGGCCGTGGCCGTACGCCTGGCGGAAACCCCGGAAATGCAGGGCAAGACGATCGTGGTGATCCTGCCCGATTCTGGCGAACGCTACCTGTCGAGCATGCTGTTCAGTGACCTGTTTACCGAGCAGGAGAATCAGCAGTAGGAGCTGCCGCAGGCTGCGATCTTTTGATCTTGTTTTTGATCTTGTGGTCGGGGGGTTGATTCAGGGTCAGCCCCCGTTCAGGAGACTTATGGTAACAAGTGCTTTATTGCACAATCCTGAACAGTGAATGTTGAGTTGTGCGGGTTATTCCCGAGGCCGGTAATGTTGATAATGGCCGACAGCCACGTCGGGTAAATGGCGTTGTGCAGGGTTGATTTTTCTCAAGGAGTTGTTGATGACCTTTTCCTTTGCCGCGAAGGCGTCGCTGTTGCTGCTGTTTATGGGCAGTACTCTGTATGTGCATTTGCGCGGCAAGGCGCGTTTGCCGGTCTTGCGTCAGTTCGTCAACCACTCAGCGCTGTTCGCACCTTACAACGCGTTGATGTATCTGTTCTCCAGCGTACCGTCCAAGCCCTACCTGGACCGCAGCAAATTCCCGGAGCTGGACTTGCTCAAGGACAACTGGGAAGTCATTCGCGGCGAAGCGATGCATCTGTTTGACGAGGGTTACATCCGCGCCGCCGAAAAGAATAACGACGCCGGGTTTGGCTCGTTTTTCAAGAAAGGCTGGAAGCGTTTCTACCTCAAGTGGTACGACAAACCCCTGCCATCGGCCGAAACCCTGTGCCCGAAAACCGTGGCGCTCGTCAGCAGCATTCCCAACGTCAAAGGCGCCATGTTCGCGTTGTTGCCGGGCGGCAGTCATCTCAACCCGCACCGCGATCCGTTTGCCGGTTCCCTGCGTTATCACTTGGGGCTGTCGACGCCTAACTCCGATGATTGCCGCATTTTCGTCGACGGTCAGGTTTACGCCTGGCGTGACGGTGAAGATGTGATGTTCGACGAGACGTATGTGCACTGGGTGAAGAACGAAACCGAGAAGACTCGGGTGATCCTGTTCTGCGACGTTGAACGTCCGCTGAGCAACCGATTGATGACTCGGATCAATCGTTGGATCAGCGGCTGGCTGGGGCGCGCCACAGCTCCACAGAACATCGACGACGAACGCGTTGGCGGGATCAACAAGGCCTATGCCTGGAGCAAGAACTCCAGTGACAAGGTCAGTGGTGTCGTCAAACAGTGGAAGCGTAGTCACCGTAAGGCCTACCGTGTGTTGCGACCGGTACTGGCGGTGGTGGTGTTGACAGGGTTGGGGTATTGGTTATTTGGGTGATTCGATTTCCAGATGAAAAAACCGCTCCTTTTTGAGCGGTTTTTTTTTGCCCCGAATTTCATCGGCGCCCGGCGAGCACGTCAGGTTCTTCGCCTTCGATGCCCGTCGCAAGTAGTTCCAGAAGGCGTCGCTGACTGTCTGTGAGCGCTAGAGCAATCTTTTTCCTTTCCAGTACGGGTAAGCGATTTTTTGTAGGGGATTTCTTACTGGATTTACCCATTTTGTCCTCCGCTATTGATCATTGATTAAGCAGTTTTTTACGATACTTGGCTTTCCACCGCTTTGACAAGCCGCCGTTCAGTATCGAAATAGAAGCCATGTTGTTGATAGATAGGAATCGCCCCTTTCAGGGGCTCCTGAACTTCGATGAATCTACTTCCGATAATTGTGGCGTAGTGCTGAATGACCATTATGGACAATGTTGCAATACGTTTTTTAAGGGGGTGAGCCTCTCTTGGCCGTCCCTCCAGTCGTACGATGCGAATTCGTTGCCGACTTTTGTTTGGATTTGCGAAGCAAAGTCCGCACAGTTGTTCATCGAACCAGATGGATAGATCCAGCGCCAAAGGCTCCTTCGCCTTCCATCCAACTACTTCATGCCATGAAAAATGCAGATCATCCCAGCGCTCCCAGGCACTCAATGCATGTACGTCGATCGGTTCAAATCGCACCTTCGATAAATCAAGAACGGTAGGGCCAAACCGTTCCTTTTCCTCTTGCAACTCGGCGGTGCTGACGGCTGCCAGTTTTCTAGCTCTCGACTTATACAACTGATACCGAAGATGCGTCCGTTCCCTTGGCATTTGATCTCTTGCATTCCATGTCTCCCACCGCGGGCGATTTCCTTTCCCTCAGAGTAAGCAACAGGTCTAAAGCTGTCTTTACTGGCCCTTTGTCCAAGTCATTGCAATCCATGTCACCCGCTGGTTATAGTCGGCGCTCGGTGGTTTCCAACCCACCGTCCACCTCATCAAAAAAGATCAGCACATGCCAGTTTCCCTCATCAACGCGGTAGTCGATTCAGCGGTCAACGCTGGCGTCGTGCCGTGCGGGAATCAGCAGCCTGTGCAGATCAGTCATTACCCCCCACCTGTCCGTAGCACGCCGGTGTGCGCAGTCGTATCACCGCCGGGCGTTGGCATTTCGGGCTGATCAGCTTCTGTTTGCTGCTCACCCTGCCTGCCTGAAAAAACTACTGGATTTCAGCTTCGGCTGAGTTGGCTTCTTGCCTGACTACAGGCGGTATTCATGTTTGTCCTTTCGAAAAAATCCGCGCTCGCGGCGGCGTCCACGAGCCTGTTCGTCCTGCTGTGGAGCAGCGGGGCGATCTTCTCCAAATGGGGGCTGGCCCACGCGTCACCCTTTGCCTTTCTGCTGATTCGCTTCGCCATCGCGCTCTGTGGATTGGTGCTGCTGATGCCGTTGCTCAAGTTGAAACTGCCCAAGCGTGGTAAACCGTTGCTGTACGCGATGGCCACGGGCGTGGTGTTGCTGGGGGCTTATCAGATTTTCTATCTGTTGGCCCTGGACCTGAAAGTCACGCCGGGCGTGATGGCCACGATCATGGGCGTGCAGCCCATTCTCACGGTGGTGATCATGGAGCGGCAGCGCTCAGCCAGCCGTCTGTTCGGTCTGACCCTGGGCCTGGCCGGTCTGATCATGGTGGTTTACCAGGGCATCGGTCTGGCGGGCATGTCGCTGGCGGGGATGCTCTTCGGTTTGCTGGCGTTGGCGAGCATGACGTTCGGCTCGATCATGCAGAAACGGATCACTGAAAATCCCCTCGGTACATTGCCTGTGCAGTACCTCGCGGGCTTGTTGCTCTGCGGGATTTTCGTGCCGTTCCAGCCTTTTCACTTCGAGCACAGTAGCGGCTTTGTCGTGCCGGTGTTGTGGATGGGGCTGGTGGTGTCGGTGTTGGCGACATTGCTGCTGTATCGGCTGATCGCCCGGGGTAATTTGGTGAACGTCACCAGTCTGTTCTACCTGGTGCCGGCGGTGACAGCGGTGATGGACTACCTGTTTTTCGGCAATAGACTAGCGATACTGAGCCTGCTTGGCATGCTGCTGATAATCGTCGGTTTGGGGTTTGTGTTCCGTAAGTCAGCGTAGAAACGGACCGGGGTATATCCATTTCAGCGGTAACGGCGGCTATTGGTTTCGCCCTTACGGCGAGTCACTTGGAAAAGCCCCAAGTAACCAAGGGCTCTTGCCCCTGTCGTTCGGTGCCTCGCTGGGGCTCGGCATGCCCTCGCTCCGGTCCTGCTCCGTGGGCCCGCCGCGATCGGCCATCCCTGGCCGTGCGCGGCTAACCCGGCATCCATGCCGGGTTGCCCACTGCGCAGAACCTGCGCTCGGCCACTCGAGGGGGCGACTACCGCAACAGCACCGCGAGGCGGCCTACCAGCCGACCTGGCTCTTCAGACGTACGCATTCACTTGTGGGAGCGGGCTTGCTCGCGAAGGCGCCATCAGCGGCACCATCAATTTACCGGGCCACCACCTCAACCTTCTTCATCACCGAAGTCTTCAACACCAACCACAACGCCGCCGCAATCAACACCCCGCCATAAATGTGTGCCATCGACAGCGGCTCATCCAGCAATAACCCCCCCCACAACACGCCAAACGGCGGAATCATGAAGGTCACGGTCATCGATTTCACCGGCCCGATTGAGCTGAGCAGCCGGAAGTAAATAATGTACGCAAAGGCCGTGCACCCAAGGCCCAGACCTAACAACGACAGCCACACACTCCAGCCGCCCCAGCTCGCCGGTGGCTGGCTGATCACGCTGTAGCCGAACAGCGGCAGCAGAAACAAGGTCGCTCCGAGCATGCTGCCCAGCGCCGAAAGACGGCTGTCCAGACCGCCGGCCTGATCGAGCCAGCGGCGGGCGAGGAACCCGGCGAAGCCATAGCAAGTCGTGGCGAGCAGGCAGGCGAGGGCGCCCATCAGCAATGGCAGGTCGAACGCCACCGGGCCGGCACGGGTCAGGATGGCGACGCCGAACAGGCCGAGGAACACCCCGCCCAGTTTGGCTACGGTGAGTCGTTCACTGAAGAACAGGCCGCCAATCAACACACCCATCAATGGCGTGGTGGCGTTGAAGATTGCCGAATAACCGGCCGGCAGTACCTGGGCCGCCACGGAGTAGAGGGTCGCCGGAATCCCGGAGTTGATCACCCCGAGCAACATCACGGTTTTCAACTTGCCTTTGAAATCCCAGCTGATGCGCATCAGCCCGATAATCACCAGCAACCCGGCTGCGGCGATCGACACCCGGAAAAAAGCAGTGGGGATCGTGCCAATCACTGGGGCGATGATGCGCATGAATAGAAAGCTCGCGCCCCAGATGGCGGCAAGCGACAACATACGCAGAATATCGACGGGGTTCACAGCGCGTTCCTTCCTTGATGGGGACGAAAGTGTTACTGAGTGCCTGATCGATGGCAACCGAAAAACGGGCATTAAACTCTCCAGGGCGTCGATGACGCGGTGGCGCGAAAATTACGCTTCTCCTGCACCCGCTTCACTGGCTAAGCTCAGGGCTCCCGAATTCCCGCAGAGGTCTCACCATGCCGCAGCAATGGCCAGCCGCCGACATCGCCCGAATGATCCTCGATGGCTTTGACGATTACCGCGAGCACTTCCGTCAGATTACCGACGGCGCCCGGGCCCGCTTCGAGCAGGCGCAGTGGCAGGAGACGCAAGTCGCCTCGGCGGCGCGGATCAACCTCTACGAAGAAAAAGTCAGTGAAACGGTCGACCGGCTACACATCGCTTTCGACGCCGACACGCTGGATGTCAGCTGCTGGCCACTGGTCAAAAGCGCTTACATCAGCCTGATCGACCTGCGTTTCGACGATGAACTGTCCGAAACCTGGTACAACTCGATCTTCTGCGGGCTGTTCAGTCATGACCTGATCAGCGACGGCTGCATGTTCATCCACACCACCCGGCCGAGCCTGCGCCGGGCGCGCGCCGCACAAACTCGCACCTACAAACCCCAGGGCAAGCTGTCCGATATGTTGGCAAGTATTTTTGCCGACTACCGCTTCAGCGAGGATTACGCTGACCTCGAAGGCGATCTGCGCCGTCTCGAAGCGCAACTGCGCGAGAACCTGCCGGACTGGGTGTGCAAAGACCCCGAATTGAACGTCGAGCTGGTTTCTTCGGTGCTCTACCGCAACAAGGGTGCGTACCTGGTGGGCCGAATCTTCACCCGGGACGAGCAGTGGCCGCTGGTGATTCCGCTGTTGCACCGCGAAGGGAAGGGGATTCAGATCGATGCGTTGATCACCGATGAAGCCGATGTGTCGATCATCTTCTCGTTCACCCGTTCGTACTTCATGGTCGACGTGCCGGTGCCGGCGGAGTTCATCGGTTTCCTGCGGCGCATTCTGCCGGGCAAACACATCGCCGAGTTGTACACCTCGATAGGTTTCTACAAGCACGGTAAATCCGAGTTCTACCGGGCGCTGATCAACCACCTGGCCAATACCGACGACCAGTTCATCATGGCCCCCGGTGTGCGCGGCATGGTGATGAGCGTGTTCACCCTGCCGGGGTTCAACACCGTATTCAAAATCATCAAGGACCGTTTCTCGCCGTCGAAAAACGTCGACCGGGCGACGGTGATCGAGAAGTACCGACTGGTGAAAAGCGTCGACCGGGTCGGACGCATGGCCGATACCCAGGAGTTCGCCGACTTCCGTTTCCCGTTGAGCAAGTTCGACCCGGCGTGCCTGGAAGAATTGCTGGAGGTCGCCGCGTCCACCGTTTCGGTGGAGGACGACACCGTGTTGATCCGCCACTGCTGGACCGAACGGCGGATGACGCCATTGAACCTGTACCTGGAAAACGCCAACGAGGCGCAGGTGCGCGAGGCGCTGGAAGATTACGGTCTGGCGATCAAGCAATTGGCGGCGGCAAACATCTTTCCCGGCGACATGCTGCTGAAAAACTTCGGCGTCACCCGTCACGGTCGCGTGGTGTTTTACGACTACGACGAGATCTGCTTCCTGACCGAAGCCAACTTCCGCCACATCCCGCAACCGCGCACGCCGGAAGACGAGATGGCGTCCGAACCGTGGTATTCGATCGGACCGCTGGATGTGTTCCCCGAGGAGTTTCCGCCGTTCCTGTTCGCCGATTCCGGTCAGCGACGCTTGTTCGATCAGTTGCATGGCGAGTTGTACAACGCCGATTACTGGAAAAGCCTGCAAGAGGCCATTCGTGCCGGCAAAGTGATCGACGTGTTCCCGTATCGACGCAAAGGCCTCGATAACGAGTAACGCACCTGAGTGAATCCTGTGGCGAGGGAGCTTGCTCCCGCTGGACTGCGCAGTAGTCCCCTTCTTTTTAGGTAGAGATGGGGTCGCTTCGCAACCCAGCGGGAGCAAGCTCCCTCGCCACAAAAAACAGGTTGCATTCGTCGCTTTAGACCCAAATCTGCGACAATCCGCCCCCTGCGCCACTAGACGACTTATTGCGTACCTGATGACTGACGAATCGCCTTCAATCGACAAACTGCTGAAAAACCTCGATCACGCCATGCTCGCCGACCGCCACCGGCTGCGGCGGCAGTTGCTTGAACTGCGCAAGAAACCCGACGAAGCCAAGCTGGCCCAGTGGGTGACGCGCATGCAGGCGTCCTGTGATCAGGTGCTGGCGCGACGTGCCAGCCTGCCGGTGATTCGTTACGACGACAGCCTGCCGATCGCCGCCAAGCGTGACGAAATCAAGGAAGCGTTGCTCAAGCATCAGGTGCTGATCATTGCCGGCGAAACCGGCTCGGGTAAAACCACCCAGTTGCCGAAGATCTGCCTGGAGATCGGTCGCGGCCAACATGGCCTGATCGGCCATACCCAGCCGCGTCGAATTGCGGCGCGCAGCGTCGCCAGCCGGGTCGCCGAAGAACTGGCGACGCCGTTGGGCGCGCTCGTCGGCTATCAGGTGCGGTTCGAGGATCAGAGCGATTCCAACACCCTGATCAAACTGATGACCGACGGCATCCTGCTGGCGGAAACCCAGAACGACCGTTACCTCGAACGCTACGACACGATCATCGTCGACGAAGCTCACGAACGCAGCCTCAATATCGACTTCCTGCTCGGTTACCTGAAAACCCTGCTGCCCCGTCGTCCGGACCTGAAGGTCATCATCACCTCGGCGACCATCGACCTGGAGCGCTTCTCAAAACATTTTGACGATGCGCCGATTGTTGAAGTCTCCGGTCGCACCTTCCCGGTGGAAACCTGGTACCGCCCGCTGACCCTGGAACAGGATGAAGAGGGCAACCGCGTCGAAGACGACCTGACCGTGGACCAGGCGATCCTCGCGACTCTCGACGAAATCGCCGCGTTCGAACGCAGCGAGCGCAAGAGCCCCGGCGATGTGCTGGTCTTCCTGCCCGGAGAGCGCGAGATTCGCGACGCCGCCGACATGCTGCGCAAGGCCCAACTCAAACACACTGAAATCCTGCCACTGTATGCGCGGCTATCGCCGGCCGAACAGCAGCGGATTTTTCAGTCGCACCCGGGTCGTCGCGTGGTCCTGGCGACCAACGTCGCGGAAACTTCGCTGACGGTGCCGGGCATTCGTTACGTGATCGACAGCGGCACCGCGCGTATCAGCCGTTACAGCTACCGCGCCAAGGTCCAGCGCCTGCCCATCGAAGCGATTTCCCAGGCCAGCGCCAACCAGCGTAAAGGTCGCTGCGGGCGGGTCGAGCCGGGCATTTGCATCCGCCTCTATGGCGAGGAAGACTTCATCGGTCGCCCGGAATTTACCGATCCGGAAATCCTGCGGACCAACCTGGCCGCCGTGATCCTGCAGATGCTGCACCTGCGCCTCGGCGAGATCACCGATTTCCCGTTTATCGAGCCGCCGGATGGCAAGGCCATCAGCGACGGTTTCAACCTGCTGCAAGAACTCTCGGCGGTGGATCGCAACAGCCAACTGACGCCGCTGGGGCGCAACCTGGCGCGTTTGCCGGTGGACCCGCGCATGGGCCGCATGCTGCTGGAAGCGGCGAAACTCGGCAGCTTGCAGGAAGTGCTGATCGTCGCCAGTGCCATGTCGATTCAAGACCCGCGCGAGCGTCCGCCGGAGCGCCAGCAAGCGGCGGATCAGGCCCACGCGCAATGGAAAGACGTGGACTCGGACTTCGCCGGGCTGGTCAATCTGTGGCGTGGTTTCGAAGAGCAGCGCCAGGCGTTGACGGCGAGCCCGCTGCGCAACTGGTGCCGCAAGAATTTCCTGAACTACCTGCGTCTGCGCGAATGGCGTGATTCCCATCGCCAGTTGAGCCTGATCTGCCGCGACATGCAGCTGAGCCTCAACAAAGAGCCGGCGGATTATCCGAAGCTGCACAAAGCCGTGCTGTCCGGATTGCTCAGCCAGATCGGCCAGAAAACCGATGAGGGCGATTACCTCGGTGCCCGTCAGCGGCGGTTCTGGATTCACCCGTCATCGGGCCTCGGCAAGAAGCGTCCGCAATGGCTGATGACCGCCGAACTGGTGGAGACCACCAAGCTCTACGCGCGCATGGTCGCCAAGATCGACGCCGACTGGATCGAGCCGCTCGCTGGGCACCTGATCAAGAAAAACCACTTCGAACCCCATTGGGAGAAGAAGCGCGGTCAGGTCGTGGCGTTCGAGCAGATCACCTTGTTCGGGCTGATCGTGGTCGGCCGCCGGCCAGTGCATTACGGGCCGGTCGATCCGGTGGTTTCCCGCGAGTTGTTCATTCGTGAAGCGCTGGTGCGTGGTGAGATTCAGTCAAAGGCCAAATGCCTGACGGCCAACAAACAACTGCTGGAACAACTGGACGAACTGGAAGCCAAGGCCCGTCGCCGCGATATTCTGGCCGATGAAGAAACCCTGTTCGCCTTCTACGATGCGCGGTTGCCGGCGGAGATTCACCAGACGGCGACCTTCGATAGCTGGTATCGGGTCAACAGCCAGAAAGATCCGCAGCTGCTGATCATGCGCGAAGAAGACGTGCTGGCCCGCGAGGCCAGTGAAGTCACCGCCGCACATTACCCGGACACCTTGCACATCGGCGATCTGGAACTGGCGCTCAGTTACCACTTCGAACCGAACCATCCGCGCGACGGCGTGACCTTGCGTGTGCCGGCGCCGTTGTTGCCGATGCTGCCGCCGGAGCGTCTGGAATGGCTGGTGCCGGGTGTGATCGAAGCCAAGTGCATCGCGCTGGTGCGCAATCTGCCCAAGGCGCTGCGCAAGAATTTTGTACCGGTGCCGGATTTCGTCAAAGCCGCGTTGCAACGCATGACCTTCGCCGAAGGTTCGCTGCCTCAAGCGTTGGGTCGCGAGTTACTGCGCATGACCGGTGCGCGCGTCAGTGATGAAGCCTGGGCCGAAGCGGCGCAGCAGGTGGAAAGCCATCTGCGCATGAACCTGGAAATCGTCGACGGCCAGGGCAAGTTCCTTGGCGAAGGACGTGATCTGGCGGAACTGACCGCTCGATTCGCTGAAGCGAGTCAGGCTGCTTTGGCCGTTCCGCAAACGGCGAAAAGCCAGCAACCGGTCGAGGCGAAAGTCTTCGCGGCCGTGGCGCAAAAGACTCAACAGAAGATCGCCGGGCTGTCGATGACGGTGTATCCGGCGCTGGTGGAAGAGGCCGGCACGGTCAAGGAAGGGCGATTCTCGACGCCGGCCGAAGCCGAGTTCCAGCATCGCCGCGCCTTGCAGCGCTTGCTGATGCAACAACTGGCGGAACCGGCGAAATTCCTGCGCGGCAAGTTGCCGGGGCTGACCGAACTGGGCCTGATGTACCGCGACATGGGCCGCATCGACAGCCTGGTGGAAGACATTCTGCTGTCCAGTCTCGACAGCTGCATCCTCGACGGCGAAGACCCATTGCCGCGTGATGGCGCCGGACTGGCGGCGTTGGCCGAGCGCAAACGTGGCGGCTGGACCGAGCACGCCGAGCGGCTGGCGAAGCTGACCCTGGAGATTCTCAAGCTCTGGCACGGTCTGCAAAAACGTTTCAAGGGCAAGATTGATCTGGCGCAGGCCGTGGCCCTGAACGATATCAAGCAGCAGCTCAGTCATCTGGTGTATCCGGGGTTTGTCCGCGAAACGCCAATGCAGTGGCTCAAGGAACTGCCGCGTTACCTGAAAGCCATCGAGCAACGGTTCGAGAAACTCGGTGCCCAGGTGCAGAAGGATCGGGTCTGGAGCGGTGAGTTGTCCGGCCTCTGGACCCAATACCAGACCCGCGCCGGCAAGCATGCCCAGGAAGGCAAGCGCGATCCGCAGCTTGAGCTGTATCGCTGGTGGCTGGAGGAGTACCGGGTTTCGCTGTTCGCCCAGCAGTTGGGGACCAAAGTGCCGATCTCCGACAAGCGCCTGAACAAGCAATGGACCCAAGTGGAACCTTGACGCGATCTCCTGTAGGAGCTGCCGAAGGCTGCGATCTTTTGATCTTTCTTTGCCGCGACACTAAAAGATCAAAAGATCGCAGCCTTCGGCAGCTCCTACAGGTAACCGTGTTTGATTCGGCAAATAGGGCCAAACCCCAATGTTTATGGCAAACTTCGCGCCTATAAATGCCGGCCCCGCAGTTTTGAGCCTCTCAAGGTTCGGGCGGAACGGATTAAAGCGATGCCAGGTTTGATTCCTCTGACGGGAACAGACCCTTTATGCGTTGGTACGTCGGTGCCAACGCTTTCTGCCTGAACAGATTAGAGAAACGACCATGTATAACGTCGTCATCAGCGGCACCGGCCTGTACACCCCGGCCAACAGCATTTCCAACGAAGAGCTGGTGCAGTCTTTCAACGCTTACGTTGCGCAATTCAATGCCGACAACGCTGACGCCATCGCCCGTGGCGAAGTCGAGGCATTGACCGAGTCCAACGCAGCGTTCATCGAAAAAGCCTCCGGCATCAAAAGCCGCTTTGTCATGGACAAGGACGGCATTCTCGACCCGCAACGCATGGCGCCACGCCTGCCGGAGCGCTCGAACGACGAGTGGTCGGTGCTGTGCCAAATGGCGATCGGCGCGGCCGAGCAAGCCTTGCAGCGCGCCGGCAAAACCGCCGCCGACATCGACGGCGTGATCGTTGCCTGCTCCAACCTGCAACGCGCTTACCCGGCCATCGCCATCGAAGTTCAGGAAGCGCTGGGCATCCAGGGTTTCGGTTTCGACATGAACGTCGCCTGCTCCTCGGCGACTTTCGGTATTCAGGCGGCCGCCAACAGCGTGCAACTGGGCCAGGCCCGTGCGGTCCTGATGGTCAACCCGGAAGTCTGCACCGGTCACCTGAACTTCCGCGACCGTGACAGCCATTTCATCTTCGGCGATGCAGCCACCGCGGTGATCATCGAGCGCGCCGACCTGGCAACGTCCAAGCACCAGTTCGACGTGGTCAGCACCAAGCTGTTGACCAAGTTCTCCAACAACATCCGCAACAACTTCGGCTTCCTCAATCGCGCGGCGGAAGAGGGCATCGGTGCCAAGGACAAACTGTTCGTGCAGGAAGGCCGCAAGGTGTTCCGTGACGTATGCCCGATGGTGGCCGAGCTGATCGCTACGCACCTGGAAGAGAACCAGCTCAACGTCGGCGACGTGAAGCGCTTCTGGCTGCACCAGGCCAACCTCAGCATGAACCACCTGATCGTGAGGAAACTGTTGGGCCGCGAAGCCACCGAACAAGAAGCACCGGTGATTCTCGACACCTACGCCAACACCAGCTCCGCCGGTTCGGTGATTGCATTTCACAAGCATCAGGATGATCTGGCCGCCGGTTCGCTGGCGGTGCTCAGCTCGTTTGGCGCCGGCTACTCGATTGGTAGCGTGATTCTGCGCAAGCGCTGAGTTCGACTAAAAAGATCGCAGCCTTCGGCAGCTCCTACAGGGTTATGTAATCCCATGTAGGAGCTGCCGTGTGGTGGTCGAACGTTTTTGGACCATGATGTAGGAGCGTCGATTTAAGGAAGCATCATGGGATATCGGGTTGTTACCTCTGAGGAAAAAGCGGAAGCCATTCGCTTGGTTGTGGAGATGAATTACTCCATACCTAAAGCCTGTGAGGCTACAGGTGTGGGGCCAACAGCGTTACGCCGCTGGGTTTCACGCTGGCGCCGGGAGCAGGAAGGAATTGTGCAAGCTCCTCGCCTACAGGATCAGGAGCTGATTGAGTCGCTCCAGGCGAAACTGGCGCTACTTGAAGCCGAGAACCAAGTGCTAAAAAAGCAATTGCCCTCTCATCTAAAGGTTCTGTTCGGTCGAACCAAGTGATTGATGGCATCAGAGGGGCAATGTCGATTCGGCGTATGTGTGTCTTGTTCGGCTTGGCCCGCAGCAGCTATTACGTGAAACGTAAAGCCGTGCGGCAGCGACCAGTTTTGGGAGATCTGGGGAGTAAACTTCGTGCGTTGCATAAGCAGCATCGAGAAGCATTGGGTACTCGCGGGCTATCCAAGGAGTTGAGGAAAGAGGGAGTTTTTATAGGGCGTTATCGAATGCGTACCTTGATCAAGACCTTTGACCTACAGCGGCGCAGGCCACGTTATGCGCACTATCGCCGGGCCACGAAGCCAGCTGTCGTTGCACCGAACATACTTGATCGTCGTTTCAATCCAGCCCGGTCAGACACGCTTTGGGCAGGTGATATCACCTACATCAGAGTGGGACATGGCTGGCTGTACCTGGCAGTGGTGATGGACCTGTTTTCGCGCAGGATTGTGGGATGGGCTTGCTCACGAACAGCGGATGCCGAGCTGTCTATGAAGGCACTGAAGCTTGCGGTAGCACTACGCCGTCCGATGCCTGAACTGCTATTTCACTCTGATCAGGGCTGCCAATACACCGCCGATCGCTTTGTTGAGTGCTTGGCAGAAAACCGGATCGTTCAGAGCATGAGTCGTCGAGGTAACTGCTGGGATAACGCAGTAGTCGAGCGCTACTTCAGGACGTTGAAGCACGATTGGATGCCGGAAAACGGATACCAGAATCATTTCGAAGCGGAGAAGGATGTGATGGATTTCATCTCGCACTACAACCATCGCCGTTGCCACTCAGCCTCGAACAACTTGCCGCCTGCGCTGTTTGAGCAGCAGGCGGCTTAATGCTCCTACGGAGTGGTGCAAAAAAACTGAACCACTACACCGAAGGCTGCGATCTTTTTTTTTGCACAAAAAAACTCGCGCTGCTGTATCGGACGGATGATGGGGACCGATACAGCAACGCGAGTTTGTAAAAGCAGTTCGGGCTTCCTTGCCCGAACCGTGTAGCAGGGATCAGAACTTGGCTTCAGCATCCAGTTGCAGGGTGTTGATTTTCGAATCCCGCAGGTTGGCGTTGGTGTAGTCGGAATCAGCCAGGAAGTACGTCGCGCCGAGGGCGAAGTTCTTGTCGATCTCGTAGCTCACTTTCAGCTTGCTGCCGCGCGAACCGGTGAAACCGTTGGCGAAGTCGGAGTCGGTGAAGGCACCGACAACGGCATTACGCTGTACGTCGCGATAGTTGTAGTCCACGCCGAAGCCGAAGACGTTGGTCTTGACACCGGCCAACCAGCCCATGTCCTGATCGTTGCTGGCATCGTCGTTGTTGACGACTTGACCGTAAAGCGACAGCGGCATTGGCAGGCCGCCGATGTCGATCTGACCAAAGCCTTCGTACAGTTTGAACTGTTCGTTCGCAGTGTTGCCGTTAATGGCCAGTCGGCAGGTGTTCGCAGCACAGGTATTGTTGATGTCGTTGTCGTTGTCGTAAGCGTAGAGACTGCCGCCCAGAGTCATTTTCAAGTTGTCGGTGATCGCGAAGCGCGCGCCCAACTGGCCCGAGTACAGACGCAGGTCGTGACGGAACTGCTTGCCTTCGCCGTCGACGTTGTCCTTGAGGGTGAAGTGACCGGCGCTACCGAACAGCTCGGTGCTGCCGCCCAGCGGGTATTTGTAAGTCAGTGCCAGACCTTCCGGGCTGATGTCGCTATCCCAGATGATGTCGCCCATGCTCACCCATGGTTGCGGCATCTTGCCGCCGATCAAGTGCAGATTCTTGATGGCGTCAGGGTGGTAGTCGACGTAACCCTGGTCCAGCCAGATGTCTTTCTTGGTGAAGTTGTTGTCCAGGCTCTGGTTGGTGGAGCGAGGATCGTTGTCGCTGCCGGTGGCAATACGAATGCCGGTGTCCACTTGCGGGTTGATTGCAGTGTAGGCACCCAGGCGGACACGAATACGTTGACGGTCCTGGTCGCCGGTGTTGGAAACACCATCGTTCTTGACCGTTTCCTGACGGAAACGCACGTCACCCTTGAACTGGGTCTTGGCGGCCCACGCCAGCTTCTGGTCGAAGGTGCTCAGCTCATTGGTTTTCTTCGCCGTTGCTGCGATCTGCTCGTTGCTCTCTTGTTGAGCCTGACGGGCGATTTGCTGTTCTTTCTGATCCCGGGCCAGTTCGGCTTGCAGTTCGCCGTACTGCGCGTTGGTAATCGAACCGTTAGCCTTCAGCATGTCGAGCAGTTTGGCGTCGACTGCGGCACTGGCCGGAACACTCATGGCCAGCAACAGTCCGCCACACAGGGCCGCCGCAGTTTTCGTGGAAGCAAGACGCATATCAATCTCCGAAGATGAAAGGGGATGACTGAGCCATCCGGGGCACAACCGACCGTTGAAGGACGGAAACAGTGGCCGGGTTAGAACCCGACGCTCTAAAAACTTGCGCCAGTATCGCGATGGTTTATGACAAATCGGTGGCAATGTGATGGCGTCTCGATGACGAAACAAAGCTTTTATGAACTTTTTACTCGCCGGTCTGCCGGCGGATCGCAGGGTGTGGAACAGGCGTCGATAAGCGATAATCGCAGGGCTTTACGCCGCGAAGTGGAGAGAAGTGGATGCCGTTGCAACGTCTGGAAAAACTGTCTGATATAGCACCGCGCACCTGGGATGCCCTGGTGCCGGATGCTCAGCCGTTTCTGCGCCATGCCTTTCTAAGCGCACTGGAGGACAGCGGCAGCGTCGGTCCGCATTCCGGGTGGCAGCCCGAGCATTTGCTGCATATGGAAAGTGGCCGGTTGATCGCCGCGCTGCCCAGTTACCGCAAATGGCACTCCTACGGCGAGTACGTGTTCGATCACGCCTGGGCCGATGCGTGCGAGCGTGCCGGCATCGACTATTACCCCAAATTGCTGACCGCCGTGCCCTTCAGCCCGGTCAGCGGACCGCGTTTGCTGGCGGCCACGGTTGAGGACGGTTTCGAACTGCTGAAGAGTTTGCCCGGCTACCTTGAGATCGAAGAACTCTCCAGCGCTCACATCAACTTCACGGACCCGTTCACCGACGCGGCACTGGCTGAACAACCCGGCTGGCTGCAGCGCATCGGCTGTCAGTACCACTGGCAAAATCGCGGCTATCGGGATTTTCAGGACTTCCTCGACGTCCTCAGTTCACGCAAGCGCAAGCAGATGCGCAAGGAGCGCGAGCAGGTGGCGGGGCAGGGCTTCGAATTCGAATGGCTGGAAGGCCGGCAACTGGATCAGGTGCAGTGGGATTTCGTTTACGCCTGTTACGCCAACACCTATGCAGTGCGTCGGCAACGGCCTTATCTGACGCGAGAATTTTTCAGCCTGTTGGCCGAACGCATGCCGGAATCCATCCGCGTGGTGCTGGCCAAACAAGGCTCACGACCGGTGGCCATGGCCTTCAGCCTCGTAGGCGGCGACAGTTTTTATGGGCGTTACTGGGGCTGTCTGGCGGAGTTCGACCGTCTGCACTTCGAGACGTGTTTCTATCAAGGCATGGACTACGCGATTGCCAACGGCTTTCAGCGTTTCGATGCCGGCGCTCAGGGTGAGCACAAGCTGATTCGCGGGTTTGAACCGGTGATTACCCATTCCTGGCACTACTTGCGCCATCCCGGCCTGAAAGCGGCGGTAAAAGACTTCCTTCATCAAGAGCGTCTCGGCGTGTTGGCGTATGCCGAGGAAGCGAGGACCGCCTTGCCTTTTCGGCAAGACTGATCCTTCGTCCGTGGGCTCAAGTACTTTCCTTGCCCAGCCAACGATAGGTCACGCCACCGATCACCGCACCGAGCAGTGGTGCGACCCAGAACATCCACAATTGCGCGATGGCCCAGCCGCCGACAACCAGTGCCGGTCCGGTACTGCGAGCCGGGTTGACCGAGGTGTTGGTGACGGGAATCGAGATCAGGTGGATCAGCGTCAGGGCCAGGCCAATGGCGATCGGTGCCAGCCCGGCAGGCGCACGTTTGTCGGTCGCGCCGAGGATGATCAGCACAAACATCGCCGTCATCACCAGCTCACAGACAAAGCCTGCGGCCGCTGAGTATTTACCGGGGGAGTGTTCGCCGTAGCCGTTGGAAGCGAGGCCGGCGGAGAGGTCGAAGCCTTCCTTGCCACTGGCAATGTAATAGATCAGCGCGGCGGCGATAATCGCGCCGATGACCTGGGCAATGATGTAAGCGGGCAGTTCTTTGGCCGGGAACCGACCACCTACGAACAAACCGACCGATACCGCGGGGTTGAGATGGCAGCCGGAAATATGGCCAATGGCGAACGCCATGGTCAGCACCGTCAGACCAAACGCCAGGGCCACGCCAAGCACCCCGATCCCCAGCGGAGAAGACGCGGCCAGCACCGCACTGCCGCACCCCCCCAACACCAGCCAGAACGTACCAAACAACTCAGTGACTGAACGTTTGAACAGAGACATGAGATCTTCCTTGATAGGCGAGCTATCGAGACTGAATCGAGTGACGCATCCTGCGGGTTTACGGCTGGCTCATCTCCAGAACCTTGGCTGAGTACAGCAGGGTTTTTATGGATTGCCAGCGGGCGTGAAAAAACCGCCAGCGCCTGTGGTTGGCGGGCTGTGGCGGTTCTTGTGATGGGTTTAGCGGTCTTTTGTGGCGAGGGAGCTTGCTCCCGCTGGACAGCGAAGCTGTCCCCATGGCGAAAACTCCGTTGTGTCAGACAAACCAGGCCGCCTGAATTTACGACTGCTGCGCAGTCGAGCGGGACGGTGCGGCGTTCCGACAAGCTCCCTCGCCACAGAAGCTCTCTCCCACATGGGCGGTGGTGAATTCGAATTAATCGATCCCGACAAACCCGCCCGTCTGATGCTGCCACAACCGCGCATACAACCCGCCATGCGCCAGCAGTTCAGCATGGGTCCCCGTCTCGGCGATCTTGCCTTTCTCAAGCACCACCAACCGATCCATCCGCGCAATGGTCGAAAGCCGGTGCGCGATGGCAATCACGGTTTTACCCTGCATCAGGGTTTCGAGGCTTTCCTGAATCGCCGCTTCGACTTCCGAGTCCAGCGCCGAGGTCGCTTCGTCCATGATCAGGATCGGCGCGTCCTTGAGCAGCACCCGTGCGATGGCGATCCGCTGACGCTGGCCGCCGGAGAGTTTCACTCCGCGTTCACCGACATGGGCATCGAAACCGGTGCGGTCTTCGGCGTCCGACAGTAACGGGATGAACTCGTCGGCACGGGCCTTGTGCACCGCTTCCCAGAGTTCGGCGTCGGTGGCATCGGGTTTGCCGTAAAGCAGGTTATCGCGGATCGAGCGATGCAGCAGCGATGTGTCCTGGGTGATCATGCCGATGCGCTCGCGCAGGCTTTCCTGGCCGACGTCGGCGATGTTCTGGCCATCGACAAGGATTCGCCCGCCCTCCACGTCGTAGAGGCGCAGCAGCAGGTTGACCAAGGTCGACTTGCCTGCGCCGGACGGGCCGATCAAGCCGATTTTTTCACCGGGTTTGATCGTCAGGTTGAGGTCGCCGATGATCCCGCTTTTCTTGCCGTAGTGAAAATCCACGTGCTCGAAGCGCACTTCGCCACGGGCAACGGTCAGCGGTTTCGCCGCTTCACGGTCGGTGACACTCACCGGTTGCGAGATAGTCCGCAAACCGTCCTGAACCATGCCGATATTTTCAAAGATGCCGGTGACCACCCACATGATCCAGCCAGACATGTTGACGATCCGAATCACCAGGCCGGTGGCCAGGGCAATGGCACCGACGGTAATCAGCGACTGCGTCCATAGCCATAACGCCAGACCGGTGGTGGTGACGATCAGCAAGCCGTTCATGCTGGTGATGACCACGTCCATGCTGGTGACCACGCGGCCAGCCAGTTGGGCTTTTACGGTCTGTTCCTGGATGGCTTCCCTGGCGTATTGCTGTTCGAAATTGGTGTGGGCGAACAGCTTCAGCGTGGTGATGTTGGTGTAGCCGTCGACGATCCGGCCCATGAGCTTGGAGCGCGCATCCGAGGACACCACCGAGCGTTCTTTCACCCGTGGCACGAAGTAGTAGAGGGCGCCAATGTAGGCTGCGATCCAGCACAACAACGGAATCATCAGGCGCCAGTCGGCTTCGGCGAACAGCACCAGCGAACTGATCGCGTAGATCAGCACATGCCACAGCGCGTCCACCGCTTGCACGGCGGAATCGCGCAGCGAGTTGCCGGTCTGCATGATGCGTTGGGCGATGCGCCCGGCGAAGTCGTTCTGGAAGAAATTCAGGCTTTGCTTGAGCACGTAGCTGTGGTTCTGCCAGCGGATCATGCTGGTCATGCTCGGGCTCAGGGTCTGGTGCACCAGCAGGTCATGCAGGCCCACGAATACCGGGCGCAGGATCAGTGCCACGACTGCCATCCAGGCCAGTTCGATGCCGTGTTCCTTGAAGAAGTTGACGTTCGGCGTGCCCTGGGCCAGGTCGATGATGCGGCTCAGGTAGCTGAACAGCGCCACTTCGATCAGTGCGCCGAACAGGCCGACGGTCAGCAGGGCGGCGAAACTCGGCCAGACCTGCTTCAGGTAATAGGTATAGAAGGGGAAAACACGGTCGGGCGGAGCCGCCGTGGGGGCGTCACGGAATACGTCGATCAGTTGTTCAAAACGGCGATAAAGCATTTGTTCTCCGCCCGCGCGCGGGCTCTCCTTTAAACGCTATGAGCGGCGCCGAATGCCGGCGGCCGCTCAACATCCCTGTGCCTGTGGGTCTTAGTCGATGCGCTTGGCCGACTTGATCAGCACCGGGTCGATGGGCACATTCTGCATGCCGCTTTTGGTGGTGGTCTGGGAGTTGACGATGATGTCCACCACGTCCATGCCCTTGACCACTTTGGCGAATACCGCGTAACCGGCGTCACGGCCCGGATCGAGGAAGGCGTTGTCGGCGACGTTGATAAAGAACTGGCTGGTGGCCGAATCCGGGTTCGACGTACGCGCCATCGACAGCGTGCCACGCACGTTATGCAGGCCGTTGCTGGCTTCGTTCTTGATCGGTGCCTTGGTTTCCTTTTGCTGCATCTGCGTGGTGAAACCGCCGCCCTGGGCCATGAAACCCGGGATCACGCGGTGGAAAATCGTGTTGTTGTAGAAGCCGCTGTCGACGTACTCAAGAAAGTTCTTGGTACTGATCGGCGCCTTGACCGGGTCCAGTTCGATTTCGATCTGACCGTTGGTGGTCTCCAGCAGCACGTGCGGCACCTTGGCGGGCGTGGCGGCCATCAGGTTGGCGGCAAACAGAACGGAGCCAGCGACGAGGGCGATTTTTTTCAGCATGGGTCAGTAATCCTGAGTGTGGTGGTGTCGACTGCGGTGAGAAACTCGAGCAGGGTTTGGTTGAAGCGTTCGGGTTGATCCATCGTGGTGGCGTGGCGCGAATCGGCGATCACCACCAGCCGCGCATCGGGCAGCAGTTTTACGTAAGTCTCCTTCAGCGACACCGGTGTGTAGTCATGGTCGGCGCTGACGATGAGGGTTGGACAGGACACTTTGGAAAGTCGTTCCTGAACACCCCACCCAACGATCGCGTCGAAGCTGGCGAGATAAGCATGTTTGTCATTTTTTGCCCAGCGCTCGGCGATCTTTTGACGCAATTCGGCCTGTTCCGGTTTCGGGAACAGTTTGGCGCCCATGGCTTTACCGATGGTGCCCAGACTGAGCACACGCATCAGGCTCCAGCGCTTGAACCACTGCCAATAGTCGTCGCGGCTGCGCAGTTTGACCTCGGGCGCGCTGTTGACGATGCACAGGCTTTTAAGCAGTTGCGGCTGATCCACCGCCAGTTGAAAGCCGATCATGCCGCCCATCGAAAGTCCCACATAATGTGTCGGGCCGAGGTTCAAATGCTCGATCAGGGCGACCAGGTCGGCGCTGAACCCGGCGATGCTGTAGCGCTCGCGGGGTTTGTCCGAACGACCGTGGCCGCGTATGTCCGGGACGATCACCCGATAGCGGGCCGACAATGCCGGGATCTGATTTTCCCAGTCCAGGGTGCTGGAACCCAATCCATGGACCAACAGCAACGGCGTGCCGTGGCCATATTCCTCGTAGTGCAGGTTGCAACCGTCGTGTTCGAAATAGGCCATGTGTTCACTCCGTGTCAGGCTTGTGCAGGGGCGGCGAAGGGGGCATCCAGCGGTGCGGTATCGAAGGTGCGCAGCAGTTCGATGAGGATTTGCGTCGCCGGGCCCAGCGGTTTGTCCTTGTTCGAATACAGGTAGAAGCTCGGGTTACGGCTGCCACCCTGATCCAACGGTAGCAGCTTGAGCGTCCCTTCCTTCAGTTCGCGTTCGATCATGTGCCGGGGCAACCACGCAAAACCCAATCCGCTACCGACAAACGTCGCAGCGGTGGCGAGGCTGCCGACGGTCCAGCGCTGTTCGGCGCCGAGCCAGCCGACATCCCGTGGTTGCTGGCGGCCGGAGTCGCGGATCACCACTTGCATCTGGCTTTCCAGGTCCTGGAAGTTCAGTTCGCGGTTCAGGCGATGCAGTGGGTGTTCGGGGTGGGCGACGGCGACGAATTCTACGTCGCTCAATTCCGCGCCAAGGTAACCGGGAATGCTTAGGCCGGTGATCGCGAGGTCGGCCACGCCTTCGAGCAAGACTTCCTCCACGCCCGACAACACTTCTTCGCGCAGACGCACCCGGCAGCCGCGGCTTTGCGGCATGAACGCGGTCAAGGCGCGAACGAGGCGGGCGCTCGGGTACGCGGCGTCGACCACCAGCCGCACCTCCGCTTCCCAGCCTTGCTCCATGTGATGCGCCAGGTCTTCCAGTTGGCTGGCCTGTTTCACCAGTTGCCGCGAACGGCGCAGCAACACGCCGCCGGCTTCGGTCAGCACGGCTTTACGGCCGTCGATGCGCAGCAGGGGTACACCGAGCTGGTCCTGCATGCGTGCCACGGTGTAGCTGACAGACGATTGCGAGCGGTGCAGCGCTTCGGCGGCCTGGGCGAAACCGCCGTGGTCGACCACGGCCTGCAACGTTCGCCATTGATCAAGGGTCACGCGGGGCGCTTTCATGTTGAGCTCCTCTTGTCCTAAGCTGGCAGTCCTTATTGGAGACTGCCGAATGAAAAAATTCTGTGTTGTGGCGCTGGCGATGTTGCCGTTGACTGCGTTTGCCTACCCGATCGACGTCCAAAAACAGCTGAACGGCTTGAGCATCGACTACAACGCGTATGACACGGATACCGACATCGCCTCCATTCAGGTAAACAACTACGGCAGCACCGATGCAGTCTGTAAGGTGGTTTTCAATAATGGTCCTGAAGCGCCTCGCACCCGCAATATAGAAGTGGCTGCCGGCAAGCACAAAAATGCCACTGCCAAGTTCAACCGGTCCATCATCAAGATGCGCATCAACCTGACCTGCACCCCGAAATAACTTTTACCACCCCTGTGGGAGCGGGCTTGTGTGGTGAGGGGATTTATCCCCGTTGGGTTGCGAAGCGGCCCTAAACCTGGGACTACGGTGTCTCAGAAAAACCGCATTCACCGGTTTTGCGACTGCTTCGCAGCCGAACGGGGATAAATCCCCTCACCACACAAGCCCGCTCCCACAGCTAAGCACTGCTTATAAACGAATTTATTGATGGGTTGTAGCAGTTATTTGCGCTTTTTCATCGATACGACTCTGTTTAACCTTCACTCCATCGACTTACAGCATTCTCAGATGGAGCCTACATCCCATGTCCCGCGTTCTGATCATCGAAAGCAGTGCCCGTCAGCAAGACTCGGTTTCCCGTCAACTGACCCAAACCTTCATCACCCAGTGGAAAGCCGCACACCCCAACGACCAGATCACCGTGCGTGACCTGGCCGTCAACCCGGTGCCGCATCTGGACATCAACCTGTTGGGCGGCTGGATGAAACCCGCCGGGCAGCGCAGCGACATCGAACAGGTTTCCCTGGAGCGCTCCAACCAGTTGACCGATGAATTGCTGGCCGCCGACGTGCTGGTCATGGCTGCGCCGATGTACAACTTCGCGATCCCCAGCACGCTGAAAGCCTGGCTCGACCACGTGCTGCGTGCCGGCGTGACCTTCAAGTACACCGACACCGGCCCGCAAGGTCTGCTCAGTGGCAAACGCGCTTACGTGCTGACCGCTCGCGGCGGGATCTACGCCGGTAGCACCGCAGATCATCAGGAACCCTACCTGCGTCAGGTCATGGGCTTCATCGGAATCCACGACGTGATCTTCATCCATGCCGAAGGCATGAACCTGGGCGGTGACTTCCAGGAGAAGGGTCTGAACCAGGCCAACGCCAGCCTTGCCCAAGTGGCTTGAGGTTTTAATCGCCAGATAATCGCTGGGTGGTCTAGTGACCTGGCGCAACCCTTCAAGCCTGTACGCGCATCGACCTCCCTTTGCACTTTTTGCTCCTGAGTGCTGTAGCCCGATTGAACGCTTTAGCGAGATCGGGCTTTTTTTTTTGCCCGGGATTTGGTGGGCGTACACATAGACCCGTGGGAGCGAGCAAGCCCGCTCCCACAAGGGATTTGTGTTGTCTGGCAATTCGCAGTGAACGGCAAAACCCGCTATCGTCGCCGCCATTCGAAACGAGGCGAGCATGGGCTATCTACTTTTTGTCACGCTGATCCAGGCGTTTTCCTTCAGTCTGATCGGCGAATACCTGGCCGGTCATGTCGACAGTTACTTCGCAGTGCTGGTGCGCGTGGTGTTGGCGGGATTGGTGTTCATTCCGCTGACTCGCTGGCGTTCGGTGGAGCCGGCGTTCATGCGTGGCATGCTGCTGATCGGTGCGTTGCAGTTCGGCGTGACTTACGTCTGCCTGTACCTGAGCTTCCGGGTGCTGACGGTGCCGGAAGTGTTGCTGTTCACCATCCTCACGCCGCTGCATGTGACGCTGATCGAAGATGCGCTGAACCGGCGCTTCAATCCGTGGGCGCTGGTCGCAGCGTTGGTGGCAGTGCTCGGCGCGGCGGTGATTCGCTATGACCGGATCAATCCGGATTTCTTCATGGGGTTTCTGCTGCTGCAACTGGCCAACTTCACCTACGCCGCCGGGCAGGTGCTTTATAAGCATCTGGTGGCGCGTCATCCGAGCGATCTGCCGCATTACCGGCGCTTTGGTTATTTCTATCTCGGCGCATTGGCGGTGGCGTTGCCGGCCTTTGTGCTGTTCGGCAAACAGAATTTCCTGCCCGAAGCACCGCTGCAATGGGGCGTGCTGGTATTCCTCGGCCTGATCTCGACCGCGTTGGGGTTGTACTGGTGGAACAAGGGCGCGTGCCTGGTGAATGGCGGGACGCTGGCGGTGATGAACAATCTGCATGTGCCGGTGGGATTGCTGATCAATTTGCTGATCTGGAATCAGCATGAAGAGCTGGGGCGTTTGTTGCTGGGTGGTTCGGTGATTCTGATGGCGGTGTGGATTAGTCGGTTGGGTATCAGACGAGCCGCTCAACCGGTGTAGGAGCTGCCGAAGGCTGCGATCTTTTGATTTTGAAGATCAAAAGATCGCAGGCTGCGCCAGCTCCTACATGACGTGTTTTTCGGGCTCGGGAATGTGGCTTGCGCCTAGTACCGCCGGGAGCAACCCGGCGCGCAGATCCCCACCACTCGGCTGCTGATAAAGATTCAACCCAAACTCCGGCAGCACCGCCAGCAGATAATCGAAAATATCCCCCTGAATCCGCTCGTAATCCGCCCACGCCGTGGTGCGCGTAAAGCAGTAGATCTCCAGCGGAATCCCCTGCGCCGTCGTCTGCATCTGCCGCACCATGCAGGTCATGTTCGGCTGGACCTCCGGGTGACTCTTCAAATACGCCAGCGCATAGGCGCGGAAGGTCCCGATGTTGGTCATCCGCCGCCGGTTGGCCGACATCGCCGCCACGTTGCCCTGAGCCTCGTTCCACGCCTTGAGTTCAGCCTGTTTGCGGCTGATGTAGTCGGTCAGCAGATGCACCTGGGACAGTTTTTGCTCCTCGTCATCACGGATGAAGCGCACACCGCTGGCATCAATGAACAAGCTGCGCTTGATCCGTCGCCCACCCGACTGCTGCATGCCGCGCCAGTTCTTGAACGACTCGGACATCAGGCGCCAGGTCGGAATCGAAACGATGGTCTTGTCGAAGTTCTGCACCTTGACCGTGTGCAGCGTGATGTCCACCACATCGCCATCGGCGCCGACTTGCGGCATCTCGATCCAGTCGCCGACCCGCAGCATGTCGTTGCTGGTCAACTGCACGCTGGCGACGAACGACAGCAGGGTGTCTTTGTAGACCAACAGAATCACCGCCGACATGGCGCCCAGACCCGACAGCAGCAACAGCGGCGAGCGGTCGATCAACGTGGCGACGATGATGATCGCGCCAAACACGTACAAGACCATTTTCGCCAGTTGCACATAGCCTTTGATCGAGCGGGTGCGGGCATGTTCGGTGCGCGCATAGATGTCCAGCAAGGCGCTGAGCAGGGCGCTGATCGCCAGCACCAGAAACAGAATCGTGAAGGCCAGCGCCACATTACCGAGGAAGATCAGCGCGGTTTTGCTCAGTTCCGGAACCAGGTGCAGGCCGAACTGGATCACCAGCGACGGCGTCATCTGCGCCAGACGGTGAAACACCTTGTTCTGCCGAAAGTCGTTGACCCAGTGCAACGCCGGTTGGCGTCCAAGCATTTTGGTCGCGTGCAGGATCAGGTAGCGCGCCACTCGTCCGAGGGCCAGCGCCACCGACAGTAATAAAAGCAGACCTAGACTGGAATGCATGAGTGGGTGCTGGTCGAGCGCACCCCAAAGGTCTTGGACGTTGAGCCAGAGCTGTTTGATATCCATGGGTAAAACCGTTCTTCTATAGGACGCGTCGGGGCGATTAGAGCATTTAAGACGCTTTGGATGACGTTTAAGGACTAAAGACGCAACAAAAAAGCCACTGTTTGCGGTCGTTTGCATAAAGAAACTCGGCCTCGGCGCTCGAAACCGTTACCCTATGCAGCTGTTTTTTTGTATTTCTTCGAGGTAGCACCCGTGTTTTCCCAATTCGCCCTGCACGAACGCCTGCTCAAAGCCGTGGCCGAGCTTAAATTTGTCGAGCCAACGCCTGTGCAAGCAGCGGCTATTCCGCTGGCGCTCCAAGGGCGTGACCTGCGGGTGACAGCGCAAACCGGTAGCGGCAAAACCGCTGCTTTCGTTTTGCCGATCCTCCACCGTCTGATCGGCCCGGCGAAAATCCGCGTCAGCATCAAGACCCTGATCCTGCTGCCGACCCGCGAGCTGGCCCAGCAGACCATCAAGGAAGTCGAGCGCTTCGCCCAGTTCACTTTCATCAAGTCCGGCCTGATCACCGGCGGTGAAGACTTCAAGGTCCAGGCCGCCATGCTGCGCAAGGTGCCGGACATCCTGATCGGCACGCCGGGGCGGATGATCGAGCAACTGAACGCCGGCAACCTCGACTTGAAAGAAGTCGAAGTGCTGGTCCTCGACGAAGCCGACCGCATGCTCGACATGGGCTTTGCCGAAGACGTGCAGCGTCTGGTGGATGAGTGCACCAACCGTCAGCAGACCATGCTGTTCTCCGCCACCACTGGTGGTTCGGGCCTGCGCGAGATGGTCGCCAAGGTTCTGAACAACCCGGAACACCTGCAGCTGAACAACGTCAGCGATCTGAATGCGACCACTCGTCAGCAGATCATCACCGCTGACCACAACCAGCACAAAGAGCAGATCGTGAACTGGCTGCTGGCCAACGAGACCTATCAGAAGGCCATCGTGTTCACCAACACCCGGGCCATGGCCGACCGCATTTACGGCCGCCTGGTGGCGCAGGAATACAAAGCGTTCGTCCTGCACGGTGACAAGGACCAGAAAGACCGCAAACTGGCGATCGATCGCCTGAAACAGGGCGGCGTGAAAATCCTCGTTGCCACCGACGTCGCCGCTCGCGGCCTCGACGTTGACGGTCTCGACCTGGTGATCAACTTCGACATGCCGCGCAGCGGCGACGAGTACGTTCACCGCATCGGTCGCACCGGCCGCGCCGGCAACGATGGCCTGGCCATCTCGCTGATCTGCCACGGCGACTGGAACCTGATGTCGAGCATCGAGCGCTACCTCAAGCAGAGCTTCGAGCGCCGCACCATCAAGGAAGTCAAAGGCACCTACGGCGGGCCGAAAAAGGTCAAGGCCTCGGGTAAAGCCGTTGGCGTGAAGAAGAAAAAGGTCGACGCCAAGGGCGAGAAGAAGAAAACCGGCGCCAAGGCACCGACCAAGCGCAAAATCGCCAACCGCCCGAAGACCGACGCCCTGTCGCTGGTCAGCAAGGACGGCATGGCGCCGCTCAAGCGCCGCAAGCCGGAAGCGCCGGCGGCTGAGTAAGCGTCGATAGCGACCCAATAAAAACCCGGACAGTGTCCGGGTTTTTTTACGTCAAAAGATCGCAGCCTTCGGCAGCTCCTACATTGGACCGGCAAATCCTTGCTGGCCGTGCCCAGATCCATCTTCTGCAACTCAGCATTTATTTCCTTGGCCTTGGCCGGATTCTGCTCCGTGAGGCTGGCGACTTCCTTGGCCAACTGTTCGCGCTTGGCAGTGGCTTCCTCCGGCGTACAGGCCCAGGCGGGGAGGGCGCAAGCGAGGGTGGCGGCGAGGGTAAGTTTCAACAGGGTTTTCATGGAGAGGGCTTCGGTTCCGGTTAAGGCGGGTTATCCGGTTGAGGGTTGAGGTCAGGGGAAAGTTCAGCGCGCAGGCATCTTTTGGTCACGCAACGGGTTGATAACGAGTCCGTCAATTGACCGGATGCGAAGGAAGGGAAAGCCATGGTGAAGGGATATTCTTATATACCGGTGAAGTAGCCGCGCCGTTGTAAGCGACAGCACAAGCTAAGACGGGCGACCTTCAGGTCGCCCGTTTTCATTTCACCGCGTAGTCTGCTGCGCTCGCAAGCGTCTACCAATGACATCCATCTTGCTCGCGAAGCGATCTATCCACCGTGGCAGCAGCTAGAAGATGCTTTGTCTTCATACCGATCGTGATGCCTTACCCATTCCATGATTTCCTCTTCATTACGGCCCTTGGGCGTCAGGTCGAGGTAGTTGTAGGCGCCGACCAGCATGTCCAGGCCGCGGGCATAGGTTGAGTAGGTGTGAAAAATATCGCCAGCTTCGTTGCGATAAAACACGCTGAGGCCTGGGAGTTCTTCCTCGGCACTGTCGGATTTTTCGTAGTTGTAGGTCGCCTTGCCGGCAGCGACATCTTCTGCCCGGGCCGAGACGCCGAAGTCGTAGTTGAAATCGCAGCCTGCTGACGACACCCAATCGAATTTCCAGCCCATGCGCCGTTTGAACGCCTGGAATTCGGCGAACGGTGCGTGGGAAACCGCCACCACTGCGACGTCATGATGAGCCAGATGCTGGTTTGCACCGTCGATGTGGTCGGACAGGAAGGAGCAACCGGGGCAGCCTTCGTCCCAGCCGTCGGCGAACATGAAGTGGTAGATGACCAACTGACTGCGACCGTCGAACAAGTCGGCCAGTTTGAGCTCGCCGTCGGGGCCCTGGAAGCGATAGTCCTTGTCGATTTTTACCCAGGGCATGGCGCGGCGTTCGGCGCTGAGTTTGTCCCGTTCCTTGGTGAAGGCTTTTTCGTGGGCCAGGTGTTGTTTGCGGGCGGCGAGCCATTCTTCTCGCGATACGACTTGATGGTTCTGAACGTTCATCGGGTTTTCTCCTGCGCAATGCTGGGAGGTGACTGACACAACCTTGTCGTTTGACCTGTGCCGAATTCGACATCCCTCCGTTCAGCGCCGTTCAAAACCTGCGCTGAACGGCTGCGCGCATCGCCGGTCACAACTGATGAAGGCCATCACACTCACGGGTTTTGGAGGTTGAACAGGATGACGACTTATAACTGGGATTTGATTGAGCGCTTGCTGCACGAGGTGCAAAACGCAGCACCCAGCTTCACGCCACGGCCCTATGCCGAGCAATACGCAGCGGAGAAAGCCACGGAAGGCGAGCAGACTGAAAACCTGGATCACCTGAAAGCGGTGGCCGGCGAGTATGAAAAGTTACTGTTGGCGCGCGGTTATATTGAACCTCGACCTGAAGAGCAGGGCGGCACCGGTTCGAATTACATGCTGACGATGCGTGGTTCGAGGTTGTTGAGCCTGATCGACAGCTGCATTCCGGGCAATGCTCATCCGCGGCAGGTGCTGGATGAGCAGGAAGATGCGCTGGATGAAGCGACGTTTGATGAGGTGGCGTCCATGGCGCAGATTGCCTGATTGCATGGTGATAGCAAAAAGATCGCAGCCTTCGGCAGCTCCTACAGGTGTACACAAAACCCGTGTAGGAGCTGCCGTGTGGCTGCGATCTTTTTGATTCTTAGCTCTGATGCGCTGCCTTCAAACACTTCAAATCATTGAAGTCCTTGCGCACCCCTTCAATCTTTTTCAACAACCGCTCACGCTGAGTCGGCGTGCTCTCGGCCATCACATCCACAAACAGGCTTCGCGCCTGTGCTTCGGTATTGGCGTAGGCCTTGCGGTAATCGGACGTCCATAAACTCTCTCGATTCACCAGAAGCGTCTCGATTCGCTGTGGGAATTCTGGACTCTGACGCTGCGCAACCGCCGCACTGAACTGCTTCTGCCAATGAGCACGGTTGGCAATCCATTGCGTGTTCTGGTCACCCAAGGCATTCGACCAGGTGACGACACGTTGTTGCTGGGTCGGGCTCAGCGGGCCGAGCCAGTCATTCAAACGTTTTTCCATACGCGCGCCGCGCTCCTTGATCTGCTGATCGAGGGACGGTTTCAGGTAATCCTGCTGGCGTTTGCGCTGGTCCTTGGCAAAGGCGTCGTTCATTTCCGCCACTTGCTTGTCATCCAGCCCCTGCAACAACTCGATGGCCGACGGGGTGATTTCCCGGGCGGTCTGGGCGATGGCTTGTTTGGCTTCCTGGGTGCGGGTTTGCAGTGCGGCGTCGGTGACCTGGTTGGTTTCGACCATCACCTGCAAGCGGTCGAGCCAATCGAGGTAACCCGGCAGTTGCGTGGTGCAGTGCCAGCTCAGGTGTTCTTTCAGGCGCTCGTTGAACCAGCCTTTCTGCTCGCCGTTCATGTCCAGGTAATCGCTGAGCGTCCACGGAATGATCACGTCGAGGTTGCGGTAGGCCAGGCCCACGCGACTGCACGCGCCGAGGGCGAGACTGAGGGTGAGGACGACGGCGAGACACTTCAACCAGCGCGACATGGGCGAGTCCTTGCGAAAGCGTAGGTTCTCATGTGAACGCAGGATGAGCCTGCCAGTTCAGCCGATCAATAGAACGCGCGTTCGGCTTTGAGAGTGACCCGACTGTCGCTCGAATGCCGTTCGTCGATTGTTGAAATATTGATGTGTTTGATGGGGTGTTGCGGGAGGGTTCCAGTCCAAGCGCTTCGAAGCTCAAAGCGCTTACGGACCAGGTGACGCGAGGGAGTCTTGTAAAGGTGTTACTTTTTGCCGAGCGTGATCTGCTTGGATGGGCCGAACGTCTGGCCGCTGACGCCTTTGGCAATTTGCTGGATCTCGCCACCGGACTTGAGGAACGCAGCAATCTGGCTGTTGATCGATTCGCTGGTTTCAACGGCTGGAGCTGGCTTTGCTTTGCTGTTGGATGCTTTTACACGCATGGCGGCCATTAACCTGTAGAAAATTAACTTGGCCACGCATCGTACAGGAAATACTTGACAATTGCTTGGTAAATATCCCCCTGAAATACACATCACAAAAGCGGGATTAATCGCAAGTTATTATTCGAAATATTCTCGTAAGCTGCTGTTTTAAATAAGAACATTGGTGGATGTAAATGGATTTTTGCCTGACTGGAAGGGGCAAAGATCCGCAGGCTGGACTGACGAGTGGCCTGACGCGTCCGATAAAACCCTGGAAAATTAAGACCTTCAGAGGGATTTTCTCGAGCCGCCTGGCCGGGCGTCGAACGTAGCGTGCAAAAACGGGTAGAATGCCGCCCACGCAATGAGGGTATTTGAAATGGCTTTAGTCGGGCGTTACAACAGTTTGCAAGTGGTTAAACACACTAACTTCGGTTTATATCTGGACGGTGGTGCGGATGGCGAAATCCTTCTGCCTAACCGTTATATTCCCAAAGATATTCCCAGCGAAGATGAAGACTGGCTCAACGTTTTTATTTATCTGGACAGCGATGACAAACTTATCGCAACTACCGAAAAGCCGAAAGTTCAAGTCGGTGAATTCGCCAGTTTGAAAGTCGTTGAAGTCAACAGCATCGGTGTTTTCCTGGATTGGGGTTTGCCGAAGGATCTGTTGCTGCCGTTTTCCGAAGAGAAGCGCCAGATGACTGCAGGCGAGTACGTCGTGGTGCACGTCTACCTCGACAAGCACACCCGCCGCATCACTGCGACGGCGCGTCTGGACCGTTATCTGGACAAGACCCCGGCCAACTACACCCCTGGCCAGGAAGTTGATTTGCTGGTTGCCGAAGCCACCGACATGGGCTTCAAGGCGATCATCAACAACAAGCACTGGGGCTTGATCCACAAGAACGAAATCTTCAAGTTCATGCGCGCCGGCAAGGAAGAGAAGGGCTTTATCAAAGAAGTCCGGGCCGACGGCAAGATCAGCCTGAGCCTGCAACCCGTAGGTGAAGAAGCCGCCACCAGCCTTAACTCGAAGATCCTCGCCAAGTTGCGCGAAAACAACGGCACGCTACCGGTGAGCGACAAGAGCGACCCGACGGTGATCACCAGCATGTTTGGTGTCAGCAAAGGCAACTTCAAGAAAGCCATTGGTGCGTTGTACAAGAATGGCCAGATCGTTATTCATGCCGATCGCATTGAACTGAGCTGATCGCACGCCGACCTTTGCTTTAACTGTCGAGTCACTGCCATGGATTGTGTTGACGAGGTGTTCCGGTGAGCGCCACCCGGCGTAGCGCCGATAAGTTTGCCCTGCAAGTGATGATCGGCTTGTGCCTGATCTGGGGCGTGCAGCAAGTGATGATCAAGTGGGCGGCGCCTGACATCGCGCCGGTCATGCAGGCTGCGGGTCGGTCGGGTATTTCTGCGTTGCTTGTAGGACTGCTGATCTGCTGGAAGGGCGGCTGGGATCAGGTCGGCAACACGTGGCGCGGTGGACTACTGGCTGGCGCGCTCTTTGGCCTGGAGTTCTTCTTCATTTCCGAAGGCCTGCAATTGACCACGGCCGCGCACATGTCGGTGTTCCTTTATACGGCGCCGATCTTCACTGCGTTGGGCGTGCACTGGCTGTTGCCGAGTGAACGTTTAAGACCCGTCCAGTGGCTGGGCATTTTCCTCGCCTTCATCGGGATTGCCATCGCGTTTGCCGGCGGCGTGTCGTGGGAAAACCTTGATCGCCGCATGTTGATGGGGGATGCGCTTGGCGTCTTGGCCGGCGCCGCGTGGGGCGCGACTACCGTGGTAGTGCGTGCTTCGCGCTTGTCGGAAGCACCGGTGACGCTCACGTTGTTCTACCAACTGATTGTCGGTTTCGTCGGTTTGCTGCTGATCGCGATGCTCAGCGGCCAGTTCACTCACGTCAGCCTGACCACCGTGGCGGTGGCGAGTGTGCTGTTCCAAGGACTGGTGGTGTCGTTCTTCAGCTACCTGACCTGGTTCTGGTTGCTGCGTCGCTATCTGGCGGCGAACCTGGCGGTGTTTTCGTTCATGACGCCGTTGTTCGGCGTCACGTTCGGTGTGGTATTGCTGGGCGAAGCGCTGAGCCTCAACTTCGTCATCGGTGCCGTGCTGGTGTTGCTCGGCATCACGTTTGTCAGCGCTGAAAAGTGGGTGCGCCGTCGTTTACGCAAAGCCCTCGGCCAACACTGACCGGACGGAACAACAGGCCACCCGCGATAAGCAAACCACTGCCCGCTACGATCAGCGCCGGCTGCAAACCGCCGCTGAAATGGCTACTCAATGCCGCCAGTAACGGTCCGGCAAGCTGACCCACGGCGAAGCACGCGGTCAGCAGTCCGGCATTGCGCTGGGTGGCGTGGGGGGCGAGTTCCCGCGAGCGTTGCATCACCAGCTGCATGCAGGCCAGGAACGGCGTGCCACACAGGATCACCCCCAGCGCCAGGCCTGACCCGCTGCCCAACAGGCAGGCGAACACACCGGCCGCTTGCAGCCACAACGTTGCCATCAGCCAATGACGGGTGGCATTCGGGTTGTGACGACGAAGACTCACCAGCACCACGCCGATGGCCGACGCCAGACCAAAGCAGGGCCAGAACAGGTCGGCTTGCCATTGCCCGTGGAACTGCGCGTTGGCCATTTGCGAGAGGAAAGTGGCCGGGATGATGTAGCCCAGACCGTACAAGCTGTAGATCACCCCCAAACGACCGATCCCCTGGTTGCCCGAATCGGCAGCGTTGGAGGCGACTGCCACGGTGGCGGACGGTTGCGGCAGGAATGGCAAAATCCCCAACAGCATCACCAGTCCGACGCCGGCGTATACCAACCACAAGGTTGCGGAGGTCTGACCCAACAGGTTCGAGCCCAAGGCCAGCAATCCCGTCAGAAAAATCCCCAAACCCGGTCCGGCAAATACCAGTGCGCCAAGCCGCGGTCGACCGGCTGCCGCGGCCAGTGGCTGGCTCAACGCGGTGATCATCACCAGCACCCAGGCGCTGGCCACGCCCGTGCCGAAACGCAGCAACAGATGCGACCAGAACCCGTTGGCCCAGAACGATGCGAGCGTGAGTAATACACACAGCCACAACCCGCCCAGCAGCCGCTGCCGGACTTGTTCGGGACGACGGGAAAACATCGCGTCTACGGCGCCGACGAAGTACCCAAGGTAGTTGGCCGCCGCAATCAGACCGGCGGCCGTGAGGTCGACCTGACCTTCGCTGAGCAGGTGTGGCATTTGCGGGGTGAGGGCGAACCGCCCGATGCCCATGGCCATCATGAGCGCGATGAAACTGGCGAGTAAGCGAATCAGAGGCGACATAGTCTGAGTTCCGGCAGAGGATCAATGACCGTCAGGCTAGGACTGATTGACTTTCTTTAAAAGTGAATAATAGTGAGTAACTTGTTCTGATTTGGAGAATGCCGTGGAATTCAGCCAATTGCGGATCTTCCAGGCGGTGGCGGAAGAGGGCTCGATCACCCGTGCTGCCGAGCGTTTGCATCGGGTGCCGTCGAACCTGTCGACACGACTCAAACAACTTGAAGAACAGCTCGGTGTAGAACTTTTCGTACGCGAGCGTCAGCGTTTGCAGTTGTCTCCTGCGGGAAAAGTCCTGCTGGACTACACCGCGAAGCTATTCAACTTGCACGATGAAGCGCAAGCGGCGGTGCAGGGCGGGCAACCGGCCGGTGAATTCGTGCTGGGTACGATGTACAGCACCGCCGCCATTCACCTTCCCGGGCTGTTGGCCCGCTATCACCGCACGTACCCGGCGGTGAACCTGCAAGTGCAGTCGGGCCCTAGCGGCGAATTGCTGGAAGGACTGCTCACCGGTCGACTCGATGCGGCGCTGGTGGACGGCCCGCTGGAACTGGCCGGGCTGGACGGCGTGCCGTTGTGCGACGAACGGCTGGTGCTCATCAGCGAAGCCGATCACCCGCCAGTGCGTAGCGCGCTGGATGTGCAGGGGCGCTCGGTGTTTACCTTTCGCCAGGGCTGTTCCTATCGGATGCGGCTGGAAGCCTGGTTCGCTCATGATCACGCGGCCATGGGCCGGGCGATGGAGATTGAATCCTATCCGGGAATGCTCGCCTGCGTGATTGCCGGTTCGGGTGTAGCGCTGATGTCGGAGTCGATGCTGGCCAGTCTGCCGGGCCGCGAAAGTGTGGCGGTGCACCCGTTGGCCGAGCCGTTCGCCACGGCGACGACCTGGCTGATGTGGCGCAAGGGCATGGTCGGGGCCAATCTGAACGCGTGGATCGAGCAGCAACAGGCGGTTTTTCCATCGCAAGCGATTCCGGCGCAGGCAATAGCCTGAGCTATAGGTCAGGTATTTGGATCAATTCAGTAACAGATCATTGCGGATTTTGCCGAGCATTGCGTAGGACTTCGGACTATTATCAGTGCGAAGGGGCTACAGAATTTCAGCCGCTCGGCACTACCCTGAAGGGGGCACCATGAAAGAGAAAATCCAAAACTGGCTGCATGACCTGGGTGTCGCACTCGGTTTGATCGAACCGCCTCTGCAACCTGTGCCTATTCGCACTGACGACGAACAGCGTCGACGCCAGCAACGCCGTCGGTAGTACGTCAAGGTCAAAAGATCGCAGCCTGCGGCAGCTCCTACATGGGCTAGCACAAATGCTGCGATTATTTGCGTATCCGTAGGAGCTGCCGAAGGCTGCGATCTTGGCGATCTTGGCGATCTTCAGGTCAATGCCTTCCTATCTCGATCAAAAACCGACTCAAGTCATCCGCCGTCCTGGCGCTTTTGAGCAACCGGTCTTCCTCCGCCGTAAACGCCGTCAACCCCAGCTCATCTTCCAGATGAAAGATCAGCTCCTCGATATCTTCTTTATCCAACCCTAATTCCATCAGGCTGGCGTAATCGTCGAAGTCATCCTGACGCTCCAGCAGTCGGCTGATGAAACGATGCACAGCGGCACGCACGGTGGCTCTTTTCATGAGGGTTCTTCCAGGGCGTTGGTGTTGTCCCTGTGCTTGAGTACAGCAGGCTTCAGGCGTGCGAGCGCTGCCACTCGTCAATCATGCTGCGCAAATGTTCCCCGGAAAAACTCCCGAAATGGCCGCCATGCACGGTGCGGATCGGCATCTCGCGCAAGCGTTGCAGGCTGCGGGCGTAGTCGTCGAGGTTGGAGTGGTAGGCGTTTTCGATCAACGGCCCGTCGTAGATGATGTCGCCGCTGAACAGGGTTTCGGTTGCCGCCTCAAACAGGCTGATGCCGCCTGGTGAATGTCCGGGTGTGTGCAGTACTTGCAGCACTCGGTCGCCCAGATCCAGCACATCCCCCTCATTGATAAACCCGGTGGCCGGTGCGGCTTTGACCCGGTATTCGGCGTAGCACAACGGGCAATCCGGGTGTGCCTCGAACATGTCATCGCCGACGAACGCCCGGCTCAAATCGTTTTCGCCGTCAGGTGCCGCCAGGATGTCCGCTTCGGCAGGATGCACCAGGCGTTCAGGGAATTCGTGATGCCCGGCGATGTGGTCGAAATGGCAATGGCTGGCCACCGCCAGCAGCGGTCGTTCGGTGATCCACGGCAATTGCTCGCGCAGGCTGACCAGCCCGGAACCGCTGTCCAGCAGCAGGTCCTTGTCGCGGCCCTGAATGTGCCAGAGGTTGCAGCGATAGAAAGGGCGGATGTAGGGCTCGTGAATCAGGCGGATGCCGTCGCTGAGTTGTTTGACCTCGAACCACTGATCGCGAGAAACAATCTTCATCAAAGGTTTTCTCCAGACGAAAAAAAACGAGTGTGGCAACCGACGCCACACCCGTCGAAGAAAGCATCAAGTCGTTATGTTCAGCTTAGATAGCGCTCGCCACTACTGCCGGGCGACGGGACATCAGGCTGACTACAACGAAGCTCACCAGACCTACAGCCAGGCTGTAGTAGATCGGGGTGTTGGCATCCAGACCGTCCTTGACCATGAACACCAGCGCAGCGGCGAAGCCCAGGCCCATGCTGGCGATGGCGCCGGCGGTGGTGGCGCGTTTCCAGAAGATTGCACCGATCAGCGGGATCAGCATGCCACCCACCAACAGGTTGTAGGCCAGGGTCAGGGCGCTGATCACGTCATTCACGACCAGTGCGATACCCAGCACCACAAAACCGGTCAACAGAGTGACCACGCGGTTCATACGCAGGCTGGACTGTTTCCCGCCACGCAGTTTCGGCAGCAGGTCTTCGGTCAGGGTGGTGGCGGCGGCGAGCAGGCCGGCGCTGGCGGTGGACATCATGGCGGCCAGTGCAGCAGCGATCACCAGGCCACGGATACCGTCCGGCAGGGACAGTTTGACGATGGCGGCGAAAGCGTTGTTGACGTTGTCCAGGTCCGGGATCAGCACGTGAGCCGCCATGCCGATCAGGGCGCAGGCCAGACCGTAAAGGATGCAGTAGACACCCGCGAAAGTACCGGCGACCTGAGCCACTTTGGCGGTCTTGACGGTGAACACCCGTTGCCAGATGTCCTGGCCGATCAGGATCCCGAAGAAGTAGATCATGAAGTAGGTGATGATGGTGTCCCAGCCGATGGTGCTGAAGTTGAAGGCTGCTTCCGGCAGTTTCAACACCAACTCATCCCAACCGCCGACGCGGTACAGGCAGATCGGCAACAGGATGAACATCAGGCCAACGGTCTTGATCACGAACTGGACGATGTCGGTCAGGGTCAGGGACCACATGCCGCCAATGGCCGAGTAGATCACCACGACGCCGCCGCCAAGCAGTACCGAGATCCAGAACGGCAGGCCGAACAGCACTTGCAGCACGGTGCCGATTGCCAGGATCGAGGTCACGCCGATCATCAGCGCGTAGGCCAGCATGATCACCGCGCTCGCGGAGCGGGCCATCGGGTTGTAGCGTTTTTCCAGGACCTGGGTAACGGTGTAGATCTTCAGTTTCAGCAGCGGTTTGGCGAGGAACAGGTTCAGCGCCACGATCCCGCAACCCAGGGCCGCACACAGCCAGAAACCGGAGATGCCATGCACGTAGCCCAGACGCACGGTGCCCACGGTGGACGCGCCGCCCAGGACGGTGGCAGCCATGGTGCCCATGTACAGGCTTGGGCCGAGGTTGCGACCGGCGACCAAAAAGTCTTCGTTGGTCTTGGCCTTGCGCATGCCGTAGTAGCCGAGTATCAGCATCGCGGCGGCGTAGATGAGTACGACGAATAAATCCAAAGCCATGAAGCGTGTCTCCGATTGTCTTTTTTATGGTGAGGCTGAATTGCATTGCTGTGATGGGGTGTTTTTGTGGCGAGGGAGCTTGCTCCCGCTGGGCTGCGGAGCAGCCCCAATCCTGCAACCGAGTTTCCTCAGGGGAAACTCAATCGCCTGTTTTGCGACTGCTGCGCAGTTGAGCGGGACGGTGCGGCGATCCGACAAGCTCCCTCGCCACAGGTGTGCACCTCATTACCGTGTATTTTTGAATCAGGCGACTTGTCGAACCGCCGGTTTAGCGAGCGGGTCCGTGCCCTTGCTGCGTGAATCATTCGGGCCGAACACCGCAGCCGATTCCGGGAACAGGCTCAGCAGCGCCAAGTACACCAGCGAGGCCAGGCCAAGGGTCACCGGCAGGCTGATGTCGATGCCATCCGCCAGATTCCCGAGCACACCCACGAATTGCCCCGGCAGGTTCACAAAGCACAAACCGATCAGTGCACTCGGGATCCAGGCTCCCAGCCCACGCCAGTTCCAGCCATGCGTGAACCAGTAACGGCCACCTTTCTCGCCGCGGGTGAACACTTGCAGGTCATCCGGGCAATAGAAGCCGCGGCGCACCAGCAGGCCGATGATCATGATCACCATCCACGGGGTGGTGCAGGTGATGATCAGCACGGCGAAAGTCGACACGCTCTGCACCAGGTTGGCCGCGAAGCGTCCGATGAAGATGAAGGCAATCGACATCACACCGATCAGCAGCGTGGCCTTGACCCGCGACAGCACCCGCGGGAACACGCTGGACATGTCCAGGCCGGTGCCGTAGAGCGAGGTGGTGCCGGTGGACATGCCACCAATCACCGCGATCAGGCACACCGGCAGGAAGAACCAGCTCGGCGATACCGCCAGCAGACCGCCGACGTAGTTGTTGGCCGCGATGTAGTCGGGCGCCTTGACCGCTACGATGGTGGCGGTGACGAGGCCGAACAGGAACGGAATCAGCGTGGCGAGTTGCGCGGCAATCACCGACGCCATGATCCGGCCTTTGGGCGTATCACGCGGGATGTAGCGCGACCAGTCACCGAGGAACGCACCGAAGGAGATCGGGTTGCTCATGGCGACCAATGCTGCCCCGATGAACGCAGCCCAGAAACCGGCCTGGCCCATGGCTACGGTGCCGGCGTACTGGCTGTCGAATGCAGGGGCGAAAGCGAAAACCCCCAGCAGGAACAGCAGACTGGCCGCCCACACCGCAATGCGGTTGACCCACAGCATGAAGCGGAAGCCATAGATGCACACGGTCAATACCAGTAGCGCGAACAGGCCGTAGGCCAGGCCCAGGGTCAGATCGGTTTCCGGCAGATCGATCAGGCGTTTGGCACCGCCCACCAGCGCATCGCCCGAACTCCAGACAGAGAGCGAGAAGAACGCGATAGCGGTCAGCAACGACAGGAAGGAACCGACGATTCGCCCGTGCACGCCGAAGTGTGCACCGGAAGAGACGGCGTTGTTGGTGCCGTTGATGGGGCCGAACAGGCCCATCGGCGCCAGGATCAGCGAGCCGAGTACCACGCCCAGCACAATCGCCCAGACGCCAGCCTGAAAGGACAGGCCGAACAGCACCGGGAAACTGCCGAGCACGGCGGTGGCAAAGGTGTTGGCGCCGCCGAAGATCAAGCGAAACAGATCGCTGGGCCTGGCGTCACGCTCATGGTCCGGGATCTGTTCGACCCCGTTTGTTTCGATGCTGCTAAGGCTTTTTTCGTTGTTTTTGTTATTCATGATCAGCTCCGATCATAAAGGCGCGCTCATCGTGCGTGAGCGTCACCTATGTTGGCTAAGGGGATGGCAGCCCTTCCGGCATCGCGGACAAATGTTCATGGCAGGCCAGCCATAGGCCTTGTTGTTCTTGGCCAGACGCTTGTTTCTTGAAAACAATCGTCTCGCGCTCCTGGCTGAAGTGTTGCTCCCCTTGCATGCGCAGCTCGGTGGCCACGTCATGGATGAAAATCGCCACGTCACCCTGCAGGCTGACAAAGGCGTTGCTCGAGGTGCACGACAGCACCTCAAAGCCATCCTCGGTACGCCAGCTGTCCCATAACGCCTGATAGGCATCGCGCGACAGTAGTGGTTGTTCGAGGGTGTAAAACACGAAGCTGGCATCGGCGCTGAATGCGCCGAAGTAGGCTTCGCGATCGTTACGGGCAAAGGCGGACACCAGATCGGCGGCGGCCTTCAAAACCTGATCACGTTCGTTCATGACCGATCCTCAGCGATGGACCACGCCAGGCAGTACGCAGAGCATTTCGTACAGCAGGTTGGCGGCCAGCAGGGAGGTGTTGCCGGTTGTGTCATAAGCTGGCGAGACTTCTACCAGATCGCAACCGACCAGGTCGAGGCCTTGGCAGCCGCGAACGATTTCAATTGCCTGAATGGTCGTCAGACCACCGATTTCCGGGGTGCCGGTGCCAGGCGCCCAGGCCGGGTCGATACCGTCGATGTCGAAACTCAGGTACACCGGACCGCCGCCGACTTTCTCGCGAACTTCGGCCATCAACGGGGTCAGGGATTTGTGCCAGCACTCTTCGGCCTGAACCACACGGAAGCCCTGGTTACGGCTCCAGTTGAAGTCGTCAGCGGTGTAACCCTGGGCGCGCAGACCGATTTGCACGACGCGGTCCGGGTCGATAAGGCCTTCTTCGACAGCACGACGGAAAGTAGTGCCGTGGGCGATTTTCTCGCCAAACATGTGATCGTTTACATCGGCGTGGGCGTCGATGTGCACCAGGCCGACCTTGCCGTGCTTCTTATGGATGGCACGCAGGATTGGCAGGGTGATGGTGTGGTCGCCGCCGAGGGTCAGGGGGATCACGTCGTGTTCGAGGATGTTGTTGTAGGATTCTTCGATGATCCGTACGGCATCCAGCAGGTTGAAGGTGTTGATCGCCACGTCGCCGATGTCGGCAACCGACAGCGAGTCGAACGGCGCTGCGCCGGTGGCCATGTTGTACGGGCGGATCATCACCGATTCGGCGCGGATGTCACGCGGCCCGAAACGGGTGCCGGGGCGCAGCGAAGTACCGATGTCCAAAGGCACGCCGACGAAGGCAGCGTCGAGGCCGGCAGCGGTAGGCACATGGGGGAGTCGCAGCATGGTGGCGATGCCGCCGAAGCGCGGCATTTCATTGCCGCCCAGTGGTTGGTGAAGAATCTTGTCCACGGGTAGGGCCTCATCGTCGTTGTTTTATTTATGTCGGTTGCGCAGGTCCAGGGAGGATCGGGCACCGTTAGGGGCCGATTCTGCGAAAGGTAGTGGCCGGGAAGAATCGCTACGGGCAAATACTTAGTTCAGATTTTTCTAAACTAATGGTCGTGACGGCGATAGACTTCATCACTTGGCTCGCGAGTAACCCTGTAGGAGCTGCCGAAGGCTGCGATCTTTTGATCTTGATTTTCTGCGGCCATGAAACCACCAAAGATCAAAAGATCGCAGCCTTCGGCAGCTCCTACAGGGCCTCAGCTATCGCGACCCTGATTCAGCTGAAATTCGACCGGTGTTTGGAGCCCCCCCATGGCCAACGCTTTACCCGACCTGAAACTGTTACGCATCTTCGTCAGCGTGGTCCGTCATCAGGGGTTCGCCAACGCCCAGCAAGAACTCAACCTCTCGACCTCGGCGATCAGCACCTACATGAGCCAGCTTGAAGCGGCCCTTGGCCTGGTGCTCTGCCATCGCGGTCGCGGTGGTTTCAGCCTGACCAGCAAAGGCGAATTGTTCCATCAGGAAACCCTGCGCCTGCTCGGCGAACTCGAAGGTTTTGAGCAATACGCGGCGGCGCTGAAGGGTGAACTGCGCGGTACGCTGAACCTCGGCGTCATCGACTCCACCGTCAGCGACAAGGCCTTGCCGTTCGCCGAAGCCATCGGCGCCTATAGCCAGGAACACCCGGCCGTGCATTTGCACCTCTCGGTGATGAGCCCGTACGAACTGCAACTCGGCGTGCAGGACAATCGTCTCGACCTGGCCATCGGCGCGTTTTCCACGCGCATGAGCGGGCTGGTCTACATGCCGCTGTACCGCGAACAACACTGGTTGTATTGCAGCAGCCGTCATCCGCTGTTCACCGAGCGGCGCATCCCCGAGCAAGTCATCACCCAGCAACGCATGGTCGGTCGCGGTTACTGGAGCCAGGCCGAACTGGCGCGCCACGGTTTCAAACACAGCGCCGCGACCGTGGAAAGTATGGAGGCGCAGCTGATCCTGGTGCTGTCCGGCGCCTACATCGGTTACCTGCCGGAGCACTACGCCCAGGCCTGGGCAGACAAGGGTGACTTGCGCGTGTTGCTGCCGGCGACCTTCGGTTATCAGGCGCCGTTCTCGATGATCGTGCGCCGGGGTCGTAGCCGCGAGCCGCTGATCCAGACGTTTCGCGACCTGCTCAAAGCGCAACTCAATCAGGCCGTTTAAAGGGAAAAGAAGCGATGTCCAGAATCCAGTGCCCGCGCTGCCTGCGCCCGCAAACCCATTGCTTGTGCCTCCTGATCCCGAGCCTCGACAGCCGCACTCGGGTGTTGTTGCTGCAACATCCAAGCGAAGTGAACCATGCGCTGAACACCGCGCGGTTGGCGGCGTTGGGGCTGAAGAGTGCGCAGTTGATCGTGGGCGAAGTATTCAAGGATTTGCCGACGCTGTTGAATCAGCCGGGCTATCAGGCACGACTGCTGTTTCCTGGGGAAGAGGCGCAGCCGTTGCAGGCGTACACCGCGAAAGATCAGCCGCTGTTGCTGGTCGTACCGGACGGCACCTGGCGCAAGGCGCGCAAAATGCTGCACCTCAATCCGCTGCTGGCGGCGTTGCCGAGGGTGATGCTGGCGGAGGGTGGGGTGTCGCGTTATCGCTTGCGCAAGGCGCCGGAGCCGGGCGCGTTGTCGACGGTGGAGGCGATTGTGCAGGCACTGCAGACGCTGGAAGCACCTGTCAGTTTCGAGCCGTTGTTGAAGCCGTTCGAGGCGTTGATCGAGGGGCAGATTGCGGCGATGGGGGAGGAGACTTACCAGAAGAATCACCTGCGATGAGTTCCTCTGTGGCGAGGGAGTTTGCTCCCGCTGGGCTGCGCAGCAGCCCCAAAACTGCTCACTCCGGTGAATCAGGTATACCGAGCTGCCAGGATCGGGAGCGCTTCGCACTCCAGCGGGAGCAAGCTCCCTCGCCACAGGGACCGCGTCAGACTTAGCGCTCCCGCATCGCCTCAGTCCGGGCCTTCAACACCGGTTTCAGCAGGTAATCCAATACACTTTTCTCCCCGGTAATGATGTCCACAGTGGCAACCATCCCCGGAATAATCAGCAACGGTTTCACATCCCCACCCAAGTGATTTTTATCAGTGCGCACCTGAATCAGATAAAAACTGTTGCCCTTGTCATCCGTAATCGTATCCGCACCAATCAACTCCAGCTTCGCACTCAACCCGCCATAAATCGTGTAGTCGTACGCACTGAACTTGACCATCGCTTTCTGCCCCGGATGCAGGAACGCCACGTCCTGCGGCCGCACCTTGGCTTCGATCAGCAGGTTGTCTTCGATGGGCACGATTTCCACCATGTCGCTGCCCGGCTGAACCACGCCGCCGATGGTGTTGATCTTCAGCACTTTGATAATCCCGTGCACCGGCGACACCACCGTGGTGCGGCTGACTCGGTCATCGATGGCGATGCTCGACGCGGTGATTTTCGACAGGTCGGTGCGTTTCTCATTCAGCTCTTTTGCCGCGTCCGAGCGGAAGGATTGTTCCGATTCGTCGATCTTGCTTTTGATCTCGTTGATCGCCGATTCAGCGCGAGGAATCGCCAGCGTCGTGGCGTTCAGCGAGCCGCGAATCTCCACCGCGCTGCGTTTGAGCCGGAGGATTTCCACCGGCGAAACCGCTCCGGAGCCCACCAGCGGCGCGGACATGTTCATCTCCTGTTGCAGCAGCGCCAGGCTTGAACTGTATTGACCCTGTTTCGAGCGGAACTCCGCCAGTTCCTGGGTTTTCTGCCGAAGTTGTTCGGTCAGCGTGCGCTGTTCGCTGGCCAGGCGCCGTTGCCGTTGTTCGTACAGCGAGCGCTCGTCCTCGGCGACTTGCGGCGCTTTGGCGATCACGTCCGGCGACAGCTTGAACGGCCGCCCTTCCGCCTCGGCGGACAGGCGTTCGACCTGCGCGGTCAACGCATACCGATCGACCTCGCTTTCACCCTTGTTCGACAGAAACCGCGTGTCATCCAGGCGCAGCAAGGTGTCGCCCTTGTTCACCATTTGCCCTTCGCGCACGAAAATCTCGGTGACGATGCCGCCTTCCAGGTTCTGGATTACCTGAACCTTGCTCGACGGAATCGCCTTGCCTTCGCCCATGGTGACTTCCTGCAACACCGCGAACTTGGCCCAGACCACGGCGCTGATAATCAACGCGGCGGCGAGCCACACGGTGATCCGCGACCAGCGTGGAGAATCCTGCAACGAAGCGCCGGCCGTTTCCGGCATGAATTCGCTTTCGGCGCTTTTGCTGAAACTGCCGAAGTAGCTTCGGGCCGCTGAATCCGGTGTTTGAGCAGACATGGGGCGATACCCGTCAGTTAAGAGAAAAAAAGCCGAACACACACCTGTGGCGAGGGAGCTTGCTCCCGCTGGGTTGCGAAGCAGCCCCATTTACCTCGTTGTGTCAGCTGGACTTTTGCGACGGCTTCGCCGCCGAGCGGGAGCAAGCTCCCTCGCCACAGGTTATGTCTTGGCATCGAGTGGGCGCCCCTAGACGGGCGCAGAGCCGACACGGCCCTTGCGCAGTGCATCAATGACCGCTTCTTTCGAACCGTCGGCGACGATCCGCCCGTTGTCCAGCACCACCAGCCGATCCACCAGGCTCAGCATCGAGGTGCGGTGGGTCACCAGCAGCAAGGTTTTGCCCTGGACCCAACCGTGGAGTTTTTGCCGCAGGACATCTTCGCTGCTGTTGTCCATGGCGCTGGTGGGTTCGTCGAGCAACATGATCGGCGGATCAAGCAACAAGGCGCGAGCCAGTAACACTGCCTGACGTTGACCGCCGGACAGCAATTGCCCGCGTTCGCCGACAGGCCGGTCAAACCCTTGGGGATGTTGACGCGCCAGCTCGGTCACGCCGGTCAGTTCCGCCACTTCCAGCATCCGCGAATCGCTGATGTAACGCGCGCCGAGGGTCAGGTTGTCACGCAGGCTGCCGGCCAGCAGCGGCAGGTCATGGGCGACGTAGCCGATCTGTTGGCGCAGGTCGGCGACGTCCAGTTGCCGCAGGTCCAGGCCATCGAGCAGAAGTTGACCTTCCTCCGGTTCGTAGAAACCCATCACCAGTCGCCCCAAGGTGCTTTTGCCCGAACCGCTGCGCCCGATGATGCCGACCCGTTCACCGGGTTTCAGGCTGAAACTGATGTTGGCCAGCGCCGGTGCGTTCTGGCCGTTGTAGCGAAAGGTCACGCCGCTGACGTCGAGGGCGCCCTGCAATTGCGTGCGTTCCAGCGGCCGCTGTTTGGCGTCGCGCTCTTGCGGCAGACCCATCAGCGCATCGGTGCTTTTCATGGTCAGTTGCGCTTGCTGATAGCGCGTGATCAGCCCGGCAATCTGCCCCAGCGGCGCGAGTACGCGACTGCCGAGCATGTAGGTCGCCACCAGCGCACCGACGCTGAGGTTGCCGGCGATGATGCTGTAGACCCCGGCGACGATGGTCGCCATGCCGGAGAACTGCTGGATGAACAGCGTACCGTTGGTGGCCAGCGCCGAGAGGTTGCGCGCGTGGCTGTCGAGGCGGGTGAGGGCGCCGTGGGTGCTTTCCCATTTGTGCTGGCGCTCGCTTTCGGCGCTGCAGGCCTTGAGGGTTTCCAGGCCGCCGAGGGTTTCGATCAACAAGGCCTGGCGTTCGGCACCGAGGGTCAGGCTCTTTTGTACGGTGTCGCGCAGGCGCACCTGAATCACCATTGCGAACAGGATCGTGATCGGAAACGCCAGCAACGGAATCACCACCAGCCAGCCACCCAGCAGGCCGATCACCACCAGCATCAGCGCGGCGAAGGGCAGGTCGATCAGGCTGGTCAGCGTGACGGCGGTGAGGAATTCGCGCAGGCCCTGAAAGTCATGAATGCTCTGGGCAAAACCGCCGATGGTCGCCGGGCGCGCTTTCATCGACATGCCGGTGATGCGTTCGAACAGCGTCGCGGAAAGGATCACGTCGGTTTTCTTTCCGGCGGTGTCCAGCAAATGCGCGCGAACCACTCGCAGCGCCAGCTCGAAACCGGTGCCGATCAGCAAGCCGATGGACAGCACCCACAAGGTTGAAGTGGCCTGGTTCGGCACCACCCTGTCGTAGGTCTGCATGACGAACAGCGGCACCATCAGCCCCAGCAGGTTGATCAGGAAACTCGCCAGGATCGCATCGCTGTACAGCCATTTCGACAGCTTCAACGTGTCGCGAAACCACGCCTCGACCCGTGGCACCAGCGGCGAACGCAAATCTTCGAGTTCATGCCGTGGCCGGGCGAACAACGCCTGGCCGCTGTAGTTTTCGGCCAGCTCTTCACGGCTGACCCACTGCTCGCCGCCATCGGCTTCGCTCGGCAGAATCAGCAAGCGACCATCATCGCCAAAGCGCCGCAGGACGGCGGTGCGGCCATTGTTGAGGATCAGCAGCACGGGCAGGTTGAGCGCGGAAATGTCTGCCAGGTCTCGGCGCAACAGCCGCGCCTGCAAACTGGCCCGGGCCGCTGCGCGCGGCAGCAGGTCCAGGCTCAGGCGTTGGTGTGCCATTGGCAGCCCGGCACTCAGGCTGGCGCGACTGACCGTCGCGCCGTGGAGTTTGCAGAGAATCAGCAGACCGTCCAGAAGCGGGTCATCGAAGCTCAGCCGCGGATCGACACCAGAGTTGCCGGGTTCCATGCTGGTCACATTGATCGCTCCCGTTTAACGGTGGATACACATCTCACTGTAGGAGCTGCCGCAGGCTGCGATCTTTTGATTTTGTTTTTAAGATCAAGATCAAAAGATCGCAGCCTGCGGCAGCTCCTACAGGGGGGCACTTCATTTGAGTTCAGGCAAGCGGGCTTCGTTCTTCACTTCGGTCCGGGCGATCGCATCGGCGGGCAGCACCACCCGTTGTTTGCTCAACAACTGACCCATGTTCGCCAGCACGCGGTACATCGAGAATTCCTCGGTGTAGCGCACTTCGGTGTAGCGGCGGTTGGCGTTGTAGAGCTCGTTTTCGCTGTCGAGCACGTCGAGCAAGGTCCGTTGGCCGAGGCCGAACTGGTCCTGATACGCCGCCCGCACACGGGTGGTGGTTTCCGCGTATTCGCGGGCGGTCGGGGTTTGTTTTTTCGCGTTGACCATGGCGTTCCAGGCCAGGCGGATGTTCTCGTTGAGCTGGCGCAGGGCGTTGTTGCGGATGTCCATCGCCTGGTTGATCTTGTGTGCATCCGAAGCCAGCCGCGCCTTGTCGCTGCCGCCACGGAACAGGTTGTAGTTCATCACGATACCGACGCGCCACTCGTTGTCGTGGCCTTCTTCACCCTGCACGTTGTTGTTCGCGCCCACGGCGGCTTCCGCATCGAAGCGCGGATAGAACGGCGACTTGGCGACTTCGTACTGGCTCTCGGCCGATTGCACGTCAGCCTGGGCGGATTTCAGGTACGGGTTGTTGTCGACCATGCTCTGTTGGGCATCCTGGATCGTGGCCGGCAATTCGCCACGAATCGATGGCAGCGTCTCCAGTTCATCGGGCATGCGCCCGGTGACGGCGTAGAAATTCGCTTCGGCATCGGCCAGATCGACTTCGGCGGTATCGAGGTTGTTCTCCGCCAACGCCCGGCGAGCCACGGACTGATCGGCGTCGGCGTTGCTGCCGATGCCGCGCTGGGTACGCAGACCGATCTGGTCGTTGACCCGCAGGTGCGCCTGCAAATTGTTCTTGGCCAGGGTCACCAGTTCGCGGCGCTTGAGCACGTCGAGATAGACCTCGATGGTGCGCAGGGCCAGATCCTGAGCGGTGCCCTGGGCGTAATAGGCTCGGGAGTTGACCACGCCTTTGGTGCGCTCGACTTCGTTGGATGTGTTGAAACCATCGAAGAGCATCTGCCGCAGGCGCAGTTCCGACTGGGTGTAGTTCAGGATTTCCGTGTGGTGATTGCCGAAGGCCCGGGTGTTGGTGTTGTCGCTGTACCCGCGCCCGTACGCGGCATTCAGATCAACGGAGGGATAAAAACCGCCCTTGGCGACTTTCACGTCTTCGTCCGCAGACAGGCGGCTGTCTACCCGCGACGCGAGTTCCGGGTGGGTGGCGATGGTGCTCTGGATCGCCTCGGTCAGAGACATGGCTTGAGCCTGAGTCGTGCATGCCATGGCCAATAGAATCACGCTATACACGGGGGGCAGTCGGCGCATGGTGCATCTCCCTGAAATCCTGATGGTGCTTATTATTCGTCAAATATATGACGGATTTTATAGGTAAACTGTTTCATACTTGTAACATCAGAGCTAAGAACATTTTCAAAAGAACCTTAGAAGTTTTTCTCATGATTGTTATGTCGAAAAAAACTTATGCGCTCTGAAAAATCCAGCACATTGTTCACTGCGAAAGCCCTTGATTTTAGAGCTTTAGGGAGCTTCTTGAGGGTCGAGAAAAGTTCAATTCACTTATCGACGTTAGGGCGAGGAAGTGCTGGAGGGGAGGGACGCGCAACGGTTTTTTGGTGACGGTTTTTTGTCACGGGTTGGTTCAAAACCGTTACGTATTGCTCGCAGGTAAGGTGGTTTCGCAATGGAATCCCGATGCGATTGATTGCATTGGGTTTTATGCCGAATCGGAACACTTCGCCCACGAGCGCACGCTTGGCGAGAATGTCGCCAGGGCAGCGGCTTGATCAGGCAAGCCGCTGCCCGGTAGTCGATCCGCCGATAACCCGCTCACGCCATGAACACGTTCTTCGCAATCAACAGGATGCCGACAGCGGTTGGCAGCGGAGGAAGTGCACATGGCTACGCTCATCGGTATCGTCAGTAAGGTCATTGGTCAGGTGTTCGCGCAAGCAAGCAACGGCACCCGACGTGCGTTGATCGAGGGGGACAGGCTGTTCGCCGGCGATCAACTGGTCACGGGTGCCGAAGGCGCGGTGGCGGTGCACCTGCAAAATGGCCAGGAACTGACCCTCGGGCGTGGCAGCAGCCTGCAAATGAACTCGCAGTTGCTTGCTCATCACGTACCCCATGTGGATACCGCTGAAGCGAGCACGCCGACCCAGGCGCAACTGACCGACGTCGAACGACTGCAAAAAGCGATCGCGGCGGGTGATGACCCGACTCAGACAGCGGAAGCCACGGCGGCAGGCCCGGGTACACCGGGCGCACCCGGTGGTGCATTGGGCGGCGGCCACAGTTTTGTCATGCTGGAGGAGGTGGCCGGGCGGGTCGATCCGAACATCGGTTTCCCCACTGCCGGCTTCAACGGTATCCCTGAATTTCCACTGGAGCGTCTGGCTGGTGATCCGGATAACGGTGGCAACGCGGCTGCGGCGCCGATTGCTGCTGATACCCCGGATACCCCGGATACCCCGGATACCCCGGATACCCCGGATGTTCCGGATGTTCCGGATGTCCCGGATGTCCCGGATGTCCCGGATGTCCCTGAAACTCCGGACCATCCCGTCACCCTCAACGGCCTCGACGTAGAGGGCGGCGAACTGACCGTCTACGAAAAAAACCTCACTTACGGCACCGATCCCGATGCCCCGGCCCTGACCCAGAGCGGCACCTTCACCGTCAGCGCACCGGATGGCCTGCAAACCCTGACTATCGGCGGCATCGCCGTCGTCACCGGTGGCGTGGCCGCAGGCTTCCCGCAATCGGCCGACACCTGGCACGGCAGCACGCTGACCATCACCGGTTACGACCCGGCCACCGGCGTGGTGAGCTACAGCTACACGCTGAATTACGACAGTGACCACCCAAATGCCGGCGGCGCCAACAGCCTCTCCGAGGACTTCGACGTCGTCGCCACCGATACGGATGGCAGCACCGCGACCGGGCAAATCAACGTCAACATCGTCGATGACACACCGAACGCCAACCCCGACGCGACCTCGGTGACGGAGGGCGGCGTCGTCAGCGGCAACGTGCTGTGGAACGACGTCGCTGGCGCCGACGGTCCCTTGCTCGGCGGTGGCGTGGTCGGTGTGCGCGCCGGCTCGGACACTTCGACCCCGGTGAACGGCGGTCTCAACACCCAGATCAACGGCACCTACGGTTACCTGACCCTGGATGCCCAGGGCAACGCCGAATATCACAGCAACCCGAACGCCGTGAACGGCCCCGGCGCGACCGACGTGTTCACCTACACCCTGCGTGATAACGACGGTGACGAAAGCACTACCACCATCACCATCGACGTCAACAACAGTTGTATCAACAACCCGGTCACCCTCAACGGCCTCGACGCGTGTGGCGGCGAGCTGACCGTCTACGAAAAAAACCTCACCTACGGCACCGACCCCCACGCACCGGCCCTGACCCAGAGCGGCACCTTCACCGTCAGCGCACCGGATGGCCTGCAAACCCTGACTATCGGCGGCATCGCCGTCGTCACCGGTGGCGTGGCCGCCGGCTTCCCGCAATCGGCCGACACCTGGCACGGCAGCACGCTGACCATCACCGGTTACGACCCGGCCACCGGCGTGGTGAGCTACAGCTACACGCTGAATTACGACAGTGACCACCCAAATGCCGGCGGCGCCAACAGCCTCTCCGAGGACTTCGACGTCGTCGCCACCGATACGGATGGCAGCACCGCGACCGGGCAAATCAACGTCAACATCGTCGATGACACACCGAACGCCAACCCCGACGCGACCTCGGTGACGGAGGGCGGCGTCGTCAGCGGCAACGTGCTGTGGAACGACGTCGCTGGCGCCGACGGTCCCTTGCTCGGCGGTGGCGTGGTCGGTGTGCGCGCCGGCTCGGACACTTCGACCCCGGTGAACGGCGGTCTCAACACCCAGATCAACGGCACCTACGGTTACCTGACCCTGGATGCCCAGGGCAACGCCGAATATCACAGCAACCCGAACGCCGTGAACGGCCCCGGCGCGACCGACGTGTTCACCTACACCCTGCGTGATAACGACGGTGACGAAAGCACTACCACCATCACCATCGACGTCAACAACAGTTGTATCAGCCCGGTCACCCTCAACGGCCTCGACGTAGAGGGCGGCGAGCTGACCGTCTACGAAAAAAACCTCACCTACGGCACCGACCCGGATGCTCCGGCGCTGACCCAGAGCGGCTCCTTCACCGTCAGCGCGCCGGATGGTCTGCAAACCCTGACCGTGGGCGGCATCGCCGTGGTCACCGCTGGCGTAGCAGCCGGCTTCCCGCAGTCGGCCGACACCTGGCACGGCAGCACGCTGACCATCACCGGTTACAACCCGGCCACCGGCGTGGTGAGCTACAGCTACACCCTCAATTACGACAGCGACCACCCCAATGCCGGTGGTGCCAACAGCCTCTCCGAGAACTTCGACGTGGTGGCCAAGGATGTCAACGGCAGCACCGCGACCGGGCAAATCAACGTCAACATCGTCGATGACACGCCGAACGCCAACCCTGACGCGACCTCGGTGACGGAGGGCGGCATCGTCAGCGGCAACGTGCTGTGGAACGACGTCGCCGGCGCCGATGGCCCCTTGCTCGGCGGTGGCGTGGTCGGCGTGCGCGCCGGTTCGGACACCTCGACACCGGTCAGCGGCGGCCTCAACACCCAGATCAATGGCACCTACGGTTACCTGACCCTGGATGCCCAAGGCAACGCCGAGTACCACAGCAATCCGAACGGCGTTAACGGCCCCGGCGCGACCGACGTGTTCACCTACACCCTGCGTGATAACGACGGTGACGAAAGCACTACCACCATCACCATCGACGTCAACAACAGTTGTATCAGCCCGGTCACCCTCAACGGCCTCGACGCGTGTGGCGGCGAGCTGACCGTCTACGAAAAAAACCTCACCTACGGCACCGACCCCCACGCACCGGCCCTGACCCAGAGCGGCACCTTCACCGTCAGCGCACCGGATGGCCTGCAAACCCTGACTATCGGCGGCATCGCCGTGGTCACCGCTGGCGTGGCCGCCGGCTTCCCGCAATCGGCCGACACCTGGCACGGCAGCACGCTGACCATCACCGGTTACGACCCGGCCACCGGCGTGGTGAGCTACAGCTACACGCTGAATTACGACAGCGACCACCCGAATGCCGGCGGCGCCAACAGCCTCTCCGAGGACTTCGACGTCGTCGCCACCGATACGGATGGCAGCACCGCGACCGGGCAAATCAACGTCAACATCGTCGATGACACACCGAACGCCAACCCCGACGCGACCTCGGTGACGGAGGGCGGCATCGTCAGCGGCAACGTGCTGTGGAACGACGTCGCTGGCGCCGACGGTCCCTTGCTCGGCGGTGGCGTGGTCGGTGTGCGCGCCGGCTCGGACACTTCGACCCCGGTGAACGGCGGTCTCAACACCCAGATCAATGGCACCTACGGTTACCTGACCCTGGATGCCCAGGGCAACGCCGAGTACTACAGCTACCCGAACGGGGTAAATGGCCCCGGCGCGACCGACGTGTTCACCTACACCCTGCGTGATAACGACGGTGACGAAAGCACCACGACCATCACCATCGACGTCAACAACGGCTGCATCGAAGCGACCAGCGACAACGACGGCGATCTGGCCATTCCGAACGCGCCGCCGGTGGCGGTCGATGACCACGTCATCACCAACGTGCTGTCGGGCAGTGTCACCGTGCCCGGCGACATGCTGCTGGCCAACGACACCGATGCCAACGGCGACCCGCTGACCGCCTCGCCAACCACCTTCAACACCGGCTGGATCGCCAAAGGCGCGGACTTCACCGGCAGCGACCAGAACTACAGCTTCACCGGCAGCAACGCCCGATCTGTGACCATCTCCCGCAGCGCATTCGTCGCCAACAGCGCCGCCATGACTGCGGTGCTGGTGGTCAGCGGAGCGTTGGGCGAAGTCAAAAACCACAACACCAATGACGAGGACCGCATCACCGTTACCCTCAAACAGGGTGAAACCCTCAACCTCGACCACAACCTGGCGGCCGGTCACGTCGCCATGGAGTACTCGGTCAACGGCGGCGCGTTCATTGCCATCGGCGACGGCCAGACCATCACCGCCGCCTCGGACGGCACCTACCAGATCCACATCATCAACATCGACAATGACGGGCCGGGCCGCAGTGGCAAGGGCGCGGAAAACTACCAACTGACCATGACCGTCGACTACTCCGGCGCCCACAACACCACCCCGGACTATCACGGCACCTACACCGTCAACGACAACCATGGCGGCAGCGACAGCGCCGCCGTGACCATCACCTATCAGGACGGCCACACCCTAACCGGCACGGCGGGCGATGACGTGCTGGTGGCAGGCACCGGCAACAACGTGATCAACGCGGGCGACGGCAACGATGTGCTCACCGCCGGTGCAGGCAACAACGAACTGCACGGCGGCGCCGGCAACGACTTGCTCTACATCGGCGCGGGCAACGACCTGCTCGACGGCGGCACCGGCCTCGACACCGCGAGCTACGCCCACGCCACCGCCGGGGTCAAGGTCGATCTGAGCCTGCTCGGCGCGCAAAACACCCTGGGTGCCGGCACCGACATCCTGACCGCGATCGAGAACATCATCGGCTCCAACTTCGACGACAAACTCACCGGCGACAACCACAACAACATCATCACCGGCGGCCTCGGCAACGACGTGCTCAACGGTGGTGGCGGCGACGATTTGCTCATTGGTAGCCTCGGCAACAACACCCTCACCGGCGGCAGCGGCGCGGACACCTTCCAGTGGCTCAAAGGCAACAGCGGCCACGACGTGGTCACCGACTTCACCCCAGGCACCGACAAACTCGACCTGTCGCAACTGCTGCAAGGCGAGAACGGCACCGCGGCGTCGCTGGATGACTACCTGCACTTCAAAGTCACCGGCAGCGGCGATTCACTGGTCACCAGCATCGACGTCAGCGGCATGGCCGGCGCCGCGCCGAACCAGACCATCGACCTCGCGGGGGTGAACCTGGCCAGCCATTACGGCGTCACGCCGGGGGCGGGCGGGGTGATTGCCGGCGGGGCGGATACGGCGACCATCATCAATGGCATGTTGAATGACCATTCGTTGAAGGTGGATACCGTGTGACCTGAGCCTTAAACAACAAAACCCGCCATCCCTGTGTAAGGGATGGCGGGTTTTTTGTTTGGATCAATCACAGAGAGGGCTCAGGGTCGATGCAGGGTTTTTTGCTTGAGTATGTAGATCGTCACCAGCATTGCACTGGTCAGCATGAACCCGCGTGCCCACGGCAGGGGCACCAGGTAGCACGACAACAGGATGCTCACCCACATCAAACCGATGGCGTACACCTTGCCTTTAAGCGGAATGCCGTTTCCATCAAGGTAATCGCGAATCCACGGACCCAGCCGTGGGTGCTCCACCAGCCAGTGATAAAAACGCGGTGAACTGCGGGCGAAACACGCGGCCGCCAACAGCAGAAAAGGCGTGGTGGGCAGCACCGGCAGGAAAATCCCGATCACCCCCAGCGCTACGCTCAGCCAGCCGATGGCCAGCAGCCCGTAACGCAACATCAGGGAGCGGTTGCCTATGGGGTTGTCCATAGGCAGAACCTTAGTGGTGACGTGGCTTGAGGATCGCCGGTTTTTCGTCTGGCGCGTTGCACAGCAGGTACAGCGCAGTCAGGGCTTCCGGGATCTGCACGATCATGTCGTCCATCAGGTTCGGGTCGGCCGCGATGTCGGAGAACTCGGGCTGCTCGTCGAACAGACCCGAACCGACCATGATCGGTAGCAGCATTTCGCTGACTTCGTCTTCGGCGGTTTCGAACCAGGCCGCTTCGCGCAGGAACACGCCTTCCATGAAACCGATGCACCAGCCGCGCAGGTCGGAATCGTCCGGCTCTTCGCCCAGGTCGAGGTCGCACGGCAGCTCGAATTCTTCATCGGACGCCAGTTGGCGAGCGATGTGAGCCTTGAGGGCCAGCAGGGTGGATTCGATGGCTTCACGCTCGGTGTCGTCGGCGTAATGCGGCTCTTCGGCGAAGAGGGCATCGATCCATTCACGGTCGGGAACGCTTTCGGAACAGATCGACAGCGCGGTGAGGTAGCCGTGGGCGGCCACGTAGTCCAGCGCCTCGTCATGCAGTTCATCGGCGTCGAGGAAGACTTGCAGGCGGGTTAGTTGCTCAGCGAAGGACATTAAAGGGCTACCTTGGGAATTAAACAGATGCGGGAATTCTAGGCCTTCTTGAGCACACAGGCCAGCCGCGCGGGATATTTGCAGCCATGCAACCTCGCGGAGCACCGCGAACAACCTGTGGGAGCGGGCTTGCTCGCGAAAGCGGTGTGTCAGTCAATGTAAATGTTGAACGTTTGACCGCCTTCGCGAGCAAGCCCGCTCCCACAGGTTACGCGGTGTTTGTCCTTGTGTGTCTTATCAGCGGCGCCCTTTGACGCGGAGGCCTCGGGTATACTCCCGCGTTTTGTGATGCCCTGCTGGCGTCGCGGCTGAAATGTGAAGCGTCATGCAACGCGCACTTACGATTTGTCGGTGCAGCCTTGCAGATCCTGAACCAGCCTTGCAGGGATGTTTTGGTGATTTTTGGAGTTTTTATGCTCGAACAGGCTCAACGCGTCCTCAAGGACATCTTCGGCTACGACAGTTTTCGTGGCCGCCAGGGTGCAATCATTGAGCGCGTGGCCAGTGGCGGCGACGCCCTGGTGCTGATGCCTACCGGCGGTGGCAAATCCTTGTGCTTCCAGGTGCCGGCGCTGTTGCGCGAAGGCCTGGCGGTGGTGGTGTCGCCGCTGATCGCGCTGATGGACGACCAGGTCGCGACCCTCGAAGAACTGGGCGTCGCCGCTGCTGCATTGAACTCCACGCTGAGCGCCGAGCAGCAACGCGACCTCGCCGCGCGGATCAAACGCGGTGAAGTAAAAATGCTTTATCTCGCGCCTGAACGTCTGGTTCAGCCGCGCATGCTGGCGTTTCTGCAAAGCCTTGAAATCGCTCTGTTCGCCATCGACGAAGCGCATTGCGTGTCCCAATGGGGTCACGACTTCCGCCGCGAATATCTGCAACTGGGCCAATTGGCGGAGTTGTTTCCCAACGTCCCGCGCATCGCTCTCACCGCGACCGCCGACAAGCGCACCCGGGAAGAAATCGTCGATCGCCTGCACCTTCAGGATGCTGAACGCTTCCTCTCCAGTTTCGACCGGCCGAATATTTTTTACCGCATCGTGCCCAAGGAGCAGCCACGCAAGCAGTTGTTGGCGTTCCTCGCCGAGCGGCGCAGCGATGCCGGTATCGTCTATTGCCTGTCACGCAAAAAGGTCGACGAAGTGGCGGTGTTCCTCAGCGAGCAAGGCTTCCCGGCGCTGCCGTACCACGCCGGACTGCCCAACGAAACGCGAGCGCTCCACCAGAAACGCTTCCTCAACGAGGAAGGCCTGATCATGGTCGCCACCGTGGCATTCGGCATGGGCATCGACAAGCCCAACGTACGCTTCGTTGCTCACCTCGACCTGCCGAAATCCCTTGAGGCTTACTACCAGGAAACGGGGCGCGGTGGCCGTGACGGTCTGCCGGCGGATGCCTGGATGGCTTACGGCCTGCAAGACGTGGTGATGCTCAAGCAGATGCTGCAGAACTCCGAAGGCGACGAACGCCACAAGCGTCTGGAGCAGCACAAGCTCGACGCGATGCTGTCGCTCTGCGAAGAAACCCGTTGCCGTCGTCAAACCCTGCTGGCGTACTTCGACGAAGACATGCCCGAGCCATGCGGCCACTGCGACAACTGCGTCGATGGCGTGCAGACGTGGGACGCCACCGAGCCGGCGCGTCAGGCACTGTCGGCGATCTTCCGCACCGGTCAGCGCTACGGCGTCGGCCATCTGGTGGACGTGTTGCTGGGCAAGGACAACGAAAAGGTCCGCAGTTTCGGTCATCAGCATCTGTCGGTGTACGGTGTCGGCAAGTCGATGGGGGAGAGCGAATGGCGTTCCCTGTTCCGCCAGCTGGTGGCTCGTGGTCTGGCCGACATCGATCTCGAAGGCTACGGTGGCCTGCGCCTCAGCGCTACTTGCCGGCCGCTGCTCAAGGGCGAAGTGACCCTGGAATTGCGCCGCGACCTCAAGCCGCAAACCACGGCGAAAAGCAGCAAGAGCCAAGCGAGCCAACTGGTCCGTGGTGAAGAGCGCGAACAGTGGGAAGCCTTGCGCGCCCTGCGTCGCAAGCTCGCCGAAGAGCACGGCGTGCCGCCTTACGTCATCTTCCCCGACTCGACGTTGCTGGAAATGCTCCGCAGCCAACCGACCTCGTTGTCGGAAATGGCCACGGTCAGCGGCGTCGGTGCGCGCAAACTGGAGCGTTACGGCGAGGCTTTCCTCGAAGTGCTCGGCGGTCAGGCCGAGGCCCCGAAAGTGGTAGCCGATGTGCGTCACGAGCTGATCACCCTCGCTCGCGCTGGCATGACGCCGCTGCAAATCGCCGGTCAACTGCAATGCTCGGAAAAGAACGTCTACACCATGCTCGCCGAGGCAATCGGCAAGCAGCAGTTGTCGCTGGAACAGGCGCTGGACCTGCCCGAAGACTTGATGGGCGAAGTTCAGGATGCGTTCCTCGACGGCGAGGGCGAATTGCCGCCGGTGGCGGAGATTGCGGCACTGTTCGCCGGTCGCGTGCCGGAAGGTGTTTTGTATTGCGTACGTGCCGCGCTGCAATCGGAATTCGAAATCTGAAGCTCAAATCCCGGATACGGTTGTATGGGTGTAACGATTCAGTACAGAGCAAGCCTTGCCTCAAACCAAGGGCCATGCTTAGCTGACTAATAATTAGTTTTTCTCTATTTCAGTCTAACCATGAGTGTTTTATGCCGTTAACCGATCAACACCGATTTGGCATGCAACTGGCCCAGATGTCGCGCGGCTGGCGTGCCGAACTGGACCGCCGTCTGGCCGGTCTGGGGTTGTCCCAGGCGCGCTGGCTGGTGCTGCTGCACCTGGCACGCTTCGAGGAGGCGCCGACCCAACGCGAACTGGCGCAAAGCGTCGGCGTCGAAGGGCCGACCCTGGCGCGACTGCTCGACAGTCTGGAAAGCCAGGGCCTCGTCCAGCGCCAAGCCGTGGTGGAAGACCGCCGGGCGAAAAAAATTGTCCTCTGCGCCCCGGCCCGTCCTCTGATCGAACAAATTGAAACCATTGCCACTCAACTGCGCCACGAGCTGTTTGATGGCGTTGACGAGGCGGATTTGAAGGTCTGCATGCGTGTTCACGGGCACATTCTGGCCAACCTGGAAAAATCCTGAGGCATAACCGGGTGTAAGCTTTTTGAGATACTCCGTTGGGCAGACTATAAAGAACTACTAGGCAATATCGTGTTCGTACCGGATGTGCGAACACGCACTGGTTGGTTCTGGTTATTTAAGGGATGCTCATGCTCAAGAGTAGGCACGTTGTATTGCGGTGGTGCGCCAGACTGCTTCTGGCCGGCGGGGCTGTGACCTACTCGGCATTGGCACCCGCGCTGGGGCTGGGTGAAATCACTGTGCATTCGGCATTGAATCAACCGCTGGTTGTCGATATCGCCCTGGTGGATGCTGCCGGTCTGGAGGAGGGCGACCTGTCCGTCAGTCTGGCGACGGCGGACGAATTCAGTCGCGCCGGCGTCGAGCGGGTGTTCTTTCTCAATGATCTGAAGTTCACGCCAATCCTGAGGGGCAACCAGAGTCTGATCCGGGTGAGCTCCAGCAAAGTGGTCGACGAACCTTTCCTGAATTTTCTCGTGCAGCTCAATCAACCCAATGGGCGTGTGCTACGCGAGTACACAGTGCTGATCGATCCGCCGGGTACGCCGGGAATTGTGCCGGTTGCCGACGAGCCGGTCTCCAGCTCCCCGAACTCTCCATTCCCGAGCGTCCAACCGGCCACTGCGCCGTCACCCGAAGCGAACAAACCTGCCCCTACTGTTGAACCAGCCGTTGTACCGGTCATTGATCCCCTCGCCGAGCAATTGGCCGCCAGCGTGCTGCAAAACCAGCAACTGCAAACAACCGTCGACGAGCTGAACGTGAAACTTCAGGCCCAGGACGAACAGATCGCCGGCCAGAAAAAACAGATAATCGAGCTGGAAACCCGATTGGTGGAGGTCCAGCAAGCGCCCCCGGTTACGCCGCAAGCGGTGGCGCCAGCCCCGGTCGCGGTGCAAGAGCCCGAGACGTCCGACTGGCCGCTGATCGTCGGGTTGTTGGCGTTGGTGGCATTGCTGTTGGTGGGACTGTTTGTTCGCCGCCAACGACAGCAGGTTCAGGTACTGGCCGCAGATCGTCCCGTTTTGCCGTCGCGACACGAGCCGGTGCTCAATCAAACCGTGGAGCCGCCAGCAAAACCCACCCCGCCGAAACCTGCGCCCGATCGTCAAGACGAGACACCGTCAGGCGATGTGCTGGAAGGCGTCGGCATCTATCTGGCCTATGGCCGTTTTTCCGAAGCGGCGGGCTTGTTGCGTGATGCCTTGGAGAAGGAGCCACAACGCACGGACCTGGCCGTGCAATTGCTGGAAGTCCTCGGCAAGCAAGGGGATGGGCCAGCCTATGACGCGCAGGAAAACAGCTTGCGGGATGCCGGGTTCGATTCTCAGCAACTTCAGGACATCCGTGCCCGCTACCCGAAACTGGACAATGCGGTGCCCGTGGCTGCTGCGGCAGCCATCACAACACCGGTGAAATCTGAAGCAGCGCCGGACGACGAGTTCCAGTTGAACCTGGATGACCTGTCGATGGATTCCAGTTGGGATCTGGTCAGTCCATTCGAAAACACCAAACCCTCGGACAAACCGCCCAAGGCAGAGGAACCGGCGTTCACCTCGAACCTGTACGTGTTGCCTGATCTGGTGGAGATGCCTGAAGAACCGACCCTGGACGAGCCCGAGCTGGAATGGATCGCCGAACCGGACTCACAGTCCCTGGACGACGACTTCCTCGACGAATTCAGTGATGCCGGTCAGTCACTTGACCTTGAACCTCTGAACCTGGAACCGGGGGAACCGACCAGCACAGGCAAACTGGAACAGGCCCAGACCTGCATCGATGACGGCGATCTGGAGAGTGCCATCGAGCTGCTCAACGAGTTGCTCAAGGACGGCGATGAGCCGCTCAAGCAGACCGCGCGGACATTGTTGGCCGGTATCCGCTGACGCTTTATCATGGCGACGCCCTCTGGCTCAGGAGTTTCGCCCGTCATGACCACGCACAAACCGGAAATCGTCATCACCTACTGCACGCAATGCCAATGGCTGTTGCGTGCCGCGTGGCTGGCGCAAGAACTGCTCAGTACCTTTGGCGATGATTTGGGCAAAGTGTCGCTGGTGCCTGGCACCGGTGGCGTGTTTCACATCTTCTGTAACGATGTGCAGATCTGGGAGCGCAAGGCGGACGGCGGTTTCCCGGAGGCCAAGGTGCTGAAGCAGCGGGTCCGCGATCAGATCGATCCGGACCGCGACCTCGGGCACAACGACCGCACTCAGTGAGACGCGGCTTCGGCAGCGACCACTTTTTTGCTTGAAGCGCCCGATAGCCTGCTGGACACCACAATCGCCACGATGATCAATGCACCGCCGATCAGCATGCGCAGCGTCGGGTTTTCATCGAACAGCAGCCAGGCCACGGTGATGCCGTAAACCGGCTCCAGAGCGAACACCACGGCGGCGGTTCGCGCCTTGATCACCGCGAGGCTGGCGACGAACAGGCTGTGAGCGACGCCGGTGCAGAACACTCCGAGCAGGCCGATCCACAGCCAGTCGATGGTGCGGACTTCGCTCAACTGTGGCGCCGCCACCGGCAGCAGGCACAACGCGACCACCACGTTCTGGCACAGCGCAGCCTGTACCGGCGGAATTCTTCCTGAACTGGCGCGGTTGGTCAGGGACAGTAGTGCAAACAGCAACCCGGAGCCCACCGCCCACAACAGGCCGGTGGTGGCGCCGCTGGCCAGATCGAAGTCAGGCGTGACCAGCACCAGTCCGACACTCACCAACACCACCAGGAGGATTTCATTGGCGCGAATGCGCTCGCGGAAAATCAACCCTTCCAGGATCACCGTAAACGCCGGGAAACTGGCGAAACCCAGGGTCGCGATCGCTACGCCCGCGACCTTCACCGCAATGAAAAAACTCACCCAGTGCCCGGCCAGCAACAACCCGCTGAGCAGCAGGCGACGCCAGTCCACGGCGTGCAGTTTCTGCCAGCGCGTCTGGCTGGCGAACCGCGCGAAAACGGCGAGGGCGAGCACGGCAAAGGCTGCACGACCGAAGACGATGACGGCGGGGGAGGCGGCGGCGAGTTTGCCGAACACTCCGGTCAGGCCAAACATCAGTGCGCCGATATGCAGGGCGCCAAGGGCGGAACGGGGAGTCATTGCAATCCTTAACAACAAACGAACAGAGGCGTAGGAGCTGCCGCAGGCTGCGATCTTTTGATTTTGTTTTTTAAGATCAAGGACAAAAGATCGCAGCCTTCGGCAGCTCCTACATTGAAGCGTGTAAAGCGGGGCCTGTCTGTCGCGAGACTATTGTCATTTGTTGCCAGCCTCGCGCCGCAATTTTCCGGGGGAGGCACCAAACTCCCGCAACACCGCCGCTGAAAATGCACTTTGCGAACTGTAGCCAACCCGACTGGCAATCTCGCCAACGGGCAACGCCGAATCCCGCAACATGCTCACGGCCATGTGCAAACGACGACTGCGAATGTAGTCCATCGGCGTCTGCCCGCATTCCGCAACAAACCGCGCATGCAGCCGAGCGCTGGACAGGCCGGCGATGCGCGCCAGATCGGCCACTTGCAGCGGATAGGCCGCGTACTGATCGATGTGTGTATTCAACGCGGCGTAGGGCAGACGCCGACCACCCATCACTTCGGGGCTGGCATTGTTGAGGCTGGCCAACAACAGCACCGCACCTTGTTGCGCAATCAAGGGGTCGCTGACCTGACTGCCCGCCAGCCAGTTCACCAATTGGCTTTGCCCGGCATCCAGCGGCAGACGCCCGGCGTTGTCGAGTAAACGACGGCTGGCGTCGGCGTGCTCGCCAAGGGACTGAGCCACCCATTGATCGCTCGGCACGTCCAGCACCAGGCAGCGGCTGCCATTGGCGCTGCCGCACGCATGATGAAAACCGGACGGGACCACCACGAAACTCTGCTGAACCACCTGACTGCCACGCCCGTCGACCTCGAAATCCAGCGCGCCCGAGAGCCCGAACACCAGTTGCGCGTGGTCGTGACTGTGGACGATCAGGTCGTGAGTGTATTGGCGTAGCGTGAGGATCGGTCTCATCGCAGGTCTCCCGATTAAGGCCGTCAGTCTACACCGAGGTCGCTCCAGCGCGTTGTCACAGGACTGACTTGCCACTGTCATGGGCAATTAACCGGACCGGCGCAAGCTTGAAAAAAATATCGCAGAGGGTTGCCCATGACCAGCGCCGAGCTCGCCAAACCCAGCCGTAAGCAACGTGTACGGACCCTATGGATTTCCGATGTGCATCTGGGCACCCGGGATTGCCAGGCCGAGCATTTGTCGCAGTTTCTCAAGGGCTACCACGCGGACAAGATCTACCTGGTCGGCGATATCATCGACGGCTGGAAGCTGCGCAGCGGCATGTACTGGCCGCAGGCGCACACCAACGTGATCCGTCGCCTGTTGACCATGAGCAAGCGCGGCACCGAGGTGATCTACGTCACCGGCAACCACGACGAATTCCTGCGCCGCTATTCGAAGCTGATCCTGGGCAACATCCAGTTAGTGGACGAAGCCGTGCACGTGACCGCCGATGGCCGCCAATTGCTGGTGATCCATGGTGACCAGTTTGACGTGATCACCCGTTATCACCGCTGGCTGGCCTTTCTCGGCGATTCGGCCTACGAATTCACCTTGACCCTCAACCGCTGGCTCAACCACTGGCGTGCCCGTTATGGCTACGGTTACTGGTCGTTGTCCGCGTACCTCAAGCACAAGGTGAAAACCGCGGTCAGCTTCATCAGCGACTTCGAAGAAGCCATCGCCCACGAATGCGTTAAACGCGAACTGCACGGGGTGGTGTGCGGGCACATTCACCATGCCGAGATTCGCAAGGTCGGCGAAGTGGAATACCTCAATTGCGGGGATTGGGTGGAGTCGTGCACGGCGCTGATCGAGCATTGGGATGGCTCGATCGAGTTGTACCGGTTGGCGGATGCCCAGGCGCGGGAGGCGGAGTTGAAGGCAATGAAGGTCGCGGAGCCCGCGTAAAAAATCAAAAGATCGCAGCCTTCGGCAGCTCCTACATGGAAATGCGGTCCTCTGTAGGAGCTGCCGAAGGCTGCGATCTTTTGATCTTAGGCTGGCGAATGCTCTTCCATCGCCGCCTTGTAGATTGAATGCCTGGGATGAGCAAACAACCGCTCCATCATCGGCTCAAAGAAACTCAATGGCAGCGTGTCATACGCCGGATCAAACGCCGCCGCATCGTACTTCGCGCAGAACTCGATGGTCGCCTGATACTGCAGATGACCGCTGAACTGCTCGCGCAAATGCCGATCCATGCCCAGGTGATGGAAAAAGTAGTACCCCTGGAAGATCCCGTGTTTCTCCACCATCCACAGATTCTCGGCGCTAACGAATGGCTTGAGGATCGCTGCCGCGATGTCCGGGTGGTTGTAGGAACCCAAGGTGTCGCCGATGTCGTGAAGCAGGGCGCACACCACGTACTCTTCGTCGCGGCCATCGCGCCAGGCACGGCTGGCGGTTTGCAGGGAATGGGTCAGACGATCCACCGGGAAGCCGCCAAAATCACCCTCCAGTAATTTCAGGTGCGCCACAATCCGTGTCGGCAATTGCCTCGCATAGGCACTGAAGTCGGCGGCGATGATCGCCCAGTCTTCCTGTGTGCCTTCCTGCATGTGGGTGAAACGGGCATTGGCATTCATCGGCTATCCTCTTGTTCTTGTCGAAACGGACCTGTATCTATCAGCGCACTGGCTGTGCAGGACGCATTGCTGGCCAATCGAGCCTAGAACGGCACGCGGCCCAGAATCATGTCGCGGTACATGACGAAATCGCCAAGCAGGCTGTAAAGCGGATGTTGAAAAGTCGCAGGACGGTTCTTTTCGAAGAAAAAGTGCCCGACCCAGGCGAAGCTGTAGCCGGCCAATGGAAGGGCCAGCAGCCACAGCCAGGCCCCTTTGCCGATGGTCAGGGCCAGAATGAAAATAACCAGTGTCGTGCCAATAAAGTGCAATCGTCGGCAGGTACTGTTGCTGTGTTCACTCAGGTAATACGGGTAGAACTCGGCGAAGCTGTTGAAACGGTTGTTGTTTTCCACGACTGCGATCTCTGTGCTTATTGTTCTGACTGCAAGTTGTTCTGCGGGTAGCTTATTTGAGTCTAGAGTGATCATTGGCATCAGCCAGTGACAATGGGCGCCACTTTAGTATCCTTCGGAAATTGGCCGTAGCATGCGGCTCACCATGTCAGTAAACGCCATGAGCGAACGAACGACTTCTGCAAGCTGGGCGATGGGGATTGTCAAAGCACTGGAGATGGACGGCCTGGATTGCCGGGATCTGTTCAAGCAGCTGGGGCTCGACTACGCGTCACTGGACGATCCGGATGCGCGCTTCCCGCAAGATTCCATGACGCGACTCTGGCAGCGAGCGGTCGAGTTGTCCGGCAACCCGGCGATCGGCCTGAACATGGGCAAGGTGGTGCGACCTGCGCAGTTTCATGTGACCGGCTACGTCCTGATGTCCAGCCAGACTTTGGCCGAAGGCTTCAAGCGGTTGGTGCGTTATCAGCGAATCATTGCCGAAAGTGCGGACTTGAGTTTCCGCCTGCTGGATGAGGGCTACGCGCTGATTCTGACGGTCCACGGCGACCACTTGCCGCCGACCCGACAAAGTGCCGAAGCCTCGATGGCCTGCGCGCTGGCGTTGTGCGGCTGGCTGACCGGGCGCACCCTGCAACCGCGCAAGGTGCTGGTGCAGGGCGAACAGCCCGCCGATCTTGAACCTTATAAACAAGCCTTCCATGCGCCGATGGTGTTCAACGCGCCCTACGACGCCCTGATCTTCGAACGCGCCGACATGGAAGCACCCTTGCCGACCGCCAACGAGGCCATGGCGCTGCTGCATGACCGGTTTGCCGGCGAATACCTGGCGCGGTTTTCCGAGAGGCGCGTGACTCACAAGGCACGTCAGGTGTTGTGCCGCTTGCTGCCCCAGGGCGAGCCCAAGCGCGACACCGTGGCGCAGATTCTGCACCTGTCGCAACGGACGTTGCAGCGGCGCTTGCAGGAAGAGGGCACGAGTTTTCAGACATTGCTTGATGACACCCGACGCGAACTGGCCGAGCAATACCTCGCGCAGCCAACCATGACCCTGCTGGAAATTGCCTACCTCTTGGGGTTCGCCGATCCGAGCAATTTCTTCCGCGCCTTCCGACGCTGGTTCGACGCCACCCCCGGCGAATACCGGGTGCGGCTGATGGAAGCGCCGAACAGGGTCAGTGACGCCAGAACGCCGGAATACACAGAACAAAGACCGTAATGATCTCCAGTCGGCCGAGCAGCATGCCGAACGAGAGAATCCATTTGGCGGCATCCGGCAGGGTGGCGAAGTTGCCCGCCGGGCCAATGGTCTCGCCGAGTCCTGGCCCGACGCCGGACACGGTGCTGGCCGCGCCGGTCAGGGCGGTCATCCAGTCGACGCCGAGCAGCGACAGCAGCAAGGCGATCACGCAGATGGTGATGGCGAAGAAGAACGAAAAGGTCAGGATCGAACGCACGATCTCTTCGTCGAGGCGGTGGCCGTTGTACTTCTGCTTGATCACCGCGCGCGGGTGAATCAGCTGGTTAAGGTTGGCCTTGAGCAATATGTAGGCGACCTGGAAGCGGAAAATCTTGATCCCGCCCGCGGTCGATCCCGAGCAACCGCCGACAAACCCCAGATAAAAGAACAGCATCAGCGAGAAATTGCCCCAGAGGCTGTAGTCCCCGAGTGCGAAACCGGTGGTCGTCACTACCGACGTCACGTTCAGCGCCACATGCCGCAGCGCGTCCAGCCAATGCAGCTGGGTGGTCCACCAGTACCAGGTGGTGAGCACCAGCCATGTCACCAGCAACATGCCGAGCAAGCCTTGAACCTGCTCATCCTTGATCAGCGCCCGGCGGTTACCGCGCAAGGTCGCCACGTACAGCGTGAACGGCAGACTGCCGAGAATCATGATGACGATCGCCACCCAGTGCACCGCCGGTTGCGTCCACTTGGCCAGTGACTGATCGGAGGTGGAGAAACCGCCGGTGGAAATCGCCGACATCGCGTGGTTGATCGCATCGAACGGACTCATCCCGGCCCACCAGAACGCCAGGCTGCCGAAAATGGTGATGCCGACGTAGGCCGCTACGATCAACCGCGCCACCATGTGCGAACGGGGCATGACTTTTTCGGAACGGTCCGACGACTCGGTCTGAAACAGCCGCATACCACCGATACGCAGCAATGGCAGAATGGCGACCGCCATGCCGATAAAGCCGATGCCGCCGATCCAGTGCAGCAACGAACGCCACATCAGAATGCCGGGAGACATGTCGTCCAGACGATTGAGTACTGTCGAACCGGTGGCGGTAATGCCAGACATGCTTTCGAAGAACGAGTCGGTGTAACTGATGTGCTGGGTCAACAGGAAGGGCAGCGCGGCGAAGATGCACACCACCAGCCAGCTACTGACAGTCAGCAGGTACATGTCTCGCGGACGCAGCTGCACGTGCTCGGGACGACCGGGAATGACCAGCGCGAGGCCGGCGACAAAGGTGATCATGCTGGCCCAGAGGAACGACGGCAGGTCGCCGGTACGATCGAAAATCACCAGGGTGGCCATGGGCACGGCCATGGCGATCGCCAGCGTGATCAGGAAGAGGCCGATGATGAAACCAATGAGACGTAAGGTCGGCAACGCCATGAAGTCCGCTCGGGCTGAAAGTAAGAAGGGCGCCATTCTACCCGTGGGGTCTGCTATGTAAACCGGCACTCCTGAGGTGTTGCCGCTAGAATAGCCAAACATTTTTTTCAGGAGGTGGCCGATGCAGGCTCTCGACGCTTTGCTCAACCGTGTTTCCGTTCCACGACTGATCGACCCGGCCCCCACCGCCGAGCAGCGCGACGTGCTGTTTGCCGCCGCGATGCGTGCGCCGGACCACGGCCACTTGCAGCCTTGGCGCTTCCTGACAGTCGAAGGCGCAGCGCGTGAGCAGATGGGCGAGTTGCTGGCCGACGCCGCGAAACTGCAGGACAGCGATGTGTCCGAAGCTGCGCTAGACAAGGCGCGTAACGGCCCGCTGCGTGCACCACTGGTGGTTGTGGTGATCGCGCGGTTGCAGGATCACGCCAAATATCCGAAGTCCGAGCAACTGTTGGCGGCTGGCTGCGCGGCGCACGGGATTTTGCTGGCGGCGTATGCGCAGGGGATTGGCGCGGTGTGGCGCACGGGGGATCTGGCGTATTCGGCGCATGTGGCCAAGGGCTTGGGTTTGGCGGAAGGGGAAGAGGTGATTGCGTTTCTTTACCTGGGTACGCCGCAGAAAGAACCGCGGGTTGCGGAGAAGGTTGATCTGGCTGAATTTGTCAGCGCATGGCCCGGTAAGGCCTGAAGATCAAAAGATCGCAGCCTCGTTTCACTCGACAGCTCCTACAGGGCTAGGTGTACACCTGTAGGAGCTGTCGAGTGAAACGAGGCTGCGATCTTTTTGCATCACCACTGCACTACGGTTGGACGACGGCCCCCGGCACCAACGGCAATTCCAGACTGGCGATGAACCCGCCATCCGGATGATTGGCCAGCACCAGACTCCCGCCATGCCGCTCCGCCGCACGGCGCGCAATGGCCAATCCCAAACCATGCCCCGCCGCCGTCTGCCCCGGAGCCCGATAAAACGGCTCACCCAACTGGCTCAAATGCTCGGCATCCACGCCGGGCCCATGGTCGCGCACACTCACCACAATCCGCTCACCCTGCCGCACCGCCTGCATCTCGATCGATCGCCCCACCGGGTTGAAGCGCTGAGCGTTGCGCAGCAGGTTGTCCAAGGCGCGCTCGATCATCGTCGGCCAGCCTTTCAGGTTCAATTGCGGTTCGGCGTCGAGGCGAACGGTCTGCTCCGGCGAACCCAATTGCGCATCCTTTTGCAGCGTGTTGAGCAGCGCATTCAGGTCGACGTCTTCAGCACTGGCGTTGTCGGCATCGACCCGCGCCAGCACCAGAATCTCGCTGATCAGCGCTTCGAGCCGATCGCACTCGCGGGTCAGGCGCGGCGAGAGTTTTTCCCGCTCTTCGGGGTTGGCCCGTTCCGCCAGTGCCAGCGCAATGCGCAGCCGGGCGAGGGGCGAGCGCAATTCGTGGGACACATCTCGCAGCAGTTGCCGCTGACTGCCGATCAGGCTTTGCAGGCGCGCACCCATGCGGTTGAAGTCGTTGGCCAGCACGCCGAACTCGTCGCGACGGTTGGCCAGTTTCACCAGGCTGTTTTGTTGATAGGTGGTTTGCCCCAGATCATGCACCGCACCGCGCAGACGGCTAAGCGGGCGAGTGATGGACAGGGTCACGAACAGGCTGAACAGGGTCAGCACCACCAGCGCAATGCCCAACGCACTTAATGGCCAGAGCAGGCTTTCGCGGTGCCATGAGTCCAGCTCCGGGTGCGGAATTCGATAAATCAGAAGGTAGGTGTCGCCGGTTTTTTCGCTGGTGTACTCAGCGGTCAGACGACGCCAAGGCAGGCGCCGGTCATCGTTGTTCTGCCGTGCTTCGAAGGCGGCCGCACGGCGCGGAAAGGTGCCGCGGACGACCGGATCACCGCTCTCGTTGAGCACTTGAACGTCGATGTGATACTGACGTTTGCGCTGTTCCAGAATGTCCTGGGCGGCTTCTTCGCCTTGTGCTTCGTAGGTCTGCGTCCACTGTTCGGCCAGGGTGTTTAGGCCCGGGTGACGGCTGAGAATCCACGCATCCTGGTTGAGCATGTGCCCGAGCAGAATGGAAAGCCCTGCAACCAGAGCGATGGCCAGCCAGAAGCTGGCCAGGATACGCCAGAACAATGAGCGCACAGAAAATCCTCAAACAAACACAAAGTCCAATGTAGGAGCGAGCTGTGGCGAGGGGATTTATCCCCGTTGGGCTGCGAAGCGGCCCCCAGCATTCCTTCAGCCACACCGAGTTGTCAGGATCTACGACTGCTTCGCAGCCGAACGGGGATAAATCCCCTCGCCACAGCTCGCTCCCACAGTAGACTGAATGGAGTCAGACCCAACGGGTTCAGCCGTTGGGTCCGGGGTTAGCGCATTATTGCGCTTTTTGCGGTTGTTGCGCTTTCCAGGCCTTGAACTCGGCCCATTCGGCGCGGCGCTCAGCCTGTTTTTTCTGGATCTCGTCGAATTGCTTCTGTTGATCCGGTTTCAGCAGGGCGCGCACATCGGCCTCGGCTTTCTTGTGGTTGGCGGCCATTTCATCTTTCATGGCTTTCTGGTCGGCTGGCGAGAGTTTTTCCAGGTACTTGTCGACCACTTGCTGACGCTCGTGCATCTGCTCGCCCATGATCTTGCGGATCTGTTCGCGCTGTTCGCGGCTCAGGTCCAGTTGGCTGTACGGGCCTTTGCCGTGCATGCCGTGCATCTGACCGCCGTGGCGCGAGCCGTCCATCGGGTCACCCATCGGGCCGGCACCTTCAGGCATGGCCATGGCAACGGTCGGCAGGGCGGCAGCGAACATCAGAGCGATAAGAGTCTTGCGCATGGTGAATCTCCTTGTCTCGTTCCCGGTACGTTCCGGATGAGTTCAGATTACGGAGATCAAGGTCAGCGGCGGTCAGCGGAGCGTAAAGCTTGGGTAAAGACGATTTCTCGCCGACCTGACAAAACGCCATGTGGGGGCACCGGTCTGTGGCGAGGGAGCTTGCTCCCGCTGGACTGCGCAGCAGGCCTTCTTTTGGGGCCGCTTCGCAGCCCGACGGGAGCAAGCTCCCTCGCCACAGGATGCATTTAGCCAGTTCTTTCTCGGTTTTCTACAGGCTGTAGTAATAACCGCGGCTGCGCAGGGCGACGATACGCGGACGGCCGTCGGGGTGGGGGCCGATCTTTTTGCGCAGGTTGCTGACGTGCATGTCCAGGCTGCGGTCGTACAGGGTCAGTTTGCGGCCGAGGGCGATTTGCGCCAGTTCCTGTTTGTCCAGCGGCTCGCCAGGTTGCTTGAGCAAGGCTTCGAGCAAGCGGCTTTCGGACACGGTGAGGGTGAATTCCTGTTCATTGATGCTGACCACGCCGCGCACCGGGCTGAAACACAGGTCGCCCAGTTCGAGCTGACTGGACACCGCCGCCGGATGACTGCGGCGCAATACGGCGCGCAGGCGGGCGGTGAGTTCCCGTGGGTCGCACGGCTTGGCCAGGTAATCGTCGGCGCCCAGTTCCAGGCCGAGGATGCGGTCCAGCGGCTCGCCACGGGCCGAGAGCATCAGCACCGGCAAGTCCGGGTGATCGCTGCGCAATTGCTTGAGCAGTTCCAGACCACTGCCATCCGGCAGCATCACGTCCAGCACCACGGCGGCGGGGGAGGTTTCGGCCAAGGCGCGACGAGCGCTCTGGCCGTCGTGGCAGGCACGAACCTGGAAGCCTTCCTGGCTCAGCCAACTGACCAGCAGCTCACACAGCTCCTGATCATCATCAATTAATAACAGCTCGCTCATGACTCACTCAATTTAGCCATTGTCGACGTTTTCGACTTGCACCACTGGCGAAGATACCGCAGAGCAGGGCCAATAGCGCTACTCCCGCGCCGATCACGAACCATTGCTGCTGGTCTGTGAGAAAACGCGGCGGCGAACTGCTGGCCTGGGCTTCCTTGAGTTGCAGCTTCAGACGCTGGTTCTCCTGGCGCAACCGGCTCAGCTGAGCGCTTTCACGTTCGGCATCGGCATTTTGCAGTTGTTTGCTCAACTCTTCCCGTTGCTGTTCGCTTGTCTTCAAGCGCTGCTGCAACTCGGTGATCTGGCTGCCGGCGCTCAAGGACAGCGGGGTTGCGCTTTCTTCGCCGTGGGCAGGCGCCACGATCGACAACGTGACCAACATCAGACACAACGGACCTTTGCGCATCGGAGCTCCTGATTCCAATCGAGTATTGGGCAGGTTGTCGGCAGGCAAACGAGAATAATGAGCAATTGAGCGCGCGATGAACCGAGAAGGTTCATCGCGAGACAGAGCACTAAGGCAGGACTTGCTTGAACGGCTTGACCGAAACGTTAGCGTAGACGCCTGCGGCGATGTACGGGTCGGCGTCGGCCCAGGCCTGGGCGGCGCTGAGGGAATCGAATTCGGCGACGATCAGGCTGCCGGTGAAACCCGCAGCGCCCGGATCATTGCTGTCGACCGCCGGGTTCGGGCCGGCCAATACGATACGACCTTCGCCCTTGAGCAATTGCAGGCGTTCAAGATGTGCAGGCCGTGCGGCCAGGCGAGCTTCCAGGGAGTTGGCGACGTCTGTGGCAATGATTGCGTAAAGCATGTCAGTCCTCGGTTTTTGGCGTGGTGGTTTCGGCGTCGTGCAGGTGGCGGGACAGGTAAATGCCCTGAGCGACCAGGAACAGCAACGTCATGCCCAGGCTGCCGAAGACTTTGAAGTCGACCCAGTACTCCTGGAACGTGAACGCGACGAACAGGTTGGCGGCACCGCAAAACAGGAAGAACGCGATCCAGGCGATGTTCAGGCGGGTCCAGACCTGGTCCGGCAGGGCCAGCGCGTGGCCCATGATCCGCTTGATCAGCAGTTGGTCACCGATGAAGTGGCTGCCGATGAACGCCAGGGCAAACAGCCAGTTGACCACCGGCGCTTTCCATTTCAGGAAGGTTTCGCTGTGGAACGCCAGGGTCAGGCTGCCGAAGACCAGGCAGGCAATGAGGGTCAGCCACTGGCTCTTTTCCAGCTTGCGCTGCTTGATGAAGAGCGTGCCATAGACGACCAGGGAGCTGATGATCAGCATCGCGGTGGCGCTGTAGATGCCACCGACAGTCAGTTGATGACCGCCAATGTCAACGACCCGTGGGTCGATCTTGAAAACAATGAAAAACAGCAGAAGCGGGATGAAATCGATGAATTGTTTCACAGTGGCAGCCAGAAGCAGGATGTGGCGGCATAATAACAAACATATGGGCGCGCGATAGCGCCAGCTGATTTGAGGTTACACATCCCCGTGAATGTTGATTTGCACTGCCATAGCACGGCCTCCGATGGCGCCCTGGCGCCTGCGGTTCTGGTTGCGCGTGCGTTCGAGAAAGGCGTGCGAGTCCTGGCCTTGACCGATCACGACACCCTCGAGGGCCTCGACGAAGCCCGCAGTGCGGCAACAGCGATGGGGATGCAACTGGTCAACGGCGTCGAATTATCCTGCACCTGGGGTGGTGCGACCATTCACGTGTTGGGTTACGGATTTGATGTGAATGCGCCGCCGTTGGTCGAGGCCATCGCCAGATTGCACGATGGCCGCTGGCTACGGTCCGAAGAAATAAGTCGCAAGCTCGCGTTGAAAGGCATGCCGGGTGCGCTGGAAGGTGCACGAGCCATTCAGCAGGAACTGGGCGACAGCGGTAACGCGCCGGCCCGCCCGCACTTCGCCGACTGGATGGTGCGCGAAGGTTTCGTCAAGGATCGCGCCGAAGCGTTCCGCAAATGGCTGGGCGCCGGCAAGCTGGGGGACGTCAAGCAACACTGGCCGACCCTGGAAGAAACGGTCGAAACCCTGCGTGCAGCGAAAGCCTGGGTGAGTCTGGCGCATCCCTGGCACTACGAATTCACACGCAGCAAGCGTCGCCGCCTGATTGCCGACTATATTCAAGCAGGCGGCCACGCGATCGAAGTGGTCAATGGCCATCAGCCCGCCGAGCAAGTGGGCAGCCTGGCGATTCTTGCCCGCGAGTTCGGTCTGCTGGTCAGCGCCGGCAGTGATTTTCATGGACCTGGAGGCTGGTCCGAGATCGGTGAGTACCGCCCGCTCCCGGAGGATCTGCCACCACTGTGGTGTCGATTCAAACATGACCCAAATATTGCCGCCGTCTGAACAGGTAGAGAATGTGAGTCAATTTTTCCAGATTCATCCGGAAAACCCGCAAGCGCGCCTGATCAAACAGGCTGTCGAGATCATCCGCAGCGGCGGGGTGGTGATTTATCCCACAGACTCGTCCTACGCCATTGGCTGCCAGATCGGCGACAAGAATGCCGTGGAGCGCGTGCGCCGGTTGCGTCAACTGGATGAAAAGCACAACTTCGCGCTGATTTGCAGCGACCTGTCGCAGCTGGGGCTGTTTGCCAAGATCGACACCGGCACGTTCCGCCTGCTCAAGGCGCACTTGCCGGGGCCTTACACCTTCATTCTCAACGCCACCCGCGAAGTCCCGCGGCTGTTGTTGCACCCGAAAAAACGCACTATCGGCCTGCGCGTGCCCAGCCACCCGATTGCCCTGGCGCTGCTGGAAGAGCTCGGCGAGCCGCTGATGAGCGTGACGCTGATCATGCCTGGCGACACCGATCCGCTGACCGATCCGTATGAAATGCGCCAGTTGCTCGAGCATCAGGTCGACCTGATCATCGACGGCGGCTTCGGCGGAATCAAGGCATCCACCGTGATCAGCCTCGCCGACGGCGAGCCGGAAGTGATCCGCGTCGGTTGCGGCGACCCGACGCCGTTCATGGCCGAGGCGTAGATGTCTGCAATAGAACCCGTTGTCGACAGTCAGGCCGGCGCCCAGCAAGAGCTGCCCTTCGCCATGGTCTATGGCCAGGCGGTTCTGGAAATGCCGTTGGACCTGTACATCCCGCCGGATGCGCTCGAGGTGTTTCTTGAGGCCTTCGAAGGCCCGCTCGACCTGCTGCTGTACCTGATCCGCAAACAGAACATCAACATCCTCGACATTCCGGTGGCGGAAATCACCCGCCAGTACATGGGCTATGTCGAGTTGATGCAGTCGGTGCGCCTGGAACTGGCCGCCGAGTACCTGGTGATGGCCGCGATGCTGGCCGAGATCAAGTCGCGGATGCTGTTGCCGCGAGCCGAAACCATTGAAGACGAAGAAGACGATCCGCGCGCCGAGCTGATCCGCCGCTTGCAGGAATACGAACGCTTCAAGGCGGCCGCCGAAGGCATCGATGGCCTGAGTCGCGTCGGTCGTGATGTGGTGGTGCCCAAGCTGGATGCCCCGGAAGCCCGGGCGCGCAAGCTGTTGCCGGACGTGAGTCTGGAAGAGTTGCTGATGTCCATGGCCGAGGTCCTGCGCCGTGGCGATATGTTCGAAAGTCACCAGGTCAGCCGCGAGGCGCTGTCCACCCGCGAGCGCATGAGCGATGTGCTGGAGCGGCTCAAGGGCGGCGGTTTCGTGCCGTTTGTCGAGCTGTTCACTGCCGAAGAAGGGCGTTTGGGTGTCGTGGTGACCTTTATGGCGATCCTCGAACTGGTCAAGGAATCTTTGGTCGAGCTGGTGCAGAATGAGCCGTTCGCGGCGATCCACGTGCGAGCCCGAGCCGAATAACGAGTTGAATCATGAACCTGACTGAACCCCGCGAGCTGGCGCCGCTGCTTGAAGCCTTTCTGTTGGCCTCGGGAAAACCGCAATCGCTTGAACGCCTGTTCGAACTCTTCGAAGAGGGTGAGCGCCCCGAGCCGCCAGTCTTCAAGAAAGCCCTGACGATTCTGGCCAAGTCCTGCGACGGTCGTGCCTTCGAGCTGAAGGAAGTCGCCTCCGGCTATCGCCTGCAGATCCGCGAAAAGTTCTCGCCGTGGGTAGGACGTTTGTGGGAAGAACGCCCGCAGCGTTATTCCCGGGCCATGCTCGAAACCATGGCGCTGATCGCCTATCGCCAGCCGATCACCCGGGGCGAGATCGAAGATGTGCGGGGCGTGGCGGTCAACAGTCATATCGTCAAAACGTTGCTGGAGCGGGAGTGGATTCGCATCGTCGGCTATCGTGACGTGCCGGGTAAGCCGGCGATGTTTGCCACGACCAAGGCGTTTCTCGATCACTTCAACCTGAAGAATCTTGACGATTTGCCGCCGCTCGCCGCGCTGCGTGAGCTGGAGCCTGACCCGGTACTCGACTTCGACGACGCGCCGGTGCCGGCCGGGTTGCAGGAACTGGCGGATGCCAGCGCCGAGCCGGAAGAACCCAAGGAAGAAACCAGTTTCCATACGTTGTTGCTGGAACTGGACACCATGGAGGAGGGGCTCAAGACCGACTTTGATGACATTTTGCGCGATGGCGAGATGAGCGCGACCGAAGAGGTTTTGGCGCAGCCGGAGCCGGTCATTGAAGTTGAATTTCAAGTCGAACCAGAAGCCATCGTCGAAGAAGAGCTGGAAGATGACGTGCTCGGCATCGCCGAAGCGCGCGAAAAACTCCTGGCCGCCGTCGCCGCACTCGAACAGCCGAAACCCGAGCCCGAGTTGTCCGACGAAGAAGCCGAAGCCTTGGCCCTCGCCGAAGCCATCGAGGCCGAACGCCGCGAATTCGAAGACTGACCCGAATCTTGTGGACACTGAATAACCCCTGTGGGAGCGGCGGTGCGACGATTCGACTTGCTCGCGAATGCGGAGGGTCAGTCAAAGTTGATGTTGATTGACACACCGCATTCGCGAGCAAGCCCGCTCCCACAGTGGATCGCGTTGATAGGAATATCTGCGATGAGCTCATCCAAAGACCCCTGCATCAGCCTCTGCAAATTCACCGATGACATCTGCCTCGGCTGCGGTCGCAGCAAGCGCGAGATCAAGGCCTGGAAGAAGCTCGACAAGGTCGACAAGCGCACAGTCCTCGCCGAAGCGGCATTGCGCCTGATCAAACTCGGCGCCACCGGTCGGCGGAAATCCAGGTAACTGGCCATTCATCAGCTAGTCTCTGATGCGCGAACGCTCCCATGAGCGTATGATTCGCGACCCTCCGGCGATCCCTTCGCCCGAGAACCTGCTTTCAACTCTTCAGGCCAGGCCTGAACAGACCACACCGGGAGGTGCCCAGATGAGTATCAACGACCAGAAAGACGACCAGGAAATCGGCCCAGCAGGCGAAAAACTGCAGAAAGTCCTCGCCCGTATCGGCGTCGGCTCGCGCCGTGACGTAGAAGCCTGGATCAGCCACGGCCGCATCAAGGTCAACGGCAAAGACGCCACCCTCGGGCAGCGCGTCGACATGCACGACGCCATTACCATTGATGGCAAGGTGATCAAGCGCGAGGAAGCCGCCGAGTCGGTACGCCGCGTGATCATGTACAACAAGCCCGACGGTGAAATCTGCACCCGCCTTGACCCGGAAGGCCGCCCAACCGTTTTCGACAAGATGCCACGCCCCAAAGAAGGTCGCTGGATCAACATCGGTCGTCTGGACATCAACACCACCGGTCTGCTGATGTTCACCACTGACGGCGAACTGGCCAACCGCCTGATGCACCCTTCCTACGAAATGGACCGTGAATACGCGGTACGTGTCCGTGGCGAAGTCGATGACGAGATGATCGAGCGCTTGAAAGCAGGCGTCGTCCTCGAAGACGGCCCGGCCAAGTTCACCGACATCAAGCAAGCACCAGGTGGCGAAGGCTTCAACCACTGGTACCACTGCGTGGTGATGGAAGGTCGCAACCGCGAAGTTCGTCGTCTGTGGGAATCCCAGGGCCTGGTGGTCAGCCGTCTGAAGCGTGTGCGCTTCGGTCCGGTGTTCCTCAACTCCGACCTGCCGATGGGTCGCTGGCGCGAAATGAGCCAGTACGAAGTCGACATTCTGAGTGCGGAAGTGGGCCTGACGCCTGTGGCCATGCCGCAGATGAACGCCAAGAGCAAAGACAAACTCGACCGTATGCAGCGTAAATCGTCGCGTCCGATGGGCAAGACCGAGCGCGTGCGTTCGTTGCGTCCTGCCATCGGTAACCAGTCCGCTGCTACACCGCGCGATACCCGTGAACCGCATATCGAAGGCGAGCGTCCAGCCCGCAAACCAGCAGCGCCACGCGCTGATGGCGAGCGCGGTTCACGCACGCCACGTCCGGCCAACGGTCGCACTGAACGTGGCGAAGGCCGCGGTGCGCCAAGCGGTGGTCGCAGCGATCGCGGTGCTCCAGCTGGTCGCGGTACACCAGTGGCCGATCGTCCGTCCGACACCAAGCGCCCGGCCAAACCGGCACCGAAGAAACGCCCGGGCATCGTCCTGGTTGACAAGGATGCGCCATCGGGCAAGCGCCGTGGCGCGCCAGCCGGTTCGGGTCAGCGTCCGGGCTTTGGTCGTCGCAAGCCTGAGTAATTGGTGAGCGGTACATAAAAAACGCCAACCTTCGGGTTGGCGTTTTTTTTTGCCCGGGCTTTAGCTCTGTGGTGTTCTCAAAGGCCTCTTCGCGGGCAAGCCCGCTCCCACATTGACTAGTGTTGTTGCGCGATTTTGTGGTCAACGCAAAACCCTGTGGGAGCGGGCTTGCCCGCGAAGGCGTCAGTGGGAGCACTGCCAAAGGCAGGGTGGAAAACGGTTGTTACGCCTCGTAAAGAAAACCTGACGATTTCTGCCGATTGACCCCGAGAAACCACTCTCCCGCGATAGCTGTAAGAAATTTCTTCCGCTCCATAAGCGTTTAGGTCTTTTTCATCGCTCTGGCCCGCTTGTTTCACCGCCCCATGCAGGGTGAGATGCGTCCCATGCCTGTCGTGCAGGTGCATAACAAAAAGGAGGCGCAATGTACGCCGTGACTCATCTCCACCTCTCCCCGTGGGGCGGTTTTCCCATCGCTCACGCCGACGACCCGCAAAGGTCTGACTCCATTTTTGCAGCCGCCCGAAACCCTCGAGGCGGACACAGGCAATCCCGGCAACCGACGCGCTGATCCAGCGGGTCTGGCAGCAGGGGGTTGGCGGTGTACAATGCGCCGCGTTTTACCTGTGACCTCCTGCGCAGCTGCGCAAACCTCAAGGCTACCCGCCTTGTTCACTCCGCCACGTCACGAGCGTGTCGGGTTCGATTTCGTCACAGATAAAAACAAACAGGTGACGCATGACCGTTGCAAATACGCTGAACGTGGGGCCCTTTTCATGAGTGGACAAAACTCGCATTCAGGCGAGCTGAAACGCGGCCTGAAGAATCGTCATATTCAACTGATCGCCCTCGGTGGCGCGATTGGTACCGGCCTGTTCCTCGGCTCGGCCGGTGTACTGAAATCCGCTGGCCCGTCGATGATCCTCGGCTACGCCATCTGCGGCTTCATTGCCTTCATGATCATGCGCCAGCTCGGCGAAATGATCGTCGAAGAGCCCGTAGCCGGTTCCTTCAGCCACTTCGCCCACAAATACTGGGGTGGTTTCGCCGGGTTCCTGTCGGGCTGGAACTGCTGGATTCTGTACATTCTGGTGGGCATGTCGGAGCTGACCGCGGTCGGCAAATACATCCATTACTGGGCGCCGGAGATCCCGACCTGGGTCTCGGCCGCCGGGTTCTTCGTGCTGATCAACCTGATCAACCTCGCCAACGTCAAAGTCTTCGGTGAGGCTGAGTTCTGGTTCGCAATCATCAAGGTCGTGGCGATCGTCGGCATGATTGCCCTGGGCAGCTACCTGCTGGTCAGCGGTCACGGCGGCCCGCAAGCGTCGGTCAGCAACCTGTGGTCCCATGGCGGTTTCTTCCCGAACGGCGTCAGCGGTCTGGTGATGGCCATGGCGATCATCATGTTCAGCTTCGGCGGCCTGGAAATGCTCGGCTTCACCGCGGCTGAAGCGGACAAACCGAAAACCGTGATCCCGAAAGCGATCAACCAGGTGATCTACCGCATCCTGATTTTCTACATCGGTGCGCTGGTTATTCTGCTGTCGCTGACTCCGTGGGACAGCCTGCTGGCGACCCTTAACGCGTCCGGCGATTCCTACAGTGGCAGCCCGTTCGTGCAAGTGTTCTCGATGCTCGGCAGTAATACTGCGGCGCACATCCTCAACTTCGTGGTACTGACCGCGGCGCTGTCGGTGTACAACAGCGGCACCTATTGCAACAGTCGCATGTTGCTGGGCATGGCCGAGCAGGGCGATGCGCCGAAAGCCCTGGCGAAGATCGACAAGCGCGGCGTGCCGGTGCGTTCGATCCTGGCGTCGGCTGCTGTGACGCTGATCGCGGTGCTGCTGAACTACCTGATCCCGCAAAACGCGCTGGAACTGTTGATGTCGCTGGTGGTGGCCACGTTGGTGATCAACTGGGCGATGATTAGCTTCTCGCATTTCAAATTCCGTCAGCACATGAACAAGACTAAACAGACGCCGCTGTTCAAGGCGTTGTGGTACCCGTACGGGAACTACATCTGCCTGGCGTTCGTGGTGTTTATCCTTGGTGTGATGCTGCTGATCCCGGGCATCCAGATCTCGGTGTATGCGATTCCGGTGTGGGTCGCGTTCATGTGGGTGTGCTACGGCATCAAGAACAAGCGCAGCGCGCAGCAGGTGTTGCAGGCTGCGGTGAAATAACGCAGCGCGCAGACACAACAAACCCGGCCATGTGCCGGGTTTGTTGTTTTCAGCCTCACTCAAAACCCTGTGGGAGCGAGGCTCTGTGGCGAGGGGATTTATCCCCGTTCGGCTGCGAAGCAGTCGTAAAAAAGTTGCATACGGTGTATCTGATCCAACGTAGTTGCTGGTTTTGGGGCTGCTTCGCAGCCGAACGGGGATAAATCCCCTCGCCACAGAGGCCCGCTCCCACAGTTGATCTTCGGCGTGCCGGGTATCTGATTCGCGGTATCCTGCGCGTTCTGAATACGGACGCTTTTCCATGCTGGTGATTTCCAACAACGTGCATCTGCCGGATGCCGAGATTGAGTTGACGGCCATTCGCGCCCAAGGCGCCGGTGGGCAGAACGTCAACAAGGTCTCCAGCGCCGTGCACCTGCGCTTCGACATTCCGGCCTCGTCCTTGCCCGAGTTCTACAAGGAGCGGCTGCTGGCGTTGCGGGACAGTCGCATCACCAGCGAAGGGGTGTTGATCATCAAGGCCCCGCAATACCGGACGCAGGAGGCCAATCGCGCCGATGCGCTGGAGCGGCTGACCGAGTTGATCCTCAGCGCCACCAAGGTCGAAAAGAAACGCCGTCCGACCAAGCCGACTCTCGGCTCGAAAAAGCGTCGGCTCGAATCCAAGACCAAACGCGGCAGCATCAAAGCCGGGCGCGGCAAGGTCGACTTCTAGCGCGCAGCTCTTTCTTCGCGGTGCTTGGGTGCTTGCCTGTATAGGTAAATGCTTAAAGCCAAACCGCTCAGCGCGGCAATCGCGGCGAACAGGAAGATCGAAGCAAAACCAAATCCGGCCGCAATCGCCCCCGCCAACGGCCCGGTAATCCCCAGCGACAAATCGATGAACAGTGAGTAAGCCCCAACCGCCGCACCACGGCTCGACGCCGGCACCAGATTGACCGCTTCCACACCCAGCGCCGGGAACACCAGCGAAAAACCGAAGCCACTCAGTGCCGCACCCGCCAGTGCCCAATGGGCATCCGGTGCCAGCCACAACAGCAACAGGCCCAGGGTTTCCACCGACAGACAGGCAATCGCCACGCGGAAACCGCCGAGACGGTTGATCAGATTGCCGAACAACAGCCGCGCGCTGATGAAGCTTGCGCCGAACAGGCTCAGGCACAGCACGGCGTTGTCCCAGTGTTGCGTGGCGTAATACAGGGTGATGAAGGTGGCGATGGTGCCGAAGCCGATCGAGCCCAGCGCCAGGCCACAACCATGCGGCAACACCCGACCCAGCACATGCATGAACGGCAAACGTTCACCAACCACAATCGGCGCAGCGGTTTTCGGCCAGGCCAGCGCCAGGCCCAGTACGGCCAGCAACACGATGCTGACGCCCATGCTCCACAAACCCAACTGGCTGACCAGCAACACACCCAGCGGCGCGCCGACGGCCAACGCGCCGTAACTGGCGATGCCGTTCCAGGAGATGACTTTGGCGGTATTCGCGGCGCCGACCCGGCCGATGCCCCAGCCAATCGAGCCGGAACCCACCAGGCTTTCCGCGCTGCCAAGCACCAGACGACCGATCAACAGGCTGATCAGACTCAACGTCGGCACGGTTTGGGTCCAGGCCGAAACCAACATGAACACACCACTCAAACCGCAACCGGCAAGGCCATACATCACCGCCAGTTTGCAGCCCTTGTTGTCGATGATTTTCCCGGCGTAAGGACGGCTGAGCAGGGTGGCCAGGTATTGCACGCTGATCACCAGGCCGGCGACCACGGCACCGAAACCCAAATCGCTGTGGACGTAGCCGGGCAATACGGCCAAGGGAATGCCGATATTGAGGTAGCCGATAAAGGTAAAGAGGACGATGGAAACGACTTGCAGCGTGACCGCCAGGGGGCGCTGGTTTTCAGACATGGGTAAAGGTCCACGGGAAAGCAGGATAGATAGGCTGCTTATGATAGCGGCGCGAACGGCCGTGGGGCGGGGAAAAGTAAAACTATTTGCCGGGCGGCGGTGATTCAGGGCTTGGCGGGGGCGACCAGTTGCGTCGTGACCAGAGCGGCCAAGGCATTTTCTTCGCTGCCGAAACGGGCGAGCAAGGTGGCTTGTTTCTCGGGGGACAGGCGATTCCAGATCTCGATCATCTTCTCGGCGGTGCCGATCAGGACGCTGGCCTGCTGCTCTTCATTAAAAGTAGGAGAGAATTCGTCGGTCATGGTTGTGGAACTCGAGGTTCAGGCAGTGTGGAAAGCGCATGTTAGCGCTTTCCACACGGTCTGGCATTGCGGGTGTTTCAGTCTTCGCTGTCAGCCTGGCGGCGTTCAGTGGCTTCCTTCGGCTCGGGCTGTTGGGCGCCGGCTTGTTGCGGGGGTGTCTGCTCAGGTTCGTGCAGGCTTGGGAAGGGGAGATTAGGGATCTCGTGCATGTTTCGCGCTCCTCGCAAAGTCTGTTGATAGTTCTGGTAGATCCGCGCTTTTACAAAGCCTGAGAAGGATACAGCAGGAGAAATGACAAAAAGACTTTTATATCCATTTGTTTCGACGGATGGGGTTGTCTAGACAGGTCTGTCAGAGATTTGCGAAACCACTGTGGCGAGGGAGCTTGCTCCCGCTGGGCTGCGAAGCGGCCCCATGCAGATAATGAATTGTTTCTGATAGATCACGGTTGCATTGATTGCGACCGCTGCGCGCTCGAGCGGGAGCAAGCTCCCTCGCCACAAGGGAGCTCGCCGTTGCAGCGGGTTACTTGCAGACTTCAGCGATTGCCTCGGCCAACAGATCCAGGCGTGTCGCATCAATACCCGCCACGTTCGCCCGGCCAGTGCCGACCATGTAAACGCTGTGGTGATCACGCAGCTGTTTAACCTGAGCAGGCGTCAACCCGGTGTAGGAAAACATTCCGCGCTGTACACCAATATGCGCAAAGCGATCGCGCAAACCGTGAGGTTCCAGCGCTTCCACCAGACCGCTGCGCAGTTGCGCGATACGCAAACGCATGGCTTCCACTTCGTCGGCCCAGAGACTTTTCAGCTCCGGATCACCAAGAATCGTTGCCACCACGGCCGCGCCATGATCCGGCGGAGTCGACCACAGGTTGCGGGCGATGTTGGCCAGTTGACTGCGAATATCCACCAGCTTCTCGGCTGTCTTCGCGCAGACAATCAATGCCCCCGTGCGATCCCGGTAAAGGCCGAAGTTCTTCGAGCAGGAACTGGTGATCAGCACTTCCGGCAACGCGTCAGCGAACAACCGGGTCGACCACGCATCCTGTTCCAAGCCATCGCCGAAGCCCTGATAGGCGAAGTCGATCAACGGCACCAGATCACGATGCCGCACCACGTCCAGCACGCGGTGCCAGTCGTCATGGGACAGATCGAACCCGGTCGGGTTATGGCAGCAGGCGTGCAACAAAACCACGTCGCCCTTCGGCGCTTCATTGAGCACCGCCAGCATCGCTTCAACATCGAGACGGTTATCGCTGCCGACATAAGGGTAATGATTAACCTTGACCCCGGCCGTGGTGAAAATGGTTTCGTGAATCGGCCAGGTCGGGTTGCTCAGCCACACGCCGCGCCCCGGCAGGCACTGGGCGATGAAGTCCGCGCTCAAGCGCAACGCACCGGTGCCGCCCGGGGTCTGGGTGACGCCGGCCCGTTGTTCGGCGATCAGCGCAGAATCGGCGCCAAGCACCAACTCATTGATGACTTTGCCGAACGCCGGTTCGCCGTGACCGCCGATGTAGGTTTTGGTGGTCTGACGATCCACCAGGCGCTGCTCGGCGAGCTTTACGGCCTGGGGAATCGGCGTCAGGCCGAAGGCATCCTTGTAGACGCCCACGCCAAGGTCGAATTTGCGCGGGTTGGGGTCCTGCGCATAGGCCTCCATCAGGCCGAGAATCGGGTCGCCGGGTACTCGACCTATGGCGTCGAAATGCATTATTTACGGCCCTCGGCGTCCTTGGCCACTTCGTCAGTGCGCGCGGCCATGATGAAATCGTTGCGGTGCAGGCCCTTGATGGAGTGGCTCCACCAGGTCACGGTGACTTTGCCCCATTCGGTCAGCAGGCCCGGGTGGTGACCTTCAGCCTCGGAGATTTCCCCGACTGCGTTGGTGAACGCCAGCGCGTGCTTGAAGTTCTTGAACAGGAAAACCTTTTCCAGCTGCATGATGCTGTCGCGAACTTCGATGTTCCAGTCGGGGATCTGCTTGATCAGTACCGGCAGCTCTTCGTCGCTGACTTGCGGGGCGCCGGCCTGGCAGGCTTCGCAATGGGCTTGGTTCAATGTGGACATGATGTGTTCCTGAAATCGAATTATTGGAAATCGGCCGTCAGTGTTTCCACGCTAAACCAAAGCGTCGATTCCTGACAGGCTCACTTGATTCTAAAAGCTACGGATCACGCGGCTTTCGGCGGAAACTTCGGTGCGTGCAAGCCCAGCTGCATGCCTTGCTTGACCATGCCCATGATGTCTTCGTGGGCCAGGTCGAACAAACGCTTGAGGTTCGGCAGGACAAAGTACAGCGGCTGCAGGATGTCGATGCGGTATGGCGTGCGCATGCATTCCAGCGGATCGAACGCCTGATGCTCAGGTTCGTCCGACAGGCAGTAAACGGTTTCTTTCGGCGAGGAGAGAATGCCGCCGCCGTAAATGCGCTGGCCTTGTGGTGTATCGACCAGACCGAACTCGATGGTCATCCAGTAAAGACGCGCCAGGTACACGCGTTCTTCCTTGGAAGCCTGTAGGCCGAGTTTGCCGTAGGTGTGGGTGAATTCAGCGAACCAGGGGTTGGTCAGCAGCGGACAGTGGCCAAAGATCTCGTGGAAAATGTCCGGCTCTTGCAGGTAATCCAGCTCTTCGCGGGTACGAATAAACGTCGCCACCGGGAACTGCTTGTTGGCGAGCAATTCGAAAAAGGTCTGGAAGGGAATCAGCGCGGGAACCCGGGCCACCTGCCAGCCGGTGGTTTCACCGAGGACTTTGTTGATTTCGCCGAGTTGCGGGATGCGGTCGTGGGGCAGACCGAGTTTTTCGATACCGTCCAGGTATTCCTGGCACGCACGCCCTTCGATCACTTTCAGTTGGCGAGTGATCAGCGTGTTCCACACCGCGTGTTCTTCGGCGGGGTAGTCGATAAAACCTTGCGCATCGGGCTCGCGAGCCACGTATTGCGTCTGCTTCATGCTGCTCTCCTGCTAGGGGATTTCGTTCTTGTTATGTCCTGCTATGGACTCAGAAATACCTCAAGGATTGCGCCGTTGCAGCACCTCAGTCCTGTGGCGCGTAGGAAAAATCGTTGGTTTTCGTAAAGTTATCGTTACGGATTGGCTGCTGTGGCGCTGCGCTTGAGATTTCAGGGTTTGAAAAGGCTCGCAGGTGTCACATAATCTTGACGACTAAATGAGCAGCTCAGCAAAAAACTCGTCCGGGTGCACTGCAATTCCAAGGTGGGAGCAACTGTCTTGATGACCTTTTTTTGAAGGCTTCTTGATAGACAGCAGTGTTCCCACAGGTTGCGTGCCTGGCATCAACTCACCGCTTTTTTCGGGCCTTCATATGCGTATCAAAGTTCACTGCCAGAACCGCATCGGCATCCTTCGCGACATTCTCAACCTGCTGGTCGAGTACGGGATCAACGTCGCTCGCGGCGAGGTCGGTGGTGAGCATGGCAACGCGATTTACCTGCATTGTCCGAACCTGATCAACATTCAGTTCCAGGCGCTGCGTCCGAAATTCGAGTCGATTGCCGGGGTCTTTGGCGTCAAGCGTGTAGGGCTGATGCCCAGCGAGCGTCGGCACATGGAGCTCAATGCTTTGCTCGGCGCCCTGGAATTTCCGGTTTTGTCGATCGACATGGGCGGTTCGATCGTCGCGGCGAACCGTGCGGCGGCGCAGTTGCTCGGGGTGCGTGTCGATGAGGTGCCGGGGATTCCGTTATCGCGTTATGCCGAGGATTTCGATTTGCCGGAGCTGGTGCGCGCCAACAAGTCGCGGATCAACGGGCTGCGGGTCAAGGTCAAGGGCGACGTGTTTCTGGCCGACATCGCGCCGCTGCAATCGGAGCACGACGACAGCGAAGCCATGGCCGGCGCGGTACTGACGCTGCATCGTGCCGATCGGGTAGGGGAGCGCATCTACAACGTACGCAAACAGGAGCTGCGCGGGTTCGACAGCATCTTCCAGAGTTCGAAAGTGATGGCCGCTGTGGTGCGTGAAGCCCGGCGCATGGCGCCGCTGGATGCGCCGCTATTGATAGAAGGCGAAACCGGCACCGGTAAAGAATTGTTGGCGCGGGCCTGTCACCTGGCCAGTCCGCGGGGGCAATCGCCGTTGATGGCGCTCAACTGCGCCGGTCTGCCGGAATCGATGGCCGAGACTGAGCTGTTCGGCTACGGCCCCGGCGCATTCGAAGGCGCCCGTGCCGAAGGCAAGCTCGGGCTGCTGGAGCTGACGGCGGGCGGAACGCTGTTTCTCGATGGCGTCGGGGAAATGAGTCCGCGCTTGCAGGTGAAATTGCTGCGATTCCTGCAGGACGGTTGCTTCCGTCGTGTAGGCAGTGATGAAGAGGTTTATCTGGATGTGCGAGTGATCTGCGCCACTCAGGTCGACCTGTCGGAATTGTGCGCGCGAGGCGAGTTCCGCCAGGATTTGTATCACCGCTTGAACGTGCTGTCGTTGCACATCCCGCCGCTGCGCGAATGCCTGGATGGTTTGACGCCGCTGGTGGAGCACTTCCTCGATCAGGCCAGTCGGCAGATCGGTTGCCCGCTGCCGAAACTGGCGCCGGCGGCTATGGAGCGGCTCAGTCACTACCATTGGCCGGGTAACGTTCGGCAGTTGGAAAACGTGCTGTTCCAGGCGGTTTCGTTGTGCGAGGGCGGGACGGTCAAGGCTGAACACATTCGCTTGCCGGACTATGGCGTGCGTCAGCCGCTTGGCGATTTCTCGCTCGAGGGCGGGCTGGATGCGATTGTCGGGCGTTTTGAAAAAGCGGTGCTGGAGCGTTTGTATTCAGAGCATCCGAGCAGTCGGCAACTGGGCAAGCGGTTGGGGGTTTCGCATACGACCATTGCCAATAAATTGCGTGAGTATGAGGTTGGCAAGGACAACAGCTGAAGATCAAAAGATCGCAGCCTTCGGCAGCTCCTACATTGGGATGGCGTAATTCCTGTAGGAGCTGCCGAAGGCTGCGATCTTTGCCGCGAAGCGGCATAACACCGCCGGTTTTTCGACTCGACACAATCCCCCATTCCCCTCTAAACCCCTCAAGTCCTTTGTTTGCCGGGCCCTGCGCCGCCAGAAAAAAGTTGGTCTGCAAATTGCTTATGGCTCAGCAGTACAGCGGTGGGCGGCAAACGTCCGGCATGCAGAGGAAAGAGTGTGGACAAGTACCTTTATGTGGCAATGACCGGCGCCAGCCAGAATGCACTGGCGCAGAAGGCTCATGCGAACAACCTGGCGAACATCTCCACCAACGGTTTCCAGAAAGACCTGGAGCAGGCGCGTTCGATGCCGGTGTTCGGTGACAGCTTTCCGGCGCGTGCGTTTGCAATGTCCGAACGTCCGGCCACCGACTTCTCCGCGGGCTCCCTGGTACAAACCGGTCGCGACCTCGACGTCGCGGTGCAGGGCAATGGCTGGATCGCCGTACAGAACCCGGATGGTGGCGAAAGCTACGTGCGCACCGGCAGCCTCAACGTCGACGCCCTGGGCGTATTGCGCGCCGGCAACGGTATGCCGGTGATGGGCAATGGCGGGCCGATCTCCGTGCCGCCCGAGCAGCAAATCGAAGTCGGCGAGGACGGCACCGTCAGCATCCGGGCGATGGGCGAAGGTCCTCGCGTGATGGCGGAAGTCGACCGCATCAAGCTGGTCAACCCGGACTTCAAGAACATGACCAAGGGCCTGGACGGTTCGATCCACACCAAGGACGGCAAGCCGGCACAGGCCGATGCCAACGTCAAGCTGGTGTCCGGGTTCCTTGAGTCGAGCAACGTCAATGCCGTGGAAGAGATGACTTCGGTACTGGCCCTGGCCAAGCAGTTCGAATTGCACATCAAGATGATGAACACCGCCAAAGATGACGACCAGGCCATGGCTCGGGTCTTGCAGATCAGCTAATTATCAGAACGTCGCGCCGTAAAACAGGCGCACGAGGAGAATCGAATGCTTCCGGCTCTATGGGTTGCCAAAACAGGTCTGTCCGCCCAGGACACCAACCTGACCACCATTTCCAACAACCTGGCCAACGTGTCGACCACGGGTTTCAAACGTGACCGTGCCGAGTTCCAGGACTTGCTGTACCAGATCAAACGCCAGCCAGGCGCCCAGTCGACCCAGGACAGCGAACTGCCGTCGGGTCTGCAAGTGGGTACCGGTGTGCGCATCGTCGGCACCCAGAAAAACTTCAGCGCCGGCAGCCTGCAAACCACCGAGCAGCCGTTGGACATGGCCATCGACGGTCGCGGTTTCTTCCAGATCCTGCAACCGGACGGCACCACGTCCTACACCCGTGACGGCACGTTCCACCTCGACTCCACCGGCCAGATCGTCAACGCCAGCGGCTTCGCCCTGGAGCCGGCGATTGTCATCCCGAACGAAGCCCAGACCTTCACGGTCGGTCGCGACGGTACCGTGTCCATCACCATCGCCGGCAACCCGGCCGCCCAGGTGATCGGCAACCTGCAAACCGCCGACTTCATCAATCCGGCCGGCCTGCAAGCCGTGGGTAACAACCTGTTCCTGGAAACCGCCGCCAGCGGCGCGCCGCAAGTCGGTACGCCAGGCCTGGCCGGTTTCGGCACCACGCTGCAGAACACCCTGGAAACGTCCAACGTCAGCACCGTTGAAGAGATGGTCAACATGATCACCACTCAGCGCGCCTACGAGATGAACTCCAAGGTGATCTCCACCGCCGACCAGATGCTCTCGTTCGTAACGCAGAATCTGTAATCAAGTCTATGAGGCGGCCATGAGGTCGCCTGCAACACCGTGAGGTAGGGTCATGAATCGCTTTGTATCTGTTCTGGCACTGAGTGGGGCCGTCGTGGTCGCGGGTTGCGTTGCCCCGCCGCCCAAGCCCAATGACCCTTACTACGCCCCGGTGTTGCCGCGTACGCCGTTGCCGGCTGCCGCGAATAACGGCTCGATCTATCAGGCCGGTTTTGAACAGAACCTGTACAGCGACCGCAAGGCTTTCCGGGTCGGTGACATCATCACCATCACCCTGAACGAGAAGACCCAGGCCAGCAAGAACGCCAACTCGCAAATAGGCAAAAACAGCAAGGCCGACATCGGCCTGAAGTCGTTTTTCGGCGGTGGTCTGAGCACCAGTGATCCAGTGGGCAGCGGTAGCCTGAGCCTGGACGCCAGTTACGAAGGCGACCGCGCGACCAAGGGCGACAGCAAGGCCGGACAGGGTAACAGCCTGACCGGTTCGATCACCGTGACCGTCGCCGACGTCTTGCCCAACGGCATCATTGCCGTGCGCGGCGAGAAGTGGATGACCCTCAATACCGGTGATGAGCTGGTACGGATTGCCGGCCTCGTCCGGGCCGATGACATCGCCACCGACAACACCGTGTCGTCGACCCGCGTCGCCGATGCACGCATCACCTACTCGGGCACCGGCTCGTTTGCCGATGCGAGTCAGCCAGGCTGGTTCGACCGTTTCTTCCTCAGCCCGCTGTTCCCTTTCTAGGTGGTCACGTTGAACTTCAAGCACCTGATAGCGGCTGCGCTGTTGATGACCCTGTCGTTTGGCGTGCAAGCCGAGCGGCTGAAGGACATCGCCAGTATTTCCGGCGTGCGTTCCAACCAATTGATCGGCTACGGCCTGGTGGTCGGGCTTAACGGCACCGGTGACCAGACGACGCAAACCCCGTTCACCCTGCAGACCTTCAACAACATGCTTTCCCAGTTCGGCATCAAGGTGCCGGAAGGTTCGGGCAACGTGCAGCTGAAGAACGTCGCGGCGGTGTCGATCAGTGCCGAATTGCCGGCCTTCGCCAAGCCCGGTCAGCAGGTGGACATCACCGTTTCCTCCATCGGCAACTCCAAGAGCCTGCGTGGCGGCACCTTGCTGCTGACGCCGCTCAAGGGTATCGACGGCAACGTGTACGCGGTCGCTCAGGGCAACCTGGTGGTCGGCGGTTTCGACGCCGAAGGTCGCGACGGTTCGAAGATCACCGTCAACGTTCCGTCGGCCGGTCGAATTCCCGGTGGTGCATCGGTTGAGCGTTCGGTGCCGAGCGGTTTCAACCAGGGCAACAGCCTGACCCTGAACCTCAACCGTTCCGACTTCACCACCGCCAAGCGCATCGTCGACAAGATCAACGACATGCTCGGCCCTGGTGTGGCCCAGGCCATCGACGGCGGTTCGATTCGCGTCACGGCGCCACTGGATCCGAGCCAGCGGGTCGACTACCTGTCGATCCTTGAAAACCTCGAAGTCGATCCGGGTCAGGCGGTGGCGAAAGTCATCATCAACTCCCGTACCGGCACCATCGTGATCGGCCAGAACGTCAAGGTGTCCCCGGCCGCCGTGACTCACGGCAGCCTGACCGTGACCATCACCGAAGACCCGATCGTCAGCCAGCCCAACGCTCTGTCCAATGGTCAGACGGCGGTCGTGCCACGCTCGCGGGTCAACGCCCAGCAGGAAGCCAAGCCGATGTTCAAGTTCGGTCCGGGCACCACCCTCGACGAGATCGTGCGTGCGGTGAACCAGGTCGGCGCGGCACCGGGTGACTTGATGGCCATCCTCGAAGCTCTGAAGCAGGCCGGCGCGTTGCAAGCCGACCTGATCGTGATCTGAGGACGGCGACCATGGATATGCGCAAGAGCGGTCTGGTCAGCAGCAGCGATTCGGGGTCCTATTCGGACCTCAATCGCCTGAACCAGCTCAAGGTCGGCGACAAGGACAGTGACGGAAACATGCGCAAGGTGGCGCAGGAATTCGAATCGCTGTTCCTTGGTGAAATGCTCAAGTCCATGCGCTCGGCCACCGAAGCGCTGGGTCAGGACAATCCGCTCAACACCCCGGCGGCCAAGCAGTATCAGGAAATGTACGACCAGCAGTTGGCCGTTTCCATGTCCCGCGAGGGCGGTGGTATTGGTCTGGCGGACGTGCTGATGCGTCAGATGTCGAAGAACAAACCGCTGGCGCCGGGCGAAGCGGCTGCCGCATCGGCGGCCAAGCAGGCGGCCGCGAAAGCCGCCGTGGAAACGCCGATTGCGGCCGGTACGGTCGCCGTCAACGGGCCGTTGTCGCGCCTCAATGGCCAGCGTCCGCTGTGGGCGTCGCGTGCGATCCATGCACCGCAAGCGGCGGGCGAAGGCGCGCATCGCAATGACATGGAACTGATCAATCAACGGCGTCTGGCGTTGCCACCGAAACTGGCTGACCGTTTGCTCGCAGGTCTGGTGCCTTCCGCCACGACGACGGCCGCGACAGCCGCGGCAGCCAACAGGATTCAGCGGCCGGAGCGCAGCACGCCTACCGGTTCAGGGCCGTTGTACAACGGCGACTGGCTGGAAAATGCGCAAGCGTCATCGGGCGCCGGCCTGCAGATTCATGGTCGTGCCATGGCTCAAATACCTTTGGCGCCCGCGAAGAAAGCCTTCAGTTCCGCCGACCAGTTCGTCAACACCATGTTGCCGATGGCCAAGGAAGCCGCAGAGCGCATTGGGGTCGATCCGCGTTACCTCGTGGCTCAGGCGGCGCTGGAAACCGGTTGGGGCAAGTCGGTCATGCGCGCACAGGATGGCAGCAGCAGCCACAACCTGTTCGGCATCAAGGCCAGCAGTAACTGGCAGGGCAATTCGGCACGCGCGATCACCAGCGAATTCAGGAATGGCGCGATGGTCAAGGAGACGGCCGAGTTCCGTTCCTACGACTCTTACAAGGACAGCTTCCATGACCTTGTGACTTTGCTGCAAACCAACAATCGCTATCAAGATGTCGTGAAGTCGGCCGATAACCCGGAACAGTTTGTACGCGAGTTGCAGAAGGCCGGTTACGCAACCGACCCGGACTACGCGAGCAAGATTTCGCAGATAGCCAAGCAGATGACGAGTTACCAGAACTACGCTGCGGCGGGCGTTTCCACTACGCCTTTATAGGCACCAGGATTAAGGTCTGAACCATGAGTTTGCTCAATATCGGGATGTCGGGTCTGGCCGCTGGTCAATCCTCGTTGATGACCACCGGTAACAACATTGCCAACGTCGACACCGCCGGGTACTCACGCCAGCAAACAGTGCAGGGCACTAAAGCCTCGCAGCAGTTCGGCAACGTGTACATCGGCACCGGCACGACGCTGGCCGATGTGCGTCGGGTGTACAACAGCTACCTCGATGCGCAGTTGCAGACCACCACTTCGCTCAACAGCGATTCGGCCGCCTACCTGAATCAGGTCACGCCGCTGGACAAATTGCTCTCCGACACCAGCACTGGCCTGAACGGCGCACTGACCAAGTTTTTTGCCTCGGTGCAGAACGTCAACGCCAAGCCGGGTGACGATGCTTCCCGCCAGTTGCTGCTCAGCGATACCCAGGCCTTGAGCAATCGTTTCAACTCGGTCTCCACGCAGTTGAACCAGCAGAATGCCAACATCAACGGCAGCCTGACGAACATGGCGGATCAGGTCAACAAGCTGGCCACTACCGTGGCGCAGTTGAACCAGAGGATCTCCGAGGTTTCCAGCTCCGGCGGCATGCCGAACGAGCTGCTCGACGCGCGTAACGAAACCGTGCGCCAACTGTCGACCTTCACCGGTGCTCAAGTGGTGGAGCGTGAAGGCAGCCTCGACATTTACCTGGGCAGCGGCCAGCCGCTGGTCATGGGCAACACGGTCAACAAACTTGAGACGGTGCCAAGCAAAGACGATCCGGGCCGTCTGGCGCTGCAGCTCAATCGCGGCTCGAGCACCATCGACATCACGTCGATCGTGACCGGCGGCGAAATCGGCGGTCTGCTGCGTTATCGCAGCACCGTGCTGGACCCGGCCATGAACGAATTGGGCCGTGTTGCCCTGGTCGTCGCCGATAAGATGAACGGCCTGCAGGCCCAGGGCATCGACAAGAACGGTGACTTCGGTTCGAACCTGTTCACCAACATCAACACGGCCAAGCTGGTCTCTGAGCGCAGCATCGCCAGCACCAGCAACGTGGGCGCCGGCAACTTCGATGTGAGCATCAAGGACACTGGCAAGCTGACCATCAACGATTACAAGGTCACGTTCACCACGGCTACCGACTACACCGTTCAGCGCCTGCCGGACAACTCGCCGATGGGCACCTTCAGCACGGCGGCGCCGGCAACGGCACCGGTCATCGACGGCTTCGAGCTGAAGTTCAACGCGGCTTCTGCCACGGCGGGCGACACCTTCAAGATCACCCCGACCCGCGATGCTGCGGCGAACATCAAGACCGAGATGACCGACTCCAAGCGTCTGGCCATCGCGGCGCCCCTGGGCGCGGCTATTGCGGCGAGCGGCAGTGGCAATGGCACCCTGACGATTCCGGCCAGCGGTCAACCGACACTGACCACCCAGTTCGACATCTACGACACGGCCACCACCACCGCGATGCAGAACGGCCTGAAAAACTCCACGCCGACCAAGATTGTGTTTGGCGCCGTGTCCGCCGCCGGCACCAGTCAGACCTACCAGTTCCTGGATGCCAAGGGGGGGGTGATCAGCAGCGGCACCATCAAGCCAGGTGAGAGCAACACCCTGAACCTGAGCATTCCGCTCACGGACGCTGCGGGGGCACCGATCCCGCCTGCGCCCGCCACTCAGTACGCCGCAGCCTTCAGCATGACCATCGCCGGCGCCCCAAGCAACGGCGCGGGGATCAACGTCTCGCTCAGTCAGCCGGGCAGCCTGGACAACCGTAACGGCACCGCACTGGCCGGCTTGCAGACCGCGCAGACCGTGGACACCGGCTCGGCCAGCAAAGGTATTTCCCTGAACGACGCTTACGGCAAACTGGTCGAGGGCGTGGGTTCCAAGGCTGCACAGGGCAAGCTCGACAGTGCGGCGACCGACGCCATCCTGGCGAATGCCAAGAACGCGCGCGATTCGCTCTCGGGTGTCGACCTCGACGAGGAAACCGGCAACCTGGTCAAATATCAGCAGTACTACACCGCGTCTTCGCAGATCATCAAGGCTGCGCAGGAAACCTTCAGCACACTGATCAACAGTCTTTAAGGAGTCGTAGCCCATGCGCATTTCTACCGCCCAGTTTTACGAGTCCTCGGCTGCGAACTATCAGAAGAATTTCGCCAACATCGTCAAGAGCAGCGAAGAGGCGAGCAGCCTGGTTCGCGTCAACACCGCCGCCGATGATCCGGTTGGCGCCTCGCGTCTGCTGCAATTGGGTCAGCAGGCTTCGATGCTCGATCAGTTCACGAACAACATTACGACGATCAAAGCCACGCTTGGCCAGACTGAAGCGGTGATGACCAGCATCGGCAATGTGCTGCAACGTGCCAAGGAACTCGCCCTGGGTGCCGGCAGCGCCGGTTATACCGATGCCGACCGCCAGGCCAACGCTTCGGAGCTCGGCCAGATCGAAGAGCAGCTGTTGAGCCTGATGAACACCAAGGACGAAAACGGCAAATACATTTTCGCCGGCTCCAAGGGCGATACCGTTCCGTTCACGCGTAACACCGACGGCACCTACAGCTATAACGGTGATCAAGTCACGCTGGACCTGCCGATTGGCGATACCCAGTCGATGGCCACCAACAGCACCGGTTGGGCTGTGTTCCAGCAAGCGATCAACACCAGCCGCACGCAATCCACCATGACCTCGCCCACGCCTGCCGTCGATGGCGGTCGTGTGGTGCTCTCCGATGGTCAGGTGAATTCGGACGTGACCTACAACGCCAAATTCCGCGGTGGCGAACCCTACACCGTGAATTTTCTCAGCCCTACGCAACTGGAAGTCCGGGATTCGCTGGGTAACGACGTCACGTCTGAGGCTTCTGGAAATGGCGTGTTCAGTTCCAGCGGTGGTGCGGTCACGCAGACGATCAATTTCCGTGGTGTTGATCTGAAGTTGAACATCAACATGCAATCAGGTGATGTTCCGGCAACCGTGTTCGCCAACAACTACAGTTTCACCCTGGCAGCCAAGCCGGACAGCTTCAATGCGTCCCGTGCTCCAGGCAACGTGTCGACAGAGGTGGTCACCAACACCACAATCACCAACAGCGCTGCCTACCACGCCAGCTTCCCGGAGGGGGCGGCGATTCTCAAGTTCAGCAGTCCTACCGCTTTCGATTTGTATGCCGCGCCTCTGACCGCGAACAGCAAGCCGGTTTCCAGCGGCGTTCTGGCGGGCAACGTCGCCAGCGCATCGGGTGTCGACTTTACGCTGAGCGGGACGCCGGCGCCGACGATGTTTGCCGGTGACCAGTTCTCTGTTGCGGTCAACACTCACCAGACGCAGAACATTCTGGACACCGTTAGCCAGCTGAAAACCGCGCTGTCGACACCGACCAACAACAATCCGGTGGCCATTCAAAAACTGAACGCGGCAATGGTTTCGGGCATTGGCAACCTGGCCAGTGGCACCGACCAGTTGACCTCCGGCCTCAGTTCCGTGGGTGGCCGTGGCGCGTCGCTGACGACCCAGACCGATATCAACCAGAGCCTGGTGCTGGCCAACACTCAGACCCAGGGGGCGATCCGTGATTCGGACCCGGCCACGGTGATGACCCGCTTGACCTTGCAGCAAACCATGCTGCAGGCCTCGCAATTGGCGTTCAGCAAAATCGCTCAGTTGGGGCTGTTCAACAAAGTATGAGTCGAGGCCTTCGCGCTATTGGCGCGAGGGTTGAGGCACCGAGTGCAAACCGTCTTTTTTCAGCGGTTCAGGGCTGCTCCACTCGTTCCAGAGTGAGCGCCCGCCGCTCGAGAGTTCCCCCGCCGTGAAACCAGCTCCTCTTGTCAGCATCGCCATTCCCGCCTACAACGCGCCGTACTTTAAGGCCGCGCTGCAAAGTGCTCTGAATCAGACTTATGCGTCGCTTGAAGTGATTGTCTGTGACGACAGCAATAGCGACGAAATCCATGACCTGGTCCAGGCCTGCATGGTGCCGGAAGGCTTGACGCTGCGCTATGTGCGCAATGATCGGCACTTGGGTTTCAAGGGTAATCTGATCGCCTGCGCCGAGCAGGCAACCGGGGAGTACCTCAAGTTTCTCTGTGATGACGATCAATTGCTGCCTGAGTGTATTGCCCGTCAGGTGCAGGGTTTCATCGATCATGACGATGTGAACCTGGTGATTGCCCAGCGTCAGTATTGCGACGGCGATTACCTGCTGCTTCCCGAGCGGCTGGAGAACACCAGCTTTGCCTCGGGGGATACGCTGTTCAAGGGCGAAGACTTGCTGGATGTACTGGAAAGCACGGCTCTCAACTTTCTCAGCAATCTGAGTGGCGCGCTGATGCGTACCTGTCAGGTGCTGGAGTACTTGCCTGCCTTGACCCAGATCGGTGAAGGGTTTGTCGCCCGCCTCGATTTTGCCTTGTTTGTCTGCCTGCTGCGTCGCGGCAATCTGGCGGTAATAGGACAGGTGCTCAGCTTCGAGCGCTTGCACCCGGCGCGCATGAGCAATCAATTGGAAGTCGAGCAGGCCGTGACGGTCGAGCTTGGCTGGCTGACCCAAATGCTGGAGGTGCGCAGCGGCGAGCCGGCACCTGCGCCGGGACATGTTCGCTACATCGATCTGGCCAGCGCCGCCCTCGGTGAGCCGTATGCCTGGGAGGAAATGCCCCTGAGTCGTTCACTGGGCTTTTCTGCGACCTTGATACGTTCGCGGGTGGGTGAAAACTGTGACAGCTTCGCTGATGTGTACCAGCAATGGCTGGCCTGTCGCACCCTGAACCCGGCCCAGCAGCGCCTGTTGCCCACGCGCCTTGCCTCGTGGGCATGGCAGCCGCGAATTGTACCGGTGGTGATGGATGCCGACGCCGACGATGCGGCGCTGGGCGTCACACTTGAGAGCATCGAACGGCAGGTCTATGCCGCCGAAACGGTGTTGGTGCTCTCCGGTGAAAATCGTGCCAGTGCCCTTGCTGGTAACTTGATTCGTGTGACCTTGCAAGGCGACGGACTTGAGCAGCTCAATGTCCTGCTGATGCAAATGGACGGTGCGGACTGGTTCTATCTTCTGCGGGCGGGTGATCGCCTGAATGAGCTGGCCTTGCTGCTCCTGGCCGAGCGCATGGTCGAGAGTGCCGACGCGTTGTGCATTTACAGCGATGAAGGTGGTCTGCGCAATGAGTTGTCGGTGGAGCCGATCTTCAAATCCGATTTCAATCTGGACCTTTTGCGCAGTTATCCCTACATCGGGCGGACACTGGCCATTCAGCGTCAGCGCTTTGTGGACGCCGGTGGTTTCAACCCGGACTTCGCCGAACTCAGCCCCCATGATCTGGTCTGGCGGCTCGTTGAAAACCACGGCGCGCATGTCGTGGAGCATGTCGCCCAAGTGCTGGTCGAGTCCTCGTTCGGCCTGTCGCAATGGCTCGCTCTGCCGCAGGTTATCGAGCAGAACGCCCAAGTACTGACCGCGCACCTTGATCGTATCGGCGCTGCACATGAGGTCCGGCAGGGCAGCGTGCCGCTGATCAATCGAATTGACTACCACCATGGCTTTCAGCCGTTGGTGTCCATTGTTGTGGTGATGCGGGACCGGCTCGGCCCGCTTCAGCGCTGCATCGAGAGTGTGCTGGAGCACACGGCGTATGCTCACTACGAATTGTTGATCGTGGACAACGCAAGCACCTCGATCGAGGCTCGGGACTGGCTGGCCGCCATGTCGCAAATGGGCGGCGAAAAATTGCGCGTGCTGCGCTGCGATTACCCCGATAACCCGGCCGCGGCGCAGAACTTCGCGGTTGCTCAGGCTCGCGGCGAGTATGTGCTGTTGCTCAGCCCGGACAGCCTGATCGTCAACCGCGACTGGCTTGGCGAACTGCTGAATCACGGCTTGCGTCCGGAAGTGGGGGTCGTTGGCGGCCGAATGGTCAGCCCTCAAGGACGCATTGAAGGTTCGGCGCTGGTACTGGGAATGCGCGGGCCTGTCGGCGTGCCTTGGCGCGGGGAAGTGGTGACCGCCCCGGGTTACATGCAGCGTCAGCAAGCGGTGCAGAACTTGAGTGCTGTGAGCCCCGAATGCCTGCTGGTCCGCAAGCAAGTGTTCGATGAACTCCAAGGGTTTGACGATCAGGCCTTTTCCCAAAGGCTCAGCGGCCCTGATTTCTGCCTGCGTGTCAGGCAGAAGGGATATCTGGTGGTCTGGACACCGTATGCCGAATCGGTCAGCGTGGCTGCCGAGACGGAGAACGGGCCGGTGGCGTCAACGCTGGTGGCTGAGCACACGTGTTTTTATCAGCGCTGGCTGCCGATCATCGCCAGAGATCCTGCGTACAACGTCAACCTGAGCCTCAACACCAATAATTTCAGCCTTGAACCTGGTTTCAAGAACGATTGGAATCCTTTTACCCGTCACATGCTGCCGCGGGTTCTGGCGATTCCGATCAACGAGACCGCGGTGGGGCATTACCGTGTCACCCAGCCGTTTCTGGAGCTGGAAGCCGCGGGGCGAGTGCTCGGTAACCTTGCTTTCCATACACCCTCGGACATTGACCTGGAGCGCCAGTCGCCTGACGTCATCATCCTGCAGGGACGCTACAGTCAGAGCGCGGTGGATGAAGTGGAGCGGGTCAGGAACAGCTCCCGGGCTTTCCGGATCTTCGAGCTTGATGACTACGTCATCGATGTTCCCAAGAAAAATGCTCACGTGCGCAAGGCCACCGTCGGCGTTGAACAGATCGTGCGGCGTGCGATCGGGCTGTGTGACCGGGTAGTGGTGTCGACCCAGCCGCTGGCCGATGCTCTCAACGGTATGCATGACGATATTCGTGTGGTGCCAAACATGCTCGCTCCGCATCTGTGGACCGGTCTGAGCAGTCAGCGACGTACGTCCCGCAAGCCGAGGGTCGGCTGGGGTGGAGGGACCAGTCATGATGGGGATCTGGCGATCATTGCCGATGTCGTTCGCCTGCTGGCGGATGAAGTCGAATGGGTGTTTTTCGGCATGTGCCCGCCGGCACTCAAGCCTTACGTACATGAATTCCATCCGGCCGTCGGCCTGCAGGCCTACCCCGCCAAACTGGCCAGCCTGAACCTCGATCTGGCATTGGCGCCGTTGGAGTTCCACATCTTCAACGACTGCAAGAGCAACTTGCGGCTGCTGGAGTACGGTGCCTGCGGTTACCCGGTGATCTGCACGGACACCGAGGCCTATCGTGGTTACTTGCCGTGTACCAAGGTGGTGAGCAACAGCACCGAGGAATGGCTTGAGGCGATTCGTATGCACCTGGCTGACCCGGATGCGAGTTATCGCATGGGTGATGCGCTGCGCGAGGAAGTGCTGCGTGACTACATGCTGCGGGGTAACAATCTGAATTACTGGGCTGAGGGTTGGTTGCCGAACTGATCCGGGGATTCTATTGCGATCGGGTGCATATCTGTTGGTGCGGTAACGGCCGGCGGGTCACTTGGAAAAACGGAACGCCGCCCAGCGCCAAGTAACCAAAAGCTCTTGCCCCTGATCCGGTGCCTCGCCCAGGCTCGGCATGTGCATTTCGGTTGTGGGGCGGGTGGCTGACCTGGCCTTGCGGATGTACCCGGAACCCTGTGGGAGCGGGCTTGCTCGCGAAGGCTGTGTGTCAGGCGGCGCGTTTTTTGATGGGGTACATATCCGTTGCTGTGGTAACGGCGGCTGGCGGTTTCGCCCTTACGGCGAGTCCCTTTTCCAAACGCCGAAAAGGAACCAAATGTGGGAGCGGGCTTGCTCCGGGCGGCGTTCCGACGAATGCGGTTTGGCATCCGCCATTGATGTCGACTGACACGGCCCCTTCGCGAGCAAGCCCGCTCCCACAGTGGATCGGCGTACGGCTTTGGCTTTTCACCACTCATCAGGTCGAGCGTTAGCTCGCCTGCAGCTTTTGATCTTGCGGTGCACGCCCCCTCGAGAGGCCGAGTGGAGGTCCTGCGCAGTGGGCAACCCGGCATGGATGCCGGGTTAGCCGCCCCCGGCCATGGATGGCCGATGGCGGCGGGCCCACGGAGCAGGACCGGAGCGAGGGCATGCCGAGCCACAGCGAGGCACCGAACGAAAGGGGCAAAAGCCCTTGGTTACTTGGGGCTCTTCCAAGTGACTCGCTGTAAAAGCGAAACCGTCAGCGGCCGTTACCGCAGAAACGGATATGTACCCCAACCCCAACCCCAACCCTCGAACCGCCAGCCAGGTAAACAGCATCAGGCCTGCACTGCCTGGCTTTTACGTTTCATACCCAGCCCACCCTGGAGAAAGAGCTGGCGCGTTTCCTGCAAGTCCCCCCGATATCGCCATAAAACGAGCACTTCCGGTGAATCCAGAAGCGCCCTGACCGGCATTGAAGGTTTTATCCAGACGGCCCGCAAAAGCTTGATACAGCTTGGCTGAGCCCTTTGACGAACAAGAGGGGAGACGATGAAGGCAGTTATTTTGGCGGGTGGTCTGGGCACGCGCATCAGTGAGGAGTCGCACCTCAAACCCAAGCCAATGATTGAAATCGGCGGCAAGCCAATTCTCTGGCACATCATGAAACAGTACTCCGCTCACGGGATCCATGATTTCGTGATTTGCCTGGGCTACAAGGGCTACGCGATCAAGGACTTCTTCGCCAACTATTTCCTGCATACCTCCGACGTCACGTTCGACATGTGCAATAACCGCATGGACGTTCACCAGAACTACAGCGAGCCATGGCGCGTGACCCTGATCGACACGGGCGAAGACACCATGACAGGTGGGCGCTTGCGTCGTGCCAGCCGCTACCTGGAAAACGAAGACGCGTTCTGCTTCACCTATGGCGACGGAGTGTCCGATCTGAACATCGGTGCACTGGTGGATTTCCATTTGTCCCACGGCAAACTCGCCACAGTCACGGCGGTCCAGCCGCCCGGTCGTTACGGAGCCTTGGAGCGCGACGGTGACCTTGTCCGCGGTTTTACCGAAAAGCCGCGCGGTGATGGTGGCTGGATCAACGGCGGCTTCTTTGTGTTGTCACCCAAGGTGCTTCCGCTGATTACTGCCGACGAGACGGTCTGGGAATCCGAACCTTTGACCGGCCTGGCCAGCAGTGGTCAATTGGCCGCGTTCCAGCACGACGGTTTCTGGCACCCAATGGACACTCTGCGTGACAAAAACCACCTTGAGCAACTGTGGTTGAGCGGGGAGGCCCCATGGAAGCAATGGGACTGAGTCCGGAGTTCTGGCGGGGCAAACGGGTTCTGTTGACGGGGCACACCGGTTTTAAAGGCAGTTGGCTGGCCTTGTGGCTGCAAAGCCTGGGTGCCGAGGTCAGCGGGTTTTCCCTTGATCCGTCGACCGAGCCGAGCCTGTTCAAACTGGCGCGTGTTCACGAAGGCATCAACGATCAGCGCGGTGACCTGCGTGACCTGGGCGCCTTGCTCGAATTGATCGCCGACACCCAGCCGGAAATCGTCCTTCACCTGGCGGCGCAACCGCTGGTGCGCGAGGGTTATCGCGATCCGTTGGGGACTTACTCCAGTAACGTCATGGGCACCCTGAATCTGCTCGAAGCAATCCGTCAGGTCGGCGGCGTGCGCGCTTGTGTACTGGTGACCACCGACAAGGTCTACGCCAATCAGGAATGGCTGTGGCCGTATCGTGAAAACGAAGCCCTTGGCGGTCACGATCCTTACAGCAGCAGCAAGGCCTGTTGCGAGTTGCTCGCGCAGTCCTACGCCGCGTCGTTCTTCCCGGCTGAACGTTATGCCGAACACGGCCTGGCACTGGCCACGGCACGGGCCGGCAATGTGCTGGGCGGTGGCGACTTCGCTCCGGAACGCCTGATTCCCGATGTGCTCAAGGCCTGGTCGGCGGATGAGCCGGTGACCCTGCGCTACCCGCAAGCGGTCCGCCCCTGGCAGCACGCGCTGGAACCGCTGGCCGGTTACCTGCAACTGGCCGCCGGTCTCTATGAACGAGGCCCCGAGTTCGCCGGTGCCTGGAACTTCGGCCCGAGCGAAGCGGACATGTGCAGCGTCGGCGAAGTGGTCGAACTGCTCGCCAACCGTTGGCCACAATCGCGCGGATTGCGCATCGAGCCGAGTGAACTGCATGAGGCAGGCCTTTTGCGCCTGGACAGCAGCCGCGCCCGTCAACTGTTGGCCTGGCAACCGCGCTGGTCGTTGCAACAGTGCCTGACCCAGACCCTCGATTGGCATCTGGCCTGGCAAAACGGCGACGACATGCGTGCATTCACGTTGAGCCAGTTGAACTTGTACCGAGGCGCGCTGTGAGCGAATTTTTGTTGAAAGCGCTGCCGCTGGCGGGTTTGTTCAGCGTGCAGCACAAACGCTTCGAGGACGATCGCGGGCACTTCGCCCGGTTGTTCTGCGAAGGCAGCCTGAGCGCTTTCGGCCAGGCGTTTCATATTCGCCAGATCAACCATTCCTGCACCCGCGCATGCGGCAGTGTGCGTGGCTTGCATTACCAGAATGCCAACGCGCCGGAGGCCAAGCTGATCACCTGCCTGCGCGGTGAAGTCTGGGATGTGGCGGTGGACCTGCGCCCCGACTCCAAGACGTTCCTGCACTGGCACGCCGAACACCTGCGCGCCGGCGACGGTCGCAGCCTGCTCATTCCAGCCGGATTTGCCCACGGCTTCCAGACCCTGACCGACGACGCCGAATTGCTTTACCTGCACAGCGCCGACTACGCGCCGGAGCACGAAGGCGGCTTGTCGATAAACGATCCACGGCTGGCGATTGCCTGGCCGTTGCCTGTCAATAATCTGTCGGCCAGGGACGCCAGCCATCCCTTGCTCGATGAACGCTTTGCTGGAGTGCGTCTATGAACTGCCGTGGTTGCGGTACTCCATTGGCCTTGCCGCTGATCGACCTCGGCACGTCGCCGCCGTCGAATGCCTACGTCCGTGCCGACCAGCTGGAGCAAGTCGAACAATGGGTGCCGCTGAAAGTTGCGGTATGTCAGCAGTGCTGGCTGGTGCAGACCGAGGATTACACCAGCGCCGACAGTCTGTTCGACGCCGAGTATGCTTATTTCAGTTCGTTCTCCAGTACCTGGCTGGCGCATGCCGATCGCTACGTCGCCGAGATGGTCGAGCGCTTCGGCCTGACCGCCGACAGCCGTGTGGTGGAAATCGCTGCCAATGACGGTTACCTGTTGCAGTACGTCGCCGGTCGCGGCATCCCTTGCCTGGGCGTTGAGCCGACCCGCAGCACCGCGCAAGCGGCGCGGGAAAAAGGCCTGGAGATTCGCGAGTTGTTCTTCGGCCGTGAAACCGCCGCGCAATTGGTCAGCGAAGGCTGGTCTGCCGACCTGATGGCTGCCAACAACGTGTTGGCCCACGTGCCGGACATCAATGATTTCCTCGGCGGCTTCGCAACCCTGCTCAAGCCGACCGGCGTGGCGACCTTCGAGTTTCCGCAACTGCTGACATTGATGGCCGGCCAGCAGTTCGACACGCTGTATCACGAGCATTATTCCTACCTGTCGCTGACTGCCGTGCAGACGCTGTGCGAACGCAATGGCCTGGAAGTGTTCGACGTCAGTCAGCTGTCGACCCACGGCGGTTCGCTGCGGGTCTTCGTTCAACGCGCTGATGGCGTTCGTCGCGACGTGCGACCTGCGGTGGCTCAGCAACTGCACGCCGAACTCGTCGCCGGGGTGAAAACGCCCGAGTATTACGCGACCCTCGCGCCGGCCGCCGAGAGCATCAAGCACCAACTGCTGCGCTTCCTGTTGCAGGCCAAAGCCGATGGCAAGCGTGTGGTCGGTTACGGCGCCGCCGCCAAGGGCAACACGTTGCTCAACTATGCCGGGGTCAAGCCTGATCTTTTGGCCTGGGTCGCCGACGCCAATCCGCATAAACAGGGCAAGTTCTTGCCTGGCAGCCGGATCCCGGTGGTTTCGCCCGAGCGTATCGCCCTCGAACGACCCGACTACATCCTGGTTCTGCCCTGGAACCTGTTGCCTGAAATCACCCAGCAATTCGCCTCGGTCAAAGCTTGGGGCGCACAGTTTGTCGTTGCCGTTCCGGAGTTGAGTATTCAATGAGCAGAATTCATTACACCAAACCGAGCGTCGGCGATCTGGAAGCCCGGTATGCCCTGGATGCCGTGCAGAACGGTTGGGGCGCGCGTTGCTACGAATACCTGACGCGTTTCGAGCACGGGTTTGCCGAACACCTCGGGGCGACCTATGCCATCGCGACCTCCAGCTGCACCGGCGCGCTGCACATGGGCATGGCGGCGCTGGGGATCGGCGCGGGTGACGAAGTGATCCTGGGCAACACCAACTGGATCGCTTCGGCGGCACCGATTACCTATCTGGGTGCTACCCCGGTGTTTGTCGATGTTCTGGCGGACAGCTGGTGCCTGGATCCGGAGCTCGTCAGGCAAGCAATTACCCCGAAGACCAAAGCCATTCTCGCGGTTCATCTTTACGGCAATCTGTGCGACATGGATGCATTGCTGGAGATCGGTCGCGAGCACGGTATTGCGGTTATCGAAGATGCCGCCGAAGCCATCGGCTCGCAGTGGCGCGGCAAGGCGGCCGGCTCGATGGGAGCGTTCGGTGCGTTTTCATTTCATGGCACCAAGACCATGACCACCGGGGAGGGCGGCATATTCGTTACCTCGGACAAGACCCTGTACGAGCGCGTCCTGACCTTGTCCAACCATGGTCGTGTCGCGGGCAGCACCAAACAATTCTGGCCCGAGTTCATGGGCTTCAAATACAAGATGAGCAACCTGCAAGCCGCCGTCGGCTGCGCCCAGGTCGAGCGTATCGAGGAGCTGATCGAACGCAAGCGGACGATTTTCGCCAATTACGCCCGTGCGCTGGCATCCCTGCCGGGTATTGCGCTGAACCCCGAGCCTGCACACGCCCGTAACGGTTACTGGATGCCGACCGTGGTGTTCGATGCCGAGACCGGGATTCATCGCGACGAAATGATCGCCGCCTTCCAGGCCGCCGATATTGACGCCAGGGTGTTCTTCTGGCCACTGTCGTCGTTGCCCATGTTCAGCGAGCACGATGTCGATACACCGGTAGCGTTTGCCTTGCCGGAACGCGCGTTCAACCTGCCGAGTTATCACGACATGACCGACGCCGATCAGGCACGAGTGGTGGATGTGGTGCGTGCGCTGCTCGCAAAAAGGCAATCGCTGTGAGGATGTATTTGCTGGGCGCTGCCAACCCGGAAGCGGTGCGCATGCTGCACGCAGTGAAACGCAGCACGCCGGACGTCGAGTTCGCGTTTCTGGACAATGACCCAAACAAACACGGGATACCGTTTTTTGGTGTGCCCGTCATTGGCGGTTCCGCGCTGGTCGGCGAGCTCAAGGGGCCGGATGCGCGTTTCGTCAACCTGATCACCGGCAGCACCCGACTGCGCTACGAGACCACCCGCGAGCTGATCGAGGCCGGTGCCACCCTGGGCCAGTTCATCCACCCCGGCATCGACCTGACCATGATCCGCATGGGGCAGGGCAGTTACCTGCAGGAAGGCGTGATCATGCAAGCCGAAGTGACACTGGGTGACAACACCAGCATCAGCGCCGGCAGTGTGGTGGGGCATGAAGGGCAGATCGGTCACTCGGTGTTCATGGCGCCAGGCGTGTGCATCGCCGGTTGCGTGGAAATCGGCGACGGCACGTTTATCGGCACCAACGCCACCATTCTTCCGCGCTTGCGCATCGGTCGCTGGGTCACCATCGGTGCCGGTGCTGTCGTGACCAAGGATATTCCGGATTTTTCAGTCGTGGCGGGCAACCCCGCCAGGATCATCAAGACCAACGCGGTGCCTTACTCCGACGGTAGGGTCTTCAAGTAACCCGTTTCCCCATTTTTCTGGAGCGTTTCAATGAATCCCCATGAGCAGTTTCGCGAAGAAGTAAAAGGCAACATCGAAGGCCTGCAGCAGGACAAGGCGTTGCAAGCCGAGTCGCTGGGCTGGGTCGGCACCACGGCCAAACACAAGTACACCTACAACTTCAGCTGGATGGGCCGGCCGATCATTCAGTTTCCTCAGGACATGGTCGCCATGCAGGAAATCATCTGGAACCTGCGTCCGGATGTGATCGTTGAAACCGGTATCGCCCACGGTGGCTCGCTGGTGTTTTACGCATCGATCCTGGAACTGATGGGCCATGGTGAAGTGCTGGGTGTCGACATCGACATTCGCCAGCACAACCGTGAAGCGATCGAAGCTCACCCGATGAGCAAACGCATCCAGATGATTCAGGGTTCGAGCATCGACACCGCCATCGTCGATCAGGTGCGCGAGCGCATTCAGGGCAAGAAAGTGCTGGTGGTACTGGACTCCAACCACACCCACGAACACGTCCTCGAAGAGCTGCGTCTGTATGCACCAATGGTCTCTGTGGGCAGCTATTGCGTGGTCATGGACACCGTGGTCGAAGACATGCCGGAAGATGCGTTCCCGGATCGTCCATGGGGCAAGGGTGACAACCCGAAAACCGCAGTCTGGGCGTACCTGGAAGAAAACCGCGATTTCGAGATCGACCAGACGATTCACAGCAAGCTGCTGATCACAGTCGCGCCAGATGGGTACCTGCGCCGAGTGCGTTAAGCGACAACTTTATTCAAGCGTTCATCAAGCAATCGGTCTGTGGTGGGGAAGGATATGCAAGGCATTTACGGTTCTGAAAACACGCTGCCCTTGAGTGAACTGTTCACTCTGGTGCTGATTACACACAATCGCCCGGCGTTCCTGCGCAGGGCATTGCAGTTCTACAGCACGTTGCCTTGCAAGATTCTGGTCCTCGATTCATCGGCCGTCGCTCTGGAGGGCGCGGCTGCGGTCGCGGACACCATCGACTACCGGCATTTGCCGCAGTTTGGCTACTGGGGCATTCAGGCCAAACTGGTGTACGGCGTCGAGCAGGTCACCACGCCGTATATGGTCTTTGCTTCCGACGATGATTTTCTGTTGCACGGTGCGCTCACCGAGTCGGTGAACTTCCTGGAAGCCAACCCCGACTACGGTCTGTGCCATGGCTATTGCCTGATGTACCTGACCCACTCCAACTACGTGCAGTACTACCGGCGTGACAAGAAAGTGCACGAGGACTACAACGCCGAACACGGTCAGGATCGTTTACTCGATTACATGAGCCAGTACATTCCGCCGTTCTATGCGGTGCACCGTACTTCGTTGTTGCGTGACTGGTATGAAGCGATGCCTGAAGGCACGATCTTCCAGTGGCAGGAAATCGGTCATGTCTACTACATGCTGGCGCGGGCCAAGGCGCGGATTCTGCCAATGCCCTACGTGGTGCGTGAGGTCAACTATGGCCGCTCGGATCACAACACTGAAATCATGACGACCCTGACCTTCAAGGATGCTCGTTCTGTTGCCGAGCGCGAGCGCTTTGCCGGGTTTCTGGCATCGCTGCCGACCGGCATCAGTGACCTGAATGAACAGCAGACCGCGCAACTTGCCCTGCAAAGTTTCGCCGCCCTGGCCGAGAGCCTGACGACCCGTAACGCGCTGACCATCGAACCGATTTTCGAGTCTTACTGGACGGATCCGACGGCGGAGCCGAAGCGGGTATTCGGCGCTCAGCAATACGTCGAAATGCCGTTCTACAACAGTGCCTTCTTCGAGCAACTGGCGCAGTGCGAGTTTCTGCTTCATGCGATGCCGGCCGGGCGCTTGCAGCTCGAAGAAATGGAAGGCGCATTGCTCAAGCAGGAAGCCTTGCAGCGCACCTACTCCAATGACAGTTCGGCGACGATTCAGAACCGTCTGCTTCAAGCTGTTCAGCTGGGGGCCTTCAACCGTCGGGTGGTGCAAAAGCTGGCGCAGCAGCTGCTGGATATGGATGAGGCCGCCGATGCCCAGGTGCTGACCGACTGGGTTCAGCGTCTGGACAGCGTGCCCGTTTTTGACAGTCGGCAGTTGCTCGACACGATGCCGTCGGGGCATGTGCGGAACTGGTTGCAGGCCCGTCAACCGAACGACACCGCGGTGAGGAAAATCAATCAGCACCTGGCCGCCAACGACGGTGGTCCTCAGTTCGGCATTCTGCTGCTGGATCTGGACGCTGACATGGACAAGCTCCAGGTCACCCTGGATAGCCTTATGGAGAGTGCGTTCCGGGCATTCAAAGTGGTGGTCTTCACCACGGGTGACTTGCCGGCGGTCACCACCGCGCAAAACACGCTGCATTTCGTCAAGGTCACGGCGGCCAATTACGTCGACAAGCTGAACCAGATCGCTCGTCAGTCGACCTCGGACTGGTTGCTGCTGGCCGAGGCGGGCGACGAGTTCACCGCTGCCGGGTTCCTGCGTGCCAGTCTCGAGTTGCAGAACGCCGAGGGTTGCCGTGCGGTGGCGATGGACGAGATTCATCGTCAGGCCAATGGCACATTGGTCGACGTCTTCCGGCCAGCCTTCAACCTTGACCTGTTGCAGAGCATGCCGGCGCTGGTCGCGCGGCACTGGCTGATCCGCCGCGAAGCGTTGGTGGAGGTCGGTGGTTTTGCCCGCGAGTTCACGTCTGCGCTCGAATTCGACCTGTTGCTGCGTTTGATCGAAACCGGCGGCCTTGGCGGCCTTGCTCATCTGGCAGAGCCGTTGCTGATCACCGCAGCACCGGGTTTGGCGCCCAACGAACACGAACGTCAGACGTTGGTTCGTCATCTGGCGACTCGCGGTTATCAAGCGCAGGTCAACGCCGAAGCGTCGGGTGGTTACCGTATCGACTACCGCCATGCCGATCGCCCGAAAGTGTCGATCGTCGTCCACAGCGAAGACAACCTGGAGCATTTGCAACGCTGCCTGGTCAGTGTCTTGCAACGCACCCGTTATCAAAACAATGAAATCGTCATTGCCGATAACCATAGCCAGTCCGCCGAGCTGCTCGACTGGCTCGACAGCCTGGAGCAAAACGGTCGTGGCCGGATTCGTCTGGTCAAGGCCGCGCAGCGACTGAGCACTTCGGCACTGCTCAACCTGGCAGCCGAGCAGACTCAAGGTGAATACCTGGTGCTGCTGGCGGCGGACGCCGAAGTGGTCAACGCGAACTGGATCGAGGCGTTACTCAATCAGGCCCAGCGTCCAGAAGTCGGGGTGGTCGGTGCAAAACTGGTGGATCGCGAGGGTAATGTGAGCGGTGCAGGACTGATTCTCGGGTTCGATGGCGGGATCGCTTCGCCATTCACCGGCGAGAAAAAGGATGCACCGGGCTACATGCGCCGACTGGCCGTCGAACAGAATTACACGGCCGTTTCCGGTGCGTGCCTGATGATTCGCAAGGAAGTCTTCGTTGCCCTCGGCGGACTGGATCGCGAGCATTTCGATGAGGTTTACGCCGATGTCGATCTCTGCCTGAAAGTCGCCGACGCCGGTTTGCTGACGGTGTGGACGCCGCAGGTTCAGATTGCCCACCCGGGCACTTTGCCGAACGAACCGCAGATTCTGGCGGCGTTGCGCGATAAGTGGCAGGCGCGCTTTGTCCGCGACGAGGCTTACAACCAGAACCTGGCCCTGACCGGCAAAGGTTTTACTCTGGGCGACGCCGGCAGTGTGAACTGGGCGCAATTGCTCGCATGAGCTGTCTGATCAAATAAAAGGACTCACGCCATGTGCAAGGGCAAATTGATGTTCAAAAGTGTGCGTATTTGCCAGCTCGTCGGGCGTCGCGTTGAGTCACGGTCATGATGCCCTACCGGATTCCTTACGGGCGGCAGAACATTGATCAGGCGGATATCGACGCCGTGATGGAAGTGCTCAAGTCACCCTGGCTGACACAGGGACCGACCATCGAACGCTTCGAAAAGGCCCTGGCCAACCACTGTCAGGCGGAGCACGCAGTCGCCGTGTGCAACGCCACGGCGGCGTTGCACATCGCCTGTCTGGTCGCGGATCTTGGCCCGGGAGATTACCTCTGGACCAGTCCGAACACGTTCGTCGCGTCGGCCAACTGCGCTCGCTACTGCGGCGCCGACGTCGATTTCGTCGACATTGATCCGCACACCCTGAACCTTGATGCGAGGTTGCTTGCAGAGAAACTCGAGGTTGCCGAGGCCGCCGGAAAATTGCCCAAAGTGGTGATTGCAGTCGCTTTCGCCGGGCAGAGTTGCGACATGCGTGCCATTGCGCAGTTATCCGAGCGCTATGGCTTCACGCTGATCGAGGATGCCTCCCATGCGGTGGGGGCCTCGTACCTGGGTCGGCCGGTAGGCTGTGGCCAATACGCCGCCATGACCATTTTCAGCTTTCATCCGGTCAAGATCATTACCAGCGCCGAGGGTGGCATGGTGCTGACCAATAATGCCGAGTATGCCAAACGCCTGCGACGGTTACGCAGCCACGGCATCACGGGTGATCCGGCGCAGATGAAGGTGCCGGAGACGGGATTGTGGTACTACCAGCAACTGGAGCTGGGGTTCAATTACCGGATGACCGATTTGCACGCCGCCCTGGGGTTGTCGCAGCTGACGCGTCTTGACGCGTTTGTCGCCAGGCGTCGTCAATTGGCCGCGCGTTATGAAACACTGTTGGCCGGCCTGGCGGTGACATTGCCGGTCACACAGCCGGGTGCAGAGTCGGCCTGGCATCTGTATGTCGTTCGCTTGCAGCTGTCGCAAAACACGCTCAGTCAGGCGCAGGTGTTCAAGGCGCTGAGGGCGGCGGGGCTGGGAGTGAATCTGCATTACATTCCGGTGCATTTGCAGCCGTACTACCGCGAGCAAGGTTTCAAGGACGGCGATTTTCCACAGGCCGAGCGTTATTTTTCCGAAGCCATCAGCCTGCCGTTGTATCCCGATCTGACGGATGAAGAGCAAGAGGAAGTGGTGGAACATTTGAGGCGAATCCTGGGTTGAACAGCATGATTCACCGCGCGGGCATCTGTGCCAGTCTCATGCCGGAGCATCGGCCGTGAGCTGCGTCGCTATCATTCCTGCCCGTGGCGGCAGCAAACGGATCCCTCGCAAGAACCTCAAACCGTTCGACGGCGTGCCGATGATCGCTCGTTCGATCCGTACGGCGCTGGCATCGAACCTGTTCGATCAGGTGATTGTCAGCACTGACGACGAGGAAATTGCCGAGGTCGCGCGGACTCACGGCGCTGACGTTCCGTTCATGCGTCCCGCTGCGCTTGCCGATGATTTCACCGGGACTGCCGCGGTCATCGTTCACGCCTTGAATCAACTGCCGGCGTTCGACTTTGCCTGCTGTATCTACGCGACCGCGCCGCTGTTGCAGGCACGGTTTCTGCGTCAGGGACATGAATTGCTGGTGCAGCAACCAGACAAGTCATTCGCTTTTTCCGTGGCCGGTTTCGGTTTCCCGGTACAACGTGCCCTGGTGCTTGATGAGACGGGCGCATTGACTTCGCTTTACCCGGAATTTCGCACTACCCGCTCCCAGGATCTGCCCGAAGCTTTTCAGGATGCCGGCCAGTTTTACTGGGGCCGCAGCGAAGCCTGGTTGCGAGGGGATGTGTTGTTTTCTTCGGCGAGTCTGCCGGTGATTCTGCCGCGACATCTGGTGCAGGACATCGACACCCCCGAAGACTGGAAGCGTGCCGAATACCTTTTCGCCGCGCTCAAGGCCGGTGGTGAGTTGCAATGAGAGTGCTGATTCGCTCCGACGCATCGCCAACCATCGGCAGCGGTCATATCGCTCGCTTGTTGCCGTTGGCCAGAACCTTGCGCAAGCAGGGTTCGCACGTTGCGTTTGCGTGCCGCCAACTGCCGGGGCATCGGCTGGACATGCTGGCGGCCGAAGGTTTCGAAACCTTCGCGCTGCCGGATCGTTATCCCGATGAAGACCCGCAGCAGGCCATTGAATCCATGCTGCCGTGGCAGGCGGACATTGACGCTTTGGCGCAAGCGCTGGAAAACCATTGCGCGTTTGACTGGATCATCGTCGACCACTATGGCCTCGATCATCATTGGCAGACCGCAGCCCGGCGCTGGGCGCCGCGGATTGCGGCGGTGGATGACCTTGCCACTCGCACCTACGCCGTCGACCTGCTGCTCAATCAGAATCTGTCCGGAACGCCAGAGGCTTACACCTCGTTGCTGACATCGAATTGCCAGGCCTTGCTCGGCCCGCGTTTTGCGATGCTGCGTGAAGAATTCAGCGGCCCGATGATCGAGATCAAACCCCAGGCGAAGCGGGTGCTGGTGAACTTCGGCGGCTTCGATGCGGCGATGCAGACTCACCACGCGATGCTGGCGCTGGCGGACTTTCATGAGCTTGAAGTCGATTTCGTTGCCGGTGCCGATAACCCGGCCTGGGAGAAAATGCAGGTTCTTGCGGCGGATCATCCAAATTGGCGCCTGCACAGTTTTGTCAGCGACTTCTACCGATTGATGACCGAGGCCGACCTGTTTGTCGGCGCCGGCGGTGGAACCAGTTGGGAGCGGGCGGCCCTGGGGCTGCCGACGATCTGCATTGCGGTCTCGAACAATCAGCAAGCCAACGGCGAGGTCATGGCGACTGCCGGGGCTCATGTGTATCTGGGCGCCCGTGAGCAGGTCAGCGTCGAACAGTTGCGTCAGGCCATCGGTTTTGTCGCGGGCAATCAGGGGATCCGCCAAAGTCTGGCCGAGCATTCCCGACGGTTGGTTGATGGCCGGGGCGCACAGCGGGTGGCGGCAGCCTTGGCCGGTGCGGTGTTGCAGATTCGTCCCGCGACCGCAGACGATGCGCAGCTGCTGTTTGACGGACGCAATGCCGAACCGGTACGGCGCTGGTCGCTGGAGACCGGGTTGATTGAATGGCCGTCGCATCAAAACTGGCTGGCCGCCAGTTTGAATAATGCGCAGCGCTTGCTGTTGATCGCCGAGGCCGATGACGGTCCGGTGGGTGTGCTGCGTTATGAATTGCGCGGCGGTGCGGCCGAAGTTTCGATTTATCTGTTTGAAGATCGCATTGGCCTGGGTTGGGGCAGGGCGCTGTTGGCCCGCGGCGAGACTTTCGTCACGGCCTGTTGGCCGCAACTGACCGCCATCACCGCCCAGGTGTTGCCGGCCAACCAGCCGTCGCTGAAAGTTTTTCGCGAAGCCGGTTTCAATCAGAGTGCTTGCGTGTTCACGCGCGTATTGAAGGATCACCACCATGACTAGTTTCAAGATCGGCCATCGCTCTATCGGGGCCGACTCGCCACCGTTCATCATCGCCGAGATGAGTGGCAACCATAACCAGTCCCTGGAGGTGGCGCTGCAGATCGTCGACGCTGCGGCCAAGGCTGGTGCGCATGCCTTGAAGCTGCAAACCTACACCGCCGAGACCATGACCCTGGACCTGTCCGAAGGCGAGTTCTTCATCAAGGACCCGAGCAGCCTCTGGGCCGGTTCTTCGCTGTACGCGTTGTACGAAAAAGCCCACACCCCTTGGGAGTGGCACGCACCGATTTTTGCTCGCGCCAAGGCGCTGGGCATGCTCGCGTTTTCCACACCGTTTGATGACACCGCAGTGGACTTCCTCGAAAGTCTCGACGTGCCGGCTTACAAGATCGCCAGTTTCGAAAACACCGACCTGCCGTTGATTCGTCGGGTCGCTGCGACTGGCAAGCCATTGATCATTTCTACCGGCATGGCCAGCATTGCCGAACTCGACGAAACCGTGCGTGCCGCCCGCGAGGCCGGCTGCAAGGATCTGGTGTTGCTTAAATGCACCAGCACTTACCCGGCAACGCCAGCCAACAGCAACGTGCGTACGATTCCTCATTTACGCGAGTTGTTTGGCTGTGAAGTCGGGCTGTCCGACCACTCCATGGGCGTCGGTGTGTCCGTGGCCGCGGTGGCGCTTGGGGCGACAGTGGTAGAAAAGCACTTCACGCTTGACCGCAGCGCGGGTGGGGTGGATGCGAGTTTTTCCCTCGAGCCGGCTGAGCTCGCCAGCCTGGTGATTGAAACCGAACGCGCCTGGCAGGCCATGGGGCAGGTGCATTACGGTGTGACGGATGCTGAGCGCAAGTCGATGGTTTTCCGCCGTTCACTCTACGTGACTCAGGACATGGCTGCCGGCGAGCCCTTCACCAACGCCAATCTGCGAGCCATTCGTCCGGGGCATGGGCTGGCCCCAAAACACGCGGAAACCCTTCTGGGCCGTCGCGCCCGTCAGTCCATCAAGCGCGGAACGCCGCTGGACTGGTCGTTGGTCGAATAACCGCTTGTAAGGCTGATTCGGCAAAATAGCGTGACCCGCGAGTCATAACGCGCATCTTCACTGTATTGTATTAATAGGGAAGGTGGCGCCTGGGCTGTTTTTGGTCCAGTGATAGCCTTTTATTCTTCCGGCTGTCGCCTCTATGGGGCGACGTTTTTCTCTGTTTGTCGGCGCCCCTCGAATCATTACGAGCGGTGGAATTGGGCTGTTTATTATTGGGAAGCCGTAATGATTGGCATAAAAAGCATTGCGAGCTACGTTCCTGTAGCCGGCGTGGACAATTACGCACAGGGTGCAAAATTCGAAAAGGATGAAGAGTTCATCCTGGGCAAGATCGGTTCGGCCTTCCTGCCGCGCAAAGACCCTGGGCAGGAAACTTCGGACCTGTGTGTCGAAGCAGCCAATGCGCTGTTCGCCAATAACCCTGATTTGAAACGTGAAGCCATCGACGTGCTGATCGTCGTCACCCAGAACGGCGATGAAGAAGGCCTGCCACACACCGCTGCCATCGTTCAGGACAAACTGGGCCTGCCGACCACCGTAGCCGCGTTCGATATTTCCCTGGGTTGCTCCGGCTACGTCTATGGCATTTACGCGATCAAGGGCTTCATGGAAGCCGCGGGCCTGAAGAATGGCCTGCTGATCACCGCCGATCCGTATTCGAAGATCGTTGATCCGGAAGACCGCAACACCACCATGCTGTTCGGCGATGCCGCCACTGCGACCTGGATGGGTGAAAACGCGCCTTGGCAGTTGGGCAAGGCCAAGTTCGGCACCGACGGTTCCGGCGCGCCACACCTGAAGGTCACCGATGGCGTGTTTTTCATGAACGGCCGTCAGGTGTTCAACTTCGCGTTGCTCAAGGTTCCGGCACATTTGCATGAACTGCTGATCGACTCGCAGCTGACGGCTGACGATATCGATGCCTTTTGCATCCATCAGGGCAGTGCAGCGATTGTCGATGCCGTGGCACGACGTTTCGAGGGCCATCCCGAGAAGTTCATCAAGGACATGGTCGAGACCGGCAACACCGTGTCGTCGAGCATTCCGTTGCTGCTGGAAAAACACGTGCTGGGCTCCAGCTGGAAGCGCGTTGCGTTGAGCGGTTTCGGCGTCGGACTGTCATGGGGATCGGCGATTATCTATCGCCCCTGAACCTCTAAAAGTCAGGCACAAAAAAAGCGTTCAAGGTGTAACCTTGAGCGCTATTTTTTTGCCCGAATGAAAAAGCGAGGCTCCATGAGCGAGTTCTTTGAGCGCAACGGCGAGTTGATTCAGCAGCGCTGGCCCAAGGTCTGGCATCGACTGTCAGTTGAAGACAGTGCAGCCTTGCAAGCTGATCTGGTGGAAGGCCTTGGCTCGACGTTGAGCATCAATGGCATTCAATTGACCAGTCGCCATGACCGCACCCGCGAAGCCGCGCTTCAGGCCGATAGCCTGCCCATCGACAGTCCGGTGGTGCATGTCTATGGCACCGGGCTGGGTGATTTGCAGGCGCAATTGCTGGAGCGTGCCGGGCTTGAACGGTTGTACGTGCATATTCTGAACGGTGCGGTGTTTGCCCTGGTGCTGCAACTGCTCGATCAACAGCAGTGGCTCGGCGATTCGCGCGTGGAGCTTTTGTACGCCGGCGATCTGGCGGAAATCCAGTTGCCGTATTTCGCGCTGCCTTCGGAACTGGTACTGGCGGACGACTTCAACGCCAAGATCCGCGACCGGCTGATCAGTGAGACTCACCTGACCTTCAATAATCGTAACTTCGATCCGGACAATCCCGAGATTGCCGAGCGATTGCAGGCATCTGTCGAGCGCGTTCGTGCCGATGCCGATGCTGCCGAGTTGTTTGCCACCTGTTCCGGCAGGCAGGTGTTTGTCATCGCCACCGGGCCGAGCCTGGAACAGCACTTCGACACCCTGCGTTCAGTACGCGAGCGCGCGCAGCGGCCCTTGTTCATTTGTGTGGATACCGCCTACCGGCCGCTGATCGAGCAGGGCATCAAGCCGGATGTGGTGGTCACGATCGATCAGCGTATCTCGACGCGACATTTGCCGCCCGATGGCACCCGCGATATCACGCTGGTCTACATGCCTATGGTCGAGCCAGCGGTTTTGGGGGCCTGGGAGGGCAAGCGTTACGTGGCTTATTCTGCCAGTCCGATCTATAGAGAATTGCGCGAGAGACTACCCAAGGCCCAGCTTTATGTCGGTGGCAGTGTGATCCATCCGGCTGTGGATCTCGCGGTAAAAATGGGCGCCAGCCAGATCACTCTGTTCGGCGCTGACTTCGCTTTTCCGAACAACAAGACCCACGCAGGCTGGAATGACGGTGATCTTGGACCGCAATTGGGCGCAGCCAGGCATTGGGTGCTCGACGGCCACGGTCAGCGGGTCAAGACACAGCTCAATTTCCGCAGCTACTTGTGCGAGCTGGAACGGTACATCGCCGGGCATCCTCAAGTGGGTTTCTATAACAGCAGTCGGGCAGGGGCGATGATCGTCGGCACGACGTTTCACCCGGAGTTCACGCGATGACTCAACGCTTGCTGGCTGCCCAGGCGCAGCAGTGTTCCGGTTTGTTCCGTCTGGGGCGAGACGTCGAAGCGGCGCTGCTGATGGTTCAGGTGTGCAGCGATGTTCAACTCGTGATGGGGCGTGCGAGTGTCGAGGTTCAATCCCGCTGGACGGCGTTGCTCACCGACATGCTGGCCCGTCAGGAGGCGCAGGACTGGTTGGCGCTGGCGGATCATCTTGACTATGAGCTGTCGGAACTGCTGAAGGCGGCAACCGCCGTTTAATGCTTTTGATATGTGCCGGTACAGGCGAGTCCTCGCTGTCCCGTTACCGGCATTTCCCTGGCGTCACTTTTTTGCATTGAGCTTCCGCCAAGCCCTTGTTTCATGAAGGATGGCAGTGTGATGGCAAATATTTTTCAAAATCCCCTAAAGCAACCTGCATTGGCGACGATAACTATTACGAAGGTTCTCTAGGCCATACCCGGCGGTTGCCAGGGCCGGAAGCCGCAGTACCCAACCAACGAGGAATTCGTCATGGCTTTGACAGTAAACACCAACACTACTTCGCTGAACGTTCAGAAGAACCTGAACAAGGCTTCTGATGCTCTTTCGACTTCGATGACTCGCCTGTCTTCCGGCCTGAAAATCAACAGCGCCAAAGACGACGCCGCTGGCCTGCAAATCGCTAACCGTATGACCTCGCAGATCCGTGGTCAGACCATGGCTATCAAAAACGCCAACGACGGTGTTTCGATCGCTCAGACCGCTGAAGGCGCTCTGCAAGAGTCGACCAACATTCTGCAGCGTATGCGTGAAATCTCCCTGCAATCGCGAAACGACTCCAACGGTACTGCTGACCGTACCGCTCTGGACAAAGAATACCAACAGTCGATCGCTGAACTGACCCGTATTGCTCAGTCCACCAACCTGAACGGCAAGGCGCTGATCGACGGTTCTGCTGGCGCGATGGAATTCCAGGTAGGTGCGGGTACTACTTCCGACAACCAGATCACCCTGACCCTGTCGACGAGCTTCGACGCCAGCGCCCTGCTCCTGACCGGTACTACCATCTCCGGTACTTCAAACGGCGCCAACCACTCGGCAGTACTGTCGGCTATTTCGGCCATCGACCTTGCACTGAACAAAATCAACGCCACTCGCGCTGACCTCGGTGCTGCTCAAAACCGTTTCTCCACCACCATCTCCAACCTGCAGAACATCAACGAAAACGCCGAAGCTGCACGTAGCCGCGTACAAGATACCGACTTCGCTGCTGAAACTGCACAGCTGACCAAGCAACAAACTCTGCAACAAGCTTCCATGTCGGTTCTGGCTCAGGCCAACCAACTGCCATCCGCTGTACTGAAACTGCTTCAGTAATAGCCGGGTGAGTGTTGGCGGGGGAGTGCGCACGCGCGCTCTCTCGCTTTTTTAGTTTAAGAGGTGATGGACATGGATATGAGCGTGAAGCTGAACTTGTCTTATCCAGCTGCGAAGCCGGCGACGACTGTTGCTGACAAGCCGGTGGAGAAGCCTCAAGCCGATGCTGCCAAAGTGGCAACGGTCAAGGATGAGCCAAAAAACGCGCAAACCGAACAGGACAAACTGAAGATGGCCGTTCAGGAAATCGAAAAGTTCGTTCAGTCGATCAAGCGCAATCTGGAGTTCTCGATCGATGAGCCTTCAGGCAAAGTAATTGTCAAAGTGATTGCCAGTGACTCGGGTGAAGTGGTTCGCCAGATCCCCAACGAAGAAGTCCTCAAGCTGGCCAATAGTTTGAATGATGCAAGCAGCCTGTTGTTCAGCGCTAAAGTCTGACAGCTGGCACAAATTTTGTTGCTATGTTCTTTTGGGCGTTGTAGTGGTCAAAAGACCGGCGACACACTGAAGGGAGTTCCACATGGCAAGTCCAATTCTACCGGGTTCGGGTTTAGGCTCCGGCATTGACACCGGTGCTATCGTCAAAGCCTTGGTTGATGCTGACAAGGCGGCCAAGCAGGGTCAGATCAACCGGCAGACGACTACCAATACCTCGCAGATTTCCGGTGTCGGGACCCTCAAGAGTGTGCTGGCGAATTTCCAGACCGCGATCAAAAACCTCGGCGATACGAAAAACCCGCAGTTCCTGGGTTACAACGCCACGAGTTCCGATCCCAAAGTGCTGACCTCTGTCGCCAGCAACACGGCGGTCAACGGCACTTATGTCATCAAGGTCAACACCCTTGCGACTTCATCGAAAGTGGCGACTGCTGCGTTTTCCGGTGGTCCTAGCAGTGCCATTCCGAGTGGTACGCTCAATATCACTCAAAATGGCATTTCCCGCCCTGTTGTCATTCCCACCGGCGCTACGCTGCAGTCGGTACGGGATGCGATCAATACCCAGCAAGGTGCCAATGGCTTCAGTGCCAACATTGTCACTGACTCCTTCGGTTCGCGTCTGGTCATGGGGTCTACCGTTACCGGTCTGGGTTCCGATATCGAGCTCAGTGGTATTGCCGGCCTGGAAATCACCCCCGGCCAGAAAATGGGCACTACGCCTACGGCGACCTCGGCCGGTGCCATCGGCGAACTCGCCGCGAACGCCAGCTTCACGGTTGACGGACTGGCGATCACCAGCAAATCCAACACCGTGGATAGTGCCATTTCCGGTCTGACACTGAATCTGGTGGCGGGCGGTGGGGCGACATCCACTGTGACGGTCGGACCGAACAGTGACGGTTTGAAAAAATCGATCCAGGCCTTTGTCGATGCTTACAACCAGGTTGTCACCAGCGTCAATACGCTGAGCAAGCCCTCCCTGGATAAAGATGGCAAACCAACCGTTGCTGCGGCATTGACCGGTGACTCGCTGGGTCGGGGTATCCTGGCGTCGATCCGTGAGCCGTTGACCAGTACCGGTGCAGGCGACAAGCTGACCGTACTTTCGCAGTTGGGTATTACCACCAACCAGAAAACCGGTGCGCTCGATTTTGACAGCACCAAGTTCTCTACGGCGATGGATACGCAGAAGCTGGGTGGTGAGGTTCAGAAGCTGTTCCTGGGTGATCCGACGGCGACTGGCACTGCGGCCCAAGGTCTGCTGGAACGAATGAATACGGCGATCACGCCTTATACCCTGACCGGCAGCGACGGCATCCTTGATGCGCGTTCTACCAACCTGGCAAAAGCCAAAGCCAACCTGGTCAGCCAGCAGGAAGCACTGGATCGTCGGATCGAGACTCTGACCGCCGTGCTGACCAAGAAGTACAACGACATGGATACCCTGGTCGGCAAGCTCAAGGCCACTGCCAGCAACATTACCTCGATGTTCGAGGCGATGAACGCACAGAAAAACGCCTCATAGCGCCCAAGCGCCAAAAGCCCGGCAGCGGATTCCGCCTGTCGGGCTTTTTTTGTTTCAATCTAAAGTTTTTTGACGCCGTGTCGATACACTGGCTATACGAATCACACAGTTTTGATGAGGTACAACATGAACCCGATGTTAGCCCTTCGGCAGTACCAGAAGATTGGCGCTCAGGCCCAGACTTCCGAAGCCAGCCCCCATCGCTTGGTGCAAATGCTCATGGAAGGCGGTCTGGATCGTATCGCTCAAGCCAAGGGTGCCATGGAGCGCAAGGATATCCCCGGCAAAGGCATTTTTATCGGCAAGGCCATCGGCATCATCGGTGGCCTGCGCGAAGGTCTGGATCTGGAAAACCAGGCCGAATCCGTGGGTGAACTGGACAACCTCTACACCTACATGATGAAGCGCCTGACAGAAGCCAACATCAAAACCGATCCAAAAATTCTCGACGAAGTCGCCGATCTGCTTCGCACCGTCAAGGACGGCTGGGACGCTATCGCCGCGCCGGGGCCGCAGTTTTAAGGAGATCACCATGAGTCTTGTATTGCAGCGAATCGAAGAAACCCGTGAAGGCCTGGTCGGTGCCCTGGCCGAGCGAAACTGGGAAGCCATTGGTGAACTGGACCTGGCTTGTCGTTCCTGCATGGAAGACGTCTTGAGTGAAGCTTCAGTGGACGAGGCCGCGTTGCGCGACAACCTTGAGGAGTTGCTGGGGGTGTATAAACAGCTTCTTGAGGCGGCGACGGGGGAGAGGCAAGCAATAGTTGATGAGATGTCGCAGATCCATCAAGCACAGAACGCTGCAAAGGTTTACCATCTGTTCGGTTGATTAACCCTCAGTTAATACAGACCGGGTGCGCCATAAATTTGACTGTGCACGGTTTTTTGACTTAACTAGTGGCTGGTTGCAGATTTCAGGCGTCTATGGGCATAACGTGCCTGCAGGCGTCTAGCTTGCCCATCATTTCGGGCATTGAGTTGACTAGGGAAGTTGCTATTGCATGTGGCGTGAAACCAAAATCCTGCTGATTGATGACGATAGCGTCCGCCGCCGCGATTTGGCGGTGATTTTAAATTTTCTTGGCGAAGAAAATTTACCCTGCGGTAGCCATGACTGGCAGCAGGCTGTCGGCTCTTTGTCATCAAGTCGTGAAGTGATCTGTGTCCTCATCGGGACGGTCAATGCTCCTGGCGCACTTCCGGGCTTGTCAAAGACACTCTCTACCTGGGATGAGTTCCTTCCGGTTTTGTTAATGGGCGATAATTCTTCCGTTGACCTGCCAGAAGACCAGCGTCGCCGAGTGCTTTCGACCCTCGAAATGCCGCCCAGCTACAGTAAGCTGCTCGATTCGCTGCACCGTGCCCAGGTCTATCGCGAGATGTATGACCAGGCTCGCGAGCGCGGTCGTCACCGTGAACCCAATCTTTTCCGCAGTCTTGTCGGCACCAGCCGGGCGATTCAACACGTCCGTCAGATGATGCAGCAAGTCGCCGACACCGACGCCAGCGTGCTGATCCTCGGCGAGTCCGGCACCGGCAAGGAAGTGGTTGCGCGTAACCTGCACTATCACTCCAAGCGTCGTGATGCGCCGTTCGTACCGGTCAACTGCGGGGCGATCCCGGCCGAGTTGCTGGAAAGCGAATTGTTCGGTCACGAGAAGGGGGCCTTCACCGGGGCAATCACCAGTCGCGCCGGGCGTTTTGAACTGGCCAACGGCGGCACGCTGTTCCTCGATGAAATCGGCGACATGCCACTGCCGATGCAGGTCAAGTTACTGCGCGTGTTGCAGGAGCGCACCTTCGAACGCGTGGGCAGCAACAAGACCCAGAGCGTCGATGTGCGCATCATCGCGGCGACGCATAAGAATCTCGAAAGCATGATCGAGATCGGCACTTTCCGCGAAGACTTGTACTACCGCCTGAACGTGTTCCCGATCGAGATGGCGCCGTTGCGTGAGCGCGTCGAAGACATTCCGTTGCTGATGAACGAACTGATCTCGCGCATGGAGCACGAGAAGCGTGGTTCGATCCGATTCAACTCCGCGGCGATCATGTCGTTGTGCCGGCACGGCTGGCCGGGCAACGTGCGCGAGCTGGCGAACCTGGTGGAGCGCATGGCGATCATGCACCCGTACGGGGTCATCGGCGTCGTGGAGCTGCCGAAGAAATTCCGCTACGTCGACGACGAAGACGAGCAACTGGTCGACAGCTTGCGCAGCGATCTGGAAGAGCGCGTGGCCATCAACGGCCATACGCCGGACTTCACCGCCAACGCCCTGCTGCCGCCGGAAGGCCTGGACCTGAAAGACTATCTTGGTGGTCTGGAACAAGGGCTGATCCAGCAGGCGCTGGATGATGCCAATGGCATCGTGGCGCGCGCCGCCGAGCGGCTGCGGATTCGTCGCACCACGCTGGTGGAGAAGATGCGCAAGTACGGCATGAGCCGTCGTGACGGTGATGAGCAGGCGGATGATTGACGCCTGTTTTTCAAGTCGTTCATTTATAGGCGGTTTTTTTTAGGCACGGGTATTGCTACATCCCTCGCAACGTTCCGTTTCACTGACGGTCAGCCACGCGAGAGAGCACGATGCCCCACGCCGCCCAGATGTCTCCTGTCCCTGACGCTTCGGGGCACCCGTCGTCCGTAGAGCAGGCAAGCCGGTTTGGTCTCGAGCAGGCGTACGCGCTGTTCAATCAGATGTCGAGCCAGTTGACCGACTCCTACAGCATGCTCGAAGCGCGGGTTACCGAGCTCAAGGGTGAGCTGGCGGTGGTCAGCGCTCAGCGCATGCAGGAGCTGGCGGAAAAAGAACGCCTGGCCAACCGGCTGCAAAACCTCCTCGATCTATTGCCTGGCGGCGTCATCGTCATCGATGCCCAGGGCATTGTACGCGAGGCCAATCCCGCGGCCTGCGAACTGCTCGGTCTACCCCTTGAAGGCGAGCTGTGGCGCCATGTCATTGCCCGTTGCTTTGCGCCGCGTGAAGACGACGGTCATGAAATCTCTCTCAAGGACGGTCGGCGCCTGTCGATCGCCACTCGCTCGCTGGATGCCGAGCCCGGCCAGTTGGTGCTGCTCAACGACCTGACCGAAACCCGCCACCTGCAAGATCAACTGGCCCGCCATGAACGCCTGTCGTCGCTCGGTCGCATGGTTGCGTCGCTGGCTCATCAAATCCGCACGCCCTTGTCCGCTGCATTGCTCTACGCCAGTCATTTGACCGAGCAAGCGTTGCCGGTCGCCACGCAGCAGCGCTTTGCCGGGCGCCTGAAAGAGCGTTTGCATGAGCTGGAACATCAAGTGCGCGACATGCTGGTGTTCGCCCGCGGCGAGCTGCCGCTGACTGATCGCGTCACGCCGAAGATGCTGATGCAGTCCCTGCAATCGGCTGCATTGACCCACGTGCAGGACCTGCCGATTCGCTGGCAGTGCGACAGCCATACGGGAGAATTGCTGTGCAATCGCGACACTCTGGTCGGAGCGATTTTGAACCTGATCGAGAACGCCATCCAGGCCAGTGCCGGCGACGTCCGTTTGAAAGTTCATCTCTACAGTCGTGACAACAACCTTCGGGTATCGGTCAGCGACAGCGGCAGCGGTATTGATACGAAAGTGCTGGCGCGTCTCGGTGAGCCTTTCTTCACCACAAAAACCACCGGAACCGGCCTCGGTCTGACCGTGGTCAAGGCAGTGGCGGGTGCTCATCAGGGAGAATTGCAGCTGCGCTCGCGGCTGGGGCGCGGCACTTGCGCGCAGGTGATTCTGCCGCTTTTTTCTGATGAGAAGCGTAGCGCTCTGGGAGCGGAGTGAAGGGCATGGCAATCAAGGTTTTACTGGTCGAGGATGACCGCGCGTTGCGCGAGGCACTGGCGGATACGCTGTTGCTCGCAGGGCACAACTACAAGGCTGTCGGTTCGGCGGAAGAGGCGCTCGAGGCTGTCGGTGCTGATTCGTTCAACCTGGTGCTCAGCGACGTCAACATGCCGGGCATGGACGGGCATCAACTGCTCGGTTTGTTGCGGGCTCGTCAGCCGCAATTGCCGGTCTTGCTGATGACGGCTCACGGCGCCGTGGAGCGCGCGGTCGATGCGATGCGTCAGGGGGCGGTGGATTATCTGGTCAAGCCATTCGAACCCAAGGCGTTGCTGGATCTGGTGGCGCGTCATGCGCTGGGCAGTCTCGGCGCTCCCGAGAGCGAAGGGCCTGTCGCGTTCGAGCCGGCCAGTGCGCAATTGCTGGAATTGGCCGCACGAGTGGCGCGCAGTGATTCCACAGTGTTGATCTCTGGCGAGTCCGGGACCGGTAAAGAGGTGCTGGCGCGCTACATCCATCAGCACTCGCATCGCGCCAGTCAGCCGTTCATTGCCATCAACTGCGCAGCGATTCCCGACAACATGCTTGAAGCGACGCTGTTCGGTCACGAAAAGGGTTCGTTTACCGGCGCCATCGCGGCGCAGGCCGGTAAGTTCGAGCAAGCCGACGGCGGCACCATCCTGCTCGATGAAATTTCTGAAATGCCCCTCGGTCTCCAGGCCAAATTGCTGCGCGTGTTGCAGGAGCGCGAAGTCGAGCGGGTAGGGGCACGCAAGCCCATCGCGCTGGACATCCGCGTTGTCGCGACGACCAACCGTGACTTGGCCGCAGAGGTGGCGGCGGGCCGTTTTCGTGAAGACCTCTTCTATCGCCTGTCGGTATTTCCACTGGCCTGGCGTCCGTTGCGCGAGCGCACCGCCGACATCCTGCCACTGGCCGAGCGCCTGCTGGCCAAACACGTCAATAAAATGAAGCATGCTGCGGCGGGACTGTCGCCAGAGGCACAGGCGTGCCTGATCGGTTATCCATGGCCGGGCAACGTGCGAGAGCTGGACAACGCGATTCAGCGTGCATTGATTCTGCAGCAGGGCGGATTGATCCAGCCTCAGGATTTCTGCCTCGCCGGGCCGGTTGCCTGTGCGCCGTTGCCGGCATTGGCGCCGGCGCCGGTGCGAGCGGTGGAGGTCGAATCCGAGTCGGCGGGTGCGCTGGGCGACGATCTGCGTCGCCGCGAATTCCAGATGATCATCGACACACTGCGCTCCGAGCGTGGGCGTCGTAAAGAAGCGGCCGAGCGCCTGGGTATCAGTCCGCGGACGCTGCGCTACAAGCTGGCGCAAATGCGCGATGCCGGAATGGACGTGGAAGCTTATTTGTTCGCCACCTGAAGGTTGACGGAAACAACACTGATCTAAATGTGGGAGCGGGGGGGCGACGATTCGACTTGCTCGCGAAAGCTGTAGACCAGCCAGCATCTCTGTTGAATGGAAAACCGTATTCGCGAGCAAGTCGAATCGTCGCACCGCCGCTCCCACATTGGTTTTGCGGTGATTCACGGTAGAGGTGAAACCCTGGAAGGGCTTTTGTTGAGAGTGGCCGCGGAGCTGGCACCCTTGTTGCTAACACCTCACTATCCGCCGAGTGAGTGTCAAAAAATTGCGGGTCGCCAAAGAGAGTAGTCCATGAGCCAAGGTATTGAATTCAATCGATTGATGCTGGATATGCGTTCCATGCAAATGGATGCCATGTCTGCGCCTAAATCGGCTGCCGCCGTCCCTGAACTGAGTGGCAGCAGCTTCTCCGACATGCTCGGTCAGGCCGTCAATAAAGTGAACGATACGCAGCAGGCGTCCAGCCAGTTGGCCAATGCCTTCGAGATCGGCAAGAGCGGCGTGGATCTGACCGACGTGATGATTTCCTCGCAGAAGGCCAGTGTGTCTTTCCAGGCGTTGACCCAAGTGCGCAACAAGCTGGTTCAGGCCTACCAAGACATCATGCAGATGCCGGTTTAAGGACGAGATTGAGTCATGGCAGATGCAGTCGCCGATAATGTTCCGGCCAAGGCCACTCCGATAGACGGCAAACCGCCGCTGTTCGGCTTGTCCTTCCTGGAAAACCTCTCCGAGATGACCATGTTGCGTCAGGTGGGCCTGTTGGTCGGCCTGGCGGCGAGCGTGGCGATTGGCTTCGCCGTGGTGTTGTGGTCCCAGCAACCGGACTACCGGCCTCTGTACGGCAGCCTTGCCGGTATGGACGCCAAGCAAGTCATGGATACCCTGGCTTCCGCTGATATTCCCTACACCGTTGAACCGAACTCCGGTGCCTTGCTGGTCAAGGCCGATGACCTGTCCCGTGCGCGACTCAAGCTCGCGGGCGCTGGTGTCACTCCCAGCGACGGCAACATCGGTTTCGAGATCCTCGACAAGGACCAGGGCCTCGGCACCAGCCAGTTCATGGAAGCGACCCGTTATCGTCGCGGCCTCGAAGGCGAACTGGCCCGGACCATTTCCAGCCTGAACAATGTCAAGGGTGCCCGCGTGCACCTGGCGATTCCGAAGAGTTCGGTATTCGTGCGCGACGAGCGCAAGCCAAGCGCGTCGATTCTGGTCGAGCTGTATTCCGGTCGCTCGCTGGAGCCGGGTCAGGTGCTGGCAATCATCAACCTGGTGGCGACCAGCGTGCCTGAGCTCAGCAAGTCGCAGATCACCGTCGTCGATCAGAAGGGCAATCTGCTCTCGGATCAGGCGGAGAACTCCGAACTGACCATGGCCGGCAAGCAATTCGATTACAGCCGTCGCATGGAAAGCATGCTCACCCAGCGCGTGCACAACATTCTGCAGCCGGTGCTGGGCAACGACCGCTACAAAGCCGAAGTCTCCGCCGACGTGGACTTCAGCGCCGTCGAGTCGACCTCCGAGCAGTTCAATCCGGACCAGCCGGCGCTGCGCAGCGAGCAGTCGGTCAACGAACAACGCACCGCCAGCAATGGCCCGCAAGGTGTTCCGGGTGCGCTGAGCAACCAGCCGCCGTCGCCTGCTTCGGCGCCACAAACCACCGGTGGCGCCACCGCGCAGGCCGGTATGATTCAGCCAGGCCAGCCACTGTTGGATGCCAACGGTCAGCAAATCATGGACCCGGCCACCGGTCAGCCGATGCTGGCGCCGTACCCGGCGGACAAGCGTCAACAATCCACCAAGAACTTCGAGCTCGACCGTTCCATCAGCCACACCAAGCAACAGCAAGGCCGGTTGAATCGCCTGTCGGTGTCGGTGGTGGTGGACGATCAGGTCAAGGTCAACGCGGCCAACGGCGAAACGACCCGTGCACCGTGGAGCGCTGATGAGCTCGCGCGCTTCACCCGTCTGGTACAGGACACCGTCGGCTTCGACGCCAGCCGTGGCGACAGTGTCAGCGTGATCAACATGCCGTTCTCCGCCGAGCGCGGTGAAGTGATTGCCGATATTCCGTTCTACTCCCAGCCGTGGTTCTGGGACATCGTCAAGCAAGTGCTGGGTGTCTTGTTCATCCTGATACTGGTGTTCGGTGTGCTGCGTCCGGTGCTCAACAACATCACCAATGGTGGCAAAGGCAAACAACTGGGCCTCGGCAGCGACATGGAACTCGGTGGCATGGTTGGCATGGATGGCGAACTGGCCAACGACCGCGTCAGCCTCGGTGGTCCGACCAGCATCCTGCTGCCGAGCCCGAGCGAAGGCTATGACGCACAGTTGAACGCAATCAAGAGTCTGGTGGCTGAAGACCCGGGTCGTGTGGCCCAGGTCGTGAAAGAGTGGATTAACGCAGATGAGTGATAACCGAGCCATTGCCGCCAAACTGTCCCGGGTCGACAAAGCCGCGATTCTGCTGCTGTCCCTGGGGTCAACCGATGCCGCGCAAGTGCTGCGCCACATGGGGCCCAAAGAGGTCCAGCGTGTGGGGGTGGCCATGGCGCAGATGGGTAATGTGCACCGCGAGCAGGTCGAACAGGTGATGAGCGAGTTCGTCGACATCGTCGGCGATCAGACCAGCCTGGGCGTCGGTTCCGACGACTACGTGCGCAAAATGCTCACCCAGGCCCTGGGCGAAGACAAGGCTAACGGCCTGATCGACCGGATCCTGCTGGGCGGCAACACAAGTGGCCTCGACAGCCTGAAGTGGATGGAACCGCGCGCCGTTGCCGACGTGATCCGTTACGAACACCCGCAGATCCAGGCGATCGTCGTGGCGTATCTCGATCCGGACCAGGCCGGCGAAGTGCTGGGCAACTTCGACCACAAGGTGCGTCTTGACATCATTCTGCGGGTCTCCTCGCTGAACACCGTGCAGCCAGCGGCCCTGAAAGAACTCAACCAGATTCTCGAGAAGCAGTTCTCCGGCAACTCGAATGCCGCGCGCACCACCCTGGGTGGCATCAAGCGTGCGGCCGACATCATGAACTTCCTCGACAGCTCGATCGAAGGCCAGCTGATGGACTCGATCCGCGAAGTCGACGAGGACCTGTCCGGTCAGATCGAAGACCTCATGTTCGTGTTCAACAACCTGTCCGATGTCGACGACCGCGGAATTCAGGCGTTGCTGCGCGAAGTGTCCTCCGACGTGCTGGTGCTGGCCCTCAAGGGCTCGGACGAAGGCGTCAAGGAAAAGATCTTCAAGAACATGTCCAAACGGGCGGCCGAACTGTTGCGCGACGACCTCGAGGCCAAGGGCCCGGTACGCGTCAGCGACGTGGAAACCGCACAGAAAGAAATCCTCACCATTGCTCGCCGTATGGCCGAAGCCGGAGAAATCGTTCTCGGCGGGAAGGGCGGCGAAGAGATGATCTAAGGTCACTATGTCGTCCAAACATGATGAGTCCCAGACTGACCTGATCCGTGCCAAGGACGTCGGTGGTTTCGATGTCTGGTCGCTGCCCAGTTTCGACCCGCATGTACCGGAGCCCGAGCCTGAACCTGAGCCCGAGCCGCCGGAAATGGAAGAAGTGCCGCTGGAAGAAGTCCAGCCACTGACCCTCGAAGAGCTCGAAAGCATTCGCCAGGAGGCCTACAACGAGGGCTTCGCGACGGGCGAGAAAGAAGGTTTTCACAGCACCACGCTCAAGGTTCGTCAGGAAGCAGAGGCAGTTCTGGCGCCGAAAGTCGCGGCGCTGGAACAGCTGATGGCCAACCTGTTCGAACCCATCGCTGAGCAGGACACGCAGATCGAGAAGTCCCTGGTCGACCTCGTTCAGCACATCACCAAGCAGGTGATTCAGCGCGAGCTGGCCATCGACTCGACGCAGATCGAACACGTCATGCGCGACGCCCTCAAGCTGTTGCCGCTGGGCGTGGGCAATGTGCGGCTGTACATCAATCCGCAGGATTTCGAACAGGTCAAAGCCCTGCGCGAGCGCCATGAAGAGTCCTGGCGCATCGTCGAGGACGAAGCGTTGTTGCCGGGCGGTTGCCGGGTCGAGACTGAGCACAGTCGCATCGACGCCACTGTTGAAACCCGGATCGCCAGGGTCATGGACAAGCTGTTCGATCAGTTGCACGAACAGGCCTTGCACCCGGCCGCACCGGATCTGAGCCTGGAGCTGCCGATCGACGCCACGCCTGCCGTCGAGCCCGAACCGGAAGATCCCGATGCGCCTTGACCGCACCAGCTTCGCCAAACGCCTGGGCAGTTACGCCGAGGCCACGGAGCTGGCCGGCGCACCGATCCTGGAAGGCCGCTTGCTGCGCATGGTCGGCCTGACCCTCGAAGCCGAAGGCTTGCGCGCCGCCATGGGCAGCCGCTGCATGGTGATTAACGACGACAGTTATCACCCGGTGCAGGTCGAAGCCGAAGTCATGGGTTTCTCCGGCAGCAAAGTCTTCCTGATGCCGGTCGGCAGCGTCGCCGGCATTGCGCCCGGCGCCCGTGTGGTGCCTTTGGCTGACACCGGCCGCTTGCCGATGGGTATGAGCATGCTCGGGCGGGTGCTGGATGGCGCCGGTCGTGCGCTGGACGGCAAGGGCGGGATGAAAGCTGAAGACTGGGTGCCGATGGACGGCCCGACGATCAACCCGCTCAAGCGTCACCCAATCAGCGAGCCGCTGGACGTGGGCATTCGTTCCATCAATGGTTTGTTGACGGTCGGTCGCGGCCAGCGGCTCGGGTTGTTCGCCGGTACTGGCGTGGGCAAGAGCGTGCTGCTGGGCATGATGACTCGCTTCACCGAGGCCGATATTATCGTCGTCGGGCTGATCGGTGAGCGGGGTCGCGAAGTTAAGGAATTCATCGAGCATATCCTCGGTGAAGAAGGCCTCAAGCGGTCGGTGGTGGTGGCATCCCCGGCGGACGATGCGCCACTGATGCGTCTGCGAGCCGCGATGTATTGCACGCGGATCGCCGAGTATTTCCGCGACAAGGGCAAGAACGTCCTGTTGCTCATGGACTCCCTGACCCGTTTCGCCCAGGCCCAGCGGGAAATCGCCTTGGCCATCGGCGAACCGCCGGCGACCAAGGGTTATCCGCCATCGGTGTTCGCCAAGTTGCCGAAACTGGTGGAACGTGCCGGTAATGCCGAGAAGGGCGGCGGTTCGATCACGGCGTTCTACACCGTGCTGTCCGAGGGTGATGACCAGCAGGATCCGATCGCCGATGCGGCGCGGGGCGTGCTTGACGGGCATATCGTCCTGTCCCGGCGTCTGGCCGAGGAGGGGCATTACCCGGCCATCGATATCGAAGCCTCCATCAGCCGGGTCATGCCGTCGGTGGTGTCGCCGGAACACATGACCCGCGCGCAATATTTCAAGCAGTTGTGGTCGCGCTATCAGCAGAGTCGGGATTTGATCAGCGTGGGCGCCTACGTCGCCGGCGGTGACCGGGAAACCGACCTGGCGATTTCCCTGCAGCCACAGCTGGTCAAATACCTGCGTCAAGGGCTTAACGACAGCATCAGCCTGGGCGAAAGCGAAGCCTATCTTGGCTCGATCTTCGCGCCTGCGGCTGGCGGTTAATCGATCATGGCCCAGAGTCGGGCAGGGCGATTGGCGCCGGTGGTCGAAATGGCCGAGAAGGCCGAAAAAACCGCCGTACAGCGTTTGGGCCACTTTCAAGGCCAGGTTCGCCTGGCTGAAAGCAAACTCGCCGACCTTGAGGCCTTTCGTCTCGATTATCAGGAACAGTGGATCATTCGTGGCAGCAGTGGCGTTTCGGGCCAATGGCTGCTGGGGTATCAAGGCTTTCTTGCGCAACTGGGCGTCGCCATCGACCAGCAGCGGCAAAGTCTGGCGTGGCATCAGAACAACCTGAACAAGGCGCGGGACACCTGGCAGCAGGCGTTTGCCCGGGTCGAAGGCTTGCGCAAGCTGGTTCAGCGCTACGCGGACGAGGCGCGGTTGCTGGAAGACAAGCGCGAGCAGAAGCTGCTGGACGAGTTGTCGCAGCGGTTGCCACGGCAGGATTCGTATTGATTGTTTCGCGGTGGGAGTGCGCCCCCTGTAGGATCGAGCTTGCTCGCGATGGTCGTCAACGATAACGCTGTTTTCCTGATAGCCCTGGGCGCGCTCAGGTTCATCGCGAGCAAGCTCGCTCCTACACTTGCCGCCATCCCCGCCAAGTGCTAAACCTTCTACACGTACGTTCGCCAATGACAAGGAAGCCGATCAATGTCAGTCGTTACAGAAGTCTCTCCGGATGGGCAAAAACTGACGATATCGATCAAGGGAAGATTCGATTTCGCCAAACATCAGGAATTTCGTGAATCCTACGAAAACCTTGAGCCAAAACCCGAGTCCTTTGAAGTGAACCTGAAGGACGCCACTTACCTCGATAGTTCAGCGCTCGGCATGTTGCTGCTATTGCGCGATCACGCGGGTGGCGAGAGCGCCGAGATCACGTTGACCCACGCCAACGCCGATGTGCGCAAGATTCTCGCCATCTCCAACTTCGAACAGATCTTCGACGTGGCGTGACGGCCATGCAATCGTTGTTCGAACCGCTGACGATTCTGATCGCTGAAGACAGCGCGGCCGATCGCATGCTGCTGTCGAGTATCGTCCGCCGCCAGGGCCATGAAGTACTGACGGCGGCCAATGGCGCCGAAGCGGTCGAAGCGTTTCACCAGCAACGACCGCAACTGGTCCTGATGGACGCCATGATGCCGGTGATGGACGGTTTCGAGGCTGCGCGGCAGATCAAGGCGCTGGCTGGGGAAACCCTGGTGCCGATCATCTTTCTGACCTCGTTGACCGAAAGCGAGGCGCTGGCCCGCTGTCTTGAGGCTGGCGGCGACGACTTTCTGGCAAAGCCCTACAACCAGGTGATCCTCGCCGCCAAAATCAAGGCGATGGATCGTTTGCGGCGGTTGCAGGCCACCGTGCTGGAGCAGCGTGACCAGATCGCCAGGCATCACGATTACCTGCTCAACGAACAGCGTGTGGCCAAGGCCGTCTTCGATAAGGTCGCCCATTCCGGCTGCCTGAACGCCCCCAATATCCGCTACCTGCAATCGCCCTATGCGCTGTTTAACGGCGACCTGTTGCTGGCGGCATTCACCCCGGCCGGCGACATGCACGTAATGCTCGGCGACTTCACCGGCCATGGTTTGCCGGCTGCCGTCGGGGCAATGCCCCTGGCTGAAGTCTTCTACGGCATGACTGCCAAGGGCTACGGCCTGTCGGAAACCCTGCGCGAGATGAACGCCAAGCTCAAGCGCATCCTGCCGGTGGACATGTTCTGTTGTGCCACACTGCTGTGCCTGAGTTTTCAGCGACGATCGGTGGAAGTCTGGAACGGCGGGATGCCGGACGGTTATCTGCACAGCATCGCCAGCGCAGAGCGCACGCCGCTGACGGCCCGGCATTTGCCGCTTGGCGTGCTGAGTCCGCAGGCCTTCGATGACCGCACTGAAGTCTTTCCGATGGCCGTCGGCGATCGGGTCTTCCTGTTGTCCGACGGGGTCATCGACACCTGCGACGCCCATGAGCAATTGTTTGGAGTCGAGCGGTTGCAGGAGGTGTTTGCGGCCAACCGTCACCCCGACCAGCTTTTCGAAGAGATCGAGCTGGCGCTGCGGGATTTTGGCGGTGAGGCCCGCGACGATGTCAGCATGGTCGAAGTCAGCCTGCTTGATGCGGCGCAGTTGAGTCCGTCGGCCCCGGTCTATTCCGATAGCGGCCAGTCCTGCCCGCTGGACTGGTCGGTGAGTTTCGAGTTCCGTGCCGATACCCTGAAACGCTTCAATCCGCTGCCGTATCTTTTGCAGTTGCTGTTGGAGGTCCATGGTTTGCGTGCGCAGAGCGGGGCGCTCTACAGTGTGCTCGCGGAGCTGTATTCCAATGCGCTGGAGCACGGCGTGCTGGGTCTGGATTCGAGCCTCAAACGCGATGCTTCGGGTTTTGCCCGCTATTACCAGCAGCGCAATGCGCGTCTGGATGAGCTGCAGGATGGCTATGTGCGGGTGCATTTGCAGGTCACGCCAAAGGATGACGGCGGTTGCCTGACGATTCGGGTCGAAGACAGTGGCAAGGGTTTTGATGTCGAGCGGGTGATGGCGCGTCCCGTTGATGGCGTCCGTCTGTCAGGACGTGGTGTCAGTCTGATTCGCCAGTTGAGCCGTAACGCCAGCTGGTCCGACGAAGGTAGAAGTGCCCGCGTGGAATTTTCCTGGGAGGCTCTGGCATAATCCACGCATTCTTGATCAAGGAGTGAGCAAGTGGCTGACACACATCTGAACCGCGACGTGCTGAGCGCGTTGCAAGAGGTCATGGAGGATGAGTACCCGACGTTACTGGATACCTTCCTCGCCGATTCCGCAGAGCGCCTGAGTCTGTTGCATGAGGCAGGGGATGCCGAGACGCTCGGTGCCATAGCGCACAGTTTCAAGGGTAGTTGCAGCAACATGGGCGCCATTCGCCTCGCGCAGCTGTGCGATGAGCTCGAGCAGCGAAGCAAGCACGAGTCTCTGGAAGGCATCGAGGGACTGGTCGGAGAAATTGATGGCGAATTCGCCATAATCCGTCCCCTCTACGAAGCAGAGCTTCAGCGCTCTCTCGCTGGCAGTGCAACCGTCCGGCGTTATTAACGCCGTTTGAGCAAAACTGGCTCAACCCTTGCAGTATTCACAGCAACTGTACCTACGATCCCAGTGCCGCGGAGACCGTTTCATGCCCGTTACCCCCAATATTCTTCTTCAGGCCACCGCGCAGGCCAAGACTCAAGCCGCCTCCGCCAATACACCGGCGCTGTCCGCTGAGCCCGGGGACAAGGCGTCCAGCTTCGCTCAGGTTTACGCCACTCAGGCCCAGAACAAACCCTCTGCGGCCTCTGATAGTTCGGCGAAGCCGGTACGCGATAAAACCTCGGACAGCCCTGGTAAAAAGGACGTCGGCAACGACAAGTCTGCCGCCCCGGAGCCAGCGGTTGCCGATAGCGGCAAATCCTTGCCCGCCGACAAACCGGCGCCGAGCGACGACCGGACTGCCAGTGATGATGCGGCAGACGCTGCCGCATCGTCGGTGGCCGACACCGCGCCGGTTGATCCGGCCCTCGACCCTGCTTTGTTGCCAGAGTTGCAGCCCGTAGTGACCACCCCTGTTGCGGAGGCGCCGCCAGTGGTCGCCGCCGGGCAGCCGCAAGTCGAAGTGCCGGTCATTGCGGCAGCTCCGGCAGCATCGGCAGCGCCGGTTGTTGCAGCGACTGATAGCGATTTCGATCCCGAAGCCGATCCTCTCGATGCGTTGCCGGCGGTGCGCATGGCCATGGAGCAGGGCGGTCATATTTCGGCGTCGAGTCAGGCGCAGCCCAAGGCAGCACCGACATCTGCGCAGGCTCAGGCTGATGGCGAGCCGACCTCGGCGCAGAACTTCGCTGCCGGTATGGCTGGCATGCTCGATGTGCAGGCCGACAAGGACAGTACCAGTCAGGGTGGCGAGAAAGCGTTCAGTGGGTTGATCGATGGCGGCCTCAAGGATTTGAAGTCTGCCAGCAGCGATACCCGCGTCGATGATTTCGCCAACCGTCTGGCGGCGCTGACCCAGGCTGCCACGCCGAAAACCGCCAATGCCTTGCCGGTAAATCAGCCGATCGCCATGCATCAGAGCGGCTGGACCGAAGAAGTGGTGAACCGGGTCATGTACCTGTCCAGTGCCAACCTCAAGGCAGCCGATATCCAGTTGCAGCCTGCCGAACTGGGTCGCCTCGATATTCGGGTGAACATGGTGCCGGACCAGCAGACCCAGGTAACTTTCATGAGTGCACACCCAAGCGTTCGGGAGGCGCTGGATGGCCAGATGCATCGCTTGCGTGACATGTTCGCGCAGCAGGGCATGGGTCAGGTCGATGTCAATGTTTCCGACCAGTCTCGCGGCTCTCAGCAAGGTCAGGACCAGGCTCAACAAAGTCAGAGCGGACGCACCAACGCCAGCGGCGGTCGTCTCGATGGCATGGATGAAGAGCTCACGTCGACTGTTGCCGAAGTGGCGGCCAGCACGACCAGCGTCATCGGTTCCAGCGCGGTCGACTACTACGCCTGATAAGTCGCGGCGCCCCCAAAAGATCGCAGCCTTCGGCAGCTCCTACGGGGTGTATACCCTACAAATGTAGGAGCTGCCGGAGGCTGCGATCTTTTGATTTCAGCGCCGGCCTGCCGCAGACCCTTTACCCTCCGACACTTCTGGCATAACACTTGCTCTTGCCTTGCCGTGCGACTGTGAAAACCCGAATAGTGACGGATTATTGGCATGGCGAAGAGCGAAGCAGCAGCTGTAAAAGACCCCGCAACCAAAGGCAAAATCAAGCTGATCATTGTGATCGTGGTGGCCCTGCTGCTGGCGATCGGCTTGTCCGTGGGGGCGACCTGGTTCTTCATGCACAGCGCCCAGAGCAAACCTGTCGCCGTGGCTGAAATTGCCCCGGTCGGCAAGCAACCAGCGGTTTTCGAGCCCATGGCGCCGGCCTTCGTGGCCAATTACAACCAGAACGGCCGTCAGCGCTACATGCAGGTGAGCATCACCATGCAGGGCCGCAATCAGGCTGATCTGGAAGCGCTCAAAGTCCACATGCCGGTGATTCGCAATAACCTGGTCATGCTGTTCTCCGGGCAGGATTTCGCGACGCTGGCGTCGCCAGTCGGTCAGGAAATGTTGCGTCAGAAGGCTACCGCCAGCGTCCAGGAAGTGGCGCAGAAAGAACTCGGCAAAGTGGTCGTCGAACAGTTGCTCTTCACTAATTTCGTACTGCAGTAGGAACACGACATGGCCGTGCAGGACCTGCTGTCCCAGGATGAGATCGATGCGCTGTTGCATGGCGTCGATGACGGTCTGGTACAGACCGATATCGCTGCCGAGCCCGGCAGCGTCAAAAGCTACGACCTGACCAGCCAGGATCGCATTGTCCGCGGACGCATGCCGACCCTGGAAATGATCAACGAGCGTTTTGCCCGCTACACCCGCATCAGCATGTTCAACATGCTGCGCCGCTCGGCGGACGTTGCCGTCGGTGGCGTGCAGGTGATGAAGTTCGGCGAGTACGTGCACTCGCTGTACGTGCCGACCAGCCTCAACCTGGTCAAGATCAAACCGTTGCGCGGCACCGCGTTGTTCATCCTCGACGCCAAACTGGTGTTCAAACTGGTGGACAACTTCTTCGGCGGCGACGGCCGTCACGCGAAAATCGAAGGGCGTGAATTCACCCCGACCGAGCTGCGTGTGGTGCGCATGGTGCTGGAGCAGGCCTTCGTCGATCTGAAGGAAGCCTGGCAGGCAATCATGGAAGTGAACTTCGAGTACATCAACTCGGAAGTGAACCCGGCCATGGCCAACATCGTCGGCCCGAGCGAAGCCGTTGTCGTGTCGACGTTCCACATCGAACTCGATGGCGGTGGCGGCGATCTGCACGTGACCATGCCGTACTCGATGATCGAGCCGGTGCGCGAAATGCTCGACGCCGGCTTCCAGTCGGACCTCGACGATCAGGACGAGCGTTGGGTCAATGCCCTGCGCCAGGACGTGCTGGACGTTGACGTGCCGATCGGTGCCACGGTGGCTCGTCGCCAGTTGCGCCTGCGGGACATTCTGCACATGCAGCCGGGGGACATTATCCCGGTCGATATGCCGGAAGAAATGATCATGCGCGCCAACGGCGTGCCTGCGTTCAAGGTCAAGATGGGCTCGCACAAAGGCAACCTCGCGTTGCAAGTGATCGAGCCGATCGAGCGCCGTTAAGCGGCGCAGCTCCCCATTCGCTATTAACAGACGGCAGCCCGTTCAAGGGTTGCCCGCCGAGGACACATGATGGCTAACGATATGAATATCCAGGACGACCAGGCGCTGGCCGATGAATGGGCTGCGGCCCTTGAAGAAACCGGCGACGCCGGGCAGGACGACATCGACGCCTTGCTGGCCGCCGATGCCGCGAGCTCGCCGTCCAACCGTCTGCCGATGGAAGAATTCGGCAGCGTGCCGAAAAACAACGACCCGGTGACCCTGGACGGTCCGAACCTGGACGTGATCCTCGACATCCCGGTGTCGATTTCCATGGAAGTGGGCAGCACCGACATCAACATCCGCAACCTGCTGCAACTCAACCAGGGTTCGGTGATCGAGCTCGATCGTCTGGCCGGTGAGCCGCTGGATGTGCTGGTCAATGGCACGCTCATCGCTCACGGTGAAGTGGTTGTGGTCAACGAGAAGTTCGGCATCCGCCTGACCGACGTGATCAGCCCAAGCGAACGTATCAAGAAGCTGCGCTGAGTGAAAAAGCTTTCGGGGTTGTTACTGGCCTTGCCGTTCAGTGCCTTGGCGGCCGAACCGGCGGCTAATGCTGCCGCGGCTGCGGCACCTGCTGTCAGCAGTGGCGTGGCGGGGCAATTGACGCAACTGGTGCTTGGTTTGCTGCTGGTGTTGGGGTTGATCTTCTTCCTCGCCTGGCTGTTGCGCCGGGTCCAGCAGGCCGGGCCGGCCGGCAAGGGGCAGGTGATCGAACTGATCGGCTCCCGCGCGCTCGGCCCACGTGACCGTTTGATGCTGGTGCAGGTCGGCAGCGAGCAGATTCTGCTCGGGTTGAGCCCCGGTACCATCACTGCTTTGCATGTGCTCAAGGAGCCGGTGCAGGTGCCGGTCACCGAGAAAGCGACCCCGGAGTTTGCCCAGCGCCTGATGGAGCTGATGGGCAAGGACCAGAAGGATAAGAAGTAATATGGGTGCGCTACGCATCATCTTGACGCTGGCCCTGATGCTGGCTGCGCCGCTGGCCTTCGCCGCCGACCCGTTGTCGATCCCGGCGATCACGCTGGGCACCAATGCTCAGGGCGCTCAGGAATACTCGGTCAGCCTGCAAATCCTGCTGATCATGACCGCGCTGAGTTTTATTCCGGCGTTCGTCATGCTGATGACCAGCTTCACCCGGATCATCATCGTCTTCTCGATCCTGCGTCAGGCCCTGGGCCTGCAGCAGACGCCGTCGAACCAGATCCTCACCGGCATGGCACTGTTTCTGACGATGTTCATCATGGCGCCGGTGTTCGACCGGGTTAACCAGGATGCCTTGCAACCGTATCTGGCGGAAAAACTCACCGCGCAGGATGCCGTGGCCAAGGCTCAGGTGCCGATCAAGGACTTCATGCTTGCCCAGACGCGCAGCAGCGACCTGGAACTGTTCATGCGCCTGTCCAAGCGCACTGACATCGCGACCCCGGATCAGGCGCCATTGACCATCCTGGTGCCGGCCTTCGTCACCTCTGAGCTGAAGACCGCGTTCCAGATCGGTTTCATGATCTTCATTCCGTTCCTGATCATCGACCTGGTCGTGGCCAGTGTGCTGATGGCCATGGGTATGATGATGCTCTCGCCACTCATCATTTCCCTGCCGTTCAAGATCATGCTGTTCGTGCTGGTGGATGGTTGGGCGCTGATTATCGGTACGTTGGCCAACAGCTTCAGCGGTGTCTCGCCATGACGCCGGAAGTCGCGGTAGACATCTTTCGTGAAGCGCTCTGGCTGACCACCATGATGGTTGCGGTGCTGGTGATTCCGAGTCTGCTGGTGGGCCTGCTGGTGGCGATGTTTCAGGCGGCCACGCAGATCAACGAACAGACCCTGAGCTTCCTGCCGCGCCTGCTGGTGATGCTGGTCACGCTGATCGTCGCCGGTCCGTGGCTGGTACAGACTTTCATGGAATACATCCTGCAGTTGTACGGCAACATTCCTCGGGTCATCGGCTAAGTCATGTCACTGCTGCAGCTGACCGACACCCAGATCAGTACCTGGGTCGCTTCGTTCATATTGCCGCTGTTTCGCATCGGCGCGGTACTGATGACCATGCCGATCTTTGGCACGACCCTGGTGCCGACCCGCGTGCGATTGTATTTCGCTTTGGCAATCACCGTGGTTGTCGTGCCTGGTCTGCCACCGATGCCGCAGGTTCACGCGCTCGACCTGAGCGCACTGCTGCTGATCGCCGAGCAGATCATTATCGGCGCATTGATGGGGCTCTCCCTCCAGCTGTTTTTTCAGGCGTTTGTCGTCGCCGGGCAGATCATTTCGATTCAGATGGGGATGGGCTTCGCCTCCATGGTCGACCCTACCAACGGTGTGTCGGCGGCGGTGATCGGGCAGTTCCTGACGATGCTCGTGACCCTGCTGTTTCTCGGCATGAATGGACATCTGGTGGTGTTCGAGGTGCTCACGGAAAGCTTCACCACCCTGCCGGTCGGCAGTGCAATGCTGATCAACCACTTCTGGGAACTGGCCAACAAACTGGGGTGGGTGCTGGGCGCGGCGATGCTTCTGGTATTGCCGGCGATCACGGCGTTGCTGGTGGTTAACATCGCCTTCGGGGTGATGACGCGGGCGGCGCCGCAGTTGAACATTTTCTCCATCGGTTTCCCCCTGACTCTGGTGCTGGGGCTGGTGATTTTCTGGGTCGGTCTCGGCGACATTCTCAATCAGTATCAGCCCTTGGCCACCGAGGCCCTGCAGCTGTTACGTGACATGGCACAGGCGCGCTAGCCATGGCCGAGAGCGAGAGCGGTCAGGACAAAACAGAAGACCCCACGGAGAAGCGCAAAAAGGACTCCAGGGACAAGGGCGAGATTGCCCGATCCAAAGAGCTCAATACTCTGGCAACCATGATGGCCGGTGCCGGGGGATTGTTGATCTACGGCGGCGGTCTGGCTCTGGATCTGCTGGAAATCATGCGCCTGAACTTTTCCCTGCCGCGGGATGTGTTGCTTGATCCCGGGCAGATGAGTCAGTACCTGCTGCATTCGGGAAAGATCGCAATTCTGGCGGTACAGCCGATATTGCTGACGCTCCTGCTGGCGGCCATTCTGGGGCCGATTTCCCTGGGCGGCTGGTTGTTCGCCGGCAAGAGCCTGGCGCCCAAATTCAGCCGGATGAACCCGGCGGCGGGGCTCAAGCGGATGTTCTCCAGTACGGCCGTGATCGAACTGCTCAAGGCGCTGGCCAAGTTTCTGCTGATCCTGTTTGTGGCGTTGACCGTCCTGCGTTCGGACATCGATGACCTGTTGCGCATTGCCCATGAGCCGCTTGAGCAGGCGATCATCCACAGTGTGCAGTTGGTAGGCTGGAGCACGTTATGGATGGCGTGCGGGCTGATTCTGATCGCGGCGGTGGATGTTCCGGTGCAGCTTTATCAGAGCCACAAGAAACTGCTGATGACCAAGCAGGAAGTGCGCGACGAGCACAAGGATCAGGAGGGGAAACCGGAGGTCAAGCAGCGGATTCGCCAGTTGCAGCGCGAGATGTCTCAGCGGCGGATGATGGCCGCGATTCCCGAGGCCGACGTGGTGATCACCAACCCGACTCACTACGCCGTGGCGCTCAAGTACGATCCGGAAAAAGGCAGTGCGCCAGTGCTGCTGGCCAAGGGTAGTGACTTCGTGGCCCTGAAAATCCGCGAAATCGCTGTGGCCAATGAAGTGTTGCTGCTGGAGTCGCCGGCCCTGGCGCGTTCGATCTATTACTCCACCGAGCTGGAGCAGGAAATTCCTGGCGGGCTGTATCTTGCCGTCGCGCAGGTGCTTGCCTACGTTTACCAGATCCGCCAGCACCGTGCCGGCAAGGGCAAGCGTCCCGAGCCGCTCAAGGATGATTTGCCAATTCCGCCGGACCTGCGGCGCGATTCCTGAGTTTTGTGCTGTCGCGGGTGGCCTCTTCGCGAGCAGGCTCACTCCCACATTGGTTGTGTGTCGAACGCTGATTTTCCGGTTGGCTTCGATCATTGTGAGCGAGCCTGCTCGCGATAGAGGTCTGCCCAGACAAACCTAATCCCCCCCAACAAATCCTCCCGAGCCCCAGCGGAAGTTTGGTAATTAAATCGGCCCCCTTTTTTTAAGAGTGGATATCAATAAAGTGCTGGCGAAATATTTTGTCGCGTTGATTTATTAGACTATTGATATTGCGAGTATTGGCAGTTATCAAATGCTCTAAATATTCATTTTCAAGTCTCCCGTAGAGTCCAGGTGACTTTTTGAGGTGTTCCGGTTTGAGTCCGAGCAAATTGTTTTTGTATAATTGGCGAGTTCCATTTTTTTCAAAGCCTAGATTGTTAAGTACAGCTTTAAATGTTGAGTCGTATTCCGCTGTTCTGTGGTTGAGGGTTAGTTTTTGCACAGGCGCGGGGGCATCGTAAAATTGTTGCAGGGGGACCCAGTTGGCTGCAGCCTGTTGCAGGCTGGAATTGTTCGTCGAAGCGTTGCCGGTGTGGGTAATGGCTTTGTAATCCATATCGTAGACTTTATCTAAATGGTTGCCGTGGCGGCCGATTTCTTTTTGTAGTTGGTATATCTCGTTGCGCGCGCTCAAGGCTTTTTGGGTGGAGATTTCAGGGCGTATTTTATATTCATGATGATAACCAGTAACTTTGAAGGGTATTTTTCTAGGGCGAATATAATTAAACAGTTTCATAATGGAAAATCGCCCATTAGGATCTCTTCTGTTTATCGGGTCTCCCAGGCAATACCCATAAGAATTCATCCCGCCTTTGCTAAACGGACTCAAACTATCCGGGCTATTAAATCGCATCAACACCGGATTAAATGCCCGATGCCCATTCCCCAGCAAATAACACCCCGTCACCGGGTCCGCTCCTTCACCGTTGAAGCCGAGCAGACTGAGTAATGCATTCAAATACGGATAGTAGCCATAGGGTGAGTAAACCAGAGGCTGTGGTGGTTGGTTTGCGTTGAGTGTCCGCAACACCGAACGCTGCTCATCGGTGGCCAGCAGTGAAGTCTCGTGAGCGCCTCCCTCTATCCGTTGTTGCGCAAGCAATTGGTCGCCGCTTTGAACGATGGAGTAATGGATGGCGCCCTCGATTTCCGTGGCCAAACGGCTTTTGCAATAGAACCGCTGGCGCTCTGGCTCGTTCGGCAGCGCGTTGGCGACCAGCCGGTCGAGGGCGTCGTAGCGATATTGGCAGAGCAGGGTTTCGCCCGGCGATTGCATGAATGAATGCTCCGTAGGTCCGAAGTGCAGGCGTTCAGTATCGGCGGTAGCGCATGGCGTGGGTACTAGCAGAACTGATAGGTTCGCTGACGTTGGTCCGTTCGATTAGCTCCTCGCCTAAGTCAGATCAGCGGCGCGATTCTTCAGAAGTGCGCTGGCAGTTCTGGCCTCTTCGCGAGCAGGCTCGCTCCCACAGTGAATGTGTGTCGAACGCTGATTTCGCGGTGAGCCTGGATCATGGTGGGAGCCTGCTCGCGAAGCGGCCAGATCAGGCAACACAAATCTCCCTCGATACCCCCCCCCTGTTCCAACCCCCCCGCAAAAGTTGGAAGGCTTCTTGCAGTACCCGCTCTGCGCCTGCTTCGGGCGTCAAAAGTTTGCTTTAAAGGAACGGGGAAAATCGGTGGATCGCTCTCAGTTACTCAACAGTGCCCGCACTAACGTCGCCGACCTGAGTCGGGGTAATTTGGGTGTGCCGCTGTTGCTGCTGGTCATGCTGGCCATGATGATGCTGCCGGTGCCGCCGTTCCTGCTGGACGTGTTCTTCACATTCAACATTGCGCTGTCGATTGTCGTGTTGCTGGTCTGCGTCTACGCCTTGCGGCCGCTGGATTTCGCGGTGTTCCCGACCATTTTGCTGGTGGCAACGTTGTTGCGGCTGGCGCTGAACGTGGCCTCCACGCGAGTGGTGATGCTCCATGGCCAGGACGGCCATGCCGCTGCCGGTAAGGTGATCCAGGCCTTTGGCGAGGTGGTGATCGGCGGTAACTACGTGGTCGGTATCGTGGTCTTCGCGATTTTGATGATCATCAACTTTGTCGTGGTGACCAAGGGCGCCGGGCGGATTTCCGAGGTGAGCGCGCGTTTCACCCTCGATGCAATGCCCGGTAAACAAATGGCGATCGACGCCGATTTGAACGCCGGCCTGATCGATCAGAACCAGGCCAAATTGCGCCGGATGGAAGTGGCCCAGGAGGCCGAGTTCTATGGTTCCATGGACGGTGCCAGCAAATTCGTGCGCGGTGACGCCATCGCCGGTTTGCTGATTCTGTTCATCAACCTGATCGGCGGTATGGCGGTCGGTATCTTCCAGCACGGCATGACCTTCGGCGATGCCGGCAAGGTTTACGCGCTGCTGACCATCGGTGACGGTTTGGTGGCGCAATTGCCATCACTGCTGTTGTCCACTGCCGCCGCGATCATGGTGACCCGTGCTTCCGGTTCGGAAGACATGGGCAAGCAGATCAATCGCCAGATGTTCGCCTCGCCCAAGGCGCTGGCTGTCGCGGCGGGTTTGATGGCGGTGATGGGCCTGGTGCCCGGCATGCCGCACTTCTCCTTTCTGAGCATGGCGGCCCTCGCGGCCGGTGGCGCGTACCTGTTCTGGAAGAAGCAGAACGTCGTCAAGGTTCAGGCCTTGCAAGAGGTCAAGCGTCAGCAGGAATTGCTGCCATCGCCGGCTCGCGCGCAGGAAACCAAGGAGCTTGGCTGGGACGATGTGACCCCGATCGACATGATTGGCCTGGAAGTCGGTTATCGCCTGATTCCGCTGGTGGATCGCAATCAGGGTGGTCAGTTGCTGGCGCGGATCAAGGGCGTGCGCAAGAAGCTGTCCCAGGATCTGGGTTTCCTGATGCCGACTGTGCATATCCGTGACAACCTCGACCTCGCGCCAAGTGCTTATCGACTGACCCTGATGGGGGTGATCCTGGCCGAAGCGGAGATTTATCCGGATCGGGAGCTGGCGATTAACCCGGGTCAGGTCTACGGTTCGCTCAACGGGATTACCGCCAAAGATCCGGCTTTCGGGCTGGAAGCGGTCTGGATCGAAATCAGCCAGCGTGCGCAGGCGCAATCCCTCGGTTACACCGTGGTCGATGCCAGTACAGTAGTGGCAACCCACTTGAACCAGATTCTGTACAAACACTCCAGTGAGCTGATCGGTCACGAAGAAGTGCAGCAACTCATGCAATTGCTGGCCAAAAGCTCGCCGAAACTGGCCGAGGAGCTGGTGCCTGGCGTGGTGTCGTTGTCGCAGCTGCTCAAGGTTCTCCAGGCGTTGCTGGCCGAACAGGTGCCCGTGCGGGACATTCGCAGCATCGCCGAGGCGATCGCGAACAATGCCGCCAAGAGTCAAGATACTGCCGCGCTGGTGGCCGCGGTGCGCGTCGGCGTATCCCGTGCAATCGTCCAAAGCATTGTAGGGACTGAGTCGGAGCTGCCAGTTATTACTCTTGAGCCAAGGTTGGAACAAATATTGCTCAATAGTCTTCAGAAGGCAGGACAAGGCTCGGAAGAGGGCGTTCTGCTGGAGCCAAGCATGGCCGAAAAACTGCAACGCTCGTTGATCGAAGCGGCGCAGCGTCAGGAAATGCAAGGTCAACCGGTGATTCTGCTGGTGGCCGGTCCGGTTCGCGCGATGCTGTCGCGATTTGGCCGACTGGCAGTCCCGGGTTTGCATGTGTTGGCTTACCAGGAAATCCCTGACAACAAGCAAGTGACCATCGTTGCGACTGTAGGGCCCAACGGCTGAGGTAGTGGTTTATGCAAGTTAAGCGTTTTTTCGCCGCCGATATGCGTCAGGCCATGAAGCTGGTTCGTGATGAGCTGGGCGCTGATGCCGCCATCATTGGCAACCGCCGGATCGCCGGTGGTGTGGAGCTGACGGCCGCCCTCGATTACAAACTGTCGGCGCTGGCCCCGCGTGTTCCGAACATGGAACTCGAGGACGAGCTGCGCAAGACCCAGTCGCGGATCGTGACCGCCCAGGCCGAACTGAGCCTGCGTAGCGAAGGCGAGAGCGACAAGGCCACCAATCGCCAGTTGTTCGCCGGTCTGCCGCTGACTGCCGCCGAACCGCTGATCGAACCGACTTACACCGAACCCCGTCGTGCAGCGCCGGCCCCTGCGCCAGCCGCAGGCGGTGTCGATCCGCGGGCTTTCGACTCGATGCGTTCCGAGCTCAACAGCCTGCGCGAGCTGATGGAAGTACAACTCGGCTCCCTGGCCTGGAACCAGCTGCAAGGCAGCCGTCCGGCCCAGGCCAACCTTTGGCGTCGCCTGCAGCGCATCGGTTTGTCCGGACCGTTGTCCCGCGATCTGCTGGAAATGATTACCGACATTGAAGAACCTCGTCAGGCCTGGCGCATGTTGCTGGCGCACCTGGCGCGGATGATCGCCACACCGGAAGTCGAGCCGCTGGAAGAGGGTGGTGTAATTGCCATGGTCGGTCCTGCCGGCATGGGCAAGACCACCACCCTGGCCAAGCTCGCGGCCCGTTACGTGCTCAAGTATGGTGCGCAAAACATCGCGCTGGTGAGCATGGACAGCTACCGCATCGGCGCTCAGGAACAACTCAAAACGCTCGGCCGGATCCTCAACGTGTCGGTAACGCACGTCGATCCGGGCCAGTCCCTGGTGCAGGCGCTGGACCCTTTGCTGCGCAAACGCGTGGTGCTGATCGATACCGCAGGCCTTCAGGCCAGCGATCCGGCACTGCGCATGCAGCTCGAAAGCCTGGCCGGTCGTGGTATCAAATCAAAAAATTATCTGGTTCTGGCAACCACCAGCCAGAAACAGGTTTTAACCGCCGCTTATCACAGTTACAAGCGCTGCGGGCTCGCTGGCTGCATCCTGACTAAACTGGATGAGACGGCAAGCCTGGGCGAGGTGTTGAGCCTGGCAATCAGTCATGAGTTGCCGGTGGCTTACCTGACCGATGGACCTCGGATTCCGGATGATTTGCATCTGCCGCGTCGTCATCAGTTGGTCAGCCGCGCCGTCAGTGTGCAAATGCAGGAAGAACCCAGCGAGGAAGCCATGGCTGACATGTTCGCTGACATTTACCACAGTCCGACCAAGCAGGTCGGCTGAGGTGACAATGAATAGTTTTTGTACCTACATCGATGGTCTGCCATGCATTGTTCAGTTGATGAACGCGCAGCCAGTAATGTGGCCTCCGTCTATGCAAGACAAGGTAAAGAAATAACATGGGCAGCATGCATCCCGTACAGGTGATCGCGGTGACCGGCGGCAAAGGTGGCGTCGGGAAGACTAATGTGTCAGTGAACTTGTCCCTGGCTCTAGCTGAGCTCGGCCGGCGCGTCATGCTGCTGGACGCCGATCTGGGGCTGGCGAATGTCGACGTCCTGCTGGGACTGACACCCAAACGTACCCTGGCCGACGTGATCGAAGGCCGCTGTGAGCTGCGCGACGTGTTGTTGCAGGGGCCCGGTGGCATCCGCATCGTCCCGGCGGCGTCCGGCACTCAGAGCATGGTGCATCTGAGCCCGGCGCAGCATGCCGGCCTGATCCAGGCGTTCAGCGATATCGGCGATAACCTCGACGTCCTGGTGATCGACACCGCTGCGGGTATTGGTGAGTCGGTCGTCAGTTTCGTTCGCGCCGCGCAGGAAGTCTTGCTGGTGGTCTGCGACGAGCCGACCTCGATCACCGACGCCTACGCACTGATCAAACTGCTTAACCGCGACTACGGCATGAACCGCTTCCGCGTTCTGGCCAACATGGCCCAGAGCCCGCAGGAAGGTCGCAACCTGTTCGCCAAGTTGACCAAAGTCACGGATCGCTTCCTCGACGTCGCCTTACAATACGTCGGTGCGGTGCCGTACGACGAAAGCGTGCGCAAGGCCGTTCAGAAGCAGCGTGCGGTTTATGAAGCTTTCCCGCGTTCCAAGTGCTCCCTGGCCTTCAAGGCCATCGCACAAAAGGTCGATACCTGGCCGCTGCCCGCCAACCCGCGTGGGCACCTGGAGTTTTTCGTCGAGCGCCTCGTGCAACAAACGGCAGGACCCGTGCTATGACAGCCAGCGGTTACAATCTTTACAAGAAGTCGGCGCGTGACGCGCAGTACGAGCTGATCGAGCGTTACGCGCCACTGGTCAAACGCATTGCTTACCACTTGCTGGCGCGTTTGCCGGCCAGTGTCCAGGTCGAAGACCTGATCCAGGCCGGCATGATCGGCCTGCTTGAAGTATCGACCAAATACGACGCCAGCAAAGGCGCGAGTTTCGAGACTTACGCGGGCATTCGAATCCGCGGCGCGATGCTCGATGAAGTCCGCAAGGGGGACTGGGCGCCACGTTCGGTCCACCGCAATACCCGCATGGTCAGCGACGCAATTCGCTCGATTGAAGCTAAAACCGGTCGTGACGCTAAAGATCACGAAGTTGCGGCCGAACTCCAATTGAGTCTCGACGATTACTACGGGATTTTGAACGACACCCTGGGCAGCCGGTTATTCAGTTTCGACGATCTGTTGCAGGACGGCGAACACGAAGGGCTGCACGAGGATGGCGCGAGTGCTCATCTCGAGCCGTCACGCGATCTGGAAGATGAACGCTTCCAGGCGGCGCTGGCGGACGCGATTGCCAATTTGCCGGAGCGTGAGCGACTGGTGTTGGCGCTGTACTACGACGAAGAGTTGAATCTCAAGGAAATCGGTGAGGTCCTGGGGGTCAGCGAATCTCGGGTCAGCCAGTTACACAGCCAGTGCGCGGCCCGTTTGCGGGGGCGTTTGGGGGAGTGGCGAGCGCGCTGAAGGCAGTGTGGGGACACTGCGAACGTGGCTGGTGTGGTGTTGAACTGCGCCGGTTTCGATCTGTTGTGCTCCAGACAGTCATTGAGTGCTTTGCCGGATTGATTGAAATGGCGCGTCCAGGTGCTGGGCGCGTTTAAGACTGCTTGGAGGTCGAATTGGACAAGAACATGAAAATCCTCATCGTTGATGACTTCTCAACGATGCGGCGGATCATAAAAAACCTGTTGCGTGACCTTGGGTTCACCAACACGGTCGAGGCCGACGATGGCACTACTGCCATTCCGGTTCTCAACAGCGGAAGCATCGACTTTCTGGTAACGGACTGGAACATGCCTGGCATGACCGGTATCGATCTGCTGCGTCACGTGCGCGCCGATGAAAAGCTCAAGCACCTGCCGGTGCTGATGGTGACCGCTGAAGCCAAGCGCGAGCAGATCATCGAAGCGGCCCAGGCCGGTGTTAACGGCTATGTGGTCAAACCCTTCACGGCCCAGGCGTTGAAAGAAAAAATCGAGAAGATTTTCGAACGCATCGGTTGAGAAACTGCGCCACGGGGGAGCTATGGACCAAAAAGAATCTTCACAGGGCAATTTTGAATCGACCCTGAAAAAACACGCGGTCGAACTGGTCGAAAGCCTTGAAAAAGGCAAGTTCGGCGACGCTGTACAACTGATCCATGAGCTCAATCAGACCCGTGACCGCGGCCTGTATCAGGAAGTGGGCAAGCTCACCCGCGAGCTGCACAGCGCGATCGTCAATTTCCAGATTGACCCGCACATGCCGCAAGCCGAGGAAGTGTCGCAGATCACGGATGCCACCGAGCGTCTGGGTTACGTTGTGAAACTGACCGAGGCTGCTGCCAACCGCACCATGGATCTGGTCGAAAACTCCACGCCGCTGGTCAACAGCCTGAGCAATGAAGCCCAGGCGCTGAGCACGGACTGGGGGCGGTTCATGCGTCGCGAGGTCGGGGCTGAGGAGTTCCGCGAACTGGCACGGCGTGTCGACGGTTTCCTGACACGCAGCAGCGTGGACAACCGCGCGGTGTCGAGCAACCTCAACGACATTCTGCTCGCTCAGGATTACCAGGACCTCACAGGTCAAGTGATCAAGCGTGTGACCCAATTGGTCACTGAAGTTGAAAGCAACCTGCTCAAGCTCGTGCTCATGGCCAGTCACGTGGACCGCTTTGCGGGCATCGAACATGACCGTGAAGCGATGCTTGCTGAAAAAGATCCGCAAAAACATCTCTCTCAGGGTGAAGGTCCGCAGATTCATGCCGATAAAAGAGAAGACGTTGTGTCCGGTCAGGACGATGTGGACGATTTGCTATCCAGCCTAGGGTTTTAGAATTTTAGGTATTTTAGGTTTTTAGACCTGTTAGGAGCACACCCTTAATGAGCTTCGGCGCCGATGAAGAGATCCTTCAGGATTTCCTGGTTGAGGCCGGCGAGATTCTTGAGCAACTGTCCGAACAACTGGTCGAGCTTGAAAGCCGACCGGATGATGCGGACTTGCTCAATGCAATTTTTCGCGGTTTTCACACTGTAAAAGGGGGCGCCGGCTTCCTCCAGCTCAACGAGCTGGTGGAGTGCTGTCACATCGCCGAGAACGTGTTCGACATCCTGCGCAAGGGTGAGCGTCGCGTCGACCCGGAATTGATGGACGTGGTTCTCGAAGCGCTGGACGCGGTGAACAGCATGTTCAGCGAAGTCCGCGAACGCAGCCCGATCACGGCTGCCACGCCTGAATTGCTTGCAGCCCTGGCCCGTCTGGCCGAGCCGCAATCCGCCGATCAAGCCGCGCCTGTGGCTGAAGTGGTGGAAGAACCGGCTGCCGAAGCCGATTCGGGCGACATCACCGATAGCGAATTTGAACAACTGCTGGACTCGCTGAACGCCGTCAAGGCTCAGGCCGAGGCGCCGGCGGCTGCTCCGGTTGCAGCTTCCGATGCTGCGGCCAGCGACGAAATCACCGATGCAGAATTCGAGTCGTTGCTCGATCAACTGCACGGCAAAGGCCAGTTCGCCGTCGACGCGGTAGCTGCGCCTGCTGCACCGGCTGCCCCGAAAGCGCCAGGCGACAGCTCCGACATTACCGACGACGAGTTCGAAGCCCTGCTCGATCAGTTGCACGGCAAGGGCAACTTTGCCGTCGACGCGCTGGAATCGGCGATTGCTTCGGTCCCGGTCGCCGCTGCGCCCATCGCCAAAGCGGCTGGCAGCGATCTGATCTCGGATCACGAGTTCGAATCGCTGCTCGACGAATTGCACGGTAAAGGCAAGTTCACTGAAGTCGGCACCGGTTCTGCCGCTTCTTCGGTAGCGGCGCCCGTCGCCAAAGCCCCGGCACCTGTCGCCAAGGCGCCCGAGCCAAAAGCCGAAGCACCGAAGCCTGCCGCCGCTGCACCGAAGCCTGCCGCCGCTGCACCTGCCCGTGCACCGGCCGCGCCACCTGCGGAAAAACCGGCCAGCGAAGCCGAGACCACCGTGCGGGTCGACACCGCGCGTCTCGATGAAATCATGAACATGGTCGGCGAATTGGTTCTGGTGCGTAACCGCTTGGTTCGCCTGGGCGCCAACAGCGCCGATGAAGCCATGTCCAAGGCCGTGTCGAACCTTGACGTGGTCACGGCCGACCTGCAAACCGCGGTCATGAAGACCCGGATGCAGCCGATCAAGAAAGTCTTCGGGCGCTTCCCGCGTCTGGTTCGCGACCTGGCTCGCCAGCTCAAGAAAGAGATCAACCTGGAACTGGTCGGCGAAGAAACCGACCTCGACAAGAACCTCGTCGAGGCCCTGGCCGACCCGCTGGTCCACTTGGTGCGCAACTCGGTCGACCACGGTATCGAAGAGCCGGCCGATCGCGAAGCGATGGGCAAGCCGCGCAGTGGCAAAGTGATTCTGTCCGCCGAACAGGAAGGCGACCACATCCTGCTGTCCATCTCCGATGACGGCAAGGGCATGGACGCTGACGTGTTGCGCGGCATCGCGGTCAAGAAAGGTTTGATGGACAAGGATGCGGCGGACCGTCTCAGCGAGTCCGACTGCTTCAACCTGATTTTCGCCCCGGGTTTCTCGACCAAAACCGAGATCTCCGACGTGTCGGGTCGTGGCGTGGGCATGGACGTGGTGAAAACCAAGATCGCCCAGCTCAACGGCACCATCAACATCTACTCGACCAAGGGCAAAGGCTCGAAGATCGTCATCAAGGTGCCGTTGACCCTGGCGATCATGCCGACGCTGATGGTCATGCTCGGCAACCAGGCGTTTGCGTTCCCGCTGGTGAACGTCAACGAGATCTTCCATCTCGACCTGTCGCGCACCAACGTGGTGGACGGCCAGGAAGTGGTGATCGTGCGGGACAAGGCGCTGCCACTGTTCTACCTCAAGCGCTGGCTGGTCAGCTCCGCCGCTCACGAAGAGCAGCGCGAAGGCCATGTGGTGATCCTTTCGGTGGGCACCCAGCGGATCGGCTTCGTCGTCGATCAACTGGTCGGCCAGGAAGAAGTGGTCATCAAGCCATTGGGCAAAATGCTCCAGGGAACCCCGGGCATGTCCGGCGCCACCATCACCGGTGACGGCCGCATTGCGCTGATTCTCGATGTTCCGAGCATGCTCAAGCGTTACGCCGCACGGCGTATTTGATTCTGGGGGGAGCGGGGCGACTGAGCCTCGCCCCCGCCTAACGGAGTGTTTATGGTAGTCAAAGTCCTGGTGGTGGACGATTCGGGGTTTTTCCGCCGCCGCGTCTCGGAAATTCTTTCAGCGGATTCGAATATCCAGGTCGTCGGTACGGCGACCAACGGAAAAGAGGCGATCGATCAGGCGCTGGCCCTCAAGCCGGACGTGATCACCATGGACTACGAGATGCCGATGATGGATGGCATCACGGCGGTGCGGCACATCATGCAGCGCTGCCCGACGCCGGTGTTGATGTTCTCCTCGCTGACGCACGAAGGCGCCCGGGTCACTCTGGATGCGCTGGACGCAGGCGCGGTGGATTTCCTGCCGAAGAATTTCGAAGACATCTCGCGCAATCCCGAGAAGGTCAAGCAACTGCTGTGCGAAAAGATTCTCAGCATTTCGCGCAGTAACCGTCGTGTCAGCGCTTACAGTGCACCGGCACCCGTCGCCACGCCAGCTCCGACCCCTGCGCCTTCCAGCGTCAGCAGTTATGGCAGTAGCGCGCCTGTTCGTCCGGCACCTATCCCGGCTCGTGCACCTGCGCACGCACCGTCGTCGCCAGCGCCGAAACGCAAAGCCTACAAGCTGGTTGCCATCGGCACCTCCACCGGCGGCCCGGTTGCCCTGCAGCGTGTATTGACGCAATTGCCGGCCAACTTCCCGGCTCCGATCGTGTTGATCCAGCACATGCCGGCCGCCTTCACCAAGGCGTTCGCCGAGCGTCTGGACAAGCTCTGCCGCATCAGTGTCAAGGAAGCCGAGGATGGCGACATCCTGCGTCCGGGCCTGGCATTGCTGGCGCCGGGTGGCAAGCAAATGATGATCGACGGCCGTGGCGCGGTGAAAATCCTGCCGGGCGACGAGCGTCTGAACTACAAACCGTGCGTGGACATCACGTTCGGTTCGGCCGCCAAGTCCTACGGTGACAAAGTTCTGGCGGTCGTACTGACCGGCATGGGCGCCGACGGTCGTGAAGGTGCGCGTCTGCTCAAGCAGGGCGGCAGCTCGATCTGGGCTCAGGATGAAGCCAGCTGCGTGATCTACGGCATGCCGATGGCCATCGTCAAAGCCGAACTCGCCGATGCGGTGTACGGCCTCGACGACATTGGCAAGCACCTGGTCGAGGCGTGTGTCTGATGGATGTACTCAGCCTTATCGGGATCATCCTCGCGTTTGTCGCCATCATCGGTGGCAACTACCTTGAAGGCGGTCACCTCGGCGCGCTGGCCAACGGCCCGGCGGCGTTGATCGTACTCGGCGGGACCGTCGGTGCGGCGCTGCTGCAATCGCCGATGAGCGCCTTCAAACGCGCCATGCAGATTCTTGGCTGGACCCTGTTCCCGCCGCGCGTGGACCTGGCCGGCGGCGTCGACCGCGTGGTGAACTGGAGTCTGACCGCGCGCAAGGAAGGTCTGCTCGGCCTGGAAGGTGTGGCCGATGCCGAACCCGACAGCTACTCCCGTAAAGGCTTGCAACTGCTGGTGGACGGCGCCGAGCCGGAAGCGATTCGCAGCATCCTGGAAGTGGATTTCTACACTCAGGAAAGCCGCGACATCGAAGCCGCCAAGGTCTTCGAGAGCATGGGTGGCTATGCGCCGACCATCGGCATCATCGGTGCGGTGATGGGCCTGATTCACGTCATGGGCAACCTGGGCGATCCTTCGCAACTGGGCAGCGGCATCGCCGTGGCCTTCGTCGCCACCATCTACGGCGTGGCCAGTGCCAACCTGGTGCTGCTGCCGATTGCCGCCAAACTCAAATCCGTTGCATTGCGCCAGTCGCGTTATCGCGAAATGTTGCTCGAAGGCATCCTGTCGATCGCCGAAGGCGAAAACCCTCGCTCTATAGAATTGAAGCTTCAGGGCTTCATGGATTGATGGGGGTAATGGACCATGGCTCGTCGTCGGCAACCTGAAGAACATGTAAACCACGAACGCTGGCTGGTTTCCTACGCCGACTTCATTACGTTGCTGTTCGCCTTTTTCGTGGTGATGTACTCGATTTCTTCGATCAACGAAGGCAAGTACAAGATCATTTCGGAAGCGTTGATCGGCGTGTTCACCGATACGGATCACGCGCTCAAGCCGATTCCCATCGGTGACGAACGTCCGAAAACCGTGACCCCGGCCAAGCCGCTGGTCAAGGACAGCGAGCAGGTCGACGCCGGTATTGCCGGTGCCAGTGATCCGCTGAAAAGCATCGCCGATGACATCAGCGCCGCGTTCGGCGACTTGATCAGCTCCAAACAGATGACCATTCGCGGCAACGAGTTGTGGGTCGAAATCGAGCTCAACTCCAGCCTGTTGTTCGGCAGCGGCGACGCCATGCCCAGCGACATTGCTTTCAACATCATCGACAAGGTCGCAGCGATTCTGAAACCGTTCGACAACCCGATACACGTCGAAGGTTTTACCGACGATCAACCGATCCGTACCGCGCAGTACCCGACCAACTGGGAATTGTCCTCGGCGCGTTCGGCGAGCATCGTGCGCATGCTGGCGATGCAGGGTGTGAACCCTGGCCGGCTGGCGTCGGTGGGTTACGGCGAATTCCAGCCGGTGGCCAACAACGCCACGGCAGAGGGCCGGGCGCGCAACCGTCGCGTGGTGCTGGTCGTGTCACGAAATCTCGATGTACGTCGCAGCCTCACTGGCACCGGAACCGCCCATGCGCAACCGGATGCCGCGTTGAAGCGTGCTGGCACACAAACTGCACCTGCACCGGTCAAGTCGCCGGGACGAGAGAGCGCCGTCAATTCTCCGTCACCCGCATTAATACGTTGAGCTATTTCCCGGTCGACCCGACCGGGAGGAACAATCCGAATGAGAGTCTGGGCAGTCGCCAATCAAAAGGGTGGTGTTGGTAAAACCACTTCCTCCATCGCTTTAGCCGGGTTACTGGCCGAGGCGGGCAAGCGCGTGGTCGTGGTCGATCTCGACCCACACGGCTCGATGACCAGCTATTTCGGTTACGACCCCGACAGCCTGGAACACAGCAGCTACGACTTGTTCCTGCACAAGGGCAGCGTGCCGCAAGGCTTGCCCGGTCAGTTGCTGTTGCCTACCAGTCACGCGAGTATTTCCCTGCTGCCGTCGAGCACAGCGCTGGCGACGCTTGAGCGTCAGTCGCCGGGCCAGAGTGGCTTGGGCCTGGTGATCGCCAAGAGCCTGGCGCAACTGTGGCAAGACTTCGATTACGCAGTGATCGACAGCCCGCCGTTGCTCGGTGTGCTGATGGTCAATGCCTTGGCGGCCAGTCAGCAATTAGTGATTCCGGTGCAGACCGAACACCTGGCGGTCAAAGGCCTGGAACGCATGGTCAACACCTTGGCGATGATCAACCGCTCACGCAAACTGCCACTGGCATTCAGCATCGTGCCGACCCTGTTTGATCGCCGCACACAAGCCTCCCTCGGGACCTTGCGGGTATTGCGCGACAAGTACCCTGAAGAAATCTGGCAAGGCTACATCCCGGTCGACACACGCTTGCGCGACGCCAGCCGCGCCGGCGTCACGCCTTCGCAATTCGACGGCAAAAGCCGCGGCGTGATGGCCTACCGCGCGCTGCTCAAGCACATGTTGACGCAGCAATCCGTTGCGCAGGTGGCCTGACATGAACCCAATCCCAGTAGGAGCTGCCGCAGGCTGCGATCTTTTGATCTTGCTTTGCGATAACTTCGGATCCGCCAAAAGATCGCAGCCTTCGGCAGCTCCTACGATGGTGTGCGCATGAACCGTCCGGTGAAGGTCACCTCGCGTCCGCAATTGGCGCTCCAGTCCTATCTGGACAACTTGCTGATGGACGCGACCGAAGAGTTGCTGCCGGAAATCGAAGCAATTCCCGAGGTGATCGAGGTGGAAGCGGCGCTGGACGAGTTCCAGGCTGCGGTGCTTGAAGAGCAGGCCCGCGATGCGCAGAAACCTGCCGAGACACCGGCAGCCGTTGCCGCGCCGGTCGCAGCGCCCGTGGTGAGAACCCCGGTTGCGCTGATCGAGGCGCCGGCGCCGGTTCTGGCGCCCGTCTCGACCATCGCTCCGTTGCTGCAAGCCCTGGTGCCGCCGATCGTCGAAGTTCATTTGCCACCGAGCAACACGCCGCCACCGGTGGTAACGGACGGCCGTCCTGCGTGGGCCGCCGAGCCGTTCGAATGCCTGTTGTTCGATGTCGCCGGGTTGACCCTGGCGGTGCCGCTGGTGTGCCTGGGCTCGATTTATTCCTTGGCCGGTCAAGAGCTGACATCGTTGTTCGGTCAGCCGGAATGGTTCCTCGGGATCCTGCCGAGCCAGGCCGGCAACCTGAAAGTACTCGATACCGCCCGTTGGGTCATGCCCGACCGCTATCGCGATGACTTCCGTCAGGGCCTGCAATACGTTATTTCGGTTCAGGGCTACGAGTGGGGGCTGGCGGTGCATCAGGTCAGCCGCTCGTTGCGCCTGGACCCGAACGAAATCAAATGGCGCAGCCACCGTGGTCAACGGCCATGGTTGGCAGGCACGGTGATTGAGCACATGTGTGCGTTGCTCGATGTTTCCGAACTGGCCGAGCTGATTGCCAGCGGTGGGGCGAAGCACATGGGCGGCAGCAAGCCGAACCACAAACCGACATAACAACACGCGGGGCAAGTGACTTGCCATCGCACCGAACACACACCGCCAGGGGCGGTTTTTCGAGGGGTCAGGGTATGAATGATAAGGCGTCGTCTGCAAAGGGTTCCGAAGATCCGATCCTGCAATGGGTAACCTTCAAGCTGGACAATGAAACCTACGGCATCAACGTGATGCGCGTTCAGGAAGTCCTGCGTTACACCGAAATCGCCCCGGTCCCGGGTGCCCCGAGCTACGTGCTGGGCATCATCAACCTGCGCGGTAACGTGGTCACCGTGATCGATACCCGTCAGCGCTTCGGCCTGATGAATGCCGAGATCAGCGACAACACCCGGATCGTCATCATTGAAGCCGACAAACAAGTGGTCGGGATCATGGTCGACAGCGTGGCCGAAGTGGTTTACCTGCGGCAGTCGGAAATCGAAACCGCGCCGAACGTGGGTAACGAAGAGTCCGCCAAGTTCATTCAAGGCGTGTGCAACAAAAACAACGAATTGCTGATCCTGGTCGAGCTGGACAAGATGATGAGCGAAGAAGAATGGTCGGACCTGGAGAACATCTGATTGATTCTTGAGGTTGCGGTCATTGTCCTGTTCCTCTTCTGGGCGGGCACGCTGGCGATGTTTCTGGCGTACATTCGGGGCCAGCGGCAGATCGCTGCGCAACAGGCCCAGGGCGATGCGCTGCGCGATCAGCGCATCAAGGACCTGGGCAAACGGGTCGATGACTACCAGAACGGTAACGTGCGCATGGGTGAAGACCTGCATGAACTGCGCGCGGTGGTCAGGCCGTTGCCGGACAAGCTGGCTCAGCTTGAACAGCGCGACCCGTCGAGCCTGTCGTTTGCCCAGGCAGCACGGCTGGTCGGAATGGGCGCGAGCGTCGACGAACTGACTCAGTCCTGTGGGTTGACCCAGGCTGAGGCGGAGTTGATGAGCAAGGTGCACAAGAACTGAAAGATCAAAAGATCGCAGCCTTCGGCAGCTCCTACTGGATATCCGGTGTAGGAGCTGCCGAAGGCTGCGATCTTTTTGCATTCAACGCCGAATCAGTAGTCATCCCCGCGATCGGTGATGTCTTTCTCGATCATCAGCGCATTCGGATCATGCCCCTCAGGAAACTTGCCCTTCAAATTCCACGCAAACGCAATGATCTCGGCGATCGTGCGATACAACTCCTCCGGAATACTGTCCCCCAGCTCCATTCTCGCCAGCAGTTTCACCAGCTCGGCGTTCTCGTAAATCGGCACTTCATAATCGCGGGCAATCTTCAGGATTTCTTCCGCCAGTTCTTCGTCGCCCTTGGCCGTGAGGGTCGGGGCGTGGGAGCCGTCGTATTTGAGGGCGATGGCCTGGCGTGGAGTTTCGGGATTTCTCATGCGGTTTCGTCGACCCAGCGTTGTTCCAGTCGGGTTTGGGGGCCTTGCGGCGGCGTGCCGAGGTGGCAATCGAGATCGCCGACGTTCAGGCCTGACGCCAGCAAGCGTTCGCGCAGCCCGGCCAGATTGCTCTCGATCAGGCTGGCGGTGTAGGGCCGCTCGGCCCACAGCTGGCTGGACAGGCTGCCCTCGATCAACTGCGCCTGAATCTGCATCGGGCCCAGCGGCTCCATGTTGAACGCCAGATCGACGCGCCAGAGCTGTTGCTTGGGTTCGCGTTCGTCACGGCGTTCCTTGGCTTGATCTTTTTCGGGCGCTTCCTCGCGCTGAAACTTGACCTGCAACGGCACGATGTCCTGCAAATTGCGCATCGGGATTTCGAGCTGCCAGGTGCTCATCAGCCGGCCATCGTCCGTGACGCCGCTCTGCTCCAGGCTCGACAGTTGATGGCTTTGCAGGCGTGAAACCGCCGCGGCGGCCAAACGCAGCAAGTGCTCCAGATCACCTTCGCCCTCCAGGTTTTGCAGGAAACGCTCGGGCAGGGGAAAACTGGTCGGCTGCGGTTTGGTGCTGACCTGGCCGAGCATGCCGAGGGCGCTGCGCACGAAACTCGGCATGGCTTGGGCCAGCGTATTGGCAGCAATGATCGCGTTGAGGTTGGTGTTGGCCGGCAGCCCCTGGCTCAGTTGTGCGATCAGCTTGAGCAGATCGCCTTTCATGTCGGGTGCCAGTGTCGGATTTTGCCCGGTGAGCAGTTTTGCCTCGAGGAACAGCCCGCTGTTGGCCAGTGCCAGGGCCAGGCCTTTTGGCGTGCTCAGTTGCTGAACATCCGGCAGGCCGGCGAGCAATTTGTTCACTGCAGTTCGCAGGTCACTGGAGGTCTGGTCCGAGGCAGGCAGGTTTTGCAGGAGTTTGAGCAATCCGTCCAGCGAACCCTGGCGGCTCTGTTGGCTGACCAGTTGCTGAGTGACCGCCAGTTGTTCCTGACGGCTGCTCAGCGGGACGAATTTCAGGGTCTGGGTGTCTTGCACCAGCGCGCTCAGCAAGGTGCCGATGCGCAGCGGCGTCGGACTGTCGATGCTCAGGGTGCTGCCACTCAGCCCGGTGTTGAGCAGGCTTACCAGCGAGCGGAACACCGTCGGTTGCCCCGGCACTTGCGGCATCACCTGGGAGGTCAGCACTTTGCCTTGCAGCAAGGTGCCCACCGGCAGTTGCGCCGTGTCGATGCGGGTGAGGGTGGCAACGCTGGAGGCGATGGCCTGTTGCACGGTGACGGCCAGGTTGCCCGCCGATGGTTGGGTGATCGCCAGGTTCGTGCCCTGAGGCAACGGCTGAGAGCTGGTGGCCTGAACCGTGGTCTGCCGGCCATTTTCGAGGGTGACTTTAAGCAGCAGTTGAAAAGACTGATCCGCCTGCTTCAGCGACAGCACTTCGGCTTTGGCGGTCTGCCCGGCGGTAATCAGGCCCTCCATCGGCGTCAGCAGCTTCAGCAGATCGCCGCTCACACCCTGCGGCCGCGACGTCGCGGGCGTGGTCGGTGGTAGCGGGAGGATGTTCATTTCGCCTGTCATACGCGGTCACAACCTGAGGAAATTGCCCTCTTTAGAGTAGGGCACGGCATGTATAATGCCGCCCGTCCTTCGGAGAGTGGCGAAAACATTGCAATTGTTTGACGCAGCTCTCTAGAACAGGTCGCCAATGCATCTATGCTGCATCTCTTTAGCGGCCGCTCCGCCGCCGACTTGAACCGCAAAAGGCCCGTGATCTCTTGACCAGTCCTGTCCTGCAAACCGTTGCCCTCGCCTGTGAGCGAGACTTTCGGCTGCTCTTCGAAAATCTCGAATTGAGACTGGCCAGTGGCGAAATGTTGCAAATCAGTGGCCCCAACGGCAGCGGCAAAACCAGCCTTTTGCGTCTGCTGTCGGGGCTGATGCAACCGACCGCCGGTCAAGTGCTGCTCAACGGCCAGCCGTTGAACGAACAACGCAGTGAACTGGCGCGCAACCTGCTGTGGATCGGTCACGCCGCCGGCATCAAGGATTTGCTGACGCCGGAAGAAAACCTCAGCTGGCTCTGCGCCCTGCATCAACCGGCCTCCCATGCAGCCATTTGGGAGGCGCTTGCTGCTGTCGGACTGCGCGGTTTCGAAGATGTTCCTTGTCACACCCTGTCCGCCGGTCAGCAACGTCGCGTGGCGTTGGCCCGTTTGTATCTGGACAGTCCGCCGCTGTGGATCCTCGACGAGCCGTTCACCGCACTCGACAAGCAAGGCGTGGCGCAACTCGAAGAGCACCTGGCCGCGCACTGTGAGCGCGGCGGCATGGTGGTGCTGACCACGCACCACACGCTGAGCCGAATGCCGACCGGCTATCGCGATATTGATCTGGGGAATTGGGCCGTATGAGTGTTTTCGGCCTGTTGGTCGCCCGTGAGGCTCGCTTGTTGTTCCGTCGTCCGGCGGAGTTGGCCAATCCGCTCGTATTCTTCGCGATCGTGGTTTCGCTGTTCCCGTTGGCGGTCGGCCCCGAGTCTCAATTGTTGCAAACCTTGTCTCCGGGACTGGTCTGGGTGGCAGCCCTTTTATCGGTTTTGCTCTCGCTGGACGGGCTTTTCCGCAGTGATTTCGAAGACGGTTCCCTTGAGCAGTGGGTCCTTTCGCCGCACCCCCTGCCTCTTCTGGTTTTGGCCAAGGTACTGGCACACTGGGCCTTCTCTGGCCTGGCACTGGTTTTGCTCGCTCCACTGCTGGCGTTGATGCTCGGTTTGCCAACCGCCTGTCTGCCGGTGTTGCTGCTTTCCCTGTTGCTCGGTACACCGGTGCTCAGCCTGCTCGGTGCGGTGGGCGCGGCCCTGACGGTGGGATTGAAGCGCGGCGGCCTGTTGCTGGCGTTGCTGATTCTGCCGTTGTACATCCCGGTGTTGATTCTCGGCAGTGGCGCCTTGCAGGCCGCCTTGCAGGGCATGCCGGCGACCGGTTATCTCCTGTGGCTTGGTAGCCTGACCGCCCTGGCGATAACCCTGACACCTTTTGCAATAGCTGCTGGCCTGAAGATCAGCGTCGGCGAATAATAATGAGGTCTGATCAATTTTCGATCGCTTTCTTTTGATTGAAAGGCAGACCCTTCGCTACTCGTGATGGCGAGTAGCAACCGTGATGGAAACAGTAATGAACTGGACCTGGTTTCATAAGCTCGGCTCACCCAAATGGTTTTACGGCATCAGCGGCAAACTGCTGCCGTGGCTGAGCATCGCCGCGTTGCTGCTGATCGGCGTCGGCGTCGTTTGGGGCCTGGCCTTTGCGCCGCCTGATTACCAGCAAGGCAACAGCTTTCGCATCATCTATATCCACGTTCCGGCCGCCATGCTCGCGCAGTCCATCTACGTGATGCTGGCGGTGTGCGGGATCGTCGGGCTCGTGTGGAAGATGAAACTGGCCGACGTCGCCCTGCAATGCGCCGCCCCCATCGGTGCCTGGATGACCGCCGTGGCGCTGGTCACCGGCGCGATCTGGGGCAAGCCGACCTGGGGCTCGTGGTGGGTCTGGGATGCGCGACTGACGTCCATGCTGATTCTGCTGTTTCTGTACTTCGGTCTGATTGCGCTGGGCAACGCCATCAGCAATCGGGACAGCGCGGCCAAGGCCTGCGCGGTGTTGGCGATTGTCGGCGTGATCAACATCCCGATCATCAAATACTCGGTGGAGTGGTGGAACACCCTGCACCAGGGCGCGACCTTTACCCTCACAGAAAAACCGGCCATGCCGGCCGAAATGTGGCTGCCACTGCTGTTGACGGTGCTGGGCTTCTACTGTTTCTTCGGCGCGGTATTGCTGCTGCGCATGCGCCTTGAAGTGCTCAAGCGCGAAGCCCGCGCCAGTTGGGTAAAAGCAGAAGTGCAGAACAGTCTGGAGACCGCTCGATGAGTTTTGCTTCATTCGGCGACTTCCTCGCCATGGGCCATCATGGCCTGTATGTCTGGTCAGCCTATGGCATCTGCCTGGCGGTGCTGGCCCTCAACGTGGCGGCGCCGGTCCTGGCCCGCAAGCGGTATCTGCAACAAGAGGCGCGTCGTCTGCGCCGGGAGAACGGCAAGTGAATCCGCTGCGCAAAAAGCGTCTTATCATCATTCTCGCGATCCTGGTCGGTGTCGGCGCTGCCGTCGGCCTGGCCCTGAGCGCCCTGCAGCAGAACATCAATCTGTTTTACACCCCGACGCAAATCGCCAATGGCGAAGCGCCGCAAGACACGCGCATTCGTGCGGGTGGCATGGTCGAGAAAGGTTCGCTGCAACGTTCCGGCGATTCGCTGGACGTGAAATTCATCGTCACCGACTTCAACAAATCCGTGACCATCAGCTACCGCGGCATCCTGCCGGACCTGTTCCGCGAAGGGCAGGGCATCGTCGCCCTGGGCAAGCTCAACGCTGACGGCGTGGTGGTGGCCGACGAAGTGCTGGCCAAGCACGACGAGAAATACATGCCGCCGGAAGTGACCAAGGCTTTGAAAGACAGCGGTCAATCTGCTCCAACGCCCGCAAAGGAGGGTTGATCGATGACTTCCGCAATCTTTATTCCTGAGTTGGGCCATCTGTCCATGATTCTGGCGCTGTGTTTCGCGCTGGTTCAGGCCGTGGTGCCCTTGCTCGGTGCCTGGCGCGGTGACCGCTTGTGGATGAGCCTGGCTCAGCCGGCTGCCTGGGGGCAGTTTGCGTTTCTGCTGTTCGCCTTCGGTTGCCTGACCTACGCGTTCATGGCCGACGACTTCTCTGTCGCCTACGTCGCCAGCAACTCCAACAGCGCGTTGCCGTGGTACTACAAGTTCAGCGCCGTGTGGGGCGCGCACGAAGGTTCGTTGCTGCTGTGGGCGTTGATCCTCGGTGGCTGGACCTTCGCGGTGTCGGTGTTCTCCCGGCAGTTGCCTCAGGTGATGCTGGCCCGAGTCCTGGCGGTGATGGGCATGATCAGCACCGGTTTCCTGCTGTTCCTGATCCTCACCTCGAACCCGTTCGCCCGTATCCTGCCGCAAATTCCAGCGGACGGTCGCGACCTCAATCCGTTGCTGCAAGACATCGGCCTGATCGTTCACCCGCCGATGCTGTACATGGGTTACGTCGGGTTCTCCGTGGCGTTTGCGTTCGCCATCGCCGCATTGCTCGGCGGTCGTCTTGATGCGGCGTGGGCACGCTGGTCGCGTCCGTGGACCATCGTCGCCTGGGCGTTCCTCGGCATCGGCATCACCCTCGGTTCGTGGTGGGCTTATTACGAACTTGGCTGGGGTGGCTGGTGGTTCTGGGATCCGGTGGAAAACGCCTCGTTCATGCCATGGCTGGTGGGCACCGCGCTGATCCACTCGTTGGCGGTCACGGAAAAACGTGGCGTGTTCAAGAGCTGGACCGTGTTGCTGGCCATCGCTGCGTTTTCGTTGAGCTTGCTGGGTACGTTCCTCGTGCGTTCCGGCGTGCTGACGTCGGTTCACGCGTTTGCGTCCGATCCTGAGCGCGGCGTGTTCATTCTGATCTTCCTGCTGTTCGTGGTCGGCGGTTCGCTGACGCTGTTTGCCCTTCGCGCGCCGGTCGTGAAGAGCCATGTCGGCTTCAACCTCTGGTCCCGGGAAACCCTGCTGCTGGGTAACAACCTGGTGCTGGTGGTGGCGGCGTCGATGATCCTCCTTGGCACTTTGTATCCGCTGATCCTCGACGCGATGACCGGCGCCAAGCTGTCGGTTGGCCCGCCGTACTTCAATGCGCTGTTCATTCCGTTGATGGCGTTGCTGATGGTGGTGATGGCGGTCGGCATGCTGGTGCGCTGGAAAGACACCCCGCTCAAATGGCTGATGAGCATGCTGACCCCGGTGTTGCTCGGCAGCGCCGCGTTGGCCGTGGTGGCCGGTGTCGCTTACGGCGATTTCAACTGGGCGGTGATCGCGACGTTCATGCTGGCGGCCTGGGTGTTGCTGGCCGGCGTACGCGACATTTTCGACAAGACGCGCCACAAAGGCTTGATCAAAGGCCTGCCGACCCTGACCCGCAGCTACTGGGGCATGCAGGTTGCGCATTTGGGCATCGCCGTGTGCGCGCTCGGGGTCGTGCTGTCGAGCCAGAACAGTGCCGAACGCGACCTGCGCCTGGCGCCGGGCGAATCCATGGACCTCGGCGGTTATCAGTTCGTGTTCGAAGGCGCCAAGCACTTCGAAGGCCCGAACTTCACCTCGGATAAAGGCACTGTTCGTATCATCCGCGACGGCAAGGAAATCAGCGTGCTGCACCCGGAAAAACGTCTGTACACCGTGCAGAACTCGGTGATGACCGAAGCCGGTATCGACGCCGGTTTTACCCGTGACCTCTACGTCGCTCTCGGCGAACCACTGGGCGATGGCGCCTGGGCCGTGCGCGTGCACGTCAAACCGTTCGTGCGCTGGATCTGGTTCGGCGGCCTGCTCACCGGTTTGGGCGGGTTGCTGGCGGCGCTTGATCGCCGTTATCGGGTCAAGGTGAAAAGCCGCGTGCGTGAAGCATTGGGCATGACGGGAGCGACTGCATGAGACGTTGGTTGATGCTGTTGCCGCTGGTGATTTTCCTGGTGGTGGCTGTGTTCCTTTATCGCGGTCTGTACCTGGACCCGGCCGAGCTGCCTTCGGCAATGATCGGCAAGCCGTTCCCGGCGTTTTCCCTGCCAGCGGTGCAGGGCGACAAGACCCTGACCAGGGCTGACATTCTCGGTAAACCGGCACTGGTCAACGTCTGGGGCACCTGGTGCGTTTCCTGCCGGGTCGAGCATCCGGTGCTGAACAAACTGGCCGAGAAGGGCGTGGTGATCTACGGCGTCAACTACAAGGACGTCAACGCCGACGCCTTGAAGTGGCTGGCGGAATTCCACAACCCGTATCAACTGGACATCCGTGACGATGAAGGCACTCTCGGCCTGAACCTCGGAGTGTACGGCGCTCCGGAAACCTTCTTCATCGACGCCAAAGGCATCATCCGCGACAAGTTCGTCGGTGTGATCGACGAACAGGTCTGGCGCGAAAAACTGGCGGCCAAGTATCAGGCGCTGGTCGATGAGGCGAAACCATGAAGCGCTGGATAGCCGCTGTTGCATTGGGCTTGAGCATGGCCGGCGTCGCACACGCCGCCATCGACACCTACGAGTTCGCCAAAGAAGGTGATCGCGAGCGTTTTCGCGAGCTGACCAAAGAGCTGCGTTGCCCAAAGTGCCAGAATCAGGACATCGCCGATTCCAACGCACCGATCGCCGCCGACCTGCGCAAAGAGATTTTCCGCATGTTGGGCGAGGGCAAGGACAATCAGCAGATCATCGATTTCATGGTCGATCGCTACGGTGATTTCGTCCGCTACAAACCCGCGCTCAACGCCAAAACCGCTTTGCTCTGGTTCGGCCCGGCCGGCCTGTTGCTGGGCGGTGTTGTGATCATCGCCGTGATCGTCCGCCGTCGTCGCGTGCAACGCGCTGACACCAGGGATGAGCTTACTGCCGAGGAGCGCGAGCGCCTCGACCACCTGTTGGATAAAACCAAGAATGATTGATTTCTGGCTCGCTGCAGGTCTGCTGCTTCTGGTTGCCCTGAGTTTTCTGCTGATCCCCGTTTTGCGTGGCCGTCGCGCTCAGTTGGAAGAGGATCGTACTGCCCTGAACGTCGCGCTGTATCAGGAGCGCGTGGCTGAGTTGCAGACTCAGCAGGAAGAGGGCGTTCTCGACACCGCGCAACTGGACACCGGTCGCGCCGAAGCGGCCCGTGAACTGCTTGCCGACACTGAAGGCGTCGAAGTGCCGCGGGTGTCCCGTCTGGGCAAACCGTTGCCACTGTTGGCGGCGATTCTGGTGCCGGTGCTGGGACTGGGTCTTTATCTGCATTTCGGCGCCAGCGACAAGGTCGAACTGACCCGCGAATTCGCCCAGGCGCCGCAGTCGATGGAAGAGATGACCCGTCGCCTGGAACGCGCCGTCGCGGCTCAACCGGATTCGGCCGAAGGCCTGTACTTCCTGGGTCGGACCTACATGGCGCAGGATCGTCCCGGTGACGCGGCGAAGATCTTCGAACGCACGGTGAACCTCGCCGGTCGTCAGCCGGAACTGTTGGGGCAATGGGCGCAGGCTCAGTACTTCGCCGATGGCAAGAAGTGGTCGGACAAGGTTCAAGCCTTGACTGACGAAGCGTTGAAAGCCGATCCGAAGGAAGTCACCAGTCTTGGTCTGCTCGGTATTGCCGCGTTCGAGAGTGCGCGTTATAAGGACGCCATCGATTACTGGAATCGTCTGCTGGCGGAACTGCCGCCGGACGACAATTCCCGGGCCGCGCTGCAAGGCGGGATTGCCCGGGCCACCGAGAAACTCGAAGCCAGCGGCGGCAAGGTTGTCCAGGCGCCTGCGGCAAAGGCTGCGGCATTGCTCAAAGTCAGTGTCGATCTGGCACCAGAGCTTAAAGCCAAGGTGCAGCCGGGTGACAGCGTGTTCATCTTCGCTCGCGCCACCAATGGCCCACCGGCGCCACTGGCCGCCAAACGCCTGACCGTGGCTGACTTGCCGGCGACTGTCGAACTGGGTGATGCCGACGCAATGATGCCGCAGTTGAAACTGTCGAACTTCCCTGAAGTCCAACTGGTTGCGCGCATCTCCCGTGCGGGTCAACCAACCGCCGGCGAATGGATCGGTCGCAGCCAGCCGCTGGCCAGCAGCACCACCGCGCCGCAAAAACTGACCATCGACAGCCCGGACAAATAACAGGAAAACGCAACTATGACCGCTATCGCTCGTATCACCCTGCTCAGTCTGGTTTTGGGGTTAAGCGCGTGTGCGGTCCAGCGGCCGGAGCCGACGCCGCTGCCACCGATTCCGCCTTCACAACCCCGCCCGACACCGTCAACGACACCGACGCCGGGCAAACCGGGCAAACCGGGCATTCCGGCCAAACCCGCCAAACCGCTGCCGCGCACCTCTGCCAGCTTCGCGCCGCCGCCGGGTGGCAACAGCCATTGGGATCCCAAGCTTGGCGTCTATGTGCTGGATGATCAGACCAATACCTTCTACCGCCAGCGCACGTATTACCGCTGGAACAACGGCTGGAGCCGGTCGATCAGCCCGAACGGGCCTTGGGAAGAGACGGATATCCATGGCGTGCCGGGTGGGTTGGGAAGGCAATTCGGGCAGTAACGCAAAAGGCGACTTTAGGGGTCGCCTTTTTTGTGGGCGCATAAAAAAGACGGGTCAGCGGTAACCCCACCCGCTCTTGTGCTATCCAGACACATTGAGCGTATTCCACGACCTGGTGGCGCATCCGCTGGTGCAGCGGGTGTCGGTGATGGACCACTCGCCGGGCCAGCGCCGGTTTGTCCTGGAATCCAAGTACCGTACTACATGGGCAAATATCAGCTGACGACTGCGCAGATGGAAGAAGTCATCCTGCGCGCCGATCTGATGCAGGTACGGAGTCAGGCCGGTTGGCCGGTGGTCCAGCAAGTATGGCGACAAGCGAAGAGGATGTTTTGATGTCAGGCAGGTTGATCTATCTCATCGGGCCTTCAGGTTCGGGCAAGGACAGCCTGCTGGATGCCGTGCGAACGCGGTTGGCCGAACGCGGCTGTCGTATCGTGCGGCGGGTCATCACGCGCTCGGCGGAAGCGGTGGGCGAGGCGGCGCTGGGTGTCAGCATGCAGCAGTTCGCCGAGATGCAGGCTCAGGGTGCATTTGCCCTGAGCTGGCAGGCCAATGGTCTGGCTTATGGCATCCCGCGGGAAATCGACGAGTGGCTGGCGGCGGGGGACGACGTGCTGGTCAACGGTTCACGCGGGCATCTGGCGCAAACCCGTGAGCGTTATCCGCACGTGTTGGTGGTGTTGCTGACCGTGGACGAGGCGGTGTTGCGCCAGCGCCTGCTGGTGCGCGGGCGTGAATCGGTGGCCGAGATCGATCAGCGATTGGCGCGTAATGCCCGTTTCAGTGAGCGCCTGTTGGCTGAGGACCCGAGCGTGCATGTGCTCGACAATTCCGGACCGCTGGAGCGCACCGTCGAACACCTGCTGGCCTGCATGTGAGTTGCCCGGGAATGTCAGGGTTGGGTTTGATGGGAGTGTGCTTTAGCACCAAAAGGCAAAAGATCGCAGGCTTCGCCAGCTCCTACAGGATCGTGTATGACGATGATCACCGGTGTACGCAGTGATGTAGGAGTTGGCGAAGCCTGCGATCTTTTGATTTTGAGTCAGGGCCTCTTCATATCTCCCTGACCAACAACCCCCGCACATACTCCACAAACGCCCGAGCCTTTGCGCTCGCCATCCGTCCGGTGGGAAACACCGCCCACAGGTCCTGATTCGGCAGCGACCATTCCTTCATCACTTCCCTGACCGTTCCGCTGGACAGCTCTGGTGCAAACATCCACTGCGACGCCGGCCAGCACCGCTTCACGCGGAAAAACACCAGACCGGCTTCGGTCGGCGTCAGGCCTCGGGTCGAGCGCAACAACAGTCGGACCGCGAGCCGTGCTTCCAGTTGCGCGATGGTTTTCGACACGGCGGGCTGGCCGATGTTCAGCCGTCGTGCGGCAGCGGAAAACGAACCGGTTTCCACCACGTAGACGAAGGTTTCCATTGCGGCCAAACGGTCCATCTCAAGTCCTTGTGAAGATCACCTGTGGGAGCGGCGGTGCGACGATTCGACTTGCTCGCGAAAGCGGTGTGTCAGTCACATCAATGCTGGATGTGCTGCCGCCTTCGCGAGCAAGCCCGCTTGTGTCTATGCCTATGGATAAACTCTGGGGTGAGAGAGGTGAATGTAATCCGGGTTGACCTCGGCGTAACGGCTCACACAGGGCAAAAGGACTCACGCCTGGAAAGAGTGCGCCAGGCACCAATCACACTTCGTAAAACAACCGAACGTCGCAATCAGGATTTTTGTGCTTGAGTAAAGATAACTCTAGGGTTACTTTTGTCTGGGCCAGCAAGGAGGCTAGTGGTGCAAAGCAGGTTATTGATCAAGGAGCTGGAGGAGGCGGGCTGGGCGCTGGATCGGATTACCGGCAGCCATCATCTCTTCACTCACCGATACAACCCGTACACGATTCCCGTCCCTCACCCGAAAAAGGATTTACCGATCGGGACGGTTAAAAGCATCAGGAGGCGAGCCGGGCTTTACTGCCCGCCAGCCAGTTACGCAGGAGATCCATAATGCAATATCCAATCTGTATCGAGTGGGGCGACGAGAACACCGCCATCGGTATTCAGATCCCCGATATTCCGGGCGCCGTAACGGCCGGGGATACGTTTGAAGACGCCTATAACGCGGCGATCGAGATTGCCCACATCATGCTTCAGGAAATAGCGGCTGACGGGGAATCGATTCCGATGCCTACCTCGGCAGCCGTCCATCGTGGCAACCCGGACTTTGCCGACATGGGATGGGGAATGCTGGAGCTGGACATCGCGCCGTACATGGGCAAGACCGAGAAGGTCAATGTAACGTTGCCTGGCTATGTGATTCAGCGTATTGACCGGTATGTGCGCGAGCACAATGTCAAAAGCCGCTCTTCCTTTCTGGCAGATGCGGCGATGGAGAAGCTGGTTCGACACTAAGTGAAATCAGGTCTATCGCCTTCACGGGCAAGCCACGCTCCTACAGGATTTGCGCTGGACCTGTAGGCGCGTGGCTTGGTCTGGGCGGCATTCCGACGAAGCTTTTGGCGTCTTAAGCGGTAGCGAGCGAACGCTCCTGCGAAACACTCAAAAACCGCAACAACGCCAACAACGGAAACGCGCTGCCCACAATCACGATCCACAACCAGCCGCCGTGCTCATACACTGCACTGGCCACCGAGGAGCCAAACGCGCCACCGATGAAGATGCTGGTCATGTACAGCGCATTCAAACGACTGCGGCTTTTGGCGTCGAGGGCGTAGACCGCGCGTTGGCCGAGGACCATGTTCATTTGTACGCAGAAGTCGAGCACCACACCGGTGACGGCAAGGCCGATGACGCTGTAGGCCGGATGGATGAAGGCTGGCAGGAAGCTCAGGCTGGCGAACAGCAGGGCTAACAGCGAAGCGATGCGGGTGTGGCCGGCGTCAGCCAGTCGACCGGCGATCGGCGCAGCGATCGCACCGATGGCTCCAACCAAGGCGAAAATCGCAATCTGGGTTTGCGACAGGCCGTGATTGCGCGCCAGTTCCAGCGGCACGGCTGTCCAGAACAGGCTGAAGGTGGCGAACATGCAACCCTGGTAAAACGCGCGCTGACGCAGTACCGGCTGTTGGCGCAACAGCGTCCACAACGAGCCCAGCAATTGGCCGTAAGAGGCGCTGTGATCCGGCTGGCGCTTGGGAATCGTCACGGCCAGCACGATGCTGATCGCCGCCATCAACACGGCCGCGATCACGAACATCGCGCGCCAGCCGAAGTGATCAGCCACAACGCTGGACACCGGCCGCGCCAACAGAATCCCCAGCAGCAAACCACCCATGATTCCGCCGACCACCCGGCCACGAGTCTCTTCCGGCGCCAGGTGCGCGGCCAGAGGAATCAGGATCTGCACCGACACCGAGCTGAAACCCACCAGCAACGAGATCAACAGAAACACGTTCGGCTGATCGGTAAACGCAGCGCCCAACAGACTGGCAATCGCCACCACCGTGGTGATGATCATCAACCGACGGTTTTCCAGCAGATCGCCCAACGGCACCAGGAAGAACAGGCCCAGCGCGTAACCAATCTGGGTCAGCGAAACGATCAGGCTGGCCATGGTGTTGGTCAGGCCAATGTCCGGCGCGATCAGGCCGATGATCGGCTGGGCGTAGTAAATGTTGGCAACAATGGCGCCGCAGCAAAAGGCGAACAGAAGCACCATGCCTTTGGTCATTGTCGCGGCGCTGTGGGGCGCCTGATTCGCTGGGTTCATAACGTGTCTCGCTGAGCAAAATGGAATGCGCGCAGGCTAAGCGGCTGGCCGGAAAGGCGGAAGTGGGATTGGAGTGATAGTAATCATTCCTTTGCGGAATGAGTGACGCCGTGCCGATGAACCGTGCGCCAGAATGTCGAGGTCCGATGATACATTCACTTACATCTTGTTCGATAGCGTGCTTATGTTCTCTCTTCACGACTCATCACCGGAAGGCACTTTCATGAACGCGATGTTCCGTCACCTGATTCGCGGTGCTTCAGTTATCAGCTTGATTGGCTTGTTCACGGCAGGTCTCGTCCAGGCGGCTGACGCGCCGGGGATGCGCATCGGCGTTCGCGGCGAGATCACCGGGGTGAGCCCCGACGTCTTGAAAGTCCACGCCAACAGTGGAGAAAACGTGGTCATTCACCTGACCAAGGACACCAAGGTCCGGGCTGTCACCCTCGTCAGTATTGAAGACATCAAGCCCGGCAGTTACATCGGTTCGGCTGCCATTCCCCAGGAAGATGGCTCACTGAAGGCGCTGGAAGTCCATGTCTTCCCGCCGGAGCTGGCCGGCAGCGGCGATGGCCATCGGCCGTTCGATCTGGCGAAGGGCAGCAGCATGACCAATGGCAGCGTCGGCGATCTGGTGGTCAGCAATGGCCGTGTGCTGACCGTCAACTACAAGGGTGGTCAGCAGAAGATTCTGGTGCCGGAGGATGTGCCGATCGTGAACCTGGTGCCGGGGGATCGCAGCTTGCTGAAAGTGGGCGTGAAGATCGTGACGTTCGTAACGCAAAGTGCGGATGGAACGCTGACCGCTCAACCCATCTCGGCCGGCAAGGACGGCGTCACACCGCCGATGTAACGGTGTACCGAAATCCCTGTGGGCGCGGCGGTGCGACGATTCGACTTGCTCGCGAAAGCGGTGTGTCATTCGACATTGATGTCGGCTGATAAGGCCTCTTCGCGAGCAAGTCGAATCGTCGCACCGCCGCTCCCACAGGATTGGCGTCGCACAATAATTCTGTGGCCACAAAAAAAGGCGACCTTCTCAGGTCGCCTTTGCATTGCGCTCAGGAATTACTGACCGCTGTAAATCTGATCAAAAATCCCGCCATCATTGAAGTGAGTCTTCTGCACGGTGCGCCAGTCACCAAAGGTCTTCTCAACCGACAGGAAATCCACTTTCGGGAAGCGATCGGTGTACTTGGCCAGTACCGCCGGATCACGCGGACGCAGGTAGTTGGCGGCGGCAATTTCCTGACCTTCCGGCGACCACAGGTACTTCAGGTATTCTTCGGCGGCAGCGCGGGTGCCTTTCTTCTCGACCACTTTGTCGACCACAGACACGGGTGGCTCGGCTTCGGCGGAGACGCTTGGGTAGATGACTTCGAACTGGTCACGACCAAACTCGCGGGCAATCATTTCCGCTTCGTTTTCGAAGGTCACCAGCACGTCGCCGATCTGGTTGGTCATGAACGTGGTGGTGGCGGCACGGCCACCGGTATCGAGTACTGGCGCTTGTTTGAACAGCTTGCCGACGAAGGCTTTGGCCTTGTTCTCGTCACCGCCGTTTTTCAGCACATAACCCCAGGCCGAAAGATAGGTGTAGCGGCCGTTGCCCGAGGTTTTCGGGTTCGGCACGATCACTTGCACGCCGTCCTTGAGCAGATCCGGCCAGTCTTTCAGGGCTTTCGGGTTGCCTTTGCGAACGATGAACACAGTCGCCGAGGTGAACGGCGCGCTGTGGTTCGGCAGGCGGGTGACCCAGTTGTCCGGGACCAGTTTGCCGTTGTCCGCCAGGGCGTTGATGTCGGTCGCCATGTTCATGGTGATGACGTCTGCCGGCAGACCGTCGATCACGGAGCGCGCCTGTTTGCTGGAACCGCCGAAGGACATCTGCAGGGTGATGTTTTCGTGGTGCTCGGCCTGCCAGTGTTTCTGGAACGCAGTGTTGTAGTCCTTGTAGAAATCTCGCATCACGTCGTAGGAAACGTTGAGCAGGGTCGGTGCAGCCTGAGCCACGCTGGTAAGTGCCAGGCCAGCGGCCAGAAGTGAGGCGCCAAAGAGTTTTTTCACTGCGCATTCCTTGTTCTATTTGTAGGAGCTGCCGGAGGCTGCGATCTTTTGATCTTGCTTTCAACGATCAAAAGATCGCAGCCTCCGGCAGCTCCTACGGATTAGTTGTCAGTCGTTAAAAGAGGTGTTGCCACCGTTTTGCCAGCGACTATAACCGGGCGCTCATAGTCCTTTAAAGATTAAAAAGCACTTTGCTTATTCCCGTTTCCTAAACAGAGCATTGCCGCACCGCGAGCAAAATGCAGCGCCATGCTCGTGGCTGTTTTTCCTGCACACCGGACAATCGTGTTGCAACTGTTCACCGTGCATGGCGTTGGCCAGCTCAGCGGTGAAAATCCCCGTCGGCACCGCGATGATCGAGTAACCGGTGATCATCACCAGCGACGAAATCACCTGACCCAGCGGGGTCTTGGGCACGATGTCGCCAAAGCCTACGGTGGTCAGCGTCACGATAGCCCAGTAAATGCCTTTGGGAATGCTGGTAAAGCCGTGCTCCGGGCCTTCGATCACATACATCAGGGTGCCGAATACCGTCACCAGCGTGCAGACGCTGACCAGAAACACCACGATCTTCTGCTTGCTGCCGCGCAGCGCCGACATCAGATAATTGGCTTGTTTCAGATAAGGACTGAGCTTGAGCACGCGGAAAATCCGCAGCATCCGAATGATCCGGATAATCAGCAAATACTGCGCATCGGCGTAATACAGCGCGAGGATGCCGGGCACGATCGCCAGCAAATCCACCAACCCGTAAAAGCTGAACGCGTAACGCAATGGCTTCGGCGAACAGTAGAGCCGCAGGCCATATTCGATGGCGAAGATGACGGTGAAGCCCCACTCGATGTACGCCAGCACGTCGGCGTAGTTCTGGTGGATCGTGTCGATGCTGTCGAGCATCACGATCACAATGCTGGCGAGGATGATCAACAACAGAATGCCATCGAAGCGCCGTCCGGCCTTGGTGTCGCTCTGGAAAACCATGACGTAAAGCTCTTCACGCCAGTTTTTGCTGCAGTCCATGGAAAACGCCTGAATCGAGAATCAGCGAAGCCTAGGGTGATTCTCCTCTCGAGTGCAAGGCGTATGGGCGACAGCGGTCTTGCCGAGCATTTGAACAACCGTGCGGATCAGCCAACAGGCGAGGATGAACGGCGCGGTCAGCGTTGGCAGACCGATGGCGGCAAACACCGGCGTCAGCAACAGCGTTGATGCGATGCCGGCCAGCGGCAGCCACGGATGCTGGCGCAGCGAGCTGAAGGCGAGGGCGGCGAGTATGGCGTTATAGCCACCGAGGCCGATCAATGCGGTATAGAAGTCGTGATGCAGCATGCTCCAGCCCATGCCCGCGACAGATGCCAACAATGCCCAGCAGAATGCGCGGCGATCAGCGATCAGCAAACCCACGGCAATCATCGCACCGGCCAGCGGATGACCGAGGAACATCACCTGACCGAAGCCTTTGAGTGGTGCGGCGAGCAAGTTCAGCGTATTGATTTCGATCAAATGCGCTTCCGTCGAGGGTGTGGCGAAGCACAGCAGCAACCAGCCCAGCGCCACGAAGGGCGCTGTATAGGCAGGCAGGTAGTGGCTGACCCGGACGCGTTTCAGCCATTGCTGAGTGAGCATCGCACTCAGTCCGCCAGCGGCAATGATCAGCGGCGGCAACACCGCTGACCAGGGGAAATACAGGCTCAGCAGCAAGCCGAGCAGGACACCGTTGTAACTGAACAGCCCGGCCTGACGATCGGCCTTGGCGTAGTTGCGACGTTGCGCGGTGAGCAAACCGGCGACACCGCCCAGCAGGGCACCGCCGAGCAGGGTTGGTGCGGTAAAAAGAATCGCCAACAGGCACAGCAGGCCACACAGCGGATGGCGCTGGAGGAAAATCTGGCTGAAGCCGTTGAGCAGGGCAGTCGCCCAGTCGGGGCAGTGGGTATTGAAATGGTTGGCAGGCATGATGAAGTCTAGGGGCAGAGGAAAATCCAAGGTCTTGCATAAACTTTGTGGCGAGGGAGCTTGCTCCCGCTGGGCTGCGAAGCAGCCCCAAAATCGGTGAATGCGGTTTCCCTGTGGAACCCGTCATGCTGAAGCGACGACTGCTTCGCAGCCGAGCGGGAGCAAGCTCCCTCGCCACAAAAACGCGTTTGCTAAATCAATGTTTCGATACGCAAGGAGTTAGTCGACCCAGGCTGCCCAAATGGCACACCCGCCGTGATCAATAAAGTGTCCCCGCGCTGCGCCATGCCCTGCGCCTGCGCAATTTCCAGCGCTGTGGAGCAGACTTCATCGACCTGACGCAGGCGATCGTTGACCACCGAGTGCACGCCCCACGCCACGCTCAGGCGACGAGCGGTTTGCAGGTTCGGCGTCAGGTTGAGGATCGGCACCGTCGGCCGCTCCCGCGCCGCACGCAGGCTCGACGCGCCGGACTCGCTGTAGTTCACCAGCACCGCCACCGGCAACACATTACTGATGCGACGAATCGCACAGCTGATCGCATCGGAAACAGTCGCCTCAGCCTTCGGTCGGCTCACGTCCAGTTGCGTCTGATAGTCCGGACCGTTTTCCACCTGGCGAATGATTTTGCTCATCATCTGCACGGCTTCCATCGGGTACTCGCCGGACGCGGTTTCCGCCGACAGCATCACCGCATCCGCACCTTCGGCCACGGCGTTGGCCACGTCGGTGACTTCGGCGCGGGTCGGTGCCGGAGAGAAGCGCATCGACTCGAGCATCTGCGTCGCCACCACCACCGGTTTACCCAGCTCGCGGCAGATGCTGATGATGCTTTTCTGAATCTGCGGCACGCTTTCGGCCGGTACTTCGACGCCGAGGTCGCCACGGGCAACCATGATTGCGTCGCTCAATTCAGCGATTTCCCGCAGATGAGTGACCGCTGACGGTTTCTCGATCTTGGCCATCAAAAACGCTTTGTCGCCGATCAGCTCACGGGCTTCGCGAATGTCTTCCGGGCGCTGCACGAACGACAGCGCGACCCAGTCCACACCCAGCTCCAGACCGAAACTCAAGTCGCGGCGATCCTTGGCGGTCAGCGGGCTCAGTTCCAGCACCGCTTGTGGGACGTTCACCCCTTTGCGGTCCGACAACTCACCGCCATTGAGCACCGTGGTGTCGATGGCGTCGGCGTACTGGGTGACCACCCGCAGACGCAGTTTGCCGTCGTCCAGCAGCAGGTCCATCCCCGGCTCCAGCGCGGCGATGATTTCCGGGTGCGGCAGATTAACGCGACGTTGATCACCCGGCGTCGGGTCCAGGTCCAGGCGCAGGGCCTGGCCGCGATGCAGTTGCACCTTGCCTTCGGCGAACTTGCCGACCCGCAGTTTCGGGCCTTGCAGGTCCATCAGAATGCCCAGCGGATAATTCAGCTGACGCTCGACTTCACGAATCCACTGGTAGCGCTGGGCGTGGTCGGCGTGATCGCCGTGGCTGAAGTTCAGGCGGAAAATGTTGACCCCGGCCTGTACCAGCTCACGGATGTCTTCGATCCCGTTGGTGGCCGGGCCGAGGGTGGCGAGGATTTTGACCTTTTTATCAGGCGTCATGTTCAGGGCTCTCGAGAATCAGAATGGCGCGGAAGTCGTTGACGTTGGTGCGGGTCGGCTCGGTGACGATCAGTGCGTCGAGCGCCGCGAAATAGCCGTAGCCATTGTTGTTGTCGAGTTCGTCGCTGGCGCTCAGACCGAGTGCAGCGGCGCGGGCGTAACTGTCCGGGGTCATGATCGCGCCGGCGTTGTCTTCGGAACCGTCGATGCCATCGGTGTCACCGGCCAGCGCGTAGACGCCAGGCAGGCCTTTGAGACTGTCGGTCAGACTGAGCAGGAATTCGGCGTTGCGTCCGCCACGGCCATTGCCGCGCACGGTGACGGTGGTTTCGCCGCCCGAGAGGATCACGCACGGCGCGGCCAGTGGTTGGGCATGCAAGACCACTTGCCGCGCGATGCCGGCGTGCACCTTGGCGACTTCGCGGGATTCGCCTTCGAGGTCACCGAGGATCAATGGGCTGAAGCCGGCCTGAAGCGCTTTCACCGCTGCGGCTTCAAGCGACTGTTGTGGACGGGCGATCAATTGGAAGTGACTGCGCGCCAGGCTCGGATCGCCGGGTTTGACCGTTTCCGATTCCGGGCTCTGTAGCCAGTTGCGCACGGAGGCGGGGACTTCAATCGCGTAGCGCTTGAGGATCGCCAGCGCTTCGGCGGAGGTGCTCGGGTCGGCCACAGTCGGGCCGGAGGCGATGACCGTGGCGAGGTCGCCCGGCACATCGGAAATCGCATAGGTGTAAACAGTGGCAGGCCAGCAGGCTTTGCCGAAACGGCCCCCCTTGATCGCGGAGAGGTGCTTGCGCACGCAGTTCATCTCGCCAATGGTCGCGCCGGATTTGAGCAGGGCTCTGTTGATTGATTGCTTGTCGGCGAGGGTGATGCCGGCAGCGGGCAGGGCCAGCAATGCCGAGCCACCGCCGGAGAGCAGGAAGATCACGCGGTCGTCTTCGTTCAGGTTGCTGACCAGTTCCAGCACGCGTTTGGCGACGGCCAGACCGGCAGCATCCGGCACCGGGTGCGCGGCTTCGACCACTTCGATTTTTTCGCACGGGGCGCCGTGACCGTAACGCGTCACCACCAGACCGGACACTTCACCCTGCCAGCAGCGCTCGACCACCTGGGCCATGGCGGCCGCGGCTTTGCCGGCACCGATGACGATCACCCGACCGCTTCGATCGGTGGGCAAATGGGCTTCGAGGACGTGCTGCGGATGGGCCGCGTCGATGGCTGTGGCAAACAGCTCGCGCAGGAATTGTTGCGGATCGACCGACATGGCGGGCTCCCGGGTTTTTTGTTGTTGGAGGAAGGCAACCTGCGCCAGCTCTGGGAAGGTTCACCCTTTAAGAGGTGTGAACCCGATCCTGTAGGAGCTGTCGCAGGCTGCGATCTTTTTGCGGATAACGCGGTGAGCGGTCGGGCGTAAAGATCAAAAGATCGCAGCCTTCGGCAGCTCCTACTTGCGAATCGAGAAATTCGCCATGTGTTCCAGGCCCTTGATCAGCGCCGAGTGGTCCCAGTTGCTGCCACCGATGGCCGCGCAGGTGCTGAACACTTGCTGGGCGTTGGCGGTGTTCGGCAGGTTGATGTTCAGCTCCCTGGCGCCTTGCAGGGCCAGGTTCAGGTCCTTCTGGTGCAGGCTGATGCGGAAGCCTGGGTCGAAGGTGCCTTTGATCATGCGCTCGCCGTGCACTTCGAGGATCTTCGACGAAGCGAAACCGCCCATCAGCGCTTCACGCACCTTGGCTGGATCGGCACCGTTTTTCGAGGCGAAGAGCAGGGCTTCGGCGACGGCCTGGATGTTCAGCGCCACGATGATCTGGTTCGCCACTTTCGCGGTTTGCCCGTCGCCGTTACCGCCGACCAAGGTGATGTTCTTGCCCATCGCCTGGAACAGCGGCAGTGCGCGCTCGAAGGCGTCGGCGTCGCCACCGACCATGATGCTCAGGCTCGCAGCCTTGGCCCCGACTTCGCCGCCAGACACGGGGGCGTCGAGGTACTGCGCACCTTTTTCGTTGATTTTGGCAGCGAAGGCTTTGGTGGCGGTGGGCGAGATCGAGCTCATGTCGATGACGATTTTGCCTTTACCCACACCGGCTGCGATACCGTCGGCGCGGAACAGCACGTCATCGACCTGCGGGGTATCCGGCACCATGACGATGATGAATTCGGCTTCTTGCGCGACTTCTTTCGGGGTCGCCAGGGCGATGGCGCCTGCAGCGACCAGGTCGGCAGGCGCGGCGTCGTGGTGCGCCGACAGGAACAGGCTGTGACCGGCTTTCTGCAGGTTCAACGCCATTGGGTGGCCCATGATGCCGGTGCCGATAAATCCGATTTTAGCCATGAGAAATTCCTCTTGTTTTTGTCTTGCCAATTATTTTCACGACACACCCTGTGGCGAGGGAGCTTGCTCCCGCTGGGGCGCGAAGCGGCCCCAAATCAGCCAACGCGGCGTATCAGATAGATCCGGATTGCAGGTTTTACGACTGCTTCGCAGCCGAGCGGGAGCAAGCTCCCTCACCACAATGGTTGTGCGACAGTGTCAGATCGCGTTGTGGGTTTTGAGCCAGCCCAGACCCGCTTCCGTGGTGGTCAGCGGCTTGTATTCACAGCCAACCCAACCCTGATAACCAATGCGGTCCAGATGCTCAAACAGGAAGCGGTAATTGATTTCACCGGTGCCCGGTTCATTGCGCCCAGGGTTGTCGGCCAACTGGATGTGGTTGATCTCGTCCAGATGCGCGGACATGGTGCGGGCCAGGTCGCCCTCCATGATTTGCATGTGATAGATGTCGTATTGCAGGAACAGATTGGCACTGCCGACCTGTTCGCGAATCGACAGGGCTTGCGCCGTGTTGTTCAGGTAAAAACCCGGGATGTCGCGGGTGTTGATCGCTTCCATCACCAGTTTGATGCCCGCCGCTTGCAGCTTGTCGGCCGCGTACTTGAGGTTGGCGACGAAGGTTTTTTCCACGGTGGCATCGTCGACGCCTTGTGGACGAATGCCGGCCAGGCAGTTGACCTGGGTGTTGCCCAGCACTTGCGCGTAGGCGATCGCCAGATCGACACCCGCGCGGAATTCTTCAACGCGGTCCGGCAGGCACGCGATACCGCGTTCACCCTTGGCCCAGTCACCGGCCGGCAGGTTGAACAGCACTTGGGTCAGACCGTTGGCGTCGAGCGTGGCTTTGATATCGGCGGAACTGAAGTCGTAAGGAAACAGGTACTCGACACCACTGAAGCCGGCCTTGGCGGCCGCTTCGAAACGGGCAAGAAAATCCTGTTCGGTGAACAGCATGGACAGGTTGGCTGCGAAACGCGGCATGGTGGTCTCCCGTAAATGTATGGACTCCCCTGTGGGAGCGGGCTGTGTGGCGAGGGAGCTTGCTCCCGCTCGGCTGCGAAGCAGTCGCAAAACTTTTGGGGCCGCTTCGCGACCCAGCGGGAGCGAGCTCCCTCGCCACACAGGCTCGCTCCCACAGGGGAAACGATCAGCAGTTAATCGAGCAACGAAATCGCAGTCGGCGCATCGTTGCCGACCAGCGCCAGGTCTTCGAATTCGTTGACGGCATTGATCTCGGTGCCCATGGAAATGTTGGTCACACGCTCCAGAATGATCTCGACGATCACCGGCACCTTGAACTCTTCGATGAGTTCCTGAGCCTTGCGCAGGGCAGGCTGGATCTGGCCCGGTTCGAACACACGCAGCGCCTTGCAACCGAGGCCTTCGGCGACCGCGACGTGATCGACACCGTAACCGTTGAGTTCCGGAGCGTTCAGGTTGTCGAAGGACAGCTGCACGCAGTAGTCCATGTCGAAACCGCGCTGAGCCTGACGAATCAGCCCCAGGTACGAGTTGTTTACCACTACGTGGATGTACGGCAGCTTGAACTGTGCGCCCACCGCCAATTCCTCGATCATGAACTGGAAATCGTAGTCGCCCGACAGTGCCACGACCTTGCGGGTCGGATCCGCTTTGACCACGCCCAGCGCTGCCGGAATGGTCCAGCCCAACGGGCCGGCCTGTCCGCAGTTGATCCAGTGACGCGGCTTGTAGACGTGCAGGAACTGCGCGCCGGCAATCTGCGACAGACCGATGGTGCTGACGTAGCAGGTGTCTTTGCCGAACACCTGGTTCATCTCTTCATAAACGCGTTGCGGCTTGACCGGCACGTTGTCGAAGTGAGTCTTGCGCTGCAGGCTGGCTTTACGCTGTTGGCAGTCTTGCAGCCAGGCGCTGCGGTTTTTCAGTTTGCCGGCGGCTTGCCATTCGCGAGCGACCTCGATGAACACGGTCAGCGCGGCAGCGGCGTCGGACACGATGCCCAGGTCCGGGGTGAACACGCGGCCGATCTGAGTGCCTTCGATGTCGACGTGAATGAACTTGCGGCCTTCGGTGTACACGTCGACCGAACCGGTATGACGGTTGGCCCAACGGTTACCGATGCCCAGCACCACGTCGGATTTGAGCATCGTCGCGTTGCCATAACGGTGCGAGGTTTGCAGACCGACCATGCCGACCATCAGCGGGTGATCGTCGGGAATGGTGCCCCAGCCCATCAGGGTCGGAATCACCGGTATACCGGTCAGCTCAGCGAACTCCACCAGCAAGTCGCTGGCGTCGGCATTGATGATGCCGCCACCGGCTACCAGCAATGGGCGTTCGGCCTGATCGAGCAGGGCCAGGGCTTTTTCCACCTGAACGCGGGTTGCGCTCGGCTTCGCCAATGGCAGCGGCTGGTAGGCATCGATGTCGAACTCGATTTCGGCCATCTGCACGTCGAACGGCAGGTCGATCAGCACTGGGCCTGGACGGCCGGAGCGCATTTCGAAAAAGGCTTTCTGAAAGGCGTAAGGCACTTGGCCCGGTTCCAGAACAGTGGTTGCCCACTTGGTCACTGGCTTGACGATGCTGGTGATGTCGACAGCCTGGAAGTCTTCCTTGTGCATCCGGGCGCGGGGTGCCTGGCCGGTGATGCACAGGATCGGGATCGAGTCGGCCGAGGCGCTGTAGAGCCCGGTGACCATGTCAGTACCGGCAGGGCCGGAGGTGCCGATGCACACGCCGATGTTGCCGGCCTTGGTGCGGGTGTAGCCCTCGGCCATGTGCGAGGCGCCTTCAACGTGGCGAGCGAGGACGTGATCGATGCCACCGACCTTCTGCAAGGCGTTGTACAGCGGGTTGATCGCGGCGCCCGGGATGCCAAAAGCGGTATCAACCCCTTCACGGCGCATCACCAGAACGGCGGCTTCGATTGCTCTCATTTTGCTCATGGTTTTGTGCCTCTTACGTTTTGTAATTGTATACAAGTGGCTTTGCGCAGAGTGTATTCACGGCGGACGGCGCAGGTCAATCCATTTTCTCAAGCGGTTGTTTCATTCGTCTGAAGCCTGTTCTGCTGTGGCTTTTCGTCGCATGCGGCACTTTTCGAGAATTATTGTATACAAAATAATTATTCATTGTGTTCTATTTGTTGCATCGGACTGCGGCGCAAGCGCGCAGTCCATCCGCTTTCCCTATAACAAAATGAGGACGGCACCATGAGCGCTTTAACCTTGAAAGTGGCAGTCAACCTGACCAGTCAGGCCATCTCCGCCGCACGTGCAATTTCCGCGGCCCCGTTGACCATTGCCGTACTGGATGCCGGCGGGCATCTGGTCACCCTGCAGCGCGAAGACGGCGCCAGCCTGCTGCGACCGCAAATCGCCATTGGCAAAGCCTGGGGCGCCATCGCGCTGGGCAAAGGCTCACGCCTGCTGGCGCTGGACGCCCAGCAACGTCCGGCGTTTATTGCTGCTTTGAACAGTCTGGGGCAGGGCAGTGTGGTACCGGCACCGGGCGGAGTGTTGATCCGGGATCTGGACGGGAATGTGCTGGGGGCGGTGGGCATCAGCGGGGATCTGTCTGATGTTGACGAGCAGTGTGCGATCAATGCGATCGAGGCGTTAGGGTTGCGGGCGGATGCGGGGGTTACTGCTTGATCTTTAGCGCGTGAACAAATGTAATCGCTAGCAGGCTAGCTCTCACAGGGGATTTGTGGACACTCGAGATCCACTGTGGGAGCTAGCCTGCTAGCGATAGCTATCGTCCAGACACATCCGGCTAAAAGTCTGCACATCCCTCCTGAATCCGCCGAGCTAGTCTTCTCATGATCAACCCATGAGAGAGGCAAAGGATGCCTGATTTACCTGCTTCACATCGCCTGCGCCGTGGTCGCTACGCCGAGTCGAACCGAATTTACCTGTTGACCACCAATACGCTTGGACGAAAACCGGTGTTCGAGAATTTCGCGCTGGGTCGTTTGGTCGTGGATCAGTTTCGCAATACACAACATCAAGGCATGGCTAATTCGCTGGCCTGGGTCATCATGCCCGATCATTTCCACTGGCTGGTCGAGTTACAGCAGGGATCGTTGGGTGACCTGATGCAAAAGACCAAATCACTGAGCACCAAAGCGGTGAATCAGTTCACTGGCCGCAAGATCACCCTCTGGCAGAAAGGCTTTCACGACCGGGCTCTGCGGCGGGAGGAGGATTTGGTGAAGGTGGCGCGGTATGTCGTAGCCAACCCGTTGCGGGCTGGACTGGTGGAAAAGCTTGGCGACTATCCACTGTGGGATGCCATTTGGCTTTGAGCTGAAACCGAGTCGACTTCATCGCTAGCAGGCTAGCTCCCACACTGGAGCTATGGCGTTCACAAATCCCCTGTGGGAGCTAGCCTGCTAGCGATAAAGTCACCGCAATCTTAATGATCCGTCTCACACCCCTTAAGCACCAACCGAATAATCGTCTGCGCCGCCGCTTCATAATCCTCTTCATCCAGCTTGGCCTTGCCCGTGATGGCGGTGATTTGCCAGTCAAAGTCGGCGTAGGTCTGCGTGGCGGCCCAGATGCTGAACATCAGGTGGTTGGGGTCGATGGGGGCGATCTGGCCGCGGTCGATCCACGTCTGGATGCAGTCGATGTTGTGCTTGGCCTGGCTGTTCAGTTGTTCGACCAGGTCGGCACTCAGGTGCGGGGCGCCGTGCATGATTTCGCTGGCGAACACCTTCGAGGCGAAGGGCAGGTCGCGGGAGATGCGGATTTTCGAGCGGATGTAGCTGCTCAGCACTTCACTGGGTACGCCGTCGGCGTTGAACGGCGTCGAGGCCTGCAGGATGGGCTCGATGATGCTTTCCAGAACCTCGCGGTAGAGGTTTTCCTTGGATTTGAAGTAGTAGTAGACGTTGGGCTTGGGCAATCCCGCCTTGGCTGCGATGTCACTGGTTTTGGTCGCAGCGAAGCCCTTGTCGGCAAATTCTTCACTGGCGGCACGCAGGATCAGTTCTTTGTTGCGCTCGCGGATTGTGCTCATAAACCAGGTGGTTCCTTGCCTGTTCTGGCGGTTGCGCATGGTAGCACCGGCCTCGCGCGGCGCTCAAGAATGCCCCGTGTGGCGCTCGGCCACGCTATGCTGCGCAGCATTCATTCAAGAAGGAAACCTGATCCATGGCAGGAAGCAGTTTACTGTTGCTGATCGACGACATTGCCGCCGTACTCGACGACGTGGCGTTGATGACCAAAATGGCCGCCAAGAAAACCGCTGGCGTGCTCGGTGACGATCTGGCGCTCAACGCCCAGCAGGTCAGCGGTGTACGCGCCGAGCGGGAAATTCCGGTGGTTTGGGCGGTGGCCAAGGGCTCGTTTCTCAACAAGCTGATCCTGGTGCCGTCAGCGCTGGCGATCAGTGCGTTCATTCCGTGGCTGGTCACGCCGTTGCTGATGGTGGGCGGCGCCTACCTGTGCTTCGAAGGTTTCGAAAAACTCGCGCACAAATTCCTGCACAGCAAGGCTGAAGACCAGGCCGAGCACGCTGAACTGGTCGAGGCGGTGGCCGATCCTGCGGTCGATCTGGTGGCGTTCGAAAAGGACAAGATCAAAGGTGCCATCCGTACCGACTTCATTCTCTCGGCGGAAATCATCGCCATCACCCTCGGCACCGTGGCGGACGCCTCACTGACCCAGCAAGTCATCGTGCTGTCGGGCATTGCCATCGTCATGACCATCGGCGTCTACGGCCTGGTGGCCGGGATTGTCAAGCTCGATGACCTCGGTCTGTGGCTGACCCAAAAACCTGGCCAGATGGCCAAAAGCATCGGCGGCGGGATTTTGCGGGCGGCGCCGTACATGATGAAAAGCCTGTCGGTGATCGGCACGGCGGCGATGTTCCTGGTGGGGGGCGGGATTCTGACCCACGGCGTGCCGGTGGTTCATCACTGGATCGAAAGCGTCAGCGCAGGGGCGGGCGGTGCCGGGTTTATCGTGCCGACGTTGCTGAATGCGGTGGCGGGGATTGTGGCGGGTGCGGTGGTGTTGGCGGGTGTGATGGTTGTCGGCAAGATCTGGAAAGCGCTGAAAGGTTAATAAACTCTAGGTGCCCACAGTTCTTTCAGACTTTCCCTACAAGGCTATATTGGATGTTCTCTTAAACTGCGCTCCGCTATTTGGGCTGCAATGGCCTGAGTAGATTTTCCGATAGCGAAAGGGTTTAGGGATGAAGTGGTATTTTCAGGTATTGAATAAGTACGCAGCGTTTCAAGGTAGGGCCAGCAGGAAAGAGTATTGGATGTTTGTTCTTGTCGAATCTTGCTTGGTTTTATTCTGGTGGGCATTTGGGGCATGGTCAGAATTGCTGTATGAGCGTATTTACTTGCTGCTTTTGCCCGTGTATTCGGTGTGCACTCTCTGCCCTCGGTTGGCGGTTACGTGGCGGCGATATCATGACTTGAACAAAAGCGGGATCAACATTTTATGGGGATTTACTCCTTTCGTTGGCCCGATTTTGGTTCTTATCTCACTGGGGACGCGTGGAACGAAGGGTGAAAATGACTACGGTGCGGATCCCCAAGAGTCGTAAATCTATGGGTAATTGAATTAAAAAAGGCCATTCGATCTGCATCGAATGGCCTTTTTTTGTTGCCGATAAAATTACTCGGCAATCTGCAACTTGCGCGACTCGGTGTACACGTAACGCACTTTCTCGTATTCGAACGGCGAGTTCAGCTGGCCATAACGAAAGCCGGTCTGGTTGCGCCTGTCGATGCTGCGCAACACCAACACTTCAGGGTGGTTGGAGCTGACTTCGGCGACGTTCAGGAAGTTGATTGCCGACTCGGCGGTGAAGTCCACGGCCAAGCCGCCGGTGTCGCGGATGTTGGACGGGCCGAGGACCGGCAGCACGAAGTAGGCGCCGCCCGGTACGCCGTAGAAACCGAGTGTCTGGCCGAAGTCTTCGCTCTGGCGCGGCAGGCCCATGGCGGTGGCCGGGTCCCACAGGCCGGCGATGCCGATGGTGGTGTTGAGCAGCAGGCGCGCGGTGGTTTCCATCGAGCGCTTGCCTTTGAACTGCAGCAGGCTGTTCATCAGGTTCGGCACGTCGCCGAGGTTGTTGAAGAAATTGCTGACGCCGGTGCGCAGGAAGCTTGGCGTGATGTAGCGATAACCGTCGACCACTGGCAAGAACACCCATTGGTCGAAGCGATAGTTAAAGTGATACACCCGGCGGTTCCACTCTTCCAGCGGGTCGTAGACGGCCAGCGCGCTGAGTGTCGAGCGTTCGAACTCGCGCTGATCCAGGCCCGGGTTGAATTTCAGTTTGCTCAACGGCTCCTTGAAACCGTCATTGTCGATGACAACCGGTGCGTTGGCTTTGCTGTTGTCGGCATTGGCGACGCCTGCACAGAGTAACGCTGCGATGAGCAGGAGATATTTAGCCACGGAAGAACTCCAGCATGGCGTCGCTGTTGACGCGGTAGTTAAGGTTGCCGCAATGGCCGCCCAGTGGATAAACAGTCAAGCGGTCGCCGAAGGTCTTGCGCAGAAAGCCGAGGTCCCCAGGACCGAGAATCACATCGTCAGCATTGTGCATGACCGCGATTTTCGGGCTGTCGTGCAGGTAATCCTTCAAGGCATACAGGCTGACCTGGTCGATCAGTTGCAGCAGGCTGCCGCCGTCAGTGCGCGCGCGCCACATCGGGATCACCTGTTCAGTGAGGTAGCAGTCGAAGTCGCATTGCAGCGCACGCTTGAGGTACGGCGTGAGACTGGTGCCTTCTGTGATGGGCGTTTTCGGTGGAGTGATCAGGCCGCGACGGTTGATCAGGTCCGAGGTGAAGGCAATGTCTGCCGCCGAAAAACGGAACGAGGTGCCGATCAGCATGGCCATCTGTTCGTTGGTCAGGTGCTGCTTGGACTGCTGGAAGTCATAGAGCAGAGCATCGTTGAGGTCGATGTAGCCTTTTTGCTGGAAGTAGCGGGTCAGTTTGTCCAGCACCAGTTCATAGAACGTGGTGGTGTTGTTGATGCCCTTGACCTCTGTCTGGACGAGTCTGTCCAGGTTGGTGATCGAGGTGTAGAGGTTGACCGGCGGGTTGAGCAGCAAGACTTTCTTGAAATTGAAACTGCGACGGGTTTCGTCCAGGTGCGCGACGAATGCGGCGTCCAGTGCGCCCAGGCTATAACCGGTCAGGTAATAATCGGTGACGGGCAGTTTCGGATTTTGCGCCCGCACGGCTTGCATCACCCGGTACATGTCTTCGGCGTCATCCTTGGTGATACCGGGTGTGGCAAAGCGTGAGGCGGCGCTCATGAAGTCGAAGCTGGTGGGCGACGAGAGTTGCACCACGTGGTAGCCGGCCTTGTAGTAGAGCTTTTTCAAATATTCGTTAAGGCTGCTGTCATAGCGCGCGCCAGTGCCGGAGATCAGGAAGATCAGTGGTGCGGCTTTATCCTGGGTGGCGATCCGGTAGGTGAGTTTCTTCACCGGCCAGAAGTTGTCCGGCAATTCGAATTCACGCTCCGGGCGCAACGTGACGCTGCGGTCCGACTGATTGATGTCTTCGTCCAGCGGCAATTCCGGACGCAGGTCCGGCGGTGTCGTCGCAATGGTAGCCTCGAACGGATTGGTCAAGGGGTAGCCATAACTGGCGGCGTCGATATCGACCGCCAGTGCGGACGCACTCAAAATAAGGCCGACAAACAGGGCGGCGAAGCGCAAGGAACGGAGCATGACTAGATCCCTTAGAGAGAAAGGTGCCGAATGAAGTTCGCAGGCTATGACCACAGGGGTTGCGCCAAAGTGCCATGCATCGGCACCAAACAGGCCTAATTTCGGAGTAATGGTAGCTGGACGATACACTTTGCAGCGATTTCGTGGCCATTTATCTGTTTCGCGCGTTTTGCTTACCGCCGTCAGGGGATTAAGCTGGCCGCCGTTTTCGTTTATTGGAGTGCCTCATGTCCCGCCGTCTGCCCGTGATTCTGCTGCTTGTCTTGCTGCCTTTATGGCTGGCCGCCAGTTATGGCGCGCGTTATGGCTTCATGGAGGATGCGCAGTGGGTCGGTCTCTGCGTCGACGACGCGAGTCGCTGGGAATGCCTGGTCCGTTCGAACCTGGGCCTGATGATTCATTTCAAGGTATTGGGCTGGGCGGCCTTGGCGGCAGCGGTGATCGGCTTTGTGCTACCGGGCCGGGCCGGGTGGTGGCTGGCGGTGCTGGCGCTGGTGTTCGGGTTTCCGGCGCTGGCGTTGTACAACACGACGATGGCGGTGTTTGCGGTGGTGATTGCGGGGTTGCGGTTGGTTCGGGCGTCTCCTGGCGCCTGATCAAAAAGATCGCAGCCTGCGGCAGCTCCTACATGGAAAACGCGTTTCTCCGTAGGAGCTGCCGCAGGCTGCGATCTCTTGATCTTGCTTTGTCAGTTAACCCTTGCGAACCCGCAAACTGCGCCACAACGCCGCCACCATCAACACACTCACCAACGCCCAACCCCAGGCTTGCTGGTTCTGCAAACCTTCGCGATACAACTGTGGCGCAATGCCGGCACCGATGATGAAGGTCAGCAGGGCAATCTCTCGACGCGGCACGCTCACCGGACGGCACAGGTAAACCAGCGCTGGCAGGATGAAAGCAACACTCGGGAAGCTGCGATAACGCGGATCGAACACCAGCTCCAGCATCATCACCGCCGCCGCGAAACCTGCCGTCGCCAGCAACCAGCCCGCCCGACGTTCAAGCACATTGAAGGCCCGCCCACGCCAGCCATTGCGAGCACTCAACGTCAGCGCTGCATGCGCCAGCACCAACAGATTCAAACCCGTCAGCAAGGCGTCCCACAACCATTCACTGGCAAACCGTGTGGTCACCCGCGCCAAATCGCCCCACGCGCCAATCGAGCAGGCCGCCAGCGCACCCAGCAGCGGCAGAACCAGTGCAGCACGGGTGCTGCGTACGCGTCCGCCAAGGATCAGCGTGCCGAGAAAAATCACTCCCCCCACCGCCAGCCATTGCGACCAGTACGGTACGTTCGACACCGGCCCCGCCAGCACGCCCTTGTCCTGGCGATCAGCATCAAACAGCCCCCAGTAACCACCGACCGCACCTTCACTGGCGCGTTTCCAGGGTTGGTCGAAGGCTTCGATCAGGTTGTAATGCCAGCCTTCCTGTTCAGCGATGATGACAAATGCGCGAATGAACCTGGCTTCATTGACCCGGCTCGGCAGGGCGGTTTCGCGCTGACGGCCTTCGCTCGGCCAGCCGGTTTCGCCAATCATCACGTCTTTTGGCGCGAATTTGTTGCCGAACACTTGGCGCACTTCGTGAACATGCTGGAGCGCGGCGTCGATGTTCGAAGGCTCATCCTCCCAGTACGGCAGCAAGTGGATGGTCAGGAAGTCCACCGCCGGGGCGATTTCCGGGTGTTTGAGCCAGAACTCCCAGACGTCGGCATAAGTGACAGGTTGCTTGACCTGGCTTTTGACCTTGTTGATCAGCCTGGCCAGCTGCGCACCGGTGACTTCCTTGCGCAACAGCGCTTCGTTGCCGACGATCACCGACGTCACCACGTCCGGGTTGGCGTTGGCGGAGGCAATCAGCAAGTCGACTTCTTTCTCGGTGTCCACCGGGTTGCTGTTGACCCAGGCGCCGATCATCAACTTCAAACCATGCTTGCGCGCCAGATCGGGCAGGGCCTCAAGGCCGGTCATGGAATAAGTGCGGATGCATTCGAAGCGGGTGGCCAGCAGGGCGAGGTCGGCGTCCATGCGCTCGGGACGCAACTTGAACGGCTGATCGAACGGCGATTGGTCTTTGTCGAATGGGGTATAGGAGGCGCATTGCAATTTGGGTTTGTGCGTTGCGTTGGCCACGTCCGCCAGAATCACTGGTTTGCCGAGGCCATACCAGAAGCCACCCAGGGCAAAAAGCCCCAGCAGGCAGGCAAATAAATAAGCAAAAAAAGGAAAGCGTGATGTCGCGGGCATGGTCAGGCCGTCTGGGAGCAAAGCCGCGCATGTTACCTGCAATTGCCCCGCGCTTGGTGGCCTGCATAATTTTGACATGCAAAGTTCGGGCGGATTGGCGGGAGCATTAGAGGTGGTCGTGATTAATGGCGTTCTGATGTCGTTTCTCGATGCCTTGAGGTCGCTGACAGCACAGGTTCAGGTTGGCGTCAGGTTGATTATCGAGGCGTCAGTACTCCGCTGATGTTCGAACGAGTTTGCGGTGAGGCGTGATGGGGGCGCTGTGCACCATAACAATACGTTGGCGCGACTCGGCACCCGTCGAGCGCAGCACTTTCGGGGAAGTAACGATGAAGATGCGACGACTTTTAGGCGCAGGTGCCGCTCTGGTGCTTGCGATCGGTTCGACAGTAGCCAGTGCCGATAGCAAAACCCTGAACATTGGTTACGTTGACGGCTGGTCTGACAGTGTTGCGACCACCCACGTGGCGGCCGAGGTGCTGAAGCAGAAGCTGGGTTATGACGTGAAGCTGCAAGCGGTTGCGACCGGGATCATGTGGCAGGGTGTCGCCACTGGCAAACTCGACGCCATGCTGTCTGCGTGGCTGCCGGTAACGCACGGCGAATATTGGACCAAGAACAAGGACCAGGTTGTCGACTACGGCCCGAACTTCAAGGACGCGAAGATCGGCTTGATCGTTCCGGAGTACGTCAAGGCGCAAAGTATTGCCGACCTGAAAACCGATGACACCTTCAAGAATCGCATCGTCGGTATCGACGCCGGTTCGGGCGTGATGCTCAAGTCCGATCAGGCAATCAAGGACTATGGCCTGGACAATTACACCCTCAAGGCAAGTTCCGGCGCTGGCATGATTGCCGAGCTGACCCGTGCCGAGAAGAAAAACGAATCGATCGCCGTCACCGGTTGGGTGCCGCACTGGATGTTCGCCAAGTGGAAACTGCGTTTCCTGGAAGACCCGAAAGGCGTATATGGCGCAGCTGAAACCGTAAACAGCATCGGTAGCAAAGGCCTGGAAGCCAAGGCGCCAGACGCGGCCAAATTCCTGAAGAATTTCCAGTGGGCGTCGAAAGACGAAATTGGCGAAGTCATGTTGGCCATTCAAGACGGTGCCAAACCTGAAGCTGCTGCGAAGGATTGGGTCGCCAAGCATCCGGAACGCGTTGCAGACTGGACCAAATAATGTGAGCTGACGCGTCTGGTCAGCACTTCTCAAAGCCCCTTGGCGTAACAGCCAAGGGGCTTTTTGTTGTGCTGTAGGAGCAAGCTTGCTCGCGATGGAGGTGATAGCGCCGCACTTTTTCAGACAGTACGCGTTTTCGTTCACGTCCATCGCGAGCAAGCTCGCTCCTACAAATGGCGATTCAGTCATGTCGTTCTAATACTAAGGTCGTCTGGAACCTGCCCCGCAGCCGCATAGAGTGAATACCGTTCCAACAATAATCTGTGCTGCGAGGATAAAAACAATGAACGACAGCATTTACCTCTCGATTCAAAACAGCCCGCGCTTCAAGGAGCTGGTTAGTAAGCGAGAAAGGTTCGCCTGGATTCTTTCGGCGATCATGCTTGGGCTTTACTCCGGATTCATCCTTTTGATCGCTTATGGGCCGCATGTTCTGGGCGCGAAGATCAGCCCTGAGTCATCGATAACCTGGGGCATTCCGATCGGTGTCGGGCTGATTGTTTCAGCCTTCATCCTGACCGGGATCTACGTTCGACGCGCCAATGGCGAATTCGACGACCTGAACAATGCGATTCTCAAGGAGGCTCAGCAATGATCCGGCGTCTAATGGCTCTTTTGAGCATCGCAGCCTTCGCACCTGGCGCCTGGGCGGCTGACGCCCTGACGGGCGTGGTGCAGAAACAACCCCTCAACGTTTCCGCGATTCTGATGTTTGTTGCTTTCGTCGGCGCGACCCTGTGCATCACCTACTGGGCGTCCAAGCGCAACAACTCGGCGGCCGACTACTATGCGGCCGGCGGCAAGATCACCGGCTTCCAGAACGGCCTGGCGATTGCCGGCGACTACATGTCCGCGGCGTCCTTCCTGGGTATTTCCGCCCTGGTGTTCACCTCCGGCTACGACGGCCTGATCTACTCGATCGGCTTCCTGGTGGGCTGGCCGATCATTCTGTTCCTGATCGCCGAGCGCCTGCGTAACCTGGGTAAGTACACGTTTGCCGACGTGGCGTCCTACCGCCTCGGGCAAACCCAGATTCGTTCGCTGTCCGCTTGCGGTTCGCTGGTGGTGGTGGCGTTCTACCTGATCGCGCAAATGGTCGGCGCCGGCAAGCTGATCCAGCTGCTGTTCGGCCTCGACTATCACGTTGCCGTGATCCTGGTCGGTATCCTGATGTGCATGTACGTGTTGTTCGGCGGAATGCTGGCGACCACCTGGGTGCAGATCATCAAAGCTGTGCTGTTGTTGTCCGGTGCCTCGTTCATGGCGCTGATGGTGATGAAACACGTCAACTTCGACTTCAACGCACTGTTTTCCGAGGCGATCAAGGTTCACCCTAAAGGTGAAGCGATCATGAGCCCGGGTGGTCTGGTCAAAGATCCGATCTCCGCGTTCTCCCTGGGGCTGGCACTGATGTTCGGTACTGCTGGCCTGCCGCACATCCTGATGCGCTTCTTCACCGTGAGTGACGCGAAAGAAGCTCGCAAGAGTGTGCTGTATGCAACCGGTTTCATTGGTTACTTCTACATTCTGACCTTCATCATCGGCTTCGGCGCGATCCTGCTGGTCAGCACCAACCCGGTCTTCAAAGATGCGGCTGGCGCGCTGTTGGGCGGCAACAACATGGCGGCGGTGCACCTGGCCAACGCGGTGGGTGGCAGTATCTTCCTGGGCTTCATCTCGGCGGTAGCGTTCGCGACCATTCTGGCGGTGGTTGCCGGCCTGACCCTGGCCGGTGCTTCGGCGGTGTCCCATGACCTGTATGCCAGCGTGATCAAGAAAGGCAAGGCGAACGAGAAGGACGAGATCCGTGTCTCGAAAATCACCACCATCGCATTGGCGGTGCTGGCGATTGGTCTGGGCATTCTGTTCGAAAGCCAGAACATTGCGTTCATGGTGGGCCTGGCGTTCTCCATCGCGGCAAGCTGTAACTTCCCGGTGCTGCTGCTTTCCATGTACTGGAAGAAGCTGACCACGCGCGGTGCGATGATTGGTGGCTGGCTGGGGCTGGTCAGTGCCGTAGGCTTGATGATCCTTGGGCCAACCATCTGGGTGCAGATCCTGCATCATGAGAAGGCGATCTTCCCGTATGAATACCCGGCGCTGTTCTCGATGATCATTGCGTTTGTGGGGATCTGGTTCTTCTCGATCACTGACAAGTCGACTGCTGCGGATAATGAGCGGGCGTTGTTCTTCCCGCAGTTTGTTCGTTCGCAGACGGGGCTGGGGGCGAGTGGGGCGGTTTCGCACTAAGGCTTTGAGATTGTTTGTGTAAGTTGGGTTAGACAAAAATGCCCCGGTCAAGAGATCGGGGCATTTTTTGTTGGGTTGCTGCTGTAGGAGCGAGCGGTGCGGCGATTCGATTTGCTCGCGATGGCAGCCTAATAGTCGGACAGGATTGTGCGGCTTACTCGATCCATTGTGGGAGCGAGCCTGCTCGCGAAGGCGGCCTGACAGCCGACCTGTCTTTTGTTGATCGAGTACATATCCATTCCTGCGGTAACGGCCGCCGGCGGTTTCGCCCTGACGGCGACTCACTTTTTTTCAAGCGCCAAAAAAAAGTAAGCAAAAAAAGGCTCGCCCCGAGCGTCCGGCCCCTCGCTAGGGCTCGGCGTTCCTTCGCTCCGGTATTCATCCGGGGACACTGCCCTCCGGTCTGCTTCGCGACGACCTACATGCAGCGTGTTCGACTGCGTCGAACGGCGCTGCGCGCCACTCCCCGGATGAACACCTCCACTCAGCCTACCAAAGGGGCGGGTGGATCAAGATCAAAAGCCAAAGCAACGGCAACAGCAAGATCAACAGCTTCGCGAGCAAGCCCGCTCCCACAGTGGATCAGCGTACGGCTGTCGCTTTTCACCACTCAACAGGTCGAGCGTTAGCTCGCCTGCAGCTTTTGATCTTGCGGTGCACGCCCCCTCGAGAGGCCGAGTGGAGGTTCTGCGCAGTGGGCAACCCGGCATGGATGCCGGGTTAGCCGCGCACGGCCATGGATGGCCGATCGCGGCGGGCCCACGGAGCAGGACCGGAGCGAGGGCATGCCGAGCCTAGGCGAGGCACCGAACGAAAGGGGCAAGAGCCCTTGGTTACTTGGGGCTCTTCCAAGTGACCCGCCATAAGGGCGGAACCGCCAGCCGCCGTTACCGAAGAAACGGATATGCACACAACCAAAGAGCCAGTCGGCCCTAAGGCTGCTGAGACCACACAAACAAAAACGGCCTCTGTTTATTTAGAGGCCGTTCCCGTTACAACTCAAGACGTTATCGCAAGACAAGTCTTATTTGCGGTCTTCCAGCTTGGTGATATCACGCGACTCGTAGCCAGTGTACAACTGGCGCGGACGGCCAATCTTGTACGGGCTGGAGAGCATTTCTTTCCAGTGGGAGATCCAGCCGACAGTCCGCGCCAGAGCGAAGATCACGGTGAACATGCTGGTTGGAATGCCGATCGCCTTGAGGATGATCCCCGAGTAGAAGTCGACGTTCGGGTACAACGAGCGCTCGATGAAGTACGGATCGGTGAGAGCGATCTCTTCCAGGCGCATGGCCAGTTCGAGTTGCGGATCGTTCTGGATGCCCAGTTCCTTCAGCACTTCGTCGCAAGTCTGCTTCATGACGGTAGCGCGAGGGTCGCGGTTTTTGTAAACCCGGTGACCGAAGCCCATCAGCTTGAACGGATCGTTCTTGTCCTTGGCCTTGGCGATGAACTTGTCGATGTTCGAGACATCGCCAATTTCATCCAGCATGGTCAGAACAGCTTCGTTCGCGCCGCCGTGGGCAGGGCCCCACAGTGCAGCGATGCCGGCGGCGATACAGGCGAACGGGTTGGCACCCGAAGAGCCGGCCAGGCGCACGGTGGACGTCGAAGCGTTCTGCTCGTGGTCGGCATGGAGGATGAAGATCCGGTCCATGGCCTTGGCGAGTACCGGGCTGATCGGTTTGATCTCGCACGGGGTGTTGAACATCATGTGCAGGAAGTTTTCCGCGTACGTCAGGTCGTTGCGCGGGTACATCATGGGTTGGCCCATGGAGTACTTGTAAACCATCGCTGCCAGGGTTGGCATCTTGGCAACCAGACGGATCGCGGAGATTTCGCGATGCTGCGGGTTATTGATGTCCAGGGAGTCGTGGTAGAAGGCCGAGAGGGCGCCGACTACGCCGCACATGACGGCCATCGGGTGAGCGTCACGACGGAAGCCGTTGAAGAACGTCTTGAGCTGTTCGTGAACCATGGTGTGGTTCTTCACGGTGCTGACGAACTGGGCCTTCTGTTCTGCGGTCGGCAATTCGCCGTTGAGCAGCAGATAGCAGGTTTCCAGGTAGTCCGACTTTTCAGCCAGCTGTTCGATCGGGTAGCCGCGGTGCAGCAGAATGCCGTTGTCGCCGTCGATATAGGTGATCTTCGACTCGCAGGAAGCGGTCGACATGAAACCAGGGTCAAAGGTGAAACGGCCCGTGGCCGTCAGGCCCCGAACATCGATAACATCGGGACCAACGGTGCCGGTTAAAATGGGCAGCTCGACGGGGGCAGCGCCCTCGATGATCAACTGCGCTTTTTTGTCAGCCATGTGGCCTCCTATTTATGCTTGAAATCATCAGACAGACCCCCCACGCAGGGCCCGCACCACTATAGTGAGATAAATTCGAATGTCAATTTGCCTAAAGTCTTGCTCCAGAAGGCTTTAACCGGACTTTTTCCTCGAAATTGACTGCCATTTACGCCTTTTATCAAAGTTGTGCAATCAGCTATTTGGGGAAGGCGAACGCGTTGTCATTAGTAGCCTAACTGTCTATACTCGGCCACCGACCGCCAGGGGCTTTTGGGCCTGCTTTATTGGGGGTCGCATCCCTGGGTGGTGTTTACCTGACCAGTGCACTCCCCAACAACTTTGCCCTGATTGTTAGGGGCTCTTCAGTGTGAAAAAAAGCCGTGAAAAGCCAACGACCTGTAAACCTAGACCTAAGGACCATCAAACTCCCCATCACCGGCGTTACGTCGTTTCTTCACCGTGTTTCCGGCATCATCCTCTTCCTGGGCCTTGGCTTCATGCTGTATGCATTGAGCAAATCCCTGGGTTCCGAGGAAGGTTTTGCCGACGTGAAGGCAACCTTGACCAGCCCTCTGGCCAAGTTCGTAGCATGGGGCCTCCTGTCCGCTCTTCTGTATCACCTGGTAGCCGGTGTGCGCCATATGATTATGGACATGGGCATCGGTGAGACGCTGGAAGGCGGCACGCTGGGCTCGAAAATCATTATCGCCGTGTCTGCGGTGTTGATCGTTCTGGCGGGAGTTTGGATATGGTAACCAGCGTAACGAACCTGTCGCGTTCAGGCCTCTATGACTGGATGGCACAGCGTGTGTCTGCGGTCGTTCTCGCGGCTTATTTCATCTTCCTGATCGGATACCTCGTTGCGAATCCGGGCATTGGCTACGACCAATGGCATGGCCTGTTCGCCCACAACGGAATGCGTATCTTCAGTCTGCTGGCCCTCGTAGCCCTGGGCGCTCACGCCTGGGTCGGCATGTGGACCATCGCGACCGACTACCTGACGCCGATGGCGCTGGGCAAGTCCGCGACTGCAGTACGTTTCCTTTTCCAGGCGGTATGCGGCGTTGCGATGTTCGCTTACTTCGTCTGGGGTGTGCAGATTCTCTGGGGTATCTGATTCATGTCTACTACAGTTAATACGCTTTCGTTCGACGCCATCATCATTGGCGGCGGCGGTGCTGGCATGCGCGCTGCGCTGCAGCTGGCACAAGGTGGTCACAAGACTGCCGTGGTCACCAAGGTTTTCCCGACTCGTTCGCACACCGTATCCGCCCAGGGTGGCATCACCTGCGCCATCGCGTCTGCTGATCCGAACGATGACTGGCGCTGGCACATGTACGATACCGTCAAGGGTTCCGACTATATCGGTGACCAGGACGCTATCGAATACATGTGTTCCGTAGGCCCGGAAGCGGTCTTCGAACTCGAGCACATGGGTTTGCCGTTCTCCCGTACCGAACAGGGCCGCATCTATCAGCGTCCGTTCGGCGGTCAGTCGAAAGACTTCGGTAAGGGTGGCCAGGCTGCCCGTACGTGCGCTGCTGCCGACCGTACCGGTCACGCACTGCTGCACACCCTGTACCAGGCCAACCTCAAGGCCGGCACCGTATTCCTCAACGAATACTATGGCGTCGACCTGGTGAAGAACGAAGACGGTGCCTTTGTCGGCATGATCGTCATCTGCATCGAAACCGGCGAAACTTCCTACGTCCGCGCTAACGCCACCGTACTGGCGACTGGCGGCGCAGGCCGTATCTACTCGTCCACCACCAATGCCCTGATCAACACCGGTGACGGCGTCGGCATGGCTCTGCGTGCTGGCGTGCCGGTACAAGACATTGAAATGTGGCAGTTCCACCCGACCGGCATCGCCGGCGCCGGTGTACTGGTTACAGAAGGCTGCCGCGGTGAAGGCGGTTACCTGATCAACAAGCACGGCGAGCGTTTCATGGAGCGTTATGCTCCGAACGCCAAAGACCTGGCGGGTCGTGACGTTGTTGCCCGTTCGATGGTTAAAGAAATCATCGCCGGCAACGGTTGCGGTCCGGATGGCGACCACGTAATGCTGAAACTCGATCACCTCGGTGAAGAAGTTCTGCACAGCCGTCTGCCAGGCATCATGGAACTGTCCAAGACCTTCGCCCACGTCGATCCAGCCGTGGCGCCGATTCCGGTCGTTCCAACCTGCCACTATATGATGGGCGGCGTTGCCACCAACATTCATGGTCAGGCAATCACTCAAGACGCTGACGGCAAAGACGAGATCATTCCTGGTCTGTTCGCTGTAGGTGAAGTGGCTTGCGTATCGGTTCACGGTGCCAACCGTCTGGGCGGCAACTCGCTGCTCGACCTCGTGGTATTCGGTCGTGCCGCCGGTCTGTTCCTGGAGCAGACCCTGAAAGAAGGCGTTGATTACGCCCGTCCTCGCCAGTCCGACATCGACGCTGCCCTGGCACGTCTCGATGGCCTGAACTCGCGTACCGAAGGCGAAGACGTCGCCACTCTGCGCAAAGAACTGCAAAGCTGCATGCAGAACTACTTCGGTGTATTCCGTACCGGCGAATACATGCAGAAGGGTATCGCCCAGCTGGCTGATCTGCGTGGCCGTATCGCCAACGTCAAGATCAACGACAAGAGCCAGGCGTTCAACACGGCTCGTATCGAAGCCCTGGAACTGCAAAACCTGCTGGAAGTGGCCGAAGCCACCGCCATCGCTGCAGAGATCCGCAAAGAGTCCCGCGGTGCTCACGCCCGTGAAGACTACGAAGATCGCGACGACGAAAACTGGCTGTGCCACACCCTGTACTTCCCGGGTGACAAGCGCGTGACCAAGCGTGCTGTGAACTTCTCGCCGAAGACTGTTCCGACTTTTGAACCTAAGATTCGGACTTATTAAGGGTGGCCGCCATGTTGCAAGTCAGTGTTTATCGCTACAACCCTGATCAGGACGCTGCGCCGTTCATGCAGGAATTCCAGGTCGATACCGGTGGTAAAGACCTGATGGTGCTGGACGTGCTGGCCCTGATCAAAGAGCAGGACGAAGGTTTCTCCTATCGTCGCTCTTGCCGTGAAGGCGTTTGCGGTTCCGACGGCATGAACATCAACGGCAAAAACGGTCTGGCGTGCGTCACGCCGCTGTCATCTGTCGTAAAAGGTAACAAGCTGATCGTTCGTCCGCTGCCAGGTTTGCCGGTTATCCGTGACCTGGTCGTCGATATGAGCATCTTCTACAAGCAATACGAGAAGGTTAAGCCATTCCTGCAGAACGACACGCCGGCTCCGGCCATCGAGCGTCTGCAGACTCCGGAAGAGCGTGAAAAACTCGACGGTCTGTACGAGTGCATCCTGTGCGCTTGCTGCTCGACCTCTTGCCCGTCCTTCTGGTGGAACCCGGACAAGTTCCTGGGTCCAGCTGCTCTGCTGCAAGCGTACCGCTTCCTGGCAGACAGCCGTGACACCAAGACTGCCGAGCGTCTGGCTTCGCTGGATGACCCGTTCAGCGTGTTCCGCTGCCGCGGGATCATGAACTGCGTTAACGTTTGCCCGAAAGGCCTGAACCCGACTAAGGCCATCGGTCACGTACGTCACATGTTGCTGCAAAGCGGCGTGTGATTCAGCAGTACCTGTAGGACCGCTGTACCCGTAGATGCTACGGCGCAGGCTTCAACCGGCGCCGTAGTTTTAACCTGAGCAGCAGCTCACAAAGCTGCAGCTCTTATTTTGAAGAAATGAGACAAGCAGGGGCATCCGGGCTGGTACCCGGACTATCAGCGTGATCCTAAGTGGCTTGTTTTGGTCGCTGCATTCGGACTTCTGCAAGTTTGCTCGGTGTCGACGCCGGTGGTGTTCCCCTAACCGAGGGTGACCAAGCATGCAAGAAAGCGTGATGCAGCGCATGTGGAACAGCGCCTACCTGTCCGGTAGTAACGCTGCCTATGTGGAAGAGCTCTACGAGCTCTACCTGCACGACCCTAACGCTGTGCCAGAAGAGTGGCGCACCTACTTCCAGAAGTTGCCTGCTGATGGCAACACTGCTACCGATGTTTCGCACTCGACAATTCGCGATCATTTCGTCTTGCTGGCAAAGAACCAGCGCCGCGCACAACCGGTTTCCGCCGGCAGCGTGAGCAGTGAGCACGAGAAGAAGCAAGTTGAAGTGCTGCGATTGATCCAGGCCTACCGTATGCGTGGCCACCAGGCAGCCCAGCTTGACCCGCTGGGGTTGTGGCAGCGTCCTGCACCTGCAGACCTGTCGATCAATCATTACGGCTTGACCAATGCCGATCTTGATACGACCTTCCGTGCCGGCGACCTGTTCATCGGCAAAGAGGAAGCGAGCCTACGCGAAATTCACGAAGCGTTGCAGCAGACATATTGCCGCACCATCGGCGCTGAATTCACGCATATCACCGATTCCGAGCAGCGCCAGTGGTTCCAGCAGCGTCTGGAAAGCGTGCGTGGTCGTCCGACGTACTCCGCCGACATCAAGAGCCACCTGCTCGAGCGCGTCACTGCCGGCGAAGGCCTGGAAAAATACCTGGGCACCAAATACCCGGGCACCAAGCGTTTCGGTCTGGAAGGCGGCGAAAGCCTGATTCCGATGCTCGACGAGTTGATCCAGCGTTCCGGTTCCTACGGCACCAAGGAAATCGTTATCGGCATGGCCCACCGTGGCCGTCTGAACGTGCTGGTCAACACCTTCGGCAAGAACCCGCGCGAGCTGTTCGACGAGTTCGAAGGCAAGAACAAGGTCGAGTTGGGTTCCGGTGACGTTAAATATCACCAGGGCTTCTCGTCCAACGTGATGACCACCGGCGGTGAAGTTCACCTGGCCATGGCGTTCAACCCGTCCCACCTGGAAATCGTATCTCCAGTGGTCGAGGGTTCGGTTCGCGCCCGTCAGGATCGTCGTAACGACCCTACCGGCGAGAAGGTTCTGCCGATCTCCATCCACGGTGACGCGGCATTCGCCGGTCAAGGCGTGGTGATGGAAACCTTCCAGATGTCGCAGACCCGCGGTTTCAAGACCGGCGGTACCGTGCACATCGTGATCAACAACCAGGTCGGTTTCACCATCAGCAACCCGCTGGACTCGCGTTCCACCGAGTACGCGACCGACGTTGCGAAAATGATCCAGGCGCCGATCCTCCATGTGAATGGTGATGATCCGGAAGCCGTATTGTTCGTGACCCAGCTGGCTATCGACTACCGCATGCAGTTCAAGCGTGACGTGGTGATCGACCTGGTCTGCTACCGTCGTCGCGGCCACAACGAGGCCGACGAGCCAAGCGGCACCCAGCCGATCATGTATCAGCAGATCACCAAACAGCGCACCACCCGTGAGCTGTACGCTGATCGTCTGACCCAGGCCGGTGTGCTGGACGTAGAGCGTATTCAGGCGAAAGTTGACGAATACCGCAACGCGCTGGACAACGGTCTGCATGTTGTAAAAAGCCTGGTCAAAGAGCCGAACAAAGAGTTGTTCGTGGACTGGCGTCCGTATCTGGGCCACGCCTGGACCGCGCGTCACGACACGCGTTTCGATCTGAAAACCTTGCAGGAGCTGTCTGCCAAGCTGCTGGAAATTCCGGAAGGCTTCGTGGTTCAGCGCCAGGTCTCGAAAATCTACGAAGACCGTCAGAAAATGCAAGTCGGCGGCCTGCCGATCAACTGGGGTTACGCCGAAACCATGGCGTACGCGACCCTGGCGTTCGAAGGTCACCCGATTCGCATGACGGGTCAGGACATCGGTCGCGGTACGTTCTCGCACCGTCACGCTGTCTTGCACAACCAGAAAGACGCGAGCAGCTACATTCCGCTGCAGAACCTGTACAAGGGTCAGCCACGCTTCGACCTGTACGATTCGTTCCTGTCGGAAGAAGCGGTGCTGGCGTTCGAATACGGTTATTCGACCACCCAGCCAAACGCGCTGGTTATCTGGGAAGCCCAGTTCGGCGACTTCGCCAACGGTGCCCAGGTGGTTATCGACCAGTTCATCACCAGTGGTGAGCACAAGTGGGGCCGTCTTTGCGGTCTGACCATGCTGCTGCCGCACGGTTATGAAGGTCAGGGTCCGGAGCACTCTTCGGCTCGTCTGGAGCGTTACCTGCAGTTGTGCGCCGAGCACAACATTCAGGTGGCCGTACCGACTACGCCGGCTCAGATCTACCACTTGCTGCGCCGTCAGGTGATTCGCCCGCTGCGCAAACCTCTGGTAGTCCTGACTCCGAAGTCTCTGCTGCGTCACAAGCTGGCCATCTCGACTCTGGAAGATCTGGCGGAAGGTTCGTTCCAGACCGTTATCCCGGAAATCGATGCTCAAGACCCGAAAAAGGTCGAGCGCATTGTTCTGTGCAGCGGCAAGGTCTACTACGACCTGCTGGAAAAACGCCGTGCCGAAGGTCGTGATGACATCGCCGTCGTGCGTATCGAGCAGCTGTACCCATTCCCTGAGGACGACTTGAACGAAGTCCTGGCTCCTTATACCAACCTCAAACATATCGTTTGGTGTCAGGAAGAGCCGATGAACCAGGGTGCCTGGTACTGCAGTCAGCACCACATGCGCCGCATCATCGGCAATCACGACAGGTCGCTCTTTCTCGAGTACGCCGGCCGTGAAGCTTCTGCTGCACCGGCTTGTGGTTATGCATCGATGCACGCCGAGCAGCAGGAAAAACTGCTGCAAGACGCCTTCACTGTTTAACGCCTTCGCGCACCTGAAACCGAATTTAAGGACTCACAGATAATGGCTATCGAAATCAAAGCCCCCACTTTCCCGGAATCGGTTGCCGATGGCACCGTTGCCACCTGGCACAAACAACCGGGCGACGCTGTAAAGCGTGACGACCTGATCGTCGACATCGAAACCGACAAGGTTGTGCTGGAAGTGTTGGCTACTGCTGACGGCGTGCTGGGCGCTATCGTCAAAAACGAAGGCGACACCGTTCTGTCCGACGAAGTCCTGGGCTCCATCGAAGCGGGCGGCGCTGCTGCCGCTCCAGCTGCTGCCGCTGCTCCGGCCGCTGCACAGGCTGCTGCTCCTGCCGCCGAAGGCGAAGACGATCCTGTTGCTGCACCGGCTGCTCGCAAGCTGGCTGAAGAAAACGGCATCAACATCGCTTCCGTTGCCGGCACCGGCAAAGGCGGTCGTGTGACCAAGGAAGACGTGGTTGCAGCCGTTGCTGCCAAGAAAGCCGCTCCGGCTGCCGCGCCTGCCAAGGCTGCTGCTCCGGCTGCCGCTGCTCCTGTGTTCGCCGCTGGCGACCGCATCGAGAAGCGCGTACCGATGACCCGCGTTCGCGCTACCGTGGCCAAGCGTCTGGTAGAAGCCCAGTCGAACATGGCGATGCTGACCACGTTCAACGAAGTCGACATGACCGAAGTCATGGCCCTGCGTTCGAAGTACAAGGACCTGTTCGAGAAGTCCCACAACGGCGTACGCCTGGGCTTCATGTCGTTCTTCGTCAAGGCTGCTACCGAAGCGCTGAAACGCTTCCCTGCGGTCAACGCGTCGATCGACGGCGGCGACATCGTTTACCACGGCTACGCTGACGTCGGTGTGGCTGTTTCCAGCGACCGCGGCCTGGTTGTACCGGTTCTGCGTAACGCCGAACTGATGAGCCTGGCTGAAATCGAAGGCGGCATCGCCACCTTCGGCAAGAAAGCGCGTGACGGCAAACTGTCGATGGACGAGATGACCGGCGGCACGTTCACCATCACCAACGGTGGTACTTTCGGTTCGATGATGTCGACCCCGATCGTCAACCCGCCGCAAGCGGCTATCCTGGGCATGCACAACATTCTGCAGCGTCCTATGGCGATCAACGGTCAGGTCGTTATCCGTCCGATGATGTACCTGGCACTGTCCTACGATCACCGTCTGATCGATGGCAAAGAAGCTGTGACCTTCCTGGTTACCATCAAGAACCTGCTGGAAGACCCGGCTCGTTTGCTGCTGGATATCTGATTTCGTTGCACGGGCCGCTGCGGGATGGGCGGCCCACTTGTAATGACCAGCTTCGTCCCACGACAGTCCCCAAAAGGGACTGTCCGGTTTGATTCGAGAAGGAATGACACATGACTCAGAAATTCGACGTGGTAGTGATTGGCGCGGGCCCTGGCGGCTACGTGGCTGCCATTAAAGCAGCGCAGCTTGGTCTGACGACTGCCTGCATCGAGAAATACACCGACAAGGAAGGCAAACTGGCCCTCGGCGGTACTTGCCTGAACGTCGGCTGCATTCCATCCAAGGCGCTGCTGGACAGCTCCTGGAAATACAAGGAAGCCAAAGAAGGCTTCGCTATCCACGGTATCAATCACGCTGGCGTGACCATGGACGTGGCCGCAATGGTTGGCCGTAAAGCCAACATCGTCAAAGGCCTGACCTCTGGCGTTGCTACCCTGTTCAAGGCGAACGGCGTCACTTCCCTGCAAGGCCACGGCAAACTGCTGGCCGGCAAGAAAGTCGAACTGACCAAGCCAGACGGCACCGTTGAAATCATCGAAGCCGAGAACGTGATTCTGGCTTCGGGTTCGCGTCCGATCGACATTCCACCGGCTCCGGTTGACCAGAAAGTAATCGTCGATTCGACCGGCGCGCTGGAATTCCAATCGGTTCCAAAACGTCTGGGCGTGATCGGTGCTGGCGTGATCGGTCTGGAACTGGGTTCGGTATGGTCGCGTCTGGGCGCTGAAGTCGTTGTTCTGGAAGCGCTGGAGAAGTTCCTGCCTGCCGCTGACGACGCAGTTTCCAAAGAAGCCTACAAAACCCTGACCAAACAAGGTCTGGACATCAAGCTGGGCGCTCGCGTCACCGGTTCCAAAGTGAACGGCGACGAAGTCGTTGTGAACTACACCGATGCCAACGGCGAACAGAACATCACTTTCGACAAACTGATCGTTGCCGTTGGTCGCCGTCCAGTGACCACCGAACTGTTGGCTGCCGACAGCGGTGTGACCATCGACGAGCGCGGTTTCGTATTCGTTGACGACCAGTGCGCCACCAGCGTACCGGGCGTTTACGCGATCGGTGACGTGGTTCGCGGCATGATGCTGGCGCACAAGGCGTCCGAAGAAGGCATCATGGTGGTTGAGCGCATCAAGGGTCACAAAGCGCAAATCAACTATGACCTGATCCCGTCTGTTATTTATACTCACCCGGAAATCGCGTGGGTTGGCAAAACCGAGCAGACCTTGAAGGCTGAAGGCGTTGAAGTTAACGTTGGCACCTTCCCGTTCGCAGCCAGTGGCCGTGCCATGGCAGCCAACGATACCGGCGGTTTCGTGAAAGTCATTGCCGATGCCAAGACTGACCGCGTATTGGGCGTCCACGTGATTGGCCCGAGCGCTGCAGAACTGGTTCAACAGGGCGCGATCGGTATGGAATTCGGCACCAGCGCTGAAGACCTGGGCATGATGGTTTTCTCCCATCCGACCCTGTCTGAAGCCTTGCACGAAGCAGCTCTGGCAGTGAATGGCGGCGCCATTCATATCGCCAACCGCAAGAAGCGTTAAGACAATAAGAAACCACGGCGGTATGGCCCGTCGTGAGCCTTGCATGCAAGACTCACCGCGGAATATCCGCTGGACGCAGTCTTGCGTAGTTGCACCGGTTGTCCGGAAAGGCTACGCAAGCAGCAGTCACAGGTGGTGCGGCACTTGAACAAGTGCAGCACCGAATGCGCAGTACCTAACGAAGACGGTAATAAGCATGAATCTTCACGAGTATCAGGGTAAGCAGCTGTTCGCTGAGTACGGCCTGCCAGTTTCCACCGGTTATGCGGTAGACACCCCGGAAGCAGCAGCAGAAGCTTGCGACAAAATCGGCGGCACCGAGTGGGTTGTCAAAGCCCAGGTCCACGCTGGTGGTCGCGGTAAAGCGGGCGGCGTAAAGCTGGTTCGCAGCAAAGAAGACGCCAAAGCATTCGCACAGCAGTGGCTGGGCAAGCGTCTGGTGACTTACCAGACTGATGCCAATGGTCAGCCAGTCACCAAGATCCTGGTTGAGTCGTGCACTGATATCGCTAAAGAGCTGTACCTGGGCGCTGTCGTTGACCGTTCGAGCCGTCGCATCGTGTTCATGGCTTCCACCGAAGGTGGCGTGGACATCGAGAAAATCGCTCACGACACCCCTGAGAAAATCCTCAAGGCCACTATCGATCCACTGGTTGGCGCTCAGCCATTCCAGGGTCGCGAGCTGGCATTCCAGCTGGGTCTGGAAGGCAAGCAGGTTGCTCAGTTCGCCAAGATCTTCGTAGGTCTGGCCAAGCTGTTCAAGGATCACGACCTGGCTCTGCTGGAAGTGAACCCGCTGGTGATCAAGGCTGACGGCGATCTGCATTGCCTCGACGCCAAGATCAACATCGACGCCAACGCCATGTACCGTCAGCCTAAGCTGAAGACTTTCCACGATCCGTCGCAAGACGATCCGCGCGAAGCGCACGCTGCCAAGTTCGAACTGAACTACGTAGCGCTGGAAGGCAACATCGGTTGCATGGTCAACGGTGCTGGCCTGGCCATGGGTACCATGGACATCGTCAACCTGCATGGCGGCAAACCAGCCAACTTCCTCGACGTGGGCGGCGGTGCTACCAAAGAACGCGTTACCGAAGCGTTCAAGATCATCCTGTCCGACACTAACGTCGCTGCAGTACTGGTCAATATCTTCGGCGGCATCGTTCGCTGCGACATGATTGCCGAAGGCATCATCGGCGCTGTGAAAGAAGTCGGCGTGAAAATCCCGGTTGTTGTTCGCCTTGAAGGCAACAACGCTGAGCTGGGCGCTAAAGTACTGGCAGAAAGCGGTTTGAACATCATCGCTGCTACCAGCCTGACCGACGCTGCTCAACAAGTCGTTAAAGCTGCGGAGGGCAAATAATGAGCGTCCTGATCAATAAAGACACCAAAGTTATCTGCCAGGGTATTACCGGTTCGCAAGGTAGTTTCCACACCCAGCAAGCCATCGAATACGGCACCAAGATGGTTGGCGGCGTAACTCCTGGTAAAGGCGGCACCGAGCACCTGGGTCTGCCAGTGTTCAACACCGTGAAAGACGCTGTAGCTGCCACTGGCGCCACCGCCAGCGTGATCTACGTTCCAGCTCCTTTCTGCAAGGACTCCATCCTGGAAGCAGCATTCGGCGGCATCAAGCTGATCGTCTGCATCACTGAAGGCATTCCTACCCTGGACATGCTGGATGCCAAGGTCAAGTGCGACGAGCTGGGTATCACCCTGATCGGCCCTAACTGCCCAGGCGTGATCACTCCAGGCGAATGCAAGATCGGCATCATGCCAGGTCACATTCACTTGCCAGGCAAGGTCGGTATCGTTTCCCGTTCCGGCACCCTGACCTACGAAGCTGTGAAGCAGACCACTGACGCCGGTTTCGGTCAGTCGACTTGCGTCGGCATCGGCGGTGACCCGATCCCGGGTTCGAACTTCATCGACATCCTGAAGCTGTTCCAGGAAGACCCGAAGACCGAAGCGATCGTCATGATCGGCGAGATCGGCGGTTCGGCTGAAGAAGAAGCGGCTGCCTACATCAAGGCAAACGTGACCAAGCCGGTTGTTTCCTACATCGCTGGTGTGACTGCTCCTCCGGGCAAGCGCATGGGCCATGCTGGCGCAATCATCTCTGGCGGCAAAGGCACTGCAGACGAGAAGTTTGCTGCCCTGGAAGACGCAGGCGTTAAAACCGTGCGTTCGCTGGCAGACATCGGCAAGGCTTTGTCCGAGCTGACCGGTTGGGCCGTCAAGTAAGCCTCGCGCTTAACTGACGCTTTACCAAACAAAGGCCACCTTCGGGTGGCCTTTGTTGTTTTTGAAGATCAAAAGATCGCAGCCTTCGGCAGCTCCTACAGGACATCGCATTTCCCTGTAGGAGCTGCCGAAGGCTGCGATCTTTTGATTTTTTAATACGTAAATGCGACACGACAATGTCGCAGATCGGAATGTTCGCCCCCAAACAGTGCGTTTGTCGCTCAAATTCGTTAGGCTAGCCGCCATTTTTGCGTCCGCATCCCACAAGGAAGCTTCGCGCTAAAGGGTCGGTCCTATGCGGACCGACAGCATTTCCCTCACCCATAAGGGAAATCCCTCTCTAAATTCCGATTCAGTAGTGTGGTATTTCCTTAATGAAAGTGTTGAAAGGCCAGGACATCCTGGCACTTGGTTTTATGACGTTTGCCCTGTTTGTCGGGGCTGGCAACATCATCTTCCCGCCTATCGTCGGTTTGCAGTCCGGGCCTCATGTCTGGATGGCGGCGCTGGGCTTTCTGATCACTGCGGTCGGTCTGCCGGTGATCACCGTTGTTGCCCTGGCCAAGGTCGGCGGCGCCATGGATGCCTTGAGCAGCCCGATCGGCAAAGTCGCCGGTGGCCTGCTGGCCGCTGCCTGCTACCTCGCCGTTGGCCCGCTGTTCGCAACGCCGCGCACCGCGACCGTATCGTTCGAAGTGGGCCTGGCGCCGCTGACCGGCGAAAGCCCGCTGGCGCTGTTCCTCTATAGCTCGGTGTACTTCCTGCTGGTGTTCTTCATCTCGCTCTACCCGGGCCGTTTGCTGGACACCGTAGGACGTTTCCTCGCACCGCTGAAGATCATCGCCTTGGCCGCTCTTGGCATCGCCGCGTTCGCGTTGCCGGCCGGTGACATCGGCGTGGCGACGCCTGAGTATGTGGCGGCACCGTTCTCCCAGGGGTTCATCAATGGTTACCTGACCATGGACACCCTCGGTGCGCTGGTGTTCGGCATTGTCATCGTCAACGCCATCCGCTCCCGCGGCGTCGAGTCGCCGGTGTTGATCACCCGTTACGCGATCATTGCCGGGTTGATTGCCGGCGTCGGGCTGGCGCTGGTGTATGTCAGCCTGTTCCGTCTCGGTTCGGGCAGCCATGAAGTGGCTGCTGGTGCTACCAACGGCGCGGCGGTGTTGCACGCTTACGTTCAACACACCTTTGGCTCATTGGGCAGCGGTTTCCTCGCGGTGCTGATCTCCTTGGCCTGCCTGGTAACAGCCGTCGGTCTGACCTGCGCCTGCGCCGAATACTTCAGCCGTGTGCTGCCACTTTCCTACAAGACTTTGGTCATCATCCTGGCCGCGTTCTCCCTGCTGGTGTCCAACCTGGGCCTCACCAAGCTGATCGCGTTCTCGATCCCGGTGCTCACCGCGATCTACCCGCCGTGCATCGCGCTGGTCGCTCTGAGCTTCTGCAAGGACTTCTGGCATGAGCAGGGCCGAATCGTCGGTCCGGTGATGCTGGTGTCGTTCATCTTTGGCCTGATCGACGCGCTCAAGGGCGCGGGTCTGGCGGAATGGATGCCGACGCAACTGGCTCATTTGCCGCTGAGCGAGCAAGGTCTGGCATGGCTGGTGCCGTCGGTCATGACGCTGGTGGTTGCGGTGGCTTGCGACCGCCTGCTGGGCAAGCGCGAAGAAGCGCTGGCTTAAGTCGCTTCACGGCCCGTCACAAGCGGGTCTTGAGCACACATGGAAATGCCCCGTATCAATCGATACGGGGCATTTTTTATGTGCGTGATGCAGTGTCTTTTTCCTTACGCTAACGTCGAAGCATTGCAAATCCCATGTGGGAGAGAGCCTGTTTGGCGAGGGAGCTTGCTCCCGCTCGGCTGCGAAGCAGTCGCAAAGCTTTTGGGGCCGCTTCGCGACCCAGCGGGAGCAAGCTCCCTCGCCACACAGGCTCGCTCCCACAGGGTTTCGGTTCCTCCGCAAACACATCACAAGGACCTGCATGTCGTTCATCCACACCAACCTGATCCACATTCTTGCCGCTGTCTGGTTTGTCATCTGCTGGGGCGGCTACACCCGTTATGCGACGTGGAAGGGTCGCGACACCGCGTGCCTGGCCAGTGTGCTGCACCTGTACCGCGAAGACTGGATGCGCCGCATGCTGCTGCGGGACAACCGCATCGCCGACGCCAGTGTGGTCGGCAACCTGGAACGCAACGCTTCGTTCTTCGCCTCCAGCACACTCATCATCCTCGCCGGTATTCTCACCGTGCTGGGCGCGTCGGAGAGGGCGGTGTCGTTGCTGGCGGATATCCCGATGGTGCAGCAGGCCTCCCAAGGGATGTCCGAGATCAAGTTGCTGTGCCTGGCGCTGGTGTTTGTGTATGCGTTCTTTACGTTCAGCTGGTGCATGCGCCAGTACAACTTCGCGGCCATTCTGATCGGCTCTGCACCCATGGTCGGCGAGCGGCATGTCTCGGAGCAGGAGCGCAAAGCCTTTGCTGCACGGGCGGCGCGTGTCATCTCAATGGCCGCCAACCAGTTCAACTTCGGCCTGCGCTCCTATTACTTCGGCATGACCATGCTGGCCTGGTTCGTCAGCCCCTGGTTGTTCATGTTGATGAGTGCCGGCGTGGTGCTGGTGCTCTATCGCCGGGAGTTTCATTCCGACGTTCTCGACGTGATGGTCTATACCCCTACAGAGGCGCCATTGCCTGAAGCGATCAAAGAGGCTGCTTGATGAGTATTCCGTTCTGGTGCGTGTTTGTCAGCGCCTTGCTGATTTACGTGGCCCGCATGCCGGTGGCCAAGGCCATGAAAGAGCAGGGCGGTTACAACAATCACCTGCCACGCCAGCAGCAGGCACAACTCACCGGCTTCGGTGCCCGAGCGGTGGCGGCCCATCAGAACTGCTTCGAAGCCTTCATATTGTTCGCGGTGGGGGTGTTGATGGCGCACACCACACAGACGGCGGGATGGCTGATTGATTCGCTGGCAATCATCTTCGTGATTACGCGCATCATTTACTTATTGTGCTATTGGGGCGATCTGGCCTGGCAACGAAGTCTGGTGTGGTTTGTCGGACTAGTGTGTTCGTTTCTGCTGATGATTAGTCCGACTTTTAGAACTATTTTGCTCTAACGGGGCAAATGACAGGCGAAAGAAAACCCGCACTTGGCGGGTTTTCTTTATCACGCTAAAAACGTTTTAGTTTTTAGGTGCTTCTTTTGCAGCTGCTTCGTTCGATTCAGCCTGAGCTTTGGCAGCTTCGGCGTTTTCTTTCGCTGCGTCGTTCACTTTATCCTGAGCTTTGTTCATGTCTTGCTGAGCTTGCTCAGCATGTTGGGTGGCATCTTGAGCTTTGTCCTCGGATTTTTTATCGCAGGCAGCGAGACCGAGGGAAGCGGTCAACATCAAGGCAATAGCTAAAGTCTTACGCATGGGGTGTTTCTCCTTATGGAAATTATCTACTGGCCTTTCGAGCACAGCCATCAGGGTTAAGTTCCTCAATTCATTCAGATATATAAGATTATTCCCACGGGAACTTTTACCGAATACGCCTAGTGCGATGTCGGAATACTAAGAAGAGTTTTTATCAAATGGCCGAAAACCCCGTTTTTGAGCGCGCGACGCGATTTTTATCGGCATTGCGACACTGTCAGGTACTCGGGCTGCGAGTTCACAGCGCCAGCAGCGACGGGCTCACCGTCATTTTGCCTTACAGCCCGCAAATCATCGGTAACCCGCAAACCGGCGTGATCCACGGCGGTGCGCTGACTTCCTTGATGGACACCGCGTGTGGCATGTCCACCCTTTGCGTGCTGCCCGAGTTCGAAGTCTGCCCGACCCTCGATTTGCGCATCGACTACATGCACGCGGCCGAGCCGCATAAAGATGTGTATGGCTTTGCCCAGTGTTACCGGGTCACCACGGACGTGATCTTCGCCCGTGGTTTTGCCTATCAGGACGATCCCGAACAGCCCATCGCCCACGTCGTGGGCACGTTCATGCGCATGGGCAAGGGCATCAAAGGCACCAAAGGGTTTGGTGGCGCCATCGCCGGAGGAGCGAAATGACCGACAACTTCAAGGAACAACTGCAACTGGCCCATGAACAGGGCGACTATGCCGCGCTGCTGCACCTGATTCCCTACGCCAAATTGATCGGTGTCGAATGCTCACGGGTCGGGGATGACCTGCTGTTTCGCCTGCCGGCGAACAAAGACAACATTGGTAACCCTTTATTGCCGGCGATTCATGGCGGAGTGATTGCCGGGTTCATGGAGCTGTCCGCCGCGCTGCACCTGCTGATTCTCACCGGTTCGCCGGGCGTTCCGAAGATCATCGACTTTTCCCTCGACTACCTGCGCGCCGGGCAGTTTCGCGACACTTGGGCCAGATGTCAGGTGTGCCGTCAGGGGCGGCGTGTCGCAAACGTGGCAGTGACCGCCTGGCAAAGCACCGAAGTCGAACCCATCGCCACCGCCCGTGCCCACTTCAAAATCGATGAGCCCTTGAAATCCTGATCCGAGCCCCCAACTCTGATGACAACCCGCCGCCGACCCTTAAGGTCGCGGCCACTGCCATCTGATTGGAGTTTGATGACCATGAGTGTGGAAACTCAAAAGGAAACCCTGGGCTTCCAGACCGAGGTGAAGCAACTGCTGCACCTCATGATCCATTCGCTGTATTCCAACAAGGAAATTTTCCTTCGCGAATTGATCTCGAACGCCTCTGACGCTGTCGACAAATTACGTTTCGAAGCCCTGTCCAGGCCTGAGTTGCTGGAAGGTGGCGCCGAACTGAAAATCCGTGTGAGCTTCGACAAGGACGCCAAAACCGTCACCCTCGAAGACAACGGTATCGGCATGAGCCGTGAAGATGCGATCACCCACTTGGGCACCATCGCCAAATCCGGCACCGCTGATTTCATGAAGCACCTGTCTGGCGATCAGAAAAAAGATTCGCACCTGATCGGTCAGTTCGGTGTCGGTTTCTACTCGGCCTTCATCGTCGCCGACAAAGTCGACGTGTTCAGCCGTCGCGCCGGTGCTGCCGCCAGCGAAGGCGTGCACTGGTCGTCCAAGGGCGAAGGCGATTTCGAAGTTGCCACCGTCGAGAAAGCCGAGCGCGGCACCCGTATCGTCCTGCACCTGAAGTCCGGTGAAGACGAGTTCGCCGATGGCTGGCGCCTGCGCAACATCATCAAGAAGTACTCCGACCACATCGCTTTGCCGATCGAGTTGCCGAAAGAAGTGGCAGCTACTGAAGGTGAAGAGAAGCCGACCGCTGAATGGGAAACCGTCAACCGCGCCAGCGCCCTGTGGACCCGTCCTCGCACCGAGATCAAGGACGAGGAATATCAGGAGTTCTTCAAGCACATCGCTCACGACTACGAAAACCCGCTGAGCTGGAGCCACAACAAGGTCGAAGGCAAGCTCGAATACAGCTCGCTGCTTTATGTTCCGACCCGCGCTCCGTTCGACCTGTACCAGCGTGAAGCGCCGAAAGGCCTGAAGCTGTACGTACAGCGCGTGTTCGTCATGGACCAGGCCGAGTCGTTCCTGCCGCTGTACCTGCGCTTCATCAAAGGCGTGGTCGATTCCAACGACCTGTCGCTGAACGTGTCGCGGGAAATCCTGCAGAAAGACCCGATCATCGATTCCATGAAGTCGGCGCTGACCAAGCGCGTGCTGGACATGCTGGAAAAACTGGCGAAGAACGAGCCTGAGCAATACAAGGGTTTCTGGAAGAACTTCGGTCAGGTCATGAAAGAAGGCCCGGCAGAAGATTTCGCCAACAAAGAGAAAATCGCCGGCCTGCTGCGTTTTGCGTCCACTCAGGGTGAAGAAGGCGAGCAGGTTGTAGGTCTGGCCGAGTACCTGGCGCGCGCCAAGGAAGGTCAGGACAAGATTTACTACCTGACCGGCGAAACCTACGCGCAAGTCAAAAACAGCCCGCACCTGGAAGTCTTCCGCAAGAAAGGCATCGAAGTGCTGCTGCTGACCGACCGCATCGACGAGTGGCTGATGAGCTACCTCAGCGACTTCGATGGCAAGAGCTTTGTCGACGTGGCGCGTGGTGACCTGGACCTGGGCAACCTGGACTCGGAAGAGGACAAGAAAGCCGCGGAAGAAGTCGCCAAGTCCAAAGAAGGTCTGGTCGAGCGTCTGAAAACTGCACTGGGCGATTCGGTTGCTGAAGTACGGGTTTCCCACCGTCTGACCGATTCCCCGGCGATTCTGGCCATCGGCGAACAGGACCTGGGTATGCAAATGCGTCAGATCCTCGAAGCCAGCGGTCAGAAGGTGCCGGATTCGAAGCCGATCTTCGAGTTCAACCCGGCTCACCCGCTGATCGAGAAGCTCGACAACGAGCAAAGCGACGAGCGCTTCGGCGACTTGTCGAAAATTCTCTTCGATCAGGCGGACCTGGCGGCCGGCGGCAGCTTGAAAGACCCGGCGGCGTATGTGCGCCGCCTCAACAAGCTGTTGGTTGAACTGTCGGTTTAACAACGCCGTATAAAAAAACCCGCTTCGGCGGGTTTTTTTATACCTGGGCTTTTAGTGGGCGGTGGCAGGCAGGGCCCCTTCGCGGGCAAGCCCGCTCCCACAAGGTTCGGTGGTGTTCACTCATGTTGGGCAACACAGCTGACCCTGTGGGAGCGGGTTGCCCGCGAAGGCGGTATAACTTACAGCGAATAGCCTAAGGCAGTTCGATCCGCTCAACTTCCCCTGGCACCGTCGGCCAATCCCCGGCCGCCCAACGTCGGCGTGCTTCATCAATAGCCGCCGGATCGCTCGCCACAAAATTCCAGTTGATCCTTCGCGGCCCATCCAGTGGCGCGCCACCCAACAGCACCGCATGACAGTCGCTCTCGGCGAACAGCGTCATTTCCTCCCCCGCAGGCAGCACCACCAGCGAATGCGGTTCTATCAGCTCGCCATCGAGTTGCACCCCGCCGCTCAACACATACAGAGCCCGTTCTTCATGCTCGGTGGGGATCAGCAGCGTGGTCGCTGTCTGCAGGTTCAGTTCCGCGTACAGCGTAGGAGAAAGCACCGGCACCGGGGATTCCAGGCAAAAGCCTGACCCGGCGATCATCCGGATCTTCACCCCAAGGTTGTCGCTGACCGGCAATGTGGCCGCCGGATGATGGCTGTAGTATCCCGGGCCTTGCTCATGATCCTTGGGCGATGCCAGCCAGATCTGCAAACCGTGCATCGTGAATCCGCTTTCCTTCAATGCCTCGGGCGTGCGCTCGACGTGGGCAATGGCGCTGCCTGCGGTCATCCAGCTGACATCGCCGGCCTCCACCACCTGATCGGAACCGAGGCTGTCCTTGTGCTGGATTTTTCCTTCGAACAAGTAGGTGAGGGTCGACAGACCAATGTGCGGGTGCTGACGGATATTCATGCCTTTGCCCGCCGGATATCGGGTTTCCAGCATGTGGTCGAAAAACACAAAAGGCCCGACGCTGCGGCATCTGGCTGACGGCAGCGGACGAAAAATCGGCTGGCCTTCGACATCTTCGGCGCGGGGGCGGATCACGAGCGGAGTGTTCATGGTGCATTCCAGGCTGAGCGGGTGACGCATGGAGCATAACCCGCTTGGCCGGGCCTCGCCGCTATTGGCTGAAGGCACCTTCGGACAGATGGGTTTCGATGCTGACGTCGGTGGTGGTCATCAGCTTGTGCACCGGGCAACGGTCGGCCACGCGGTGCAGTTCGTCGCGCTGGGCATCGGTGAGCACACCCTTGAGGGTCAGTTTGACGTGCAGGGCGTACTTGCCTTTCTGTTCTTCACTGTTGTCGCGTTTGACCTCGACCGTGACACCGGTCAGCGGGATGTCTTTTTTCTTGGCATACAGCTTCAGGGTCAGGGCCTTGCAGGCACCGAGCGCGGCGTCGAAGTAATCGTGAGGCTCTGGCGCAGTGCCTTCGCCACCGACATCTTTGGGTACATCGGCAAACAGTTCGTGCTCATCGATCTGGACGCTGTGACGAAAACCTTCGGCGGAAACGGTATTGACGGTAACAGTCATGGGAAACCTCACAGGCAGCAGGAAAAGTCATTCGATCAAAAAAGACGTTGAAGTTATAGAGCAGTCCTTCTGTTTCGCGTTCCACTTTTTTGTCGATGACCCCGCAATTCCCTGTGGCGAGGGAGCTTGTCGGATCGCCGCACCGTCCCGCTGGGTTGCGAAGCGACCCCAAAAAGGGGACTGCTACGCAGTCCAGCGGGAGCAAGCTCCCTCGCCACAGCATTAGACGAAAAAAAGCCCCGCAATTGCGGGGCTTCTTGTTTCGATCCGGATCAGCTGCCTTTGACAGCCTTGCCGTTGACCTTGCCGTCGAGGAGCATGATGTTGTACTCCTTGCCGTCGGTTTCGACCTGTTGCAGGCGGACCAGCAGGTAATCCCAGTCCTTGGCGAACCACAGCACGGTGATGCGCTTGCTTTGTGTCGGGTCGCGCACGCGCTCGACCTTGATCGCGTCGATCTGGCCAGCCTTGGTGTCGACCTTTTCCGAACCCAGCACGCGGAAGTCATAGGTGTCGACTTCGCCATTATCGACTACCTGATAGCTCATGCTTTTCTTGCCGGCGGCCACGTCGTGTTGCAAGGCCAGCTGATAAGTGGATTTGTCGACCATGCCGCGGTTGAGCGGGATCTTGACCGCGTCGCCGCGATCGGTGCCGGTGACCATTTTGGTGGTCCAGTCAAAGTCCAGGTCAGCCTTTTTGGCTTTTCCCAGGCCACCGCGTTCGAAGTGGTAGGACTGTGGCAGCAGGGTGTCCTTGTCCAGGGTCAGGGTGCTTTCTTCGGTCAGGCTGGCGATCATCATCGAGGCCTTGAAGCTGAGCTTCCAGACGCCGTTGGCTTCCTTGGTCAGGCTGCGCTCGGCAGTGCCGCTCATTGGAAGCTGCTTCCAGTCGGCGGTGTAGCTGGCGGAGAAGGGTTGAAGTTCTGTTGCCTGCGCGAAAGGCAGGGCAAGCAGAGCGCAAGCGAAGAGCAGGGCGCGACGCATAAAATCTCCTAGGTTCGAATCAAGTGGCCGCTGGCCGCGAGTAACTTGCCATCCAGTAAAGCACCTTGTTCGCCGAGTGATAAACGGCCTTCGGCAAACCAGCGTACGGCCATCGGGTAGATCAGGTGTTCCTGGGTGTGAACTCGCTGCGCCAGACTCTGCGGCGAATCGTGCAACTCTACCGGTAATACTGCCTGTACGACCAGTGGTCCGCCATCGAGTTCCTCGGTGACAAAGTGCACGGAACAGCCGTGTTCAGTGTCGCCAGCCTCCAGCGCGCGCTGATGGGTGTGTAACCCTTTGTATTTGGGCAGCAGCGAGGGGTGGATGTTGAGCAGGCGACCCGCGTAGTGGCGCACGAAGTCAGCGCTGAGGATGCGCATGAAACCGGCCAGTACCACGAGTTTGGGATTGAAGGCGTCGATCAGTTCGATCAGCGCGGCGTCGAAGGCTTCGCGGCCTTCGAAAGCCTTGTGATCGAGGGTGCGGGTGTCGATACCCGCCTCCCTGGCGCGTTGCAGGCCGTAGGCGTCGGCGCGGTTGGAAATCACCGCGGCGATGCGGACCGGGCTGTCGCCGGTCCGCGTGCTGTCGATCAGGGCCTGCAAGTTACTGCCGGTGCCGGACAACAGCACCACCACATCACAGGTGACGGACATTAATGAGCCTTGAGGTTTTTCAGTTCAACCTGAGCCGCGCCTTCGGCAGCGGTGGCGATCTGGCCGATGACCCAAGGCTGCTCGCCGGCTTCACGCAGCACGTTCAGCGCGGTTTCAACGTGCTCTTGAGCCACGCAGATCACCATGCCAACGCCGCAGTTCAGCACGCGGTGCATTTCGTTTTCGTCGACGTTGCCTTTCTCTTGCAGCCAGTCGAACACGGCAGGGCGAGTCCAGCTTGCAACGTCAACCACCGCTTGAGCGCCTTTTGGCAGTACGCGCGGGATATTGTCCAGCAGGCCGCCACCGGTGATGTGGGCCATGGCTTTGACCGCGCCGGTTTCCTTGATCAGCTTCAACAACGGCTTCACGTAGATACGGGTCGGAGCCATCAGCAGGTCGGTCAGCGGCTTGCCGTCGAGCTGGATGTTTTCGATGTCGGCACCGGACACTTCGATGATCTTGCGGATCAGCGAGTAGCCGTTGGAGTGCGGGCCGGAAGACGGCAGGGCGAGCAGGGCATCGCCGGCAGCGACTTTCGAACCGTCGATGATTTCGGATTTTTCCACGACGCCGACGCAGAAGCCCGCCAGGTCGTAGTCTTCGCCTTCGTACATGCCAGGCATTTCAGCGGTTTCGCCGCCGACCAGGGAGCAGCCGGACAGTTCGCAGCCCGCGCCGATGCCGGTCACGACCTGGGTCGCGGTCTCGACGTTGAGTTTGCCGGTAGCATAGTAGTCGAGGAAGAACAGCGGCTCGGCGCCGCAGACCACCAGGTCGTTCACGCACATGGCCACCAGGTCGATGCCGATGCTGTCGTGCTTGTTCAGGTTCAGCGCCAGACGTAGCTTGGTGCCGACGCCGTCGGTGCCGGAAACCAGCACAGGCTGTTTGTAGCCGGCCGGGATTTCGCAGAGGGCGCCGAAACCGCCCAGGCCGCCCATGACTTCCGGGCGCGCAGTGCGCTTGGCGACGCTCTTGATGCGTTCGACCAATGCTTCACCGGCGTCGATGTCTACACCGGCGTCCTTGTAGCTCAGGGAGGGTTGCTTGCTCATGATCCAGGCCTTTAGGGGGGATTCAGGGGTAACGACCGAGTCCAGTGGGACCGCCGAAACAAACGAAGGGCATGTGCCTTGCGCGAATTTCAGGGTGCCCGGCTGTTGCCGGTCTGCGAAGGCGCGCGATTTTATCAGGCTTGAGGGGCAGCGGCCATCCTCAGGCCGACAGCAGGGGCATATCGATACAAAAAAACCGGTATTGCCCGTGTTGGTCGCCTCCCGCTTGGCTGTATAAGGTATCGCGATTATCCGTCTATCGTTATGGCAGTGCGAAAAACTTAACCGGGACGTGTGAATGTTTTGCGTCGGGCGATGGTCACAGCCTTGCTCGATTGTCTTCATGCGGTCAGTTCCAGCCGCTCTTGTCGTCAGGAATCTTCCATGCGTTTTTTCAGATCATTGTTTGTGGGTTGTTTGTCTCTGGTCAGCCTGGCGAGTCATGCCGAAACCGTCAAAGGCCTTTATCAAGTGCGCGAGCCCGTCACCAGTCAGGCGGCAGAAGAACGCGATCAAGCCACCCAGCGCGCGCTCGACACGCTGGTGTTGCGCCTGACCGGCGATCCCAAGGCTGCGCAAAGTCCGGGGCTGGCGGCCATTCGCAAGGAGCCGCAGCAGATCATCAGTCAGTACGGTTTCGATGCCGGCCCGCCGGAAGTGCTGAAAGTTGATTTCGACCCGGCCAGCACCGAGCAGGCGTTGCGCCGCGCCGGTTTGTCGCTTTGGGGTGCGAACCGGCCGTCGATCCTGGTCTGGTGGTTGAATGACTCCACCGAGGGTTCGAGCCTGGTCGGTGATGGCCAGGCCAGCGCCGCGCCACTGCGTCGCGCGGCGCAACACCGTGGTCTGCCGCTGCGTTTGCCGCTGGCGGACCTGAGCGAGCAACTGGTCGCCACGGCGCCGAATCTTGAAGGCACGGATGCGGCGCCCTTGCGCGGCGCATCGGATCGTTACAACGCTGACGCCTTGCTGGCCGTGCATGCCCGTGAAGAGGGCGGTCAGTGGCAGGCCAAATGGCATTTGTGGCTCGGCGATCAGAAGGAAGCGGGCAGCGTGCAGGGCGCGGATCAGGCCGCCGTCGCCGATGCGGTGCTGCTGGCGGTCAGTCAGCGTCTGGCGCCACGCTTTGTGGTCAAACCGGGTGTCTCGGGTGAGCAGTTGCTGGAAGTGCAGGGCATGAATCTGGAGCGTTACGCGACGCTTGGGCGTTTGCTTGAGCCGTTTAACGCGCGCCTGCAGAGTGTCGACGCTGACCGGGTTCTCTACCGGGTCAATGGCAGCGCCGAGCAGTTGCGCTCGCAGTTGTCGCTGGCGAAGTTGCAGGAGGTTCCGGCGGGTGAGGCGCGGGCACCGACGGCGCCTGTTCAGCCGGTGGTCCAAGGGGCGGCGCCTGCTGCAGCGCCAACGCCTGCACCGGTGCCGCAGTTGCGTTTCCGTTGGTAAGGTTTTCTTTCTTTATATAGATGCATATGGAGTGGTACATGGCCGATACGCGGCGTTGGTTCTGGTTGGGCGGGGTGGTTCTGCTCTGCGCGTTTATCTGGCTGTTGCATCCGATTCTGACGCCGTTTCTGGTAGCGCTGTTGTTGGCGTATCTGTTCGACCCGCTGGTGGATCGGCTGGAGAAGGCCGGCCTGTCCCGGACTTGGGGGGTGGTGGCGGTGTTCGCGCTGTTCACCTTGATTTTCACCACCTTGTTGCTGGTGCTGGTGCCGATGCTCGCCAAGCAGTTGTTTCGCTTGTATGAACTGGCACCGCAGATGCTCGACTGGTTGCAGCACACTGCATTGCCGTGGGCACAGTCGAAGTTCGGGCTGTCGGACGGTTTCTGGAAGTTCGACAAGCTCAAAGCGGCCATCAGCGAGCACATGGGCCAGACCACCGACATCGTCGGCGTGGTGCTGAGTCAGGCGACCGCTTCCGGTCTCGCGTTGATCGGTTGGCTGGCTAATCTGGTGCTGATCCCGGTGGTGAGCTTTTATCTGCTGCGGGACTGGGATGTGATGGTGGCCAAGATTCGCAGCCTGCTGCCCCGTGACCGGGAAGAACGTGTGGTGACCCTGGCGGGTGAATGCCATGAAGTGCTTGGTGCGTTCGTGCGCGGGCAGTTGTTGGTGATGGTGGCGCTGGGTGTGATCTATTCGGCGGGCCTGATGCTGGCAGGGCTGGAGCTGGGGCTGCTGATCGGGATGATCGCCGGCCTGGCGGCGATTGTGCCGTATATGGGGTTTGTCATCGGGATTGGCGCGGCGCTGATTGCTGGCCTGTTCCAGTTTGGTGGCGACTTGTACCCCATGGTTGGCATTGTCGCGGTGTTCATGGTCGGCCAGGCGCTGGAGGGTATGGTGCTGACGCCGTTGCTGGTGGGCGACCGGATCGGCCTGCACCCGGTGGCGGTGATCTTTGCGATTCTGGCCGGTGGTGAGCTGTTCGGTTTCACCGGCGTGCTGCTGGCGCTCCCGGTGGCGGCGGTGATCATGGTGCTGGTGCGCCATGTGCATGATTTGTATAAAGATTCGGATATCTACGGCGGCGTCGACGAACCCAAGCTCTAGGGTTCGCCGATGACGCGTCGCGGGCGGTCTGGTTCAGTGCCAGGCTGGCCCGTGTCCCATGGGCGGCTGTCACTTGCGCTGCCAAAGAAACGCTCATGAAACCGGTGTGATAACGCAAACCTTTGATTTTGCTTATGGTCTGTCGCATTGTGCGGTCAGCTTCACGGGTATAAACTTCGCAAACTTTACACAGAGGCCACTAACGGTTCCTTTGGAACTGTTCAGTCAGCATGAAACCGATTCAGCTGCCCCTAGGTGTGCGTCTGCGTGATGACGCTACCTTTATCAATTACTATCCAGGCGCCAATGCCGCTGCACTCGGCTATGTCGAGCGGCTGTGCGAAGCCGACGCTGGCTGGACCGAAAGCCTGATTTACCTCTGGGGCAAGCACGGGGTAGGGCGCACACATTTGTTGCAGGCAGCCTGCCTGCGCTTCGAACAGATGGGTGAGCCGGCGGTATATCTGCCACTGGCCGAGTTGATGGATCGCGGCATCGAAATTCTCGACAACCTCGAACAGTACGAACTGGTCTGCCTGGATGATCTGCAGGCGGTTGCCGGCAAGGCGGACTGGGAAGAGGCGTTGTTCCATCTGTTCAACCGACTGCGTGACAGCGGTCGACGGCTGCTCATTGCAGCCTCGACATCACCGCGTGAATTGCCGGTGAAGCTGGCGGACCTGAAATCCCGTCTCACGCTGGCGCTGATCTTCCAGATGCGACCGCTGTCCGACGAAGACAAATTGCGTGCCTTGCAACTGCGTGCATCCCGTCGTGGATTGCACCTGACCGATGAAGTCGGGCATTTTATTTTGACCCGTGGCACTCGCAGCATGAGCGCGCTGTTCGAGTTGCTTGAGCGTCTCGATCAGGCCTCTCTTCAAGCTCAGCGCAAGCTGACCATTCCGTTTCTAAAAGAGACGCTGGGCTGGTAAACACTGGGTTTTTGGCATATTTCAGGCGCCAAAAAGTTCGCTTTCCTACAGGGTGTAGGCCGCGCGAGCGTCTAAATGGGGCTTAAGCGCTTAGATGGAAGCGCGAAACCGGAAAGTCACATAAAGTTCGATTGAATTTGCAAATGAGGATGATAGCGGGCATAGTCTCGGCTTCTTTACAACTATCAGCCACGGTCGTGCCCATGCTAAATCGCTTTGCACCCCTCGTGCCTCTCGCACTCGTCACCCTGTTGTTCGGTTGCGCTGCCCACTCTCCAGTGTCGGAGCAAGCGCCTCAACAGCAGGTAAAAAATTCAGTAACTGCGCAATCCTCTTCCGTCCTTTTCCAGGAAGAGCTGGCCGCCGATAAAGAACTGGCAGACTTCGCCGATGGCAAGTCCTACCAGCTTCCGGTTCTGGCCGACAGCATTCTCGAACGTGGCATGTCCCTGATCGGTACCCGTTACCGTTTCGGCGGCACCTCCGAGGCTGGCTTCGATTGCAGCGGCTTCATCGGTTATCTGTTCCGTGAAGAGGCCGGCATGAACCTGCCGCGTTCCACTCGCGAAATGATTAACGTGGACGCACCGCTGGTTTCTCGCAGCGCCCTCAAGCCAGGCGATCTGCTGTTCTTCGCCACCAATGGCCGTCGCGGTCGTGTCAGTCACGCGGGGATCTACCTCGGTGACAACCAGTTCATCCACTCCAGCAGCCGCAAAAGCGGTGGTGTCCGGGTCGATAGCCTGGGCGACAGCTACTGGAACAAGACCTTCATCGAAGCCAAGCGCGCACTCGCGATGGCCCCGACCGTGGTCACGGCACGCAAGTAATGCTTCAGCCTGTCGCCACCTCAGTGGTGACAAAAAGCCTCTCTGCAACAAAGTAGGCGGACAGTTTGTAAGGCGAACTTAAAGTCTTACTTGAAGTTTGCCGCATAGCCGCTAGAATCCTGATCTATTATTGATGGCAAACCGCCTGCGTCCTGCGCAGGCGGTTTTCTTTTCTGCCCTGTCGGCAGAAAAAAGCCGCAGCCAGATCAGGATGTTCTGCAGATGACGATGTCGGCCCGCCTCGCACTCATGTTCTTCGCAGCGCTGCTCAGCGCCTGTGCCAGCCGCACACCGCCGCCTGCACCGGTGGTTCGCGCGCCGATTGTTTTCGGTTCTCCCCAAGCTTTTTCGCCTGAGGCAGAGGATGTGCTGTTTCGTGCGTTGGGTCTGGTCGGCACGCCTTATCGCTGGGGCGGCAACACGCCGGATTCCGGGTTCGATTGCAGCGGCCTGATCGGTTATGTCTACCGTGACGTCGCCGGCATTTCCCTGCCGCGCACCACCCGCGAGATGATCAGCATGCAAGCGGCCAATGTTGGCAAGGAAGGCCTGCAAACCGGTGACCTGATTTTCTTCGCCACCAAAGGCGGCTCTCAAGTCAGTCACGCCGGGATCTACGTCGGCGAAGGTCGCTTCGTCCATGCGCCGGCCACGGGCGGCACGGTGAAGCTAGACAGCTTGTCCAAAGCGTATTGGCAGAAAGCCTACCTGAGCGCCAAGCGTGTTCTGCAACCCGAGCATCTGGCGCGCAATCCTTAGTTCCAAGAGGTTGTTGTCATGACCGCCCGCACACTCAATCTCGACGATTCCCTGTATCAATACCTGCTCGACGTTTCCCTTAGGGAAACGCCGCTGCTCAAGCGTTTGCGCGCTGAAACCCAGGCGCTGCCGATGGCGCGCTGGCAGGTGGCGCCGGAACAGGGGCAATTCCTCGCCTTGCTGGTGAAGCTCACCGGCGCCAGGCGATTGCTGGAAGTCGGCACGTTCACCGGTTACAGCGCGTTGTGCATGGCGGCGGCATTGCCGGATGACGGTTCGTTGATCTGCTGTGATATTCCCGGCGACTACAACGCTACGGCGCGCCGTTACTGGCAGGAAGCGGGGCTCGCTGAACGAATTGACCTGCGCCTGGCGCCTGCGCTGGAAACCCTGGCTCAGTTGGATCAACCCGAACAATTCGATTTGATTTTCATTGATGCCGACAAGGCTAACTATCCAGCCTACCTGGAGCACGCGCTGCGTCTGCTGCGCGTTGGTGGTCTGGCGGTGTTCGATAACACGCTGTGGAGCGGGCGGGTGCTTGAGCAGAATCCCGAGAGTGAAGATACCCGAGCTATCCAGGCGCTTAATCTCGCGTTGAGAGATGACTCGCGTGTGGATTTGTCGCTGTTGCCGTTAGGCGATGGATTGACGCTCTGCCGCAAGAAGTAGGTGTGCGCTGAAAAGATCGCAGCCTTCGGCAGCTCCTACATTGGATGGCATACACCCTGTAGGAGCTGCCGAAGGCTGCGATCTTTTAACGTTTACTTAATTGCAGAAACCCGCCACACCTTATTCCCCACATCATCCGCCACCAGCAAATCACCCTGCTGATCAATCACCACACCCACCGGCCGGCCCATTGCTTTCTTCTCTTCATTGAGGAAACCCGTGAGCACATCAACCGGTTGCCCAGTCGGTTTGCCGGCACTGAATGGCACGAAAATCACTTTGTAACCACTGTGCGGCTTGCGGTTCCACGAACCATGCTGGCCGATGAAGGCGCCTTCCTTGAATTGCGCCGACAGCGTGTTGCCTTCAGCAAACGTCAGGCCCAGTGACGCGGTATGCGGGCCGACGGCGTAGTCTGGCGCGATAGCCTTGGCGACCAGGTCCGGGTTTTGCGGCTCGACGCGAATGTCGACGTGCTGGCCGTAATAACTGAACGGCCAGCCGTAGAACCCGCCGTCCTTCACGGAAGTGATGTAGTCCGGCACCAGGTCGCTGCCGATTTCATCCCGCTCGTTGACGGCCGTCCACAAAGCGCCGCTCTGCGGTTCCCACGCCATGCCATTGGGGTTGCGCAGGCCGGAGGCGAAGATCCGGTGATTGCCGGTGGCGCGATCCACTTCCCAGATCGCCGCGCGACCTTCTTCCTGATCCATGCCGTTTTCGGCGACGTTGCTGTTGGAGCCCACCGTGACGTACAGCTTGCTGCCGTCCTTGCTGGCGATGACATTTTTGGTCCAGTGGTGATTCAGTGTGCCGCCCGGCAGATCAACCACTTTGATCGGCTGTGACTTGATTACCGTGTCGCCATTCTCATAGTGAAAACGCAGCAAGCGGTCGGTGTCGGCGACATACAGGTCATTGCCGACCAGGGTCATGCCGAAGGGCGAATTGAGGTTTTCCAGAAACACCGTGCGGGTTTCGGCGATGCCGTCGTGGTCCTTGTCCCTCAACAGCGTAATGCGGTTCGGGCTGGGTACGCCGGCACCCGCGCGGCCCATGGCTTTCTTCATCACCCAGCCTCTAACGCCTTTGCCATCGTCGGGTTTGGGCGGTGCGTTGGTTTCGGCGACGAGCACGTCACCGTTCGGCAGCACATACAGCCAGCGCGGGTGATCGAGGCCTTCGGCGAACGCGGCCACCTGAGTGCCCGCTGCGGCGGTGGGTTTCGCACCGTCCGGCCAGCCGATCGCCGGGGCGATGTTCACCGTCGGGATCAGGGTTTTGTTCGGTTCTGGCAATTTGGGCGACGGGCCGGTGCCGTCGGAGACTTGCAGGGTAGAGGTTTCACCGCAGGCGGCGAGCCCTCCGGCGAGGGCGATGACGAGAACGAGCTGGCGCTTGTGCATGCTGATCTTCCCTATAAATGCAGTGACCTGATCAATAGAGACGCGCAAACCCGCGATGGTTCAACCGGTCAGCCGCGAGCTTCCTTGAACAGCACGGCAATGCCGGGGTGATAGTGGCCGACTTCGTTGCGCAACTTGCGGTAGGCGTAGGGGAAATACCAGGCGGCGGCGCAGGTGTGTTCCTTTTGCAGGTCGTCGACCATGTCCTGGAGTTCTTCCGGGGTAGCGCCGTGCTGGGCTTTTTGCGGTGCAACGAACAGGCAGCCGAGTTTCAGGTCGCTGACGTAACTGATGCGCCTGGCGTCGCTGGTGATGTCGGCCAGCGCTTGTGTCAGGTTCAGGCTGTTGACCCGTGGCCAGCGCTGCGTGGCTTGAAGGTAGGCGCGCTCTTCGCGGGTGGCGATGAACAGGTCGGCGCGGGCGTTGCGTTCGCCTTCTTCGTTCTGTTTACGGGTCGGTGTGTGTTGCAGCGTGACCATTTCCGCCATCCACGCGGCGGCCGAGAGCAAGCCGAGGTTGGCTTTTTCGTCGTACCAGTAAGGCATGTCGTTATCGCCGCGCACCGCGTTGTAGCGGTCGATACAGTCAAACCAGCGTTCGAGTACCGGACGCAGGAATTCCAGCTTCGGATTGCTGATAATCATGCCTTGCATGTGGCTTACCCTTGTTATTGTGATGTGGGTTTGTGGCTCTTTGATATCACTGCTGAAAGCGTGGCACAAGATTGACGTCGTTTAATTGATAGACGGCAATTATTCGCCCGTCGGCGTCCCGGCTTTAATTGACGCTCCACCCCCAACCCTCTAACCTTCGCGGCTTGTTTCAGGTGCTCTGTGGCCTTGGTCGACAGAGTGAAACAGGGAAGCCGGTGAGTGCGTTCGTGCAATTCATGAACAATCACGATCCCGGCGCTGCCCCCGCAACGGTAAATGTGTGAAGACTGCGCCTTGAGCCACTGTGTCGATATCGACATGGGAAGGCGCGCAGTCAGGCGTGACGCCGCTCATGAGCCCGGAGACCGGCCTGATCCATCCAGCGGCATCACGGTGGGCGATGCCAGGCTTCTTGCCGTCTATTCTTGTGCCTGCCCGCCGTTATCCAGCCTCAACGGAGAGCTCCCCATGACTGATACTCCCGATCGTGACGAACGCCATCTGGCGCGCATGCTGCGAAAAAAAGCCGTGATCGACGAACGCATCGCCAACTCGCCAAATGAATGCGGTCTGCTGCTGGTGCTGACCGGCAATGGCAAAGGCAAAAGCAGCTCGGCGTTCGGCATGCTTGCCCGCTCCATGGGTCACGGCATGCAGTGCGGCGTGGTGCAGTTCATCAAGGGCCGCAACAGCACGGGTGAAGAACTGTTCTTCCGCCGCTTCCCCGAGCAGGTGCGTTTTCATGTGATGGGCGAGGGCTTTACCTGGGAAACCCAGGACCGCCAACGAGACATCGCCGCCGCCGAAGCTGCGTGGGCCGTTTCCCGTGAACTGCTGCGTGATCCGTCGATCGGTCTGGTGGTGCTCGATGAGTTGAACATCGCCCTCAAGCACGGTTACCTCGACCTCGATCAGGTGCTCGGCGACTTGCAGGCGCGTCCGCCGATGCAGCACGTGGTGGTCACCGGTCGCGGCGCGAAGCCGGAGATGATCGAGCTGGCTGACACCGTCACTGAAATGGGCGTCATCAAGCACGCCTTCCAGGCCGGGATCAAAGCGCAAAAAGGCGTCGAGCTGTGAATACTATTTTATGAAAAGCATCCGTCACTGCCCGGCGGTCTTGATTGCCGCGCCGGCCTCCGGTCAGGGCAAGACCACCGTCACCGCCGCGCTGGCCCGTTTGCATCGCAATCAGGGGCGCAAGGTTCGCGTGTTCAAATGCGGACCGGACTTTCTCGACCCGATGATTCTCGAGCGCGCCAGCGGTGCGCCGGTGTATCAGCTGGACATGTGGATGGTCGGCGAGCAGGAAAGTCGCCGGCTGTTGTGGGAAGCCGCCGGCGAAGCTGATCTGATCCTGATCGAAGGCGTCATGGGGCTGTTCGACGGCACGCCGTCCAGCGCCGATCTGGCGCGACACTTTGGTGTGCCGGTGCTCGCCGTGATCGACGGCACGGCGATGGCGCAGACGTTCGGTGCGCTGGCATTGGGGTTGGCGAAGTATCAGCCGGACTTGCCGTTTGCCGGGGTGCTGGCCAACCGCGTCGGCACCTTGCGTCATGCGCAATTGCTTGAAGGCAGCCTCACTGAAGGCCTGCGCTGGTATGGCGCGTTGTCCCGGGAAACCGGGATTGAATTGCCAAGTCGGCACCTCGGTCTGGTTCAGGCCAGCGAGCTGAACGATCTTGATCTGCGCCTCGATGCGGCGGCGGATGCCTTGGCCAGCAGTTGCGAAGTCGCATTGCCACCCGCCGTGGAATTCGCTGCACCTGATGTCATCGCTGCCGAGCCGTTGCTGGCCGGTGTGCGGATTGCCGTGGCCCGTGATGAAGCATTCGCATTCACCTACGGCGCGAGCCTGGATTTGCTGCGGGCCATGGGCGCCGAACTGCTGTTTTTCTCGCCGATCCGCGACGCGCAGTTGCCGGAGGCCGACAGCCTCTATCTGCCGGGCGGCTACCCGGAATTGCACCATGTGGCGCTGGCACAGAACACCCCGATGCTCAACGCCATCCGCGCTCACCACGCGGCGGGCAAACCGTTGTTGGCCGAGTGTGGCGGCATGCTGTATTTGCTCGACTCGCTGACCGATGTCGAAGGCACTCGCGCAGAGCTGGTCGGCTTGCTGGCCGGGGATGCGGTGATGCAGAAACGGCTGGCGGCGCTGGCGTTGCAGGCGGTCGAATTGCCGGAGGGTTCGCTCCGTGGGCACACCTATCACCATTCGTTGACCAGTACCGAACTTGAGCCGATTGCCCGTGGCCTCAGCCCTAACGGCGGGCGTGGGGCGGAGGCGGTTTATCGTGAGGGGCGGATGACGGCTTCTTATGTGCATTTCTATTTTCCGTCCAATCCGGCTGCTGTAGCCGCATTGTTTGTGCCGGACCTTGAGGCCGCCTTCGCGAGCAAGTCGAATCGTCGCACCGCCGCTCCCACATTAGTCAGTGCGTTGCCTGAAGAAACGCAGTCCACTGTGGGAGCGGGCTTGCTCGCGAAGAGGCCATGACTGACAACGCATTCAGCCAGGCCGAACGCGAAGCGGTCTACCGAGCCATCGCCGAACGCCGCGACATGCGCCACTTCAGCGGCGGCACCGTCGACCCCGAGTTGCTCCGGCGCCTGCTTGAAGCCGCGCACCAGGCGCCGAGCGTCGGCCTGATGCAGCCCTGGCGATTCATCCGCATCAGCGATCGCGCCCTGCGCGGCAAGATCCAGTTGTTGGTGGAAGAAGAGCGCATCCGCACCGCCGAAGCCCTCGGCGAACGCACCGACGAATTCATGAAACTGAAAGTCGAAGGCATCAACGACTGTGCCGAGGTGTTGGTCGCCGCGTTGATGGACGATCGCGAACGCCACATCTTCGGCCGCCGCACCTTGCCGGAAATGGACATGGCCTCGTTGTCCTGCGCGATCCAGAACCTGTGGCTGGCTTCCCGTGCCGAAGGACTGGGCATGGGGTGGGTCTCTTTATTCGAGCCGCAAGTCCTGGCCGACTTGCTGGGTTTGCCCGCCGGGGCCAAGCCTTTGGCGATTCTTTGTCTCGGGCCGGTCAAGGAATTCTATCCGGCGCCGATGCTGGTACTCGAAGGCTGGGCGCAGGCGCGACCGCTAAGCGAATTGCTGTATGAAAACTATTGGGGAGTGAGTCAATGAGTGTGGCGTTGTTGAGTGTCGCCGCGGTTGCGCTGGATGCGCTGCTGGGTGAACCCAAACGCTGGCATCCGCTGGTGGCGTTCGGCCGTTTTGCCGACCGCATCGAACAACGTTTCAACGGCGGTGGACGCGGCTGGCGCAGTCACGGCGTTACCGCTTGGGTGATCGCGGTCGTACCGCTGACCTTGCTCGCCACGGCTTTTTCCTGGGCACCCTATGTTGGCTGGATCGTCGAGATTCTCGCGCTCTATTGCGCCCTCGGTATGCGTAGCCTCGGTGAACACGTCGAGCCGGTTGCCAAGGCGCTGCGCAGTGATGATCTGGAGGAAGCGCGCAAGCGTGTCGGTTACCTGGTCAGCCGCCAGACCAGTGAACTGGATCAAACCGAAGTCGCCCGCGCCGCCACCGAATCCGTCCTGGAGAACGGCAGCGACGCGGTGTTTGCCGCACTGTTCTGGTTTGCGATCGCGGGTGCGCCCGGCGTGGTGCTCTACCGATTGAGCAATACGCTGGATGCGATGTGGGGTTATCGCAACGAGCGCTTCGAACGTTTCGGCTGGGCCGCGGCGAAGATCGACGACGTGCTCAACTACATTCCTGCACGACTGGTGGCATTGACCTACGCGCTGCTGGGGAAAACCCGTCTCGCGCTGAAATGCTGGCGTTCACAAGGCCCGACCTGGGACAGCCCGAACGCCGGTCCGGTGATGGCCGCAGGTGCCGGTGCGCTGGGCGTCGAGTTGGGCGGGGCGGCGATTTACCACGGTGAATTGCATCAGCGTCCGCCCTTGGGCGAAGGCGCGCCGGCGGACGCCGACTCCATCGACCGCGGCTGGCAATTGGTCCGGCGCGGGGTATGGTTATGGCTGCTGATTCTCTGCGTGGGGGCTGAATTCTATGCTTGAGCACGGTGGACGGTTGCGCAAGGCGGCGCTCGAATACGGTATCGCCGAAGCCGATTGGCTCGACCTGTCCAGCGGCCTCGCGCCCTGGCCGTTTCCGGTCCCGGACATTCCGTTGCGCGCCTGGGCGCGCTTGCCGGAAACCGATGACGGACTGGAGCAGGCGGCCTGCGAATACTACGGCGCCGCGCAGGTGTTGCCGGTGGCCGGTTCGCAAATGGCGATCCAATTGCTGCCGCGCTTGCGCCGGGTCGGCAAGGTCGGCGTGCTGTCGCCGTGTTACGCCGAGCACGCCGAAGCCTGGCGCCGCAGCGGTTACATCGTGCGTGAAGTGCTGGAGCAGGAGGTCGACTTCTTCCTCGACAGCCTCGACGTGCTGGTGGTGGTCAACCCGAACAATCCCACCGGCCTGAGCCTGACCCCGAGCCGTCTGCTCGACTGGTATTCCAGACTGGCCCAGCGCGGTGGCTGGCTGGTGGTGGACGAAGCGTTCATGGACAACACACCACAGCTGAGCCTGGCGCCGTATGCCCATCAGGTCGGCTTGATCGTGCTGCGCTCTTTCGGCAAGTTTTTTGGTCTGGCCGGTGTGCGGTTGGGGTTTGTGCTGGCGGAGCGCAAGTTACTCAAACTGCTCGCCGAACAAGTCGGACCCTGGGCCGTCAGCGGACCGACTCGCGTGCTGGGCCAAGTCTGTTTGCAGGATACCGAAGGCCACGCCAGGCAACGTGTACGTACCGAACAAGCCAGCGAACGTCTGGTGATGCTGCTGGAAAAACATGGTTTTAAACCTCAGGGCAGTTGTGCCCTGTTTCAGTGGCTGACCACCGAACGCGCCGAAGAACTGCATGAGTTCATGGCCCGGAACGGCATTCTGCTGCGGTTGTTCACCCACAACAGCAGCCTGCGTTTCGGCCTGCCTGGCGAAGAGGCCGACTGGACCCGACTCGATCTTGCGTTCGACGCCTACGCCAAGGAAATTCGATGACTACGTTGATGGTGCAAGGCACCACCTCCGACGCCGGCAAAAGCACACTGGTAACGGCGCTGTGTCGCTGGGGCACGCGTCAGGGCGTACGCGTCGTGCCGTTCAAGCCTCAGAACATGGCGCTCAATAGTGCCGTGACCGCGGACGGTGGCGAGATCGGCCGTGCGCAAGCGGTGCAGGCTCAGGCCGCCCATCTCGAACCGCACACCGACATGAATCCGGTGCTGCTCAAGCCCAACAGCGACACTGGCGCTCAGGTGATCATTCATGGCCGCGCCGTCACGACGATGAACGCGGTCGCGTATCACGACTATAAAACCATCGCCATGCAAGCGGTGCTGGCCTCCCATGCGCGGCTGAGCGCCGCGTATCCGCTGGTCATGGTCGAGGGTGCAGGCTCGCCGGCGGAGATCAATCTGCGCGCCGGCGACATCGCCAACATGGGTTTCGCCGAAGCTGTGGATTGCCCGGTGGTGCTGATCGCCGACATCAATCGCGGCGGCGTGTTCGCGCATCTGGTGGGCACCCTGGAACTGTTGTCGCCGAGCGAGCAAGCGCGGGTCAAAGGTTTCATCATCAACCGTTTTCGCGGCGACATTGCCTTGCTGCAACCGGGTCTCGACTGGCTGGAAGCGCGCACCGGCAAACCGGTGATCGGCGTTCTGCCGTACGTGATGGACCTGCACCTGGAAGCCGAGGACGGCATCGATCAGCGCCAGACCGACAAGGCCGATCAAGTGCTCAAAGTGGTGGTGCCGGTCTTGCCGCGCATCAGCAACCACACCGATTTCGATCCGCTGCGCCTGCACCCGCAAGTGGACCTGCAATTCATCGGCCCCGGCCAGGCGATTCCGCCCGCCGACCTGATCATTCTTCCCGGCTCGAAAAGCGTGCGCAGCGACCTCGCGTTTTTGCGCGCCAATGGCTGGGACACCGCCATCGCCCGGCATCTGCGCTACGGTGGAAAAGTGTTGGGGATTTGCGGTGGTCTGCAGATGCTCGGCGAGCAGGTCCACGACCCGTTGGGCCTCGAAGGCGCACCGGGTTCCAGCGCCGGTCTGGGTTTGTTGGCGTTTGAAACGCAGCTTGAAGAAGAGAAGCAACTGCGCAATGTGCGCGGGCGCTTGGCTCTGGAGAATGCTGAAGTCAGCGGTTATGAAATTCACGCCGGCGTGACCACCGGACCCGCGTTGGAAAACGCCGCCGTGCAGTTGGAAGATGGCCGCTGCGATGGTGCGCAAAGTGTCGATGGGCAGATTTTCGGCACCTATCTGCATGGCCTGTTCGAATCGCCGGCGGCATGCAGTGCGCTGTTGCGCTGGGCGGGTTTGCAGGATGTGCAGGAAGTGGATTACCACGGGTTGCGTGAGCGCGATATCGAGCGGCTGGCGGATTTGGTGGAGAAGCATCTGGATACCCGGCTGTTGCGTGAGCTCTGCGGGATTTAAGGTGGTTGTGTCGGCCCCTTCGCGGGCAAGCCCGCTCCCACAAGGAATGAAGTTGTTCACCTATTTTTGATCCACCCACGGAACCTGTGGGAGCGGGCTTGCCCGCGAAGGGGCCGGTACAGTCATCGAAGATTTTAAGGAATGAACCATGCTGCAACTGATCCTCGGCGGCGCCCGCTCCGGCAAAAGTCGCCTGGCCGAGAAACTCGCGTCTGACAGTCAGCTCCAAGTGACCTACATCGCCACCAGCCAACCGCTGGACGGTGAAATGAACGAACGGGTCGCCCATCACCGCGCCCGTCGTCCGGCCGAATGGGCGCTGATCGAAGAACCCGTTGAACTCGCCCGTGTCCTGCGCGAAACCGCCCGCGCCGATCGTTGCCTGCTGGTGGATTGCCTGACCCTGTGGATGACCAATCTGCTGATGCTCGACGACACCGAGCGACTGACTGCCGAGCGCGAAGCCTTGCTGGACTGCCTGGCTGAATTGCCGGGTGAAATCATTTTTGTCAGCAACGAGACCGGAATGGGTGTCGTGCCGCTGGGCGAATTGACTCGCCGCTACGTCGATGAAGCCGGTTGGCTGCATCAAGCTCTGGCCGAGCGCTGTCAGCGAGTCGTCCTGACCGTCGCCGGCCTGCCCCTGACTTTGAAAGGAACTGCGTTATGACTCAATCCTGGTGGCTGAACCCGTGCAAGCCGACTGACGCTCAAGCCGTCGAACAGGCTGAAGCGCGGCAACAGCAGCTGACCAAACCCGCCGGTTCCCTTGGTCGGCTCGAGTCGGTGGCGGTGCAATTGGCTGGGTTGCAGGGGCAGGTGAAGCCGAGCCTGGATCAGCTGTGGATCGCTATTTTTGCCGGTGACCATGGCGTCGTCGCTGAAGGCGTGTCGGCGTTTCCCCAGGAAGTCACCGGGCAGATGCTGCACAACTTCGTCAGCGGTGGCGCGGCGATCAGTGTGTTGGCGCGCCAGCTCGGCGCTTCCCTTGAAGTGGTCGACCTCGGCACGGTGACGCCATCGTTGAATCTGCCGGGTGTGCGGCACTTGAACATCGGCGCGGGCACCGCGAATTTTGTTGAAGGCGCGGCCATGAATCAAGCGCAGGGCGAACTCGCCTTGCAGGCCGGTCGTGACAGCGTGCAGCGTGCTCTCGCGGCGGGCGCGCAGTTGTTCATCGGCGGCGAGATGGGCATCGGCAACACGACGGCGGCCAGTGCGTTGGCCTGTGCATTGCTGGATTGCCCGGTGGTGCACTTGACCGGGCCGGGCTCCGGCCTGAACGCGGCGGGTGTCAGCCATAAAGCTCAGGTCATCGAGCGCGCTTTGGCCTTGCACAGCGCTCAGCGTGGCGACGCGCTGCAAACCCTATTCAACCTCGGCGGTTTCGAAATTGCTGCGTTGGTCGGCGCGTATCTGGCGTGTGCCCAGGAAGGTATCGCGGTGCTGGTGGACGGATTCATTTGCAGCGTCGCCGCGTTGGTGGCGGTGCGCTTGAATCCTGATTGCCGCCAGTGGCTGTTGTTCGGTCATCGCGGCGCCGAGCCGGGTCATCGTCACGTGCTGGAAACCCTGAACGCCGAACCCTTGCTGGACCTCGGTCTGCGTCTGGGCGAGGGCAGCGGCGCCGCGTTGGCCGTGCCACTGCTGCGCCTGGCGTGCGACCTTCACGGACAAATGGCGACGTTCGCCGAAGCGGCCGTGGCGGATCGTCCGGCATGACCTTGCGCCTTGACCTGTTGCGCCACGGCGAAACCGAACTCGGCGGCGGCCTGCGCGGCAGTCTCGACGATGCGTTGACCGACACAGGTTGGGCGCAGATGCGCGCGGCGGTGGTCGATCAGGGGCCTTGGGATCGCCTGGTCAGTTCACCGTTGCAACGCTGTGCGCGATTCGCTGAAGAGCTCGGGGCGCAACTGGGTTTGCCGGTGCAGCTGGATAAAGATCTGCAGGAACTGCATTTCGGCGCGTGGGAAGGGCAGAGCGCGGCGGCGTTGATGGAAACCGATGCCGAGGCGTTGGGTTTGTTCTGGGCCAACCCTTATTCGTTTACGCCACCTCAAGGGGAGCGGGTCGAGGATTTTTCGACGCGGGTATTGGCGGCCGTTGCTCGGTTGCACACGGCCTATGCGGGCGAACGTGTTTTGTTGGTCAGCCATGGCGGCGTCATGCGTTTGTTGCTGGCGCAGGCGCGGGGATTGCCTCGTGAGCAATTGCTCAACGTTGAAGTCGCGCATGGTGCGCTGTTTTCGTTGAGCGTAGAGCCCGGCGTCAAACTTAAGGAAGCGATCTGAACATGTTGCCGTTCTGGATCGCCCTGCAATTTTTGAGCAGTCTGCCGATTCGTCTACCGGGCATGCCGGCGCCGCAGGAATTGGGGCGCTCGCTACTGTTCTATCCACTGGTCGGGCTGCTGTTTGGCGGTATTTTGTGGGCGCTGAATTGGCTGTTGCTCGGCACACCGTTGCTGCTGCATGCCGCACTGTTGCTGACAGTTTGGGTGTTGCTCAGCGGAGCGTTGCACCTCGACGGTCTGGCTGATAGCGCTGACGCCTGGCTCGGTGGATTCGGCGACCGTGAACGCACGCTGACGATCATGAAAGACCCGCGCAGCGGTCCAATCGCGGTGGTGACGCTGGTGCTGGTGTTGCTGCTCAAGTTCGCCGCGGTGCTGGCGTTGATCGAGCAACAGCGCAGCGTTTTTCTGATCATCGTTCCGTTGATTGGCCGTGCTGCGTTGTTGGGATTGTTCCTGACCACGCCGTATGTGCGGGCCGGTGGTTTGGGGCAGGCGCTGGCGGATCATTTGCCGCGTTTGGCTGGCAAACAGGTGCTGGCGGTCAGTGCGCTGGCGTGTGTCCTTATTGCAGGCCTTAGCGGTGCTTTGGCGCTGGTGCTCGCTGCACTGGTTTTCGTCTGGTTGCGGCAGGTGATGCTGCGACGATTGGGCGGGACGACGGGCGATACGGCGGGGGCGCTGCTGGAGTTGCTGGAGATGGCGGTGCTGGTTGGTTTGGCATTGAGCTGATGTTTTTGCGGTGGATGTGCTGGCCCCTTCGCGAGCAAGTCGAATCGTCGCTCCGCCGCTCCGCCGCTCCGCCGCTCCCACATTTGATTGGCGTCGAACACAAATTCTATGCCTGTTGGAGATCTAATGTGGAAGCGGGCTTGCTCGCGAAGGCGGTCTGCCAGACACTTGTACCTTGATTTAACTCAACCACGGGTATATACACGCACCATGCTCGACTCCCAATGTTTATGCATCAACCTGCGTCGCGCCGCCCGTGGCGTCAGCAGGCACTACGACGGCGCTCTCGACGGCTTCGGAATCAACGTTGCCCAGTATTCTTTGCTGTGCAATCTGCAGCGTCTGAATCAACCGAGTATTTCCACCCTGGCGGAAGCCATGGGCCTGGACCGCAGTACCCTCGGACGCAACTTGCGGGTGCTTGAGGGCGAAGGCCTGGTGATGCTGGTCGAGGGCGAAGACATGCGTAATCGCATCGTCAAGCTGACCGAGGCCGGCGCTGAACGGCTGACGGCGGCCCTGCCAGCCTGGGAGGCGGCGCAGCAGCGACTGATTGATCGACTGGGTGCCGAAAAACGCGAAATCTTGCTGAAGCTGCTGGACGAACTGGCCTGACGCCGGTTTTTCCGATCTTAAGCGGGTATATACCCGCTACCGGAGAATAAGAATGACATCGATGTGGCGTACTTGCGGTTGGGTTCTGTTGGGGAGTGCGCTGATCCTTGCGTTGTCTCTGGGTGTGCGGCACGGCTTCGGGCTGTTCCTGGCGCCGATGAGTGCCGAATTCGGCTGGGGGCGTGAGACGTTCGCCTTTGCCATCGCCTTGCAGAACTTGATCTGGGGGCTGGCGCAGCCCTTTACCGGCGCGCTGGCCGACCGCTTCGGCGCGGCGAAGGTGGTGCTGATCGGTGGCGTTCTCTACGCATTGGGCCTGGTGTTCATGGGGCTTTCGGACTCGGCCGTGACCCTGTCGTTGAGCGCCGGCTTGTTGATCGGCCTCGGTCTGTCGGGCACCTCGTTCTCGGTGATCCTCGGCGTGGTCGGCCGCGCGGTGCCGCCGGAGAAACGCAGCATGGGCATGGGCATTGCCAGTGCCGCCGGTTCCTTCGGCCAGTTCGCGATGTTGCCCGGTACGCTGGGGTTGATCGGCTGGCTCGGCTGGTCGGCGGCATTGCTGGTGCTGGGCCTGCTGGTCGCGCTGATCGTGCCGCTGGTGAGCATGCTCAAGGACAATCCGTTGCCGGTCCTCGGCCATGAGCAGACCCTCTCCGAAGCACTGCACGAAGCCTGTTCCCATTCGGGATTCTGGTTGCTGTCGTTCGGCTTTTTTGTCTGCGGTTTCCAGGTGGTGTTCATCGGCGTGCACTTGCCGGCGTATCTGGTGGATCAGCACTTGCCCGCCACAGTCGGCACTACGGTGCTGGCGCTGATCGGCTTGTTTAACATCTTCGGTACTTACACGGCAGGCTGGCTCGGCGGACGGATGTCCAAGCCGCGTTTGCTCACCGGTCTGTATGTGCTGCGGGCCGTGGTGATTGCGCTGTTTCTGTGGGCACCGGTGACGACGACCACTGCTTACCTGTTTGGCATGGCCATGGGTTTCCTGTGGTTGTCGACGGTGCCATTGACCAACGGCACCGTAGCGACCTTGTTCGGCGTGCGAAACCTGTCCATGCTCGGTGGGATTGTTTTCCTGTTCCACCAGCTCGGATCATTCCTTGGTGGCTGGTTGGGCGGGGTGGTGTATGACCGAACCGGGAGCTATGACTTGATCTGGCAGGTAGCGATTCTCTTGAGTCTGTTGGCGGCTGCCCTGAACTGGCCGGTGCGTGAGCGGCCGGTGGCGCGCCTGCAAACCCGGATGAGTGCGACATGAACAGCCTCTGGCCGCGGATCGCCGTGGCGACGGGTGGCGTCTTGCTGCTGGTCCTAGCGTGGTGGGGCTGGCATCAGGGCGGGCTGGCGTTGATGCAATTGGGCATGGGCGCTTGCTAGCACGATGTGAGGGCGAGTAAGTTCGTTGCAGACGACTTCTCAAGGATGTATGGACATGCTGATGCGCTGGCTTGCCGCTCCCGCGTTACTGGTGGCGTTTACCGGATTGTCACACGCCACCGAGTGCCCGGAGCTTTTGCAAGGCTCGTTGCCCAAGCTGCGCGCCAAGGAAACGATCGACCTGTGCCAGCGCTTCGCCGGTAAACCGCTGGTGGTGGTCAATACCGCGAGCTTTTGCGGTTTCGCCCCGCAGTTCAAAAGCCTTGAGGCGCTGAATCAGCGTTACAAGGGGCAGGGTCTGGAGGTGATCGGTGTGCCTTCCAATGACTTCAAGCAGGAATCCAAGGACGGCGAGGAAACCGCCAAGGTGTGCTACGCGAATTACGGCGTGACCTTCACCATGACCGAGCCGCAGAAAGTGCGCGGTGATGATGCGACTCATCTGTTCCAGGTCCTCGCTGCGCAGAGCGATGCGCCGAAGTGGAATTTCTACAAGTACGTGGTCGATCGCAAGGGCAAGGTGATCGCCAATTTTTCCAGCCTGACCAAGCCTGATGACCCCGAGTTTATCGAGGCGGTGGAAAAAGCACTGGCCTCGCAACCCTGATCGATATGTCTAGTCCTGAAATAGGTTTACACCGCATTTCATTTTGTAGGAGCGAGCTTGCTCGCGAAAAACCCAAGGTCGCCACGGGGCATCTGGTTTTACGCATTATCGTTCACGACCATCGCGAGCAAGCTCGCTCCTACAGTATTTTCGAGACCCACTAAAAAGCCCCGCCTCTGTACAAGAGAGCGGGGCTTTTTTGATTCAAGCAGCGAGTGGTTCAGGCTCGCCGCGAATCATCAGAAGCGGTAAGTCGCACCGACCCCGAAACCGTTCGCCGAGTTTTCGTACTTGGCGCTGTAGGTTTGGCGGCCGTTGTTGTCGTTGACCTTGACCGACTCTTCGACCAGGTACGAATACGCGACATCGATGGTCAGATCATCGGTCGGGCTCCAGCCAGCGCCCAGGCTGAAAACCTTGCGATCGCCAGTCGGGATGCGTGGGGAGCGGTTTACGTTGTTGGTCGGCGCCTGGTCAACAGAGAAGCCGGTACGCAGGACCCACTGTTTGTTCACCTGGTAGGATGCACCGATGGCGTGTGCCCAGGTGTCATGCCAGTTCTGTTCTTCGGTGATGGTGCCAAAACGGCTGTTCAGCGCAGCAGGAACGCCACTGTTCTCGACGCTGATTTCTTTCAGGCGGCTCCAGCGAGTCCAGGTGCTGCCTGCGTAGAGAGTCCATTGGTCGTCCAGCTGGTGAGTCACAGAGAAGTCGACCGACTCAGGCGTGGTGATGTCCAGCGACGCGTCGTACTTCTGACTTGGATTCTGACCCAGCCCGGCGAGCAGGTTGTAATTGACCTTGGTGTCACCCTCGAGCGTGTACTTCACTTTCGAGTGGTAGGTCAGGCCGACGCGAGTGCTGTCGGTGGCTTGAACCAGGATACCGAAGTTGTAACCCAGCGCGGTGTCGTCACCCTTGATCTTGACGGTACCGTCGGCAGGGACCGGGTTCAGCGACAGGTTCGATTCCAGGGTTCCGTCAATACGGTTGATGGTCGGACCGAAGCCGATGGACACCTTGTCATTGAAGGCGTAGCTGACGGTTGGCTGCAGGGTGATGATTGTGACTTCGCTCTTGCTTCCGAAATAACGGCCGGCAAAGTTGTTCTCGTAATCGGTCACCAGGCCGAACGGCGCGTATACGCCGACACCGAATGCCCACTGGTCGTCGATTGGCTTGACGTAGTAGCCCATGGGTACGGCGATGAACGGGACCATGTCACCGTCGTTGCTGCCGCTCTTTGGAGTGGAGCGAGCGTCGCTGATGTCAGTGTGTGCGTCCAGGAATGCAGCACCGCCGGTGACTTGTTCGCGCTTGAGGCGCGCCATGCCGGCAGGGTTGCCAAAAACTGTGCTTGCATCATCGGCAGATGAAGATCGCCCGGCAAAACCTGTACCCATCCCGCTGATGCTTTGTTCGTTGATGGCATAGCCACTTGCAAAGATCTGGGTGGATGCCAAGGCAGCGGCGAGAGTAAGGGTGGTTTTGAGCATTACTTTTTTCATTATTAGAACTCTTGGTGAACAGCGGGGCGAAAACTACCAACATTTTCGTCCCGGCGCCATAGGCTGTATGGCTTGAGTTAGAGCGGTTTTGTAGGACAATCAGACCAAATTCGCGGCGTGTTGCGCGATCTTCTGAAAGAGACGGATCAGCAGGCGACCTGATTCAGCGGTGAAACACAGGTTTGCCAGGCATAGGTGAAGTCTCTCAGGCGTCCTTGGGGCTGGAAGGTCTGGCGCCAGATTCGGGCCATTCCCAGCAGGTCGCCTGCTTCGGGGAGCGGAGTGTTCTGTTCTTCGACCAGTAGCCAGGCGATGGCTGTGGCATAACGCAGGTTGACGGTCAGTTCGAGGTGCGGACCACTCAGAAAAGCATGTTGGCTGGCCAGGCCGCGGACCAGGCTGGCGCGTTCCGGATCAAGTGCCAGGTAATTGTCCCAGAGAGCCTGGTGGCGGGGTTCGGCGATTCGGTACAAGCCGTGTCCACGGCGGTCGTGCAGGGCGGAACCAAGGGCTGACTGACTGGCGGCGATGCCCAGCAGCAGGGATTCGGCGGTTGCGCTATGGCGCCCTAGGTAAATCAGTGTCGGACGGATCACATAACGGCACAGTTCGCTGGCAGCGATACCCATAAAACCCTCGAACATGAAGTGGTCGGCGAGTCCTGAAGGTAGCGTTGGCAGCGGGGTGGATCGAATCAGGCTCGCCGGAAGCGGATCAAGCCGCTTGAGTTGAAGTGTAGTGTCATATTCGCGCTGTAAAGGACTGTTTTTAAAATATTTCCGGCAGCCAGTTATAACCGTTATATCGGTTAGTGCTTACGCGGCGACAGCGAAAAGAGAAATATCAGGCAATAAAAAGCCCCGCTTTTCAGCGAGGCTTTTGAGGTTTTCAGCCTTCTGGCGTATCAGGCAACCAGTGCCTGACGGGTACGCTCGATCACGGCCTGCAGCGGCTCGGCGCTGGAGTATTGATCGGGGTACAGGCGTTCGCTGTGACGAGCGATGCCGTGTTCGTTGACCAGGGTGAAGCTGAAGCAGCCTTTGCGAGCGGCCATGATCAGGCAGTTCATTGGTGCAAAAGCGTTGGTTAGGGTGCGGATGGCATCCTGAGTGTGGATTTGAGTAGTCATTAATGGGTGTTCCTACAAGCGACACGGATAAGAACCGTGCAAAGTTAAAACGTTCCAGTGACGACGACCACCATTGGTCGAACGAAGAACCTGACTGGAACAAAGCAGCCAGTTTGAAGCGCTGAATAAATTGGCGCGCTTGGGCTGGCAGGTAGGTACTTAGGAGGGCAGGCAACACATCAAGGGCAAAGGTTCTGGGCCCGGGGTGAAGATCCTGATCAATTTGCAGGCTGGTTCGGTCAGAGTAAGTGAGCTTCGCAACACCCTTTGCTTTCGATCAAAGGCAGTGTTGACGCAAGGTTTACCTGGAAACCATCGAGGTGGTCGATCCCGCTTGTTCGGTTGAAGCTTCCTGTTGGAAGGCGGACCGGGGGGATTTGTTCGACCAGAATTGACTTTCAGCTTGGTACTAACGCCGCGGATACTATCGGATTGAACTGCAGAAGGGAAGTGTGTTAGCCAAAAACATTTTCTGAGCGCCGTCACTCAGCTGTTCATTGGCGGTCTTCATCCGCCGTTTTGCCCTGCAATAGCACAAAATCCGACGGTCGGTCGGCCACGTTCATCGGGCCAGAGTCTGCCTGGACCAAGGGTTTGCCAGGGTTTATCCCCAGGCCGGGTAGCAAAATGCGCCGAAAAAGCGCATCGATATAACTGCCTCGAAGGGACTTGTGCACATAAGTTGCGCAGGCTGTCACCCCACTGTCATCTGACCTTCAAGAGCAGTGGGTGCCTGTAACCAAAATTTAAGTCAATGAAAAACATCGCTTTTTTTTACTGGTGAAAAAATCGTCAGTTTGACTGCAAGCCCCATTCCACAGGGCTTTGCGAGAGTTCAGGGGCGGTTGTCCACTGAGTTATCCACAGCTTCTGTGGATTGTCCCGAGCGCTTGCTCTAGGACGGGCGTGCCGGTTTTTTTAGACTTTACCTGTAAGAAAAAAAGAGTAGAGTGGCGCGCCTTCCGATCTGCCCCACAGTGTTTTATGAAGTTTCGCTCAGTACCCGTTTCCGTAACCTCTACACCTCCCCATGTGACCCCGCCCAAGCGCTTTTCGATGCGTGTGGCCGAGTGGCTGCTGGACAGCCCGCGCCTGGGTGAAAGCAGCAGCGTCAAACACTTCGCCGGACGTTTGCTCAAGCAACCGGCCCGCGAAGGTGTAGTGGCCGCGCAAAGCCGTCTCGGCCTGTTGATGTGCCGTGAATGCGGGAATGCCCGGGATCGTCGTATCGGCCAGGAACTTTTGCGTCAGGCCGCGCGGGCAGGGGATCGACGCGCCCAACGGGAACTGGGTCTGATCGAAGACTGAGCTGTCCAAGACCTGACACCTTGGTTAACCTTCAAGTTTTATCAAATGGGCAGGAATGGCGATGGCGATGGACTTGACCAGCATATTGCTCGGTCTGGCGGGGGCTGCACTGCCGTTGTTGGCATTGGCCTGGCAACTTCAGCGCCGGGCGAGCGCTACGCAGTCGGATGTTGCGCTGCTGGAAGAGCGTCTGGCCATGGCCCATCTGGCTCAGGATGGATTGAACGCCCAACTCGAAGCCTGTCGCGACGAAATCGCTGATCTGGGGCAGGCCAATGGCGCCAAACAGGCAGATCTCGCTGCAGTTCGCCGTGAAGTTGAACTGCTGCAGATCGAACGGGATGACGCCCGCGACGCCGCCCACGCCTGGAACATCGAACGCGCCGGCAAAGAAGCTGAGTTGCGTCGTCTGGACGCCCAGGCCGCTTCCCTCAACGCCGAGCTGCGCGAGCAACAGGAAAGCCATCAGCAGCGCCTCAACGACCTGCAAGGCTCGCGAGACGAATTGCGTGCCCAGTTCGCTGAACTGGCGGGCAAGATCTTCGACGAGCGCGAGCAGCGTTTCGCCGAAACCAGTCAGCAGCGTCTGGGACAGTTGCTCGATCCTTTGAAGGAACGCATCCAGTCGTTTGAAAAGCGCGTCGAAGAAAGCTATCAGGCCGAGGCGCGCGAGCGCTTCTCGCTGGCCAAGGAGCTGGAGCGTCTGCAACAGCTGAACCTGCGCCTGAGTGACGAAGCCACCAACCTGACCCGCGCCTTGAAAGGGCAGAAAACCCAGGGCAACTGGGGCGAGCTGATTCTTGAACGGGTGCTTGAGCACGCCGGCCTCGAGAAGGGCCGCGAGTATCAGACCCAGGTCAACCTCAAAGGCCCGGACGGTGAACGGTTCCAGCCAGACGTGATCATCTATTTGCCGGGCGACAAGCAGGTGGTGGTCGACTCCAAGGTCAGCCTGACGGCTTATCAGCAATACGTGGCGGCGGAAGACGATGCCATCGGCCAGATCGCCATCAAGCAGCACGTGCTGTCGCTACGCACTCACGTCAAAGGCCTGGCCGGCAAGGATTACAAACGTCTCGACGGCTTGCACAGCCTGGATTTCGTCTTGCTGTTCGTGCCCATCGAAGCGGCATTTTCCGCGGCGTTGCAGGCGGAGCCGACCCTGTTCCAGGAGGCATTCGACCGCAACATCGTGATCGTCAGTCCGACCACGTTGCTGGCCACCCTGCGTGTCATCGACAGCCTGTGGAAGCAGGAGCGTCAGAGTCAGAACGCCCGGGAAATCGCCGAGCGGGCAGGGTGGCTGTACGACAAATTCGTGCTGTTCATTCAGGACCTGGATGAAGTCGGCAATCGCTTGCAGCAATTGGACAAGGCCTACAGCTCGGCGCGTAACAAGCTGACAGAAGGCCGCGGCAATCTGGTCAGTCGCAGTGAGCAGCTCAAGTTGCTCGGCGCGCGGGCGAGCAAGAGTTTGCCGGCGGACCTGCTGGAGCGGGCGATGACGGATGTGGATGGTCTGGCCGAGTTGCCCGAGTAAGGTCAAAAGATCGCAGCGCTCCTACAGATGTGCATATACCTCTGTAGGAGCTGCCGAAGGCTGCGATCTTTAAAGAGCTACAACGGCAAATGCCGACTCAACAACGCCCGCAACGCCGCCGGTTTCACCGGTTTGGCCAGGTAATCCAGCCCCGCCGCATGCACCTGGGCCACCGTTTCCGGGTGCCCATCGGCGCTGATCACCACGCCTGGCACCGGTTCGCCCAGGCGGGTTCGTAACCAGGCCATCAAGTCCGTCCCGGTCTCGCCATCGTCGAGGTGGTAATCCACCAACGCCAATTGCGGACGCATGCCATTGCTCAGCAGCGCCGCGCATTCGTCGCGGTTGCGCGCCGTCCAGACCTGACAACCCCAGCGGGTCAGCAGGCTGTTCATGCCGATCAGGATGCTTTCTTCGTTGTCGATGCACAGCACCTGCGCGCCGCTCAGGAGTTTGCCGTTGAGCTCGGTGACGTTGGCCGGCGCCGCAATTTGCGCCTTGGCCAACGGCACGCTGACGCTGAACACACTGCCGCGACCCGGCCAGGAGCGCACTTGCAGGGTGTGGCCCAGAACGCGACACAGCCCGTCTGCAATCGCCAGGCCCAGGCCCAGGCCTTTCTCTGCACGGGTCTGGTGGCTGTCCAGGCGCTTGAATTCTTCGAAAATCACTTTCAGTTTATCTTTCGGGATCCCCGGCCCACGGTCCCAGACTTCCAGGCACAGTTCACCCTTGTGCCGACGAACCCCCAACAGCACCGGCCCCTTGGCGTAGCGGAAGGCGTTGGTCAGGAAGTTTTGCAGGATCCGTCGCAACAGTTTGATGTCGCTGTCGATCCGCAACGTACTGCCTCGAACCCTGAATTTGAGCGCTTGGTCCCGGGCCAGTGCCTTGAATTCTGCGCCAAGAATGTCGAACAGCTCATTGAGCACGAACGGCTTCGGATCCGGGTTGATCTTGCCGTTTTCCAGGCGGGAAATGTCCAGCAGATCGCTGATCAGGTCTTCGGCCGAGCGCAGTGACGAATCCAGGTGATGAACCAGTTTCTGCGCTTCGCTGGACAAGCCATCGTCCTGATGAGACAGGGCCGCCGAAAACAGTCGCGCGGCGTTCAGCGGTTGCATCAGGTCGTGGCTGACCGCCGCGAGAAAACGGGTTTTCGACTGGTTGGCCGACTCGGCGGTGCCCTTGGCTTCGGTCAGGGCCACGTTGAGTTGTGACAGCTCGTGGGTGCGCTCGGTGACCCGCCGCTCCAGGCCTTCGTTGGCTTCGGTCAGCGCCTGCTCGGCTTCGCGGAACGCGGTGATGTCGGTAAAACTCATGACGAAACCGCCGCCCGGCATCGGGTTGCCGATCAGCTCGATCACACAGCCATTGGGGAAAAGTCGTTCAGAGGTATGGGCGCGGCCCTGACGCATCCAGTGCAAACGGCGGGCGACATGCACTTCGGCTTCGCCAGGACCACACAGACCGCGCTCGGCGTTATAGCGAATGATGTCGGCAATCGGCCGGCCTACGCTGATCAAGCCGTCCGGGTAGTTGAACAGCTCCAGATAACGCCGGTTCCACGCCACCAGTCGCAACGATTGGTCGACCACGCTGATGCCTTGCGTAATGTTCTCGATTGCGCCTTGCAGCAGCGCGCGATTGAACTGCAGCACTTCAGAGGCTTCGTCGGCGATTCGGACGACATCCTCAAGTTGCATTTCCCGACCTTCGATGGCGGCTTTTACCACGGCACGTGTCGAAGAGGCGCCGAGAACACCGGCCAGTAAGCGTTCGGTGTGGGCGATCCATTCACCGTCGGCGTTCTGATTCGGGTTGAAGCCTTTGCCCTGGCGGTAGGCGAAACGGATAAAACTCTGACGGGCGCGTTCTTCCCCGACAAACCGTGCGGCCAGTTGCAGCAGATCGTCGATCTGCACCGACAGCATCGAGCGGGCGCTGGGGCTGGCACTGATTTCCTGGCCGATGAAACGGCCGGCCTGCCAGTGTTCCGAAACCCGTGTGCGTGACAGCACCGACACCCAGGCGAACAGCGTGAAGTTGGCCGCCAGTGACAACACCACGCCTTGGGTCAGCGGGGTGAGCGGCAGGTTCAGCGGGTTGCTGTGCAGCCACGCCAGGCCGGGGAAACTGCTTAACGACAAACCGAGGCTGTGGGCGGCAATCGGCAGAATCAGTGTGTAAAACCACAGGAATGTCCCGGCGGCGAGGCCGGCGAACACGCCGCGACGGTTGGCCTGTTTCCAGTACAGCGCGCCGAGCATGGCCGGTGCCAGTTGGGTCACGGCGGCGAAGGCGATCTGGCCGATGGTCGCCAGGCTCGCGGTGGAGCCCAGCAATCGATAGCTGACGTAGGCCAGCAGCAGAATCACCACGATGCTGACGCGGCGCACCGAAAGCATCCACTGGCGGAACACTTCGAACGGCCGCTCGGCGTTGTTGCGGCGCAGCAACCACGGCAACAGCATGTCGTTGGAGATCATGGTCGACAGCGCCACGCTGGCGACTATCACCATGCCGGTCGCCGCCGAAGCGCCACCGATAAAGGCCAGCATCGCCAGCGCGGGGTGGGCTTGCGCCAGTGGCAGGCTGATGACAAACGAGTCCGGCAACACCGAGCTGGGCAGCAGCATCTGACCGGCCAAAGCAATCGGGACTACGAATAATGCCGCCAACGCCAGGTACGCCGGGAAGACCCACTTGGCCAGGCGCAAATCCTGTGGGTCGATGTTTTCCACTACCGTCACGTGAAACTGCCGGGGCAGGCAGATGATCGCCATCATCGCCACACCGGTTTGCACCACCATCGACGGCCAGTTGATGGTTTCCTTCCAGTACTCTTCGAGGCGCGGAGCGAGCATGGCCTGATCGAACAGGTCGTCGAAACCGTCGTACAGGCCGTAGGTCACGAACGCACCGACCGCGAGAAACGCGAACAGCTTGACCAGCGACTCGAACGCAATCGCCAGCACCATGCCGCGGTGGTGTTCGGTGGCGTCGAGGTTGCGGGTACCGAACACAATGGTAAACAACGCGAGCACCAGCGACACGATCAACGCGGTATCCTGGGCGCGAGTGCCCATGGCGTCGGCACCGGCACCGATCAGCAGGTTCACGCCGAGCACAATGCCTTTGAGCTGCAATGCGATGTAGGGCAGCATGCCGACCAGACAGATCAACGCCACGACAATCGCCAGTGACTGGGATTTGCCATAACGGGCGGCTATGAAGTCGGCAATCGAGGTGATGTTCTCCTGCTTGCTGATCATCACCATCTTTTGCAGGACCCACGGTGCGCAGACCAGCAGCAGGATGGGCCCGAGGTAGATCGGCAGGAACGACCAGAGTTGTTCGGCGGCCTGGCCGACGGCGCCGAAGAACGTCCAGCTGGTGCAATAGACCGCCAGCGACAGGCTGTACACCCAGGCGCGCACCCGTGGCGGCAACGGCGCACTGCGCCGGTCACCGTAGAAGGCGATGGCGAACATGATGGCCATATAGGCCAGGGCGACGGCGGCGATCAGCCCGCTGGACAGCGACATGGGAACTCCAGACAAAAGACACCCGGGACTTCCGCCCGGACAGACAGTCTCGCATGACCGTCTGCGTTAGTCAGTGTCGACCAAGGTCGTGGCGCGGCGGGGTGTCGCACGGTGCGTGTCAGCCAGATTTTTGCTGTATGTGCTGGCCTCTTCGCGGGCAAGCCACGCTCCCACAGGTTCTGTGTCGTATCAAAATCATGCGGTCAACACAAAACCTGTGGGAGCGTGGCTTGCCCGCGAAGGCGTCATTACTGACTAAATGCAATCTCGATCAACCGATGCAGTTCCTCAACCTCCAGCGGTGCTGGCGAAAACAGAATGCGAAACACCGTAGGCGCCGCCACCAGATTGATCAGTCGATCAACGCTCGGTTTCGACTGATCAGGATAACGATCCAGAATCGTCTGCAACTGCCCACCAATGAGTGCCGCGCAAAAGCCTGGCGTCGGGCTCGATTGCACATCGCGCAGCATGTTGCGCCCGGGTTCGGAACTCATTTCGTCCAGATACTGCTCCGCCCACGCTTGCACATCCCCACGCAGGCTGCCGGTGTTGGCCGGCTCACTATCAGGCTGCATGCGTGCGAGGGCGACATCTGCCAGTAACGCCGACAGATCCCCCCAGCGCCGGTAAATGGTCGACGGCGTAACCCCTGCGCGTGTGGCAATTTGCGGGACGGTCACGGTGGCGCGGTCCTGTTCTTCCAGGAGCGCGCGGACCGCCGAATGAATCGACTCTTGCACCCGGGCACTGCGGCCGCCGGGGCGTAAACCTTCTTTAATAGCCATGCATCGGACCTTAACACAAAGAATTTGCTTTAAGCGCTTGCGAGTCGCACACTCCGCAAAAGCAAAAAATTAGCTTTTGCGGAGTGTGCGCATGTCGAATTCAGCTTCCAACCGTTCAAGCCTGTGGTTTCTGGCGATCACTTTACTGAGTTTTCTCGCCGCTTCCACGGCGCCGACGCCGTTGTATCACTTGTATCAGGAGCAGCTGCAATTCTCGGCAGCGACCCTGACCGTGATTTTCGGTGTGTACGCCATCAGTTTGCTGGTGGCGCTGCTGACGGTCGGTTCGCTTTCGGATCATCTGGGGCGCAAGCCGATTATTTTCACTGCCGTCATATTGAATCTGCTGGCGATGCTGCTGTTTATCAACGCTGACAGTGTGGCGTGGTTGATCTGTGCGCGGGTGCTTCAGGGATTTGCGACCGGGATGGCCACCGCCGTATTGAGTGCCGCGCTGTTGGACACCGATCGCCAGCAGGGGCCGCTGGTCAACAGCGTTGCACCGTTGCTCGGCATGGCGATTGGCGGCATGGGCTGCGGGTTGCTGGCCGAGTTTGCGCCGCTGCCGTTGCAGCTGACCTACTGGGTGCTGCTCACGCTGTTTGTGATGCAGGCGCTGTACGTCTGGCGCCTGCCGGAAAGCGTCAGCCCGCAACCGGGGGCATGGGCCTCGTTGCGTCCGACCCTGCATGTACCGACCCAGGCACGCTCCACCTTGTGGCGGGTGTTGCCGTTGAACATCTCGACCTGGGCGCTCGGCGGTTTTTATGCCTCGCTCGCTCCCTCGCTGTTACGCACAGCCACCGGCTCAACCTCGAATCTGATGGGTGGAGCGGCAGTGGCGGCATTGACGCTGACCGGCGCGCTGATGATCTTCACCCTGCGAAACCAGCCCGCTGCGAAGGCGCTGATGTTCGGCGGTACATTCCTGTCAACGGGCGTCGTGTTGCTTTTACTGGGCGTGCACAGCGCCAGCCTGCCATTGTTTTTCCTTGGCACACTGGTGGCCGGTGGTGGATTTGGCGCCGGTTTCCTGGGGGCGGTACGCAGTCTGGTCCCACTGGCGCTGCCCCATGAGCGGGCAGGGTTGATGTCGGCATTTTATGTGCTCAGTTACCTGGCGTTCTGTTTGCCGTCGTTGCTGGCGGGGAGTCTGACGCGCACCTTCGGTCTGGTGGCAACCACCGACGGCTATGGCGCGGTGCTGATCATCCTGTCTGTCGGTGCGTTACTGGGGTTGATGCGCCGTCTTGATGCCGCAGCAGTCCATCAAAGTCTGTAGCGCTGATGTTTAATGATCGCTAGCCTTGGCACCGCCATTCATCCCGACGGACCGCCCATGAAAATCATCCGCAGCCAATCCTTCACTGCTGACCGTGCCTGGGGCGCGCTCGACATCGCGAACATGAATGGCATCACCACCCGTTTGCACTGGACCGATCAGCCCTATAAATGGCACATCAATGACGGTCAGGAAGTGTTCGTCGTGCTCGATGGCCAGGTGCAGATGCACTACCGCGAAGAGGGTCGAGAGAAAGAGGTGGTGTTGGGTGTAGGCGATATCTTTTACGCCTCCGTGGGCACCGAGCATGTGGCGCATCCGCTGGGTGTGGCGAGGATACTGGTGATCGAATCGGAAGGCAGCGTCTGACGCTATATCTGCGAAACAGATAATAGTTAGAGATATTACCCGTTATATAGATATTCGATTCGGATCTACCATGGACTCCACCTCAACAGAGGACAGGAGTTCGATCATGACATGCCCTAATACCGCCAGACCCGGCATCAAACCGTTCAGTCATTTGCAGCATCCACGCGAGGTGATCCGTCAGTTCACCCCGAACTGGTTTGCCGCGACCATGGGCACCGGCGTATTGGCGTTGGCGCTGGCGCAGTTGCCGGTCGCGAGCCCCGGTTTACATGTGATTGCTGAAGTCCTTTGGCTGTTCAATATCGTTCTGTTCGCTTTATTCACGGCGCTATACGCGGCACGTTGGGTGCTGTTCTTCGACGAAGCGCGGCGGATTTTCGGCCATTCCACGGTATCGATGTTTTTCGGCACGATCCCCATGGGTTTGGCGACGATCATCAACGGATTTCTGTTGTTCGGTCTGCCGCGCTGGGGCGAAGGCGTGATTCATGTTGCGCAAGTGCTGTGGTGGCTGGATGTGGCGATGTCGCTGGCGTGTGGTGTGCTGATTCCTTACATGATGTTCACCCGCCAGGAACACAGCATCGATCAAATGACCGCCGTCTGGCTGTTGCCGGTGGTGGCCGCGGAAGTGGCGGCAGCCAGCGGTGGCCTGCTGGCGCCGCATCTGGCTGACGCCCATTCGCAACTGGTGGTTCTGGTCACCAGCTACGTGCTCTGGGCATTTTCCCTACCGGTGGCGTTCAGCATTCTGACAATCCTGTTGCTGCGCATGGCGCTGCACAAACTGCCCCACGAAAACATGGCCGCTTCGAGCTGGCTGGCACTCGGCCCGATTGGCACCGGGGCGCTGGGCATGTTGCTGCTGGGTGCCGATGCGCCGGCGATCTTTTCCGCCAATGGTTTGCCGGGCATCGGTGAGATCGCCGCCGGGCTGGGGTTGGTGGCCGGGATTACGTTGTGGGGCTTTGGTCTATGGTGGATGTTGATCGCGTTGCTGATCACCGGTCGTTACCTGCGCGCTGGCATACCCTTCAACCTCGGCTGGTGGGGTTTCACCTTTCCGCTGGGCGTCTATTCTCTGGCAACGTTGAAACTGGCCAGCACCTTGAACCTGACGTTTTTCAGTGCCTTTGGCTGTGTGCTCGTGGCGTTGCTGGCGGTGATGTGGCTGATCGTCGCCAAACGCACGGTGCAGGGCGCATGGCGGGGCGAGTTGTTTGTCTCGCCGTGCATTGCAGGATTAAAGAAATAACCTGCAAAGATTAGGTAAGGTGTGGCCTGGATCGACGTGCGACATTCCAACAGCAGTATCCACGCCATCATCAGGCTTTCCAACTTCAGGAACATGGAAGATGAGTCACCCCTCACAGTTCAGTTTGCTTCGCACTCGGCGTTTCCTGCCGTTTTTCGTGACCCAGTCCCTCGGGGCGTTCAACGACAATGTCTTCAAGCAGTCGCTGATCCTCGCCATTCTGTACAAGTTGACCATCGCGGGTGATCGTTCGATCTGGGTCAATCTGTGTGCGCTGCTGTTTATCCTGCCGTTCTTTCTGTTTTCGGCGCTGGCCGGGCAGTTTGGCGAAAAGTTCGCCAAGGACGCGCTGATTCGTCTGATCAAGCTTGGGGAAATCGCCATCATGGCGGTCGGCGCGGTCGGGTTTGTCTTTGATCACCTGTCGCTGATGCTGCTGGCGCTGTTCGCCATGGGCACGCACTCGGCGCTGTTCGGGCCGGTGAAATACTCAATCCTGCCCCAGACCTTGCACGAAGACGAACTGGTGGGTGGCAACGGTCTGGTGGAAATGGGCACCTTCCTGGCGATCCTCGCCGGGACCATCGGCGCCGGGATCATGATGTCGTCCGCGCATTACGCGCCCATCGTGTCCACGGCGATCATCGGCATTGCAGTGCTCGGTTATCTGGCCAGTCGCAGCATTCCACGGGCGGCGGCCTCATCGCCGGAAATGCGCCTGAACTGGAACATCTTCAGTCAATCCTGGGCCACCTTGAAACTGGGCCTGGGGCAAACCCCGGCGGTGTCGCGCTCGATTGTCGGCAACTCATGGTTCTGGTTTGTCGGGGCGATTTACCTGACGCAAATCCCGGCCTATGCCAAGGAGTGGATGCACGGCGACGAAACCGTGGTGACGCTGATTCTTACCGTGTTCTCGGTGGGCATCGCCCTGGGTTCACTGCTCTGCGAAAAACTGTCCGGACGCAAAGTCGAGATCGGTCTGGTGCCGTTCGGCTCGTTTGGGCTGACCGTGTTCGGCTTGCTGCTTTGGTGGCATTCCGGCGCAATTCCCGACAGCGTCAACGGCCATGGCTGGATCGAGATTCTCGGCTTTGGTCACACCTGGCTGGTGTTGATCGACATTCTCGGTCTCGGGGTTTTCGGCGGTTTCTACATCGTGCCGCTGTACGCGCTGATCCAGTCACGCACCCCGGAGAACGAGCGGGCGCGGGTGATTGCCGCCAACAACATTCTCAACGCGCTGTTCATGGTGGTCTCGGCGATTGTTTCGATCGTGTTGCTGAGCCTGGCCAAGTTGTCGATCCCGCATTTGTTCCTGGTGGTGTCGCTGCTGAACATCGGCGTCAACGCCTACATCTTCAAAATCGTCCCCGAGTTCAGCATGCGCTTCATGATCTGGCTGCTCAGCCATTCCATGTACCGCGTGGAGCATCGCAATCTGGAGGCTATTCCGGATGAAGGCGCGGCGTTGCTGGTGTGCAATCACGTGTCCTTCGTCGACGCGTTGCTGATCGGCGGCGCGGTGCGTCGGCCGATTCGCTTTGTGATGTATTACAAGATCTACAACCTGCCGGTGCTGAACTTCATCTTCCGCACGGCCGGGACGATTCCGATCGCGGGACGTCAGGAAGATATTCAGATTTACGAAAAGGCCTTCACGCGCATCGCCCAATACCTGAAGGACGGTGAGCTGGTGTGCATCTTCCCTGAAGGCAAATTGACCGCCGATGGCGAGATCAACGAGTTCAAGGGCGGGCTGACGCGGATTCTCGAAGAGACGCCGGTGCCAGTGATTCCGTTGGCCTTGCAGGGGCTGTGGGGGAGTTTCTTCAGTCGCGATCCCGACAAAGGCGTATTCCGTCGGTTGTGGTCGCGGGTGACCCTGGTGGCGGGTTCGGCGGTGGCGGTCGAGGTGGCAGAGCCAGCCAGGTTGCAAGGGTTGGTTGGAGAGTTGCGTGGCGCTGTGCGCTAATCCTGTCGATGCGGGCTGCTACGGCTGCGAGCCCGCCAGCGAGCCTTCAGCCCGCCATTGCCAATCGGTTGCGTCCTTCGCGCTTGGCCACATACAGCGCGCTGTCGGCCCGTCGCAACAGGCTTTCGACTGACTCTCCGGGCAGCAGGGTCGAACAGCCGAGGCTGACGGTCAGCTCGATCCGTTTGCCGTCGGCCAGATAATCCTTGGCCTGCGCAGCAAACCGCAGCCGCTCGCCGACCATGGCCGCCGCCTCGCGGCCGGTGTTGGACAGCAGAATCAGGAACTCTTCGCCACCATAGCGGAACACCATGTCGACGTTGCGCAACTGGCTTTTGATCGAAGCTGCAACAGCCTTGAGTACGTCATCACCTGCGCTGTGGCCATGGTTGTCGTTGATCTGTTTGAAATGGTCGATGTCCAGCATCAGCAGCGACAAGGGGTGCAGATGCCGACGCGACATGTCGATTTCCCGTTGCAGCGTCTGGTCCATGGCAATGCGATTGCCGGTGTCCGTGAGTGGGTCGCGCAAGGCACTTTGGGTGGCGGCGCGGTAGAGCAGGGCATTGCGCATCGGGTACAGCAATGTGGACAGCAGCGACTCAAGGTTGCCCTGTTCCTGCTCGCTGAAACGCTGATTGCGGCGGAATACCAGTTCGCCCAGGTGCTCGCCTTCATGGCTGAGGGTGTAGCTGATCGAGTGGTGACCGCGCAGACCGAAGTCCAGGCGCAAGTCGCTGGCTTTGTGCTCGTAGCTCAAGGCATCAAGCGGCACGAGTCGCTGAGATTCACGGAAGAAGAGCTCGAGAATGCGTTGTGGCTCAAGACTGGTTTGCAGTTGCAGGCTCAGTTGCTGGCGCAGTTGCGCAAGACTGATCGGCCTCTCCAGAAGCGGGGGCTGCTGACCAAAGCCCAGGCGTTGCAATTTGGCGCTATCAAAGTCAATTGCGTTGGTCTGGGAAGGTGATTTCATATGGCATGCGCCCCTAAGCAGTAAGGCTGTCTTACAGGCTGGGTGAGAGCGGCTTTGGGCTGCGCGTCATACTGGTCCATCAGTCCCGTAGGACATTTGGCGCAAGTCTAATCTGCTTTGTAGAAGATTAGTAACCTATCGACTCGAGCGTCGCCCAATCTGCTTCCACACGGCGAGTGTGAGGAAATTTAGAGCGAAAGTCGTGCCATTCGGTTCAGTCGGATTAAAAGACTTGTAAATCAATATTTTGGGTAATGTTCAGACGGTTTTTGTCTCGTCCAGTGACATTTATTTGACTGGGGCAAACGGAAGTTAGACGCTTTTTGAGTGCCGTGACGGAAATTCGCCACGGCACAAAAGCGACGCACGGTGTTATTGAGCGTTGAACGCCTGGCCGTTGATGCCGGTGCTGTCAGGGCCCATCAAGTAGAGGTAGACCGGCATGATCTCCTCGGGAGTCGGGTTGTTCTGTGGGTTTTCACCGGGGTAAGCCTGGGCGCGCATGCTGGTGCGGGTGGCGCCTGGGTTGATGCTGTTGGAGCGCACCGGGGCCACGGTGTCGACTTCGTCGGCCAGGGTTTGCATCAGGCCTTCGGTGGCGAATTTGGAGACGCCGTAAGCGCCCCAGTACGCACGGCCCTTGCGGCCGACGCTGCTGGAAGTGAACACCACCGAAGCGTCCTGCGACAGCTTCAGCAGCGGCAACAGCGTGCTGGTGAGCATGAACATGGCGTTGACGTTGACTTGCATGACACGCATGAAGTTCTCGCCGGACAGTTGCTCGATCGGCGTGCGCGGACCAATGATCGATGCGTTGTGCAGCAAACCGTCGAGGTGGCCGAATTCGGTTTCAATCATCGCCGCCAGCTCATCGTACTGATGGGGCAGGGCGGTTTCCAGATTGAACGGGATCACGGCCGGTTGTGGATGACCGGCGGCCTCGATTTCGTCATAGATGCGAGTCAGGTTGGCTTCGGTCTTGCCCAGCAACAATACGGTGGCGCCGTGGGCAGCATAGGTTTTCGCAGCGGCAGCGCCGATACCGCGACCAGCGCCGGTGACCAGAATGACCCGGTCCTTGAGCAATTCAGGGCGTGCGGAATAATCAAACATAGAAACCTCACAACAATTCAGTAGGCAGTCATCGCACTTGTGGCGAGGGAGCTTGCTCCCGCTCGGCTGCGAAGCAGTCGTAAAGCCTGTAAATGCGGTGTGCCTGAAAGAAAGCGTTTATAGATAGTGGGGCTGCTAAGCAGCCCAGCGGGAGCAAGCTCCCTCGCCACAAAAAGCGGTTCGGCTCAGCAGCTAGAGAGCGCGCTGTCCAAAACCTTGCGCAACTCCAGCGGATGATCGACCACCACATCCGCCCCCCAATGCCGCGGGTTATCGTCCGGATGAATATAGCCATAGGTCACGGCGGCCGTCCGGGTGCCAGCATCGCGGCCAGACTCGATATCACGCAGGTCATCTCCCACGAACAGCACGCTGGCCGGATCGAGGTCGAGCATCTTGCACGCCAGGATCAACGGTTCCGGGTCCGGCTTGCTGTTTTTCACGTGATCCGGGCAGATCAACAGCGCCGAGCGCTCGGACAGCCCCAGTTGCTGCATGATCGGCTCGGCAAACCGCAATGGCTTGTTAGTGACCACGCCCCAGATCAGGTTGGCTTTCTCGATGTCGGCCAGTACTTCGGCCATGCCGTCGAACAACTTGCTGTGAACGGCGCAACCCGCGAGATAACGCTCAAGGAACTCCAAACGAAGTTCTTCGAAGCCCGGAGATTCCGGGTCCATCGAAAACGTCACGGCAACCATCGCCTTGGCGCCGCCGGAGATCTCGTCGCGAATGTGTTTGTCATTCATCGGCGGCAAACCACGGTCGGCACGCATCGCCTGGCAGATCGCGATGAAGTCCGGCGCGGTGTCGAGCAGGGTGCCGTCCATGTCGAAAAGAACTGCTCTGATACGCATCGGCTTACTCCTCGCGCAGGGTCTGGATCATGTAGTTGACGTCCACGTCGGAGGCCAGTTTGTAGTGCTTGGTCAGCGGGTTATAGGTCAGGCCGATGATGTCCTTGACGGTCAGGCCAGCCATGCGGCTCCAGGCACCCAGCTCGGAAGGGCGGATGAATTTCTTGAAGTCGTGAGTGCCGCGCGGCAGCAGCTTCATGATGTATTCGGCGCCGACGATGGCGAACAGGTACGCCTTCGGGTTGCGGTTGATGGTGGAGAAGAACACCTGGCCGCCCGGTTTGACCATTTTGAAGCAGGCACGGATGACCGAAGACGGGTCCGGCACGTGCTCGAGCATTTCCAGGCAAGTGACCACGTCGAACTGCTCGGGCATTTCTTCGGCCAAGGCCTCGGCAGTGATCTGGCGGTATTCAACGTTTACGCCGGATTCCAGCTGATGCAGCTGAGCGACGGCCAGCGGCGCTTCGCCCATGTCGATGCCCATCACGGTCGCGCCGCGCTGGGCCATGGCTTCGCTGAGGATGCCGCCGCCGCAACCAATGTCGAGGACCTTCTTGCCGGCCAGAAGGACCCGTTCGTCAATCCAGTTGACCCGCAGCGGGTTGATGTCGTGCAGCGGTTTGAACTCGCTTTCGCGGTCCCACCAGCGATGGGCCAGGGCTTCGAATTTGGCGATTTCGGCGTAGTCGACGTTACTCATGGTTCATCCTCTAAAACTTGAAAAATCCTGTTGCCCCGGCGGTTGGCCCCAGGGTGCTTACAATTCGGTGTGGCCGCTGATGCGCTGGCCCCAGACTTTGGCGGTGGCGCAAAGCTGTTCTTCATCCAGGCGGGTCAGGCGACGGTCGTCGAGCAGTTGCTTGCCACCCACCCAAAGGTGTTTCACGCAGTCGCGACCGGTGGCGTATATAAGCTGCGAAACCGGGTCGTAGACCGGTTGCTGCGCCAGGCCGGAAAGGTCGAACGCGACCATGTCCGCGGCTTTGCCGATTTCCAGCGAGCCGACCTCCGCCTCGATCCCCAGCGCCCGGGCGCCGTTGAGCGTGGCCATGCGCAATGCGCGATGGGCGTCCAGTGCGGTGGCCGACCCGGCGACGGCTTTGGCCAGCAGTGCGGCGGTGCGGGTTTCGCCGAGCAGGTCGAGGTCATTGTTGCTGGCAGCGCCATCGGTGCCGACGGCCACGTTGACACCTGCCTGCCACAAACGCTCCACCGGGCAGAAACCGCTGGCCAGCTTCAGGTTCGACTCCGGGCAATGAATCACATTAGTGTTGCTTTCTACCAGCATCGCCAGATCTTCATCGCTGATCTGCGTCATGTGAACCGCCTGGAAGCGCGGTCCCAACAGGCCCAGGCGCGCCAGTCGGGCCAGCGGACGTTCGCCACGCTGTTCGATCGCCTGCTGCACTTCGAAGGCGGTTTCGTGGACGTGCATGTGGATCGACGCGTCCAGCTCCTCGGCGATCACCCGGATTTTTTCCAGGTTTTCGTCGCCCACCGTGTAAGGCGCGTGGGGACCGAAGGTGACTTTGATGCGCTCGTGGTGCTTGAGATCGTTGAACAGTTCGACGCCCTGACGAATGGCCTCGTCCGCCGTGCTGGCGCCCGGGATCGGGAAATCGAGGATCGGAATCGCGATCTGCGCGCGAATGCCGCTGTTATGCACGCTTTCGCTGGCAACCTTCGGGAAGAAATACATGTCAGAGAAGCAGGTGATGCCACCTTTGATCTGTTCGGCGATGGCAAGGTCGGTGCCATCGCGTACAAAGGCCTCATCGACCCACTTGGCTTCGGCCGGCCAAATGTGGTTTTCCAGCCAGGTCATCAGCGGCAGATCGTCGGCCAGGCCGCGGAACAGTGTCATCGCCGCATGCCCGTGAGCATTGATCAGGCCGGGGCTGAGCAGCATGCCCGGCAGTTCGCGGACTTCGGTTGCGTCAAGCTTCAGCGCAGCCGCGCGTGGGCCGATAAAGACAATGCGTCCGTCGCGGATGCCCAGGCCATGCTCTTTGAGGACAACACCAGCGGGTTCGACGGGTACCAGCCAGGTCGGCAGCAATAACAGGTCGAGCGCAGCGGCAGTGTTCGGCATCGAGAGTCGGTTCCAGTGCTTTTGTAAAGGATGGCGAAGTATACCCGAGCGTCTTCGCGGGGGGATCGCTATAATCGGCGGCTTTGTTACTGAGTACGGGGTGTGGGATGCGCGATCGACTGTTGGCTGCGGAGAAGGTGAAGGCCATCGATTGGCGTGATGGTGTCCTGTACTTGCTGGATCAGCGTATTTTGCCGTTCGAGGAAACCTGGATTGCCTACACCAGCGCTGCTGGCGTGGCCGAGGCCATTCGTTCGATGGTGGTGCGTGGCGCGCCGGCGATTGGTATCAGTGCTGCGTATGCCATGGTGTTGGCAGCTCGCGCACGAATTGCCGAGGGCGGTGACTGGCAGGCCGCGTGGGAAGAGGATTACGCATTGCTGGCCGATTCCCGTCCAACGGCGGTGAATCTGTTCTGGGCCTTGAGTCGCATGCGTGACCGCCTTGATCGTCTCAAGGACGATGCCGACCCTCTGGCGGCGCTGGAGGCGGAGGCCATCGCCATTCATGAAAGTGATCGCGAAGCCAACCTGACTATGGCGCAACTGGGGGTGGACCTGATCCGCAAGCATCAGGGCAACGCGCAGGCGATCCTGACCCACTGCAACACCGGCGCGCTGGCAACCGGCGGTTTCGGTACGGCGCTGGGCGTCATTCGCGGGGCGTTCATCGAGGGCATGGTCGAGCGCGTCTACGCCGACGAAACCCGTCCGTGGTTGCAAGGTTCGCGACTGACCGCGTGGGAGCTGGCCAACGAAGGCATTCCCGTGACGCTCAATGCCGACTCCGCCGCGGCCCACATTATGAAGACCAAAGGCATTACCTGGGTCATCGTCGGCGCCGACCGGATCACCGCCAATGGCGATGTGGCCAACAAAATCGGTACCTATCAACTGGCGGTGAACGCCATGCACCACGGTGTGCGCTTCATGGTGGTGGCGCCGAGTTCGACCATCGACATGAATCTGGCCAGTGGCGACGACATTCCGATTGAAGAGCGTGACGGCCGCGAGTTGCTGGAAGTGGGTGGCAAGCGGGTCGGGGCGGATGTCGATGCGTTCAACCCGGTGTTCGATGTGACGCCGGCGGATTTGATCGACGCGATCGTCACGGAAAAAGGCATTGTCGAACGGCCGGATACGGCGAAGATGGCGCAGTTGATGTGCCGTAAGCGCCTGCATTAAAGACATCGGGCGCCTGATAGAAAGCCTTCGCGGGCAAGCCCGCTCCCACCTTCGACCGTATCTGACTGGAGAGCTCGGTCAACTGTGGGAGCGGGCTTGCTCGCGAAGAGGCCCTGAAAGACAATCCAAAAGGCCGATTCAGACTCGAATTCTCCATTCGACGCGGCTCTAAGCCTCTCTGGTCCCCTATCAGCCTGCCACCAGTCAACTAACTACACTCCATGCGCATCTGGGGGATAGGTGCGTGGCGGCTCTTGTGATAACATCCGGCGGTTTCCAAGGTAGCCCGATGTGGCTGCCTTTACTGCGCAGATCCATGGCATAACTCGTTGATTTGTCGTAAGTCGGTGCATTGGCACTCAGCCTGCACCGGCGAGCTTCGTTCGTCCCATATGGATGTGACGAAGTTTCACCAGAAAAAGGAATCAGGCTTCTCATGGGCGAACTGGCCAAAGAAATCCTCCCGGTCAATATCGAAGACGAGCTGAAGCAGTCCTACCTCGACTACGCGATGAGCGTAATTGTCGGGCGGGCACTGCCGGATGCGCGCGATGGCTTGAAGCCCGTGCACCGGCGTGTGCTGTTCGCGATGAGCGAGCTGGGCAACGACTTCAACAAGCCGTACAAGAAATCTGCCCGTGTTGTCGGTGACGTGATCGGTAAGTATCACCCGCACGGTGATACCGCGGTGTACGACACCATCGTTCGGATGGCGCAGCCATTCTCGCTGCGCTACCTGCTGGTAGACGGTCAGGGCAACTTCGGTTCGGTGGACGGCGACAACGCCGCGGCCATGCGATACACCGAAGTGCGCATGACCAAGCTGGCGCACGAGCTGCTGGCTGACCTGCATAAAGAAACCGTGGACTGGGTGCCGAACTACGACGGCACCGAAATGATCCCGGCGGTCATGCCGACCCGTATTCCCAACCTGCTGGTCAACGGCTCCAGCGGTATCGCCGTGGGCATGGCGACCAACATTCCGCCGCACAACCTCGGTGAAGTCATCGACGGTTGCCTGGCGCTCATCGACAACCCCGAGTTGACCATCGATGAGCTGATGCAATACATCCCCGGTCCGGACTTCCCGACCGCCGCGATCATCAACGGTCGCGCCGGCATCATCGAAGCCTACCGCACCGGTCGCGGCCGCATTTACATGCGCGCCCGCTCGATGATCGAAGACATCGACAAGGTCGGTGGCCGTCAGCAGATCGTCATCACCGAACTTCCATACCAGCTGAACAAGGCCCGTCTGATCGAGAAGATCGCCGAGCTGGTTAAAGAGAAGAAACTCGAAGGCATCACCGAACTGCGCGACGAGTCCGACAAGGACGGTATGCGCGTCGTGATCGAACTGCGTCGTGGCGAAGTGCCTGAGGTGATCCTCAACAACCTCTACGCCCAGACCCAGCTGCAAGCTGTATTCGGTATCAACATCGTTGCGCTGATCGACGGCCGTCCGCGGATCCTGAACCTCAAGGACCTGCTGGAAGCCTTCGTTCGTCACCGTCGCGAAGTCGTTACCCGTCGTACCGTGTTCGAACTGCGTAAAGCCCGCGAACGTGGTCACATTCTGGAAGGCCAGGCGGTTGCCCTGTCGAATATCGACCCGGTGATCGCGCTGATCAAGGCCTCGCCAACCCCGTCGGAAGCCAAGGAAGCGCTGATCAGCACGCCGTGGGAATCTTCCGCCGTGGTCGCGATGGTCGAGCGTGCCGGTGCCGATTCGTGCCGTCCGGAAAACCTCGATCCGCAATACGGTCTGCGCGAAGGCAAGTACTTCCTGTCGCCGGAACAGGCGCAAGCCATTCTGGAACTGCGTCTGCACCGCCTGACCGGTCTGGAACACGAAAAACTGCTGGCCGAGTATCAAGAGATCCTCAACCAGATCGGCGAGCTGATCCGCATCCTCAACAGCGCCACGCGCCTGATGGAAGTGATCCGCGAAGAGCTGGAAGTGATCCGCGCCGAATACGGCGATGTGCGTCGCACCGAAATTCTCGATGCCCGTCTCGACCTGACCCTGGGTGACATGATCCCGGAAGAAGAGCGCGTCGTGACCATTTCCCACGGTGGCTACGCCAAGACCCAGCCATTGGCTGCGTACCAGGCCCAGCGTCGTGGCGGTAAAGGCAAATCGGCTACCGGCGTGAAGGATGAGGACTACATCGCTCACCTTCTGGTCGCCAACAGCCACACCACGCTGTTGCTGTTCTCCAGCAAAGGCAAGGTGTACTGGCTGAAAACCTACGAAATCCCGGAAGCGTCCCGCGCTGCCCGTGGTCGTCCGCTGGTCAACCTGCTGCCGCTGGACAGTGATGAGTACATCACCACCATGCTGCCGGTCGAGGAATACACCGAAGGTCACTTCATCTTCATGGCCACTGCCAAAGGCACCGTGAAGAAGACCCCGCTGGAGTCCTTCAGCCGTCAACGCAGTGTCGGTCTGATCGCGCTGGAACTGGATGAAGGTGACGTGCTGATTTCCGCCGCCATTACCGATGGCGACCGTGAAGTCATGCTGTTCTCCGACGGCGGCAAGGTGACTCGCTTCAAGGAAACCGACGTTCGTGCCATGGGCCGTACCGCTCGCGGTGTCCGCGGCATGCGTCTGCCGGAAGGCCAGAAGCTGATTTCCATGCTGATCCCGGAAGACGGCAGCCAGATCCTCACCGCTTCGGCCCGTGGTTTCGGCAAGCGTACGGCGATCACCGAGTTCCCTGAGTACAAGCGTGGCGGTCAGGGCGTTATCGCCATGGTCAGCAACGACCGTAACGGCCGTCTGGTCGGCGCGGTTCAGGTGCTCGACGGCGAGGAAATCATGCTGATTTCCGACCAGGGTACTTTGGTTCGTACCCGTGTCGACGAAGTCTCCAGTCTGGGTCGTAACACCCAGGGCGTGACCCTGATCAAGCTGGCCAGCGATGAAACGCTGGTAGGCCTGGAACGGGTTCAGGAACCGTCGGAAGTCGAAGGTGAAGAGCTGGAAGGTGAAGAGGGCGCAGTGTTCGACGGTGAAGTCGTGATCGACGACGTTGTTGAAGACCAGCAGCTCGACGCCGCCGCTGACGAAGAACCGCAAGAGTAAGCGGGCAAACAGGGGGCGGATGAAAATTCGCCCCCTTGTTGTTTGTCCGAACGGAAATATCGACACCCACGACGATCAAATGTGGGAGCGGGCTTGCTCGCGAAAGCGGAGTATCAGGCGACATATTTGCTGAATGTCAGCCCGTCTTCGCGAGCAAGCCCGCTCCCACATTGGCCGATGTGTTGAATCAAGATTTATGTGGTCACCAAATCAGAGCGAGATTGGATGTGAGCAAGAGAGCCTATAACTTCTGTGCCGGTCCTGCGGCACTTCCCGAAGCTGTCCTGCAGCGCGCCCAAGGTGAACTCCTTGATTGGCACGGCAAGGGCCTCTCGGTCATGGAAATGAGCCATCGCAGTGATGAGTTCGTGTCCATCGCGACCAAGGCCGAGCAGGATCTGCGTGATCTGCTGAATATCCCCTCGAACTATAAAGTGCTGTTTCTGCAAGGTGGCGCGAGCCAGCAATTTGCTCAGATTCCTCTGAACCTGTTGCCGGAAAGCGGCACTGCCGACTATATCGACACCGGTATCTGGTCGCAGAAAGCCATCGAAGAAGCGTCGCGCTACGGCCACGTCAACGTCGCCGCCACCGCCAAGCCTTACGACTATTTCGCGATTCCCGGTCAGAACGAATGGAAGCTGTCGAAAGACGCGGCCTACGTTCACTACGCGCCGAACGAAACCATCGGCGGCCTGGAATTCCAGTGGACTCCGGAAACCGGTGACGTTCCGCTGGTCGCCGACATGTCTTCGGACATTCTCTCGCGCCCGATTGATGTTTCGCGCTTCGGCATGATCTACGCAGGCGCCCAGAAAAACATCGGCCCGAGCGGCATCGTCGTGAACATCGTTCGCGAAGACCTGCTGGGCAAGGCCCGTTCGCTGTGCCCGACTATGCTCAACTACAAGGTCGCGGCCGATAACGATTCGATGTACAACACGCCGCCAACCCTGGCCTGGTACCTGTCCGGCCTGGTGTTCGAGTGGCTGAAGGAACAGGGCGGTGTCGAAGCCATCGGCAAGCTCAACGAAGTGAAACAGCGCACGCTGTACGACTTCATCGATGCCAGCGGCCTCTACAGCAACCCGATCAACAAGTCGGATCGCTCGTGGATGAACGTGCCGTTCCGTCTGGCTGACGATCGTCTGGACAAGCCATTCCTGGCCGGTGCCGACGAGCGTGGCCTGCTGAACCTCAAGGGTCACCGTTCCGTGGGCGGCATGCGCGCCTCCATCTATAACGCCGTCGACATCGTTGCGGTCAATGCACTGATTTCGTACATGGCAGAGTTCGAGAAGGAACACGGCTAATGTCTGAGCAAGAACTCAAGGCACTGCGCCTGCGCATTGATGCCCTGGACGAAAAAGTCCTGGAGCTGATCAGTGAGCGCGCACGCTGCGCCCAGGAAGTTGCGCGAGTAAAGATGGCCTCGCTGGCCGAAGGCGAAGTGCCGGTGTTCTATCGTCCTGAGCGCGAAGCTCAGGTGCTCAAGCGTGTGATGGAGCGCAATCAGGGCCCACTGGGCAACGAAGAGATGGCGCGGCTGTTCCGCGAAATCATGTCTTCGTGCCTGGCCCTCGAGCAGCCGCTGAAAGTGGCTTACCTCGGTCCTGAAGGCACCTTCACCCAGGCGGCGGCCATGAAACACTTCGGCCACGCCGTGATCAGCAAGCCGATGGCGGCGATCGACGAAGTGTTCCGCGAAGTGGCGGCCGGTGCGGTGAATTTTGGCGTGGTCCCGGTGGAAAACTCCACCGAGGGCGCGGTCAACCACACCCTCGACAGCTTCCTCGAACACGACATGGTCATCTGTGGCGAAGTCGAGTTGCGGATTCACCATCACCTGCTGGTCGGTGAAAACACCAAGACCGACAGCATCAGTCGCATTTATTCCCACGCCCAGTCGCTGGCCCAGTGCCGCAAGTGGCTGGATGCACACTACCCGAATGTCGAGCGCGTGGCGGTTTCGAGCAACGCTGAAGCGGCGAAGCGGGTCAAGGGTGAGTGGAACTCGGCGGCAATTGCCGGTGACATGGCCGCAGGCTTGTACGGGCTGACCCGTCTGGCCGAGAAAATCGAGGATCGCCCGGACAACTCCACGCGATTCCTGATGATCGGTAGCCAGGAAGTGCCGCCGACCGGCGACGACAAGACCTCGATCATCGTGTCGATGAGCAACAAGCCCGGCGCGCTTCACGAGTTGCTGGTGCCGTTCCACGACAATGGCATCGACCTGACGCGAATCGAGACGCGTCCTTCGCGCAGCGGTAAATGGACCTACGTGTTCTTTATCGACTTCGTCGGCCACCACCGCGATCCACTGGTAAAAGGTGTGCTGGAAAAAATCAGTCAGGAAGCAGTGGCACTTAAAGTGTTGGGTTCCTACCCGAAAGCCGTTCTCTAAGGGGTAGCAAATGAGTGGCAACTTCCTCGCTCTGGCACAGCCAGGCGTGCAACAACTCTCGCCCTACGTTCCGGGCAAACCTGTGGACGAACTGGCGCGCGAACTGAATATCGATCCGGCCAGCATCGTCAAACTGGCGAGCAACGAAAACCCGTTGGGCGCCAGTCCGAAGGCGCTGGCGGCGATTCGTGAAGAGCTGGCCGAACTGACCCGTTATCCGGATGGCAACGGTTTTGCGCTCAAGACCCTGCTGGCCGACCAGTGCCGCGTCGAGCTGAATCAGGTGACGCTGGGCAATGGCTCCAACGACATTCTGGAACTGGTCGCTCGCGCTTATCTGGCGCCGGGCCTGAACGCGGTGTTCAGCGAGCATGCGTTTGCGGTTTATCCAATCGTTACGCAAGCCGTCGGCGCTACGGCCAAAGTGATTCCGGCCAAAGACTGGGGTCATGATCTGTCAGCCATGCTGGCTGCAATCGACGCCGATACCCGCGTGATCTTTATCGCCAACCCGAACAACCCGACCGGAACCTGGTTTGGCGCCGAAGCGCTGGACGAGTTCCTGCAGGACGTGCCGGAGCACGTGCTGGTGGTGCTGGACGAGGCCTACATTGAGTACGCCGAAGGCAGCGATTTGCCGGATGGCCTCGACTATCTGGCCGCGTACCCGAACCTGCTGGTTTCGCGGACTTTCTCCAAGGCCTACGGTCTGGCGGCGTTGCGGGTCGGTTATGGCTTGTCCACCGCTGTAGTTGCCGATGTTCTGAATCGCGTGCGTCAGCCGTTCAACGTCAACAGCCTGGCTCTGGCCGCTGCCTGCGCCGCGGTGCAGGACACCGAGTACCTGGCTGAAAGCCGTCGCCTGAACGAAGCTGGCATGCAGCAACTGGAAGCGGGTTTCCGCGAGCTGGGGCTGAGCTGGATTCCGTCCAAGGGCAACTTCATCTGTGTCGATCTCGGTCGTGTTGCTTTGCCGGTCTTCCAGGGCTTGCTGCGCGAAGGCGTGATCGTGCGTCCGGTGGCCAACTACGGCATGCCAAACCACCTGCGCATCACCATCGGCCTGCCGGCGGAAAACAGCCGCTTCCTCGAGGCGCTGACCAAGGTTCTGGCTCGTGGTTGATGTCACTGCTCTGCAATCTGCTGAACCTATGATCGGTCGCCTGGTGGTGGTCGGTCTGGGGCTGATTGGCGGTTCGTTTGCCAAGGGTTTGCGTGAAAGCGGCCTGTGCCGCGAAGTTGTCGGTGTCGATCTCGACCCGCAGTCGCGCAAACTGGCGGTTGAGTTGGGTGTGGTCGATCGCTGCGAAGAAGACCTGGCGGTCGCTTGTCAGGGCGCAGACGTGATTCAGCTGGCTGTGCCGATCCTTGCCATGGAAAAGATGCTCGGCCGCTTGGCTAGCATGGACCTGGGGCAAGCGATTCTGACCGACGTCGGCAGTGCCAAAGGCAATGTCGTGCGCGCCGCGACCGAAGCGTTTGGCGGAATGCCGGCGCGTTTCGTGCCGGGCCACCCGATTGCGGGCTCCGAGCAGAGCGGGGTGGAAGCCTCCAATGCCGAGCTGTTCCGTCGTCATAAAGTGATTCTGACGCCGCTGGATCAAACCGATCCGGCCGCACTGGCAGTGGTCGACCGTTTGTGGCGCGAACTGGGCGCCGATGTCGAGCACATGCAGGTCGAGCGTCACGACGAAGTGTTGGCGGCGACCAGCCATTTGCCGCACTTACTGGCGTTCGGTTTGGTCGATTCACTGGCCAAACGCAATGAAAACCTTGAGATCTTCCGTTACGCTGCCGGCGGTTTCCGCGATTTCACAAGAATCGCGGGGAGCGACCCGGTCATGTGGCACGACATCTTCCTCGCCAACCGCGAAGCTGTCCTGCGCACACTCGATACATTTCGCAGCGACCTCGACGCCTTGCGCGACGCGGTCGATGCAGGGGATGGGCATCAATTGTTGGGCGTGTTCACGCGCGCCCGGGTTGCCCGCGAACATTTCAGTAAAATCCTGGCACGCCGGGCTTATGTGGACGCTATGAACTCCAACGACCTGATTTTCCTGGCACAACCTGGTGGCCGCCTGACTGGGCGGATTCGTGTACCGGGCGACAAATCGATTTCCCACCGTTCGATCATGCTCGGCTCCCTGGCCGAAGGCGTCACCGAAGTCGAAGGCTTCCTCGAGGGCGAAGACGCCCTGGCGACCTTGCAGGCCTTCCGCGACATGGGCGTCGTGATTGAAGGTCCGCACCACGGGCGCGTGACCATCCACGGCGTCGGCCTGCATGGCCTTAAGCCTGCACCGGGCCCGATCTACCTGGGCAACTCCGGCACCTCGATGCGTCTGTTGTCCGGCCTGCTGGCTGCGCAGAACTTCGACAGCACCCTGACGGGTGACGCCTCGCTGTCCAAGCGTCCGATGAATCGCGTGGCCAATCCGTTGCGTGAAATGGGCGCCGTGATCGAGACCGCTGCAGAAGGCCGTCCGCCAATGACCATTCGTGGCGGCAACAAGCTCAAGGGCCTGACCTACACCATGCCGATGGCCAGCGCCCAGGTTAAATCCTGCCTGCTGCTGGCGGGTCTGTACGCCGAAGGCAGGACCACCGTCACCGAGCCAGCGCCAACCCGCGACCACACCGAGCGCATGCTGCGTGGCTTCGGCTACCCGGTCACCGTCAACGGCGCAACGGCGTCGGTCGAGTCCGGGCACAAGCTGACCGCGACCCATATTGAGGTGCCGGGCGACATTTCGTCTTCCGCGTTCTTCCTGGTGGCGGCGTCAATCGCAGAAGGTTCGGAGCTGGTGCTTGAGCACGTCGGCATCAATCCGACCCGTACCGGCGTGATCGACATCCTGCGCCTGATGGGCGCTGACATCACCCTGGAAAACCAGCGTGAAGTCGGCGGCGAGCCGGTAGCGGACCTGCGCGTACGTGCAGCTAAACTCAAAGGCATCGAGATACCCGAAGCGCTGGTGCCGCTGGCCATCGACGAATTCCCGGTGCTGTTTGTGGCGGCGGCGTGTGCCGAAGGGCGCACTATCCTGCGCGGTGCAGAAGAGTTGCGAGTCAAAGAGTCGGACCGAATCCAGGTCATGGCCGATGGCTTGCTGGCACTGGGCGTCAAATGCGAACCGACCCCGGACGGCATCATCATCGACGGCGGCCAGATCGGCGGCGGCGAAGTGCACGGTCACGGCGATCACCGGATTGCCATGGCCTTCAGCGTTGCTTCACTGCGCGCCACTGCACCGATCCGCATCCATGATTGCGCCAACGTCGCGACCTCGTTCCCGAACTTCCTGGCGCTGTGCGCTCAGGTCGGTATCCGTGTTGCACAAGAGGCTCAGTCGTGATTATCAAGCCACCGGTCATTACCATCGACGGCCCGAGCGGATCGGGTAAAGGCACTATCGCCGGGATTCTGGCCAAGCGCCTGGGCTGGTGTCTGCTGGATTCCGGTGCGCTGTATCGTCTGCTGGCATTTGCCGCGCGCAACCACGGCGTGGATCTGACCAATGAAGAGTCGCTGAAGCTGCTCGCGGCTCATTTGGACGTGCAGTTCGTCGGGGCGACCGAAGGTCATCCGCAGCGCATCATCCTCGAAGGTGACGATGTCACCGATGATTTGCGCAATGAACAAGTGGGTGCGTGGGCCTCGCAAGTGGCCGCCTTACCGGCCGTGCGCGACGCTCTGCTGCAGCGTCAGCGGGCATTTCAGGAAGCGCCGGGCCTGGTAGCCGACGGCCGCGACATGGGTACCGTGGTTTTCCCCGATGCGCCGCTGAAGATATTTCTCACTGCCAGTGCCGAGGAGCGTGCGCGCCGTCGATACTTGCAGTTGAAGGGCAAAGTCGATGGTGTTAGTCTGTCGAGTCTGCTAGATGAGATACGTGTCCGCGACGAGCGTGACACCCAGCGAGCGGTAGCCCCGCTCAAGCCGGCGGCTGACGCCATACAGCTGGATTCCACGGAATTATCCATCGACCAGGTGCTGGAACGCATCATGAGCGAGATCGCCATTCGCGATATCGCCGGGTGACCAAGAAGCTTCGCAGGGGACCAGTCATAGTCCTGTGGCGCTTCTTTTAATTGAAACTAACCCACATCGTCTGGGATGTGGAGATGGGCGTATTCTTCGCCCTCATCAACAGGAATTAAAATGAGCGAAAGCTTTGCGGAACTCTTTGAAGAAAGCCTAAAAACCCTGAACCTTCAGGCAGGCTCCATCATCACCGGTGTTATCGTTGATATCGATTACCAGGCTCGCTGGGTAACCGTTCACGCTGGCCTGAAGTCTGAAGCACTCATCCCGCTTGAGCAGTTCTACAACGACGCTGGCGAGCTGAACATCAACGTTGGTGACGAAGTTCACGTAGCGCTGGATTCGGTTGAAGACGGCTTTGGTGAAACCAAGCTGTCCCGTGAAAAAGCCAAGCGCGCTGAATGCTGGATTGTTCTGGAAGCTGCCTTCGCAGCCGAGGAAGTGGTCAAGGGCGTTATCAACGGTAAGGTTAAAGGCGGCTTCACTGTCGACGTTAACGGCATCCGTGCGTTCCTGCCAGGTTCCCTGGTTGACGTCCGTCCTGTGCGCGACACCACGCACCTGGAAGGCAAAGAGCTGGAATTCAAGGTCATCAAACTCGACCAGAAACGCAACAACGTTGTCGTTTCCCGTCGTAGCGTCCTCGAAGCCGAGAACTCCGCCGAGCGTGAAGCTCTGCTGGAATCCCTGCAGGAAGGTCAACAAGTCAAAGGTATCGTCAAAAACCTCACCGATTACGGCGCATTCGTCGATCTGGGTGGCGTCGATGGCCTGCTGCACATTACCGACATGGCTTGGAAGCGTATCAAGCATCCTTCCGAAATCGTCAACGTTGGCGACGAGATCGATGTCAAGGTTCTGAAGTACGATCGCGAACGCAATCGTGTTTCCCTGGGCCTGAAGCAACTGGGCGAAGATCCATGGGTTGCTATCAAAGCCCGTTACCCAGAAAGCACTCGCGTTACCGCTCGTGTAACCAACCTGACCGACTACGGCTGCTTCGCTGAGCTGGAAGAAGGCGTTGAAGGTCTGGTACACGTTTCCGAAATGGACTGGACCAACAAAAACATCCACCCTTCGAAAGTCGTACAAGTCGGCGACGAAGTGGAAGTTATGGTTCTGGACATCGACGAAGAGCGTCGTCGTATCTCCCTCGGCATCAAGCAGTGCAAATCTAACCCATGGGAAGATTTCTCTGGCCAGTTCAACAAGGGCGATAAAATCTCCGGCACCATCAAGTCGATCACCGATTTCGGTATCTTCATTGGTCTGGACGGCGGCATCGACGGTCTGGTTCACCTGTCCGACATCTCCTGGAACGAAGTGGGCGAAGAAGCCGTTCGCCGCTTCAAGAAGGGCGACGAGCTGGACACCGTTATCCTGTCGGTTGACCCAGAGCGCGAGCGCATCTCCCTGGGTATCAAGCAACTGGAAAGCGATCCGTTCTCCGAGTACGTTCAAGAGAACGACAAAGGCGCAATCGTTAAAGGCATCGTGAAAGAAGTTGACGCTAAAGGCGCCATCATCACTCTGGCCGACGATATCGAAGCGACTCTGAAAGCCTCCGAAATCAGCCGTGACCGCGTTGAAGACGCGCGTAACGTTCTGAAAGAAGGCGAAGAAGTAGAAGCCAAGATCATCAGCGTTGACCGTAAGAGCCGTGTAATCCAGCTCTCCATCAAGTCGAAAGACGTTGAAGAAGAGAAAGAAGCAATCCAGAGCCTGCGCGACAAGCCAGCTTCGGATGCTCCTGCTGCTGGTCCTACCACTCTGGGCGACCTGTTGCGTGCACAAATGGAAAAACAGAACTAAGTTCTGTCAGACCATAGAAAAAGGGCGACTTCGGTCGCCCTTTTTTGTGCCTGCGATTTGATGAGTCCAGTGATCGCGTCGCGTGACAATTTTGCCCATGAAACCAATCGCCCCGAAAAGCGGTCTCTTTCCTTAATCGGATCAATCGTTTATTTGCAGCTAGTCTTTAGTCAGAAGCGAACACAGTCGGGCAAGGCACCCGATGTAAGGAAGTGAATGAACAAGCTTATTGTCGCAATAGCAGTACTGACATTGGCGGGTTGTACCACTAATGCCAAGACCCATGCAGCGCGTGGAGTCAGCGGTACTGAGGTTGATTGTTCGGGTTGGAGTCGGGGTGGAAAAAGTGTCACAGGCGCGCTGCCAAGGAGTGCAAGGGGGCTGGTTACAAGGTGGTCACGCGATCCGATGATGCCAAAAAGGAAGAAGAATATCCTTTCGGCTTCAATCCCGCGGGTTACCTAGCGCGCACCATGCTGGTTATCTGCAGATGAGCAGGACCAGGGTACGATCAATGTTCACTCTGAAATACCGCTAAAGATATGTCGGACCTCGGGCTGTTCAAATTCCTCCGGGCATGCTAAAACCTTTGAAGCGCTTTTCCTAGATGCTTGAAAAAGAAGGGAAAAATATGACGAAGTCGGAGTTGATCGAACGAATTGTCACCCATCAAGGCCTGCTCTCATCGAAGGATGTGGAGCTGGCAATCAAGACTATGCTTGAACAGATGTCCCAGTGTTTGGCTACCGGGGATCGGATTGAGATACGGGGGTTTGGGAGCTTCTCTTTACATTATCGTGCGCCGCGGGTAGGGCGTAATCCTAAGACTGGCCAGTCTGTCAGCCTGGATGGAAAATTCGTTCCCCACTTCAAGCCGGGTAAAGAACTTCGAGATAGGGTAAATGAAGAGGAAGAGCATGAAATTTGAATCGGCGGAAGGAAGGAGCCAGTGAGAAGGCTTAAGCATTTGGCGCTGCTTTTCATTGCGTTGTTGGTTATCCTGACCATCGTCGTTTTCATGCTTGAAAATCAGCAATCTGTCATCGTCACCTTATTCGGGTGGTCCAGTGCGCAGGTTTCTGTGTCAATCTGTTTGGTTGTCTCACTCCTGCTGGGAATGATCGTGGGGCCTATTTTGGGTATGGTCTTCCGCTACGCGCGCATCGTTAGTACAAAGCGGAATATTTGAGATGTAATCCCTACAGTTAAACGGGCTAACTTAAGTATATGCGAGAGAATAATTTAGACGATCGAAGTTTAGCTGAATTGAATCTATATGATTTGTTAAAAGGGATCTGGGTGCAGCGTTGGCTCGTTCTCATAGTGGCTGGCATGGTCACATTGATTTCCATCCTATACGCATTTTCTAGTAATCCTGTTTACGAAGCTCGGGCTTATGTCTTGCCTCCAACCAAAAACGATATTGAAGATTTTAACTATGGGCGAACAGTTCGTTCAGGTATGAAACCGTACTCGGTTTCGGATATCTACGCTGTATTTACCCGTAATCTTCAATCGGAATCGCTGCGGTACAAGTTTTTCAATGAGGTTTATGTCCCCTCCCTGGGTAAGGCTTCTCATCAAAGATCGAGGGATTCCATGTATCGGCAATTCTCTGCTGAATTGACAGTTGGTCAACCCAGCAAGGAATTCGCGGAGCGATACTCAGTTGTAGCCTTGACTGGGCAACCTGATCAGGCGGCAGAATGGCTGCGTCTCTATATTGAATGGGCGAGTGAGACGACAAAAAAAGAGCTGATAAAGAATCTGTCTAAAGAAGCCGAAGTGCGCGCCAGGAATATCGAGAAGCAGATCGCAATGTTGCGCGAAAATGCGGCTATGGAAAGAGAAGATACTGTTATCCAGTTGCGTGAAGCTGAGAAAGTTGCCGGTGCAATTGGGCTTCAAAATCATCTGGTAGTGTCCGGTGCTGTGACAGGGGAAATGTCTGGTGCGGCTGATCCACGGTTGATTTATCTGCGTGGCACCAAAGCGCTGGAGGCTGAAATCAAAAATCTTATTGCCCGCGAGTCGGACGATGCATACATCGAGGATTTGCGTAAACTTCAAACACAATACGATTTTTATAAATCTATTGCCGTAAAGGTGGAAGACGTAGCGGTTTGTCGCCTTGACGGTGTGATCCAGTCACCGGATGCTCCTATTAAACCCAGAAAAGCATTGATAATCGTGCTTGGATTGCTCTTGGGGCTTATGTTGGGCATAGTTCTTGGGGTAGGTCGTAAATTTTGGAATGAAAGTAAAACTCAGTCTGCTTCGAGCTGAAACAAGCGGAAGAGTAAGTGTCAGGAAGTTTAGGGTGAGTGGCGCTTAGCTGTCTCAGTATTTTTTGGAAATGCTTCGGAAAAAACTGCCAAATATGAGAATGTCAGGACTCTTCAGCTTGATGATTCCTTTCGAACGCCACTCACTCCTATGCAGATAATGTCTTGTCCCATCAAAATGTGGCCAACGCCAATCGTGGCTTTTTTATCGTTTTTTATCAGTCTGCTGCATCTTAAACCAAGTTGACCCGCTATGAGCGGCAGCGGCTGAGTGCCGTGAGTCTGGTCGTATATTGCAGTGCTTCATTTCTCGTTCGGGCTCGGGAAGGGTGTGCTTGCTAGCCGACATACCTCCGCCTAGCCGAGCTGAGATCTACTAGAATACTTCAGTGGGGTAGTGCCTTCTGCGCTTCTCTGTGCGGGTGACGCCCGCGTCGTTCGTCTCAGTATCACGCTCTTCCATCTGCATCGTATTTCGGCGGGGAGGGGCGGGCGTCGCCGCCCGTCGTCGAGAAAAAGCGTATTTTTTTTAAAAATGCGCATGTATTCGATTCGTCAAGACTAGTAATGTTTCGTACTGCTGGCACAATGCTTCCCCTTAGCGCTCTGTCTTGTTTTACGTATGCCTGGTGTTGTTGTGCAGGTGAGGTTTAGTGAAATAGATGTGCGAAGTCTATTAGGTGACTTACCCGCTTCAGATCAAGGAAGGCAATAGTAATGAATGACTTAATCCGTACTCGATCCTCTTTTTCTCACGAAGGGATTGACACTTACGCTCTTCTTAAAATTATTGCACAACAAAAAATAATCATAGCCGTTGTTACGGCTTTAACAGTGCTGATTGCCTATATCTATTGTCTTCTGGCGCCAGTGCAATATCAAGTTAGTAGTGTGCTGCGTCCTGCAGCATTAAACGAGCTTGATGCGTTGAATCGCTCGGAAGTTTATAAGCTCCCACCGAATGACGCTTTATCTAAGGTGGGCGGAGCGCTTGAGTCTTATGAGACGCGTTTGGGTTTTTTTCTTGCCAATCAATCACTCTTTCAGAAGTTTGATAGGCCAGGCCGCTCCCTTGAGCACAGTTTTGAAGAGTTCAATCGGGATTCGGTAAAACTGTCTCTTTCTGACCCCAAAAGAACTGAGTCTGGTAACGGCTATATCACAGTAGAGCTGAGTTATCCTGAAGATGTTGATGGCGTCGCTATTCTCAATGGACTTGTTAGTTACGCTATCTCAGCAGAGCGTGAGCAGATAGAAGCTGACCTGAAAGTGATTGTGACTAACCGGCTCAATGAACTGAAGGGTAAAATTGACGCGGCGCGTTCTAATTATGAAACTGAGAAGGACGCAAAAATAGCTTTTTTGCTTGAGGCTGATGGTGTGAAGCGCGCGCAGTTGCAAGACGAACTCAAAGCTCTGCGGCAGCAGTTAAAAACTAGACGTAACGACCGCATAACTCAATTAAATGAGGCGATCACTATTGCTGAGTCACTGGGCATCAGGAAGCCAACTTCTCCCTCTGCATTGGCTGATGTGGATGGTTCTATTTCATCTAGTGTCTTGCGAGTGGGAGTTACTAATCAGCAAGTCCCCTTGTATTTTTTGGGCGTCGAGGCGCTAGATGCAGAGCGTAGAGTTTTGCAGCATCGCATGTCAGATGATTTTACCGAGGCACGTATCGCGCAAATAACAAAGGAGCTTTCGCTGCTACAATCAAATCATCAAGTTGAAATTCTGGCGCAAAGAAAAAATGAAGACATGTTTCTGAGCGATATTCAGTCATTGCGGGCAGAGGCCGTGCGCTTGCGTAACTTGGATATTGATATCAGTCGCATAAATCTGGTCACGATTGATCGTCAAGCTTTGACACCATTGGCACCCGTTAAACCGAAAAAAAGCATCATTATCGTACTTGCTGTGATCCTTGGAGTAGTGCTGGGTTCAGTGTTGGTTTTGATCCGTCATTCGCTTGTTGTTCGTCAGTCCCCGCAACTTAGTGCAGCTAATGTAGTTCATGATTCAATATCGGATGACCGTTCGTTGATTAGTGGCACATAAATTTCGAACGTTATTGTGCTTTTTCTGACTTGCGTGCTGGAGAACGTTGCGGGGGAGGCGATCAATCGAAGAGATAGATTGCTTTCCCGGAGTTGTTCTCCCAATGCATTAAGATTGTTAGTTGTATGATTGATGCCCACAATGAACATTTTTTTCCGAGCGAGCGAAAAAATTCCTCAGTGCTAGTAAGCACAAATTTGAGGCAAGTCTCGGTATCTGGTGTCGAGACCGCGACGTCTGAAGGGAATATCTGCGAGCGCAAGATTGAGCCATTGAGCAGTTTCAAACGCCGTCAATCCAGCGGCCTAATGAAGCATGTGCAGGTCCGAGCCGGCTGTGGTCGCGTCACGCTCTGGAGTGGGCCAAGGATGTTACTCGGAAGCGTTGTTTTTTACGCCACGGGGCGCGCGCGCGGCTGGATCATTTGCGTACTCCCGGCGACAGGTATGTCGGTCGTGGGAAAAATCCGGTAGTCGTATAAATCAACAACTTGAAAAAGCCATCTAAGCTGATACGAGGCATAATAGCTTGGATAGCGGCATCCGATGCTCGCTCCAGTCAGCGAGCGCGCCGAGTGCCTAGGGTCAGACTATCCGCGGGTGATAGCATGCTCCGTGGTCGCTCCACCTGGAATCAGAAGGGCGGGTTGAGACCTTCCAAGTTGGAGACGATAAAGCATGGCATTTTGGCGAGGTATAAGCCTGGCAAGCGTTAACCAGGGCGTGGCGCGTCGTTACAAGACTGCGTATCAGACGCTGTCTGTGTTGGTGTTATGCAGTAAATGTACCCACTTGCTTCTACATCGTTTGTGTGGATGGCTGATTGGCGTAAAATGCATGGTGGTTGTCAGTCGTTGGCAAGATGATAGAGCCCTGGCTGAATCAGGGACGCGACTATTATTGACAAGTGCATGCAAATGAATATTTACACACCAAAGACCCATACCCGCACACCTCAGAAAAGTGCCTGGTACCTCGTGCAGTGCAAGCCTCGGCAGGATGAGCGTGCTGAAGAGCACTTGACCCGTCAAGGGTACGGGTGTATGCGTCCCGTTTGTAGTCGGGATCGCATCGTGCGTGGACAACGAACTCATTTGCAAGAGTCGTTGTTCCCCGGTTATCTCTTCATCAATCTTCCTGACGATACCAATTGGGCACCTTTACGCTCGACGCGAGGTGTCAATCGGGTGGTCAGTTTTGGTGGCAAACCTCTGCCCGTAAGCTGGGAACTGATCACCCAATTGCGGAATCGGGTTGAGGTTTCACAGCCCGCGTTCGCCGTAGGGGACCGTGTTCGAATTCTTGAGGGCGGTTTGGCTGCTCTGGATGCTATTTTTATGTCAGCGGACGGCGAGGAACGGGTAATATTGTTGATTAATCTGCTCCATCGTCAGCAAACGGTAAGCATGCCCCTAGTGAACGTGTCGGCGTTTTAATCGCTCTAAGGGGATGCGGACATTGCAAGCTCTATGTTCTCAGGAAGTCGACGTTAAATCCTGGGGCGGTAGCGTGCCTTTTGATAGCAACGTCATCGGACCCTAGTGAGTTCTGTTAGCGTTTTCGTCGATGAGTCTTTACTTGAAAATTCAAAGGTAAAAGTTAGTGAAAAAAGTATTAGTGACGGGGGCTGATGGGTTTATTGGTTCTCACCTGACAGAATTGTTGGTTCGAGAAGGTTACGAGGTCAAGGCCTTGTCCCAATACAACTCTTTTAACTATTGGGGCTGGTTGGAAGACGTTGATTGTTTAAAAAGCATTGAGGTTTTGAATGGGGATGTGCGAGATCCCCATTACTGCAAGCATATTACAAAGGATGTTGACCTGGTATTTCACCTTGCAGCATTGATCGCCATTCCTTACTCGTATGTCGCCCCCGATAGTTATGTCGATACCAACGTCAAGGGTACTTTGAATATATGCCAGGCGGCCCTGGAGAATGGGGTGCAACGAATTATCCATACCTCAACCAGTGAGGTTTATGGTACGGCTCAATATGTTCCTATAGACGAAAAACACCCATTGCAGGCTCAGTCACCTTATAGCGCGTCCAAAATCGGCGCGGATGCGATGGCGATGAGTTTTTTCAATTCTTTCGATCTGCCTCTTACAATTGCACGTCCTTTCAATACTTATGGTCCCCGGCAATCGGCGAGAGCGGTCATTCCGACGATTATTACTCAGATCGCGAGTGGCAAGAAGCAAATTAAACTGGGCGATGTAAGTCCGACCAGGGACTTTAACTTCGTTGCTGATACATGCCGCGGATTCCTCGAGCTGGCTCGGTGTGACAAGGCTGTTGGGGAAGTAGTCAATATTGGTTCAAATTTCGAGATCTCCGTTGGGGATACTCTCCATCTAATTCGAGAGTTGATGGGCAGTGACGTAGAGTTTCTGACCGACGATCAACGCATTCGCCCAGAAAAGTCGGAAGTATTCCGCCTCTGGTGCGACAACACAAAGATCAACGGTCTGACCGGTTTTCAACCGCAGTACTCAATTCGCCAAGGATTGCAGGAAACCATCGACTGGTTGTCGCGTCCTGAGAACCTGGCCAAATATAAAGCTGATATTTATAACGTCTGAGGCTCCAGAATGTTCGACTCTCTTATAAGCTTTGTGCGGGAGCAGTACCGTACAAACGAGTTTATTCCACTACATGCTCCCAGTTTTAAGGGGAACGAACGGACCTATGTGGTGGAAACCATAGAGTCGACTTTCGTTTCGAGTGTAGGCGCATTCGTTGATCGCTTTGAGCGTGACATGTGTGCTTACACGGGCAGTCCGAAAGCTGTTGCGACGGTGAACGGAACAGCGGCTTTGCACGCAGCGCTTTTGTTGGCTGGCGTTAAACCGGGTGAGTTGGTCATTACGCAGCCACTGACATTCGTCGCTACATGTAATGCCATAGCATATTGCGGGGCCGAGCCTGTTTTCATAGATGTTGATCGGCATACGTTAGGTCTTTCTCCCACCGCGCTTGACAAGTGGCTCCATGAGCACGCACGCATGGATGAAGATGGATTGTGTCGGCTTAAAGATGGGGGGAAGGTGGTGCGGGCCTGTGTTCCCATGCATACCTTTGGACATCCCGTCGAGCTTGATCAGTTGGTGGAAGTTTGTAGGCGCTGGGGATTGATCATTGTTGAGGATGCCGCCGAGTCACTGGGAAGTCTCTATAAAGGCCGGCATACCGGTACTTTTGGCCAATTGGGCACGCTGAGTTTTAACGGCAACAAAATCATTACTACCGGAGGTGGCGGCATGATTTTGACTAATGAAACATTAGGCGTCAGAGCCAAGCATCTCACGACGACTGCTAAGCTCCCTCATCCTTACGAATATGTGCACGATGAGGTAGGTTATAACTATCGCCTTCCTAATCTCAATGCCGCGTTGGGATGTGCGCAATTAGAGCAGTTGGAAAGCTTCATTACCTTGAAGCGGTCGCTTGCCGCACGGTATGAAGAAGAGCTGAAAGATAGCGAATTGCGTTTTTTTCATGAGCCTGAAGATTGCCGCTCGAACTATTGGTTGAACGCAGTTATCTGTGAAAACCGCGACAGACGCGATGCTTTGCTCAAGGCAACGAACGATCGAGGTGTCATGACTCGACCGATTTGGCAGTTGATGAATCATTTACCGAGCTTTGCTACGTGCTTGCGTGGAGATCTCAGTAACGCTACATGGCTGGAAGATCGCATCGTCAATCTTCCCAGTAGCGTCATGCCGGAGCCTTCTGTGTGAAACGTACAGTTGCCGTGTTCACTGGTACTCGGGCTGAGTATGGTTTGCTCTATTGGTTGATGAAGGATATTGAGGCGAGTAATCGCCTTGAACTCCAGCTTATCGTCAGTGGGACCCATCTTTCGCCTGAGTTCGGCGAAACCTGGACGCAAGTGGAGAAGGATGGTTTCTCAATTGATGCAAAGGTCGAGATGTTGTTGTCTTCAGATACCTCGGTCGGTGTGGTCAAATCCATAGGACTGGGGACGATTGGTTTCGCGGACGCTTTGGACAGGCTGAAACCTGATGTGCTGGTCGTACTGGGTGATCGCTTTGAGGCGCTGGCAATTGTTCAGGCAGCCTTGATTATGCGGATACCGGTCGCGCACCTACATGGCGGCGAGATCACAGAGGGGGCTTACGATGATGCGATTCGACACGCTATCAGCAAGATGGCTTATCTGCATTTTGTAGCCGCTGAACCCTACCAGAAGCGGGTCATACAGATGGGCGAGTCGCCAACACGAGTGTTCAATGTGGGGGCTATCGGTCTCGATCATCTGCTCCGCAGTCCCCGGATGAATCTTGAAGAGCTTTCTCAAAACCTCGGATTCACGCTTGACTCCCGTTTCATATTGGCAACCTACCATCCCGTCACTCTATTGGAGGAGGATCCGACGCGTAGTTTTTCTGCTCTATTGGAAGCGCTCGATCATTTTCCAGAACATCAAGTAATTCTGACGTATCCGAATGCCGATAATGGAGGGAGAGCAATAATCCCGCTCCTGGAAGCCTACGCGAAAGCTCAGCCTGAGCGCGTATTCGCTATTCCCTCGCTAGGATTCAGACGATATTTGAGTGCGGTGTCCTTGGCTGATGCGGTTGTTGGTAATTCATCTAGCGGAATTATTGAGGTTCCTGCCTTCGGTATCCCCACTGTTAACATTGGCGCGCGCCAACTGGGGCGTCTCGCGGCGGATTCTGTATTGAATTGTGAGGCTGAAACTGGCGCCATCACATCAGCTCTTAGCAAAGCGCTTTCGAAAGATTTCGCTCAGCTGTGTAAACACACGATTAATCCTTATGGGACGGGTAATGCCGCTCAGAGCATCGTAAATGTCCTTGAACAATTCGACGGGATATTCCACAAGTCATTCCACGATTTGAGCTGACACATGAAACAGTCCACTAAAGACACTGTATATGTAATCGCCGAAGCTGGCGTAAATCATAACGGCGAGCGGGAACTGGCTTTTGCATTGATAGACGCTGCCGCCGAGTCTGGCGCTGATGCTGTAAAATTCCAGACGTTCGATGCTGTGAAATTAGCTTCAAAACATGCTCCCAAGGCGACTTATCAGAAAAAAAGTACGGATCAGACTGAAAGTCAGTTGTCCATGCTTAAAAAACTGGAATTGCCTAGAGAGTGGCATGCTGAGTTGCAGAGTTATGCGAGGGGTAAAGGGATCGAGTTCTTATCCACTGCCTTTGATCACGATAGCCTCGACTTTCTTACAGACCTTGGAATGCCTTTTTTCAAGGTGCCTTCGGGCGAGCTGACCAATGGCCCACTGCTATGGCAATTCGCACGAACCGGAAAAAAATTGATCCTTTCCACCGGTATGGCTACGTTGAGTGAGGTAGAGCAGGGGTTAGCAGTCATCGCGCACGCGCTGGAATACTCCACGGAGCCCGCCGATATAGACGAAGTCTGGCGTTGCTGGGGTCAACATGAATCCCGGCAGCGGCTACGAGGACACGTTACTTTGCTTCACTGCACCTCTCAATATCCCACGCCGTTCAATGAAGTAAATCTCAGGGCTATGGACACCTTGGCAGATGCTTTCGGGCTGGATGTCGGTTACTCGGATCATACGGAAGGCTGTTTAATACCCGTTGCCGCTGTAGCGCGCGGGGCCAAAGTCATCGAGAAACATTTCACTCTTGATCGTTCTTTACCCGGACCTGATCACAAAGCATCGCTTGAACCTGATGAACTCAAAAGAATGGTTTCAGATATCCGCGCTCTTGAGACCGCTTTGGGCGATCCATGCAAGGCTCCGCAAGCGAGCGAATGGGATACGCGAAAAGCGGCTCGCCAGCAAGTGGTTGCAGCTCGGGAAATAGGGGCTGGCGCAACGTTTTCAAGAGAAGATCTCACAACCGCACGTTGTGGACGAGGCTTGCCCCCCACTGCGTTGTGGGGTTTGGTTGGGCGGGTTGCTGGGCGGGCATATCAGGTAGGTGAGATCATAGAATAATGATTGTCGAGATAAAAAGTGGACCGCCACTGGTAATACTGGGAGCGGGCGGCCATGCGAAGGTGCTACTTTCGCTTTTGCAAGCGGCCGGGCTGCTTGTTATGGGAGTGTGCGACCCTGTTTTATTCAAACAAAAGCTTGAAACGTGGCGTGGCGTCAAGGTTCTGGGAGGGGATGAGTTCCTGGAGACGTTGGATCCCACCAGTGTCGGTTTGGTTAACGGGATTGGTCAAACAGTCGGTAGCTCCCGTCGACGTGAAGTCTATGAGCAATTAATCGCACGGGGCTTTCACTTTCCAGCGCTTGTACACCCCCATGCCTGGGTTGACCCCACCGTCGATCTGCGAGACGGTGTGCAAGTGATGGCTGGTGCAGTGGTCCAGGCAGATACTGTAGTGGGGCAGAATACGATAATTAATACGCGCGCCAGTCTTGATCATGATTGTTGTGTAGACGCACATGTACACATAGCTCCGGGCGCGACGTTATGTGGAAGCGTCAAGGTTGGGGCCGGTGCTTTTATTGCCTGTGGCTCGACTGTGATACAAGGACTTACGATTGGAGAGGATGCCGTTGTTGGAGCCGGAGCGGTTTTGGTCCGCGACCTGCTGGCTCGGCTAGTATTGTTGGGCCCGGTGGCACGCAATAAGCCCGTGTCGGGCGAGTGAATCAAGAGAAGGTACTCAATGAAGCAATGGCAGTTAACGCTCATCAGCCCTGATAGCTCCATGGAGGAAGCCATTGCAACGCTAGATCGCGTAGCGGTGCGGATCGTCATGATAGTTGACGAGGAACGTCGCCTTCTGGGGACGTTGACAGATGGTGATGTACGTCGCGCGTTGCTGATGCAGCGACCACTCAACACTCCTGTGCGAGATGTCATGTGCACAACTCCGCGGACAGCGACCAAGGACTGGAGCAAGGAGCGCGTACTGTCGGTCATGGAGAGATATCAGCTGCTTCAGTTACCTTTGCTAGATCACGACCAACGTGTCATCGGTCTGGAGACTTTGCATGATCTTTTGAAAAAGCAGCTAAAGGACAATCCGGTATTTTTAATGGCCGGAGGATTTGGTACACGTCTACGACCGTTGACTCATAATTGTCCAAAGCCGCTGCTCAAAGTTGGCGATAAGCCGATCCTCGAACTGATTCTTGAAAATTTCATTAGTTCCGGATTTCATCGCTTTTTTATATCCACGCACTATATGCCGGAAATGATCCGTGAACACTTCGGTGATGGCAGTCGCTGGGGAGTCAGCATTCGTTATATCCATGAGGAAGAGCCCTTGGGTACAGGTGGGGCGTTAGGCCTGTTACCCCACGATGAAATTGATCTACCGCTATTTATGATGAATGGCGATTTGCTGACCACTCTGGATTTTCAGAATTTATTGGAGTTTCATCAGGATCATACGGGTGTCGCTACCATGTGTGTGCGTGAGTATGAGTACTGCGTTCCCTATGGTGTTGTTCAAAGTGAGGGGCATCGAATTAGCTCCATGGTGGAAAAACCAGTACAACGATTTTTCATCAATGCAGGGATATACCTGTTGTCACCTGAACTGGTAAAAAGTGTTGCGCCGGGCACCAGAGTTGATATGCCGACCTTGCTTGAGCGAGAGATTAATGCTGGTCAGGACGTAAATATGTTTCCTGTCCACGAGTACTGGCTTGATATTGGGCGGATGGAGGATTTTCAAAGAGCGCAGCAAGAGTTCGGTAATATATGAACCCGATCCGAACATTTCTGGTTGTAGGCAGCGGTAGTATTGCGCGCAGGCATATAAGTAATTTGAAAAAATTATTTAACCCCGCGCGAGTATTGTGTGTATCCGCAACTGGGAGGGTACCAAGCCAAGAGGAGATAGGCGCCGATACCGTCGTTTATCGGAGTATCGAGCAAGCGCTCAGTGAAAAACTTGAGTTTGCAATCGTTGCCTCACCCGCCCCGTTTCATATCAGTCAGGCGGCATTGCTACTTGAGTCTAATGTGCCAGTATTGATTGAGAAGCCACTGTCCGACTCGATGAATACATTCAAGAGTCTGGGCGCTGTACTGCATGATAAACGCGGCAAAGTTGAAGTCGCCTATAATCTCCGTCTTATGCCATCGGCCATCAAATTCAAGTCGTTGATCACTGAAGGTATGCTGGGTGATATTTATAACGTCATCATTGATGTGGGGCAGTATCTACCTGATTGGCGCCCAACCAGCGATTATAAAAAAAATGTGTCTGCCCAAAAAGCGCTGGGTGGTGGCGTTCTTCTCGAGCTTAGTCATGAGCTAGACTATTTAGGTTGGATTTTTGGAATATTCGATACTGCGTTTTGTGCTGCGTCCAACTCTGGGGCTCTAGAGATAGATGTAGAAGACAGCGTCGATGCTATCCTTATAAATAAGAAAGGACTTGTTGCGAACCTGCACATGGATTTTCTACAGCGTTCACCCGCTCGAACCTGCAAAGTTATTGGTCAGTACGGCACGTTGATTTGGGATATCCTGCAGAACAGTGTCACTCTGAAAGATAACAATAGCCAGACAGTCATCTTTATCGACGCTGAGTATGACCGCAATAGTATGTATCTTGATGAGTTGGTTAATTTCTCTAAGGTGGCTGCGGGGCGAGCGAGACCTTCAGTGGATATCGATCAGGCGCTTAGCACATTGAGCTTGATTGAAGCTTTAAAACATTCTGCAGCTAACCGGCAGGTAGTAAATATTGGAGATTTTCTATTATGAGTGTGTACGCCTTCATATTTGCTCGAGGGAACTCGAAAGGCTTGCCCGGGAAAAATATAAAGTCATTGGGAGGTGTTCCTCTCCTTGGCCACTCCATACAGATTGCCCAGCAAGTTAGTACCATTACAAAGATTTTTGTCTCCACCGACTCTGACGAAATAGCGGCTGTTGCCGAAAGCTATTCGGTCGAAGTAATCAGGAGGCCAGAGCAGCTTGCGAGCGATACCGCCCCCGAGTGGCTAGCTTGGCGCCATGCAATTGAATATTTGCATGACCGAGGCGAGCATTTCGATTTGTTTGTAAGTTTGCCTGCTACCAGCCCTTTGAGAAGCGTTGAGGATGTGAGTAAGTGCATAGCTTCTGCTGATGAAAATACGGATGTTGTAGTTACAGTAACTCCTGCTTCAAGAAGTCCGTACTTCAATATGCTTGTCCGTGATGAGAAAGGATTCAGCCATCTGGTATGTTCAAGTAGCGATGTTCACCGGCGTCAAGACGCTCCTGAAGTTTATGATATGACAACTGTCGCCTATGTTGCTCGCCCTAGCTTTATTCTCGATAAGCAAAATATATTTTCGGGTAGGGTAAAGTCAGTGATAATTCCGAAAGAGCGGGCAGTTGATATCGACGACATATACGACTTCAAAATGGCTGAAATGCTATTGGCAAATCTCGGGAGCGAACATGTTACAGGGTAAGAAAATTCTGGTAGCTGGAGCAGGCGGACTGTTGGGAAGTAGACTTGTAGTTGCTTTGGTTGAGCACGGGGCCACTGTCATTGCTGCGGATATAAATAAGACGTTCATGGAGCAGCGTGTAAAAGAGATTGGTCTGCAGGAGACTTCAAATATCTCTTTCATTGAACTTGACTTGAACTCCACGACGAACGTTGATTATGTGTTCGCCCAGTACAAAGACCTGGATGGTGCGGTAAACTGCACTTATCCTCGAAATAGCAGTTACGGCGCGAAATTTTTTGATGTGAAACTCAGTGACTTTAATGAAAATGTATCGCTGCATTTAGGCTCGTCTTTTTTGTTCATGCAACAATGTGCTGCTTATTTTAGACGTGAAAACAGACCGTTCTCACTTGTCAATATTTCTTCGGTATATGGCGTTATTGCTCCGAAATTTGATGTGTACGACAATGCCCCGATGACAATGCCTGTGGAATACGCCGCGATAAAATCTGCAATAATTCATTTAAGCAAGTATCTGACTGCCTATGTATCGAATAGTTTCTTCAGGTCAAACTGTATAAGTCCGGGTGGGATTCTAGATGGTCAGTCGGAAGTTTTTTTGAAGCAGTATAAAAAACAATGTTTAGGCAAAGGGATGCTAGATATTGACGATGTTCTTGGCCCAATCGTTTTTTTGCTTTCAGATCAGTCAAAATATATGAATGGTCAGAATCTTATAGTCGATGATGGCTTCTCCCTGTGAGCGCGTCGTCCAGCGGAGCATCTAATGTATAACTTTTTATTAGTGGGCGCGGGTCAGTTAGGTAGCCGTCATTTGCAGGCGCTGGCTCAATGTGATTTCGGCGAAGTGACTGTTTACGTTGTAGACCCTTCCCAAGAGTCACTTGATATCGCGAAAGTTCGTTTTGATCAGATACAGATTTCCTCACAAATCAAAAATATTCACTTTCTCACGAATATCTCACATGTAAATGAAGTGATTGATTTTTGTGTTATTTCCACGGGGGCGAATTGTCGACTGCAGGTAATTGAGCAGCTTTTTTCACACGTTAAAGTCAATAATCTGCTACTGGAAAAAGTGCTCTTCCAGTCAGTAGAGCAGCTCAATGCCGCGGAATCTTTGCTAGAAACTTATGAAACCCAAGTGTGGGTTAATTGTCCACGTAGAATGTTTCCGATCTATAGTATTTTGAAAGAAAAACTGTTAAATGAAAGTGCGGTTAATTTAACGGTGGTCGGAAATGATTGGGGCCTTGCCTGCAACTCGATACATTTTATTGATATCTGGGCATATTTAAGTAACTGCACGCATTACCAGTTGAATCTCGATAGTCTGGCATCGGAAATTATTGAAAGCAAACGACCAGGATATAAAGAAGTTACTGGTACAATATCTGGGGCAAGCAATAAAGGCGGCTTTGCATTAACGTCCATAGCTAAAGATACGCCATCAGCAATTGACATTAAGATTGAAACAGATAATTTCCTTATAAACGTTGATGAGTCTAAGGGGCTGTGTGTGATTGAATACAGAGGTAGTGGAGTCAAGGAGGAAATACCTTTTACTAACCTGTATCAAAGTCAACTGACGCAAGTGGTTGCCAAGTCTGTGATTTTGGATAAGCGTTCAAGTTTAACTGCTTTCGCTGAATCTGCTGCTCTTCATCGACCATTGTTATCTGGTTTGCTGGATTTTTTCAATGATAAAAGTGATACTGAATACACCTTTTGTCCAATTACCTGAGCGTCGTTAGAATGATTTTATTAGTTGGTGCTGGCCCAATGGCAGTTCAGTATGCTCAGGTAATCAAGGGATTAGATAAGCAATTTGTGGTGGTCGGTCGTAGTGAAAAGTCGGCTGCCGAATTTGAAAAAATTGTTGGCGTATGTCCCTCTACAGGCGGACTGGAAGCGTTCCTTAGCCAAAATCAACTGACAACGATCGAGTCGGCAATTGTTTCTGTCAGTGTGGATCAACTGGAGAGTACTACTGCCCTTTTGATAAAACATGGAATCAAACGTATTTTGGTAGAGAAGCCCGGGGGAATGACGCTAGAAGCCATCGAATCCTTAAGCGGATTAGCCGACAGCCGGAATGCTTCTGTGTACGTTGCTTACAATAGACGATTTCTAGCTTCTGTTTTAAAAGCAAAAGAACTCATAGAGCAAGATGGCGGTGTGAAGAGTTTCAATTTCGAATTAACCGAGTGGTCTGACTCTATTGCGGTGATACCTAAAGCTGATGGTGTCAAGGAAAACTGGTTTTTTGCGAATACGAGTCATGTTACAGATCTCGCTTTTTTTCTCGGAGGCAGACCAAAGGCAATAAGTACTTACACTTCCGGTACGTTGCCATGGCATAGCCGATCTGCAAGGTTTGCCGGTGCCGGTGAAACCGAGGGTGGTGCACTGTTTTCTTATAGCGGTGACTGGCAGGCACCTGGACGTTGGGCAGTGGAAATCCTTACGGTCAAGAGGCGTTTCATTTTTAAACCATTAGAAAAGTTACAAGTTCAACAAGTCAATAGCGTGGCCATTGAATTTGTAGAATTTGATGATGAACTGGATAAGAAATATAAACCCGGGCTTTTTCTACAAGTACAAAATTTTCTAGAAGGCAACGAGACTGCTCTTTGTGCTTTGGATGAGCATTTAACCAATAGTAAATTATACGCGCGTATCGCTGCTTATGTTTGATCACTCTGGAGCCGCGCTATCAGGTGATGAATTGTGAGTAGCAGTAGCTTGATCGGTGCGTTTAGGTATGTGGTCGCTGCGTATAGCGAATTTTCACTGGTTGCCTTACTGACACTTTATTTTACAAATACAGCTGCTCAACATGTTTTGGCGGACTCTAGCGTCACGTTCATCGTAATTTCCTATAGTACGTTTTTGGCCTTGGGTTTTCACAATGGCGCCGTCAGAGATGGCGCCATCAGTGAAAGTGAGCGCGAAAAGAATGACATTTTGAGACTGGAGATTTATTTTTCAGCGGTAGTGGCAGCGTTATTAATATTTTCGGCCGTAGTTTTTCGAAATAATTTTTATCTCATGGCGGGCTTGTTGATTGGAGGAGTCAATCATCTCAAAACGTCCTGCCAAACCGTTTTCCGATTGTTGGAACAAGACAATCTTTTGAATTCGATGAACATCTCTTGGGCAGTAATGTTCTTTGTTACTTTTTCAACGGCAGCGCTTACAAAAATCGATGCAGAGCTTCATTTGATGTTTTTTGGTTGTTGGATATTATCAGCATTTGTAGTTGTTTTAAGTTTTTACATATACTGCATGATAAAGTTGAAAGTTTTCAAAATAAACCTTGGTGATGGAAGAAAGTTATTTGTCAAGATATTGAGTTCTTCAAAATATATGTTTTTGATGTCTAGCGGTTTGGTCGTATTGCTGACGTCAGACAGGCTTGTCTTGAGTTTCCTGGGTGCCAGCGATAAGGTTCGGGCGGATTTCCAGTATGTGGATGTACTAACGAACATCTACTTTCTTGGCGTGACAGCCGTATTATATTATTTTACTCCTGGCATGCTAAAAATGTTCAGTGAAACCTCTGGCGCCTCTCACCAGGATTTTTTATCCATTGCTCGAAAATGTTGTACTTATCTTGCAGGGGCATTTGTCGCTTTTCTTTCTATGGTGCTATTGTATTTAGTCGTGCTCGGAAAGTTTAGCGTCGGTCTGGTTGAAGTGCTCGTTTCTATGCTCTTGTTAAAGACGGCGTTGGTTGTTCTCGGTTTTGTTTGTAATTTCTATCTTGCGAGAAAATTGGAAAAGTTACTTGCATTTTGCTATTTGCTTTTAATGGGTGGCGGATTTTTAGTTTCCCTGCTTTTCTCCAGTATCTTTCTGGCAAGTCCAGTACTGGTATTCCTCCCATTTTTGAATTTTCTGATTGTCAGTATTTTAGTATTGTTTTTAGTGAAAAACCTTTATGTCAGGTGATATGAAAAAAATTCTAATATTAACTGACTCGCTCGGATTGCCGAGAGTGAAGCCAGAATTGGTAAGTGATAATGACTGCTGGGTATATAAAGTGGTTGATCATTTCTGCGGGCGTTTTTATTTAAGGGCGGCAAGCGTCCCAGGTTTGGATAGCAACCAGCTTGTATCTATAGCCAACGATTACTATCGTGCAGTAAAGCCGGACATTGTCGTTGTTCAGGTCGGTATAGTCGATTGTTACCCGAGGGCTATAAAGAAGGGTGAATTGTCTATTCTGCTTAGATTACCTTCCTTTATATCAGCGCCTGTCCACTGGGCTGTAAAAAAATTTTATACTCAGTTGATATCTTATAGAAAAATCCAGTACGTTCCGCTCAGCCAGTTCCAGGAAAATATGAAAAGGCTCAAGGATGCATTTGCTGACTCCGTCTTTCTGATAGTCCCCATCGCACCCCCGTCTATGGTCTATGTTAAAAAGAACCCATTTGTTGCGGAGTCGATAGGTCAGTACAATGAAGCTTTGAGTACCATATTTGATAATGATTACATGGATGATTGTTATCAGGAGGGGGATTCTGAACGGATATTTTTAAGTGATAATCATCACTTAAATGCAGTGGGCAATCAAATAGTGTTCGATGCAGTTGAAAACGCATTAAATTCTATTTTGTTGGCTAACAGTAATATGCCTGTGCAGGTTCTATGATCTTCGCAATTGTAGTGTTCATGATTGTGGTTTTTTTGGTTTTTAGAAACAAGGAGGTTCTATGTCCTTCCAATGTCGTTTTTATCAGTTATTTTTTGTATTTCGTATTTCCTTGTCTACTTTTTTATACATTGGATATTATTGGTTGGGAGTATGTGTTGCCGTGGGGCAAGGTCAACGACTGGTCAAAACTGTCTGATGAGTCGATATTGTCTTTTGCTTATGTGTTTACGCTTTTCTTTTTTATTACTCGATTCCTTGAAACGCTGCTGGACCGATCTTCTGCGCCTGACTTTTTCCAGGTATATCAGGTCAGGCCCATCGGTTTCTTTCTGTTAGCCCTATCTATTCTCGGTGGGAGTACTTATTTTCTCCAGGTTACAGGGGGAGTAGATGCGTGGTTTTCAAATTATAGCGATACATACCTTGAGAACAAAAAGGGGTACGGGCTACTCAATTTTCTTTTGATAATGAGCGCTAACTTTCTGGCGTTAGTACTAGGGCTTTACTGGCGTACTTGTAAGAAAATAAATGTGCTGCTTATACTCTTTGTTCTTGTCGTGCTTGTAGGCTGCGCTTATATTCAGGGGGTTAAAAGCAGGATATTCTATTTTGCTATTTTCTTTAGTGTTCCGTGGTTAAGTGTCGCACGACTGACCGTTATTAAGGGGGGCGCTATTTTTGTAGGATTTGTCCTGCTCTTTAGTTTTGCCATGTATTTTAGGTCGAACGGGTTTTATAGTACGCCTGAAATGTTGCTGGAGTATTTTCTCAGTTATTTCAATACGATTTTCCTCCATGAGATGATACTCCGAGATATGCCCTCGGATTTTTTGCTGACGATGGCATATCCGCTTAACAAGTGGCTTACGTTTGTGGGCATACCTTCTGAAGGTTATTTGCACGATATTAGCCGCTGGTTGACATCCATCTACTTTCCTTCTCAGTGGTTTGAAGGGGCTGCCACACAGCAGTGGCCCATTGAAACTGAGCTTTATCTGAACTACGGCTATTATGTGTTTTGGATTATTCCTATCCTGCTTTACTCGTTATTTATCTGTGGGCTTTACTCCGTTCGTTATAGGTTTGGGCCGGTTTTCTTGTTTATATACATGTCGGAGCTACTGTTGTTTTTGAGTATGTTTAGGGGGAGCATGCTGCAGTGGATTGCATTATTCAATGTGCTTTTCTATCTGTTCCTATTAGTCGCAGCGCGGCTTATATTTGTTAAAGTGGTGCCGCATCATGCAGAATAAATCAGTGAAGATACTATCTGACCTCATTTTTGAATCTTATATAAATGAGGTGTGTTTGGACCGTGCGATGAAAGACAAGTTTCTCGCGGATAAACCCCGTATTGAAAACTTTCCCGCCTACAAAGCATTGTCTATATACCCGCTTTTCAAAAAATATGGTTTGTTGATTTTAGCCATATTATGGGTCGTAAGGCTTTTAATGGTGCCGGCGGTCTTTCTGTTTTCCATTATAAGTCTACTCATGTCCTTCGTTGTTCTTGTATGGCCTCATAAGCGAAAGCTGGCGGATCTGCCTGAAAACATATGCTTGCCTAACACTCAAAATCTAAAGCTTTTTAAATACCTCTATGGTGATTTGAAGGGGCGTGTTTTTTTTGTATGTAAACGTCCTTTTGACTTTGTCGGTTATCTCTCACCGGCAGATTTTGTTAAGGGCTTTCTCATTGTTGTGCGGGTCTTGGCCAAAACGCTGGCCTTCAAAGGTAGTGAAAGAGTTCTTCGTCGCGACCTGATACTGCATATGTTTGATTTGGTATCGATGGCTTGGTTTTCATTGTTTATACATAAATTGGCAAGCAAAGGGAAAGCGTTTGTAACGGATAGTAATCATCAAAGATGGGATTATGTCATAACCCATCTTTCGAAGCGCTGCGATCTTATTCAGCATGCCTATATTCATGCTGATTTGAAATTTGACTATTCTTTTGGTCAGATTAAGTGCTTGTACGTGTTTGATTCGATGTTTGAGCAGGTGTTTCTAAATTACTACACCGTGTCCGCAGTAGACGTGATTATACCAAACCTCAAGTTGGATTTAGTAACCAGCGAAAAACCCGTATTGTTTTTGGCGTCTTCTGCTCCTTTTGTGAACATTGAAATCGATTTTCTCAAGCAGATTAGACAGAAGTCAGATTTCTGTATTGTTGTAAAATTGCATCCAAGTCACGTATATGACTCCTCCGTTAAACAACTTACCGTCCTCGCTGACAGGGTGGTTGGAAGGGCGGTATTTCCTGACTGTGATGTCATGGCGTCGTACGACTCATTTCTCGGCTACGAATACAAAGCGTTGGGGAAACGTGTGGTTTTTCTGAAAGATGAGATTTCGGAAGATTTATTCGCTGGTTGAATTTAAGTGCTATTATTGTTCTAGACTCGATAAAGGGCTTTTATGAGCTATCAAATTTGCAATACATGTATCATGGATACGTCTGATCCAAACATTCATTTCGATAAAGATGGTCGGTGTGATTACTGCACTAACTTTATTACCAATATCAAGCCGAACTGGCATGTCGATGCCCGCGGAGAATCTGAGCTTCAGAAGATTGCTGCTCGAATCAAAAAAGACGGTGAGGGTCGCGATTTTGACTGCATCATCGGCCTAAGTGGCGGTCTCGACAGTTCTTATCTTTGTTATATTGCAAAAGAGAAAATGGGACTTCGCCCTTTACTCTTTCACGTCGATGCAGGTTGGAATACGGACCAAGCCGTAGGTAACATCGAGAAACTTGTGGATGGCTTGGGTTTAGACCTTTATACAGAGGTAATAAACTGGGAGGAGATGAAAAGCCTTCAAGTCTCATTTTTGAAAGCCCAGGTGCCGGATCAGGATATACCGCAAGATACCGCTTTTTTCTCGGCGCTGTATAAATTTGCAAAGTTACACAAGATTAAATATGTTTTAACGGGGGGTAATTACTCTACAGAATGCTGTCGCGAGCCCGAGGAGTGGGGTGCTTACCCAGGTATAGATAAAACGTTAATCAAAGGAATACACTCAAAGTTTGGAAGTAAAGAGTTAAAGAGCTTTCCTGTTGTTGATGTGTTGATGTACAAGATTTACTATCGTTATGTGCTTGGCATGCAGGTCATTAGACCGCTTAATCTTTTGCCTTACGTCAAGCATGAGGCGGAAGAAACACTAGGTAGATTGTTCGGTTGGAGGAAGTTTCAACATAAACATCATGAGTCGCGGTTTACTCGTTTTTATGAAGATTATTGGATGCCGCGAAAATTTGGTTACGAGAAGCGTCGTGCACACTTTTCCAGTTTGATCATGACCGGGCAGATGACGCGTTCCGCAGCGCTTGAACGTATTGCCAAGCCTGAACTTGATGAGCAGTTTCTCAAGTCAGAATTCGAATATGTGGCCAATAAGCTAGATTTGACTGTAGGTGAGCTGCAGCAAATATTCGAAGGCAAGAACAAAACATTCCATGATTATAAAAACAAACGTTTTATGATTGGTATAGGTTCGCGCGTATTGAATGTTTTGGGGCTGGAAAGAAGACTGTTTAGATGATAACTATTATTGATTACGGGCTGGGCAATATCCAGGCTTTTGTAAATGTCTATAAGCGTTTACATATCCCGGTGTCTGTGGCACAAAATGCAGATGAACTTGCAAGTGCGACCAAGTTGATATTGCCAGGCGTCGGTGCTTTTGATCATGCGATGGAGCGTTTAGATAGCTCCGGTATGCGCCCTCTCCTTGACGAGCTCGTACAACTGAAGAAAGTCCCGGTGCTTGGTATTTGCGTGGGTATGCAGATATTGGCTGACTCTAGTGACGAGGGTAGTCTACCTGGCTTAGGCTGGGTTTCTGGAGCTGTCCGATCCTTCAGTTCCATTCCTCAGTTATCAGATTTGGCCTTGCCTCATATGGGGTGGAATGATGTGGTTCCGTCGCTTGGAAATCCATTGTTTCGAGGCTTTGAAAAAGACGCGCGCTTCTATTTTCTTCATTCATTCTTTTTTGAGTGTCAACAATTGGCTAATGTAGCCGCGACTTCTTCATATGGTCTGGATTTCAGCTGTGCCGTTGCAGCGGATAATGTCTATGGTGTGCAATTTCATCCAGAGAAAAGTCACCATTTTGGTGTCGGCCTTCTGAAGAATTTCGCGGAACTTTGAAATGTTAAGACCAAGAATTATTCCATGTTTATTGATTCAAGATGGTGGTCTCGTTAAAACGACCAGGTTCAAAGAGCCGAAGTACGTAGGAGATCCTATCAACGCGGTCAAAATTTTTAATGAAAAAGAAGCCGATGAACTGATCGTTATTGATATCGATGCTACTGTCCATGGCAATGAACCAAACTACAAGCAAATTGCTCACCTGGCAGCAGAGTGCAGGATGCCCTTGTGTTATGGCGGTGGTATCCGGACTGCGGAGCAAGCGAAAAAGATCATCGCGCTTGGTGTTGAAAAGGTTGCCATCAGCTCCGCGGCGCTGGAAAATAGCGCCCTCATTGGACAGATAGCGGCTGAAGTGGGACGTCAAAGCGTGGTTGTAGTGCTTGATTTTAAGCAGCGTCTGTTAAGCAAAACCTATGATGTTTGGACTCACAATGGCACTCGTAATACAAAACGTGATGTTTTGGACGTGGCGCGGGAAGTCGAAAGGCTCGGCGCTGGCGAAATCGTAATCAATTCTATCGATAACGATGGTCGCATGAAGGGGTACAACGTAGTTCTTGCCAGCAAGCTTCGGCAAGCGGTACGTATTCCCATTACGATTCTGGGAGGTGCAGGATCTCTGGAGGATATGCATGCGGTCGTCGCTGCTTGTGGAGTGGTAGGTGTGGCTGCTGGAAGCTTCTTTGTTTTCAAGGGGCCTTACCGCGCTGTACTAATCAGTTATCCGACAGCTCAGCAGAAAGACGATCTAATTTATTCAGCCCTGCGATCTGAGTGATACAGCCTACATCGCACGCATTGCTTCAGGACTATTTATGTTTAGCGGAAAAAAACTGCTCATCTCGGGTGGCACTGGTTCTTTTGGAAACGCTGTCCTAAAACGTTTTCTTGAGACTGATATAGCTGAAATTCGGATATTCAGTCGGGACGAAAAGAAGCAGGATGACATGCGAAAACGGTACGCCAGTGCTAAATTAAAATTTTATATTGGCGATGTCCGTGACTATCAAAGTGTCCTCAATGCAACGCGAGGCGTTGATTATATATTTCACGCTGCTGCACTCAAGCAGGTTCCCTCTTGCGAGTTTCATCCTATGGAGGCAGTCAAGACTAACGTCATCGGTACGGACAATGTACTTGAGGCTGCGATCCAGAATGAAATCAAGCGCGTGGTCTGTTTGAGTACAGATAAGGCCGTTTACCCGATCAATGCGATGGGTATCTCCAAAGCGATGATGGAAAAGGTAATGGTTGCCAAGTCGCGAAATGTCGACGAAACCAAAACGGTCATTTGTGGCACGCGCTATGGCAACGTGATGGCATCGCGTGGCTCGGTCATCCCTCTGTTCATTGAACAAATCAGGGCAGGCCAACCTCTATCGATTACAGATCCAAACATGACTCGTTTCATGATGACTTTGGCCGATGCCGTGGATCTGGTTCTGTATGCTTTCGAACATGGCAATAATGGCGATTTGTTCGTACAAAAAGCTCCAGCGGCGACCGTGGAAACGCTTGCCCGTGCGTTGACCTCAATGGTCGGAAAACCCGAACATCCAATTCAGATAATTGGCACTCGACATGGCGAGAAGCTTTACGAGGCTTTGCTGAGTCGGGAGGAAATGGCATGTGCCGAAGATATGGGTCAGTATTTCCGGGTTCCGCCAGATCTGCGTGATCTTAACTACAGTAAGTTTGTGGAGCAGGGCGAGGAAAAAATCTCCACCATGGAAGATTATAATTCACATAATACCGAGCGCTTGGACGTTGAGGGAATGCAAAAGCTGCTTCTTAAGTTGGATTTCATGCTCGCTATTCAGCGTGGTGAACACGCTATTCCAGAGGAATAAAGCATGAAAGTACTGATCACCGGCGCGAATGGGTTTATAGGCAAAAACCTTGTTGCTCATCTCCTAGAGCGGACTGATGTTGATATTGTTCCGTTTGGTCGGGAGGACAATATTACGCAACTCGATACGCTTGTTTCGGAAGTGGATTTCATTTTCCATTTGGCCGGGATCAATCGACCGCAACATCCGGAAGAGTTCAAAACGGGCAACACTGATCTGACACGCACGCTCGTCAGCGCGATTGTTGCAAGTGGCCGTGATATTCCGCTGCTCTACACTTCATCAATTCAAGCTGGATTAGACAATGCGTATGGAAACAGCAAGCGAGCTGCCGAAGAAGCATTGTTAGAGTTGTCAAGTGGGCATGGGTCAGCTGTTTATTTGTTTCGTCTTCCGAATGTTTTTGGCAAGTGGGCCAAGCCGAACTATAACTCGGTTGTGGCGACTTTTTGCCACAATATCGCTCGTAACCTTCCTATACAAATTGCCGATCCTAAATCCTTAGTGACTCTCGTTTACATTGATGATGTCATCAAGCAATTTATCGCAGTAATGGATGGGCAGTGCGTCGGCGAAACCACCGTTGCAATTGAGCCACAATACACTCTAACTGTTGGCGAACTATCAACGCAACTTCACGCTTTTCGTGAAAGTCGAAATACGATCATCACCGAACCGGTAGGAACGGGAGTAGTGCGAGCGCTCTATTCCACCTATTTGAGCTATTTGCCTACAGATAGCTTTACTTACGAAGTTCCCAAATACAGCGATCCTCGCGGCGTTTTCGTAGAAATGCTGAAAACACGCGATTCTGGCCAATTTTCTTACTTCACCGCTCATCCCGGGATTACACGTGGCGGTCATTATCATCATTCAAAAACCGAAAAATTTCTTGTGATCAAAGGCGATGCATGCTTCCGCTTCCGGCATATTGTGTCTGGTGAATTTTACGAATTGTTTACTACAGGTGATAAGCCTGAGATCGTCGAAACGGTGCCCGGGTGGACGCACGATGTAACCAACGTGGGTACCGAGGAGATGATCGTCATGCTTTGGGCAAACGAGATATTTGACCGTGGGCAACCGGATACTTTCGCGCTTCCCCTTGGTACTCAGCCTTAAACATATTCATGCAGAGAGCGGTAATGAAAAAACTCAAGATTGTCACCGTCGTAGGCACCCGTCCTGAAATTATTCGTTTGTCGCGAGTCATGGCTTCGCTCGACAAGCATTGTGATCATGTATTGGTGCATACAGGACAAAATTATGACTATGAACTGAACGAGATTTTTTTCCAGGACCTGGGCATACGTAAGCCGGATCACTTTTTGAACGCCGCTGGTGCCAGTGGTGCTGAGACTATCGGCAACGTGATTATCTCGGTGGATCGAGTGCTGGCGGAAGTCCAACCTGAGGCACTCCTGGTTCTCGGAGACACTAATAGTTGCATGGCGGTAATCCCGGCCAAACGCCGCAAAATCCCAACGTTTCACATGGAAGCTGGAAATCGCTGTTTCGACATGCGTGTGCCTGAGGAAATTAATCGTCGTATTGTTGACCATACGGCGGACATCAATCTCACCTATAGCTCCATCGCTCGTGATTATTTGTTGCGTGAAGGCCTCAGTCCCGACATGGTCATCAAAACCGGCAGTCCGATGTTTGAGGTTCTTAACTATTACCGCGCAGGCATCGAATCGTCTGATGTACTGGAACGTTTATCGCTCGAGGCGGGCAAGTTTTTTGTAGTCAGCGGCCATCGTGAGGAAAATATCGACAGTGATAAGAACTTCCTTAAGCTGGTGGATGTCCTTAACACTGTCGCTGCTCAATATGGACTTCCCGTTATTGTTTCCACCCATCCTCGAACGCAAAAGCGCGTAGATGCGATGGGAATAATCTTTCATGAGAACGTAAAACTGCTGAAGCCGCTTGGTTTCAAAGACTACAATAAGCTGCAACTGGAGGCGAAGACCGTCCTGTCTGATAGCGGGACAATTAATGAAGAATCTTCCATCTTGAATTTTCCGGCACTCAACATCCGTGAGGCTCATGAGCGCCCTGAAGGTATGGAAGAGGCTGCTGTGATGATGGTCGGACTGGAAGTCGAACGCGTCCTGCAAGGATTGCAAATTTTGGAAAGTCAAAGTCGCGGTCAGGACCGAGACCTTCGGTTGGTTAGCGATTACAGCATGCCTAACGTGTCAGATAAAGTGACCAGGATTGTTCACAGCTATACCGATTATGTAAATCGCGTGGTTTGGAAAAAGTATTGATTCGAGATGTGGACATGTCTGATAAAAACTTAAGGATTTTAGTTGTTACTCAATATTTTTGGCCGGAAAATATGCGAATCAATGATCTGGTTCGTGACTTTGTCAGTAAAGGACATGAAGTAACGGTTTTAACAGGTTTGCCAAATTACCCAGAGGGTAAGGTTTTTGACGAGTATAAAAATGCCCCGGAAAAATTTAAAGATTTTTTCGGTGCGGAAGTAATAAGAGTACCTATGGTTCCGCGTGGGAAGCGCAGTATTAGTTTGGTTTTTAACTATTTGTCGTTTTTTATATGTGCCTCGATTTTAGGTCCGCTGAAATTGTGGAACAAGAAATTTGATACTGTTTTTGTTTATGCCGTTTCGCCCATTATGGCTGCCATTCCAGCGCTCATTCTCGGAAAGTTAAAAAAGGCTCCCGTTTTCGTCTGGGTACTTGACCTGTGGCCGGAAACCCTGAGGGCTGTCGGTGTCATAAAACATCCAAAGCTGCTGGCGTTGGTTGGCCGGATGGTGTCGTGGATCTATAACCGGACTGACTACTTGCTCCTGCAGTCCCATGGTTTCTTCGAAAAAGTTAAACATTACTGTACTAATCCAATTGATTCTGGCCGTATGCTCTACTTTCCCAGCTGGGCTGAGGATGACTTCTCGAATTCCACACCCATTGCTTCGGATCTATTGGCCCGCGACGATTCAGTTTTCACCATTTTGTTCGCTGGCAATCTCGGGGAAGCGCAGGATCTTCCTGCCGTTCTGAACGCTGCTGAAATGCTGACTGACAAGGTCGCAGTGCGCTGGGTATTGGTCGGCGACGGTCGGATGAGTGCATGGCTCAGTGAACAGGTCCAGTCTCGAGGGCTCGGGAATGTGATCATGCTGGGCCGACATCCGTTGGACGCCATGCCCGCGTTGTTCGCTTGCGCTGATGCCTTGCTGGTCTCACTCAAAACAAACGATGTATTCGAGAAGACCATTCCCGGCAAGGTACAAGCTTACCTGGCCTCGGGGCGGCCGTTGCTTGGCATGATCAATGGCGAGGCTGCACGGGTTATCAATGAGTCGGGTGCAGGGCTGTCCTGCCAGTCAGGTGATGCGGAGGGGTTGGCAGCAATTGCCTTGGCGCTCGCGAAGGCGGAACCTCAGCAGCTGAAACTTATGGGGATGGCAGGTAGAGAATATTACGAGACGAATTACTCAAAATCGGTACTAATGGAGCGTCTGGATAGTATGTTCCGCGTTGCTACGTTACGTAAGGCAAACAAGTGATGAAGCAGTCAGTTTTATTGACCGGAGCTACGGGGTTCGTCGGTGGAGCTATTCTTCGTCGAATTGTCAATGAAAAAAAGTATCCGGTAATTGCGGCACTCCGCGAGAGTTCCCCTGCTCTTGCTGAAGAGGTCGAAACCGTGCGCTTTTCGACGCTAGATGGACAAACCTCCTGGAAGGATTGCTTCACTGATACAGATGTAGTCATCCACTCTGCCGCTCGTGTGCACGTCATGAATGACACAGAGGAAGATCCCTTGTCGGCCTTTCGCAAGGTAAATGTGGAGGGCACTCTGAACCTGGCGCGCCAGGCATTCGCGGCGGGTGTCAGGCGCTTCGTCTTTATCAGCTCAATCAAGGTGAATGGCGAAGGCACTATTCCGCCGCTCGCCTACGAGGCTGATGGCCAATCAGCACCTATGGATCCTTACGGCTTATCCAAGATGGAAGCGGAAATCGCGCTGCGTAAACTTGCCGCTGAGACGGGACGGGAGGTGGTGATTATCCGACCTGTTCTGGTTTATGGTCCCGGTGTCAAAGCGAATTTCTTGAATATGATGCGTTGGCTGGATAAGGGTGTCCCTTTGCCGTTTGGTGCCATTCATAACAACCGAAGTCTGGTAGCTATTGATAATTTGGTAGACCTGGTACTGACTTGCGTTGGTCATCCCGCCGCAGCAAACCAGACGTTCCTTGTAAGCGATGGTGAGGATCTGTCCACGACAGTGCTCCTTCGAAAAATGTCGCAGGCGCTCAACGCACACGCACGACTTATACCTGTTCCGAGCTGGATACTAAAAACGGGCGCTAGTCTGCTCGGTAAAAAGGCACTCTCTCAACGCCTTTGTGGATCATTGCAAGTGGACATCACGAAGACACGTTCCCTTTTAGGTTGGACACCCCCGGTTAGCGTAAATGATGCTCTCAAAGCCACAGCATTGCACTTTCAGGAACATCAAAAATAATGAACTATAGTTGGATGATTCCGGGTATTGCTTTACTTTCATTTGTGTTGACGGCGATCCTGCGACGTTATGCGTTGGCTAAAAGCATTATAGATATTCCAAATGTTCGCAGTTCACATTCGATACCGACGCCTCGCGGTGGAGGCGTTGCCATCGTTCTTGCTTTCCTCGCGGCGCTGCCATTTTTAGGATGGAGCGGGCAAGTGTCGTGGACAACGCTCGTCGCGGCGGGAGGCTCGGGGACTTTGGTAGCTGTCGTCGGCTTTATGGATGATCACAATCATATCGCGGCACGATGGCGTCTGCTTGGGCACTTTGGTGCGGCAATATGGGCGTTGTTCTGGATCGGAGGGCTACCCCCGCTGGATGTTTTCGGAACTAGTATCGATCTCGGTCTGACCGGTCATATTTTGGCGGCCGTTTATCTCGTCTGGATGCTCAATCTGTATAACTTTATGGACGGGATAGATGGAATCGCCAGCGTGGAGGCCATCTGTGCTTGCTTAAGCGCTTGCCTGCTCTATGGGCTTCTCAACGTCGAGGGCATGGTCTGGCTGCCTTTGATCCTGGCCTCGTCTGTAGCAGGTTTTCTGCTGTGGAATTTCCCACCTGCGCGGATTTTCATGGGTGATGCGGGCAGTGGGTTTCTCGGCGTTATCATAGGTATCATTTCTCTACAGGCGGCATGGGCTTCTCCGGCGCTATTTTGGGCATGGTTGATTTTGATGGGAGTATTTATCGTTGATGCGACCTTCACACTAACCCACCGTCTATTACGCGGTGATAAAGTCTACGAAGCCCATCGGAGTCATGCTTATCAATTTGCTTCCCGTAAATTTGGTAAACATTTGCCGGTGACGCTTGCTGTCGGTGCGATCAACCTGTTTTGGCTTCTGCCAGTGGCGCTCTGTGTCACTCTGCTGAGGCTTGATGGAGTGCTTGGAATAGTTATTGCGTATTCACCTTTGGTTTTCCTGGCTTTCAAATTCAATGCCGGAGCTCGAGAGCTTGAATGTTAATGCTCAGTTGATTTTGTGACTGCAAGTGGTCACTTTTACATAAGTATCGGCGATTGAAGGTGTAAGGAGTAACACTGGTGTCTGGAGGAACTATGGATAAGTTGCGGGCTTTCTTGATAGGTCTGTCTCGTTGGCATAAGCGTTTGATTCAGGTGGCCACCGATGTGGTTTTGGTCTGCACAGCCCTGTGGATGGCGTTTGTCGTGCGTTTGGGCATAGACGACATGATTAATCCGTTTTCGCAGCATCAGTGGCTATTTTTCAGCGCACCTGTAATCGCTATTCCCCTCTTTGTTCGTTTTGGTATGTATCGCGCAGTGATGCGCTACTTCGGCAATGACGCTCTCATAGCAATTATCAAAGCCGTTAGTCTGTCAGCGTTAATATTGGCTCTGGTGGTATATTGGTATGGTAACCACCAAGGCGTAGTTCCTCGCTCGATCATCTTCAACTACTGGTGGTTGAGTCTGATTATGATCGGCGGTTTGCGCTTGGCAATGCGCCAGTATTTTTTGGGTGATTGGTTTACTGCTGCTCAGCATGTTCCCTTCACTAATCGGGACGATGGCCTACCCAAAGTCGCTATTTATGGTGCCGGTGCGGCGGGAAACCAGCTTGTTGCAGCGTTGCGCATGGGGCGCGTCATGCGTCCAGTAGCGTTTATCGATGATGACAGCAGTATTGCCGACCGGGTTATCTCTGGGTTACAGGTCTATAAGCCGAAGCATATCCAACAGATGATCGACAACACGGGTGCTCAGGAAATTCTCCTGGCGATCCCATCCTCGAATCGTGGCCGGCGACGTGAAGTCCTGGGTTTTCTTGAAGGCTTTCCTCTTCATGTAAGAAGTATCCCGGGCTTCATGGATCTGGCAAGTGGCAGGGTGAAGGTCGATGATATCCAGGAAGTCGATATCGCTGACCTGCTCGGACGTGACGCGGTTCCTGCGCAAAGCGAGTTGATGGAACACTGCATCAAAGAACTTTCGGTGCTGGTAACGGGTGCTGGCGGTTCAATCGGTTCAGAGCTTTGCCGGCAGATACTTGCTCTTCGACCGACCACGCTTTTGCTTTTCGATCATAGTGAGTTCAACCTCTACAGCATCTTGTCCGAGCTTGAGCAACGGATAGCACGGGAATCGTTATCGGTAAAACTTTTACCAATCCTGGGTTCCGTCCGTAATCCGCACAAACTACTGGATGTGATGAAAACCTGGCACGTCGATACGGTGTATCACGCAGCAGCTTATAAGCACGTACCGATGGTCGAGCACAATATTGCAGAGGGTGTGCTGAACAACGTGTTCGGCACGCTCAATACCGCGCAGGCTGCCCTGCAGGCAGGAGTGGAAAATTTTGTGCTGATCTCCACAGACAAAGCGGTCCGCCCTACCAATGTCATGGGTAGTACCAAACGTTTAGCCGAATTGACTTTGCAAGCGCTCAGTGGGGAACTGGCTCCGGTTTTGTTCGGTGACACTTCAAATGTGTCCCGTGTGAATAAAACCCGTTTCACCATGGTGAGATTTGGCAATGTGTTGGGATCCTCAGGATCTGTGATTCCGCTATTCCATAAGCAAATCAAGTCCGGTGGGCCGTTGACAGTCACGCACCCGAAGATCACTCGCTATTTCATGACGATCCCCGAAGCTGCCCAACTGGTGATTCAAGCTGGGTCCATCGGCTTGGGCGGCGATGTATTTGTATTGGACATGGGCGAGCCAGTGAAAATAATCGAACTGGCTGAGAAGATGATTCACCTTTCAGGATTAAGTATTCGTTCGGACAAAAACCTGCATGGCGACATCGCCATTGAATTCACAGGATTGCGTCCTGGTGAAAAACTCTATGAAGAGTTGCTGATTGGCGACAACGTCGCTGCGACTCGGCACCCAATGATCATGAGTGCCAACGAGGATTTTTTACCGTGGGATGTGCTTAAGGCCAAACTGGTCGAGTTACTCGTAGCGGTTGAAAAGGATGACTATTCACGGGTCAGGCAATTGTTGCGCGATACCGTCAGCGGTTACACTCCAGAGGGAGAAATTGTCGACTGGATATATCAGCAGCGACGCTTGGAGCCTTGACTTCAGTTAGTCACAACTCCGCATTAGCAAGATTACATGGAGTTTGGAAGCAGCCTTAAGGGGCTGCTCTTTTATTTGCGCAAAACAGCGTCCGATCAAACCTTTTGTTTAGTGGCTTCTATGCGCGATATCGATATTCCACGCAGTGTTCACTCATATGCCGCTAATAAAGCGGGTCTTGATTTTGTTGTGGGCGATATTCACGGCCATTTTGATACGTTGCTCGCTCTTCTAATCCAAGTGCAGTTTGATACGGATAAGGATCGACTGTTCGCAGTCGGAGATGTCATTGATCGTGGCACTCAATCCGCGCAGGTAGTAGATTGGTTGAAAAAGCCGTGGTTTCATAGCGTGCGTGGGAACCACGAACAAATGATCATTGATTGGATGAACGGCGATGTTGATAGTTCAAGGCACTCTCGCAATGGGGGTGCATGGTTTTACGAATTACTTTCCACTACGCAGATGAGTATTGCTGACAATTTGCGAGAGCTTCCAATGGCTATTGAGTTGGGATTATCAGATGGCAGATTGATTGGAATTGTACATGCCCAAGTACCGTTTGTGAGTGACGATGATTGCTGGCAAGATGGAATAGCCGCTCTCAAGGGGGAGCGTGGTCAAAGCGCGTTTGAGCAGGCAAGAAAAATAGCGTTGTACTCTCGGGAAAGGTTTGACCGTCACGACGACACTATTATCGCTGGAATAGACACGCTGTATGTCGGCCATACTACAGTGCCCAGTGTCTGTAGTATCGGAAATACTTTCTATGTAGACACGGGATGCTCGTTTTCGGATGGGGCGCTCAGTATCGTTGAGCTGATTACCGGTACGGTCACAACCATCGCTTGATACCTGTTTTCTCCGTGAAGACATCGGCATGCGCGATGTCCTCACACACCGGGATTCACTGGTCTGTCAGGTCAGTTTCTTGGATTTTATATCTCTCAATTGTAATATCTTATCTGACACTGCTTTGTGGTGTTTCTCTGTGTGTCGAGCAATGATAAGTGCTATTAAATTTGATGCGAGCCAGGAAATCAGTAAGCCGTAAAGCCCGGAGAATCCAGATTTCTGCAACCAGTACAAAACAGTGTAATGCGTTAGGAACAATGTAAAGCTGTATCCCGCCAAGAATTCCAGAGACCTCGATACTTTTACATTGGCTTTTGTATTCGATTTGTTCGTACTGGCTGCGAAAAATATAAGCGCGAGAGAAAGTAATGTACCGGCGATCAGGTTGTACGCATCAAGTGTGATCAAATATACAAAAATGGCTGCAGAGATTGACAATAATGCGATGTGTTTGCTGTGTTTGACCTGCGTTGCGTTATCGAAGAATACCGCCCCGAGAGCGCCAAGAAGCCATATATACTCTAAGTGTCCAGCCTCTCCCTTGGCGTTTATGTAAAACGTGTAATAAGCGCCAATGCAGATGCAAAATGCTCCTGCGACCCTGTTTTTTCTGAAAAAAACAATTCCACCGAAGACGATGTAGATCCACCATTCAAACATCAAACTCCAGATCGGCCTCATGGTGCCAAATGGCATTGAGGGGATTAGGGACAAGTTGTGCAGGAGTATAGACGGGCTAAGATTATTTCCCAAGTCGAAATCCGGATGAATAGAGTAGAAAAGGTAATCCACACATCCAACAAATAGCAGGCAGGGAATAAGTGTGCAGTAAATTCTAGAAATTCTGTCTGCATAATATCGAGCATAATTTGAGTTCTTGTATCTTATGTTGGCCATTACGCTTCTGCAAATCAGAAATCCAGATACGAAGAAAAAACCTGTAACTGCAACTGATTGAATATATGGAGCCTTTAATGGGAAAAAGCCATTCCAGTAGCCAAAAAAGAATCCGAAGCCGTGCCCGACAACGACTATCTGTGCGAGAAGGGCTCTTAGACCATCAAAATAAGTGACACACCTTGAACTCAATGCCCTCACAAATACTCCCCTTTCAGCTGATATTAATAATGATGTAAGTGTTGTTCTTGTGATTGTTGTTTTTTAAGACTCTACCGATAGGCAAACAGATTTTTCCGTTGCGACTTTTGAGAGTAATACTTTTCTTATTCAGATCGCTCCCGTTCAGGCCGTGGCGGTGAACATGATCTGAGTGAGTCGCTGGCGTCCTATTATGCCGGTGTTTCAGTGGATTTGCATTGATCGGGCCAGCGCGGAACAAGAGGTTGTGTCCATCCTTGATTGTTTCACATCCTGCAACAGACACATTTTTGACAGGCTCCAGGTATCGCCTAAGTTTGGAAGGCAGCTTCGGAAAAGCTGCTTTCCCAATCGATGTCATGGAGCTCCATTTATGCGTACTGGCTACTTCTACTCTCTGGTTTTTGCCCTGCTCACCAGCACCTCTGTTGCAGCTTTTGCTGCACCGACGGCCAAGCCCGGGGCTGACAACGCACCTCTGGTCATGGAGATTTCACCTAAAGTCCAGTCTGACAAGGTCGATCTGAACCAGGCCGATGCCCCGACGCTACAAAGGGAACTGGCTGGCGTAGGGGAGGCCAAGGCCAAGGCGATTGTTGCTTATCGAGAGATTAATGGGCCATTTGCCTCGGTAGACGAACTGCTCGAAGTGAAAGGCATCGGCAAAGCGATTCTGGATAAGAACCGCGAAAAGCTCGAGGTGAACTAAGCTTGTAATTCAGCGCCAGGGGCCGGTCATTGACCGGCCTTTTTGCTTTCGGCGTCTGCCGCGATTGAGTGCCTCCCGTCGGCATAGAAAAAATTACGACTATCATATTGGCGTTAAATTATGCCTATAATAAATTCGTTGTCGGCCGAAGCGCTCTGAAGCGCAGGCACTTGTCTTCTCCTCACACATTTCCAGGAGCACTGTCATGAATTCTGTCCAGACCCAAGGTACGGCTCTCGTCACCGGTGCTTCTTCCGGTATCGGTGCCATCTACGCTGAGCGGTTGGCAGCGCGCGGTTATGATTTGTTGCTGGTAGCTCGTGATCAGGAGCGGTTGGAGGCGGCGGCCAGCAAGCTGCGCGCCGAACATGGCGTTCAGGTCGAAGTGCTCAAGGCAGACCTGACCCAAAAAGATGACGTGCTGAAACTCGAGCAGCGCCTCCGCAGCGATTCGAGTATCAGCCTGCTATTGAACAATGCCGGTGTCGCGGCGGATGGCTTGCTGGCCAACTCCGATCTGGAGCAACTGGAGCGATTGATTCAACTGAACGTCACGACGGTCACGCGTCTGGCATCGGCGGCGGCGGCCAGTTTTGCCAAGGCGGGCAGGGGCACGATTATTAATATCGGTTCGGTCGTGGCGTTGTTCCCCGAGCGTTTCAATGCGACTTATACCGCGAGCAAGGCGTATGTCCTAAGTCTCACGCAGTCGCTGAATGCCGAACTCGATGGCACGGGTGTCAAGGTTCAAGCCGTATTGCCTGGCGTGACACGTACCGAAATCTGGGAGCGTGCAGGCATCGATTTCAACCAGCTTCCGGCTGACATGGCCATGGATGCAGATGAAATGGTCGACGCGGCTCTGTCGGGCCTGGATCAAGGCGAGCTCATTACCATTCCCTCGCTGCCGGATGCCGCCGACTGGGACGCCTTTGTCGCGGCGCGACACGTTTTGGGGCCAAACCTTTCCAAAAGCAAAGCTGCTGCGCGTTACAAATAACACACCAGAAATCGGCATGAGGACATTGCGGTATGAGTGATCGTCGAGTGGTTGTAACAGGCATGGGTCTGGTGTCGCCGCTGGGTAGTGGTGTCGAAGCGGTCTGGGCGCGTCTGTTGTCCGGACGTTCCGGTTTGCGCAATTTGCCGGACGAAGTAGTGGCCGATCTGCCGGCCAAGGTCGGTGGTGCAGTGCCGACGCTGGCCGATGACGCCGAGGCGGGTTTTGACCCGGACCGGGCAACGCCGCCCAAAGAGCAGAAGAAAATGGACCGCTTCATTTTGTTCGCCATGGAAGCGGCGCGTCAGGCGCTTGAGCAAGCCGGTTGGCAGGCGCAAACCGCTGATGCTCAGGAGCGCACGGCCACCATCATCGGTTCGGGCGTCGGCGGCTTCGGCGCGATTGCCGATGCGGTGCGCACCACGGACAGCCGTGGCCCACGGCGTTTGTCGCCATTTACCATTCCTTCTTTTCTGGTCAACCTGGCCGCAGGCCATGTGTCGATCCAGCATGGTTTCAAGGGTCCCCTGGGTGCTCCGGTAACGGCGTGTGCGGCCGGGGTTCAGGCGATTGGCGATGCGGCGCGGCTGATTCGTAGCGGCGAGGCGGATATTGCGGTGTGTGGCGGAGCGGAAGCGGCGATCGATCGCGTCAGCCTCGCCGGGTTCGCCGCTGCTCGCGCCTTGTCCAGCGGTTTCAACGACACCCCGGAACGTGCTTCGCGCCCGTTCGACAGTGATCGCGATGGCTTCGTCATGGGCGAGGGCGCAGGTCTTCTGGTGATCGAATCCCTGGAACATGCTCTGGCTCGTGGCGCGCAACCGCTGGCAGAACTGGTCGGTTACGGCACCAGTGCCGACGCCTATCACCTGACTGCGGGCCCCGAAGATGGCAGTGGTGCACGACGGGCGATGTCACTGGCGTTGGCTCAGGCGGGTATTTCTGCGGACCAGGTGCAGCATCTCAACGCTCACGCCACCTCGACACCGGTCGGCGATCTGGGGGAGCTGGCGGCGATCAAGTCGTTGTTCGGCTCAGACAACAAGATAGCGGTCACGTCAACCAAGTCGGCTACCGGGCATTTGCTCGGCGCGGCGGGCGGGATCGAGGCGATCTTCACCCTGTTGGCAATTCGAGATCAGATCGTGCCGGCCACTCTCAATTTTGATAACCCGGACCCGGCCACTCAAGGTGTGGATATCGTTCACGGCAAGGCGCGACCGATGGCTATCGAATACGCGCTGTCCAACGGCTTCGGCTTTGGCGGGGTCAACGCCAGCGTATTGTTCAAACGCTGGCAGGGTTAATCCCGGGGTTGTTTGAGAAATTCGCGTGTGACGTCGAGAATCCGCTGAGCCAGCTCGGGGCTCTCGACACTGCGCGACAGCATCAACGCCCCGGCCAGCGCGGACATAATGAAGATGCTCTGGTCGGCGGCGTCCTCGCCTTCAAGGGTTCCTTGTATTTGTTCAAGCCTCGCGTTGAGCACCACATCCGAAGTCGGACTTGGCTGGCCACGCAAGCCGAGCTCCGATGACATGGTCGGCAGCGGACACCCTTCATCGGGCGAAGTCTGGTGCCATTCGGACAAATAGGTGTCGATGAACGCTTCCAGCGGGTGTTCCTGGGCGAACAGCTCGGCGCAGACGAGGTCGCATTGATCGCCGGCAGCCTGCAGGGCTTTTTCTACCAGTTCATCCTTGGATTTGAAATGCGAGTAAAAGCCACCGTGAGTCAGGCCCAGTGCTTTCATCAGAGGTTGCAGGCCGGTCGCGCCAATACCGTCACGGCGAAATCGCGCTGAGGCTTCCTTGATGATGCGTTGATGGGTCTGGGCTTTATGGTCCTGCGTGTAACGCATCTTGAATCTCCGCAACAATGCGCCATCTTAACCAATGAAAATGGGATGGTGACTGTACTTCTACTTCTAAAAAGCATGCAGATGCGTCCAACTCCGTCATCGCGCATTGAATGAGCTGGCACGGATAGTGATTACTCATTCGCTGACGATTGTTGAACAATCAAAGGCGATGAGCATGAACAGCGGACTGTCCCTGGCCGATCACATCACATTGGAGTTGCGTGCCGACATCATTGGCGGCCGTTTGCTCCCCGGCATGGCGTTGGTGGAAAACGACCTGGTCTCGGCCTACAACGCTTCCCGCAACACTATCCGCGAAGCCTTGCATCGTCTGGGGCAGGAAGGTCTGACCCGTTATGTGCGCAATAAAGGCGTGATGGTGCGCAGGCTGGGAGCGGAGGATGTGCGTGACCTGTTCAATGTACGTCGCACCCTCGAATTGCAAGCCATCAGCGCGAGTCGGCCGCTGCGCGACTATCAGTCCGATCGGATGCTGGAAGCGCTGGAAGCCACCGAGCTGGCCCGTGAACGCGAGGACTGGCGCGCCGTCGGCACTCACAGTCTGGCGTTTCATCAACACATCGTCGGGTTGCTTCGCAGTCCGATGTTCGATGAGTTCTTCACCAATGTCGTCGCGCAACTGCGCCTGGTGTTTTGCACCGCTCCCGATGAATCGAGGTTTCAAGCGCCCTGGCTCGCGCGCGACCGGCAGATCCATGAATTGCTCGCCGAAGGCGACAAGCGCGCCGCCGAGGACGCCATGAGCCTTTATCTCGACGACTCCGAACAGTTCCTGTTGCAAATGCTTGCCCCAAACTCCCATCACTGATCGAGGATTCGTGCCATGTACAAAGACTATCCGGCGGCTTATCAAGTCAGCAAAGGCTCGGCCTTGCAGGTGGACAAGGCCTTTTACGAACGGATCCGCGACAAAAAGGACGGCCGCACGCTGATCGAACAATTCGAAGTGCCGATCCGCACCGGCCGCGCCTGGAAAGTCCCGGCCGGGCAAGTGTTTCGCGTGACCACGCCGGTCGGTCCGCAAGTAGGAGATTTCAACGTCTGGAATGCCAACGATCCGCGTGAACGTCTGTGGGCGGCGCGAACCCGGCAATTGCAGGGCGCGCACGTCAGCACACATGATCGGCTCTGGTCGAACCTGCCTTTTTTACGCCCGCTGGTGACGATCACCGATGACAGCCTGGCTGGTTACGGCATCGACGAACATGGCGGTCGCCTGCACGATTTGCTCGGCACTCGCTGCGATCCCTATGTGAACAAAATGCTCACCGGCGAAGACTTCCATCATCACTGCCACTCCAACCTGACGCGCGCCGTGCTGCCCCATGGCCTGACCGAATTCGACGTGCATGACGTGCTGAACATTTTCCAGTGCACGGGCCTCAACCACGACGACATGTACTTTATGAAAGCCTGTCCGGCGCAGAAGGGCGATTACCTGAAGTTCTTTGCCGAGATTGATGTGTTGTGTGCGCTGTCGACCTGTCCGGGCGGCGATCTGTCGCTGGCCATGTGGGGGCCGGATGCGCAGGACCCGCTCAGCGTGTGTCGCCCGTTGGGGGTGGAAATTTACAGGTTGGAGGATTCGTTGCTTGAAGGCTGGAACCAGCCGGAGCGTGCGGCCTACAAAGGGATGCATGGCTTGCACATTGCCAAGGCCGAATGGGAAAAATAACAGCGAAAAGATCGCAGCCTTCGGCAGCTCCTACAGGGTAAACAGCGTAGGAGCTGCCGAAGGCTGCGATCTTTTGATCTAGCGGTCCTGCGCATCCTTGGCGTCCGCTTCCGCATTGCGTTCAGCAACGCGTTTGCGTTGCTCTTCGGTCAGTTCAACTTTGTTGGCGGTGTCGCGCAACATCATCAAACCACCCACGATCGAGCCGATTGCAACGATCAGAATCAACCAGGCATACCAGGGCATAGGGGCTCTCCTTGAGGGCAGGCCGGTTGACGGATTTCGTCAACCGATCGTGCATACCACTTTGAGCGAATCAGTTTCGCAGTGGTTCCATTCTATGCCTGATATGACAGCAGCACGGCGACTGTTTAGAGCCCGGTCAGCATCGCATCCGCCGGCGCATCGGCACGCAGTTGCGCAGTCAGCATGAAGTACACGAAACCCGCCGCCATGAAGCCGAGGAAAATCAGCCCGATCAGCGCGTTGAACCAGGCCATTGCCACCAGGCATACCACCGCCAGCGCCAATGCAATGAACGGTACCAACGGGTAGCACGGCGCGCGGAACGTACGCTCCAGGTTTGGTTCGGTTTTACGCAGTTTGAACAGGCTGAGCATGCTCATGATGTACATCACGATTGCGCCGAACACCGCCATGGTGATCATTGCCGCCGTCAGCGTCATGCCGCCCAGGTTGATCAAGCCGTCGCTGTAGATCGCCGCGATGCCGATGACACCGCCGGCGATGATGGCCCGGTGTGGCGTCTGGAAGCGCGAGAGTTTGGCCAGCGACGCCGGCAGATAACCGGCACGGGCGAGGGCGAAGAACTGCCGCGAGTAGCCGAGAATGATTCCGTGGAAACTCGCCACCAGGCCGAACAGACCGATCCACACCAGCATGTGCAACCAGCTGGAGCTTTCGCCGACCACGGTTTTCATCGCTTGTGGCAGCGGGTCGTTGATGTTCGACAGGGTGCGCCAGTCGCCGACGCCGCCAGCAAGGAACATCACACCCATCGCCAACAACACCAGGGTCAGAATGCCGCTGATGTACGCCTTGGGGATCGTGCGTTTCGGATCCTTGGCTTCTTCGGCCGCCATGGCGGCGCCTTCGATAGCGAGGAAGAACCAGATCGCGAACGGAATCGCCGCGAACATTCCGGCAATCGCCGGTGCCCCGAATACATCAGAACCGGCCCAGCCGTTCAGCGCGAAACTGCTGAAGCTGAACGCCGGCGCCACTACGCCCATGAACACCAGCAACTCGGCGACTGCCAGGATGCAGACCACCAGCTCGAAAGTCGCCGCCAGTTTCACGCCGAGGATGTTCAGGCCCATGAACACAATGTAGGCGCCGACCGCAGCGTGTTTCGGGTCGAGAGCCGGAAACTGCACGTTCAGATACGCGCCGATCGCCAGTGCGATGGCCGGTGGGGCGAAAACGAACTCGATCAGCGTCGCCAACCCGGCGATCAATCCTCCTTTCTCGCCAAAGGCGCGGCGGCTGTAGGCAAAGGGACCGCCCGCGTGGGGAATGGCGGTGGTCAGCTCGGTGAAACTGAAGATGAAGCAGGTGTACATGGTGGCGACCATGAAGGAGGTCACCAGAAAACCGAGTGTCCCGGCCACGCCCCAGCCGTAACTCCAGCCGAAATACTCACCGGAAATGACTAGCCCGACCGCGATACCCCACAGGTGCAGTGTGCCCAGCGTGGGTTTGAGTTGTGTGTTCATCGTTTGCTCCCTGAACGGTTTGGAAAGCTCGGGGGAGGGCGTGTGCAGTGGGCGTGCCAGTGTTGTGATGGCCGTCGTAAAGCGTAAAAAGGTGTCGTATCGGGGATGTTCGCTGCTGGATACACGCCTTTTGGTGCGCCAGTTGGGGGCAGTGTTGTCTGTTATGCCGCCTTCGCGAGCAAGCCCGCTCCCACAGTTGATCGGCATTGAATACGAATTCTATGTCCGCTGTAGATCAAAGGTGGGGGCGGGCTTGCTCGCGAAGAGGCCCGAACAAACGCCGCATAACTTGGCTGTAAAAAAGCCATAAACCCACTCTTTACGCTTTCTTTATGTCCCGCCACACCCCTCGCTCTCGTTCCTTTACAGCTTTCCTTCCGACAATGACGCCACACGCGGCAATACGCCGTAACACGGAGAACTTCCATGAGCGTTCTGGATGGGGTGTCACTGCTGCTGGCAGTGGGGCTGTTCATTTATCTGTTGGTTGCGCTGTTGCGCGCGGACCGGAACTAGGAGCAGTTATGCACAGTTATGACTATTGGCTGATCCTGGCCTTCTTCGCCCTGGTGCTGATCCCGGCACCGTTTCTCGGGCGGTTCTACTACAAGGTCATGGAAGGCCGGCGCACCTGGCTGACACCGATCCTGGGACCTGTGGAGCGTGGCTGTTATCGGGTGGCCGGCGTTGATCCGCAGGCCGAACAGAGCTGGCAGAAATACACCCTGGCTTTGCTGGCATTCAACCTGGCGGGCTTCCTGCTGTTGTTCGTGATTCTGTTGTTCCAGGACCATCTGCCGCTGAATCCGCAAAACCTGCCGGGTCAGGAGTGGACGCTGGCCTTTAACACGGCCATCAGTTTCGTGACCAACACCAACTGGCAAGCCTACAGCGGTGAAGCATCGCTGAGCTACCTGAGTCAGATGGCCGGCCTCACCGTGCAGAACTTCGTCAGCGCCGCCACTGGCCTCGCTGTGCTGGTTGCGCTGTGCCGCGGTATCGGTCGCAAATCGACCAAAACCCTGGGCAACTTCTGGGTCGACATGACCCGCGCCACCCTCTACGGCCTGCTGCCGCTGTGCCTGCTGCTGGCGCTGTATCTGGTCTGGCAGGGCGTGCCACAAACCTTCGCGCAATACGTGAATGCCGTGACCATGCAAGGCGTCGATCAGGTGATCCCGCTCGGCCCGGCCGCCAGCCAGATTGCGATCAAGCAATTGGGCACCAACGGTGGTGGCTTCTTCGGCGTCAACTCGGCGCACCCGTTCGAGAACCCGACGGCGTGGACCAACCTGTTCGAGTTGGCTTCGATCATCCTGATCCCGGTCGCGCTGGTGTTCACCTTCGGCCACTACGTGAAGGACCTGCGTCAGAGCCGCGCGATCATTGCCTGCATGTTCGCACTGTTCCTGATCGGCGGCGCCACCTCGCTATGGGCTGAATACCAGCCGAACCCTGCCCTGAACAACGTCGCCGTCGAACAGACCGCACCGCTGGAAGGCAAGGAAGCGCGTTTCGGCACCACGGCCACGGTGTTGTGGTCGGTGGCTACTACCGCAGCCTCCAACGGTTCGGTCAACGCCATGCACGACAGCCTCAACCCGCTGACCGGCATGGTCGGGATGGTCAATATGATGGTCGGCGAAGTGATCTTCGGCGGCGTCGGCGCCGGGCTCTACGGCATGTTGCTCAACGTGTTGATCGCGGTGTTCCTCGCCGGCCTGATGATCGGTCGCACGCCGGAATACCTCGGCAAGAAACTGCAAGCCAAGGAAGTGCAACTGCTGGTAGTGACCTTGCTGGTGATGCCGGTCGGCGTGCTGGTGCTCGGTGCAATCGCCGCGAGCCTGCCAGGCCCGGTGGCCTCGGTGAGTAACCCTGGCGCCCATGGTTTCAGCCAATTGCTCTACAACTACACCTCCGCCAGCGCCAACAACGGTTCTGCATTCGGTGGCTTCAGCTCCAACACCGCGTTCCACAACCTGATGCTCGGTCTTGGCATGTTGATCGGTCGCTTCGGTTACATCCTCCCGGTACTGGCTCTGGCCGGCAGCCTGGCGATGAAGAAAACCGCACCGATTGGCCAGAACAGCTTCCCGACCCACGGTCCGTTGTTCGTGACGTTGCTGACCGTGACCATTTTGCTGGTGGGTGGTTTGACCTTCCTGCCGACATTGGCGCTGGGTCCGATTGCTGAACACTTGAGCATGGGCTTCTGAGGACTATTTGATGAATATGCCCGTAACTAAAGTCGCCACCGTCAAGGCGCCGGAACAACCGAAAACCGCGATCTCGGCCCTGTGGCGCCCGGCGCTGGTGCAAGCCTTCGTCAAGCTCGACCCACGGCAATTGCAGCGTGCGCCGGTGATGCTGGTGGTCGAACTGACCGCGGTCCTGACCACCGTGCTGTGCTTCATTCCCGACAGCGCCGTGCCAACCTTCGTCGCCGCGCAAATCGCGCTGTGGCTGTGGTTCACCGTGCTCTTCGCCAACTTCGCCGAAGCCTTGGCCGAAGGTCGCGGCAAGGCCCGCGCCGACAGCCTCAAGGCCGGTAGCGAAGGCTTGAGCGCCCGGCGCAAAACCAGTAGCGGCACCTTTCAAGTGGTGCCGGCCACCAGCCTGCGCAAGGGCGATGTGGTGCGCGTCGAAGCCGGGGAAATGATCCCCGGTGACGGCGAAGTGATCGAAGGCATCGCGGCGGTCAACGAAGCAGCGATTACCGGTGAATCCGCGCCGGTGATCCGCGAATCCGGCGGCGACCGTTCGGCCGTCACCGGCAACACCCGACTGGTCTCCGACTGGCTGCTGGTACGCATCACCGCCAACCCCGGTGAGTCGACCCTGGACCGCATGATCGCGTTGGTCGAAGGCGCCAAACGCCAGAAAACCCCGAACGAAGTGGCGCTCGACATCCTGCTGATCGGTCTGACGCTGATCTTCCTGCTGGTGGTCGTCACCCTGCAACCGTTCGCCCACTTCGCCAACGGCAGCCTGCCGCTGGTGTTCCTGGTGGCGCTATTGGTCACGCTGATTCCGACCACCATCGGCGGTTTGCTCTCGGCCATCGGTATCGCCGGTATGGACCGTCTGGTGCGCCTGAACGTGATCGCCAAATCCGGCCGTGCCGTGGAAGCGGCGGGGGACGTACATGTCCTGTTGCTGGACAAGACCGGTACCATCACTTTTGGTAACCGTCGCTGCACCGCGGTGTATACCGCGCCAGGCGTGACCGTCAAGGAACTGGCCGAAGGCGCGCTGCTCGCCTCGCTGGCCGACGACACGGCGGAAGGCAAGTCCATCGTCGAGTACTTGCGCGGAATTCACCCTCAGCCTGAGCCATCCGCCGAGCTGCTGACTGCCGTACCGTTCAGTGCCGAGACTCGTCTGTCCGGTGTCGACTATCAGGGCCGTATTTATCGCAAGGGCGCAGTGGATTCGTTGTTGGCGTTCGTCGGCCTGAAGCGCGCTGATCTCGCACTCACCCTGTCCCGTGAAATCGACAAGATTGCCCAAAGCGGCGGCACGCCGTTGCTGGTCTGCGCCGACGGCAAATTGCTCGGTGCGATTCACCTCAAGGATGTGGTCAAGCCCGGCATCCGCGAGCGTTTCGCCGAGCTGCGCAAGTTGGGCATCCGCACCGTCATGGTGACCGGCGACAACCCGCTGACCGCAGCAGCCATTGCGGCCGAAGCGGGCGTCGACGACGTGCTGGCCGAAGCCACGCCGGAGAAAAAACTGGCGCGTATTCGTCACGAGCAGAACGACGGTCGTCTGGTCGCGATGTGCGGCGACGGTGCCAACGACGCCCCGGCCCTGGCCCAGGCAGACGTCGGCATGGCGATGAACGACGGCACCCAGGCGGCGCGCGAGGCGGCGAACATGGTCGACCTCGACAGCGATCCGACCAAGTTGCTGGACGTGGTGCAGATCGGCAAGGAATTGCTGGTGACCCGTGGTGCGTTGACGACCTTTTCCATCGCCAACGACGTGGCCAAATACTTCGCGATCCTGCCAGCGCTGTTCGCCTCGATCTACCCGCAACTGGGTGTGCTCAACGTGATGCATTTGAGCAGTCCGCAGAGTGCGATTCTGTCGGCGATCGTGTTCAACGCCTTGATCATTGTGGTGCTGATTCCACTGGCCTTGCGCGGCGTGCGGGTGCAGGCGGCGAATGCGGCAGCGTTGCTGCGTCGCAATCTGCTGATCTATGGATTGGGCGGGATTCTGGTGCCGTTCGTGGGCATCAAGGCGATCGACATGCTGTTGACGGCGTTGCATCTGGTTTGATTGTTGATGGGCGGGTGGAGGCTGCTTTTGTGGCGAGGGAGCTTGCTCCCGCTGGGCTGCGAAGCAGCCCCACCCTGGGCACTGTGTTTATTCAGGCACACCGCATTGACCGGTTTACGACTGCTGCGCAGCCGAGCGGGAGCAAGCTCCCTCGCCACGGGTTATGTGTGTGCCTCTCACTGATTCGAGGATTTTGAAATGTCCACAATGATACGTCCGGCCCTGAGCCTGCTGGTCCTGATGACCCTGATCACCGGCGTCGCTTACCCCCTGGTGGTCACCGGTGTCGCCCAGGTCGCGTTCCCGGATCAAGCCAACGGCAGCCTCGTACATGACGCCGACGGTAAGGTCCGTGGATCGTCGCTGATTGCCCAGGATTTCGTCGGTGATGCCTGGTTCCATCCACGGCCATCCGCCGGTGCTTTCGCCACGGTGTCGAGCAGTGCCAGTAACCTTTCGCCGAGCAACCCTGCGCTGGCCACTCGGGTGATCGACGATGCCAATAAACTGCTGGTGCCAGGTCAGGGCCCAGTGCCATTGGCGATGGTCACCACCTCCGGCAGTGGCCTCGATCCGCACTTGCCACCGGCCGCGATTGCCTATCAACTGGCGCGTGTTGCGGCGGCGCGTAATCTGCCTGTGGCGACGCTCCAGAATCTGCTGACTGCGCACATCGAGCAACCGCTCGTTGGGCCGCCGGTGGTGAATGTGCTGAAGTTGAATGCCGCGCTGGAAAAGCTGTAAATCAAAAGATCGCAGCCTGCGGCAGCTCCTACGGGGATCGCGGTGCTGACTCGGCCAAATGTAGGAGCTGGCGAAGCCTGCGATCTTTTAAGGCAACACCCCCCATTTAAAGTCGAACAAGGCAATGACAGATGAGTGACTCCGGCCGCGCCGACGCGCTGTTAGCAGACCTGCCCCGCGACGGCCGTGGCCGGCTCAAGGTTTTCCTCGGCGCCGCACCCGGTGTCGGCAAGACCTACGCCATGCTGCAAGCTGCCCACACCCAACTGCGTCAAGGCGTGAAGCTCATCGCCGGCGTAGTCGAGACCCATGGTCGCGCCGAGACCGAGGCGCTGCTCGGCGGCTTGCCGCAACAACCCCTGGTGCGCTCGGAATACCGTGGCGTGATCCTCGAAGAAATGGACCTCGACGGCGTACTCGCCGCCAAACCGAAACTGGTGCTGGTGGACGAACTGGCCCACACCAACGCACCGGGCAGTCGTCACGCCAAACGTTGGCAAGACATTCAGGAATTGCTCGCCGCCGGCATTGATGTGTACACCACGGTCAATGTCCAGCACCTGGAGAGCCTCAATGATCAGGTGCGCGGTATCACCGGCGTGCAGGTCCGCGAAACCCTGCCGGACTGGGTACTGCAAGAAGCCTACGAATTGATGTTGGTCGACTTGCCCCCACGCGAGCTGCTTGAGCGACTGCGTGACGGCAAGGTCTATGTGCCGGAGCAGGCGCGGGCGGCCATCGATGCGTACTTCTCCCAGACAAACCTTACCGCCTTGCGTGAGCTGGCGATGCAAACCGCTGCGGCTCAGGTCGATAACGATCTGGCCCAGGGTTATCGTCAACTCGGTCAGTCCGCACCCGCCGTGCGCGGTCGGCTGCTGGTCGGCGTCGATGGCGATGCTCAGGCCGAACGTCTGGTGCGTCACGCCAGCCGCGTTGCCCAGCGTCGGCATTTACCGTGGAGTTTGGTGCACGTGGACAATGGCAGCGTGCGCGACGAGCAATCGCGTTTGCGCCTGCAAAGTGCCCAGCAACTGGCCGAACGCCTCGGCGGCGAAGTGGTGTTGCTGCGGGCCGGCGAGGTGGCGAAAACCCTGATTCAGCATGCCGCCGAACGCCGCGCCAGTCTGGTGTTGGTCGGCCAGTCCCGGCAGCGATTGCGCCGTCGGCTGTTTGGTGGCGGCTTGGCGGCGCGTTTGTTGCGCCATGCGCGCGGGCTGGAAATCAACGTCATCGACAGCGATCACGAACAGGATCAACCACGACAACGTCCGGTTCATTCGCTGGTGTGGTTCGACTATGCACTGGCGCTGGTCGCGACCGTGATCGCCAGTGCCATGGCCTGGGCGGTGGCGAGTGTCTTGCCGCTGCCGAATATTTCGCTGGTGTTCCTCGCCGCCGTGTTGCTGGTGGCGGTGCGCAGCAGCCTCGGCCCGGCGCTGGCCTGTGCCGCGCTGTCGTTTCTGACCTACGACTTTCTGTTCATCCCGCCGACTTTCTCCTTCCGCATCCAGCGCGAAGAAGATGTGCTGACCTTGCTGTTTTTCCTACTGATGGCGGCGCTCACCGGCAACCTCGCGGCCCGCCAGCGCCGGCAATTGCAGGCGCTGCGCGACACCCAGGAAGAGACCACCGAACTGCTCGACCTGTCGCGCAAACTCACCGCTGCCACCGACCGCCAAGCCGTGGTCAACGCCGGGGCCCAGCACCTCGGCGGCTGGAGCGATCTGCAACTGTGCCTGCTCAATCGCGACGGCCAGAATGGCTGGAAGATCGAAACCGGTGGCCCGCTGGAGTTTACCGAAACCGAGCGTGCAGCCGCCGATTGGGCCTGGCAACACGATCAACCGGCGGGCGCGGGCACCGGCACGCTGCCGTTCGGGCGTTGGTGGTGGTGGCCGCTGTCCGTGGAAGACGGGCCGCTGGCGCTGCTAGGCGTCTGTGCCAAGGAGGGGCAGACCTTGAGCGGACAACGTCGGCGTCTGCTGACCGCGCTGAGTCAGCCGCTGGCCCAGGCCCTGGCTCGCGCGCAACTGGCCGAAGACCTGGAAGCCGCGCGACTGCACGGCGAAACCGAGCAACTGCGCAGTGCCTTGCTGGCCTCGGTGTCCCACGATTTGCGCACGCCGCTGACGTCCATGCGCGGCAGCATCGACAGCCTGTTGGCCCTCGGCGAAGCCATTCCGCTGGAGGATCGCCGCGAACTGCTTGAAGGTACGCGCGATGAGGCCGAGCGCCTTGATCGCTACATTCAAAACCTGCTGGACATGACCCGCCTCGGTCACGGCGCACTGAAACTGGCACGGGACTGGGTGTCACCGGCGGACATCGTTGGCAGTTCGCTCAATCGCCTGCGCGCGGTGCTGGCGCCGTTGCAGGTCAGCACCGACGTGCCTCCGGAGCTGCCACTGCTCTACGTTCACGCCGCGCTGATCGAACAGGCGCTGGTCAACGTGCTGGAAAACGCCGCGCGGTTCTCACCGGTTCATGGGCGTTTGCAATTGCGCGCCGGAGTGGGTGAAAACGAGCTGTTCTTCTCGGTGAGCGATGAAGGACCGGGGATTCCCATCGATGAGCGGGCGAAGATTTTCGACATGTTCTACACCGCCGCGCGCGGTGATCGTGGTGGGCAGGGCACCGGGCTGGGGCTGGCGATCTGTCAGGGCATGGTCGGTGCACACGGTGGACGAATCAGCGTCGGCGACGGTATTGAAGGGCGTGGCACTTGCATCACACTTCACCTGCCATTGCAGGAACAGCCTGCGTTTGAAAGTGAGCGCTGACAGTGAAGCCTGATACCCTTTGGATCTCTCCATGCCACGATCAGAAACCATGAGCCAGACCGCGACCATTTTGGTCATCGACGACGAACCGCAGATCCGCAAATTCCTGCGCATCAGCCTCGCTTCCCAGGGCTACAAAGTGCTGGAGGCCGGCACCGGAACCGAAGGTCTGGCGCAAGCCGCGCTGAACAAACCCGATTTGCTGGTGCTCGACCTCGGTCTGCCGGACATGGACGGCCAGCAAGTGCTGCGCGAGTTTCGTGAATGGTCGACGGTGCCGGTGCTGGTGCTGTCGGTGCGTGCCGGCGAAGGGCAGAAAGTCGAAGCGCTGGATGGCGGTGCGAATGACTACGTGACCAAGCCGTTCGGCATTCAGGAATTTCTGGCGCGGGTGCGTGCCTTGTTGCGTCAGGCTCCGGTGGGCGAGGCGCAGCAGGCGGCGTTGACGTTTGGTCCGCTGACCGTTGACCTGGCCTATCGCCGAGTGCTGCTCGACGGCGTCGAAGTGGCGTTGACCCGCAAGGAGTACGCGGTGCTGGCGCAATTGGCGCGGCATCCGGGGCGGGTCATCACCCAGCAGCAATTGCTCAAGGACATCTGGGGGCCGACCCATACCGAAGACAGTCATTATTTGCGGATTGTGGTGGGGCATTTGCGGCAGAAGCTGGCGGATGATCCGACGCAGCCGCGGTTTATCGTGACCGAGGCGGGGGTGGGGTATCGGTTGTTGAGTGAGGGTGGTCTTTAATTCTGAGTTGGCTGATCTGACGCCTTCGTCGGAACGCCGCCCGGAGCAAGCCCGCTCCCACAGGGATACGCATTCGAATGTGGGAGCGGGCTTGCTCCGGGCGGCGTTCCGACGAAGGGGCCAGATCATTCACCCGAGAACCTCAGGAATCCCGCTCATTCTCATACCGATCCAAGGTATCCCGCGCAATCTCGCGCCCCAGCGCGATCAACTCCGGCGCCTTGTAAAACTCGAAAAACCGGCACACCCGCTTCGGCACGTTGATCAGGATATCCGGTGGATAACCAGCAATCTTGTACTGCGCCAACGACGTCTGCATCACCTCGAAACTCTGGTTGATCAAGTCCAGCAAGGACGCCGGCCCCACGTTGTCGATGATGAACGAACCCGTGGCGGACTTCGGCGCGCCATCGCGTTCCGGAGCGGCCGCCGGTTGCTGGGCTTCGGGTTCGGCGGATTCGATCCAGGGGTTGATCTCGGCCGCCTCGGCCATCAACGCTTCCTTTTCCAGCAGCAGCAATTGTTCCGCCTGTTTGCGGCGGAACGGCATCTTCGAACCCAGCGAGCTGATCAGGCTGTCGAACCGGGTCTTGAACGCGGCCGGGCGCTGGATCACCGGCAGTTGATAGTGGCGCTGGTTGGTGGAGTTGAGGTTGACCGCGATGATCAGGTCGCAATGGCTCGACACCACCGGCACGATCGGCAAAGGGTTGAGGATGCCGCCGTCTACCAGCATGCGATTGCCCTGCATCACCGGTGTGAACAGGCTGGGAATCGCCGCCGAGGCGCGCATCGCCTGGTGCAGGCAACCTTCCTGAAACCATATTTCCTGCTGGTTGGTCAGGTCGGTGGCCACCGCCGTGTAGGGGATGCGCAGGTCTTCGATATTGATCTCGCCGACGATCTTGCGGATCTGCCCGAAGACCTTCTCCCCGCGTATTGCGCCCAGTCGAAAACTGACGTCCACCAGACGCAACACGTCGAGGTAATCCAGGCTCTCGATCCAGTTGCGGTATTCATCCAGTTTGCCGGCGGCATAAATTCCGCCGACCACCGCTCCCATCGAACAACCGGCGATGCAGGCGATGTCGTAGCCACGCCGCTCGATCTCTTCAATGACACCGATATGGGCATAGCCCCGGGCTCCACCGGAACCCAGCACCAGTGCGACGCGCTTTTTCATGAATCGCCCTCGTCTGACAAGGTTCAACAATGCACCCATCGAGGGGCGCGCTTCAATCGCTAAGGTCGCTTGGCAGGGTGAAGGCGTCGTTTTTTCGACACTCCATGGCGGCAGCTGGTTATTCTCGCCAGCGCTATAGTTTCCGCGGCGGGAGCAAGGCACTTTTCACGTGCCTGACCGTCTTACCTGCACGACTGTTTACCTATTGTTGAGGTGTAAGTGATGAAAGCCTGGATCTGTGTGCCTTTGATTGCGCTGGCGCTCGCCGGTTGTGCCGGCAAAACCGCTTACCGTGACAGCTGCGGCAGCGGGATCGATGCCGCGTGGCATGAGCTGGACCTGGCCAAGGCCGAAGGTTTCGCCGGCACCGTCAGCTACTCCAAAGCCCTGTCGTTGCTGACCGGCGCAAAGACCCAGCAGCAATTCGAAGCGTTCGAAGGCTGCACCAAGAAAGCCGAGAAGGCGCGCTTCTATATTCGTGAATCCCGCGCCGGCCGTTAAACAAACCGCTAATCTGTAGGAGCCGGCTTGCTGGCGAAGGCGTCATAACGGCCACCATCGCCAACAAGCCGGCTCCTACAAGTGGAGTCAATCCCATGATTAATCGGTTGGTGGCCCATATTTTGGGCCTGGAAGTCCGTCTGCTGTCCTGTCAGGCACGTTTGAATGCCCGCACCGACCCGGAAGCGTTGCACGATCTGCGCACCACGGTTCGCCGTTTGCGCAGTCTGCTGCGGCCGTTGCGCGGCTTGCCTGGAGTCGAGCAGCTCGAAGTGGCGGCGTCCCGGGTCGGTGACCTGACCACACCGTTGCGCGATCGTGAGGTGCTGGCGGCGTATTTGCTCGAGCACGATCAACCCGAGGCGGCGCAACGGCGCATGGCGCTGATGGCCGAGGCCTATCCGGCGGTCGCGGCGAGCACCGAGTTGGCGCAGTTGCTGATGATTTTCGATGCCTTCCCGCGTTTTCTGCGGGCGTCCCAGCGTCAGGGGTTGCTCAAGGGACTGCGCAAACGCATTGAAAAACGCTTGGCCAAGCAATGGAAGAAACTCGATCAGGCGCTGCACGATCCGGCTCATGATCGCCATCGACTGCGCTTGTTGATCAAGCGTGTGCGTTATGGCATCGAGGCTTACCCCGAACTGGACCGTTTGCCGAAACCGGCCCTGCCGAGGCTCAAATCGGCTCAGGCTGCCTTGGGTGATTGGCATGATTGCTGGCAATGGTTGGTCCGGGCCGAACAGGAAGCTGATCTGCAACCCTGCGTCGCGGTCTGGAAAACCACCATGGCCGAGGCCGAAGGCCGCGCCGACCGTGTTCTCGACAAACTCAGTGCCACCTGCTTCAAATCCTGAAACCACCACGGCCCCTGTAGGAGCTGCCGAAGGCTGCGATCTTTTGATTCTGGCGTGAATGACGACGCTGAAGATCAAAAGATCGCAGCCTTCGGCAGCTCCTACAAAGAGTGTGTGCATCCGGCTCATCTGTCAGTTCTTTTGGCCAGAATAAGCGCTGTGTCGTTTTCGCGGGCTGGTTAACATCCCTTCATCCTTTTCTGCCCTTGAGGTTTTCATGCGCTTTTCCGATCTGCTCGACGCCGTCCGCAGCCAGCCGCTGGAACTGTCTATTCCGGCCGAATGGGCACAGGGGCGTGCCAGCTTCGGCGGCCTGGTCGCGGCTCTGCAATACGAAGCCATGCGCGCACGGGTGTCGGCGGATCGCCCCGTGCGCTCGCTGGCGATCACCTTTGTCGGGCCGGTCGAACCCGAGGTGCCAGTCAGTTTTGAAGTCGATGTCCTGCGCGAAGGCAAGGCGGTCAGCCAGGTGTTGGGCCGGGCGATGCAGAAGGGGCAGGTCGTGACGTTGATCCAGGGCAGCTTCGGCGCCTCGCGACCGTCCGAAGTGGCGGTAACAGCCACGCCAGCCCCCGAAATGAAGCACTGGGACGATTGCCAGGAGCTGCCATTTATCAAAGGCGTGCTCCCGGAATTCATGCGCCATCTGGCGATGCGCTGGAGTGTTGGCGGCCTGCCGTTCACCGGCAATAAATCCCGTGAGATGGGCGGTTGGGTGCGCTTGCGTGGGGATGTGAAAGAAGAGGTGGTCAGTGAGTCGCATATTCTGGCGCTGGTCGACGCCTGGCCACCGGCGCTGTTGCCGCACCTGAACAAAGTCGCAATGGGCAGCACGCTGACCTGGACCATCGAATTCGTCCAGCCGTTGCTCGAACTGAGCACGCTGGACTGGTGCAAATACCTCGTTGAAATCGAACATGCCGCTGACGGCTACGGTCATGCGGCCGCGAAACTGTGGAGCGCGGACGGTCAGTTGATTGCCATGAGCCGGCAGACCGTAACGATTTTTGCCTGATCAGTGACGACGGTGGCGCTCACGCCAGGCGCGCCACCAGCCGCCGCTGAGGAAAAACCGCGGGAAAGTCAGGAACTGCTCGACCAGCAGACGCGACACCGCATCCTTGCGATCACTGAACGGCTCGGAGGCTTGCGCCTCCAAGCTGTGACCGTGGCGTTGCAAGCCCAATGCAGCGAGCAGACCGATGATGCCAATCGCGAGGTTCGCAAAGCTCAGGCTGAACACCCCGCACACCAGCAGCAGAAAGGCCACAATGAACAGCGGCACGGCAATCAGGTGCAGCACCAGATTGGCCGGGTGCTGGTGGTTGTCCGGGTACGCGCGCCATTGCCAGGCGGGAAGGTTGGGGTGACGTTTGCCCATGATGCTGATCCTCGATCCATGTTGAACACGTGATTGAAGAATAGGCGCGTCATTGGCGGGCGGCGAATCGAGGATGGCTATCGGATTGATAGGCGTCATGGGCAATATTGATGTTGCCCATACGGACGCCTTCGCGAGCAAGCCCGCTCCCACAATGGATTGGTGTTTACCCCAATTTAATGGTCACTGAAGATCCCCTGTGGGAGCGGGCTTGCCCGCGAAGAGGCCTTCAGAGTTTCAACTGCCCGATCGCCTTGCTCAACTCTCCGGCCAACGCCGCCAACTCATTACTGGTCGTCGCCGAACTCACCGTCTGCTGCACCGTGTTCTCGGTCACATCGCGAATGCTCACCACCGCCCGATTCATCTCCTCGGCCACCTGGCTCTGCTGCTCGGCCGCCACCGCGATCTGTGTATTGCTTTCACGCATCTGCGCCACGGCGCTGGTGATTTCCACCAACGCAGCGCCGGCCTCTTGAGCCTGTTGCACGCAATCGTCGGCCTTGAACGAGCTTTCCTGCATGAAATCCACCGCGTCCCGGGTGCCGGCCTGCAACGCCGAGACCATCAGGGTGATCTCGTCCGTCGACGTCTGCACGCGTTTGGCCAGGTTGCGCACTTCATCGGCGACCACCGCAAAGCCGCGACCCATTTCCCCGGCCCGGGCCGCTTCAATCGCTGCGTTCAGCGCCAGCAGGTTGGTTTGCTCGGCGATGCTGTGGATCACATTGACCACGCCGTTGATCTTCTGACTGTCCTCGGCCAGACGCTGGATCATCTCGGCCGTCTGCTGCACGCCGGTGGACAACCCGGCAATCGACTTCTGCACGCGACTGACCACTTCCTGACCGCTGCCGGCCAGGGTATCGGCGGTTTGCGAGAGGTCGCGGGTGGCGCCGGCGTGCTGGGCGATGTGATGGACGGTGGCGGTCATTTCGTTGATCGCCGTGGCGGCCTGGTCGGTTTCGCTTTGCTGGCCAAGCATGCCGTGACGCACTTCGTTCATGCTCGATGCCAGACGCGCCGCGCCGATATCCAGTTGCCGGGCGGTGCTGGCGACGGTGTTGACTACCCGCTGATAACCGGCCTGCATGGCGTTGAAAGCGCTGGCCATCTGCCCGACTTCGTCAGTGCAGGCCAGCGGCACACGGGCCGCCAGGTCGCCCGTTTTTTCGACGTGAAGCATCACATCTTTCAAAGTGTTGAGCTGACTCAGCAGAAAGCGGATCAACAATTGCGACGCCCCGAGCATCGCCAGCATCAGGATGAACACCGCCACCGCGTAGTTGGCGAAACGCTCGCCGAACACCTGGCTCAGGCTCGGGCCATAAGCGACCACCGCAACCTGCTGGCCATCGGTGCGCGTGAACACTTCAGCACCCATCAACGAATTGTCGCCGAACAGCGGCATCGGATTGATCCCGACCCAGCCGTGGGCATCCGCCAATTCCAGTACGGGCTGCTTGTTCAGCATTGGCGCTTGCCCGCGACTGAACGTCAGCAGGTTATCGGCCTTGGGCAGCGCTTGCCCGGCAGGCCAGGCACTGAGCAATCGCGCCTGTGCTTGAGCGGACGCTTGTGACGCATGACTGCGGGCCTGTTGTTCGAGCTGTACGGCGTACAGCACCAGCAACAGGGTGGTGACGAAGGCGACGGCGTTGACCGCCCAGAATTTATATTTCAGCGAGATGTTGCTAAGCCAGGCACCCATGGAGGTCTTCTCTGATAGCGGAAACAGTATTGGCAAGGTGCCAGCAGTGTGCTGCCGCGCGAGGCGCCGAATCTTGACATGCGTCAACATTCCCGGCTTTGTGCCCGCGCAGGAATTGCGGGGCGTAATGCGCTATCCTTCGCGCCTTCAACATTCCCTCGCTACAGGATTCCGCCCTCATGAAAGCCGCACTCGTCGAACTCATCAGCAAAATCAGCTCCGGGTGCATGAGCGAAGACGAGATCCTCAAAGTCGCTGACGAAGCGGCCCAGGCCTACGCCGATCCAGAGGCTTTTCTGACGGCCAATCCGGACATCAACTACGACGACACCTTCCCGATTCCGTTGGGCGAGTGGGTCGTTGTCGGTAGCCTGCCGGAAACCGTACTGTTCCAGGCCGACACTTACATGGACCTGTTCGCGCAGATCGTCGCGTCGTTCGGTCCGGGCGTGGATTTCAACATCAAACCCAAGCAACTGGCCAAGACCGAAGCCTTGACCGCGCTCAATCGCATTCAGGTGCAAATGGGCAGCATGAACAAGGAAAACGGCGGTTACACGCTGATGAATTTCAGCCAGTTGCTCGACGATGAACTGCAAGTGGTGCTGGTCTACGGCAACGACGTGCCGCGTGTGCTCGAGTTGTGCGCCGAGGTCGGCATCGCGGCCGCACCTTCCCTGGAAGCCTTGAAAGTGGCCCTCCACGTTTGACGGAATAAAACGGAACCCTCGCTGGAGCCGGCTATCCTAAGAGTGCACATCACTCTGAGGGAGCGACACCATGGGTTCCACGTTCAACGGCCTGGTTGGCCTGATCATTCTTGCCCTGGACATCTGGGCAATCATCAACGTGCTGAAAAGTGGCGCCGACACCGGGATGAAAATCGTCTGGGTCCTGCTGATCCTGCTGCTGCCAGTCCTGGGCCTGATCATCTGGGCCATCACTGGGCCACGGGGCAACGTCAGAATCTGACCCGTTTCTGGATAACAACACCGAACCTGTGGGAGCGGGCTTGCTCGCGAAAGCGGTGTGTCAGATGGCACTTGTATTGACTGATTCACCGCTTTCGCGAGCAAGCCCGCTCCCACATGGGTCCGATTTGTGTTCAAAAATGTCCTCTGCCTGAGGAAGGTTCGACCTGTCATCTTTCGCGACGTAGAATGCGCGCCTTTCCCGGGCAATCGAACAGATCGATTGCCCATCATGGGCGGGTAACCGTCCGTTGCCACCCGCATTCATCGGAGCACTTCCCATGAGCAACACCCCAACCAGCGATTACCTGGAAACCCTCTACGAAGGCTACGGCCAGCGTTTTCGCATGGAAAAACTGCTGCACGAAGTGCGCACCGAACACCAGCACCTGGTGATTTTCGAAAACCCGCGCATGGGCCGTGTCATGGCGCTGGACGGCGTGATCCAGACCACCGAAGCCGACGAATTCATCTACCACGAAATGCTCACCCATGTGCCGATCCTGGCGCACGGCAGTGCTAAACGCGTGTTGATCATTGGTGGCGGCGACGGCGGCATGCTGCGTGAAGTGGCCAAGCATCGCAGCATCGAGCACATCACCATGGTCGAGATCGACGGCACCGTGGTCGACATGTGCAAGGAATTCCTGCCGAACCACTCCAAGGGCGCGTTCGATGATCCACGCCTGAACCTGGTGATCGACGACGGCATGCGCTTCGTCGCTACCACCACCGAAAAGTTCGATGTGATCATCTCCGACTCCACCGACCCGATCGGCCCGGGCGAAGTGCTGTTCTCGGAAAACTTCTACCAGGCTTGCCGTCGCTGCCTGAACGAAGGCGGCATCCTGGTGACCCAGAACGGCACGCCGTTCATGCAGATCGAAGAAGTCAAAACCACCGCCGGGCGCCTGCGCAGCCTGTTCCCGGACTGGCACTTCTATCAGGCGGCTGTGCCGACCTACATCGGCGGCTCCATGACATTTGCCTGGGGCGCGACCAATACCGCCTATCGCAAACTGTCCCGCGAAACCTTGCAGCAGCGCTTCGCCGGCAGCGGCATCATCACCCGCTACTATAATCCTGAGATACACATTGGCGCGTTTGCCTTGCCGCAATACGTCCTGCAGGCGATCAACAAACCAAGCAACGACTAAGCTAAAGATGTACGCATGACCCCCTGTGGGAGCGGGCTTGCTCCCACAGGGTCCTGTATTTTCATGGGAGCACGCCATAATCCGTTTGAACGATCAGTCCGGGCAAAAGTCCAGATAGTTGTAAGCCCATTTGCGGGTTTGTTCGAGGAGGCACCGATGCAAAAGTGGAAAATCACTTTCGTGGATGATCACGGTGAAACAGTCGACGAAATCTTTGAGTGTGATGAGTGCCCGGATAACGAGCACGCCGCGAAACTGCTCAAGGAGAGACTTTTCCCCGTTGCCGCCGAACTGGATCTGAACGATCTGGAAGGGCGAACTGCTGACGCTACCGTCAAAAGTCTCATGACCCAGAACAGCATACAAATCCTCGGCATTACTCCCGTCTGATACCCCTCTGGCACACTCGTGAAGCACCAGTCCTTGGCAGCGGCGCTTACTTGAGGCTACTCTGCAAGCGAGATCAGCGAATGGATCGCTAAGGTCTGGTCTTGTCAGCTACATGCTTGTTTCCCATCGGCAACCTGGTTGCCGCATCGCTCGCACCATTCGGTTGCGGGAGGCGGGAGTACGGAAAGTCTATCCATCGGTTTGAGGAGGACGTTTCATGAGCACAGCCTATCAAGAAGACATCAGCAGCTCGGTGCTGCGCCGCATGAAAGAAGGCGGTTTCGACTTTTCACGATTCCATCCCATCGAGTTCTACGCCATTTTCCCGGACGAGGAGCGGGCACGCAGGGCGGCAGGTCATTACTGTGGTGAATCCCTGAATGCACAAATCAGCGTGCGCGATGACGGCGCGTGGGCCCTGGAACTGAGCAAAGTGATGTACGCCACCTATGACGGCATTGGCGACTTTGAACAGGACTTCGAGGCGGTGGTCGAGCCTTTGGGCGGCATTATCGAAGGATGGGGCGTCAAGCAGGAGGTACGAGGGCTACTCGCATAACACTATGAACAGCGACAACATCCACTAACGGCTAACCTTCGGGTTGGCCGTTTTCGTTTGTGCGGTTTGAAAAGCAAAAGATCGCAGCCTTCGGCAGTTCCTACAGGAAACGTATTCCAATGTAGGAGCTGCCGAAGGCTGCGATCTTTTGATCTCGTTTTTGATTCATAACGTTTCAAGGAAACAAAAAAACCGCCTGAACAGGCGGCTAAATGGGAAGTTCAGTGAGCTTTTTCAGCGAATGTGCGGATTATCCGCATCCGTTGCCGGGCAGTGAAATCAACTCTGGCTATGCTGGTGATAAGCGAAAGCTTTGCTTCGCAATGAAGCGGGGGCAATCAGGTTGGGGTATTTGCCGCACAGGAATGGTGCGGTGTATGCGCGACGAATATCTAACTGATTGATTTAAAAGCGTTTATGCCGATGGCACGGGCCTTGCGAAGGCCTGTAAGTCCGGGTGACAAGGAGTACGGCATGATCCGCAATTATTTTGATGAGATGTACGATGCCGGCGGCCATGTCCGCCCGCATTACCGGGAGTTTGCCCGTTGGCTGGCTGAGACGCCTGAAGAGCTTCTGGCCCAACGGCGACGCGAGGCCGATCTGTTGTTTCATCGCGCCGGGATTACCTTCACGCTCTACGGAGACGAGCAAGGGACAGAACGCCTGATTCCCTTCGACACCATTCCGCGCAGCATCCCCGCCAGCGAATGGCGGATTGTCGAACGCGGCTGCATCCAGCGGGTCAAGGCGTTGAACATGTTCCTCGCCGACCTCTATCACGAGCAGCGCATCATCAAGGCCGGCATCATCCCGGCCGAGCAAGTGCTGGCCAACGAGCAGTATCAGTTGGCGATGCAAGGGCTGGATCTGCACCGGGATATCTATTCCCACATCTCCGGTGTCGATCTGGTGCGCGATGGCGACGGCACGTACTACGTGCTCGAAGACAACCTTCGTACACCGAGCGGTGTGAGCTACATGCTCGAAGACCGCAAGATGATGATGCGCCTGTTCCCCGAGCTGTTCGCGGCCCAGCGCATCGCGCCGATCGATCACTATCCGAACCTGCTGCTCGACACACTGAAAAGCTCCAGCCCGATCGATAACCCGAACGTGGTGGTGCTGACGCCGGGGCGCTTCAACAGCGCATTTTTCGAGCATGCGTTCCTGGCGCGGGAAATGGGCGTTGAACTGGTGGAAGGCGCGGACCTGTTCGTGCGTGACGACAAGGTGTTCATGCGCACCACGGACGGGCCGAAAGCGGTCGATGTGATCTACCGTCGTCTCGACGATGCGTTCCTTGATCCGCTGGCGTTCAATCCGGACTCGATGCTCGGTGTTCCGGGGCTGTTGTCGTCCTACCGCTCGGGCAATGTGGTGCTGGCGAATGCCATCGGCACCGGGGTCGCGGACGACAAGTCGGTGTATCCGTTTGTCACGGACATGATCCGTTTCTACCTCGATGAAGAACCGATCCTGAAGAACGTTCCGACGTTTCAGTGTCGCAATCCTTCTGAGCTGTCCCACGTGCTGGCCAATCTTCCAGACCTGGTGGTCAAGGAAACCCAGGGCTCCGGCGGTTACGGAATGCTGGTGGGGCCGGCGGCGACAGCGGCGGAAATCGAGTCGTTCCGCGCCCGCATCAAAGCCAAGCCCCACGCGTATATCGCGCAACCGACGTTGTCCCTGTCGACCTGTCCGACCTTTGTCGAAAACGGCATCGCTCCACGCCACATCGACCTGCGTCCGTTTGTATTGTCTGGCCGCGAAACCCGGGTCGTACCCGGCGGTTTGACCCGTGTCGCCCTGCGTGAAGGCTCCCTGGTGGTGAATTCCTCCCAGGGTGGCGGAACCAAGGACACCTGGGTGGTTGAGGATTAAGGAAGCCTGCCATGTTAAGTAGAACTGCCTCGGATTTGTATTGGATGTCGCGTTACCTGGAGCGGGCGGAAAACCTCGCACGGATGCTCGACATCAGTTATTCACTGTCGCTGATGCCACAGGATGGACGCGGTGACGGTCTGCATGAACTCGCCATGCCGCTGCTGATTACCGGCACCCTGGACGATTATCTGGAGCGCCACGGCGAGCTGCATGCCGAACGGTTGCTGCACTTTTTCGCCCTCGACGCGGCCAACCCGGCGAGCATTTACAGCTGCCTCGGCGCCGCGCGGGCCAGCGCCCATGCGGTGCGTGGGCGAATCACCGCTGACATGTGGGAAAACATCAACGCCACCTGGCTGGAAATTCGCGGGATCGCCGAGCAGGGCTTGAGTCGCTACGGCATGAGCCGTTTCTGCGAGTGGATCAAGGAACGTTCGCACCTGTTTCGCGGCGCGTCCTACGGCACCATCATGCGTAACGATGCGTTCCGCTTCATTCGGCTGGGCACGTTTATCGAAAGGGCCGACAACACCTTGCGCCTGCTCGACGCCCGCTACGAAATGGCTGGCGATCAGGCCGAAGCGGTCAGCGACGGCACAGCCCACGCCTATTACCAGTGGAGCGCTTTGCTGCGGGCGTTGTCGTCGTTCGAGGCTTACACCGAGATCTACCGCGATGCGCCCGGCGCCCGGCACGTGGCAGAACTGCTGCTGCTACGCGCCGATGTCCCGCGTTCGCTACGGGCCTGCACCGAAGAAATCGATCAGATCCTCGCCCAACTGCCCGGCGCCAACGGCCGTCCCGCGCAACGCCTGGCCGCTGAGATGGACGCGCGCCTGCGCTACACCGGCATCACCGAAATTCTCGACGAAGGCCTGCACGCCTGGCTGACCGAGTTCATTCCGCTGGTGCGCCAATTGGGTAACGCCATACACAGTTCCTACCTGGAGGCTGCATGAGACTTTCCATTAGCCACGAGACCACCTATCACTACGAAGATCAGGTGCGGGCGAGCATCCAGTACTTGCGACTGACCCCTCACGACAGCGAGCGCCAACACGTGCTCAGCTGGCAACTCGACCTGCCGCGCCCGGTGCGTGCGCAACTCGATCCGTTCGGCAACATCCTGCACGTGCTGACCATGGACGAGCCGCATGAAGCGATCATCATCGGCGCCCGTGGCCAGGTCGACATCGACGAACTGCGCGAAGCCGAGCACGAGAGTCAGTCAGCGCTGCCATTCCTGCGTTTCACCCGCCTGACCGAGGCCGACGAAGCCCTGCGCGCGTTCGCCGGGAAGGCGTGCAAAAAGCGTCGGGATCGCACGGCGCTGATTGACTTGATGCACGGTCTGAACCAGCACATGACCTACACGCCGGGTTCCACTGAAGTGGACACCTGTGCGGCGCAGGCTTTCGCCGGGCGTTCGGGCGTGTGCCAGGACCACACTCACGCGTTCCTCGCCTGCGCCCGCAGCCTGGGCATTCCGTCGCGATATGTGTCGGGGTATTTGTACAGCGAGAACTGCGAGCATCTGGCCAGTCACGCGTGGGCGGAAGCCTGGCTGGATGACGCGTGGTACAGCTTTGACGTGACCAACGAACTGGCGAGGCCGGAGCGCCATTTGAAGCTGGCGGTGGGCCTGGATTACCTGGATGCCTGCCCGGTGCGCGGGATGCGTCGCGGCGGCGGATGTGAGCAGATGCATGCGAAGGTGCTTGTATCGCCGACGCCTGTGATCTCAGTGCAACAACAGTAATCGCGATTCCCTGTGGTGAGGGGATTTATCCCCGTTGGGCCGCGCAGCGGCCCTGAAACCTGCCTGTGATAATTCCACTGACACACTGTACCGCCTGATTTTTTAGGGCCGCTGAGCGGCCCAACGGGGATAAATCCCCTCGCCACAGGTGTGTGTTACTTGGCTGAAATCTGCTTGCGCCCGACCATATGCTTCAAATACCCCACCAACATCTCCAGATCCCCATCGGGCAACACTTGCGCCGAAAACCCGGGCATCTTCGCCTGCGGCCACTGCCGCAAACTCTGCGGATCACGGATGTACCGCTTCAAAAAGTCCGCCCCAAAATACTCGGTCGGGTTAAACGGAATATTCAGATCCGGCCCGAACTGCGCATCCCCGGCGCCATTGAGTCGATGACACGCCAGGCAATTCTTTTGAAACAGCGCAAACCCCAGATTCACCGGATCGCCCGCCTTTAACACCGGATCAGGCAGCAGGGCAGGGAAGCGCTCGGCCACCGGCGCCATGCGTTTGATGCTTGCCACTTGATAAGGCCATTGTTCAGGGCTGATATTGCCCGCCTGCGGGTCTGTCCAGACCAGATAAAACGGCCCGGCACCGGGCTTGCCTTCGGACAGCGCCGGCCACGGTCTGGCCGGGTCTTCAATCGCCAGCCACGCCCGCGCGCCCTTGACATCAAGCAACGGAGCAGCCGCCAGTTCAGCGGCAAAACCATCCAGCGCCACGGCTTGCAGGTGATCGTCAGGCTTGATGCCGGTCAACAACGCCGACAGGGGCACGACGCGATAGCTCATGTCCCGTTTATAGGAAACGTCGTTGCTAATAGTGATGGTCTGCACCTGAGGATGCTTGAGCAATTCCTCGGTCTGCCAGGTGCGACTGTTCGCGCCCAGCTCCAGGTTCAGCTGTGCGGCATAAAGGGGCGAGCCGAACAGCAAGGCCCCGAACAGAATGAGCGTTTTCAAATGAGCGCCGTCCATGTCGTGGAAGTGCCGCAAAGGTTGGCACACCCACGCTGGCCCGGGTAGCGAGCCAGTCACGTTTTTGATGAGGCGATAAAAACCTTGGCGCCGTATTTTTAATAACAGACTTAACCGATCACCTTCGTCAGGTTCGGCAAAATCAACAACAGCGTAGTGGCGAAAAGAATGAGCCCGGCTTGACGTACTTTCGAATGTTTGAACATGGCTTGACCGCCTTTTTGTTATTACCTGATGCCTGCCTGCATATCTCCATGACGGCAGAGCGTTGCACTTCCTGTAGGACGAGCGCCTCGGCAAAACCCGACGACAACTTCGCATATGTTCACCTTAGGGCCCGCGTCACCTGTGGCTTAGATCCCTTTCGTATGGAGTGCGCACTTATTGCTTTAAATAAGACATGAGGCCTATTGCCAGCTTCATTGCCGCCCTTTTGCTAGACAGCTTGGTGTCCTGAAACGGTTAATCCGGTAGCACACTACCGTCCGTCTGAGCGTGTCCGTCAACGTCCGTGAGCATTGCGGTCATTGAATCGGCGGCGGCTCGGCATAAGGTAGTGGCTCATTAAAGATCAAAAGATCGCAGCCTGCGGCAGCTCCTACATCGTGACGGGTTTCCTCGTAGGAGCTGCCGCAGGCTGCGATCTTTTGATGTGACCCACCATCAGGTTCGAGGACGTCATGACCCAAGCTTTGATTTTCGACGCGTTACGCACGCCCCGTGGCAAAGGCAAGGCCGATGGCGCTTTGCACAGCGTCAAACCGGTGAACCTGGTGGCCGGGTTGCTCAGGGCGCTGCAGCAGCGCACCTCGCTGGACACCAGCCAGGTTGATGACGTGGTGTTGGGCTGCGTGACGCCGGTCGGCGATCAAGGCGCCGACATCGCCAAAACCGCGACACAAGTGGCCGATTGGGACGTCAGCGTGGCGGGGCTGCAGATCAACCGTTTCTGCGCGTCGGGGCTGGAGGCGGTGAACCTCGGGGCGATGAAAGTGCGTTCCGGCTTCGAAGAGCTGGTGGTGGTCGGCGGCGTCGAGTCGATGTCCCGGGTGCCGATGGGCAGCGACGGCGGCGCCTGGGCGCTGGACCCGGAAACCAATCTGCACAGCCATTTCACACCGCAAGGCGTGGGCGCCGACCTGATCGCCACCCTTGAAGGTTTCAGCCGTCAGGACGTCGATGCCTACGCGCTGCATTCCCAGCAGAAAGCCGCACGGGCCCGTGCCGATGGATCGTTCAGTAAATCGCTGGTGCCGGTAGAAGACCAGAACGGCATTCTCCTGCTCGATCACGATGAATTCATCCGCGCCGATTCCACCCTGGAAGGCCTGGGCAAACTCAAACCGAGCTTCGAGATGATGGGGCAGATGGGCTTCGACGCCACGGCGTTGCGGGTCTACAGCCATGTCGAGCGAATCAACCATGTGCACACACCGGGCAACAGCTCCGGGATCGTTGATGGCGCCGCGCTGATGTTGATCGGCTCCGAGGCGAAGGGTCGCGCGCTGGGCTTGCAGCCACGGGCGCGGATCGTCGCCACGGCGGTCACCAGCACCGACCCGACCATCATGCTCACCGGCCCGGCGCCGGCCACGCGCAAGGCACTGGCCAAGGCCGGGTTGCGGGTCGAAGACATCGACCTGTTCGAGGTCAACGAGGCGTTTGCCTCTGTCGTGTTGAAATTCATAAAGGACATGTCCATCGACCCGGACAAGGTCAACGTCAATGGCGGCTCCATCGCCATGGGCCACCCGCTGGGCGCCACCGGTTGCGCGATCCTCGGCACGCTGCTCGATGAGCTGGAAACCCGGCGCCTGCGCTATGGCCTGGCGACGCTGTGTGTCGGCGGCGGCATGGGCATCGCCACCATCATCGAACGCCTCTGAGCCCTGACTTCAGGGAATCCCGATTTTAAGGAAAAGAGACATGACCGAAGCCATTCGTTACGAAAAAGGGCAGGACCAGATCGTCATCCTGACCATCGACATGCCGGGCCAGAGCGCCAACACCATGAACGCGGTCTACCGTGAGGCCATGGCTGGCTGCGTTGCCCGTTTGGTTGCTGAAAAAGAAAGCATCGCCGGCGTCATCATTACCTCGGCCAAGAAAACGTTCTTCGCCGGTGGCGACCTGAATGAACTGATCAAAGTCGGCAAGCTTGAGGCCAAAGCGTTCTACGACATGGTGCTGACGCTGAAGGGCCAATTGCGCACTTTGGAAACCCTCGGAAAACCTGTGGTCGCCGCGATTAACGGGGCCGCACTGGGCGGAGGCTGGGAGATTTGTCTGGCATGCCATCACCGCGTGGCGCTGGACAATCCATCGGTGCAACTCGGTTTGCCGGAAGTCACCCTCGGCCTGTTGCCGGGCGGCGGCGGGGTGGTGCGCATGGTGCGCATGCTCGGTCTGGAAAAAGCCTTGCCGTATCTGCTTGAAGGCAAGAAGGTCCGCCCGCAGCAAGCGTTGCAGGCGGGTCTGATTGATGAGCTGGCAGCGAATAGTGATGAGCTCCTGACCAAGGCGCGGGCCTGGATAATCGCCAATCCAGCACCTGTGCAGCGTTGGGACGTGAAGGGCTATCAGATTCCGGGCGGTACGCCATCGAATCCAAAAGTCGCGCAAATGCTGGCGATAGCGCCGTCGATACTGCGCACTAAAACCCAGGGCTGCATGCCCGCGCCGGAGAAAATCCTCTGCGCCGCGGTTGAAGGTGCACAGGTCGATTTCGACACGGCGCACCTGATCGAAACCCGTTACTTCACCGAGCTGACCACCGGCCAGATCTCGAAAAACCTGATCGGCACCTTCTGGTTCCAGCTCAACGAGATCAATGCGGGCGGCTCGCGGCCTCAAGGGTTTGCACCTTACGTGACGCAGCGCGTGGGTGTTTTGGGCGCAGGGATGATGGGCGCCGGGATCGCTTTTGTCAGCGCATTGGCGGGCATCGAAGTGGTGCTCAAGGACATCAACCTCGCGGCAGCGGAGAAGGGCAAGGCTCATTCGGCGACGTTGCTGGACAAGAAACTTGCTCGCGGCCAGTTCAGCGCCGAGCAGCGTGATGCGGTGCTGGCGCGGATTAAAACCACTGAAAATGACGCCGATCTGGCCGGATGCGACCTGATCATTGAAGCCGTGTTCGAAGACCGCGAACTGAAAGCCAAAGTCTCATCAGCCGCGCAACAGGTCGTTGGCCCGGACGCGGTGATCGCTTCCAACACCTCGACCTTACCCATCAGCGGACTTGCCACCGCCGTACCGGATCAGAGCAAATTCATCGGCCTGCATTTCTTCAGCCCCGTGGAAAAAATGCCCTTGGTGGAAATCATCAAAGGCGCCCGCACCAGCGACGAAACCCTGGCCCGTGGTTTCGATTTCGTACTGCAAATCAAGAAAACTCCGATTGTGGTCAACGACAGCCGCGGCTTCTTCACTTCACGGGTGTTCGGCACGTTCACCAACGAAGGCATTGCCATGCTCGGCGAAGGCGTCAGCGCAGCGATGATCGAGACTGAAGCGCGCAAGGCCGGCATGCCGATCGGGCCTCTGGCGATCTCCGACGAAGTTTCCCTCAGCCTCATGAGCCATATCCGCCAGCAAACCGCCAAAGACCTGCAAGCAGAAGGGAAACCGCTGATTGAGCACCCCGCGTTTGCCGTGATTGACTTGCTGCTCAACGAATACAAGCGTCCGGGCAAAGCCGCAGGAGGCGGTTTCTACGAGTACCCGGTCGGTGGGCAAAAGCATTTGTGGCCGGCGCTGAAAAGCCGCTTCGAGAAAGCCGACGGGCAGATTTCGCCAAAGGATGTGCGTGATCGCCTGCTGTTCGTACAAGCCCTCGAAACCGTACGCTGCGTGGAGGAGGGCGTGCTGACCTCGACAGCGGACGCCAACGTCGGGTCGATCTTCGGCATCGGTTTTGCGGCCTGGACCGGTGGCGCGCTGCAGTTCATCAACCAGTACGGTGTGAAGGACTTCGTCGCCCGCGCGCAATACCTCGCCGAACAGTACGGCGAACGGTTCGCACCACCAGCATTGCTGCTGCAAAAAGCCGCCAGAGGGGAGGTATTTTAAGGGACCGATGACGCACTTCGGGGCTTGCCTTGTCACCGTGTTTCGAGGCAGGCTCTGAGGTGTGCATTATTCCCATCACGTGTCAGGTATTTTTTATGTCGTTACGCATCTGCATTCTGGAAACCGACATCCTGCGTCCGGAACTGGTCGATCAATATCAGGGTTACGGGCAGATGTTCCAGCGTCTGTTTTCGCAGCAGCCCATCGCCGCCGAGTTCACCGTCTACAACGTGATGCAGGGCGAATACCCGAGCGATGATGAGACCTTTGACGCCTATCTCGTCACCGGCAGCAAGGCCGATTCCTTTGGCAGCGATCCGTGGATTGAAACCCTCAAGGCTTACCTGCTGACCCGCTACGAGCGCGGCGACAAACTGTTGGGCGTGTGCTTCGGCCATCAGTTGCTGGCGTTACTGCTGGGCGGCAAGAGCGAGCGCGCGACCCAGGGCTGGGGCGTCGGCACGCACAGCTACAAACTGGCGGCCAAGGCGCCGTGGATGAGCCCGTTGCGCGAAGAGCTGACGTTGTTGATCAGTCACCAGGACCAGGTGACATCGCTACCGGAAAACGCCACGGTCATCGCTTCCAGTGAGTTCTGTCCGTTTGCCGCGTACCACATCAACGATCAGGTGCTGTGCTTCCAAGGGCATCCGGAATTCATTCACGATTACTCGCGGGCATTGCTGGATATTCGTCAGGAAGCGCTGGGCGAGCAGATTTATTCGAAAGGCATGGCGAGCCTTGAGCATGAGCATCACGGCACCACCGTTGCGGAGTGGATGATGCGGTTTGTGGCGCACAAGCCGAAAGCACAGTCGGTTTAGCTGGCTGGGCACATCACCTGTGGTGAGGGAGCAAGCTCCCTCGCCACAATTGGTTGTCAAAGCCACCCCGACTTCTTGAAACTCGCCCACAAACTCACACACCCCACCGCAATAAACCCCAACACCCCGAAATACCCGTAATGCCAGGTCAGCTCAGGCATGTTCTCGAAATTCATCCCGTAAACACCGGCCACCGCCGTCGGGAACGCCAGAATCGCCGCCCACGCCGCAAACTTGCGCTGCACCACGCTCTGCCGTGACGCCTCCAGCAACACCCCGATTTCAATGGTCTGACTGGCGATATCCGCCAGGGTCGTCAGGTCTTCCATCTGCCGCGTCACGTGGATCTGCACGTCGCGAAAATACGGGCGCATGTTCTTGTCGATGAACGGAAATCTGAGCTTCTGCAACTCCTCGCCAATCTCCACCATCGGTGCCGCGTAACGTCGCAGGCGCAATACGTCTCGGCGCAGGCCATGAAGCTTCTGGATGTCATGTTCATTCAGCGCGCTGCACAGCACGTTATGTTCCAGCTCATCGATCTCGGCATGGATGGCTTCGCCCATTGGCTGGTAGTTTTCAATCACAAAGTCGAGGATGGCATAGAGTACGAAATCTTCCCCGTGCTCCAGCAACAGCGGACGCGCCTCACAACGCTGTCGGACAAGGGCGTAGGACGCCGAGTGACCGTTGCGGGCGGTAATGATGTAACCATTGCCGGCAAAGATATGAGTCTCGATGAACTCCAGTTTGCCTTCATTGCGAATAGGCGAATACGTGACGATAAACAGCGCGTCGCCAAAGGTTTCCAGCTTCGGTCGACTGTGTTTTTCCAGGGCGTCTTCAATGGCCAGTTCGTGCAGGTTGAACTGGCGTTGCAGATTGAACAGCTCTTGGGCATTCGGCTCTTCGAGTCCGATCCAGACAAAGTGGTCAGGCTTGGCAGCCCAGGCAGCGCCTTCGTCGAGGGTGATATTGGTGACCTTTTTACCGGCGCTATAAACCGCAGCAGCAACAACTCGACCCATGATTCAACTTCACTTCTTATTAGCAGGTGGCAGTAGCAGGCAGTGTTCAGCTTAACCTTGTCTGCTGCTTGAGAGTCAGTGAAATCTGCAGAGCTCGTAGGCAAAAGCTCGCAGGCAAAAGAAAACCCGCACAGGGCGGGTTTCGTTTCACGCGGCTTGCAGTTGCCGATCCATCGAGGCGATGCACTCGCGCATCTGCTCGCGGCACTGGGCGATCAGCAGGGGCATGTCGTCCAGGCTCAGTCCAGCCGTAGGAATTGCCGGCAGCGAACGGATCAGAATTTTCCCACTGCGCCAGCGGTTCAATCGCATGTGTTTAACGTAACTGCTGACACACACCGGGACGATCGGCACGCCGGCTGCGATCGCCATCTGGAACGCGCCTTTCTTGAAGGGCAGCAGTTCTTCGCCGAGGTTGCGCGTGCCTTCCGGGAATACCCAGATCGAGGTGTCTTCATGCTGCAAGGTATGCGTCGTGGTCAGCATCGACTGGCGCGCCTTGTGCGAATTGCCACGGTCAATCAACACATTGCCGGCCAGCCAGAACAACTGGCCGAACAGCGGCACCCACTTCAGGCTCTTCTTGCCGATGCACACGGTGCGGCGCGGCACCACGTTGCCGAACACAAACAGGTCGTAGTTGGACTGGTGGTTGGCGATGATCACGCAGCTGTCAGGCTTGTCCATCAACGGACCGACTTCTGCCTTCACCCGCAAACGCAAAATACACATTGCCGGCCACGCATACAGACGCGCGCACAAACGGCTGTTGTCCGGATTGAACGGCCGACACAGACCCAGGAGCACCCCCAGCACACCGGCCAGGATAAAGTGCAGGCCCATCAATAACATACGAAAAACAAACAGCATTTACAGGCCCCCACCGGGACAAAAGGTGGCGCAGTGTACGGATGTGCACTGTTTTCGGCAATTGTCGCTATAGAGGTAGGAGATAGCCGATGTTTGAGTGTATGTTTCCGACTTGTTGGTCAGACGTGTTCTAGAGCGGTTGTAGGCTTTTCAACAGGGTGCGTACGAAAAAGCCCGACATGACAGTCGGGCTTTTCGGTGGAGCGCGTTTGGGCTTAGCCCAAATGTGCCTGATCCAGGATGATCGCGTTATCCAGCGATTCCAGCAGTGCCTTGCGCACTTTCAGCTTGGTGTTCTTGTGCGCGGTCATATTGATCTTCTTCAGTTGACGAGCCGTCGCCAGTGCCGCGCCTTGCAACTCTTCGGCCGAGACCACCACGTCGAGGAAGCCCGCATCCACTGCGCTCTGCGGATTGAACATCTCGCCATTGATCACGGAGCGGTGGAACGCCGATTTACGCAGACGATCACGCGCGATCTCGATACCGGCGTGGTGCATGGTCATGCCGATCTGCACTTCGTTCAGGCCAATGCTGAACGGGCCGTCGACACCAATGCGGTAATCCGCCGACAACAACAGGAACGCACCCTTGGCCACCGCGTGCCCCGTGCACGCAACGATCACTGGGAACGGGTGCGACAGCAGGCGACGGGCCAGGGTCGAACCGGCCGTCACCAGCGCGACGGCTTCTTCAGGGCCGGCTGTCATCACCTTCAAGTCATAACCGCCCGACAGAATCCCGGGCGTACCGGTAATGATCACCACTGCACGATCAGTCACCGCCTGATCCAGTGCAGCATTAAACGCAGCAATCACGTCCGGGGAGATGGCATTGACCTTGCCGTTGCTCAAAGTCAGGGTCGCGATACCGTCTTCGAGGTGGTAGGTAATCAACTCACTCATGACGCTATTTCCTTGTATGAAAGTTGAGGCAAACGTTACCCACCGCCGCAGGCCAGGTAAAGCACCGTGAATGACCCATCGGTCACACTTCCCCTGTCGGAGAAGCCCAGCCCGCCATGCCCCCCGTGAATTGTCTTCTATATAGAGAAGAGGGCGCGACGCCGGAGATTGGCAGGTTTGCCATACCCCGAAACCCGCAGAACGTCCAAATCGGTAACCGCATGAAAATTCTGCAAAAAAAGTTTGCCATCAGAAAAGCTTTCGACTACATTAGCGCGCCTCGACAGACAGAACATGTTTGACGAGATACGGTGAAGTGTCCGAGTGGCTTAAGGAGCACGCCTGGAAAGTGTGTATACAAGAAATTGTATCGAGAGTTCGAATCTCTCCTTCACCGCCACATTTAAACGTTAGAGCCCTGATTATTCGGGGCTTTTTCGTTTCTGCGTTTCTGAAAAAAAATCCAGCCCATACTTTGGCCCATACCCTGGACGGCTCAGTGCTTTGCGACCAAAGGCTGATTTTTCGACAGTTTCTAAGCGGTGTACATCATTCGACGCACTGTATTTCAGTGATGATCCTCGCATCGCGTAAGCCCAAGGCATAGCCCTCTGCACGACCGGCTGCTTCCAACACCAGGTGCATGAGGCTGCCTTCGATGATCTTGAGAGTGGAGTATTCGGCGGATCGCCGGTAGCGATCCGCGAGAATGCTTACTCTGGCATTGTCCAGGATTGTAGCTTGTAGCCCTCCTGGCTCAACTCGGCGCGTACCTCTTCCAGCAGGCTTTCCAGCTGCGCCGGGTCGGAATAGGCACTGCTTGGAATCTGTTTGCGACAAATACGAGTGTTGGCCCGATCGATGACGGTCAGGCTCAGTTCGCCATTACCGTCTAGCGGCGCCCAGGCGACGCATTGAAAAGGTTCAAATGCGTGGCCGGCAATCAAAAGTGCTTCGTTGATGCGGAACGGGGTGCTCATGGGGTGTCTCTCCTTGTACCCATACAAATGATGTGCCGCCGGTTGGGCTTACCGGTCGGCTGTTTATTAGTAGGGGGGCGGGTCACACGTAGTAATAAGTTTGTTTAAACTTTATTTCATTCACAAAAATTAACCCGCGATTGTGAAAGTTGAATGGACGGTAGTAATTCATTAGGGAAGCTCTGAAAAAGACTTCCAAATTTGGTGGAATTGTTGGCGCTGATTGAAAACTGACCCATCCTGCCGATCACATGAGCCGCGGAAGACCTGCTGCATGCAGTCATGCAGCCGGGCATTTCCACAACAACAGTCAAAATAGCTCGTCTTCCTCCATACCAACCTCGTTCTTGCGCTTACGTTTGCGTGATTTGATCTTCGTCTGTGCAATCAAGCTGCTGTGTTGCAAGCGGTACGACTCGTTGCCCGTTGCCGATCAATCCTACTTCGGCACAACCCACAATATCTCGACGCTGCCGTCATCCAGGAAGTCGAGCGTCACGTACCAGAAAGTGTCGCGCTCTGGCATACAGCAGTCTTTCATTGCTTTACATAACTGCCTGGCGCCGGCTCCAGAGGCGGGAATTTGTCATTCCCTGTGTGCGGAACTGCTGGTTGGCGCTCGCCGGAGTGTCCCGCCAGCCAGTTGAACCAATCATTCCACCAGCTACCGGGTTGCTGCTCAGCATTCTTGAACCAGGTCTCCGGGTTTTTCGTGACCCGATTATTGGTCCAGTAATGGCGCTTCTGCTTGGCCGGTGGATTGATGACGCCGGCGATATGCCCTGAAGCTCCTAATACAAAACGCTTGGTCCCGGAGAGCAGGTTGGTGCTGGCGTAGGCGCTTTTCCAGGGCACGATGTGATCGTCATGGGTGGCGAGGATGTAGGCGGGAGCGTCAATGGTGCGCAGGTCCAGTTTTACCCCACAGCACTCCAGCTCGCCGGATTTCAGGTCGTTCTGCAGATAGGTGTGGCGCAGATACCAGCAGTACATCGGCCCCGGAAGGTTGGTGCTGTCGTTGTTCCAGAACAGCAGATCAAGCGGGATCGGCTTCTGCCCCTTGAGGTATTTGTCGACGTTGTAGTTCCACCACAGCTCGTTGGGGCGCAGTAGGGAAAAGGTATTGCCCATGTCCTCACCACGAAACAGACCGATGGGACCATTCATGCCGCCGATGGTGCGCTCTCGATAGGCCACCAGTTCTTCGTCGACGAATATGTCGATCGGCCCGGTATCGAGATAGTCGAGAAAAGTGGCCAGGAGGCTCACACTGCCAATGTCACGATCGCCGCGAGCCGCGAGCACCGCCAGCGCCGTGCTCAGCAGGGTGCCGCCGATGCAGAAGCCCACGCAATTGAGTCGCTGTTCGCCACTGATATCGCGGGTCACCTGCAGGGCGTCGATTACCCCGTGCTCAATCAGGTCATCCCAGGTGGTGCCGGCGTGCTCCTCGTCAAAGTTGCGCCAGGACATCAGGAATACGGGATGTCCCTGTTCCAGCAGGTGGCGGACCATCGAGTTGTCCGGGCGCAGATCAAGGATGTAGTACTTGTTGATCGACGGAGGTACGACGAATACCGGGTGTCGGTACTGGGTTTCGCTTTGCGGGTAGTACTGAATTAGCTGGAATAGGTGATTCTCAAAGACGATTTCGCCGGGGGTGTTGGCCAGATCGACGCCAACCTTGAAGGCGCCGCTATCACACTGGCGCATTTTGCCTTCGTTCATGTCGCTGGCCAGATGCTGCATACCTGTGAGCAGGCTGGCACCTTGAGTCTCAACCACACGCTGGAGCGCATCAGGGTTACTGACCAGGAAATTGCTTGGCGCACTGGCGGCAATGGCTTGCTCCACCAGATAGCGCAGGCGTTGGCGCGGTTTTTTTTCGTCGATCAGCAGCTTGTCGAGCAGTTTCAGGAGAAAGCTGGAGTTAAGCAGGTAAAACGCAGCGAGGGAGCCGAACAGTGGCTCGCTCCAGTTGTCGCTGGCGAAACGTCGATCATCGAAGCTGAAGGGTTGGCCGGTCAGCAGTTTTTGGCCGAGTTGGCCCCATTGAACCTGGTAGTCCGCTTGAAGGTTGTCCAGGGTTTCGCGAGGCAGCTCGAACCAGGCGCCGTGCTCATGCCCGGAGAACCAAGGATTAGTGCTGACCCATAGGCGTAATTGTTGCACTGCAAAGGACGCGATGAACGGAACCTGGCCTGACCAATAGGTCTTAAATGTATGCGTGTTGTTGTCCATAAAGTTCCTAGCCCATACAGATGAGTCGGGCAGAAAAAAGCCGCGCTTTGCCGGACTCCGGCGTAGCAACGGAAGGAATGCGGGCAGCATTGTTTGACGCCAGCCTGATGCGCGGAACAAGGGTCCCAAGTCCGCGCATTGGCTACTCAGATGCCGTTGGTTAGCGCTCGATAGCCAGGCCGACGCCTTGTCCGCCACCGATGCACAAAGTGGCAAGCCCCTTTTTGCCGTCGCGACGGATCAGTTCGTGCAACAGCGACACCAGGATCCGTGCCCCCGACGCGCCGATCGGATGGCCAAGGGCGATCGCGCCGCCGTTGACGTTGACTTTGCTGGTGTCCCAACCCAACTCTTTGCCAACCGCCAGCGACTGGGCGGCGAAGGCTTCATTGGCTTCGATCAGGTCCAGGTCCTCGACGCTCCAGCCGGCCTTTTTCAGGGTTAGACGTGTAGCCGGGACCGGGCCGATGCCCATGATCGACGGGTCCACACCGGCGCTGGCATAGGCTTTTACCCGTGCCAGTACCGGAAGGCCCAGCGCTTGTGCTTTAGCGGCGCTGGCCAGCAACAGCACGGCCGCACCATCGTTGAGGGTCGATGAGTTGCCGGCGGTCACGCTGCCGTTTTTCTGGAATGCCGGTTTGAGTTTCGTCAAGGCTTGCGCAGTGCTGTCGATACGCGGCTGTTCATCGGTGTCGAAGACCAGCGGTTCGCCCTTGCGCTGAGGAATCAGGATCGGGGTGATTTCGCTCTGGAAACGCCCGCCCTCAATGGCTGCGGCGGCCTTCTGTTGCGAGGCGGCAGCGAAGGCATCCTGTGCTTCACGAGAGATCTCATACTTCTGCGCCAGATTCTCAGCGGTGATACCCATGTGGTAGTCGTTGAAGGCGTCCCACAGGCCATCCTGGATCATGCTGTCTTGCAGTTGCGCATGGCCCATACGCAGACCGGTGCGTGCCTTGGGCAGCACATAAGGGGCCAGACTCATATTTTCCTGACCGCCAGCGATTACCAGTTCCGCGTCGCCGCAACGGATTGCCTGGACGGCGAGATGGACCGCCTTGAGACCGGAGCCGCAGACCTTGTTTAAGGTCAGGGCAGGTGTGGTGTGTGGCAAGCCAGCCTTGATCGCGGTCTGGCGTGCCGGGTTTTGCCCAGCGCCGGCAGTGAGTACCTGGCCGAGTATCACTTCATCAATTTGAGCAGCATCGATACCGGTCTGCTCCAGCAAGCGGCGAATCACTGCGGCACCCAATTCGGTCGCGGGAATTGCAGACAAAGCCCCCTGGAAACTGCCAATGGCGGTACGAGTAGCGGCAACGATTACGACTTCGTTCATGCGTGACCTCATGGAAAAGACAAAATTCGTCGAGCAAACCAGGGCATTTCTGCCCTGATCGGGGTTATTGCATGTTCATGCCGCCGTTTACCGAGAAATCGGCACCGGTGCTGTAGGCGGACTCTTCGGACGCCAGCCAGGCCACGATTGAGGCGATCTCTTCTGGCTGGCCAAGGCGACCAACCGGTGTTGCCGCGATCATGCCTTCGAGAATGTCCGGGCGGATTGCCGCAGTCATGGAGGTCTGGATGTAGCCTGGGGATACGGTATTGACGGTCACGCCCTTGCCGGAGACTTCCCGGGCCAGTGCCATGGTGAAACCATGGATGCCAGCCTTGGCGGCAGAGTAATTGGTCTGACCGAACTGGCCACGCTGACCGTTGATCGAGGAGATATTGATGATCCGTCCCCAACCGTTGGCCAACATGCCTTCAATGACCTGCTTGGTGGTGTTGAACAAGCCCGTCAGGTTGGTCCCGATCACGCTGTTCCAGTCTTGCGGGGTGAGCTTGCGAAAAGAGGCGTCGCGAGTGATGCCGGCGTTGTTAACCAGCACATCGATCGGGCCGAACTGTTCACGAGCCATCTCGAAAGCCTTGCGGGTGGTCTCCCAATCGGTGACATCGCCATAGATGCACTCGAACTGATAGCCCGCCTCCAGCTGGCTGGCAATCCAGTCGTTCTTGCGGCTGGAATCGGAGCTGCAGCCGACGATCACCTTGAATCCTTCCTTGTATAGACGTTGGCTGATTGCCGTACCAATACCGCCCATACCACCCGTTACCACAGCAATACGACTACGCGATTCCATACTTCTACTTCCTTTCTTTTTGCGCTGCAGGAGAGAAGATTGTTCGATATCGACGGGCCGTGCGGAAGTGTTTGAAGGTGACGTTTTCCTGTCCATCGGTGCCACGGGCGTTTTGGCACGCTTGCAAAAAATGAGGAGTGCCTATACTGGCGATTCTTGAAAATGAATGGGTAGTCATTATTTGTGCAACATGCTTGAAGTATGTTCAAAAGATGTCAGTATCGGCACCGGACAGGACGTTCGGTTCCACGGGTCAATGAGGACGCCATGTATAGAATGAGTTCAGGTTATGCCAGCGTGCTGGCGAATACGTTTTTGGCCCAAGGACTGGACCTTGCCCGTCTGTGCGAGGAAGTGGGGCTGGATGTCAATTTCGTGAATAAACCGGGTACATTCTGTGAGCGAAGCGTTATCTATCGTCTTTGGGATCTGGCTGCTCAGGCTTCGGATGATCCGAACATCGGTTTGAAAGCCTACGGGAATTTCCATCCCAGCAGTTTTCAGATCGTGGGCTACACGATGATGTCCAGTTCGAATCTGAAAAGGGCCCTTGAACGTCTGGTTCGTTTCAGCCCGTTGATTGGTACCGGATTAAGCCTTTTCTTTTTCCAAGAGCAGCAGCATTACCGACTGGCCAGCCTCGATCATCAGCAACGTGGCTCAGTCAAGCCCCGGCAATATACGGATGCAGGCTTGGCTTCGCTGCTGGGTTTCTGCCGTTGGCTGGCGGGTGGCAAGTCGCCGCAACCGTTGAGTGTGGAGTTCAATTATCCCGAACCTGAAGACACGTCGGAGCATCAGCGGCTTTTTGGCTGTCCGCTGCGTTTCGGGGCGGCTTATGACAGCATCTTGTTCGATGGCCAGGAGCTTCTGAGTCCTTTGAGTATGGCCAACGAGACGTTGGCCACACTCCATGACAGTTTTGCCGAGGCTCAATTGGACCTGTTGTCCGGCTACTCTATTGTTGGCAGGGTTCGCGCGCTGATTAACCAGCGCTTGAGCCAGGGGCAAGGCCAATGTGATATGGAATCGATTGCGGCGGCACTGAGCATCAGCAAGCGAACGCTCCAACGAGGTCTTGAGAAGGACGGCACGCAATTCAAGGATGTCCTGAGCGATGTGCGCCGGCAGTTCGCCGACTTCTATTTGCGCCATTCTCATTTAAACATGAAGCATGTGACTCACCTGCTCGGCTTTCATGATCACAGCAGCTTCCATAAGGCATGCACCCGTTGGTTTGGTATGACCCCTGGTCAGTATCGAACCGACGAGTCGTTGCTTGTGCTCGAGGAAGTCGCGTCGGTCCGACTCATGAACCCCGCAGGTCTGCTCAGAGATCAAAAGATCGCTGGCTTCGCCGAACGGATGCACCGCTAATCCTGGTGAAAGTTCATTGAGGTTTGGGGCCTGTTGTCCCTTTGCCCGCTTTGCGCTTCGCAGCTTTAACTACGATGGCGGGAGCGGGCGGTGGTGTGATCTGCGGCGACAGCGTTGCTGCAAGCGGAGATGGCTGCGAAGGGGCCTCCTGCGGGATGACAACTGTTTCACTGGGCGGTTGGGTCAGGCTGAAGCCCGGCAGGGGGACTTCGAGCAGCGCGTGCAGTTCACGCCAGAATTCGCCTTCAGCTCCAGTAGTCGCTAGCAGTTCAGGCATCAATTGCCCAACGGCTGTCAGGACCTGTTGGCGTTCCTTTGCCTCTGGTAGCAACAAGGGCAGGCTGCGCAAGCTTTCTTGCGGGTGGGCGAAAACCAGTAGGTTCTGCAATCGGATGGCTTCGCGCAGGGCAGTGGGCTCATTGCTGTAATCCTGGACCTGCAGGTGCACCTGCTGGATCAGTTTTTCGAGGCTTTCCTTACCCGCCTTGTCGCTGTCGCGGCCCAGCAAAAACAGAATCCGCACCAACGCTTCCAGGGGGCCACCATGGGGCAGCGCATCCTGCAGGCGTTCGATCAGGGCCTGGTCCTGCTGGTCGGCATGAGCCTGGAGATTTCGCGCAGGCTTGTTGCTGGTGAGGGTACTCAGTGCGCCGTAAATACCGTAAAAACACAGCTCCTGAGTGGAGTCACGCACATCGCGATAAGCATTCAGGGCGTCTTGCATCTGGTTAGAGAACAGCTCCTGCCAGGCCAGCAACGGGTTGTCTTTGCGTGCGGGACGACGATCACTGCTGACTTGGGAGGCGGTCTCGGCTAACCACCACAGCGCCGGATTCAGGCTGCTCCATAGCACTTGCTGCTGATTGAAGGGGTGCGTCCTGCGTATCAATTTGGCAATGGGCTCGTTGACTATCTGGCGCAGCCACGGACGTATGAACTCGTCGTAAAATGCACTGTTGATTACATAGGCGCGCTCCACCAGAGAGAATTCGCGATCGTCATCACGGGGCGGCTCGACGTCATCATGTATATCAGCGATTCGCCTTGATTCGAAACGCACTCGGTATTGCACGTCACTGCTGCCTGTAGGGGCCGGGAGATCGTCAATCAGCATTTCATACAGCCCCGCTGGCAGCGCATTGATGGCTTCGACCGCGCCGAGCAACCCTCGGTGTTCGCGCCGCGCCACCGTGCCGGAAACAAAAATACCTAAATGGCCGATGCTGGCGTGCCGCAGTTAGACGATGGTACGTCCTGCCTCATGCAAAGCGAGATCGCTGGGATAGACATCGGCTATCCAGTTCAATGCCTGCTGGGGAGGGGTGATGTTGTCTCCGTAGGAACAGAACACCACCACCGGTACTTCGATCCGTTTCAGGTCAATACCGCTGCTCTTGCGGCCGAGACCGCCGGACAACTGGTTGCCGATGAAAAGGTCATCGACAATCATCTCAATCTCTTCGCCATTGAGCAGGGTCGGGCTGCCCCACCAGCGTTCGAAGTCCAGGAAGCGCCCAGCCTCGCTGTCGACTTGGCTGAACAACTGGTAGTACTTGCCCCAATAGGTGTTGGCCGGGTCCAGGTTTTCGAAATTGCTGACCAGCCAGGTACCGTCAAAACGGTCATTGCCCAAGTCGCTGCCCAGGCGGGCCATCCAGCCGCCACCCAGCAGGCCACCGGTATAGCGCATCGGATTGCGTCCATTGACACCGGCCCAGTATGACAAGGGGGCACCATTGATAATGATCAATCCCGGCAGTTCCGGTCGTGTTGCCGCCAGTCCCATCAAGGCCCAGCCGGCCTGGCAGTCCCGATGATGATCGGCTTGCTGTTGGTCGGGTGAAGGGCGCTGACGACTTCGATGAACCGGGCCTGGGCTTCGACGATATCGGCCAGGGTTTGCCCAAGCTGTGGCGAGTGACTGAACGAGATGAAATAGGTGGGGTGGCCGGCTCTGAGGCTTTCACCTAATACCGAATCCTGTTTGAAGCCGCCGATTCCGGAGCCGTGGCCGCCGCGTGGGTCAATGATGATCACCGGCTGGCCGTTGCTGTCGATTCTTTGCTCTGGTCCGGGGAGGATTCGCAGCAGTGAATAGTTGACCGGGCGTGGGAGATCGGAGCCTGCGATCAGGGTTTCATGATCGAACTTGAGCAGCAGCGGATACCCGGCGCGTTCATGGGCCAGCGTATTGCCGCCGCGCTGGCGCAGGGTGTCCCAGAACAGCAGGCTGCGTTGGCCGAGGTCGGTGAAGTATTCCTGCCAGTCAGTGGGCGTGGGTTGTCTGAGTTGACCCCGCTTCAGAGGCGCGAGGGTTTTTTCCTGGCGCTGGCACAAAGCATCAAGGACGTTCAGGGTATTGAGGTGCTGCAGATGACTCAGGTGTTCGAACAGGCCGCGTTGAGAGGAGAGTTTTTCATATTGCGATGCAATAATATCTTCCTGATCCATGGTGATCTCCTGGCGTTATGCATGAGAAGCAGCTGCCTGCGCCTCATTAATATAGAGGGCTTGGCTGGATGTTCGATGCTAGGAGTCTATAGCGAATAGCGGCAGGAGAAGAAAGATTTTTGTGCGCTGCACAAAAAATCATTGCCAAACGGATTTGTGCACCGCAATATTAAGGCTAGCGCGATGACCGGCAGGATCGCTATCGCGTCCTCATGCCCATGTAGGCCTTCCAGTATCAGGAGATTCAAGCATGTCTTTTTTTAACTCGGAAAAATTGCAAGACGCTCAGAAAGCCAACCTAGACCTACTGCAGCAAATCAGCGGAAAAATCTTCTCCAGTGTCGAACAGTTCAGCCAATTGCAGTTCAAGACATTGCAGGCCTCCACCGAGGAGCAGTTCGACGGCTTTCGCAAGCTGCTGTCAGTCCGTGATCTACAAGGGCTCGCTGAGCTCCAGGCTTCTTTCACCCAGCCAAATGTGCAAGCCGAACGCCTGGCTGAGTTCAATCGCCAAGTGCAAGCGTTGATTGTCGGCACTCACTCGGAAATCGCCAAACTGACCTCGCGTCAGGTCGAGGCGGGCACCCAGCAGGTGCAAGAGTTCGTTGAAGTGATCAGTAAGAATGCACCGGCTGGCTCCGAGCCTGTTGTGGCCGCGTTCAAGTCGTCGCTGGCGAATGCCGGTACCGTTTTTGAAAGCGCACAGAAAGCCGTAAAACAGGCTGCTGACGTTGCCCAGAGTGGTTTTGACGCGGCGACCGCCGCAGCCGGCAAAACCGCTCCTGGTGCCAAGGCTACAAGCGGTAACAAGTAAGTCACATTAGAGCGGTTACACTGATGGCGATGGGTTTATTCCCCATCGCCATTTTTTTTCGGCCCGCCACCGGCACCTGGCTTGCCTGGTGGCATGCCGCCAAACAGGCCGAAGAGGTTCTGAGTGTTCAGGTAGAGGTTTTTTGACTGGTCGACATACTGGCGCATCAAATCCTGCATGACCGGTGCTTGCTGGTGCATGAACTCGCTCCAGGCTTCAGAGGACTGAGCGCCGGTCTGGGACTGGATGTCGATGACCGTCTGGATGCTTTTATCCAGGTAGCTGCCAAGGACACTCTGGTAGGGACCGTAGAACTGGATAATCCCCATGAGCATCTCACTGGAGAATATCGGCTCACCGCCACTTTCGGCTTCTAGAATGACCTGCAGCAAAATACTTCGGGTCAGATCCTCGCCAGTCTTGGTGTCGACCACCTCGAACGGGATTTTATCGACGACCAATCGGCGTATATCCGCAAGGGTCAAATGACTGCTGGTGTGCGTGTCATACAGACGGCGATTCGGGTACTTCTTGATCAGACGGGTGGTGTTCCGACTGTTATCTGTCATGCGGGGCTACTCACAGCGAGCCTGATTTGTAGGCATCTTATCCTACTCTGACCACTGCCACTCCAATGCGTCGCCTCACGCGGCACGCGCTGGGTGTTCAGCGTAAGAACTTTCTTCATCTTTTGAGTGCTGAGCTTGCGAGGCTGGCCAATTCGAGGCAGGGTCGTGGAGCCATACAAGGTTCCAGAGAAGGCTTCCAAAATCTCTGGAACCCCCAAGAAGCCCGCCTTCTGACGGGTTTTTTCGTTTTGGCGTTCCGGTGAATTCTGGTGGATTCCAACCGTTTTAAGGGTAGAGTTTGGGGTAAATGTTGGCGCCGACGCTGAATTGACCCAGTTACCGAGATGCCACTGACCCAGTCTGATTCCTCGCGAACCATTTCCTGTGCTGGATTTTCTGCCGATTGGAGTTGGGTGAGACTTGCGTCGGCACGTAGGTCAATTCGGCGTCGGCGCCAACACCGGGGGTAATGGTGGGACGATTTCACCGATCAGCGCTCGTTTCCGGTCCTGAACAAATTTGTTGACTGCTTCCATCCCATTGACAAGACGGGATTGCCAACCGTCGGGCGGTTGCCTGCTTTTCCTAGCTGCCTCTATTTGTGCCCACCATATCGTGAGATGCACGCCCCGACAACGTTGCGCTTCTGTCAGTGACTTGGTTTCAAGCGACTTGATAAACACCTTGCGCCCAATGACTTTCTGAACATCCAAAGGGACAGCGACGCGAACGTACCACACGGATTCACCCGCTTTCTGAATCAGGTTTTTGGTGTCTCTGCTGGTTTTGCTGGGCTTAGCCATTTTAGCGCCACGATACGGTAGAACGGGATCGGATTGTACTACTACTTTGTACTACTAATCCTTATGAAAGCCCCGTTTTAAAGCGGTTATTGACCATCAATGCCTTAAAATTCGAATCTCTCCTTCACCGCCAAATTCGATGTAACCAGAACCCCTGATTTCGAAAGAAGTCAGGGGTTTTGTGGTTTCTGGCGTCTGGATTTTGAGTTTGGCTGATGCTGTCTCAACGAAAGCGGCAGAGGCGTTTCTGAATTTGATGTAGGAGATGTCCCGGGCGTGTGGGACGTCATGGTGGAAACCCAAGTGGTTGAGTGTTTCCATGGGAATCAGCCCCTAAATGCACCCTCTCGGCCTGGGGTATTCGTTTTATGCCTATTGGGGCCAGAATGAATGAAAGGGCTGGACAGCCAATAGCCCCATCACCTGAAAATGGACGCAGGTACGTTATGCAGGAATTCACCATGAAGCAGGCCGAGCTGGAAAAGGTTCATGTCGAGATCGTCAAGCTGATAGCTGAACAGCGCAAACTGAACGCTGAGGCGGGCAAGATGACGTGTGAGATTTTCTGGTATCCAGTGACTATTGCGATCGGGTTGATCGGCACGGTGGCCACCGTCACGACTGTGTTGGTCAAGTTGCTTTAAGATTGGCATTCTTGCCTCTTTATGGGGGCCAGTCTTTCTCGAACGGAATCGAATCGATGTCTCACTCTCTCGCTGCATACCGCTGGCTAGTAGCCGTGTTGATGTTCACAGCTTCTTCATTGGCCACGGCATCTACCCCCGAAACCTATCCTGATGCAAACGCAAGCGACCCCGCAAAACTCGGCTGGATGGTCGGCTCGCCACCGCCCGCCGATCGTACTGTGCGCTTCGAAGATGGCAGCTACTTCCAGTTCCCGGCGATGCGCTGGAGCGTCTCGAACTTCCGCCAGCTCATGCCAACGATCAACGTTTCACGAGGTTTGGGTGCGCCGGTTCCGTTGGCGTCCGCACTGCGCAAGGACATCGAGGCCATCACGTTCACACCGCTCGGCGCGAAGGCGTCGATGACTTGGGATCAATCCCTGACGGCGACTTACACCGACGGGATTGTGGTGATGCACCGGGGCAAGGTGGTGTACGAGCGGTACTTCGGCGTGCTGAAACCCCAAGGCCAGCATGCGGCGATGTCGGTGACCAAATCCGTGGTCGGTACTCTGGGCGCGATGTTGGTCGCCGAAGGACAAATCGATGCGAACAAGCGTGTCGCCGATTACGTCCCCGAATTGGCCGCATCCGCCTTTGGCAGCGCCACGGTGCGCCAGGTCCTCGATATGACCACCGCGCTCAAGTACAGCGAAGACTACGCCGACCCGAATGCCGAGGTCTGGGCTCATGCGAAGGCCGGCAGCCCGCTACCCAAGCCGAAGGACTACACCGGCCCGAGAAGTTACTACGAGTTTTTGCAGACGGTTCAACGGCAAGGCGAACACGGTAGCGCGTTCGCCTATAAGACAGTCAACACAGATGTTCTGGGTTGGGTCATCGCTCGAGTGACCGGGCGCAATGTTGCGCAGTTATTGTCGGAGCGTATCTGGAGTCGGCTGGGTGCCGAGCAGGACGCCTGTTTCACGGTGGATGCCATCGGCACTCCATTTGCCGGCGGCGGGTTGAATTCCGGTCTGCGGGACTTGGCGCGGTTTGGCGAGATGCTGCGCAATGACGGTCGGTTCAATGGCCAACAGATTGTGCCCAAAGCAGTGGTCGATGACATCCGCCGTGGTGGCAACAAGCAAGCATTTGCCAAGGCCGGTTACGACTTGTTGAAAGGCTGGAGTTACCGTTCGATGTGGTGGGTGACGAACAAGGAAGGCGGGGCATTCATGGCACGGGGCGTTCATGGCCAGCGCATCTATGTCGACCCTGCGGCCGAGATGGTCATTGTTCGATACGCGTCCCATCCGGTCGCCAGCAACTCGGCCAACGATCCCGTTACGTTGCCGGCGTTTGATGCGCTGGCTCAACATTTGTCTCGGTTGCCTTGAGTGCCAAGGCCATGAAAAAGGAAAATCCATGATCACCACCACAACCCACGCCATCGAAGGTCGACAAATCACCGCGTACCTGGACATTGTCAGCGCCGAGTCTGTGCAGGGCGTCAACGTTATTCGCGACATGTTCGCCGGGATGCGCGACTTTTTCGGCGGGCGGTCTCAGACATTGGAGCGTGCGTTGAAGGAGGCGCGGATTCAGGCGACCGACGAGATCAGGGAGCGGGCCCGGGCGATTCAGGCCGATGCCGTGGTGGGGCTCGATTATGAAATCAGCATGCCAGCCGGGAAAGGCGGGATGGTGGTGGTTTTCGTAACCGGGACGGCCGTTAAGCTGAGGTGAGTCTGGTGAAAAATTACGTGTTGGTTTTGTAGGAAGCGCTATATTCCATTCGTCGGGCATTGAGGGATCTGGGTTACAAGTCCGGTAATGACCGACTAGTCTAAAAAGCTTGGTGGTCGATATGTCTCAGGCAAATGGGCTTGCCTGTGTCGATCCCGCATTTGAGAGGGGCGAAAAGATGGCTGGTCCGTATATCGAAGACGACGGTTCTGAATTTCCGATCAACAATTGCGTGCAGTGTGGCCAAACGGAGTATGTGGTGGGTTTTGGTGACGACCAGGCCAAGCTCGGCAAGATGAAAACCATGGTGCGCCAAGGACCGAAGGCGAAATTTTTACCCAAGGTCGTGGCACCGGTCAGGAAGTAGCTCCCACCAATGGACCCCGTCATCGAGCGGGGTTTTTTATGCCTGAAGGATTTTGCTGACGCCTGTTTTCTTGCCCGGTTTTTTCACAAAGTTTTCACAAGGTCTTACGTAGTCTCAACTCATCCGTTAGAAAGCAACACCTGGCCCGTCTCCCCAGCGGGCTTTTTTTTGCCTGTCATAAAACCTTTTCCATAATCGTTGTCCAACCGTCACCAATGGCGAGGTTAGGTCCGTGCGTCTGGACTTTCTCGCCGCCAAAGCATTCAATCTCGCCCCTTTTTGATTTCCCCCTATTTTTGAGGTTCTTGTCATGCGTTTAACACTGCCCGCCCTGGTTTTGGGGCTTTTGGTTGCTCAAGGTGCAATGGCTGCTGGCGACGGCACGGCCGCGCTGGGTGGCGGTCTGGGTGGCGCGCTGGGTAACGTCGTCGGCCAAAGCATGGGCGGCAGCACGGGCGCAGCAATTGGTGCCGGTGTAGCGGGCGCAGCCGGCAGTGCGGTGGCAGCACGCAAAGGCAGCCGCACCAAAGCGGCGATCGGCGGCGGTGTGGGTGCAGCGGGCGGCTCGCTGATCGGCAACAGCCTGGGCGGCAAGACCGGCTCCACCATCGGTGCTGGTTTGGGCGGTGCATTGGGCGGCGGTGTTGGCAGCAACCTGGCCAAGGGTCACAAGCGTCACTGATGCTGAGTGATCAGTTCAAAAGCCCGGCTTGATGCCGGGCTTTTTGTATCTGGCTGTTTCTCTTTCGCAGCTATCGCATCTTTAGCGGTCCAACCGTCATCGCTGGCCGGATTCAGTGGGGGCAGGTGCTAGACTCCGCCGATCCGCAGCGCGTTCTTTTCCCCCGATGCGGAATTAGAGGTTCATATCATGCGTTTGACATTGTCCACGTTGGTTCTGGGACTTTTGGTCGCTCAAGGTGCGATGGCGGCCGGTGATGGCACCGCTGCAGTCGGCGGTGGCATTGGCGGTGCGTTAGGCAACGTGGTCGGCCAGCAAATGGGCGGCAGCACAGGTGCAGCGATTGGTGCAGGTGTGGGTGGCGCGGCGGGCAGTGCGGTTGGTGCGCCTAAAGGGAGCCGCACCGCCGCGGCCGTCGGTGGTGGTTTGGGCTCGGCGGGTGGTTCGGTGATTGGTAACAGCCTCGGTGGCTCGACCGGTTCCACTATCGGCGCAGGCCTGGGCGGTGCTGCGGGTGGCGCGGTGGGTAACAATCTGGGCACCGACAGCGGCAGTTCCCATTCCGGTAACGGGCACAAAAACAAACACAAGAATAAACACAGGAATAAACATCGCTGACTCGATAGCGAATGACAGTAGAAACCCGGCCTGGTGCCGGGTTTTTCGTTTGTGCGAGAAGTACTCCGGAACGTTTGACCCCAGGCTGCCTCGAAACCTCATACACACCTGAATATTGAGAGGTCTGCCATGACACCTGAAACCGAAGGCAAGGAAGAAAAAGGTCCGAGCGGACTGCCGTTTATCAATGATCCGGGTAAAGAAGATCCGGGGTCGCTGATGGATGATGCAACGGTGCCGCTCAACGATGCCGATGACGCGGGTGACGTGGGCCAGACCGAGTTTGAAGACGAGGATGACGACGAAGACGAAGACGAGCAGTGATCAGCCACTGCGATCGGAGCTACCGATCGTCCCCCTGATCGAACTGCATTCGTCACGCTGTCATCGAAATGTCAGTACCTGTTTTTCAGGCCCCTTGAGAGGTGCCTTATGAACGCTGACCCCAAAGACACCGACATCGACGATACGCCTGAGTATCCGCTGCCTTCGCCGACTGATTCGCTGAGTCGTGACCAGCGCCCGCCGGATGATGAGGCGGGTGTGGAGCGAGTGCCTGATGGTGATGTGAAGCGCGCTGATACTGATGTTGAAGCGAATCCTGACGATCCGGACGCAGGCGAAGATGGTTCTGGCGAATCGACTTGAGAGCTCTAAGAAGACAACGTGGATAACCACGTTAGTCTTTTTCTGATTCAATCCATTTTCTGTAAAAGTTTCGCTGCTCATTCGGATCATTCGTCAGGTTGTTGTCGTCATAGTCAAAAATGTAAATGATATCGTCGGGTAACGCTTTTTTACCGATCGTTAATTCGTACGCCTTCAGTCCGAGAGACATTTGTGAAGACATGCTGGAAGGGTGGACATTAATCTTTGCCCCTTTGCAAAAAAACTTTATATGAGGATTGTCTTCTCGAACCCGACCAAAGCATTTGTAAAAGTTAGTATCCGTATAAGTTTTGTTGAAGCCGTTTCCCATTACGAAATTTATGGATACGGCTTTGCTGTCGCAGATGAGTTGAGCCGTTTCCTTTGTGCCATCGATACTGATTGTTAATTTAACTTCAGATGTCATGGTTTGATTTTCCTGTTTGGGTTAGGTATGGAATAGCCGAACTCTCGGCCGTTATCAATGATCAACGTTGCCCCGAGGACATCCTCGTTGCTGATCCGGCTTGGTATGGCAATCTCCTTCTCCCTATCGAATTGGTACATCGTTCCGAGTTCTTTTATCAAGTCGTATCCGGGGATTTTCTGGAGTGTATAGAGGTAACCAATTTTCGTATTAAAGCCAGTGGCGAAGTTTTTTCCCATATCTCGGGAAGTTGATGTGCTAATAAAGTTGCTCGGTGGATAGTCACTGTCGATGGAGTGGAGCAAGAGATCATTGCTTTTACCTTTGCTTTTGAAGCCATTTTCGAATACATCGTCGGGCTCTCGTTCATCTCCACGGTATAGGTAATCATCTTCTCCTTTTGGCTTGGGTGATTTGGGCTCAGCATCTTTTACGGTTGCCTTGTGGGTTGGGTCCTCAACCCCCTCAACCGACCCGCATTTCCCCGTCCCCGGACAATCACTCAACCCCAACGGATCAACCCACCCCGTCGGACTCCGCGTGTATTGATACTGGTTCAACCCACCCGCCAAGCCGCTCGGATCCGGCGTCAGATACCGTCCAACCTCCGGCTGGTAATACCGGTGCCGGTTGTAGTGCAGTCCGGTTTCCGGATCGAAGTACTGGCCCTGAAACCGCAACGGCTGGTCGAGGATCTGGTGGGTGTCCCGGTTCAGGCGGGTGAGGCGGCCGTAGGCGGTGTACTGGGCGGCCCAGACGATGTCGCCGCTGTAGTCAGTGAGCTCCTGCGGTGTGCCAAGATGGTCGAGTTGGTAGTAGAACGGGCAGGCTTTGCGCGGGCCTTTGCCGTCGAGCATGGCCAGCGGTCGGAAGCTGCCCTGTTCGTAGACATAGCTGCGGTAGTGCTCGCGGCTGCTTTCGGCAACGAGGTTGTCGCCCTGCCAGAAGAACTCGGTGGTTTTGCCATCGACGGTTTTGCTGATACGACGGCCGAAGGCATCGTAGCGGTAGGCTGCCTGACTGCCGTTGGGCTGGGTGACGCCGATCAGCCGATGCTGGCAGTCGTAGCGGTATTCGGTGACAAGTTTTTGCGCAGTGCCACGGCGTTCGCGGATGAGGTTGCCGAAGCCGTCGTAATCGTAATGACGGTCGCCTTGCATCAGCAGGCGATTACCAAGAACCTTCGCTACGCCAGGACGATCCTGCATCAGCAGATTTCCGGCCGGGTCGTGGGCGAAACTTTCCGGTTGCTGATCGCGGGAGTGACGGACGCGAATCAGGCGGTCGAGCGCGTTGTAGTGGTAACTGCGCTGGCCGTGGCGGGTGTCGGCGATGCTGTCGAGATTGCCATTGGCGCTGTAGGCATAATCGCGGCGATACAGCGATTGCTGCTGTTGGCTCACGGCGTGGGCTTTCAGACGCCCCTGGTCGTCGTACTGATAATCGCTGAGCAACAGACCCTGTCGGCGGGTTTGCTCGCGATCGGCCACGAAGGTATGCGACGTCAGGCGGGAACCATTGAGGTCAATGGCCGTCAGTGCGCCGCCCTTGGCATGGTGGTAATCGAGCTTGCTGTTGTCCGGCAGACGCAGATGATTGAGTTGTCCACAGGCATCGTAGCCATAGCGCAACGTGCCCCACCCTTGGTGTTCGGTGACTAGCCGATCCTGTTGGTCGTACTTGAATTCCAGTGGGTGATCGTGACCGTCATCGACGCTGACCAACCGTCCAAGACTGTCGTAGCGGTACTCGACGTTGACGCCATCCGGCAGCGTCTTTACCAGCAACCGTCCAGTCGAATCCCGTTGATAGGCGGTAATCAGTTTCGAGTCGTCATCACCGAACTCGGTTTTCTCCAGCAGATGACCGTTAAGGTCGTAGGCATACGCGGTGCGGCGGCCATCGAATCCGGTTTCCTGTCGGATCAATCCATTGGGCGTGTAGTCCAGCTGATATTTTTCGCCGGATTCGTTTTCGATCTCGGTCAGCAATAGCCGCGCGTTGTCGTAGCGATAGCGCAGTTGGGTGCCGTCGGGATTGATCCGCCGACTGATCAGGTGCAGATCGTCGAGGTATTCGTAGCGAGTGACGCGGCCCAGTTCATCGCGCTCGGCGGTGACCTTGCCGTAGGCGTTGTAGCTGAAGGCGCGACTGGCGCCTGTGGGAAAAGTCGTCTGGATCAGTCGTCCAACGGCGTCCCACTGGTATCGGGTGACGGCACCGTGTTCGTCCTGACGAGTCGCCTGTCGGCCAAACAAGTCGTAGGAAAAACGACGCTGACTGCCGTCCGGCAAAGTCTCTTCGATCAACTGTCCCAAGGCATTGCGGACGAAAAGATGCCGGCTGTTGTCCGGATAACGTGCCGACAGCAGCCGACCTTTTTCGTCGTAGTGATAGTGGGTTAAGTGACCGTCAGGATCGGTCGCTTCGGTGACGTCACCCTGAGCATTGCGCTGGTACTTGCAAACCGCTTTGCCGCGATACTGCGCATGCAGGAAACCATTGCGGTATTCGTAGGATGTCGGCTCGCCTTCAGGTGGAATCAGGGCTATCAGTCGCCCGATTTCGTCATAGCGGTATTGGGTAATCGCCCCCAGCGGATTCTTTTCGGCAATCAGCCGGCCTTTGTCGTCATAGGCGTTGTGGTGTTCCGCGCCATCTGGCTCCACCCGCCGCACCAATCGCGCCTGATGATCGTGCTGGTAAAACGCTTCGCTGCCATCGACGCTTTTTACCCGCACACCACCGTTGTCATCCCAGACATACCGCGTGTCCATTTGCGAAAACGACGCCCAATGTCGGACACATCGCACAGCCTTGCCGGACCTTTCCCACTCCCAGAAGAAACTTGCGCCACCGGCCAGTTGCCGCTGCAAAATGACCTGCTGTTCGTCGTAGTCGTAGCGTTCACGTTCACCGGCTGCATTGGTCGCTTCGATCAAGCGATGGCAGGCGTCGTAGCGGTAGGCAACCAGTGTCTGCTCGCTACGCCAGGCGTCTTCCAGCGTGTCGGCGGGATGAAAGCTCTGATACTCGACCGCGGCGAGGTGTCGGCGGTCATAGCGCAATCGCAGCGAACGCCCGGCACCGTTGTCGAGGCGCATGATTCTGTCGGATCTATCGCGCTGCACCGTCAGCCGATTGCCGTAGGCATCGCTGATGGCCGTCAGTCGTCCTGTCCGGAAGTGGTAAAAACGCGTTGCTTCGCCGGCCCGTGCGAGGATCAGTTCTTCCGGCTCGTCCCCCAGGTAAATCGCCGCCCGCGAAAGGCTGTTGTGGATGGCCGGTCGTTCGCTGTTCGGCAACGGGAAAGTGATGCGACGGTTTTCGTGGTCGATCCAGCTGACGTTGTCGACACCGATTTCCAGCCGGTGCTCCAGGGAATGACTCCAGCCAAATCCGAGTCCGCCGTCGATTTCGACGGCACTGGTGCGATACACGCGGGTGAACTCGAACGGCAACAGACCATCAAGCGAGCCATCGACCAGGGTCAGCAGTTCTTCGCCGGTGACCATCGACACCGGGCAGCCGTTGGTCACGGTGTTGTCCGCTGAATCGACACTGTCACCGTTCGGGTTTTTCGCCGGGGCAGGGGCATCATCGCGATGTTCCATGCGGCTCAGGCGGGTCCTGGTTTGGGACTTGTTGCGGGCAATGGCGAGCGGATTGTTGACCTGCACAACCGCTGATTCACTGACGGTGATGTGCAATGGAACCGCTGGTGCCGGTTTGAGCGGCGCACTCCGGGCGTTGACCATCAAAGGTTTAAGCGCGTTCGCGTGACGGGTAAGGTCGGCGCCCGGCGTGAATTCAGCCAGTCGCAAACTCGCCGCCGCCAGCCATTGTCGGGCTCGCTCGGACTTGATCTTGCCCAGTACTTTGGCGCTCATGCCGACGTTCAGGCCTGCAGGACCCGTCAGGCGCACCAGCAGGAAACCGATCAGTACCTCTGTGCGAATTTCCGCTACCACCTCGGCGACGTACTGCGGCGGCAACATCCGCAACCAAGTGGTGAAGGCGGCGAGATGGATGAACATCAGCGGCTCATCGCTCAGCACCAGCAGTACGTTGGCGATGGCTTCGGCCGAGGCGTTCAGCAGCGTCTCAAGCTCAAGCGCGGTCAGGTACTCAAGGAGTTTTTCGCTGTTGGCTTGCAGGTCTGCCATCAGGGCAAAGACCTGCTTCACGTCATCCCATAAACCGTGCAGCGATTGTTCGAAGCCACGCCAATCTGCCCGTTGCAGCAAGCCGTAGCGCTCGGTGAAACCGGCCTTGGAAAAATCCGCCCACAACGGCTCGAATTCGCTCGTCCACTCTTTACGCAACCAGCCTTCAAGATCGTCGATCACGCTTTGATAAGAGGCGTAAAGCGCTTTGACATGATCCGTGGAAACGTTGGGAAAGAACGTGACGCGATAACGGTAGCCGCGCCAGCATTCGGGTATTTCGAGAATGCCGCTGGGGCCAATGACTTTGTGAATCGGCTCGCCAAACGTCGGTACGCCGTTGTCTTCGGCCAGCAGGGGTTCGAGCATCACCGGCGTATCGCCGATCGGCACAAAGCGCGCGGCTTCGAACATGTGCACAAGGGTCAAGGGGCCGCTGGCCGGGCACGTGGCGAGTGTCGAACTGACAGGCTCGGTGGAGTCCTTCGGTGCGCGTAAACGAACGTCGTTTCCAACCTTGAACACCTGCTCGACGTCCAGCGCCCATCCGGTCCAGAAGTTTTCCGCCCAGGCGTCGTAGTCGTTGAGGCAGAGGCGAAAATCCCCGAGCAGCGCTTCGACGTCCGGTCGCCCGGGGTTCATGGCGGCGAACACGAGCAGACCTATGGCGTTGTTAAAGGCCAGGACCTTGTCGGGGTTGAACATTCGCAGTCCCTCGGGCGGATCGATATGGATCGCGAGACTTTGCGGGGGATCAACGGGGAAAGAAGTCGGGAAAGGAGGTGTTTGGTGTAGGGCGAATCGCTAAATCCCGGGCCAGCGCTTCGGTTCGGGTTTTGCACCGTCGGGAGATTGCCCGTTGCTCTATGTCGGCCGCGCTCGTTATGCTGCTGAACCCTTTAATCAAATCCGCGACTCAGCCATACCTGGTCGGTCGGGATGTCATTAAAAACGGATCAGATGCGATGAATGCACCGCTGAAAGAGTTCGGCCCGATCAAAGCCGTGATTTTCGATATGGACGGCTTGTTACTGGACACCGAGGGCATTTACACCGAGGTCACGTCCATCATTGCCGGGCGCTATGGCCGGACCTTCGACTGGAACGTCAAACAGAACATCATCGGCCGTGGTGCGGGCGATCTGGCGCGTTATGTGGTCGAGGCGCTGGAACTGCCGATCACCGCCGAGGAGTTTCTGGTGATCCGCGAGCCGCTGATGCGCGAGCGTTTTCCTACAGCGCTGGCGATGCCCGGTGCAGAGGAACTGGTTCGGCACTTGAAGGCCAACAACATTCCGATTGCGGTGGGCACCAGTTCTTCGCGTCAATCGTTCAGCCAGAAAACCACGTTGCACCGGGACTGGTTTGCGCTGTTCGACTTTGTCGTGACAGCGGATGACCCGGAGGTCGGCGCGGCCAAACCGGCGCCGGATATCTTCCTCACGGCAGCGCGACGTCTGGGTGTGGCGCCTGAGGATTGCCTGGTGTTCGAAGATTCGCCGTTCGGTGTCACGGCGGCGAAAGCGGCGGGAATGACGGCGATTGCGATTCCTGATGCGGCGATGGCTGATGAAAAATACGCACACGCCGATGGCATTCTTCGTACGCTGAAAGCGTTCACACCGAGTGCATGTGGTTTGCCAGCGCTCGAATGGGCTTAACGACGGAAATGTGGGAAGGGCCGGGCGACGTTCGCTTGCTCGCGAAGGCGGTGTGTCAGGCAACAATTATGTCGACTGACACACCGCCTTCGCGAGCAAGCCCGCTCCCACATTTGATTTGCGTGTGACCGACTAGTATCAGGCGCCGAAACCACCGTCGATGGTCAGGCTGGCCCCAGTGATATAGCCGGCTTCCGGTCCCGCAAGGTAGGCGACGAAACTGGCGATCTCTTCCGCTTTACCATAACGGCCCACCGCCATCAGCGGGATCAGGCTTTCGGCGAAGTCGCCGCTGGCCGGGTTCATGTCGGTATCGACCGGGCCGGGTTGCACGTTGTTGATGGTGATGCCGCGCGGGCCGAGATCGCGGGCCAGGCCTTTGGTCAGGCCGACCAGGGCCGCTTTGCTCATGGCGTACGGGCCACCACCGGCGAAAGGCATGCGGTCGGCGTTGGTGCTGCCGATGTTGATGATGCGACCGCCTTCGCTCATGTGTTTCGCGGCGGCCTGGGTGGCGATGAACACGCTGCGTACGTTGATCGCCAGCGTCTGGTCGAAATCTTCGAGTTTGAAATCTTCCAGCGGGGCAACGGCCAGCACACCGGCGTTGTTGACCAGAATGTCCAGACGACCGAAGGCGTTGACGGTGGCGCTCACGGCGTTGCGAATGGCCTCGGCGTCGGCACTGTCAGCCTTGATCGCCAGCGCTTTGCCGCCGCTACCGGTGATACTGTTTTGCAGCTCTTCGGCTTTGGCCGTGGAGCTGACGTAGGTGAAGGCAACGGTTGCGCCTTCAGCGGCCAGGCGTTTGACGATGGCTGCGCCGATGCCGCGCGACCCGCCTTGAATCAAAGCCACTTTGCCGCTGAGGTTTTGAGTAGTCATGTCGATCTCCAAAGTCCCGAGGCGAGATGTCCCGGTTGATGGAGCCTAGTATTGATTCCGGATTGCACGCTGAGTAGCCGGTAATTGAGATAGTCTGTGTAAACCAAAAGTTTATAGTGGCGCCTATGGAAACCTTCAGCAGTATCGAATGCTTTGTGCGCAGCGCGGAAGTCGGCAGCTTTGCCGAAGCGGCGCGACGACTGAGCCTGACACCGGCAGCGGTGGGCAAGAGTGTTGCAAAACTTGAAGCGCGCCTCGGCGTGCGGCTGTTCCAACGCAGCACCCGCAGCCTGACGTTGACCGAAGCCGGTCATCTGTTTCTCGGCGAAGTCAGTTCCAGTCTGATCACAATCCAGAACGCAGTGGCTAACCTCGCCAGCGCAGAAGGGCGCCCGGCCGGTACGCTGAAAGTCAGCATGGGCACGGTGTTCGGACGTTTGTATGTCGTGCCGTTGCTGGGCGAGTTTCTGCGGCGGTTTCCGGCAATCAACCCGGATTGGCATTTCGATAACCGACAGGTCGATCTGATCGCTCAGGGATTCGATGCCGCGATAGGCGGAGGATTCGAGCTGCCGCAAGGCGTTGTGGCGCGCAAGCTGACGCCGGCCCATCGGGTGTTGGTGGCTTCGGCCGAGTATCTGGCGGGGCGTCAGGCGATCGTCGAGCCCGATGATCTCAAACATCACGATGGCATCCTCATTCGGTCGCCGCAGACGGGTCGTGTACGTTCCTGGCAGTTGACCAGTCGCACTCGGCAACACAGTCCTCTGACGCTCAAGGCGCGGATGACCATGAGCGATTCCGAGGCTGCCTGTGCGACCGCAACTCAGGGTTTGGGGATTGCGTTGGTGAGCATGCCGTTCGCCGTGGGGTATCTGGAGGCGGGGACGCTGCAACGGGTGTTGCCGGACTGGTATGTCGACGATGGCAACATTTCCATCTATTACGCGGAGCACAAATTGTTGCCGGGGAAGACCCGGGCGTTTGTGGATTTCATTATTGAGCAGTTTGCGGAGCAGGGGCTGGGGGCGCGGTTTAGTGCGGTTTGAGTCTGGCTTGATACCGAGTCGTCCCCTTCGACTTGCTCGCGAAGAACGATAACGAGGTCTACCTGCCTAACGGCCCCGGCCAGCCAATAATCTTCTTCGGCCGTGGCGTCGCATACGTCCGCACCTTCGACGTCGACAACCCCAACCGCACCAGCGACTCGGCAATGGTCACCGCCGCCGTCACACCATCCACCACCGGAACTCCGGTGCGCCGGCGAATCTGTTCGTCCAGCCCGGCCATTCCGCCACAACCGAGGCAAATCACCTCGGCCTTGTCCTCAAGCACCGCCCGTTCAGCCTGATGAACAATCGCTTCCAGCGCCCGTTGCGGATCGGATTCCAGCTCCAGCACCGCCAGGCCACTGGCCCGCACCGACGCACAGCGGTCCCAGAGCCCGGACAGTTTCAGGCGGTCTTCGATCAGCGGCACAGTACGGTCCAGCGTAGTGACCACCGAATAGGCATGACCGAGGAACATCGCCGTGCTCGCCGCCGCGTCGGTGATGTCCACCACCGGCACGTTGAGCAATTCCTGCAAGCCTTCGCGGCCGTGCTCGCCGTAACCCGCCTGGATCACCGCATCGAAGGGTTGATCGTAGGACATCACCCGGTCCATCACGGCGATAGCGGCCAGGTAGCTTTCAAAATTGCCCTCGATGGAGTCGGCGCCGAAATGTGGCGTCAGGCCGATAATTTCCGTGCCGGGCGCGGCTACAGCTTGAGCCGAACGCGCAATGGCCTGGGTGATGGATTCGGTGGTGTTGACGTTGACCACGAGAATTCGCATGGAGAGTCCTTATAGCGCGGTGGTTCTGCGGCGATCAGCACTGCAGGAATGAACGCCGTCGGGATCCTCGCTGTACAACTGCGGCACGTTGACCTGACCTTTTCGTACAAGCCAGTAGTCGACCATGATCACGCCATACAACGGGCCGCGGAGATCAGAGCGGAAAATACTTGTTTTGTGGTAATTGTATACAAAATATGTATGCGCTTAAGCCAGAACCATGCCAGTCAGCGATCTATGAAATTCGCCGGTAATTTTGTTTTGTTATCTTGTAATGGTAAGTAACTGAAATTAAGGCGATATAAATTGACCGATTGAGCAGTTATTTATTTTTCAGTGGGAAGTATGGGAAAGGTCGACTGAGGAAGTCAGGAAGGGCAGATGTAATCTTTTGGGGCGAGAAAACAAAAAGCGCACACATAAATGACACCTATGGTGACAGTCGTGTGTACACATTTTTTAAGTCCAGCGCAGATCAAATGTGGGAGCGGGCTTGCTCGCGAAGCCGGTGTATCAGTCAATACATGTGTCGACTGATACACCGGCTTCGCGAGCAAGTCGAATCGTCGCACCGCCGCTCCCGCAGGGGATTGCATCAGAGCGGGGGATTACGCCTTGGACTTGCTGATGATATTCCCCGCATGCAACCCGCATTCTTTCTGCGTCGCCTCTTCCCACCACCAACGACCTTCACGCTCATGCTGGTTCGGCAGCACCGGGCGGGTGCACGGTTCGCAGCCGATGCTGATGAAACCGCGTTCGTGCAGGCTGTTGTACGGCAGTTCAAGCATGCGGATGTAACCCCAGATCTCTTCGCTGGTCATTTGCGCCAGCGGGTTGAATTTGTACAGGGTGCGTTCCGGAGTAGAGAAGGCGGTGTCGATTTCCAGTACCGCGACGGCGCTGCGAGTGCCCGGGCTCTGGTCCCGACGCTGGCCGGTGGCCCAGGCGGTCACGCTTGAAAGCTTGCGGCGTAGCGGCTCGATCTTGCGGATGCCGCAGCACTCACCATGGCCGTCCTTGTAAAAGCTGAACAGGCCTTTTTCCTTCACGAACGGTTCAAGTTTCGTGTAGTCCGGCGACACCAGTTCGATGTCGATCTTGTAGTGCTCGCGCACCTGATCGATGAAGCGGTAGGTCTCGGGGTGCAAGCGACCCGTGTCGAGGCTGAACACTTTGACGTTCTTGTTCAGCTTCCAGGCCATGTCCACCAGCACCACGTCTTCGGCGCCGCTGAAAGAGATCCACAGATCATCGCCGAACTCGGCAAACGCGAGTTTCAGGATGTCCTGGGCGGATTTGTTGGCATAGGTCGTGGCGAGTTCCACGACATCGAACGATGGGCTCATCAGGGCGGCTTCCTACAGGTCGGTGGCGCTGGGCGCTCTATATGGACCTGATGGTAACAAAATCCTGCAGTGGCTGGTGCGCCCTCTGCGTTGCGCAGGCCCGCCCGAGTCGCTAGAGTTCGGCAGTCCTTTTGCTCGCTCGACTCAATAATCAATACAAATGGGAGTGTCTTGTGGAAATTGCCTGTCTGGATCTTGAAGGTGTGCTAGTCCCGGAAATCTGGATCGCCTTCGCCGAAAAAACCGGGATCGAGTCCCTCAGGGCCACCACCCGGGACATCCCTGACTATGACGTGCTGATGAAGCAGCGCCTGCGGATTCTCGACGAGCACGGCCTGAAACTCACCGACATCCAGGAAGTGATCGCCACGCTCAAGCCACTGGACGGTGCTATCGAGTTCGTCAACTGGCTGCGCGAGCGCTTTCAGGTGGTGATTCTGTCGGACACGTTCTATGAGTTTTCCCAACCGCTGATGCGCCAACTGGGCTTCCCGACTTTGCTCTGCCACCGTCTGATTACCGACGATGCCGGGCGGGTGACCAGCTATCAGTTGCGTCAGAAAGATCCGAAACGTCAGTCGGTTCTGGCGTTCAAGAGCCTTTATTACCGGGTGATTGCAGCGGGGGATTCGTACAACGACACCACGATGTTGGGCGAGGCGGATGCAGGGATTCTGTTTCATGCGCCGGATAATGTGATTCGCGAGTTTCCGCAGTTCCCGGCGGTGCACAGTTTTGAGGATTTGAAGCAGGAGTTCATCAAGGCTTCCAACCGTGCTTTGAGCCTGTAAACACATTCCATGTAGGAGCTGCCGCAGGCTGCGATCTTTTGACTTTGCTTTTAAAGGCAAGATCAAAAGATCGTAGCCTGCGGCAGCTCCTACAGGTTTTGCAGGGTGTCGAGCAGCACTTTCACCTTGGTAATCGACTCCTGATACTCGGCCTGCCACTCCGAATCCGCGACAATCCCGCCGCCGCCCCAGCAACACACCTGCCCATCTTTCACCAGCAAGCTGCGAATCGCGATGGAGCTGTCCATCTCCCCGCGCACATCCAGATACAGCAACGAACCGCAGTACAAACCGCGCCGGGTCGGCTCCAGCTCATCGATGATCTGCATCGCGCGGATCTTCGGTGCGCCGGTAATCGAGCCGCCCGGGAAGCTGCCGGCAATCAGGTCCAGGGCATCCCGGTCATCCGCCAGCTCACCGGTCACGCTGCTCACCAGGTGATGCACGTTCGGATAACTTTCCAGGCTGAACAACTCCGGCACCCGCACCGAACCGATGCGGCATGTACGGCCGAGGTCATTGCGCAGCAGATCGACGATCATCAGGTTTTCCGCGCGGTCCTTGGGGCTGGCCAGCAGTTCGGCGGCGTTTGCCGCATCTTCGGCAGGGGTCAGGCCTCGGGGGCGGGTGCCTTTGATCGGGCGGGTTTCAACGTGGCGTGCGCTGACTTTGACGAAACGTTCAGGTGACAGACTCAGCACCGCGCCACCGTCGGGCAGGCTCTGGAAACCGGAAAACGGTGTCGGGCACGCCGCGCGCAACGCGCAGTACGCGGCCCACGGATCGCCTTCGCACTCGGCGCGAAAACGCTGGGCGAAGTTGACCTGATAGCAGTCGCCCGCCTGGATGTATTGCTGAATGCGCTCCAGTGCGTGGCGATATTGATCCGCGCTCAGGTCGGCATTCATCGGGGTTTTCAACCTGAAAGGTTTGACCGCTTCAACCGAAGGTTCACTGAACAGTGCGATAAGACGCTGACGTTCGCTGTCGATCAGCGACGGATGGAACACCAACTGACTTGTATTCAGTTGGTGATCGGTGATCAGCGCCCAGTCGTACAGGCCGAAACGCGCATCCGGCAACTGCAAGTCGTCCCGCGCCTGGCTCGGCAGATGCTCCAGATGCCGGCCGAAGTCATAGCTCAGGTAGCCGATCAAGCCGCCTGCGAAGGGCAGGTCAAGAGGAATAGCTGCCTCACCCAGTCGTGTCAGATTGTCGCGAAGGCGTTGCAGGAAATCGCTGCCGCTTTCGTCAGGCAGTACCGCCAGTTGTTCCAGCGGCCACGCGCTGAGCAGGTCATAGCGACCGCGATCAGCCGTTGGCCGGCCACTGTCGAGCAGCACGGCGCCGGGGGCATGACGGATCGCCGCGAAGTACTCGGCGGGGTTGGCGCGATAAGGCAGCGGGTGTACGGAACAGGTCAACATGGGCGGGGCAGATCAGCCATCGAGGCGGGGGTGGCGATTGTAGTCCCCTCGGGGAATTGCTCCTAGGGGGATGTCGGTGTTGGGCAGATTGGCAGCAACTGGTGAGAGAACTGTGGCGAGGGGATTTATCCCCGTTGGACTGCGCAGCAGGCCTGATTCTGGGGCCGCTTCGCTGCCCAACGGGGATAAATCCCCTCGCCACAGGTCAGCCCTCAACCGCAGGAACATGCCCGAACATCTCCTGAGCAAACTCGACCCGCTCCTGCACCGTCTCGGTAATCCCGCGAGCCTTCAACTCCTCCAGCCGTGCCTCGACCGCATGGGTGCGCAACGTCAGCCCGCAATCATTGGCAATCTGGATGTTCAGACCCGGCCGGGCGTTCAGCTCAAGAATCAGCGGCCCTTTCTCCTGGTCCAGCACCATGTCGACACCGATGTAACCCAGCCCGCACAGCTCATAACAGCCGGCGGCGAGTTTCATGAAACCGTCCCAGTAGGGCAGTTGCACGCCGTCCACCGCGTTGGTGGTGTCCGGGTGTTTGGTGATGATGTTGTTCAGCCAGGTGCCGCGCAGGGTCAGGCCGGTGGCGAGGTCGACACCGACGCCGATGGCGCCCTGGTGCAGGTTGGCCTTGCCGCCGGACTGGCGCGTCGGCAGGCGCAACATTGCCATCACCGGGTAGCCCATCAGCACAATGATGCGGATATCCGGCACGCCTTCGTAACTGATGCTTTTGAAAATCTGATCGGGTGTCACGCGGTATTCAATCAGTGCGCGATCGCGGTGACCGCCCAGGGAATACAGGCCGGTGAGGATGCTGGAGACATGGTGCTCGATTTCCTCGTGACTGATGATCTTGCCGGACACCGTGCGATAGCGGCCCTCGAAACGGTCGGCAACCACAATGATGCCGTCGCCGCCCGCGCCCTGGGCCGGTTTGATCACGAAGTCATTGCGCCCGCCGATGATCTCGTCGAGGTTGTCGATCTCTTTCTCGGTGGAAATCACGCCATACAGTTCCGGCACATGAATGCCGGCGGCGATCGCTCGCTCCTTGGTGATGATCTTGTCATCGACGATCGGGTACAGGCTGCGCTTGTTGTACTTGAGCACGTAGTCCGCGTTGCGCCGATTGATCCCCATGATGCCCCGGGCTTCGAGGGCCTTCCAGGTCTTCCAGAAGCCGAACATCAGGCGTCAGCCTTTTTCAGGAACGCCTTGAAACGGACCAGTTCGGTCAGGCGGTAGCCGCGATAGCGACCCATCGCCAGCATGAAGCCCACCAGGATCAGCAGGATCGCCGGGAAGGTGAACACGAAGTACACCAGTTCCGGCACGCTCATGATCAGGTGCGCCAGAGTGGCAGCGAACAAGGTGCCGATCGCCACTTTCATCGCATGCCCGGAACCGCGTTCTTCCCAGGTGATCGACAGGCGTTCGATGGTCATGGTCAGAATCACCATCGGGAACAGCGCCACGGACAACCCGCGTTCCAGACCGAGCTTATGGCTGAGCAGACTGATCGCCGCGATCAGCACCACCACGAAGGTCAACACCACCGACAGCCTTGGTAACATTTGCAGTTTCAGGTGTTCAAGGTACGAGCGCAGCGACAGCCCCAGCGCCGTGATGATGGTAAACAGCACGATGCCGAAGCCGAGCTGGGTTTCGCGGAAGGCGAGGGCGATCAGTACCGGGGTAAAGGTGCCGAGGGTCTGCAAGCCGATCAGGTTGCGCAGGATCAGGATCACCAGCACGCCGATCGGGATCATCACCATGATCATGAAGGTCTGCTGGGTTTGCAGCGGCAGCCCGTACAGCGAGTATTCGAGGAAGTTGGCGTCGGTGTTTTCGTCGGTCAGCTTGGCCAGGCGAATGGCGTTCATTTCGCTGTTGTTCAGGCTGAACGTCACGGTGGCTTTCTTGCCGCCATCGACGGTGATCAGGTTTTCATCGCCGGTCCACCACAGCAGGCGGTCGGTCGGCAGGCCTTGCTCGCCGGTTTCCGGGTTGAAATACAGCCAGTCGGTGCCGTTGAAGCTGCGCAGCCAGAGTTCCGGTGTTTGCGGTTGGTCGGCCACCAGACGGATGGTGTGGACCTTTTCCACCGGCACGTGGGCAATGGACAGTACCAGTTCGACGATTTTGGCCTTGTGCCCGCTGGACGGATCGCCGCCCAGCAACAGTTTCACGTTGTCGTCGTTGAGGTTGTTGACCCGTTTGATCGCTTCGCCAATGAAGGTTTCGACGTCGGCCGAGTGCTGGCGAATCGGTGCGAGCAGGGCTTCGGCGGCAACTTTTTCTGCGCCTTCGACGGCGATGCTGTCGCGGAAGGTCGGGCCTTTGATCTTGGATTTTTCACCGGTGTAGCGCTTGGTCAGCACCAGGCGGTAATAAAGCGTCTGGTTGCCTTTGGCCCGGCGTGCCGACCAGGTGACCTTGCGGTTGCCGTCGACACGGTTCACGGCCACGCCGTAATTATTGGAGATGAAGCTTTCGTTGAGGCTGACGAAATCGCGGCTCAGCGGCGGCACGAACATCTGGATCTTGACCGGGTCCTTGACACTGGCGACGAACTCGACTTTGGCGTCGATGTTCCACAAGTCGTCGGTGGCGTCTTCGGTCACGGGAATGCCGAGCACGAAAATCTGATAGGCCGTAACTGAAATGCCCAGCACCACCAGGATGGCGATCAGCATTTTCAGATGGAGGGTAAGAGAGCGCATTGGAATTACTCTGCGGTATGTGCGTCGGTGGCGCAGGCGGGTTTGCCAGCAGCGTATTTAAGACTGGGGTCGACCAGCGCATCAAAGCGCTTGAGCGCTTCGGAGCCGATCAGGAGCGGATATTGGAAGGCGCTTCGGTCGGTCAAGTTCACTTCGATGCTGCGTAAAGCCGAACCCATGCAGATATCCAGCTCGATCACCGGACGGGCGGTGTACTTTTTGCCTTCTTCCGGATCGTAGTCGCCGGCGCGGCGCTTGATCTTGCTGACGCGGGCCAGTGGCCGTTCGATCGGGTGCGAGTGCGCCGCGTCGATCGCCAGATAGAAGCGCACCCACGACTCGCCATTGCGTTTGAAGCGTTTGATGTCGCGGGCGCTCAGGGAGGCGGTTTTCGCCCCGGTGTCGAGTTTGGCCGCGACTTCCAGGTCGATGCCGTCCAGCGAGGCGTACTCGTTGAGGCCGTACACAGTCTTTTCCCCCGCCGCGGCGACACCGGGCAGGCAAAGCAGATAAAGGAAGGTGGGGAAGGGCTTGAGTCTCATAAATCCTGGTGCGCAGCGGTCCGTGTTTCGATTCAAGGCCCTGGCATCGCTGCGCAAGCTCCCTCGTATGCCTATCAGCTATTTATGACAATTAGTGCAGACGTCACAAACAAATGCGGGCGGCATTCTAGCACGGTGGTTTTATGGCGCCAGCGCTGGCCAGCGGCTATGAGCCTTTGGGTCCGTAGGAGCGAAGCTTGCTCGCGATGGACTTCAGGACGACGCGTGTATCCAGAGAATACGCGTTATCGTTGGCGTCCATCGCGAGCAAGCTCGCTCCTACAGTCGTATGTGGTTATTAGACGATTGTCGACAATACCTATTTATCCTTTGACTATTAGGCCTGTATTCGCTAGTTTTTGCCGCATAAGCTTTCAAGGTGTCGACAATATGCTGAATCAACTCGATCCCCCGGTCATTGCCCAAGACGATTCGGAAACACTTTCCGAGAACGTCTTCCGGCGCATTCAGGCGGCCATCGTCAAGGGCGAGATTGCCCCGGGCAGCAAGATCTCCGAACCGGAACTGGCGCGCACCTATGGCATCAGCCGTGGCCCGTTGCGTGAAGCGATCCACCGTCTGGAAGGCCAGCGCCTGCTGGTTCGCGTGCCGCACGTCGGGGCGCGAGTGGTTTCCCTGAGCCACGCCGAGTTGCTGGAGCTCTATGAAATCCGCGAATCCCTCGAAGGCATGGCCTGCCGTCTCGCGGCAGAACGCATGACCGTCGAAGAAATCGACGAACTGCGCCGCGTCCTTGAAACCCACGAGCGCGATGCGGCGTTTCAGGCCGGTGTCGGCTATTACCAGCAGGAAGGCGATTTCGACTTTCATTACCGGATCATCCAGGGCAGCGGCAACCGCACCCTGACGCAGATGCTCTGCGGCGAGCTCTATCAACTGGTGCGCATGTACCGCATCCAGTTTTCCACCACGCCCAATCGCCCGCGCCAGGCCTTTGCCGAGCACCACCGGATTCTCGACGCCATCGCCGACCGTGACGGTGAACTGGCCGAGTTGTTGATGCGCCGTCACATCGGCGCCTCCAAACGCAATATCGCCCGTCATTACCAGGACGGCGCCACTAAGACAGCCACTGAAAGAGGTGAGTCATGAGTTTCAACAAAAGCACTCCAGGCCAGCGTTTCCGCGATGCGGTCGCCAGCGAGCATCCGCTGCAAGTGGTCGGCGCGATCAACGCCAACCATGCGCTGCTGGCCAAGCGCGCCGGTTTCAAGGCTATCTATCTGTCGGGTGGCGGGGTGGCTGCCGGCTCCCTCGGCGTGCCGGATCTGGGCATCACCGGCCTGGATGACGTGCTGACCGACGTGCGCCGCATCACCGACGTCTGCGACCTGCCGCTGCTGGTGGACGTGGACACCGGTTTCGGTTCCTCGGCGTTCAACGTTGCGCGCACCGTCAAGTCGATGATCAAGTTCGGCGCGGCGGCGATTCACATCGAAGATCAGGTCGGCGCCAAGCGCTGCGGTCACCGTCCTAATAAAGAAATCGTTTCGCAGCAGGAAATGGTCGACCGCATCAAGGCTGCGGTTGATGCGCGCACCGATGACAGCTTCGTGATCATGGCCCGCACCGATGCGCTGGCCGTTGAAGGTCTGGAGTCCGCACTGGATCGCGCTGCGGCGTGCATCGAGGCCGGCGCCGACATGATCTTCCCGGAAGCCATCACCGAACTGGAGATGTACAAGCTGTTCGCCAGCCGCGTGAAAGCGCCGATCCTGGCCAACATCACCGAATTCGGCGCGACGCCGCTGTACACCACCGAGCAGTTGGCCGGTGCCGATGTGTCGCTGGTGCTATACCCATTGTCCGCGTTCCGCGCCATGAACAAAGCTGCGGAAAACGTCTACACCGCGATCCGCCGCGACGGCACGCAACAGAACGTGATCGACACCATGCAGACCCGCATGGAGCTTTACGATCGCATCGACTACCACACGTTCGAGCAGAAGCTCGATGCGTTGTTTGCCGCGAAGAAGTAAGGATCAAAAGATCGCAGCCTCGTTTCACTCGACAGCTCCTACAGGGTGTTGTCGAACGCAGCCAATGTAGGAGCTGCTGAAGGCTGCGATCTTTTCAACATCACCCGAATAGCGTGACGAATCACAATTTGCCGATTCCCTGACAAATTCAAAAATACTGGAGACAGCAATGGCCGAAGCAAAAGTACTCAGTGGCGCCGGGCTCCGTGGCCAGGTTGCCGGACAAACCGCACTGTCCACCGTGGGCCAGTCGGGCGCAGGCCTGACCTATCGCGGCTACGACGTTCGCGAACTGGCGGCTGACGCCCAGTTCGAAGAAGTGGCCTACCTGCTGCTGTACGGCGAACTGCCGACCAAAGCACAACTCGCTGCTTACGAGGACAAACTGAGCAAGCTGCGCGACCTGCCGCAAGCCTTGAAAGAAGTGCTGGAACGCATCCCCGCCGACGCCCACCCGATGGACGTGATGCGCACCGGTTGCTCGTTCCTGGGCAATATCGAGCCGGAGAAAGATTTCTCCGAGCAGCACGACAAAACCGACCGCCTGCTGGCCGCGTTTCCAGCGATCATGTGTTACTGGTATCGCTTCAGCCACGACGGCAAGCGCATCAGCTGTGTGAGCGACGAACAATCCATTGGCGGCCACTTCCTGCACCTGCTGCACGACAAGAAACCGAGCGAGTTGCACGTCAAAGTGATGAACGTTTCGCTGATCCTCTACGCGGAACACGAATTCAACGCTTCGACCTTCACCGCGCGGGTGTGTGCATCGACCCTGTCCGACCTGTTCTCCTGCGTCACTGCGGCCATCGGTTCCCTGCGCGGTCCGCTGCACGGCGGCGCCAACGAAGCGGCGATGGAAATGATCGAGCGCTTCTCGTCGCCGGAAGAGGCGATCAAAGGCACCCTCGGCATGCTCGAGCGCAAGGACAAGATCATGGGCTTCGGCCACGCGATCTATAAGGACAACGATCCGCGCAACGAGGTGATCAAGGGCTGGTCGAAAAAACTCGCGGACGAAGTGGGCGACACGCTGTTGTTCCCGGTTTCCGAAGCCATCGACAAGACCATGTGGGAGCAGAAAAAACTGTTCCCGAACGCCGACTTCTACCATGCGTCGACGTACCACTTCATGGGTATTCCGACCAAGTTGTTCACGCCGATCTTTGTCTGCTCGCGCCTGACCGGTTGGGCAGCGCATGTGTTCGAACAGCGTGCCAACAACCGCATCATCCGCCCGAGCGCCGAATACACCGGCGTCGAACAGCGCAAGTTCGTGCCAATCGAACAACGCTGAATGGTGAGGGCTGACTCCGGGATCTGAATGCAACGCAGATCCCTGTGGGAGTGAGCCTGCTCGCGATGACGGACTGACATTCAACATCAATGTCGCCAGATACATCGCTATCGCGAGCAGGCTCGCTCCCACAGTGGATGGTGTGAACTTCAAGTCTGGTGCCAGGCCCCATCCTTTGTAATTACCGTGACCGAGTCCTGACCGATGAACACTGAATTCCGTAAACCGCTGCCCGGCAGCCATCTGGATTACTTCGATGTCCGTGCGGCGGTCGAAGCCATCCAGCCCGGCGCCTACGACACCCTGCCGTACACCTCCCGCGTGCTGGCGGAAAACCTGGTGCGTCGCTGCGACCCGGCCACGCTCACCGAATCCCTGAAGCAATTCATCGAGCGCAAACGCGACCTCGATTTCCCGTGGTTCCCGGCCCGCGTGGTGTGCCACGACATCCTCGGTCAGACCGCATTGGTCGACCTCGCCGGCCTGCGTGACGCCATCGCCCTGCAAGGTGGCGACCCGGCGCAAGTGAACCCGGTGGTGCCGACGCAACTGATTGTCGACCACTCCCTGGCCGTCGAGCGCGGTGGCTTCGATCCGCAGGCGTTCGAGAAGAACCGCGCCATCGAAGATCGTCGCAACGAAGATCGTTTCCACTTCATCAACTGGACCAAAAAGGCGTTCAAGAACGTCGACGTGATTCCGCCCGGCAACGGGATCATGCACCAGATCAACCTGGAGAAAATGTCTCCGGTGATTCAGGTGCGCGATGGCGTGGCGTTCCCTGATACCTGCGTCGGCACCGACAGTCACACCCCGCATGTCGATGCGTTGGGCGTGATCGCCATCGGCGTTGGTGGTCTGGAAGCCGAGAGCGTGATGCTCGGCCGCGCATCGTGGATGCGTCTGCCGGAAAGCGTCGGCGTCGAACTGACCGGCAAGCTGCAACCGGGCATCACCGCCACCGACATGGTGTTGGCGCTGACCGAGTTCCTGCGCAAGCAAAAAGTGGTTGGCGCATGGCTGGAATTCTTCGGCGAAGGCGCCTCCGCGCTGACCCTCGGCGACCGCGCAACCATTTCCAACATGGCCCCGGAATACGGCGCCACCGCGGCGATGTTCTACATCGACCAGCAAACCATCGACTACCTCAAACTCACCGGCCGTGAAGACGAGCAAGTGCAGTTGGTCGAGCACTACGCCAAGACCACGGGCCTGTGGGCCGACAGCCTGAAGGGCGCGCAATACGAGCGCGGCTTGACCTTCAACCTGTCCTCGGTGGTACGCAACATGGCCGGCCCGAGCAACCCGCACGCCCGCGTTGCGACCTCGGATCTGGCCGCGCAGGGCATCTCCGGCCAGTGGAGTGACGTGCCTGGCCAGATGCCGGACGGTGCGGTAATCATCGCCGCCATCACCAGCTGCACCAACACCAGCAACCCGCGCAACGTGATTGCCGCCGGCCTGCTGGCGCGCAACGCGAACAAGCTCGGTCTGACCCGCAAGCCGTGGGTCAAATCGTCCCTGGCGCCGGGTTCGAAAACCGTAGCGTTGTACCTCGATGAAGCGGGCCTGACCGACGAGCTGGAACAACTCGGTTTCGGCGTTGTGGCCTTCGCCTGCACCACCTGCAACGGCATGTCCGGTGCGCTCGATCCGGTGATCCAGCAAGAGATCATCGACCGCGACCTGTACGCCACCGCCGTGCTCTCGGGCAACCGCAACTTCGACGGGCGGATTCACCCGTACGCCAAGCAAGCGTTCCTCGCTTCGCCGCCATTGGTGGTCGCGTATGCCATCGCCGGCACCATCCGTTTCGACATCGAAAAAGATGTGTTGGGCCTGGATGCGAACGGCAAGGAAATCCGTCTGAAAGACATCTGGCCGAGCGACGAAGAGATCGACGCAGTGGTCAAGGCCTCGGTCAAACCGGAGCAGTTCCGTCAGGTCTACATCCCGATGTTCGCCATCCATGAAGACACCGGGCCGAAGGTCACGCCGCTGTACGATTGGCGCGAGATGAGCACCTACATCCGCCGTCCGCCGTACTGGGAAGGCGCGCTGGCCGGTGCGCGTCCGCTCAAGGGCATGCGCCCGCTGGCGGTGCTGCCGGACAACATCACCACCGATCACCTGTCGCCGTCGAACGCGATCATGCTCGACAGCGCCGCCGGCGAATACCTGGCGAAAATGGGCCTGCCGGAAGAGGACTTCAACTCCTACGCCACGCACCGCGGCGATCACCTGACCGCGCAACGCGCGACCTTCGCCAACCCGAAACTGTTCAACGAAATGGTCCAGGAAAACGGCAAGGTCAAGCAGGGCTCGCTGGCCCGCGTCGAGCCGGAAGGCCAGGTGATGCGCATGTGGGAAGCCATCGAAACCTACATGGAGCGCAAGCAGCCGCTAATCATCATTGCCGGCGCCGACTACGGTCAGGGTTCATCCCGCGACTGGGCAGCGAAGGGTGTGCGTCTGGCGGGTGTGGAAGCGATTGCCGCCGAAGGTTTCGAACGCATTCACCGCACCAACCTGGTGGGCATGGGCGTGTTGCCACTGGAGTTCAAACCGGGCACCGACCGTCACACCCTGGCCATCGACGGCAGCGAAACCTACGACGTGATCGGCGAACGCACGCCGCGTGCCGAGCTGACGCTGGTGATCAACCGCAAAAACGGTGAGCGCGTCGAAGTGCCGGTGACCTGCCGTCTCGACACCGCCGAAGAAGTGTCGATCTATGAGGCCGGCGGCGTGTTGCAACGCTTCGCTCAGGACTTCCTCGAAGAATCGGCAGTCGCCGTCTAAAACCCGGTTTGCGGGCAGGGGATTTCAAGTCCCTTGCCCGCTATGAAGGAGTAACAATGGCTCACGCACCGCAGATCAAAATCCCCGCCACCTACATGCGTGGCGGCACCAGCAAAGGCGTGTTCTTCAGCCTGAAAGACCTGCCCGAAGCGGCTCAGATTCCTGGCCCGGCGCGCGATGCGCTGTTGCTGCGCGTGATCGGCAGCCCCGACCCGTACGACAAGCAAATCGACGGCATGGGCGGCGCGACCTCCAGCACCAGCAAAACCGTGATCCTGTCGAAAAGCCTCAAGGCCGATCACGACGTCGATTACCTGTTCGGTCAGGTGTCGATCGACAAGCCTTTCGTGGACTGGAGCGGCAACTGCGGCAACCTGTCGGCGGCGGTCGGTTCGTTCGCCATCAGCAACGGCCTGGTCGACGCCAGCCGCATTCCGCACAACGGTGTGGCGGTGGTGCGCGTGTGGCAGGCCAACATCGGCAAGACCATCATCGCCCACGTGCCGATCACCAACGGTGAAGTGCAGGAAACCGGCGATTTCGAACTCGACGGCGTGACCTTTCCGGCGGCCGAAGTGCAGGTCGAATTCATGGACCCGGCGGCGGAAGAAGAGGGCGGTGGCGGTTCGATGTTTCCTACCGGGAATTTGGTGGACGACCTCGAAGTGCCCGGCGTCGGGACCTTTAAGGCGACCATGATCAATGCCGGTATCCCGACCATTTTCGTCAATGCCGAAGACATCGGTTACACCGGCACCGAGTTGCAGGGCGCTATCAACGGTGATCCGAAAGCGTTGGCGATGTTCGAGACCATTCGGGCCTATGGCGCGTTGCGCATGGGACTGATCAAGTCGCTGGACGAAGCGGCCAAACGTCAGCACACACCGAAAGTAGCCTTCGTTGCCAAACCTGTGGATTACGTCGCGTCGAGCGGTAAAGCGATTGCAGCGGGGGATGTCGATCTGTTGGTGCGTGCGTTGTCCATGGGCAAGTTGCACCACGCGATGATGGGCACCGCGGCGGTGGCCATCGGCACGGCGGCAGCCATTTCCGGCACTTTGGTGAACCTCGCGGCCGGTGGTGTCGAGCGCAACGCTGTGCGCTTCGGTCATCCGTCGGGCACCTTGCGCGTCGGCGCCGAAGCGAGCCAGGTGAGCGGCGAGTGGACCGTCAACAAAGCCATCATGAGCCGCAGTGCGCGGGTGTTGATGGAAGGCTTCGTCCGTGTGCCGGGGGATTCTTTCTAACCGACACATAACCCCCGTAGGAGCTGCCGAAGGCTGCGATCTTTGCTTTTTAAAACAAGATCAAAAGATCGCAGCCTTCGGCAGCTCCTACGATTTAACCTGAACCGAGGTCCCATCAACGAACCACTTCAAGAGTGAATCGAACATGAGCACCAACGTCGACCAGAACAACCGCCCCGACTACGACACGGTCCTGCAGGACATTGCCGACTACGTCCTCACCTTCAAGATCGAATCCAATGAGGCGTTGGACACCGCCCGCAACTGCCTGATAGACACTCTCGGCTGCGGCCTCCTGGCCCTGCGCTTTCCCGAATGCACCAAACACCTGGGCCCTATTGTGGAGGGCACCGTCGTCCCGTTCGGCACCCGCGTGCCCGGCACCAGTTACCGTCTCGATCCGGTCAAAGCGGCCTGGGACATTGGCTGTATCGTTCGCTGGCTCGACTACAACGACACCTGGCTCGCCGCCGAATGGGGCCATCCGTCCGATAACCTCGGCGGCATTCTCGCGGTGGCCGATCACCTGTCGCAAAAGCGTCTGGCCAGTGGTGATGCGCCACTGACCGTTCGCGCCGTACTTGAAGCCATGATCATGGCTCACGAGATTCAGGGCGTCATTGCGTTGGAAAACTCCTTCAATCGTGTAGGCCTTGATCACGTCATTCTGGTGAAAGTCGCCTCGACCGCCGTTACCGCCAAACTGATGGGCGCCAATCGCGAGCAGTTGCTGTCGGCGTTGTCCCATGCCTTTGCCGACGGGCAAGCGCTGCGCACCTATCGGCATGCGCCGAATGCCGGTTCACGCAAATCCTGGGCGGCGGGTGATGCGACCAGTCGAGGCGTGCGCCTGGCGGACATCGCGATGCGTGGCGAGATGGGCATTCCCGGCGTGCTGACGGCCAGGCAGTGGGGCTTCTACGACGTGTTGTTCAGCCACACCAACAACGACTTGGCGCTCAAGGCCGAAGGCAAGCGTGCCTTCAGTTTTACCCGCTCCTATGGCAGCTACGTGATGGAAAACGTGCTGTTCAAAATCAGCTTCCCGGCCGAATTCCACGCGCAAACAGCCTGCGAAGCCGCCGTGACCTTGCACCCGCTAGTCAGAAATCGCCTGCACGACATCGACAGAATCGTCATCACCACCCACGAATCGGCGATCCGCATCATTTCCAAGGTCGGCCCGCTGGCCAATGCGGCGGATCGCGACCACTGCATTCAATATATGACCGCCGTCCCGCTGGCCTTTGGCAATCTGGTGGCCGAGCAGTACGAAGACAACTTCCATGCGGCGCATCCGGTCATTGATGTGCTGCGCGAGAAAATGGTTATCGTCGAAGACCCGCAATACACCCGTGAATACCTGGAGGCGGACAAACGCTCCATTGCCAATGCGATACAGGTGTTTTTCAAGGACGGTTCAAGCACCGAGAAGGTGGTGGTTGAATACCCGATCGGTCATCGCCGTCGCCGCGCGGAGGGTATTGCGCTGCTGGAAGACAAATTCAAGGCGAATCTGGCGACGCGATTCACGGCGCAGCGCAGTGCCGAGATTTTTGCGTTGTGCAAGGATCAGGCGCGGCTTGAGGCGACGCCGGTGAACCGGTTTGTGGATTTGTTTGTTATCTGAGAGACCGCGTTATCGTTCTTCGTCGGAACGCCGCCCGGAGCAAGCCCGCTCCCACAAGGGATTTTCAGTGAATACAACATTTGCAGACGACTGAGATTCACTGTGGGAGCGGGCTTGCTCGCGAAGGCGGCCTGACAGGCGCTGGAAATCTATTTGAACCGCCGCTCCACGCCTTTCTCAACGAGGATTTTCGCGGAGATTTCTTCCACCGAAAAATGCGTGGAATTGATGTGCGCAATGTTCTCGCGGCGGAACAGGTTCTCCACCTCGCGCACTTCAAACTCGCACTGTGCGTAGCTCGAATAGCGGCTGTTGGGCTTGCGCTCGTTGCGGATCGCGGTGAGACGGTCCGGGTCGATGGTCAGGCCGAACAGCTTGTGCTGGTGGGCGCGCAGGGCGTTTGGCAGGGTCAGGCGTTCCATGTCATCTTCGGTCAGCGGGTAGTTGGCCGCGCGGATGCCGAACTGCATGGCCATGTACAGGCACGTCGGTGTCTTGCCGCAACGCGACACCCCCACCAGGATCAGATCGGCCTTGTCGTAATAATGCGTGCGCGCGCCGTCGTCGTTGTCGAGGGCGAAGTTCACTGCCTCGATGCGTTCCATGTAATTGGAATTGTGGCCGATCGAATGGGACTTGCCGACGGTGTAGGAAGAATGCTCGGTCAGTTCCTGTTCAAGCGGTGCCAGGAAGGTCGAGAAAATGTCGATCATGAAACCATTGGACGTTGCGAGGATCTCACGGATGTCCTGATTGACGATGGTGTCGAAGATGATCGGCCGGAAGCCGTCTGTTTCGGCGGCTTTGTTGATTTGTTGTACCATGGCCCGCGCTTTGTCCACGTTGTCGATATACGGCCGCGTGAATTTGCTGAAGGTAATGTTTTCGAACTGCGCCAGGAGGCTTTGACCCAGGGTTTCGGCTGTAATGCCCGTGCCATCGGAGATAAAGAAAGCAGATCGTTTCATTTGCACCTTGGGCCTTAAGCTAATGTTCATTCTTGGATATGATAGGCGCGATTTGCCGGCCGCCAATGGCCCGCATTCTCACTTATTTTCCAGGTCCAGGCCATACAGTCGGCAAACGCTCCTTTATAGAGCACCGGCTTCTGAGCTTTTCCAACACAGTTAGTGGAGAGATCACCTTGGTAGAGTACGTAGTTTCCCTCGATAAGCTCGGCGTCCATGATGTGGAGCACGTAGGGGGCAAGAACGCATCCCTGGGCGAGATGATCAGTAACCTTGCAGGTGCCGGTGTATCGGTGCCCGGTGGCTTCGCCACGACAGCTCAGGCTTATCGTGATTTTCTGGAACTGAGCGGCCTGAACGATCAGATCCACGCCGCCCTCGACGCCCTGGACGTCGATGATGTCAACGCCCTGGCCAGGACCGGCGCCCAGATCCGTCAATGGATCATGGAAGCCGAATTCCCGGAGAAGCTCAACGCCGAGATCCGCACCGCGTTCGCCACGCTGTCGGCCGGCAACCCTGACATGGCCGTGGCCGTGCGCTCTTCCGCTACCGCCGAAGACTTGCCGGACGCTTCCTTCGCCGGTCAGCAGGAAACTTTCCTGAACATCCGTGGTGTCGAAAACGTTATTCGCGCCGCCAAAGAGGTGTTCGCTTCGCTGTTCAACGACCGCGCCATTTCCTACCGCGTGCACCAGGGCTTCGACCACAAACTGGTGGCCCTGTCGGCCGGCGTGCAGCGCATGGTCCGCTCCGAAACCGGCACCGCTGGCGTGATGTTTACCCTCGATACCGAATCGGGCTTCCGTGACGTGGTGTTCATCACCGGCGCCTACGGCCTGGGTGAAACCGTCGTACAAGGCGCGGTGAACCCGGACGAATTCTACGTCCACAAACAAACGCTTGAGGCCGGTCGCCCGGCGATCCTGCGCCGTAACCTCGGCAGCAAAGCCATCAAGATGATCTACGGCGAAGTCGCCACGGCCGGCAAGTCGGTCAAGACCATCGACGTCGACAAGGCTGATCGCGCACGTTTCTGCCTCAGCGACGCCGAAGTCAGCGAGCTGGCCAAACAAGCGATGATCATCGAGAAGCACTACAAGTGCCCGATGGACATCGAATGGGCCAAGGACGGTGACGACGGCAAGCTGTACATCGTTCAGGCCCGTCCTGAAACCGTGAAGAGCCGTACCTCGGCCAACGTCATGGAACGTTACCTGTTGAAAGAAACCGGCACCGTGCTGGTTGAAGGCCGCGCCATCGGCCAGCGTATCGGCGCCGGCAAGGTGCGGATCATCAAGGACGTGTCCGAGATGGACAAAGTCCAGCCGGGCGACGTTCTCGTTTCCGACATGACCGACCCGGACTGGGAGCCGGTCATGAAGCGCGCCAGCGCCATCGTCACCAACCGTGGCGGCCGTACCTGCCACGCGGCGATCATCGCTCGCGAACTGGGTATTCCGGCCGTGGTCGGTTGCGGCAACGCTACCCAGCTGTTGAAAGACGGCCAGGGCGTCACCGTTTCCTGCGCTGAAGGCGACACCGGTTACATCTTCGAAGGCGAACTGGGCTTCGACATCAAGAAAAACTCCGTCGACGCCATGCCGGATCTGCCGTTCAAGATCATGATGAACGTCGGTAACCCGGACCGCGCCTTTGACTTCGCGCAACTGCCGAACGCCGGTGTGGGCCTGGCCCGTCTGGAGTTCATCATCAACCGCATGATCGGTGTGCACCCCAAAGCGCTATTGAACTACGACGGCCTGCCACAGGAAATCAAGGACAGCGTCGACAAGCGCATCGCCGGTTACAACGACCCGGTCGGCTTCTATGTCGAGAAACTGGTCGAAGGCATCAGCACCCTGGCGGCCGCGTTCTACCCGAAAAAGGTCATCGTGCGCCTGTCGGACTTCAAGTCCAACGAATACGCGAACCTGATCGGCGGCAAACTCTACGAGCCGGAAGAAGAAAACCCGATGCTGGGCTTCCGTGGTGCTTCGCGTTACATCAGCGAATCGTTCCGTGACTGCTTCGAACTCGAGTGCCGCGCCCTCAAGCGTGTGCGCAACGAGATGGGCCTGACCAACGTCGAAATCATGGTGCCGTTCGTTCGTACCCTGGGCGAAGCGAGCCAGGTCGTCGACCTGCTGGCTGAAAACGGTCTGGCCCGTGGCGAAAACGGTCTGCGCGTGATCATGATGTGCGAACTGCCGTCCAACGCGATTCTGGCTGAAGAGTTCCTTGAGTTCTTCGACGGTTTCTCCATTGGCTCCAACGACCTGACTCAGCTGACGCTGGGCCTGGACCGTGACTCCGGGATCATCGCTCACCTGTTCGACGAGCGTAATCCGGCGGTCAAGAAGCTGCTGGCGAACGCCATTGCCGCGTGCAACAAGGCCGGCAAGTACATCGGCATTTGCGGTCAGGGCCCTTCGGACCACCCAGATCTGGCCAAATGGCTGATGGAGCAGGGCATCGAAAGCGTTTCGTTGAACCCCGATTCCGTACTGGAAACCTGGTTCTTCCTGGCGGAAGGTCAAGCTTCGGCGTGATCCTGTAGGAGCGAGCTTGCTCGCGATGGGCTGCAAAACGCCGCGTTTAATCAGCATAAACGCGTCATCGTTGGCGACCATCGCGAGCAAGCTCGCTCCTACAGGGAACGACGTAGCTCAGTGATGGCCTTTTTAGGATTCAAGTAGGGCGGGCATCCAGCCGGATGCCGCCCTTTTTTGTGCAAGGGCATTATGCAAAGCAGCAGCGACCTATTTCCTGTCGCCCTGATCAGCGCCGAGCGGCGCGGCGATCTGAGCGAAGACGTCTATCGTTTGAAGCCCGGCAACGGCCCTGACGGCACCGTCGAACTGGCTGTCACGCGCCTCGGCCTGGCAGATGAGCCGGCTGTGCGTGGCGTACCCGTGATTCTGTTGCACGGTAGTTTTTCCAATCGCCGTTTCTGGTTTTCTCCAAAGGGCCTGGGGCTCGGGGCTTACCTGACGCGCCTGGGATTCGATGTATGGATTCCGGAAATGCGCGGCCATGGCCTGTCCCAGCGCAACCAGGACTACCGCAGGAACCGCGTCGCCGACTACGCTCGTTACGATCTGCCGGCCATTGGCGCGTTCGTGCGTGAGCAGAGCGGCCAGGTTCCGCACTGGATCGGCCACTCGCTGGGCGGGATTACCCTGGCGGCGGCACTCGGTGGCGAGTACATCGGCGAGCCGGTGGTGGCCTCTGCGGCGTTCTTCGGCACGCAAGTCAGCCGCACCTACTGGCCGTTGAAACTTCCGCCGGTTGAGTGGAGCGGGCGCTTCATTCTCAAGCGTTTCGCCCAACTGTCCGGTTCACGGCTCAAGCGCGGCCCGGAGGACGAGCCGATTGGCCTGGCCCTGGAAGGCATGCGCTGGTACGGTCTTTTCGGGCGCTTTGGCGATGCCGACAAGGATTGGTGGGCGGGATTGGCCGAAGTCCGGTTGCCGATACTGGCGGTGAGTGCGGCGGGTGACCATCAGGATCCCGCGTGGGCCTGTCGCAAGTTGTTTGACCAGGTTGGCTCCGAGAATAAGCAGTTCGTCAACCTCGGTCGCGAGCAGGGCTTCGGCGATAATTTCGGTCACGTGGAAATGCTCGTCAGCAAAGCGGCGCAGGCTGAGGTCTGGCCGTTGGTGGCGCGCTGGTTGGCCGATCAGCGCACGCCGTTGCTGGGAGACAAGCCGGATTTGGCGGCGGCAGTCTGAGCCTGATGCTCTATCAAGGGCATTTCTCTCTGATCGGCTTGCGGCTAAGATACGACGCACTAAGTTTTTTTGGTCACTTTGCGACATCCTCGATTGTCTTCCTCTTTACAGGAGTTTCTCGATGAACCATTACCTCACGCCTGACCTGTGCGATGCCTATCCGGAACTGGTGCAGGTGCTGGAACCGATGTTCAGCAATTTCGGCGGCCGTGATTCCTTCGGTGGCGAAATCGTGACCATCAAGTGCTTCGAAGACAATTCGCTGGTCAAGGAGCAAGTCGAGCTCAAGGGGAATGGCAAGGTGCTGGTCGTCGATGGTGGCGGTTCCCTGCGTCGCGCGTTGCTGGGCGACATGCTGGCCGAAAAAGCCGCAAAAAACGGTTGGGAAGGGTTGGTGATCTACGGGTGCATCCGCGACGTCGATGTCATCGCGCAGACCGATCTGGGCGTTCAGGCCCTCGCCAGCCACCCGATGAAAACCGACAAGCGCGGTATCGGCGATCTTAACGTTGCGGTGACCTTTGCCGGTGTGACGTTCCATCCAGGCCACTATGTTTATGCGGACAACAACGGCGTGATCATTTCGCCAAGCCCGCTGAAAATGCCTGAGTAAACGTCGAGCCAAGACTTTGGTTTCTAGAACGGGGTGAGGATGTTCGAGGAAGAAAACGCGCAGTGGGGGCTGGTGCATGCCCTGGTGCTGGATGGTAAAGGCGGTGCGCGTTCGCTAGCCCGGACTGAACTCGATGACTTGCAGCTGCAGGCGCATGAAAGCCTGTGGCTGCACTGGGATCGCAGTCACCCGCAAACCCAGACCTGGCTGCGTAAATCCAGCGGTTTGAGTGAATTCAGCTGTGATCTGTTGCTGGAAGAAAACACCCGTCCGCGTCTCTTACAGCTTTCCGACAGCGAACTGCTGCTATTTTTACGCGGGGTCAACCTGAATCCGGGGGCCGAACCGGAAGACATGGTCTCGGTGCGGATCTTCGCCTCGGCACAGCGGGTGATTTCCCTGCGTCTGCGTCCGTTGCGCGCCACTGATGAGTTGCTGGTGCAGCTCGCCGAAGGCAAAGGACCGAAAACGGCCTCCGAACTCATCCTTTATATGGCTCAGTACCTCACCAACAAGGTGCAGGATCTGGTCAGTTGCCTCTCGGAAGTGGTCGATGAGGAAGAAGAAAAGCTGGATGCCGACGAACGGTATTCACCCAAACACGATTCCATTTTGCAGATCCGTCGCAGGGCGGCTGCGCTGAAACGTTTCCTTGCACCGCAGCGGGATATTTTCGGTCAACTGACGCGGATAAAACTGCCCTGGTTTGTCGAAGATGACGGCGATTACTGGAACGAATTGAACAACAGCCTGACCCGCTACCTCGAGGAGCTGGAGTTGACCCGGGAGCGTGTGGGGCTGGTCCTGGAGGCTGAAGATCGGCGTTTGAGCGTGCGCATGAACCGCACGATGTACCGCTTCGGGATCATCACCGGGATCTTTTTGCCGATGAGCTTCCTGGCCGGGCTTTTGGGTATCAACGTTGGGGGGATTCCATTCTCTGCCAGCCCTTACGGCTTCCTGGTCGCGTGCCTGATGATGGTCTCGGTGGCACTGGGGCAGTGGTGGTTATTCCGACGTTTGCGCTGGGTCTGACGATGAATCATGTGACCCGTGCAAATCTGGCCGCGTCTTTCACAGACATCACGAGAGGTGCGTATGCACGATCCGTTTGAACAGTCTTTGCGCGACATGCTGAACGCTTCACCGTCCACCCGTGACGACGATGCGTGCCTCGGCCGTGTCCTGAAAACCGCTAATCGCCAGGTCGGCGCCGGCGATCTGTTCAGCCTGCTGGGCCGATGGTTGCCCGCGCTGATGATCGCCCTGAATAACGGATCGGCCCATATCTCGCCGGTTTCCCGTCACCGTAAACCTACCGTTCGCACTGCTGATAAGGCTGATTGAATATGGAACTTGATCTCTGGACTCAGAGCCTCGTCACTGCAATGACTGCGTTATGGACCAAGGTTGCGAATTTCATTCCGAACCTGTTCGGTGCACTGGTCGTGCTGCTGCTGGGTTTTGTCGTTGCGAAACTTTTGGATACTTTGTTGTCCAAGTTGCTCGCCAAGCTGGGTCTCGATCGCCTGATGGGCGGCACCGGTCTGACAAAACTGCTGTCCCGGGCCGGCCTTCAAGTGCCGATTTCCACGCTGATCGGCAAAATTGTCTATTGGTTCGTTCTGCTGATTTTTCTGGTTTCGGCCGCAGAATCCCTTGGACTTGAGCGAGTTTCAGCTACGCTGGACATGCTTGCACTGTATTTGCCGAAAGTTTTCGGCGCTGCGCTGGTGCTGCTGGTGGGTGTACTGCTGGCGCAACTGGCCAATGGGCTGGTGCGTGGTGCTGCGGAGGGCGTAGGGCTGGATTACTCCGCCGGGCTGGGGCGAATTGCCCAGGGTCTGGTGATCATCATCAGCATTTCGGTCGCGATCAGCCAGTTGGAGGTCAAGACCGACCTGCTGAACCATGTGATCGTGATTGTATTGATTACCGTTGGTCTGGCGGTTGCGCTGGCCATGGGACTGGGAAGCCGGGAAATTGCCGGTCAGATTCTTGCGGGAATCTATGTGCGTGAGTTGTATCAGGTTGGGCAACAAGTGCGTGTTGGTGAGGTCGAAGGTCAGATCGAAGAGATCGGCACGGTTAAAACCACATTGCTGACCGATGAGGGTGAGCTAGTCTCTCTCTCCAATCGGATTCTCCTGGAGCAGCATGTGAGTAGCCGCTAACCCGGCAAACCCTGCTAATGTACGCCGCCGCAAAATGCCCTGAAAGGGCTGCGGCGGACATTGACCTGACTGTCGGCCAGACTTGTTTTGAATAAAGCTCAATCGCTCTCCACGCGCTACGACCCCCGCGAGCTCTCTGATGAGGAGTTGGTCGCGCGCTCGCATACCGAGCTGTTTCACGTAACGCGCGCCTATGAAGAATTGATGCGGCGTTACCAACGAACATTATTTAACGTCTGTGCACGATATCTTGGGAACGATCGCGACGCAGATGATGTCTGTCAGGAAGTGATGTTGAAGGTGTTGTATGGACTGAAGAACTTCGAGGGCAAATCGAAGTTCAAGACATGGCTGTATAGCATCACGTACAACGAATGCATCACGCAGTATCGGAAAGAACGGCGAAAGCGTCGCTTGATGGACGCTTTGAGTCTGGACCCCCTCGAGGAAGCGTCTGAAGAAAAGGCGCCGACACCCGAAGAGAAGGGCGGACTTGATCGCTGGCTGGTGTATGTGAACCCGATTGACCGTGAAATTCTGGTGTTGCGATTTGTCGCAGAGCTGGAGTTTCAGGAGATCGCAGACATCATGCACATGGGTTTGAGTGCAACAAAAATGCGTTACAAACGTGCTCTAGATAAATTGCGTGAGAAATTTGCAGGCATTGCTGAAACTTAGTTCGGCGCAAATATCTCTTACGTGTAGGCAACTTCTGATAGAATTGCCGCCGAGTTGTCCCCCGGTTTGCGGGACTGCTTCACAATCACCAGATGGGGATTTAACGGATGAAACTGAAAAACACCTTGGGCTTGGCCATAGGTTCTCTTATTGCAGCCACTTCGCTCGGCGCACTGGCACAAGGCCAAGGCGCAGTTGAAATCGAAGGCTTCGCCAAGAAAGAGTACTACGACAGCCAGCGCGATTTCAAAAACGACGGCAACCTGTTCGGTGGCTCGGTTGGTTACTTCCTGACCGACGACGTTGAACTGCGTCTGGGCTACGACGAAGTTCACAACGTTCGTGGCGAAGATGGCAAGAACATCAAGGGTTCGGATACCGCTCTTGACGCTCTGTACCACTTCAACAACCCAGGCGACATGGTACGTCCGTACGTATCCGCTGGTTTCTCCGACCAAAGCATTGGCCAGACCGGCCGTGGTGGTCGTAACGGTTCCACCTTCGCCAACGTTGGCGGCGGTGCCAAGCTGTACTTCACAGACAACTTCTACGCCCGTGCCGGCGTTGAAGCTCAGTACAACATCGACCAGGGCGACACCGAGTGGGCTCCTAGCGTCGGTATCGGTGTGAACTTCGGTGGCGGCTCCAAGCCTGCTGCTGCTCCAGTTCCAGCACCGGCTGAAGTCTGCTCCGACAGCGACAACGATGGCGTTTGCGACAACGTTGACAAGTGCCCGGACACCCCGGCCAACGTAACTGTTGACGCTGATGGCTGCCCAGCTGTTGCTGAAGTCGTTCGTGTTGAACTGGACGTTAAGTTCGATTTCGACAAATCTGTTGTTAAAACCAACAGCTACGGCGACATCAAGAACCTGGCTGACTTCATGAAGCAGTACCCATCCACCAGCACTACTGTTGAAGGTCACACTGACTCCGTCGGTCCTGACGCTTACAACCAGAAACTGTCCGAGCGTCGTGCAAACGCCGTTAAGCAAGTTCTGACCAACCAGTACGGTGTTGAATCGTCCCGCGTTCAGTCTGTTGGCTACGGCGAATCCCGTCCGGTTGCTGACAACGCCACTGACGCTGGTCGTGCTGTAAACCGTCGCGTAGAAGCGCAGGTTGAAGCCAAAGCTAAGTAATTAGCCCGCAGCTCTGAGAAAAGCCCGGCTTAGGTCGGGCTTTTCTTTGTCTGCGATTTGGGTTTCAGCATTGGATTTGCGGTGTGTCGAAAAGATCGCAGCCTGCGGCAGCTCCTACATTGGCCCTGCGTACATCCTTGTAGGAGCTGCCGCAGGCTGCGATCTTTTGATCTCACCGTAGGCGGCCACCTCACCAATCACCAGAATCGCAGGACTTTTCAACTCAAAGGCGTAGGCATCTTCCTCCATCGCCATCAGATCGCTCCGACATTCCCGCTGATTCGGCAGGGAAGCGTTTTCAATCATCGCCACAGGCGTATTCGCCGCCATACCCCCCGCCAGTAATTGCTCGCGAATTTCACTCAGCTTCGCCACGCCCATGTAGACCACCAATGTCGTGCCACCTTGCGCCAGGGCTTGCCAGTTCAGGCGGCTGCCATCCTGCGTGTGGGCCGTCACCAGCGTCACACCGCGCGCAACGCCCCGTAGCGTCAACGGAATATCGCATTGCGTCGCACCGGCAAGCCCGGCGGTGATGCCATTGACCAGCTCGACATCGACCCCGCGTTCGCGCAACCACTGCGCCTCTTCACCGCCGCGACCAAAAATGCACGGATCGCCGCCCTTGAGCCGCACCACGCATTTGCCCTGGCGGGCATAACGCAGCATCAAACGATGAATGAACGCCTGAGGCGTGGAGCGACAGCCACCGCGTTTGCCCACGGCAATGATCCGCGCCTGGGCGCAATGCTCAAGCACTGCTTCGTTCACCAGATCGTCGATCAACACCACGTCGGCTTCGCTCAACGCTCGAACAGCCTTGAGAGTCAGCAATTCCGGGTCGCCAGGACCTGCACCCACCAACCAGACTTTTGCGTTCATAGTGTTTTCCTCACGAGATGACGGCGATCGGCTGCGCAGTTACAGCCAACAAACGCTTGATTTCCGGGACGCAGGAACCGCATTGCGTGCCGCAACCCAATTCTTGTTTCAAGCCATGCAAGTCCAGGCCTCGGCGGATGCCGGCACAGACCGCGTTCTGGCTGACGTTCTTGCAGTTACACAGGGTTCTAGTGCCGGCGGCGGGCGCGCTGGCATTACCTGGTGGCGCGCTCAGCGGTGCGAGCAGCCAGCGCCGCAGTTGTTGGTCGACGCGACCTTCGAGCCAAAGGTCCTGCAGCCAGTGCTGGGCGAGGGTCTCGCCGGCGAGACGAATCGCGGTAATTCGGCCGTTCTCGATCCGCACCCGTTTGCCGATGGAGCGCCGAGGGTCGTCGTAGGCCAGTACCGGACCGTCGTTGAGGCTCAGGCACTGGTCGATATCACGCAACAATTGCGGATCTGGCGCGGCGGCGCTGGCAGCGCGTATGAGCAGCGCAGGGCGCTCACGGCCAGTCAGGCTGAGGCTGACGTAGGAAAACGCCTCGCAAAGCGGTCGTAGCGTCTCAAAGTGTTGTTGGACATTGCCTTCGATCAGGGCGAAAAACGTCCAGGGCAGATGCACGGGGTCAAGTCGTACCCCGGTGTGCTTGAGTTCCGGCTGTTTCGACAGCGGGTCGAACGCCGGTTGGGTGATCGCATTGACGCCACCCTTCAGGAAGCGATCGCCCCAGTGCATGGGCAGGAAGGCTTGGCCGGGGCGCACACTGTCGTCGCTGTCGACGGCAACAATGACCGCGCCGCGACGGCTTTTCAGGCTGACCAGCTCGCCCGGTTGCAGTCCATGGCGGTGCAGTTCATCCGGGTGCAGGCTCAACACGGCTTCGCTGACATGGCCGAATAACTGCGCGGCAGTGCCGGTGCGGCTCATGCCGTGCCATTGATCGCGCAGGCGGCCGGTGATCAGGGTCAGCGGGAATTGCCCGTCGCGTTGTTCCCTGGCGGCGCGATACGGATCGGCGACGAACCGGGCGCGTCCGCTGGCGGTCGGGAAAGTCCCGTCCACGTACAGTCGGGCCGTACCTTCACTGGCGCCTGTCGGAAAAGGCCATTGCTGTGGGCCGAGACGATCGATCAGGTCATGACTGATGCCGGAAAGGTCCAGATCACGGCCGCGAGTCAATTGCTTGTACTCATCGAAAATCTGCGCCGGGGTTTCGAACGCAAACAGACTGGCTTGCCCGGGACGCAGATGTTTTTCCAGACGCTGTGCGAAATCCACCGTGATCGCCCAGTCGGAGCGTGCTTCTGCGGGGGCGATAATCGCACGACGGACGTGGGAAATCCGCCGTTCGGAGTTGGTCACTGTGCCGTCCTTTTCGCCCCAACTGGCGGCGGGCAACAGCAGGTCGGCGAACGCGGCGGTTTCGGTGGTGCGAAAGGCTTCCTGCAACACCACGAACGGGCAGGCTTCCAGCGCTGCACGCACGGCGGTCTGGTCCGGCATTGATTGCGCGGGGTTGGTGCAGGCGATCCACAGGGCTTTGATGGTTCCGCTACGAACCTGCTCAAACAGTTCGATAGCGGTGAGCCCGGTTCTTTCGGGCAACGGGTCCACGCCCCAGTAAGCCGCCACTTCTGCTCGATGCTCAGCATTGGCCGCTTCGCGATGGCCAGGCAGCAAGTTAGACAGACTGCCGGTTTCGCGACCACCCATGGCATTCGGCTGACCAGTCAGTGAGAAAGGTCCTGCACCCGGACGGCCGATTTGCCCGGTGGCGAGGTGAAGGTTGATCAGCGCACTGTTTTTCGCGCTGCCGGCGGTGGACTGGTTCAATCCCATGCACCACAACGACAGGAAGCTTGGCGAGGTGCCCACCCACTCGGCGCACTGTTGCAGTTGTTCAACGCTGATCCCGCACAACTGCGAAACCATCGGCGGCGTGTAATCGCGCACCAGGTTTTTCAGTTCTGCCAGCCCTTCGGTGTGGGCCTCGATGAAGTCGCGGTCGATCCAGTCTTCCCACAGCAACAGGTACAAAATCCCATGGAACAAAGCGACATCGGTGCCCGGAAGAATCGCCAGATGCAGGTCTGCCAAGTCGCAGGTGTCGGTGCGACGTGGGTCGATGACGATGACTTTCATCTGTGGCCGGCGGGATTTGGCCTCTTCCAGACGACGAAACAGTACCGGGTGGGCGTAGGCCATGTTGCTGCCGACGATCATCACACAGTCGCTCGACTCCAGGTCTTCGTAGCTGCACGGCGGCGCGTCGGCGCCCAGGCTGCGTTTGTAGCCAACCACCGCCGAAGACATGCACAACCGCGAATTGCTGTCGATGTTGTTGGTGCCAACCAGCGCTCGCGCCAGTTTGTTGAAGCTGTAGTAATCCTCGGTCAGCAGTTGCCCGGAGATGTAAAACGCCACACTGTCCGGGCCATGTTCGGCGATGGTTTTGGCGAAGACGCTGGCGGCGTGATCGAGGGCCGTGTCCCAATCGGTGCGGCTTCGGGCCAGGCCTTTGCCGAGGCGCAGTTCCGGGTACAACGCTCGGGCCGCGAGGTCACCGGTCAAGTGCAGCGTCGAGCCTTTGCTGCACAGTCTGCCGAAGTTGGCCGGGTGGGCCGGATCGCCGCTGACGCCGAGGATGCGCTCGCCGTCATGCTCGATCAGCACGCCGCAGCCGACCCCGCAGTAGCAGCAGGTGGAAGCGGTGATCTTGTGGTTCATCAGCTGGCTTCCCGCAGGGCTTCACCGAACATCAGGTGATCACGAATCTCGCCGATGTCATGGTTCTCACGAATCTGCCGGAAATACCAACCGCCATCTGCCGTATCGCCATACAGACAGGCCCCGACCAGCACGTCATCCTTGATGACCAGTTTCTTGTAAATCCCGCTGATGGGGTCGGAGAGGGTGATGGCTTCGGTGCCTTCGCCGCCCATGAAGTCGCCGGCGGAAAACAGGTCGATGCCGGTGACTTTCAGTTTGGTCGAGGTCACCGAACCCTTGTAGGTGGCGAACCCCAGCCGGGCGAGATGGTTGGCGCAGACCCTGGCCTGCTCGAACAGCGGCGCAACCAGGCCATAGGCGATGCCACGGTGGCTGGCGCATTCACCGATGGCATAGACCCGTGGATCGTAGGTTTGCATCGTGTCGTTGACCAGAATCCCGCGACTGCAGGGGAGGCCGGACTTTTCCGCGAGTTCGGTCGCGGGGCGAATGCCGGCGGCCATCACCACCAGATCGGCGGGAATGATCTCGCCATTCTGGAACTCAATCGAGCCTACCCGGCCATTGCCGGCATCGTGCAGGGCCCGTGTTTGCTCGCAAAGGCGAAAGTGCAGGCCACGCGACTCAAGCGCGGTTTGCAGCAACCGACCGCTGATGTTGTCCAGTTGTCGCTCCAGCAACCACTCACTGTTGTGCACCACGGTGACGTGCATGCCGCGCAGCATCAGGCCGTTGGCCGCTTCCAGGCCCAGCAGTCCGCCGCCGATGACGACGGCATGCTTGTGGGTTTTTGCGGTGTTGATCATCAACCGGGTGTCGGCGATGTCGCGGTAGCCGATCACGCCGTGCAAGGTATTGCCGGGGATTGGCAGGATAAACGGGGTCGAACCTGTGGCGATCAGCAGGCGGTCGTACTCGGCTTCGGTCCCGTCTTGGGCAATGACCCGGCGTTTGACCCGGTCGATCTCCACTACTTTGCGGTTGAGCAGCAACTTGATGTTGTTGTCCAGGTACCAGTCCAGGTCGTTGAGCACGATCTCTTCGAAAGTTTGCTCGCCGGCCAGTACGGGCGACAGCAGAATGCGGTTGTAGTTGGTATGCGGTTCGGCGCCGAAGACGGTGATGTCGTACAGCTCGTTGCTCAGCTTGAGCAACTCTTCCAGGGTTCGAACCCCGGCCATGCCATTGCCGATCATCACCAGTTTGAGTTTTTTCATCAGGTTCTCCGGAGCGCTCGGACCCGCCTTGTCAGGGCGTTTCAGGCGTGCTCAGCACATTTCGCGCAAACAAAAAAAGGCGTCCCGCTAGTTGCCTAGCGAGGACGCCTTTGTCCTGGTCCCGTTATGTCGGGAAGCGCACCCTTCGTCGTTGAAGGCTGGGCTTTATGTAAGTTAAGAGAGGTAATGCAGTGGTTGTGCCAAGTTCTCCAAGGAATGGCTTTACGGGGCAGCGGGCGGGAATTCAGGAACGGATTCAAAATTTTCTGCACTGATTTGAGGCGGCTTGCTCGGTACTGGAGCATGCGAAACCTGTGGCGAGGGAGCTTGCTCCCGCTGGGCTGCGAAGCAGACCCAAAAATCTGCGACCGCTGCGCGATCGAGCGGGAGCAAGCTCCCTCGCCACATAGGGTCTGGTTCGAATCAGGATGAATGGACAACTAGAATCAGCAGCACCAGATTCACCAGCAACGCCCCCAGCGCCAACGTCCGCCAGACCTTCACCGGCTCACGCTCCAGCAAGGGTCTTGGCCGCACGCTCAAACTGCGGCGCTCGCCCTGTTCCAGTACCAGCAACCATTCTTCCGCCGTTTCATATCGCTCATCCGGATTCGCCGCCACCGCGCGCTCCAGACTTTGCGCGATCCATTCAGGCAGGTCGGGCCGGTAGCGACTGGCGCTGACCGGTGCACCAAACCGCGGCCGCTGGAACGCTTCGATTTCGCCGTAGGGAAAGTGCCCGGTGAGCAAGAAATACAAGGTCACGCCGACCGCATACAAATCCTGTTGCGCGGACGGCGGGTCACCGCGAAAGGCTTCCGGCGCGATATAGCTGGGCGTTCCGGGCAGGGCCGAGAGCTGATCTTCAGACAGGCCGGGGCAGTAGGCGAGGCCGAAGTCCAGCAGGCGCAGCTCGCCGTCGTCCCCCAGCAGCAGGTTTTCCGGTTTGATGTCGCGATGGAAAATCTGCCGTCGATGCAACATACCGACCGCCCGCAGCAAACGTTCTGCCAGATCCTGCCATTGGGCCAGCGGCAGCGTTGTGGTTCGCTCAGCCACTTGCGCCAGGGTAGAACCGGAATATTCACGCATCACGTAGTACAAATGCTGACGCTGATGGGCGGCATGGACTTCAGGAAAATGCCGACCGGCTACACGTTTGAGAAACCATTCTTCCGACAGCAACGCCTGCCCGGCCAGGTGATCGTCGCGCAATGCAACGGGCAAGGTTTTCAGCAACCAAGGTTGTTGCTGAGCGTCGCGCACCCGATAAAGCAGCGATTGCTGGCTCTGACCGAGTATCCCTTCGACCTGCCAGCCCTCAAAGGTCTGGCCCGGTTTCAGTGCTGGCGGTAGCGGCCACTGCTGCACATGAATCAACGCATCGCCGATGCTGGTTTCACCGAGGCCGTCGACCCGCACCAGTAAAACGCTGGCATTGTCCTGACTGCCCGCCAGATGCGCCGCACTCACCAGCGTTTGCGCCGCGCTGTGCAGATCCGGTTGATCACGCAGAATTGCCGCAATGGCGGTGTCACCCAGGACGGCCCAGATGCCATCGCTGAGCAGCACGAAACTCTCATCGAGGCGCAACTCGCCATCGAGAAAATCCAGCACCAGATGCTGATCGAGGCCCAGCGCTCGTTTGAGCACATGCTGCATGCCCGGCTGGTCCCAGACGTGGTCTTCGCTGATCCGCTGCAATTGATCGGCGTGCCAGCGATAAACCCTGCAGTCACCGACATGCGCCAAGGTAAATCGCCTGCCGCGCATGACTAAAGCACTGACAGTGGTGAGCAGCGGTTGCCCACCGCCATTGGCCTGCAACCAGCGATTCTGTGCCAGCAGCAGGCGATCCAGTGCCTGGGCGACGCCCCAGGTTTCCGGGGTGGCGTAATAGTCCAGCGCCAGCGCCTGCAAGGTCGAACGGGCGGCGAGCCCGCCATCGGCGCACTGGCTGACGCCGTCGGCGATGGCGAACAGGTAACCCTTGCTCGCCGCCAGTGCCGGCGCGGGGGTGACCAGGCGCAGGGCGTCCTGATTCTCCTCGCGCGGACCCATGGCGCTGGCTTCGGCGAAACTCAGCTGCAGGCTCATTAGCGCTTACACCCGCGCAGCAGTGACCGCAGCCGAGCCCCAAGTGGTTCTCCAGCGACGTTTCACGCCGTGCAGGCCGAACCAGGCGAGGACGCCGAGGCTGGCGAACAACCACAAGGCCAGTTGATAGCTGCCGGTGTTTTGCTTGATCGCACCCATGCCCGCCGCGAGGGCGAAACCGCCGATACCACCGGCCATGCCGATCAAACCGGTCATCACGCCGATTTCACGACGAAAACGCTGTGGCACCAATTGGAAAACCGCACCGTTACCCGCACCCAAACCGAGCATGGTGCAGACGAAAAGTGCCAGTGCCGCGTAGGAGCTTGGCAAGTTGAAACCCACCACCGCGATGCAGATCGCTGCCACCGTGTACATCGCCAGCAAGGTGCGAATCCCGCCGAAACGGTCAGCCAATGCGCCGCCCAATGGGCGCATCAGACTGCCGCCAAACACGCAGGCTGCCGTGTAGTAGCCGGCGGTCACCGGGCTCAGGCCATATTGGTCGTTGAAGTAACCGGGCAGGGCGCTGGCCAGGCCGATAAAGCCGCCGAAGGTCACGCTGTAGAAAAACATGAACCACCAGCTGTCGCGGTCGCCCAAGGCTTTAAAGTAGTCGGACATCGACTTGGCTTTCGGCCGCTCAGGCGCATTTTTGGCCAGCCAGGCGAAGACGATGAGGGTCAGGACCAGCGGGATCACGGCGAAGCCGAACACGTTGCTCCAGCCAACCGCGGCGGCCAGCACCGGGGCGATCAGGGCCGCGAGCACGGTGCCTGAGTTACCGGCACCGGCAATGCCCATGGCTTTGCCCTGATGCTGCGGCGGATACCACTGCGACGCCAGCGGCAGGGCCACGGCGAAGGACGCACCGGCCATGCCGAGGAACAGGCCCAGCAGCAGCGCTTGTTCATAACTGTGAATGCCGAGTTTCCAGGCGCCGAACAGGGCGCAGATGACGATCACCTGGCCGATCATCCCGGCGGTTTTCGGCGACAGGCGATCCGCCAGCATGCCCATGATGAAGCGCAACACGGCGCCGGCCAGAATCGGCGTGGCGACCATCATCCCGCGTTGTTGGGTGGTCAGGTGCAGGTCGGCGGCAATCTGCACCGCCAGCGGGCCGAGCAGGTACCAGACCATGAAACTCAGGTCGAAATAGAGGAAGGCTGCGAACAGAGTCGGGGTATGGCCGGATTTCCAGAAGCTTGAATTCATCGCGCACCTCAGCTGTGAGTTGTCTCGAGTAGGAGTCATGAGCTTGCAGGTGGGGCGCCGCAACGGCCGCACCACCGGCCCCGGGCTGTGGGGCCTAAACAAAAAAACGCCGCCACCCGATTCGCCTTGGGCAAATGAGGTGAGCGACGTCTTTGTCGTAGGTGGGGCAACCGCCGTTGGTTACCTGTAGGGATTACTTAGCGAGATTTGTGCCACATTTTGAATAGCTAAAAAGATCGCAGCCTTCGGCAGCTCCTACAGGGTGTATGCCATTCCAATGTAGGAGCTGCCGAAGGCTGCGATCTTTGCTTTTGTCAGCCCAACAACTCACTCATCGCGATAATCTGCTCTGCCACCTGAATCAGCTTCTGCTGCCGGCTCATGGCCTGGCGGCGCATGAGGGTGTAAGCCTCTTCCTCGTTGCAGTCTTTCATCTTCATCAGCAACCCCTTGGCCAGCTCGATGCGCTTGCGTTCGGCCAGTTGCTGGTCGCGGGCGTGCAGTTGGGCGCGCAGGGCCTGGTCGCTTTCGAAGCGTGCCATGGCCACGTCGAGAATCGGCTGCAAGCGTTGTGCATGAATACCTTCGACGATGTAGGCGCTGACCCCGGACTTGATGGCCTGGCGCATCACATCGGGGTCATGTTCGTCGGTAAACATCACGATCGGCCGCGGCTGGTCGCGGGTTACCAGCACCACTTGCTCCATCACATCACGGCTCGGTGACTCGGTATCGATCAGAATCACGTCCGGACGCACCGTTTCGACGCGCGCGGGCAGGTCGATGGTCAGGCCGGATTCGTCGATTACCTCGAATCCGGCTTCGGTCAGGGCCGCTTTCAGCCGGCCGACCTTCTTCGCGGTGTCGTTGATCAGCAGGATACGCAACATGTTCGCAGTCTCCTGTCAGCGGCTGGCGAGAAGGGGTGAGCTGTCGCTCATGGCGTGCAGCTTGAAACTGCGGGCATAACCGGCCGGGTCGGACCCGTCCCAGATTTTGCCGTCGATCAACTGACTGCTGCGCATTTCCTGGCCCGACGAGGCAACACCGACTGCGGTCGCGGCCTCTCGATACAAGTCTAGTTGCTGGACCTGACGGGCCACCGCGAGGTAGTCCGGGTCGTCGCGCAACAAGCCCCAGCGGCGGAATTGGGTCATGAACCACATGCCATCGGACAGGTAAGGCAGGTTGACCTCGCCACCGCCATGGAAGCGCAGTGCGTGCGGGTCTTGCCAGCGATTGCCGAGACCGTCGGCGTAATCGCCGAGCAGGCGCGGTTCGATGCAGTCGAGCGGTGCATCGAGGTAGTCCGGGGCGCTTAACAACTGCGCGGTACTGCGGCGATTCTCGGCGCTTTCTTCGATGAAGCGGCTGGCCTCCAGAATCGCCATCACCAGCGCCCGGGCGGTGTTGGGGTATTGCTCGACGAACGCGCGGGTGCAACCGAGGACTTTTTCCGGATGGTCGGGCCAGATAGCCTGGGTCGTCGCCAGCGTAAAGCCGAGATTCTGTTTCACCGCGCTGGCGGACCAGGGTTCACCGACGCAGAAACCGTCGATCCGCCCCGCTTGCAGGTGCGCGACCATTTGCGGCGGCGGCACCACCACGCTGTCGACGTCGTGCAACGGGTGAATGCCCTGGCTCGCCAGCCAGTAATACAGCCACATGGCGTGGGTGCCGGTTGGAAAGGTCTGAGCGAACGTGAGTTTTGGGCGAGTTTGGTGCACGTGACGGTCCAGTGCTTCAGGACCGGTCACACCCAGGGCCTGCAAACCGTGGGAAAGGTTGATGCTTTGCCCGTTCTGGTTCAGGCCCATGAGCACCGACATGTCGGTTGGGGCGACGCCGCCGATGCCAAGGTGCACGGCGTAAATCAGGCCGTAAAGACTGTGAGCAGCATCAAGTTCGCCGCTGACCAGTTTGTCCCGCAGGTTGGCCCAGGAGGACTGGCGCTTGAGGTTCAAGGTCAGCCCGTAAGGCTGTGCAAACCCTTGAGTGGCGGCGACCACCACCGAAGCGCAGTCGCTCAGGGCCATGAAGCCGAGGTTGATGTCGGTCTTTTCCGGGGCATCGCTGCCGTTGACCCAGGCCAATGGGCCGGCTGATGGTTCGTTCATCGCGTCCTCACCTTGCAAAAAAAAGGCGTCGTCCCGGGTCCTCGCACGAGCAAGGTCGGGTGACGACGCCATTGTCCTGGCACTCATCTCGCCGTTGACAGGAGTGCTGATACCTCTGTGGGTGCAAGGCATATGCCAGCCCGGGTTTCATCAGCTTTCCATCAGGACTTCCCGCGCCATGTCTTTCATCCTGCCGACCCTTCATCGTCAGGCCGCAAAGGAGGTTGGCGTGCAAACCGAATCACTTCATGCCACAACATTCTCGGACGCCCGTTCCGGCGGGCGGGTGTTGCATCTGCGTGTCAGCGAATCCACCGAACTTCTGGGCTCGGCGCAGCGCCATCGGTTGGTCGGCGGTTGGGAAGGGCTGATCGCGGTCAGCGAGGCGCTGCAAATGAGCGGCGGCGGTGTGCAGATGTTGCCGCTGCCCGAGACACGGCTGGTGAAGCTACAGGTCTTTTTCGACCTGAGTGATGCGCTGATGGGGCAACGGCCGAGCCATGCCCCGTGGGCCATGTTGCCGGTCACGTACGAGACCGTTCGGTCGGAACGCGCGCTGGAGCGCTGGTACATCGAGCAGGCCATGGGCGCAAGTCCGGCCTACCAGGCCTTTGCCGGCGTGCTGCGTCAGACCGAGAATTACGGGCTTGTGCGATTCCTGCTGGAACAGGGCACCCGCAGTGAAAAACTGACCGACCTGGCGCAACGCTATGGCGTTTCCGTGTCGCACTTTCGTCGATTGTGCCGACAGGCGCTGGGCAGTGCAGCCAAGCCTGCATTGCGCGGCTGGCGCACGGCTCAGGCGCTGTTGAACATGAGTTTGCGGGACTGCTCGCTGACGGATGTCGCGCTGGAGTCCGGCTTTGCCTCTTCTTCGCATTTCTCCAAGGAAATCCGTGAGCTGGTGGGCTTCACGCCCAGCAGCCTCGCCGACATTACCTACCTTCCAGGCAAGTGAGCCGATGAACCGCCGATCGTTCTCCTTATCCCTTTTGCCCGTCTGCCTGACCACGGTGTTGCTGCTCGCACCCTTTGCCGCGCAGGCCGCTGTCTATAATTTCGAGGCCCGCGAACAAAGCGCGCGCACTTTTTTCAGCGAGCTGTCCGGACCACTGGGCAAGCCGGTCATCGTCAGCAAGGCCGCTGCGGCCAAGCGGATTTCCGGTACGTTCGATCTGCTCACGCCGCAACGAACCTTTGAGCGAGTCAGCTCGCAAATGGGCTTGATCTGGTATAGCGATGGTCAGGCGATTTATCTGTATGACGCCCCGGAACTCAAAAGCTCGATGGTGTCGCTGCAGACCTTGACCGTGGCCAAGCTTCAGGCGTTCCTGGAACGCTCCGGGTTGTACGATCGTCGTTATCCGTTGCGCCACGATGGTCTGCGTACGTTCCATGTGTCCGGCCCGCCGATGTATGTCGATCTGGTCACGCAAGCGGCCGGGCTGATGGATAACCAGCGCTCGGAACTGTTGCTGGGCAACCAGCAGATCGGCGTTATCCCGGTGCGAAACACCTTTGTGAGCGACCGCAAATACGAGTTGCGTGATGACAAGGTGACGATTCCCGGACTGGCCACCGTGATTGAGGCCTTGCTGCGCGGCGAGCGCAACGGCGTCGAGCCCGCGGTGGCGCAAACCGCTGCACAGCGACCGCAGGGCTTGATGCCGGCGTTTCCACTGGAAGGCCTGGCGAGCCCCCCTTCGGATCAGGACCCCTCCGCGCCGCGAATCCTCGCGCGCGACACGGCCGCCGGGAACATTCGGGTCGTGGCCTATCCCGATACCAACAGCCTGTTGGTCAAGGGGTTGCCGGAGCAAGTGCGTTTTATCGAGAACCTGGTCAGCGCGCTGGACACGCCCAAACGCCACGTGGAGCTGTCGTTGTGGATCATTGATCTGCACAAGGATGAACTCAATCAGTTGGGCATCAACTGGCAAGGCGCAGTGAATTCCGGCGGAACATTCAGTGTATCGCTCAACGCCGGCTCGGCGACCACGCTCGATGGTGCGTCGTTCGTCACTCAGGTCATGGCGCTGGAGCGCACGAGCCGGGCGAATGTGGTGTCGCGACCGGTGATCCTGACCCAAGAGAATGTGCCGGCGATTTTCGACAACAACCGAACGTTTTATGCGCCTCTGGTGGGCGAGCGCAGTGTTGATCTGCAGCACGTGACCTACGGCACGCTGGTGAGCGTATTGCCGCGTTTCGCCCAGGCGGACGAGATTGAAATGTCGCTCAATATCGAAGACGGCAACGAAATCGAAAACCCTGGCCAGGGCGAACGACCGAGCGCTCTGCCGACGGTTGGTCGCACCCGGATCAGTACGGTGGCGCGGGTGCCGCCGGGCAAGAGCCTGTTGGTGGGTGGTTTCACCCGCGATGACCACAGCGAGCAGATCGGACGGATTCCGGTGCTGGGATCGATTCCGTGGATCGGTCGGCTGTTCAGTTACCGGCAGAACCGCTCGGCCAATACCGTGCGGGTGTTCCTGATTCAACCCAAGGAAATTCGCGACACGCTGGAGCCCGGCGCCGTTGAACCGGGTCCACAGTTGCTGACCCCGGAACAGCACGAACGTTTGCGCCGTTCCTATTTTCGGGCGGCAATAAAATGATCCTGCCGGCGATTTCCACCGGCGGGCGAGCGGCTCAGGCGCGGCTGAATGCCGAGAAGGCCGCAGAGCATCCGCAGCCACAGGCGAGTGCTGACACAGATCTCGACGAAAGCGGTACGGCTGCCGTCATGCAGCGTTTCGTCCAGATCAGCGATGAAATGTCGGCGGCATTGGCGCAGTTTCGTGGTCGACGGCATTTCGAACTGAAGTCCGACACCCTGACTGACAACTTCGAAAGAGTCCTGGACGACGACACCGTGCCGAAGGTGCGACAGATACTCAGCCTGGCACGGCTCGCAGACAAACCCATCGACTGGTTGATGCAGATGGCGCGAAAGCTGTTTGCCGATGACAGTGATCTGGTGTTGGTGCTGCGAGAACTGCTGCGCCGTAAAAAACTGGAGAAAAGCACTCGTCAGCGGCTCGAAACGCTGTTGCAGACAGTGGTCGCTCAGGCGTCCCCCAAGCGCATGAACGCCGGCATTAACGCCGCCCTCAAGGCCAGAATGTTCGGTGCGTGCATGGCTGTTCGCGCAGCGTTGTTGCGCGAGACCTACCGGGATTTTCTCGAGTCCGACGAAGGGTCGGTCAGTTGTTATCAGGACTGGATTGCGCTGTACGGTCCACCGCAACGCACGAATGTGCTGGCCTTCATCGAAGCGGCGCTGCTCACCGATATCAGTGCCCAGGACCCGAGTTGCTCGCGCGCAGAATTTGGCCAACTGCTGGCCCGGCTGAACGACCTCAAGCGCCTGCGTTCAGCCGACGGTCTGTTCATCGGCGGCCTGCTGGGCGATGAACTGATCTGCCAGCACAACCCCGACGAATCCGACTGGCTGGTGTTCCTGTTCGGACTGTTGACCTGGCCCGATGAGCTCGACCAGTTGTTGCTCGGCGTGCTTGGTGAACGCGTGCTGTTGAGCCCGCACCGCGAGCGTTCGACGCTGCTGCAGACGGTCCGTCGGCACAGCCTGCAGTTGCCATTGCAACTGTTTGTCGATGACGAGGCAGCGCTGCGGCTGGCGCAACAGTTTTCGCGTTTGGCAGACATGGCCTACACCCACGAATGCATTGAACAGCGACGTCTCGGCGGTTGCTCATGACTTTCTTCCGGAGCTGACCTGCCATGCTCAATGTGTTTTTACGCAACGTCGGGGCTCGCCCGGAGCTGCTGATCCTGACGCTCATGGTGATGATCATCGCCATGCTGATCATTCCCCTGCCGACGGCGCTGGTGGATTTTCTCATCGGCCTGAACATCGTCATTTCGTTGCTGGTGTTCATGGGCTCGTTCTACATCGAACGCATCCTCAGTTTCTCGACGTTCCCGGCGTTGCTGCTGCTGACCACCCTGTTTCGCCTGGCGCTGTCGATCAGCACCAGCCGCTTGATCCTGAGCCAGGCCGACGCGGGGGAGATCATCGCGTCCTTCGGTGAGTTCGTGATCGGCGAAAGCCTGGTGGTGGGTTTCGTGATCTTTTCCATTGTCACCATTGTCCAGTTCATCGTGATCACCAAAGGCTCGGAGCGGGTCGCCGAAGTCGCGGCGCGCTTCTCGCTGGACGGCATGCCGGGCAAGCAGATGAGCATCGACGGTGACCTCAAGGCCGGCGCCATCACCGCCGAGGAGGCCAAGGAAAAACGTAGCGTGCTGGAGCGTGAAAGCCAGCTGTACGGCTCTTTCGACGGCGCGATGAAGTTCATCAAGGGCGATGCGATCGCCGGCATCATCATTATCTTCGTCAACTTCATCGGCGGCATGGCCATTGGTGTCGGGCAAATGGGCATGGACATGTCCACGGCCTTGTCGACCTACACCTTGCTGACCATCGGCGATGGACTGGTGGCGCAGATTCCGGCGTTGCTGATCGCCATCGGTGCCGGTTTCATCGTGACCCGCGTCAACGGTGACGACAGCAACCTGGGGCGCAACATGCTGGCGCAGATGCTGGGCAATCCGTTCGTGATGGGCGTGACTGCGCTGCTGGCGGTGGGTGTCGGCCTGCTCCCGGGTTTTCCGCTGATGACTTTTCTGCCTATCGCTGCGGTGCTGGCGCTGGTGGTGTTTACCCGGCATCGAAAGGCCTCCAGGGTAGCCGGCGAAGGTGAAAACCGTGGTGCAGCCACCGAGCAAGGCGCGCTGCAAACCGGGTCGGGATTGCTCGACGACGTCGATAACATCGCCACCGAAACCATCGCCTTGATGCTGCTGGTGCCCACGTCGCAACTGGACGCGTTGAACAAAGCCCGTTGGGCGGCGCGCTTTCGCAGCCAGTTTTTCGTCGACTACGGCTTGCGCATACCCGAACCGCAGTTCCGCGCCAGCGAGGCGTTGCCGGCTCATCAAGTGGCGGTGCTGATCAATGAAGTGCGTGCCGAGCAGTTCGATATCCATTTCGATCACTGGCGCCTGCTCGACTACTCGCCGGACCTTGAACCCCTGGGTTTTGCCCTGGTGCGCGGCAACGACAGCAATCGCCTGGGCGGCGTCTGGGTCAACGCCGTCGACAAGGAGCGAGTGCAACAGTTGGGCTATCAACTGCGCCCGGCAGACGAAGAGTGCTACCGCTGCCTGGTCACGTTGCTGGCGCGCAATATCCAGGAGTTTTTCGGCGTGCAGGAGACCAAGCAACTGCTCGACGAAATGGAAACCCGCTATCCCGATCTGCTCAAGGAAGTGTATCGCCACGTCACGGTGCAGAAGATCTCCGAGGTGCTGCAGCGCCTGGTCGGCGAGCGCATTTCCGTGCGCAACATGAAGCTGATCATGGAGTCGCTGGCCCACTGGGCGTCGCGGGAAAAGGACGTGCTGGCGCTGGTCGAACACGTTCGCGGGTCGATGGCGCGCTACATCAGCAACAAATTCGCCCACGGCAATGACTTGCGCGTCCTGCTGCTGTCGCCGGAATTCGAAGAAGTGGTACGCAGAGGCATCCGGCAAACCTCGGGCGGCAGTTTCATCAACCTGGAACCGGCCGAGTCGGAAGAGCTGATGGACCGACTGAGTGTCGGCCTGGACAGCCTGCACATTGCGCACAAGGACATGGTGCTGCTGTGTTCGGTCGATGTGCGGCGCTACATCAAGAAGCTGATCGAGGGACGGTTCCGGGAGCTGGACGTGATGTCGTTTGGCGAAATCTCCGAGACCATTTCGGTCAATGTCATCAAGACCCTCTGAGGAAACCCTGTAAATGATACCGATCGATATTGCCGACCTGTTGCGTGAAGCACTGCGACACAGCGGCTGCGTGGACAGCCAGATAGGGCACTTCGACAGCCACAGCACCATTGAAATGCAGATGAAAAACCTGCCCGATATCAACGTGGCCGTCGTGGAGGGCGATGTGTGGATCTGGGCAGCGGTCGCGCAAGCGAGCCCAAATGTCATGAACCATTGCGCCTTCGAATTGATGCAGTTCTTGCTGGAAGGCAATGCTTTTTCTCGCACCGGCCAACTGCACCTGTGCGAAGTCCAGGGGCAGCTTGAACTGCGCTTGATGGCCAATGACCACGCCCTGGGTGACGCCGAGCATTTCGCACAAGCCCTGGATGCTTTTGTGCAGTCGATTGAAACGCTGTGCGAATTGTTGCGCCGATGAGCATCCGGCTGGAACGGCAGGCCGCCCATCCCTTGCGCTTGAGTGGTCCTTTGATCGAAGCGGCGCTGGACAATGTGGTGGTCGGTGAAGTCTGCGAAGTGCGTCGCCATTGGCGTTCGCCGCACGTGGCGGCCAGGGCGCAAGTCATTGGCTTCAAGCCTGGCGCGGTCCTGCTCAGTTTGCTCGGTGATGCCAAAGGCTTGTCCAGGGAGTCGATGATTGTCCCGACGGGCTCGACATTGCGCCTGAGCTGCAGCGATGCCTTGCTGGGCAGCGTGGTCGATCCTCAGGGCAATATCGTTGAGCGAAGGCCACCGCTTCTTCCTTGTAATAGCCATAGCCCTGCTTCATGACCGGCGTCATCACGAAAATCGCCAGCAACAAGGCAATCGCATTGAGCGTCATGTTCGACGGCACCTGCTGCAACCCTAACGCGTTGCGCACGATGACAAACACGATGGAGAACTTGATGTAGCAAGTTCCGGCGGCCACCAGAAAAGGCAGCAGTGAAGCAAACGCCAGCAGCGCAATCAGCGAGACGTCATTCATTGCCAGTGTTCCGATAGACCTCGAGCAACTCGACACCCAACTGTTCGTCCAGCTGCACCAGTTCGCCACGGGCCACGCGCTTGCCATTGGCGCGAACCTCGATGTGCCGGGCGGCATCGGCCGCCAACGGAATGAGTTGGCCATCGATGATCCGTGACAACGTGCCCAGGTCGATGTCATGGGTGGCGAGCAGAAACTCCAGACGCACCGGCAAAGCATCGAGTTCGACCTGCGTGTCGGCGTCTGTCCCAGCCTGTTGATTTGAATCGGCAACCGTCGATTGCATGTGTAATCCCTCTTCAGTGAACGTGAACACGCCGATGCATTGATCTGCCAACAGGCGTCGCCGGTCAGGCAATGAGTTCATTCAGACTCCGCAGGGTTTCGTCAGGCTCGCAACATTCGCCCGTCGGCTGACGCAGCCAGTGAGTCAAGGCTTCGCGGCGCTGCAGGGCCTGGTCGTTGGCGGCATCGCTACTTATTACGGCGAGCAAGCATTGGCCCATGGTGAGTTACCTGAGGCCGCCAAAGCATGGGCGGTGTTTGCGCTGTCCATGATCGCCCCGGCGCTGATCGTGATCGGGGCAATTCGAAATTTACTTGACGGGACATCGACCCTGCCGTCGCTTCTGGGGCGTGTATGCATGGCCAGCATTACGGTGGGGGCCGCGATTTTGGCGCATGTCACTGGCGCGTCTTCAGGGGTGCTCTCGAAGGTACTTGGCTCGGTGGTTTACGCAGTGACCAGAGGCGCGGCCAACTTCGTCTTTCCCTTAAAAGACAACGCCGGGCCCGCCACCATGGCAACCACCGGTGTATCGGCTTTTGTCCATGGCATAGTTCAGTTTGCAGTGTCAGAGATGGGGCAATGGTTACCGCTGACTAGTCTTGCCCGAGCGGGGATAGGACTTCCTCACAGTCTGGGCGCGGACTTTATCCATGCGTTTGTGACTGCCTTTGGCGTTATCATGGTCGACGTCGTTTCCATTTATTCGAAATGTTTGCCTGCACTGTCTCCGAACTATGGGAAGGACTCGGTATTTACTGACCCGGAGTCTTTGCAGCAAAGAGGGCTGGTGGCGCGAGCGGGGTATCGGCAACCGGACTCGACAAAGGCGATGGACGACGGTCTTGGAATCGTTCCTATACGCTTGTCGTCGTCAATCAACAGCGCATTGATACCAGCCATGCTCGCGCATGTGCTGAGACAGTTGGAGTTCGATGACGGTGATCTGGGTCATGTCATGAGCGGCTGCCTTGCTCTGGTGGCGTTCATCTCTTACTTCCCACTGGTCTTTGGCAGTGCCAAACGCTCCGACAACGCCTATACGCTGCAGGAGACTCCGGTTCCTTGATTCAAGGCAAAGAGGTCGCCTGTCTCCGTCAACCCCGGCTATAATCGCCGCCACTTTTCATTGCCCAGAGTCAACTCCGCCCATGTACACCCTGGCCCGTCAGCTGTTGTTCAAACTTTCCCCGGAAACCTCCCACGATCTGTCCCTGGACTTGATCGGCGCGGGCGGGCGTTTGGGCCTCAACGGCTTGCTGTGCAAGGCGCCGGCGAAAATGCCGGTGAACGTCATGGGCCTCGACTTCCCGAACCCGGTAGGGCTGGCGGCCGGTCTGGACAAGAACGGCGCGGCCATCGACGGTTTTGCCCAACTGGGTTTTGGTTTTGTCGAAATCGGCACCATCACCCCGCGTCCGCAGCCGGGCAATCCGAAGCCGCGGATTTTCCGTCTGCCGGAAGCCGAGGCGATCATCAACCGCATGGGCTTCAACAACCTCGGCGTCGATCACCTGCTGGCCCGCGTGGCAGCGGCCAAGTACAAGGGCGTGCTGGGCATCAACATCGGCAAGAACTTCGATACGCCGGTCGAGCGTGCGGTCGACGACTACCTGATCTGCCTGGACAAGGTTTACGCCCACGCCAGCTACGTGACGGTCAATGTCAGCTCGCCGAATACGCCGGGCCTGCGCAGCCTGCAGTTCGGTGACTCGCTCAAGCAATTGCTGGCGGATCTGGCGACCCGTCGCGCGGAACTGGCGTTGCGTCACGGTAAACATGTGCCGCTGGCGATCAAAATCGCACCGGACATGACCGACGAAGAAACCGCTCAAGTCGCACAAGCGCTGATCGAAACCGGGATGGACGCGGTGATCGCCACCAACACCACCCTGAGCCGTGTCGGTGTCGAAGGTATGGAACACGGTGACGAGGCGGGTGGTTTGTCCGGCGCACCGGTTCGTGACAAGAGCACCCACACCGTGAAGGTGCTGGCCGCCGAACTGGCCGGTCGTTTGCCGATCATCGCCGTGGGCGGCATCACCGAAGGCAGGCACGCTGCCGAGAAAATCGCGGCGGGGGCGAGCCTGGTGCAGATCTATTCGGGTTTCATCTACAAAGGCCCGGCGTTGATTCGCGAATCCGTGGACGCTATCGCCGCCTTGCGCTAACCCCCGTGGTGGCGAGCTTTTGTGGCGAGGGAGCTTGCTCCCGCTGGGCTGCGAAGCGGCCCCAAATTAAAATCACGGTGTGTCAGACAAAACTCGATTGCAGCGGTACGACTGCTTCGCAGCCGAGCGGGAGCAAGCTCCCTCGCCACAAAAGCAGTTCTCAGGTTTTAAGTAATTTGCAGGCATAAAAAAGGGCTCCTCGAAGGAGCCCTTGGGCCGGAGCCCGCCGCCCGGATGGGGCGTGCGTGTTAAGTCGTTACGTAATCAGGTTGTCGTGTCGGAGTGTGTGCCCTGTGTTAGCCGACGGCGTGAAGTTCGTTGAGTCTATGGATTCCCGCAGTGCCGGTCATACCGTCCCAGTTGTCGCCGCGTCCTTCTCGCCAGCCGTTGATCCAGGCTTGGCGTACCGACGGTAGAGTAAATGGGCAAAGCTCACGGGATTTGCCACCAACGCCATATTGATATCCGCGCAAAAATGCTCTTTCCAACGGATCACGCTTAAGTCTTCTCATAGGGTGTTGCCCTCACTTGTTGACTGTAGTTATCGCGTCGACCTCAATCGAGGTCTGGCAGAAATGTCTGCCGTTGGGGGCTCGCTGCCGGCGTGGCGAGCCAGGGTGTTGACGTCCGTTGTGGCGCCAACCTGTATTGAGTTCTAACCAATGCGTCACATCGAGGGAATGATCGTTTTGTCATAAGAACGTAACCATAAAGATGCTATGGCCATAAGTAACACGATGTTTGCCCCATATTTATTGGTCAAAGCCCTGTATGATCGGCCCCCCGCAGAATGATGGGATTAATCCTTTAGTGAGAATGGCTCGTGTTGCGTTGAGCATTATTCGACGAAGGGTCGACTTATGTCATTTTGTTGCATTAACTTTTTTATCTGTCCTTGCATCTAAGCTCTTTTAACCCGAGCAGCAGGGGTGGGACGGCACACCTTCGTGCCACGCGGGCGCTCTTTTAGAAAAGCGCCTGATTGAAAACCGGGCCGGCAATGCGTTGCCGGTTCACTTAGCCAAAGGCTCTGAAAACCATGTCCGATCGTTTCGAACTCTTCCTCACTTGCCCCAAAGGCCTTGAAGGCCTGCTCATCGAGGAAGCCGTCGGGCTTGGCCTTGAAGAAGCGCGTGAGCACACCTCTGCCGTGCGCGGCATGGCGACCATGGAAACCGCGTATCGCCTGTGCCTGTGGTCGCGTCTGGCGAACCGGGTGCTGCTGGTGCTCAAGCGTTTCCCGATGAAGGACGCCGAAGACCTGTACCACGGCGTGCTCGATATCGAGTGGCAAGACCACATGCTCAACGACGGCACCCTGGCCGTCGAGTTCAGCGGTCACGGCTCGGGCATCGACAACACGCACTTCGGCGCCTTGAAAGTCAAAGACGCCATCGTCGACAAACTGCGTACTCCGCAGGGCGACCGTCCGTCCATCGACAAACTCAACCCGGACCTGCGCATTCACCTGCGTCTGGACCGTGGCGAAGCGATTCTCTCCCTCGACCTCTCCGGCCACAGCCTGCACCAGCGCGGCTATCGCTTGCAGCAGGGCGCGGCGCCGCTGAAGGAAAACCTCGCGGCCGCGATCCTGATCCGTTCCGGCTGGCCACGCATTGCGGCCGATGGCGGCGCGCTGGCTGACCCGATGTGCGGTGTGGGTACGTTCCTCGTCGAAGCGGCGATGATCGCCGCCGACATGGCGCCGAACCTGCGTCGCGAGCAGTGGGGTTTCACCGCGTGGCTCGGTCACGTGCCGGCGCTGTGGAAAAAGCTGCACGAAGAAGCCACCGAACGCGCCGCGGCCGGTCTGGCCAAGCCACCGTTGTGGATTCGCGGTTACGAAGCTGACCCGCGCCTGATTCAACCGGGCCGCAACAACGTCGAACGTGCCGGCCTGAGCGAGTGGATCAAGATCTACCAAGGCGAAGTCGGTACGTTCGAACCGCGTCCGGACCAGAACCAGAAAGGTCTGGTGATCTGCAACCCACCGTACGGCGAGCGTCTGGGCGACGAGGCGAGCTTGCTCTACCTCTACCAGAACCTCGGCGAGCGCCTGCGTCAGGCCTGCCTGAACTGGGAAGCCGCCGTCTTCACCGGCGCCCCCGATCTGGGCAAGCGCATGGGCATCCGCAGCCACAAACAGTATTCGTTCTGGAACGGCGCGTTGCCGTGCAAGCTGCTGCTGATCAAGGTCACGCCGGACCAGTTCGTCACGGGCGAGCGTCGTACCCCGGAACAGCGTCAAGTCGAGCGCGAACAGGCGGAATACGATCAGGCGCCGAACGAGCCGCAGGAACGTCAGTACAACAAGAACGGCAACCCGATCAAACCGGCCCCGGTGGTGATTGAGCAACCGCGCTTGAGCGAAGGCGGGCAGATGTTTGCCAATCGCCTGCAAAAGAATCTCAAGGCGCTGGGCAAGTGGGTCAAGCGTGAAGGCATCGACTGCTATCGCGTCTACGATGCCGACATGCCGGAATACTCGATGGCCATCGACCTGTATCAGGATTGGGTTCACGTCCAGGAATACGCCGCGCCGAAGTCCATCGACCCGGAAAAAGCCTCGGCCCGCATGTTCGACGCCCTGGCGGCCATTCCGCAGGCGTTGAACATCGACAAGAGCCGCGTGGTGGTCAAGCGTCGCGAGCGTCAGAGCGGCACCAAACAGTACGAACGTCAGGCCGCACAGGGCAAGTTCGTCGAGGTCAACGAAGGCGGCGTGAAGCTGCTGGTGAACCTCACCGATTACCTCGACACCGGTCTGTTCCTCGACCACCGGCCGATGCGCATGCGCATTCAGAAAGAGGCAGCCGGCAAGCGCTTCCTCAACCTGTATTGCTACACCGCGACCGCCAGTGTTCACGCCGCCAAGGGCGGCGCGCGCAGCACCACCAGCGTCGATCTGTCGAAAACCTACCTCGACTGGGCGCGTCGCAACCTGTCGCTGAACGGTTTCTCCGACAAGAACCGTCTGGAGCAGGGCGACGTGATGGCCTGGCTCGACGCCTGCCGCGACGAGTACGACCTGATCTTCATCGACCCGCCAACGTTCTCCAATTCCAAGCGCATGGAAGGGATCTTCGACGTGCAGCGCGACCAGGTGCAATTGATCGACCTGGCCATGGCACGACTGGCGCCGGGGGGCGTGCTGTACTTCTCCAACAACTTCCGCAAGTTCGAGCTGGAACCCAACCTCACCGAGCGTTATGCGGTCGAGGAGATTACGGCCCAGACCATTGATCCGGATTTTGCCCGCAACGCCAAGATCCACCGAGCCTGGAAAGTCACGGCACGTTGATACTCTCTGGCATTGGATCCACAGAGCCTTGATTTTTAAAGGCTCTTGGCTTCTTTCAGTGCTGGTCAAATTGATGGCTAATCGCTATAACTCAACGCATGGCCAATGGGCTTTTCCGGCACCTGGCGTTTTGAGTTGCCTCTATGTCGTTGCACTCCGTGCGCCCCAAGATCCTGGGTTTTATCAGTGAAGACGTTTCGGCCTGGCTGGTCGCGCTGCTGGTATTGGTCGTTGGCGGCGTTCTCACGGGGCTGTTGGCCTGGTCGACCCTGAATCTGTTCCACCAACAATTGCGGCAACGTTTCCAGCTGATGGCCAGTGAACGTTACAGCCGTATCGAAGAGCGTTTCGAAGATCAGGAACAGCGCCTCGACGGCCTGCGCCGGTTCTTCACCAATTCCGATGTGGTCGACCGCGAGGAATTCAACGGCTACACCCAACCTCTGCTGCACCGAACCCAGGCCTATACGTTTGCCCAGCGGGTCAGCGGTGCCGAGCGCGCTGAATTTGAGCGCCAGGTACGTGAGGAAGGTTTATCCGACTTCAGCATTCGTGAGCTCAATGCCGACGGCCAGCTGCAACTGGCGGCCGAACGGGATGAGTACGTGGTGGTGCTGTACAGCCAGACGCAAAGCCGACTCGGTGCGCCGCTGGGTTACGACTTGCTGGCGCAACCTCTGCGCCGTTCAACCCTCGAACGGGCCGACCAGAGCGCCAGGATGGCGGTGTCGCAGCCGATGTACCTGGTCAGCATCGAGCCGGCCTATGCCCGGGGTGTGCTGTTGGTTGCGCCGGTTCTGTCCGGCAACAGTCCGCAAACCAAACCCTACGGTTACGTGATGGCGGTGATCAGCATGCGTCAGTTGCTGGCCGACGGGTTGCCGGAGGCGAGCCGCGATTATCTGTCGGTGCGCATCCTCGACTTGTCCACTGACGATCAGCACGAAGTGCTCTATGAATCCCCCAACGGGCCCGCCGTCAGTGAGTTGGCCGCGACCCGGCTGCTGCGGCTTGCCGATCACAACTATCAAGTCGATATCCAGCCCAGCGAGGCCTTCCTGAAAGCCAACCATTCTTCGGTCACTAGCGTTGTGGTGCTGGGTGGCTTGCTCAGTCTGATGCTCAGCGCACTGCTTTATGTGCTGGTCAGTCAGCGGCAAAGGGCGTTGAAAATGGTCGAGCAGCGGACCCAGGAGCTGCGCGCCCGTGAGCAGGAACTGCGCGGCACCCATGGTCAGTTGCGCGGCGTGCTGAATGCCGCGACTCAAGTGGCGATCATCGCCACCGACCTGCGCGGCATCATCAGCACGTTCAATGCCGGGGCGGAGCAGATGCTCGGCTATTCCAGCGCTGATGTGGTGGGGCACATGACCCTGGAAAATCTGCATTTGCCCCGGGAACTGGAGGCGCGCTCGGCGGAGTTGAGCGCGCGCTATGGCAAGCCGATTCCGACCTGCCAGGCGATGTTGGTCGAGGGCGGTGAAGAGGGCGGTCACGAAGCGCGGGAGTGGACCCTGGTTCGCGACGACGGCAGCCATTTGACGGTGAACATGCTGGCGACCCCGGTACTCGACGAGCAAGGTCTGTGGGTCGGGCACCTGGCAGTCTGCATCGACGTCACCGAGCGCAAGCGGGTGTACGAGGCGCTCGCCGCACGGGATGTGTTATTGAAGAAACTCAGCGCCCATCTGCCCGGCGGGATTTACCAGTTCAAGATGGAGTTCGACGGACGCTTCAGTGTGATCTACGCCAGCGATGGCATCCGCGAAATCTATGAGCTCGAACCGGAGGTGATGCTGCTCGACGCTGAATCGATTTTCACCCGGATTCATCCCCAGGACACCAGCCGGGTTCGCGCCTCCATCCGGGCGTCGGCGGACACGCTCAGCCCGTGGCGCGAGGAATACCGTGTGCTGCTGCCGGTACGTGGCCTGCGCTGGGTCCGAGGTGAAGCGACGCCGGAGGAACTGCCCGGTGGCGGCGTGCTCTGGCATGGCTACGTCTCGGACATCTCCGACTTGAAACGGGTGGAAGAAGAGTTGCGGGCGCTGTCGATTACTGACTCGCTGACCGGGATTCACAACCGCCGCTATTTCCAGGAGCGCCTGACCACTGAAATGGCCCGGGTCGAGCGCGGTGGCGGCGAGTTGTCCGTGATCATGCTCGACATCGACCACTTCAAACGCATCAATGACCAGCACGGTCATGCGGTGGGCGATCGGGTGTTGCAAGCGGTGTGCGAGCGTATTGGTCATCGGCTGCGGCGCACCGACGTGTTCTGTCGCCTGGGCGGTGAGGAGTTCATGGTGCTCTGCCCGGACATCGACGGCGAAAAGGCCCATGTGCTGGCGCTGGAGTTGTGGCAAGCCTTGCGCAGCTCGCCGATCGACGACGTCGGGATCGTCACCGCGAGTTTCGGGATCGCCAGTTGGCGCGTCGACGAAGGCGCGGATGCGCTGCTATTGCGGGCTGACTCGGGGGTTTATGCGGCGAAGCAGGCTGGGCGTGATCGGGTTGAAGGCGAGATAAGCTAGGCGATTCTGCGGTGAATTGAAAAGATCGCAGCCTTCGGCAGCTCCTACAGGTGTACACATGACCCCGTAGGAGCTGCCGAAGGCTGCGATCTTTTGATTTTAAGGGTTACAGAACCGAAGCCGTATCAGGCAGTTTCGGCTGGCGATACAAATCCAGCAGCACCTGATCCAGCACCGACGACGCACCAAACGGTGCCTTGTCGTTGAGGATCGCCACCACTGCCCAGGTATTGCCGTTGACGTCACGGCTGAAGCCGGAGATCGCGCGCACGGTGTTCAGGGTGCCGGTCTTGACGTGGGCTTCACCGCGCATCGCGGTGGTCTTCAGGCGTTTACGCATGGTGCCGTCGGTGCCGGCAATCGGCATCGAGCTGATGAACTCGGCGGCGTACGGGCTGTGCCATGCGGCTTGCAGCATCGCGGCCATTTCACGAGCACTGACACGTTCTGCACGGGACAGGCCGGAACCGTTTTCCATCACCAGGTGCGGCGCGGTGATGCCTTTTTTCGCCAGCCACTGACGCACCACGCGCTGGGCCGCTTTGGCGTCGTCGGCGTCGGCGTCGGTGCGGAATTTCTGGCCCAGGCTCAGGAACAACTGCTGAGCCATGGTGTTGTTACTGTACTTGTTGATGTCACGGATGATTTCCGCCAGGTCCGGCGAGAAGGCGCGAGCCAGCACCTTGGCGTCTTTTGGCGTGGATGCCAGAACATCCTTGCCCTGAATGCTGCCACCCAGTTCTTTCCAGATCGCCCGGACCGCGCCCGCGGTATAGGTCGCGTGGTCGAGCAACGACAGGTAAGTCTGGGAGCTGCAGCCTTCGCCCAGCTGACCGCCGACGGTTATGTTCACGGTGCCATCGGCCTGGGTCACCGGGTTGTAACGCACGCCACCGGTGCATTGCTTGGAGTTGACGGCCTTGACCTGGTTTTCGATGCGGATACTGGAAATCGGCGGTTCGACCGAAATCAGCACCCGGCCGTTGTCGTTGCGCGCCACGAAGCGCAAGGCCTTGAGGTTGACCAGCAGCGAATCGGGTTTGACCAGGAACGGTTTGTTCTCGTCATTGCCGTCATCGTTGAATTCGGGCAATTGCGGTTGCACGAAGAAGCCACGATCCAGCACCAGGTCGCCGGTGACTTGCGTCACGCCGTTGGCGCGCAGGTCGCGCATCAGCAGCCAGAGTTTTTCCATGTTCAGTTTCGGATCGCCGCCACCCTTGAGGTAGAGGTTGCCGTTGAGAATGCCGCCGCTGAGCGTGCCGTCGGTGTAGAACTCGGTTTTCCACTGATGGTTCGGGCCGAGCATTTCCAGCGCGGCGTACGTGGTCACCAGTTTCATGGTGGAGGCCGGGTTGACCGAGACGTCAGCGTTGAAAATGGTCGGGGTGCCGGGGCCGTTAAGCGGGATCATCACCAGCGACAGGGCGTTGTCCTGCAACTTGCTGGCCTTCAGGGCTTTTTCGACGTTGGGCGACAGCGCGGTGTTGATGGTGGCGGCGGAAGCGGGGAGGGCCAGGGGAAGAAGAAGACTGGCCAGCAACAGTGGACGCAAAGATTTGATCATCTGAAATAGAACCCTGCAGTCGAGGGGGAAAAAAGACGAGGGCATGAAGATAAATTCCCTCGGTGGTCATGAAAGTGTCGGCATTATGCCCCAAGGTGTAGCGGCTTGTGCCGTGCCCGCGTCTTCTAATCCGCTATTTTTTACCGACGGTAACTCGTTGCGCCCAGAGAGTCGGGCAATTGGCGGCTTAAACTGCTAAAGTGCCGCCCGTTATTACTTATGAGGATTGTTCCAATGGCGACTAACCGTTCCCAGCGTCTGCGCAAAAAACTGTGCGTCGATGAATTTCAAGAGCTGGGTTTCGAACTGAACCTGGATTTCAAAGAAGATTTGGCTGATGAAGCCATTGATGCTTTCCTCGACGCGTTCCTGAAAGAAGCCATGGAAGCCAACGGTCTGGGCTATGTTGGCGGCGACGACTTCGGTCTGGTTTGCCTGCAGAAACGTGGTTCGGTCAGCGCTGAACAGCGCGCTGCCGTTGAAGCCTGGCTCAAAGGCCGCACCGAGCTGACCAGCGTTGAAGTCAGCCCGCTGCTGGACGTCTGGTACCCGGAAAAGCCGATCAATCCGGTAGCTTGATGTCATGAAAAACGGCGACCCGAGGGTCGCCGTTTTTTTGTGAAGATCAAAGGATCGCAGCCTCGTTTCACTCGACAGCTCCTACATTGAAATGCGATCCCCTGTAGGAGCTGTCGAGTGAAACGAGGCTGCGATCTTTTGTTTTCAGGCTTTACGCCAGTTCAGAATCACCAGCGTCAACACCCCCGCCACAATCCCCCAGAACGCTGACCCGATGGAAAACAGCGTCAGCCCCGACGCCGTGACCATAAAGGTGATCAACGCCGCCTCACGTTCCTTCACTTGCGCCATGGCAATGCTCAAACCATTGATGATCGAACCGAACAACGCCAGCGCCGCAATCGACAGCACCAGTTCTTTCGGCAACGCGGCAAACAGCGCCGCCAGCGTCGCGCCGAAGACCCCGGCGATCCCGTAGAAAATCCCGCACCAGACCGCCGCCGTATAACGCTTGTTGCGATCCTCGTGGGCATGCGGGCCGGTGCAGATCGCCGCGCTGATGGCGGCGAGGTTGATCCCGTGGGAACCGAACGGTGCCAGCAGCAGCGAGGCGATGCCGGTGGTGGTGATCAGCGGAGAAGCCGGCACGTTATAGCCGTCGGCGCGCAGCACGGCGATGCCGGGCATGTTCTGCGACGTCATCGCCACCACGAACAGCGGGATGCCGATGCTGATGGTCGCGGCCAGGGAGAAGTGCGGCGTGGTCCAGACCGGCGTCGCCACTTCCAGGTGAAACGCGCTGAAATCCAGCAGCCCCATGAACCCTGACAACGCCGTGCCGATGAGCAATGCAGCGAGTACGGCGTAGCGGGGCGACAGGCGCTTGACCACCAGGTACGTGAAAAACATCCCCAGCACCAGCGCGGTGCGATGCTGGGCGGCGACGAAAATTTCGCTGCCGATCTTGAACAGGATCCCCGCCAGCAATGCGGCGGCCAAGGACGCCGGAATCTTCTTTACCAAGCGTTCGAAGCTGCCGGTCAATCCACAAATCGTGACCAGCACCGCGCAGGTGATGTAGGCGCCAATGGCTTCGCCGTAGCTCACACCGCCCAGGCTGGTGATCAGCAGCGCCGCGCCGGGTGTCGACCAGGCAATGGTGATCGGCGTGCGATAACGCAGGGACAGGCCAATCGAGCACACCGCCATGCCGATGGAAATCGCCCAGATCCACGACGAAATCTGCCCACTGGTCAGCCCTGCCGCTTGCCCGGCCTGGAACATCAGCACCAGGGAGCTGGTGTAGCCGGTCATCATCGCGATGAAGCCGGCGACAATGGCCGAGGGTGACGTATCGGCCAGAGGGCGGAGCTGCGTGTGCGTTGCGTCGTTCATGACAGCGATGTTCCCTTTCACGTATGTAGATGTCCTGTAGGAGCTGTCGAGTGAAACGAGGCTGCGATCTTTTGATCTTGAAAAATCAAAATCAAAATCAAAATCAAAAGATCGCAGCCTCGTTTCACTCGACAGCTCCTACGGGATTCCGGGTTAAAGCCTAAACTCAAACGTAAGCAATCGTTGCAATACAGCGAAGGCGACAAACAGCCGTACAGTCGTGTTGCCACCGTCCATTGTGTACAATCGCGGTGTTTTTTACGCGATACTTGCCAGCGACCCACTGTGCCGTATTACAGTCACGGTCAATTCGCCGCAGTTCTCCCGACTCGAGTGCCCATGAACGAACAGTTGCAACCCCTCAAGAAACAACCGCGAGCAGGCAAAGCCGGCCGCAGCGGCACCCAGGACGATATTGTCTACGCGCATATCTTCGAGGCCATCCTCGAACAGCGCCTGGCGCCCGGCACCAAGTTGAGCGAAGAAGCGCTGGGGGAAATTTTCGGGGTCAGTCGCACCATCATTCGCCGCGCGCTGTCGCGCCTGGCCCATGAAGGCGTCGTGCTGCTGCGGCCGAACCGTGGCGCCGTGGTTGCCAGCCCGAGTGTCGAAGAAGCGCGTCAGGTGTTCCTCGCCCGGCGTCTGGTCGAGCGGGCGATCACTGAACTGGCGGTGCAACACGCCACCGCCGAGCAGATTGCCGAATTGCGCCAGATGGTCAACGACGAACGCGACAGCTTCTCCCGTGGCGATCGCGGTGCCGGTATCCGTCTGTCGGGCGAGTTTCACCTGAAACTGGCCGAAGCGGCGAAGAATGCACCGCTAATCAGCTTCCAGCGCAGCCTGGTTTCCCAGACCTCGTTGATCATCGCCCAATACGAAAGCGGCAACCGTTCGCACTGTTCCTACGACGAGCACACCCAACTGATCGACGCCATTGAAGCGCGCAACAGTGAGCTGGCGGTGAATTTGATGATGCATCACATGGATCACATCGACAGCAAACTCAACCTCGACGAGGAAAGTGCGTCGGATGATTTGCATGCGGTGTTCTCGCATTTGTTGCAGACCAAAAAGCCAGGGCGGCCGACGGCGAAACTCTGATAGACCGAGTCGCCTGCTTCGCGAGCAAGCCCGCTCCCACATTTGATCTCCAGCGAACACATTATTTGTGTACGACCCAAATCAAATGTGGGAGCGGGCTTGCTCGCGAAGGCGATATGACAAGCAATAAAAATCCCCCGCGCTTGTAATGCGACGGGGGATTTTTTTGCCCGAAAAACCTTACCGCTGATGCACCTGACTCCCCGCCGCATACGTCTGCAACACCGTCCGGTCATCCCCCAGCGTCATCAACACAAACAACGTCTCGGCAATGTTGTTCGCCTGCTTCAAGCGATAACTCAGCAACGGCGTAGCGTTGTAATCCAGCACCAGGAAGTCTGCATCGGTGCCCGGTTGCAGCGTGCCGATCTTGTCTTCCAGGCGCAGTGCACGTGCACCGCCGAGTGTCGCCAGGTACAACGATTTGAACGGGCTCAGTCGCGCGCCTTGCAACTGCATGACCTTGTACGCCTCGTTCAACGTCTGCAACAGCGAGAAACTGGTGCCACCGCCAACGTCCGTGCCCAGACCGACATTCAGCTTGTGCTTCTCGGCCATCGGCAAATTGAACAGGCCGCTACCGAGGAAGAAGTTCGAGGTCGGGCAGAAGGCAATCGCCGAACCGGTCTCCGCCAGTCGTGCGCACTCGTCGTCGCACAGGTGCACGCCGTGGGCGAACACCGAGCGCTCGCCCAGCAATTGGTAGTGATCGTAGACGTCGAGGTAGCCTTTGCGCTCCGGGAACAGTTCCTTGACCCACTCGACTTCCTTGAGGTTTTCGCTGATGTGGGTCTGCATGTACAGGTCCGGATATTCACTCAGCAACTGGCCGGCGAGGGTCAGTTGTTCCGGGGTGCTGGTCGGCGCAAAGCGCGGAGTGACGGCGTAGTGCAGGCGACCCTTGCCGTGCCAGCGCTCGATCAGCGCCTTGCTTTCGACGTAGCTGGATTCGGCGGTGTCGGTCAGGTAGTCCGGCGCGTTGCGGTCCATCATCACCTTGCCGGCGATCATCCTCAGGTCCAATTGCTCGGCGGCCTCGAAGAACGAGTTCACCGATTGCGGGTGCACGCTGCCGAATACCAGCGCGGTGGTGGTGCCGTTGCGCAGCAGTTCCTTGATGAAAATGTCCGCGACTTCGTCGGCATGGGCCTTGTCGGCAAACTGGCTTTCGCACGGGAACGTATAAGTGTTGAGCCAGTCCAGCAACTGCTCGCCGTAAGCACCGACCATGCCGGTTTGCGGCAGGTGGATGTGGGTGTCGATGAAGCCGGGCGTGATCAGCGCGTCCTGATAATGAGTGATCTCGATATCGGCCGGCAGGGTCGGCAGCAATTCGCTGGCGTGACCGAGGGCGCTGATCTGGCCGTTATCGACCACCAGCAAGCCGTCCTCGAAATACTCGTACGAGGCTTCGATGCCCACTTCGGCGGGGTCGGCGATGCTGTGCAGAATGGCGGCGCGGTAGGCTTTGCGAGTCAGAGGCATGGGCGTTCTCAGTTGGAGGCTTGGCTGCGGCGTGAAGCAGGCAGCAGTTTGGCAATCGATGATCCGGCGCTGGCGGTGTGCTGGCCGAAATTCGCGTTATAGGTGGCGATGATTTCGCCGGCGATGGAGATGGCGATTTCCACAGGCAACTTGCCTTTGACTTCGCCGAGGCCCATCGGGCAGCGCATGCGTTGCAGCACGCTGCTGTCAAAACCACGGTCGCGCAGACGGTGTTCGAACTTCACCCGTTTGGTCTTCGAACCGATCAGGCCGAAGTAGGCGAAGTCGTTGCGTTTGAGGAGCGCGGCGGTAAGTTCGAGGTCGAGCTGGTGGTTGTGGGTCATGACGATGCAATAGCTGCCGGCGGGCAGGTTGTCGATTTCGTCCACCGGTTCTTCGGAGACGATTTTGCGTACGCCGTGGGGGATCTGTTCAGGGAATTCCGCTTCCCGCGAATCGATCCAGCGCACCCGGCAGGGCAGGCTGGCGAGCAGCGGCACTAACGCCCGACCGACATGGCCGGCGCCGAACACGGCAATCTGTGCCTGGACCTGGCCCATCGGTTCGAACAGCAACACGGTCACGCCGCCACAGCATTGACCGAGGCTGGCGCCGAGGCTGAAGCGTTCCAGATGGGTGTCCTGTTTGCCGCTGGCCAGCATCTCGCGGCCGATTTGCATGGCCTTGTATTCCAGATGCCCGCCACCGATGGTGTCGAAGGTCTGGCTGGCACTGATGACCATCTTCGAACCGGCATTGCGCGGCGTCGAGCCGAGCTCTTCGATGATGGTCACCAACACGCAGGGTTCGCCCCGGTTTTGCAGGTCGGCGAGGGCGTCGATCCAGTTGTACATATTCACCTCGACATTTCTGTTGTCTATCCGGGCCTCATCGCTAGCAGGCTAGCTCCCACAGTTGATCGCATTCCCCTGTGGGAGCTAGCCTGCTAGCGATTGGCCGCGCCTCGGTATCAGAGCGAAGCCAACTCGACTTCAGTCTCGGCAGCCTTCGCCGCCTTCAACTGCCGCATCTGCTCACACCCCCACAACACCCGCTCCGGCGTCGCCGGTGCATCGATTTTCGGTTGATGCCTGTAATCGCCCAAGCTCGCCACGGCGTCCTTGATCGCACACCACGACGCAATACCGAGCATGAACGGCGGCTCGCCCACAGCCTTGGAGTGAAACACCGTGTCTTCCGGGTTCTTGCGGTTTTCCACCAGCTTCACCCTCAGGTCCAGCGGCATATCTGCCACGGCCGGAATCTTGTAGCTCGCCGGGCCGTTGGTCATGAGTTTGCCTTTCGCATTCCAGACAAGCTCTTCCATGGTCAGCCAGCCCATGCCCTGGATGAATCCGCCCTCGACCTGCCCGATGTCGATGGCCGGGTTCAGCGAGGCGCCGACGTCGTGGAGGATGTCGGTGCGCAGCATTTTGTATTCGCCGGTCAGGGTATCGATGATCACTTCACAGCACGCCGCACCGAAGGCGTAGTAGTAGAACGGCCGCCCCCGCGCCTGGCTGCGGTCGTAGAAGATTTTCGGGGTCTTGTAGAACCCGGTGCTCGACAGCGAAACCTGCGCGAAATACGCCTGCTGGATCAGTGCTTCGAAGGTCAGGATGTGATCTCGAACCCGCACGTGGCCGTTGTGGAATTCCACATCTTCTTCGCTGACCTTGTATTGCCGAGCGGCAAATTCCACCAGGCGCTGCTTGATGATTTCCGCGGCGTTCTGTGCAGCTTTACCGTTCAGGTCGGCGCCGCTGGAAGCTGCGGTCGGCGAGGTGTTCGGCACCTTGTCGGTGTTGGTCGCGGTGATCTGCACGCGGTCCATTTCCACCTGGAACACTTCGGCCACGACCTGCGCGACTTTGGTGTTCAGGCCTTGGCCCATCTCCGTGCCGCCGTGGTTCAGGTGGATGCTGCCGTCGGTGTAGACGTGGACCAGCGCACCCGCCTGATTGAGGAAACTGGCGGTGAACGAAATACCGAATTTTACCGGGGTCAGCGCCAGGCCTTTTTTCAGGATCGGGCTGTTGGCGTTGTAACGACGGATCGCTTCGCGGCGCTCGGCGTACTGGCTGCTTTCTTCCAGTTCGGCGGTCATTTCCTCGAGCATGTTGTGCTCGACGGTCTGGTAATAATGGGTGACGTTGCGCTCGGTCTTGCCGTAGTAGTTGGCCTTGCGCACGGCCAGCGGATCGAGGGCCAGATGGCGGGCAATCGCATCCATCACTTCTTCGATCGCGACCATGCCTTGCGGACCGCCGAAGCCCCGGTAAGCGGTGTTCGACGCGGTGTTGGTTTTGCAGCGGTGACCGTTGATGGTTGCATCGCCCAGGTAGTACGAGTTGTCGGCGTGGAACATCGCACGGTCGACAATCGACGCCGACAAGTCCGGCGAGCAACCGCAGTTACCGGCTAGTTCCAGTGCGATACCGTGCAGGCGACCGGTGCTGTCGAAGCCGACGTCATACTCGACGTAGAACGGGTGACGCTTGCCGGTCATCAGCATGTCTTCGACGCGCGGCAGGCGCATCTTGGTCGGTTGGCCGGTGAGGTGCGCGATCACCGCGCACAGGCACGCCGGGCTCGCGGCCTGGGTTTCTTTGCCGCCGAAACCACCGCCCATGCGGCGCATGTCGACGACGATCTTGTTCATCGAAACGTCGAGCACTTCGGCGACCAGCTTCTGCACTTCGGTCGGGTTCTGCGTCGAGCAGTAGACGATCATCCCGCCATCTTCAGTCGGCATCACCGAAGAGATCTGGGTTTCGAGGTAGAAGTGTTCCTGACCGCCGATGTGCAGCGTGCCTTGAATACGATGTTCAGCGGTGGCCAAGGCACCGGCCGAATCGCCACGCTGATGCGTGTGGCTGTCGAGCACAAAGTGGCGTTTACGCAGGGCTTCGACCACGTCCAGCACCGGCTCCAGATCTTCGTATTCGATGATCGCGGCCATGGCGGCTTTGCGTGCGGTTTCCAGATCTTTTGCGGCGACGGCAAGCACCGGCTGACCAACGAATTGCACATCATCAATGGCCAACAGCGGATCACCCGGCAGCAACGGGCCGATGTCTTTCAACCCCGGCACGTCTTCGTGGGTGATGGCGATGCGCACGCCTTCGAAGGCGTAGCAGGGCTTGGTGTCGATGCTGATGATTTTCGCGTGGGCGCGGTCCGACAGCCGGGCGTACACGTGCAGCTGATTCGGAAATTCCAGACGGTCGTCGATGTACTGCGCTTCACCGGACACATGCTTGGCGGCACTGTCGTGCTTGACGCTGCGGCCGACACCGGTGGTCAGGTCCTTGGCGAACAGTTCAGCCAGTTCGGCCTGGGTCTTCTCTACGGCGTGATGGTTAGACATAAGCGGTCACCCGAGTCTCGATGTGCGGCGTTTGCAATTCGATGAAGTATTTGCGCAGCAGGTTCTGCGCGCTGAGCAAGCGGTATTCCTTGCTGGCGCGGAAGTCCGAGAGCGGCGTGAAATCTTCGGCCAGTGCGGCGCAGGCGCGTTCGACGGTGGCGTTGTTGAACGGTGAGCCGAGTAACACGGCTTCGCAATTGGCGGCGCGTTTCGGGATGGCAGCCATGCCGCCAAACGCCACGCGGGCATCAGCAATCACACCGTTTTCGATGCGCAGGTTGAACGCCGCGCACACCGCGGAAATATCATCGTCCAAACGCTTGGAAACCTTGTATGCACGGAACAGCAGTTCGGCACTGGCACGCGGCACGATGATCTTCTCGATGAACTCGCTTTCCTGGCGCGCAGTGACGCGGTAGTCGATGAAGTAATCTTCCAGGGCCATGGTGCGGCGTGTCTCACCTTTGCACAGGACGATTTGCGCACCGAGGGCGATCAGCAGCGGTGGCGAGTCACCAATTGGCGAGGCGTTGCCGATGTTGCCGCCGAGGGTGCCCTGGTTGCGGATCTGCAAAGATGCAAAGCGTTGCAGCAGTTCGCCGAAATCCGGGTACTCGGCTTTCAAGGCTTCATAGCAGTCGGAGAGGGCGGTGGCGGCGCCGATTTCCAGGCGATCATCGAAGCGTTCGATGCGCTTCATTTCGGCGACGTTGCCGACGTAAATCATCACCGGCAACGTGCGGTGGAACTGGGTGACTTCCAGCGCCAGGTCCGTACCGCCGGCCAGCAGGCGGGCTTGCGGATAAGCATCGTAGAGGTCGGCCAGATCGGCCACGGTCAGCGGCACCAGGCAGCGCTTGTCGCCACTGTTGAGTTCACCGATATCGGTAGGGGCAATGGCCTTCAGGCGCGCGATGGTCTCGGTTTCGCGCGCGTCAAACTGGTCGGGTTGCTTGCCGCAGCAGGATTGCTCGGCGGCTTCCAGAATCGGCCGGTAGCCGGTGCAGCGGCAGAGGTTGCCCGCCAACGCTTCGTGCGCTTTATGCGAGTCCGGTTGATCGCTGTTCTTTTGCAATGCGAACAGCGACATCACGAAACCGGGGGTGCAGAAGCCGCACTGCGAGCCATGGCACTCGACCATGGCTTTCTGCACGCTGTGCAGCTCGCCTTTGTGCTTGAGGTCTTCGACGCTGATCAGTTGTTTGCCGTGCAACGACGAAACGAACGTCAGGCACGAGTTGAGGCTGCGATAGCGAATGTGTTCGCGGCCATCGTCATCCGTTTGCAACTCGCCGACCACCACGGTACACGCGCCACAGTCACCGCTGGCGCAGCCTTCTTTGGTGCCGGGTTTGCCCACATGGTCGCGCAGATAGTTGAGCACGGTCAGGTTCGGGTCCAGGGCGTGCTCGCTACGGAGTTCCTGGTTTAGTAAAAACTGGATCACGGAAGGCCTCGCAGACTCATTATTGTTGTTAACCGACGTGGACCGAATTTATCAGGTCTGACTTTCGGGTCAATGATTTTCTGACTTAAGGGTCAGGAAATAACATTTTGTCGATCAACAAACTGTTCCTTCATTATTGACCCTCGCGGGATTGCCTGCTTTTTTGCTGGATTCGTGCCAAAAACCGCCGAGTGGGCACTCCGCCATGACCCTTCATGTGCGCTACACTGCGGCGCTTGTGCAGATCGAAGAGTTTTAAGGGACAACCATGACGTTCAAGGCGCCGGACAGCCTCGCCGAGCAAATTGCTCACCACCTCGCCGAACGCATCATTCGTGGCGAAATGAAGCCTGGGGAGCGCATCCAGGAACAGAAAGTCACGCTGGCCCTCAATGTCAGCCGCGGTTCGGTCCGCGAAGCCTTGCTGATCCTCGAGCGACGCCACCTGATCGCGATCTTGCCGCGACGCGGCGCCCACGTGACCGAACTCACCGCCCACAAGGTGCAGAGCCTGTGCACGCTGATGAGCGAGCTGTACATCCTGCTCGGCAACGCCGTGGCCAAAGGCTGGCAAGTCCAGGCCGACATGGCACCGTTCGTGCAGATTCAGCAGCGCCTGACCGCCAGTTACGAGCAGCAGGACATTCGCACCTTCGTTGACGACAGCTTCAATGTGATGCGCGCCGCGTACCCGTTTGCCAATAACCCGTACTTGCAGGAAACCGTCGAGAACCTGCAGCCGGCCATGAGTCGCGCGTACTTTCTCGCCCTTGAGCAGCGCAAGGCCTCGATGAGCGAGTTCCTCGAGCTGTTCGAACGCTTGCTCGCGGCGGTGCTGGCCCGTGACTTTCCGCAGATTCGCGAAGTGCTGACGGCTTACACCGAGCGCAGTTGCGATCTGGTGGTCTCTGCCCTGACGGACGCTTAAGCGTGCGGCTCAAGTGCATCAAACTGGCGGGGTTCAAATCCTTCGTCGATCCGACCACGGTGAACTTCCCCAGTAACATGGCGGCAGTGGTCGGCCCCAATGGTTGCGGCAAGTCGAACATCATCGACGCCGTACGCTGGGTGATGGGCGAGAGTTCGGCGAAGAACCTGCGCGGCGAGTCGATGACCGACGTCATCTTCAACGGTTCGACCAGCCGCAAACCGGTGAGCCAGGCCAGCATCGAGCTAGTGTTCGACAACACCGACGGCACCCTGCTCGGCGAATACGCCGCCTATGCGGAAATCTCCATTCGCCGCAAAGTGACCCGCGACAGCCAGACCACTTATTACCTCAATGGCACCAAATGCCGCCGCCGCGATATCACCGACATCTTCCTCGGCACAGGCCTGGGCCCGCGCAGCTACTCGATCATCGAGCAGGGGATGATCTCCAAGCTGATCGAGTCCAAGCCCGAAGACTTGCGCAACTTTATTGAAGAAGCGGCGGGCATCTCCAAGTACAAGGAGCGCCGGCGCGAGACCGAAAACCGCATCCGTCGCACCCACGAAAACCTGGAACGCCTGACGGACCTGCGCGAAGAGCTTGCGCGGCAGCTTGAACGCTTGCACCGCCAGGCCGAGTCGGCCAAGAAGTATCAGGAATACAAGGGCGAGGAGCGGCAGCTCAAGGCCCAATTATCGGCCCTGCGCTGGCAGGCGTTGAACGAACAGGTTGGTCAGCGCGAAGCGGTCATCGGCAATCAGGAAGTCACGTTCGAAGCGCTGGTGGCCGAGCAGCGCAACGCCGACGCGAGCATCGAACGCTTCCGGGACGGGCACCATGACCTGTCGGAGCGCTTCAATCTGGTGCAGGGGCGCTTCTATTCGGTCGGCGGCGACATCGCCCGGGTCGAGCAGAGCATCCAGCATGGTCAGCAACGTCTGCGTCAGTTGCAGGACGATCTGAAGGAAGCCGAGCGCGCGCGGCTGGAAACCGAGTCGCATCTGGGCCACGACCGCACGTTGCTGCTGACCCTCGGCGAAGAACTGGACATGCTCACGCCGGAGCAGGAAGTCACCAGCGCCGCTGCCGAAGAGGCCGCCGCCGCGCTGGAAGAATCCGAAACCACCATGCACGGCTGGCAGGAGCAGTGGGACACGTTCAACCTGACGGCCGCCGAGCCGCGTCGCCAATCCGAAGTTCAGCAGTCGCGCATTCAGCAGCTGGAAACCAGCATGGAGCGTTTGGCGGATCGCCAGAAGCGTCTTGGCGAAGAGCGCGCGTTGCTTTCGGCGGACCCGGAAGATGCGGCAATCATGGAACTCAGCGAGCAACTCGCCGCCAGCGAAGCGACGCTGGAAGATTTGCAGGCCAGCGAAGAAGCGCAGGTTGAGCGCCTTGAGCAGCTGCGTCAGGAATTGCAGCAAGCACTGTCGGCACAGCAACAGGCGCAAGGTGATTTGCAGCGCCTCAACGGGCGCCTCGCCTCGCTGGAAGCCTTGCAGCAAGCCGCGCTCGATCCGGGCACCGGCACCGCTGAATGGCTGCGCGAGCAACACTTGGCTGACCGCCCGCGACTGGCCGAAGGCCTGAAAGTAGAAGCCGGTTGGGAGCTGGCGGTGGAAACCGTGCTTGGTGCCGACCTGCAAGCGGTGTTGGTGGATGATTTCGGCGATTTCGATCTGGCCGGTTTTGCACAGGGCGATTTGCGTTTGCTCAGTCCCGCTAGCGATGGCGTGCGCGTGCCCGGCAGCCTGCTCGACAAGGTCGAGGCGCAGATTGATCTGTCGCCCTGGCTGGGGCAGGTCAAACCGGTTGAAAGCCTCGAACAGGCCTTGGCCCTGCGCAGTCAGTTGACCGCCGGCCAGAGCTTGATCAGTCGCGACGGTTATTGGGTCGGTCGACACTTTCTGCGTGTGCGCCGGGCCAGCGAAGCGGAAAGCGGTGTGCTGGCTCGGGGTCAGGAAATCCAGCGGCTGAGCATCGAGCGTGAGGAGCGTGAAGCCACGGTCGAAACCCTGGAAACCCAACTTCAAAATCTGAGGGCACAACAGCGTCAGCAGGAAAACGGTCGCGAACATTTGCGCCGTTTGTTGCAGGACGAAGCGCGTCAGCAAGGTGAATTGAAAGCCCAGTTGTCCGCCGGCAAAGCCAAGGTCGAGCAACTGACGTTGCGTCGTACCCGGCTCGATGAAGAACTCACCGAACTGGCCGAACAGCGCGCGCTGGAGCACGAAAACATCGGTGAAGCGCGTCTGCAATTGCAGGACGCTCTGGACGCCATGGCGCTGGACACCGAGCAACGTGAGTTGCTGCTGGCCCAGCGCGACAGTCTGCGCGAACGGCTGGATCGCGTGCGTCAGGAAGCGCGGCAACACAAGGATCATGCGCATCAATTGGCGGTGCGTCTGGGGTCGCTCAAGGCGCAACACAACTCGACGCGTCAGGCGCTGGAACGGCTGGAAATGCAGTCCGAGCGCCTGACCGAGAAACGCGAACAGCTGAGCCTCAATCTGGAGGAGGGCGAGGCGCCGCTGGAAGAGCTACGCCTGAAGCTGGAAGAGTTGCTCGACAAGCGCATGACCGTCGATGAAGAGCTCAAGACCGCACAAATTGCTCTGGAAGATGCCGACCGCGAACTGCGTGACGCCGAGAAGCGCCGCAATCAGGCCGAACAGCAATCGCAGTTGATTCGTGGCCAGATGGAAACGCAACGCATGGAATGGCAAGCCCTGACCGTGCGCCGCAAGACTCTGGAAGATCAGTTGCTGGAAGACGGTTACGACCTGCACGGGGTGCTCGCTACGCTGGTGGCCGAGGCCAACGAGAAGGACGCCGAAGAAGAACTCGAACGCATTGCCGCGCGGATTCAGCGCCTCGGCGCAATCAACCTCGCGGCCATCGACGAATATCAGCAACAATCCGAGCGTAAACGTTATCTGGATGCGCAGAACGACGATCTGGTGGAAGCGCTGGACACGCTCGAGAACGTGATTCGCAAGATCGACAAGGAAACCCGCAACCGCTTCAAAGATACCTTCGATCAGATCAATGGCGGTTTACAGGCGCTTTTCCCAAAAGTTTTCGGTGGAGGTCGCGCGTATTTGGAACTGACGGGCGAAGATCTACTCGATACAGGGGTGACGATCATGGCGCAGCCGCCCGGAAAGAAGAACAGCACCATCCATTTGCTCTCCGGCGGCGAAAAAGCCCTGACTGCATTGGCCCTGGTTTTTGCGATCTTCAAGTTGAATCCGGCGCCGTTCTGCATGCTCGATGAAGTTGATGCGCCACTGGATGACGCTAACGTTGGACGCTACGCACGGCTGGTGAAAGAGATGTCGCAGACGGTGCAGTTCATCTATATCACCCACAACAAGATCGCCATGGAAATGGCCGATCAATTGATGGGGGTGACGATGCACGAACCGGGCTGCTCGCGTCTGGTGGCAGTGGATGTCGAGGAGGCCATGGCGATGGTGGATGCCTGAGTCAGCGCTTGAAGGGCAGGTGTTTTTTGTCTGTAGGACATATTTACCTCCCTCTACTTGCTGGCCAATCGACATATTCGCGCAAGCCACGGTGACAGACGGTGTAAAGTTGCCTTTGGTCGTGCTAGTTTAATGTAAATTTTTCGTATACGTGGGCAAAACGCCTGTCAGAACATAGAGTTGGCGCCACGTTTTAAAGCGGTTTACAAGCTGTAAACCCCTTATTTTTCAGCATTTTTTATAGAGGCACGGGATTACATGGAAATCGGTCTGCGCGAGTGGCTGATCGTCATCGGCATTATTGTCATTGCCGGTATTCTTTTCGATGGCTGGCGCCGTATGCGCGGCGGCAAGGGAAAACTGAAATTCCGTCTTGACCGGAGTCTGTCCAATTTGCCGGACGAGGACACCGGCGCCGAGCTGTTGGGCCCGCCCCGCGTCCTGGATACCCACAAAGAGCCGCATCTGGACGAGCACGATCTGCCGTCGGTGAGCATGCCAGCCCGTGAACCCCGTGAGTCGGGTTCCAAGCGCGGCAAGCGTGGCCATGGCGAACCGTCGCAAGGTGATATGAACCTAAGCCTGGACCTGGACGGCGGCCCGAGCTTCAGCAGCCGTAACGACGATTTCCCGGATGACACCAAGTCCTCGCCGTCGGTCAGCGACAAAGAACAACCGCAAGCCGAAGAAGTGCTGGTGATCAGCGTGATCTGCCGCGACGCCGCCGGCTTCAAGGGGCCGGCGCTGTTGCAGAACATTCTGGAAAGCGGTCTGCGCTTCGGCGAGATGGACATTTTCCACCGCCACGAAAGCATGGCCGGCAATGGCGAAGTCCTGTTCTCCATGGCCAATGCGGTCAAGCCGGGCATCTTCGATCTGGACGACATCGACCACTTCAGCACGCCGGCCGTGAGCTTCTTCCTCGGTCTGCCAGGCCCGCGCCATCCGAAGCAGGCCTTCGACGTGATGGTGGCTGCGGCACGCAAGTTGTCCCAGGAGCTGAACGGCGAACTGAAAGACGACCAGCGCAGCGTCCTGACCGCCCAGACGATCGAGCATTACCGTCAGCGTATTGTTGAGTTTGAACGTCGCGCACTGACCCAGAAGCGATAAATCGAATGGCTGGTGCAAGCTCTTGTGGTGAGAGAGCTTGTTGTGGCGAGGGAGCTTGCTCCCGCTGGGCTGCGAAGCGGCCCCATTCAGGCAGCAACCTTATTTATTCAGATACACCGCATTTGCTGGTTTTACGACGGCTTCGCCGCCGAACGGGAGCAAGCTCCCTCGCCAAAGTGTCCATAGCTTTAAGCTACTGTATTTAAACGATTGAGCAGCCTCGGCTGCTCTTTTGCTTTATGAGAGAACACCCATGACCGCCGCCAAAACCCGCATTCTAGAGCTGCGCGCTGAGCTGGATCAGCACAACTATCGCTACCATGTGATGGACGAGCCGAGCATTCCGGACGCCGAATACGACCGGTTGTTCCATGAGCTCAAGGCCCTTGAAGCGGCCAATCCTGACCTCATCACCAGCGACTCGCCGACCCAGCGCGTCGGAAGCGCGGCGCTGTCGGCATTCACTCAGGTGCGTCACGAAGTACCGATGCTCAGCCTCGGCAACGCCTTTGAAGAAACCGACATGCGCGAGTTCGATCGCCGTGTGACGGAAGGTCTTGATCTGCCGGCCGGCGACTTGTTTGGCGGCGGTGCGGCGGTGGAATACAGCTGCGAACCGAAGCTCGATGGCCTGGCGGTCAGCCTGCTTTATCAGGACGGTGTGCTGGTGCGCGGCGCGACCCGTGGCGATGGCACCACTGGCGAAGACATCAGCGTCAACGTACGCACCGTGCGCAACATCCCGCTCAAACTGCAAGGCAGCGGCTGGCCGGCGACCCTCGAAGTGCGCGGCGAAGTGTTCATGTCCAAAGCGGGTTTCGAACGGCTCAACGCCACGCAACTGGAAGTCGGCGGCAAGACCTTCGCCAACCCGCGCAACGCGGCGGCAGGCAGTTTGCGGCAGCTGGATTCGAAGATCACCGCCAACCGTCCGCTGGAATTCTGCTGCTACGGCATCGGCCAGGTGTCGGCGGACATTGCCGACACGCACATCGGCAATTTGAAGCAACTGCAGGCATGGGGGATGCCGATCAGTCGCGAGTTGAAACTGGCGCATGGCATCGAAGAATGTCTGGATTACTACCGCGACATCGGTGAGCGCCGCAGCGGGCTGGCCTATGAAATCGACGGTGTGGTGTTCAAGGTCAACAGCATCGCCTCTCAGCGTGAACTGGGTTTCCGTGCTCGCGAGCCGCGCTGGGCGATTGCTCATAAATTCCCGGCCATGGAAGAACTCACCGAGTTGCTCGACGTGGAATTCCAGGTCGGTCGTACCGGTGCAGTAACCCCCGTGGCGCGCTTGAAACCGGTCAAGGTGGCTGGCGTCACCGTGGCCAATGCGACGTTGCACAACATGGATGAAGTCGCGCGTTTGGGCCTGATGATCGGCGACACCGTGATCATTCGCCGCGCCGGCGACGTGATTCCGCAAGTGGTGCAAGTGGTCACCGAGCGCCGCCCCGATAACGCGCGAGCGGTGCAGATTCCCGAGCAATGCCCGGTCTGCGGCTCGCATGTCGAACGCACGCAACTGGTCAAGCGCAGCAAGGGTCGCGAGACCGTCAGCGAAGGCGCGGTGTATCGCTGCGTCGGCCGTCTGGCCTGCGGTGCGCAGCTCAAGCAGGCGATCATTCATTTTGTCTCGCGTCGCGCGATGGACATTGAGGGGCTGGGCGATAAAAGCGTCGAGCAACTGGTCGATGAAGGCCTGGTGAGTTCTCCGGCCGATCTGTATGCCCTGAAGTTTGACGACATTGTCGATCTGGAAGGGTTTGCCGAACTGTCGAGCAAGAAGTTGCTCAGCGCTATCGAAGACAGCAAGAAACCAGGCCTTGCACGGTTTATCTACGCCCTCGGCATTCCCGATGTCGGTGAAGAAACGGCCAAGGTCCTGGCACGCTCACTCGGTTCGCTGGAGCGGGTTCAGCAAGCGTTGCCGCAAGTGCTCACGTACCTGCCAGACGTCGGCCTGGAAGTGGCTCACGAGATTCACAGCTTTTTTGAAGATGCGCATAACCAACAGGTGATCGCGGATCTGCTCAAGCATGGCCTGCAGATTCAGGATCAGGGCGACCTGGGTGCCGAGTTTGCGGCGAGCACCACGCTGGGCGGTTTCCTCGACAAGTTGCACATTCCTTCGGTCGGGCCGGGTGGCGCGCAGAAACTGGCGGACAAGTTCGGTTCGCTGGAAGGCGTGTTCGGCGCTGACTGGCTGGACATGCGTCAGGCGCTGCCGGAGAAGCAGGCCAATTCGGTCCGCGAGTTTTTTGCGGTTGCGCAAAATCGCCAGATCGCTGAGGCCGCTGAAAAGCAGTTGCGTGATTTCGGCATGCACTGGCAGAGCGAGAAGAAGGTCGTCGAAGGACTGCCGCTGGCCGGGCAGACCTGGGTGCTGACCGGCTCGCTGGAATTGATGAGCCGTGACGTTGCCAAGGACAAACTGGAAAGCCTCGGCGCCAAGGTGGCCGGGTCGGTGTCGGCCAAGACCCATTGCGTGGTGGCCGGGCCGGGTGCCGGTTCGAAGTTGGCCAAGGCCAATGAGCTTGGGTTGAAGGTGCTGGATGAAGAGGCATTTGTGGCTCGTCTAAAGGAATACAACATCCAGATCTAACGCGTGACTCTGTGGCGAGGGAGCTTGCTCCCGCTGGAGCGCGAAGCGGTCCCTTCGATGCTGGCGCCTGCTGCGCAGGCGAACGGGAGCAAGCTCCCTCGCCACAAAGATCACGGAACGATCTTCGCGCAGCAATGATCTAGTCTTGGCAGCCCAAGGGAGAGATCGCCATGCACCGCTTCTTCGAACAGCTCAGCTCGCGCATTGCAGCGCCCTTCATCGGCGAGCGTTCGCGCAACAGTAAGGTCTGGCATTGCCGCTGTGGGCAGTCGCTGTTCTTTCGCAACAGCCAGTGCCTGGCCTGTTCGGCGGCGCTGGGTTATCAGCCTGAATACAGTCGTTTGTCTTCGCTGCAACCCGGCTTGCAGGCGGACACCTGGATTCTCGACACAGATCCCGACGCCGGTGTGTTTCGCCGCTGCGCCAATCTGGATTCCCCTGCCGCGTGCAACTGGCTGTTGCCAGCCAACGACCATGATGCGTTGTGTATCGCCTGTAGCCTGAATCGCACCATTCCTGATTTGTCGATTCCCGAGAATCACGAACGCTGGCACAAGGTCGAAACCGCCAAGCGGCGCCTGGTCGCGCAGTTGGTCAGCCTGGGTTTGCAGGTCATTCCCAAAACCGTGGACGAAAAGACCGGACTGGCCTTCGATTTCATCGGTATAGACCTCGAAGGCAAACCACCGACCACCGGCCATGCCAACGGCCTGATCACCCTCGATATCAAAGAAGCCGACGACGCCCACCGCGAGCAGGTCCGGGTGCAAATGCGCGAACCGTATCGCACGCTGCTCGGGCACTTTCGTCATGAGGTCGGGCACTATTACTGGGATCGGCTGATCGCCAACAGCCAGTGGCTGGGGCCGTTTCGCGGGCTGTTCGGTGACGAGCGCGTGAGTTACGCCGACGCCCTTGAGCGGCATTACCAGCAAGGCGCGCCGCTCGACTGGCAGCAACAGTTCGTCAGCGCCTACGCCACCATGCATCCATGGGAAGACTGGGCGGAAACCTGGGCGCACTACCTGCACATGATGGATGCGGTGGACACCGCCCTTGGATTCGGCATGAGCGCGCGGGAAATGGATTTCGACTACCAGCCATTTCCGTCCACAACGCTCTACGATCCGCAGCATCCTGGCGGTGTGGCATTCCTGTCCTTCGTCAATGCATGGATCGAACTGGCCGGCATGCTCAACGAACTGTCGCGCAGCATGGGCCAGCCGGATTTCTACCCGTTCGTTTTGCCGCCGGCGGTGATTGCCAAGCTGCACTTCATTCATCTGGTGATCCAGCAGGAGGGCGGCAGGGCGGATGAGGTGTTGGCGCAATAAGATCAAAAGATCGCAGCCTTCGGCAGCTCCTACGGGTGTACGCCGACCCATGTAGGAGCTGCCGAAGGCTGCAATCTTTTCCGAAATGCCGCATGTCCTTGAAGCCGCTCATATTTTTTAATCCACGCGAACGGTTGTAACTTCGTCTCAGACAGGTACAATGGCGCGGCTCGCCGTCAGGTGAGCGTCGTTATGGTGATCCCATCGGTCCCCCCGCAACGATTACCCGTGAACCTGGTCAGATCCGGAAGGAAGCAGCCACAGCGGGAACATTGTGTGCCGGGGTGTGGCTGGTGGGGTTGCCTCCTATCTCTAAGTCCTTGATTCCTCAAGGATTTGTCAGTAAAAAATCTCGAAGTGTGACAGCGTTTAGGTACACCTAAGTGGTGCACGGTGCGGACATTTTAGTGTGTTTATTCAGACGCCTCCATCACCCACTTTTTGCGCCTTATAGTATTTATACGATACGCTAAGGAAGCTGACTCCCACGCCAATCGCTATGAACGCAAACCCGATTGCAATAGCGATACCTTCATTTCCGTCTGCTTTGATGGAGGCGTCGGCGTTGTAGCCTAGTGGGGTGCTGTAGCTTCCTGAAAACTCGAGCATGATGTAACCCTCTTGGTTAGTGGTCTGCTTAATCTTTATTCTTTGCTTTCGCGGCAAGCTTGGATATCTGGGCGCCAATCAAACCGCCTAATACGTTACCTAGTACCGGTATGAGCGTTGAGATTCCTGCTGCGGAGGCGCCTAAAGATGTCGCTGCCGTGCCGATAGGCTGCAATTTGATGCCTTTCTTAGCTACATCTGCTTCTGCTGCTTCTGCCATTTCGAGTATGGCTCCCGGCGTATACCCCAAGGCGGGGGCGATTAGTCGGAGCTGATCGATCGATAGCCCGCTCTCACCTTTTTCTATCCGTGACCATGTCGATGGTCCCACGCCCGCGACGTCCGCTAAGTCAGCCTGTTTCATGTTCGCCTCGGCCCGAAGTGTGGCCAACACCGCACCCAGCACCGCTCCGGTAGTGGTAACCGCTTCAATTTCGCTCATTTGAATCTCTCCTCATCTGGAATGAGCATAATCCCTATAAAATATATCTGCAACAGATTTAGTTGCAGAATATGCACGTTCCCGTTTGATGGAGCGATAGTCGCAGTAGATTCGACCACGTTGTAGGTCGGAGCCGCCCATCAGGATTCCTGACAACTGTTTATCTATCCAGTATTGGGTGTTGCCGTGGAAGGGTGCGATTTGCTCTGTGCCGAGCTTGAGACGACACGCCGAGACTTGAGGAAGGCCCACCAGAACATCGCCGGGCTGATCGTCATGTACCGGGAAACTCCACTGAGCTTGCTGCCCTGAAGGTTGAGAACGAACGACTGAAGTGGACGCTGAGTGACATGCATAGCCGGGAACTGTGAACAGGGAAAGACACAACTGGGATATGCATATGGTGACTACTCGCCCAAGGACAAGACCTAGACCTAGGTCAATCAAGTGACGTGATGGCAGGTAGCTACTGCTCCGGGTAAGCTCACCACATCAACTATAGAGAGCGGGAACATGGCACAAGAACTAGACCGAGCGGACCACCTCGGTACATTGCAAATCGAGGCCGCTAGCAAACTGGACTACTTCACCCTCGGGGTAGCCCTAGCGATCTGTGCATATCTCGCTCAAACGAATCCTTACGCTCCACTGGGAGTCAACAAGGAAACGTTCCTTCTGCTAAGCCTGATAGTGTTCACGGCAAGTGTTATCTGCGGCTATTTGCGTTTGGAATTCAAGGTCAAAGAAATGCTGGCTTACACAAGGGTTCACGAAGCAGCAACTGTTGCTGACCGATACGAACCAATGCAGGACACTTTCCGATACCACACGTGGGGCAACTGGACATACAGGCTAAGGAACGCCCTACTGCTGCTGGGGATGATCTGCTACGTAATCACAAAGGTGGGGGCGAGCTACCAGAACAACGGATGGATACCAGTCCAGTAGGCCACAACACCCGGTGACATCACCTGATCACAACTCAAGAGAATCATCATGAAAGCAGGGATAGCAGTAGCGTTTGCACTACTTAGTGCATTAGCTCCACCATGCAATGCAGCAACAGGACCTCAGCTCATAAACGATGGCCGCACACTTCTATCTGCCTGCAAATCATTTCTCGACACAGCAGGCGGGAAGCCCAGCGACGCGGACAACTTCTTTTTCTTTGAAATGGGACAATGCATCGGGGTAGTCGGTGGCGTGAAAGCAACCATGCAAAGCCTTAACGGATCGCTTGAGGAAGACATGAGAACATGTTTCCCAGAGGCTCAAATGAAGATCGGGCAGAATGTACGAACCGTGGTTGACTACTTGAAAGCACACCCAGATGTACTTGCCCTCGACAGCAGCATGCTAACGATGATCGCCTTACATTCGGCATACCCCTGCAAGGAATGACTAAGACCGCTTTCCACAGGATTTCTTTTTCGCCGCCGAAAAAGGGGTGCAACTCTTCGGACGATCTAGTTTCGCTGACTGGAAATAATGATGGGGCTCACCCGGCATGACGTACTGCATCCAGCGAAGACGGGCACTGTCCACACCGGGCGAGCGGGACAGATTGTAGGTTGCTACTCCCTGGCTGGCAAAGGATTGACGGCAACGTAGAACGTGCCGTGAAACCTTGGCGTGCATCCCTCACTCTGAGATTAACGCGGCCACATCATCAGCGAATTGTTGTTGTAGCAGAGACGTCGGATTGGCATTTCCCCACTCTAAGAATGCGCTACCCATCGCTGATGACTTAGCGATATAGGTGAATGTACGCTGCGATGCGGGATCAGTAACAGGGTAGAGGCTAAGACGAAGTGATATACGGTCTGGAATCCCCGACCAACCCGTGGCTCGATCCTCATATTCAATGATTTGCGAGTCCAACATGAATTGGCAACCTGCGACTTGTGCTTTCGCCGGGTCATCGATAACAAACGCACTGCGGCCAGACTTTTCGACTCCTAATCGCACCTTCTCTGCAATTAACTTTCCGGCTCCGACGTAGACATGTTGCTGAAATGACGGATCGTTGGGGGTTGTGATGCAGACAGGTGTCTGATCCACGACTAAATTAGTGGCGCCTGATACTTTGGTAGATTCCGCATCGGGGATAGAAATACAGCCCGTCAAAAGCAATGGGAAGAGATAGAGGGTTCTTAACAAAGTCACGATGAGCATCCAAGCGTCGGTGGACCGCAGGTTTAGCATGATGTCATTTTGATGGTCAACGGCGAGCGCCAGGAGAATTGCTGAACTCCGCGTTTAACTCATGATTGCCTTAGCCGCAGAATCGCGTCAGTGATCCCCTGGGCGTTCAAATCCAGCGTTTCCATCGAAGTCATAGCGTTAGCGGCAACATCCCCCACACCATTCTCTGAGAGCCACTTAGTAACCTCTTCAATCGCAGCTGCCAATGCGTGCTGGTTATGCAAAAGCAGTGTGAGAGCGTCCGCTGTTGCGATGTTGGTTTCTGAATTACTCGGCATGGATATCGATCCTGAGTGATGGAGTAGGAAGCTTAGATTACCCGCCGCCGGTTTGAGCTACATTCCCAGTTCGCCGACACCTGGGTAATTTCACTCGTTTGACCCTTCATTTGCATCGGACTTGACCAGCATCCTTAGCAACAATGACCGGCAGCGAACGGCCAATAGCTGACGCACGTGGCGGCAGCTATTGACACCGGCACAAGATCGACCCAAGCCGTCACGCTGTAGGACAGACAGTGCTTGGACTGTTGCCGCTGACCGAAAACTGACCCAGTAAAGGCTGTTCTGCCGACTGAAAACTGACCCAGGTGTTCAACTGCTTCTGCTCGCTTTCCGAGCAGGAGAACACAGGGTGATCAGCATGGAAATGTTGGGGAAAATTCGGCGGATGTACTTTCGCGACAAGCTGTCGCTGCATCAGATAGCCAAGCGTACCGGGCTGTCGAGAAACACCATCCGAAAATGGGTCAGAGCGCCCGAAGCAACTCAGCCGGCGTACCAGCGGTGCGCAGCCTTCAACAAACTCAGTCCATTTCACCAGACGCTGGAGCAGGCGCTCAAGGCCGATTCGTTTCGGGCAAAGCACAACCGCAGGAGCGCCAAAGCGCTCCTTGAGCTGATCAAGGCCGAGGGTTACGACGGCGGCTACAGCCAGCTCACCGCCTTCATTCGCTCGTGGCGCGGTGAGCAAGGCAAATCCTTACGTGCCTTTGTACCGTTGACGTTCGCACTCGGTGAGGCTTTTCAATTCGACTGGAGCGAAGAAGGTCTGCTGATTGGCGGCCTGTTCCGACGCATCCAGGTCTCCCACATGAAGCTGTGCGCCAGTCGCGCATTTTGGTTGGTTGCGTATCCCAGCCAAGGCCACGAGATGTTGTTCGATGCCCATACCCGCTCGTTTGGCGCGTTAGGTGGGGTGCCGCGTCGCGGCATCTACGACAACATGAAGACCGCTGTCGACAAGGTCAACAAGGGCAAGGGCCGCACGGTCAATGCCCGGTTTGCCGTGATGTGCGCGCACTACCTGTTCGACCCGGACTTCTGCAACGTGGCCTCCGGCTGGGAAAAAGGTATCGTTGAAAAGAACGTCCAAGACAGCCGACGGCGCATCTGGCTCGATGCTCAAAACTGCATGTTCCACACCTTCGAGGAACTGAATGCTTGGCTCGGCCAACGCTGCCGTGCGCTCTGGGACGAGCTGGTGCACCCGCAGTACAACGGGCTGACAGTGGCGGACGTCCTGGAGCTGGAACGCGCTGAATTGATGCCGATGCCGACCGCCTTTGATGGTTACGTCGAGCGCACCGTGCGGGTCTCCAGCACCTGCCTGATCAGCGTGGCGCGAAATCGCTACTCGGTGCCGTGTGAGCGGGTCGGCCAGTGGGTCAGCAGCCGTCTGTATCCTTCGCGGATTGTAGTCATCGCCGATGAAACGACGATTGCCAGTCACAAGCGCCTCTTTGATCGAGACCAGGTCAGCTTCGACTGGCAGCACTACATCCCGCTCATCGAACGCAAGCCCGGAGCGCTGCGCAATGGCGCTCCGTTTGCTGATCTGCCGAAGCCGTTGCAACTGCTAAAACGCGGTCTGAGGCGTCACACCAACGGTGATCGAATCATGACGCAGGTACTGGCGGCTGTTCCCATCGCCGGGCTCGATGCCGTGTTGGTGGCTGTGGAGTTGGTACTTGAATCAGGCAGCTTGAGCGCTGACCACATCCTGAATGTCCTGGCTCGACTGACATCGACAGCAGCCCCTCCGTCCGCCGAAACCAGCCTTCAACTCAAGATAGCGCCTGTCGCCAATACGGCACGCTACGACCGGCTCCGTACCACCGATGAGGAGACTCGCAATGCGTGATCTTATGGCGGAACTCAAAGAACTGCGTCTGCATGGCATGGCCAGCGCCTGGGAAGAACTGGCTTCCCAAGGAGAGGCCTCAACGACCTCGTCGAAATGGCTGCTCGAACATCTGCTTCAACAAGAACATGCAGATCGTGCCGTACGGTCTGTGAATCATCAGATGCACATGGCCAAACTCCCCATGCATCGTGATTTGGCCGGCTTCGACTTCAGCGCTTCCAGCGCTGACGCCCGCCTGGTCAGGGATCTGTCCAACCTGGAGTTCACCGATACCGCGCAAAATGTCGTGTTCATCGGCGGGCCTGGAACAGGCAAAACACACCTCGCCACCGCCTTGGCCGTGTCCGGGATCACGACGCATCACAAACGCGTGCGCTTCTACTCCACGGTGGATCTGGTCAATTTACTGGAGCGCGAAAAGTACGACGGCAAGGCAGGCCGAATCGCTCAAGGGCTGCTTCGCACAGACCTGGTGATACTCGATGAACTGGGGTATTTGCCCTTCAGCCAGAGCGGTGGTGCCCTGTTATTTCACTTGCTGTCCAAGCTGTACGAGCACACCAGCGTGGTCATCACGACCAACCTCAGCTTCTCGGAATGGTCGAGCGTGTTTGGCGACGCCAAGATGACCACGGCGTTGCTAGATCGGCTGACACACCACTGCCACATCGTCGAAACGGGCAACGAGTCCTACCGCCTGCAACACAGCAGCTTGGTCGCCCAGACGAAGATCAAATCACGTGAACGAAAGCGCAAGGACGATGATGGTGCCGAGGACGATGAGCCGTTTTGATCTGCACCAAGATACCCTGCCGCATGCCTGCATGCGGTGGGGCTTGATGCCTCGTCCACTGGGACACGACTGCTAAGCTTATCCACAATTGCTGATGCAAAAATCAGCAATCCGCCCTGGGTCAAATTTCAATCGGCAGGGTGGGTCAGTTTTCAATCAGCGCCGACAGGTTTTGGGGTCAAAACCGGTTTTTTCGCCAAGTTCAGCCTGAGTAAGCCCCGCGACCTTGCGGTAACGCCGGATGGCTGGACCCAAACTTGAAATTTGCATCGCTCAATTCCCATTTATAATCAAGAACTTAACGATAGATTTTTGCATTAGACAACCGCATGACTCATCACCTTGCTTTGCAAAATGTGATGCATTTCGTAGAATCGCCGACCCAAAGGGGTATTCGGTGATCTGTTTTCGGAAGTTTGGTTGATATGGAAGAGCCCGCATTGCGCTCCCTCGAAGCGTGTGCGGAGCGCTGAATTTGTCCTGAAGCCTTGCAAAATGTTACCGAAATCGTTGTTGCTGCCCTTTGTCAGGGGCTTTGAGCCTAGTTGATCTTCGGCTGCCAATGGGTCATCAATCGCTGTATAGGGAGTGAACACGTGGCTCTGCTCAGTACGATTCAAAACATCTCTTCCGGGCATTGTGCGCTGGTCGAGCGGTACCACCGCTAGCGACAGTGAGCCTCTCTCATGGATGAGAAATACCGCAGGGCAGTGGATGCCGCCGCGATTTTTTCCGAGACCGATCTGACCGGCCGGATTACCTACGTCAATGATCAGTTTTGCGCCGTGTCCGGCTATAGCCGCGATGAACTGCTTGGGCAGAACCATCGCCTGCTCAACTCCGGACTGCACTCCGCTGATTTCTTTGCCGGGATGTGGGGCACCATCGCATTGGGCAATGTCTGGAAGGGCGAGATCTGCAATCGCGCCAAGGATGGCCGTCTGTATTGGGTCGAAAGCACCCTGGTGCCGGTGCTGGATGACGTCACCGGGCGGATTCACCGTTACCTGGCGATTCGTTTCGACATCAGCGAAAAGCGCCAACTGCTGCATTCCTTGCAATGGCGGGTCGGCCATGACGTGCTGACCGGACTGCCCAACCGCGCGTTTCTCTCGGATTTGCTGGATCAGGCGCTAGCCTTCTCCCGGCAGGAAAACATTCCGCTGGCGGTGTGCATGCTCGACCTCGACGGCTTTAAAGCGGTCAACGACGGCTACGGGCATGCCAGCGGCGATCTGCTGCTGGTGGAGGTGGCCAGGCGCTTGCGTGACATCGTTCGTGGCGAGGATGTGGTGGCGCGGCTGGCCGGTGACGAGTTCGTGTTGGTGTTGCGTTATGTGCATGATGTGCCGGAGTTGCGCGCGGCACTGAACCGTGTGCTGGGGGCGGTTTCCGCACCGTACGCGCTGCAGGGCAAAGCCCTGAATGTCTATGCCAGCATCGGCGTCACACTGTTTCCCCACGACAACGAAGATGCCGAAACCTTGCTGCGTCACGCCGATCAGGCTATGTACGTGGCCAAGCAGAGCGGGCGCAATCGTTTTCATTTGTTCGATGTGTTCCGGGATCAAGAGGTCAAGGCCACTCACCAGACCGTCGAACGGGTACGCCAGGCGCTGGCCGCCGGTGAGTTGCGCCTGTATTTCAAGCCCAAGGTCAATATGCGTCACGGTTTTGTCGTCGGCTTCGAGGCGCTATTACGCTGGGAACATCCACAAAAAGGTACGGTGCCGGCCCGGGAGTATCTGCCGTTGGTGGAAGAAACGGATCTGATCATCGATATCGGTGAATGGGTGATGGATCAGGTGTTGTCGCAGTTGGACCGTTGGCAGCAAGCGGGGCAGGGCTGGCCGATCAGCGTCAACATTGCCGCCCGGCATTTTCAGCGGACGGATTTCGTCGACCGCCTCAGGCAGGTGCTCGCCCGGCATGCCCGGGTCGCGCCACAGATGCTCGACCTGGAAATCGTCGAGTCGGTGGCCATCGAAAACATCCAGCATGTCAGCGCCTGTCTGCAGGCCTGTCAGGAACTCGGGGTGCAGTTTTCATTGGGCGACTTTGGCACCGGTTATTCGTCGTTGAGTTACCTCAAGCGTTTGCGTACCCAGACCATCAAGATCGACAAGTCGTTTATCCGCGACATTCTGCATGATCACGATGACCTGGCCCTGACCACGGCGGTCATTGGCCTGGCCCGGGCGTTTGGCCGGCAGGTAATCGCCGAGGGGCTGGAAAGCATCGAGCACGGTGAGCTGCTGTTGCAACTGGGGTGCGACGTTGCCCAGGGCTATTTCATCGCCCAACCGATGCCGGCGGCGGAGGTGCCGGGCTGGGTCGAAGGGTTTGTTGCGCCGCTGCAATGGCGGGTGCTCGATCAAACAGCCTGAGGCTCGTCCTGTCAGTCTTGTGAAGATCAAATGTGGGAGCGGGCTTGCTCCCACAGGTTCAGGGTTTGCCGACATAAAGCCGGATGATGTCATCAATTTCCCCGGACATTTTCATCCTCAGCAGGGTGCGCAGAATTCGCTGCGCCGGCACTTTCGGATCGTTGCGCACATAGCAGCCGACTCTTTGCTCCTGCAGCACCGCCACGCCTTGCAATTGCCGGTCAGGCAGCAAGCGTTGATTGAACCAGTCCAGTGTCCACTGATTGCTCATGGCATAGCGGTAGCGTCCGGCCATGAGTTTTTCCAGTACCTGTTCCTGATTGCGCGCGTCTTCGCGAATCAGGCGGTCAGCGTCGAACAGTGGTTGCAGGGCCGGGTAGCTGTAACCGAGCACCGTACCGATGGTTTGTCGCGGCAAGTCTGCCGGGGTAATCGCGATCTCCGGTTGTTGCCGGCTGATCAGCACGTCGGGCTGAGTCCATAGCGGAATGCTCCAGAGGTAGTCCTCGGGATTCGGCAGCCACGACTGCGCGGCATAGCAGCGAACATCGACCTCGCCGTGTTCCATCGCACCTTGCACCCGCGCCCGGGGCAGCACGTGAAATTCGATCGGAACGCCGACCTGGGTGGCGAGGCTGACCATCATGTCATGCAGGATGCCCTGGGTCGGCCGGCCGCGTTCCAGTTGCACCATCGGCATCGCCCAACTGTCGGGCACCACGAAGCGTAATGGCGCTTCGGCGGCCGCGACGCTCAGACTCATCAACAGCAGTGCCCCCAAGGCCAGCCGCATAAACACTCCAATAAATCCCCCCCAAAATGCAGCTTAGCCAGATTAGACGAGCGCGCCGGATGCAATTTTGGCCTTGCTCCGCTAGCATTAGCCGCTTGTGTTCCTTCGTGGCGACGGTTTTCGATGAGTTATCAGGTTCTTGCACGTAAATGGCGTCCGCGCTCGTTCCGCGAAATGGTCGGCCAGACCCATGTGCTCAAGGCTCTGATCAATGCCTTGGACAGCCAGCGGCTGCACCACGCCTACCTGTTTACCGGGACGCGCGGGGTCGGCAAGACCACCATCGCGCGGATCATCGCCAAATGCCTGAACTGTGAAACAGGTATCACTTCTACGCCCTGTGGCGAGTGCTCGGTGTGCCGTGAGATCGATGAAGGCCGCTTCGTCGACCTGATCGAGATCGACGCCGCGAGCCGGACCAAGGTCGAGGACACCCGCGAGCTGCTCGACAACGTGCAATACGCCCCGAGCCGCGGGCGCTTCAAGGTCTACCTGATCGACGAAGTGCACATGCTCTCCAGCCACTCCTTCAATGCGCTGCTGAAAACACTCGAAGAGCCGCCGCCCTACGTCAAGTTCATCCTGGCGACCACCGATCCGCAGAAACTTCCTGCAACTATTCTGTCGCGGTGCCTGCAGTTCTCCCTGAAAAACATGACCCCGGAACGTGTGGTCGAGCATTTGACCCACGTGCTGGGCGTCGAGAACGTGCCGTTCGAAGACGACGCACTGTGGCTGCTGGGCCGCGCCGCCGACGGTTCGATGCGTGACGCCATGAGCCTGACCGACCAGGCCATTGCCTTCGGTGAAGGCAAGGTCATGGCCGCCGACGTGCGGGCGATGCTCGGGACGCTCGATCACGGTCAGGTTTATGACGTTCTGCATGCGCTGATCGAAGGCGACGCCAAGGCGTTGCTCGAAGCCGTCCGTCATCTGGCCGAACAAGGCCCGGACTGGAACGGCGTGCTCTCGGAAATTCTTAACGTGCTGCACCGTGTCGCCATTGCCCAGGCCTTGCCTGAAGGTGTCGACAACGGCCACGGTGACCGTGACCGGGTGCTTGCGCTGGCTCAGGCCTTGCCGGCCGAAGACGTGCAGTTCTACTACCAGATGGGTCTGATCGGTCGCCGCGATTTGCCGCTGGCGCCGGACCCGCGTGGTGGTTTTGAAATGGTCCTGCTGCGGATGCTGGCGTTCCGGCCCGCAGACGCCGAAGACGCACCGAGGCAACCGCTAAAGTCAGTGGGGATCAGCCAGGCCACAGTTGATTCCGCAAACTCCGTGGCTGCCGCGCCGGTAGTCGCTTCGGCAGTTGCACCGGTTGCTGCGGTTGTTGCTCCGGTTCCCGCGCCAGCGCCAGAACCGGTCGCGCCCGTTGTCGTGCCTGACCCGGTTGTCGTGCCCAAGCCAGTCGCGGTTGACGCCGTCGTCGATCTGCCATGGAACGACCCGGTAGAACCCGAAGTCGTCCAGCAGCCAGCCGTCGAGCCTGTGCTGGAAACTGCCGGCGAACAACCCGAGTTGCCGCCGATGCCGTTGCCGACGCCGGACAGCGTTGTGCCGGACGCGCCGGAGTGGGCCGCTGCGCCCATCCCCGAGCCGTCTGTGGCCGACGTCGATGCTGCCACGCCCGGCATTGACCTCGACGACGAGCCGCCGCTCGACGAGGATTACATCGAGCCGGACATGGATTCGGCTTATAGCTACCTCGACGAACTGGCCAGTGAACATGCCGCCGAGCCAGCGCCGGAGCCCGAGCCTGAACCGGCCGCCATGCCCGCCACCGGTCTGGCCCTGCAATGGCTGGAACTGTTCCCGAAACTGCCGGTTTCCGGCATGACCGGCAGCATCGCCGCCAACTGCACGCTGATCTCCGTGGAGGGCGACCATTGGCTGATGCACCTGGACCCGGCCCACAGCGCCTTGTTCAACGCGACCCAGCAGCGTCGTCTCAACGATGCGTTGAACCAGTTTCACGGGCGCACGCTGACCTTGAGCATGGAGCTGATCAAACCCGAGCAGGAAACCCCGGCCCAGGCCGCCTTCCGGCGCCGCGCAAACCGTCAGCGCGAGGCCGAGGAGTCGATCCACGGTGATCCGTTCATCCAGCAAATGATGCAGCAGTTCGGTGCGGTGGTCCGTAACGATACTATTGAACCTGTCGAAGCCCTGGTCAGTCAGGGCTAATAACTGAAGGCGTTCGGCCGAACGGGCCGGGCACTGTTTTTATCCAAGTACTTTGAGGTGATTCCCATGATGAAAGGTGGCATGGCCGGCCTGATGAAGCAGGCGCAGCAGATGCAGGAAAAAATGGCCAAGATGCAGGAAGAACTGGCCAACGCCGAAGTCACCGGTAAAGCCGGTGGCGATTTGGTCACCGTGGTGATGACCGGTCGTCACGACGTCAAGCGCGTGACCATCGACCCAAGCCTGGTCGAAGGTCTGAGCGAAGACGACAAGGAAATGCTGGAGGCTGTGTTCGCCGCCGCCGTCAACGACGCCGTGCGCAAGATCGAAGCCAACAGCCAGGACAAAATGTCCGGCATGACCGCTGGCATGCAGTTGCCACCGGGCATGAAACTGCCATTCTGATTCGCCAACGCGCGTCGGATGAGCTAAAAAATGCCAGGCATCTTGCCTGGCATTTTTGTTTTCGGCTGGTTTTGTTAATCCCTGTGGCGAGGGAGCTTGCTCCCGCCGGACTGCGCAGCAGTCCCTTTTTTTGGGGCCGCTTCGCGACCCAGCGGGAGCAAGCTCCCTCGCCACAATGAAAGCAGAAACATCGAACGCCCCACCGCCACAAAGGTCTGCTCCCCTATACCGCCGAATTCATCGATCAAAGGAGACGCTCTAATGCCTGAAGCAACGACCCTCAACCAACGAATCGTCCTGGCGTCCCGTCCGGTTGGCGCGCCGACGCCAGAAAATTTCCGCCTGGAAAGCGAAGCGCTGCCGGACCTGGCCGACGGTCAGGTATTGCTCAAGACCCTTTTTCTGTCACTGGACCCCTACATGCGCGGTCGCATGAGTGATGCCCCTTCCTACGCGGCGCCGGTGGAAATCGACGAGGTGATGACCGGTGGCGCTGTCAGCCGGGTCGAGCGTTCGCTGAATCCCAAGTTCCAGGAAGGTGATCTGGTCGTTGGCGCTACCGGGTGGCAGAGCCACAGCATCAGCGACGGTCGCAACATCATTCCGGTGCCGTCCGGGCTGCCGAGCCCGTCGATGGCGCTGGGCGTGCTCGGCATGCCCGGGATGACCGCCTACATGGGGTTGATGGACATCGGCCAGCCCAAATCCGGCGAAACCCTGGTGGTCGCTGCGGCGTCCGGTGCGGTGGGTTCGGTGGTCGGCCAGGTGGCGAAGATCAAGGGCCTGCGTGTGGTCGGTGTGGCGGGCGGCGCGGACAAGTGTCGTTATGTGGTGGATGAGTTGGGCTTCGATGCCTGCATCGATCACAAGAGCCCGAATTTCGCCGAAGAACTGGCGCTGGCCTGTCCAAAAGGTGTCGACATCTATTACGAGAACGTGGGGGGCAAAGTCTTCGATGCGGTACTGCCGCTGCTCAATCCCAAGGCGCGGATTCCTCTGTGCGGCCTGATCGCTACCTACAACGCCCACGAGGCACCCACCGGCCCGGATCGCCTGCCGCAATTGCAGCGCACGTTGCTGACCAAGCGTGTGCGGATTCAGGGCTTCATCGTGTTTGACGACTACGGTGACCGTCAGCCGGAGTTTGTCAGCGCCATGGCGCCGTGGGTGCGTGATGGCAAGGTGAAGTTCCGCGAAGACGTGGTCGAGGGTCTGGATAATGCACCCGAGGCGTTCATCGGTCTGCTGGAAGGACGCAACTTCGGCAAACTGGTGGTGCGGGTCGCACAGAACTGAATAATTGACGCTCATTCGAGGCGCGGGTATAAACCGCGTCTCGTTGTTTTGTCGGACGTTTCCCCATGAGCTTCAGCCCTTTGATTCGCCAACTGATCGATGCCCTGCGAATTTTGCCAGGTGTGGGTCAGAAAACTGCCCAGCGCATGGCATTGCAACTGCTCGAGCGTGATCGCAGCGGTGGCTCGCGCCTGGCGTCGGCGTTGAGCCAGGCCATGGAAGGGGTGGGTCACTGCCGGTTGTGCCGCACGCTGACCGAAGATGACCTGTGCCCGCAATGCGCCGATACCCGTCGCGACGACACCTTGCTTTGCGTGGTGGAAGGGCCGATGGATGTCTACGCGGTGGAGCAGACCGGTTTCCGTGGTCGCTACTTTGTGCTCAAGGGCCATCTGTCGCCGCTCGACGGGCTCGGTCCGGAAGCCATCGGAATTCCGCAGTTGCTGGCGCGGATCGAAGAGGCGGGCACGTTTACCGAAGTCATCCTCGCGACCAACCCGACGGTCGAAGGTGAAGCCACGGCGCACTACATCGCCCAGTTGCTCAGCAACAAAGGCCTGATCGCTTCGCGCATTGCCCATGGCGTGCCGTTGGGTGGCGAGCTGGAGCTGGTGGATGGCGGGACGTTGGCGCATTCGTTTGCCGGGCGTAAGCCGATCGTGCTGTAACCGCATCAAAGTCAAAAGATCGCAGCCTTCGGCGGCTCCTACAGAATTTTGTGTACACCCTGTAGGAGCTGCCGAAGGCTGCGATCTTTTTTGTCCTCCACCCATCTTCCTGTTGAAAACCAAGCAAGCGCTCGGTTAACTTCGCTGAACCCTTCAGTGGAGTTCGCCGATGCCTGCCTTTCAGGAATACTTCGACCCCAGCCACCAATTGGTCCGTGACAGCGTCAGACGTTTCGTCGAGCGTGAGATTCTTCCGGACATCGACCAGTGGGAAGAGGCCGAAAGCTTTCCCCGCGAGCTTTACCTCAAGGCCGGTGCGGCGGGGATTCTGGGGATCGGTTACCCCGAAGCCCTGGGTGGCAGTCACGAAGGTGACCTGTTCGCCAAAATCGCCGCCAGCGAAGAGTTGATGCGCTGCGGCTCCGGCGGGTTGGTGGCGGGGCTTGGCTCGTTGGACATCGGATTGCCGCCGATCCTCAAATGGGCCAGGCCCGACGTTCGAGATCGTATCGTGCCGTCCGTGCTGGCTGGCGAGAAGATCAGCGCCCTGGCGGTGACCGAGCCCAGCGGTGGCTCCGATGTGGCCAACCTGCAAACCCGAGCCGTACGCGACGGTGATGTTTACCGGGTCAGCGGCAGCAAAACCTTTATCACCAGCGGCGTGCGCGCGGATTACTACACCGTCGCGGTGCGTACCGGCGCGCCCGGATTTGGTGGCATCAGCCTGTTGCTGATCGAGAAGGGCACGCCGGGTTTCACCGTAGGCCGACAGTTGAAGAAAATGGGCTGGTGGGCGTCGGACACGGCCGAATTGTTCTTCGACGATTGCCGCGTGCCTGTCGGAAATCTGATCGGCGCCGAGGACATGGGCTTTGCTTGCATCATGGGCAACTTCCAGAGCGAACGCCTGGCCTTGGCGCTGATGGCCAACATGACTGCGCAACTGGCGTTGGAAGAAAGCCTGAAATGGGCGCGTCAGCGCGAGGCGTTCGGCAAACCGATCGGCAAGTTTCAGGTGCTTAAACACCGCCTCGCCGAAATGGCTACCGCGTTGGAGGTGTCACGGGAGTTCACCTACCGTCAGGCGGCGAAAATGGCGGCGGGGCAGAGTGTGATAAAGGAGATTTCCATGGCCAAGAATTTTGCGACGGACACGGCGGATCGGATTACCACGGATGCGGTGCAGATTCTGGGGGGCTTGGGGTATATGCGTGAAAGCCTGGTGGAGCGGCTTTATCGGGATAACCGGATTCTGTCGATCGGTGGGGGGACGCGGGAAGTGATGAACGAAATTATCAGCAAGCAGATGGGGCTCTGAGTTTCGCGGTGTTGCGGCTGACGCCTTTGCGAGCAAGCCCGCTCCCACAGTTAATTTCAGTCGTGCACAAATGTTATGTACACAGAAAATCCACTGTGGGAGCGGGCTTGCTCGCGAAGAGGCCGGTACAGGCGCCGCTTACTTATCAGTCAGGGCAAACTGCGTCAGACAGAAAGTAGGAATCCCCATATCTTCCAGCCGCTGCGACCCACCCAGTTCCGGCAAATCAATAATCGCCGCCGCTTCATGCACCCGCGCGCCCATGCGCCGAATCAGGTTCGCCGCCGCAATCAGCGTGCCGCCGGTAGCGATCAAGTCATCGAACATCACCACCGAGTCGCCTTCGCAAAGACTGTCGGCGTGCACTTCAAGGAAGGCTTCACCGTACTCGGTCGCATAGCCCTCGGCCAGCACGTCGGCCGGCAGTTTGCCTTGTTTGCGGAACAGCACCAGCGGCTTGTTCAACTGATAGGCCAGCACCGAACCAATCAGAAAGCCACGGGCATCCATGGCGCCGATGTGGGTGAAGTCGGCCTCGACGTAGCGGTGGGCAAAGCTGTCCATCACCAGGCGCAGGGCGGTGGGCGACTGGAACAACGGGGTGATGTCGCGAAAGATGACACCCGGTTTCGGGAAGTCGATCACAGGGCGGATCAGGGATTTGATGTCAAAGGAGTCGAAGACCATCGTCGAGGTGTCCTGGCAGGCTGCAAACGTCGCAGTATACCGACGGCTGAACCGTTTCGCTCAGCCGCGATCGTCGGAATATCAGCCTTCGATCGAGCCACCGGCCAGGGCGCAGAGCTGGATCGGGTCAAGGATGTGAATTTCCTTGCCTTCGGCGGCAATCAGCTCGTTCTGCTGGAAGCGCGTGAACACCCGCGACACGGTTTCCACTGCCAGGCCCAGGTAGTTGCCGATTTCGTTGCGCGACATGCTCAGGCGGAACTGATTGGCCGAGAAGCCGCGAGCGCGGAAACGCGCCGACAGGTTGACCAGGAACGTGGCGATGCGCTCGTCGGCGGTTTTTTTCGACAGCAACAACATCATCTGTTGATCGTCGCGAATCTCGCGGCTCATCACGCGCATCAGTTGACGGCGCAATTGCGGCAGTTGCAGCGCCAGTTCATCGAGGCGTTCGAACGGAATTTCACAGACCGAGGTGGTTTCCAGCGCCTGCGCCGACACCGGATGCTTTTCCGTGTCCATGCCCGACAGCCCGACCAGTTCGCTCGGTAAATGGAAGCCGGTGAGCTGTTCTTCACCGCCATCGCTCAGGCTGAACGTTTTCAGGGCGCCAGAGCGTACTGCATAAACGGAATCGAAAACGTCGCCCTGACGGAACAGGAACTCGCCCTTTTTCAAGGGGCGGCCACGTTTAACGATCTCGTCCAGCGCATCCATGTCTTCCAGATTCAGAGAAAGTGGCAAGCAGAGGGGCGCCAGGCTGCAATCCTTGCAATGGGCCTGGTTATGAGCGCGCAGTTTTACTGACTCGGACATTTCTTAAATCCTTGTGGGAAAACACACATAAGACGTAAGGGTAACCTACCTGAGGACATTCAGGCCAGCTTGCGGCGATTTTGATGCTACCTCAAATGATACGTGAAAAGCGCTGGCGATTTTGTTGCTGCAGGTACGCATCGAACACCATGCACACCGAACGCACCAGCAATCGTCCGGCGGACAGCACGGTGATCCGTTCATTGGTCAGTTCGATCAGCCCGTCCTCGGCCATGCCCTGCAATTGCGGCCACAATTCGCCGAAGTAACCGCGAAAGTCGATGTTGAAGGCCTGCTCGATCTCGGCGAATTCCACATTGAAACTGCAAATCAACTGCTGAATCACCGCCCGTCGTACGCGGTCATCGGCGTTGCACAGCAGACCGCGGTTGGTCGCCAGTTGCGTGGAGGCCAGGGCGTTCTGGTACTGGTTCAGATCGCTGCTGTTCTGGCAGTACAGGTCGCCGATCTGGCTGATGGCCGAGACGCCCAGCCCGATCAGATCACAATGGCCGTGGGTGGTGTAGCCCTGGAAATTGCGTTGCAGGGTCGATTCTTCCTGGGCAATGGCCAGTTCATCGTCGGGCAGGGCGAAGTGGTCCATGCCGATGTAGCGATAGCCAGCGGCGGTCAACTGTTCGATGGTGCGCTGGAGCATGTCCAGTTTCTGCGCCGGGGTCGGCAACTCGTCGCTGCTGATTCGCCGTTGCGGCATGAAGCGCTCCGGCAAGTGCGCGTAGTTGAACACCGACAACCGGTCCGGTTGCAGGTTGATCACTTCTTCGACGGTGCGGGCGAAATTGTCGGGTGTCTGTTTGGGCAAGCCATAGATCAGGTCGATGTTGATCGAGCGGAATTGCAACGTGCGTGCCGCGTCGATCACCGCACGGGTTTCTTCCAGACTTTGCAGGCGATTCACCGCCCGTTGTACGGCCGGGTCGAGGTCTTGCAGGCCGATGCTGACCCGGTTGAAGCCCAGTTCACGGAGCAGGCCCATGGTTGACCAGTCGGCTTCGCGCGGGTCGATCTCGATGCCGTAGTCGCCGCTGTCGTCATCCAGCAAGTTGAAGCTTTTGCGCAACTGGGCCATTAGCTGGCGCAATTCGTCATGGCTGAGAAAGGTCGGCGTGCCGCCGCCGAAGTGCAATTGCTCGACCTTCTGCGCTGGGTCGAGGTGGCAGGCGATCAGCTGGATTTCCTGCTCCAGGCGCTGCAGGTAGGGCAGGGCGCGGCCGCGATCCTTGGTGATGACTTTGTTGCAGGCGCAGTAGTAGCAAATGTTCGCGCAGAACGGTACGTGCACATACAGCGACAACGGGCGCAGGGCCTTACGGCTTTCCCGCAGCGCATGAAACAGGTCGAAGGTGCCGACATGACCGTCGAATTGCACGGCGGTCGGGTAGGAGGTGTAACGCGGTCCCGCCAGGTCATAACGGCGGATCAGATCGGTATCCCAACGAATGGCGTCGAGCATCATGCGGGCATTCCCCCGGATAGGCTGGCAGTGTCGGCAAGTCTATGGGGTGCGGCGTTGGGGCATCTTGATTTGCATCAACGGCGATGGGTGGCTGTGTTTGGTTTTTGTGGCGAGGGAGCTTGCTCCCGCTGGGGCGCGTAGCGGCCCTAAAAGATGGGACTGCTGCGCAGTCCAGCGGGAGCAAGCTCCCTCGCCACAGGATCAGTGCCCCATGAGCCAATGCTGATGCGGCCCCGGCAAGGTCCAGATGCCGAACAACATCACCAGCAGGCCACCCGTCATGCGCACGCTGCGTTTGCGCAACAGCGCCGTGACTCGCTCGGCGGCCAGCCCCGTGGCGAGCAACACCGGCCAGGTGCCGAGGCCGAACGCGAGCATCAGCAATGCACTGTCCAGCGCATTGCCCTGGCTCGCCGACCACAGCAGCGTGCTGTAAACCAGCCCGCACGGCAGCCAGCCCCAGAGCGCGCCCAGCAGCAATGCGCGGGGCAGGCTCGACACTGGCAGCAATTTGTTCGCCACCGGTTGGATGTGCCGCCACAAGCCGCGACCGAGGCTTTCGATGCGGGTGAGGCCGCTCCACCAACCGGCGAGATAAAGCCCCATGGCAATCAGCAGCAATCCGGCGAGGATGCGCATGAACATCGCCGCCGGGCTGTTCGCCACCGCCCAACCCGCCAGGCCGATCAGCAGGCCGGCAGCGGCGTAACTGAGAATTCGCCCGAAGTTGTAGGCCAGCAGCAATCGAAAGCGTCGGCTGCGTTGGTCCTTGGGAATGGCCAGGGTCAACGCGCCCATCAAGCCGCCGCACATGCCCAGGCAATGGCCGCCGCCGAGCAGGCCGAGGATCACCGCAGACACCAACAGTGGCGCCAACTCAAACATGCGGGGGCGCCTTGTCGTCCGGTTTGACCGGTTGGCCGCTGGCCTCATCGACCGCTGCGGTGTGATTCGGGTCCTGGTCGTCGAACAGGATGCTATGGGCCGGGCCGTCGAGGTCGTCGTACTGACCGCTGTCGACCGCCCAGAAGAAGATGTAGACCGCGATGGCCACGATCAGCAGCGCGGCCGGGATCATCACGTAAAGAGCTGGCATGGGAAGGCTCCATGCCCGCGCGGCTCAGGCCGGCAACGGGCGGGTTTCTGGCGTGGCGCTGGCGGCCGGCGTGCTCGGCAGGCGAGTCAGGCGCAGGGCGTTCAGCACCACGGTCAACGAACTGATCGACATGCCGACGGCGGCCCACACTGGCGTGATCCAGCCGAGGGCGGCGAACGGCAACATGAGGCCATTGTACAGCCCGGCCCACAGCAGGTTCTCGATGATTACCCTACGGGTACGCCGGGCGAGGCTGAAGGCTTGCACCAGCGCATCGAGACGGTTGGACAGCAATACGGCGTCGGCACTGGTTTTCGCCAGGTCGGTGGCCGAGCCCATGGCGACACTGATGTCGGCGGCGGCCAGCACCGGTACATCGTTGACCCCGTCACCGAGCATCAACACTTTGCGTCCTTCCTTGTGCAGCTGTTGCAAGACCTGCAGTTTGTCGTCCGGAAGCAAGCCGCCACGGGCCTCGTCGATGCCCAGTTCCGCTGCGACGCTGGCAACCATCGGCGAGGTGTCCCCGGACAGCAACAATGTGCGCCAGCCGCGCGCCTTGCAGGCTTCCAGTAATGCGGGTGCATCGGCGCGCAAACGGTCGTCGAGGACGAACCAGGCCAGCGGCCCCTGACGGTCGCCGAGCAACAGCCATTGCCCGGCCTCATCAGGCATCAGCGGTACGGCGGCGCCGCTGAGTTCACAGACAAAACCCGGCTGGCCGATGCGCAGGCGCTGTAAACCGACCATGCCTTCCAGGCCCAGTCCCGGCGTGCTGTGGACTTCTTCGGCGGCCAGTGGCGCGCGACCAAACGCGCGGGCGATCGGGTGTTCGGAACGGTTTTCGAGGGCGGCGGCGAGGCTCAGGCACTGATCGCTGTCGAGTGCGCCGAGGGGGCGGATCGAACGCAACGCCAGGCGCCCTTCGGTGAGCGTGCCGGTCTTGTCGAAGATCACCGTGTCGATCTGGTTCAGGCCTTCCAGCACATGACCGCGCGTTAGCAGCAGACCCAGCTTGTGCAACGTGCCCGTGGCGGCGGTGAGGGCGGTCGGCGTGGCGAGGGACAAGGCGCACGGGCAGGTCGCGACGAGCATCGCCAGGACAATCCAGAAGGCGCGCGATGAGTCCAGCTCCCACCAAAGCAGGCCAATGCAGGCGGATGCGATCAGCGTCAGTAGAAGAAACCACTGCGCGGCGCGGTCGGCGATTTCTGCGAGTCGCGGTTTTTCAGCCTGAGCGCGGTCGAGCAGGCGGACAATGGCGGACAGTCGGGTGTCCTGGCCGAGGGCGCGGACTTCCACGGTCAACGCGCCTTCGACGTTCAGGGTGCCGGCGGTGACCGCATCGCCGAGCGTTCGCGGTTGCGGCAGGTATTCGCCGGTCAACAAAGACTCGTCGATGCTCGATTGGCCGTCGAGGATCTTGCCGTCGGCCGGGAGGATCGCGCCGGGATGCACCAGCACATGATCGCCGACGCGCAGTTCGCTGAGCAGGATCCGCTCGCTCTGGCCATCGGCGCTCAGCCGCAGGCACGAGGCGGGCAGCAGATTGACGAGCTGTGCGGTGGCGGCGGCGGTGCGTTCCCGGGCGCGGCGCTCCAGATAGCGCCCGGCCAGCAGGAACAGCGCAAACATGCCGACGGCATCGAAATACAGTTCGCCGACCCCGGTGATCGAGGTCCAGATCCCGGCTATGTAAGCACCGCCAATCGCCAGCGACACCGAAACGTCCATGGTCAGGTGGCGGGTGCGTAAATCGCGCATCGCCCCTTTGAAGAACGGCGCACAGCTGTAGAACACGATCGGCGTGGTGAGAAACAGCGCGACCCAGCGCAGGATGGTGTGCAGCTCGGGACTGAGGTCGATGTTGAATTCCGGCCAGGTGGCCATGGTCGCCATCATCGCCTGGAACCACAGCAGCCCGGCGACCCCGAGTTGGCGCAGGGCCAAGCGGTTTTCGCTGGCCAGTTGTTCGCTGGCGCGGTCGGCCTGATAGGGGTGCGCGGCGTAACCGATGTGGCGCAACTCGCTGAGCACCTGGCTCAGGGGCAGTTGCGCATCAGCCCAACGCACATGCAGGCGATGGTTGGACAGGTTCAGGCGCGCTTCCGCCACCGCTGGCAATCCGCGCAGGTGTTTCTCGATCAGCCAGCCGCATGCTGCGCAGCTGATGCCTTCCATCAACAAAGTGGTTTCCGCGAGTTCGCCGTCGTGTCGGACGAAGGGCTTTTGCACGTCGGCGCGATCGTACAACGCCAGTTCATCCACCAACTGCACCGGCAACGCTTCGGGGTTGGCCGAGGCTTCGCTGCGATGCTGGTAATAGCTTTCCAGCCCACCGGCGACAATCGCTTCGGCCACGGCCTGACAACCCGGGCAGCAGAACTCGCGGGTTTCACCGAGGACGGCAGCGGTGAAGCGGCTGCCGGCCGGAACGGGCAGGGCGCAGTGGTAGCAGGGGGTTGGTGTGGTCATGAGGGAAGTCTATATCGTCAGGAAGGAGCTCATGCCTGTAGGAGCTGACGAGTGAAACGAGGCTGCGATCTTTTGATGTTGTTTCTAAAGAGCAAGATCAAAAGATCGCAGCCTCGTTTCACTCGACAGCTCCTACAGGTCTTCCGCGCCTTGCAGCGGTTCGTCACCCAGCAGCAGGTCCTTGTCATGGCTGACCTGCTCTTCTTCGAACATGCGCCAGATGTGGTCGTCCTGAGTGCCCAGCAGTTCGACAAAACGACGGCCATCGACCTTGTCGCTCAACTGGCCGATGTAGCGGCCCTGTTCGGTTTCACTGCGGGCGAGGGTGATCTTGCGATCCTTCTCGGGCTGCGTCGGCGAGATCAGGTTCAGTTCCAGGGTTTTCGGTTGGCTGTTGCCGCTCAGGCGCAGGTCGACTTCGCCGGTCACGTCATCCAGGTGCACACTGGCGCGCAGGAGCAGGGTCTGCGCCAGCAGCTCGCGGTCGAGGGAGCGGTTGATGCCTTTGCCGGCCTCGTAGTAGTTGTCGTTGACCAGGTTGTCCGGGTTTTTCACCGCGATCGTCACCATGGACAACGTCAGCGTCACCGAACAGGCGAGGATGGCGATGATGATCCACGGCCAAAGGTGCTTGTACCAGGGACTTGCGGCGTTTGATGCGGGCATGATCACTTCTCTTAACGAATTTGTGGGCCGATGAACCGGCTCTTGGCTTCAACGTGGATGCTTTCGTCATCGGCATCCTTGAGGATGAATTTCACCTCGTTGGTGCTCGATGGCAGTTTTTCCGGGGCGATGGACAGTTCGACCGGCTGGCTGAAAATCTCACCGGCGGCGACCTTGATTTCGCGCCTGCCTTGCAGCTTCAGGTCCGGCAGGCCGGCGGCCTCCAGCACGTACGTGTGGTCGCGCTGATCCTTGTTCATGATCTTCAGGCTGTAGACGTTTTCGATCCGGCCTTCGGCGTTCTCGCGGTACAGCACGCGGTCCTTGCTGACGTCGAAACCCACCAGCGAACGCATGAAGAACGCTCCCGCCAGCAACGCCATCATGGCCAGCAACACCGCTGCGTAGCCGATCAGGCGCGGGCGCAGTTTATGGGTTTTTTGCCCGGACAGGTTGTGCTCGGTGGTGTAGCTGATCAGGCCGCGCGGGTAATTCATCTTGTCCATGATGCTGTCGCAGGCATCGATGCACGCAGCGCAACCGATGCATTCGATTTGCAGGCCATCACGGATGTCGATGCCGGTCGGGCAGACCTGGACGCACATGGTGCAGTCGATGCAATCGCCCAGGCCCTGAGCCTTGTAGTCGATGCCTTTCTTGCGCGGGCCGCGGCTTTCACCGCGACGCGGATCGTAGGAAACGATCAGTGTGTCCTTGTCGAACATCACACTCTGGAAGCGCGCATACGGGCACATGTAAATGCACACCTGCTCGCGCAACCAGCCGGCGTTGCCGTAGGTGGCAAGGGTGAAGAAACCGGCCCAGAAATACGACCAGCCATCGGCCTCGCCGATGAAGAAGTCGAGGGTCAGTTCGCGGATCGGCGAGAAGTAACCGACGAAGGTCATGCCGGTGACGAAGCCGATCAACAGCCACATCGCGTGCTTGCTGAATTTGCGCAGGAATTTGTTGGCGCTCATTGGCGCCTTGTCGAGTTTGATGCGCTGGTTGCGGTCGCCTTCGGTGACCTTTTCGCACCACATGAAAATCCACGTCCACACGCTCTGCGGGCAGGTATAGCCGCACCAGACGCGCCCGGCGTACACGGTAATGAAAAACAGCCCGAAGGCGCTGACGATCAGAATCCCCGAGAGCAGGATGAAGTCCTGGGGCCAGAAGGTGGCGCCAAAAATAAAGAATTTACGCTCTGGAAGGTTCCACCAGACGGCTTGATGACCGCCCCAGTTCAACCACACCGTGCCGAAGTACAACAGAAACAAAAAGGCCCCGCCCATCATCCGCAAGTTGCGGAACAGGCCGGTGAAGGCACGGGTGTAAATCTTTTCTCGAGAGGCGTAGAGGTCGACGCTGTTGTTCGCGTTTTTGGCAGGCGGAGTAACGTCGTGTACCGGAATCTGGTTGCTCATCAGTTGCATCCCACGGCAGTGGAAAAATGCCTCGGTCAGTACATGCCGACCGCGGTCAAAAAGAGGTGTTGCAGTGGCGCAATGATACGCCTGTAGCTCTAGCCCAAGGGTGCGACCTTTGGTCACGTTGGTGGAAATCAATCGACGGTGTAATGACTTGAATCAATTGACTGGTGAAATTATGGACGGTTTTGCGAGTGTCAGCGTTCAATCGGCCCATGGGTTGATCAGCGCAACGCCGCTGGACTGAAAGTCGCTGATATTGCGAGTGACCACCGTCAGACCATGAACCAAGGCAGTCGCTGCAATCAGGGCTGCGCTTTCATTGGTGCTGTCTGGAACATGCAAACCGGCACAGCGCAGGGCCACGGCGGCGTCGACCGGCAAGATTCTGGCATCAAAGGCTGGCATGACATGTCGCTTCAGCCAGGTGCGCAATACCTTCCCCTGCGCCGGGTCACGACGCTCCATTCGCAGAACCCCGGTCTCCAGCTCCTTCAGGGTAATGGCCGAAATAAACATCCGTGGGGCGATGACACTTTTGGCCCAGGCGACGACGTTGGCGTCTGCCCGGGGTTTGCGTAGTTCGGAAATCACATTGGTGTCGAGTAGAAACATCAGGACAGGTCCACGGGTCGATGAGTGATCACGGCACGCTCGGTCTCGAACTCGATGTCTGCCGCTTCTGGCATCACTAATAAGTCGACAATGCTGGCGTTGTTGCCGGTCAGTTTTTGGTAGTCCTCAATGCTTAGCAGTACATGTGCCGGCTTGCCACGATCGGTGATGATAACCGGCCCTTGGCATGTGGCTTTTTTGGCACTACCTGTGTCCTGATTGAATTCACGACTGGAAATGGTGGTGATGGCCATCATGGTGACCCTCCTGAAAAATCTAATGTAGAAACGTTACTACCAAGTCCGCTGTCCGGCAATTGGTTGAAGGAAAACGGATGTACCGTTCGTCATCGTTTACAAGGGGCGGGCGACATTGGCCAAAATCGGCGCCATCAGTTCGGACGTTGGCGCCAGACTGCTACCTGACCGGGACAGTGTGAGTCGCAACGGGGTTACGCCAGTCGTTACCCGCAATGACGTTTACCGTCAGTTGCGTTCTATCGGTTGAAAGAGCGGCAAACAACCAGCTCTGCTGAACGGCCGAGCCACTCATGAACAAGGGAATGTCGCCGTAAATATAGTTGCTCGACTCATATTTCCCGCTTCGCTTTTGCGCATTCGCGGAAAACACCGCGGTTACACCGTAGTCCTCGATCATTTTTGTGAACCGCAAAATCTCGGTTTCCTTCACGGGCCAGTGGAACGGTTGACTCAGGTTAAGCAGAATGATTTTCCCTTGCGCCCGCGCCCGCTTCAAATCTCGTTCCAGCCAGTCAAGGGAAGAAGTGATTTCATAAGTGGTCGTATTGAATAACGAACGGGTGGAAAAACTGGCTGAGTAGGTGGGTTCGTTATTCAGTTGAACCAGATGAACGTCGCCAAAGTCCCTGGAGTAAGCCAGGCTTCCATACCATGTTTTCGTCATGCCGGAAGCTCTCGCGGCGAGATCAAAGTTGTCGACCTTTCCCCAGTAACGATCCTTGAGGTCGTCGACACTTCCGGCCGCCCAATCCGGGCGACCAGCGACATTGTTATCGTAGTCAAAATTTCCCAGGCCGTAGTCATAGACGTTGTTCAGTTTGTTTTCCAGAACCGAACGGATGTATGAGCGTTCGCTGTCCTTCCCTGTAACGGTGAGATTGCCGTTGATCATGACGGGAACTGCGGCAGTTCCACCTGATTGCGCCCTGAAGTCGGCAATGCTGGTGTACTGCGCATCGATCAGCCACCTTGAGCGCGCTTGTTTGTCTGAGTCGGATTCAAATTCGCCGTTATCGGACTTTTCACTTGACGGGAATTTTGGGCTCGACGCCAGCACGATATAGCGTGGAGAAAGTTCGGAGGCGACTACAGGTATGATGTTTACGCTACAGGCAAATATCAGCATGCCCACGGTTGTAATGCGGTTTGATAGTTTCATTAGAAATCCATTTCTAAGTTTAAGATGAGGTGTATGTTTGCGTTTTCGAAGGTATGCCAAGGCTCACGACTATTCAAACAGTTGCCGTGGCCGGATTGATTGGGCATGTTTCGAGCGGGTTTGAAGTGCAACTTTTCTTTAAATGAAAACGGCCCCGCCAATTCTCATTGGCGGGGCCGTTTTTGCATCAGGCGTTTACCTTACTGGGCGTCCTGCGCCGGAGCCTTCTCACCGTGAGACAGGCTGTAGACGTAAGCGGCCAGCAGGTGAACCTTGTCGTTGCCTTGCAGCTGTTCTTGCGCAGGCATCTGGCCCTGACGGCCGTAACGGATGGTCTGCTGCAGTTGAGCGAAGCTCGAACCGTAGATGAACGTTGCCGGGTGAGTCAGGTCAGGTGCGCCCATCGCTGGCGTACCTTTACCGGCCGGACCGTGGCACGCCACGCAGTTTGCGGCGAACAGTTTCTGCCCGGCAGCCGGGTCAGCCTTGGTGCCTTCCGGCAGCTTGCGGCCATCGAGGTTGGTCAGCACGAACGCAGCAACGTCCGCCACGCCTTGCTCGCCGATCACTTCAGCCCACGCCGGCATGACCGCATGACGACCGCCCATGATGGTGGTCTTGATGGTTTGCGCTTCGCCGCCCCAGCGCCAGTCGGCGTCGGTCAGGTTAGGGAAGCCGTATGCGCCTTTGGCGTCGGAGCCGTGGCAGACCGAGCAGTTGGAGGCGAACAGACGGCCACCCATCTTCAGGGCTTGCGGGTCCTTGGCCACTTCTTCGATTGGCATGGAAGCGAACTTGGCGAAGATCGGGCCGAACTTGGCGTCCGATTTGGCCATTTCCTTTTCCCACTCGTGAACGCCGGTCCAGCCGGTCTGGCCGTTGGCGAACGCGGTCTGCTTCTCGTTATCCAGGTAGTTGTAACCCGGCAGCAGGCCTTTCCAGTTGCCCAGGCCCGGGTACAGCACCAGGTAGCCCAGGGCGAAAATGATGGTGCCCACGAACAGCATGAACCACCATTTCGGCAGTGGGTTGTCGTACTCCTCGATCCCGTCGAAGGAGTGGCCAACCGTTTCGTCCGTTTGCTCGGCGCGCTGGCCCTTGCGGGTGGACAGCAGCAGCCAGGTCAGGGCGAAGATGGTGCCGAGACTGAGGACTGTGACGTACAGACTCCAGAACGTAGTCATTCTTTGTTACTCCTAGAAGCTTGCTCGACGTGCTTGATGGCTTCGGGATCATCCGCGAAAGGCAGCAAGGTCGCGTCTTCAAACTCCGACTTGCGCTTGGGGCTGAACACCCACAACGCCAGACCGATGAAGGCCACCATCACGACAACGGTGCCCAGGCCACGAATCATCCCGATATCCATCTAAATCACCGTTTGCTTTTGATGATGGTGCCCAGGCCTTGCAGATAGGCCACCAGCGCGTCCATTTCGGTTTTGCCCTTCACAGCATCCTGAGCACCGGCGATGTCTTCGTCGGTGTAAGGGACGCCGAGCGTGCGCAAGACTTCCATTTTCTTGGCGGTTTCCTTGCCGTCGAGCTTGTTTTCCACGAGGAACGGGTAGGCCGGCATTTTCGACTCGGGCACTACGTTGCGCGGGTTGTACAAGTGCGCACGCTGCCAGTCATCGGAGTAACGACCGCCGACACGGGCCAGGTCCGGACCGGTACGCTTGGAACCCCACAGGAACGGGTGGTCCCAGACGCTTTCGCCGGCGACCGAGTAGTGGCCGTAACGTTCGGTTTCAGCACGGAACGGGCGGATCATCTGCGAGTGGCAGCCGACACAACCGTTGGCGATGTAGATGTCGCGGCCTTCCAGTTCAAGGGCGGTGCGCGGCTTCATGCCTTCGACCGGCTTGTTGGTGACGTCCTGGAAAAACAGCGGAACGATCTGGGTCAGGCCGCCAATGCTGACGGCGATAACCATGAAGAAGGCCAGCAGGCCAATGTTCTTCTCGACTGCTTCATGCTTCATCAGTGAGCTCCAACTACGGCAATCTGTTCAGCGGCTTTGGCTTCAGCCGGGTTCGAGGCGCGTACGGTGCGCCATACGTTGTAGGCCATGAACAGCATGCCGCTGGCAAAGAACGCACCGCCCAGGGCGCGAACGATGAAACCAGGGTGGCTGGCTTGCAGCGCTTCAACGAACGAGTAGGTGAGGGTGCCGTCGTCGTTGATTGCACGCCACATCAGACCCTGGGTGATGCCGTTGACCCACATCGAAGCGATGTACAGAACGGTACCGATGGTCGCGAGCCAGAAGTGCGCGTTGATCAGGCCGATGCTGTGCATCTGCGCGCGACCGAACAGTTTCGGGATCATGTGGTAGATCGCGCCGATCGAGATCATCGCCACCCAACCCAAGGCACCGGCGTGTACGTGGCCGATGGTCCAGTCGGTGTAGTGCGAGAGCGAGTTGACGGTCTTGATGGCCATCATCGGGCCTTCGAAGGTCGACATGCCGTAGAACGCCAGCGACACGACCAGAAAGCGCAGGATCGGGTCGGTGCGCAGCTTATGCCAGGCGCCCGACAGGGTCATCATGCCGTTGATCATGCCGCCCCAGCTCGGAGCCAGCAGAACGATCGACATCGCCATGCCCAGGGACTGAGCCCAATCCGGCAGTGCGGTGTAGTGCAGATGGTGCGGACCGGCCCAGATGTACAGGGTGATCAGCGCCCAGAAATGCACGATCGACAGGCGATAGGAGTAGATCGGACGCTCGGCCTGTTTAGGAACGAAGTAGTACATCATCCCCAGGAAGCCGGTGGTCAGGAAGAACCCTACGGCATTGTGGCCGTACCACCACTGGATCATGGCGTCAGTCGCACCGGCGTAGGCCGAGTAGGACTTGAATAAGCTGACCGGCAGTGAGATGTGGTTAACGATATGCAGCATTGCGGTCACGAGGATGAAGGCACCGTAGAACCAGTTGCCCACATAAATGTGCTTGGTCTTGCGCTTGATGATAGTGCCGAAGAACACCAGAGCGTAGGTCACCCAGACAATGGCCAGCAGAATAGCCAGGGGCCATTCCAGCTCAGCGTATTCCTTGCTGGTGGTGTAACCCAATGGCAAGGAGATGCCTGCACCGACGATCACCGCTTGCCAACCCCAGAAGGTGAAGGCCGCGAGGCTGTCGGAAATCAGTCGCGTTTGGCAGGTTCGCTGCACGACGTAATAAGAAGTGGCAAACAGTGCACAACCACCGAAGGCGAAAATCACCAGGTTGGTGTGCAACGGGCGTAAGCGTCCAAAAGTCGTCCACGGCAGACCGAAGTTCAATTCCGGCCATACGAGCTGTGAGGCGATGAAGACACCGAGCCCCATGCCAAGGATCCCCCAGACCACCGTCATGATGGCGAACTGGCGGACTACCTTATAGTTATAAGCAGTCGGACTGATTGCTGTGCTCATTCTAAGGTTCCACGGTTTGGGTGTTTTATTAGGAGTAAAAATCGGCCGCAAGTATGGAGAAAGCAGGGGGTCATTGCAACGCGCCATGACCTGGGTCAATGCTTTCAAGCGCTGATTCTGCGGCCTTTCCATGCGCCGCGTAAGGACAAAGTCGCCCTCGGACAAATGTCGCAGCGAACGAAAATGGTGAGGGGGGTCAGGTCAGTTGTAACGGGGTGTGTTCAAACGCAACGATCGGGTGACCGATGGCAATTGGCGCGACAGCCGGTATCTACCAGCCTTTGCGGCCTGTCATCGAATAGATTCGTCGAACACATCGGGTTGGGTCGACCTGGAACCGGCTCATGCCAGTCCGCATCGCAGGAAGCTTAGACCTGAATCCGGGGAATCGAAAGGAGGACTAACGGAGGGTGCGACAATGGGTCGCAAAGGGGCAGGGAACTGCCGCATCCGGGAAAAATGCGGCAGCAGAGCGGTCAAGAATTATTTGCTTTTGCCTTCCGCCTGCAAACGCTCTGTATTCAGACCGTGGGACAGGCTGTACACATAAGCGGCCAGCAATTGCACTTTATCGTTGCCGAGCAATTCGTTCTGCGCCGGCATATGGCCCTGACGGCCATGACGAATGGTTTGTTGCAGTTGCGCGAGGCTTGTACCGTAGATGAACCCGGCCGGTTGCGTCAGGTTCGGCGCGCCCATGGCTTCAGTGCCGTGGCCGTTTGCCCCATGACAGGCGACGCACATGGTGCTGAACGCTTGCTGTCCGGCTTGCAGGTCGGCACTGCTGTCGGCCGGCAGCGGCAGGCCAGCCAGTTCATGACGCACATACGCGGCAACGTTTGTCACACCGGCCTCACCGAGGATTTCACCCCAGGCCGGCATCGCGGCCATGCGACCGCCCATGATCGTGGTCTTGATCATTGCCGCGTCGCCGCCCCAGCGCCAGTTGCTGTCGGCCAGGTTCGGGAAGCCGAAAGCGCCCTTGGCATCCGAACCGTGGCACACCGAGCAGTTCGATGCGAACAGGCGACCGCCCATTTTCAGTGCTTGCGGGTCCTTGGCCACTTCTTCAACGGGCATGGCGGCGAATTTGGCGAAGATCGGTCCGAACTTCGCGTCGGCCTTGATCATCTCCTTTTCCCATTCGTGAGCGCCGGTCCAGCCGTTCTCGTAACCCGGCAGGATGCCTTTCCAGTTGCCCAGGCCCGGGTAAAGCACCAGATAACCCACGGCAAACACCAAGGTGCCGGCGAACAGCATGAACCACCACTGCGGCAGCGGGTTGTCGTACTCCTCGATGCCGTCGAAGCTGTGGCCCATGGTCTGGTCGACGCTGCCCTTGGTTTCGCCCTTGCGGGTGCTGATCAGCAGCCAGGTCAGGCCGATGAGGCTGCCGATGGTCAGTACGCAGATCCACGTACTCCAGAAAGTGGTCATGACCGGGTACTCCTTGTTTCAGGTTCTTGGGTGGCGTCATCGGATAGGGGGTCATCGGCGAACGGCAGCAAACGCGCTTCGGCGAATTCCGGATTGCGCTTGCTGTTGAACACCCACAATGTCAGGCCGACGAAGGCCACGAACACCACGACCGTGCCCAGGCCGCGGATCATTCCACTGCTCAATTCGCTCTCTATAAAAGAAATAGGCATGGCTCACCTCTTGCTCTTGATGGCAGTGCCGAGCACTTGCAGATAGGCGACCAGCGCGTCCATCTCGGTTTTGCCCTTGATCGAGGCGACAGCGCCTGTGATGTCGCCGTCGGTGTACGGCACGCCGAGGGTGCGCATTGCCTTGATCTTGCTTTCGGTGTGGCTGCTGTCGAGCTGATTGGCCACTAGCCACGGGTAGGCGGGCATCTTCGATTCCGGCACCACGTTGCGCGGGTTGTACAAGTGCGCGCGGTGCCAGTCTTCGGAGTAGCGGCCGCCGACACGGGCCAGGTCCGGACCGGTGCGTTTCGAGCCCCAGAGGAACGGGTGATCCCAGACGCTCTCACCGGCCACCGAGTAGTGACCGTAGCGTTCGGTTTCTGCGCGAAACGGACGGATCATCTGCGAGTGGCAGCCGACGCAGCCTTCGCGGATGTAAATGTCCCGACCTTCCAGTTGCAGCGCGGTGTAGGGCTTCATGCCTTCCACCGGTTTATTGGTCACGTCCTGGAAGAACAGCGGGACGATCTGGGTCAGACCGCCGATGCTCACGGCCAGGATCATTAGTAACATCAGCAGGCCGACGTTTTTCTCGATTGTTTCGTGTTTCATGGCGGACTCCTCAGGCCATCTGCGCGGCAGCGGCGACTTCGGCAGGCTGCGAGGCCCGCACGGTGCGCCAGGTGTTGTAAGCCATCAGGAACATGCCGCTGAGGAAGATCGCACCGCCCACCAGTCGTACGATGAAGCCTGGGTGGCTGGCCACCAGGGTTTCAACGAAGGAGTAGGTCAGCGTGCCGTCTTCGTTGACTGCGCGCCACATCAGGCCCTGGGCAATGCCGTTGACCCACATCGACGCGATGTACAACACGGTGCCGATGGTCGCGAGCCAGAAGTGCGCGTTGATCAGGCCGATGCTGTGCATCTGCGGGCGACCGAAGATTTTCGGGATCATGTGATACAGCGCGCCGATGGAAATCATCGCCACCCAGCCGAGCGCGCCGGCGTGAACGTGGCCGATGGTCCAGTCGGTGTAGTGGGAGAGGGCGTTCACCGTCTTGATCGCCATCATCGGGCCTTCGAAGGTCGACATGCCGTAAAAAGCCAGCGACACCACGAGGAAGCGCAGGATCGGGTCGCTGCGCAACTTATGCCAGGCGCCCGAGAGCGTCATCATGCCGTTGATCATCCCGCCCCAGCTTGGCGCCAGCAGGACCAGCGACATCACCATGCCCAGTGACTGCGCCCAGTCCGGCAGCGCGGTGTAGTGCAAATGGTGCGGACCCGCCCAGATATACAGGGTGATCAGCGCCCAGAAGTGCACGATCGACAGACGATAGGAATACACCGGGCGCTCGGCCTGTTTCGGCACGAAGTAGTACATCATCCCGAGGAAACCGGCAGTGAGGAAAAAGCCTACGGCGTTGTGGCCGTACCACCACTGCACCATGGCATCGGTCGCACCGGCGTACAGCGAGTAGGACTTGGTGAAACTCACCGGCAATTCCATGTTGTTGACGAGGTGCAAAATCGCCACGGTGATGATGAACGCGCCGAAGAACCAGTTGCCCACATAGATGTGCTTGGTCTTGCGCTTCATGATCGTGCCGAAGAACACGACGGCGTAGGCCACCCAGACGATGGTGATCAGGATGTCGATCGGCCACTCCAGTTCGGCGTATTCCTTGGAACTGGTGTAACCCAGCGGCAGGCTGATGGCCGCCAAGAGAATCACAAGCTGCCAGCCCCAAAAGCAGAACGCGGCAATTTTCGGCGCGAATAGCTGGGTTTGGCAGGTGCGCTGTACCGAGTAGAACGTACTGGCGAACAGGGCGCAGCCGCCAAAGGCGAAGATCACTGCGTTGGTGTGCAGCGGGCGCAACCGGCCGAAACTGGTCCACGGCAAATCGAAGTTGAGTTCAGGCCAGACCAATTGGGCCGCGAGAAAAACCCCGAGCCCCATGCCGACGATGCCCCACACCACCGTCATAATGGCGAATTGGCGGACCACCTTGTAGTTGTAGGCGGTACTGATAGAAGTGTTCATGGTTCCCCATCCACGGTTCAGCCGAAGTGAGGGCGTTCGCGCAAGGCAGACGCTCCCTTCGCCTGGAGTTATAGGCAGACTAAAAGCGAGGCAAGCATGGACAAAGAGCACAAGGCCAGTATTGACGGGGATCAATGGGCGCGGTGTGTGCGGGATCATGGATGGTTGTGGAATGCTGCTTCAGTGCCGGCATCGGCGACGCTGATTCTCGCCCACGGCGCCGGTGCGCCGATGGACAGTGACTGGATGAACGACATGGCTGCGCGCCTTGCTGCGCAGGGCGTCAACGTCGTGCGCTTCGAGTTTCCGTACATGGCGCAACGGCGTGTCGATGGCGGCAAGCGTCCACCGAACCCGGCACCGAAACTGCTGGAATGCTGGCGTGAGGTGTACGCCGTGGTGCGACGTCATGTCACTGGGTATCTGGCCATTGGCGGCAAGTCCATGGGTGGGCGGATGGCGAGTCTTTTAGTCGATGAACTCGAGGCAGATGCGTTGGTGTGCCTCGGTTATCCGTTTTATGCAGTGGGTAAACCGGAGAAGCCGCGGGTCGAGCATTTGTCTTCGTTGAAGACGCGGACGCTGATCGTGCAAGGCGAGCGGGATGCGCTGGGGAATCGTGAGGCGGTCGAGGCTTACACGTTGTCACCGAGTATCGAGGTGATCTGGTTGGCGGCGGGGGATCATGATTTGAAGCCGTTGAAGGTTTCCGGGTTTACCCATGAGCAGCATTTGGCTTCGGCGGCGAGTCGGGTAGCTGCATTTCTTCAGTGAAATAATGGGCGCCAAGTAGGGCCTCTTCGCGGGCAAGCCCGCTCCCACAGGGTTTCGTGTCGATCAAAAAATCTAACCACACGCCGGTTCACTGTGGGAGCGGGCTTGCCCGCGAAGAGGCCGGGACAGGCGACATCCCATTCAAACTGGCAATAAAAAACCCGGAAGCTTTCACCGTCCGGGTTCTTTGTTTCCAGCATCAATCAGCGGTTAAACCGCTCCACCAACGAATACTGCGTATTCGCCGTCTTGGTCAGCTCTTCACTCAACAATGCCGAGTGCTGCGCCTGTTCCGACGTCTGATCCGCCAGTTGCGAGATGTTGCTGATGTTGCGGCTGATTTCTTCCGCCACCGAGCTTTGCTCTTCGGTCGCAGCCGCAATCTGGGTGGTCATGTCGGTGATGTGCGCCACCGCTTCGCTGATGCCGACCAGTGCCTGATCCGCCTCCAGCACCCGCGCCACACCTTCTTCCGCCTGGCGATGCCCGGCTTCCATGGTTTGCACCGCCGTGCTGGCGGTCTGCTGAAGCTTGGCGATCAGGGCGTGAATCTGCCCGGTGGATTCGCTGGTGCGTTGCGCCAGTTGACGAACTTCATCAGCCACTACCGCAAACCCACGACCCATCTCGCCGGCACGCGCCGCTTCGATGGCAGCGTTCAACGCCAGCAGGTTGGTCTGGTCGGCGATGCCTTTGATCACATCGACCACGCCGCCGATTTCATCGCTGTCCTTGGCCAGTTGGGTCACGGTCAGACCGGTTTCACCCACCACCACCGACAGGCGCTCAATGGCTTCGCGGGTTTCCCCGGCGATGTCACGGCCGCGACCGGTCAGGCGATTGGCTTCCTGAGTCGCATCAGCGGTGCGCTGCACGTGGCTGGCGACTTCCTGTGTGGTGGCGGCCATCTGGTTGACGGCGGTGGCCACTTGCTCGGTTTCGACGCGCTGACGTTCCAGGCCGGTGGAGCTGTTGTGGGCCAGGTTGTTGGACTGCTTCGCTTGCTCTGTCAGGTACTCGGCGGTGTCCTGCAGACGGGTCAGGCAGGTTTTCAGGCGGGCTTCCTGGCTGAGGATCGACATCTCCAGACGCGCCTGATCGCCACGACTGTCGGTGTACATCTGCGCGATCAGCGGGTCGGAAGTGGTCTGCTCGGCCAAACGCAGCAAGCGCTTGAGACCGCGATGTTGCCAGCTCAGACCCAGCAGGCCCAACGGCACCGAAAGGCCGGCCGCCAAGGCGAAGCCCCAATGGGAGTTGAGCGTGGCACCGATCATGAAACTCAGCTGGCTGACCAGAATGAACGGCAGCCAGTCCTGAAGAACCGGCAGCCATTTATCGGTGGAAGGAATCGCTGACTTGCCCTGGTTGATGCGTTGGTAGAGCGCTTCGGCACGGTGGATTTGTTCGGCGGTGGGCTTTACCCGCACCGACTCGTAACCGACGACCTGATTGCCTTCGAAAACCGGTGTGACATAGGCGTTGACCCAGTAGTGGTCACCGCTCTTGCAGCGATTCTTGACAATGCCCATCCATGGCAAGCCTTGTTTCAATGTGCCCCACATATGCGCGAACACCGCGGCGGGTACGTCGGGGTGACGGACCAGGTTATGCGGTGCGCGGATCAGTTCCTCACGGGAATACCCACAGATTTCGACGAACGCGTCGTTGCAGTAGGTGATCACGCCCTTGGCATCGGTGGTGGAAATCAACCGTTGCTGAGTCGGGAAGGTCCGTTCGCGTTGTGTAATGGGCTGGTTGTTACGCATGGCTTTTTTCAATCCGCAAGGCTTTGAGAGGTTGTCGACACTGTCAGGGATTTATTGAAATTATTTTTTAATAATCAGCGGTGCGCCGCAATACGACCGTTGCATCAGCCAGCCAGCATCGGATAGGTGAACAGGGCGAAATGTAGCAGGTTCAAACCGAAATGCGTGGCAATGGCTGCCCCCAACCCGCCGAGACGGTAAGCCAGGCCATAGCCGACACCCGCCAGGCTCGCCAGCAACACCCATTGCCACCCGGCACCCAGATGCACCAGCCCAAACAACAGCGACGCAAGCAGCAGGGCCAGATGTTCACCGTAGCGCAGGTTTTTAAAGTGCCGGCTCAGACCGCCCTGGATGTAGCCGCGAAACAGCGCTTCCTCCACCAGCGTTACCAACAGCAGATTGTTCAGCACCCACAGCCACGCGTGGTCCGGCCACTTCGGTGCCCAACCGATCACGCCCAGCAATAACGCGCCGCCCAGCGCCAGCACGGTGCTCAGTGTCAGCCCCAGCGCCGTGGCATACAGGGAAAGCCGCAGCGAACGCCGCCCGACAATCCACGGGCAGACCAGCAATAGCCAGAAACCGAGCAGGGGTTTGTCCAGATTCAGGTACATGGAAAACGGTACGGCATCGTCGGTGAAGCGTTGCGGGTTGATGCCGCGGCCGTTGTAGAAACCGGGGAGCCAGTGCATGGCCAGTGCGAGGGCCATGAAAATGAACAGAGCGTGGCCGAAGTAGCGGCCGATGCGGAGCTGTTGCTGGCGTGCAGCGAAACCGGCGATCAGTAGCAGTGCGACGGAAATTCCGGCGAGCCAGCCGAGGTGGCCGAAGGTCAGGGCCAGGCCGTAGCCGAGGGAGAGCAGGACCAGGCAGGTCCATGGCAGAGCAAACATCTGAAGTCCTTGTGTCTGAAACTCTGCAGGTCGCCTCGATCCATTGTGGGAGCGGGCTTGCTCGCGAAGAGGCCATCACATTCGAAATCATCGGTGACGGATACTCCGCTTTCGTCGGAGCGCCGCCCGGAGCAAGCCCGCTCCCACAGTGGATTTGCGTCGGGTTCATAAATACGCGGCGATTATAGAGACGTACACGCAAACAAAAACACCGCCCGAAGGCGGTGTCTGTGTAAGGCGTCTGTCAGGACGCAATCAACTGCCGCAACACGTAATGCAAAATCCCCCCTGACTTGAAGTACTCCACTTCATTGAGCGTATCGATCCGGCACAGCACCTCGACTTTCTCGCGGCTGCCGTCCTCGCGGGTGATGATCAGCGTCAGGTTCATCCGCGGCGTCAACTCCACGCCCGTCAAACCAAGAATATCCAGCGTTTCCTTGCCGGTCAGATTCAGGCTCTTACGGTTCTGATCCAGCTTGAACTGCAAGGGCAACACGCCCATGCCCACCAGATTGGAGCGGTGAATCCGCTCGAAGCTTTCGGCGATGACCGCTTTCACACCCAGCAGATTGGTGCCCTTGGCGGCCCAGTCGCGGCTCGATCCGGTGCCGTATTCTTGCCCGGCGATCACCACCAGTGGCGTACCCGACGCTTGATAACGCATGGCCGCATCGTAGATCGCCATTCTCTCCCCGGTGGGAATGTAAATCGTATTCCCGCCTTCCTCGCCGCCGAGCATCTCGTTGCGGATCCGGATATTGGCAAAGGTGCCGCGCATCATCACTTCATGGTTGCCGCGACGGGAGCCGTAGGAGTTGAAGTCCCGCGGTTCCACGCCTTTCTCGCGCAGGTAGTTGCCCGCCGGGCTGTCGGACTTGATGTTGCCGGCCGGGGAGATGTGGTCGGTGGTCACCGAGTCGCCGAGCAGCGCGAGGACTCGGGCGCCCGCGACGTTCTTGACTGCGGGCGGCGGGCCCCCGATGTCGTCGAAAAACGGCGGATGCTGGATGTAAGTCGAATCGTTCTGCCAGACATAGGTCGCCGCTTGCGGCACTTCAATTGCCTGCCATTGCTTGTCGCCGGCAAACACTTCGGCGTATTCCTTGTGGAACATCGCGGTGTTGACCTGATTCACCGCGTCGGCAATCTCCCGGGTGCTTGGCCAGATGTCTCGCAGGTAAACCGGGTTGCCGTCCTTGTCGTCACCCAGCGGTTCGCTGCTGATATCAATGCGCACCGTGCCGGCGAGCGCATAAGCGACCACCAGCGGCGGGGAGGCTAGCCAGTTGGTTTTCACCAGCGGATGTACCCGGCCTTCAAAGTTGCGATTGCCCGAGAGCACCGAGGCGACGGTCAGGTCGGCGGCCTGAATGGCTTTTTCGATCGGCTCCGGCAAGGGCCCCGAGTTGCCGATGCAAGTGGTGCAACCGTAACCGACCAACGCAAAACCCAGTTCATCAAGGTATTGGGTCAGGCCGGCGGCCTTGTAGTAGTCGGTGACCACTTTCGAGCCTGGGGCCAGCGAGCTCTTGACCCACGGTTTACGCTTCAGGCCTTTCTCCACGGCTTTTTTCGCCACCAGCCCTGCGGCCATCATCACGCTCGGGTTGGAGGTGTTGGTACAGGAGGTGATTGCGGCGATCACCACCGCGCCGTTTTTCAAGCGATAGGTCTGACCTTCGTAGTCGTAATCCGCTTCACCGGCCAGATCGGCATTGCCCACCGCGACGCCACCGCCGCCTTCACTTTCGAGGCGACCTTCTTCCTTGCTGGCAGGTTTGAATTGCAGGTCGACGAAGTCACTGAACGCTTGCGCAACATTCGGTAACGACACCCGGTCCTGTGGTCGTTTCGGCCCGGCGAGGCTGGCTTCGACGCTGCCCATGTCCAGCGCCAGGCTATCGGTGAACACCGGTTCCTGACCCGGCAGGCGCCACAGGCCCTGGGCCTTGCTGTAGGCCTCGACCAGTTTCACGGTTTCAAGTGGGCGACCGGACAGGCGCAGATACTCCAGAGTGATGTCGTCCACCGGGAAGAAGCCACATGTCGCGCCGTATTCCGGGGCCATGTTGGCGATGGTCGCGCGGTCGGCCAGCGGCAGATCGGCGAGGCCATCGCCGTAGAACTCGACGAATTTGCCGACCACGCCTTTCTTGCGCAGCATTTGCGTCACGGTCAGCACCAGGTCGGTGGCGGTGATGCCTTCCTTTAACTTGCCGGTGAGTTTGAAACCGACCACCTCCGGAATCAGCATCGACACCGGTTGGCCGAGCATCGCCGCTTCCGCTTCGATCCCGCCGACGCCCCAGCCGAGCACGCCGAGGCCGTTGATCATGGTGGTGTGGGAGTCGGTGCCGACCAGGGTGTCGGGGAACGCGTACGTGCGGCCGTCCTCATCTTTGGTCCAGACCGTGCGGCCGAGGTATTCAAGGTTGACCTGGTGGCAAATTCCGGTGCCCGGCGGCACCACGCTGAAGTTGTCGAAGGCGCTCTGGCCCCAGCGCAGAAAGGCATAACGCTCGCCATTGCGCTGCATTTCGATATCGACGTTCTGTCCGAAGGCGCTTGCACTGCCGAACTTGTCGACCATCACCGAATGGTCGATCACCAGATCCACCGGCGACAGCGGATTGATGCGCTGCGGGTCGCCGCCGGCCTTGGCCATGGCGGCGCGCATGGCGGCCAGGTCGACCACCGCGGGAACGCCGGTAAAGTCTTGCATCAATACCCGCGCAGGGCGGTACTGGATTTCGCGATCGGAGCGACGTTCCTTGAGCCACGCGGCAATCGCTCTGAGGTCGGCGCCGGTGACGGTTTTTTCGTCTTCCCAGCGCAGCAGGTTTTCCAGCAACACTTTTAACGACATCGGCAGTTTGTCGAGATCACCGAGGCTTTTGGCTGCGTCGGGCAGGCTGAAATAATGGTATGTCTTGTCGTCGACTTGCAGGGTTTTAAGGGTTTTCAGGCTATCGAGGGACGGCATTGAAATGACTCCTTTGGGTCCGCACGGCTACGGACTGACGGGACAGACAGAGCCTTTAACCTAGCCCTGTTCATTCGCTAAAGCTAATAACTGGACTCTATGGCCAAGTCCAGGGCTCCGAACTCGGCTATCATGCGCCGGTTTTCGTGACAGGCTTTGCTTCATCGCAAGTCTGGGCATCGCGCAGTGGCTGAATTCTTCGCCAACTGCCCAGGAGTAAGAATGAACACCCTCTTTATGCATTGCCGGCCGGGCTTCGAAGGCGAAGTCTGTTCCGAGATTTCCGAACACGCCGCACGGCTGAACGTGGCCGGTTATGCCAAGGCCAAAACCGCCAGCGCCTGCGCCGAATTCATCTGCACCGAAGAAGACGGCGCCGAACGCCTGATGCGCGGCCAGCGTTTTGCCGATCTGATCTTCCCGCGTCAGTGGGCACGCGGGATCTTCATCGACCTGCCGGAAACCGACCGCATCAGCGTGATCCTCGCGCACATGGCGGACTTCCCGCTGTGCGGCAGCCTGTGGCTGGAAATGGTCGACACCAACGACGGCAAGGAACTGTCGAACTTCTGCAAGAAATTCGAAGTGCACCTGCGCAAGGCGCTGATGGCCGCCGGCAAACTGGTGGACGACGCGCACAAGCCGCGTTTGCTGCTGACCTTCAAAAGTGGTCGCGAAGTGTTCATGGGCCTGGCCGAGTCGAACAACTCGGCGATGTGGCCGATGGGCATTCCGCGCCTGAAGTTTCCGCGCGAGGCGCCAAGCCGCTCGACCTTGAAGCTGGAAGAGGCGTGGCACCACTTCATCCCGCGCGACCAGTGGGACGAGCGCCTGCACAGCGACATGACCGGCGTCGACCTTGGCGCAGCGCCGGGCGGCTGGACCTGGCAACTGGTCAATCGCGGCATGCTGGTCACCGCCATCGACAACGGCCCGATGGCGGAAAGCCTGATGGACACCGGGCTGGTGCAACATTTGATGGCCGACGGTTTCACCTACAAGCCCCGGCAGCCGGTGGACTGGATGGTCTGCGACATCGTCGAGAAACCGGCACGCAACGCCGCGATGCTGGAAGAGTGGATCGGTGAGGGCCATTGCCGCGAAGCGGTGGTCAACCTCAAGCTGCCGATGAAGCAACGTTACGCTGAAGTGAAACGCTTGCTGGAGCGCATTGCCGACGGCTTCAAGGAACGCGGGATTCGGGTCGAAATCGGCTGTAAACAGCTGTATCACGACCGGGAAGAGGTCACGTGCCACCTGCGCCGGCTGGACGTAAAAAAACCAAAATCCCGCTGATTGACTGGCCCCTGTAGGAGCTGCCGCAGGCTGCGATCTTTTGATCTTGCTCTAATGAAAAATCAAAAGATCGCAGCCTGCGGCAGCTCCTACACAAGTGCAGCGAAATGCCACAGATGACCGAACACCCGGCAATGCGCGACAATGCCGGCCAGTTTCAGGAGTGAATCATGAGTGAAATGCTAGACACGCCGGTAGACGGCACCCTCGACGCCACCGGCCTCAACTGCCCGGAACCGGTGATGATGCTGCACCAGCATATCCGTGACCTGGCGCCCGGCGGCCTGCTCAAGGTGATCGCCACCGATCCGTCGACCCGTCGCGACATTCCCAAGTTCTGCGTCTTCCTCGACCACGAACTGATCGCGCAGCACGAAGAGGCAGGCACCTACCTCTACTGGATCCGCAAGAAACTCGCTTAACCCGCCGAATGGCTGATACGGATCCGCTTGCGTGCACTGCGCGTCAGGCGGATCGACAGCATCAGCGCCGCGCAACTCAAGCCCACGATCAAACCCTGCCACAACCCGCTCGGGCCACGGGGTTCGCCGAGCCAGTCAGTCAGCCCCAGGGCGTAACCCACCGGCAAGCCGATGCCCCAGTAGGCGAATAGCGTCAGGATCATCGTCACCCGCGTGTCTTGATAACCGCGCAAGGCACCAGCCGCTGTCACCTGGATCGCATCGGAAAACTGGAACAGCGCCGAGTACACAATCAGCATCGCCGCGATATGGATCACCGTCGGGTCTGCGGTGTAGATCGCCGCGATGTGCTCGCGCAGCAGCAACATCATGCTCGCCGACAGGCAGGCGTAGGCCAGCGCCGTGCCCATGCCGACACCCGCGGCAAAACGGGCCTCGCGCGGCTCTTCACGTCCCAGTGCCTGACCGACGCGCACTGTCACGGCCATGCCCAGGGAGTAAGGGATCATGAACACCAGCGAGCTGACATTCAGGGCAATCTGATGCCCGGCCACCACGGTGGCACCGAGGCTGCCGATCAGTAGCGCGATCACCGCGAAGATGCTCGACTCGGCGAACACCGCGATGCCGATCGGCAGGCCGATGCCCAGCAGGCGTTTGATCACCGACCATTGCGGCCAGTCGAAACGACTGAACAACTGGCTCGACTGATACGCTGGCGCCCAGCGCTCCCAGCCGGCCATGCCCAGCGCCATCACCCACATCACAATCGCCGTGGCCCAGCCGCAACCGACACCGCCCATGGCCGGCACACCGAAGTGGCCATAAATGAAGACGTAGTTCAGCGGAATGTTCAGCGCCAGACCGCACAGCCCCAGCACCATTGCCGGGCGCGTGCGCCCCAGGCCATCACTGAAACAGCGCAGCACATGGTAGAAAGCGACGGCGGGCAAACCGCTGGCGATCCCGTGCAGGTATTGCATGCACGGACCGATCAGTTCGGGGTCGACCTTCATGATGTGCAAGATCGGTTCGGCGCTGAACAGCATGCCGGTCGCCATCAAACCCACCACCAACGCCAGCCACAGCGCCTGTCGCACGATCGGACCGATTTCGCTGTGCGTGCCGGCACCAAAGCGCTGGGCGACTTTTGGTGTGGTGGCCAGCAAGGTGCCGGTCATCAGCAGAAACACCGGGACCCAGATCGAGTTGCCCAGCGCCACCGCCGCCAGATCCCGCGGCCCGACACGGCCAGCCATCACCGCATCGACGAAGCCCATCGCCGTGGTGGCAAGCTGCGCGATCATGATCGGCAGCGCCAGGCCGAGCAGGGTTTTCAGCTCCAGGCGAACCCGGGCCGGGCGGTTGAGGGAAATGGCGGCGGGGCGGTCAGTCACGGAATTCAAGGGCGAAACGTCCAAAAGGTTTTGATGCACGAGGCGGCGCATTCTACGCCTTGACGCAGCGGTCAGGAAAAGTCCTGTGTTAGGGATTTGTAATCATTTTCGGACATTGCGACACACCCTGTGGCGAGGGAGCTTGCTCCCGCTGTGCAGCGAAGCGGCCCCAAGTCAAGCGACCCGGTTGCAACAGACACACTGCATGCAAAGGTTTTGGGACTGCTTCGCAGTCCAGCGGGAGCAAGCTCCCTCGCCACAGGGGGCGTGGTGCCCTCTAATGCCCGCTGGCCCACCACGGTCATCTCCGCCTACACTGCCGATCCGCCAAAGGAGCCTGCCATGTTGATTGTTGCCGACGAAAATATTCCGCTGCTCGATGCCTTCTTCGAAGGTTTCGGCGAAATCCGCCGGGTGCCGGGACGTTCCATCGACCGCGCCGCCGTCGAACAGGCCGATGTGCTGCTGGTGCGCTCGGTGACCAACGTCAATCGCTCTCTGCTTGAAGGCAGCAAGGTGCGCTTTGTCGGCACCTGCACCATCGGCACCGATCACCTGGACCTCGATTACTTCCAGCAGGCCGGCATCACCTGGTCCAGCGCCCCCGGCTGCAATGCCCGTGGCGTGGTCGACTATGTGCTGGGCAGTGTGCTGACCCTCGCCGAAATCGAAGGCGCTGACCTTACTCAGCGCACTTACGGCGTGGTGGGGGCGGGCGAAGTGGGCGGTCGACTGGTCAAGGTTCTGCAAGGGCTGGGCTGGAACGTGCTGGTCTGCGATCCGCCACGACAAGCCGCCGAAGGAGGCGATTTCGTCAGCCTTGAGCAGATCGTTGAGCAGTGCGACGTCATCAGTCTGCACACACCGCTGAAGAAACATGGCGCCGGATCGACCTGGCATCTGTTCGATAAAAACCGTTTGAACCAGCTCAAACCCGGCACCTGGCTGATCAACGCCAGCCGCGGCCCGGTGGTGGACAACGCCGCCCTGTGCGAGGTGCTGCTGCAACGCGAAGACCTGCAAGCGGTGCTGGACGTCTGGGAAGGCGAGCCCGAAGTCGACGTGGCGCTGGCCGAACTTTGCGTGCTGGCGACGCCGCACATTGCCGGTTACAGCCTCGACGGCAGACAACGCGGGACGGCGCAAATTCATCAGGCGCTTTGCGATTTTCTCGGGCAACCGGCGCGGGTCAGCCTGAGTGATTTGCTGCCGGTGCCCTGGTTGTCGCAAGTGACCTTGCACGCTGACAGCGATCCGGCCTGGGCGTTGGCGATGCTGTGCCGTGGCGTGTACGACCCGCGCCGTGACGACGCGGATTTCCGCCGCAGCCTTGTAGGCAGTGTGAATGAGCAGCGTGCGGCGTTTGATGCGTTGCGTAAGAACTACCCGTCGCGGCGGGAGATCGATGGGTTGCAGGTGCGGATTGAGGGGGATGCGCCTGAGTTGCTGAAGATCGTGGCGGCGTTGGGCGCAACAGCAATCTAGACATCGAGTCGGCCCCTTCGCGAGCAAGTCGAATCGTCGCACCGCCGCTCCCACAGGTCATGCGCCACTGTGGGAGCGGGCTTGCTCGCGAAGGGTCGCACTACAATTCTGGATCAGCACCCACAAAAAACCCGGCCATCAGGGCCGGGTCAAGAAGACGGTGGCTATATCAATCTTGTTTGGCAGGCGTGACCAATCGCTTTTCCAGTTCGCGGCAAGCGTCCTGGATCATGTCTTCAGTGATCGGTACTTCGCGGCCTTTTTCGTCAATGATTGAGCAACCCAGAGACTGATCTGGCTGTGTGCGGATCACTTGAATCTTGTCATCGCTGCTGTTTTGCAAGGACATGGCCTGTCTCCTCCTCAGGTTGTGTGCTTACTGTAGAACCGCCAGGTGACCGGGCTGTGACAGCTCCCTGCGATCTTCTCGGGGCGGCAATACCAGTCCACCAGAAATACCGCAACCTTGCCACCTGGACTTTAGACCATTAGCGTCTAGGGGATGGTCTTTGCGGTCATAATTAACCTGACTCATTGTGATTAACAGAATTCCCCCCTATTGAGCGGTATAGCCGGCCCCTTAACTTGTGAACTGGAAAGCCCCGATGCTATCTGCCCGTCACCGCCGCGCGATTCGCCTGGCCAGTCGTTTCCTGGTGCCCTATCGCCGGCAGGCCTTGGGTGCCTTGCTCGCACTGATTGTCACGGCGGGCATCACCTTGTCCATGGGGCAGGGGATTCGACTGTTGGTGGATCAGGGGTTCATGACCCAGTCACCGCATTTGCTCAACCAGACCATCGGTCTGTTCATGCTGTTGGTGCTGGGTCTGGCGCTTGGCACGTTTGCGCGTTTTTACCTGGTGTCGTGGATCGGCGAGCGTGTGGTGGCCGACATCCGCCGTCTGGTGTTCAACCATCTGGTTTACCTGCATCCGGGGTTTTACGAAGACAACCGCAGCTCCGAGATCCAGTCGCGGCTGACCGCCGACACCACGTTGCTGCAATCGGTGATCGGCTCTTCGCTGTCGCTGTTTCTGCGTAATCTGCTGATGGTGATCGGCGGGATTGTGTTGCTGTTTATCACCAATCCCAAACTCACCAGCATCGTCGTTGTGGCTTTGCCGCTGGTGATTGCACCGATCCTGATTTTCGGCCGACGGGTGCGCAGTCTGTCGCGCCTGAGTCAGGACCGGATTGCCGATATCGGCAGCTACGTGTCCGAAACCCTCGGCCAGATCAAAACCGTGCAGGCCTATAACCATCAGGTTCAGGACGAACAGCGATTTGCCGTGACCGTGGAGGAGGCGTTCAACACCGCCCGTAAACGGATTTTCCAGCGTGCCTGGCTGATTACCCTGGTGATCGTGCTGGTGCTGGGCGCGGTCGGCGTGATGCTGTGGGTCGGCGGTATGGATGTGATGGCCGGGCGGATTTCCGCAGGTGAGCTAGCGGCGTTTGTCTTTTACAGCCTGATCGTCGGCAGCGCGTTCGGCACGCTGAGCGAAGTGATCGGCGAGTTGCAGCGCGCCGCCGGGGCCGCCGAGCGGATTGCCGAGTTGCTGCGTTCGGAAAACATCATTCAGCCACCGACTACGGGTCTGGTGACTTTGCCGGAGCGGGTGCCGGGGAATCTGGTGCTGCAAGACGTGCGTTTTTCCTACCCGTCGCGGCCTGAAAGCTATGCCATTGATGGCTTGAATCTGACCATCAGGGCCGGCGAAACCCTGGCACTGGTCGGACCTTCGGGTGCGGGCAAGTCGACGGTGTATGACTTGTTGCTGCGTTTTTATGACCCGGCCGAAGGCTGCATTCTGCTCGACGGCGTGCCGCTGACTCAGCTCGATCCACTCGACTTGCGCCGCTGCTTCGCCCTGGTCTCCCAATCCCCGGCACTGTTCTTCGGTAGCATCGAAGAGAATATCCGCTACGGCAACCCGACGGCGACGCTGGAGCAGGTTCAGGAAGCGGCGAAAATCGCCTACGCCCACGATTTCATCGAGGCAATGCCCCGCGGTTATCAGACGCATCTGGGGGATGCAGGCCTCGGTTTGTCCGGCGGCCAGCGACAGCGCCTGGCCATCGCCCGCGCGCTGCTGGTGGACGCGCCCATCCTGCTGCTCGACGAAGCCACCAGCGCCCTCGATGCCCAAAGCGAACACCTGATCCAGCAAGCCCTGCCCAGCCTGATGAAGAACCGCACCACCCTGGTCATCGCCCACCGCCTGGCCACGGTAAAAAACGCCGACCGGATCGCGGTGATGGATCAGGGAAAACTGGTGGCGGTGGGCACGCATCAGGAGCTGATTGCGAGCAATGCGCTGTATGCGCGGCTGGCGGCGTTGCAGTTCAATGATGGAAAAACCGAGCTCGATCTCCACCTGTAGGAGCTGCCGCAGGCTGCGATCTTTTGATCTTGCTCTAAAAAAAATGCCCGCATCAATCGATGCGGGCATTTTTGTTTGCGGCTCAAAGCAAAGATCAAAAGATCGCAGCCTGCGGCAGCTCCTACATAACCGGCATTACCGGTTATTGATCATCAAAATACCGCTCATGCCAATCCACCAACGGCTGTGGCGAGTTGAGTTTCTGGCCGTAGATCACCGAATACGACAACACGTTCTGCACGTACTGGCGGGTTTCGTCGAACGGGATGCTTTCCACCCAGACGTCGAAACTCAGGTGGTCCGCGCCACGCAGCCACTGGCGCACACGACCCGGGCCGGCGTTGTAGGCGGCGGAGGCGAGGACGCGGTTGCCGTTGAACTGGCTGTGCACCTGGCTCAGGTAAGCAGCGCCGAGCTGAATGTTCTTGTCCGGGTCGAACACTTGCTGCGGCGAGGCCAATGGAATGCTGAACTTGCGCGCGGTTTCCTTGGCGGTGCCGGGCATCAGTTGCATCAGGCCGCTGGCGCCGACGCCAGAGCGGGCGTCGTCCATGAAGGCGCTTTCCTGACGGGTGATGGCGAACACCCAGCTCGAGTGCAGGCCACGGACCTTGGCTTCACGTACCAGAGTTTCGCGGTGGGCCATCGGGAAGCGGATGTCGAGGTCGTCCCAATACTGCGCCTGACTGATGGTGCGAATCGCCGGGAAGTACCATTTCAGGTCATAGGCCAGTTTTGCCTGAGCGACCATTTCATCGCGACTGAAGTGGCGGCTGACGTGATACCACTCGCGACGACCGTCAACGATCTGCCCGCGTGCGTGAAACTCCAGGGCGCGACGCACACCCGGTGTGTTGCGCACCTTGTTGATCAGCGCCTGGCTGAGCACCAACGGTTTGTTGACCAGCGAGTAGGGCAACTGCGAACGGTCGGCCGCGAGGAAACCGTAGAAATCACGTTCGCGGGCGAGGCCTTTGTACAGCGTCTGCGCTTCCGGATTCTGCGGCTGCGCCAGTTCCAGGCTGCGGGCCTGCCAGTAGCGCCAGCGGTTGGTGGTCGCCAAGTCCTGCGGCAAGCGGCGAGTCAGCTGATAAGCGTCGTCCCAGCGGGCCAGGCGCAACAACAACCGCAAACGCCATTCGGACACGGTGTTGTCGCGCAGTTCCGGGTCGTACTTGGTCATCACGTCCAGGGCGCGTGGATCGAAACGACGGGCCAGGGTCAGGCCGATTTCCCGGGCGATCGCGACTTTTTCATCACGGGAAAAATGCATGCTGCTGGCATAGCCGTCGAGCAACTCCATGGCCTTGTCCGGGTCTTGCTTGGCCAGACGGCGCAAGCCGAGGCTGACGATGTCGGACATCGGCTCATCGGCCGGGGTGAAGCGTGACGGCTGATTGAGCAGTTCTGGTTTCTGCGCCACATCCACCAGCAAGCGGCCGCGAGGGGCGAGGGTGGTCAGGCCGTTGATCAGGCTGTTGGCCAGCGGATAGTTGCGTGCCTGAGCGGCAAGTTTGGTGCGCTCCCAGCGTTTCTGTTCGGTCAGTTGGCCATCAGCCGCCCAGACGCCGAACAAGCCGTCGCACGCCTCTGGCAGGGATTTACCGGTCAGCCAGAGTTTGTTGGCGTTGGCGTAGCCTTCGGATTTCTGGTTTTGCCCAATCTGGTACTGCGCGTTCAGGCAGTCCAGTTCGGTGAAATTCAGCTTGGGGTCGTAGTACTTGACGAAGGTCGCCCAGTCGCCACGCTCGGCCAGCCAGCGCAACCAGCGCAATTTCATCCAGTTGGCTTGCGGCAGGTCACCGTGTTCGGCGAGGAATTTCTCGATCTCGGCGTTGCTCGCGGTTTTCAGGCGCGCGGTCAGTTCGTCATACGCCAGATACGGCTCCAGCGGGTAATCGCTGAGCGCCTGGCTGTAACGGAAATAAGGACCGGTATCGCCCTTGGCCAGCGCGCGCTTGGCTTCATCGTAATACTGGCGCTGGGTGGAAAGGTCCACGGCCTGGGCGGTTTGAACGACAGTGGCAGAAAGAAGAAAACAGGACAAAAGACTGAAAAGGCGACTGCGCATGAGACATCCGGGCAGAGAAATCATGACAAGTGCAGACGTGGGCCGCACTGAATAATCTGTAGCTTAGCCTTTTGCCAGCAGCGGGCGAAAGCTTTGCGGGCCTGTCAGCATCAGTTCGCAACATTTGTCATGCAGAGTGTCGCGAAGGTGAAATTGCCGGCCTTCTGAAGCCTCAAGTCAGGTAGAATGCGCGCCCGGTTTTTGGAGAAGCTCATGACCCTGCTCAAATTCAGCGATGTGTCCCTTGCTTTCGGCGCTATGCCGTTGTTGGACAAGGTGTCCTGGCAGATCGCCCGTGGTGAGCGGGTGTGCATCATCGGCCGCAACGGCACTGGCAAGTCCAGCATGATGAAGCTCGTCAAGGGCGACCAGAAGCCCGATGACGGCTCGGTTTGGCGCGCACCCGGTCTCAAGATTGGCGAATTGCCGCAAGAATTGCCGGTAGCCGACGAGCGGACCGTGTTCGACGTGGTGGCTGAAGGCCTGGACGGTGTCGGCGAGCTGCTCGCGCAGTATCACCACCTGAGCCAGAACATCGTCACCGACGCCGATCTGGACAAACTGATGCACGTCCAGCATGACCTCGAAGCCCGCGACGGCTGGCGTTTGCAGCAACTGGTAGACAGCACGTTGAGCCGTCTGCAGTTGCCGGCCGACAAGACCCTCGCCGAATTGTCTGGCGGCTGGCGTCGCCGCGTCCTGCTGGCGCAGGCGCTGGTGTCCGAGCCGGATCTGCTGCTGCTCGACGAACCGACCAACCACCTGGACATCGGTGCAATTGCCTGGCTCGAAGAAGCGCTGAAGGATTTCCAGGGCGCCGTGCTGTTCATCACGCACGACCGTTCCTTCCTGCAGAACCTCGCGACCCGCATCCTCGAACTGGATCGCGGCGGCCTGATCGACTGGAACGGCGACTACGCCAGTTTCCTCGTGCACAAAGAAGCCACGCTGGCCGCTGAAGAAACCGCCAACGCGCTGTTCGACAAGAAACTGGCCCAGGAAGAAGTCTGGATCCGTCAGGGCATCAAGGCCCGACGCACCCGTAACGAAGGTCGCGTGCGTGCACTGAAAGCATTGCGCGTCGAGCGCAGCGAGCGTCGTGAGCGCACCGGCAAGGCCAACATTCAGCTGGATACTGCTGACAAGTCCGGCAAGCAGGTGATGGTCCTCGAGAACGTGAGTTTCGCTCACCCGGGCGGCCCGTTCCTGATCAAGGATTTTTCGATGGTCCTGCAGCGCGGCGACCGTATCGGTCTGCTCGGCGCCAACGGTACCGGCAAGACCACGCTACTGAAACTGATGCTCAGCGGTCTGCAACCGACCAGCGGCAAAGTGGAAGAGGGCACACGCATCGACGTGGCCTACTTCGACCAGCTGCGCCATCAGCTGGACCTGGAAAAGACCGTGATCGACAACGTCGCCGAAGGTCGTGACTTCATCGACATCGACGGTCAGAGCCGTCACGTGTTGAGCTACCTCGGCGACTTCCTGTTCAGCCCGCAGCGTGCCCGCACGCCGGTCAAGGCGCTGTCGGGTGGTGAGCGTGCGCGTCTGTTGCTGGCGAAACTGTTCAGCAAACCAGCGAACCTGCTGGTCCTCGACGAACCGACCAACGACCTCGACGTGGAAACGCTCGAACTGCTGGAAGAGGTCTTGCTGACCTTCAACGGCACCGTGCTGATGGTCAGCCACGACCGGGCATTCCTCGACAACGTGGTCACCAGCACCCTGGTCTTCGAAGGTGAAGGCAAGGTTCGCGAATACGTCGGTGGTTACCAGGACTGGCTGCGTCAGGGCGGCTCGCCGCGCCTGCTGGGCGTGACCGAGAGCAAGTCCGGCAAAGCCGACCTGAACTCTGCCGTTGTCTCAGCCGAACCTGCGCCAGTCGCGGCAGTGGTCGAAGCACCGGTGGCGAAGAAGAAACTCAGCTACAAGTTGCAGCGTGAGCTGGAAATGTTGCCGGGGCAGATCGAAGCCATGGAACAACAGATCGCAGTCGTTGAGGTCCAGATGGCCGATGCTGGCTTCTATCAGCGTCCTGCTGCCGAGACCGCCGCAGTGATCGCTCAGTTGGAGCAGTTGCAGGCTGAGCACGACGTCATGGTCGAGCGTTGGGCGGAGCTGGATGCCTGATTGATCCAGTAACAAAAAAAGCCCGGCGCTCAGTGATGAGCGCCGGGCTTTTCATATGTAATGCGATCCATTCCCTGTAGGAGCAGCCGGTCGACGCTCGATTGCTCGCGATGAACCTGAGAGCACCGCGCGGTGTCAGGCTTACAGCGTCATCGTTGAAGACCATCGCGAGCAAGCTCGCTCCTACAGTAGTGGTTTTGTATTGTCAGCTTTTGTTTTGCAGGCGCACTGCCAGCACGTCGCAAGGCGCACCGTGCAGCACGTCGTTGGCGGTGGAGCCCAGCAATAGCGCCAGGCCGTGCCGGCCATGACTACCTACCACAATCAGGTCACAGGTTTGTTCCTTGGCCAGGTGATGAATCTCCTGGCGCGGCTGGCCGTAAGTCAGGTGGCTGTATTCCTTGGAGAGTTCCGGGTACTTCACGATCAAACGGTCCAGTCGCTCCTTGGCCTGATCGAACTGCTGTTGTTGCAGTTGTGACAGGTCCATCGGCACGTCGCCGCCGAAGGCCATGGCCATGGGTTCGACAATGTGCACCAGGGACAACTTCGCGCCATTGCTCACCGACAGTTCGCGAGCGCGGTGGATGACAGGGTCGCACTCTTCGGTCAGGTCTACAGCGACCAGAATGTGGTAGTAGGGCATGAGGTGCTCCTCCTGAGGGTTGCAATATTGGTAAGTATGGCTGGTTTCAAGCGCATTGTTCTCAAAGTGACTCAACGCGCTCATCAAGAATCGGGAGTACACATATGACGGTCTGGATAGTGGTGTCAATCCTGTTGGTGGTGCTGAGCCCACTGGCGTGGTTGCGACCGTCCCGTGGTCAGAGCGGGCGCATGGCCCTGCGCATGGAGGCGCGACGCATCGGGCTGGCCATGCAACTTGCGCCTCAGGAGTGGCCGCACTGGTTGAGCCAGGAGCCGCCGAGCCCCTGCGCGCAGTACCATCGACCTCGTCGCGGCAATCAGCCGGCGTGCTGGAGCTACTGGCAGAAGTCGCCGGGCGTGTGGGTGAATCAGTGGCAGGAGGTCTGCGAGGATCAAGCACTGCTGAATCATTTCGAAAAATTGCCTGCCAATGTCTACAAGATCGAAGCGGACAAGCAGATGATCACGTTGTATTGGGGCGAGAAGGGCGAAGCGACGGTTTTGCAACAAATCGATGCCACCCTCAAAGCGCTCGCCTGAACCCCGATCCCGCGTAGGAGCTGCCGAAGGCTGCGATCTTTTGATCTTGTTTGTAAGAATCCAAATCAAAAGATCGCAGCCTTCGGCAGCTCCTACACCAAACAAGCCTCTGTGCCTGGCAGCAGGCAATAAAAAGCCCGACATTCATCATCGGGCTGGAGTTGGCCAGGCAGGCCGGTAATTCGCTGTGGGCTGATCTTGCGCCGGGCATTCGCCAGCGTGTTTATATTTTTTCCTCAATCTCCCGCCCAGCGTAGCCTGTTAAACAAAGGCTGTCGGGAATTAGGGCGACTTTTCTAAGTATTGATTCTATGAATGGTCTCGCATGTATCCGTGTGATGCAGGTACTCGTGGTACGGAAATGACCGGAAAGTCGCATTTAAACCCGTATTTTGGGCGATTGACAATTGTCGGAAATTCCGTGAAGGTGGCGTACCCCAAATCAAACGGGCGTATGAATTGAGCGTTTGCATTGCAGACCGTTCCTACAGAATCCCGACTATCGCGTTGGCGGGTGTGCCGGGTGGATTGGCGTAGCATCGACGATAACGTCCTGCCGAGCCATTCGCCTGCGTCCGACGTGTACTGTTCAGCTTCCATATCGTGGAGATCAGTTGATGATTTACGAAGGTAAAGCCATCACGGTTAAAGCCCTTGAAAGTGGCATTGTCGAATTGAAATTCGACCTCAAGGGTGAGTCCGTCAACAAGTTCAACCGTCTAACCCTGAGCGAACTGCGTCAGGCTGTAGACACCATCAAGGCAGATGCTTCGATCAAGGGTGTGATCGTCAGCAGCGGCAAGGACGTGTTCATCGTCGGCGCCGACATCACCGAATTCGTCGAGAACTTCAAGCTGCCGGATGCAGAGCTTGTTGCAGGCAACCTCGAAGCCAACAGGATTTTCAGCGATTTCGAAGACCTCAACGTCCCGACTGTCGCCGCGATCAACGGCATCGCCCTGGGTGGCGGTCTGGAAATGTGCCTGGCAGCGGACTACCGCGTCATGTCCACCAAGGCCAAGATTGGTCTGCCGGAAGTCAAACTGGGCATCTACCCAGGCTTCGGCGGCACTGTTCGCCTGCCGCGCATCATCGGTGCCGACAACGCTATCGAGTGGATTGCCGCCGGCAAGGAAAACCGTCCTGAAGACGCGCTGAAAGTCGGCGCCGTCGATGCCGTGGTTGCACCTGAGAAACTGCAGGAAGCCGCTCTGGAACTGATCAAGCGTGCCATCTCCGGCGAGTTTGATTACAAGGCCAAGCGTCAGCCGAAGCTTGAGAAACTCAAGCTGAACGCCATCGAACAAATGATGGCTTTCGAAACCGCCAAAGGTTTCGTGGCCGGTCAGGCTGGCCCGAACTACCCGGCGCCGGTTGAAGCGATCAAGACCATCCAGAAAGCCGCGAACTTCGGTCGCGACAAAGCGCTGGAAGTCGAAGCTGCCGGTTTCGTCAAACTGGCCAAGACCTCTGCCGCGCAGAGCTTGATCGGTCTGTTCCTGAACGATCAGGAGCTGAAGAAAAAGGCCAAGGCCTACGACGAAATCGCCAAGGACGTGAAGCAGGCTGCCGTATTGGGCGCCGGCATCATGGGTGGCGGTATCGCTTATCAGTCGGCTTCCAAAGGCACGCCGATCCTGATGAAGGACATCAACGAGCACGGCATCGAGCAAGGCCTGGCTGAAGCCGCCAAGCTGCTGGTGAGCCGCGTTGATAAAGGTCGCATGACCGCGGCGAAAATGGCTGAAATCCTAAACGGCATTCGTCCAACCCTGTCCTACGGCGACTTCGGTCACGTCGACCTGGTTGTCGAAGCTGTTGTCGAGAACCCTAAGGTCAAGCAAGCCGTTCTGGCCGAAGTCGAAGACAAGGTCAAAGAGGACACCATCCTCGCGTCCAACACCTCGACCATTTCCATCACCTTGCTGGCCAAGGCCCTCAAGCGTCCGGAAAACTTCGTCGGCATGCACTTCTTCAACCCGGTGCACATGATGCCGCTGGTGGAAGTGATTCGTGGCGAGAAGTCCAGCGAGCTGGCCGTTGCCACCACCGTTGCCTATGCCAAGAAAATGGGCAAGAACCCGATCGTCGTCAACGACTGCCCGGGCTTCCTGGTCAACCGTGTACTGTTCCCGTACTTCGGCGGTTTCGCCAGGCTGGTCAGCGCCGGTGTGGACTTCGTCCGTATCGACAAGGTCATGGAAAAATTCGGCTGGCCAATGGGCCCGGCGTACCTGATGGACGTGGTCGGCATCGACACCGGTCACCACGGTCGTGACGTGATGGCTGAAGGCTTCCCGGATCGTATGAAAGACGACCGTCGTTCGGCTATCGACGTGCTTTACGAAGCCAAGCGCCTGGGCCAGAAGAATGGCAAGGGCTTCTACGCCTACGAAACCGACAAGAAGGGCAAGCAGAAGAAAGTCGCCGATCCGTCGGTACTGGAAGTGCTCAAGCCAATCGTCTTTGAGCAGCGTGAAGTTTCTGACGAAGACATCATCAACTGGATGATGATCCCGTTGTGCATGGAAACCGTGCGTTGCCTGGAAGACGGCATCGTCGAAACCGCTGCCGAAGCCGACATGGGTCTGGTCTACGGTATTGGTTTCCCTCCATTCCGTGGCGGTGCGCTGCGCTACATCGATTCGATCGGTGTGGCAGAGTTCGTTGCCCTGGCTGACCAGTACGCTGATTTGGGCGCGCTGTACCACCCGACCGCGAAGCTGCGTGAAATGGCCCAGAACGGCCAGAGCTTCTTCGGTTAAGCGCCCCCAACTAGAGTGAGAGTGAATATATGAGCTTGAATCCTAGAGACGTCGTGATTGTCGACTTCGGTCGTACTCCGATGGGCCGCTCCAAGGGCGGCATGCACCGCAACACCCGCGCCGAAGACATGTCGGCGCACCTGATCAGCAAATTGCTGGAACGCAACGTCAAGGTCGACCCGAATGAAGTCGAAGACGTGATCTGGGGCTGTGTGAACCAGACCCTGGAGCAGGGCTGGAACATCGCCCGCATGGCTTCGCTGATGACCCAGATCCCGCACACTGCTGCCGGCCAGACCGTCAGCCGTCTGTGTGGCTCGTCGATGAGTGCTCTGCACACTGCCGCGCAAGCGATCATGACCGGCAACGGTGACGTGTTCGTCGTCGGCGGCGTCGAGCACATGGGCCACGTGAGCATGATGCACGGTGTCGATCCGAACCCGCACATGTCGCTGTACGCGGCGAAAGCCTCGGGCATGATGGGCCTGACCGCAGAAATGCTCGGCAAAATGCACGGCATCACTCGCGAGCAGCAGGACGCTTTCGGCGTGCGCTCCCACCAACTCGCCCACAAGGCGACCGTGGAAGGCAAGTTCAAGGACGAAATCATCCCGATGCAGGGCTACGACGAGAACGGTTTCCTGAAACTGTTCGACTACGACGAAACCATTCGTCCGGAAACCACCCTGGAAAGCCTGGCGGCGTTGAAGCCAGCGTTTAACCCGAAGGGCGGCACCGTGACAGCCGGTACTTCGTCGCAGATCACTGATGGTGCTTCGTGCATGATCGTGATGTCGGCGCAGCGTGCACAGGACCTGGGCATTCAGCCTCTGGCGGTGATTCGCTCGATGGCAGTGGCAGGTGTGGACCCGGCAATCATGGGCTATGGTCCAGTACCGGCAACACAGAAAGCACTGAAGCGCGCGGGCCTCGGGATTAACGATATCGACTTCTTCGAGCTCAACGAAGCTTTCGCCGCACAGGCCCTGCCAGTGCTGAAAGATCTGAAAGTGCTCGACAAGATGAACGAGAAGGTTAACCTGCACGGCGGCGCGATCGCCTTGGGTCACCCGTTCGGTTGCTCCGGTGCGCGTATCTCCGGCACCTTGCTGAACGTGATGAAGCAAAATGGCGGCACCTTCGGGGTGTCCACCATGTGCATTGGTCTCGGCCAAGGCATCTCCACCGTCTTCGAACGCGTTTAAGCGTTTCGTTGAAGGAAGCCGGGGCCAAGTGCCCCGGTTTTTGTTTTTCCGGATTTTTTTATTTTTATTTTGAAAAAATTTGAGTGAGGGCCAAAGCATGCCGATACAACCTGGGCTCTACCAACATTACAAAGGTCCGCAGTACCGCGTATTCAGCATTGCGCGGCATTCGGAAACCGAAGAAGAAGTGGTCTTCTACCAAGCCCTGTATGGCGATTACGGCTTTTGGGTACGTCCCTTGAGCATGTTCCTGGAGTCGGTCGAGGTTGACGGCGAACAGGTGCCACGCTTTGCTTTGGTGCAAGCCGAACCGAGCCTTTTTTCGAAGCCATAAGCTGAGTGCGCGCAAAACCCTGCGCTTGACCTCACCTTGTAGCCACTATATATAGCGGTGCCGCGTCAGGCGCCAACCGCCTTTCACTTCTAGAATTCAGGAATTTTCTGATCCATGGGCAAATCGCTGGTCATTGTGGAATCCCCGGCTAAGGCCAAGACCATCAACAAGTATCTGGGTAACCAATACGTGGTGAAGTCGAGTATCGGCCATATCCGAGACCTACCCACCAGCGGTTCGGCTAGCGCCAGCAAAGAGCCAGCCGCCAAGCGCGGCAAGGCCGCCGCGGGTGAAGGTCCGGTGCTCACGCCGAAAGAGAAAGCGCGCAAGCAGCTGGTCTCGCGCATGGGTGTCGATCCCGATCATGGCTGGAAAGCCAAGTACGAGATCCTCCCGGGCAAGGAAAAGGTCATCGAAGAGCTGCGCCGGCTCGCCAAGGATGCTGACACCATCTATCTCGCAACCGACTTGGATCGCGAGGGGGAAGCCATTGCCTGGCACCTGCGCGAAGCCATCGGTGGTGACGACAGCCGCTACAAGCGCGTGGTGTTCAACGAAATCACCAAAAAGGCGATTCAGGAAGCCTTCTCCAAGCCGGGCGAGCTGGACATCGACCGTGTCAACGCCCAGCAGGCGCGTCGTTTCCTCGATCGCGTGGTGGGTTACATGGTTTCGCCGCTGCTGTGGGCCAAAATCGCCCGTGGTCTGTCCGCCGGTCGCGTGCAATCGGTCGCCGTGAAGCTGGTGGTCGAGCGTGAGCGCGAAATCCGTGCGTTCAACCCGGAAGAGTACTGGGAAATTCACGCCGACCTCGGCACCGCCAAGGGCGCCACCGTGCGCTTCGACGTGGCCCGCGAGAAGGGCGAAGCTTTCAAGCCGCTGAACGAAGCCCAGGCCATGGCCGCGCTGGATAAGCTCAAGGCTTCCAGCTACAGCATCGTCAAGCGCGAAGACAAACCGACCAGCAGCAAGCCGTCGGCACCGTTCATCACGTCCACCCTGCAACAGGCCGCGAGCAACCGCCTGGGTTTCGGCGTGAAGAAAACCATGATGATGGCCCAGCGTTTGTACGAAGCCGGCTACATCACTTACATGCGTACTGACTCCACCAACCTCTCGGCCGATGCCGTGACGATGGCGCGTACTTATATTGAAGGCGAATTCGGCAAGAAGTACCTGCCGGAAACCCCGAACGTCTACAGCAGCAAGGAAGGCGCACAAGAGGCTCACGAAGCGATTCGTCCGTCCGACGCCAACACCGAGCCAAGCAAGCTGTCGGGCATGGAGCGAGATGCAGAGCGGCTTTATGAGCTGATCTGGCGCCAGTTCCTCGCTTGCCAGATGCTGCCGGCCCAATACCTGTCGACCACGGTTACCGTCGGTGCCGGCGACTTCGAGCTGCGCGCCAAGGGCCGTATCCTGAAGTTCGACGGTTACACCCGCGTCATGCCGCAAATCGCCAAGCCTGGCGATGACGACGTGCTGCCGGACATGGCTCAGGGCGACGCGATGAAGCTGATCAAGCTTGATCCGACCCAGCACTTCACCAAGCCACCGGCGCGTTATTCGGAAGCGAGCCTGGTGAAAGAAATGGAAAAACGCGGTATCGGTCGTCCTTCGACCTACGCGGCGATCATTTCGACCATCCAGGACCGCGGCTACGTGGCGCTGCACAACCGTCGTTTCTATTCGGAAAAGATGGGTGACATCGTCACCGAGCGTCTGTCCGAGAGCTTCTCCAATCTCATGGACTACGGTTTCACCGCCGGCATGGAAGAGCACCTCGATGACGTGGCTCAGGGCGAGCGGGACTGGAAAAACGTGCTGGACGAGTTCTACGGCGACTTCCAGAAAAAGCTCGAAGTAGCCGAAAGCGCGGAAAATGGCATGCGTGCCAACCAGCCGGTAATGACCGACATTCCGTGCCTGACCTGTGGCCGTCCGATGCAGATTCGTACCGCATCGACCGGCGTATTCCTCGGTTGCTCGGGTTACAGCCTGCCGCCGAAAGAGCGCTGCAAGGCCACCGTCAACCTGGTGCCGGGCGATGAAATCGCGGCGGACGACGAGGGTGAATCGGAATCGCTGGTTCTGCGCGGCAAGCATCGTTGCCCGATCTGCAGCACCGCGATGGATGCTTATCTGCTCGACGAGAAGCGCAAGCTGCACATCTGCGGTAACAACCCGGATTGCGATGGCTACGAAATCGAAGAGGGCACCTATCGCATCAAAGGCTATGAAGGTCCGAGCCTGGAATGCGACAAGTGTGGCAGCGAGATGCAACTCAAGACTGGCCGGTTCGGCAAGTTCTTCGGTTGCACCAACGCAACGTGCAAGAACACCCGCAAACTGCTGAAAAGCGGTGACGCGGCGCCGCCGAAAATGGATCCGGTGAAGATGCCTGAGCTGAAATGCGAAAAGGTCAACGACACTTATATCCTGCGCGACGGTGCTTCCGGCCTGTTCCTGGCGGCGAGCCAGTTCCCGAAAAACCGCGAGACGCGTGCTCCGCTGGTCATGGAAATTGTGCCGCACAAGGATGAAATCGATCCGAAGTACCACTTCCTCTGTGACGCGCCGAAGAAAGATCCGGACGGCCTCCCGGCGGTGATCCGCTACAGCCGCAAAACCAAAGAGCAGTACGTTCAGACTGAAGTCGACGGTAAGCCGACCGGGTGGAAGGCGTACTACGACGGTGGCAAGTGGACAGTTGAAGACAAGCGTCCGGCAGCCAAGGCTTAAGCAGGCGTTAAGAGCTTTACTGTAGGAGCGAGCTTGCTCGCGAAGGACGTTAACGACAACGCGTGCTATCTGGATGAGCACGCCGCCCTCAGGTTCTTCGCGAGCAAGCTCGCTCCTACAGAGAGCGATGCAAGCTCCCTGGCCACAAAAAAAGGCCGCATGACGACCCCCTCGGGTTTTCATGCGGCCTTTTTGTTTTGGGCTTGCGGTGAGCTCGGGTGATCCACGACACTGTCTGACCTGCGTGAAGCAATTATTTCGTTGTGGAGGCTGCCGTCATGGCCCACGAACTCTATACCCGTACCAACCAGAAGATTTATTTCGCCGGCCTGTCGCTTGAAGCGCTCGCGAAGGCCGAAGAGGGGCGGGCGATGAATTCCCTGGCGCTGATTCAGGCCGGACGCGAATCGGCGTTGTTTCACTTGTACGGCGCGTTGTTGGGGCTGTGCCATGAAATCGCTGGTTTCTATCGCTTGCCACAGGCCAGTGCGCCTCGGGCGGAAATGCTGCTGACCCGGGAAGTGCTGGAAGCCATCGCCATTCCTGAAATGGCCGAGATGGTCGAGCTGGCGCAGAACCCTGAAACCTGGCTGGCCAAGCTGCTGTCAGCGCATGCGGCACTTTTTCAGCCGCCCCGCGCACCGCACAAACCCAAGGGCGACGTGACACAGCCGTTGATCATGACTGTTAACCTGGATGAAGACGACGCGCCCGAAGAGTTGAGTCGGGAAGAGCTGGAGAGCTGGCGTCAGAACCTCAAAGGTCTGGCGATCCGGTTTCGCGAAGGCTTGAACGAGTGCTGAAGGATTGAGTGTTCGACGGACGGTTGAGAGAGGCTGTCCGTTCAGGGATGAGCGTGCTGTCAGAAATTTCTCTTCGTAGTGGCATCTGGTCAAGATCCCGAGCGAAGCCTGGCCGATGCCTATATAATGCCCGCCTTTCGTGGAGACCAGACCTTTATGCCAACGTCCTTTCTAGAAATTGTCGAGTTACCAGACGGCCGAATCGAGCTGCGCAGGGCTGAGGACGAGGGTTCTCTGGTTACTTTGGATTTCTCCGAGGATGCCAAGGTGTTCCTGCAAGGCCAGCACGTGGAAGTCGCCAAAGCGATGTTGAGCGTGGGTGTTCAGATGGCCGGTCGCATGGTTGAAGGCGATTTCAATACCGATGAGAGTTCTCGGGTCCTTCATTGATCCCGTTCGTCGCATTTAACTGATACCGCTATTGATCGGCTTCTCTATCCTTGGAGAAGCCTCGCGTTGCTCAGCGCGCTCTTCATTTAACCCAGTCGAATATTCAGGCTTTGTGCGTCCCCTATCCGGGCGGCGCTGATCAACTGTTGCCGTGACGTGGTGCTCAATGGATTGAGCCAGCTGACGACAGTGTGGCTGCGGCCCAGTCGCAAGGCTTCGCAGGTCAACTGTTGTGCACTCTGGGTGCCGCGCGGTTGCAGCAGCAGAATACGTTCACGATTCAGGCCGGCGTCTCGCAACCAGGTCTGTGTCAGGCTGGCGGGCGGGGCGATCAGTGTCAGCCAGCGCGCGTCCTGATCCTCGCTCAACTCCCTGAGGATCGGTGCCAGAAGATTCAGGCAGTTCCCGGCAGCACCACGCAGTGACAGCTCACTGAAAACTTCTGGTTCGGCGCTCCAGGGCGACTCGACCACGTCCTTCAGAATCGGCGCCATCGGCTGCACCATGAAAGCCTCGAACAACGGCAGTTGGGCTTGCTGTGATGTGTGTGGGAACTGCATAAAGCCTCCTTTAGCGGCGAATGACGCCGACACTCAAGCCTTCGATCACCAGTTCCTGATCTTTCAGGTTCACTTCGATAGGGGCGAAATCAGGGTTTTCGGCAATCAGCCAGACTTTGCTGCCGTCACGCTTGAAGCGTTTGACCGTCACTTCGTCGCCGATACGCGCCACCACGATCTGGCCGTTGCGGGCTTCGCGGGTGGTATGGACGGCCAGCAGGTCGCCGTCGAAAATGCCCACGTCCTTCATGCTCATGCCATGAACGCGCAGTAAATAGTCAGCACGAGGATGGAAGAACGCGGGATTGATGTTGCAGGACTCTTCGATGTGCTGCTGGGCAAGGATCGGTGCACCGGCAGCGACTCGGCCAATGATTGGCAGGGTGGACTCGTCTGCCTTGGCTTCGAAGCCGGGGATGCGGATGCCGCGGGAGGCGCCTGGCGTCATCTCGATGGCGCCTTTGCGGGCGAGTGCCTTGAGATGTTCTTCTGCCGCGTTGGGCGACTTGAAACCCAGTTCCTGAGCGATTTCCGCGCGGGTTGGCGGGTAGCCGTTGTCTTCCAGGCAGCGTTTGATGAAGGCCAGAATCTCGGCTTGGCGTGGCGTCAGCTTTAGCATATTGATCGCTCTGTCTTTTTATACAGTGACTGGGATTATATACAGTGAAAGCGTCTTGGCAATGCCCCTTTTTTTGCCGGCCGCCAGACGGTCAATCAGCACGCGGATTAACACGTCGCAGATCTATGGTTAAATAGCTGACGGACCATTCCCAAACGAACCTCCAGGCTTGACAAGGCCTGGGCTGAAACGTATGTTTCAAACAAGTGTTTGTCATGCGGAGTAGCCATGGCCCAGTCGGAAACCGTTGAACGCATTCTCGATGCTGCCGAGCAGTTGTTCGCGGAAAAAGGTTTTGCTGAAACCTCGTTGCGTTTGATCACCAGTAAGGCCGGTGTCAATCTGGCGGCTGTGAACTATCACTTCGGCTCGAAAAAGGCGCTGATTCAAGCCGTCTTCTCGCGCTTTCTCGGACCGTTCTGCCTGAGTCTCGATAAAGAGCTGGAGCGGCGCCAGGCCAAGCCCGAGAGCAAGCCGACACTCGAAGAACTGCTGGAAATCCTCGTCGAGCAAGCCATGGTGGTGCAGCCACGCAGCGGCAACGATCTCTCCATCTTCATGCGATTGCTGGGACTGGCATTCAGCCAGAGCCAGGGTCACTTGCGGCGGTATCTCGAAGACATGTACGGCAAGGTATTCCGCCGCTACATGATGCTGGTCAATGAAGCCGCGCCGCGCATTCCGCCGATCGAGCTGTTCTGGCGTGTGCACTTCATGCTGGGTGCTGCGGCGTTCAGCATGTCCGGTATCAAGGCCTTGCGTGCGATCGCCGAAACCGATTTCGGCGTCAACACTTCCATCGAGCAGGTGATGCGCCTGATGGTGCCGTTCCTGGCGGCCGGCATGCGTGCCGAAACCGGCGTGACCGACACGGCCATGGCCACCGCGCAGTTGCGTCCGCGCAGCAAATCGACACAGGTTGCCGCCAAGGTTTAACCGCACACGGGTGGGCGCGGCAGCTGACATCCGCTAAGCTAGCCGCCCATGCCGACTCTCGTTCTGAACCCGCTCCCCATTTTTATCGCCGACCTGCCGTGCACAGCCCAGGGCGGCGAATGCGTGCGAGCCGGGTTTATCGTTATCAAGGAATCTCTATGACTGCTGGCCTGCAAGGCTCGTTGATGGTGGACGTCGCCGGTACGTGGCTGACGGCTGAAGATCGCCAATTGTTGCGCCAGCCCGAAGTGGGCGGCCTGATCATTTTTGCCCGCAACATCGAGCACCCGCGTCAGGTGCGCGAGCTGAGCGCTGCGATTCGCGCCATTCGCCCCGATCTGCTGCTGGCAGTGGATCAGGAGGGTGGTCGGGTTCAGCGCTTGCGTCAGGGCTTTGTACGACTGCCGGCCATGCGAGCCATCGCTGACAATCCGAATGCCGAGTACCTGGCCGAACAGTGTGGCTGGATCATGGCCACCGAAGTGCTGGCCGTCGGCCTCGACCTGAGCTTCGCGCCGGTGCTGGATCTGGATTACCAGCGCAGTGCAGTGGTCGGCACCCGTTCGTTCGAAGGTGATCCGGAGCGCGCGGCGCTGCTGGCGGGCGCATTTATCCGTGGCATGAACAGCGCGGGAATGGCCGCCACCGGCAAACACTTCCCCGGCCACGGCTGGGCCGAGGCGGATTCCCACGTCGCGATCCCGAATGACGAACGCAGCCTCGACGAAATCCGCACCAACGATCTGGTGCCGTTCGCCCGGTTGAGCAAGCAACTGGCCGCCGTCATGCCCGCTCATGTTATCTACCCACAAGTCGATTCTCAGCCTGCCGGATTTTCCCGGCGCTGGCTGCAGGACATCCTGCGCGGCGAATTGCAATTCGATGGCGTTATCTTCAGCGACGATCTGTCGATGGCCGGCGCCCATGTGGTCGGTGATGCTGCCAGCCGTATCGAAGCCGCGTTGTCTGCCGGTTGTGACATGGGTCTGGTGTGCAACGACCGCGCCGCCGCGGAACTCGCCTTGAGCGCCGCCCAGCGGCTGAAGGTCAAGCCGTCCGAGCGCATTGCGCGGATGCGTGGCCAGTCGTACGCCAGCACTGAATATCGCCAGGATCCGCGCTGGCTGACAGCCATTGGCGCGCTTAAAGAAGCTCAACTGATTGAATAAGGACTTCACGTTATGACGGTTTACGCGATTATTGGTGGCACCGGCCTGACTCAACTCGAAGGCCTGAGCATTCGTCAGTCATTGGCGGTGGACACTCCTTATGGCGCGCCTTCGGCCGAAGTGCAGATCGGTGAATACGCCGGCAAGGAAGTGTTGTTCCTCGCGCGTCACGGGCACCCGCACCGTTTTCCGCCGCATCAGGTGAACTACCGCGCCAACCTCTGGGCATTGAAACAGGCCGGTGCCGAGGCGATCCTTGCGGTCAACGCGGTAGGCGGAATTCATGCCGCCATGGGCACCGGACATTTCTGCGTCCCGCATCAGCTGATCGACTACACCAGCGGCCGCGAACACACCTATTTTGCCGATGACCTGGAGCACGTCACCCACATCGACTTCAGCTACCCCTACAGCGAGCCGCTGCGACAGCAATTGATCGCGGCGTTGGCGGCTGAGGGCGTTGGCTACAGCAGTCATGGCGTGTATGCGTGCACCCAGGGGCCGCGCCTGGAAACGGTAGCGGAGATTGCGCGTCTGGAGCGTGACGGGTGCGACATCGTCGGCATGACCGGCATGCCGGAAGCGGCATTGGCGCGTGAGCTGGAACTGGATTACGCCTGTCTGGCGTTGGTGGTGAACCCCGCGGCGGGCAAGTCGACGGCGGTGATTACCATGGCCGAGATCGAGCAGGCGCTGCATGACGGGATGGGGAAGGTGAAGTCGACGTTGGCGCGGGTGTTGAAGGGCTGAACATCAGTTACATTGGGTTGACCCCTTCGCGAGCAAGCCCGCTCCCACATTTGTCCTGTGTGGTACGCAAAATGCGTGAACACAGAAGATCAAATGTGGGAGCGGGCTTGCTCGCGAAGGCGATCTAACGGGCGCCGCTATTTTTCCAGCTTATCCGGCAGCGGCGCAAACAACGCCTCGATATCATCACTCTGCAACTTCCAGTCCCCGGTCTTGCGGCCATCGAGCACGCCCGCCGCCAGGTCGGATTTTTCCTTCTGCAGGTGCTGAATCTTCTCTTCCACCGTACCTCGGGCAATCATCTTGTAGACGAACACCGGCTTCTCCTGGCCAATGCGGTAAGCACGGTCAGTCGCCTGGTTTTCCGTCGCCGGGTTCCACCACGGGTCGTAATGAATGACCGTGTCCGCTTCGGTCAGGTTCAGGCCCACACCGCCTGCCTTCAAGCTGATCAGAAAGATCTGACGCTTGCCACTCTGGAAGTCTTTCACCGGCGAACGTCGGTCACGGGTCTGCCCAGTCAACAACGCATATTCAACGCCGCGTTTTTTCAACTCGACCTCGATTAACGCGAGCATCGAAGTGAACTGCGAAAACAGCAGAATCCGCCGACCTTCCTCGAACAACTCCTCCAGCATCTCCATCAGGCTATCGAGCTTGCCTGAAGTGCTTCCACGAACCGGCAGCGCAGCGTCGTTGACCAGGCGCAAATCGCAGCACACCTGACGCAGCTTCAGCAGCGCCTCAAGAATGATGATCTGGCTGCGCGCCACGCCCTTGCGGGTGATTTCGTCGCGCACCTTCTTGTCCATGGCCAGGCGCATGGTTTCGTACACATCGCGTTGGGCTTCGTTGAGCTCGACCCAATGGATGATCTCAGTCTTCGGCGGCAACTCCGTCGCCACCTGCTCTTTGGTTCTGCGCAACAGAAACGGTTTGATCCGACCGTTCAAATGCTGAAGTCGTACCTCGCTGGCGCGCTTTTCAATCGGCACGCGGTAATCGCGGTTGAAGCTCTTCACATCGCCGAGCCAGCCGGGCAGCAGGAAGTGAAACAGCGACCACAGTTCGCCCAGGTGGTTTTCCAGCGGCGTGCCACTCAGGCACAGACGCTGGCGCGCATTTAGCTCGCGCGCAGCCTGGGCGGCCTTGCTGTTGGGGTTTTTTATGTACTGCGCTTCGTCCAGCACCAGGACGTGCAACGGCTGCGCGGCCAGGCGCTCGACGTCTTTGGGTAGCAGCGCATAGGTGGTCAGGATCAGGTCGTAATCGGCCAGCGTGTCGAAATGTTTTTTGCGACTGGCGCCGTACAGCGCCAGCACTTTGAGCTGTGGCGTGAAGTGCGCTGCTTCGTCGAGCCAGTTTGGGATCAGGCTGGTGGGCATCACCACCATGCAGGGTCGATCGAGGCGTCCGGCGTTTTTCTCGCTGAGAACATGCGCCAGGGTCTGTAGGGTTTTACCCAGTCCCATGTCGTCCGCGAGAATTCCGCCGACTTCGAGTTGCCGCAGCGATTGCATCCAGCTCAAGCCTTCCAGCTGATACGGGCGCAACGTCGCGTTCAAGCCTTCCGGTGCAGTCGCGGTGTAGTCCTTGATGTCCCGCAGGCGCTGGGCAAAGGTGCGGATCTGCTCGCCACCTTCCCAGAGCAGCGGCAGGTCTTCCAGCGGATTCAGGCGCGTGGCGTCGGCCTTGCTCAGGCGCAGCGTGGTTTCGCCGGGTTCTTGCAGGTAGAACTCGCCGAGGGTCGCCAGTACCGGTTTCAATCGGCCAAAGGGCAGGGCGACTTGCAGCGGCCCATACTCGGAGTTCGGGCGATTGGGGATGTTCACCAAAATCAGCTCGTCGTCGCGCCGACGGGCGAGGCGTTCCGGGTTGAGGATTTCGGTGTGGGAGCGCATCAGGTTCAGCAGGATGGGCAGCAAGCTCAGCCGCTCGCCGTTGACGATGATCCCCAGTTCCAGATCAAACCAGTCACGCTCCGGAGCCTGTTCGACGGTGGCGTACCAGTCGTCCACGGCGGTCAGGTCGAAACCGAAATCCTCGTCGATCTGCAGCTCCCAGCCTTGGGTGCGCAACTTCGGCAGCTCATTGAGGGTGAACGTCAGCCAGGCGCTGTCGTTGACCATCTCGTAGAGTTCGCCGGCGCTTTCCGGCAGGGCCTTACTTTGCCGGGTGGCGATCTTGAAGCCGAGAATTCGCAACTGTTCCCTGTAGGCCTGTTCGACTTCCGGGTGGCGTTTTATCCGTAATGTCTGCGTTTCCTGGCGAATCAGGATGTCGGCGTTTTTCTGTCCGCTGACGTATTCATCCAGATAGCTGAAGGACAGCGCCGCACGATGTTGAATGTAACGCTGCATCCTGCCGTTGCGCGGTTCGAAGGCGCTGAACTCAATGCTCGCCAGCCACAGGCGCGGCACCGGTTGCACGTTGTCTACCAGCACTTGCGGCGCTGCTTTCGGGCTACGGTTTTCCAGCACTGCCTGAAGTTTTTCCAGCAGTTCGGCGTCTTGCGCGGCCGCGGGGTAGGCGAGGGTTTCCTGCACTTTCAGCAGCACCGCGGCGCAATGTTTGCAGTTGCTGCGGACCGGGCACGTACACGTGGCATCGACCATCAGCAGGGTGGCTTTAGCCGACTCTCGCAGGCGAATGGTCTGACGGTAAACGTTACCGCCAGAACCTTCACACGCGGCGGTAATGGTCGCGTCGCCGACTTCGACAATCCTGACGCGGTTCTCCAGCGCGTAACGGCGGCCACGCTCCAGGCTTTGTTCCTTGAATCGGCTGACCCATGAAGGTGCCAGGGGTTTGCTCAGGGTCGCAGGCATATGGACTTCAATCAGTCCGGAATTTCATCGGGGACTGGCCGAGGCGCAGGGGCGGTGAGCGAGGTGATCTTGATCAGCAGGCCGAGGTGGCCGTTGTCGAGGAAGTTCAGCTGGCCATTCTTGGTGTGGCTTTCCTGCTTGAGGCGTTCGCTGGCGGTGACCATGCCGTTGGCGTCGATCTGATTGACCCAAAAGTCGGCGTCCACATCAGTGAAGCGGCCCAGTTTCAGGTTCAGCGTGCCCTCGATCGGGAACTGCCCGAACTGTTCATTGCCATCGCTGATTGCAATTTTGCTGGCTTCTTCGCCGAGGTTCTGTTGCCAGGCCTTGTGCAGCAACACCGTGTATTCGTTGCTGGCGGTGAGTTTTTCCACTTCGCCATTCAGGCTTGGCGTGCGCAGGCTCTCGGGGCTGATGCGCTGGGCGCCGGCAGCCCAGTCTTCCGGCGCGGCGCGGCTGACGATGGCGGGCACGGCGTTTTGCCGGACCAGAATCATTTCAATCTGATACAGGTCATCGGCAAACGCCATGGGGGCAGCCAGGGTCATCAGCAAAGTCAGTGAGCGAAACAGGCGCATGCGGCGTCCTTCAAGCAGTTTTCGGAATGAGGCACTCAAGCAGTGCCTCTACAGTATTAAAGCGCTCTTCCGGGCGCTCCATCGGGACCATGAATTTAAACATCGTGGCGCCTTCGAATTTGTAGCGTTTAGGCTGGCCCTGAATCAGTTTGATCAGTGTCAGCGGGTCGACCGGTGTCTGCGCGGCGAACTCGATCCGGCCGCCTTGCGGGCCGCCGTCGACTTTCTTGATGCCCAGCACTTCGGCCTGCAACTTCAGCGCTGTGATGCGTATCAGGTTCTTGGTCGGTTCCGGCAGCAGGCCGAAACGATCGATCATCTCGACTTGCAGGTCCTTGAGACCGTCCTCATCGGTGGCCGAGGCAATGCGTTTGTAGAGAATCAGTCGGGCATGCACGTCCGGCAAGTAGTCTTCGGGAATCAACGCCGGTACACGCAAATTGACTTCCGGGCCACCGCCCAGCGGCTGATCGAGATTCGGCTGTTCGCCCTTGCGGATCGACTTCACCGCACGTTCGAGCATCTCCATATACAGGGTGAAGCCGACGGCCTGGATCTGCCCGCTCTGACCGTCGCCCAGCAGTTCGCCGGCGCCACGGATTTCCAGGTCGTTGGTGGCGAGCACGAAGCCTGCGCCGAGGTCCTGGGTATTGGCGATCGCTTCCAGACGCTTTTCTGCATCCGGGGTGATTTGCTGGCGCGGCGGTGTCAGCAGATAAGCGTAAGCCTGGTGGTGACTGCGACCGACGCGGCCGCGCAACTGGTGCAGCTGCGCCAGGCCGAATTTGTCGGCACGTTCGATGATGATGGTGTTGGCGCTCGGCACGTCGATGCCGGTCTCGATGATGGTCGAGGCGATCAGCACGTTGAAGCGCTTGTGGTAGAAGTCGCTCATTACCTGTTCGAGTTCGCGTTCGCGCATCTGCCCATGGCCGATGCCGATCCGCGCTTCCGGTACCAGTTCGGCGAGGTCGGCGGCGCACTTCTCGATGGTTTTCACGTCGTTATGCAGGTAGTAAACCTGGCCGCCACGCAGCAACTCACGCAGCAGGGCCTCTTTGACCGTGCTCTTGTTTTGCTCCATGACGAAGGTCCGCACCGACAGGCGACGGGCCGGCGGCGTGGCGATGATCGACAGGTCGCGCATGCCGGACACCGCCATGTTCAGCGTGCGTGGAATCGGCGTTGCAGTCAGGGTCAGAATGTCGACTTCGCTGCGCAGGGCCTTGAGCTGTTCTTTCTGACGGACGCCGAAACGGTGTTCTTCGTCGATGATCACCAGCCCGAGATTTTTGATCTTCACATCGTCCTGCAGCAACTTGTGCGTGCCGATGACGATGTCGATCTTGCCTTCGGCGAGGTCGGCGACGGCGGCGTTCACTTCCTTGGTCGACTTGAAGCGGCTCATCACTTCCACGCTCACCGGCCAGTCGGCGAAGCGGTCGCGGAAGCTGTTGTAATGCTGTTGGGCGAGCAGGGTGGTCGGCACCAGGATCGCCACTTGGCGACCACCGTGCACCGCAATGAACGCTGCGCGCATCGCCACTTCGGTCTTGCCGAAACCGACGTCGCCGCAGACCAGCCGGTCCATTGGTTTCGGCGCGAGCATGTCGGCGCGCACCGCTTCGATGGTGGTTTGCTGGTCCGGGGTTTCTTCGAACGGGAAACCGGCGCTGAAGGTTGCGTAGTCGGCTTTCGGATCTTCGAAGGCGTAGCCTTCGCGAGCGGCACGGCGGGCATAGATGTCGAGCAATTCGGCAGCCACGTCGCGCACCTGTTCGGCGGCTTTGCGTTTGGCTTTCTGCCAGGTTTCCGAGCCGAGACGGTGCAGTGGAGCCAGGGCATCGTCGCTGCCGGTATAACGGGCGATCAAATGCAGGTTGGCCACCGGCACGTACAGCTTGGCGCCTTCGGCGTATTGCAGGGTCAGGAACTCAGCGGCCTGATCGTCGATTTCCAGTGTCGCCAATCCGAGGTAGCGGCCAACGCCGTGATCGATGTGCACCACCGGCGCGCCTTCGCGCAGTTCGGTGAGGTTCTTGATCACGGCGTCGTTGTTGGCGTCGGCGCGTTTTTCGCGGCGACGGCGCTGCATCACGCGCTGACCGAACAACGGGCTTTCAGCCACCAGTGCCAGCGCCGGGTCGTCAAGCACCAGGCCTTCGTCGAGCGGCGCGATGGTAATCGCCAGGCGCTCCTTGCTCGCGACAAAGTCCGGCCAGCTGTCGACGGTTTTCGGCCGCAGCTTCAGGCGTTCCAGCAGTTCCAGCAGCACTTCGCGACGGCCCGCGGATTCGGCGGTAAACAGCACGCGACCGGGGAACTCGTCGAGGAAACCAGCCAGTGCAGCCAATGGCTGAGTGGCCTTGGCTTCGATGGCCAGGTTCGGCAGCTCCCGCGCCGGGAAACGCTCGCGGCCGACACCGGTTTCCACGTCCTGCTGACTGGCCACCACACGCGGCCAGCTCTTCAGGCGGGCAAAGCAATCCTCCACTGGCAAGAACAATTCGGCCGGCGGTAATAAAGGACGAGAGGGATCGACGCGGCGCTCTTCATAACGGTTGCGCACATCGTTCCAGAAATTTTCCGCCGCCTGTTCAATGCCAGGCAGGGAAAACACTTGCGTGTCCTGGGGCAGGTAATCGAATAGCGTGGATGTTTCGTCGAAGAACAGCGGCAGGTAGTACTCGATACCCGCCGGTGTAATCCCGCTGCTCAGATCCTGGAAGATCGGGCAGCGACGGAAGTCGACATCGAAGCGCTCACGGAAGCGCGCCTTGAAGCGGGTGACCGCGTCTTTTTGCAGCGGAAACTCGCGAGCCGGCAACAGGCGAACGGTGTCCACCTTGTCGATGGAGCGCTGGTTTTCCGGATCGAATGTACGCAGCGTCTCGATTTCGTCGTCGAACAGGTCAATCCGGAAGGGCAGTTTGCTGCCCATCGGAAACAGATCGATCAGCGAGCCGCGGACGGTGAATTCGCCGTGCTCGTACACCGTGTCGACGTAGCGATAGCCGCTGGCCTCGAGCCGGGTGCGCATTTGCTCGACATCGAGCTTCTGGCCGACGTCCAGAACAAGGCTGCTGCCGAGCAGGAATTTGGTCGGCGCCAGGCGATGCAGGGCCGTGGTAATCGGCACCACCAGCACGCCATGGCTCAGTTCCGGCAACCGATAAAGGGCAGCGATGCGCTGGGAAATGATGTCCTGGTGTGGCGAAAACAGATCGTACGGCAGGGTTTCCCAGTCCGGGAAATGCAGCACCGGCAAATCCGGGGCGAAGAAACCCAGCTCCTGTTCCAGCCGTTCGGCACTTTGGCTGTCGGCGGTCAGCAGCAGGGTAAAGCGCTTGGCAGCGCTGGCAGCCTCGGCGATGGCCAGGCTCAGGGCGGCACCGGGCAGGTTGCCCCAGTGCTGTTTACCTGCCGCGGCAGGGAGAAGCGGTAGACGCAGAACGGGCACGGAAGGTTGAGCTCCAAGCGTTGCGACAAAGTCGGTAATTGTAGCGGCCCCGGGTGCCGCCTGTCAGTTGCTGACTGTGTCTATTACGCAGGTTTGGCGAAATGTAGTGGTAAAGACAAAAAACGCCGGTTTTTTACTGAAAATTGCCGATTATGTAGTGGCAAAACGACCGAGTGTTACGGAGGGTTACGGATAACTTTGCGATGTCTCCAAAAAATTGACTGCGCTGAAAGCCGCGGTTTTACTGGGCTGCGGCGGCGCTTAATTTTTTTGAACGGCAATTTGTTACGGATCGTACGACAGGCGCGCATTGCTACGGGAGGGAGTCGGCGGCATAATGTAGCCCCTTTTTTCTGCCCCTACATGTGGAAGGTTCCCGTGACTCAGAAGCCCGACCAGTGTCTTGGTGAATGGATCGACCGTGAAGCACTCGCAGAAGCGATGATTCCGCTTATCGGTCAGCTCTACCGCAATAACAACGTGGTGAGCTCGATCTATGGCCGCAGCCTGATCAACCAGTCTGTCATCGCGATTCTCAAAGCTCACCGCTTTGCTCGCCATCGTTCTTCCGACGATAGCGAACTCTCCGTCCACGAAACATTCCCTCTGCTTAAAGCCATGAGCGAGCTCAAGCTCGGCGCGGCTTCGGTAGACTTGGGCAAGTTGGCGTACAAATTCCGCGTCGAAGGCAATGGCCGCACTGCCGAGCAGTTCGTTCGTGAAGAAATGGCTGACGTGGTTGGCCAGCAAAACGCCGCAGCCCGCAAAGGCACGGACGTTGTGCTGTACGGCTTCGGTCGTATCGGCCGTCTGCTGGCGCGCATCCTGATCGAAAAAACCGGTGGCGGCGACGGTCTGCGTCTGCGTGCCATCGTGGTGCGCAAGGGCGCCGATAACGACCTGACCAAGCGCGCCAGCCTGCTGCGCCGCGATTCGGTACATGGTTCGTTCAACGGCACCATCACCATCGACGAAGAAAACAACACCATCACCGCCAACGGTAACCTGATCCAGGTGATCTACGCGAAGAACCCGACCGAGGTGGATTACACCCAGTACGGCATCAAAGACGCGCTGCTGGTGGACAACACCGGTGTATGGCGTGACGCCGATGGCCTGGGTCAGCACCTGGCGTGCCCGGGTATCGACCGCGTTGTTCTGACCGCGCCTGGCAAAGGCAAGCTGAAGAACATCGTTCACGGCATCAACCACGGTGAAATCACCGCTGACGACAAGATCGTGTCCGCCGCTTCCTGCACCACCAACGCCATCGTGCCGGTGCTCAAGGCTGTGAATGACAAGTTCGGCATCATCAACGGTCACGTCGAAACCGTTCACTCGTACACCAACGACCAGAACCTGATCGACAACTTCCACAAGGGCGATCGCCGTGGCCGTAGCGCCGCGCTGAACATGGTGATCACCGAGACCGGTGCTGCCACCGCTGCTGCCAAGGCCCTGCCTGAGCTGGCCGGCAAGCTGACCGGTAACGCGATCCGTGTTCCGACGCCTAACGTGTCGATGGCCATTCTCAACCTCAACCTTGAGAAAGCCGCCACCCGTGAAGAGATGAACGAGTACCTGCGCTACATGGCGCTGCACTCCGATCTGCACAAGCAAATCGACTTCGTCAATTCGCAGGAAGTGGTTTCCACCGACTTCGTTGGCTCGCGCCACGCAGGCGTTGTGGATGCTGAAGCAACCATCACCCAAGACAACCGCGTTGTTCTGTACGTTTGGTACGACAACGAATTCGGTTACAGCTGCCAGGTGGTTCGCGTGATGGAAGACATGGCCGGTGTAAACCCGCCAGCGTTCCCGCGCTAAGCATTAGCTGGAAATGAAAACGCCCCGACCTTGGTCGGGGCGTTTTTGTTTGTTCGGCTCTGTAGGAGCGAGCTTGCTCGCGAAAAATACACAGGCGGCGCAGTTCTCCAGACAGCGCGCGTCATCGTTCACGTCCATCGCGGGCAAGCCTCGCTCCTACAAAGGGGGCGTGCATAATGGCGGACTTCATTGTGTCAGGGGATTTGCCAGGAAATGTGGGATTTGTCGAGTAGGTGGCGGAGCATTTTTTGGGCGCTGCTCGGCATGTTGTCCGGCTGCGGCAGCGGCGACTCCATGGAAACCATCAGCGGCCCGACCATGGGCAGTACCTATTCGATCAAGTACCTGCGTCACGCCGATCTTCCCGCAGCCGCCGAGGTCCGCGTCGAGGTCGAAAAAATCCTCGCTGAAGTCGACCGGCAAATGTCGACCTACCGCAGCGATTCGGACATCGAACGTTTCAACGATCTTCCCGCCAACCGCTGTCAGAAAATGCCCGCGCCGGTCCTAGAATTAGTCCGCGTTGGAGAACAACTGTCGGAACAAAGCGAAGGCTCCTACGACCTGACGGTGGAACCGCTGCTCAACCTCTGGGGATTCGGACCTCAGGCGCGTGAGGAAAAAGTTCCCACTGCCCAAGCGCTGGCGACTGTGCGGCAGCGAGTCGGTTATCAACACCTGCGCATCCTAGGCGATCAGCTATGCAAGGACGCTGCCGTCGAAGTCGACTTCAACAGCATCGCTGCCGGCTACGCGGTCGACAGGATTGCCGTAAAACTCGAAGCCATGGGCATCCACAACTACCTCGCCGAAGCCACCGGAGAGCTCAAGGCGTCGGGCAAGAAACTCGACGGCACATCCTGGAAGATTGCGTTGGAGGAACCCCGCAACGATCAGCAAGTGGCTCAGCGCATCATCAATGTGGACGGCTACGGCGTGTCCACTTCCGGCGACTACCGCAACTATTTTCAACAGGATGGTCGGCGTTATTCCCACACCTTCGATGCCCGCACCGGTGCGCCGGTCTCACACACCCTGGCGTCAGTCACGGTGATTCATCCTTCAGCGTTGATGGCCGATGGCCTATCGACGCTGTTGCTGATTCTTGGTCCTGAACGGGGTTGGGACTATGCCGAAGCTCACAACATCGGCGCATTCTTTGTGATTCGTGCCGATACAGGTTTCGTCATACGAACCAATCAGGCTTTTGAACGCCTCAGTGGCGGCAAAACCGAATGATTGCTGCGATTTGCGCATTGAAGACTGGCGTTGTAGTGCAGGCAAAAGTAGCCTACGACGCGACCAAGGGTTAATGTGCGCGGCGTTGACGCTTCTATAGACTGTGTCCGGGTTCTGCACTGGCCCCAAATTGTTCCTTCACGCCACAGATTGGCGTGATTTAGCCGCAGGTGCCGAGGGCGCCGCGGCCTGTTCTGAGGAGTACGCATGGCTGTCTACAACTACGACGTGGTGGTGCTGGGTTCCGGCCCGGCGGGAGAAGGCGCGGCAATGAACGCCGCCAAAGCAGGGCGCAAGGTGGCGATGGTCGATAGCCGTCGCCAGGTCGGCGGCAACTGCACCCACCTGGGCACCATCCCGTCCAAGGCGCTGCGTCACTCGGTCCGGCAGATCATGCAGTTCAACACCAACCCGATGTTCCGGGCCATTGGTGAGCCGCGCTGGTTCTCGTTCCCGGACGTGCTGAAAAGCGCCGAGAAAGTCATTTCCAAACAAGTCGCTTCGCGTACCGGCTACTACGCCCGTAACCGCGTCGACGTGTTCTTCGGCACCGGCAGCTTCGCCGACGAGCAAACCGTCGAAGTGGTCTGCGCCAACGGCGTGGTCGAAAAACTGGTGGCCAAGCACATCATCATCGCCACCGGTTCGCGTCCTTATCGCCCGGCGGACATCGATTTCCACCACCCGCGTATTTACGATAGCGACACCATCCTCAGCCTCGGCCACACTCCGCGCAAACTCATCGTTTACGGCGCCGGCGTGATCGGTTGCGAATACGCCTCGATCTTCAGCGGTCTGGGCGTGCTGGTTGAACTGGTGGACAACCGTGGTCAGTTGCTGAGCTTCCTCGACTCGGAAATTTCCCAGGCGCTGAGCTACCACTTCAGCAACAACAACATTACGGTTCGCCACAACGAAGACTACGACCGTGTCGAAGGCGTGGACAACGGCGTGATCCTGCACCTCAAGTCCGGCAAGAAGATCAAGGCCGACGCCTTGCTCTGGTGCAACGGCCGGACCGGCAACACCGATCAACTGGGTCTGGAAAACATCGGCGTCAAGGTCAACAGCCGTGGCCAGATCGAAGTCGACGAAGCCTACCGCACCTGCGTACCGAACATTTACGGCGCCGGTGACGTGATCGGCTGGCCGAGCCTGGCCAGTGCCGCGCACGACCAGGGCCGTTCGGCTGCTGGCAGCATTGTCGATAACAACAGCTGGCGCTTTGTGAATGACGTGCCGACTGGCATCTACACCATTCCGGAAATCAGCTCGATCGGCAAGAACGAGCAGGAGCTGACTCAGGCCAAAGTGCCGTACGAAGTGGGCAAGGCGTTCTTCAAGAGCATGGCGCGTGCGCAGATCGCCGGCGAGCCTCAGGGCATGCTGAAGATCCTGTTCCACCGCGAGACGCTTGAAGTGCTGGGCGTTCACTGCTTCGGTTATCAGGCGTCGGAGATCGTGCACATCGGTCAGGCGATCATGAACCAGCCGGGCGAACAGAACACGCTGAAGTACTTCGTCAACACGACGTTCAACTACCCGACCATGGCCGAAGCCTATCGGGTAGCGGCGTACGATGGCCTCAACCGGCTTTTTTGAGCGGCTCCGGCCGGTGGCCTGAGCCGGCCGGGGAGACCGATTTCAGCAATTCTCGAGCGTGGCAGTGGCCAAACCGGGAAAGTCTGTAATCAGGCTGTCAACGCCGAAGTCGGCGAGTCTGCGCATCAGCGCGGGCTCGTTGACTGTCCACACCGACACATGCAGCCCCTGACGCTGTGCCTTCTGCAGGCGTTCCGGCGTACACAGGGTCCAGTTCAGCGCCAGAATCTCACAGCCATAGCTTTGCGCGACCTTCAGCGGGTCGAGCCAGGCGTATTCGGCCACCAGTCCGCGGGACACGTCCGGCACCAGATCCAAAGCAGCTTTCAACACTTCTCGCGAACTCGAGGTGATGGTGACTTTGTCGAGCATGCCGAAACGCTGAGCCATTTCGCGAATCGCCAGCACCGTGGTCGCAGCGCGGGTGCGTGAAGCGCTTTTGACTTCCAGCTGCCAGTGCTCGAAGTCGCATTGCTCGAACAATTCTTCCAGCGTCGGAATCGGGCACGGCTTGATCCAGCCCGGGCCGCCCGTGCGTGCGTCGTAGGTCACCAGCTCTGACGCCGAGTGCTCGACGACCTTGCCGCGCCGATCGGTGGTGCGCTTGAGCGTGGGGTCATGAATGACCATCAACTCGTTGTCCATGGACAGATGCAGGTCCAGCTCGCAGCGGCGCACGCCGTGCTTGAGGCATTGCTGAAAGCTGGTCAGGGTGTTTTCCGGTGCTTCGCCCTTGGCGCCGCGATGGCCGTAGATGAGGGTCACGGTTCTTCCTTAAATTAAATGCCTGATTCGGTTTCGCGGGCCAGACGTCGTTCCTGGGCCTGCTTCTGCAAGATGTAGCGGGCCAGCAGTTGGCGCTGGGCATCGGTCGGGCGTTCGAACTCGGTGCCGACGTCGTAGCCGTCGCCCTTGCGATCGCAATGGGTAACGCGCGCCCGCAGCAACAGGCCGAGGGCTTGCGGCATCAGCACCAGTTTCACCGACAGGTGCGTGCCCGTGGCGATAGCGGTCGGGTACTGGAAGGCGACGCCGCCCTCGGAAATGTTCACGGGCTGCGGCTCGCCGATCTGCCCGAGCACGGTGATGGCGACCACTTGGCTGAGCAGATCGATGCGTTTGTTCTGGGATTTCAGGAACGCCGCGAGGTTGCGGTCGCGCTCGCTGATCTGGCGCAACAGATGTTGCGATTCGAATTCGCTCAGGTGCAGTTCGCTGAGCAGGTTGAAGAGCGGGGAAGCATCCTGCAACACTTCCTGGCCTGCGGCTTCGGGAGCGGACAGGGGCCGAATTTCCAGTGCGATCATGTCCTCGATACGGTAGTATTCGCGGCGATCTTCTTCATCTAATGTCGACATGGCGAACCCATGGTAGCGGCGGTGGTCTGAGTGTAAAGCTGGTTATCGACCCCCGCCACAAGGACGTTCCTTTTCCCTCCGAACAAGCCCCGACATGTTCAGACCTCTCTTCGTATTTATTGGCACGCGTTATACCCGTGCAAAGCGTCGCAATCATTTTGTGTCGTTCATTTCCCTGACTTCGATGATCGGTCTTGCCCTCGGCGTGATCGTGATGATCGTGGTGCTGTCGGTCATGAACGGCTTCGATCATGAGATGCGCACCCGCGTGCTGGGCATGGTGCCCCACGCGACCATCGAGTCCGGCGAGCCGATCAGCGACTGGCAAGGCCTCGCCGCCAAGGTCAAGCAAAACCCTCAGGTGACAGCCGTTGCGCCGTTCACTCAGATGCAGGGGTTGCTGACCAATAACGGCAAGGTCTCCAAAGTGCTGCTCAATGCCATCGACCCGGCGCTGGAACGCCAGGTGTCGATCATTGACAAGTTCATGCTGCAGGGCAAACTCGACGACCTCGCACCCGGCAGTTTCGGCATCGTCATCGGCGACAAGGCGGCCGCCAAGCTCGGTGCGGCCATCGGCGACAAGCTGACCTTCGTCGCGCCGGAAGTCACCGTGACCCCGGCCGGCATGTTCCCGCGCATGAAGCGCTTTACCGTGGTCGGCATCTTCCATGTTGGCGCCGGTGAGATCGACGGCTACCTGGGCGTCACCAACCTGCAGGATCTGGCCAAATTGCACCGCTGGAAACCGGATCAGGTGCAGGGTATCCGCCTGAAGTTCGACGACTTGTTCCAGGCGCCGCGCACTGCGTGGAACATCGCCCAGCAACTCGGCGAAGACCATTTCTACGCCCGCGACTGGACCCGCACCCACGGCAATCTGTATCAGGCGATCCGCATGGAAAAAGCCATGATCGGTCTGCTGTTGCTGCTCATCGTTGCCGTGGCCGCGTTCAACATCATTTCCACGCTGGTGATGGTGGTGAACGACAAGAAGGGCGACATCGCGATTCTGCGTACCCTCGGCGCCACGCCGCGTTCGATCATGGCGATCTTCATGGTGCAGGGCACCGTCATTGGCGTGGTCGGCACGCTGATCGGCGCCGTGGTCGGGATCTTCGCGGCGCTGAACGTCAGCGCCGCGATTTCGGTTCTCGAAGGCCTGATCGGGCACAAGTTCCTGAACGCCGACGTGTACTTCATCGATTACCTGCCGTCGCAAGTGCAGAGCCAGGATGTGTTGATGGTTTGCGCCGCCGCGTTGGTCCTGAGTTTCCTCGCCACCCTGTATCCAGCCTGGCGTGCCGCGCGCACCCAGCCTGCGGAGGCGCTACGTTATGAGTGAGTCGGGCATGAGTGATAAAGCAATCTTGAGCTGCCGCAACCTGGGCAAATCCTACGAGGAAGGCCCGGAGTCGGTAGAGGTTCTGGCCGGTCTGCAACTGGAGCTGCATCCGGGTGAGCGCGTGGCGATTGTCGGCACCTCGGGTTCGGGCAAAAGTACTTTGCTCAACCTGCTGGGCGGTCTCGATACGCCGACCAAGGGCAGCGTCTGGCTTGATGGTGAAGAGCTGTCGGCACTCAGCGAGAAAAATCGCGGTTTGTTGCGCAATCGGTCGCTGGGTTTCGTTTACCAGTTCCACCACTTGCTGCCGGAATTCACCGCGCTGGAAAACGTCTGCATGCCGCTGCTGATCGGCAAGACCGCCATTGCGGAAGCGCGTCAGCGTGCGACGGCGTTGCTGGAGCGGGTAGGGCTGGGGCATCGCCTGGAGCACAAACCGGCGGAATTGTCCGGTGGCGAGCGTCAACGCGTGGCCATTGCCCGCGCCCTGGTGAACAAGCCTGGCCTGGTGATGCTCGACGAGCCGACCGGCAACCTCGACTCCCACACCGCTCAGGGCATTCAGGATTTGATGCTGGAACTCAGCACCTCGATGCGCACGGCGTTCCTGGTGGTGACCCACGACATGAACCTGGCTCGCCAGATGGATCGCGTCCTGCATTTGCAGGAAGGTTGCCTGACGCCCATCTGATTGACCGAAATCCGACGTACTGAACGGTACGCCGGGTCTTTTATTTTTATACGGTGCCCCAGCGAATGTTCAGACCGTTATCGATCTTTATCGGCACGCGCTATACCCGCGCCAAGCGCCGCAATCGCTTTGTTTCCTTCATCTCGATGACTTCGATGATCGGCCTCGCCCTAGGTGTGCTGGCGATGATCGTGGTGTTGTCGGTGATGAACGGCTTTCAGCGCGAAATGAGCTCGCGCATCCTCGGCATGGTGCCTCACGCGACCATCGTCGGCGTCAACCCGATCGATGATTGGCAGCCGGTTGCCGCCGCCGCGATGAAGAACCCGGAAGTGACCGCCGCCGTGCCGTTCACCGAAATGGAAGGCATGCTTTCCTATAAAGGTACGATGCAACCGATTCAGGTCAGCGGCGTCGATCCGGCGCTGGAAGGCAAGGTGTCGATTGTTGCCCAGCACATCGTCCAGGGTCGTCTCGATGCCTTGAAACCGGGCGAGTTCGGCGTGGTGATCGGCGAGATCACGGCGCGGCGTTTCCGCTTGAATGTCGGCGACAAGATCACCCTGATCGTACCGGAAGTCAGCAATGCACCGGGCGGGATTACCCCGCGCATGCAGCGTCTGAACGTGGTTGGCGTGTTCAAGGTGGGCGCTGAACTGGACGGTTCGATGGCGCTGATCCACGTTGCCGATGCCGCGCAGATGCAGCATTGGGAACCGAATCAGGTGCAGAGCGTGCGCCTGGCGGTGAAGGATCTGTATGCGGCACCGCAGGTTTCCAGCGATATCGCGGGCGGCTTGGGCACGGCTTACAAGGCTGACGACTGGACCCACACCCAGGGCAGCCTGTTCAGCGCGATGAAAATGGAAAAAACCATGATCGGCCTGTTGTTGCTGATGATCGTTGCGGTGGCGGCGTTCAACATCATCGCCACTCTGATCATGGTGGTGAACGACAAGGGCGCGGACATCGCGATCCTGCGCACCATCGGCGCCACGCCACGGCAGATCATGGCGATCTTCATGGTCCAGGGCACGGTGATCGGGGTGGTCGGCACTTTGATCGGCGGCGTGCTCGGCGTGATTGCCGCGCTGAACGTCAGTGAATTGGTGGGCTGGATGGAGCGGGTGAGCGGGCAGCACATCTTCAGTTCTGATGTGTATTTCGTCAGCAACCTGCCTTCGGAATTGCAGGGCGGGGATGTGTTGTTGATTTGCTCGGCGGGGTTTGTGTTGAGCTTCCTTGCCACGGTTTACCCGGCGTGGCGTGCGGCGAAAATCGAGCCGGCTCACGCGTTGCGGTATTCGTAAGCCGTTACACCGCTTTCGTCGGAACGCCGCCCGGAGCAAGCCCGCTCCCACATTAGATCTCCCATGAACACAGATAATGTGTACGACAAAGATCAAATGTGGGAGCGGGCTTGCTCGCGAAGGGGCCGGCTCTGCTGGCCTCAATCCCCCCTTGGCAACTCAATCACAAACCGCGTCCATCCGTTATCCGATTCACAACGAATCTGCCCACCATGGGCACGAATGATCGACTGGGTAATCGCCAATCCCAACCCCGCATGTTCACTGCTGCCTTCCTGACGCGCCGGATCCGCCCGATAGAAGCGATCAAACAAGCGCGGCAGTAATGTCCCGTCAATGCCTTCGCCGCTGTTCTCAACCGTCAGACTCAAACCTTCAGGCCGCTCGATAATCCGCACCCGGACCTCTCCATCGGCCGGCGTAAACCGCAACGCGTTATCCAGCAAATTCGAAAGCGCCCGCCGCAACATACTCTGATCGCCTTCCATGCGCGCATGACCTTCACGGCTCAACGTCACCCGAGCGTCCTCGGCCAGTGGCGCAAAAAACTCCAGCAACACATCCACTTCGTCCGCCAGTTCCAGCGGTTCGCGCTTGGGCATCAACAAACCATGGTCAGCCTTGGCCAGGTACAACATGTCGTTGACCAGTTGCGCCATCCATTGCAGTTCTCCGAGGTTGCTGTGTAGCGCTTCGCGGTAGTCCTCGATGGGCCGTGGGCGGGTGAGGGTGACTTGGGTGTGGGTCAGCAGGTTCGACAGCGGCGTGCGCAGTTCATGGGCGATGTCGGCAGAGAACGCAGAGAGTCGCTGAAAAGAGTCGTCGAGGCGTCCGAGCATGGCGTTGAAGTGGTGGGCCATTTCCGCGAGTTCAGGCGGCATGTCTTCTTCGGGCAGGCGAGCGTTGAGCGATTGCGCCGAAACACCGCGGGCGACCGCACTCATCCGTCGCAATGGACGCAACCCGCTGCGCGCCGCCCAGGCACCGAGCAACGCTGTGGCCAGGGCTGACAAACCCACGGTGAGCCAGATCAGGTGTTGCATGCGTTGCAGAAAGTGTTGGTGATGGGTGATGTCCAGCAGCAAGGTCAATTGCGGTGAATCAGGTTTGTCGACAAACAATGGCGCATTCAGGACGCGGTAGTCGTTGTCGTTGTCGTTGATGGTCGACAAGCCCGGCTTTTGCGGGAGTTTGTCAGGCAAGTGTGCCGAGCTGTCGTACCAGCGTTGGCCGTCGCTGCCGGTAATCCGCAGTGAAAAATCAGTCTGTCGACTCAATTCATCCACCAGTTTGACGTCGCTTTCACTCGACTGAAGATCGTGAAGCGCCCGACGTAAACCAATCAACTTGCCGTCCAGCAACTGCTGATCCAGTTCAACAAAATGCGCCTCGCTGGCGCGACTGAACAACACCCCGGCGAACAACGAAACCACGGCGGTGCAGGCGGCAAACAGCAGTGCCAGGCGGCTGCTCAAGGACAGTCGGCGCATCAGGCAGGACGCTCTTCAAGGACATAACCCATGCCGCGCACGGTGTGGATCAGCTTGTTCGGGAACTCGTCGTCGATCTTCAGGCGCAAACGACGGATCGCCACTTCGATGACATTGGTGTCGCTGTCGAAATTCATGTCCCAGACCTGGGAAGCGATCAGCGACTTGGGCAGTACTTCGCCTTGACGGCGCAGGAGCATTTCCAGCAGGGAGAACTCCTTGGCGGTCAGGTCGATACGTTGACCGCTGCGTTCGACCCGGCGGCGGATCAAATCCAGGCGCAAATCGGCCAGTTGCAGGCTGGTTTCCTGAGGCGGGGCGCTGCCTCGACGCAACAGGCTGCGGACCCGGGCCAACAGTTCGGAGAAGGCGAAAGGCTTGACCAGGTAATCGTCGGCGCCGAGTTCGAGGCCGTGGACCCTGTCCTCTACCGCGTCTCGTGCTGTCAGAAAAAGTACCGGCGTATCGAGGCCGGCGCTGCGCACGGCTTGGAGGATTTGCCAGCCATCGCGCCCGGGAAGCATCACATCGAGGATTAACAGTGCATATTCACCACTCAGCGCCAATTGCTGGCCGGTGCTGCCGTCGGCCACCAGGTCGGTGTTGAACCCGGCCTCGGCCAGGCCCTGGCGCAAGTAGTGGCCGGTTTTTGGTTGGTCTTCGACGATCAGCAGTTTCATGGGCGACTCGGGGGCAAATGGAACGAACGCTTTATACCGTGGGCAGCGGCAGTGCAGGCCAACCTGACAAAGTTGTAATCTGGCCGTCAGGTTGTGGGCAGTGGCTGCAGTTTAAAGTTTTCCACACGCTGAACCTTATCTTGTTGGAGTACGACTATGTTTTTGCGCAAACCTCTGGTGCTAGCCGCGTGTTTGCTGGTGCTGAGCTCGCCAGCGTGGGCATCGCCGGCACACACCTACGACTTCGGGCAACCGGCCGCGGCTGCCAAGGCGACCCGCAGTGTCGAAGTGGTGATGAGCGACATGTCGTTCACCCCCAAGGCCATCGATATCAAGTCCGGTGAGACGGTTCGTTTTGTGCTGGTGAACAAAGGCCAGTTGTTGCACGAATTCAACCTCGGCGATGCGACGATGCATGCAAAACATCAGCAGGAAATGATGAAAATGCAGCAGAGCGGCATGTTGACGCCTACAGGCGTGAAGGAAATGGGCCACGGCGCGATGCCCGGAATGGATCATGGTATGAAACACGACGACCCCAATAGCGTGCTGGTCGAGCCGGGTAAAACCGCCGAATTGACCTGGACCTTCACCAAGGCCACCAGCCTGGAATTTGCCTGCAATATTCCCGTCCATTATCAGGCCGGCATGGTCGGCAAGTTGACTGTCAGTCAGTAAGCACTCAAAGGCGGGCGCAAAGGCTGGTAGAATCCGCTGATTCTTCAGTCAGGTTTCCGCCATGCATCCCGCAGCCGAACACTCGCCGCTGGGCAAATCCAGCGAATACATCGCCACTTATACGCCGTCCTTGCTGTTCCCGATCCCGCGCACCGCAAAATGGGCCGAACTGGGCCTGACGGCTGAAACCCTGCCGTACAAGGGCGTGGATTTCTGGAATTGCTTCGAGCTGTCGTGGCTGTTGCCGTCCGGCAAGCCTGTAGTGGCAATCGGCGAATTCAGCATCCCGGCGGATTCGCCGAACATCATCGAATCCAAGTCGTTCAAGCTGTACCTGAACTCGCTGAACCAGACGCCGTTTGCCGACATCGCGAGCCTTGAAGCGACGCTGGCGAAAGACTTGTCCGCCGCGGCTGGTAAATCGGTTGGCGTGCGGATTCGCAGCCTGAAAGACGTTGAAGCCGAAGGCGTCGTGGCGCTGCCGGGCGTGTGCATCGATGATCTGGACATCAGCGTCAGCAACTACGAGCATCCGCGTCCGGAACTGCTACGTTGCGACGAGTCACGCATTGTCGAGGAGAGCGTGCACAGTCATTTGCTCAAATCCAACTGCCCGGTGACCAGCCAGCCGGACTGGGGCAGCGTGGCGGTGGAATACCGTGGCGCGACGCTGGATCATGCGAGTTTGCTGGAATATATCGTGAGCTTCCGCCAGCACTCAGACTTCCATGAACAGTGCGTGGAGCGGATTTTCCTCGACCTGCAACGGTTGCTGAAGCCGGAGAAACTGACGGTGTACGCGCGGTATGTGCGTCGTGGCGGGTTGGACATCAATCCGTATCGCAGCACTGAAGAAGTGCAGCTGCCGAACCACCGCCTGGTCCGTCAATAAAGATTACTGTAGGAGCGAGCTTGCTCGCGATGGAGTGTCAGCTGCATTGGTGTCGACTGACACACCATCGCGAGCAAGCTCGCTCCTACAAGGGAATGCGTTGCAAATCGCAGATATGAAAAAGCCCCGCCATCACTAGCGGGGCTTTTTTGTATCCGGTGGCTTCAGATCCCCATATTGCCCAAGGCCTGCACGATGTTACGCAGAGTGCCGGCGAGGGTCGGGTGTTCGATTTCGAAGCGCTCTACGGCCAGGTTCACATTGTCGGACAGGCTGGAGTCCTGGGTTTTGGTTTCCAGTTCAAGCTCAAGTTCGATCTGTTGCATCAGCGCGTGGAGGTCTTCGCGCTCTGCTTCGGTCAGCGGCGGATTCTGTTCCAGTTGCTCGCGCAGAGTATTGAGCTGTTGTTGCAGTTCGCGGGCAGGCATGGCGTTCTTCCTTTTATCGATAGGCACTGGCATAGACCGCGGCAGCGCGCCAAAAGTCTATGGCTGACCTTTAGATTAATCCACTCGCGCACAACCTGCATGATCTCGGTCAGGGCTTTTCGCCCTTCAAGCGGCGCAGGCTGATGTCGGCCAGACAGGTGTCGAGTTCACCTAGGTGATCGATCACCGAATGCACGCCCAGGCTGAACAACTGCACCGTTGCCTTGCCGCGCAGATGTTCACGTTCCTTTTGGCTCAAGGCTTGCCATTCGCTGGGCGCCAGCCCGCAGAGCGAGCCGCAGGAGGCCAGGCCAATCGTCCACAACCCGGCATTCAGGCCCGACTGCAGCAATCGCGGTTCGCCGCTGACCAGCACGCAACCATCCAGGCGCTCGACATTCAGTGCCATCAAGGCTTGCCAGCACGCATTCGGCGCGGGCCAAGGATTGATTGTTGCGGGGTGTTGCGAAGGTTTGATCCATTCCGGCAGAGCGGCCGCCAGGGAATGGCTGAGGGCAGGGGCGAGCTCATCGAGCCAGGCGCAGGGAATCTGCTGACGTTGCAAGCTGTGCAAACTGTCCAGGGCACCCGGCGTGACCTCGGCGTGCTCGGCAGAGTGGGTGTCGTGCTGGCGCGTGCGGGCGCCGAAATCCACCAGGCAACCGCTGAGGCCGAACAGGACGGCGGTCAGACCGGGTGCGGCGAGGGGCAAGGTTTCGGCGTGCGGCATATCGACGTCCCTGAAATAGCGACAAGGTTATGCGTTGCCGGTGACAGTTGAGTGACATTGATGTGAATCGCTCACAGTCAGGGCGAATCATCCGTAGTCCATCGCGCACGATGCTGCCTTAAGCGGCTTTTCCGTCTTATACTAGCGAGCTTAATGCCCGGGCCAAGACGCTCGCGTCAGTACAATCCAAGGAGTTTTCTATGCGCTGGAGCAATCATCTAGCTCAGCTTTGTGTGTGCGCCAGTGTGTTACTGGCTCCGTTGGTTGCTCAGGCAGCCTCGGAAGACGACCCTTGGGAAAGCATCAACCGTCCGATTTACAAATTCAACGATGTGGTCGACACCTATGCGCTGAAGCCGTTGGCGCAGGGCTACCAGTTCGTTACCCCGCAGTTTCTCGAAGACGGCATCCACAACATGTTCCGCAACGTCGGTGATGTCACCAACCTTGCCAACAACATCTTGCAGGCCAAACCGGCCGCCGCCGGGACCGATACCGCGCGCCTGATCTTCAACACCACCTTCGGCGTGCTGGGCTTCTTCGATGTGGGCACTAAAATGGGCCTGAACCGTAGCGACGAAGACTTCGGTCAGACGCTGGGCTACTGGGGCGTAGGAAGCGGTCCGTACGTGATGCTGCCGTTGCTGGGCCCAAGCACGCTGCGTGACGCTCCGGCGAAGTACGTCGATGGCTACACCGGCCCATACCCGTACATTCACGATGTGCCGGTGCGTAATTCGATCTTCGGCCTGAACATCGTCGACACCCGTGCCAGCCTGCTGTCCGCCGAGAAGCTGATCAGCGGCGACAAGTACACCTTCATCCGCAATGCGTACTTGCAGAATCGCGAATTCAAAGTCAAAGACGGTCAGGTCGAAGACGATTTCTAATCTCGACCGGTAAAACGAAGAAGGCGGCCCATTGGCCGCCTTCTTTGGTACTGGATCCCGGTTATTTCATCTTCAAGATTGTAAGGCCGAGTTTCTGGCTGCCACCATCCTGTTCTTTCACCCACACCACTTCGGTGTCGGCCTCAAGGCCTTTGAGTGCAGAGTGATCGGAATCGATCCGCACGCTGAGGCGGTCACCCACCTTGAACAAACGAGATGCCTCAACCTGCATGCCGCTGCTGGAAAGGTCGATACAGACGGCTGCAACCTCGTCTCCTTCATGAATCAGCGCCACATCGGCATCGACCCGCATTCGGATGAAATCACGCTTTTCGCTGTAGTCCCGATCGGTTTGGCTCATGGGCTTCGTCCTTCCATTGAGTTACGGTTTTGCCTGTTCTTATAACTCCCGGTGATTTGACAAGTAAAGACGTCAAGCGACCATCGGCGTGAGCTTGAAACGACCCGCGGATGGGAGTACCGTCTGCGCCTTAGAAGGGCACCTCTGGTGTGCCGGTGAATAGGGTGAATGCCCGAAAGCGGTGCAACAGAGAGGCTAGAAAGCAAATCCAGTAGTGTGAGTCGGGACAGAACCCCAGCCTGCTACGCCAACCTAATTCTGGCGCCGTTTGCCCACATGCCAAAAACCAGTGCCACGCTGCTGATAATCGATGATGACGAAGTAGTGCGCGCGAGCCTCGCCGCCTATTTGGAAGACAGTGGTTTCAGCGTCCTGCAGGCCAGCAATGGCCAGCAGGGCCTTCAGGTATTCGAGCAAGACAAGCCCGACTTGGTCATCTGCGATCTGCGCATGCCGCAGATGGGCGGACTCGAACTCATCCGCCAGGTCACCGAGCGGTCACCGCAAACCCCAGTGATTGTGGTATCGGGTGCCGGCGTGATGAACGACGCGGTCGAGGCCCTGCGCCTGGGCGCGGCGGACTACCTGATCAAGCCTCTCGAAGATCTGGCTGTGCTCGAGCACTCTGTGCGCCGGGCCCTGGATCGCGCGCGGCTGCTGCTGGAAAACCAGCGCTACCGCGATAAACTGGAAAAGGCCAACCGCGAGCTCGAAGCCAGCCTGAACCTGCTTCAGGAAGACCAGAATGCCGGTCGCCAGGTGCAGATGAACATGCTGCCGGTCAGTCCCTGGACCATCGACGAGTTCCAGTTTGCCCACCAGATCATCCCGTCGCTGTACCTGTCGGGTGATTTCGTCGATTATTTTCGGGTCGACGAGCGTCGGGTAGCGTTCTACCTGGCGGATGTTTCCGGTCATGGCGCCTCTTCGGCGTTCGTCACCGTGCTGCTGAAATTCATGACCACGCGCTTGCTGTTCGAATCCAAGCGCAGCGGCACATTGCCGGAATTCAAGCCATCAGAGGTCCTTGGTCATATCAACCGGGGTCTGATCAGTTGTAAGCTGGGTAAACACGTCACAATGGTCGGTGGAGTCATCGACGAGGAGACAGGTTTGTTGACCTATAGCATCGGCGGTCATTTGCCGTTGCCTGTGTTGTACACACCAGACAGTGTGCGTTATCTGGAAGGGCGTGGTCTGCCGGTGGGTCTCTTCAATGAAGCCACCTACGAAGACCACGTGCTGGAACTGCCGCCGACGTTCAGCCTGACGCTGATGTCTGATGGCATTCTGGACCTTTTGCCAGAACCTACACTCAAAGAAAAAGAAGCGGCTTTGCCCCAGCGGGTCAAAGCAGCGGGCGGCACCCTGGATGGGCTGCGGCAGGTTTTTGGATTGGCCACGCTAGGGGAGATGCCGGATGATATCGCCCTGTTGGTGTTGAGCAGGAATCTTTAATGAGTACCGGTAGAATCCAGTTCGCCGAGCAGGACGGCACCTTCGTCCTGAAGTTCGTCGGTGAAGTTCGCCTGACCCTGTGTTCGGCGTTGGATGCGACTATTGAGCGGATCTTCACGGCGTTGAACTTCAACGCGATCGTGATCGATCTGACCGAAACCCGCAGCATCGACAGCACCACCCTTGGCCTGCTGGCCAAACTGTCGATCCTGTCGCGGCAAAAGGTCGGCCTGCTGCCGACCGTCGTCACCACCCACGAAGACATCACCCGTCTGCTGCAGTCCATGGGCTTCGAGCAAGTGTTCAACATCGTTGACCGCCCGATTCCGTGCCCTGAATGCCTGACTGATCTGCCAGACCAGGATCAGTCCGAAGAAGTGGTGCGGATCAAAGTGCTCGAAGCGCACAAGATCCTCATGGGGCTGAACGATTCCAATCGTGAAGCGTTTCATGATCTGGTGAATGCGTTAGAGCGTCACTGATCCCCTGTGGCGAGGGAGCTTGCTCCCGCTGGGCTGCGCAGCAGCCCCAAATCAACGCATAAAAAAGGGCGAACCCATCAAGGTTCGCCCTTTTTGCATTGCGCTGAACTAGATCACAGCTTGGCTTGCAACAGCGCCTCAAGCTTCTCCTGATCCCGAGCAAACTGACGAATCCCCTCAGCCAGTTTCTCGGTTGCCATCGCATCTTCGTTGGACAACCAACGGAACTGCGCTTCATTCAGGCTCAAGCGCGCCTCACCGGCATGACCCGGCGCCAGTTTACGCTCCAGTTTGCCAGTGTCTGCCGCCAGCTTGTCGATCAAGTCAGGGCTGATGGTCAAACGGTCGCAACCGGCCAACTGCTCGATCTGATTCAGATTGCGGAAGCTCGCACCCATGACCACGGTCTTGTAGTCATTGGCCTTGTAGTAGTTGTAGATGCGCGTCACCGACTGCACGCCCGGATCATCCGCGCCGGTGTAGTCGTTGCCGTTGGCCTTCTTGTACCAGTCGTAGATACGGCCTACAAACGGCGAAATCAGGAACACACCCGCATCGGCACACGCCGCTGCTTGGGCGAAGGAGAACAGCAATGTCAGGTTGGTCTGGATGCCTTCTTTTTCCAGAGTCTCGGCAGCGCGGATACCTTCCCAGGTAGAAGCGATCTTGATCAGCACGCGGTCGCGGCCAATGCCGGCATTGTCGTACAGCTCGATCAGACGGTGCGCACGCTTCAACACGGCGTCAGCGTCAAACGACAGTCGCGCATCCACTTCAGTGGAAATACGGCCAGGAATCACCTTCAGAATCTCTTGCCCCACCGCAACGCCAAAACGGTCACTGGCCAGGCCCACATCGCCCTTGCAGTCACTGACGCAAGCGTTCAGCAACTCGGCATAACCGGGAATGGCCGCCGCTTTGAGCAGCAGGGAAGGGTTGGTGGTAGCGTCCACCGGTTTAACGCGAGCGATCGCTTCGAAGTCGCCGGTGTCGGCAACCACGGTAGTCATTTGTTTGAGTTGTTCCAGCTTGGAAGTCATGGGCGTGCTCTGTCCTATGGATCTAATGACATTACCCGAGCGCTGACAGCCACTCAAGGGCGCATGTACGTATCGAAGGCCCCAGCGGCAACAACCTGAAAACGGCTGTTTGAATGGCGGGGCGCGGTGTCCGTAAATACGATGCCAAATCCGGGCGCAGGTTCAACCCGGGTGACCGTTAGCGCCCTTCAAGCAACTCCGCCGCCTGATCCAGCAACACCAAAGGCTCCTTGGCCTTATGAATATCCACCGACAACAACTGCCGAAACTTGCGCGCTCCCGGAAACCCGGTGCCCAGCCCCAGCACATGCCGGGTGATGTGATGCATCGAACCACCCGCATCAATATGCGCGGCAATATAAGGCCGCAACTGCGCCAGCGCCTCCGCGCGGCTGATCACCGGCGCCGTGCTGCCGAACAGTTGCTGATCCACCTCAGCCATCACATAAGGATTGTGATACGCCTCACGGCCCAGCATCACGCCGTCAAACGTCTGCAAATGCTCGTGACAGGCCTCCAGCGTCTTGATCCCGCCGTTGAGAATGATTTCCAACTCCGGAAAATCCGCCTTCAACCGTGCCGCCACGTCATAGCGCAGGGGCGGAATGTCGCGGTTCTCCTTCGGCGACAACCCCTCCAGAATCGCAATCCGCGCATGCACCGTAAAGCTCGTGCACCCGGCATCCCGAACCGTGCCGACGAAATTACACAACTCTTCGTAACTGTCTCGCCCATTAATCCCGATGCGGTGCTTCACCGTTACCGGAATCGACACCGCATCGCGCATCGCCTTCACGCAATCAGCCACCAACTGCGGATGCCCCATCAGCACCGCGCCGATCATATTGTTCTGCACCCGATCACTCGGGCAGCCGACATTCAGATTCACCTCGTCGTAACCGTGCTCCTGGGCCATGCGCGCGCACGCGGCCAAGTCCAGCGGAACACTGCCGCCGAGTTGCAGGGCGAGAGGGTGTTCGGCTTCGTTGTGGCGCAGGAAACGGTCGTGATCGCCGTTGAGGAGCGCGCCGGTGGTGACCATTTCGGTGTAGAGGAGGGCGTGCTTGGAGAGCAGGCGCAGGAAGAAACGGCAGTGGCGGTCTGTCCAATCCATCATCGGGGCGACGGAGAAGCGGCGGGAGAGTGGGGCGGGTTCGACGGTGATTGGATGCATTGGGGATCTGAAATCGATGAGGCTGGGAGATGGGGAAGTTTATCAGGATTGGTCTTGCCGGGCTTCGGCGCTTGCAGACCGCACAAGGTTGAGTGCATCACGAAATCGAAATAGCTGAACCAAAGCTGTCACCCAATCAAGTTTCATAATGCTTGGCGGGCTTGCAGCATAGGATGAGGACTTAAGCCCGAATCGCAGCGCTCCAGTCCACAGGGAAACCGAAAAATGATCTCGAACCTCTTCAAAGTCTTGCTGATCGGTGGTGCGTTGCTATTGAGCGCCTGTTCGGGTGTGAGCACCCATAGCAATTATTCAGAAGATCTTCAGCCGTCTGCCGGCTTTGGCCCGGGCCCCACCATCCACCCCGGTAATTTGAATTTCCATGGCAGTGCGCTCGGTAGTAGCTTCGGCGAGTACAGTTCGGGGTTGTTGCACGACGATTAAGGGGGAGGCACAACGGCTCAGGTGTTTCTGCCGTTGCGTAGGTTGTCCCGAGTACCGTGAGTGGCGACTTCTGCGCGGTTGAACGCAGGTTGCACCAGCTGCTACCTGAAATACGGCTATTTGGACTCAGGCGTCGCTATCCACTGACCCAAGACTTTCTGGTACTTCCCCGTCACCTTAGCCAGGTGCAACGACTGATCGACATACAACTTCCACGTCATGTCGTCACGCGGCAGCAAATACGCCTTCTCCCCATACTGCATAAACTGACTCGGATTCACCGCGCACAAACCGGGTTTGAGTTTCTGCTGATACAGCGCTTCCGACGCATCCGTGATCATCACGTCAGCCTTCTTGTCCGGCAGCTCCTGAAAGACAGCCGACTAAATGATGGCCATACAATAGCGCTGTCGGCTTTGATAGCTAATAGTCTAAAAATCAGTGGAGAGCTGCATTGCAGCTGAATCTTATTAGGAGTCGCGCGACCTCTACAGGTCGCCCACTTCCACTTCCGGACTAAGCATTCCAAGCCAGGCCACGAGCCCTGCGATCAACACCGCGAGCGACAACTCGACAACCATACTGCGTCGCAGCGCGTTGGCGGCAACGACGTATTTCCCCTCCTGCAACGACCGCTCCAGAAACGGCCCGAGGTGAAACCGGTTCAGCGCGGCCAGCACCAGCATCCCGGCAAACAGTGCAACTTTGATAAACAGCAAAATCCCATAGGTGCTCAGGATTACGTCATCAAGCTTCGGCCCCACGATGAACAGGTAATTCACGACTCCCGTAACCGTGATGACGACCACGATCACCGCGCCGACCCATTCAAATCGACTGACAGCCCGAGCCAGCAACCTGATCCGCTCTTCTGTTTGCAGCGCGTTGATTTTCGCCATCAACGCAAACGCCATCAACGCCCCAACCCAGGCACCCGCTGCCAGCAGATGCAGAATGTCCATCGCAAAATGCCAATACCGACGACTGCCTTCATCCATCGCCCCATGACCGTTCCAGGCCAGGGAGGCGAGGGCGATACCGCCAGACATCGACGCAACCAGCAAGCTGACGCCGGGCATGCGATGGTTGAACATCACCATCAAACCGGCCACCACAAGCGCAACGATTCGAACCGTCCAGGCCAACCCTGCATCCGTCTCAAGCACCAACATCTGAATGTGTGGCCGCAGCGCGGCGGGGTCCGACTCCCCACTCATCGCACTCACCATCGTCACCATGCCAGCCACAGACAACAGAACCCCGAGCACTGCGGTCCCCAGCAGTATCGACCGAAACGGCAGCACCGCCCCGGTCATCCGTTCCCGGCCCTTAAGGCTGTAGAGCCCAAACAAGCCCATCCCAAACAGCACCATCAAATCCACATACAACCCAAACCGCAGTGCAATGCTGATCCAGTCGCTCATCAATCACTTCACTTTGAACGTGACGTTGCCGGTGATCGGATGAGTGTCCGAAGACACGGCGCGCCATTCGACTTTGTAGGTGCCGACAGGCAACGGTGAGAGAGGGGTGATGACCATGGTTTTCGGATCGCTACCACCAGAAACTTTGGCTTTCATGGGCATGGGGGAGTGCGCCATGCCAGGCATTTCAGTCATGACCAATTTTGCACCGGAGAACTGGGTCATGAGGCTTTCGGAGAAGTGCAGTTCGATCTTGCTCGGTGCCGCACCGTCCGCGCCTTCGGCCGGGGTGGAGGACAGCAGTTTCGGGTGGGCTTGAGCGAGCGCGCTCATGAGCAGCCCAATGGCAACGGCGGTAGTTTTAATCATGCGCATGCAAGGCCTCTTACCGCTTTAAGCGGTTGTTTTTTGGTTGTTGAGTTAATGCGTTTAGAACCACAGCCGAACGCCGAGAACGAGGCGTGCTTCACTGCGATCCTCGCCATCGTCCCTGGCGTAATCGGCGGTTCTGCCGTAGGTGCGGTTCCAGGTCACGCCGATGTACGGGGCGATCTCACGGCGAATTTCATAGCGCAACCGCAGCCCGGCTTCGGTGTTGGAGAGCCCGGCACCAATGCCCCGCTGCGGATCGTTTTTGCCGTAAACATTCAGCTCGGCGGTCGGCTGCAAAATGAGCCGGTTGGTCAGCAGGATGTCGTAGTCACCTTCCAGCCGCGCCGCGGTCTGGCCGCCTTCACCGATGAACGCCGTGGCTTCGGTTTCGAAGTTGTACAGCGCCATGCCTTGCACGCCGAACGCGGCCCAGGTTTGCGGGTCGCCGGGTTTGAAGTCCTGGCGAACGCCGGTCACCACGTCCCACCAAGGGGAGATCGCGTGCCCCCACAGGGCGTGGATTTCGGCATCTTCGGTTTTGCCGTTGATGCGTTCGCCTTCGGAACGCAGCCACAGGCGATCGATATCACCGCCGACCCAACCCGATAAATCCCAGGCCAGCGCGCTGCCGTCGTCGGCGTCCTGCCATTCGAGTTTGTCGGCGAGGAAGTAGTGGTTGAGCGCGGAGTCATGCACGTTATGGCCGCCGGGGCTGACGAACACGGCGGCGCGGTCGGCATCGGTCAAAACCGGGATCGGCGTGCGGCTTTCGGTTGGCGCGGCGGGCTGCATCTGGCCGTCGTCCATGCTTTGCATCTGACTATGGTCCATGCCCTGCATCTGGCTGTGATCCATGTTCTGCATGTCGTCGGTGGCGGCCATCGCCGAAGTGAGCGCCAGGCTCGCGGTCACGAATGCCAAAGAGATCGGGGTGAGTCTGGTCATGGGTAGCGCCTCATTCTTCCACGCGAACTTCACGGAACATGCCCATTTCCATGTGATATAGGAGATGGCAGTGATAGGCCCAGCGGCCGAGTGCATCGGCGGTCACCCGATAGCTGCGTCGGGAGCCGGGGGGCATGTCGATGGTGTGTTTGCGCACCATGAACTCGCCGTTCTCGTCTTCGAGGTCACTCCACATGCCGTGCAGGTGGATGGGGTGGGTCATCATCGTGTCGTTGACCAGCACGATGCGTACGCGCTCGCCGTACGTGAGGCGCAGCGGTTCGGCGTCTGAGAATTTCACGCCGTTGAACGACCAGGCGAACTTCTCCATGTGGCCGGTGAGGTGCAGCTCGAGGGTGCGGCTCGGGTCACGGCCGTCCGGGTCTTCGAAGGTGCTGCGCAGGTCGGAATAGGTGAGGACGCGGCGGCCGTTGTTGCGCAAGCCAAGGCCTGGATCGTCGAGTTTCGGCGAGGTGGTCATGGCTTGCATGTCCACCAGTGGGTTGTCGTTTTCCGTGGCGGGATGCGATTGCATGCCTCCCATGGCGCTGTGATCCATGCCGGCCATGCTGGCGTGATCCATCCCGCCCATGCCCATGTCGTCCATGGTCACCAACGGTCGCGGATCGAGTGCAGGCACTGGCGCGGACAAACCCGCTTTCGCCGCCAGCGTGCCCCGTGCGTAGCCGGTGCGATCCATCGACTGGGCGAACACGGTGTAAGCGTCCAGTGCCGGCTCGACAATCACATCAAAGGTCTCCGCCACCGCAATGCGGAACTCGTCGACGCTCACCGGTTTGACATACAACCCGTCCGCCGCGACCACCGTCATTTTCAGCCCTGGAATGCGCACGTCGAAGTAGCTCATGGCAGAGCCGTTGATAAACCGCAGCCGCAGTTTTTCACCCGGCCGGAACACACCCGTCCAGTTCGCGTCCGGCGCCTGGCCGTTCATCAAGTAGGTGTAGGTGGCGCCGCTGACGTCGGCCAGGTCTGTGGGATTCATCTTCATTTCGGCCCACATCTTTCGATCGGCGACCGTGGAAGCCCAACCGTTCTCGCTGACGTCGTGGATGAAATCGCCCACGGTGCGCTTGTTGTAGTTGTAGTAATCGGACTGCTTTTTCAGCGTTTTCATCAGGCTGGCGGCGTCTTCGTCGGTCCAGTCGGTCAGCATCACCACGTAATCGCGGTCGTACTGGAAAGGCTCCGGTTCCTTGGCGTCGATCACCAGCGGGCCGTAAACGCCGGACTGTTCCTGCAGGCCCGAATGGCTGTGATACCAGTACGTGCCGTTCTGCCGGAGCTTGAATGTGTAAACGTACACGCCGCCGGGTTCGATGCCGTGAAAGCTCAGCCCCGGCACGCCGTCCATGTTGGCCGGCAGCAAAATGCCGTGCCAGTGAATGGAGGTGTTTTCCTTGAGCCGGTTCTTCACCCGCAGCGTGACCGTGTCGCCTTCGCGCCAGCGCAGCAATGGGCCGGGAATGCCGCCGTTGATGGTCATCGCGGTGCGCGGATGGCCGGTGATGTTGACCGGGGTTTCGCCGATGAACAGGTCGAAATCGGTGCCGGCCAACACCTGCGGTTCGCCAGGGCTGGTGACCGCCCACGCAGGCAAGCGCCATAACCCGAGGCCGCCGAGCAGTCCGCCCGCGGCCAACCCCTTTACGAAGGTGCGTCTTGAAGTGTTGGAGTGCATGCCGTTTTATTCCCGGTTCCGTCAGTTGGGAGACAACCTGACGACGAGACTAGCGGGTGATGCCTTTCAGAAGACTGAGTCGCAGATTACAGTTTTGACAGGTTAACGCGGCTTTCAGCGGTTGGTAGAAAGTTTGGAGGCCGACGCCACCGTCCCGCTCCCGCAATTGATATACGAAGATTTTTTCAACCAGCGCTGATCCGGGTAGTACGAAAACAACAACTGCCCATCTTTCATCGAATCAATCAGCTTGTGCGCAATGGCGGGTCGCACGGCCGGGCAGCCCAGGCTTCGACCAATCCGTCCGTTTGCCCGCGCCAGCACCGGGCTGACGTAAGGCGCGCCGTGAATGACGATTGCCCGGTCAAACGCATTGTCGTTGAAGCCCGGCTCCAGGCCTTCCATGCGCAGCGAATAACCGTTCTGCCCGACATAGCTCTGTTGCGTGCGATACAACCCGAGGCTGGTGGCAAAGCTTTCATTTTGATTGGAGAAGTTGACGGCCATGTTCTCGCCGCTGTTGCGACCATGGGCGACCAGTTCATGAAACAGCAACTTGCGTTTCTTTAAATCGAACACCCACAGGCGCTGTTCGGTCGAAGGGAGGGAATAATCAATAACCGCAAGTCTTTGGACAGGAGCAGAACCTTGAGCGATGCTGCATTGCGAGGCGCGAACGGCGAGGTTGATGACCTTGGCGTTGGCTTTCGGGGCCGCTTTGATGAGGGCGGCCGCGAGCGAATCGGCGTAGGCTGACGGTACGGACATTGCAGTCAGTAGCAGGGCCGGCAGTAGATAGCCAATACGTAGTGGCGCCATATAGATGTCTCATCATGTTAAGTTCGAGTCTAGCAGTGCGGCGAAAGCCAAGCGTTGAATGCGGGAGATTAAGGATTATTCATGGTGCTTTTAACAAGGTTATTCGTCATAAGCCGCGTATTTTTTATGGGCTTTCTGATCGGTGGCACGGCGCTCGCGGAAACTTCGCCGATTGAGCCGACAATTGCGCCGAGCTCCGTAATCGAAGCGACAGCGGATGACAACGTCGGTCAGGCGATTCAGGCTTCGCTTGAGCCGCTGAAAACCGGGTTTCCACCGTTGCTGACGTCGTCGCGTAATCGGCGGGTGGATGTCAGTCGTCTGGTCATGGATTTTTATACGCACCGTGCTTATCGCGCGGCGTGGACGAATGATAGCGACGTCGCACAATTGATCGCCAGCTTGAGCGCGACTGAAGCCGATGGTCTGAACCCGACGGATTTTCATATTGATGAGCTGATCCGATCCCAGACCACAATGCAGACCACACCGGTCACGCCCGAGCAACGGGCTGCCTTTGATTTGGCGACGACGCATACTTTTATTACCGCGCTGCTGCAGATGCGGCGGGGCAAAGTCGATCCTTCGCGGCTCGACATTCATTGGAATTTTGACGCCAATGGCGTCGACCCGCGCGACGACGTCAATGCCTTCTTCGCCGCGCTCGACAATCACGATGTCGCGAAGGCTTTTGCTCAAGCACCGCCGCAAGAAGCGGTGTACGTGGGGTTGCGCCAGGCGCTGGCGCAATTGCGCGGTATTCGCGATCGGGGCGGCTGGCCGAAAGTGGTTGTAGACCATTCGCTCAAACCTGGCATGGACGAACCGGCTGTCGCGCAGCTGCGCGCCAGGATGGTCGCGGCAGGTTTTCTCGATTCGCGGTTGATCCACGGTACGAAGTACGACGGCGCCGTCACCGCAGCGGTGAAAAAGTACCAGAACGAGCAGTACCTCGGTGCGGATGGCATGGCGGGGGCGACCACGCTGGAGGCATTGAATGTGCCCGTTGACGCACGCATTGATCAGGTGCGGGTGAACATGGAGCGGGCGCGCTGGCTGCTTTATAAACTCCAGGGCACGTTTGTTATCGTTGATATCGCCGGCTACAAAGTGGCGATGTACCGCGATGGTCAGCCGATCTGGCGCTCCCGGGTGCAGGTCGGTAAAACGGCGCGTAATACGCCGATCTTTCAGGCGCAGATTACCTACATCACGTTTAATCCGACCTGGACGGTGCCACCGACGATCCTCAAGGAAGACGTGCTGCCGAAAATTCAGAGCAATCCCGGCTACCTGGCCGCCAACCGTATTCGCGTGATCGATCGCGACGGCAACGAGCTGGATCCGTCAGCCGTCGACTGGACCAACCCGCGTGGCATCAGCTTGCGCCAGGACGCCGGGCCGGAGAGCTCGCTGGGTCAGGTGGTGATCCGCTTCCCCAACGACTACGCGATTTACCTTCATGACACGCCGCATCGCGAGTTGTTTGCCAAGACTGTCCGCGCAACCAGTTCGGGCTGCATCCGGGTGGAGAACCCGCTGCAACTGGTGGAGTTGTTGTTCAACGACCCGGTTAAATGGAACAGCGCCGGTATTCAGAAACAGCTGGCCAACGGCAAGACCGAGAACATTCGGCTGCCGGTGAAAGTGCCAGTGTTGTTGGCCTATTGGACAGTGGATTTGGGCAGTGACGGGCGCGTGGCGTTTAAACCGGATGTGTACGGCTACGATGAGCCAGTGTTGCGGGCGTTGAATCGGCCTGCGCAAGTGCCTGTGTTGAATTTACAGGCGGCGACGGCCTCGGTGGGGAGAGGGCAGTAATAGGGTCGAATCCAGACTGACCAGTCCGCCCTCATCAGGACGTCGACCGTCAGCCGTTCGGCGCTTGCGCCGGGGAGGGCATTTTTCCTGCGGAGATGCCAAGAGTGCACGGGCGCGTTTGCACAGTGCGATGCGACGCCTGTCCAAAGGGCAATTGCCCCGCACCATCCCGTAGATTAAGCTCGCAAACTTTTGGGGTTTGGGGTCTTCGCCCATGCCTTACTCTTGCAGGACGAGCTTTTGCCTATCTCCCATGACGACCCGCGCCACACCAGTGGCGTCGCTTTGAAACGGCTACCCCTGCGCAAGGCGGCGGTCCTGTTTATTGTGGTGGTGTGTCTGTCCCTCTGCGGTTTGCTCTATCTGCAACTGGAGCAATCGCGCCAGCACGATCTGGCGGTGGCCGAAGTGGCGTCATCGAACCTTACACGCGCCATGGCGCAGCAAGCCGAAGACACGTTCATGAAAGCCGATCTGGTACTGACCAGTCTGGCGGACTGGATTCAGGTTGATGGTTTTGGCCCGGCACAGAAGCCACGTTTACAGAAAACGTTCGCCCGCCGGGTGCAGGCGCTGAGTCAGTTGCACGGGATCTTCCTGTTCGACCAGAAGGGGCAATTGGTCGTGACCTCGTTCGAGGACCTGCCTCGCGGCGCCCGCGTAGCGGACCGAGAATATTTCCTGTTTCACCAGCAGAATGCTTCGTCCATGGCGCACATCGGGCCGGCGATACGCAGTCGCCATAATGGCGAGTGGATCATCCCGATTTCAAAACGGGTCAACGACAAGGACGGCCGTTTCCAGGGCGTTTTGCTGGCCGGCATCAAAATGTCCTACTTCGATCAGTTTTTCAAAAGCTTCAGCATTGATGACGACGGCTCCATGTTCCTCGCGTTGACCGACGGAACGCTGCTGGCGCGACGGCCGTTTGTGGAATCACAGATTGGCCAGTCACTGGCCAAAGGGGAGATTTTCGACAAATACCTGGCTGGCGCCATGTCCGGCAACGCGATGATCGGTTCTGTACTCGATGGCACCGTTCGCTTGCATGGCTACCGGCAACTTGATGTTTATCCGCTGGTGGTGTCCGCGGCCTCGTCCAGGGATTCGATTCTCAAGGGTTGGTATGACAGGGCGATTCAATCCAGCGTCATTGTGGCCCTGGTTGTGCTGGGCGTGGGGCTGTTCGGTTGGGGGTTCGTGCGCCAGGTGCGCCTCGGAGAGCGGGTCGAGAAGGATTTGCGCAAGGCCAAGGATGCGCTGAAGCTGATCGCGACCCATGACAGTCTCACCGGCCTGGCCAATCGCCGACTGTTCAAGCAGGCGCTGGACATCGAGTTTGGCCGTGGCATCCGGCAGTCGAGTCCGCTGAGCCTGATCATGCTCGATATCGATTACTTCAAGCGCTACAACGACGCTTACGGCCACGTCGCGGGTGACCATTGCCTGGCAGAAGTGGCGAGGGCGGTGAAGAGTTGCTGCCATCGACCAGCCGATCTGGCGGTGCGTTACGGCGGTGAGGAGTTCGCCGTGTTGCTGCCGAATACAGATATTCACGGCGCGATGGTCATTGCCGAGCAAATCCGCCACAGCGTCATGGCCCGCAACATCAACCACAGCGGTGCGCCCAGCAGTTACGTGACCGTCAGCCTCGGCTGTTTTGCCTTCGTGCCGACGCGCCTGGACAGCACCGAAGTGTTTATCGAACGCGCGGACGCGGCGTTGTATCAGGCCAAGCATTCCGGGCGAAACCGTTCGGCGGTGCTGTCGATGGACGTTGGTGTCGGGGAATTGATGCGCTCTGATCGTTGAGGCGGTTTTAAGTCCGGGAAGTGACCGTTGATTTCATGTTACGGGCCGTCCTTACGTATTCACCGCTGGTTTTTGTTCGAGACTCTGCCGCACCTGCGGCCATTCATCATCAATGATGCTGAACCGCACCGAGTTGCGCTTGCGGCCGTCCGGCATGATCCGTTCGTGGGCGTCTATTACGCCGTACTTGAGATTGCCGACGCAACCACCCAAATGCCTGGATGTCACACACTGAACACACATGTCCGGAGCGCTGGCCCATGAAGAATTTGCGAATCGCAACGTTCAACGTCAATGGCATGCGCGCCCGGCTGCCGAACCTGCTGGCCTGGCTGGAACGGGAGAAGCCGGACATCGCCTGCCTGCAGGAGCTCAAGTCGGTGGACAGCGCATTTCCTGCCGCAGAACTTGAGGCGGCCGGCTATGGTGCGATCTGGCAGGGGCAGTCATCGTGGAACGGGGTGGCGATTCTGGCGCGCGATGCACAACCGCTGGAGAGTCGTCGCGGTTTGCCGGGCGACGACGGCGATACGCACAGTCGGTATCTGGAGGCCGCCGTGCACGGCGTGCTGGTGGGCTGTTTGTACCTGCCCAACGGCAATCCGCAGCCTGGGCCGAAGTTCGATTACAAACTGGCCTGGTTCGAGCGGTTGATCACTTACGCCAAGGATCTCCAGAGCAGCGAACACCCGGTGGTGCTGGCCGGCGACTACAACGTGGTGCCGACCGACCTGGACATCTATAACCCGCGGTCCTGGCTCAAGGATGCGTTGCTGCAACCGCAAAGCCGCGAGTGTTATCAGCGGTTGCTGGATCAGGGCTGGACCGATTCCCTGCGCCATCTGTATCCAGAGGATCGGCTCTACACCTTCTGGGACTATTTCCGACAACACTGGCAGAAAAATTCCGGGCTGCGCATCGACCATCTGTTGCTCAATCCGGCGCTGAGTCCTTATCTGCAAGAGGCCGGTGTCGATGCCTGGGTACGCAACGAGCCGCATGCCAGCGATCATGCGCCAACGTGGATTCAACTGAGTTCGCGCAAGCGGCGATGATTTTTCGTGAGTGGCGATTGGCGAAATCAATTGTCGGTCGCACCGGTTTATCCCTTATACATGGCGCCCATCGGCGGAGAGATCCGCGGCCCCGTGCATAAGGATCGAGCAATGAGCGAGCCACGTCTGAGCAATCTTGCGTTGTACCTGCAACGTCTGGGTTTCGACGCGGCACCGGCGCCAACCCTGGAAACCTTGCGTCAATTGCAGTTTCGTCACACCGGTGCTTTCCCGTTCGAGAACCTCACCACGTTGTCTGGCGAGCCGGTACTCATCGACTTGCCGTCCATCGAGCAAAAAGTCCTGCACGATGGCCGCGGTGGTTACTGCTATGAGCTCAACCATCTGTTTCTGGCCCTGCTTCAGGCGTTGGGCTTCGACGCTAGCGGCATCTCCGGCCGCGTGGTCATGGGTCAACCCGAGGGCGCGTGGACCGCGCGTACGCACCGCCTGAGCCTGGTCACCCTGGATGGCGTGCGCTACATCACCGACGTGGGGTTCGGCGGTATGGTCCCCACCGCGCCGCTGCTGCTCGAGACTCCAGACGAGCAACTCACACCTCACGAACCCTATCGCATCGAGCAGCATGTCGACGGCTACACCCTGCGCGCCAACGTCGCTGGTGAATGGCGACCGATGTACATCTTTGACCTGCAACGTCAGGAAGACATCGATTACGCCGTCGGCAACTGGTACGTCTCGACCCATCCCGAATCGTCTTTTGCCAAACAGCTGATGGTGGCGCGGACGGGGGAAGGTTGGCGGCGTACGCTGAACAACGGCAGTTTTGCGATCCACCGGATCGGCAGCGAGAGCGAGCGGCGGCAGGTCGTTGATGTGGATGATCTGGTTGGGTTGCTGGGGAGCGAGTTCGGGATTCGGGTGCCCGAGCATGCACATTTGAAGCAGGTGCTTGGGCGGTTGATCGAGCCCGTCTAGGGGCGAGCGTCAGGCTCCATCATTCGGTGGATTTCGCTGACGGCGTCCAGCAACTTTTTCTCCAGACTTTTCAGGTCAGAGGGCGTTATTCCTTTTTTGAGATGCCCGGTCTCGGCAGATTTGCCTTTTTCATTCAGCAATGCGTGACGGAGCGTGTTGTTGATCACAGTCTGGTAGCCATACCCCTCGCTTTCCGCGAGCGAGCGAGCAGCCTCTATGACCGCTTCATCCAGCATGATGGTAATGCGGGTTTTGCCTTTGCCAGGGGCAACCGCCCCACGCTTGGCACCGCTGAAGTCGTATTCATCTTTCATCACTCAATCCTCCAGATAGCGGCGACGCTCGTTTTTCGTGGCGATGCGCGCGGAAATGACTCGAACGAAATTCGGATCGCGGTAGGTGTATGCGACGACCAGCAAGCGACCTTTGGCGTCCAGTCCCAGGGTGATCCATCGCTGTTCATCGTGATGATCGTCCTGAAACGTCAGCGCTCGTTCGTCATGGAACACGGCCTCAGTCTCTGCGAGGCTGATGCCTTGATGCTTCAGTTTGTTCGCCGCGTTTTTTGCCTTGTGATACTGAATTTCGAATGGCTTCATTATGCATACTTTATATGTATAAAAAAGAGGACGGCCCTACCGGTGGTCGCCAGGAACTCAAAAGACTAGCGGGAGATGTGAGAGGGCTTCGGAGGGATATATTTCAAGGTTTATTGAAGGATGCTGTGGATGGGGCACTGGGTGGGGATGGACACATGTCCATAATATGACTGAATAGTTGTATACAACTCTATAGACATTTATCCTGAGTCTTGCATACAGTGTGCGCATAACAAAAACCAGGGAACCCCCCCAATCATGAAAACGCCCCATGTTTCACACCAACGGCCTGAGGACGAAAACCTCGGGGTCGGCGCGAATATGGCTTACGGCCTGCAACATGTTCTGACCATGTACGGCGGTATCGTCGCGGTGCCTTTGATCATCGGCCAGGCGGCCGGGCTCTCGCCGGCGGACATCGGTTTGTTGATTGCTGCTTCATTGTTTGCGGGGGGCTTGGCGACATTGCTGCAGACCCTCGGTCTACCGTTTTTCGGGTGTCAGTTGCCGCTGGTGCAGGGCGTGTCGTTCTCCGGCGTCGCGACCATGGTGGCGATTGTCAGCAGTGGCGGGGAGGGTGGATTTCAATCGATTCTGGGTGCAGTGATCGCCGCATCCTTGATCGGTTTGCTGATCACGCCGGTGTTCTCGCGAATCACCAAATTCTTTCCGCCACTGGTGACGGGCATCGTCATCACCACCATCGGTTTGACGCTGATGCCGGTGGCCGCGCGCTGGGCCATGGGCGGCAACAGCCATGCGGCGGATTTCGGCAGCATGTCGAACATCGGTCTGGCGGCGGTGACGCTGGTGCTGGTCCTGCTGCTGAGCAAGATCGGCAGCGCAACCATCTCCCGTTTGTCGATCCTGCTGGCGATGGTCATCGGCACGATCATCGCGGTGTTTCTCGGCATGGCGGACTTCTCGTCCGTCACCCAAGGCCCGATGTTCGGCTTCCCGGCGCCGTTCCACTTCGGCATGCCAACCTTCCACTTCGCCGCGATCCTGTCGATGTGCATCGTGGTCATGGTGACCCTGGTGGAAACCTCGGCGGACATCCTCGCCGTCGGTGAAATCATCGGCACCAAGGTAGACTCCAAACGCCTGGGCAACGGTTTGCGCGCCGACATGCTGTCGAGCATGATTGCGCCGATCTTCGGCTCCTTCACCCAAAGCGCGTTCGCCCAGAACGTCGGGCTGGTGGCGGTGACCGGTATCAAGAGCCGCTTCGTGGTGGCCACCGGAGGCTTGTTCCTGGTGATCCTCGGTCTGCTGCCGTTCATGGGGCGGGTCATCGCCGCCGTACCGACTTCCGTGCTCGGTGGTGCCGGTATCGTGCTGTTTGGCACCGTGGCGGCCAGCGGTATTCGCACGCTGTCCAAGGTCGATTACCGCAACAACGTCAACCTGATCATCGTCGCCACCTCCATCGGTTTCGGCATGATCCCCATCGCTGCGCCGAATTTCTACGACCACTTCCCAAGCTGGTTCGCGACGATATTCCACTCGGGTATCAGCTCCTCGGCGATCATGGCCATCGTGCTGAACCTGACCTTCAACCACCTCACCGCCGGCAACTCGGATCAGCAGTCGGTGTTTGCTGCTGGTACTGAACGGGTTTTGCGTTATCAGGACTTGGCAGCGTTGCGCGAAGGGGATTATTTCAGCGAAGGCAAACTGCATGACTGCGACGGGAAAGAGATCCCGGTGGTGGAGGCGGACCATGGGCATGGAGAGCCTCGGGCGGTGCATGCGAAAAGCAGTGAGCATGTGTGAGTAAAAAAGGCGTCATCCGGGGCTAATGCCAGTCAATCAAGCGAACACTACCCTTGTAGGAGCAGCCGGTCGACGCTCGATTGCTCGCGATGGACGCTAGCGGTAACGCGTATTCTCTGGAAAAACGCGTCGCCCTGAAGTCCATCGCGAGCAATCGAGCGTCGACCGGCTGCTCCTACATTCCGCCCACAAAAAAGCCCCTGAACCTTTCGATTCAGGGGCTTTTCATTGTTGCTGTCTGGCTCCACGACCTGGACTCGAACCAGGGACCCAGTGATTAACAGTCACTTGCTCTACCAACTGAGCTATCGCGGAATGGCGTGTATGTTACTGATTCAAAAAGAGAAGTCAAGCACCTGTTAACAATTTGAGCGATTCATCGGGACGGACGGTGGTTTATCGGCGATTGGCGGTTACCAGAACCGCACCAGAGGTCTACCATGGCCGCCCGGAAGTGGTTACACGCGCTACCGGCCATTCGCCGAAAAGGTACGCGCCATGAATTACCCAGTCCTCGCATTCCGAAGCAACGGGGTGTTCGCATGAGCATCGCACAGATCAGCCTGCCCAAAGGGGTCGGCCCGCACGCCGAAAAACTGTTCGACGCCATCACTCAGGCCAGCACCGCTGACGAATTGAATCGCGCAGGCGGCAAGGCCGAAGGTTTTGTCCTGGGCCTGGAAAGCACCAAGGCCATCAAAAGCCAGGTCGCCGAATCGCTGTACGTCGCCTATGACGATGCGGCCAGCCAGCGCGCGACCGAACTGGCTTAACCGCCGAAGGTCACGGTGGCGAGCATCAGTTTGGCGTAAAGCAGCGTCGCGCCCAGCTGCACCAGCCACAAGGCCAGGCCGCCGAGAAACACGCCCGCTGCCACTTGCATCACCAGGTTTTTCCCGCGTTTGGCCGGGGTGCGGGGGATGAAGTCATTCAGGTCATCCAGATCATCGCGCTCAGCGCGCAGGTCATCGTTTTTCATGGGCTTCTCTAGATTTTCAGGATGTACACAAAACCCTGTGGGAGCGGGCTTGCTCGCGAAAGCGGTGGGTCAGCTTGCATAAGCGTTGAAGGTGCCGACGCTTTCGCGAGCAAGCCCGCTCACACATTTGATCTGTGTGCAGTCTAGAGGGCTTGGTTGGCGGGTCGAGAATTATCTGCGCCAAATAAAAAACGGGAAGCCCAAGGGCTTCCCGTTTTTCGTATCACCACACGACTCAGATCACCGCAACGATAGCCTTGGTCACGACATCGATGTTGCTCTGGTTCAGCGCGGCGACGCAGATGCGGCCGGTGTCCAGGGCGTAGATGCCGAACTCGTTGCGCAGACGGGTCACTTGCTCAACCGTCAGGCCGGAGTAGGAGAACATGCCGCGCTGACGACCGACGAAGCTGAAGTCACGTTGCGGAGCCTGTTTCGCCAGCAGGTCGACCATCTGGGTGCGCATGCCGCGAATCCGCAGGCGCATTTCGGCCAGTTCCGCTTCCCACTGGGCGCGCAGTACCGGGCTGTTCAGCACAGCGGCGACGATGCTTGCACCGTGGGTCGGCGGGTTGGAGTAGTTGGTGCGGATCACGCGTTTGACTTGCGACAGCACGCGTGCGCTTTCTTCTTTCGAATCGCTGACGATCGACAGGGCGCCAACGCGCTCGCCGTACAACGAGAAGGATTTGGAGAACGAGCTGGAGACGAAGAAAGTCAGGCCCGATTCAGCGAACAGACGCACAGCAGCGGCGTCTTCGTCGATGCCATCGCCAAAGCCCTGGTAGGCCATGTCGAGGAACGGTACGTGACCTTTGGCTTTCACCACGTCCAGGACGTTTTTCCAGTCTTGCGGGCTGAGGTCGACGCCGGTCGGGTTGTGGCAGCACGCGTGCAGCACAACGATCGAACCGGACGGCAGGGCGTTCAGGTCTTCCAGCAGGCCGACACGGTTAACGTCGTGGGTCGCGGCGTCGTAGTAACGATAGTTCTGCACCGGGAAACCGGCGGTTTCGAACAGCGCGCGGTGGTTTTCCCAGCTTGGGTCGCTGATCGCCACGACGGCGTTCGGCAGCAGTTGTTTGAGGAAGTCGGCACCGATTTTCAGTGCGCCAGTACCGCCAACGGCCTGAGTGGTGATGACGCGGCCAGCAGCGATCAGCGGCGAGTCATTGCCAAACAGCAGTTTCTGCACGGCCTGGTCGTAAGCAGCGATGCCATCGATCGGCAAGTAGCCACGGGAAGCGTGTTGAGCGACGCGAATCGTCTCGGCTTCGACAACGGCGCGCAGGAGTGGAATTCGCCCCTCCTCGTTGCAGTAAACACCGACCCCCAGATTGACCTTGTTGGTACGGGTATCGGCGTTGAATGCTTCGTTGAGGCCCAGGATTGGATCGCGTGGTGCCATTTCGACAGCGGAGAACAGGCTCATTTTTGCGGCGGCTCTGAATGGAGAGTGGAGGGACGTGTCGCGCTCCAGCCGAATGCACTAGAGCGGTGCACAAACGGGGAGCTAGTATAGAGGCCATCTGCGATTGATGGCGACAGTCGATTCGGCTTTTAGCGTAAGTTTTTTCGATTATTTTTCGACCGTTAGTCGATTGGCTGCGTCAAAGACTTCAAGGGATGTAGGACGTTTGCCTTGAAAGCGAGGGTAATCGCCACCACATTGAGCGCAATCCAGTTTTTTCCTCGGGCGACGTCGGTCGTTTGTGGTCTTTCTCGTTGCTGTCCGGTTTGCCCGGACGGGCGCGACCCAGAGGGTATTTCATGTCTGAATTCCAGCTAGTCACCCGCTTCGAGCCCGCCGGCGACCAGCCGGAAGCCATTCGCCTGATGGTCGAGGGTATCGAAGCCGGGCTGGCGCACCAGACGTTGCTCGGTGTGACCGGCTCGGGCAAGACCTTCAGCATCGCCAACGTCATTGCCCAGGTTCAGCGCCCGACGCTGGTGCTGGCACCGAACAAGACCCTGGCTGCGCAGTTGTACGGTGAGTTCAAGGCGTTCTTCCCGAACAATGCCGTCGAGTACTTCGTTTCCTACTACGACTACTACCAGCCCGAAGCCTACGTGCCGTCCTCGGACACCTTCATCGAGAAGGACGCCTCGATCAACGATCACATCGAACAGATGCGACTCTCGGCGACTAAAGCGTTGCTGGAGCGCAAGGACGCGATCATCGTCACCACGGTGTCGTGCATCTACGGTCTGGGCAGTCCGGAAACCTATTTGAAAATGGTGCTGCACGTGGATCGCGGCGACAAGCTCGATCAGCGCGCATTGCTGCGTCGCCTGGCGGACCTGCAATACACCCGCAACGACATGGATTTCGCCCGCGCGACGTTCCGCGTGCGCGGTGATGTGATCGACATCCATCCGGCAGAATCCGATTTCGAAGCGATCCGCATCGAGCTGTTCGATGACGAAGTCGAGAGCCTGTCTGCCTTCGATCCGCTGACCGGCGAGGTGATCCGCAAGCTGCCGCGTTTCACGTTCTATCCGAAAAGCCACTACGTGACGCCGCGAGAAACCCTGCTCGACGCCATCGAGGGGATCAAGGTCGAGTTGCAGGAGCGTCTGGAGTACCTGCGTTCCAACAACAAACTGGTGGAAGCGCAACGCCTTGAACAGCGCACGCGTTTCGACCTGGAGATGATCCTCGAACTGGGCTACTGCAACGGCATTGAAAACTACTCGCGTTACCTGTCGGGTCGCGATTCCGGTCAGGCGCCACCGACCTTGTTTGACTATCTGCCGGCCGATGCCTTGTTGGTGATCGACGAGTCCCACGTCAGCGTGCCGCAGGTCGGCGCCATGTATAAAGGCGACCGTTCGCGTAAAGAAACCCTGGTGGAATACGGTTTCCGCCTTCCGTCAGCGCTGGACAACCGGCCGATGCGCTTCGACGAGTTCGAAAGTATCAGTCCACAGACGATTTTTGTATCGGCCACGCCGGGCAACTACGAGGCGGAACACGCCGGTCGTGTCATTGATATGGTGGTGCGCCCGACCGGCCTGGTGGACCCGCAAATCGAGATCCGTCCGGCGTTGACCCAGGTCGACGATCTGCTGTCGGAAATCAGCAAACGCGTTGCACTGGATGAACGGGTATTGGTCACCACGCTGACCAAGCGCATGTCCGAAGACTTGACCGACTACCTGGCCGACCACGGCGTGCGGGTGCGTTATCTGCACTCGGACATCGACACCGTGGAGCGCGTGGAAATCATCCGCGATTTGCGCCTCGGAACCTTTGATGTGCTGGTGGGGATCAACCTGCTGCGTGAAGGCCTGGACATGCCGGAAGTCTCGCTGGTGGCGATCCTCGATGCGGACAAGGAAGGCTTCCTGCGTTCCGAGCGCTCGCTGATCCAGACCATCGGCCGTGCGGCGCGGAACCTCAACGGTCGGGCGATTCTGTATGCGGATCGCATCACCGGTTCCATGGAGCGGGCAATCGGCGAAACCGAGCGTCGTCGCGACAAGCAGATCGCCTTTAACCTCGCCAACGGCATCACGCCCAAAGGTGTGTTCAAGGACGTTGCCGACATCATGGAAGGCGCCACCGTGCCGGGTTCGCGCAGCAAGAAGCGCAAAGGCATGGCCAAGGCTGCCGAGGAAAACGCCAAGTACGAAGCGGAATTGCGTTCGCCGGGGGAAGTCGCCAAGCGTATCAAGGCGCTGGAAGAGAAGATGTACCAGCTCGCTCGCGATCTGGAGTTCGAAGCAGCGGCGCAGATGCGCGACGAGATCGCCAAGCTGCGGGAGCGGTTGATTGCGGTTTGATGGCGATAAGCGGTCCATGTGGCGAGGGGATTTATCCCCGTTCGCCTGCGAAGCAGGCGCTTATCCGGTGAGCGCGGTGTAACCGACACATCTTGGTCGGCGGTTTAGAGGCCGCTTCGCGGCCCAACGGGGATAAATCCCCTCGCCACAAGGTTACGCACGTCTTATCAGTGGGCTTCCCCAGCCTTCAACCCCGCCGGCAACTGCTTGGTCAACAACACCGCGATCATGCTGACCCCCAGCGCAATCCCGACAAAATGAAACGCATCGTTGTAAGCCATGATCGACGCCTGCTGATGGGCGATCTCACTGAGCTTGCCCAGCGCCGCCGTTTCACTGCCAAGCCGATCCGTCAGCGACGCCATGCGTTCGGCGACTTGCGGGTTGCTCGGCACGATCGCTTCGCGCAAATAATCAAAGTAGGTCTTGGTCCGCGCGTCCAGCAACGTGGCGAGGAGGGCGATGCCGATCGCGCCGCCGAGGTTGCGCAGGATGTTGAACAGGCTCGACGCCGACCCCGCATCCTGCGGCAGGATGTACGCGGTGGCGATCAGCGAGATCGTCACCATGATCAACGGCTGACCCAGTGCGCGGATGATCTGGATCTGATTGAACTGCGGTCCGGCAAAGTCCGGGTTCAGCACGCCCGAGGAAAAACTCGCCAACCCGAACAACCCGAAGCCCAGCGTGCATAGCCATTTTGGCGAAATGAACTTCATCAGTTTCGGCACCAGCGGAATCAGGAACAGCTGCGGCACGCCCATCCACATGATGACTTCGCCGATCTGCAGGGCGTTGTAGTTCTGAATCTGCGCCAGGTACAAGGGCAACAGAAAGATCGAGCCGTACAAACCGACACCCATTCCCAGGCTGGAAATACTCGATAAACCAAAGTTGCGATTGCCCAGGATGCCGAGGTTGATCAGCGGATTGGGCTTGGAAAACTGCACGATCACAAAGGTGATCAGACTGATCAGCGCGATGCTGCCCAGGGTCACGATCAGGTCCGACTCGAGCCAGTCCTTGCGATGGCCTTCCTCCAGAAAAACCTGCAAACAGCCAAGGCCGATACCGAGCGTAAGAATCCCGGTGTAGTCGGTGCTTTTCAGCAGTTCCCAGTGCGCTTCTTTTTTCTCCAGGCCATACATCAGGCCGGCGATCATGATCAGGCCCGGCGGGATGTTGATGTAGAAGATGTATTCCCAGCCCCAGTTTTCCGTCAGCCAGCCGCCGAGCGTCGGGCCGATGGAGGGCGCGAACGTTGCGGTCATGGCGAACATCGCCATGCCTTTGGCGCGGTGGTGTTCTGGAAGTTTGATCAGCGTCAGGGTGAACGCCAGGGGGATCAGCGCGCCGCCGGTGAAGCCTTGCAGCGCGCGGAAAATGATCATGCTTTCCAGGCTCCATGCCATGGAGCAGAGCAGGGAAGCGGCAAGAAACCCGAGCGAGACCCACACGGCCAGCCGTCGCGCCGAGAGCAGTTGCACCAGCCACGCCGTCAGCGGAATCATGATGATTTCCGCGACCAGGTACGACGTGGAAATCCATGAGCCTTCTTCCAGGGTCGCCGACAGCGCACCCTGAATATCCTTGAGCGACGAGTTGGTGATCTGGATGTCGAGCACCGCCATGAACGCGCCGAGCATCACGCTCATCACCGCGATCCAGTCCCGCCGGGTCGGTTCGCCGGCGGGGCGGATCAGATGATCACCGGCCATCGTCAGGGGCGTCTTTGATGTTCACTTTCGCGGTAACCGACATGCCCGGACGAATCTTGCCGTGCAGCGGGTTGTCCGCGGCGAAGGTCAGTTTTACCGGAATCCGTTGTACGACTTTGGTGAAATTGCCGGTGGCATTGTCCGGCGGCAACAGGCTGAACTGCGCGCCCGAGGCGGCGAACAGGCTATCGACACGCGCTTTGATCGGCGTGTCGCCGTAGGCGTCGAAGGTCAGTTCAGCTTGCTGGCCGGGCTGCATGCGGCCGATCTGGGTTTCCTTGAAGTTGGCCTGAATCCAGATGTCCTGGTCCGGCACGATCGACATCAGATAAGCGCCGGCCTGCACGTATTGGCCTTCGCGGGCGGCGCGCTGGCCAATCAGGCCGCTGATGGGTGCGTGGATTTCGCTGCGGGTCAGGTTCAGTTCGGCCTGAGCCAGATCGGTTTTGGCGTTGGCGATCATGGCGTCGAGGCGCTTGATTTCGGCGCTCAGGGAATTGACTTGCTGGCGCTGACTTTGAGCGTCCGCCTGGGCCTTGGTCACTTGCGAGCGGGCGATGTGGTTGTCGGCGGAGAGGGTGGTCACCCGCTCTTCGGAAACGTAGCCGGGTTTGCGCAGGGTTTGCGCGCGGGACAAGTCGATTTGCGAGCGACCGAGGCTGGCCTGACTGGACGCGACTTGCGCCTCGCTGGAGGCAATCAGGCTGGCTTGCTGGGTCAGTTTGCTCTGGGCTTGCAGGCGTTCGGCCTGGCGGGTGGCCAGAGCAGCGTTGGCGCGGTCGACGGCGAGGTGGAAGTCGTCGCCTTCAAGCTTGATCAGCAATTGGCCTTTCTCGACGCGCTGGTTGTCCTGCACCAGTACCTGATCGATGCGCGCGCCCAACTGGCTCGACACACGGGTGATCTCGCCCTGGACATAGGCGTTGTCGGTGCTTTCATAAAATCGTCCCTTGAAGAACCACTGGGCAAGAAAGCCCCCGGCAATCAGCAGGACGATCAACAGGAAAATAAACAGGCGACGCTTGAGTTGGGCAGGCATGGGGCAGACTGTAGTCGAGAAATTGTAAGGAAAGTTATCGGCAGGCGAATTTGGCATACAGTCCATAGTGGGTAAATGCCATTGGCTGATAAACCATCATTCATCGCGGCCAAGGCCCTTTGTAGGCGCAAACTTGGCTTAAATGCCCTGCTTACTGGAGCCGGGCGGGCAACGCCTGTTACCATTCGCCCTTTGTTTTATCTTCATTTCGAGACTTGCCATGACCACCGTCCGCACGCGCATCGCGCCATCGCCTACCGGGGACCCCCACGTAGGTACCGCTTACATCGCTTTGTTCAACTATTGCTTTGCCAAGCAGCATGGCGGTGAGTTCATCCTGCGAATCGAAGACACCGATCAGTTACGTTCGACCCGCGAGTCCGAACAGCAGATTTTCGACGCCCTGCGCTGGTTGGGTATCGACTGGAGCGAAGGCCCGGACGTCGGCGGCCCGCACGGTCCTTACCGGCAGAGCGAGCGTGGCGACATCTATCAGAAGTACTGCCAGCAACTGGTCGAGATGGGCCATGCCTTCCCGTGCTTCTGCACCGCCGAAGAACTGGACCAGATGCGCGCCGAGCAAATGGCCCGTGGCGAAACCCCGCGTTACGACGGCCGTGCGCTGTTGCTGTCTGCGGATGAAGTCGCGCGCCGTCTGGCCGCTGGCGAGCCGCACGTGATCCGCATGAAAGTGCCGAGCGAAGGAGTGTGCGTGGTGCCGGACATGTTGCGCGGCGATGTCGAGATCCCGTGGGATCGCATGGACATGCAAGTGCTGATGAAGACCGACGGTCTGCCGACGTACTTCCTGGCCAACGTGGTCGATGACCACCTGATGGGCATCACCCACGTTCTGCGCGGCGAAGAATGGCTGCCTTCGGCACCGAAACTGATTCTTCTGTACGAATACTTCGGCTGGGAACAACCGGAGCTGTGCTACATGCCGCTGCTGCGTAACCCGGACAAGAGCAAGCTGTCCAAGCGCAAGAACCCGACCTCGGTGACGTTCTACGAGCGCATGGGTTTCATGCCGGAAGCGATGCTCAACTACCTCGGGCGCATGGGCTGGTCGATGCCGGACGAGCGCGAGAAGTTCTCGCTGCAGGAAATGGTCGATCACTTCGACCTGAGCCGAGTTTCCCTCGGCGGGCCGATTTTCGACATCGAGAAACTGTCGTGGCTCAACGGCCAGTGGCTGCGTGACCTGCCGGTGGAAGAGTTCGCCTCGCGCCTGCAAACCTGGGCACTCAACCCTGAATACATGATGAAAATCGCGCCGCACGTGCAGGGCCGCGTTGAAACGTTCAGCCAGGTTGCACCGCTGGCCGGGTTCTTCTTTGCCGGTGGCGTGAACCCGGATGCCAAGCTGTTTGAATCGAAGAAATTGTCGGGCGATCAGGTTCGTCAGTTGATGCAGTTGATTCTGTGGAAGCTGGAAAACCTGCGTCAGTGGGAGAAGGACAGCATCACCGCGACGATTCAAGCGGTGGTCGAATCCCTGGAGCTGAAGCTGCGTGACGCCATGCCGCTGATGTTCGCCGCGATCACTGGCCAGGCGAGTTCGGTGTCGGTGCTCGATGCGATGGAAATCCTCGGCCCGGACCTGACGCGTTTCCGTCTGCGCCAGGCCATCGACCTTCTCGGTGGCGTGTCGAAGAAGGAAAACAAGGAATGGGAAAAGCTCCTGGGTAACATCGCCTGATTCCTTGATGTCCCGAAAAGATCGCAGGCTACGCCAGCTCCTGCATTTGAAATGCAATCCCCTGTAGGAGCTGCCGAAGGCTGCGATCTTTTGATCTTGCTTTTGGCGGCGCCCCCGTTTTACGGGGAGAGGGCGGTAAGTGATTGTTATGACGGCAAAAAACTTTGAAATATTTTAAAAATAAGTTTGACAGCCTTTCGAAGCGCCATTAAGATTCGCCCCGTCCTCAGCGATGAGGGGCTATAGCTCAGCTGGGAGAGCGCTTGCATGGCATGCAAGAGGTCGACGGTTCGATCCCGTCTAGCTCCACCAATTTACACTTCAAGGTCTGGCCACACCGGCCTTGAAGCGATCAACACTCAGCGTTGATCTGTTGTATAGAAGGGTTTGCGTCCCCTTCGTCTAGTGGCCTAGGACACCGCCCTTTCACGGCGGTAACAGGGGTTCGAGTCCCCTAGGGGACGCCAGTTTTACAGAAGCGATGTTGCAAGATGTCGCTCCGCCGCGAGGCGAAAAATCCGGGGCTATAGCTCAGCTGGGAGAGCGCTTGCATGGCATGCAAGAGGTCGACGGTTCGATCCCGTCTAGCTCCACCAATTTTACAGTTCAAGGTCTGGCCACACCGGCCTTGAATCGATCAGCTCTCAGCACTGATCAGTTGTATAGAAGGTTTTGCGTCCCCTTCGTCTAGTGGCCTAGGACACCGCCCTTTCACGGCGGTAACAGGGGTTCGAGTCCCCTAGGGGACGCCACGATTACCCGCTCTGCGGGATTTTATAAGGGTCATTCAATTATTGAATGGCCCTTTTGTTTGTCTGGCGTTTGGCTAAATCCCCTCGTTTCTTTCAAGCTGTGCTTCAGACCAGCGGTCACACTCACGACTTGCGTAAAATTATTATGAGAATAATATTCTAGTCGTAATATTCGGAGGCAACGATGAACGATAAAAAAGCTCAAACCCGCGAACGCATCCTCAAGGCCGCCAGCGCAGCGCTGATTCAGCGTGGCCCGGCCGAACCCAGCGTGGGCGAAGTGATGGGCGCAGCCGGCCTGACGGTTGGCGGCTTCTATGCGCACTTCGAAAGCAAGGACGCGATGATGCTGGAAGCGTTCAAGCAACTGCTTGGTCATCGCCGTGGCCTGATCGCCGACATGGACGCCGAATTGACCGGCGAAGAGCGTCGCGCCTTGGTCGCTGCGTTTTACCTGTCACGCAAACACCGTGATTCCTCTGAGTCGGCGTGCCCGATCCCGGCGTCCGTCGGCGAGCTGGGGCGTCTGCCGGACGCGTTTCGCGTGGCGTTGAATGAGCATGTGGAAATGATGGTCGCGCAGTTGGCGGCCAGCCCGGAAGACACCGACAAAGCCCTGGCCGACATGGCCTTGATGGTGGGTGGTCTGGCTCTGGCGCGGGCGCTGGGGCCTGGAGAGTTGTCCGATCGATTGCTGCGTGCCGCCAAGTCGGCGGTGCTATGACCTGAAGGCCGAGCCTTGGGAGTGAGAGCGATGAGCACGTTAAAGTGGGTTCGTGGCGTTAATGGCACCTTGGGCTGGTTTGCTCCGCAACTGGTCGCGAGCAAAATGCGACTGGCATTCATGACGCCGCGGGATCTGCCGCCGCGTGATTGGGAATTGCCGTTACTGGCGAAGTCCGAGCGCATCACTTTACGCTTCGGCCTGTCGGCGTTGCGCTGGGGGCAAGGCCCGGCGGTGTTGCTGATGCACGGTTGGGAAGGCCGGCCGACGCAGTTTGCCAGTCTGATCACCGCGCTGGTTGATGCCGGTTACACCGTCGTTGCGTTGGACGGTCCTGCGCATGGTCGCTCACCGGGCAACGAAGCAAACGTCGTGCAGTTCGCCCGGGCCATGCTCGAGGCCGCCGCCGAGTTGCCGCCGCTGCAGGCGGTCATCGGTCACTCGATGGGCGGTGCCAGCGCCATGCTCGCCGTCCAATTGGGTTTGCGCACTGAAACCCTGGTGACGATCGCGGCTCCGGCGCGGATTCTCGGGGTTCTGCGTGGTTTCGCGCGCTACGTGCGGCTGCCGCCAAAAGCCCGTTCGGCGTTCATTCGCCAAGTTGAAAAAGACGTCGGCATGCGCGCCGCTGCACTGGATGTCTCGCACTATCAACTCGACATGCCCGGTCTGATCGTTCACGCCGAAGACGACTGCTTCGTCCCGGTCAAGGAATCCCAGCTGATCCACGAAGCCTGGTTCGACAGTCGTCTGCTGCGACTGAAAGAAGGCGGTCATCAGCGGGTACTGGCTGACCCTCGGGTGATTGATGGCGTGTTATCACTGCTGGCCGGCCGCAGCCTGCAATCGCGCCAATCGGCCTGAGCATCCGTTACACTGCCCCGGTCGACATAATCTGATCGGGAGTGGGGCATGGGCTGGGATCGGGCAACGCCATTTATCATTGATCTGGAAGTGGGCGCCGAGGACATTGATGGGTTGGGTCACGCGAATAACGCGGTGTACGTGACCTGGCTCGAGCGCTGCGCCTGGCGCCACTCTCAGCGGCTCGGTCTGGACCTGGTCGAGTACCGGCGGCTGGATCGGGCGATGGCGGTGGTGCGGCACGAGATCGATTATCTTGCCGCGGCTTATGAAGGCGATGAGTTGCAACTGGCGACTTGGATAGTCGATTGGGATCAGCGTCTGAAAATGACCCGGCACTTCCAGCTGAAACGCCCGAGCGACAACACCACGTTGCTGCGGGCGCAGACCACGTTTGTCTGCATTGAATTGTCCACGGGCAAACCCAAGCGTATGCCTGCAGAGTTCATCGAAGGCTACGGTCCGGCGTTGCACATCCTGGCCTGACATAATCCCTGTAGGAGCTGCCGAAGGCTGCGATCTTTTGATCTTGCTCCTGAAAATCAAAAGATCGCAGCCTTCGGCAGCTCCTACACGGGCGTGGGTTTACCCGGTGAAAACCAGTAAACTGCCGCACGTTTTTCGTCGAGTGTGTTTTTCATGCAAATTGCTTTGGCGCCCATGGAGGGGTTGGTCGACAACATCCTGCGGGACGTGCTGACCCGCGTGGGCGGTATCGATTGGTGCGTGACCGAGTTCATCCGGATCAACGATCAGTTGCTCACGCCTGCCTATTTCCACAAGTTCGGCCCTGAACTGTTGACGGGCGCACGCACCGCGTCAGGCGTGCCGTTGCGCGTGCAGCTGTTGGGTTCCGATCCGGTGTGCCTGGCGGAAAACGCCGCGCTGGCCTGCGAGCTGGGCTCCGAAGTCATCGACCTGAACTTCGGCTGTCCGGCCAAAACCGTCAACAAATCCCGTGGCGGTGCGGTACTGCTCAAAGAACCTGAATTGCTCAACCAGATCGTCGAGCATGTCCGTCGCGCCGTCCCCGCGCACATTCCGGTCACCGCGAAAATGCGTCTCGGATTCGACAGCCCGGACGGCTCGCTGGTCTGCGCCACGGCCCTGGCCGAAGGCGGCGCGGAACATATCGTGGTGCATGCGCGGACCAAAACCGATGGCTACAAACCGCCGGCACATTGGGAGTGGATTCCCAGAGTGCAGGAAGTGGTCAAGGTGCCGGTGTTCGCCAACGGTGATATCTGGAGCGTTGAAGACTGGCGCCGCTGCCGCGAAATCAGCGGCGTGGAAGACATCATGCTCGGTCGCGGGCTGGTGTCGCGACCGGACCTGGCCCGGCAAATCGCCGCCGCCCGTGCGGGTGAAGAGGTGGTCGAAATGACCTGGGCCGAGCTGCTGCCGCTGATTCAGGACTTCTGGCTGCAGGCCAAGGCGCAAATGACACCACGTCAATCGCCGGGTCGCCTGAAGCAGTGGCTGGCCATGCTGACGCGCAATTATCCCGAAGCGGTTGAGCTGTTCACCGTGCTGCGCCGTGAAACCGAACTGGATCAGGTTTCGCGTTTGCTGGGTTTGCAGGTGTTGGAGGCGGCTTAAAAAACTTGAAAACAATCTCTTGAAAAGCAATCAGCGGTCCTTATTTAGGGATTACGCGATGCCGAATTCGGGTCGCGGAGACAAAAAAACTTGCTGATTGTTTTCAGGAGATTTGAATCATGACTACTGCATTTTCCCTGGCTCCACTGTTCCGTTCCTCGGTAGGCTTCGACCGTTTCAACGACCTGTTCGAAACCGCCCTGCGCAACGAGCCAGGCAGCACCTACCCACCTTACAACGTGGAAAAACACGGTGACGATCAATACCGGATCGTCGTGGCGGCGGCCGGTTTCCAGGAAGAAGACCTGGACCTGCAAGTCGAGAAGGGTGTGCTGACCATCAGTGGCGGCAAACGTGACGCGACTGAAGGCGTGACCTTCCTGCATCAAGGCATCGCCCAGCGCGCGTTCAAACTGTCGTTCCGTCTGGCTGATCACATCGAGATCAAGGCCGCCGACCTGCGCAACGGTCTGCTGAGCATCGACCTGCTGCGCGTCGTTCCGGAAGAGGCGAAAGCCAAACGCATCCCGATCAACGGAACGCAAAAACCAGCGCTGCAGCACTAAGGCAGGGCAATGAAAAGGGCGCCACTGGCGCCCTTTTTTGTACCCCTTGTCCCGTGTAGGAGCTGCCGAAGGCTGCGATCTTTTGATCTTGATTTTGCAATGTCGTCACAGGCGCAAAGATCAAAAGATCGCAGCCTTCGGCAGCTCCTACATAGTCCGTGTTATTTCAGGAGTTTCTGAAACGCCTCCACCGGCAACGGCGCACTGTGCAAATACCCCTGATAAAAATGGCAACCCAGCCCCTGCAAAAATTCAAGCTGTTCCGGTGTCTCCACGCCTTCGGCAATCACTTTCAATTCCAGGCTGCGGGCCATGGCGACGATGGCGCGGATGATCTCGGCGTCGTTGGGGTCGGTGGTGGCGTCGCGGATGAATGACTGGTCGATTTTCAGGGTATCGACCGGCAGTCGCTTGAGGTACGTCAGCGAGGAATAACCGGTGCCGAAGTCGTCCATGGCGAAGCTCACGCCGAGTTTTTTCAGGCGACGCATTTTGCTGACGGTGTCTTCCAGATTCTGGATGACGATGCCTTCGGTGATTTCCAGTTTCAACAGCGAGCAGGGCAGATCGTTGCTGGCGAGGCTCTGCTCGATGCGCTCGACGAAGTCGTTCTGGCGGAATTGCCGTGGGCTGATGTTCACGCACAGGCTGAAATTCAACGGGTCGATCAGGCCCTTGGCGATCAATTGTTTGAAGGCAGCGCACACTTCGTCGACGATCCAGGTGCCGACCTCCAGAATCAACCCGCTGTCTTCCAGAACCTTGATGAATTCGGTCGGCGATTGTGCGCCGAGTTCCGGATGGCTCCAGCGCACCAGCGCTTCGGCGCCGACGATGCGGTTGTCGCGAGCGTCCACCTGCGGCTGGTAATGCACCTCGAACTCGCCCCGGGAAAGGGCCAGGCGCAAGTCGGTTTCCATGCGCAGGCGCTCACTGGCGGCCTTTTGCATGGTGTTGTGGTACATCTGCGTGGTGTTGCGCCCGGAATCTTTGGCCCGATAAAGCGCGATATCGGCGCGTTTGAGCAGGTCGGTCGGCGTTGAGCCGTGATCGGGAATCAGCGCGATGCCGATACTCGGCGTCACTTGCAGGCGTTGACCATCAAGGAACATCGGTTCGGACAACAGTTCGCGCAAGGTGTCCGCGAGGTCGCGGACCTGGGCACTGACTTCATTGCGCGAACCTTCGAGGCCGCTGAGCAGCACCACGAATTCGTCGCCGCCCAGCCGCGCGACGGTGTCTTCCATGCGCACGCTGGCTTCAAGGCGGGCGGTGATGATCTTCAGCACCGTGTCACCCACCGGGTGGCCGAGCGAGTCGTTGATGTGCTTGAAGTGGTCGAGATCGAGAAACATCAGGGCGCCACGCAGATTGTGGCGTTTGAGCAGGGCGATCTGCTGGCTCAGGCGATCCATCAACAGCGCGCGGTTGGGCAGGTTGGTCAGAGGGTCGTGGTAGGCCAAGTGACGGATCTGCGCTTCGGCGTTTTTCAGCAGGCTGACGTCCCGCGCGGTCAGCAGCAGGCACGCGGTTTCGTTGAGCGTGATCGGTTCCACCGACACTTCTACAGTCAACAGTTCACCGCGCTTGTTGCGGCCAAGCATCTCCTGGTGATGCACCCGGCCCTTGATCTGTAGCTCGGCCAGCAGCGCCGAGCGTTGTTTTTCTTCTGCCCAGATGCCGACCTGGTACACCGTGCGGCCGACCACTTCATCGGCGCGATAGCCGGTCAGGCGGCAGAATCCATCGTTGACCTCCAGATAGCGCCCGGTGTCGCGCTCGGTGATGGTGATGGCGTCGGGGCTGGAGTGGAAGGCCTTGGCAAACTTCTCTTCGCTAGCTTTAAGCGCCGCTTCCGATCGTTGTTGTTGGGTGATGTCGCGCAAGGTGGTGACGATGCACGGCTGGTCGCCGACGCTGATCTGGCGGCTGGAAATCACGCAGGTCAGCGATTGGCCGTCCTTGTGTTGAACGAGGATCGCCACGTTGTTCAAGCCCTGTTCGCGGATGACTTGTTCGATCCGTCGCAGGCTTTTTGCCGACGCGTCCCACAGCCCGATTTCATCGGCGCTGCGGCCAATCACCTCGGCAGTGCTCCAGCCGAAGGTCTGGGTAAAACTGGAGTTGATTTCGATGAACTGGCCGGTGTCCTGGCGAGTCACGCAGATCGGGTCCGGGCTGACCTGGAACAGGGTGGCAAATTTCTCTTCGGAGGCGACCAGCTTCTGCTCGCGCTCGACCTGATCGGTAATGTCGAGCAAGGTGCCAGCCATGCGCAATGGGGCGCCGTTTTCATCGCGATAGAGCCGGGCGCGGCTTTCCAGGTAGCGCGAACTGCCGTCCTCCAGCTGAACGCGATAGGTCAACTGATAATTGCCCGCCGGGCCTTCGCGCAGGCTGCGATAGGCATCGCGCATGCTGTCGCGCTCTTCGCCGGGCACGCCTTCGAAAAAATCTTCGAAGGATTCATGGAACGGTATGGGTTCCAGTCCGTGCAACTGGGCGGCCCGTGCCGAGCCATAGAGCATGCCGCTGGGAATGTGCCAGTCCCACGTGCCGAGTTGCGCCGAGTCCAGCGCCAGGTCAAGGCGCTCCTGGCTGTCTTTCAGGGCGAGTTCGGCGGCCTTGCTTTCAGTGGTGTCGAGGAAGGTGCTGAGCAGATAGGGTTGGCCCTCGAGTTCGACTTTTTGCGCGCTGAGAATGCCGTCGTGGATCTGGCCATTGCTGGCGCGAAACTGCACTTCCATGCTGATCAGCTCGCCCTTGGCCTTGGTCGCCTTGACCAGTTTCTCGCGTTGCTCAGGGTGTACCCACAGGCCCAGTTCGAGGGTGGTACGGCCAATCGCGTTTTGCACCGGCCAGCCGAACAGGCTTTCGAAATACTGGTTGGCTTCGGAGATCAGGCCGTCTTCCTGGCGGGTCAGCAACACCATGTTCGGGCACAAGTGAAACAGCGTCGCAAAGCGCTTTTCCGAACTGCTCAGCGCCTGTTCGCGCTGGCGCTGGTGGGTGATCTCGCGGATCACCCCGATCATGCGTGGCCGACCCTGTTTATCGGGTAGCAAACTGCCATTGATCTCCAGCCAGTGCAGGCTGCCGTCGGGCCAGCGGATGCGGTGGTGCATGGCTTGTTCCAGCGGGGCGCCGGCAATCACGGCGTGGAACGCGCGAATGGTTTTGGCCCTGTCTTCGGGCGGCAGCAGGTCGAGGTATTCCAGATCGGCCGGCAACGGCTGCCGGGGATCGAAGCCGAACAAAGCCTGCGTGCCCCGCGACCAACTGATCTGCCCGCGCTCGATGTCCCAATACCAGGCGCCCAGACGTGCTCCGTTGAGGGCGGCCAGCAGCTGTGGCGCGCTTTCCCAGCTTTGCTCGGACCGTTTCGGGTCAAGCGCCTGAATACGTGGCATCGGTGGAATACGGTCAACAGATTTCGGCATTGGCAGGCCTTGGGCTGAATTGGGCGTTAGGCACAGGAAATCGAGACTCTATAGGAGTAGCACAAGTTAGCCTTGAGTCCCTGGCAGATCGATTTGCGCATCCAGCAAGGCCATAAAAGCCCGTGCTGCGTTCGACAGCGTCCGTTCGGTGTGCAAGATATAGCCTAGCTGGCGAGTCAGTTGTATGCCCGGCAAAGGTATTCGTGCAACTTGATCGTCGAGCATGGTGCGCGGCAACACGCTCCAGGCCAGGCCGATCGAGACCATCATCTTGATGGTTTCCAGATAATTCGTGCTCATGGCGATGTTCGGCGTCAGGCTTTGGGCTTCGAACAGGCGCTGGACGATGTGGTGAGTAAAGGTGTTGCCGCCGGGAAATACGGCCGGATGCAGGGCGATATCCGCCAGACTGACCGCGCCATTGCTGATCAGTGAATGCTCCGGGGCGACCACGAAGTCCAGCGGGTCGTCCCACACCGGCGTGGCCTTGACCAGCGCATGGGGCTCGGGCGCGAGGGTAATGACGGCCAGCTCGGCGCGACCATGGAGGATTTCCTCGTAGGCCACTTCCGAATCGAGGAACTGAATATCCAGCGCGACTTGTGGGTAACGGCGGGTGAACTCCCTTAATAAGGGCGGCAAGCGGTGCAGGCCGATGTGGTGACTGGTGGCGAGGGTCAGGCGACCGCTCACTTCGCCGGTCAGATTGGTCAGGGCGCGGCGGGTGTCGTCCAGCACGTTCAGAATCTGATAGGCCCGCGGCAGCAGGGCGCGACCGGCCTCGGTCAGGCCGACTTCGCGGCCCAGGCGATCAAACAGGCGCACCTTCAATTGCTGCTCCAGCCCGGCAATACGTTTGCTGATTGCCGGTTGCGTCAGGTGCAGCCGTTCGCCTGCGCCGGAGAAGCTTCCGGTCTCGGCGATGGCAATAAAGGCATTGAGATTGGCAAGGTCCATTGCTGTATTCCAGTTGGTTATCCAAAGCATAAAAAATATGAATTTGAGTTATTTAATGTAACCCCCTAGGATCGACCTCACAAGCCAAAGGGTTATTGAAACTTTCAAGACTCGGGGCATAGAAACAAGCTGATGAGGAAACCGTCTGATGGCCGGCAAAACGCTCTACGACAAGCTCTGGGATTCGCACTTGGTCAAACAGCGCGACGATGGCTCTGCGCTGATCTACATCGATCGTCACATCATCCACGAAGTGACCTCGCCGCAAGCCTTTGAAGGCCTGCGTCTGGCCAGGCGCAAGCCTTGGCGCATCGATGCCAACATCGCGACCCCGGACCACAACGTACCGACCACGCCGGAGCGCAAGGGCGGCATTGAAGCCATTGTCGACCAGGTCTCGCGTCTGCAGGTTCAGACCCTCGACGACAACTGCGATGAATATGGCATTGTCGAATTCAAGATGAATGATGTGCGTCAAGGCATCGTTCACGTGATCGGCCCGGAGCAGGGCGCGACCTTGCCGGGCATGACCGTGGTCTGCGGCGACTCCCACACCTCGACCCACGGCGCATTCGGCGCTCTGGCTCACGGTATCGGCACGTCCGAGGTCGAGCACGTGCTCGCCACTCAGTGCCTGGTCGCCAAAAAAATGAAGAATATGCTGGTGTCCGTCGAAGGAAAATTACCGTTCGGCGTGACGGCCAAGGACATCGTTCTCGCTGTCATTGGCAAGATCGGCACCGCCGGCGGTAACGGCCATGCGATCGAGTTCGCCGGTAGCGCGATCCGTGATCTGTCGGTCGAAGGCCGCATGACCATCTGCAACATGTCCATCGAGGCCGGCGCTCGTGTAGGTCTGGTGGCTGCGGATGAAAAAACCGTTGCCTACGTGAAGGGTCGTCCATTCGCCCCGAAAGGCGCGGAATGGGACCTGGCCGTCGAAGCCTGGAAAGACCTGGTAACGGATAAAGACGCCACGTTCGACACCATCGTTGAACTCGACGCAACCCAGATCAAACCGCAAGTCAGCTGGGGCACCTCGCCCGAGATGGTCCTGGCCGTTGATCAGAACGTTCCCGATCCTGCGAAGGAAATGGACCTGGTCAAACGCGGCTCCATCGAGCGCGCCTTGAAATACATGGGTTTGACCGCCAATCAGGCGATCACCGACATTCAACTGGACCGCGTATTCATCGGTTCCTGCACCAACTCGCGGATCGAAGATTTGCGCGCTGCGGCCGTTATCGCCAAGGGCCGCAAAGTGGCCTCGACCATCAAGCAGGCCATCGTGGTGCCGGGCTCGGGTCTGGTGAAGGCGCAGGCTGAGTCGGAAGGCCTGGACAAGATTTTCCTCGACGCCGGTTTTGAATGGCGCGAGCCGGGTTGCTCGATGTGCCTGGCGATGAACCCGGACCGTTTGGAGTCGGGCGAGCATTGCGCATCGACCTCCAACCGCAACTTCGAAGGCCGTCAGGGCGCCGGTGGCCGTACCCACCTCGTGAGCCCGGCGATGGCCGCAGCCGCCGCGGTAAACGGTCGTTTCGTCGACGTCCGTGAATTGATCTAAAGGAGCGCAGCATGAAAGCTTTTACCCAGCACACTGGTCTTGTCGCGCCTCTGGATCGTGCCAACGTCGACACCGACCAGATCATCCCAAAGCAGTTTTTGAAGTCGATCAAGCGCACGGGTTTCGGCCCGAACCTGTTCGATGAATGGCGTTATCTGGATGTGGGCCAGCCGTACCAGGACAACTCCAAACGCCCGTTGAACAAGGACTTCGTCCTCAACGCCGAGCGTTATCAAGGCGCCAGTGTGTTGCTGGCCCGCGAGAACTTCGGTTGCGGCTCCAGCCGCGAGCACGCGCCATGGGCGCTGGAAGAATACGGTTTCCGCAGCATCATCGCGCCGAGCTACGCCGACATCTTCTTCAACAACAGCTTCAAGAACGGCTTGCTGCCGATCATTCTGAGCGACGCTGAAGTCGATGAACTGTTCGAGCAGGTTGAAGCGAATCCTGGCTACCAGTTGCAGGTTGATCTGGAAGCCCAGACCGTGACCCGTCCGGATGGCAAAGTGTTGAGCTTCGAAATCGATGCATTCCGTAAGCATTGCCTGCTCAACGGTCTGGATGATATCGGCCTGACTTTGCAGGACCACGAGGCGATTGCGACGTTTGAAGCCAAGCACCGTGCGAGCCAGCCGTGGTTGTTTCGTGACGCTTGATTGATCCGGGATTATTTATGTAGGCAGGGCTGGCCTCTTCGCGAGCAAGCCCGCTCCCGCATTGATCGTGTGGACGCTCGAGATCCAATGTGGGAGCGGGCTTGCTCGCGAAGACGGCAGCTCAGACAACACAAATACAAGGACTTCACTATGACCAGCACCGCCCAGCACACTCAGGTTGTACAAAAGCAATTCGGTGAACAGGCCTCGGCCTACCTGAGCAGCGCCGTCCACGCTCAAGGCACCGAATTTGCGCTGCTACAAGCCGAGCTGGCAGGGCAGGGCGATGCCCGTGTGCTGGATCTGGGCTGCGGCGCCGGTCACGTGAGTTTTCATGTGGCTTCGCTGGTGAAAGAAGTGGTGGCCTACGACCTCTCGCAGCAAATGCTCGATGTAGTCGCCGTCGCAGCCGTTGATCGGGGTTTGAGTAATGTGACCACCGTCAACGGCTCCGCCGAACGCCTGCCGTTTGCCGATGGCGAGTTCGATTTCGTCTTCAGCCGTTATTCGGCGCACCATTGGAGCGATCTCGGCCTGGCCCTGCGCGAAGTCCGGCGGGTGCTGAAACCGGGCGGCGTGGCGGCGTTCATTGACGTGTTGTCACCGGGTAGTCCGTTGTTCGACACTTACCTGCAAAGCGTCGAAGTGCTGCGCGACACCAGCCATGTGCGCGATTATTCCGCCGGCGAGTGGTTGCGTCAGGTCAGCGAGGCGGGGTTGCACACTCGCAGCACTACGCGCCAGCGCCTGCGTCTGGAGTACAACAGCTGGGTCGAGCGCATGCGCACACCGCCAGTGATGCGCGCCGCGATCCGCGAGTTGCAGCAGTCGATGGGCAACGAAGTACGCGAATATTTTGAGATTGAGGCCGATGGTTCGTTCAGTACGGATGTGCTGGTGCTGATGGCCGAACGATAGAATTTTTCCGGGCGCGTCTACGAACGCACCGACTGATGACATGAGGAAAGCATGAGCAAGCAGATTCTGATTCTCCCGGGTGACGGTATTGGTCCGGAAATCATGGCCGAAGCGGTCAAGGTGCTGGAACTGGCCAACGACAAGTACGCGTTGGGCTTCGACCTGAGCTTTGATGTGATCGGCGGCGCCGCCATCGACAAGCACGGCGTGCCGCTGGCCGACGAAACCCTGGCGCGTGCCCGCGCAGCCGACGCTGTCCTGCTGGGCGCCGTGGGCGGTCCGAAATGGGACACCATCGAACGTGACATCCGCCCTGAGCGCGGCCTGCTGAAGATTCGTGCGCAACTGGGCCTGTTCGGCAACCTGCGCCCGGCGATCCTGTACCCGCAATTGGCCGAGGCTTCCAGCCTGAAAGCTGAAATCGTTTCCGGTCTGGACATCCTGATCGTTCGCGAGCTGACCGGCGGCATCTATTTCGGCACGCCACGTGGCACTCGCACCCTGGAAAACGGCGAGCGTCAGTCCTACGACACCCTGCCTTACAGCGAAAGCGAAATCCGCCGCATCGCCCGTGTCGGTTTTGACATGGCCATGGTGCGTGGCAAGAAGCTGTGCTCGGTGGACAAGGCCAACGTATTGGCTTCCAGCCAGCTGTGGCGTGAAATCGTCGAGGAAGTGGCCAAGGATTACCCGGAAGTCGAATTGAGCCACATGTACGTCGATAACGCCGCCATGCAGTTGGTGCGCGCACCGAAGCAGTTCGACGTGATTGTCACCGACAACCTGTTTGGCGACATTCTGTCCGACCAGGCGTCGATGCTCACCGGTTCCATCGGCATGCTGCCGTCGGCGTCCCTCGATACCAACAACAAGGGCATGTACGAGCCGTGCCACGGTTCGGCGCCGGACATCGCGGGCAAGGGCATCGCCAACCCGTTGGCGACCATTTTGTCGGTGTCGATGATGTTGCGTTACAGCTTCAACCAGCAAGGCGCGGCGGATGCCATCGAGAAAGCCGTGAGCCTGGTGCTGGATCAGGGGCTGCGTACGGGCGACATCTGGTCGACCGGTTGCACTAAAATCGGTACGCAGGAAATGGGTGACGCAGTAGTCGCCGCGCTGCGGAATCTGTAATCTCTCGGGCCCGCTGCCACTTTCCACTTCGAAAGCAGCGGCCCACTTTTCAAGAAGGTGTAGTTGCGATGAAACGTGTAGGTCTGATCGGTTGGCGCGGTATGGTCGGTTCCGTGCTCATGCAGCGGATGCTGGAAGAGCAGGATTTCGATCTCATCGAGCCGGTGTTTTTCACCACTTCCAATGTCGGTGGCCAAGGCCCGTCCGTGGGCAAGGACATTGCTCCGCTCAAGGACGCTTACAGCATTGAAGAGCTGAAAACCCTCGACGTGATTCTGACTTGCCAGGGTGGCGACTACACCAGCGAAGTCTTCCCGAAGCTGCGCGAAGCCGGCTGGCAGGGTTACTGGATCGACGCCGCTTCCAGCCTGCGCATGCAGGACGACGCGGTTATCGTGCTGGACCCGGTGAATCGCAAGGTCATCGACCAGCAGCTCGACGCGGGCACCAAGAACTACATCGGCGGCAACTGCACCGTCAGCCTGATGCTGATGGGCCTGGGCGGTCTGTTCGAGGCCGGTCTGGTGGAGTGGATGAGCGCCATGACTTATCAGGCGGCCTCCGGTGGCGGCGCGCAGCACATGCGTGAACTGATCAAGCAAATGGGCGTGACTCACGGCGCTGTCGCCGATCAACTGGCCGACCCGGCCAGCGCCATCCTCGACATCGACCGCCGTGTGGCCGAAGCCATGCGCAGCGACGCGTACCCGACCGAACACTTCGGCGTACCGCTGGCCGGCAGCCTGATCCCGTGGATCGACAAGGAACTGCCGAACGGTCAGAGCCGCGAAGAGTGGAAGGCCCAGGCCGAGACCAACAAGATCCTCGGTCGCTTCAAGAGCCCGATCCCGGTAGACGGCATCTGCGTGCGCGTCGGCGCCATGCGCTGCCACAGCCAGGCACTGACCATCAAACTGAACAAAGACGTGCCGATCGCCGACATCGAAGGGCTGATCAGCCAGCACAACCCTTGGGTCAAACTGGTGCCGAACAACCGCGAAATCAGCATGCAGGAACTGAGCCCGACCAAGGTCACCGGCACCCTGAATGTTCCGGTTGGCCGTCTGCGCAAGCTGAACATGGGTTCGCAGTTCGTCGGCGCGTTCACCGTTGGCGACCAACTGCTGTGGGGCGCGGCCGAGCCGCTGCGTCGCATGCTGCGGATTCTGCTTGAGCGTTGATTGATTGACGCAATGAAAGAACCCGTGCCTTGAAAGAGGTGCGGGTTTTTTTTTTGTGAGCTTTCCTGCCTCAAAAAAGATCGCAGCCTTCGGCAGCTCCTACGGTATTGGGTTTGCACGCGGTCAATGTAGGAGCTGCCGAAGGCTGCGATCTTTTGCTCTAAATTGCCGAACTGTCAACCACCCGGTAAAGTGCCGCTCCCCCCGTTTCGCCAGAGGTAGAACCATGAGCCAGTCCTTTGATATTGCCGTGATCGGCGCCACCGGTACTGTCGGCGAAACGCTGGTGCAGATCCTTGAAGAACGTGACTTTCCGGTCGGCAACCTGCATCTATTGGCCAGCAGCGAATCCGCCGGGCATTCGGTGCCGTTTCGCGGCAAGAACGTGCGGGTGCGGGAAGTGGATGAGTTCGACTTCAGCAAAGTACAGCTAGTGTTCTTCGCCGCAGGCCCGGCGGTGACCTTGAGTTTCGCCTCACGCGCCACGGCGGCCGGGTGCTCGCTGATCGATTTGTCCGGCGCCTTGCCCGCCGATCAGGCGCCGCAAGTGGTGCCGGAAGCCAATGCTCAGGTGTTGTCTGGTCTGAAAAAACCGTTCCAGGTCAGCAGCCCAAGCCCGTCGGCCACCACGTTGGCTGTGGTGCTCGCACCGTTGCTCGGTTTGCTCGATCTGCAACGCGTCAATGTGACCGCCAGTCTGGCCGTCTCTGCCCAGGGCCGCGAAGCCGTCACCGAACTGGCGCGGCAAACCGCCGAGTTGCTCAATGTGCGGCCGCTGGAGCCAACCTTCTTCGATCGGCAGATGGCTTTCAACCTGCTGGCGCAAGTCGGCAAGCCGGACGATCAAGGCCATACGCTGCTGGAAAAACGCCTGGTGCGTGAACTGCGTCAGGTCATGTCCTTGCCTTCATTGAAGATTTCCGTCAGTTGCATTCAAGCCCCGGTGTTTTTTGGCGATAGCTTTAGCGTGACCCTGCAGACAGCAAGCGCTGTGGACCTGGCAAAAATCAACGAAGCGCTGGAAGACGCTCCGGGTATCGAGCTGGTGGAAGCCAGCGATTACCCGACGCCGGTAGGCGACGCGGTAGGGCAGGACGTGGTCTACGTCGGTCGGGTTCGTGCTGGAATCGACGACCCGTCGGAACTTAATTTGTGGCTGACGTCAGATAACGTACGCAAAGGCGCGGCGCTCAATGCTGTGCAGGTGGCTGAATTGTTGATAAAAGACCTGCTGTAAAAGATACTTGGCAACAATTTGCAAAATGATTCTGGCCGGGCGCTATGTCTGGCCAGATTGCTGAAGGCGAGTCACCCTGCGGGACTTTCCGGGGCATGAAAGAAATGATCGCGCGCGACGACCCTTCGCCGCCGCGCGCAATGCCTTGCGGCAGCGACTATCAACACCTTCTCGCTGGCCGAGGAATGTTCAAACAAAGGATGAGGCTATGGTTCAAGTTCGCAAACTGGTGTTAGCAATAGCGGCCGCCTCGGCGCTGTCCTCCGGTATGGCGCATGCGCTCGGGCTCGGGGAATTGACCCTGAAGTCGTCGCTGAACCAGCCGCTGGTGGCGGAAATCGAGCTGCTTGATGTCAAGGAACTCACCGCTGCTGAGGTGGTGCCGAGCCTGGCTTCGCCGGAAGACTTCGCCAAGGCCGGTGTCGACCGCCAGGCGTTTCTCAACGACCTGAGCTTCACCCCGGTGCTCAACGCCAGTGGCAAAAGCGTCCTGCGTGTGACCTCCAGCAAGCCGCTGTCCGAACCGATGGTGAAATTCCTGGTTCAGGTGGTGTGGCCCAACGGTCGCCTGCTGCGCGATTACAGCGTGCTGCTCGATCCGTCCAAATTCTCGCCGCAAACCGCTGAAGCGGCGGCGCAACCGGCACCGACCCAAACGATCACAGCACCCGTGACCGGCGCCACCAAGCCGACCCAATACACCACCACGCCACGCGATACCCTGTGGGAAATCGCCGCGAAGGCGCGTAATGGCGGTTCGGTTCAGCAAACCATGCTGGCCATCCAGGCGCTGAACCCGGATGCGTTCATCAACGGCAACATCAACCTGCTGAAAACCGGTCAGGTCCTGCGCCTGCCGGATCAGACGCAGAGCGCCAGCGTGCCGCAACCCAAGGCCGTTGCTGAAGTCGCTGCGCAGAACACCGCGTGGCGCCAGGGTCGTCGCTATGTGGCCAAGCCCGCCGCCGGGCAGCAGCAACTCGATGCCACCAAGCGCGGCCGCGGCGAAGGCGCTCCCGCACAGCCCGCCAAGGATAATCTGAGCCTGGTGTCTGCCGAGTCCGGCAAGGCCGGTGGCAAAGGTGCCGCAGGCGACGCCAAGGCGTTGAGCAACAAGCTGGCCGTGACCCAGGAAAGCCTCGACACGACCCGTCGTGACAACGCTGAACTGAAAAGCCGCATGACCGATCTGCAAAGCCAGATGGACAAGCTGCAGCGCCTGATCGAACTGAAGAACAATCAACTGGCCAAGATGCAGGTTGAAGGTGCTGCGGGTGCGCCGGCTGCTGCGACGACGGCTCCGGTCATCTCGGCCGAATTGACGCCGAGCCCCGCGCCTGTCGAAGCCGCGCCGGCAACGCCAGCCCCTTCGGCGGCCCCTGAAGCAACGCCAGCTCCAGCTGAACCAACGCCTGCAACATCCGACGACCAGAAGTTCAACGAGCTGCTGACCAATCCGTGGCTGCTGGGTATGGTTGGTGGCGGGGCGGTGGTTCTGCTGCTGTTGCTGCTGTTGCTGGCCCGTCGCCGCAAAGCCCAGCAGGAAGCCGAGAAACACCTGCGCATGGCCCGTGCCTTGTCCGAGGAGCAGGAATTCTCGGTTGATGAGGACTTGCCTGAAAGCAGCTTCGAAGGTCTGGAGGTGCCGCCGCCAAGCGTGAAGCTTGCAGTCGCGCCGGCCCCTGCTCCAGCGCCGACTCCAGCACCGGCTCCGGTAATTGCACCCGTGGTGGTAACGCCGCCGATCGCCGCGCCACTGGTTGCGCCCGCCGCTGATCGCGATGACGACGTGCTGACCAAGGCGCAGTCGCACATGGCCGCCGGTCGCCTGAATCAGGCTGCTGCGTTGCTGGAAGACGGCATCAAACAAGAGCCCCAGCGCAGTGACCTGCGTCTGAAGCTCATGGAAGTCTACGGACAGCAGGGCGACCGCGATGCGTTCGTGGCTCAGGAACGTCAGCTCGTGGCCAACGGTGAAAACTTCGCTCGTGTCGAAGAGCTGAAAAGCCGCTTCCCGGCCATGGCTGTCGTCGTGGCTGGTGGCCTGGCTGCTGCGGCCGTCGTTGCCGAACTGGACGCCCAATACGTCAAGGACCTGTTGATGGACGAGCCCGAAGTACCGGCACCGGCACTGGCCGATGACGACTTCGACAGCGCGTTTGATCTGAGTCTGGATGATCTGGAAGACGCCTCTCCTGCGGTGGTTGCGCCTGAGCCGGCGCCTTCGCCAGAGGCTTTGGCCGAGCTGGATGAATTCCCGCTGGACGACGACCTGAGCTTTGAGTCGTTGCTGCAGCAGCAGACCGAAATCAAGGAAAACCTCGACGACCTGTCGGACTTCGACCTGGACATGGATCTCGGTGCCGAGCCTTCGCCGGCGGTGCTGGCCGAAGATGATTTCCTGTTGAGCCTGGATGACGACATCAAGGACCTGCCTGCTGCTGACGTGCCGGCCGTGCCTGAGGTGGCTCTGGATGATCTGGAGCTTCCGGCTGATTTCGATCTGTCGTTGTCCGATGAAATGGATGAACCGGATGCGTTCGCGGCAGAGCTGGATGATGTCAACGCCGAGCTGGATCGTCTGTCCCAGAGCATTGGCGAGCCGACTTTCACGGCAGAAGACGCATTGCTCTCCGCCGCTGACGAGCCGGAATTCGATTTCCTCTCCGGCACCGACGAAGTCGCCACCAAACTCGACCTGGCCCAGGCCTACATCGACATGGGTGACGCCGACGGCGCGCGTGACATCCTCAACGAGGTCGTGACCGAGGGTGATGCTGGTCAGAAGAGCGAAGCCAAGGAGATGCTTGCGCGTCTGGCTTGATTGGTCGGTAAGACGTAAACAAAACGGCAGCCCATTGAGGCTGCCGTTTTTTATTCTGCCGGATACGATGCGCCTGATCGGACGCCTTCGCGGGCAAGTCGAATCGTCGCACCGCCGCTCCCACATTTAATCGGGTTGTCCGCATTATTTGTACCTGGCATCAATCCCTTGTGGGAGCGGGCTTGCTCGCGAAGAGGCCAGCACATTCAACGCAGTGTCGGCTGTTACACTGGCATCCCCGCTCGGCAGCCTTATAATGCCGACCTTTGCGTACATCAGCAGGCTGTCACTCCTTGGCAAATATAGATAACCCGGCCGCCGAAATGGCGGCTGACGGCTTTTTCCGCATCGCCTTGGGCGTTGAATACAAAGGCTCGCGCTTTCGCGGCTGGCAGCGTCAGGCGTCCGGTGTGCTCACGGTGCAGGAAACCCTGGAAAAGGCCTTGTCCAAAGTCGCCGACTCACCGGTGTCGCTGCTCTGCGCCGGGCGCACGGACGCGGGCGTGCATGCGTGCGGGCAGGTGGTGCACTTCGACACGCAGGTCGAGCGTTCGATGAAAGCCTGGGTCATGGGCGCCAACATCAACTTGCCCCACGATGTCAGCGTCAGTTGGGCCAAGGTCATGCCGGCGCATTTCCATGCGCGGTTCAAGGCCATCGCCCGGCGCTATCGCTACGTGATTTACAACGATCAGATTCGCCCGGCGCACCTCAACGAAGAAATCACCTGGAATCACCGTCCCCTCGACGTCGAGCGCATGGCTGAGGCCGCGCAATACCTGGTCGGCATCCACGACTTCAGCGCTTTCCGCGCGGGCCAGTGCCAGGCGAAGTCGCCGATCAAAGAATTGCATCACCTGCGCGTCACGCGTCACGGCAAGATGATCGTGCTGGACATCCGCGCCAGCGCCTTCCTGCACCACATGGTGCGCAACATTGCCGGTGTACTGATGACCATCGGTGCCGGCGAGCGTCCGGTGGAGTGGATGAAAGAAGTGCTGGAGAGCCGGATTCGCCGTTCCGGCGGGGTGACGGCGCATCCATTTGGCTTGTATCTGGTGCAGGTCGAGTACCGTGACGAGTTCGAATTGCCCGAGCGTTACATCGGTCCACACTTCCTGACCGGTTTCGCCGAACTTGACGGCTGACGCCCTCGAATGCATTTGTTACCATCCGGGACTTTCCCGGATTTGCCCTGAGGTTTTATCGACATGTCAGCCGTTCGCAGCAAGATTTGCGGGATTACCCGCATAGAAGATGCGTTGGCGGCGGTCGAGGCCGGGGCTGATGCCATCGGATTTGTGTTTTACGCCAAGAGCCCACGGGCCGTGACGTTCCAGCAGGCGCGCGACATCATCAAGGCGCTGCCGCCGTTCGTGACCACCGTGGGTTTGTTCGTCAACGCCAGCCGCTGCGAGTTGGGCGAACTGCTCGACGCCGTTCCGCTGGACTTGTTGCAGTTTCACGGTGACGAAACCGCAGCCGACTGTGAAGGCTGGCACCGGCCGTACATCAAGGCGTTGCGGGTCAAAGCCGGTGACGATATCGCGGCGGCATGCGATGCATTTCCGAGCGCCAGCGGTATCCTGCTCGACGCCTATGTTGAAGGCGTGCCCGGCGGAACCGGCGAAGCATTCGACTGGTCTCTGATACCGCAAGGCTTGAGCAAACCGATCATCCTCGCGGGCGGCTTGACGCCGGACAATGTCGCCGAGGCGATTGCCCGGGTCCGGCCTTACGCCGTGGACGTCAGCGGTGGGGTAGAGGCAAGCAAGGGCATCAAGGATCACGCAAAGGTTCAGGCATTCATTAACGCGGTACGTACGTCGATGTGACGGCTGGCACACTGCTGCCGTCCACAGGCATGGCTGAGGGTTTTTGGGTTGTACGCAGGTCACGTTTAGCTGATCCGGCATCCCACCGATCATCGCCACACACATGAATTTAGCTCAAGGGCATACGCGGGGCTGCGAACCAGAGCGTTCGGGCCGCCGGTACTGGAGAAAGTAAGCATGAGCAACTGGTTAGTAGACAAACTGATCCCTTCGATCATGCGTTCCGAGGTCAAGAAGAGCTCGGTGCCTGAAGGTCTGTGGCACAAATGCCCGTCTTGCGAGGCAGTGCTGTATCGTCCGGAGTTGGAAAAGACCCTGGACGTTTGCCCCAAGTGCAACCACCACATGCGTATCGGCGCTCGCGCCCGTATCGACATTTTCCTCGACGCCGAAGGCCGTAACGAGCTGGGCGCGGACCTGGAGCCGGTCGACCGCCTGAAATTCCGTGACGGCAAGAAGTACAAGGACCGTCTGACCGCTGCCCAAAAGCAGACCGGCGAAAAAGACGCACTGATCTCCATGAGCGGCACGCTGCTGGGCATGCCGGTGGTGGTTTCGGCCTTCGAATTCTCCTTCATGGGCGGTTCCATGGGCGCCATCGTCGGTGAGCGCTTCGTGCGCGCCGCCAACTACGCCCTGGAAAACAAATGCCCGATGATCTGCTTCGCCGCTTCCGGTGGTGCGCGGATGCAGGAAGCCCTGATTTCCCTGATGCAAATGGCCAAGACCTCCGCGGTGCTGGCGCGTCTGCGTGAAGAAGGCATTCCGTTCATCTCCGTGCTGACGGACCCGGTCTACGGCGGCGTTTCCGCCAGCCTGGCGATGCTCGGCGACGTGATCGTCGGTGAGCCGAAAGCCCTGATCGGCTTCGCCGGTCCACGCGTGATCGAGCAGACCGTTCGCGAAAAACTGCCGGAAGGCTTCCAGCGCAGTGAATTCCTGCTGGAGCACGGCGCGATCGACATGATCATTCACCGTCAGGAACTGCGTCCGCGCCTGGGCAACCTGCTGGCGCAACTGACCGGCAAGCCGACGCCGAAATTCGTCGCCGCGCCGATCGAGCCGATCGTGGTTCCGCCGGTGCCTGCAAACATATGACCCAACGCACCCTTGGCGAGTGGCTCGCCTACCTTGAGCAGTTGCACCCTTCGGCCATCGACATGGGGCTGGAGCGCTCGCAACAGGTAGCGTCCCGCATGGGGCTGGGTAAGCCGGCGCCTCGGGTGATCACGGTCACCGGCACCAACGGCAAGGGTTCTACCTGCGCATTCGTGGCTTCGTTGCTGCGGGCGCAGGGTCTGAAAGTCGGTGTCTACAATTCTCCGCACCTGCTGCGTTACAACGAGCGGGTGCAGGTCAACGGCGTCGAAGCGACTGACGCCGAGCTGTGCGAAGCCTTTGCTGCGGTAGAGGCTGGCCGTGGCGAGACTTCCCTGACGTATTTCGAGATGGGCACCCTGGCGGCGTTCTGGTTGTTTCAGCGGTCCGGACTTGACGCTGTGGTGCTGGAAGTCGGTCTGGGCGGGCGTCTGGACACGGTCAACGTGGTAGATGCCGACATGGCGCTGGTGACCAGCATTGGCGTTGATCATGCGGACTATCTGGGTGATACCCGTGAGTCCGTGGCGTACGAAAAAGCCGGCATCTTCCGCCAGGGCGCGCCTGCGCTCTGTGGTGACCTGAATCCTCCTCAACCTCTGCTGGACAAGGCGCGCGAGCTTGCTTGCCCGTTTTTCCTGCGTGGGCGCGATTTTGACCTCGGTGTGACCGATCACAACTGGCAATGGCGCGGTCTGGACGCTCAAGGGCGTGCGGTCGAATTGCGCAATTTGCCGTTGCTCGACCTGCCGATGGAAAATGCCGCACTGGCATTGCAGGCTTATCTGCTGCTTGGTTTGCCTTGGGTGGATGCGCAAATTATTGATGCCCTGAAAACCACGAGAGTTGTCGGGCGTCTCGATCGCCGACAGTTCGACTGGCAGGGCAAGCGTCTGAACCTGTTGCTGGATGTGGGGCATAACCCCCATGCGGCCGAGTATCTGGCCCGTCGCCTGGCGAGCCGACCACCGGTCGGCAAACGTCTGGCCGTATTTGGATTGCTGGCGGACAAGGATCTGGATGGTGTTGTCGGCGAATTGAATGCTAGTGTCCAGCACTGGGCCGTTGCGCCGCTGGATTCGCCGCGGGCGCGACCGGTAGCTGAATTGCACGGGGCGTTGCAGAACCTTGGTGCTTCGGTAACGTCCTATGACAGCGTGACCGCCGCCCTGGAAGGGCAGTGCGCGCTGGCGACGAGCAGCGACGAGATTCTGTTGTTCGGATCATTTTATTGTGTCGCCGAGGCCCTTGAATGGCTGGCCCGGCGCTCCACGGAGGAAGCGGCAAATGGCATTGCTGGATAAGGCTTACAAACAGCGCATGGTCGGCGCCCTGGTGCTGGTGGCGCTGGCAGTGATTTTCCTGCCGATGCTGTTTTCCCGGCAGGATGAACAGCGTCAGGTCACGGTCGACGCGCCGGCTGCGCCGCAGGTGCCTTCGGTGCCGCAGGTTCAGGTTGAGCCGGTGGTCGTGCCCGAGCCTCAAGCCTTGCCACAAGAGCCCGTGCCGAGTGATGACGACATCGCACAGCAGGAAGAGCCAACGATGCCGATCGCGTCGACTGCGCCCGCCGCTCATGCGCCTGCCGCAAAATCGGTAACGCCGCCTCCGGCCCCGGCTCCGGTCAACAAGCCGACGACGGCACCTGGCCAGCCGATTACCGCCGCACCGGGCAAGCCGGACACCACGCAAAGCCGCGTCGACGCCAATGGCCTGTCGGTCAGTTGGTCGGTGCAACTGGCCAGCCTGTCGAACCGTGCAAGTGCGGAAAACCTGCAAAAAACCCTGCGCAGCCAGGGTTACAACGCCTACATTCGCACGGCTGACGGCAAGAATCGGGTGTTCGTCGGGCCACTGATCGAGCGCGCAGAGGCCGATCGTCTGCGTGACTTGTTGAACCGCCAGCAGAACCTCAAGGGTTTTGTAGTGCGCTTCCAGCCTGAGCGCGGTTGAAAACTATCGCTCCGATTTGAAATGCACTGACAATCGCAGCTTACCGATAAGCATGGGCTCTGCTAAAATGCGCCGCCTTATCCGTCTGTAGGCTGCACTGTGCCATTTACCTGGGTTGACTGGGCGATCGTTGCAATCATCGCCATCTCCGCATTGATCAGTCTGAGCCGCGGCTTCGTCAAGGAAGCATTATCGCTGGTGACCTGGATCATCGCAGGAGTCGTCGCCTGGATGTTCGGTGGTGCATTGTCCGAGTACCTCGCCGGATACATCGAAACGCCATCGGCTCGCGTGATCGCGGGCTGCGCAATAATGTTTGTCGCCACGCTGATCGTAGGCGCAATGATCAATTATCTTATCGGCGAATTGGTTCGCGTTACCGGATTGTCCGGGACCGATCGATTCCTCGGCATGGCCTTCGGCGCCGCGCGTGGCGTGTTGCTGGTGGTCGTGGCGGTCGGGCTGTTGAGCCTGGGGCCGGTACAGCAGGACGGGTGGTGGCAACAGTCGCAGCTCGTGCCAAAATTTCTATTGGTTGCAGACTGGTCCAAAAACCTGATCCTCGGGTGGAGCAGTCAGTGGCTTGCCAGCGGTATCAGCGTACCCGCTGAAATACCGTTCAAGGAGCACCTCTTGCCGACGGCCAAAACGCCTCAGTGAGTGGTATTCAGTTCAGATCCATTAAGTAGGGGTTGCGTCGCATGTGTGGCATCGTCGGTATCGTCGGTAAGTCGAACGTCAATCAGGCGCTGTATGACGCGCTAACCGTCCTCCAGCACCGCGGCCAGGACGCTGCCGGTATCGTGACCAGCCATGACGGCCGGTTATTCCTGCGCAAGGACAATGGCCTGGTGCGTGACGTGTTCCATCAGCGTCACATGCAGCGTCTGGTCGGCCACATGGGCATTGGCCATGTGCGTTATCCGACCGCTGGCAGCTCGACTTCGGCCGAAGCTCAACCGTTTTACGTCAACTCGCCTTACGGCATCACCCTGGCGCACAACGGCAACCTGACCAACGTTGAACAGCTGGCCAAGGAGATTTACGAATCTGACCTGCGCCACGTCAACACCAACTCCGATTCGGAAGTGCTGCTGAACGTGTTCGCACACGAACTGGCCCAGCGCGGCAAGTTGCAGCCGACTGAAGAAGACGTGTTCGCCGCCGTGACTGACGTGCACAACCGTTGCGTGGGTGGTTACGCGGTCGTGGCGATGGTGACCGGTTACGGCATCGTCGGTTTCCGCGACCCGCACGGCATCCGTCCGATCGTCTTCGGCCAGCGTCACACCGACGAAGGCGTCGAGTACATGATCGCCTCCGAAAGCGTGTCCCTGGACGTGCTCGGTTTCACCTTGATTCGCGACCTGGCCCCGGGCGAAGCGGTCTACATCACTGAAGACGGCAAGCTGCACACCCGTCAGTGCGCGACCAACCCGTCCCTGACCCCATGCATCTTCGAACACGTCTACCTGGCGCGTCCGGACTCGATCATCGACGGCGTGTCGGTCTACAAGGCCCGTCTGCGCATGGGCGAGAAGCTCGCCGAGAAGATCCTGCGCGAGCGTCCGGATCACGACATCGACGTGGTCATCCCTATTCCGGACACCAGCCGCACCGCTGCGCTGGAACTGGCGAACCACCTGGGCGTCAAGTTCCGCGAAGGCTTCGTGAAGAACCGCTACATCGGCCGGACCTTCATCATGCCGGGCCAGGCCGCACGGAAGAAGTCCGTACGCCAGAAGCTCAACGCCATTGAACTGGAATTCCGCGGCAAGAACGTGATGCTGGTGGACGACTCGATCGTTCGCGGCACCACCTGCAAGCAGATCATCCAGATGGCCCGCGAAGCCGGCGCCAAGAACGTCTACTTCTGCTCCGCGGCACCGGCGGTTCGCTACCCGAACGTCTACGGCATCGACATGCCGAGCGCTCACGAGCTGATTGCTCACAACCGTTCGACTCAGGACGTCGCTGACCTCATCGGCGCTGACTGGCTGATCTATCAGGACTTGCCTGACTTGATCGAAGCGGTGGGTGGCGGCAAGATCAAGATCGACAAGTTCGATTGCGCGGTGTTCGACGGCCAGTACGTCACCGGCGACGTCGACGAGGCTTACCTGAACAAGATCGAGCAGGCGCGCAACGATGCCTCCAAGGTCAAGACGCAGGCAGTCAGTGCGATCATTGATCTGTACAACAACTGAGTAACTACCGGCCCTGAGGGGCCGGTTTTGTATCTACTAAAAACTCTCTATATCAAGAGCAGGGCAAGGAGTGACAGCATGAGTCAGGATTGGGATGCCGGTCGGCTGGACAGCGACCTCGAAGGCGTAGCGTTCGATACCCTGGCCGTACGCGCCGGTCAGCACCGCACGCCGGAAGGCGAGCACGGTGATCCGATGTTCTTCACTTCCAGCTACGTATTCCGTACCGCTGCCGATGCGGCCGCCCGCTTTGCCGGGGAAGTGCCGGGCAACGTTTATTCGCGTTACACCAACCCCACCGTTCGCGCGTTCGAGGAGCGCATTGCCGCGCTGGAAAGCGCTGAGCAAGCGGTGGCCACCGCCACCGGCATGGCCGCAATCATGGCTGTGGTAATGAGCCTGTGCAGCGCTGGCGACCATGTGCTGGTGTCGCGCAGCGTATTCGGTTCGACCATCAGCCTGTTCGAGAAGTACTTCAAGCGCTTCGGCATTGAAGTCGATTACGTGCCTCTGGCGGACCTGTCCGGCTGGGATACGGCGATCAAGGCCAACACCAAATTGCTGTTCGTCGAGTCGCCGTCCAATCCGCTGGCCGAGTTGGTGGACATCGCCGAATTGTCGAAAATCGCTCACGCCAAAGGCGCGATGCTGGTGGTGGACAACTGCTTCTGCACACCTGCGTTGCAGCAGCCGCTGAAGATGGGCGCTGACATCGTCGTGCACTCGGCGACCAAGTTCATCGACGGCCAGGGCCGTTGCATGGGCGGCGTTGTGGCCGGTCGTAGCGAGCAGATGAAAGAAGTCGTTGGGTTCCTGCGCACCGCCGGGCCAACCTTGAGCCCGTTCAATGCCTGGATTTTCCTCAAGGGCCTGGAAACGCTGAGCCTGCGTATGAAGGCGCATTGCGCCAACGCGCAGCAACTGGCCGAGTGGCTGGAGCAGCAGGACGGTATCGAGAAAGTCCATTACGCCGGCCTGAAAAGCCACCCGCAACATGAACTGGCTCAGCGTCAGCAGAAAGGTTTCGGTGCGGTGGTGAGTTTCGAGGTCAAGGGTGGCAAAGAAGGCGCTTGGCGCTTTATCGATGCGACCCGGTTGATTTCGATCACCGCCAACCTCGGCGACAGCAAGACCACCATCACCCACCCGAGCACGACCTCTCACGGCCGTCTGGCACCGCAGGAGCGTGAAGCGGCGGGCATTCGTGACAGCCTGATCCGTATTGCGGTCGGTCTGGAAGACGTGGCCGACCTGCAGGCGGATCTGGCGCGCGGGTTGGCTGCCTTGTGATCGAGTTGTCCGCGCCGACTACCGGTTCCTATGGCCGTGTTGCACTAGTGACCGGTGCTGCGCGGGGCATTGGCCTGGGGATCGCGGCCTGGCTGATCAGCGAAGGCTGGCAGGTGGTGCTGACGGATCTGGATCGGGTACGCGGTTCGAAAGTGGCGAAGGTGCTGGGCGACAACGCCTGGTTCATCGCCATGGACGTTTCGAACGAAGGGCAGGTGGCGTTGGGCGTTGCCGAGGTGCTGGGGCAGTTCGGGCGTCTGGATGCGCTGGTGTGCAACGCGGCAGTGGCCGACCCGCACAACATCCCCCTGGAAAGCCTTGATCTGGCTTACTGGAATCGGGTGCTGGCAGTGAATCTCAGTGGGCCGATGCTGTTGGCCAAGCACTGTTCGCCGTACCTGCGTGCTCACAGCGGTGCGATCGTCAACCTGGCCTCGACCCGCGCTGGACAGTCGGAACCCGACACGGAGGCTTATGCGGCGAGCAAGGGCGGGCTGTTGGCCCTGACTCACGCGTTGGCAATCAGCCTGGGGCCGGAAATTCGCGTCAATGCCGTCAGTCCTGGCTGGATCGATGCGCGGGATCCCTCGGTACGCCGTGCCGAACCGCTGACCGAAGCCGACCATGCGCAGCATCCGGCGGGCAGGGTAGGGACGGTCGAGGACGTGGCGGCGATGGTTGCGTGGCTCTTGTCGAAGAATGCGGGTTTCGTCACGGGCCAGGAGTTCGTGGTCGATGGCGGCATGACCAAGAAGATGATTTACAGCGAATAACAGAGCGGGGCTGTCTTCAGCATTGATGTTGAATGTGCCGCCGCTTTCGCGAGCAAGCCCGCTCCCACATTGGAACCCGGTCAACTAATGTGGGAGCGGGCTTGCTCCCGAAAGCGGTCTGACGTTCGCCGACTTCGTCAGGAATGACACGATTTTGTCTTTTTCAGAAAAACTTCAATCCTGCTATTGACTTAGCTTCGTTAGGTGCGTAAATTTCGCGGCCTCGGAGAAGCAAAGGGTGATTAGCTCAGCTGGGAGAGCGTCTGCCTTACAAGCAGAATGTCGGCGGTTCGATCCCGTCATCACCCACCACTTCTTGAGAGTCTTGCGAAAGCAAGATGGAAGCTGAAAAGCCTCCACCGACGCGCAGCGGTAGTTCAGTCGGTTAGAATACCGGCCTGTCACGCCGGGGGTCGCGGGTTCGAGTCCCGTCCGCTGCGCCATATTTTCCGAGTCAGGTTCGCCCTGATTCGAGATTGAAAGAGAGATTGAAAAGTCTCGGAGCTTTCAATCAGACGAGTTAGGACGCAAGTCCAAAGCGATACGCAGCGGTAGTTCAGTCGGTTAGAATACCGGCCTGTCACGCCGGGGGTCGCGGGTTCGAGTCCCGTCCGCTGCGCCATATCTGCCTCAAGGCCCACTGAACGCCTTGGAGCTACGAAGGAAACCACTGGTTTATCTTCGAGTCGATAGCAAAGACCCTGGTCGAAAGACCGGGGTTTTTTGTGTCTGAAATTTTACTTCTCTGAATCTGAAGCACAGCCCCTGTAGGAGCGAGCTTGCTCGCGAAGAACGATCAGACGACGCGGGCTTACAGAAGCGCTACGTCATCGTTGAGGTTCTTCGCGAGCAAGCTCGCTCCTACATCTATGGTTACCCCCTTTTCTGCAATACTGTTTTTGATACGTGTTTGGCTTGCTTTCATCTATCCGGCGTCTGAGTGGGGGGGTGTCCCCGCGCCTCGATGAGAATCGATGCCCAACGACCCTAATTAGTGGAACGGCCTTTCAGCCGTGTAGGAGCCCAGGGTTGTCGTCAGGCCGGTTGGCCGTTCACGTCATCAGTTATCCAGCATCGCAAAACCAGGTGGGTGGTGCTCGGGTGACAGCGGGGTCAGGCGTTCATCGCGGCTGGCCCCGCATCGAATTCAGTGTGGTGGGCTGCAATCGCCCAAGCGATTCGGGCCAGCTTGTTGGCCAACGCACAGACCACAAGGTTGGAGTGATGGCGGGACGCCAAGAGCTGGCGGACCCAGTCCGCCAAAGCGCCTTTTTGTCGATCCAGCTGTATCAAGTACACGCGGGCGCACTGGATGAGCAGGCGTCGCTGGTTTCGATCGCCACGTTTGCTGATACCCAGCAGCACGGTTTTGTCGCCCGTGGAATGTTGTTTGGGCACCAATCCGATGGAGGCCGCATAGCCGCGCCCGCATTTGAACTGCTTGCCATCACCGAGCTCGGCAGCCAGGGCGCTGGAGGTGATCGGGCCGACACACGGCATGGTCATCAAACGCGCCGCCAGATCATCTTCAGCGGCCTGGCATTCCACGTCTTTATCCAGCGCTTTGACCTGCCCATCCAGGTAATTGAAGTGCCCATGCAGCAGCATCAGATTTTTCTTGATGCGTTCAGAAAATGAACTCACCTCAAGCAACGCTGGAAGCTCTTTGATGGCTTTGAAGCCGGCGGCGAGACTGACGCCCACCTCCAGCAGGGCGGCGTGAATCCGATTGACGGTCGCCGTGCGGTCTTTAATGAACGACTCACGTAGCGAATTGGCCATGGCCAGCGCCTGCTGGGCTTGGGTTTTGGGTGGTACAAAACGCATCGTGGGCCGGGTCGCCGCCTCGCAGATCGCTTCGGCATCAGCGAAGTCGTTTTTGTTGCTTTTTACGTAAGGACGCACCAGATGAGGGGCAATGAGCTTGGGTGTATGCCCGAGCCTGGCGACCTCTTGCGCCATGAAGTGGGCGCCGCCACAGGCTTCCATCACGACGGTGCAGGGCGCGAGATTTGCGAGGTGCTGCGTGAGCGCCACCCGCGTAAATTTTTTACGGTAAAGCTCATGGCCGCGATCATCTTGCGCATGCAGGTGAAAGGTATGTTTTCCCAGGTCGATGGCGGCGATAGCTACGTTGTTCATGGCAATGATCTCCGATGAGCCCCCTGTGAAGGTTAGTGGGCGATCACAGGGGGCGGTGGGGGTAGCCATTTCATTAGGGGGGAGTGTGCCGTCTCACAATTCACACCTTTCTGCTCGGTCCGTGCATAAAGGGCTTCCTTCGCGACACCGACATTAATTAGAATCACTCTCATTTACGGTAACTCCTTGGCACAGGGCTTCTTGAGATGAGTGATGCAGTGATGCCGAAGGAGCAAACCCTTCACGACCTGTACCGCGATCACCGTGGCTGGCTTGAAAGCTGGTTGAGAAGACGCATGGGCAACGGCTGTGATGCGGCGGACCTGAGCCAGGACACGTTCCTGCGTTTGCTCGCCAGTTCCCAGCGGATCGCCGACCTGCAAGAACCCCGTGCCTATCTGCTGACCGTGGGCAAACGCCTGCTGAGCAATTTCTACCAGCGTCGCAGTCTGGAGCAGGCCTATCTGGCCGCGTTGGCGTCGATGCCCGAAGAGTGCGCGCCATCGCCCGAGCAGCGCTGGCTGCTGCTGGAAACCCTGCAAGCGCTGGACGAACTGCTCGATGGACTGCCGAGGGCGGTGCGCCGGGCCTTTCTCTGGAGTCAACTCGAAGGCTTGAATTACCAGCAAATTGCCGAGCGTCTGCAGGTGTCCGAGCGCACGATCAAACGCTACATGGCGCAAGCTTACGAGCATTGCCTGTTGGTGGAACTGTGAGCAGTCAAACGTCCGATGCCCGTCAGGCTGTGCGTGCTGCGGCGCAGTGGCTTGCGTTGCTGGAATCTGGCGGCGCCAATGAGCAGGATCGAGCGAATTTACAGCGTTGGCGTGATACGTGTGCCAGTCACGAGCAGGCCTGGCAGAAGGCGCAAGCCTTGCGTCAGCGTTTCGCCGATCTGCCTTCAGGGCTGGCGTTGAGTAGCCTGGATCGTCCCGATCCGGGTCGTCGCGTGGTGCTCAAGCGTGCATTGGGCGCCGTGGCGTTGGTGCCGACGGCCTGGCTGATCAGCCGACAATTGCCTCTGGATGTCTGGCGTGCCGACCTGCACACCGCCACCGGCGAGCACAAAAAAGTACAGCTCGCCGATGGCAGTTCCTTGCAACTCAACACCGCCAGCGCCGTCGATGTGGATTTGCAGAGCCGTCGCGTGAAATTGATCGAGGGCGAACTGTCGCTGAAGGTGCCGGGTGCGGCGCCGATGATGATCCAGACCAGGTTCGGAAACGTAATCGTCAGCCAGAGCGAAATCTGTGTTCGTCAGGATGCGCACGGCTGCCGGGTGTCGGTGTTCAATGGTTCTGTGCAGTTGCAGCCCTTGCAAGGTCCGGCCTTGGCCTTAAGCGCTGGTCAGCAGGTCAATCTTCAAATCGCGGGTGCCGGAGCGATCACGCCATTCGATGCGCTTGCTCCAGGTTGGCGCGAAGGTGTGCTGATGGCGAAGAACCAGCCGCTGGGAGATTTCCTGCGCGAACTCGGCACTTACCGACCGGGCGTTCTGCGTTGGGAGCCGGAGCTGGAAACACTGCGCGTCACCGGCAGTTTCCTGCTGGACGACACTGATCGCGTCCTCGCGCTGCTCGCGGCCAGTCTGCCGCTGGAGGTGCATTTCCGAACCCGTTACTGGGTCACGTTGCGGCCGCGTAAAAATAGTGTGTGAAGCCTGTCCCCTTTTTTCGGCTCGCTTGTCATTCAAGGCATGTGAACGAATCAAGAGAGCCATTTCAATGTCCGCAACTTGCAATCCACGCCCGGCTTCTTTCCGCCTGCGTCCGTTGTTGCACCTGAGCCTGTTGTTGAGCCTGAGTGCCAGTCCATTGTTCATAACCGCCAGTTGGGCCGACAACAGTGCCCGGCGCAATTATCAGGTGCCTGCCGGCAGCCTGAGCGATGCGTTGACCCGTTTCGCCGGGTTGGCTGGCGTCAATCTCTCGGTAGACCCGGCACTGGTGAGCGGTCGCAACAGCGCCGGTCTGTCCGGCGAATACGCCGTGGAGGAGGGCTTTGCCCGGTTGTTGCAGGGTTCCGGCCTGAAACTGCAACCGGTGGGCGAACAGGCTTACATCCTGACCCCGGCGCCAGAAGGCAGCAGCCTGCAACTGGCTCCCACCTCGATTCTTGGTGCTACAGGCGGGGCGGATGGCGAAGTGTATGCCGGCGGCCAAGTCGCGCGCCGCGGTTCGCAGGGCTTGCTGGGCTCGAAAGACTTCATGGAAACGCCGTTCAGCATGACCACTTACACCAGCCAAGCGGTCAAGAACCTGCAGGCGCGTACCCTCGGCGACCTGATCGCCAGCGATCCCTCGGTTCGCGCCACCAACCCGGTCGGTGGACGTTATGAGCAATTCACCATTCGCGGGTTCAGCCTGTTCAACAGTGATGTCGCCTACAACGGTCTCTACGGCGTCCTGCCGACCTACACGATCGACATGGAGATGGCCGACCGCGTCGATATCATCAAAGGCCCGAGCCAGCTCATCAACGGCATCTCGCCACGGGGCGCCGTGGGTGGCGGGATCAACGTGGTGCCCAAGCGTGCGACTGACAAGCCGATCACTTCGTTTACCGGCAACTACGCGTCCGACAGCCAGACCGGCGGTGCCGTGGATGTCGGCAGGCGCTTCGGTGAAGACAACAAGTTCGGTATCCGTTTCAACGGCGTGAAGCAGTCCGGCGACACCGAATGGGATCGTCAGAATGTCGATCGCGAGATGGCCGTACTGGGCCTGGATTTTCGCGGTGAACGCCTGCGACTCTCGACCGACCTCGGGCGCACCGAGCGTGATACCGACGCCCCTCAGGAGCGCGTGCAGGTCGGCGCCAACGCGCAGGTTCCGCATGCCAGCGATGTACGTCACAACTATGCGCAGCCCTGGAGCAAGGCGAGTACCAACGACACGTTCGGCACGGTGAACGGCGAATTCGATGTCAGCGATAACGTCATGTTGTACGGTGGTGTAGGGGCGCGCGAAAGCAATCATGACTTCCTCCGTCATGCCGTTGCGGTCACCAACAACAAGGGCGACTTCAGCGTTCAACCCCGTGACTTCACCCGCGACGAAAATGTCCGGACGGCTACTGCCGGGGTGCGCAACTGGTTCCACACCGGCCCGGTGAGCCATGAGGTCAACCTGGCCGCCAGCTATTTCTACATGGACTTCGAAAATGGCGGCGCCCGTTATGCTGCGGCCAACAGCAACCTCTACAACCCCGTGGAAACACGGACGCCAGTCAGGCCCACTCGACTCGATTCGAAGGTCTACACCGAGAACCGCTTCAGCGGCGTGGCGTTGTCCGACACCCTGGGTTTCTTCGATGACCGGCTGCTGCTGACCCTCGGCGCTCGCTGGCAGCGCGTGAAGGTCGACGACTGGACCGATGATGTCAAAGGCGACACCGCCTACGATGAGGAAAAGGTCTCGCCGTCGGGCGGCATCCTGTTCAAGGCGACCGACAAGTTGTCGCTGTATGCCAACTACATGGAAGGCCTGAGCCAGGGCAAGATCGCGCCGTCGACCTCGATCAACGAAGACGAGATTTTCCCGCCGTTCATCAGTCGCCAGGTCGAGGTCGGCGCCAAGTATGACGCAGGTGCATTTGCCGTGACCGCCGCTGTGTTCCGGATCAAGCAGCCGGCCTACGAGACCAACGCCACGACGCGCGTCTTCGGCCCGAACGGCAAGCGCCAGAACGACGGGGTGGAACTGAGTGTGTTCGGTGAGCCGCTCAAAGGTTTTCGCTTGCTCGGCGGCGTCATGTACATCGACAGCGAGTTGACCCATACCACCAACGGCACCTTCGACGGCAATCGTGCACCGGCCACGCCGAAATACAACGTCAACCTGGGCGCCGAGTGGGACGTGCCGACCGTGCAGGGTTTGACCCTGACCAGCCGTGGCATCTACTCCAGCTCGCAGTTTCTGGACCAGTCCAACAACAAGGAAATCGACTCGTGGGAGCGTTTCGACGTGGGCGCACGCTATGCGTTCAAGGTCGAGGAGAAGAACATCACCCTGCGGGCCAATATCGAGAACGTGGCAGACAAGCGCTACTGGAGTTCGGCCGGGGCCTCGGATGACAGCGAGCCTGGATTGACGCTGTCGACGCCACGAACCTACCTGCTTTCGGCGACGGTCGACTTCTGAACCGAACCTGTGGGAGATTCTATGTTGCAGGGCAAGCCCGCTCCCACAGTGGTCGGAGATGAACACAGATTTTTGAACAACGGTGATCCCTGTGGGAGCGGGCTTGCCCGCGAAGGCGTCGCGTCAGCCGATATAAATGTTGATGGACACACAGCTTTCGCGAGCAAGTCGGATCGCCGTACCGCCGCGCCCTCAAAGGATTCTTGATGTCTGAAAAAAAGTCCGCTTCAAGCGGCCCTTTGCACATCTGTCGTCAGAATCCGAGCTTGTCCCGCAAGCCGTAATACCAGGCCCCCAACGCCGCAAACGGCGTCCGCAGTAGTTGCCCGCCGGGGAATGGGTAGTGCGGCAGATCGGCAAACGCATCAAAACGCTCAGCCTGACCGCGCAACGCCTCGGCCAGCACCTTGCCCGCCAGGTGCGTATACGTCACGCCGTGGCCGCTGCAACCCTGGGAATAGTAGATGTTGTCGCCCAGGCGCCCAACCTGCGGAAGACGCGACAGGGTCAGCAGGAAGTTACCGGTCCAGGCGTAATCAATTTTCACGTCCTTGAGTTGCGGGAACGCCTTGAGCATCTTCGGCCGGATGATCGCCTCGATGTTCGCCGGATCTCGCGCGCCGTAGACCACGCCGCCACCGAAAACCAGACGCTTGTCGCCGGTCAGGCGGTAATAGTCGAGCAGGTAATTGCAGTCTTCGACGCAGTAATCCTGCGGCAACAAGCTCTTGGCCAGTGCCTCGCCCAATGGTTCGGTGGTGATTACCTGAGTTCCGCAAGGCATCGACTTGGCCGCCAGCTCCGGCACCAGATTACCGAGATAAGCGTTGCCCGCCACGATGATGAACTTGGCCCGGACTCTACCCTGAGGCGTGTGCACCACCGGGTTCGCGCCACGCTCGATACGCACCGCCGGCGACTGTTCATATATGGTGCCGCCCAACGACTCGATCGCCGCCGCTTCGCCGAGTGCCAGGTTCAGTGGATGAATGTGCCCGCCGCTCATGTCGAGCATGCCGCCCACGTATTGGTCACAGTTCACCACTTCGCGGATGCGCTTCTGATCCATCAGCTCAAGCTGCGTGTGACCAAAACGCTCCCACAGACGCTTCTGCGATTCCAGATGGCCCATCTGCTTGGCGGTGATGGCGGCGAACACACCGCCGTCCTTCAGGTCGCACTGGATGTTGTATTTGGCGACCCGCTCACGAATGATCCGCCCGCCCTCGAACGCCATCTGCCCCAACATCTGCGCCTGCTTGGGACCCACGGTGCGCTCGATCACATCGATGTCGCGGCTGTAACTGTTAACGATCTGGCCACCGTTGCGGCCTGACGCGCCAAAACCCACCTTGGCGGCTTCCAGCACCGTGACCTTAAAACCGTTCTCCAGCAAAAACAGGGCAGAGGACAGGCCGGTGTAACCGGCACCGATCACACAGACATCAGTCTCTACGTCACCCTGCAAGGCCGGGCGCGGCGGAACCGCATTGGCCGATGCAGCGTAATAGGACTCTGGGTAGGGGGTGTTAGCCATCCTGCAGCCTCTGTTTAATATATTTTACGAGTGCGCCGATCCTACCCGAGTTAAAAATCGACCGCCAGCCACCGCAAAATCTTCTTTACGGCGGCGAAATTAAATATTTTGCATATTCATAGGGTTAGCTCGAAAAAAGGTGTTGACACCCCTCCGGAATTCCGTAGAATGCCGCCTCACAGCAGGCACGTAGCTCAGTTGGTTAGAGCACCACCTTGACATGGTGGGGGTCGTTGGTTCGAGTCCAATCGCGCCTACCAAACAAAATCCGCTCTGCTGGGCGGTCTAGAAGGGCTCACCGAAAGGTGGGCCCTTTTTTGTTGTCTTGAATTCACGCAGAACGTTCACAAAATATAGGCTTCGTTCACACTGGGCAATGTGAACGCCTAAAGAGTCCGATTCTCTCCCTCCTATATCTCGATACTCTTCACCACCTGTCTTCTCCCACTTGAGCAACCATATTCCAATCTGTACTGTGCGTATATACAGTAAGCGGTGCGTGGTGTGATGGACGACGATCTGATTGATGATTCGGGCTTTGACTCGGGAATACCCACCCACGCGGAAATGCTGAAACACCAGTGTGATTTGCTGTGTGCTGAGCTGGAGACGACGCGCCGGGACCTGAGTAAGGCCAGCAAGAACATTGCCGGACTGATTGTCATGTATCGAGGATGCCGAAGGAGCTTGCCGCTCTGAAGGTTGAGCATGAGCGTGTTCAGTGGAGGTTGAAGTCCTGCTTGCCGAATCGGCCTTCAGCTTTGCTGCTGGAGGTCTTGTGCGTCATGACCCACTTTGAACCTGGGGCGAAGGCCTCCGAGAGTCCCCAGCCGGGCTAAGCTGTGATATTGCGCGCAGCGCGCGCCTGGCAACCATTGATGCAGATCATGACGACGGTCTTGTTAATCTGGTTGGCTTTACGATGAGGAAAAAGGTAAGGAAAGTGAAAGGAAGTCATTCAGTATTTCCTGTAGATGAACCCGCCGAGAGAGGCAGTGTGGAACCGCATCTGAAGACATTGAAAGCAGCTCACTCCGGCACCGCTCCCCTTCGCCTCGACGCAGTATCGGGGCTCACGGCTGCCGCAGTCGTACTACCCAAAGCAATGGCCTACGCGACAGTCGCGGGTCTACCTGTTGCCGTCGGCCTGTATACGGCCTTCGCCCCGATGTTGATCTACGCACTCCTTGGGACGTCGCGCGTACTCAGTGTCAGCTCCACTGCTACGCTGGCGATTCTGGCCGGTGCGCAGATCGGTTTGGCCGTACCGGACGGCGCCCCAGAGAAGCTGATCACGGCAAGTGCAACGCTAACCGTGTTGGTTGGCACGATGCTGCTCCTGGCGCGAATAATACGCCTGGGATTTCTCGCGAACTTCATTTCCTCCCCGGTATTGAGCGGCTTCAAAGCGGGGGTCGGGCTTGTCATCGTGCTGGACCAGGTGCCCAAACTCCTCGGCCTCCACATCGCAAAGCACAGTTTTTTTGTCGACATCCTCAACATAGCGCATCACGTGCCGGAGAGTTCCCTGATCACGTTCGCGGTAGCGGTGGTGGCGTTCCTGATGCTCATCGCGATGGAGCGCCTGTGGGCACATTCGCCTGCGCCATTGATTGTGGTCGGTGTCAGCATCGCCGCCTCATGGTACTTCGGCTTACAGGCTCTGGGAGCTTCGACGGTCGGCGTGATTCCACAAGGGTTACCATCATTTACGTTGCCTGATCTCGCGCTGATCAAGCAGCTGTTACCGGGTGCGCTTGGGATCGCGCTGATGAGTTTTACCGAAACGATTGCGGCGGGGCGCGCATTTGTCCGGCCAGGCGATCCCCCCATCGATGCGAACCGCGAGTTGATCGCAACCGGTCTCGGCAACCTTGGTGGTGCTCTGCTCGGCGCGATGCCTGCCGGTGGCGGCACCTCACAGACGGCTGTTGTACGTGCCACTGGTGGGCAGTCTCAGGTGGTCTCGATCGTCACTGCTTGCGCGGCTTTTGCCACGATGCTGCTGCTATCCGGGTTACTCGGGCTTCTACCTCACGCCACACTGGCCGCTATCGTCATCTACTACTCGGTCGGGCTGATTCAGCCGCGAGAGTTCCTGGCTATTCGCAAGGTGCGTCCAATGGAGTTCCACTGGGCGCTCGTTGCCATGGTGGGCGTGCTTTTGTTTGGCACGCTTCAGGGGATCACTGTGGCAATCATCGTATCGTTGGTCAGTTTGGCCTACCAGACCGCCCGCCCGCACGTGTATGTCCTTGGTCGCAAGTGTGGCACCGACGTGCTACGCCCCTTGTCAGAAGACCACCCTAATGACGAGACTTTTGAGGGACTGCTGATTGTGCGGCCGGAGGGACGCCTGTTTTTTCTCAACGCTGACTATGTGAAGGAACAGATTATCGCGCTGGAGAGACAGTATCAGCCGCGAGTGGTTGTCTGGGACATGAGTGCGGTGCCCGATATCGAATACTCGGCACTGCAGGCGCTGATAGAGGGCGAGAAAAGCTTGGCCGAGCTGGGCACCAGTCTCTGGCTGGCGGGGTTGAATCCCGGCGTACTTGAGATGGTGCGACGTGCAGGGTTCGACGAGAGACTTGGGGGCGAGCGTATGTTGTTCAATGCCCATGCAGCGATCGAGCGCTATCAAGCACAGAAATCTACTCTGGCGGGTGACGCGCAGTAGCTCAGGTGTTGGAGGCGCAGTTCAAACGTCACCTGGACTTGTGGTGGTCGGCTGTCGTGTGGAAAAACTGATAAATATGATTGACCACAGCGAAGAAGACACCTGTGGATAAACCGCACATAAGGATGCCGGTCAAGCCTTCCATCAACCCGAACAGACGCCAGGGTTTCCCCAGCACCACGTCGCCGTAACCAATCGTCGCATAGGTCACCCCAGAGAAATAAAACGCCGTTTCGAGATCGGGCAGACACCCCTGCCACACATAGAATGCCCCCCAGATCGAGATCGCCATCAAATGCAGCAGAACCATATAGCAGGCAACCCACACCAACCGCATGCTAATGGCCCCTAGTCGCGTCATAAGAACATTTCCCCTGTGGTCCAGAAACTTAAGCAACAGGGCCAGACCGACTGCATGCAAGCCCACGGTAATGGCCGCCAGCCCCCATGCGAAAAAGATGCTTGAATACATCAAGTGCTCCTCCAAGATGTTACCCCGACCGACCAAGAGCCAGAATCCAACCGCTCACTTGCGCACAGTCCCTGAGCGAGCGGCTGAACATCCTTCCACCGGAAAGGTACGCCGCGTCAGCTCAGCAAAAACCGCCACTAATGCCATTAAAACGCCATCCTGGCATCGAGCAAAACCGGGTGTTTGACCGACATCAACAAAAGCCGCTGGCAGTTGAGGATAGATGGGTGGCCTTCGCGAGAGACTGCAAACGACCGATTATGTTGAATAAGTCCAGCGGTATGACCACCACCGGAGAGGCTACTCACCACCTGAGAGGTTACTCAGCCTTTCGTTGACCTTTGCGGCTCTGTTATTAGGTTCGTTTGTGATAACACTCATATTTCTTCCGCTGGTTTTGGCTGCATAGAGAGCCTTATCAGCGGCACCGATCAAGGCTTTGGGTGAGTCATCTACTGTTGGACTACATGCACTTACCCCAAGGCTGACCGTGACGATGCCCTGGGCACTTTCGCTGTGCTCGATTCCCGCTTGCTGCACGGCACGCCGGATTTTCTCTGCCACCAGAAATGCCCCCGCAGAGTCAGTGCCAGGCAACACCACGGCAAACTCCTCGCCGCCATAGCGAGCGGCGAGATCGCCGGGCCGTTTGATGTTCGCTCCTATGATCGCGCTGATGCTGCGTAGACACTCGTCTCCGGTCAAATGACCGTATCGATCATTGAAACGTTTGAAGTCGTCGACATCGATCATCAGTAACGCAAGGCTCCCTTGGCTGCGTTTGGCGCGCCCCATTTCTGCACGAAGGAAAAGGTCGAACTGGCGCCGGTTTGCCAGCCCAGTCAATGCGTCCTCCAGCGCCAACAACTCAAGCGTTCGATTGACCTCAATCAATTTTTTTTGAGTGCCCAGCAATTCGTTCTGAATATGATTCTGCCCCTTCATCAGCCTGATAAAGCGATAGCCGAGCACACCTAGAATTGCTATCAGCAAAGCAACTATCGCCGCGCTCAGCAGCGACTCTTGCCGCCAGTTCGCCAATACTTCCTCCTTATCGTGAGCTGTAAAAATGATGAGTGGATATTCATCGACTCGCCGAAAACCCACTACTCGTTCCACACCGTCCATATTGGATTTAACAATTGCCGAGCCAAAAGGTCCCTTGGGTAAGAGCAAGAGTTGCATGTAGAGCGGACCTTTGGCGACGTTGGTATCGATTTCAGCTTCGTTAAACGGGCGGCGGACCACGATCCTGGCATCGTCGGATATCAAACTGATGGCCCCATTACCGCCGATATCGATGCTGTTGTAGAGCTTGAGAAAATGATCGAGGTACAGGGTTGCCACCACTACACCGGCAAAACTGCCATCAGCATGATTGATCCTGCGAGACACCGGAATGACCCATTCGCCCGTGGTGCGACTTCTTATCGAGTGCCCAATATGCGGACCAAGCTCAGGATGGTCGCGATGAAAGATAAAATACTCGCGGTCGGAATAGTTGGTGCTTGATGGGGTGAACTTACTCGAACTCGCTACCGACTCGCCTTTTTCGTTATGGATGAACAGGCCGTGTAACTGAGGCAGTTCATTGCGCTGGGCATTGAGCAACAGTCCTAATCGGGGTAACTGGTCGCGGCCCATACCATCGATTTCAAGGCGCTCTACCAAGCTGAACAAAACGGTGTCGGCCTGCTTGATCGACGCTTGTGCCTGGGATGACAGGGTTTGCGCAAGGTTTGACATCGCTACTTCTTTGTCATGCAAACGATACTGGCGCGAGTTCCAGCCTTCCCAGATAGCCACCGCCACCAAGGACATGCATACGGCCATCAGAAAGAGGATTGCAGATCGAACCTTGAGTCTTGCCACAAACTGCTCAGCCGTTTCGGGCCCGATGCCCTTTATCTCAGCGAGACGAACTGCGAAAGGCTGATGAGGCATGATGCTTCCTTAATAGTATTAATACGGCGGTACCTGCCTTTGAAAATCACCACCGGCGCATCTAGCGCTTCAGGGCAGAGTCCACACATAGTCCAAGAGAAATGGGGTGATTTACAAGAGAAGAGTCACAGGTAAGCGTTCGATGGTCCGTGGTGAAGTTCTGAAAATCGGACCAGTCGGCATTACGGCGTGTGCAGGTCAAGTCGAATGCAAGCGGTGGGTCAGCCAGGATGCAATTCATTGGTCAGTGGCAATGGAGGGGCCAAGTGGGATATTGAAGGCAGAGCTTTTGCTCCAGCGCCCACAGGATTTAACGCAGGTGAAGAAGATGGTCAGTGAGTCGGTATCGATCTACAACCACGAGCGTCCGCACCAGTCTTTGAAATACAAAACGCCCGATGCGATGCATCGGGCGTTGGGGTGAAACAGGTGTAAACCCGTTTCAGGACTAGACACTGCGATTTGCAACCCCCATCAAAACTCGGCGCCCACTTCCAGGTCATCACCTCAAGGCAATCGCCGAGGTACAACCAAGGCTCCTGGGTCATGGTCATTTCCAGTCAGGTGCCCCCCTCCGTGACCGGATGCGTCAATGAGGTGGTGGCAATTTGGCATTGCTCAAATTAACGAGTATTGTGGCGCCCGATCCCCCACACGCCATGGACGCGGTAATGACAACAGTGCCTTTAATCGTTACGAAACAAGAGACTCACTTAGGTTACGACATCCAGGTGGTTACAGTCGGGCCGATCAAAACACAGCAGGACGAACCGGAAAATCTGCACACGCATCACAAGGCCAGGATTTCTATTTGGTTCGATGGCAAAGAGATCAGAGAAGCAGGTGAGGCCCCTTCCATGCGTTTTGTGTCGCGCGAGGATGCAGCTGAGTTTGGTTTCGAAATCGGCCGAATGATTGTCATGCAGCGTCGCAAGCTAACCGCTTTCAAACTGATTGATCGTGCGTGCGAACTCTTTAAGTTGCCGCGATTGCTGTTCCGTAATCAAGATTTCAAGTTGCGACAGGGGCGCGAAGCGGGTGGGCTCTGATCCTTTTGGCTGAGTTTTCCGTCCGCGGTGAGTGTCGTAATGCTGCGAAGTAATCATTCAACTGCAGGGCTGACACTTTTCATGAAGTGCCGGACAGCGCGGGCGGCCTCTATCGGAGATGCCTGATGCAGGCAATGCGGTGCGTCCAGAGCGACTTCCAATACCATGGGGTTTGCTTCAAGACTCGTATCGACGCGGTTTGCGGTACAGCCCAATCCCGCTACAAGCATTGGTAGTGCTGAGCCAACCATGTCTTCCATCCTTGGCCGCAGGCAGGTTCCTGCTTTTTGGGCTACTACTGTCAGGCCAATCGGAACGTTGGCCTGACGGGAGTATATCGATGCTTGTGCACTGGTTTCTTGCTGCGATCCATCTCTTGGCGTTTGCCCTCGGCTTCTGGGCAGTCCTGTCCCGCGGCACGGCTTTTCGGCGCCTGGCGACTGGCGTGGGGGAGGCTCGCAGCGTATTGATCGCGGATAACCTGTGGGGGATTTCTGCGGTCGTCCTGCTGGTCACCGGTGGGATGCGAGCCTTTGGCGGGTACGAAAAGGGCACTGACTACTATCTGCATCAGCCGCTGTTCCACCTCAAATTGACGCTGTTCGTCCTGATCCTGTTGCTTGAAGTTGCACCGATGGTGACGTTGGTCAAATGGCGGATTGCGCAGGCGCGGGGTGCAGCCGTCAATTCCGATCGTGCAACGCTATTTGCACGGATCAGTCATATCGAAGCGCTGCTGGTGCTGCTGATGGTTGTGGCGGCTACGGGCATGGCGCGGGGTGTGACATTTGGTTAGCCGAGTGTGATTGCGCACTTCCCCAGGATTTATCCGAAACGTCCGACAGCCATGACGTGAGACATGCCGCTAGTATCGGCTTCACGTTCTGGGTGGGTGACTGCGGTGGTGTTAGCAACACGTGAATCTTAGCCAGCCGTGATTCCAGGGCGAACGGGCTGGCTACTGACTGCAGCAGGATTCAGGTTTGCGGCTTTTCCGGGGCGGTCAGGCCAGCCTGAATGCGCTGATAAATTTCTTCACGGTGCACCGCAACGTCTTTCGGGGCGTTGATGCCAATTCTGACTTGCTGGCCGCTTACGCCCAGAATGGTGATCGTAATGTCATCGCCAATGTTTATGCTTTCACCGACTTTGCGGGTGAGTATCAGCATGGTCTTCTCCTTGATTGCTTTGTGGGGCACCTGATTCGGACAGTGCAGAGGTCGGTGGTATGTATAGATTAGTGCGAAGTCTCACGGTTTGGGTGCCTCTTTCTGACGCGCAGATGCTGCATTAATTCCCAAGGCGTAACTATACAGAGGCCGCATCCATCATTCTCGTTGTTTTGCGCCCATTTTGCGGCACTCGGGAAGTATTCATGAATGTTAAAATCCCCGCTTTCAGCATTCAGAGGGAAGCGTTGTGCGCAAAATGGCCTTGGTAATCGCCGTACTGGCAATGGCGGGATGTGGTGAAGGCAAGAGCGTTGACGCGCAAAAGCCGCAGCCAGCAGCGACTGCAGCGCCTGCGGTGGCCTCCGGACCGCAGTGGGATCTGGAAGTGCGAGGTGAAATAACGCAGGCTGTCAGCGATCTGAGTGGCTGGCTGATCGAGCACAGTTTCGTTGCCAGTGTGGTCAAGGAAAATGGCAAGACCCGCATCCTGATGGGGCCATTCAGTTCGAAAGCCGAAGCTGAAGCCAAGCAGGAAGAGGTGCGCGCAGCACTGACCCGTGCGAAAAAGCAGAACATCGAATTGCTGGTCATCGAGCGCCCGTTGACTCAGTAACGGCGTCATCCGCCGGCCGAGCGCCTTGGGATGTCGAGCGCGGTTGAAAACAAAAAGGCCTCGGGCAATTACCCCGAGGCCTTTTTTGTGCGCGTGCGTTTAACCGCAGGCCTTCATGTCCACCGGCCCGACAAACTCGTTACCGCGCCCCATCACGCACGCCACGCTCTGGTTGCGTTGCTGTTCCCAGGCTTGAACCGGGTAGGTTTTGTTCCAGGCTTCGTACAGTTGCCGATCCTGTTTTGACAGGCGCAAACCGTACTGCTTGCTCATGTAGAAATAAGTCCGGGCGATCATGCCGCGAATGGAAGGGCGGGGCATAACCTTCTTCGCCTTGAAATCGACCTGAGTCAGGCACGAGCCGTATTGACCGGATTGCTCCGGCAGCCAGCCGAAGCTGAAATTGCTGCGATCGCCATTCACTTCGCCGATGCTTGGCACCAGGTTATGCAAATCGGCCTCGGCTTTCTGATAGGTCGGGTCGTAACGCGTGCAATTCTTGCGTCCGCCTTCCTGCCAGCACTGACGCTGGTGGCCGATCTGCCAGGCGGGGACGATGTGCTCCCATTCGATGCGGGAAGCGCGCTTGGCATTTTTGCGCGGTACATAACCGCAGGCGGAGAGGTTCACCTTGTTGCCGGTGTACTTGCACCCGCAGTAGAACTCGGTGGATTGCGGCGCATACAGCTTCCAGGCGACCTTCTTGGCTTCGTCGAAAGTGCGCGGCGCGTCAGCCTGGGCGCCCATCGCGAAGAACAGAAACAGCAAAACAAAACAACGGACACTCATTGACTCAATCTTCCTTCGGCACAACCCAGAAAATCTGCACGCCGCCATCGTCGCGGTAGGCGAGGGTGACGTTGTCGTTCTCGTCGATTTCTTCGAGCAATTGTTCCCACTCATCCACGGGCTCGTCCGGAAGACGGAAGATCAGTGCGGCTTTGGCTTTCTGCGCGGTGGGGGAATTGATGATTTTTTGAACACGCATGCCCATGCGTTGATAGGCGTCAGGAGAGGCAGAGGTGGTGGTCACGAAATTATCCTTATTAAGCTGTACGTGCATACAGTATTTAACTGTAGGCATTTTCGCAACTGCTTAAAATTCAAGAAAATCGTCTGACAGCGGTTTTTTCCGTTTGGTGTGGGAAGAGGGAAATTTTTTTATCGGATAAGAGACCTCTTGCCAGTGGTGGCGAGAGGCGACGGCGGTGCCCGACCGGAACCGGTCGGGCGAGGGCGAATCAGTATTCCCAGAACATCCGCTGCAGCTCCTTGCTGTCATTGGTCTTGGTCAGCGCGACCATGGCCAGGATGCGAGCTTTCTGTGGATTCAAGTCATGCGCCACGACCCAGTCGTACTTGTCGTCAGGCTGTTCAGCGTTACGCAGTACGAAACCACCAGCGTTGACGTGGGAAGACCGAATGATTTGCACGCCGTCCTTGCGTAGCGCCTGCAGGGCTGGAACAACCCGCGAAGACACCGAACCGTTGCCTGTACCGGCGTGGATGATGGCTTTGGCGCCGGATTGAGCCAGCGCTTTGTAGGCGGTATCACTCACGTTGCCGTAGGAATAGGCGATTTCGACATCAGGCAGGCTCTTGATGTTCTTGATGTCGAATTCCGAATCCATGGTGTGGCGCTTGGCTGGCAGGCGGAACCAGTAGGATTTGCCTTCAACCACCATGCCGAGGGGGCCCCAGGCACTTTTAAACGCCTCGGTCTTGATGTTGATCATCTTGCTGACGTCGCGGCCCGACTGGATTTCATCGTTCATGGTCACCAGTACGCCTTTGCCGCGAGCATCTTTGCTGCTGGCCACGGCCACGGCGTTGTACAGATTCAGCATGCCGTCGGCGGACATCGCGGTGCCTGGGCGCATGGAGCCCACGACGATGATCGGCTTGTCGGTTTTTTCGACCAGGTTCAGGAAGTAGGCGGTCTCTTCCAGGGTGTCGGTGCCGTGGGTGATGACGATGCCATCGACGTCCTTGCTGTCGGCCAGTTCGGCCACACGACGGCCCAGTTGCAGCAGGTTGTCGTTGGTGATGCTTTCTGACGCAATCTGCATGACCTGTTCGCCGCGAACGTTAGCCAGTTGGCTCAGTTCGGGAACCCCGGCGATCAATTGTTCAATGCCGACTTTTGCCGCTTGATAAGTCGCGCTGTTGGCGGCGCTGGCGCCTGCGCCGGCAATGGTGCCGCCGGTGGCGAGGATCACCACGTTCGCCAGTTTTTGTTGGGTTTCGGCTTCTTTTGCCTGAAGGGCTGTCGGAAGGAGTAGCAGGAGGGCCAAGGCGCCCGGAACGAAAGTCTTGAAAGCAGATGTCATTATTTTTCTCTTCTAGTAGTGAGACGGTGCTGATGCAGGTTCATCTAGATGTGCCCCAGGCGGATCTGAACGCTTGGGGTGAAGGAGAGTGAGCAGGATCTGTACCAGTCATATCCGGAAATGAAAAAATGTCTTTAACCTTATGATTGGTATCAACTTTCTGGTTTGTGTCAGAGAGACGTTAAACGGTTTGTTGTCCGGGTTTCCGAATATGTCTGGCATTTACGTTCGGCTCTCCGAAAAGGACTACGGCCTCTGTCGAACAGATCGTCTTGCCAGATAGCGAATCAGCACTTAAAGAAACAAGCGCGCAGGTCGATGCCCTTCAAAGGATCTTTTTCTCCAGGAGTTTCACATGTCATTTTCGGTTGGCTTCCCCAATGCAGGCGCAATCACCATCGGTGGCAAGTCCACGGCGACGATCAACGCTTTGAGCGAATCGACTTCCGAAGTGTCGGCGCTGGCGTTGGGTAACGAGGAAGCGGCTGACGAAACCAAGGTCCGCACAGGTGGCGGCACCCAGGCCGAAGCCAAAGCAGAAAGCGGCAGCGACCAAAGCATCGCAGTAAAAATATTGCTCAAGCGCATGCAGGAACTGCAACAGCAACTGCGCGAGCAACAGCAGCAATTGGCCGCGGCTCAGGCGGCGTCTTACCCGACACCGGAAGCCAAGACAGCGGCAGTCATGGCAATTCAGGGGCAGGTCGCGAACACCAGCGGCGCGCTGGCAGAAGTAACCGGCAATCTGGTCAAGGAACTGGCCAAGGGTTCCGACGCGGGTGGTATTGTCAGCACAACGGCGTAAAGAGACGCTCGCCGAAGTACAAAACGGTTTTTCGGTCGTTGACAAATGACGAAAGGGTTCGCATAGTTCTGCCTACGCAAACGTTTGCGAGGCTCCGCCGATGGCTTGTCCCTCGGCGAATGCAGTGAAGCTTATGCCAGCGCAAGCGTTGCTCAGAATAATCATAAGATCGGAGTGAATCCATGAAGCTGCCATTCGCTGGACGTCTTCTCGCTGTCGCTATGCTGGCTGCCGCATCCGTCGCGTTGCCTGTCTCCTCGGCTTTCGCCGAATCCCCTGAAAAACCTAAAGTCGCGCTGGTCATGAAGTCCCTGGCCAACGAATTCTTCCTGACCATGGAAGACGGCGCCAAGGCCTACCAGAAAGACCACTCCGCCGATTTCGACCTGATCTCCAACGGCATCAAGGACGAAACCGACACCGCTGGCCAAACGCGCATCGTCGAGCAAATGATTCTGGCCAAGGTCAATGCACTGGTCATCGCACCCGCTGATTCGAAGGCCATGGTTCCGGTGATCAAGAAAGCCATCGATGCCGGCATCACGGTGATCAACATCGATAACCAGTTGGATCCTGCCGTCGTCAAAAGCAAAAACATTACTGTTCCGTTCGTAGGTCCGGATAACCGCAAAGGCGCGCGTCTGGTAGGTGAATACCTGGCCAGGCAACTGAAGGCCGGTGACGAAGTCGGCATCATCGAAGGCGTGTCCACCACCACCAACGCCCAGGCCCGGACTGCTGGCTTCAAGGATGCGATGGAAGCGGCGCAAATCAAGGTCGTTTCTCTACAGTCCGGCGATTGGGAAATCGATAAAGGCAACAAGGTCGCCGCTTCGATTCTTAGTGAATACCCGGACGTCAAAGCCCTGCTGGCCGGCAACGACAGCATGGCCGTCGGCGCGGTCTCCGCCGTGCGAGCCGCGGGCAAGGCCGGCAAGGTGCAAGTTGTCGGCTACGACAACATCAACGCCATCAAGCCAATGCTCAAGGATGGCCGTGTCCTGGCCACCGCTGACCAGTTTGCCGCCAGGCAAGCCGTGTTCGGCATCGAGACGGCATTGAAAATCATCAAGGGCGAGAAGGTCGACAGCGGCACCAACGGCGTCATCGAAACTCCGGTAGAGCTGGTGACCAAGTAGTCCTTCTGGCGACACGGTGGTGCTCGCCCGTCCGGGCGAGCGCATGGAGAGTTTTTTATGTCAGTTTTCGCTCCGAACGCTGTCCTCTCGGTCAGCGGTATCGGTAAGACTTATGCGCAACCTGTCCTCAGCGGCATCGACCTGACGTTGATGCGCGGTGAGGTGCTGGCGCTGACCGGCGAGAACGGCGCCGGCAAAAGCACGCTGTCGAAGATCATCGGCGGGCTGGTCACGCCGACCACCGGCCAGATGCAGTTTCAGGGTCAGGATTATCGCCCCGGCAGTCGCACCCAGGCTGAAGACCTGGGCATTCGCATGGTCATGCAAGAACTCAATCTGCTGCCGACCCTGTCGGTGGCTGAAAACCTGTTTCTCGACAACCTGCCCAGCAACGCTGGCTGGATCAGCCGCAAGCAATTGCGCAAGGCAGCGATAGAGGCCATGGCTCAGGTCGGGCTCGACGCGATTGACCCGGATACTCTGGTCGGCGAGCTGGGTATCGGTCACCAGCAAATGGTCGAAATCGCCCGCAACCTGATCGGCGATTGTCATGTGCTGATCCTCGACGAACCGACCGCGATGCTGACGGCCCGTGAAGTCGAGATGCTGTTCGAGCAGATCACGCGCCTGCAAGCGCGCGGCGTCTCGATCATCTATATCTCGCACCGCCTCGAAGAGTTGGCCCGTGTCGCTCAGCGCATTGCGGTGTTGCGCGACGGCAACCTGGTCTGCGTCGAGCCGATGGCCAACTACAACAGCGAGCAACTGGTCACCCTGATGGTCGGCCGTGAACTCGGCGAACACATCGACATGGGCTCGCGCCAGGTCGGAGCGCCGGCGTTGACAGTCAAGGGGCTGACCCGCTCGGACAAGGTGCGCGACGTGTCCTTCGAAGTGCGTGCCGGCGAGATCTTCGGGATTTCCGGTTTGATCGGAGCAGGACGCACTGAACTGCTGCGCTTGATCTTCGGCGCCGACACGGCGGACAGCGGCACGGTTGCGCTGGGTTCGCCAGCACAGGTCGTGAGTATTCGTTCACCGGTGGACGCGGTCGGACACGGCATCGCCCTGATCACTGAAGACCGCAAGGGCGAAGGCTTGCTGCTGACCCAATCGATCAGCGCGAACATTGCCTTGGGCAACATGCCGGAGATCTCCAGCGGTGGTTTCGTCAACAACGGTGAGGAAATGTCCCTGGCCCAGCGTCAGATCGACGCCATGCGCATTCGCAGCTCCAGCCCGACGCAATTGGTGTCGGAGCTGTCCGGCGGCAACCAGCAGAAAGTCGTGATCGGCCGTTGGCTGGAGCGCGATTGTTCGGTGTTGCTGTTCGACGAGCCGACTCGCGGCATCGACGTCGGCGCCAAATTCGACATCTATGCACTGCTCGGTGAGCTGACCCGTCAGGGCAAGGCGCTGGTGGTGGTGTCCAGCGATCTGCGCGAACTGATGCTGATCTGCGACCGCATCGGCGTGCTGTCGGCGGGGCGCCTGATCGAGACATTCGAGCGCGACAGCTGGACCCAGGATGACTTGCTTGCCGCCGCTTTTGCTGGCTACCAAAAACGTGATGCGTTGCTCAATGAAGCAGCGCCTAGGGATCTTCAATGAAAACTGCAACGTCTGCCGGTAAACGTAGTGGCAATTTTTACGGCCTCGGCACCTATCTGGGCCTGGCCGGTGCCTTGCTGGCGATGGTCGCGCTGTTCTCGGTCCTGAGCAGCCATTTCCTGTCTTACGACACCTTCAGCACCCTGGCCAACCAGATTCCGGACTTGATGGTGCTGGCGGTCGGCATGACGTTCGTGTTGATCATCGGCGGCATCGATCTGTCGGTGGGCTCGGTGCTGGCACTCGCCGCGTCGACGGTCAGCGTGGCGATTCTCGGCTGGGGCTGGAGCGTACTGCCGGCAGCATTGCTCGGCATGGCGGCGGCAGCGCTGGCCGGAACCATCACCGGTTCGATCACCGTGGCGTGGCGGATTCCGTCGTTCATCGTGTCCCTCGGCGTGCTGGAAATGGCGCGCGGCGTGGCGTATCAGATGACCGGTTCGCGCACGGCCTACATCGGTGATGCCTTTGCCTGGCTGTCCAACCCGATCGCCTTCGGCATTTCGCCGTCATTCATCATTGCCTTGCTGATCATCTTCATTGCTCAGGCCGTGCTGACCCGCACGGTGTTCGGCCGCTACCTGATCGGCATCGGCACCAACGAAGAAGCCGTGCGTCTGGCAGGGATCAATCCAAAGCCCTACAAGATCCTGGTGTTCAGTCTGATGGGGCTGCTGGCCGGTATCGCCGCGCTGTTCCAGATTTCTCGCCTGGAAGCGGCGGATCCGAATGCCGGTTCCGGTCTGGAGCTGCAAGTGATTGCCGCGGTGGTGATCGGCGGAACCAGCCTGATGGGCGGGCGCGGTTCGGTCATCAGCACCTTTTTCGGGGTCCTGATCATTTCCGTATTGGCGGCCGGTCTGGCGCAGATCGGCGCGACCGAACCGACCAAACGCATCATCACCGGCGCGGTCATCGTGGTGGCGGTGGTGCTTGATACCTATCGCAGTCAGCGCGCAAGCCGGCGGACCTGAATCATGGCAACGATCAAGGATGTGGCAGCGCTCGCGGGGATTTCCTACACCACGGTTTCCCATGTGGTGAACAAGACTCGTCCGGTCAGTGAGGAAGTGCGGATCAAGGTCGAGGCCGCGATCAAAAGTCTCGACTACGTGCCCAGCGCTGTGGCCCGCTCATTGAAGGCCAAGACTACGGCGACCATCGGCCTGCTGGTGCCCAACAGCCTTAACCCGTACTTCGCCGAACTGGCTCGCGGCATCGAGGATTACTGCGAGCGTAATGGCTACTGCGTAATCCTCTGCAACTCCGACGACAACCCGGACAAGCAGCGCAGCTACCTGCGCGTGTTGCTGGAAAAGCGCATCGACGGGTTGATCGTGGCATCGGCTGGTGGTGATGCCGGACTGGCAGAAGGTCTGGCGGGTGTGCGCACGCCGATGGTTATCGTCGACCGCGGACTGGAAGGCGTGAATGCCGATATGGTGCGCATCGATCATGAGTACGGCGCTTATCTGGCGACCCGGCACCTTCTGGAGTTGGGGCATCGGGACATCGCCACCATTGGCGGGCCGGCAAGTACCAGCGTGGCGCAGATGCGTCTGGCGGGTTATTGCCGCGCGCTGAAAGAGGCGGGCGTCGAAGTGCCTCGCGAGCGCATGCTGGAAAGCGATTTCACCAGCACCGGCGGCTACAGCGCCGCCGCAATCCTGTTGGAAAAGAACCCGCCGAGCGCCATTTTTGCCGGCAACGACATGATCGGCATCGGCGTGCTGCGAGCCGCCGCCGAGCGCAATATTCGTGTGCCGAGCGAGCTGTCGGTGATCGGCTTCGACGATATCCAGATGAGCCGTTATGTCTATCCGGCGCTGACCACCGTGGGCCAGTCGATCCTGCAACTCGGCGAGATGGCGGCCAGCGTGCTTTTGCGCAGGATCGCCACACCGGATATGGCCACCGATCAACGGATCGTGACACCCAGTATTGTCTTGCGGGAATCGACTGCGCCGCTGGCCGGTGTGTTCGCCGAATACCGTTGAAATTGCATTTATGAGTAGTGATGTATGCCAGCAAAAGTAGTGGTGATAGGCAGCCTGAACATGGACCTGGTGACTCGCGCGTCGCGGTTGCCCCGTGGCGGTGAAACGCTGATCGGCGAGTCGTTTACCACGGTCTCCGGCGGCAAGGGTGCCAATCAGGCGGTCGCTGCGGCGCGGCTGGGTGCGCAGGTGTCGATGGTTGGTTGCGTGGGTACTGACGCCTATGGCGAGGAATTGCGCGGGGCGCTGTTGGCCGACCGGATCGATTGTCAGGCGGTCAGCACCGTCGACGGTGCCAGCGGCGTGGCGTTGATCGTGGTCGATGACAACAGCCAGAATGCGATCGTCATCGTCGCCGGTGCCAATGGAGCGCTGACGCCGGAAGTGATTGATCGTTTCGACGCGGTGTTGCAGGCGGCGGACGTGATCATCTGTCAGCTGGAAGTGCCGGATGCTACGGTCGGGCATGCACTCAAGCGTGCTCGTGAGCTGGGCAAAACCGTGATTCTCAACCCGGCACCCGCCAGTCGTCCGCTGCCGGCAGACTGGTATGCGGCCATTGATTACCTGATCCCGAATGAGAGCGAAGCCTCGGCACTGAGCGGTTTGCCGGTGGATTCGCTGGCAACTGCTGAAACCGCAGCGACCCGGCTGATTGCGATGGGGGCGGGCAAGGTCATCATCACCCTGGGTGCCCAGGGCTCGCTGTTTGCCAATGGCAAAAGCTTCGAACACTTTCCGGCACCGAAGGTAAAAGCTGTCGATACCACGGCGGCTGGCGACACCTTTGTCGGTGGTTTCGCCGCCGCGCTGGCGGCCGGTAAAAACGAGGACGAAGCGATCCGTTTCGGCCAGGTGGCCGCCGCGCTGTCGGTGACCCGTGCTGGCGCGCAGCCCTCGATTCCTGATTTGTCCGATGTACAGGCCTTTAAAACACCATGAAGAAAACACCTCTGCTCAACGTCGCGTTGTCGCGACTGATCGCTTCCCTGGGCCACGGTGACATGGTCGTGATTGGCGATGCCGGTCTGCCGGTGCCGCCGGGCGTCGAGCTGATCGATCTGGCCCTTACCCACGGCATTCCGGATTTCATCAGCACTTTAAAAGTCGTACTCAGCGAAATGCAGGTCGAAAGCCACGTATTGGCCCAGGAGATCCTGGACAAGCAGCCGTCGTCGCTGGTCACGCTGGACGAACTGAATGCCGAAGGCGCGCTGGGTCAGCGTGAGCTGCTCAGTCATGAGCAATTCAAGGTCTTGAGCCGACAGGCACGGGCGATTGTTCGTACAGGCGAATGTCAGCCGTACTGCAACATCGTGCTGGTGGCCGGGGTAACGTTCTGATTCGCCGCTGTCTCTCTGCTTTCCCACGCACAAGGAGTGCGCCATGCACCGCTATGCTCAGAAACTGCACCAACTGTTCCGGAGTCTGCTGCTTTTGTCTCTGATTACCGCAACAAGCGCCCAGGCGGCGGAAAAGATCGACTTGATCATCGACACCGACCCCGGTGCCGATGACGTGGTGGCCTTGCTGTTTGCCCTGGCATCACCGGAAGAATTGAGCGTCCGGGCGCTGACCACCGTCGCCGGCAACGTGCGTCTGGACAAGACATCGCGTAATGCGCGGCTGGCCCGCGAGTGGGCAGGGCGCGAAGAGGTGCCGGTGTATGCCGGTGCGCCAAAGCCGCTGATGCGCACACCGATCTATGCCGAGAACATTCATGGCAAGGAAGGCCTGTCGGGTGTCACCGTGCATGAGCCGAAGCAAGGCCTGGCCAAGGGCAATGCGGTCAATTACCTGATTGATACCTTGAAAGCCGCCAAGCCTCACAGCATCACCATCGCCATGCTCGGTCCGCAGACCAACCTGGCCCTGGCACTGATTCAGGAGCCTGAAATCGTTCAGGGCATCAAGGAAGTGGTGGTCATGGGCGGTGCGCACTTCAACGGTGGCAACATCACCCCGGTGGCCGAGTTCAATCTGTTCGCTGACCCGCAGGCCGCGGAAGTGGTGTTGAAAAGTGGCGTCAAACTGACCTATCTACCGTTGGACGTGACCCACAAGATCCTCACCAGCGAAGCACGGCTGAAGCAGATCGCTGCACTGAACAACAACGCCAGCAAGCTGGTGGGCGATATTCTCAACGAATACGTCAAAGGCGACATGGAACACTACGGTCTTCCGGGTGGCCCGGTGCACGACGCTACGGTCATTGCCTACCTGCTCAAGCCGGAGCTGTTCACTGGCCGTTCGGTCAACGTGGTGGTTGATAGTCGCGAAGGTCCGACCTTCGGTCAAACCGTCGTCGACTGGTATGACGGCCTGAACGCGCCGAAGAACGCTTTCTGGGTTGAAAGCGGCGACGCCCAAGGCTTCTTCGACCTGCTGACCCAGCGTCTGGCGCGCCTGAAGTAAATTTCACACCCGCAGGTGCCAGCCTGCGGGTTTCACTCCCTTTCGTTGTATTCAGCGCCCTTGTAATCGGGCGGGTACTTCTCGAACACCTGCGCGATGAAGGACTGCGCTGCTTCAGTCCCCAGTTCCTTGACCAATAGATCGATACCAATGATTGCCAACTCTTCCGGGCTGCCCGGGCTGTAGGAGCTATGACCTAGCGGCCATTTGGCTTTGATGTCGGCGTCGATGCTTACGGTGGTCATGATGGCGCTCTTGAATTCGGAAAAGTCTGAGGGTGAGTTAACCATTTTTGCCGGACATTTGGCACTCCGACTTAGGCATGAGAGGAGGGCTATGCGACACTTGGCGTTTGATGAGTTTTTTCAAGGACAGCGCTGTGCAGATCGATTTGAACACTCCTGACGGCTTGACCCTTGAAGCGGTTCGCCAGCTACTGGCCAGCGCCAGCGATGATGAGCACACTCAGTTGCGGGTCACCAAGGGCGGCATCGCTTACATTTCATCGGGCGTCGTGGGCGGCACCGACATAGACGGTCTACTGTTTCGTCTGGAGACGTGGGCCAAGGGCTCCGGGTATGTGGGATTGGTCGCGGCCAGTGACGAGGTCTGGGTCATGCAGATTTTCAATGCGCTGAAAGAGAACTGGCCGACACCACCGTTCGACTACATCGACATTTATTGAGTGCTGTTCATATTCAGTCACGATTAAGGGATGAACGGCTGGGAATGCTCAGGCAAACTCGCCGATTGTCCGGATCGAGGGTAGGGTGAAAGCGCTGCCTGTGAAACCAAGCGCCAGATTGGCGGTCGCACGATCTCAGCTTAACTACTGAAAAAAGGAGGCTTCATGCCTTGGAAGCTCGCGTCATTGGGTACTTTGTTGGTCGCTAGTCTGCTGGCAGGTTGCAGCAGTACGTCCACCGAATCGGCAACAGACCCTGTTACGACGACTGATACCGGTCACAGCCGCTGTGAAGCAAAGGCTGCCGAATTCACCATTGGCAAAAAGGCTTCGCCCGAACTGCTGGAACAGGCGCGCCTTCGCGCCGGCGCGCAAATTGCCCGTATCCTCCAGCCAAACGATATGGTCACCCTGGAGTACCGCTCCGATCGCCTGAACCTGAACACCGATAACAACCTGGTGATCACGCGCATCAACTGCGGCTGATACTGTCGGGCTTTTGCTTCACCCATAAAAAACCCCGTCACATGGACGGGGTTTTTTTAGTGCGCCTGGAAATTACTCTGGGCGAACTTGAGCAGCTTGCATACCCTTTTGGCCTTTCTCAGCCACGAAGGAAACGGTCTGGCCTTCTTTCAGGCTTTTGAAACCGTCGCTTTCGATAGCTTTAAAGTGTACGAACAGGTCGTCACCGCCACCTTGAGGAGTGATGAAGCCGAAGCCTTTTTCATCGTTGAACCATTTAACGGTGCCGGTTTGGCGATTAGACATGGTGTATCTCCAAGAAACATATATTTTCAGTAGTACTGTGCTGCTCAGGCCAACTGGGCACACCGGGGTATCATAGTCGAAATGTTCGCTTTGGGAGCCCCCCGGACGTGCTGTTTGCCCTACAGTTGCACTTTCTTTGTTGCTTGATTTGGCTGAAAGCCCCGTTTTAAAAGGCTTTCGGCCGAAAGTAAAGACGATAAAAAAAGCTGTAAAACCTGCATGAATTGTACGAAAAATAGCTTTTCAGGGGCTTTTCATCGGCCGTTGAGGTCTTCAAAGCGTCCTTTCGGGCTTATTTTTTCGCCTTGTTGTCGGCCTTGCACGACGAAATCTGGGTCAGTGCTTTTTGTTTCAGTGCGTCACTTGCGGTGTTGTCCATTAAGGACTGAATGTCGCTGGCCGGGTACGACTTGATCGCATCGGCGCCGCAAGCGCAATGGGCTTTTGCCGCCGCCGGGCCAATCTGCGGAGTAGCTGCCTGGGTGCACTGAGCCATGTATTTATCGCGCTCGCCCTTCGGCCAATCGGCATGGGCGGCCAGTGGCAGCAGCAGGGCGATGGGTGCGACTACTGCGAACAAACGATTCAGACGCATGCTGGGATGCTCCTTGTGGGTCAATGTCTTGTTATCTGAGGGGTAAAGCAGGGTTCAAGTTCAGCACTCTGGCATAAAAACACCTGATTTGCCCCCGCGGAAAACCCGGCACCGCGATGACCGTTCATCTGTGCTAGCATGCCTCGCTCGGGTATTTGCAAGCTCCGGATGACCTTCAGTCCCGGTGGCGGCAATGTCCGAATAATCCTGATTTGAATCCCAGTCACTCTGGTTCGGTTTTCCGGTTGGCCGCAAGGCTCCTGCCGCTGTAAGGCAGGCGTTCGTCATTGAATGGCCTGGACCGGATCTTGTACTGGCTCATCCCAACCCACGTGACCTTTGGTAGGGGTCACCACTAGGAGAGGAGGCGCCATGCCAACTATTACTCTTCCCGACGGCAGTCAACGTTCATTCGATCACCCGGTTTCCGTAGCCGAGGTCGCCGCATCCATTGGTGCCGGTCTGGCCAAGGCCACCGTGGCCGGCAAGGTCGATGGCAAGCTGGTCGACGCCAGTGACATCATCAGCGCCGACGCTACGCTGCAAATCATTACGCCAAAGGATGAAGAGGGGCTGGAGATCATTCGCCACTCTTGCGCCCACCTGGTCGGCCACGCGGTCAAGCAGCTGTACCCGACCGCCAAAATGGTCATCGGCCCGGTCATCGACGAAGGCTTCTATTACGACATCGCCTTCGAGCGTCCTTTCACTCCGGACGACCTGGCCGCTATCGAACAGCGCATGCAGCAGCTGATCGAAAAAGATTACGACGTGATCAAGAAAGTCACTCCGCGCGCCGAAGTGATCGAAGTGTTCAAGGCTCGCGGCGAAGACTACAAGCTACGCCTGGTCGAAGACATGCCGAACGAGCAGGCCATGGGCCTGTATTATCACGAAGAATACGTCGACATGTGCCGCGGTCCGCACGTGCCGAACACCCGTTTCCTGAAATCCTTCAAGCTGACCAAGTTGTCCGGCGCCTACTGGCGTGGCGATGCCAAGAACGAGCAATTGCAGCGCGTTTACGGCACCGCATGGGCTGACAAAAAGCAGCTGGCGGCTTACATCCAGCGCATCGAAGAAGCTGAAAAGCGCGATCACCGCAAGATCGGCAAGCGCCTTGGTCTGTTCCACACCCAGGAAGAGTCGCCGGGCATGGTGTTCTGGCACCCGAACGGCTGGACTTTGTATCAGGTGCTCGAGCAATACATGCGCAAGGTTCAGCGCGACAACGGCTACCTGGAGATCAAGACTCCACAAGTCGTTGACCGCAGCCTGTGGGAGAAATCCGGGCACTGGGCCAACTACGCCGACAACATGTTCACCACTCAGTCGGAAAACCGCGACTACGCCATCAAGCCAATGAACTGCCCTTGCCACGTGCAAGTGTTCAATCAGGGCCTGAAAAGCTACCGCGAGTTGCCGATGCGTCTGGCCGAATTCGGTGCCTGCCACCGTAACGAGCCATCGGGTGCGCTGCACGGCATCATGCGCGTGCGTGCGTTCACTCAGGATGATGCCCACATCTTCTGTACTGAAGAGCAGATGCAGGCCGAATCCGCCGCGTTTATCAAGCTGACCATGGACGTTTATGCCGACTTCGGTTTCAAAGACGTCGAAATGAAGCTGTCCACTCGTCCGGAAAAACGCGTCGGTTCCGACGAGTTGTGGGATCGCGCCGAAGCTGCATTGGCTGCAGCCCTTGATAGCGCTGGCTTGCCGTACGATCTGCAGCCGGGCGAGGGTGCGTTCTACGGTCCGAAGATCGAGTTCTCGCTGAAAGATTGCCTCGGCCGCGTCTGGCAGTGTGGTACTCTGCAGCTCGATTTTAACCTGCCTGTCCGTCTGGGAGCTGAATACGTCTCCGAAGACAACAGTCGCAAGCACCCGGTGATGTTGCATCGGGCGATCTTGGGTTCGTTCGAGCGTTTCGTCGGAATCCTGATCGAGCACTACGAGGGTGCATTCCCCGCGTGGCTTGCACCGACTCAGGCAGTGATCATGAATATCACTGATAAACAGGCCGATTTTGCCGCTGAGGTTGAAAAAACCCTCAACGAAAGCGGATTTCGTGCCAAGTCTGACTTGAGAAATGAAAAGATCGGCTTTAAAATCCGCGAGCATACTTTGCTCAAGGTTCCCTATCTCTTGGTTATCGGAGATCGGGAAGTCGAGATGCAGACTGTCGCTGTGCGTACTCGTGAAGGTGCTGACCTGGGCTCGATGCCCGTCGCCCAGTTCGCTGAGTTTCTCGCGCAAGCGGTTTCCCGGCGTGGTCGCCCAGATTCGGAGTAATTATTATTAAGCGTGAAATGAGACAAGATAAACGAGCTGCACCGAAAGCCCCGATCAACGAGAATATCTCGGCACGCGAGGTTCGGTTAATTGGGGCTGAAGGTGAACAGCTTGGGATTGTGTCAATTGAAGACGCGCTTCTTAAGGCTGAAGAGGCCAAACTGGATCTGGTGGAGATTTCCGCCGATGCAGTACCCCCTGTTTGCAAACTGATGGACTACGGCAAATCGATCTTCGAGAAGAAGAAGCAGATTGCCGCGGCCAAGAAAAACCAGAAGCAGATTCAGGTTAAAGAAATCAAGTTTCGTCCAGGGACGGAGGAAGGGGATTACCAGGTAAAACTGCGCAACCTGGTACGTTTCCTGAGTGATGGGGACAGGGCCAAGGTATCCTTGCGATTCCGCGGCCGTGAGATGGCCCACCAGGAGCTGGGGATGGAACTCCTCAAGCGAGTTGAAGGTGACTTGCTCGAGTACGGTTCGGTCGAACAGCATCCTAAGATGGAAGGACGCCAGCTGATCATGGTCATCGCCCCGAAAAAGAAGAAGTAATCAACAGGGCACGGCAGGCCTTCTGATTATGTTTATCAACTGAATGCGGAGTATCCGAACATGCCAAAAATGAAAACGAAAAGTGGTGCTGCTAAGCGGTTTCTGAAAACTGCTAACGGTATCAAGCACAAGCACGCTTTCAAGAGCCACATCCTGACTAAAATGTCGACCAAGCGTAAGCGTCAACTGCGCGGTAGCAGCTTGCTGCATCCGTCTGACGTGGCAAAAGTCGAGCGCATGCTGCGCCTTCGTTAATTTTAGTCAAGAATAGAGGAAGTAACTCATGGCTCGTGTAAAGCGTGGCGTCATTGCCCGTAAACGTCACAAAAAAATTCTGAAACTTGCTAAAGGCTACTACGGCGCTCGCTCGCGCGTATTCCGTGTTGCCAAGCAAGCGGTAATCAAGGCAGGCCAATACGCCTACCGTGACCGTCGTCAGAAAAAACGTCAGTTCCGCGCTCTGTGGATCGCTCGTATCAACGCTGGTGCACGTATCAACGGTCTGTCCTACAGCCGTTTCATCGCCGGCCTGAAAAAAGCGTCCATCGAGATCGACCGTAAGGTTCTGGCTGATCTGGCAGTGAACGAAAAAGCGGCGTTTGCTGCGATTGTCGAGAAAGCTAAAGCCACCTTGGCTTAAGTACCCCCGACAGTCACCCGGCCTCACCTCTGTGGGGTCAGGTGTTAAACGTCATAAATAGGGGAAGAGCCTTCAAGCTCTTCCCCTATTTTGTATCTGGAGTCTGTACATGGAAAACCTGGATGCGCTCGTCTCTCAAGCACTAGAGGCTGTGCAAAGCGCTGAAGATATCAATGCCCTGGAGCAAATCCGGGTTCACTACCTTGGCAAAAAAGGTGAATTGACTCAGGTGATGAAGACCCTGGGGAATTTGCCGGCAGAAGAGCGTCCGCAAGTCGGCGCCCTGATCAACATTGCCAAGGAGCGTGTCACAGAGGTTCTCAATGCCCGCAAGGCACTGTTTGAAGAGGCCGACCTGGCCGCCAAACTGTCTGCCGAGTCCATTGACGTGACCCTGCCTGGCCGCGGCCAGACCTCGGGTGGTTTGCATCCGGTTACTCGCACTCTGGAACGTATCGAACAGTTCTTCACCCACATCGGCTACGGCATTGCCGAAGGCCCTGAGGTCGAAGACGATTATCACAACTTCGAAGCGCTCAACATCCCAGGCCATCACCCGGCCCGGTCGATGCATGACACCTTCTATTTCAATGCCAACATGTTGCTGCGCACCCATACCTCGCCGGTACAGGTCCGCACCATGGAATCGAAACAGCCGCCGATCCGCATCGTCTGCCCGGGCCGTGTGTACCGTAGCGACTCCGATATCACTCACTCGCCGATGTTCCACCAGGTCGAAGGCCTGCTGGTCGACCGCGATATCAACTTCGCCGACCTGAAAGGGACCATCGAAGAGTTCCTGCGCGTGTTCTTCGAAAAAGAACTGGCCGTGCGTTTCCGTCCTTCGTACTTTCCGTTCACCGAGCCATCCGCTGAAGTCGATATGGAATGCGTGATGTGCAGCGGTAAAGGCTGCCGTGTCTGCAAGCAGACTGGCTGGCTGGAAGTCATGGGCTGCGGCATGGTTCACCCGAACGTGTTGCGTATGTCCGGGATCGACCCGGAAGAGTTTTCGGGCTTTGCCTTCGGCATGGGCGTTGAGCGTCTGGCCATGCTGCGTTACGGCGTGAACGACTTGCGTCTGTTCTTCGACAACGACTTGCGGTTCCTCGCGCAATTTCGCTAGTCGTAACGAATTCTTAGGAGAGCAGGATGAAATTCAGTGAACAATGGCTGCGTGGCTGGGTAAGCCCGCAGGTAAGTCGCGATGAGCTGGTTGCTCGTCTGTCGATGGCCGGTCTTGAGGTCGATAGCGTTACGCCGGCCGCCGGTGAATTCAGTGGCGTGGTGGTGGGTGAGGTGCTGAGCACCGAGCAGCACCCGGACGCTGACAAGTTGCGTGTTTGCCAGGTCAGCAATGGCTCGGAGACTTTTCAGGTCGTGTGCGGTGCGCCAAACGTGCGTCCGGGCCTGAAGATCCCGTTTGCCATGATCGGTGCCGAACTGCCGGGCGACTTCAAAATCAAGAAAGCCAAGCTGCGTGGCGTTGAGTCCAACGGCATGCTGTGCTCGCAAACCGAGCTGCAAGTCGGCGAAGGCAACGATGGCCTGATGGAATTGCCGGCCGATGCGCCGGTCGGTCAGGACATTCGTGAATACCTGAGCCTGGACGACGCCAGCATCGAGGTCGACCTGACCCCGAACCGCGGCGACTGCCTGTCCCTGGCCGGTCTGGCACGTGAAGTCGGCGCGCTGTACGACGCCAAAGTCACCCGCCCGGTCATCGCCTCCGTTCCAGCCGTGCACGACGAAGTGCGTTCGGTTGAAGTGCTGGCACCAGCCGCTTGCCCACGTTACCTGGGACGTGTGATCCGTAACGTTGACTTGTCCAAGCCTACGCCGCTGTGGATGGTCGAGCGTCTGCGTCGTGCCGATGTGCGCAGCATCGACGCTGCCGTCGACATCACCAACTACGTGATGCTGGAGCTGGGTCAACCGCTGCATGCCTTCGATCTCGCAGAAATCAACGGCGGCATTCGCGTGCGCATGGCCGAAGAAGGCGAGAAGCTGGTGCTGCTCGATGGTCAGGAAGTCAGCCTGCGTAGCGATACCCTGGTGATCGCCGACCACACCCGCGCCCTGGCAATCGCCGGCGTCATGGGTGGCGAGCACAGCGGCGTCAACACCGCGACCACTCGCGACATTTTCCTTGAAAGTGCGTTCTTCGATCAGATTGCCGTTGCTGGCAAGGCTCGTTCCTACGGCCTGCACACCGACGCCTCGCACCGCTACGAGCGTGGCGTGGACTGGCAGCTGGCCCGTGAAGCCATGGAGCGCGCCACCGGCCTGCTGCTGGAAATCACTGGCGGCGAAGCCGGCCCGATCATCGAAACCGTCAGCGAACAGCACCTACCGAAGATCGCGCCGGTCACCTTGCGTGCCCAGCGCATCACCCAGATGCTGGGCATGGAAATGGATTCGGCCGAAGTGGAGCGACTGCTCAGCGGCTTGGGTCTGAAGATTTCTGCCGATGGGGCAGGGCAGTGGCGCGTTGAAGTGCCAAGCCATCGTTTCGATATCAGCCTTGAAGTTGATCTGATCGAAGAGCTGGCCCGTCTGTACGGTTACAACCGTCTGCCGGTTCGCTACCCGCAAGCCCGTCTGGCGCCTCAAGCCAAGGCTGAAGCGCGTAGCGATCTGCCTGAACTGCGTCGCTTGCTGGTGGCTCGTGGCTATCAGGAAGCGATTACCTACAGCTTCATCGACCCGAAACAATTCGAGTTGTTTAATCCGGGTGTCGAGCCGCTGCTGTTGGCCAACCCGATCTCGAACGACATGGCGGCCATGCGCTCGTCCCTGTGGCCAGGTCTGGTCAAGGCGCTTCAGCACAACCTGAATCGTCAACAGGATCGCGTCCGTCTGTTCGAAAGCGGCCTGCGTTTCGTTGGTCAGCTGGATGGCTTGAAGCAAGAGCCGATGCTGGCCGGCGTTGTTTGCGGTAGCCGTTTGCCGGAAGGCTGGGCGCAAGGTCGCGATGTCGTGGATTTCTTCGACGTCAAAGCTGACGTGGAAGCGGTGCTGGGCTTCGCCGGTGCACTGGATTCGTTCACGTTCGTGCCGGGTAAACACCCTGCGCTGCACCCGGGTCAAACCGCACGTATTGAACGTGAAGGTCGTCTGGTAGGTTTCGTTGGTGCGATTCACCCTGAATTGTCGAAAACTCTCGGTCTCGATCGTCCAGTCTTCGTATTCGAGCTGGTTCTGGCCGAAGTGGCGTTGGGTAAAATGCCTAAATTCCAGGAGTTATCGCGCTTTCCTGAAGTGCGTCGTGACCTGGCACTGATAGCCGATACCGGCGTTGCAGCCAGTGCCGTGCTGGACGTAATCCGTGAAAATGCAGGCGAATGGCTCACAGACCTCAGGCTATTTGACGTGTATCAGGGTAAAGGCATTGATCCTGATAGAAAAAGCCTTGCAGTTGGCTTGACCTGGCAGCATCCATCGCGCACTCTTAATGACGATGAGGTGAATACCACGACGCAAAACATCCTCACCTCGCTCGAACAAAGGTTGAACGCCACGTTAAGGAAGTGACGTATGGGGGCTCTGACGAAAGCTGAAATGGCGGAACGTCTGTATGAAGAGCTGGGCCTGAATAAACGGGAAGCCAAGGAATTGGTCGAACTGTTTTTTGAAGAAATCAGGCACGCTCTTGAAGACAACGAACAAGTCAAATTGTCCGGTTTCGGCAATTTCGACCTTCGGGACAAACGCCAGCGGCCTGGCCGCAATCCGAAAACGGGTGAAGAAATCCCGATCACGGCTCGCCGTGTGGTCACCTTTCGTCCAGGGCAGAAGTTGAAGGCCCGAGTTGAGGCTTATGCTGGAACCAAGTCATAACGACGAGCTACCCGTCATCCCAGGCAAACGCTACTTCACCATTGGTGAAGTCAGCGAGCTGTGTGCGGTAAAACCGCACGTGCTGCGCTATTGGGAGCAGGAGTTTCCTCAACTCAACCCCGTCAAACGACGCGGAAACCGCCGGTATTATCAGCGACAAGACGTGCTGATGATCCGGCAGATCCGCGCACTTCTTTACGATCAAGGGTTCACCATCGGCGGCGCTCGCTTGCGTTTGTCCGGCGATGAAGCCAAAGACGACACCACACAATACAAACAGATGATTCGTCAGATGATTGCCGAATTGGAAGATGTGCTGGTGGTGCTCAAGAAATAAATTCATGCGTTTGAATACTTCCAGTTTTCAAAAGCTTGCGATATATTCTTGAGCGTTCTTCGAGATGAAGAACAAGTTTCACGCCTAGTCGGGGCGTAGCGCAGTCCGGTAGCGCACTAGCATGGGGTGCTAGGGGTCGAGTGTTCGAATCACTCCGTCCCGACCATATAATTCAAGGGGTTGCGAGATTTTATCTCGCAACCCCTTTTTATTTTTGGTCGTTTTTACCCCTACAAATCAACTGGCTCTGGGTGGAATCCTCACGGCTTTTTTGTGACCCAACGCCAGCTTAGGCGCTCTATGGCCCGGTCACCGAGGAGCTTGCCTGATGAGCCAGTCCACTACCCAACGCATCGATGCCGGGAAAACGCCGAAGTCTGGTAAGCGGTGTGCGATCAGCAGGACCTGGTCGGCAACTCCGGCGTTGTCTGGCTCGACGACCACAATTCGCGGCCTGATTAGCTCAAAATCCGGCCCCCGCGACTTCTACGTGCCAGGACACGCTTGACTCTGCCCCGCGGGACAGACTTTATGATTCTCTTGATCCTGAACAGAATGGTTTCTCTTCCAGAAAAAGGAGTTTCAGTGAGCACGTTATGTCTGGTCACGGGCGCCAATGGGCACTTGGGCAATACTTTGGTCAGAGCATTGCTCAGTCAGGGCTACAGAGTCCGAGCCGGAGTGCGTGACATCGGTAACACGGCGCCCTTCGCGGGGCTTGATTGCGAACTGGTCTATGCCGAATTGCTGGACGGGCCTGCACTGCTCAAGGCATTGGACGGTGTCGACGTGCTGTTTCAAGTGGCGGCGGTTTTCAAGCATTGGGCCAAAAGCCCGGAAACCGAGATTGTCGAACCCAATGTGCGGGGGACACGTAGCGTGTTGGAGGCCGCTGCACGGGCGGGCGTCAAGCGTGTCGTCTATGTCAGTTCCGTCGCCGCGATTGGTCATGACGGCAGTGCTCTGGATGAAGCGCATTGGAATGACGAGGCTGAAAATGCCTACTACAAATCCAAGATTCTCTCCGAGCAAATGGCCTGGCGGACCGCTAACGACCTGGGGCTCTGGATGGTGTCGGTACTGCCCTCTGCGATGGTGGGGCCAAACGCGACCCAATTGACCGATACCATGGGGTTTCTGGAGTCAGTCAAACAGCGTCAGGTCCCGCTGGACCCAGGGTTTCATTTCAATTTCGTGGATGTGCGCGACGTGGCAGAGGGTTTGATTCTGGCCGCTGAAAAGGGCCGGGCAGGGCAGCGCTATATTCTTGCGAATGAGCGCTCATCGTCGCTCACCAACCTGGTCGAGGTCATCAATGCGCTTTCGCCGGGTTATCGCCAGCCACCGCGAGCCCCGCATTGGCTATTGGTCTGCCTTGCCTGGATGCAGGAACGGGCCGCGCAACTGACGGGCAAGCCTGCCCGGTTACTGCTCAGCCAGGTGCGCCTGTTCCATAACGTTCGGCAGGAGTACAGCATCGTCAAGGCGAAGACTGAACTGGGGTTCAACCCGCGACCGCCCGAAGAGGCGCTGATGTCAGCTTTTGTTTATCTGGGCAGGCAATCGACTCAGCCTTATGAAGAACTGACGTTGGTGCAGGACCGAACAATGAGTTCATCTCGCCTTTGAGCTCGATCAAATGAAGGTCCAGCGCCTGTAGCTCAGCGATTTTTTCTTTGACTTGCTGGCGCTTGGCATTGACGGCTTCGATTGCCAGCGCCAAAGGAAAGGCTTTGAGCTTGTTTTTGGCGCTGATCAGGGGACTCATCTCTGCCAGTTTGAAACCGGCAATTTGTGCCCTGCGAATGAGGTGGACGATTTCCAGATGGTGAGCGTTGTAGGTCCGGTATCGACCGTCGCGTTCCGGCTCGTTTATCAAGCCCATCTGTTCATACAGTCGAATGGCTTTTGGTGTGCAGCCGGTCAATTCGGCGAGTCGTCCAATGAACATGCTTAAATTCCTTTTTTTTAACGCGTCAAATGCCTCGTACGTTTGATCGCCTGTAAGCCCGTATCCGTCACAACAGCCAGCAACAAAAGTTTGGCGTGAATCCGCGCCCGTTGTACCTGCTACAGCTCATCCGCCACCGTGTCTGATCGGCACGGCGGGGATGTTGAACTGTTTACGTTGCCAATCAGCGCTCATCACCGCAGCGACTGGCGTTGGCCATTTCAGTCAGAGCGCGTAGCCAGCAGCCTGCCCAGGATGATTGTCCTGCACGCCCGCGATCAGATGCAGTGGCATGTGCGGTTGCTCATCCACGGATGAAACCTCAAAACCACCCACTACCAGCGGCTGTCGCTCACACATTTCGGTCGACTCTCCCGCCAGTTTTTTCGCCATTTTCGCGTGGTTCGCTGCGATTTCATTGAGAGTTGACACGTTACATCTCCGGGTGACGGACCCAGCGTATCGCTGGCGTCCGTAAGTATTGATTGATTGGCCGCCACGTCAGAATTCCGTCGTTCCGGGCTGCTACGGCCAGCGTTTGCAAAGCCTGAGCCAGACGTTGTCACAATTTCTTGACGGGGTGTTTTCAGGCGACGAATGGCGGTCGGTTGCGGGTTATGAATCGGGCGTAAACTGGGGGAGCTACTTCATCCAAAGGAGCCGCAAATATGATTGCCGACCGAACGACCGCACTGACGTCCGCGGACAAAACTGTCTGGGATCAATATTTCTGCGCTGCGCTGATTGCGGAAAGCAATCTGACGGCGCCGGTTGTAGGAGGGGCCACTCATGAAGACAGGCAGAATCTGTTGATTGAAAGAGCCAAGGCGCTCGCTGACAAGATGATGGATAACCGCCCATAAATGAAAAAGCCCGACCTTTTCAGGTTGGGCTTTTTCATGGGCGTCCAGGCGCGGCTATTTCGGGCTGTCGAGTCGATCCAGCGCCCGGTTTACGTCGAGTTCAGCCAGCATGATGATCTGAGCAATGCCCAACAGGGTATTGAGACTCGGCCCGTGCGCCAGGTCCATGGTCATGACATGCGCTGATGCCAGTGATACGCAAGCGTGTCCCAAAAGGTCTTCGGTGTTGATGTGCGGATCGAGGATGTACATCGTGCTCGGCGTGCGCGGGGTGGCTCGGATGTCGGCATGGGAAGGGATGCGGTCGGGGTCTGCGTGAAGTTTTTCTGAATCGGAATTTTTGAAGGGGGAGGCGGGGTCTGTTTCTGGCGGATTGGGTGTTGGCTTGATCATTGATGAAACTCCTAATTGAAATTAAGGAGCCTTCTCCCCTCGCTACCAAACGAGGGGTGGCGGCCATGCGCGGGTTGGTAGACCGGTAATTAGGAACCCGGCGCTCCCGAAGGAGCCCTGCGCATGGCCACCATAAAATAGAGACTTGATAGGTCTGCAAACGGTGCGCTACACGCCTAACTAATCCGGGCTACCAAACCCGATCGCTGATTTTCAGCGACCGACAAACGATAGAGCCCAGGCCCAAGGCGCACAAGCCGGCGGATTCTGGCGTAACCGTAGGCAATGACGCAAGGCGCCGTAGCTTTCGTGAAGTAACCGGTGAGGGTTTTTAAACACGCAGGTGTTTAACTGTACGAATCGATATCCAGCGTGTGCGGCGCCCCGATGGTGTGCCCGTAGATCGAACTCATCAGCGCGTCCCCATCAGGGTCCTCCGGCGCCATGGCCAACGGGTCCTTGATTTTGTTCTCAGGATGCGCCAGCCAGCGCGCCACGTTAGCCTCCAGTTGCTCAGGCTGTTCTGACAGCGACCCGTAAAGCGCGTGTGCCGTAACCCTCTCTTCACGCACGCGTTTCAAGCGATCGACTGTGATTGCAATTCTGCTTTTTTCCAGGCCGAGTGCTCGGATGTTGTTCTCCTGGGTGCGCGCGTAAGCCTCCGAACGCGCCGGTAGCTCACGTTCTATCTCACGCAACTGTGTGGTGATGCGTGCCAGCGAACCCGCGACCCAATCAAACTCAAGCTCCGTCACCCGCGAACGCTTCTTCTCGTGCGCTGCCTGCCACCGCAGCAGAACCGCCCAACACGCCGGAACATACCCGCCGGTCATCAAATGATCCAGGACGTGGAAAATCTGCAGCAATGGCGGCCGATGCGGCAACCCGTTTTTCTGTTGATGCGCCAAACTGCACGCCGCATGTTGGGTGATGGTGTCGCAGCCGGGTTCCCACAGGATCGCGGACTTTTTCCCATCACTAAATTCCACCGGCATGAAGTGCTGCAACTTGCCATGGTGATCGTAAGGCTCGCCCGTCCAGTTAGTGATGCCCGCAAAAAACAACGACAATCCGGCGGGCACGTTTACAAACGTCAAGGCCAAACCCGTCGCGAAGACACCATTCTTGGTGTCCGTCCACCTGCCCGGCACGCTCGGCACCGGGTCGTTGTGGTTGACGACGCGGTGATGCACAAGGTCCTTCGCGCCGGCGACGAAGTTGACATCGCCGGCGCGGGGAGCGCCGTAGGTGTAGAGTTGGATGGCGTAGCCCTCAGGATTGCGACGCAGCATCTCCGAGAGTAGCAATGCAACGGCGCCCCCCAAGCTGTGGCCGCAGATCAGCAATTTTTGCCCTGAATAGAACTTATCCAAGTAATTCACAATGAAGTCGTGAGCTGTTTTTGCGGACTCGTAGAAACCGCGGTGCACCTTGCTTTCAGTATCTTCAAATGGCACTTGGAAGGCATCGGCATCGCGCAGGGCATCCGCTCTAAGTTCGGAAGTGCCACGCACAGAAATCAGGATAAGTTCGTCATTGTGGGTAATGAACGCTTGGGTATCAGTCGATTTCGCCCCCTGTTTTCTGTCATCGAGAAAGTGAACTTTCGCAGGATTTTCCTGATTGTCTTTCAGACCAGGTTTGTTGACGGCATACAGGTCTGGATCGAATGGCACGATTTCCAGACGCTTGGAGTACGGCACATCCTCATACAGAGGGTGGAAAGCTTTGGTCTGCGCCGCATCGACACGCCACAGTTCATCAGACTTTGCCAATGCATCGCCGAACCAGTTTCCTACGCTGGGTTGTATCGGGAAGGTGACGGTCTGCGATTCCACAGGGTGTTTTTCGGGCTGCTGGCCAAATGGGCAATAACTTAAGGTTGCCATCAACGCCAATTGGTAAAGGTTCAATGCGCAGAATTCGGGGCTGGTAGATAGCATCGGCCGCAGTGCCCGCATAGGGCGCACTTCCAATACGTTGTGTTTTTGCGGTACCAGAGCGACGCCAAATTCGCCATATTTGCCCATGAGCTTCGCCGTGCCCTTACGGTGGGGATAATGGCGATAAACCTCCGGGGGCAAATGCGCGACATCTATGACTAGATGCCGCACTTCCACTTGGAAGAATGCGTCGGCGCATTTTTGTGCAGGGTTCGCTTTGGTGCGGGTTGAATTTTGATTTCGATAACGGGTTCCTTCGGCTCGTACCTGAAGTTCGGTTATCTCGAGCGGGTAGTGTGGTCGTTTTCTGAGATCTTTATAGGGTTGATTAGCACCTTGGTATTTCTCATCAAATATCAGTGAAACAGGCCCTCCAAAGTGGTCATCGACCTTAGCGGCACCGGTAGCGTCAAGAGATCCCGTGTATTTCTTTCCCTCTGAGTCAGTGACAACGTAGGTCAACCCTGCGTAAGGCTCGCCCGAGCCGCTCTCATCGACCAACTGAAAACTACTCCACTTACCTTGAGCCGGGCAGGCAAGCACGCGATTGCTTAACCGTGACTCCATCTCTTTTTCCAATGATGTCATGCCAAAATCTCCTTATTCCGTGCAATCGGGGTAAACAGTGCAGACGCGCCCGTCCACCATTTTGAAAGTGCTGAAATCGGTGTAATTACCGTCGCAATAAGCGCGTTCGTCTTCGAAGCCTTTCCCTAGGCAACGCTTCCAGCCACCGGGCACTTCGACCCAGGTGTCGCCCCAGCCCGGCTTTTCTTCCTTGGTCAACGTGATCTTCATTTTGACGGTCTTGCCCGGAAGCTGATCCAGAGTAAAAGCCGAAAACGGATGACCCCGGTCCAACGTTCCATGTGCATCAGCTGCTTTGCAGTCGAGGATTTTTCTGAGGATGCGAGGCTTGCCTAATGTCCGAAATAGCCACTGACATTGACCGTAAAAGGTACTTTCTCCCGCTTCATTGAAGGTGGTTCTGTACTGTTCCTCCACTTCGTCCCGAATGACTACGGTGGCGCCGTCTCCGCTGAAATCCCGTCGTGTTTTGCCATAAGAAGAATTGATTGCCAGATCAATTTTCCAGATCACCAACGGGCAGCCACTGACCATCCGATAGATGGCAATTTCAGAATTCGGCGTGTAACTTTCACGCCACTTCATGTTGTACCCGACGGCCGTATTCCTTCCCCCCGGCACGGTGCAGGTTTCACCTTTGGCGGGCACATACTCGGCGATGGCCTTGTAGGCAAAGTTGGGCGGTAAATCTGCGGTGAAGGTAAATGTGTCCGGCTGACTCTTGATACAGCCGGTGATTAATGTGATGCAGAAACTTAATGTGGAAAAATTCAGCAGAAACTTCTGCGGCGAAGAAAAGATTGGCATGTCATTAATGTCCTTATTCCGTACAGCCGGGATAAATGGTGCAGATGCGGCCATCCGGCCAAGTGAAGGTGCTGAAGTCGGTGTGGTTGCCGTTGCAATAGGCTCGTTGATCTTCAAAGCCTGTCCCCATGCAACGCTTCCATCCACGGGGCACTTCGACCCATGTGTCACCCCAACCAGGCCTTTCCTCTGCGGCCAATGTGATCTTCATTTTTACGGTTTTGCCTTTCAGTTGATCGAGGCTGTATCCCGAAACTGGGTGGCCACGTTGCAGCTCGCCTCGGGCGTTAGCTGCTTTGCAATCGAGAATTTTGACAATGCGTCGCTGCGCACCTGAAGTGCGAAACAGCCACTGACAATGACCGTAAAAAGTGCTTTCACCCGATTCGCTGAACGTGCCTTTGTATTGTTCCTCCAGATCATCGCGGACGATGACCATTGCGCTGTCCCCACCGAAATCCCCCCGATGTGTCCAATACGAAGAGTTGATATCCAGCTTGATGCGCCTGATGACCAGCGGACAGCCGCTGACTGTCCGATACATGGCAATTTCAGAATTCGGCGTGTAACTTTCACGCCACTTCATGTTGTACCCGACTGCAGTATTTCTTCCCCCCGGCACGGTGCAGGTTTCACCTTTGGCGGGCACATACTCGGCGATGGCCTTATAAGCAAAGTTGGGTGGTAAATCGGCGGTGAAGGTGAATGTGTCCGGTTGCCCAGTAGAGCAACCCGAGACCAATGCAATGCAACAACCCACAACTGCAATACCTGCTATCCGCTTCATAACGGCGTATCCCCCTGCCAAAACCCCACCAACTGCCGCACCCGTTCAAAGTGCTCCTTCGGGCTCTCATCCCCCCGCACCTCCCACTGCGGCGACAACGCAAACCCCGGCGCCTGCAAACTCTGAATCAACAAAAATTCCAACTGCTCCGGCTCTACCCAACCCCACGCATCCGCCAGGGCCAAACGCTCGCGCAACCACACATCAGGGTCATGCACTTCGGCGAGGTTGGCGTACGCCTCAACATGCTCGGCCAACAAGTAACGATGGGCGTTGAGTCGGCGAATTTCCGAGGCCTGCGGTTGGGGCAGGGGAGTGCGCAACCAGAGTGGGTTGTCCGGCACGGGATGCTTGCCGGGGGCAGGGTTGTGAGCTGTTTTCCAGGCTGTGCCGTCCCAGTAGCAGACGCTGATCGCCGGCCCGAGGAAGGCCGGATACTCTTCAGGCGGTAGATGTGTAAGCGCGCGGCTCAACACTCGATTGTCGTGAAAGCGATACAGCGCCTGATAGGGTCGCTTCCCGACAATCAACCGCTGTTGCCAGTGATTGACCAACCCGCGCAAGTCACCTTGTTTCACGCTCGCGAGCCAGCCCCAGTTGCGTTCGGGATGATCCAGCAGGTCGTCGAGGCGTCTGTCGCCGGACTGTTCCAGCGTGAAAATAAACGGGCCGGCATCGGCCAGGTTCGCGAGGGTTGTGGCGTTGTAGACGCTCAGGTACTGGTCATGTCCGCTGGACTTCAGCAGCAGTTGACGGGTTTCGCGTTCGTTCTGCGAGTCCAGCACCAGGCACAGTTCATGGCCGGAGCGGCGCTGTTCGTTCATCCATTGGCGGGGGAGTGTGTTGATCATGCGGCGGCTCCTTCCGTTGGGCAGACGCCATCTCGGCAGGCTTCGCAGATCGGGCAGAAGTCCGCCGCCAACGCGTTGCTTGCCGCCATCAGTGCGGGCTGGGAAGACGCGAGCATGGGCGGCAGTTCAGGTGGCACAGACAAGCCATCAACTGACCGAGGCGCAGCGACCGAGGCGGCTGGGACGTGCATCGGAGCTCCACCGATCTGGAAGGCGCTGCTGCCGAATATTCCGCCGCCGCCTACCTGTAAATGCTCGCCTCCGGCTTCGATCGAGAACTTGGTCACGGCCTTCAGAATGATCAGATCGGCTTCAATAACAATGGCCCGGCGAGCACTAAAGGCCAGTGTTTGATCAACATGGGTGTGACTGTTGCCCGCAACTTGCAGGTAATCGTTCGCCTTGAGTTGTATGTACCGGTCACCGCTGGTGGTTCGATGTTCCGTGGCTTGCAGCACGGTAACGCTGTCTCCCTTGACGGTGGTGCGCTGCTCGTTGCCGACCTCCAGACGGCTGTCGTTTTCTATCCGCTGTTCCATGTCCCGCTGGGCGCGCAGGTAAATCAATTCCTGACCGGCACGGTCTTCAACGTGCAGTTCGCTGAACCCCGTGCTGTCCGGCGAACTGCGGGAGCGGAATACGCTACGGGTTTTGTTTGCAGGTAATTCGTAGGGCACCGGGTTGGCGCTATTAGGGAGGCAGCCGATGATTTCGGGGTGATCGGGGTCGCCGTCCTGAAAACTGACTTGTACCTCCATGCCGACTCTCGCCAAGGAGACGCCGCCAAAGGCATTGCCGGCCAGGAGGGAGGAGACCCGCAGCCAGCAACTGCTGTTATCGTCGTTGCGACCTTCGCGATCCCAGAAGAACTGCACCTTGACCCGACCGTACTCATCGCAGTGGATTTCCTCGCCTTTCGGGCCGGTGACCACAGCACTCTGAACGCCGGCGATGCGTGGTTTGTCATGGGTCAGCGGCGAGTGGTAGATCACATCCCAAGGCGTGGCGAGGAACTGGTTGCGATAACCCTGAAAGCCGTTTTCAACGCCGGTGCCGGTGTAGGCCGCGTACTGTTGCAGGACTTGCGGCTGCTCGCCGTCATGCTTGATTTCGGTCAGTAACCACAGGTCGTTCCATTCTTCGTCCGGATGTTCGGACAGTGGCAGGAAGTGCCCGGAGAGCAGCATCGGTTGATCGCTTTTACCCCGCGCCACACGGCACTCGGCGCCGTGACGTTCCTGTGCGCGTCGGCTCAACAACTTGCCGCGATCGCGCTGGGTAAAGCGACCGGGGTACTGGTAATCCTCCAGATCCGGCTGAGTCCTGGAAACGTCGGACCTGCTTTCGGCCTCCAGCAAAATCCGCGCTTTTTTGAAGTCGTAATCGCGGCGAGTCGTGCGGCTGGTGCCGGCTTTCACTTGCACGTCAAAGTGGTTGATCACCGGCGTTTCGGCGACCATGCCATTGTCGTGTTTATAGCGTGTCGGACGGTCGAGCCTGGGAAACACAGTCTGGTCGTCACCAAACACCATCACATGTTTTTCGCGGCTGTGCTGGAAGTGGAAGTGCAGCCCTTCCTCCTGGCAGAGGCGTTCTATGAACGCTCTATCGGACTCGTCGTACTGAACGCAGTACTCACGATCCGGATAAACGATGCCGAGCTGAAACTGGTGGAGTTCACGATGGATGCCGTGGCTTTCCAGCACCTGCGCAATGATTTGCGGGACGGTCATTTGCTGAAAAATGCGGCAATTGATGCGGTGGTCCAGGTACGCCAGTCGAGGCACCAGCGTTACGCTGTAGCGGGTCAGGCCATTGCCGAGACTGCCTTTGCTCGCGCAATGAATTTGCCCGTGAATGCCGTCGCTAGCGTCGTTGAAGGCGAGAAAGGCCAGTTTGTTCAACAGGTCGTGCTGGTTCAGGTCCAGCCTGTCGCTGACCAGCTCGATCTCAAAGGCGTAAGGCTGGCTGATGAGTTCCTTGCCGGTGAACCTGAGTACCTGAAGGTCATGTGGAAAGTCGTCGATCGTGAGGCTGAAACGGGCGTGGGGATTTGCGTTGAGCATCCAGGGTTCCTTTTCCTGTGGCGTGGCACAGGCTTCGGGACGTTGATGCAACGCTTGCATATGACCTTCCATGGTCAACACAACAAAACGCCCCGGAGCCGGGTCAGTGCAACTTATCAGGGGTTAACAGGAATTGACGTGAGACGCCTTCGAAATTGAGTATTTCAGAGTTTTCCGACTCCGATTCCGACTTAATCCGTAGGAACCCGGCTTGTCGGATCGTCGCGATAGCGCCCGCAAAATCGCCATCGCCGGCAAGCCGGGCTCCTACAGGGTTTGCGTGAGTCGTCCGGCGGGTGCGAGGTCTTATATTTCTAAAAGGAATAAATAGATAATTATATATTCCTTTTAATGTCGTTCTTTGAGGTGCACTTTGAACGCCTGCCCATCCGTTCGGATGCGTTCGACCTCACACAGGAAGCTTCAACATGACCATCAAAGCGATCAACGTCCGCAACCAGTTCAAGGGCGTCATCAAGGAAATTGTCGAAGGCGAAGTGGTCTCGGAAATCGATGTACAAACCGCTTCCGGAATCGTCACCTCGGTGATCACCACCCGTTCGGTGCGTGATCTTGAGTTAAGGGTGGGGAGCGAGGTGATCGCTTTCGTCAAATCAACCGAAGTGTCGATCGCGAAGCTCTGAAAGGCCTTCAGGAAAAGGACAGCCCCTGGCTCGCGCGAATCAGGTCATAGGCTTTGCGCGCAATCAGGTTGGCGGTGTTGGGCCGGATCCACAGGTAGTAGGTGACGTCCGGCAGTCGCGGCAACCCGTTGTTTTCACCCAATACGCGCATGTCCGGGCCGAGCATTTCCATGCTTCGGGGGGCGACCCCCAGCCCTGCGCGCGTCGCGGCTTTGATGCCGATCAGGTTCGACGCAAGGTAGGCCTGACGCCATGGAATGTTCGTGCGTTCCAGGGCTTCCAGCGCATAGCGGCGCTCCGGCAGCAATGGCTTGCTGTCCTTTGAGCTGAACGAGGTGGATGCCGCTTATGTCGAGCGCTTCATCGATGCGTTGCGGTTGTTCGGGCTTGGTGCTTCCTGGGGCGGTTACGAAAGTCTGATCACCGTGGCCGACACCAAGGATCGCCAGAGTGCGGCGGATCGTTCATTGAATCCGGTGTTGCGCTTGCATATCGGGCTGGAGGATGTTGAGGCGTTGATTGAGGATCTGCAGCGTGGTTTCACTGCGATACTATGAAGACTCAACGGACGGCTCAGTCTTCAGAACAGCGCCGAATCATCGGCCACTGGAAAGAACCGAATCATGCAAGACCGTACCTATCAACTGCTGGAAGTCGCCAACGGCAAACCGATCAAGCTCTGGACCGAAGGCGTTCCGGTAGAAAACGAAGCCAGGCAGCAATTGATCAACACCGCGAAGATGCCGTTCATCTTCAAACACCTGGCGGTGATGCCCGACGTGCACCTGGGCAAGGGCTCGACCATCGGCAGTGTGATTCCTACCGTGGGCGCGATCATCCCGGCCGCAGTCGGGGTGGATATTGGCTGCGGCATGATCGCCGCGCGCACGTCGCTGACCGCCGCTGACTTGCCGGACAACCTGCATGGTTTACGCTGTGCGATCGAGAAAGCGGTGCCCCATGGACGCACCGTTGGTCGTGGCGTCCGGGATAAAGGTGCCTGGGACAGCGCTCCCAAACAGGTCGATCATGCCTGGGCTGCATTGAACCCACGGTTCAAGGCGATCACCGACAAGTACCCTAAACTCGCCAACACCAACAATCGCGGGCACTTGGGCACGTTGGGGAGCGGTAACCACTTCATTGAGGTGTGCCTGGATCAAGCCAACCGGGTCTGGTTCATGTTGCACAGCGGTTCACGCGGGGTTGGCAACGCCATTGGCAACCTGTTCATTCAACTGGCTCAGGCCGACATGCGCCAGCACATCGCCAATTTGCCCGACCGTGACCTGGCCTACTTCGAAGAAGGCAGCCGGCATTTTGATGATTACGTTGAAGCCGTCGGTTGGGCCCAGGATTTCGCCAGGCAGAACCGTGCGTTGATGATGCAGTCGGTGATTCAGGCGACACGCAAAGTGATCGGCAAGCCGTTCGAAGTCGCCCTGGAGGCGGTGAACTGCCACCACAACTACGTGCAGAAAGAGCGGCATTTTGGTCAGGATATTCTGGTCACCCGCAAAGGCGCGGTGTCGGCGCAGAAGGGTGAGTTGGGGATCATTCCAGGATCGATGGGCGCGAAAAGCTTTATCGTTCGCGGGCTCGGCAACGAGCAATCGTTCTGCTCCTGTAGTCACGGCGCTGGCCGCACCATGAGCCGTACCAAAGCGAAAAGCCTGTTCACCGTCGAAGATCAGATCCGCGCCACCGCCCACGTCGAGTGCCGTAAAGATGCGGCGGTGATCGATGAGATACCGATGGCCTACAAAGACATCGACCACGTGATGCACGCCCAGCGCGAGCTGGTAGAAGTGCTGCATACCTTGCGTCAGGTGGTGTGCGTGAAGGGTTAGGCGCAGCCGCTACCGGTATTTGATCGCGATCCTCGGTCCGGGAGTTTCCAGAGCGCCCAACCTTTTCAGGTTGGGCGTTTGCTTGCCTGAAAAGTCACTGATCCTTTTCGCAATTGACCATCCACGACACACCAAACCGATCCACCAGCATCCCGAAACGTGCGGCCCAGAAGGTCGCTTCCAGCGGCATTTGTACGCTGCCGTCTTCCGCCAATGCGTTGAAAACCCGCTCCGCCTCGGCAATGCTGTCGACATTTAGCGAGACCGAACAACCGGCCATGTCATCCGTGGGGCGATCAGGTGTGGTGTCCGAGCCCATGAGTACCTGATCGCCCACCGACAGGCGGGTATGAATGATCAGGTTGTGCAAGTCTGCTGGAAAGTGCTCGCGCGCCGGGCTTTCACCGAAGGTCATCATGACGTCAAGCGAGCCTTGCAGGGCTTGGGCATAGAAGGTGAACGCGGCTTTGCAGTCGCCGTTGAAGATGAGGTAGGGATTGATTTTCATGTTCTACTCCCGGTGATAAAGGAGGCAGAGGGAGGCGGGATCAAGCTCTGGCTCTGCGGCAATTGGACTCCATTAGCAAAGCGTTAGAGAGGGCGATTGGCAAAACTCGTTTAGATGTTTTTTCTATTGATATGGCGTGGCTTATGGCTTCGCGAAAACGGCGCAGCACTGGGCGCTCTGCACCCGGTTGGGTTCAGGCCATTGCGCGTGGCACCGAAGGATGCAGTAGACGCTCGATGGCCCCGCTGACGAGGTTTTCCAGCAGTTCATCACGCTCTCCTTCCTCCATCGCATGCTGTGCCAGCCAGCAGGGCGCGCTGTTGAAAAGGTTGGCGATGGCGTGTGCGGCGGCGAGTTGTGCCGGTTGGCTGAGGCGCAATTTGGTTCCGAGCATCAGCAGTAATGTGCGTTCGTACTGCTCGCGCAGTTGCCGAACCCGCGCCTGCTGCTCGTCATTCAGACAACTGCTGTCGCGCTCCACCAGACGAAAATGCCAGGGCATTTCCTGATGCAGATTCAGATGCGCGCGGATCAGGCTGTTGAGCCTGTCGCGTGTTGCCGGAGCCTTTTGTTCGATGCGACCCAGTGTTGCTAGCAGTTCTTCGTAAAACTCCTCGATCAGGTCGAACAGCAAGTGCTGCTTGCTGGGGTAATGGTGATACAACGAGCCCGGGGCGACCCCCAGGCACGTCGCGAGCTCACGTATGCCGACCTGACCGAAACCCTTGCTGGCAAACAACTCCAGCACCTTGTCCCGGTACTCGGCAAAACGTGAGCAACGCTCAGGCATAGGCATGGAAGCCGCGCCCCGTTTTGCGTCCCCGGTAACCGGCGGCGACCATTTCCTTGAGCAGTGGCGCGGGGCGATATTTGCTGTCGTTGAAGCCGTCGTAGAAGGCTTCGAGAATCGCCAGCACGGTGTCCAGACCAATCAGGTCCGCCAGCGCCAACGGGCCGATTGGCTGGTTGCAACCCAGGCGCATGCCAGCATCGATGTCCTCGGCACTGGCCAGGCCTTCCTGAAACACCAGAATCGCTTCGTTGATCATCGGCACCAGAATCCGGTTGACCACAAAACCCGGGCGGTTGCCGGCGGTGATCGCGGTTTTGCCGAGGGTGGTGGCCATGTCCAGCGCCAGCGCGTGGGTTGCGTCGCTGGTTTGCAGGCCGCGAATCACTTCGATCAGGCCCATCACCGGCACCGGGTTGAAGAAGTGCAGGCCGATGAACCGCTCAGGCTGGCTGACGCTGGCGGCGAGCTGGGTGATGGACAGCGACGACGTGTTGGAGGCAATCACACACTCGGTGCTGACCTGCGCGGCGATCTGTTGCAGCAGGCGCAGTTTCAGGTCGAGGTTTTCGGTGGCGGCTTCGATCACCAGTTGCACGTTTTGCAAGCTGCTGTAATCGGTGCTGGTGCGGATCTTGTCGAGGGCGGCGAGCTTTTGCTCCTGGGTCAGCGTGTCCTTGGTGACCTGCCTGTCGAGGTTTTTACCAACGGTCGCGATCGCCTTTTGCAAAGCGCTCTCGGAGATGTCGATCAAGGTCACATTGAAGCCGGCCAGGGCACAGACTTGCGCGATGCCGTTGCCCATGGTGCCAGCGCCGATCACGCCAATGTTTTGCAGATTCATGTACACGTCCTTCCAATCAAACCCTGCGATTCCTTGGCCGTCGTAGCGGCCGAAGGCGTACTATTGGCCGCGAGTCTAGAACCGGCGGGACGGTTGTCCTATGCCGAAACTGTTCAACGGAGCTGGTGTTTTTTGCCATTCGGGTGATTGGGGAGCGAAACGTTCAGATGCGGGAAAACGACTCGGTGGCCGCCTACTTTGTGCAGGCAATGATCCATGGGCTGGCGGACAATCCGCAGCAGCGGCGGGCAACGCTGGAACAGGCGGGTATCGATCCTGCGTGGATCGAGCAACCGGTGGCGCGAGTGCCGGCCAGCGCGTTTGCCGCGCTGTGGCTGATCCAGATCCGTGAGCTCAACGACGAGTTTTTCCGGCTCGATTCCCATGGCATGCCGCCGGGCAGCTTCGCCCTGATCTGCCGCGCCTTGATTCAGGAGCCCGACTTGCACAAAGCCCTGCGCCAGTGCCTGAGCAACTTTTCGCTGTTCCTTCGCGACTTTCGCGGCACGCTGACGGTACGCGGCAAACGTGCGGTCATCAGCCTGGATACCTGCGCGCAAAACGATGATGTTGCGCGTTTGGGCGAAGAGACTTTTCTGGTGCTGATGATCAGCCTGTTGTGCTGGCTGGGCGGGCGGCGCATCCCCATTGATCGAGCGGATTTTCGTCATGAGCGCGTGGCCCTCAGCGATGACCGTTTGCTCTGGGGCCCCAACCTGACCTTTGGCGCCGAACGCACCGAAATCGAATTCGCCAGCCACTACCTGCGCCTGCCGGTGGTTCAGGACCTGGCCTCGCTGAAAGTGTTTCTGCGCACTGCACCGCAATGGCTGGTAATCCGTTTCCGCAATCAGCATGGCCTCGCGTCGCAGGTCCACCAGCGCTTGCGCAGCAGTCATTACGGCCAATGGCCGACCTTGCAGGCCTTTGCCCTGGAACAACACCTCAGTCCCAGCACCTTTCGCCGCAAGCTGGAGCGGGAAGGGTGTTCGTATCAGGAGATCAAGGACGAAGTGCGACGCGGGGTTGCGTTTGAACAGTTGCGTCAGAGCAAGGCCAGCATCGGTGACATTGCCGAGCAACTGGGTTTTCAGGAACCGAGTGCGTTTCATCGGGCATTCAAGAAGTGGACGGGGGAGAGTCCGGGGCGGTATCGGGCGCGGTTTTTGGATCACGTGACGTCGGATCTGGACTGAGTTTTTGTCCAGTTTTTCTTTGTTAAATGTAGGAGGATTTTTCGCTTGTAGTCCCGCTTGTAGTCCCGAAATCTCTTGTGACTACCGCACTTAAGCAGTGGATGACACAGGCCGTAGAGGTGCTGTATTCATTTGCTCCGGGTCGATTTTTTCAATGGATTGGAAATGGCATGGATAGCTTGGTCAAGGAAGTCATTCCGTTACTGCAGTATTTGCTCCCCGGCTTTTTAGCAGCCTGGATTTTTTACTCGCTCACGGCGTTCAAGCGTCCGGACACATTCGGGCAGATAGTCCAGGCGTTGATTTTCACGTTTGTGATTCAGTCGCTGGTTGTCGGTTTGGAGGGGTTGTTGCTTTTGACGGGAGAGCGGTTTTTCTCAGTCGGCGCGTGGGACAAGAAATCTGAGGCTTTATGGTCAGCAGTGATTGCGGTGGTGATGGGATTTCTTTCGTGCCACGTCGCGAACGGCGACAAGCTTCATGCGTTACTGAGGAAACTGGAAGTTACCACCCAAAAATCGTTCCCTTGCCAGTGGTACAGTGCTTTTTCATCGAGACAGGAATTTGTGATATTGCATTTGATCGGTGGAAAGCGTCTGTTTGGCTGGCCATGCGAATGGCCATCGGAGCCTGCAAACGGGCAGTTTGTTCTCGAGTTTCCTCGCTGGATCGATAACGACGACAATCCATTACCTGGTAGGGCCAAGGCCCTTGTTATTGATGCATCAAAAGTACAGTGGGTCGAATTCGCAAAAACGATAGGGTGATCAAATGACATGCAAAATGCCGACTGAAATGCCGCCTGAGCTGAGGCGGTTAATGGAGGAATGGGAAAATGGTGGTCCTCCTCCCCCCGGATTGGTGATTCCAATCGGCCCCCCACCTTCAAGAAGAGAATTCGAGAGACCGCGCAAGCGCAACAGATAAACATGCCAGCGGCTATTTCTCGCGTCACCTCATTGCTCGACCAGGCCAGACGCGCCTTGCTCCTTGTTTGGGGAACCTCTCGGGGGTTGTTTCTAGGCTTGGTATTGGCAACCCTGATCGCAGGCATACTCCCGGCGCTGGCCGCCTGGCTGGGTCAGCGCATCGTCGATGCGGTGGTCTTCGCTATGCAGTTGCACGCGCAGCAGGGCAGCGCACCGTTGTGGCCGGTCGTGCGTTACGTACTGTTTGAAGCCGGTGTACTCGCATTGCTGTCCGGTACCCAGCGGGCGTTGTCGGTCCAGCAGTCGCTGTTGCGGGTGCAGTTGGGACAGAAGGTCAACACGATGATTCTGGAGAAGGCCCAGACGTTGTCGTTGGTGCAGTTCGAAAATTCGGAGTTTTACGACAAGCTGGTTCGGGTGCGGCGCGAGGCTTCGACCCGGCCGTTGGCACTGGTGATGAAGTCGCTGGGGCTGATCCAGAACCTGATCGTGCTGATAAGTTTCGGTGTGTTGCTGGTGCATTTTTCACCGTGGGCGTTGGTGTTGTTGGTGGTCGGCGCCTTGCCGGTTTTTTTTGCCGAAGCGCATTTCTCCGGTGACGCTTTCAGGCTGTTCACCCGCCGGGCGCCGGAGAGTCGGCAGCAGAACTACATCGAGACGCTGCTCTCCCACGAGGCCTACATCAAAGAGGTCAAGCTGTTCGGTTTCGCGCCGCTGCTGTTGAAGCGGTATCGCGATACATTCGCGCGACTCTACGCCGAGGACCGCCGGTTGACCTTGCGCCGGGATGGTTGGGGATTTGTGCTGGGATTGCTGGGTACGGGGGCGTTCTACCTGGCCTACGCGTGGGTGGTGGTCGACACCGTCCACGGCAGCATCACCCTCGGCCAGATGACCATGTACCTGGTGCTGTTCAAGCAGGGTCAGACCGCGGTGAGCAGCAGCTTGAGTGCCATCAGCGGCCTTTACGAGGATGGTCTGTACCTGTCCAGTCTTTATGAATACCTGGCTGAACCCGTCGTCGCGGATACCGGGCACCTCACGGAGGGTGCGGTGCCCGGCGATGGTTTGCGTTTCGAGAAGGTCGGTTTCCGCTATCCGGGCGCGAGCCGCGCGGCGCTGGACGATATCGACCTGCACCTCGTCCCGGGGCACAGCGTAGCGCTGGTGGGCGAGAACGGTTCGGGCAAGACCACGCTGATCAAGTTGCTGACTCGCCTGTACCGTCCCGATCAGGGCCGCATCTTGCTGGACGGCAGCGATTTGCAGGCGTGGGAAGAGGGCGCGCTGCGGCGGCGCATTGGTGTGATTTTTCAGGATTACATCCGTTACCAGTTCTCCGTGGGCGAGAACATTGGCGTCGGTGACACCCTGGCGTTCAACGATGAACAACGTTGGCAGGCGGCCGCAGCCGAGGGCATGGCCGCGCCTTTCATCGAGCGTCTGGACCGTGGCTATGCCACGCAATTGGGCCGCTGGTTTGCCGGCGGGCAGGAACTGTCCGGCGGGCAATGGCAGAAGATCGCCTTGTCCCGCGCTTACATGCGCCGTGATTCCGACATACTGATTCTGGATGAGCCGACCTCAGCCCTCGACCCGGCGGCGGAAGCGGCGGTGTTCGAGCATTTCAGCGAGCACACCGAAGGTCGCATGACGATGCTGATTTCCCACCGGTTTTCCAGTGTGCGCAATGCCGACCACATCATCGTGCTGGATCAGGGTGCGATCCTTGAGCGCGGCGACCACGACAGCCTGGTGGCGGCGGGTGGGCGTTACGCGCAGTTGTTCAACCTTCAGGCGCAAGGTTATCGATAGCCGTCAGGAGTCCTGAGTACCACGTGTCAACGTCGGCCCGGCCATCTGCGGCGGTTTTGCCTTCATCAAGCCTTCAAGTGCTTGGCGATACTGGCTCATGCTGTTGTTGTGTGTATCACCCGGCACCAGCAGCAGGCGTTTGGGTTCGCTGGCGACATTGAACAGCTGCTGGCTGAATCGCGAGGGCAAGAACGAGTCGTCCAGGCCATGCACAGCAATGGCAGCCAGCGTCGGCGCAGACGTGTGAGCAGGGAGGAGGGCATCGGGTGGTCTACCGGTAAAAAACCAAGCTCGGGTTTTAACAGAAGCGAACCGGGGGGCGGGAATAATTTCGACAGTCGTGCACGGCCTCCTGTGGGAGCGGGCAAGCCCGGCTCCCACAGGGATTTGTGGTGTCCCTTTGCTCAGTGGTCGTCAGGACCTTTTGTCATCACCCGGCTCACCACCGACATGCACGCCGTGGTCGTCACCCGGTTCACCGCCGACATGCACCCCGTGATCGTCGCCGATTTCGCCGGCACGATGAACGCCGTGGTCATCGCCAGTTTCACCGGCGCGATGTACGCCGTGGTTATCGCCAATTTCACCGGCGTGATGAACGCCGCGGTTATGGCCGATTTCGCCGGCATGATGAACCCCATGGTCGTCCCCCGGCTCGGCGTGGTCGCTGTGTCGCCCGGAGTTGGCCGAATGCCCGGAATGCCCCGAGCCATGGTCGTTGCCGCCGTGACCGCTGGCGTTGCCGCCATGACCATTGCCATCGCCGCCATGACCACTGCCGCTGCCACCGTGACCACCGCCATTACCTCCACTGCCTCCGCCACCGCTACCACCGCCACCGCTACCACCGCCGCCACCCCCACTCCCACTCCCACCATCCTTGGCCTGAGCGCTTGATATACCGGACAGGCTGTCCGGTACGAGTACGGTAGAGGCCGAAAGAATTGCGCCAATAGCCACTGCCAGCAAAAGTTTTTTCATGTGCATATCGTTCTCCGTCTTCTTATTCAGAATGGAACGTTGATGAACAATGCAACGTGCTGCTCGATTCAGTGGGAGAACACCGCAACGTACGGGTTTATTCAGTTGCAACGTCGATGAACGATGAACGGTACAACTCGACCCTGTTTCAGGGGTTAGTGAATGCTCGAGGCCAGCTCGAATATCGGGATGTACATCAGGATCACGATGACCCCGATCAACAGGCCGATGAAGGTCATGAGCAAGGGTTCAAACAGCCGCACGAACCATTCGATCCAGCGGCTGATTTCTTCGTCGTAGAAATCGGCGCTGCGTTCCATCATCTGCCCGAGGTTGCCGGACTGTTCGCCCGCACGCAGCAAGCGCAGGGATACCGGGGTGACGAGGTGATTGAGCTCCAGCGCAGTTGACAGCGATTGCCCTTCGCGCACCCGTTCGCAGGCCTGGTCCAGGCGCACGCGAGAAGCGGCGGTGAGCAGGCCGCGGACCATGCCCATGGCGGTGACGAGGGGGATGCCGCCCTGCAGCAGAATCCCCAGCGAGCGGTAGAAGCGCGTCAGTTCATACATGAAGATGCGTTGATGGATCGCCGGGAGTTTTTCGATCACCCGGTTCACGCCCCGGCGAAAGGCCGGTTGGCGTTGCAGGAAGGCGAAGGCGACGATAATCGCCGCCAAGGCGCCGAAGAATTCGCCCTGGTGGGCATGCAGGAACATTCCGCTGCTCATCAGGATCTGTGACAGCCACGGCAGGTTCGAGCCCAGGCCTTCGAACACCAGGCTGAAGCGCGGCACCACGTAGCCCATCAAAAACAACACCACGCCGCCGCCCACCACCAACAACAGCATGGGGTAGATCGAAGCGCTGACGATCTTCTGTCGAACCTCGTCCATGCGCTGGCGATAGCTGACATAACGGCTCAGGGCATCGCCCACGGCGCCGGTCTTCTCGCTGGACTGTACCAGCGCAACGTAGAGAGGCGGGAACACCGCCGACAACTGGCTCAACGCCTGGGAGAACGATTTGCCCTCGTAGAGCAGGCGCACCAGCTCACTCAAGGTTTTGCGGGCCTGTGGCGCGGTTTCTTTTTCCGCCAGGCTTTCCAGCGCATCAATCAACGGCAGGCCGGCGTTGAGCAGGGTGGTCAGTTCCTGGCTGAACAACACCAGGTTGAACGTCTCGCGCTTTTGCCATTGCAACACCCGCCAATGCCGCTCGGCGTGCAGGCTGACCACACGCAGGCCCTGGTCTTCGACGATGCGCCGGGCTTCGCTGTCCCCTTGGGCCTCGACGGTCATCGCGACCACGCCGGCCTTGCCGACCGCCTTGAGATGAAAGCGCATGGTCGCCTCCCGTCATTGCCAACTGGTGACTTCGGCGTTTTCGCCTTCGCCGCCGGGCTGGCCGTCCTTGCCCATGGACAGCAGATCGTATTCGCCGTTTTCGCCGGGGTAGCGGTAGGTGTAGTTGTGGCCCCACGGATCCTGCGGCAGTTTTTTCTGCAGGTACGGGCCGGTCCAGCGGGTCTCGTCGCTGGGCGCGGTGACCAGCGCCTGCAAACCCTGTTCGGTCGACGGGTAATGGCCGACCTCCAGACGGTACAGATCCAGTGCCTTGCCCAGGCCTTCGATTTGCGCCTTGGCCACCTTCACTTCGGAGCGGCCCAGTTGGGCGAAATACTTCGGCGCGACGATGCCGGCCAACAACCCGAGCACCACCAGCACCACCAACAGTTCGAGCAGGGTAAACCCGCGCTGAGCTCGCGGTGAACAGTTACGCGGGGCACAACACAGACGCTGATACATGATGACCTCACACAGTCGGCAGAAGGGTCGCCATAGCGGCTCATGCAATTGCCATGCTCACCGTCGGGCATCCTTCTGCAACCCCTGAATTACGGGCCTTTGCGCATCCGGCACAGTGCTTGCGTATTGCTGATTCACTACCGGCCATTGGGGCATTACCCCCATTTTTCGGGGCCGGTCAGGGGAGACAAAAAATGAAAACACTCACCACAGGACTGCTCGGCTGTGTACTGCTGGCCGGCGTCGCTCAGGCCGATGTATTCGTTTCCGTGGACATCAATGGCAGCTACGTTTTGTCCAATGTCCACCGTCCCGGTCGCACCTATGAACGGGTGATTCATGAGCCCGAATCGTCGCTGGTCAGCCTCGATCAACAGCCGCAGATGATTGCACGGCAACCCTATGCCGAGCTGGTTTCAGCGGCCGCCACGGCCAATGAATTACCGGCGGCGCTGTTGCATGCGGTGATCCGGGCCGAGTCCGCCTACGACTCTCGCGCACTGTCGGTCAAAGGGGCGGGAGGGTTGATGCAACTGATGCCCGACACCGCCCGGGAGATGGGCGTGACCGACGTCTATGACCCCAAGGCCAACATCCAGGGCGGGGCCAAATACCTTAAGCGTCTGATGACCCTGTTCGGCAACGACATCGCCCTCGCCGTGGCGGCCTACAACGCCGGGCCGCAAGCGGTGCTCAGCCGTGGCGGTGTGATCCCGCCGTTCGCCGAAACCCAGCGCTATGTACCGAACGTGCTGCGTCAATACCGCCGCTTGCAAGGCCTGGCGGTGGATGCGCCGCTGTGATGGGTGATGGCCCCACATGTGGGGCAATGCGGCCCCCTGTAGGAGCGAGCTTGCTCGCGATGGTGGGTCAGCTGCGTAGGTGCCGACTGACACTCCATCGCGAGCAAGCTCGCTCCTACAGGATTTGCGTTTTGGCTGGATTGGTTAACAGCCCGGAAACCGGGGAAATGGGCGGGGAATATCCCCCGACTTATCAAGTCATTTGCGTAACTTGCTGAAAAATAATAAAAATATTTATGGCATGCGGATTGCTCAAGGGGATTTGTCGAGAAGTATTCCCTGTGAGCACCCACAGCGAGGCCCGATCATGACCGGCATACCCCACACCAACTTCCAGCTAGACGGTCACGTCTGGTCGGTCAATCCGTTCCAGTCGGAGAAGAGCGACGCCGGGGGTTACCCGATGAGTACGCCGGGGCAGCAACGCGATTCCGGGCGACTACCTGTTCCGCGATTACGCCGCCTACGGCAACACAGCCGGGTTGTGGGGATTGCAGCGGGTGACCAATGAGCCAGAACCGGCCCCGGCACCGTAGACGCGCGACATAGTGTGGCGAGGGAGCTTGCTCCCGCTGGGTCGCGAAGCGGCCCTATAAAAGGGACTGCTGCGCAGTCCAGCGGGAGCAAGCTCCCTCGCCACAGGATTGGTGTGACGCGTAACTGAGGGGAGATGCGTTATGAATAGAACAATAAAAATCGCTGGGTGTGCGTGGGTTGTCGGGCTGGCATTGCTGTTGCTCGGCGTCTGGCGCGCGACAACACCGACCCTGCTCAGTGACGTAGCGCTGCCGGACACCTGGAGCAGCCAGACGCTGCAACGCGATGGTGTGTCGGTGGCGCTGGAAGTGCGGCCATTGGCCAAGGACGGTGTGCTGCGTGAACGCGGGTTTGCCGACGTGCTCTTCCGGGTCAGTGACAGCACTTCGGGCCAACCCCTTTCAGGCGTCAATCCCGTTGCCTGGCTGGACCCGGAAACCGTCGCCGCCGACCAGGCCCAAGGCCGGGAACAGAGCTGCAAATCACGGGTCGGGGTATTCCTCAAATCCAGCATCGGCGCGCGGCCGCTGCTCGACCTCAACAGCTATTTCCTGCTGGTGATGAACCGCGATGCCAGCGTCTCCGTGGTCAACCCGGCGGTCTCGGTGGGCGGCATCACCAGCACCATGGCCCGCATCGACCTCAAGCAACCGCCAATGGATTGGGTCACCACCCGAGACAACAAACAGGTGTTCATTTCCATGCCCACCGCCGGCGAGGTGGCGGTGATCGACAGCGAGCAATTCAAATTGATCGACTCGGTTGCCGCCGGCAGCCACCCGGTGCGCGTGGCGTTGCAGCCGGACGAGCGCCTGTTGTGGGTCGGCAACAATGCCTCAAAGGCTGAAGAGTCTGGCGTCACGGTGATCGACACCCAAAGCCTGAAGCGCCTCAAACACCTGGTCACCGGGCGCGGACATCACGAGATCGCGTTCAGCAAGGACAGCCGTTTTGCCTTCGTCAGCAACCGCGACGACGGCACGCTGAGCATCATCGACATCGCCAGCCTGACGATCAGCAAGCACCTCAAGACTGGCTCGAACCCGTTGTCGCTGATGTATTCGCCGCTGTCTCAGGCGGTGTATGTCGCCGATGGCAAGGACGGCACCGTGACCGTGGTCGATGGCGTCAGCCTCGACGTGCGCCGGGTGATCAGGATGAAACAGGGCCTGGGCCCGATGAGCTTCAGCGCGGACGGGCGTTTCGGCATCGTCCTCAATACCCTGGAAAACCAGGCGGGTGTGATCGACGCCGCCACCGATGCACTGATCCACGAACTGGACGTGTCCGCCGAGCCCTACCAAGTGGTGTTCACCAAGGCTTACGCCTACGTGCGCGGACTGGCCTCGGCCAACGTCACGATGATCAATCTGTCGTCGCTGGGTGAAGGTCGCACGCCGATCAGCCAGGGCTTCGAAGCCGGGCCGCAGGCGCCCCGGCTGGCCGGCGATTTGCCGCTGGCGTCGAGCCTCGCGGTGTCGCGGGATGACAATGCGGTGTTCGTGGTCAACCCGGTGGACAACACCACCTACTTCTACGCCGAAGGCATGAACGCGCCGATGTCCGGTTATCCCAATCGCGGGCAAGTTGCGCGGGCGGCGATGGTCATCGACCGCAGCCTGCGCGAAGTCGAACCGGGGCTGTACAGCGCGCGGATCAAGCTGCCAGACGCCGGGCGCTTCGACGTGGCGTTTCTGCTCAATCAGCCAAACATCATCCATTGCTTCACCGCGTTGGTTGAGCCGGACAAGAGCCTTGCCAAGCCCCCCGGCGTGCCGAAAGTCGAGTTCATGCTCGACAAAACCACCACCGCCCTCGGCAGCCCTTACACCGTGCGTTTCCGCATCGTTCAGGGTCATCAAAAGGTGCAGCGCAGCGGCGTGAAGGATGTTCAGGTGCGCTACTTCCGCGCCCCGACTTCGCGGGCTCGGGAAGTCGTCGCGATTGAAGTGGGCAACGGGATCTACGAAGCGCCGGTGACCCTCGACCAGAACGGCGCCTGGTACCTGCACGTACATGCGGCGTCCCTTGGCGCGAATTTCGATGACAAGACTTTTGCCAGCGTTCGGGTCTTGCCCGGCGATGCCCACTGAAGAGGAAATCGACATGAACCGATTCGCACACCGTGGACTGCTGACCTTGTGCCTGTTGGCCGCCGGTATCGGGCAAGCCCTGGCGCACTCGGTGGATGAACACGCCGGCCACGACATGCCGGCCAAAAGTACCCGCCCGGAAAGTGCCCAGGTCAAATTCGCCGACGTGGCGCTGGTGGACCAGAACGGCCAACCGGTGCGTCTGGAAAAAGACCTGGTGACCGACAAAATCGTGGTCATGAGTTTCATCTACACCCACTGCACCACGGTGTGCCCGGTGGTGTCGGCGATCATGGGCAAAGTGCAGAAACGGCTGGGCGCGCGGGTGGGCACCGAGGTGCAGTTGGTGTCGATCAGCATCGACCCGCAGCGCGATGATGCCAAACGTCTGAACGACTACGCACGCAACTTCCAGAACGGTCCGGGCTGGAGCTGGCTGACTGGCAGCGCGCAATCGATCAACGCCACCCTCAAAGGCCTCGGCACCCTCAGCGGTGACTTCAAAAACCATCAGCCGCTGATCCTTGTCGGTGACGGCAACAGCCGCCATTGGACGCGCTATTACGGTTTCACCGACCCGGCCGTACTGGCCCGTGAAGTGGAAAAACTCAGCGGCGAGCGCAACACCCACGCCAAACACACCGCCATCGCCATGGAGCAGCAGCCATGAGAGCGGTTGACTGGATTGCCCTGAGTCTGTGCTTCTGGATTTTCAGCTCGATGGCCTTCGCTCACGAAGGGCACCAAGAACCCGCTCCCGCTGTGGCCGCCGCACACCCGGCGAGTGGCACGCACGACGCGAAAACCTGGTTCACCGACACACCGTTGCAGGACCAGAACGGCGAAACCCTGCGTTTCTACAGCGATGCCTTGCAAAACCGCGTCGTGCTGCTGAACGTCATCTTCACCCGCTACACGGATGCCTGCCCGCTGATCACCCGTAAGCTCAAGGAAGTGCGTGAGTTGCGGGGCGACGAGGCGGACGGCATCACCTTTATTTCCCTTACCAGTGATCCGCTGCGGGACACCCCGGCGGTGCTCAAGGCTTACACCTTGAAACAGGGCGTCAATGGGCCCCACTGGCTTTTTCTTACCGGCGACAAGGCGCAAATGGATCTGGTACTGGGCCGCATCGGCCAGATCGGGCCGATGCCCGAACAACATTCGACGCAACTGATCGTGGGTGATGTAGCGAACAAGCGCGGGAGCAAAATCCGTCCCGATGCCCCGGCCGTCGCCATTGCCCAGCGCTTGCAGTTGCTGACAATGCCCGTGGCCGGCCGCTGAGCTCGCGCCATGAAAGTCTCCCTTATCCTCGGCCTGCTCCTGATCGGCAGTCTTCCTTGCGCCGCCGATACGTTGCCCTTGAGCCCTGACGAAAGTGCCGGCAAACGGCTGTACCGCGAGGGTGTGTCGGGCAGCGGTGAACCGATCATGGCGCGGGTCGGGGCGGCGGGCATGTTGCTGCCGGCCACCAGCCTGCCGTGCGCCAACTGTCACGGCGCCGATGGCCTCGGCCGGCCCGAGGGCGGGGTGCGACCGCCGGACCTGAGCTGGTCGCGGCTGACCAGCACCTACGGCCAGCAGCACATCAATGGCCGCAACTATCCGGCGTACACCGAAGGTACGTTGGCGCGGGCGGTCCAGGAAGGACGCGATCCCGGCAACAATCGTCTCGACCCGGCGATGCCGCGGTTCGTGCTGTCGATGAACGATCAGCGCAACCTCACGGCCTACCTCAAACGCCTGGCCGATGAGCGCGATCCCGGCCTGACGCCAGACAGCCTGCACCTGGGCACGTTGTTGCCGAGCCAGGGACCGTTGGCCGAGGAGGGCGCGACGGTGGCGGCGGTGCTCAACGGCAGCGTGGCGCGAATCAACAAGGCGGGCGGGATTCATGGTCGGCAGTTGCGCCTGACCGTCCTCGATCCGGGGCCTGACCGTGCCAGTGCCGAGCAGGCGCTGGACCGGTTGATCGAGCAGGAACAAGTGTTCGCCCTGATCGCACCCCTGGCACCGGCACTCGACACGCAATTGGTCGAGCGTCTGGAGCGGGCGGGGATTGCGCTGATCGGCCCGCTCTCATTGCAGGGCACGGCCCAAAGCAGTCGGCAAATTTTCGAACCGCTGCCGGGCTTGCGTGAACAACTGATCGCCCTGGCCGATTACGCCACCGACAGTTTGCGCGTGCTTCAGGGACCGACGCTGATCGCCTATCCGGACGAGCCCGGCCAGCGACTGGCGGCGCAAAACCTCAGCCAGTATCTGCAAGAACACGCCTGGCAAAATGTCAGTCTGACAACCTACGACCCGACGCAGGACGAACTGCCGCTGGGCTCGCGCTCGGTGTTTTACCTGGGCAGTGGCGGCGGTTTCAGTCGGCTCGCCGAACGTTTGCAGATGGCGGGGCAGGTGCCCTACCTGTTCGCTACATCGAATCAGGTGGCGGGTGACCTGTTGCAGGTGCCCAGCGGTTTTTCCCGGCGAGTGTTCCTGTCCTATCCGTTCGTGCCCAGTGACTGGACGCTGGCCGGGCGCCAGGCCCTGACCCAAGTACGCGAACAGCAGGGGCTTGGCGGCCAGCACGCGGTGCTGCAAGTCGGCGCATTCAGTTCGATGCTGCTGTTCAGCGAAGGCATGAAGCAGGCCGGGCGCGACGCCAGCCGCGAAAAGCTGATCAATGCGCTGGAAGGCCTGCATGACTTCGATACCGGGCTGACCCCGCGGATCAGCTTCGGGCCGGGCCGGCGCCAGGGCTTGAGTGGCGCGCACATCGTTACCGTGGACCTGCCCGGCCAGCGCTTCTATCTGGTCGCCCCTTACAAACCGATTGCCGCGACGCCCTGAGCGGAGGCCTCGATCATGAAGCTCAAGACGCTGCTGATTGTGTTGACCCTGTGGATGCCCGTGGTGCTCGGCAGCAACGGCCCGGCCGCCGCGCGAGTCAATGGCGAGGAGATTTCCGAGTTTCGCCTCGAGCGTTACTTCGCCGAGTACCTGGAAGATCAGGGCCGGGCGCTGGGCAGTATTCGTAATCCCAAGGCGTACAAGCAACTGCGCCAAGGCGGAAATCTGGGCTATTTTCCTCGTGGACGCATGCTGTCCGAATTCGAAACGGCAGCCTTTGCCCTGGCGCCCGGTGAGGTCAGTGAACCTGTTCGCACACCGCAGGGCTGGCACTTGATTGGCGTACAGAACCACATGGAGGCGGCCGATGTCTCAGAGCAACAGGGACTTGACAGCGTTCGGGCGTACCTTGCCCGACAGCAACAGGCCCAGTTTTGTCTTCAGGTTCTGGCGCAGCTGCGATCGCGCAATCGAATCGAACGGATTGACGATGACTGAAGGTTCCCCCCCCAATAGTGGGGAAAAGCTTCAGCGCAAATCCGTGTGCTTCCCCGCCTTTGGGGGACGAGGTGCCTGGGCTAAAAGGTTTTTATATGGAAATCAATTACATGCAGCGGTAAAACCTCCGGCGCTCAGCCTGGCATGAAGTGTGCGTAAGCCTCAGTAAGGCGCGCATTCCAACCAGGCTCGGAAATCGGACCTGCGGTTTCAAGGAGTCCACCTTGTTAAACAAAGTACTGGTTGTCGAAGACGAACAGGTTCTTGCACAAAACCTCAAGGATTACCTTCAGGCGCAAGAACTGGACGTCCGGATTGCACATGACGGTGCGGCGGGTATCGGTGAAGCCGAACAGTTTGCACCCGATGTGATGGTGTTCGATTACCGCTTGCCCGATATGGAAGGCTTTGAGGTGCTCGATGCCGTCCGCCATAACAGGAACTGTCATTTTGTGCTGATTACCGGGCACCCAACCGCTGAAGTCTGTGAGCGGGCCCGGCAACTGGGAGTCAGCCATATCCTGTTAAAACCGTTTCCGTTGGCGGAACTGGCCCGTGCAGTCTGTGACCTTCTGGGGATGGAGCGCGAACTCAAGGCAGGCATGAGCCGATCCGAAGGTTTTGTCGAACGACGCCAGAGCAGGACCGAGAGTTTCCCGTTGCAGTTGTACGATGGCAGTTGGGTGCTGGCGGATCGTCGACGAAGTTTATCGACCTCCAAGGCACCGGACGACGAACAATTGCTCACCGGGGAGTAGTGGCGCGACAAGCCGTTCCGGTAACCGCCGTAATTGCTCGCCGCGTCGACAGGGCTCAAAGCCCCCGGCGTTGGAGAGCAAGCCATGGACCGTCTATCCCTTGCCGTCGAGCCGGCGCAGTCGGAATGTGAACCGTCCCGCTTTACCAGCGAGCACTTGGCCCAGGCACGATCGCTGGCCGCCAGTTCCGGCGAACGTATTCTTGAAGCCCTTGGGGATCTGTGCGAACTGGCCCCCATGCCCTTCATCCAGCGCCTCGGCGCCACCCTGCATTACCCGGTGCTCGACACCGACAGCCTGTTCAACGCCACCCCGGTGTTCGACCGGGTCACCCTGGCCCAATGCCTCAAGCGCGAATTCATCCTGCTGCGCCACAACGATGCAATCATTGGCGTGTTTGCCGACCCCTTCGATACCTCGCGCCTGGCCTGGATCGACGACTGTCTGCACGGCGCGCCGCTGTACCTGGTGCATGCCGACGACCTGAAGGCTTATCTGGCGCGCCACGAAGAGAGCTTCCACGCCGTGGAGTCGCTCAACGCCCAGGCTGACGCCAACATCGAAATCGATACCCTGCAGAGCCTGTCCCTGACCAGCATCAGCGAAGACGCCAGCGTCGTCGTCAAACTGGTCAACTCGACCCTTTACGACGCGCTGAAAATGCACGCCAGCGATATCCATTTGGGCACCACCGGCAGCGGTCTGGTGATCAAGTACCGCATCGACGGCGTGCTCAATAACATCAGCAAGATCCAGGGCAGCGAGTTCGCTGAACAGGTGATCTCCCGGGTCAAGGTCATGGCCGAACTGGACATCGGCGAGAAACGCGTGCCCCAGGACGGTCGCTTCAAGATCGGCATCAGTGGTCGGCAGATCGACTTCCGGGTGTCGATCATGCCAAGCATTTTCGGCGAAGACGCGGTGCTGCGGGTGCTCGACAAACAGGACCTGGCGGACAAGGTCTGCGGCGTGCAGTTACAAGCCCTGGGCTTCGAAGACGAAACCCTGCGTCAACTGCGCAGGCTGGCCGCCGAACCCTACGGCATGGTGCTGGTGACCGGCCCCACCGGCAGCGGCAAGACCACCACGCTGTACGCGATGATCACCGAGATCAACCACGGCGTGGACAAGATCATCACCATCGAAGACCCGGTGGAATATCAGTTGCCGGGCGTGCTGCAAATCCCGGTCAACGAGAAGAAAGGCCTGACCTTCGCCCGTGGTCTGCGCTCGATCCTGCGCCATGACCCGGACAAGATCATGGTCGGTGAAATCCGCGACCCCGACACCGCGCAGATCGCCGTGCAGTCGGCGCTCACCGGGCACCTGGTGTTCACCACCATTCACGCCAACAACGTGTTCGATGTGATTGGCCGTTTCACCCAGATGGAAATCGATCCCTACAGCCTCGTCTCCGCGCTCAATGCCGTGCTGGCCCAACGCTTGATCCGCCTGGTTTGCACCACGTGCAGCGCGCCGAGCCACCCGACAGACGACGAACTGCGCGCCTCGGGGCTCGACCCGAACGACGTCGATCACTATCGCTTCGTTCACGGCAAGGGTTGCGGCCATTGCCGGGGCACCGGCTATCGCGGGCGCACGGCGATTGCCGAACTGCTGCACCTGGACGACGAGCTGCGGCAGATGATCGTCGAGCGCCAACCGATTTCGAAAATCAAGGCCCATGCGTGCAAACGTGGCTTGCGCCTGCTGCGCGAGTCGGCACTGGAACTGGTTGCGGATGGGCGGACCACGCTCGAGGAGATCAATCGTGTCACTTTTGTCTCGTGATCGTTTTGTCGCCGTCATCGGCGCCAGTGGTGTCGGCCTCGGCCGGCGCCGTGGCAGCGAATCGGTGTGGCTGGGAAGTGTCGGTTTTATCGACGAAGGCTTCCAGGCCTGGGCGGTGGCGCTGGACACCCTCGACCATCTGCTGGCTGAACGCACCCGTGTCGGTGCCGAGTTGAGCGTGGTGATTTCCGGGCACTTCAGCCGCTTCTGCCTGGTGCCCTGGAGCGAACAGATCAGCAGCCCTGACGAGTTGCTCGGCTTTGCCCGGCTGTGCTTCGAAGACCTTTACGGTGCGCCGACTCAACCCTGGAGCCTGGTGCTCTCGGCCGAACCGGCGGGTTACGACCGGATCGCCAGCGCGCTGCCCCAGGACTTGCTGACGCGTCTGCGCACACTGGTCAGCGCCCGTGGCTTACGCTTGCGCTCGGTGCAGCCGTACCTGATGGCGGCGTTCAATCATTTCGATAAAAGCTTCGATACCGGCGACTTCCTGTTCGTGGTCGCTGAACCGGTGCGCAGCGTGTTGCTGCTGGCACGGGAAGGCCGCTGGACCTCCGTGCGTTCGGTGGGCAGCAGCGACAGCGACGCCGCACTGACTGCACTGATCGGCCGCGAAAGCCAATTGCAGGCCTCCACCAGCGAACGGCCATTGAACGTCTACCTGCATGCCCCCGCGCGTATCGACGTGCAGCCCGACGTACCCGACGTGCACTTGCGCACCCTTGAAGAAGGCCGGACACCCGTACGCGATTGCCTGCACGTCATGTCCCGGGCGGTGGCCTGAGATGCGCGCCCTTAACCTCGACTTTCAGCCGCGCCGCCGCTCCGGCCCGATGGGCTGGAGCCTGCTGGCCGTGGGCGTGGCACTGACCCTGAGTTGCGTCCTGGTTCAGCAGCACCTCAGTGTTGAAACCGCGCAACAACAGGGGCATCTGCAAACCACCCAGCGCGTCCTCACCGGCGACACCGATGGCAAAGTCAGCCTGACCCCGGCGCAAATCCGCGAGCAGGCGCAGAACCTCGCCGAAATGCGCAAGGTATCCCAGCAACTGCGCCGGCCCTGGGAAAACCTGTTCGCCATGCTCGAAGCCATGCCTCGCGACAACATCGCCTTGCTGACCCTGACGCCCGACGCCCGCAAAGGCCAGGTGCGCATCAGCGCCGAGGCGAAAGACCTGGATGCCATGCTCGAATTCCACCGCAACCTCGAAGCCAGCGACGAGCTGTCCGATGTGTCGCTGCTCAGCCACGAAATCGTGGCCAACGTGCCGGAGCACCCGGTGCAATTCAACCTGTCGGCTACCTGGGAAATTGGCGATGCGAATCCCTAGATTGATCGTCCACGAATACCTGCAAGGCCTGGGCATTCCCGGTCTGGCGGGGCTGGCGATGCTGGTGCTGGCGTTGGTCTATGGCCTGGCGGGTCTGATACCGGACTGGCAGTCGCTGCAACAGCTCAGCCAGCAGACCCGCGAAGCCAGCGAATACCTCGCCAAGGTTGAAGACGGTAGCGTTGCCGCTCCGGTGGTGCCGCAACGTCAGCTCGACGACTTCCGCAGCAAGCTGCCTTCGCAACCTCAGGCCACCGTGGCCATCGACAAGATCTACGCGTTGGCGGCTAAGGAACACATCACCCTGGCGCGTGGTGAATATGCCTTGGGCATCGACCCCAAGACCCATCTGGCCCGCTATCAGATTCTGCTGCCGGTGCGCGGCAGTTACCCGCAACTGCGGCGTTTCCTGCATGCCTTGCTCGGCCAGTTGCCGGCGGTGGTGGTGGAGGACGTGGAGTTCCAGCGCAAGAAAATCGCCGACACCGACCTGACCGGGCGGATCCGCATGACCCTTTACCTGTCGAGGTCATGATGAATACCAAGCGCGTAGCGGGGTGGGTGGGGTTCTTCGGCGTCGCGGCGGCGCTGGCCTGGTTGCCGGATTACTTCATGCCGGCCGACGAGGGCGATGCAAGCGTGCCCGTCGTCGCCACCCCGACCAACAGCAAAACCCGTGGTGTCCTGCCAGCCGCGCCAGCCTCTGGCAAACCGGCGTTGGTCAAGGACTTGAGCCCGGCGGGCGACCTGTTCGCCGCCCGTAGCTGGATAGCGGCGCCGACCCTCGCCAGCGTCATCGAACAACCCGTCAACGAGACCCCGGTGGTGCAAGTCCCCAGCGCTCCGCCGATGCCTTTCCAGTTTATCGGGAGGCTGGATGACCGTTCCGACCTGCAAGTATTTTTGCAGAACGGCGAAAAAATATACGTCGTACGCAAAGGGGATGTGATCGACGAAACCTGGCGGATCGAGAGCATTTCCGATGTGGAACTGAGCTTCGTCTACCTGCCTTTGCATGTGTTCCAGACCTTGTCTGTGGGGAACGCGCCATGAACAGATCCCGTTTGATGATGAGCCTTGCCTGCCTCTGCGCAGGGCTGGCCGCGTGCAGTTCCGCACGGGTCGCCAACAAGGAAGCGTCCGAGCTGATCGAGCAGGGACAATACGAAGCTGGCCTGGCGCGTATCGAAGAAGGGTTGCGGGAAAACCCTCGCGACACCGACCTGCATCTGGCCCTGAATACCGCACACGCCAAAGCCATTACGGCATTGCTGACCGCGGGCGATACCGATCGCGCACACCGGGACTTCGCCTCGGCACGGGTGTACTACAGCCGGGTGCTGACCATCGAGCCGAACAATCGGCGCGCCCAGGATGCGATGCGCCAACTCGAGTACCTGCGCAGCATGGACGAAAAACTCGAATTGGCCCGCGGCGACCTGCGTCGTGGCGACATCTACGCGGCTGATCGCCAGGTCAAACAGATCCTCGAACTGGACCCGAAAAATGAAGGCGCTCTGGAGCTGCAAGGCAGCATCCGTCTGGTCCAGAGCCGCAACGTAATCTCGTACCCACAACTGCGCACCCGCCTGGAACGGCCGGTGACCCTGGAGTTTCGCGACGCCAACCTGAAGACCATTTTCGAAGTGCTGTCCCAGGTCGCCGGTCTGAATTTCATCTTCGACAAGGACCTGCGTCCGGACATGAAAGCCACGATCTTTGTGCGTGACGTGCGCATCGAAGACGCCGTGGAGCTGCTGCTGCAACAGAACCAGCTGCATCAGAAAGTGGTGAACGAAAACACCTTGCTGATCTACCCGGACTCACCGCAGAAGCTCAAGGATTACCAGGAACTGGTGATGCGCACGTTCTACCTGACCAGCATCGATGCCAACACCGCGCTGAACATGATCAAGACCATGCTCAAGACCCGCGACGTGTTTGTCGACGAACGCCTCAATACCCTGACCATGCGCGATACCGAAGACGCGGTCCGCATGGCGGAAAAACTCCTGCAATCGCAAGACCAGTCAAACCCGGAAGTGGTGCTGGAAGTGGAGGTGATGGAAGTCGCGACCCAGCGGATTCTCGACCTTGGCCTGCAATGGCCGAACACCTTCGGCGTGGTCAACAGCGACGGTTCGGCGGTGTCGATCCTCGATCAATTGAAAGGCATCGACTCCAGCCGGATCACCATCTCGCCATCGCCCCAGCTCAAGATCAACGCCCAGGACAACGACATCAACACCCTGGCCAGCCCGGTGATTCGCGTCAGTAACCGCGAGCAGGCGCGCATCCACATTGGCCAGCGTGTGCCGATCATCAGCGCCACCTCGGTGCCGTCGACACAGGGGCCGGTGATCACTGAAAGCGTCACCTACCTGGACGTAGGTCTGAAGCTGGAAGTGCAGCCGACCGTGCACCTGAACAACGAAGTGGCGATCAAGATCGCCCTGGAAGTCAGTAACGCCACGCCGCTGGAACCGACCCGTCAGGGCACGATTCCGGTGCAGGTCGACACCCGCAACGCCCAGACCACCCTGCGCCTGCATGACGGCGAAACACAGATCCTGGCCGGCCTGATGCGTAATGACCATGGCGCCACCGGCAACAAAATTCCCGGTCTTGGCGACATCCCTGGCCTGGGCCGGTTGTTCGGCAGCAACAAGGACAACGTCAGCAAATCGGAACTGGTGCTGTCGATCACCCCACGGATCGTGCGCAACCTGCCGTACCAGAGCCCGTCGGACATGGAGTTCCCGACCGGCACTGAAACCAGCATGCACATTCAGGCACCGGACCGCCGGATGGAAACATCGATTCAGAACGAGCACATCGACCGCCCGGTGGCGGCCACCACAACCCAGGTCGTGATCGAGAAGCCGTGATCATGAACGCCTCGCAACGCGGTTTTACCTTGATCGAAGTCGTGGTGACGCTGGCCCTGATCGGCTTGCTCGCCGGCATGGCCGCGCCACTGACCGAGACCGTGGTGCGCCGGGGCAAGGAGCAGGATTTGCGCACGGCGCTGTACCAGATCCGTGATGCCATCGACGCCTACAAACGCGCCTTCGACGCCGGTTACATCGAGAAGTCGCTGAACAGCAGTGGCTATCCGCCGAATCTCAAAGTGCTGGTGGACGGTGTGCGCGATGTGCGCAGCGCCAAGGGCGCCAAGTTCTATTTTCTGCGCCGCGTACCCCATGATCCGCTGGCCCCGGTCAAGCGCGACGACGAAGGCGGCTGGGGCCTGCGCGCCTATGACACTACGGCTCAAAACCCGCGCGAAGGCCAAGACGTCTTTGACGTTTATTCAAAGGCGCGTGGCAAGGGTCTCAATGGCATCGCGTACCGGGAGTGGTGAGTTTATGCGTCGGGAAAAGGGTTTTACCCTGGTGGAACTGATGGTGGTCTTGGCAATTATCGCGACCCTGATGACCATCGCCATGCCACGCTATTTCAACAGCCTCGAGACCTCGAAAGAGACCACGCTGCGCCAGAGCCTGTCGGCAATGCGCGAAGCGCTGGATCACTATTACGGCGACACCGGGCGTTATCCCGATTCGATCGATCAATTGGTGGAACAGCGTTACCTGCGCAGTCCGCCAATAGACCCGATTGCCGAGCGCAAGGACCTCTGGGTCATGGTCGCGCCGCCGGAGGGCGTACCGGGCGGGGTTGCCGATATCAAAAGCGGCGCCACAGGGAGGGCGCGAGATGGCAGCCTTTATTCCGAGTGGTAAAAACCTGTGGCGAGGGAGCTTGCTCCCGCTGGGTCGCGAAGCGGCCCCAAAAGAGGGACTGCTACGCAGCCCAGCGGGACGGTGCGGCGATCCGACAAGCTCCCTCGCCACAAGTCCGCTATCAAGCTTAAGTGAGATGCGCCGGACCAGCGAGGACGGTTTCACCTACCTGGGCGTGCTGTTCCTGATCCTGGTGATGGGCATGGGTCTGGCCAGTGCCGGCGAGTTGTGGGCCACTGCGGCGCGCCGTGACCGGGAACGCCAGTTGCTCTGGGTCGGCACGCAATACGCACAGGCATTGCGCAGCTATTACCGCAGTTCGCCGGGGCTGGCCCAGTATCCGATAGCTCTTGAAGACCTGTTGCAGGACGAGCGTTTTCCCAAGCCCAAACACCATCTCCGGCAGCTGTACCCGGACCCGATTGGCGGCGGCGAATGGACGCTGATGCGCGGCTTCGATGGGCGCATCACCGGCCTCAACAGCGCCTCCACGGACAAGCCGCTGAAGCAGGCGGATTTCCCCTCCCAGTGGTCGGACTTCGCCGGCATGGCCAGTTACTCGGACTGGCAGTTCGTGGCCGAAAAAGCCTCTCTCGATGGCACATCAGGACCTGCCAAAGGCCAGTCGGAATTGCCCCAGGCGTTGCAGCCATGAACCGATTCTGTTAGGTCGTAATCCTGATCCTGATCCTGATCCTGATCCTGATCCTGATCCTGATCTTGATGCTGGCGTCCGCTGCCGCCGTGGCCTGCGAAGGCGACCTGACAGCTGACCTGTTCTTGCGGATGTCCCCGGAACCATTGTGGGAGCTGGCTTGCCTGCGAAGGCGGCCTGATAGTCGACCTATATTTTGTTGACTGAGTACATATCCATTCCTGCGGTAACGGCCTCTTATGGTTTCGCCCTTACGGCGAGGCACTTTTTTCAAACGCCAAAAAAGTACCCAAAAAGGCTCGCCCCAGCGTCCGGCCCCTCGCTTAGGCTCGGTGTACCCTCGCTCCGGTCCTGCTCCGTGGGCCCGCCGCCATCGGCCATCCATGGCCGGGGGCGGCTAGCCCGGCATCCATGCCGGGCTGCCCACTGCGCAGAACCTCCACTCGGCCTCCCGAAGGGGCGGGCAGATCTAAATCAAAAGCTTGCGAGGCGAGCTAACGCTCGACCTCGTGGTTTGGTTGGTGTACGCCGATCCATTGTGGGAGCGAGCCTGCTCGCGAAGGCGGCCTGACAGCCGACCTGTTCTCGCGGATGTACCCGGAATCAATGTGGGAGCTGGCTTGCCAGCGATGGCGGCCTCATTACCGATGAAAATCTGAAGACCTCTTCGCTGGCAAGCCAGCTCTACAGGGGATCCAGGCTGATCTGAAGTCTTTGTTTAATGGTGTTTAGATTTACTTCCTGAAAGCTACAGTTTCTTGCGTCGTTGCCTACACCTACGCCAGAATCCGCCGGCTTGTGTGCTTTGGTCCTGGTCTCTATTGTTTCCGTGTCGCTGCCAATTCAGCGATCGGGTTTAGCGATCCGTACCACACATAGGCGCCACAACGCCCCAACCCAAGTGCAGACTTCTGTGTCTGCAGTTCTGTGTCATGGCGGCTGTGCGTGGGGGACCTTCGGGTCTACCCGGGCTTCCTATGTCCCGGATCGCTAACCTGCGTACAGCTGCCACCCTTACTTGTTTAGCGATAGGTCATGGTGGTTCAAGTTTTTCATAGGAGACTTTCCATGCCAAAACCAACCCCCAATCCCCCCGAAAGCGATCCCACCGATCCCGCTCCCGACCAGGGTTTCGATCCCTCCATCCGAAAAAACTCACATCCCTACACGCCCAATACAATGTTTTTAATCGCCCCGGACATCGACACCGAAACCCTGTTGTCGAGCGCCTGCGAATCGCTGGCTTCGGCCGGTGTCATGGCCTGTGATTTCGCGGTGTTTGTGGACGGCCCGCAGCGCAGCATGCTGTTGGGTATCCAGCAGGTGATCATGCTGGCGGACCTGGCGGTGAATCGGGCGCTGGATAACATTGATCCGCAGGAATAGGCAGTGAACCACCGTGGCGAGGGAGCTTGTCGGATCGCCGCACCGTCCCGTTCGGCGGCGCAGCCGTCGTTAAACCAACTCGGCAAATTTGCCTGACACTGCCTACGCAGCTTTTGGGGCCGCTTCGCAGCCCAGCGGGAGCAAGCTCCCTCGCCACAGGTTGATGCAGCGGAACTGCGTTATCGTTCTTCGCCGGCAAGCCGGTCTCCCACAGGGTAACTGCGCTCAGCACGTAAAAAAACCGCGATCCATCCATCAATGATCGCGGTTTTTTATACCCTGCAATTATTGCTGCAACACCGTCGCCCGGTTATCCATACCCATCTGCTGAGCAGTCGCCGTCTGCGTCACACCGCTCTGTTCAACATTGGCAATGTTCCCGGTGCGTTTGCACGAGACCAGCCCCATCGACCACCCTGTGGCCGATGGGGCGAGGGCTCAGTTCGAGGTCACCGAGACCGAGCGCACGGTGCCTTGGGACGAGGTGATGGTGGCGGTCGGGTTCGCCGATGGAATCACTGTGGTGGTGTTGTTCACCGTCAACCGCCAGCGACCGTTCGCCGATACCGTGGCGGTGCCCAGGGTCGCCAATCCGGTCGGGGTGCTGACCCGGACGGTGATGGTGTTGCCGGTGGTCACCGATGAAGTACCCGCAAATTCCCAGGTGAAGCGGTTATTGGAGCGCGCCGACACCGTAGCCGTGGTCACCGTGAAGGTTTCTGCCGGTGGTCGAGGCGAGACTTGTACGGTGACCGTCGCCGGTGTCACCGACAGGGCGCCGAGGCTGTCCCGGGCGATGTAGGTGAAGGTCGTAGTGAACGCCGTCGCAACGGTGGCCGGCGGGGTGTAAGTGATCACCGTGCCGTTGCGGCTGACGGTGCCGCGACCGACCGGTGGTTGGGTGAAGCTGGCGACGGCCAGCGGCACGTTGCCTTCCGGATCGGTGTCGTTGAGCAGCACATTGATCGGCACCGCCACGCCCAGCGTTGCGATGCTGTCCGCGACTGCCACCGGTGGCCGGTTAGGCGCCACGGTGATGGTCACGGTCGCCGGGTTTGCCGAGACCAGGCCTTTGACGTCTTGAGCCTTGTAGGTGAAGGTCGTGGTCAGCGGCACAGTGACCACGGCTGGCGGCGTGTAGACCACGGCGGCCGAGCCGCTCAACGCCACGGTGCCTTGCCCGGTGGCCGGTTGGGTCAGCGCGGTGATGCTCAGCGGCGTGTTGCCGTCCGGGTCGCTGTCGTTGGCCAGCAGGTTGAGGGTGAGCGGCACCCCGAAGCTGGTGCTGCCGGTGTCGGCAACGGCCAGCGGCGGCTGGTTTTCACCGCTGTCCGGTGCTGTTCCGGTGACCACCACAGGCTCGGTGTCGCTGCCGCCCGCGGCGGATTTGACTGTGACGGTGGCCGGTGGTTGCGGCAGGTCGGCGACGGTAAGGCGTTGCAGGATGCCGGTCTTCGACAGACGTCCGTAGCCTTGAGCGACCATGTCTGGCACTGCCACTTCATCCGTGGAAGTGGCCTCGATCAGCAGGCTGTGGTTGTTGAAGTTGTAGCGAGCGGTCTGGATTTTCACCAGGTCAGTGAGCTTGCTGGACACCGCCGTCGGCCGGGTGGTGCCGGTCGGATTGGTGGCGGTGAGCACCACAACCGAAGGCACGGCGCCAGTGACCAGATGCTGACCGAAGAACAACCCGTTGTTGTCGCCCACCAGGTGGGTCTGGCACGGCGAACGGGGTGGTCCGGGAACCAGCGCGACGGTTTCACGCAAGCACAGCGTCGAGCTGTTGTCCGCTTTGCCAAAGACTTCGACCCGGGTGCTGCTGCCGGTGGCGGAGGGGATGCGCCGGTAGGTGGCACGGCCCATTTCCACATGGGTTTGCGCACGGTTGTCGAGGACTTTGCCGGCGAGGGTGAAGAGGCTGGTCTGGATGGTCCCCGCCGGCCCGGTGATGCGCACGAAGTTGGTGTTGTTGGGGCTGCCGGTGACGGCTTCGGTGAGGTTCGGGTCGCCGACGAAGGTTTCGACGGTGCCGGTGTCCGGGTTCACCTCGGTGTAAGGGCCGTTGACGCTACGCAGGAACGGCCCGATGGCACCGTTCACGGCGCCGCTGAAATTGCCCGGCGCACCGATGCCGACATCTTTGGTGATGTTGATCGCACGCCGGCCCGGCGCGGTGACCTTGATCGTTTCCACACCGTAAGGGTGGGTGACGGTGTAGGTCCCGGCGGTGGGCACATTCACCCGGATGCGAATCCGCGCGAAGCTTTGCTGATCGCCATCGACCGGGTTTTCCGAGGCGAATGCCGCTTCGATCCCGGCCACGTAGGCGTCCATGCCATAGCCGGCGGCGTTGTTGGCGATGGAGGTTTCGGCGAGGAACCAGAAGGATTCCGGCGGCCAGTTATCCGGGAACACCATCGGTTGGCTGTCGTCGTAGACGCCGGGTTCCGGGAGCAGGGTGCACATGTAGGACAGCGGCACCGTGGCCGGCACCCGCGAGCTCGCGGCCCGGGACTGGCACAGCTCCATCGACAGCAGATTTTTGTCCTGATACCACATGGGGAATTTCCCCGTGGCGAAGGTGTAAGGGCCGGGGTCGACGGCGGCGAGTTGCGCGAACGCGCTACCGGACAGCGATAGAGTCAGTCCCAAGGCGTTGAGCGCCAGGCGTGGCCAATTGTTCATGATGCCTCCTGATGAATATCTGGGCATGTGAGCGTTCATTGCACGATGACCACTTCTTCGGTATCGCTACCGCCATTGGATGACGTCACCCGAACCTTGGCCGGTGGAATCGGCGAGATCCCGGTAGCCAGGCTTTTCACCGCGCCGTCGCCACTGAGGGCGCCGATGGCGGTGCCGGTGCCCGAGGTGGCGGTCAGCACCGGCGGCGAAGTTTCGTCGCTGGTCGAGGCCACCACTGTTATTTGCCCGCTGCTCAAGCTGTACTCGGCGCGCTGGATCACCACCAGGTCGGTCAGCGGCATCGGTAAGGTGGTCGGTGTGCTGCTGGGGATGGCCAAGTGGTTGTCAGCCGTCATTTGCAAGGTGCTCGGCAAGCTCGGGTTGGTCGAAGACTGTACGTACCAGTTGCCGGTCGTGTTGGCCTCCCGCAGCTTCAGTACCGGGTTGTTGCTGTCCAGGGTGACGGTGGCGGATGGCGGCGGAGCCAAGACGAACACGTCCTGTTGCGCCACCGGTGCGCTGGCGCCGGCACGTCGCGAGTAGGTGCTGCGCTGGGTGATCATCGGGGTCGGCCGGATCACCTTGGACAACTTGCCGGACACGGCGAACACCGTCGTGCGCAGATCCAGTCCGTTGGGGCCTTCGATGCGGATGAAGTTGGTGTTGAACGGACTGCCGGTGACGGCTTCTTCGAGGTTCGGATCGCCGATGAAGGTTTCCGCCTGGCCAGTCACCGGATTGGTTTCGGTGTAGGGGCCGTTGAGGCTGCGCAGGAAGGGTCCGACGTCACCCTTGAGGGCCCCGTCGTAAGTCTTCGGCGTACCGATGCCGATGTCCCGGGTCATGTTGATTGCGCGCCGTCCGGGTGTGTCGATGTTGAACACATCGACGCCGTAGGGGTGGGTGATGACGTAGGTGCCGGCGGTGGGCACGTCGACACGAATGCGCACCCGGGCGAAGCTGACCTGGTCGCCTTCAATCGGCTCTTCGGCGGCGAAGGCGGCTTCGATCGCCGAACCATAGGCCAGGTCGATGCCCCTGGCCGCGTCTACGATCGTGCCATCGACGGTGAACCAGAACGCTTCATCCGGGAAGTTGGTCGGGAAGTCGATCGGTTGCGCATCGTCGAACACTCCCGGCGTCGGTAGCAGGTTGCACATATAGGTCGGTGCGCCCGGCGCACTGGGCACCCGTGAACTGACGGCCTTGGACAGGCAAAGATCGAGGGTACGACCGTGGGTGTCCTGATACCAGGCAGCGAACGAACCGTTGGCGGGAACATAAGGCCCCGGGTCGACAGCGAACAGCGCTGCCTGGGCGACGCCTTGGGCCAGAGTGGACACGACCAGGGCGATCGCGGTTTTGGACAGTAAAGGGTGCATGAGTATTCCCTCTATCAGAGACCTGCCCCGTGGGGATGGGTCAGTTGAGCGGGAGTTCGGCAACTTCCATACCAATCGCAGGAAACGGCCGTCAGAGGCCAGGAATCAAGGCTTGTCAGGCTCAAGCCGGGTTTGAATACCGGCCGGTAATCAGGGCCGCTGCCCCCAACATTGGGGGTAGATGGAAGTTGGGGAAATGCGGACTCCGGATCGGGCAAACAACCATGAGTGGGCTATAACCAATGGGGGGAATCGCCGAGAAGTACACCCATGAACTTGCCTACGCAAACGCTCCAGTCCGAGGAGGGCGCTCGCCTGAACCCGCGCAAGCAGCCGTTCAACCTGCTGCGCTGGTTTTCGCTCATCAGCATGGCGGTGATCGGCACGGTGGCGGTGGCGTTGGGCGCAGTGTCCACGCGATTCGTGATTACCGAGAGCGTGCAGCGCGATGCGTTGCTGACCTCGCAGTTCATTCAGGCGATCGCCGCGGCCGAGCTGCGTCATGTGTCGATCCCGAATGTGCGGACCCTGGGCGAGCTGCTGGACCCGCGCACGGACAGGGATTTCCCGGACGTCGACCCGATGGCCCGCGCCAATGTCCGGGGCGAATTTCTCGACCATGTCGAGCACCTGCCGGACGTGATCCTGGTCAACATCTATGCGCCCGATCGCATGGTGATCTGGTCGACAAACCCGGCTTTGATGGGGACCACGATTCACTCCAACGAAGACCTGGACCAGGCGTTTGCCTCCAAGACACCTGTGTCGACCAGCTACCACAATGTCGACAAGACACGCATGGAACAGAAGTTCGTGTCGCCACCGGATTTCATCTTCATCGAAAACTACATTCCGCTGTTCGATGCCGATGGCAAGAACGTCACCGCGATGGTGGAGATCTACAAGGAACCGAAGGATTTGATCGAGCGCATGGAACGCGGCCTGGTGCTCATCTGGCTGGCCACCGCGCTGGGCGGCGGGCTGATTTATCTGGGGCTGTACTGGATCGTGCGCCGGGCGGCGATTCTGCTGGAGGCGCAGCAAAAACAACTGATCACCAACGAGACTTTCGTGGTCCTGGGCGAGATGTCGTCGGCGGTGGCCCACAGCTTGCGTAACCCGTTGGCGACCATTCGCTCAAGCGCCGAGCTGGCGCTGGAGTTCGACAGCAGCCCGGCGCACAAAAACATCACCGACATCATCGGTCAGGTGGATCGCATGTCGACTTGGGTCCGGGAATTGCTCCAGTCCTTGCGCCCACTGCATGACGAGCCCGAGCCGGTGAATCTGGTGGCGGCGTTGCACGACAGCCTCATGGCCTTCGAACAGCAGATCGCCAAGGCCGGGGTTCACGTGGTGTTCGAACCGAAGGACACGTCGATGGTCCTGAGCCAGCAAATACAGGTGTCGCAGATCCTCAACAGTTTGCTGGCCAATGCGCTGGAAGCCATGGACAAGGGCGGCACGCTGACCATCACCCTGGAGCCCACTGATGCCCGAGGCGTCAGTATGGTGGTGAGCGACACCGGCAAAGGTATGAACGAGGAACAATGCAGCCTGGCCTTCCGGCCTTTTTTCACCACCAAGCAAGGCGGGCTGGGTGTCGGGCTGGTGCTGGTCAAACGAATCATGGAGCGCTACGGCGGTGCCGTGAGCCTGGAGAGTCGCGAGGGCGAGGGCACGTGTGTCCGCCTGTCGTTCCAGCAGATTCCCTGAAACGGGGATGAACTTTCCCCGGTAGCGGGTGTCATTCCCCAGTCGTTTTTTCTGGCATGGCACATTGATGTTGATAAGCCATTGTTTCGCTAGGTATTAGTGCATTTGCGTAAGGTTGTTACAGATCTGGCGAGCTCCTTGCAAAACCCCCATTACCCCCTTCACGACTTCGAGGCGGCTGGTGATGGACAGAAAAGCGCGGCACCCCTGCAAGTGGTTTGGTCTCCTGACGCCCCTGAGCGTCCTTCTGACAATGACGCTCGGTACAACGAGCCTGCAGGCCGGCCCGATCGACGACGAAGGACAGCCCGGACCGTCCGACCCTTCGGCGTACCACGACGAACCGGCTGACAGACAAGGCGCCTTGAACGCTATTTTGACCATGCCCCCGGCTAACCTGGATTCCTTTGATTTGCCGGGTGGCGTCAAAGGCAGCAAAGACACCACGCGCCAGGAAAACATCCTGCCGCCGGCATTGCAGACCAGCTTCGATTACCCCACCAATGGAAAACCCAGTCCGCTGTACGGTGCTCTGCCGTTCACTCAGCCACTGGCGCTGTTCGAAGAATTCGGCACGGAAAAACTTGATCCCAGCACCCCGGCGGGGCCGTTGCCGTTTCCACCGCCCGCCATTGGCCCGCTGCCGCAACAAGATCCCACCAGCGCCGCTCGCAGCGCTCCGCCGAGTGCGGCGCTCGACGCGTTCTTGCGTCAACCAGGCTTGACTCCGTTCCCCAGCCAGTATTCCAACGTGGTCGACCGCAACCCTTGGCAGAAGCAGATTGAATTTTTCCTTAACCGACGTATCGGCTCGTCGGCTGAAGGCCGTCCGCCAGGAAAAGGCTGGTCGCACCAGCGCTGGAACGAGTTTTACCCGCAGACGGCCTACAAGACTGTGCAAGCCGGCGCACGGTTGAATACCGGTTTGCGTGACAGTCGTCAGATGCATCGCTATGCCATGGGCGAGTTTGGGCCCGGTGGCCTCTATTACAATGTGGCTGGCGTGCCGGCGACCGCAGGCACCGCCAAAGGCGTTGAACCGCGTTTGCACCCGAAAATGCCGGTGCAGAAACACAACTCGGTATGGACCTTCGACGGCACCTTTCCGCCCAAATTGCTCATGGTTCGGTACGGACAACCGGTGTTGATGCGCCATTACAACGGCTTGCCGATCGACCCGTCAGCAAACATGGGGTTTGGTCTGCACACCCTCACCACCCACGAACACAACGGTCACCAACCGGCAGAAAGCGACGGTTATGCCAACGCATTTTTCTTCCCCGGGCAATTCTACGACTATCGCTGGCCGATCCAGTTGGCCGGTTACGACAGCATCAACACTAAGGCTGAGGACCCGCGTGCAGCTTTTCCGTGCGCGCCGGGCGAAACCCTGTGGACCAACGATCTCACTCCCAGCCGCAAGACCTGCGAAAACGGCACGATCAAGATCCGCGGCGACTGGCGCGAAACCATGAGTACCCATTGGTTTCACGACCACATGCTCGATTTCACCGCGCAGAACGTCTACAAGGGCAACGTGGCAATGATGAACTACTACAGCGCCCTGGACCGTGGCAATGAATCGGTGAATGACGGCGTCAACCTGCGTTTTCCCAGTGGCAGCGCCTTGCCTTGGGGTAACCGAGACTACGACGTCAACCTGCAGTTTTCCGACAAGGCGTGGGACAAGAACGGTCAACTGTGGTTCAACCCGTTCAATACCGACGGCTTCCTCGGTGATCAGGTGCTGGTCAACTGGAAGTGGAAACCGGTCCTGGATGTGCGCGCCCGCAGCTATCGGTTCCGCATGCTCAATAGCTCAGTGTCGCGCTACTTCAAATTCGCGCTGGTACGCGAGATCAAGGGCGCCAGCGGCGAGTTCCAAGGGCCTGCCGGGTCGGGCGTGTCGTATGCCCGGGTGCCGTTCCACATGATTGCCAACGATGGCAATGTCATGGAACACAGCGTGCCGTTCGACGGCAGCATGGACCTGGATGCCGACGGTGATAAACAGAACCACAACGCGATCCTGCCAACCCTGGGCATCGCCGAGCGTTTCGACATCATCGTTAACTTCTCGAAAAACGGGGTCAAAGCGGGCGACAAGCTGTTCTTCGTCAACCTGCTGGTGCACGAAGACGGCAAGGGCCCGGAATTACCCGCCTCCCTGGCTGACGTGCTGTCCGAGAAGTACAAGGCCGTCATCAAGCAAACCAGCAAGGGGCCGAAGTGGGAGGACGGTGATCCGGGGGTAGGCAAGGTGTTGCAATTCAACGTCAAGGCTTACACCGGTCAGGACCTGGCCATGGACCCGGCCGCTTATGAACCGGCCAAGCCGGGCAAGGCTGAAGGCCTGGTGATGATCCCGCTGAAAATTCACCGTGATAATGCGGCCGACAAGGCGCTGCTGGCCAAGGCCCGTCACCGCACCTTCACCTTCGGTCGCTCCGACGGCACCGATCTGGCGCCGTGGACAATCAAGACCGACGGCGGTTTCGGTTTCAGCATGGACCCCCGTCGGCTGAGCGTCGGGACCAAACTGGCCTCCGGCCCGACCGATGCCGGCGCCACGGGCTTTGGTACGCTGGAAGTCTGGCACATCAAGTCCGGCGGCCTGGGCTGGAGCCACCCGGTGCACGTGCATTTCGAGGAAGGGATCATCCTCAGCCGTGGCGGCAAGCTACCACCGGAATGGGAAAAATGGGCACGCAAGGACGTATATCGCGTCGGAACGGAAACGGATGCTACGGACAACGTCGAGATTGCGATCAACTTCCGCGAATTTGCCGGGACGTACATGGAGCACTGCCACAACACTCAACATGAGGACAACTCCATGTTGTTGCGTTGGGACGTTGAAAAACCGGGGCAACTGCAGTTGATGCCGACTCCGTTGCCGAGCTGGGATGGTGTGCGCTACGTGAACTCCGCCGCACTGCCAACCTTCCGCACCGGCGATGGCTACGGCCCCCAAGTGGTGGTCAAACCATGATCCGCAGGGGAGCCGACATGACACTGCACACGCCGCGCTCCCGCGCCCTGGGCATGCACCTGATTCTGGTACTGGCGACGTTTCTGCTGGCCAGTCAGGTGCTGCTCGCTCATGACGGTGCACTGTCGCCGACGGAATCGGCGACACCCTGGGGCGGTGATTACTTCCCCAACACCTTGCTGACCGATCAGGACGGTCGGCAGGTGCGTTTTTTCGATGACCTGATCAAGGGCAAAGTGGTGGTGATCAACTTCATTTTCACCACGTGCAGCGACTCCTGTCCGCTGGAAACCGCGCGCCTGCGCCAGGTGCAACAGTTGCTGGGGCCCCGGGTCGGCGAGGACATCTTTTTCTACTCGATCAGCATCGACCCGTTGAGCGATACACCCGAAGTGCTCAAGGCTTACGCGCAGCGCTTCAAGGTCGGGCCAGGCTGGCAGTTTCTCACCGGCGAATTCGACGCCGTTACCGACCTGCGTAAAAAGCTCGGGCTGTTCATCGAAGGCGTCGACAACGGCCGCAACAAGGACCACAACCTGAGCCTGATCGTGGGTAACCAAAGCACCGGTCGCTGGATGAAAGCCTCACCGTTCGAGAATCCGTGGATCCTCGCCGATCAGTTGGCCAATACCTTGCATAACTGGAAGCAACCCAGCGTTGAACAAAGTTATGCCGATGCGCCCGAGATCCGCCCGCCGAGCAACGGCGAAGAGTTGTTTCGCACCCGTTGTGCGTCGTGTCACAGCCTCGGGCCGCAAGACGGGCAGGGCATTGGCATGCGCAACATCGGTCCGGACCTGATCGGCGTGACCCGTCTACGGGATCCCGCCTGGCTCAATCGCTGGATCCGCGAACCGGATCGCATGCTTGCCGAAAAGGACCCGATTGCGCTGGAACTGTTTCAACGCTTTGACAAAGTGCCGATGCCAAACCTGCGTCTGGATGTGAACGCGGCGCAGTCCATCGTCGATTTTCTGGAGGAGGAAACCGATCGTCAGCAACCGTTGCAGGCCGCACAGGCGCCATAGCGGCTAATTACTAGCGTTGAGCCGCCGGGCTCGAACAATGCCACCTACACTGATCCGAAACGCCACTGAAAAGGCTTCATGTCAGTACCCAGGATTCGCCCCATGCAGATACTCGAACAACAAAAAGTACCTGCGCCGCCGAATACGCCGGCAGCAGAAAGCACGGGATGGCGTGGACAGTTCAATCTGCTGCGCTGGTTCTCCTTTGGGAGCTTTTTCATTATTGCCGCCGTGGCGTTGGGGCTGGGCTACATTTCCACGCGTTTCGTGGTCGAGGAGAGCATCGAGCGCGATTCCATGCTGACCGCGCAATTTGTTCAGGCCATCGGTGATGCCGAAATCCGCCACGCCTCGATCAACCCGAACAGAACCATGGGCGAAATGCTCGACCCGCGTCAGGACAACGCCTACCCCGATGTCGATCCGGGTGCCCGTGCCGCCTCGCGCACCGAGTTTCTCGAACATGTGGAGCTTCTGCCGGACATTCTGCTGGCCACGGTGTACGCGCTGGATCGCACCGTGGTCTGGTCGACCAACCCGGAGTTGATCGGCGTGCGAATTGAAGATGATGAGGAACTGGACGAATCTTTCGAGATGAAGGAAGCCGTGTCCACCAGCTACCACGAGATTGATGAGGAACGTCCCGAGCAGAGACTGTTGCGCGAGCCGGAGTATCTGTTCATCGAAAACTACATTCCGATGTTCAATGCCGACAAGAGCAAGGTCATCGCCATGGTCGAGGTCTACAAGGAGCCGGCTGATCTGGTTGCGCGCATCCAGCGCGGTTTCAAGGCGATATGGTTGGCGACCTTGATCGGCGGTGCCGTCATCTACCTTGGACTGTTCTGGATTGTGTGGCGTGCGGCCAAGCTGCTCGAGAGCCAGCAGAAACAGCTGATCGCCAACGAAACGTTCGTTGCCTTGGGTGAAATGTCCTCGGCCGTGGCCCACAGCTTGCGCAATCCGTTGGCGAACATTCGCTCCAGTGCCGAACTGGCTCAAGAGATTGCCAGCCAGAATGCGCAGAAAAACATCGGCGACATCATCAATCAGGTCGATCGCATGTCGCGCTGGGTTCGCGAGCTGCTGGTGTCGTTGCGGCCGATGAATGACGAGTACGAAACGGTGGATCTGGTGCTGGCCATCGACGACACCCTCAGTGCCTTCGACGCACTGATCGACCGCTCCAGTGTCGAGGTTCGTTTCACCCCCAATACCTGCCCACCGGTCGTCAGCCAACAAGTGCTGCTGACGCAAATTCTCAATAGCCTGTTTGCCAACGCCCTGGAAGCCATGCCCAAGGGCGGCGTGCTGACTATCGACATTGAATCGACTCAGCCCGGCCACATGCGCATGACCCTGAGCGATACCGGCGCGGGCATGACCAAACAGCAGCAGCAAATGGTCTTCAAGCCGTTTTTCACCACCAAACAAGGCGGGTTGGGCGTGGGCCTGGCCCTGGTCAAACGAATAATGGAACGCTTCGAGGGCTCGGTCGAACTGACCAGTCAGGAGCAGCAAGGGACCCGCGTCAGCCTTAACTTTAAAGTGGCAACGGGAGGGGAATATGGAGCACAGCATTCTGCTGGTCGAGGATGATGAACTCCTCGCCAGGAATATTCAGACTTTCCTTGAGCTCAAGGACTTCGACGTGACGGTCTGCCACTCGGCTGAAGAGGCGCTGGAGCAAATGCGCACGTTCGCCCCGGACGTGGTACTGACCGACAACTCGCTGCCTGGCATGAGCGGTCACGATCTGATCCAGAAGCTGCGCATCAGCGCGCCGGACCTGAAAGTGATCATGATGACCGGCTACGGCAATGTCGAAGACGCCGTGGTGGCGATGAAAGAGGGAGCGTTCCATTACGTCACCAAACCGGTGGCGCTGCCGGAACTCAAGCTGTTGCTGGACAAGGCCCTGGCCACCGACCGGATGGAGCGCACGCTGTCGTTCTATCAGGAACGCGAAGCGCAGAAGTCGGGGGTGCAGGCCTTGATCGGCGTATCGGGGCCGATGCTCTATCTGAAAAACACGATTGGTCAGTTGCTCGACGCCGAGCGCCGGATGGCCAACACCGATCTGCCGCCCGTGCTGGTGGAAGGCGAGACCGGCACCGGAAAGGAACTGGTGGCCCGCGCGCTGCATTTTGACGGTCCGCGCGCCAAGGGGCCGTTCATTGAGTTCAACTGCGCATCGATTCCTTCCAACCTGGTGGAGTCGGAATTGTTCGGCCATGAGAAGGGCGCGTTCACCGACGCCAAGGACCGTCGCGTTGGCCTGGTAGAAGCGGCCGATGGCGGAACGTTGTTCCTTGATGAAGTGGGTGAAATGGACCTGCTGCTGCAGGTCAAACTGCTGAAGCTGATCGAAGATCGGACCATTCGCCGGGTCGGTTCGGTGAAAGAGCGCAAGGTCAATTTGCGAGTGATCAGCGCCACCAACTGCAACCTCGAACAAATGGTCCAGCAGGGCAAGTTCCGCCGCGATCTGTTCTTCCGCTTGCGCATCATTTCGATCAAGGTGCCGCGCCTGTATGCCCGTGGCGAAGACATCCTGTTGCTGGCCCGGCACTTCCTGGCGATCCACGGCAAGCGTTATGGCAAACCGAACCTGCATTTCAGCGCCCATGCCGAAGAATTACTGCTCAATTACAGCTGGCCGGGCAACGTGCGCGAATTGCGCAACATGCTCGAACAAACCGTGCTGCTGGCCCAGAACGACACTATCGCCGCCCACCAGTTGAACGTCTGCCTGAGTCTGGTGGATGAGCCCCAGGTGATGCCGGAAGCGCAACACCACAGCGAGTCACGTCCGGTCTACAACGGCAACGAGTCGATGAACCTGCCGGAAGTGGAGCGCGACATGGTGCGCAAGATGCTCGACAAGACCGACTGGAACGTTACCAAATCCGCACGTCTGTTGGGCCTGAGCCGCGACATGCTGCGCTACCGGATCGAAAAACTCGGCCTCGCGCGCCCGGACAAACGTCAGTGGTAAACGGGCGTCGCCTGACCCTGACGACTGAGGCAGGCCAGCAGGCAAGTGGGGTCGATGACTTCTTCGTTCACGTAGATGCCGCGTTCCGGATCGTAGGAGCGGATGAACACCCGGACGGTGGCGTCCGCGATCGTCGGCAACCGTGAGTCGGAGAACTCGTGCTGGCTGGCGATCGGGATGAACTCCAGAGGTGGTGTCGGGATGTACGAGCGCGGCGGCACTGTGCTCAGGGTCGGCGGAACGGGGTGGGCGAAGGGCTGGTTTTCCCCGTAATAGTTGAACTCGCTGCTGTACTCGGACGTGGGTGTCAGGCTGTCTTGCGCGTGAACGCCGGTGGCGGCGGTCAGGCAGAGGGCGAACAGCAGCGGCAGATCGGTGTGTTTCATGGCAGCACCTGCGAAATCGGTTTTCCCGCATTTCCCCAAGGTCATTAACTATAGCTGCCGGACGTGGGCGATGCCTGGCTTACAACATTCCAACAAACGCCACATGGGGTTTTCACAAACGCTGATCTAGACTCGGGCCGGTCTGATAAAAACCGAGTTCTGGAGTGTGCAATGGAAATGCCGACAAAAGAAAAGGCCATCGCCAGCAACCGCGATGCCTGGAATGACTCCGCCCGACACCACAAAGATAACCCTGAATGGCAGACTTTATTGGAGGCTGTGACACAGGGCGATTTTTGCTGCATCGACGACACTTTGCGCGGTGTGCTGGAACAGGTCGGCGTCGACGGTAAAGACGTCGTGCAACTGGGCTGCAACAATGGTCGCGAAAGTCTTTCCCTGTTTGCGTTGGGTGCCCGCAGCGTCGTGGGTGTGGACCAGTCCGAGGCTTTTCTTGAGCAGGCGGGGGAACTGGCATCCCGCTCGCCGCACGTGCCTGAATTCATCGAAGCTGACATCCATCAACTGCCGAATGAGTTGCACACCCGGTTCGATGTGGCGCTGATCACCATCGGCGTCTTGAACTGGATGCCGGACATCGGCGAATTCTTCCGCCACGTCGCACAAACCCTGAAGCCCGGTGGCGGGCTGGTGGTGTACGAAACCCACCCGTTTCTAGAGATGCTCGACCCCGAAGCCGATGACCCTGATCGCTTGGCCAGTTCGTACTTTCGCAGCGAGCCGTTCGTGCAGGACCAGCCAATCGTCTACGAAGGCAAGGTCGAGCAGCAGGCCGCGACGTCATACTGGTTCGTCCACACGTTGGGCGCGATCTTCACCGGCGCCATCGAGGCGGGATTGCAGATCAGCCACTTCAAGGAGTACCCGCATTCCAATCGTGAGGAACTCTATGACCGCTATGAGAAGCAAGCGGCGCAGTTGCCGTTGTGTTTTACGTGGGTGGGGGTGAAGCGCTGAGACCGGGTCGGCTCCTACAAAAATCAAGAACACCGCTATACCTGTGGGAGCGTGGCTTGCCCGCGAATAGGCCGGTCCATTCACTGCACATGCAAAGGAGTGTTGGGTGATATTTGTTTGCTCGAAATAGCGACGTTTCGGTTTTACGACATTTCAAACCGGATGACATATTGAGTTGCGGGTGTTTTTTCCCAGACGTTTGTGGGAAGTGTGTCGTAATCGCCGGATGCTAGCCCGGCTTCGCGTCCAAATTGGTTCAACGGCGTACGTAAAATCCTTGTAGCAGCAAGTTGCTTGCGATTAGGTCCTGACCTTCAGCGCAAGTCTGAAATCCGCCCCAACTCAGTTCCGCTACCGCTATTCTTGTCTCACCCTCCACAATCAGGTTCACCCATGCTTCAGGTCCAAGGCGTCTTCAAAAGCTACGCCACGCCGCAAGGTCCGCTGCCGGTGTTGCAAGGTGTCGACCTGACGCTGAAACCCGGCAGCAGCCTGGCGCTGATGGGCGAGTCGGGCAGCGGCAAAAGCACCTTGCTGCACCTGATCGCCGGGCTGGACAAGGTCGATCGCGGCAGCATCCGCAGTGGCGAGCATCAGCTTGAACGGATGAGTGAAGGGCAACTGGCGAACTGGCGGCGGACTGAAATCGGTCTGGTGTTCCAGCAGTTCAACCTGATCGGCAGTTTGCGCGTGGAGGACAATCTGGCGTTTCAGGCGCGACTGGCCGGGCGCCACGATCCGCGCTGGCAGGCGCATCTGGTGCAGCGTCTGGGGTTGGGGGATTTGCTGCGGCGTTATCCGGAACAGCTTTCCGGCGGTCAACAGCAACGGGTCGCTCTGGGTCGGGCGCTGGCGTCGCAACCCAAACTGTTGCTGGCCGACGAACCCACCGGCAGCCTCGATGAAGCCACCAGCGATGACGTGCTGAAGTTGTTGCTGGAGTTGCTCGACGACAGTCCCACGACGTTGTTGATGGTCACCCACAGCCCAAAGGTGGCGGCGCGACTGGCGGAGAAAGTGGTGTTGCACCATGGTCGTCTGGCTGGCGCGGACGATCGCTGAGGTGCGGGTTTTTCGTGAAACATTGCGGGCGCTGCTCAGCCATTGGCGGCAGCACCCGGTGCAGTTTTTCAGTGTGTTGACCGGGCTCTGGCTCGCCACCAGCCTGCTGACTGGCGTGCAGGCGCTGAACAGCCAGGCACGGGAAAGTTACGCGCGGGCCAGTCAGTTGATCGGCGGCGAACCCCAGGCCAGCCTCAGCGCGCCCGGTGGCGGGGCGTTTTCCCAGGCCTTGTTTGTCGAGCTGCGCCGTGCGGGTTGGCCGGTGTCGCCGGTGCTGCAGGGGCGAATAACGCTCAAGGGCCATGAAGACCAGCGTTTGCAGTTGATGGGCATCGAGCCGGTGTCGCTGCCGGCCGGTTCGGCGGTGGCCGGGCGGGCGCTGGCGATCGAGCAGATTGTCGGGTTTTTCAGCCCGCCGGGCAGCACCTGGATTTCGCCGCAGACGTTGCAGGCGTTGGGGTTGCGCGAAGGCGAGCGGCCTTCCAGTTTGAACGGTGTGGCGTTGCCGCCACTGCAGGTGCAAACCGAGATGGCCCCCGGTGTGTTGCTGGTGGACATTGGTTTCGCTCAGCAGATTCTGGGACTGCCGGAGCAACTGTCGCGGCTGCTGTTGCCCAAGGATTTCACCGCGACCTTGCCGGATCGGTTCAAGGGACAACTGCAACTCAAGACCAGCGGCGAAGAAAACAATCTCGCGCGCCTGACCGAAAGCTTTCACCTGAACCTCGATGCCTTGGGTTTTCTCTCCTTTGTCGTTGGTCTGTTCATCGTTCACGCTGCGATCGGGTTGGCACTGGAACAGCGTCGTGGCTTGCTCAGAACCCTGCGCGCCTGTGGTGTTAGCGCACGTATGCTGATCGCCGGTCTCGCGATTGAATTGGGTGCGCTGGCGCTGATCGGTGGTCTCTTCGGCGTCGCCAGCGGCTACCTGCTGGCCAGTGTGCTGCTGCCAGACGTCGCCGCCAGTCTGCGCGGGTTGTACGGCGCCGAAGTGGCGGGGCAATTGAGCCTCAGCCCATGGTGGTGGCTCAGCGGTGTTGGCCTGAGTCTGCTGGGTGCGCTGCTGGCCGGTGCCAACAGCCTGTTGCGGGCGGCGCGTTTGCCGTTGCTGGCCCTGGCCGATCCGCAAGCCTGGCATCAGGCCCACGCGCGCTGGTTGCGGCGTCAGGGTTGGGTTGCGGCGATGGCCGGCCTGATCGCGCTGCTGGCGTTGATCTTTGGCGACAGCCTCGCCAGTGGCTTCGTGCTGATGGCCACGCTGCTGATCGGCGCCGCGCTGGCGCTACCGGTGGTGCTCGATTCGCTGCTGAATCTGGTGCTGCATCGCAGCCGTTCGGTGCTCGGTCAATGGTTTCTTGCCGATTGCCGTCAGCAATTACCGGCCCTGAGCCTGGCGTTGATGGCGCTGTTGTTGGCACTGGCGGCGAACATTGGCGCCGGCAGCATGACCGCCGGTTTTCGCCAGACCTTCAGCAACTGGCTCGAACAACGGCTGACCGCCGAGCTGTACGTGAACCCGCAAAATCCGGCCCAGGCCAGAGAACTGCAGAGCTGGCTCAAACAGCAACCATCACTCACCGCGGTGCTGCCCAATTGGCAGGTGTCGATCCAGTTGCAGGGCTGGCCGGCGGACGTGTTTGGCGTGATCGACCACCCGACTTATCGTCAGCACTGGCCGTTACTGGAATCCTTGGGCGATAACCCGTGGGACCGACTGGCCAAGGACGACGCGCTGATGCTCAGCGAGCAACTGGCGCGGCGACTGAAGGTGCGTCTCGGCGACCACCTCACGCTGCCCACGCCGACCGGCCCGTGGTCGCCGCGAATCGTCGGGATCTACGCCGACTACGGCAATCCCAAAGGCCACATCCTGGTCAACGTCGACCACCTGCTGCGCGGCTGGCCGCAACTGACGCCGAACCGCTTCAACCTGCGCATCGAGCCGCCGTTGATCCCGGCGTTCCTGAAATCGTTGCAAACACGCTTTGCCCTGGACGACAGCCGCATCGTCGATCAGGCCCGGCTCAAAGGCTGGTCCACCCAAGTGTTCGAACGCACTTTCGCCGCCACCGCCGCGCTGAACAGCCTGACCCTTGGCGTCGCGGGCGTGGCGTTGTTCATCAGCCTGCTGACCCAGAGCCAGAGCCGCCTCGGGCAACTCGCGCCACTGTGGGCATTGGGCGTGACGCGCCGGCAATTGATGCTGCTCAACCTCGGACAAACCTGGTTGCTGGCGGTGCTGACGCTGGTGCTGGCGTTGCCGCTGGGCATCGCACTGGCGTGGTGCCTGGACACGGTGATCAACGTTCAGGCGTTCGGCTGGCGTCTGCCGTTGCGGTTGTTCCCGTTGCAACTGGCGCAGTTGATGGGGCTGGCGTTGCTGGCTACCTTGCTGGCGTCGGCGTGGCCGCTGTACTCGCTGTATCGCTCGCAACCGGCGGATCTGTTGAGGACGTTTGCTCATGAGGATTAAGCTCGGCGTGCTGTTGTTGGCGCTTCTTTTGAGCGGCTGCGATGACTCGGCGCCGGTTGAAAAAGGCTTCGCCGGTCTCGGTGGTGAGGCCGCTGCATTTACGCCGGTAGTGCCTGGTCGGGTGTTCAGCTTTCCGGCAGATCACGGACCTCACGACGGTTTTCGCATCGAGTGGTGGTACGTCACCGCCAACCTCAAGGACGATCAGGGTCGTGAGTTCGGTGTGCAATGGACGCTGTTTCGCAGTGCGTTGAAAGCCACGCCCGAGGTGGCGGGTTGGGGTAATCAAACGATCTGGCTGGGCCATGCGGCCGTGACATCGGCGACGGTGCATCACGCGGCTGAACGCTATGCCCGTGGCGGCGTCGGGCAGGCCGGGGTGAGCGTGCAGCCCTTCAATGCATGGATCGACGATTGGCGGTTCAGCGGTCAGGGGGCCGATGCGTTGGCGGATCTTCAACTCAGCGCCCGTGACAAGCTTTTCAGCTACCAACTGCGGCTCACGTCCACGCGTCCGCCGGTGCTGCAAGGCGACAAGGGCTTCAGCCAGAAATCCGAACAGGGCCAGGCCTCGTACTACTACAGTCAGCCGTTTTTTCAGGCCAGCGGTACGTTGGATATCGACGGCAAGACTTATCAGGTCAACGGCCCGGCGTGGCTCGACCGCGAGTGGAGCAGCCAGCCGCTGACCGCCAACCAGAGCGGTTGGGACTGGTTCTCCCTGCACCTGGACAGCGGCGAACAGGTCATGCTGTACCGCATGCGGCAGAAGAACGGCGAACCGTATCTCACCGGCACCTGGATCGACGCCCAGGGTCAGACTCAGTTGCTGCACGCCGCCGATATCCGCCTCACACCGCAAGACACTGCAACCGTCGCCGGGAGCTCAATGCCCGTGAGCTGGTCGATCAACATCCCCCCCAAACACCTCGACATCACCATCAACGCGCTCAACCCCAATGCCTGGATGGATTTGCGCATTCCGTATTGGGAAGGCCCCGTGCGCCTGAGCGGCAGTCACGCGGGGCAGGGCTATCTGGAAATGACCGGTTATTAAGATCAAAGGATCGCAGGCTTCGCGTAGGAGCTGGCGAAGCCTGCGATCTTCTGATCTTGCTCTTGACCTTATGTGTCCAATCCACAGGAACTACGACCGTCGCCCGGCTCTCTACCGTACGAACGCCCAACCGGAGCCCGCCATGAGCGACGACCTCAAACCACCCGACCTTGCCGCGTGGCAGCGCCTGTTCGAAGACAAGGCCTACTGGCAGCAATCCCCCGACGCCCATTACGCCGAGCTGCTGCGAGTGGCCGACGATTTGTTGGGGCAGGGCGCCATCGACCTCGACCAGTGGCAGGCCCTGAAGGCCAAGGCCGCTCAATCCCACAAGGACTCACCTGGCGTGAACGTCGCCCATGAGGTCGATGATCCTGACGTCTGAGGAGAACCATCGTGGCGAATCCACCGAACGTCTATGCTCAGTGGCACGGACGGCGCTGAGCCTTGATTCAGAGCTGTCCGCTGCCAACCATCACAGGGAACGTACCGTTTATGAAACTTCACGCACTGACCAAAGCCATCACCCTCGCCACCGTGCTGTCCGCTGCCAGTTTCAGCGCCGTGGCGGTGGATATCCCGCTGTCCGCCGTCGTGGAAGCCGATCAGGTCACGACCAAAGTCCTGGCCGTTGACGCTGCCAAACATCAAGTTGTCCTTGAAGGTGCCGAAGGCCGTCAGGTTCATGTTCAGCTAAGCGACAAGGCAAAAGACCTGGGCAACCTCAAGGTCGGCGATCAAGTCACCGTCGAAGTGACTCACTCGGTCGCGGCGTTCCTCGACACTGATGTCGACAAAGGGCTGCCTGGCTATACCGAGCGCACCGGCGAAATCCGCGCGACCAAAGACAATCCCAACCCGGGCGGTGAAGCGTTCCGTCAGGTACAGGTGCAGCTGAAAATCACTGGCATCGACCTGAAGAAAAGCCAGGTGACTTTCGAAAACCCGGCAGGCCAGTCGAAAACCGTCAACGTCGAGAAACCTGAAGTTCAGAAAAAACTGAAGGACTTGAAAGTAGGGCAAAGCGTTGTCGTGACTTACACCGATATATTGAAAGTGACCAGTCAACACGAAAGTTGAGTATTAACTCTATATGATGATTATTCTTGTATGATTTTTGTACAAGAATAATCGGCTTTATGGTCGAGCTGGTGAGTTTGGTTGGTGTATGTAAGTCATATTTAGGCTGACATCTAATCATTACTCGATAAATTTCATGTTATATGCGCGGACATATTCAAAGAGTTCTACTAAAATACCTCCCGTTCGCCCAGTGGCAGGGCTCTTTACCAGTGCATGGATTGCCGAGGCCATTACACTGGGCGAACACCTTCTCCGGGTGCGATACGTACTGCAGTCATCCGTTAAGAGGCGCAGCATTTCAGCATCAAAGATGCTACTGGCTGTGCGTATGGCAAAAAGACTGTTCCGCCAACTGGCCTGGCGCTTCTCCCGCAAACGTTACGCCCGCCCGAAAGACGCCTTCGAGCGTTTGCCGTTCCGCTACTTCAAACTGATCCGCAGACTCGTCGACTCCGACCTTGCACTGCAGCGCAACAAAGTCGTGTATCTGAAATTGGCGGTGGCTTCGGTAGACGGTGTCGTTAAAGGTCCGGCGAATACTTTTCCTTTTGCCGCCTGACCGGTCGGCCGACGCGAAAACGCCGGGTTTGTTGGAGTTGTTGGGAAAAAAACAGACTTCTCGGCGTTGACGGTTGAAGCGGATGGGGCGGGCGCGGGATTTGCTTCTGGTGGTGCTGATAATCGCGTATAGGCCAATCAGCGCTGCTCCGGCTCCACACCAGAGCACTAGCGCTAGTCCAAACTCAAAAAAATTGTTGAAGTAAAACCAAAAGCTTCTCCCGAATGAATTTATGAATGATGCGAAGCCCATCAAGGTCGGTAGAACAAAAAGGCAGACGATAACTACGACTGTAGGAAGCGATACAGCTAAATCGTACTTGGAAAGACTTGGTGAGATTGCTGCTACCCAAGTCCAGATAGGTGTCGTTGACTTCAACAAAGCTTCCGCCGAGATCTATTGGAATCTGCCCGGTGGGAACCGGCAGTGGAGAGAGAAACAATGCTTCGCCAGTGGGAAAACGACGAGTTTCCCCAGCGACAGGGTGCTGCTGTCGAATATTCACGCTCGGACTTGTGTTTGATGACCTGCGCGCATTTGGCGGCGGTCCATTGCGCTTCGGAGTAGTTGACGTAGAGCTTGCTCAAACGCGGGAAGACCAGCACGGCTTCGCCCACGTTGCTTTCGCGTTTGTTGGCAGTGATTTCGCCTTTTTCCCACAGCAGTTGGGTCACGATGCCGTTCTGGATTCGGTATTCGTGCATGACGGCTTGAGGTTTCTTGTCGACGATGACGTAGAGCCAGCCGTCGCGGATCAAGCGAATGCCCAGTGGGCGGGAAGTGGTTTTGTACGGCATGGCAAGCGCGCTGGACGGGTCGAGTCGTTCGACCAGGCCGAAGCGCAGAGGGATGAGCTGGATTTTGGCCTTCATCAGGGGGCAGCCGCCCAGGGAGCACTTGCCGTCGTCTTGGCTTTTTGCAACGTTGTTCGGGCTTTTGCCGGCCGATGTTGGCGTGGTCATCCTTGGCTCCTGTGCAGGGTTTCAGCCCGTTCCTGGGCAATATCAGCGACCCGTTCGAGTCGCTGAGCGGGCGTTTGTTCCGACGGGGTCTTGAGTATTGCATCCAGGTCCGGATGCTCCTCCAGCGCTCGCTCGCCGAGGAACCCGTGAATGTTGGCGTAGAGAGTGATGTCGAGTTCGGTGTTGAAGCCGCGATCGTATGAGGTCGATGCCAATGTGTGCAGGTGTTCCCAGCGCTGCAACGGCATCGTTTGTGCCTGATAGGACGGAAAGTACTCGCGCATGTGTTGGTCGAGGCGCAGGACGATGCTGCGGAAATTCACTTCATCCAGTTGGCTGAGTTGCTCGTCGCTCAAGCGGTAGCGTTTGCGGTGGTTGGGCTCGGTTGCTCTGCCCGGCCGCTGGTTGATGTGCCAGCAATCCAATGCCGCGTCTGCGGCGACGATCTGCGAGCAAGGGCCGAACAGAGTAGGGTCTTTGATGCTCTCGGCATGACCGAGCAATACGTGGGCCACGGCAGGGTCGGCGACGCGCAGCAGGACTTCTTCACCCTGAGGGTGCATGACGCTGGTCAGCCAGCGGAAGTGCTCGACCATTTGCGCCCAGGTTTGATCGCTGAACACCAGGTAGCCCCACTCCTGGTGGGGTTCAGCCAGAAACTTCGCGAGGATGGGATTGTTCTGGGTTTTTATCTGGACAAGGCACGGCGAGACGTCGCCCAATTCGGCCCACTGGGTGCCGAGGTAGAGTGGCTCGAAAACCGGATCATCCGACCATTGATAAAGGTGCTGGGGCAGTTTTTCGAGGCTGACGCCATCCAGCAGCAAACCGACGGTGCCATTCCACGGCAGGCCTTGAGGCAACCCGTTTTCCAGTGGCCAGTCTGACTTAAGCATTTTGCGCCTCCAGCTTGGCCTTCTCGCAGATCGCGCAGATCGGCTTCTTCTGCATCAATGCTTGCCGCTGCGCGGGCACCAACAATTGCCCGGCCTTGTCCGCATCCGCCTGCTTCAACGGGCCCGGCAACAACGGCGCCGCCCCCGTCCCGCTACCCGGCCCGCCACCGGAATTCATATTGATCATCGGCCCGCTCAGGGTCACGCCACCCGCATCGATCTTGATGAAGCTGCCGCCACCGATCAGGGTCAATTCACTGCCGGCTTCAAGCACTACTTTCATGCCGCTGCTCAGGTGGATTTCCTGGCCCGCATCGATGAATTGCCCGGTGCCGATCTTGATGTGCTGGTTCACGCCCACGGTCAGGTGGTCGTTGGCGCGCGCTTCGACTTTGCGGTCTTCATAAACGGTGTGGTGTTCTTCCGCCTTGAATTCGCTGTAGCTGTTTTTCTCCACGGTGTCGTGGCGTTCGTTGCCGACGCGGACTTTCTGGTCGTGTTCGACGTTTTCGTCCCAGTCGCGCTGGGCGTGGAGGAAGATTTGTTCCTGGCCTTTCTTGTCTTCGATGCGCAGTTCGTTGAAGCCTGCGCCACCGGGCGAGCTGAGGGTTTTGAAGGTGGTGCGGGTCTTGTTCGCCGGCAGGGCGTAGGGGACGACGTTTTCCTTGTGGTACAGGCAGCCGCTGATCAATGGTTGGTCGAGGTCGCCTTCGAGGAAGGTGACGAGCACTTCCATGCCGATCCGCGGGATGGCGATGCCGCCGTAGTGGGCGCCGGCCCAGGCGGAGGAGACGCGCAGCCAGCAACTGGTCTTGTCGTCGGCCTGACCTTCGCGGTCCCAGTGGAATTGCACTTTGACGCGGCCGTACTGGTCGCAGTGGATCTCTTCACCTTTGGGGCCGGTGACCACGGCGCTCTGGCTGCCGAGGATGCGCGGTTTTTTCTGTGTCAGCGGCGGACGGTTCGGCACGTCCCACGGCGTGGCCTGGAAGCGGTTGCGATAACCCTGATGGAAATCGTCTTTCAGGTGGGTGGTGCTGCTGGTGACCGACTCCTCCAGCACTTGCGGCTGTTTGCCTTCGTGCAGGACTTCGGTCAGTAGCCACAGGTCGTTCCATTTGGCTTTCGGGTGTTGGGTCAGGGCCAGGAAGTGGCCGCTGACCAGCAACGGCTGATCGCTTTTGCCTTCGGCCAGCTGGAAGTCGCTGCGGTGACGTTCGAGGGCGCGTTTGGCCAGGTGCTTGCCGCGTTCGCGGTCGATAAAGCGACCGGGGTAGTCGTAGTCTTCGAGGTCGGGCAGGGCGTCGCCGCGGTTTTCACTTTCGAGGTTGATGCGCGGTTTTTCGAAGTCGTAGTCACGGCGGGTGATGCGGCTGGTGCGGGTTTCCAGGCGCAGGTCAAAGCGCTTGATCACCGGGTCGTTGGCGACCATGCCGGAGTCTTGCTGATAGGCCACTGGCGCGAGTTTCGGGAACACCGTCTGGTCATCGCCGAACACCAGTTTGTGGGCCGTGGCGCTGTGCTGGAAGTGGTAGTGGATACCTTCTTCCTCGCACAGGCGCTGGACGAATTGCAGGTCCGATTCATCGTACTGAACGCAGTAGATGCGCTCGGGATAAATTGCCCCGACCTTGAATTCGTAGGCATTGCTCTGGATGCCGTGTTCTTCGAGGACCAGGCCGATGATTTTCGGCACCGTGAGGTTCTGGAAGATGCGCTGGTTGATGCGGTGCGCCAGGTAGGACAGTTGCGGGCGCAGGGTCACCGCGTAGCGGGTCAGGCGTTTGCCGGAATCACCCTGGGCGGCGCGATAGATCTGGCCATGAATGCCGCTGCCGTCGGGCGAGAGCTGCAAAAAGGCCGGTTTGTGCAGCAGGCTTTCGAGGTCCAGGGACGGCTTTTCGCTGACCAGCTCCACCTCGAACACAAACGGCTGGCTGATGGCTTCCCGACCTTGCAGGGACAGGACCTGGAAGTCGTTGGAAAGACCTTCGATGGTCAGGGCAAAGTGAGTCTGATTGGCCGGCGCGAACATCCCTTGTTCCTCGTGCAGTGCTGCGGCGTTCGCCGGCACCCGGGCGGGGCGCTTGCGGACGCGAAAATTCTGGAAGGGCGTAAACAACATCGACCAGCAGAGCTGGCCGATGCTTTAGACGGTCGACCTGGATCAGGCGACCGGTACGCGCCAGTCATCGGAACCCGAAGTACCGGATACTTCGTGGGTCCAGGTGATTTTGCGGTAGGTGAATTGCACTTCTTCCAGGTGCGTGAAGTGCGAGTTCGACGGATCCTGGCAGTTGTGCATTTTGTTGTTGATGGCGACGATGATCGCGTCTTCCAGTTTGGTGGTGTAGTAGTGCTCCTGGGTACCTTTAGCCGAGGTGCGGTACCACTGGATAACGATTTCGCTCATGCGCTCGCCGGAGGTCAGAGCTGCCTGCAGCAGTGGCGAAGACTTGTCGTAGACCTTGGTGATCACGACTGGCTTGTGCACGCGCTGACCGGTCGGTTGGCCGGACTGCGGGTCACGCGGGATGATCACGTCGTGGCTGAAAGCCTGAACCATGACCTGGTCTTCGTGACCTTCCTGGTAGGTGTTGCCAACCGAGTCGGCGGTGAAGGCGCCGGCGGTGATCAGACCTTGTTTTTCGCCAGTGACGGACATGTACGCTGGTGTTGCCATGGATGCTCTCCTTGCTGAATAAGTGAGGGGGCCCGGGAGGCGATATCGCCCGGTGGGTACATGACTGTTATCAAGGTCTGTGCCAGAAACGCTGAAATCCATATAAATCAGGGCTTTGCAGTGAATTTTTGATCACTGGAAAGATGCCCGGCAACGTTCATCCCGAAATGTGCGCAAGAACTTGCGCAGCACTGCGCAACTTCTTGCGCACTGGGCTGGAAGGCCTGAAAAGTCGGGTGCTCAGCGCAGAAGCAGCGTGTTTCGCCGGATCGATTGCGCAACTTCTTGCGCATCAAGGCAGTTGGCCATCCCGAGAGAGCCCAATTGTTCGAGGTGCAACGAACTGCGCAGCCTGATGGTCAAACTCAGCGCCGAGATGACCGAACATTTTCCGAATTCAAGGAGCGCGACATGAAAATCCTGATGGTTCTGACGTCCCACGATCAATTGGGTGATACAGGTAAGAAAACCGGCTTCTGGCTGGAAGAATTCGCCGCACCGTATTTTGCTTTCAAAGACGCCGGCGCTCAGCTGACGCTGGTTTCGCCCAAGGGCGGACAACCCCCATTGGACCCGAAGAGCGACGAGCCGGACGCGCAAACCGCGGCCACTGATCGCTTCCGCAAAGACTCCGCGGCCCAGTCGGCATTGGCGTCGACCGCGCTGCTGAGCAGTGTGAGGGCCGAAGATTACGATGCGGTTTTTTACCCGGGCGGCCATGGCCCGCTGTGGGACCTGGCCGAAGACAAGAATTCGATCGCGTTGATCGAAGCGCTGCACAAGGCAGGCAAACCGGTTGCGGCGGTCTGTCACGCGCCGGGTGTGTTGCGTCACGTCAAGAGGGCGGACGGTCAGCCGCTGGTCAAGGGCAAGCGGGTGACGGGGTTCACCAACTCCGAGGAAGAGGCGGTGCAACTGACCGACGTTGTGCCGTTTCTGGTGGAGGACATGCTGAAGGAGAAGGGCGGGATTTATTCCAAGGGCGATGATTGGGCAAGTTATGTGGTGACGGATGGATTGCTGCTGACAGGGCAGAATCCGGCGTCATCCGAGGCCACGGCTGAAGCGCTGTTGGCGAAGTTGAAATAAGATCAAAAGATCGCAGCCTGCGGCAGCTCCTACAGGAATCCGCATTCCCATGTAGGAGCTGCCGCAGGCTGCGATCTTTTTGCGGTGTGAACGTTTAATCGCCTAGCGTGGCGAAGCAATCCTCGATCGAACGCCGCTGAGTCTCGGCATACAACCCCAACTCATCAATGGTCGGGCGTCCCAGCGCTTTCTCGAACGCCTGCTGGTTCGAATGCTCGCCATAGTGGGTTTGCGCCGCATCCCCAAGGTTTGACTGAAAAATCCCCGCCGCACTGACCGGCAGGAAATCTTCGTACACCAGCGGCTCAACCCGCAAATAACCACCGCTGAGCAGATCTTCCAGCGACGAAGATTTAAGCGCTTCCGCCCCCTGGCCTTTTTCCGTCACGAAATAGCGAAAGTACGCCAGTTCCTGTCGGCGCATGCCTTCAAGGGTGTCAGGGAATTCGCCAAAGTGCTGCGTCATCAGCGCGTTGTAGCGTGCGGCGTTGGCTTCGTTGGGAAAGTCCTTGAGTTCGTCACGGGCAGCGTTGAGCAAACGGTCATAAAGCGCCCGACCTTTGGGAGTGAGCGCGGCGCCACGCTGCTCGATTTCACCAAAACGGGCGCTGTGGCTGCCGTGACTTTCAGCTTGATCAGTGAAAGCGACAGGTTCGTCCAGCGCCTTGAAACTGGTTTGGCGCAACAGGATCGGACACTGACGGCGGGGCGGGCCTTCGATCACCGCTTTGGGGGTGATGCCGTGGACCGGCATTTGCGCCTGCACAATGTCGATGTCCAGGGTGCGCGGCGTCAGGTGGTTGATGTGCGGGCCCTTGAACGCCACGACATCGGCGATCAGGCGATGCTGGGCGCTGAGTTTCTGGTATTGCTCAGCGGTGACGGTTGCGCTGTGATGCCAGCGGAAAGTTTCCAGCGCCTGCAGAACGAAGTCCTGCGCCTCTTGTTCGGTAAGGCCTCCCTCGGATTCAGCGCGTTCGATGAGGGTCAGCGCAGTCGGCGTGAAGATCGAGCGTTTATCCAGCACCGATTGCGCAAAGGCGCGCAGTTCCGGGTCTTCGATCAGTTCCAGACGCAACAGCGAGGTGAACACGCGAAACGGGCTGACCTGCAACGCGGCCTCATGCACTGCGCGGAATGCCGTGGAATGCACCGGGACGCCGGCCGGGGTCAGGTCGTAATAGCCGACGGGCTGCATGCCCATCACCGCGAACAGCCGGGCGAGGGTCGCCAGTTCAGCTGCAGTGCCGACGCGGATGGCGCCATGGCGTTCCAGATCCAGACGCTGGATTTCGCCCGTGCTGTTCAACTGCCGGGCGATCTGCGGTTCACTGTCCAGCACATGGCGGTTGGTCTGTTCCACCAGTTCCATCAGCGCGCCGTACAGCGGCACTTCTTCGCGGTACATGTCGGACATCGCTTTGGAGAAGCGTTGGCGGATCAGGTCGGGGCTGACAAAGCTTGGGTGGCTCATGAAAAAATTCCAGGCGCGGTGACGTGAAGGATGGGGAGAAAAGATCGCAGCCTTCAGCGGCGCCGACAAACGAAGAATCTTACGGACTTCATTCTGCAAAGGACTGCTGTAGCAGCAGCCATGCGCTACACATGTAGTTGAGTGCGCTGGGATGCCAAAAACTCACGATACAGCCGCGCCGTGCCCGCCGGTGCTTCGACCATCGGCATATGGCCGACACCTTCCCAGATCTCTACCCGCAGGTCTTCGATGCCTTTGCTCCAGATCGCTACGCTGCTGACGTCGATCAAGCGGTCCTTGCGCCCCCACAGCAATAGCGCCGGGCACTTGATGTCGGGCAGTTTCGGCTCCATCGGCGGGCTGGCACGGAAGTCACTGAAGATTTCTTCCAGCTCATCCCGGGACTGTTCGTAACGCTGGGCGATGGCGTCCAGCACCACGCCGGGTACCCACGGTGGCTCGGCCATGGTCATGGCGTAGAAGCGCCGGAATTCTTCACGGGAGTTAATCAGGAACGGGTTGTGGCCTTTAGCCAAGTGGCGCTCCAGGTCACTGACTTCGGGCGCGGTGACACCGGCCGGGTCGATCAGGGCAAGCGACGCAATACGATCCGGGTAAGTCGCCGCGAGCCACGCCGCCATGTAGCCGCCCATCGAGTTGCCGATTACATGCACCTTCTCGACGCCGCAGACATCGAGCAACTGGATCATCCGCTTCGCCTGCAAAGGAATGTCGTAACCGCCGCCGGCCTTGAAGCCGGTTTCGCCATGCCCGGCGATGTCGGGGATGATCACCCGGTACGTGCCGACAAAATGCCGGGCGAAGCGCAGCCAGATGTTCTTGTCGGCGCTGTAGCCGTGAAGCATCAGCACGCTGCTCGACGCTTCGTACGGCCCGCCTTGCCAGGTCGAAACGGTCATTTCGGCAATCGGCACGACAATCTTGTGCAGCCGATACAGCTTGGCTTCGACCGCCATGTTCAAGTCATAGAGCCAGTGACCGATGGCCGGGTAGCTCAACCAGCTCCAGGCCACGAAAACCGCGATTGCGACAACCAACAAAAGCATCAGGCGTCTCCCTTCTCTCTGATCAGGACAAGATGTGATCGGCGGGTTTCAGCGTCCGGGTCAATCGGTGGTAACTGAAACTGAACCCGGGAAACATGGCAATCACATGACCACTCTTGCTTTGATACCAACTATGGCAGCCTCCGGATTTCCACACCGTGCGCTCCATTTCCCGGTGGATCATTTCAGTGTAGGTACGTTCTGCCTCGGGGCGAACTTCGATGCTGCGCAAACCCTGTTCTTTGAGCGTGCGAATGCAATCGAGAATGTAGTTCATCTGGGATTCGATGATGAACAGCGCCGAAGTGTGGCCGATGCCGGTGTTAGGCCCGGTGACGATAAACAGGTTGGGGAAGTCCGGCAGACTGGTGCCGAGGTAGGCGCGTGGGTAGGTCGCCCAGAATTCCCTGAGTTGCTTGCCGTTTTTTCCGCTGACCGGGTAGGAAATCACCCCGTCGGTGGCGTCGTAACCGGTGGACCAGACGATCAGGTCCAGGTCGATGTGCTGCCCGTCCCGCGTGACGATGCCGGTTTCATCAATGGACGCGATGCCCTGTTCGCGGCTGTGCAACGTCACATTGCTGCGACAGAGTGCCGGATACAGGGTGCTCGAAACGATGACCCGTTTGCAGCCGATGGCGTAGTCCGGTGTCAGTTTTCGTCTGAGTTCCGGGTCGGGGACTTGCCGTTTGATGAAGCGCAGGGCGTGTTGCTGGACCATGCGGATCGCCGGTTTAGAGTATTTGAAGGCAATCACCCGGGTTTCGAATTGCCAGTAAATCATCCAGCGCAGCAGTTTGTAGGCCGGTTTGAGGCCGAGCAACCAACGCTGGAAGGGGCCGAAGGCGCGATCGGCCCGTGGCAACACCCAATGGGGCGTGCGCTGGAACACGTGCAAATGCTCGACGTCCGGCGCAATGGCCGGAATCACCTGGGCCGCGCTGGCGCCACTGCCGACGATGGCGACGCGTTTTTGCCGATAGTCGTAGGCGTGATCCCAGTTGTTGGTGTGAAAAGTCTTGCCCTGAAAGCGCTCCTGGCCCTCGAAATGCGGGATGACGGGTTGGCTCAGCGGCCCCGTGGCATTGATCAGGAACCGGGCGTAAAACGTGCCTTTGCTCGCGGTGTGCACCGCCCAGCGTTTGCCATCGTCATCCCATTCGATGCGTTCGACGTTCGCTTCCAGTTCCACTCGGTCGCGCAGGCCGAATTGCTCCACCACGTATTGTGTGTAGCGGTGCAGTTCGGCCTGTTCGGCGTACATTTGTGTCCAGCGGTAGGGGGCGAAGGACAGCGAATAAAGCGGCGAGGGCACATCGACGGCCGCACCGGGGTAAGTGTTCTGGCACCAGGTGCCACCAAAGAAGTCCCGCCGTTCCAGCAGCCGAAAATCATCGATGCCGGCCTTGAGCAAATTGAACGCCGCGCACTGTCCGCCAAAACCGCTGCCGATGATCAACACCTGAAAAGTCTGCATGGGCCTAATGCCTGTCTGTTAAGAGAATTTGTAGGAGCGAGCTTGCTCCGGGCGGCGTTCCGACGATGGACTTCAGGACGATGCGTGCATTCAGAGAATACGCGTTATCGTTGGCGTCCATCGTCGGAACTCCGCCCGGAGCAAGCTCGCTCCTACAAGAGTCACTTTTGCTTAACTGATCGGCATTACTGCACTATGCGAAAATCACCTTTCTACTCGACGCCAGCAGGCTACTCGGCCCCCAGCAATGACAACGTGTGTTCGTAGAACGCTGTTTCTTGCGTCGCGATGCCGGGATACGTGGGCAAGTAGTCCTCGTCAAAACACCAGGCCTGAGCACTGGTCGTTGGCGGCGCATGAATGATCAGGCTTAGTGAAGAAGACATGTCCTGGGGTGGCAGTTGTCGATGCACTTCGTAATAAGGTTGCATGTGCAGCACTTCGCCTTGAACGAGTTTAAAAGTTGTTTCTTCGCCCAGAGGAGGGCGAATGCCGACACGTAATGGCGTCTGATCAAGGATGTTGCGCTTGACGGTGGTGTAGCCGTCGCCGCTGTAGCCCACCGCATAAATTTCGAAATCGTGGGTGTGGTTCAAGTGGTAGATGAACGTTTCGCTTTCGTCCTGGCTCGACACCGGAGCCCAGAAACCGAGGCGGACGGTGTAGGCATCCGAGTAATGCAGCACAAAGGCGTAGGCGTTATACAAACTGTTTTTTGGTGTTGTATCCGTCACGTTGAAGGGTGTTGTAAAGATGCTCGCTCAGCAATGTTCTGTTGGTGGCGAGTTTGCGCAGGTCAGCGATGATGTGTGATTTGTCTTGATGGAGGTCGTACGTGTCCATGCGTTCAACAAAGGTGGCCAATTTCATGCCATCTCACCCACGTGTTGATCCAGTAAGTCATTGAGTCGAGTGTTTTGCAGTTTTCTTAAAAGAGGCACATAACCCAGCGCTGTAGCGGGATTGACCAGATGAATCATCTGGAACGCCTTCCAGGCGACGGCGGGGTGATAGTGATAAATCAGTTCTTCGGCCACTTTGCCGGTTCCGGGATCGTGGGCTGCCTCTAACAATTCCAGGCTGACCAGGTAGCGGGCGGCGCTATCGTGATGGGGGAACCAGGCAATTTTTTGCAATGACGCGCGATCGAATACGTGAATGTCGGCACTCTTGTCAGGAAAGTTGAAACTACCGATAAATGCGGAATGTCCAGTGCCGTTCGGATTGCTGTCAAACAGGGTCTTCGTACCGTCGATGAACAACGGGTTGCTGGCATCTACGATGATCTGCTCCCCGAGAATCAGATGTTCATCTTCAACTTCGTAAAGTTGAATGGAAAAAGCTTCTGTATTGATCGCAAACAAAACACTGTTGCCGGGTACGGAATAGAGTAGTTCAGGCGCCGGTGCGTTGTCAGGAACCTTTAGGCTGATATTGCCATTTTGGTTGTAGTGTAATGTCAATGTTCCAGTGTGGGTGTTTGTAAGCTTCATGATTGCGGCGCGGTAAGATGCTTCGGAAGTGCTGGCTGTTTGTTTGGATAATTGGTCCGCCAGATTTTTTACTTCGGCACTCATATTCAGTGTCTTGATGCTTGTGATAATTTCTGAAGGCGTCAAGTCAGAGTTGAGCAGGGTTTTTATCATATAAGTACGCCTTTGTTTTTTATGGTTTTTTTGATGAGGCGCGGCGGAGGTGGTTGTAAGCAGACGTCAGAGGCTGTTGTTGTGACCGCTAATGTCTGCCATTACGTCTGGAAGACAGTGTTGCTGAGCGCATTCAGCTATCTCGATAAACTGCCAGTATTGCTTGATTGCCTGGAGATTGCCGACATTGAGGCGAGGTGTGTTTAACCAGCAGTTCATGTCCTGAAGCCTTCTGGTTGACGCGGAAATTACGTTTTTTTCCGCGTGAAACAGCGGTGTCCTCGACCAGTTTGTGGTTGTTTTTTGCATCGTGGTCTCATTCTGTCTAATTGAAAGTCCACCGGGCGGTATCCGGGCTTAATCCTTGGTGGGTACGTTCCTCTCGCTCAGGGTGCAAGTAGTAACATTGCTTTAAGGTTGTTGTTTTCAGGGTTAAATATTTTTGTTGTTTAACGGTTTCGAGATTAAAGGGGGCGATATTTAATATCAACTCTTGAGTTGTTATTAAATATTGGTGTTTGTTTTGGGGTGTGTATTTTTTTTGCAGAAACAGATAACAGCCAAACGGCTCAATATCCCTTGCAACCCTGCCGGTGACATTGCGTCTACCGGCCGAATCACACGTCGCTTCAGGAGCAGAAGTCAGAGAGCACTCATTCCTTGACGCTCATGAACTCTTCCGCCCAACGAATATATTCCTCAGGCTGGGTGTAGGTATGCGTCAGTTCAGTCGCGTTCAGATCCGACGCCTGAGTGAAGATCTGCCGCTGTTCCCGCAGGCTGTCGTAAGTCGCCTTGATCGCCGCGAAGTACGCGCCATGCCCGTCGATGGTGACGCGCACGCCCAGTTCGGCCAGGCGATTGTCGTCGCGCAGCAGTGGGTTGCCGTAGGTGACCAGCATCAGCGGCACGCTCAGGTGTTCGGCAATCTGTTCCAGGTGATCGAAGTCACGCACACCCACCATGCAAATCCCGTCAGCACCGGCTTTCTGGTACTGCTGGGTGCGGCTGATGACTTCCTGCACCGGCAGAATCCCTGCGTTGGTGCGAGCAACGATTGCCATCTCCGTATCGACCCGGGCTTCCAGCGCCGCGCGAATCTTGCCGACGCCTTCGGCGACGCCGATCAGGTCGGTGGACTTGCGGCCGAATTGCGCGGGCAACAGCGTGTCTTCGATGGTCAGGGCGGCCACGCCGGCGCGCTCAAGCTCGACGATGGTGCGCATGACGTTGAGCGCGTTGCCGTAGCCGTGATCGGCGTCGGCGATGACCGGCAACTGGGCAACGCGACCGATACGGGTGGCCTGCTCGGCGAACTCGCTGAGGGTGATCAGGGCGAAGTCGGGGGCGCCCAGTACCTGCAACGAGGCAACCGAACCACCCAGAATCCCCACTTCAAAACCCAGGTCCGCCGCGATGCGTGCCGACATCGGGTCGAAGACCGATGCCGTGTGATAGCACTTGTTGGAAGCGAACAGTTCACGGAAGTTGCGGCGCAAATCCTGATGGGAAAGCCTGGACATATGAGTTCCACCAATACAAAGGAATGGAAGGGGCTTGAGCAAGAGTGTCAACGCCGAAGATATAAAAGGCTATCACGCAACAGGGGGGAGAATGATGACGAATTTGCAGGACTGTCCTGATCGAAACCAATCCGGTAGGCCGGGGGGGCAAGTTTTTTCAGGCCGCCACAGCCTGCTGCTGTTGATTGAGCAGTGGCACTGCGCGTACCGAGTTGCCGGGTTGCAGTTGCAGACGTTTGGCGGTGAGCCGGTCGATAATCAGGCTGTTGCCCACCCGCCTGGCCGGGGCGGCGGTGATGCGGCAGTTTTCCAGTCGGCGGTTGTGGATCAGCCAGACCGGAGCCTGATCGTCCGGGGTGCCGATGGCCAGCACCAGCGCCTGGCTGTCGCGCACGGTACGAATTTTCGACAGCGGTGCCTCGATGACCGGGCCGGCGTCGAAGATGTCGATGTAGCCTTTATGGGTGAAACCTTCGGTCGTGAGAATTTTCATCGCCGGCTCGGTGTTGGGGTGAGCCTTGCCGATCACTGCCTGGGCCTGTTCGGTGAGCAGGCAGGTGTAGAGCGGTTGGCGTGGCATCAGTTCGGCGATGAATGCTTTGCTGCCCAGCCCCGACAAATGATCGGCGTGGCTGAAGTCCATTTTGAAAAAGTGCCGGCCCAGGCTGTCCCAGAACGGTGAACAGCCTTGCTCATCGGCGCTGCCACGCAGTTCGGCAATGAGCTTCTCGCCGAACAAGTGGGCAAATTCGGCCACAAACAACAAGCGTCCCAGCGACAGCAATCGGCCATTGCTGCCCTGGCGTTGATCGTGTCGCAGGAACAATGAGCAGATCTCCGATTGCCCGGTCATTTCATTGTTCAGAAACAGCGTTGGAATCTGTCGCTGGATGCCCAGGTCCGGTGACGAACTGACCGTCAGCCCGACCCGATAGTTGTACCAGGGCTCGCGCAGCCCGACGGCCCCCGTCAGGGCACTGACCCCCACCACTTGCTGGTCGTCGTCTTCGAGCACGAAAAGATAGTCGGCGTCGGCCCGCTCGACCTGTTCGGCGAAGGTCCGTTGTGCCCAGCGCAGCCGGTGGGCCAGGCGTTCCTCGTTGGCGGGCAGGGTGGTAAACCCCGGGCCTGCCTGCCGCACCAGTGCCAGCAGGGCGGGCAGGTCGGTGACGTGAACCGGACGGACAATCATGATGCAGTTCCTTCTACGGGCTGGCGCGGTCGTTGGGCCTGGGGCCGGAGGGTGCTCACAGGTCGATCACCCGAACCTGGCTGCCATCGGTCACTTTCAGCGCAGTGCACATCTCGGCGCTCAGGGTCACGGGATGTCCGGCGGTGTAGTCCAGATCGGCGACGATGGCGCGATAGTCCTTCAACGAATCGTTACTCACCAGGTAGCGACCGCAAGCATCGATGACGTCGCCCGGTGTTGCCGTGCCGGTCTGGCTTTGCGCAATGGAGCGGATGCCAGCGAGTCGCGCATGTAAAGTCGGGCCGCCGTCGAACAGGTCGATGTAGCTGTTGGTCTCGAAACCCTCGCGTTCAAGGATATCGAAGGCCTCCTGGCCGTCGGGGTGGATGCGGCCGATGCAGTCCTGCGCCACCTGGGGCAGCATCGGCACTTAGATCGGGTATTGCGGCATCAGTTCGGCCAGGAACGTCCTGCTCTCCAGGCCGCAAAGGCGCTCGGCCTCGGCATAGGGCAGGTCGAAGAAGTGCTTGCCCAGCGCATCCCAGAAGGGTGACCCACCTTCATCGTCGCTGTAGCCGACGATCTCGGTGATCACCGCTTCCGCAAAGCGCTGCGCATGAGCGGCAATGAACATCAGTCGCGCCCGTGACAGCAGTTCGGAGGACGGCGTGCGCACCAGCGCCGCATCGATGTGAAAACCGCGCAGCAAGGTATGGCCGCTGAGGTCATGACACAACGACAGCGCCGGCACGCCGTGCTCGATGTTCAGTTCCCGCGAGGCGCTGGTGAAATGGCGGTTGCGCAGGCTGTAGAACGGTTCGTCGAAACCGGCCGTGGCGAGGATTTCCGAGCAACCCGCCAGGCGCTTGTCCGTCAGATCCTCCAGCACAAAGAAGTAGTTTTCCGGGCCATGACCCAGGACGTCTTTATCGAATGAGGCGCAGGAGTCGAGAATCCGCTCGCGCAAGCGTTCGGTATCGTCCGGCAAGGACGTGACGCCGACCAGGCTTTCGCGCGCCAGTCGCTGCAACTGGGGCAGGTCGGTTAACTCCACTGGGCGTAAGACCAGCATGGATGCACTCCTGTATCAAAGGGTTCGGCGATTGGCACGAACCTGACTATCACTGTCGGTTTCCACGCGTTTAATCGGCGGTCGCTTGATGGCTTGCCAGCGCCGCTCTTTATCTAGTCAGCCGTTATTCGGGACAGCACTGTTTCGGCGTCCCATGTATCGAGAGACCGGTCGGGGTTTTGGTAACGAAGGCGGTGGTTTATGTCGCTGGGAGAGGGCATCCGGGCTCCTGCTGGATGGGGCGTTTTGTTTACATTTCATAATCCGTTACAGCAGTATTTATTTAACCCGAGCCACATGTCTAGTGAATTTTTGCGCGGTCTTGTCCAGCCCCAAAATGGGGGCGAAGTGCCCGTAGGTCGGGGGCTACACGGATGTCGATCAGCTCTGTAGGCCCTCGCTGACAGTGTTGTCAGAGATAGCTGTTTTTTACGGAGGATCGGCGTAATGAAACGCCCTCGATCGCATTTCTTACGGCACAATTGCGCATGGATGCCGTTTTCTCTTCCTTCTTCAACCGAGTGATCTTCTGTGCAGGCAACCCGTTTGACCCTGATGTGCCACGCTCGAACCGTCGCACAGAAATTGGCGCGCTTTCCTACGGATGAGCCTGTGGAGATGGATTGGCAATCGGCACAGGGTTCCCTTCGTTCCCGGTTCAAGGGGACGCCGCTTCTGTTCAGCGGTCCGGAACTGCGAACCCGGCAGACCGCCGGGTTGTTCGGCAGCGATGTGGCGATTGTCGAGGCACTGAGGGATTGCGATTTTGGACGCTGGAGCGGCGCGCATATCGATGATCTGCAGAAATCCGAACCGCAGACGCTGCAGGCCTGGCTCGATGATCCGCATTCGGCGCCTCACGGTGGCGAGTCGGTGGCGCAACTCGGTGTGCGGGTGGCTGCATGGCTCGCGACACTGGAAGCAACGCCGGGGCACATCGTTGCCATCACCCATCCATTTGTCATTCGTGCGGCGTTGACCCAAGTGTTGCAAAGCCCGTCGTTTAATCGGGTCGACGTCGAACCGCTGTCAGCCATCGAGCTGCGGTTCAACGGGTGCTGGCGCTTGCGTCTGTCGGGCACTGGCGTTGAGGGAGCCTGATAATGAAAAAACTGATGGTCATCGGCATCGGTGCCGGCAACCCCGACTACATCACGATGCAGGCCGTGAAGGCGCTGAACCGGGTTGATGTGTTTTTCCTGATGGACAAAGGCCAGAGCAAGGACAAGCTGATCGACCTGCGTCGCGAGATTTGTGAACGCTACATCAGCGGCCACGATTACCGTTTCGTTGAAGCGCACAGCCCGGAGCGTGAGCGCGGTGATGTGGACTACAAGGCCAGTGTGGAAGATCTGAACCTTGCCAAGCAGCTGACCTTCGAGCGGCTGATAAATGAGGAAATGTCCGACGGCCAGTGCGGCGGATTCCTGGTGTGGGGCGATCCGGCGTTGTACGACAGCACCATTCGGATCCTGCAGGCGATTCTCGCGTCGGGCCGATGTACCTTCGAGTTTCACGTGATCCCGGGCATTACCAGCGTTCAGGCGTTGGCGGCGCAGCACAAGGTGCCGCTGAATCGTATTGGTCGTTCGATTGAAATCACCACCGGGCGGCGGTTGGCGGCCGGGCAGGTGAGTGATGCCGACAGCCTGGTGGTGATGCTCGACGCGGAAGATTCCTACCATCAGGTGGAGGATCAGGAGACAGAGATCTACTGGGGCGCTTACCTGGGGACGCCGGATGAAATCCTCATCAGCGGCAAGCTCAAGGACGTGGCGGATGAGATCGAGCGGGTGCGCAAGGCGGCGCGGTTGGCCAATGGGTGGATTATGGATACCTACTTGTTGCGAAAGTCTTGAGTGCATCGGTGTCTGGGCTGACGCCTTCGCGAGCAAGCCCGCTCCCACAGGGGAATGCATTTCAACTGTGGGAGCGGGCTTGCTCGCGAAGGGGCCATCAAATACACCTCAAGAATTCGCTTTGAGCCCCCGCCCAAACCGCTCCCGATACACCGACGGCGGCACGCCAACCACGTTGCGAAACGCCACCCGAAAACTTTCCACCGAGCGATAACCGCAATGTTCGGCAATCCGGTCGGTGTTCTGGCCCGTGCTTTCCAGCAACTCCCGAGCCCGCGCCAGGCGTTCATGCTGCAACCACGCCTTGGGCGGCATGCCAGTGGCTTCCGTAAACCGGCGCAGAAAGGTCCGTTCACTCATGGCCGCCTCGCTGGCCAGGTCGCGAACCTCCAGGGGTTCATGCAAGCGCTCCCGAGCCCACTGCATCACGCGTGAAAGATCGCTGCGCGGCGTAGGACTGACCGGTGTCGGAATGAACTGCGCCTGGCCGCCGGTGCGTTGCGGTGACATCACCAGCCGCCGCGCCACGGAATTGGCGACTTGCGTGCCGAAATCCCGCGCCACCAGGTGCAGGCAGGCGTCGATACCGGCAGCGCTGCCCGCCGAAGTAATCAACTGGCCCGAATCGACGTAAAGCACGTCCGGGTCCACCAGAATGTTCGGGAATCGCTCGGCCAGTTCCGTGGTGTAGCGCCAGTGCGTGGTGGCACCGTGACCGTCGAGCAAACCGGTCGCCGCCAGCACGAACACGCCCGAGCAGATCGACAGCAACCGCGCGCCCCGCGCATGGGCCTGGCGCAGGGCCGCGATCAACACTTCAGGCACCGGGGCGCTGCGATCGCGCCAGCCGGGAATGATGATGGTTCGGGCGTCGCCGAGCAGTTCCATGCCGCCATCGGCCAGCACCTGAATGCCGCCCATGGCACGCATCGGACCCTGATCGACAGCGGCGATCCGGTGTTCGTACCAAGGGAAATCGAACTCCGGTCGCGCGAGGCCAAAGATCTCCACGGCGATGCCGAACTCGAAAGTGCACAGGCCGTCGTAGGCCAGAATCGCGACCAATCCAGGGGTGGGCTGCATTTGGCGGAAAGTTCCCGGTGAGTGTCTTGTGCGCCACTTTAGCCGCTGGCGACTGGCGAATAAAGTCTTCTCACACCCACCGAGACTCTGGAGTACGACCCATGACCAGCCTGGTCCGCAATGTTCCCGCCGCACCATCGGCCATTGCCCTGATGCATTTCAGCAATCGCCTGACCTTTGAAACCGACTGTTCCGACGTCTATGGCAGCCAGCAGGCGGGGGACGTGGATTTTGTCCTGGTGGACGTGCGTGGTCCGCTGGCGTTCGAGCGCGGCCATGTGCCGGGCGCAATCAATTTGCCGGGGCGACTGCTGACCGCTGAAGGGTTGGCGGGTTATGGGAAATCCACGCTGTTCGTGGTCTATTGCGCCGGGCCACACTGCAACGGTGCCAACAAGGCTGCGGTGAAGTTGGCGGCGCTGGGTTACCCGGTCAAGGAAATGATCGGCGGGGTGATCGGGTGGCTGGATGAAGGGCTTGAGTTGAGCACGCAGGTGCAACGGCCTGCCGCGACCGCAATCGGCTGCGAATGCTGAACTTCAGGGAGCGCTGATGACATGTGGCGAGGGCGCTTGCTCCCGCTCGGCTGCGAAGCAGTCGCAATACCTGCAAGAATCGGGTGACAGGTTTTGGGGCCGCTTCGCGACCCAGCGGGAGCAAGCTCCCTCGCCACAAAAGCACCTGCCACAGAGTCAGCGGACGCATGATGCCGTCCACCACTCGTCCAGCGTCACCTGCAACCATTCAAAAACGGCTGCATGGGCGGCGCTGTCCGGTTCACCTCGCGGTAACGGCGACTCATCGGCAAAGTGCGCATTGAGCGTTGCCACCGATTCTGCATTCCACTCCGGATGAAACTGCAAACCCACCCGCGCAGGGCCGACGCTATACATCTGCTGCTCGCACTGATCGCTGCTGGCCAGCAACTGCGCATCGGGCGGCAAGTCGATCGCGTCTTCGTGCCACTCCAGCACCTTGAGTGTCTGCCCATTGGCAAAGCTCACTGCGGTCCAGCCGGTTTCGGTCCGGTCCATCCTCCGCACATTTCCACCCAGCCCCAGCGCCAACAACTGCGCCCCCAGACAGATCGCAAACACCGCCGCGCCCTGATCCAGGCTGCCCGCGAGCCACTGCCGTTCGACCTCCAGCCATGCCGGCCCGGCGTTGGACTCATAAGGCCCGCCCAACAAAATCAGCGGTTGCGCACTCACTGGCGGTAACTGGCCAAGGTCGGCGCGAAAGACATTCAACGCCAATCCCCGCGACTCAGCCCACTCGGCAATCGCGCCCGGACCTTCGGCAGGGTGGTGTTGGATTAGGTTCAACCCGCGCATCTGATCGTTCATTCAGCTCGCCTTTTTTATAAGTATTTGTCGCATATGCACAATTTGCACGCCTGAAGCCGCTCTAGACTGCCCGCCACTTCGGTCGTCTCCAATAAAAAAGCTCTGACCGAAAGCTACCAATCGAACGCTGCCAATAAAAGCCTCCGCACACAGGAGTTATAAATGAAGAAGCTAGTGATGTTCGGTGCCCTGGCACTGTCGATGTTGTCCCTGACCGCTGTGGCCGATGACGCCAAGCCGATCCGCATCGGTATCGAAGCCGGTTACCCGCCATTCTCGATGAAAACCCCTGACGGCAAACTCACCGGTTTCGACGTCGATATCGGCGACGCGCTGTGCGAGCAGATGAAAGTGAAATGTACTTGGGTCGAGCAAGAGTTCGACGGCCTGATCCCGGCCCTGAAGGTCAAGAAAATCGACGCGATCCTGTCGTCCATGACCATCACCGACGACCGTAAGAAAAACGTCGATTTCACCGTCAAGTACTACCACACCCCGGCGCGCTTCGTGATGAAGGAAGGCAGCGACGTGAAAGATCCGCTGACCGAGCTCAAGGGCAAGAAAGTCGGTGTGCTGCGCGCCAGTACCCATGACCGCTTCGCCACTGAAGTGCTGCAACCGGCCGGCATTATTCTGGTGCGTTACGGCTCGCAGCAGGAAGCCAACCTGGACATGGTCTCCGGCCGCCTCGACGCGATGCTGGCGGACTCGGTCAACCTCGATGACGGTTTCCTGAAAACCGACGCCGGTAAAGGCTTCGCGTTTGTCGGCCCGACCTACGAAGACGCCAAGTACTTCGGCGGCGGCGCCGGTATTGCTGTGCGCAAGGGTGATAACGAGCTGGCGGACAAATTCAACACCGCCATCACTGAAATCCGCGCCAACGGCAAGTACAAGCAAGTGCAGGACAAGTACTTCAATTTTGACGTTTACGGCGAGTAATCGAGCCGTACAAAAAAGTGGCAACCGTTGATTCGGTTGCCATTTTTTTATGTGCCGATGATTTAACCTGCCAACACATTTCCCTGTAGGAGCTGCCGCAGGCTGCGATCTTTTGACCTTGATTTTCGTGGGTTTCAGGATCGCCAAGATCAAAAGATCGCAGCCTGCGGCAGCTCCTACATTGGAGCTGTGCGGCCCGAGCGCCGCGCTAGATCCATGTGCCTTCTGGAGATCCCATGCAACGCATCGACCACCCATTGCCCTGGAGCCACCTGGGTACCGAACGCACCCTCAGTGTGTTTCGTTATGGCACGGGCTCGCGCAAGGTCTATATCCAGGCCAGCCTGCACGCTGACGAATTGCCGGGAATGCGCACGGCCTGGGAACTGAAAAAACGCCTGACGGAACTCGAAACCCAGGGCCAGTTGCAAGGCGTGATCGAACTGGTGCCGGTGGCCAATCCCATCGGTCTGGATCAGCACCTGCAAGGCAGCCACATGGGTCGTTTCGAACTCGGCAGCGGCAAGAATTTCAACCGCTCGTTCGTTGAGCTGAGCGCGCCGGTCGGTGAGCTGATCGGCGATCAGTTGGGCGCCGATGCCCAGGCCAACATTGCGTTGATTCGTCAGACCATGGGCCAGGTGCTCGACGATTTACCTGCACCCAAGTCGCAACTGGAAGCCATGCACCGCTTGCTGCTGCGCCATGCTTGTGACGCCGACATCACCCTCGACCTGCATTGCGATTTCGAGGCGGCCATTCATATTTATGCCTTGCCGCAACACTGGCCGCAGTGGCAGCCCCTGGCGGCGCGCTTGAAGGCGGGTGTCGCGCTCTTGTGTGAAGATTCTGGCGGCAGTTCATTCGATGAATCCTGTTCTTCGCCGTGGTTGCGTCTGGCCAGGGTTTTCCCCGGGGCGGCGATTCCACCGGCCAACCTGGCGACAACGCTGGAATTGGGCAGCATGGGGGACACCCGCGTCGATCAGGCCCAGGCCAATTGCGAGGCCATTCTCGGGTTCCTCGCCGAGCAGGGTTTCATCAAAGGCACCTGGCCAGCGGCACCGAGTGAATGTTGTGAAGGCATGCCGTTCGAAGGCACGGAGTATCTGTTTGCGCCGCATCATGGGGTGGTCAGTTTCCTGCGCGAGGCCGGTGAATGGGTGGAGCAGGGTGATGCGTTGTTTGAAGTGGTTGATCCGTTGAATGACCAGGTGACTACGGTGCGTGCCGGGACCAGTGGGGTGTTGTTTGCGATTGATCGTGGGCGTTATACGCAACCGGGGACGTGGCAGGCGAAGGTCGCCGGGCGGGAGCCGATTCGGGTCGGGAAGCTCATCAACGATTAACGTCGGATTGTTCGGTGCCTCATAAGGCCTCATCGCGGGCAAGCCCGCTCCCACAAGGATTTTTGTTGGCCGCAGATCTTGTACACGACGCAAAAACCTGTGGGAGCGGGCTTGCCCGCGATGACGGCATCAGCAGCACCGAAAATCCCCCGGCTGGTTTCACAGTGTTAGGCTCTGCCCCGAATCCTGCACTTGTGAAGGAAGGTTTATGTTGAAGGTTCTCGCTCTGCTGACACTCCTGGCGTCCGCCGTCGTCCACGCTCAAACCCCGCTGCACACCGATCTGCCGCTCAAGTACCTGGAGCAGGTCAACCCCGACTCCGTGAATCAGCCTTTGGTGATTTTTCTTCACGGCTACGGCAGTAACGAACAGGACCTGTTCGGCATCAAAGATGAATTGCCGGCCCAATACAACTACCTGTCGGTGCGCGCACCGATGGTGATGGAAGAGGGCAGTTATCAGTGGTTTCGCAAAAAGGGAGAGGGTGCCTACAACGGCGAGACGGATGATCTGAAGGCCAGCGGCCAGGTGTTGCTGGACTTCGTCGCACAGGCTGCGAAGAAATATCACACAGAACCGAACAAGGTTTTCCTGGTGGGCTTCAGCCAGGGCGCGATCATGTCCTACGAGGTTGCACTGCGTCATCCCGAAGCCGTGGGCGGGATTGCCGCGTTGAGCGGGCGGATTCTGCCGGTGCTCAAATCCGAACTCAAACCGGATGAAAAGCGTCAGCCACTGGCGATTTTCATCGGGCATGGCACGGTGGACAAACGCCTTCCCTTCAATGACGGCACCGAGGCTGACAGCCTGTTGCAGAGCCTGTCACTCAAGCCTGAGTTCCATGCCTACCCAGGCGTCGGTCACAGCATCAGTGCCACCGAAATGCAGGACTTGAGCGCCTGGTTGCAGCGGCTCAACCCCTGAGCCTTACTTGCCGCTGACGATCTGTTTAACCAACGCTTCGTGGCCGGCATTGTCGCTGAGACGGGAAATCACCTGAACCAGCGCCATGCGCGTGCCCGAGGCGGCCATCAGCGTGGTGTCGAGGGTTTTGCCGCCGCCCTGGGTGGCGATGCTGTCGATCTGCCGTAGTCCCAGGCCGGTGCCTTTCTGAGTGATGCTTTTTTCACTGAGCTTGGTGAAATCCGGCAGTGCCTTGGCTTGCTCGGTGGCGAAGTCGGACGCCGTGGCGTCGAGGAACTCACCGTCGTTGTCCTTGGCGTTAACGCCGCCGGGAATGGTGTTTTCAGCAGCGATCACCACGGTTTTGGTAGTTTCGTTGGTGTACATGGTGCCACTCGCGCCGGTCGAGCTCGGTGGTAAAGGGTTGGCGATGAATCCCTTGGGCAGGGTGAAGGTGAATTTGTTGCCCAGCATCGAGACTTTCTGCGTCGACGCCGCCTCCTTGGCCACGACCTTGGCAGCCTGCGCGTTCAAAGCCCCCAGGCTGGCAACCGCAACCAGCAGCAGGACAACGGCTTTTTTACTCAACAGTGACATTCAAAATCTCCAGGGTTCTCGCGGTGGGGGGCGATCATCCCATGGAGGTCGTGACGCATTCCAGCGTGGGCTAACGGACGGTCGGGTTCCGGTGGGCAAACCGGGGATGTACCGTTCTGGTCAAAGATGACAGACGACGCTCACACTAACTTGATTAACCGGGTATCCAGCCCAAAGCGCTCCTGAGAAACAAGCTGGAACATATCCGTCGCCAAGTCACAGCTCACCAGCAGATTCCATGAATGACCGCTCACCGCAGAAGGGATGAGCACGAAGGGATGCTCGGCCAGTAGCTCATCAGCAAACTGCTGTTGATTGGGCGAGGGTTGAGACGGATTGAGCCAATTCGGGTTCGGCACATCTTCAGGCTGAACAATCTTGATAAGGTCCGAATCCAGTACTTCGAAACGCGTCAGTACGTGCGGCACCCTATCGAGCATGTCAAAGCCGGCGTGGGCCGCAACTTCCAGAATGGCAGTGGATGGATCGGCCGAAGCGTAGATAACCCGGCGCCCGGGAGGATTCCATCGGCCACCGGACTGCTGCGCACCGACGCCACTGTCCCATGTGCTTTTAAAGACCTCGCGGTCTAGGCGCCATGCGTGCCATTTCCCATCCCAGGGCAAAGGATTCATTGATAAACCCCGTGTTCAATCCGGGTCAAATAATCCTCGACTACCTGGAAGCCAAGCGAGTTGTCGATCAGTGCCAGCGGGATATTTCCCTCCAGATATTTGCAGGGCTTCTTCAGCCAGTCCTCAGCCAACTGTTGATCGCCAAACACGTTGATGGCGTGCTCCAGGGCATGCGCATACTGGAAGGCGACCGTACTTTGCTGCTGATTCAACCGCACCGGCTTGGTCTCCTTCGCCAAGCGCTGGACCGTTCTGACGGATTTCCCCGTTATGCGCTGAACAAGGCCGTACTCCATGTACAGATTTGACGTGGAAAGCATGTCCCTGACATCGCTCAGGTCGAAGCCTTCCTGTGTGTATCGGATGATCAACATACGCGTATCACCTTTGCGGCCACGTAACAGCACCTCTGTCGGCTTTCTGGCGACGCTCTTTGTCTCGGTCACTGCGGGCATACCGAATACCTCCTTACGACATTTGACGTAATCATAGCGTCAAATGTCGCGTACTGGGCGGTGGAGTTATCGACTAGCGTGTTGCTCCCGCAATGGATCCGTCCTTAAAGCATGAAGCCATGCCTGCCGGGTGCCAGTTGGACCAATCTCACTTGCCTGATTTGGAGCAACCACGCTAACCCTCAAACTTCCGACGGCCAACCCTAAAAACTTGTGGGACAAATCCTCGAATTTTTGATTTTCGTGATCACTTGTGGGACCCCCCGTTTACGGTAAATCCACGCTGTTTCGAAGGCTTGTTTAATAGCGCTTGGTGTTACTTCATGAAAGCTACAACACCTTGCGTCGTTGCCTACAGGTACGTAAGAATCCGCCGGCTTGTGCGCTTTGGGGGTGGGCTCTATCGTTTCCCGGTCGCTGAAAAACAGTGATCGGGTTTGGTAGCCCGTCGCCCACATAACGCATAGCGTCACCTGATGCTGATCCTTTTCCGGGATTTTTTATGGTGGCCATGCGCAGGGCGCCTTCGGGCGCGCCGGGTTTTCCATGTGGGCCGGTCTACCAACCTTCGTATGGCCGCCACCCTTCGTTTGGTAGCGAGGGTGATGGCTCCTGTAACCCATATGGAGTTTCATCTATGCCCAAACCAACACCCAATCCCCCAAACCCGGATCCGTCCTCTCAAGTCCAAAGCACCGATCAAGAGAAACTCGACGAGACCGTCAAACTCGCCCTCGATTTTTACGCCAACCCTGCCGCACACATCGCCCTGATCAACGCGACTCCAAGGCAACTCGACACTATGTTCACCGTTAACCCGGAAATCGACGTCGAGACCCTGCTCGGCCATGCGTGCGAGTCGCTGGCATCGGCCAATGTCATGGTCATGGATCTGGCGGATCATATGGATGGGACCAGTCGTAATTCGCTGTTGGGCATTGCGCAAGTCATCATGCTTGGCGAACTGGCGGTGAACCGGGCGCTGGATCAACTCGACCCCGCCGAGTAACCGGAGTACCCGTGGTGAGAGGCTGGCCCTCACCACGGTATTTGTGCAGTTACACCTCTCGGCGCACCGGATAGCTTGCGATCACATCCAGAAACTCGATCCGGCGTTCGCTGGCCAACAGCTCCGGCAGGCGCTTTTCATACTCCTGGCGATACGGCTTGCTCAGGTGTCGCGTGATGAAATCTTCCTTGCTGCAATTCCAGGTTTCGTAGAGCACCAAGGTGTTTGGATCGTCCTGCAATTGGTGGACCCAGGTGTTGACGAAGTCCGGCTCGGCTGACATCTGGTGCACCACGTCCAGCAGCCGTTCTTTGGTTTCGGCGAAACGTTCCGGTTTGGCCGGCAGATAAACGATAAACGCGACTTGATCACTCATTTCATCACCTTCGCATGCTGGGAATGGATTACTGCGCCTGGTTTTGCGGAAACAGATTGCGGCGGGTTTCTTCGTCGAACTCGGCCTTCAGCACCAGTTTCTCTTTAAGACCCTGGGCGCGCCGGGCGGCCGGGCGGGCGCTGATTTCATCGAACAGACGCTTGATGTTCGGGTACGCCGCCAGGCCGTTTTCGCCAAGAATGTACGGCGCGTAATTGGCCCAACCCCAGAGCGCCATGTCGGCGATGCTGTAGGTGTCGCCGGCCAGATAAGGATGATCGGCCAGACGCTGGTCGAGCACGCGGTAGTGACGTTCGACTTCCTTGAGGTAGCGGTTTTTCGCGTAAGCCAAGTCTTCCGGCGCGTGGTGCAGGAAATGCACAGCCTGGCCGGAAAACGGCGACAGACCGGTGGCGATGAACATCAGCCACGACAGCAATTCGGCTTGCCCGGTGACCGAGGTCGGCAGGAAGCGCTGATGTTTTTGCGCCAGGTGCAGCAGGATTGCCTGAGAGTCGAAGACGGTGGCGTCGCCATCGACCAAGGCTGGCACCTTGGCGTTCGGGTTGATCGCCAGAAAGGCTGGCTGGTGTTGCTCGCCCTTGAAGGTGTCGACGCCGATCAATTCGTACGGCGTTTGCAGTTCTTCAAGCAGCAGGGCGACTTTCATCGGGTTTGGCGAAGGGTGGAAAAAGAACTTCATGGTGTAGGCCTCAGTCAGTGGTGGGGTGAGTAACTGAGGCTGATGGTGGGCGAAACCCGTTCGATTGACGTACGAGGTTATTGTTCTACTCGTTCGAAGCAGTCGAACGTGTTGCTGCGCTAACCCCCGGTTTGGCGAGCAGGCGTTTGGTGACGCCGAGCATGGCCACGGACACTGCGACGCCAACGCCGAACCCGCTCAGTCCCATGACGGGTAACGTCAATGCCAGCACCAGGCAAAACGCTGCAAACGAATACATGCCGGTCGCTGTGGCTCGCAACAATGCCGCGGTAAACGCCGGCCCGCGGGTTTGCTGGGAGAACACCGCCATCACGCTGCCCAACACCGGGAACACCGCGAGCAGGCCGCTCCAGCGTTCGCCGACGGTGCTCGCCAGCAAGGTCACGGCGAGGGTGAGCAGGGCGCCAGCGATCATGCGCAGCAACAATTTATCGGACTTCGGTGCCGGGCCAGAAACGATGGGTTGCACGGCCGGGAACAGATACGGCGCTGCCAGCAGCGCAGTCGCGGCGGCGATGACGGAAATCACCAGGGACGGCGGGATCACCGACAGCACAACGGCTGCCGTCGCCCAGACCAGCAGCGAAACCGACAGTGCCCATGGCCATCCCGCCCGTTGTGCGACCTGGGCGTAGGTGACGCAGAAGGCAATCATCGCAAACATCGCGGACAACGCCGCGGTCGCCGATTGCGCGGCAAACACCTCACCTTGCTCGATGGCGAGGAAAAACAGAATCGGCCCGACTACCACCGGCAACCCCGACAGCCACCCGGCGACGTTCGGGCCCCAGCGTTTGCCTGCCAGGGAAATCAGCAAGAGAAACCCGGGAATGACCAACAATTTGAGCAGCAGCACGCCTGCACCTCCGACCTGTGTGAGTCGGCAACGTTAGCATTGCCACAGGTGGATTGATGCATGGATTGTTGATTTTTGTATACAAAGTTGAAAGGTTGTACCGCAACACATTTTGCGTATAAGTATCAGCATCCATTCGCGCTGAATCGAACCGATCATGAACCGTCCCCTATCACCTTTGCGTCATGGCCTGTGGTTGTTGGTATTGCTTGGCAGCCAAGCGTTGGCCAATTGGCAGGACGCACTTCCCGGCGCCCGGATCATTGGCACGGGCGAATTTCGGATGTTCGGGTTCGATGTTTACAACGCCCGTCTCTGGAGCGCCGCGCAACCGTTCGCGAGCGACCAGCCATTTGCCCTGGAGCTGATTTATCAGCGCAGGATTTCCCGGGAGGATTTGGTCGAGGCCAGCGTCGATGAAATCAAGCGTTTGTCGGGAGCGTCGGTCAGTGCCGGACAACTCGCGGCATGGCAGGCGCAGATGCAGCAGGCGCTTGTCGATGTGCAGGCCGGGACCCGGCTCACCGGGGTTTACTTGCCGGGGCAGGGCGCACGTTTTTTTGTCGGCCAGCAGTTGCAGTACGAGGTGAAGGACCCGGCGTTCGCCCGGGTGTTTTTTGATATCTGGCTCGACCCGCGCACGAGCAATCCCGAGTTGCGGCAGCAGTTGCTGGGCATTGTAAAACCCTGAAGATCGCAGGTGGTGGTTGTTGTAGTAGCGAGCTCGCGAAGGGCGATTACGCGGTCTTCCTTTGAAACGCCTCAACCACAAAATCAATAAACACCCGGGTCTTGGCCGGCATCAGTGTCCGGCTCGGGTAATACAGCGAAATCGGCCCCGCATCGGCGTGCCAGTCCGGCAGCAGTCTCACCAGCTCCCCGCGCTGGATACTCGCCGCCACATCCGGCAGCACCAGCAACGTCACCCCCAAACCCAGTATTGCCGCCTCGCGCATGGCGGCGGGGTCATTGAGCACGATGTTGTCGTTCAGGCTGGCCGCCACTTCATGACCCGCGCCATCCTGCATGACCCACTGCCGAATCCGCCCGGTGCGTACCCCGCGCATCACGATGCCGTTGAACCGGTGCAAGTCCGCCGGGCTGTCGGGCAGTGGGCGTCCCGCCAGATAGGCCGGGGAGGCCACCGCCACCACATACGCCGCCAATGTCCGTGACACCACCCCCGGCGTAAGCTCGAATCCACCACCAATGGCCGCGTCAAAGCCTTCTGCAATCAGGTCTACGGGACGATTTTCGAAGTGCCATTCCGGGCGAATCAACGGGTAGCGCGCCAGAAACGCCGGCAGCAGCGGCAGGATATGACCGATGCCGAAGGTCGGCGCCAGGCTCACCTTGAGCACGCCTGCCGGTTCGCCGCGGTCGGTGGTCACCGTGCTGATCGCCGTCTGCAACGCTTCCAGATTGCCGCCGATGCTGGCCAAAAAACGTTCACCGGCCTCGGTCAGGGACAACTTGCGGGTCGAGCGCTGGAACAGCCTCACGCCGATGTTGCGTTCGAGCATCGCCACGTTGCGACTGACCGCCGCCGGCGTCAAAGCGAGCAAGCGTGCCGCCGCCGAGAAGCTTCCGGTTTCAGCGCTGCGCACGAAGGATTCGAGGTTGGCGAGGGTTTCCACGGTTGGAACCTGCTATCAATGCTTGAAGATCATTCAAGTCATTACCCGCTAATCAGACGCTAATGGCAAGCGCAGTATTCACTCCATCCCCATCCACGGAGTGAGTGATCAATGACAACTTCCCACCTTCCTCTCACAGGCCAAACCGCTCTGGTCACTGGCGGCTCCCGCTCGATAGGCGCAGCGATTGCCAAGCGCCTGGCCGCCGACGGCGCCAACGTCGTGCTGACGTTCAGCGCATCCCCGGCCAAATTTTGAGGAAGACATCATGAGCACTATTGGAATCATCGGCGCCGGCGCCATCGGCGCAGCGTTTGCCCGAGCACTGTCGCGCCAAGGCATTGAAGTGATCATCGCCAACAGCCGTGGACCAGAAACGCTGGCCTCGCTGGTGGCAGAACTCGGCCCGACGGCGCGTGCCGGAACCCGTGGAGAAGCGGCCGCCCAGCCCATCGTTCTGGTGGCGGTCAATTGGTCGAGATTGCCGACTGCATTGGCCGGTTTGCCGGACTTTGGCGGGCGGATCGTGATCGACGCCAACAACTCGATCGAGGCGCCGTCGTTCAAGGCTGTGGATTTGCAGGGCCGCATGTCCACCGACGTGTTTGCCGAATGGGTGCCGGGGGCGCGGGTGGTGAAGGCGTTCAATCACTTGGTGGCGCGCTTGCTGGAGAGTGATCCGGAAGCGGAGGGCGGCAAGCGAGTGTTGTTTCTGTCGGGCGATGATGCCGAGGCGAAAACTCAAGTGGCGTCACTGATCGAGCGCCTGGGTTTCTTCGGTGTCGACCTTGGGGAGCTGAGTATCGGTGCGCGGCTGGTGCAGTTTCCGGGTGGTCCGCTGCCGGCTCTGAACCTGGTGAAATTTGCCTGAAGGCTAGACGAGAAAACCCGGTGTATCTGATGACAGTCAGTTCATATAGACACTGACTAATTGTGGCGAGGGAGCTTGCTCCCGCTCGAGTGCGAAGCGCTCGTAAAATCTTCGACAGTTGCCGAGATTTTGGGGCTGCTTCGCAACCCAGCGGGAGCAAGCTCCCTCGCCACAAAAGCTTGCAAGCCCCTACAGAAACACCGGGGGTGTTGCCAGACGGCGGCGGATCTTCGTGGGTCCCCGCGCCGTCTGTTGAACGCTTACGCTCGTTCGATCGCCAGCGCCACGCCCTGACCACCACCGATGCACAGGGTGGCGAGGCCTTTCTTGGCGTCACGCTTGATCATTTCGTGCAGCAGGGTCACCAGCACCCGGCAACCCGACGCACCAATCGGGTGGCCCAGTGCAATGGCACCGCCGTTGACGTTGACCTTGTTCAAGTCCCATTCCAGGTCCTTGGCCACCGCCAGGGATTGCGCGGCGAAGGCTTCGTTGGCTTCGATCAGGTCCAGTTGGTCGATGGACCAGCCGGCCTTGTCCAGGCAACGACGAGTGGCCGATACCGGACCGATGCCCATGATCGCCGGGTCCACGCCCGCGTTGGCATAGGCTGCGATTTTCGCCAGCACCGGCAAACCCAGGGCCTTGGCTTTTTCCGCGCTCATCAGGATCACGGCGGCGGCACCGTCATTCAGGGACGACGCGTTACCGGCGGTCACCGAACCGTCCTTCTTGAAGGCGGCTTTCAGTTTGCCCAGGGATTCGGCCGTGGTGCCGGCCCGTGGCTGCTCGTCAGTGGCGAAGGACAGCGGATCGCCCTTACGCTGTGGAATCAGGATCGGCGTGATCTCATCGGCAAAACGCCCGGCTTCGATGGCGGCCGTGGCTTTCTGCTGCGAGGCCGCAGCGAAGGCGTCCTGTTGCTCGCGGGTCAGACTGTACTTCTCAGCCAGGTTCTCGGCGGTGATGCCCATGTGGTAATCGTTGAATGCATCCCACAAACCGTCGCTGATCATGGTGTCGACGATTTGCGCGTTACCCATACGCAGACCGGTACGGGCGCCGGGCATGACGTAATTGGACAGGCTCATGTTTTCCTGGCCGCCGGCAATGATTACCTCGGCATCGCCGCAACGAATTGCCTGAGTGGCCAGATGCAGGGCTTTCAGGCCCGAGCCGCAGACCTTGTTCAGGGTCATCGCCGGCACGGTAAACGGCAGGCCGGCCTTAATTGCCGACTGGCGCGCAGGGTTTTGCCCGGCGCCGGCGGTCAACACCTGGCCCATGATGACTTCATCAACCTGCGCAGGGTCCAGACCGGTTTGCGCCAACAACTGACGGATCACCGCGGCGCCGAGGTCAACGGCGGACACATTGGCCAGCGAGCCCTGGAAACTGCCGATGGCGGTACGCGTGGCGGCGACAATGACGACTTCTTGCATGGAATGATTCCTCACTGGGCAGCGAACTGCATTTCCGGAACGTGATCTGGCACGATCAGTTTACCGGCAGTCTTGGCGACGATCTCCTCGACGCTGACGCCCGGTGCACGTTCCTTGAGAATGAACGCGCCGTTTTCGATTTCCAGGTAGGCCAGGTCAGTCAGCACACGCTTGATGCAACCGGCGCCGGTCAGCGGCAGGCTGCACTGGGACAAGAGCTTGGACTCACCGTCCTTGGACGCGTGGGTCATGATGACAATGATGTTGTCCGCGCCGGCCACCAGGTCCATGGCGCCACCCATGCCCTTGACCAGCTTGCCGGGAATCATCCACGAGGCGATGTTGCCTTGTACGTCTACTTCAAAAGCGCCCAGCACGGTCAGGTCGACATGACCACCGCGAATCATCGCGAAGGACTCGGCCGAGGAAAAGATCGAAGCGCCGATACGCGCGGTCACGGTTTGTTTGCCGGCGTTGATCATGTCGGCATCGATGGTTTCTTCAGTAGGAAAAGGACCCATGCCGAGCAGGCCGTTCTCCGACTGCAGCATGACTTCCATGCCTTCAGGGATGTAGTTGGCGACCAGGGTCGGAATGCCGATGCCCAGGTTCACGTAGAAGCCGTCCTGCATTTCGCGGGCGACGCGTTGAGCCATTTGTTCGCGGGAGAGTGCCATTGTTGTTATTCCTTCATTCGGTCCGGGGGCAGGGGATCACTTACGCACGGTGCGCTGTTCGATGCGCTTCTCGAACGTGCCGCAAATGACCCGATCGACGTAGATGCCAGGGGTGTGGATCTGCGCCGGGTCCAGCTCGCCGGGCTCGACGATTTCTTCGACTTCGACCACGGTGATCTTGCCGGCGGTGGCGGCCAGCGGGTTGAAGTTCTGGGCGGTGTGGCGGTAGATGACGTTACCGAAATGGTCGGCTTTCCAGCCTTTGACGATGGCGAAGTCACCGGTGATGGACTCTTCCATCAGGTACTTGCGACCGTGGAATTCGCGCACTTCCTTGCCGTCGGCAACCGGGGTGCCAACGCCGGTGGCGGTGAAGAAGGCCGGGATGCCGGCGCCGCCCGCACGCATTTTTTCGGCGAGGGTGCCTTGAGGGGTCAGGACGACTTCGATTTCGCCTTTCAGCAGTTGGTCTTCGAACAGTTTGTTCTCGCCGACGTAGGAGGCCACTACTTTGCTGATCTGCCGGTCTACCAGCAGCACGCCGAGGCCGAAACCGTCGACGCCGCAATTGTTGGAAACCACGGTGAGGTCACGGGTGCCTTTGCGCTTGATCTCGGCGATCAGGTTTTCCGGGATGCCGCAGAGGCCGAAGCCACCGGCGATCACGGTCATGCCGTCTTCAAGACCTGCCAGAGCTTCCTCGTAGGAACTCACGCGCTTGTCGAAACCTGCCATATGCACCTCTTTTATTCTTTGTGGGCGGCTGGCTAGCCGTATGGGATGAAGTGTCTCGCCGGCGTATTTATTTGTTAAGTTGATTTTTAAGGTTTATTGATAGATAAAACTCACCAATCCGTAGGAGCTGCCGAAGGCTGCGATCTTTTGATTTTTGGACGGCCATCAGATCGCACAAGATCAAGATCAAGATCAAGATCAAGATCAAGATCAAGATCAAGATCAAGATCAAAAGATCGCAGCCTTCGGCAGCTCCTACAATACCTCGGAGATACCGCAGATGACCGTCAAGCAGATCCGCGCCTTTCTGGCAGTAGCCCAGAGTTTGAGCTTTGCCGTGGCGTGCGAGCGGTTGCACCTGTCGCAATCGGCGCTGAGCCTGACCATCAAGGCGCTGGAGGAGGGGCTGGGCGGGCGGCTGTTTACGCGCAACACGCGCAATGTGGCTTTGACCGCTGAAGGTGAGGCGCTGGTTCCGTTGGCCCGCCGACTGATCGCGGACTGGGACAATGCTGAAGATGAACTGCGCCAGCGTTTTACCCTGCAACGCGGGCGGGTGACGCTGGCGGCGATGCCGTCGTTTGCCGGCAACCTGCTGCCGCCGATCCTCAAGACGTTTCGTGCGCGCTACCCGAAAGTCAACGTCACGGTGAATGACGTGATCAACGAACAGGTGCTGGAAATGGTGCGTGATCGGCAGGTCGAGCTGGGGGTTGCGTTTGAGCCGACGCAGAGTTCGTCGTTGCAATTCACGCCGTTGTATATGGACCGGTTTGTGGCCGTCGTGCCGCAGGACTCTCCGTTTGCGGAACGGGCTGACATCGACTGGCAGACCTTGCTTGAGGAACCGTTCATTACCTTGCAGCGACCGTCGACGGTGCGGGTGATGCTGGAAGAGCACTTGCAGGCGCGGGGGATGAAGTTGCCGGTGGAGTTTGAAAGCCATCAGTTGGCGACGGTCGGAAGGATGGTGGCCAGCGGATTGGGGGTGAGCGCGGTGCCAGCGTTGTGCGCCGGGCAGATGCGCGAGCTGGGCGCGCGGTGTATTACCTTGCGCGACCCGGTAGTGGAGCGGGCGATTGGAGTGTTGACCAAACCGGGGGTTGAATTGTCGGCGGCGGCGCAGGCGTTGTTCGATATCCTCAGGGAAGAAAACCTGGGCCAACAGGTTTCCATGGACTGATCACTGTCTACCTAATGTGGGAGCCAGCCTGCTGGCGATAGCGGTGTGTCAGTCACCATGAATGCTGGGTGTGCCGACCCAATCGCCAGCAGGCTGGCTCCCACAGGGATTTGCGGTGGGTCAGGAAGTGAGTCGTTGAGCCAGCAACGGTAACAGCTGTTCGCAGGAGGCTTCTATTTTCATATCCAGCAGGTCATCCGCCCGCGTCTTCCCCAAGTTGATCGCCAGCAACGGCTTGCCCTGATCCGCCACCGCCCGACACAAGCGAAACGCCGAATACGCCATCAACGAAGACCCGACCACCAGCAGCCCCGCGGCTTTTTCGACCGCGGCCATCGCCTTGGCCGCTGTCACCTGCGCCACGTTCTCGCCAAAAAACACCACATCCGGTTTCATCCGTTCACCCGCGCAGTGCGGGCATTGCGGCACTTGAAACCGCGCCTCGAACGCCGAATCGAGCAAGGTATCGCCATCCGGTGCCTGTACCGCGTCGACACCGGCCAGGTAAGGGTTCTGCGCTTCCATCAACTGCTGGATCGAATCGCGCTCGCTGCGTTGCCCGCAGTCCAGGCACAACACCCGGTGCAGGCTGCCATGCAGTTCGATCACATCATGGCTTCCCGCTTGATCATGCAATGTATCGACGTTCTGGGTAATCAATCCCCCGATCCGCCGGGTGCTTTGCAGACTGGCCAGCGCCTCGTGCGCCACATTCGGTTGGGCCAGGCGAACACGCGGCCAGCCGAGCATCGCCCGCGCCCAATAGCGGCGCCGGGATTCCGGGGCGCAGAGAAATTCCTGATACATCATCGGTTGCCGGCCCCGGCGCACGCCTTGATTGTCGCGGTAGTCCGGAATGCCCGACGAGGTGCTGATGCCGGCACCGGTCAGCACCACAAACGGTTGGTCGGCCATGAGCTGCTGGAGCCGGTCGAGTTGTTCGCGGGTGCGGCTGTCGAGCATGTTCAACACTCCGGTGGGCCTGTAGGAGCTGCCGAAGGCTCGGGCCGCGTTCGGACGATCTTTTGATCTTCAGCGATTTCAGCATCGCCAAATCAAGATCAAAAGATCGCAGCCTCCGGCAGCTCCTACAGTAAGCGGTTCGCAGTCAGCGGTCACCGGTGATTATTTACGCGCTTCCAGAATCAGGTTGAACGGCGTTTCCGTGGCCCGTCGGAACGTCTTGAAACCGGCCTCGGTAAACACTTTGCGCAACCGCGCCTCGCCCGCCTGGGCACCGAGCCCGAGACCGACTTCCTGGGACAGGGAGTTCGGCGTACAGATAAAGGTCGAGGCCGCGTAGAACAGCCGGCCAACCGGGGTGACGTTGTCGTCGAGTTTGTCATTGGCGAACGGTTCCACCAGCAGCACTGTGCCGTCCGGTTTCAGCGAGTCATAAGCGTGCTTTGCCGCGCCCACCGGATCGCCCATGTCGTGCAGGCAGTCGAAATAGCAGACCAGATCGTAGTCGTCGCCGGGATAGCTTTTTGCCGTGCCCTGGAAGAACCGCGCCCGGCCGGCTACGCCGCCTTCTTCAGCACGCTGGGTGGCGACGGTGACGGAAGGGGCGTGGTAGTCGAAGCCGACGAACCGTGAATCCGGAAACGCCTGGGCCATGATGACCGTGGAGGCGCCATGGCCGCAGCCGATGTCGGCGACTTTGGCGCCTGCTTCCAGTTTGGCGACGACGCCGTCGAGGGCCGGTAGCCACTCGGCGATCAGGTGCGCTTTGTAGCCGGGGCGAAAGAATCGCTCTGTGCCGCTGAACATGCACGGATGGTGATCGCCCCAAGCCAGGGCGCCGTTGCCGCGCATGGCGTTGACCAGTTTGTCCTTGTCATGGAAAAACGACGCGACCACCCCGATACCCCCGGCGATGTAGACCGGTGAGTCTTCGATGGCCAAGGCCAGGGCTTGTTCTTCGGGCAGGCGGAACTGGCCGTCGGTGTGTTCCATATAGCCGGAGGCGGCGTGTGCGCTGAGCCATTCGCGCAGCAGGCGGGGGTTGCAGCCGGTCTTGTCGGCGAGTGCTTCAGGGGTGATTGGCTGACTGTCGGCCATGGCCCGGTACAGCCCAAGCTCTTCGCCGAGGATGACGTTGGCGAGCATCGCCGCGCCGCCCATGTCGTTCACCAATTTGCCCATGAAATCGTTGAGTCGGGCCTCGTCCATCATGTGTCCTCCTTCAGCAGGATCACGGTCCAGAAGCATTGTTTTCCGAGGCATTCAGCTCTGGGCGGTGGTCGTGGGAATGAACAGGACAATAACCGCGTCCTGGGTGCACTTAGTTTAGTCCGGGGGCTGTGCGCCGCCGTCCGGAGCGACGAAAGCCCGCATTCCCCTGACTCCCACAGGGTTCAGTGGTGACCACAAGGATCGTGTGTATCGCACTGTATCCAACTCCCTGCTCGATACAGTTCCCCGCAACCCCGACCACTGCCGAACACAGTCCAGATACAAACCTGCGATGAACTGCACAGGCCGTTTGGCACCCTATACACCGTGAAGGGGACAACAATGACCACGCTCCTGTCTGAAACCGACCTGAAATCCACACCCGTCAATCGTCTGCGCGTCGACCAATACACCAGCGGCCTCATCGGCCCGAGCCAGCCGATGCTCGGCCCATTGGCCGACGGCGGCACCCTGATCACCGGCACGCCGCCGGGCTGTTGGGGGCCGATGATTACGCCGGCCTTCGAGGGCGGCCATGAAGTCACTCAACCGGTGGCCATCGCCGGTGCCGAAATCGGCGATGCCGTGGCAATCAAGATCAAAAGCATGCGCGTCACTTCGCTGGCCACCTCTTCCGGCGTGATGAGTTTTGTCGAAGGCCGATACAACGGCGACCCGTTCGTCTCCAAGTTCTGCAGCAAATGCGGCACCGAACACCCGGCCAGCCACGTCGAAGGCATCGGCGAGGATTCGATTCGCTGCAACAACTGTGGCGCCGAGGTCAGCGCGTTCCGTTTCAGCCACGGTTATGTGATCGTGTTCGATGCGCAGAACCAGGTCAGCCTGACCGTCAATCAGGACATCGCCAATCAACTGGCTGGCAACGCTTCCGAGATGTCGGCGCTGCCGGAATTCGCCGCCCAGCATTCGATCCTGTCCCTGGCCCGCGCCGACATTCCCGGCGTCGCCGCGCACATGCGACCGTTCCTCGGCAACATCGGCACCACGCCGTCCCGTGATTTGCCGGACTCGCACAACTGCGCCGATTTCGGCCAATACCTGATCGGCGCGCCGCACCGTTTCGGCATGACCCGCGAAGAACTGCACGCGGCCAAGACCGACGGTCACATGGACACCAACTCGATCCGCGAAGGCTGCGTACTGATCTGCCCGGTGAAGGTGCCGGGGGCCGGGGTGTACATGGGCGACATGCATGCCCAGCAGGGCAACGGCGAAATCGCCGGGCACGCCACCGATTGCTCCGGGGAAACCGAAGTGCAAGTGCAAGTCATCAAGCACTTGACCCTGGAAGGCCCGATCCTCCTGCAAAACCTTGATGATCTGCCGCCCATGGCGCGGCCGATGAATGCCGGGCAGCGGCAAAAAGTCCGCGAGCTGGGCGAGCGCTGGGGTCAGCATGAAATCGAAGAAAGCGGCCCGATCACCTTCATCGGCAGTGGTGAAAACCTCAACGTGGCGGTGGAGAACGGTTTGAAGCGCGCCGCCTCGGTCACCGGCCTGCCGTATGACGAAGTGCTCAACCGCGCGACCATCACCGGTTCCATCGACATCAGCCGCTTGCCGGGCACCGTGCGCGTGACGTTCCTTTGCCCGATGAAGGTGCTGGATCGCATCGGCATCGGCCAGTTGGTTCGCGAGAAGTACGACCTGGCGTAACGCCAACCGGCGGGTTTGTACCGAAGTGTGTACAGACCCGCCGACGATACAACCGCTGCGATTTTCTGCCGGAACGGAACACAGGCCCGATACACCGCTTCGGTTAACTGTGATTACGTTCTGACAACCTTGAGATCGACATCATGCAGACTCCCATCACCTCAGCGAAAGCGACCGTCGGACTTGGCCTGCGTCGCGGTTTAATGAAGGATCTTCAGGCCGCCTCGGTGGGCGATTTCGACTTTCTGGAAGTCGCGCCGGAGAACTGGATCGGCATCGGCGGCGCCCTTGGCGCGGCGTTGCGCGCCTTGGCCGAACGGTATCCGTTGTCCTGTCACGGTCTGTCGCTGTCATTGGGCGGACCGGCGCCGCTGGACGTCGGTTTTCTGCAGGAAGTCCGGGTTTTTCTCGATCAATACAACGTACCGCTGTACAGCGAGCACCTGAGCTACTGCAGCGATGACGGTCACCTTTATGACCTGTTGCCGTTGCCCTTTACCGAAGAAGCGGTGCATCACGTCGCCGCGCGCATTCGTCAGTCCCAGGACATTCTTGGCCGGCGTCTGGCGGTGGAAAACGTCTCTTATTACGCGGCGCCACAGCAAGACATGGACGAGTTGACGTTCACCAACGCGGTGCTGCGCGAAGCCGATTGCGACCTGCTGCTGGACGTCAACAATGTGTACGTCAACTCGATCAACCACGGTTTCGATCCGCAGACCTTTCTGGCCGGCATCGACTCGGGCCGGGTGGTGGCGATGCACGTGGCCGGGCATTTCGATGAGTCCGACACCTTGAAAATCGACACCCATGGCGCGTCGGTGAAACCGGTGGTCTGGTCGTTACTGGCCGAGGCTTATGCTCGATTCGGCGCGCAACCGACGCTGCTGGAGCGGGATTTCAATTTCCCTGCGTTCGCTGAACTGGTCGCCGAGCTGCAAACCATCCGCCGCCTGCAAGCCGAGGGGGTGAGCCGTGGATAAATCAGCCTTGTTTCAGCAGCAGAACACCTTTGGTCTTTACCTGCGCGACCCCGATCATTGCGCGCCGCCAGTCGGAATGGATGTGGCGCGGGCACAGGTTTACCGCGACCTGATTTTCAACAACCTGTCGATGTTGCTCAGCGGCACTTTTCCGGTGCTGATCAAGATTCTCGGTGATGAGCACTGGCGTTCGCTGGTGCGAATCTTCCTGCGGGACTACCGCGCGCACACGCCGAAATTCGGTGAGATCGCCCAGGAGTTTGTCGAGTTTCTGGCCGCACAGCCGCCGGCGTTGAATGACGGGCCGTGGCCGCCCTTCATGGTCGAACTGGCGCATTACGAGTGGGTCGAGATGGCGTTGCAGCAGTCCGAGGCCGAGCCGTTGCCGGCGAGCGATGCCGGGGCGCTGCTGGATCGACCGTTGCAGGTTTCGCCGCTGGCCTGGCCGTTGGCGTATGCGTGGCCGGTGCATTTGGTCGGACCGGATTATCGACCCGACGCTGTACCGGCCCAGCCGACGTTGCTGCTGGTGCGTCGGGTTGAAGACTGGAGTGTGAAGTTTTCCGAATTGAGCCCGTTGGCGTGGCGGTTGTTGCAGCGGATTGGAGAGTTTCCCGAGCTGAACGGGCGCCAGCAGCTGGAGGGATTGGCCGTCGAGGCAGGCGCGGCCGGGTCGCAGGATTTCATGGACAGCGGGGCGGCGTTGTTGCGGCAGATGCATGGTGAAGGGGTGGTTGGCGTCGCTGCTTAAGAGCGCGATCTCCAGAACACCTCAGCCCTAATGTGGGAGCGGGCTTGCTCGCGAAAGCGATTTAACATTCAACATTTATGTTGGCTGACACTTCGCTTTCGCGAGCAAGTCGAATCGTCGCACCGCCGCTCCCACAGTAGTTTTGTGTTGCCCTGTCTTATTGGGCGGAGAAAAAGTACCGCGTCAGGTGAAAGAAGATCGGTGCCGCAAAGCAGATCGAGTCCATCCGGTCGAGCATGCCGCCGTGGCCCTTGATCATGGTGCCCCAGTCCTTGGCACTGAGGCTGCGTTTGATCGCCGACATCACCAGCCCGCCCAGGAAGCCCATCACCACGATGACGAACGACATCATCAGCGACTGCCAGAAACTGAACGGCGTCATCCAGAACATGCAGCCGCCAATCAGCGTGGCAGACAAACCGCCACCCACCAGGCCTTCCACGGTCTTCGACGGACTCACCAGCGGCGCAACCTTGTGCTTGCCGAAGAGCTTCCCAAACACGTACTGCAACACATCACTCAACTGGACGACGAACACCAGGTAGAACAGCAGCAGCGCGTTCTGGCCCTGGAAGCCTTGCAGATCCAGCAGCAACAACGCAGGCGCGTGGCTGATGCAATAGATGCAAATCATCACACCCCACTGGATCTTCGCGGTCCTTTCCAGAAAGCCTTCCGTGTCCTGACTCAGCACCGCAATCGCCGGCAGCAGCAGGAAGGCGTACACCGGAATCAGCAGCGTGAACATCGAATACCAGTGGGTTCCGATCAGCACATATTGCAGCGGAATCAGGATGAAAAATGCCGAGAACAGTGCGTTGTGATCGCCCCGGGTGGTGGGAGTCAGGGTGATGAATTCCCGGAGCGCGAACAGCGAAATGAAGCCGAAGAGCACGACCGTTGCATTGCCACCCAACTGATAGGAAACGAAGAAGATGATCACCATCCCCCACCAGGCATTCACGCGCTGGTTGAGGTTTTCGATGGTCGAGATCGAACTTTCCGTTTTGGCGCGCCGGGCCAGCAGTCGACCGGTGAGCGAAGCCACCGCCAGCAGGCAGGCGATTGCAAAAAAGAACCACAGGAACTTTGCTTCAAGACTCATTTCGACAGCCTCACAATGGCGTCACGCGCGCGCTCCAGAAACACCTGTTTTTCCTCGCCGGCCATCCGCTCCAGCGGGTTGCCGATCCGGATCGTGCAGATAATCGGCAGCGGTACGTGCTTGCCTTTGGGCATGGAGCGATGCAGGTTTTCCAGGTAGATGGGCACCAGGTCGACATCGGGGAAAGTCTCGCTTAACCGGTAAAGCCCCGATTTGAACTCACCGGGCAATGCCTGACTGGACCGCGTGCCTTCCGGAAAGATGATGATCGAATGGCCGGCGCGCACCACATCAAAAATGGGCTCCAGCACGTTCACGCCGGGCGCCGGGTTACGTTCGATCAGCACGGCATTCAACCCTTTCTGCGAGATGTACGACAGAAACCGGTTCTTTCCCCAGTAATCGGCAGCGGCCACCGGTTTCACATTCACCCGGGCCTCGGGGGGCAGGGCGGCGATGATTGCGAGGGTGTCCATATGGCTGGTGTGATTGGCGAAATAGATGCGCTGGCGCGTGAGGTCCGGTGGACTTTCCCATCTTGCTGTGACGCCGATGAGGAAGCGAAGAACAGAAATCAGCGCATTACTGATCCACATCGGCGGCACCTTTTAGCTGCTTGGAAATGTCCAGCGTTCGCGTGACACAAGTGGTGACGGAGCCGATGGCGATGATGATCAACGCAATCAACAGCACGTAGTGACTGCCATAAACGCTCGCTTCGACAGCGTTCAGCAAAAGGCCTGCGGTCATCACCGCCATCCGGTGTTGCTTGGCCATCGGGCCGATGAAGCTCTGCTTGAGACCGATCGAACCGCCAAACACCCTGACATACGCCGTCAGTGCCGCGGCCAGCGCCGCAAACCAGCCAAGGTCCGAATAGCCGATGGCATAGCCCAGCCCGACAATCAGCAGGCTGTCGGCAATCCGATCGGGGAATTCGTTGTAGAGGCTGCCGATGTCGGATTTCTTGCCGCCCTCAATTGCCACCATCCCGTCGAAGAGATTGCACAGCAGGCGCAATTGAATGCCGATCGCGCAGAGGATTGATCCGGTAATGCCGTTATCGATATTGAGCGCCACGATGCCGAACAGCGCGAAAGCGATGCTGGCGACGGAGATCTGATTGGGGGAGAGGTCCTTTTTCACCAGGATATCGGTGATGCGTTTGGCCCATCCCGCAGAACGCGTCTTGATGGGTCTTCTGTTTTCATCCATTAGCTAATGTCCATATAAATGATGAGGTCGTGCTTCTGTAGGAGCGAGCTTGCTCGCGATGGAGGATAACGATAACGCGTTCATCCAGACAGCACGCGTTATCGTTAACGTCCATCGCGAGCAATCGAGCGTCGACCGGCTGCTCCTACAGAGGTCGGGCTGGCAACTTCAACTCCGCGCACAACCCACCGCCCTCGCGATTGCTCAACGTCAACGAGCCGCCAATCGCCAGCGCCAATTGCTGGGCAATCGCCAGGCCCAGGCCCGTTCCGCCGGTGCTGCGGTTACGCGAATTCTCCACGCGGTAGAACGGCTCCATCACGTGGGCCAGTTCCTCTTCTGCAATCCCGGGGCCGCGGTCCATTACCTTCACCGACAAACGGCCACCAGGCTTCGATTCCACCTGTAACTCCGCCGCGCCGGCGAATTTGAGCGCGTTGTCCGTCAGGTTCACCAGCACGCGTCGCAATGCGTGCGGCCGGGTGTCGATGACGGCTTCACTTTTACCACTGAGCTGTACGTCCTTGCCCATGTCCTGATAGTCGAACACCAGGCTGTCGAGGAACGAATCCAGATCGGTGCGGCGGCTCTCTTCGGTGGCGCCATGGACGCTGCGGGCGTAGGCCACGCCTTCACGCACCAGGTGCTCCATCTCGCCGAGGTCGTTCCAGAGTTTGTCTTTTTCGCTGGAGTCGTCCATGAATTCAGCGCGCAGTTTCATGCGCGTGATCGGCGTTTGCAGGTCGTGGGAAATCGCCGCCAGCAGTTGCATGCGTTCTTTCAGATAGGCCGCGATGCGCGCCTGCATGGCGTTGAAGGCCATGGCGGCATGGGCGACTTCGGTCGGGCCTTTTTCGTCCAGGTGCACGGCGTGGGTGTTGGGGTCCAGGGTCTCCACTGCCTGCGCGAGGCGGGTGAGGGGGCGGATGGCGATTCTCACGGCCAGCCAGGTGCAGAGAATCATCAGCAACAGTTGGCCCAGCAGAACGATGGGCAACCATGGCGATAACGGCACCATCGACGGGCGCACGTCGATGGTCACCGGGCTGCCATCGGCCAGTTTCAGATGGACCTGAAAGTGTTTTATCGGCCCCGGAATATCGGTCACGGTCATCGGGTAATCCTTGCCAATTGCATCCTTGATCGACGTCATCGCAATCGGCGTGTCGCTCATGGCCGTGCCCGGCGAACCTTCATCCAGCAAGTAGCGGTAATTGCGCCGTTCCAGTTGTTGTAACCAACTCATGCGTTCTGCGGCCGGCAAGCGGTCGAGGATGGCGATGGAGGTCGAAACGTCGGTCTCCAGATTGCCGAGCATGGTGTTTTTCGCACTTTCGTAACGCTCGTAATACTGCGCGCCGAAGGACAGCGCCTGCGCCAGAATCAGGCCGATCAGAAAGATCAGCGAAAGCCGTGAGGCGAGGGTGCGAGGCCAGCGCAACGAGCGTTTCATGAGGGCGCACCGAGGACTTCCACCGGCAGCGAAAACACATAGCCTTCGCTGCGCACGGTTTTGATGTACGCCGGTTCCCGCGCATCGTCGAGCAAGCGCTGACGCAGGCGGCTGACCAGCAAGTCGATGGAGCGGTCGAACAGGTCGGCGTCGCGGCCCTGAGTCAGGTTCAGCAACTGGTCGCGATTGAGCACGCGTTGAGGATGATCGAGGAATACCCGCAGCAACCGATACTCCGCGCCGCTGAGCGCAACCATGGTGCCGTCGTCATCGAGCAAGTGGCGGGCCGACGTGTCAAGGCGCCAGCGCCCGAAGGCCAGCAGGCGTCCGCTTTCGGTGACCACCAGGTTCGGCGGCAGCATCCGCGTGCGGCGCAGCACCGCGTTGATCCGCGCCAGCAGTTCACGGGCGGCGAACGGCTTGACCAGGTAATCGTCGGCGCCCATTTCCAGGCCGATGATGCGGTCGGTTTCATCGTTGCGGGCGGTGAGCATCAATACCGGCGTGGCTTTGTGTTTGCCGGCGCGGATCTCGCGGCACAGCATCAGGCCATCGTCGCCCGGCATCATGATGTCGAGCACGATCAGGTCCACCGGTGTGGTCTCCAGGAACGCGCGCATCTGCCGGCCGTCAGCGACGACGGTGGTGCGCAGGCCATTCTTCTTCAGGTAGTTGCCTACCAGCTCTCGAATCTCGCGGTCATCGTCCACGATGAGAATGTGATCGACGTGTTCCATGGGGCCAGGCCTCTGAAAATGGGGGATGACGCACAGTCTATCGAGCCTTTGCCTGCTCGCCCGCCACCCTTTGTATTGCAGTGTATCTGGTGTGTCGGCGGATACACACGGAGGCAAAAACGCCGGATTTCAGGGGGTTTGTATCGCTGTGTATCCGCAGGCGGTTTTGATACGTACCGATTTACACGCGCCTGTTTTCGACACAGACGAGATACCTCGCAGGCTTCTAATGGGTTCCATCGAGGCAAACCCAACCGCCTCGGCTCAATTGAACGACCTACCCATTGAAGCCTTGAGGAAACCACCATGAACACCAAAGCCGTCTACGCCGCTTGCCTGTTTGCCGCACTGAACATCTGCACCTTGTCAGCCCGCGCCGAGGCAGACGTCACCCCGAAAACCTACACCTATGGCACGCACCTGGACATCAAGAAAGTGGTGTCGATGAAACAGGACGCCACGACTTCCTGCGGGATTGTGGGTGCCCAGATGACCTACCTGGATTCCCAAGGCAAAACCCAGGTCCTGGACTACCGCAAATTTGCTGACTGCAACTCAGACAACTGAGTCCTTCGCTGACCGATTGCCAATCCCCTTTGATACAGGAAGAACACCATGAACAACGTCACCCGCTACCTGACCGCCGCTGCCTTCGCCCTTGCCGGTGCCGCCGCCCACGCCAACGCCGCCGTTGAACAAAGCACCTGCGGCAGCAGCACCTGCTTCCAGCTGACCCCGGTGAACGAGCAGGGTGCCAATGACTTGCTGGTACAGGATGGTTCCAGCCGCACACCGCAGGGGCATGTGCTGGATAACGAGACGGCCTGAAGCCGTACACAGTCTCTGTAATCACCACCGATCCAGTGTGGGAGCGGGCTTGCTCGCGAAGGCGGAGTGTCAGTCGCCATCAATGTTGAATGTACTGGCCCCTTCGCGAGCAAGTCGAATCGTCGCACCGCCGCTCCCACATTGGATCTGTGTGAATCAACACCCTCATTTGCATTAGGTGATCCTCATGTTCCTCATCGCTTTCCTGGGCGGCATATTGACCGTCCTCAGCCCCTGCATCCTCCCGGTCGTGCCGTTTCTGTTCGCCGGCGTTGACCGCACCCGTTCGTCGATCCTGCTCACCCTCGGCGGCATGGTCCTGACCTTCGCCCTGATTTCCAGCCTGGCCGTGGTCAGCAGCGAATGGGTGGTTCAAGCCAATAACACTGGCCGTCACGTGGCGCTGATCGTGATGGGGCTGTTTGCCCTGTCGCTGATTTCCGCGCGGGTCGGTGACTGGCTGGCACGCCCATTCGTACTGCTGGGCAACCGCCTCGACCCGGACACCCGGAAAATGTCCGGCCCATTGGGTTCGGTCATGATCGGTGTCGCCACCGGACTGCTCTGGGCTCCGTGCGCCGGGCCGATCCTCGGTGTGATCCTCACCGGTGCCATGCTGCAAGGCGCCAACGCGCAAACCAGTCTGTTGCTGGTGGCGTACGGTCTGGGCAGCGCGTTGTCGCTGGGCACTTTGATCTTCGCCGGCCGCGGCCTGGTCAATCGCTTGAAAGCGTCGATTTCGGTCACCGGTTGGTTGCGTCGGGGTGCGGGGTTTGCAGTGCTGGCCGCTGCGGTGGTGATTTCCACCGGCGCCGACAAGACCCTGCTGGCCGGCACCTCGTCCGAAGGCGTCAGCACCCTCGAGAAAAGCGTGTTGGAAAGCGTACCGAAAGTGGTTGATTACCTGGTCAGCAAGGTCAAGGCCGACACGACCCTGGACAATGCCCAAGGCGCGATGCCATCGCTGTCCGGCGCCGTCGAATGGCTCAACTCGCCGGCACTGACCAATGACTCGCTCAAAGGCAAAGTGGCGCTGGTGGACTTCTGGACCTACGACTGCATCAACTGCCAGCACACCCTGCCTTATGTGAAGGACTGGGCACAGAAATACGAGAAGGATGGCCTGGTGGTGATCGGCGTCCACACCCCGGAATATGGCTTCGAACGCATCATTGGCAACGTCAAGGATCAGGTGAAGAAACTCGGCATCACCTACCCGGTGGCCATCGACAACAACTACGCGATCTGGCGCAACTTTGAAAACCAGTACTGGCCCGCTCACTACCTGATCGACGCCAAGGGTCAGGTGCGTTTCACCCACTTTGGTGAAGGTCGCTACGAGACTCAGGAGAAGATGATCCAACAGTTGCTGGAAGAGGCCAAGGCAGACGCCAAAGCTCCCGCACCAGCGGCGTAAACCTGCAAATCAATGGCTCACAGGCTCCGCGCCGTGGGCCATTGTTCTTTTCTCCTGACCGCGCCGCCATGCCGCCGGCGGTGCGCCAAACTCACGACGAAACGCCCGGCTGAACGCCGTGTCGGTCTGATAACCCACCTCTTCGGCAATCCGCAGCAATGAGCTGTTACTGCTGCGTAACAGATTGGCCGCCAGCAGCATCCGCCATTGCGTCAGGTACTGCATCGGCGAAATCCCCACCAGTTGTTGAAAACGTTCCGCCAACACCGACCTTGAAGTGCCGGCGGTGCGCGCCAGTTCATCCAGTGTCCAGGTGTGACAGGGTTTTTTGTGCAGCGCATTGAGAGCGGCGCCAACAATCCGGTCGCCCACACCCGCCAGCCAACCGGTCCGACCTTCGCCCTGTTCGTGCATGTACAGGCGCAGCACCTCGATGAACAGCACCTCGGCCAGTTTGGCCAGAACGCCTTCGCCACCGGGCCTTGGCGATCGGGCTTCGGCCAACGCATAACGAACCGACGACTCCAGCCAGATGCCGGCATTCGAGCCACGCACATTGACCCGGACCACGGCCGGCAACCCGGTCAGCAACATGCCGGCCAATCGTGTGTCGCACGCCAGATAGCCGCACACCAGCCGCGTGACCGCGCCACCACCGCCGTAGCTCAACTGCCGCGGACGACGTGACAGCACCACATCCAACCGCGCACCTGTGGCGGGTTTAAGACCGGGAGCCGAGCCCATGCGGTGCGCGTCGCCCTGAGGGAACACCACCACATCGCCGGCCGTTAGAAGAAGGGGCGGATCATCACCGAGCTCGACATAACACTCGCCTTCGGTGATCAAGTGAAAGATCACCACGCGTTCGGCGCCGGGCTCCAGAAACGGTGCTGCCGTGTCGGCGCTCGGCGACTGGTAGCACCAGGGCGCGGTGAACCTGGCGTTGATGAAAATCGCGCCGACCAGGCGGACGACGCGCAGGGTCTGGGACAGGGCGTCCATGGTGGTTTTCCCCTATGGGCGGGCAGCTTTTGATTGTGAGCCTGTCGCGGCGCAACGCGAAACCTCCGGACGATCGGACAAGGTTGGCCGACGATCGGGCAGGACGCCCCCGGCCAGCAGCGCGATAGTGGTCACGCAGGGTCTGCCGACCCTGTCATCAATAACAAGAATGAGAGGTTGCCATGCCGAAGTTCGTCATTGAACGCGAGATTCCGGGTGCTGGAACACTGTCAGAAAGGGATTTGAAAGCGGCTTCGCAAAAGTCCTGCCGGGCGTTGCGCGACTTGCCGGAGGTGCAGTGGCAGCAGAGTTATGTCACCGGCGACAAGCTCTACTGCGTGTACATCTCGCCCAGCGAAGAGTTGATCAGGGAACACGCCAGGCAGAGCGGTTTCCCGGCCAACAGCATTTCCCGGGTCACGACCATCATCGATCCCACCACGGCAGAATAAGCCGGGGATGTAGCCCGTAACGGAGCGGATTTAATGAGTACACCCATTGATCTTACTGCCTTGAAAAACCGTCAGATGGCCTCTTGGGCCAGTGGCGACTACGCCGTGATCGGCACCACCTTGCAGATTGTCGGCGAGCAGCTCGCCGAAGCCTGCGACCTGCTCTGCGATGAACGCGTGCTGGACGTCGCCGCCGGTAACGGCAATGCGACGCTGGCGGCCGCACGCCGTGGCGCTCACGTCACCTCAACCGACTATGTGGCTGCACTGCTTGAGCGTGGCGAAGACCGGACCCGGGCGGAACGCCTGGAGGTCATCTTTCAAGTGGCCGACGCCGAGGCACTGCCTTTCGAGGACGCCAGCTTCGACGCCGTACTTTCAACTTTCGGTGTGATGTTTACACCGGACCAGGCAAAAGCGGCTGCGGAGCTGGCGCGTGTCTGTCGCCCCGGTGGCCGGATCGGCCTGGCCAACTGGACGCCTGAAGGCTTTGTCGGCCAGATGTTCAAAACCCTGGGCCGCCATCTGCCGCCACCGCCGGGGGCTCAACCGCCGTCGAACTGGGGCACCGAGGCCTGGTTGCATTCACACTTCGATGAACGGGATTTTCTGCTCCAGGTGACCCGGCGGTTCTTCAACTTCCGTTACCGCTCGGCGGTGCACTTCATCGACACGTTCCGCACCTGGTACGGCCCGGTCCACAAGGCGTTCGCGGCGCTGCCCCCGGAAGGTGCCAAAGCCTTTGAAGACGACCTGACCGAGCTGATAAACCGCATGAACCGGGCGGGAGACAAGTCGCTGGTGGTGCCGAGTGAATACCTTGAAGTGGTGATCACCCGACGTTGACTTGCCTACACAAAACCCCTTGTGGGAGCGGCGGTGCGACGATTCGACAGGGGGATGGGTGGTGTCTGGGCGATTGATTATTCATCCAGCCGCTCGGTGTACACCACCCAGACACTGCACGGCATTTTGTACAGCAAATGCTCCACCGTGCTGCCGATCAGCCGCCCCAGGCCGCGATGGCCGATCCGGCCCATGACGAGCACATCGACGTCAAAGGCATCGGCATAGCGTGTCAGCACCTTGGCCGGGTGGCCCATGATCATGTGCCGCTGCTCCGGCGCGATGCCGTTGCGTTCGACCAGTTCGTGGAAGGCTTCCTCCTGATAGTCGAACAGGGTTCTGGCCTTGGCCGAAGAGAAAAACGCAGAACCATTGTCGAAGCCGAATTCGTCGGCGCTGATGGATGACAGGTCGTAGGCGTAGACCACATCCAGTTCGGCATTGCAGGCGCTCGCCAGTTTCAACGCTTCGTGGAGGATCCGGTCATTGAAGCTTTTGTACTGATCATCCCGATGAAACGGGTCGACCGCCGCGACAATCCTGCGGGGCAGGGCATGCACGGCATGGCTGACGAAATGCAGCGGCACCGGGCATTCACGCAGCAGATGCACGTCGAGCGGGGTGAACATCAGCCGTGAGAGCATCGAGTGCGGCTCCAGCGCCTTGATCAGCACGTCCATCGGCTGTTCTTTGAGGTGAATCAGGATTTCTTCCAGTGGACGTTCGACCCACGTCACCTCGGTGGTGACCTGCACTCCGATCTTGCGCAACGGCCGGGCCTGTTCCTCAAGCCATTGCCGGTGTCGATCGACATAGCCCAGACGCATTTGCTCCATCGCTTTTTCGTTGACCAGGCTGGCGGTCGCCAGACCTTCCAGATAATCGAACGCCACAATGTGCAGCGCCGCGTCTTCGGCCTTGGCCAGCGCCGCGGCCCGGTCGAAGGCGGGGCTGTGTTCCATCAGGGGCGAGGCGACCAGCATGAAACGTGATTGCTCAGACATGACAAACCTCCCGTGGGTGAACGAGCAGGTGACGGTCCCTTTGCAACAGCCTGGACGTTGCCGCCCGATGTGCGGTCATTCGGCAGGCATTCAGTCCTTCAAGTATTGACCATGATCAACGCAGGCGCAGGAGCAACAGGTTGACGCGGTCCAGGTAGGAGCTGGCGAAGCCTGCGATCTTTTGATCCTCGTAGACCCACTGCTGCCGAGATCAAAAGATCGCAGGCTTCGCCAGCTCCTACAGGGGATGTGTGGTGTTTGATTGATTTAAACGACTTTGGCGCCGCGTGCCTCCAGCAACTCGCGCAATACGGAGCGATGGCAGTGCGCTTCATCCTCGCAATAACACCCGACGGCCATCGAGGTGTGGTGAGACAGCGCCGCCAACAAATCGAGCAGTTGGCTGGCGGCAGGGTGATTCATCTCAGCCTTGAACTTGCGCCGAAAGGCCTCCCAGGCTTTCACATCCTCCGCAGCTTTTGCCTCTGCAACCAGTTCCGCGCTGGGCGACAGCAGCGGCTGCCACACATCATAAAAATCGCGACTGGCGAATTCGGCCTTCGGCACGCCGCGAGGTGGGCGGCGCACCGTGCCTAACCGCAGGCCTTCATCGGGCAGGCGGGGTGAACCGAGTCGTACGATATGAATGGGCATGGCGACTTACCGGTGTCGCGACCCGTCAAACCACTCCAGTGCCGTACGCCAGATGCAAATCCCCAAAAAGTAAGCCGACATCAGCAGCCAAAGCCCCATGACCATCGGGTTGATCACCGGGTGGTTGATCACCAGCGACAAGCTGCACAGCAACCAGATGGCGGTCACGGCGATGTTGATCGGCATGAACCTGCGCACGCGGAACGGATGCAGGAACTTCATCCGGGTCACGGTCAGCAGTGCCAGGCCGATGACGGTGAGCAGAGTGATCCACGGCGACGGGGCGATGATGTAAAGGCACAGCGCAACCACGTTCCACGCGGCGGGGAAACCCTGGAAGTAGTTGTCCTTGCTTTTCATGTTGACGTTGCAGAAGCAAAACAGCGACGAGACCAGAATCAGCGACACGGTCAGCAGCAGCGTGTAGTCCGGCAACGGGATGTAGCGATAGATGAACAGCGCCGGGATGAACACATACGTCAGGTAGTCGATCACCAGATCGAGGATCGAACCGTCGAAACTCGGCAGCACCGATTGGACATTGACCTTGCGTGCCAGCGCGCCGTCCAGCCCGTCGACGATCAGGGCGACACCCAGCCACAGCAGGCAATTGGTGGGCTGGTTTTCCAGCAGGGCGAGGGTCGCGAGGAAGGCAGTGACCACGCCCGTGGCGGTAAAACCATGGGCGCCCCATGCTTTGAGCCTGGCGATGTGTAGAGTCGAAATCACGGGGGCGTTCTCCAAAAAGTGAAGCAAGCCAGTCATCACCCTCGTTGATCGAGGGCGGCGGCAAACAGGGTCGGGTTGCAGGTATCGACCGGAAATCCGGGAATAAGGTTCACCGTCTGTAAATCTTAGCTGGGCCGCCAAAAAATACTCCGGATTAATCCAGATGCTGTTCACTTGGAAGATTCTTGAGTGGGGCTGACATCCTGGACGAAGGGGAATGTCCCGTCGGGCTGCGCTGCCGGCCATTTCGGATATGGGGGCTGATGGCTGACCTGGTCTTGCGGATGTACCCGGAACCCTGTGGGAGCGGGCTTGCTCGCGAAGGCTGTGTGTCAGGCGGCGAGTTTTTTGATGGTGTACATATCCGTTGCTGCGGTAACGGCGGCTTAAGGTTTCGCCCTTACGGCAAGTGACTCGCCGTAAGGGCGAAACCGCCAGCCGCCATCACCAAAACAATGGATAAACACCCAAACGCTTGAACACCAAACCCAGCAATGGCTGGACGATGAAGTCGCCCGGCCGCTTGACGCCGCCGATGTGGCGCAGTCGGCGACGGATCCTGCGATAGCCGCGGAAATGTACCTGGCCAGCGTGATGCTGGTGGACGATCAGCAGGGCGCCGAACGCAGCTACCTCGATGAACTGGCGGCGGCATTGCAGATTGATCCGGATTTGCAGGTGCATCTGGAACAGCAGGCCAAGGGTGGCGTGGCCTGACCGATCGGCTTACACCAGAAACGTCACCCCGTGCGCTTCGGCAATCTCCAGTATCCGCGGCAAATCCTCCGGCACCTTGAGCCCGTCCACCGCCGCAAAGAACTGGCCGCCCCGCGGATCAGACACCACGCCGATCATCTTCGCCGTGGCGCTGATGTTCTTGTAAGCATGGATGGACCCACCGGGAATATGCACGTAACCGCCGGCCGAGACGGTGGTGGATTCGCCTTCGACCGTCACTTCCACCTGCCCGTCAATCACGTAGAACGCCTCGTCCCAAGGATGAAAGTGCGGTGGCGGGCCGCCTCCCTGCACGCCTTCCTGGATATGCATCTCAAAGGGTTTGCTCAAATCACCGCCCGCGAGAATCGTGATCGCCTCGCCAACGACATTGACCGGTCGCGGAGTTTTTCCAGACCCGATGACGTGAACCGTTCGCATGATTGATCTCCCGGGGATGAGTCCACACCCGGTTGAGTATATTCACTCGAGCGCGCACCGGGTGGGGCGGCGCAGGCCCGTCTGTCAGGGCAATTTCAACCCCGATTGAATTTTTATCCGGGCAAATCGCTCTGCTGATGTAGAGACGTGTTGATTCAGCGTCCTGCCACTGGCCACAGACCGAGAGATGCGCCCATGACTGCCCTGACACGACTCGAATCCCGGCCTGCCCATGAGCATGCCATCCCGACTGCCGGCAGCCTGAAGCAGTGCTATGAACAGTTGCTGCTGGGCGACGATGCCGAGCAACGCCGCGCACTGGGCCAAACCTTCCTGGAAGCACAACTGCAACAGGCAAAAGACCTGCCCGCAGAGATGCCGGAGGACGTGTCGGCCCTGCAAACCTTCGTCGAACAGCACAGCACCGAAGTGGCACGCCAATACGCTGACTACCTGAGTGCCCGCAAGGACGGCGGGCCGCGACGGTTCTTCAGCAACAAGGCGCACGCGCTGTTCTTCCTGCAAGCCGTCAGCCCGACCAAACGGGTAGACGGTGCCTGGTTGTATGGCCTGTTGCAGCACTGGCGCGATCCGCGTTTCGAAGGGCTGATCTACACTTATCTGGAAGAGTTGGGCGGCGGCAACCCAGTGCAAAATCACGTGGTGATTTACCGCAAGCTACTCGCTGAACAGGGTTTGCAGGACACCGGCGTCATCGCCGACGAGCATTACCTGCAAGGCGCGATTCAACTGGCACTGGGCGAATGCGCCGACGAGTTTTTGCCAGAGGTGATCGGCTACAACCTCGGCTACGAACAACTGCCGCTACACTTACTGATCAGTGCATACGAACTCAGCGAACTGGGCATCGATCCGTATTACTTCACCCTGCACGTGACCATCGACAACGCCAGCACCGGGCACGCGCAAAAAGCCGTGCAATCGGTGCTGCAACTGCTGCCGATCGAAGGCGATCGCGAGGACTTTTTGCGCAGGGTCGCGCTGGGTTATCGGCTCAATGACCTGGGGCAGGGCAGTCGCGCGATCATCGACTCGTTCGACCTTTTCGCTGAAGTGTTGAACATGCTCGAGCGCAAACGCCCGTTCGGCCAGCACATGCATTCCGACTACTGCCGATTCGAGGGCAAGACCGTCAATCAATGGCTGTCTTCGCCGGAGCAATTGCCAGGTTTTCTCGCCGCCATGGAAAACAAGGGCTGGATCAAACGTCATCAGGACCCGCAGCAAAGCCGCTTCTGGCAATTGATCGAGGGTGACGGTGCGGCCATGTTCGGTGTGTTCAGCCCTTATGAAAAACAGCTGTTGCACGACTGGGTCGCGGGTGACTGGAAACCGGAGCGTTCAACGCCAGCGGCTCGCCGCGAAAGCAGTTGCGCGGTCGAACCGGCGTTGCCCGCCAGCGATCCGGATATCCAGAGTCTGCAAGCCGCATTGGACGGAGTGTCCGCCGCCGAGCAGATGCCGGTGTTGATCCCGTGGCTGTCCGCCCACCGACACGCCCATCCTGCCGGCTTGATGGCAACGCGGCGGTTTATCGAACTCAAATCCAGCCTTCGATAGGAGCACGGCATGAATCAAGAAGAACAACTGAGCGCTGCCGATCTGGCCTTGCTGCAATTGGGTCGCCGCTTGCAGGCGGATGGTTACCGCTTTATCACGCCGACGCCGCTGACCCATCAGCGGGTCAATGACCGCGCGTTCGGCCAAAGTGCCCGAACCCTGCGCGAGGTGTTCGGTTGGTCGAGGACGTTTGAGCCCGGCCTGTTATCAGCGGACGAACAGCGTCAGTTGCAACAGGCGGGCGTTCTTGAAGAGTGCAATGGCCGGTTGAAAAGCCACGTACGCTGGTCCAGCCTCGATGACCTGCTGTTCGTGCATTCCGGATTCCCCACGGACGCGGCCGATGCGGTGTTCTTTGGCCCGGACACCTACCGTTTTGCCCAGTTGATTCACACCCATCTGCAACAGAGTTTCGCGCCGGTCAGACGCGCCGTGGACATCGGCTGCGGCGCGGGTGTCGGCGCCATCGTGATTGCTCGCGCACGCCGTGAAGCGCAGGTGCTGGCGGTCGACATCAACCCGGCGGCGCTACGCTTGACGGCTGTGAACGCCGCGCTCGCCGAAGTGGCCAACGTCAGCATCGAGGCCAGTGATGTGCTGCAGGGTGTCGACGGTACTTTCGACCTGATCGTCGCCAATCCGCCCTACATGGCCGACCCGGCCGAGCGTGCCTATCGACACGGTGGCGGGGCGTACGGCGCGCAGTTGTCGGTGCGGATTGTCGAGCAGGCGCTGAACCGACTGACCCCGGGCGGTTCGCTGGTGTTGTACACCGGTGTAGCGATGGTTGACGGCTGCGATCCATTTCTCGCCGCGCTGGCACCGTACCTGGATTCGGCGCGATTCGGCTGGACCTATCACGAAATCGATCCCGACGTGTTCGGCGAAGAACTGTTGACGCCGGGCTACCAGCGGGTGGAGCGGATTGCGGTGGTCGCGCTGATCGTTACGCGGATCGGCCCGAGCCTCGGGGGAGGCGTTGAATCAGCTTTAAGTGAGTGAGCCATGAGCAAGAATCTGGACGACTACAACCGCATGCGCGATTTCTCGGCCACCTCCGAACCGGCCGCCAAACGTTCAAGCAAGAAAGTCGCCAAAGATCACGCCTTGCAGTTCTGCATCCAGAAGCATGACGCCTCGCGCCTGCATTATGACTTTCGCTTGGAACTCGATGGCGCGCTGAAGAGTTGGGCGGTGCCGAAAGGCCCGTCGCTGGACCCCAAAGTCAAGCGTCTGGCGGTGCATGTCGAAGACCATCCGATCGACTACGCCACGTTCGAGGGCAGCATTCCCGAAGGTCATTACGGTGCCGGTGATGTGATCGTCTGGGACCGTGGCGTGTGGATTCCGCAGGAAGACCCGGCCAAGGCCTACGCCAAGGGCAAGCTCAAATTCGAGCTGCAGGGCGAGAAGCTCGGCGGTCTGTGGAACCTGGTGCGCACGCATATGCCGGGCAAGCAGGAGCAGTGGTTCCTGATCAAGCATCAGGACAGCGCGGCCAAACCTGAAAGCGATTACGACGTGGTCGCGGCCGAGCCGGTCAGTGTGCTGAGTGATCGGACCATTGTTCCAAAAAAGTCGAAAGCGGCGGACAAGCCCAAGCCCATCAAGAAACCGGCGCGCAAGGTCGCGGCGAAACAACAGTCGGCGCAACTCACCGGCGCGCACAAAGCAAAATTGCCGGACCTGATCAAACCCGAACTGGCGACGCTGGTGGAAAAAGCCCCGGACGGCGAATGGAGCTATGAGATCAAATTCGACGGCTATCGGATCATGGCTCGCATCGACCATGGCGAGGTCAGACTCTTCACTCGCAATGGTCACGACTGGACCCACAAGTTGCCGAAACAAGCGCAGGCGCTGGTTTCGCTGCAACTTGAATCAGCCTGGTTCGACGGTGAAATGGTGGTCGCAAATGAGCAGGGCGTGCCGGACTTTCAAGCGCTGCAAAACGCCTTCGACTCTGGGCGCAGCGGCAACATTCTTTACTACCTGTTCGACCTGCCTTACCTCAATGGCGTTGACCTGCGCGAGGTGCCGGTCGAAGAACGGCGGGTCGCGCTGGCGACGGTGCTCACGCCGAATGAAGACCCATTGCTGCGGTTCTCCGACGCGTTCGCCGAAGAGCCCGATGCCTTGCTCAACAGCGCCTGCCAGATGCAGATGGAAGGGCTGATCGGCAAACGCCTGGGGTCGCCGTATGTGTCGCGTCGCAGCAGCGACTGGATCAAGCTCAAGTGCAAGCACCTGCAAGAGTTTGTAGTGGTCGGATACACCGATCCGAAAGGTTCGCGCAATGCGTTTGGTGCGTTGTTACTGGGCCTGCATGACCGGGATAGCAGTGAGCTGCGTTATGCCGGCAAGGTCGGCACCGGGTTCAACGAGACAACGCTTAAAAGCATTTACGAACAATTGAAACCGTTGCAGGCGAAGAAGCCGTCGGTGGTCAATCCACCGACCGGTTTTGACGCCAAAGGTGTGCACTGGCTCAAACCCACTCTGCTGGCTGAAATCGCCTTCGCGGAAATGACCAGGGAAGGCTCGGTGCGCCATGCCGTGTTCCATGGCCTGCGCGACGATAAACCGGCCGAAGACATCACCGAGGAGCGTCCCAAAGTGGTGAAGAAAAGCGCTGCAGAAAAACCTGCCGCCAGTAAAAAGGAAGCTTCAGAAAAAGCGCCGGCCCCGTCGCAGCTCGGTCTGGGCGAGGGCAAGGTGCGGATCACTCATCCCGACCGGGTCATCGACGCCAGCAGTGGCACCACCAAAGTGCAACTGGCGGAGTATTACGCCAGCGTTGCCGAATGGATTCTCCCCGAACTGAAAGATCGTCCCGTGGCGCTGGTTCGCGCGCCGGACGGCATTGCCGGTGAACTGTTTTTCCAGAAGAACGCCGAGCGCCTGGCCATTCCGCAGATCACCACCCTCGACAAGGAACTCACCGGCCAGCCGATCATGATCATCAACAGCGCCGAAGCGCTGATCGGCGCCGTGCAGATGAGCACCGTCGAGCTGCACACCTGGAACGCCACCTCGGACAACCTCGACAAGCCCGACCGCTTCGTCCTCGACCTCGACCCGGACCCGGCACTGCCGTGGAAAAGCATGGTCGAGGCGACTCATTTGACGCTGTCTGTGCTGGATGAGCTGGGACTCAAGGCCTTTCTGAAGACCAGCGGCGGCAAAGGCATTCACCTCGTGGTGCCGCTGACCCGCAAGCTCGGATGGGATGAGGTGAAGGACTTCAGCCACGCCATCGTCAGCCACATGGCCAAACTGTTGCCGGAGCGGTTTTCCGCAGTGTCGGGGCCGAAAAACCGGGTCGGGCGGATCTTCATCGATTACCTGCGCAACGGCCTCGGCGCCACCACCATTTGTGCTTACGCCGCGCGCACCCGCGAAGGGCTGCCGGTGTCGGTGCCGATCTTTCGCGAGGAAGTGGCCGGGCTCAAGGGGGGCAATCAGTGGAATGTGCACAATGTGCATGAACGCCTGACCGAGGTGGGCGACGAGCCTTGGGCTGACCTGAAGAAAACAAAGCAGAGCATCACCGCCGAGATGCGGCGGCGGGTGGGGATGAAGAAGTAGCCTTTTCAGCAGGATTTAACGCCTGACGCTGTCCAAAATGTGGGAGCGGGCTTGCTCGCGAAAGCGGTCTGTCTGACGCATAGATGTTAGATGTGCCGCCGCTTTCGCGAGCAAGTCGGATCGCCGCACCGCCGCTCCCACAGTGGTTCTGTGTCGCGCACAAATTTTGTGCCCGTCGCACTTCCTCGAACGACTATTGCTTGCCGACAGCCGCCGCTAGCAGCGGCCCCACCTGCTCATCGGTCAGCGCCGCATGGACCTCCATGCTCATCAGGTCATTCCATTGCAGTACCCACTTCTGAATCTGCACGACATCATCGGTTTCTGCGATGCCAAAACCGGTCGAACCACCGACGGCATGCCAGCGCCCCAGTAACTTGACGCCTGAGGGCGGAGCCCCTTTGGTCTCGAGGAAACGTTTGATCGCGGTGTTACGGTTTTCCGGGCTGATCGACCACCTGACCATGAATAACATTTGCCACCTCCTGCTACGGACTGGCACCTGTTGCTCTTCGCGCGCCTGGCTGGTGCCGGGACCACGGCCACGCCTGTTTCCCGTGTCATCCTGTCGGGTCTGAAACGATTTCTCCCTTGAGAAGGCATAGCAGCGCGCGGCGGTTCGCGTATGACCGCTGATCCTCTTTCATTACATCTGGAATTAATCGAGGCGTCTGACCGTCAAGCATCTCGCAACAGGTCGTTGGCGTTGAGCAGTTCGTAGGCGATTTCCGGACGTTTCTCCAGCCCGCGGCGAATGGCGGTCGGAATCGCCTGGCGGGTTTTGCGGCACAAGCCCGGCAGTTCGGCGATGGTGATGGCGATACCGCGCATGGTGCGGACTTCATTGAAACCGGGAGCGATCTCTACCCGGATGCCCAGTTGCTCGTACATCCGCTGCTGCAGGCGTTCAAGGTCATTCAGGCTCTGGAGATTTTCCAGGCGTTCGATCAGGCGCTTTTCTTCGGACCGGGTCAGAAACAGGATGCGCAGGTCCGCGCCTGGTGTTTCCAGCAGCGGTTCACGCTCGCAGATGCAGGCACCGGGCGGGCAGGGTTGGCGGATCGGCAGCGAGGTCGTCATAGGGCTCAATCATAGAGCGCCCTGCGTTGGTTTGCCCATAGGGATGGCGGGCGTGCTCAAGGGGGGCATCAAGAGCACAATCGGGGTGGTTTGGCCGTACGCCGATCCCTTGTGGGAGCGGGCTTGCTCGCGAAGTTGTTGATCTTGCAGGGGCAAATCCGTTGCTGCGGTAATGGCGGCTATTGGAGGCCGTTACCGCAGCAACGGATATGTACACCATCAAAAAAACTCGAAAGTGCTCGGCGAAACTGGCCCGGGACATGTTGGCCGCCGCGGACAATTGCGCCACGGTCCAGGCTTTGCCGGGGGTGTCGTGTACAAAGCCCCTCGGCGCTGGTCGGGCGTTTCGGCGCAAGACCTGCGCCAGTCCTCGAGAATGGATGCGAGGAGCGCTGCGATAGTTTTTTGTCGCCGGCCTTTCGGCGAGATGCAGCCGGCTTTTTAACTTCAGACAGGGGGCCGATACCCACGCTTGAGCCCTTTCATACGAATAGAAGGAGCAGGATTGAAAGGGTTTTGATGGCGTTATTTTGACGCTGTTTTTCGTAAATTTTTATTTTTATTTATTGTGGTGACGGACCATTGACGTAATGGCGATGTGATTATAGGCTCCAAGTAAGCTGGGTAACGAATCCTTCATCCGATATCAGGAAACCCTATGTGCAGGTAGGCGGTCACTATGCGCTCGTCACTGGTTATCAAATCCGTTTTATTCTGTGCGCTCTTTAATGGTGCAGCCGTTGCCAGCGCACACGCGACCAATTTGGCCCATGAAATTAACCGCATAGGCAATTCTTGCGCAGGGTCTGAGCCAAAATCGGGCACAGCCGCCGAAGAGCAGGGTGATGCCCCTTCAAATGTTGCAAGCAGTCTTGGCGCGGCACCTTCGGTCAGCGATATTTCCTCCGCTGATACTGCAAAAGATCAACTCAAAAGCCTAATTGAATCTGTCGCCAAGGTGGATGCTACCGTCAATAGTTCAACTTGTGACGGATTAATGGCGCAACTTGCCAGTGGAAAGTTAATGGCAGATTCAGGTGCGCAGAATAAAGTTTTGAGTGGCGGGGATGATGCCTTCAATCAACCGAACGCAGTTCCGCTGTCTGCTGCTGCCTGGTTGTTTTCGTCCGCGTTGTTCGGTTTTGTTATGGTCGCCAACCGGCGGAAGATATAACTAGCGGTTTGTTTTTGCTAACGATTGTATGGCGCATTGATACTATTGATTGATATCAGTTTGATGTGGAAGTGGTTGGCGATGTATTGACTGAGTGACGGACTCTATTGAACAGAGTTGCTGTTAATTTGGCGAGTAAACATCGGGGGTCGCATGTTTAACGACAAGTTTTTGTTAAATAGAAAACTTCCTTCACTAGAGGCTGCCCTGCAGGTAATTGAGACGTTGGGTCGACGAAAACTGACCGCCGCCAGCCACAAAAAAATGCTCGTTGAACCCTTTCTGGGCGTGAAAATTTGCGAGCGTGATTTGCCCCCGTTTTTGTGTGAAACTCTTGGCAAGGCTATTTAGTTAGGCGGAGGGATCCCGATGTTGCGTTTCTGGTTACCTGTGGTATGCGCGCTGGCTGTCCTGCCCAGCATTTCCAGTGCCGTCGCAAACGACACGTCTTACCGGCTGAGTCCGGGTGATAACCTTTCCGTTTCTGTTTGGGGCGAAGACAAGCTCAAACAGGATGTGCGCGTACTTCCCGATGGCAGCATTACCTTCCCGCTGGCAGGCCAACTCGATGTAGAGGGGCTTGATGCCACCGCAGTCGCGGAGAAGATCGCGGCCAGGCTTGAAAAATTCATACCCGATCCGCAAGTGAGCGTTGTCGTCACGGGCACCGAAGGCAATGTCGCCTACGTGCAGGGCAAGGTGGTGAAACCCGGCACTGTGCATATGTCCGGTCCAACGTCAGTGCTGCAGGTATTAAGCCTGTCTGGCGGGCTCGATAAATTCGCCGACAAGGATGACATCAAGGTCGTGCGACTCAACGGGACCAAGCAAGAAATCCTGCGCGTCAACTACAGCAAGTTGATGTCCGGGGATGACATGTCCACCAATTTTCTACTTAAGGCCGGCGATACGCTGGTCGTGCCTTAGCCTTGCGCGATGCATCGGGAATCACCTTGCTTGCGCTGCGAATCACCGGGGTTGCCACGGCAGTCCTGATTCTGCCGTGTTCCGGTATGGCCTATGCGGCTACCTGGCAATCAGCAGTCGCGGTGCCTTCGACTGTCGAGTACGACAGCAACCCCCTGTTGCTGACGAGTGGTGAGAAGGGGGTGACCCGCACCATCATCGCCCCCGATTACAGCCTTGTCGGCACGTCCGGACGGGATGAGTTCAAGTTCGGTCTCGGTGTGAATGTCGTGCGTTCGTCCGAGACGGACATCGTGTCGGACCGTGAAGATCCCAGATTGAGGTTTGGGTGGCAGCGCGAGACCGAAACGGGTGGTTTTGGACTCACGGCCCGATATGAAGAGAGCTCTACGCTCTCCTCCGAGGTTCAGGAAACCGGCGTAGTGGCTGCCGACGGCACGCAAAAACTTTATACCGTGGGTGGCAACTGGCGGACTGCGCTCAGCGAGCGGAGCACCCTGGTCAACGAAACTGACTACACTCATGTCACTTACGATGTTCCTACCCTGATCAACTATGACGAGCTGGCGAACCGCTTGAGTTGGAACTATGCATGGAGCGAGCAGGTCGAGCTGTTCACCCGTTTCGGCGTGAGGCGTTATGAGCCGGAGGAGGGATCCGCAGCGTCTTCCTCAAACAGCTACACCCCCACGGTTGGCATGAATTTCCAACTCTCCGAGGAGCTCAAGGGGGCGGTGTACGCGGGGCTCAATCAAGTCTCCGGGTCGGGTAGCGGCCCTACTGGCCAGGGCGGGTTTACGTTGAACTACACCGGTGAACGCTTTGAGACAAGCATCGACGGCGGTCGAAGCACGGTCTCCAGCGGCGACGGCGGTTTTGTCGAGGTTGATAGCCTGAGGGGCACATTGAGTTACCTCATCGACGAGACCCGACGCACCGGTTTTGACGCCTCCTGGCAAGACACCACAGGGCAAACGCCAAATACTTTGCGCAATTACAGTGCCTGGTTCAGTCAGGAACTCTCGCCTTTTTGGATTGCGCGCCTATCCTTCACCTACAAAGAACGCAAGCAAGACAGCTTGCCGGATGCCAGCGCAAATGTCGTCGGGTTGACCTTGACATATAGTTATCCCGGTCTCTGAAAAATTCAGCTGTGTGATCATTTATGACTACTGAATACGAAATGTCGGTCAACGACTACATAGCTATCATCAAGCACCACGCTCTGCTGTTGATCGTGAGCTGCGCGGCGATACTTGGCATCAGCATTGCGGTCGCGATGTCGCTCCCACCTACCTTTGAGTCCTCCGGCACGATTCTGATCGAGTCGCAGCAGATCTCGCCTGACCTGGTTGCGGCGAACAACGGCACCTTTGCCGATGAGCGCATCGAAGTCATTCGCCAGCGTGTGATGACCCGAGAAAATCTGGCAGCGATCATCGACAAATACAGTTTGTTCTCTTCTCAAGGCCGGCACTTGAGCGTTTCCGACAAAATCAATGAAATGCGCAATGCGATTGGAGTCACCCTGGTCAGCGCTGCGATCAAGGGGCGCGGGGAAGTGACGATTGCGTTTCGTCTTTCCTTTGAGCACCGCGAGCCAGAGATTGCCAACAAAGTGGCCAACGAGCTGGTGACGCTGTTCCTGAATGAAAACATCAGGCAGCGCACCGAGCGCGCCAATGAAAACACAGAGTTCGCAAAGCAGGAGGCGGACAAGCTCGAGGTTGCACTGAATGCCCAGGACAGTCGCGTGGCAATATTCAAGGAGCTGCACAGCAAAGCGCTGCCCGAGAATCGGGAATTGCTCACGAACATGTTGACGCGCGCCGAAACCGACCTCAAAGAGGTCGACCGTGACTACAAGGCTGCCCGTGAAGAATTGCGTTTCAACGAGTTGGAGCTTATCGCCGCCAATACCGGCGTAGCGACCAAGCCTGGAGTGGGAGGAGCAGCCGCTGACAAACCGCAGGATCTGGGCAGCCTCAAGGTGGAGTACGCCCGTTTGCGGACGCTGTATACCGAGGCCCACCCCGATGTGCGTGCCGTGAAACGCAAGATTGCGGCACTTGAGGCGAACAAGGCGGGGGCCGGTAGTGCAGCAGTGCCCGTCAATATGGATGCAGCGAAGGCTCAGGCGCGGATCGCCGCCACCGAGGCACGTATCAAGTCACTGGCCGATCAGAAGCAGCAGACGCTCCAGAAAATATCCGAATACGAAGCGCAGATTATTGAAATACCACAAGTCGAGCGCGGCCTGATCACTCTGATGCGCGACCATGACAACGCGAAAAAGAAATATGAGGAGATGCGCGCCAAGGAGATGAATGCGCGAATTTCCGAAAGCCTGGAACAGGAAAACAAGGCGGAGCGTTTTGTTCTCCTGGAATCGCCGCTGATGCCTGAAAAGCCGATTCGGCCGAACCGTAAAAAGGTGGTTGCCATGGGCTTCGTGCTTGCCCCGGTGGGCGCTGGCGCACTGGTGATGCTTCTCGAGATGATGAGTTCTCGCGTGCGCGGGGCTGAAGCCCTGGCCAGTGTGCTCGGCAGACGCGTACTGGTTTCCATTCCCTACATTCACACCATGGCCGAACTGGAACGCCGCAAGAAGTGGCGAACGCGCCTGATCGTGTGTGGAGTCGTGCTTTTCGCGATCCTTCTGGTGCTCGTGCACTTCCTCTACATGCCTCTGGATCAGCTGGCGTTTAAAACGCTGGGCCGGTTTGCATAAGGAATACAGACATGGAAATAATCAAGCCCGATACCGAAAACACCGAGTCCTCTTCAAGAGCCATGACGTCCTCCGCGCAGTCTTCAAGTCTGAATGCGCTCAGTTATGTGCAAACCAAGGTTGTACCTTTGCGGCCGGATCACCTCGAGCGCAATCGGATTGTGGCGTACAACAAAAACTCGAATATGGGTGGGGCGTTCGATCTGCTGCGTACGCAAGTTCTGAAAGTCATGGAAGAAAATGGCTGGCGCACGCTCGCCATCACCTCGCCGACGCCGGAGGCCGGCAAGACGGTAATGGCGATCAACCTGGCAATGAGCATCGCTCATCACACCACCAAGACGGCATTGCTGGTGGATTTCGACTTGCGTCATCCGACAGTGGGTGCCTGCCTGGGGATGTCGATGGAGATATCGCTCAATGAATACCTGGCCGATAAAGCAGAACTGCAAGAGGTTCTGGTTAACCCGACCTTGCCGCGCTTTGTAGTCCTGCCGACCCGTAAGGCGATTCCTCTCTCCACCGAGGTGCTGTCATCGCCCAAAGTGAGCAACTTGATTAGTGATTTGCGCGAGCGCTACAACTCACGAATCGTGATTTTCGATTTGCCGCCCATCTTGAGTTCGGACGATGTGATTACCGTCTTGCCTAAATTTGACTGCGTCCTGCTCGTGGTCGCCAACGGCATGAACAGCAAGAAAGAGATCGAGGAAAGCCTTCATCATCTGGGGACAGCCAATCTGATTGGCACCGTACTGAACAAAGCCGAGCCGCAAAATCGCTCGTACTACTAGCGCGTTATCCTCAAACGATCGGCGCTGCTGGCGAGCGCCGATTTCAGTGCCAGGGATATTTCTTTTCCCAGCTCCAGGCGTGCGTCACGATCTGCTCCAGTGAAGCAAATTGCGGCTGCCAGCCAAGTAATGTGTACGCCCGTTGAGGGTCGGCCACCAGGCGTGGTGGATCACCCGCACGGCGTGGCGCATCACTGACGGAGATCGCCTGGCCAGTGACCTGGCGTGCGGTGTCTATCACTTCCTGTACCGAGAACCCTTGGCCATTACCGAGGTTGAACGCAGTGCTTGCACCACCGGCCAATAGATAATCCACGGCCAGTGCGTGAGCGGCCGCCAGATCGGCAACGTGGACGTAGTCGCGAATACACGTGCCGTCGGGCGTGTCGTAATCGCGGCCATAGACGGTGATGCTCGCGCGCCGGCCAGAGGCTGCTTGCAGGATCAGTGGCAGCAGGTGGGTTTCCGGCTCATGGCGTTCACCCAACTGTCCTTCAGGGTCTGCTCCGGCGGCGTTGAAGTAGCGCAGGCAAACCGACTTCAGCCCGTAGGCGCGGTCGAAATCTTCAAGCATCTGTTCCACCATCCACTTGCTGCGACCATAAGGATTGATCGCCGCCTTGGGATGTTCTTCGTCGATGGGCACATACGCCGGGTCGCCATAGACAGCGGCCGTCGAGGAAAAGATAAAGTGCTTGACGTTCGCGCGAACCATGGCTTGTAGCAGCGTCAGCGTGGCGGCCAGGTTGTTCTGGTAATACTTGGCCGGTTCAGTGACGGATTCGCCGACCTGTATGAACGAGGCGAAGTGGAACACGGCATCGAAGTGCTGTGCGGCAAACAAGGTGTCCAGGGCTTGCGCGTCGGCGATGTCCAGTTCAACCAGTTTTCCGCCCGTCAAGGCGTCGCGATACCCCGTGGAAAAGTTGTCCGCCACCACCAGCTCGTGACCTGCGCGCAGCAGATGCTTGACCATGTGCGAGCCGATGTAACCTGCGCCGCCGACCACCAAAAAATTCATCCTGTCCTCCTGGAAACCATTGCTGTGCAAACGCGGATTGTACCGTCAGTGAGCAGCGTTTTTTCTCAAAAACAACCAATTGAAGGCCTGCACGCCATCGAACTTGATCGTATAGCGCCCATCAAGGTAAGTCGCGGGCAACTTCTTCATTTGCGCCAGCGTGCCTTGGGTAAACAGCGTCAACCCTGGCGGAGCCTGGATGCTGAGCGTGCCTTCGAGAGGCTCGACATAAAAAGGTGTTTTGTCTTCGTCTTTGGGGATGGCGCGAGTGCCCAGCGAAATCAGCAGATCCTGCGATCGACCGACAGGCGCGCCGTCCAGGCTTTGCACCACCACGCTGGCATTGGTGGTCTTCACTTGAACCTGGATGTTGCCGAGGCTGATCGACTCGCCGCCGATCCAGCCGGTGACGGCCTGGGTGCGCGGCGTATTGATGGTGTAGATGCCTTGTTTCCAGTTGCGCTTCAGCTCGCCCGTATCGGTCGTGGACTCGCTGGCATTGGCGTCCAGCAACGACTGGTCAGGGTCATGAAACACCTGTGCATTGCTCGCGATAGTGCCTTGCTGCAACCACGGCAATTGCGGTGTCTGTGGCATGGCGATTTGCAGCTTGCCTTTCTCCATGGCGGTGCGCAGCAAAGCCGAGTTGGCCGGTGAGACGGGTTTGTTGAACAGGGTATCGGGCGTCGGTGCGAAGACATACGTCGTGTTGGCTTCGCTGACGTCGGCGCGGCGATAGAGCAGGGCGGCGGCGGGCAAGGTGGCGAGCATTGCAGGGTCGTTGTAAGCATGCCAGTTGTCGGCCGTTACCCAGCCGCCGTCGAGCGGCTGCTGGCTGTAGGCATATTGCATCAATGCGTCCCAGCCCTGGTGGCTGGCGGTGCCGGCGACATAGAGTGGCAGCGAATGGCGGTCGGGTGTCGGAAACGGTTCGTTGTTCCACTCGGTGACAGTCAGGGGTTTGCCGGTGACCTGGCCGGCGGCAATCCAGTCCACGATGCCTTCGCTGGTGAGCGGATTCTTCTCCAGCTGCCCACCGCCGCCATAGCTGTGAACGTCGATGACGTCGCCGGCAGTCAGGGCCGGCAAGGAGCTCAGCCCGTCGCCTCCCCAACTGCTGGTGGTGGCAATGGGCACCTTCACGCCTGATTCGCGCAGATGCTGAATCATCTCTACGTTGAATTGCTGTTCCAGATCGTTAAGGAACAGCTTGGCGGGGCCATGCTCCCACGAACGCCAGGTGAGTCCTGCCGATAGATTGTGCTGGCTGGCAAAGGCATCGGCCCGGTTCTTGTAGAGCTCCCAGTGCTTGGGGACTCCCTTGTCTCGCAACAGGGCGTTGCCAAAGTGTTGAGTGACGTCGTTTTCGTTGGTGATCAGGACGGCGGCGATTGCCGGATCGTCTTTATAGGCGAGGCCGGTAAAGGGATTTACATGGGTCATGTAGGCTTTGGTGATGCGTTTCATTGCCTGCTGAATGGTGATGTTTACATACGCGTAGCCCTTGAGGCTGGCGTTGTTCTGCTGGTCTTTTGGCAGTTCATCGAAGGCAAAAATGTTGTCCTTCGCCGTCAGGGCTCGCTCGACGTGCATGTCGAGCCATACATAAATGCCCTCGTCTTTCAGGCACTTGATCCACCAGTCGATTTTTTTCAGCGACTGCGCGCTGAGTTGCTGAGTGTCATGCGTGAGGTTGCGGTCGCCAAAAATATTCGGGCTGACCCAGGGCGAGTCATGGTGGTGCAGTCGGACGAGGTTGAAACCGAGTGCCGACAGGCGTTTGGCTTGCTGCTTGATTGCATCGTCGGGCGTTCGGAACAGTGCATAGGCCGTGATGTTGGTGCCCCAGAAACGTGCAGGGGTGTTGTCCGCGAACAGCAGTTGCTCGCCGGACGCTTTGACAAAGCCGCGCTTGCCCGCAGGTTTTTCGTCAGCGTTGAGAAAAGACAGATCGACCGGTGAGGTTTTGATGTCGACTTTGTCACTCGGCCAGGTCTTCGGGTCCGCCAGGCCAAAACGCTCTGTCGTGGTAGGGCCGAGCGCCACGTCGCCAGAAATGCTCAGGGTGGCCTTGAAATGTTGGCGGCCGGGTTTGATCGTATTTTTGTAGAAGAAAGCACGCACCTCGGATTGATTGCCGGGCTCAAAGTACACACTCGCCAGTGCCGGCTCAAAACGCATCTCGATGCGTCGACCTTGTGCACTGCCCCAGGACCAGCCGCGGTTACCGGGCAGCAAATCCGGCTTGCCCATTTCTCCGGCGAAAAGGGCGGGGTCGAAATTGAAGGTGACACCCCCACCCATCACACCCGAATTCACACTGTGTGCATCCAGGTCAAAGTCCCAGGTCAGCTTCCGCTCGTCTTCCTTCTGAATCTGCGCCGTCAGGTCGAAGTCCAGCGTCTTGTTCTGGCCTGCCAGGGTGTATTGCCAGGAGGTATTGACCTTGAACTGGGTGACAAAAGACGTCCAGCCCCAGTTGCTCTCCCAGAATTCAAACTTTGAGGCAACGACAGGATTGCCTCCGTGCACCAGCATGGGCAGCCCACTGCGGTCATCGACGCTGGCGACCCAGTCCGACGCCCGGGTCGTGAACGGCCAGATCGCAACGCACAGGAAAACCGGGAGCAGCATCTGAGTGCGGCGAAACAAAGTGGTCATCGGCATTACCGGAGTTGGAGGTGGGCACTCGCAGTGACTGCAGTCGAAGTGTGCTTGAGATTGCGAGCCATCTGGGCATAGGCAACACCCAACCCGGCCACCGACCAATACACCACGGGGATAAACGTGATGCTGCTGACGGTCACGATGGTCACCATAATCCCGGCCAGTGTCGCCAGGAGCGCGCGTCCGAGCCGGCGCGTCTCATCGTCCTTATCGGGAAATGAACGCATCGCCTTGCGGATGCCCAGCAGAACAGTGACGAAAAAAGCCACGAACAGCGTCAACCCGATCAACCCGACCTGCAGCGCCACGTGGATGTAGGTGTTGACGATATCGATGATGCCCTGGCCCTGAATCATGGACTGCATTTCCGGCGTGCTGCGGAAGTCGAAAGCGCCGAACAATGGGTTGCGCTGGATAACGATCATTGCGTTATCGAACAAACGTTGCCGGTACGTGATGTTCTCTACTTCGATCTTGCCGATGAACGGTAGCAGATCCAGCACTTTTTGCCCGCCAGGCACGATGGCCAGCAAAGGAAGGGCGAGCACGCCGGCGAGCGCCAGCAACATCAGGCGTTTGGCTGCGCCGCGACCCGTGGCGATGAACGCTGTGATCATGACGACGGCCCCGATCCAGGGGCCACGCGACAGTGGCGCGAACAGTCCGCCAGCCAGCAGGAGACCGCCAAGACGTCGCTGGAACTTGCTGCGCACATCTTCCTGCAAAAACAGGTACAGGCCGATGGCCACGCTGACGACAAACCCCAGCGCAATGGCCTGGCCAGTGGTGGCGCTGGCGCGCAATGAACCGCCACGGCTCAAGTAGCCGGACAATTCCCATCGCATGCCCAGAGCGTCCGTCAGCGCGCTGTAGAGCAGCCAGTTCCGGGCAAATTCGAACAGCCCGATAATGGACAACACCATGGCGGCGAGGACAAAGGCCAGCAGGGCATCCCTGAAGTCACTGAGGTCTTTCAGAGCCCGGCTGGCAACGTAGTAAGGCAGAAAAACTTCGATGAACAGGTAGAGCGTTTGGCGCAACGTGTCGGTGAGTGTGGTTTCGCGCAGCAACAGCAGGCTCGTCAGTAGGAGGCTGCCGGCCAGCAGCCGGTCAGGCCAGGTGCGCCCGAAAGGCAGCGTGTCCGCTCGCCTGCGTAGCGCGAAAAACGCCGGAAGCAAGACGCACAGGGACAGCAGACGGATATGGTTGAGATCAAAGAAATAGTTGATCACACCCATGCCGGGAATCTGCGCCGACGCTGGCGGGACGAGAAACAGCAACATGAAAAACAGCGCCAGGGGGTTGCGTTCGCGTTTTCTTGCGAGGGTCAACACCACAGCGGCGACGGCCGCATACACCCAGAAACTGTGCGCGAAAAAAACCAGCAGGGTCAATACGAACCACAGATTGCGGCGACGGGTGAAGTCGTTGTACGGGATCAGGTCCGTTGCTGATCGGCGGGCAAGAGTAAAAACGGTGCCGGCTAGAACCAGAATGACGATTAGCGCGCGAATGTGCTCAGGCATGAGTTCATGAACTTACTTGATTGGTGAGCGAAGGATAGTGCATTGCCTGATTGCGGCTATAGTAACGGTCGTGCCACTGAGTCCGGGATTGATGTTATGCCTTCAATTGATTTATCGCCATCGTTGAGCCTGCGCAAGCGAGCGATATTCGCCGGGGCATGGAATCTCGGGGCACTTGTCACGTCTCAAGCCATACGCCTGGGCGGCAACCTGATCATGGCTCGCCTGCTGATGCCGGAGATGTTCGGCATCATGATCATCGCGACCACCGTTTCGGTGATCCTCCATTTGCTTTCCGATGTGGGCTTGCGCCAGAACATCATCCAGAGCCCGCGTGGCGACGATCCGGTATTTCTCAATACTGTGTGGACCGTGCAGATCGTGCGCGGTTTTGTCCTTTTTGCCTCAACACTTCTGATCGCGGGCTTTGCCTGGTTTGCGCAGGTCATCAATCTGTGGTCGCCCGGATCCACCTATGCTGCACCGGAGTTGCCGCTGGTGTTGGCCCTTACTGCTTTGTCCGCGATCATCTATGGTTTTCAGTCGACAAAAATCGACGTGGCCGTTCGCGCATTCCAGCAAAAGAAAGTCGTGCTTGCCGAGTTTGCGTCCCAGATTTCCGGCCTGCTGGTGATGCTGGTTATCGGTTACTTCACCCGGTCTATCTGGTCGCTGGTGGGGGCGGGTCTGGTCTCCGCCCTGGTCAGTACGCTACTAGGTCATTTCTGGTTTCAGGGCCCGCCTAATCGTTTGCTGTGGGATCGTACTGCGCTCCAGGAGCTAGTCGTCTTCGGGCGCTGGATATTGTTGTCGTCGGCGGTGGGCGTACTGGCCATGAATGGCGATCGCATCTGGTTCGGCGGCAGCATGTCGGCCGCCGAACTGGGCGTCTACTCCATTGCCGTGCTGATTCTGGGGGCTATTACACTCGGCGTGCAGAGGTTGGTCGGCGCCGTGGCGTTGCCAGCCTTCAGCGAGGCGTCAAGAAACAATGACACCGTGCGGCTCCGCGCTTTGTATGACCGCTTCCGACTGATTATCGACATCGCCTTGCTGTTTATCTGCGGACTGATGTGGACCATCAGCCCACTCATCATCCACTGGTTATACGATGAGCGTTATGCCGAGGCCGGCAACATGATGGCCATTCTTTCACTGTCTTTCTTCACATTGCGCTACGGCGTGGCGCATCAAGCCTGGCTTGCCTTGGGACTCACGAAGTACCAGGCCATGGATAACATTGTTCGCGCCGTCTCGTTATGGGTGTTGCTGCCTCTGCTGCTGGCCGTTGGCGGAGTGAAATATGCAATCTGGGGTGTCGCGCTGCATACGTTTCCTACACTTGTGCTAATTGTTTATGTGAACTGTCGTGTGGGGCTGTTCGATCTCAAACGTGAGCTTGTCGTGCTGCCAATGTTGCTGGTTGGGGTGTTGTGCGGGGAGTTGGTGCTGGCCTTTGCCAAATGGCTTTGATTTGATCGAGGCACTTGCTACACCCTTCGGGGGGAGCGATGGGGTTTGATGTGTAGTTAAAAAAACAAACGCAATTTTAATGCCGTGGGGCTTTGAATCATGAGTGAACTTGATTTGAATACCTCTGTGATGGGGCGCAGAGAATTCCTCCAGGCGTTTGCCTTACTGAGTCTTGGGGGGATGACATTTGGATTGTCCTCGCTCCTTGCTCCGCCTTCTTCTAAAAAAAACGGATTTGTCGTAGTCAACGGCTGGGTGTTGCCTGCCCAGTATTTTCGGCAAACGCGAACATGATCAAAGATTACCAATCGCAAAAAGAACTCCGCGACCGCTATGACTTCTGCATCATCGGAGCCGGACCGGCGGGCATCACGCTGGCGTTGCGCCTGGCCGTGAATGGTCGACACGTGCTGCTTCTCGAGGGCGGGGGGCACGAATATTCACATCCCTCGCAAACCCTCTACAACTGCACCTCGACAGGCATGAATGTCTACGCTGAAGAAACACGTCTGCGCTTTCTCGGCGGTACATCCAATCACTGGGCGGGGCGTTGCCGTCCCTTCGAGAAGTCAGACTTTGACGTGGCCCCTCCTGTCAAACTGCCCGGCTGGCCCATAGCGTTTTCCGAGATCGAGCGTTATCTGCCAGCGGCCATGGACATTGTGGATCTCCCGTCGGATGCGGGATTCAAGGCCATTAATGCGTCCATGGATGGCAACGACTTTCAAGCGGATCGTTTCCTGCTAAGCCCGCCGACGCGATTTGCACAAAAATACGCCAAAGATCTTCAAGAGACCGAGGGGCTTGATGTCTTCATCAATTGCAACTGTGTCGATCTTGAGTTCGATAGCAAGGCTGGCCGCATAGCCTCCATCGTTGTGTCGGATTACGACAAGCACCGAGAACGAGTGACGGCCAAACACTTCATTCTGGCAACGGGCGCCATCGAGAATGCCAGGCAACTGATGAACAGTGAGTCCCTGGCATCCGCCGGTGTCGTCAGTAAGGACGGTTTCGTCGGCAGGTGTTTCATGGAGCACCTGAACCTCGACCTGGGGACCTTCATTCTGGGAGAGGGGCAGAGTCCCGAGCCTCGACAGTACTTCACGACCGATGCATTTACAGCGCAATATCAGTCAGGCAAAGGGAATGTGTCCGCATCACTCCTGGCGGAAGTGCACGCCTATGGGCGAACGGCTGCCATCAAGGACTTTTTGGAGAACCTCGCCTGCGATGTCGGGTTGGCGCACAAGATCGATTTTATTACCCACTTCAATTGCCCCGGGGATGGGGTGATTACCACCCTTATCGAACAATTTCCCAATCGAAACAGCCGCCTCACTTTGCTTGAAGATCGGGATGCATTGGGGATGCGCAAGGTCAACATCCATTGGGAACTGGCCCCCGAAGACAGGCATACCATCAAGTCCATAGGGCTGGAGGTGGCGAAGTGTTTTGCCGAGACGGGGCTGGGCTTCGTCAAGCTGGATGAGTATGTGTATGACGTCTCTGTGCCACTGAAAGTAGAGCCCCATGCTCATCATATGGGGACTACACGGATGGCCTCGGCGCCTGAGTCCGGAGTGGTCGACGAGAACTGCAAAGTGTTCGGCATCGACAATCTTTACGTGACAGGCAGCAGTGTCTTTCCTACAGCCGGTGCGAGCAATCCGACCATGCCTCTGATACAGCTTGCCCTGAGGCTGGCAGATCATCTTAATCATCAAGCGGGCCCGGCGAGCAGATATTCCTGATACTACAATCAAAAATACCGGGGTGTATCTGGCTCTGACACGGATGAGAATCTCAGGATTTGTGAGGCTGACAGGATGATAGGGCTGGCAAGGCGTGCTGTAAGTTATTTCGTCAACAAAACGGGGCGGGGGCGCTGGATCTATATACGGTTTTGTAATCCTGACGGGTTTGAGTGGGCTCGATATCTGGCGCGCTGGGGATCGCTTCATTCCGTCGGCAGCAATGTGTGGATCAATGTCGGGTGCAGTATCGCTGACCCTTCGCTGGTGCGCCTCGGCAGCAACATCGCTTTATCGGATTGCACGCTGTTCTGTCACGATGGAGCCGTTTTCTTCTCCACTCTCTACAACGTAAAACTTGATTCTGTCGGACCAGTCGACATCCGTGACAACTGTTTTATCGGGCATGGTGCGATCATCTTGCCGTGCGTGACCATAGGTCCGGGTTCAATTGTCGCCGCAGGTGCTGTTGTCAGGAAAGATGTTCCGCCTGGTGCTGTGGTCGCGGGCAATCCAGCGAGGGTTATTTGTACCGTTGAAGAGCTGATGAAAACATTCGAGTCGCGCTGCAACGACTATCCGTGGATGGACATGATCAGAGAACGCAGCAGTGCCTATGATCCACGCGTGGAGCCGGCGCTGATGGCCATGCGAGTGCAGCACTTTTTCGGCGAGCCACCAAAATGACCCGTACTCCCCTTGATGTGCTGGTCGTCAACTACAACACGGCGAAGCTGTTGCAGCCGATGTTTGATGCATTGCGCCAGTCAAACAATGCGGATCTGATGCGCTATCTGGTCGTGGACAATGCCTCTGCCGATAATTCGCTGGAGCGTCTGGAGAATGTTTGCCCGGAGGCATTGCTGCTGGCCAATGAAAATAATGTTGGCTTTGGCCGCGCCAACAATCAGCTGGTTGAACACCTGCAGGGCAAGTATGCGTTGCTCATCAATACCGATGCCTTCGTTGCCGCCGACACCCTGAAAAAAACCCTCGAATACATGGAGGCTCACCCGGATTGCGGTGTCCTCGGCGTTCGGCTGGTTGGCCGGGAAGGTGATCTGCAACCCTCGTGTCGCTACTTTCCGACGCCGCTGAATGTCTTCCTCTCGCGTACCGGGCTTGAACGGTTTTTCCCCGTGGTGAAGAGGGTGGATGACATGGACTGGGATCACGCCTCGGTCCGCGAGTGCGACTGGGTGCCTGGCTGCTATTACCTGATCCGCCGTGAAGTCATCGACCAGGTGGGCTTGTTCGATCCGCGCTACTTCCTTTATTACGAGGAGGTCGATCACTGCAAGCGCGTCAAGCAGGCCGGCTGGAAGGTGGTCTACTACCCGGACACCACGGTGGTGCATATCGGCGGTGAAAGTGCCAAGACGGTTGTCGAGCTCAATGCGGTCAGTCGACAGATACCCAAAATGCAGATCGAAAGTGAGCTGTTGTATTTCCGCAAGCACCACGGTCTGCCCGGTTTGGTCCTGCATATGTTTCTGGTGTGCCTGGGTGATCTGATTCTGGCGCTCAAGGCATTATTGAAAGGTCGGGGCCGAGCGGCCATCGGCGCGTGCTGGCAGCATGCGCGTGCCACCTGGGCGCTGCTGCGTGAGACCAAATTCGCTAGCCAACCAACACGGTAGAGCCATTCATGTTCGAAAACATACGTGCGGACTTGCGTGCATACGCGGGCGATTGGGGGGCTCAGGGCTTCTGGGTGATGGTAGTTTATCGCTTCGGACGCTGGCGCTACGGCGTGCGTCCGGCGCTGTTGCGCAAGCTGCTCTCCTTTATCTACAAAGTGCTCTACAAACTGGTGCAGATCCTCACGGGCATCGAGCTGCCCTGTGAAGTCGTGGTCGGACGCAACTTTGTCATCGATCATTTCGGCGGCATCATTATCAGTGGTTATGCGCAGTTCGGCGATGATTGCCGGATCCGCAATGGCGTGGTCGTGGGGCTGAAAAACGTCAACGAGCCATTCGCCCCGGTGATCGGCAACAACGTTGATATCGGCACCGGGGCCAAGGTGCTGGGCAATATCCGCATTGGTAACAACGTCGTCATTGGTGCCAATGCCGTGGTGCTGACCGATGTACCGGATGACTCGGTGGCAGTGGGCGTACCCGCAATTATCAAGAGAAGGCAGTCTGCAGAAGCAACAGCATGCTCCGTGGGCACTTCCGACTGCGACGCTGAGTGAGCCCCATGGCGATTGGCATGGGTGTCGTCGTTATCGGTCGCAACGAAGGCCTGCGGCTTGAGCGTTGCCTGGCTTCGCTGGTCGGTGCGGCAGAGCAGGTTGTCTATGTCGACTCCGGATCAACGGACGATTCGGTGCCGATGGCAAAGACGCTTGGGGTCGAGGTGGTCGAGCTGGATATGTCGATCCCGTTTACGGCGGCGCGCGCGCGCAATGAAGGATTTGCCCGTCTGCAATATTTGCTGCCGGCGATGCGTTACGTACAGTTTGTCGACGGTGATTGCGAGGTTGTCGAAGGCTGGTTGTCCCGGGCACAGGCCTTTCTCGAGGCATGGCCTGAAGTGGCGGTGGTCTGTGGACGGCGCCGCGAACGTTTTCCGCAGCGCTCGATTTACAACTTGTTGTGTGACCTCGAATGGGACACGCCGATAGGCGAGGCCAAGGCCTGTGGTGGCGATGCGTTGATGCGGGCCGATGCCTTCGCCGCAGCGTCGGGGTTTCGGGCGGATCTGATTGCCGGGGAAGAGCCCGAATTGTGTGTGCGCCTGCGGGCGAATGGATGGAAAGTCTGGCGTCTGGCTGAGGAAATGACCTTGCACGATGCGGCCATGACCCGCTTCGGCCAGTGGTGGCGGCGTACATTGCGCGGCGGCCATGCCTTTGCCGAAGGCGCGTTTTTGCACGGGGCTGCACCGGAGAAACATTGGCTACGGGAGTCGCGTCGTGCCTGGTTCTGGGGCTTGGGTGTGCCCCTGGCGACGGTGGTCGCGATGTTGATGCTGGGATGGCCCGGGCTGCTTTTGCTTCTGGTCTATCCATTGCAAGTCGTGCGCCTGGCTCGCCGGGGTGGTAGATCAACGCGCGAAAACTGGCTGCTGGCTTTATTTCTCGTACTGGGTAAATTTCCCGAGATGCTCGGACAAGCCAGGTTTCTTTTGAACAGATTCGGCACCGGCAAGTCGGCGCTGATCGAATACAAGTGAGACGTCCATGAATAATTGGCTGCTATTGAAAAGCGTGTTTTCCTTGCACGCGGGCTATTCGTTAAGAGCCTTGAAAAACAAGCTTAAATTATTGGTTTTGATTGGACGAAACTGGTCGGGGCTCAACGTGTTCCTGGGGCGCATGTCGAACGCCCTGGGCAAGTCCGGTGTCGAAAAGTTGGGCGGAGACTGTATCGGTGTTGTTCATTGGCCATACATCAGCAAAAACTGGAGCGCTCAGGACAGATTGGGTGTGCTGGCTTCGCATTACGAAGTCATCACAAAAAGTTGCCCGCAATTATTGCTTTTCGGGCGAAGCGAAAGCCTGGTGTTGAGTGACTTGTCGGAATTCTCCGCGGGTTGCTCCCTGGTGCTGGATCGTCCGACATGGTTCATGCGTGAAGGGGAGTTGGTACTTAATTTGTTTCAGGGTGATTTGCGCATTGCATCTATCGCATTCACCTTGTGCCGCACGGACACTGAGTTATGTATTTTTATCGGCGCCGTTCAAGGGATACACAAAGGCGTGGAGAGTGATCTGTCGTTGAGCATCTACAGGGACCTGACAAAAGATTTTGAAGGTCTACGGCCAAGAAGCTTCCTGATCGAAGTGATCAAATACCTTGCAATCAACCTCGGCGTTGAAAAAATGTATGCGGTAGGGGATGGGTATCGCCACCATCGTCATCCGTATTTTGGTACTGAAAAAGCTCAGGATCTGGCGGCAAATTACGACGTCATCTGGTTGGAGCACGGCGCGACGCCCTCAGAGCGCGAAGACTTTTTTGAGATTCCCATGGAACCGTCGAGAAAACCGCTCGACAGTATTGCTTCAAAAAAACGCGCCATGTACCGCAGACGCTATGAGCTTCTGGATGACACGTTCAGAAAGTTAGACAGCGTGTTGTCAGCCAGTTACAGCAAACGGCGTGACGTTCCTGACAGTCGTACGAGTGTGGAATCACCTGCAGCAATAACCCTCCGCAACGACAACTAAGCCTGGGTTCCTATGCGCATCGCTTATTTCATCAATCAGTACCCCAAGGTCAGCCATAGCTTCATTCGTCGCGAGATTTTGGCGGTGGAACGTCAGGGTTTTGAGGTGCAGCGTATTGCGCTGCGTGGCTGGGACGCCGAGTTGGTGGATGCGGAGGACGTGTCTGAACGCGATAAAACCCGGTATGTATTGCAGGACGGAGTAAAAGGGCTGTTGGGGCCCGCGCTGCAGGTATTGCGCCTCCAGCCGCGACGCTTCTTTTCGGCACTGTGGCTGGCGTTACGCATGGGCTGGCGGGCTGATCGTGCATGGCCGTATCACGTGGTTTATTTGCTCGAAGCCTGCCGCCTGCTGACTTGGCTACAGGCGTTCGGCGCCGAGCATGTGCATGCGCATTTCGGTACTAACTCCACCGAGGTGGTGATGCTGGCCCACGCACTCGGCGGGCCCGCGTACAGTTTTACCGTGCACGGCCCGGAAGAGTTCGACAAACCGCAGTTCATTCATTTGGGCGAGAAAGTACGCCGCGCGGCTTTTGTCGCGGCCATCAGCTCTTATGGCCGCAGCCAGCTGTTTCGCTGGGTGGATCATTCGCACTGGGCCAAGGTAAAAGTGGTGCATTGCGGCCTGGAGCGCACGTTTCACGATGTGCCGCCCGTTGCCGTGCCTTCCGTGCCGCGTCTGGTTTGCGTCGGTCGCTTGTGTGAGCAAAAGGGCCAACTGCTGTTGCTGGAGGCCGCCCGCATCCTGGCCGAGCAAGCTGTGAAGTTCGAGATCGTACTGGCCGGCGATGGGGAAATGCGTGGGCAAATCGAAGCCCTGGTTGCACAGCATGGCTTGCAGTCGCAGGTACGAATTACCGGCTGGATCAGCAGCGACCAGGTGCGCACAGAAATTCTTGCCGCGCGGGCCCTGGTATTGCCCAGCTTTGCCGAGGGTTTGCCGGTGGTCATCATGGAGGCCATGGCGTTGCGCCGACCGGTGTTGACGACCTATGTGGCGGGCATTCCCGAGCTGGTGCGCCATGGCGAGAACGGCTGGTTGTTTTCCGCTGGCGAAGTGGAGGAGCTGGCGGCGGCGATGGCGGACTGCCTCGCGCAACCTGTCGAGGTATTGCAGCGGATGGGCGACTCGGCCTATCAGCGCGTGGTGGAACGACACGATATCGATACCGAAGCAGCCAGATTGGCCAATTTGTTCAGGGCGCAAGCATGATCACATTACTGGGTTGGCTGTTCAGCGCACTGCTGGTACTTATCGTCCTGCCGGTGTTGGTGCTGTTTGCGCAGGTGCTGCTGGCCTGTCTGCCTGTGCGGTCGCGTTCGTCGGCACCAGGGCCGCGGCCGCGGGTGGCGGTGCTGGTGCCGGCGCACAATGAATCCTCGCTCATTGTTTCGACACTGGACAGCATTCGGTCGCAGCTACTGGAAGGCGATCGCCTGTTGGTGGTGGCGGACAACTGTTCTGACGACACGGCGTCGCTGGCCCGCGCGGCGGGTGCCGAGGTGGTGGAACGCAGCAATGATCATCAGCGTGGCAAAGGCTATGCGCTGGACTTTGGGGTACGTCAATTGGCGAGCGACGCGCCGGACGTCATGATCGTCGTCGATGCCGATTCCCGGGTGGGTGAGGGCTCGATCGAGCGTTTGGCAATGTGCTGCATCCACTCAGGGCGGCCGGCGCAGGCACTGTATTTAATGCATGCTCCAGCGGGTTCCGGGCTGAAAGTGCAGCTTGCCGAGTTTGCCTGGTGTGTGAAAAACCGGGTGCGGTCGCAAGGTTGGGCCCGGCTTGGTTTGCCTTGTTCATTAATGGGCTCGGGGATGGCTTTCGTCTGGAAGGATCTGGCTTTGATTGATTTAGCCACTGGCCATATCGTAGAAGATCTGAAGATGGGCCTGGATTTCTGCCGAAACGGCAAGCCGCCGTTGTTTTGCCCAGAAGCCCTGGTGAGCAGTTATTTTCCGCGCAGTGATGAAGGCTTGAGTACCCAGCGTACGCGTTGGGAACACGGTCATCTGGGGATCATTCTGGGTGATGCGCCAAAGTTGATGGTGGAGGCGATCACTCGGGGTAACGGGAGTCTGTTGGCTATGACCTTGGATTTATGGGTCCCGCCGCTGGCCTTGCTGACGTTGGTCTTGGGCGCAGCCTTTGCCCTGTCATGGCTGGTGTTTTTGCTGGGCGCAGCGTGGGCGCCCGCATTGATCGCTTCGGTCGGGATGGTCCTGTTGGGAGGGGCTATCCTGCTGGCGTGGAGCCGGTTCGGTCGCGGGATCATCCCTTTTTCGACTTTGTTGTATGCGCCGTTCTACGCGTTGAAAAAAATCCCCCTGTACATCGGCTTTGTGCTCAAGCGCCAGGTCGAGTGGGTGCGTTCGAAGAGAGATGACAATTAATGCACGCTTCGTCCTGGCAGCACCGCTGGCAAACGATTACCCGCAAACTCAGGGTGGTCAGCGACGTTGATGATGAGCAAAGACTGATTGATGCGTTATCCAGACCTGACGTGACGACAGTGCTCGGATTCGCCAATGCCCATGCCATGAATCTTGTGGCAGCCAATACCGATTACCATCACGCGCTGCTGTCAGCGGACGTGTTACTGCGCGATGGCTCCGGCCTGGCCATCCTGTTTCGTCGCCTCGGTCTGGAGCCGGGGCTGAATATGAATGGCACCGATTTCATCCCCAAACTGCTGGCTGCGTACAAGGGCCGGCGTGTGGCTTTCTGGGGCACTGAAGAACCTTTTCTAACCAATGCGGTGCGGCATGGCGAAGCGGAATTTGCGGTCAATGTTGTCTCTGCTCACCATGGCTTCGCGACAGTGGATACCTACATAAACCTTGCCCGGCAGTTTCAGCCGGAACTGGTTGTGCTCGGGATGGGCATGCCCAAGCAAGAAGCCGTTGCTGCCAGGCTGGCCGACAGCGGCGCCCCCTGTCTTGTCGTGTGCGGCGGGGCAATCCTGGACTTTCTCGGCGGCAAAGTGACTCGCGCTCCGCAATGGGTGCGCCGTCTCGGCTGTGAATGGGTGTTCAGACTCCTCACTGAGCCAAAGCGATTATTCCGTCGCTACGTGATGGGTAATCCACTGTTCCTGTTGCGTACGCTAGTCTTCAGGCAAGCCTGACGTAACAGGCCTTTTGACTCTGGTTTAAGCTTTTCCGGCGCCATAAAAACAGCGCTTGAAATATTTGCAAAACTTCGGCGATGCACCTTTACTTCATGTTGAAGTTGTCGACTGATTTGAAACTCAATGGCCATTTCTTGAATTGTGCTAATAACCAAATGAAAGAATATATAGCAGAATTAATGCGTCAGTTGTTATCTCCTTCAATGCGATTTGAGCTAAGGAAAGCTGTCGCCTGGCTGCGAGATATCCTTGGGCGAGCCTGTTTTTGGCGCTGGGAACTTGTCAGGTTCCGACTGCGGGAAGACAGCCGCTACGACATTCTCTATGTGGGCAGGAAAACACAGCGGGAATTTGTGAAGGTTTTACTGGGAGTTCAATCTCAAGCGGTTGATGGTCAGTTGAAGTTGAGCAAGTCAGACCGGACGGTATGGGTCAGTGAAATGCCGACCCCGGGGGCATTATATGTGCCTCAATACCTGAGTGCTGTCGTGCCGCTGAGTCGGTCAATCGACGAGATCACCGCGAGATACAACACCGAGTTACGCCGGAATCTGCGCAAGAACCGTCTGCGCTACCGCATGAAACAAGCGTTGAACGATGACGAAATTGAAAGTGCAGACCGCGAAATGCTTCAGCCTTATGCCAAGGCCAGGCATGGTTCAGCCGCTTCGCAGATTGAAGCCCGTGAAGTTCAGCGGGTGGCAAAGATTGCCGGGCGACTCGATCTGGTGGTGCTGGAAGACGAGATTGTTGCATGCCATCTTGGCTGCGTAGTCACCCGGGCAGGCAAGCGTTATTGGAGTACCGTGCGCTTCGGTTACCCTGATGTTGTGTTTTCAGATACAAAGAAGTTGCGTGAAGTTAATTCCATTACCACATTCATGGCGCTTGAGTGGGCGATTGAAAATAGTTTTGACTATTACGATATCGGAACGTGCCTGGCACGTCCGGACGACGGACTTCTAGAGTGGAAAAGAAGACGCGGCGGTGATGTTGATACGCTGGGTAATCACGGCTATTTGTTTATTCAACTGCCCAGGACTGGCGCAGCGCAATTTCTCTGGGAGGCGCCTTTATTTGCTGTAGAGGGCAAAAACCTGACACTTCATCTCGGATTGCCGGACGGGCCGAGTGATGAGGAAGTTGCGAACCGATATCGCGAAATGGGTTTTGGTGGCCTGTCCAAAATATATCTCCATTGTTCCAGAGTGCCGGGAGAAGTGCTTCTCGACACTTTGCGCAGTCGTTACGCTCATTTGAATGCACCCCCTGTTCTGGAAAGTATCGTATCCACCTGAACAAGTCGTTGGGTTTGAACAAAGTCAGTTTCGCCAATAACGCTTGTTGCTGTTTGTCCATGTCTGGATGAGGTGGCTATGTCTCAATTTAATGCATTGACCAGTGGCGGCCAATCGAAGTGGAGCCTTGCTGCGTATAAGCACCTTTTCAAAACACGCGTCACACGGACGCCGTCGTTGACCCAGCAGCGCCAGGTCGTGAAAACCTGGGAAATTGCTCCGGGAGAAATCGCGGTGGCTCCGGTTTTGCAGCCGCCTGATCGTTTCGTCTGTTTCTTCAAGTACCTGACCGATCGTGATCAGCAGAACTTTGGTTTTGTGGTGGGTACGCCTGCAGGAAGTGGCTTCACCATCGACCCTGATGAAGTTGAGCGCACGCTGGATCTCTTTCCGTCATCGTGCGGCGAGGTGTAGGAGCGAGCTTGCTCCGGGCGGCGTTCCGACGATGGACGACCGACCACCGCGTTTAACCAGGTAACACGCGCTATCGTTAACGAACATCGCGAGCAATCGAGCGTCGACCGGCTGCTCCTACAGTTTCACCTGGCAGGCATTCACGACGCACTAATAGGCTTGTTTGCCGGAGAAGGCAGATATCGTTCGTACAAGAATGACGAAGTCGAGCCAGAGCGACCAGTTGTTGATGTACTCGATGTCTGAGTCAACCCGCCGAATCATTTGTTCTATAACTTTTGTTTCACCGCGAAGGCCACGTACCTGAGCAAGACCGGTGATGCCCGGTTTAATGTTGTGACGCGCAAAGTAGCCCGAGACATCGGGCGAGTACTGCATGTCGTGTTGAATCGCGTGCGGGCGAGGCCCCACCAGCGACATTTCTCCCATCAACACGTTGAACAACTGCGGTAGCTCATCCAGGCTGGTTCGCCGAATAAAGGCGCCCACCCTGGTCACGCGTGGATCATTCTTTTGTGCCTGCTGGACGGTGCCGTCTGACGGCTGATGGACCACCATGCTTCTGAACTTCCAGATACGGAAAACTTCGCCACTCCATCCCATGCGTTGCTGACGAAAGAACACGGGGCCGGGGTTATCGATCTTGATCGCAAGGGCGACCATCGCCAGCACTGGCGCGACAAAAAGCAGGATGAGAAAAGCCCCGACCTTGTCTTCGAGATTCTTTAGAAACAGTCGCATACCCATCAGCGGAGTTTCAGACAAGGTCAGCACGGGAATGCCGGAAATCTCGCGAACACTGTGGTTGATCAACTTCAAGGCGAAAATGTCAGGTACCCAGTTAACCCTGACGTGTTTATCGAACAGACTTAAATAAACCTTCTGGATAACTTCGGAGCCACCCACAGGGGTCACAAAATAGACGGTACGAATGGCGTGCTTGACAACCAATTCATCAAGATCAGAGATATTGCCCAGTATCGACAGGCGTGGTGCGCCTTCCAGGCCTTCCTTTCCCCGATCATCATCCGCGCCAATCAACACACAGCCGACGATGCGCTCACCCAGCCAGGGGTTATTGCTTATTTTCTTGTAAAGGTAGTTGGCCAGCTCGCCCGAACCAATGATCAGCGAATTTTCCAGTTGCGTCGGATGGGCCAGAAACTTTTTCTGCATTTCGCGCGTGGCAAGGTGCAGCAGCAACTGGGCAAAATAGCCAAGAACAAACAACTCCCCAACCAACAGCCGCGAATACTGTTCGCTGGTTTTGGTTAGAAAAGCCATGGCCACGAGAAAGCCAAAGGTCGCGGTCCACGCCTTTAGAAGCTTGAAGGCTTTGACGGTAAAGCCGACATTGCTGCGATAAATAGCGTAGTGGTCGTACACGACGGCCAATGCCCCAAGCAGCAGCAGGAGCAGGATGACGTAGTCTTGGGAAATGAAGCCGATATGATAATTGATCAAAAACCACGCGACACCGGTTACCGCAACGCAATCGAGACCGGCCTGAACGACGATACTGGTGCTGCTTCTACGCTGGAGAACGGAACGGGTACTGTTGGGCTCAAATATCATATTTAGACCTCATTTGCTTTCCCTTGCGCTCGATAATGACGGGATTCAGGTCAAAACAGCCCTCGCTTGAGAGCCTCAGCGTCACACACAAGCTGCTCATACTTGTGACAGGTCTCCACCCTCAAATGTGTAAATCTGGCGAGACGAAGACGGGTGCTATCACTTTAGCACCAGTGTGGATCATTCACTGGATCGCGGCGGTTTCTTACAATATTCAGGCATCGCACACTGAATCACACCGCCGGTGCCGGCTTCGCCAGTTCGATACCCGCGGCACCCAGGCGCTTGAGAATTTCAAACAACAGGTCGCTTTTGGTGATGCTGACAATTCTCGGGCTGCTGACATAACCGGTGATGGTCAGCGTGATGCCTTCGGGCGTCAGTTTGCTGAAGCGCACCACCGGCGCCGGTTTGTCGAGAATGGTTTCGTGCTCGCAGTACGTGTCGTAAAGCAGGTTTTTTACCTGTTCGGGGTCGATGTCCAGGGGAAAGGTCAGTTCAAGTGTCGCCACCCCTTGGGCGCTACCGCCCAGGGTCACGTTGCGCAGGTTCTGCGAGATCAGCTGCGAGTTCGGGACGATGACAATCGAACGGTCACTGAGCTGGATTTCGGTGGCCCGCACGTTGATCCGCCGGATGTCGCCTTCGACCCCGCTGATGCTGATCAGGTCGCCGACTTTCACCGGGCGCTCGGTCAGCAGGATCAGGCCGGACACGAAATTCTTGACGATCTCCTGCAAGCCAAAACCAATCCCCACCGACAACGCGCTGACGATCCAGGCCAGGTTGGTCCACTGTACGCCCAGTGATGACAGCGTCATCAGGATGACCAGGGCGTAGCCAATGTTGGCAAACAGCGTGGTCAGTGAGGCGCGCATGCCCGGGTCCATCTCGGTTTTCGGCAGGAACTCCTTGTCCAGCCATTGGCCCAGCGTTTTAATCAGATAGATGCCAACCAGCAAGGCCAGGGCGGCATTGAGCAAGTGCCCGGGGATGATGTTCAGTTTGCGCAGCCCGGCGCCACCGAGAATGGAAAAGACGCTGGTGAGCAGTTGCCCCAGCGTCGTGCCGACACCGCCGACGAACAGGGTAACAAGCGCCAACAGCAACAGCCCGGCCCGACCGACTCCCGACAGAATGGTCGAGATCTGCTCCAGGCGCCGGTCTTCAATGCCCAGCAACTGTTTTAGTGCCTTGCCGCTGGGGCTTTTGATCGAAAACAGGTACTCGCAGGCATCCTTGAAGCACTGCATCAAGAGGTAGAAACCGGAAAGAATGATGAATCCCCAGACCAGTTCATAGGTGATGAACCTGGCCAGGGACACGTAGCCGGTCAAGAGAGATAACAGGGAAATCACCATCGAGAGACCGGTGATGGTGTAGAGCAGACCGGCGAACGTCCTGCCAGCTTCATGGGCTTCTCCAGTAGCCACGACGACTCTTCGGACTCTGCCGGTGCGCCACAACAAGTCCACCAGAACAATCGAAACCACCAACGCGGCGATGCCTCGGGCGGCGATCACGATGTCGCTGCTCATGCCGGTGGCGTTGATAATCTGGTTCATCGTCACCAGAACCAACAGCACACCCGCGAGAATTCGGGGATAAGGTTTGAGTGACAGCGCCACCGGATCAGCAAGCGCCGGCAGCCGCCAGGACGGGTGGCGCGTGGACAGCAGGGCACGGCTCAGCGCGGTGATCAGGACGCAGGTATAAGCGACTTTTTCGAATTCCTGGGAAAATGTCGTCAGCAGCGGTGTCAGCGGCGTCTGACGTGTGAAGGTATAAAACAGCAGTAGCAGGGACAGACCGACGGTCAGCACCGTGGCCAAAACGGAGGCCAATGCAAGGGAGCTTCGACGCAGGCGTCCTTCCGGCATCCGGTGAATGCACAGCCAGGTCAGCCCTCGTTCGGCGAGCCAGCGGCCGAGCGTCCAGATGACCAGGGTCAGCAGTAACAGGGCACTGGTGATAAGACGTTGGCCCGGTTGCCAGGCGGCCCTGGCGACTTCTCTCGCCTGATCGAAGAATATTCTGAAGCGCAACCGATCGTCCATCGACGGGGCCATGATCGGGGACCAGAAATCGGGGTTCAGGATGCTTCTGGTGCTCAGGGTCAGTTCGCTTTCCAGCAGATTGCGGCGGATGCCGGCAATCTGAATGATGACCTCGGTGGCGCTCGCTTTCAGGGCGGCCAGGGTTTTCAGGGTGGCGTCGACTTTGTTTTTTTGCTCGGTGAGCGCGACCCTTTGCGCGGCGATATCGGACTGCTCGGCCGCGGTGTCATCAAGCGGGACAGGCCCCAACACACCCAGTTGTGCGCGTAGTTGAGTTTGCAGCGGAAGCAGCGAGGCCGTAAGGCGATCGACATCCAGCATGAACATCTGGACCAGGTCCTGCGGGCCCTCCAGCTGGTTGAAGTTATCGACCAGCGAGATCTGCTGTTTGAGGCCGTCCAGCCGTAGTTGCAACGCCTGGAGATCGCTCTGGGAGACAGCGAGGGCTGCGTTTGCGACCCTTGGCGCTGAAGCGTCTGGAGGGGCCGCCGCCGACAGCATTCCGGGCCCCGCCCCGAAAAGCGTGAAAGCGACGAAGATCATGGCTTTCAGTGCATGACGCATAGGAGTGTCCGACTCTGTTGTTAGTCATTCAGCCTATGAGGTTAGGTCATCACGTAAACCTTCGAAGAATAGTTTGGTCGGCGGCGCTCAACCCGGCCCCCCGCTGAACGGGGGGGCAGGGTGGATAAGTCAGACGCGTTCGAACAACACGGCGATGCCCTGGCCGCCGCCGATGCACATGGTTGCCAAGGCATAACGGCCCTGAACGCGGTGCAGTTCGTGAATGGCCTTGGTCGCGATAATCGCGCCGGTGGCGCCCACCGGGTGACCCAGCGAGATGCCCGAACCGTTGGGGTTGACCTTCTCCGGGTCGAAGCCCAGTTCCTGCGCCACGGCACAGGCTTGTGCGGCGAAGGCTTCGTTCGATTCGATGACATCCAGGTCGGCCACGGTCAGGCCGGCGCGTTTGAGGACCAGTCGGGTGGCAGGGATCGGACCGAGTCCCATCAATTCCGGCTCGACACCGGCGTGGGCGTAGGCGACCAGTCGGGCCATCGGCTTGAGGCCTTGCGCGCGGACCATTTCACCAGTGGCCATGATCAACGCACCGGCGCCGTCATTGAGGCCGGAGGCGTTGCCGGCGGTGACGCTGCCGTCTTTTTTGAAGGCCGGTTTCATCTTGGCCAATTGCTCGGCATTGACCTCGGCACGCACGTGTTCATCTGTCGCAAAGGTCACGGTGCCTTTGCGCGACGCCACTTCGATCGGCACGATCTGACCATTGAACCGGCCTTCGGCAATCGCCCGCGCCGCCCGTTGCTGGCTGATCATGGCCAGTTCGTCCTGGGCCTGGCGAGTGATGCCGTAGCGCTCGGCGATGTTTTCCGCGGTGATGCCCATGTGGAAACCGCCAAACGGGTCTTGCAGCGCGCCGAGCATGTAGTCGACGGCTTGCATGTCGCCCATGCGTGCACCCCAACGCGCTTGCGGCAACAGATAAGCGCCACGGCTCATGGACTCGACGCCGCCGGCCAGCGCCGCCCCGGTATCGCCCAGCATCAGGCTTTGCGCGGCACTGACAATCGCCTGCAAACCGGAACCGCAGAGACGGTTGACGTTGAAGGCCGGCGTCTCTTTCGGCAGCCCGGCGTTCATTGCCACCGCCCGGGAAATGTAGGCGTCACGTGCTTCGGTCGGGATCACGTGACCCATCACCGCATGGCCGATATGCTCCGGAGCCAGCCCCGAGCGCTCGATGGCGGCGCGGCAGACGTCTGTGGCCAGTTGAATCGGCGGCACATCCTTGAGCGAGCCGCCGAAGCTGCCGATGGCGGAACGGACGGCGCTGATAACGAAAATGTCGGATGGGTTCATGAGGGTTTCCCTGGTTCAGTCTGGTGCGCGTTGGCACTGTTATTGGGGGAAAGAGTCTAGGGGCAGCGACGGTGTTGGCCTATGTCGAAAGTGCTCAAGGGGGGTGGTGTTTTTTGCCATTTCAGGTGGGGTTGGGGGCATATCCGTTTCTGCGGTAACGGCGGCTAGCGGTTTCGCTCTTACATCTATGGTTCCCCCCTTTCTGCATTACTGTTTTTGATGTCGTGTTTGGCTTGCTTTCATCTATTTGGCGTCTGAGTGGGGTTGCTAGCCCCGCGCTTCGATGAGAATCGATGCCCAACGATCCTTATTAGCGAGGCGGCCTGCCAGCCGACCTGATATCAGGTATACGCGTTCCCCTGTGGGAGCTGGCTTGCCTGCGATGGTCGTCAACGTTAATGCGTGCAGTCAGAATGAACGCGGTGTCCTGACGTTTTTCGCGAGCAAGCTCGCTTCTACAGTTGATCGGTGTCGTTCCCAAACATCGGGTTAGCCGCGCACGGCCATGGATGGCCGATCGCGGCGGGCCCACGGAGCAGGACCGGAACGAAAGGGGCAAGAGCCCTTGGTTACTTGGGGCTTCTCCAAGTGACTCGCTAATGAAATGGCTACCCCGCCGCCCCGGAAAAACCAGCTCAAAACACGTAACCCCCGTCGTGGGACGTCGCTGGCAAAGTATTTACGGACAAGTTTGTAATGCAAGGTTCGCCGTATGTCGGGCGCCCGGAACGGTCACCCACTCATGTACTTCCAAACGAAGACAATCCTTGGGAGTTCGACCATGACCGATGATCTGAGACGGGACGCCCTGGCGGCCTGGTACAAGCTCCTCGCACAGCCCGAGATCATGGATGTGGAGGAGCAATACGACGAGTTGCTCAAGGCCGCCGATGAGATGGAGCGCGCAGGACTGATCAGCAGCGCGGAATGGCGAACGTTGGTGCGCGAGGCCGGGGTGGCTTTCTCCAATGCGACACAAGGGGTGGGCGGAGGCACCTAGGGCTCAATCAACGCTGACCGGCTTGCTTTTCCGCCTGCTGCGCAAACCATTGCAGGATCAGCGCGCAGGCCGGATGTGCGGCGGCTGAATATTGCAGATTCAACGCGTAAACACCTCGTGTTTCCAGCGGGCGGCCGAACGGGATGACGAGCACGCCCCGTTCGATCGATTCCCCCGCCAGCGTCCTGTCAGTCATCGCCACGCCCAATCCCCGTGCTGCTGCATCGAGCGCCAGTTCGTCGAGGTTGAACGGGATGTGGCGGTAATCCTCCAGCGATTTGCCGCCATTGGCTGACAGCCACTGGACCCAGTCATGCCGGTCCGCCGAGCGATGCAGCAACGGGAAACTCACCAGGTCTTCCACCGCCGCCAGTGGCCGCGTCGAGGTGCCCAGTCCGGGGGCGCACACCGGCACCAACGCTTCCTTGAACAGGGTCAGGCAATCCGGATCAGGGGACGGTTCGGGCAGATAGAGGATGTAGGCATCACTGTCGATGGCCGGCTCCACCACTTCCGTCGCCACGGTTTCGATCGACAGCGAAACCTCGGGATGACTTCGATAGAACTCGCTCAATTTCGGCAGCAACCAGCGAACCGCCAGCGACACGTGCATGCGGATGCGGAAGGGGCGTTCCTGCGGTGCGAGCCGGTCTTCCAGTGCTTTCAGTTGCTCCAGGATATTCCGGGCGGTGCCCAGCACCTGTTCACCTTCCGGTGTCAGCCGGACATTGCGGCTGGTCCTCGCGAACATCGGCACGCCGAAGTGGCTCTCCAAAAGCTGAATTTTTCGGCTGACCGCACTTTGGGTCAGACACAGCCTGGCCGCCGCTTGGGTGAAACTGCCCGAGTTGGAAACTTCCACCAGCGCCTGCAAGGCCTGGAGCGAGGGAACGTGGCGAATTTTATCCATGCGTTTTATGAATGGCTCGATGATTTTATAACGTTGGTTGTATTACTACAGGCCTTATAGATTCTAGCTCTGGCGAGCATCTTCCGGAAACGCTCATGCGATTTCGGCATGTGCTCGCAGAACGACAGTCCAATGAGGTGAGGCATGACCAATGAATGTGGCTGGATTGCGCAGACGGGAAGTTCACCCGCTCGCCGTCCTCTCAAAGGCACGGAAAAGGCCGACTGGCTGATTATCGGTGCCGGCATCACCGGACTGAGTGCCGCGCACTCGCTCGCGCAAATGCACCCTCAGGCGCGGATCGTGATCGTTGACCGGCAGCGCGCGGCGCAAGGCGCCTCGGCGCGTAACTCGGGTTTTGTGGTGGGCCACGAGCACCCGACCAAGGATGAACTGATCGGCAACCACGGCTTTGCCGGTTATGAAGTGGACACCTCGATTTCACGCGCCGCCAGTGACGAAGTACGCCAGCGCATCGCGCGTCACGGCATTGAATGCGATTTCCGGGATTCCGGCTATTTCTTCGCCGTCAGCGACCCAGGCAAGTTGACCGATGTCGAGGCCAAACTGGCGACATTGCGCGCCGTCGGCGCCTCTGCGCAATTTCTGCAAGGTGATCAGCTGAACGAAAAACTCGGCACCCGGCATTACCAGGCGGGGATCTGGTGCGGCCACGGCAACGCGCTGCTGCAACCGGCGAAATACGTGAAGGGCTTGCTGGATGCGCTGCCGGAGAACGTGACCGTCTTCGAGAACACCGACATCACCGGTCTGGAGCGTTCGGGCATTGGGCGTATTCAAGCCAATGGCACCGCCGGCAGCATCGAGGCGAAGCAAGTCATGGTGTGCCTGAACGCGTTCATTCCCCGTTCGGGCATAGAGGATAGCCGAACCTTCCCGATGGAGCTCAGCGCCAGCCTTACCCGGCCCCTCAGCGATGAAGAATTTCAGTCCATCGGTGCTGTCGAGCCATGGGGCGTACTTTCCACCCGGCCGCTCGGCGCCACGGTGCGACTGACCCCGGATCGTCGCGTGATGATCCGCAACACCGCGGAATACCGTTCCCGTGACCTGACCGACAGCGAGCTGCTGCATCGGCGCAAACACCATGTGCTCGGCTTGCAGCGGCGCTTTCCGTTTCTGGGCGAGCAGGACATCCAGTACACCTGGACCGGACATTTGAGCGCTTCGCGCACCGGGCAACCCTATTTCGGCAAAGTCGAAGAGGGCGTGTTTGCGGTGGCCGGCTGCAACGGTTCGGGTGTCGCGCGCGGCACGCTGTGGGGTCGGCTGCTTGCCGAAATGGCCTCGGGCACTTGCTCGCCAATCCTCGAATCGGTCATGCACAGGGCGCAACCGGGCTGGCTGCCGCCGCGTCCTTTGCTCGATATCGGTGCCATGCTTCGAATGCGCGTGGAGGCGGTTAGGGCCAGAACAGAAATCTAAAAACCCCGGCAATCAAAAAACAACAAAAGCTCATCAACAAGGTGATTGAACATGTGCGTGAACACTATTCCCCTGATGGTTGTACTGACCCTGTTGTCGGCCGCCACTTACGCGGACGACGTCGTCAATATTTCCAACTGGAACGGCTACATCGCCGACGACACTCTGCCCAGTTTCACCAAGGCAACCGGGATCAAGGCGACTTACGACATCCATGACAGCAACGAAGTGCTGGAATCGAAGCTGATGACCGGCAATACCGGCTACGACGTGGTCAGCCCTTCGAACCATTTCCTGTCGCGCCTGATCAAGGCCGGGGCCATTCAGAAACTCGACAGGAGCCAGCTCCCCAACTGGAAAAACCTTGACCCGGCGTTGATGAAAAAACTCGAAGTCAATGATCCGGGCAATCAGTACGGCTATCCGTACATGTGGGGCACGGCGGGGATTGGCTACAACGTCGAGAAGATCAAGGCGATCTTCGGCAACACCGATGTCACCCATTCGTGGAAGCTGTTTTTTGATGAAGAAAACATCAAGAAGCTTAGCCAGTGCGGCGTGGCAATTATCGATAACCCGACGCAGATTCTGCCGATCACCCTCAATTACCTGGGCCTGCCGCCCCATAGCCACGAGCCGGCGGATTACAAGAAAGCCGAGCAGGCGCTGCTGAAAATCAGGCCGTACGTGCAGTATTTCCATGCCTCCAAGTACATCAGTGACCTTGCGAACGGCAATGTCTGCGCGGTGATCGGGTTCAACGGCGACATCGTTCAGGCGGCCGCCAGCGCCAAGGAAGCCAACAACGGCATCGATATCGCCTATTCGATTCCTGACGAAGGCTCGACCCTGTGGTTCGACATGGTGGTCATGCCGAAGAGCGCGCCGCACGAGAAAGATGGCTACGCCTACATGAACTACCTGCTGACGCCGCAAGTCATTGCCAACATCAGCAACAGCATCCACTACGCCAACCCCAACCTTGCTGCGGATCAGTATGTGACCCCGGCCGTGAAGCAGGACCTGGCGATCTACCCGCCGAAAAGTGTGCTGGACAAGCTGTTTACCGTCGAGGACCTGCCGGCGGCGATTGCGCGGTTGAGCACGCGTCTGTGGACCAAACTGAAAACCAATACCTGATCATCAGGTGTAGGCCAGCAGCCGACCGCACAACACCACGGTGAGCCATAACGCGATCGACAACAGCGCCTGGCATTTTGCAATGCCGGGCGCACCGACAGCGGTGTTCCATTGATTGACTGAACGATAGACACCGACGTGGAACAGCACTGCGTTGAGGCCCGCCGTCGCAATCAGGCAAAGCTTGAGGATAAAGACACCGTTGGAGGCAAAATCATGTGGGTGGGCTGAAAACATCATCAGCCCGGCAGGCACGATCAACAGCAGGGCAGCGACTGACCAGGTCAGGAGGTGGCGAGCGAGGTCGGTCACGGCAATGTTTTTCGACAGCCCGAGCACGCGCAGGTCAAACATCACTACGGAGCCGACCAACACGGTGAACCCGATGATGTGAACCACCTCCACCATCGGATACAGCCATAAGTCGCCCCGCATGGCAGCGCCCAGTTGCGAGTCACCCACCCAGTCCAGCCAGCTATCCGCACCCGAACCCGCGCTGGGAGTGAAGGTTTGCATCAGCGTAACTCTGTGGTTTTGCCGCCGACGGTAATGCGTTCGGCGCGCAGTTCATCCGGTTTGTTGCGATTCTGATAGCCGACCACGCTGGCCGTACTGCCGACACTCAGCATCTCCCGGGAAAGACCACGGTTTTCCATACGCGAGGGCGGCGCCAACACCACGTTCCAGGTCTTGTCCGGTGTTTTGAGGCGCACGAATCCATGAGGATGGGAATAACCCGATTCTTCGATCGTACCGTTCAATTGCAAGGGAGTGCTGGAGTCGTATTCACTCCAGCCGTGATGAGCGAACGCCGCGGTTGCCGCCAGTATCAATGACAAACCAATGCCGCCGAGCATGCCTTTCATGACCTGTCTCCTGATGCACGCCATCAATAAACTCAAGTCGCGAAGTACAGTTGGTTTTTAGAATAGCTCGCCCATTTTCGGTGTTACGTCGAGGGCACCAGGATTAGTGTTTCTGAAAAAGTAACTGCGTGAAAATCAAACGGTTATTCACCCGTTTTTGATTACCCGGCGCTCAACAGCCATCCCGCAACTCCGCAGCCGAGCACCACCAGCCACGGCGGCAGCTTCCAGAACATCAACGCAACAAGGGCGACCAGCGCCAGACCGAAGTCTTGTGCGGTGAAAATCGCACTCGTCCAGACCGGTTGATACAGCGCGGCCAGCAGCAGGCCGACCACCGCTGCATTCACCCCGGCCAGTGCAGCCTGTGTGCGAACACTACTGCGCAACCGTTCCCAAAAAGGCAAGGCGCCCAGGATCAACAGGAACGACGGCGCGAAGATCGCCAGCAGGCAGATCAACCCGCCGAGCCAGCCCGATGGCGCAAGGCATCATGGATGCACCGAGGAACGCGGCAAACGTGAACAGCGGACCCGGTACGGCCTGCGTGGCGCCATACCCGGCGAGAAACGCTTCATTGCTGACCCAACCGGAAGGCACCACCTCGGCTTGCAGCAGCGGCAGCACGACGTGGCCGCCACCGAAAACCAGTGAGCCGGCCCGGTAGAAGGCATCCACCAGCGCCAGGGTTTGACTCGGCAAGAGTTGATTCAAGATCGGCAGGCCGATCAGCAGTGCCAGAAACAGCGACAACCAGATCGCGCCGGCCCGTCGGCTGAGGGGGATGGGCAGAGGATCGTGCCCGCCACGCTGCGCGGGTTTGAACAACAGCAGGCCGGCGACGCCAGCGGCGACAATCACGCCGACCTGCGCCCAGGCGGACGGTTCAAGCAGAACGACGCAAGCCGCAAACATCATCAGAGTGACACGCAGTCCATCGGTGCACAGGTTGCGCGCCATCCCCCACACTGCTTGCGCAACCACCGCGACGGCCACCACCTTGAGCCCGTGCAGCGCGCCGGGCGCCAACGCCGTGCCGTATCGGGAAATGCCCAGTGCGAACAGGATCAGGGCAACGGCCGAAGGCAGCGTAAAACCGGCCCACGCGGCGAGCGCCCCGCGATATCCCGCCCGAGACATGCCCAGTGCAATGCCGACCTGGCTGCTGGCCGGCCCCGGCAGGAATTGGCACAGCGCCACCAAATCCGCATAACTGCGCTCCGACAGCCAGCGCCGTCGAGTGACGAACTCATCACGGAAGTAGCCCAGGTGGGCGATGGGGCCGCCGAAAGAGGTCAGCCCGAGGCGCAGGAAAATCGGAAACACCGACCAAGCGCTGCGGCGGCTATCGGCACGAGGGTCGTCCATGCAGGCGTCTTCCTGAAATGAAGTGATTCACTGTTATATGCCGCCATTCTAACCATGGCCTACGCTTATCCCGAGATGGATGTTCATTGATCGGGGTATGCGCCCTGATCGACGTTCAACCGACGCCCCATAAAAACAAAAGTCTTGGGAGAAAACGCATGTTTGCATTGTTACGTCGATCCACCCGTTGCCTCGCGGTTGTCGTCACTACCGCTGTGCTCACAACGCCTGCCTTTGCGCTGGATACCGTCAAATTCATGGCCCCGGGTTCGGTGGGCGGCGGTTATGACCAGACCGCACGTGTCCTGGGCAAAGCCTTGATTGAAGCGAAGGCAGCCAAATCCGCCACGTTCGAAAACAAGGGGGGAGCGGGGGGCACGCTGGGGCTGGCGCAGTTTGCCAACAGCACCAAGGGCGATCCGGATGCGCTGCTCGTGATGGGCGCGATCATGGTCGCGGGCATTGAGCAGAACAAACCGCAGATTACCTTGAAAGATGTGACGCCGATTGCCCGGCTGTTTACCGAGTACAACGTGATTGCCGTGCGCAAGGAGTCTCCTTACAAAACGCTGGATGACCTGGTGAAAGAGTTCAAGGCCAACCCGTCGAGTATCCCCTTCGGCGGTGGCTCCAAGGGTTCGATCGATCACATTGGCATCGCCGAACTGGCGAGCAAGATGCAGGTTCCGGTCAACAAGGTGAATTACGTTGCTTATGCCGGCGGCGGTGAAGTCGTCGCAGCGACTCTGGGCGGGCAGATCAAGGTGATCACCGGTGGGTATGCCGAGCTTGGCTCCTACATCAGAAACGGTCAGTTCCGCGTGCTCGCCATCGGCGCACCGGAGCGCGTTGAAGGCATCGATGCCCCGACCCTTAAAGAAAGCGGGTACGACGTGATCATCGGCAACTGGCGCGGTGTTTATGGCGCCGCCGGCCTCACACCCGAGCAGCGCAAAGAGGTGACCGACGCCGTGCTGGCCGCCGCCGATAGCAAGGTCTGGAAGGACAACGTCTCCACCAACAAATGGGCACCCAACATTCTGACCGGTGACGAGTTCGGCAAATTCGTCGACGAGGAGCACGTGCGGCTGCGTGCGATGCTGGTCGAGGTCGGGCTGGTTGCGAAATGACTCAGACTCGCAAAATCGTACCGGTGCAACTGGCGATTGGCGCCGGTGTGCTGGCCATCAGCGCCGTGCTGGCGTACGGCGCCTTTCTGTTTCCTCCCGAGATGGGGTTCGTCATCCTCGGCGCGTATGTTTATCCCTATGCGGTAGCGGTATTCCTGGGGGGCGTGGGCGTAGTGCTGAGCTATCAAGCCGTCACCGGCGGCTTTCGTGAGCTGGCCGACCACGACGACGAGTCCGCCAAAGCATTGCCCGGCGGCAAGGCTGGTGTGGCCTGGGTGACGGCGGGGTTGATAGGCGTAGCCGCGCTCATCAATCTCATCGGGTTCGTCCTGGCGGCCGCGCTGTTGTTCGCCTGTTCGGCGCGGGGCTTTGGCAGTCGCCATCCACTGCGCGATCTCGCCATCGGCATTGCCCTGACGCTACCGATTTACTGGCTGTTCAATGCCGGGCTGGGGGTTTCCCTTCCGCCGCTTGTCAACGCCTGGATCTGATTCGGGCCGAAGGAGATCAACAGGGTGGACATTCTCGCAAGCCTGGCAATGGGTTTTTCCTCGGCCCTGACGCCGATCAATCTGATGTGGGGGTTCATTGGCTGCCTGCTCGGCACCGCCATCGGTGTCTTGCCGGGCATCGGGCCGGCGTTGACGGTGGCGCTGCTGTTGCCGGTCACCGCGAAGGTCGACCCTACCGGCGCGCTGATCATGTTCGCCGGTATCTATTACGGCGCTCAGTTTGGCGGCTCGACCACTTCCATTCTGCTCAATACCCCAGGGGAATCTTCCTCCATGGTGACGGCCCTGGAAGGCAACCTCATGGCGCGCAATGGCCGAGCGGGACCGGCGTTGGCCACGGCGGCCATCGGATCTTTTGTGGCCGGCACCATTGCCACGATTATGCTGACCTTGTTTGCGCCCATCGTGGCCAAACTGGCGCTCAATTTTGGTCCTGCGGAGTATTTCGCGATTCTGGTGCTGTCCTTCACAACAGTGTCTGCGGTGCTCGGTGCGTCGATGTTGCGCGGCTTTGCATCGCTGGGTATTGGCCTGACCATCGGTTTGATTGGCCTGGACTCGACCTCGGGTATTGCTCGCTACACCTTGGGCGTCCCGGAACTGGTCGATGGCATCGAAGTCGTGCTCGTGGCGGTCGGGTTATTTGCGGTGGGTGAGGCGTTGTACAGCCTGCTGTATCAGAAAGAAGAGACGACGGGCCGGCATCGCCTGACCTCCTTGTGGATGACGCGCGCCGACTGGAAACGCTCGGTTCCGGCGTGGCTCCGAGGAACGCTGATCGGATTTCCCTTCGGGTCGATTCCGGCCGGTGGCGCGGAAATTCCGACGTTTCTGTCTTATTCGACCGAGCGGAAACTCAGCAAATACCCGAAAGAATTCGCCGCCAGCAAAGGTGAAGGCGCCATCGAGGGTGTCGCCGGCCCTGAAGCGGCAAACAACGCGAGTGCGACCGGTTCCCTGGTGCCGTTGCTGACCCTCGGTATCCCGACGTCGGCCACGGCAGCCATCCTGTTGGCCGCGTTCCAGAATTACAACCTGCAACCGGGACCACTGCTGTTTGAAACCTCGGGGGAACTGGTCTGGACCCTGGTGGCGTCGCTGTACATCGGCAACGTCATCCTGCTGGTGTTGAACCTTCCGCTGGTGGGCCTCTGGGTGAAGTTGTTGCAAATCCCGCGGCCGTACTTGAACGCCGGGATCCTGGTGTTCGCCACCATCGGCGTGTACGGCATGCGCCACTCTTCCTTCGACCTGTTGCTGATGCTGGCGATCGGGTGGGGCGGGGTGTTGATGCGCCGGTTCGACTTCCCCGTCGCCCCGGTGATCGTGGGCATGCTGCTGGGGCCGATGGCGGAAAAACAACTGCGCAACGCGCTCTCGATCAGCCAGGGCGACTGGACGGTGTTTATCACGCAACCGATTTCCGCTGCGGTTCTCGCATTGACGCTGCTGGTGCTGATGGTGCCGCATCTGCTGCACGCCAGGGGCATCAAGCTGCATGAGGATGATTGAGCGGGGTGCGCTGGGCGTCTGCACCACTGCGGATAAATGACGAATAAGAGAGGGATCGTCAGGGCAGGGTCATCGTAATCAGGTAGTTCCCCGATCGCACGGGTGCACCAGAGCTGTCCACTATTTCGAATTGTTGGTCGTAATAGCGAGCCTCCCGCCCGCTGTCAGAGACCAGTTTGAGATTGGCCCTGGCGCTGATCGGGTCGATGCCATGCACATTTACCGTCGGTGTGCCGGCTGGCGTGGGGCAGGCATTCAACATTAATGTGGACGGTTTTCCCATTGCAGCGCTGCAGCCGCGTTCGACAATTGCGCCCTGAAACCGAATCGTGCCTTGTGCCATTGGTGGCGCCGCATGGCAGGCACTGTTCAACGTGAAGCAAAGGCTCATGGCGGCTGACAGATGCATAATCTTCATGCTTGCGCTCCTGTGGGGTGTAAGGATCAAGTCGTCCGCCGTCGGCGAAACTTGAGCTGTTGGGGGGGGGCCAGTCCACTTTAGAGGATAGATCGAGACCTGGTCTTGCGGATGTTCGCAGACCATTGTGGGAGCGAGCCTGCTCGCGAAAAATGTTCTGAGAACGCGTTCCTCCAGACAGCACGCGTTTCGTCCATCGCGAGCAGGCTCGCTCCCACAGGGGAATGCGTGCGCTTGAGATCATCAATAACCAAAGACAACCTCGTTCTTGTTCTTGATGCACCGAACGCAACGCAGTACGCCATCAAATGGATGCGTTCGCGTCAGTGTTATGTCCTTTAGCCGACATCTACTGGCTTATTAGCGTTAGTCGGCAATCGACAGGCACGATAGAGTCGACCCACGCCCCTCGCCACCACCGGATGACACCGATGACCCGCCCCCGTTTCTTGCCCGACAACTTCACTCTGACCCTGATCGGCGTGGTCGTGCTCGCCAGCCTGCTGCCCGTCAGCGGCCAGGTCGCAGTCGGTTTTGGCTGGCTGACCAACATCGCCATTGCCCTGCTTTTTTTCCTGCATGGCGCCAAACTGTCCCGTGAATCGATCATCGCCGGTGCCGGCCACTGGCGCCTGCATTTGCTGGTGTTCAGCCTGACTTTCATCCTGTTTCCGCTGATCGGCCTGGCGCTCAAACCCTTGCTCTCGCCGCTGATTGGCGACGATCTGTACATGGGCATGCTCTACCTCTGCGCACTGCCTGCAACGGTGCAGTCGGCGATTGCTTTCACGTCTTTGGCTCGCGGGAATATTCCGGCGGCGATTTGCAGCGCGGCAGCCTCCAGCCTGTTCGGGATTTTCCTCACGCCGTTGCTGGTGACGTTGCTGCTGAATGTGCACGGCGAGGGCGGTTCGACACTCGATGCGATTCTGAAGATCAGCGTGCAACTGTTGCTGCCGTTCATTGCCGGCCAGATCGCCCGGCGCTGGATCGGCGCCTGGTTGGCGCGCAACAAGAGCTGGCTGAAATTCGTCGACCAGGGCTCGATTCTATTGGTGGTGTACGGTGCGTTCAGCGAGGCGGTGATCGACGGCATCTGGCACCAGATTCCGCTTTGGGAGCTGGCCGGGTTGGTGGTGGTTTGCTGCATCGTGCTGGGGTTGGTCTTGTTCGCGTCCACCGTGCTGGGCAAGGCCTTCGGCTTCAATCAGGAAGACCGCATCACCATCCTGTTCTGTGGTTCGAAGAAAAGCCTGGCCACCGGCGTGCCGATGGCCCAGGTGTTGTTCGCCGGCAGCACCATTGGCGTGCTGATCCTGCCGTTGATGCTGTTCCACCAGATTCAACTGATGGTCTGTGCGGTGCTGGCGCAGCGCTATGCCAATCGCCCGGAAACGGTCGCCGAGCTGATGGCCCAAGTCGATCCGTGAAGACGGTTTATTGCCCGTCCACACGTCGAGGCAGCTTTAACGGATTGGTCTCACGCAATGCTTCAGGCAACAACGCATCCGGAAAGCACTGATAAGCCACCGGACGCAAGAAGCGTTCGGTGGCTGATACCCCAGTTTCGAGTGCAGCCGTTTGTTATTGTCTGCCCCCAGTGACTGGAGACCGCGCACGGAGCCCACATGACATTGACCGCCGAAACACTGATCGAAATCGCGATGACCAACCCGGCCAACGTCGAGATTGCCCGGCGCTTGCCTGCACTTGGGCTGAACCAGTGCATGCTGACAGCGGGCTGCCTGTTTCAGGCGGTCTGGAATCATCAGTCCGGCCGGTCTGCCGCGTGGGGCATCAAGGATTACGACGTTTTCTACTTTGACGAAGACGAATCGTGGGACGCCGAAAACGCCGTCATCCTGGCGGCGCGTTCGCTCTTTCACGACCTGGACGTGAGCATCGAAATCAAGAACCAGGCACGGGTTCACCGTTGGTACAAGCAGCGATTCGGCAAGGAGTATCCGAAGCTGACGTCGGCAAAGGACGGCATCGACCGGTACCTGATTGCGGGAACCTGCATCGGTCTGGAGGTGGCAACCGGCGAGGTGTATGCGCCTTACGGTTTGAGCGATGTCGAGGAAGGGCTGTTACGGATCAATCCGCTCAATCATCAGCCCGATTTATTTGTTCAGAAGGCCGAAAGTTATCGGGCTCGGTGGCCGTTTTTACGGTTGGTCGAAGTTTGAATCGGCAGACGTCACCGCCGCGCACCATGCATTCCGTGTGGTCGACTTCAGCGCCGCCCAGCGCGCCAATCAAGGCCAGGTCCAGTTCACAGACCACCGGATGAGCCGCCGCCAGTCGGTGAAAAACGCAATTGTGCGCGACGATTTCCTGGTCGCCGCTGGAGCGGAAGAACACCTCTGCCTGGTATCCCGCCTGATTCATGTGCTGCACGATCCTGGCTTCGTCGACCACCTGCGATTCACGATCCAGCGCCAGTTTTCGGCCCATGCTGCGCATCAGCATCGCCAGCGCTTCGGCACCGATGATATCGGCCACTTCATCGATCAGCACACTGGCCAGCATCTGGTACTGGCGAGGAAACTGCTCCTTGGCATGGTCGGTGAGCCGGAACAGTTGCTCTGGACGCCGACCCGTCGGCCGGGTTTCGCCCCGCAACACCAGGCCGTCACGCTCAAGCGCCGCCAGATGTTGGCGAATCGCGGTGCGCGTGACGGCCAGTTGTTCAGCCAACTCGTCAATGCTCATGCCGCTCGCGTGGTGCAACAGTGCATTGAGCAGGTCTTGCTGTGTTCGACCCAGTCCTTCCAGCATGGTGTGTCCTCGCCCGATGTCAGAACTTGTCTGGAAACTGCTTGACCAGTGCCGCCGTCAGCGCGTCGGCCAGTGCCAGGATATGGCTGAGCATCGTTTGCCAGGTGCGCGCTTCGCCCGCGTAATCGTGTGCGGCGAGTTCATCGATCTGGGCGACATGATGGCCCCCGTGAGCGGCGAGCATGGCAACCAACGTGTCTTCAGGCAAGTTGGGGTTGGCTTTGGCCAGGAAAGCGGCAATCGCCTTGGCATTGCTGGTCAGATCTGTGACGGCGGCGTGCTTGCCTTTTGCATCTTTGGCGACCGTGGCGTCGCTGTAGTGTTTCACCGCACCCCAGTGACCGGCCAGTAACTTGAGTAGCTGATCGGCTGCGGGTTGACCGTAAAGCGGGGCGATGCTGTTGGCGATTTTGGTCGCGTTGTCGACCACCTGATCTGCGGCGACTTTGGCTTGCTGTTTGTCCGCAGCCTGGTTGGCGATCGCGTAATTTCTGATCCAGAAAACATGTTCGACCCACAGGTCGCGCAAGGCCAGGCGTGTACTGAGCGCAGCGCTGTCAACAGGGGTAGCGGAGGCGGAGGGCGTTTGACTCCAGACGGGTTGAGCACAAAACGCCAAAAGCATTAAAGCCAGGATCTTGATATTCATCACGGCACCCTCTGAGAGTGGGATATTCGACAATATCAATTTAAGCATATAAATATGCTTTTATTAGGCGGCGGGCAAAGTCGCTGATCAACGGTCGTTTCTGGAACCCTGTAGGCGCTAGCTTGCTCGCGATGGACGTCAACGATCACGCGTGTTTTCTGAACAAACGCGGCGCTTACAAATCCTCGCGAGCAAGCTCGCCCCTACAACCTTTAAATGGAAATCAGAACTTGAACGCCTGACGCCCAACCAGCAGCCATTTGCCTTTCTGTTTTTGCCAGATCTGCAAGTTCTCGATTTCGGTTGGAATCACTTCAGTGCCTTTCAGCGCCTGTGCCGAGAAATGGTTGCGAACCAGGGCGACGTCACCGGACAGGGTGATGGTCTGGTTTTGCATCTCGAGGGTTTTGAGGGCGCTGCGGCCGGTTTCGATGTCGGCGATGTATTCCTGCTTGTTCTGGATTTTCCCGCTGGAATGCCCGTAGGTCAGGTTCTCGGCGGTCAGTGCGGTCAGTGCGGTCAGTTCGGGAATGTTCTTTTTCAGCATGGCTTGGGTCAGGTGGTCGACGGCCTGAGCCACATCTTTTTCAGCGGAGGACGGGGTGGCCGCGACGTAGCCGCTGAACAGGCACAGAAAACCAATCAGCACTTTCACTTTTTTCATGGGTGTTTCCTTGTTGTTGTTGTTGTTGTTGTTGTTGTTGTTGTTGTGGGTGATCGAGTGATGGAAATAAAACTTAATTCATCAGTCGTCGTACAACCTAGCGTGCGCTGAGGAAAAAACGAACTTGCGGGGCAGAGTTTTCTCGAAGTTAAGGAACCGGACCACGGGGCCGCCAAGATTGGCCGTATCCGCGAGGCCAGCGAGGATCGCCAGGCGTTTGAACAGCGCTTGCGCGAGTTCGACGGCGTAGGGCCCAAGACGGTCGAGATATTCATGCGCGATGCCGCCGGGGGTGCTCTGTTGAACGAGGTGAATCAGATCCACGTCGGCTGCGCCGGTTGGAACCTGCCTCGTGACCACTGGCCGTTGATTGCTGCCGACGGCACACACTTGCAGCGGTATGCGTCGCAACTGACGGCCGTTGAAATCAACAGCTCGTTTTATCGCCCGCATCGGCCACAAACCTATTTACGCTGGGCGCAGTCGGTGCCGGCTGCCTTTCGTTTTTCGGTAAAGATGCCCAAGCTCGTCACCCATGTTCAGCGCTTGCAGGGCTGTGAACGGTCGTTGCGCCAACGTTATGCCGGGCCGGTGGTGCTTGAACCCCGGCATGAAAGCTGGCTGGACGCCAACGCTTTGATGATCGAGCAGAAAATCGGCCGGGTCGCTGCCGATCCATCGCCCATTACCGGTGGCGACAGGCCGGGTGGTTGGCCGGGGATTCGTTACTGGCGCTGGCACGGTTCTCCGCGCATCTATCACAGTGATTACGAGCAAAGCCGACTGGAAGCGCTGACGCAGCAGGTGCGAAACGCGGAGCAGGCGGGCGCGGTCAGCTGGTGCATCTTTGAAATCACCGCCAGTGGTTTTGCGGTGGGTAATGCGCTGACTCTGCGAGCATTGCCGGGCCGCAATGAACGCATGTCGTAAAAGCACGAACCTATCGAAATAGCCTTCAATTACCCGTTGCTGCCGTTGATATCCTGTATCGGTTTCGCCTTTGAGGTAGGCGTAGAGTCAATTGATTTTTTGGTGGCTGTGAAGGCCTCTTCGCGAGCAAGCCCGCTCCCACATTCGACCGAGTTCTTCCAGACGAAACGCGATCTAATGTGGGAGCGGGCTTGCTCGCGAAGGCGATAGATCAAACACCACAGAAGGTTAAAGATATTTATCCGTAACAGCCCCCTCCGAAGCGCTGGACACAGTCTTCGCGTACTTGGCCAACACCCCGCGTTTGTACCTGGATTCAGGCCGAACCCAGCGAGTCTTGCGCTCGGCCAATAAAGCATCTGAAACGTCCACAGTGATCTGCCGGGTTTCGGCATCAATGGTGATTTTGTCACCGTCTTCGATCAACGCAATCGGCCCGCCATCAAAGGCTTCCGGCGTAATATGGCCCACCACGAATCCATGGGAGCCACCGGAAAAGCGGCCGTCGGTGATCAGCGCAACGTCCTTGCCCAAGCCTTTACCCATGACCGCCGACGTCGGCGAGAGCATTTCGCGCATGCCGGGGCCGCCCTTGGGGCCTTCGTAGCGGATCACGATCACGTCACCCGCTTTCACTTCACCGTTGAGAATGCCGGCCAGCGCACCTTCTTCACCGTGATAAACCCGTGCTGTGCCTTCGAAGCGCAGGCCTTCCTTGCCCGTGATCTTGGCCACCGCGCCGGTGGGCGAGAGGTTGCCGCGCAGCACCACCAGGTGTGAATCCTTTTTGATCGGCCGGTCGAAGGGCAGGATCACGTCCTGGCCTTCGGGGTAATCCGCCACGTTTTCGAGGTTTTCCGCGAGGGTCTTGCCGGTCACCGTCATTGCATCGCCATGCAGCATGCCGGCCGCGAGCATGCGCTTCATCAGTGGTTGAATGCCGCCGATGGCGACCAGTTCGCTCATCATGTATTGGCCGCTGGGGCGCAGGTCGGCCACCACCGGCGACACCTTGCCCAGTTCGACAAAATCATCCAGCGTCAGCTCGACATCCACCGCATGCGCCATCGCCAACAGATGCAGCACCGCATTGGTCGAGCCGGCGAGGGCGATCACCACGCGAATCGCATTTTCGAAGGCTTTGCGGGTCATGATGTCCCGCGGTTTGAGGTCCAGTTTCAGCAACTCCATGACCTGCTGGCCGGCACGGAAACTGTCCGAGGCCTTGTCGCTGCCGACGGCGTCCTGAGAGCTGGAACCGGGCAGGCTCATGCCCAGCGCTTCAATGGCCGAGGCCATGGTGTTGGCGGTGTACATCCCGCCGCAGGAACCGGGGCCGGGAATGGCCACTTCCTCGATCTGCTTGACCTGGATTTCGCTGATGTCACCGCGCGCATTCTGTCCCACGGCTTCGAACACGGAAATGATGTCGGTGTGGCCGGCGCCGGGCCGAATGGTCCCGCCATAGACGAAGATGGAAGGGCGGTTCAGCCGCGCCATGCCGATCAGGCAGCCCGGCATGTTCTTGTCGCAGCCGCCCACCGTCACCAGACCGTCAAAACCTTCACAACCAGCCACCACTTCGATGGAATCGGCAATCACCTCCCGCGACACCAATGAATACTTCATGCCCTCAGTGCCGTTGGCGATGCCGTCGGAAATGGTGATGGTGTTGAAAATGACGCCCTTGGCCCCGGCGGCATTCGCGCCTTTTTCGGCCTCGATTGCCAACTTGTCGATGTGCATGTTGCACGGCGTGACCATCGCCCAGGTCGAGGCGATGCCGATCTGCGGCTTCTTGAAGTCCTCGTCGGTGAAACCCACGGCCCGCAGCATCGAGCGACCGGGCGCGCGCTCCACGCCGTCGACCACTTGAGAGGAATATTTGCGCAGATCGTTTTTGTCGCTCATGACTGCTCCTCAGCGGATCGTCGAGAAAATCAGGATCAGTATAGTGGCCCCGGCGCGCGTGTTCGGACTATCAGGTCGGGAACAGACGCGCGGGTTTGCGATGTCGTGATATTCTTCGCCCCAACTTGGTTTGACCTATTCAGTTTGCGTGTCCTCGAGACGCGCCAGCAGAATCACTGTCGCTCAAGTAGCTGAAGCCAATAAAGATAAAAAGTCAGTTCAGTAGGGACATATAAACTGAGGTCGATGGAACACGTCGGCCTTGTGTGCCCACCCCTCCGGTTCTTATGTGCGAGCCCCCACGACATTTGCCTGAATGCCGTGTGATACAAGGGTTTCGTCGTGAGGATGGAAGGGCGGATGGCGTTTTATCAAAGGTGCTACAGATGTTTAAGAAAATGAACACAGCCCTGCTGGGGCTGGCTTTGTCGATGGGGATCACGTCCGTTCACGCGGAAGAGGCAAAGAAAGTCGATGTGTTGCTCATCGGCGGCGGCATCATGAGCGCGACCCTCGGTGTCTGGCTAAATGAGCTGGAACCTGGCATGTCGATGGAAATGGTCGAGCGCCTCGACGGCGTCGCCCAAGAAAGCTCCAACGGCTGGAACAACGCCGGTACTGGTCACTCCGCTCTGGCCGAGTTGAACTACACGCCGGAAGACGACAAGGGCAACGTTCAGATCCCGAAAGCGGTTGAAATCAACGAAGCATTCCAGATTTCCCGTCAGTTCTGGGCCTGGCAGGTTCAGCAGGGCGTGCTGAAAAACCCGCGTTCGTTCATCAACTCCACGCCGCACATGAGCTTTGTGTGGGGCGACGACAACATCAAGTTCCTGAAAAAACGCTACGAAGCCCTGCAGGCGAGCCCGCTGTTCGCCGGCATGCAGTACTCCGAAGACCCGGCTGTGATCAAGAAGTGGGTTCCGCTGATGATGGAAGGGCGTGACCCCAATCAGAAAATCGCGGCCACCTGGTCCCCGATCGGTACCGACGTGAACTTCGGCGAAATCACCCGCCAGTTCGTTGCGCACCTGCAAACCACCCCGAAATTCGACTTGAAACTGTCTAGCGAAGTGCAAGACATCACCAAGAACGAAGACGGCTCCTGGCGCGTCAGCTACAAAAACCTGAAAGACGGCACCCAAACCGAAACCGACGCCAAGTTCGTGTTCATCGGCGCGGGCGGCGGTGCACTGCACTTGCTGCAGAAGTCCGGCATTCCTGAAGCCAAGGAATACGCAGGCTTCCCGGTAGGCGGCTCGTTCCTCGTGACCGAGAACCCGACCATCGCCGAGCAACACCTGGCCAAGGCCTACGGCAAAGCCTCCGTTGGCGCACCGCCGATGTCGGTTCCGCACCTGGACACCCGTGTCCTGGACGGCAAGCGCGTCATCCTGTTTGGCCCATTCGCGACCTTCAGCACCAAGTTCCTCAAGGAAGGCTCGTACCTGGACTTGCTGACCACCACCACCACGCACAACGTGTGGCCAATGACCAAGGTCGGCATCAAGGAATACCCGCTGGTCGAGTACCTTGCAGGCCAACTGATGCTGTCTGACGAAGACCGCCTCAACGCTCTGAAAGAATACTTCCCGAACGCCAAGGCTGAAGACTGGCGCCTGTGGCAAGCCGGCCAGCGCGTGCAAATTATCAAGCGTGACGAAGCGGCCGGTGGCGTGCTGAAACTGGGTACCGAAATCGTTGCTTCCGCTGACGGCACCATCGCCGGTCTGCTGGGTGCTTCGCCGGGTGCCTCGACCGCTGCGCCGATCATGCTGACCGTGCTGCAGAAGGTGTTCAAGGACAAGGTTGCTTCGCCTGCCTGGCAGGAAAAGCTGCACCAGATCGTGCCGAGCTACGGCACTCAACTGAACGGCAGCCCTGCAAAAGTGGCTGAAGAGTGGGCTTACACCGCCAAGGTGCTGCAACTGACGCCGCCACCGGCAATCGGTCAGGTAGCGGCTCCGGCTGCTGCCCCGGCTGAAGCGCCTCAGGCGCCGAAGGCTAAAGCTGCGAGTGATATGGCTCTGTAATCAGGGTGTACTCGAAAAGCCCACTGAACCGGTAACGGTCAGTGGGCTTTTTTGTGGACGGGGTTTCAATCGGAAAGACCGGTATGCCGCCTTGCAAAGTCACGGCCTTCTATCTTTACTGTTACTCGATATCCAGCGAGTTGTCTCATTAAATATGTCTTCTATTTCAAGGTTTAAGCGCATTTATTGAAGTTCCGCCCGGATCTTTGTATCTGTTCTACCTAAGATAAAGCTCAAAGGATGACGAAAAATGAAAGATAACTTGGCGGCAGTTATCCGAAAACTCATTTCCCCTTCAATGCGGTATGAGATGAGACACGCTTCAAACTGGCTGCGAGACATCCTTGGGCGTGCGTGTGTCTGGCGTTGGGAAATTGCCAGGTTCAGGCTTCAGAAGGACAGTCCTTACGAGATCCTCTATATCGGCAGGAAACAGCAGCGGGAGATGGCCAAACTGCTCATCGGCGGGAAGGCCCAGGGCAATGCCCCTACGACCGAGGGCGAGCCGGAACCTGCCGCGTCGAATCATGTGGTAGTGGTCAGTGAGGTGCGGACCCCGGGGGCTTTGTCTGTCCCTTTGTATCTGAGTGCTGTTGTTCCGCTGGGGCGATCCATCGAGGACATCACCGCAAAATACGATGGTGAATTGCGTCGAAACATCCGCAAGAACCGACCGCTCTATCACATGAGACAGGCGCTGCTGGATGAGGAAATCGCCAAGGCCGACAGGGAAATGCTTCGGCCTTACGCCCAAGCAAGGCAAGGCATCCATGTTGCGCAATTTCCCACCGAGGAAGTGTTCAGGATAGCCAGGACAGTCGGGCGGCTGGACCTGATCATGCGGGATGACGAGGTGATTGGCTGTCACCTTGGCTGCGTTATAACGCGTGGCGGAAAGCGTTACTGGAGCACGCTGCGTTTCGGATACACCGAGGCGGTTTTTTCAGATGCCAAGCGACTGGGCGAGGTCAACGCGATTACCACCTTCATGGCGCTTGAATGGGCAATCGAAAATGGCTTCGATTATTACGATATCGGGCATTGCCTGGGACGGCCGGATGACGGACTGCTGAAATGGAAAAGAAGGCGCGGCGGTGACGTTGATTCCCTGGGAAACCACGCTTATATGTTTCTGCGGCTACCCAAGACAGGTGTAGCCAGATTCCTTTGGGAAACGCCGCTATTCGCTGCCGAAGGAAAGGAACTGACCCTTCACCTTGGCTTGCCGGAAGGGCCAAGCGATGAGGAGGCCGCCAGCCGCTATCATGAAATGGTATTTGGCGGGCTGCACAAGATTTATCTCTATTGCGCCAAGAATTCGGGCGAACAGTTTCTCGAAACCTTGCGCAGTCGCTACGCTAACTTACAGACCCCACCCGTTATGGAAAGGATTCCATCCAGCTGAGTATTTCAGGACGCTCTGCCCTGAATGGAGGACCTTTTCATGGAAAGCGATGTCTCGCAAATCATCACTTCGACCGCTGGCAGTCGAAGGAAATGGACGCTTGCCGCCTACCGGTACATGGCAAGAAAAAGACTCGCACGCGAGGCAGAGATCAACTTGAAAAGCCTGGCGGTGAAACGCTGGGACGTTGCGCCGGGTGGGGTATCGCATTCTCCTCCGGCTTTCTTCCTGTCCGGTCAAATGGAACGCGTGACGGGATGGGAGGCGAAGCGCTTTTATCCGTTCGAGCATCCCGCGCGCACAATGGAAGGGCTGGGTGACGTGGTACAAGGCCCGACACGGGGATACTTGCTCGAAGACGTCTGGCTGATCGATGGGGCGCTCTACAAGGACAATGCAAGTTTCTGGTTGTCTCTCAAGCCTGGCAGGTTTCCGCGCATTGTCGTGGAAAACGAGATCGACCGCGCGGCCATCTTTTGCACGCAAAATGGAAATACCTGGTTTGGTACGCGGTTGATGGAAGACTTCCCGACCTATTCATTGGCATGCGACGAAGGCGTCCCGGTGACCACCGCGCCCTCCGCCAGATTTCCCCTATCTGCCCAGACCCTCGCGTACGAAGACTGGCTTGGTATGAAGCCGGTCCGTTTGAACGGCGCGTTTTTTCATGAGCTCGTGCTATTCGACGATTTCAGCAACAACCAAAGCAGGCACCTGCGTTACCGTGCCATGGGTGAAAAGCTGCTGTCGCACGTGAGTCATGAGGAACACCCTGGCGTGTTCATTCTTCGCGGTAGCGCCGGTGACTTGCGCCTTTTGCGCAACGAACTCGAGATCGCCGAACATCTGCGCAAGACTCGGGGGTTTCGCGTACTCGATCCTCTGAAAACCGACGTCCCGACCATCGTGGCCGCCTGTGCCGGAGCGCAGACCGTGATCGGGGTCGAAGGCAGTCAGCTTGTACATGGTGTCAATGTACTGCGCCAGGGCGGTTCGTTGCTGGTCCTTCAGCCACCGAACCGTTTCGTCAGCTATTTCAAGTACCTGACGGATCGCGACCAGCAGAATTTTGGCTTTGTGGTCGGAACACCTGAGGGCGATGGCTTCAAAATCGATATTGAAGAGGTGGAGCGCACACTGGATCTGTTTCCGTCGTGATGGCGGCTTGGGAAAAGTCTGAAACAGGTTTGATATCAGCGGCCAGCGAACTTAACACCGCTTGAAAAAGTGCTGCGAATGGGGCTGTATTGCCTTCAAACGTCAATTCCCCATATGTCCCGTCGCCAGGATCTGTTCATGCCGCTGAGTTTTCACAAGATGCACGCCAATGGCGATGACTTCGTGATCGTGGACGCAAGAAACACCGTCAATCCAGTGACCAGTGCCATCGCTCGGCGAATGGGTGATCGCAACCGAGGCGTCGGATTCAATCAACTCGCGGTGCTGCTCGATTGCGATGACGCAGCAGCGCGCTTGGTGTTCTGGAACGCTGATGGCTCCCCGCTGGACGCTTGTGGCAGCGCAACGCGCGGTTCGGCGGACAGGCTGATGCGCGAATCAAACACGACTTCTGTCGCACTGCGGACCAACCGCGGTCTGCTGACGTGCGAACGAACTTCCACCGGTGCCATCTCGGTCAGCATGGGAGCGCCGCTTTACGGCTGGTCGGATATTCCTCTGGCACAGGAACTGGATTCGGCTGTCCTGCCCCTGGACGGTGGGCCAACAGCGTGCAGCATGGGCAATCCGCACTGCACCTATTTTGTGGATGACCTGACGGCGATTGATATCGCGACAATCGGGCCAACCATTGAAACCAACCCCTTGTTTCCCCTCAAAACGAACGTCCATTTCGTCCAGATCATTGACCGCAAGCATATTCGGTTGCGCATTTGGGAGCGCGGGGGCGGTATTCCGCTTGGTTCAGGTTCGTGCTGTTGTGGCGCGGCTGTTAACGGAATTCGTCGTGGTTTGTTGGACGATACTGTTGAGGTTGAATGTGATGGCGGAGTTGTGACGGTCCAATGGGATGGCGTGGGGCCGGTGTTTCTTACTGGGCCGGTGGCGGCAATTTTTTCGGGGACAATCGCGGATAGCTTGTTAAAGGGATAAGGCACTGTCGTCGGGATTACAAATCAATAGTGTCCGTTCTTGAGAGCTAATTGATTCGCCGCAGCCCCAAGTTGTGACGGTACGGGCGCTGGAAAAGCGACTCATGCGCGACGCTTATCCGTGGCATTCAAGCGCTGCACCTCGGCAAAGATTTCGGTGATCGGCCGTCGCGGCTGGCGTTTGTGCAAGGCGCGAACCTGCTCGCTCTGGCGCAGCAGTTCTTCACTCGGCTTGGCCCATTGTTCTTTCGGCAGCGGCTCGGACCATTCGCGCATTAAGTCGGGCATGGCCTGCGGGCCCATTTTCTGAAGGCGGCGGACTTCCCATTCGACCAGGTGGTTGGGAATCGTCCACAACGTCATGACGTGGTACAGGTACCAGAAAAATCCCGAGATCCGGTTGCGCTGGCCGTTGCGGATTTGCTGGTGCAGGCGCGCGCGGGCGTTGTGGAAGGTGTGCAGGCCTTCGTGAGGCGGGTCGTTGGGGCCTTGCAAGTCTTGCAGGTCCTGGATGGATTTGAGGTCGTGGATTTCGTACTCCATGTAGCCACGGATCGCTTCCCAGTGGCTGATGGCGATGGAGAGGCCGAAGCAGGGGAATTCGACGCTGGTCAGGGTTTCGCCGTGCTGGAAACCGATGCCCATGCCGTATTGGCGGTGGATGCCGTATTGGGTGGCGCCTTGGGCTTCGATGATCCAGGCCGAGAGGGATTCCCAGGGGACGAAGAGGGGATCGGTGGCGTCTTCGGGCATGAAGCACACTTCGCGGCGTTGGCGGTTGAAGCGGGTGGGGATGATGTTGAGGCGCTTTTTGTGGTTGTGGTGCCAGACGCCGAGGCCAATAAGTAGGGAGCAAACACCGGTTACTGCTGCATTTCCATATGACGCCAGAAAAACTCCTTCTATTGCGTGAGTAATGTCGTCCCACCCCATCCCGAATAAAAAAAACATGAAGCCGCCGATTAGTGGAAACAAGAATGCAATCATAAAAGTGCCGCTCAATGGCCCACCTAATATGACCTGCCATGAAAACACCTCTGGCGATCCCAATCCGAAGTCCATGAACACATCATTGAGTTCCCCGATATGAGGTCCATACGGCGGCATTGCTGTCGGCAAGGGCAACGGTGCGAGATAGGTGATCCTGCCGCTGGGAAACGGCTCGACATCACCGGCGTTGCGAGGCTGCTCGGGGAGCGGGGTGGGCATTGGGACATTACTCTTGGTGGGCATGGTCGGCCAACTCCAGCAGATGAGTTTCAACCAGCAACAACGGTGGATGTTCGCTGAGGGATTGAAGCGGCAGTACCGGGAAACGCCCTGTACTGCGCGGGTTGATTCGAATGATTTGGATCCGTGGCTCCCAGAGCCCGTTGGCGCTCAGGGTCTCGACACAGACCGTCAGCTCCAGCGTTTCAGACGCCGGGGTAAACTCGGTGTCAGGATTCACTGGGTATCGCAGGCACAGCACCAGCCGATCAGATTCTGCTTGCACGAGGCGCAGGCTGGCCGCCACCTCATCGCTGATGACGTCCTTGCGTTCTTGTGGCACACCTCGGCTGTGGAGGGGTACGGCAAGGCGCCGGGCACCGATCCCCAAACGGTGTATTGGTTTTCCATTCAACGGTGGCTGAAAGTTACTGAGATTGAACCTCGGCAGGACCAGATGAATGTCGCTGGGTTTGGCTTTCAGCAGCAAGTTTTTCAGCCACGAGTCGTGTTCGTTCGGACCCAGTTGTGCATACGGGGCGTTGAGCAAATAGTCCAGATAACGCTGATATTCATCCAGGGTATGGTCGCCACGCTTATCGGCATCCAGGCTCCATGGCGTGGTTCTCAGCCATTTGTCATGGGCGCTGATGTTGTAGCGGTTGTACAGCCAGGTGCCGCCCAGTTCTAGAACGGTGAACAACGCACCGGCCAGATTGAAGCGGAAAAACACCGTGGACAGCCTTGTGCCCGCCGCGGCCCAGGCAGCCGTTCGGGCTGCGGCACCCCGTGCCGTCAGTACTTTGAAAGTAGCGCGGACGGTATGATTCAGGCCATAGGCGTTAGCGGCCGCCATACCACCCGCACCCAATGTGGCGAGCGCTGCGCTGCTCTGTGCCGAGTGATTCCCACTGCGCGTCGCCTCTTGCCATTTCTCCTGTTGCGAATTGAGGCTGGACAACGAAGCTGTGAAACCTAAAACATACGTAAAGAAACCCAATCCAACATGCATCTTCCCCATCCGCACATGCACATTTTGCAAAGCATGGTGTTGAAGTCCGGCAACGAGTTCTGCGCTACGCGCCTTCAGAGCGGTATCCGCCAGACTTTGCGCCGCAGTGAATCCCGCAGCACCAGTAGCCGCCAGCGCATTGGCCAAGGGCATCCATACTCGCTTGTTCCTGGATTGGTTGGTCAGCTCCCTTACGACCGAAACCAAATTCACCCCCTGCACCAAAAACACCAACAACCCCATCCCCTCACTTCTAATCAACTTCCCATTCGGCACCGAGCTCACCCCAATCCGAATATCCTTCAACAAACTCCTTACCTCCAACTGCTGCGCCGGCGGAAACACCGCCGTCACTCCCGCCCGAGCCTGCGTCGCGCCGTACAGCCGCACCGACTGATCCGGCAGCTCCGCAATCGGGCTCAACGCCCCGGCCAATTGCCCTTCAAGCTGCGTCAACTGCCCGCGCACCCGCACGATCTCGCCCTGCAACTCCAGCGCCCGCGGCGTCTTGTGGCCCTGGCGGTTTTTGTTGTGGGTGAGCTGGTTGCGTTCGCGGGTCAGGGTTTTCAGGTAGTCGCGCTCGCTGAGCATGTCCTTGAGGTGGGTTTGCAGCGCCGCGTGTTCCGCCGGGCTGGCGACGGTGAAGGTCACGCCGGTGGTTTTTGCGGCGTCGAGGATCCGTGCCGATAAAGCCTTGGGCAGTTGCCGGAACAGTTCGTCGAGGTCGGGGATTTTCTCGCCCGCCAGGTCGAACCCTGCCAGCGCCCGGCTCAGGCCCAGATTCAGCGCGGGGCTGAGGCTGTGCTGGGCGGCGTCGGCGACGGCGCGGGTGGGGTCGGGTAAATCGTCGAGCGCTGGCAGGTGTGGTTGTTCGATTTTCTTCAACTCGGCCAACCAGTGCGGCAGGTTGTTGAACACACCCATGCCGGCGTTGAACAACGTGGTGTATTGCGCGGCGTTCTCAGGCTGAAGGCGCAGGGGCAAGGTGTAGAACAGCGGCCGGGTCAGTTCCGGGTGTTCCTCCAGATAACCGAGCAGGGTTTCGCTGGCGTGGTCGCTGCGGCAGATGTCTTTGAGGCAGGCGTATTCCGCGGTGAAGGCTTGGTGAAGTTGCTGTTGATCCTGCGCGTCGTAGTACCAGGCCGAACGGTGGAAGCGACCGCCACCCACCAGCATCGTGCGGTCGGCGGTGATGCGATCGAGCATCCGGTTCCAGCGGCCAAGGTCATCGCGATGCTGAGACAGCGCCGCGTCCATGGCCGGGCGGTCGATGAAATCATTGACCCCGCGTTTGCCACTGAAACGGGAACCTTCGAGCACGTCGATGATGCGTTTGTTTTGCTCTTGGGCGAGTTTGATCAGGGTATCGAGATGACGCTCGACGAAATCGTCGGGCGTACCCTCGAAATGTTGGCGCGTGTAGTAACGGCGGTCGGCCTGGTCACTGGCGCGGCTGTGGGCGGTGAAGTCGGGTGTCGCGCCTTGGTACTTGGCGAATTTGAACGCTTCGGCATGGGCTTCTTTGCGCAGTTGCTCCAGTTCCGGGGGCGCCGGCACACCCGAAGGCTCGACCTTGCCGCCCTTGTTCAGATAATCCAGCAAGGCTTGGCGGGTGTGTTCCCGATCCGGCTCGGGCAACTGTTCCAGATCGGCAAACAACGCCTGCACGGTCGGGTTGTCATCCGCCTTGGCCAGTTCGCCGATATCCTCGGCACTGAGCCGGCTCAGGGATTCGATGTAACAGGCCAGCAAGTAATCACGCTCGTTATTGTCGGCGTTGCTCCACTCATCGACCCAGCCGACCACGACGTCTTGATACTCGGCCAAATCGCGCAACACGCCGAGCTCATCCTGCACCACCAGAAACAGCGTGTCGTCCTGATAAGGCCCGCGTACCCGGCCGAGCAACTCGCCGATGTGCGCCTCGCGAAAGCGCCGAGGCTGCTCCCACAAATAGGGTTCACGTTCGTGCTCGGGGGCATCGCTGACCTGCACCGTTGGCAACAGAACGGCGTCCGGCGGCGACGTGGCTTCCAGCTCTTCGCGGTCGTGTGCGGCTTGCGCCTGTCCGGCCGGAACGGTCGCAATCTCCGCCAGCCACTCTTTGCCTTGTGCAACCGTCAGCAAATGCGCGCCACCGGTTTCGCAATCCACCGGGCCGAGATCGACAACCTGCATGAAGTGCTCGCGTTCCTCACGACTGTCGAGCACCTGGGCGCATTTCGCCGCCGTCCATTGCACTTCCGCAAAGTTCACGTACAGCGTGCTGCGCCTTGAAAACACCAGCGCCGGACGCTCTTCAATGGGCGTGCGCCGGTCGTCATCGACCTTGGCGCCCTTGTGCAGCAGGGCGCTGACCAGTCCGTCGAGTAGCTGATATTCGTGGAGATGGCCGGTAACGCTGTCGATGACGTACAACCAGCCATCGCGCAGTAAACGGACACCCAACGGTCGAGTGGTGAGGGCGTAGGGCAGCTTCAGTTTGGCACTCGGGTCGAGTGGCTTTTCCACCAGCCCATAGCGCAAGGGCAATAGCTGCACATGGGTGTTGCGTAGAGGGCAGGCACCGGGAGAGCCGATGGCGGTTTTCGAGGCAGCCGCTGCGGCGAGGATGGCAGGATGGGTCATGGGCGACCCGCCGAAGCGACTGGCGTGCAAGTGCTGAACATCCACATGTCCTTGTGTCTATTTCAAGACTCGGGACTTTGCGTGGATCTACCGATTGGTTGATGTCAGGCGATTCGATATTTGGCATAGGACGGGTCCGTTAAGTCGTAATCTGCGGTCAGGTGCAGACTGCCTTCGTCACAAGACGCCTGGTTGTAAGAGCGGTCTGTAGGGATGGGGGCGGGGAATCCGGTATCGCAGGCGCAAAGCGTAGGAAGTAACGACTCCATCAAGTCCGTTTCAACACACTTTCCCCCGCATCCTTGGGTAACCTGATCAAATCAACCAGCGCCAACAGCCCCAACACGGCCTCCCCGACAAGGGCAATTCGAAAGTCCCACAAAAAGCACGGCGACAATCAAGGCAAATGGCGTTTGCGGGGTAAACAGCGCGATCAGCCGGGTTTGCAGGCTGAGTTCCACCCCGGTTGTGACACTTGAATCTGGTGTGGCGGGTGACTTCACCGATGGGATCCTTTTTCGAGGTGTTTCAAACAGAAAACTTCGCGATGAGTTTTACCATCCCGAGTCCACTCAGTCTCTAGCTCCGGGATTTGAGGCGCTCGACGATCGCCTTGCCCACCACGTCCAGCGCTGAGCCTGAGTTTTGTCTGGTCACCAGTTCGCGGTCGATGATGACGTTGGCGCTCCACGGCGAAGTGTTGCTGCGATAGTCACCGCCCGCCTGTTCCAGCGCCGTTTGCGGATAGAACTTCATCGCGTCGCCCTTCAACAAGCCCTTGGCCAGGTCCTCTTCCTGATGACCGTGAATGTGTCGTCGGCGTAGGTCCAGCATTGGGTCGCAATGCCTCGTTACGCAGCGGCGGTTTCCTTGGCGAATAGCCTCAAAGAACGACTAAACATTCGTCTTACAGCGCCGATAAATGGAAGCGAATATACGTGCAGTTCTTGATCAGAGATTTTTATGAAATGGAAGATACGCAATAAGGTTCTAATGTTGTCGGTTGCTCCGGCGCTTGTTCTCGCATTGATCATTCAGTTGCTAGCCTTCTCTGAACAGCAGTCCCTTGGAGAAAGAAGCCTGGAAGAAACCCGACAGGCTTTGATCAAGACCCGTAAGGACGAACTGCTGCACTACCTTGATATTGCCTATAGCACCATCCAGCCGTTGTACGAAGGCTCTGACGCGATGAGCCCGGCAACACAGGAGGAAGCCAGGCGCAGGCTTCGCAATTTGCGTTATGGACAAGACGGTTACTTCTTTGGCTACAGTGACAGCGGCGACCGGATATTCCTTGCTGGTAAGGACGAAGGGAAAAACTTCTGGGACCTCAAAGACAGCAACGGTACTTACCTCGTTCGTGAGCTGACCGCCGCCGCCAGGCGTGGCGGTGATTTTGTGACGTACTACTTTCCCAAGCCGGGCGCAGACACCAAGCCTTACCCGAAGCTTTCATACAATCGCTACCTGGATAAGTGGCACTGGACTATCGGCACCGGTTTTTATGTTGATGGTCTCGATGCACTTATTACCGAGCAAACCCGCAGTCAGCAGCAAACTATGGACGCACTGCGCTGGAAGCAGTGGGGAATTATGGTTGCTTTGTTGTTGCTGCTAAGTCTCATCGTCGCCTATGTAACGCGTAGCATAGTCAGACCTCTGAACCTTCTGACGGGTAACTTGAAGGCCTTGGCCTCCGGAGAGGGCGACCTGACTATCCAGCTACCAGTGGACGGAAACGAGGAAACTGCGCAACTAGCCATAGCCTTTAATCGATTTGTCAGCAATATCCGTGACATGGTGCTCGACCTTGGACGCTGCGCTCAATTGCTGCAGGAACGCAATGAACAGCTCAAGCAAAGTGCCCAGCACGCCGCTGACGCCCTTGACCAGCAGACCCAGGATGCAGATCAGGTCGCTCATGCCATGGAACAGATGGCCCTGGCTACGGAAAACGTGGCGCAGTCGGCACAAAGCGCAGCTCAGGTAACACGCGATACAGACAACCAGGCTCAAGCCATGCACAACAATGTGGACGACACAATGAGTGCAATCGGTGGCCTGGCACACGACATCGGCAAGGCCGCGCAGGATATCCAGATATTGGGCCGAGATGTTGAGTCCATAGGTTCGATTCTCGATGTGATCCGGGGCATTGCCGACCAAACCAATCTACTGGCCCTCAACGCCGCTATAGAAGCTGCACGTGCTGGCGAGCAGGGACGCGGGTTCGCCGTGGTGGCTGATGAAGTACGGTCGCTAGCGCAGCGAACTCAGAAAAGTACCGCTGAAATACAGGACAAGATCAGCCAACTGCAACAAGGTGCGCGTGCCGCAGTGAGCACCATGCAGGACAGTCTTAGTGGTAGCGAGCGTGCGGTTAACAAAATTAATAGCACCGGTCAGATCCTTGTCGAGGTCAGCAATGCTGTGTCGGAGATCAACGGGATGAACAACCAGATCGCTACCGCAGCTGAAGAGCAGTCCAGCATCGGTGCCGAGGTGAACCAGAGCCTGTCAAAGATAAGCCGTCATATCAGCGAGACCCAAGCCATCACCACCCGCAACAACGAAATGTGTGTCGACCTGGATCAGCTATCCAGAGAGATTACTCTGCTGGTTAATCGCTTCCGGGTCTAAGTCGATCATAAGTATAAAGGTGGGTATTTCGTCCACTGACGGTAGGCCTCGCCACTCCTCCGGCATCCAGGCACTGATCTGTTTCTGCGAGGATGAATGTGCGAATGGCCATAAGCAATGTGCCACAATCGCCATCGTCGCAGCATGATGATCAGGCAGATGAAATGGATGGCGTTGGATTGCGGTACGAAACGGAAGAGTTGATCGTAAGGCAGGTGCACACAGACCGATTGCACCAGCTGTTCCGCCAGTCGGTTTCAGCGGTATTCGGCAGCTTTCTCGCGGTGCTGATGGTGTGCTGGCTGTGCTGGGACCGTTTTGATCACACAGTCATTGCGTGGTGGATAGCGTTGCAGGCGGCGTCGTCGTTGTTGCGGATTTCGATGTTCATCGCCTATTTCCGCAGTCCCGCCAACGAGCGCCCCCCTCAGCGCTGGGAGCGCACGTATTGGGGCACGCTCGTGTTGTCCGCCGGTATCTGGGGCGGCGGCGCGCTGGCGGTCATGCCGGCCGATGACCTGTTGGCCCAGGCCCTGGTCATGCTTTTTTGCGTCGGAATGTCTGTCAGTGCGGTGTCCTGTTACTCGGCCTATCGCTACATGACGGTCGTGTCCATTTCCCTGGTGTTGTTGCCTTGTACGATCTGGCTGTTGTTTCAATCCACATCCCTGCAGGTTGGTATGGGGGTGGCGGTTCTGGTGTTCGCTTCATTTGTATTCAGCGCGACGCGCAACCTGTCCGACGCACTGGAAACCGCCTTTCGTCTAACCCGTGAAATGGAGCAGGCGCACAGTGTTTCAACCCGTGCCGCCCAGACGGATGAGCTCACGGGCCTGAACAACCGCCGGGCTTTTTTCGAGCACGCCCAGCAACTGTATGGCCATTGCAAGAACAACCACTTGCCACTGTGCGCCGTGATGCTGGACATGGATCATTTCAAGCACATCAATGACACCTACGGGCATCAGGTCGGGGATCAGGTGCTGCGGCAAATGGGAACGGTCATCGGCAATTCGTTTCGCGAAACCGACGTTTACGGCCGGTTGGGCGGGGAGGAGTTTGCTGTTCTGCTGCCGGACACCTCGATTGAGGTCGCGCAGAACATTGCCGAGGAACTCATCCAGTCGATCGCCGGGCTGATGACCGGGCCGGTCTATCGTATCTCGGCCAGCTGCGGTGTCGCGTCGATGAATGCCGAGGATAACGATCTGCACAGTTTGATGAACAACGCGGACAAGGCGCTGTATCGAGCCAAGGCGCGCGGGCGTAATCAAGTCGCGGTTTCCGAGTAAGCCTGCAAGGCCGTCATAAAACAGCACGATGCAACGAATGCCACGTCAGGGCCTCATATAAAAACGAGCGGCGCTTTTGGTGCAGAAGGGCGGATGCCTTTTTTTCATGACGAGAGGTGATTGTTTCCATGACGGCGGCTGAGAAAAACCATGTGGACTGGCTGGTCGAACAATCGATGCTGCATGCCGCAAGACAACGGGCCAGGCTCTACTCGGGGCAAGGTCGATTGTGGCAACAGCCCTACGCGCATACCCGGCCACGCGACGCCTCGGCCCTCGCTTCGGTGTGGTTCACTGCGTACCCGGCGTCGATTATCACCCGTGAAAATGGCACGGTGCTCGAAGCCCTGGGTGACGAAACCTTATGGCACGCCTTGTCGAGAATCGGTATCCAGGGGATTCACAACGGCCCGCTGAAAAGGTCTGGCGGCCTCTCGGGCACCAAACACACGCCCACCATTGACGGCAACTTCGACCGCATCAGTTTCGACATCGATCCGCAGTTGGGCACCGAGGCCCAGCTTCAGGCACTGACGCGCATGGCCGCTGCGCACAATGCGGTCATCATCGACGATGTCATCCCGTCGCACACCGGCAAAGGCGCGGATTTTCGCCTGGCCGAGATGGCCTATGAAGACTATCCGGGGCTCTACCACATGGTGGAAATCCGCGAGGAGGACTGGCCGCTGCTGCCCGATGTCATCGAGGGGCGCGATGCGCAGAACCTCAGTCCGATGCAGGTCGACGTTCTACGCGACAAGCATTACATCGTCGGCCAGTTGCAACGGGTGATCTTCTTCGAGCCCGGGGTCAAGGAAACCGACTGGAGTGCGACCCCGATCGTCATGGGTGTCGACGGCAAGCCGCGACGCTGGGTTTACCTGCATTACTTCAAGGAGGGGCAACCGTCGCTGAACTGGCTGGACCCGACCTTCGCCGCACAGCAGATGATCATCGGCGACGCGCTGCACGCCATTGACGTCATGGGCGCGAAAATCCTGCGGCTGGACGCCAACGGTTTTCTCGGCGTTGAACGCAAGCTCGATGGCACCGCCTGGTCGGAAAGCCATCCCTTGTCGATCACCGGTAATCAGTTGCTGGCCGGGGCGATTCGCAAGGCGGGCGGTTTCAGTTTTCAGGAACTGAACCTGACCGTTGACGATATCGCCGCCATGTCCCACGGCGGGGCCGATCTTTCATATGACTTCATCACCCGACCCGCTTACCAGCACGCGTTGCTGATGGGCGATACCGAATTCCTGCGCTTGATGCTGCGTCAGATGCATACCTTGGGCATCGATCCGGGCTCGCTGATCCATGCGTTGCAGAACCATGACGAACTGACCCTCGAACTGGTGCATTTCTGGACCCTGCACGCCCATGACACCTTTCTTTATCAAGGGCAGACGTTCCCTGGAAACATCTTGCGCGAGCACATTCGCGAACAGATGTACGAACGCCTGGCCGGCGAGCACGCGCCGTATAACCTGAAATTTGTCACCAACGGCGTGTCCTGCACGACCGCCAGCATCATCACGGCGGCGCTGGGGATTCGCGACCTCGATGTCATTACCCCGGCGGATATTCAGCAGATACGCCAGATACATGTGCTGCTGGTGATGTACAACGCGATGCAGCCGGGCGTGTTCGCGTTGTCGGGTTGGGACCTCGTCGGCGCACTGCCGCTGCCGGCAGAGCAGGTCGCGCATCTGATGCTCGATGGCGATACCCGCTGGATTCATCGCGGCGCCTATGATCTGGTTGACCTCAATCCGCAAGCGCAGCTGTCGGACGGGCAGATGCCGCGCCCGAAAACGTTGTACGGCAGCCTGACCAGTCAACTGAAAGACCATGACTCGTTTGCCTCGCAGCTGAAGCGAATCCTTGCGGCGCGCCGTTCCTACGATATCGCCGCCAGTCGCCAGATTCTGGTCCCTGATGTCGAGCATCCGGGTTTGCTGATCATGGTCCACGAACTGCCGGCTGGCAAAGGCACCCAGATCACCGCACTGAACTTCGGCTCGACAGCGATCACCGAAACCCTACACCTGCCCAATATTGCCCCGGGACCGGTGGTCGACATCATCAATGAACGGGTCGAAGGCGATCTCACGCCTGAGGGGGAGTTCACGATTACGCTGGATGCTTATGAAGGGTTGGCACTGCGGGTGGTCAGCAGCTCACCGATGATCTAACCCTCTATTTTCGGTCGTGGGCCTTATGGATCAGCGAAGCGAAAAACGCGGAGGTCGGGCATGGTTTTCAGCTGACGCGCTGACAGCCTGGATTTGCTCTGATACGTATTTTTCTGCGCGATCTGCATCTGTTACGCACCTGGCCTGCGCCTCACAATGACAGCACGGTCCGCATTCGCTGTAGCGCTTGCACCGCACACTCATTCCGTAGGAGGCTCCATGGCCAAGATGTCCCTTTTCCTGGGTGGTTTTCTGGTGTTAACCCTTTTGATCGGTGCCTTGGCGACGATCTCTCCCGTTTAGTCCGTTTCTCCAGTCCGCAAAAAGCACAACGCCTCCACTTGGGAGGCGTTGCAGTTTTCACGATCTCACTTCAAATCAAACCGATCCAGATTCATCACCTTGGTCCACGCCGCCACGAAGTCTTTCACAAACTTCTCCTTCGAATCGCTACAGGCATAGACTTCAGCCAGCGCGCGCAACTGCGCATGCGAACCAAAGACCAGATCGACCCGCGTGCCGGTCCATTTCACTTCGCCGGTTTTGCGATCGCGTGCTTCGAACTCCTCGTTAGTCTCTGAGGTCGGTTTCCATTCCACGCCCATGTCCAGCAGGTTTTTGAAAAAGTCGTTGGTCAATGCCTCTGGCTGCTTCGTGAAGACGCCATGCTTGGTTTGTCCGACATTGGTGTTCAATACACGCAGGCCGCCAATCAGCGCGGTCAATTCTGGCGCACTGAGGGTCAGTTGTTGTGCCTTGTCGATCAGCAGATGCTCGGCCGATACGCGGTAGCGGGCTTTGAGGTAATTGCGGAAACCGTCGGCGATGGGTTCGAGGAAACCGAAGGATTCCACGTCGGTCTGTTCCTGCGAGGCATCCGTGCGCCCCGGTGTGAACGGCACCGTTACGCTGTGACCCGCATTTTTTGCGGCTTGTTCGACCCCGGCACCGCCGGCCAGCACGATCAGGTCCGCCAGCGAGATTTTCTTGCCGCTGTTGTTGAACTCGCTCTGGATGCTTTCGAGTTTCGCCAGCACGTTGGCCAGTTGCTCAGGCTGGTTGGCCTGCCAGGACTTCTGCGGCGCCAGGCGCAGGCGACCGCCGTTGGCGCCGCCGCGTTTGTCGGAGCCTCGGAAGGTCGAAGCCGCCGCCCAGGCCGTTGATACCAGCTGCGAGACGCTCAGGCCGGAAGCGAGGACTTTGCTCTTGAGCGCGGCCACGTCGCTGTCGTTTACCAAGGCATGGTCGATCTTCGGAATCGGGTCTTGCCAGAGCAGTTCTTCACTGGGCATTTCCGGGCCGAGGTAGCGGGAGAGGGGGCCCATGTCGCGGTGGATCAGCTTGAACCAGGCGCGGGCGAAGGCGTCGGCCAACTGGTCTGGATTGGCCAGGAAGCGCCGCGAAATCGGCTCATAGATCGGGTCGAATCGCAGCGACAGGTCGGTGGTCAGCATGGTCGGATTACGACGCTTGGACGGGTCGTGGGCATCCGGAATGATGCCGGCGCCGGCGCCGTTTTTCGGTATCCACTGGTGCGCACCTGCCGGACTTTTGCTCAGCTCCCACTCGAAGCCGAACAGGTTTTCCAGGTAGTTGTTGCTCCATTTCGTGGGCGTCGTGGTCCAGGTCACTTCCAGGCCGCTGGTGATGGTGTCAGGGCCCTTGCCGGTGCCGAAGCTGTTCTTCCAGCCCAAGCCTTGCGCTTCGAGGCCAGCGGCTTCGGGCTCGGCGCCGACATTGTCGGCCGGTCCGGCACCGTGAGTCTTGCCGAAGGCGTGGCCGCCGGCGATCAGTGCCACGGTTTCTTCATCATTCATCGCCATGCGGCCGAACGTTTCGCGAATGTCCAAGGCCGCAGCGACCGGGTCCGGGTTGCCTTCAGGGCCTTCCGGGTTCACGTAGATCAAGCCCATTTGCACCGCAGCGAGTGGATTTTCCAGATTGCGCCCCTGCTCGGTACGGCTGTCCTCATTCCTCCCGGGTTCGGCCACGAGTGGAACATCACCGGGTGCTTGCACGGGTTTTTGCGCTTTGTCGTAACGGACGTCGCCACCCAGCCATTTGTTTTCCGAACCCCAGTAAACGTCCTCATCCGGTTCCCAGACGTCGGCACGACCACCGGAAAAACCAAAGGTCTTGAAGCCCATGGATTCCAGCGCGACGTTGCCGGTCAGCACGATCAGGTCCGCCCAGGAAATGTTGCGGCCATACTTTTGCTTGATCGGCCACAGCAGCCGGCGCGCCTTGTCGAGGCTGACGTTGTCCGGCCAGCTGTTGAGCGGGGCGAAGCGCTGTTGACCGGAACCGGCACCGCCACGCCCGTCGCCGGTGCGGTACGTGCCGGCGGCGTGCCAGGCCATGCGAATGAACAGCGGCCCATAGTGACCGAAGTCCGCCGGCCACCAGTCTTGCGAATCGGTCATCAGTGCGGTCAGGTCTTGCTTGACCGCCGCAAAGTCGAGTTTTTTGAATGCTTCGGCATAGTTGAAGCCCTCGTCCATGGGGTCAGACAGGGACGAGTGCTGGTGCAGGATCTTCAGATTCAGCTGGTTCGGCCACCAATCGCGGTTGGTCGTGCCACCGCCAGCGGCGTGATTGAACGGGCATTTCGATTCATTTGCCATGTGCGAGCTACCTTTGGTCGTGTTCATCCGGCTATCGGGCCCGGAGCGGGCGTTAAATAGCGACGAGCGAGATCAAGACACAGGCTGCAGGGCCAGCAGTTGGATCAACTGATTGTGGTGACCACACGGGAATTCTGAACAGCGGCAATCAGGTTGCCTGCGCGGTGACCCACGGGTGGCCTAGTCAAGCTTCGGGCTCATTCCTGTCTCCTTTCCAGCGCTAATCCGGCCGGCTTATGACGCCAGCGCAGACTAAGGTTAGACCCGAGTCGGGAAGTCAGCTAATAGGTGGAGTGTTGCGCCTCGATAGGCAGAAGCTTTCAACGAAACCCTTGGGATGAAGCGCTTTTCGCGTCGAGCTGCGGTGTCGCGGCCGATATTGAGGACGTCAGCCTCGCCCGAGAGAGCCATTCGCACCACCTTGAAGTGTTGCCCGACACCTGCAGGAGTTGCCCATGAACCCGTCCGATATTCACGCCCAATTGCCGGGCCAGACAGCTGAAGAAGCACAGGAAATCGTTGAATGGCGTGATGCCTTGCTATCGGTCATCGCCCATGGCGGTGCCGGGCAGGCCAGGCAGATCATGGACATGCTGGTGACGCTGGCCAGCACTTCCGGGATGGGCTGGCGGCCGCGCCACGGCACGCCCTACATCAATACCATCAGCGTTGAACAGCAGCCGGTGTTTCCGGGTGATCTGGCGATGGAAGAACGCCTGGCCTCGATCATGCGCTGGAATGCGCTGGTCATGGTTGCCCGAGCCAATCAGGCCTATGGGGAGCTTGGCGGCCACATCGCCAGTTATGCGAGCGCCGCCGATTTGTTTGAAGTGGGCTTCAACCACTTCTTCAAGGCGCGTACCGAAACCAGTGGCGCAGATCTGGTGTTCTACCAGCCGCACTCGGCGCCTGGTGTCTATGCACGGGCTTTTCTGGAAGGTCGCCTCAAGGAAAAGGATCTGCAGCACTATCGGCAAGAAATCGGCGCGCTCGCCCAGGGCGCCCGGGGCCTGTCGAGTTATCCGCACCCGTGGTTGATGCCGGACTTCTGGCAGTTCCCGACCGGCTCGATGGGCATCGGCCCGATCAGCTCGATCTACCAGGCGCGCTTCATGCGTTATCTGCAACATCGCGGCCTGCAAGACACTGCCGGCCGCACCGTTTGGGGGGTGTTTGGCGACGGTGAAATGGATGAGCCGGAAAGCATGTCCGCCCTGACGCTGGCGGCGCGAGAAGGGCTGGATAATCTGGTGTGGGTGGTCAACTGCAACCTTCAACGGCTGGACGGTCCGGTGCGGGGCAACGGTCGCATCATTGATGAGTTGGAGGCGCTGTTTGGTGGTGCTGGCTGGAACGTCATCAAACTGGTCTGGGGCTCCGACTGGGATGGCCTGTTCGCCCAGGATCACGACGGCGCGCTGGTCAAGGCCTTGTCCGCCACGGTCGACGGCCAGTTCCAGACCTTTGCCGCAAAGGACGGGCGTTTCAACCGCGATCAGTTCTTCGGCCAGAACGAAGCACTGGCTCATCTGGCCGAGGGCCTGACCGATGAACAGATCGACCGCCTCAAGCGCGGCGGTCACGACGTCGAGAAGATTTTTGCCGCGTACCACAGCGCGATGCGCGAGGGCAGAAAGCCCACGGTGATTCTGGCGCAGACCAAGAAGGGCTTCGGCATGGGTGACGCCGGGCAGGGCAGGATGACCGTGCACCAGCAGAAGAAACTCGACAAGGACGCCTTGATCGCCTTCCGTAACCGTTTCAATTTGCCGCTGACCGATGAACAGGCGACCTCGCTGAGCTTCTTCAAACCTGCCGACGACAGCGCCGAAATGCGCTACCTGCATGAACGTCGCCGGGCATTGGGCGGCTACATGCCGTCGCGACCTGCAACGTCGGCGTCACTGGCCGTGCCCGACGTCCACAGCTACGCCGGGTTTGCCATCACCGCCGAAGGCAAGGAAATGTCCACCACCATGGCGTTCGTGCGGCTGCTCAGCGGTTTGCTTCGGGACAAGCAACTGGGCCCGCGCATCGTGCCGATTGTGGCCGATGAGGCGCGCACGTTCGGCATGGCCAGCCTGTTCAAGCAGATCGGTATCTATTCCAGCGTGGGCCAGCGTTATGAACCGGAGGACATCGGTTCGATCCTGAGTTATCGAGAGGCGCTCGATGGTCAGATTCTCGAAGAGGGCATCAGCGAGGCCGGCGCGATCAGTTCCTGGGTAGCGGCGGCGACCAGCTATTCGGTGCATGGCCTGCCGATGTTGCCGTTCTACATCTACTACTCGATGTTCGGCTTCCAGCGCATCGGCGATTTGATCTGGGCTGCGGCAGACCAGCGCGCGCGCGGGTTCCTGCTCGGCGCCACGGCGGGGCGCACGACGCTGGGCGGCGAAGGTCTGCAGCATCAGGACGGCAACAGCCACCTGATGGCGGCGATGGTGCCGAACTGCCGTGCCTACGATCCTGCGTTCGCCGGTGAGTTTGCGGTGATCCTCGATCACGGCATGCGCCAGATGCTGGAGCGTCAGGTCGACGAGTTCTATTACGTCACGCTGATGAACGAAAGCTACCCGCAGCCCAACCTTCCCGAAGGTGTCGAACAGGCCATTATCAAAGGCATGTACCGGTACGCCCGGCAAGAAGTCGAGGACGCCCGTGGCCGCGTCCAGTTGTTGGGTTCCGGCGCAATCCTGCTTGAAGTGATCGCGGCGGCCGAGTTGCTGGCCAGCGACTGGAACGTCGACAGCGAGGTGTGGAGCGTGACCAGCTTCACCGAACTGGCCCGCGATGCCCGTGAGATGGAGCGCTGGAATCGCCTGCATCCCGGTCAGCCTGCGCGGCGCAGCCACGTACAGGAATCGCTCAACGACTCGGCGCCAATCATTGCCTGCACCGATTACGTCCGCGCCTTGCCCCAGTTGATCGCGAGTTATCTGGAGGCGCGCTACACCGTGCTCGGCACCGATGGCTTCGGCCGCAGTGACACCCGCGGCCGGCTGCGCGCGTTTTTCGAAGTGGATCGCCATCAGATCGTCTTGAGTGCCCTGACGTCACTGGTTCAGGAAGGGTGCCTCGATGCCGGTGTGTGTGCCGAGGCGATTGCGCGCTACGCCATTGATGTTGACGCCATCGCGCCTTGGGAAGCTTGAAGGCGTGCCACTTGAGCATACAAATTCCCCGGTCGCGGACACATTGCAGATACATGAGCGCGGTTTCATGGGACCGTCCAACACCACAAAGAGGCTTTTGCCATGTTCCGCAAACTGCAGCTTGCCGCCAGGTTCCTCAGCCAGAGCACGCGCCTGATGGTGGGCGTTCCGGATTACGACAACTACGTCGCACAGATGGCGCTGAATCACCCCGGCGAGCCGGTCATGAGCTATTCAGCATTCTTTCGCGAACGTCAGGAAGCGCGCTACGGCAAACGCAGTTGCACGACGCGGTGCTGCTGAACGCCGGTTGATCGGCGGGCAACAAAAAGCCCCGTCCCCTTCGAGAGGGCGGGGCTTTTTGTGTTTTCAAGATCAGTAGGCCGTTCGCCTGCGGCCGCTTTTATCCGGAGCCTGCAATCAGTAATCTGTCACACCGACATTTGGATGGAGCCAAATCATGCCACTCACCCACCGCCCCGTACGCGCTGAAGATGTTCTGGCGATCTGCAACTTCCCGCAAACCCCAAAAGAACTGTTTTTCATGTTTCCGAAGGCGCAGTACCCGCTGACGGACGCCCAGCTGCTTGCATCGATTGCCCAACGTTCTGACTCAACGGTGGTTGAAGAGAACGGCTCTGTGATTGGTTTTGCGAACTTTTACAAGTTTGAGCGAGAAGGCGTGTGCGCGATTGGCAACGTGATCGTGTCCCCCAAGGCCCGGGGAAAAGGAGTGGCAAAATTTCTGGTGGAGACAATGGTGAGACTGGCGATTGACCGTCACCGGGCAAGTGAGGTGCAGCTTTCGTGCTTCAACGAAAACACGGCGGGGCTGTTGCTGTATCCGCAACTCGGGTTTGTGCCGTTTGAGATCGAAGAGCGGTTATCGCCGGACGGTCGCCGGGTAGCGCTGTTAAATATGAGGTTGCTCACCCCGGCCCAAACCATGGACATCCCATGCCCATAGGGCCTCATCGCAGGCAAGCCAGCTCCCACAGGTTTACGCGGTCCCCTGTGGGAGCTGGCTTGCCTGCGAAGGCGTCAGCACAAACGCCCCGGTTTCCCGATCAACCCCGGTCCTGGTGGAAAGTCGTGAACTAGACTGACTCCCACATTGAGCGGTGGGAGTGACCAGTGTGAGGCAACTCAGATGGACTCGTTGATCACCGCGGCCGCGCGGGCGCTGGCGGCGGGTGATCCGCTGGGCGCGCTGGACCGGATTGCGTTGCGCGACGATGCGCCAGCGCTCGCCTTGCGCGGCATCGCGATGGCGCAGCTCGGCGATCTGGTTCGGGCGAAGGCGCTGATCAAGAGTGCGGCACGTGGCTTCGGGCCAAAGGAGAAGTTGGCGCGGGCTCGGTGTGTGGTTGCCGAGGCGGAAATCGCGCTGGCATCGCGAGACCTGGGCTGGCCGGTGAAGGCGCTCGAGATGGCGCGGGTGACGCTTGAGGCGCACGGTGATCGGGTCAACGCGGCTCATGCGCGGTATCTGCAGATTCGGCGATTGTTGCTGATCGGCCGGCTCGATGAGGCCGACGTTCTGCTGGCCGCGCTTGATCCTGCGCCGATGCCACCGGCTCTGCGCGCTGCCCATGAACTGGTGGTGGCAGGCATCGCCATCCGACGCCTGCAATCGCAAACAGCTCAGCATGCACTGACAAGGGCCGAGCACGCTGCGCGTGAGGCAGGAATCCCGGCGCTCACTGCTGAAGTCGAAAACGCCTTCCTCGTTCTGAATACCCCGGTAGCGCGCCTGATTGTCCACGGCGAAGAGCGACCTTTGCTGCTGGAGGAAGTTGAAGCCTTGCTCGGTTCAACCTCGCTGGTGGTCGACGCGTGCCGGTATGTCGTGCGCGGCGCCGGCATGTCGGTGTCCCTCGCCACACGTCCCGTGTTGTTTACCCTCGCTCGCGCGCTGGCCGAAGCCTGGCCGGGCGACGTATCGAGGGAAATCTTGATCGCCCGGGCGTTCCGTTTGAAGCTTACTAATGAATCCCTCCGAGCACGGCTGCGCGTCGAAGTCGGGCGGCTGCGCGCGGCGCTGAAACCCTTGGCCGACGTCATCGCCACCGGACACGGGTTTGCTCTGGTGGCGCTGGTTTCATCCGACGTCGTGGTGCTGGCGCAACCGGTCGAAGAGAAGTATGCGGCGCTGTTTGCCTTCCTTGCCGACGGTGAGTCGTGGTCGAGCTCGGCCCTGGCGCTGGCGCTCGGCACCAGTCAGCGCACTGTGCAACGCACGCTCGACGTGCTGGCGGCGGCCGGCAAAGTGCAGTCATTCGGGCATGGACGCACGCGGCGCTGGATGACCCCGCCGGTGCCGGGTTTCGCGACGACCTTGTTACTCCCGGCGCCCCTGCCGAGTGACTAGGATGAACGCCACGAACCCCTGATGAGGAAATCGAGATGAAACATTCAACCGCAGAAATCCTCCGTGAATACGGCCCGTTCACCGGTGTCGACAGCGTGCATGGCGTGACCTGGGACGGTGAGCGCGTCTGGTTTGCCAGTGGCGAAAAACTCATCGCCCTCGACCCGCAAAGCGGCAAGACCCTGCGCTCGATCGATGTCACTGCGGATGCGGGTACGGCGTTCGATGGCCAGCACCTGTTCCAGATCGCCGCCGACCGTATCCAGAAAATCGACCCGCAGACCGGCAAGGTGCTCAACACCATCCCGGCACCGGGCGGCGGCAATGATTCCGGGCTGACGTGGGCTGAAGGCACCTTGTGGGTCGGCCAGTATCGCGATCGGAAAATTCACCAGATCGATCCCGAAACCGGAGCGATTTTGCGTACGATCGAGTCCAACCGCTTCGTCACCGGAGTGACCTGGGTTGACGGGCAGCTATGGCATGGGACGTGGGAAGGGGAAGAAAGCGAGTTACGCCGCGTTGATTCCATAACCGGGGAAGTACTGCAAAGCGTCAAGATGCCGACCGGAGTCGGCGTGTCGGGACTTGAATCCGATGGCGGCGATCAGTTCTTCTGCGGCGGCGGTGGCAGCGGGAAGGTGAGGGCGGTGCGACGGCCTGCATGACGCATCATGATATTCGCTGTGTTACCGGCCTCAAGGCGCTCCAAACAACATCGTCCAGTAAACCCCTTCGTCACTGCGCGAGTCCGTCGCGTAGGCGGCTCCCACTTGGGTGAACAGCGGGCTCATCAAGTTGGCGCAATGTCCGGGGCTGGCGAGCCAGCCTGCCATTGCCTTGCTCGGTGAGCCTTGGCCCGCGGCGATGTTTTCGCCGATCTGGCGGCCACGGAATCCCGCAGCTCTCGCACGGTCGGAGGGAGTATCTCCGTCGGGATCGCGGTGTGCGAAGTAATTTCCGTAGGCCATTGCCTTGCTGTGGCCCTGCGCCGCTGCCCCGAGGCTGGCATTCCAGGCGAGTGGGCGGGCGGCGGCAAAGCGCTGGCGACCGCAGAGGCGCGGTTTTGCCCGCGCGGCGTTGACCTGGGCGAGCAACGCCTGGCTGACGGCTCGCGCGTCGTTCATTTGGCTGTCCAGCACCGGCCGCGCCAACACCACTTGCCATTCGTTGCGGCTGCGGCTGACGCCGATATCGGCGTATTGGCTATCCAGCAATGCCATGCAGTAGTCGCTCTGCAGCAGGTCGAAGGCCTCTTCGGCATCTTGCGCGCCGACCACGCGCAGGGTACGCACGGCCACTGCTTGATAGCCGGAAGCTTTCAACCGGTCCCGCAAGCCGCCGCCGTAGCCGATCGGCAAGGCCAGATTGGATTTCAGCATCAGCGGTGACAAACGTTGGGCGGGACGCCGCTCGCAGCGCTGTGGGTGTGCACGGTAATCGTTGATGGCTTCCACCAGTTGCCGTTCCGCGCCGGCGTGGGCGGGGCTGGTGGTAAAAGAAAGTAGGGTAAACAGGCATAGCGAAGTCAAGCGCAAGGCGTGGGCGGTTTGGCGCATGGAGGGACAGCTCTGAAGAGATGACAACGGTTAGGGGAGGAATTGGCGCCGCTGTAAGACTGGGGAGCTGAAACAAGGTTCACGGCGCAGGAGGGCATATTTACCGGCGACGCCATGCGTCCGACGGACGTACCTTCACCGCTACATCTTCAGGTGCGAGGATTGCCAGCGATGGCGATAGCACAAATGTCTTCTCGGGCAAGCCTGCTCTAATGCCAGACAGTTAAGAGAATTTGTAGGAGCGAGCTTGCTCGCGATGGACTTCAGGACGACGCGTGTATCCAGAAAATACGCGTTATCGTTGGCGTCCATCGCGAGCAAGCTCGCTCCTACATAGAGTCAGCTTTCGCTTAACTGATCGGCATTGGGGCTTGCTCGCGAAAGCGGTGTGTCAGGCAACAACAATGTGACTGACACCCCCTCTTCGTCGGAACGCCGCCCGGACCAAGCCCGCTCCCACATTAGGTTGTCGTTTAGTCCAAGCGTTCCGGGTGGGTCACTACCAGGTAAGCCACTGCCTCACTGTCCGCCGGGTTGCGATAGCGGTGGGGCTGGTCGGCATAAAACAGAATCGAATCGCCGGTTGAAAGCAGGTAGCGCTCATCGTTGACGCTGATTTCGAGCACGCCCTGTGACACCACCAGATTCTCCTGCACGCCAGGGCCGTGCCCCTCGGATACGTCCTCACCCAACGGACTCAGACGCAGTTCGTAAAACTCCGATTGGCGCGCCACGTCAAACGGAAACAGCGCCCGGCTGACGAAGGCACCGCTGGCACTGACCAGGCGTTTGCTCTGGTTCGCCGACAACACCGCCACACCTTCGAACGCCCGATGCTCCAGAAAGGCGGCCACCGACACCTTCAAGCCTTTGGCAATTTTGCATAGCACTTTGATCGACGGCACGCTGCGCCCGGATTCAATCTGCGCCAGCATCGCCCGACTCACACCGCATTGCCGCGCCAGGGCGTCGAGGGACAGATGACGCTTGCCCCGCAAACGCTGCAGGTTTTGCGCGACCCGCTCGCAGATCGGATCCTCCTCCAGCGCCTCCAGACTGTTCAGGTCCAGCACGGGTTCGTCGGCGCTTGCCAGAAAACGCGAAGGTTCACGGAGGTTCACGCCTGACGGGTCCCTGTCGAATCAGCAGGCTGTACCCAGTGAAAGGCCTGTAAACCGGCGTTTCGAGCGTACATCTCCCACATGGCCCGCGCCCGTTACTGAGCCTGTTTGCGTTTGTGGTGGCTGACGAAATCGATGACGTTGGCAGTTGGGTTCATAGGGCACTTCACTGTCGTGATGAATGACGGAATGGCTTGAGACTACGCGGATATTTTTATAACGATAAATACTGATATTGTATTTATTAATTCCTTTTGGTTATTTTTGATTTCATCATTCAGGCGTATTGCGACAGGCGAATGGAAAGCGCTCGGTGGTGCGGGTAGCTGAGTAACCGCTCTGCTCTGCACATCGGGATAGCCCTTTGCTACGCGTCTGGTTATGCTCGTATCGTTTTGCATTTTCCAATCAATAACGACCACGGTGATGTCATGAGCCCAATAGAGACGCGTGCGACTGCCCTGGCGCTGTATCCGGAAGATTCCCGCGAGGCCGCGGCGCTGCTCAAGCAAGCCATCCCGCTGATGGTCCGTCATAACATCCCGCCCAATCCCGTGCATTACGCGCTCTGGTACACCTACAGCAAAGGCCTGGACCCCGAGCTCAACCGGCACCTGGACCGGGTGGTCAAGGATTTCGATTGTTTCCCGCCGGAATCCGCCACCCGGCTGTTTCGCGACTACATCATTCGCGACGAACTGACGGAGGCCCGCGCCGGGCAGCAACAGGCAATCAATCTGGTGGACGACATGCAGCGCGACGTGTCGCGCAGCGTCGAGGGCAATCTCAACTTTCAAAGCAGTCTGGGACGATGCCTGGAGATGCTTGAGTTGCCCGCCAGCGAGCGTTTGCCGGATATTTTGAGTGAGCTGCAACAGAGCACACAGCTCATGCAGAACCAGCAGGAGCGATTCCTCTCCCAACTGCACTCGGCCCAGAGCGAAATCAAAAGCCTGCGCAGCAAACTTGAACGTGCACAACTGGCGGCGACTCTCGACGGCCTGACCGAACTGCTCAACCGCAGCGCCTTCACCCGTTTGGCCGAGCAGGCGCTGAGCCATACCGACCAGGGCGTGGCGCTGCTCATGCTGGATATCGATCACTTCAAGCAATTCAATGATCAGTACGGTCACCCGTTGGGCGACCGGGTCCTGCAACATGTCGGGCAGGTACTGCGCAGCTCGCTGCCACCCCACGCCACGGCGGCGCGTTACGGCGGTGAGGAGTTCTGCGTGGTTCTGGAACACTGCGTTGACCTGGCCAGTGCCAGGGGGGTTGCTGAGCAACTGCGGGTGAAAATCCAGTCGTTGCGGATCAAGGCGCGTGTTGACGGCACAGTGCTCGATACGATCACGGCGTCCTTTGGCGTGGCCTTCGCGCAACCCGGTGAGAGTCTGGACAGCCTGGTGACCCGCGCCGATGACGCGCTTTACCAGGCTAAGCGCAATGGGCGTAACCGGGTGCATAGCTAGTCGTTGAAACGCATTTTCAAGCCGCAGGCCCGATCCATCGGCGCTGATCGACGCGCTGGGCGGCGTTATCGGACTCAAGCTGGTCACGGGAAACCGAGAAGGTTTGCAGTAAGGCATTTTGCTGGCCCCGAAGCCCGAAAGTTACAGACAGAATCACTTTACTTTCAGGTGGTTAGGGCTGGCTTTAAATGCGCAATGTATGGATCGCACTGATTTCGTTGGGCCTGGCTGGCATCGCCGTCTCGGCCCAGGCCAAAGAGCTTCAAACCAATGACCGGTATATGTGCAGTTGGGGTGCGGGCACCGCAGCACGAGCCCAGGAACTCAAACTGGCGGGCGTTTCGCTGTACGCCGCCCGCCAGAAATTACAGTCCTACAAGTTCAGCAAGCCGTGGATGCGCATGACGGCGATGGGTATTACCGAGCAAACCTACGACAGCCCGTCGCGGATCAAACCCGCGGCACTGCGGCAGAGTTTCTACGAAGATTGCGTGCGCTTTAAGTTGGCGCGCAAATGATCGAGTGAGCTACAACCCGTCCTCCATCAGCTTCAGGTATTCGGGACTGTCGGAGATCGAGTTGTGCCCCACGCCCGGAAGGACCTTCAGGGTGGCCACACCTTTGGCGAAATGTTCGTAGAGTTGCTCGGTGCTTGAGCGCGGGATGACTTCGTCCTGTCCGGCCGCCAGCAGCAGCGTCGGTATCGAGATATGCGCAGCGTATTTCCACGATTCGAACTTGTCTTGCAGCAGCCACTTCACCGGGAAAATCGGGTATTGGCGGACGGCGAGGTCCTCAAGGCTGTTGTAGGGTGTGATGAGGATCAGCCGCGCGGCCGGGCGCTGGCTGGCTAGGCGCACGGCGACGCCCGAACCGAGGCTGCGGCCAACCACTGCAATGTGCGGATGTGTGTCGTAGACCTTGTCGAACAAGGTCATGGCATCGCGGGAAATTGCCTCTTCTGATGGCGACCCGGTGCTACCGCCGAAACCCCGGTAGTGCAGTAAATAGAGCGCGTGGTCGGGGAACGCCTGGGAGAACTCCGGCAGGTTTCGCGAAACGTCCTCGGCATTTCCACCAAAATAAATCAATGCATTTGGCCCGTCGTGCGGTCTGACGGTGACTTGCACCTGTGCGTCCGCCACCGATAGCGTGAGCAGCGTTTCAGGCGCCCCGATCGCGGCGGGTTGTGGGAAGTAGATCAGGGCGCGCTGGAACACGAACAGCGCGACACACAGCGCCAGGTACAACGCGGCAATGATGAGGACGAGATACATCAGGGGGCGCGACATTCGGCTAACGTTAGTGGAGGGCATTGACTGCTCTGGGCCTGACGACCGTGACGGCTTGATCGCTGTCAGAGTGTAGTTGAACGGCAGCGGTGCGCCTGGCTTTGCGGATGGTCTTGGTATTTTTGTGGGAGCGACGGTGCGACGAATCGACTTGCTCGCGATAGCGGTGTATCAGGAGGCGAGTTTTTTATGGTGTGCATATCCGTTGCTGCGGTAACGGCCACTTATGGTTCCGCTTTTACAGCGGGTCACTTGGAAAAGCGCCAAGTAACCAAGCGCTTTTGCCCCTTTCGTTCGGTGCCTCGCCTAGGCTCGGCATGCCCTCGCTCCGGTCCTGCTCCGTGGGCCCGCCGCGATCGGCCATCCATGGCCGTGCGCGGCTAACCCGGCATCCATGCCGGGTTGCCCACTGCGCAGAACCTGCGCTAGGCCTCTCGAGGGGGCGGGCACCGCAACAGCACCGCGAGGCGGCCTGCCAGCCGACCTGGTTTCAGGTGTACGCGTTCCCCTGTGGGAGCCTGCGATGGGCGCCAACGATAACGCGGGCTGTCTGAATGAACGCGGTGTCCGGTCGTTTTTCGCGAGCAAGCCCGCTCCCAATATGAATTGGCGTGCGCTTTGGCTTTTCACCACTCAACAGGTCGAGCGTTAGCTCGCCTGCAGCTTTTGATCTTGATGCACCGCCCCCTCGAGGGCATGCCGAGCCACCGCGAGGCACCGAACGAAAGGGGCAGAAGCGGCGTTTTTCAAGGTAGTTGTCGCGCCAACTGTTTTGCTATGCCGCTGCTCACCAGCGCCTGCGACCTTGTTGTATTTCGAGCCGGGACGAATTGTCGCCGGCAGCTATTCTGTTGTAGCGAGCAGAAGTATGGCCGTGCTGGTGATCGTGCCGTTTGCCGAGCAGCAAGTGCAAAAGGCCAACAGCCAGCAATGGAAGGACAAATCCATGAGCCACACTGATGGATACACGCGTCGACAAATACTCACGCTGGCTGCCGGTGCTTCGGCGGTGCTCACTTTAGATCCGGCCTTTGCAGCCACCGCGCCGTCGAAGGAAACAGGAGGCAAGAACATGCTGACCCGCACCATTCCTTCCAGCAACGAGCCATTGCCCATTGTCGGCGTGGGCACCTATCGCGGCTTTGATGTCGCGCCTGCCGATCCGGCCTACAAAAACCAGCCCGCCGTCCTCAGTGCGTTGTTCGAAAAGGGCGGGACGGTGATCGACAGCTCGCCCATGTATGGCCGCGCCGAGCAGACCACCGGTGAACTGCTGTCGATCCACAAACCGCGCTCACCGGCGTTTCTGGCCACCAAGGTGTGGACCTGTGGCCGCGAAGAAGGCATCGCGCAGATGGAGCAGTCCTTCAAACTGCTGCAGACCGACCGGATCGACCTGATGCAGATTCACAACCTGCTGGACTGGAAAACCCATTTACCAACCCTGCGCCAATGGAAGGAAGAAGGGCGCATTCGCTACATCGGCATCACCCATTACACGGCGTCGGCGTATGACGAAGTGGAAGCGGTGCTGAAAGCCGAACCGCTGGATTTCTTGCAGATCAACTATGCGCTGGACGATCGCGGCGTCGAGAAACGCATCCTGCCACTGTGTCGCGAACGCGGCGTGGCAGTGATCTGCAACCGACCGTTTGGCGGCGGTGATTTGCTTGCCCGGTTGAAGGGCAAGCCGCTGCCGGGTTGGGCCTCGCAAGTGGGCGTCATCAGTTGGCCGCAACTGGCGCTCAAGTTTTTGCTGGCGCATTCGGCGGTGACCTGCGTCATTCCCGGCACGGGCAACCCGCGCTACATGGCGGAAAATGCCGGTGCGGGGTTCGGTCCGATGCTGACCGGCGCGCAGCGTGAGCAGTTGATAGACAGGGTGGGGTAGAGCCGCGACTGTCAGTTCTTTTTCCTGATGATTTTGTTGAGGTAGTACTTGAGGCTCAAACGATCCTTGGGCCTTGGCTTGTAATGGGTCTTGTTCCTTTGTGTGGGATCAGCCGCCACGGTAGCTGCGGTGTAGTAATAAAGCGCGATGGACCGGCGCGTGATGTGGTCCGGGGTCGTTAAAGGCTCCGGGTGGCCGTGGTTGCTGTCTTTGTCGGTGTTGAAAATGACACAGCGGTTGTAAATCGGCAGGACTTTTTTAAGGCAGGTTTTCATCTCGACATCCCATAGTTCCAGGTTGCCGCCATACGCCTCTTGCCAATCCTTGTTCAAGTAAATAATGGCATTCAGTCTGCGCTCGATATTCAGCTTCTTGTTGAGCCTGAAATCCGAATGCACACCCAGAAAGCCGCCCTTTTTCGTTTCATGCAGTCCGCCGCCGGTAAAGTAGGGGTCGGGTATCAAGCCGTCGATGCCGGTGAGTTTTTCAAGAAATTGCAACATGGGCGCCGAGTTGAAGGCGTTGAAAATCGTCTTCAAATAAGGATCGCATTCGTTGGGGCTGATTTGCCGTTTGTGTTGCCCCTTGTAGCCGCGTTCGTAGAGCATTTCGTTGCTGGTCGGCTCGACGGGAAAGTGCGAGCAGATACTGGCAACCAGCTCTTGCGGCAAGAAGTCGTCGATGACGATGTGCGGGAAGGGGGTGGCTTTATTGTAATTATCCGCCAGTGACTGTCCCAACGAGGTGGCGGCCTGTTGGTCGAAATCAAGCTCCGGGGTAACGGCGATGGGCAGTGTCTGCGTGATGGGTGTCATTAACGCTCCAATAAATTATTCATAACGACCTGGTGATACCTTCCGGCAGCGTCGTGCGCATTACTTCCTTTGTGATGACGAGACGTGACCGACGTCGTTGTTCAAGCGCTTGAGGATGTCGTTGTACATCTTCGTACGTCTATGCGTTGTTGCGTAGCCGCCAGCGGCCGCGACGGTGCCGGCCTGAATATGGTCGAGGTAGCTGAATATCTGGCGTGGCGACAGCAGTTCAACAACATAGCCCAATTCGGTCATGCGCTCCTGAAGGGTATAACCGGGTACGCGATCATCCATCAGGAAGTGCATGCCGTGCTGTTTCATCAGCTTGCAGTTCCATAAGGTACAGAAGCTTTTCAAATACACTTCCCTGTAGGGCTTTGGCTCTCTGGAGCGTAATCCAAGGGACAGTTTCAGGCGTCTGACATGGTGTTTTACCAATCGTGAGCTAAAACGCCAGAGGGTTCTCGTTGTGCCGCGGTTGAGCTGCTCTACACAACCGACGGCGACGACCTTCGGGTCTTTGATGCATTTGTTCAACATCATCGAAAATACATTTTTGTCGAAAATAAACGTATCCGTGTGCAGTAGAAACAAATAGTCGGTTTCAACGCGTTCCAGCGCCATGTCGAGTGCTTTGCCATGCGCTATATGGCCGTGCTCTGGTCCGGGAGCGGTTCGCTCGATCAGATTGATCCAGTCCAGAGTCCGCAGATACTCGGTGCTTTCATCGGCGGAATCGTTGTCTACCACCCAGATCGGGATGTTGCTGCCGCCCAGGTGCTGACGCAACAAGTCCAGGCAAATTCTGGTGATTTCGATGGTTTTGTAATTGACCAGAACAATGCTGAAGGGTGGAGTCTTTGCCAGTAAAAAATCAGTGTCATTCATGGGACTCGACTCCTTGTAAAGGTGTGGGAGCAGCTATAAAAATTAATATTCACTCCTCGCGCCCACGCTAAACCAGATAACGCCGAAACCACCCCAGTGTTCTGTCCCAGGCCAGTTTCGCCGAGGCATCGTCGTATCGAGGCGTGGAGTCGTTGTGGAAACCGTGATTGGCGCCTGGGTAGATGTAGGCTTCATAAGTCTTGCCTGCCGCCTTTAAAGCTTGCTCATAGGCCGGCCATCCTTCGTTGATGCGCGTATCCAGTTCACCGTAATGTAGCATCAACGGTGCCTCGATTCGGGCGACATCCTTCGCCTCTGCCTGCCGGCCATAAAAGGACACGGCGGCGCCCAGTTCCGGATAGGCAACGGCCGCAGCATTGACCACGCCACCACCGTAACAGAAGCCGGTGATCCCGACTTTTGCGTTGGTAACATCGTGTTTCATCAGCCACTCGATGGCGGCGAAAAAGTCATTCATGAGTTTTTCCGGGTCAACGGTGGCCTGCAACTCCCGACCTTTGTCATCGTTGCCGGGATAGCCGCCCACCGAGGTCAGTCCATCGGGAGCGAGAGCGATGAAACCGGCCTTGGCCAACCGCCGTGCGACATCCTCGATGTACGGGTTGAGCCCGCGGTTTTCATGCACGACCACTACTGCCGCCACCTTGCCGGTGGCTTTGGCCGGACGCACCAGATAACCGCGAACCGGTCCGTTGCCTTTGGGGGAGGGGTAGGTGATGTACTCGGCGATGATGTCCGGGTCGGTGAATTCCACCTGTTCGGCGAGTGCATAGTTTGGACTCAGAGCGGCAAGCAAGGCGCTGGCCGTCAAACCGCCCAGGGTGAACAACGCCGCACGGTCCAGGAATTCGCGCCGGTTGATCTTGCCGTGGGCATAGTAGTCGTAGAGTTCGAGCAGCTCCGGGGCAAAGTCTTTCGCAGTGAGACGGATCATCGGTGCGCTTCCTGTTGGGCGTTGGTCGATTCCTGTTAGTTAAGCGTATGAAGAGGATTATTGTAGGAGCCAGGCTTGCCGGCGAAGGCAATTTCACGGGCGCCTTCGCCGGCAAGCCTGGCTCCCACGGGTTTGGCGTATGCTCCTACTCGCGAATCAGTGCAAACACTGCGCCCCAACCCTTGCCACTTGCGCATCATGCTCGGCTTTTACGCCGGACACCCCGACCGCGCCGACCACCTGATCGTCGACGATGATCGGCACGCCACCTTCCAGGGATGTCAGCAACGGCGCCGACAAAAACGCAAAGCGACCACCGTTGACCATCTCTTCATAACCTTTGGACTCACGCCGACCCAGCGCCGAGGTGCGGGCCTTTTCGGTGGCGATGTAGGCGCTGATGGGCGCGCAACCGTCGAGGCGTTCGAGGGCGAGGGGATGGCCGCCGTCGTCGACGATCACGATGGTCACGGCCCATTGGTTGTTCTGTGCTTCGGTGCGTGCGGCCGCGAGGATCTGGCTGACTTCGGCCTGGCTCAGGACGGCTTTGCTTTTCATGGGGATTCTCCGGTGGTCGGTCAGGGCAGCGCGGCTTCGACCAGTTCGATCCAGTGCCGGACCGGGGTTCGGCCGGCACCGTCGAGGTGGGACTGACAGCCGATATTGGCCGTGACAATAACGTCGGGGTGTCCGCTTTCCAACGCGTTCAGCTTGTTATCGCGCAGTTGCCGGGACAGTTCGGGTTGGGTGATCGAATAGGTGCCCGCCGAACCGCAACACAAGTGGCTGTCAGGCACGGCCGTGAGGTTGAAACCGAGGCGAATCAGCAGCGCTTCCACCGCGCCGCCGAGTTTTTGCGCGTGTTGCAAGGTGCAGGGGCAATGGAAGGCCAGGCGCTGGTCGCCGTGAACGCCGAGTGTTTCCAGCGGTTCGTCGCGCAACACTTCCACCAGATCCCTGGCCAGCGCGCTGACCCTTTTCGCCTTCTCGGCATAGGCCGGATCGCGTTCGAGTAAATGGCCATAGTCCTTGATGAAGGCGCCACAGCCACTGGCGGTTTGCACGATGGCTTCGGCGCCGTTCTCGATACTCGGCCACCACGCATCGATGTTGCGCCGGGCGCGGTCGAGTCCGGCAGCCTGTGCGTCGAGGTGATAATCCACGGCGCCACAGCACCCCGCCTCACTGGACGAGGTGACACTGATGCCCAACCGGTCCAGCACCCGCGCAGCCGCTGCATTGGTGTTGGGCGACAGGCTCGGCTGCACGCAGCCTTCAAGCATCAGCACCTGGCGGGCGTGGCGGGTGACGGGGCGAGGCCGGGAGAGATAAACATGACGAGGCAACTTGGCCTGCAAGGTGTTGGGCAGTAGCGCCCGAAAAACCTGACCGCTGCTGACCAGCGCTTTGAACAGTCCCGGATTGGGCACGACGCTGCGCAATCCTTCGCGCAACAGGCGTTGGTCGAGGGAACGCGGCACCGCCGCATCGACTACCGCACGGCCAATGTCGAGCAAGTTGTGATAATCGACGCCGGAGGGGCAAGTGGTTTCACAATTGCGGCAGGACAGGCAGCGGTCCAGATGCTGCTGGGTTTTCTGTGTGACCTCGTTACCTTCCAGTACCTGTTTGATCAGGTAGATGCGGCCCCGCGGCCCATCCAGTTCATCGCCGAGCAATTGATAAGTCGGGCAGGTGGCATTGCAGAATCCGCAGTGCACACAGGTGCGCAGGATGCTTTCGGCTTCTTCGGCGCGGGGCAGGTTCCGGGCGGTTTCGCTCAGTGTCGTCTGCATGGTTCAAAGCTCCGCGTACAGGCGTGCGGGGTTGAAGATGCCCCGTGGATCGAGTTGTAGCTTTAGGCTGCGGTGGTAGCGCATCAACGCGGCCGGTAACGGCTGGAACGGGCTGTCGATCAGGCCATGGCTGTAGCAGGTCACGTGACCGCCAACCTCTTCGACGACCTTGCGAATGAACGCCGCTTCAGCGTCAGACTTGAGCCAGCGCTGGGCACCGCCCCAGTCGATCAATTGCCGGCCGGGCAGGGACAACCGCGCCGTGTTGTGCGGTACGGACAAGCGCCAAAGCGGCTGACCCTCATCGAAGAAGCTCAGCCGATGTTCGTTGAGATCCGTCCAGTAAGCAGCGTCCAACAACTCGCCACCCAACCGGTCGTGGGCCGCCGCCACGGAACCTTCGCCACCTTCCAGCCGCAAGTGCAGTCGCTCGCCGTCGTGGCACGCGGCGCTGATCGGCAGCGGCTGCTGACCCCATTCCGCGAGGCGCAGCAAGGCGCGTTCGCTGTTCATTTCCAGGCTGATGCTCAGGCACTGCCGTGGTTTGGGCAGCACCTTGAGCGAGACTTCGGTGATCACGCCAAGGGAACCGAAGCTGCCAGCCATCAGACGCGAAAGGTCGTATCCGGCGACGTTCTTCATCACTTCGCCGCCAAAGCGCAAATGCTTGCCATGCCCGGTGATGACCCGTGTGCCGAGGACGAAGTCGCGCACCGAGCCTGACCACGGTCGCCGTGGTCCCGACAACCCGCAAGCGATCATCCCGCCGACCGTGGCGTCGTCGCCGAAGGAGGGCGGCTCGCAGGGCAACATCTGCTGCGCCTCGTCCAGCACTTGTGTCAACTCTGACAAAGGCGTACCGCAGCGGGCGGTGATCACCAGTTCGGTCGGGTCATAGCTGACGATGCCACGGTGCGCGCGCGTGTCGAGGACTTCACCCGCGACGATACGGCCCAGAAACGCCTTGCTGTTGGAACCCTGAATGCGCAGCGGCGTGGCGTTTTCCAGCGCCTGGTTGACCTGCTCCAGCAGCACGGCGCTGTCATCGATATCCCGTTCACTGCGCATCAGAAACGCTCCAGCTCAGGGAAGGGCAGCTGACCCATGTGCACGTGCATGGCGCCAAACTCGGCGCAGCGGTGCAGGGTCGGAATGTTCTTGCCCGGATTGAGCAAACCACTCGGATCGAACGCGGCTTTGACGGCATGGAACACGGTCAGCTCATCGCTGTTGAACTGCGCGCACATCTGATTGATTTTCTCGCGGCCCACGCCGTGTTCGCCGGTGATGCTGCCGCCGACCTTCACGCACAATTCGAGAATCTTGCCGCCCAGGGTTTCGGCGCGGTCGAGCTCGCCGGGTTGATTGGCGTCGAACAGAATCAGCGGGTGCATGTTGCCGTCGCCGGCGTGGAAAACGTTGGCGACGCGCAAGTCATACTCGGCGGACAACGCCGCAATCGCGCGCAGTACGCCGGGCAACTCTCGGCGCGGGATCGTGCCATCCATACAGTAATAATCCGGCGAAAGGCGACCCACGGCCGGGAAGGCATTCTTGCGCCCGGCCCAGAAACGCACGCGCTCCGCTTCATCTTTGGCCTGACGCACTTCGGTAGCGCCCGCGTTTTCCAGCACCTGGCGCACGCGGTCGCAGTCGTCGTGCACATCGGCTTCGACGCCGTCGAGTTCGCACAGCAGAATGGCTTCGGCATCCACCGGATAGCCGGCGTGGATAAAGTCTTCGGCGGCGCGAATCGCCAGGTTGTCCATCATTTCCAGGCCACCGGGAATGATGCCGGCGGCGATGATGTCACCGACTGCGCGACCGGCCTTTTCGACGGAATCGAACGCCGCCAGCAGCACCTTGGCGGTCTGCGGTTTGGGCAGCAGTTTGACCGTGACTTCGGTGATCACCCCGAGCATGCCTTCGGATCCGGTGAACAGCGCCAGCAGGTCGAAACCGGGCGAGTCGAGGGCATCGGAGCCCAACGTCAGGTGTTCGCCGTCGACGGTCAGAATGTCGACCTTGAGCAGGTTGTGCACGGTCAGACCGTACTTCAGGCAATGCACGCCGCCGGCGTTTTCAGCGACATTGCCGCCGATGGAACAGGCGATTTGCGAAGACGGGTCCGGCGCGTAGTACAGGCCGAACGGCGCGGCTGCCTGGGAAATCGCCAGGTTGCGCACGCCCGGCTGGACCCGTGCAGTGCGGGCGGCGGGGTCGATGTGCAGGATGTTGTTGAAACGCGCCATCACCAGCAGCACGCCTTTTTCCAGCGGCAATGCGCCGCCGGACAAACCGGTGCCGGCGCCACGGGCAACTACCGGGACCTGTAACTTATGACAGAGTCGCAGCACGCCTTGCACCTCGTCGAGATGGCGGGGCAGCACCACCAGCAGGGGCGTGGTGCGATAAGCCGAGAGTCCGTCGCATTCGTACGGCTTGAGCTCTTCCTGCTGATGCAGCACTTCCAGGCCTGGCAAGCGGGTTTGCAGGGCCCGTAGCAGTGCGGACTTGTCGACGTCGGGTAGCACACCGTCAACGCGTTCATCGTAGAGAATGTTCATGGTCGTTTTACGATACTCCGTTCATGAAAGCCCGGGCAGTGGGTTGTATCCCTTCGGTTTGTTGTTCAAGCGTATGGGTGTATATCCATTGTTTTGGTGATGGCTGCTGGCGGTTTCGCTTTTACAGCGAGTTACTTGGAAAAGCGCCAAGTAACCAAGCGCTTCTGCCCCTTTCGTTCGGTGGCTCGCTAAGGCTCGCCATGCCCTCGCTCCGGTCCTGCTCCGTGGGCCCGCCGCGATCGGCCATCCATGGCCGTGCGCGGCTAACCCGGCATCCATGCCGGGTTGCCCACTGCGCAGAACCTCCACTCGGCCTCTCGAGGGGGCGGGCACCGCAACAGCAAAAGCGAGGCGGCCTGCTAGCCGACCTGATTTTGGGTGGACGCATTCCCCCTGTGGGAGCTGGCTTGCCTGCGATGGTCGTTAACGATTACGCGTGCTGCCCGGATGCCCGCGTTGCTTGGATGTTTTTTCGCGAGCAAGCTCGCTCCCACAGGTACTCCCCCTTGCCGGTGCCGGTGCCGTTGCTTTGGCTTTTGCGGTACACGCCCCCTCGCGAGGGCATGCCCGGGGGAAACCGCCAGCCGCCATCACCGAAGAAACGGATATGCCCACTTCGCTCAATGCCCGCCCACGACCATATGACTGAACGGCGCCACATACGCCTGCAACGTCACCAGCCCACCCACCAGAATCGCCAGAATAATGGAGTGGAAGAACACATAACGCAGGATTTCCCCTTCATGGCCGTACCAGCGCGTGGCGGTGGAAGCCACCACGATCGACTGGGCGTCGACCATCTTGCCCATGACCCCACCGGAACTGTTAGCCGCGGCCATCAAAACCGGGCTAAGACCCAACTGCTCGGCAGTCACGCGTTGCAGGCCGCCAAACAGCACGTTGGACGCCGTGTCCGAGCCAGTCAGCGCCACGCCGAGCCAGCCGAGCAGGGTGCCGAACATGGGATAGAAAATCCCTGTCGCCGCGAAGGCCAGGCCCATAGTGGCGTCCAGTCCCGAGTAACGGGTGAGGAAACCGAGCGCGAGCATCGCGACGATGGTAATCAGCGAGTAACGCACCACCCAAATCGTGCGCAGGTACTGCTTGATCAGTTGCGGAATGGAATAGCCCATCAACAGCCCGCCAAGTATCGCCGCCAGCAAGATGCCGCTGCCGGTGCTGGTGAGCCAGGTGAACTTGTAGACCGCGTCCTCGGTTTTAGGCGCAGGCACCACCGGCGGGACCTTTTCGATTTGCTGATGGATCGTGCCGAAGGTGACGACCGGGGCAAAGATCGGGTTCGCTTCGCGCAGCGGTTTGCCTTGGGGGTCGAGTTTGGCCGAGTGGGTGACGGGATCAATCGCCGGGCGGGTATCGAACAGGTTTTTGAAGCTTTGGGTGCCCCAGGCGAAAACGAACACCGTGAGGATGATCCACGGCATCCACGCGCGCATCACAGCCGGTTTGGCATCGCTGGAAAAAATCGCGCTGGCGACGGGTTTTTCATCATGCTCATCGGCAATTTTCGAGTTGTCGACGCGCCCGGACAGTGCGGCGGAGGTGTGCACAGTGGCGGGTTTCCACACCCTGAGGAAACCGGTCAGGCAGGCCATGGAAATCAGCGCGGCAATCACGTCCACCAGCATCGGCCCGTGATAGTTGGACACCAGGAATTGCGGCACGGCAAAACTGACTCCGGTGACCAGGATGGCCGGCCAGATTTCCAGCATCTTGCGCCAGCCGGCGAAGGCCCAGATCAACCAGAACGGCACGATCACCGAGAAAAACGGCAACTGCCGACCGACCATCATCGACAGCTCCATTTCATCCAGTCCGGTGACCTTGGCCAGCGTAATGATCGGCGTACCCAGGGCGCCGAACGCCACCGGCGCGGTGTTAGCGATCAATGCCAGGCCGGACGCGGCCAGCGGCGAGAAGCCCAGACCGATCAGAATCGCCCCGGTCACCGCCACCGGTGTACCGAAACCGGCAGCGCCTTCGAAAAAGGCGCCGAAGCAGAAGGCGATCAGCAACAATTGCAGGCGACGGTCATCGGTAATGCGCGTCAGCGAGTCTTGCAGTACTTTGAACGAGCCGTTCTCGGTGGTCAGTCGGTGCAGGAAGATGATGTTGAGCACAATCCAGCCAATCGGCAGCAAGCCGTTGGCAGCACCGTAAAGGGCGGCCGAGCCCGCCATGTTCGCCGGCATGCCGAAGGCGAAGATCGCGATGACCAGCGCCGAGGCGAGGGCGAACAACGCCGCCAGATGTGCTTTGATGTGAAAGAACGCCAGGGCTGCCAGCATCACCACGACCGGCACTGCGGCCATGATGGTTGAAATGACCGGGTTACCGAACGGATCGTAGATTTGCTGCCAGACCATGTTCCACCTCTGCGTTTCTTTGTTGGAAGTGCAGACCCCGAGGGGGCGGTGGCTTGTAGTATAGGTGGCATTGCGCCGCTGTCTTGCGCCCCGTAAATCGTGCTTTTCGGCGGTTTTGTTGAACTAAAAACAAGGGCTGCGGTACGCGTTAACCGACTTCACTACCCGGAGGAACGCAACGATGACTGAACGCCATTTGCTCCACACGGAAACGCTGTCGAACGGATGCAGCATCAAGGTCAAGGCCGAGATTCTGCGGGACGGTTCGTTGGGAATGTTCATAGGTGTCTACCGACCTGATGGCACGGCCATTGAGGAAAACGACCATCCAGCGTTGCATTTTCTCGACATGGAGGCGGCGATGGAGTGGGGGGTCGAGAAAGCCAAGGACATTGGCAACGGGCAGAGGACGTTGTAGGGCCTGGCGTTGGATTTGCGGTGTGGCCTTCGTCGGAACGCCGCCCGGAGCAAGCCCGCTCCCACAGGGGGAATGCATTTCAACTGTGGGAGCGGGCTTGCTCGCGAATGCGGTGCAACATTCAACATTGATACTGGCTGGCACACCGCTTTCGCGAGCAGTCAGGTCGGTAACCCAATAGTTGTCAGGCCTTGCTGGCAGCCAGATAAGCACCGAGGCGGCGGCCCATTTCTTCGCCTAGGGCCTGCAAGCCACTCAATGGGCGGACCATGACTTCGAACTCAACGATTTTGCCTTGCTCGTCGAAGCGGATCATGTCGATGCCCTTGAGCTCTTTTCCGCCGACCTTGGCGCTGAACTCCAGAACGACACTCAAGCCGTCCGCGGTCGACAATTCGCGGTGATAAGTGAAATCTTCAAAGACGTTAAACACCGTGCTCAGAATCATCGTGACCACCTTTGCGCCCGGGTATGGCGTGTGCGCCATCGGTGAGCGGAACACCGCTTGCGGGTCCAGCAATTCGGGCAGGGCTTGCAAGTTACCCTGGCGGATCATGTCGTGCCATTGAGTCAGGGAGGCTGCGGCGTTGGGGTGCAGTTTCAGTTCCGACATGTTCAACTCCTGTTTTGTTGTTGTTCTGAAAGCGGTGCCAATGACTGTATCTCAATGGGTCTGAAGCGCTGCTTATGGCGGTGCATTCAAACGATCAATGGCTGATGCGCATTTGCAGCCAGATAGAGACGGCCGTTCAGGTATTCAGGGAGTGCCGCTTCGGGTCAGTTATTTTCTTTGCTTCTTGTGGTACTCCGATGGGGACCAAATCGATCTAAAAATCCCGAACCGCACCGGCGACGATGTACTACGCTTGAAAATGTAGGTGAAGACGCAGACTGATGCGCAAGCGGATGGCAAGGACACGTGGGGCGCGTTCCGAAGGGTACACGGTTAGAAAGATCTCCGCGCTGAGATCCAGCCCTTATGCCGTGTGAAGCAGAAGAGCACAAAACTGTTCTGTGAGAGTCCTGATAAACCTTGTAAGCCGGAGACCAGCGCCGGCCACCTACTCGAACACCAAAGCCCGCCTTGTGCGGGCTTTGTCGTTTTCGCCCCATCTCCCGAAAGAACACCACTATTCCCTGTGGGAGCGGCGGTGCGGCGATCCGACTTGCTCGCGAAGAGGCTGTGTCAGTCGACATCAATCTTGAATGACACACCGCATTCGCGAGCAAGCCCGCTCCCACAGTGGTTCCGCGTTGCTGAAGATCCTTCTACATCCCATCAACCGGATCTGCCGGGACACCGATATTGGCCATTTCGATCTCCTTTTGGCCGACCTCGCACTATGAACTGTCCAGTTCGTCAGCAAGAATCGGAGCAGCGCTGCTGTTCCAGCACGCTCGCGATACCAAAATCAGAATCCCGTTTTCCTTGCCCTTGGCAATTTTCAAGGCCTGCCGTGTACAGAACATAAAAACCAACGAGCGACACACTTGGGGAATTCATTCATGGTCACGATGAAACGCATACTGGGCGCCACCGTGTGTGGGCTGACGCTGCTGGCCAGCGCCGTGCACGCCGAACAGCGGGAACTGCGGGTGTACAACTGGGCGGATTACATCCTGCCGTCCGTGCCCAAGGACTTCGCCGAGAAAAGCGACATCAAAGTGACCTGGGACACCTTCGATACCAACGAGTCGCTGGAAGCCAAACTGCTCACCGGCAACTCGGGATACGACCTGGTGGTGCCGTCAAACCAGTTCATCGAAACCCAGATCAAGGCCGGTGTGTTCCAGAAGCTCGACAAATCCAGGCTGCCGAACTGGAAGCATCAGGACCCGGCACTGCTCGCGTTGCTGGACAAGAACGACCCCGGCAATCAATACGGCGTGCCCTACATGTACGGCACCGTGCTGATCGGCTTCAACCCGACCAAGGTCAAGGCCGCGCTGGGCGAGAATGCGCCGGTGGACAGTTGGGATCTGGTGTTCAAACCGGAGAACATGGAGAAGCTCAAATCCTGCGGCGTCGCCATGCTCGACTCACCATCGGAAATCCTGCCGCTGGCGTTGCACTACCTGGGATTGGACCCTAACAGCCAGAACCCGGACGACTACGAAAAAGCCAAAGCGTTGATGCTGAAGATTCGCCCTTACGTCACCTACTTCAACTCCGCCAAGTACATGACTGACATCGCCAACGGCGATATCTGCGTCGCCATTGGCTACTCCGGCAGCTTCTACCAGTTCGGCAATCGCGCCAAAGAGGCGGGCAACGGCGTAGTGGTCGATTGGCGCCTGCCGAAGGAAGGCGCGCCGATCTGGTTTGACACCTTTGCGATTCCCAAAAGCGCGAAGAATGTCGAGGAAGCCCACGAGTTTCTCAACACCTTGCTGGACCCGACCGTCATCGCGCCGATCAGTGATTTCCTCGGCTACCCCAACGCCAACAAGGACTCGCTTGCGCTGATCAACAAAGAGATCACCGGCAACCCAAACCTGACGCCGACCAGCGAAGCGTTGAAAGCGCTTTATGTGGTGCAACCGTTGCCGCAAAAGCTTGAGCGGGTTCGTACGCGGGTGTGGACCAGCATCAAATCCGACAAGTGAAGCGTGCGCCCACACCTGTGGCGTGATGGTGTGGGCGCGGTACATTTCTAGCGGAAGCCGTTCCTGATCACTTCGTCCCAGGCAGTGGGCGAGGGGAACAACTCCAGCAGAAACTCCACGAAGACTTTCACGTTCGGGCTGCCCCGACGACTTTCCGGCCAGAGTGCTGTAATGGTGGCACGGTCGAGCGCGAACTGCGGCAACACCGGAATCAGTTCACCGCGTTTGACATAGGGAGCGGCTACGTAATTGGGCGATATGCCGACCCCTCCGCCCGCGGCCAGCACGGCTGCCACGGCATCACTGACATCTACCACAATCGTCGCGTCCGGCGTAATTTCCGCAGTGCGCTCGCCTGCCTGGTAGGGCCAGCGCAGCATCTGTCCCGAACTTTGGTAGCGAAAATTCACGCAGTCATGCTGCATGAGATCCTCAGGCTCGCGTGGGGTGCCTCGCCTGGCCAGATAGTCCGGTGAGGCGAAAGCGCCGATTCGATGGGGGGCGAGAGGACGGGAAATAAGGCGCGAATCAGCCAGGTTGCCGACCCGGAGCGCGACGTCGATGCCTTGCTCGATGATGTCGGAGAATTGATCGCCCAGGCGCAAGTCGATGCCGAGTTTTGGGTAACGCTCGCGAAATCGGGGCAGCGCCGGGGCCAGAATATTCAGCCCGATGGGCAACGGCGCCGTGACTTTCAATGTGCCTGACGGTTCGGCGCGGGATGCCACTGCGGCCTGATCGATGTCCTCGACCTCGCGCAGAATGCGCAACGCCCTTTCGTAGAGATCCCGCCCCTCAGGCGTCAGCGTCAACGAGCGCGTGGTGCGACTGAACAGCTTGAGGCCGAAATGTTCTTCAAGCCGTTGCACGCTTTTACTCACCGCCGAGGGCGAGACGGATAACGCGCGCGCAGCTGCGGTATAGCTTCCCAGAGAAGCCGCGCGGGCAAACGCAATCAGGCCAGTCAGCCTGTCCAAACCTATTTGTTCCTTCATGGCACTAGTAAAGCGACTTCCGCCCCAATTATCAACCGGCACCCAAGGCTTTAGTCTCTCCCCATCAACGCCGCATCGGCGTTTCAAGGAGACAACATCATGAGCCAGGTCCACTTCACCCCAACACTGCCAGCCCTACTCGATGGCCGCACCGTGGTCATTTTTGGTGGGACATCCGGCATCGGCCTGTCGGCAGCCATTCAAGCCAAAGCCGCAGGCGCCAGCGTGATTGTGATCGGCTCGGATGCCCGTCGTGCGCAGCAGGCGGCCAGCGACAACGGTCTTGAAGGATGGCGCGCTGCTGACGTGACCCAAAGCGAGGCCATTTACGCCGCGCTGGCGGATATTCCGCAGGTCGATCATCTGGTGTTGCTGGCGGGAACCTTTGTCGCGGGCACCTCCCTCGGTGCCGATATCAATTACCTGCGCCGGGCATTCGAGGAGCGGATGTGGGCCTCGGTGCACGCGATTCGCGCACTGGGTGATCGCCTGTCGAAGGATGGTTCGATCACGTTCATTTCCGGTTCATTGTCCGATCGGCCAAATGCCTACGGCACCGCGGTGCTGGCCGCCGCCTCTGCCGCGATGGAAGCACTGGCCCGCGGCCTCGCGCTGGAGCTGGCGCCAATCCGCGTAAACACCTTGTCCCCCGGCCCGATCAACACGCCGATTTTGAGCAAAGCCCTGGGTGAAAACCGCGACGGTTTCGTCGCCGCTCTGGAGCAGTCCTTGCCCCTGCATCGTCTGGGTACCGCAACCGAAGCGGGTGCGGCGGTGATGTTCCTGATCACCAACACCTTCATGAATGGCGCCACGCTGAACATCGATGGCGGCGCACGCCTGGTCTGATCCCGACTCTTCTACCTCGAAAGGAACCCATTATGACCACGCTTTTTAACCCCCTGCGCCTGGGCGCGATTGACGCGCCCCAACGTATCTTCATGGCGCCGATGACCCGTGCACGGGGCACCCAGGACCATTTGCCCACCGCGATCATGATTGACTATTACGCCCAGCGTGCCAGCGCCGGCCTGATCATCAGCGAGGCCATCGGCATCAGCCAGCAAGGGCTTGGCTGGCCCTACGCGACCGGGATCTGGTCGGCGGAACAAGTTGCCGGTTGGCGCCTGGTCACTGACGCCGTGCATGCGGCGGGAGGGCGGATCATCGCCCAGCTCTGGCACATGGGGCGTGTCGTTCACCCAAGTTTTCTTCAGGGCGCTCAGCCGATATCTGCGTCGATCACCACGGCGCCGGGCCACGCCCATACGTACGCCGGCAAACAAGCGTATACCCAGGCGCGGGCGTTGCCGCTGGATGAAATTCCGGCGCTGCTGGAGGACTTTCGCCACGCCGCACGCAACGCCATGGAAGCCGGTTTCGACGGCGTGCAGATTCACGCCGCCAATGGCTACCTGATCGATCAGTTTCTGCGCGACAGCGGTAACTTTCGCACCGACGAGTACGGCGGCTCGATCGAGAATCGAATCCGTTTGCTGAAAGAAGTCACGCAAGCCGTGGTCGATACCGTCGGCGCCGATCGAACCGGCGTGCGTCTGACCCCGAGCAGCTATGATCAGGGCGTGCGGGATAGCGATCCGGAACCGTTGTTTGTACGCGCTGGCGAGGTGTTGTCTGAGATTGGCATCGCGCACCTGGAGCTTCGCGAACCGCCAATGGACGGCACGTTCGGCAAGGGCGAGCGCGAAGCCATCGCGCCGTTGATTCGCCAGGCCTTCAACGGCGTGCTGATCCTCAACTCGGACTACGACATCGTCCGGGCCGAGGCCGCGTTGGCCAGTGGATTGGCCGATGCCATTGCCTTTGGTCGGCCGTTTATCGCCAACCCGGATTTGCCGATTCGCTTGGCGCAGCGTCGCCCCCTGGATGAAGACACGATGGTCAACTGGTTCACCCAAGGGCCTGAGGGGTACATCGACTACCCCGGCATCGAAGCGCGCTGAGTTCAGATGTTCCGCAGCGCCTGTGCCAGGTCAGCGCGCAAATCCTCGACATCCTCGACCCCCACGGACAAACGCACCAACCCATCGCCGATGCCGAGCTGCGCTCGGGTTTCAGCGGGGATGGTGGCGTGGGTCATGATCGCCGGATGCTCGATCAGGCTTTCCACGCCGCCCAGGCTCTCGGCGAGGGCGAAGATGCTCACACTCTCGAGGAAACGCTTGGCGCCGGCCAGGTCAGTCTTCAGATCCACAGAAATCATCCCGCCGAAACCGCGCATCTGCCGTTTCGCCAATTCATGCTGGGGGTGTGAAGGCAGGCCCGGATAGTAGACGCGCGCTACATGCGGCTGACGCTCTAGCCACTGCCCCAGTTCCAGCGCGTTGCTGCAGTGACGTTCCATGCGCAGTGCCAGTGTCTTCACGCCGCGCAGGGTCAGAAACGCGTCGAACGGCCCGGCGATCGCGCCCACCGAGTTCTGCAGAAAACCCAGACGCTCCGCCAGTTCCGGGTTCTGCCCAACCACCGCGATGCCGCCGATCACGTCGGAGTGGCCGTTGAGGTACTTGGTCGTCGAGTGCAGCACGATGTCGAAACCCAGCTCCAGCGGACGCTGGATCCACGGGCTGGCAAAGGTGTTGTCGGCCACGCAAATGATGCCGCGCGCGCGGCAAATGCGTGCGACGGCGGTGAGGTCCGTGAGGCTCAGCAACGGATTGCTCGGCGTCTCGACCCAGACCATCCGCGTGTCGTCCTGCAGCGACGCTTCGAAGGCCGCGAGGTCCGTCAGGTCGACGAAACTGAAGCGATGCCCGGCGCTGCGTTTGCGCACCTTGTCGAACAGCCGGAAGGTGCCGCCGTACAGGTCATTGCCGGAGACGATGTGCGAGCCGGCGTCGAGCAGTTCGAGCACGGTGGAGATCGCCGCCAGCCCGGAGGCGAACGCGAAGGCCTGGGTGCCGCTTTCAAGGTCGGCGACGCATCGTTCCAGCGCGAAGCGCGTCGGGTTGTGCGAACGGCCGTAGTCGAAGCCTTTGTGCACGCCAGGGCTCTGTTGCATGTAGGTCGAGTTGGCATAAATCGGCGGCATCAACGCCCCGGTGGTCGGGTCCGGCGCCTGCCCGGCGTGGATCACGCGGGTGGCGAAGGCGCGTGACGCGGCGTTTTCATCGTGTTGACTCATGCAAAGGATCTCCGCAAATGATTGAGCAGGTCGACGCGGGTAATCAGGCCATGAAAGCCCGAGGCGTCGGCGATGATCGCCACCAGCCCACGATCGAGTTCTGCCTGCAGTGTGGCCATGCTCGCGCTGGCTGGCAGGGTTTCCACTTTGTCGGTCATTGCGCTGGCCACGCTCAAGCGGAAGTGTGAAGGGTCTTCCTGCATGCCCAGCAGAATGTCGGATTCGTCGATCACGCCGACCAGTTTCTGTCCGTCCACCAGCACCGGCAGTTGCGACACATCCGCCAGGCGCATGCGCTGGAACGCCGTCAGCAGGGTGTCGTTCGGGCCGACGCTGATCACCCGGCCATCCTCGAAACGCCGCGCGATCACGTCGCGCAGATCGCCATAGGGTTTGCGCGCCAGCAATCCCTGATCGTTCATCCATTGGTCGTTGTAGACCTTCGACAGGTAGCGGGTGCCGGTGTCGCAGACGAAACTCACCACGCGCTTCGGCTCGGTCTGTTCGCGGCAGTAACGCAGCGCCGCCGCCAGCAAGGTGCCGGTCGAAGACCCGCCGAGAATGCCTTCGGCGCGCAGCAGTTGGCGGGCGTGGTCGAAGCTTTCCTCGTCGCTGATTGAATAGGCGTGGCCCACGCTGGACAGGTCGGCAATCGACGGAATGAAGTCTTCGCCGATGCCTTCCACCGCCCACGAACCGGGGGTGGTCATGGTGCCGCTGCGGCTGTATTCGGCCATCACCGAGCCGATTGGATCGGCCAGCACCATGGTCAGGTTCGGCTGTACGCGCTTGAAGAAACGGGTCAGCCCGGTCAGCGTGCCCGCCGAACCGACACCGACGACGATGGCATCCACGTCATGCTGGGTTTGCGCCCAGATCTCCGGCGCGGTGCTGCATTCATGGGCGAGCGGGTTGGCCGGGTTGTTGAACTGGTCGGCGAAAAACGCGTCGGGAATCTCCTGCGCCAGCCGCGCCGCGACATCCTGGTAATACTCGGGATGGCCCTTGCCGACGTCGGAGCGGGTGATGTGCACCTCGGCGCCCATGGCCTTGAGGTGCAGGACTTTCTCGGTGGACATCTTGTCCGGCACCACCAACACCACCCGATAACCCTTGGCGCGGCCGACCAAGGCCAGGCCCAGTCCGGTGTTGCCGGCGGTGGCTTCGACGATGGTGCCGCCAGACTTCAGCCGACCGTCGCGCTCGGCTTCGTCAATCATCGCCAGGCCGATGCGGTCCTTGATCGAGCCACCGGGGTTCTGCGATTCGAGCTTGAGAAACAGCGTGCACGGGCCGGTATCAAAACGGCTGACGCGCACCAGTGGCGTATTGCCTATCAGTTCAAGCACGGCAGGGCGGGAATCGTTCGGCATGTGTCACCTCTTTGGGGAACTTCGCACGGGAAGGACGGCAACCGGTGGCGATCCACGCGCGCCAGCTGCCGACAATGCATCGCTTGGACCATAGGCCGCGATTGCATCTCTCGCAACCTTGCGCGGCCAGCCGGTCACGTTACGGCTGGAGAGAGCCTGCTTTCGGCAACACGCGATCTGTTTGTATCGCTGTGTATCCGCAGGGCCCACAGCTAACTACGCATACAAAACCGGGGCGTCCGCGACACGTGCGCGATACATGGCGGCCTCCAAATGGGGGCACCGCAACGGTAAAACCGGAGAAATGCCATGTTCCGCATCAATGCTTGTCACACCGTCAAAATGCTCGGTGTCGCTGTTGTCACGACTGCCGCGCTCGCCGCGTTCTCCGGCGTGTCTCAGGCCGAGGAAGCGAAAGCTCCTGCAAAAAGCTGGCAGACAGGGATACATCGCACCGATCTCTTAAAAAGAGATCTCGACGTCGCCGGGCAGGAAGTGATTCAGGTACGGGTTGATATCGAGCCGGGCATCTCATCTCCCAACCACTCTCATCCAGGCGTGGAAGTGGCATACGTCATCGACGGCACGTTCGAGTATCAACTGGAAGGGCAGCCGCCGGTAACGCTGAAGACCGGTGACTCGTTGTACATCCCGGCCGGCGTCGCGCATATCGCGAAGAACATCGGGACAAAAACCGGCTCCGAACTGGCGACGTATATCGTGAAGAAAGGCGAACCGCTGGTGGTCATCAAACAGTAACGCCCGCTGAATTCGCAAGAACCAACAAGTCCCCCGTAGGAGCTGCCGCAGGCTGCGATCTTTTGATCTTGATTCTTGGCTGACCAGAAGCCACCGAAGATCAAGATCAAAAGATCGCAGCCTGCGGCAGCTCCTACAGGGGGGTCGTGGTGGGTTGAGGAGGGCGGTCGATTGCTGGTGGTCGAGTCGGCGCAACACAAAGTGCTGCAACGATCAGCCCCAACGCCACGGCAAACGTGATCCGCATCCCGTGGGCAACGGCCTCGGGCTGCGCGGTGGCGATGTCGGCTGCCTGCGAAGCGAGGGCGAACACGGCACCCAACGCGGAGGCTCCGGTGATCAGTCCGAGATTTCGTGAAAGGTTGAGCATGCCCGAGACAACACCGCGCTGGTCTGGCGCAACATCGGTCATGACCGTGGTGTTGTTGGCCGTCTGGAAGACCGCATAGCCGAGTGTGATCACCACCATCGGCGCAACGTAGCCGCCGATGCCGACTGTCTGTGGCAGCACCGATAGCGTGAAGCAACCGACAGCCATCGCGATCAACCCGGCGACCGTCATCCGTTGTGCGCCGAAACGGTCGGCGGTCCGGCCGGCGGGCACACCCGTCAATGCCGCGACACACGGCCCGACCGCCAGCAACAGTCCCACCACAACCGCTTCCAGTCCAAGCCCATGGGCGAGGTAAAACGGCCCGACCACGAGCGTCGCCATCATCACCGTCGCCACCAGCGTGCTCATCGCCAGGCTGCCGCTCAACACCGGGTTGCGAAACATCGCCAGTCGTATCAGCGGGGAGGCGACGCGCGTCTCGACGAACACGAAGAGCCCCACGCCGAACCCCGCTGCCAACAGCAAGCCCATGTTAAACAGCCCGAAATGGCCACGGCCGAGGGTCATGGCCAGCGCATACGCCGCCAACGTCAGCGCCAACACCAGCGTGCCCCACGTGTCGAAACGGGCACTCCCGGTGGTTGGCTTCTGGCGATCGGCGGGCAGATAGCGATACGCGAGCAGCAACGTCATCAGGCCCAAGGGCACGGTGATAAGGAAGAGCGCCCGCCAGCCGAAGCTGGCAATCAGCAGACCACCGACTGACGGTCCCATCGCGGTGCCAATCGCCGACATCGTCCCGAGCAAACCCATGGCACTGCCGGTTTTGTTCTTCGCTACCGTTTCGCCAACGAACGCCATGGTCAGCGCCATCATGATCGCCGCGCCGAGCCCTTGCAGTGCCCGGGCGCCAATCAACATCCCCAGCGTCGGTGCCCAAGCGCACAGTGCTGAGGCAAGGGTGAACACGCCGATGCCGCCGAGCAGCAGCCGTCGCCGCCCGATAAGGTCACCGAGCCGCCCCACGCTGACGATCAGGGTGGTGATCGCCAGCAGATAAGCAATGACGATCCACTGCACTTCCTGAAACGTCGCGTTGAACACCTGCGCCAGCGTCGGCAACCCCACATTGGCGATGCTGGTGCCGAGCGAAGACAGCAGCATCGACAACGACAGGCTGATCAGCGCCCACCGCACGGTGGGTGTCTGTGGTGCACTGTCTACGATGGCAATGGTCGGCTTCATTCTGTCCCTCTTGTTCTGGCCACTCCCGAAGCGGAGCTGTCAGAAATCTACGCCGACGCCTAACATGGCGGAAGACGCACGGTTTGCACTTTACTCGTGCGCTCAACGCCATCTCACTTTGCCGCGGGGCGATTCATGTCTACTCCGGATTTCAATCTGTTGGTCACCCTCGATGTGCTGCTCACCGAGGGCAGCGTGGCGCGTGCTGCCAAACGCTTGCGGTTGAGCCCGTCGGCGATGAGTCGGGCGTTGGCGCGGTTGCGTGAAACCACGGGCGACCCGCTGCTGGTCAGGGCCGGGCGTGGGCTCGTCGCCACGCCTCGGGCGCTGGAACTGCGCGAGCGGGTCAGTCAGTTGGTGCAGGATGCAGAGGCGGTGCTGCGTCCGGCTGAGCAGCCTGACTTGAAACAACTGGTTCGCACGTTCACGTTGCGCACCAGCGAGGGTTTTGTGGAGAACTTTGGCGCGCCGCTCATCGCTCGCGTTGCCGAGCAAGCGCCCGGCGTGCGCCTGCGCTTCATGCACAAACCTGACAAGGACAGCACGTCGCTTCGTGACGGGACCGTAGATCTGGAAACCGGTGTGGTGGGGAAGTCCGCCGGACCCGAGTTGCGCACACAGGGTTTGTTTCGCGACCGCGTCGTCGGCGTGGTGCGCATGGGGCACCCGCTGAGCCAGGGCGAGATCACACCGGAACGTTTTGCGGCGGGGGGCCACATCAGTGTCTCGCGGCGCGGGCTCGACAAGGGGCCTGTCGATGAGGCGTTGGCGACGCTGCAACTGGAACGGCAGGTCGTGACCATCGTTGCCGGTTTCTCGACCGCATTGGCGCTTGCCCGCGCCACCGACTTGATCGCTACCGTTCCTGAACGCCATACCGAAAACCTGCGGGCGGGCATGCACAGTTTTGCGCTGCCATTTCCCTTGTTGGCGTTCACCGTCGCGATGCTCTGGCATCCACGGCTGGACGCCGATCCGGTGCATCGCTGGTTACGTGGCTGCGTACGAGAGGTGTGTGCGCGAAACAACGAACCTTAAAAGGTGAACGAGCGGGAGGAGTGCCGGGCGAGTTCGGCATCCAGCAGATGTTCGGCCAGCACATCATTCAAAAAGCGGAACTGATCGTTGAACCCGACCACTTCGTTGCTGAAGTGGTTGGCGGCGGCCGGCATCAGCAGCGCCTCGAAGTTTTTGTCGAACACCAGCGACAGCACTTTGCGCGAAACGGCCTGCTGCGAGTAGTAGTTGTTGCCGAACACCGGAAAGCTCACGGCGAGGGTGACGGAGTGGATCATGATGTGCGCTCCTCAGTCAGGACGTACCACGAAAAAACGGTCAGCGTGAAGGCTGTCAGGGCCAGGCAGGTCAGCAGATGGATCATCATGACTTGCCCCTCCGGTTCGGGGTTTTGTGTCGGGTTGAGGTTGATCCTACGCTGACGGTTTATGAGCGGAAGGCATTCGCGGCGATGGTGAATATCGACAGAAGTGATGGCCGGGTTTTGTGGTGTTCTTGAGGACCCCTTCGTCGGAACGCCGCCCAGAGCAAGCCCGCTCCCACAGGGGAATGCATTCCAAATGTGGGAGCGGCGGTGCGACGATTCGACTTGCTCGCGAAGAGGCCCTCAAGAACACCATCAACCTCAGAGCAAGCACCCACCGCCGCCTATACTCAAATCAGGGTGCTTAAACCCCCGAATATCCTGTTCGGGGGAAGACTGTAGGACACCACGATCTTGAACCTGCGTTCGCTGATCGTCGCCGTGCTGCTGGTGTTGGCGGGATGCGCCATGCCTGCGCGTGCCCCGGCGCCAGCGCCGCCGGTGATCATTTCCCAGAGCACCTGGCAGCAGGTGGATCGGGACATCGTCGCAGCGTCCCAGTCCGCCACCGAACAGGCCAAAATCTACTCGCGCGGGGCCATGGATTACTGGCGAACCCGGGTCTATCAATTGACCGAAGAAAAGTTCATTCCCTGGTTCAGCAGTTACTGGACCCAGGAATGGCTGTCGATGAAAGTCAGCTGGTACACCCTCAGCGCCAAAGGCGAGCAGGATGCCGCGGCCAAGCGCCTGGCGGCCTATCTGCTGGAGCAATACCAGAAGCGCGTGCTGGCCCCGGTCGCGGTGGAGATTGATCCCGACCAGATCCTCGGTCTGGCAATGGCGTTCTACGTCGACATTCTTCAGGAAGAGCTGCAGAAAATCTCCCAGCGCTACGGCGTGCCGATGGCGCAGCTCAACGGCCGCCTCCAGCAAATCCCCGCCATCGCCCTGGGACCGCCGCCCGCGCGGGACGCTTCGCTGTACCAGGTCGTGCACACCCAGCCGCTGAACACACTGCCGGCTTACGCGGCGCTGATCGACAAGATCCACAAGGCCGGCGGTAGCAAGGGGGTTGATTCGACCGACACCGCCATGGCGCCGGTGGCCAAGCGCGCCAGCCAGCGGATGGAAGCCGAAATGGCCCCGCGCGGTGCCGCCAGTGCCGTGGCGGCGGCGGCGGGGAGACTGGCCGGGGGATTGATTACCGTGGGCGTGGCGGGGATTCGTGCGCTGATTCAAGCCAACGACCGGCCGGACAGCGAAGCACTGATTCGCAGCAGCCTGGGCAACACCTTCGACAAGGCTTGGATAAAACTGGTGCAGAACCCGACGACCGGTGTGATGGCGGGGACGTTGTACATGGCAGGGCAGATCGAGGGCAATCTGGCGGGGAGTGCCGAAGTACCGTCGGTCAGTTCGAGCAGCGGCGCTGTCGATTGGAGTCCGCCCGAACCGACTAACCCGCAGATCGATCCATAACCCAAGGAGAACGACCATGTCCTACGTTGATGGCTTCCTCGCAGCCGTACCCACCGCCAACCGTGAAAAATTCAAAAAACACGCCGAAACCGCCGCGGCCATTTTCAAGGAAAGCGGCGCTCTGAGTCTCGCCGAGTGCTGGGGTGACGATGTGCCCGACGGCAAGGTGACTTCGTTTCCGATGGCGGTGAAACTCAAGGAGGACGAAACCGTGGTGTTTTCCTGGATCATCTGGCCGGACAAGGCGACCCGCGACGCCGGGATGGAAAAATTCATGAACGATCCGCGAATGCAGCCGGGCGTCAATCCGATGCCGTTCGATGGTCAGCGCCTGGTGTTCGGTGGTTTTGAAATGATTGTGAAGGCTTGAACATCAACCACGGGATCACTCCGACGCCGGGGTGATCCTGCAACTTTTTCGATTGCGGATCTCGTTGTCCGTCGGTCGCTCCCTGACGAATTCGAAACGCGGCTCACCTTCGCTATAGTGAACCAGCCAGCCCCATTCCAGCTCTGACTCATCCTGACCCGGTTGCGGTGGCATGGCCCACCATGGCTCTTTGCTGATGATCTCTCGCATGGCCCCCTCCCGTAGATTCGGTTGGTTCAACTATAACGTGCATGTCAGGAGGTGCCAGGCGTGAGCGACGAAACCCCGGAGCCGGTCAAGCGGCTGTTTTTCGCGTTGGGCTGTCCGCCCGAGCAACGCAAGGCCATCGCCCAATGGCGCAGTGCTCTGCAGTTGCGCATGGGCCGGCCGGTGCCGGCGGAAAACTTTCACCTGACGTTGCTGTTTTTGGGCGCTGTGGGCGTGGCACAGATTGCCGAGATCTGCACGGCGGCAGCAAAGGTTCGTGTGCCGGGTGTGGCGTTGCGGGTGGCGCTGGATCGGCTGGATGTCTGGCGCAGGGCAGGGGCGTTGGTCCTCGCGCCGGAGGAGGCGCCGCCGCAGTTGTTGCGCCTGGTGTATGCGCTGGAGCAAGCGATGTTGCCATTCGGGTTTGAGGATTCGCCGAAGGAGTTTCGGCCGCACCTGACGTTGATGCGTGACTATCGGGCGCCGGTGCCTGAATCGGCGACGCCGCCGGAGTTTTTTCTGCGGGCTGACCGATTTGCTTTGTTCGAATCGCACAAGGGGCGCTATCGAGCGCTGGCCGAATGGCCGCTCGTTCCGGAATAAAAAAAGCGCCCGAGGAGGGCGCCAAATTCACCTTAACCGAGGAAGCCAGGTGAGGCCGTTCGTCAGAGAGGAGTGCAGCGGTGGTAAGGCGCTGCGTGAACGGAAAACGAAGAGAGCACCGCGGATCAAAGGTGGGAGCTGGCTTGCTCGCGAAAGCGGTGTACCTGCGACGAAGTTGTCGACTGACACTCCGTCTTCGCGAGCAAGCCCGCTTGCACCTTTGATCCGCAGTGTTCATCAATATTTTTACTTACCGAGCTTCACCCGCGTCCAGCCCCGGGTCATCACCCGCTGAACACCAATCGGCATGTCCGGAATCGCATACAACGTCGCCATCACGGCCTGCGACGGATACGACCCCGGATTATCGCGAATCGCCTCATCCACCAACGGCGTCGCCGCCGCGTTGGCGTTGCTGTAGCCGATGTTGTTGGTGATCTCGGCGATGATGTCCGGACGCATCAGGAAGTTCATGAACAGGTAAGCGTTTTCGACGTTTGCTGCGTCCCGTGGGATCGCGACCATGTCATAAAAACTGCCAGCCCCTTCTTTCGGAATGCTGTATTCGACCTTCACCTTGTCGCCCGCTTCCTGCGCGCGGGCCTTGGCTTGCAGCACGTCGCCGGAGTAGCCGACCGCCACGCAAATGTTGCCGTTGGCCAAATCGGAGATGTACTTCGACGAATGGAAGTACGCCACCGACGGCCGAATCTTCATGAACAGCGCTTCAGCTTCAGCGATTTGGCCTTTGTCCTGCGAGTTCACCGGGTAACCCAGATAGTGCAGGGCAGCGGGCAGCATCTCGGTCGGCGAATCGAGGAAACTGATGCCGCAGGCTTTCAGTTTTTCCGCGTTTTCCGGTTTGAACAACAAGTCCCATGAGTTGGTCGGGGCGTTGGCGCCGAGCACTTCCTTGACCTTCTGCGGGTTGAAACCAATGCCAATCGAACCCCACATGTACGGGAAGGCGTGACCGTTATCCGGGTCGCTGGCCGAAGCGTTTTTCAGCAGCACCGGGTTGAGGTTTTTCCAGTTCGGCAGCTTCGACTTGTCCAGTTCCTGATAGACGCCAGCCTTGATCTGCTTGGCCAGGAAACTGTTGGACGGCACGACAATGTCGTAGCCGGATTTGCCCGCGAGCAGGCGTGCCTCAAGGGTTTCATTGCTGTCGAACACATCGTAGGTCACGCGAATGCCGGTCTCGTCTTCGAACTTCTTGACCGTGTCCGGGGCGATGTAATCCGACCAGTTGTAGACGCGCAGTACCTTGTCATTGGCCTGGGCGCCGGTGGTGACTGCGCCCAATAAGGACAGTGTCAGCAGAGTCCTGCCAAACATTTTCATCGGTACAACTCCATTCTTTTTATTCAAAATCACAAAGCCAAAATGCGGTGAACACAAAACCTGTTGAGTAAACACAAAACCTGTTGAGTAAACACAAATCCTGTGGAGTAAACACAAAACCTGTGGCGAGGGAGCTTGCTCCCGCTTGAGTGCGCAGCACTCACAAAATTGGCAGGGTTGCCAGAATTTTTGGGGTCGCTTCGCAACCCAGCGCGAGCAAGCTCGCTCGCCACAGAAAAGTGTTCACTTAACTCAACTGCGGTGGCACTAAGCCGTCGCTTCTACCATTTGCTTTTTCGGCTGTTGCCAGGATTCGCTGGCGGTCTGGTCCATCGCTTCCTGGATCGCACGTTTGCGGGTGGCTTCGGCGCGGCGGCTGAAGTACCAGACCATGAAGGTCACGATCGAAACGGCGAGCAGAATCAGGCTGGCCACGGCGTTGATCTCGGGTTTCACGCCCAGACGCACCGCCGAGAACACTTCCATAGGCAGGGTCGTGGAACCCGGGCCGGACACAAAGCTCGCCAGTACCAGGTCATCCAGCGACAGGGCAAACGACATCATGCCGCCGGCCGCCAGTGACGGCGCGATCATCGGAATGGTGATCAGGAAAAACACCTTGAACGGTTTCGCCCCGAGGTCCATGGCCGCTTCTTCGATGGACAGGTCCAGCTCACGAAGGCGGGCGGAGACTACCACCGCGACATAAGCGGCACAGAACGTGGTGTGGGCGATCCAGATGGTGACGATGCCACGCTCCATCGGCCAGCCGATCAACTGTGCCATGGCCACGAACAGCAGCAACAGCGACAGACCGGTGATCACTTCCGGCATCACCAACGGCGCGGTGACCAGACCACCAAACAGCGTACGACCCTTGAAACGCGTCACGCGGGTCAGCACAAACGCCGCCAACGTCCCCAGCGCTACCGCCGCAATCGCGGTGTAGCAGGCGATTTCCAGCGAGCGCACCACCGAGCCCATCAGTTGCGAGTTGTCGAGCAAACCGACATACCACTTCACCGACCAGCCGCCCCACACCGTCACCAGTTTGGAAGCGTTGAACGAGTAGATCACCAGAATCAGCATCGGCAGGTAGATAAACGACAGGCCGAAAATCAGCATAAACTTTGAAAATCCGAAGCGTTTCATCCCCGACCCTCCATCTCTTTGGCCTGGCTACGGTTGAACAGCAGAATCGGCACAATCAGGATTAACAGCATCACCACCGCCAGGGCAGACGCCACCGGCCAGTCGCGGTTGTTGAAGAATTCCTGCCACAGCACACGGCCGATCATCAGGGTTTCCGGGCCGCCCAGCAGTTCCGGAATCACGAACTCACCGACCACCGGAATGAACACCAGCATGCAACCGGCGATGATGCCGTTCTTGGCCAGCGGCACGGTGATTTTCCAGAAGTTGTTGAAGTTGCTCGAACCCAAATCCGAACCCGCTTCCAGCAAGCTTTGATCGTGCTTGACCAGGTTGGCGTACAGCGGCAACACCATGAACGGGAGGTAGGCGTAAACCACGCCGATATACACGGCCGTGTTGGTGTTGAGGATCTCGATCGGGTGATCGGTCAGCCCGGTCCACATCAAAAACCCGTTGAGCAAACCGTTGTTGCTGAGGATGCCCATCCACGCGTAAACGCGGATCAGGATCGCGGTCCAGGTTGGCATCATGATCAACAGCAGCAAGACGTTTTGCGCTTCCTTGCTCGCTTTGGTGATCGCATAGGCCATCGGGAAACCGATCACCAGGCACATCAGCGTGCTGAAAAACGCGACCTTCAACGAGCCGAAGTAGGCCGAGATGTACAGCTCATCCTGGGTCAGCAGCAGGTAGTTGCCGACGTTCAGGAACAGCTGGAATTTCTGTTCGGCGAAGGTGTAGATCTCGGAGTAGGGAGGAATGGCCAGCGCCGCTTCCGAGAAGCTGATCTTCATCACCAGGAAGAACGGCAACAGGAAAAACAGGCACAGCCACAGGAATGGAATCCCGATGACGAGCTTTCGACCACTCGGCATCAGCCGCATGAACTGCTGATTGAGTGTTTTCATGAGCGCAGTACCACGCCGCTGTCGTCTTCCCACCAGACGTAGACTTTGTCGTCCCAGGTCGGACGCGCGCCACGGCGTTCGGCGTTGGCCATGAACGACTGCACGACTTTGCCGCCAGGCAATTCGACGTAGAACACCGAGTGACCGCCGAGGTAGGCGATGTCATGCACTTTGCCCTGGGACCAGTTGTAGCGGGACTCGGGTTGGGTGGTGCTGACCAGCAGTTTTTCCGGGCGGATCGCGTAGGTGATGGACTTGTCCTCCACCGAGGTGCTGACGCCGTGACCGACGTAGATCTTCTGTTCCAGATCCTTGCTGTGAATGATCGCGTGACCTTCAAGGTCTTCCACAACGGTGCCGTCGAAGGCGTTCACGTTGCCGATGAACTCGCAGACCATGCGGCTGACCGGTGCTTCATAAATGTCGACCGGGCTGCCGATCTGGGCGATCCAGCCGAGGTGCATGATCGCGATGCGCTGGGCCATGGTCATGGCCTCTTCCTGATCGTGAGTCACCATCACGCAGGTCACGCCAACGCGCTCGATGATTTCCACCAGCTCAAGCTGCATCTGCGAACGCAGTTTTTTATCCAGCGCGCCCATCGGTTCATCGAGCAGCAACAGCTTCGGACGCTTGGCCAGGGAGCGGGCGAGGGCCACGCGCTGACGCTGACCGCCGGACAACTGATGGGGTTTGCGTTTGGCGTATTGGGTCATGTGCACCAGGCGCAGCATCTCTTCAACGCGGGCGTCGATTTCACTGGCGGGCAAACGGTCCTGCTTCAGGCCGAAGGCAATGTTCTGCGCCACGGTCATGTGCGGGAACAAGGCGTACGACTGGAACATCATGTTGATCGGCCGTTCATACGGCGGCATGTCGGTGATGTCCACGCCATCGAGCAGAATCCGCCCTTCGGTCGGGCGCTCGAAGCCGGCGAGCATGCGCAGCAGCGTCGATTTGCCGGAACCGGAACCGCCGAGCAGGGCGAAGATTTCCCCTTGATGAATCTCAAGCGAGACATCGTCCACTGCGGTGGTTTCGTCGAATTTCTTGGTGACGCGGTCGACTTTCACCAACACCTTTTTCGGTGCCTGGTGACCTTCAAGAGCCTTCCTGTAAATGCTGGAGGCGTTTGCCATGTGAAACTCCCAACAGGTTTCAGTCGTCGGGCCAACGCGGCCTGACTTAAGAGTGGATTGCAAGCCCGGGGTGTGCAGTGATCCCCTGTGGGAGCGGGCTTGCTCGCGAAGGCGGTGTATCAGGCAACAATGATGTCGACTGACACTCCGTCTTCGTGAGCAAGCCCGCTCCCACAGGGATTTGCGTTTGGATCAATTGCTTCATCCATACCGCTCGGGCTTATTCGGCGCCGCCGTCCTGGCTGCCTGGGTCGTACTTGTTGTTATTGCAGTGTGTTGTTTCGCGAATCACGGACGCGCAAAGGCACGCCCGCCTGACTCACGGGGGCAGTCATTCAGTGTTTTAGGTCAGCGGGTTTTACGCAGCGCAGCCCGTCGCCGGCATGCATCGCCGAACGCCTGGAAAATATTCAAATAGGGCGGATTCGAAAGCACCTGCCATTCCGGGTGCCATTGCACGCCGACGGCAAAGGTCGGGCTGTGGTCCACCGAAATCGCCTCGATCAAACCGTCCGGCGCAATCGCCTCGGCGCGCAGGCCGGGAGCGAGGCGGTCGATGCCCTGGCTGTGAATCGAATTGACCATGAACTCGGCCGGCAGCTCCAGCGCTTCGAACACGCCACCCGGTTGCACCGTCACCGCATGCGCCGGGGCGTATTGCACCGCCAGCTCGGGACTGTCCGCTTCGCGGTGATCGAGCATGCCCGGCAGTTCATGCACCTTCTGGTGCAGGCTGCCGCCGAAGGCCACGTTCATTTCCTGAAAGCCACGGCAGATGCCGAGCACCGGAACGCCTGCCGCAATGGCCGCACGTAATAAAGGAAGGGTGGTGGCGTCCCGCGCCGGATCGTGATCCGTGCCGGGAGCGCTGGCCGGGCCTTGATAGTGGAAAGGTTCCACATTAGAGGGCGACCCGGTCAGCAACAGACCGTCAAGGTGCGCGAGCACATCCTCGATTTCGGTCAGTTCGCCTAAGGAAGGAATGATTACAGGCAGCCCCAAAGCCGCGACGCTGACAGCGCGCAAGTACTTGTCGCCGCTGACGTGGTAGGGGTGCAGGCCAATCTGTTTGACGCACGCAGTAACGCCGATCAATGGCTTGAATGCCATTTTTATCACCTCGAAGTTTCACACTTGAACGAGCTTTTCCGGAGCTTAGCCTTGTTGATTTTAATTAACAACTCTCATGTAAAAAATTCTAAACGCCGCACGTCCGATCGCCAGGATTTACGCGGTGCTCAGGACTGATCTGGCACTCTTGTGCCCAAAAAAGGCCAGAAAATAAAGGATGAGAGGTCAGGTGTTCGCTATTGACTTCACTTTGCCGTTCGGGTTGACTGGCTCGGCGAAACAGCGGTGAACATAATAATTAACAGCTAATAGGTGCATCATGTCGGTCCCTCTGCGTGCCGTTCAACTCAACGAAGCAAACGCATTCCTTAAGAAATATCCTGAGGTTTTGTACGTCGACCTTCTGATTGCGGATATGAACGGTGTGGTGCGCGGCAAGCGCATCGAGCGCACCAGTCTTCATAAGGTCTACGAAAAAGGCATCAACCTCCCGGCGTCTCTGTTTGCCCTGGACATCAACGGCTCCACGGTGGAAAGCACCGGCCTGGGTCTGGACATCGGCGACTCTGACCGGATCTGCTTCCCCATCCCTGGCACCTTGAGCATCGAGCCGTGGCAAAAGCGCCCAACCGCTCAGTTGCTGATGACCATGCACGAACTGGAAGGCGAGGCGTTCTTCGCCGATCCGCGCGAAGTGCTGGCCAACGTGGTGCGCAAATTTGACGAACTTGGCCTGACCATCTGCGCGGCGTTTGAACTGGAGTTTTACCTGATCGACCAGGACAACGTGAACGGTCGTCCGCAGTCGCCGCGTTCGCCGGTATCGGGCAAGCGTCCGGTGTCGACTCAGGTGTACCTGATCGACGACCTCGACGAATACGTCGATTGCCTGCAAGACATCCTCGAAGGCGCGAAAGAACAGGGCATTCCTGCCGACGCCATCGTCAAGGAAAGCGCCCCGGCGCAATTCGAAGTGAACCTGCATCACGTCAACGACCCGATCAAGGCCTGCGACTACGCGGTGTTGCTCAAGCGTCTGGTGAAGAACATCGCCTACGACCATGAGATGGACACCACGTTTATGGCCAAGCCGTATCCGGGCCAGGCGGGCAACGGTTTGCACGTGCACATTTCGATTCTCGACAAAGAAGGCAACAACATCTTTGCCAGCGAGGATCCCGAGCAGAACGCCGCGCTGCGACACGCGATCGGCGGTGTGCTCGAGACCCTGCCGGCGCAGATGGCGTTCCTCTGCCCGAACGTCAACTCGTACCGCCGTTTCGGCGCGCAGTTCTACGTGCCGAACTCGCCGAGCTGGGGCATTGATAACCGTACTGTTGCAGTACGAGTGCCGACCGGTTCGGCGGACGCTGTGCGCATTGAACACCGCGTGGCCGGTGCCGACGCTAACCCGTACTTGCTGATGGCGTCGGTGCTGGCCGGTATTCACCACGGCCTGACCAACCAGATCGAACCGGGTGCTCCGGTGGAAGGCAACAGCTACGAGCAAAACGAGCAGAGCCTGCCGAACAACCTGCGCGATGCACTGCGCGAGCTGGACGACAGCGAAGTCATGTCCAAATACATCGACCCGCTGTACATCGACGTGTTCGTGGCGTGCAAGGAAAGCGAGCTGGCCGAGTTTGAGAATTCCATTTCGGACCTTGAGTACAACTGGTATTTGCACACGGTTTGATGGGCCAAAACCCATATTTGATGGCGGGCAAAATAACCCTGTAGGAGCTGCCGAAGGCTGCGATCTTTTGACTTTGCTTTTAAAGATCAAAATCAAAAGATCGCAGCCTTCGGCAGCTCCTACATGGCGCCGGCCAGACGATCACTTATTCCTCTGCGTCGAGTCACAACCATGACAAACACTCGCAGCGACTGGGAACAACGCTTCCAGTCCTTAACCATCGAAAGCCGCGCCTTCATCGACGGCCAATACCGCGCCGCCCTCAGCGGTGATACCTTCGAATGCATCAGCCCGGTCGACGGCCGCTTCCTGGCCAACGTCGCCAGCACCGACGAAGCCGACGCCAACGAAGCCGTGGCCGTCGCACGCCGCACCTTCGACTCCGGCATCTGGGCGCGTTTGGCACCCGCAGAACGCAAGCGCATCCTGATCCGCTTCGCGGACCTGATCCTGGCCAACCAGGAAGAACTCGCCCTGCTCGAAACCCTCGACATGGGCAAACCGATCAACGACTCGATGAACATCGACATCCCGGCGACCGCCAACGCGATCCGCTGGACCGCCGAAGCCATCGACAAGATCTACGACGAAGTCGCCGCCACGCCGCACGACCAACTCGGCCTCATTACCCGCGAACCTGCCGGTGTTGTCGCCGCCATCGTGCCGTGGAACTTTCCGCTGATCATGGCCAGCTGGAAGTTCGCCCCGGCCCTCGCGGCGGGCAACTCGTTCATCCTCAAGCCTTCGGAAAAGTCGCCACTGACCGCAATCCGCATCGCGCAGTTGGCACTGGACGCCGGCATCCCGAAAGGCGTGTTCAACGTCCTGCCGGGCTACGGCCACACCGTCGGCAAGGCGCTGGCGTTGCACATGGACGTCGATGTGCTGGCCTTCACCGGCTCGACCGCGATTGCCAAGCAACTGCTGATCTACGCCGGGCAAAGCAACATGAAACGCGTCTGGCTCGAAGCAGGGGGGAAGAGTCCGAACGTGGTGTTCGCCGACGCGCCGGATCTGCGCGCGGCAGCACAGGCAGCGGCCAGCGGGATTGCCTTCAACCAGGGCGAAGTCTGCACCGCCGGTTCGCGCTTGCTGGTCGAGCGTTCGATTCGCGAGCAGTTCATTCCACTGCTGGTGGAAGCGCTGCAAGCCTGGAAACCGGGGCACGCCCTCGATCCGCAAACCACCGTCGGCGCGGTCGTCGATCAGCGTCAACTGGACAACGTGCTGCGCTACATCCAGGTCGGCAAAGACCAGGGCGCGCAGCTCATTGCAGGCGGCAGCCGCACCCTTGAAGCCACCGGTGGCCTGTACGTGGAACCGGCGATTTTCGACGGCGTGACCAACGCCATGACCATCGCCCGTGAAGAAATCTTCGGCCCGGTGCTTTCGCTGATCACCTTCGACACCGCTGAAGAAGCCTTGGCCATCGCCAACGACAGCATCTTCGGCCTGGCCGCAGGCGTCTGGACCAGCAACCTGAGCAAGGCGCACACCTTCGCTCGCGGCTTGCGCGCCGGCAGCGTCTGGGTCAACCAGTACGACGGCGGCGACATGACCGCGCCGTTCGGCGGGTACAAGCAGTCGGGTAACGGTCGGGACAAATCGCTGCACGCGTTCGACAAATACACCGAACTCAAAGCGACCTGGATCAAGCTCTAACACTTCTACAACGGCGGTCGCCGGCGAATGCTGGCGGCCATCGGAGAAACCTATGAAACAAGACTCTGTTAAACAAAAGCATGTAAACAGCTACTACGCCGCCACCCGCAACTTCACCGGCGACTTCCCGGTGCTGGAACAAGCGGTGGACTGCGACGTCTGCATCATCGGCGCCGGCTACACCGGTTTGTCCTCGGCACTGTTCCTCGCCGAGGCCGGCTACAGCGTGACCGTGCTCGAAGCCGCCAAAGTCGGTTTCGGCGCCAGCGGTCGCAACGGCGGCCAACTGGTCAACTCCTACAGCCGCGACGTCGATGTCATCGAAGAGCGCTACGGCGACAAGACCGCCGAAGTCCTCGGCAGCATGATTTTCGAAGGCGCCGACATCATCCGTCAGCGCATACAGCACTACGACATCCAGTGCGACTACCGCCCCGGCGGCATCTTCGCTGCGCTGAACAAAAAGCAACTCAAAGGCCTGGCCGAACAGAAAAGCAGTTGGGAACGCTACGGCAACAAAAACCTGAAAATGCTCGACGCGGCGGACATCAAGCGCGAAGTCGGATGTGACAACTACGTCGGCGGCCTGCTCGACATGCAGGGCGGCCACATCCATCCGCTGAACCTGGCCCTCGGCGAAGCCTCGGCCATCATCGGTCTGGGCGGCAAAATCTACGAGCAATCGGCCGCCGTGGAAATCACCTACGGCGAACCGATCACCGTACGCACCGCCAAAGGCCTGGTCCGCGCCAAATACCTGCTGATCGCCGGCAACGCCTACCTGCCGCAGGGCCTCGACAATCGCGTGACGAGCAAAAGCATGCCGTGCGGCTCGCAAATTGTCGTTACCGAACCGTTGTCGGAGAAGGTTGCGCGCAGCCTGATCAAAAACAACTACTGCGTCGAAGACTGCAACTACCTGCTCGACTACTACCGCCTCACCGCCGACAACCGTTTGCTGTACGGCGGCGGCGTGGTCTACGGCGCACGCGAACCGGACGACATCGAGCAGTTGATTAAACCGAAAATCCTCAAGACCTTCCCGCAACTGAAGGACGTGAAGATCGACTACCGCTGGACCGGCAACTTCCTGCTGACCATGTCCCGCATGCCGCAATTCGGGCGCATCGAGAAAAACGCCTACTACATGCAAGGCTACAGCGGCCACGGCGTCACCTGCTCACACCTGGCCGGCAAACTGATCTCGGAAATGATCCGCGGCGACGCCGAACGCTTCGATGCTTTCGCCTCGCTACCGCACATGCCCATGATCGGCGGCCGCACCTTCCAGGCCCCACTCACCGCCATGGGCGCCGCGTATTACGCGCTGCGCGATCGGTTCGGTATCTAACCCCAACACAAATCCCTGTGGGAGCGGCGGTGCGACGATTCGACTTGCTCGCGAAGAGGCCAGATCAGTCGCCATCAATGTCGCCTGACACACCGCCTTCGCGAGCAAGCCCGCTCCCACAACAGATCTATGCCGGACACAAAATCTGTGTACCACTGGGATCAAACTGTGGGAGCGGGCTTGCCCGCGAAGAGGCCAGCACATTCAACATCAATGTCGAATGACGCACCTCCATCGCAAGCAAGCTCACTCCCACAATTCCCACACCTCAGCCAACCGACACCACCCCCAGCAACCTTTTCACCCACCCATTCATCGAACCTGCTGAGCAACACCACCAAACGTGATTTAATACCCGCCTTTCACAATTCCGGGACAGGGAAGCGGTACTTTCGCGGCCAAAAGTAGCCCGCCATCCACCCCCATAACCCTTAAGTTTTCCTCGCATAAGGCTGTCATGGACACGGGCTCACGACTCAAACTAGTACGCGAAAGCTACAAACTCTCCCAGCGCGAGCTGGCCCGGCGTAGCGGCGTCACCAATGCCACCATCTCCCTGATCGAACAGAATCGCGTCAGTCCCTCCGTCAGCTCCCTGAAAAAACTGCTCGAAGGCATACCGATGTCTTTGGCGGATTTCTTCACCTTTGATCAGCCGCCGCGTGAGCATCAGTACGTGTTCCGTGCCAATGAACAGCCGGATCTCGGGCGTCATGGGCTGCGGTTGTTGTTGATTGGCGCTTCAGTGCCGAGCCGGCAGATGCGGTTGTTGCGCGAGCAATACGCACCGGGGGCGAGTTCGGGGGAAGAGCCGATTGTGCATTCGGAAGGGGAGGAGTGTGGGTTGGTTACCCGGGGGACAGTTGAGCTGACGGTTGATGGGCAGATCAGTGTGCTGAATGCTGGCGATGGCTACTATTTCCCGACCACACTGCCGCACAAGTTTCGCAATATTGGCCAGGATGAAGCGGAAATCATCAGCGCGAACACTCCGGCCAACTTTTGATCTCAAAAACGGACGCCAGCCTGTAGCAGGTGCTGAAGGCTGCGTCCGCCGATTTAATGATTCATGGGCTTAAATATTTTCCACTTTATCGACATAAGACTCGAAGAACCAGTCAGGGATGTCTTCAGTACGGTATTCAAGGCTGTCCCCATCAGTAATTTCCGCAAGAAGAACCGTACTATCGCCGGAGTTATCGAAGATGTAGGCGCGATTGCTGACTGCAATGGCTTCTGGTAGTAGACCCAGCGATTTGTAGTACCGTTCGCGCACCTTGTCAGGTGCCACGGGATGACCACCTTCGCGGACTCTGATTTGTACCCGGTCTATGTTGATTGCCGGGTTTTCAGTCGAAACGAAGTAAAGATATATCCGATAACCGTGAGCTTGGGCTTCTTTCATGAAGTCGACCTTGCTTCGATGTGACATCACTGTTTCGAAGGTAAAACTCACACCTTTTTCCAGCAGGCGCTGGCGAATGAAGTCCGATATCACGGACGCCAGATAGGAATTGACGTCTACGTTTCAGTAGTCAACTTTGGTGCCCAGCAAACCAATTTGTTTGGCTTGATCGCTGAGCTCTTTGTTTCTTATCAGATAGTGTTCGGCATGGAACGTGAGCAACTCAGACAATGTAGTTGTAACTTCAAAGTTAGCCAAGTCGATGAACCCGGTAGCTTTTGCCTCCTTCTCGAGATCGTCGGCATTCACGTACATCTTGATAAGGACGGGATCAATTTCTCCCTTGATGGTGCTTTTGCCTGACCCGTTCGGTCCCGCAAATACCCGAAACCTAGGCACGACCACCAGCCGTTTGATCTTCGATACGGCGCACTGTGATTACCTCACCTACCTTGACTTTGCGGCGCGGCTTGGCTTTGGCTACAACAGTCTTGCTGCCATCAAGTGAGATCCATACCAAATCGCCGGAATCGACGCGAAGTACGCTATCGCTCACCAACAGTGCGCGAGCATAAGCAGTCTTGGTGGCTATTTGAGCGAGATCAGGTATCTGGCGCTCTAGAGCATCCATCTCCTTATCCGAAAGCTTTTTGGTTTTTGCAGTCATCGGGATTCTCCGCTTGAGCGAGCGCTCTGGTGCTTCTTGCCCGGATAGTACCGCATTAAGCGGGCTTTCGAACGTCATCAGCTCCATTTCAATTTCCTCGGTAGTGTAAGCCTTGATCACTGTGTGAAGGGACAGATTTTCCAACATAAAATGCGGGGGCTTTTGCCCGATAGCGCGCTGTAACGCGGCGTTTTTCAAGGTAGTTGTCGCGTCAACCGTCTAACTATGCCGCTCTTTTCTCGACCTGTTGCTCTCGATCCGGGTTCAACAGCACGGTGCCGATCGGCTCCCAGTTACGTGTGCAACCCGACCACCGTTCCGGCTTTTTCTCTTTGGCTCGTTCGTACAGCTCATGTCGCCGGGCCAAGACCTGATGGTCCAGTCCTCGATGCCGCTCAGCCGGTGTGACGAACCGGATACGGCTATGCCGGTGTTCGTTGTTGTACCAGCGCATGAAATCCCTCACCCAAGCTCGTGCGGCGTCCAGACTGGCAAAGCCATGCTGCGGCCATTGCGGGCAGTACTTCAGTGTTCTAAACAGCGACTCCGAGTAGGGATTGTCGTTGCTCACCCGCGGTCGGCCCCGCGAGGGCGTGATGCCCAGTTCGTACATCTTGCTCAACAGCGTCACCGATTTCATCGGCGCTCCGTTGTCCGAGTGCAGCACCAGCGGTTCGTGTAAACACTGCTCGCCGATCACGCTGCGTTGCAGCAGCGCGGCGGCTTTCTCGCCGCTTTCCGCGTCGTAGACCTCCCAGCCCACGGCCTTGCGGCTGTAAATATCCTCGATCAGATAGAGGTAGTAATACTTGCCGCGTATCGGCGACGGCAGATACGTGATGTCCCATGACCACACCTGATTGGGCGCTTCAGCCGCATGCGTCGTTGGGGCCGCGTGCCGCCTGGGGCGCTGGCTACGACCTCGATGCTGCTGTTGACCCGCCGCACGCAAGACGCGATAAAACGTTGCCTCCGACGCCAGATAGCGCCCTTGATCGGCCAGGCGCGGCACGATCTGGCTCGGCGGCAGATGGGCGTACTCCAGGCTGTTGCACAGCGTCACAATGGTCTGTCGCTCAGCCTCGTTTAGTGCATTTCGCGGCGTTGGCCGTGTGACAGTCGTTCGGGCATCGGCCTGGATAACGTCTGTTTCAGTCCACCGTTGCAAAGTCCGCAGCGATAGACCGATTTCCAGGCAGGCCCTGATTTTTCTGGCTCCCGCCGCGACCGCGTTGCTCAGCCAGTCCACGAGTAACTGCCGTTCTGGCAAAGACGTCAGTTGTCCTCGTTGTCGGTCCCCCAGTAGTCGTTGAGCTTTTTTCGCAGCACCAACAACGCCGCTGTTTCAGCGAGCGCCTTGTCTTTGCGGCGCAGTTCGCGCTCAAGTTCCTGGATGCGTTTCTTATCTTTGCGAGACTGCTCCCGATCTTCTTTTTGCTGGGCCTTTTCCGATTTCTGGCCGGTGATGAAGGCTTGTCGCCAGGCAGTGATTTGCTCGGGGTAAAGGCCTTTGCGGCGGCAATACTCGCCCAGGTCGATCTCGGACAAACCGGCCGCTTCAAGGACGACAGCAAACTTGGTTTCGGCTGACCAGTTCTGAGCCGATTGCTTGTTTTCGGACACTGCACTTCCTTCAGAACTGAGCTGCTTGCGCCAGTTGGACAAAGACATTTCGCTGACCCCTTCGCGCCGGGAAACCTCGGCCATCGACAGGTTCAGTGGGGGAAGCAGCATCTTGAGTAATGCGGCTCTGCGTTCAGGTGAATAGTACGGCACGACCAGTCTCTTTCCGCCCCCGATATGCTTTTTTAGGAAAAACCGGAGAGGCGACAACTATCCTGACACCGGGGGCAGCGGTACAAACACGATCACCACCATCCATACGAGTTTGTTGCTGGATTTGCCTTCGGCTTTGCGCACTTTGTTGATTGCCCATAGCTCGACCAGCACAAGAACTGCGGCGAGTACGATCCAGATGGTTTCGGTTTGCATGAGTTGCCCTCCTGATGGTCTTACGGTTAGGTGGGCAGGGGGCGGTGGGGTTCATTAAATTTTGAGGTTTTGTGGGTGTTTGGGGGGCGAGGCGCTGGTGGTTTGCTCGCGCAAGGTGTGACAGTCGAGGTTGATGTTGAATGTCAGGGCCTCTTCGTGAGCAAGCCCGCTCCCACAGGGGGGAGTGCAGGCGGACACTACATTGCGTCCGCCTGTGATCCCTTTATACCGTGTGACCAATCACCTCGATTATCCGCTGCGCAATGGGGTCCACGTGTGTCCTTGCGGTAAATGGCCTCAACTCTTCACCTCTTGATTCCTGCCGTAGACATCTTCCAGACGCTTGATATCGTCCTCGCCCAGGTAGCTGCCGGTCTGCACTTCGATAACTTCCAGCGGGATTTTTCCGGGGTTGGCCAGGCGATGTACCGATGCGATCGGGAGGTAGGTGGACTGGTTTTCAGTGAGCAGGAAGACCTTTTCGTTGCACGTCACCTGGGCGGTGCCGGAGACCACGATCCAGTGTTCGGCGCGGTGGTGATGCATTTGCAGGGAAAGTTGTGCGCCAGGTTTGACGGTGATGTGCTTGACCTGGTGGCGGATGCCGTTGTCCACCGAATGGTAGCTGCCCCAGGGACGATACACCGCGCAGTTGTTCTGGGTTTCCGAGCGGTTTTGGGCGTCGAGCGCATTCACCAGTTTTTTCACGTCTTGCACGGTGTCGCGGTGCGCGACCATCAGTGCATCCTCGGTTTCTATCACGACCAGATTTTCCACCCCGAGCAGGGTCACCAGCTTGCTATTGCCATGTACGAAGCAACTGCGGCTGTTGTAGGTGACGACATCGCCCTTGAGCACATTGCCATCGGTGTCCTTTTCGTGCACATCCCACAGCGAAGACCAGCAACCGACGTCACTCCAGCCAGCACTTAGCGGGACGACGCAGGCGAGATGGGTGCGCTCCATCACCGCATAGTCGATGGAGTTGTCCGGGCAGCATTCGAAGGTGTCCCGATCGATGCTGGTCACGCCTTCGCTGCTGTGGCTGCGCTCCAGGGCCATCACGCAGTTGTCGTAAATGTCCGGTTCGTGAGTGCGCAATTCGTCGAGATAGCGGCTCGCACGGAACAGGAACATGCCGCTGTTCCAGAAGTACTCGCCGGAGCGGACAAATTCGGCGGCGGTTTGCGAGTCGGGTTTCTCGATAAATTTCTCGACCTTGAAGGCGCTGGCACCCGCATCGCTGCAGTCGGCCTTGATGTAGCCAAAGCCGGTTTCCGGACGCGTCGCCGGAATGCCGAACAGCACGAGGTTGCCTTTGAACGCTTCTTCCTGCGCGTGTGCCAGTGTGGCGCGCAAGGCGGGAACGTCGCTGATTACATGGTCGGCCGGAAGTACCAGCATGAGCTCATCGCGGCCTTCGGCGATCAGCTTGAGGGCCGCCAGTGCCACTGCCGGGGCGGTATTGCGGCCGAAGGGTTCGAGCAATATCGCCTGCGGCGTACAGCCGATGGCGGCGAGTTGTTCATTGACGATAAAGCGGTGCTCTTGATTGCAAACCACAATGGGCTTGCCGATACCGTCGAACGCCAGGCGCTGCAAGGTCTGTTGAAACAGCGACCCTTCGCCGGCCAGACTCAGGAACTGTTTGGGATATAACTTGCGCGACAAAGGCCACAATCGCGAACCGCTGCCGCCGGACAGAATGACTGGAATCATTTTACGTTCCTCCCGCACCTTCATCACTCGACATGAAGGCGCTTCGAACAGCGAAGGACTGCCTTCCATTATTTGAAACACAAGCTCAATTCAGAGTGGCCGCAATCAGGGCGTGTTGGCTGTTGCACCTATTCTTTCTGGTCAGCAAACAGCTGGGTGATGTCGCCGCCCAGGCGGTAGGTTTTCATCGGTTCGATCGATTGGCGCCAACGGTTGGTTTGCGCCGAGCAGTCGTACAACGCGCAGTAAGGTTCCAGCCAGGCAAACTTGCCGTCCTCGTTGAGGTCCTCGAGTTCTTGTTTGTAGCCGGTCTTGCGTTCAAACGAGCGGGGATCCTTGATGCCTTCTTCGACCCGCGCCGCCAGACGCCGCATGGCGCCGTGGTTTTCTTCGCGCAGGTCGACGCCGTTGGCTTGGGCGAAGGCGGCGATCATCATCAGCGGCCCCATCGCATAGTTGTGGTAAGCCAGTGCGCGGGTTTCGCGGCCCAGTTCGTTGGGCAGGTATCCGTCTGCATCGACCTGGGAAGCGCCGATGCGAAACTGCGCGACCGACCAGTCGAACAGGTCGCGCCGGTCGACCACCACCGAGGCCGCCATGACGGACCATGCCGCCCAATACTGGTGATTGTTCAGCCGGTCCAGCGGCTGGTCGCGCCAATCGCGCACCACTTGATCGGCGACCTGGCCGATCCAGGCCTCGATCGGCCGGGTCTGCGCCTCGCGGCCCTTCAACGGCTGTGAACTCGAATACTTGAGCCGCAGCCAAGCCGAAGAAACACTGCCCAGTGCCCATTTGCGCATCGACTTGCCGGTGTGGGTGTAAGTGGTGCTCAGCAGCGCCTGCGCCTTGGCCCAATCGCCCAGCCAACTCAAAGTGCAGTCCACATGTCCTGTGCGGCCGAGCCGTAAATAGGCGGCGACTTGTTTGTTGACGCCCTTTTCCAGTTCGTTGATATCGCCTGACATTTCTTTGTAGCGTTTGTTGGATTCCGCGTTGAGCTGATCACGTGCCTTGCCCGAGCCCTCGTACTTGCTGGGGATCAGCAGGTCACCGGTATAGGGTTTGGGCACCGCCGGACAGCTCGGCGCGTCGCCCTTCTTGTCCACGGCCGGCGCGTAATAGCCCTGCGGCGGGCGAAGTTGAGCGGCCGTCGCCTGCACGCCCGACACCGCCAGAATGAAGGCCACGCCAAAGGCGGCCCAGTGCGCCTGACTCATCATTGCCCCTCCGTCTGCGCGGTGCGCAGGGAAGGTGCCGTGATGACTGGTTTGGCACACAAGCGGGTCGAGAGCTCCATGGCGTTCGTTCCAGGCGGTGGCTGCACGTCCATGGAAAGAAAAGTCTGTTCGTCCCAGTCCTTATCGTCGCGCAGCTCGAAGACGAAGCGGCCCTGGGTATTGACCGTCGGCGAACGACTCAAGCTGAGGTTTTCCTGGCGACCGTTCATGTAGGTCAGGGTAGCGTTCATCACGTGCACACCGGGATCAGCGAACTTGAGGTCGACCTGATAACGATTGCCCTTGATCGGATACACATTGCCGCCACCACCGTTGAACAACACCTGATTGCGCCCGCTGTGCAGGGTCGAAGTGCTTTTAAGCAGCGGCGCCTGGTTGTCGCAGCCATCGCCCAGCGCCGCCATCGCCTGCCGGTAGAAGCTGGTTTTGCCGAGGCTGTCGAGATTATCGGTTTCCCATACCAGCACCGCCGGCGGGGTTTTCTGGAAGTCGTCGCCGAGCAGGTAGGCGATCAACGAATCATCGTAGCCACCGGCCGGTACGCTGAAGTTGCGGACCGGTGTCTCCAGATATTGTTGGAGGAAGCCGGCAAAATTGAACGCCTCGCCGCTGGCGCTGGTACCGATCAATGCGACCTTGGCGGGGGCCTTGGACTCGCCCTGGGCCCGGGTTTGATAACGGGTGACATACTGCGCCGCATAGCCGGTGCCGCAGATCTGTGCGGCGACTTTTTGCAACGTGCCAGAGCGTCCCAGCAGGCCGACCGGCTGGCTGGCGAAGACCTGATGCGGCAACGCCTTGAGCACATCGTTGCCCTTGAGCGTCTGGGCCACCAATTGGGCGCTGCGCTCGGCGCCATAGGGCGTCCAGTTGTGGTCGCCCTTGAAGTAGAAGGACTGCCCGGCGGGCTGTGGCGCACTCAACAGGTTGGTAAAGTCGGGGACCAGAATTCTCAAGTCGCGCACCCGGTCCAGTGTTTGCAGGTAGTTTTGCCGGGCCCTGGCCTGATCGAAGCTGGCCAGTTCCAGCGGCGTCAGGCGGTCGGCGTGCAGCAAGCCACGGCTGGGTGGCAGCACCAGCACCAGTTCGACCCCGCGCTGGGCCAGCCCGTCGCGCAGGCGCTTGAGGGCCTTGTAACCGCTCTCATCGAGGCCGAAGTTGGTGCGAAAATCGCTACGGGTGCGGAAGAGCCACTGGTCCTTGGTCTCCACCAGGGTCGCGTAGTTTTTCAGCTCCGGTTGCTCGTAAAGTGTCGCCTGCGCCGCTTGCGGGCACAGCTGGCAGCAGGCCTCGGCCGTGTACTGCGGCTGCGCCTGTGCCCACATCGGCGTAGACAGCAGGCACAGTGCGGCAAATCCATGAAGGGTGTTCATCGCAAGGCTCCTCACAGTGTCTCGGGCAGAATCAACGCGGCTGCGCGGCGGCGCAGGAGGATGTCCATCAAGGCGCCCTGAACTTCCCCGAGCAAACCGGTAAAGGCAAGGCCGTCCTGTTTCTGCGGCGCCAGAAAGGTCAAGTTGTAAAGTTCCAGGCGCGAGGGTGAAAACACGGTGATGGGGCTGGAACCGTTGCCGATCAGTTTGCCGCCGACCACGATGAGCGACAGCCTGGCTTCGTAGGGGTCCTCCTTGAGATCGCGGTCAGTGCCGCGCAAATCCTTGATGTGGCCGTAGATGCCGGTCAGGGCATTGGCCATCAGCTCGTTTTCATAAAGCCGCACACCGGTGCTGTTACGCACCCGGATACCATGCCGGCCATTGTCGCTCGCGCGGTTGCGCCAGAACAGGTTATTACCGCTCTCATACACGGTTACACCGTCGGAGAGGTTCTTGTAGGTCTCGTTGTAGGCCACCAGGTTATTGACGCTGGAACGGTCCAGGACGATGCCCGACAGGTGGTTGTTGTAGGCGCGGTTGTAGATGATCCAACTGTCATTGACCTCGCGCGATACGATAATGCCGTGCTTCTTGCGGGTACCGAAGGCATCGTTGTGGGCAATGATCAGCCGGCGCGAACGGTCGTGCGGGTCGATGCCATAGACGATGTTGTCGCGATAGGAATTGCGGAGGATCACCACGTCGTCGGCCTCATAGCAATAGAAGCCGTACCAGTTGTCGACGAACTCGGAATTGAGCAGCCAGCCAGTCGGCCGCTTGCGTTTCATCCTCGGCGCCATGCTCGGGCTGTACTGGGAAATACTCACGCCATAACTCTTGCTCGCGGTGTAGCCGAAGCTGGTGATGGTGCTGTTGACGATGTAGGTCTCGGTGCCCCCCCAAGACACCAGGAAGGGCCGGAACTCACCCTCTTTCTTGTACCAGGCGGGGCTGTCGTCCTTCTCGCTCCAGGCGCTGACTTTGGTGTCGGTGATAAACAGCTTGCCGTCATTGACCAGGAATGAACCGCCTTCCTGGGACAATCGCAACTCCTTGACCGACTTGCCGATATGCAGGGTTGCGCCCGGACGTATGACGATCGGCAGGCGCGCCAGAAACACCCCCGGCGCGGTTTCGCGCAAGGCGGTCGGTGGCAGGCTGCGCGCCAGTTGCGTCAGGGTCATGTAGCCACGGTCGATGAAGATCGCCACGGGCATTTGCTTCTGGCGTACCACCCATTCCTTGAGGCGATCTTCGCCGCCGATGAACTCGTCGAGCGCGTTTTCCTTGAGCATCGGCTGGATCAAGGCACGGCCGGCGGGTTTGTGGGAAATCTTTGCTGCGACTGCCTCGGCCGTATAGCCGGACAGCACGGGCATTTTCGGTTCCTTGATCAGCAACGGCTTTCCCGGAGCCTCGGTGATGGTATAGCGCGGCGCCAGGATGTCATTCGCCGCACTGGCCCCGGCCGCCTGCACCAACAGCAGTCCGGCGAGCAACAGCCCAATCTTGACGACACTGTCCATAAGTCTCACTCATCAAAATAAATGCAACCTGGTGGGATCAGTGCGCTGTTGCCCGCGATGGCATCATCGCGGGCAACTGACTGGTCCTAGATTTTCCAGACGAAATCAATAAACGCCCGGTGCATGCTCGAATCGGTGTTGCTGGCGTAGGCGTCACCCGGGAAGAACACGCCCAGACGCAAGCGGATCAGCGCCGAGGGTTCGTCGACCCAATCCACCATGCTCGCGGGCAACAGACCTTGTTTGAAGTACTTGGTCACGACCAGATCGACTTCCTGGCCCAGGTCCTTCTCACCGTCCACCAGCGCCGCATTGACGATCCCGTCGTCGCCGGTTTGCTGGTCGTCGTCGACCCGCCAGAAACGGTGGTAGACGAGGCTGGCGTCGTAGTCCTCGCGCATCTGCCAGGAGCCGAACAGGGTAGCCGTCTGCAGATTGCTCAGTTCACCGCGAAAGGCTTCACCGAAGCGGTGTACGCGCGAACGCGTGCCGGTGTAGTTCGAGCGGTTGCTCTGCAGGCCGGTTTGCTGGAACTGATTCTCCCCGTCGTGACCGCCGCCGTCACCGCGGGCGGCGGCAGCACCGAGGCGCCAGCTTTCATCAATGTTCCAACGCAAGCCCAAATCCGCGGCCCAGGCGTTGACGTCGCCACTGGTGTGGCCCGTCGCGACTCGATCGCCGGCAGGGTCGATCACGCTGGTGAGGTTGTCACGATCGCCGGTCAGCCAGGTTGCGTTGACCCAGTAGTTGACTGGCATCGTCGAGCGATAGTTGTAGCCGTCACCGTTCGCTTCGAGACCGACCCAGGTCAGGCTGCCGGTGTTGGTCTTGTCGAGTGCATCGACCTGCTCGCCGGCATCGGGCAGGCTGCCGCTGTCCTCTGAGTGATGTACACGCAGGCCTACCCAATTATTGGGCGTCCATTGCGTAGAGATGTCGGCGAAGACATGGGAACGGTCTTCATCTTCGGGCGCCAGGTCGTCCAGGTCGGTGCGATAGTCGGAAAAGCGTTGAGCGGCGCCGAGGTGGCTGCGCAGCAGCGTGGTTTCGAAGGTCCAGTTGAGCGCTTCGATGTTGGTGTCCATCCACTCGCCACTGTCCTCGCGCAGACGCTGGCGCCCCAAGCGCAGATGCTCGCCCGGATAGGCGGTGATGCCCGAATAATCAATCCAGAACTCGCGAAGTGCCAGGTAGCTGTCATCCGCTTCACGGGTGTTGCTTTCGTCGACGCCGTTGTTCACCGTATCGGTGTCGATGGTATCGGTCGCCGCCACCGCCTGCGCCATCGTATAAGCACTCCAGTTACCCCATTGGCCAAAGGCCCAGGGGCGCAAGTCGATGCCAATATCGTTGAGGGTGCCACCGGGCGCAGTGCCCAGGTCCCGGTCGTCCTGTGACTCGCCGGTAATCTTCACATCCAGGCCGAAATTCTTCGGTGCCACTTCCGCTGCGAGCACCAGGCCGGCGCTGCACATCAGTGAAACTCCTAGACCATAACCAGCCAACAATGCTTGCTTCATAGTAAGTCCTGTCCATTTTCCGGAGTTTGCAGCCTGGCTAAAGCAGCGCCCGTCAGACGGGCCTGGGCTTCTTCCTCAAGCAAGGGCTGCGCGATTTTCCTTTCTGCCGGGGTCATTCCCGACTGCAGGGCTGACAGCACTGGCCCTGCATTTACCGCGCCCTGGCGTTGCGCAAGTTGCGCAAAGACAAAGGCGTTGATCCGATTGACCTTGACCCCGCGGGAGTCGGAAAACATGTGAGCCAGGGCCAAATCGGCGTTGGGCGAGCCGTTGCGGGCAGCCAGCAACAGATGTAGCAGCGCTTTCTGAGGTTCGACCTGGCCCAGATAACCGCGTCGGTACAACTGGCCCAGGTAGTAATGCGCCGCGACTTCACCGGCCGCGGCCGCCTTGAGCAAATGCTCTTCAGCCAGGCGCGGATCTTGCGGTAACCATTTGCCGAGGTAATACAGTCGTCCGGTCAGCAGTTCCGCCCGTGGGTCGCCCGCTTCGCGCCCGCGCTGCAAGGCCGAGAGCAATTGCGGCGCATCGCCTTGCGCGGGGTAGTCGTCGATCAATCGTGCCAGGCTGGTCCAGGCCGGCGGATAGACCGGTGCCAGTTCCTCGAGCAGGCGCTGGGCGCTTTGCGGATCGGCCGGGCCTTCGAGGGCTGGCGACGACAGAACGCGCGCCACCGACTCGACCCGCAAGGGCGCTACTCGTCCCTCACGCAAGCCCTGGCGCAACTCCACCAGCAAGTCTGCTTGCGCCTTGGGCTGGGCGCGCATTCGGTTGATGTTGGCCAGCTCCACATAACAGGCATCGAGTACCGCCAGCCGAGCCCGGCACATCTGCTCGATCTGCGGCAGGTGAGCGTTATAGGTGCCCTGATTGCGATAAATCAGAATCTGCGCCAGGTCCGCCTCGACAATGCCTTGGGCGCGCCAGCTATCGACCTTCTGCTGCGGATTCACCACGGGCGCCATTCGCGGGTAGCCCAGGTACAACAACGTCAGTGGCACCACCGCACTGAACTCGCCTTTGTCCAGCGCGCCTTCCAGCAATTGCCGGGCCTCGTGCACTTGCTGGGGATCACTCGGGCTCTGACGCAGTAACAAGCGGCCCAGACGTGACTGCGCCTTGACCGATTCCGGCGCGGCCTGCCGGTACAAGGCTTCCGCCTCTTTCAGGCTCGCCGGGTCGCCCGCCGAGGCCGTCAAGTCGCCCATCCCGGCCTGGGCATCGGCATAGCCGTCCTCGGCCAGTGCCGCGTAGTTCTTACGTGCCGTTTCATAATCGCCGCGCGCCATGGCCTCGCGCGCCAACCCTTGATCGGGCAGGGTGCCGCAACCGTGGATCATTGTCAGAGCAGCGGCCAGCGCAGAAAACCGCAGCCCCGATCGCCATGCGCCGTTCATTTTCCGGCCGCCATGACTTTATTTTCCCAGGCGCTCTTCACCCAGTTATTGGCCGCCGAGGCATTCTCCACCCAGACATTGCCCTGCAGGTCTTCGATACTGACCGCCACCGGACGCCCGGCCAAATCGGTCTGCAACGGGCTGTCAGGCTCAATGGTGACCCGCAGGTCGGAGGCCAGACCGCCGTTGTCCAGCGCCACTGCGGCGATTTTGCCCGTGCGTGGCTGTTCTTCACCGATCAGTTGAAAGCTCACTGACGTGCCAGGCTGGATTTTGGCGAAATTCTTATAGGGGAAGCGCGCCTCGATGGTTGCCACACCGTCGATCGGCATCAACTCGTATACCGAGGTGCCTTTGCCGACGACCTGGCCGTCCGGCACCAGCTGCGACACCACCCGGCAATCGCAGGGGCTGGTCAGCGAACCTTGCAGGGTTCGGCTGAACAGGCGCTCAAGGTTCTCCGGGGTCGCCTGCCCGGGCGGCAGGTTGCCTTTCATCACATCCAGCAGCGAGGCGGAAAAGGTCGCCAGCGGAGCCCCCTTGGACACCACCGCCCCCACCTTGACCAACGAATTGACGCTGCCGTCACGCGGCAGGCCGATCAACTGGCCGGGCACATTGACCCGCGCCGATTCGGCGTGAGTGACGAAGTAAATGCCATGCAACTGCTGCAGCACATAACCAAAGGCAGCCAGTCCCACCAGAAACATCAGCAGGCTCACCGTGGTCGCTCGCAAACGAGTGAAAAAGCCCATGCCGTGGCCGTTTTCGTGTTTTCGCGGCTTGGCAAAGTTGTCGCGCTGTTGGGTCGCGAGCATGTCACCCAGGCTGATCACCCCTCCCGAGAGGTAGGAGGTGATCACATAACGCAGCGCCGAGATCGCGCGCGGGCGCAGGTTGTGGAACTCGCAACCCACCCGCAGTTCCTCGCTGCTGACCGAGCGCACGACAAACTCCACGTCGATGGCAAACCCAAGTGCATCGACCTGGAACACCAGTTTGCCTTTGTGATGGCGACCCGCGATCAGTGGTGTGTCCGGCCGACTCAGGCTGAAGCCACCGGCTGACAAGTCGATCAGCTCGCAATCGAACTTTTGCCGGCCCGGCCCGTTAAACTTGATCCGCGCCGGTAGATTCAGCCGTGCATGCTGACGCTGCACCTCTGACTCATGCACGACATTGTCATCACCCGCAATAACGGCTGTGTTCATAACGCGTCCCTTCCCATCCACGATTCAGACCGATCCGGCAAATCAGAGCCGGTGCTCACCTTCATCCTCGACCGCTGTGCAGACCGGCACGGCATGCCGACTGCCCTGACACCTGCGTTACACAATCCACATCAGCAGCGCGCAAAACACACTGCCGGCCGAAAACGTCATGGCCCGCGACGACCACGTATTGAACCAGCGCTGATAGCTGGCCAGCCCGCGGTCGAGTTTGGTTTTCTGACGCGTCCACGATTGCCGGTCGAGACGGAAGAACACATAGATCTTCACGATGGCGCCGACCAACTGGTTGTAATAGAGAATCATTGGGTATGCCGGCCCGACCGGGTGCCCCGAAGCCAGCAACAGAAGACTCAGGAGCAAGCGAGTCACGCCGATCCAGAGCACATAGATCACCAGATAGGCCGCGCTGTATTTGAGGCTGGCAATGATCGCTATAGAAGGCCCGAGCAGGCTGGCCCACATCGATACGCGTTGGTCGAACAGCACCAGCGAGGTGAACCAGCCCAACCGCCGCACGCCCAGGTGCAGGGCCCGAGAGTTCTGCCGCAGGTTATTGCCATACCAGCGGAACATCAGCTTGCGGCTGGCCTTGAAGAAGTTCTTTTCCGGAGGATGCTCGACGGTGTTGATCGCCGCATCAGGCACATAAAAGGTGTCGTAGCCCAGCCGCATCAGGCTGTACCAACTGGACTTGTCATCACCGGTCAGGAAGCGGAAACGTCCCAGACGCCAGTGCTGCAGATAGTCGCGCTCAACGTCTTGAATAAAGCCGGGGTTGGTCACCACCTGGGCGCGAAACACCGACATCCGCCCGGTCATTGTCAGCACTCGCTTGCCCAGTGCCATCGAACACATATTGATGTGCCGCTGGGCGAACCGCAGCTTGTGCCATTGGCTCATCAGGTAGCTACCGCGCACCTCGCAGAATTCATTGGTGGTCAACCCGCCGACTTTCGGAAACAGCTTGAACCAGCGCACGGTCTGACGCACCAGCCCGGGCGAGAGCACGGTGTCGCCATCGACCACCGCCACCACCGCATCGGCATCCGGCAAATGCCGGGAGATCGCCCGAAAACCATGGGCCAGGCCATCGCGTTTCCCGGTGCCGGGAATGCGCACGAAGCTCAACTTGACTTGCTCCGGCCGGGTGTAGCTATCCCAAAGCGCTTTGATCAGCAGTTCATCGGCCAGCTCGACGATGGAACAGACCACCGTGGTCGGGTAACCACAACCGATGGCCTCTTCGATCACCGAGCGGTAAACCTGCGCCGTGGTCAACGCCTCGATCCGAAAACTGGTCACCAGCAAAAACACATGCGACGGATCGGCACCGCTGCCGAGCCGGGTGACTTTGCGTCTGTAGTAAGGGAATACCAGATAAAGGAACAGTAACCCCCGAATGTAATGGACCGCGCCCATCGTATAACGCCAGATACCGACCGCCCCCAGCAACAGGAGAAAGTCCCTGGATTGGGGATCGAACACCGAGCGTGGCAGCAACAGTGCAAGCCCCATCAGCGCGGTGACGTACAACAGCCACCCCGCAGCTTCGCGCAAGTAATCCCTGGAATCAGCCATGCCTGTGACTCCTGTTCGATAAACCCGTATTGCTCTGGGTGCCGTTCGGCGACTCTCTTACCAGCAGATACCTTCGAGCCGATCGACACTGGCGTGTGGCATGAAGCCCACCAGGTCAACCACTTGCTTGCCTTCGGGCACCTCAAGCGCAAAGGCTTTGAAGGACTCGTCACCGTTACCCAGCACGATCACATCCGCCTCCTCGACCACCTTCGTAAGGTCAGCGCGTAACAGCGAAGCCAGGTGCGGAATCTTCGACTCGATGTAGTCCTTGTTGGCCCCGTAGATACGCGCGTATTCAACGTTGCGGTCGAAGATTTGCAGGTCGTAGCCCTTGCCGATCAACATTTCGGCCAACTCCACCAGCGGGCTTTCGCGCAGGTCATCAGTGCCCGCCTTGAAGCTCAGGCCGAGCAGCGCGATACGCCGCTTGCCGTAACTGGTGATGATGTCGAAAGCTCTCTGTACCTGCGCCGCATTGCTGTGCATGATCGAGGCCAGCAGCGGATGCTCGACATCCATTTGCCCGGCGCGATAATTCAGCGCACGCACATCCTTGGGCAGGCAGGAACCGCCGAACGCGAAACCGGGGCGCATGTAATAACGCGACAGATTGAGTTTGTTGTCCTGGCAGACCACGTCCATCACATCGCGACCGTCCACGCCGGCGGCCTTCGCGATATTGCCGATCTCATTGGCGAAGGTCACTTTGGTCGCGTGCCAGACGTTGCAGGTGTACTTGATCATCTCCGCCACTTCGATGCTCCGGCGCAGGAGCGGCGCGTCCAACTCTTGATAGAGCGCGACGAGCAGGTCACCGCTGCGCTGGTCGAGTTCACCGATCACCGTCATGGGTGGACAGTTGAAATCCTTGATCGCCGTACTTTCGCGCAGGAACTCCGGGTTGATCGCCACGCCGAAGTCGACCCCGGCCTTCTTGCCGGAGCAGTCTTCAAGAATCGGGATCACCACGTTCTTCACAGTGCCCGGCAGCACCGTGCTGCGAACCACTACCGTATGCCAACTGTCCTTGGTGAGCAGGGCTTCGCCGATCTCGCGGCAGACCGATTCCATGTAGACCAAATCCAGATCGCCGTTCTTCTTGCTGGGCGTACCGACGCTGATCAACGACATCTCCGTGTCCATCACGGCCGCCTTCACATCACTGCTGCCACGCAGCCGGCCCAAATTCACCCCCAGTTCGAGCAGAGCCTCCAAGCCTGGCTCAACGATAGGCGATTTGCCCTGGTTGATCAGGTCGATCTTGGCTTGCGAAACATCCACCCCGGTGACGTCATGACCGCGAGCACAGAGACAGCCCGCACATACAGCGCCCACATAGCCCAAACCAAATATGCTGATTCGCATCGGTGAATCCCCCGTATACCCTGATTCAGAAGGCCGTCGACATGCCGCGCAGGCCGACAGTTGCTCTGTCGGCCAACTTAAGCGGCAGTTTGTTACAAGTTTATTCTCGACCACATTCGAAGAATTAAGAGTGTAGACACACATCATCCGGGCACTGTCATTTTTTTTAACAGAAATTTTCGAACACTTTGTGCTGGGAATATAATTATTTGGATCCAAAAGGAAGGTGCCGAAACCTAAAATAGGTAATGTTAAAAAAACATCAATAAAAACATATAGATAAATTGGTTATAGCGATTAGTAATATGAATAAAAGATGTATTTTTGCACCAAAATCAGGCAGATACTTACATTGGTTCCCGGGCAGGCACTGACGCGGTGCAACGCCAGCGTTACATTTTTTTTATCACATCAATCAAATTTCTTTCGTGATGTAAAGTTGCTGAAACACGTCAATTTTTAGTAATTGATTTATTGGCGCTCGCGTTACACGCAATAGTAAATATTTTGGAATTACAAAATATGATCAAGCAACAAAAAACCGCATCAATGCGGTTTCTTTTAATCGACATTGCTCAATTACAACGAGACGGTATTGTGTTTGCTCGCGAGGGGGCCGTGTCAGTTAAATCTGTATTGACTGATAGGGCCCCTTCGCGAGCAAGCCCGCTCCCACAAAGGGGGGGATTGTGGGGTTAGAGGCTGTTGGCGAGTTTTCCGGTGGAGAGGCGGCGCTTGTACGCGGTGTCGCGATTGGCCAGCCAATAGTAGAGCGGCGAGGTGATGATCAGGCCCACCATCCAGGAAAGGTCAGCCCCGTTGATGTGTTCGGATACAGGCCCGACATACAGCGGCGTGTTCATGAACGGAATCTGCACCACGATCCCGATCGCATAGGCCAACAACGCCTGCGGGTTGTACCGGCCATAGATCCCGCCATCGACCTTGAAGATCGAGTTGATGTCGTACTTGCCTTTGTGAATCGCGTAGAAGTCGATCAGGTTGATTGCGGTCCACGGTACCAGCACCACGAGCAGCACCAGGACCATGTCGACGAAGTGGCCGATGAAGTTGGCGGAAGCGCCGACGGCGGCGAAGCAGCAAGCAGCAAGCAGCAAGCAGCAAGCGGCGAGAATGAGGATGGAGAGGATGGCGCGGCTTTTGGCGGTCGGGATCCAGCGGTAAGCGAAGGTCTGCACCAGGGTGATCAGCGACAGCACGGCGCCATAGAGGTTGAGGGCGTTGTGGCTGATGACGCTGAGCAGGAACAGCACGAGCATCAGCGGGCCGATGGAGCCGGTGACAAGTTTGACGGCGTCCATGGTGTCCATGCCGACGGGCGTGGCGAGCACGGCGACGGCGCCGATGACGATACCGACCGGCACCGGCACGCTGTCGACGACGCCATGCAGGGACTTGCCGGCGAGGACGATGTTGGAGGCGAAGAAGCCGATGTACATGATTCCGGCGATCAGCACCACCAGCAGGGCGCCGAGGGAGCCGAACTGGGCGCGGCTCTGGATCATTTGCGGAATGCCCATCTGCGGGCCTTGCGCCGAGTGCAGCGCCATCAGCACGCCGCCGACCAGGTGGCCGACGAGGATGGCGACGATGCCCCACACCAGATTGAGGTGGAACATCTGCACGCCGAGGGCGCCGGTGACGATGGGCAGCGGGGCGATGTTGCCGCCGAACCAGAGGGTGAACAGGTCACGGGTTTTGCCGTGGCGATCTTCGGGCGGCACGTAGCCGATGGTGTGTTTTTCGATGAGCGGGGCGGAGGTTGTTGCTGCGGTAACCATGACGGACTCCAAGGCAATTTGAGTACGTGGACGTACTTCGGTGAGCGCCGCGCGGGGGCGACGCTTTTCTTGTTGGAGTTGATGATGTGCGGTGGGGTGGGATAGATAAATTAGTAAGTTTGTTGGTATAGACGTTGAAAAAAGTAGGTCGCAGGGGATGGGGTTTATTGAGGGCGAACGCGGTCCTGTGGCGAGCGAGCTTGCTCGCGCTGGGCTGCGCAGCGGCCCCCAAACAAGGAGGCAACTACCCGTTTTGTGAGTGCTGCGCACTCAAGCGGGAGCAAGCTCCCTCGCCACAGAATTGTGTGCCGAATTTGATGTTGGTTAGCTGATTGATAGCAGCATTCTTTGCAGCATTTCATCGCAGCCGTTCAGTTGATCGAGGCTGACAAATTCATCCGGTTTGTGGCCTTGATCCATGCTGCCGGGGCCGCACACGACGGTGGGGATTCCTGCGGCGTCGAACAGGCCACCCTCGGTGCCGAAGGCCACTGTGCCGAACGCTCGGGAGCCGGAGAATGCAGCGATCAACTCAGCCGCTTCGCTGTGTGCATCCGTTGCTAATCCGGGATACGCCGATAACTCGCTGAAGCGAATCTCACTTTGTTCACTTACGGCACGCATTCGCGGAAGTAATTGCTGTTCGGCAAAGGTTTTCAATGCCTGGGCGACGTCGATCGGATCATGCGACGGCAACGCACGGATTTCGAAGTCGAAGCGGCAATCGGCGGGGACGATGTTCAACGCTTTGCCGCCGGAAATGACGCCGGTTTGCACGGTGGAAAAGGGCGGATCGAAACGCGCGTCGTGATGCTCTGGCGCTTTGAGGCGGTTGCCGATTCGCCCCAGTTCACCGATCAATTCGGCGGCGTATTCAATGGCATTGACCCCAAGCGGCGCATACGCCGAATGGCACGCTTCACCATGAATATCGCAGCGCATCGCCAGTTTGCCTTTGTGCCCGAGCACCGGTTTGAGTTCGGTCGGCTCGCCAATGATGCACAGCATCGGTTTGACTGGCCGTTGCTCCAACTCCGCCAGCAACGAACGCACGCCGAGGCAACCGACTTCTTCATCGTACGAAAGCGCGATGTGCACTGGCAGGCGCAACGACGTGTTCACCAAGGAGGGGACGAGGGCGAGCACACAGGCGATATAGCCCTTCATGTCCGCCGTACCGCGACCGTACAACTTGCCATCGCGCTCAGTGAGTTCGAACGGTGCAACGGTCCACGGCTGGCCGTCGACGGGCACCACATCGGTATGCCCCGACAGCACGATGCCCGGCAACTCCGCCGGGCCGATGGTGGCGAACAGATTGGCCTTGCTGCGCTGTTCGTTGTAGATCAATTCGCAAGGCACATCGAAACTCGCGAGGTAGTCGCGGACAAACTCGATGAGCTGCAGGTTTGATTCGCGGCTCGTGGTGTCGAAAGCCACCAACGTCTTCAGCAAATCGCGGCTGGTGCTCATCGGTCGTCTCCGGCGACGCCGTAGCCGGGGGATTTGTCCGGGGCGAGGGCACGGTCGATGTAGTCCTGAACCTGCGGGCGGTAGGCGTCCCACAGTTTTTCCAGCTGACTGATTGGATCTTGGTCCGCCCAGTCGACCCGCAGGTTGATGATCGGCCAGGTCAGTTCGCCGACCACCACCATCGCCGCCGAATGCACCGGCCCGGCTTCGCCACCGGCGGCGATGGCGGCTTTCATCGCGGCGAGCAAGCGGTCGGCCAGTTGGCCTTCGCCGTGTTCGAAGGCTTCAACCATGGCTTCGATCACCGAACGGTCCGCGAGCATGTTGCCGGCGGCGACGCATTGTTCGCCGGACACGGCGTTGTGGTTGCCCAGGGTTTGCGCGCCGCTGAAGTGGGCGGTCTGGCCGAGGTGGTCGATGGCGATGATCTGGCGGTATTGGCTGTAGCCATTGCGCGTGAGGACTTTGTCCAGCGCATCAAAGGGGGCGAGGCCTTGCTCCATGAGGGCGAGGACGTCCGGGCCGAGGGAGGGCAGGGTGATGTTCTGTGTGGAGACGGCACCGACACCCGGCAGCAGCCAGGGGCAGCGGGCGCCGACGGCGATACTGGAGGAACTGATCGCAATGCCGAACTGACCGGTTTCGGGACAACGGGCGGCGATGGAGAAGGTCATGGGGTTTGCTCCTGGGTTTGCCTTGGCGGATGAGGTGTCTGGGCGGGCCTCTTCGCGAGCAAGTCGAATCGTCGCACCGCCGCTCCCACATTTGATCTCGGTCGTTCACAAATCTTGTGTTCGCTGAAGATCCCCTGTGGGAGCGGGCTTGCTCGCGAAGGCCGCGACTCGGTAAACCTGCTTACTCAGGAATCACCGCAATCACATCAATCTCCATCAACCACTGCGGCTGCCCCAACGCCGACACCACCAACCCGGTCGAAATCGGAAACACGCCTTTCAACCACTTGCCCACTTCCTGATAAACCGGCTCGCGATACCGTGGATCGATCAGGTAAGTCGTGGTTTTCACGATGTGACTCAGGTCGCTGCCAGCCTCTTCCAGCAACTGCTTGACGTTGCGCATGGCTTGCTCGGCTTGCGCTCGCGGGTCACCGAGGCCGACCAGTTTGCCTTCGAAATCCGTCCCGACCTGGCCACGAACATAAACGGTGTTGCCAGCGCGGACGGCTTGGCAAAGGTCGTTGTCCAGGCTCTGGTTCGGGTAGGTTTCCTTGGTGTTGAACATGCGAATACGGGTATGGGTTGGCGTGGACATTTGTCGCTCCTGACAGAAAAAGGCTTAAGCACTGACTGTGGTTTTATGGGCGACCGGGGCTTTTTCAGCCTCGCGTTGCGCCGCATCGTGGTAGTCGAGATAGGAACGCTGAATGGCGATGTGATCAGCCACATATTTGGCATCGTGCCAAACGCCCCAGATGAACGAAGACCCGCGACGCGACTGCCATGGCAGCCCGAGGAAATACACACCCGGTTCGCTCGAAACGCCGCGTTGATGCTGCGGTTTGCCCTTGTCGTCGAAGGCGTCAACGTTGAGCCAGCTGTAATCCGTAGCAAAACCGGTGGCCCAGATGATCGAAGTCACGCCGGCCTTGGCCAGGTCGAGTTCAAGAATCGGGTGAGTCACGCATTCCGGATCGGGGAAGGTAATGCGCGCTTCCGGTTCTACCGGCAAGTCCAGGCCATTGCGTTCGATGTAGGCATCGGCGGCGTTGAGCAGCGCCAGATAGTTCTCGTCGCCACGTGCCAGGTTCTCGGCCAGATTGGGCTGGAAAGTCGCCACGCCGCCATTGAATGATTGGGTCAGACCGACCAGCGTCATCCCGCGATGAGCGAGGCCACGGAAGTCCACGGTGCGGCCGCCATGCGCACCGCTGACCGCGATGGTGACGTGTTCACGGCCGGGCTTCATCGCCGCTTGGTCCCACTCGCCAAGCACACCCAGCCACCAGCAGAAATCACGGTTGCGATACGCGCGAGGAGGGCGGTCGTGGGCGCCGACGGAGAGGTAAACCTGCTTGCCGGCTCGCTGCAATTCATCGGCGATCTGCACGCCGGACGAGCCCGCGCCGACAACCAGCACCGCGCCTTCAGGCAATTGCGCCGGGTTGCGATAATCCGCGGAGTGGATCTGCAGGAAGGGCTGAGCTTTCGGTGCAATCGGCGGGATGACCGGACGCTGGAAAGGCCCGGTGGCAGCCACTACGCGGTTGGCCTCGATCACGCCTTCAGACGTTTCAACGGTGAAGCCCGGGCGACCGACATTGCGCTCAACTTTCAGCACGTCCACACCGGTGCGGATCGGCGCGTTGAATTTCTTTGCATAGGCTTCGAAGTAATCGGCGACACGTTCTTTCGGCGCAAACGCGTCGGGGCTGAGGTCGTCAAAATCAAGACCGGGAAAACGGTCATGCCACGCCGGACCATTCGCCACCAGCGAATCCCAGCGCCCGGTGCGCCAGCGCTCGGCTATTCGGTTGCGCTCCAGCACCAGGTGCGGCACGCCAAGTTTGCTCAGGTGTTCACTCATGGCCACGCCAGCCTGACCGGCGCCAACAATCAGCGTATCTGTTTTTATTTTTTCAGTGGTCATCTCAATACCCTTCGAAGTTGGAGTCAGGTCGCGAACGGCCTGCCATTTCTTGGGCTCAAGACTAGGGATGACCCTGGTATCGGTAAAATATTATTAAGCTGGCATTTGAGTATAAATAACTGATGCAGAGCGTTTGATTCAGCAGGGCTGTAAACTGGCCGCCTCCTTTATCACCTCAAACAAGAGAATCCCATGGCGAACCAAGACATCACCTTCACCCCCGATCCCGACGCGGATTCCATCTCCTCCGACGTTGCCGGCTTCAACGGCATCCTGGTCTCCACGCAGATCCCGACCCGCGCCGACGGCAGCCTGGAACTGGGCGACATCGCCTTGCAGAGTGAATGCACGTTGCAGGCATTGAAGGTGGCGCTGGAGCGCGCCGGCAGTTCCATGGACCGCGTCATGCACCTGACCATCTACCTCACCGACATGGCCGACCGCGCCGCGTTCAACGAGGTTTACAAGCGTTTCTTCGCAAAACCGTGGCCGGTTCGCGCAGCGGTTGGTGTGGCCTCGCTGGCGGTTGAAGGCATGCGTGTGGAAGTGACGGCGATGGCGGCCAAGGGCTGAGTTGGCGAGCGTGATACATGGCCTGTAGGAGCCGGCGCTTTTCGGAGAGCTGTTCGTTACATCGTCTCGCTGGCGGGTGCCAGATTACCCAGCAACCACTCGATAAAGCTTCGCGCCAACGGATTGTTCTCACTGTCCCGGTGAGTCAACAACGCCCAGTTCGGCCCGCGAATGGTTTCTTCCACCAACGGTTGCAACAGCCCACTGGCGCGCGCTTGCCGACTCAGCAACTGACTGACCAGCGCAATACCGAGCCCCGCGCACGCAGCGTCCATCAGCAAGCCAGGATCGGAAAAATTCAACCCCTGATCCTTCTGGCCAACATCGATGCCAGCCTCCACGTCCCAATGACTCCAGTCCATTTCCCGCTCGCCATGAAGGGTGGTGCGTTGCTCGACGGGCATCGCCAACACATCCGGGTGACAGGCCGGATAGAGGCGATCGGCGCGCAGCACCTTGAAGCTGCACTCAGCCTGAGAGCTGATGTCATCGCGCACGGCGAGGTCGATGGTCTGGGTGGCCATGTCCGGGACTTCGTCGGTGCTGAAAATCCACAGGTCGACTTCCGGATGCTCTCGCCGAAAATCTCCCAGCCGTGGCAGCAGCCAGTGCCGCGCGAACGTCGGCGTGGTGTTGAGCACCAGTTGATTGGGTTTCTGGTATTGCCCGAGGCGGCGAATGCCGACGGACAATTGCTGCAGCAGCGCCTGAGTCGTGCTGAGTAAATCGTGACCGGCATCGGTCAGGCTGACGCTGCGTCCACTGCGAAAAAACAGTGGCTGCTCAAGGTACGCCTCAAGCGTTCGAATCTGCTGGCTGATTGCCGATTGGGTCAGGTGCAACTCATCGGCCGCCTTGTGAAAACTGCCCAGCCGTGCGGCTGCTTCAAAGCCGCGAAGCGTGCTGAGTGGGGGCCAGTGCTTAAGCATATTGATAAGTTCCTCTAATCACTTTTCTGCAAAATCCATCGTTTGTTCGCCCGTTTTTACAGCCGTAGCATGCATGCCAGGACCGCAAAGGTCATTTTCATTGAACACAATGACTTAACTCAAGGGTGCTTGTCATGCAGCAGAACGAACTTCAAAACAGTGGCTGGTTGATGCCGGCAGAGTGGGTGAAGCACGCGGCGACCTGGATGGTCTGGCCACACAATCAGGCGCTCTGGGAGTCGGGTTGGCGCGTCACCCTGGCGCAAGTGCAAAAGGATTTTGCCGGGGTGGCCAACGCCATTGCCCGTTTCGAACCGGTGAAAATGGTGGTCGATCCGTCGGCTGTTGCGAGTGCCAAAGCGCTGTGCGGACCCAATATCGAGCTGATTGAATTGGCGGTGAACGACAGTTGGTGCCGTGACTCTGGCCCAAGCTTCGTCTGCCACCCGCAACAAGGGTTGGCCGGTGTGAGCTGGCGCTTCAACGCGTGGGGCGGCAAGTCGGCACACGATCTGGATGAAGGCCTGGCGCGCCGCGCACTCAATCACCTCGGCTTACCGTGCTTTGGCACACCGCTGAGCAACGAAGGCGGCGCGATTCATGTGGACGGCGAGGGCACGCTGATCACCACCGAATCGGTGTTGCTCAATCCCAACCGCAATCCCGGGATGAACAAGGCTGAGATGGAGGAAATCTTCACCCGTCTGCTGGGCGTGAAAAAAACCATCTGGCTACCGGGCGATCCGGATTACGTGACCGGCGACATGACGGACGGCCATGTCGATGGCGTCTGCGCGTTCGCACGCCCCGGCGTGTTGCTGGTGGACGCGACCCACGACAAGCAATCGGTGTATGCCGAAGTAGCCCGCGAGAACCGTCGCGCGCTGGAACTGGCCACCGATGCCAACGGACGCAAGTTCGAGCTGATCGAGCTGTATGAAGCGAGCGAAGCCGTGGACACCGAAGCCGAAGTGTTCTGTGCCTCCTACACCAATTTCTACATCGCCAACAACGCGATCATCATGCCGGCCTATGGCATCGATGCCGACAACGCAGCGGCCGAAGTGTTGGCTCAGGCGTTTCCGGGGCGCGAGGTGGTGCCGGTGAGGATCAATCAGCTGGCCCATGGCGGCGGCGGGGTGCATTGCATCACCCAGCAGCAGCCCGCCTGGCCAGTGAAGGGTTGATGCCATGACCCTTATGACGATTGCCACCACCCAAATGCCCTGCACCTGGGACTTGCCCCATAACCTCGATCTTGCCGAGCAACTGGTGCGTGAGGCGGCTGCAAAGGGCGCTCAGGTCATCCTGTTGCAGGAGCTGTTTGCCACGCCGTATTTCTGTATCGAGCAAAACCATAAGCACCTGGCGCTGGCCGAAGAATATCAATACAGCCGCGTACTCAAACGCTTTGCCGCGTTGGCCAAGGAGTTGGGCGTGGTGCTGCCGCTGAGCTGGTTCGAGAAGGCCGGCAACGCCTTCTTCAATTCCTTGAGCGTGGCCGATGCTGACGGGCGCTTGTTGGGTGTGTACCGCAAGACCCACATCCCCAACGCCATCGGTTATCAGGAGAAGGAATACTTCAGCCCCGGCGATACCGGCTTCCGGGTCTGGGACACCGCGTTCGGGCGCCTCGGCGTGGGGATCTGCTGGGATCAGTGGTTCCCCGAGACCGCGCGCTGCCTGGCGTTGATGGGCGCGGAAGTCTTGCTGTTTCCCACGGCGATCGGCTCTGAGCCTGGCTGCGCAGCGCTGGATTCACGCGATCACTGGCAGATGACCATGCGCGGTCATGCGGCCGCGAACATTCTGCCAGTGGTGGCAGCGAATCGCGTCGGTCGAGAAGCGGCGACCACCGATCCGACCTTGCAAATGAGCTTTTATGGCTCGTCCTTCATCTGCAACCACAAGGGCAAATTGCTCGCCGAGGCCGACCGTGACAGCACCGGCGTGCTGGTGCACAGCCTCGACCTGGCCGCCATACGCGAAGAGCGCCTGAGCTGGGGCATCTACCGCGACCGCCGTCCGGACATGTACGGAGCGCTGTTGAGTCAGGACGGTCGTCACCTTCATGCACGCTGGAACACTCAAGGAGTTTGATATGCGCATTCCGCACACGCTGTTGCTCGGCGCCTTGGGAATGGCACTCGCCATGCCGACTCTGCACGCCGAAGAGAAAACCCTCAGGCTGTACAACTGGGCCGATTATTTTGCCGAAGACACCCTGACCCGATTCACCGCCGAAACCGGGATCAAGGTGATCTACGACGTCATGGATGGCAGCGAAACACTGGAGGCCAAGATGCTCGCCGGCGGCAGCGGTTATGACCTGATCTTCCCCGGCGACACGGTGGCCGAACGCTTGATGCGCGCCGGCAGTTTGATGCCGCTGGACCGCACCAAACTCACGGCGCTGGATGACATCGAGCCCGGTTTGCAGAAGCTGCGCAGGCAGTACGAAACGTCGAGTCAGGCCACCGTGCCTTACACGTGGGGCACCATCGGCCTGACCTACAATGATGAGCAGATCAAACAGCGCTTGCCGAATGCTCCGGTGAACAGCCTCGATATGTTGTTCAAACCGGAACTGGCCGGCAAATTTGCCGATTGCGGTATCTCCATGATCGACTCACCTGACGAGGTGCTGGCCGTCGTGCTCAATTATCTGGGCCGGGAACCGCGTAGCGCCAAACCTGAAGACCTCGCGGCGGCGAGTGAGTTGCTGATGAAACTGCGGCCACACATTCGCAAGTTCCAGTCGCAGCCGGTGACCGATCTGGTGAACGGCAACCTGTGCGTGTCGCTCGGATACAGCGGTGACATGACCCAGGCGCAAAGGACGTCGGACAGCGCCGGCAAGGCCACTAAATTCGAGTACCGCATTCCCCGTGAAGGCACCACGGTGTGGATGGACACCATGGCCATTCCGGTCGACGCCAAACATCCGGAATACGCCTACGCGTTCATCAACTTCGTCATGCGCCCGGAGAACATGGCTGCTATCAGTAACTTCACCGGCTACCCGACTTCCAATGCCAAGGCACGTCCGAGCGTCGATGCGACGATGCGCAACAACCCGGACATCTATCTCGATGAAGCCACCTACGCACGGCTGATTCCGGGCAAGGACATTCCCCAGTCCGACATGCGCGCGCGGATGCGCACCTGGACCAAGTTCAAGACGGCCACGGCGAAATGAGTCAGTTTTCAAAGGATCAATACATGTCGACGCGTCGCGATTTCATCAAACAGGTCTCGATCGTTGCGGGTCTTGGCGCCGCAGTCTCCCTCGGATTTGGCCTGACGCCTTTGCGCGTGCAAGCGGCGACCTCGGGCAGTTGGCGCATGCCCGATGAGGGTGACCGACACGCGCAAGCGTTCATCGCCTTTGGCGCGCAAGCGTCGATCTGGGAAGATTTCACGGCTGATGTGCAAGCGGCGCTTGGCCGGATAGCGCGGAGCATCGCACGCTATGAGCCGGTCACCGTTTTCTGTCGCAAACGCGAGCGGAGCTTGGCGGAGGAACATTGCGGTACTTCAAATATCACCTACGTCACCACCGAGCTCGACGACATCTGGATGCGCGACATCGGCGCCAACTTCGTCATCGACGGACAAGGCGAACTCGGCGCGGTGGATTTCAATTTCAATGGCTGGGGCAACAAACAGCAGCATGACGACGATGCTCAACTGGCCGCGCAGGTCGCCGACACCACGGATGCCCGTTACCTGCGCAGCGAACTGGTGGGCGAGGGCGGCGGTATCGAAGTGGATGGTCACGGCACCGGGATCATGACCGAGAGCAGCTGGATCAACCGCAATCGCAACCCCGACTGGAGCAAGGCCGAGGTCGAGGAAGAACTGAAAGCCCGACTCGGCCTGCGCAAAATCATCTGGCTGCCGGGCATCAAAGGCAAGGACATCACCGATGCCCATGTCGATTTCTACGCCCGTTTCGTCAAGCCGGGTGTGGTGATCGCCAACCTCGATAACGACCCCGAGTCCTACGATTACAAGGTCACCCGTGCCCATCTGGATATTCTGAAAAATGCCACGGATGCCGATGGCCGAAAGCTGCAGGTCCATACCGTGTCACCACCGCTCAATCCGCGAAAGAGTAAATTCAATCGCAACAACCCGGACTTTGCGGCCGGCTATATCAACTACTTCGTGATCAACGGCGCGGTTATTGCGCCGGAGTTTGGTGACAAGGCGGCGGATGCCAAGGCCTTTGATCTGTTGTCTGAACTCTACCCGGACCGAGAGGTGGTGCAACTGAACATCGACGCAATTTCCGCCGGGGGTGGCGGTATACATTGTGTGACCAGTCACCAGCCGTTGGTTTAGCCAACAACCCCCTGTAGGAGCGAGCTTGCTCGCGATGGAGGTTAACGATGACGCGGGCGGTCTGAAAAAACGCGGCGCCTTTAAGTCCATCGTCGGAACGCCGCCCGGAGCAAGCTCGCTCCTACAGATATCTCATGGAGTTGATCTGGAGTTTTGCATGAAAGTTGGCGTGATCTCCGATACCCATGGCTTGCTCCGCCCCGAGGCCCTTGCCGCGCTGGAGGGGTGTGAACGGATCATCCATGCGGGCGACATCGGCAGCCTGGACATTCTCGATCAATTGGAGTCAATCGCCCCGCTGCGCGTCGTGCGCGGGAACAATGATCTGGACGCTCCCTGGGCAAAGGATCTCGCTGATTGCCTGCGTTTCGACCTCAACGGCTGGGAGACTTTGCTGGTGCATGACATCGCCGATGTCCCGGCCGTGCTCGATACCGCCATCAAGCTGGTCATCACCGGGCATTCACACAAGCCACTCATCGAATGGCGCGGCGAACGGTTGTATCTGAATCCGGGGAGCGCGGGACGCAGGCGCTTCAAGCTGCCGGTGACGCTGGCGTTGTTGGAGGTGTTCGAGACCTCAATAGAGCCGCGCCTGGTCTCGCTGCTGGAGTGATGTTCGCGGAACAAAAACGGCTCGTTTTAAAAACGAGCCGTCGTTGTGCAGAGGCTTATCGGGGAAAGTACCCGGACATCAGATCAATCATCAAAGATGATCCGCATCAATCACCGCTTTGGCGAACGCCTGCGGATCTTCCTGCGGCAGGTTGTGGCCGATGCCGCCGCTGATCAGCCGGAACTCGTATTTGCCGGTGAAGCGCTTGGCGTAGTCCTCGGGAGCAGGGTGCGGCGCGCCGTTGGCATCGCCTTCAAGGGTGATGGTCGGCACGCTGATCGACGGCGCCGTGGCCAGTTTCTGCTCTAGAGCTTCGTATTGAGGCTCGCCCTGAACCATGCCCAGACGCCAGCGGTAGTTGAACACGGTGATCTCGACATGGTCGGGGTTGTCCAGCGCTTTGGCGCTGCGGTCGAACGTGGCGTCATCGAACGCCCATTTCGGTGAAGCCAGTTGCCAGATCAACTTGGCGAAGTCGTGGGTGTTTTTCTCGTACCCGGCGCGACCGCGGTCGGTAGCGAAGTAGAACTGATACCACCACTGCAGTTCAGCCTTGGGTGGCAGCGGGTTCTTGCCGGCCGCCTGGTTGCCGATCAGATAACCGCTGACCGACACCAGCGCCTTGACCCGTTCTGGCCACAGCGCCGAGACGATGTCGGCCGAACGCGCGCCCCAGTCATAACCACCGAGCACGGCTTGTTTGATCTTCAGCGCATCCATGAAGTCGATGACGTCACTGGCCAGCGCGGCCGGTTGGCCGTTGCGCACGGTTTTCCCGGACAGGAAATGTGTATCGCCATAGCCACGCGCATACGGCATCAGCACTCGATAGCCCTTGGCGGCAAGCAGCGGTGCGACCTCGTCATAGCTGTGAATGTCGTACGGCCAGCCGTGCAGCAGAATCACCACCGGCCCGTCGGCCGGGCCGGTTTCGGCGTAGGCCACGTTCAGCAGTCCGGCCTTGACATGCTTCAGCGGGCCGAACGGCGATGGGGCATAAGTGGCGTCGGTCTTGGTCTCGGCTGTCTGTGCGGCGGTGGTGGTTTGTGCGTGGGCTGCACCGACTGCGCCAAACAGAGCCAACGCGAGGATTGACGAGCCGACCAGGCGGCGGGTAGTGCCGGTTTTGTTTTGCAGTGCCATCTTCATACTGATGTCTCCGTTGCATGCCGTTGGCCAAGGGTTCTGGCTGATCCCCTTGAAAACTTGCGTGCATTTGAACGCGGTGACGTATCTGGCCTGTGTCGAATCGGCGGCCGGGTGAAAACTCATGTATCAAGAGGATAGACAGACACACTGTGATACGCAGGATCGCTGCCATCTGATCTTCGATCCGGAGTTACTGACGGGCACGTGAAGCCTGCGAGAGTCTCGGCAGGGGGGAAGGGATCATCAAGATCGCTTGATAATGTCAAGGCGCCGAAACGGCTGATACTGTAGGAGCGAGCTTGCTCGCGATGGACTTCAGGACGACGCGTGTATCCAGAGAATACGCGTTATCGTTCACGTCCATCGCGAGCAAGCTCGCTCCTACAAGAGTCAGCTTTCGCTTACCGAGATTGCATCACTCAGAAGCGAGCGCGGCATCCCCCGGTAACTGTTGAGTGTCAGCGGCCGTCTGGCGACCCACCTTGAACCATGCCGCGTACAACGCCGGGACGAAGAAGATCGTCAGCAGCGTCGCCACGGTTAGGCCGCCCATGATCGCAATTGCCATCGGCCCCCAAAACACACTGCGCGTCAGCGGGATCATTGCGAGCACGGTGGCCAGCGCCGTCAGCATCACCGGTCGGGCCCGGTGAATGGCGGCATCCAGCACAGCATTCCATGGGTCGCGTCCTCCGGCGATCTCGATCTGTATTTGGTCGATCAGGATCACTGCGTTGCGCATGATCATGCCACCCAGTGCGATGATGCCCAGGATCGCAACGAAGCCCAGCGGCGACTGGAACACCAGCAGCGCCGGCACCACACCGATCAGGCCCAGCGGTGCGGTCAGCACGACCATCCACATGCGGGAGAAGTTCTGCAGTTGCAGCATGAGCAACAGCAGGATGGTGATCATCATCAGCGGGGCTACCGCGATCAGTGCCTTGTTGGCCTTGTCACTTTCCTCAACGGCTCCGCCCACGTCGATGCGGTAGCCCGACGGCAGTTTCGCTTCGACGTCCTTAAGCAACGGCAGGATCTCCTGAGTCACCGATACACCTTGTTCGCCATCCTTCACGTCGGCACGCACCGTGATTGCCATATCGCGGTTGCGGCGCCAAAGCACCGGCTCTTCCAACTCAGAGCGCACTCGTGCAACTTGCGACAGCGGCACAACTGTTCCCTGGCGCGTGTAGAGGTTGATGTCTTTCAGTGTGTCGAGGTTCAAGCGCTCCTCAGGCACGGCACGGGCCACGATGTCGATCAGGTTCTCGTGCTCACGCAACTGCGACAGGGTTGCACCATTCAGCACAGTCTGGGTCACCAGCGACACGTCAGACGGCGTCAGGCCGAGCGCGCTCGCCTTGTTCTGATCCAGTTCCACCTTCAGCGTGCGCACCGGGTCGTTCCAGTCGAGCTGGAGGTCGCGGATCTTCGGGTTGGACGCAACCACGTGCTCCACCTCGCGAGCGATCTGGCGCACCTTCTGGGTATCAGGCCCTACGACGCGGAACTGCACCGGGTAGCCGACAGGTGGCCCCAACTCGAGTCGGGTCACGCGCACCCACGCCTGCGGGAATTGTTGGTCGGCCGAGGCCACCAGCCGTGCACGTACCCGCTCGCGTGCATCCAGGTCCTTGGTCATCACAACGAGCTGGGCAAATCCCGGATTCGGCAGTTCGGGGTTGAGCGAGAGATAGAAGCGCGGCGCACCGGCGCCGGTGTAGGCGGTATAGAAACGCACGTCCTCGTCCTTCGCCAGGAGCTCCTCCATGTGCTTGACCTGCTCGGTCGTCGCGGCGAACGAGGAGCCTTCCTTGACACGCAGGTCAATGACCAGCTCAGGGCGCGAACTGTTGGGGAAGAATTGCTGCGGCACTAGCTTGATACACGCCAGAGCAAGCACCAAGGCGCCAACCGTCGTACCGATGACCACCCAGCGGCGCTCGATGGCGGCGTCGATCAGGCGGCGCAGGCTGCGGTAGAACTTGGTGTCGTGCGGATCACCGTGTTGGTGATTGCCCAAGTCGTTGGGCAGCATCTTGACCGCCAGGTACGGCGTGAAGATGCCGGAACAGATCCACGAGAACAGCACCGCGGCGCCGACGATCCAGAAAATACCACCCGCGTACTCGCCGGTGGTGGACTTCGAGAGGCCGATCGGCAGGAAGCCCACGACGGTGATGAGTGCGCCGGTCAGGCGCGGCATGGCGGTGGACTGATAGGAGAAGGCGGCCGCCTTCACGCGGTCCATGCCGGTTTCCATCTTCGCCACCATCATCTCGATGGCGATGATGGCGTCATCCACCAGCAGTCCCAACGCGATAATCAGCGAGCCGAGCGAGATGCGCTCGAGATTCCAGCCCATCGCCAGCATCACCAGCGCCACGCCGCCCAGCACCAGCGGCACGGTGGCCGCGACCACGAGGCCTGCGCGCCAGCCCAGGCTGGCCAGACTCACCGCGATCACGATGACCAGCGCCTCGGCCAGTGCGCGCCCGAAGTCCAGGATTGCATCCTTCACCGTGGTTGGCTGGTCGGCCACGAGTTCCAGTTCCACGCCATGCGGGAGCTCCGACTGGATCTTGGTGACTGCCTTGTCCATTTCCTTGCCAAGGTCCACGATGTTGCCGTCGCTGGTCATCGTAATGCCGAGCATCAGCACCGGCTGGCCGTTGTGGCGTACCGTGTAGGTGGGCGGATCCTCGAAACCACGTGTAACAGTCGCAATGTCGCCAAGCTTGATCAGCCGGCCGCCCGCGCTGATGGGCACGTTGCGGATAGCCTCTTCGCTTTCGAACTGGCCGCTCACGCGCACCATGACACGGTCGCCATGGGTGTCGATCTGGCCTGCGGGCAACATCGCGTTCTGGCTTTTAAGGCTTTCGGCGATAGCCAGCGGTGTAATGCCCAACGCTGCCAGGCGCTCGTGCGAGAACTCGACATAGATACGCTTGGCCTGTTTGCCGATGAGGTCGATCTTTTTGACCATCGGCACCTTCAGCATCTGGCGCTTGATGTTCTCGGCCGCGTCCGTCAGGTCGGCGTGGCCGACGCCGTCGCCCTTGATGGCGTACATCAGGCCATACACGTCGCCGTACTCGTCGTTCAGGATCGGGCCGACCACGCCGTCAGGCATCTCGAGGCTCAGGTCGTTGAGTTTCTTGCGCGCCTGATACCAGGCTTCGCGCTGGTCAGCCTTGGAAGTGCCGCCGCGCACGGTGAGCGTCATCCCTGCGTAGCCTTGCCGCGCGTAGGTGACTACCTTTTCGAAGTTGTCGATCTGCTCGAATTTCTTCTCCATGCGGTTGAGGACCTGGTCCTGCAACTGCTGGGCAGTGGCGCCCGGCCAGATGACCATGGCGGTCATGGACGGCACGGAAAAGTTCGGATCCTCGAGCTGGCCGAGCCTGGTGAAGCTGAAGGCGCCGGCCACTGCGACAATGAGCAGCATGAACAGAACGATGGCGCGATGACGCAGCGCCCAGTCGGTGAGGTTGAAGTTATTCATCGGGCGGCCTGCTGCGTGGTATTCGCGTCAGCGATTGGCGCACCGGGGAGCGCGACTGTCATTCCGGACGTCATCTTCTGGACGCCGGCGGTGACGACCAATACGCCAGCCTTCGGCCCGGAGACGAGCACCTCATCGTTGCGGTAGCCCCAAACGGCCACATGCTCCAGTTCGACGGTGCCTACCGGATCCTTGCCCGTGGGCGTGACCACCCACAGCGCCGGCTGACCGCCGTTTTGCGTCAGTGCCGTGGCAGGCACTGCCGCCACAGCGACATTTGTCATTACACGCTCGGCCATCACCGTGGCGGTGGCGCCCAGCGGCAGCGCCTTCACCGGCTTGAGCCGCGCGCGATAGGTGCGCGTTTGCGCTGCAGCCTGCGGCGATAGCTCACGCAGCGTGACATCGAAGGTCTCGCTCGGCGCACTGGCCAGCGAGGCCTTGAAACGCGCGCCCTTGAAGACGGTCAGTTGATCCTCGGGCACGTCGATGACGATCTCGGATTCATCCGGATTCGCAATCGAGACAACCGATTGACCCTCCGCCACGACCTGGCCGGCCTCAAAGCGCAAAGCCGTGACGACACCGCTGCGCGAGGCGCGCAATACGGTGTACTTGAGTCGGTTGCGTGCAAGCTCGAGCTTGCGCGCCTCGGCCTCGGCGGTCGCATGCGCGGTTTGGGCATTGGTCTGCGCGCGCTCATCGTCGGCCGCACTGACCGAGCCGTCAGCCTTCAGCGCAGTCAGGCGCTGGCGGTCCGATTCGGCTTGGCGCGTCTGCTCGACGGAAACCGTCCACTGTTGTCGCGACGCTTCCTCAGCGAGGCGGTAGTCGCTGTCATCCAGTACGGCGAGTATGTCGCCTTCGCGTACAAACTGGCCGACATCGACCTTGCGCTGGGCTACCTTGCCGCCTACGCGGAAGGCCTGGTCGACTTCATGCCGCGACTGTACGGTGCCCACATAGCGACTGATGTTGCGTGCATTGTCGTAGCTGATTTCAACGGTGCGTACCGGTCGTGGCGCTTGCACGGTCGGCTTGTCTGGGCTGCACGCGCAAAGCATGACGGCGACGGCCAGGGCGCCGGCCGCAGTAAGGGAGGTTTTCAAGGCGGTTCCTCTAGTAAAACGGCAAATTCTTAGGAGAGTGGTGGCAGGTCGGCTTTGGTGGCTGCGGTGGGGGTGGCGGGTTGTTCGAACACCTGCCAGCCCCCGCCCAGTGCCTTATAGAGCTGCACGCTATCGATCAGCAGGCGGGTGTTGCTTTCGTTGGAGTTCAAGCGTGCCGCCAAGCGCGCCCGCTGCGAATCCAGCAGTGGCAACAGGTCGATCTGCCCACGGTTATAGAGTGACTGGGCGCGGTTCTGCGCAGCCTCGGAGGACGCGGCGGCCAATTGCAGCGACCCGGCGCGGCGCCGCTCCTGCGCCAGTGTGACGAGGGCGTTCTCCACATCTTCGAGCGCCCGTACGATGCCGTCTTCGGCGCGCAGCAGCGCTTCTTTTTGAGCACTTTCGGCAGCATCGTTGATGGCTTGCGTGCGCCCGGCATTAAAGAGCGGCATCGCCAGCAGGCCCGCCACGTTGGTGAAGCGTGCAACGCCGAGATCGGCGCCGTTCAGGCTCAAGCCCTGGCGGCCGAAGGAGGCATCGAGGAACAGCCGCGGAAACCACTCGGCCGCGGCCTGCTTGCGGCGCGCATTGGCTGCATCGAGCTGCGCCATCAGCGCCAGCACGTCAGGTCGGCGTTGCAGCAGCTCGGCGGGCTGGCCCGGCTTGGCCTCGGGCACCACTGTCACATCGCTGTTCGAAGTCTGGATGTTCGCGGTATTGAAGGACTGGTCGGCAATCAGCACCGCGATACGATGGCGCGACACAGCCACCTGCGTTTCCAGCGGCGGAATCTGCGCCCGCGCCGACAAGGCGTCGGTCTGCGCACGTTCGACGTCGAAGGCGGATGCCAGCCCCACCTGCTGGCGAGCGGAAACCAGACGCAGCGTCTCGTCCTGCATCGCTGAGATGGCGCGCAGTGTCGCGACCTGGCGTTGCGCGCCGACCAGTGTGAAGTAGTTGCTGACGACGTCGCTCATCACCAGCAGGCGTACGCCGCGCATGCTGTGCTCCGCGGCCATCGCATCGGCGTCGGCCGCCGCTGCGCCGGCGCGCAGGCGGCCGCTCAGGTCGAGCTCCCACGAGACGTCCAGGCCCGCACTGGCGGTCTTGGTATCCGGATAACCCTGTTTCGTGGCCGAGCTGTAGCCGCTGCTGCGATCACTGCCGGAGGCGGATGCGCCGACACTCGGGAACAGCCATGAACGGCTGACCGTTTCGCCGGCACGCGCGGCGCGCAGGCGCTCGGCGGCAATCTTGACGTCGCGATTCTCGCGCGCTGCCCGGCGCACCAGATCCGTCAGCACGGGGTCGTGGTAGACCTCCCACCATGCCGCCTCGGGTTCCATTTCGGAGGCCGTGCTCGTGGAGAAGTTGCTCGGCAGCTCTACCGACGGCGCGAGCACCTCCGTGGAGCAACCGTTCAAGGCCAGGGCAACAGACGCGGCGAGCGCTGCCCCCATGACGACGCTGACCGCGCGTTCGGCATATTGCAGGGGCGTCTGCCCGTTGCGGGTCAACAGATGGGAAGTTGGAAGTCGCGACATCAGATTGGACTCGTAAAGATTCGAGGTTGCATCAGCGTAGAGCCCGGGGTGCGCGAAGTCGTCAGCGAAGGGTCGCCGTTCGGTCGCCATATCGGGCTCTCATTCAGGTTGGAGGCGTCACTCGCCGTCGGCATCTGCCGCGTGCTCACCGGCCGCGGACGCGAGTTCTGAGGCAATCGACTCCAGCAGCTCTTCGGCGGACGAGAACTCGCGCTGACGCCCGGTGACCAGATTTTCGAGGCGGCCCACGAGGGCCCCGGGCGTGGCATCGCTACGCAGCTTCACTACGTACGAGCGGCGGCTCGGGTACTTGGATTCAGGGTTCAGGCTCATGGCAGACCAGGGGATCAGTAAGTTCGGCGACAGCGTAAGCCGTCCCCTGGAAGGAGTCGTAAGCGAAAGGTCGGGATTCGGTCGGGACAGTACCCGCAGAACAGAGACTGCGATCACCGGAACGCTGGTGGTCATGCGGTTTCCAGCCCACGCTGAGTGGGCGGAATCTCAGTCCATCAGGCATGCAGGGTACGTCTTATCGCTTCAAGTCGACTGGGCAGCCTGAAGCAGAGAGCGCGCACGTTTCACCAGTTCGGTTCCGTGAGTTTCAGGCAATTGCTCAATCAGCGTCGACAACGCCTGATCGTCCTCGACCGCAGCCTCGTGGTGTTCGCACAACTCCACCAGCGCTTGCAGCTCCAGCCACGGTGCCTCCTGGGATCGAGCTTCCTCAATTGAGCGCCGCACTGCAGCGCTGACGGCGTCCAAGCGACCCTGCGATCGCGCGATCGCTGCCTCCAGTAGCCATAACTGCGGCAGGTACACGCGCTCGCCCAGTTCCTCTACTACCCGAAGTGCTTCCTGTAGTTCGACTTGCGCTGCATTGCAATCACCTGCCAGCAGCAGCGCCTCGGCGGCGTAACCGAGTACCTCGCTGGCACCGGAGCGCATGCCGAGCCCGGTGTGTTCTTCGTAGGCCTCACGGATGCGACGGTAGCCGTCGCGCGGTGCACCGTTGCGCGCGTCAGCCCAGCCGCGCCACCAGCGGCAAGCTGACCGCCCAAGTGCGAGTGAATACTCATCGACCAACTTCTGCATGTCGTCAGCCAGTGCTGCTACACGCAGATGGTTCCCCAGCCGTACTTCGATCAGCACCTCCTGCCAGGTAGCTATCAGCCACGTCATAGGCTGACGAAGCGCTTGCGCGCGGGTTCGCGCCCGCTGCATATGGGTTCGGCCTTGCTCAACCAGGCCTGAGCGCACCAGCTCTATGGCCAGCATGCCTTGCAACATCACCTGAGGATCGGCGGCAAAAATCTCGTTCGTCGCGATGTCCAGCGGCTCGGCTATCGCGAGGGCGCGTTCCAGCCAACTGCGAGTCATTTTCGTGCGTCCCTGGAGGTGATGCACATCGCCCTGGACGAAGCACGCCGCCAGCATGAGCTCTTGATCATTGGTGTCGCAGGAGAGGGCTTCAGCACGCTCCGCCACCTCAAGCGCCAGCGCATAGTCGCCGCGCAGACCCAGCAAGTAGCCGAATCCGTGCAGCAGGCGACCGCGCATGGGGTGTTCGGGTACATCTGTCAGCAGCCTGTACGCACGTTCGAAGGCGTTCTTGGCTTCGCTGCCGACACCGAACATGTGGAATACCGAAACCCCCTGCAGCGTAGCCAAGGTAATTTCGAGCGCATTACGCTCCGTCCCTTCGGGTGCCTGCGGGAGCAGGACCAAGGCGCGCTCAGTGAGGCCGATGCACAAATCCGGGCTGAAGTGCAGTAGCGCGGCTTCTGCGGCCTCGGCGTAGTAGCGCAGCGCAATCATCGGCTGCCGTGCGCGGTCAAAATGCATCGCCAGCTCCGAGGCGGCAACCGACACGCCGGTCGTGCGCTCGCGTTCGAGGGCAGCGCCGACCTGGCGATGGAGATGGGTGCGCAACGAACGTGGCGTGCGTTCATACAGCACCTGGCGAAAGAGGGCATGTCGGAACGAGTAGGGTAGTTCTATCTCTTCAGCGTCGGTGGCCCGGGACTGTGTGAGCCAGACCTGCGCGCGCATCAGCTCCTCGCAAGCGCTGGTGACCCAGGAATGGTCGCGTTCGAGGGCCAGCGAAACCGTTTCAACCCGGAATTCGGCCCCGCAAACGGCTGCTGCCGAGAGGAGTGTCTGTTGCTCTGGACCCAGCTTGGCGATGTAGTGGTCAATGATGGCTGCGAGGTTTTCGGGAACTGCCAGATCCGCAAGCCGAGCCTCGATGGTGGCTTTGTCGTCCTTTGGGTCCATCACTTCACTGATGATTGACGAAACAAACAACGGCACGCCGTCGGTCCGCTCGTGCAGGGCGCGCACGAAGGCTTCATCGCGTGCCAGCGAGGCTGAACGCAGCGCAACATAGTCAGCGACCTCGGTTTCCGAGAACGGGTCGAGCACCACTTCTTCGCACAAACGCTGCAGGCGCAGTTCATGGCGCAACGAACTGAGCGGATGCTCGAGCGCCACGATCTCGGCAAGTCGGAAGCTCGACAACCACATAAGCCGCGCGCGGCCACGTCGCCGCGCCACATAGTCGATAAGCTGAACCGTAGCTCGATCGCTCCAGTGCAGGTCTTCGGTCACCAGCATCAGCGGGCGCTGTTCGGTGTAGCGGTCCAACAGTTCGCCCATCTCCCTGAGCATGCGATCGGGGCCGACGCCGGCAAGCTCGCGCCGCAATGCGTCTCGCTCCTCCGTAGTACTCAGCCACGGAAGTTGCAGCAGCCAGGTCGGTGCCACGGCGCGCATCAGCGCTGGCAGGGTGGGGTCGCTGCGGCACAGGTCGGCTAACGCCTCCAGCACCGGCAGATAGGGTTCGCCGGTGCCGTAGTGCTCCACGCAATGGCCGCGAGCGCAGGCGATGTCGCCAAGGTTTTCGAGGAAATGTTCGATCAATGTCGTCTTGCCAATCCCCGGCTCTCCGGCGAGCCAGACCACTGCGCGCTGGCCGCCACATGCCCGCGCCCAGGCCCGTTGCAGCCTGGAGACCTCGTCGGTGCGACCGATGAATGACGGTGACGAATGTGTGACGGCCGCCGTAACCGTCGCGGATGCAGGCGGTATTGAAAGCGCGGAGGAGGGCGGGGCGATGAATCGATAGCCGCGCCGCGACACAGTCTCGATGAAGCGAGGATGCCTGGGGTCGTCACCCAGCACCTTGCGCAGATCGCTGATTGCCGTCTTCAGGACCGAATCGCTGACGAACCGATGCCCCCACACGGCATCAAGCAAGGCATCCTTGGTGACCAGCGATCCTGGCTGGCGTGCCAGCACGCATAACAACGTGAAGGGAGTCGGCGCTAACGCCACCGCTTGTCCGTTACGCGACAAACAGGCGTTGGATTCGTCGAGCTCGAACTCGACGAAGCAGAGCAATACTGGGTTCGAATGGGACTGCGGACGTGCCACGGTTGATTCCTAAAAACTAAAACAGAGTTGTGCGCCGTGAAGCTTTACATGGGGTTCGATATTAAAAAAGGGTGTGTGCCCGACTTCGTGGTCCTATCGGCCAGCTTTTTTCAATCAACTGTTCTCCAGCCTTGGCTCGCCTTGAGCCCCTAGATGCCAGTCACGCTCTTCAATCCTGGGCCATTGTTCCAATGACAACGCTGATCGGCTCTGAAGCCAAGCGTCGCCGGTCGGAAACTGGCACGCGCGTAACTTCACGCCACCCGCCAACTCGATCGGAACGCGGTCCGTTGACACCTGACATTTCGCCTCGTTCCCTGGGCCTTTCGCGGCTTGGCAATGATCCCAAAAAATAATGACAAAAACATCAATATTGAAATATCTCTCAATATTGCATACCTTTCACATTGCCTGACGATGAGACCACGCTTCTCACGACTTCAATCACAACAAGGGCTCGAGATGAACAACAACAAAAAAGTATCCGAATTGCCTCCCGCCGCCGTTGACGTGCTGGTCGTGGGTTACGGTCCGGTAGGTGCGACAATCGCGGCGCTGCTCGGCCGCTACGGGATAACGACCCTGGTACTGGACAAGGGCCATGACATCCTGATGATGCCTCGTGCCATTGCTCTGGACAACGAGGCGCTACGTATCCTGCAACTCGCCGGTTTGTCGGAAGACGCCTTCGAGAAGATCGTTATCCCTGAAGTGAAGATGCACTCCCCGGTACTCGGGCAATTCGGTCGAGCCAATACTGAGGGGTGTATCGACGGCCATCCCAAGCTTGTGACGTTCTATCAACCCGACCTCGAACGAGCAGTGCGCGGCCAGGTTTCCCGGCTGAAGTCCGTAACCAGCCTGGGTGGCTTTGAGCTTGAGAGCCTGGTCGAGACGTCGGATTGCGTCTTCGCTTCTGTACGGGATGAAGATGGGCAGGTCCATTCCGTTCGTGCCCAGTACCTGATCGGTGCAGATGGCGCAAGCTCCAGGGTCAGGGCACTGATTGGCCAGGAGTTCGAAGGGCAGACCTATGCGGAGGATTGGCTGATTGTCGATGTAAAGAACCGGCATAAGTCAGCGATTGATCACATTGAGTTCATCTGTGATCCACGGCGCCCAACGCCGCACATGCCTGCACCCGGCGGCAGGGAACGTTGGGAGTTCATGCTGCACCCCGGTGAATCCCGGGAAGAGCTGGAAAGCCCGGAAAGCATAGCCCGACTGATCTCGCCATGGATCAACCCGCAGGAGCTGGAAATCGAGCGCAAGGCGGTGTATCGATTCCACGCGCGCTGCTGCAACAAATTCAGCCAGGGGCGCGTCTTTCTCGCGGGTGACGCAGCGCACATCACGCCTCCTTTTGTCGGGCAAGGTCTCGTGGCGGGACTTCGCGATGGCGCCAACCTTGCCTGGAAGCTGGCTTGGGTCCTTCGCGGCCATGCCGCGCCTGCAATACTCGATACCTATGACGTAGAGCGCCGCCCCCATGCCCAGGCGATGATCAATCTGGCGAAACTCATGGGTCGTCTGGTGATGCCCAAGAACAAGATCGCCGCTTTCTTTATCCACGGTCTGATGCGTTCGCTGGGGTTGACGCCTGCTACCAGGAAGTACTTCGAACAGTTAGACATCAAGCCGAAGAACATCTTCAAAAACGGCCTGTTCATGCAGCATCGCCGGGGCGATAAACTGGTACGTGGCAGCCTGTTTCCCCAGGCTTGGGTTCGCAACTTCCAAAAGCAGATCAAACTGAGCGACGATGCGCTTGGAGATAATCTGACCCTGGTTGGATTCGGTGTTGACCCGTTGTCACTGCTGACCACTGAACAGATCGTTTCCTGGGAAAAAATGGGAGGCCACTTCCTGGAGGTCAGAGCACGAGGCCAACGCTCCGACGGCCGCTGTGACTTCATCGAAGACATGAACCATGAAATCCTGCCGCTGGCTGCCAAAGGAACGCTCGTCGCGATTCGTCCCGACCGTATCATCATGCACCACGCCCCTGGCGCAGAGGCAGGCAGCCTGATTCGAGCGTGCAGAGGCCTGCTGGCTAGCGAAGACGCCACTTCTAACAGCGTTTCCGCTACCATCAGCGAGCCCATTAGATTGCGAGCTTGATAATGCATCCCCCCACTCTTCCTTTAGAAGCGGCTACGCCACAACCTCTCACGAGAGGTCACAAGAAGCGTGAACGCACCCGTCGCGGTCTGGTGGACGCGGCATTGCGTCTTATCGCACGTAAGGAAGTGGGGGAGATTGCACTGCTTGAGGTGGCCGCGGAAGCGGCGGTATCCAACGGTACCATCTACAACTATTTTCGAACTCGCGACGAGGTGCTGGAGGCGGTGGGCATTGCCATGGCCGCCGAGTTCTCCGATGCCATTTCCGCCGTGAGTAAGGACGTAAGCTGCGGCGCACAGCGGCTTTCGATCGGCGTGCGCATGTTTATATGCCGGGCCACCGCCGACCACCAATGGGCGAGCGCGTTGCTGCGCATCATCCATTTCGACCAGGCAATGCGCTCGCGTTTGGCTGGCCATGTACTTGGCGATCTGCGTGAGGGACTGCGTGCGGGCACTATTGCTTACGAGGACGAAAGGGTCGCCCTGGACATAGTTGTGTCGTGCACGACCGGAGCCATGCGCTCGGTTGTCGAGGGGCGTGCAGTGGCGGAGTACGATCTGCGGGTCGCCGAAATGGTTCTCCAGGCTCTGGGTGTAACACCTGCCAGAGCCAGGAAAATCGCCGGCAAACCGCTACCGGCCTGAGCTGATGACATTCTTGATCGGCTTGGCTTGATCAATCCATTGCCGATAGTTCTTCGCCTGGCGACGAGACTTCAACTGATTGCCGATCAGTGCCATGAGGGGTGACGTCCCGGGTTTTGTCCCTTTCCCTTGACTCAGCAAACCGAGCTGCTTCTTGACCACCGACGCCACGGCAAGCGATGCCAGCGCCTTGTTCTTCCAGCGGACGACGACGGGCTCCACTTCAGTGTCCTTGCCTGCCATCCATTGGCTTGGCAGGGTCGGCTCGATGGCCAGCGCAGTGGCAAGCCCTACCATCGACACCGAGCCGCTAACCACTCGCTCCGCGACCTCTTTTCTACGCACGCCGCCGGTGACCATCAGTGGCATGCGCGCTATTTCTCCTATTTTCTCAGCGAATTCGAGAAAGTAGGCTTCTCGAGCCAGGCTGCTGCCATCGCGGGTCTGCCCCTGCATTGCCGGGCTTTCGTAGCTGCCACCCGACAACTCGACCAGGTCGACCGCCTTGGTGTTAAGCATCTCCACCACTCGAGCCGCATCCGCGGCATCGAACCCGCCACGCTGAAAGTCCGCGGAGTTGAGCTTCACAGCGACGCAAAAGATCGGTGCCACTCGCTGACGTATTGCGTCGATGGTTTGCAGGAGAATTTGCGCGCGGTTTTCCAGGCTGCCACCCCAGCGGTCGTCACGTCGATTGGTCAAGGGCGAAAGGAATTGGCTGAACAGGTAGCCGTGCGCTGCATGAATCTCCACGCCAGTGAATCCGGCACGTTCGGCCAGCACCGCCGCTTGGGTATAACGCCCGATCAGCTCTTCGATCTCCTGCTCCTCTAAAGCCCTGGGCAGCACAAAAGCTTTTGAAAGTCCGGGGATGTCGACCGCAACTGCGGAGGGGCCCCTTGCCGACTGCCCCATAGAAGCCAATAGCTGCCGTCCGGGATGATTGATTTGCATCCAGGCCTGGGCTCCGCGACTGCGGCAGGCATCGGCCCATAGCCTGAATTTGGCCAGGTTTTGATCGTCCTCAAGCACTACGCCAGCGGGGCCGGTCAAGGCGTGACGGTCAACCATGACGTTGCCAGTGATGATCAGGCCGGCGCCACCCTCCGCCCAACGCCGATAAAGGTTTACCAGCGCTTTGCCGGGAGCGTGTTCCTCATCCGCAAGGTTCTCCTCCATGGCTGCCTTGGCGATTCGGTTTGGAATCACCGTGCCGTTAGGTAATCGAAGCGGTTTGAAGAGCTTTGAGCTGGTCATATTCTGTCCTTCAGCTAGTGAAAAATCGGCCAGCCATCGCTGCGGGTCAAACCGTTTGAGCGCCGTCTGCACAGTGCTTGCTCAGTTTGTTGAGGTCCTGGTTTCCATCGATGGGCAGGGCTAGATAGCTTGCCGGGAAGGCGAGCCTGAGATACAACGCAATTGAACACGAGTGTTCATTTGTGTCAATGTGTATAGCGCTTGTTGGCCCGGTAACCTCGATCAAACCATCCGGATCATTAGGTTGTAGAGCAGTTTCCAGGGAGGAAAACCTACATTCTGAAAAATGTTGTTGACGGAGAGTGAACACGAGTGTTCAATCAAGCCATAAGGTAATCCTGGAGAGAGCCGTGGAATCCCTGAATCCAACACAGCGCCGCATTCATCAGGCCGCCTTTCGCCTGTTCGCCGAGAGGGGCACCTCGCAAGTGAACATCCTTGACCTCGCGCAAGAGGCAGGCGTGGCGCGCGGAACGGTCTATAGCAACATCGACAGCATGGAAAGCCTGTTCGAGGCGGTCGCCAGCCATCTCGCGAGAGAGATGCATGAGCGCGTCAACAAGAGCTTCGATTCAATCTCCGATCCAGCACAGCGCCTTTCCAATGGTATTCGTCTGTTCATTCGTCGAGCTCACGAAGACTCTCAGTGGGGGGCGTTCATACACAAGTTCGCCATGAGCAATGCCGCGTTGCGCGAAATGTTCAGCAGCCAGGCGACCAAGGATCTTCTCAGTGGGCTTTCCAGTGGACGGTACAGGTTTGAGCAGGAGCAATTGCTCTCAGTAATGACGCTGATATCGACCAGCGTCCTTGGCTCGATTTTTCTCGTGCTGGAAGGTCACAAAACATGGCGCGAATCGGGCTCGGACACCTCCGAGCTGATTCTGCGGGCATTGGGTGTGCCGCCAGAGGAGGCGCGTGCGTTGGCGACCATAGAGTTGCCGGCACTTCCATCTCTCGACTGAACTCTTAACTGGCTTGACTGGCCAAGCCCCTGATTTTTCAGAGGTTCGGGAAAGCTTTGCCCTAAAAAATCCGGAAAACAAGAACAATGAACAACAAAATCGAATTGCACCGGTTAGCGACACCACAACCCGCCCGGCATCCGCAGCCGACGGTCAAGGCCCAGGCGCTGACTCACCTGATCTTTCAGCGACCGGATTTGAACGAGGCAGCGCGTTTCCTGACCGATTTCGGCCTGTCGGTAAGTCGTCAGGAAGCCGATACGCTCTACCTGCGCGCCACCGAGCCCACTTCATACTGTTACCGTATCCATCTTGCAGAACAGGCACGTTTTATCGGATTCGGGCTGGCAGTGCAGACTCGTGAGGAACTTGAAAAGCTCACCCAAATCCCAGGTGCGTCACCGGTAACGAAATCGGACCATCCGGGTGGCGGGTACTATGTCAGACTGACCGATCCTTCCGGTTTCATGGTGGAAGCTGTCTGCGACCAGGCCCCAGATAAAACGCTGGCACACCGGGCACCTCTCGCCTGGAATCTGGCGCAGGAACAACCGCGAATCAACGCCACGCAACGCCCGCCGATTGCTCCGCCTGAAGTGATCAGACTGGGTCACATCGTGATGGAAGTGGCCGACTACCAGGCGACCTGTGCCTGGTATACGCAGCATTTCGGGTTTATTCCCAGTGATGTGCAGGTACTTCCCGACGGCACGCCTATCGTCTCTTTCATGCGCCTGGATCTCGGTGACATGCCCGCGGCTCACCATACGCTCGCGATTGCGCAAGGGTTCATGGCGACCTATAGCCATAGCGCCTATGAGGTCGTGGATACAGATGCCGTGGGAATGGGGCAACGCGTCCTGCGGGAGCGCGGTTGGGAGCACTCATGGGGCATTGGCCGACACATTCTGGGCAGTCAGATCTTCGATTACTGGCAAGACCCATGGGGCGATAAGCACGAGCATTACTGCGACGGGGATGTTTTCACGGCTGCTCGGCCTACGGGCATTCATCCGGTGAGTCCCGAGGCAATGGCGCAGTGGGGGCAGCGCATGCCCAAGAGTTTTACAAAACCCAAGATGAGCCTGGCGAATGTGCGTGCGCTGATCCGTAACCTGCGACGCAGCCCGGACTTGACCATTCGCAAGCTGATAACGCTTATGCGGATGTTCGGGTAGAGCTGCCGCCATGTCGGGTAATTCAACCAGATATGGTCGGCGCGATGTGCTCAAAGCCGGCGCTGTGATTGCCGGCGGCTCGTTGGTTTACAGCGTTACCAGTCCCCTCTCAGAACAACACCAGAATTCTCGCGCCATCGAGCACGGGGAAAACACTGCTCCAGGAGTGCCTTCAATGTCTGCAGTACACGTAGTCCGCTTTGAATTTCAGAATGGTATCCATTGGGGCGTGCTGCGCCAGGGCCGTATCACGGTTGTTCCCGGTACTTTTGAAACCACCGGTGACTTCATTAGCCAGAACAGTATCGGCGACCTCGCTCAACTCAAAGGTACAGAGCTGGATGCGGGCGAAGTGAAACTGCTGTCGCCGGTGACCCGTAACCAGCAGTTCGTCTGCCAGGGCGCCAACTATCGTCAGCACATGATCGAGTCGGGCATGGACCCGGATGCGAAGAAATTCAACATGATCTTCACCAAGGCAACGAGTTGCCTGGTAGCCGCTGACAGCGACCTGATCAAGCCGAAACACGTGCGCTTCCTTGACTACGAGATCGAACTGGGCCTTGTGATGAAACGCGCGATCACCGGCGCTACTGCTGTCACCGACGCCAATCTGCATGAATTCATTGCAGGCGTCGTCATTGTCAATGACTACTCGGCTCGTGACATTCAGATTCCGCAGATGCAGTTCTACAAGGGCAAGAGCTACCGCACTTTCGGCCCGGTCGGCCCGTACCTCTGCCTTCTGGATGCCACGAACATTCATTACCTGAAAGATCTGCAGCTGCGCCTGACAGTCAACGACCAGGTGCGCCAGAACGACAGCACGGCCAATCTGGTTTACGGCCCCGCTGAAACCCTGACCGAACTCTCCGCCTTGCAGGATCTCGCCGTTGGAGACCTGATCGCCACCGGTACGCCTGCCGGCTGTGCGCTAACGATCCCTTCGCCTGGCAAAATGCGCATTGCAGCCCTGTTGCCAGAAGCCACCAAGTGGAAGCTTTTCCTCAAGGCGCAGGAAGGCCGGACGCAGTACCTCAAGGCCGGTGACGTGGTCGAAGCGCGCATTCGCAGCGCCGATGGTGTGATCGACCTCGGCGTGCAACGCAACCGAGTCGTGGGGGAAGCCTGATGGTCGTACAGACTCTGAATGACATCGAAAGTCTTGAACGAGTCCCCTTGTCGGAGCGTGGCCTGGCTTGCAGCACTTATGAAGCGCTGCGTCAGGCGGCCGAGCGCACCCCTGAGGCACCGGCGCTAAGCTTCTTCGCCGATGCCGCCGATTTCAAGCGCACCCACGAGTGGAACTACTCCCAGCTTTTCGCGGATATCACCCGCGCGGCAAACGCCTTCCATGACCTGGGCATAAAACCGGGCGAGGTGATTGCCTTCATCCTGCCCAACCTGCCGGAAACCCACTTCACTATCTGGGGTGGGGAGGCAGCGGGCATCGCCATGGCGATCAATCCTCTGCTTGAGGCCAAGCAGATGGCTGGCTTGCTGAATGCCGCAAAGGCATCCGTGGTGGTGACGCTTGCGCCGACTCCGGGCAGCGACTTGTGGTCCAAACTGGCTTCGCAGCTGGATGAGTTACCCACGGTCAAGTCTGTTGTTTGGGTCAGCATGGAACCCTATGTCGACGAACCTGTGCGTGGGGCTCTTAAAGCCGTAGCACTGAAGGAACGGGACTTACACAGCGGCATCGCGATCCACGATTGGCAATCGCTGATGAATGATCAGCCACACACACACCTGAAGAGCGGTCGGCAAATCCGTCAGGATGATTCCTCCTCTTACATCTGCACTGGTGGCACCACCGGGCTGCCCAAGATCGCCGCGCGTACCCATGGCTCTGAAGTATTCAATGCATGGGCCGTGGCCGCTCACTTGCAGCCACGCAGTGGTAGTCAGGTGATCTTTTGTGGCCTGCCGCTATTTCATGTCAATGGCCAGTTGGTGACTGGACTGATGCCTTGGACTCAAGGCGATCGTGTGATCCTCGGGACGCCGAATGGGTATCGTGGCGAGGGGGTGATCCCACGATTCTGGGAGATGGTCGAGCACTTCGGTATCAACCTCTTTTCCGGCGTGCCAACTGTCTATGCTGCGCTTCTGCAAAATGAATGGAAGGGCCGCGACCTCTCCAGCCTTCGCTATGCAATGTGTGGTGCCGCGCCCATGCCGGCTGAGCTTTTCCGAGAGTTCGAGCGCCGGACCGGAGTAAAGATCCTTGAAGGTTACGGTCTTACCGAGGGTGCCTGCGTCTCTACGATCAATCCGCCCCATGGCGAGCGCCACATCGGCTCCATCGGGATACGGATCGCCTACCAGGATATGCGCGCGGTTGTGCTCAATGATTCTGGAGAGTACCTGCGCGATGCCAACGCGGATGAGATCGGCCTGATCACGATCAGTGGTCCGAACCTCTTCGAAGGTTATCTGGATGAGCGTCATAACCAGGGCCTCTGGATCGATATCGACGGTCAGCGCTGGTTGAATACGGGCGACTTGGGTCGCCAGGATGCGCAAGGTTACTTCTGGCTGACCGGACGCAAGAAGGAGTTGATTATCCGCGGCGGCCACAACATCGATCCCAAGCAAATTGAAGAGGCTCTGCAGGGGCATCCCGCTGTCGCCTTGGCCGCTGCAATCGGCAGCCCCGATGCCTACTCGGGCGAGGTGCCGGTCGCCTACGTTCAACTGCGTCCCGGGCAAGCCTGCAGCGCCGAAGAACTTGAGGCGTTCGCTCAACTCAACATCAGCGAGCGGGCAGCGGTTCCCAAGCGCATTGAAATCCTCGAAGCGTTGCCACTGACTGCCGTGGGCAAGATATTCAAGCCGGCTTTGCAGCAGCGCGAGATTGCCAAAGTAGTCCAGCAGGAAGTGGAGCGCCTGGGGCTTTCGGATATTGCTGTTGAAGTCGTGCAGGACAACCGCCGTGGGTTGGTCGCCCGCATCCGCGCCGGAGCTAACCAGGAAGTCCTGGCTCCGCTCTTGGGGCGCTATAGCTTTCAAATCGAGTGGCTTAATTGAGTTCCTGATTCACTGGTCCTGTTCAGTCAGGACCTTTTACACAACTTAGATCAGTTCCAACCAGCACTGAAAAGTGCACGGGAAGGCGAAGCCTTGCCCGCGTGCAATCAAAAAAACAATAAACAAGAGGTGGAAAATGAAACTGAATGGCCGTGTGATCCCATGCGTCTCTACTCAGCGTAAGTGTGCTGTCTGGATTGAACTCAGCAGCGCCATCGCACTACTCAGCGCCTCTACAATTGCAAGTGCCAATGGCATTGCATTAAACGAACAAAGTGCAAGCAGCGCGGGAACTGCTTATGCGGGAAGGTCGTCTTCCGCGCTGGACGCCAGCACCATCTTTGGAAATCCCGCAGGTTTGACAAAGTTGAAACGCCCAGAGATTTCCGGCGGGGTAGCGGTCGTCTCGGTGAGCGACGACATCAGTGATGCACAGAGCGGTGTCCCAGGAACGAACAAGGGAGATTCGGTACCTTTGGGCGTCGTGCCTTTCGCTTACATGTCGACGCCCCTTGATGATCGTTTTTCGATTGGTCTGGGCCTCTATGCGCCGAGTGGCCTGATCAATGATTACGAGAGCAGTTTTCAGGGCCGCTACCATGGCTCCTATAGCACGACCAAGGAAGTAACCCTTCAGCCCACCATTGCCTATCGGATCAATGATTACGTATCCATTGGTGGTGGACCGACCATAAACCGTTTCACTGCAAAGCTTCAGAATGACCTGGCCACCGGCTTCCTGAACAATGGAGTGGACACAGAGGTCACCATCAAAGGCGATGACACGGCACTTGGCTATAACGTTGGCATCCTGATTGACTTTACTGAGGCAACCAGTTGGGGGATTAACTATCACTCGAAGGTGGACTATGAACTCGAAGGGCATACTCAGGTTACTGGCTCCCCGAGCCTTATTCCGCTGGACGGAAATTATGACAACACGATAGACATCACGATGCCCGAATCCGTGGACACGTCTATCACCCATCATTTCAATGATCGTTGGACGGGATACCTGGGGGCCACCTGGAAACGTTGGAGCCGGATCCAGAAGGTCGAGGCAAAAAACAGCGGTCTTTCCCCCGTGGGCCAGGCGATGGGCATGAGCACGTTGATCGAAGAAATGAACTGGCGCGACACTTGGAGCACCGCAGTTGGCGCCTCCTATCAAGTGAACCAGCAATGGCTGCTGCGCGCAGGCTACGCCTATGATCCATCGCCAATCAGAAATGCCGATCGCAGCGTGCGCATTCCGGTTGGCAATCGCCAGGCCGTGACCTTGGGTGGCGCTTATTCGCCGAATTCCGACCTGACGATAGACTTTGCTTATGGTTATCTCTGGGATTCCAAAGTCTCGGTAAAGCAGCCGGACAATTCTGGTCTTCAACCTGCATACAGTGCCACTTACGACAATAGTGCGAATGGGGCTTCCGTGCAGGCAACCTATCGGTTCTAAGCGACAGGACTCCATTTTTAATGGAGTCGACTTTCACGAGCCTTTCTTAAGGCTCACCTTTAATCGTTAATCAACTATCCCAACGGGGGTGATGCAGTTTTGTTGGTCAATCAGTACCTACTACCGCGAATTTTCGCGGTAGTGGTCGTTCTCCATTTTTATTACCTCTAATCCATCGAGTTTGCCAAGTGAACCTTCTGAATCAGTCCAAATTCTCGACCAAGCTTTTGACATCGTTCGTCATCTGCGCCCTGATCACCCTCGCCGTAGGTGGGTTGGGAATGGTGGGAATCAACCGTTTGGCGACTGCGTTGTCTTTGACCTTTTCCAATAGCCTGGTCTCAGTGGGCAACATCAATGAGACCATGACCAGCCTGGTCGCGCACAACCGCGGGCTTTACCGGTTGCTTGACGCTCACGCCGGCGACGTGTCCGAAGCGGACAAGACGCGTGTGCGCCAGAACCTGGCGAAGGATCTGGCTCGGGCGGAAGACGCCTTCGCGACCTACCGTGCCACACCTCTGGCGGTTGATGAACGGGCAGCGGGGGACAAGTACAAAGAACTGTGGCCCGGTTATGTGGCAGGTGCCGGGAAGGTCCTTGAGTCGGTGGACGCCGGCGATCTTGATCAGGCACGCAATCGCTTGAACGCGTTGTCGGTTGACGTGTTTATTCAAGCCCGCGATTACCTGCGGGTGATGATCGATTCGAACAAGCGGCAGATCAAAGAAGGTGCCGAGGAGGCGCAGGAACTCGGAGCCCGCTCCACGCTGATCCTGTTGCTCGGAGTCGTGATCGCCTTTCTGGTGGCTGTCGCCCTGGGCATTCTGATTACGCGCATGATCACTCGCCCGATGGCGCTGGCGGTCGCTAGTGCCCGGCGCATTGCTGGTGGCGATCTGACCCAGAGCATTTCCACTACCCGCGGCGATGAAGCGGGGCAGTTGCTCAACGCCTTGGCGGACATGCAGGGCGGCTTGAAACGCACCCTTCAGCAGATTGCCGATGCCTCGAATCAGTTGGCCTCGGCGGCCGAAGAGCTGAGCGCTGTGACCGATGAAAGTACCCGCGGCCTGACGCGGCAGAACAGCGAAATCCAGCAAGCGGCCACCGCTGTCAACGAAATGACTGCGGCAGTCGAGGATGTGGCGCGCAACGCCATGTCGACGTCCGAGGCCTCTAAAGCAGCAACCGAAGACGCGGCTCATGGCCGCAGTCAGGTCGACCACACGCTCATGGGCATCAGCACCATGGTGGAAGAGATCACCGAGTCAACCGAGACGGTGACCCAACTGGCCGGGCAAATTAGCGAAGTCAGCAAGGTACTGGACGTGATCCGCAGCATCGCCGAACAGACCAACCTGCTAGCGCTCAACGCTGCCATTGAAGCCGCCCGTGCTGGCGAACAGGGGCGCGGGTTTGCAGTGGTGGCCGATGAAGTGCGCGCGCTCGCCCATCGCACTCAAGCCTCGACCGTAGAAATCGAAGGGATGATCAATACCGTGCAGTCGGGCGCTAACGGGGCCGTCGCCGCCATGGGCAAGAGCCTGTCGCTGGCCTCCAGCACTCAGGAACTGGCCCAGAGCGCCGGGGCGGCGCTGGAAAAGATTACAGAAAGTGTCGTCACCATCAACGAGCGCAATCTGGTGATCGCTTCGGCATCCGAAGAACAGGCCCAGGTCGCCCGTGAGGTGGACCGTAATCTGTTGAACATTCAGGACCTCTCGACCCAGACCGCTGCGGGTGCCAACCAGACCAGCGCTTCCAGCCAGGAACTGTCGCGGCTAGCTGTCTCCTTCAATACCCTGGTGACTCAGTTCAAGCTTTAAGGTCCTGAGGACAGGCTCCAGGAGTAGCAGGCCAGGCATTGATGACCGACTGCAGGAATTGCTCGGACAACTCAGGGTTGTCCAGCGCCCTGGCAATCAGCATCGCACCCGCTATCGACGACAGTATGCGCAGCGATTCCTGGTACTTCTCGTCATGGTTTTCCCCCTCGACCAGTGCCATCAGTGTGCCGATCAAACGCTCTACGCCTTGGGTGAAGGAACTGCTGACGGCACCGCCCGTGCGGGCGACGTCCGCGGCCAATGCCGGAATGGGGCAGCCATCCGTCCAGTTGTTCAGATGCCCTTGCGTCAGATAACCCTCAATGAGTTCGGGTATGGATTTGGCGTCTTGCCAGTCCTGGATGTTGGACTCGAACGTCCGGGTGACGGCCTCTGACGCCAGCTGTTCCTTGCCGCCCGGAAACTGTCCGTAAAAGCCGCCATGGGTCAGGCCCACGGAACGCGACAGTTCACCAATGCCGATGCCGTCGATTCCTTTTTCCCGGTACAGCCGGGATGCGGCCGTGAGGATCGCCTCTTTGTTCGCGGCGGCCTGGTCTTTCGTGACTTTCATGAGACTGCTCCTGTAGCCCGTTTGGCTTCGCTTGCGCAAAGCTTCGCTGAGAGGCTGGTATTGATGATGCGCGTCATATAAAGTTACTGCAATGGCTTTGTCGGCATCGACGCCAGTCTGGCGATCCCGAGCCTGTGGCTCAAGTCAAAAATCCCTACGTGGACCTGACCCATGAAACGTAACGATCTGCGCAGTATTGATCTGAATTTGCTGGTGGTATTCGAAGCGCTCATCCAGGAGCGCAACCTCACTCGCGCTGCTGAGCAATTATCGCTGGGTCAGCCAGCCGTCAGCGCGGCGCTGGTGCGTTTGCGAAGGCTGTTCAACGATCCTTTGTTCGAGCGCATCGGCCGCCGGATGGTGCCCACCGCACGGGCATTGAGTGCGGCACAGACGCTGGGGCCGGCGCTGGATTCCGTTTGTACTGCGATCACCAATACCAAGGTTTAACCGGGTCGGTCCCTTTTTTTGCCCTTATACATGACGGCTATCATTATTGGTGATAGCCAACTTCACTCCGTTCGATTCGTCGTGACCTCGCGCGAGGCCGAGAATCCGGAAACTCCTAAATCGTCTGGCGGACACTCCCCATGGAACAGTCACTCAAACCTTTGCGTTATCCCTTGGCTGCGTTGGCGCTGGTGGTGCTTGTCGCGTGTGAACGCACACCCAGCGCCGTTCAGGCTCCGGGGGCGCCGCACGTCACCGTCGCCAAAGTGCTTGAGCAGCCTATTACCGAATGGGATGAAGTCACCGCTCGCCTGGAAGCACCGGAAACCGTTGAGGTTCGTCCACGGGTTTCGGGCCAGATCGAACGTGTGGCGTTTACCGATGGCGTGCTGGTGAAGAAAGGCGACTTGCTGTTCCAGATTGATCCACGGCCGTTCGAACATGAAGTACATCGCATCGAGGCGCAGCTGCAACAGGCACGCGCCGCCCTGGTCCGCACCGGGAACGAAGCGCAGCGTGGCCAGCGGTTGTTGAGCAGCAACGCGATCTCCGCCGAGTTGGCCGATACCCGCACCACCACCGCGCAGGAAGCCAGGGCCGGTGTCGATGCCATTCAGGCGCAGCTGGATCTCGCGCGTTTGAACCTCAGCTTCACCCGCGTCACCGCGCCGATCACCGGCCGGGTCAGCCGTGCGGAAATCACCGCCGGCAACATCGTGACCGCCGACACCACCCCACTGACCAGCGTGGTCTCCACCGAGAAGGTCTACGCCTATTTCGATGCGGACGAACGCCTGTTCCTCAAGTACAGCCAGCTTTCCCGCCAGGGCCAGCGCGGTCAAGCCACGCCGGTGTATATGGGCCTGTCGAACGAGGAGGGCAACAGCCACCTCGGGCAGATGAACTTTGTCGACAACCAGGTCAATCCGAAAACCGGCACCATCCGTGGTCGCGCGGTGTTCGACAACGCGGACGGTCAGTACACCCCCGGCCTGTATGCCCGGTTGAAACTGGTGGGCAGCGCCGCCTATCTCGGCCTGCTGATCAAAGATGAAGCGGTGGGCACCGATCTCGGCAAGAAATTCGTGCTGGTGGTCGATCAGGACAACAAGGCCGTTTATCGCAGCGTCGATCTGGGGCCGAAGCTTGAAGGCTTGCGCATCGTGCGCAGCGGCTTGCAGAAAGAAGATCGCATCGTCATCAACGGCCTGCAGCGCGTTCGGCCCGGCGCGGTGATCGATCCTCAGGACGCGCCGATGGCCAGCCCGGAAACGGTCGCCACACTGGCCCGCCAGCGTCAGGCGATCGATGCCTCCAATCAACCAGATTCCGCTAAGTCACCCGCTCTGGTGAAAGCGGAATCTGCCGCTGCACCTCGCGGATAAGGAGCCTCGACATGAAGTTCTCCCAGTTCTTTATCACGCGACCGATCTTCGCAGCGGTGCTGTCGCTGCTGATCCTGATCGCCGGCGCCATCTCGCTGTTCCAGTTGCCGATCAGCGAATACCCCGAAGTGGTTCCACCGACCGTCGTCGTCCACGCCAACTACCCGGGTGCCAACCCGAAAGTCATCGGCGAAACCGTGGCGGCCCCTTTGGAGCAAGCCATCACCGGCGTCGAGAACATGCTGTACATGTCCTCGCAATCCACGGCTGACGGCCGGCTCACCCTCACCGTGACGTTCGCCTTGGGCACCGATCTGGACAACGCCCAGGTTCAAGTCCAGAACCGCGTGACCCGCACCGAACCCAAGCTGCCCGAAGAAGTGACGCGCATTGGTATCACCGTCGATAAAGCTTCGCCCGAGCTGACGATGGTTGTGCACTTGACCTCGCCGGACAAGCGCTACGACATGCTGTACCTGTCCAACTACGCGATCCTCAACGTCAAGGATGAGCTGACTCGCCTGAACGGAATCGGTGACGTAAAGATGTTCGGTATCGGTGACTACTCGCTGCGTATCTGGCTCGATCCGAACAAGACCGCTTCACGCAACCTGACCGCGACAGACGTCGTCAACGCGGTGCGTGAACAGAATCGTCAAGTCGCGGCCGGGCAACTGGGTTCGCCCCCTGCACCCAATGCCACAAGCTTTCAGATGTCGATCAACTCCCAGGGGCGGTTGGTCAGCGAAGAAGAGTTTGAAAACGTGATCGTCCGCAGTGGCCCGGACGGCGAGATCACTCGCCTCAAAGACATTGCCCGGATTGAACTCGGTTCCAACCAATACGCTTTGCGCGCCTTGCTCAACAACCAGGAAGCGGTGGCGATGCCGATCTTCCAGCGCCCCGGTTCCAATGCGATCGACGTCTCCGACCAGGTACGGGAGACGATGGCCAGGCTCAAGAACAACTTCCCGGAAGGCATGGACTACGAGATCGTCTACGACCCGACCATCTTCGTCCGCAGTTCGATTGAAGCGGTGGTGCACACGCTGTTCGAAGCACTGATCCTGGTGGTGCTGGTGGTGATCCTGTTCCTGCAAACCTGGCGCGCCTCGATCATTCCGTTGGTGGCGGTGCCGGTGTCGCTGATCGGTACGTTTGCCGTAATGCACCTGTTCGGCTTCTCGCTGAATGCCTTGTCGCTGTTCGGCCTGGTGCTGGCCATCGGCATCGTGGTCGACGATGCGATTGTGGTGGTGGAGAACGTCGAGCGAAACATCGAGTTGGGCCTCAATCCAATGGAGGCCACCAAAAAAGCCATGGGCGAGGTGACCGGTCCGATCATCGCCACGGCGCTGGTGCTGTGCGCGGTGTTCGTGCCAGCGGCATTCATCTCTGGCCTGACAGGACAGTTCTATAAACAGTTTGCGTTGACCATCGCCATCTCGACGGTGATCTCGGCGTTCAACTCCCTGACCTTGTCACCGGCGTTGGCGGCGGTGTTGCTCAAGGCCCATGGCGCGCCGAAAGACCGTTTCTCCAAAGTGCTGGATCGCCTGCTGGGCGGTTGGCTGTTCAAGCCGTTCAACCGTGTCTTCGAAAAGGCCAGCCATGGCTATGTGGTTGCGGTGGGCAAAATCATTCGCGGCAGCAGTGTGGCCTTGCTGATTTACGCTGGCCTGATCGCCATGACCTACATGGGTTTCAGCACCACGCCGACCGGCTTCGTGCCGACCCAGGACAAAAAGTACCTGGTGACCTTCGCGCAACTGCCGGATGCCGCGAGTCTGGATCGCACGGAATCGGTGATTCGCCGCATGAGCACCATCGCCATGAACGAGCCGGGTTTCGACAGCGCCGTCGCATTCCCTGGACTGTCGATCAACGGCTTCACCAACAGCCCGAACGCCGGTATTGCGTTCATCGGCTTGAGTTCTTTCGATGAGCGTAAAGATCCAAGCCTGTCAGCCCGGGCGATTTCCGCCTCGCTCAACGCCAAGTTCGGTGGCATTCAGGACGCCTACATCGCCGTATTCCCGCCACCGCCGGTGCAAGGCCTGGGCACCATCGGCGGCTTCCGTCTGCAGATCGAAGACCGCGGAAACCTGGGCTATGACGAGCTGTACAAAGAGACCATGAACATCATCGCCAAGAGCCGTAGCGTTCCGGAACTGGCCAACCTGTTCACCAGTTACACCGTCAACGTTCCGCAGGTCGAAGCCGCCATTGACCGGGAAAAAGCCAAGACTCACGGCGTGAAGATCAATGACATTTTCGACACTTTGCAGGTGTACCTGGGCTCGCTGTACGCCAACGACTTCAACCGTTTTGGCCGCACCTATCAGGTCAACGTGCAGGCCGAGCAACAGTTCCGCCAAGAGCCTGAACAGATCGGCCAGTTGAAGGTGCGCAATGATCGCGGCGAGATGATTCCGCTGTCCACGTTCGTCAAGGTCAGCCCGACGTCAGGCCCAGACCGGGTCTCCCACTACAACGGTTTTCTCACCGCAGAAATCAACGGCAGTGCAGCCCCCGGCTACAGCTCCGGCCAGGCACAGGCCGCCATTGAAAAACTGCTGAAGGCAGAATTGCCCAACGGCATGACCTACGAATGGACCGACCTGACCTACCAGCAGATTCTGTCCGGCAACACGGCCCTGCTGGTGTTCCCACTCTGCGTGCTGTTGGCATTCCTGGTGCTGGCTGCGCTGTATGAAAGCTGGAGCCTGCCATTGGCGGTGATTCTGATCGTGCCAATGACCCTGCTGTCGGCGATTGCCGGGGTGATCATTTCCAAGGGTGACAACAACATCTTCACCCAGATTGGCCTGATCGTTCTGGTCGGCCTGGCCTGCAAGAACGCGATCCTGATCGTCGAGTTCGCCAAGGACAAACAGGACCAGGGCCTGTCGCCGCTGGATGCAGTACTGGAAGCCTGCCGCATGCGCCTACGGCCGATTCTGATGACGTCCTTCGCCTTCATCATGGGTGTGATCCCCTTGGTGACATCCACTGGCGCCGGCTCGGAAATGCGCCGTGCGATGGGTGTCGCGGTGTTCTCCGGGATGCTCGGTGTGACCTTCTTCGGGCTGCTGCTGACGCCGGTGTTCTTCGTTCTGATTCGTCGCTACATCGAGCGCAAAAACGCGCGCAAGGTCAACAAGGCTCATCAGGCAAACGCACTCAATCAGGAGGCACATCAATGAACACCTTGAAGCTTTTTTTACCCAGCCTTCTGGTCGCCGCGCTCGCTGCCTGCACAGTGGGCCCCGACTACAAAACGCCCGACACCGCGCCTGCCCACATCGTGTCGGCGCAAACCGGTCACTACGATCAATCACGTTTTGAAACGGTGTGGTGGCAGCAGTTCGACGACCCCACGCTGAACCAATTGGTGAGCAAATCCCTGGAAGGCAACCGCAACTTGCGCGTCGCGTTTGCTCGATGGAAAGCAGCCCGGGCGATTCGTGACAACATCAGCAACGACAATTTGCCGGTCGTCACCAGCCGCGTCAGCAGTCAACAGGGCAAGTCGCAAGTGCCCGGTCAGACCGACAGCCGAGTCAATATCGAGCGTTACGATCTGGGCCTGGACATGGCGTGGGAAGTCGATCTGTTCGGCCGGATCCAGCGCCAACTGGAATCCAGCAACGCCCAGGAAGACGCAGCGGCGGCAGACTTGTATGAGCTTCGCGTGACGATGATTGCCGAGCTGGTGGATGCCTACGGCCAATTGCGGGGCGCGCAGCTACGGGAAAAAATCGCCCTGGCGAACCTGAAGAATCAGCAGGACTCGCGCACCGTGACCGTCAGCCTGCGCGACGCGGGCGTGGGCAATGAACTCGATGTGGTGCGTGCCGACGCACGTTTGGCGGCTGTCGAGGCGACTGTTCCACAACTGCAAGCGGAGCAGGTGCGGCAGAAAAACCGCATCGCCACACTCTTGGGTGAGCGCCCGGACACATTGAGCGTGTCGCTGAGCCCCGCCGAGTTGCCGGCCATCGCCAAAGCGCTGCCGATCGGTGATCCCGCCGAGTTGTTGCGCCGGCGTCCCGATGTGCTCGCCGCCGAGCGCAGGCTGGCTTCCGCTACGGCAGATATCGGCGTGGCCACCGCCGACCTGTTCCCGAGGGTGAGCTTGAGCGGATTCCTCGGTTTCACCGCAGGCCGTGGTTCGCAGATAGGCGCCAGTGCTGCCCGAGCCTGGGGGCTGGGACCGAGCATTACCTGGGCGGCATTTGACCTGGGCAGCGTACGGGCGCGCATTCGTGGTGCCGACGCCAATGCCGAAGGCGCCTTGGCCACCTATGAGCAGCAAGTACTGCTGGCACTGGAAGAGTCGGAAAACGCCTTTAGCGACTACGGCAAACGCCAGCAGCGGTTGCTGTCGTTAATCAAACAAAGTGAGTCGAGCCGAGCCGCCGCAGACCTCGCGGCTATCCAGTACAAGGAAGGCACGGTGGATTATCTGGTGTTGCTCGACGCACAGCGTGAGCGACTGAACGCCGAGGATGCTCAGGCACTGGGTGAAATTGACCAGTACCGGGGAATTGTCGCGATCTATAAAGCGCTTGGGGGAGGGTGGGACAGTGGTGGCAAAGAAGTTGTAGCAACGAACTGATGCTGGCGTGAAATCTATCGCCCTACGTTGACGGTGTGGATCGGCCTGTCGGATATTTCGGTTGTTTGGCTTGGTCGAAAGCGGCTTCGACGAGCGACGGCTTCTGGGCGATAGGTGTTAATTATGAAGGAGTGCTTTCGACCCAAAGCTGACGGTGGCGACAGGCAGAAATCAGCCAATTGCGGACGTTCGCGAGTGGCTGCTACGACCCACGGTAGCGGGCACACTAGTCACGCTTAAATAAGTTCTATCCCCTCAGAACAAGAGACATGTCTGAATATTTATCACACATGAAGTCGACGAATGCGCGAACCTTTGGGGCCGCAAGCCGCCTGGATTGTTGCCGCTGACCGAAAACTGACCCAGTAAAGGCTGTTCTGCCGACTGAAAACTGACCCAGGTGTTCAACTGCTTCTGCTCGCTTTCCGAGCAGGAGAACACAGGGTGATCAGCATGGAAATGTTGGGGAAAATTCGGCGGATGTACTTTCGCGACAAGCTGTCGCTGCATCAGATAGCCAAGCGTACCGGGCTGTCGAGAAACACCATCCGAAAATGGGTCAGAGCGCCCGAAGCAACTCAGCCGGCGTACCAGCGGTGCGCAGCCTTCAACAAACTCAGTCCATTTCACCAGACGCTGGAGCAGGCGCTCAAGGCCGATTCGTTTCGGGCAAAGCACAACCGCAGGAGCGCCAAAGCGCTCCTTGAGCTGATCAAGGCCGAGGGTTACGACGGCGGCTACAGCCAGCTCACCGCCTTCATTCGCTCGTGGCGCGGTGAGCAAGGCAAATCCTTACGTGCCTTTGTACCGTTGACGTTCGCACTCGGTGAGGCTTTTCAATTCGACTGGAGCGAAGAAGGTCTGCTGATTGGCGGCCTGTTCCGACGCATCCAGGTCTCCCACATGAAGCTGTGCGCCAGTCGCGCATTTTGGTTGGTTGCGTATCCCAGCCAAGGCCACGAGATGTTGTTCGATGCCCATACCCGCTCGTTTGGCGCGTTAGGTGGGGTGCCGCGTCGCGGCATCTACGACAACATGAAGACCGCTGTCGACAAGGTCAACAAGGGCAAGGGCCGCACGGTCAATGCCCGGTTTGCCGTGATGTGCGCGCACTACCTGTTCGACCCGGACTTCTGCAACGTGGCCTCCGGCTGGGAAAAAGGTATCGTTGAAAAGAACGTCCAAGACAGCCGACGGCGCATCTGGCTCGATGCTCAAAACTGCATGTTCCACACCTTCGAGGAACTGAATGCTTGGCTCGGCCAACGCTGCCGTGCGCTCTGGGACGAGCTGGTGCACCCGCAGTACAACGGGCTGACAGTGGCGGACGTCCTGGAGCTGGAACGCGCTGAATTGATGCCGATGCCGACCGCCTTTGATGGTTACGTCGAGCGCACCGTGCGGGTCTCCAGCACCTGCCTGATCAGCGTGGCGCGAAATCGCTACTCGGTGCCGTGTGAGCGGGTCGGCCAGTGGGTCAGCAGCCGTCTGTATCCTTCGCGGATTGTAGTCATCGCCGATGAAACGACGATTGCCAGTCACAAGCGCCTCTTTGATCGAGACCAGGTCAGCTTCGACTGGCAGCACTACATCCCGCTCATCGAACGCAAGCCCGGAGCGCTGCGCAATGGCGCTCCGTTTGCTGATCTGCCGAAGCCGTTGCAACTGCTAAAACGCGGTCTGAGGCGTCACACCAACGGTGATCGAATCATGACGCAGGTACTGGCGGCTGTTCCCATCGCCGGGCTCGATGCCGTGTTGGTGGCTGTGGAGTTGGTACTTGAATCAGGCAGCTTGAGCGCTGACCACATCCTGAATGTCCTGGCTCGACTGACATCGACAGCAGCCCCTCCGTCCGCCGAAACCAGCCTTCAACTCAAGATAGCGCCTGTCGCCAATACGGCACGCTACGACCGGCTCCGTACCACCGATGAGGAGACTCGCAATGCGTGATCTTATGGCGGAACTCAAAGAACTGCGTCTGCATGGCATGGCCAGCGCCTGGGAAGAACTGGCTTCCCAAGGAGAGGCCTCAACGACCTCGTCGAAATGGCTGCTCGAACATCTGCTTCAACAAGAACATGCAGATCGTGCCGTACGGTCTGTGAATCATCAGATGCACATGGCCAAACTCCCCATGCATCGTGATTTGGCCGGCTTCGACTTCAGCGCTTCCAGCGCTGACGCCCGCCTGGTCAGGGATCTGTCCAACCTGGAGTTCACCGATACCGCGCAAAATGTCGTGTTCATCGGCGGGCCTGGAACAGGCAAAACACACCTCGCCACCGCCTTGGCCGTGTCCGGGATCACGACGCATCACAAACGCGTGCGCTTCTACTCCACGGTGGATCTGGTCAATTTACTGGAGCGCGAAAAGTACGACGGCAAGGCAGGCCGAATCGCTCAAGGGCTGCTTCGCACAGACCTGGTGATACTCGATGAACTGGGGTATTTGCCCTTCAGCCAGAGCGGTGGTGCCCTGTTATTTCACTTGCTGTCCAAGCTGTACGAGCACACCAGCGTGGTCATCACGACCAACCTCAGCTTCTCGGAATGGTCGAGCGTGTTTGGCGACGCCAAGATGACCACGGCGTTGCTAGATCGGCTGACACACCACTGCCACATCGTCGAAACGGGCAACGAGTCCTACCGCCTGCAACACAGCAGCTTGGTCGCCCAGACGAAGATCAAATCACGTGAACGAAAGCGCAAGGACGATGATGGTGCCGAGGACGATGAGCCGTTTTGATCTGCACCAAGATACCCTGCCGCATGCCTGCATGCGGTGGGGCTTGATGCCTCGTCCACTGGGACACGACTGCTAAGCTTATCCACAATTGCTGATGCAAAAATCAGCAATCCGCCCTGGGTCAAATTTCAATCGGCAGGGTGGGTCAGTTTTCAATCAGCGCCGACATGAAATCCGAGTCCTGAACCCTCTGCCCAAAACACAGAATTCAATCTCAGGCGCGTACTTTTCTGCCGTGGAAACCGAAGCCGAGTTTTTCAACAGAATCGGCCGATTTCTGCCGGTCGTTGAACCAGCAACTCCTGGCAGATTTCTGCCTGCTTCAACCAACTGCTTAGGGGCGGCCGCAGTCGTTAGCAACCCTTCACGCATGTTTTTCGAGTGGATATAGGGGGCGCGGAGGTTTTGCACAAACGACTCCGCAACACATTGCCAGGAGCAAAGTAGGCGACGGATGCTTCAAGGTCTTTGATGCGCTGGGCAAGAAATTTTTGGTCGTCCATGTGCCTCCCGCGGCATCTAACGCCTGAATTAAGTCGAGCCGCAAAGCGGCTTCGGCTTGAATTGTTAGGCGGCGTCTTTGGAACCGCTATTGCCTGTTTGACGAGCATAGCTGACCGTGAGGATTTCCCACACGTGACCATCAGGCTCGTTCCAGTAGACTGCGGCCTCCTGGGCGGTTGGGTGGTGGTTCAAGACCCTTAATAGGCACACAACAGACACTAAAATCGCTGTTTCACCCGATAAACACGCTGTAAGCCGCGTATCTATGCACCAAAGCAAGGGATTAGGAATCCCCTGTTTTAGCCTTTCAGCACCGATGGCCCGGTGAGAGATCCGTTGGTGGTCTTTCCAAGGTCTGAAACGCTTTTCCTGCACCAGCGCCGTAGCTTCGATCCTGCTGCGCTGCCGCACGCCAGGGCGTTCGGCCTTCCACACGGGAATCCGGAGAGTTTTCCAATTGTGTCCCAGTTGTCCCAGATTTCACTAAAGTAAACTTTGTTTTTGTACTAAACGAATTAGCAGCTCGGCATAACTTTCGCCGGGGAGTAATGCTGCCTTAACAGCTGCGATATCTTCAGGTGCCAACCATAGTAAAAGCGTTTGCCACCCCTCAGCCCTTCGGCGAGCGCGCAGCGACCGCATCTGCTTCGCCATCACCGTCTTCGGCTTCGGCGCGGCCAGTAGCCAGCCTTGATTAAGCAAACGTTCCACCTCTTCGGGCGAAGTGATGCAGCGGGCGAGGCTGCTGTGCACCATCATTTTGGGTTTCATCATGATAAAAACTCCACATTTCACAATGAGCGCCGTCGCCGGTATCCCACGGTATCCCAGCGAATACCTATTGTTATCTCTATATTTATATTTCCTTAAAAACTCAGCCTACAAAGAGGTTTTGCTAGGATACCGTGGGATACCGTTACAGCAGTTCAGCCCTGTTTTTGGCCCTCACAGCGTCTAGATCAACTATTTCAGCCGTTTCGGCGGCAGTAGAGGATTTTGCCGGTCCGCCCTTCACTGGAAGCTGGTGCCCCTCAAAAAACTTGTCCACATGGGGCTTGGTGGTTGCTGCGGGCGCTGCGCCGGCTAGACCGACACCTGTATAGACCCAATGCTGATTACCCTTCGGGCCTAGTCTTTTCCGCTCCAACTGTGGCAGTGCAGCCCGCAATGAAGCACCAAACGAGGCAGCGCTTGGTGCGTACTGCCATCCCTCCCGCTGGCAATGTATTTTATAAAAGCTATAAAGCCACTCGCACATGACTTGTGCTGCCGGATCAACCACGCACTCATCTTCGATAAAGGCGCTGATCGGTGAAGTCAGTTTTTCCAGTTCCTTGACCAGTTCCATTGCCGAAGCAGGCTGTTGGAAATAGCCACGCTTATTAAGCCGTTCCAGACCGTCGAGCGACCAATTCAGAATGGCGGGCAGTTCCAGTAACAGTCGATCCGCCAGCCCTGTATCTTCTACGCCGTAAAAGGTCTTCGTCAGGCGTAAAATGATAAAGCGTGAAGACAACGCACTGCTGTCATCCAGAATTTTTGGCAGTTCATTGCTGAACATCAACAAGCGTGTTTTTAATGCTCCCGTCCAATCCGACTTGTATTTACGCGGGATGGACAACGCATCTTCGCCTGATATGGAGAGCACACGATCCGCCAGATGTTTCTGGTCGATGTGGCCGCTGATGCGCACATCGGAGAAGATCGCCAGCCGTTTACCGATTAACGGTTCCAGCCCGAATTGAGTGGATAGACTCGCCAAGGTTGGCCCGACGCAATTGGCGTCACCGATCAGCCCGCGCAGCACCTTGGCAATCGTGCCTTTACCGGCGCGTTTAGGGCCAACAACGAGCAGGATCTTCTGCTGTGAGCAATCCGTGGTGAGGCAATAGCCGAAAAATTCCTGCAACGTCTCGATGGCCTCTACGTCATCACCGTACAATGATTTCAGGAAGGCCAACCACTGTTTCGGTTCTGCCTTCGGCGCGTAGACGTAAGGCAGTGCCATGGTGGTAAACAGCGCAGCGGTATGCGGAAACAGTTCACGGGTCGGCATGTGCAGGATACCGTCAGCCAATACCAGCAGGTCTTTCGGGTCGGCACCGGCGCAGATGTCAGGATGATCCGCACCGCCGATCCAGCTTGGATTGGATATGCTGCTATCCAGATGCGCAGCGTTTTCCAGTGCGCCTAGTACATCGCCGGCTCTTGCCCGGTTGACTCCGAATGACGCGGTTTTCTTCGTGTTGACGTAATGCCGCGCACTGCCCAGGTAGTCCCAGATCCTGGCCGTCATGTCGGCCTTTTCGCGCATCCGGTACGCACCGTCGCACCAGGCGTAGGCGTCGCCGTTCCAATAACGCAGCAGGCGCGTGCCGTCATCAGTCGTAAACCATTCTGCGATCAGCCTGTGAGCCGTGAGCCACGGCTCGGTGCGCGACAAAGTACGATTGGCCCGCGCCTTGGCGATCATGGGGCTTATGTAGTCATCGCCACGACCGTCCTGCGATACCTTGCCGTGCGGGAATGCGTGATGGATCACCGTAATCTCGGCATCGTTGAATCCGCGCTTCACCGCCAGTGAGGTCAGCGACATGTCGAGGCCGTTGCGGCTAGGATCTTCCAGCCCTTCGATGATGCCGCTCCAGCGCTTTTGCAGGGCCGCGTCACCCGCCAGCAGTTCGACGAAGCGCTCAGGTAGATCGTCAGAGCACGGTGCGTCGGCTGGCTTGCTGACCTGCTTTCCGGTAGTCAGCAGGCCCTGCCAGCAGGCCAGCAGTTTCGCGGGGATCGGCGGGATGGCGCCGATGTCGCCCTCAAGCTCATATGGCCGTCCGGTGTCCGGATGGACGCTGGGTGGCAGCACGTCCTGTACGGTCAAGTCCCCCTCCGTGCCACAGCGGAAGTCGATGATGTCTTTCTTGCCGACCTTCGCCTTCTTTTGTGGCAACGGCGCATTCAGCCGATACAACAACTTGCCCCGGCCTTCGCGGCCAGAGTTGATGCGTACTGCTTCCGGCGCGCTCAGCAGCGCATCCAGATCAACCCCTCGTGCTGCTAGCCATTGGCGCGCTTCGGCCATGTCATCGATGTCGATGGCGCAGGTCGGTGGATCACTATAGGCGTGCATCAGGCCGAGGTTGCTGCTGCCGTCGATGCGTGCAGCCGCTTGTTCGCAAGTGCGAATAACGTTTTCCGGCAGGTTCCATCCCCTATCCGTGGGGCCTTTTTTTCCGTGCGGGATCGACACCAGCGCCAACCCGGCAGCGATGTACGCGGTGATCATTGCGTCGCGCGTCATCACAGCAAACCAGTCTTGGCCGCTTTCGTGATAGCCGGCACGCCCTCGCTCGCCAACCGGTGTACCTCGGCGGCAGGAATGCGCCGGTCGGCGCCAAAAGGCACCCAGGCCAGGGCACCATTTTTCATCAGCGCGTAGACAGTGCTTCGCGACACGTCGAGCATTCGGGCCGCAGTGTTCGGGCTGAGGAGAAGGGGTTCGACGATAGGGCTGTTCATCAAGGTTTACCTGCAACTCGTGAATTTAAGTAAACCCTATTCCCTATCCGCAGCAGCAAGAGAGGACAAAAAATCGGGAGAATTTTCTAGGATTCAGGCTCGGGACCGGCTGCGTCGGTTTCCTCTTTTGTCCATTCACGCTCAGGCGTCGTTTGGTTGCGCAGCCGGCGCAACACCCGCGGGTCCGCTCCAGCCATCGCGCTGCGCTCCGATTGATGCACAGTGTCCAACAAGGTCAGAAGCGGCCGGCCTTTGTGCCTGCTGGTAGCATGCAGGAAGAGGGCGGCGATGGTCTGGATGTGTTCGGGGGCCGGCTGCCCAGGTAGCTGTACACCGTCGAAGTCACACCAGCCGTCCGGTCTGTAGAAAGACGCTAGCCACCTTGCGCGCTCGCGGGGCAGGCTCAGCTCAAACGTCAGGGACGGCCGCTTACGCCGCGCCGCCTTGTCTAGGATCGCGCTGATCTCACGGGCAAGTGCGATCTGTTTATTGCACCAGCCGGCCGGTACAAGTTGCTATGCCTGATCTGGCCGGTATTCCTCGCTCAGCCAGCGCGCCGCCTCTACCGCTTGCACCTGACTAATCTGGACTTGAACCGTTCCCTTGATTGGCATGGCTCATGCCCCCGCGTGCAACGCCACGACGTTGCTCGCTGTCTTACCAGTGGCGATCTCATCAAGCTTCGCAGCCCATGCGTTCAAAGCGGCGCGTTTCTCATCCAGGTACTCGTACATATCGTAATGTTCGCTTTGAATGCCTGAGAAGCCGTGGCTCAGCAGTCGGGCGCGAACATCGCGGGAAATGCCCATGCCGGCGAGCATGGTTTCGCAGGTCCGGCGAATGTCGCGGAGCTGGAAGGGCTCGCGCGCGGTTTTGGCTTCCACCATGACCGCGCTGATATCGGCGACAATCGCCGACAGCTTTTCCGGGCGCACAGCGACTTCGTTCAAGGCGAACAGGAACTCCTTGCTACCGTTGGCCGCCAGCATCCGCGTAACGATCCCGAAGGCTTTCTCGTTCAGCGGCACCACATGCACATAGGGCGTTTCCCGCTTGCCCTTGGGGTCGAGCAGGGTAATGGTGCGACCATCCGGGTCTACGTCAGCAGGACGCAGGCGGAGCAGCTGTGCGAGCCGTTGGCCGCCGAGAAACAGCGCCAGGGTGATGATGTTGCTGTACAGGCTCTGCTGCTGGTCCAGCGCCAGCATGAAGGCGCGAAGCTCGCTCTCATTGAGCGCCCGCTTCAACGCCCGGTTGTAGCGCTTGAACGCCTTGGCCGGTATGGCCGCGACCGGGTTGGCTTCCAGGGCGAAGCCGTGCAGGTCAGGGTGGACGGTTGGGTCATATTCCGCATCGAGCGCGAGCGTATAGGCAGCACGCAGGTAGCTTCTCAGCTTGCCAGCGGTGCGGCCCTTACCGCCGTCGATCAGTGTAGCCAGCACGGTGTTTACGTCCCTATGGCTGACGTGCTGCGCACGGGTGGCGGCCAAGTGTGGGAATGCAGTGATCACGTTTTTCTTGAACAGACTGCGCACTGCCTTGGCGCTGGTTTTGCCCAGCCGTTCCAAGTGCGCCACGTAGCCGTTGCACAGGGATTCGAGCGATCCACTTTTGGCCTGTCGTTCGGCGATGTCGCGTGCGGCGGCGGCAGCTTTGATAGCGGCCTGCCGGTCGGCTTCCTGATGCGCCAGATACGTATGCAAATCGTGGACGCCGGACTGGTAGATCTTTGATAGCTCACCTGCTTTGATCCTGGCTCCCTTCAAAGTGAGCCCCGCTTGCCCGGTGCTGTCGTAGACCCCCAAAAGCACCTGCGCCTGCTTGCCGTCCATGGAGTAGCGGTAGTAGAAGCGGCCACCCTTGCCGTTGGCGCGCAGGCGCAACCGGCCAACGCCACGCTCTTTTGTCGCATCGGTTAGCCACACGTCGTCGCCCGATGTTGCATCGCGGACGGCCTTTTCAATCGTCTTGTCGGTCCAGCTGCTCATGGCCTTTCCTCCCGACTCTGTGTCTATTGCGTATCTGTTAGGTGCCAAACACAGGCGGACAAAAGCGAACAGGTACAGACTAAGGATAGGTCAGGAGCATTGATTTACAAGGGGAATTACTAGAACTAAAAACACTAGCGAACATAGCCGGATAGAAAGTGTAGGGACTTAAAATCCCCCGCTCGTAAGGGCGTGCCGGTTCGATTCCGGCTTCGGGCACCATCTATTTCAAGGGCTTGCGTGAGAATCCTCATGCAGGCCCTTTGTGTTTCTGGTCCGCTATTTTTGACCGTCAATTTCCTGTTTTTCGCGCCGCTCGGTGCCGGAAGGGCTTCCGATGTCCACAAGCCTTCTTTCCATCAGGACGTTTTGCAGTGCCTCGCGAGCTGCCGGATCCAACTGATGCTGTCTCTCCTTGAGCTCCAGCAAGATTGGGCTGGACCAGGTGCGGTAGGTTTTCTCCGCCATACGAATCGGTGTCATTTACTCCTCCTTGATCGGGTCTCCACACTAAGGTTGGCGCGTTTCTGATGCGTTAGAAATCCTAGTTGAGGAAACGGTTTATCGCCAAAAAGGAGCGGCAAACGACGCTATTGAATTTATAGTCAATTGATATATTAATCGCCTTAGATCTATCTAATCTTGTGGCTCGATGTCCGAATGACATGATGGCCGCGCGGTGCGTTCACTTTCACTTTTCGCTTTCCCAGACACCCGTGACGGCAGTGCGTCGAACATAGTCGCTGAAGTCCCGCGCCGGGCGACCCAGTGCACGCTGCACGCCATCGGCCAGTGGTGTATTGCGGCCGTCGAGCACGGTAGTAAAGAGATAAAGGACCAGGTCGATCAATTCGGCGGGTAGCTGTGCCTGTTCCAGCGCCTGGCGATAGGTGTCCGGCGGTACTGCGACGAAAGCGATATCCCGTTCCGTCTCACGGGCAATTTCAGCGACTGCCTCGGCGAAGGTCAATGCTCGCGGCCCCGTCAGTTCATACAGTTGGCCTGCGTGTCCTGGCGTGGTCAGCGCTTCGATCGCGATCTCGGCGATGTCTTCCACGTCGACAAAGGGCTCGGCGATGTTGCCGACGGGGAGGGCGAGTTCTCCCTGCAGAATCGGTTCGAGAAAGTGGGCTTCGCTGAAATTCTGGAAAAACCAGCTGGCCCGCAGGATGGTCCAGTCGGCCCCGCTGTTCTGAACAATGCGTTCGGCTTGTTCCGCTTCAACTTCGCCACGCCCCGACAGCAGCACCAGTTTGCGGACGCCACTCTTGACCGCCTGATCGGTAAATGCCTGCACTGTCTCAACGGCACCGGGTATCGCGAGGTCCGGTTGGAACGAGATGTAGGCTGCGCGAACGCCATCGAGCGCGGCTGCCCACGTACTTCGATCCTCCCAGTCGAACGCTGGATTTGCCCCGCGAGAACCCAGCCGAACAGGCACTCCGTCCGCTTGCAGTCGCTGAGCGATTCGCCGCCCGGTTTTGCCCGTTGCACCGAGAATCAGGATGGTTTCGTGGTTGGTTTTCATCGCGTTCATCTCCATCGGTTTAATGTGAGTAACACTCATGTTTGAAAAAGATGATAGACCCTCATCTTTTATCGTCAACCGATGGAAGCGATGAAACCGACGTACGGGCAGTGCTAAGGTGAGCCTATGTCATGTTATTGATTGGGGAGCGGGCCATGCCCAAGAAAACCACCGAAGTCGTCGAACTGCCTGTCTCCGAGCCAGCCCGGCGCAATCCCACACAACAGCGGAGTCGCGAGCGTCAGGAGCGAATCCTGGCGGCGGCGACGCAATTGACTGCGAGCAAGGGCAGCGATCAGCTCAAAATGAGTGAAATCGCCGAATGCTGCGGGATTTCGATCGGTTCGCTTTATCAGTACTTTCCCGACAAAAGTTCGGTCATACAAACCCTGGCCGAGCGTTACAACGCCGAAAGCCGTCGCTGTATCGAAGCGGCACTGGCGGCGGTTGAAGATGCGCAAGGGCTGAACGCAGCCTTTTCAGAATTGCTCGACGAGTATTACGAGATCGTGCTGGCGACACCGGCGATGCGCGACATCTGGTCGGGCATGCAGGCAGACAAACAACTCATGGCGCTGGAGCTGCAGGAAAGCCGGATTGCTGGCGGGCTGTTGGCTGACGTGATGCTGCGAGTGTACCCAGGCAGTGACGCGGGGCAGGTTCAGGCTTCGGCATTTTTGATCTGGCACTTGGGTGAAGCGACCATGCGCCTGGCCATCTCATGTGAACCCGAAGAAGGGCGCGGACTGGTCGAGGCATTCAAGCGAATGTCTTTGCGTGAAATCACAGGGTTGGCGGCTGGGACGAATGACGTCGCAACCGCCGGACCTGTCCGTTAAACGAAAGGTTGGCCGGTAAAGCCACGAGGCAATCGTTGCAGCCCGTCCATCGCGGTCAGCCGCTCGACCCACGTTGCGCGCCAGTCATTGGCGGTGTGAATGACTTTGGCTTTGCGTGCGGCGCGGCGTGCAGCGTTACGCTGGTCTTTTCGCGCATCCTTGAACGCATCGGTGTTTCGGCAGCTTCTGCATTTCACCCGGGTCAGTTCAGTGGATGAGGTGAGCTTGCTTCCTTTGTGACCGCAGGCCAGATGCCCGCCAACTTTGAAGTGAGTAACCATCAGACGCCTCCTTCGTGACGTGTAATCGTTGGACCTCCCGCAAGTAGTGACGTTCGGCGACCGGGCGACGGGCAAAAAAATGGCCCGCATGCGGGCGAGCCAAGGGGTTCATCAAAAGGAGTGGGTTCACTGTACGGCGGGAGTTGTGAACGCGGTGTGAAATGGCCGGGCAAAAAAATCCCGGCGCCAGGCCGGGTGGGGGGTGCGCAGTAGATGATCAGGCAAGTACGCACGCGGTGACGAAAACGTCGCCGTTCATGCGTCCTGAATCAGACCGTGCTCGCGTGTCCGGGGTCCAGATCGAATCATCTGAACCTTGGCAGCGGCGGGTCGACAGGCTTGAGCGAGGACAACGTGCTGCGGATCAGTGGCGCATCCTTCTCGATGTCGTTCAGGCGATCACGAATTCTGAGGGCGGTCGGGTGCCCGCCTTGATGATCGACCCAGTCGGCGATTTCCTTGCACGCCGCGGCCAAGCGAGCCTGGCGGGAATCAAGCAGGGTGAGCAGGGTGGTGATGGACTCTTTTTCGGACATGGCAAACACCTCCGTTCAAGAAACCTGGCAGTTGGCAACAAAAAGCCCGCCTGGAGCGAGCTTTCTGCCGATGGGGTCGCTGTTCCCTCAGCCATTTTCAGTATAGACCCGGACTTCAGCCTTGTCGGGCCGTCACCTGCGATCGGGCATTGAATAGACGGCAGGCGCGATGGGCATCTTCTTCAGTTTCAAAGCCGTCGCCGATGAAGCCATCGGTGCGAGTATCGGCGATGCGATACCAGACTTCAGCGTCAGGTGGCGGATGATCGGTTTCCCCGGCGCGGCGGCCATGAATAATGATCTTGTTGCAGGGTTTCACAACGTAAATGTCTTCCATGGCGTCACCGAAGCTGATTTCTGTCACAACAACTATAGAAGTCATTCGTGATCGTGCAAAAAATGGACAGGTCAGTTCGTCGGTTGAGACGCTTCGATCATCCGTTCCAGGTACATCGCCAGCCCGACTTCTTCGGCCCTGAGGCCTTTACAGGTTCTCGGGCGTGGTAACTCGGCCAATGCAGACGTGCCAGCGGATTTACGCCAGCACCGCCACCGCCTTGATTTGCGCCCAGAGTTGCTGGCCGGGGTGCACGTTCAATTGATCCCGGGAGTAGCGGGTGATCCGTGCCAGCAGTGGCGTGCCGGCCGCATCCAGTCGAATCAGCACGTGGGCGGCGTTGTCCGCGCCCATTTCACTGACCACTGTCACCGGTAGACGATTGAGGATGCTGCTGTGCTCGACGCTTTGCAGGCTCAGGCTGACATCACGCGCCTGAACCTTGCAGCGAAGTGCCTGGCCGACCTCCATCGGCGTGTGCGTCACGCGAATGTTCAGTGCGCTAGCCGGTAGTTGCAACGTCAGTAGCTGATAGTCGGCGTCATACGCACTGACGTGGCCCTCGATCACGACGCCAGCGTCATCGCCCAACGCCAAAGGCAGGTCGAGCCGGGCCAGGGTTGCACCGATGGGGCCGCTGGCCAGCGCTTTGCCGTGGCTGAGCAGGACGATGTGGTCGGCCAGTCGCGCCACCTCATCCTGGGAATGACTGACGTACAGCACCGGGATGTCCAGCTCATCGTGCAACCGTTGCAGGTACGGCAGGATTTCGCTTTTGCGTTGCGCATCCAGCGCCGCCAACGGTTCGTCCATCAGCAACAGCTTCGGGCTGGTCAGCAGGGCGCGGGCGATGCCGATGCGCTGCCGTTCGCCGCCGGAAAGGTTTTGCGGGTGACGATCCAGCAGATGGCCGATGCCTAGCAGTTCAGTCGCGTGAGCCATGTCGACCCGGCGCTGTTGTTTCGGGATTCGCCTGAGACCGAATTGCAGATTCGCCAGCACCGACAGATGTGGAAACAAACTGGCCTCCTGAAAGACATAACCGAGCGCGCGTTTGTGCGGCGCTACGAAAATCTTCCGGTCGCTGTCCTGCCAGACTTCATCGTTGACCTGGATAAAACCCTGTTCCGCCCGTTCAAGACCGGCGATGCAGCGCAGGCAGGTGGTTTTGCCCGAGCCGGAGTGACCGTAAAGCGCGGTGACGCCACGGCCCGGCAGTTGTAAATCCACATCCAGGGCGAACCCTGAGTAACTCAGTTTCAGACGGGTATGAATCATCAATCAGCTCCAGCCTGCTTTGGTTTTGCGGCTGGAGTACAGCGCCAGCAACACGGCAAACGAGAACACCAGCATCGCCCCGGCCAGCCAATGGGCCTGGGCATATTCCATGGCTTCGACGTGATCGTAGATTTGCACCGAGACCACGCGCGTCTTGTCGGGAATGTTGCCGCCGATCATCAGCACCACACCGAATTCGCCGACGGTGTGGGCGAAACCGAGAATCGCCGCCGTGATGAAACCCGGTCGGGCCAGCGGCAGGATTACACTGAAAAAGGTGTCCCAGGGATTGGCGCGCAAGGTCGCGGCCACTTCCAGCGGACGGGTGCCGATGGCAGAAAAAGCGTTCTGCAGCGGCTGGACCACGAACGGCATTGAGTAGAGCACCGAACCGATGACCAACCCGGCAAAACTGAACGTCAGGGTGCCGAGCCCCAGTGACTGGGTGAAGTGGCCGACAAAGCCGTTAGGGCCGAGCACCAGCAACAGATAAAAACCAATCACCGTGGGCGGCAACACCAAGGGCAGGGCGACTATCGCCCCGACCGGGCCGCGCAGCCAGGACTGGGTGCGCGACAGCCACAACGCAATCGGAGTACCGATCACCAGCAGGATAACCGTCGTCAGGGACGCGAGTTTCAGGGTCAGCCAGATCGCGGAAAAGTCGGCACTCGATAGGGTCATTTAGAGTTGATAACCGTAGGACTTGATGACAGCAGCGGCTTTCGGCCCCTTGAGGTAGTCAACCAGTGCCTTGGCGGCCGGGTTGTCCTTGCCTTTGTTGAGGATCACCGCATCTTGTTTGATCGGCTCGTGCATGTTGGCCGGAACGATCCACGCCGAACCGCTGGTGACTTTGCCGTCTTTGTAGATTTGTGACAAGGCGACGAAGCCCAGCTCTGCGTTGCCGGTGGAAACGAACTGGTAAGCCTGGGTGATGTTCTGGCCTTCAACGATCTTGTCTTTGACCTTGTCGGTCAGCCCCAGCCTGGCCAGTACCTGGGTGGCGGCGAGGCCATAAGGTGCTGCTTTCGGGTTGGCGATCGACAGATGCTGGTACTGGTTGTCGCTCAACACTTTGCCCTTGGCATCGACATAACCTTCCTTGGCCGACCAGAGCGCGAGGGTGCCGACGGCGTAGGTGAAGCGCGAGCCCTTGACCGTGTCGCCTTCGGTTTCGAGTTTTTGCGGGGTGGTGTCGTCCGCCGAGAGGAACACTTCGAACGGCGCGCCATTTTTGATCTGGGTGTAGAACTGGCCCGTTGCACCAAAGGAGGTGACCAGTTTGTGCCCGGTGTCTTTCTCGAAATCGGCAGCGATGGCCTGGATCGGCGCGGTGAAGTTGGCCGCGACAGCGACCTGGACTTCATCGGCCTGGGCAGCGCCGATGGCGAACACCACGAGCAGGCTCGCCAGGCAGGTTGGGGCAAAACGTGAGGCACGAATGGTCATGAAACGGCTCCGTGGTAGGCAAGTACAGCGAGAGGTGAAAACGCTATATAGCGGAATATATAGCGAAATGCCTACAAACGGAATGTGTTGAAACGGGATTGAATGGTGCGATTAAATCTCTGTGGCGAGGGAGCTTGCCTGTGGCGAGGGGATTTATCCCCGTTCGGCTGCGCAGCAGACGCAAATTTGTTGGATGAAGCTGCAAATGCGGGGCCGCTCCGCGACCCAACGGGGATAAATCCCCTCGCCACAGGTCTTATCCCTACCGGTGCAATAGTTTCGCCAATCCCTCTTCGGCCAGCCGCCGCGTCAACTCCGCCGTCGTCATCTCAACCCCCAACGTAAATGCCTGCCCGGCCCAAAGGTTGCTGAAATCCGCTTCCCCCTTCGCCCGCAACGGCATTAACGCTCCACCCGCCAATGGGAAGGCCGGTGCCTTGTCGCTCATCGGCCCGAGTTCACGCATGACCCGATTCAGAATCCCCCGCGCCGGGCGGCCGGTGAAAAGATTAGTGACAGCGGTCTCGCTTTCCTTGGCCGTGCGCAACGCCTTGTGATGAGAGGCGCTGACCTTGGCTTCCGGCGTGAACAGATACGCCGTACCCACTTGCACCGCCGAAGCACCCAACAGAAACGCCGCCGCGACGCCTCGTGCATCGGCAATACCGCCGGCAGCAATTACCGGCACTTTCACTGCATCAACGATTTGCGGCACCAGCGCGAAGATACCCACCTGGCTGCTCAGATCGTCGCTGAGAAACATGCCCCGATGGCCGCCGGCTTCGTAACCCATGGCGATGATCGCGTCACAGCCATGCTGCTCAAGCCAGATCGCTTCTTCGACGGTCGTGGCTGAAGACAGTACTTTTGCACCGGTGGCCTTGACGCGATCCAGCAGGGATTTTTCCGGCAGGCCAAAGTGAAAGCTCACCACTTCGGGACGGAATTCTTCGATCACTTCGCAGGTCGCGTTGTCGAACGGCGCACGATTGGACACCGGCGTCGGCGCGTCGAAATCCACGCCCAGTTCCCGGTAGTAAGGCTCCAGCAGATTCTTCCAGTCCCGAGCGCGTTGCTCATCGGCCGCCGGCGGTTGATGGCAGAAGAAGTTGACGTTGAACGGGCGCTGACTGTGTTGGCGGATCGTCTTCAATTCCTCGCGCAACTGCTCGGTGCTCAACATGGCCGCGGGCATCGAACCCAGGCCACCTGCATTGCTCGCCGCGATCACCATGGCCGTACCGGTGGCGCCGGCCATCGGGGCCTGGATGATTGGCAGTTCGATTCCAAGCAGATCAAGAATTCGGGTGTCTGGCCATTGGCTCATTTGCAAGGTTCTCCGGCGTCAAAACTGGGCAGGGGCGGTAGAACGGAATTTGTATCAGCAATGACGGGCGCAAGACCAATCGAGTTTTTACATGAGGTGCGCGATCACCGGTAATGGGAACGCTCGGATTGGCTTAAAGTCGGGTACGGCAAAATGTTGCAGTGTGATATTTCAACTGCATCTCAACTGAGTGATCGATTAGGAGACGACGATGTTCCAAGGCATTTTGATCGACAAAGACGACAGCGGTTACCGGGCCACACTGCAAGAGATCAATGAAGATCAACTGCCCGAGGGCGATGTGACGGTGCGTGTGGCGTACAGCACGCTGAATTTCAAGGACGGACTGGCGATCACCGGCAGCAGCCCGGTGGTGCGAAAATTCCCGATGGTGCCGGGCATCGATCTGGCGGGGACTGTCGAAGTCAGTGGGCATCCGGACTACAAGGTCGGTGATCAGGTCGTACTCAATGGCTGGGGTGTAGGTGAAGGGCATTGGGGTGGGCTGGCGCAGAAGGCACGTTTGAATGGCGATTGGCTGATTCCATTGCCTCGGGAATTCACGGCTGCCCAGGCAATGGCCATCGGCACCGCCGGCTACACGGCGATGCTGAGCATTCTGGCGCTGGAGCATAACGGCGTGACGCCAGAGCAGGGCGACGTCCTGGTCACGGGCGCCAACGGTGGTGTAGGCAGTTTCGCCATCGCGTTGCTGAGCAAGCTCGGTTACCGGGTGGTCGCGTCCACTGGCCGCACCTCCGAACACGATTACCTCAAGCAATTGGGCGCCAGCGAAATCATCGACCGCGCCACGCTGTCCGAACCGGGCAAGCCGCTGGCGAAGGAGCGTTGGGCAGCCGTGATCGACTCGGTCGGCAGTCACACCCTGGCCAACGCCTGCGCCAGCACGAAGGCCAACGGCACTGTCACCGCCTGTGGTCTGGCGCAAGGCATGGACTTTCCGGCCTCCGTTGCACCGTTCATTTTGCGTGGCGTGACCCTGGCCGGCATCAACAGCGTGACCCAGCCCAAAGCCAAACGCGTGCTCGCGTGGAACCGACTGGCCAAGGATCTGGACTTCGCTTTGCTGCCACTGATCAGTCACGAAATCGGTTTGAGTGAAGCCATCGACGCAGCACCGCGCTTGCTCGCCGGTCAGTTGCGCGGAAGGGTGGTGGTGGATGTGAATCGCTAAAAGCAAAGATCGCAGCCTGCGGCAGCTCCTACAGGATGTACGCCTTCCAATGTAGGAGCTGCCGCAGGCTGCGATCTTTTGATCTATTGGCCTTCACGATCCAGCAACTGCCGCTTGCGCTCCACCCCCCAGCGATAGCCCGACAGGTTGCCGTCGCTGCGCACCACGCGGTGGCACGGGATCGCCACCGCCAGACTGTTCGCGCCGCAGGCCTGAGCCACGGCGCGCACGGCTTTCGGTGCGCCGATGCGCTGGGCGATATCAGCGTAACTGGCGGTGCTGCCTGCAGGAATCTCCCGTAACGCCTGCCAGACGCGCTCCTGAAACGCCGTGCCTTGAACGTCCAGCGGCAAATCCAGGCCGATGGCCGGGGCTTCGATAAAGCCGACGACCTTGGCGATCAGTTGCTCGAATTCATGATCGGCGCCGATCAGATTGGCCCGCCGAAATTTGTCCTGCAGGTCGCACACCAGTTGGTGCGGATCATCACCCAGCAGAATCGCGCAAACACCGCGTACGCTTTGCGCCACCAGAATCGCCCCCAGTGAACACTGGCCGACGGCAAACCGAATGTCGTTGTTCTGACCTTCGGCGCGGTAATCACCGGGTTTCATGCCTAGCAGCTGATCCGCTGCCTCATAAAAGCGGCTGTTGGAATTGAAGCCGGCGTCATACAGCGCGTCGGTCACCGAACCTCCATCGGTCAATCGTGCACGCACCTTGCGTGAGCGATGAGCCGTGGCGTAGCCCTTGGGTGTCAGTCCGGTCACGGTTTTAAACACCCGATGGAAGTGAAAACTGCTCAGGCCCGCAGCCTCGGCCAATTCGATCAATGCTGGCAGATGCTCGGCCGTCTCGATCTGGCGACAAGCCGCGGCGACGGTCGCGGCATGTTGCGCGGCGACGTCACTTTGATCCTTTGACGCTCGTTTGCTCGGGCGGTAACCCGCTGCCTGGGCCTGCTCGGCCGTGTCGAAGAATTCGACATTCTGCGGCTTCGGCAAGCGCGCCAGACTGCTGGGGCGGCAGTAGATGCCGGTGGTTTTCACCGCATACACAAACTGCCCATCCGCGCGGGGATCTCGGGCGACGACGGCGGCCCAGCGGGGATCGTTCACGGTGGTTGTCATGGCTTCATGTCCGTTGACCCGTTTGATTCAGAGTAACCAGCCGGCAGGGTCGTTGCACTCCGGGTCTTGCGGTCAAATTCGTGGGCTCATTGTGCGGTACGAAACGTGAAATTGATCCGTTGTTCACCCATACGCGAATGCTGGCCCTCCTTGATCGGCAAGACCCCGTGATAACGCAGGCGATCGACGCCGCCCCAGACCACGATATCGCCATGGAACACCGGCACCCGCTGGCTTTTGTCGCTGCGCTCAAAACCGCCGAACAGGAACATCGCCGGCAAGCCCAACGACACCGAAACGATCGGCGCTGCGTAGGACGCTTCGTCCTTGTCCTGGTGCAAGGACATCTTCGCGCCGGGGATATAGCGGTTGATCAGGCAGGAATCGGGTACGAAATCGGCAAAACCGGCTTCCAGCGCCGCCGCATGTGCGAGCTCGAAAAATACCTGCGGCATTTCCGGCCAGGGGGCATGGGTTTGTGGATCATGACGTGAATAGCGATAACCGCTGCGGTCGGTGGTCCAGCCCCATGTGCCGCAACTGCTCATGGCCGCTGACATGGTAAAGCCGCCGGGTGTGACCATCTGTCGAAACGGTGCTGCCACCAGCACCGCTTCCAATGCGGGCAGCAACTGTTCCAGCCAGGGTAGGGCAAAGCCTCTCAAGACGTAGGACTGTTCGCCAATCTGCTCGCGCCGAGGCTGCTGCTCGGGCTCCGAGTCGGCAAACAGATCGAAAGTGGTCGGATTCATAAAGTCACAACGCATCGTGAAAGATGATTCCTAGGGTATGCCGTTTTCCGCTGTGCAGGCGACTCACGCCGTGGCGCAGGGTGACCCGGTAATAGCCACGGAAGCCTTTGACCGGTCGCTGGTTGACGGCAAAGATCACCGCGTCACCCTTTTTCAATCCAATGACCTGGGGGCGCGACTGCATCCGTGGGCGTTGTTCGGTCAGGACAAACTCGCCGCCAGTGAAATCTTCGCCCGGCTCTGACAGAAGAATCGCCACTTGCAGCGGAAAAACGTGTTCGCCGTACAGATCCTGATGCAGGCAGTTGTAGTCCTGTGGCCCGTATTGCAACAACAACGGGGTTGGACGCACCTGACCGGCGGCATGACAGCGCTCAAGAAACGCTGCATGCCTTTCAGGGAAACGGACCGGCAGGTCCATTTGCTCGTACCAGCGATTGGCGATCGGCACCAGCCGAGGGTAGAGCGCTTGGCGCAATGTGGCGACGACGTCTGGCAGCGGATACCTGAAGTATTTGTACTCGCCGCGGCCGAAGCCGTGACGAGCCATCATCACTTGCGAGCGAAACGGTTCGGATCGGGCGTACAGCGCGCTGATGTCATCGCACGTCTCGCTGCTGATCAGCGAGCGGATGATCGCGCAGCCATCCTGATCCAGTTGCCGCTCCAGCGCTGCCCAGTCGAAAGCATCCAGAAACTGCTCGATCATTGCAGCGCCTCACGTCCCAGCAGTTGCCGTTTGCGTTCCAGACCCCAGCGGTAACCGCCGAGGCTGCCGTCCTGACGCAGGACCCGATGACACGGCACGATGACCGCCAGCGGGTTCGCGCCGCAGGCATTGGCCACGGCCCGAAAGGCTTTGGGTTGCCCCAGTTGCTGCGCGATTTGCTGGTAGCTGGCGGTTTTGCCGAGCGGGATTTGGCGCAAAGCTTCCCAGACGCGTTGCTGGAAAGCGCTACCCGCCAGATCCAGTGGCAGATCGAGCACGTTCAGAGGGTTGTCGAGATAGCAAAGGATTTGCTCCAGTGCAGGCAGCAAGCCTTCATCACGTTTGGGCGTTGGTTGGCCAGGGAACCGCCGAGCAAGATCACGCTCCAGCGTTGCCAGGTCTTCACCGAGCAGCAATGCGCACAGACCTTGCGCGCTGGAGGCCAGCAACAAGGTGCCAAGGCTGGACGTGCCACTGATGAAACGAATCGGGGAAGTAGACATATTCTGACTCCTTAACCAAAGGTTGAGGTGGCCAGTCTAGGGAGCGCTGCCTTCGTGAACACTCCGGCGCTTGCGGTCGAATTCAACGGACGGAGCAGACATCCACGTTGTCGCTCCGAATCCCGTTACAGCGCTTTGCTGACGCTGATATCGCTGATGACGTCTTCGCCCTGGCCATGAATGGCGTCCAGCGCGGCTCTGGCTTCTGCTTCGGTGCCGTTTTCAAGCTGGGCAAATTCGAAGCGGCGTTCGCCATTGAGTTTGTATTTGATGACGTACTTGGTCGTTTGGGCCACGGTCATTCCTGCTTATGTTCGAGTTGGGTGTCGCTCAGCTCAGTTTCGTGGTGGAGCGGCGGATAATCTTGATGGAGTGAGTCAGGGTCGGTTTGCGAGTCACGCTGATCGGGCGACGGTTGACGGTGTCGATGGTGATGTTCCAGAAACCGGTGCTCGGCGCAGTAATGCGGGCCGGGAAGGTGTCGAACGCACCGCCATGGTAAGTGTGACGGCCGCCATTTTTGAAGCTGCGGAAATTGGCGTCGTTCATCAAGCGGATGTTGCACATTTGGGAGCACTGGATGACGACGATGTCGTCTTCATTGAGGTGCTCGCGCTGGTGGATAAATTTCATGAGGCGCCTCCAGAAGGGCTTTTTCTACAAAATCAAAACGATAGCATGGGCGATTGGCGCAGTTTATCAGCCCGAACAGGTTATTATCCGGTCGTCGGGGTTCGCTTTGACAATTAAAAACAGTTATTCGGAATTCCATGAGCGATAAAAGCAGTGAGCCTCGGAGAAAACCAGCATTTGTGCTGTCGGAGGTTTTGTATGAAGCGGGGTGCGTGGGTCTTGCCGTTTGCATTGGCGATAAGTGGTTGTGCGAGTGTCTCGGAAATCAACGAGTCGCTGCCCACCATGAACGTGATTTCCGGCAAGAAGCCCAATGAATACGCGCAGTGCCTGACCGAGAAACTGGCCAGCAGCCGTGGTGCCCTGCAAATCGAGCCGCAGGAGAAGGAAGGCGTGCGGGTCATCGTGCCGCAGAAATTCTCGTCGGGACCGGCGGCCGTATTCGATATTGAAGAGCGCTCCAGCGGCAGCAGCATCAAGCTGCATGAACGTATTTCCAATGTGCCATTGCGCCCGATGGATGTGCGCAATGCCGCTACTGCGTGCATTTCCGGCTGATAGAATAGCGACAGTCAGCACCGATGCCGTCAAAGCAACGCTTTGGCGGCATTGTCATTTATGGAGTCGAGCATGAAGCGAGAGCAAGTACGGGAGCGGCATGCAGAGGGTCATATCTCTGCCACCCATGTGATTCAGAATCCGGCGACCCCGGGGGAATGGATCGTGTTTTTCAAGAAAAGCGCCGGGCGCAGTTACTTTCTGGTGGATGACAACGATGAAGTCGAATCCTTCAGCCGCCTCGACGATCTGATCGAGACTGTGCGCGGTCTCGGGATCAAATTCGCTGAAATTCACATTTAGGGCACGAGTGCCTTACTTGCAGACCACCACGACGCTGCGGTTTTTGTAATTGCCCACATCGACGCCCAGGGTCTTGTCACTTTCCTTGGTTGAAGGTGTGCCGTCGGTGCCAACGATTCGATAGCCGGTGCCTGCGCACGAAGCATCGGCTTTTTCATAGCAGGTGGCCCAGGAATTGGCTTCCCCCGAACAGTCGATGGCCAGGCCTTGCTCGCCGTTGTTCAGGTAGGTGGTTTCGGAAGTGGCGCAACCGCTCAGGGCCAGGATCGCAATCAGGGGCAAAAATTTAATCATGTCGTGGTCGTCGTCAGGATAATAGGGCTAAGCCTGTGACAGCGCCGGAATCAAAAGGTTATAGCGAAAGGCCACTTCATCGGCCGCAATCGTAAAAAAACCCTGCGCTAGGCAGGGCTTGGGCAAGAAAATCGGGTTCGGATCAGGTCTTGTCTTTGCCGCGGCGTTTGGGAGCCGGGTGTTCAAGCTCCAATACGGACGCCACTTCAATCGCCAACGCTTCGGTCGGGAATGGCCCGGCGATATTCTCGCCGCTGACGCTGTCTACCCACCACTGGCCGTCTTTCGCCTGATTGATCAGGAATCCGTTGACACTTTTTGCTACCGACATCTATCTGCCTCGTTGGCTGGTTCAATTGCGCAATGATAGCGCCAATTGCATTCAGCAGGTGCTGATGGGCGTATGGTGGTGCGAATTTGTGGGCGGCAAATTCGTCGGCGCCGGTCGGAATCTCTGCTATCTATAGAAGGCACCGGAACGATCTGCGGAACTATCCGCAAGAATATTTCTCTATGATGGCATCGGTTAGCCAGCGCGGGGCATTGTAAGGTGCACGCGGCCTGATTAGACTGCGCCGAAACTCGTACACACAGCCCTTTTAAGGACTTATATGATCAAGAAATGCTTGTTCCCAGCAGCCGGTTACGGTACTCGCTTCCTGCCAGCGACTAAAGCCATGCCCAAAGAAATGCTGCCGGTGGTAAACAAGCCACTGATCCAGTACGGCGTCGAAGAAGCTCTGGACGCCGGTTTGACCGAAATCTCCATCGTCACCGGTCGCGGCAAGCGCGCCCTGGAAGACCACTTCGACATCAGCTACGAGCTGGAAAACCAGATCAAGGGCACCGACAAGGAAAAATACCTGGTCGGCATCCGCAAACTGCTCGACGAGTGCTCGTTCTCCTACACTCGCCAGACTGAAATGAAAGGCCTGGGCCACGCTATCCTGACCGGTCGCCCACTGATCGGCGACGAACCTTTCGCCGTGGTGTTGGCGGACGACTTGTGCGTCAACCTCGAAGGCGACGGCGTACTGACCCAGATGGTCAAGCTGTACGAACAGTATCGCTGCACCATCGTCGCGATCCAGGAAGTGGATCCGCAGGAAACCAACAAGTACGGCGTGATCGCTGGCGAGTTGATCGCTGATGACCTGTACCGCGTGCGTAACATGGTCGAAAAACCGGCTCCGGAAGACGCTCCGTCGAACCTGGCGATCATCGGTCGTTACATCCTGACTCCGGACATTTTCGAGCTGATCAAGCAAACCGAGCCAGGCAAGGGCGGCGAGATCCAGATCACCGACGCCCTGATGAAGCAGGCGAAGAACGGTTGCGTGATTGCCTATAAATTCAAGGGCCAGCGTTTCGACTGCGGTGGCGCTGAAGGCTACATCGAAGCAACCAACTTCTGCTTCGAGAACTTCTACAAGACGGGCAAGGCTTACTGATAGCGTTTGACCTGCTTGTACTGAAAAGCCACCTTCGGGTGGCTTTTTCATTTTCCGCCCCCAAATAGTCTGCAGCGCTTGCCCAACAAACGGCGGCGGGTATGCTGGTGGTCTGCCGAGGAGATTGAAAATGGCCTTTGATTTTGACCTTTATGTGATTGGCGCCGGTTCCGGCGGTGTGCGGGCTGCGCGATTCGCGGCGGGGTTTGGCGCGAAAGTGGCCGTGGCCGAGAGCCGTTACCTGGGTGGCACCTGTGTGAACGTCGGCTGCGTGCCGAAGAAATTGCTGGTCTACGGCGCGCACTTTGCCGAAGACTTCGAGCAGTCTTCCGGGTTCGGCTGGACGCCGGGTGAAGCACAGTTCGATTGGGCAACGCTGATCGCCAACAAGGATCGCGAGATCAATCGCCTGAACGGCATCTATCGCAACCTGCTGGTCAACAGCGGCGTGACGCTACATGAAGGCCACGCCAAAATCGTCGACCCCAATACCGTCGAGATCAATGGCGAACGCTTTACTGCGAAGAACATCCTGATTGCTACCGGCGGCTGGCCGCAGATCCCGGAGATTCCGGGGCACGAGCATGCGATCAGTTCCAATCAGGCGTTTTTCCTCAAAGCGTTGCCAAAACGCGTGCTGGTCGTGGGCGGTGGTTACATTGCCGTCGAGTTCGCCGGGATCTTCCACGGCCTGGGCGCCGAGACCACGTTGCTGTATCGCGGTGAGCTGTTCCTGCGCGGCTTCGACGTTGCAGTGCGCAAACACTTGCAGGAAGAACTGACCAAACGTGGCATGGATCTGCAATTCAATGCCGACATCGAGCGCATTGAAAAACTGGCCGACGGCAGTCTGAAAGTGACGCTCAAGGATGGTCGCCAGTTGGAAGCCGATTGCGTGTTTTACGCCACCGGCCGCCGCCCGATGCTGGACAACCTCGGGCTGGAAAACACCGGGGTCAAACTCGACAAGAAAGGTTTCGTCGAAGTGGACGAGCAATACCAGACCGCCGAGCCGTCGATCCTGGCCCTTGGCGATGTGATTGGTCGGGTCCAGCTCACACCGGTCGCACTGGCCGAAGGCATGGCTGTTGCACGGCGTTTGTTCAAGCCTGAGCAGTATCGTCCGGTGGATTACAAGATGATCCCGACGGCTGTGTTCAGCTTGCCAAACATCGGCACCGTTGGCCTGACCGAAGAGGAGGCTCGCGATGCCGGTCACGACGTGGTGATCTTCGAAAGCCGCTTCCGCCCGATGAAGCTGACCTTGACGGAGTGCCAGGAGCGCACGCTGATGAAGCTCGTGGTAGATGGCAAGACCGACAAAGTGCTCGGCTGTCACATGGTCGGGCCGGATGCCGGCGAGATCGTGCAAGGTCTGGCAATCGCCTTGAAAGCGGGTGCCACCAAGCGTGACTTCGACGAAACCATCGGCGTGCACCCGACGGCCGCCGAAGAGTTCGTCACCATGCGTGCGCCGGTCGCGGGTTAATCGGCCTTGGCTGCGTCTGGCGGTTAAGCCTTGTAGGAGCGAGCTTGCTCGCGAAAAACTCAAGGGCGCCGCCGGGCATCTGATTTTACGCGTTATCGTTTACGTCCATCGCGAGCAAGCTCGCTCCTACAGGGGGGGCTTGGTGCGCGTTCCTCAAGCGCTGCCTGGGCCTTGGTCAATTCGATTTCCAGCGACTTTTTGATCTGCGACTGCTCCTCGACGTTCTGTTTCAGCGACTGGCTTTCCAGCAGCGCTGCACGCAAGCGTTCCTGGAGGAGGGTGCGCTCGCTGTCGATACGGTTGACCTGCTCCAGCAATTGATCCTGGCGGGTGTGGGTCTGCTTGAGCTGTTCCTGCAACAGGCTCAGTTCCCGCAGCGTGCCACGGTTTTCAGTCAGCAAGCGTTCGTTGTCACGGTGCAGCTGGGTGATTTCATCCTGACGCACAAGGGCGCTTTGCTGAGTCTGGCGCAATTCCATTTGAATCTGCTGCACCTGACCTTCGTGGCGTCGTTGCTCCTGTTCGCGCTGCTCTTTGACGGCATTGCGATAGTGTTCCAGCGCATCACGGGCGTGCAGGTGCTTTTCTTCAAGGGAGCGGATCTGCTCGTCCTTGTCATTTAAGCGTAACTCGAAGTCGGCCAGCGCCTGGTTCAGTCCGGCGTTGCGGGTTTGCTCGGTCTGCAGCATGGACAGAGTGTTTTGCAGGGTGTCGGATTCCTGCGTCAGCGCCAGGGTTTGAAGCTCGTACTGCTGCTGTAATTCACTGTGGGCTTCTTGCGCGTCAGTCAGCTGGATTTCCAGCTCTTTTCGTTGTTGTTCGAACTGCGCACGAGCCTGATCGACGGGCTCTTGCGCCTGTTCCTTGAGGCGTTGCGCGAGGCGCGAGACCAGCCCTGTCAGCTCGTCATCAATGGGGTCGGAGGAGGGTGCGGCGGGTTCGATACCGTCATCCAGTTCCTTCAAATACCGGTGAATGGTGGTTTTTGAGCCGGTGTTGCCCATTTCGATGCGTACAGCGTCGATGCTGGGGTGTTCGCCACGGGCGAGGATAGCCAGGCGCGCTGTTTGAACCACTGCTTTGTTTATACCGCCACGAGCCATGTGTTCTCCTACGATTTCGTACTGTGGTACGTACCACTAAAGTACGCAGTGTACCATGCATGCTAAAAATGGAAAAAGTGTAAGTTATTAATACGGGATATACTGGTATTACCCCGTGTGACAACGATTCTGAATTGTTCGCAGCTCCATTCCCGTACAAAACCCTCCTGTAGGAGCGAGCTTGCTCGCGAAAAACCTCCAGGCACTGCGATCACTCAGGCAGTTAGCGTCATCGTTTACCTCCATCGCGAGCAAGCTCGCTCCTACAGTAGTCACCGCCATGACCGAGCTGGATCGATACCTGCAAGCCGCCACGCGCGACAACACCCGCCGTAGCTATCGAGCGGCCATCGAGCATTTCGAAGTGAGTTGGGGCGGCTTTCTGCCAGCCACTGCCGACAGCGTCGCGCGCTATCTGGTGGCGTACGCCGGTGAGTTATCGATCAATACGCTGAAGCTGCGCTTGTCGGCGCTGGCGCAGTGGCATAACAGCCAGGGGTTTGCCGATCCCACCAAGGCGCCCGTTGTGCGCAAGGTGTTCAAGGGCATTCGCGCACTGCACCCGGCGCAGGAGAAGCAGGCTGAGCCATTGCAGCTTCAACATCTGGAGCAAGTGGTGACCTGGCTTGAGCAGGAAGCACAAATCGCCAAATCACAAAACGATCAACCTGCTCTGCTAAGAGCCCGGCGCGATATGGCACTGATCCTGTTGGGCTTCTGGCGCGGTTTCCGTAGCGACGAGTTGTGTCGACTACAGATCGAGCACGTTCAGGCCAGTGCCGGCTCAGGCATCACTCTGTATCTGCCACGCAGCAAGAGCGACCGCGAAAACCTCGGCAAGACCTACCAGACACCGGCATTGCAGCGCCTGTGCCCGGTGCAGGCGTACATCGCCTGGATGACCGAGGCCGCATTGGTGCGCGGGCCGGTGTTCCGTGGCATTGACCGTTGGGGGCATCTGAGTGAGGAGGGGCTGCACGCCAACAGCGTGATCCCGTTGTTGCGCCAGGCACTGGAACGCGCTGGCATTCCGGCCGAGCAGTACACCAGTCACTCCCTGCGACGCGGTTTTGCCACCTGGGCCCATCAAAGTGGTTGGGACTTGAAGTCGCTGATGAGCTACGTGGGCTGGAAGGATATGAAGTCGGCGATGCGCTACGTAGACGCCAATCCGTTTCTCGGGATGGCCCGGATGTCTGAAAGGCCGTTGGCGCCGTAGATATCGTTTCCTTCTATTAATACTGTCGGCTAATAGCGAAAACCCATCAGCAGCATCAAGTTTGCCAATGAGCCATCCGTCCGTCGAGTGGGTAGAGTTCACTCCATCAACTTCTTAACCCCTGACGGAGAGTCAACGATGCCTATCATCAACAGCCAAGTTAAACCGTTCAAAGCTACCGCCTACAAAAATGGCGACTTCGTACAAGTGTCGGACGCTGACCTGAAAGGCAAGTGGTCTGTCGTGTTCTTCTACCCAGCCGACTTCACCTTCGTTTGCCCGACCGAACTGGAAGACCTGGCTGACAACTACGACGCGTTCCAGAAACTGGGCGTCGAAATCTACAGCGTTTCCACTGACACCCACTTTGCCCACGCTGCCTGGCACAACACTTCGCCAGCCATCGGCAAAATCCAGTACACCATGATCGGCGACCCGACCCACGCTATCTCCCGCAACTTTGACGTACTGATCGAAGAAGCCGGTCTGGCTGACCGTGGCACCTTCGTGATCAACCCTGAAGGCCAGATCAAAATCGTTGAACTGAACGATGGCGGCGTTGGCCGTGACGCTTCCGAGCTGCTGCGCAAAATCAAGGCTGCTCAGTACGTCGCTGCTCACCCAGGCCAGGTTTGCCCAGCCAAGTGGAAAGAAGGCGAGGCCACTCTGGCTCCGTCCCTGGACCTGGTCGGCAAGATCTAAGTCTGTGACACGCTTCATCAGGGCGGAATCCCGCACCTACTAAGTAAGCTGCACCGCCCAATAGAAAAGCCCGGGCGAGATTCGCTCGGGCTTTTTTTCGCCTCAAGAAAGCTAAGGAAATCGCCCGTATGTTGGACGCCAATCTTAAAGCCCAGTTGAAATCGTACCTGGAACGGGTCACTCAGCCGATCGAGATCGTTGCATCCCTCGACGACGGTGCGAAATCCCGGGAAATGCTCGAACTCCTGAAAGACGTTGCCAGTCTTTCCACCCAGATTACCTTGCTCGATAACGGTGACGACGCACGCAAGCCATCGTTCTCGATCAACCGCCCCGGTGCCGATATCAGCCTGCGTTTCGCCGGCATCCCGATGGGCCACGAATTTACCTCGCTGGTGCTGGCCTTGCTGCAAGTCGGCGGTCACCCCTCGAAAGCCAGCGCGGAAGTGATCGAACAGATCCGCTCGCTCAAAGGCCAGTTCAGCTTCGAGACTTACTTCTCGCTGTCCTGCCAGAACTGCCCGGACGTGGTTCAGGCGCTGAACCTGATGGCGGTACTGAACCCGAACATCCGCCACGTTGCCATCGACGGCGCGTTGTTCCAGGCCGAAGTCGATGATCGCAAGATCATGGCCGTGCCAAGCATTTACCTGAACGGCGAAATTTTCGGCCAGGGCCGCATGGGCCTGGAAGAAATCCTCGCCAGGATCGACACCAGCGGCGCCGAACGCCAAGCCGAAAAAATCAGCGCCAAAGAAGCCTTTGACGTGCTGGTCGTCGGCGGTGGTCCGGCCGGTGCTTCGGCAGCGATCTACGCCGCCCGTAAAGGCATTCGCACCGGTGTGGCGGCTGAGCGTTTTGGTGGGCAGGTGCTCGACACCATGGCCATCGAGAACTTCATTTCCGTGCAGGAGACCGAAGGGCCGAAACTGGCCAGCGCGCTCGAAGAACACGTCAAGCAGTACGACGTCGACATCATGAATCTGCAACGGGCTACCGCGCTGATTCCGGCGAAGAATCCCGGCGAGTTGCACGAGGTTCGTTTTGAAAGTGGCGCCACCCTCAAGACCAAGGCGCTGATCCTTGCCACGGGCGCGCGCTGGCGTGAAATGGGTGTGCCGGGCGAGCAGGAATACAAAGCCAAAGGCGTATGTTTCTGTCCGCACTGCGACGGCCCGCTGTTCAAAGGCAAGCGCGTAGCGGTGATCGGCGGCGGTAACTCCGGCGTTGAAGCGGCGATTGATTTGGCCGGTATTGTCAGTCACGTCACGCTGCTGGAATTCGACAGCAAGCTGCGCGCCGATGCCGTGCTGCAACGCAAGTTGTTCAGCCTTCCGAACGTCAATGTCATCACCAGCGCACTGACCAGCGAAGTGAAGGGTGACGGCCAGAAAGTGACCGGTCTGGTCTACAAGGATCGCGATTCGGGTGAGTTCAACACGGTCAATCTCGAAGGCATCTTCGTGCAGATCGGTTTGCTGCCGAACACCGACTGGCTCAAAGGCACCGTCGAGTTGTCGCCGCGTGGCGAGATCATCGTCGATGCGCGTGGCGAGACATCGTTGCCGGGTGTGTTTGCTGCCGGTGACGTGACGACCGTGCCGTACAAGCAGATCGTGATTGCAGTGGGCGAGGGCGCCAAGGCCTCCCTGAGCGCCTTCGATCACCTGATCCGGACATCGGCCCCGGCGTAATTGCCGACGCTGAAAACACAACCCCTGTAGGAGCGAGCTTGCTCGCGATGGTCGCCAACGATGACGCTGGGAGGCTGGCTCCCCGCGGCGATCTCAGGTTTTTCGCGAGCAAGCTCGCTCCTACAAAGGGACTTTACAGCGGCGCAGGCTGGATGATTTCGACCCAATAGGCATCCGGATCCTTGATGAACGCCAGGCTCTTCATGCGGCCGTCGCTCAGGCGCTTCTGGAAATCGCAACCCAACGCTTCGAAACGCTCGCACGCAGCGACAATGTCCGGCACCGAGATGCAAATGTGGCCGAAGCCGCGTGGGTCGGTGTTGCCGTTGTGGTAGGCAAAATCCGGGTCGTTCTCGGTGCCGTGGTTGTGGGTCAGTTCGAGGATGCCGGGGATCGATTTCATCCACTCGGTACGGGCCGCAGCATCGGCCGGGATCTGGTCTTTATCGACCAGTGCCAGGAAATACAGGCTGAACTCGGCTTCCGGAAAGTCGCGTTTTTCCACCAGCGAGAAACCCAAAATGCGCGTGTAGAAATCCAGTGACTTGGTGATGTCCTTGACCCGCAGCATGGTGTGGTTGAAGACGAACTTCCGGGTGGCGGTATCAGGTTGGGCGGTAACGCCTGGGAAGGTGTTCAATTCGTGCAGGCTCATGGGCCCTCCGGAAAATAAGTGGGGCTAACGAATGACGCCAATGATACGCAAGGGTTCAGGCATCACCAAACCCAAACCGTCGGCTATTGCCTGACAGGCTGGCGAGGCTCAGACTTTACGGTTCAATCCGTGAGTGTTCGTTGCAATGATCCGATTCTGTAAATCGCTGTTCGTTCTGATTGGCCTGCTGTCGGGCATTACTTGCGCTCATGCGCAGACGCCGATCGTGACTTGGCCAGATGGCTGGGAAGTTGAAGCGATCCCGCAGGATGATGCCAAGCCCCAGGTGTCCCGCCAGCGCGCGGTGAAGAATGATCAGGGCGGTACACCGGTGATGGTGATGGAGTTGACCGTGACGCCCGTGGAAAGCGGTCATCAGGTGAATTTGCAAGGCGTTTTGCTGGAGATGCGCAAGTCAGTGCAGAAGGACTTCTTCCTGGGTGGCTATCAAAGCGTCTGCAACAAAATCCATCCAGCGACACTGAGCCGGCTATCGGCACTGGAAACTACCTGCACGATTACCCAAAACGGCCGACATGTGCTGTCGCAAACATTGGTCGCGGCGGTGGATGCCGATAAGGCCTATGTTCTTTCGTACGCGGGGCAGGCCGAGGCTTATAAGGCAAGCCTGGATGAAATAGAGGCTGCTCGTAACAGCTTGAAACTTTAGTTGAAGGTTTGCGTGATCGTGCATTTCGCAATCTTTAGATACCCAAAGGGATTAAGCACAAAGTTAATCTGCAAGTAGCGAGTTGATCGATTCCAATCGTTGCATTTGGAATGGTATCCATGAAAAAAGCCCTGCGTAAGGCAGGGCTTTTTTTGTCACCGCGAGTACTTAGCCGCGCAGCCAGGAATCAACGGTGGCAGCACCGTATTGTTCCTTCCAGGCTTTCAGGCCGCGGTGGTTGCCGCCCTTGGTTTCAATCACTTCACCGGTGTGCGGGTTCTGATAAACCTTGACCACGCGAGCGCGGCGGGTTTTAGGCGCAGCGGCTTGTTGCAGGCCGGATTTGGCCGGGTTTGGATCGAGGATGGCGATGATGTCGCGCAGGCTCTTGCCGTAGGTTTTCATCAGCCCCTGGAGCTTTTCTTCGAATTCGATTTCTTTCTTGAGCCCGGCATCGTTCTTCAGGGATTCCAGCTGCTTGAGCTGCTCTTGAAGGGCCTTTTCAGCTGCACGAAATTCAGCGAGTCTGGACAATATCTTTACTCCAATAGTGTGTTTGGCTGATACCAACCGCAAACAAAGCTATAAGCCAAGAGCCTTGAAGCGACTCGGTGATAAATGGCTCCCCTGCGAATCTAGCGCAGGTATGAAAAATTGTAGTAGTTAATGGGCAAAGAGTAAATCATGACTTTTTCTTCATGTAACAAGAGTAGTCTTTTGATTCATATCGGTGCGCGACCTCGTTGTCTTATCGCATAAAGGCGCTAGTTAATGGTGACTTAATGCATCAACGAAGTCTGCACCGGGCATCGGCCGGCCGAACAGATAACCTTGCAAGAAGTTCACACCATGAGCGGTGAGATAATCACTCTGTTCCTCGGTTTCCACGCCTTCGGCAACGATGCCCAGATCGAGCTTGACCGAGAGTTCGATGATGCTGTCCAGAATGTGCCGGGAAAGCGCATCGGCGCCGATCATGGCGACAAAGCTCTGGTCGATTTTCAGGAAATCCACATTGAACTGGCGCAGGTAACCCAGGCTTGAGTGACCAGTGCCAAAGTCGTCGATGGCGATCATCACGCCCAGCGCGTGAAGCTGCTCAAACAACTGCAAGGTGATGGCGGTTGGCTCGATCAGTTCGCGTTCGGTCAACTCCAGCACCAGATGGATGGAGCCCGGCGCAAAGGCGCCGAGAAACTCCCGGCAATCCTCGACCAGTTCCAGGTCCTTGCAGTGGCTGGCAGTGATGTTGATGCCGATGTGAAACGGCTCGTCGAACGAGGAGGAGACAGGTGCCAGCAGTTGCGCAGTTTGCTGCATCAGTGAGCGAGTCATCGGTACGATCAGGCCAGAGTGCTCGGCAAACGGGATGAACAGGTCAGGGCGAACCAGGCCTTCCTTCGGATGATTCCAGCGCATCAATACTTCGGTGCCGGACCACTTCTTGTTCGCGCCATGCACCACTGGCTGAAAATACGGAACAAACTTCGCCGCCTCCAGCGCACGCTTTAGTTCATGACTGGGCGACGTCGAACGCTTTTGCAAAACATGTCCAATCAGGCCGGACGCGACGCCAAAAAAGATCAGCAAGCTGAACAGCGGCGGATACTCGCGGCTCATGTAACGCCAGGTCTCACCCTCGGGGAAACCCGCCGCGACGGTGAAGGCGTAACGCGAGGACATCATTTTACTTTCGGCGACGGGCAGGGCGGGCAGGGCCTCTTCGTGGACCTTGCCGTCGGCCGACAACCAGCTTGGGCCGACTCGCAGCAACAGCAATATCTTGCGGCCAATCAAGCGCAGCATGTTACTCAAGTGATAACCGTCCAGGGTGGTCAATGCCCCCTGTTTTCCTTCGCTGAGCCGGTACACCAACAACGCGGTATTGGGCGTGACCGGGTTGCCGTTCATGAGCCATAACTTGCCTTGGGTGTAATCGCCGGCGTTGACCTTTTCCTGATAGTCACCAAACAACGAACTGCAATAGAGGTTGTCGTCCCACACCATACTCGTCGAGCGCACGAACGGACGGCGGGTGACCTGTTCGCGCAAGGCCAGTTTGACGTCGTTGCAGGGCTGACCGGCCAACGGCATTAACTCACGCGCGGCCTGGGCGGTGTTGTCGAGCATCAGGTCGAATTGGCGGATGGCTTCTTCGGCGGTCAGTTGGGTGCTTTGCTGAAGTGCACGCTCAGCCTGCACGTACAGAATGGCGAACCCCAGCAGCATCGGGAGCAAACCGCTCAATACCGTCACAGCAATCCGTGTGCCGCGTTTACCGCGGGTTTTGACAGTCAGTGGCATTCGCGAAACCTGTAACGATGAAGTAGGGCTCTCAAATGCTGGCAGGACAACGGCACGCCTCCCAAAAAGAGTTCGGTCAGGGGCCATGATAGTTGGCGTTCAAGGCTTGTGCCGTTCAACGGAAGTCCAGACTTGTAGCAAGTTTGATAAAGGCCAGCGCTGCCGGTGAAGACTGACGCTGGTCGAGCACCGCCAGGCCGACCAGGCGTGCGACCGCTGGCGATAGCGGTTTTTTCACATAGCGGTTGTCGCGGTCGTCGGGCAGTGAACCTTCGGCGACTACCGTTAACGCATCGCCACGGCCAACAGTGTCCAGCGTGCTCAGCAGTTGCGAGCAGCGGAAGCGAATGTTGGGCGTCAGTTGCGCTGCACTGAACAAGCGCGATACCAGTTCCGAAGAGCCGGCTTCGGTCAGCACGAATGGGTCGTGGCATAAGTCGCCCAGGCATACGCTTTCGCGAACAGCCAGCGGATGATCGACGGGCAGCAACGCGACCATCTGGTCCTCGATCAGCGCGAAGGTGTCGAAGCGCTCCTGCGGCAACACCACGAAGCCAATGTCGATGCGCCGCTCTTCCAGCCACTGGATTACCTGACGGTCGGGACCTTCATCAATGTGGACTTCGATGCCCGGGTGAGCGGCGCGGTAGTGCTGCAGTATTTTAGGCAGCAGCTTGATCGACGAAGTCGGACCGAACGAGCCGATGCGCAGCGTGCCGCGTTTCATTCCGCGAGCATCGGCCGCTTCCTGGCGCAAGGTGTTGGCCAGCCCGAGCATCGCCCGGGCCCGCAGCAACAGTTGTTGGCCGATATCGCTGAGTTCGACTTGGGACTGATGCCGACGCAGCAGTTCGACACCCAACTCCTGCTCCAGCGACTTGAGGGCGTGAGACACCGCGGATTGCGAAATTCCCAGACGATTGGCCGCCGCTGTGAAGCCGTGCAGCTCGGCCACCAGCGAGAAAATCTCCAGTTGGGTGAGGGTCATGAGTGTTTACTCATTTTACGATGATCTGGTATTAGCGGAATGATACGTCATCTGTTGGACTTCTCAATCCGGGGACCTATGACTGCATATGAACACAGGGTGTCGGAACCCTCCGACGTGGCGGTGTATTTCAAGCTCGCTACCGTCACCATGATCTGGGGTGGCACCTTCGTTGCCGGGCGCTTTCTGGCAGACAGCCTCAGCCCGTTGCTCGCCGCCAGCCTGCGATTCTTGCTGGCGAGTGTGGCGCTACTGCTGTTTTTGCTGGTGGCCCGCGTGCCGCTGGCGCGGCCCAGCCCCAGGCAATGGCTGCAACTGACGCTGCTGGGGTTCTTCGGCATCTTCTTCTACAACCTGTGCTTCTTTTATGGCCTGCATTACATCAATGCCTCCCGGGCGTCATTAATCGTGGCGCTGAACCCGGCGGTCATCGGCCTGGCCTCGTGGCTGCTGTTCAAGGAGCGCTTGAGTCGGGTGAAGGTCGTCGGCATTGCGATCTGCATTGCGGGAGCGAGCCTGGTGATTGTCAGCCGCAACCCGCAGTTGCTGGCTGGCAATGCCGACGCGTGGATCGGCGATCTGCTGATTTTCGGCTGCGTCCTGGGCTGGGGGATTTACTCGCTGTGCTCCAAAACGCTGAATCAGACCCTTGGGCCGGTGCAAACGGTGACGTATTCGATCTTGCTTGGCACGGTGATGCTCTGGGTTGCCAGTGCCGTCAGGGGCGAGTTGAGCATTGCGACGCTGGTCAGTCTGGGTCCGACGCAATGGTTGAGCCTGATGTACCTGGGCGTTTTGGGCTCGGCACTGGCGTACATCGGCTATTACGATGGCATCCGCAAAATCGGCGCGACCCGTTCCGGCGTGTTCATTGCCTTGAACCCGCTGACCGCGGTCATCCTCGGCGCGTTGCTGTTGGGCGAGCAACTGACCTTGCCGATGTGTCTGGGTGGCGGCCTGATTCTGGCGGGGATTTTCCTGTGCAACAAACCCCTTGCGCGAGCAGGGAAAAAGGGGATTTGATACAGAAGGCGGACAAACCTATTTACGCTGTGTAGAATCCGGTTACGCATATAAGAATAATCGTCTTCTGGCAGCAGAAGCCTCGCCCGCATTAGCCTTGGGTCGACAATGAAGAGTTTTGGGTTTCAATTGATCTACGGTGACTTCCTCGCCCGCAGCGTGCGTGGCATCTCCTGCGCGCCACCCGCCGGTCTCAGCATTGCCAGCAACTAACGATCCGTTAATTGACCAGAAAATGATGAGGCGCCGACCATGGCAGATTTATACGAAAACCCAATGGGCCTGATGGGCTTTGAATTCATCGAATTCGCATCGCCAACCCCGAACACCCTGGAGCCGATCTTCAAGATCATGGGCTTCACCAAGGTCGCGACCCACCGCTCCAAAGACGTGCACCTGTATCGCCAGGGCGCGATCAACCTGATCCTCAACAACGAACCCCACAGCGTTGCTTCGTACTTCGCGGCCGAGCACGGCCCGTCGGTGTGCGGCATGGCATTCCGGGTCAAGGATTCGCAAAAGGCCTACAAGCGCGCACTGGAACTCGGCGCGCAGCCGATCCACATCGAAACCGGTCCGATGGAACTGCACCTGCCAGCCATCAAAGGCATCGGCGGCGCGCCGCTGTACCTGATCGACCGTTTTGGTGAAGGCAGTTCGATCTACGACATCGACTTCGTGTTCATCGAAGGCGTTGACCGCAACCCGGTCGGCGTCGGTCTGAAGATCATCGACCACCTGACTCACAACGTGTATCGCGGTCGGATGGCGTACTGGGCGAACTTCTACGAGAAGCTGTTCAACTTCCGTGAAATCCGCTACTTCGACATCAAGGGCGAATACACCGGCCTGACCTCCAAGGCGATGACCGCGCCGGACGGCATGATCCGCATTCCGTTGAACGAAGAGTCGTCCAAGGGCGCCGGTCAGATCGAAGAGTTCCTGATGCAGTTCAACGGCGAGGGCATCCAGCACGTGGCGTTCCTCAGCGAGGATCTGATCAAGACCTGGGATCACCTGAAAAGCATCGGCATGCGCTTCATGACCGCGCCTCCGGAAACCTATTACGAAATGCTCGAAGGCCGTTTGCCGAACCACGGCGAGCCGGTTGATCAACTGCAAGCGCGGGGCATTCTGCTGGACGGTTCGTCCGAGTCGGGCGACAAGCGTCTGCTGTTGCAGATCTTCTCGGAAACCCTGATGGGGCCGGTGTTCTTCGAGTTCATCCAGCGTAAGGGCGACGATGGGTTCGGCGAAGGCAACTTCAAGGCGCTGTTCGAATCGATCGAACGTGACCAGGTTCGTCGTGGCGTGTTGTCCACCGACTAAACCGTTTTAGGTCAAAAGATCGCAGCCTTCGGCAGCTCCTACAGGGTGTACATCTGTAGGAGCTGCCGAAGGCTGCGATCTTTTGCTTTTAAGGGCGTCGATGCCGTACCAGATGCTTGAACCCTTCGAACATCAACACCAGCACCGCCATCCAGATCGGAATGTAGGTCAGCCATTCACCGGCCTTGATGCTTTCCCCGAGCAGCAACGCGACGCCCAGCAACAGCACCGGCTCGACATAGCTCAACAGCCCGAACAGGCTGAACGGCAACAGCCGGCTGGCGATGATGTAGATCACCAGCGCCGAGGCGCTGATCACGCCAAGGATCGGGATCAATAACGACAGCCATGGATGCTGATCAAACACGTTGAAACCTTGCTCGCCCGTCTGAACGAACCAGAAGGCCACGGGCAGCGTCAATGCCATGTCCAGCCACAAGCCGCCCAGGTTATCCGTCGCCAGACGTTTGCGCAGGATGAAATAGGTCGGATAGCCGACGCAAACCAGCAAGGTCGCCCAGGAAAAACCACCGACCTGATACACCTCGTTGATCACACCGAGGCTGGCAAAAAACACGGCAACCTTCTGCAGATAGGAAAGGCGCTCACCGTAGACGAGTCGCCCGGTCAGGACCATGGTCAACGGCAACAGAAAATAACCCAGCGACACATCGAGGCTGTAGCCATTGAGTGGCGCCCACATGAACAGCCAGAGTTGCACGCTGACCAAGGCAGAAGAGGCGATCAGGCCAGGGATCAGTTTCGGCCAGGCGGCGGCTCGCCGGACAATCTCGATCACGCGCTTCCATTCCCCGGACACCAGCATGAACACGGTAATGCACGGCACCGTCAGCAGCATTCGCCAACCGAAAATTTCCACACCGCTCAACGGGGTGAGCAGTGAGGTGTAGTAATACATGACGGCAAACAGCACTGAGGCCGAAACCGATAGAGCGATACCTTTAGACAAACTGCCCTCGCGAAGTGGAAGGTGAAACGGGGGGCGGAGGATACGTGGTTTTACGGTCGAATATTGACTAACCGATCAACACCGACCAACTGTAGGAGCGAGCTTGCTCGCGATGGTGTGTCAGTTGACACCGATGTGGCTGATACACCATCGCGAGCAAGCTCGCTCCTACAGTAGGTCTTGTGTTTCTTCAGTTGCTGTGAGGTTTACGGCCCGATACGAAATGGCTCACATCATTGAACCCCGGCGTCGACGCATGCCCCGGCGTCACCAGCGAATCGATAAACGCATCATCCTCAGCGGTAATCTTCACCGCCAGGGCCTTAGTGTAGGCGTCCCATTGTTCTTCGGTACGTGGCCCGACAATGGCAGAAGTGACGGCGCTGTTGTTCAGCACCCAGGCAATCGCGAACTCGACAATGCCCACGCCACGACTTTGCGTGTATTGCTGGATCTGCTGGGCGATGCGCAGGGATTCCACCCGCCATTCCGTTTCCAGAATGCGTTTGTCTGCGCGACCGGCGCGACTGTTGGCGTCCGGTTTTACATCCGGCGCGTATTTGCCGCTGAGCACCCCGCGCGCCAGCGGGCTGTAAGGCACCACACCCAGACCATAGGTTTGCGCGGCAGTGATCTGTTCGGTTTCGGCCTGACGGTTGACGATGTTGTACAACGGCTGGCTGATGACGGGGCGGTCGACGCCCATTTTGTCGGCGATGCGGATCACCTCGGCGATGCGCCAGCCGCGGTAGTTCGACAAACCCCAATAGCGGATTTTGCCCTGGCGAATCAGGTCGCCGATGGCCGACACCGAGACGTCCAGCGGCGTGTTGTGGTCTTCGCGGTGCAGGTAATAGATGTCGAGGTAGTCGGTACCCAGGCGCGTGAGGCTGGCGTCGATACCGTTGAAAATATGCTTGCGGCTCAGGCCGCTGCGGTTTGGCACGCCGTCCACCGGACCGTAACCGACCTTGGTGGCGAGCACCCATTCGTGGCGGTTACCGGCAATCGCTTCGCCGACAATTTCTTCAGAGCGGCCGCCGGTGTAGACGTCGGCGGTGTCGATGAAATTGATGCCCTGGTCCCAGGCCTTGTCGATGATCCGCAGGGAATCTTCGGTGCTGGTCTGTTCGCCGAACATCATGGTGCCCAGGGTCAGGGTGGACACCTGCAAACCCGAATGACCCAGCGTGCGATAGCTCATGAGGAAATCCTTTTACCGGTGGGAAAGGCTCAATCAAATACCAGAACAACCGCGCGGATCAAAGTGAAATAACGACCCCCCCCGAATCAAAAATGTGGGAGCGGCGGTGCGACGATTCGACTTGCTCGCGAAGGCGGTTCAACATTCAACAAACCTGTTGACTGACGCTCCGCTTTCGCGAGCAAGCCCGCTCCCACATTGAATTTTCGTTGATCAGACGCGCAGCGTGCGTGTCATGCGCAACGCCAGCAGACTCCCGCAAACAATCACGCCCGCCAGCAGGTACAACGCCGCATCGGTCGAACCGGTGCTGTCCTTGACCCAACCCACCAAATACGGACTGAGGAACCCCGCCATCTGGCCCATGGAGTTAATCAACGCCAGACCACCCGCCGCAGCGCCGGCACTCAGCAGCGCAGTCGGCACCGGCCAGAACATCGGCAAACCAGTAAGGGCGCCCATGGTGGCGATGGTCAGGCCGAGGATGGCGATGGCCGGGCTGGCGGCGAAGTTCACGGCGATCAGCAGGCCGACAGCGCCCATCAACATTGGCACTACCAAATGCCAGCGACGTTCTTTGCGCAAGTCCGCCGAGCGACCGACCATCAACATGAACACCGCCGCCAGCAGGTACGGAATGGCGCTCAACCAGCCGATCACCAGGTTATCGCTGAAGCCCAGGTTCTTGATGATCGACGGCAGCCAGAAGTTGATCGCATAAACACCGCTCTGGATGCAGAAATAGATCAAGCCGAACGCCCAGATCGCCGGGTTCTTGAACACCGCCAGCAATGAGTCGGTAGTGGTTTTCGGTTTGTTGGCCAGGTCTTCGGCGTGGTCGGCCTCAAGCACCGAACGTTCGAACGGCGTGAGCCATTTGGCGTTGGCGTAACTGTCGCTGAGCAGGAAGTAGGCTAGGGCACCGAGGATCACGGTCGGAATGCCTTGCAGCAAAAACATCCACTGCCAGCCGGCCAAACCGCCTTGACCCGCGGCGAAGTGGTTGAGAATCCAGCCGGAAAACGGGCTGCCGAGCAGGCCGGACACCGGAATCGCCGACATGAACAGCGCCATGATGCGGCCACGGCGGAAGGTCGGGAACCACTGCGAGAGGTACAGCACCACGCCCGGGAAGAACCCGGCTTCGGCCGCGCCGGTGAACAGGCGCAGGGTGTAGAACTCGGTCGGGGTGGTGACGAACAGCAGGCAGGTCGACAGCGTGCCCCAGACGATCATCATCAGCGCGATCCAGCGTCGCGGGCCGAATCTGGTCAACGCCAGGTTGCTCGGTACACCGCACAGCACGTAGCCGATAAAGAAAATCCCGGCACCGAGGCCGTACACGGTTTCGCTGAATTTCAGTGCGTCGAGCATCTGCAGCTTGGCAAATCCAACGTTCACCCGGTCGAGGTAGTTGAACAGGTAGCAGATGAAGATGAAGGGAATCAAACGCAAAGTAATGCGTTTGTAGACGGCATTTTTTTCGTCAACGATGGCCTGGGTAGCGGCGGCGCTCTGTGACATGGCGGGCTCTCTCTTTATTATGATTTTTTGCGACGCAACGGGTAACGTTGATCGCCCTGAGAGTCTCGGCCACCCTGATGGCTGCTGTCTTTGTGCCTGAGCACAGGGTTTGTCGTCCAGCCCTGTGCGGCTGAACAATCACCCTTTCAAGGATCATCCTCATGTTCGAACTCGATCACGACCTGGCGCAGGACATCGTCGACCGGGCGATGGCGATCCTGCCGTACAACGTCAACGTCATGGACAGTCAGGGATTGATCCTCGGCAGCGGTGAACCGGAGCGGGTCAACACCCGCCATGAAGGCGCACAGTTGGTGCTGGCCAACGGGCGCGTGGTGGAAATCGATGCGCAAACGGCGATCCATCTCAAAGGCGTGCAGCCGGGGATCAACTTGCCTCTGTTGCTCGATCAACGTTTGATTGGTGTGCTGGGCATCACCGGCGAACCGGAACAATTACGCACCTATGCCGAACTGGTGCGCATGACCGCCGAGATGCTGGTGGGCCAGCGCAACCAACAAGCCGAGCAGCAATGGCGGCGTCAACGTTGCGATGACTTGCTGGCGCTGTTGCTGAGCGAGGCGGGGGATTCGCCGCGGCTGATTGATGAAGCGCAGCAGCTGGGGCTCAAACCGCAGATGACACGGGTGCCGTATCTGTTCGAGCTGGGGATGGAACACGGGCCGGGGCAAACCGTCGAGGCGCTCAGCGCTTGGCTGACCTCGCGTTACCCGGACAGTTGGTGCGTGAGTTCGGCCAAGTCGTCGTTGCTGTGGTGCCGACCGGCCAACCAGGCAATCGAGAACGATCGGCTGCTGGAAAAGCTCGACGGCCTTGGCTTGAATATCTTGCGCATTGCCGTGGGCGGGCAGGCGGATGGCTTGTCGGGCTTGCGGCGTTGCTATCGGCGGGTCGGCGATTTGCTGGCCTATGGGCGTGATGTCCTGCCTCATTCGCGCCTGCTGACGCTGAGCCGTTATCGCCTGCCGGTGATGCTCTGGCGGCACCGCAACGACGATGCGCTGGACGAATTGCTCAAACCATTGCGCAAAGTCATCGCCAAGGACGGTAATGGTCAGTTGCTGGCGACCTTGCGCAGTTGGTGCGATCACGATGGCCAGAGTCAGGCATGCGCCGATGCGTTGGGGATTCATCGCAACAGTTTGCGTTATCGGATGGAGCGGATTGCCGAGCTCAGCGGCGTGGACCCGTTGCGCCTCGATGGCATGCTCGCCCTCTACCTCGGCGTCCAGCTGCTCCCGCAGACCGACGCGCAACCACAATAGGTACACCCTCCCTGTAGGAGCTGCCGCAGGCTGCGATCTTTTGATCTTGATTTATCAGAGCAAGATCAAAAAATCGCAGCCTGCGGCAGCTCCTGCATTGAAAGGTGCGCACAGATGGGTTTGTAGAAATGAACAATAATCCTCCGTGCCACTTGTGCACTGGACCGGCGTTATTGTTCGGACCTGCTGGCAGCATGGGGGCATTGGAACTGGAGAATTCGCATGAAGATCGTCATCGCCCCCGATTCGTTCAAGGACAGCCTGAGTGCCCAGGGTGTGGCCGATGCCATTGCCCTCGGGCTGGCGCAAGTCTGGCCCGATGCGCAGTTGATCAAATGCCCGATGGCCGATGGTGGAGAAGGCACGATCGAATCGATTCTGGCCGCCTGCGAAGGTCAGCTGCGGCGAATCAATGTTCGCGGACCGCTAGGCACAACGGTCGATGCCGCGTGGGGCTGGCTGCCACAGAGCCTGACCGCAATCATCGAAATGGCCGAGGCCAGTGGCCTGCAACGGGTTCCTCCGGGGCAGCGTGATGCCTGTGTCAGCAGCACGTTCGGCACCGGCGAGCTGATCCGCGCCGCACTCGATGCCGGGGCGCAACGGGTGATCCTCGCGATTGGCGGTAGCGCCACCAACGATGGCGGCGCGGGGGCGATGCAAGCGCTGGGTGTAAAGCTGCTGGATGCCCAAGGCGAAACCCTGGCGCCGGGCGGACTGGCGCTGGGGCAACTGGCCCGCATCGATTTGAGTGACCTCGATCCGCGTCTGGCCGAAGTACGCTTCGATATCGCCGCCGACGTCAATAATCCGCTGTGCGGCCCCCATGGTGCCTCTGCGATTTTCGGCCCGCAGAAAGGCGCCTCACCGGAGCAGGTCGAGCAACTGGACCGCGCCCTCGGACACTTCGCCGAACGCTGCGCCCAGGTTTTGAACAAAGACGTACGTGACGAACCGGGCAGCGGTGCGGCGGGCGGTCTGGGGTTTGCCGCCAAGGCGTTTCTCGGTGCGCAGTTCAAGGCCGGGGTTGAAGTGGTCGCCGAACTGGTTGGCCTGGCCGAGGCGGTGAAGGGCGCTGACCTGGTGATCACCGGCGAAGGCCGCTTCGATGCGCAGACCTTGCGCGGCAAGACACCGTTTGGCGTCGCGCGCATCGCTCGGCAACACGGCGTACCGGTCATCGTCATCGCCGGCACGTTGGGCGAGGGTTATCAGGCGCTGTACGAGCATGGCATTGATGCCGCGTTTGCCCTGGCGAGCGGGCCGATGACACTGGAGCAGGCATGCGCCGAGGCACCACGGTTGTTGCGTGAGCGGGCGAGCGACATTGCGCGCGTTTGGCGAATGGCAACACGCAAACCCTGACCCCAACTCAACTCATTGTGGCGAGGGAGCTTGCTCCCGCCGGGCTGCGCAGCAGCCCCAAAAGCGGCGGCTGCTGCGCACCCGAGCGGGAGCAAGCTCCCTCGCCACAAATGCTCTGTCGCCATGTGTTTCAGCCGTGAAACACTCGCAACCCCTTGAAAAATATTTCGCAAATCCCCGCATAAATCCTCAACCCCTGCCGATACAGATATCAGGCGCACACAAACCTATTACAACAGTGGCGCCAGACTGAACGGTGCGCTTCAACGCCCGCCCGCCAGTGATCACGGCAAGGATGCTCGAAGCCTCAATCACCGAGTACCGTCCTATGTCATTGCGTAATCTGAACATCGCGCCTCGAGCTTTCCTGGGTTTCGCCTTCATTGCCTTGCTGGTCATCGTGCTGGGTGTGTTTGCCGTGAACCGCATGTCGATCATCCGTCAGGCCTCGGTTGATATGGGCTCGACGCAACTGCCCAGCGTCGGCTTCCTCGGCAACATGAGCGAAAACGTCTTGCGCATGCGCATCCTCTCGTTCCGGGTGCTGGTCAACCGTGAGCCGGCCGCGCTGCAAGAGGCCCAGACCCGCATTGGTGTCCTCGTCGACAAGCTGCACAGTGCTCAGGCCAGTTATGCCGCGTTGCCCGCCCAGCCGGAAGAAATCGCGTTATACAAGACGTTCACGGTCACCCTGGAAAACTACATGCAGGCGCAGAGCCAGATGATGGAGCTGTCGCGGCAGAACAAGCTTGATGAGATGCGCAGCCTGATCAATACGCGGATCAAGGACGGCACCGACCAGATGGGCGAGCAGCTGAATAAACTGGTGGCGCTCAACACACGTTACGCGAAGACCGCGCTGACAGAGACGGGCGAGCAATACAACAACGCCATCACCGGCATCATCATCGTTGCGGTGGTCGCGGCGTTGATGACTGTGCTGCTGGCCTGGCTGCTGACCCGCAGCATCGTCACGCCGCTGAACCGCGCACTGCTGGCCGCCGAAACCATCGCCGGCGGCAACCTGACCCAAGCCATCGAAGTCGACGGCAAGGATGAGCCGGCCCGCTTGCTCAGCGCGTTGTCCGGCATGCAGAACAGCCTGCGCCAAACCATCGAGCAGATCGCCGGCTCCGCCACGCAACTGGGCGCTGCCGCCGAAGAACTCAGCACCGTCACGCAGGAAGCCTCCCGCGGCCTGCAACAGCAAAACAACGAAATCGAACAGGCCGCCACCGCCGTCAACGAAATGACCGCGGCCGTGGAAGAAGTAGCGCGTAACGCGGTCTCGACGTCCGAAGCCTCGAACCAGTCAACCCAGGCCGCCCGCGAAGGTCGCGATCGCGTGGTGGAAACCGTCGACGCGATCCAGACCATGACCCAGGACGTGCAAAACACCTCACTGATGATGGAAGGTCTGGCGGCGCAGGGACGGGATATCGGCAAGGTGCTGGACGTGATCCGCGCCATCGCCGAACAAACCAACCTGCTGGCGTTGAACGCGGCGATTGAAGCCGCACGCGCCGGTGAAGCCGGGCGTGGTTTTGCGGTGGTGGCGGACGAGGTTCGGGCGCTGGCGCATCGCACGGCGCAATCGACGCAGGAAATCGAGAAGATGGTCGCCGGCATTCAGAACGGCACCGGCAACGCGGTGTCGTCGATGCAGCAAAGCAATCAGCGCACCCAGAGTACTTTGGAAATGGCCCGTGCGGCGGGTGTGGCGCTGGAGCAGATCACCCAGTCGATCCATCTGATCAACGAACGCAACCTGGTGATCGCCAGCGCGTCGGAAGAACAGGCACAAGTGTCCCGCGAAGTGGACCGCAACCTGGTGAACATCCGCGACCTCGCCACCCAGTCCGCCGCCGGTGCCAACCAGACCAGCGCCGCCACGCACGAACTGTCGCGCCTGGCAGTGGATTTGAATGCGCTGGTGGCGCGGTTTGTGATTTGAACGCTGGCTTTGGCGTGATATTGCGCGAGTGTGGCGAGGGATGAACTGAGGTCAGGGGAGGAACTGACGTGAGGGGATTTATCTGTGGCGAGGGGATTTATCCCCGTTGGGTCGCGAAGCGGCCCCAAAAAGCTGCGGCTGCTGCGCAACCGAACGGGGATAAATCCCCTCGCCACAGGTTATCCCCTCACCACAGTATCAGGGCGGACCGCGCTACTCCGGTGGATCGATTTGATCCAGCACGCGGTTCGCGGTGATCTCCGCGAGCATGATGCTGTTGGAAATGCCCAGCAGGGCATAGCGCGATTCACTGTCCAGATGATCCACCAACTGATGCACCATCACATCGACCGAGGCCAGGGTTTCGACCAGGTAAACCATCAGGTTTTCGGTCGCGGCCTCGGGGTCGACGGCGAACAGTGTGCTGACGGTGCGCGGGGTGGCTTTGATGTCGGCAATCGACGGGATGTGAAACAGGACAGGCGATTCGGCTGCCTCGTTGGGGGTGTCTGGATCGGGTTGGGGCGGGGAGGTTGGGTCGGTGTTCGGCGGATTGGGTGAAGGCTTTTTCATTTGCTGAGTCCTCATGGGGCCAACCCTCCTGCTGCTAAACGAAGAGGGTGGCAGCTGCACGCAGGTTAGCAGACCGGGGACTCAGCAATCCGGCGCGCCCGAGGGCGCCCTACGTGCAGCTACCATCAAGTACAGGCAATGAGATACCTGCATGACAACAACATGCAAAAGCCGAGAAAATCACCGAGCTGCTAAACCCGATCACTGATGAGCAGTGACGCGAATCAAGTTACCGACGGCCCTCAAGGCGCACAAGCCGGCGGATTCTGGCGTAAGCGTAGGCAACGACGCAAGGTCTTGTAGCTTTCATCAAGTATCCCGTAGCAGTTTTAAACGCGTGCTATCGGGCTGCGTTTAAACAGCGAGTTCGCACCCCCATTGGTGCCCATGGGATGAAAAAGTCGCCGACAAAAACACCATTTTAAACAGCCGTCTTCCTGCTCCATGACAGGCAGATTCTCGCCTGGGTACGAGCTACAGCCATGATTCCTGCTGCCTCCCCGCACCGTACTCCATCGCCCATCAGTCGCCCTGTATAAAAACCCACCTGTCAACTCTGACAGTTTCGCTTTTCTGATTGTCGGCGCTTAATCCACGCGAAGACAGGTAGTCCTGCGACATGGGGTCGGTTTGTACCCGCCAGCTCCAGGCTGTTGAGCTACGTACGGTCATGGGAGCACCCATGGCTCAAAGGGCGTAACAGGAGAGAAGGAAGATGGCAAATATTCAGAGTAAAAGTGAACGAGCGAAGGCCAGTCGCGCTTATCTGAGAATGCGCAGCGGCTATCGTGCGAGTCTTGTAGAAAAACCCATTGGGTTCGATGACGATGACTTCGTCGATACCGGAAAAACCATCCTGCATGGTCCCAGGCTCCGGGACAGCAAGAAACTGACGGTGGAGATCCCTCGGTGGACCGATACTCCGCCTGAAGACCATTCGGATGTCGTTGAGCTGCTGTTGGACAGTGGCGATGGAAAAGGGTTTGTGGTGGTCGCCTCCCATACGTTTACCCGGCCCGTTGGCGAAGATGACTTCCTGGAGGTGTTCCCGTATCCAATTGACATCTCCATCAACGATCTACCGGAGTACGCGACCTGCCAGCTGAAATACGAGATCACGTACTACAACGATTCAGAAGACGAAAGCCCTGTTGAATCCTTCCTTTGTGATCGAGTTATACCCTACGAGGGCAGTCCACCCGAGGCACTGACGCTGGTTAATCCCTTGCTGGACGACACCAGCCTGCCTGCTGGCGGCAAGTTGGCACTCACCGTGCCATCGTCTCTCGAGTATGAATGGAAGGACGGTGATCAGATCGCCATTTATCTGTTCGATGTCACTAAAATTCCCGACGACCTGACGGGCATTACCCCTCTTCACTACGGCCCTCTGACGGATCCTGCGAACACACCCCCCGTTATCGATATCGATGCGCAGAAAATCCGTGACTTCGTCGACGCAGAGGCGCTGTTTCTTTACGTCATAAGAGACCAGGCGCTAAACGACAGTGTGCCCTCTCTATGGACGAAAGTGAGCCTCACCTGGGGAGCGTTGCCTACCCCTGTGGCGCCACCCACCGTGCCGCAAGCCGATCCCGGGCCGCTACTGGTAGAACATGCCCGGGATGGGGTCAGCGTCTGGTTTCCACGTCATGCAGCCTTTAAGCCGGGTGACACCGCCGAGCTGACGTGGGGCACCACTGTCGTAGTGAAAGATTTTCCCATTCCCGACAATGGTAATGCGCAAGTTGAGATTCCGGTAACGCCTGCGCAATTGATTTTGTTGGAGTACGGCGAAACCACCACCGGTAATAAACCCACGGATGTCAGCTACCGGTTGTTTCGCAAAGGTCGGCCATTTGGCCCTGCGAAAACGACCATCAACGTTAACTTCGAAGTTGCCATTCCATGGCTGCCCTGGCCGCCCGTAGTGGATTGGCCGACGCCGGTGCATCCGAGTTTGCTCATAGGCGAAGTGAAGAACCACGATGCCACCCGAACCAATCAGTTGACCCGTGCCGACAAAGATCAGGATGCAACCTTCACGTTCACTTGGTACGACAAGGCTGTTAACGGGCATGTCGTCAGCTTTTGGTGGAATGGCCAGGAGGTTGTCGAGGCTGAGCTTGCGTTCGACGATACGGCGGCACCCGGCCCAGCGCACAAGCCGGGGGACCCAGTGACCGTAACGATCCCATGGAAATACATCAAAGACGGGAAGAATGGTCCGAAAATCCCCGTCCAGTATTCGATCACCGCTACGGGTCTGGACAATGATCTCTATTCGGATATCACCGAGGTCGACGTCAATGCCATCACCATTGAACTCCCACGTGCGGACTTCCCGTCCGTCACGGGCAACTTTCCGAACTGTAATTCGCTGGAGGCAAATGGTGACCTTCGGGTGAAGATACCCGATCTCAGCACACTGCTGAAGGACGGAGACGATATCCGCGTCGTCTTTACACCCATGAAAGGAGAGAGTGGCGCGGACGATCCAATCACGCCTGCGATATTTACAGCCACTTACACCTTGGGCACGGATAAACCCATCACCGGGTTCGAGTTTCTTGTCACTCCCTACAACACGTGCATCAAACCGCTGTACGACGAGACCGGGGCAACCAACAGAAGGGGGCGGATGAGAATCCAGTACTTCTTCAATGACGGCACTGAAGACATTGGGTCGGAGCCCTATACCCGGATTACGGCATTCCATGACGGGGCGGGCGAGTGTCCCATTCCAAGACCCTGAACGATTCATTGGGCTGGACGCGGGCGGCTTCGTCCGTGTTCCCACCTGGCGCCAACACGGCGCCTACAGAAGTGCCGAGAGAATTCATACAGGCAGCAGGATAAGTCCTACATATTTTTTGGAGGAGGGTGAATAGGATTGCCGCCCTTTAACGTCCCACTCCGCTGTCGCATGACGCCGGGTGGGGCGGTTTGCAAAGAACACTCTGCTGTTTGCCCAGGAGCTTCCATGTCTGTCAGTCCGACCTTCGCAGTTTCACCCCTTGTGCGCTTGATCAAACTTGCTACGTTCACGCCATTACTGCTGATCAGCCCTACAGGCCTGGCGCAGACCATTGTTGATGGCACGCCGCTGACCATCGGTGCCAACGCGCCACGCGACGATTATGTGGTGCGCAACGGCGGCAACCTGACGGCCAACGACGCCAGAACTTCACAGATTCGCGTCGAGACCGGCTCCGGTCTCCAACTCAACAACACTCAGGTTACTGCCCTGGCAGGGACCATTGGCGTGGACCTGTCCGCCAGCGAGGCGGTGATTGCCAATAAGAGCACAGTCGTCAGTACCACCACCGGATTACGCCTGGCAAGCACGCCCAGCGGCGGCTCGAAGGCGACCGTCAACGACAGTGAAATCATCGGTGGGAACGTGGGTGCCAGTCTCAGCGCCCAGAGTCAACTGATCCTCGAAGCGGGTGCCAAAATAACCGGGAGCAACGCTAACGGTGTGGGTATCCGCAGCTTCGGCGGCCAGATTTCCGCCACGGACAGCACGGTGACCGGCGGGCTAAACGGTATCAGCATACTCGCCGACCAGAACCTGCCCGCCGACAACGCGTTGATCCTCGAAAATTCCCGTGTCGAAGGGTTGAGCGGCTCGGCAATCGTCATTGATGGGCAGACCCAGACCAACACCGAGCGGGTGAACATCGAGGTCAACAACGGCTCCACATTGGTGGGCGGCAACGGAATCCTGCTGGAGGTCAAGAATGGTGCAGGGGCCAATTTCGCCGCCGCCAATAGCCATCTGGTTGGCGATATCGTGGTCGAGGCCGGTAGCAGCGCCGACGTCCTGCTCGACCGATCCGCGACGCTGACCGGCCGTCTGGAGAACGTTGAAAACCTGACGATCAATAACGATGCGCGCTGGGTGATGGTGGGTGATGGTCAGGTAAAAAACCTGACGCTGAATGGCGGTGGCGTCCAGTTCGGCAATCCGGGGCAGTTCTTCAAATTGTCGTTGGATACGTTGTCCGGTGCGGGCGGCACGTTCTACATGCACAAGGACTTCAACACGGGCCAGGTCGACACCCTCACTGTTGCCGGAGAGGCAACAGGCAACCATTTGGTAGCGCTCGATGCCAGCGGTACCGAGCCGGTAGGCGCGGGATCCGTACCGGTTGTGCACATCGGTAGCGGCGATGCGACCTTTGCCTTGAAGGGCGGCCTTGTAGACCTGGGGGCCTATTCTTATGACTTGATCAAACAGGGCAATAACGACTGGTACTTGAACACCGCTTCACGCGTGATCAGCCCTGGCACCCAATCCGTAATGGCGCTGTTCGACGCCTCACGGACAGTCTGGTATGGCGAGCTGAGCAATTTGCGCACCCGCATGGGCGAAGTGCGCAGGGACGACACCAAGGCCGGTGGCTGGATTCGCACCTATGGCAACAAGTTCAATGTCGACGCCAGCTCCGGCGTGGCTTATCAGCAAACCCAACAAGGCCTGTCGTTCGGTGCCGATGCGCCGTTGCCGATGGGAGATGGGCAATGGCTGTTCGGCGTGCTAGGCGGTTACAGCGAGTCCGACCTGGACATTAGCGGTGGCACGACCGGTGAAGTCGACAGCTACTATCTGGGTGCCTATACCACTTGGCTGGACAAGCAGAGCGGTTACTACTTCGACGGCGTGCTCAAGTACAACCGCTTGCAGAACGAGTCCAACGTACGACTCAGCGACGGTACGAAGACCAAAGGCAATTACGACACCAATGGTGTCGGTGCCTCCCTGGAATTTGGCCGTCATATCAAGATGGGTGACAACTATGTCGAACCCTACGCCAAACTGGCGAGTGTGGTTTTTCAGGGCCAGAGCTATGACCTGGATAATGGCCTGAGCGCAGACGGCGATCGCAGCCATTCGCTGCTGGGCGAGTTGGGTGCCACGGTGGGGCGCAACTTCACCTTGGGCGAGGGCAAAGTGGTGCAGCCCTATGTGCGCGCCGCTTATGTGCATGAATTCGCCAAGGGCAACGACGTCGAAGTGAACGACAACCGCTTCACTAACGACCTGTCAGGCTCACGTGGTGAATTGGGTGTGGGCGTAGCGATGACGTTGACCGATAAGGTGTCGCTGCACGCGGATTTCGATTACAGCAATGGCAAAAAGATCGAACAGCCGTGGGGTGTGAATGCCGGATTTCAAATGAAGTTTTAATCAACTGACTTGATAACGCCTGCCAGGGACGGTGGGTGCATCACCTGTTCAAGGTTCTTTTATAGCGTGGGGAAGGTGGCCCCGAGTGAGGGCTGATACTTCTTCGTGCCTGATCCCGGGAGTCATGTTCATGGTCACGTACAACACCCAGCAGCGCTCATTCGATCCAACGGCGCCCAAGCCTGAAGTGGAGGGGTTGCTTCCCGATGTTCCGGGCGGTGAGCTTGGCTTGCTTCCGGAAGCATTGACCCGCGCTGACCTTAAAGTCTGGTTCACCGTACCGCCGCTCTCCAACCCGACTCTCTGGGAGGAGAAGTATGAGTTGTTTGTGGATGATGATTCGGACGCGATTGCTACGCGATACTGGACAACCCCCATCGCCGATTCAGACCGGTACCTGGTGTTGCCCAGTCAATGGCTGCGCAACAATGACGGACAACACCGGACCTATTACAAGACAACCATTTATAACGGGGCAGAGAACTACTCCTTTGATCTGGTGATGACGCTGGATACCAAGGCGCCTGTTTTGGCGGCCGACAGCAAACTGATTTTCCCTCCCGAAGTTTCACCCCCTCCTAAACAAATCACTGCGCGTTACCTCGAACAGCCCGAGAACCAGGATCAAGTATTGGCCAAGCTGCCCGACTACTCCACGCGTCGCCCGGGAGACCGCATCGTCTGGTACTTCGGCGAACACCGCGGTGACGCGAACGAGGGCGGTGTCATCGTGCTGGACAATACAAATTATCTCCAACCGGTGGTGGTGGTGATTACCGGCTCGCTGTTGCGCGAGCGCGGCGACGGTCTGCGTTACGCGTTTTATCGCGTCTGGGATCGTGCGGGGAACGTCAGTGTTTATTCCGAGCCGGTCGAGGTGGATGTTGCTGCCACGCCGATACCCCGCGTGTTGCCCTGGCCCTCTGTCGACAAAGCTGCGGGCACCGGTCAACAGCAAACCCTTGATCCGCTGGAGGACCCAACGGGCGCAGTCGTGGTCATCCCCGAGACAGCGATTATCTATCCGGATGAAACGGCTTGGGTGCAATGGGGAGTGCCGGGCACTGTGGGGGCGCATAAGGCATTGGTGCCGATAAACGCCGGGGAACGCCGTTATGCCATTCCGATGCGATCCGTGGCTGCGTTTATCGGTAAAACGCTGCCGGTGTCTTATTTCGTCGTTGAGAACGGCAAGGATTTGCCTTCTGAAGAGCGCCAGTTGTCTGTCAAGACACTGCCGATAAACCGTCTACCCACGGTTCAATGCGAGAACCTAAGCGGTGGGAGTTTGAGTTACGCGAGGATCCCGACAACAGGCGCGCGAGTGAATTTGGCCGCCTGGACCTTGATGACGACAGATCAACACCTGGAAATCAGGATATATGGCGTCCCTAGGATGGGGGGCGAAACTTACTATCCAGCGGTAAGGCCCCGCGCGGTTCTACCAGCGGAACTCACCAGCGGTATCAGAGCCGAGCCTGTGCCCAAGGCATTTTTTGACAGTCTTCAGCGCGATACGCCGCTGTCTTGCAAGGTCTACGTCAGCTTCGATGGTGGCGCTACCTGGCCGCCACTCGCGGCGCCTAACTTCCCTTTGTTGCAGTTGACGTTTACCGATTGACCGCTGATGGACAGCGGTCAATGCGGATGAGCCCTAGTTATAGGTGAGGGTGAATTTCAAGGCGCCTTTGGCACTGCCCGGCCTGACATCCGCGGGGGCAGCGGTCTGGTAGAAACGCGCCGTGAAATCCAGAACGGTATCGCCCGCGATGACTTTTTGCAGCGGGATTTCCGTATTGAGTTCCAGCGGAGTCGAGCCGTCGGCTTTCATGATCTGGATGCCTATGCCTTCTGCGACGGAATCCGGTGTGAGGCTGAATACCCCCGGAATGGGTGGAGTGACCGGCAACGAGCCGCCACTGCCCTCGAAACGAATGTTGACCATGGCGATGTTGACGTCACCGGGATCCGCGACACAGGAACTCAAGGTGATGTTGAACGGGACCGCGGTTGTCGCATAGCCCGGGGCGCTGAAATCGGCGATATCCCAGTCCCCAAGCGGGACGGGATCGTGGCTTACCCTGTTACTGCCGCAATGCGCCTGAATCACTGTACCAATGATGCCTGCACTGAATGCTTTGTCGGAGATTCCGCTGAAATATCCGCTGAACAATTCGCCACTCAAGGTCTGCGGGCCAGGCGCTATGTCACCGGTTTTTATCAGCGTGACATCACTTTCCATGACTGAAAATCGCAACGGGGTTGCCCCCATCGCGCGTTGATGGGTGGCGGAAAAAGGCACCGTTGGATCGCCGGTGTCGGGAACGAATGAGTTGGAGGCCGAATTATCGAAGGGGAAACGCAATTTGATTCTGGCGCCCACGCCGGGAACGTTGGTTTGCAGAACAGTATGGGTCGCACTATGGGGGCCGAAACCCGGCAATGCGCTCTGCACGAATGGCACCGTGGTTTGCGCGTTGAACAGCAGCGTTGCAGTGCTGTCGTTCTCGCACAGCACGGAGCCGCCATTGCTGCTTGCCCGGACAAATTGCGTGGCCGGGCCGATGGCCCGTCCGATCGGGGCATCCTGCGGCACATAGAGGGTCCTCACATCCAACGTGAAATTCATCCCGGCAGGGCCCGAATATTCACAGGTGTTGGGCGCGGCCATGCTCAAGGGAACGTGGCAACTGGCAGCCAGGCCCAGTAGCCCTGCCAGCCGGTAAGCGGTTACTTTCATCTGTTCTTTCCTGCTGGGACAGGCTGAATTGAACACTCTCCTGTCCCTCTGAGTGAGTGAAGCAAGGGGAGGGTCAGCCACACGTCAATTGCTGCATCCGGTAACCTTGCGCCTGATCCATCTGTTGCGGATCGACGAACAGCCGGCATTGTGGCTCGGAGTCTTCGCCCCATTGCACGTTCAGGGTCTGCGCTTCGGGGCCGGTCGAGACCATGACCTGGCCCGCCTGGCCGACGACGCCGATCACCTCGCCTTGGGCGTTGCTCACCTGCGCGCCGAACGGCAGGGGTTGACCATCGACTGTATGGCCTGTGATGACCAGTCGACTGACCGAACGCGCCGCAAAAGTCGCCTTGACCACCGCACCGCGCCGGGGCACGAGTTGGGTGGTGCCGTTATCGATTTCGACCTCAGGCCCCAGTTGATCGGTTTGCAGTTCCATGCGGTTGACCCGGTAGGGCCGCAGATACGGCACCAACGCGTAACCCTGCTCGCTGGTCCTGACACCGGTGGCATTGACGACACCGACACCGGCGATACCTGGCACTTCTACCAGTGCCGAGGTCTCGCCCAGGTAGGGGCCGAGTTCGATGCCATCGGCGTGCATCAACACCGCTCCGCTGGCGTTGACCGACACGTTGCGATAATCGCTTGCTTGAGTGATCCCCGCACCGACGCTGCCCTTACCGGTCTGATAGCCGAGCGACAGGGCCAGGGCTTGTTGGCGACCGTCGTCTTCGTTACTGACGGCGGCACGATAATTGAGACGGTTGTCATCGGCATTGCCGCTGAGGCTGGCGCGCTGGGTGTATCGATCGCCCGAATGCTGGACATCGAACGTCGCTGTCGCGGAGTGGCCGAAGTCCAGCGGCAGGGTCACGCTCAGCCCCAGCAATCGGTCGTTGTTGCGCGAGTCGCTCAATGATTGCGAGGCAAACAGGTTGTAGCCCACGCCTCGATGATGGGTGTTGAAATTGAACTGGAACTGGCGCTGGACTTCGGAAGTCTGCCAGTAATCCTGCTGGGACAATGTCAGGCTCAAGGAGCTGCGCACGCCGACATTCTGGTAAACCGATGCTTCCAGCCGGCTACGGCGACTTCCGCGAAATCGCGTATCCTGGCTGCGCTGTTGGATCGCTTCGTCGAAATCCCGATAGCCTTCGGTGGAGTAGCGATAGCCCGCAAAACGCAAGCTGGTTTTCGACGCGAAAGACTTGCCGTACTTGACGGCATAACTGGAGCCCTGGAGATTGCCGACGTCCAGGGCGTCGATGTCCGCGCTCGACTGCGTGAGGTCGATGGCCAGCGCCCCGAGGGTTCCCAGGTCACGAGCCACGCCGAGGCTGCCGGCTCGATAAAACTCACTGGTCATCAGCCCGCCATAGAGTGTCGAGTTCCATACCGTGCCCATGGCCAGAGTGCCTTGCCACAGCAGCGGTTGTTCGAAATCGCCGGCACCGTTGTAGCGCCCCACGGCGCCGAGGGCAAAGAGATTGCATGGGTTTCGAGTGCGAAACTGCGATTGGACACGTTAAGCGGGAAAACCGATCAGTCGGGTATTTTGATGAACAAAGTGACTGTCGCAGCCGACGTTGGGACTTACAACGATCGATACGCAGTCACTGCGACCACACAAACGCCGCTCAAGGTTCTGGCAACTTTGTATTTCGAAACCCGGGGTTTGCGAGTCAGCGATTATCAACCACCCTACTTTTCCACGATAACAGTGTATCTGCTGGCGGTGGACGAGAACGGCAGCCCACTGGCCGGAGCAGATGTCGAGTGGAGCACACTCTTGTCTGTGCGTTTGTCGCAGACCCGAACCACTACGGATCAAGATGGCAAATCAAGCATTACGGCTACTGGTAGCAGTTCGCCTGGGCAAATCATGAACTCATATTCGATTCGGGCGACGGTCAACGGCATTGTGTACACATCGGCAGGTGTCTGGTTTGGCACTCCCGGTAGACCGTGATGCACGCGGTCAGCCAAATAACCCCGCCGCGATATTGATTGAAAAGCCCAATATCGCGGTGTTGAACAAAAAGCCGATCAGCGATTGCGCCAACACGATTTTGCGCAGTCCCCGAGTCGCCACTCCAACGTCCGACGTTTGCACCGCCACACCGATGGTGAACGAGAAGTACAGAAAGTCCCAGTAATTGGGTGTCGTCAAACCCTCGGCAAAACGTAGCGCCGGCTCCTTGCCGTCCCATGTGTAGAACAGACGGGCGTAGTGCACGCTGAAAATCACCCCGATCAGCAGCCATGAACCGATCACGGTCAGCGCGGTAAAACCGTAGTGCAGCAGCTTGCGAGTGGTTTCCAGGTCCTTGCTGCCGGCCAGTTCGAAAGTGATGGTCGCCAGGCTGGCAATCGCGGCGATGCACACCACGAACAACACCAACCCGGCGTTCTCGTCTTCGACCTCGGCAATACGCTTCACGTCTGGCGCTTTGGCGCGTGCGGTGAGCAGCAGCATCAGCAACAGATAAGTCCAGACCCCGGCGTTCCAGCCGAAGAGGATTTTGCTGATGATTGAGTCGGCCGGAGCCAGAATGCCCACCGCGACGCCGAGGGTGGCAGCGGCGGACAGGCGAGGGTGGGTGCGGGCGAGGAAGGGCATGTGAGCTCACAGAGGCAGAAGTCTCCCCACCATAGCCCAGGTAAACGCGCTTTTGTAGGAGCTGCCGAAGGCTGCGATCTTTTGAAATCAGGAAGACTACCGAAGGTCAAGACCAAAAGATCGCAGCCTTCGGCAGCTCCTACAGGGATTGGTGGTGATGGTTAGATATTTTTATGCCGTTTGCGCACCAGCTTCATCACCACCACAAAAAACACCGGCACAAACACCACCGCCAGGGTCGCGGTGATCATCCCGCCGATCACGCCGGTGCCGATGGCCTGCTGGCTCGCCGAGCTGGCGCCGGTGGCGATTGCCAGCGGCACGACGCCGAGGATGAACGCCAGCGACGTCATGACGATCGGCCGCAGGCGCAGGCGCGCGGCTTGCAGCGTGGCGTCGATCAGGTCGTGGCCTTCGTCGTACAGGCTCTTGGCGAACTCGATGATCAGGATCGCGTTCTTCGCCGACAGGCCGATGATGGTGATCAGCCCGACCTTGAAAAACACGTCGTTGGGCATCCCGCGCAAGGTCACCGCCAGCACCGCGCCGAGCACGCCGAGCGGCACCACCAGCAGCACCGAGGTCGGAATCGACCAGCTTTCATACAATGCCGCCAGGCACAGGAACACGATCAACAGCGACAACCCGAGCAAAATCGGCGCCTGGCTGCCGGACAGCCGTTCCTGTAACGACAACCCGGTCCATTCCTGACCCAAGCCTGCCGGCCCTTGCGCCACCAGTCGTTCGATTTCCGCCATGGCTTCACCGGTGCTGTGGCCCGGTGTCGGCTCACCGGAAATACTGATCGCCGGGTAGCCGTTGTAACGGGTCAATTGCGCCGGCCCCTGAGTCCATTTGGCCTGGACGAAGGCGGACAGCGGCACCATTTTTCCGCTGCTGTTGCGCACGTGGATCTTCAGCAGATCGGCGACCTGACTGCGCTGATCGCCTTCAGCCTGAACCACCACCCGCTGCATCCGCCCCTGATTGGGGAAGTCGTTGATGTAGGCCGAACCGACAGCGGTGGAGAGCACGCTGCCAATGTCGGCGAACGAAACACCCAGCGCATTCGCCTGTTTGCGGTCCACGATCAGTTGCACCTGCGGCGCTTCGGCCAAGGCACTTTCGCGCACGTTCATCAGAATCGGACTTTTCTCGGCGGCCGCCAGCAATTCGGTGCGCGCCTGCACCAGCGTGGCATGGCCGAGGCCGCCACGGTCCTGCAAGCGGAACTCGAAACCGCTGGAGGTGCCGAGGCCGTCCACCGGCGGCGGCAGGACCGAGAACGCCACGGCGTCCTTGATCTGGCTCAGCGCGATGTTGGCGCGGTCGGCAATCGAACTCGCCGAGTCGTCGCTGCCGCGATCTGACCAGTCTTTCAACGTGGTGAAAGCCAGCGCCGCGTTCTGCCCGCTGCCGGAAAAGCTGAAACCAAGAATCACCGTGCTGTCGCCGACACCGGGTTCCGTGGCGTTGTGGGCTTCGATCTGCTCGACCACCTGCACCGTTCGATTCTTGCTCGCGCCCGGCGGCAACTGAATGTCGGTGATGGTGTAACCCTGATCCTCCACCGGCAAGAACGAAGAGGGCAGACGACTGAAGCACAGGCCCAGACCGAGCAACAGCACGCCGTAGATCAACAGGTAGCGACCGCTGCGTTTCAGTGCATAGGCGACCCAGCCCTGATAGCGCTCGGTCAGTTGTTCGAAGCGCTTGTTGAACCAGCCGAAAAAGCCGCCCTTGGCGTGATGCTCACCCTTGGCAATCGGCTTGAGCAATGTCGCGCAGAGCGCCGGGGTCAAGGTCAGGGCGAGGAACGCCGAGAACAGGATCGACGTCGCCATCGACAACGAGAACTGCCGGTAAATCACCCCGACCGATCCCTGCATGAACGCCATTGGAATAAACACCGCGACCAGCACCAGGGTGATGCCGATGATGGCGCCGGTGATCTGCTTCATTGCCTTGCGTGTCGCCTCTTTCGGCGACAGGCCTTCGGTGACCATGATCCGCTCGACGTTCTCCACCACGACGATGGCGTCGTCCACCAGAATGCCGATCGCCAGCACCATGCCGAACATGGTCAGCACGTTGATCGAGAACCCCAGCGCCAACATGGTCGCAAAGGTGCCCATCAGCGCCACCGGCACCACCAGGGTCGGAATCAGTGTGTAGCGGATATTTTGCAGGAACAGGAACATCACCGCGAACACCAGCACCATCGCCTCGACCAGGGTGTAAACCACTTTGGTGATCGAGACTTTGACGAAGGGCGAGGTGTCGTACGGGATCTTGTATTCGACGTTGGCCGGGAAGTAGCGCGCCAGTTCATCCATCTTCGCCCGCACCAGGGTGGCGGTGCTCAGGGCGTTGGCGCCGGGCGACAACTGCACGCCGACGGCGGTGGACGGTTTGCCGTTCAGGCGCGTACCGAACTGATATTCCTGGCTGCCGATCTCGATCCGCGCCACATCGCCGATGCGCACGGTGGAGCCGTCAGGATTGGCCTTGAGCACGATGTCGGCAAATTCTTCCGGGGTCGACAGCTGACCTTTGACCAGAATGGTCGCGGTGATTTCCTGAGTGGTGCGGGTCGGCAAGTCGCCGATGCTGCCCGCCGAGACCTGGGCATTCTGCGCGACGATGGCGGCGTTGACGTCGGCTGGCGTCAGGCTGAAACCGATCAGCTTCTGCGGGTCGATCCAGATCCGCATTGCCCGTTCGGCGCCATACAACTGGGCCTTGCCGACACCGTCCAGACGCTTGATCTCGTTCATCACGTTGCGCGCCAGGTAATCACTGAGCGCCACGTCGTCGAGCTTGCCGTCAGTGGAGGTCAGGGTGATCAGCAACAGGAAACCGGCGGACACTTTCTCTACTTGCAAGCCTTGCTGATTCACCGCTTGCGGCAGACGCGACTCCACGACTTTCAGGCGGTTTTGCACATCCACCTGGGCCATTTCCGGGTCGGTGCCCGGTTGGAAAGTCGCCTTGATCGTGGCGCTGCCGAGGCTGCTCTGGGACTCGAAATACAACAGATGATCGGCGCCGTTGAGTTCTTCCTCGATCAGGCTGACCACGCTCTCGTCCACGGTCTGCGCGGAAGCACCGGGGTACACGGCATAGATTTCGATCTGCGGTGGCGCGACATCGGGGTACTGCGCCACCGGCAACTGCGGAATGGCCAGGGCGCCCGCCAGCAGGATGAACAGGGCAACCACCCAGGCGAACACCGGGCGGTCGATAAAGAACTGCGGCATAAAAAAGCGTCCTGCTTACTGACCAGTGGCCTGGGCAAGTGGAAGTGGGGAGTCGTCGATCTGCACTTTCTCGCCGGGCTTGGCGTGTTGCAGGCCCTCGATGACGATACGGTCGCCGGGCTTGAGGCCCGCGGTGACGATCCAGCGATCGTTTTGCACGGCGCCGAGTTCAACCGGTTGCTGGCCGACCCGTTGATCCGCGTCGAGCAACAGCACCTGAGCAATACCGGCGCTGTCACGCTGGATAGCCCGTTGCGGCACGCTGATGCCTTGCTGATTCACCGCTTGTTCCAGGCGCACCCGCACAAAGCTGCCGGGGAGCAAGTCGAGGTCCGGGTTGGGAAATTCGCTGCGCAGGATGATCTGGCCGGTGCCCGGGTCGACGGTGATGTCGGTGAACAGCAGCTTGCCCGGCAACGGATAGAGACTGCCGTCGTCCTGGATCAGCGTGGCTTTGGCCTGGCCCTGACCCACTTCCTTCAACTGACCGGAGCGGAAGGAGCGGCGCAGGTCGTTGAGTTCACGGGTTGATTGGGTGAGGTCGGCATGAATAGGGTTCAGCTGCTGAATCAATGCCAGCGGCGTGGTTTCGTTCTGCCCGACCAACGCGCCTTCGGTGACCAATGCACGGCCGATGCGCCCGGAAATCGGCGCGGTGACGGTGGCGTAGCCGAGGTTGAGTTTCGCCCGCTCCACGGCGGCCTTGTTGGCGGCGACCTCGGCGGCGGTTTGCCGTACGGCGGCCCGGGCGTTGTCGTAGTCCTGACCGCTGATGGCGTTGCCTTCGATCAACTGGGCATAACGCTGCGCTTGCAGGCGCGCCTGAAACGCATTGGCTTCGGCTTTTCGCAGTTCCGCTTCGGCGCTGTCCAGGTCAGCCTTGAACGGCGCGGGGTCGATGCGAAACAGCACGTCGCCTTTTTTCACATCGCTGCCTTCGTGGAAGACCCGTTGCAAAACGACGCCGGCGACACGGGCGCGAACTTCGGCAATCCGTGGCGCGGCAATCCGCCCGCTCAGTTCGCTGGTGATCGACAGGGGCCGGGCGTCGAGAGTTTCGATGCGCACGGTGGCCAATGGCGCCTGTTCTTCGGCGTTCGAGGACTTGTCACAAGCGCTCAGCGTCAACGCCAGTGCCAGCAGGCTGAGCTTGGCCAGCAGGTTCTTTGACATGTGAATACCCCAGTAATGAACTCCCGCATCCTACGGGCAGCCGACGAGGGTAGCGGTGAAGCTTTGTTGGTGCTGTGTGAAATTGTGTAAGGGTTTTGCTCAGGCGTGGGTGAGGGCGTATATCCTTCATGGCTTGAAATTTATTGCGCCTGTCAGGCAGTCATCGCGAGCAGGCTCGCTCCCACAAGGGATCTCATGTGGACACAAACATTGTGAACACCACTGAACCCCTGTGGGAGCTAGCCTGCTAGCGATGGCGGCATAACAGGCGCCACTGCACTTTCTGGAAACACCCATGCCCAACATTCTCCTGGTCGAAGACGACACCGCGCTCTCGGAACTGATTGCCAGCTACTTGGAACGCAACGGCTATTCCGTCAGCGTAATCAGCCGCGGCGATCACGTGCGTGAACGGGCGCGGGTCAATCCGCCGGACCTGGTGATCCTCGACCTGATGCTGCCGGGCCTCGACGGCCTGCAAGTCTGTCGCTTGCTGCGCGCGGATTCGGCCACGTTGCCAATCCTGATGCTCACCGCCCGCGACGACAGCCACGATCAGGTGCTGGGCCTGGAAATGGGCGCCGATGACTACGTCACCAAACCCTGCGAACCCCGCGTGTTGCTGGCCCGCGTTCGAACGCTGTTGCGCCGCAGCAGCCTCAGCGAACCGCAGACCGCCAACGACCGCATTCTCATGGGCAATCTGTGTATCGACCTGTCCGAGCGCACCGTGACCTGGCGCGAGCAACTGGTCGAGCTGTCCAGCGGCGAGTACAACCTGCTGGTGGTACTGGCCCGGCATGCCGGCGAAGTGCTGAGTCGCGACCAGATCCTGCAACGCCTGCGCGGAATCGAATTCAACGGCACCGACCGTTCGGTGGACGTGGCGATTTCCAAGTTGCGGCGCAAATTCGACGACCACGCCGGCGAAGCGCGCAAGATCAAGACCGTGTGGGGCAAGGGTTACCTGTTCAGCCGCTCCGAGTGGGAATGCTGAGGCGATGTTCAGAATCCTGTTTCGCCTGTATCTGGTGACGATCGTCTCGTACAGCGCGGCGATTTATCTGGTGCCGGACGTGGTGATCAAGGTCTTCCAGGAGCGGTTCGTCACCTACAACCTCGATTACTCCCGAGGGCTGCAAACCCTCATCGTCAAGCAGTTTCACGCCGTGCCCGAAGCGCAATGGCCGGCGCTGGCGGCCGAGATGGACGAGCAATTCAGTCCGCTGCACATCGTCCTGAGCCGTAATGATGACGAGGGCTTCACCCTGGCCGAACAGCAACGTTTGCAGCGCGGCGAGAACGTTGTGCGCATCGGCGACTGGGGTTGGCGCACGCTGGCGGTGGCGCCGCTGAACGCGCAAGTCGTGGTGCAAATGGTCGTGCCGCCGGACCCGCTGGACGTCAATTTGTTGTACTGGAGCATCAACGTGCTGATCGGCGCGACCATGCTCGCGTGCCTGTTGCTGTGGCTGCGCCCGCACTGGCGCGATCTGGAACGCCTCAAAGGCACCGCTGAGCGCTTCGGTAAAGGTCACTTGAGCGAGCGCACGAAGATCTCCGCCAGTTCCAACATTGGTAGCCTGGCCAACGTGTTCGACACCATGGCTGGCGACATTGAAAACCTGCTCAACCAGCAGCGGGATTTGCTCAACGCCGTCTCTCACGAACTGCGCACGCCGCTGACCCGACTGGATTTCGGCCTGGCCCTGGCGCTGTCCGACGACTTGCCGGCCGCCAGCCGCGAACGCCTGCAAGCGCTGGTTGCGCACATTCGCGAACTGGATGAGTTGGTGCTGGAGTTGCTGTCGTACAGTCGCCTGCAAAATCCGGCGCGGTTGCCAGAACGGGTCGACGTGTCGCTGGACGAATTCATCGACAGTATTCTCGGTAGCGTCGACGAAGAACTGGACTCTCCGCAAATCGTGATCGACGTGCTGCTTCATGGTCAGCTCGAACGCTTCAGCCTCGACCCGCGCCTGACTGCCCGGGCCATTCAGAACCTGTTGCGCAACGCGATGCGCTATTGCGAGAAGCGCATTCAGATTGGTGTTCAGGTGTGTGCCAGGGGCTGTGAGATCTGGGTCGATGACGACGGAATCGGCATTCCGGATGATGAACGCGAGCGGATTTTCGAGCCGTTCTACCGTTTGGACCGCAGTCGGGATCGAGCGACGGGCGGGTTTGGGCTGGGGCTGGCGATCAGCCGTCGGGCGCTGGAAGCCCAGGACGGGACGCTCACGGTCGAACCTTCACCGCTGGGCGGTGCGCGGTTTCGGTTGTGGCTACCGAACTCGGCCTGAATCAACGCAGAACCTGTGGCGAGGGAGCTTGCTCCCGTGCGACTGCGAAGCAGTCGTAAATCCTGCACTCGCGGTGTACCTGACTTAACGTCGGGGCCGCTTCGCGGCCAGCGGGAGCAAGCTCCCTCGCCACAGAGGCAGGCGCGACCTATTTGATCAAGCGCTCAACCGGCCGCGCAACACCTTCGCCATCTCCTCCAGCTCCGACGCCGGGTTATGCCCGATCAGCATCCACGCATGCTCCATGTCCGCCCAATACACCACGTTCATCTCGTGTCGACGCTCGTGCGCGAAGTGTCGGCTGCCGCTGTTGGAACGTGTCACGCAAAGCGCCACCGGGCCGTGGGCCGGATCCAGATAGGTAATCTGCGCAATGGGCTTGCCGTCGTATTCAAGGATCTGCGCACGTTTGAGTTCAAGGCGTGGAAGGGTCAGTTGCCAAGGCAAAAGGTTCAGCCCCAGGCGTGCGTCGATGGTGCGCAATTGCGCCCACTGAACAGCTTCGTCGTTGGGCAAGTGTTCCAGTGTCTGCGGCACGTAAAGCGCCATGTAGTTCGCCACCAGCCCGCGCCAATTGCTTTTGCGCTGACTCGATTGCCAGCCGAGGAACAACCGGTCCGCCAACACACCGCTCACCACCAGACCGGCCGCCGCGGCAAGAAACCAGCGTCGACTCATCGCGGGCCGGGCAGGCGAGGGCAAGGTGTCGAGCATGGCTTGCAAGCGGTCCAGCGGCGCCTGTTGTGTCACTTCGTCGTAGACCTCCCGGAACGGCAGGGTGCTGCGGGCCAGCCATTGCAGGCGCAGGTTGAGCACCGAATCTTCGGCGATGGCCGCGTCGATGCGGCTGCGCTGGTCTGTGTCGAGTTGGTCATCGAGGTAGGCCACCAGTTGCTCGTCTGAAGGTTTTGCGTGTTCGTTCATCGACGTTCTCCGGTGGAAGGGTTCGGCACGGCGTGCAACGGCGGATACTCGGCCAGTTTCGCCCGTGCGGAGGCCAGTCGGCTCATGACCGTGCCGATGGGCACGTCCAGCACTTCAGCGACTTCGCGATAGGACAAACCTTCGACGTAGGCCAGAAACACGGTTTCGCGCTGGGCTTCGGGCAGTGCATCGACGCGTCGGATCACCTGCGTCGCGAACACGTGGGTCTGCGCGGCGTATTCACCGTCGAACGACAGGGCGTGATCGGCATCCACCAACCCCTGGCCCTGACGCACCCGGCGCGCGCGTACTTCGTTGAGCCAGATCGAATGCAGAATGCTCAGCAGCCAGCGGTCCATGCGGGTGCCGGGGACAAACTGCCCGGCACGTTCAAGCGCCCGCACGCACGTGGCCTGCACCAGGTCTTCAGCGACATGCCGTTGCCGGGACAGCAGCAGGCCGTAGCGCCATAAACGCGCCAGGTGTTGTCCCAACTCTGCCCGTATTGCCTGATCGCTGGCGATGGCGACCTCCGTCCCGTCAGGTTTTCGATGAGCCGTGGATGGCTTCGGCCAGGTCCTGGTATTCCTCGCAGGTGTTGCCGCAAATCGATTTGATCTGCTGCAACTGCTTTTGGGCGAGGTCCAGTTGACCCTTGATCACATAAGCTTCGCCGAGGTATTCGCGGACTTGCGCGTACTGCGGATCGAGTTTCACCGATTGCAGGTAATAACCGATGCCCTCGTCGGTGCGCCCCAGTTTACGCGTGGCGTAGCCGCGATAGTTGAGCGCCTTGGCGGTGTTCGGGTTTTTCAGTGTATCGAGCAAGGCCAGGGCTTCTTTATAACGCCCGTCCTTGGCCAGGCGGTAGGCGTAGTCGGTGCGATCGGCGTCCGGCACGAGGCTGCTGGTCTGCATCACGCACTTTTGCGACTTTCTGTCCCAGACCTGGCCTTTGGGGCAATTGGGTTTGGCCGGTTCTTCATCATCGCCATGGGCCATTGCCAGGGAGCTGGATAATGCAACGGCGAGCAGCAGCGGGGCGGTAATAACAGTAAAGCGGCTATTCATGGCAGTGCTCCACAGGATTATTCGTCTCAGTTCGAACCATGCCCCGGCAACATGCGGCGCAACGTGTTATCACGCAGGCCGTAATGGTGAACCAGCGCGATAAGCGCATGCAGCCCGGCCAGAATCACGATGGCCCACGCCACCTGTTCGTGCAAACCGCCAAACACCGATTTCATGCTTTTATCAAAGCTGATCAAGGTTGGGGCATCGAACAGGTCAAAAAAGTTGAGCGGTTCTGCCTGGGCGCTGGCGAACATGCCAATCACCAGCACGGCGGTCAGCCAGTGCAGCGTCATGGTCAGGCGGTCGTAACGTATCGGCGAGTCGGGGGTCAGGTTGTTCACGAGTAATTCTCATGGGAGATGGCAGGTGAACACCGCAGGGTGAACAATTATTCATTTCTTTCTGACGGTCTTTTGCCTATTCGACGGCGGCGTTTGTGGCGGTGAAAGTCAGTCAGGTCGATGGAGAACCCTGTGGAATCGTCGCACCGCCGCTCCCACAGGGTTTGTGTGTCAGCTCAGCAACCGGATCGGCGTTCCGGCAGACCAGGCTTGAATGTCCTCGATCATCTGCGAAAAGAACTGATGATAATTCTGCTGGCTGACGTACCCGACATGCGGCGTCGCCAGCACATTTTCCAGCGTCCTGAACGGATGATGAGGCGGCAACGGCTCCTGCTCGAACACATCCAGCGCCGCGCCGGCCAGGCGCTGTTTCTGCAGCGCCTTGATCAGCGCCGCTTCATCGACAATCGGCCCGCGCGCCGTGTTGACCAGCAGCGCCGTCGGCTTCATCCAGTCCAGCGCCTTCGCGTCGACCAATCCGCGGCTGCGGTCGCTGAGCACCAGATGCACTGACAGCACGTCGGCCTGTTCGAACAGTTCCTGTTTGCTCACATAGGTCACGCCGACTTCGGCGGCGCGTTCGGCGGTCAGGTTTTCACTCCAGGCGATCACGCGCATACCGAACACCTGACCGAACTGGGCGACCCGTTGGCCGATGCTGCCCAAACCGAGGATCGCGAGGGTCTTGCCATGCAGATCGCCACCCAAACCTTGCTGCCATTTTCCGGCACGCAGGGCATTGGCTTCCACGACAAGGTTGCGGGTCGCGGCCATGATCAGCGCCCACGTCAGTTCCGGCGCGGCGTGCTTGTAACTGTCGGTGCCGCTGACTTGAATGCCGAGGGCGGCAGCGGCTTTGAGGTCGAGCGCAGCGTTGCGCATGCCGCCGGTGACCAGCAGTTTGAGTTTCGGCAGCCGCCGCAGCAGATCCTCGTCGAACCGGGTGCGCTCGCGCATCACGCAGATCACTTCAAACTCACCCAGGCGTACTGCCAGCGTCTCGTTGTCAGCCGGGTAATCATGGATAAAATTCACTTGGCCTATGGCATCCAGCGCCGACCAGTCCACGACATTGCGCGCCACATCCTGCCAGTCATCGATCACCGCAATCTGCACAGCCATCGGCCTTTCCTCATCAACGAACGGGGTTGGTTTTGTTCAGCCAGGCGAGCAGGGCCTGGTGGAATTTTTCCGGGGTGATTAGGGCGACATTAAGCACAGGCAATCGCGGCGAGTGATCGTTCAACCCATCCAGCCCAGGGTCGCCAGGGCCAGCACGCCATAGCGGGTGCCTTTGGCGAGGGTCACGATCACGAGGAAGCGCCCGAGCGGCTCGCGCATCACTCCGGCTACGAGGGTCAGCGGATCACCGATGACGGGCACCCAGCTCAGCAACAGTGACCAATGGCCGTAGCGCTGATAATGAACCCGGGCCTTTTCCAGATGCTGTGGGCTGACCGGAAACCAGCGCCGGTCGCGGAACCGCTCGATGCCGCGCCCCAGCCACCAGTTCAGCAGCGAGCCGAGGACATTGCCCAGGGTTGCGACCGCCAGCAGCGACCAGAGCCAATACTGTTCGCTGAGCAGCAACCCCACCAGCAGCGCTTCGGATTGCAACGGCAACAGGGTCGCCGCCCCGAATGCGGCGAAGAACAGGCCGATGTACGCACCGAACATCAATGGGCAGCGTAGTCCGCCACCACCACATCAGTGCCGTCCTTTTTCAGACCGATCACCTGGTAGGCATCGCTCATGCCGTCCATTTCCATGCCCGGCGAACCCATCGGCATTCCGGGGGCGGCCACACCCAACAGGTCATCGCGCTTGCTCAGTGCCAGCACCTGATCGGCCGGGACATGGCCTTCGACGAACTTGCCGTTGATCAACCCGGTGTGGCAGGACGCCAGGCGGGGAGGCACGCCGTGCTGTTGCTTGAATTCGCTCATGTTGGCTTCGACGTGATCTTCGACCTTGAAGCCGTTGGCCTCCAGGTGGCTGATCCATTTTTTGCAGCAGCCGCAGTTGGCGTCGCGGTGGACTTCGATCGGGATCAGGTCGGCGGCCTGGACCAGGGAGGAGATGAACAGGGCGCTCAGGGCGACCAGACGCAGGTGGGTTCGCATGGGGAAATCTCGATTCGGATGGCGGGCACAAAAAGGCATTCTGACCATTTTAGCCAAGGACGAGGCAGGAGAGTGTTTCGAAGTAATACAGCGAACGGTGAATCAATGTGGCGAGGGGATTCATCCCCGTTCGGCTGCGTAGCAGTCGTTTTTTTGGGGCCTGCTCCGCAGTCCAACGGGGATGAATCCCCTCGCCACAGGGGGGCTGGCTCAAAAAATCAGCGGATGCTGCACTGGCCCGTTCAGGCAACCGAATGGGCCAGGCGCAGATCAACGGTCAAGCAACTTCATGACTTCTTCGGGGTAACGCAAACCGGCGGTGGCATTCGCCGGGAAGATCGTTTCCAGCGCGTGCAACTCTTCGCGGCTCAGTTTGACCTCCAGCGCCGCCACATTCTCTTCCAGATACTTACGCTGTTTGGTCCCCGGAATAGGGATCAGGTAATCACCCTGAGCCAGCACCCACGCCAACGCGAGTTGACCCGCCGTCACACCCTTTTCCGCCGCCAGGTCCTGAACCTGCTGCACCAGCAAAAGATTCCTGGCGAAGTTGTTGCCCTGGAAGCGTGGACTGAAACGACGGTAATCGTCTGCGGCGAAATCGTCCGGGCTTTTCAACGCGCCCGTCAGGAAGCCCCGACCCAACGGGCTGTAAGGCACAAAGGCGATGCCCAGCCGCTGACACGCGGCCAGGCAGCCGTTTTCTTCCTGATCGCGACTCCACAACGAATACTCGCTTTGCAGCGCACTGATCGGATGGACCTTGTTCGCCCGTTCCAGCGTTGCCGCCGATGCCTCGCTCAATCCCAGGTAACGCACCTTGCCGGCCTTCACCAGCTCGGCCATGGCGCCGACCGTTTCCTCGATGGCCACTTGCGGGTCGATACGGTGCTGGTAATACAAGTCCAGAGTGTCGACACCGAGGCGCTTGAGGGTGCCGTCAATCGAGGCGCGAATGTATTCCGGTCGACCGTTAACCCCACGGGCCGTTGAATCTCCCGGGTCGCGGACGATGCCGAACTTGCTCGCCAGAAACACTTGATCGCGCTTGCCGGCAATGGCCTTGCCGATCAGCGCTTCGTTGGTATGCGGGCCGTACATGTCGGCGGTGTCGAGCAGATTGATGCCCAGTTCCAGCGCCCGGTGCAGGGTGGCCGTGGCTTCGCGGGTGTCGACGCCCGTTGTGTAGAAATCGGTCATGCCCATGCAGCCCAGACCGATTGTACTGACCTGTGGACCGTTCTTGCCCAATTGACGTGTTTGCATGAAATCAGCTCCCTGTGAATGTGAAGCCCATTGTCGACCTCGACAGAAATGAGATAAACCGGCTAAAACTGCTATCACTATTCATGATTTCTAAATAATCAGTCGGTGCAAAAAGCAATGGACCGTTTCAACGCCATGCGCGTGTTCACCCGAATCGTCGAACTGGGCGGCTTTGCCAAAGCGGCGGACAGCCTGCAAATTCCCCGGGCCTCGGTGACCATTCTGATCAAGCAACTGGAAACCCATCTGGGGGTGCAATTGCTGCAACGCACCACGCGGCAGATCAGCCTGACCCTCGACGGCGCTGCTTATTACCCTCGTTGCGTGCGGTTGCTGGCGGACCTTGAGGAAACCGAAGCGGTGTTCTCCGCCGCGCGGCACAACCCCAAAGGTTTGTTGCGCGTGGACATGCCGGCGGGCATAGGGCGTTTGGTCGTGATCCCGGCATTACCGCAATTCACCGCCCGTTATCCCTTGATCGAACTGGAAATCGGTTTGAATGACCGGCCTGTCGACCTGATTCGCGAAGGTGTCGATTGCGTGTTGCGCGGTGGCTTGTCGCTGGATGATTCATTGGTGGCGCGGCCACTGGTCATGCTGGACCAGGTCACCTGCGCCAGCCCCGACTACTTGCAACGTCATGGCACGCCACAAGGTTTGGCCGATCTGGCGGGGCATCACATGGTGGAGTACGTCGCCAGCAACGGCAAACGCTACGGGCTGGAATTTGTCGTCGATGGCCAGGTACAACCGGTCAATCTGCCCAAGCGTGTCTCGGTCAACAGTGCCGATGGCTATCTGGCAGCGTGCGAGGCCGGGTATGGGCTGGTGCAGGCGCCGTACTATCACGTGGCCCGGCGGTTGAAGGAGGGAAGTCTGGTCGAGGTGCTGAGGGAAGTGCCGCCACCGGTCATGCCGTTGACGGCGCTTTATCCTCCTCACCGTCAGTTGTCGCGGCGGGTGCGGGTATTCGTTGACTGGATGATCGAGCTTTGCGCGCAACCGGGAAATGACTTTTTCAGGGATCAGTCAGCTCGCTGAAAAGCCTCAGCGATGCTGGTAGTAACCCGGTCCGCCACGGCCGTCGTAATGATGGCCGCCGTGCCAGCCACCGTGGGGGAAAATGATGCAGCCGCTCAGGGAAAGAATGGCGAGCAGGGGAATCAGCAGTGTGATTCGACGGAACATTTCAAAATCCTCATGGTTATCGCCGCTATGAAGCCAAAACGCTTCATCGGCTGTAACATGAGACCCCGTTTGCAGCGCCGCATCCCCGAAAAACGGTAGGGGCTTGGCATGCTTCCGGATACAAACCGGATACATCTTTCAGGTTCACGTTCAGGCTTACGTTTAAGCTTTTTGTTTAAGGAAAAGGGCAATGACCCAGTCGCAACGTTTGAAATACTCGATTCTGATCTCTCTGGTGGTGCTGGGGATCATGTTTGGCCTTTCGTATTTGCAGAATGCCGGGGTCATCAGCGAAAAGCTGTTTCAGTACATCGCCATTGGCGTGGCGGTAATCGTGGTGGTGATCAATGGCATGATGCGCCGCAAGGTCAAACCCTGAGCGACGCCCGACGCCAGGATTACTCGCCGTGCAGAACGGCGGCAGCCTGCGGATGCAGGCTGTAGCTCTTGTCCGCGTTCAGCGTGATCACACCTTCGCTGCACAAGCGTTTCAACACTTCGCGCACGCTGAGAAAGGACAGGGGAATACCCAGGTCCAGCAGGTGGCTGTGCACGCCGCGCACGCCCAGACTGCGGTCGCTGTCAGCGGCGGTCAGCAACGCGTCGATGACTTTCAGGCGAATCAGGCTGGTGCGCAGGCCAAAGCTCTTGAGCAGAACCCTGATCCTTTCGTTGCCGTTGCGTTCGGTCCGTTGATTGAACAGGCCCGAGCCCATGGAAGTGCCCATTGGTGCAGCGCTACCGTCCGTTGGCAGTTGCGAGTTGTACATGCAAAAACTCCTTATCAGAGCCTGAACCGGGAAGATGTTTTGGGTGCTCTTGTTCAATAAGACGTACGAGCGACTCAAATCATGAAGGCCTGGATGTAGAAATTTTGTCGCCATCACGTCAGAAACCCGTAAGCACCCGTAAAAACGCGCTCCAGCACTCTAAATTTTAGTCTTGAATTTCGTTCCTACTGTAACTGTAGGAGCGAGCTTGCTCGCGATGGACGTCAACGATTGCGCGTGATTCCTGGATGAACGCGCCGCCCTTGCGTCCATCGCGAGCAATCGAGCGTCGACCGGCTGCTCCTACATGATGGCATCAGCCGTATTGGATCAGGAGCGAGCGTGATTATTACCAGGCAGTTAACCCGATTGAGCCTTGCCGGTGTGTTGGTGGGCTTGAGTCTTGCGGCAACCGCGCGCAGCCAGCCGGACCAGACGACGGCCGAGATCCGCCGGACCAGCTTCGGCGTGCCGCACATTCGCGCTGAAAACGAGCGTGGTCTGGGCTATGGCATCGGCTACGCCTACGCTCAGGACAATCTGTGCCTGTTGGCCAATGAGATCACCACGGTGAACGGCGAACGTTCACGGTATTTCGGCCCGGAGCAGTTCACGGTCGAAGAGCGCGCAAATCAGGTCAGCGACGTCTTTTTCAACTGGCTGAATACGCCGCAGGCCGTCTCTGCGTTCTGGCAGGCGCAAACCCCGGAAGTCCGCGACCTCATTGAAGGTTATGTGGCGGGTTACAACCGTTCGCTGACGGAACGTCGCGCACAAGGTCTGCCGCAGCAATGCCAGGGCGAGTGGGTGCGGGACATTACTGTGCAGGACCTGGTCAAGTTGACCCGCCGCCTGCTGGTCGAAGGGGGGGTCGGGCAATTTGCCGAAGCACTGGCCGGGGCCACGCCACCCAAAGCGCTCGCGCAGAATACAGAGGCCTCAGCGCAGTTTCAGGTGGCCGCTGCGCGCATTCAACGCTTCGCGCTGGATCGCGGCAGCAACGCCGTCGCGGTGGGCAGCGAGCGCTCGTTCAATGGCCGTGGCATGTTGCTGGCCAACCCGCATTTTCCGTGGGTCGGCGGGATGCGCTTCTATCAGATGCACCTGACCATTCCCGGCAAACTGGACGTGATGGGCGCCGCGTTGCCCGGCCTGCCGATGATCAACATTGGCTTCAACCAGCACCTGGCCTGGACCCATACCGTGGATTCGTCCAAGCATTTCACCCTGTATCGCCTGCAACTCGATCCGAAGGACCCGACCCGCTATCTGCTCGATGGCAAGTCCCTGCCGATGAAGCAGCAGACCGTGACCGTGAACGTGAAACAGCCTGACGGGCAGACCCGGGCGGTTTCCCATGTGGTCTACAGCTCGCAGTTCGGCCCGATCGTGCAATGGCCGGGAAAACTGGATTGGGACAATCAGTTCGCCTACAGCTTGCGCGACGCCAACCTCGATAACGACCGGGTGCTGCAGCAGTGGTACGCGATGAACCGTGCAACCAGCCTCAAGGAATTGCAGGCGTCGGTTCACACGATTCAGGGTATCCCGTGGGTCAACACCCTGGCAGCGGACGATCAGGGTCAGACGCTGTACATGAATCTGTCGGTGGTGCCGAACGTCGATGCCGACAAACTGGCCCGATGCAGCGATCCACGGGCCGGGTTGCAGATGATCGTGCTCGACGGTTCCAACAGCGCCTGTGCCTGGGACATCGACCCGACGGCGGCGCAAAAAGGCATCTATGCGTCGGACAAGTTGCCGCAACTATTGCGCAAGGACTTTGTGCAGCACTCCAACGATTCGGCGTGGATGGCCAACCCGGCACAACCGCTTACCGGTTTCTCGCCGTTAATCAGCCAGGACAGTCAGCCACTCGGTCTGCGTTCACGCTTTGCTCTGGATCGCCTGGGTACGCTGAACAAGGCCGGCCCGATCGGGGCGGCGGATCTGCAACGCATGGTGATGGACGATCAGGTGTATCAGGCGGCGCAAGTGATGCCCGACCTTTTGCAATTCTGCGCGGCGGACCTGGGCGCCGATGCGTCGACGCTTACGCCGCTGTGTGCCAGCCTGAAAGCCTGGGATCGCAGCGCGAATCTGGACAGCGGTCCGGGCTTTGTGCATTTCCAGAACATCATGGAGTCGCTACTGGAAGCGCCTGATGTCTGGCGCGTCCAGTTCGATCCGAAAGATCCGCAACATACTCCGCGCGGTCTGGCAGTCGATCGCCCGGACGTTGCGAAGGCACTGCGCGAGGCGATGCTGGCGTCGGTGGAACAGGTCAACAAATCGGGCCTCAAGACCGACAGCCGCTGGGGCGATATCCAGGTGGTCAGCAGCGGCGGCCGGCAAACGCCGATTCATGGTGGCCCCGGTACATTGGGTGTCTACAACGCCATTCAGAGCGTGCCGAGAACCGATGGCAAACGCGAAGTGGTCAGTGGCACCAGCTATCTTCAAATAGTGACCTTCGATGACAAGGGACCGCAGGCCAAAGGGCTGCTGGCGTTTTCGCTGTCCAGCGACCCGGCGTCGAAATATTCAAATGATCAGACCCTGGCGTTTTCGAAGAAGCAGTTGAGTGTGTTGCCGTTCACCGAGCAGCAGATTACCTCGGACCCGAACTATCAGGCTCAGACGATCCGCGAGCAGGATGAAAAAGCCGGGAAGGTGGCCCAACAATAAAACGAAGCGTGCTTGAGCGATAAAAAAAGGCCGCCCCCCGCAGAATGCTGTTCACTTAAGAAAGTCTTGAATCAGAGAAACCTGTGGCGAGGGAGCTTGCTCCCGCTTGAGTGCGTAGCACTCACAAAAATCGGCAATGGTTGTCAGATTTTTGGGGCCGCTACGCAGCCCAGCGGGAGCAAGCTCCCTCGCCACAAAGGTATGCACAACCCAAAAGCGCTTAAGTGAACAGCATTACGCATCCCGTAAGGGTTGCGGCCTTCAGCTTTTTGGCGGTTGTCGCGGAATGGCGTTGAGGACCGGGTTGCCGTCCTTGTTGCGGGTCAGGTAAACCGGCAGCACCCGCGGCAGCGTCGCCACCAGATTGTTGAGTTCCTTGATGTTGTAGATGCCGCCGAGGCGGATCGCACCGGTGCTGTTGTCGGCGACCATCAGAGGGTTGGTCAGGTAGCGATTGATCAAGGGCAGGGCTTCGGACAACGCCAGGTCATCGAGCACCAGTTTGCCGTGGCGCCAGGCCAGGGAAGTGTCATTGGCGTAGGTCTGGCTGATTTGCGGCGTGAAATCGCCGTGTTTGTAGCGCGCCTGCATCGAGGGCTCAAGGCGCAAGCCATCGCCCGGCAGTTCATCGTTGCTGGTGACCAGTACCGAACCTTCGATCAGGTTCACGCGGACCTGATCCTCATACATCCAGACGTTGAATTGGGTCCCGGTGACCCGGATCCTGCCTTCCGCCGCCTTGACGACAAAGGGGTGAGTGGTGTCGTGGCTGACACTGAAAAAAGCTTCGCCTTTGTCCAGCGTGACCCGACGCTGATCCTTGTAATTGCTGAAGGTCAGCTCGGTGCCCAGGTTCAGTTCGACCTGGCTGCCATCGCTCAGGGTGACCTGACGGATCGCATTACTAGCCTCGAAATGCTGATACGAATTGGGCAGCAACCCCAGGCTCCAACCGCTCCAGGCCGCCAGTGGCAACGCCAGGGCGCACACGGCGGCGGCAATGCCGAAGGTGCGCCAGGGTGTTGCAGGCTTGGCGCGAGCGATGGGTACGACGGTCTCAAGACGCGGCAAATCTTCCGCAATATCCCAGATCTCAAGCATCGCCTCGTATTCGAACGCATGCAGTGGATCGGCGTCGCGCCACTGTTCGAAGGCCTGCCGCTCCTGCTCGGTGCAGTCGCAGGCGTGCAGACGCATGCACCAGTGCGCGGCGGCATCGGTGATGGCGTCATAGTCGGCTTGCGAGAGCGGGTTGTCGGTCATTGACTCATCCTGATTTCCCGCATTCTAACCTTCAGTGGAAGTCGCGAGAACAGCCGTCATGGCATTTACCCATCAAACGGCTGTTTATTTTTACCGTCGTGCCGTGTGAAACAGCCTGCGCCTGGCAATCTGCATAAACGGATTGAGAGAAAGGGATGCGCAGACTCATGGTCTGCGCAGTGTTCTCAGGTGTTTGAGAAAGACGCCACGGCGACCGGATCCAGCTGTCGTCCCATTTCACAGATCAGAAACGCGAGCGAATCGGCATTGCGCAAAATGACGTCGATTCGGACGGCGGGGTTGACGGGGTCCAGAAACGCAGTCCTCGCCTCAGCCATTGTCAGGCTTCCGGTCAGTTGGAGGATTTGCTCGCTGATATGCTCCTGGCCTGGAACCTCGTCGATGCTGACCCAGTCGTCCAGTACACTGTTCCACTGGGAGAACAGCTCATCTGGGGGGGTTGACAGCGATAATGCCTCACGCTGGTATGCCTGCAGGGAGTCTCTGATCTCTGCCCCGAATTGAGTGATGGGGTTGATGAGATCAATGAACGGCCGCCTTGCTTCAAGCGTTGCGATATCCAGGGCCTCTGAATAAATGTGGTTGAACTCGTGAATCAAGGTGACCGCTTGGCTGTGGCCCGCGATATTAAAGGGCTCGGTCAGATACGATTCGTAGCCATCGAGTTGGTGGTCAAAAAAATGTTCGGTGAAATGCACGTTCTTGAGCTGGTCTTCGTCCAGCACGAACGCAATGATGTCGGACGCATCATATCGGCTGGAACCGACAATAAAGCGATTGGAATCGAGCAGCTCATCGCTCGGATCCACCAAGGCGTTGCAGACGGGAGCGATGGCTTGCCTGATTTTTTCCAGAAGGGCGGCATCGACGCTGTCCACATCGAAAAACCGCCTCAAAAACGTATCCAGCCGTGTGCCGGGGACCAGCGCCCTGAGCTGCACAAGGTTGTGCAGGCTGTTAGCCGCGTACAAGCGCGCGATATGAATGGCTTGTTCAATCATCAGGGCTTTATCCGGGGAATGGGTACGGATATCGTCCATGCCTCGTGCTTCGATGTTGATCACCTTGCGCGCCAGAGAGGTGCCAGTGTATCGGTTGCGCAAGGTCGACATGGCTCTGCCGTAATGCACGGTGTGCACGTCAGGGTCGAGGATCAATTGTCGGGAGGGCGAGCTCAGTAATGATGGACCCGGCTCCTGATCATTCTGTATTCGCCACACCGCGCCGGGTTTGGCGACGGGATAGACTTTCCCGGCGATCGGCGCGTAGCGCTTTTTGCTGACCGACTCGAGGTACGTACCATCGGTGGCGCTCTTTTTCAGGTCTTTCAACGCCACGGTGGTCGCTTCGAAGCGCTGGTACAAGGTGCGCATCGGTGCAGTCGGCTGGACGTCGGACCATTTCGAGTCGACCACGGGAGTGGCAACCAGTACGGTCTCGGTCTCGGCAGCTGCCTGCGCAGTCAGCGGTGAAGCCTCCAGCGACAGTTTGCCCAGTGTCACCATTTGCATGCCGCCGGCGATAAAAGACTGCAACGCGCGCTTCCAGTGATGATCCTGCAGTGCTTGGGCGGAGTCCTTGAAGTCTTTGTAGGCTTGCCACAGAAACCGGCCGTACGCGAGTTTGCCGGGCAAGAGCCCGGAGATCAGTTTGATACCGGCGCTGAACAGCGACTTGATGGCCTCCCAGTCCGACTGACGGCTGGCCTCGTTCTGACTGCCGAGCATTCGCGAAATCAGGCGGGTGTTGTCATTGAACAATTGCTCAAGGAAATTGCCGCCAATCGAGGTGTTGCCCAGGGTGATTTCACTCACCTGACCCACGCTGGACTGAAGCAGGTTGCTGAAGGTCGCCCGTTCATTTTCCGGCAAACGGCGCAGGATCAGGTCTTGCAACGCGCCGGGGGTGTTGAGGGCTGCGACAAGACTGGTCTCATCGGCGAATTCGCTGAAGACCTCGCCGCTGTGATAGGGCGCATACAGAACGTGCGATCCCTTTTTTCCGGCACCCGGGCTGATCAGGTACAGGCCCGAAGCCTGAACCGCGGTGGCACCGGCGGTCTTGATCAGCTCCAGCGGCCTGACAATGGCATGGGCACCTTCCACTGCAGAACGGGCGACGGCGTCCGGCATGTCCAGGACCTGTGTGATCAAGTCGAATGCGCTGTGGGACAGATGTTGTTGCAGCTTCAAAGCATGGGCGTGTTGCAGCAGTTGCCAGGGCAGTTGTTGAACAAATCGCAACTTTCGCGCGGCGGCGTCGGTGCCCGACAGCGCCGCGGTGACCTTTTTGCCAAAGTCTTGCTGAATGTTCAGCGACAGTAATAGCTGCCTGACGGCGGCCTGGTTCAGACCTTCGGGCAGTGCTTGCGTGGTTCCGGAGGCGACCTTGAATCCCGTGCCTTGAGCGATGTTGACATGGTTCAACGCGAAACGGGTCAGGCTTTGAGCCGGTCCTGCCAGTGCCAGGTTGGGGGTGATCTCGATCATGTCGGGGGCAATAGAGTTCCCCGGGAATCGGGCGGTGAGCAGCGACTTGAGTGTTTCACGAACGTAATCCTCGAGCGTTTGAATCCCATGTAGGTAGTCTTTGTCGTCGGTCACGCTGTGGCGGTACTGCTCCAGCAATTCAATATGCAGCTGCTGTTCTGCGACGGGCGCCATTCCCAGCCAGGCGGGTAGCGATTGCTGGTGGCTGATGGCCTTGGCGATCCAGCCGGCTCTGCGCAAGTTGGTGTCCACGAGCGTTTGCGTCAGCACGATCAGGGCCTTTACCTGTTGGGCCGCTTTCAGCTTCAGCGAGCGCACGTGCTCGCAGCGAGCGAGAAAAAGGTCAATGGCGGATTGCGCGAGGTGCTGCAAAACATTGCCTTCGATCAATTCCAGCCTCCTGAACGAATAGCGCCTGTGGAATTTGCGCTGGTCAGGGGTAAGGTTCTCCAGCAACACGAGGCGTTGGTCAGGATCGAGCAGGCGCAGGTTCAACTGCTGCCGCGCAATGGCGACCGTCGCAAAGACTTCCAGCCCGGCCGCCGGCGTCCATAGAATGGCCCGCCCGGAATGCTGGACGTCGACCCCGCCGCGCTCGGTCAACAACACGCAGTTGGCCAGCGGCAAAACATCGGTCTCACCGGAACATTCAAGGACCAGCGAGTAGGCGTCCGGGTAGAACCCCCTGATGGCTGGCCGACTTTTGCGATCTGCCTGGTCCGGGTTGAACACCGTATCGACAATATGCCAATCGGCGTTGCGCAATGACCCGCTGAGTTCCCGAAGACTGGCTTCGCCCCGCAGGCCGACGGAAAAGGCATGGGCCAGCGTCGCTTTCATACCTCCCAGATAAACCCGCTGTGACGCCTGAGTGGTGATAGGTTGCGCCACAAATTCGGTGTGGAGCGGCAGTTCGACAGCGTTGAAAGTTTTCACGAAACCCGCGGCCGTATCCGCCAGCACCATGGAAGGATGTTTGCCCGATAACACGGGCCGGGTACTCCAGCGACCGTTTACATCAATCGTCAGCAGCGATTCGTTTATCAGGGAGCGAATGTCCAGTGCCTTGTCGAAAAACGCATGGATGTCCACCGCGCCATCGCTGAAACGGAACACCTGCAAGGCGTATTCGAGGTTCTGCTGCTGTTTGTTGATGATCGCTTCGAAGAGCGTCTTGAACACCGAACCGGCGATCACCGCGCCAGACACTTGCGGCTCATGGAAACCGATGAAGCGGTCGCGTTCCTCCAGGCTCATGAGGTCGTAGAGCTCATCGTCGTGACCGGCCTCTGTGGATTTTTTCTCCAGTGTGTCCTTCAAGTCCTGATAGTCCTTCAAGACCTGCAACCCTTGGGCGGGGGTGTAGAGAAAGGCTGTGGAGCTGCCCTGACTGATCATCAGCGAGCCGGCGAGCTCCACGAAGTTGGGCTCGTACTCCCAGAGGCGAACGGTTTCGAGGGAAAGTGTCGGGTAAGTCGCTGTCGTTGGTTCTATGAGTGTGTGCAAGGCACGGCTTTGTTCCGGGGTGATGATCTCGGCTTCGCGCTTGAGCAGCAGCTCGGCCCGCGCTTTTTCGCGGATGACCCGGGCGAAAAATGCCCGGCGCGTGGCGCCGTCGACGCTTGCCTCGTTCCAGAAGAGTTGCATTTGTTCGGCAATTTGGCTGGTCAAGGTCTCGGCAGCGGACTTGATCGCGGTTTCCCAGGTTTTTTGGTCCGGGGAGTGCGACGTTCTTTGCGGGTGAGAGAATTCGGGTCGCTGTCCCGACGGCCAGCCCTTATGGCGGTAATACGAAAGCAGCGCCTGGCTCAGGGACATGGAGTCGGTCCAGCGTCGGGCTCCCGGGTTTTTCGAGTCCCCAGCGCTGGCCTCTGTTTCAGCGTAAAAACCGACCCGGGTTTGACGCTGGTCCAACGCTGGAAAAGCCGGTTTCAGCAATTCCTCCAGCACCGTATCGATCAACGCGGTGAGCGTCGGCAGCCTCTGTAATTCGTCAACCATGGCCTGGTCGTTAAGGTGCTGGTTGATGTTGATGACGGCGCGCTGAACTTCGAACACGTCGCCCTCGATCGTCTCAAAGCTCACTTTGATATCGGTGGCCGCCGCCAGGGTTTTGCGCGCGGACAACGACAGGAAGGCGACCGAGTCGTCATCTTCGCCGGCGTCGTCGAGTTGGCTTTTGACCAGAGCGGACAAGTCTGTACGACTGTCGAATTTCTTTATCCCTCCGTACGGCGTGTAAAAGATCACCCCTTGGTCATCCGGTGTGGCGCTCAACAGGAAGCAGCCCGCCAGGGGGAAGGACACATCGCCGATGCCGATCAGGATTTTCTCGGCGTGCATCGGTGGGGTCTGTTGATTACGCGAGGTATGACTGGCCAGCTTCAGATGTTCGAACCATTCGAAGTCCTTGCGCGTCAGACCGTAGGTTTTGCCAAGGTCAGTCCAGTGGCCGGGAGATTGCAGGGCCTGGGGGAAAAACAGGGGAGTGCTGGGCGTAGACATTGTTGAATCTCATGCAGGGCGCGATCTAGAGCGCCGGAAAAGTGAGATTCGAGACTAAAAGCCGCCGGAACATCGAAGGTGGTAGATAGTTAACGCACGGTCTGCCGGTGTCTGTGCGCGTGGGTTTATCCGAAAGGTTGACAGGCCGCTGGTCGCGCGTGATTAATCAGCGGTCTTCATACGCTGTTGCCCCCTCCAATAATTAGTCTGGAGCTTCAGATGTCTGCGCCACACGATCATGCGTCTCCTGTTGTCTCGCAAAACCTGTCCCTCGACGAGCTGACGGCATTGCTTGAGAAGATCTTCCTGCGCCATGGCACCTCTTCCGACGTCGCTCGTGTGCTGGCCGAAAACTGTGCCGGCGCCGAACGCGATGGTGCTCACAGTCATGGTGTGTTCCGTATCCCCGGTTACGTGTCGACGCTCAAAAGCGGCTGGGTCAATGGCCGCGCCGTGCCGGTGGTCGAGGACGTGGCGTCGGGGTTTGTTCGGGTCGACGCCGGCAATGGTTTCGCCCAGCCCGCCCTTGCGGCTGCACGCGCCTTGCTGGTTGAAAAGGCCCGCAGCGCCGGCATCGCGGTGCTGGCGATTCGTAACTCACACCATTTCGCGGCGTTGTGGCCGGACGTCGAGCCCTTCGCCTATGAAGGGCTGGTGGCGCTCAGCGTGGTCAACAGCATGACCTGCGTGGTGCCGCACGGCGCCGACCGTCCGCTGTTCGGCACCAACCCGATTGCTTTTGCCGCACCTCGCGCCGACGGCGAGCCGATTGTTTTCGATTTGGCCACCAGCGCCATTGCCCATGGCGACGTGCAGATTGCCGCACGCAAGGGTGAGCGTTTGCCGCCGGGCATGGGTGTGGACGGCCTCGGCCAGCCGACTCAGGACCCGAAAGCGATTCTTGAAGGGGGCGCGTTGCTGCCGTTTGGCGGGCACAAGGGTTCGGCGTTGTCGATGATGGTGGAGCTGTTGGCGGCGGCGTTGACCGGCGGCAATTTTTCGTTCGAGTTCGATTGGAAGAACCACCCGGGGGCCAAGACACCGTGGACCGGCCAACTGTTGATCGTGATCGATCCGAGCAAGGCGGCCGGGCAGAGCTTTGCCGAGCGCAGTCAGGAACTGGTGCGGCAGATGCATGGTGTGGGGCTTAAACGGTTGCCGGGTGATCGACGGCACTATCAGCGGGCTAAATCGCAAGCCGGTGGCATCGTGCTGGATGCGCAGACACTGGCGAACTTGCAGGAATTGGCGGGGCTCTGATTGCAGAACACTGACTGTAGGAGCGAGCTTGCTCGCGATGGACTTCAGAGCGCCGCGTTTAACCAGTAGACACGCGTCTACGTTAACGACCATCGCGAGCAGGCTCGCTCCTACAGGGACCGTATTTCAATACGTGTTATCGCAGGCTTAGCGTCGGCCCAGCAACAAACCAACGACCAAACCGAAACCGGCGGAAATGGCCACGGTTTGCCATGGATGCCCGCCGATGTAGGTTTCAGTGGCTTCGACCGCCGGCAGGGTCCGGTCACGAACACGAGTGACCGAGTCCCGTGCCTGCTGGAGTTTCTGGGCGATTTGTCCGCGAAGCGTGTCTGCTTCTTCACCGACCAGTGACGCACTGCTTTTGAGCAGTTTTTCCGACTCTTCGATCAGCGCCTGAAGTTCGCTGAAAGCCTGATCCTTGATTTGGTCTTCGGCGGCTTGTGCGGCGGTTTTCCGGGCCATTGGGTGACTCCTTGCAGGTGAATGGGCAGTGAACAATGGAGTCTGCCGCGACGGAAAAAGTTGCAGCGATTTTGCGCGCGGACGCCATCCTGTAGAAAAATCCAGCGCAGGACATTTCTTCCTACAGTGTAAGATGTCGCCCATTTACGCAGCAGGTAACTCCCCATGAGCTTCAATCTGGCCGACAAACCCCTTGCCGAGCGCGCGGCGCTTGAAGACGAGAAGTCCCGTCTGTTCGAACTCTGGCAAAACAACCTGGGCAAAGCCAAAGGCGAAGCCGCGCGGTTGTTCGGCGAGCGCGCCAAGCGCAAAGGCAAGTGGGCCGAATGGGTCCGTTCCGAACTTGACGGCATGTCGCCTCCGGAATTCGCGAACATGGTGCGCAGTGAAGTCAATCGGTTGATGGCGGCCAAGTAAATTACTGCTGGCAAACTCCTGTAGGAGCTGCCGCAGGCTGCGATCTTTTGATCTTGTTTTCAAAAGGCAAAATCAAAAGATCGCAGCCTGCCGCAGCTCCTACGCGCTCGCAAAGATTGCGACAATCGCCTCACGCACTTTCAACACCACCGGATCGAGCTGAGTGCTGGTGCGCCAGCCCAGTTCGATCGGGTAGCGCGGCAACGCCAAAGGGCAGGGCAGCAGCGCCAGGCCGCAGAGCGCTGCAAGGCTTCGGGCGGCATGCGCCGGAATGGTCGCCACCGCTTGACTGCCCTTGAGCAGATGCGGCAACGCCGCGAAATGCGTGGTCGAGGCGCAGACCCGCCGGCTCAGTCCCAACGCCGCCAGCCCTTCGTCGGTGATTCCGATAAAGCCACCCGATGACACCAGAATATGCTCACGGGTGACGAACTCCTCAAGGTCGATGGTGTGCTGTCCGGCGGCCAGACTCGTCGGGTCAACCAGACACAGATAATCGCCTTCACCCAATACCTGACGGCTGAGCAACCGTTCGGCAAACCCGCCGGCCGTGATTGCCAGATCAATGCTGCGCTCCATCAACGCCTGCGCGACGATCTGACTGTGAGTCTGGCGGAAGATCAGCCGCAGCTTCGGCGCGCAGCGGGCGATTTCCTCGATCAAGCGACGCCCGTAGGCGATTTCGAAATCATCTGACAAACCGACCGTGACCGAGCGGCCGTCGTAGTGATGGGCGGTCGGATCGACCATCGCCAGGCTCTGTCGGCATTTGTTCAGCGCATCGCTGACCACCGGTTTCAACTGATTGGCCTTGAGCGTCGGCGCAAGGCCTCGGCCAGTGCGCACAAACAATTGATCGCCGTACACCTCGCGCAGCCGGCGCAATGCCGCGCTGACCGCCGATTGCGTCACGCCCAGACGCAGCGCCGCACGGCTGGCGCTGGACTCTTCATGCAAGGCTTCGAAGACTTTGAGCAGATTGAGATCGACGGTGGCGATATTCATTTTGTTCATATCATTCAGCATCTGGATGGGCTTTATTCATGATCCCGTGACGCCTGAGAATGAGCAACACCTGATGTGAACGGAGTGACCGCGATGCCCAAGTCAATCGTTGCTGCACTGCAAATCGGCGCCTTGCCCGGCGGCAAGGCTGAGACGCTGGAACAGATCCTGTCTTACGAAAACGCCATTATCGAGTCCGGTGCTTCGCTAGTGGTCATGCCCGAAGCGTTGCTGGGCGGATACCCGAAAGGTGAGGGGTTTGGCACACAATTGGGTTATCGACTGCCGGAAGGTCGTGAAGCCTTTGCCCGTTATTTCGCCAATGCCATCGATGTGCCTGGCGCGGAAACCGAAGCGTTGGCCGGGCTGGCGGCTCGCACCGGTGCGAACCTGGTGATCGGAGTCATCGAGCGCGCCGGCAGCACGTTGTATTGCACCGCGTTGTACTTCGATCCGCAGGCTGGATTGGTCGCCAAACACCGAAAACTGATGCCCACGGGCACCGAACGGCTGATCTGGGGCAAGGGCGACGGCTCGACGTTGCCGGTGATCGACAGCCAGGTCGGGCGTGTCGGCGCGGTGGTGTGCTGGGAAAACATGATGCCGCTGCTGCGCACGGCGATGTACGCCAAAGGCGTGGAAGTGTGGTGCGCGCCCACGGTGGACGAGCGGGACATGTGGCAGGTCAGCATGCGCCACATCGCCCATGAAGGCCGCTGCTTCGTGGTCAGTGCCTGTCAGGTTCAGGACTCTCCACAAGCACTGGGCGTGGAGATCGCCAACTGGCCGGCGGACCGGCCGTTGATTTCTGGCGGCAGCGTGATTGTCGGCCCGATGGGCGATGTTCTGGCCGGGCCGCTGCGTGGCGAGTGTGGACTACTCACCGCCGAAATCGACACCGACGACCTGATCCGCGCGCGGTATGACTTTGACGTCGTCGGCCATTACGCGCGCCCGGACGTGTTCGAATTGACCGTGGATGAGCGCGCCAAACCGGGCGTGCGCTTCACCGCATAACTCAAACTGTGGGTGCGAGTTTATGTGGTGAGGGGATTTATCCCCGTTCGGCTGCGGAGCAGTCGCAAACCCTGTGGATGCGATCTATCTGACGAGCCACGATTACAGAATTTGGGGCCGCTTCGCAGCCCAACGGGGATAAATCCCCTCGCCACACAGGCTTGCTCCCACATTGGATTTACAGCGCTATTGAAGTCACCAGGTTCCAGTCGTCGATCCCGGCAAACTGAGCTTGCCACTGTCGGTGAAGCGCATCGTGCCGAACAAGCCGCCCGCCAGTTTGCCGCGCAAGACATAAGGCAGATTGTTCAGGGTTTGGGTCTGGCCCAGGCCCAATGTCTGGCGCAGCACCGAGAACGCCGAAACGCTCACCGGCACGGTCAGCACTGTCTCGGAAAAGCGCGCAATCGAGCCCGACTGATCACTGACCCCGGAGGCGAGGGGCTGGCCGTTGACTGACAGGTCCAGGGCCACGCCGTTGTAGTCGATGGGTGTTTCATTGGGATTCTGTACGCGGATCTTCACGGCGAAACGCACTTCCATGTCCTGACTCTGCAGCGGTTCGAAGCCAACCACGTTGATGTTCAGCGGATCACGATTGGGCAACAGGGCGCAGGCGCTCAGGGACAGCAGAAGGAGGGAAAGGACAACGGCGTGAATACGGCGCATGGACATGCTCTCTTGAAGAAAAGGCCGAACCACCGGTGGCTCGGCCTTGAGCCTGTCTAGCGGTTCAACTGTGCGACAACCGCAGGCGTGGTGGGTTCACCTTTGGCCGGGACATCCGGGTTTTCCATGACCTGGAGGATCGAGGCTTCCGGATCGAAATCGTCTTCTTCCAGCTCGATGAATTCTTCGGGCAGGAAGATATTCAGCACGATAGCGCACAACGCGCCAACGGTAATGGGTGATTCGAAGATGTTATGCAGCGCTTTCGGCAACTCGCGCAGCACCTCCGGCACGGCCGCCACACCCAGGCCCATGCCGAGGGAAATCGCCACGATCAGCATGTTGCGCCGATGCAGGCCGGCTTCGGCGAGGATCTTGATGCCAGCCACCGCAACGGTGCCGAACATCACCAGTTCAGCGCCACCCAGCACCGGTTTGGGCATCAGTTGCAGCACCGCGCCGATCATCGGGAACAACCCCAGCACGACCAGCAGGCCGGAAATGAAAAACGCCACGTAACGGCTGGCCACGCCGGTCAGTTGAATCACGCCGTTGTTCTGCGCAAAGGTCACCATCGGCATGCTGTTGAACACCGCCGCCATGGCCGAGTTGAGACCGTCGGCAAGCAGACCGGACTTGATCCGGCGAATGTAGAGCGGACCTTTGACCGGCTGCCGGGAAATCATCGAGTTGGCGGTCAGATCACCGGCGGCCTCCAGCGGCGACACCAGGAAAATCACCGCCACCGGCACGAACGCCACCCAGTCGAAGTTGAACCCATACTTGAACGGCACCGGCACGCTCATCAGCGGTACGTCGGGCATGCTGCTGAAATCCACATGGCCAAGAAGCCAGGCGACGACATAGCCGAGGGTCAGGCCGATCACGATCGCCCCGAGGCGCAGGAACGGCACGTCCACCCGGTTCAGCACCACGATAGTGCCGAGCACCAGCGCCGCCAACGCCAGATGACTGGCCGCGCCGAGATCCGTCGCGCCGAAGCCGCCGGCGATGTCGGTCATGGCGACTTTGATCAGCGACAGTCCCATCAGCGTGATGATGGTTCCGGTCACCACTGGCGTGATCAGCATCCGCAGCTTGCCGATGAACTGGCTCAACACCACTTCAATGAACGCGGCGAAAAAACACACGCCAAAGATCGTCGAAAGAATTTCATCGGTGCCGCCGCCACGAGCCTTGACCATGAAACCGGCGCTGAGGATCACGCTGATGAACGAGAAACTGGTGCCTTGCAGACACAGCAAACCGGAACCGATTGGACCGAATCGTCGTGCCTGGACGAAGGTGCCCAGGCCCGAGACGAACAGCGCCATGCTGATCAGATAAGGTATTTCGCTTTGCAGACCGAGGGCGCTGCCCATGATCAGGGTCGGGGTGATGATGCCGACGAAACTGGCGAGTACGTGTTGCAGGGCAGCGAACACCGTGGCGGTCAAATGCGGGCGGTCGTCGAGGCCGTAGATCAGGTCGCTGTGGCGCGGGGCAGGGGCTTTTTCAGAGGCGGTCATGGTGGTTTGCGTGCCGAAAGGCGTGCCGGGTCAAAAAATGGAGGCGCAGGATGCCAGAACGGTCCGCCCACAGCAAAAAGAACAACCCAGGCAAGATCAAAAGATCGCAGCCTTCGGCAGCTCCTACGCCGATCCCATGTAGGAGCTGCCGAAGGCTGCGATCTTTTGATCTTCAGGCAAACGCCGCGAGTAGGTCCTCTTCAAAGGCTTTCTGCGCATCCCCCGGCACCTGCGCACGGTGGCGGGCCAGGTGAAATGCCACGTCGAAACTCATGTCGCTGCGGCACACGGCCCTGAGCAACCCTTTGTCCTCCCAGCTGCGGGCAAAGTGACTGGGCAGATAACCGACGTGCTTGCCGGACAGGATGAAGGCGAGGGTGCCTTCGACCTGTTCCGAACGCGCCGAGCACCGCTTTCCCTGGAAGGGCTCATCGCTGCGCAGAAAGCGGTAAGGGTGATCCACCCGGTCGCAGGCCTGCAATGCTTGATCGTCCGGTGCCTCGTTGGTGAACAGCGGATGGCCGGGGGCGCAATACAAATGCTGGGTTTCGCTGAACAGTTCGCGGTAGTCAAACGCGCTCTGCACCTGTGAGAAATAACCGATCGCCAGGTCCAGCCGTTGTTGCAGCAGCAAGCGCTCCATCTCACCGGGCATGGCGCTGATCAACTCGATGCGCACCGACTCATCGCGTTCGCGAAAGCGGCGGATCGCTTGGGCCACTCGTTGCAGCACCGATTGATCCACGGCTTCGGACAGCCCCAGACGCACTTCGCCGATCAAGCGGCCGGCCACGCCATTGGATTGATGACGGAACGCTTCGATGGACTCGAACAGTCCACGCGTCGCGATCAGCAGTTGTTCGCCTTTGGGGGTGATCCTGAATCCGCCCTTGCCGCGACTGCACAACCGATAGCCGAGCCGGGTTTCGAGCCTGGCCATTTGCTGGCTGATGCTCGATTGACTCAGGCCGAGTTCACCCTGGGCCGCGCTGAAACCGCCGCATTCCACCACGCTGACAAACAGACGCAGCAATTGCAGATCCACATCGTGAAGCTGGCCGAGCATCAAACATTACTCCGCAATAAAGTCAGGATAATTGACTTGGTATTTTTCCAATGTATCCGACGATGCATGCTGCAGCCACTTCCTCTGGTCAGGTGTTCGTCATGGGTCCCTCATTCAAGCTGTGTTTACCCGCGCTGTTCCTTTCCATGGTGGTGTCGGCTCAGGCCGAGGAGAACGTCGTCAATCTCTACAGTTGGGCCGATTACGTGGCGCCGGAAACCTTGCAGCGCTTCGAGCAGGAAACCGGCATTCACGTGCGCTACGACACCTTCGACTCCTCGGAAGTCCTGGAAACCAAGCTGCTCACCGGCGGCAGTGGCTATGACGTGGTCGTGCCGTCGTCCAGCGTTTTGGCGCGCGGATTGGCGGCCGGTGCGCTGAAGGCGATTCCCCACGAAGGCCTCAAGGGCTACGCCAACCTTGATCCGGACTTGCTGGAAAAACTCGCTGCGGTCGATCCCGGCAACCGCTACGGCGTGCCGTATACCTGGGGCACTTTGGGTCTGGGGATGAATGTCGAAGCGGTGAAAAAGCGTTTGCCGAATGTACCGCTCAACAGCCTCGATCTGCTGTTCAAACCTGAATACGCCAGCCAGTTGAAAGACTGCGGCATTGCCATTCTCGATTCGCCGCAAGAGGTGATCGGCCTGGCGCTGCACTATCTGGGTAAAGATCCCTACAGCACCGACAAGTCTGATCTGTCAGCCGCCGAGGCGCTGTTGCATCAGCTTCAGCCGAATGTGCTGTACGTCGCGACCGGGCGGCAGATCAGCGATCTGGCCAATGGCAGCGTTTGCCTGGCGTTGACCTACAACGGTGACGCCAGCATGGCCGCCGATCAGGCGCGCAAGGCCAACAAACCCTACGAAGTGGCGTACCGGATTCCGAAGGAGGGCACGCTGGTCTGGCAGGACAACCTGGCGATTCCCAAGGACGCGCCGCACCCGGAAGCTGCCCGCGCCTTCATTGAGTTCATGTTGCGCCCCGAGTCCGTCGCGGCGCTGACCAATACGCTGTTCTTCGCCACGGCCAACCAGGCCGCCACACCGCTGGTGGATGAGGCAGTGCGCACCGATCCGGACATTTACCCGCTCGCCGATGTGCGCGAACGGCTGTACGCCGACCGCAGCATGAGCCTCAAGGACATGCGTCAGCGCACCCGCTTGTGGACCACTTTCCGTAGCCGCCAATAAACCAATAACAAGGAGCACCTGATGGACGTCCCTGTGCAAAACGATCAGGCCATGACCCGCGACAGCCTCTATGGGACTGCCGCCGAAAGCACCTACGCCGGCATCACCAGTTTCATGCGTCGTCGCTACAGCCGCGACTTGCGTGGTGTAGACATCGCCGTCAGCGGTGTGCCGTTCGATACCGCCACCAGCAACCGTCCCGGTGCGCGTTTCGGACCGCGGGGCATTCGTGCGGCATCCACCGGGATTGCCTGGGAACGCCACTGGCCGTGGGCGTTCGATCCGTTCGATCACCTCGCCGTGATTGATTACGGTGATTGCGATTTCGATTACGGCTCCCCGCAGTCGGTGCCGGAAAGCATTGAAGCCCACGCCAAGCACATTTTGAATGCCGGTTGCGCGATGCTGACGTTCGGCGGCGATCACTTCATCAGTTACCCGCTGCTCAAGGCCCACGCCCGTAAACACGGGGCGCTGTCGCTGATCCACTTCGACGCCCACAGCGACACCTGGCCGGACGAAGAGGGCAAGCGTGTCGATCACGGCACCATGTTCTGGCATGCGGCGAAAGAAGGCTTGGTGGACCCGTCGCGCTCGGTGCAGATCGGCTTGCGCACCACCAATGACGATCATCAGGGCTTTCAGGTGTTGGATGCGCGGCAAGTGCATCGCCGTGGGGTGGATGCGATTGTCGAAGCGATTCGGGCGCGGGTCGGTGATAACCCGGTGTACCTGACGTTCGACATCGACTGCCTCGACCCGGCCTTCGCCCCTGGCACCGGAACGCCGGTGTGCGGCGGTTTGAGCACGGTGCAGGCGCTGGAAATTCTCGGCGGGTTGCGCGGGATCAATCTGGTGGGAATGGACGTGGTGGAAGTGGCGCCGGCCTACGACAGTGCGGACATTACCTCACTGGCGGCGGCGACGTTGGCGATGGAGATGCTGTGTTTGTATGCGGCTAAACATAAGGTCGATAAGTAACACGCCGGCCAATGTGGGGGCGAGCCTTTGTGGTGAGGGGATTTATCCCCGTTGGGTCGCGTAGCGGCCCCAAATTCTGTAATCACGGTGCTTCAGATAGACCGCATCCATCGAGTTTGCGACTGCTTCGCAGCCGAACGGGGATAAATCCCCTCACCACAAAGGCCCGCTCCCACAATTAGATCTGTGTCAGGCCACCGGGATTATTGGCAGATCCAGGGTTTCACCCCCGCTAAACCGTGCAAAAGAACCGGCAATGGATTCATGTGGCACACCCTTCGCCACTTCGCTGATTCCATCAAGGCGCAACAACTGATCGGCACTCAACTGCACATTCAACGCGCCCAACGTTGCATCCAGCTGCTCACGCGTACGCGAACCCAGAATCGGGATCAGTGCCGACGTCGAGCGTTTGGCTTTTTCCCGCAGCCAGGCAATGGCCACGTGCGTCGGGCTGGCGCCCAGCTCCGCCGCGACGGCGAGCAAGGTGTCGAGCAGGGCGGTTTCGCGGGTACTTTTCTCGGCGTGGACCAGCATGCCCAGTTTAGCGGCGCGATTGTTCTCGTCGCCGGAGCGGTATTTGCCGGTCAGGAACCCGCCACCCAGCGGCGACCATAGGGTTGCGGCCAGCCCCAACGCTTCGGCCATGGGCAGTTGTTCCCGTTCGGCGGTGCGTTCAGCAAGGCTGTACTCGACCTGAATGCCGGCAATCGGCGCAAAACCGCGAACTTCGGCCAGCAGGTCGGCTCGGGCGATGCGCCAGGCCGGGAAGTTCGACAGCCCGGCGTAATGAATCTTGCCGGTGCGCACCAGATCATCGAAACCCCGCAGGATCTCTTCCATGGGCGTGACACCGTCGCTCATGTGCGCCCAGAAGAGGTCGATGTGATCGGTCTTGAGCCGTGTCAGGCTTTCTTCCACGGCGCGAACCATGTTCTTGCGGTTGTTGCCGGTGTGGGAAATCCCCGCAGCAGGCGTAGTCCCCAAGGTGTATTTGGTGGCGATGACCAGGCGATCGCGCTCCGGGGCGATGAATTCGCTGAGCATGGCTTCCGACTGACCACCCTGATAGCCGTTGGCGGTGTCGATGAAATTGCCGCCGGCCTCCAGATAGCCATCAAAAATGCGTTTGGCTTCATCGCGCTCGGCACCATGGCCCCAACCCGTACCAAAGTTGCCGGCGCCCAGCGCCAGTTCCGAGACGCGCAAGCCGGTTTTTCGGCCGAACACTTTGTAATGCATGGGATGACTCCTGAAGGAAAGACGCGGCGGCTCAATATAAATGTCGTGTGACATGTATTAAAAATGATGCCTGTCATGTATTTCGTCAAGGCCCTTTGTCATGCGTGGCATAAGGGCCGACCACCGGGCGCATCGCTGCTGCCACTTTCTGACAGGGCCCTCTGCTAAGCTCCGACCACTTTTCCGGACAGAGCCTGCCAATCGTGTCTCGCACCACGCGTTTACTGACCCTGTTGCAAGTGCTGCGCGGCAAGAGTCGCCCGGTCACGGCGGCGACGCTTGCCGGTGAACTGGAAATTTCCGAGCGGACGCTCTACCGCGACATTGCGGAACTCACCGCACTCGGCGCGCCGATCTACGGCGAGGCAGGAATCGGTTACGTGTTGCGCAGTGGTTTGTTCCTGCCGCCTTTGATGCTCAACGCCGACGAAACCGAAGCCATCGTGCTGGGACTGCGCTACGTGGATCAGCGCGGTGATGAAGTGTTGAGCAAGGCCGCGGCCGATGCGCTGGCCAAGATTGCCGCGGTGCTGGCGCCCGAAGCGCTGGACGCTTTACGCAACCCGACGGTGTTGCCGGGCCCGCCTGGTTATGGCTTTGCGCCCAACGCCGTGCCGCTGACGGTGTTCCGCCAGGCGATCCGCGATCAGGCCAAGTTGCTCATCGACTATACAGATGCTCAGCAAGTGTCGAGTCAACGGCTGATCTGGCCGTTGGCGCTGGGATTTCTCAATGAGGTGCGGATCATCGTCGCCTGGTGTGAATTACGCGGTGCCTATCGGACTTTTCGCACTGACCGGATTTCGGCGGCGAACGAGCAGGGCGAACGTTATCCGGGGCGGCGGGGCGACCTGCTGCGCACCTGGCGCAAGCAGATGCAACTGGATGAAGCCGGGCGTTTCACTCCTGACAAGAACTGACACAGGGGTGTTTTAGCATGGCTCCAGAACCAATCAACAAGGAGTTATAAGCATGTCCAGTCCCGCCTCTTCGCTGGCGCCCGCCATCGCCGCTTACCTTGCTGCCGCCAATGCCCGCGACACCTCGAGGGTCGCCAGTTACTTCGCTGAGGATGCCAATGTGTTCGATGAAGGCCAGCATCAGATCGGCGCCCAGGCCATCGCCCAATGGATGCAAGACACCGCCCGGCGTTATCAGCCAAGGGTCGAAGTGCTCGACGTGCAACTGCGTACCGGCAAGGTACTGGTGCATAACCGGGTGTCCGGCACGTTTCCCGGCAGCCCGCTGGAATTGCGCTACATGTTCCGTCTGAACGAGCAGGGCAAGATCGCTCGACTGGACATTTCACTGTAGAGACCGCGTCGCGATGGCATACTGCCGCGCATGAATATCGACTCCCCGTTAAGCGCCTGGCAACACGCCATCGAACAGAAGGGCTTCGTTCAGGACGAGGCCCAGGAACATGCTGTCTGGGCGCTGCAAAAATGCTACGAAGCGCTGCATGAAGGTCGCACGCCGGTGACGGGCGTTTACCTGTGGGGCCCGGTCGGGCGTGGCAAGACCTGGTTGATGGACCAGTTTTACCAAAGCCTTCAGGTCCCGGCCCGACGCCAGCACTTTCATCACTTCATGGGTTGGGTGCATCAGCGCTCGTTTCAACTGACCGGCACCGCCGATCCGCTGAAAGCGCTGGCCCGGGAATTGAGCGAAGAAGTGCGCGTGCTGTGCTTCGACGAGCTGTTCGTCAACGATATCGGTGACGCGATCATTCTCGGGCGCTTGTTTCAGGTGATGTTCGACCAGGGCGTGGTGGTGGTCTGCACCTCCAATCAACCGCCGGACCTGCTATACGCCGATGGCTTCAACCGCGACCGCTTCGTGCCGGCCATCGAGGCGATCAAGCAGCACATGCAGGTGATTGCGGTGGATGGCGGCGAAGATCATCGCCTGCATCCCGGTGCCGGTTTGCAACGCTATTGGGTGGCCGCGCCCGGCCAGCCCGGCGCGCTGGGTGATGTGTTCAAGGCGTTGACCGCCGGCCAGTCGGTTTCCCGTGAGCCGATCAAGGTCGGCTACCGTTCGCTGAATGTGGTGCAGGCCAGTGAAACCGTGCTCTGGAGCCGTTACGCCGACCTCTGCGAACAACCCTTTGCCGCCATGGACTTCATGGCCCTGTGTGACACCTACAAGGCTATTCTGTTGAGTGACGTGCCCAGCCTCAGCGCGCAAAAGCGCGAAGGGCGCATCGCCCGTGGCACCGAAGACGGTGCTGAACGGGTGGTCGCGGGCGATCGCGAATTGCCGCAATTGTCGGTGCATGACGACGGTGTGCGGCGTTTCATCGCGTTGGTGGACGAATGCTACGACCGCAAAGTGCCGTTGTACCTTGAGGCACAGGTGCCGATGGAATCGCTCTACACCGAAGGTTATCTGGAATTCCCGTTCCGCCGCACCCTCAGCCGATTACAGGAAATGCAGCTGCAACGTTTCGCCGACGCTTGAACCCAAGGAGCCGCGAACATGAACCAGCCCTTGTCCCATCATTTGCTGACCATGGCCTATCAGAACGCCTGGGCCAACCATCGACTGGCCAAGGCCTGGGGGCAGTTGAGTCCCGAGGACCTGGCGGCGCCACGGGTCAGCTTCTTCCCCAGCCTGCGCGCGACCCTCAATCACATCCTGACCTGCGACTGGTTTTACGTGGATGCGCTGGAACGGGAGTTGCGCGGGGATGCGCCGCATCCCGAGTGCTCTGTGTTTTTCAACGAAGACGAGCCGTTCACCAACGCCATGGACCTCAAGCGCGAACAGGCTCAGGTGGATCGCCGGTTGATCGCTTACTGCGAGCAACTGCGTGACGCGGACCTGGGCAAGATCGTGACCATCGCCCGGGACACGCCGCAACACGACAGTCGGTTGCGCATGCTGTCGCACCTGTTAGAGCACCAGATTCATCACCGCGGGCAGATTCACGCGATGCTCAGCGGTACGTCGATCGCGCCGCCACAACTGGACGAGTTTTTCTGTGCCGGCGAGTCGGGCCTGCGGGCTGCGGATTTCGCCGAACTGGGATGGACCGAAGCGCTGATCTGGGGGCATTGAAAGCTGCTTTTCCCTGTAGGAGCGAGCACGCTCGCGATGGACGTCAACGATAACGCGGGCTTGCTTTTTAAACGCGGAGCTCTCAGGCTCATCGCGAGCAGGCTCGCTCCCACAGTCGAGGATGGAAATGGAATTCGCAGAAATTCTTGTGCTTCAGGCCAGCTACACCAACCCAGTGCATGTCGAGGCTATGCGCCTTGTGTTGAATCACTACGCAGAAGACCCGATGGGCGGCGGTCATTCCTTGCCCGCAGAGGTGCTGGAGCACCTTCCGGGGGAACTGGCCAAGCGTCCCCATGCATTCAGTGTGCTGGCTTTCGTCGGTGGCGAACCGGCAGGGCTGGTCAATTGCTTTGAAGGCTTTTCGACGTTTGCCTGTCGCCCGCTGGTCAACGTGCATGACGTCGTGGTGATGAAGCCGTTTCGAGGATTGGGCCTGAGCCAGAAGATGCTGCAAAAGGTCGAGGAAATCGCCCGTCAGCGTGGCTGCTGCAAAATCACCCTGGAAGTGCTGGAAGGCAATGCCGTGGCCCAGTCGTCCTACGCCAAATTTGGCTTTAGCGCCGGCATGTTCGATCCGGCGCACGGGCGGATGTTGTTCTGGACCAAAGCGCTGTAGCGGCTGGCAGACAAACAAACTGTAGGAGCAGCCGGTCGACGCTCGATTGCTCGCGATGGACTCAAGAGCGTCGCGTTTAACCAGTCAACACGCGTCTTCGTTAACGACCATCGCGAGCAATCGAGCGTCGACCGGCTGCTCCTACAAGGGGTGTATTTGCATCAGTCCATCAACGTTTGTAATGCTCCGTCACTTGCGCCGTTTGATCGTCCGGAACCCGGACTTCAGCGGTTTGCTGACTCTGATTCTCCTGTTGGTTGAATCGCATGCTCTCGTAGTAATAGCGCATGCGTTCAGCGCCACCTTCGGCAAATGCGCTGACCGAAACGAAGGTCATCAGGCCGGCAACGATCAAGGGTGTACGTTTCATGTTTCGCCTCCCATAACGGATATCGGATGCCTTTCATTCATGAAGCAATGTCGCGCTAACATTATCTGCCGATTTCGTTAAATGGGAATTACCGCGCCTGAGGCTCCCCGTCCTGAAAGCATGAGCAAGAAAAAGGGGCCTGAAACGGCCCCTGAAAGATTTACTTCTGAACGACGCCCGCAGGGTTCGGCTTCACCTTGGGTTTGATCAGGCTGAAGTCGATCAACGCCTTCTGCTCGCGTTCATAAGGATTGCCGATCATCAGTGGGCGCGGTTTGAAACTGTCGCTGACCAGGCTCTTGCTGCGATCGAGCTCATCGAAACTCAGGCCCGCCAGATCGGCCCAGGTATGGATCAGGTGCGAGCTGCTGTACGGCCGCCCCAGATCCCCGGCGAAGCTCCAGTCATGGTTCTCGCGCCACTTCGGCGAAGCCCAGGCCATGAACGGAATGGTGTACATCGGCGCCGTCGGCTTGGCTTCGTTGCGACCGAGCGTGTTATGGCCCGCCGAATCGAAAACGTCTTCACCGTGGTCGGAGAGGTACAGCAGGAAACCGTTCGGATCGCTCTTGGCGTAGTCCTTGATCAGGCTCGAAACCACGAAGTCGTTGTACAGCACCGCGTTGTCATAGCTGTTGTAGGTCGGCAACTGATCGTCACGCACACCGGCGGGAACGCCGTTGCGGTCCTGGAACTTGTCGAAGCTCGATGGATAGCGGTACTGGTAGCTCATGTGCGTACCGAGCAAATGCACGACGATCAACTTGCGCGGCGCCGCGTCGGCCAGGGCCTTGTTGAACGGCTGGATCACATCGCCATCGTACTGGGCGGCGTTCTGGTTGCGGTTGTTGTTCAGGTACACCTGCTCGTCGGCCTGCTCGGAGAAGGTCGTGAGCATGGTGTTGCGCTTGGTCATGGTCTGCTGGTTGGTGATCCAGAAGGTTTTGTAGCCGGCCTGTTTCATCATGCTGACCAGCGACGGGGTCGACAGGTACAGGTCCGGGTTTTCTTCGTCGGCGAAGGTCAGCACTTGCTGCAGCGCCTCGATGGTGTAGGGGCGCGGGGTGATGACATTATCGAAGACCGCCAGTTGATCCTTGAGCTTGTCCAGTTCCGGCGTGGTTTCACGCGGGTAACCGTAGAGACTCATGCGCTGACGGTTGGTGGATTCACCGATCACCAGCACCAGGGTCGCCGGCTGGTTGGCCATGGCGTCCTTGAGGTTGTGCAGCGGAGGGATCTTGCTCGTACTGTCGAGCATGTCCTGCATGCCGGCGAGGGTCTCGAGGTAACGGTGCCAGGCCACCGCCATCTGCCACGGCACCGCCGGTTCGATGCGGGTTTCGAATTTTTCGAAACCGTCGGCGAGGCTGCCGGTGCGGGCGGTCTGTTTGATCAGCGGATACCCGACCACGGCCACCAGAATGGCCGTCGCCGCCACCAGCGCGCGTCCGCGGGGCATGTACACCGGGCGCAACCGCGTCCACAGGAAATACGCGAACAGGGTGTGGGCAATGAACGCAGCCATCATCCACCAGGCGAAATACTGGGTCATGTATTCGCCCGCTTCAGAGATGTTCGACTCGAACATGATGAAGATGACGCTTTGGGAAAATTCCTGCTGATAGATGAAGAAGTAACCCAGGCTGGCCATTGAGCAGGCCCACAGCACCACGCCGATCAGCGCGGCCAATACACGGGTCTGTCGGGGGAACAGCAGCATCGGCGCGAGCCAGATGGCGCTCATCACGAAGGCCTGGCGGAACCCGGTGAATCCGGAAGTGCCCGTCAACTGGATCAGTAGTTGGGTGATGCCGGAAAAATACCAGAAGAACAGGAACAGCCAGAGAAGCCCAGCCCAATCGAAACCTTTCGCAGACGAACTGCCGCTGCGTTGAAACAAACCCATTGCGCGCTCCAGCCAGAATCACTTTCCACCGCCGGGACTGAAAAGTCGCCGACGAACAGGTGCCGCGCGGACACCGGGCGGCCATAAAAGGGGCCGGAGTATCAACAAGGGAATGTGAAAGTTTTGTGAGCTGCGAGTGCTGGCGAATCGGGAGGGCGTATCGGAAACAGCGCGGGGCTGCTTCCGATTCAGGCGAGGGGATCAGGCGTAGGGAGTATGTAGTCTGACTGGCATTGGCTGAGCCTGGATTCCTTGCGCCAGCAGGCGCAATTGCTCGACTTCCTGCTTCAGCTGGTCGCGCTCGTCTTTCAACTGGCGCAATTCATCGCGACGGATCGTGACGTAAAGAGTTTGTGCTGGCCGTGCTGCTTGTACTGTGCCCATTGCTCACCTCGCAAATGGCTTGCTCAACTGCAAATCCGCCCCGACATCGGGTGCTGACTTACTATCGGCGCTGATTTTGATTTCTTTTGCCTCGTAAGGGAACTTTTTTATTTTTTGCGGTCGTTGTGTCTTTGGCACGATTCCAGACGTTATCAATCTGGATCGGGCACAATGCCCGGAAACTTCATGCCAACGCTCTGGACTAACCCTCATTAGTCGCGTTGGGCTATAACCTTTGACACACATTTATTTGTAGTAGGGAGCATCAGCACATGCAACTCGGGATTATTGGACTGGGCCGCATGGGCGGTAATATTGCGCGGCGCCTGATGCTCAACGGGCATACCACCGTTGTTTACGATCGCAATACCGCCTTCGTCGATACCCTGGCCGCCGAGGGCGCCAAAGGCGTCATCGACCTGCCGGCCCTGGTCGCTGGCCTGGCCAAACCACGGGCGGTCTGGGTCATGCTGCCGGCCGGCGCACCGACCGAAGACACCATCGACACCCTGAGCACCTTGCTCGAACCCGGCGACACAATCATCGACGGCGGCAACACCTACTATAAGGACGACATCCGCCGGGCGAAAACCCTGTCGGAAAAAGGCCTGCACTACGTCGACGTCGGCACTTCCGGCGGCGTCTGGGGCCTGGAGCGCGGTTACTGCATGATGATCGGCGGCGAAGCCGAGGTGGTTAAACGCCTTGATCCGCTGTTCGACAGCCTGGCGCCTGGCATGGGCGATATCCCTCGCACCAAGGACCGCAAGTCGGACGACGACCGTGCCGAACGCGGTTACATCCACGCCGGTCCCGCCGGCTCTGGCCATTTCGTGAAGATGATCCACAACGGCATCGAGTACGGAATGATGCAGGCCTTCGCCGAAGGCTTTGACATCCTCAAGACCAAGGCCAGCACCAACCTGCCGGAAGATCAGCGCTTCGACCTCAACGTCGGCGACATCGCCGAAGTCTGGCGTCGCGGCAGCGTCGTGTCGTCCTGGCTGCTTGACCTGACGGCTGACGCCCTCGCCAGCGATCCAAAGCTCGACGGCTTTTCCGGCTCGGTGGCTGACAGCGGTGAAGGTCGCTGGACCATCGAAGCCGCCATGGAGCAATCGGTGCCCGTACCGGTGCTGTCGAACTCGCTGTTCTCCCGCTACCGTTCCCGCGGGCAAGGCACCTTTGGCGACAAGATTCTCTCGGCCCAGCGCTTCGGCTTCGGCGGCCACGTGGAGACTGCGAAAAAATGACCCGCTTGATCCGCAATAAATCCAAGGCAGAACCTGCACCACCGACCACGCTGTTCCTGTTCGGTGCCCACGGTGACCTGGTCAAGCGCCTGCTGATGCCGGCGCTGTACAACCTGAGTCGCGACGGTCTGCTTGGGGATGGACTGCGGATCATCGGCGTTGACCACAACGCCATCACCGATGAGGCCTTTGCGCAGAAGCTCGAAGATTTCATTCGGGCTGAAGTGGCGAGCAAGGTCGGCAAGGGCGATCAAGCCCTCGATCCGGTGTTGTGGGCCAAACTGGCCAAAGGCATCAGCTACGTCCAGGGCGACTTCCTGGACGACAGCACGTATCAGGCGCTCGCGGCGAAAATCGCCGCCAGCGGCACCGGTAACGCGGTGTTCTATCTGGCCACGGCGCCACGTTTCTTCAGCGAAGTGGTGCGTCGTCTCGGTGCCGCCGGTTTGCTGCAAGAGACGCCGGAAGCCTTCAGAAGGGTGGTGATCGAAAAACCGTTCGGCGCCGATCTGCACACCGCCGAAGCCTTGAACGCGTGCTTGCTCAAGGTGATGACGGAAAACCAGATCTACCGGATCGATCACTATCTGGGCAAGGAAACCGTGCAGAACATTCTGATCAGCCGGTTCTCCAACAGCCTGTTCGAAGCCTTCTGGAATAACCATTACATCGACCACGTACAGATCACCGCCGCGGAAACCGTCGGCGTGGAAACCCGTGGCAGTTTTTATGAGCACACCGGCGCCCTGCGGGACATGGTGCCCAATCACCTGTTCCAGCTGTTGGCGATGGTGGCCATGGAACCGCCGGCCGCCTTTGGCGCCGATGCGGTTCGCGGCGAGAAAGCCAAAGTGGTGGGGGCGATTCGTCCCTGGTCCACCGAAGAGGCACGGGCCAATTCGGTGCGCGGCCAATACGCCGCCGGCGAAGTCGACGGTAAGGCTTTGCCGGGTTATTGCCAGGAAAACAACGTATCGCCCGACAGCACGACTGAAACCTATGTCGCGCTCAAAGTCATGATCGACAACTGGCGCTGGGTCGGCGTGCCGTTCTACTTGCGCACCGGCAAGCGCATGAGCGTACGCGATACCGAGATCGTCATCTGTTTCAAACCGGCGCCTTACGCGCAGTTCCGCGATACCGAGGTCGATGAGCTGCAACCGACCTATCTGCGGATCCAGATTCAGCCCAACGAAGGCATGTGGTTCGATCTTTTGGCCAAACGCCCCGGCCCGGCGTTGAAAATGGCCAATATCGAACTGGGTTTTGCCTACAAGGATTTCTTTGAAATGCAGCCGTCCACCGGCTACGAAACCCTGATCTACGATTGCCTGACCGGCGATCAGACGCTGTTCCAGCGCGCCGACAACATCGAAAACGGCTGGCGTGCCGTGCAGCCGTTCCTCGATGCCTGGCAGCAGGACGCGAGCGTGCAGACTTACGCGGCGGGTGAAGACGGACCTCCGGCGGCAGAAGACCTGCTGACTCGCGATGGTCGCGTCTGGCATGACCTTGGATGAGTGACGAAACGCAACAACCCATTCGTTTTCTGCTCAGTGACATGGACGGCACGTTGTTGCTGCCGGACCACAGCCTCAGTCAGCGCACCATCGAAGCCGTGCGTTCGTTGCGCGAGGCGGGCGTGCTGTTCAGCCTCGCCACTGGCCGACCGCCGAAAGCCATGTTGCAGCAGATCGAGGTGTTGGGTGTCGATCTGCCGACGGTGGCATTCAATGGTGGCACGATCGTCAATCCCGACGGCAGTTTGCTGGTCGCGCATTACTTGCCGGCCACGGCCGCACTGACCACGTTGACGCTGTTTGCCGATCTGCCGGACATCGAGGTGTGGGTGTTCAGCGGCGGCGACTGGCTGGTAAAAGACCCGACCGGGCCGATGGTTCCCCGAGAGCAGCATGGCCTGGGGTATCCGCCGGTGAGGGTGGAGAGTTTCGAGCCGTATCTGCAACACATCGACAAGATCGTCGCGGCGAGCAATAACGCGCAGTTGTTGATTGAGCTGGAGGCGCAATTGCTGCCCAAGGTCGAGGGCCAGGCGCAGGTGTCGCGTTCGCAACCGGTGTATCTGGACGTAACCGCGATGCAAGCCAACAAGGGCGCGGCGCTGGCGACCCTCGCCGAGTTCCTCGGTGTGCCGCTGGAACAGACGGCAGCCATGGGCGACGGCGGAAATGACCCCGCAATGTTTCACCGCGCGGGTTTGTCGATCGCCATGGGGCAGGCGGAAGAGGCGGTGAAGCGTCAGGCTGACGTGGTGACCGGGGCCAACACCGAAGACGGCGCGGCGCAGGCGATCGAGCGGTACATCCTCTCTCAATAACAACTCCAAACCCATGTGGGAGCGGCGGTGCGGCGGTCCGACTTGCTCGCGAAGGCGGTGTGTCATCCAACATCAACTTTGACTGACACACCGCTTTCGCGAGCAAGCCCGCTCCCACATTTTTGATCGGTGTTACAGCCAGAAACTCACGGCATACCACCCAAGAACACCCATCACCACCGTATACGGCAACGCCATCCACACCATCCTCCCGTACGACAGGCGAATCAGTGGTGCAATCGCCGACGTCAGCAGAAACAGAAACGCCGCCTGGCCATTCGGCGTCGCCACGCTCGGCAGGTTGGTGCCGGTGTTGATCGCAATCGCCAGGGTCTCGAAGTGTTCACGGCTCATGTGGCCGGAGATGAATGCCTGTTTCACTTCGGTGATGTAGATGGTCGCGACAAACACGTTGTCGCTGATGGCTGACAGCAAGCCGTTGGCAATAAACAGCATGCCCGGTTGCTGATCCGCCGGCAGCGCCAGCACCCACTGGATCAGCGGGGTGAACAACTGTTGATCGTGAATCACCGCCACCACCGCGAAAAACACCACCAACAGCACCGTGAACGGCATGGCGTCCTTGAACGCATTGCCGAGGCGGTGCTCGTCAGTAATGCCCGTGAACGCTGTGATCAGCACGATCACCATCAAGCCGATCAGGCCCACTTCAGCAACGTGGAAGGCCAGGCAGCCAATCAGAATCAGTGCCGCCAGCCCCTGAACGATCAGTGCCGCGCGTTGGCGCGAGGTGCGTTCGGCGTTGTCTTCGGCGGCATAGTGGGTCAGCACGGCGCGCACGTTGTCCGGCAGCAGCGCGCCGTAACCGAACCAGCGCAACTTCTCCAGCAGCACGCAGGTCAACAGGCCCGCCGCCAGCACCGGCAGTGAAACCGGGGCGACTTTCAGAAAGAATTCAGAAAAGTGCCAGCCCATTTCGTGACCGATCAGCAGGTTCTGCGGCTCGCCGACCAGGGTACAAACGCCGCCCAATGCAGTGCCCACGGCGCCGTGCATCAACAGGCTGCGCAGAAAGGCGCGGAACTGTTCGAGGTCAACGTGATGGAGTGTTGGAAGGTGCTGGTCATCGCCATATTCACTGTCCTGACGCGGATCATTGCCCGAGGCTACGCGGTGATACACCGAGTAGAACCCCACGGCCGCGCTGATGATCACGGCGGTCACGGTCAAGGCGTCGAGAAAGGCCGAGAGAAACGCTGACAGAAAGCAGAACATCAACGCCAGCAACGCCTTGGAACGAACCTCGAGCAGCAGACGCGAGAACAGAAACAGCAGCAGTTCTTTCATGAAGTAGATACCCGCCACCATGAACATCAGCAGCAGGATCACCGGGAAGTTGTGCACCAGTTCGTCATACAGTGCCTGGGGTGTGGTCATCTTCAGCAACAGCGCTTCAATCAGCAGCAAGCCGCCCGGCATCAGCGGGTAGCATTTGAGCGCCATGGCCAGGGTAAAGATGAATTCCACCACCAGCAGCCAACCGGCCGCCACCGGACCCACGGTCCACAGCACCAGGGCGTTGAGAATCAGGAAGCCGACAATGCTGGCCTTGTACCAGCGAGGTGAGTGCCCGAGAAAATTATGCGCGAACGCCTGGGCCATTGAGCCGGACATCGGCTGCTCCTTGCATTAAGAAGCGCGCAAGTTGCCGTAAGCCGAAGGGAAGATCAAGCGCAGGAAATGTCGAAGTGCCTATCCCAGATACCGCGCGACGATTGCCCGGTAGTTGCCATCCAGTGAAGAGCCGCCTACGACAATATTGCCATCGGCCTGCACGGCCAGCGAGGTCGCGGTATCCGGGCCGCGACTGAGACGGTTGCGGGCCCAGCCGTTGCCATTGCCAAAGCTGCAATCGAGCTGTCCGTCGGGCAGATGCCGGGCCAGAATGAAATCGGCTTCGACACCACCGATCGTAGCGCCAACAGTCAACACGCTGCCGTTCGCAAGGACCTGGCCGGCGGTCCACTGGCAGCCGCAGTGGCCAATTTTCAGCAAGTGCGGCTGGCCGCCGTTGCAGTGAATGTCCGGGCGACCATTACTGTGGACCTTCAGGGCCATGCACTGCATCGGGTCGCGGGTACTGCCAAAGCACTGCAAATCGCCGTTGTCCTGCTGGACGATCTCGCTGACCTGAGCGTGACGTCCCTGTGCCATGAAACTCATGAAGCCATCCACGGCGAAACTGTCGTCCAGGCTGCCGTCGCTGTGATAGCGCGCAAGCAGACCTTCTTCAGGAAAATTGATCGAGCCGCCCACCAGAATCCGGCCGTCAGGTTGAACCAGCAGGCTGCTTAGCCAGGTGTTCATCAGCAGGTGCCTGACCAGCACGAAGCCGCGACCGTTGAAGGTGTCGTCCAGTGAGCCATCGGGGTGAAGCCGTACCAGCACGCCTACATGATCGGCCAGCTCGAAATGATGATTGGTCAGCAAAAGGATTCGCCCGTTGTCCTGTACACAGACATCACACGCCTCGGCCCCCGGCACGCCAGGTGGCAAACAGGCATTGCGCACGCCTTGGGAAAGATTGCCCGGCAGGCGCACGACACAGCGGCCGTTGTTGCCAAATGACTGGACCAGTTTGCCCTGCTGATTGAAAAGCGCGAAGGCGGGCAGTGTCCGATGCGCATTTTCATAGTGCAGGCCGGCCACCAGAATGCGCCCATCGGCCAGTAGCAGGACTTTGCCGGCCATGGCCTCGAAGCCGGGTTCGAACTGGCTGATGACGCTGCCTTGTTGGCCGAAGGCCAGGTCCGCCGAGCCGTCCTTTAGCAAGCGTGCCAGGCCAAAGCGGCTGCCACCCGGGGTGCCGACCTTTGCCGCTATTAGAAACCGTCCCGCTGAATCAATCGCGATCCCATTGGCCATGCTGGAGGTGCTGCCAGCGAAATAAACTTGGGTTTTGCCGGCGCCGGCAAAGGACTCGTCGAGTTTCCCGGCGTCGTTCAGCGTCGCGGGTAAGGCAAAATCGCTCTGGATTGACATGCACGCATCTCTTTGCGAGTCGTCGTGATTCAGGAATAGGGGAAACATTCAACGCCTGAATGGCCAGATCCACAACTGACTGAACTAACAGACGGAGGGTCGCTTTGTGCCAGAACAGTGTCTTTTCGAACCACTGAAAAGCCGGCCAATTAATTGACCTTCGCAAGTTCGACCAAGCGGATGTCGCCAGTGCTGGCGAATAAGGCCAGTGAACTAACGATCGAGGGAAGGGTGCGGATTACCGGAAGTAATCCGCAAACCGCTTTAGTGCGGCATCGACCACGATTGCAGCGTGTAACCTTCCTGGCTCAGCTCTTTACGGGCTTCTTCCAGAACATGTTCAAGTTGCGCAGGATCGGTGTAGGCGCTGCTTGGAATCTGCGTGCGGCCAATGCAGGTATTGGTGCGGTCGATGACGGTCAGGCTGAGTTCGCCATTGCCGTCTTGTGGGGCCCAGGCCACGCATTGAAAAGGCTGGAATGCGCGGTCGGCAATCAGAAGAGCTTCGTTGATACGGAGCGGGGCGGTCATGGGATTTTCTCTCTGTATGCCCAATCAAGTGATGTGCCGTCGGTTGGGCTTACCGTTCGGCTGGTTACTTGTACTGATGCCCGCAACCGGTGTGTGGGTCACATACAATTAAAAGAAATTTCAACTTTCTATCATCGGTTCAGGGTTCTGGCAGGCATTGAAAGCTGAATGAAAGGTTTGACTCGTTAGGTAACTAACAAAGTGACTTCTTATAACTGCTTCCGCGACATTCCTATAGTCAATCGGTACAAGCCATCGTCAAATTATTGCTAATGTTACAGTCGGGTCTGCCAAACGACTGTTTTTAATAATATTTCCTACAATTTGGCGCCAAGGAACAGTCATGATCGAAGCGCCTGCGTTACGACGTCTGTTAGTGGTGGACCCTTGTGACGACTGCCATCGTCTGCTGCCGGGGTTGCGTGCTGTAGGTTGGGACGTTGATAGCTGCACCCTGGAAAATGCCGGCGACCGAACCTGTGACGTCGGTCTGTTGCGTTTGCAGCCGTTTCATCTGGAACGCCCCGAGGCCGTCAAGGAGTTGATCAGCCGCAGCGGCACCGAGTGGATCGCCGTGCTCAACCAGGAAGTCCTGCGGCTGCAAAATGTCGGGGACTTTGTCTGCGAATGGTTTTTCGATTTCCACACCTTGCCGTTCGATGTGTCCCGGGTTCAGGTGACGCTCGGCCGGGCATTCGGCATGGCGCGCTTGCGTGGCCAGGGCACGGTTCACATCGATCAGCCCGAACACGAGCTGCTCGGCGACAGCAAGCCGATTCGCGAACTGCGCAAGCTGCTGAGCAAACTGGCGCCCACCGAGTCTCCGGTGTTGATTCGCGGTGAGAGCGGGACCGGCAAAGAACTGGTCGCCCGCACCCTTCATCGACAATCCCAGCGGCACAGCAAACCCTTTGTCGCGATCAATTGCGGCGCGATTCCCGAACACTTGATCCAGTCCGAACTGTTTGGCCATGAGAAGGGTGCTTTCACCGGCGCCCATCAACGCAAGGTCGGGCGGATCGAAGCCGCCAACGGTGGAACCCTGTTTCTCGACGAAATCGGTGACCTGCCGCTGGAGCTTCAAGCCAACCTGTTGCGGTTCCTCCAGGAAAAACACATCGAGCGCGTAGGCGGCAGTCAGCCGATTCCGGTGGATGTGCGGGTGTTGGCGGCGACGCACGTTGACCTGGAAGCCGCCATCGAGAAGAAACGCTTCCGCGAAGATTTGTACTACCGGCTCAATGTGCTGCAAGTGGTCACCGCGCCGCTGCGTGAGCGCCATGGCGATCTGTCGATGCTGGCCAACCACTTCTCCCATTTCTACAGCCATGAAACCGGCCGCCGTCCGCGCAGTTTCAGTGAAGACGCGCTGATTGCCATGGGCAAGCATGACTGGCCGGGCAACGTGCGTGAACTGGCCAACCGGGTACGCCGGGGGTTGGTCCTGGCCGAGGGGCGGCAGATTGAGGCCCGCGACCTGGGGCTGATCAGCCAGCAGACGATCGCCGCACCGATGGGCACCCTCGAAGACTACAAGACACGCGCCGAACGCCAGGCGTTGTGCGATGTATTGAACCGCCACAGCGACAACCTGAGTGTCGCCGCCCGGGTGCTGGGCGTGTCGCGGCCAACCTTTTACCGACTGCTGCACAAACACCAGATCCGCTGAACGCAAGATCAAAAGATCAAAAGATCAAAAGATCGCAGCCTTCGGCAGCTCCTACGTTGGAACGCATTTTTCTGTAGGAGCTGCCGAAGGCTGCGATCTTTTGATCTTCAGACAATAAAAAATCCCGCTACGATCGAAGTCGCAGCGGGGCTTTGGTTGTAGATCAGAAGTAGTACGGGAATTTCAGGCTGAAGGAAAAGTCTGGCGCGTCGTCGGTCAGGCCGATGGCCAGGTTGGGAACGATCGTCAGGTTATCGGTGGCTGCCAGGGTCATGCCGATGTTGAAGTTGGCCGCGTTGTAATCGCTGTTGGAAATCGATTGCCAATCGCCGCCGTCGGGCTTGATCTTGCTCTTGCGGGCGAACTGATCGGTGAAGGAGAACGACATACTCATCTTCTCGTTCAAGGCGAATGCAATGCCGGCGCCGATCTGCCAGGAATCGCCCAGTTTCACGTCCCCTTTCACCTTGGAGCCGACCTGAGGGCTGATGTCGCTGAAAGAGTCTTCCAGGTTGTAGGTGTAGGCCAGGGTGCCGAACAGCACGGCCGGGTCGAAAGTCTTGACCAGCGAAATCCCCGGGGTGATCGACCAGACACCATTGCCGGTAGGCAAGTCCTCGGGTACCGCGAGGTTATCGTTGTTCGGGTCTTCGACCAGCTTGATGCCGTAAGGGTCCTCACCGGTCGGTGCCTTGATGCGCAGTGTAGCGACCGCGTCGGGCAGGTTGACCGACTCATCCAGAAACTTGTAAGCAACGCCAACGTTCACGTCCCCGATAGTCGGGTCGCGGGTAACGGTTGCGTCCGACGTCACCGGGCCTGCGCCACCGGCGCCACCGGAGGAATACGTTGATTCGCGATAAACCACGGGGGCGTTAATGTCGAACTGCCAGCGTTGTGCCAGGTTGTAGCGGGCGGTCAAGTCCAGGGTCCAGTTATCCGCCTTGATACGGTCGAGGTTGATGTTGCCGAGAAAAATCGAGTCCAGTGCCAGGAAGCCGTTGAGCGTTAATGCACGGGTATCGAAGTGCGTGTAGGTCAGGCCGGTTTCGACGCTGAACTTGCCGCCACCGAAGAAGCCGCTGGCTTCGTCATACAGGTTGGAAACGCTTTGCGCAGGCTCGGAATCATCCTTGAGCGATTGGCCGTATGAACTGCCCGTGGTTCCCGGCGCACCGGCCGTCACTGTCTGACCACCCCTCGGTTCGGCAGGGGATCTGGTCAGGCGTTTGGGAGCAGGTGTCGCCGGTGTTTCTTCTACTTGGCGAACGCGCTGCTCGAGTACCATCAGCGCGTTCTGTTGTGCTTCGTAACGCTGTTTCAACACCATGAGTTCTTGTTTTAACGCTTCGACCTGGGGGTCCGGTGCTGCGTATAGCAATGTGGCCGGCGCCAGGCTGCTCAAACAAACGATAGCTCTGAACGTTAAAGATCGGTGCATGGGTTAGCCGTCCCTTTCTGAGTACATCTGATGAGACTGAGCGTAGATCAGAATCCGAGAGCGCGAAGACCTTTGAGTTGATCCAGGTTGCCGTTCAGCGAACCGGCAGACGGCAGGTTATCGCGCAGCACAACGTTGATCGACATTATGTTGCTGACCTGGTTGCCCCCCCCGAGCAAGGTCGCGTTTTGCATAAGCCCGCCCTGGGCGAGGCGCTGCGCGGTGCTACCCTGGTTGTGGTTGGCCACAATGTTGAGCTGCACGCCCGCGCCGGTAGAGGAAATGCTCAGTGCCCCGGCACTGTTGGAGTGGGTTATGGTTGTACCCGTGTCCAGCGCTTGCCCTTGGGTGTCCATCTGTGGTGCCTGGCTACCTTTCTGGACGTTGAGATCAACGTTGTTGTAAGCGCTGTTGTTGTCGCCGGCAGCGCGCACAACTTGAGTGACGCCCTGGGTAGTGCTCAAACCGTTACCGCCGCTGACGGTACCGGTGCCCTGAGAAACCGCCGAGCCATTACCGTTTTGGTCGATCATCGACACATAGAACTGTGGCTTGATGGTCGATTGTTGAATTTGCATCGAGGACGTTGCCCCGATCACTTCACCGTTGGCATTTTGCCAAGAGCTGGTCATGACAACCCCGAAACTGATGATCCGTCCCGGCATGACATAGCGGCCTCGCAGATTCGCCAGCTCCGAATCCTTGAGTTCAATGGGTTGGAACGTCTGTGCGTAGGTCGGCAGGCTGGCGGCCAGGCAAACCACGGCCAGCCAGATTGGAGTCTTCATTAGATGCTCCCGGAGCGTCGTGCTCCCTTTTTATTAGAAGAAGTCGCTTCGGATAAATCCGAAGTCCAACAACTCTGCGTCTTGTACCGGGCTGAAGGTGTCGAGGCGGTTCTTGGCGGTCAGTGGCAGGGGCGGGTCGAGCAACGCATTGGTTTTGTCGTAGCCCTGGCCAATGACGGCAAAGATGATGCCGTTCCAGCCTTTGACAAAATCGTCGACTTTGTAACGTTTATGACCGAGTACCGGATCTCCGATGTATACCCAGCCCTTGTGGACTTTTTGCATGACTACAAAATGTTTGTAGCCTCGGATATCCATGAGGACCACAACCGGAATTCTGATATCGCTCAACGTTTCCGGCGCTACCCGGTAGCCACGGGCTCGCATGCCGATACTTTCCACGTAACGCTTCATGTCGAGCATGGAGAAGCCCTGGACGCGGACAAGATCTTGATCGGAGTGTGCCAGCATGCCTTCGATGATCTGTTCTTCATTCACGTCAAGCCAATAGGCTTGGCGCAATATGGTCGCCAGCGCAGCTGCGCCGCAACTGAAGTCGGTTTTCTGTTGCACCAGGTCGGCAAATTTACGCTCGCGTATGCTCTGGATCGGCTTATACACCACTGCGCCGCCCGGCAGGACGGAAAGCGGCAGTTGTGCAGCCTCGATCACACTGGCCACGCAAAGCAAAAATGCCAAGGCGATAATGCGCATAGTGGGACGCCTTCTGGTTGTGTTGAAAAAGGCCCCCGTAAGGGGGCCTCAAGAGACAACAATTAGAACGACTGGTTGGCAATGGACAGCGAGTTGCTTTGTTGGTTACCCACACCGGCAGCCACGTTGACGCCCAGGTTGCCACTGCCGCCATTCACCGAACCGCTCAGGGTTGCAGTGTTGGTCACAGGGTTAGCCCAGCCAGTTGGAGTCAGCACTTGATAGGAATAGGTGTTGCTCAAATCAAATGAACTGCTCTCACTGTAGCTTTTCGATACGTCTTTCGAAGATTCAGACGATTTCGAGCCCGATTTTTCGAACGAGGAGTCGAACGATTTCGCGAACGATTTATCGAACGATTTTTCGAACGATGAATCTTTGGAGCTTGATTTCGATTTATCGATCGATACATCGAGCGATGCGTCAAGCGATGCGTCGACACTCACACTGCGGCTGTGCTCGTGACGACCTTTATCCCAAGTAACAGTCTTGGAAGCATCAAGGTCAGCGTTCACATCAACGTTCAAATCAAAACTGCTGCTAGAGCTCCTGTCCGAGCTCTTGGAACCGCTCACATCAAGACTCTTGGAACCGCTCACGTCAAAGCTCTTAGAACCGCTCACTTCAAAGCTCGAAGATTTGCTCTTATCAATGTGCAACTCGGATGACTTATCTTTAGAGAAACTACCGCTGGCCGTTTTGGTTACCGTAAGTGTATCCACGCGATACGTCCGATCAGCGTTGTTGATCACAACCAGACCAGGACCGTCTTGATCGGCAGAGGCGGTGGCTGTTGCGTTACCCAGCGGGGAATGGGAGTTGGCAATTGCCATGGTGTTTTTCTGTTGGTTAAGGTCGCCGCCAGCAATGTTGATCCCCATATTGCCTTCGCTGCCATTGGCCGATCCGCTCATCACGGCAGAGTTTTGGGTGGAGTAGTTAATGACCTTGTTATTGTTGCTGTATTGCCGGACTCTAGCGTTGGCATCGGCATAGCCGAACACGAAGGTGTTATCGACACTGGAGTCGGCGCCAGCGTTTGCGATGGCGGCCGCGTTGTCTTGTTGGTTGCCGTTGCCTGCAGCCACGTTGATGCCGACGTTGCCGCTGGAGCCGTCGGCAGAGTCGCTCATCTCGGCTGAGTTCTCAGTCCCTTCGTTGAGGATGAAGTTGCGGGTACTGCTCTGCTTATCCCACGCATTGGCAGTCGCGTAGACAGGGATTTTTTTTGGAGGAGGGGTGTGATGACCGTTGTTATGATGGCCATTGTGGTGGCCATCGTGACGCCGATCGTTCTGCCCAGCTTGTACAGCAACAGCCATGACCGCAGCAATTGCGAAAACCAGAGGCTTGAGTGCCATCGAAGGTTTCATGGTGATTCTCCGTACTTATTTTAGGTTAAGTGTTGGTTCCTACCTGTTTGGGTCAATCCGCGACCCGTACGCTCAGGGTGTTGGCCGTTCGGTTTCCCACCCCGGCGCTCTGATTCAACTGAATTACCCCACGGCTACCGGTGAAAGCCTGGTCGCTGGTAGTGACCTGGCGATAGCCGGGTGCAGAGTCAGTTGGATCGGAGTTGTTGATCAGCGCCACGTTCTGTTGCATGAGGACGCTGTCGTCGATACTTTGCGGCTGTTTGCTGATACTTATCCGCAGGGCATTGGCTTGCTGATTGCTGGCGCCCGCGCTCTGGTTGACACCCAGTACGCCGTTACCGCGGCTGAAGGAGTCGCCTTGAATGCTGGCTTGAGCATCGATTCTGGGGTCGACTTGCGAACGCAGGCGTTGGCGAATCTGAGTGGTCGCGCTGGCTCCATGGCCAATGGCGATGGCCCGGGCGTTAGCCTGTTGCTGCTGATCGCCCGCAGCCTGGTTGACCGCGAAGTTGCCTTGGTACTGCATGCCCGAACCGTCAATTTCGGCGTTATTGATGACGGGAGGTTGGGCAAAGGTCGATGCACTGCAAAACATGGCGATAATCAGCAGTGAGCGATTCATCTTAACGGTCTCCCGTTATGACTTTCAGACCGCCCAGGCCTCGCTGGACGCTTGAATTGACCAAGTTGGAAATACCGTTGCCCGAACCTCCCGAACGCCCGGCGGGGAGGTTGGAAAGCTGGGTCTGAGTGGTGATATTGCCGCCCAGGTTAGTGTTGCCTAAATTGATCAGGCGGGAGATACCTGCACCACTGGCAACGTTGGCAAAGTCGCTGTCGTTCAGCTCGTTCGTTTGCCTGAGGATATGTTGGGTCGGGTTGGCATTGGCGGTCGTGGGGTTAGGGTCGGGAGCCACCGGCGCTTGCACCGCGTTTCGCGTTTGGACATCACGGATGATAATAATGATGCCGTTGTCAGCCTGTACGGGCAGGCTGACACTTGAGCCCAGTGCGCATCCGATCAGGAGGAGGCAGGTACAGCCTTTATTGAAAGTCCCCACGGCGGCAAATCCTTCTTTTTGTGGGCTGGCCCTAGTCAGCGATGTGAAGGAGAGAGCGAAAGCTGTGCCGTATTTTGAATTTTGTTTTAATTCAACGGGTTATAGAGTTTGTCCGGGAGGGCAGTGTCGGGGCTGTTTCACGTCTGAGACAGGCGCCGGCGATTGCGACCAATAAAAGCGGTTGCAATGCTCTAAATCAAGGGTTTGCGCCGAGGTGTATTACGTACTTAACAGGTGGCGGGCGAAGTTGGTGCAGCCGTTGAAACGGCCTGTTTGGGGCAGGCTGGGTGTAACAGGTATGGACACTTTTCCCCCAAAACAGGGGCTTTGCTGGGTGAAAACCCCCTGAAACCGGGTCAGGGTTCCAGCAGCAGTGTGACGGCTTGCAGTGCCTGCAGACGGCGCTCCGCCCAGTTTCCCTGCAACACTTGAAAAGGCTGTTGATGGGTTTCCAGCCATGTCCGGGTTGCGTCGAAAAATGCCCGGCGCTCACTCAAATCGGGTTGGCAGCGCTGGCCATCGTCCGTCCAGTCGACCTGTTCGGGTGACAGCAACAGGTGCAAGTCATACTGGCGAGCCAGCAGTGCCTGCTCAATCCACGCGGGGCAATCGCCAAACAGGGTCTGGCTCCAGAGGATGTTGCTCAGCAAGTGGGTATCGAGAATCAGCAACGGCGATTGCCGGGCGCGGGCCTCGTCTTCCCATTGCAGTTGCCCGCGGGCGATGTCCGGGATGTCGGCCAGGCAGGTATCCCGTGGGTTTTGCTCGATGAACCAACGGACATATTCGTCGACCAGCAGCCCGCCGAAATGCGCTTGCAACTCGGCGGCGAGCCAGCTCTTGCCGCTGGATTCGGGACCGGTAAGCACCAGGACTTTCATGTGCGCAGCGCCGGGTCGGCGCGCCATTCTCGCCAGCCTTGTACGGCAATCAGGGTAAACAACGCATAGAGTCCGGCGGTCAGGTACATGTCCTTATAGATAAAGAGCCCGACGAAAATCACATCCAGGGTGATCCACAGTGGCCAGCATTGAACGCGCTTTTGCGCCATCCAGACCTGCGCCACCAGGCTGAAGCCAGTCAACGCCGCGTCGAGCCAGGGTTGGGCGGCATCGGTCCAGTGCGCCATGGCCGCGCCGAGCAACAGACTGCCGAGGGCACCGACGGCCAGGCCTGACACGATCGATTCACCCTTGAGTTGGCTCACTTGCCGCCCTTGCCGTGCTGCCCCCGCGCGCGTCCATTGCCACCAGCCATAGAGTTGCAACGCGGCGTAGATCACCTGCAACAGCATGTCCGAATACAGCTTCACTTCAAAAAAGACCCAACTGTAAAGCGACACCATGACCAGGCCGATCGGCCAGCACCAGGGGTTCTGTTTGACCGTCAACCAGACGGCAATGACACCGAGGGCGGCGGCAAACAGTTCAAGCCCGGACATGGCGGTTCCTTGGGGAAATCGTAGAGGGGGCGGATTGTACCGGGATTGTACTGATGAGGCTTCTGTGGCGAGCGAGCTTGCTCGCGCTGGGACGCGTAGCGGCCCAAAAATCTTGCGGCTGCTTCGCACCCGAGCGCGAGCAAGCTCGCTCGCCACAGGGGGGTGGTGTTTTCCTGGTTAAACCCGGAACTGCTTGAGCAACCCGCTCAACTGTTCGCTCAATTCCTTGAGACGCACGCTCGCCACACTCGACTGTTCCGCCGCCAGTGCCGTGCTGTGGGACAAACCGGCCGCCTGGGTGACGTTCTGGTTGATATCCTCGACCACGTGGGCCTGTTGCAGCGTGGCGCTGGCGATGGAGGTGTTCAGGCCGTTGAGGTTGCGCAGTGCCTGGCCAATGGCATTCAGGCTCGCACCGGCGAGGCCGGCCTGTTCGATGGTCAGTTGGGACGCGCGGCTGCTGTCGCCAATGACCTTGACCGCCGCTTCAGAGTGGCTTTGCAGGCGCTCGATCATTGACTGGATCTCGGCGGTGGACTTCTGGGTGCGCTGCGCCAGCAGGCGCACCTCATCCGCCACGACGGCAAACCCGCGACCTTGCTCGCCGGCCCGGGCGGCCTCGATGGCGGCGTTGAGGGCGAGCAGGTTAGTCTGCTCGGCGATGGAGCGGATCACTTCGAGCACGCTGCCGATCTGAGTGCTTTCGGTGGCCAGGGTGCGGATGACTTCCACGGCCTGATCAATGGTGCCGGATAACTTGTCTATCTGTTGCAGGCTGCTGTCGATGTTGACCTGGCCCTGTTGCGCCTGGGATTCGGCATCGCGCATTTCGCTGGCCGCCTGCTCGGCGTTCTTCGCCACATCCTGCACGCCGTACGTCACTTCATTGATGGCCGTGGCCACCAGTTCCATCTGCTGGGATTGCTGCTGACTGCGTTGCTGGGCCTGGGCGGCGTCGTTGCCGAGCTCGCTGGACGACTGGCCCAGAGCGCTGGCGGACGCCTGCAATTCACCGATCACCAACCGCAGTTTGGCGGTAAAGGCATTGAAGTGGCGGGCCAGCTGCGTCACTTCATCCTGGCCATGGGTATCGAGGCTGCGGGTCAGGTCGCTTTCGCCGCTGGCAATGTTGGCCATGGCGTTCACGGTTTCCTGGAGTGGGCGCACGATGCTGCGGGCAATCAGGGTCACCAGTAGCGCCATGATGGCGGCAATCACCAGCCCGACGAGTGAAGCTTTCCAGACCTGGCCCATGAACTCGGCCTGCATGTCGTCGATGTACACGCCCGAGCCGATCACCCAGCCCCAAGGTTCGAACAGTTTGACGTAGGAAGTTTTTTCCACCGGTTCGCTGGCGCCCGGCTTCGGCCAGCGATAGTCGATCGAGCCGGCGCCCTTGGCCTTGGCGAGGGCGGCCATTTCATTGAACACCGCAAACCCGTCCGGGTCGCGGATCGCCGAGAGGTTCTGGCCATCGAGTTTCGGGTTGGCCGGGTGCATGATCATCACCGGCGTCAGGTCGTTGATCCAGAAGTAGTCGTTCTGGTCATAGCGCAGGCCGCGAACGGCGGTCAGCGCCTGTTTCTGCGCGGCATCGCGCGTGAGGGTGCCGGCAGTTTCCAGGCCATGGTAATAGGTCAGAATACCGCTGGCCGTCTGCACGACGTGCTGGGTTTTCTGCGCCTTGGCGTGATAAAGGTCTTCGTGAATCTGCTTGAGCATCAACACGCCCAACGTCAAAAGCATCATGACGGCCACGATCAAAATGAGCCACAAACGGCGGCTGATCGACATATTTCGCAAGCTGTTCATAACGCGGTCACTCCAGTTTCTCTTTCTTGTAAAAAATAATCGCCAGCATCCAACCACACTTTGCCGATCGGGCATATCCGACCCAAGTCTTATAACTTGGCAGCGTTGATCAGCCTTGTCTGATAGGATTTCGGCCTCGCACGGAAAAACCTGAATCCAAGTCGATGTTTCACGGAATTTTTACGGTTCCGTCCGGATTCTGCGCGCGCAGGGTTTTTAGCTACGCTGACTGTTTTTGAAAAAATATTAACGAGGCATGCCGTCGCGCATCGCTTCTTGGGGGATTGATGGATCTTTGGACTGCCTTTTCGGCATTGATTCTTGGGGTTGTAGAAGGGCTGACAGAGTTTTTGCCCATTTCCAGTACCGGGCACCAGATTATCGTTGCCGACTTGCTCAACTTCGGTGGCGAGCGGGCGATGGCCTTCAACATCATTATTCAGCTCGGCGCGATTCTCGCGGTGGTGTGGGAGTTTCGCCGCAAGATTTTCGACGTAGTGGTTGGCTTGCCGACGCAGCCCGGCGCCCGGCGCTTTACCGCCAACCTGCTGATTGCCTTCCTGCCGGCCGTGGTATTGGGGGTGATCTTTGCTGACCTGATCCACCATTACCTGTTCAACCCGATTACCGTGGCCACGGCATTGGTCGTGGGCGGCATCGTGATGTTGTGGGCGGAACAGCGTCAACACGAGGTGCACGCCGAAACCGTCGATGAAATGACCTGGAAAGACGCCTTGAAAGTAGGTTTGGCCCAGTGTCTGGCCATGATTCCGGGCACTTCTCGTTCAGGCTCGACGATCATTGGTGGTTTGCTGTTCGGGTTGTCGCGCAAGACCGCCACCGAGTTTTCGTTTTTCCTGGCGATGCCGACCATGGTCGGAGCGGCGGTGTATTCGGGATACAAATATCGCGACCTGTTCGTGCCGGCTGATTTTCCGGTGTTCGCGATCGGCTTCGTTACCGCATTCATCTTCGCGATGATTGCTGTCAGAGCCTTACTCGTGTTCATCGGCAGCCACAGCTACGCGGCGTTCGCCTGGTATCGCATTGCGTTCGGTGTGGTGATTCTGGCCACCTGGCAATTCGGCTGGGTTGACTGGACTGCGGTCAAACCATGAGTGATGCCAGCGGGCGCAACAGTCCCGGACGCCGTTCCGGGGGTGAGATCCACAACCCGCGACTGAAACTGCTGGTGTTTGCGCTCGTGTGCGCGCTGCCGCTGATGGGCTCGTTGTCGTTTTGGCTGCGAGGGATTTCGCTGATTCCCCTGGCGGCCTACGGCATCGTCAGCGTGTTGGCGTTCTTCCTTTACTGGAGCGACAAGCGCAAGGCCCGCACCGATAGCTGGCGTACGCCCGAGAACGTGTTGCATGCGATAGAACTTGCCGGTGGCTGGCCGGGCGCCTTGCTGGCCCAGCAGGTGTTTAGGCACAAGACGCGCAAAGTGTCGTTTCAACTGCTGTTCTGGATGATCGTATTGCTGCATCAAGTGTTCTGGATTGATCAACTGTTCCTGGGTGCAAACCTGTTGGCGCTGTTCTAAAGCAGCAGCCCGACCTGCGTGCGCTTGGGCAGCTTACTCACCACCAGTTGATGAGAGCGTTGCAACAGACTTTGCAGTTCTTCGGCGCCCAGCGGGTAGGGCGTTTGCATGATGATCCACTGGGCCCGCGCCAGGTACGGCGCCGGATGAACGCCCGGGCGATCGCAATGCCCCAGGAACAGATCCTTGTCGACCTTGAAGGCGAGGGATTCACCCCGCAGGTTCTGCAGGGCGAACATCTTGTTCCCGGCAATCGAAAACACCCGCACTCCACCCCACTTGTAGTCTTCCCGCGCACCCGGCAGTGCCAGACAGAACTGTGCGACAGCCTCTTCGCTCATGCGTCCAGCCTTCATATCAGTCGGTCCCCACAGGCATTGAATGATTCGATCAAATGGTCGAGCCAGGCGCGTACCGCCGGCATGACCCCGCGTCGGTGAGGGTAGACCGCTTGCAGCCAGCCGCCAGGCAAAGACCAGTCGGGCAGTAACTGCACCAGCGCGCCGCTTTCCAGTTCCTGCTCGCAATACATCATCGGCAGCATGGTAAAGCCCTGGCCGGCGAGGGTGCAGGTCTTACGCACGATGAAGTCGTCGATACCGAGTCGCGCTTCGAGTGCGAGGTCATGACTTTGGCCCTGCTGGTCGAGCATGCGGATGTGCACCATGCGGTCGGCTTCAAGGGCGCCGAGTACCGGTAAGCCCTTCAGGTCTTCGGGGTGGTTGATTTCCCGGCCTTGCAAAAAATCGGGACTGGCCACCAGCCACAGCTGCGCCTGACGCAAACGTCGGGTGACCAGTAAGGGGTCTTCATCCCCCAGCTCCCGCACACGCAACGCCACATCGACGCCCTCGGTCACCAGATCGACCCTGCGGTTGAGCAGCATGACCTCCAGTTGAACATGAGGGTATTTCTCCAGGAATTTACTGATCACCGGCGACAACATTTCATGGGCGAGGCCGACGGGAGCGGATACCCGCAAGCGGCCACGAGGCTCGCTGGACATGCTGGCCACGGCTTCATCGGCCATCTCGGCTTCCAGCAGCATGGCTTGGCAGTGGCGCAAATAGCGTTCACCCACAGCCGTTAACTTAAGCTGCCGTGTGGTGCGTTGTAACAGGCGTGCGCCAAGGCGTTCTTCCAGCTCGGCGATCCGACGCGACAAACGCGACTTGGGAATGCCCAGCAAACGCCCGGCCGCGGCGAAACCGCCGGCTTCGACCACCTTGGCGAAGTAGTAGAGGTCATTGAGGTCTTGCATGGTCTTAACCCGATTGTTCTATCAGTGAGACGAACTATCGCATTGTTGCAGTCTAATCATCTATTGGTTTCGTCTGTAGGATTGTCCCCATCAGATCGCCCCGTGGCGATCCTCACCTGGAGATCCCACATGAAACTGCTGCATATCGATTCGAGCATTCTTGGTGACAACTCGGCTTCCCGTCAGCTGAGCAGTGAAGTCGTCAAAGCCTGGCAAACCGCCGAGCCGAGTGCCGTGGTGACTTACCGCGACCTGGCCAGCGATGCCATCAGCCACTTCTCCGCGACGACCCTGGTCGCCGCCGGCACCACCGCCGAACTGCGCAACGCCGCCCAGCAGCATGAAGCCGAGTTGAGCGCCTCGACGCTGGCCGAATTCCTCGCCGCCGATGCAGTGGTCATTGCCGCGCCGATGTACAACTTCTCCATCCCGACTCAACTCAAGGCCTGGATCGACCGCATCGCCGTTGCCGGTCAGACCTTCCGCTACACCGAAGCCGGCCCTGAAGGCCTGTGCGGTGGCAAAAAAGTCGTGATCGTTTCGACTTCCGGCGGTCTGCATGCCGGTCAGGCCACTGGCGTGGCTCACGAAGATTACTTGAAGGTGCTGTTCGGATTTATCGGCATCACCGACATCGAATTCGTCCGTGCTCACGGCCTGGCATACGGTGACGAAGTGCGCACCAAAGCCATGGGCGATGCCCAGACGCAAATCGGCGAGCAACTGTTCGCCGCCGCGTAAGGCTTGCGTAAAGATGTAAATCAGCCCGGGCAGCACCCCAAAAAACTCTGTACTCTGATCACGCAAGTGTCAGATACGGAGTTTTTTGTTTCTGACTATTTCTAGCTGTTTCTCAAATAGTTCATGTTGTGGCCCAGGTTATGCAGTCGAGGGTTAACGTCCCCGTTCTGTAACGACCTTGGTGGCCGCAATTGCTGGTACAAGGCCGCTTCCTCGATGTGTCGAAGGAGAACGGGCTTCCCGGTCAAGTAACAAAGGTGGGGCATCCGATGGTGCGTCTTTGTGCAACGTTACTGATTTGCCTGCTCAGCAGCCTGAATTCAGTGCACGCCGCGCCTGCGCTGCATCCTCAATGGAGCGTCGGCTTCCATGAGCTGAGTTTTCTCGACCCGCTGGATCTGCAACCGATGCGCGCCATCGCGTTCTACCCTTCCAGCGACCGGGAACACACCAGCAAACTCGAGGGTTACACAGTCGAAGCGGGCGAAGACACCCGCGTCGCCATTGGCCGTTTTCCGATGCTGATGCTGTCCCACGGCAACACCGGAACCCCGCTGGCCCTGCACGACCTCGCTACATCGCTGGCGCGCAAGGGTTTTGTGGTGGTGGCGGTGATTCATCCCGGCGACAACTCCAAAGACCACAGCCGCCTCGGCACCCTGAGCAACCTGTACGGTCGGCCGATCCAGATTTCCGAAGCCATTACCGCGACCCTCGGCGACCGCATGCTCGCGCCGTTCGTCAATGCCGACCAGGTCGGCGTGATCGGTTACTCGGCGGGCGGGGAGACGGCGCTGATTCTGTCCGGCGCGACACCTGATCTGGATCGGTTGCGTCGCTACTGCCAGGAACGCCCGGACGACCGCGATGCCTGCAACACCAAAGGCGAGCTGATCGTCGACCGTGATGACCTGCAACCGGTGGCCGATCCTCGCGTTCACGCGCTGCTGCTGATGGCGCCGCTGAGTCTGAAGTTTGGCCGTCACACCCTGGCCGACGTGCATGTGCCGGTGCTGCTTTACAGCGGCGACGGCGACAAGCTGGTGGCCTTCGACAAAAACGCCGCGGCGCTGGCGCGCAAACTGCCGACCGCACCGGACTTCAAGTTATTGGCCGGGGCAGGGCACTTCGTGTTCATGGCGCCGTGCAACGAAGAACAGATCGCGGCCATGCCGGCGCTGTGCACCGATGCCGACGGTGTCGACCGCGAGGACATCCATCGCAACATGATTTCCGAGGCGGGGCGCTTCTTCTCCCACGCACTGGGCAAACCGACCCGCGCCGGGATGCAAACCGCCGATCAATAGCCTCCGCATACTCTGTGGGAGCGAACTTGTGTGGCGAGGGAGCTTGCTCCCGCTCGGCTGCGAAGCAGTCGCAAGCTTTTGGGGCCGCTTCGCGACCCAGCGGGAGCAAGCTCCCTCGCCACACAGGCTCGCCCCCCACCGTGGATTGTGGGTGTCAGGTCATTGCGCGGCGTTTCAGTAACAGGGTCAAACCCAGGCCGGTGATCGACAACAGCGCCGCACTGAAGAAAATCCACGAATACCCCAGATTCAATGCCACAGCGCCCATCAACGGCCCGGCAATCGCCAGCGCCAGATCGAAAAACACCGCGTAAGCACTCAACCCCGCGCCGCGACTTGAGTTGGGCACTTGCTTGATTGCTTCAACCCCCAGCGCCGGGTACACCAACGACAAACCGAACCCGGCCAGACCCGCACCGATCAAGGCAAAACCGGTCGAAGGCGCGAGCCACAGCAACACCAGGCCCGCCGTTTCAATGCTCATGCAGGCAATCGCCGAGGTGAATCCACCGAAGCGGCTGATGCTCGAAATGAACAGCAGTCGCGCCAGAATGAAGCAGACCCCGAACACCGTCAGGCAATACGCGGCACCGGTCCAGCCACGACTGAGGTAATACAGGGTAATAAAGGTGGTCAACGTGCCGTAGCCGATAGACGCCAGGCTCAAACTCGCGCCGAACGGCGCAATACGACCGAACACCGCCCAGAACGGCAGGCGTTCACCGCGAACCACCGGCACCGAGGGTTTGTTGCGGATCAGCAGCAGCGCCAGCGCAGCCAGCAATGACAGCGCGATCCCCAGACTGGCAAACCCATATTCCGCCACCATCACCACGCCGAGCGGCGCGCCAATGGCGATGGCGCCGTAGGACGCGATGCCGTTCCAGGAGATCGAGCGCGCGGTGTGTTCGGCGCCCACCTGGCCCATGCACCAACTGATGGTGCCGACGCCGATCAAACCCTGTGCGATCCCCAGCAACAAGCGGCCGGCGATCAGGATCAACAGGCTCGTCAGCGGAAAGCTTTGCAGCAGCGTCGACAACAACGTCAACGCGCCGCTCACCACAATCCCCGACAACCCGTAAACAATCGAGCGCTTGGTGCCGATGCTGTCCGACATGCGTCCGGCCATCGGGCGGCTGAGCAGGGTGGCGAGGTATTGGGAGCCGATAGTCAGGCCCGCCACGACCGCACTGAAACCGAGTTGTTCGTGGACATAACCCGGCAACACCGCAATCGGCAGGCCGATGCAGAGGAAGGCAATAAAGGTATAGAAAACGATGGAGACGATCTGCAGGGTGATCGCCATGGAGCTTTGCGGTGGCAGTTGCTGCGCAGACATGAGGGCTCGTTCGCGGGCGGCGGTGGGAGAGCTGCATCATGGCGCGGGTGTGAAATAAAAGAAAGCAGGCTAACGATCAAAAGATCGTCCGAACGCGGCCCGAGCCTTCGGCAGCTCCTACAGAGGTACGCATTCCAAGGTAGGAGCTGGCGCAGCCTGCGATCTTTTGATCTTCAGACAATAAAAAGCCCCGTCACAAGGACAGGGCTTTCAGTTGCAGCAGGCCTTACTTAGAACACAACACCCTGACTACGCAGGTAGTCATCATAAGTACCGCTGAAGTCGATCACGCCGCTGGCGCTCAACTCGATGATGCGGGTAGCCAACGACGATACGAACTCACGGTCATGGCTGACGAAGATCAGCGTGCCCGGATAGTTCTCCAGCGCCAGGTTCAGCGCCTCGATGGACTCCATGTCCAAGTGGTTGGTCGGTTCGTCCATGATCAGCACGTTCGGTTTTTGCAGGATCAGCTTGCCGAACAGCATGCGACCTTGCTCACCACCGGAGATGACCTTGACCGACTTCAGAATCTCGTCGTTGGAGAACAGCATGCGGCCGAGGGTGCCGCGAACCAGTTGCTCGCCGCCCTGGGTCCACTGGCCCATCCAGTCGAACAGGTTGCAGTCGTCTTCGAAATCGTGCGCGTGGTCCTGGGCGTAGTAGCCCAGTTCCGCGGCGTCGGTCCACTTCACGGTGCCGGCGTCCGGGGTCAGTTCGTTGACCAGGGTGCGCAGCAGGGTGGTTTTACCGATACCGTTCGGGCCGATGATCGCCACGCGCTCGCCAGCTTCAACCTGGAAGCTGAAGTCCTTGAACAGTGTCTTGCCGTCGAAGCCTTTGGCCATGCGCTCGACGATGACCGCCTGACGGTGCAGCTTCTTGGTTTGTTCGAAACGGATGAACGGGCTCACACGGCTCGAAGGCTTGACCTCGGCCAGTTGGATCTTGTCGATCGCCTTGGCGCGGGAGGTGGCCTGCTTGGCTTTCGAGGCGTTGGCCGAGAAGCGGCTGACGAACGATTGCAGTTCCGAAATCTGTGCCTTCTTCTTGGCGTTGTCCGACAGCAGTTGCTCGCGGGACTGGGTCGCCACGGTCATGTACTCGTCGTAGTTGCCCGGGAACAGGCGCAGCTCGCCGTAATCCAGGTCAGCCATGTGGGTGCACACGCTGTTCAGGAAGTGACGGTCGTGAGAGATGATGATCATCAGGCTGGAGCGCTGGGTCAGCACGTTTTCCAGCCAGCGGATGGTGTTGATGTCCAGGTGGTTGGTCGGTTCGTCGAGCAACAGCACTTCAGGATCGGAGAACAGCGCCTGAGCCAGCAATACGCGCAGTTTCCAGCCTGGGGACACCTCGCTCATCGGGCCGAAGTGCTGCTCGATGCCGATACCCAGGCCCAGCAACAGCTCGCCGGCGCGGGACTCGGCGGTGTAGCCGTCCATTTCGGCGAATTCGGTTTCCAGCTCGGCCACGGCCATGCCGTCTTCTTCAGTCATTTCCGGCAGCGAGTAGATACGGTCGCGCTCGGCCTTGACCTTCCACAGCTCTTCGTGACCCATGATCACGGTGTCGATCACGGTGAATTCTTCGTAGGCGAACTGGTCCTGGCGCAATTTACCCAGGCGCACGTTCGGCTCGAGCATGACCTGGCCGCCGGACGGATCGAGGTCGCCACCGAGGATTTTCATGAAGGTCGACTTGCCGCAGCCGTTGGCCCCGATCAGGCCGTAGCGGTTGCCCGCGCCGAATTTGACCGAAACGTTTTCGAATAGCGGCTTGGCGCCGAACTGCATCGTGATGTTAGCTGTAGAGATCAAAGGTTTTTCCTGCGAAGCATTCAGAGTAGCTAGGGTTGCGGCAGTACCGATTCAGTACCCGTTTCCGGTATTCAAACCACGGGAAATGCATCCCGGTCAGAAGCGGAAGGTCCATCTGGCAATAAGTGGACAGCAGCATATGGAGCGCTTGGCCCGAGTCGAAGTGCGCTGAGACGGGGTTCATTCCCGTCGTCAACCAAGGGGGGCGCGTAATGTTTGGCGGCGATTGTACTGGTCTGGCTCTTTAAACGATAGGGCGTTGAGACCACGCGGATGCTTTGGCGGTATCAGCGGACAGATTTTCACATCTGCAGGTTAACTATTAGTTACAAATCGTGGCTAAAATGCCATTTTTCCACCTGATGCCGACGGGCATGGATGCAGTTTGTTCACTCCTGGCGTGTGACAATTTCCGTGAAACTCATCATTGCCGCTATTTATGTTGTATCGATTGCGTATGTCCACCTGCGCGGTCGTGTGCGCCACAAACTGGGCCGCCAACTGAGCGATCACTCGTCTTTTCTGGCGCCGATCAATTGCTTCCTCTATCTGTTCTCGAAAATTCCCCGCAAGCCTTACCTCGATCCGGCGGATTTCCCGGACCTGAGCCCGTTGCAGGCCCATTGGGAAGAAATCCGCGCCGAAGGCCAGAACCTGCTCCGGGCGGGTGAGATCAAGCGTTCGAACCAGTACGACGACGTCGGCTTCAACTCGTTCTTCAAGACCGGCTGGAAGCGCTTCTACCTCAAGTGGTATGGCGACAGTCATCCTTCGGCGATGAAGCTCTGCCCGCGCACCACCGAACTGGTGCAGAGCATCGGTACGATCAAAGCCGCGATGTTCGCCGAGTTGCCACCGGGTTCGAAACTGGTGCGTCATCGCGATCCGTATGCCGGCTCCTACCGTTATCACCTGGGCCTGGAGACGCCGAACGTCGCCGGTTGCTACATCAACGTCGATGGCGAGAATTATCACTGGCGCGACGGTGAAGCGGTGATGTTCGATGAAACCTTCATTCATTACGCCGAAAACACCACCGATCAAAACCGCATCATTCTGTTTTGCGACGTCGAGCGGCCGATGAAGTATCGCTGGGCGGCGGCGTTCAACGGTTGGTTCAGCCGTAACGTGATCTCGGCGGCGGGCGCGCCGAACGATGTGGGCGACAAGACCGGTGGCATCAATCGCCTGTTCGCCAAAATCTACAAGATTCGCCTGCACGGCAAAGCGTTGAAGAAGCGCAATCGCAGCTGTATTACCTGGAGAAATGGGCGATTTTTGGTGGGTTGCTGGCGATTCTTGTCTGGATCTGATTTCCGTGTCGCCGCGTATGACGCCTTCACGGGCAAGCCCGCTCCCACAGTTTTCTACTGCGATCAAAAATATTGCGTGAGCCGCGAAACCTGTGGGAGCGGGCTTGCCCGCGAAGGGGCCGGCACCATCGCCGCGTAACGAATGAATACACCAATATTCATCAGCCACTAGAACGCTTCGTAACTTTTTTCGCCGTCGCCGCCGGTTTCGGTTTGGCCGCCGTCTTACCGCCAGCCTTACCCCCCAAACTGCGTTTAAGCAACTCGGTCAAATCGATAACATCCGCCGTCTTGCGCTCTTCCTCACCCGTCGTCGACTCGACATCCTCAATCTTGCCTTCATTCGCTTTCTTCTCGACCAACGCCATGATCTTGTCTTCGAAACTGTCGCGATAATCCTCGGGGCTCCAATCGCCGCTCATGTCTTGCACCAGCCGCTTGGCCATGTCCAATTCACCCTTGGCCAGTTCCGGTTTGGTCACCTCGCTGCCCAGTTCCAGTGTATCGAGGCTGCGTACTTCCGCCGGCCAGCGCAGCATCACCAACACCATCGCCGATTCCAGCGGCATCAGCGCAGCCAGGTGCTGACGGGTGTGCAGCACAACGTGGGCGAGGGCGACCTTGTTGGTTTTGCTCAGGGTTTCACGCAACAGCGCATACACCTTGCCGCCGCGTTTATCCGGCGCCAGATAGTAGGGCGTGTCGATGTTTTGCAGGGGGATTTGATCACTGTCGACAAAGGAAAAAATGTCGATGGTCTGCGTGGACAGTGGATGCGCCGATTTGACTTCGTCTTCGCTGAGCACCACGTAGCGACCCTTTTCATACTGCACACCTTTGACGATGTGCTCTTTGGTCACTTCCTTGCCAGTGACTTTATTGATGCGCTTGTAACCCACCGGGTCCATGCTGCGGCTGTCGAGCCAGTCGAAATCCACGCCTTGGGAAGACGTCGCCGAGACCAGCGCCACAGGGATATGCACCAGCCCGAAACTGATTGCGCCTTTCCAGATTGCCCGTGCCATGGTCGTCTACTCGCGAGTGATGATCAGGTGACCCGTGGCCCGGCGCAAAAGTTTCAGCGGCGTGCAGCCCAGCCCTGGCGGGGGCTCAACTTCGTGTTACATCTTGCCCGCGTAGTTTGGGTTAACAAATCCGAACCCTGGGCGTAGCGTGTTATCGAAGGCTGTATCCCTTTAGAGAGGCTGCCCATGAACCGATTTGTGCTTGGCGTCACCGTGATGGCATTGAGTGGCGTGCTGGGCAACCTGGCTCAGGCCGACATCGCATTGCCAGCTATTCCGTTGTTGCTGGCCCAAAGTCCGACGGGCAACACCAGCAACCCTTATAACAGTCCGATTCGCCGGGCCAACCCCAATAGCATGCAAGGCACCCAACCCGGTGCTCCGGTCATTCGCGGGCCGAACACCGTGCCCGTACCGCGACCGCCGACACTCGATAACGGCGGCATCGGCAATCGCTATCCCCAAGACCGAACAGCGCCCGCCAGTCCTCCGAAATTCATCCCCAATCCGCCCCATCGCGACGTGGACACCAGCAACCGTTGAGCGCCAGAACACAAATTCTGTCAGTCATTCAGACGACAAAAGGAATCGTGCATGTTGCGTAAGACTCTCCTGGCCACAGTCTGTGCCAGCGCATTGATCACCGTCGCGGCGCCTGTTTTTGTCGCGTCCGCACAAGAACTGAAAAGCGAGCAGGGCACCCTTGAGGTTACGACGATCGTCAAGGGGCTGGACCATCCATGGGCTTTGGCCTTTCTGCCAGACAGGCAGGGGATGCTGGTCACCGAACGGCCCGGCAACCTGCGCGTGGTCGGTGTGGATGGCAAGCTCTCGGCGCCGCTCAGTGGCGTACCGAAAGTCTGGGCCAAGGGCCAGGGCGGTTTGCTGGATGTGGTGCTGTCGCCCGACTTCAAGCTGGACCGCACGGTGTATCTGTCGTATGCCGAAGGCGGTGGCGCGGGCGACAAGGCCGGAACCGCAGTCGGTCGCGGGCAGCTGTCGGAAGACCTGACCGCCATCAAGAATTTCAAAGTGATCTTCCGCCAGGAGCCGAAGCTTTCGGTCGGCAATCACTTCGGCTCGCGACTGGTATTCGACCGCGACGGCTATCTGTTCATCACCCTTGGCGAGAACAACGACCGGCCCACGGCCCAGGATCTGGACAAGCTGCAGGGCAAGGTTGTGCGGATCTACCCGGACGGCAAGGTGCCCGACGATAACCCCTTTGTCGGTCAGTTCGGCGTCCGCCCGGAAATCTGGTCCTACGGCCAGCGCAACCCACAAGGCGCGGCGCTCAATCCCTGGACCGGCGTGCTCTGGGAACACGAGCACGGCCCGCAAGGGGGTGACGAGATCAACATCATCGAACGCGGCAAGAATTACGGCTGGCCGCTGGCGACTCATGGCATCAACTACTCCGGCCTGCCGATTCCGGAAGCCAAAGGCAAAACCGCCGAAGGCACTGTCTCACCGCGCCACGTCTGGGAAAAATCCCCTGGCCTGAGCGGCATGGCGTTCTACGATGCGGACCGCTTCAAGCCCTGGCAGCACAACGTGTTTATCGGTGCGTTGGTCAGTCAGGAGCTGATTCGCCTGCAGTTCGACGGCGACAAAGTGGTTCACGAAGAGCGCTTGATGGGCGAGCTCAACAAGCGCATTCGCGATGTACGGCAGGGGCCGGACGGGTATTTGTATGTGCTTACCGATGAGGATGATGGGACCCTGTACAAGGTTGGCCTGAAGTAACGCACAACCCTGTGGCGAGGGGATTTATCCCCGCTCGGCTGCGAAGCAGTCGCCAATCTGGACAATTTAGTCTGTTTGGCCGGGCGCTGGGGCCGCTTCGCGACCCAACGGGGATAAATCCCCTCGCCACAGGTTTACTCTCGGTGATAGAGAATCACCGCCGCCCGCAACTTGCCCCGCCCGAAACTGCACATCTTCTCGAATTCTCCATGGCTGACCGGCAGATGCTGGCAGTCCATGGGTTGACGATGCTGGCTATGGTCGACATCCGGGTCGTGCAGGTAGACAAACTCTTCATCGCAATCGGTGACGACCACCCAGTGCGGCGATTTGGAACGGGTCAGCCGATAACTGCTGATCAGCACCAGCGGCTGCCCGCCATCGGCCAGTAACCGTGGCAGGTCCAGCGGCCCGCCGAGCACCTGTTCGACGTCAGTGGCGTTCAACTGTGCCGCGAATTCCTCGTGCACCAGGCGCATGACGTCTTTTTTATGCTCATCGCGCACGCCATCGAGAAACAACGGCCCGGCCATGCTCACTTGCAGTCGCACGCGAAATCCGCGCCGGCATGCCGCCAGTGCCAGACCTTGAGGGCTGCATCCGCCGTGGCCCGAGGTCATGAACACGGTGGTCGCTTCGCGCCAGATCTGCAGTTCCTCGCGGCGCTCCAGCGCGCGATCGGCTTGCAAGGCGCCCATGACCATCAACAGGCATGCCGGGCCGCAGGTGAAATCGGTGGTTTGCGCATACCAGGGGACCTTGATGCTGCGGCCATCGCGATGCTGAAGGATGCGTTTCTCCAGGCGCAGCGCATCGGCGTGGTCCTGGTAATAATCGTGAATCAGGGCGAAACGCCGATAACCGTTGCGCTCATACAGGGCAATCGCCGCGGGGTTGTCGATGCGCACTTCCAGCCGCAGGTAAGCGCAGTCATGCTCAAGGGCACAAGCCTCGATACGTTCAAGCAATTGCTTGCCCAGCCCGTTACCGCGTGCCTGTTCAGCAATGGCAATCGAGTAGAGCCGAGCCAGCGACGTGCCTCGGTGAAACAGCACCACCGCGTAACCCACCAATTGCCCGTCTCGTTCAGCCACCAATAGCTGCCCGTGAGCCCGGGTGATCATCCACTGAAAACTGCGACTGGTGAGCCGGTCCGTGGTGAAGCATTGCTGTTCGAGTGCCAGCAACGCGGGTAAGTCTTCAACTACCGCCAAGCGAAAGACAGGATTCATATGACCGCCGTAAAAGTTGCGTAACGAAACGGGACTTTCGAAAAAGTTCGTGCTTAATAGGAAAGGTCTTGTTCTCCAACGGATCAATCACTATGTCAGCGGTACAGGGTCATTGGCGCGAAGTATCCGAGCAAACTTTGCCGGCAGCAACTTTTTTAAATGGTACGGTTAGAACTTCCAGCCAGTTGATTATCATCGTCGAACGCAAGGAAGACTGGGCTTCTTACTTTCCCAGCGAAGACATCGTCACGGCTCAGGAATACCTTGAGCAGACTCGTGACAACGAGCAGGGCAAACGGGTCCAGGTGATCAACCTGTGCCGCAGCTACAAGTACCTGGGGCACGGTTATTACTGCTCGCTGCTTGCCGAAGCGCGGGGGCACAAGGTCATTCCGTCGGTGCGGACCATCAGCGAGCTGACCAAAAAATCTCTGTATGGCCTGGCCCTGGACGATCTGGAAAAACCGCTGGAAAAAGCCCTGAGCAATCATCTTTACAGCGATACCGAAGGCTTCACGCTGACGCTCTACTTCGGCAGGACCAATATCGAACCGTTGCAGGATCTGGCGCGACAGTTATTTGAAGTCTTTCCGTGCCCGATATTGTTGGTTGAATTTCGTCGAACGAATGGCTGGCACATTGAAGGTGTCAAATCGGGTGCGCTGCATAAGTTGCGCGAAGATCAGGAAGATCAATTTGCCAACTCTCTGGACAGCTTCAGTCGCAAGATCTGGCGCGTGCCACGTTCGCGACAATTGGCCCGTTATGACCTGGCGATTCTGCACGATCCGCAGGAAGCACTGCCGCCGTCCAACCCCAAGGCACTGGACAATTTCGTACGCGTCGGCAAGACATTGGGCATCGATGTGGAGCTGATCGAACGCAAGGACTACGCGCGCATCGCCGAATACGACGGCCTGCTGATCCGCGAGACCACCAGTGTCGACAACCACACCTACCGCTTCGCCAAGAAAGCCGAGAGCGAAGGGCTGGTGGTGATGGACGATTCGACATCGATCCTGCGCTGCACCAACAAGGTTTACCTGACCGACCTGCTCAAAAGCCATCAGTTGGGCATGCCCGCCACCGAAATTCTCTACAAGGAGCGACCGGAAGACTTCGAACGGGTCGGCGAGCGGCTGGGTTTCCCGCTGGTGTTGAAGATCCCCGACGGTTGTTTCTCCCGCGGCGTGATCAAGGTCGAAAGCCAGCAAGCCTTGCTTGAAGCAACCGCCGAACTGTTCGAACACTCAGTGCTGTTGCTGGCTCAGGAATTCTTTTACACCGAGTACGACTGGCGCATTGGCGTACTCAACCGCAAACCGATCTTTGCCTGCCAATACTTCATGTCCAAGGGCCACTGGCAGATCTACAACCACAAGGCCATAGGCCAGGACATCAACGGCGAATGCCGCACTATGGCAGTCCATGAAGCGCCCCGCGCAGTCGTGGAACTGGCGGTGAAAACCGCGAACCTCATCGGCGACGGCCTCTACGGCGTCGACCTCAAGCAGTCCGGCGACAAAGTGGTGGTGATCGAAGTCAACGACAACCCGAACATGGACGCCGGCATCGAAGACGCCTACCTACAGGACGATCTGTACTCGCTGGTACTGGAAGAATTTGTCCGCCGACTGGAATTGAAACGACGCGGTCAGGCCTGGTGATCGGCCGATGATCAAGAGCTTTCAACTGACCCACGGCGCACTTCACGCGGTCGAGCGACTGGACGCCGAAGTGATGCTGTTCAGCAACCCCGATGCCGCCGAGCGCGACCTGTTGCACAGCCATTTCAAGCTCGATGAACACGCATTGGCCTCGGCGCTGGACCCGGACGAGGTGTCGCGCATCGAGTTTCACCCCGACAATTTGTTCCTGATCTGGAAGCGTCCGGAAAACTATTCCGGCGCGGGTAGCCTGGCCTTTGAAGTGTCGTCCTGTGGCTTGCTGTTTTGTGCGCAGCGTTTGCTGGTGATCGCCACGGACGATTCGCCGCTGCATGGGCTCGGCACCCGGCAGAAGTTGAATACGCCACTGGATGTGCTGCTCGATCTGCTGTTCAACAACATCCATCACTACCTGGGTCATCTGAAGGTGATCAAGCTGGTCGCGCGGGAGTTGCAGCAGAAATTCAACGCGTCGATGCAGAACCAGCACCTGATCCAGATGTTCAACCTCAGCGAAAGCCTGATCTATTACATCAACGCGATTCACAGCAACGGCGCGGTCCTGACCCGACTGCGCAACCACGCGGAAAAACAACACTTCAGCGCCGAAGCCATCGGCCTGATCGACGACCTGATCATCGAAAACAACCAGTGCTACAAACAGGCGGAAATCTACTCCACGGTGTTCTCCGGGCTGATCGATGCCCGGGGCAACCTGATGAACAACAGCATGAACGGCCTGCTGCGCAAACTGACGCTGATCAACGTGGTGTTCCTGCCGTTGAATCTGATTGCGAGCATCGGCGGCATGTCCGAGTTCAGCATGATGACGGCGGGCACGCCGTGGTGGGTTTCGTATCCGTTGTTTCTGAGTGCGATGATGCTGGGGGCGGGAGTGATGGTGTTGGGGCTCAGGCGGTTGGCCAAATAAATGCATTGGCTGTCAGGTCGCCTTCGCGAGCAAGCCCGAATCAGGCCACCTGTTCGGCGTCGGCTGTCTTTTTCCGATCCAGCAAACCCCGAACCACGAGATACAACAACGGCCCAATCGACACAAAAACCGCCGTAATCACCAGATAAGGCACCACCGACCGCCCACGCTTGCGCGCATCGCGGTACATCCAGACCCCGGCCAGCGTCGCCAGCAGATAAAGATCAATCACCACCTGCGCCGTATCCGGCCGCGACATCAGGCTGATGCCAAACTCAATCAACGAGTGTTCGGCCTGGAGCATCACCGAAACGGTGTAGCCAGCAAAAGCGATCAGGGTAATCAGGGGTAGGGCGACAGACTTCATGGTTTCCTTCCTTGGGACAATGAGTAGAGTCGCCAGCCTACCGAGTTCGATGAAAACTGGCCATTGACTTGCGTTCCGTGCACGGCTAATTTCCAGCCATGACTTCCACCGTATTTCGCTGCCAGCCAAGCATTATTACCGCCATTCCTTATCTGGCGGGCTAGCTCACGACTGCAGCACCCAACCCGCCCTAGAGGCGGGTTTTTACTTTCTGTCTCCCGGGTTTTAAACCAACACACGGTCGGTGTAGGAGCTGCCGAAGGCTGCGATCTTTAGATCTTTAAAAGCAAAGATCGCAGCCTTCGGCAGCTCCTACACCGACCGTGTACAACAGGAGATGGCCATGAGCAGCACGCCCGCCCAGCAGACCTTGCTTGAGCACTACGTCAAAAAGATTCTCGCCGCGCCGGTGTACGAACTGGCGGTGCGCACGCCGTTGCAAGCGGCCCCGGCACTGTCCGAAGCCTTGGGCAACCAGGTCCTGCTCAAGCGCGAAGATTTACAGCCGACCTTTTCCTTCAAGATCCGAGGCGCCTACACCAAGTTGGTGCAACTGAGCGATGCGCAAAAGGCGCGCGGCGTGATCACCGCCTCCGCCGGCAATCATGCCCAGGGCGTGGCACTGGCAGCGCGTGAATTGGGGATTGCCGCGACCATCGTCATGCCGTGCACGACGCCGCAATTGAAGGTGCTCGGGGTGCGCAGCCGGGGCGCCGAAGCTGTGCTGCACGGGGAGAGTTTTCCGTTTGCCCTGGAATACGCCTTGAGTCTGGCCGAGCAAACCGGTCGCACCTTCGTTTCACCTTTCGACGACCCGCTCGATCACCGAACCTTCCGGTGCGTTAGCCGTGGCTGGCATCAAAAAGTACGTGGCGCAGACTGGCGTGCGTGGTCAAACGTTCGTGGCTATCGACTCCGGCGCCAACATCAATTTCGACAGTTTGCGCCATGTCGCTGAACGCGCCGCGTTGAGCGACGCCCCGGCGTGAGCAGGTGCAGGAAGCCGATCACGCAAGAATTTGCACACCCAATCCCCTGTGGGAGCGAGCAAGTCGAATCGTCGCACCGCCGCTCCCACAGGTTTTGCATCCGGGTTATTCCAGAACGGCTTTTTCCACCTTGCTCGACGCCGACCAGACCCGGTAGCGCACTTCGACGTCCTTGGGCACGTAAAGCACAATCGGCAGCTTGCTGTTGTAGCGCAACATGAAACCGTCGCCGACCACCGGGACGAAGTCCTGTTTGCTTTTGCCATCGGGACAGGCCATCAACGTGCTCATCGGGCCGATCACTTTTTCCAGTCGGTAGAACGGATAACCCCAGCCCTCGAGGTTTTTCTCCTCGAGCATGCCGCCCAGACGTTGGCGATTGCAGTCCACGGTCAGGGTCTTGCCGGCGAGAATCTCGACCTTGTAGCTGTCTTCCTGGCTCTGAGGGGCGAGGTGAATGACCTGGCGGGTGAAGCCGCTTTCGGGTTTGGGGAAGGGCGCGACGTCTTCGAGTTTCGCTGCCTGAGCGATGGTCGACAGACCGGCAACAATCAGCCCGACGGTAGTGATTCGGGTCAATGAGCCCATGATGCCTCCTTGCGTGTGAGTAGGGTCAGCAGATACTGAAAAGAGTGGCCGCATTTTTACTGGCCATGGGCGGCCAATGCAAACCCGGACTCATCAGGTTGCAATTTGCAGGGACGAGAACCGGCTTTCATGCAGACTGCATGAGCCTATTTACTTGAAGACACATTAAACCCTTGATTTACCGATGAGCTGCACGGCGAAATCCGGGGCATGTTTTATGCTGCTGTAGCTGGTCCTGAAGCTGACCGCGAATTTATTGAGTCGGCATTGATAGCTGATTGGCAATCTCACAATAAGGAGAGGGTCGCCATGTTTCTTTCTGCCTTGGAACTCCGCAACATCATCGAAAGCAGTTTTCTGCCGAAACGCTGTCAATGCACGCTGTCGCCCGACCTGTCGATGACTGTCAAAGTGTTTGCCGACGGTCAGACCGATCAAGTGGATCTATTGGTCACCGGCATAAATGCCAAGTCGCTCAATGGCTGTCGGGAAATCAATGACCTCATCACCGGACTGCGCTCCGACATGCAGCATCGGGCAGGCATCCAGACACTGCATCCTGACCGGCAAGCGCTTTAACTCGCCGTCGTCACATCCCGGGTCTGGCCAATAAGCCAGACCCGCGTTTGTTTGTTTTCGATCAATTCTGATAACTGCACGCATCGGACATTTTGAGATACGTGATCTCTGCGGGTTTACCCGACTCGTCGATGTACTTCATGTTCGCCGTGATGACTTTGCATTCCAGGGTCGAAGGTTCGCTCAGCGAAATGACCTTGGCCACGTGCAGCGGCATGCCGTATTCATAGGGCACCGCTTGAGTAGTGGGTGTGTCGTTGGCCTGGGCCAGCCCGGCAAACCCGGTGCAGGCGAGGGCAATGGTAACCAGCAAAGTGCGCATGTTCATGAGCGTTCTCCAGTGCAGACGGAAAGTCAGCTCGACATAACGGGCGTCGAGCCTGCCGCACTGGGCGTCAGAAGAATCTGAGGGCGTGCGGTCCAGTAAAGTCTTGGACCGCAGCGTTAAGCGATGGTTAACCTGCCTGAATACCGCCTGTCGTGAGGGGCGATTCTGTCAGGCGTTTCGTTGGGGTAAGAATCTTCAGTAGCTTCGGCTTCGTCCTACAAGAGTGGATGCTTTGTCGACTTTCGGCTGATGGGGCGTAGCGATTACTGTTTGGGCTCGCTGCAAAATCAGCGAACAGGTTTGGTCACCTGATTAAACAGTGCACATAACTGTGACATCATTCGCTTTGCGAACATCTCTGTTCGCATAGCGCAATGCTGTGGCGGCTGTGTGCAGGACGCCTTCGGGCGAGCTGAGTTACTGTTCTCAGTTGACCAAACCTGTACACGGTCCGCCTCCCATCGTTTGGTCACGGTGCTGGCGGTTACTGCAAAACAGACGAGTAACTAACTATGACAACGATAAATCCATTCCCCGATCGCTACCGTTCAATCAAAAGCAGCGTCACCGACTCATCCCCCTTGGTCATCGACACCGAAGCCAACCCCCAAGACATCCTCGAAGCCGCCCTCCAGCGCATCCGCGCCTCCAGTGATTTACTGGAAACGCTCCATATCCAATGTTTCAAAGACGGCGACGTGCAGGACATTCCGCATATTACGCACGCGCTTTATCTGCTGGCTCAGGATGGTTGCGATTTGCTGAAGGTTGCTCAGCAACGGATGTTGAACTGGAAGGCGCCAGTCTGAAATTGCAGCTTTAGTAATCCAGCGCTGTAAGCGCTGGATTATTTCGGGTTTATTAAACTGATTTTTTCGTAGGCTTGGCGCTTATCAGCGGGTCATTGATTTACCTGTCCCAGAGCGTGAATGGGCGGGTCTTGATAAGACTCGTCGATTTCGATCCCGACAGCGCGAGTTTTTTCTTCACTTTTTAATCTCATCGCATGAAAACTATTTATCCCCGCTGGCAATAAATCTATCCAGTTGAGTCTATCTTTTTCATCTGTTATGCCGGATTTCCAAAATTCCCTCTCCGTAAGAAACTCTGGGTTATTGTCCAAAACATGCTGTAGAGGTGCGTGAAGCGCTATTTCAATGGGCGCGATTTTGTCGGTCATATTTGATTCGCTGTCATTGCATGCGGTGAGAACAGCGCAAAATATGATGAGCCAGTGATATCTCATTGCTGGTAGGCCTGGGGTGAGATTGTGCGTATTTCGACAGTCATAAACGCCTTACGCCGTTCGATTCGGGGCGGAGGCATCGCTCAGCGCCATGAAGTGGCCGCTGAGCGGGAAGTTCTACTTTTCACCGGACCAATACCAAAGTGTATCTCCCCAGTTTGAGCCGCTGAAACTCGGCAGAATTTCGCCTTGATTGAAGTAACGTCGGGATTCGGATTGAGCCGGACTAAACCAGTAACCCGCCACGCTGCATGGCTGACCGGCTTCAAGACGGGCAGGGGTTTTGGATTGATCTCCTTGATCGAAGCGTGCATACCAGCGAGCGGTACTGTCTTCTTCGAAGCAGTTTCCATAAGGAGAATAAGTGTGCAGTTGATCTGGATTGGGGTTGCGCAGCGGCTTGACGACTCGATTGACTGCCACGTAGGCAGCGGGGAGCCGCTCGTTTTCGGCTCCCAACTGGGGAAAGTTTCCCGCGCGAATGATCAGTCCGTTGTCATAACTCGACATCTCTACATCGCCGCGCCCACTAAAGGCGTGACGTAACAGATCTTCGCCTCCCAGGCGTTCAACAAAGTGCTTTCCAAGAACGGTGTACCAGTTCACGCCCTTGATGTGATCGAGCAGTTCTCTCTTGAAGTTGTGCACCATGGAATCCACTTCAAGTCCGGGGTACTGTTGAGCCAGCTGAAATTCCATCGGCATATAACTATCGAAGTCATAAGGCAGGACACTAGAAAGTCCACCATAGCCATGTTCAGCCTTGACTTGGTTACAGAGGTAAATCAACCAGTTCTGAAAGCGAGCAACGCCGTCAGCTTCTTGCAACAAAGCCCAAGGCAAGGTGATTTTCAGATACGAGCGTTTCCGGTCGCCATGGACCTCAAAGGAATTCAGTGCTGAAAGGCTGTATTCAGCGGCCTCATTTGCGGTCGAAGCGCTGCTGATGTGCCACTCGTACTGTTCGTTCGAATCAGTCTCGAGAATTTTCAGCATCGTTTTCTTGAAACTGTCGTTTGTCAGCTTCTTGTAGCGACCCTCAAATTGCCCTTTCAGATGTTGGCCAAACTCTTCCTTGAAACGGTCAAAGCACTCCATGACCTGTTTCTTGCTTTCAGGCAAATAGCCTTCTTTAAAATACACCGTAGCGATTAACCCGAGCCTGACGACGGGTGTGTTATCTGGCAATTCAAAGGTCAGATTTGGGGCTTGGTCAATCAATTTTTCCAATGCATTCATAGTCGTCTCTTCTATCCGGCGGTCGCTGCTGCTGTAAAGGCTGCACCACCCAAAATGCTGGCTAACAAGGCCCAGGAAAACTGAGCCAGACGCACAATAACCATCAGACCGGCAAGGAGGGTTGCTGGAATACCCATTGCTACAACGACTGCTCCGATGGCAAACACGATGACTACTTCTACAGCTAAAACTCCCAAATCGATCAAAATCTGTACCCAATCGACTCGCCGAAGCATGTCGAGGTTGATGTCGGTGAAGTGCTGGACTTCTTTCCAGGCGGCTCTCAATTGTTCATCTGTCCAGCGAATAACCTGAGTCCCCGTTTCACTGACCCACTCCCACGCTTTTTGGGATTCGCGTCGAACCCATTCACCTTTAACACCGATCCATGTCGCAGCATCTTCGAGATGTTGTTGTACTTCCTGAGAAAGCTTCCGAATACCTTGGGCTCCTTGTTCTAGAAGGCCATCTACGGCCTCCTGAACCTGTTGAGTCCAGCTTTCAACATGTGCAGGCCGGGGCGTCGGTGTGGGGCCGTATGCGGGTACTGGGACAGGAGCAGGTCTTGGCGTCTCATCAGGATTTCTGGGGGGGAATGCGTGTGCCATCAGCCAGTTTCAAGGTGTAAGGACTTCCTGCGAGCGGCTCGCCAGTCTTCTCATCCTGGAGCAGGTAGCGTGCCTTGTGACTGCGAGGGGCACCTTCGAGCAATTTGCCGGAATTATCTTTATCCGCGGCACCTGGAAGTAACGGTCCGAGAATCTGAATCCCGGTTCCCGCACCCGGCGCACCACCCGAGTTCGCCTTCACCTCTGCGCCGCTGATCGTCACACCCCCAGCATCCACCTTGACGAAACTCCCACCAGCCTTCGCCGTCAGTTCCATCCCGCCTTCAACCACCACTTTGTTGCCCGCGTGGTAGTGAATCTCTTCACCAGCCTCCACAAACTGCGCTGTGCCGACTTTGACGTGCCGGGTCACACCCACCGTGAGGTGATCATCCGCCCGCGCTTCAGTCTTGCGATCCAGATGCGTAATCCGATGCTCTTCAACCTTGAACTCGCTGAACACCTTCGCCTCAACCGTGTCATGCCGCTCGTTGCCGATGCGGATTTTCTGGTCGTGCTCGATGTTTTCATCCCAGTCGCGCTGGGCATGCAGGTAGATCTGTTCCGCGCCTTTTTTGTCTTCGATACGAAATTCGTTGTAGCCCTTGCCGCCCGGTGAACTGAGGGTCTTGAAGGTGCTGCGGGTCTTGTTCGCCGGCAGGTCGTAGGGGACGACGTTTTCCTTGTGGTACAGGCAGCCGGTGATCAGCGGTTGGTCGGGGTCGCCTTCGAGGAAGGTGACGAGCACTTCCATGCCGACGCGCGGGATGGCGATGCCGCCGTAGGCGCTGCCGGCCCAACCGGTGGCGACGCGCAGCCAGCAGCTGGTGTTGTCGTTGGCCTGGCCGTCGCGGTCCCAGTGGAATTGCACTTTGACGCGACCGTATTCGTCGCAGTGGATTTCTTCGCCGGGCGGGCCGGTGACGATGGCGGTCTGGCTGCCGAGGACTTGTGGTTTCGGGTGTTCGAGGGCAGGGCGGTAGTGCGCGTCCCACGGGGTGGCGAGGAAGCGGTTGCGGTAGCCCTGGTGGAAATCGTCTTTGTTGTGGGTGACGTCGCTGGTGACGTTTGCGCCGAGCACTTGCGGTTGCTTGCCTTCGTGGACCACTTCCAGCAACAGCCAGAGGTCGTTCCATTCGGCGCGCGGGTGTTCGCTCAGGGCCATGAAGTGGCCGCTGACCAGCGTGGGCTGATCGCCTTTGCCTTCCGCGAGGTTATAGTCGCTGCGGTGGCGTTCGAGGGCGCGGGTTGCCAGTTGTTTACCTCGGGCACGGTCGGTGAAACGGCCGGGGTAGTCGTAGTCTTCGAGGTCCGGAGCGAACGCACTGGAAGCGGCGCCTACGGGAAGGATACGCGGTTTTTCGAAATCGTAATCGCGGCGGCTGACGCGGCTGGTTCGGGTTTCCAGGCGCAGGTTGAAGCGCTTGATCACCGGTTTTTCGGCGGCCATGCCCGAGTCTTGCTGGTAGGCCACGGGCGCCAGTTTGCGGAACACCGTCTGGTCATCGCCGAACACCAGTTTGTGGCCGCTGCTGCTGTGCTGGAAGTGGAAGTGAATGCCTTCTTCTTCGCACAGACGCTGGATGAAATGCAGGTCGGATTCGTCGTACTGCACGCAGTAGGCGCGTTCCGGGTAGGTCGCGCCGAGCTGGAAGCTGTAGGCATCGGCCAGAATGCCACGGGCTTCGAGGACCTCGGCGATGATTTTCGGCACCGTTAAGTGCTGGAAGATCTGCTGGTCATGGTTATGCCGCAGATAGGCCAGTTGCGGCACCAGGCTGATGCTGTAGCGGGTCAGGCTTTTGCCGGAGTCGCCTTGTTCGATGCGATAGACCAGCCCGTGAATGATGCCTTTGCCTGTTGCGCCGAAGGTCAGGCAGCCACGCTTGTGCAGCAACTCTTCGAGTTTCAGGTCGGGGCGGGTGCTGACCAGTTCGATGTCAAAGCAGAAGGGCTGATTGAGGGCTTCGCGACCGACGAAACTGAGTACCTGAAGGTCAACGGATACGCCTTCCAGCGTGAGGGAAATATGGGTTGCGTTTGCGTCCAGCATGCCTTGAATTCCGTCCTTTGGATAAGCAGGGGCGGATGGTGCAGGATTAGACGGCCTCGTTCAAGGCGCGAATGGCGTAGGCGCAGGGGCGGGACAGTATCGGGGAAACCCTTAATGGCGCGGTTTGGGCTAATGAATGCGGGAGGTCTTCGGTCCTGTAGCGCCTGATAGAATGCCTTCGCGAGCAAGCCCGCTCCCACAGTGGATCTACGCCGTGCACAAAAACTGTGTTCACCGAAGATCAACTGTGGGAGCGGGCTTGCTCGCGAAGAGGCCCTTGAATTCAACCCAATACTAACTGCTGCCGATACGGCAAATCCGGCCCGGTCTTGCTGCACGTCAGCGCCGCCGCCTGCACTGCAAACTTCAACATCCCGTCGATCTGCTCGCGCGCAAGCGTACGCACACCCTCAACCGAATCCATCTGCTGCTCGGTCAGCCAGGTAATCAACGCCGCCTGAAACGTATCGCCAGCGCCCACCGTATCGGCAATCTTCACCGAACAGGCCGGCACCGACCACGAACCATGGTTGCGGCTGAACACCGTCGCGCCCTCGCCACCACGGGTGAGAAATACCAACTGACAGCGATGCTGCAACCAGCCTTCGATCACGCGCTGCGGATCCTGCTCGGGATACAGCAGGCTCAAGTCTTCATCACTGACTTTGATCAGGTCGGCCAGCTCCACCAACGTGGCAATTCGCGAACGCCACAGGTCGATATTCGGTTCAGGATTGAGCCGCACATTCGGGTCGAGACTGATCAGCCGTTTGCCGCTCTCGCGCTGCACTAAGGCCAGCAGCGTGTCGGCAATCGGCTGCACCACCAGCGAGAACGAGCCAATGTGCAAGCCGCGCACCTCTGGCCCCAATTCCGGAAGATGCTCCGGTTTCAACTGCCGATCCGCGCAGCCTTCGCCACGGAAGCTGTACTGCGGCGAACCGTTGGCGCCGACTGCGACCATCGCCAGCGTGGTCGGTGCCGCGAAATCCACCAGGTAGTCCGCGCGCACACCTTCATCCTGCAACACCTGCTGCAAGCGCCGGCCAAGGTAGTCGGTCGATAACCCGCCAAACAGGGCCGCATCCACGCCCAACCGGCGCAAACCGACCGCGACGTTGAACGGCGATCCGCCGGCAATCGCCTTGAAATTCACTTTTGAAGCCAGGCCGCTGGCGTCGTCTTCACTGAAGAAATCGAACAGCGCTTCGCCACACACCAGGTACATAGTTGTTCACTCTTTAAAGGGTTGCGACATGCTGTTGATAGCGTTCGTAGGCCTGCTGACAGGCCGCCACGTTTTCCGCGATCGGCAGGGTTTCACTGGCGAGATCGAGCTTCACGCAACGCTCGCACAGGTCCGCAAGGCTGTCTTCGTGGCCGATTGACCAGGACTTGCACCACGCAGCCTGAATCGCCGCGCCGAGGGCGGCGGCTTCGCTTTGTTCGTTGCAGATCACCGGGGTATTCATGATGTCGGCGACGATCTGCCGCCACACCGGACTTTTCGAGCCGCCGCCGATCAGGCAGATGCGCAGGCTTTGTAAGCCATTCCGGCGCAGCAGGTCCAGCCCGTAACGCAATCCGAAGGTCGTGCCTTCGACTACGGCGCGGCACAGGTTGGCTTGCGTCAGATTGGTTATGGTCAAGCCCAGCAGACTGCCAGTGGCGTGGGGCAGGGCGGGGACGCGTTCGCCGTTGAGAAACGGCAGCATGCACACGCCTTCGGCACCGATCGGGGCTTGCGCGACGAGGTGGTTGAATTGTTCGATATCCAGTTCGAACAAATCGCGAATCACCCCGGTGGCGTTGGTCAGGTTCATGGTGCAGATCAGCGGCAGCCAGCCACCGCTGGAGGAACAGAACGTCGCGACCGAGGCGTCCGGGCTGACGTTCGGTTGATCGGCGTACGCATACACCGTGCCGGATGAACCGAGGCTCATGGTGATCGCGCCTGGCTGGATGTTGCCGGTGCCGATGGCGTCTGTGATGCCTTGAGCAGTAAGCGTCCGGCAAACATGCCTTCCCTTCCTGACGCCATCGCTAAGGGCGATGGTGTCCACCTATTTAAGTGGAAACCATTTTTAGCCCAAACAAGCGGATCGCCATGCGCCAACGAACCTCTTATCCGAAGCCTTTCAAGCTCCAAGTCGTCCAGGAATGCCTACAACCTGGCGCCTCTGTTGCCAGCGTCGCGATGAATCACGGCATCAACGCCAACGTCGTCCGCAAATGGTTGCCGCTTTACCGCGATCGACATTTCACTGACTTGCCCGCTTTCTTGCCGGTGAAACTGGAGCCGAACATTCAGGACGAGAAGTCCTTCAGCATCGAGTTGCCATGCGCACACGGAACGATGACAGTGAAATGGCCGGCTTCCGATCCTGATGGCTGTGCCCAATTCGTTCGCGGACTAACGCAATGATCCGCATCGACTCCATCTGGCTCGCCACCGAGCCCATGGCTTGTGAATGTTTCCTTTCGATAGCCTGATGCTGCGGCTCAAGGTCTGCTACATGCAGCCATGTAGCTGCGCTGAAGGCCTGGCCAGAAGAACTTGCCTTGGTGCAAACGCCGGGCTGCAAGCCTAATCCCCACACCGTCATGCACCAGCACTTTCATGCGATTGGCGCGGCGGTTGGCGAATAGATAAGCACAGTGCGGCTTCGCCGCACCGAACACCGCCACGACCCGCGCAAGCGCGGTGTCGGTGCCGGCTCGCATGTCCACGCAGCTCGGCTGCTAAACTTATCCACAGTTGTTGATGTAAAAATCAGTAACCCGCCCTGGGTCAAGTTTCAATCGGCAGGGTGGGTCAATGTTCCATCAGCGCCAACAATCGCCCTATCAGAAGCTTTGATTAGACGGTTATCGCCTGCTCTTCGATAGTTCATCTCACAGGGAGGCGGGAGTTTGTCCTGCTTCACCTTAACCATAAAAATAAAGGCTGAGGTGTGCGTCATGGCTGATTCAAGTGCTGTTCAGCGCGAGCTGTCAGAAAACCTTCAATCTTACAAGCCGAAGATTGCCTTGGTACTGGGGGACCCGGCTGGCATCGGTCCGGAGCTGATCGCCCGCTTGCTCGCTGAACTGGATGTGCGCTCCAGAGCCCACCTGCTGTTGATTGCCGACGAGGCGCAAATGTGCCGCGGCATGGATATCGCCAGCTGTACCTTCCCCTATCGCACGATCGACTCACTGAAGGCTCTCGACTTCAATGATGACACCCCGTTGTTCTATCAATACCGCGGTGCGGCGCAAGGCGAGTTCCCGCGCGCCAAGGCCAGTGCCATCGGCGGTCTCTACTGTTTGGACACGCTGGAGACAGGTCTGCGCCTGACTCAGCAGGGGTTTACCGACGCACTACTGTTTGGCCCGTTGAACAAGTCCTCGCTGCATATGGCGGGCATGACCCACAGCGACGAGCTGCACTGGTTCGCCGAATATCTGGATTTCCACGGGCCGTTCTGCGAGTTCAATGTGCTCGACAACCTCTGGACATCGCGGGTGACCTCTCACGTGGCGCTTGCAGAGGTCCCAGGGATGCTCAGCCAGGCCGGGGTAGTTGAAGCCATCGAATTGATCGACATGGCGCTCAAGCGCAACGGTATTGCCAGGCCGCGGATTGGCGTCTGTGGCCTCAACCCGCACAACGGTGACAGCGGCAGATTCGGCCGCGAGGAGCTCGACATCATCGCGCCGGCAGTGAAGACCGCACGGGAACAGGGCATCGATGCCGATGGCCCTTATCCGGCCGACACCATTTTTCTCAAGGTTCAGGGCGATGCCAAAGCCTTCGATGCGGTGGTGACCATGTACCACGACCAAGGGCAGATCGCGATCAAGTTGATGGGGTTTTCCCGCGGTGTGACGGTGCAGGGTGGACTACCGATTCCAATCACCACGCCGGCGCACGGAACCGCCTTCGATATCGCAGGGCAGGGCAAGGCCAATGTCGGAGCCATCCGCCAGGCTTTCGAGATCGCCTGTCGGATGGGAAGCGGCCGGCGTTAAACCGCAAGTACAGCGCACCGCTCCCCAGTGCACCGATAAAGCAATAAAAGGTACCAGTTGATGAACACCACCACACTGGAAGCCGCAAATAGTAGGCAAACTCCCAATAGTCGTTGGCTGAGGGTCATTCCGCCACTATTGATTACTTGCATCATCGCTTACATGGACAGGATCAATATTGCCTTTGCCATGCCCGGAGGCATGGGGGCGGAGTTAGGTATTACTGCCAGCATGATGGGGTTGGCTGGCGGGATCTTCTTTATTGGCTACCTGTTTCTTCAAGTGCCAGGTGGAAAGCTGGCAGTGCATGGTAGCGGCAAGAAGTTTATCGGCTGGTCATTGTTGGCGTGGGCAGTCATTTCGTTTTTGAGCGGTCTGGTAACCAATCAATACCAACTGCTGTTTCTGCGCTTTGCCTTGGGTGTTGCAGAAGGCGGCATGCTGCCCGTGGTGCTGACCATGATCAGCAATTGGTTTCCGGACAAGGAGCGTGGACGGGCCAATGCCATTGTGATCATGTTCGTTCCGTTGGCCGGGATCATCTCCGCGCCCCTGTCGGGCTGGATCATCTCCGCTTTGGACTGGCGCATGTTGTTCATCATCGAAGGACTGCTTTCGGCAGTGGTGATGGTGTTGTGGTTACTGACAGTCAGTGACCGTCCGCAAGAGGCGAAATGGATTTCCAGAGGAGAGCGGGACTATCTGATTACGACATTACGTGAAGAACAGCGCGCTATCCAGGACAAGCAGGTCAAGAGTGTTTCGTTGAAGGCAGTACTGGGCGACAGAACCATGTGGCATCTGATCGCGCTGAACTTCTTCTATCAGGCGGGAATTTATGGGTACACATTGTGGTTGCCTACCATCCTGAAAGAATTGACTCACAGTGGCATGGGCATGGTTGGCATGTTGGCGATCCTGCCGTATCTGGGAGCCATGTTTGGCATGCTCCTCTTCTCCAACCTTTCTGACCGTAGCGGCAAGCGCAAAGTCTTCATCGTCGTGCCGCTGGCGAGTTTCGCGCTGTGCCTGTTTATCTCCGTCACTCTGCGGGAACACATCTGGTGGTCCTTCGCAGCGTTGGTCGGCTGCGGGGTCTTTCTACAGTCGGCAGCCGGTGTGTTCTGGACCATTCCGGCGAAGTTGTTCAGTGCCAAAGTTGCAGGGGGCGCGCGCGGCATGATCAATGCCTTGGGTAATCTGGGCGGATTCTGTGGGCCTTATATCGTCGGCGTCCTGATCTCCCTGTATGACCAGAGCGTCGGCGTCTACAGCCTGGCGATATTGGTGGCACTGGCTGCATTGCTCGCGTGGGGCCTGCCAGCCAAGTGCGACAAAGCCTGAGCCTAATAACTGCACATAAGGAATGAGGAATCAAACCATGAGTCAGGAAATTCTTTTGGTGGTGCAGAAATGCGCCCATACCTTCAGCTTCTACGACGTCGCCAGCGGCGAGGCAATCAAGCATATTCGCCTGCCTGACTTCCCTCACGAGTTCGTCGTCGATTCACAGAACCGTTTTGCCTATGTAGGCCATTACGGCATCGAGACTTCCAGTCACAAAGGCGAGGGCGGCTGCTCGGTGTTTGTCATCGATCTGGAGAAGGGGGAGCATGTGCGCACCCTGGATATCTGGCCGTACTTTCGTCCGCACGGCCTGGCGATGGACCGGCAGGACCGTCTCTATGTGCTTAGTGAAGGGCATTCGACCCTGCTGATTTTCGACCAGCCGCAACTGCGCGATGTACCTGACCGGGCAATCCCTTCAGGCGGCTACAAGAGCCACCTGGTGGCACTGACCCGTGACGGTGAAACGGCCTTTGCTCTCAATCTGTTGAGCAACACCGTGACCCGCCTCAAGCCTCAGGATCCGACCGTTGCGCCGCTGCCGTTTCAGCCCGGCAGCCAGCCGGAAGGCAACTGCTTCAGCCACGACGAGCGCACTCTTTACGTGACCACCCGTGGCGACAACAGCATCGTCGCCATTGACGTGGAGACCCTGCAGGTGATCCATCGCGGTCGAACCGGTGCGGACCCGACTCGGATCTACCGTGATCGTCAGGAGCGTCTGTATGTGACCAATTATGGCGAACAGTCGATCTCGGTTTTCAATGCGGATCTACAGGAAATTCGCCGCATCGAACTGGACAGCACGGCTATCGCAATGAGTCTGCACCCGACCCGCTACCTGGCGTTCGTCACGCTCAAGGATCAACGAGTCGGCATGCTCAATCTGGACAGCTGGGCCTTCGAGCGCTATTTCGAAACACTGCTCGAGCCGGATGTTTCGCAAGTGATTGTCCGCTGAGTCCGGTGGAGAAGAATCGTTACAGCAGTGACTAATCCTTCGTTGCGCTCTGGCAGGCCAGACTGCAGCGCTCGCAGGGGACAATGAAATGCCACGCAGTCTGCACGAACGCCTGGATCTGGAGGTGCGGGGCATAGCCCCCATCACCCTCATCGACGCCCACCACCACCTATGGGACCTGACCAACCATAGTTACCCTTGGCTAGAGGGCCCCTCGGACCCGGCGTTCTTTCTGGGAGATTACAGCGCGCTGCGGCGCAACTACCTGGCGCAGGACTATCTCGCCGATAGCGCCGGACACCGTGTACTGGCAACGGTGCATTGTGAGGCCGAGCATGACCGTGGCTTCCAGGTCGCGGAGACCCGTTGGGTACATGAGCAACATGCCCGTTTTGGCTTTCCTAATGCGGTGGTGGCACATGTCTGGTTTCACCATGCCGACTGCGAGGACATTCTCAATGGGCATCTGAACTACCCGCTGCTGCGGGGCATCCGCAGCAAGCCTCTAACTGCGTCCAGCCCAGAGCTGGCCGCCAGTGTACGCGGCCAGCCGGGCAGTATGCAGGACCCGGCCTGGTTGCGTGGTTTTTCTCTACTGGCCAAGTACGGGCTGAGTTGGGACTTGCGCGTGCCGTACTGGCACCTGGCTGATGCCGCGGAGGTTGCAGCGGCTTTCCCCGAAGTGCCGATAGTGCTCAACCATATGGGTTTTCCCTGGGACCGTAGCATCGCGGGTCTTGAAGGCTGGCGCATGGGGATGCGTGCGTTGGCGGCGCAGCCGAATGTCTGGGTGAAAGTTTCCGAACTGGGCTTGCGCGACCAACCCTGGACGCTGGCCGGCAACCGTGGGGTGGTACGCGAAACCCTGGAGCTGTTCGGTATCGAACGTTGCCTGTTTGCCAGCAACTTTCCGGTGGCCGGTTTACGCATCGGATATGACGAATTGGTGCGGGCCATGGATGCAATGCTCGAGGGCTATGACGTGTCCCAGCGCGAAGCTTTCTTCTGGCGAAACGCCCAGCGTTTTTACCGGATTGCGCTGTAGCGGGATGCAAAAATCACGGTTCGGTCTGCTTTTCGACCTGGTTGCTGTTTTCACCCATGCGCCTCATTGCCTCACATAGATAGCTGTGCAGTTGGGTCAGGGACATTGCGCGAAAAATGGAGGAGATCAATGCCCGCACGGGCGAAATCAGAAAACTTCGCCTCACCCTGGATGAGCGCGCCAGGGGCCTGTCGATTCAGGTCAAGGCATTGAATCATAGCGCTGGACAATTCAGGATCAATGGAGTGTTGCATTCGGCTCGTTTGGACTTATATCGGAGCCTTGAAAGGGAGAAGCGGCGTCCTGTCTGCCAGGGAGCTCGATCAATGGGCCCATGCAGTCTCGTATGTCCTATTATAATGTTTGCATGCATATTGGCGGCCACGCAGAGGCGCAGAGGCGCAGAGCTCAGATATCAGCCATATGCCCATGACGGCGGCAACGTCGCCAATTCATGAACAGCGCGCTATTCCAAAGGGGGAGGGATAGCAGGTGTACAGGCATGCAATCTCTAGACCGAGTTTCGCTCAGCGATATCCTTCCTGCCGAAGCGTTCCGGCAGATGTCCGCTTTCGGAGCCCTCTCGGACCATTTCGTGGAGCAAGTGCTGGCGGGCGGTGAGTTGTTCAGATTAACGGAGGGCGAGATGCTCTATCGCCAGGGAGAACGCGCAGATTGCTTCTATGTCGTTCTAAAGGGGCACGTGAAGATCTATCAGGACACCGAAGCTGGACGCAAAGTCATCCGAACGACTACCGAGGGGGAAAGCGTCGGGTTTCCCGCAATGCTGGCGATGCGGCCCAGACTCTTTAATGGCGTTGCGACCGGCGAATGCATAGCGCTTAAAATTTCCTGCCAGTTTCTATTCAGGCTTCATGAACTGGATAGCCCGCAGTTCGAGATATTTTTTATCAACCTTTCTCGGGATATGAGTCGCTTTATGAGTGACTGCGCTCGATCATCTTCATTATGAGAGAGGGGTTGCGAAACCCTGATCCAGGCACCGGTTCCGGCGCAGGTCATCGACAAGGGCATCCCCACGGCATGCCTGCTGGCCCAAGTGATGATAGCCAAGTACGGCGACCACCGTGTGTCACGAAAACAGCCTCCATGGACGTACTGGCGCGGCTGCCGACGCAACGGGCGAGCGAGATCGCCGAGCTGTTGCCGCATATCTGGATGCCGTTACGCAACCTGTAATGCTCGTTCGCTTACTGACTATCACCCTCAGCATCGGCTGGTTGTATACCATTGCGCTCCTGTATTGGCTTTGATCCAATTGGTGACGATCGGTCAGTCCGCATTTGGTACCGTTTTCGGCAGGTAGCTTTGTCCCGATCACAGTCGTTGGGGAGTGGCTGCAATGGGTTGTGGATTCAACCGGTCGACGCAACAGGCAGCAATCGGCCCAGGCTGTGTAAAAACGCATGCACCGTTTTGAAGTCTGCGTTGCTACTTAAAATCCGCCAGCACTTGGTTAATCAGCAGACCAGAAATTTGCGTAGGAGCGCGGTTTTCGTTCCGGTTCCGACTGCCAAACCTGTTCTAAAACGTTTTTACACAGCCTCGACCAGAAGCGGTCGCTCGTTGATCCGGACTTACGCCATTAATCCTGTGTATCGGGTGGCCGATCCGATTCGCCAACATAGATAACAGCCCAGCCGCCACTCAGATTTATAAGCACACCCCGGCCAGCTAAGCCGCGCTATTATCCCGCCCATTAAAACGGGGGGGATAACTATGCTCAACGGCTTGTGGTTGGGGTTTTTCGTGGTGGCGGCGATTGCCGGCTTTTCCCGCTGGTTGCTAGGGGATGACCCGACGGTATTTGCCGCAATGGTCGAAAGCCTGTTCGCCATGGCCAAACTGTCGGTCGAAGTCATGATCTTGCTGTTCGGCACCCTGACGCTCTGGCTTGGCTTCCTGCGCATCGCCGAGAAGGCCGGCCTGGTCGATGTGCTGGCGCGCCTGCTGAGCCCGCTGTTCGCCCGCTTGATGCCGGAAGTGCCACGCGGCCACCCGGCCCTGGGCCTGATCACCCTGAGCTTCACCGCCAACGGCCTGGGCTTGGACAACGCCGCCACGCCCATCGGCCTGCGGGCGATGAAGGCCTTGCAGGAACTCAACCCGAGCAACATCGCGGCGAGCAATGCCCAGGTGCTGTTCATGGTGATGAATGCCTCGTCCTTCGTCCTGCTGCCGGTGTCGATCTTTATGTACCGCACCCAGCAAGGGGCGGCGGATCCGGCCATGGTGTTCCTGCCGATCCTGCTGGCCAACAGCGTCTCCACCCTCAGCGGGCTGCTGTCGGTGGCCGTGATGCAGCGCCTGAAACTCTGGGATCCGGTGCTGCTGGCCTGGTTCGTCGGCGGCGCGCTGCTGCTCGGTGGCTTTATGGCGACACTCGCCGGGCTCTCGGCCACCGCGCTGGCGTCGCTTTCCTCTCTGCTCGGTAACCTGACCCTGTTCGGCCTGATCCTGACCTTCCTACTGCTGGGCGCGTTGAAGCGGGTGGCGGTCTACGAGACCTTCGTCGAGGGCGCCAAGGAAGGTTTCGAGGTGGCGAAAAACCTCCTGCCCTACCTGATCGCCATGCTCTGCGCCGTGGGTGTACTGCGCGCCTCCGGTGCCCTGGACCTGGCGCTCGACGGCATCCGCTGGCTGGTCGAGGGCCTGGGCTGGGACACGCGCTTCGTCGAGGCGCTGCCCACCGGCCTGGTCAAACCCTTCTCCGGCAGCGCGGCGCGCGCCATGTTGATCGAGACTATGCAGACCCACGGCGTCGACAGCTTCCCGGCACTGGTCGCCGCGACCATGCAGGGCAGCACCGAGACCACCTTCTATGTGCTGGCGGTGTACTTCGGCTCGGTCGGCCTGCAACGCGCCCGCCATGCCGTGGGCTGCGCCCTGCTGGCGGATCTGGTCGGGGTGCTGGCCTCGATTGCGGTGTGCTACTGGTTTTTCGGCTAAGGGACACCCAGGGATTACCCCATGCTATTGCGGTGACTACCGCCGACGTCACCGACCGCAAAGGGGCACTGCTGGCGCTCAAGCGTTGCGCCAACAACCTGAAGGTTGTGCAAAACCGGCCCCATACTGAATGGCAGAACGGCGCATAAAGCGAACACAATAGATGTGTGACAACTAGTGTTTGGGTCAGTCGTTTTAGAATGTCAGTGGGACTCATTCCTTTGCGCTGTACACCGATCGCGACAGCTGAAGTCGTAAGATGCGTCATCCCAACCCTGACTCGACACTGTCAAAGTTGACAGTCCCGACCAATGGCTACCCCAGGTTTTGTTCAGTCAACCGCTGCACCGCCAACCGCCGATAGTGCGACGGCGTCATGCCTTTGAGCTGCTGAAAACGCCGGTTGAAATTGGAAATACTGTTGAAGCCCGACTCGAAACACACATCGGTCACCGGTTTGTCGCCGTCGGCCAGCAGTTCGCAGGACTTGCTGATGCGCAGCCGGTTGACGAACTCGATGAAGCAGCGTCCGGTGGCCTGTTTGAACACGCGGCTGAAATACGTCGGCTTCATGCCTAGGTGCTCGGCGACTTCCTCCAGCGGCAGTTCGCGGGCGTAGTGGGCAAAGATGTAATCCACCGCCCGGTTGGTGCGGTCGATGTTGTGTTCGTCCGCCAGTTGCGGCGTCGTCGCGCCGGACAGCAGTTGGTAATCATCGGAGGCGGCGAGCGCCTCCAGCAGAATGAAAAAGTGCCCGAGACGGGTCACGCCCTGGGTGTCGGCGATGCACTGCATCAAGATCATGGCCTGGCGAATCGTGCGCTTGCAGCGAAACTCGATGCCGTATTGGGCACGCTCCAGTAACGGAGTCAGCGTCTTGAGCTCGGCAAAAACCTGATGGCCGCTCTCAAACAACTCGTCGGTGAAGTTGACCAGCATGTCGCGCTTGGGCACCACTTCGTCCTCGGCTACCTGGCTGATCCAGTTATGAGGCAGGTTGGGGCCGGTGAGGAACAGTGTTTCCGGATAGAAGTTGCCAATGTAGTCGCCAATGAACACCTTGCCGGAGCTGGCGACGATCAGGTGCAGTTCGTATTCCTTGTGGAAATGCCAACGCACCAGAGGGCAGGGGAAGCCGTGCTGACGATAAATGATGGATAACCCGTTGTGGTCATCCATCAGTTCGTAGGAAGGGTCGGTCACTCGGGCGGTTCGGGTCATGTCAGGGCGCTTTTCTTGTTATCGCGTTCTGATCATGCCTCCTTCCGGGCCGTCGATGCCAGCGTCTCACGACTGACCTGCCTTGATGATGTTAGCGGCGCGGCAGTTGGCCACGAGTTTTGACTCTTCGAAAAAATCCGCAATGATGATGCTGCACCTGGAAATCCAGTGGCGGGTGGCGGGATCAAACCATTAGCAGGCCGTTGAAAAAGCCAGAGCCTGTTTGGCTCTGGCAGATCCAATCCCGGCCCACGCCGATGCGTGAAGTCGACCTCAAACCAAACGAGCTGTTCAGCTCATGCAAGTCTGCTGTTCGGTCACCAGCCGGATCTCTCCGAGATAGATGCTTTCGTCGAGCCCGCAGTCGCGCTGCGCCACGCCCAGATCGTGGCGGACTTCGATGCAATAGCCGCCGCTTTTCTTGGCCAGGCCGCCGAAGCGGAAGTCGCCAAAGGCATCGCTGTACGTTACCGCGATGCTTTTTCCGCCCTGAAGGAGCGAGATTTCGGCACCGGCGATGCAATCGACCACGCCGTCAACGCTCGCGCTGACGCTGCCGCCGATGAAGCACGTGTCCCAGCGCTCCAGCCCCCGGTAATAGACCCTCGGCTTCGCGTTCAACTTGGGTAGCAGCACCTGCAGCCCTTCGTTGCGCGCCTTCGCCTGCATCGCCTCGTCGTCGAGCTTCACCGCTTCGAACACATCCGTCGGACAAACCTGCTGGCAGCGCGGGCCTTTCCAGCCGCCGTCGAGCAGATGGGCGTCGAAGATCCAGGTCTGAGGAAGCTGCTGCTCCTCGTTCCAGACGATAGCCTTGTATGGGCAGGAGCGAACGATGTCCTTGCGGCCTTTAGCCTTCACCGGATCAATGACGACGATGCCATCGGCACGCTTCTTGATCGCGTCGCCGCCGACCTTCATGCACGGCGCATCGTCGCAGTGGTTGCACATCACCGGCAGATAGGTCGTCTCAACCATCGGAGCCGCCCCCTGCACCCGCCGCAGGATGCGGATGGGCGCCTCACTGTCGAGGGAAGCCGGCGCCGCGTAGCCCGGATAGTCGTTGCCAACGTGCTCGTCCCGGTCCGCGAGTACACAGTTGTAGCAATTCTCGCAACGCCCGACGCTGATGATCAGATTCCACTTACTCATGGGCAACTCCTGCTTCGGCACGGCTGCGTTTGAAGGTTTCGGCCCCTTGCCATTTCTCGATCTGAACCAGGCATGAATTCGGACTCATGCTGCTGGTCCCCTGGGTCTGCGGCCGATCCGGGGTGAGCATGTTCATGCAACCGCCGATTTCCACCGTTTCGCCGGCCACTTCCACCATCTGGAACTCCGCGCTGGCTTCATAGGACTTCACCACCCCCGGAACCACCAGGGCCGAGACGTCGGCGGCGCAGATCACCACCCCGCGATCGTTGTAAACCTTCACCAGGTCGCGATGCAAAATGCCGCGGGCAGCCGCATCGGCAGGGCTGATGCGCAGCAGCCAGAAATCGTGACCGGCAATGCGAGCACGATGGTCCTGCACCCGACTGGTAACACTATTCTTGCCGTCGCTCGACGTGTGGAAGCTGTAGCGCGAATGGGTGGCAATCATTTGCAGCGGATACTTGGCGACCAATTCGGTTGTCCCTAATCCTTCCCAGGAGGGGATATAACGGTTGAGCGCCGGTCGGTCGGAATCGTCCTTGGTGTGGCGCTTGAGGATTTCGGGAACGAACTCCAGCTTGCCGCTTGGCGTCTGCAAACCCTTGCCAAACTCCTCCGACCACTGGGATGGCAGCGGATGCGGCTCCGGCACGTCTTTCGGACGCCCTTCGGCGAACCAGCGCATGTCGACCGCCGGGCGCAGTTCGGGCTTTTCCGCCGGTACGACGTAATAGCCCTTGCGGCAGAAGTCGGCCCACGAAATATGGTCCGGCAGGTCGGATGAGTCGAAGACCCGTTTCGCCCAGTCGAGCTCGCTGCAACCCTCGGTGAATACCCCGCCCAGGTTCAGGCGTTCGAGGATGGCCGTGAAGATGTCGTAGTCCGAACGAGACTCGCCGAGCGGTTCAATGCACTTGTGCTGCATCGTCATGACGCGATGATTGACCAGGGTGTAGCCATGATGGGCATAGCCGCCTGAATTGCACCATTCGCCGATGTCCCAGCGCTCCAACTGGGTGCAGGCCGGCAATATGATGTCGGCGAACTGAGCCTCTCCTTCCATCCAGATCGACTGGTTCACGACGAACTCGATGCTGTCGTGGCGGTAGGCCTCGACCCAGCGTCCGGAACGGGTGACCGTGCTGAGGGACGAGCCGCCGTAGCGGTAGATCATATGGATTGGCGAATAACCCTGCATCGGATAGGTGAAGGGCGCGAATTGTGCCTCCTGGGACATGCCGTCCCACAGATAACCCGTAGCGTGGCCGTTGATGATCGCGTCGGGCAACTGCTGGCGCGGCACCATCTGCTTGACCGGGTTCATGGTCAGGATGTGCGGCATACGCTGATAGTTGTTCACGGCGTTGCCGGTCCACATCAGGTCGCCGGATATCCCGCCGTCGGCATAGCCGGGGAAGTAGAAATGATGGTCCACCGGCGTACCAACCTGCAGGCAGCCGAAATTGACGCCGGGTTTTCCCCAGCCCTGCATACCCATCATCATGATCATGCAGCGCGCCCACTGCTGCCCGGTTGCACCGCGACAGGCGCCGCCGAAGCCATTACCGGTCATGCCGGTCGCCAGATAGACTTTCCGGTTGCCCCACTTGCGGGCCAGGGCACGCGCGTCCTTGGCCGGCACGCCGGTTTCCCCTTCTTGCCACTCGGGCGTCTTGGGGATGCCGTCGGTTTCGCCCAACAGATAGGCTTTCCACTCGTCGAAGCCGGTCGTGCGGGTGGCGACGTAATCCTTGTCGTACAGGCCTTCAACGGCCCACACGTACATGATTGCAGTGGCCAGGGCGGCATCGGTCTGCGGCCGGATCGGAATCCAGCGCCCGCCGAGGAGCTGTGCCGTCGGGTTGTTGTGTGGATCGATATGGACGAACTCGATGCCGAGTTCCTTGGCCCACAGGCGGCGGGGCGTGCCTTCGAAACCGGCATAGGCGCCGTTGGTGCTCTCCGGATCGCAGGACCAGAAGACCATCATCTCGGCTTCCTTGAGGCAGTCCTCGATACCGCCGTAGCCGGCCGGCACGCCGATCCGCATGGAATTGCCGAAATGGTGCATGGCGCCCCAGTACCAGCCCTCCCAGCTGTCCGGGTTGGCGGCGACACGGGTGAAGCCGATCAGGTTGGCGAAGCGCGTCAGCGAACTGAGGTAATAGCCGACATTGCCCCACTGGTGGTGGGACGACATCGGGAAGGTGATCGAGCCGGGCCCGTGAACGCGCTTCTGCCGGTTGATTTCCTTGGCGACGATAGTCAGCGCCTCGTCCCAGCTGATGGGTACGTAGGACGATTTGCCCCGGTTCTGCGGATTGCGCTCACCGTCGGGGTCGAAATCGACCCGCTTCATCGGCGTGAGAATGCGCTTTTCCGAGTAGACCAGTGACTTCAGCGACAGGGCGTGCGGCGCTACCAACGCGCGGCGTTTGGGCCGGAAGGTCTTGCCCCGCGCCTGCAGTTCCCAGCTCGGCGCATCCTTGTCGTCCAGTTCGAGCGGCGTGACGCGCTGGATCCGCCCGTTCTTGACATAGACGAACAGCGGGCCGCCATTGGTGCAGGTGGTGTAGCGGCGTGTGCCATCGCGCATCGGCAGGCCCATTTCCAGGCTGATCGTCTGGCTCATGCCGAGCGTCTGCGTGAACCACACAATCAGATGGTCCGGGCCTTTGGCGATGACCTTGAAATTCTTGGCAGCATGGACGATCTCGCCCATGTCGGGATTGGGCATCATGAATTTCAGCGCTGTCGGCAGGTCCTTGAACAGGATGCTGACATCGGCCTGCGCCGCTGTGCCGGCGCGCGTCGTCACCTTGCCGCCTTTGATTTGCAGGAAGCGGCCGATGCTGCCGTCCTGCAGCCCCATATAGGCGGTGCAATTCTTCTGCTTGAGCTGGGTGCGGAATTGCGGATGTTTGTGGGCAGTGAACCCGAGTACCTTCGGCAAGGCGAAAAGTATTGTTTTTAGAAGTATTTTTTTCATGTCTTATTTTAGTTCGTCAAATGCAAGGGAGTAGTTACCTCAAGGGGGCGATTTGCCCGATTCGGAGCCGCTGTGGCCGGGACGCCCGCCCGGATTGCGGGCGGGCTCCTTTCACTGGTCGATTACCGTCAGTCCAGCGGACTCAGATACCAGGGAAGGCCGGCCCCCACTGTAGAAGGGTGTCGCGGCCAAACGGGTAGCGCAGCGTTTGCGTGTCCTCGTTGACCATGTCGCCGTCGCAGTAATGCTCCACGTGGAATCCGGCTGGGTCGGTCCAGTAGTCGAAGATCTGACTGCCATGGAAGTGACGGCCGATGCCCCAGCGGTGCTGGTATTGCTTGTCCTGCATGACCATGTGCCCCATGCCGATATCGTCGAAATCGCGGCATTCGAAGGAGGCATGCTCCAGACCCGGTGCCGGCGCCCCGACGATTGCCAGGGTGTGGTGGTCAGTCCATTCCGGTCCCTTCTCCAGATGCAAGAAAGCGGCCAAAACGTTGGTTTCGTTGTCGTCGTGGATCAGCTCGGACGGTTTCATGCCGAGGTTCTCGCCGTACCACTCGATGATCTGCTGAGGCGCCGGGGAGAAGACCGCCACGTGGCCCAGCCGCTGGATGTGCGAAGGGGCATACTTGGGGCGCTGGTAGCGGCCGAGCCGGTTCTTCGCGTGCGCATCGTTCCAAGCGATCGGTGCACCGTTGCAGGGCACGGGCTGAAGGCGCTGTGCACCAAAAACGAACTCCAGCCGACGGCCGTCTGGGTCGACCGTATGGAAATACTTGCCGCCGCCGGGATGCGGGCAGTCCTCGACGTCCGCGCTGAATCGGGCGGCAAGTTGAACCAGTGCTTCCTGGCTGGCGACGCGAAAGCCCATGCCGACAAAAGCGGCTTCGCCTTGCGTGGTCACGTAGGAAAACGGCGCATCGCCATAGGCTCGCAGGTAGAGGGACTCCCCCTGCTGCGCGACATCCAGCAGGCCGTAATCGATCATGAACTGGCGGACCGCAGCCAGGTCGGGGTGGCGGAAGATGACGTATTCAATATCGTCGATGAGCATTTCTTATTCTCCTAACTGAAGGGTGCAGGCCCGGCTGATCCGGCGTCGGGACTTCAGCTGATTCCCGAGCAAAATTCGCCCAGCCATCGCTAAGGGGCATACCGTTTGAGCACTCTGCACAGTACTTGCTCGAATTGCCGAGGTTCTGATTTACATCAATAAGCCGGCTTGATGGCCTGCCGAAAAGGCGAGCCAGAAACACGATAGAGATGGCAGATAGCCGGGCGTACCGGGCGTTCGAGAAACACCATCCGAAAATGGGTCAGAGCGCCCGAAGCTGATTGAGACGGGATAAAGGGCAACGCCAAGCCTGAGAGGCCGAAAAACTTCAAACCTGGCGGGTTGTGGTAGTTAGGGCTGAATTTTTCAACGGCCTGTCAGTAGAGCATTAAGGTGATGAGGATTACTGGATAGTAAAGTTACGGGATCATCATTTGATTGCGGTTTTTGGCTTCAATCCATTGCGCCATGTACTGGGTACTTTTGTGTTGGTGATGACGCAACATGCTGCCGGTGAAATTATCCCTTCTGATCGCTGGCAGATGCTGCCGGCAATGCTCGATTCGGGCGATCAATGCCGGACCATGAATGTGTTGCTGGTAACGATTGGCGAGCAGTTGCAGCCCATGTGCCTGAGCCTCAAGCCATTGACTCTGGTCTTGATGAAGTCGTACGGCGTGGTCGGCGAACGCCTGTGCAGTGCAAGTCACCGCGCCCGGCCATGGTTCCTCGCCATGCATCGCTTCTGCACCTATCGGTGTCGTGACACTGGGGGTGCCGCACAGCATCGCATCGACAATTTTGCCTTTGATGCCCGCACCGAAACGCAGCGGTGCCATGCACACCCGTGCCGCGGACATGACTTGCAGCGCGTCCTCTGCCCAGTTCATCACATGAAAGCCCTGAGCCGCGTTGTGCAGGGCGGTGGCCTTGGGCGGTGTGTAAGCGCCATAGATGTGCAATTGAGCGCCGGGCAGTTGCTCGCGGATCAGTGGCCAGATGGCGGTTTTCAACCAGAGCACCGCATCCCAGTTGGGCGCATGCCGGAAGTTGCCGATATGCAGAAAGTGCGCACGCTCTTCGAACGGCACGGGCCGCTGACTCGGCAAATCGACCATCAGCGGGCACCAGTGCAACAGGTCGCGCGGCAGTTTGAACTGCTCGACCAGCAACTCGATTTCCACTTCAGAGATCATCAGGTTCAAGTCGCAACGATAGATCGCCGCAATCTCCCGCTTGGCCAGATCCGTGTCGGCCATGAACTCAAACTCTTCACGCAACGCCGGTGCGAACAGTTCGCTGAAGTCATTGGCGTCATCACTGTCCTTCAAACGCTGCTTGAGCCGCTGCTGCCGGGCATCGCGCAGGCTTTGCAGGTCCGACGTCTCAAGCACCCGCACCGCATCGGGACAATGCTTTTCAACGCGCCAGCCAAACTGTTCTTCCATCATGAAGCGATCGAACATCACGACATCCGGTGCCAGCTCGCTGATGAACGTGTCGAAATTGCTGTTGTTCAACTCGATCGGTACTTCGCTAATGCCCAGCACCGTCAAATCTGCCCGATGTTCGCCGCTGCGCGCCGGACTGCTGAAGGTGATATCCCAACCCTGCTGAAGGAAGGTCTCGAGGATCTGCATCATATGCCCGCCGGCTGCTGAAGAAGCAGGTTCGGGCCAGACATAACCAATGACCAGGACTTTGGTGGCGCGGGGCTGGTTCATGCAGGGACATTCCTTGAAACGGGGCAGGGATAAAAACGGGGCGCAATTAAACCACAGCCGGGCGATGGCCGAGCCCGCTTCAGCGAAGACTAGAAGTTGTTCAGAATACCTTTGACCTTGTCCCGCAACTGGTCAATGGAAAACGGCTTGCCGATTACATGCATCCCTTCAGGCGCATCAATGCTTTCGGCATAACCGCTGGCGAACAGAATCGGCAATTCCGGGCGAACCATGCGTGCCTGTGTGGCCAATTCCCGGCCATCCATCACCGGCAATCCGACGTCGGTCATCATCAGATCAATGTACTGATCTTCATCGTTGAGAAACTCCAGCGCCTGTTCGCACCCGTCAGCCTCCAACACCTTGAATTCCAGCTCCTCGAGGACATCGACTATCAGCATGCGCACGATGTCGTCGTCTTCGACGACCAGGATGATGGACTTTTCGGCGGACATAATGGGGCTCTCAAAAATTGAATTCGCGGTGGCCGGGCGATCAAAAACGCCGGGCTCTAACATGAGTAAGTGGCGGAACCCGACAAGTTCCCAATCACGCCATAAAAAAGAATAGCCGCACAAGGGCCGGCAAGGATAACCGCTCCCTTGCGCTGGAGCTGCTGAATGTAGGATTTTGCGCGAAAACACGTTAGAAAAATGGATCAATGCGGCGCAATTGGGGCAAACTCCTTGGCTTTCAACAGTTCGACAGGGCCTCCCCATGACCACCGTGTCTTCGGTTGATGAGCAACGATTTCGTAAACTCCTGAGCCGCAACGTCAGCTTGCCGTTGGGCGTCGGCGTGCTCAGTGCGGTGTTCTTTGTCTCGCTGATCACTTATCTGCTGTCGGTGATCCAGTGGGTCGAACACAGCGATCGGGTGATCAATAACGCCAATGAAGCGGTGAGGCTGACCGTTGATCTGGAAACCGGCATGCGTGGCTTCCTGCTCAGTGGCGACGAGAAATTTCTCGAACCCTACGAAACCGCCCGGCCGAGAGTCACGGTAGTGGTCAACACCTTGCTCGAACTGACCGCGGACAATCCGGTGCAAACGGACCGATTGCAACGGCTCCAGGCTTTGCAGGATGAGTGGGGCACGTACGCGCAGAACCTGATCGACTTGCAGCGTGCGAGTGGCGATTACCGCAGCGTGGTCAAGGCCGGGCGTGGCAAGCGCCTGACCGATGAGATCCGCAAGCAATTCGAAGACGTGATCGACATGGAGCAGCAGTTGCGCGCCACGCGCAACGATGATGTACGCCGCACCACGATCTGGAGCATCAGCCTTTATCTGCTGTTCATTGCCGGCATCAGCGCATTGCTGGCCTACATTGGTCGCCGGGATTTACTCAAACTGGCGCAAAATTACAGCGCTACGCTCACCGCGCAACAGGCCAGTGCCCGGCGTCTGGAACAGCAAGCCTGGCTGCGCAACGGCCAGACCGAACTGGCCGAGCAGGTACTGGGGCAACTGTCGCTTAATATGCTCGGTCGCAACATTTTGCTGTTTTGTGCGCAATACCTGGGCACGGCCGTCGCGGCTGTTTATGTGCGTGAAGAACATGGCGGCCTCAAGCGGATTGCCTCTTACGGTTTTTCCCGCGAGCAGGAAGAGCGCGATCAACAGATTTACAGCGATGAAGGGATTGTTGGTCAGGTGGCGCAACAGGCGCGCTTGATCCGCCTCGACAACGTACCGAGCGATTACTTCAAGGTCACCTCCGGGCTTGGCGAAGGACTGCCGCACAGCGTTTTGGTGGTGCCGACCAGCGACGACGATCGGGTCAACGGTGTGATTGAACTGGGCTTCCTGCGCCCGCTGAACGATCGTGACATCGAACTGCTCGAGCTGATTGCCGGCAATATCGGCACGTCCATCGAAGCCGCGCGCTATCGCCAACGCTTGCAGGAAGTGCTGGCCGAAACCCAGCAGCTCAATGAAGAGCTGCAGGTCCAGCAGGAAGAACTCAAAACCGCCAACGAAGAGCTTGAAGAACAGTCGCGGGTTCTCAAGGAATCCCAGGCGAATCTGGAAACCCAGCAGTTTGAGCTGGAGCAGACCAACGAACAGCTCGCCGAGCAGGCGCAGATCCTCGCCGAGCAACGCGATGCCATGGACCTGAAGAACACCGAGCTCAATCAGGCCCAGACGCAACTCGAAGAGCGCGCCGAAGAGTTGCAGCGCTCGAGCAAGTACAAATCCGAGTTCCTCGCCAACATGTCCCACGAACTGCGCACGCCGCTGAACAGTTCGTTGATCCTGGCCAAGCTGCTGGCGGAGAACCCCCAGGAAAACCTCAGCGCCGAGCAAGTCAAGTTCGCCGAGTCGATCTATTCGGCCGGTAACGATCTGCTGAACCTGATCAACGACATCCTCGACATTTCCAAGGTCGAGGCCGGCAAGCTTGAGGTGCGCCCGGAGAACACCAGCGTCGCGCGTCTGGTGGACGGTTTGCGCGGGATGTTCCAGCCCATGGCCACGGACAAGAAGCTGGATTTCCAGGTCGATCTACAGCCCGGTGCGCCGATGATGATCTTCACCGACCGTCAGCGCGTGGAGCAGGTGATCAAGAATCTGCTGTCCAACGCGGTGAAGTTCACCGAAAAGGGCACGATCAGTCTGACCGTCGCCAGTCAGCCAGGCGAAGGCATTGTGTTCATCGTCCGTGACTCCGGGATCGGCATTGCAGCGGATCACCAGGAAAGTATTTTCGAGGCGTTCCGTCAGGCCGATGGCACCACCAATCGTCGTTATGGCGGCACAGGCCTGGGCCTGTCGATTTCCCGTGACCTGGCGGCCTTGCTCGGCGGTTCCATCAGCGTCACCAGCGAGCCGGGGCAGGGCAGTGTGTTTACCCTGGTCTTGCCGCAGCAGTACGTTGAGCCGGGCGACACGCCGGTCGAACCGATGAAGGCTTCACCGGTGGTCATGACGCCGAAAGTGGCAACCGCTGCGCTTGTGCCGCTGATTGCCGACGTCGATATCCCGCGCTTCAACGATGACCGCACGAGTGCGCCGTTCGCGACTCGCTGCATTCTGGTGATCGAGGACGAGCCGAACTTCGCGCGCATCCTCTACGACCTGGCGCACGAACTGGGTTATCAGTGCCTGGTGGCCCATGGCGCCGACGAAGGGTACGACCTGGCCAAGGAATACATTCCCGACGCGATCCTTTTGGACATGCGTCTGCCGGACCATTCCGGTCTGACCGTGCTGCAACGCCTGAAGGAGCGCGCGGAAACCCGGCACATTCCGGTGCACGTCATTTCGGTCGAAGACCGCGTCGAAGCCGCCATGCACATGGGTGCCATCGGTTACGCGGTCAAGCCGACCACCCGCGAAGAGCTCAAGGACGTGTTCGCCCGCCTCGAAGCCAAGCTGACCCAGAAGGTCAAGCGCGTGCTGTTGGTCGAAGACGACGATCTGCAGCGCGACAGCATTGCCCGGTTGATCGGCGACGAAGACATCGAAATCACCGCCGTCGGCCTGGCGCAGGATGCGCTGGACTTGCTGCGCACGACGATTTTCGACTGCATGATCATCGACCTGAAACTGCCGGACATGCTCGGCAACGACCTGCTCAAGCGCATGTCCACCGAGGATATCTGCTCGTTCCCGCCGGTGATCGTCTACACCGGGCGCAACCTGACCCGCGACGAAGAGGCCGAGCTGCGCAAGTACTCGCGCTCGATCATCATCAAGGGCGCGCGCTCGCCGGAGCGGTTGCTGGATGAGGTCACACTCTTTCTGCACAAAGTCGAATCCCGGTTGTCCCATGAGCGGCAGACGATGCTCAAGACCGCGCGCAGCCGCGACAAGGTTTTCGAGGGTCGCAAAGTGCTGTTGGTGGACGACGATGTACGCAACATCTTCGCCCTCACCAGCGCGCTGGAGCAAAAGGGTGCAGTCGTGGTCATTGGCCGTAACGGTCGTGAAGCGATTGAAAGACTGAATGAAGTGGAGGACATCGATCTGGTGTTGATGGACGTGATGATGCCGGAGATGGACGGTTTCGAGGCGACGAGCCTGATCCGTCAGGACCCGCGCTGGCGCAAGCTGCCGATCATTGCGGTGACGGCCAAAGCCATGAAGGACGATCAGGAGCGCTGTCTGCAGGCCGGCTCCAACGATTACCTGGCCAAGCCTATCGACCTGGATCGATTGTTCTCGCTGATTCGCGTGTGGTTGCCGAAGATGGAACGCATTTAGTGGAACGCATTTATCCCGTGGAGCGAAATAGCGAAATCGAATTGCGGTTGTTGATCGAGGCGATCTACCTCAAATACAGCTACGACTTTCGCGATTATTCCGGCGCGTCTATCAAGCGTCGCGTGCACCACGCGTTGAGCCAGTTCGAGTGCGCCACCATTTCGGCGCTGCAAGAGAAGGTGCTGCACGATCCAGCGGCATTCATGCAACTGCTGCAATTGCTGACGATCCCGGTCAGCGAGATGTTCCGCGACCCGTCGCACTTCCTGTCGATCCGTCAGGAAGTGGTGCCGTTGCTCAAGACCTATCCCTCGATCAAGATCTGGATCGCCGGTTGCAGCACCGGTGAAGAGGTCTATTCGATGGCGATCCTGCTGCGCGAAGAAGGCTTGCTCGATCGCACCATCATCTACGCCACCGACATCAATCCGCATTCGCTGGAGAAGGCCAAGCAGGGGATTTTCTCCATGGAAAATGTCCGCGCCTACACTCATAACTACCAGCAGGCAGGTGGTCAGCGTTCATTCGCTGACTACTACACGGCGGCGTACGGCTACGCGATTTTCGACAAGACACTCTGTGAGAACGTGACCTTCGCCGACCACAGCCTGGCAACCGACAGTGTCTTTTCAGAAACTCAATTAATTTCGTGTCGTAACGTTTTGATTTACTTCAATAAAAATCTTCAGGACAGAGCATTGGGATTGTTCCACGAATCCCTTTGCCATCGTGGATTTCTGGTGTTGGGCAGCAAGGAAACCCCGGAATTTTCGGCTTTCGGCAACCAGTTCGAGCCGTTGGTCAAACAAGAACGGATCTACCGTAAATCATGAACAGTGCAGCGCAGTTGCCTTCAGTAGAGGCTATCGTGATCGGTGCTTCAGCCGGAGGCGTCGAGGCGTTGCTGAGTATCCTCAGCCCGTTGCGCGAAGGCTTCGTGCTGCCGATCATTGTGGTGCTGCACCTGCCCGACGAGCGTCGCAGTCACCTGGCCGACGTGTTTGCCCGACGCGTGGCCATGCGTGTTCAGGAGGCCCGTGACAAAACGCCGGTCGAAGCGGGAACGCTGTATTTCGCAACGCCCGGCTATCACTTGTCGGTGGAGCAGGACCGCACCTTTTCCCTGAGCCTGGAAGACCGCGTGCATTATTCGCGGCCTGCCATCGACTACCTGTTCTCGTCCGCTGCGGATGCTTATGGCCCAACCCTGGCCGCCGTGCTGCTGACCGGCGCCAACCGCGATGGTGCGAGCGGCCTGGCCCAGGTCAAGCATCGCGGCGGCCTGACCATCGTGCAGGACCCGGACGAAGCCCAAGTCGCGACCATGCCCCTGGCAGCGCTGGATACCCACCAGCCGGACCATATTCTCCCTATCCACGGCATCGGCCGTCTGCTTGTCGAGCTGGAACGAATAGCATGCTAAGTAACATCCAAGCCAAACTGCTGATCGTCGACGATCTGCCGGAGAACCTGTTGGCGCTTGAAGCGCTGATCAAGTGTGAAGACCGCATTGTCTACAAAGCCTTGTCTGCCGACGAAGCCTTGTCGCTGCTGTTGCAGCACGAATTCGCCATGGCCATTCTCGACGTGCAGATGCCCGGCATGAACGGCTTCGAGCTGGCCGAATTGATGCGCGGCACGGAAAAAACCAAGAACATCCCGATTGTGTTCGTCAGTGCCGCCGGCCGTGAACTGAACTATGCGTTCAAAGGCTATGAAAGCGGCGCCGTCGACTTCCTGCACAAGCCGCTGGATATCCACGCGGTCAAGAGCAAGGTCAATGTGTTCGTCGATCTGTTCCGCCAGAGCAAGGCCATGAAGCAACAGGTCGAAGCGCTGGAGCAGAGCCGCCGGGAACAGGAAGCGCTGCTGCAAAAGTTGCAGAGCACACAACTGGAGCTGGAGCAGGCGGTGCGCATGCGCGATGACTTCATGTCCATCGTCGCCCACGAAGTGCGCACGCCGCTCAACGGCCTGATCCTTGAAACCCAGCTGCGCAAGATGCACCTGGCCCGGGACAATGCGGCGGCGTTCACCCTGGACAAGATGAACGCGATGGTCGACCGCGACGAACGGCAGATCAAAAGCCTGATCCGCCTGATCGAGGACATGCTGGATGTATCGCGGATTCGCACCGGCAAGTTGTCGATCCGCCCGACGCGCTTCGATTTGTCGGCGCTGGTGCGCAACTTGCTTCAGAATTTCACCCCGCAGATCGAGGCCGCCGAATCCTCGGTGACCCTGGACGCTGAGCAACCGGTGCAGGGCAGTTGGGATGAATTTCGCATTGAACAGGTGATTTCCAACCTGCTGACCAACGCATTGCGTTATGGCGCCAAGAGCCCGATCAGCGTGAAGGTGTACAGTGAGCACGATCAGGCGCTGGTGGAAGTGCGCGATCAGGGGATCGGCATTGATGAGGAAAACCAGAAGCGTATCTTCCAGCAGTTCGAACGGGTTTCGGCCAAACATGCCGTCGCCGGGCTGGGCCTGGGGTTGTTTATTTCAGAACAGATAGTGACCGCCCATGGCGGTTCCATTACCGTCGAGAGCCGGATTGGCGAAGGCGCCTTGTTTCGCGTTTGTCTGCCGCTGTAGGAAAACAGCCGGATAAACGCAACCTCTGATCGACCCCGGGGTCGTATCAGCAGCTATTGACCGAGCAAAGGCTTCCCATGAGTGAAGATGCACAAGACGTCGTATTGATCGTCGAAGATGACCCCTCGATTCTGATGGTGCTGTCGGCCTATCTGTCGGGTGAGGGCTACCGGGTGCTGCAGGCCGAAAACGGCGAGCAGGCCTTCGAGATTCTGGCGAGCAAGCCGCACCTGGACATGATGATTACCGATTTTCGCCTGCCGGGCGGGATCTCTGGCGTGCAGATCGCCGAGCCTGCAGTGAAGCTGCGACCGGAACTCAAGGTGATTTTCATCAGCGGTTACCCGCAGGAAATCCGCGAGACCGACAGCCCTATCACGCGCAAGGCACCGATTCTGGGCAAGCCGTTTGATCTGGATGTGTTGCAGGAACTCATGCAGGACATGCTGTCGTAAGGCGAACAGCCTGACCCTGTAGGAGCGAGCTTGCTCGCGATGGACGTTAAGGATAACGCGTGCTTTCTGAATAAACGCAGCGCCCTCAGGTCCATCGCGAGCAAGCTCGCTCCTACAGGTGCGTGTTCAGATTCGAATCATTTCCCTGACTTTCGCCGTCAACAGGTCGAAGGTAAACGGCTTGGTAATCAGCTGCATGCCCGGATCGAGGAAACCACCACGCACCGCCGCATGTTCGGCATACCCCGTAATGAACAACACCTTGAGATCGGGCCGGAACTGCCGGCCGATTTCCGCCAGTTGCCGACCGTTCATGCCGGGTAGCCCGACGTCGCTGATCATCAAGTCGATACGTTGCCCGGAATCCAGAATCGGCACCGCGCTGTCGGCATCGCTGGCCTCGACGAAGGCATAACCCAGGTCACTCAGCACGGTACTGACCAGCACCCGCACCGCTGGATCATCCTCGACGATCAGCACCGTTTCGCCGTTCAGCGCGAACAGGGCGTGCTGCACATCCGCCGGACATTCCTGAGGCAGCTCGCCACTGAAACGCGGCAGAAACAGACTCACCGTAGTGCCTTCGCCCACTTCACTGTGAATGGCGACGTGCCCGCGTGATTGTTTGCTGAAACCGTAGATCATCGACAAACCAAGGCCGGTGCCCTGGCCGATCGGCTTGGTGGTGAAAAACGGATCGAAGGCGCGGTTGATCGTGCTTTGCGGCATCCCGCACCCGGTGTCTGTAACGCTGAGCACCACATAGTCGCCGGGTTCGAGGTTGCTGTGGGCTTCGGTGAAATCGTTGTCCAGATGTTGATTGCTGGTGCTGACCACCATATTTCCACCGTCGGGCATGGCATCCCGCGCATTGATCACCAGGTTGAGCAAGGCGCTTTCCAGTTGATTGGGATCGGCCTCGGCCACCCACAGTTGCTCGTTGAGCTGCATGTCCAGGTGAATGCTTTCATTGATACTGCGTTGCAGCAGTTCACCCATGGACACCACCAGGGTGTTCATCTCCACGGGTTTGGAGTCCAGCGACTGACGGCGGGAAAACGCCAGCAAACGGTGAGTCAGACCTGCCGCGCGGTTGGCCGAGGTCACGCCCAGGTCGATCAGGCTGTCCAGATCCTCGGTACGTCCGCGTGCCAGACGCCGACGTAGCAGTTCCAGGCTGCCGATGATCCCGGTCAGCATGTTGTTGAAGTCGTGAGCAATACCGCCGGTGAGCTGGCCGACCGCTTCCATTTTCTGCGATTGACGCAGGGCTTCTTCGTTGTGGCGTAACTGTGCGGTGCGTTCCTCGACCTGCTGTTCCAGGGTTTCGAGGGTGGTTTGCAGGCGCAGTTCGCTTTGACTGAGATCAATCAGCCGATCCCTGGCTTCATACTGTCGTCGTCGGCCGCGCAAAGCGGTGGTCACCAGACTGATCAACGTCACGGGATGAAAAGGGCGCTCAAGGAAAGTGACATTGCCCAGTTGCGGGCCGAAGCGCGAGGCCGGGTTTTGTTCGGGACCGCCATGGTAGGTCATCAGCACGATCGGCAGGTCCGACCACGCCGGCTGTTGCTCGATCAATCCGAACAACGGTTCCACATCACTGCCCAGCAAGGCCTCGGAGGAGATCAGCAGCAACCCGGCGCCATGCTCCAGCTCGGTGCAAAGGTCGATCAGATCGCGGGTGATAACGCCGTCGTAACCCGCTTCATTGAGCAGCATCAGCGCAATCTGGCTGTCACGCCCCAGCGGCGCGAGGATGAGCGCGCGCTCGGACGTCGCTTCCATGACCGTCACGGGGTTTCGTCCCCGAGCAATGGATTGCTCGCACCCAGATAAGTCGGCACGCCGCGCAATACGCCCTGGAATGCGTCCAGCGGTTCGCCGATGGTCATGCCCTGCGCGCTGATGCGGTATTCGCGAATGGTTGATTCATGGCTGCCGGTGCGTTTCTTGATGATCGAGATCGCCCGGCGAACCTTGCCCAGCGCTTCGAAGTAGCGCAGCAAAATAACCGTGTCGGCGAGGTAGGTAATGTCCACGGGCGCTTGCATGTCACCGACCAGCCCATGTTGGGCCACGGTCATGAAGGTCGCGGCACCCCGGCGATTGAGGTACAGCAACAACTCGTGTATGTGCAGCACCAGGGCGTTCTCTTCGGGCATTGCGGCTTGATAGCCGTTGATGCTGTCGATCACCACGGTTTTGATATCACGCTCATCGACGCAGCGACGAACCCGGTGGGAAAACTCGCCAGGGGACAATTCGGCGGCATCCACTTGTTCGATCAGCAGGTTGCCGGTGTCTTGCAGGGCCTCGAGGTCGATCCCAATGTTCTTCATGCGCTCGAACAGCAAGCCCAGCTCTTCATCGAAAATGAACAGCGCGGCTTTCTCGCCCCGGGCCACGGCTGCCGCGGCGAAGATCATCGAGATCAGTGATTTGCCGGTGCCGGCCGGACCGAGGATCAATGTGCTTGAACCGGTCTCGATTCCGCCGCCGAGCAGGGCATCCATTTCCTTGATGCCGCTGGTCAACTGCTGACGGACATACCCCCCACGATGTTCGGCAGCCACCAGGCGCGGGAACACATGCACGCCGTCGCCCATGATCGTGAAGTCATGGAAGCCACCGCGGTATTTCTGGCCTCGGTACTTCACCACGCGGATGCGCCGGCGTTCGGCGCCATAGTTGGGGGTCAGTTCTTCAAGGCGAATCACGCCGTGCGCCACACTGTGCACGGTTTTGTCGAGGGATTCGGTGGTCAGGTCGTCCAGCAACACCACCGTGGCGTCATAGCGCACAAAATAGTGTTTGATTGCGAGGATCTGGCGACGGTAGCGCAGGGAGCTTTGCGCCAGCAGCCGGATTTCGGACAGACTGTCGAGCACCACGCGCGTCGGCTTGACCCGCTCGACCACTTCGAAAATCTGCCTGGTGGCTTCACCCAGCTCGAGGTCCGAGGAGTACAGCAGGCTCTGCTGATGCTCGGCATTGAGCAGGCTTTCGGGTGGCGTCAGCTCGAAGATGTGGATGTTTTCATCCAGCTCCCAGCCATGGGACAACGCGCCTTGGCGCAGTTCGCTTTCGGTTTCGGACAGGGTGATGTACAACGAGCGCTCGCCGGCAGTGGCGCCGGCCAACAGAAAATGCAAAGCGACGGTGGTTTTGCCGGTGCCGGGTTCACCCTCCAGCAAAAACACATGACCGCGGGACAGCCCACCGGCCAGGATGTCATCCAGACCTTCAATGCCGGTGGCGGCTTTTGCACTGAACAACTCGTTAGATGTAGACAAAAAATGCCCTCTCATGACCAGGGGAAGCGAGGCAGCAGGCTTGAAGTGTTTAAATGGACTGCCTGTTCACTTGACCATTGGCGGAGATGAGCGTTCAACACTTTTTGGGGTGGGGATTATGCAAAAGCAAAAGATCGCAGCCTGCGGCAGCTCCTACGGATGAACGCATCTGGCGTAGGAGCTGCCGCAGGCTGCGATCTTTTCAAAGGCCTTGCTGCAATGCCGGGTCGTCGGGGTTGAGTTGTTCAAGTTGCGCCAACAGAATCTGCACGTTTTGCAGCTGCCCGCTTTCTTTCCAGTAGTTGATCAACAGGACCCGGGCCTTGCGGTCGGCGGGGTGGCGCTGGACGATTTCCTGCAATTGTTTCTGCGCCGCTTCCAGCTCTTGCTCGCCATACAGCGTGGTCGCCAGGTCGTAGCGATAATCCTTGTTGTCCGGTTCAAGTTCCACGGCTTTGGATAAGCCGAGCAGGGCGAACTCACTCTGACCGTGGTGCAGCAACCACATCCCCAGAGCATGTTGCAGGTACGCGGAGTCGGGCTGGGCCTTCAACTGTTTGGCCAACAGCAGCCGGGCTGCTTCGCTTTGGCCCTGCTTGTCCAGCACTTCGATCTGCATGACCAGCGCGGGCAGATTGTCGGGGGCAAGGCGCAAGGTGTTTTCAAGCGCCTGTTGCGCTGCCTTGTACTCGCCATTGTGCAGATGCAGCCGGGCCAGTTGGTATTGGTTGTCTGCGCTTTCAGGTGCATGGGTGAGCACCTGCTCCCAGGCGTCAATGGCCTGCTGCAACGGTCCGAAATACAAACCCAGGTCGTCCGGCGACAGCCCCAGCAAAGCGCTCACCGCAGCAAACCGGACACGTTGTTCGCTGTCATCAAGCAACGGGCCCAGCAACAAACTGCGCTGGCCGCTGGGAACCAGCCCGCTGATGCTTCTGATGGCGGCGATGCGCACATCGGCCGAGGGGTGTTGCAGGTCGGCATCCGCCAGCTTCAGGGCCTGGGGGCTGGGATAGTTGGGCAGCTCGGCATGCAGCCAGACGCGGCGTTTGGGGGAAATGTCGGGACGCCCCAATTGCTGATAAAGCACCCGCGCCGCGCCCGGTTGACCGCCCCGCGCCTGTGTCAGTGCTTCGCTGTAACCGCGCTTGATCGCTTCCGGCACCACGGGGGTCGTACTGCGCAGGAAAAGCCAGGCGAGGCCAATGGCAAACAGGACGCAGAGGCTGATGATCAGGTAACGGCGGGACTGGGGCATGCAGTAATCCAGGAGCTGGCAAGCTTTTGCAAGGTTGCCAGCTTCGGTCACACCGGGCTGTGAGTCAAACCTGCCTTCTTTGAAAGGCCTGCGGTCTTCGTCAATCAAGGAGTTCCGGTCGGTCGCGAAATTGCGCCAATGCCTCGGGATTGGCCAGCGCATCGGTATTTTTCACCGGCTGGCCATGCACCACGTTCCGCACCGCCAGCTCGACCACTTTGCCGCTGATGGTGCGTGGAATGTCCGTCACTGCGACGATCTTCGCCGGCACATGCCGTGGCGTGGTGTTGGCGCGAATGACCTGGCGAATCTGCTGTTGCAGGGCTTCGTCGAGCTCGATGCCGTCGCGCAAGCGCACGAACAGCACCACCCGCACGTCATCCTGCCACTGCTGACCGATGGCGACGCTGTCGATCACTTGCGGGACTTTCTCCACCTGACGGTAGATTTCCGCGGTGCCGATGCGCACGCCGCCGGGGTTGAGTACCGCGTCCGAGCGGCCGTGAATCATCATCGCGCCATGAACCAGCTGTTCGGCGTAATCGCCCTGGGCCCAGACTCCCGGGAATTGGCTGAAGTAGGACGCGCGCAGCTTTTCGCCGGTCGGGTCGTTCCACAGGCCGATGGGCATCGCCGGGAAGTGTCGGGTACAGACCAGCTCGCCTTTTTCGCCAACCACCGGCGTGCCGGCATCGTTCCAGACCTCGACGGCCATGCCCAGGCTCTTGCCCTGGATTTCGCCGCGACGCACCGGTAGCCACGGATTGCCGTTGACGAAGCACGAAACGATGTCGGTGCCGCCGGACATCGACGCCAGGCACAGGTCGGCTTTGAAGTCGCGATAAACGTAGTCGTAACTTTGCGGCGACAGCGCAGAACCGGTGCACAGCAGGGTTTTCAGGCTGCCAAGATCGTGGCTTTGCCGAGGCTTCACGCCGTTGCTTTCCAGCGTCGCGAGGTACTTGGGGCTGGTGCCGAACACGCTGATGCGCTCGTCGTCGATCAGGTCGATCAAACGTTCCGGGCCGGGATGAAACGGCGAGCCGTCGTACAGCACCACGGCGCTGTCCACGGCCAGGGCCGAGACCAGCCAGTTCCACATCATCCAGCCGCACGTGGTGTAGTAGAACAAACGGTCGGCGGGGCCGAGATCGCAATGCAGGCCATGTTCCTTGACGTGTTGCAGCAGCACGCCGCCGGTGCTGTGAATGATGCATTTGGGCACGCCGGTGGTGCCGCTGGAGTAGAGGATGTACAGCGGGTGCGCGAAGGGCACGGCGACAAAGTCCGGCTCGCCGCCCGGTTCGTAGAATTCATCCCACAGCGTTACGTCGGCCTGGGTGCGGAATTCTTCGATGCGAGCCTGTGGTCGAGCGTAAGGCACGACGATCAATTGTTGCAGCGACGGCAAGCGTTCGAGGATTTCGTTGACCTTGGCGCGCTGGTCGATGTCTTTGCCGGCATAGCGGTAGCCGGCGCAGGTGATCAGCACTTTCGGTTCGATCTGGCCGAAGCGGTCGATCACCCCTTGGGTGCCGAAGTCCGGCGACGAACAGGACCAGATCGCCCCGAGGCTGGTGGTCGCGAGCATGGCCACCAGGGTTTGCCAGGTATTGGGCATGCACGCGGCGACGCGGTCACCGAGGCCGACGCCGGCGACGATCAAACTGTTTTGAAAGCCGGCGACATGTTCGGCCAGTTCGGCCCAGGTCAGCTGTTCGCGCTGGCCGTTTTCGCCGATCGCGATCACGGCGACGGCATCGTCACGACGGCGCAGCAGGTGTTCGGCAAAGTTCAGGGTGGCGCCGGGGAACCATTGGGCGCTGGGCATGTGATCGCCTTCGATCAGCACGGCGTCGGGTTGATCGTGGAAGCGGATATCAAAGAAATCGACGATGGCTTGCCAGAAGTCGACCCGCTGATCGATGGACCATTGATGCAGATCGGCGTAGTCGGCGACGTCGAGGCGGTGTCGCTGATTGATGAAGCGCCGGAAGGCCTCCATGCGGGTCTTGGCGATGCGCTTGGCGCCGGGTTGCCAGAGGATGTCGGACATGATTTGCCTCTTCTTATTAATGCATTCAGTCGGCTTTTTGTGGCGAGGGGATTTATCCCCGTTGGGTGGCGAAGCCACCCCAAACCCGCCACCCCAGGTATAACTGACATACAGAGAACGCAGGATTTACGACTGCTTCGCAGCCGAGCGGGGATAAATCCCCTCGCCACAGGGGTTAGCGGCTGATTACTGCGCCAACCACCCACCATCAATATTCCACGCCGCGCCCCGCACCTGGCTACCGGCCTCGCTGCACAAGAACAACACCAGCTCACCCAATTGCGGCGGCGTGACGAACTCCAGCGACGGCTGCTTCTCGGCCAGCAAATCATGCTGCGCCTGCTGCGGATCAATCCCGGTGGCGATGCGGTCATCAATCTGCTTCTGCACCAGCGGCGTCAACACCCAGCCCGGGCAAATGGCGTTGCAGGTGACATTGGTCGTGGCGGTTTCCAGGCCGACCACCTTGGTCAAGCCGATCACCCCGTGCTTGGCCGCGACATAAGCCGCTTTGCCCACCGACCCGACCTGGCCATGCACCGAAGCGATATTGATGACCCGTCCCCAACCTTTTTTGCGCATGCCCGGCAGGCTCAAACGGGTGCTGTGGAACACCGACGACAAGTTGATCGCAATGATCGAATCCCAGCGCTCAACGGGAAAGTCTTCCACGCAAGCCACATGCTGGATGCCGGCATTGTTGACCAGAATGTCCACGCCGCCGAACTCGCGCTCGGCGTATTCGATCATGTCGGCGATCTGCGTCGGGTCACTGACATCGGCGGGGTGATGGCCGACCTTGCCGCCGAACTGTTCAACCTCGGCAATCACTGTGGAGGCATCGCCGAAACCGTTGAGAATCAGGTTGGCGCCAGCCTTGGCCAGGCTGATAGCGATGCCCAGGCCAATGCCGCTGGTGGAGCCGGTGACCAGTGCGGTCTTGCCCGAAAGAGTCGTCATGAATACCTCACACAATACCAGTGGCGTAGAAAATACCGATCACCACAAAAACCGCCAGGGTCTTGATCAGCGTAATACAGAAAATGTCTTTGTAGGCTTCGCGGTGGGTCAGGCCGGTCACCGCCAGCAATGTGATGACCGCGCCGTTGTGCGGCAGAGTGTCCATGCCGCCACTGGCCATCGCGGCGACGCGGTGCAGCACTTCCAGGGGAATGTTCGCTGCATGGGCCGCGGCGATAAAGTTATTGGCCATGGCCGCCAGTGCAATGCTCATGCCGCCCGACGCCGAACCGGTGATGCCGGCCAGCAGGGTCACGGTGATCGCTTCGTTGACCAGCGGGTTGGGAATGCTTTTGAGCCAGTCAGCCAGTACCAGAAAGCCCGGCAAGGATGCGATCACCGCGCCAAAACCGTATTCCGACGCCGTGTTCATCGCTGCCAGCAATGAACCGCTGACCGCACTTCGACTGCCTTCGGCCAACTTGCCGCGAATCGCCTTGAAGCCGAATACCAGCACCATGATGATGCCGACCAGCAACGCAGCCTGAACCGCCCAGATCGCCGTGAGTTTGGCGATTTCAGTGGTCACCGGCGCGGCCATGCCTGGCAGCGCGAGGCTGTGGGTCTTGCCGTACCACTGTGGAATCCACTGGGTAAACAGCAGGTTCATGATGCCCACCGCCAGCAGCGGCGACAGCGCAATCCACGGATTAGGCAGCTTGATATTGGCAGCGGTTTCCGGTTCGTTGCGCAGGTCGGAGCCATAGCCTTCACCGGCGCGCTGGGCCTTGTTGCGTTGGCGCTGGAGAAACAGCATGCCGGCGCAGAACACGAAAATCGCCCCGATCACACCCAGCCACGGCGCCGCCCAGGCGGTGGTGTTGAAGAAGGTGCTGGGAATGATGTTCTGGATTTGCGGGGTGCCGGGCAGGGCGTCCATGGTGAACGAAAACGCGCCGAGGGCGATGGTCGCCGGGATCAGGCGTTTAGGGATATTACTCTGGCGGAACATTTCGGCAGCGAACGGGTAAACCGCAAACACCACCACAAACAGCGACACGCCGCCGTACGTCAGCAGGGCGCAGACCAGCACGATCACCAGCATCGCCTGGCGGGTGCCGAGCAAACGAATCGCCGCCGCGACAATGGAACGCGAGAAACCCGACAACTCGATCAGCTTGCCGAATACCGCACCGAGCAGGAACACCGGGAAGTACAGTTTGATGAAACCGACCATTTTCTCCATGAATACCCCGGTAAAGGCGGGGGCGACAGCGGAAGGGTCGGTGAGCAGAACGGCGCCGAGGGCGGCGATCGGGGCAAAGAGGATAACGCTGTAGCCACGATAGGCCGCGAGCATCAGCAGCGTGAGGGCTGCCAAGGCGATGATCACACTCATGGTGTGTCTCCTGGATTGTTATTTTTTTGGGGTGAAGTTTTGTGGGAAAGGGCTTTAGCGAGTTTCGTGCCAAGCCTGTAACATATTGAAATATAAGGATATTTATTATTTTCCGAGCCGATATTGAGCTATTTATCTCTGTTTTGAGACTTGTGCTGGCAGGTCTGGCCCTTTGCGAGCAAGCCCGCTCCCACAGTTGACCGAGTTGTTCAGGAAAACATGGTCAACTGTGGGAGCGGGCTTGCTCGCGAAGGCCTGTCTAGCAATGGAGATGAGTGTCTCTTTATGGAGACTCGGCAATCCCCAGCGCCACCATCTTCTTGTACAGCGTCGACCGCCCAAGCCCCAGCCGTGCCGCCGCTTCAATCACCTTTCCCCCGCATTGCGCGAGGGCGGATTCAATCAATTGCCGGTCAAATCGTTCGCGAGCCTCACTAAACGTCTCGTGTGCAATCGACTCAACCTTCAATGGCACCGCGCGTTCGACCGGCGTAAACGTACCAATCGCCGCGCCGATATCCCCTGCATTCAGCATCAGATCGTCACTGAGCAACGCCGCCCGCTCCAGCACGTTGCGCAGTTCGCGAATATTCCCCGGCCAGGCGTGTTGCCCCAATAGCTCCAGCGCTTCGCGGTTCAGTTCATGCTGACTGCGCAGCTCCTCAAGAATCGCTTCACTGAGCGCCGGCAAGTCATCGAGACGATCCCGCAGCGGCGGCACCTGAATTGGTAGCACGTTGAGGCGGTAATACAGATCGGCACGAAACTCGCCGCGTTTGATCGCCGCTTCAAGGTCGGTCGAGGTCGCGGCGATCACTCGCACATCGCTCTGAATCACTTCGTTGGAACCTACCGGTTCGAATTCTTTTTCCTGCAACACCCGTAGCAGTTTGCTTTGCAGGGGCAGCGGCATGTCGCCGATCTCATCGAGGAACAGCGTGCCACCCTGGGCAATCTGCAACTTGCCGGCACGGCCCTTGCGGTCCGCACCGGTGAACGCGCCGGGGGCGGTGCCGAAGAATTCGGCTTCCAGCAGCGATTCGGGAATCGCGGCGCTGTTGATGCTGACAAAGGCTTTATGGGCGCGCGGCGAAGCCCCGTGAATAGCCTGCGCCAACAGCTCTTTGCCAGTGCCGGTTTCGCCGAGCAGCAACACCGGCGAATCTGCGCTGGCACTGCGCCGGGCGCGGCGTTTGACTTCGAGGCTGGCCGCGCTGGTGCCGATAAAATGCGCGAAGTTGTACTTGGTCTGTCGTGCCCGCAGCAACGAGCGGGTGGAGGCCAGTTCCTCCTGCATGCTCATGTAGCGCTTGAGCATCGGTGACAGGCTGCGCAACTCGTCGAACAACGCAAAACCAATCGCACCGATCACCTCGCCGGCATCGTCGTGAATCGGCAGGCGCATGACCACCAGCGGTTCTTTGGGGGTGTCCTGCATGTCGAGCAAAATCGGCCGACCGGTGCGCACCACCTCACGCAGCAGACTGCCGGGGATCACACTTTCGCAGGCCTTGCCGATGGCCACTTCAGCCGACGCCAGACCGAAGCGCCGAGCATAGCGTTCGTTCATCCAGACGATGTTGGCGTCGCGATCGACGATCACCGTGCCTTCACTCGACTGCTCGATGATTTCGAACAACGAACGGATCGCCAACAGGCGAACGCGCTGGTAATCCTTTAGGCTTTCGGTGGTGTTCATGTCGGCTGATCCTGATTGTGTATTGCTTGTACTGGCCCCTTCGCGAGCAAGCCCGCTCCCACAGGATTTGGGGATGCCGCCGAATTTGAGCTCGACGCAAAAACCTGTGGGAGCGGGCTTGCTCGCGAAGGGGGCGACGCGGTCTTATTGAATGACGCGGATTATGCCTACCGCGGATGTGCCGCCGCCAACAGCTCTTTGGTGTACGGATGCTGCGGCGAATCAAACACGTCGTGGCTGGCACCGCTTTCCACCACCTTGCCGTCCTTGATCACGATCATGTCATGGGCGAGGGCGCGGACCACCGCCAGGTCGTGGCTGATAAACAGGTACGTCAGCCCGTGTTTTTCCTGAAGCTGACGGAGCAGGGCGACCACTTGTTTTTGCACTGTGCGGTCCAGCGCCGAGGTCGGTTCGTCGAGCAGGATCAGCGCCGGTTTCAGCACCAGTGCCCGGGCAATGGCGATGCGCTGACGCTGGCCGCCGGAAAATTCGTGGGGGTAGCGATGGCGGCTTTGCGGGTCGAGGCCGACTTCCTGCAGTGCCCGAATCACTTCGGCCTTGCATTCGTCCGCCGTCAACTGGCTGTGAACCTCCAGGCCTTCACTGATGATCTGCGCCACGGACATCCGTGGACTGAGGCTGCCGAAAGGGTCCTGGAACACCACCTGCATTTTCTTGCGCCACGGCCGCAGTTGTTTTTGCGTCAGACCATCCAGCGCCTCGCCCTGAAAGCGAATGCTGCCTTCGGAGTCGAGCAGACGCAGGATCGCCTGACCGAGCGTCGACTTGCCCGAGCCGGATTCACCCACAATGCCCAGCGTCTTGCCGCGCTGGACATTCAGGCTGATGCCATCCACTGCATGCAAATACGTTTTGCGCTGGAACAGTCCGCCACTGAGAGCGAAGCGCACGCAAAGATTCTCCACTTCCAGTACGTTCTCGCGCGCGTCCCGGGCCAGGGCTTCGCCTTCCGGTTCGGCATTCAAAAGCTCGCAGCTGTACGGATGTTTTGGCTCGGTGAACAGCGTCTCGCACGGCGCCTGTTCGACGATTTCCCCGGCCTTCATCACGCACACGCGCTGGGCGATGCTGCGCACCAGGTTGAGGTCGTGGCTGATCAGCAGCAGTGACATGCCAAGTCGCTGTTGCAGGGATTTGAGCAGCAGCAGGATCTTGCGTTGCACCGTCACGTCAAGCGCCGTCGTCGGTTCGTCGGCGATCAGCAACTCCGGTTCGCAAGCCAGGGCCATGGCGATCATCACCCGTTGCCGCTGTCCGCCGGACAGTTGATGCGGATACGCCTTGAGCCGCTCTTTGGGTTTCTGGATGCCCACCAGGTGCAGCAACTCAAGAATCCGTGCCTGCGCGGGTTTGCCGGTCAAGCCTTTGTGCAATAGCAGGGTTTCGCCGATCTGTTTTTCGATGCTGTGCAGCGGATTGAGCGAGGTCATCGGCTCCTGGAAAATCATCGCGATGCGGTTGCCGCGCAACTCCCGCAAAACCCTGGACGGTGCGCCGAGCAACTCCTTGCCGCGATAGCGGATGCTGCCGGTGGTTTCGGTGCCGGTCTCGGGCAGCAGTTGCAGGATCGAGTGTGCGGTCACCGATTTGCCGGAACCCGACTCGCCGACCAATGCCAGGCATTCACCGGGGCGGATGTCCAGGCACAGATTGCGCACCACGGTCTGGCCGCTGAAGGCCACGCTGAGGTTGCGGATTTCGATCAGGTTACTCATATCAACATCCGCTTATTCAAGACCGAGGATCAAAGGCATCTCGCAACGCCTCGCCGATAAACACTAATAAAGAAAGAATCAACGCCAGGGTGAAAAACGCCGTCAGCCCCAGCCACGGTGCTTGCAGATTCTGTTTGCCCTGACCGATCAACTCACCCAGCGAAGCGCTGCCGGCCGGCATGCCGAAACCGAGAAAATCCAGCGCTGTCAGCGTCGAAATTGCCCCGGTCAGAATGAACGGCAGGTAGCTCAGGGTCGCGTTCATCGCGTTGGGCAGGATGTGCCGCACGATGACTTTGCGATCGGTCAGGCCCAGCGCGCGGGCGGCTTTGACGTATTCCAGGTTGCGTCCGCGCAGGAACTCGGCGCGCACCACGTCCACCAGGGCCAGCCAGGAAAACAGCGCCATGATCCCCAGCAACCACCAGAAATTCGGCTCGACGAATCCCGACAGGATGATCAGCAAATACAGCACCGGCAGCCCCGACCAGACTTCCAGCAAACGCTGACCGATCAGGTCGACCCAGCCGCCGTAATAGCCTTGCAACGCGCCGGCAGCGATGCCGATCAGCGCGCTGACAAACGTCAGCATCAACGCAAACAGAATCGACACCCGCGCGCCGAAAATCACCCGGGCCAACACGTCGCGCGCCTGGTCGTCGGTGCCCAGCCAATTGACGTTCGAGGGTGGGCTCGGCGCCGGTTTGTTCAAGTCATAGTTGGGTGTGTCGTCGCTGAACGGGATCGGCGGAAACAGCAACCAGCCGCCGTCCTTTTTGATCAGCTTCTGTACATAGTCGCTGCGGTAGTCGGCCTGGAACGGCAGTTGCCCGCCGAATTCCTGCTCGGTGTAGCGCTTGAAAACCGGGAAGTACAACGAGCCCTGATAGCTGACCACCAGCGGTTTGTCATTGGCGATCAGTTCGCCGCCCAGGCTCAACAGGAACAGGCCGACAAAAAGCCACAGCGACCACCAGCCACGGCGGTTTTTCTTGAATCGTTCGAAACGGCGACGCGCCAACGGAGAAAGCGTGAACATCAGGCGTTCCTCGCGGCGAAGTCGATACGCGGGTCGACCAGGGTGTAGCAGAGGTCGCCGACCAGTTTTATCAGGAGGCCGAACAGCGTGAAGATGAACAGCGAACCGAACACCACCGGATAGTCCCGGGACACCGCGGCTTCGTAACTCATGCGGCCCAGGCCATCGAGGGAAAAGATCACCTCGATCAGCAGCGAGCCGGCGAAGAACACACTGATGAATGCCTGGGGAATGCCCGACACCACCAACAGCATGGCGTTGCGGAACACGTGGCCGTACAGCACGCGCCGTTCGCTCATGCCTTTGGCGCGGGCGGTGACCACATATTGGCGGGTGATTTCATTGAGGAAAGAGTTCTTGGTCAGGATCGTCAGCGTGGCAAACCCGCCGATCACCAACGCCGTCACCGGCAACACCAGGTGCCAGAAATAGTCGGCGATCTTGCCCACGGTGGAGAGGGAGTCGAAGTTGTCCGAGACCAGGCCGCGCACCGGGAACCAGTTCAGCGACGTGCCGCCGGCGAACACCACGATCAGGAACATCGCGAACAGGAACGCCGGCATCGCGTAGCCGATGATGATCGCGGTGCTGCTCCAGATATCGAAGTGGCTGCCGTGGTGCACGGCTTTGCGGATACCCAGCGGGATCGACACCAAATAAGTAATCAGCGTCGCCCAAAGCCCGAGGGAAATGGTCACCGGCATTTTTTCCAGGATCAGATCGGTGACTGTGGCACCGCGGAAAAAGCTCTTGCCGAAGTCCAGTTGCGCATAGCTTTTGAGCATCAGCCACAGACGTTCCGGCGCCGGTTTGTCGAAGCCGTATTGTTTTTCGATCTCCTTGATCAGCTGCGGATCGAGGCCGCGACTGGCCCGTGAACTGCCGCTCATGACTTCGCTGGAACCGCCGCCGACACTGGCGCCGCCGATGCCTTGCAGGTGCGCGATCGCCTGTTCCACCGGACCGCCCGGCGCGGCCTGAACGATGACGAAGTTGACCAGAAGAATGATCACCAGGGTCGGAATGATCAGCAGCAGACGCCGCAGAATATAAGCCCACATCAGTGCGGCCCTCCGGGTTTGCCGCGCTTGATAAGCTCGGCGGTCATCTGTTGGTTGGTCAGCGGCGTGGTACTCACTTCCCACCAACTCTCGATGGCTTCGTCATTGGCGGCTTGCACGCTGGGAATCCCGAAGCGGTTCCACCACACGGTCGAACTGCCCGGCGGATAGTAGTTGGGAATCCAGTAGTAGTTCCATTGCAGCACCCGGTCGAGTGCATGGGCGTAGCGCAACATATCGGACTGGGTGGTGGCGCGAACCAGGCCGCTGACCAGCGTATCGACCGCAGGATTCTTCAACACCATGTAATTGTTGGAGCCCGGATCATTGGCCGCCGCCGAGCCAAAATAGTTGTTCAACTCGTTTCCCGGCGAGGTGGTGACCGGGTAGCCCGTGACGATCATGTCGTAATCCCGGGACATCAGGCGATTGACGTACTGGGACGAGTCGATGCGGCGGATGTTCATATCGATGCCGATCTGCTTCAGCGTGCGCTTGTACGGCAGCAGCAAACGGTCCATGCCGTTCTGACTGACCAGGAACGTGAAGCTCAGCGGTTTGCCTTCGGCGCTCACCAGTTGGTCGCCATCCGGTTTCCATCCGGCCTGTTCCAGCAAATCCAGCGCTTGCAGTTGTTTGTCGCGGATCACGCCGCTGCCGTCGGTTTTCGGTGCCTCGAAGACTTGGGTGAACACTTCGTCGGGGATCTGTCCACGCAAGGGTTCAAGAATCGCCAGTTCGGCGGCATCCGGCAGGCTACGGGCGGCGAGGGCGGTGTTGGAGAAGAAACTCTGCTGGCGGATATAGAGGTCGCGCATCATCTGCCGGTTGCTCCATTCGAAATCCCAGAGCATCACCAGCGCTTGGCGTACGCGGCGGTCCTGGAACAGCGGATTTTGCAGATTGAACACGAAGCCTTGCGCCGATTGCGGTGCGTTTTGCGCCAGATGCGCCTTCTGCAGGCGACCGTCACTGAGGGCCGGGCTGTCGTAGCCGATGGAGTAAGCCGTGGCGGAGAATTCACGGTTGTAGTCGTAGGCACCGCCGCGCAACACCTGACGGGCCACGTCGGTATCGCCGAAATACTCGATGCTGAAATGGTCGAAATTGTAGAGCCCGCGGCTGACCGGCAGATCCTTGCCCCACCAGTCTGGATTGCGCTCGAACGTGATGCTGCGCCCGGAATCGACCTTGCTCACCTTGTACGGACCGCTGCCCAGTGGCGGCTCGTAACCACCGCCGCCGGCGAAATCGCGGGTTTTCCACCAGTGCTCGGGAAACACCGGCAAGGTCGCGATGTCGAGGGGCAGGGTGCGGTTTTCATTGCTTTTGAAATCGAAACGCACCGTTAGCGGGGATTCCACTTCGACACCTTTGACGTCAGCGAACTGAGTGCGATAACGCAGGCTGCCCTGGGTCATCAGCAGATCGAAGGTGTAGCGCACATCTTCGGCGGTGATCGGCTTGCCATCGGCGAAGCGGGCCTTGGGATTGAGGTAGAAACGCAGCGACAAACCGTCGTCCGAGCGCTCCATTTTCTGCGCCACCAGACCGTACACGGTGTAAGGCTCATCCATTGAACGCTGGGCCAGCGGCGAATAGATCAAGCCGTCGATCTGCGTCACGCCGATGCCTTTGTCTATATAAGGCAAGACATGGTCGAAGTGGCCGATTTCGACGGCTGATCGGCGCATGGTCCCGCCCTTGGGAGCCTGGGGGTTGGTGTAGGCAAAATGACTGAAGCCGGCAGGGTATTTCGCCGGTTCGCCGTAGACGGTCAGCGCGTGTTGGGGTGCGGCGTTCACACCGGCGGCGCCCAACAGCAGGGCCACGGCAGTGAACAACAAAGTGGGGAAAGCCAGTCGCATTGTCAGCCTTATAGCCGGGTGGTCGATAACCGCAATTTGTACGCTAGCAGCGCGTCCCTCGCCAGCCGTATCACACATCCGAAACACGACGGCCCACCAAAAGGCGGGCCGTTGTGCGCAAAGCTTCGCGAATGGATCAGTCCTGACGACTTGTCACTTCCAGCAAGTGAAAACCAAACTGAGTCTTCACCGGGCCTTGCACCACGTTGAGCGGTGCGCTGAAGACCACGGCGTCGAATTCCTTGACCATCTGGCCTGGACCGAACGAACCCAGATCGCCGCCCTGACGGCTGGACGGGCAGGTGGAGTTGGCTTTGGCAACTTCGGCGAAATCGGCGCCAGCCTCGATTTGGGCTTTGAGTTCGTTGCACTTGGCTTCGCTGGCAACCAGGATGTGACGGGCAGTGGCTTTTGCCATGGGAAAATACTCCTTTTAATGTTCAGTAAAGTGCTGAGCCTACCGGATTCAGTGGCCCATTTCTCCTCAAAGTTCCTTCCAGTGCTTACAGGCCAGCCTTTCGCAGGCGTTCGGCGTGCTGCACATACAGATCAATCGGGTCGATGCTTTTGCGAACCCGGCCGGCTGTCTGGTTGATGCTGTCCAGGTGATCCAGCGGATAGTCGGAACGGATCACTTTGCCCAGATGGGAACTGAAGCGTCCGACCATGCCGTCGTTCTGCTCGGCTTCGGTGGTGAAATATCGAGAAAAGGCCCGTGAGAATGCATTCAGCGGATCGAGTGCATTGAGCCCTTCATCGAGAACGTTCCCTTGCAAAGTGCCGCTCCAGGAATAGTAGCGAACCCCGTCAACCAGCTCGCGGCCCTTGCCGCCCCAGGTTTTTGGCAATCCCTGGGGGTATTTCTCATTAAACGCGCAGACACCTTCAGTGGTCAGCGCATTCAACGCGGCGATAGCGTTCTGCGGCAGGTGCGGGTTGCCACTCAGTAACGACAGGAAATCGGCGAACAAGGTGACGACCGTTTCGGCCGCCCGCTCCGGGAGGCGTCCGGGCGTCAGTGCCTTGCGCAGGAAATCCGCCAGTTCCGAGCCATGGTTCGGTCCGCTGACCGACGTCACCGATGCTACGACTTCCGGCGCTGTTGCTGCGGCATAACGTGCCGCCAGTGCCCCCTGGCTGTGCCCGATCAGATTGACCTTGTCTGCGCCGGTTCCCTCCAGCACCCGTTCGATCTGTGCCAAAAGCTGTTCACCGCGTGCTTCGTTGGTATGGGTAGCCGACAGCTGAGGTATGAACACCCTGGCGCCGTCGCTGCGCAGTGCTTGCTTGATGTCTTGGAAGAGTCCGAATGGGCCGATCCGGTCGAAACCGAACAGGCCGTGAACCAGCAGGATGGGATAGAGAGTGCTTGCATTCCGTTGCATGTTCGTACCTTTTCGCGGGAGATCGTGGATGTGCTTGGGCCTCACTCTAAAGCACTCGGGTGTTCGCGCGATGTATGAAAAAGCCGCTGTAAATGGGTGAAAACGGAATAGGTAAGGTACGAATATTCGAATCAGCAGGAGGCTTTTTTCGGAATGTCCGGACGTCCTTTGATCGGAGGTAGCGCAGAGTTCTGCAATGACCTACCTCCGAAATGTCATTTGCCTGTCAACCGCGTGCCGCTCGCAACCGTTCCGCCGCCGAACGCAACAACGCGTCAGTCCCTTCCCACCCAAGGCAGCCATCGGTAACTGAAACGCCATACCGCAGCGATGGGCTCAACGGCTGGCAACCCTCGAACAAATGACTTTCGATCATCATCCCGATCAACGATCGATCACCTTGCAGACGCTGTTCAAGCACATCGTTGAATACCGCCGGTTGACGCAGCGGGTCTTTGCCGCTGTTGGCGTGGCTGCAATCGACCATGATCCGCGCCGGGATCTTCAGCTTGGTCAAATCGCTGTTCACCTGAGCGACGCTATCTCGATCGTAGTTCGGGCCGCGATGGCCGCCGCGCAATACCAGGTGAGTGTCTGCATTGCCCGGGGTCTGAATGATCGCCGGATGCCCCTGACTGTCGACACCGAAATGCCGATGCGGATGGGCGGCCGAGCGCATGGCGTCACTGGCAACGCCGACACCGCCATCGGTGCCGTTCTTGAAGCCGACCGGTATGTTCAGGCCGCTGGCCATTTCCCGGTGGATCTGCGACTCGGTGGTGCGGGCGCCAATGGCCACCCAGCTGAGCAGGTCGTCGAAGTAACCGGCGGCCATCGGTTGCAGCAGTTCAGTGGCAATCGGCAAGCCCAATTGGAGCATTTCGCGCATCAACTGGCGGGACAGGGTCAGGCCGCCGGCCATGTCATCGCTGCCATCCAGGTGTGGATCGTAGGCCAGGCCTTTCCAGCCGACCGTGGTGCGAGGTTTTTCGACGTAGGCGCGCATTACCAACAGCATTTCATCGCTGACTTCGGCGGCGAGGCGGGCGAGGTTGTTCGCGTATTCGAGGGCGGACCGGGGATCGTGAATCGAGCAAGGCCCGACGATCACCAGCAAACGGGCGTCTTCACCGTTGAGGATCGCGCGGACCGCGTCGCGGTGGGCGGCGACTTGCCGGGTCAGGGCGTTGCTGAGGGGCAGTTGCTGTTTGAGCTGTAATGAGCTTGGCAAACGCAGGGTCAGCGCTTCATTGGCAGGGCTCATGATGGACAGCGGCAGAGCAGAGACGGACGAGTTCATATTCAGGCTTCCTGGGCGGGCGGCGGGTTCGTTCCCGCGCGCTCGGCCCTACTGGGGTGTTCGACAATTGGCCGGATTGGCTGCGTGTGTGTGCTTGCCACCTGTGGGTGACCGATCGGAGGCGGCAGGCTGTCCCGAGCGGAGGCTGCTAAATCGCCAGGCGGTAAAACTGTCGTAACGGTAATAAGTGGCGTAGTTCATGTCGTGAATCCTCAAGTTGTCTGATGTGTTGCTAAAAATACGTAGGGCTGAAAAAACAAAACCCCCGGTCGGGAGGCCGACCGGGGGTTGAGAATTCTCTGGTGGCGCCCCGTTTAAAGTGGGCGCCATGTGGGTATCAGGCGCGCCAGTGGCTAAACCAATACCCAAAATAAAAGCTGACCGAAGCACAAACGGTGTTCGCCCGGGCAGCCGCAACCGAGCGCGGGGCGCTGGCGGTACGAAGCTGTGAGAGGGCGTTGAACATGGTCTGTCTCCGATGGATGCGCCGAGCTTACTAGAGGCCGGTACGCGGATTCAATCAGAAATTGCTATCGGTCACCGACGGCGTTTTCTATCGCTTGAGTACGCCGAAGGTTGTGACACACTTCGACCTTAATCAAAAAAACACGGACGAAACATGACGCTTCTGACCATCGCCGCTGCTCAATCGATCTCCATCGCAGGTGACCTGGCCGCCAATATTGCCTGGCATCAACGCTTCATGCAGGCGGCGGCGGGGCAGGGCGTGCAGTTGCTGGTGTTTCCGGAACTGTCGCTGACCGGGTATGAACGTGGACTGGCGGCTGAGCTGGCTATTGCGCCGGATGCCGCTGTGCTGCAACCGCTGCGGGATTTCGCGCGGGAAGTAGGCGTTACGACTGTGGTCGGGATGCCAATTCGCCTGTCGGAAAATTCGCCGGTGTTGATCGGAGCGCTTGTGTTGGGCGCCGACGGCTCATTCGGGGTCTACAGCAAACAGCATCTGCATCCGGGCGAAGAGGTAGCGTTTGCGCCGGGAACCGGCGGTTCGACCCTGACAATCGGCAGCGACACGGTCGCCTTGGCGGTGTGCGCCGATTTTTCCCACGCCAGCCATGCGGCCGCAGCGGCACAACAGGGCGCCGATCTGTACGCCGCGGGCGTGCTGATCACGGAAAACGGTTACGCCCCGGATACCGCATTGTTGCAAGACTATGCCGTCAAGCACTCGATGGCGGTGCTAATGGCCAACCATGGCGGTGCGACAGGTGGCTGGGAGTCGGCAGGACGCAGCGCCATCTGGTCGTCGAACGGTTCGCTGATTGCCGCCGCACCCGGTACCGGCAACCTGCTGGTCGTTGCTCGGCGCAATGCTGGCGGCTGGACGGGACAGACAGTCGTCGTCGCGGAGGCCTGATGGGGTTTGAGTTACGTCCAGCGACATCAGAGGATCTCGACTTTGCTCGTGAACTGACCTGTAAAACCATGCTCCGCTACTACATTAAGCATGATCTGCTGTGGCAGGACGAGGCCTTCGATGTGGCCTGGGCGGGACGGGAAAACTGGCTGATCGTTCGTGACGACGTGCGGCTGGGTTATGTGAGCCTGAGCCGGGACGCAAAGGCCTTGTACATCCGCGAGTTGCATGTGCTTGAACCGTGTCAGGGACAGGGCGCCGGTTCCTGGGCGATCGATCAGGTATTGGCGATGACGCGCAAGGAACGACGCCCGGCATTGCGCTTGACGGTATTTGAAAATAATCCGGCGAAAGGGTTATACGAGAGAAAGGGCCTGAGGGTGGTCGGCACAGACGAGTGTTTCCTGAGAATGCAGCGCGATGTCGAGGTCGCGAATCGCTGAAACACGCTTAAGACAGGCCTTTCAAGATGTATTGAAACTTTTTATATAACGCTTGCCGCTAGGTCTGCCAGTTGCTTTTTGCTAAGGTGTCGACAACTCAATAAGACCATATCGCGGGGTGTCTGCTTGATTAGGGTGCTAGTAGTCGATGACCATGATCTCGTTCGTACAGGCATTACACGAATGCTGGCTGACATCGATGGCCTGCAAGTGGTCGGCCAGGCTGAGTCCGGCGAAGAATCGCTGCTCAAAGCGCGTGAGTTGAAACCCGATGTGGTGCTGATGGACGTCAAGATGCCCGGTATCGGCGGTCTTGAGGCCACCCGCAAACTGTTGCGCAGTCATCCGGACATCAAAGTCGTCGCGGTCACCGTGTGCGAAGAAGACCCGTTTCCTACACGGTTGTTGCAAGCCGGTGCTGCCGGTTACCTGACCAAAGGCGCCGGGTTGCCGGAAATGGTCCAGGCCATCCGCCTCGTGTTTGCCGGGCAACGCTACATCAGTCCGCAGATTGCACAACAACTGGCGATCAAATCCTTTCAGCCGACCAATGATTCACCTTTCGACGCACTGTCGGAACGGGAAATCCAGATCGCGCTGATGATTGTCGGCTGCCAGAAGGTGCAGATCATTTCCGACAAATTGTGCCTGTCGCCCAAAACCGTGAACACCTACCGTTACCGAATTTTCGAAAAGCTTTCGATCAGCAGCGATGTCGAGTTGACGCTGTTGGCGGTTCGTCACGGCATGGTTGATGCCAGCCTCTGAAAATGACTGACACCTTCGATCCAAGCGCTTTCCTGTCGACGGTCAGTGGACGCCCCGGCGTCTATCGCATGTTCGACAGCGAAGCGCGCCTGCTCTACGTCGGCAAGGCCAAGAACCTCAAGAATCGTCTGTCGAGTTACTTCCGCAAATCCGGGCTCGCTCCAAAAACGGCAGCGCTGGTGGCGCGTATTGCCCAGGTCGAAACGACGATCACGGCCAACGAAACCGAAGCCTTGCTGCTTGAGCAGACGCTGATCAAGGAATGGCGTCCGCCCTACAACATCCTGCTGCGCGACGACAAATCCTATCCGTATGTGTTTCTCTCGGACGGCCAGTTTCCACGCCTGAGCATTCATCGCGGCGCGAAAAAGGCCAAGGGCAAATATTTCGGTCCCTATCCCAGTGCCGGCGCGATTCGCGAAAGCCTGAGCCTGCTGCAAAAGACCTTTTTCGTTCGCCAGTGCGAAGACAGCTATTACAAGAACCGTACGCGGCCATGTCTGCAATATCAGATCAAACGCTGCAAGGCGCCCTGTGTCGGTCTGGTGGAGCCCGAGGTGTACGCCGAAGATGTGCGGCACTCGGTGATGTTCCTGGAAGGTCGTAGCAACGCGCTGACCGACGAGTTATCCGCCGGTATGGAAGAGGCGGCGATCAACCTCGAGTTCGAGCGTGCCGCTGAATTGCGTGACCAGATCTCTTTGCTGCGCCGGGTTCAGGATCAGCAGAGCATGGAAGGCGGGACCGGAGATGTCGATGTGATCGCCGCGTTCGTCAACCCGGGCGGTGCTTGCGTTCATCTGATCAGCGTGCGCGGTGGCCGGGTGTTGGGGAGCAAGAACTTTTTCCCGCAGGTGGGTATTGAAGAAGACGTTTCCGAAGTGATGGCGGCGTTTCTCGGTCAGTACTTCGTCAGCAGCCCTGAACGGGACTTGCCGAGCGAGTTGATCGTCAACGTGGTGCACGAAGATTTTCCGACGCTGATCGCGGCCATTGAAGAGTTGCGCGGTCGCGAGCTAACCATCAGCCACAGGGTTCGTGGTACGCGGGCACGCTGGCAGCAATTGGCCGTGACCAATGCCGAGCAGGCGCTGGGCGCGCGTCTGGCGAACCGGCAACACGTCGCCGCGCGTTTCGATGCCTTGGCCGACGTGCTGAAGCTGGATGAGCCGCCGCAGCGCCTGGAGTGTTACGACATCAGCCATTCCAGCGGCGAAGCGACCGTGGCGTCTTGCGTAGTGTTCGGTCCCGAAGGCCCGATCAAGTCCGATTACCGTCGCTACAACATCGAAGGCGTTACGCCGGGCGATGATTACGCCGCGATGCACCAGGCCCTGACCCGACGCTTCAGCAAACTGAAGGACGGGGAGGGCAAGCTGCCGGACATTCTGCTGGTGGACGGCGGCAAGGGGCAGTTGTCCATGGCGCGCGATGTGCTCAATGAGCTGGCGGTGCCCGACCTGATTCTACTGGGCGTGGCCAAGGGCGCGACGCGCAAGGCCGGTTTCGAAACCCTGTACCTCAACGATGCCGCCCACGAATTCACCTTGCGTGGAGATTCCCCGGCGCTGCATTTGATCCAGCAGATCCGCGACGAAGCTCACCGTTTTGCGATTACCGGACACCGCGCCCGTCGTGGCAAAACCCGCCGCACGTCTACACTGGAGGGCGTCGCCGGCGTTGGACCGACACGCCGGCGCGATTTGTTGAAACATTTTGGTGGATTGCAGGAGCTGTCTCGTGCCAGCATCGACGAGATCGCCAAAGCCCCCGGGATCAGTAAAAAGCTCGCAGAGTTGATTTATGCAAATCTGCACAGCGAGTAGAATGCCACCTCACCTCGTAGCCAGTTGTGCCGATGAATATCCCTAATCTGATTACCGTTCTACGCGTCCTGCTTATCCCGATCTTCATTTTACTGTTCTACCTGCCTTACCAATGGAGCTACCTGGCGTCCGCTTCGGTCTTTGCGTTTGCCGCCGCTACGGACTGGCTGGACGGTTACCTGGCTCGCCGTCTGGAGCAAAGCACGCCGTTCGGGGCTTTTCTCGATCCGGTGGCTGACAAGCTGATGGTCGCCGTGGCGCTGGTGTTGCTGGTGCAGGAACACGGCAACCTGTGGCTCACGCTGCCGGCCGCCGTGATCATCGGTCGCGAAATTGTCGTCTCGGCGCTGCGGGAGTGGATGGCCGAGCTCGGTGCCCGTGCTCACGTCGCCGTGTCGAACCTGGGCAAATGGAAAACGGCTGCGCAAATGCTGGCGCTGGTGATCCTGCTGGCCAACCCGTCGGACTTCACGTTCTGGGTTTTGGTGGGTTATGCCTTGCTGCTGATCTCTGCGGGCCTGACGTTGTGGTCCATGGTTCAATATTTGCGGGCTGCCTGGCCGCATCTGAAGACCGACGTAGAAAAGAAATAAACTTTTTTGAATCAAGGGGTTGACGGGGCATCTGGATTCTATAGAATGCGCCTCACCAAGACGCGGGAATAGCTCAGTTGGTAGAGCACGACCTTGCCAAGGTCGGGGTCGCGAGTTCGAGTCTCGTTTCCCGCTCCAAATACAAAAAAAGCGCCACTCAATGAGTGGCGCTTTTTTTTGCGAGTTTTTTTTGTTGGCATTGAAAATAGAGGCTTCGGCCTTTTTTTTCGTTCCAGCGATTTCTACTGAAAACCCAACCAGCACGCATTTTGGGTACATCAATAAGTACATCGAAATCCGGGCTGCGGACGTAGCAGTTCTCTGATAGATGATGCATTGCTGGAGCCCCTACATCTCTCCTCAATCGATCGAGACGAGGAGATGTACGCATGCCTTTGACTGATACGGCCGTTCGCAACGCAAAAAATTTCGGGAAAAATTACAGCCTCAGGGACATGGAAGGCTTGCACCTGTTCGTCAGCTCGAAAGGTGCCAAGAGCTGGCATTTTCGTTTTACCTGGCTGGGCACGCCGGCTCGAATGTTGGCATTCGTTCAGTGACGGCGGTGAGCTGTCTTTGTTAGGAAGGCGGCGTTTTTCAAGGTAGTTGTCGCGTCAACCGTCTAACTATGCCGCTCTTTTCTCGACCTGTTGCTCTCGATCCGGGTTCAACAGCACGGTGCCGATCGGCTCCCAGTTACGTGTGCAACCCGACCACCGTTCCGGCTTTTTCTCTTTGGCTCGTTCGTACAGCTCATGTCGCCGGGCCAAGACCTGATGGTCCAGTCCTCGATGCCGCTCAGCCGGTGTGACGAACCGGATACGGCTATGCCGGTGTTCGTTGTTGTACCAGCGCATGAAATCCCTCACCCAAGCTCGTGCGGCGTCCAGACTGGCAAAGCCATGCTGCGGCCATTGCGGGCAGTACTTCAGTGTTCTAAACAGCGACTCCGAGTAGGGATTGTCGTTGCTCACCCGCGGTCGGCCCCGCGAGGGCGTGATGCCCAGTTCGTACATCTTGCTCAACAGCGTCACCGATTTCATCGGCGCTCCGTTGTCCGAGTGCAGCACCAGCGGTTCGTGTAAACACTGCTCGCCGATCACGCTGCGTTGCAGCAGCGCGGCGGCTTTCTCGCCGCTTTCCGCGTCGTAGACCTCCCAGCCCACGGCCTTGCGGCTGTAAATATCCTCGATCAGATAGAGGTAGTAATACTTGCCGCGTATCGGCGACGGCAGATACGTGATGTCCCATGACCACACCTGATTGGGCGCTTCAGCCGCATGCGTCGTTGGGGCCGCGTGCCGCCTGGGGCGCTGGCTACGACCTCGATGCTGCTGTTGACCCGCCGCACGCAAGACGCGATAAAACGTTGCCTCCGACGCCAGATAGCGCCCTTGATCGGCCAGGCGCGGCACGATCTGGCTCGGCGGCAGATGGGCGTACTCCAGGCTGTTGCACAGCGTCACAATGGTCTGTCGCTCAGCCTCGTTTAGTGCATTTCGCGGCGTTGGCCGTGTGACAGTCGTTCGGGCATCGGCCTGGATAACGTCTGTTTCAGTCCACCGTTGCAAAGTCCGCAGCGATAGACCGATTTCCAGGCAGGCCCTGATTTTTCTGGCTCCCGCCGCGACCGCGTTGCTCAGCCAGTCCACGAGTAACTGCCGTTCTGGCAAAGACGTCAGTTGTCCTCGTTGTCGGTCCCCCAGTAGTCGTTGAGCTTTTTTCGCAGCACCAACAACGCCGCTGTTTCAGCGAGCGCCTTGTCTTTGCGGCGCAGTTCGCGCTCAAGTTCCTGGATGCGTTTCTTATCTTTGCGAGACTGCTCCCGATCTTCTTTTTGCTGGGCCTTTTCCGATTTCTGGCCGGTGATGAAGGCTTGTCGCCAGGCAGTGATTTGCTCGGGGTAAAGGCCTTTGCGGCGGCAATACTCGCCCAGGTCGATCTCGGACAAACCGGCCGCTTCAAGGACGACAGCAAACTTGGTTTCGGCTGACCAGTTCTGAGCCGATTGCTTGTTTTCGGACACTGCACTTCCTTCAGAACTGAGCTGCTTGCGCCAGTTGGACAAAGACATTTCGCTGACCCCTTCGCGCCGGGAAACCTCGGCCATCGACAGGTTCAGTGGGGGAAGCAGCATCTTGAGTAATGCGGCTCTGCGTTCAGGTGAATAGTACGGCACGACCAGTCTCTTTCCGCCCCCGATATGCTTTTTTAGGAAAAACCGGAGAGGCGACAACTATCCTGACACCGGGGGAAGGTAGGGCTGGAAATCCATAGCTCGTCGCTTTCAAATTGCGAGAAAGCCAGTTCGTGTTCGACACCTGCTCAAAGGCTGAGGAGTGGGCTTTCCTATGCACGGTTTCCAAACTTTCACCAAGTGGGCAAATCATCAGTCCTGTAAGAGCCGGTATTGCAGAGACCTGGATGCAACTTTTTAGCTTTGAGGTGCAAGATTGTTCTGAATACGCAAACACTGAAGTCGCCGAGAATGGAATTGTTGGTCTCGTGAGGGGCTTGTAGCCTCCATTAGGCCGAGCACTACGATCCGCCAAAGATCGGGTGGAGCCCAAGCCAAGGCTCATCAAGACTGACACTTCAACGTCATACCTTGCTTTCGGACTATGCCCTCTAGGGGGTTGGCTCCTAATAAAAATAAGGAAGGCAGGTATGAGTATTCGTGCATGGGTCTGTGCAGCAACCCTGCTCGCTCCCGCTCTGGGCGCCGGCATTGTGTTTCCCTCGATGGTTTTTGCGGCGGACGATCCAATGGGCTCGCTGGTTCGCGGGGTTTTCGGCGATAGTCTTGAGCGCGAGCATGGCATCAAGGTCTACGGCTGGGGCCAGGTGGGAGTGAGCTACAACGATAACGGCACGGATGACGTTAGCAAACAAAGCTTCTTCACCACAGACGAAGGTGTGAATCTCAACCAATTCGCCCTGGCGGTGGAGAAAAAAACCAAGAGCAATGTGATTGGTCGTGTGGGGCCGTTTCCCGGGCCGATGCCGCAAGAGGCTGACTGGGGGTTCAACGTCACCGCGCTGTACGGCAAGGATGCGCGCTTCTTCAAGACTTATGGCTGGGACGAAGACTTGAGTGCCAATCGCGACAACAAGGCGGAAGACGAAGCGTTCACCGTTGCTCAGGCGTATGTCGACTTCTACTTCCCGGTGCTCGGCGGTTCGGATTTGATGATCGGGATTTTCCACACGCCGCTGGAAAATGAAATCGGCTTCGCCTTGCCATCACCGGCACCGAGCGACTTCTACTCACACACCTATTCCTTCATGCATGGCCCTGCCAAGCATGCCGGTGCGCTGTACTCGTTCAAGCTCCCATCGGCGCCCGGGGAAAGCATGCTGGGCTTCGAGTTAGGTGTGGTGCAGGGCTGGAACAACCTGCAAGACCCCAACCATGACCCGGATGTCATCGCCAACGTACGTTGGCGTTCGGCAGATTTCAGCACCTGGATCGACTGGGAAAACATCTACGGTAACGGCGCCGGCGACAGCTTCGCCGAATGCAGTTGTGGTTCGCCGCTACCAGCCGGCACCAAGGATGACGACTACAAGCGCCTGGCTTCTTACCTGACGCTGTCGCAAGTACTAGACCCGAACAACCGCGTGGCGCTGGAGTTGAATTACGGTAAGCAGGAGCAGGCCGCTTTCGCCGGGTTCGCCAATAAAAACGATGCCACCTGGTATGGCACGGACATCAACTGGTATCACCGAATCAGCGAAAACCTGATGTGGAACAGTCGCGCCGAGTGGTTCTACACCGATGCTCCTGTTCACGTGATGATGGCCAACATCGACCCGCAGACCGGGATTCCCGATCCGACGTGGGGCAGTTTTTACGGTGTCACTACCAACCTGGCTTGGACGCCGACCCCCAGTGTGCGACTGCGACCCGAATTGCGCTACGACATCCATTCTGGCCCCGGTCGCGATGCTTATGCCGATGGGCAAAAAGATTCGCAGCTGGTCGCGTCCTTCGACGTCAGTTTCTTTTTCTAAGCCGACCACTCTCGCATAGCACTTGACGCTGCGTGATGCCTAACCCTCACGTTGCGACCTTGTTCGTCCGGACTTTGCCGGCATGCAGCCGCATTGGAGTACTACATGACAGACAACAACGATAAAAACCTGTTTGGTCGCGACTTTTCGCGCCGTGATTTCCTGCGCAGTACCGGCTTGGCTGCCGGTGGTGTGGCATTGGCGAGCATGCCGTTCAACTTCGCTCTGGGCAGTGAGCGGGTGATCAAGCTCGGCTACGTCAGTCCGCAGACCGGGCCGTTGGCGCCCTTTGCGGCGGCCGACAGCTACATCATCGACTCGCTCAAGCAAACACTGAAGAACACGATCAATGTGGCCGGCAAGGCGTACCGTCTGGAAGTCATTGTCAAGGATAGCCAGTCCAACCCCAACCGCGCGGCGGAGGTGGCGAGCGAGCTGATCCTGTCTGATCAGGTCGACCTGATGCTGGTGTCATCGACACCGGAAACCACCAACCCCGTTTCCGACCAATGCGAAATCAACGAGATCCCGTGCATTTCCACCGTGGCGCCCTGGCAGCCGTGGTTCTTTACGCGGGGTGGCAAGCCTGACCAAGGTTTTGAGTGGACGTATCACTTTTTTTGGGGCCTGGAGGATGTGATCGGCACTTACTCCTCCATGTGGGGCGCCATGCCGTCGAACAAGGTGGTCGGCGGCCTGTTTCCCAACGATGGCGACGGCAATGCCTGGGGTGATCCGAAACTCGGTTTTCCACCGGTGCTGGCGCAAAAGGGTTTCCAATTGATTGACCCCGGTCGGTTTCAGAGCCTGACCGATGATTTCTCGGCCCAGATCGCTGCGTTCAAAAAGGCTGATGTCGAAATCGTCACAGGCGTCGTCATTCCTCCGGATCTGACCACGTTCTGGACTCAGGCTCGCCAGCAGGGCTTCAAGCCCAAAGCGGTGTCGGTGGGCAAGGCTTTGCTGTTTCCCACAGCGGTCGAAGCGTTGGGCAAGGCCGGCAATAACCTGTCGACCGAAATCTGGTGGAGCCCCACCCACCCATTCAGTTCGTCGTTGACCGGCGCCAGTGCCGGGCAACTCGCCCAGGGGTTCACCCAGGCCACCGGTAAGCAGTGGACGCAACCGCTGGGTTTTGTGCACGCCCTGTTCGAACTGGCGGTGGATATCCTCCAGCGCACAGAAGAAGTCGGTAACTCTCAGGCTGTGCGCGATGCATTGCTCAAGACCAACCTCAACACCGTGGTCGGGCCGATCAACTGGAACGGCGGGCCGATGAAAAACGTCGCTAAGACGCCCTTGGTCAGCGGCCAATGGCGCCTCGGCAATGACAATAAATATGACCTGGTCGTGACCAACAATACCAGCGCCCCGGCTATTCCACTGGGCGGTGAAATGCAGGCCATTGCGTATTGATCGCGCGAACCGACACGGGTGCACCATGCAACAGCCACTTCTGCAAATGAACGATGTGTACAAAAGCTATGGCTCGGTGAAGGTCACGGACGCAATGAGTCTGACTCTGCAGCCGGGCGAAGCCTTGGGCATCATAGGCCCCAACGGCGCGGGTAAAAGCACGCTGTTCAACTTAATTGCCGGTGGTGTAGCGGCCGACAGCGGCACCGTCTATTTCGAAGGACGCAACGTTACTCGCGAGCCAGTGTTCAAGCGGTGCCAACAAGGCATTGGTCGCTCTCATCAAATCCCACATCCGTTCGTGAAAATGACGGTGTTCGAGAACTTGCTGGTCGGCGCGACCTTCGGCGCGCGGTTGCGCGGCCAGGAAGCCAACCAATGGTGCGCACAGACGCTGGAACTGACAGGCTTGATGCGCAAGGCCAACGTCCTGGCCGGCTCGCTAACGCTGCTCGACCGCAAGCGTCTGGAAATGGCCCGGGCCTTGTCGACCCAGCCACGATTGTTGTTGCTCGATGAAATCGCCGGGGGGCTGACCGAGCCGGAATGCCTGGCATTGGTGGAAACCATTCAGGGCATCCACAAGGCCGGCGTCGCCATCATTTGGATCGAGCACATCGTCCACGCCTTGCTGGCGGTGGTCAGCCGCCTGACGGTGATCAACTTCGGCGCCAAACTGGTTGAAGGCGAGCCGCGCAGTGTGATGGCCGATCCGCGAGTCCAGGACATTTACATGGGCATCGGGAGCTGAAGCATGACAACCCCTTCAAATCTTCTGTCCATCGACAAACTCTGCGCCGGCTACGGCGACTTTCAAGCACTTTTCGACATCAGCCTGACGCTAGATCAGGGCGAAACAGTCGCGATCATCGGTTCCAACGGCGCGGGAAAATCGACTTTCCTGCGCTCGCTGGCGGGGCAGATCAAAAACAGACCGGGTGCTATCACCTTCAGGGGCCAGCCCATAGGTGACCTGGCTGCCAACCAGGTGATCGAGCGTGGCATCGCTCTGGTGCCGGAGGGTAGAAAGCTGTTTCCGTCGCTGACGGTCGAAGAAAATCTGCTGATTGGCGCCTACAGCAAACGGCCTGGGCCGTGGACGCTGGCGAGCATCTATCAACTGTTTCCGGTACTGGAAGCATTGCGCAAACGCCCCGGAACCGCGCTGTCCGGCGGCCAGCAGCAAATGGTTGCGATTGGTCGGGGCTTGATGGCCAACCCGCACTTGCTGTTGTGCGACGAGATCAGCCTGGGCCTGGCACCGACAACGATCAAGGACATCTACGCGGCGCTGCCCTCGATCAAGGCCGACGGCACCACGGTGATTCTCGTCGAACAGGACATCAATCAGGCGCTAAGTGTCTGCGACCGTTTCTATTGCTTGCAGGAAGGGCGCGTGTCCCTGACCGGCCGCCCTGGAGACGTCGACAAAGCGCAAATCAAAGCCGCGTACTTCGGGGTTTAGTTATGGAATGGCTTAATACGCTTCTTCAGGGCATGTTGCTCGGTGGTCTCTACGCGATGTTCGCAGTGGGGTTGTCGCTGATGTTCGGCATCATGCGCTTGGTAAATATCGCCCATGGCGACTTCATCGTGCTGGCGTCTTACCTGGCGCTGGTGGTGGTCAATCACTTGGGTTTCAGTCCGCTGGCAAGTCTGATGATTGTTGTGCCGGTGATGTTCTGCTTTGGCTACCTGCTGCAGCGCTGCCTGCTCAATCGAACGCTCGGCCAGGACATTCTGCCGCCGTTGCTGGTGACCTTCGGCCTGTCGATCATCGTGCAGAACGTGCTGCTTGAGTTCTTCAGCGCCGACAGTCAGAAGCTGTCCCAGGGTGATCTGGAAGTCGCGAGTGTCGGTTTCGGTAGCCTGAGCGTGGGCGTCATGCCGTTGATGGTGTTTGGGAGCGCATTGCTGATCATCGGTGGCCTGCAATTGTTGTTCTACAAAACCGCATTGGGCCGAGCGTTTCGAGCCACCTCCGATGACCAGCAGACTGCACGGCTGATGGGCGTCAACAACGCGCATATTTTCGGTCTGGCAATGGCGCTGGCGATGGCAGTGGTGTCGATCGCCGGGGTGTTTCTGGCGATTCGTACCAGCTTCGACCCTACCGTGGGGCCGGCGCGTCTGTTGTATGGGTTTGAAGCGGTGATCATCGGCGGCCTCGGCAGCCTGTGGGGCACCCTCGCTGGCGGGGTGATTCTCGGCATCGCGCAGGCGGTGGGCGCAAAAATCGATCCCGGCTGGCAAATTCTTGCCGGTCACCTTGTGTTTCTGCTGATTCTGGTCGTGCGACCGCGTGGCCTGTTTCCCCGGAGCGTCGACTGATGAATGCCCTGAATAATTCTGCGCTTATCTGGCGCGTACAACGCACGACCACCAGCAGCAAGGTCGGGCTGTCATTGCTGGGGCTCTGCGTGCTGGTACTGATTAGCGCGCCGTTTTGGGCCGATCGTGCAAGCCTGCGGCTGGTGGTGGAATTCGCCTATTACCTGGCCCTGGCGCAAATGTGGAACCTGTTGGCGGGTTACGCCGGCATGGTCTCTGTCGGGCAGCAAGCGTTTGTCGGCCTGGGCGGCTATTTGCTGTTCATGCTGTCCACGCAACTGGGGGTGCCGCCCTTGTTCGCGGTGTTGCTCTCGGGCGTGCTGGTCGCACTGCTGGCGATTCCCACCGCGTTGATCGTGTTTCGACTGCGCGGTGCCTACTTTGCAATCGGCACCTGGGTCGTGGCCGAAGTCTTTCGCCTGGGACTGGCGCAGATGAGCAGTCTGGGTGGCGGTTCAGGGCAAAGTCTGCCGGCAGCTATTGTGCGACAGATCGGCAACGATCGGGACGGGCGCGAGATGCTGATCTACTTCACCGCCCTGGCCATCGCCATCGGTGCCATGGCAGTGGTGTTCTTTTTGCTGCGGTCGCGACAGGGGCTGGCCTTGGCCTCGATCCGCGACTCGGAGCCTGCATCCGGCAGCTTGGGGGTCAATACCTTCCGAACCAAGCTGATGGTGTACGTGCTGGCGGCCGGTTGCACCGGGGTTGTCGGGGCGCTGATCTTCCTACAAAAGCTGAGGATTTCCCCGGATGCGGCATTCAACCTGCAGGACTGGACGGCGGTGGTGATTTTCATTGTCATCATCGGTGGCATCGGCACCCTGGAGGGGCCTTTGATCGGCACGCTGATCTATTTTGCGTTGCGCGGATGCCTGGCCCAATTCGGCGCCGTGTACATGATCATTCTGGGCTTGGTCGCGGTAGTGATGATGCTCAAGGCTCCGCAAGGGGTGTGGGGCCTGATTAGTGAGCGCCTGGGCTGGCAGGTTTTCCCCATGCAACGGCAGCTGTCTCTCCAGAGCCGAAAGTAGCACGTTGTCGGGGATGTGGAGTGCGAGGTGCCGACAGGCTAACCTCGCTATTCCTATAAGAACAAAAACATCCAGAGAACCTGCCATGGATCGTTTACTCAGTGTCGAAGCCTTTGTGCGGGTTGCCGAAACCGGCAACTTCGCCAAGGCGGCTCAGCAATTGGGCGTGACTCGCTCGGTGATCACTCACCGCATCCAACAACTGGAACAGTTTATCAATGCGCCGCTGTTCCATCGCAGCACCCGGCATGTCCGGCTCTCCGAGGTCGGCGAGACCTACTACAAGGAGTGCGCGGACATGGTCGCGAGTTTCAACTCGCTGACTGAGCATATGCGCGAGCTGCGCGCCAAACCTACCGGCAAGTTACGCGTGCAGATGCTGCCGGGCTTTGCCATCGGCCACTTCGGCAGAATGCTGGCCGAGTTCACGCGGCTGTACCCGGACATTGAAGTTGACGTCATCGTCAACGACCGGGTAGTCGATCCGATCGAAGAAGGCTTCGATGTCGCGTTTCAGATGTTCCCTCCCATGGCGGAAACCCTGATCGAGCGCAAGCTGTTCAGCGTTCGCCGGCTGTTCTGCATGTCACCCGACTATGCCGAAGAGTTCGGCATGCCCACGCACCCGCAGCAGCTGCTGCAACACAAGATTGCCCTGTACGAGGGCTATCCGTCGCGCAATCGCTGGATCTTCACCGGAGAAGACGAGCAGGTAGAGCTGAGCCTTCCGGGCCAGGTGCGGTCGAACTCTGTGCATTTGCTGCGTGATTACGCGTCAACCGGGGTCTGTATTGTCTGTCTTCCAACGTTGGTGGCCAGCGACGACCTGCTTAGCGGTAGGCTCATTCCGGTACTGCCAGAATATGCACTGTCATCCTTCAATTTTTCTGCGGTATACCCCGCTACCCAGCGTCGGGCGTTGAAAGTGCGCACCCTGATCGATTTCCTGGTGGAAAACTTCGGCGACGAACCATGCTGGGACAAGCCTTTGCTGGGGCGTGGCTGGGTGCGTTGAGCGGCATATCACTGATGGCAGTGTTTGCGTTTCGCGAACACTGTTGTCGCCCTTCCTCTAATTGTTCCAGGCGCACGTGCGACGTACTGTTGACTCACTGTTACTACAACAACAAAACGGTGAAAAACCATGAGTAGCGCTGCAATCGAAACGGTCTTCGGCTCGTTGGATAACTACAGCAAAGGGTCGGTTGAAATCATCAGCGGCCAGGCCAGTCATTACGCCTTTTCGAACATTTTCGAAGTAGCGGAAAAATCTCTTCCTTATGAAAAAGTCGTCGTCGGTCTCAATCTCGGCTACGTCATCGAGACCCTGCGCGCCGAAGGTCAATCGCCTTGGTACACGGCCGCGCACGACGAGTTCGCTATCGTCATGGACGGTGAAGTGCGTGTGGACTTCCTCAAGCTCGATATGCCGTTGAAAGCAGGCGAGGGCACTCATTTGGCCGGTGAAGTGCCGGCGGGCAAACCCATGGGCTACGTGCTGCTCAAGCGCGGCCATCAATGCCTGTTGCCGGTCGGCACCGCTTATCGCTTTGAGGCCAGCCGCCCGGGCGTGATCCTGCAGCAGACCATCAAAGGCCCGTTGTCGGTCGAGAAATGGGCAGACATCTGCTTCAAGTGATCAGCCGGATCTGACCTGTTCAGTTCCGATGCCCAAACCAACAAAAGCAACAAGAGGAATCCGTCATGGCCATGCTTGAAACCGCTGCCGTTACCACGCTCTTAGCCGACGATGAAGTCAAGTTCAGCCCGCCTCATGCCGTCACCGGATATTGCTCCTTCCAACTCGGCGCCTTCGAACTGTCTCGCGACGAGTATTTCGCCCGTATTACCTGGCCCGCCAAAGGTCAGACCCGTTCCCATCTGATTCCGGTCGATGCCTTTTTGCGCGCCATGATGCGCGACGTGGCCTGGGGCTTTTTCTATGGCTGGGTCAACTTTGACCACGTCATTGGCACCCGCAATTACTACGGCAAAGTCGACCTGTACGCGGGCACTTTCAATGGCACGCTCAAGGCCGCAGGCGTCAATTACACCGAAAACTTTGAAACACCACTGATCATGGCAACCTTCAAAGCCATCCTGCGCGACTGGACTAACGCCACCTTTGACCCGTTCGCAGCGCCGGAAGAAACCGGTACAGCGTTCGGCCGCAAAAACGGCAACAACATCGAAGCCATCGAACGCTTTCGTATCGCCACCAAGCGTATGCCGGGCCTGCCTGATGATTCGCCGTTGCGTAACGATCTGCCGGTCAATCGCCAGTTCCTCGATGTTTCTCAGGACGAGCCGGAAATCCACGCTGCAGAAGGTTTCGAAGGCGAGTTGCATGCCTTTAGTCTGTTCAAGTACCTGTCTCGTTCCGACGTGACCTGGAACCCGTCGGTGACCTCGGTGTGCAAGGCCAGCCTGTTCTGCCCGACCACCGAAGAATTCATCCTGCCGGTGTTCCATGGCAATGACCGGGTCGAGTGGTTCTTGCAATTGTCCGATGAAATCCTCTGGGACGTCGGTGACAAAGATGACGGTAACCCGCGAGCCCGTATCACTATGCGTGCCGGCGACATCTGCGCCATGCCGGCGGACATTCGTCACCAGGGCTATTCGACCAAACGTTCGATGTTGCTGGTCTGGGAAAATGCCACACCGAACCTGCCACAACGCTATGAAAGTGGCGAGCTTAAGCCGTATCCAATCGAGTTTTAAGACCTCGTGTCTGGCCCGGCGTCCGTCGGGCCGTGCTCTCAAGAATCATGTCGTCAGACACTGCGCCATCGGCACGGTGCGAGGATAATATTATGCAAAATCAGCTCTATATCGATGGTCGTTTCGTGGATGCGCTGGCCGGTGGCACCATCGACGTCGTGTCGCCCCATGACGGCGCGTTGATCACCCGCATTGCCGCCGCTGAAGCCGCGGACATCGACCTCGCGGTCGCCGCCGCCAAACGTGCCTTCCCGGCCTGGTCTGCCTTGGGCGCCGCCGAACGCGGGCGCTTGTTGCTCAAATTGGCGGACAAGATCGAGGAGTGTGGCGAAGAACTGGCGCAGCTCGAATCCCTGAACACCGGGCATCCGATTCGTGATTCCCGTGGCCTTGACGTACCGCGCACCGCCGCCTGCTTCCGCTATTTCGGCGGCATGGCCGACAAGATCGAAGGTTCGGTGATTCCGGTCGAAGCCGGGTTCCTCAATTATGTGCAGCGCAAGCCAATCGGTGTGGTCGGGCAAATCGTGCCGTGGAATTTTCCGTTGATGTTCACCAGCTGGAAAATGGGCCCGGCACTGGCAGCGGGTAACACCATCGTCATCAAACCTTCTGAGATCACGCCGCTATCGACCTTGCGTATCGTCGAGCTGATGACAGAAGTCGGTTTCCCGAAGGGTGTGGTTAACGTGGTGCCAGGCTACGGTCATACCGCCGGTCAGGCACTGGCCGAGCACCCGGACGTGGGCAAAATTGCCTTCACCGGTTCGACGGCGACCGGTCGCAGGATCGTTGAAGCATCAAAAGGAAACCTCAAGCGCATTCAGTTGGAGCTGGGCGGGAAGGGCGCCAACATTGTGTTCGAAGACGCCAATCTGGAAGCGGCCGTCAACGGCGCCGCCTGGGCAATCTTCCACAATCAGGGCCAGGCCTGCATCGCCGGTTCGCGATTGATTTTGCACAAAGACATTGCCGACCAGTTCCTGGAGCGCTTCATCGCCCTGGCCAAATCCATTCGCCTTGGCGATCCGATGGATCCCGAGACCGAGATGGGGCCGTTGACGTCGGCGCTGCACCGTGACCGCGTACTGGCCTATATCGATATCGCCATCGAGCAGGGCGGTAAAGTCCTGGCGGGCGGCAAGACGCCAGATGACAAGGCGCTAGCCAATGGTTTTTATGTAGAACCGACCGTGGTCGAGGCCAGGCCTGATGACCGGGTCTGTCAGGAAGAGGTATTTGGCCCCTTCGTCACCGTGGTGCGTTTTAGTACCGACGAAGAAGCCTTGGCCATTGCCAACAGCTCCGAATACGGACTGGGCAGCGGCCTGTGGACGCAAAACCTGTCCCGCGCGCACAAACTGGCCAATGCCATCCATGCCGGCATGTGCTGGGTCAACTGCTACAAGCGCGTCAGCCCTGGCAGTCCGTTTGGTGGCGTTGGTCAGTCGGGTTACGGCCGCGAAATGGGCTTCGAGGCGATCCACGACTACACGGAAGCTCGTTCGGTCTGGGTCAATGTCGATGCCAAAATCGCTCCGCACTTCAAACGCTGAGGCCTGTCATGAATCCTTTTGTGTACCAAAGTCTGCCGACTCGTGTGGTGTTCGGTTGGGGCAAGCTCTCGGCATTGTCTGAAGAGATCGATCGCCTGGGTGCCAAGCGTGCATTGATCTTGACCACGCCGGAACAGCGCGGCCTCGGGGAGCATGTCGCTCAGTTGCTCGGCGACCGCGCGGCGGACGTCTACTCCAGGGCCGTGATGCATGTTCCGCTGGAAATGGCGCAAGCAGCGCGCGGCGAAGCAGCGCGGCTACATGCCGATTGCTGCGTGGCCATTGGCGGCGGCTCGACTATCGGCCTGGGCAAGGCGATTGCTATGGATTCGGGACTACCGATTGTGGCAATTCCGACGACTTACGCAGGTTCGGAAATGACCCCGATTTACGGGCTAACCGAAAACCGCCTTAAGAAAACCGGTCGTGACCCCCGGGTTTTGCCAAAGACCGTGATCTATGACCCCCAGCTTACGCTGACCTTACCCGCGCAGATTTCCGCCTGCTCGGGAATGAATGCCATGGCGCACGCGGTTGAAGCGCTGTACGCCCAAGATGCCAATCCTATAATTGGTTTCATGGCCGAGGAGTCGATTCGTTCACTTGCTTTGGCATTGCCGGGCGTGGTCAATGACCCCAATGACCCGCAAGCTCGCAGCCAGGCGTTATATGGTGCGTGGCTGGCGGGGATTTGCCTCGGTTCGGTCGGCATGGCTTTGCACCACAAGCTTTGCCACACCTTGGGCGGGACGTTCAATCTGCCTCACGCCCAAGCACACGCGATCGTTCTGCCCCACGCGGCGCATTACAACCGTGAAGCAGCGGCGGGGCCGTTGCAACGTGCCGCCCGCGCCCTGGGTGGCAGCGAGGCGAGCGAGGTGGGTGCCTTGTTGTACGCACTCAACCAGAAGCTGGGTATTCCACTGGCGCTGGCGGACATCGGCCTGTCTGAAAACGGCCCGGCCGAGGCGGCGCAAATCGCTTGTGCCAGTCCCTACTACAATCCACGGCCGTTCGAACAAGGCCCGATCGAAGCGCTGTTGACCCGAGCCATGAAAGGCTTAGCCCCCGCCTGAATCCTCTGTGTGGCCAAACAGCATAGGGACGATCAATCGCCCCGATGCTTCGTGTTATCAGCAATGTCCCTTTTCGTCGGAACAACAATAATGACCGATCATGACAAAGTCATAGAAACACTGATCTCCGAGCAGGCTGTAAATAGCTTCAGTGAAGCGCCTGATGCGCGTTACAAACAGATCATGCAAAGCCTGGTTCGTCACCTTCACGCGTTTGTCAGCGACGTCGAGCTGACGGAGCGGGAATGGTTTGAAGGCATCGGGTTTCTGACCGAGACCGGCCACAAGTGCGACGGTCTGGTGCGCCAAGAATTCATCTTGCTGTCGGACACCTTGGGCGTGTCGATGCTTGTCGATGCGATCAATCATCGCCACAGTGCAAACGCCACCGAGACCACTGTATTCGGGCCGTTCTACATCGAAGGCATGCCAGATCGGGAGTACGGCGAAAACATGGCCTTCACCGAAGGCGAACCAGCGCTGGTGCGCGGTCGAGTGGTCGATATCCATGGCAACCCGCTGGCCGGCGCGATACTGGACGTTTGGCAGACCGCCGAAAATGGCATGTATTCAGGTCAGGACACCAATCAGCCATTCGGCAATCTGCGTGGTCGCTATCGCACCGATGCCGACGGCTATTTTGCGATTCGCACGATTGTCCCTGTGTGCTATCCGATACCTACCGATGGCCCGGTTGGGCGCATGCTCAATGCCGCCAACCGTCACCCGTGGCGGCCTGCGCATTTGCATTTCATGGTTGAAGTGCCTGGGTATCGCAAACTGGTCACCCACCTGTTCAACCACGATGATCCGTACCTGGAGTCAGATGCAGTGTTTGGCGTCAAACAGTCGTTGCAGGTGATCTATGAAGATCGGTTCATGCACGATGATTTGTCCGCCAGCCTAGGTATTGATGTGCCGTTCAAGCGTGCGTGTTATGAATTTGTCATGGAAGCCGAGTGATCCATGGGCCAATTTTTTGCGGTATTCGCTACAGACCACCCAAACTCACTGGCCCTACGTCAGCGTTTGCGGCCCAGTCATCAAGCCCATTTGCGAGCGACCGAGATGCATCGGGTGATTGTCCGGTTAGGCGGCCCGACCCTGGATGACGCCAGTGCGGCCATGAATGGCACGTTACTGGTGATTGAGGCGGGCAGCCTGCCAGAGGTGGAAGCGTTCATACAGGATGACCCGTATGTTCAGGCAGGTCTGTTTGCCAGTATCCAGATCCGTCCATGGCACTGGAGCCTTGGCAACCCAGAATTACGCGGCTGATTATGAGCACCATTACACTTTGCCAACGGGACGACATTAAGGACGGCGGTGCCCTAGGTCTGCCTGCACACCAGCAGCTGCATCCCGCCGGGCTTGTTGCGGTGCGGCAAGGCGAGCAGGTGTGGGTCTATATCAACCGATGCCCGCATTTCTCGGTGCCGCTGGATTATCGCCCGCAAGAATTCTGCACCTATCGCGGCAAGATTCTGATGTGTGCTCATCACAGCGCGATGTTTCGTTTCGAAGATGGACACTGTATCGACGGCCCCTGCAAGGGCGCGCAGCTGGAGCCAGTAGCAGTGCGGTGGGTCGATGATCGATTGGTCATGGATGTTAACGTTTAGTTGCAGATCTCTGATCTGATACTGAGCGGCATTTTTGTCGGGGTCTTGGATGCAACCGCGAGCGGCTGCGTATCCTTATGACGGTAGTTGGTAAGTCCCCGTGTACTGCTAAAGCGTACGGGAACAGTTAGAGGGAAAACACTAATGATTGAGTTGGGCGACAGAGCTACGGGATACACGAAGGTCATAAGCTGGTCGAAACCGTAACTCGGCTCGTAGAATGAATCTCACATGTGCGGTTTAATCTATGACCCCGCCGGGAGCGTGAAGCTAACTGTGAAAAGCTCGCTAGATGTAAACGCACTGGATCTGCTCAGGGCAGTTTTCGACCGGTATGGAGTGAATGATCCGCAGCTCTGGGGGCACCTTGTGGAGGTGTTCGAACTCCGTTACTTTACTCGCGATCAGCCGATCATTCGCGCAGGCGAAACCCCTACGCACTTCTTTGTAATCCTTTCCGGCCTGATCCGTTATTACTATTCGTCACCAGAAGGTAAGCAACGGAATAAGGCTTTCTTCCACGAAGGAGAGGTGATCGGTTCGCTTAGCGCCTACTTGAAGCAACAACCCTGCACCTACACTATTGAGGCGCTGGAACACAGCTGGCTGGTGGCCGTGCCGCTGCATACGCTCATCCGCCTGCGTGAGCATTTTCCGCAGTTGCAGGGGTTTGTCGACAAAGCCACCAGGGAAATCATGCTACGTAACGAATCCCGCGAGGCTCTGCTCCTTACCTGCAACAGCGAGGAGCGCTATCGCTGGTTGCTAGAGCACGAAGCATGGTTACTGCAGCGGGTACCGCAGTACCAGCTGGCCAGTTATCTGAGCATGGATCCGGTGTCATTTTCGCGGATTAAGTCCAAGCTGGGCGCCTGATTAAGTAGTCATAATCAATCACAGGTTTCTCCCTTCGGCATCTGAACGCGCAAGTTCAGTCGTTCGGCTTGTTCGGCGCACCACTTCAAATGCTCTCGTGGCACTGCGTCGAGATTGAGTAGCAGACTGCCATCGGCCTTATGGCTTACCTCGACGACGAGCTCTCCGCAACGCGGCGTTATGCGTTCGCTAACAGTGTAAGCTGCCGCCAGTTCCCGCAGGCGCTGTTTGAAGATCTTTCCTACCGCCGTGACTGGAAGGGCGTCGACCAGGAAAATGCGCTTCGGGCATGCGGGGCGCTCAGCGATGTTCTCGAAGGCATACTGCTGCAGTTCGTCAATGCTGATCTGGCTGCCCTTGTGCAACTGCACGAAGGCCACCGGCAGCTCACCGGCGTATTCATCGGGCATACTTACTGCTGCGGCTAGCGACACCGCGGGGTGGGACTCCAGGCAGTTCTCGATCAAAGCTGGGTCGATGTTATGGCCGCTGCGAATAATCAGATCCTTGGCTCGGCCGGTGATGAACAAGTTGCCCAGCTCGTCCAAATGCCCCAAGTCGCCAGTGCGTAGCCAGCCGTCTTCAAGGGGGACGGTACTCTGTCCCAGATAACCGGGGAATACCGTCGGGCCTCGAACACAGATCTCACCGCCGTTGGCGATCCGCACTTCCACCTCTCCACTGACATGTCCCGCACTACCGGGAATCGAAGGGCGCTCAAGATTCGGCAGGGCAATGATGCCAGCGCATTCGGTCATGCCATAGGCCTGGTACAGATTAAGCCCGGCAATCGCGCGAACTTGTTCGCAAAGCGCTGCGGGCACCGGTGCGCCGCCAGAGAGCATAAAACGCAGCGAGCTGATGTCGTGGCCATCCAGGGGCACTTCAAGCATCGCCGCAACCGAGGTCGGGATGCCGCCGCTGATGGTAATGCCAAACGCCTCGACCAATTGCCAGTGCAGACGGATCACTTCGGGATTGCGGAAACCTGCGAGCGTGGGCAGCAACATCTGCAAACCACTGGCGAGTCCTCCCAAACTGTTCACCAAGGCCCCGGCGACGTGGAAGATCGGCAGACCGTTAAGCGCAACATCGTTGTGGCTGGTTGCCATGCAACGCACGTAGGCGAGGGCTGCCGCAACTTGATTGGCATGGGTGTGGCAGGCCAGTTTAGGCACGCCGGTGGTGCCGCCAGTATGGAAGTAAGCGGCGATGTCGTCGGCACGCGGCAACAACGGGGTCTCCAGTTCTGAGGCGCTGTAAAGCGTGAGTAACTCATCAAACCAGTACTCTCCAGCCTTCGCCATCACGGATACGCACTTGGGCCTGTGTGGCAAACGCTGGGCTACGCTGAGGGCCTTTTGCCAAAGATCATTGCCCGGTAGTGGGCCGAGCACGAAGATCAGGTCGGTTTTCGCCTCTAGCATCAGGTTGTATAGGGCATCCTCGTTGAGCAGCGGGTTGAGCGGGTTGGCGATGCCAACGCTGGCGGCGGCCCAGAGCAGGTACTGGCTCTGCGGAATGTTTGGCAGTAGCAGCGAAACCACAGGCTTGTGGCGGCCCGCGAGATCCAGGATCAGTCGTGCCGCACGGTTCACGTTGCACAACAGCTCGGTGTAACTGAAGTGCTGCGTATCAAGCGGTGTCAGGCTGTTGATGTAGCTCAATGCGATCTGGTCAGGATGAGTCTTGGCCGAAATCTGAAGGAGTTCGTATACGGTTTTTGCACTGACGGGGGACGTGGACATGGTGGACTCCTGCTCATTGTATTTTTTGCGGATTTTGGGCAGGTCGTGTGGGAGAGGGCATTAACAATTGTTAAGAGACCTTCAGCGAGTTGGAAGGAAGTACCAAACCTCGTGAATATCCTCTGGTTTCATTGACGAGCTGGCAGCGATGGTTACCTCAGGCATGTTGCGCAGAGGACGCAAAAGGCTTCGTATTTTGCGAACCGCTATCCTCAAGTCATGCAGAGCTTCGCTGTCACTGTTGGCTTGCAGCCGAGCGCGCGAATGATAGAGGGAGACTTCCAAGGAAATGATCTGGGCCACGAAATCGTCGACAAATGACATCATCGTCCTCGCACGGAGAAATGTGAGAAGAGTAGCAGATGGCAATTTTGCTACGCTGATTGCACGGGCAACCTTGCAACGCGCAGCTTTCTCAGCATGTCGCGCTTCTTGTCATGGTGGCTTTGCATACGTTTAAGCAGATCGTCCAAGGTGCTTATGGCCTTGAGGATAAACGGCCCTTTGTTCAGCATCACGCACTCAGCGCGAATGCCCATGGCTGCGTCAGTGATCTCTGCTCGGGTAGGGGCGCCCGTCTTGGCCAAGGACTCAAGGACTTGCGTGGCCCAGATCACGGGGACGTGGGCGGCCTCGCATAGGCAAAGCATCTCTTCTTGCAGCTCAGCGGTTCGTTCGAAACCTGTCTCCACTGCCAGGTCGCCCCGGGCGATCATGACCCCTAACCTTGGACTCCTCATTCCGGTGAGCAGCAGCTCCGGGAGATTTTCGAAGCCTTGGCGGGTTTCGATTTTCAATACAATGCCCAAATGTTCAGCATTCAGGCGTTCCAGATGCTGAAAGAGTGATCGAACATCTTCTGCTTGATTGACGAAGGAGAGTTCAATGATGTCGGCATGCTGAATGGCAAACTCAAGCGCTGCGATATCGTCTTCGGCCAAAGCCTTGAGACCGAGATTTGTGTCGGGAAGATTGATTCCTTTGTCAGTCTTGAGCTTCACACCACCCGGTGCGTGATGAATCTCAATGTGCAACGCATTGGTCGTTTTGGATAACACCTCGCCACCGATTTTTCCATCGTCAAACCATATCGGGTCGCCGGGCTTCGTTGCACGGAAGACTGCGTCAGACGTGCAGCTGATGTGTGCCGGGGTAGTCACATTACCTGCTTCGTCTACTATCGCCGGGCCTCCTTCATCAGGATCTCTGGTGAGCGTTAACAGATCACCCTCATGCAATTTGATGGTTTGAGACTTAGGAGGCACAGCGATAACTCGCCCGATGGATTTGCGTCCAGCGGGCGTCTGGAGTTCCAGCTCCATTTCCGGCACGAGGTAGGTGGTTTGATCAAGCTCCACCCAAATGCCTTGAGTATGCGTTTCGACCACGCGCATTGTGCGTTTGGAAAAGCGTGCATCACGGCATTTCAGGATGTTACCCACCTCGATCTGTTCCAGCCATTCAGCGGGTAACTGGATGGAGTCGGCTGCCGGAAAAGCGTCTGATGTTAGATAAAGCCGCCCTGGTTTCAGCACTTTTCCCGTGTCATCGCGTAGCGGGCGGATCTTGAGCACCGGTATACCTTCGGCCAGGGCACCGGTGCGAAGTTTTGGCCCAGGGAGATCCATTGCGACCTGACAGGGTTTGCCCAACTTGAGGCTCGCCCGGCGTACATGGTCAATCATCGCCAGCCATTGTTCCGGCCCATCATGCGCACAGTTGATCCGTTGGCAGTTCATGCCTGCTGCCACCAGGCGCTCAACGAACTCATAATCACCGGCGGCTTCTGTAGGCATGGTGACCATAATACGAACGGCTCTGTCCCGGTCGTGGCTGCCGAAGAGCGCCTCGCCGTGTTCAACCAACAATACTGCATTTTTCTTTGGGGGCTGTTTCTGGCCTTCAGTACTGCAGGACATCACTCTTGAGGTCATTCGCTCAAGCACGGATATCACCCGGTCTACTGAGCCACAGACATCGCGTTCGCTTCTTCCAAGTGACGATAGACCCAACGCAGTCAGCTGAGTCTGCAATGGCCGGATGTCGTGGCGCCTGAGGACAAGGTAATCGAGGAGGTTTGCAGCACTGTCGCGATAGCTCGGATGAATACGCGATACATCGAGGTGAGACTGCGATGCATTGCTCATCTTATTGCGCAGAGCCACCAGGGATTTCAGTGCAGCGTGCATCTCATCGGCGTATTCGGTCTGGCCTGACGGCAGAGGTGTGGTCATGGCGCGCACTCGGGACAAAGGCGGGTCGCCTGTTTCCATAGTGGTTCGCTTAGATGACGTTTTTCTTACAGCGAGTGAGCCAGACGTCCGGCGTTTGTCAGCGATCTGTTGCAGCGATTTATATGATAGATGAAACCGACCTGAAGTGAACTTTGGCGCGGAAACCGATTCTGCCGTAGCCACTCAGCTGCAAAGCTCCTTGATTCGTGTAATCAGGTGCAGAAGCGATTTGTAAAAGTTGACCACTTTGCAATCTCGAAAAATGCGTACTTCATCCCGTACATCGAAAGCGTTGTTCACAGAAAATATCAATGCTTTCAAGGAGAAAGAGCGCGGATTTCAGTCTCGTTTCCCGCTCCATAATTCAAAAAAAAACGCCACTCAATGAGTGGCGTTTTTTTTGTGCGCAGCATTTACGTCAGCATTGAAAAGAGAGGCTTCTGCCTCTTTTTTTGTGCGCGCAGAGCATGGGCGCAATATTGGGGGCGAATGTCCCGCCGTAAGCTGACCACAGCGAACGAAGTGAAGCGCGAACCGGATATAAGACAAAGAAGTGCAGGCAGTGCTTAGAAAAAATTGAATGAGAATGTGTATCAAACGCTAATGATATGGTATACCGTGCGCCGCGATTTGTTGGCACGTATGCCGTCCCATTGGCTATTTTCTCAAGGTTTCCTAGATGCGTCGTACTCTGGTTTCTATCTGCGTGCTTCAGGCTTTATCTGCTTACTCTTGGGCGGAGCAAGCTACAACCGATAAAACCAGTCTGGAATTGCAAGCGACCGACATCGTCGGTACGTCGGAGTATGAAACGGCTCAAGGGCCGGTGAAGGGCTACCGTGCAACGCGTTCTGCCAGCGCGACGCGAACCGACACTTCTATTCATGAAACACCGCAGTCCATCAGTGTGGTGACCAAAGATGCTGTTGAGGACATCGGAGCTACCCGCCTTCAGGATGCGCTTGACTACGCCGGCGGAGTAGGACGGGCAAACAACTTCGGCGGCCAGGGGCTGACCACCTTCACTGTGCGTGGATTTACCACCGGCGAGTTCTATCGCAACGGATTTCCGATCAACCGTGGTTATCCGAACATGCCTGATGCGAACACCATCGAGCGGCTGGAAGTACTGCGCGGCCCCGCAACCATGCTCTATGGTCGGGGTGATCCTGGTGGCACGTTCAACGTGGTCTCCAAACAGCCTTTGGCTGAACGTACTGTGACGCTGGGCAGCCAGCTCGATGATCAGGGAATGAAGCGTGGCACGCTGGATGCCTCTGGCCCGCTCGACGAAGAGGGGCGCCTGGCTTATCGCCTGAACGTGGTGGGAGAGGGCGGAGATACTTTCCGCGATCATGTCGAAACCGAACGTTACGGTGTGACGCCGGTTATTTCCTGGCAGGCCAACGACGACACCAAGGTGATCTTCGAGGGCGACTTTATGCGCAACAATCACCCGCTGGATCGCGGCGTGACGCGCTATCCGAAACAGGTTGGCACCGCGTCTCGTGACACGTTCTTTGGTGAAAAAGACGCCGGCAAGTTGCACAACGATAACAACATGGCCCAGCTGCGTTTCGAACACTTCCTGAATGACGACTGGACATTGGGTGGTGGTTTCCAGTGGCTCGACGGCACATTGCAGGGCAACGCCGTCGAAGCGAACGGTGTCGCAGCCGACGGACGCACGCTGGGACGCAACTTCAACTATCGCAAGCTGGAGTGGACGGATAAAGATACCCAGCTCAACCTCACCGGACATTTCTCCACCGGTGGTTTCGATCACACATTGTTGACCGGTGTCGAGTACGAGGATTACGACTACAAGTCCATCATCCAGCGCTCCAGCGGTGCGGTCGGTGCCTACCCGATTGATATCTTCAACCCGGTGTATGGCCAGCCTCGTCCGGCCTTGACCCGAACGCCGACCAACGACCAGGAAAACCTCAAGACCTACGCGGCCTTCGTCCAGGATCAGGTGGCGTTGACTGAGCGGTTGAAGGTGTTAGCCGGCGCCCGTTTCGAGCGCTTCGAGCATGACTATGAGACCTTCGTACCGGGTGGTCGAAGCTGGGAAGCGAGCGACAATGCGGTGACGCCGCGTCTCGGAGTGCTTTATGACCTGACCGATACGTTGGCGGTTTATGCCGATACAGCGCGCTCATTCAAACCCAATACCGGGGCCAGTCGACAGGGTGGCGGCTTTGAGCCGGAAAAGGGCAAGTCCTATGAGGTGGGTATCAAATGGGAAGCTCTGGATCGCCAGTTGAGTGTTGACGCGGCGATCTATCAGATTGAAAAACGCAATGTCCTTACCACCGATCCCGTTGACTCGACCTTCAGCGTGGCGGCTGGCGAGGTACGCAGCCGTGGCTTTGACCTGAACGTGGCAGGCAATGTAACTCCAGAGTGGCGGGTGGTGGGTGGCTATGCCTATGTCGACGCCGAGGTCACCAAAGACAACGTGATCCAGTCGGGCACCCGGCTGATGAACATTCCCAGGAACAGCTTCAGCCTGCTGAACGTTTACGAGTTTCAGGAGGGTGCTTTCAAGGGGCTAGGCTTGGGTGTGGGTGGTAAATACGTCGATGAACGTGCGGGCCAGACCGCTAATACAGCGTTTACGATGGGCAGTTACACCGTCGTCGACCTGCTCAGCTTCTACAAGATCAATGACAAGGTCAGAGTTAATCTCGATGTGAAGAATCTGTTCGACCGGGACTATGAAGAAGGCGCTTTTGGCAATGTCTACGCTTACCCTGGTGAGCCGAGAACAGTTCAGGTCGGTATTTCTTACACACTCTGACGATCAAACCGGTATGTAGGAGCGAGCTTGTCTCCGGGCGGCGTTCCGACGATGGTCGTTAACGGAAACGCGTGTTGTCTGGGTAAACGCGGCGTTCTGAAGTCCATCGTCGGAACGCCGCCCGGAGACAAGCTCGCTCCTACGGTTTCCAATGTGCAGTTGAGATGTTATAGGGTAACAATATAGTATCCTCGTCCGTCTTTTCGGCGGGACACTTTTATTCACCCTTGTGTTGCGAAACCTCCATGACCATTGCGCTCCCTCGTTCCACCGGCACGGCAGTCGGCCGGCTCCTTTCCATCGATGCATTGAGAGGCATGGTGATTCTGTTCATGCTGCTCGACCACGTCCGCGAGACCTTTTTCCTGCATCGACAGGTGTCCGATCCCATGGACATCGCCACGACCGAACCCGTCTTGTTTTTCAGCCGCACACTCGCTCATTTGTGCGCGCCGGTCTTCGTGCTGCTCACCGGTCTGTCGGCCTGGTTGTACGGTGAGAAATACGCCGGCAAGGCTGACGTTTGCAGTTTTCTGTTCAAGCGAGGTCTGTTTCTGGTGGTGCTTGAGTTCACCCTGGTGAACTTCGCCTGGACGTTCCAGCTGCCGCCGACGGTCATTTATATGCAGGTGATCTGGGCCATCGGCTTGAGCATGATTGCGCTGTCGGTGATGGTCTGGCTGCCGCGTCCGATGTTGCTGCTCCTGAGCCTGGCGATCATCGCCGGTCACAACCTGCTGGACGCGCTGCACTTTCCAGTGGAATCGGCGATGCACGTACCTTGGGCGATTCTCCATGATCGCGGCTGGATCGAACTGTCCGAAGGGCTTCGGCTGCGCACGTCCTATCCGGTGCTGCCGTGGATTGGCGTGATCGGACTGGGTTATGCCATGGGGCCGTGGTTCGGGCGAACGGCGGACGCGAGGGGGCGCCAACGCGCATTGCTGATCTGCAGCGTCGCCGGGCTGGCGGGATTCATCGCGCTGCGGCAGCTCAATGGCTATGGCGAGAAGCCCTGGAGCGTGGGCGATACGTCCCTGCAAACGCTGATGAGCTTTTTCAACGTCACCAAATACCCGCCGTCGCTGCTGTTTATTGCGCTGACCCTGAGCGTCGGATGCTTGCTGCTCCTGTGGTTTGAACACTTGCAGAAGAGCCAGTGGCTGCGTCCCATGACGGTCTTCGGATCGGCGCCGATGTTCTTTTATCTTGTGCACCTGTATGCGCTTAAAGTTTTGTATGTCATCGCGGTCGCGCTGTTCGGGTTGAATCAGGGCTCATGGTTTGGCTTCACGTCGGTAGGGGCGGTCTGGATAACGGCCATCTTGCTCGCCATTGCGCTGTACCCGCCGGTTAAATGGTTCTCCGGATTAAAGGCGCGACGTCGAGACATTGCCTGGCTGAAATACTTTTAATACCCATGTTTGTGCACTTTTATAAAGCCGTGAAGCGTGCCGTTGCACTATGCGAAGGCAAAACGCTGGGGCGAAACCCACGGCGAAAGCCCCGACAAGCAGCCTGGAGCAGCACTTTTGCGATCTGGCACAAACACTGCAACACACCAGGCAGGCCCATCGTAAACGCAGTCGAGTGGGCAGCCCCCTCGGTCAACGACGATCGATTCATGGGCAACATCGGTGGATCAGGCATAGACGTCTGGTACTAACACCGCAAAAGAACAGGCAAAGACGCCTGGAACCGAAAGGTTTCAGGCGTTTTTTTTTGCTTTTTGAACCGCTTTAGCCGGGTGCTTCTTATGAATTCCAATGTTGCCGCGTTGAACAAATTGCAAACGCTGATCGTGATCGGCAATGGCATGGTCGGACATCATTGTGTCGAGCAGTTGATCGAGCGGGGGGCGCTTGCCCAGTATTGCTTGCACGTGTTCAGCGAAGAGCCGATGCGTGCCTACGATCGCGTGCATCTTTCCGAGTATTTCTCTGGCCGTGATGCTGAATCCCTGGCCCTCGGCGAAGCCTCGCTGTACCAGACACCGGGCGTCACCCTGCATTTGGGTGTGCCGGTACTGGAAATCGACCGCGCCCGTCGCCAGGTGACCACCGCGCAAGGTTGCGTGCCTTACGACAAATTGGTTCTGGCCACCGGGTCGTATCCGTTTGTGCCGCCGATCGAAGGTGCGGAGGGCGATTCACGCCTGGTGTATCGAACCCTTGAAGACCTCGACGCGATCCGCACCGCCGCTGCCAATGCCCGACGTGGTGTCGTGGTGGGCGGTGGCCTCTTGGGCCTTGAGGCTGCCAACGCGCTGAAGAGTCTGGGCCTGGAAGCGCATGTGGTGGAATTCGCCCCGCGCCTGATGCCGGTGCAGCTGGACGAGATGGGTGGCCTTGCGCTCAAGTCGCAGATCGAAAGGCTGGGCGTCGGTGTGCACCTGTCCCGCGCCACCCAATCGATCAGCGCGGGCGAGGCGTATCGCTACCGCATGAACTTCGCCAACGACGAGTTTCTTGAAGCCGATCTGATCGTGTTCTCGGCCGGCATTCGCGCACAAGATGCGCTGGCCCGGCAATGCTCGCTGGACATCGGTCCGCGCGGCGGCGTCGTGATTGACGACGAATGCCGGAGCAGCGACCCGGACATCTACGCCATCGGCGAGTGCGCCTCGTGGAACGGCAGCCTGTTCGGCTTGGTCGCGCCGGGCTACCAGATGGCGCGTAGCGTCGCGGCACGCCTGTGCAATGAGATTGCCGAGCCCTTCATCGGCGCCGACATGTCGACCAAACTCAAGCTGCTGGGCGTCGATGTCGGCTCCATCGGCGATGCCCACGGCCACACGCCGGGCGCGCGCAGTTATCAGTTCATTGACGAAACCACGGCCAGCTATCGGCGATTGGTGGTGGATGCCACCGGCAAGCACGTTATCGGTGCGGTGCTGGTCGGCGATAACAGCTATTACGACACGCTGCTGCAATACATGCAGAACGCCATCGCCTTGCCGACGGAACCTGCCAGCCTGATTCTGCCGTCCTCCGAAGGCGCCCCGACGCTGGGCCCGGGCGCGTTGCCCGAGTCGGCCACGGTCTGCTCGTGCCACAACGTCACCAAGGGTTCCATCTGCTCGGCCATCGACGGTGGCTGCACCGACCTCGGCCTGCTCAAGGCGCAGACCAAGGCCTGCACCGGCTGCGGTGGTTGCGCCGGTTTGCTCAAGCAAGTCTTCGAGCATGAATTGATTGCCCGGGGTGTCAGCGTCGACAAAAGCCTCTGCGAACACTTCGCCTACACCCGTCAGGAGTTGTATGCGCTGGTGCGGGTAGAAGGGGTGACCACCTTCGAGGAACTGCTGGCCAAACATGGCCGTGGCCACACCGGGTGCGACGTCTGCAAACCGGCGGTTGGCTCGATCCTCGCCTCGTGCTGGAACCAGCCGATCATGGACGCGTCGCTGGTGCCGTTGCAGGACACCAACGACACCTTCATGGCCAACATGCAGAAAAACGGCACCTATTCGGTGGTGCCGCGCATTCCCGGTGGCGAGATCACCGCCGACAAACTGATCGCGATCGGTGTGGTGGCGAAGAAATACGACCTCTACACCAAAATCACCGGCGGCCAGCGTATCGACCTGTTCGGTGCGCAGTTGCATGAACTGCCGGACATCTGGGCCGAGTTGATCGAAGCCGGTTTCGAAACCGGGCACGCCTACGGCAAATCGACCCGGACGGTGAAATCCTGCGTCGGCAGCACCTGGTGCCGTTACGGCGTGCAGGACAGTGTGCAAATGGCCCTGACGATCGAGGATCGTTACAAAGGTCTGCGCTCGCCGCACAAGCTCAAATTTGCGGTGTCCGGTTGCACTCGCGAATGCGCCGAGGCCCAGAGCAAAGACGTGGGCGTGATCGCCACCGAGAAAGGTTGGAACCTCTACATCGCCGGTAATGGCGGCATGCGTCCGCGCCATGCGGAACTGTTCGCCACCGACCTCGACGACGAAACCCTGATCCGCTACATCGACCGCTTCCTGATGTTCTACATTCGCACAGCCGACAAACTGCAGCGCACCTCGGTGTGGCGTGAAACGCTGGAAGGCGGCCTCGATTACCTCAAAGACGTGGTCATCCACGACAGTCTCGGACTTGGCGCGGAACTTGAATCGCAAATGCAGTGGGTGGTCGACCGCTACGAATGCGAATGGGCGAATGCCCTTAAAGATCCGGAAAAACTCAAACGCTTTCGTACCTTCGTCAACGACAAGCGCCCGGACCCGGACATCCATTTTGTCCAGGAGCGTGGTCAGCGGCGCCCGATCATGGCCGCCGAACTCAACCTGATTCCCGTCATCGAGGAGATTGCCTGATGAGCCAGTCTACTACCCAACGCATCAATGCCCTGGCCGACACCAATGTCTGGCAAAGCGTGTGTGCGCGACAGGATCTGGTCAGTGATTCCGGTGTCGTCGTCTGGCTCGACGGCGCACAAGTGGCGCTGTTTTATTTGCCGGGCGCTGAGGGCCGAACCCTCTACGCCATCGACAACCATGACCCGCAATCCGGGGCGAACGTCATCGGCCGCGGGTTGGTCGGCAGCATCAAGGGCGATCTGGTGGTGGCTTCGCCGATCTATAAACAGCATTTTCGGCTGGAGGACGGCAGTTGCCTGGAGTATCCGCAACAACGTCTGCGTGTGTGGCCGGTGCGGTTGAACGGCGACGTCGTGGAAGTCGGAGTGGCTTGAGAGTAATTAACCGCATTGCGCAACGGTACTGGAGGCATGGATGAAAACAGCCGCACAACTGCTGAAACTCAAGGTCGTGCAAAACCAGCACGTCCATAGCATCGCGCCTGACCAGATGGTGCTTGAAGCCCTGAAGCTGATGGCCGAGAAAAACGTCGGCGCGCTGCCGGTCATCGACGCCGGGCAAGTGGTCGGCGTGATCAGTGAACGCGACTATGCACGCAAGGTTGTTCTGCAGGGGCGTTCTTCGGTTGGCACGCCGGTGCGCGAAATCATGAGCGCACCGGTGGTGACCGCCGACAGTCAGCAGAGCATCGAGCGCTGCATGGCCGTCATGACCGACAGTCATCTGCGCCATCTGCCGGTGGTGGAGGGGGGCGAACTGATTGGCCTGTTATCGATTGGTGATCTGGTGAAAGAAGCCATCGCCGAGCAGGCCGATCTGATTCGACAGATGGAGCATTACATTCGCGGTGATTAAGGGGGGGCGGCAAGGAATAGCCCTATGGGGAAATGATCCCGTGATCGATCGCGTACTTGACCAGCGCCGCCGGTTTGTCGATGTTGAGTTTGCGGCGGATGCTCAGGCGATGGGTTTCTACGGTACGCACGCTGATATCCAGATCGCGGGCCATTTCCTTGTTGTTCATCCCTTGCGCCATTTTGTACAACACCTGGCTTTCACGTGGTGTCAGCTCATTGTCGATGCTTTTATCGGCAATGAGCCGCTGGGCGATTTCAGCACTGTAGAACGTCCCGCCGCTGGCAATGGCTTCGATAGCCGCAATGATTTCCCGTGACGGTGCATTCTTCAGTACATACCCGCTGGCACCTGAGCGAACGGACTCACTCACGTATTCGTAGTTGTCGTACATGCTGAGCACCAGCACTTTGAGCGACGGGTACTGGCTGCGCATCAAGCGGGTCAACTCCAGGCCGTTCATGTCCTTGAGGCTGATATCGACCAGCAACAGGTCCGGCTGACAGCGCCCGACCATCTCGATGGCGTCCGCACCATTCTCGGCTTCACCCACCACTTCCAGCGGGGCCATGACAGACAGCAGCGCCTTGATCCCGTCGCGGACCAAAGAGTGATCGTCGACCAGGGCGACGCGGATCGGGGAGGGCAGGTTCATCACGGGCATTCACTCTTATTGTCAGGTCAGCGTTTTGCGCCGGGCATTTTCATCGGCAGCAGCACGTCCAGCTCACTTCTTCCCGGCATCGAGATCAGGTCGAACCGCCCCCCGAAATGCTCGACACGCTCACGGATATTGCGCAGGCCAATGCCGGCGTGCAGACGTTCGACCTGGGCGACATTGAAGCCGACGCCGTCATCGATCACCGTCAGCCGTATGGATTCTTCAGACCCGTGCAGGGTAATGGAAACGTTTTTCGCCTGGGCATGGCGTTCAATATTGGTCAGGCCTTCCTGCACGATGCGGAACAGCGAGACCGCTGCACCATCGACCAGATGGCAGTCGAATTCGTTGTCGTTGTAGGTCACGGCAAGGCCGCTGCGTTGTTCGAATTCTTCGGCAAGTTGGCCGATGGCTGCGGACAGGCCAAGGGTGTCGAGCAAAGACGAGCGCAGGTCGTGGGAGAGGCTGCGAACCTCGCCAATCGCTTCCCCCAACCGCTCCGTGGCCTCTCTTAAAATGCTCAAGCCTTTGTCCTGTCCGTTCTCCAGGACATGGCTGGCCAGTTCGAACTGGAACTTGATCGAGACCAGCACCTGACTGATGCCGTCGTGCAGTTCCCGGGAAACCCGCGATCGTTCTTCCTCCTGCAAACTGACGATGCGCTGGGTCAGGCGCTGGAGTTTTTTGTCGGCCAGACGGTGTTCGCTGACATTCAGCGTCATGCCGCTGGCAAACACGAACAGCACCGCCACGAGCGCCACGGCGGCAATCGCCAGCATGGTTTTGCGGATGCCCTGAGCCACCTCGTCACGCGCCTGCTGAGTGGCGCGTTCAACGTCTTCAAGGTAAATGCCGGTGCCGAGCATCCAGCCCCAGCGATCCAGCATCACCACGTAGGCGAGTTTGTCGGTCACCTGGCCAGAGGAGGGTTTGTTCCAGGCGTAGCGCTGAAAACCTTCGCCCGATTGCGCACTCTTGAGCAATGCCTGGATCACCGGCAGGCCGTGCGGGTCCTTCATGTCCCACAAATACTGCCCCACCAGCTCCGATTGCCGCGCGTGCATCAGGCTGCGGCCCTCGCGGTCGTACACGAAGAAGTAGCCATTGATGCCAAAGCTGAGTTTGCGCAGTTCTTCCAACACTTGCTGCTGGGCGCGCGCGTCACCGTGGCCATCGTCGTACAGCGGCGCGATCAGGCTTTGCGCCATTTCCACGTAGTTTTTCAGTTCAGCGCGCTTGCTGGCCAGAATGCTGTCTTCGATCAGCTGCGCCTGCTGATCACCCAGTTGGCGGTTCAGGGAAATCACCAGCGCACAGATGACAGCAATCGCCAGCACCAGCGGCAGAATCCCGAGCGCGACGATTTTGTGTTTGAGCTGCATCTGGGCTCCTGAGGACTTTGTAGGAGCGAGCTTGCTCGCGATGGTCGTCAACGAAAACGCGGGGTTGCTGAATAGGCGCGTTGTTCTTGAGTCCATCGCGAGCAATCGAGCGTCGACCGGCTGCTCCTACAGGGATGGCGTTAGGCGAAGGCCGGCATCATATGCCAAAGATACGCGCGTCCAGTAGCGCTGCTGGACGGAATGACTTGTGGTTGTGATGAAACGCAAAACCTGTGGGAGCGGGCTTGCCCGCGAAAGCGGTCTGTCAGTCGACTTCAATGCCAACTGAAAGATTGCATTCGCGGGCAAGCCCGCTCCCTCAGGGTCTTCATTTCAACTTGGAGATCAGTGGTGTCTACGTAGAACTACGTAGGCGTCGCGTACGTAGTAACGCGGATTTATTTGTGGACGGCATGCGCGGATATTGGGCCAGCTCCGCACAGCGGACACAATTATAAAAATTACCGCCGCAGTCACTGGCTGTCGGCAGGAGACACGCTATGCCCCGTCTGGCTAAACACCTTGCCTGGTTTGCCGTGGCTGTTCTGGGAGCGTTTGCGCTGAGTGTCGTGGCCCTGCGCCGCGGCGAAGCGATCAACGCCCTCTGGATCGTAGTCGCAGCCGTCGCCATCTACCTCGTTGCCTACCGCTACTACAGCCTGTTCATCGCCAACAAGGTGATGCAACTCGACCCCAATCGAGCCACTCCCGCTGTACTCAATAATGATGGTCTGGACTACGTGCCGACCAACAAACACGTCCTTTTCGGTCACCACTTCGCGGCCATCGCTGGCGCAGGTCCGCTGGTCGGTCCGGTATTGGCGGCGCAGATGGGCTATCTGCCCGGCACGCTGTGGCTGATTGCCGGCGTGGTGCTGGCCGGTGCGGTTCAGGACTTCATGGTCCTGTTCATGTCCACCCGCCGTAACGGCCGCTCCCTGGGCGACATGGTTCGCGAAGAAATGGGTCGCATCCCCGGCACCATCGCGCTGTTTGGCTGCTTCCTGATCATGATCATCATCCTCGCGGTGCTGGCGCTGATCGTGGTCAAAGCCCTGGCCGAAAGCCCGTGGGGCATTTTCACGGTGATGGCGACCATCCCGATCGCGATGTTCATGGGCATCTACATGCGCTACATCCGCCCGGGCCGCATCGGTGAAGTCTCGGTGATCGGCGTGTTGCTGCTGCTCGGTTCGATCTGGCTCGGTGGGCAGATTGCCGCCGATCCGGTGTGGGCCAAAGCCTTCACCTTTACGGGCATCCAAATCACCTGGATGCTGATCGGCTACGGTTTCGTCGCCGCGGTACTGCCGGTGTGGCTGATTCTGGCACCGCGTGACTACCTGTCGACGTTCCTGAAAATCGGCACCATCATCGCCTTGGCGATCGGCATCCTGATCACCATGCCTGATCTGAAAATGCCGGCATTGACCCAATTCATCGACGGCACCGGTCCGGTGTGGAAGGGCGGTCTGTTCCCATTCCTGTTCATCACCATTGCCTGCGGCGCGGTGTCGGGTTTCCACTCGCTGATCGCTTCGGGCACTACGCCGAAGCTGCTGGCCAGCGAAGGCCATGCCCGTTACATCGGGTACGGCGGCATGCTGATGGAATCGTTCGTGGCCATCATGGCGATGGTTGCCGCGTCGGTGATCGAGCCAGGCGTGTATTTCGCCATGAACAGCCCGGCGGCGATTGTCGGTGCTGACGTAGTTTCGGTCGCTCAGACCGTCAGCAGCTGGGGTTTCCTGATTACCCCGGAAGCCCTGCAAGCCGTGGCCAAAGACATCGGTGAAACCACCATCCTGGCTCGCGCCGGCGGTGCGCCGACCCTGGCCGTTGGCATCGCGCAGATCTTGCACAGCGTGCTGCCGGGTGAAAACACCATGGCGTTCTGGTACCACTTCGCGATCCTGTTCGAAGCGCTGTTCATCCTGACCGCAGTCGATGCCGGGACCCGTGCCGGTCGCTTCATGCTCCAGGATTTGCTCGGCTCCTTCGTGCCAGCGCTGAAACGCACCGAATCCTGGACCGCCAACCTGATCGCCACCGCCGGTTGCGTGGCGATGTGGGGTTACTTGCTCTATCAAGGCGTGATCGACCCGCTGGGCGGCATCAACACCTTGTGGCCGCTGTTCGGCATCTCCAACCAGATGCTGGCCGGTATCGCGCTAATGCTGGCGACCGTTGTGCTGATCAAAATGAAACGCCAGCGCTATGTCTGGGTCACGATGCTGCCAGCGGTTTGGCTGCTGATCTGCACCACCACCGCCGGATTCATCAAGTTGTTCGACGCCAACCCGGCCATCGGTTTCCTCGCGCTGGCGAAGAAATACAGTGACGCATTGGCCAACGGTCAGGTACTCGCCCCGGCCAAGAGCATCGAGCAGATGCAGCACGTGATCTACAACGCCTACACCAACGCAACGCTGACGGCGCTGTTTTTGCTGGTGGTCTTCAGCATCCTGTTCTTTGCCCTCAAGGTCGGTATCGCCGCCTGGGGAACCAAGGAGCGCACGGATAAAGAAGCGCCATTTCAAGCGTTGCCGGATGCCTGATCGAGGAGTGCAGCATGTTCAATGACCTGAGTCGCCTCGGTAAATACCTCGGTCAGGCCGCGCGCCTGATGGTCGGCATGCCCGACTACGACAACTACGTCGAGCACATGCAGAGCAAACACCCGGACAAACCGGTGATGAGTTATGAGGCGTTCTTTCGGGAGCGCCAGGAAGCTCGTTATGGCAGCAAGGCCGGACCCAAGTGCTGTTAACGCAACAGCCAGGTTGATGCCAATCCCCCTGTGGGAGCGGCGGTGCGACGATTCGACTTGCTCGCGAAGGCGGTGTGTCATTCAACATTTAAGTTGTCTGACACACCGCCTTCGCGAGCAAGTCGAATCGTCGCACCGCCGCTCCCACATTTGTTTTGCGCAGCAACTTTCAGGGTTTACGTTCGATGATGATTCGCCCCGGTTCACTATGGCAATCAAGTTTGTCCCGATAGTAGTGACACAACGATTGCAGCACATCACTGGCACAAGCCCCGCTAATCCTTCTATCAATGGCAAAACTCGCCACGTCCCCTTTCAGTTGAACATCCACCCCTGACACGGTCTCCAGTCGCTGCTTGATCTCTCCCAGTGTCCAGGGCTTTGAACTGAACACAATGCTGTCGGCCGGGTATTGATTATTCAGCCACCAATAGATGCCTCCCAGTACAGCGAAACATGTCAGCAGGCAAAGCAGGGGAGGCGGCAACTTCAAATGGAGTTTGTCGTAGATGACTTCCGTAAGCGTTTGCCAGAGCTTCAGGCGAAAGGACAAGCCAAGGCCCACAAGCAGCAAGATCGCGGCACCCATCATCGCCACTATCAAACCTGTCCGGTCAAGGTCCGACAGTTCTTCAAGGCATGTGAAATTCATGAGCCTTCACCTCTGTGCTGGCGAGAAGTAAAGAACGCGTAGTTGAATATCCTTTCTGTAATTGATCTGGACACAACCGCGACCCAGTTCAACGTCGCTCTCGGCATCCCACTTGAGGGTGTGCGGCTCTTTTTTGCCGAGGAAAATCGCTTCCAGTTCGCCGCTGTATTTGTGTGTCACATCCTGAATCACGGCATCCAGCTGCTTGATCGGCGCTTCTGCTATTTGCGCGGCTGCGCGATACAGGCTGGCGCGGGCCATTACAGGCAAGCTGCGCGCTATGAATTCGTGATCGCTGAGTTGCGTGATATTGCCCGTTCTTACGAACTCGAGATAACGACTGAAAATGTCAGGAGCGACGTCCAGTTGGGCCTGCAGACTGTTGGAGCCCAGCCTCGGATTAATCAGCACATCGGGATTGGCGCCGATACCGGCGAAGGATATCTCGCAGATGCTGGCTTTTGCGTACATGAATACACCACAGGCACCACTCGTGCCGTAGGCTTGATAATCCCGGCTGCTGAACTCGCACTCACAGGTTTTGACGTCGGGTTGAGCGCTGCTTGCAGCCGATGCCGCAAGAAGGAGTCCGCCAAGGACCCCGGCGGGTAATCTCGGATATAAAAGCATAGGAGGGTCTACCTCTCGTCATGCAGAGGAAGATGCGTTGTGTTGAGCGTAGCGGGAGGTTGAAACGTTGCCTGTGCAGGAAGGGCATTCAATGCGCGGTTTACGGCAACTCTTCCCATTTGACGTCGGTCAAACCGGACTTTTCAGCATGGTCGAGCAACTTGGCGTGGTTTTCCTGGATCGTCAGGGCGCGCTAATTGATCTGCACAATGACCGGACCTTCCGTGATGACCGGTGGGTACGCGTGGATGTGCGAAGCGTTTTTCTGAATCCACTCGCGAGCGACTTTCATGCTCTCATCGGTGCCGGCCTTGTCCGTGCAAACAGTCACCGATATACCGCCATCACCGAGAGGCAGCAGTGTGTAGCTTGCGAGGCCAGGCACTTTCCGGAGGGCAGCTTCGACGTCGGCCTTTTGCTCTTCTAAAAAATCGAAAAGCTGTTTTGCGCCAGGACCCGAGTAAGTTCTTATGACCGCGTACATGTTCGTCTCCTTTGCGAGTGACCGTCTTGATACCCATCCAGATTCGCTGGTGGCCGCTATCACCTGGATTTCAGTTCGTACCGATCTATTCAGCTTAGTCAAACGCTGGTGACAAGCGAAATGCAACGACCACCGGCAGCTCCTGGCCCGGAGCCGCGGCGGTCGATCAATCAGGCGGCGGGGAGCAGGCCTTTCTGTTTGGCGACATGAGTCGCCATTGCGTCCATCAAGTCCGGGGACAGGCAGTCATAGGGTTCCAGGCCGATCGAGCGCAGGCGCTCACGGATGGCCTTCATTTGCGCTGGCGGTGTGCCGGTTTCGATGATGGAGGACACGAACGCCGCGAAGCTCGGCGCAGCCCATCCGCTCTGGGGAGAGAGCTCGGTGTGGACGAAGTCCAGGCCATAAAATGCATGGTCCTTGTTCTCGATCCGCCCGAAGAGATGAACGTGGCACTGCTTGCAGGCGTGGCGCTGGATGGTGGCGGTTTCGTCGACAATTGCCAGTTTTTCGCCGTGGGCAGTGACGCTGACCTTATCCCGAGGTACTACGGCAATGACGGCGAATGTCGCGTTTTGCGGCTTCCAGCATTTGCTGCAGCCGCACGCGTGGTTATGCAGAGTTTGCGCGTCGATCCTGACCTCGACCTTGTCGGTCGCACACAGGCATTGCAGGGTGCCACCGGTGAAATTCGCGGCGGCGGGTTGGAAACCATTGTCCAGTGCAGGGTGAAGTTTCAAGGTGCTCATGCTGGCGTCTCCGTTTCAGGATGTCAGACAAAAGTGCCTGGGGCGGTGCTCCAGGCCGGTAGTTCATCAGAGCTTGATGACCTCCTTCGGTGCGACCGGTCAGTTCTATACCCGGATTAAGAATAGCGCGCCGTTCGAAGTGTTCCCATCAGGCTGGAAAAGCGAGCGGTTACCACTCGGTAGGCCACGGGTGCCGGTCAAGCGTTTCGCCGGTACAATGCGTGCCTCGACCGTGACAAACCAGATAAAAAAATATGTCTCTGCCTAAACATCACCTGGAACTGCTCAGCCCCGCCCGTGACGTGAGCATCGCCCGCGAGGCCATCCTGCATGGTGCCGACGCTGTGTATATCGGTGGCCCAAGCTTTGGCGCCCGCCACAACGCCTGCAACGAGGTGAGTGAAATCGCCGGGCTAGTGGAATTCGCCCGTCGCTACCACGCCCGGGTGTTCACCACCCTCAACACGATCCTGCATGACAACGAGCTGGAGCCGGCCCGCAAGCTGATCCACCAACTGTACGATGCCGGTGTCGATGCGTTGATCGTTCAGGACCTGGGCGTGATGGAGCTGGATATCCCGCCGATCGAGCTGCACGCCAGCACCCAGACCGACATTCGCACCCTGGCGCGGGCGAAGTTTCTTGACCAGGCTGGCTTCTCCCAACTGGTACTCGCCCGCGAGCTGAACCTGCAAGAGATTCGCGCCATCGCCGACGAGACCGATGCGGCGATCGAGTTCTTCATTCACGGCGCGCTGTGTGTGGCGTTCTCCGGCCAGTGCAATATTTCCCACGCACAGAACGGCCGTAGCGCCAACCGTGGCGACTGCTCCCAGGCGTGTCGTTTGCCGTACACGCTCAAGGACGACCAGGGCCGTGTAGTTGCCTACGAAAAACACCTGCTGTCGATGAAGGACAACAACCAGAGCGCCAACATCCGCGCGTTGGTGGAAGCCGGAGTACGCTCGTTCAAGATCGAAGGGCGCTACAAGGACATGGGCTACGTGAAGAACATCACGGCCTACTACCGCCAGCGCCTGGACGACGTCCTAGAAGACCGCCCGGACCTGGCCCGCGCGTCCAGCGGCCGTACCGCGCACTTCTTCGTGCCCGACCCGGACAAGACCTTCCACCGTGGCAGCACCGACTACTTCGTCAGCGAGCGCAAGATCGACATCGGCGCCTTCGACTCACCGACCTTCACCGGCTTGCCGGTGGGCGTGGTGGAGAAGGTTGGCAAGCGCGACTTGCAGGTGGTGACCTTTGAACCGTTGTCCAACGGCGATGGCCTCAATGTGCAGATCAAACGCGAGGTGGTGGGATTTCGCGCCAATATCGCCGAGTCCAAAGGTGAATTCGACGAAGATGGCCAGAAACGCTATCGCTACCGCGTCGAACCCAACGAGATGCCGGAAGGGATGTACAAGCTGCGGCCCAACCATCCACTGAGCCGCAACCTGGACCATAACTGGCAGCAAGCCTTGCAGAAGACCTCCGCCGAACGTCGCATCGGTCTGACCTGGGTCGCACAGCTGAACGAGCAGCGCCTGCAACTCACCGCCACCAGCGAGGAGGGCGTCAGCGCCAGCGTGTCCCTGGACGGCCCGTTCGGTCTGGCCAACAAGCCGGAGCAGGCCTTGGAGCAACTGCGTGACCTGCTCGGTCAACTGGGCACCACCGACTACTACGCCACCGCCATTGAACTGGATGCAGCCCAGGCGTTCTTTATCCCCAACTCGCAGCTCAAGGCCTTGCGCCGCGAAGTGATCGAAGCGTTGACCGTGGCCCGCGTGCAAGCCCATCCACGGGGAGGTCGAAAGGCCGAAACCAGCCCGCCGCCGGTGTACCCGGAATCGCACCTGTCTTTCCTGGCCAACGTCTACAACCAAAAAGCCCGCGACTTCTATCACCGTCATGGCGTGAAGCTGATCGACGCGGCCTTCGAGGCCCACGAGGAGACCGGCGAGGTGCCGGTGATGATCACCAAGCACTGCCTGCGCTTCTCCTTCAACCTTTGCCCCAAGCAAGCCAAAGGCGTTACCGGTGTGCGCACCAAGGTCGCGCCAATGCAACTGGTGCACGGTGACGAGGTGCTGACGCTGAAGTTCGACTGCAAGCCTTGCGAGATGCACGTCATCGGCAAGATCAAGGGACACATCCTTGATCTGCCGCAACCGGGCAGCGTCAAGGAACCGATCGTCGGTCACATCAGCCCCGAAGACCTGCTCAAGACGATTCCTCGCGGGCCACACTGAGCGTGACAGGCGAACGTGCAATGGTCCTGTTGCGTTCGCCTGGTCAGCCCTAATGCCGATCAGTTAAGCGAAGGTGATCCCCTAGATGTAGGAGCGAGCTTGCTCCGGGCGGCGTTCCGACGATGGTCTTTAACGAAAACGCGTGTTTACTGGCTAAACGCGGCGCTCTTGAGTCCATCGCGAGCAAGCTCGCTCCTACATATGGTCAGCCCGATCGCGTTGCGTGAGCTTATCGACCTTCAAGGCCGGGGCGGATACCGTCAGCTACAACCTGGTTTGCAGCGCGGGGAAATTCAGAGCTTTTCCATTTGTTCTTCAGCGCAGCACCAACGATTTCGTCCGCTTTGCTTCGCTGAATACAGACAGGCGTCAGCTGTCTTTATCAAGGTGACTGGCGTTACGTCCTCGATGCTCGGTTGCCTGACAGTTATGCCTGCGCTGGCCGTCACTTTCCCCAGCGGATGTTCGGAGTGTTCGATGTCCAGCGCTCGAATGGCTTCCAGAACATCTTGGGCGACCTGTATTGCACCCGCGCTGTCGGTGTTGGGAAGTAGCACTGCAAACTCTTCTCCGCCGTACCTGGCGGCCAGATCTCCGGGCCTTTTAATCGCTTGCTGGATCGCGCGCCCGACTGCGCTCAGGCAGTCATCGCCGGCGGCGTGCCCATACCTGTCGTTGTAGCGTTTGAAGTAATCGACATCGAGCAAGATCAACGCAAGAGTAGATCCGTTGCGCTGGGCCAAACGAATCTCATCCAGCAGCGCCGTATCCAGACGTCGACGATTACCCAGTCCAGTCAGGCTGTCAGTCAGCGCCATGTCTCGCATGGCTTTGTGTGCGTGACGTAACTCTCTTTCCACCCCCATTCTCTGACGGAGCTGACTCAAGACGATGAGCCCGAAAACCGCGAGAACGGCTATCAGGAAAACCAGCACGAATCCTGTTTTTAGTAGATCACGACGCCAGGGTGCCGTGATGGATTCCCGGGAAAGCCCTGCTTCTACGACCAGGGGGTAAGTGGTCAATGCTCTATAACCGTAAAGACGCTCAGTGTCATCTACCACCGCTTTTGCTTCTGCGACGCCTTCGTTGGAGTTCGGCAGGTAGCTCTTGAAAATCTCGCTGTTCGCCAGGCTCTTGCCGACGACGGATTCGATGAAGGGGCGCCGCACAAGGATCGTTCCGTTGCGCATGGCCAGCACCAGGGCGCCCTTGTTATCGATTTTAAAGTCGCCGTAGTAATCCACGAAGTAGCTGACTTTGATCGTTCCAAGCAGCACGCCTGCGAAAGACCCATCAGGATTGTTCAAGCGGCGTGAAATAGGAATGATCAGATCGTTGGTGGATCTGCTTCTGACGACCTCGCCAATATGTACGTCCCCATCATCATGAGTACGGTGGTACTGAAAGTAATCGCGGTCGGCATTGTTCGCCGGCTCTGGCGTCACTTCCTTGTCCGTCACGATCCACTGCCCGTCAGCGCCGTAAATGAACAGCCCGTGCAGCTGCGGCATTATTCTGGATTGCTCAACCAGGAGGTTGTGAATGCGAGGGATGTTGAGGTTCTGTAAGCCATCACCTTCGACGCGTTCACTGAGCGCAGCGGTCAGTACATCCACTTGTCGAATGGCATCTTCCGCATGCTGAGCTGTTGCACGCGCCAGATTTGTCACGGAGTCGCGGGCCGATGAAAAGGAGGAACGATAGTCACGCCACGTCCGCCAGCCCTCAACCGCCACGAACGCGACGATTGCCACCAGCATGAAACTCACTGTGAGTCGAAATGTAGCTCCAGCTTGCACGGCTTTGGTAGAAAAGGGTTCAGTTGAGCGATCCTCCTTCGGCTCTGGCTGTCTGCGTCCGAGCATTTACGTTTCCTTCTACGACTGAATTGCACACGGTACGTGCCGAACCCAGCCGCAATCATATCAGCGGATTCAGTGACGGGCTAAAGGCCTGGTTCGGTATTGCTGGCCACCAGGAGCGTATCGACGCGGGATCTCCGGTGGTTTCAGCTCAAGAACTCGTCAAGGCACCTTTGAAAGTCAAATGAGTGTCTGGCGCGCCCAGCAGTTGAGGCTATACAAGGCCGACAAACGACAGAATAACGAGGACGATCACAACGGCCCCGACGATGTAGATAATATTGTTCATGAAGATCACCTCTCTATCTGAACGGGATTTCGACACCGAGGTGTCTAGTACAGATGACCCCTTCGCTCGCAGTTCCGTTCCGCAAACCAGTCTCTATCAACAGGTGGGAATTACCTGGATTTGCCAAACTGTACGTAAAATAAGGCTTCATCAATCGGGACCAGCGAAAGGGCCTGGTAACCGAGGCGACCAAGCGATATGTCCATTCAGTCGAAGGTGTTGGTGAAGTACATGAGGTCTTGATAAAAGCCGCGACCCATTAATGAATACCGGTGAGCCGGGCGAAGGAGAGAAGGTGTCGAGTTCGACGTGTTCCCAAACACCAGAAACGACAAAGCCCTGAATAATCAGGGCTTTGTCGTATAAAGATGGCGGAGGCGATGGGATTCGAACTCATGGACCTGTTACAGTCGACGGTTTTCAAGTATGCCGGAGGACAGCTTTATAGTGCTTCCCACTCCTTTGGTAAGCTTCTCCAGCCCTTATAGTTCAAGCACTTAAGTCGCTTGCATGTTTGTTGTAGGTTGTCCTAGCTTTACCCAGCCTGCTTACAATACGCTCACTAGCGCAAAAAGCAGATGCGGCCGGCAGCTGCGCTAACAGCCCCGACCGCGTGGTCAACCTCCTTCTATTTCAAGGAAGCCAACATGCTCATAGTAACCACAGTTGCGCTGATCGCGCACGTCCGCGAGGTGTCGCATGCCTAAGCTGACGAAGTCGTATGTAGACAAGCTCGAACCACCTGCTGACGGATATGCGCTGCACTGGTGTAGCGAAACCAAGGGCTTTGGCCTGCGCTGCACCGCAGCAGGGAAAGTCACCTACGTCGTTCAAGGTCGGGTGCGTGCCAAATCAGCTCGCATCACAATCGGGCCGCATGGAGTTTTCACTGCTGATCAAGCGCGGGAAGTCGCTCGCGAACATCTACGTAGCATGCGTATGGGCATCGACCCACGTGAGACGGCGAAGGAGGAAGCTGCCGCTAACGTGACGCTACGGCAGGTTGCAGATGCCTACATGCGTGATCGCCCATTGAAGGAAAGCAGCAAGAGCGAAATTGACCGTCATGTGACCACAACATTTGAGGCATGGCAGAAAAAGCCTATTACCTCTATCCGTCGCGAGGCAGTCACGAAGCGCTTCAATGAGATGAAGACCAAAGGCTTGCGGGGCGATGGTCCAGCACCCGCGCAGGCAAATCAGAGCTTCTCTGTGTTGCGAGCGCTCTTCAACTACGCGATTCGCGAATACCGCAAACCAGATGGCTCGCCTGTCATCACAGATAACCCTGTCGATGTTCTCTACAAAAAATGGACTCCGATCAAGCCCCGCACTAGCCGCGTTCCAGACAGCAAGCTAGGGGCAGTGTGGTCACACCTGCAACAAAGCCGCGAGGTCGCGTACAACCGTGACACCCTCGCCAGCCTTGACCTCGTCATGTTCCTAATGCTCACCGGCGCACGCATCGGTGAGGCGTCAGCTCTAACATGGGGCAGGGTGAATCTCGAAGAGGGTTGGTGGCATATACCCGATCCGAAGAACTCGAACCCGGTATGGCTGCCACTATCGACACAGGCAGTGGAGCTATTGACCACACGCCAGCGCATCGAGGGAAGCTCCTTCGTCTTCACATCCTGGGGTAAGTGCGGCCACCTCAAAGACCCGCGCGATACGATGAAAAATCTGTCCGTCGTAGCAGGCACAAAGATTACGCCCCACGACTTAAGACGCACGTTCACGACAATAGGTGTGGCCACATGTGGTATCGACTTGCACAAGGTTGAACTGCTGACGAACCACGTTCCCAAGGGCGTGACAGCGCGGCACTATCTGGAAACCTCACATCTTCAATACCTGAAGCCCGAGGTACAACGTATTGCCGACTGGATTGCTGAACAAGGGCGTATTGCTCGGATGATCGCTGATGGTGAAAACGTGATTCCTATTAGGGCTTAAATTGGGCTAGCCCAATAAAATTAAGTAAAAACATCAGCTTGCTACACCATGGTACTTCTGCGTAAAGTACCAACCAACACAACTCGGCTTCCCGTTTCAGCGCGATGCAATTCCTGCACAGGCAGGATGGAACGGTAACGAAAAGTCTGCATGGGCAGGCGGCTAGAGATTCAGCGCGTGCAAATCACGCCGAAACTTGCCGCGCTGCCCATTTTCTTTTCTGCAGGCGGCGGACCAGTCGGAGTCCCCCATGAAGCTACTCACCAACGTACAAGCTTGCGAGCTGCTTGGCCTCAAACCGAACACTTTGGAAGTGTGGCGTACTCAAGGCAAAGGCCCCCAGTACCGAAAAATCGGCCGGGCTATTCGTTACGTTGAGTCTGACATTCTGGCTTGGATTGATGCCCAGACTTGTACCAACACCAGTCAGTATTCGACGCCGTTCTGCGCTAGCCGCCTAGCCGCAATTTAACCTACGACATACCGCATATATGGCGTTCGACCGAGCGCCAGCAGAACTGCGCCGCGAGATATGCCCCAACCATATCTATTCGCGCGGCGTTTTTCAAGGTAGTTGTCGCGTCAACCGTCTAACTATGCCGCTCTTTTCTCGACCTGTTGCTCTCGATCCGGGTTCAACAGCACGGTGCCGATCGGCTCCCAGTTACGTGTGCAACCCGACCACCGTTCCGGCTTTTTCTCTTTGGCTCGTTCGTACAGCTCATGTCGCCGGGCCAAGACCTGATGGTCCAGTCCTCGATGCCGCTCAGCCGGTGTGACGAACCGGATACGGCTATGCCGGTGTTCGTTGTTGTACCAGCGCATGAAATCCCTCACCCAAGCTCGTGCGGCGTCCAGACTGGCAAAGCCATGCTGCGGCCATTGCGGGCAGTACTTCAGTGTTCTAAACAGCGACTCCGAGTAGGGATTGTCGTTGCTCACCCGCGGTCGGCCCCGCGAGGGCGTGATGCCCAGTTCGTACATCTTGCTCAACAGCGTCACCGATTTCATCGGCGCTCCGTTGTCCGAGTGCAGCACCAGCGGTTCGTGTAAACACTGCTCGCCGATCACGCTGCGTTGCAGCAGCGCGGCGGCTTTCTCGCCGCTTTCCGCGTCGTAGACCTCCCAGCCCACGGCCTTGCGGCTGTAAATATCCTCGATCAGATAGAGGTAGTAATACTTGCCGCGTATCGGCGACGGCAGATACGTGATGTCCCATGACCACACCTGATTGGGCGCTTCAGCCGCATGCGTCGTTGGGGCCGCGTGCCGCCTGGGGCGCTGGCTACGACCTCGATGCTGCTGTTGACCCGCCGCACGCAAGACGCGATAAAACGTTGCCTCCGACGCCAGATAGCGCCCTTGATCGGCCAGGCGCGGCACGATCTGGCTCGGCGGCAGATGGGCGTACTCCAGGCTGTTGCACAGCGTCACAATGGTCTGTCGCTCAGCCTCGTTTAGTGCATTTCGCGGCGTTGGCCGTGTGACAGTCGTTCGGGCATCGGCCTGGATAACGTCTGTTTCAGTCCACCGTTGCAAAGTCCGCAGCGATAGACCGATTTCCAGGCTGGCCCTGATTTTTCTGGCTCCCGCCGCGACCGCGTTGCTCAGCCAGTCCACGAGTAACTGCCGTTCTGGCAAAGACGTCAGTTGTCCTCGTTGTCGGTCCCCCAGTAGTCGTTGAGCTTTTTTCGCAGCACCAACAACGCCGCTGTTTCAGCGAGCGCCTTGTCTTTGCGGCGCAGTTCGCGCTCAAGTTCCTGGATGCGTTTCTTATCTTTGCGAGACTGCTCCCGATCTTCTTTTTGCTGGGCCTTTTCCGATTTCTGGCCGGTGATGAAGGCTTGTCGCCAGGCAGTGATTTGCTCGGGGTAAAGGCCTTTGCGGCGGCAATACTCGCCCAGGTCGATCTCGGACAAACCGGCCGCTTCAAGGACGACAGCAAACTTGGTTTCGGCTGACCAGTTCTGAGCCGATTGCTTGTTTTCGGACACTGCACTTCCTTCAGAACTGAGCTGCTTGCGCCAGTTGGACAAAGACATTTCGCTGACCCCTTCGCGCCGGGAAACCTCGGCCATCGACAGGTTCAGTGGGGGAAGCAGCATCTTGAGTAATGCGGCTCTGCGTTCAGGTGAATAGTACGGCACGACCAGTCTCTTTCCGCCCCCGATATGCTTTTTTAGGAAAAACCGGAGAGGCGACAACTATCCTGACACCGGGGGCGCGTAAGCACATTGCAATAAAATCAAAATAGAGGCTTTGAGGGAGTCGCTAGAAGGAATTATATGAACACCCTCATTTCAAACCCTAGCCATAACGGCACCAGTGCGGCACAGCCTTTCACCCAGTACCCAAGCCCTGAGCTGGCATCGATCACGCAGCCACCGGCACCACAGCCTGAGCTGTGGGCGAACATCCCGGCAGAACTACGCGAGCGCCCACAGTGGTGCTTGGCTAGCGACAGTAAGCGACCTATAACTATCAACGGTGGGGCTGCCAGCTCCACTGACCCGAGCTCATGGGCTGATTTTGATAGCGTTATCCGCACTGCGCGCCAGAAGGGTTTACATATCGGCTACATGATCCATGAAGATGATCCCTTTGCGTGCATCGACCTGGACGTGAAGGACAGCACACCACAAGACCAGATAGACCGGTTCTGGTCCATTGTGAAGGCATTCGATAGCTATACCGAACGCTCACGTTCTGGCCGTGGCTTGCACGTATGGGTGCGCGGTGAAATCGGGCAGGGGTGCAAGCGCGACGGTGTGGAGCTGTACAGCCAAGAGCGCTTCATCATTACCACAGGTGACACGCTGCAAAACAACCCTATCGAGCGCCGGCAGGAAATGCTCATCAACATGGCAGAGCAGATGCGTCAAGCGCAAGGAACCGCTGAGCCGCTGCCTGATGAAGACGAAGTTGAAGGTGACGACACTATTCTTCAGCGTGCCCGATCCGCTGAGAACGCAAGCAAATTTATCGCTCATTATGAAGGAGACTTTAATGCAATAGGCGACGATGACCACAGCCGTGTGGACATGGTGCTTGTACAGATGCTCGCTCACTACACGCGGAACAATGCCCAGCTTAAGAGGTTGTTCTTGGGCTCTGCACTCGGACAGCGTGCAAAGGCAAGGCAACGCAAGGACTATCTTGACGGGACAATCCGCCATGCTCGTTCCAATCAAGCCGAAGACGCCAACAAATTCGCTCACGGCGAGTCGATTGCAAAGGTGTTTGTTGAAAATTACGAAAAGGCGAAGCAATCCAAACAGTCTAAGTTCCGCATCTATTCCGAATCTGAAGTTCTGGCTCGACCGCCTGTTCGGTGGCGCGTACACGGATTGATTCCACAAGAGGGGCTGGGCGCCATATTCGGGCAGCCAGCCTGCGGTAAATCGTTCTTAGCTATAGACCTGCTCGCAGCCATAGCAAATGGCCGTGAATGGTTCGGCCGTACAACTCGGCCGAGTTCGGTGGTCTATATCGCATTAGAAGGTCGTGGTGGTATCTCTCAGCGCCTCAGAGCCTACAATGCTTGCAAAGGTCGCTCGAATATTCACTTTATGGACATGCCGCTCGACCTTCGCGATAAACAAGACCGCAAGTGCCTGATCGAAGCAGTGACTGATAAACACCTCCAAGGCGGCATTGTGTGCATCGACACATTGGCTGCAAGCGCTCCAGGAATGGATGAAAACACCAGTGCTGACATGGGTATGGTCATTGCTGGTATGCAAGAGGTTCAGGGCGCTCTAGGCGGGTGCGTGTTATTCGTTCACCACGCAGGGAAAAGCAGTGAGCGTGGACTTCGAGGTTGGTCAGGCTTGACTGGAGCTGTTGACTTTAGCATTGAAGTTTCTGCGAAAGAAAAACTGCGGACATGGCGCGTCGCTAAATCGAAAGACGGCGAAGGTGGCATTGAATGTAACTTTATGCTTGTCCCAGTTAACGTAGGTACGGATGAAGAAGGCTTTGCCATCACCTCCTGTGTTATTGACACCCAAAGCACTTGGAATTTCGAGTCGTCATTAAAGGTCGATGAAGTGACTGGTGGTGAAGATGAAAACTACATTTTTAATTTTATAAAAAACGCTCAAGACAGCGGTCAAAAGTTGAGCGCGGCTCGCCTGGAGTCCGAGATTAAGCCACACAGGTCCATCACTCAGAAAAGATTCCGTGGGGCGATCAAGCGGCTACGGGACTCATGCCGAATAGTGCAAGAAGGAACCGGAAACAGTGCTTGGTTAAGGGCAACATGTACGGAGGTAAGCTAGTTTCTGCGCGTTGCGCGTTGTTGCAGGTTGCTTCGCGTTATTTCAGTTTAACGCGAAGATGAAACTGCTGGGTTGCAAAACGCGCCTTTGCGCGTTACTGCGTTTACCCTATAGGCAACGCGCAAAAAGCAACGCGCAGCACTGGGGTATTACCTCTGGCCATCTATTTAAGTATGCGCGTTACCAAAAAGCGCGCGACCTGCGCCATGCTTAAGCGCACAGCCCTTACCTTGAGCCCGGCCCGATCGGCGCGTTACGGGGCTGGCCGGGAGCCTGCTGGGCATAAACAACCCGCTCCACGCTCTGGCAGGTGGGAAGGGCGCGCAAGCCCCTGTGGTCAAGCGGCATTGACGTTGCGCCTGTTCAACCCGTGATACTTGCGCCACTGATACAGTTCGATTGCTGCATTGTTCTGGTTCCAGCCTTTCTGAAGTGCCGCTGCTTTAACGTTCTTCACTGGCTGGTCACCTTGGGCGTCAAGCCAATCCCACACATTGCCGCAGAGGGTGCCAGACCTGGGCCGCTTGACCCCATTCCGTATATCCGGGGCGCAGTTGGTATCGCTGGCCGCTACTGTGGTCACCACAGGCTTGGCTGCAAAAGCTTTAACCTTCCAGCCGAACTTAACTTCGCTACCGTTCTTATGAACGGTAATGTCTAAGCGCTCACTCGGGACACCCGTGGCAGCAACACCAGCACGACGGGCGTTTTCACGCTTCGTATAGGTCGTCTTCGATTCCATCATTGTTTCTCATTCATTTATTGATGGAGCAACGCTAAGACAGCGCGTCTAGCCTCTGCAACGAACGCTCGCTGTAACCCGCCTAAATATCTCCATCAAGAAATGAGCATTGATGGAAAACCTCAATCACAACTGAGAACAGCAAACTGTAAATACGATGCGGTTATTACAAAGAAGTGAACTAACCACCTGTTAATTAACAAATAGTTTTGTAGATGTCCTGCAATTGCATGTAACTTGTTACCACACCGTAAACAACCACCAATAATTCTAGGACTTTCCAATGGAAATTCATTCGCACGTAACTCCATCTCTCCATCCTCAGAATATTTCTGCCGTGCCGGGATATAACGAAGATATCGCACCTCACTTGGCGTCTGCTGTAGACGCCTTGGATACGGCTTATCAAGGTCTTAACGCTATCCATAAAGCGCGCAAAGGAGCAGCAACGAACCCTACTATGAATGATGCTGGCCGTCTTCTGGTAGTTGCAGACTTCGCAGAAAAACATCAGCACTTAATAAATCGAAAATTTGATTATTCTATGTCGGTGCTAAAGAAGAATATTGATGCGCTTGAAACCATGCTCAATACCCCTTTGGTGCAAAGTAGGGCAGATGGAATAACTGCGGAGATTCGTGCGCACGTAAAAGGGCTTTCAGTTGAAGCGCGACACAACTTCTTAAATGAAGCTCTAGAAAATGGTGACAAACAAACTCTCGGCTCTGTACTTGGGGCTCCGGCATACCTGAGCGGTATTAGCCAAGCCGAGCAGCAAACTCGGACGCGCATGTACCATCGCAGCAATGCCCCAGAAGCGGTACAGCGGTTGGAGGCGACAAAGGCCGCGTATGAAATGCTTGGCAGGGTAGGTGGGTTGGTCCACACCGAAATTGAAAAAGCTATGGGTGCATCCTGGTCAAAGGTTAACGACGTCCGCACCGCCAAGCAGCGCGCGGAGGCACCTTTTAAATGAGCCACCTGCAACCAGACTGCAAATTACAAGAAGGGGCAGAAATTGCCCCTTCGACCACTCCTGAATGGCTCCAGCAGCACCAGCAAGATGCGGCCGGTGAACAGGCGACCCGAGGTGTCTGGCAGCCCGGCCAAAGCGGCAATCCGAAAGGTCGGCCAAAAGGTGCCAAGAACAAGCGGACGCTCCTTGGCGAGGAGCTTGAGAAAAAGGGCGCCGAGGTTGCTGCTGTGGTTATTGAGGCGGCATTGGCTGGCGACATGCACGCGGCAGGCTTGGTACTGGCTCGCCTAGCTCCACCGTTGCGCTCTCAGGCACCGCTTGTACAGTTCGAGCTTGATCGTAACCTGACTCTCACCGAGCAGGCGGGGCAGGTCATCGCAGCCGTAGCCGATGGTCAGCTATCGCCGGATGCCGGAAAAATGCTACTCGATTCGCTGGCAGCCTACGCGAACATGCGAAACGTTGATGAACTCGCGCACAAGCTCGCAGAGATTGAGCGGCGCCTTGGAATAGGGGAGTCGTCATGAGCAACACACCACACGGTTTGCTGTTTTTTTGGGTCCAAGAAAGTACAAGGTATTCAATCGTCGGGGCCATTCATGGGGAGTGCCCAGATGCCATCGAAGTGCTTGATTATGAATCTGCGGATGCGCCAGCAGTAGTCCGCACTATCGTTCGACAAGCTGACGAATCCGCTAACGGCATCTGGCAACGTGCCCTCGACACGATGAAAGATTTCAAGCGAGCGCGCCCATTCAACGCGTCCCAATCGACTCAGGGTCTTTTCAGATTTCGGTATGGCGAAACGGTGGACCAAGCTGAGGCGGGCGCCAATGACTGCTATCGAAATCTGCGGCATCAGGCAGTGTGGACTACCAGAAACGGCGCAACGGAGGAAATCAGAACCGCAGCCAAAGCCGCACTAGGGCGCATGGCTGAACAAACCAATGATTCCATCCTGGAGCGAGCGCTCGCGAATCTTGAAATTACCGCGCTATGTGGTCTGCTGACTCGCGCAGAGAAACGTACTTTCGAACAATGGGCAGAAGAACACCACGCAGCCACGCCAATTGGCGATTCGGAGTCGCTCAATAGGATCGGGAGGCAGTTAGCGCTTCGGGTGCTGAAACTGCTCGAAGGTGCCTCGCATTCCGTGGGCACACTTCAATGAAAGCCCGTACCCCTTCAGCAATGTGGTCAAAGATCAAAGCGATTGCTAGCGCATTGGAGAATACGCCCGTCGCGCTCAGAAGCCGGGCCTTCGCACGCTGGAGCAAAGAAGGTTGGGTAGAAATACTGCCGTTAGACGATTGGGAAGCTGTGGCCACAGTTCAGCAGGGCAAGCTCGTGGCGGACGCACGCGAAAGCATCGCTGAGCCTGCTGAAATCGCCATGGCCTATTCAAACGATGTGAGCCATAAGTACAGGTGAGTCTGGAGCTTCCTACTTAGTCCAGCCTTGCCCTCGAACTCCGGAGTCCCAAAATCCGAGGCGACCGCCGAAGTCGCGGGCTGGGTATAGATAGACCAAGCCACAGTATGTGCAACGCTTAGCTCTACCGTGATCTGTAATTTCAACGCGAATCGCCTCAGGAAGCTTAATCAGCAATCCTTCCTGTACGATCATCTGACGATCCGACTGACCGCCAGCGCATTTGTCAGGGCAATACCCTGGAGGATAAGCACGCTGCATAGGATATCCTGAGTTGGAAGATCAGCTGTCAAAATCACTAGTTGGGAGGATGTCAAGATCGCCTGATTGACTGGTGAATACGCGAAAAGATTTGCTTTGATTTGCCTTGATTACGAAGTCTCGCTCACGTTTTCCAGCGTTCGCAGCACACAAGCCTTTTCCTTCAAGAGCCGCGCCAAGCAGATGCTCGCCAGCCGGGAGATAGAAAACCACCTTTTCTTTCGTATCCAGGCGGGCCGCGCGCTCACCATCCACAAACAGCGAAGCAAAACAACCTGATCCGAGCATGCCACTGTCACGCACCAAGACAAGTCGGCCCATATCTGGTCCATTTTTTTGATAGAGCATCACCCGCTCAGATGGAGCTGCAACTGCCACATCTACGGGGACGGCGGTGGTTGAGCATCCAACAAGCGTGACGCAAAGTACGGCGAAGGTTATGGACTGTAACCGCAGCCCTGTATTAGTACCATTCCCCGTTCCAGTCTCAGTCGCGAGCTGGAAATCCATCGATTTGATTTGCTCAACTTCCATATAAAGCTCCGTCCTATGGCAATTTTTCGTCACTGGTTTGAAGAAGCGACATTGTTTATACCAGCATTGCGTCCTTGGTTACGAGTGCTTACGGTGTGCTTACGCACCCCAAAAAGCAAAAAGGCCAGCCCCGTGAGGGACCAGCCTAAGTGCTTGAAAAATATGGCGGAGGCGATGGGATTCGAACTCATGGACCTGTTACAGTCGACGGTTTTCAAGACCGTTGCCTTAAACCACTCGGCCACACCTCCGTTTGCGTTGCGGGCGCCATAATACCTGAATGAAACACACTGTCAAACTCTCTGCATGGCTTGTTACAGAGCGTCTGCTATGATCTTTGCGACTGAACGTTTCAAACCAACAGGAGTGTCGCCATGCGCGAACAGGATTACGCAGTTAATAACAGCGTGCAGGCTGAGCAGCTAGAGGTTAGCCGCGTCCTGCGCAACACATACGGCTTGCTCGCTCTCACCCTCGCATTCAGCGGCGTGATGGCGTTTGTTGCCCAGCAGATGCGTGTCGGCTACCCGAACATTTTCGTGGTGCTGATCGGTTTCTACGGCCTTTTCTTCCTTACCAACAAACTCCGTGATTCCGCGTGGGGCCTGGTGTCGGCGTTTGCCTTGACCGGTTTCATGGGTTTCCTGCTCGGCCCGATCCTCAACCGCTACCTGGGCATGCAGGGCGGCGCGGAAGTCGTGAGTTCGGCCTTCGCAATGACGGCGCTGGTGTTTGGTGGTCTGTCGGCCTACGTGCTGATCACTCGCAAGGACATGAGTTTCCTCGGCGGCTTCATCACCGCAGGTTTCTTCGTGTTGCTGGGTGCGACGCTGGCGAGCCTGTTCTTTCAGATCAGCGGTCTGCAACTGGCGATCAGCGCAGGTTTCGTGCTGTTCTCGTCGGTCTGCATTCTGTTCCAGACCAGCGCCATCATTCATGGCGGCGAGCGTAACTACATCATGGCGACCATCAGCCTGTATGTATCGATCTACAACCTGTTCATCAGCTTGTTGCAGATCTTCGGCATCATGAGCCGCGACGATTGATCGTTGAGCATGAGTAAAAAACCCGCCTCGGCGGGTTTTTTCTTGCCCGCAATTTGGGTAAGGGACTCACGCCATCGGCGGCAATCGGCGTTTGACCGGGGTTTTCTTGACGATCGCAGTGTTGGTTTCGGCGTGGGTGTTGAGGCGGTCGAGGAGGGTGTCCAACTGTTCCATCGAGCGCACATGCAGGCGGGCGATGAAGCAGTCGTCCCCGGTAACCTTGTCGCACTCAGTGAATTCGGGGATGGCCTGAATCTGCCGCTCCACTTCCTGCAACTGGCCTGGCAGCGGGCGGATGCGCACGATGGCCTGGAGTTGATAGCCGAAGCATCTGGGATCAATCTCGACGGTGTAGCCCTTGAGCACACCGCGTTCTTCGAGGCGGCGTAAACGCTCGGCGACGCTGGGCGAGGACAGGCCGCTGAGGTGCGCCAGGGCCTTGAGCGAACGCCGTGAGTCTTCCATCAACGCCGTGATCAGCACTTGGTCGATATCGTCAGTCATGGCGCAACCCCTATTAGGCAATTAATCGAAACCGCCTTGATAAAAAAGGCAGATACCGAGTTTAGCCTGCTTTTTGCGCTGGAGAAGCCCCCGGTTGGATTGGCATACTTTGGGCTCAAACACAGGAGTCTGATGATGGACAAAACAATTCGTCACGGGTCATTTGAGATGACCGCCGCCATGCTGATCTCCGGGACCATCGGCTGGTTCGTGCTGGTGTCCGGGCAACCGGTGCTGGACGTAGTGTTCTGGCGTTGTGTGTTCGGCGCCGGCACGTTATTGCTGATCTGCGCGGCATTCGGCTTCCTGCGCCCCGGCATTCTGACCCGTACCACCTTCCTGCTGGCCGTGCTCAGCGGCGTGGCGATTGTCGGTAACTGGGTGCTGTTGTTCGCCTCTTACTCCCGCGCCTCGATTGCCATCGGCACCGCGGTGTATAACGTTCAGCCGTTCATGCTGGTCGGATTGGCCGCGTTGTTCCTCAACGAAAAAATCACCTTGCAGAAGCTGTTCTGGCTGGGCGTTTCGTTTCTGGGGATGCTGGCGATTGTCAGTGCACACGGTGAACAGGGCGAGAGTGGCAATGATTACCTGATGGGCATCGCGCTGGCGCTCGGGGCTGCTTTCCTTTACGCAATTGCGGCGTTAATTATCAAACGCCTGACCGGCACACCACCGCATCTGATTGCGCTGATTCAGGTCAGCACCGGCGTGTTGTTGCTCGCGCCGTTCGCACATTTCTCGGCGTTGCCGCAAGCACCGAGCGCCTGGGCCAGCCTGGTGACCCTCGGCATTGTTCACACCGGCGTGATGTACGTGTTGCTGTACGGCGCGATCCAGAAATTGCCGACGGCACTGACCGGTGCGTTGTCGTTCATCTACCCGATTGCGGCGATTTTCGTCGACTGGTTTGCCTTCGGCCATCGCCTGGAAACGCTGCAATGGATCGGTGTCGCCGCGATTTTGCTGGCCGCCGCTGGCATGCAACAGGGTTGGAGCCTGAAGTTTCGTCGCACGGTAACGCCATAAGCTGGCTTCAGATGTTCCAGCGCGGCGCGGTCTTGGCCAGGCGCTGGCGCATCTCGCCAATGTTGCTGGCCAGCTGCCGGATCAACAACCGGTAGCCGTCCAGCGGGTTGTAGACCGGAGTATCCCGGCTTGAATCCGGCGGCAGTTCAACGGGCCGACTGAGCCGCTGGGATGTGCCGGTTTTCAGTGCCCGCGCCATCCCCACCAGTTGCACCCTAATCAGCCGATGCTCCGCTTTCAACGCCGATTGCAGATGAGCCATCGCGTCCGGGTTATTGGTATCCGGTCGGGTGTTACTGAGGATTTCCAAGGTGCTCACGCACATCCGCAAATGACGCTGAATCGCGTCGAGCTCAGTCATGGAGATCTTCACTTCCTTGGACACCGACGGCATCAGCGAACGCAATTGCACCATCACGGCGTTGAGTCGGTTCATCAACTTCACGTGCTCGTCATCGGTGACGGGCTGGCCATTGATGATCCGCCCGTAAATCGTTGCGCAATCGCGCAGGGCGTCGGCCAGGTTGTAGCGCCAGGAGTAAACCGCGTACAGCGGCAGTGCGAAGGAAAACGCCAGGGCCAGGGCAATGCCGATCAGGATGTCCACCCCGCGCCACAACCCGTCGGTCACCGGGTTATCGCCATGCCCGGCGACGATAAACACGGTGATCGCCGACAGCAGTGCCGTGTAACCCCCCTTGCCGATGGCATGGTAAGAGAAGAATCCGCAGACCACCGACATCGCAAAATAGGTCAGCCACGGCATTCCGAGCCAGGCCTGTTGCGCCACGAGCACCAGGCCAACAGCAGCACCGATCAAGGTGCCGATGGCACGCTCGGCGGCTTTTTTGCCGATATTACCGTGGTGCTGCAAACCGCCGATCACCACCAGCATCGTCACCGACGCCCACTCCCCGTGGGGCAGGTGGATGCCGGTGGTCAGCAGGATCGTCGCCAGCAACCCCAACGACACGCGCACCGCGTGGATCAGTTTGGCGTGGCGATAGCGCCGGTACGGGTCCAGTAACGGACGCAGTACCCGGCGCAACAGTGGTGGCAGTCGATGGGCTCTGAAGGTGCTCAGGCTCGTTGTCCTCAGAAGATGTAATCGGTGGTCAGGAAACTCGAACTACGGCCGCTGATGATCTCGCTGATCAGGTCTTTGTTGGTTTCCTGGAACTTGGTCGCGACCAGCGTGCGAATCGAAAACACCCGCAGCGCATCGTGCACCGACAACGTACCTTCGGCGGAATTCTTGCGGCCGTTGAACGGGTAGGTGTCCGGGCCGCGCTGGCACTGGGCGTTGAGGTTGATCCGCCCGACCTGGTTGGCGAAGGTGTCCACGAGCCGGCCGACCGCCACCGGGTTGGTGCCGAAGATACTCAGTTGCTGGCCGAAGTCCGATTCCAGAACGTAATCGATCACCGTGTCCAGATGCCGGTAAGGCACGATCGGCACCACCGGGCCAAACTGTTCCTCCTGATAAACGCGCATCTGCGGCGTCACCGGGAATAACACCGCCGGATAGAAGAAGGACGCGCGAGCCTCGCCACCATTCGGGTTGACCACACGGGCACCTTTGCTCTCGGCATCCGCGACCAGCGCGTGCAGATAGTCGACCTTGCCCGATTCCGGCAGCGGCGTCAGGGCCACGCCGCTTTCCCATGGCATGCCGGGTTTGAGGCTGGCGAGTTTGGCGTTGAACTTGTGGATGAACGCCTCGACCACGTCTTCGTGGACGAAGAGGATTTTCAGCGCGGTGCAGCGCTGGCCATTGAACGACAACGAACCGGTGACCGCTTCATTCACGGCATTGTCCAGATCCACCTCAGGCAAGACGATGCCGGGGTTTTTCGCGTCCAGGCCTAGCGCGGCGCGCAAGCGATGCGGTTTCGGGTGGAGCTTTTTCAGGTCGCTGGCCGCCTTGTTGGTGCCGATAAACGCAAAAATATCAATCTTGCCGCTGGCCATCAGCGCGCTGACCGTCTCGCGGCCGCTGCCGTAGATCACGTTGATCACCCCGGTCGGGAAGCTGTCGCGGAACGCTTCCAGCAACGGGCGAATCAGCAGCACGCCGAGTTTGGCCGGTTTGAACACCACGGTATTGCCCATGATCAGCGCCGGAATCAGCGTGGTGAAGGTTTCGTTCAGCGGGTAGTTGTAAGGTCCCATGCACAACGCCACGCCCAGTGGAACGCGGCGGATCTGGCCCAGCGTGTCCTGTTCCAGCTCGAAACGGCTGGAGCGGCGGTCGAGTTCCTTGAGGGCGTTGATGGTGTCGACGATGTAGTCGCAGGTGCGGTCGAACTCTTTTTCCGAGTCCTTGAGGTTCTTGCCGATCTCCCACATCAGCAACTTGACCACCGCTTCGCGCTGTTCGCGCATACGGCTGAGGAAAGTTTCGACGTGCTGGATACGCTCAGCCACGCGCATGGTCGGCCACAGGCCCTGGCCCCGGTCATAGGCGCGAACGGCGGCGTCGAGGGCGGTCAGTGCGGTGTCGGCATCGAGCAGCGGCGTGCTGCCGAGGATGACCTGTTCATCGCCGTTTTCACCGGTCAGGTACACCGGGCTGCGAACCTGGGCGAGGGGGCCGGGCCAGGTTTTCAGCTCGCCATCGACCAGGTATTCACGCTGTTCGATCTGACCGTCGAGGCGGTATTTTTCCGGGATGTCGCTGGAGTCGGGAAACAGGTTGCCAAGGATATGTGCTGTGGTCATGTCGCTACTCCATGTGATGTCAGCCATGCGCTGGCGGCTTACCGTTAAGATTCACTTCAAAGGTTATACGCCTTATTGGCCCGACTTTTTAAGTGCCGATTTCATGAGCTGCGATCTTTTGACCTGAGGACACACAACGGTCGATGCTGCGGGTAAACTTCGCGCTCTTTCTTAAGGAGTTCATATGAGTGACTACCAGCCGGGCATTCTCGCCACCCCAGTACCGCCTCAAGCCCGTCATATGTTCTTCGCGCTGGAATCCGTAGATGCACTGCCGGCTGCGCTCGAGAAATTGATGCAACTGGTGGACGGGAAGTCGGCAGTGGTCGGTTTCGGTGAATCCCTGGTCAAGGCGCTGCACGTACAAATCGACGGGCTGCGGTCGTTTCCGGCGCTGACCGGCGTTGGCGTCGACAACCCGTCGACCCAGCACGCGCTGTGGTGCTGGTTGCATGGCGTCGACCGTGGCGAGTTGCTCAATCGCAGCAACGCCATCGAAGCCGCGCTGGCGCCGGCCCTGCGTCTGGTGCAGATGAACGAAACCTTCCGCCACCTGACCGGCCACGACCTGACCGGTTACGAAGACGGCACTGAAAACCCGCACGACGAAGCCGCCGTGGCTGCCGCGCTGGTGGGCGAAGGCGTTGAAGGTCTGGTGGGCGGCAGCTTCGCCGCGATCCAGCAGTGGCAGCATGATTTGAAGGGCTTCCACGGAATGTCGTCCCATGAGAAGGACAACATCATGGGCCGTCGCCTGAGCGACAACGAAGAAATCGCTGACGCGCCGGTCTCCGCCCACGTCAAACGCACCGCCCAGGAAAGCTTCGCACCGGAAGCGTTCGTGGTCCGCCGTTCGATGCCGTGGATCGAAGGGGATCGTGCCGGTCTGATGTTCCTCGCGTTCGGTTTTTCTCTCGATGCCTTCGAAGCGCAACTGAGGCGCATGAGCGGTCTGGAAGACGGCATCACCGACGGTTTGTACCGCATCAGCCGGCCGATCACCGGCGGCTACTACTGGTGCCCGCCGATCAAGGACGGTCATCTGGATTTGCGCGCGCTGCGTGTTGGCTGAATAGATCAAAAGATCGCAGCCTGCGGCAGCTCCTACATGGAATGCGTACACATGTAGGAGCTGCCGCAGGCTGCGATCTTTTGTTTTTGCCGACCTGACGGCGAATCTAACCTTATATCCAAACAGTATTCTCAAGCCCGCCATTAGAACCCTAAGATCACGTCATAACTCGTTATAACAAGTGATCCGCCATGACCGATAACGTTCTATCCCTGAGCAGTGTCCCGCTGCACACCCAACTCAGGGATGTCCTGCGCGCCCGCATTCTCGACGGCGAATATCCGCAAGACAGCCAGATGCCCTCCGAAAGCGAACTCGGTGCGCTGTTCAAAGTCAGTCGCATCACCGTGCGCCAGGCGCTGGGCGATCTGCAAAAAGAAGGGCTGATCTTCAAGATTCACGGCAAGGGCACCTTCGTCGCCAAGCCGAAAACCTTCCAGAACGTCAGCACCCTGCAAGGCCTCGCCGAGTCCATGACCGGTCGCGGCTACGAGGTGATCAACCGCCTGCGCAGCTTTAAATTCATTGCCGCCGACAAACTCGTCGCCGAGCGTTTGCAGGTGAGCGAAGGCGAGACCGTGGCGCAGATCAAACGGGTTCGGCTGATCAACCGCGAGCCGATTTCACTGGAAATCACCTACCTGCCGAAAGCCATCGGCGAGCGCCTGGAGAAGGCTGATCTGGTCACACGCGACATCTTCCTGATCCTTGAAAACGACTGCGGTCTGGCCCTCGGTCATGCCGATCTGGCCATCGACGCGGTGCTCGCCGACAGCGACCTGACCCAGGCACTGAACGTCGAAGCCGGCTCGCCGATCATGCGCATCGAGCGTCTGACCCACGATGTCAGCGGCCAGCCCGTGGACTTCGAACACCTTTACTACCGCGGCGATGCGTTCCAGTACCGCCTGCGGATCGACCGGCAAAAAGGGGCGCAGGCATGACCCGGACTACTCTGGAGCAGGAATACGACATCGTCGTGATCGGCGGCGGCATCGCAGGTCCCATGGCGGCAATCAAGGCCAAGAAGCGTAACCGCGATCTGCGGGTGCTGCTGATCGACAAGGCCAACGTCAAACGTAGCGGTGCGATCAGCATGGGCATGGACGGCCTGAACAACGCGATCATTCCCGGCCACTCGACGCCGGAGTAGTACACCAAGGAAATCACCATCGCCAACGACGGCATCGTCAATCAAGCGGCGGTTTACGCCTACGCGACTCACAGCTTTGAAACCATCGAGCAACTGGACCGCTGGGGCGTGAAGTTCGAGAAAGACGAAACCGGCGACTACGCGGTGAAAAAGGTTCACCACATGGGCGCCTACGTGCTGCCGATGCCGGAAGGGCACGACATCAAGAAAGTCCTGTACCGCCAGTTGAAACGCGCGCGGGTCAGCATCACCAATCGCGTCGTTTGCACGCGCTTGCTGACGGACGAAGAGGGCACGGTCAACGGCGTGATGGGCTTCGACTGCCGCACCGCCGATTTCCACGTGATCAAAGCCAAGGCGGTGATCCTCGCGTGCGGTGCCGCCGGGCGCCTGGGGTTACCGTCCTCGGGTTACCTGATGGGCACCTACGAAAACCCGACCAATGCCGGCGACGGTTACGCCATGGCCTATCACGCCGGTGCAGAGCTGGCGAACCTCGAATGCTTCCAGATCAACCCGCTGATCAAGGATTACAACGGTCCGGAAACGGAAAAACAACGGGTCTACGCGCCACTGGACCGTGAACACGGTCTGCCGCCCGCACAAGTCGAATACAAGCTGCGGCGCTTTGTGAACGATTACCTGCAACCGCCGAAAGTCACCAAGAAGATGCAAATCGGCCTGCAACGCTTCAGTGATATCCAGCGTGATCTCGATCAGATCAAGGCCCACAACGCCCACGAACTGATGCGCGCCATGGAAGTCAGCATGATCCGCGACTGCGCCGAAATGGCCGCCCGCGCTTCGTTGTACCGCGCGGAAAGTTACCACTATCGGGTCGATCACCCGCAGCGCAACGACAGCGACTGGTTCTGCCATTGCCATTTGAAGAAGGATGAAAACGGCCAGATGACCCGTTTCAAGAAAGCTGTCGAGCCTTACATCATCCTGCTGGATGCCGAAGAAATGCAGGCTTACGGCCGGCTGCGTGTCGGTGCCTTTGCGGCCTGAGCCTCACAAACAGAGAGACCGCGAAATGGCCTATCAACCCCAGGAAATCTTCTTCCGCTCCAACGCGCCGGTCACGGTCGACGAGGACCTTTGCATTGCCCACAAAGGCTGCACCGTGTGCGTCGACGTCTGCCCGATGGACTTGCTGGCGATCAACCCGGCCACGCAAAAGGCCTACATGGCTTTCGACGAATGCTGGTACTGCATGCCGTGTGAAAAGGACTGCCCGACCGGGGCGGTGAAAGTCGATATCCCGTATCTGTTGCGTTGAAACACGATCTAAATGTGGGAGCGGGCTTGCTCGCGAAGAGGCCAACACAGATTGCATCTCCATTGACTGCAAGGGCGCCTTCGCGGGCAAGCCCGCTCCCACAGGGATTTGCGCTGAATCTAATTTTGCAGACACCAAGGAAACCTGTGGGAGCGGCGGTGCGACGATTCGATTTTCCCGCGAAGGGGCCAGTACAGACAACCCAAAACGCTATCCGGCCACCCCGGACGCTTGCTTCAAAACACCCCTCGTTTCCCACCGCGCCCTGATCGTGGCGGAGACGAACATCCTATAAATGATTCGAGGGGAAACACTCATGTCCTGCTGACTGAATCCGGGCGGCTCTATCTGGAAACCGCGCCAGGTATTGCAGCGACTGGACGAGGCCGGCGAGGAACTCGAGCAGTTGCAGCATGGCTTGCGTGGCAACCTGAAAATCACCGCGCCGCTGGCTTACGGGCAGGCTTTTCTGGATCAGGTCTGCGGCGGTTTTCTGGAGCAATACCCGCAGATCAATCTGCAAGTGGACCTGTGCGATGAGTTCGTCAACCTGCTGGAAAGCGGCTATGACCTCGCGTTGCGCGAAGGCCATGACGATTTGCCGGGGCTGATCGCCCGCGTCGTCGGCAGCAATCGCCTGGCGTTGTGCGCCAGCCCGGCCTATCTGGCGCGCAAGGCACTGCCGGTCACGCCGCAAACCCTCGATGAGCACGAATGGCTGCTGTATCGCCATCCGTTGCTCAGCCGCGAATTCTGGTGGGCCGAGCGCGACGGGCAGCGTCTGAGCCTGCCGCAACCGCCGTCGCCGCGTTTGCGCAGCGACAATTACGACCTGCTGCTGGCCAACGCACTGGCCGGGCGCGGCTTGCTGCACACGCCTTTGTGGAGTGCCGCGCCGTATATTGCAGACGGGCGGCTGGTGCGGGTGATGGCTGACTACGACATCGATCCGGACAGCTTTGGCGCGCACATTCTGGCGGTGTACCCGAGCCATCGGCGGGCGACGGCCAAGGTCCTGGCGTTTATCGATTACATCGCGGGGTTTCTGGCGTCCCCCCCAACTGTAGGAGCGAGCTTGCTCGCGATGGACGTTAACGGTAACGCGGGCTGTCTGAATGACTGCGTTGTTCAGACGTTTTTCGCGAGCGAGCTCGCTCCTACAGGTACTTGTCAGGAAAACATCAAAAGAGTACAAATGTACTCCATGACGACTTTAACTCCCCGCCGTACCGCCATCCTGACCTTTATCCGTGATCGAATCGCGGAGCACGGCCAGTCTCCGAGCCTCGCTGAAATCAGCGAGGCCTTCGGTTTCGCCTCTCGCAGCGTGGCGCGCAAGCATGTGCTGGCGCTGACCGAAGCCGGGTTTATCGAGGTCAATCCGCATCAGGCCCGGGGCATTCGTTTGCTCGGGCAACCGGCGCGGCCCGAGTTGCTGGATATTCCGGTTCTCGGCCGGGTGGCCGCGGGTGCGCCGATCGGTGCCGATGCCGAGGTGCACAGTCGGTTGTTGCTTGATCCTTCGATTTTTTCGCGGGTGCCGGACTACATGCTGCGGGTCAAGGGCGACTCGATGATCGAGGACGGCATTCTCGACGGCGATCTGGTGGGCGTGCACCGCAATCCCGAGGCATTTAACGGTCAGATCGTCGTGGCGCGGCTTGATGGCGAAGTGACCATCAAGCGTTTTGAGCGGGTCGGCGACGCGGTGCGCCTGTTGCCGCGTAACCCGGCCTACCAGCCGATCATCGTTCAACCCGATCAGGACCTCGCGATCGAAGGGGTGTTCTGCGGTCTGGTGAGGCAAGGGTGATGGGCGCCGTCGTTGCGCTGGACACGCTGTTCAATGGCGGCCAGGTCTGGAAAGGCCGGCCTGCGCCTTCGACCGTCAGCCCGCAACCCACCGGGCATGCTGCGTTGGATGCGGCGTTGCCCACCGGCGGCTGGCCGGAAGCGGCGCTGACGGAAATCCTCCTGGCCGGGCAGGGCGTTGGCGAGTTGCAACTGGTGTGGCCGGCGCTGGCGCGGCTGTCGGCAGCGGGCGAGCGCATTGTGCTGGTGGCGCCGCCGTACGTGCCGTATCCGCAAGCGTGGCAAAACGCCGGGGTCGATCTGCGCCAGTTGTCGATCATCCAGGCCAGCGAGCGCGATGCGCTGTGGGCGGCGGAACAATGCCTGCGTTCGGGCAGTTGCGGTGCGGTGCTGTGCTGGCCGCACAAGGCTGATGACCGGGCGTTGCGCCGCTTGCAGGTGGCGGCGGAAACCGGCTCGACCCTGGCGTTCGCCTACCGTTCGATCAATGAAGCGATCAACCCGTCACCGGCCGCGCTGCGCATCGCCATCGACGCCAGGCCTGCGCAATTGCGCGTGCTCAAGTGCCGGGGCGGGCTGGCCCGTTCGGCGCCGATTGCCTTCCCCGTGGGGCATTGAGGTTGCCATGCGCTGGGTCTGCATTCTCTTCCCGCAATTGGCGCTGGACGCGGTACTGCGTCAGCGCGCCGACCCCGATGAGCCGCTGGCGCTGCTGACCGGCCCGGCGCAGCGTCGGGTGTTGCAGGCGGTCAACGCTTCGGCGCGGGCGCTGGGCTTGCGGCCCGGCCAGTCGATGACCGCCGCCCAGGCCTTGAGCAAAGGCTTTGTCACGGCGGAATACGACGCGGCCGAGATCGAACACTGGCAGCAGTTTCTGGCCGCGTGGGCCTACCGCTTCAGCTCCCAGGTCAGCGTGCATTACCCGCGTGCGGTGGTGTTTGAAATCGAGTCCAGCCTGGGATTATTCGGCGATTGGCCGCAACTCGAAGCGCGACTGCGCGCCGAACTCGGCGAGCTGGGGTTTCGGCATCGGATCGTTGCGGCACCCAATCCGGTGGCGGCGCGGATTCTGGCCAACGCCTATGACGGTCTGGTGGTGCCCGACGATCAGGCCTTGCAGCATCATCTGGGGCAATTGCCCGTCGACCGGATCGGGCTGGAGGCCAGCGTCGCCACGGCGTTGTCGCGCATGGGGCTGCGTACCTTGAGCCAGGTGCAGGCGTTGCCCCGGCAGAGTCTGGCCCGGCGTTTCGAGTCTCAGGTGCTCAAGCACCTGGATGCTCTGCTTGGCACGCGGCGACTGGCCCTGGCGTTCTACCTGCCGCCGGACCGGTTCGACGTGCGCATCGAGCTCAATTTCGACGTGCAGTCCCATCAGGCGCTGCTGTTTCCGTTACGCCGGTTGACTGGCGATCTGTCGGCGTTCCTGTGCGGTCGCGACAGCGGCGTGCAGCGTTTCGACCTGCACCTGGAACACGCCGGGTTACCGGACAGCGTGATCAAGGTCGGCCTGCTCAGTGCCGAGCGCGATCCGGCAATGCTTTTCGAACTGGCCCGAGGACGCCTGGAACAGGTTCAGGTCGAAGCGCCGGTGCGCGGTTTTCGCCTGCGCGCCGAAGACTTGCCGGCCTTCGTTCCCCAGTATCAGGAACTGTTCGACGATCGCCCGCAGCAGTCCTTGCCCTGGGAGCAACTGCGCGAGCGCTTGCGCGCGCGGTTGGGGGATGACGCGGTGCATGGCTTGCGGTTCCAGGCCGATCACCGGCCGGAGTGCGCGTGGCAGGCCAGTGTCGACAGTCAGCGTTGCGGTGTCATGCCGGGCGTGCAGCGTCCGGGTTGGTTGCTGACTGAACCGCAGGCGGTCCACGAAGGTTCGACGCGCATCCTCATGGGCCCGGAACGCATCGAGTCCGGTTGGTGGGACGGCGCCGACGTGCGCCGCGATTACTACCTGATCGAAACCCGTTCCGGCCAGCAGGGCTGGGCCTATCGTGCGGTCGGTGAGGACGGCCCGTTGTGGTTGCAGGGCTGGTTCGCATGAGCATCGACTATGCCGAGTTGCACTGCCTGTCGAACTTCAGTTTCCAGCGCGGCGCTTCCAGTGCCCTTGAACTCTTTCAACGGGCGAAAAAGCAGGGCTATCAAGCGCTGGCGATCACCGATGAATGCACCCTGGCCGGCATTGTCCGCGCCTGGCAAGCGGCCAAATCCGTGGAGCTGCCGCTGATTATCGGCAGCGAAGTGCGCATCGAAAACGGTCCGAAACTGGTGCTGCTGGTAGAGAACCTTGAGGGCTACCAAAACCTGTGCCGGCTGATTACCCGGGCGCGACGGCGCACGCAGAAAGGCCAGTATCAGGTGCTGCGGGAGGATTTTCGCGAGCCGTTGCCGGGGCTGTTGGTGTTGTGGGTGCCGGATGCGGTGGACGATTTTCAAAACGGCCACTGGCTGAAGCAGACCTTCGCCGAAGGCCTGTGGCTGGCGGTCCAGCTGCATCGAGGCCAGGACGATACCCGACGGCTGAACGAGCTGTTGATGCTGGCGCGGGAACTGCAAATTCCGGCAGTGGCCAGCGGTGATGTGCACATGCACACCCGTGGCCGACGCGCCTTGCAGGACACCATGACCGCAATCCGTCATCACCTGCCGGTGGCCGAGGCCGGGTTGCGCTTGCACCCCAATGGCGAGCGGCATCTGCGCAGCCTCGATGTCTTGCAATCGATCTACCCGCAAGCGTTGCTCGATGAAACGCTGACCATTGCCCGGCGCTGCACCTTTGATCTTGGCCAGTTGCGTTATCAGTATCCCCGCGAGTTGGTGCCGGAAGGTCACAGCGCAGCGTCCTGGCTGAGCGAGTTGACCGAACGTGGCATTCGCGAGCGATGGCCCGCAGGTGCGAGCGAGAAGGTGCGCGGGTTGATCGACAAGGAGCTGGGGCTGATCGCCGAGCTGGGTTACGAAAGCTATTTCCTGACCGTTCAGGACATTGTTGCCTTCGCCCGACGCGAGAAAATTCTCTGTCAGGGTCGAGGTTCTGCGGCCAACTCGGCGGTGTGTTTCGCCTTGGGCATCACCGAGATCGATCCGGACCGCATGAACATGCTGTTTGAGCGTTTTCTCTCCAAGGAACGCAACGAGCCGCCGGATATTGATGTGGACTTCGAGCACGAACGCCGCGAAGAAGTCTTGCAGTACGTGTTTCAGCGCTATGGCCGGACCCGCGCAGCGTTGACCGCGGTGGTCAGCACCTATCACGCTGCCGGCGCGGTACGCGATGTGGCCAAGGCCCTGGGTTTACCGCCGGATCAGATCAATGCCCTGGCCGATTGCTGCGGGCACTGGAGTGACAAGGCGCCGCCCGTCGAGCGCCTGCTTGAAGGTGGTTTTGATCCCGAGAGCCCGGTGCTGCGCCGGGTGTTGAGTTTGACGCAACAGCTGATCGGTTTCCCCCGGCACCTGTCCCAGCACCCCGGCGGCTTCGTCATTTCCGAGCAGCCGCTGGACAGCCTCGTGCCGGTGGAAAACGCTGCGATGGCCGAGCGCACCATCATTCAGTGGGACAAGGATGATCTCGATGCGGTCGGGCTGCTCAAGGTGGATATTCTGGCATTGGGCATGCTCAGCGCGATTCGTCGTTGTTTCGATCTGCTGCGCCGTCATCGCGACCTGGACTTGAGTCTGGCCACGATACCCGCCGAAGACCCGCAAACCTACGACATGATCAGCCGTGCCGACACCATCGGCGTATTCCAGATCGAATCCCGGGCACAAATGTCGATGCTGCCCAGGCTCAAGCCCCGCAAGTTCTATGATTTGGTGATTGAGGTGGCCATCGTTCGCCCGGGACCTATTCAGGGCGGGATGGTGCATCCGTATCTGCGGCGGCGAAACAAGGAAGAGCTCGAAAGCTACCCCTCTGAAGAGTTGAGGGAAGTGTTGAAACGTACCCTCGGTGTGCCGCTATTTCAGGAGCAGGTCATGCAGATTGCGATTGTCGCCGCCAGCTACAGTCCCGGCGAAGCGGATCAGTTGCGCCGCTCCATGGCGGCCTGGAAACGTCACGGTGGTCTCGAACCGCACAAGGATCGCCTCGCTGCGGGCATGAAGAAAAAAGGCTACACGCCAGAATTCGCCGCGCAGATTTTCGAGCAGATCAAAGGCTTTGGCAGCTACGGATTCCCCGAGTCCCACGCCGCCAGTTTTGCCTTGCTGACCTATGCCAGTTGCTGGTTGAAATGTCACGAACCGGCGGCCTTCGCCTGCGCGCTGATCAACAGCTGGCCCATGGGTTTCTACAGCCCGGACCAGATTTTGCAGGACGCTCGCCGGCATCATTTGCAGATTCGCCCGGTGGACGTGCGCGCCAGCGACTGGGATTGCAGCCTCGAACCGATCATCGGCGCGCAGCCGGCGATTCGCATGGGGTTGCGGATGATCAAGGGTTTTCGCGAAGACGATGCGAGGCGAATCGAAATCGCGAGGTCGAAGGGGGCGTTTATCGACATCGCCGACCTTGGCGAACGGGCGCGGCTCGATGCCCGTGCGCAGGAGCAACTGGCCGATGCCGGCGCGTTGCGTGGGTTGGCCGGTGACCGGCATCGAGCGCGCTGGGAGGTGGCGGGGGTGCAGAAACAATTGGGTTTGTTCGCCGGTTTGCCGAGCCAGGAAGAGGACGCGGTGGCGTTGCCAAAACCCACGGTCGGCGAAGACCTGCTGGCGGATTACAACAGCCTCGGCACCACCCTCGGCCCGCATCCGCTGGCCCTGTTGCGGGGCGAATTGAAAGCCCGGCGCTGCCGCAGTTCGAAGGAGCTGCTGGAGGTCGAGCATGGCCGACCGGTCAGCGTCGCCGGGCTGGTGACCGGCCGACAGCGTCCGGGCACCGCCAGTGGCGTGACCTTCGTCACCCTCGAAGACGAGTTCGGCAACGTCAACGTGGTGGTCTGGCGCGACCTGGCCGAGCGGCAACGGCAGGTGTTGGTCGGATCGCAGTTGCTCAAGGTCGATGGGCGCTGGGAGAAGGAAGGCGAGGTGCGCCACCTGATTGCCGGGCGTTTGAGCGACCTGAGCCCGTTGCTCGACGGCATCAGCGTGCGCAGCCGGGATTTCCATTGACACCGCAATCCCTGTGGGAGCGGGCTTGCTCGCGAAGAGGCCCTTAAATCCAACATCACTGTTGACTGACACGCCGCTTTCGCGAGCAAGCCCGCTCCCACAGGGATCTGTGGTTGCCATGGATTGCCGTGAGAATCAGCTATACCTCTATGAAACCATTGGCATCCGCGATGCTCGAAACAATCGGGTGCCAATCACAGGACACAGAGCCAGTCGATGCAGTTTCTAGACGATAGCCACGGGTGTGCCGGTTGGCACGGCGAAATGGCCGGGCGCATCCGCGCGTTCGACTGGAGCCGGACCGAACTGGGGAGCATCGACACCTGGCCCGCCAGCCTGTGCAGCGAGGTGCAGCTGTTGCTCGCCTCGCCACTGCCGATGGTGATGCTGTGGGGCCGCCCCGGCTACATGATCTATAACGATGCGTACTCGTTGTTCGCCGGTGGCCGGCATCCTTACCTGCTCGGCTCCCCAGTGGAGCTGGGCTGGCCGGAAGTCGCCGAGTTCAACCGGCATGTGGTCGATACCTGCCTGGCCGGCGGCACCTTGTCCTATCGCAACAAAGAGCTGGTGCTGTTGAGGGACGGCGTCCCCGAAGACGTCTGGCTGGACCTCTATTACAGCCCGGTAGCCAATGACAAAGGCGCGCCGGCCGGGGTCATGGCCATGGTGGTCGAAACCACTGACCATGTGATTTCCGAGCGCCGTCGCCAGGAAGCCGAAGATGCCTACCGCGCCGACAATGAGCGGGTGCGTCTGGCGTTGAATGCCGGTGCCTTGCTCGGCTCGTTCGTCTGGGACATCAAGGGCAATCTGCTCACCGGCGATGAACGTTTTGCCCGGACCTTTTCCTATCCGGCCGGGCATAACCTCGGCGATTTGCCGACGGACCTCGCTGAAGCGCGGATTCACCCCGACGACCGCAGTTGGGTCAACGAGCAGGTCAATCAATCCGTCACCACCGGCGAGCCCTTCAACGCCGAATACCGGATTCTGCGCCCTGACGGCAGCTACCTGTGGGTGCAGGCCAGCGGTTGCTGCGAGTTCGATGAGCAAGGCCAGCCATTTCGCTTTCCCGGGGTGTTGATCGACATCCATGAGCGCAAGACCGCCGAAGAATCCCTGCTCAAGTTCACCCGAAATCTGGAGCAGCGCGTCGCCGATGAAGTCGATGCGCGGCTGGCGGCGGAAGAACAACTGCGCCAGTCACAGAAACTCGAAGCCATCGGCGGACTCACGGGTGGCGTGGCCCATGACTTCAATAACCTGTTGCAGGTGATCGCCGGCAACCTGCACTTGCTGGCGCGGCATGAGCCAGACAATGCCAACGTGCAGCGCCGGGTCACCGCATCGATTGCGGCGGTGGAGCGTGGCGCAAAGCTGTCTTCGCAATTGCTCGCATTCGCCCGCCGTCAGCCGCTGTCGCCAGCGGTCTGTGACCCACGGAAAATCTTCGAAGGCCTCGGCGAACTGTTGCAACGGGCACTGGGAGAAACTATCCAGATTGATGTGCGGTTGCCTCAAGCGTCCTGGCGCATCAACGTCGATCGCAATCAACTGGAAAACGCCATTCTCAATCTGGCGATCAATGCCCGTGACGCCATGCAGGGTGAAGGGGTCATCGAACTGAGCGCCGAGAACGTCGTACTCGACCGAAAATTCTGCACGGGCAAGGGTATTTCGGCTGGCGATTATGTCCGCGTCGCCGTGGCCGATACCGGCACCGGCATGTCGCCGCAGGTGCTCGCGCAAGCGTTCGAACCGTTTTTCACCACCAAGGCCGATGGCCAGGGCACGGGGTTGGGGCTGAGCATGGTGTTCGGTTTCGTCAAACAGAGTGGCGGGCACATCGAGATGGCCAGCGTCGAAGGGCAGGGCACTCGGGTGCAGCTGTATTTTCCGCGGAGCCTGCGCCCGTTGCTCAGTGAAACAGCGACCCATGACGCGCAGCAACGCGGCGGCCATGAAACCATTCTGGTGGTCGAGGACAATGAAGCGGTGCGCGTTTCTGCGGTGGAATTGTTGAGCGAGGAGGGCTATCAGGTCCTGACCGCCTCCAACGGCGATGCCGCCATGCAGATGTTGCTGGACGGCGTGGCGGTGGAGCTGATTTTCACCGACGTGGTCATGCCCGGGCTGATCAAAAGTTCGGACCTGGCGGCCTGGGCCAAAGTGCAGACGCCACCGGTGGCGGTGCTGTTCACGTCCGGCCACACCCGTGACATTATTTCGCGCAATCACCAACTCAGCCCCGACACCTTTTTGCTGAGCAAACCCTATAGCCCCGAGTCGCTCACCCGGATGGTCCGCACCGTGCTCAACGGCTGAAACCGATCAAGTGTGGGAGCGGGCTTGCTCGCGAATCGGTTTATCAGGCGCAGTCGAGGGTGCGGCGGACCTTGTCCAGCTGCTCGCTGATCTGGAACGGTTTGATCAGCATGTCCATGCCATCGCCAAGGAACACCTGGCGGTTGAGGGCGTTTTCCGCGTAGCCGGTCATGAACAGGATCGGCAACCCTTCGCGCCAGCCACGGGCGACGTCCGCCAGTTCCCGGCCGTTCATGCGCGGCAGGCCCACGTCCGTCAGCATCAGATTGATGGAAGGGTCGTTTTGAGTGACATTTCTCGTATGAAATAGTTGTTTTCTCCCGCCGGATATTTTCATCCGCGCACACCGACTCCGTAGGAGCTGCCGCAGGCTGCGATCTTTTGATCTTGATTCCGGAATGTAAGCCACAATCAAGATCAAAAGATCGCAGCCTGCGGCAGCTCCTACATAATAGGCAGCCTGTCCAAGGCGGTTATTTACAAGCGCAAACAAAAAGACCGCATCCATGGAGGCGGTCTTTTTGTTTTGGCGCGGGTTACTTGCTCGGATGGGCGGCTTGCAGTTTTTTCGCCATATCCAGGTGCTTTTCCAGACCCGGCAACATTTTCTGTGCGAAACCTTTGAGTTCGGTAGCGCCTTTGACTTTGTCGTCGGTCACGGTGTTGGCTTCTTTCTTGAACAGCTCGATGGTTTCTTCGTGCGCCTTCACCTGATTGTTGGCGTAGGCGGCGTCGAACGATTCGTCACGCATGTCGAGGATCTTTTCCTTGGCCTGCTTCACCAGCGTCGTCTCATCTGGCACTTCGATATCATTTTTCTTCGCGATGGCCGCCAGTTCTTTATTCGCCTTGGAGTGATCGGCGATCATCATGTTGGCAAACGTCTTGATGTCAGCCGAGGCGCTTTTTTCCAGTGCCAGTTTGCTGGTTTCAATTTCCGCGATGCCGCCGGCGGCCGCGTTGTCGACGAAGTCATTGGAAGTGGCCGCGAAAGCCGCGCCCATGCTGGTGCTCAAGGCTACGGCCAAAGCGAGGTGGCGCAGGGTCAATCCGTCCATTGGTCATTCTCCACACAGGTTTTCATGGGCGATCAGGTGATCGTTAACCTGTGGAGGCCGACGGACGGGCAAAGGTTTTATCGGGTTTGCGACAGGACGACGAACGGACACCGCTGGTCTGATAGGCGGTCGACAGAACCGGCACACCGAGGCCATTCTGATAGTTGGTGAACGCAATCGATCGCGTTTGCCACCGATCAACAAACGGAGGTGTTCCATGCCGGTGCCACACGACCTTTATCAGGACTTGAAACTTTCAAAGGAAGATATCCAGCAAAAACGCACCAAGGATCCGTTACTGGATTCACTGATCAACAAGTATTCGCAGGCGGACGCCGAGGTGGTAAAGGCTGAAACCGCCCAATCGGATGCGCCCAGTGATGACGCACTGAAGAAGCTCAAGGAGAAGCGCTTGCAGGTCAAGGACAAGATCGTCCAACAACTCCAGTCGTCCTGACATGTCGCCCCAGCCACCGACGACCGGTGACTGAAAAATTGGAACGGCGATAAATCCCGGCACCTCGAATGATCAGAGTCCGACTGAACGACTCCATACGAGGTGCCCCATGACTGATCCGAAATTCCCCAGCGAAGAGCAGGGTGGCTACGACCCCATCCCCACACATCCCGAGCCATTGAGCCCGGGGCGCACCACCGTCAACCCTGAAGATGAGCCGGGTATCGACGAACTGCCGAACAACGAAGGTGCCATCCCCATGGACCAGGACGACGGCACCGACCTTGACCCGGAGCGCGTTCGTGAAGAAACCGATAACGCGGTGCGCGATGGCGAGATGGATCCTCGGTAAGCCAGTCACACACAATCCCCTGTGGGAGCGAGCCTGCTCGCGAAAGCGGTTATCCATCAAACATTGATGTTGATTGACACAACGCTTTCGCGAGCAGGCTCGCTCCCACATTTTGATTGGCGTTACTTCTGTAGGGCTGTGCTTAGCGGCAACCGCACCATGTGTTTGGCCTTCAACGACCCGAAATACAACCACTCCCCATACTCACGCACCGTAGTGATCGGCGAGTAATTGTCGCTGCTGCCGTCCTGCAGATTGGCAATCACCTTGCCCTCGACATCCAGCCCTAACGCAAACCCGCGTTTCTCCAGCGGTTTGGGCAGAATGGTCATCGCCCGCACGATCATCTTGCGCACGAAGGGATGCGCTGCCGTGGCATCGAGCAGTGCGTTGCGCGGGGCATACAGCGCCACCCAGAAACGGTCCCGGCCATTGAACGCGAGGTTGTCCGGCAGTCCCGGCAAGTTGTCGATAAACAGATCGTGAGTACCTGCTTTCGGCCCGCTGAGCCAGTAACGACTGATGCGATAGGCACCGGTTTCGTTGACCAGCACAAAAGCATCGTCCGGTCCCAGGGTCACGCCGTTGGCAAACTCCAGTTTATCCAGCAGGACCGCCGTTTTACCGGTCTGGAAGTCATAGCGCAGCAAGCGACCATCGCCGCCGTGCTCCATGATCGCCTCGCCATCGTGGCCGTATCCGAAGCGGCTGGAAGCATCACTGAAATAGGCGTAATGCCCGGACTTGTCGATGGCCACGTCGTCGGTGAAACCAAAGTCCACGCCATTCGCCGCCGTGGTCAACGCGATCAACCGGCCTTGAGCGTCCAGCGACAGCAAGCCCTTGACCCCGTCAGCGATCACCAGCAAACCATTGGGATGACGCGCCAGGCCCAGCGGCCGGCCGCCGGTGTCGGCCAGCACTTTGGTGACCTTGCCGTCGAGGCTGGTGCGAATCAGCCGGCCGTCGTGCAGGCCGGTGATGAGGACATTGTCCTCCAGCAGCAACGCTTCCGGCCCGTCGATATCGTCGGCGCCCACACGCTCCATACCTTTGAGGCGCTGATTGTCGGCGTACGGCCCACTGGTGAGTGAAGGCGCCGGTGGCGGCGTCCAGGCCACCGGTTGCACCTTGGTCGGCATCAGCAGCAGAAAGGCCGCAATGGCCACGACCACCAGCAACACGACATGGCGGAACTTGACGGTTCGACTCACACGGTGACTCCTGCTGGTGCCAGGTGCTTGTGGGCCATTTCGCGCAAGGCCAGCATCGACGCGGCTGATTCATGATTGATACGCCGCTTCAGCAATAGACGGTTGGCGATGCGCATCCCCAGGCCGCTGAACCGGTACTCCAGGGTGCGGACAAACCGCGTGCCGTCGCCCTCGGCCTCGCATTCGTAAGTCACCACCAACGACAGGCCATGATCGCCCTGAGCGTGAGCCCTCCAGCGACGACCCGGTAAATACTCGTTGACCGCCCAGCTCAAATGTCCCTCGCGCCCGCCGGCCCGGATGTCTTCTTCGAAGCGCATCCCGGCATGTAGCGGACCGCCATGGCCCTCGACCTTGAGCGACGAAGGGTGCCACTCCGGCCAGCGGGTCACGGTGCTGGCGTAGGCGAGCACGTCAATCGGGTTGCCGGCAATGTTGATCTGGTGCTGCATGCGGGTCATGGGCGTTCTCGTCGGGTGCAGGTAGGTCGGTTCGGGCTCCCAGTAAAGGGTGCCGAACAGGTAGTCCGTCAGTGGGAAAACGATGTTGAAATTGCGTTCCTGCATCAACTCCCGGCGGTGATGCAGTTCATGCAGACGGCGCATCTGACGGATCCACGGCCAGCGCGTCACCGGGTTCGAGGGCGGCAAGTGCTCGCAGGCATGGAACACTTCATAGGTCAGGTAACCGAGGACCAGGCAGCCGCCGACCAGACCGGCGACGTTGGCATCGAACTGCGCGAGCAACCACCAGACGGGCAGGGTGATGACGAGCGTATGCACCACGATTAGCCAGGCCGGAAACAGGATCACCCGCCAGTCGCGGGCGCTGTCGTAAGTCATGTGGCCGGGGGCGAAGAAGCTGTGATGGTCACCGGCATGGCGGGCATAGAACATCCGCGCAAAGCTTTTTTTGTGATGACCCAAGTGGCGATGCACCGTGTACACGCCGAAGTTGAAGAACAACAACGTCAGCGGCACTGCCAGCCATTCCAGCGGCAGCACTTGATGCCCGGTGCTCCAGAATGCCCCAATGGCCAGCAAACCGAACAGCAGCACAAAGCCGCCGTGCAGCCAGGGGTTGTAGCGTGGATGAATGTCAGCGCGATAGCGGGTGCGAAAAGCCTCGGTGGTCTGCCTCACTGCGTTCACCTGTGGTTATTGTTGTCCCAGCAGATTAGACGATCCCGCCGTTTCCGGAGGGCCGAAGCCAGAAGACACAAACGCCATGTTCCGGTGTAAACCGGACTCAGGTCAGCGGGTTCCAGCGTTGCGACCAGTCATCGTCGGACTGGATGACTTCGCGCAGCAGGTCGAAGGCGTGTTGCAGGGTCGCCGAGTCACGGTCGCGGGAGTAAACCAGATAGGTCGGGTAGTTGAATTCCGGGGCTTTCGGCACTTGTTCCAATACACCGCTTTCCAGGTAGCTTTGCACCACCCGGGTACGAAAGTAGCCACTGCCGCCGTTTTCCAGAATGTACTGCAAGGCCAGGGGGCCGAGGTTGAAGCTCAGCGCCGCTTTGGCTTTCTCCGGTAACGCGGCATCGTGCTGACGGCGAAAGTCCTGGCCCCAGTCGATGTACACGTAGGGATCAGGCTTTCTGGCCAGGCGCACCAGAATCAGTTTTTCTTCCAGCACCTGCTCGACTTGCAGGCGTGGCCAATATTCGGGCTGATAGACCAGCGCCGCGTCCAGCACTCCCAGTTCCAGTTGGCGCAGCAGGTTTTCGCCGTCGCGGATCTCCATGCGCAGCGCGTGGCCGGGAATCTTCTCCCGCAGTTCACCGGCCCAACTGAGCATCAACGGGTTGCACAGACTGACTTCGCCGCCGATGTGCAGTACGTCGTGGTAGCCCTCAGGCAACGGCAAGTCCCGGCGTGCGGCTTCCCAGGTTTCGACCAGTTGATTGGCGTAGACCACAAAGGCTTCGCCGTTCGGGGTCAAACGAGCACCGGCGCGGTTACGCACGAATAGCGTGCTGCCCAGCTGGTTTTCGAGTTTCTGTACACGCGCAGTGATCGCGGTCTGGGTGACGTGGAGTTTTTCCGCTGCGGCGGCGAGGCTGCCGTGGCGGACGATTTCCAGAAAGGTACGGGCGAGGTCGATGTCCATGGGGAGGCCGGTTTGGGGGGTGTGGGCATTGTAAGCGGATACTGCGGGGCTCGTTTGTGTGGCGGTTGCGCGGTATTTCTTTTGTTGAATGGGTACATATCCGTTTCCGCGGTAACGGCTGCTGGCGGTTTCGCCCTGACGGCGAGTCACTTGGAAGAGCCCCAAGTAACCAAGGGCTTTTGCCCCTTTCGTTCGGTGCCTCGCTAGTGCTCGGCATGCCCTCGCTCCGGTCCTGCTCCGTGGGCCCGCCGCGATCGGCCATCCATGGCCGTGCGCGGCTAACCCGGCATCCATGCCGGGTTGCCCACTGCGCAGAACCTGCGCTAGGCCTCTCGAGGGGGCGGGCACCGCAACAGCACCGCGAGGCGGCCTGCCAGCCGACCTGATTTCAGGTGTACGCGTTCCCCTGTAGGAGCTGGCTTGCCTGCGATGGACGTGAACGATAACGCGTGCTGTCTGAATGCACGCAGTGCCCAGACGATTTTCGCGAGTAAGCTCGCTCCTACAGTTTTCAGTGGCTCTGGTTCTGGCTCTGGCTCTGGCTCTGGCTTTGGTTTTTGATCTTGATCTTGATCTGCCCCGGAGCGAGGGCATGCCGAGCCTAGGCGAGGCACCGTACGTCAGGGGCGCTGGCGCTTGGTTACTTGGCGCTTTTCCAAGTGACCCGCTGTAAAAGCGGAACCATAAGCGGCCGTTACCGCAGCAACGGATATGTACACCATAAAAAAACTCGTCGCCTGACACACAGCCATCGCAGGCAAGCCAGCTCCCACAGGGTTTCGGGTACATCCGCAAGGTCAGGTCAGCCATCTGCCTCATGACCGAAATGCACGGCAGCAGAGTCCGGCGAGGCATTCCCCTTGGTTAACACAGGCAGCGCTCTCAACGGTTCAATTCAAAACGTAAAACACGAACAGCCAAACGCTCCCCAGAATCCCTGAAAGTCACTGACCGGTGCCGAGGACAATCGCGCCCGATCATGGCTGTGAGCATGCACCGCGCAAGCCCCGACGCATTGATGAGCCTGCGCCGTCATCGGCGCCAACGGTTTCCAATGGCCGGGCACGTTCACCACCGGTGACCATTCCGGCACCACCGGCACGGGGGGCGGACCAAGTTTCTCGAACTCGACGCTGCCATAGACGATCTTGCCATCGACAATCGTCAGCACCGACTCGATCCATTTCACCGCCTCATCCTCGATATGGAAATAGTCCGCCGACAGTGCAATCAAATCCGCCAGTTGCCCGACCTTGATCTGGCCTTTCTTGCCTTGCTCGGAAGAAAACCAGGCACTGCCGTGGGTGAACAGCTCCAGTGCGGTGTCACGGCTCAAGCCTTGCGGGTACAGCGCCAGACCACCAACGGTGCGCCCGCTGATCAGCCAATACATCGACGTCCAGGGGTTGTAGCTCGACACCCGCGTGGCATCGGTGCCGGCGCCAACGGGAACGCCTTCGGCGAGCATCCGTGCGATCGGTGGCGTGTGCTCGGCGGCCTTGGCGCCGTAGCGGTCGACAAAGTACTCGCCCTGAAACGCCATGCGATCCTGGATCGCGATCCCGCCGCCCAAGGCTTTGACCCGCTCGATGTTTTGCGGGGTGATGGTTTCGGCGTGATCGAAAAACCATGGCAAGCCGTCGAACGGAATGTCGCGATTGACCTTCTCGAACACATCGAGCATGCGACTGATGGATTCGTTGTAGGTGGCGTGCAGGCGGAATGGCCAGCGTTGCTCGACGAGGTGGCGAACCACCGGCTCCAGTTCCTGTTCCATGGTTAGCGGCAGGTCCGGACGCGGCTCGAGAAAGTCTTCGAAATCCGCTGCCGAAAACACCAGCATTTCTCCGGCGCCGTTGTGTCGCAGAAAGTCGTCGCCCTGGCCGTAATGGGAGGTGCTGGTCCAGTTTTTGAAGTCGGTCAGCTCTTCCTTGGGTTTCTGGGTGAACAGGTTGTAGGCGATGCGCACTGTGAGCTGTTGGTCCTTGGCCAGTTGCTGAATGACTTGATAGTCGTCCGGATAATTCTGATAACCACCGCCGGCGTCGATGGCGCTGGTGACACCAAGGCGATTGAGTTCGCGCATGAATTGCCGGGTCGAATTGACCTGGTATTCCAGTGGCAGTTTCGGTCCCTTGGCCAGGGTCGAGTAGAGAATCATCGCGTTGGGGCGGGCGATCAGCATGCCGGTCGGGTCGCCATTGGCGTCGCGCTGGATTTCACCGCCGGGCGGGTTCGGCGTGTCGCGGGTGTAGCCGACCACTTTCAATGCGGCGCGGTTGAGCAGGGCGCGGTCGTAGAGGTGCAGCACGAACACCGGCGTGTCCGGTGCCGCTGTATTCAGTTCATCAATGGTTGGCAGGCGTTTTTCGGCGAACTGGAATTCGTTCCAGCCACCGACGACCCGTACCCATTGCGGCGTGGGTGTGCGGTCGGCCTGATCCTTGAGCATGCGCAGGGCATCGACCAGCGACGGCACGCCTTCCCAACGCAGTTCCAGGTTGTAATTCAAACCGCCACGGATCAGGTGCAAGTGCGAGTCGTTGAGGCCGGGAATCACCGTGCGTCCGTGCAGGTCAATAATTTGCGTGCCGGGGCCTTGTAACGCCATGGCTTGAGCGTCGCTGCCGACCACCACGAAGCGTCCGTCCTTGATCGCGACGGCACTGGCCTGGGGTTTCTTGCGATCGACGGTGTGCAGGCGTCCGTTGTAAAGAATGAGGTCGGCCGGAGTCTCTGGCATGGTTTTACTCCCTGCGAATAGAGGGCTGATCCAGGCACCGACGGCACCTGCCGAAAGGCCTTGCAGTACATGTCGGCGGTTGAAACCGTCGTGGTCGTCAGGCGGGCTCATGGCAGTGTTCTCCGCTCGGTTCTTTCATAGAAAAAAAGGGGGACAGAACAGCCGATGTCTGACGCATGCGGCCAGAAGGAATATAGACCGCAAATCCGCAGGGGGCGGTTTTCCAAAGGTGAAAAACGACGAATCCCGCCACAAGGGGCGGGATTCGTATGCAGCCAGAGAGGCTCCCGAGAACGGGAGCCGCCATCTTATGCCGGGAACAGCTCGGACAGTTTCATCGCCAGCATCATGTCGCCTTCAGCGCGCAGTTTGCCGCCCATGAACGCCTGCATGCCGTCGGTCGAACCGTCAACGATGCCTTCCAGGGTTTCGCCGTCCATCACCAGAGTGACCTGGGCGTCCGGGTTCTCACCTTCCTGCAGTTCGCAGGTGCTGTCTTTGACAATCAGCGAGAAGTTCTTGGTGTCGTCGATGCGGAAACCGAAAACCAGGTCCAGACCGGCAGCAGCGGCTGGGTTGAACTTGGCTTTCATTGCTTGTACGGCATCAGCTACGGAGGTCATGGTTCGATCCTTTCTTGGGTAATTAGAGCTGGGTGATTACAGCCAGGGTCACAATAGTCCGGACTCAGCGAAACGTGATGAGTTCCGGTGCTTTCAACAGTTGCAGATGCGCATGATTGTTGAAAGAAGCCAGTGCCACCTCGCGACCACGAAACTTCAGTTGGTTGAGCGAGGTGTTGACGATTTGCCAGTTAAGTTCAAACGCCTGGCGAGCAGGCATTTGCGTAATCAGGTGGAGCAGGGCAGTGATGGTGCCGCCGGAGGTGAACACGGCGATTTTCTGGGTGTTGTCGGCGCTTTCGAGGATTCGGTGCAGACCGGCCTGCACCCGTTCGACAAAACCCAGCCAGCTTTCAAGGCCCGGGGTGTCATACGTACCGGCCAGCCAGCGCTCGATGATCAGGGCGAAAATACGCTGGAACTCGGCACGGTTTTGCGCGGCATTGCGCAGGATCTCCAGCGCTTCGGGCTCGTCGTCGAGCATGGCCGGCAGCAGCGCACGGATCACCGCATCGGCATCGAATTCATTGAAGGCGGAATCGGTTTCCACAATCGGCACCGGCAGCCCCGCAGCGGCGAACTGTTCCAGCGCACTGCTGGCGGTATGTTGCTGGCGGCGCAGATCGCCCGAGAGGCAGCGATCAAAGCGGATGCCCAGCCCGGCGAGGTGCTGGCCGAGGACTTCTGCCTGGCGAATACCGGTCGGTGACAGGACGTCATAGTCGTCTGCACCGAAGGAGGCCTGGCCATGTCGAATCAAATAGATACTGCCCACGTCCGCGTCATCCCGGTACGTTGAAGGTTTGGCGAGGTTATGAGGATGACGGTGAGCTGTCAATGAAAAAACATACGCTTGTTTGAAATGCCCGTTACAGCCTGTTGCCAGAGGTTTCACGGCTGGCCGCCGGGCCGGCGCATGGGTATGCTGATGTTATCCCGCGCGCGTTTATGCAGCGCATTGTACTGAAGGAGCCACTGTGGAGTTTTTGTCCGAGTACGCCAGTTTCCTGGCTAAAACCGTGACGCTGGTGATCGCCATTCTGGTGGTCATGGCCAGTTTCGCGTCGTTGCGCAGCAAAGGTCGGCGCAAGTCGGCCGGTCAGCTGCAAGTCAGCAAACTCAATGATTTCTACAAAGGGCTGCGTGAACGCCTGGAGCAGACCTTGCTCGACAAGGACCAGCTCAAGGCCTTGCGCAAGGTCGAAGCTAAAACCGAGAAAAAGCAGAAGAAAAAACCCGAGGCCAAATCCCGGGTGTTCGTGCTGGATTTCGATGGCGACATCAAGGCCTCGGCCACTGAAAGCCTGCGCCACGAAATCACCGCGCTGCTGACCCTGGCCACGCCAAAGGATGAAGTGGTGCTGCGTCTGGAGAGCGGTGGCGGCATGGTTCACAGCTACGGCCTGGCGTCTTCGCAACTGGCGCGCATCCGTGACGCTGGCGTGCCACTGACGGTGTGCATCGACAAGGTCGCGGCCAGTGGCGGCTACATGATGGCGTGCATCGGCGAGAAGATCATCAGCGCGCCGTTCGCCATCCTCGGCTCGATCGGCGTGGTGGCGCAGTTGCCAAACGTCAATCGCCTGCTGAGAAAGCACGACATCGACTTTGAAGTCCTCACCGCCGGCGAATACAAACGCACCCTGACCGTGTTTGGCGAAAACACCGAAAAGGGCCGCGAGAAATTTCAGGAAGACCTGGACGTCACCCATCAGCTGTTCAAGAACTTCGTTTCCCGCTATCGCCCGCAACTGGCCATCGACGAAGTGGCGACCGGCGAAATCTGGCTCGGCGTTGCCGCGCTGGACAAGCAATTGGTGGACGAACTCAAGACCAGCGACGAATACCTCGCCGAACGGGCCAAGAAGTCGGAGCTTTACCACTTGCACTACGCCGAACGCAAAAGCCTGCAGGAGCGCATCGGCATGGCGGCCAGCGGCTCGGTCGATCGCGTGTTACTGACCTGGTGGAGCCGATTGACGCAGCAGCGTTTCTGGTAAGCCGCACCAAGGGTCTTGTTGCCGGGATCAGCACAAGACCCTATTACACGCTGAGTCGAATCAGCGGTGGTACATATCTATTTTAAAGGCTCGTAATGTTGGTGTTTTAAAGCGCATTCCCATTGGGTATTTGCGCTTTTTTCAAGAGAAGTTCGATCTTAAGCTGACTGTTCCTATCAGTTTCAAGGTCGTTCAACATGGATGTAAAAACGAGCAATACAACACTGCCTGCCATAACGCCTGCTCAACAAGGCGTTTATTTTGACTTGATTAAGAAGCAGACGCCTTCCTGGCTGCTGGAATCCTCAGCCGATTTACGGAGCGAACTGTATAAAAGTCTGAAAGCCAGTTATCAAACGCGCCGTGCGGCGCTTGACGATTTGCAGGCGTTTAAATCTCCGGAATCATTTTGCGCACCGTTATTGGCCAAGGCCATGACGGACAAACTGGGCGAACCCTTCGATGTGGAGGGTGTGGTTTTTCAGCATGTCCGCTCGACTTCAAGCTTGCTTGGCTTGCGAAAGAAACTGGTTTTGCCCATTGGCCGGGACCTGTTGAGGGCCGCCTGTGAGAACTTCGAAGATTCCGAAACTCAGGCAGGCAACTATCACGACAGTTCATTGATTTATGTGCCGGAGCATATTACCGGCCGACCTAACAAAGTTATTTCAATTCATCCGCATGAATTTGCCCAGCTTTGTCGCACGCTGGATTTGGGTAAGCAGTATCAGGATCATGTTAAAGCGCTGTTCGGTGATGGAACGCAAGCGGGTGCTTTGCGCGACAAGTATGTGGCGTGCGCGAAAGATCAGTTTGAAGTCGCCAGGCATATCGCTTTAATGAAAAAGCATATCAGCGCTGATGTTTATCAGATGCTGAAGTCGGTAACGGATGTCAGTCCGTCGATCACTCTGGGTAAAAACACGCTGAGTTTTTAACGTCTGGAAATCTTCGGCGTCAAGTTGAATGGCCCGATGTTCATAGGGCCTGTCAGTGACCCTGCAGACGATGATTACCGTTGCGTGGTTTACATGCCGGATGATCCGGTGCACCCCTTGAAGGAGTACGTGTCGTTCACCCGCTGCGAGGTGGAGTTGATCAATCGCCTGAAAACCCCGGAATTTCGCAACTTTTTCCTGCGTTTCATCGCGCTGGAAGATCGTGACATTTTTTTCAAGGGGGTGGACAAGAAGATTCTGAATCCACCAAAAACGCCGTTTCCCTCGACGAGCGTCTACGCCAATGTCTCCGGTTTTGATCTGCAAGATGAGGTGAAAGCTGATTTATTTCTGGCGATGTATCGTCAGCGTGCGGCGCAAGTCCTTGCTGATTCGCGGTTGCTGGTGGTGCCTACCGATGACGAGGATGAGAAAACCCGTTTGGCCAGGCTGGAAGCCTATGAGGATATCGGCATTAACATAGCGCTGTTTTTCGCCTCGTTTGTGCCCGTCCTTGGCGAAGTCATGTTTGCCGTGGCAGGTTTCCAGTTACTACAGGGGATTTACGAAGGCATTGACAGTTGGGCCAAGGGCGAACAGGAACAAGCGACCGACTATTTTTTCGATACCCTCGAGAATCTGATTTTGATGACGGCATTGAGCGCCGGTACCTCGGCAGCCGGTAAGGCCTACAAAGCCGTCAGAACTTCAAGTTTTGTACAGGGATTGAGGGCGGTGCCTGTTTCTAGCGGTTCTGTGCGGTTATGGAAGCCCGATCTGAGCGCTTATCGACGACCACTGCCAATACGATCTGAATTCCGGCCCGATGAGCAAGGGTTGGTCTTGAGGCATGGGCATCGTTATCTGCCGATTGGCACGGATGGCTATGCCGTGCGCCCGGTTCACGACACGGGCTTGTGGGAAATTCAGTCTCCGGAATCGTTCGGACGCTATTCACCGGTGCTTGAAACCAACGGCGCGGGCGCCTGGCGGCATGCCTCGGAACTGCCCCAGGACTGGAATCTTTTGACCTTGTTCAGGCGTATGGGTTATCGCAAGGCGGATGTGTCGGACGCCCAGGCCTTGCAGATCCTTGCTGCCATTGGCGTCGACGAAAAACCATTGCGTCAGCTATACGTTGATCGGCGCAAACCGATGGCGACCCTGATCGATACGGCGCGACGCTTTCGTGCGGACGGCGATACCGGACACTTCATCGAGCAGATGCGCACGCCGGCCTCCGCGCCGTATGCCGATGCCGACTTGCAGTTGTATTTACTGACCTCCCTCGGTAAATGGCCAGGGGACGCGGCTGTGAGCATTACCAACATTGTGGGCGATGAGGTCACACGCTACGGTTCGGGGACGGCCACCCGGACGATAAAAATCAGTCAGGATCTGCTGCGCAAGGGACAGTTCCACCCACCACTGTTGGCGGCCCTGAATGCTCAGGAACGCTCGCTTCTGCTGGGTTCGGCGACCGCTGGCCAACCCGCACAAACCACGTTGCTGACCGGCTTGATCGCCGAGCACGTGGAGCGCTTCCGACTGCCCCTTTTCGATCGGCTCTTTCGCCGTGCCGACACCCTCAAAACGGAAAAGGCAGCACCCATCCGCGAAGCTTTTACCGAGCTGCCGGCCAGCGTCGCCGACGAATTAGTTGAATATGCCGATCTCGGTGAGTGGCAGGAGTTGGAAGCGGGGCGAGTGCCCTTACGCCTGGCCGAAGAAGCGCGGCGGTATGTGCAGGTGTTGCGCTTGAACCGGGCTTACGAGGGGTTGTACCTGGACGCTACCAACGATCAGGGAGCACACCTGCTGGTGCTGGACGCCCTCGAACACTTGCCAGGCTGGCCGAAGGATGTGTCGGTCCAGATTATGGAATGGGCGGTGCATTCGGACGAGAAACCCAGTATTGGCCCGAACGATGCGGTGCATGAAGTGTTCATCGATGCCCACCCCGACCGTTATGAGGCAACTGATGCCCAGGGCAAGGTTCTGTTCAGCCATCCGGGGCGCACACGCCAACATTTTTTTCAGACACTCTGGGAAAGCCTGCCCGTACAGAGTCGCAAAAGCCTCGGCGTGGAAGCGGACGATGCCGGTGCCGGGTTGCGGCAAAAAATCACGGCACTGGCCCTGCAGCGACGTGACGCCATCGCCAAGAAGATTGGCATCGTGCCTCTACGCGCGTGTTATCGCTCTCCCATGGGATTGGCGGATTGGCCGATAGAGCGTTCAATCTCGCTGGCCTTGCCCGATCCGAAAACCACTGCGCCACGATCACCCGCACTGCTGCAGCGGGCACGAGAACTCTACCCGACGCATTCGCCCGCGCAGATCGAGCGCTTCCTGGTGACGATAGGCACGGATGAAGTGCTGGCGTTGAGAGCACTTGAAAGCTTAAGGCTGGAATATCAAAGCATTCGCAATACGCTGGAGCACTGGGTGCATCGCGACAGCCATTACCAAGTGGGCGATGGCCCCAGACTCAAGGTTCCCGGCCACAGCAAGTCACGAGCGGCGCAGGCCATTCTGCGCGCCTGGCGCAAGGAAACCGACTTAACCCTTGAGGGGGCGCAAGGGACCTACCATTTGGCGTTCGATGCGCAGCCCTTGGGGGACATGCCGGTGATTGTCGGCGGCTTCAGTCACATCGACACGCTGGAGATGAACAAGGTGGGGGGCAGCGCGGGGTTGAATGCGTTCCTGCGTAATTTTACCCATCTGCATGCGTTGAGCCTGACGGGTAACGAGTTGACACGCATCCCTCAGGCGGTGGCAGACATGCCCAATCTGACTCGCCTGGATTTGAGCGATAACCAGATCTATCTAACGCCCGAATCGATCACATCGCTCGGCAGCAACACGCATCTGCATTCCCTCAACCTGAGCTTTAACCCGGCCCTTGGCCGAGTGCCAACAGTCACTTCGCTTAGAGAACTGCGGCATCTTGCGTTGCGCGGAACGGGGATAGTCGAATGGCCGGAAGGGGTGACTGGACTGCCCGATCTGCAGACTATGGATTTGCGCGATAACGCCATCGTGCAGATTCCGAAGGCGGTGTTTGAGGCTCGATCTCCATTGAACTTCGGCACCAGCGTCGACGGCAATCCACTGTCATCGTCCAGCCTGCAAGCGATCGCTTCCTACCAACAGTCCCATGGCATCAATCTGGGCGTGATTACCGCCGACTACCGCCCGGCCGCAAGACGAGTGATTCCGGATCCTCGCGGCTCCAGCTGGATGACAGGCCTGTCCAAAGCACAGATCACCCAACGCCAGGCGCTCTGGCTTTCGCTGTCGGCTTACCCGAATTCTGGAGATTTCTTCTACCTGCTGGGACAACTGCTCAATACCGCCGATTTCGCCCGGCTACCGGGTGACTTGTCTCGACGGGTAGGGGAGGTGCTGGAGGCGGCGGGTGAAGACGACACATTGCGCCGTTCATTGTTTCGAATCAGTCGGCTCGGTCGGGTCAGTGCCGACGATCCGGCCCGGCTGTTCAGCAATCTGGAGGTCCGGGTGTTGTGTTTTCGAGCCATGGCGGCGGCTCGCACCGGCATCCGTTCCCTCGAAGGGGAGCTGGTTCATTTGATGAGGGGACTGTTTCGCTTGCAGGAGGTCGAACGGCAAGCCCTGATGGACGTCGCTGAGCGCATTCTCTCCGGATCGGTCAATCGTGGGCAGGCGCACGAACTCAGCCTGGCCTACCGCGTCGGGCTGGCGCAGCGACTGGATCTGCCCGCTCAGCCAAGAGAAATAAACGTTCGGTTGGATGTCGAGGTTTCCACTGAACAGCTCGAACACGCCTACCAGGAGATCGTCAAGGCCGAAACGCCAACGGCAGTCTTGGGGTCGCACACTCAAGGGTTTTGGTACGAATACCTGCAGGCGACTTATCAGCACCAGTTCAGTGCCATTTCCGAACGCACGACGATAGCCTTGGTAAAACTGGAGGCACAGGTCGACCTGCCCCGTGCAACCGCTACCCAGCGCCTGAAGGCGATCATTGAAAACGATAAAAATGAGAACCGAGAACTCATCAAGCGTCTGACCGATGAGGCCTTGGCAAGACATCCAGGCTTGGCAACGCCCGACACGTCCGTTCGTTCAAGTAACAGCCAGGGAGTGGACAATGATTAATCAACAGCCTATTAAACGTGCCGCGCCTGGTTTACCCCCGACACCGCGAATGCGTGATGAGCTGAGCTCTGTCGTCGATACCGCGCTTCCGCAAACCCCGGGCCAGTTTGGCGGACAACTGATCAAGCAAAAGTGGGGTGCGGAAATCGATCCGCAGACCGCCTTGCTGGTGACCCTCGATTACGACTACAGGGGCCATGAAGAACAGAACGGCATTCACCAAGGGCAAGTGGGAAGTTCGCGCACGCTGGTGCAGACGCTGCTTTCCAACTACCAGACCGTTGGCGACGGGCGCTTTGGTGAAACAGCTTTTGGTTTATATACGCCGCCAGATGTCGGGCCAACTGTTCGTCTCGTCGAAAACGTCGACGAATTCGCTGATCACGGCAGTGGCAATCACCGTACTTACGAAGGCATTTATCGACAGACAACCCCGCAAGCCTATGGACCCGATACACAAATCAAGCTGCGTCCAGCCGATTTCAAGAAATGGGTCTGGGAGCTGGATTTGAAGTATTTGTATGAAAACTATCTGGACAAAGCCTGGCCGTCGGACGAGGTGCTGATTGCGTCCAGACCTTACGCATTGAGAACCTCGGTCAAGGCCGCTTTTGTCATGACCGCGTGGCTGCAACATCATGAAAACAGCTTGTCCAAAAAAGGCCTGGAGCTGGCCATGCGCGCGGCAGGGCTGCCGCCCGATCAAACCTGGGAAGCGCTGACTATTGGACAACTGCAAGCGTCGACTCGGCTGTCTGCCAGCGTCGAGAGGGGCCGTTTAAAGCTCTATCGATACACGGCGAGGGATATCTGGTGTTACCGCGACCGATCCAGTGGCCGAGTGCTGCTGTACATTCCCGGCAACTCCTCACCGCTGCACGAGTTCGCCGACGGGGGCGAGCTTCGCCAATGGATAGTCGAGCAGGGCAAGGCTGCGGTAACGAAGCGGGCACTGGCTGCGCACTTCGCCGAGGATGATCGCGAAGACGGCACGTTTCACGCCGGCGTGCTCACAGCGCTCGATGGCATGGCGATTTATCCGCGCCAGTATCACCTGACCAAAGAATCGGGCTTTTTCAACAACGATGGTTATTGGGACCCGGCCGACTACATCGACGTCGACATTGCTTCCTCGAAGACTGATCCGTTTGCGCAACTGGTTCTGACCATGAAGCAGGCGGCCATCGCCAGTAATCAAATCATCCGCGACGATGCTGATGTCAATCGCGCCAATTTAAGCGCCATCGTCGAGCCCATTGTCCAGTGGGTTAATCAGTTCGGCCCGTTGGCGCTGTTCGTGCCTGGAGGAGAGGGGTTGTTGGTCCTTGCCGGGCTGATCGATACCGGGTATGGCCTGGATCAGACTGTTAACGGTGAGACCGCCAGTAAACGCTCGCAGGGTGTGACCCGAATCGTCTTCGGTTTGCTAAACGCACTGCCGCTGGTATCTGCCGTTGGTTCGCTTGGCAAGGACGGGGCGGAGTTGGCTGAGCTGACCGATCTGGATCACGAAAGCGGCGGATCAAGCCAACCGATAAAGGAACCCGTTGCACCCCCTGCGCCCCTGCAACCGGAATTGCCGCTGCCGACGCGGGTGGAGCTTCTACGGGGAGTCGGTGCCCCGGCCGGTACTTTCACGGATGAAGTGCTGGCACAAATCGGCAAGGTCAGCGCCGTCGATAACGACATGCTTCGGCTGATGCAGACGGGGCGCGCACCCACGCCTTTACTGGCCGACACAGTGGACCGTTTCCGGATTGATCAGGAAGTCGCAGCGCTGGGCGACCCATCGACTGCGGCTGCTGAATTCAACCGTCGGTATCAGGCACTTCAGCAGTCGGAGCACGAATGGGTCCAGCTCTTTCAACGGACCTATCCCGATCTGCCCAAATCGGCCGTGGAGCAAATGCTGGATCGCTATGGCGTCGACTTCAAGACGACCCCCGACCCTGACCTGGCCAGGGAATTGTTCAAAAAGCTGGACAGCAAGGCACGCCAATACCAGCAGCATGTGCGTCTGAGTCGTGCTTATGAAGGTCTCTATCTTCGTTCAGTATCCAGCGCTGAATCGGATACGCTGGCGTTGCACTCTCTTGCAAATCTGCCTGGATGGCCCAAAGGGCTTCGAGTCGAAGTGCTCGACGGTTCGCTAGGCGGTCGAGTGCTGGATCGTGCCGGTCCACTCGATTCACCTGATTGCCTGCGCCTGATCAAGGTCCAGGAGCGGTATCAGTCAGCTTCTGCTACCGCAGCGACGAATTTTTACACGGCGGTCGCCGATGTCCTGTCCAAGGATGAACGCTCGGCCTTGCAACTGCTGTCCGCGGATCCCGGCTCTGAGCTGAAGCTGAAAGTCAGTAATCACGCGCTGTCTCGTTCCGAGCTGGTTACCGGGTTGGACAGAATGAACTCAAGACTCCCCTTTGAGCCGCAGGGACTCAAAGGCGGCAGCAACCCGGGAACAACTCAAGCCGAAGCGCTCACGCAGCCAGTGAAGAGGCTACTGCTCAGGGAAGTCTATCCAGAGTTCACTAATGCTGAAGCCGATGTGGAGTTGGAGCGAGTGGGTATCAATTACATGGCCCATATTGATCGGTTAAAAGATCAACTTGAACAGTTGTGCGTTGATATGAACGACTGGATTAATCTGGTGGCGCAAGACATTGACGATATGGGTGTACCTCTCCTGAACATCGGCGATCCCGCTGCTGCGGGTATGAATCCTGCGCAATTGGCAGCCCATAATGCAGGACTGATTCATGATGCGATGACGCTTGAGAGGCAGCTCAGAATTGAACTGGCTGACGAACTCATTTCCATCTGGCGCAAGCGTCCACCGCAGCAAAATAGCCATTACTCTGGCAACCATTCCGTTGGTTTTACGATGGACATGGATAATGAAACTTTCCATCGATTACCCGCGCTCAACGTTCGACTGAATGATGTCGTCGGTCTGAATATGCACAACTTTCAAATGAACGTCATTTCCAGTCTGGATGAATTTCTTGATGGCTTCCCCAATGTGCAGATGCTGGATCTTGAAGATGTCGACTTGCAGTTCCACATTGCGAATGTGCTACAGGACGGCGAATTGCCATCCACGATTCCGATGTTGAAGCGTCTCACTTCATTGAACTTGCGTAACACCCAACTGAAATTGAGTGAGCTCAATGCCGGGAAGTTGAATGAACTGACCAATCTTCAACACTTGGACATGAGCGATAACCCATTGGGCGATCCGCCCTTGGTAATGAGCATGAACCAGCTGCGATCTTTGAATTTGAACAACACAGGGATCACGATCTGCCCGGTCGGGATCATGGATCAACCGTATTTGACGCTGCTGGATTTGAGGAATAACCGGATTAGCCGCGTACCGCCGGCTGTACTGAATCAGGCTATCGCCCGGGATCGAGTACTGCTGTGGAACAACCCGATCACCGACGAAGATACCTTGCAGAGGTTGGTGACGCATCGGGAGCAAACGGGCATTAACCTGTGGCTGAGCGTGCCGGACGCCAATTATGGGAACCCTGGGGCCTGGTTGAACGGCATTGCGGATGGGCAAGCGAATACCCGATTAGCGATTTGGCAACGATTGGCACTCAGACAGCGCGGCGGACGATTTCTAGGGACCATCAGTACCCTGACGCTCACCGCGGATTTCCAGGTCAATTATCTGGATCTTCAGGCACGGGTATGGCGATTGCTGACTGAAGCAGACGCTTCGGAAGAATTGTGGGGGCGCTTGACCGTGAATGTGCCGTTGCCAGCGGGCGCCTTCGACAACCCGTTTGCGGCGTTCACAACATTAGAGGACCGGGCGCGACTTTATGCCCACTGGGTGGCGTTGGGGCGGCCATTTCCGGCCGTAGGGCAACCCTAGCAACAACCCATGAGCCTTGAACCCCGTAGGGGCTCAAGGCATCACGGTCAACGGCGACGGAACAGCGGCAACGGTTCGTCGGTAGCGGCCTGATAGGTCACCGAGAAGTCCTTGAGACCTTCAAGGGCTTCATACGGGTCTTTATCGGCGCGAATAGCAAATGCATCGAAACCGCAGCGATGCAGGTAGAACAGCTGGTCGCGCAGCACATCGCCAATCGCCCGCAGTTCGCCTTTGAAACCGTAACGGTCACGCAGCAGGCGGGCGTTGGAGTAGTTGCGGCCATCAGTGAAGGCCGGGAAATTCAGGGCGATCACCTGGAAGTTTTCCACGTCGTCACCGATCTCTTCAGCTTCTTCGTCAGCGTCCAGCCAAACGCCCAGACCACCGTCGCGGGCCTTGAGCATGCGGCCGTGTTCGCGCCAGAGCGTCAGCGGCACGATCAGGTCGTCGCAGTTGCTGATCTCGTCGATGTTGAAGTCCTTGGGCAGCAGGTGCCAGGTTTCGTCGACGACTTCGTTGTTCTTAATGATTCGCTGCATAGACGCGTTCCTTGAAGAGGTCGATGCCAATACGTTGATAGGTGTCGATGAAGCGCTCGTCTTCGGTACGTTGTTCGATGTACACGTCGATCAGCTTTTCGATCACGTCAGGCATGGCGTCCTGGGCAAAGGACGGGCCGAGGATCTTGCCCAGGCTGGCGTCGCGACTGGCGCTGCCACCCAGGGACACCTGGTAGAACTCTTCGCCTTTCTTGTCCACCCCGAGGATGCCGATGTGGCCGACGTGGTGGTGACCGCAGGCGTTCATGCAACCGGAGATGTTCAGGTCCAGTTCACCGATGTCGAACAGGTAATCCAGGTCATCGAAACGACGCTGGATGGATTCGGCGATCGGAATCGACTTGGCGTTGGCCAGCGAGCAGAAATCACCGCCAGGGCAGCAGATGATGTCGGTCAACAAACCGATGTTCGGCGTGGCGAAACCTTGCTCGCGCAATTCGCCCCACATCGCGAACAGTTGAGTCTGCTCGACGTCGGCCAGAATGATGTTCTGCTCGTGGGAAGTGCGCAGTTGACCGAAGCTGTAACGATCGGCCAGGTCGGCCACGGCGTCGAGCTGCTTGTCGGTGATGTCGCCCGGCGCAACGCCGGTCGGCTTCAGGGACAGGGTCACGGCCACGTAACCCGGCTTCTTGTGCGCCAGGGTATTGCGAGTGCGCCAGCGAGCGAAGCCAGGGTGTTGCTTGTCGAGTTCGGCCAGTTCGGCCGTCTGGTTGTCCAGCGCCTTGTAGTCCGGGTCAACGAAGTGTTTGGCAACGCGATGCACTTCGGCTTCGGTCAGCGTGGTCTGGCCACCGCGAAGGTGTTCCATTTCCGCATCGACTTTTTGCGCGAAGACTTCAGGCGTCAGGGCCTTGACCAGAATCTTGATCCGCGCCTTGTACTTGTTGTCACGACGGCCATAGCGGTTGTAAACGCGCAGGATGGCGTCGAGGTAGCTCAACAGGTCTTGCCACGGCAGGAATTCATTGATGAACGCGCCGACCACCGGGGTACGGCCCAGTCCACCGCCGACCAGCACACGGAAGCCCAGTTCGCCCGCGGCGTTGTGCACCGGCTCAAGGCCGATGTCGTGGACTTCGATGGCGGCACGATCAGACGTCGAACCGTTGATGGCGATCTTGAACTTGCGCGGCAGGTAAGCGAATTCCGGGTGGAAGGTCGTCCATTGGCGAACGATCTCGCACCATGGGCGCGGGTCGATCAACTCGTCGGCAGCGACACCGGCGAACTGGTCGGTGGTGACGTTGCGCAGGCAGTTGCCGCTGGTCTGGATCGCGTGCATTTGCACGGTGGCCAGTTCAGCCAGGATGTCCGGGATGTCTTCCAGCGCCGGCCAGTTGAACTGCACGTTCTGGCGGGTACTGATGTGGGCATAGCCCTTGTCGTAGTCGCGGGCAATCTTCGCCATCATTCGCGTCTGGCGCGAAGTCAGCTGGCCGTAAGGCACCGCCACCCGCAACATCGGCGCGAAGCGCTGGATATAAAGCCCGTTTTGCAGGCGCAGAGGGCGGAATTCTTCTTCGCTCAGCTCGCCTGCCAGATAGCGTCGGGTCTGATCACGGAACTGCTTGACGCGGTCCTCGATGATCCGCTGATCGTACTCGTCGTATACGTACATATAAGTCCTGTTCTCAGGCTTGGGCCGGTCGGATCCAGTTGCGTTTTTCGCCTGGAAAGTCTCCGATACTGCCTCGGCAATTCTGCGCGCACGGCCGCGCACTCCCTACGGAGCCGGGGCAAGATACCAGTTTGGAGTTATGCGCAAAAGTGATGTTTGAGTATATGTAAAGAACCAAAACGACTAACGAGAACCGTTATTGATAAACCCGTATTTGTCGCGCGGGCAATCCTCGTCTTTACTGTGGTCGAGTCTTTATGCAATCACCGATAAAACCGACAAGAGGCGATGCAATGAACAACCCTGACAAAGCTTCAAAGCCTGACAGTACGGTCGATGCCTGGGCCATTCTGTTTCTGATCATGCTGGTCGTGGGCACCGCGGTATTCTGGGTCAGCCATCAGTAACCGACCCCGTCCGGGCCCGACTCTGACGATTGTCGGCCAAAAGCCGGAATAAGCGCCGTTTTTCGGAGGTTCGCTGGCTAGAATGCGCAGCGAATTTCTGTGGGCTTGGACGATCAATGCTGGAATTGCATGGCCTCGATCGGGGCGTGGACTTCCGTCGACTGTCGGCCGGCGCAATCTGTTCAACTTGCCAACCCTGATGCGCTAAACCCCTGCCAGCAGTACCACCAGCTGCACGATGCCGTAGAGCGTCAATGCGAACACCGCCGTGAACAGAATCCCCAGAATCACGAAATGACTGGGCTTGCCGTGAGTGAAATCCCGGGCCCGGTTCTTCCCGCTCTGCACCCCGAACGCCGCCGCCATGACGCTGTGCAGCATCTGCCAGAACGTGGGCGGCTTGTTGTCGACTGGATCGTCCATAAACCCCTCGTCACCACTATGTGAAAAGTAAGCATAGACAATGCAAAAAAGATCGCAGCCTGCGGCAGCTCCTACAGGGTTATGTGTACACCCTTGTAGGAGCTGCCGCAGGCTGCGATCTTTTGATCTTAGTTGTCGTAACCCAGGTTCGGCGCCAGCCAGCGCTCGGTCACGCTCAACTCCTGGCCTTTGCGCGACGTGTAGCTCTGCACCTGATCCTTGTCGACCTTGCCCACGGCGAAATACTGCGCCTGCGGGTGAGCGAAGTACCAGCCGCTGACCGCCGCCGCCGGGAACATTGCGTAGTGCTCGGTGAGGAACACGCCGCTACGGCCTGCTTTCATTTCGCTGGCTTCAGGGTCGAGCAAGGCAAACAGCGTGCTTTTCTCGGTGTGATCCGGGCACGCCGGGTAGCCCGGAGCAGGGCGGATGCCCGTGTATTGCTCTTTGATCAGCGCTTCGTTGTCGAGCGTTTCGTCCTTCGCGTAGCCCCAGTGCTCTTTACGCACTTGCTGGTGCAACCACTCGGCGCAGGCCTCGGCCAGACGGTCGGCCAAGGCTTTGACCATGATCGAGTTGTAGTCGTCGCCAGCATCCTGATACGCCTTGGCCACTTCTTCGGCACCGATGCCGGCGGTGGTGATGAAGCCGCCCACGTAGTCGGTGATTTCACTGTCTTTCGGTGCGACGAAGTCGGCGAGGGAGAAATTCGGCTTGCCGTCGGTCTTGATGATTTGCTGGCGCAGGTGATGCAGTTTGGCCAATGGCTTGCCGTCGTCGCCGTAGACTTCGATGTCGTCGTCACGCACCTGATTGGCCGGCCAGAAACCGAACACCGCACGGGCGCTGATCAGTTTCTCGTCGATAAGCTTGGCGAGCATTTCCTGAGCGTCCGCGTACAGCGCGGTCGCGGCTTCACCGACCACTTCGTCTTCGAGGATGCGCGGGAACTTGCCGGCCAGGTCCCAGGAGATGAAGAACGGTGTCCAGTCGATGTATTCCGCCAGGACTTTCAGGTCGATGTTGTCCAGCACTTTGGAACCGGTGAAGGTCGGTTTGACCGGCGCGTAGGTGCTCCAGTCGAACTGCGGCTTCTTGGCGATGGCCGCCGGATAGCTCAGGCGTTCGGTGCGGGCGCTGCGGTTGGCGGTCCGTTCGCGAACGTCGATGTATTCCAGACGGGTCTTCTCGACGAACGCCGGTTTCAGCTCCTTGGACAGCAACTGCGTCGCCACGCCCACGGCGCGGGAGGCGTCGGTCACGTAGATCACCGCGTCGTTGCTGTACTTCGGCTCGATCTTCACCGCCGTGTGCGCCTTGGACGTGGTCGCGCCGCCGATCATCAACGGCAGGTAAAAGTCCTGACGCTGCATCTCGCGGGCCACGTGGACCATTTCATCCAGCGAAGGCGTGATCAGACCGGACAGGCCGATGATGTCGCACTTCTGCTCCTTGGCCACCTGCAGGATCTTCTCCGCCGGCACCATCACGCCGAGGTCGACGATGTCGTAGCCGTTACAGCCCAGCACCACGCCGACGATGTTCTTGCCGATGTCGTGCACGTCGCCTTTCACCGTGGCCATCAGGATCTTGCCCTTGGCTTGCGGCTTGTCGCCTTTTTCCAGTTCGATGAACGGGATCAAGTGCGCCACGGCCTGCTTCATTACGCGGGCGGATTTCACCACCTGCGGCAGGAACATTTTGCCGGCGCCGAACAGGTCGCCGACGATGTTCATGCCCGACATCAACGGGCCTTCGATCACTTCGATCGGACGCGCGAACGACTGGCGGGATTCTTCGGTGTCTTCGACGATGTGCGTGGTGATGCCCTTGACCAGGGCGTGCTCCAGACGCTTGTTGACGTCCCAGCCGCGCCACTCTTCGGTCTCGGCTTCCTTGACGCTGCCGTCGCCCTTGTATTTGTCGGCAATGGCGAGGAGGGCGTCGGTGCCTTCCGGGGTGCGGTTGAGGATCACGTCTTCGACGGCGTCGCGCAGCTCGACCGGGATCTGGTCGTAGATCTCCAGTTGGCCAGCGTTGACGATACCCATGGTCAGGCCGTTGCGGATCGCATACAGCAGGAACACTGAGTGAATCGCCTCGCGCACCGGGTTGTTGCCACGGAACGAGAACGACACGTTGGACACTCCGCCCGAGGTCAGCGCATACGGCAGCTCGTCACGGATGTAGGCGCAGGCGTTGATGAAGTCCACGGCGTAGTTGTTGTGTTCTTCGATGCCGGTGGCCACGGCGAAGATGTTCGGGTCGAAGATGATGTCTTCCGGCGGGAAGCCGACTTCGTTGACCAGAATGTCGTAGGAGCGTTTGCAGATCTCTTTCTTGCGCGCTTCGGTGTCGGCCTGGCCGGCTTCGTCGAAGGCCATCACGACGACTGCGGCGCCGTAGCGCTTGCACAGCTTGGCGTGATGAATGAACTGCTCGACGCCTTCTTTCATGCTGATCGAGTTGACGATGCCCTTGCCCTGGATGCACTTCAGGCCGGCTTCGATCACTTCCCATTTCGAGGAGTCGATCATGATCGGCACGCGAGAGATGTCCGGCTCGCCGGCAATCAGATTGAGGAAGGTCACCATCGCCTTCTTCGAATCGAGCATCCCTTCGTCCATGTTGATGTCGATCACCTGGGCGCCGGCTTCGACCTGTTGCAGGGCGACTTCCAGGGCTTCGGTGTAGTTGTCTTCACGGATCAGGCGGGCGAATTTTGCCGAACCGGTGATGTTGGTGCGCTCGCCCACGTTGACGAACAACGAGCTGCGATCGATGGTGAACGGCTCCAGACCGGAGAGGCGGCAGGCCTTCGGAATGTCCGGAATCTCGCGCGGCGCATAACCGGCCACGGCTTTGGCGATGGCTTCGATGTGGCCCGGCGTGGTGCCGCAGCAGCCGCCGACGATGTTGAGGAAGCCGCTTTGGGCGAATTCTTCGATGACCTTGGCGGTTTCCGACGGCAGTTCGTCGTACTCGCCGAACTCGTTCGGCAGGCCGGCGTTCGGGTGCGCCGACACGTGGGTGCTGGCCTTGTTCGACAGCTCTTCCAGGTACGGGCGCAGTTCGCTGGCGCCGAGGGCGCAGTTCAGACCGACCGAAATCGGCTTGGCGTGGGCCACGGAGTTCCAGAACGCTTCGGTGGTCTGGCCCGACAGGGTACGGCCGGAGGCGTCGGTGATGGTGCCGGAAATCATGATCGGCAGCTCGACGCCCAGCTCTTCGAACACCCCTTGCACGGCGAAGATCGCGGCTTTGGCGTTGAGGGTGTCGAAAATGGTTTCGATCAGGATCAGGTCGGCGCCGCCTTCGATCAGGCCTTTGGTGGCCTCGGTGTAGTTTTCCACCAATTCATCGAAGGTCACGTTGCGGTAGCCAGGGTTGTTGACGTCCGGCGACAGCGAGCAGGTGCGGCTGGTCGGGCCGAGCACGCCGGCGACGAAGCGCGGCTTGTCCGGGTTCTCGAGGGTTTTCGCGTCGGCGATCTTGCGCGCCAGTCGAGCGCCTTCTACGTTCAGTTCGTAGGCCAGTTCTTCCATGCCGTAATCGGCCATGGAAATCCGGGTGGCGTTGAAGGTGTTGGTTTCCAGAATGTCAGCGCCGGCATCCAGGTAGGCTTTTTCGATGCCACCGATCACGTCCGGGCGCGTCAGCACCAACAGGTCGTTGTTGCCTTTGACATCGCTTGCCCAGTCGGCAAAGCGCTTGCCACGGTAATCCTGCTCTTCGAGCTTGTAGCTCTGGATCATCGTGCCCATGCCGCCATCGAGAATCAGAATGCGCTCTTTGAGGGCGTGCTTGAGGGCTTGAAGGCGAACACTGCGATCGGACATTGGGACTACTCGGAAAGACCATGACGAAGGGCCGGGATCATAGCAAACCTGTGCGCTTTTAGAGCATGTGCGGTTTTTGCATGAATATCGCTCATGTTGATGTGGGCGCTGTCCCGGTAGAATCGCAGCGTTTTTTCAAGGATCGGGAACAGGGATATGTCGTATCGCGTCGTCATCAGCAGTGTATTGCTGTTTTTAAGCTGGGGCGCCGTGGCGCAGGATCCGGCGATTTCTGCTGCTATTTCCTACAGCCGTGACATTCAACCGATCTTCACCGAAAAGTGCGTGGCCTGCCATGCCTGCAATGACTCCGCCTGTCAGCTCAATCTGGGCAGCGGCGAGGGGGCGGCGCGCGGCGCGTCGAAAGTCCCGGTCTACGACGGCGAACGCAGTCAGGCTGCCGCGCCGACCCGATTGTTTTATGACGCCTTCGGCAAGCACGCCTGGCAGCAAAAAGGCTTCTATCCGGTGCTCGACGCCCAGGGCAGCCAGGCCGCGTTGATGGCGCGGATGCTGGAACTGGGTCACAAAACGCCTCTGACGCCCAACGCCAAATTGCCGGAAGACATCGTCCTGGGCCTGAACCGGGAAAACATGTGCGCGATGCCGGCCGAGTTCGACGGTTACGCCAGCACGCATCCGAAGGAAGGCATGCCGCTGGCGGTCACCGGCCTGACCGATCAGCAGTACCAGACGCTGCAACGCTGGCTGGCCTCGGGCGCGCCGATCGACGAGCAAGGTCTGGTGCCTTCCGCGAAAGAAGCCTTGCAAGTGGTGCAATGGGAAAACCTGCTCAACTCACCGGGCGCCCGCCAGAGCCTGGTGGGGCGCTGGTTGTTTGAACACTGGTTCCTCGCCCATATTTATTTCAAGGATGGCGAACCGGGGCATTTCTTTCAGTGGGTGCGTTCGCGCACGCCCACCGGCCAGCCGATTGACCTGATCAACACGCGCCGCCCGAATGACGATCCCGGCACGCAGGTGTATTACCGCTTGTGGCCGGTGCAGGGCGTGATCGTGCAGAAGACCCACATCACCTATCCGCTGAGTGCGGCGAAGATGGCGCGGATCAAAAGCCTGTTCTACAACGGCAAATGGCAGGTCAACGCCTTGCCGGGTTACGGGCCGGAGCGCCGGGCCAATCCGTTTGCCACGTTCGAGGCGATCCCGGCGCAGGCGCGCTATCAGTTCATGCTCGATAACGCCGAGTACTTCGTGCGCACGTTTATCCGCGGGCCGGTGTGTCGCGGCCAGATCGCCACCGACGTGATCCGCGATAATTTCTGGGCGTTGTTTCAGGCGCCGGAACACGACCTCTATATTATCGACCCCAATTACCGCGGCCAGGCCACGCCATTGCTGGCGATGCCGGGGCAGAACGACGACGTCGGCAGTGTGCTGAGCCTGTGGCATGACTACCGCGACAAGCGCAACGAGTACGAGGCGCTGCGCCGCGACAACTACGCCGATGCGCCCGCGCCGAGCTGGTCGACCTTGTGGGCAGGCAACGACAACGCGCTGCTGAGTATTTTCCGGCACTTCGACAGTGCCTCGGTGAACAAGGGCCTGATCGGCGATGTGCCACAAACGATGTGGCTGTTCGATTTTCCGCTGTTGGAGCGCACGTACTATCAGTTGGCGGTCAACTTCGACGTGTTCGGTAACGTCTCCCATCAGGCTCAGACGCGTCTGTATTTCGACCTGATTCGCAACGGCGCCGAACAGAACTTCCTGCGTCTGATGCCTGCCGACTCCCGGGACGGCTATCTCGACGACTGGTATCAAAGCAGCGGTAAATTCAAGATGTGGCTCGACTATGAAGCCATCGACAACGACAAACCGACGGCGCTGAAGCTCGACGAGAAAGACCCGAAGCGCGACTTCGCGATGCAACTGCTGGCTCGCTACGGTGAACTCAACGCCAAGCCCGATCCGATCAACCGCTGCGACGGGGCGTATTGCTCGCGGCCAAATATCGATCCGGCATTGCAGAGTACCGAGCAGGCGCTCAGCCGCCTGACCTCGCGTCCTGCTGCCGGGCTGAAAGTCATCGATCAGTTGCCGGAAGCAACAATGCTGCGTATTGAAACGGCGAGCGGCAAGCGTGAGGTATACAGCCTGTTGCGCAACCGCGCGCACAGCAACGTGGCGTTCCTGCTGGGCGAGTCGCTGCGTTACCAGCCGGGGCTCGACACGCTCACCCTATTCCCCGGCGTACTCAGCAGCTATCCGAACTTCATGTTCAACATTCCCGCCGAGCAGGTGCCAGCGTTTGTGGAGGCGATGGAAAATGCCAGGGACGCCAACCGTTTCGAGAAAATCGTCGAGCGCTGGGGGATTCGCCGCAGCCATCCGCAGTTCTGGTTCTACTTCCATGACCTGAGCAAGTACGTCCAAGAAACCGACCCGGTGGAAGAGGGCGTGCTGGACATGAACCGGTACGAGAATCTCTGAATCCCCCCTATCTAACGTAGGAGCGAAGCTTGCTCGCGAAGGTGTATCAGCTACATACATGTTTCCTGACACACCTTCGCGAGCAAGCTTCGCTCCTACATTAGGCAGGGGGATTGTCGTAATCTTTCCCGACAAAAATACTGGGACTTTGTGCGGCGCGATGATTGGCGTAAACTGCGCCCAAGCCTGCGAGGAGTTTCCATGACCGCTATTACCATCACCGACGCCGCCCACGATTACCTGGCTGATCTGCTTTCCAAGCAGAACACCCCGGGCATCGGCATCCGCGTCTTCATCACCCAGCCTGGCACTCAGTACGCCGAAACCTGCATTGCCTATTGCAAGCCGGGCGAAGAAAAACCCGAAGATACCGCGCTGGGGCTGAAAAGCTTCACTGCTTACATCGACTCGTTCAGCGAAGCTTTCCTGGACGACGCGGTTGTTGACTACGCCACCGACCGCATGGGCGGCCAACTGACCATCAAGGCGCCAAACGCCAAAGTCCCGATGGTCAACGCCGACAGCCCGGTCAACGAGCGCATCAACTACTACCTGCAAACCGAGATCAACCCGGGGCTCGCCAGCCACGGCGGTCAAGTCAGCCTGATCGATGTGGTCGACGATGGTATCGCCGTGTTGAAGTTCGGCGGCGGTTGCCAAGGCTGCGGCCAGGCGGACGTCACCCTGCGTGAAGGCATCGAGCGCACCTTGCTCGAGCGCATTCCCGAGCTCAAGGGGGTTCGTGACGTGACCGACCATACGCAGAAAGAAAACGCCTACTACTAAGGTGTTCGCTGCGACATAAAAAACGGCACTGTGGCGAGGGAGCTTGCTCCCGCTCGATTGCGAAGCAATCGCAAAGCAGCTAATGCATTCTCCCGTGATGAATGCGTTAGCTGATGTTGGGACCGCTCCGCGGTCCAGCGGGAGCAAGCTCCCTCGCCACAGGTGCTTTAGGGCCGATACAAATGTGCATGCCCCGCGCGATACAGCGATGACTCGCTGAAATGATCGCTTCCTAGCACCCGCCCCACCAGAATCAACGCCGTTCGACGAAACCCTTTCGCCTCAACCTTCCCGGCAATATCCGCCAGCGTCCCCACCACCCAGTCCTGATCCGGCCATGTCGCCCGGTGGATCACCGCAATCGGACAGTCCGCGCCGTAATGCGGCAGCAATTCAACCAGGATTTTCTCCAGATGATTGACCCCAAGGTGAATCGCCATGGTCGCCCCATGCTGCGCCAGACTCCCCAGTTCTTCACCGGCGGGCATCGCAGTCTTGTCGGCGTAGCGAGTCAGAATCACGCTCTGTGACACGTCCGGCAACGTCAGCTCCGCGCCCAAAAGCGCCGCACAGGCCGCCGTGGCGGTGACACCGGGAATGATTTCAAACGGAATGTCGAGTTCACGCAGGTAGCGAATCTGCTCGCCAATCGCACCATAAAGGCTTGGGTCGCCGGAATGCACCCGCGCCACATCATGGCCATTGGCGTGGGCGGTCTTGATCAGTTCGATGATCTGTTTCAGGTGCAGTTCGGCGCTGTTGACCACCTGTACGGCGCAATGTCCTTCAAGTACGGCGGCGGGCACCAGGGAGCCGGCGTAGATGATCACTGGGCAGCTGCGGATCAGGCGCTGGCCTTTAACGGTGATCAGTTCCGGGTCGCCGGGACCTGCGCCAATGAAGTAGACGGTCATCGTCGTTTCCTGTCAGAAAAAGGGTCTGGGCAAAGCTTCAGATGAAGATTGCTCATGATCGAAGGCGGGGATTATCGAGGATTTTACGCAGTGCCGGCCAATGCCAGGGTGGCCTGGGCGTATTTTTGTCGCAAGATCAGCAGTTTTGCCGGTGCCTGAGCCAGTTGTTCAGCGAGGGCGAGGGCGGCACTTTCCGCTACGCCATAGCAGCCGGTGCGTTCAAAAGCGATGTCCGAGCGGTGGCTGAGTCTTGATTGATAACCGGCCAGTTGTTCACTGCTGAAGTACATCAAGGGCAGCGCAAGTTGTGCGGCGAGCTCGATCAGGCCGGGTTCGTCGCGCTTCAGGTCGATGCTGGCCAGGGCCTTGATCTGGTGAAGTTCGATTTGATGCGCCTGTAACGCCTGATCGAGTAACGCCCGCAACGTGCTGACAGGGCAGCCGCGCTGGCAGCCCAGGCCGACCACTAGAGTCGGCGCTGCGTCAGTATCCGTCATGCGTGGTATTGGCCATCGCTTTTGCGGCGAAACAACCAGGCGCTGACCAGGCCCAGGGCCAGCCAGAACGCCACGTTGGTCAGCTGCGAAGCGATTTTGAACTGCGCTTCCAGGGCTTGCGGCGCGAGCATCGAGTGCACTTCCGGTTGCGGCGCGCCGATGACGTGAGGAACGGCGAGAATCGCCACGCCAAGAATCTTCATCAGCCAGTGACGACTGAACACGATCAGCGCGATGCCAACAGCGGTAGACGCTGCAGTGCCGATCCACCAGATTTGCCGTTGGGCCAGATCCGCCGCGGCAGTGCCGGGCAATTCAGGCGGCAGGCCGAGGGTCGGTGCCAGCACGAACGTCGCGTAACCGGCCAGGCCCCAAAGCAGACCCTGAGAGGTTTTGGTCGGCGCACGCAAGGTGTAGAGGCCGGCGAGCATCAGCGCGAAACCCACTGCAACCACCAGGTTGCCGCCCGTGGTGGACAGCACGCGCTGCCAGCCGTCTTCCGGTTCCCAGGCTTTGGCGTCGTGGGTATGAGCGGCGGCACCGGCGGCATGTTGGTGAACCTCAACAGCAGCAGGTTCTGATTTTTCGTAGGTTTCCGCCTGCAGAATCAGCGGAGCGACCCAGAAGCTTTGCAGCAGGGTCAGCAACAGGGCGGCCAGCAGCCCGGTGAAACCTGCGGTTTGCGCAATACGCTTGATCATGTCGGCAGGTCTCAATGGCACGGGAAGGCGGAGCTGTGACGGGTATCGTGCGCGGCGTTGTGCACCGCTTCGATGTGCGAGAAACCGGCGAAATACACCAGGCACGCGCCCAGGATCGACGCACAGACGGCGGCGGTCAGGCGTTGAGCCAAGGTTGTAGTGGTGGTGCTGGCGGATGTGTGGCCGGTGCTGCTGATGATCGACATGGCGCTTCCCTCTGGTCTGTCAGCGGGTGAATAGAGCGCATGGAAGATCCCCGCGAATCGGGCTCGCAGAGATTCAAACAGCGCCCGCCCACCGCGGGTTTGTTATTCAGTGAACGTAATCGTCACTTTGTGTTGCGGGCCGGTCTCCGGGCTCGCGAGGGGCTTGGGCGTCAGCCGAAACCTGCAAGCGTCACCTTCCCATGCCGAACTGCTGGCACAGTGGATCTGACGCTTCGCTCGCTTACCGTTGCGGGGGCAGCACCGGACTGACATGGCTTTGAGTAAAGCACATGATTCACCGGTTTCCCGTTTCACCCTGTGAGGGGCACCCGTAACAAGGTATGTAGGAGAGCATGGGCGGGGGTTGGGCGTCAATTGGCAGGGGTTCTCAATTGGAACTGAATGATGATTCTACGGACATTGACCCGCTTCGACACCATGCGTAGCCTTGCGCTTTCGAGGTTCTTCGGCATTTGCCGAAGCTAAGAAGGGAACGCGGTCGATGCCGCGGCTGCCCCCGCAACTGTGAACGGTGATGTTCGCTGCCACGCCACTGCACGCTCCAGCCCTGGAGCCCGCGGGAAGGCGCAGCAAACGCCAGTCTAGCGACAGGCACACCGTCAGCCAGGAGACCTGCCTCGACACGAATTCTCACTACAACCGGGCGGGGTGATCCGGTGGCGAAATCTTCCGCGCGCCTGCCTGTGCAGCAGCGGTCGTCGTCCCGTATGCCCGCCACCTTGCCAAAGGGCATCCGATGAAAACACTGGCCAAACTCCCCGTCACCATCGTTACCGGTTTCCTCGGCTCGGGCAAAACCACCTTGCTGCGGCACATGCTCGACAACGCTCAGGGCCGCCGCATCGCGGTGATCGTCAACGAGTTCGGTGAGCTGGGCATCGACGGCGAAATCCTCAAGCAGTGCTCCATCGGTTGCACCGAAGAAGAAGCCAACGGTCGGGTCTACGAACTGGCCAACGGCTGCCTGTGCTGCACCGTTCAGGAAGAATTCTTCCCGGTGATGCGCGAACTGGTCGCCCGTCGCGGCGACCTCGATCACATCCTCATCGAAACTTCGGGTCTGGCCCTGCCAAAGCCTTTGGTTCAAGCCTTCCAGTGGCCGGAAATCCGCAGCGCCTGCACGGTTGATGCGGTCATCACCGTGGTCGACAGCCCGGCCGTCGCCGCCGGCACTTTCGCTGCCTTCCCGGATCAGGTCGACGCCCAACGCAAACTCGACCCGAACCTGGACCACGAATCGCCACTGCACGAGCTGTTCGCCGACCAACTGGCCAGCGCCGACCTGGTGATCCTCAACAAGGCCGACCTGATCAGCCCGGAAGACCTCGCCCGCGTACGCCTGGAAGTCGCCGAAGAACTGCCACCAGCGGTGAAAGTCATCGAAGCCAGCAGCGGCCGTCTGCCACTGGACGTGCTGATCGGCCTCGGCGCCGGCTCCGAAGAGCACATCGACAGCCGTCACAGCCATCACGATCACCATCATGAAGGTGAAGATGACCACGATCACGACGCCTTCGACTCCATTTCCATCGAACTGCCCCAAGCCGACGAAAGCCTGCTGCTGGACGCGCTGACCCAGCTGGTGGTCAAGCACGGCATCCTGCGTGTCAAAGGCTTCGCCGCCATCCCGAACAAACCGATGCGCCTGCTGATCCAGGGCGTGGGCACGCGATTCGACAAGCATTTCGACCGTCAGTGGGGCGCCGATGAAGCGCGCACCACGCGTCTGGTGTTGATCGGTCAGGAGCTGGACGCCGCGCAACTCGAAGCGCAATTGCGCGCCGCGCTCAGCGTTTAACCCATGCACCTGCTCAGGACCCAGCCCGGCGGTTTCGTCTCGGATGACAACATTGCCGACCTTGGACAAACCCCCGCCGAGCTGGTGATCCTGTGCAGCGGCGATTCCAGTCTGGCGTTGCTCGCCGAAGCGGCGCAGCAATTGCCCGACGACTACCCGAGCGTGCGCCTGGCCAACCCGATGCAGGTGCAGAATCACGCGTCGGTCGACTTGTACGTCGATGAAGTGCTGCGCCACGCCAAGGTGATTTTGATCTCGCTGCACGGCGGCATCGCGTATTGGCGTTACGGCGTCGAGCGTCTGGTCGAGCTTTCGCAGCGCGGCGTGCAGCTGATTCTGGTGCCCGGCGATGATCGCCCGGACCCGGAGCTCAGCGACCTGAGCACGGTGATACCTGAAGACCGTGATCGGCTCTGGCATTACTTGCGTCAGGGCGGCATGGCCAACGCTCTCGATCTGTTTCGCTGCCTCGCCAATCGCTGGCTGAATCGCGATTATGCGTGGGCCGAACCGCAAACCTTGCCGCGCACCGCGATCTACCACCCGCAAAAAAGCCCCGCAACATTGAGTGATTGGCAAGCCGACTGGCAGGCCGGTCAACCGGTGGCGGCGGTGCTGTTTTACCGCTCGCATTTGCAGGCGGCGAACACCGCGTTCATTGATGTTTTCTGCCAACGTTTGCAAGCGGCGGGGTTGAACCCGTTGCCGATTGCCGTGGCCAGTTTGAAGGAGCCCGGCTGCCTGACGGTGGTCGAGGACTGGCTGGATGAAGCCTGCGCCTCGGTGATTCTCAACACCACCGGTTTCGCCCAGTCCAGCCCCGAAACGCCGCATTTGCGACCGTTTCGCCGCAATATCCCGGTCATTCAGGCGATCTGCGCCCAGGACAACGAACCCGGCTGGCGTGCCAGCGAGCAAGGCCTCGGCCCGCGGGATCTGGCGATGCACATCGCGCTGCCCGAACTGGACGGGCGGATCATCAGCCGCCCGATCAGCTTCAAGGACCTGGCGTGGCGCAGCGAGCGCAGTCAGTCCGATGTGGTCTGCTATCGGCCACAACCGGAGCGCATGGATTTTGTCGCCGAACTGGCGCGGCGCTGGATCGAACTGGCGCGGGTGCCGAACAGCGAAAAACGCATTGCGCTGATCCTCGCCAATTACCCGACACGCGACGGTCGCATTGGCAATGGCGTCGGTCTCGATACACCTGCCGCCGCGTTGAATATCCTCCGAGCGTTGCACGCAGAAGGTTATCCGCTGCCCGCCGAACTGCCGGGCAGCGGCACCGCGTTGATCCAGCAATTGCTCGGCGGTGTCAGCAACGACCTCGATACCCTCGACCAGCGTCCGTGTCATCAAAGCCTGGCACTGGACGACTACAACCTGATGTTCAACGCCTTGCCCGAGGCCAACCGCCAGGCCGTGCTGGAACGCTGGGGCACGCCGGAAAGCGATCCGATGTTCCGCGGCGGACGGATGATGATTGCCGGGCTGCGTTTCGGCCTGACCTTCATCGGCATTCAACCGGCGCGGGGTTATCAGGTTGATCCGAGTGCGGTGTATCACGACCCCGATCTGGTGCCGCCCCACGGCTATCTGGCGTTCTACTTCTGGTTGCGTAACACCTACGGCGCCCATGGCGTGATCCACGTCGGCAAGCACGGCAACCTTGAATGGCTGCCGGGCAAAGGCGTCGGGCTGTCGGAAAGCTGCTGGCCGGACGCGTTGCTCGGGCCGCTGCCAAACATCTATCCGTTTATCGTCAACGATCCGGGCGAGGGCGCCCAGGCCAAGCGTCGCACGCAAGCGGTGATCATCGATCACCTGATGCCACCGCTGACTCGCGCCGAAACGTATGGCCCGCTGCGTAATCTCGAGCTGTTGGCCGACGAATATTACGAAGCGCAATTGCTTGATCCGCGTCGTGCCCGGGAGTTGCAACGCGACATCCTGCAACTGGTGCGCGACACGCACATCGACCGCGAGCTGCAACTGGACGAGAAGCTCGACAGCGATGCTGATGCGGCGATCTGGTTACCGCGTCTGGATACTTATTTATGCGATTTGAAGGAATCGCAGATTCGCGATGGCCTGCATGTGTTCGGCGAGTCGCCGACCGGACGTTTGCGCATCGATACGTTGCTGGCCTTGTTGCGCATTCCGCGTGGCGATGGGCGAGGGGCGCAATCGAGTTTGTTGCGGGCGTTGGCGAAGGCGTTCGGATTGGGTTTCGATCCGCTGGATTGTGCGTTAGCCGAGCCTTGGACCGGGCCGCGCCCGGCTGAATTGCAGCGCGTCGCTGATGAAGTCTGGCGCACGGCCGGTGACACACGCGAACGCCTTGAACTGTTCGCCGCGCAACTGATCTCGCAAGTATTAAATGCCAATCCCGAACCCTGTGGGAACATACCTTTGTGGCGAGGGGATTTATCCCCGTTGGACTGCGCAGCAGTCCCATTTTCCGGGGCCGCTTCGCGACCCAACGGGGATAAATCCCCTCACCACAAAAGCCCGCTCCCACACGAGGCAGGCTGGTCTGATGTGCAAGCCATCCTCGACAACCTGCGCCAAGTGGTCGCGCCACGACTGGACGCCTGCGGCCCGGCCGAAATGCGCGGTCTGCTCGACGCCCTCAGCGGTCGTTTCGTCCCGGCCGGCCCTAGCGGCGCGCCAAGTCGTGGACGCCTGGACGTGCTGCCCACTGGGCGCAATTTCTACTCGGTGGACGTGCGCAACCTGCCGACCACCACCGCGTGGCGCATCGGTTTCCAGTCGGCGAACCTGATTCTTGAGCGGCACTTGCAGGATCACGGTGATCACCTGCGCCAGCTCGGCCTGTCGGTCTGGGGCACCGCGACCATGCGCACCGGCGGCGATGACATCGCGCAAGCCATGGCGCTGATGGGCGTGCGGCCGGTCTGGGCGACGGGCAGTCAGCGCGTCGATGATTTTGAAATCCTGCCGCTGAGTGTGCTGGACCGTCCGCGGGTCGACGTGACTTTGCGCGTGTCCGGGTTCTTCCGTGATGCGTTTGCCAATCTGATCCGCCTGTTCGACGCCGCCGTGCAAGCGGTCGCCGCGCTGGATGAACCGGACGATCTCAATCCATTGGCCGCCAAGGTCCGCGCCGAGCGTGAAACGCTGCTGCAATCGGGGCTCGATGAGGAGGCGGCCAGGCGGCAGGCCGGTTGGCGAATCTTCGGCGCGAAACCCGGTGCTTATGGCGCGGGTGTGCAGGGCGCCATTGATGGGCGCCTGTGGCAAAGCCGCGACGACCTCGCCGAGGTGTACCTGAACTGGGGCGGCTACGCTTACGGCGGTACGGACGAAGGCACCGCCGCCCGCGAACAGTTCGCCCAGCGCCTGAGCCAGGTTCAGGCCGTGCTGCAAAACCAGGACAACCGCGAGCATGACTTGCTCGATTCCAACGACTACTACCAGTTCCAGGGCGGCATGCTCGCCGCCGTGGAAAGTCTGAGCGGCGAAGCGGCGGCCAGTTACCATGGCGATCACAGTCAGCCGGACTTGCCAAAAATCCGCACGTTGAAGGAAGAATTGAACCGGGTGATCCGCTCGCGGGCGGCCAATCCGAAGTGGATCGACGGCGTGAAGCGCCACGGCTACAAAGGTGCGTTTGAACTGGCGGCGACGGTCGATAACCTGTTCGCCTTCGACGCGACGACACAACTGATCGACGATCACCAGTACGCGTTGCTGGCGGATGCTTATTTGCTGGACCCGGCGACGCGGGAGTTTGTTCGCGAACATAATCCGCATGCCTTGCGCGACATGACCGAACGGATGCTGGAAGCGCAGCAGCGCGGGATGTGGAAGGAACCGGGTGAGTACCGCGAGGCGCTGGAGAATTTGTTACTGGACATAGAAGAAGACAGCTAACTGTTGAACGCAGGGCAGCTGTGGCGAGGGAGCTTGCTCCCGCTCGGCTGCGAAGCAGTCGTAAAACCTGAAAATGCTGTGTGTCAGATTTTTTTTTGGGGCCGCTACGCAGCCCAGCGGGAGCAAGCTCCCTCGCCACAGAGTAATAGCCGACCATGAACGAGTATTGAAGATGACCGACACCCCCCATTTCCCGCTCTCCGCCGTGGTCGGCGCCGACGACTTGAAACTCGCCCTGTACCTCACCGCTATCGACCCGAAAATCGGCGGCGTGCTGATCGAAGGCCCGCGCGGCATGGCCAAATCCACCCTGGCCCGAGGCCTCGCGGACCTGCTCGCCAGCGGTCAATTCGTTACGTTGCCGCTTGGTGCCACGGAAGAGCGCCTGGTCGGCACCCTCGACCTCGACGCGGCCCTGAGCGAAGGTCGTGCGCAGTTTTCTCCCGGCGTATTGGCCAAGGCTGACGGCGGTGTGCTTTACGTCGATGAAGTCAATCTGCTGCCCGATCATCTGGTCGACCTGCTGCTCGACGTCGCCGCCAGCGGCACCAACCTGATCGAGCGCGACGGCATTTCCCACCGGCATTCAGCGAAGTTCGTGCTGATTGGCACGATGAACCCGGAAGAGGGTGAGCTGCGACCGCAATTGCTCGACCGCTTTGGATTGAACGTGGCGCTCAGTGGCCATACCGCACCGGCCCAACGTGGTCAGATCATCCGCCGGCGTCTGGATTTCGACAGCGATCCGCAACGGTTCTGCGCCGAGTGGGAAAGTCATCAACAGTCCCTGCGTGAACGTTGCGAGTACGCGCGCAGCACACTGGCGAGCATCCCCCTCGACGATGAAGCGTTGGCACAGATTACCGAGCGCTGCTTTGCCGCCGGTGTCGATGGCCTGCGCGCCGACCTGGTCTGGCTGCGTGCCGCCCGTGCCCATGCGGCGTGGCGGGGTGCGAGCGCCATTGCCGAGGCCGATATCGACGCGGTCGCTGAATTCGCCTTGCGTCACCGTCGTCGCGAACAATCGCCGCCGGCGCCGCACCAGGCCCAGCAACCCGCACCCCACCACTCCAACCCGAGCGAAGGCCAGGGCCAGTGGGGCGAGATGCCTGCCCAGGCGCTGCCGGTCGGAGCCCGGCGTGAAGTGCCGAGCTGGCCAAAAAAGCCCTAGGCATTCGCCCTCGATCTGATGCGGGGGCGAATGCCAGACCCCGTGCCGGACAGCTGGCCAACGGCAAACAGGGTAAACGTCAGGCCGCCCGCAGCGGCTCGATCGACTGGCCCGGCACCTTGCTCAATGGCCGTCCTCGTCAACGGCAGGATCTCCTGTTTCAGGTGCGCACCCGTTCGCCCCACGAACTGTGGCTGGTGATCGTCGACGCCTCGGCCTCGACGCGCCGCCACCAGGCATTGAGCGATGCCAAGGGTTTGTTGGCGCAACTGTTCGACGACGCTTACCGCCAGCGCGCGCGCCTGGCGTTGTTGACGGCCAGCGGTCATGCACCAGCGTGGCAAGTGCAGGGGTTGAAAGCTTCCACCGGTTTACGCCACTGGCTCGATGGCCTCGGTGCGGGCGGTGGCACGCCGTTGCTGGCGGCGCTCGGCGAGGCGGGGCAATGGCTCGCGGCACGACAAAAACGCTTTCCGGCGGAACAGCAGCGGTTGTTGCTGGTGACTGATGGGCGATTGAAGGATTGGTCGAGGTTGCCGGCGCTGGCGTGTCCGGGGTTGCTGATTGATATTGAGCGGGGGCCGATTCGGTTGGGTCGGGCGAGGCAGTTGGCCGCGGAACTACAAGCAGATTATCGACATATCGACGAGCTGATTTCAGGCTGAGTTTTGTGTTGTCTGTGCTGGCCTCTTCGCGAGCAGGCTCGCTCCCACAGTTAATCTCCGGCGTTGACAAATCCCTTGTGGGAGCGAGCCTGCTCGCGAAGGGATCACCTCGGTTTCGGATAATCCGGCTAATCTGCAACGCAGCTCTATGCTCTGAAAGCAGCCATTCAAAGGAGTGAATCATGCGTGTTCTAGCCACAAACAGTCAGGACGATTTCCGCGTCAAAGCCTACGCCGGCACCAACGGCGTGCTGCTGGCCATGGACCTGGCCGAATCCCGGCGCAAAGGTCTGTTGGGTTTTGCCATCGAAAAACAGCAGGGCAGCAAGCCCTGGCTGTTCCTGTTCAACAGCCTGACGTTCCCCGGCAAGGCTCATACGTTCCCGCAGTTCCACGCCACCCCGAGCGATCTCGCGCCGTTGCAGAAATTTCGCTGGGCCGATTACGCGGTCAATCCGGGGATGACGATCCATTACCGGATTCACTTGGCGTACGGCAGCGCTGACGCACCGCAGCTGGGCGAATACCTGGAAGTGACCGTCACGTCCGACAATGGCCTGCCGCAGCATCAAAGCGTGATCTTCAACCGCGCGGTGGCCGCCAGTCAGGCGTTCCAGCGCAAGTTTCCCGACCTCGACGCGCAGATCAGCGCCAACAAAAACCTGCCCATCGAGGCCTGGCCCGATGCCCCTCGGCAATGGCTGGAAAACGGTCTGCTCGGGCGCTTGCTGGGGTTTATCGAGCGGGCGGTGGATGGTCAGTGGGCCCTCGACATTGCCATTTACGAATACGAGCTGGAGGTGGTCGTCGATGCTGTCAACGCGGCGTTCGAACGAGGGGTGAAGGTTCGCGTGCTGTACCACGCGCAACCCGACGATGACGACACCGCCATCAACGAAGCCAGCCTGGAAAAAATCCCCGCGGCGAACAAGCGCGGGCGAATCACTCACAACATCTTCCACAACAAATTCATAGTGCTGAGCCGGGTCGATGCAGCCGGGCAACTTCAGCCCGAAGCGGTGCTGTGTGGCAGCACCAACTTCACACCCAACGGCGTTTATCGCCAGGCCAACGTGGTGCATGTGCTGGACGATGCAAGCGTCAGCGCCAGTTATCTGCGTACTTTCGAGCAAGTCTGGGCGACACCGGCCGACGTCGGCGCCACCCGGCAATGGATCACGCAACACAACCCGATGGACCCGCAGCAACCGGTGTTCGCCGGTTTCTCACCGCGTTCGGGGCAGGGTGATTTGCATGAGTTTGTCGAGATCATCAACGCCGCGAAAAAGGACGTGCTGTTCGTCACCGCGTTCGCCTTGCCCGACGACATTCTCAATGCGTTGCTCGGCCAGCCCCACGACGACATTTTGCGTTACGGCCTGCAAAACACCGCCAGCCGCATTACCGGTTTCCACGCCGACCGCACCGCCGAATTCGCCGCTACTGCGCTGCTCAACACCGGGCTCGAAGGCTGGCTTCGCGAGAACATGAAAGGCCAGAAGGGTAATCTGCTGGTGCACACCAAAGCCGTGGTCACCGACTTCACCAGCGACGCGCCGACGATCATCAGTGGCAGCCACAACCTCAGCGCTGCGGCCAGTAACGGTAACGACGAGAACTACCTGATCGTTCGCGGCGATACCCATCTGGCCGACCGTTATGGCCTGGAACTGCTGCGGTTCTACGAGCATTACCGTTTTCGCTACTTTGCCAAGAAGCTTGCGCTGAAGCAGGTGCAGCCGTTGAAGGCGGATGACAGCTGGACCGATGATTATTACCTCGCGGGGGATTTGCGGCAGCTCTCGCGACTGCGTTTCTCCGGCCGATAGAGGTCCCCTTGTGGGAGCCAATGCTGCTCACTTAAGCGCGCTCTTGGATCATGCATACCTTTGTGGCGAGCGAGCTTGCTCGCGCTGGGCTGCGTAGCGGCCCCAAAAATCTGACGACCAATGCCGATTTTTGTGAGTGCTACGCACTGGAGCGCCAGCCCGGTCAAACGGGAGCAAGCTCCCTCGCCACAGGTTTCTCTGGTTCAGACTCTCTTAAGTGAACAGCATTGCCTTGTGGTAGCGGGCCTTCACCATCACCTCGTTCCCGCACCCGCTCCCGATTACTTGCCCATCGCCTGACGGTACTGCCGCGTGCGACGGCCGATGTACAAGCGGTCGAGGATCAGCGCCCAGACGGCCGACACTTCGGGCCGGGGCTTGCGTCCGCGGCTGAGGCGATGCAGCTGGAATTTCACCACGGCCATGCTCGCCAGTGAGGCCAACGCCTTGCGTTTCCAGCGGATCGGCGGCAATTGCGGATGGCTGTCCTGGCCTGCGCGCCAGTGTTTGACCAACTGCGGTTCGAGGGCCAGCGCCGTGCCGATACCGGCCATGGCGATGCCGCTGTCGAGCACTTGTTCGACGATCGCCAGACGCCGGATCCCGCCGGTCACCATCACCGGCATGCGCGCCACGCTGGCCAGTTCGCCGGCCATCTCCAGAAAGTACGCTTCCCGCGCCAGGGTCCGGCCATCGCGTGCCTCGCCTTGCATGGCCGGGGCTTCGTAGCTGCCGCCAGACAACTCCAACAAATCTATCTGCGAATCGTTGAGCCACTGGATCACTTGCCGGGCGTCGTCGGCATCGAATCCGCCGCGCTGGAAGTCGGCGGAGTTGAGCTTCACCGCCACACAAAACTGCGGTGACACGGCTTGGCGAACGGCGCTGACGACGTCCAGCAGCAGGCGCGCGCGATTCGCAAGCGACCCACCCCAGCGGTCGGTTCGACGGTTAGTCAGCGGCGACAGGAACTGACTGATCAGGTAACCGTGTGCGGCATGAATCTGCACGCCGGTGAATCCGGCTTTTTCAGCGAGCGCGGCGCTGGTGGCGAAGCGCGTGATCACCTCGGCGATCTCGCCCTCGGACATGGGTTTGGGTTCGGCAAACATCTTGGAAAATGAACCAAGATCCAGCGCCACCGCCGAGGGCGCCCACGCTTGCTGGCCGAGGTTGGCCATGGTCTGGCGCCCAGGATGATTGAGCTGCATCCAGAACTGCGCGCCGCCGGTCTTGCCGATGTTTGCCCACTGACGAAAGCGCGCCATGTCCCGCTCGTCTTCCAGCACCACGCCACCGGGGCCGGTCATCGCGCGGCGATCGATCATCACATTGCCGGTCAGCAACAATCCGGCTTCGCCCCCGGCCCAGGCCTGATACAACCGAAACAGCGCGTCGGAAGGGGCCTGGCCGGTATCGGCGAGGTTCTCTTCCATGGCCGCTTTGGCAATGCGATTGCCGATCGTCTGGCCGTTGGGCAAATTCAACGCTTGGAAGGGCGACATGCTTGACTCCTCATAAGTGATGCGTAGAGGCTAAGCTTAAAGTTAACTTTAATGTCAAGCAGGCAAATGAGGCTGAGATGAAGATTGGTGAATTGGCGCAGTTAAGCGGATTCAACGCGTCGCGTATTCGTTTTTATGAAGCCCAGGGCCTGATCCAGAAAGTGGAGCGCCGGGCGAACGGCTACCGGCATTATCCCGACCAGGTTTTGCAAACGCTGTATCTCATCCAGTGTGCGCAGCAGGCCGGGTTCAGCCTGGAAGAGTTGAAGCAGTTGTTGCCGGACACTGCGACCGGTGAGTTCAAGCACGACGAACTGGTGGCGGGTCTCAGGCGCAAAGTCGACCAGATCGAAGAAATGCAGCTGCACCTGGCGCAGAGCAAAGCGAAGCTGTTGGCGGTGATTGACGATATTCAGGCGAAACCCGACGGCATGGGCTGCGATGCGAATGCCGAGCGGGTGCTGGCGTCATTCAAGCATTCGCGCTGATGGCGTCAGCCGAAGGGGCGGGGATCGGATTGCGCATCAACGTGCCCACCACCAACGCCCCCCAGCAAAGACAACAGACCCGCGACCCAAAGCAGGAAACCGCCGACAAAGGCTTGGCGAGCCTGTGAGGCGAGTTCGTGGCTGTCGTTGATTCATTGGCGGTTTGAGAAATCGGCGGCGGTTACCAGGTATATCGAGCGGGTAAAACATCGCTAGAGCAAAAGCTTCGCGAGCAAGCCCGCTCCCACAGTTTGACCGCGTTATCCGGACGAACGCGGTCAAACTGTGGGAGCGGCGGTGCGACGATTCGACTTGCTCGCGAAGGCTGACTCCAATACGACTCAGCCCTATTGATGAAAGGTAGTCCGATCATTCCCCCTATGTTTTGAAATATCGCCGACCTGGTGCTTGCGTTGGTTGTCGAGAATCACTTTGCCCCACGGCCGATAACGCAGGGAAAACACGGCCGTTGAGTGGCAGCCTGCCGACGTGGTGTCCGGAGTGGCCGGTTCCGCGCGAAACGGTTGGCCCTCGGCGCTGACCTGCCGGAAGGCTTCGCGCACGATGCCGACCGGGCAGGGCAGTGCGCTGGCATAGCCGTTGCGCACCAGTGGCGGCAAACGACCGGTGCCGGCGCCGTCCTGCCACCAGACCTGAACACCGATACCCGCGAGACCACCCAGCCACTGGCCGTTCACCTGCGGCGCGAGCTTGCCGACAGTGAAGGCGCTGACGTGCAACGGTGCGTCCAGTTTGCCGGCGAAATCCTTGAGCTGGCGCTGCAGGGTTTGCCGTCGATCGACCGCCAGGAAGTGAAAGTCGTCGAGTTCCAGCGGTAGGTACCAACCGCTGACCGGCAGCTTCCAGTCCTGGCGCAGCCGCTGTTGCTGAGCCAGCGACTGCCCGAGTTGTGCCTGCCAATAAGCCGCGAGCCCGGCGCTGTCCAGCTCATTGATGCGCTGGTAATAGGCCGGGTCCATGCGCAGGCCCAGCACCAGTTTCAGGCCTTGCTCGTGGGCCAGCTTCAGACTGTTGGCGAGCCAGCCGTTGACGCCACCAAAGTTCGAATCACCGTACGCCGTCCATTGCACGATGACGGTCTGCACGCCGTGTCTGGCGCTGTCTTGCCAGATCCGCTGCCATTGCGCCTGGCTCAGACCGGCGTCGACGTTCAGCGGTTGATAAAAAATCCGCTCATCGGCGCGGGCCATTGTGCTGCTCAGTAACAGGCAAAAAACCAGAAGAAGTCGAGTCATCAGAAATTCAACTCCACGCCCAGCAGCACGCCGTTCCCGCCTTCATACAGATTGCCGCTCAGGGATTGCTGATATTCGGTGCGAACCGTCAGGTGTGCGCGGTAGGCGTTGTAGATGTCGTCGTCGAACCACCATTGCCAACGCACGCCGATACCGGTGCGCAGGTCCTGGCGCCAGTCGTTGCTCGGATCCTGTGTGGCGAACTCGAGAAAGCCGTACGGCATGACGGTTTGCGCGCCGTTGAACGGCAGCTTCCAGGTGTGACCTTGCTGGAATCGCGACAGCCATTGGTGATCGCCGGCCTTGGTCCACCACGCCGCGTCGAGGTAAAGGAAGCGTTCTTCCCAGTCGTTTTCATCGACGCGCCAGTCGTTGCGAAACCGTCCCTGATCAAGGAATGACGCGGTGGCGCGCAGCAGGTAATCGGTGCTGGTGTGGCCGTCCTGGCGGTGATCGTGGAACTGGTCGGCCAGCTTTTCGGGAATCAGCAATTGGCCCAGGCTCAAGCGCTGATTGTCGTTGTCATCGAACGTACTCTGCTTGTAGAGCTCGCCATAGAAGTTGATGTTCGCCGTGCCCCAGGGCTTGTAACGCAGACCCACGCCGGTGCCGAGGGATTCAGCGTAACTCGATCGGCCCTGGCCGCCGAGCAACACGCGGCCGTAGACCGACAACGTGCTGCCGGCGCGGCTCGGTTCTTCACCGAGCGCGTGGTCCCAGATCGCCACTTGCACATTTTGCGAGGTGGCGCGCCGTGATGTGTCGCTGCGGTTGCCGTCGGGGCGGAAGCTGTCGTTGGTCGACACCCCGGCCGGTGACCAGGTGCTGGCAAGCGTGCGGCTGTCGCGGCGGGACAAGGTTTCGTGCGCGCGGCGCTGGCGATAACGTCTGGCTTCCATGCTGCCGTCCTCATCGTCGGCGGCCACCGGGTGCTGTTCCAGATCAATGACCCTGCGCAGTTCCTTGCGCGCCGCCGCGCTGTCTTCGACTTCGTCATAACGCAGCGCGAGGGTTTCGCCGAGGCGATAGTCTTCCGGGAAATCCCGGGTGGCGCTTTGCAGATACGGGATGGCGTGGGCGCGTTGTTCCCGCGTGCCAGCACCGGCCAGACGCATGCCGTAATCGGCGCGATAACGCGGGTTGTTCGGCTCGCGGCGTACGGCTTCCGCCAGCCATGCGGTGCTTTGCTCCAGTTCGCCGGCCTTTTGCGCGGTGACCGACGCCGCATAAAAATGACTGGCATCCGGCGCCTGTTGCAAGGCTGAGCGTTGGCGCTGCAACGCCTGTGCATGATCGCCGCGAGCGTCGGCGATGGCAGCACCGAGCGCCCACTCATTGGCGCCCCGGGCGTGACTGTGTTGCCAGTAACGTTGCGCCGCCTGAGGATCGCCAGCGGTGAGGGCGCTGCGACTGGCCGTCAGTTTGGCGTTATCGCTCAGTTCGGCCTCCGGCAGGCTGCGCCAAATGGCCAGGGCACCGGATGAATCTCCGGCCGCTTCCAGGGCATACGCCAGTGGCAGACGGCTGCCTCGGTCGCCGAGTTTTTCTGCCGCCTGGTAATAGACGACTGCTTCGCCCGGCCGATCCGGCATGGCACAACGGCCCAAGGCACGATAGTCGCCGGCGACTTGCGGGTGGTTGCCGATCGCTTGTTGCACCGCCTCGCACTGACCTTTCTCGGCCAGTTGCGCCAGCAGTTGGCCGCGCGTGGCGGGATCGACGCGATTGAGCAGCGACACCCTGCGTTTCTGCTGCGCGAGGGTCGGCGTCGACGATGCATAGAGCCCCGCCAGCCGTTGCAGCATGGCGACGGGTAACTTGCCGTCGTGACGGTCGTAAGCGCTTTCGAGCAACTGTTGCGCGTGTTCACGCTGACCGGCGTTCAGCGCCAGATACGTCGCCTGATTGAGCGAACCGAGGTTGCCGGTCTGCTGGTAGTGGCGCTCCCAAAGCGTTGCCGCTTCGGTATTGCGCCCCAACGCCTGAACTCGTTCGGCCCGACGTTTCACCACGTCAGCGGTCTGTGGCTGGCCGGCGAGCCAGGCCATGACTTTGTCGCTCTGGCCCTGTTCCTGCCAGATATCCAGTAGTCGTGCCTGCCGACGGCTATCCCAGGGTTCGGGCAGTCGCGTGTTTTGCAACAGCTCGGTGGCCTGCAGGCGCTGGGCCAGGATCAGCCAGGTTTGCGGGTCGTCGTTCGGTTGGCAGTTACGCAGTTGCGTGCGTGCGGCTTCCGGATCGCGACCGGACAGCCATTCGGCCGTTTCCAGGCACGGACGCTGCAATTCGCCACTCAAGCGTTGCACGGTAGGCACATCGCCGGTCTGCCGCGCCAATTCCCACAGGCGATGGCGTTGCGCCGGATCAGCCAGATCGCTGGCCGGCAACGATTGAATCCAGCGCTGGGCCTGCTGGACGTGGCCCATGGCGATCGCCCGATCAATCATCGCAAGCCGGGCCTTGCGCGCCGCTTCGGGTGTCGGCGCCTGTTGCAATAATTGCTGCAACGGCTGTTCGTCGAGACGTTGCACGTACGCATTGGCCAGTCGCTGCCAACCTTCGGCGTCCAATTGCTTGCTGGCGGCCAGTGGTGCCAGTTGCTCGATGGTCCCGTTCCAGTCGCCCAATTGCTCCGACCAGTTGGCGCGGGCTAGGCGCAGGATCTTGTCGTCACCCTTGGGCGTCAGTTGCGCCAGCCAGTCGTGGGCCCGGCCCGCGCCACCAAACCTGGCGAGGCTCAGGCTGTAGGCCTGCCACAGGCGTACACGCTGATTGAGGTTGCTGGTGGTCAGCCATTTTTCCACCTGCTCGCTTCCCGGCGGGTCCTGTTCGATCCAGGTCAGGCGCAGGTTGAGCAGGGCGTCGTTGTTATCCGGATTGTCGGGCAACGCTTGCTCGGCATCTTTGTAACGTCGTTGCTTGGCCAACGCTTCCACCAGCAGGGCACGGGCTTCATCGTTTTTCGGCACCATGGCCAGCAGGTGACGCATCAGCCGTTCGACTTCGGCCCAGTTGCCTTTTTTCGCTTCGCGGTAGCTGCGATCCATGTAGGGGAAACTGCGAAATTGTTCGAACTCGCTCAGCGGTTCTGCCTGCACCCACGTTGCGGTAGTCAGACTCAGTAACAGGGTGCCGACGAGCAGGGCATGACGATTAACAGGCTTCATGCGACCTCCCGGACAATGCGGTAGGCGGCTTGTTGTTCGCTGGCCTGATCCGCCAGGGCCTGTTCGAGGATTTCCTGAGTGATCATGCCGCGCGCGATAAGGTGCTCGCCCAAGGACATGTGCTCGGCATCGAAGTCGATCAAGGCCTGATTGAACAGACTCGGCGGCACCATGCCGCGCACTTGCAGCAGGTTACCCAGGAGCACCTGGTGATGACTGACGCGTTCGAGCAAGGCTTCATCGTCCTGATGGCGCTCAAGCACTTCGAGCATGTGGTGGACTTCTTCATTCTGACGGGGGCTGGCGTACCAGTAACGGATACCCAGCGTGACCCGGCCCTGAGGCGCGAGACGGCAGCGCACCGGGCGTTTCAATTGACGGCTGATGGCGCCGAGGGAGACCTGGCTCACCGGCCCCTCGGAGGCGAGCACCAGCGTGTGGCCTTCTTCGGCCACCGGCAGCACGCCGTAGTGCGAGGCAATCTTGCGCGGCACGGCGTCGATCAGGCGTTTGTCGAGCTTGAACGGGTTCAGCGGCGCCCATTCGAGGTCCAGTTGTTCGGCGAGGGTTTCCACCAGTTGCGTGCTGTTGATGTGTTCGCGCAACAGCAGTTCGTGGCCCAGACGGCGCCGTATCGGGCTGGTGATCGCCGCTTCCAGCTGCTCTTCGGTGAGCAGGCCTTTTTCCACCAGTCGATGCCCGAGCGGGGTGCGCTGGGCCTTGGTCAGGGCCGGGAACTCATGGGTGGTCTTGTCCCACGCCACGCGGCGCGAATCGCCCATCTCCATGACCTGTCGCAGTGCTCGCACGTTGGCGAAGAAGTTGATGAAGTTGCTCCACATCATCCGCGGCGCCGACAGCAGGCCTTCGATCAAACCGTAGTAGCGGGTGACAAACCAGGCGCGCTGGAACAACCGATTGATCAGCATCAAACCGTTGAGCCACAGCAGGGTCGCGAGCAGCGGACTGTTGGACAGGATCGATGGGTAGCGCCAGGCCTCGGGCGCAATTATTGTCACCAGCCACATCGCCAGCAGCGCCAGGAACAGCAGGTTGACCAGGAAACTCAGCAAGTAGGCGATCATGCCGCGACGATCACGCCACAGAAAATAATTGAGCACACCCTTGGGGCTCCAGCCGAGGTTCTTGGTGCCCTGAAACACGATGCCGACGATCCAGCGGGATTTCTGCCGGATGGCATGCTGCAAGTCCCGAGGGAAATGCTCGCGCACGCAGATCACCTGGGAAAACACGCGGTCCATGCCGAACACCCAGGGTTGTTCGAGCGCCAGTTTCGGATCGGTCACCGAATAGCGGGCGAAGATGCACTTCATGCCTTTTTGCTTGAGACGGAAACCAATGTCGTAGTCTTCAGTCAGGCTCTGCACGTCGAAGGCAATGCCGTCGCCGTCTTCGAGCAGGGCACTGATGGCTTTACGGCTGAAGCAGGTGCCGACGCCGGCGCTGGGTACCTGGCCGGTCATGGCTTCGCGGACGATCACGTCCTTGCCGTGGTTCTCGGCAAATTCGTCGACATAGTGCCCGGCGGTGAAGCCTCGCCATTCCGGTGCATAGGGGTAGACCGGAATCTGGATCAGGTCCTTGGCCGGCAGAAGGTAGTTGAAGAGGCGCAACTCCATGGGCGAAATCACGTCTTCGGCATCGTGCAGGATGAACCCGGCGAACTGGATTTTCGCTTCGCTTTCAAAGCGCAGGATCGCGTCGATGATGTTGTTCAGGCAGTCGGCCTTACTGGTGGGGCCGGGGCGGGCGCAGACCACTTTGTGTACGTTGGGATAGTGCTGACAGACCGCATCGACGTCGGCCTGGGTCTCGGCATCGTTGGGGTAAGTGCCGACGAATATCTGATAGTTCTCGTAATCGAGGGTCGACGCCGCGAGGCGCGCCATCTCGCCAACCACACCGACTTCGTTCCACGCCGGGACCATGATCGCCAGTGGTTTTTCGGCAATGGCGTACAGACGTTCCTCATCGGCGCGCTTGAATTTTTCATAGATCCGCCAGCGCCGGACCAGCTTGCGGCCCCAGTACACGAGGTCGATGAACAGGTCATCGAGCCCGAGGATGAACATCAACAGCGCCAGGGTGATCGCGAGGTATTTGAGACCGAACAGGACGTAGGCAAAAAAATCGACAACACCGAAAGTCATCGCGCTTTGACCGCCGCCGAGTGTTCGCTCAGCCACTCGCCCAGACGGGTGGCAATGCGTTCGCTGGCGTGGCCGTCACCATAAGGGCTGTGCACGCGGCTCATGCGCTCGAAGTGAGCCTCGTCATCCAGCAACCGGCTGGCTTCCTTGACGATGCGATCGGTGTTGGTGCCGACCAGCAACACGGTCCCGCCTTCGAGCACGGACGGCCGTTCAGTCACCTCACGCAGCACCAGCAGCGGCTTGGCGATAGCAGGGGCTTCCTCCTGGATACCGCCCGAATCGGTGAGGATGAAATGCGCACGGCCCATCAGCCAGACGAAATGCTGATAATCCTGCGGCGCCACCAGATAAATGTTCGGCTTGTCCGACAGCACGCCATACACGGCTTTCTGCACCTGCGGATTCAGGTGCACCGGGTAGACGAATTGCACATCCGGGTAGCGCACCGCGAGGTCGGCGAGCGCCTGGCAGATGTTACGGAAACCATGGCCGAAATTCTCCCGGCGGTGGCCGGTGATGAGCACCATCCGACGATTGTTGTCGAGCACGGCCAGAGGCGAATCAGTAGCCGGGTGCCAGTGAATGTCCTCCTGATGCGTGCGCATCCACAGCAGCGCATCGATCACCGTGTTGCCAGTGACTTCAATATTGGCTTTGGGCACGTTTTCACGCAGCAGGTTATTTTCGCCCTTGGTGGTCGGTGTGAAATGCAGGTCGGCGATGACGCCTGTCAAGCGGCGGTTGGCTTCTTCCGGCCACGGTGCGCGCAGGTTACCGGTACGCAAACCGGCCTCGACGTGGCCGATGGGCAATTGCCGGTTGAAGGCGGCGAGGGCGGCAATGAAGCTGGTGGTGGTATCGCCGTGGACCAGCACGATGTCGGGGTTCACCCGCTCGTAAGCCTGATCGAGCTTGATCAGCAGTTGTTGTGACAATCCGTTGAGGGTCTGGCCCTGAGTCATCACCTGCAGGTCTTCGTCGATCGTCAGTTCGAAGGAATCCAGCACTTGGTTGAGCATCTCCCGGTGTTGGCCGGTGGAACAGATGTTCAGTTTGATCCCGGGCCATTGACGCAACACTCTGGCAAGCGGCGCCATCTTGATGGCCTCCGGACGTGTACCGAAAACCATCATGACTTTGAAAGTCATGGACTTCTCCTGGGGACAGCAAACGCCCAGTTGTGTCTCAGCTATTGAGGTCGTTTATTACCCCCGCTAGTGAATCAAGCAAAGCAGTCTAATCCGAGGTTGTCCAATGCCTGTTGGCGTGGGGGCTCCTGTTCTTCAGATGGGATTTTCCGACCGGAATTCGGACATGCTGATTCAAAACACGTTTCACTTTCCCCTGCATTCGCCTCGCAACCTGTGGCACACTTTCTGTCATCTATTCCGTTGGTGCGAACCATGTTCCGCTATAGCGGAATAACCATCATCCTGGAATCACGAAATGCGCTTCGCTTTCGAGGTCTCGGACAAGATCGTTTTCATGAATCAGGAGCCACCCAAGGAGCTGTTCGAACGTCCGCAATCCTGCGTCTGGCTGAGTTTCTGAAGAACACGCGGTTTTAGAACTTTCATATCTCAAACAGGAGAAACACTCATGAGCATTACTCGTTACGGCATCGGCAGCACCGCCGGTGGCGGCCAGCCCCGTCCTTTCGCTCGCGCCGTTGAAGCCGATGGCTGGCTGCACGTGTCCGGGCAAGTGCCGGCGCTGGATGGCGAAATCATTGTGGGTGGCATCGTCGAGCAGACTCACCAGACCATGAAGAACCTGATCGCCATTCTCGAAGAGGCCGGTTATGGCCTGGAAGACGTGGTGCGCACCGGCGTGTGGCTGGAAGACCCGCGGGATTTCTGGAGTTTCAACAAGGTGTTTTCCGAGTACTTCAGCCCGGAACATGCGCCGGCCCGCGCCTGTGTGCAGGCGAACATGATGGTTGATTGCAAGGTCGAGATCGACTGCATTGCGTACAAGAAAAAGGCCTGAGTGGCGTTCGCTCTTGTAGGAGCTGCCGAAGGCTGCGATCTTTTGGCGTTTTTGGACATGCCGCAAAGGCAAGATCAAAAGATCGCAGCCTGCGGCAGCTCCTACGGGGCGAATTTGATTGGGGATTACTGACATGACCGAAGACACCATCAAGCGCCGGGCTCGCGGTCTGGACCGGGCGTTCGATATCCTCGATTTCCTCAAGGAGATCGGCCAGCCCCTGCGTCCGAATGAAATCGCCAGCGGTATCGGCAGCCCCAAATCCACGGTCTACGAACTGGTGGCCTCGCTGCTGGAGCGGCGGATTCTCGAGCCCGTCGGCAAGGACGGTCACGTCTACCTCGGCCGTCAGCTGTACTTCCTCGGCCAGGCGCACTTACGCCATTTCGACCTGACCCGCGAGGCCGATCATGCCTTGCAGGAGATCGTCAGCCAGACCCGTGAAACCGCGCAGATGTGCCTGCTCAACGGGCGCAAATACACCGTGGCCCTGATGAAAGAGGGCGAGCGGCATTTCCGCATTTCCTCGGACATCGGCGAAAACGCACCGATACCCTGGACCGCATCCGGACGCCTGTTGCTGGCGCACCTGAGCGACCAGGCAATCATCGACCTGATCGACCACGATGACTTCATCCTGCCCAACGGCGAACGCCTGCCGCTGGAGCAGTTTCTTGGTGAAATCCGTCAGGCCGGTATCGACGGTTTTTTCTCCTTCGATAGCGTCGCCGACACCTTTACCCATTGCTTCGCCGCCCCGGTCAAAGACCCGAACGGCATTGCCATTGCGACCCTGTGCATCGTCGCTCCACGGGCCGATGCCAAAAACAATTACAACGACTATCGCCGGGTGCTGATCGACAGCGCCAACAGCCTCGCCCGGCGTATCAACGAATAACAGCGGCTGCCTGCGACCGCGAATGTGAGGAGTTCGACCATGTCTACTGCCCAAAATGCTGCCGCCGTGGAAAAGGGCTTTGCCCAGACCGGTGCCAATCTGGTGCGCGACGTCAGCCTGCCGGCGCTGGTGCTGCACCGCGAAGCGCTGGAGCACAACATTCGCTGGATGCAGGCGTTCGTCAGCAACAGCGGCGCCGAACTCGCGCCTCACGGCAAAACCAGCATGACCCCGGCGCTGTTTCGCCGCCAACTGGATGCCGGCGCCTGGGGAATCACCCTGGCCAGCGCCACGCAAACCCGCGCGGCGTACGCCCATGGCGTGCGTCGGGTGCTGATGGCCAACCAATTGGTCGGTACGCCGAACATGGCGCTGATCGCCGATCTGCTGGCGGACCCGACGTTCGATTTCCATTGCATGGTCGATCACCCGGACAACGTCGCTGACCTCGGTGCTTACTTCGCTTCGCGCGGTGTGCGCTTGAACGTGATGATCGAGTACGGCGTGTTCGGCGGTCGTTGCGGTTGCCGCACCGAAGAGGAAGTGCTCGCGCTGGCCAAGGCCATCAACGCCCAACCGGCATTGGCGCTGACGGGCATCGAAGGCTACGAAGGCGTGATCCATGGCGATCATGCCGTCACCGGCATCCGCGAGTTCGCCGCGTCGTTGGTGCGTTTGGCGGTGCAGTTGCAGGACAGCGGCGCGTTCGCCATTGCCAAGCCGATCATCACCGCGTCGGGTTCGGCCTGGTACGACCTGATCGCCGAATCCTTCGAATCGCAGAACGCCGGCGGACGTTTCCTCAGCGTGTTGCGCCCCGGCAGTTACGTGGCGCACGACCATGGCATCTATAAAGAAGCGCAATGCTGCGTGCTCGACCGCCGCAGTGATTTGCACGAAGGCCTGCGCCCGGCGCTGGAAGTCTGGGCTCACGTGCAATCGTTGCCGGAGCCGGGCTTCGCGGTGATCGCACTGGGCAAGCGCGACGTGGCCTACGACGCGGGTCTGCCGGTGCCGTTGCTGCGTTACAAAGCCGGTGTGGTGCCGGCGACGGGCGACGATGTCAGGGCCTGCAAGGTGACGGCGGTGATGGACCAGCATGCGTTCATGACGGTGGCGCCGGGGGTTGAGTTGCGGGTAGGCGACATCATTTCGTTCGGGACTTCGCACCCGTGCCTGACGTTTGACAAGTGGCGGATCGGGTGTCTGGTGGATGAGCAGTTGAATGTCATTGAAACCATGGAAACCTGTTTCTAAGGCTTGAGACCGAGGCGTCCTCCCAGACACCATCGAACCACCAAAGACACAACAACAATGAACACCATCAACACCCTCGGCCCCAACACCCCGCGCATCGCCCTGATCGGCGAATGCATGATCGAGCTGCAGCAACGCCCCGACAGCAGTCTGCAACAGAGCTTCGGCGGCGATACGTTGAACACTGCGGTCTACCTGTCCCGCGAACTGGGCGAGGGCGGCGCGGTGGATTACGTCACCGCCCTGGGCGATGACAGTTTCAGCGACGCCATGTGCCAGAGTTGGGCCAACGAAAACATCGGTCTGGGCATGGTTCAGCGCTTGCCCGGCCGATTGCCCGGTTTGTATTGCATCCAGACCGACGCCGCCGGCGAGCGACGTTTTCTTTACTGGCGCAACGAAGCCGCGGTCCGTGATTGCTTCACCACCCCGGCCGCGGCACCCATTCTCGCGGCGTTGCCGGATTACGACGTGTTGTATTTCAGCGGCATCACCCTGGCGGTGCTCGGCGAGCAAGGTCGGGCGAAACTGCTGGAAACCTTGATCGAAGCTCGGCAGCGGGATGCGCGCATTGTGTTCGACAACAACTACCGGCCACGCCTATGGGCCTCGATCGAGGAGGCCCGGGCGGCGTATCGCAGCGTGTTGCCGTATGTCGATCTGGCGTTTGTGACGGTGGATGACGAGCAGGCGCTGTTCCATTGTTCCGATTGTGAGGCGGTGTTTGCCGCTTACGCGCAGATGGGGACGCCGGAAGTGGTGCTCAAGCGCGGCGCCGAGGCCTGTCTGATTCGTTGTGACGGTGAGTTGTTCGAGGTGCCGGCGCAGAAGGTTGAACGCGTGGTGGACACCACGGCGGCGGGGGATTCGTTCAGTGCGGCGTATTTGGCCAGTCGGCTCAAGGGTGGAAGCCCGGTGGAGGCGGCCGAGGCGGGGCATCGGTTGGCGAGTCGGGTGATTCAGGTGCCGGGTGCGTTGATTCCCAAGAATTGAAATGCATCCCAATGTAGGAGCTGCCGAAGGCTGCGATCTTTTGATCTTGCCCTTAGAAATCAAGATCAAAAGATCGCAGCCTTCGGCAGCTCCTACAGGGATTTGTGATCAATCCCGGTAAAACACCTGCACCAGGTGATACCCGAACTTGCTTTTGATCGGTCCATGCACCACCCGCAGTGGTTTCTTGAAGATCACCGCGTCAATCACTCCGACCATCTGCCCCGGTCGCACCTCACCGAGATCACCGCCGCGCTTGCCGGACGGGCAGGTGGAGTATTTCTTGGCCAGCACATCGAAGGCTTCGCCCTTTGCGATGCGTTGTTTGAGCTGCTCGGCTTCTTCCGAGGTTTTCACCAGAATATGGCGGGCTTGAGCTTTCATGGGCAGTACCTTGCAACGGTGGTGGCTATGTTGGGGCGATCGGCGCGCGCGATTATGCCTTAACTTGCTGAAAAGATCGCAGCCTGCGGCAGCTCCTACGGTTGGCCGATCATCGTGCGAATCTTGTTGGCCAGCAGATCAATGGAAAACGGTTTGGCCACCATGTCCATGCCTTCCTCGAGGAATCCCTGGCGTTCGGCGGCTTTCTCCGCGTAACCGGTCATGAACAGCACCTTGAGTTCCGGCCGGTGCTGACGCGCGATTTCGGCCAGTTGCCGACCGTTCATGCCCGGCAGCCCGACATCGGTCACGAGCAGATCAACGCGCAAGTCGGACTCCAGCAAGGGCAGGGCGGTCTTCGCATCTTCGGCTTCATGGGCGTGATAACCCAGCTCATTCAGCAAATCGAGGACCAGCATGCGCACGGCCGGATCGTCTTCCACCAACATCACGGTTTCACCGGCAATCGCCGCCGGTGCCTCGCCGTTGAAGGGCATCAGCGTGTTCTCTGGCTCCGGGAAATGCAGGCGCGGCAGGTAAAGGCGAACGCAGGTGCCTTGGCCTGGAAGGCTGTCGAGTTTGACGTGTCCACCTGACTGCTGGGCAAAACCATAAATCATCGACAGGCCAAGACCGGTGCCCTGGCCGATGGGTTTAGTGGTGAAGAACGGGTCGAACGCCTTGGCCAGCACCGACGGGGTCATGCCGGTGCCGTTGTCGCTGACGGCAATCATCACGTAGTCCCCGGCCTTGACCGATTCCAGAGGGATGATGTCATTGCTGTCGAGATACACGTTGGCGGTTTCGATCAGTAACTCGCCGCCATCGGGCATGGCGTCGCGGGCGTTGATCACCAGGTTGAGCAACGCGTTTTCCAGTTGGCTGACGTCGGTGCTGACCGGCCAGACTTCATCGGCCAGTTGCAGTTTCAGCGCAATGTGATCGCCCTTGGTGCGGCTGAGCAGGTCTTCCAGGGAATGAATCAGCTCGTTGGCATTCAGCGTCTTGCGATCCAGCGACTGCCGCCGGGAGAACGCCAGCAGGCGATGGGTCAGGGCGGCCGCGCGGTTGGCGGACGACACCGCCGCTTCGGTGAAACGGCTGATCTCGGCGGTACGCCCGTCGGCGATGTAGCGCTGCATCAGGTCAAGGCTGCCGATGATCCCGGTGAGCATGTTGTTGAAGTCATGGGCGATGCCGCCAGTGAGCTGACCGACCGCCTCCATTTTCTGTGCATGACGCAACGCCTCTTCAGCACGTTCGCGTTCGAACATCTCGTTTTGCAGGCGCTCGTTCGCTTCGGCCAATTGCCGGGTGCGGGCGGCAACGCGCTCTTCAAGGGTTTCGTTGAGGTTGCGCAAGGCTTCTTCGGTCTGTTTACGCTCGGTTTCGTCGATCACGAAAATGTAGAAACCGTTCACCGCACCGTCCGGCCCGTGGCGGGGCAGGTAGTTCATCAGGGCCTGGCGAATGCTGCCGTCGCGGTGTGGCGTGCTGATGCTGAAACAGCAGGTTCTGCCCGCGAGTGCTTCGGTGATGTATTCGGCGCGCAAGGCGTAGGCCTCTTCGCCCAGCACCTCACGAATGGTCCGACCGTAAAGTTCCTGTGGCGTCAGGCCGTACCAATCCAGGTACGCAGCGTTGTTCAGGCGAAAGCGTTCCTCGCTGTCGATGTAACTGATCAGGATCGGCATGGCGTTGATGATCAGTTGCAGCTCGGTCTGGCTCTGGCGCAAGGCCTGTTCGGTATGTTTGCGTTCGGTCAGGTCCAGGGCGGCGCCGAGGAAACGGATCGGCCGACCATGGTGATCCTTGTAACAACGGCCCCGGGCAAATACCCAGCGCAGTTGGCCGTCGGGTTGCAGCAGGCGATATTCCTCGGTGTATTCGGTGCCGTGGGTGATGCAGTGCTTGATGCCGCGGGTGACCATCGAGCGGTCTTCCGGGTGCACGGCCTTGAGGTAGTCGCTGATCGGCAGTTGGCTGGCGAGGAGGGGGTCAATGCCGTGCAATTGGGCGAAGTGCGCGTCGGCGATGAAGCGGTCTTCGCTGATGTCCCAGTCCCAGGTGCCGACGGCGTCGGTGGCCGCCAGCGCCAATTGCAGGCGTTCCTCGGTTTCGCGCTGAGCCTTCAGACTGGCGGCTGAACGCTGCTCCAGTTCGAAGGCGATGCGTCGGCGTTCGTTGGTTTCGATGGCGGTGACCAGAATCCCGGCGACCTCGGCGCTTTCATCGCGGATCGGGCTGTAGGTCAAATCCAGCCAGAAGTCGGAATCATCATCGTTGTGTTGCAGGGTGAAGCGCTGTTCGCTGTAGGTCCGCACCTGGCCCTGTAGGACGGCGCTGTAAATCGGGTCGGTAAAGTCTTTGAGTTCTGGCCAGATCTGGTGTGTCGGTTGTCCGAAAGCGTGCGGATGCTTGCGGCCGGCCAGCAGGGCGAAGCCGTCGTTGTAGATCTGCGTGAGCTCCGGGCCCCACAGCAACAGCATCGGCATCGGTGAATGAATCACGATGTCCACCGCCGTACGCAGGCTCTGCGGCCATGCACTGGCGGCACCCAGCGGGGTGCGCGTCCAGTCCAGTCTGGCAATCAAGGCCTGGGCATCGCTGCCGGTCGGTGATGCGCTCATCAAGGTGTCCTGCACGTCAGTCAGTGTGGCGGGCATCTACTATCCTTGGGCGGTAGACGTTGTATGACCGGTTTTTCGGGGTCATTTCTGTTCATTGAATGCTTCGCGGGTGCTTTTTGCCATGGAAATCGATGCACTGTTGAAGATCCTGGCCAGCCAGGAAGGTTCCGATCTGTACCTGTCCACCGGCGCGGCGCCCTGCGCGCGGTTTGATGGTGTGCTCAAACCCTTGACCGAGCGGCCGTTCAAACCGGGGGAAATCACAGCGATTGCCACATCCATCATGGACGCCGAGCAGCGGCTGGAGTTCGATCGGGAGCTGGAGATGAACCTGGCGATCTCTTTGACGGGGGTCGGGCGTTTTCGGGTCAACATTTTCAAGCAGCGCAACGATGTGTCGATCGTGGTGCGTAATGTCAAACTCGACATTCCGCGTTTCGAAGACCTCCAGTTGCCCGCGGTGTTGCTGGAATCGGTCATGCTCAAACAAGGGCTGTTGCTGTTCGTCGGCGCCACCGACTCGGGCAAGTCTACTTCACTGGCGGCGCTGATCGATTATCGGAACCGCCACAGCAGCGGCCACATCATCACCATCGAAGACCCGGTCGAATACATTCATCGGCACAAGCAATCGATCATCAATCAGCGCGAGGTCGGCGTGGATACCCGCAGTTTTCATGCGGCGTTGAAGAACACGCTGCGCCAGGCGCCGGATGTGGTGCTGATCGGCGAGATCCGCGACCGCGAAACCATGGAGCATGCGCTGGCATTTGCCGATACCGGGCATCTGGTGATTTCCACCCTGCATGCCCACAACGCCAATCAGGCGCTGGACCGCATCATCAACTTCTTTCCGGAAGAACGACGGGCGCAGCTGCTGCATAACCTGGGCAACAATCTGAAAGCGTTCGTTTCCCAACGGCTTGTGCGTACCCGTGATGGTCAACGAAGGGCGGCGGTGGAAGTGATGCTCGGTACGCCGACCATCGGTGACCTGATCCGGCGCAACGAATTTGATGAGCTCAAAGGGATCATGGAGAAGTCTGCCGAGCAGGGCATGCAGACGTTCGATGGCGCGCTGTTCGCATTGGTTGAAGAAGGTGCGATCGATGAAGAAGAAGCGCTGAAGCATGCGGATTCGGTGAACAATTTGCGCCTGCGGCTCAAGTTGCATGCCGAAGCATCACCCGGGCCTCACTCGCCGGGTGATTGGGGACTGATGGATTAACGCTGAACCCCCTGTGGGAGCGGGCTTGCTCGCGAAGGCGTCGGGTCAGACAACAATGATGTCGACTGAAACACCGCATTCGCGAGCAAGCCCGCTCCCACAGGGGACTGTGGCGGATTCAACATTGTGTGCAGACAAAAAAGCCCCGCGACCGAATGAGTCGCGGGGCAAAAAAAATCTGGTTGGTTGCGGCCAACCAAAGGAGTTCGTTAGTGCGTTACTTGCTGGCAACCGTCTCTGGTTGCCAGCCGCCACCAAGGGCCTTGTAGATCGCGACGATGCCGCGATACAGATCGACTTCAGCCTGGGCCTGGGTGTCTTCCGCCGCCAGACGTTCGCGCTGGGCATCGAGCAGGACGAGGAAGTCCGACGAGCCTTCGCGGTAGCGAATTTCCGCCAGGTCGGCTGCTGCGCGGCTTGATTCGCTCTGACGAATCAGCGAAATCAGGCGTTGCTGGCGTTTGCCGTAATCGCTGAAGGCGTTTTCCGACTCTTCCAGGGCCAGCAGCACTTGCTGCTCGTAGGTCGCCAGTGCGCCTTCGGCATCCGCGTCGGCACCGCGCAACCGAGCACGGACGCTGCCCAGGTCAAACGCTGCCCAGGTGATGCTCGGGCCCAGTGCCCAGGCGTTGGCCGCCGAGGAACCGATCTGCGAACCACGCCCGGCGGTAAAGCCGAGGAAGCCACTGAGGCTGACCCGCGGGAACAGGTCCGCCTTGGCCACACCGATACGCGCCGTGGCCGACGCCAGTTTGCGTTCAGCGCTGAGAATGTCCGGACGGCGCTGCAGCAGTTCACCCGGATCACCGATCGGCAGCGCCTTGGCAATCGCTGGCAAATCTTTCGAGCTCAGGTCCACCGTCAGCTTGTCCGGACGCTCGCCCAACAGGGTGGCGATACGGTTTTTCTGCCGAACCTGTTCAGCCTGCAACTGCGGCACGCTGGCTTCGACGGCCGCCAGGCGTGCATCGGCGCGGACCACATCGAGCTGATCGCCGACACCGGCATCACGCAGGCTTTCGGTGATCTTGCGCGATTCCTGCTGGTTGTTCAGGTTAGCCAGGGCAATCTTTTCCCGCAGTTGCGCACCGCGCAATTGACCGTAGGCGTCCACCAGTTCGGCAATCATGGTGACTTGCAGCTGGTACAGATCGGCTTCGGCCGCTTGCTGCTCGGCGTCGCTGGATTCCAGGTTGCGCTGGATACGACCAAACAGGTCCAGTTCCCAGGCCATGTCCAGACCCAGGTCATAGCGTTCGCTATTGACCCGTTTGGTGGTCTGGCCGGGAATCTGACCTTTGCCCAGATCACTGCTGACGCGGCTGGTGATGGTCGGCATGGCGTCATTGCTGACGTCATCGCGGATCGCCCGGGCCGCTTTCCAGCGAGCGAAGGCGACGCGCAAGTCACGGTTGCCTTGCAGGGATTGCGTCACCAACTGGTTGAGGGTCGGGTCTTCAAACTGCTGCCACCAGATGCCTTCGAAACGAGAACGGTCGAAGTTTTTCTGACCGGCAGCGCCATCGGTGGCGGTGGTGATGTTGGCCGGTTCGGTGGCCGGGGTCTTGTAATCCGGGCCGACGGCACAGGCGCTCAGGGCCAGTGCCAGCAGGCTCGGCAGGAAGGCTTTCAGACTCATTGTTGCGCCTCCAGTTGCTTGTCCAGTTTCGGCGCCTTGGCCGCTTTGCGCTTCTCTGCTCGCTCCACGAAATTACGAATCAACACGTAGAACACTGGCGTCAGCAACAGACCGAAGAAGGTCACCCCGAGCATCCCGGAGAACACCGCCACACCCATGGCATGACGCATTTCGGCACCGGCACCGCTGGAGAACACCAGTGGCACCACACCCATGATGAACGCGAAGGAGGTCATCAGGATCGGACGCAGACGCAGACGGCAAGCTTCCAGAACTGCATCCAGCGGGTTGAGACCTTCTTCCTGTTTATCCTTGGCAAACTCGACGATCAGAATCGCGTTCTTGCACGCAAGTCCCACCAGTACGATCAAGCCGATCTGGGTGAAGATGTTGTTGTCGCCGCCCGAAGCAATCACGCCGGTGATGGCCGACAGCAGAGTCATCGGTACGATCAGGATCACCGCCAGAGGCAGGCTCCAGCTTTCGTACTGCGCCGCGAGCACCAGGAACGCCAGCAATACGCAGAGCGGGAACACGAACAGTGCGGTGTTGCCGGACAGAATCTGCTGGTAGGTCAGGTCGGTCCATTCGTAGGTCATGCCGTTCGGAAGTTCTTCCTTGAGCAGTTTCTCGATGGCCGCCTGAGCCTGGCCGGAGCTGTAGCCTGGGGCTGCCGCGCCGTTGATTTCAGCGGTGATGAAGCCGTTGTAGTGCATCACGCGGTCCGGGCCCGAGGTGTCGCTGACCTTGATGAAGGTCGCCAGCGGGATCATCTCGCCTTTGTTGTTGCGCACTTTCAGCTGACCGATCTGGTCCGGCTCGAGGCGGAACTGCTGTTCAGCCTGAACGTTGACCTGATAGGTACGACCGAAGCGGTTGAAGTCGTTGGCATACAGCGAACCCAGGTAGATCTGCAGGGTGTCGAAGATGTCGCTGACGGCCACGCCGTGGGTCTTGGCTTTTTCCCGGTCGATGGCGGCATCGACCTGCGGCACGTTCACGGTGTAGCTGGTGAACAGGGCGGCCAGTTCCGGCACGTTGTGGCTCTTGGTGATGATGTTCATGGTTTCTTTGTACAGTTCGTCGTAACCCAGGTTGCCCCGGTCTTCGATCTGTAGGCGGAAACCACCGATGGTGCCCAGGCCTTGTACCGGCGGTGGCGGGAAGATCGCCATGTAGGCTTCCTGAATCCCGGCGAACTGGCCGTTCAATGCACCGGCAATCGCACCGGCGGACATGCTCGGGTCTTTACGCTCGTCGAATGGTTTCAGGGTCACGAACACGATACCGGCGTTCGGGCTGTTGGTGAACCCGTTGATCGACAGGCCCGGGAACGCGACGGCACTTTCCACCCCTGGCTGTTTCAGGGCCAGGTCGGACATGCGTTTGATCACATCTTCGGTGCGGTCCAGGCTCGAAGCGTCCGGCAGTTGCGCGAAAGCCACCAGGTATTGCTTGTCCTGGCCGGGTACGAAACCGGTCGGGGTGCTGGAGAAACCGAAGAACGTCAGCACCATCAGGCCTGCGTACAACAGCAGGGCGATACCGCTGCTGCGGATAACCCGGCCTACCGTGCCGACGTAAGTGTGGCTGGCCTTGTCAAAGAAACGGTTGAACGGACGGAACAACCAGCCACCGAAGATCTTGTCCAGCACCCTGGAGAAACGGTCTTTCGGTGCGTCATGGCTTTTGAGCAACACAGCGGCCAGTGCGGGCGACAGGGTCAGCGAGTTGAAGGCCGAGATCACCGTCGAGATCGCAATGGTCAGGGCGAACTGTTTGTAGAACTGCCCGGTCAACCCGGAGATGAACGCCGCCGGGATAAACACCGCACACAGCACCAGCGCCGTGGCGATGATCGGGCCGGTCACTTCACGCATGGCACGCTTGGTCGCTTCGACCGGTGTCAGCCCGAGTCCGATGTTTCGCTCGACGTTTTCCACCACCACGATGGCGTCGTCCACCACGATGCCAATGGCCAGAACCAATCCGAACAGTGACAAGGCGTTCAGCGAGAAGCCGAACAGGTGCATGACCGCAAACGTACCGATCAGCGATACGGGCACCGCCACCAACGGAATGATCGAGGCGCGCCAGGTTTGCAGGAACAGGATCACTACCAGAACAACGAGGATCAGCGCTTCGAAGAGGGTGTGAACCACCGCTTCGATGGAACCGCGCACGAAGATCGTCGGGTCATAGACGATGCTGAAGTCCATGCCTTCCGGGAAGCTCTTCTTCAGCTCCGCCATCTTGTCGCGCACTTCGTTGGAGATTTCGATCGCGTTGGAACCCGGACGCTGGAAGATCGGGATCGCCACCGCCGGCTGGTTGTTCAGCAAGGAACGCAGGGCGTACTGGCTGGAACCCAGCTCGACGCGCGCGATGTCTTTCAGACGGGTGATTTCACCGTTTTCGCCGGAGCGAATGATGATGTTCTGGAACTCTTCTTCAGAAACCAGACGACCTTGGGTGTTGACCGACAACTGGAACGCAGTGGCATTCGGCGCAGGAGGCGCACCCAATGCACCGGCAGCGACTTGACGGTTCTGTTCACGAATCGCCGTGACCACATCGGTCGCGGTCAGATTGCGCGAAGCGGTCTTGTTCGGGTCGAGCCACACCCGCAGGGAGTAGTCGCCCATACCGAACAGTTGCACATCACCGACACCGCCCAGACGCGCCAGCTCATCCTTGATGTTGAGCAAGGCGTAGTTGGACAGGTACAGCATGTCGTAGCGTTTGTCCGGCGAGGTCAAGTGCACAACCATGGTCAGGTCGGGCGACGCCTTGTCCACGGTGATACCGATACGCGTCACTTCTTCTGGAAGTTTCGGCTCGGTGCGGGTCACGCGGTTCTGCACCTGCACCTGTGCGTTGTCCAGGTCAGTGCCCAGCGCAAAGGTGATGGTCAGGGTGATCTTGCCGTCAGCGGTGGACTGCGAGGACATGTACAGCATGTTCTCGACGCCGGTGATGGCTTGCTCCAGTGGAGCGGCCACGGTTTCACCGATGACTTTTGGGTTGGCGCCCGGGAAGTTGGCACGGACCACAACGGTCGGTGGCACGACTTCCGGGTATTCGCTGATCGGCAACTGGAACAGCGAGATGGCGCCGGCGATCAGGATCAGCAGCGACAGCACCGCTGCAAAGATCGGCCGTGAAATGAAGAATTGGGAAAAATTCATCGCAGTTGTTGCTCCCTTAACCGCGTGGAGTCGCAGCAGCCAGTTTCACAACCGAACCCGGCGCGACCTTGGCAGGTGCGACTTGGGGCAGGTTGCTGGCTTCCAGCGCTTGTCGTTGTTGTGCGAGTGCCGCGAGGGTTTGCTCGCTGGCCATCGGGATCACTTCAGGGGTGACTGGCGAACCGGGACGTACCCGTTGCAGGCCCTTGACGATGATCGTGTCGTCCTTGTTCAGGCCGTTGCGCACAATGCGCAGACCTTCGATTTTCGGACCCAGCTCGACGGCGCGGTACGCAGTCTTGTTGTCCGCATCCATCACCAGCACGAATTTTTTACCCAGGTCAGTACCGACCGCTTCATCGTTGATCAGCACGGCGGAGTAGGTGCCGCTGCCGACCAGTTTCAGGCGGGCATACAGGCCAGGGGTGTAGGTGCCGTCGGTGTTGTCGAACACCGCGCGACCACGAATGGTGCCGGTTTTCGGGTTGACCTGGTTGTCGACGAAGTTCATCACGCCCTGGTGCGGGTTGCCGTCTTCGTTGGACAGCCCGAGGTAAACCGGGGTGGTGGCGCCGCGTTTGCCCTGGCGAGCGAGCTGGGTGTACTTGAGGAACACACGCTCGTCGGCGTCGAAGTAGGCGTAAACCTTGTCGGTGGAGACCACGCTGGTCAGCGCGGTGGTATCGGCGGTCACCAGGTTGCCGGCGGTGATTTCCGCACGGCTGACACGACCGCTGATTGGCGCGGTGACGCGGGTGAAACTCAGGTTCAGTTTTGCCAGGTCCAGTTGCGCCTGAAGAGCGCCGACAGCGGCGCGGGCTTCTTGTGCAGCGCTGGTGCGCGAATCGGCCAGTTCAGCGGAAATCGCGTTGCTGGTGCGCAGACGTTCACCGCGCTGGGCTTCATTTTCGCTGCGGGTGGCATTGGCACGGGATTGGGCAACCAGCGCTTCGAGGCGGCGGACCTCAGCCTGGAAAGGGCGTGGGTCGATCTGGAACAGCAGGTCACCTTTCTTGACCAGCGCGCCTTCAGTGAAGGCAACGTCATCGATCTGGCCGGAGACCCGTGGACGAATTTCTACCGTTTCCGGCGCCTCAAGGCGCCCGGTGAATTCGTCCCACTCGTTGACCGGTTGTTCCAGCACCTTGGCGACACTGACTTTCGCCGCAGGCATGGTCGCGGCAGACTCCGGAGCCTTGCCGCAAGCGCTCATCACCAGCACGGCCAACATGGCCAAGGGGAAGCGCAAATGTTTGAGTGACTGTTCCATGGATGCATCCGCCAATGTATTGAGATGGGCGGATGATGCTTGGCGGGGTGGTATCGCACGAATCGAATGAAGCGAAGGTAACTATCATTCGGAATGATATAAGTTCAAAGCGAGCCCTCTAGCATGCACCTCAGGTTAGAAAGCGATCAACGTGTTTGACGGTAATTCTGTGTTGCGGGGAATGCAAAGGATTGGGTTGAAACCGAGTCGCGGCATTCGCGGGCAAGCCCGCTCCCACAGGAGTACTCGATTCACTGTGGGAGCGGGCTTGCCCGCGAAGGGGCTATCAGCCCCAACAAAAAATCAAGATCAGGTCAGACTGTCCGGATCCCCAAAGAACATCTGAATCCGCGACCGCAACCAGCGCTCACCGGGATCATTGTCCTGCGACCCACGCCACGCCATGTGCAACTCAAAGCTGCGCACCGGCAATGGCGGATCTTCAGCCCGCACGCCACCGGCTGCCGTCAGCGCTTCAGCCGTGTAATCCGGCACGGTGGCGACAATATCAGTGCCGCTGATCAGCGTACTCAGCCCATTGAACTGCGGCACCGCGAGCACCACATGGCGTTTGCGTCCGAGCTTCTCCAGTTCTTCATCTATAAAGCCGCTCAGGTCGCCGGCAAACGACACCAGTGCATGAGGGCGCGCGCAGAAGTCGTCGAGGCTCAACGGCCCCGGCACGGTATCGGCGCGCAACACCTTCGGCAGGCTGCGGCGTAGCACCTTGCGCTTGGCGTTGGCCGGCAGGTCGGCGGTGTAGCTGACGCCGATTGAAATCTCTCCCGAGGCCAGCAGGCTCGGCATCAGGATGTAGTTGGCCCGCCGCACCACCAGCACAATCCCCGGTGATTCGGCGCGCAGGCGCTTGAGCAGCATCGGCAGCAACGCGAACTCGACATCGTCCGACAGACCAATGCGAAACACCGCGGTGCTGGTCGCCGGATCGAATTCCGCCGCACGGCTGACGGCGGTGGAAATCGAGTCCAGGGCAGGCGAGAGCAGGGCGAAGATCTCCACGGCCCGGGCGGACGGCTCCATGCTGCGGCCGGTGCGCACGAACAACGGGTCATCGAACAGCCCGCGCAGGCGCGAGAGTGCCGCACTGATGGCGGGCTGGCCGAGGAATAATTTCTCCGCAGCGCGGGTCACACTGCGTTCGTGCATCAATGTTTCGAACACGATCAACAGGTTCAGGTCGACACGACGCAGGTCATTACGATTCATCTGGAGTCCTGGCAGAGTCATCAAGCTTGACGAGAGCGGCCATTTGAGAACAATGGCCGGCATGAATATTACGGGCAAAGACTGCTACTCTGCACCGAGTAATTCAGTTTTCCTACAAAGGCTGCTTCGGTTTCTTACGACATTAGGAGATGTCGCCGGCGCTGCGGAATCAATGACAGGCATGTCGACTATTAATAGCCACTGATAGTCTTGGGTAGAAAGCCCAGATAGAGTTCAGGGCATTAGAGGTTTCTTTGACGAGGTTTGCGATGTCCCGCACGATCCGTTTTCACAAGTTTGGTCCAGCCGAGGTGCTCAAATGCGAAGAGCATGCGGCCGCTCTCCCTGCGCCGGGCGAAGTGCAGGTGCGCGTCGAGGCGATTGGCATCAGTTGGTACGACATTCTCTGGCGCCAGAACCTGGCCTCGTCCCACGCTCGTCTGCCTTCAGGCCTCGGCCATGAAATGTCTGGCGTCGTGACGGCGGTCGGCGAGGGCGTCGATGATCTGGCAGTGGGTGACAAGGTCGCCAGTTTCCCGGCTGAAAGCCCGAACGACTATCCGGTCTATGGCGAGCAGATCGTTTTGCCACGCTCGGCACTGACCCGCTATCCGGACGTGCTGAGTCCGATTGAAGCAGCGGTGCATTACACGCCGCTATTGATTGCTTACTTTGCCTATGCCGATCTGGCACGGGTCAAGCCTGGGCAGTTTGCCTTGGTGACTGACGCCAGCCACTGCGCCGGGCCTTCGTTCGTGCAACTGGGCAAAGCCTTGGGTGTACGGGTGATTGCCGCTACCAAGACAGCGGAAGAGCGTGAATACCTGCTGTCACTGGGTGCCGAGAAGGTCATCGTCACCGAAGAAGAAGATCTGCTGATGCGGATCAACAAGATCACCGACAACCGTGGTGTGGACGTGGTGTTCGATGGCTTGGGCGGCCCACAGATGTCGCTGCTCGGCGACGTGTTGGCACCGCGCGGCAGCCTGGTTCTGTATGGCCTGCAGGGTGGCAACCAGACGCCGTTCCCGGCCTGCGCAGCGTTCCAGAAGAACATTCAGTTCTTTGTGCACTGCATCGGCAACTTCACCGGCAAGCCGGAACTGGGCATCGTTCAGGACCAGGTCGCACTGCAACGTGCCTTGCGCGACATCAATCAACTGACCGCCGATCGCGTTCTGCTGCCGCTCAAGACTCGGGTCTTCCCGTTTTCCGAGTTTGTCGAAGCACACCGCTACATGGACGAATGCCCATGCCGCGAACGGGTCGCCCTGCAGGTCGAACCTGCGTAACAGCCCATGAAAAAGTCCGTGCAGGCACGTAATGCTGTTCACTTAAGAGAGTCTTGAATCAGAGAAACCTGTGGCGAGGGAGCTTGCTCCCGCTTGAGTGCGTAGCACTCACAAAGTCGGCAATGGTTGTCAGATTTTTGGGGCCGCTACGCAACCCAGCGCGAGCAAGCTCGCTCGCCACAAAGGTATGCACGACCCAAGAGCGCGCTTAAGTGAACAGCATTACGTGCCTGCACGGACTTTTTTATTGCCTTCTGAAAACATGAGACGTCCCTGCCGATGGGGGGGCAGTTCAGCAACTGAACTGGTTTTTGCTCTCGATCTGTATCTTCTAATCGCCATTTAAGCCCTGATAATTGAATGATTACTTTCATCTCAAGGAAAGAGTCATGGCTGGGTATCGGTTTGATACTTTTCAACGCACATCGTTAATATTTTCCCGACAAACCGTTGTTCATTTCGCAGTTGCCAAACAATCCTGTGCGACTTCTTTCTTTATTTCTTGTGCTAAATGTCTGTGGGACTCTGTCGGACATTTCCTAGGATATATCGCGCAGCCCCGGAGCTCCGGTATTACGGGGCTTTGCGGCGAGCTGCCTTTGGTCACGATGCTCGCACTGTCCAGGCATTTCAAATAACTACGCAAAGCTTAAGTGCTAGCATTTGGCAATAACGCCCAGCACTTCATGTGTGGCAGGCAATCTGTTTGCGCACTGCATATCGTTGTTTGCGCATATTGAACTTACAAGCATCAGGTAAATTAAGATGACCCGTATCCATGATCAGGCGATGAATTATGTCTATCAGCAAATGCTGCAACGTTTACTGAGTTTCTTTTCCCGGGCCGAACGCACGGCATTGCAGCTGATGATTCAGCGGTTGGTGGTCACCGCCGGTGGTATGGAGTGCATTGGCGATTACAAGGTGCTGGCCATCCAGTCCGGGTCCCGGGACAGTTGCTACACCTTGGCGCTGCTGCGCGCCGCGCAGCTGAGTATTGCCGGCAGGGCACCTGCCACGTTCCAGTTGCGCGTAGCTTCATTGCGCATGAACGGCCTCAGTTCGTCGGCTCAAGACAACATTCATCGCACCGGCAGTGCTTTGTTCCTCTACGACGATCCCAGGGTCGAAGTGCTGATGGTCGATAATCGGGAGGTTTTGCCGTTCAGGCACCTGGCGCCGATTTCGGAGGCGGGCCGCGAAGCCAATCGACTCAATCTGCTGATGGTGGGGCATCGTCGGACCTTGGAAGGGTCGATCGATCTGTGGGACGACGGATATCTGGCCACTGGCGAGTTCGTTGGACAAATTGCCCGGTGGAACAGCGGCGTCGATGCATTGATCAGCAGCGATACGCTGCGTCAGCAGAAACAGTTTATCGAGGGCTTGAAGCGGGCCGCCGCGAAGGCCGGGCTCAAGACGTCGAATCATCCCGGAACAGGCTTTGAAGAGCTGTTTGCAGTGCTCGATGAACTCGGCAGCGATTGTTACCGCACGTTTTATGCCGGGCATGACCAGGCGCAATGGCGTCCGGCCGAACAGTTTGAAGCCTGCCGTCGCACCACGTTCATCGACATTCACGACATGCTGGTCAGCAACCGGGAAGAGCGATGGCCGCTGCTCACCGAGTTTCTGGGCTTTCAACCTGACGAACTCTCGGCACAGCTCAGCGACAACGAATTCGTCACCCCGTCGATCTCTGCCCATGTCCGGGGGTTGCAAGCGTGCTTCGTGCACGGTCACAGCTATGAGTCGGGTGTCGCCGAATACTTGCAGCGAGCCTTGGTGATGATGCGTCGCAAGCGACTACCGGAGCGTCTGTGCGAACAAGCCGTGGAGGCCTTTGGCAACCCGACGGGGGTGTCCGATCAGCGCGCACTGGCAGCGGCGGAGGCGCAGAAAAACCTCGGGTTGAACGAGGCGCAGTTGGTGTGCCTGCTCTTCGCGCCTTTTGTCGAAAACGGTGCCCGGCTTGAGCGTTTTCTGCGTCAGTGCCACCCGGGCATGCTGGTCGCGATGCCTGACTTGCACCGGGCGATGCAGGGCAATCCGGTGCCGGAACAGATTGCCCAATGGATGGTTGATGTCAGCGGGCTGCCCGTCAGCCTGATCGGCAAGCTGTACCGCATGGGGCCGGTGCCTGGCGTCGAGGGCAGGGTGACTGACGGGGAATCCGACGGCGCGGACTATGATCACGATGCTGCGGTGGCGGGTGAATGGTCAGCGGGACATTGAAAGGACCTCGCGAGACCGACTTTGCCTATCAGGCGGTGTACCGATACTTGACCCACCTGATCAACGAGCCGGTCAGCGACGCGAGTGTGCGCTTGCCATCGTTACGCCAGTTGGCTAACCGTCTGAGCGTGTCGATCTCGACCATTCAGTACGCTTATTCGCTGCTGGAGAAAGAAGGGCGTGTCTATTCGGTGGCCAAGTCCGGCTATTACGCGTTGCCGGTGTCCTCGATCAATATGCCCGGCAGTGGCAACGACCTGCTCGAAACCGTCTATGTCAGTGCACGGCGGCCGGGCATGCTGGTCCTCAGCGCTGATGAGCCGGCGTTGCTGCAGCCCCTCGACAGTCCGTTGTTGCTGCTGGAGCGCGAACTGCTGCGCCAGTACCCGCGTCAACCACAACTGCCTTCACAACCTTGCGGCGAGCTCGAACTTCGCACCGCCCTCGCGGCACGTTACACCACGTCGCCGGTGCGCTGTTGGCATGCCGATGACGTCTATGTCGGCGCAGACTTGCGCGGTGTCCTGGAAATATTGATCGCCGTACTGGGTCTCAAGGAGGCCGCCGTGGTGGTCGAGTCGCCATGTGACTGGACGATTCTGCGCCTGCTTGAGGCGGCGGACGTTCAAGTGATCGAATGGTCGGTGCAAGCCAATGGCAGCCTGGACGCCGAGCGACTCAAGGAACTGCTGGAAACCCGGCCGGTGCGCCTGGTGATGCTGTCGTCGGGATTGAGCGCCCTGCGGGGCAGTCTGCCGCCCGACGACAATCGACAAGCCATTGCGCAGTTGCTGGAGCAGCATGGCAGTTGGGTGTTGGAAAACGACTGTTACGGTGAGCTCGAATTCGAGCCTGGCGGCTTGCGATTCCGTGACCTGCTCGACCCCGGCCGGCTGATCGTGTTCTCCACGTTCGAGAAAGTCATCGGTCCGGAAGCGCCCTACGGCTATCTGCTTTCGCGGCATTTCAGCGAGCAATTGCAGCGCCACTTTCTGCTACGCTCATTCCGCTTGTCGCCGATTCGCCAGAAAGCCATTGCCCGTTTGTACGGCAATGGCCGGATCGATCAGCATCTTCAGGTGCTGCGCAGGTTGCTCAAGGATCGCAAGGTGCACATGACGCAGATATTGCAGGAGCGTCTGGGTGACGCGCTGCATGTCGTCGAGCCTCAAGGCGGGGCGACGATCTGGGCACGCTCACTGCGTCAGGTCGATATGCGTCGAGTGTTCCAGCGACTGCTCAAGCATCATGTGGTGATTGCGCCGGGGGAGTTGTTCAGTCTGCAGGGCCTGTACACGCAGCACTTGCGCCTGAGTCATGCTTTCGGCGGAGATCATGACATCGGTGCTGCATTGAGCCGGCTGGGGGATGCCTTGCGATTGGAGTCGATGGACTGAACGCGGTCGATAACATCCTCTGTGCCGGTGGATCGATCCCATCGCGTTGCGGTCAAACTGCCAGTAAACTGCGCCCCTATTCCTGAACCACTCTATTCCAGAGGTTTTGCATGACACTCAGTCCTTTTGCGGGCAAACCGGCACCGGCAGAATTGTTGGTCGACATCCCGCGACTGGTCACGGCCTATTACACCGGCCAGCCCGATGCCGCCATCTCCACCCAGCGCGTCGCTTTCGGCACGTCCGGGCACCGGGGCAGCTCGTTCGACCTGAGTTTCAACGAGTGGCACGTCCTGGCGATCAGCCAGGCAATCTGCCTGTACCGCGAAGCCCAGGGCATCGACGGGCCGCTGTTCGTCGGCATCGATACCCACGCGCTGTCTACTCCGGCTGGCGCCAGCGCCCTCGAAGTATTGGCGGCCAACGGCGTGACGGTCATGATTGCCGAAGGTGACGAATACACCCCGACACCGGCGATTTCCCACGCCATTCTCTGCTACAACCGCGGCCGCACGTCCGGGCTGGCGGACGGTATCGTCATCACGCCGTCCCACAACCCGCCGCAAAGCGGTGGCTATAAATACAACCCTACCAACGGTGGTCCGGCCGATACCCACATCACCAAGTGGATCGAAGCCAAGGCCAACGAACTGCTGGGCAACAAGCTCACCGGCGTCAAACGCATCAGCTACGAACAGGCGCTGAATGCCAGCACCACCCATCGTCATGATTTCCTCAACACCTATGTTGCCGACCTGATCAATGTGATCGACTTCGATGCCATTCGCGATGCCAAGCTGCGTCTGGGCGTTGATCCGCTGGGCGGAGCAGGGGTGCGCTACTGGTCGGCGATTGCCGAGCATTACAAGCTGGACCTGGAAGTGGTGAACAAGCAGGTCGATCCGACTTTCCGTTTCATGACGGTCGACTGGGATGGCCAGATCCGCATGGACCCGTCATCCAGTCACGCGATGCAAGGCCTGATCGGCCTGAAAGAGCGCTTTGACGTGGCGTTCGCCTGCGATCCGGATCACGACCGCCATGGCATCGTGACCCCGTCGGGAGGGTTGCTGGCACCGAACAGTTACCTGGCGGTATCGATCGACTACCTGTTCCAGAACCGTCCGCAATGGCGCGCCGATGCGGCCGTGGGCAAAACCGTGGTCAGCAGCGGCTTGATCGATCGTGTGGCCAAGCGTTTGGGCCGTCGTCTGTACGAAGTGCCGGTCGGTTTCAAATGGTTTGCGGACGGTCTGTTCGACGGCTCGCTGGGCTTCGGCGGCGAAGAAAGCGCCGGCGCGTCGTTCCTGCGCAAGGACGGCGGTGTCTGGAGTACTGACAAGGACGGTTTAATCCCGGCGCTGCTGGCTGCAGAAATGACCGCTCGTACCGGTCGTGACCCAAGCCAGGCTTACCGCGCGTTGACCGACGAACTGGGCGAACCGTTCTCGGTGCGGGTCGATGCCAAGGCCAATCCGCAACAGAAAGCGCTGCTGAGCAAGTTGTCGCCGGAGCAGGTCACCTCGACCCAACTGGCGGGCGAAGCGATCCAGAGCATCCTCAGCCATGCGCCGGGCAACGACCAGGCCATCGGCGGGCTGAAAGTCATGACCGAGAACGGCTGGTTCGCGGCGCGTCCGTCGGGCACGGAGGACATCTACAAGATTTACGCCGAGAGTTTCGTTAGTGACGAACATCTGAAACAGTTGGTGGCAGAGGCTCAAACCCTCGTGGATGGCGCAATTTCTGCGAAGTGATCGAGGGCCCTGTGGCGGGGGAGCAAGCTCCCTCGCCACAATTAACAGCATGCAAAAAAGGGGCGACCATCAAGGTTCGCCCCTTTTGCATATCCGGCGTTTACAACATCAAGCCAGGTCTACCAAGACAATCTCACTGTCCTCAACCGCCGTCACCCGCAACACCTGCTCATCGACCACCGCTACACCGTCTCGAGCTTGTGCACGCAACCCATTGACTTCAATGACACCCGTCGCCGGCACCAGGTAAGCACGACGGCCGTTGTCCAGCCGATACTCGGCAGACTCGCCGGCCTTCAGGTTCGCCGCCACCAGTCGCGCATCTGCACGAATCCGCAGGCTTTGGTCGTCGCCGCTCTTGCCGCTCGCCAGCGTCACGAAGCCTTCACGCTGACCTTTAGGGAACGGCTTGGCGCCCCACGACGGTGCCAGGCCGGTTTCGTTCGGGATGATCCAGATCTGGAAGATTTTGGTTTCGGTGGCTTCCAGGTTGTACTCACTGTGGGCAATCCCGGTGCCGGCGCTCATGACCTGAACGTCGCCCGCTTCGGTGCGGCCCCTGTTGCCAAGGTTGTCTTCGTGGGTAATCGCGCCTTCACGAACGTAAGTGATGATCTCCATGTCCCGGTGTGGATGTTTCGGGAACCCGGTGCCTGAGGCAATCACATCGTCGTTCCACACCCGCAGGTTGCCCCAGTTCATGCGTTTGGGGTCGTGGTACTCGGCGAACGAAAAGTGGTGATGGGCATCCAACCAGCCATGGTGGGCGCCGCCCAGGGAGTTGAAAGGTCTGAGTTCGAGCATGATCGTCTCCTGAAATGGGTTTTGATGGCGAGCATCATCCATCAGGCACTGATCGATAAAAAGCGTAAAAAATGCCTCAATACCATCGAATACATTGATATCAAATAACCTCGAAACATTCTCACCCAGCCTTCACTTCATCGCATAAGCCAATGATCTGTAAGCATTTCACTAGAACTGAACGGCAAATGCAGACACCATAGCCCTCAACAGCCTCACACCCTGGAGTCAGCCCGCGTGCCGCAACACACCCCCGATCTTCCTCCTGAACTTCGTCCCTTGGCCGAGATGCCGCTGCTCAAGCGTCTTGCAGCCCGGTTCTTCGGCCATGGCCTGACCCGGCTGCGCGCGCAACACCGTGCGTCATGGCTGCATGGTCAGGCCGATGGCTTCCGTAGTGGCCACAGCGCGGGCGTGGATTATGGCTATAAGGAAGGCAAGCTCGAAGGGTTGGAGGAAGGTCGGCAGGTGTTGCTGATCCGCGATTCGCGCTCGACCGAACACCGCCCACCCAACGTCGACGACAACCTGTTCGATGATTGGCGCCTGCCATTGAGTGCCGACTTGAAAAAGCGCATGAAGGCCGACGTCGCCCGGCTGCTGCCACCCCATGCCCAACCCAGTGCTGCGCAGTGGAAGATGATCTTCAGCGACACGCCATCGACCTCGGTTATCGCCGGCGCGGGTGCGGGCAAGTCCACCACCCTGGTGCTGCGTATATTGCTGCTGACCCACTATCTGGGCTTCGAGCTCGATTCGATGACCGTGGTTACGTTTACACGTGAGTCGCGCAAGGACTTCATCAATAAGCTGATCGAGCTGTTTGCGCTCTGGGGCCGGACACTCAGCTTGAAAGAAGCGCGGGATCTGGTACGCACCTTCCACTCACGAATCCTGCCAATGGTGCGCAGCCTACCGGGCTTCGAAAGGCTGCAAGCCTTCGAAAACCTCAGTCACCGCTCACAAAATGGCGATGAGGAAGCCGACAGCAATCCGTTCGACTTGCGTATCAATGACGCCCAACGTCAGCAACTCAATGCCTGTTATCACAGCCTGCACACCCGCGATGAACGTTTCCGCGAGCTGATCAAGCCATTATCCCGCCATGCCTTGCAGCTAAAGGAACTGGAAAGGGATCACCCGGACGTGCAAAAGCGCATGGCCGTGACCGAACTGGCCGCCAAGCGTGATGAAGAGCTGTGCGATTTCATCGAAGATCTGTGGTTTCGCGCCGGTGCCTGGCCGATCAAGGGTATCGAGCCCAATCGTCAGTCGTTTGATATCAATGGATCGACCTTTCACTGCCATGGCTATATTCCGAGCCTCGATGCGTGGGTGGTGCTGGGATTCGATCCGCGGGAAAACCAGGTCAGTCGCGCAAATGCCAAGCTCAGCGTTCGCGCGGAGTGGGCTGTAAAGCGAACACTGTTTCAAGCTTTCTGTCGTAAGCCATTGATATGGATAGATAGTTATGAATCATCCAAACGGGTTTTGGCCTCACTGGCAGGGGATGCCAGCGCCGGGCCGGGGTTCGATTACAAGGTCAAAGGCGAACTTGGTTCCGCGCCGTTGCTCGACTGTTTCGTCGCGGCGGCCGGGTTTATCGAGAACCTGGGTCTGGATGTTCCAGGCGCGGTTGGCCAGATGAGTTTTGCCAAGGACGACCCGGACCGTTTTTTCTTCGAAGCCCTGAGCCTTTACTGGCGTGCTCTGGAAGATCATCTGCTGGATCAGAAGCCGCCAGTGATGACCTACAACCGCATGTTTGCCTTGTTCAGCGAGCACTCGCCGGAAAACCAGAAACTGCTGAGTGATGAATTGCTGCGACCGCTGTCGCACTTGATGATCGACGAATTTCAGGACGTATCACCGCAGATCGTCTCCTGGATTCGGGCCAGTCTGGCCGAAATTCGCAGTCGCGGCCCGGCCATGCACGTCGGTCGCGGCGCCCAGCGTTCGTCGCTGCTCTGCGTGGGCGATGACTGGCAGTCCATTTATGGATGGCGCGGCAGTTCGCCAACGTATTTCATGGAGTTCAACAAGGAATTCCCGTCGCCGAGCACCACCAAAGTCATGCTCAGTGACAACTATCGCAGCCATCAGCACATCATCGATGCGGCGGAACACATCGTCCGCGCTGCGCCGGCCATCGCCGGGAAAAAGGCCAAGGCCAGCGGCGAGCCCAAATCGCTGCTTCCGGTCAATGTGCTGGATCGGGACGATCAGGGCATGGCCAAACGCCTGATGGAGCACTACAGAAAGGGTGATTCAATCTTGATGCTTTATCGAAAAGGCAGCGATAAGTCGTTGATAGAAGAGCATATTCAGTCTGTAGTTAATGTGGATTCTAGCTTGCCGTACGAAAGCCGGCGGCTGAAGCAATTGACCTACCACAGCGCCAAAGGCCTTCAGGCTGATGCCGTATTCCTGCTGGGGGATTGTCAACACCTGACCAGTTCGCCTTACAAGAATCAGGTCTACCGCATGGCCGGTCTCGGCAAGCCTGGCGACAACGAGGCTTATGACAACTCACAGAAAGACGAAATCTTGCGGCTGGCGTATGTCGGCATCACGCGGGCGGTGAGCCATTGCTACTGGTATGTCGACGGTCAGGACACTCAGGCGGCGAACATGCCCAAGGCTTCCGACCGGGTTGGCAAGGGCAAGGCGTTTTTTGCCGATCATCGTGCAGGCAAGACATCGGCGTAAGCCTTGAAAGATCGCAGCCTCGTTTCACTCGACAGCTCCTACAGGTATCCGCAATCCCTTGTAGGAGCTGTCGAGTGAAACGAGGCTGCGATCTTTTCATCACAAAAAAAGCCCACAAAATGTGGGCTTTTTATTGCAAATGCGCTTCAACCTTCAGGCATAACTCCTGAGGGTCGCCGGTGGAATGAAGGACTCAAGCTCATCCTCCACCGCTTCGATTATTCGTTCCACATCCGCGGCATTCATGACCGTTGCGCACGGAATACCGGCAATGGCGATCATGGTCTCGCCACTGGCGCGGTCAAACAGACGGGCGATCATGCTGCCCGGTGCGTCCATGCTCGCCTCAAAACCCATGGGATGAAAATGCCAGCGCATCAGCTGGCAGGCATTTGGAAAGGTGACCTTACTGAACCCTTTATTCATATGTTGCCCGCCTTTTTCATCGAGCGCTTCCGTTAGCTCATGTTAGGAGGGAGAGCCTTCATTGGCTCAACCGGTGACTGCCCTTAAAAGTAGCATCTGGATGTGAATTTAATGTGGATTTTTGACGCCGATTAGCGATTGGTTGAGTTTTTTTTGATTCAGGTCCCAGCACCACGGAAGTTAGGCAAAGGGCCGGTATTGGATCAACGTTGAAGCCGGGGCTGAATTTCGGCAAGCTCGCTTTTTTCCCATCGAGACCTTTATGCCCGCCGATGATGATGGTCCGCTGCAAACCCAGGCCACGCGCGAGACGGTCATGCGCTATCACCTGCGCTGGAAACACCGGGACCTGGACGGGGTCATTGCGCTTTATCACCCGGATGTTCAATACAACGATTTTTTCCAGAACCGTGTGATGGGGCTGGACGAGTTGCGCGAGTACGTGCGCAGCAGCATGCCGCGCGATCCCGATGAGGCGCTGGAACACTCGGACCGCATTCGACTGGACGGCAATACGGCATTCATTCAATACCGCATCACCCTGCGCGGCGGTGAAGGGTTGGTGTCATTTCGCGCCAGTGAAGCGATTACCGTGCGCGACGGGCTGATCTGGCGGGTCAATGAATACGCCTCGCTGGTCTATGAGCGGCCCGTCAGCAAAACCGCCAACAATCAGCGGCCGGCCGCCAGCCGACTCGGGTTATCACCGCGTCAGCTGAGTTTCATGGCTGAAGACCTACAACAGTATTTCCAGCGTCAGCAGCCCTATCTGAATCCCGAGCTCGACCTGCAACGGGTGGCGAAGGAGTGCGGCTACAGTCGCAATCAGATTTCCTATCTGCTGAATCAGGTGCTGGGCCAGAGTTTCTATCGCTACGTTAACCAGGCGCGGTTGCAGCATCTGCTCGTAGCGCTGGACACCGCCACGCCGCCACTGCGGATTGATGAACTGGCGTTTGCCGCCGGCTTCAATTCGCTGTCGGCGTTCTACAGCTGCTTCCGTCAGCACACCGGCCTGTCGCCGAAGGCCTACGCCAAACAAATTTCTTTGCGTGCACGCGCGCAAGACAGCCTCTGAGCCCACGCACTAGGATCAACGCCATCGAAGTTTGAGTGGCGGAGTCTTGCATGCCGGCGTGGCGCACTATCAGTTTGTGGATGGACCAACTCGACGAGGCGTTGTTGGCGCGTCCGGCGTTGGAGCAGGATCTGGACGTCGACGTCGCCATCATTGGCGCGGGATACACCGGACTCTGGACCGCGTACTACCTCAAACGCCTGGCGCCGGGCCTGGACATCGCCATCATTGAAGCGCAGACCGCCGGTTTTGGTGCCTCGGGACGCAACGGTGGCTGGCTGATGGGCAACATCCTCGGCGAAGACCGCTTGCTGGCCGATCTAACGGCCGAACAGCGTCGTGCCTCTTACGATCTCCTGCACAGCATTCCGGATGAAGTCGAAATTGTCCTCGAACGTGAAGGTATCGACTGCGACTATCGCAAAGGCGGGGCGCTGTATTGCGCGGCGCGCTATCCGGAACAGGAAGCCAGCCTGCGGCGCTATCTGGACAAGCTCTATCAACAGGGCCTGACCGAAAGCGATTACCGCTGGCTCAGCCCGGAGCAGTTGGCGCAACAGATCAGAATTGCCAAGCCTTATGGCGGTATCTATGCACCGCACGTTGCAACCCTTCACCCGGCAAAACTGGTGCGAGGCCTGGCCCGGACGGTGGAGAGCATGGGCGTCAGGATTTACGAAAACAGTCCGGTCAGCCACTGGCAATCGGGCAGCCTGCGTACGGCGAAAGTCGCCGTGCGCAGTCGCTGGATCGTTCCGGCGGTAGAAGGTTACGCGACTACGCTGCCACCGTTGGGTCGTTATCAATTGCCGGTGCAAAGCTTGATTGTGGCGACCGAGCCGCTGTCCGCGGCGACTTGGGACGAAATCGGCCTGAGTCGCGGCCAGGCGTTCGGCGAAAGCAGCCGTCAGGTCACTTACGGTCAGCGTACGGCGGATAACCGCCTGGTGTTCGGCGCACGGGGCGGCTATCAGTTCGCCGGCAAACTGCGCCATGACTTCGACCTGACCAGCAGCGAAGTAGAGCTGCGCCGTTACCTCTTCGGCGAGCTGTTCCCGCAACTCAAGAACGTACGCATCACCCACGGCTGGGGCGGCAACCTGGGTATGTCCCGACGGTTCAAGCCGCACATGTTGTGTGATCAGGCCAGCGGTATCGCCTTGTCCGGCGGTTATGGCGGGGAGGGCGTCGGTGCCAGCAACCTGGGCGGACGGACTCTGGCCGATCTGATCCTGCAACGTGACACCGGGCTGGTTCACCAGCCATGGGTCATTCCTCAAGGCGGTCTCGGTGCGCTCAAAGCCTGGGAACCGGAACCCTGCCGCTGGCTCGGCTACAACGCGATCATCCGCAGCTTCGTCCTCGAAGACCAGACCCTGGCCAACCCTGCCACTGCGCCTTGGCGACGCAAACTGGCCAGCGGGGTTGCCGGGTTCATGGAAGGTTTCATGCAGTAATCGGCGCTCTCTACATCGACAGGTACTCCCATGAGCATCACGCAATTCAAGAACACCGCAACCCTGAAGCTGGACGAATCGAACCCGGTCGCCGTGCCGCTGGGCACACCCGTGGCGGTGGCATCCACCACCAGCGTCGAGCGCGACGATGGCGTCGAAACCGGCGTCTGGGAATGCACCCCCGGTCGCTGGCGCCGGCAGATCGTTGCCCAGGAATTCTGTCATTTCATCCAGGGGCGCTGCACCTTCACCCCAGACGACGGTGAAACCCTCCACATAGAAGCCGGCGACGCACTGATGCTGCCAGCCAACAGCCTCGGTATCTGGGACATCCAGGAAACCGTGCGTAAGACCTACGTGTTGATTTTTTGATCCTCTGATTGCCTGCCGGCCCTTCAATAAAAACAAAAATAACCCACACAGGAATCCACTCATGATCCGAAAGACCCTGGCACTGGCCCCATTGGCGCTCGTCGTGTCCCTCAGCCACGCGGCCGAAACCGTCAAGATCTACAACTGGTCGGACTACATCGCACCGGACACCACCAAAAACTTCCAGACAGAAACCGGCATCGGCTTCAGCTACGACGTCTACGACAGCAACGAAACCCTCGACGGCAAGTTGATGACCGGTAAATCCGGCTACGACGTGGTGTTCCCGTCCAACCACTTCATGGCCCGGCAGATTCAGGGCGGCGCGCTGAAGAAGCTCGACAAGAGCCAGTTGCCGAACTGGAGAAATCTGAATCCGGTCTTGCTCAAAGCGTTGCAGGCCAACGATCCGGGCAACGAGCACGGCTTCCCGTACCTGTGGGGCAGCACCGGCATCGGCTACAACATCGCCAAGGTCAAAGCGGCATTGGGCGATAACGCGCCCGTGGATTCCTGGGACCTGATCTTCAAGCCCGAGAACATGGCCAAACTGCAGAAGTGCGGCGTGGCGATCCTCGACAATGGCCCGGAATTGCTCCCGGCGGCGCTGAACTACCTGGGCCTGCCGCATCACAGCAAGAACCCGGAAGACTACAAAAAGGCTGAAGCGCTGCTGATGAAAGTCCGGCCTTACGTCAGCTATTTCCACTCCTCCAAGTACACCAGCGACCTTGCCAACGGTGACATCTGCGTGGCGGTCGGTTTCTCCGGCGACATCCTTCAGGCCGAAAACCGCGCCAGGGAAGCCAAGAACGGTGTGGACATCGGCTACGCGATTCCCAAGGAAGGCGCCGCCATCTGGTTCGACATGGTTGCCATGCCCGCCGATGCCCCGGACGGAAAAGCCGGTTACGCCTTCATGAACTACCTGCTGCGCCCGGACGTCATGGCCAGCATCAGCAACTACGTGCATTACGCCAATGGCAACGAACAGGCTGACAGCCTGATAGACCCGGCGATCAAGAACGACACCAAGGTCTACCCGAGCCCGGAAATGATGGGGAAATTGTTTGCTCTGGAAGCGATGCCGCTGAATGTAGACCGGATTCGGACGCGGGTGTGGAACAAGATTCGCACCGGCAGCTGACAGGCGGAATCAAGCCATCGGGACAGGATGTCCCGTGGCGCAATCAGCCGATCGGCTCGTTCGTACAACTCATTCGCCCCGATCCCGGCATCTGGAAAAAGGCCTCGATGCCGTTTTGCCAGAAGCTGTAGTTCCCCCGGTAATCCTTGCCGTTGTATTGGGTTGCGAAATCATTCGGTACCTGGATAAGGGTGACAGAGGTATTCGCCCATTTCAGGTACACCACGCGCGGCTCGACATTGAAGAAAGTGGCGGCAATCAACGCGTTGAACCCTGCGCAACGGAAGGCTACGGGGCCATCGGTGAGTCTGCTCGGATCCTTGGTTCGCGCAATCGCCGAGCCCTGACGAAGCTGATGCGCACGCTCGGCATAACTGCGGATCGTGCAGGCCTTGGGATCTGCCCCGGCAGAGCACTGATTGCGGGCGTCGACCCAGAACCGCTGTTCGATCTCGACTTTGTCAGGACGCGGCACCGAATGATCGTCCGTGAGCGCCAAGCGATACAGGCGCGTCAGTTCAATATCCATCTGCTTCAGTTGTGGGGTGCGGCAGATCAGCTTCTCGACGGTTGCGCTGGCCGTGGCGCAATCGAAGCTGGTTGCCAGGACCGTAGAAGTCTCGGCATTTGCGCAAAGGTTCGTTGCCGCGCACGCGCTGGCGGCGATGAGAGCGGCCAAAAAGGGCGTGACCATTTTCATGTCGGCTTCACCCGGATCATTTCGTGAGTCCCGTGGTGCGATGGGAACCATGCATCGTCATTCGTTTACATGGGCCGTATCGCAGTTTAAGGCAGTGTGCGAAACCTGCCACATCGAGGAGGGCTCGGGAGGAACGATAACGCCGGTTGGGGTAGGCTGGACAGTGTTTCTGGAGTGGGGATTGTGATTTCCCGAAGGTGATTCGGTGCCTGCTGGCCTCTTCGCGAGCAAGCCCGCTCCCACAGGATGCACGCCAACCCTGTGGGAGCGGGCTTGCTCGCGAAGAACGATAACGCGGTCCTCAGTCTTCCTTGCGAACCGTGGCCACGTCATCAACCTTGACCTTCACTTTCGTCCCGGAAATATCTTCGAATTCGTAAAAGCCTTCTTTGGTATTGGCTTTCGGCATGTCCTTGGTCAAATACTGGGTGCCGTTCTGCAGGGTCACCACCGTTGGCGTCGAGCAACCAGCCAGGGCCAGCAAGGCCGCCACTGCCAGGGGTAAACCCAGAGTCTTGATATTCATAACCACCTCTCATCCTCCAAAAAAACAGCGCGACTGCTTCGAATCCTTCAATCGTCACTGTACCTCTAACGCGGTTGGTACGACGGATCCGCGGAAAGTTCGACGGGGCATTGAAATATTTTCGGATCACGTCGCCGCTTATCCTTTTCCGTTTGCACCGGACAGGGCGTTGCTGGTATCTGTGCGCATAACCAGTACTCGTTCCCCATGGCCCTGTTTTCCCGTGACCACAAACCCTCTCGACGATCCGTTCTATTACTTGAACAACTTCATGCAAGTGCTTGATTGGCTTGAACATCGCTATACCAATGTGCTGAGTGTCGAGGAGCATGCCTTCATCCGTGATTTCAACCGGTTGCCCCGGGAATCCAGCGCGTTGCTGGTACGGATGGTGATGCGCAGGGGGATTCACTTTCGGGCGAGCAAACTGCATTACCTCGAGATTGGCGACATCGCCAGCGCCGCCGGGCCATTGCTGGAACTGGGCTGGATCGATGAGCAGGCGCCGCTGCCACTCGAAACGTTATTCGACGTGTTGCTCAAGGCGGAAATTGTGCAGTGCTTCGGCACCGCCATCGAACAGCCCAAAGGCAAAAAGACCGACTGGCTCCCGACCCTGAGAGAGCAGTTTCCCGAAGCTTTCAGCTTTACCCATTGGTGCGCACCACTGGAGGACCGGTTGTTCAGCCTGACCATCATGGGCCTGTGTGATCGTCTGCGCCTGATGTTCTTCGGCAATCTCTATCAGGACTGGTCGGAGTTCGTGCTGGCCGACCTCGGCATCTTCACCTACGAAAAAGTTGAGTTCTGCGCCGAATCCCGAGGCTTGCGCAGTCGCGAGGACGTGGATGCCTGTCTCTTCCTTCACGAATGCCTGCAGCAATTCGAGGCCGGAGCGGCGGTGGCGCACATTGTCGAACAGATCAACGGGCTGACACTGACCAATCCCTGGTTGCAGAAACGGCGCGGCAAGCTGTTGTTCCAGATCGCTCAGCACTGCGAGCGCATGGCGGATTTCGCCAATGCGCTGAGCATCTACCGCGACTGTGCCTGGCCCGGTGCGAGGTCGCGGTTGATTCGTGTGCTGGAGCGCTGCGGCGAGTATCAACTGGCTATGGACCTGGCCACGGTTGCTGGCCAATCGCCGGAAAGCCCTGCCGAACAACAGCAGCTTTTGCGTGTGTTGCCCAGGCTGCGGCGCAAGCTCGGCGGGCCGCCAACAAAACGTTCGTCCCCAAGGGAAATGCTACGCCTGGACCTGCGACTGCCCAGAACCGACCCGGAGTTGTCGGTGGAGTTTTACGTACAGGCGCATCTGGCGGAGGATTCGGCACCGGTGCATTACGTCGAAAACAGCCTGATCAACTCGCTGTTCGGGTTGCTGTGCTGGCCGGCGATCTTCGCGCCCTTGCCGGGGGCGTTTTTCCACCCGTTCCAGCGTGGGCCGGTGGACCTGCTCAATGAAGACTTCCATGCACGGCGGGCCGATCTGTTCCAGGCCTGTATCGCCGAGCTCGATGACGGACGTTACCTCCAGACGATCCGGGAGCGCTATGCCGCCAAGTGGGGCGTGCAATCGCCCTTCGTGTTCTGGGGCGCGTTGAACGAAGAATTGCTCGATCAGGCGCTTGATTGCCTGCCGGCCGAGCACCTCAAACACTGGTTCAACCGTTTGCTGCTGGACATCAAGGCCAACCGCGCCGGCATGCCGGACCTGATCCAGTTCTGGCCGCAGCACAAGACCTACCGCATGATCGAAGTCAAAGGCCCTGGCGATCGCCTGCAAGACAACCAGTTGCGCTGGCTCGAGTTCTGTCATGAACACCAGATGCCCGTTGCCGTCTGTTACGTGCAATGGGCGGAGCAAAGCGCTTGAGCTACAGCATCGCGGTGCGGGCGTTGTGTGAGTTCACCGCCAAGGTCGGCGACCTCGACCTGCGCTTCACGCCATCGCCGACTGCGCTGGAGGGTATCGTCGGCCACCGGACGGTGGCGTCCCGGCGTAGCGACGGTTATCAGAGCGAAGTCACGCTTGAAGGCCAGTATCAAACGTTGAAGGTCAAGGGCAGGGCGGACGGCTACGACCCGGCGCAAAACTGCCTGGAAGAAGTCAAAACCTACCGCGGCGACCTGAACAAGCAACCAGCCAACCATCGTCAACTGCACTGGGCGCAGGCCAAGGTCTACGGCTGGTTGATGTGCCAGAAACTGGAGCTGGCGCAGATCAACCTGGCGCTGGTGTACTTCGACATCGTCAGCGAAAAGGAAACCTGTCTGGTCGAGGCCTTCAACGCTGAAGAGCTGAAGGTGTTCTTCGAACACCATTGCAAGCTGTTCCTGCGCTGGGCCGAACAGGAAATGGCCCATCGCGAAGCACGCAACGGCGCGGCGCAGCAACTGGCGTTTCCCCATGCTGACTTTCGTCCGGGGCAACGGCATCTGGCCGAATCCGTGTTCAAGGCCGTCAGCACCGGCCGTTGCCTGATGGCCCAGGCGCCGACCGGCATCGGCAAGACCGTCGGCACGCTGTTTCCGATGCTCAAGGCCCTGGCGCCGCAGCAGCTGGACAAGGTGTTTTTCCTCACGGCGAAAACCCCCGGACGCAAACTGGCGCTCGATGCGGCGCAGGTCATTCTCGACAGCGCCATTACGCCACCGTTGCGTGTCCTGGAAATGATCGCCCGGGACAAGGCCTGCGAGCATCCGGACAAGGCCTGCCATGGCGAATCCTGCCCGTTGGCCCAGGGTTTCTATGATCGGTTGCCGGCCGCGCGCCAGGCCGCCAGTGAGCTGTCACTGTTGAATCAGAACGCCTTGCGCGAGGTGGCCCTGAAGCACAACGTCTGCCCTTATTACTTGAGCCAGGAAATGGCCCGTTGGGCCGACGTGGTGGTCGCTGACTACAACTACTATTTCGATTTCAGCGCGCTGCTGTTCGGGCTGGCCCAGGCCAACAACTGGAAAGTCGCGGTACTGGTGGACGAAGCCCACAATCTGGTGGAACGCGGACGGCAGATGTACAGCGCCAGCCTTGACCAGTCGACCCTCAACGGTGTGCGCAAAACCGCTCCCGAACCGTTGAAGAAAGCCTTGCAGCGGGTCAATCGTGAGTGGAACGCCCTGCATAACCTGCAACTCGCGCCGTACCAGGCGTACGACAAACCCCCGGAGAAATTGCTCCAGGCATTGTCGTCATGCAGCGCGAGCATCGGCGATTACCTCAACGATCATCCTCAAGGCCTGGACAGCGCCTTACAGAGTTTCTATTTCGACATGCTGCAATTCTGCCGGGTAGCCGAATTCTTCGATGAGCAGTTCCTGTTCGACATCAGCAAGCGCGACCTCGACCGCAAACGCAACCTGTCGCAACTGTGCCTGCGTAACGTGGTGCCCGCCGGTTTCATCCGCCCGCGCCTGACGGCGGCACGCAGCACGGTGCTGTTTTCCGCGACGTTGAGCCCCCGGCATTACTATGCCGACCTGCTCGGGACACCCGCGAACACGGTCTGGATCGACGTCGAATCGCCGTTTCACGCTGACCAGTTGAAGGTCCATGTCGTCAGCCAGATTTCCACCCGGTTTGTGCATCGGCAATCTTCTCTGGCGCCGATTGTCGAGCTGATTGCCAGGCAGTTCAGCCAGCGACCCGGCAACTACCTGGCGTTTTTCAGCAGCTTCGATTACTTGCAGCAAGTGGCGCAGTTGCTGGCCGAGACACATCCACACATCAATCTGTGGTCGCAAACCCGAGGCATGGGGGAAGGACAGCGTCAGGACTTTCTCGATCAGTTCACCGCGCACAGCGAGGGCATCGGCTTCGCGGTGCTGGGCGGGGCGTTTGGCGAGGGCATCGACTTGCCCGGAGCCCGGTTGATCGGCGCATTTATCGCCACCCTCGGACTGGCGCAACTCAACCCCGTCAATGAACAGTTGAAACATCGGATGTCAGCGATTTTCGGTGCCGGTTATGACTACACCTACCTGTTTCCTGGCGTGCAGAAAGTGGTTCAGGCGGCGGGACGCGTGATCCGTACCCAACAGGATCAAGGGGTGGTGATGCTGATCGATGACCGGTTTGGCGACAGCAAGGTCAGGCAGCTGTTTCCGCGCTGGTGGTCGGTTGCTCCGCCGATTTCGCTCTCTGTCGAGTAGGATTTTTTACCTTAAAAAACATCGACATACCTTGAAAACTACGGCCGTTTGAACAAACGACGAATCACCGCTTTATTGATAGGGCAAGTCATCACTTTCAAACCCGTCTTTGATAAGGAAATCAAGGTATGTCAGAAGCACCGAAATACACGTACACCTCCGACCAGGTTACGGATGCATTCGATGAAATAATAGCGACGCTGTTCAAGGGCATCACTGCCGAGGACACGCCAAAAATGCTGGTGGTTGCCGGGCTACAGTCCTCGGGCAAAACGTATCTGCTGGAAAAGACCCTCATACCGTCAAAGCGCTACGACAACTATGTTCGTTTGTACCTTCCCGAATACCGGAAAAAACACCCTCAATATGAGGAGATGATCAAACTTGGCGTTCTGCATGCCTACGAGCATACGGACGCGTTTGTTCGGGAACTCAGCACGAAGATCTTCGTGAACGCATTCGTCGCCAAATACAACATCATCATGGAGTGCGCGTTCGACAGCATCGATTTCGCGACTTTTCCATCGGGGGCAACAGCCCAAGGCTATCAATTCGAGAACCACATTGTAGGTTGCACTCAAGAGTTCGCTCATGTGTCGAGCATCAAAAGAGCACTGAAAAGTCTGGAAACCAAAGAAATGGAAAGGTTCCTCCCGGCATCGAAGCTGGAGACCAGCATGGGTTACGCGCAAGCGATCATTCTTGCTTTTGATACAGCTGCGAAGGCGATCAGCGGTGGGCAAACCTGCTTGTACGAGCGCGGATTCGACGCGCTGCAAGAGCGAGTCCTGGTCGCTCAGAGCACCTACACAAAGGCTGCCGGAGGGGCGGTCACCACAACGACAACCAAAAAGGAATTTGCGTTCAGCGACTACTCCAACATCATCGACAATCAAGTCTTCGCGATTCGCGAACGCGACCAGGTCGTAAAGGAATGTCACGTTGCGCTGCATAAAACACAGGGCCATGCCAAGGATGTCCCTGACTTTGTCTACAACGACCTGTATGGCTACATCGTCAAATACGTGTACCGATAACGCTTTACGCCCAGTGCTGCTTTTCGGCTTTCCAAAATCCCGGTTTGTCGCATACTCCTCAAAAAGCATTCCTGACGTGAGGGCTCAATGAGCGAAGATCGAACCAAAGCCAGCACCATCGAGGACGGGCGTTTTCGCCTGTTGATCGATGCGGTGATTGACTACGCGATCTACATGATTGATCCCGACGGCATCATCACTAGCTGGAATGCCGGTGCCAAGCGCTTTAAAGGGTATGAGGAAGCCGAAATTCTCGGTCAGCACTTCTCGCGTTTCTACACGGAAGAGGATCGTCTCAAGGGTTTGCCCCAACGGGCGCTGGATACGGCGATTCGCGAGGGGCGGTTCGAGGGGGAAGGCTGGCGGGTTCGCAAGGACGGTACGCATTTCTGGTGCCACGTGGTGATCGATCCGATCCTCGATCCGACGGGCAAGTTGCTGGGATTTGCCAAAATCCCCCGGGACCTGACCGACCGCAAGATGGCCGAAGAAGTCCTCAAGCAAAGCGAGCAGCAATTCCGGCTATTGGTTCAAAGCGTCACGGACTACGCCATCTACATGCTCGACCCTGATGGACGACTGACCAACTGGAATCCTGGTGCCCAGCGCATCAAGGGTTACTTGCCGGAAGAAGTGATCGGCCAGCATTTTTCGATGTTCTACACCCCGGAGGATCGCGAAGCCGGCGAACCGCAACGCACGTTGACCATTGCCGTGCGTGAGGGACGGTTTGAAAACAAGGGTTGGCGACTGCGCAAGGACGGTACACGGTTCCTGGCGCATGTCGTCGTCGACCCGATTTGGGGCGACACCGGCACATTGCTCGGTTTCGCCAAGATCACCCGGGATATCACCGAAGCGACCCACGCTCAACAGGCCCTTGAGCAAACCCGGGAGGCGCTCTTTCAGGCGCAAAAAATGCAGGCCATCGGGCAACTCAGCGGGGGCATTGCCCATGACTTCAATAATCTGCTGACAGTGATCCTTGGTAATCTGGAAATCGTTCGCAAGCGCGTGGGGGATGATTCGAAAATCACGCGCTTGCTGGACAACGCCACTCAGGGCGCCTTGCGCGGGGTTTCGCTGACCCAACGCATGCTGGCGTTTGCGAGACGTCAGGAACTGAAGACCGAGTCCGTCAAGATTCCAACATTGGTAGAAGGTATTACCGGCCTGTTACGCAGTTCCCTCGGGCCTTCCGTGGTACTCGAAACCCATTTTCCGCAAGAAGTCGAACCGGTTCTGGCCGACGTCAACCAGCTCGAACTGGCGGTCCTGAACCTGGTGACTAACGCCCGTGACGCCATGCCCCACGGCGGGAAAATCCTGATCAGCGCAAGATCTGAAGAAGCCGGCGATCACACGTCGCTCACCTCGATGCCGGGCCGTTATGTCTGCCTGAGCATCACCGATTCGGGGGAGGGCATGGATGACGAGACACTGGCCGTGGCGATGGACCCGTTCTTTACCACCAAGGGCGTCGGCAAAGGTACGGGGCTCGGGCTGTCGATGGTTCATGGCTTCATTGAACAATTGGGTGGACGATTCATTCTCAAGAGCCAGAAGGACAAGGGAACCACGGCCGAACTGTGGATCCCCGTTGCCACGCAGGGCTCGGTTACCAGGCCTGACCAGGAGGAAGCTGCGCCGCCGGTGTCGCGTCTGTGCGTGCTGGTGGTGGATGACGACAGCCTTGTGCTGACCAGTACCTGTCTGTTGCTCGAAGATTTGGGGCATCGGGTGATCAGTGCACCCTCCGGGGCTCATGCGCTGAAAGTGTTCGACAGCGAAAAGGCCATTGATCTGGTCATCACCGACATGGCCATGCCGCAAATGAACGGCGCACAACTGGCGCAGGCGATCCGAACCCTCAAACCGGACCTGCCGATCATCCTCGCCACGGGTTACGCCGAGCGGCTGGAAGGCTTTGCGACCCGACTCCCGCGTCTGTCCAAGCCCTTTACTCAACTCAATCTGGTGGAAATCATTGCCTCGACCATGAAATGACCGGCGTATTCATTGTCCGGTCTCGGTGCCTGGGTTCTTTTTGAAACCGCGCAGGTTCGCATCGTGCATGGCCAACCTCAATCCCGAGTGGCGCAAACTCTTCACCCTGGTGGTGCCGCCGTTTCTGGCGTTGTTGGGGCTGCTCAGCTCGCTCAACGCCTGGCCTGGCATTCGCGCGGCGTATGACATCATCGATCACTGGCACTTCAAACAAAGTGAATTGCTGCGCAGTGAACCCTTGATGGGACTCGCCTACGACGAGTCACCGCTGTTCAGCGAGATGGAGTCGTCCCACAAGGGCTACCGCAAGTCGCTGTTGTTCTCGGTGCGTACACCCTGGATTTTCGCCACGTTCTGGGTGCTGCTGGGCAGTTACGCGGTTTTCATTCAGGTCACAAACCCCGGCGGATAATCGTGAAAAGCAAAAGGCCCGGCGTTTAATGTAATGTTGTTCACTTAAGAGAGTCTTGAATCAGAGAAACCTGTGGCGAGGGAGCTTGCTCCCGCTTGAGTGCGTAGCACTCACAAAAATCGGCAATGGCTGTCAGATTTTTAGGGCCGCTACGCAGCCCAGCGCGAGCAAGCTCGCTCGCCACAGGCTGCTCATTCAAAGCATCGGCTTGCCGCCGGTAATCCCGTAGCGCTGACCGATGCCAGCAGCACATAAATCGGCGCCACTTCGACCGGTTGTCCCGGCCGTCCCAGTAGTGTTTTCCCACCAAAGAAGAGTCAAAGGGTGGACCCCGCTCCCACAGTTGGATTTGTGGTGTTGCTAAGGTTGGGTCAGGCCTTGAGATTGAGCAAACTGCGTTCCATCCGCGCGATGCCTTCCTCCAGCAACGCACGCGGGCAGCCGAAGTTCAGGCGCACGAACTGTTTATGGGCATCGCCGAAATCCAGACCTGCACTCAATCCGACTTTGGCCTGTTCAAGGAAGAACTGCTGCGGATTGTCCAGACCCAGCGCCGAGCAATCGAGCCAGGCCAGATAAGTGCTCTGGGGAACATTCATGGTGACGCCCGGCAGCCGGGTGCGAACCGCATCAACCAGGTAATCGCGGTTACCTTGCAGGTAGCACAACAGCTCGGTCAGCCACGGCCCGGCTTCGGTATAGGCGACGCGTGTCGCCTCCATGCCCAGCGGATTGACGCTGTCGACCATGCCGCAACGGGCGTGGTTGACCCGTTCACGCAAAGCCCGGTCCTGGATGATCATGAACGAGGTCTTCAGACCGGCGATGTTGTAGGCCTTGCTTGCCGACATCAGCGTGATGGTGCGCTGGGCGATTTCCGGGCTCAACGACGCGGTGGGAATGTGTTTGCGCCCGTCGAAGCACAGTTCGGCGTGGATCTCGTCAGAGATGATCCAGGCGTCCTGTTCCAGGCAGATGTCGGCCACCGCTTGCAGTTCGTCCCGTGGGAACGCCTTGCCCAACGGGTTGTGCGGATTGCTCAGCAGCAACGCACCGCCACCGGCCAGCGACTGGCGCAAGGCGTCGAGTGGCGTGGCGTAGGTGCCGTCAGCCAGCGTGTCGAAATTCAGTTCAACCTTGTTCAGGCCCCAATGGACGGGGGCATGCCGCAGCGGCGGGTAGTTGGGAACCTGGACCACGACGTTCTGTTGCGGTTGCACCAAGGCGTTCAGGGCCATGTTGAAACCCGATTCCACACCCGGCAGAAAAATCAGTTCCTGCGGCTCGATGCGCCAGGCGTACTTGTTCCACAGATCGGCAACGATGGCGTGGCGCAAGTCATCCTGAGCCACGCTGTAGCCGAGCAACGGGTGTTCCAGACGTTTTTGCAGGGCCTGGATGATCACCGGCGGCGCGGCGAAGTCCATGTCGGCGACCCACATCGGCAATACCTCGGCCGGGTAGCGGCTCCACTTGGTACTGCCGGTGTTGTGGCGGTCGAACACCTGATCAAAATCGAAAGTCATGCTCATCTCATAAAGGCCGGGATTAATTCGGCAGACATGATAAGCGCCAAGCCCATGTGGGAGCGAGCTTGTGTGGTGAAGGGCCATTGACGATTTTCTGTATGCCGAAGGCGGCGGATAGGGAAGGGAGCGCAAAAACCTCCCTGACGTCTATGCTGGGCTAACCGATCCCGTAACGTTGCAGAGATCAGGAAGGCCTTCATGGAACCCACGTCGTTCTCCGAGAAAATGCTCACACGCACGCTGCTCGATGTCTTGATCCGGGCGGGACTGATCACCGTTCTGGTGCTCTTCTGCTTCCAGATTTTCAGTCCGTTCCGCGACCTGATGCTGTGGTCGCTGATCCTGGCGATCACCCTTTACCCGCTGCAAGAGCGGCTGAAAGGGCCGTTGGGACAAAAAGAGGGGCGTATCGCGACGCTGATTATCCTGGTCGCCATCTTCATCCTGATGGTGCCGATCTACTTGCTGGGCACCTCGATTGCCGACTCGGTCGAGCGCGCGGTGGAAATGGTCAAGGGCGGCAACTTTCAGATTCCACCGCCCGCCGAGTCAGTCGCCAGCTGGCCATTGGTGGGCCGGCCGCTGTCGGAATTGTGGCTGCAGGCATCAACCAATCTTCCCGAATTGACCGCCAAGTACATCCCGCAGATCAAATTCGTCAGCCTGACCCTGTTGGGCAAGCTGGCCGGCGTCGGCATGGGGTTCCTGATCTTCATTTTCGCCTTGATCATTGCCGGTATCTTCATGGCCTACGGCGAGAGTGGCAGCCGCAGCGCAGTACAGATCGCATCGCGCGTCAGCGATCCGGCCAAGGGGCCGAAAATCGCAGCACTCTGCACCGCCACGATCCGTGCGGTGGCGCTGGGCGTGGTGGGCATTGCGTTTATCCAGATGCTGCTGGTGGGGCTCGGTTTTGTCTTCATGGGCATTCCCGGCGCTGGCCTGCTTGCGCTGGCGGTGCTGTTGCTCGGCATCATGCAATTGCCGGTGACGTTGATCACGCTGCCGGTGATTGTCTTTGTGTTTGCCACCCAAGGCCCCAGCACCGGGACGATCGTGTTCGCCATTTACGTTTTTGTTGCCGGCCTGGTGGACAACGTGCTCAAACCGCTTCTGTTGGGGCGCGGGGTCGATGTGCCGATGCCGGTGGTGCTGATCGGCGCACTCGGCGGCATGGTCACCAGTGGCATCATAGGACTGTTCATCGGCCCGGTAATACTGGCGGTCGGGTATCAATTATTCTGGCAATGGGTCCAGGATCGGCCGCCGGAGGGAGGAGGGCCGTAACCATGAATGCGCAGCGTCATGAACTGCTGAATCAGGTACTGACCGCCCACGGCGGTCTGGAACGCTGGAACAGCTTCAGCCAGGTACGCGCCACCATCGTGACCGGTGGCTCACTTTGGGCAATGAAAGGGCTGACCCAGGACAGCGCACCACGCGAGATGACCGTCTGGCTGCATGAACAGCGAGCCTCGGTGACGCCCTTTGGTGGCGCCGATCAATTCACCGCTTACACCCCGGATCGAATCGCCATCGAAAATACCGCCGGCAAGGTGATTGCCGAGCGATCAGCACCCAGAGCGTCCTTTCGCGACCATGGGGAAAACAGCCCTTGGGATCCCCTGCACCGCGCGTACTTCAATGGCTACGCACTCTGGTCCTACCTGACCATGCCTTTCCTGTTCTCCTGGCCGGGTGTCGTGACCGAGGAAGTCGAGCCCTGGCAAGAGGGCCCTCAGCGCTGGCGGCGATTGCGGGTGACCTTTCCCGAGCACGTCGCCACTCACTGCGCCGTGCAGGATTTCTATTTCGGTGAAGACTTTTTGCTGCGTCGACACGACTACAACGTGGACGTCAGCGGTGGCCTGCCTGCCGCCCAGTACGTTCATGGCTATGTTGAAGCCGATGGCTTGCGCATGCCCGGCAAGCGGCGCGCCTATCGACGCAAGGCCGACGGTCAGGCAGACAAGGATGCCTTGCTGGTGGCCATCGACCTCAGTGACATCGGCTACTCGTAATGCACTGCGGAGGAATGAATCATGACCCTGCATTCCTGGGAAAAACTCTATCTCGATGACCTGAGCCTGGGTCAGGAATTTGAAAGCGACCCTGTTCGCGTCCACCAGGAAGCGATGCTGGCGTTTGCTCGCGAATATGACCCGCAACCCTTTCACCTGAACGCCGAAGAGGCCAAGTTGAGTCTGTTCGGCGGCCTGGCTGCCAGCGGTTGGAACACTGCGGCCCTGACCATGAAGCTGCTGGTGGCCAGCGTGCCCTTGGCGGACGGCATCATTGGCCTGAACATCGAGCTGAGTTGGCCAACGCCGACCTATCCAGATGACGTGTTGCGCCTGTTCAGCACTGTGCAGGCGATCGAACCGTCTGCCTCCAAACCGGATCGGGGCGTGGTGACGCTGTTCATGGAAACGCTGAATCAGAATGACAAGGTGGTGCAGCGTGCGACCGGGAAGTTGCTGGTGTTCAGAAAGCCGCCAGAGGATTGAAGTGGCTGGCCCTAATGCCAGTCAGTTAAGGAAATTGTAGGAGCGAGCTTGCTCCGGGCGGCGTTCCGACGATGGACTCAAGAGCGCCTCGTTTAGCCAGTAAGCACGCGTTTTCGTTAAAGACCATCGCGAGCAAGCTCGCTCCTACAGCATTTTGGCTGGCCCCTGTTTCAGGTTTTGGGGGGCGGCGCACGGTCTATAAGTATTCCAGACACATGACCTGCCTGGATTTCTCCCGGGCCGGACGCCATCAGACAAAAGCGCGGAGCACCGCCGGAGCGCCTTCGACCTGAACATTTCGCGCCAGCCCCAGGCATGGATCAGGTAGCCGGAGACCAACGACATTTGAATGCTGTGATTGGTCGGAGTGTTAAAAAATGTTATATCGAAAAAATACTTCACATAATCCGCTCATTGGTGGATGATCTGTGCAGCCGGCATGACAACTTGATAACAAGACAAAAGCAGGACTGCCCTGATGTTCGATGAGATCCCGACTCACGTGCTGAACGACAGCGCCCCTCAGCTGGTTTATCCGCTCGGCGCTGATCCTGCCTGTCGCGCCCCTATCTACAACGCGCCCGCCGTCCGCGCCTTACAGGCGTGGAAGCAGTCGCAGCTTTCCTCTGGAGTACGCCATGAATAACAAGAATGTAGGTGTTGTCGGTCTGGGCGCGATGGGGCTGGGCATTGCCCGCTCGTTGCTGCGCAGCGGTTTCAATGTGCATGCCTGTGATGTGCGCGCTGCCGTAACAGAACAGTTCGCCGGGGAGGGCGGTGTGGCTTGCCCTTCGCCATCGCACATGGCCGCTGAGTGTGACGTGATCATTACCGTCGTGGTCAACGCCGAGCAGACCGAGACCGTATTGTTTGGTGAGGGTGGTGCCGTGGCCTCGCTACGGCCGGGCAGCCTGGTGATCGGCTGCGCCACCGTGGCCCCGACCTATGCCGTGGAGCTGGGCCAGCGCCTGGCCACAATGGGTCTGCTGTATCTGGATGCACCGATTTCCGGGGGGGCCGCCAAAGCTGCCGCTGGCGAGATGACCATGATGACCTCGGGCCCGGCCGACGCCTATGCCAAGGCTGAGTCGATCCTGGCTGGCATGGCTGGCAAGGTTTATCGCCTGGGTGACGTCCATGGCCTGGGTTCGAAGGTCAAAATCATCAACCAACTGCTCGCCGGGGTACATATTGCCGCCTCTGCCGAAGCCATGGCGCTGGGCCTGCGTGAAGGGGTCGATGCCGATGCGCTGTATGAGGTGATTACCCATAGCGCCGGTAATTCCTGGATGTTCGAAAACCGCGTACCGCACATTCTAAAGGCTGACTACACGCCGTTGTCCGCGGTGGATATTTTCGTCAAGGACCTGGGTCTGGTGCTGGATACCGCCCGGGCCAGCAAATTCCCGCTGCCGCTGTCGGCCACCGCTCACCAGATGTTCATGCAGGCTTCCAGTGCCGGCTTCGGTCGTGAGGACGACTCGGCAGTGATCAAGATTTTCCCGGGCATCGAATTGCCGACGGCCAAGCCTGAGTCTGTTTGAGGAACACGTCATGACTACCTCCACCGCACGCCCTCTGTTGGGCTGCATCGCCGACGATTTCACGGGTGCCACGGACCTTGCCAACATGCTGGTGCGCGGCGGTATGCGTACCGTGCAAAGCATCGGTATCCCGAGCTCGGAAGTTGCTGCCGGGCTTGACGCCGATGCGATCGTCATTGCCCTGAAGTCGCGTACCACGCCGGTCGCCGAAGCGGTCGAACAGTCTCTCGCTGCGCTGGAATGGTTGCGCGAACAAGGCTGCGAGCAGATCTTCTTCAAGTATTGCTCGACGTTCGACTCCACCGCGGCCGGCAATATCGGCCAGGTCAGCGAAGCACTGCTGGCCGCACTGGGTAGCGACTTCACCCTGGCCTGCCCGGCATTCCCGGAGAATGGCCGGACGATCTTTCGCGGCCACTTGTTTGTGCAGGATCAGTTGCTCAGCGAGTCGGGTATGCAACATCACCCGCTGACGCCGATGGACGATGCCAATCTGGTTCGGGTGCTTCAATCGCAGACCCGCATGAATGTCGGCCTGTTGCGCTACGACACCATTGCCCGCGGTATCGAGCCGGTACGTGCGCGAATCGCAGAGTTGAAGGCTCAAGGTGTCGGCATGGCAATCGCCGATGCCTTGTCTGACAGCGATCTGTATACCCTTGGTGCCGCTTGCGCCGATCTTCCATTGTTGACGGGTGGTTCGGGGCTGGCCTTGGGCTTGCCGGAGAATTTCCGTTGCGCCGGCAAGTTGCGCGACCTCGATGCCTCGAAACTCCCGGCAGTGTCCGGTGGAGAAGTGGTGTTGGCCGGTAGTGCTTCGATCGCCACCAATGGGCAAGTGGCAGCCTGGCTAGAAGCCGGTCGGCCGGCCTTGCGGATTGATCCGTTGGCCTTGGCTGCTGGTGAACCGGTGGTGGCGCAAGCCTTGACCTTCGCCCGTGATAACGAACAAACCGTATTGATCTACGCCACCAGCTCGCCGGAAGAGGTCAAGTTGGTGCAACAGCAACTGGGTGTGGAGCGAGCGGGCAGCCTGGTGGAAAACGCCCTTGGCGAAATTGCACAAGGTCTGCGTCAGAGCGGTGTGCGCCGCTTCGTGATCGCCGGCGGTGAAACGTCGGGCGCTGTGGTTCAGGCGCTGGGCGTACAACTGCTGCAGATCGGCGCGCAGATCGATCCGGGTGTGCCGGCGACCGTCAGCAGTACTGACGAGCCTTTGGCGCTGGCACTCAAGTCGGGCAACTTCGGTGGCCGGGACTTCTTCACCAAGGCCTTGAATCAACTTGCCCAGGCCGGAGGCGCGCAGTGAGTAACGAAAACGCTCTGCGCGAAGAAATCTGTGAGGTGGGCCGCAGCCTTTACCAGCGCGGTTACACCGTCGGCAGCGCTGGCAATATCAGCGCGCGCCTGGACGACGGCTGGTTGATCACCCCGACTGACGTCTGCCTCGGGCGCCTCGATCCGGCGACCATCGCCAAGGTCAATCTGGCCGGGGAATGGGTGTCCGGTGACAAACCTTCAAAGACCCTGGCGCTGCATCGCCAGGTCTACGACCGCAACCCGAGCGTCGGCGGCGTGGTACATACCCACTCCACCCATCTGGTGGCGTTGACACTGGCCGGTGTCTGGCAGGCGGACGATATTCTGCCTCCACTGACGCCGTATCAGGTCATGAAAGTCGGGCATATCCCGTTGATTGGCTATCAGCGCCCCGGCTCGCCGAAGGTCGCCGAGCAGGTCGCCCAACTGGCCAACAGCGTTCGCGGCGTAATGCTCGAACGGCTGGGCCCGGTGGTCTGGGAGAGTTCGGTATCCAGGGCCAGCTACGCCCTGGAAGAACTCGAGGAAACCGCGCGGCTGTGGCTGATGAGCAATCCCAAGCCCGAACCGCTTGATCAGGCAGCGCTGGACGAGCTGCGAGAGACCTTTGGCGCGCACTGGTAGAGCGCTGGTTCAGCACGACAGAACACGATAGATCGAGAACGCAGGCCTTGTTCGGGAGACGCGCAGCGACTCCCAACGACCCCGGCTTGCCTGAAAAATACAATAACAAGAGGACATCAAAGTATGACTCACTCTCACTGCAACATTATTAGAAGTACCCATTCGTTGTCCCGGCGTGGAGGGCTTTCGATATGAGCCCGTTACTCCTGTTGGTTACCGCGGGGCTAGGGATCGCTCTGTTGTTGTTTCTGGTGCTCAAGTACAAGTTCCAGCCCTTCGTTGCCTTGATGCTGGTGAGCATTCTGGTGGCGCTGGTGGCCGGGGTAAAACCGGCCGATCTGGTCGCTACCATCGAAGGAGGCATGGGCAAGACCCTGGGCCATATCGCGATCATCATTGCCTTGGGCGCGATGATCGGGCGGATCATCGAACTCTCCGGTGGTGCCGAGGCGTTGGCCAAGACACTGATTTCCCGTTTCGGCAACCGGCGTACTCCCCTGGCGTTGACGATTGCCGGCTTCATGGTCGGGGTGCCAGTGTTCTTCGAGGTCGGTGTGATCATCCTCATGCCGCTGGCCTATGGCGTTGCCCGCAGTGCGCGTAAGCCGCTGTTGGTGTTCGCGCTGCCGATGTGCGCGGCTTTGTTGACCGTACACGCCTTTCTGCCGCCACACCCGGGCGCAGTCGCCGCTGCCAGCCAATTGGGCGCCGATCTGGGCCGCGTGTTGATGTTCGGGCTGCCGATGACCGCGTTCCTTTGCTATGTCGGTTACCGCGTGGCCGGGCGCATGACCCGTCGGGTGTTCCCGATGACCGACGATATTCGTGCCGAGGTCTATGGCCCGCATGTCACCAACGAAGATCTGGCCGCCTGGTCCAATGGCAACGACAAGAGCTCTGAACGGGCGGCTGTGGCCGTGTCGCACATGGGTCTGGAAGAGTCCACCAGCAGCATCGTTTCCAAATTGCCGCCGGCACCAGCGCCGGGCTTTGGTCTGATCGTCAGCCTGATCCTGCTACCCATCATTCTGATTCTGTTGGGAACACTGTCCACCTCATTGCTGCCTGCTGAATCGACCCTGCGCGGCATCATGACCGTGCTGGGCGCTCCGCTGGTGGCGTTGTTGATCGACACCTTGCTGTGTGCCTGGTTGCTGGGTTCGCGTCGGGGCTGGAGCCGCACTCAGGTGTCCGATGTGATCGGTTCGGCCTTGCCTGGTGTGGCTATGGTGATTCTGATTGCCGGTGCCGGCGGTGTGTTCGGCAAGGTGCTGGTGGATACCGGAATCGGTGCCGTGGTCTCCGATATGTTGCGCACCACCGGTCTGCCGGTGCTGGCGCTGGGCTTTCTGCTGACCATGCTGTTGCGCGCGGTGCAGGGCTCGACCACGGTGGCGCTGGTGACCACTGCCGGCATCATCAGTCCGCTGATTGCGACCCTCAGTCTCACCCCGAACCACATGGCCCTGCTGTGCCTGGCCATGGGTGGTGGCGGGTTGGCCATGTCCCATATCAATGATGCCGGTTACTGGATTTTCACCAAACTGGCCGGGCTGAATGTGGCCGACGGCTTGCGCACCTGGACGGTATTGACCACTTTGCTCGGTACCCTGGGTTTTTGTATTACCCTGTTGATCTGGCCCTTTGTCTAACGAACTGTCGACCTGTAGGAGTCGAGCTTGCTGGCGATGGCGATCTCAAGGACGCCATCGCCGGCAAGCCGTAATGCCGATCAGTTAAGCGAAAGCTGACTCTTGTAGGAGCGAGCTTGCTCGCGATGGACGCCAACGATAACGCGTATTCTCTGGATACACGCGTCGTCCTGAAGTCCATCGTCGGAACGCCGCCCGGAGCAAGCGCGCTCCTACAATTTCCTTAACTGACTGGCATTACAGCAATCCGTGCACCTGCAATAACGCCATCTATAGGAGCTACCATGCCTCGTTTTGCTGCCAATCTAAGCATGCTCTACCCGGAGCATCAGTTTCTGGATCGTTTCGCCGCCGCGGCTGCCGATGGTTTCGAAGCGGTGGAGTATCTGTTTCCCTACGACTACAGCGCTCAGGAACTCAAGCAACGCTTGAGTGACAACGGCCTGGTACAGGCACTGTTCAATGCGCCGCCCGGTGATTGGGCAGCGGGCGAGCGGGGCATAGTGTCGTTGCCCGGTCGGGAGAGTGAATTTCGTAGCGGTTTTGATCGCGCACTGGAATACGCCGACGTGCTGGGCAATTCACGCATCCATGTCATGGCCGGCCTGCTGCCCTCCGAGGATGACCGGGTACGGCATCACGGTGTTTACCTGGAGAACCTTGCCTACGCCACCGCACAGGCGGCCAAGGTAGGCGTCACCGTATTGCTCGAGCCGATCAATACACGGGACATGCCGGGCTTTTTTCTCAACCGGCAGGATCAGGCCCAGGCCATCTGCAAGGAAGTGGGCGCCAGTAACCTGAAGGTTCAGTTCGACTGCTACCACTGCCAAATCGTCGAAGGTGACCTGGCCACTAAACTGCGTCGGGACTTCGACGGAATCGGCCATATCCAGATCGCCGGCGTGCCAGACCGGCATGAACCGGACCTGGGAGAAGTCAACTATCCCTATCTGTTCGAGCTGATCGACCAGTTGGGTTATGACGGTTGGGTAGGGTGTGAGTACCGGCCGCGAGGCGACACGTCTGCCGGCTTGCAGTGGTTGCGGGACTGGAAGGCGCGCTAGGCGCAGCACAGGAGGGGAGACGGGCTCTGCCGGATCTGAGAGCCCGTTGTTTCAAGCCGAAATATTGTCCGACGGCAGCAACAGCTCGACACCCTGCTTGCGGATACCATCGGCCGCGGCAGGGGCCAACGCGTCATCGCTGAGGATGATGTCGAACTGCTCGAGCCCGGCGATCCTGTACATACTGAAAGTGCCGTATTTCGAACTGCTGGCCACCAGCACCGCTTGCGAGGCCGATTGCATCGCGGCTTGTTTGACCTCCACCTTCAGCGCCGAAGGCGTGGTCAGGCCGCGACGCAAATCCCAGGAACTGGTCGATATGAAGGCGATATCGGTGACGACTTGACGCAAAGTGGCAACCGCCAGGCTGCCCACGCACGATTGATTCGAGTGATCCAGCTGTCCGCCGGTATGAATCACCGTGACATGGGGTGCGTCAATCAGTGCCTGCACAATACCGAAGTCGTTAGTCACCACGGTCATACCGGAAAGCGCCTTGATGTGGGGGACGATTTCCAGTGTGCTGGTTCCCGCATCCAGGTAAATCGTCATATCGGCATGCAGTAACCGGGCGGCGATCCTGGCCATGGCCTGCTTCTGTGGCAATTCGACCACCGCCTTGAATTGATGGCTGGGCTCACTATGGAGCTGGCTAGCGATCCGCACCCCACCCGTTACCGAGTAAGCACGACCTTCCTGCTCCAGCAACGCGATGTCGCGGCGAATGGTCATGTGCGAACAGTCGAACATTTCCATCAATTGATGAACGCTCAGCACCTGATGCTTGCGCAACTGTCGCAGCATCAATTCACGGCGCTGTTCAGGGATCATCGGTGCGCCGTTTTCGGTGGCGATGTCCTTTTGACTAGGCATTCGGGCTCCAAAGTGAGGAAAGCTGACGGTAAAGGAAACGGACAAACATAGTAGCGAATCTGCGGCTGGATCAGTAGCGCGACGATGTGACGGACCCTGCTCAGTCAGCAGGTGGTTGAGCCGATTCGCCAAAGCGAGGGCAGCTCAACGATAGCGTCGGGGGCTAGAAACTGAACCGCTGCAGAATAACGCCCAGTCCGTCGGACATTACCTTGAGTTCCTGGGTTGTGCGCACGATCCCGCCTTGGGCTGTGGCGTTCTCTTCTACACTTTGCGCCACTCTTTCGACGTTGCAGGCGACCTGTTCACTGGCGGCGCGTTGTTCCTGGAGCGACAACGAAATGAAACTGACGGCCGCAAGGGATTCGTCCAGTGCACCCTTGATCCTGCCCATTGAAAGGCCCGCGCTTTCGACCAGTTTCTGACCATGGGTCACGCGCTCACAGCCAGCGGCCATGCTGTCTTTGGCTTTGACCATGCCGCTTTGTATGGCATTGACCAAGGCAACGATTTCCGTGGTGGATTGGGCTGTGCGGGCGGCGAGGCTGCGCACTTCATCGGCGACCACGGCGAAGCCGCGACCTTGCTCACCCGCGCGTGCCGCTTCGATGGCGGCATTGAGGGCAAGGAGATTGGTCTGATCGGCGATGCCCCGAATCACACCGACAATCAAACTGATGTCGTTAGACTGAATCGCCAGTTGATCGATGTCCGAGGCGCTTTGTGTCACCAGATCGGCAATCTGGCCCATTTCCTCAATGGATGCCTGCATGACCGACATGCCTTCGCTGGTGATTTCGCCTGCTTTCTGCGCGGTGCTCTGGGCCTGTCGAGCGTTGTCGGCGATGTGAGTGATGCTTACGGAAAGCTCTTCGACTGTGGCCGCCATGGAGGAGGCTGTCTCGCTTTGCATGGCGGCGCTGCTCAATCCTTGTTCGGAGGACGCAGACAATTGCAGCGTGGCACCTTCGATCTGCTCGGAGGCCTGGCTGATCTTGCCGATCATATCGCTCAGGCTGTGGCGCATCGCCTGGACGGAGTGCAGCACCCCCGTCGCCTGCTGTTGCTGATCAAACTGTGTAGCGGCCAGTTTCCCCTGGGCGATGTTCGAACTGATGGCGGCAAGTTCTGCCGGTTCGGCACCGAGCTGGCGGCTCAACAGTCGGGAGAGGAAGAACGTGTAGGCCGCGCCCGCGATTAGCGCCAATGCCAGAATCAACAGGCTGAACCGGAGACTGGAGGTATAGGCGATCTGGTTCTGCTCGAACTGGTTCTTGGCCTCTACCAGTTGAACCTCGATCAACTCGGAAAACTTGGCTGACAAGGGATCGATCAGTTGATACAAGTGATCTGTCGCGAAACGTGCGAGACCGGCGGCGTCGTTCTGGCGCAGCATGCCCTGCAAGTTTTGCATTGGCCCGTGAGTGGCTTCCATCAGCGGGTCGATTTGCGCGATTAAACGGGTTTCTGCGGGGATCAGTTGAGTCGATTTGAACGCTTGCCACGTGTGATCGATTTCCCTCTGCGCTTGCTCTATCCGGGTCAATGATTCAGCGTTGGTGAAGTTGCCATTGCGTGCCTTGTGGGTGGCATCGACGATGTCCACGGCGTACAGGTCAGCAATTTTTTTCAAGTCCCGTAGCGGCACGACTCGATCGAGATACACGGTCTCCAGACTGTGTACAGCGGATTGCATTCCCAACAGTCCAAGCCCGCCGACACACAACAAACCCAGCAGCAACGTGCTGGTGAGCACAAGCAGGTGAGTCCTGATTTTCCAACTTTCCATAGTCCGTAGTTCCTGAGTCAGCTAATCGATGGGTGATCGAGGGGGCAGCGTCAGTTGCAATGAAGGCACATTGGCATCATGTGCTGAGACTCAGGAGAAAAACATCGTGTGACCGGCGAGAATTTATGATTTTGCGACGTTTGATAACTACCTGACGGGCACGCTATCGGAGTCGACGCGGAAAGACTGGCAATCCCGGTCATTTGCGACAGTTGTGTTACAGCATCAACCTTGAAATGTCATGCAGCCAGTGAAGGCATTGAACAGTGTGTGCTGCTTGGTGATCGGTCTTGGGCCACGGCCGAGAAGAGGCGATGACCCTGCGGTTGGACAGGGTACAGCGACTGATTTGAAGGGCCCGTTCTTGAGAGGTGCGGGGCGAAAGCATCTATGCCATCCGCTCCCATTGTGCCTGCCGTCACTATTGGCTGGAGCGAATGGCCCCTCCATCAATCAACAAGTTCTGCCCGGTCAGGTAGCCCGCATGGCTGCTGCAAACGAAGGCACAAAGAGCACCGAACTCCTCGGGTGAGCCGAAGCGTTTAGCAGGAATTTCGCTACGGCATTCGCCAAGGAATACCTCACTGTCTTGCCCCAACTCTTCGGCAGCAGCGATCAGGTTGTCACGCAGTCGATCGGTGTCGAATGAGCCTGGTTGCAGGTTGTTGATCGTCACATTACGACTGGCAATGTTTTCTTGCCGGGCAAGCCCTGCGATAAACCCCGTCAGACCACTGCGCGCGCCATTGGACAGGCCCAGGCTTTCGATAGGGGACTTCACGGCACTCGAGGTGATGTTGATGATTCGGCCAAATCCGCGTGCCGCCATACCGTCTACCGTTGCCTTGATCAACTCGATAGGGGTCAGCATGTTGGCATCCAGCGCCTTGAGCCAGGCGTCGCGATTCCATTCGCGGAAATCCCCGGGAGGAGGGCCTCCGGCATTGTTGATCAAAATATCGAAATGCTCATGGGCCATGAGGGCTGTCGCCCGACCCTCGGGCGTCGAAATGTCTCCGGCTACGGCGATGACAGTCACTTCGGGATTTATCGCTCTGAGCTGACGGGCTGTGTCATTCAGCGTGTGTTCGCCTCGTGCGGTGATCACCACGTTCACGCCTTCGTGGACGAGTGCCTGTGCGCAGGCTTTACCCAGACCTTTGCTGGCGGCGCACACCAGCGCCCAACGTCCTGCAATTCCAAGATTCATGGGTGTTTTCCTGAAAGAAGGAAGCTCAAAGAAAGTGGATGCCGATTCATGCGTGATCCACCGTTGCAGACAGGTTTGGCGATCGAGCACCGATTCCCATAAAGCGCCGCACTCTTTCTCCTTCGGCATCGCATCGTATGGTTTCAGGTGCAGCATCCAGTTGGATATTGCCGTTCTCCATGAACACGACCCTGTCGGATATCGACATGGCAAAGTCCATTTCGTGGGTCACGATCAGCATGGTCATGCCTTCCTTGGCCAAGTCGCGGATCACGTTCAGCACGTCGTTGACCAGTTCCGGGTCGAGGGCCGAGGTGGGCTCGTCGAACAGCATGATCTGCGGCTCCATCGCCAGGGCCCGGGCGATCGCCACGCGCTGTTGCTGCCCGCCGGAAAGCTGGTGCGGGTACTTGTGGGCATGGGCCAGCAGGCCGACCTTGTCCAGTAGCGCATAAGCACGATGTTCACTCAGCTCGCCCGGCTGGCCATGGTAACGGGGTGCCAGCGTGACGTTGTCGAGAATGGTGCGGTGCGGGAATAGGTTGAAGTTCTGGAACACCATGCCGATGTGCCGCACGCCTTTGCGCAGGCGGGAGCTGTTGGGTTTGTCCGACGCTTCGATGAATTTTTCGCCGAACAACAGAATGTCGCCGGTATCGATGGTTTCCAGGCCGTTGACGGTGCGGATCAGCGAAGTTTTGCCCGAGCCGGATGGCCCGATGATCGAGACCACCTGGCCGTATTCGACATTAAGGTCGATACCCAGCAGCACCTTGTGCGTGCCATAGCTTTTCTGGATGTTCTTCAGTTGCAGGATGGGCGTCGCGTTGCTGCCTGCGGCTTTGCGCGCATTGTCGGGCAACGCTTCGGCGCTGGCCCTGAACGTGTCTATGGCGGCCCCGTCGAGCGTATGCGGCTTGCGGAAGTTCAGGTCCAGGTAACGCTCCAGGCGCTGCAGGAAATAGCCGAACACGGTGACGATCAATACGTAGTAGACGCCTACCGCAGCCAGGGTTTCCATGACCAGGAAGTTAGTGGCATAGAGGCGTTGGCCGACCGTGAGGATTTCGGTCAGGGAGATGACCGAGACCAGCGATGTCAGCTTGACCACAGTGATGTATTCATTGATCAAAGTGGGCAGCGAAATACGGAAAGCCTGAGGGATTACGATCAAGCGTTGCATGCCGAACAGGCCGACACCCAGCGCACGCCCGGCTTCCTTCTGGCCCTTGGCTACAGAGATCAGACCACCACGATGGATTTCCGCCATGTACGCCGCTTCGGTGACCACCAGGGCCAGCAAGCCAGAGTAGAAGGGGTTGGACAGAATCGGTCCGCTACCGGGAAACAATTGCGGCAAGTTGTAGACGAAAACCACCAGCACCAGTAACGGAATGCTGCGGAAGAACCAAATGTAGACAGCTGCGGGAATGCGCAGCAAGGGCGATTGGGACAGCTTGGCCGTGGCCAGGACAAAACCCAGCAGCATGCCGATGAACCAGGCCAGGGCACTGAGTTGGACCACCGTGACGCAGGCATTCCAGAAGTCTGGCAGGGAGAACAGGGAGAAGAAATACGACCAATCAAATTGCATAGGGCACCTCAATCTGCCGCCCCGGTGCAGGGGCGGCAGATGACCAGACTACTAGGACGCGTTCTTAGTTGGCAGTCGGTTCTTCCAAGCCATACTTCTTGAGAATTGCGGCGTATTCACCGCTCTTTTTGGTCTCATCGAAGGCCTTTTGCATGGCCTTGTAGGTTTCGTCGTTACCTTTCTTGACGAAGATGCCCAGGGTTTGCTGATAGATCGGATGCTCGGTGGTGATCACTACCCGGCCATTGGTCTTTTCCGCGATCATTTTTGCGGCGCCGGCGATTTCAACCTGGGCCTGAATGTTCTTGGACAACAGGGCCTGGGTCACTTCGGGTGCCGAGGGGTACTCGCTGACGGTGATGGCACCTTTGTTGTTCGGCACGCAGTAGTCGTCGGACAGCTTGCGGAATTCCTTGACCCAGGTAGTGCCCTGTTCCAGGCCCAGTTTCAAGCCGCACAGATCTTCAGGCTTTTTCGCATTGATCTCGCTGCCCTTGGGCACCATGACTGCGGCACCGGTGTTGGCATAAGCGATGGTCTGGGCCTGAGTCTGGCGCTCCGGTGTGATGTACATGCCGGAAATGATCGCGTCGTACTTGCCGGAGTTCAAGCCCAGGATCAGGCTCGGGAACTTGGTGTCGACGAACTCCACCTTGGCGTTCATGTGCTTGGCCAGTGCCGCGGCCAGCTCGGGGTCTGAACCCACCACGTTTTTGTCCTTGTCATAGGACTCGAAAGGAGGGTAGGTGATCTCCATGCCAACCTTGAGCGTGTCTGCTGCGGCCATGCTCAACGAGGCACCGAGCATACCGGCTGCCAATACAGCCAAGCTCAACAGGTTTTTTTTATTGGTTTTCATTATTTACTGACTCCGGAGTAGGTAAGGGTGCAGCTGAAAACTTCAATCAGGATGTTTGAGCCTGATTTTTCAAATGTCCGAAACTGGCGGGCTTGCGTGCCTTGCCTGGCAGTTGAACTTCCCCATTGGCCACCCTCTGGCGCAGATACTGATAGGTCTGCAGTGCCTGGCCATACATGTGTTCGCCGATCGTGATTTCTTCGTAGTCGTTGCCTGCCTGGGCGAACCCGGGCAGCGGTTTGATCTGGGTGTGATAGTCACAGGCATAAAACAGTGGAAAGGAATAGCGCTCCTCCTTCACGCTCCGCACCCGGTGCGCAGTGGCAACGAATGCGCCTGCCGTCATCACTTCCAGCATATCGCCGATGTTGACCACAAAGGCATCGGCAATCGGTGGTGCATCGATCCATTGGCCAAGATTGTTCATCACCTCAAGGCCTGGTTTGTCGGCCAGGAGAATGGTGAAGCACTCGTAATCGGTATGGGCACCAAGACCCGGTGCGTCATGGGCGGCACCGTCGAAGGGGTAGTGGATAAGGCGCAGCTTGGACGGCGGACGGGTGACCAGACTGTCGAAATAGTTTTCTTCCAGGCCCAGGGTCAGGGCGAAGCCGCCGAACAGGCGCCGGCCCAAGGCGAAGATCGCTTCATAGTAGGCCTGCACCGACGCCTTGAAACCTGACAGCTGCGGCCAGTCGTTGGGCCCCAGCAATGGGGTGTTGGCCAGCACCAGCGGGTCATCGGCCGGGACTTCGAAGCCGACGTCGAAGGCTTCCTTGTGGTCCGGCTTGCCTTTGGAATAGACCTCTTCGCCTTCGGGCACAAAGCCCTTGTGGGTTTGCGAGGTGCCGATGTAGTGCCGCATCTTGGTGTCGAAGGGCTGGTCGAAAAAGTCCTTGGCAGCCTTGCGCAGGTTGGCGATCAGTTGCGGGTCGATACCGTGATCGGTGATATAGAGGAACCCGACTTCGCTGGCGGCGCGCCCCAATTGTTCGGCCACGGCCAGGCGATGTTCCAGTTCAACGCTGAACAGACCGGCGATGTTGACCACCGGAATGCTCTTGAAGTTGGCTTTGTGCGTGTCAGTACTGGCGCTTTTATTTTTATTGTCAGGCATGACGCATCGGCTCCCTAAGGATTGCTTGAGTGGTGGAAACGGTCGAAGTGTTCGCGCTCGGTCCGGCCCATCCACACGTTCAATGACCACAGGTCGGCGACCGGGACATTGGTGAAGGGCAAATGGTGCAGGTAGCCGTCGGCGCCGAATTCCGGGGTCAGGGTGCTGACTTGGTAACCGCGGGCTTGCTGCGAGCGCCAAATGCTTTCCCAGTGTTGCTGATGGAAGGCCAGTTCTTTTGCATATTCGGGCGCCGCCGGGTGCGGAACCTGCGGGCCTTGGTCATAACCCACCCGGGCCTGGATATGGTGAACCCGCTCGATGAAAGCGCTCAGGTCATCGGCCGGGTCATTCAGCAGACGTTCGCAGGTCACGACCCAATGGCTGATGTCACTGGTGAACAACAGATCGGGCAGTTGCCGGATCAACTCCAGGGTCACCCAGGGGTTGAACAGCGAACGCGAGCGATGGGTTTCGAAGCTGCAGACCTGACCGTGCTTGCGCGCCAGTTCCAGTGCCTGACCGAAGAACTCCACTTGCTGTGGCAAGGACCAGCGATCATTGCCCGCCAGCACGTTGACGAAGCGCGGGCCAAGCTCGGCAGCCCAGGCGAGTTTCTGATCGAGGTCATTGAGGTGAACGTCAGGGGTCGCCGACTGGTCCGGCAGTACATCGTACGCGGTGAAGACTGTGCTGATGTAGCCCAGGCGATTCGCCCGGAGAAAGGCAGCGAACTCAGCCCGTTCACGAGCGTCTAATGGCAGACGTGCTTCCATTCCATCAAAGCCCGCGTGCAGCAACTCTTCAAGCGCCTGGGCTTTGCTGGCGGTGTAACCCCACAGCGTGCGGAAAATTTCCAGCTTCATCGGTGATCCTCAAAAGTCTTTAGGCCTGCTGCAAAACTACTTCGACGGAGCCAGTCGACGATCAATGGCCAGCAACAGCAGAGGGTTTTTGAGCTGTGTCTCTGCGTGATGGATCCCACTAAGCGCTGCTGCGGCCAGAGCGCTGTGGAGTCGATGTTAGGCATAGGCGGCGGCGCGAAAGAATCTGAAAACTCAAATCAATACTTCAGACTTTAATAAACAAATAGCTAGCTAATTATCGTGCTTAAAAAGGAGGATTTTAAGGTCGAGTACGTGTCTACGCTGGCTATTAGCGAGAGGTGCCACTGTTACGGCATTATTTTGAAGAGTCCCAAGCGACACCGGGCCGCTGATGGTTCGATTTTGGCTGTGCAGACATTCGTCCGCGAGCAATCACCTTTGAGGGGAGGGGTGAGGTCTCTTTGGATACATACGCCTATCGTCTTGCTTCAAAAGCTATGTTCAGAGACAAACGTGGCTATCTATCGTCATCACTAGGATGGTCAACGCAGTAAATCTACCTGACGAACAAAACGCCGGATTATCAGTGTTCACATGAGGCGGTCATGAAAGGAAGACGAAACTCAAAACGTCTGGATGGTTGGTGGAGGCTCGATTTGAGGCCGAAGCTCAACGCGTGTTGGCGAATAGATCCGTAAAAGCAGCAAGTCGATTTTTTAATGCGGCCGTGCAATTTGAAAGAGAATTCGAACCAATGGGACGCATCGCTGGTAATGCAGCCTGGACTGAACGTGAAAACGTGGGAGGTGAAATTCAGAAGCGATGACGTAGACATCGGTTCGGAGATTTAGATGCTCTGAATTCTGAGATTTAGTTCGGTGAACAACTACAGAGCTTTTGTAAAAGTTCCGCTCTGACACATGATTTAAATTATGGGCGATGATGGACGTTCATAAGTCATCCCAATCACCGCTATTGCTCGTTCAATGGTCGAGCAATTGGATCCGCTGTTCATCAATTCGTGTTCATGAGCCTCGAATCTCATGGCCACCGAAGATAGCCATTGCTAACCAGGTATCTTCAAGACTTCGGTTGCTGTCGGGGGCAATGTTTCAGCAGTATCGCTTTCGAACCGGGGCGCCGAGGCTAGGCGCGTCTGAAAGTCCAGCAGAAACTCGCGAACCATTGCTGAGTATGGCGCCTGGGGTTTGGCCATGTCTTTCATGTGTTCCACGGTGCGGTCTCTCAAGGTCTCCATACGCTTTATGATGCGCAGGTTTTCATCCGCGTATGGGTCGTTCGTGCGCGCTTCCAAGCTCTGAATCATCGTGCATAAATCTTTTACCGATTCCTCTAGAAAAGCGAGCTGGCGCAGGACTCTCGTACGGTCTTGGACCAAACCCAATCGGTTCAGGCCATAGGTATGAATCGACACGGCGCCGCGTAGGCTAAGTTTATCGTTCAGCGCCTGATCCATCTCGCTTTTGAACGCTGGCATTAGATGCGTTGTTGGAACAGCTTTCGGAAGCCCCGCATCATCGTGCGGTTTTGGCAATATCAGCCCGATGAGCTTTTCGCGGTCGATATGGAAGACCAAATGCTCTTGTGGGTTATCGCGACAGGGGTCGAGCAACAGTGCGCACTCCGCTGAACAGTCTCTTGAGGTTGGCGTCGCGCGCTGTCCCAAGATCGGAAAGTGGGTGCCCTTGCCAGTAGTTACCTTGCGTTGTTTGCTAAACCCAGCACCGTCAGCGCGCAGTTCGGCCAGTTGGGTCGAAAGTACCGGCGTTGCATGTTCATTGAGCCGGTTGCAATGTATGCAGCTGGGTAGCAGATTGTCCCAATCCATTGCCAGCCACCAATACCCAGGGTGACTGACATCCTCGCCAAGGCCTGCTTTAGGTCGATAATGCTCTACGTCAACCGGAGCCACAGCTGGATAGAATGTCTCGCAGTACGCGCATTTGCCATGAAACAGCGCGTGCAGCTGAGTTTTGACGGATTTTTTTCGGTATGTGTTGAATGGCGGCTTGACCGGTAAAGCATTCGCTGCCTCGGTTGGTTCGGCTGTGGGCGAATCACCAGCCGCCGTAGCTTGTGCACGCGTCAACGCTTCGAGTGCTGCGGCCTTCTGTTTAAAGTAAGCCGTCAACGCCGCGAGCTCCTGATCAGCGGCGCTGACGGTTGTCTTTCTCGGCAACATCGCACTGGGCTTTTTTACTAGGGTTCGATCAACAAAGCGCACGGTTTAAAAGCCCTCGAGGATATCCAGTATTTTATTCTTGGCATTCGCACGTATTGCCCCCCACGCGTTAGAGGGTTCTTTTTGTCGCTTTTGGAGGAAGTCAGCGACTGCTTCCTGAACCAAGCGCTGCGCTTCGCTGGAGCCAATTGGGAGAACCGTATTAATCTCATTTTCGAAATGCTTCATGACCTGTTGTTCTTGAGAACTCAATGTCTCGTTTTTCCTGAGTTTACTCAGGAGGTCGGCAACATTCGCCAACTGCATTTCTTTTTCCGGTTGGTCAGTGGAAATCAGGTTAAAAAAATCGGACGTCAACAGCTGCTCGATCGTCAACTGGGCGCAATCCGGAAGATTCACCAACCGTTCTACGCAAGCCGCGTATTGAGTATCTGCACCAGCGCTCCTGGACCGACGCTGAACCACCACCACTTCCCCACTTTGCATTCCGCGCAGACACAGTGGGTCATGGCTAGTGGCGATGAACGTGACCTTAGGCAATGCCTTGCGCAACACATGCATGATCTGAATTTTCCAGCGTGGATGTAGATGCGCTTCCACTTCGTCGATCAATACCACCGCCTGGGCATGTTCAAGGCTTTGATAGTTTGGGTTGATGCGTGGGTCCATCAACCGTCGCATGATGTCGCATACCATTGCCAAGATGGTCCTGTAGCCCGAGGACACATCATTGAGCGGGGTCTTGGTCATTACTCCAGCTGGGGCTGTCACGATCAAACAACATATTCCGTCCGGCGACTTTTCGATGACTTTTATGTCGCCTTCCACTGACATGATGATCTTCAGGGCTCGGGCTACGCTGTTGAGATCTTCTCCTTCCAACCCAAGCAGCCATTCTTCCGGATTCGGCAGCACGCGATCTGACTTGAACAGATTGATGATCGTGTGAGTTGACTGATAAGCCGTGCTGTTTTTCTGATATTGGCGAAAAGCTCCATACGCAAAGACTGGAAGCGCATCAGGAGCCCCGTCGTGCTTCCAAATTTTCCCGCCAATGTCGAGGGTTCTATCCGGACCCTCGTCAAAACCGAGACGAACCTGCGCCGAGCCTACGGAGATTTCGTTTTCCGACCCCAATCGCGCGGGGTTGAGCACTAGCGAGCCTATCGTTGGCTTCAGGCTTTTGCACGTTGCTGGGGCACTTAGCGCAAGCGCCGTCGCTTCGAGGATCGAACTTTTTCCTGTGGCGTTCTCTCCCAGTATCAACAACGCCGGTTGCAGGGATACGTTTCTCAAGAGCGATACCTGGGACCGCTGGACAAGGTCAAGTTTGAGATGCTCTATCACTTTGAAATGGCGAAGCTCTATTGAGAGCAACGACGGGTATACAAGTGGCACCGCCGTTTTCGCATCGCCGTACTCGCCCTCCACGTTAGCATTGGCCGGCGCATCTGAAGCGTCTGGCCGGAAGCGACCGAAATCGGTATTTTCGATCCAGCTCTCTAGTAGCGTTCGTTTTTGGCTGAAGGCTTCCATACGAAAGAAAGCTTGAAACGTGTTGGGCAACTTTGCGCGAGTGGTTGGCAGTTTTTTGCCAAGAATACTCGAGAGATACAGAGCAATCCGCCGGCATTGCAGATACCACAAACCGCCGAACTCAAGTTCGGCGAAATCAAACAAGGATAGAAAAGTTTTTTGGCGTGGTTGCCTTACGTTTTCGCTGAATGCCAACAGCTCATAGCGATATAGGCGAAGTCTGGCCTTACGAGCTTCGTTTAACTCCGGACGATCAAGTAGAAAATTAGCAATGGTGATATCGCCTTTTTCTGTTAGGGGTAGCAACTCCCCGGAAACCGACGGGAACAGGTGTTGTTCAAAGTTTTTTTCAACACAGGGATCAAGCAACAGCCCTGTCTCGCTTGGCGGGTACGCGCCCCATGAACCCAAATTTTCATCGGCGTACCGACGTAACTGATCGATACTTGGTAGCGGCGCACGTGCACCTTTGACGGGGAAGTATGAAGGCTGTCGCGGAACACACCTCAGGCAGATGGGGTAAATATTTTCCCAGGCATTGGCGAGCCAAGTGTAATAAAGGTGGGAGTCAATCTCACCCGGCGTAGAGATAACCGCAGATCCAGGTCGGAATCGGTAGGGGAGCGTCAAGTCATGAGTTTCGCAAAACGCACACTTCCCATGAAACAATAGTCCCAGTGCGTCATGAATGGGGCCAATCTGCAGATCCAGTTCCAGCCCTCGTGCGGAAAAGCGGGTCTGTGAACGCTCCAGCGGGTCAAGCATGAAGAACTGAAGCAGCTCACGCCTGGCCAAACTGAATTTTCTTTCGCGAAAAACACTTGGAGGCACTTTACTTCGCACAAACCGTTGCATTGCACATCTTCCCTAAGAGACGCAGAGAAGCTGACACTTCTCATTAATTACGCAATGCTAATAGCATAACGCCACTGACTGATAGTAAAGGTTCGATTCGGCCACCCGTTCGTTTCGATTAGACTCAAGGCAGGTGAGGCCAGGGACTGTTGGCTGTCATGCGTTCATGAGCGGCCGATTTGATCGTAGAGCCTGCGCTGTAGGTTAATCGCCACGGGCGAGGAAGGTCGTGCTTGGTCTGCTGGCCGACCAAACCTCACCAAGGCTGACCAGAGCTTTTAAAATGAAGATGCGCATGCACCTTCACTACCTTGAACACGCTGATGTTGGCCCTGCAGCCCATGCCCAGCGCAGAGGGTTTTCAGCTGTCGCTGGGCTACGCAACCATCTGCTGGGATTAGCCGCATACGCCAGTCAAATTGAGCCCGTTTATGGAGCAGAGCTCAAAGTGCGGTTGATCGCTGTGAACTGGCCAGTCGTGTACTGATGGCCTGGACGTTCCTGTTTTAGGCGGAGAGGGCGACAAAGCTCAGAACGGCTTCGTCTTCGATGACTTGCTCAGCGATCAGAAGCAAATGCGGTGTTTATCTTCTATCTTCGCCACCTATCCTGCTAGCGAAACAACACGAGGATTCCACCCTTAGGGAATGGGAATTTGTGCTTCGCCTGAGATGGTGTCTCGCTAATCTGTTCTCAAGCCGCCGGCATTTGCTGGCGATGGTAGAGAAACTCGAGGACCGTCGTACGGTAGCGGTGGTACTTGGGGTCGTTGGCCAGTACCAGGCGGTTGCGCGGTTTTGTCAGGTCAACACTGAGGATCTCGCCCACGGTGGCCGCCGGCCCGTTGGTCATCATTACGATGCGGTCGGAGAGCAACACGGCCTCATCGACATCATGGGTGACCATCACCACGGTGCTCTGAGTGGCTGCAACGATACGCAGCAACTCGTCTTGAAGATGCGCGCGGGTTAGGGCGTCGAGTGCGCCGAAGGGTTCGTCCATCAGCAATATTTTAGGTTCCATGGCCAGCGCGCGGGCGATACCGACACGCTGCTTCATGCCCCCGGAAATTTCGTTGGGGTGCTTGTGCATGGCATGGTCAAGACCGACCATTGCCAGCGCCGCTTCGGTGCGCGCCTTCAGCGCGGCCTTGTTCTCGCGTTTGCCGAATACTTTCTCCACGGCCAGGTGCACGTTGCCGAAGCACGTCAGCCAGGGCAGCAGGCTGTGGTTCTGAAACACCACGGCGCGCTCAGGGCCGGGACCGTCGATCTCGCGACCGTTGCAGATCAACCCGCCACCATTGGCTTCAAGCAGACCGGCGATCAGGTTCAGCACTGTGGATTTGCCACAGCCGGAATGGCCGATCAATGAGACGAATTCGCCGTGGGCAATACTCAGGTTGACGTTGCTGAGGGCCTGGAAGCGGCCTTTCTTGGTATCGAAGTGTTTGCTGACCTGGGTCAGCTCGACGAATTTTGTCATCTCGGTTCTCCTGCATCGGGTAAGCGTCAGTGGCGGGCTATCCATTACCAGCGCGTGTCGGTTCAATTGGCATAGTCGAAGCGTTTGGCGATCCACAGCAGGCCCTGTTCGAGCAGCAGGCCGACCAGACCGACGATGATGATGGCGATGAGAATGTGTTCGACGTTGAGGTTGTTCCATTCGTCCCACACCCAGAAGCCCAGGCCGACGCCGCCAGTGAGCATTTCTGCGGCGACGATCACCAGCCATGCCACCCCGATGGACAGGCGAATACCCGTCATCAGATGCGGCAACACCGAAGGAAACAGGATATGGGTGAACACCTTCCACTCGCTGAGCTTGAGCACCCGCGCGACGTTCAGATAATCCTGCGGCACGCTGGCGACTCCCGCGGCGGTGTTGAGGATGATCGGCCAGATCGAGCTGATGAAAATCACCCAGATCGATGCCGGGCCGGCAGCCTTGAACACCAGCAGGCCGATTGGCAACCAGGCCAGCGGCGAGACCGGACGTAGCAGGCTGATGATCGGCGCGAACATGCCGCCGAGGAAGGCGAAGCGGCCGATGGCGAAGCCCAGCGGGATACCGAGCAGGGCTGCAAGGCCGAAGCCGATGCCGACCCGGCCAAGGGAGTTCAGCACGTTCCAGCCGATGCCCATGTCGTTCGGACCCTTGTCGTAGAACGGGTCGCTGAACAGCTCCAGGGCCGAATACCAGGTCGCCAGCGGGCCGGGCAGGCCTTCGCTACGCGCCGCTATCAACGCCCAGACGGCGAGGAACAGGGCGATACCCAATAATGGGGCAATGCCATCCCTGGCGCGTTGACGCAACCCACTCAGGAGGGGGGAGCGACGCTCTGGCGGGGTATTCGCCGTAGCGGTGGGCGACGCTGGCAACTTGAGGGGTGCGTTCATGGCGGGTTACTCCGGTCAGGCTTTGATGGTGAAGGAGTTGGCATAGGCGGCCGGATTGGAACCGTCCCAGACCTTGCCGTCGATCAGGGTGCTACTGCGCAGTGGACTGCCCGGTACGGCCAGACCAAGCTGGCTGGCGGCTTCGCCGTAGAGTTTGGTCTGGTTGATGGACTTGGCCACGCCGGCGTAGTCCACGTCTTCCTTGAGCAGGCCCCAGCGGCGGAACTGAGTGAGGAACCACATGCCATCCGACAGGTAGGGATAGTTGACGCTGCCATCCTTGCAGAAGGACATCGCATGCTCGTCCGTCCATTGGTTGCCTAACCCGTCGTCGTAGTGGCCGAGAAAGCGTTGCTCGATCACTTCGACGGGCGCATTCACGTAGGCTTTGCCGGCGATCAGTTGGGCGGTGCTTTTCTTGTTCTCTACGCTGGCCTCGATGAATCGGCTGGCGTCGAGCACCGCCATGGTCAGCGCCCGGGCGGTATTGGGGTATTGCTCGACGAAGGCACGGGTGGTGCCAAGGATTTTCTCCGGGTGGTCGGGCCAGAGTTTCTGGGTGGTGAGGGCAGTGAAACCGATGTTGTCGGAGATTGCGCGGGCTCCCCAGGGCTCGCCGACGCAGAAGCCGTCCATGTTGCCCACGCGCATATTGGCGACCATCTGTGGCGGTGGCACCACGATGGTTTTCACGTCGCTCAGTGGGTTGATGCCGAGGCTGGCGAGCCAGTAATTGAGCCACATGGCATGGGTGCCGGTGGGGAATGTCTGGGCGAAGGTCAGTGGGGTGCCGCCTTGCTTGACCTTGGCTGCCAGTTGCTCGCCATTGGTCACGCCCGCTTGCTGCAACTGCCTGGAGAGGGTTATCGCCTGGCCGTTCTGGTTCAGCCCCATGAGCATGGCCATATCTTTCTGCGGCCCGCCGATGCCCAGTTGCACGCCATAGATCAGGCCGTAGAGCACATGGGCAGCATCCAGTTCGCCGTTTAGCAGTTTGTCGCGTACGCCGGCCCAGGATGCCTCTTTGCTTGGCGTGATGGTGAGGCCGTATTTTTCGCCGAAGCCCTGGGTTGCCGCCACCACGACTGATGCGCAGTCGGTAAGCGGAATGAAACCGACCTTCAGTGCAGCTTTCTCCGGCGCATCGCTGCCGGCGGCCCAGACCGCGCTGCGCAGCAAGCCCGGCGTGGCCAGATCAAGGGCGGCGATCCCGGCGACAGTGCCTGCCGCCACCAGGGATTGCTTCAGGAAGGTGCGCCGGCCAGGGTGTACCGGATGTTGCGAGTCACGCTCATCAGTCATAACCACATCCTTTTTTGAGGGGCAAACAAAAACGGCGTGCGCCAGGCACCCTCGATAGAGGGGCCTGGCGGACGCCGTTGTCCGGAAAGTGCAGCACGCCGCCATTGGTGTGCTGCTTGAGTCTGTAAGACAGCAGCTGCAAAGGGCTTGCCAAGTTTATGTCCGAGTTTTTTTATGCGATAAAAACCAGTCGGAACAAAGGCTTGAAGTGGTTTTGTGATGTCTTCTAAAAAATATCGAAGGGCGGCGTAGAGCGGGAGGGGGCGAAGCACTGATCGTTTGTTGGGCAGCTTGGGTGCGAGGTGAACTAAAACAGGTCTCCTCTGCACCGTTGCGAAATCGAATGGCGATAAACCTCAGTCCAGATCCCGGCGGATAGAGTCCAGACGTTCGTCGAGCAATGGGGTGAGGAGGGCATAGCACTCCGCCGGGGTGATGGACACTGTCGTTGTGCCGATCAGGCAGCGTTGTAGCCGTTCGAGAGCGTTGTGCAGCGAGCGGGGGGCGTGCCTGAGCAAGCGCTCGTGCAGGTACTGCAATTGAACAAGCATTTCCAATGGGCAACGCTGATGGCCTGCGGCGCGTACCGACAAGCCGCGCAGTCGCCCCAGGTCTTCAAGTTCCCAGCAGCGTTCGGCGATGCTCGGGGGCTGCAGATTGAGCGCACAGCGCTGCAGTTCGAGGTGCTGGATGGCGCCGAGCAGGTCTTGCAGCAACCGGCAATGGCCATCGAAATCCTCTGGATCGCGGCGTAGCGCATTCCAGTTCTGGCACTGTGCGGAGTAGGGCCACTCTCTCCAGCGTTGATCGAGCGACTGACCCAGTGCCTGGCATCGCTGTTGTGCCTCGCGGGTGGTCTGTCCGCCGAGACCACGATGCTGCTGCAGACCTTGCAACAAATCGAGGCCCAGCAAGAGAGCCTGTCTTAGTCCTGCATCATTCTTTGGCAGACGGATTTGTCGGGATTGCCCACCCTCGAGTGTGGCGGCGAGTTTCAGGTTCATGGGCGGCTTCCGACGGTGAGCTGGTTGAGATAACGGGTCAGATCATGCAGCGCATGGGTCTGCGAGCTTTGCTCCTGTACCGCGCCATTGACCTGTTGCAATTGTTCACTGAGGGCATGATTGGCTTGCTGGTGCTCGCTAAGCGCCTGTTGCATGGCGCCGAGGTGTTGCAGATTGATCTGGCTTTGTTGAGCCAGTTCGTCGAGGTTGGTGGCGAGGTGTTCGCTCTGCTGGCTGCCGGCCTCAAGCAGGTCGCGGTGTTCTTTGACCTCGCCATCCACTTGGCGCACTGCCATGGCGATCGCCGTCGCGGCTGTGGTGATTTCGTCGGTAGCCCGGTCGGTGGCCTGAGCCAGGCTACGGACCTCCTCGGCGACCACGGCGAAACCGCGACCGTGCTCGCCGGCGCGGGCAGCCTCGATGGAGGCGTTGAGTGCCAGTAACTGGGTCTGCCTGGCCAGTGCCTGGATGCTATTGACGGTGCTTTCCACTGCGGTAGTGCGCTGTAGCAACGCTTCCACGGCCTGCGCGGTATTGCCCAGACTGTGCTGGATGTCGCGCATGTTGCCACCCACTGAGCGCGCCTCCAGACAACCGGCTTCGCTCTGGGCATGGGCGTTGGCGAAGGCCGCCAGCGCACCTTGGGCCAAGGAATCGATGCTGTGCAGGGTCTGATCGATCTGCTCGCTGGCGGCCGCGATCATGGCGATCCGTTGGCTTTGCTCCTCACCTTGGTCGCTGGCCTGCTGGGCCATTTGCTCCAGCGCACGGCTGGCGAACTGGACTTCGCTGCGCATGCGTTCGCTGTTGCGCAGTTGCATGCTTGCGGCCACCAGTAGCGTCGCCGGGTCGGCATCCCGGGAACTGCGTAGCAGTTGTGCAAGTTCGGTGTCCCAGAATGTCTGTAGATGGCGTTGATGACGCTCGCGAAGGTGCCAGGCGCACCCCAGGTAGAGGACGCCAGGTATCAGGGGCAGTGCGCTTGCGGGCTGTTCGGCCAGTGCAAGACCGCAGGCGCCGAGGGCCAATCCGAGTGGTAACCAGAGGCCGATCCTGCTGCGTTCGAGCAGGGCCATGCCAGGTTCGAACAACGCCCTGAGTGCAATGCCAGCGGGGCGTGACTTGCCAACACCACTGTGCGGAGTCGCGATGGCATGACCCGTGGGGAGCATTCCTTGAGCAGACATGAGGATTTCCTTTTATGCCGGGGTGAAAGCAAAAACGGCGCACGCCCACCTTCCACAATGTGAAGGGGAGCGGACGCCGTTGCCCGTGATGTTTGGGAACCATCGTCGTTGATGGTTCAAGCCTGATCAGGTCTAAGCAAGTTGTTTGCCAGGGCCCAAAAAGATCGCAGCCTTCGGCAGCTCCTTGGGTTGGTGTGCCGCTTCTACTCCACGGGCTTTGCAGGTTGCGAAAGCAGAAAAGGCGATCAACGCACCAGTCTCGGGAGTTGTTGGGCTGCAGTGCTCCGTTCTGGTTCGGGTCAACCAAGGTCGGGGTTCTACCACTCTTCATCGCAGCAGGTCTCGCAGGAAAGCAGAACACGCCGCTGCATTTTCTGCCGGCCAACTCACCACGACTACGCCTTTTGAATGCGGCACTTCGATTCGGATCGTGGCAGGAAGGGCCTGATGCATCGGCACCGGCGGCGATGTCTTGACCGGGATGAAGGCGGTTTGCAGCGCCAGAGTTTTCTGTGCATGCACCCGAATCCATTTATGGACGAGGTTGGCGTTGAGGTTGTGGGTCAACGCGACATTGGCGATCTAGATGTCAGGCTGCGCGCATTCGGCGATGACCTGGGCCTTGAAGGACTTTGAATAGGAACGGCGTTCTTGTGGCATAGGCGTCCGCTTAAATAGGCTAAAAATGGTGTCCACTTAAATTTAGGTGGACACCATCGCCTCAAGCGACGGTGTCAGGAAGGTGTGTTGCCCGGACGGTTACAATAAGACTGACGTCGCAATGGGTGAACAGAAGGAGTTCATGCTGATGGGGGCTGCTGGACTTGCCCCTACAAAACCGGACACCAACTCCCTGTTAAATTGATGCGGCCGCCAAGCGCCTGAACTCCCTCGGTGAGCGATAGTTCAAGGCGCTGTGCGGATGCTGCTCGTTGTAGTGTTCGAAGGCAATTGCCAGGTTACGCAGCGCCGTTTCTCGATCCGGCTTGGGCATGTGCGCCACGTAGTCACGTAGTCACGCTTGATCTTCTTCACGAAGCTCTCGGCCATGCCGTTGCTCTGCGGGCTGCGAACTGGGGTGGTCACCGGTTGCAAGCCGATCTGCCGAGCAAACAGGCGCGTCTGTTCGGCGGTATACGCCGAGCCGTTGTCGCTTAGCCATTGCACCGGCGTTGTCGGCAGTTGGTCACCAAAACGCTTCTCAACGCTTTCCAGCATCAAGTCGCGGATATCATCGCCGCTGTACCCGGTCGGGCTGGCGACCCAACCGATGGCTTCGCGATCACAGCAGTCCAGGGCGAAGGTCACGCTCAATTTGGCGCCGTCCTCGCAGCGGAACTCAAAGCCGTCCGAGCACCAACGCGTATCACTGGTTTGCACCGCAATACGGCCTTCGTGCCGACGTGGCACACCGGGCTGTTTGAGTCGGCGCTCAAGCAACAGATTGTGATCGCGCATGACCCGGTAAACCCGCTTCACGTTGATCGCCGGCAGCGACTGGGTTTCACGTGCACGACGCAGTAATCCCCAGACACGACGATAGCCATAGCTGGGCAACTCGCTGACCTGCTGTTGGATTTTGATCACCAGATCAGCATCGTTCACGGGCCTGCTTCGCCGTACCTTGGGCACGACCGAGTGTTTGATTCGAACCGTTAATTGCGAGCGCGCCACACCGAGACATTCGCTGACCAGCTTCACTGGTCGTCCCCCGGCAACAAGGGTGAGTGCGCAATCCATTTTCGCGACCGGGCAATCTCCACGGCCTCTTTGAGGATTTCTGCTTCCATTGTTTTCTTGCCCAGCATCCGTTGCAGTTCACGGATCTGCTTGAGCGCATCGCTCAGTTCCGAGGCAGGCACCACGGCTTCACCGGCACTGACCGCCGACAGGCTGCCGTCCTGATACAGCTTGCGCCACAGGAATAGCTGGTTGGCATTGATGCCGTTGCGCCGAGCCACCACCGAAACGCTTTGTCCTGGCTCAAGACTCTCGCGAACCATGGCCAGTTTCTGCTCTGGGCTCCAGCGGCGACGCCGCTCCTGGCCCAAAAGCTCCCCACTCTTATCGTTGCTGTTAGTCATAAACATAACCGTTTGCCTATCCCTTATCGTAAGGGGGAAACGGTGTCCTGTCTTTCATGGGGCTCGTTCAGCGCTTGGCGCAGCAGACATGTGACACGGCAGCTTTTGTGCGACTGGTTGAAGAGGCTGTCGGTAGTTTCAAGAGATATCCTGGGTTCGATCCTACCGTGCGGCTGCACGCGTCAGGGATCGGCACTGAGAGCATCAGGGTGTTGCGTGATGTTCTGAAACGTCGTGATATCTATGCAGGCCCAACTGCAGGCTACGTCGAGCTCAGGTCTCGTCTGAATATGCATTTGCGCGACCAGTTGCAATTGCACCTTATGAAGGTTGGTTTGGCCACTGATGAAATGAAAGCGGATCAGCTAGGTCGAGATCTAGGGCTGTAGGAAGTTTCGTGTTGGTGTGTTAGGTCGCGCTCCATCTGTCTTAATTCCTCTTCTGCTCTGTCCTACAGAGAGGTTGGCCAATTGATGAAGACCGACTGGCACGAGAGTTTGCGGGTCGCAAGGCTTACGCAGTGCCAAGCCCAGAACGTTAGAAGGGACGCACTTGGGCCGTAGAAACCATTCCAGTCGGCGATGTTGCGAAGGCGGATTCAGTAGCCGATTCGTTAGATCTCCAGCCTGATCCAGAAATCACTTTCAGGGCTCTGAATTTAGGAAACTTCGTCCACAGCGTTCGGTACCATTGCGCGTAGGGTGAGTTGGAAACCTGATGCCTATTCAAGTCAGGACTGCTGTCGTTCCACCACACAGGGCCTCGCTCTCCGAGTGCTGCCTTGGCAGCTTGAACACGCGTCCTGGCCGCGTTTAACTGCTCAGGTTTGCCAGATTCGCTGCCTTCACATCACTTCCCGCTGCCATGAGATCGTTGACCAACAGCTGCCGCACATCCTCACTGAGCGATGGGTTGGTGCAACGCCACAGCTGCCAGTTGACTACAAAGTAGTGACCGTCAGGAGTCGTTGGATTCATTTCAGATGCTCTCATCCTGAATGAGCGCCCCCCAAAGCAAAAGATATGGTCATCATGCTTGTAACCAAAAAGAAAATAAGTCACTAATTGTCCACTTCTATGGCAGACGGTGAGCGGTAAATCATGGGTCAAACAGTCACTAATTCGGCACCGACTCGCGGCCCGGCCGACCACGATGTACGCACTCAGATCGTCGCCGCCGCCACCGAGCACTTCAGTCATTATGGTTACGAGAAGACGACCGTCTCCGATCTCGCTCGATCAATCGGTTTCTCCAAGGCCTACATCTACAAGTTTTTCGAATCCAAGCAGGCGATTGGCGAGATGATTTGTGCCAATTGCCTGAGCCAAATCGAGGCCGAGGTGAGGGCAGCGGTCAACGAAGCCGATCACCCACCGGAGAAGCTACGGCGGCTGTTCCAGGCGATAGTCGAGGCGAGCCTTCGCCTTTTCTCACAGGATCGCAAGCTCTACGAGATTGCCACTTCAGCAGCGTCCGAGCGCTGGGGGGTGACGATCGATTATGAAGAGCGCATCCGCGAATTGCTTCAAAACGTTCTGCAGGAAGGTCGCCAAAGCGGAGACTTCGAGCGCAAGACACCTCTGGATGAAACCGTCATGTCGATTTATCTGGTCATTCGGCCATACCTTAACCCGCTGCTCCTGCAGCACGGCTTCGATTACATCGATGAGGCGCCCAGTAAATTGTCCAGTCTGGTGCTGCGCAGCCTTTCGTCGTAATTATAATGCGATAGTGACTATTGACTAAATTAGTCACTAGATACAAGGTGAGCGTCCCGATCCTTTTTTGTATGGGACTCTCATGCGCCTGCGCCGCTTTGTATTACCTATTGTCATTTGCCTGTTTCCACTTGCGTTGGTCGCTTGCGGCGAGACAGTGCCAACCGATCCACGCACCAAATCGCCGTCGGTGCGTGTCGCGATCGCTCAAGCGGCAACACGAACGCCACGCACTTTCACCGGCATCGTAGCGGCTCGTGTTCAAAGTGACCTGGGCTTTCGAGTCTCCGGCAAAGTGCTGGAACGCCTGGTTGATACGGGGCAAACCGTGAAGCGCGGCCAAATCCTCATGCGCATCGACCCAGTCGATTTGAAACTGGTCGCACATGCGCAACGCGAGGCTGTTGCAGCTGCGCAAGCGCGAGCGCGGCAAACAGGTCAGGACGAGGCCCGTTACCGTGTGCTGCGTGGAACGGGCGCAATATCAGCTTCGACCTACGACCAATTCAAGGCTGCGGCGGATTCTTCCAGGGCTCAGCTCAGCGCGGCTCAGGCTCAGGCGCAAGTGGCCTTTAACGCCATCCAATATGCAGAATTGCGTGCGGACGCGGACGGCATCGTCATGGACACGCTGGTCGAACCAGGTCAGGTCGTGAATGCGGGACAGGTGGTGGTGCGCGTAGCGCATGCTGGGCCGCGAGAAGCGCTGATCCAATTGCCGGAAACCCTGCGACCTACAATCGGTTCGATTGCTCAGGCCTCGCTGTACGGCAAAGAAGGCCCCAGTGTGGCTGCGAAGTTGCGGCAGTTATCGGATGTTGCAGACAGCCTGACTAGAACGTTCGAAGCGCGCTACGTGCTGGACGGCGAGCAGGCAATTGCTCCTCTGGGCACCACCATCACATTGCAAATTTCAGATGAATTTTCTTCCACCCAGGCAGGAGGTGTGCAGGTACCAATAAGCGCTCTGTACGACTCCGGCGACGGCCCGGGAGTATGGCTCATAAGGGGAGAGCCGACGCAAGTTCGCTGGCAGCCAGTTGTGGTTCAACAACTTAATGATGAACTCGCGCGAATCTCCGGTGAGTTAAAGCCAGGTCAGCAGATCGTCGCGCTCGGCGCCCACCTGCTACAGGAAGGCCAGCAAGTTCGAGTGACGGGGCAAAGCAACGTCGCGACTATCGAAGGGGTTCGTCGATGAGTGAGCGTCGCTTCAACCTGTCGGCACTCGCGGTACGCGAGCGCTCCGTCACACTGTTCTTGGTGTGCCTGATCTCTCTGGTCGGGCTCGTTGCATTCTTCAAGCTGGGGAGGGCGGAAGACCCGGCGTTCACGGTGAAGGTGATGACTATCGTCACTGCCTGGCCCGGGGCAACTGCGCAGGAAATGCAGGATCAGGTGGCGGAAAAAATCGAAAAGCGTCTCCAGGAGCTGCGCTGGTACGACCGCAGTGAAACCTACACGCGCCCCGGCCTCGCCTTTACGACCTTGACGCTGCTCGACAGCACGCCGCCATCGCAGGTGCAGGAAGAGTTCTACCAGGCGCGCAAGAAGGTCAGCGATGAAGCGAAGGCACTTCCGGCAGGCGTGATCGGGCCGAAGGTCAACGACGAATACTCGGATGTCACGTTTGCCCTGTTCGCGCTCAAGGCCAGAGGAGAGCCGCAGCGGTTGCTGGTACGTGATGCGGAGAAACTGCGTCAGCGCTTGCTGCACGTAGCGGGGGTGAAGAAGGTCAATATTATCGGCGAGCAACCCGAGCGCATTTATGTCGAATTTTCGCATGAGCGTTTGGCGACGCTGGGTATCGGCCCGCAAGAAGTGTTCGCCGCGCTTAACGGACAGAATGTTCTGACTCCCGCCGGCTCCGTGGAAACCCAAGGGCCCCAGGTGTTCATTCGTCTGGATGGTGCGTTTGATGAAATGTCGAAAATCCGTGACACCCCTATCATCGCGCAAGGCGTTACGCTGAAGTTGTCGGACATCGCCACCGTCAAGCGTGGCTATGAAGACCCGGCCACCTTCATGATCCGTAATGGTGGTGAGCCCGCGCTGTTGCTGGGCATTGTCATGCGCGATGGTTGGAACGGTTTGGATCTGGGCAAGGCACTGGACACCGAGGTAGAGGGGATCAACGCAGAGATGCCGCTGGGAATGAGCCTGACCAAGGTGACGGATCAAGCAGTCAACATCAACTCAGCGGTTGATGAGTTCATGATCAAGTTCTTCGTTGCGTTATTGGTGGTGATGCTAGTGAGCTTTGTTAGCATGGGCTGGCGCGTCGGCGTGGTGGTCGCAGCGGCCGTGCCGCTGACTTTAGCGATGGTCTTCGTGGTGATGGCGGCGACTGGCAAAAATTTTGACCGTATCACCCTGGGCTCGCTTATTTTGGCGCTGGGCTTGCTGGTGGATGACGCCATCATCGCGATCGAAATGATGGTTGTGAAAATGGAGGAGGGCTACAGCCGCATCGCTGCTTCTGCTTACGCCTGGAGCCATACTGCCGCTCCGATGTTATCAGGCACGCTGGTCACTGCTGTCGGTTTTATGCCAAATGGTTTCGCCCGCTCTACGGCAGGCGAATACACCAGCAACATGTTTTGGATCGTTGGTGTCGCTTTAATCGCGTCGTGGCTAGTTGCCGTGGTGTTTACACCCTACATTGGCGTCAAGCTGCTACCCGATATCAAACAGGTCGCAGGTGCTCATGACGCGATGTACGCTACGCCGCGATACAACCGCTTTCGCCTGTTACTGCAAAGGGTCATAGAGCATAAGTGGCTGGTCGCGAGTGCTGTAGTAAGTCTTTTCGTGGCGGCCATACTCGGAATGGGATTGGTCAAGAAGCAGTTTTTCCCAGTCTCCGACCGCCCTGAAGTGCTCTTAGAAGTTCAGATGCCTTACGGCACATCGATCACCCAAACCAGCGCCGCCACTGCAGAAGTGGAAGCCTGGCTGGCAGAGCAGAAAGAAGCCCGGATCGTTACAGCGTACATCGGTCAGGGCGCGCCACGTTTTTACATGGCGATGGGGCCGGAGCTACCTGACCCGTCATTCGCCAAGATCGTGATTCGTACGGAAAACGAGCAAGAGCGCGAGGCGTTGAAGCATCGGTTGCGGGAGGCGATTTCCGAGGGCTTGGCTCCACAGGCACGGGTGCGAGTCACGCAACTTGTGTTCGGCCCTTATTCGCCATTCCCTGTTGCATACCGGATTACTGGGCCAAATCCGGCTAAGTTGCGCGAGATTGCCGCTGAGGTGCAGCAAGTCATGGTTGCCAGCCCGATGATGCGCACAGTCAATAGCGACTGGGGGGCGCGCGCACCTGCTCTGCACTTCACCTTGCAGCAGGATCGCTTGCAAGCCTTTGGACTCACCTCCAGCGCGGTAGGGCAACAATTGCAATTCCTGTTGAGCGGCGTGCCGGTGACCGCCGTGCGAGAGGACATCCGCACGGTGCAAGTGGTGGCCCGCTCGGCAGGTGGCAATCGCTTCGATCCGGCAATGGTCATGAACTTCACGCTGGCTGGTGCAAACGGGCAACGCATCCCGCTTTCGCAACTCGGCGAGGTTGATGTCCGCATGGAAGAGCCAGTCATGCGTCGGCGCGACCGGGTGCCAACGATCACTGTGCGTGGCGATATCGCCGAAGGTCTGCAGCCGCCAGACGTATCAACGAGGATTTCCGAACAGTTACAGCCTGTCATTGAGAAACTGCCGAAGGGCTATCGCATCGACCAAGCGGGTTCGATCGAGGAGTCCGGTAAAGCGACGGTAGCGATGTTGCCGCTTTTTCCAATTATGCTGGCGATCACCCTGATAATTCTCGTTCTGCAGGTTCGTTCGATATCTGCCATGGTCATGGTCTTCTTGACCAGTCCGTTAGGGCTGATCGGTGTAGTACCGATGCTGATTCTTTTTCAGCAGCCATTCGGCATTAACGCATTGGTTGGCCTGATTGCGCTGTCTGGCATCCTCATGCGCAATACGCTGATTTTAATTGGGCAGATTCATCACAACGAGCGGGCGGGACTTGATCCGTTTCATGCAGTGGTCGAGGCGACCGTACAGCGTGCCCGGCCGGTGACCCTGACCGCACTGGCGGCGATTCTGGCCTTTATCCCGCTGACTCATTCGGTGTTCTGGGGAACGCTTGCCTACACGCTGATCGGAGGAACGTTGGCAGGAACAGTGCTGACTCTGGTGTTTCTGCCAGCCATGTACTCCATCTGGTTTAGGATCAAGCTCGACAGCAGCCGCGCGCTTATAGCGCAGCCCGCATAAACCGGAAGGTGCGGCGGGTCGATCCCGCCGCACTGACTTTGACCCTATAGCGAAACTCCAGCGGTAACGGCACGATCTCTTCGACGACTTGCTGATGGGCACCTGAAACCGGTTCAAATCTGGGCTGCCGTCGTTCCACTACACCGGGCCTCACTCCCCGAGCGCCACCTCCGCTCTTTCGCGCGCCCTGGCCAACTTCAGCTGCCCAAGATCGTCAGAGGCTTTCGCTGCCTCTACCTCACGACACGCGGCTATGTGTACATCGAAGAGGCGCTGCCGCGCATCTACATTCAGCGAGGGGTTGGTGGAGCGCCACAGCTGCCCTTTGACTACAAAGTAGCGACCGTCAGGTGTCGTCGGATACATCTCGGAAACGCCTTGTTATTCCAAGTGCCGTGGCTTAGCTCGTATTAGACCGCAACTGGCACCACCAGAACGGTTCTCAGGTGGCAGCGCTTGGGGCGTCTCACAGAGGCATCTTCGGGTATTCGCCTTGGCACTTAAAAGGCTGTTAGCGCCAAACAGATGATTCAGTGATGTGCTTAGCAGCTAAGGCTATACAAGACCGACAAACGAAAGAATAACTAGGACGATCACAACGGCCCCGACGATGTAGATAATATTGTTCATGAAAACCACCTCTCTATCTCAACAGGATTGCGACACTAATGTGTCTAATACAAATGACACCTCGCTCTCAGTTCCGTTCCGCGAGCCCAGTCTCAGAGGTGGCGCCATCGCACTAATGTTCCCTATTCGCGATTATTCAAACATTCTCTTGTCGCCACTTCATGCACATCGTTGTTTTGGTGTACTGTTAGGAGACTAATTACATAGAGATTGGCCATGTCTAAGCTTGCAGAATTTCGTCAGCTAGAAAAACACCTCGCCGAGCAACTCCAAGCGCTTGAAGCCTTGAAGGGCGATGCTGGCCTGAAGAAAGAAATAGAATTTGAATCGAAGCTGCGCGCTTTGCTCGCCGAGTACGGTTACAGCCTACCGAACGTGATCAACCTGCTTGATCCGAAGTCTGGTCGTCGCGCACCAGCAGCCGAGTCCAAGACCGGCACTCGTAAACCACGCCAAGTAAAGATTTATAAAAATCCGCACACCGGCGAAGTCGTCGAAACCAAAGGCGGCAATCACAAAACGCTGAAGGAGTGGAAAGCAGAGCACGGTTCCGCCACTGTCGAATCCTGGCTGACCCAGTGATTTCGGTTTGAGTACAAAGGGGCCCTCCGAGGGCCTCCTGTATCTCATTTGAGAGAGGCGGTTGTTCTTCTCGGCGCAGAGATCAAGCATCTCCTGGGTCTCTTGAGCAACGGCTAGTTGGCGCTACAATCTGTGCGTTTCTGGCCAAAAGAGGGCCACAGGAGCCTCACTGCTGGCCAACGCTTCCAGGTAAAGACCCACCCTGACTGCCCCTGCGCAATATCAATACCGCCACCTCATAAACAAGGACGGTTTTTCCCTCCGTCGTAGCGACGTCAATTTTAAACACAACCCACCCCCGTTCATGGTTTTCCGCGTGGATGAGTGATCGAACGACTTGAATTGAGAGCTTGAGAGTGTCTCCAGGTACAACTGGAGCAACCATCCTAAAACCATCGATCTTCCCACCCGCCACGACATTTGTTTGAAGCAGTAAGGCATCACACATCAACCGCTGCGAGATACCGAAGGTTTGTACCCCGCTGGCACAGTGCACCCCAAGCGGACTCGAACGGGCAAGGTCAGGATCTATATGTATATCGAGAGGATCGTACTCGGCAGCAAAGGCGATAATTTGTTCCGTTGTGATAGGAACAGATTGCTTGGCTGTCCAAATTCTACCTAGGGTGAAGTCTTCCCAAAACAGCTCTTTCTCTGCCACGGTATCTCCTCGATTTTGCAGCGTTGAACTCGCGACACTGCCGCTCAAAACTTAGCTGTGCGTTTCTCCACAAATGCTCGCATCCCTTCTTTCTGGTCAGGCATTGTGTTGATCGCATTCAGCGCGTCTGGGCGGTTAAGTGTGATCAAGCCAACCCCTTCGACTTGATCAACTATTAGGAACTGGTAGTTCGCAGGCAGATTCTTTGAGCAAAAAAAGATCTGCGAGGCGCAGCAGGAAGCTTATAGCCAGTCAACGCTGCTCTATGAGAGGAGTTCGATAGCAATCGCGGTCGCCTCGCCACCACCAATGCACACAGAAGCGATGCCACGCTTTAGCGTGTTCTGCCTCAAAGCATTTACCAACGTAACAACAACACGTGCGCCTGACGCGCCAATCGGGTGCCCCAAAGCGCATGCCCCACCGTGGACATTTAATTGCTCATGTCCGACGTTCAAGTCTCGGATAACAACCATGGGAACCACTGCAAAGGCTTCATTGATCTCAAAGAGGTCAACATCCTTTATTGACCAGTTGGTTCGCTCGAGCAAGCGTTTAATCGCACCGACTGGAGCGGTGGCAAAGAGGCCGGGAGCGTGCGCGTAGGATGCATGACCTGCTATCCGGGCCAACGGTGTAAGGCCTCTACGCTCGGCTTCAGACAAGCGCATCAGCACGAGGGCAGCCGAGCCATCCGAAATAGAACTGGAGTTCGCCGCAGTCACCGTCCCGCCTTCGCGAAACGCAGGTTTCAACGTAGGGATTTTGTCGATCCGGGCCTTACCCGGCTGTTCATCGCTTTCAATCGAAACCGTCTCACGGCCAGACGAAGCCAGCACAGGGACAATTTCGTCCTGGAAACGCCCTTCGGTGATTGCCTTCTGAGCTCGGGTCAACGAGCTGATCGCAAACTCATCCTGCTGGCCTCGAGTGAATCCATAACTCTGAGCACAGTCTTCGGCGTATGTACCCATGAGCCGGCCTTTCTCGTAGGCATCTTCCAACCCATCGAGAAACATATGATCAATGATCTTGCTGTGGCCCATGCGATAGCCTGAGCGAGCTCGCTCCAACAGGTAGGGAGCGTTTGACATGCTTTCCATGCCTCCAGCAACCACCACCTCCGCGCTCCCGGCATGGAGAAGGTCGTGGCCGAACATCAGCGCTTTCATGCCAGAGCCGCACATCTTGTTGACTGTTGAGCACACCACGTGCTCCGGAAGATTCGCCAACAGGGCAGCTTGGCGAGCCGGAGCCTGGCCTTGCCCAGCCTGTAGCACGCATCCCATGATGACCTCGCCAATGTCACTGGGCTGCAGGCTGGCTCGTTCCACGGCGGCACGAATTGCAACCGCACCCAGTTGCGCAGCGGTGACTTCCTTGAAATTCCCAAGAAAGCCTCCTAACGGAGTTCGGGCAGCACTGACAATGACGATAGGGTCGGTATGGCTCATAACTGAATCCTCTGTTTCATGTTGGGGGGCTTGTGCCCGATCACAAACTTTTAGCTCGATCTATTTCGCGGCCATTCTCAAAGCACCATCTAAACGAATCACCTCACCATTAAGCATGGAGTTTTCGATGATGTGCGCTGCCAACGCCGCGTACTCGGACGGCCGTCCCAGCCGTGGAGGGAACGGCACATTGGCTGCCAATGATGCCTGCACGTCCTGAGGCATACCCGCCATCATCGGGGTCTCAAATATTCCGGGTGCGATGCACATAACGCGGATGCCTGAACGAGCTAAGTCGCGTGCCAATGGTAGTGTCATGGCAGCGACTCCACCTTTGGACGCTGCGTAAGCGGCTTGGCCTGTCTGACCGTCAAAAGCTGCGACAGAGGCCGTATTTATGACTACGCCGCGTTCACCTTCTACATTGGGCTCTCCTCCCGCCATAGCTTCAGCAGCAAGGCGAACCATGTTGAAGCTACCGATCAAATTGATTTCGATAGTTCGGCGAAAACTTTCAAGCCCATGTGCGCCATTACGACCTAAAACCCGTTCGGCTGGTGCAACACCTGCGCAGTTGATCACCCCATGCAACGCGCCAAAGACGCCAATTGCTGAGGCAATTGCTGTACGGCAATCAATCTCACTGGTGATGTCGGCTCGCACGAAAATCGCACGTTTTCCAAGCTCATCAGCGCGAGCTACACCAGCGGCTTCGTTTACATCGACCAGCACCACGTTTGCACCCCGGCCCACTAATTCGCGTGCCGAAGCCAGCCCGAGTCCAGAACCTGCGCCAGTAATTAGGAAGACTGAGTTTTCGATGCGCATGATGTTTCCTCACAAATTGGCAGTACCGCATACGCGGTTACTTGACATATAAAAGGCCCAAAGGCCAGATCGCTGCCGGCCGCTGGTTTACTTCAGGTGTAAGCCACGCCGGAGATTCTTAAGCGGATAGTGTCGATGGTCAGTGGCCTCGACAATGCTCAAACGCCTCAGCTTATTTGAATGCTTTGGACAATTGAGGCTAGGGATCGAGGGCTGGAAGGAGGGGTTGCAAATGGGCACCCTGATAACAAAACCTTCGGGTTAACATGCAATGCTGGGAGCAGGAACCTAGATGAAATTTAGGCTCGTCAGGTTGCTCGAATCAGAACTGCCGAAGAGATTTGAAGTTCAGCATCAAGTCAGAAATCAGCTGCGGAGAGGAATAAGCGTGCTCATCCAGGACAAGGGAACTACTTCAATTGGATTGGTGCATGAAGCCCTTGATGGCGCATTGCGGCGCCAACTGGACACATCCATCGCATTGCAGCAAGCACGTATTGACCCGGAACTCCTCACTTCTCCCCAGGCCAGGGTTTCGGCTGCTGCATTTTCTCGCCTGTGGGTCGCTCTTTCAGATCTACTCGACGATGAGTTTTTCGGAATCGATAGCCATCCAATGCGAAGAGGTAGCTTCCGATTGATGTGCCAGTCTTCGATTGACTGCGAGTCGTTAGGGCAAGCGCTGCGACGGATTCTGAATTTTCTACGCCTCGTATTGGATGATATTCACGGTGAACTGAGGCTTGAAGACGACTCCGCCGTCATTGTTATCCATGACAAAGGAATTGAGCGCCGCCTCTTTAGCTACGGAACATGGCTGATCTTGGTGCATGGATTGCTCTGCTGGCTGGGTAACAGACGCATTCCGATAAAGGAACTCTGCTTTAGACCGAATCGACCGCTCGACGATAGCGACTATCGGATGCGCTTTTGTGAAGAAATTCAGTTTGGCGCTCCAGTTACGATGATTCGTTTTGACCGCATTTTTCTAAGCCTGAAGGTCGTTCAAAACAAGGCGAGCCTATCGACGTTCTTGAAAGAGTCGCCTGCTAATCTGCTGGTAAAATACCGTAATGAGGACAGCATCAGCGCCCAGATCCGAATGAGATTGAGAGACCTGAATCCGGAGGAATGGCCAGAGCTAGATAAGGTGGCAAAAGTGCTCGGCATGTCATATTCGACCCTTCAGCGAAGGCTCCAAGCCGAGGGGGTTAGCTATCAGCGTTTGAAAGACAATCTGCGCCGCGACATGGCGATCAACCTGCTGTGCCAGCCAAATATGACAGTAACCGAAGTAGCTGCTCTCACAGGCTTCCAAGAAAGCAGTGCGTTTCACCGCGCCTTCAAGAAGTGGACGGGAGTGAGCCCTGGCGCTTATCGCCGCTCCAATGCTGACGAACCGGGCGAAAGCTAAAAGCCTTTCTACCGGAACAAGAGAACTACTTCCCCCTCCAGATTACGTACTGAGATCTGCAGCTCGTTTCACCTACCAAAATGCTGATGTACATCTCTTCCCCAAGATCACATTGGTGGTTTCTGGCCAGCTATGGGTGTCCAAATCGGTCAAGCAGAACGATGCCGTAGGGCATAGGCCGCAGCAAGCCCAACTCCTACGATGCGACGCAGGTAGCCCAAGTGTCGCATCTCAAGCAGACCACCAAGTCTTCAACCGGTGCGTTCTCCTCCTCGATATGCCTCCAAGTCAGGGCGCCTAGCACTTCACAAACAAAAACAAGATCGAAGGAGACGCGATATGCAGCCGGTAAACATTTATGCACTCGCGGTTGAATCGAAGTTCAACCGCTTCCATGGGCTCATTCTATTTTGGTGTGTCCTCATTCTGATAATTGATGGCTATGACCTTGCTGTAGTCGGTGCAGCCCTTCCGGCGATCATGAAGGACATGAACATTGATCCAACCAGCGCCGGCATCATGGCTGGTTCTGCGCTCTTCGGAACCATGCTCGGTGCGATATTTCTTGGAACGCTAGCTGACCGTATTGGGCGTCCCAAGATGATCGCAATCTGCGTGGCCTTGTTCAGTATTTTCACTGCTGGAGCTGGTCTCACCAGTGACCCGATTAGCTTCAGCATTTCTCGCTTCATCGCGGGCCTTGGCATCGGCGGCGTACTGCCAATTTGCACCGCTCAGATGGGTGAGTTTTCTCCACTCAAACTCCGTACTCGCCTGGTGACCCTCGTTTTCGCGGGGTACTCCGTGGGCGGTATTTTGGTTGCGCTAACTGGCAAGCAACTCATTGAGAGTCATGGATGGCAGTGGGTGTTTTACGTAGCGCTGCTGCCAGTGGTTCTGATTCCTATGATCCTAAAGACTATGCCTGAGTCCATAGGCTACCTGCTTAAAACCGGACGTCAGGATGAGCTACGGGCTATTGCTCGCAAGATAGACCCTACTCTCATTATCGACGAAAACACTTTGATGACCGGAAACGCCACAGTATTGGAAAAGCAGGAAGCCCCTGTTCGTAACTTGTTCAAGGATGGTCGAGGCTTTAGCACCGTAATGATTTGGGCAGCGTTCATGACCGGCCTCTTCATGGTGTACGCCCTTAACTCTTGGTTGACCAAGCTTATGGCGATGGCTGGGTTCAGTCTTGGCTCCGCGTTGAACTTTGTGATTGTTTTCAATGTGGGGGCCATCGTCGGTGCAATTGGTGGAGGATGGTTGAGCGACAAGCTAAACATCAAACATGTACTGGTCTGCTTTTATATCGTAGGAGCAATTGCTCTAACAATTTTGGGCTATACGCGTTCAACCACTTTGCTATTTCCTGTGGTGTTCATTGTCGGGGCATCGACTCTTGGTACCCAGCTGTTGGCATATGCGTACGCTGGGGATTTCTACCCGTCATCGATTCGTTCAACCGGCGTGGGTTTCGCGTCTGGTGTGGGAAGAATTGGCGCTATTGTCGCACCTGTTCTCATTGGCTGGTTGGTGTCACTAAACCTTCCGCTTGAGAAGAACTTCATGGCCATTAGCCTTGCTGGCCTTATTGGCGCTGTCGCAGTCACCATGATCAATCAGTCCCGCGCAGACTCGACTCAAGTTAGAAAGGCCCCAGCCCTATCTAGTTAATACCATGATGCATCCGCCTGTAGCTGAATCCGTGGACTCGAAGGCATGAAAATGAATCGCTTATCCAAACCGCCAATATCGTCTGAACTTCTTAGCCAAACGGTTGATTGGGCGATAGCTTCACGACGCAGCATTCGGGCTTTTTTGCCCACTCCTGTGCCACGCGAAGAAATTGAATCGATCCTTGATGTCGCTCGATTCTGCGCAACGGGAGTGAACATGCAGCCTTGGCGCGTCCACGTTGTCACTGGAGAAGCAAAGGCTCATCTTTCACGCGCGATCGCGGAAATTGATAACAACCCGTCGCTTAGCAACAACCTAGAAGACGCATATGAGTATTACCCACGCGAATGGACTTCACCATACGTTGATCGGAGAAGGAAAGTCGGCTGGGAACTCTATGGTTTGCTGGGAATTGCAAAGGGTGACAAACAGCGGATGCATGCGCAACACGGTCGCAATTACCATTTCTTTGATGCACCGGTCGGCTTGATCTTCACTATTGATCGAGTGCTAAAGGAAGGGAGTCTCCTTGACTACGGAATGTTTCTGCAGGCCGTGATGGTGGCAGCTCGAGGAAGGAAGTTACACACCTGCCCACAAGCAGCCTTTCTGAAATATCACCAAGTGATTTCGGAAGCTCTTTCAATCCCCGCTGATCAGATGCTGGTTTGCGGAATGAGTCTTGGATACGCCGACGAGACCAGTATTGAGAACACCTTAGTTACTGATCGCGAGCCGGTGAGCTCTTTTTCCACTTTTCATCACAATAATAAGGAGACAACGCCATGAAGCCTGGTGCTTATGAGAATGGGCTTGATCACTGTAAGGCAAACTATTTGCCCCTGACCCCCCTTGGTTTTCTAGATCGCGCAGCACTTGTGCACCCGGATCGGATAGCTGTTGTCCATGGAGAACTTCGCAGAACCTGGAGTGAAACGCGCGAACGGTGCTATCGACTAGCCTCAGCACTTTCCGGAAAAGGCATGGGTGCGGGAGACACCATTTCAATTCTGTCTCCGAATACCCCTGCCATGCTCGAAGCCCATTTTGGGATTCCCCTCTGTGGCGCGGTACTGAATACAGTTAACTACCGCCTGGATGCTGAAGGCGTGGCATTCATACTGCGTCATGGGGAATGCAAGCTCCTCTTAGTGGATCGAGAGTTTGCAGCACTGGCTGATGCCGCGCTTGAGCTCCTCGAGCACCGTCCGTTGGTGATCGACATCAATGACCACTTGGCGCCCGTTTGCAAAAGTATTGGAGACATCGATTACGAAACCTTCATTGGCAGCGGTAGTCCAGATTTCGAAGGGGTATGGCCTAGCGATGAGTGGCAGCCGATAGCGCTCAACTACACCTCGGGTACAACTGGCGATCCAAAGGGTGTTGTCGCTAGCCATCGCGGCACTTACCTCATGAGTATGCTGCAGATGACTAACTGGCCGCTTTCCCGGGCTCCTCGTTATCTGTGGACACTACCTATGTTCCACGCTAATGGATGGTGTTTTACCTGGGCTATCACTGCGGCGGCCGGCACGCACGTGTGCCTGCGAAAAGTTTCCGCAGAGACAGTGTTTGAGTCGATAGATAACTATGGTGTCGACCACTTCTGTGCGGCGCCTATTGTTATGGCCATGATTGCGAACGCTGCAGACCGTCCTCCGCTTAAAACTCCGGTTCGAGTGCTGACTGCTGGTTCCCCACCTCCCGCCACTGTACTCAACGCCGTAGTCTCACGAGGCTTCGATGTTGACCATGTTTATGGAATTACTGAAGTTTCCGGCACCCCGATTAGCTGCGTATGGCAGGACGGTTGGGACGATTTAACACCGAGCGAGCAAGGCGCTTTCCGTGTGCGCCAAGGGGCTCGTGCAGCAGCCTTCGAAGGCCTAATGGTCGCTGACTCCGAAACTATGCAGCCAGTACCAAAAGACGGCCAAACAACTGGTGAGCTGCTACTCAAGGGCAACACCGTGATGATGGGTTATCTGAAGAATGAAAGCGCAACCCGAAAAGCCTTTGAAGGCGGATGGTTTCATACTGGTGATGTAGCAGTTGTGCACCCCAACGGTTATATTCAAATTACCGACCGTTGCAAGGATGTCATTATTTCCGGAGGGGAGAATATCTCGTCCGTAGAAATCGAAGAAACCATCCATTGTCATCCAGCTGTTTTACATGCCGCAGTCGTCGCTCAGCCTGATGACAAGTGGGGGGAAGTCCCATGCGCGTTTGTCGAACTAAAAAGTGGTATTGAGCCTCCCACCGAGGCAGAAATGATTGTGTTCTGTCAGACCCGTCTTGCTCGTTTCAAATGCCCTCGCAGAGTGATCTTTACGGAGTTGCCAAAAACCGCAACTGGGAAAATTCAGAAGTTTTTACTTCGAGAGCAAGCAGGTAGTCGCGATGCAATTGTCCGTTTAGCCTCAAATTGCTAGGGCGTGTTCACCTCGCCCATAGAGGGAGCTGAATTGTAGTGGCGATAGTTTTGCGCACAACTTTCACATGCTGATGTTGTGAGCGAGATAATGCTAAATATGTCTAGATAGAACTCCTCTAATTCATCTGAAGTCAGAAGGTGGATTATGCCGTTGGATGCGAATTGGGAACTCCCGATCAGCATACTAAATTTATACATTCATGTTGGCGAACGTCTGTGTGGGATTCATGCTTGTTGCGTTGGCTTGGAAAGTTTTTCTTGTTGCTTCTGTTGCTTACAAAAATATAAAAAACTCGGAGCGTTATAAGTGAACGTAAAGAAAATTTCTGCAACTTTGGTGTTTGGCAGCATTGCCCTAAGTGGCCAGGCGTTTGCTGACTTCCTAAGTGATAGCAAAGCTACCTTGGGAATGAGGAACTTCTACTTCAATAATGACAACCGTGATGGAACCGCTGCCCCTTCGAAAACCGAAGAGTGGGCGCAGGGTTTCATGTTGGACTTCAAATCGGGATATACCAACGGTACCGTTGGCTTTGGTGTGGATACCCTGGGGTTGCTGGGCATTACCCTGGACTCTGGCAAGGGACGACACGTCGGCAGCTCTATGATTCCATCGGACAGTGACAACCGAGCCGTCGACGAGTGGAGCCGGTTGGGGCTGACCGGAAAGGTCAAAATGTCGAAGACCGAACTACGCTACGGCACCTTGATTCCGAAACTTCCGATTCTGGTCGCCAACGATGGACGGGTGCTGCCACAAACCTTCGAGGGCGGCCAAATCACCTCGAGCGAGTTCAAGGATCTGACCCTGACGGGTGGGCGAATTGAACATGCAACTGGTCGCGGTTCAACGGATCAGACGGGGCTGGCCGCTATGGGCGGTACCCGCGAAAGCAACCAGTTCGACTTCGTCGGGGGTGACTGGAAAGTCACCAAGGATCTGACGGCTCAGTACTACTATGCCCACCTCGAGAACTACTATAACCAGCAGTTTTTTGGACTGATACACACGCTTGCGTTCTCGGACAACCAATCCCTGAAAACCGACCTGCGCTACTTCAAAACTGACTCGTCAGGTGAAAACAGCTCCGGCACATCGGGTTACAGAATCAGTGGCTACACCAAAAACGGTGATGGCGTGATCGACAACCGTCTCTGGAGCGCTGCATTGATATACACCCTTGGCGGCCATGCGATAACTGCGGGCTACCAAAGCGTTTCGGACGGTAGCAGCTTCACCCAGCTCAACCAAGGTAGCTTGGTAGATAAAGGCGCTGGAGGCAGCAGCTTGTACCTGTATACAGACCGTCTGATCCAGAGCTTCACCCGTGCAGGGGAGCGTACATCATTCGGTCAGTACGCCTATGACTTTGCCGCCCTGGGTGTCCCAGGCCTGAAAGCCTCGGTCATGTACGTCTCCGGGGACAATATCAAGACGAGATCCGGCGACAATCAGAAAGAATGGGAAAGGGATATCTTTCTGGACTACGTCTTTCAGTCGGGCGCGCTCAAAGGTGTTGGCTTCGGCTGGCGTAACGGTAAATCCAATAGCGAAGCCGCCCGTGATCAAGATCAGAACCGGGTGTTTGTAAGCTACAGCATCCCGCTTCTCTAAGGGTGCAGCATAAACGTATCGCGCTCATTTCGAGAGTTCTGAGCTGGTCAATTGGCCTCTGCGCTGACACGTCCTGTTGACGCCGGCGCCGAATTGACCCGCGAGCTGAAGCAAGACTGACTCACCTCTAAATCTGCACAAATCCCGCATTGGCAATGGTTCGAGAGGAGCAGACTGGGTCAGTGACATCTCGGCAACTGGGGCAATTCGGCATCGGTGCCAACATGCACGAAGCTGCGGGTTCTTCAGCTACTGCTCCAACATTAGTTTGTGCCAGACGATTGTGGGAGGTGGTACTGAAGGCTTGAGATTTGATTCTGGCTGGATTTTTCCGTGCTTAAGGGTAGGAAGCGAACGAGGAAATTCTGATACATCCATAGGATTGGCCCGTTCAGATGTCTCATCCGGCAACCTGCTCGTGCTGTCGATTAAGGAGAGTTTTTCGTGAATTTTATCCGTTTCATTTTCGTCATTTTGACGCGCACTCATCGTTACATACCATTTATGTTCTCGAGAACGTGTTTGGAGTTCGGTCAGACCAGCTTAATGACTACTTTGCCTTTCGATCTTCCTTGTTCGACATAGCGCAAAGCCTCGGCTGTCGATTCGAAAGGGAAGGTTGTGTCGATCACCGGTTTGATAATGCCGGACTCGACGAGAGCAGTAATTTCACCCAGTTGAGCACCGCTCGCGCGCATAAAAACGAATGCATAGCTGACTTCTTTTTTGCGCGCTTTTCTGCGGATACCGCCGCTCAACAGACGCATCACCAAACCCAATCCCCAGAACAGTTTTTGCTCTTCAGCGAATTGTGGCGTCGGCGGCCCCGAGATGGAGATGAGCTGGCCACCTGGCTTCAGTATGTTGAGCGACTTTTCCAGTTCATCCGCGCCCAAGCTGTTCAATACGACATCGTAGCCCTGCAAAACGCTTTCGTAGTTTTGCTTCTTGTAGTCGATGACAACGTCCGCCCCCAGCGCTCTAACCCATTCAACATTGTTTGTGCTGGTGGTTGTCGCAACGAAGGCGCCCAGATGCTTGGCGAGCTGGATTGCGATGGTGCCAACACCGCCGGAACCGGCGTGAATAAAGACCTTCTGCCCTTTTTGCAACCTGGCTGTTTCAACCAGCACCTGCCAGGCCGTCAGAGCGACCAGGGGGAGGGAAGCAGCTTCTTCCATACTGATATTTTTGGGTTTCAACGCGAGTGCATTTTCTTCCACCGCAATAAGCTCGGCGAAAGTGCCTATGCGCTCTTGAGGAGGGCGCGCGTAGACTTCGTCACCTGGTTTGAAGCGCCGCACAGCTGAGCCCACGCCAACCACCAGCCCAGCCAGGTCATTGCCCAGTATCAATGGGAATGAATACGGCAAGATCAGTTTGAATTCGCCTTTACTGATCTTCGAATCGAGCACGTTGACGCTTGTGGCATGCACTTTAACCAGGACGTCATGGGCACCCAATTCAGGGGCAGGCACCTCGCCAATACGTCCATTATGCTTGCCGTAACGATCGATTAAAAAAGCCTTCATATTGATTCAACTCTCATCGCTTGAAATGGGAATGACGGAGCATCCTCAGGCATCTAGGAATGCCGTCGCTTTCGCCACGAAGTCGGCATGATGTTGAAAAATTCCGCCATGCCCTGCGTCTTCGTAAATGATCAGGTGTGAATTCGGGATCCGGTTTGCCAAGTCGGTAGAGTTCATCGTGGGCACCATGATGTCGTTGTCACCGTTCGCGATCAGCGTCGGTATCTGTATGCGACTGAGATTTTGTGGGGGTTGTCTGCCCCAGGCGTGAATGGCTTTCAACTGCCGCAAAAAAGCGGTTGGCGTTGGATTTTTGTCTCGATCTTTCCTGCGCTCCTTCAGGCGATTCAGAAAATCCTTGGCGGCTCGCCGGCCATTGATCGTAGAGGTGAAGAATAGGTAGGTCTTCGGATCGCGCAACGTCAGCAAACCTTTAAGCATCAGTGGCCATGACACTGACCAGACCTTGTCGATGCCGCTACCGCCAGCAGGCCCCGTACCGGTCAGAATCAGTCTGCGCACCAGTTCAGGGGCGCTCAGAGCAATTTCCTGGGCCACGAATCCTCCGAGTGAAAAACCCAGCAGGTCGACCTTTTCGAACCCCAGCGCACGAATCACAGCAATGGCATCGTTTGCCATTTCGCTGACCGTCGCAGGGGCGGTGCCATCTGAGGCGCCGATTCCCCGATAGTCAGTGGCGATGATGCGCCTGGTGCTTGCGAGCCTATCCATGATCCGTGGGTCGAAGTTGTCCAGCACTGCGCCCCAATGGTTCAGCAGAACGAGCGGCAACTCACCTTTGGGGCCTATGTCACGGTAAGCGAACGCTGCTCCTTCGACCTTGATCCATTTGTTCGCTGCATTTACGAACTGCGTGCGCGATCCGGGATGAAGTTTTGTGTCTTGAATATTCATGTTTGCCCCGTGATGCGGGTCGAAAAGCTGCAAGTGAGACTGTGTTGCAGGCGCTTTTAAATCGAGTGCTGCGCACCAGCGCCTGCTGCACGATGATTACGCCTTGGCTTGATAGCGCTCGGCGACATCGGATTGCCTGATCTGCGACAGTAAGCCCTGGCGTGCGGCCTGCAAGGCATCCCAACGAGCGGCGTCCTGCAAGGGTGGGATCGTCACTGGCTCGCGACGATCGAAACCGACCAGCGCGGCATCGACAAGATCACCCACTTCCATGACTTCACTGAGGGTATTGATGTCGATGCCCGCTCGCTCCCAGATTTCGGTGCGAGTGGCTGCCGGCAGAACGGCTTGCACATAGACGCCTTTGGGCGACAGCTCCAGGCTCATACCTTGAGAGAGAAACAGTACAAACGCCTTGGTCGCGCCGTAGACCGTCATCCCGAACTCAGGTGCCAGACCAACAACCGAGCCTATGTTGATAATCGCGCCGTCCCCGGCTTGTGCCAGGCGTGGGGCGATGGCGCTGGCAAGCCGTACCAGTGCGGTAGTGTTGAGCGTAACCAACTGAGCAACGCTGTCGGTGGATTGTTCGATAAAGTTGCCGGATTGTGCGGCGCCTGCATTGTTCACCAGGATGCCAATACTGGCGTCGTCGCGCAGGCGAGCTTCGACCGTGGTCAGATCGCTGATTTGGGTCAGGTCAGCCTGGAGAACATCAATGGTGACGTTGTGTTGCTCACGCAGCCGCGCTGCAAGAGCATCCAGCCGCCCTTTGTCGCGGGCAACCAGTACGAGGTCGTGTCCGCGTTGTGCAAAGCGCTCGGCGTAGGTAGCGCCGATGCCAGTGGAAGCGCCGGTAATGAGAACGGTGGTAGGGATGCTCATGAATTGATCCTCAGTTTCGGATATCGATAGGCGAGTCATGCGTGGTGTCCGGAGGACGTGCGCAGACGTGATTTTCAGCCGTGACGGGTACCGGATTCAGCAAGGGTTGGGTAGTCGATGTAGCCTTCTGCACCGCCGCCATACAGGGTCGCAGGATCGAATGCCGACAAATAGGCAGCGGTTTTAAGGCGCGCCACCAAGTCCGGGTTACCTATGAAGGGACGTCCAAAGGCGATCAAGTCAGCCTTGTCATCGTTGAGTTGAGAGGTGGCCAAATTCACGTCGTAGCCATTGTTCGCGATGTAAGTGTTTTTGAAGCGTTTGCGCAAAGAACCAAAGTCGAAGGGCGCAATATCGCGCGGCCCGCCAGTCGCGCCTTCGACCACATGGAGGTACACAATGCCCAAGGCATCGAGTTGGTCGACAATGTAGTCAAACTGGGCCTGCGGTTCGCTGCTGGAGACACCATTGGCTGGCGAAACTGGCGATATACGGATGCCTGTGCGTTCTGCACCGACCTCGGCTACTACCGCCGCCGTCACTTCCAGCAGTAGGCGAGCGCGATTTTCAATCGAGCCACCGTAGGCATCGGTGCGGATGTTGGCACCGTCTTTGACGAACTGATCCAGCAAATAGCCGTTCGCACCATGGATCTCTACGCCATCGAATCCTGCAGCGATGGCATTTGCCGCCGCTTGGCGAAAATCATTAACGATCCCAGGAAGCTCGCTGATATCAAGCGCTCGCGGTTCTGAAACGTCTACGAAACTATTATTGACGAACACCTTGGTCGCAGGACGGAGAGCGGAGGGTGCTACCGGAGCCGCACCGTTCTCCTGCAGGTCAACGTGCGATACGCGTCCGACATGCCAGAGTTGCAGGAAAATTCGTCCGCCTTTTGCGTGGACGGCATCGGTGACCTTGCGCCAGCCATCAACCTGCGCCTGTGTGTAGATACCGGGCGTATCCTGGTAGCCCTGTCCCTGCTGCGAGATCTGCGAGGCTTCGGAGATCAACAGGCCTGTAGAGGCTCTCTGGCTGTAATAGGTTGCAGCGAACTCGCTCGGGACGAAGCCTTCTCCCGCACGGTTACGCGTCAGCGGAGCCATCACGATTCTGTTGGAAAGTGTCAGCGAGCCGAGCGTGTACGGCTCAAATAACGTCTTATCGTTCATATCGTTTCCATACTCGTTGATTAATGAAGGCGACATGCGCCGTGCCAGGGATTTTTCGCATTGGCGTATTTATGATGTCGATCATACTCAAAACTGTCAATGCTTTTGATTATGATCGACATCATAGTATGATGAGGGCATTGCTTTGAGATGCAGAGGCGCGGGAAATGAAGATCACCAAGGCACAATCACTCGCCAATAGAGCTCACATCGTTGAGACGGCTTCAGAGCTGTTTCGCGAGCGTGGCTACGATGGCGTGGGGGTGGCTGAACTCATGGCAGCAGCCGGATTTACGCAAGGCGGTTTCTACAAGCACTTCGGCTCCAAGGCTGATTTGATGGCTGAAGCGGCAGCGAACAGTCTTTCGCATTCGCTGACCAGTTCCGAAGGTCTCGACGTTGCTGAGTTCGTCGATCTTTATGTGTCGAGGGATCACCGAGACGGCAGGGGCAGCGGTTGCACCATGGCGGCCCTTTGTGGAGACGCTGCGCGTCAATCAGATGAGTTGAAAGCCACCTTTGCCAGCGGGGTAGAAAGCACGCTGGCGGCGCTCGAAGAAAAGTACAAAACGAGGCAAGACGCGCCGCCGGATGGGGTACGGGCAAAAATGATCGACATGCTGGCGCATGCAATCGGTGCCGTCATGTTGTCGCGCGCCTGCCCAGATGATTCTTCTCTGGCTGATGAAATACTCGAGGTTTGCCACGCTGAGATAATTGCGTCATTGCCGTTGTCCCCAGATAGTGAGCCGCAGGGGAACCCATAGACAACAATTGGGCCGAAAACCAAATCAGGCCATGAGCTCTTGGACGCAAGAACTGGTTCTTCGCAGGGGCGTTACGCAGCGGAAAACGGGCGGCAGCGATCATGAGCTTGATACAGTCTGCGTGGCCGAATTGTCATGATCCGTATGCATGTCTGAAGGATGTTCTCTCGCGCCTGCCGACGCAGCGGGCGAGTGAAATCGATCAGTTGCTGCCGCACAAGTGGCAGCCGGATTAATCAAGCAAGGCGAGACGCCGCACGCTTACCTTTAAAGCGATTGTTTGATGTTCACTCGTGCAATCGCTCACTTCTATTCAAAAGCCATGACATCAGCAGCCCTGGAATCAGGAAGCCTAACGAGACTAAAACCCCGTGAAGTATATGCGTCAGAGGTTCATCGAGAGTGGCAACAAGCTTCATGGGTGAAGCGACTGGGGATAGCTGCAAAAACAAGACAACCAGCACCACACAAGGCCAAAGCAAGCTCACACCGCGTCGCGCACTGAGCCGCCATGCATAGGCTGCCAGCACGGCTGAGAAAACTCCTTCGAGAATCCAAGAGGCAGTCCCCAGCTTGCCCCATAGGCCATAACCGTAATGTTCAACCGAGTGGGGATACAGTGCTAGATCGCTGTTGTGCATCGGCCAATCAGCGATGAAGTGAGAGAAGCCTGCCAACGCTGCCACAACTGCCACTGGGCGATGTTTTATGAAAAGCAGTCCCCAAATCGCTGACCAGAATACAGCGGCAAGCAATGAGTGATCCCAATCGATAAAGGTCAGATCAAAGAACAGGTACGGCCCGCTGTTTAAATTGGGGGTGACGGTGTTGAAGCCGAGAATGATGAAAATCCCATCGAGCAGATCCAAAAAACCAACTCCCATCATGATGGGTATCGCAGGGATTTTGGGATAGCGGGCCTTGATTGCCAGGCCGATGGCGAAGTGACCTACGTACATTCTATGCTCCTGTTTCAGGTATGCCTGTCGTCTACAGGCTAGGCGCTTTTGATACTATCCGAGCCTTCAAAACAAGATTGTCGGGTTTTGGCAATGTCTGAACTATCTCCTAAGGCTACATCCCCATCCTTCTCTCTACCGCCCGAGGTGGACGCGATCTTACTTGAGGCATCTCGGGTCAAGACGTTGGTAAAATCAGAGGCAGTGTTTCCTCAGGGCTCTGAACCAATAGGAATGTTTCGTGTGATTCAGGGTACCTTGCGAGTCAATAGCCTAGGAGCTAGTGGACGCCAACTCTTTCTTACTCAATTGACATCTGGAGATTGGTTCGGAGAAGTACCACTTCTAGATGGCTTACCAAGAACCTATGACGTTACCCGCCGGGACAGCATGCAGACATATGTCGCGAGGCACCAAGCAAGTCGCAACTGGCGAGAATCGACGAGCTGTCGTTTCCAAATCAAGACCCGGTGCAAGGCGTGCATGGCGCCTTACGTAAATATTGGAAGTAGTACGTTCCGTGTCGAGGCAGATTGAGCTGGACAGGTAACGCAGCCATTGGCCGCGATTAGCGCATACCTGCTTCAAAGCGATTCGAAGGTCAATCGGGCGGCAACACTCAAGGCTTAACCGCTTTTAGGTTTGCGACCGCGTGAGCTTGGCTTCACCGGCACGCTTTTTCCATACTCACTCCACCATAACGCGAGTGCCTCCATCGTTGGCCCGAGCGCACGGGCCTTTGCCGTCATCTCATATTCGACGCGTGGGGGGACTTCTGCGAAGACTGTTCGCGATACCAGGCCATCGTTTTCAAGTTCACGAAGTTGTGCTGTCAGCATGTGCTGGGTGATGCCGCTGATCGCCTTGCGAAGTTCTCCGAAGCGATAGATTCGCTGGTTCAACAACCACATGATTTCCAGCTTCCACTTGCCTGAGAGGAGCGCAAATGCACGGCGCATTTCCTCGTGCATGTTGATCTGATCGCCATCAATAGTCTGGTTTTCCATACTAAGCACCACTTTTTCATCCTACTTGTAGCTTTTCATATTAGGCGACATCTTTGACCTAAGTCGACGCATTAAGGTTCGCTTAGGAAAACGCCCATGATTGAAATCTACATTTATTGGATCAGTACGACACTGCTGTCGTTGCTGTATTTGGCCTCGGCGACTCTGTACCTGGTTAAAAGAGAGTGGGTGCGTCAAGCACTCGCTGACCTCGGCTATCCCGCAACTCTAATGCCGCTGCTCATTGCAGTGAAGATCCTGGCAGTGGTCGCCATTCTTCTGCGCCTCAACGTGCCGCTTAGCGATCTTGCCTACGCTGGCATGCTTTATCACCTGCTGCTCTCTGCGTTTGCTCACATCAATGTGCGCAAGCCTAGTGGGGCGTTGCCGGCTGCTATTTGCCTCGTGTTGCTGATCACTTCTTTCGTCACCCAAAACGCCGCTCGTGACGTGCAGTCACCCTACATGCAAGCACCAGCGGCACATTTAGTAACCCCTGAATAACTGGAGATACATATGTCCCGACTCAATGGAAAAGTAGCCATCGTCACTGGAGCCGGTCGTGGTATTGGCCGCGCTACCGCAAAGCTTTTTGCAGAAGAAGGCGCGAAGGTAGCCGTTGTTTCATGGACGGCTGAGAATGTGGCTGGTGTTGTCGCTGAGATCCAGGCAGCGGGCGGCGTTGCCCTCGGAGTAGTCTGTGATATTTCCGACCTGGATCAGATCAATGCCGCCGTCGAAAAGGTTGTGGTTGAATATGGCCGCATCGATATTCTTGTGAACAATGCCTTCGACCCCTCAGTCGTCTTTTCATCGGTTCTCGATCTGTCGACCGAGAAACTGCAACGCAATTTAGAGATGGGGCCGATTGCCTATCTCCGGACGATGCAAGCCTGCTATTCACATCTCAAAGCCAGCGGGGAGGGTAGAGTCATCAACTTTGCGTCGTTGGCCGGTGTCATCGGGTTGCAGGGTTATGCCCCTTACAACATGGCTAAGGAGGCGGTGCGTGCCTTGACTCGCTCGGCGGCAAGGGAGTGGGGCGCAGACAAAATCACGGTAAACAATGTCATGCCGGTTGCAGACACTTGGGGTGCAGCTGCCAATGCGCCTGCACCCACCAACGCACTTGGCCGTTATGGATCGCCAGAAGAGGATATTGCGCCGGTCGTGCTGTTCCTCGCCAGCAAGGATGCGCAGTTCCTGACCGGGTACAGCCTGACGCCAGACGGTGGTCAAATCATCGACAGCGCACGCTGACTGTCACGTCCAACTTCCGAGAGTATGCTCAACCGAAACCACAAGGCATGCCTTGGCGTGTCTTGTGGTTATTTTCAAGCGATGTTCGCCAATGCAGGAGACTCCCGCGTCGCTACGTGTGCAGCCAGGAAGGCAAGAACGGCTGCCACGCCCAGCAAGGCTGCGCTCAACTCGAAAGTCGCTCGATAGCCACTCAAGTCAAAGACCAGCCCGCCAACGGTTGCCCCTGATGCGATTGCTAGTTGGATGATCGCCACCATTAAGCCGCCTCCCGCTTCAGCAGCGTCTGGCAACGTTCTCGCCAGCCATGTCCACCATCCCACGGGCGCTGCAGTCGCAACCAGTCCCCATAGGCCCAGCAAGACAGTGGTAGTCGCCGCCGAGCTGCCGAATGAAACCAGCGCCAGTGCAATCACCGCCATCAAGATCGGGATGACGATGAGCGTTCGATGCAGGCCATTTTTCAAGAACGCTTCAATCAGGAAGGTTCCTGCGAGGCCCGCAAGGCCCAGGACGAGCAACATCAACGACAGCATTGAAACACTGACGTGCGTGACCGTTTCAAGAAACGGGCGCAAATAGGTAAACAGCATGAACTGGCCCATGAAAAACACGCTCACCGCCACCATGCCTAACGCCACCGGCGTGCTTTTCATTAACTTGAAGACGTTGCCAGTGCCTGAACCGCTTTGCGATTTCATCGATGAAAGGCTAAACAACAGCCATACACAAGCGACTATCGCGACTGGGATGACGCACAAAAATGCGCCGCGCCAGCCAATCAAGGCGCCGAGAAAACTACCCAATGGCGCTGCAATAACCGTCGCCAAAGCGTTGCCGCCGTTGATGATGGCCATTGCGCGAGTGATCTGGTCATCAGGCACCAGCGGCGTTTTTCAAGGTAGTTGTCGCGTCAACCGTCTAACTATGCCGCTCTTTTCTCGACCTGTTGCTCTCGATCCGGGTTCAACAGCACGGTGCCGATCGGCTCCCAGTTACGTGTGCAACCCGACCACCGTTCCGGCTTTTTCTCTTTGGCTCGTTCGTACAGCTCATGTCGCCGGGCCAAGACCTGATGGTCCAGTCCTCGATGCCGCTCAGCCGGTGTGACGAACCGGATACGGCTATGCCGGTGTTCGTTGTTGTACCAGCGCATGAAATCCCTCACCCAAGCTCGTGCGGCGTCCAGACTGGCAAAGCCATGCTGCGGCCATTGCGGGCAGTACTTCAGTGTTCTAAACAGCGACTCCGAGTAGGGATTGTCGTTGCTCACCCGCGGTCGGCCCCGCGAGGGCGTGATGCCCAGTTCGTACATCTTGCTCAACAGCGTCACCGATTTCATCGGCGCTCCGTTGTCCGAGTGCAGCACCAGCGGTTCGTGTAAACACTGCTCGCCGATCACGCTGCGTTGCAGCAGCGCGGCGGCTTTCTCGCCGCTTTCCGCGTCGTAGACCTCCCAGCCCACGGCCTTGCGGCTGTAAATATCCTCGATCAGATAGAGGTAGTAATACTTGCCGCGTATCGGCGACGGCAGATACGTGATGTCCCATGACCACACCTGATTGGGCGCTTCAGCCGCATGCGTCGTTGGGGCCGCGTGCCGCCTGGGGCGCTGGCTACGACCTCGATGCTGCTGTTGACCCGCCGCACGCAAGACGCGATAAAACGTTGCCTCCGACGCCAGATAGCGCCCTTGATCGGCCAGGCGCGGCACGATCTGGCTCGGCGGCAGATGGGCGTACTCCAGGCTGTTGCACAGCGTCACAATGGTCTGTCGCTCAGCCTCGTTTAGTGCATTTCGCGGCGTTGGCCGTGTGACAGTCGTTCGGGCATCGGCCTGGATAACGTCTGTTTCAGTCCACCGTTGCAAAGTCCGCAGCGATAGACCGATTTCCAGGCTGGCCCTGATTTTTCTGGCTCCCGCCGCGACCGCGTTGCTCAGCCAGTCCACGAGTAACTGCCGTTCTGGCAAAGACGTCAGTTGTCCTCGTTGTCGGTCCCCCAGTAGTCGTTGAGCTTTTTTCGCAGCACCAACAACGCCGCTGTTTCAGCGAGCGCCTTGTCTTTGCGGCGCAGTTCGCGCTCAAGTTCCTGGATGCGTTTCTTATCTTTGCGAGACTGCTCCCGATCTTCTTTTTGCTGGGCCTTTTCCGATTTCTGGCCGGTGATGAAGGCTTGTCGCCAGGCAGTGATTTGCTCGGGGTAAAGGCCTTTGCGGCGGCAATACTCGCCCAGGTCGATCTCGGACAAACCGGCCGCTTCAAGGACGACAGCAAACTTGGTTTCGGCTGACCAGTTCTGAGCCGATTGCTTGTTTTCGGACACTGCACTTCCTTCAGAACTGAGCTGCTTGCGCCAGTTGGACAAAGACATTTCGCTGACCCCTTCGCGCCGGGAAACCTCGGCCATCGACAGGTTCAGTGGGGGAAGCAGCATCTTGAGTAATGCGGCTCTGCGTTCAGGTGAATAGTACGGCACGACCAGTCTCTTTCCGCCCCCGATATGCTTTTTTAGGAAAAACCGGAGAGGCGACAACTATCCTGACACCGGGGGCCAGGCGCATGGCGGTTGCCGCCGACAATGACCAGAAGCCACCTATCGCAACACCGATCAGCGTGCGGCCAATCATGAACACCCAGTAGTTCGGGGCGAACGCGACCACAGTTCCGGACAGGATCATCAACAACGTCAGGGAAAGGAGCAGTGGTTTACGGTCAACCCGCGCGGCTACCGAAGCGATCAGCAGACTGGTGAATAAGGCAAACAGTCCCGACACGGAGATTCCCTGACCGGCTTGCCCCTCGGTGATATGCAGATCTAAGGCAATCGGTGTCAGCAGGCTTACGGGCATGAACTCCGATGCCACCAGCACAAAGGCGGCGAGCGACATGGCGAATACGGCGCCCCATGATTTATGGGGCCCTGGGAGGGAGTGATCAGTCATTGTTTGAATCCTGTATTGCACGAAGCGTCGTAGCCCCGAGAACGAGGCTACGAGAGAAGCGATGCCCGGCCAGGGCACCGAACAGGCTACTTCAGGTTGCTTTTGAAGAAGGTGGTCAACTTGGCGAATGGAATGAGGTTGACCCGGTCGTAGAGATCGACATGGTTGGCGCCAGGGATGATGACCAGTTCTTTAGGTTCCGCAGCACGCTTGTAGGCATCTTCACTGTATTCACGGGAATGAGCCTCGGAGCCGGCGATAAACAGAAGCGGACGTGGCGAAATGGTCTCGATGTCGTCGAACGGGTAGAAATTGTAGAACTTCGCATTGCTGGTCAGCGTCGGCATGGTGGAAGTCTGCGGCGATGCGCCGGCAGGGGTTACCTCGCCGCGAGGAGTGCGATAGAAGTCCACAAACTCGTCGCCTATGGCATTGCCTGTCAGCTTCAATGGGGCACCGGCGGTAAACTTGGTAGCGCCGCCAGTGAATTCCACATAGCGTTGTTCTGCCGCTTCGGCAAGTGCCGTGCGTTTCTGTTCTGGGGTCGTCGAGTTACCCAAACCTTTGCGATATAGGTCGCCGTGGTTGTACATGCTGACTGTTGCAATTGCCTTCAGTCTAGGGTCGATCTTGGCCGCGCTGATAACAAAGGCGCCGCTGCCGCAAATGCCGATGATGCCAATGCGCTCACGGTTAACGAAAGGCCGTGTGCCCAAGAAATCCACCGCTGCGCTGAAATCCTCAGCGTAGATGTCCGGCGACACAGCTTGACGGGGCTGCCCCTCGCTTTCACCCCAGAACGAAAGATCAATCGCCAATGTCACGAAACCTTGCTCGGCGAGCTTTTGGGCATACAGGTTGGAGCTCTGCTCCTTCACCGCGCCCATTGGGTGCCCTACGATGATCGCGGGGCTCTTGGTCTTGGGATCCACCCCTTTAGGAATGTAGAGGTTCCCTACAACGTTCATCTTGTATTGGTTTTTAAAGGTGACCTTTTCCGCGATGACCTTTTCGCTTTTGTAGAAGTTGTCAGCACCGTTAGACATATCAGCTCCCATTGATGAGAAAGAGGCGATAAGCAGCCCCAGGGCAAGAAAGAGTCTGTTCATTCGATATTCCTTACTTTTGGATTGTGTTCATTTGCGCTCTGGAATCTGAGGCGCTCAATCAACCAATGTGGAGTTGTCGATCACGAAACGATACTTGACGTCACCTTTGAGCATTCGCTCGTAGGATTCATTTATCTGGTCTGCTCGAACCAGTTCGATGTCGGCGACGATTCCGTGCTCGGCGCAGAAATCGAGCATCTCCTGTGTTTCGGGGATGCCACCGATCATCGAGCCGGCAATCGTTCGGCGTTTCATGATCAGGTTGAAGACGTTGGGTGACGGATGCGGCGAGGCCGGTGCCCCGACCAGCGTCAGCGCACCATCACGCTTGAGCAGAACCAAAAAAGCATCAAGATCGTGGGGGGCTGCGACGGTGTTGAGAATGAAGTCGAAACTCTTGGTATGTGCGGCCATTTCCTCAGGGTTGCGCGATACAACGACCTCATCTGCGCCTAACTCCTTTGCCGCTGCGCGCTTGGATTCAGAGGTGGTGAATGCCACAACATGGGCACCCATCGCATGAGCCAGTTTGATGCCCATGTGGCCCAGGCCCCCGATGCCGACCACTCCGATCTTCTTGCCCGGCCCGGCGTTCCAGTGACGCAGGGGTGAGTAGGTGGTGATGCCCGCGCACAGCAGTGGAGCTACGGCAGCTAGTTGCGCCTCGGGATGGCGGATGCGCAACACGTAGCGCTCATGCACCACAATGTTTTGGGAGTAGCCGCCCAGTGTCCAGCCAGGTGCGTCCTGTGTCGGGAAATTGTAGGTGCCGACCATGTCGTCGCAGTAGTTTTCCAGGCCTGTGTCACAGTCGTCGCAGTGTTTGCAGCTATCGACGATGCAGCCCACGCCGACCAGATCACCAACTTTAAAATCCTTTACATGCGGGCCCACCGCCGATACACGACCTACAATTTCGTGCCCCGGAACACAGGGAAACTGCGTGCCTGCCCACTCGGCGCGCACTTGGTGCAAATCTGAATGACAGATGCCACAGAAGGCGATATCGATCTGAACATCATGGGCTGCCGGCTCGCGGCGGTTGATCTGTATTGGCTCAAGGGGTTTGTCGCCCGCGTGAGCGCCGTAGGCTTTGACAAGCATGGGAGCATCCTCGATGGGTTTGTCGGATGAACATTCTCCCGCTCTGCCCAGACCCTCTGTAGTGCATTCCGCTGGATTACTTGCCTGATTCTATGAGTCTCTGTTTTTTTGCAGGACGATCATGTGTTGGCGAGTTAGAGTTCAGTTAAGAGGTACAAGACGAATATGACGAACAAACCCAGCACCGATCCTCAACAGACATCGCCACAAGAAAAGCTTGCGCAGATCATCGGCGCGCAGATCTCGAAACCAGGTGATTACGGAACGGCCATTACTGGCCTCGGCTTCTTCAGACGAGAACATCCCGCACCGCCCATCGTCTGCATGGTTGAGCCAAGCATCATCCTTGTCGCCCGAGGTGAGAAACAGCTCTGGGTAGGTGGCGAGGGCTACCCCTATGACACGTCGCGATTTCTGATCACCTCATTGGACTTGCCTGCCAATTCAGAAGTGCTAACGGCAAGCCCGGAACAGCCATGCCTGGGGCTGACGTTGAAACTCGATCTGCGCATGTTGGCCGAGCTGATAGCACAAAGTGACCTGCCACCAACCCGTGATCGATCAGTTGCGAAGGGGGTGGGAATTGGTTCAGTGACCTCTGCGATGCTGGCTTCATTCGAACGCTTGTTGGCACTGCTCGATGAGCCGGAGTCAATCCCTGTTCTTGCCCCCTTGATCCAGCGCGAGATTCACTACCGTCTCTTGCAGAGTGATCAGGCGAGCCGGCTTCGACAAATAACTTCTGTCGATGGCCAAGGTTATCGGATCGCGAAAGCCATCGATTGGCTGAAGTTGAATTACACCTCGGCGCTTCGCGTTGATGAACTTGCGGCCCGAGTGCAGATGAGCACTCCGACCTTTCACCACCACTTCCGCCAACTCACCGCAATGAGCCCCTTGCAGTATCAAAAGTGGCTGCGACTGAATGAGGCAAGGCGATTGATGCTCAATGAACACCAGGACGTATCCAGTGCGGCCTTCAAGGTCGGATATGAAAGCCCGTCTCAGTTCAGTCGCGAATACAGCCGTCTGTTTGGCGTCCCCCCTAAGAGGGATATTGCGGTGCTACGAGGGCCGGGATAGCAACATCAATGCGTACAAGTGGTGCAATCCACAACCCATAGCTGACGTTGAGGATCTTCAAAGGAATGCAGCCAAGCAAGAGCGGAGTGGTGTGGTGTATGTCATGACGTAGTCATTCCGGCGTCATCAGCACAGCGAGTGTCATGTTGATGAACTCTTCGTTTTTGCTGATTGTGTCCAAAGCACCACGAACGTTGCCGGCGACCTCCGCTGATCCGCGCTGCTCGACCCAGAGTGTCGGCTCCATGATCGCGGCTTCGAGGGCGAGTTGGTTTTGATTGATCTTGAAGAGTAGGGAAGGGAGTAGGTCTGCGTTCGACATTGTGAGTCCTCCGTGGAAGAGGTCAGCGTAGCAGGAGGAAAAATGAGGTGGGACGCTTTCAGAAGGACGGAGCACAATCTTGAGTCCGCGTAACCCAACTAGACTGGAAATTGATCGCGGCTTTCCCTGTGATGTAGTGCTCACAGGACACTCGGCATAGGTCAATATCGAAGTGAGGCACGTTCAACCTCTCCAGGTACTCTCGCAACATTGCACTGAGTGTTGAGAGCCTCTTTTATCGGTAATTCACATCACTCAATGCTCATGAGCATGTGAATGGATGGTCAGGGCACCGGGTACCTTGGTGCGTTCGAGCCCCCCACGCTCCAGCCAACGGAGGGTCTGCGTATAGGCGCGCTGCAGCAAAGACTCGGTCTGGTCAAAGTTGAACACCGAGACATCCACAGGGCACAAGGGCGGGACGATGTGCAAGCTGGTGAGAGTGCGGAAGTGTTCGATGTCACTCACCAACTGGCGCATGCTCATCAGATTGACGGTGTGCAGGGCTAAGGCGACCAGGCCTCGGGGCGGTTGTGTTAGGGCGCAACTCACCCCAGTGGGGATAACCACGACGTTGGTGGCTCCCAAGGCTACGGCAGTCGAAATAGGTGTATTGCTCGCCACGCCGCCGTCAACCAGGAAATGATCGGCGATTTGTACGCAGGGGAACACCAGTGGGATGGCAGCGCTGGCCAGTAACGCCTGTTCAAGTTCACCACTGGACAGAACCGTCTCGGCACCACTGAGCAGGTCGGTGGTGACGATGTGTAGGGGCAGCGCCGCATCCTCAATGCGGTGAATGGGGAGTGCCTGACCCAGCAATCGGTTCAAGGCCGCCGGCTGCAACAGAAAGCCACGCCGTTTGATCAGTCCTCTACAGGTATCGAACCAAGAGAGGGGGAAGATGTCAGTTTTACACAGCCCGCGCCAGAATCCGGCGAGCGCCTCGACGCCATCGGTATCGGGCCTTGCGGCATAGTAGGCACCGTTGATAGCGCCTACCGAAGCGCCAACCACCATGTCGAATCGAACATTGGTCTCGACCAAGGCCCGCAACATACCCACCTGCACCGCACCCAAACTGCCGCCGCCAGCGAATACGATTGCGGTTTTGGTAGCCATGGTCGAAGTCTCTGTGCAGAAATGTATCGAATTAGTGTAGCTGGCGGGTCGGCGTTACTTCCGGGTGCTCGCCACATGATCGAGACGTCGCAAGCTTGGAGTTCCGGACGATGCCGAATCCCAACGGAAACGGGATCAATGCGTAACGGATTGCGCCTCTTCTGCGAAACCACGCCAATAAGATTCAACATCTATGACAATGATGAGAAGCTCCGTCTGAAGACGGCCTATCAGACTAGACATGAAGCTGAATTTGAGTGCCAACGGTTTAGCCTGGAGCGTCTATAAAGTGTCCTTTCTGAGCGAGAAACCCCGTCGGTTCTGTAAGCATTACCAAAAATGTATATCTATTCGGCGCTGAGCTTTGCGAAATGGCGAAGACTCACAGGTGCTTCGCGGCAAGGCACGACGTCCGCCCAATTCCTTGCATGCTCAGCGTTCAATGCGTCTATGTCGCCGGCAACGCTCCGAGCAATAGCGCAACTCAGCCCAGCAGACCGCAGACCGCGCAAAGCTTGACCGGGAGCTCACTCTTTTTCAGAACGAATCCCCGGCATCGAGTTTGGCAAGCAGCGTCTGGCCGCGCTGCCAGAGCGCCTGCTGCTTGGATTCAGGCATGCGATCGAGGTTTTTGTAAACCATGCCCATGCGTTGATTGCCCCGCAGAAGATCGCCGTGGCGCATCAGAAAATTCCAGTAGAGCGAATTGAAAGGGAGGGTATTTCTTATGGCTGCTGCCGCACTAGCTTTGCTCGCATCGAGAGCGGCTAAGCTAATCCACAACTGCTGATGCGTAAATCGTCAATTCGCCCTAGGTCAAATTTCAATCGGCAGGGTAGGGTAGTGTTCAATCAGCGCCAACAATTAGGGCTCTTGCTGGTGAAACATGCTTCTGGGCGCGAACTAAATGGCGAGTGACTGCTTACAGGTGTCCAGGATTTCGTCGGCTAGCAGCGCATCATCTGGGCAGGCCCGCGACAGTACAATGGCTCCGACCGCTTGTGCCAACAATGAAACTGCCTTGGCACGGGCTTCCTTTTGCTCGTCAGCGGATAGCCCGGAACTCAAGCCTGATATTAGCTTCTCTATGCCAGCCTCAAATACGGACTTGATTTCTATATGTTGACGAGCAGCATCGCCACCGAGCGCAGCGATCGCGCACCCTTGGCCGGCTGAATCACGGTGAGCACGGGATACGTAGTAATTGATGAAGTCACTCGCATTGGAGTCAGCAGTCATTTGGGAAAGAGCGAACGACGTAGCTTCGATCATCAGTGTCGACTTTGAGCTGAATTGGTTGTAAAACCCTCCATGAGTGAGTCCGACCCCCGCCATCAATTCCTTAACCCCGATACCGTCATAGCCGCGCTCGCGGAACAGCACTGAAGCTGATTCAACAACGCGTACCCGATTTTTCCGCGCCTGTGCTTTGCTGGTACTCATTTTCATACCTCATTTGACTATCTCATTAATCAGGTGAGTTGGGGCAAGGGTGACTAAAATCAAAACACTTGCCGTGTGGTGTTATTGCTATAATCTTTTGCTCTAGTCGAGTTTATGGGGCACCTAGCCATTATCGACGGATTGAAAAAATACTATTGAAAAAATGGTTTGCCGAGACAGTGTTATGACATGAGTGTCGAATCAGGATTTTTCCTTGTTTCGTCGATAGGGGTGACTTTGGTGCCTCGGCTATTGAGACGATCGCTTTTAGTACTGACTCAGATATGCCTATTAGTAGATTTATGCCCTCATGTCGGTATGGGTTCCTTCTGTTTCTGAAGATCTCGGGGTTCAAGTCGAAGAGTTTGGCATTGCATCATCCGGATTTTTCAAGTTGAAGATATCCGAGCGGCTTAAGTACTGGGGCGATTCATGTTCCTTTATAAGAAACGCGCAACGCCCTCTTAGTCAGCAAGAATGATGATGTCATCATTCAAGATGCCACGCCAAAGGGACGTCAAAATCGATGTGTTAGCTGTGCTGCTATAATGTGTGCGCTATTGTTGTATTTAGCGCTAAATCCAGGTTGTAAACCGTTTGTATCGGTTTGATTAACAGATGTGGTTGACTCCCATAGATAGGTATAGGCTATATCGATAGTCAGATCAGGGTTGGGTGAGTAAGCGGCACCAAAAGCCAAGGCTTTTCGGTTTCCTACTGGAAGTCGCACGTTTCGGTCGGAGTTGCGGGCTGGCGAAGGATCAGAAGCCAAGCCACTGCGAAGTAGCCACTGTGAAGAGAGTTGGTACGAGACGCCAATAGCTGTCGACACAGTATTATGAAGTTTAAAGTCGTCTCCAACGGCACCGAATCCTAACTGTTGGCCTAGGGAGGGTAATCCACTATTGATTGCTTCAATCCTCTGGATTCGACTCCACCGAGTCCAGATAGCACCTGCGTAAACAGTCCAGCGCTCATCAAAGCGATGGGTGAATGATGTATCCACTGACTCTGGTAGTGTCACATCCATCTTGTTGTTGTATTTTCCATCGAGGCCAAGTGCACCGGGGCTGTCGCTTATTTTAGTGTGGCCATCGACATGGAAGTCAAGTTTTGAGTGATAAGTTAATCCCCATGTGGTTGATTCGTTCACATCAACCATCAGGCCCAAGTTATAGCCAATGGCAGTATCATTGCCTTTTACAGTAAGCTGCGTGTCCTTTCCATCATTCAAAGTTCCTGTGGCTAAATAGGACTGGAGGTTGTTCTCAATACGATTGAATGTGGTGCCAATGCCAATAGCTACTCGATCGTTTAAGCGGTACGAGACAGCAGGGTGCAATGTTTTAACCTGAACCTTGCTGTAGGAGCCATGGTAGCGACCTTGGAAGGAGCTCTCATAATCATTAACGAGGCCGTATGACGCATACAGACCAATGCCAGCGGTAAAACGATCGTCGATTGGCGAGGAGAAGTATCCAAAAGGAATAGCTGTAAGAGGTACGGAATTGCCGTCAGTGGTACCTGGGACAGTACTTCTTGCATCGCTTATGTTAACTTTTGCGTCAATTAATGCCAGTCCGCCGCTTACCTCTATTTTTTTGATTTTACTTAAACCCGCTGGGTTACCATACACGGTGCTTGCGTCTATTGCTGACGAGGAGCGGCCAGCATAAGCAGTCCCCGCAGCACTAGCGCTTTGTTCGTTGAGCGCAAGTCCATTTGCCCATGAAGCAGATGGAGTCCCCAGTGTTAGTATTAGAGTCGTCCCGAATAATATTGAACTGCGCAGGGTGGGGTGTGAGTTTATTTTAAGTTTGGATTGGACGCTAGGGCAGGGATGAGGTGTCACGCCAGCTGATGGTTCAGCAGTTTTTTTTGTATTCATTGGATGACCCATTTTTTATTTTTAAGCTTAGGCAATGGTGCCGTTTCCCGCTAAGGATGGCAGTTCTTTAATATGACCAATCTGGTTCTGTATTGATGTGGTTTTTATCGATTTAAAGTTCTCTTACGGCTTCTTTAGATGGTTCTGTAGAAGGCATAATTCGCGTCGTCCTGTATGACTTTTGGATATGGATATTTGTACCACTAGCAAAACCGGCGCAAACGCAGTCGCTAATCGGCCTCTACAATTCGAGACGTTTATCGAGTCTTGGTCGCCGTATTCACGTGGCGCAACGGTTCTGTTCTTGTTACCGAGGCGCGTTCGCCCGTAAAGCAACCCGTTATTCCAACTGGGTCATCGCAATCCGAGTTTCGACTTGAGATTTCCCTTTCATTGGTATGTGCGACATCGCGTGTTCCGCTAGTGCAGTGATCGTCAGGCTTGGGTTCACGCCAAGGTTGGCACTGAGCATTGATCCGTCGCAGATCAGCAGGTTGCGATATCCAAACACTCTATTTTGCGCGTCCATGACACCATGGCCGTCGGATTCCGCCATGGCGCAACCGCCCATGCAATGCGCGGTTGTTGGAATGTTGAACAGGATTTCGCTGAGGAAGGTGGTCGCTATACCACCTAGTGCCTTGGCACCCTTCTCGACGAAGGCATTCGCTTCCGGGATGAACGTAGGAATTGGGCCGCCTTCTGTCACTAGACGGCTTCCTAACGGCCAGTACCAGCGACGTTTAAGACGCATATTGATATGAGCATCGACCGTTTGCATCACAAGCAACAACATGTTTTCCCGTGCAAAGCCTCTGGGGTTGTGTACCCGTAGGGCCTGCATCGGGTGCCTGAGTAATGTCAGTATCCAAGTACCAATTCGCCTCCAGCCAGGGCGACCACCGCTCATCAGCGTCATCATCAGCCCTATGGCATCTGACCCTTCCGGATAGCGTACGACACCTATATGAGTATGCTCGTCCAAGTAGATACTGGCCCCGCCCGCCAAGCCTGGCGACATACTTTTATCTGTGGAAGGGAAGCGGACGCCGATAAGTGACTCGGCATTGGTACGTATCCGTTTACCCAGATCCTGACTGATACGAGGCAGAGAGCCTTTCTCCCTGAGCCGGAACAGCAACTCCATCGTCCCTAACGAGGATGCCGCGAACACCACGCCTCGGGCGCGGAAGACCCGCTTATTCTTGCGGAACCAGGAAGTCGAACATTGCGTGTGGATCTCGTAGCCATCGCTGCCGTCCACCTTGCCATTCAACGGTCGGACGTCTACGACTTGAGTTTCCGCAAAGACTTGAGCTCCGTTCTTCTCAGCCAAAAACAGGTAGTTCTTGTCGAGTGTGTTCTTGGCATTGTGCCGGCAGCCCATCATGCAGCCGCCGCAGCCCACGCAACTGCCTCGCTCAGGGCCTTCACCGCCGAAGTACGGATCGGGATAGGTTTTGCCCGCGACCTCGCCCTCTGGAGCGAAGAAGGTACCAACATTGGGTGCGTGAAAGGTGTGGGCGACGCCATTTAGCTCCGCCATCCTTTTAAGACGCAAATCCGCTTCTCCCAGGATTTTGCCCTCAGTCACTCCCAGCATTCTCTCGGCCTCTGCATAGTGCCTTGGCATGATGCTCTTCCAATCTGCCAGACCTGCCCATGAGCCCTCGTCCCAAACCTTATCCGAAGGCCTCAGCAGTGCGTTGGCATAAGTGATGGAGCCTCCGCCGACCGCATTGCCGCTTGCGACGACCACGTGTCGAAACATCCGCATGCTGTAGAAGCCGAACATTTTCAGCGCAGGCATCCACATCCATCTACGCAGATCCCAGTTGCTTTTCGGAAACTCATCTGCACGCCAACGGCGCCCCATTTCCATCACACCAACACGGTAGCCCTTCTCCGTCAGCCGGTGCGCCGAAACGCTGCCGCCGAAGCCCGAGCCTATGACGATGAAGTCAAAGTCTAAAACCAGTTCCACGTTACGCTCCCATTTTTATTTTTTTGGAGAGGTCATGGCCTGCAAAAGCAGAGCAAGGCCCAGTCACGAATTCACTATACGATTCGTATTTCATTAATGCTATATTTTTTGTATAGTAAATACCGGCGATCACAGGCTAGAATTGCTCCAGCCTCAGAATCCGAAACCGCTCGTGAGGAAAGACATGACCGATACGCATCAGACTGCCCAAACCCGCTTCAGCGAGATCGATGGCGACCGCTTCGCCTACCGCAGGTGGGGAAATACGGCCACCGAACAGCCGCCGCTGCTGATGCTTCAGCACTTTCGCGGTGGCATGGATCACTGGGATCCGCTGATGACCGACGGCTTGGCCCAGGGTCGGGAAGTGATCCTCTTTAATGGTCGTGGCGTGGCCTCGTCCTCCGGCCAGCCACGTCGTCGCATTGAAGACATGGCTGATGATGCCGCCGCCTTCGTAGGTGTCTTGGGCCTGGAGAAAATCGATGTATTGGGCTTCTCACTTGGCGGCTTCCAGGCGTTGGATCTGACATGGCGACATCCCGCACTTATTCGTAAGCTGATGCTATTGGGTACAGGCCCGCGTGGAGGCAACCCGGACATGGAACCTAAGGTACTGACGACCGCGCCGCGTCCAGTTCCGACCTACGAAGATTTTGAGTACCTGTTTTTTGGCCGTTCCGAGGAGGCAAAGCGAGCTGCAAGCGAATTCTGGGAGCGCCGGCATCAGCGCGAGGATCAGGATCCGCCAACTTCGCAGGAAGTTGCATCAGCGCAGATCGAGGCAAACATGATGTATCTGCCGAGGGTGTCCGAAGGCGATCCGTTTGCCTACTTACGTCAAATCAAGCAACCGACGTTTATCCTTAATGGCGTGAACGACGTAATGATTCCGACCATCAACTCGTTCTACATGGCGCGCAATCTGCCGAACGCGCAGTTATTTATTTATCCGGATGCCGGGCACGGCGCGCAGTTCCAGTACCCGGAGCGCTTTCTCTATCACGCCGCAAGGTTTCTCAGCGAATAACGTCAAAACCGATCCACGGACTCAAGGTTGCCACCATGATCAAGTTCAAATTTCTATTGTGGATGTTCACCCAACTGCTGAAACGGCAAGTCAGGATAAACCCCAATTGCGCCCGTTACATCGAAGGCGAGGATCTTGTGTTCCAGATCCGTACCGATGCTGGTATCGGCCGCTATTTCGTCATCCGAAACGGCGCCATCCGCTCTGTTGCCGGCCTGGCCGACAATCCGCGCTTCACTTTGAAATTTAAAGACGCCGATAAGGGTTTTGCAATTCTCTCGGCCAAGGACAGCCAGGCAGCGTTCCTTAGGGGGTTGGGTAACGAGGAGTTGGTTATCAGCGGTGATTTCCTCAAGGTAATGTTTTTCCAGGGACTGACTGCTTACCTGCAGCCACCCACAGTGGTCGCTCCCTATGACCGCACTGCGTTTTAACGAAGATGGCGCCTGACAAAATGCTAAACAAGACCTATGGGCAGCTTTGTCCGATTGCCAGAAGCCTCGATGTGCTAGGCGAGCGCTGGACGCTATTGGTGCTCCGCGAACTGCTATTGGGCCCAAAGCGGTTCAAAGAGCTGTTGGCGGTATTGCCGGCAATGGGGACTAACCGGTTGTCCGCACGCCTGAAGGTGCTGGTAGACAACGGAATCGCCAAGCCTGCTACAGCGCCAATTTCCGCCTACGAATTAACGGAATTGGGGGAGCAGTTGCGTAAACCACTGCTCGCGCTAGGACTCTGGGGGCTGAGCTTGCCAGTGGACGAACGCATCGATCCCGCGACTGCACGCGCTGAACTCATAGCCCTCAGCCTCACGGGCATTGGCCGCTCCGATGCAAGCAGTGGATTACGCGCGACATACGAGTTTCACGTGGGCGAGGAAGTCTTCCACGTACGCGTGGATGACAGCGAGATACTCGCGCGCTCAGGTTATGCCCCAGCGGCCGATGTGGTCATCCAGTGCGATCTGAATACCTTCATGGCGCTGGCCCTACGACAAATTTCGCCGGCAGACGCGTTGCGCGAAGGTCGGGCTCATCTACCGCACACACAGCTCGAAACCTTCGAGCAACTGTTTCAAGTGCTCGAATTCAATCCGGAAAACTTACCGGACACATTGCTTGCTGCTCTTCCTCATTCCAGCCTTGTGGGAACACCAGATGAAAGCTGAAACAAACCTGCTGAACCAATCCCTGCAACTGCCCAACGGAAGCGTGCTGCGCAATCGACTGGCCAAGGCATCGATGAGCGAGACGTTGGGCACTTACAATAACCGGCCTACCCTAGGGTTAGTCGAACTGTACCGTCGCTGGGCAGCTTCCGGTCTGGGACTTATCATTACGGGGAATGTGATGATTGACCGTCGGGCCCTTGGCGAACCGGGCAATGTCGTAATTGAGGACGAGAAAGATCTGCCGGTACTGCGACAGTGGGCGAAGGTTGCTACCGACCAGGGGGCGGCGATCTGGGTGCAACTCAACCACCCTGGCAAACAATCGACAAAGGGGCTGAACGCCAGCAACCTTGCTCCATCGGCTGTTCCGTTCCGAGAGGATATGGCTGCCTTTTTCGAAACCCCACGTGAAGCCACTGTTGCCGAGATCCAAGACATCATCGAGCGCTTCGGGCGCAGTGCAGCCATCTGCAAAAAAGCTGGTTTCAGTGGAGTGGAAATCCACGGAGCACACGGCTACCTAATCAATCAGTTCCTCTCACCCCATCACAATCGGCGCGAAGACGAATGGGGTGGCACACCGGAGAGGCGTCGCCGTTTTGTGCTGGCCGTCTACGCCGAAATTCGACGTCAAGTCGGAGCGGACTTCCCAGTGGGGATTAAACTCAACTCCGCTGACTTCCAGCGCGGAGGCTTCACTGAAGAGGAGTCGATGGCAACTATCCGCGCGCTGATCGACGCTGGTATTGATCTAATCGAGATATCCGGCGGCACCTACGAGGCTCCAGCCATGAGTGGTGCGATGCATGAGCCGAAAAAAGGCTCTACCGTAGCACGCGAAGCCTACTTCTTAGAGTTCGCCGCGAAGGTTCGAGCTAACGTGCAAGTGCCCTTGATGGTCACAGGTGGTTTTCGCACTGCGGCAGGGATGAACGAGGCACTGCGATCCGGATCACTAGATGTGGTCGGTCTGGCACGATTGTTGGCCATTGATCCGGATGCCCCAGTGGCATTGCTGAAGGGGAGCGACAGCAATCAACAGGTGCGACCAATCAATACCGGCATCAAGGCCGTGGATCGCATGGGGATTATGGAAATCCTTTGGTACACCGGACAACTCAAACGCATTGCCAAAGGTGGCGAACCTCGCCCCAGCGAAAGTGGATTCTGGGCGTTCCTTAAAGCTGCGTTCGGCAGCGGGTGGGGGGCATTCCGCACTCGCCGCTTGCGGGCCCGCTCCTGAAACCGGCATAAGCTGCGAGTCCCGAGGCGCTGCCCCCAGCACCAGTCGGCCGCTTTATTGCAGCACTGGCGTTGACCTCTTACTCGGGTCGTCCTTTGTCTCGCCGATAGACTCAATGCCAACAAAGCCCCTGGGGCATTGTGGAGCTTAGGTTCCATGTTAAAAGGCTTTCACGATGCAGCCGCACTGAGATCGTATGCTTTACAGCGGGGGATGGCGATGCCGTCCTGATGCTCCACGGTGGGTTCCCCCAGCCGCTAGCGATCTAGAAGCAATCGCACCAGCAATGGTCGCGCGCGGCTGTAGCGTAGTGTGTGCTGACCTGGTCGGCTATGGCGGGGTCTGGTAAGCCTTCGATGCAAGCGGATCTTTCCCGCTACGGCTTCGGGCGGTGGCTGCATACTAACTGGCACTGATGCGCGCTCTGGGGCGTGAACGCTTCCATCTGGTCGGGCACGATCGCGGGGAGCGCATCACGCACAGATTGGCCTCGACTACCCTCGCGCCGTTGCCAGCGTCGTTTGGATGTGCGTATGCCACGGGAGACGTCCCTTAGAACCTGGTAGACCTCACGGGCATTGAGGGGGGAGTTTGTGTTCAAATCATACTGCGCTCGAGTCATCGCTTGCCCATGGCTAAGCTGTGGTGTGATGTGACATCAACGAGAAGGTCGCTACTTCGGGTCAACGAGGCCCGGATAGCCTACCAAGAGACTACTCACTCAGGCGTCATGAGCACCGCTAAAGTCATGTTGATGAACTCCTCATTCTTGCTAATCGTTTCGAGTGCTCCGCGCACATTGCCTCCAACTTCACCCGAGCCGCGCTGCTCAACCCAAAGCGTGAGCTCCATGATGGCGGCCTGTCGGCGCTGATTGAAAACTGACCCACCCTGCCGATTGAAATTTGACCCAGGGCGGATTGCTGATTTTTGCATCAGCAATTGTGGATAAGCTTAGCAGTCGTGTCCCAGTGGACGAGGCATCAAGCCCCACCGCATGCAGGCATGCGGCAGGGTATCTTGGTGCAGATCAAAACGGCTCATCGTCCTCGGCACCATCATCGTCCTTGCGCTTTCGTTCACGTGATTTGATCTTCGTCTGGGCGACCAAGCTGCTGTGTTGCAGGCGGTAGGACTCGTTGCCCGTTTCGACGATGTGGCAGTGGTGTGTCAGCCGATCTAGCAACGCCGTGGTCATCTTGGCGTCGCCAAACACGCTCGACCATTCCGAGAAGCTGAGGTTGGTCGTGATGACCACGCTGGTGTGCTCGTACAGCTTGGACAGCAAGTGAAATAACAGGGCACCACCGCTCTGGCTGAAGGGCAAATACCCCAGTTCATCGAGTATCACCAGGTCTGTGCGAAGCAGCCCTTGAGCGATTCGGCCTGCCTTGCCGTCGTACTTTTCGCGCTCCAGTAAATTGACCAGATCCACCGTGGAGTAGAAGCGCACGCGTTTGTGATGCGTCGTGATCCCGGACACGGCCAAGGCGGTGGCGAGGTGTGTTTTGCCTGTTCCAGGCCCGCCGATGAACACGACATTTTGCGCGGTATCGGTGAACTCCAGGTTGGACAGATCCCTGACCAGGCGGGCGTCAGCGCTGGAAGCGCTGAAGTCGAAGCCGGCCAAATCACGATGCATGGGGAGTTTGGCCATGTGCATCTGATGATTCACAGACCGTACGGCACGATCTGCATGTTCTTGTTGAAGCAGATGTTCGAGCAGCCATTTCGACGAGGTCGTTGAGGCCTCTCCTTGGGAAGCCAGTTCTTCCCAGGCGCTGGCCATGCCATGCAGACGCAGTTCTTTGAGTTCCGCCATAAGATCACGCATTGCGAGTCTCCTCATCGGTGGTACGGAGCCGGTCGTAGCGTGCCGTATTGGCGACAGGCGCTATCTTGAGTTGAAGGCTGGTTTCGGCGGACGGAGGGGCTGCTGTCGATGTCAGTCGAGCCAGGACATTCAGGATGTGGTCAGCGCTCAAGCTGCCTGATTCAAGTACCAACTCCACAGCCACCAACACGGCATCGAGCCCGGCGATGGGAACAGCCGCCAGTACCTGCGTCATGATTCGATCACCGTTGGTGTGACGCCTCAGACCGCGTTTTAGCAGTTGCAACGGCTTCGGCAGATCAGCAAACGGAGCGCCATTGCGCAGCGCTCCGGGCTTGCGTTCGATGAGCGGGATGTAGTGCTGCCAGTCGAAGCTGACCTGGTCTCGATCAAAGAGGCGCTTGTGACTGGCAATCGTCGTTTCATCGGCGATGACTACAATCCGCGAAGGATACAGACGGCTGCTGACCCACTGGCCGACCCGCTCACACGGCACCGAGTAGCGATTTCGCGCCACGCTGATCAGGCAGGTGCTGGAGACCCGCACGGTGCGCTCGACGTAACCATCAAAGGCGGTCGGCATCGGCATCAATTCAGCGCGTTCCAGCTCCAGGACGTCCGCCACTGTCAGCCCGTTGTACTGCGGGTGCACCAGCTCGTCCCAGAGCGCACGGCAGCGTTGGCCGAGCCAAGCATTCAGTTCCTCGAAGGTGTGGAACATGCAGTTTTGAGCATCGAGCCAGATGCGCCGTCGGCTGTCTTGGACGTTCTTTTCAACGATACCTTTTTCCCAGCCGGAGGCCACGTTGCAGAAGTCCGGGTCGAACAGGTAGTGCGCGCACATCACGGCAAACCGGGCATTGACCGTGCGGCCCTTGCCCTTGTTGACCTTGTCGACAGCGGTCTTCATGTTGTCGTAGATGCCGCGACGCGGCACCCCACCTAACGCGCCAAACGAGCGGGTATGGGCATCGAACAACATCTCGTGGCCTTGGCTGGGATACGCAACCAACCAAAATGCGCGACTGGCGCACAGCTTCATGTGGGAGACCTGGATGCGTCGGAACAGGCCGCCAATCAGCAGACCTTCTTCGCTCCAGTCGAATTGAAAAGCCTCACCGAGTGCGAACGTCAACGGTACAAAGGCACGTAAGGATTTGCCTTGCTCACCGCGCCACGAGCGAATGAAGGCGGTGAGCTGGCTGTAGCCGCCGTCGTAACCCTCGGCCTTGATCAGCTCAAGGAGCGCTTTGGCGCTCCTGCGGTTGTGCTTTGCCCGAAACGAATCGGCCTTGAGCGCCTGCTCCAGCGTCTGGTGAAATGGACTGAGTTTGTTGAAGGCTGCGCACCGCTGGTACGCCGGCTGAGTTGCTTCGGGCGCTCTGACCCATTTTCGGATGGTGTTTCTCGACAGCCCGGTACGCTTGGCTATCTGATGCAGCGACAGCTTGTCGCGAAAGTACATCCGCCGAATTTTCCCCAACATTTCCATGCTGATCACCCTGTGTTCTCCTGCTCGGAAAGCGAGCAGAAGCAGTTGAACACCTGGGTCAGTTTTCAGTCGGCAGAACAGCCTTTACTGGGTCAGTTTTCGGTCAGCGGCAACATCGCTGGCCGCCTTCGGCAAAGATCTAAACAACGGTGGGGCAGGGAAGGTGGCCTCGGCTGATTCTCCGGTCACTCCCGCTGAATCCAGTCCAAGTGCTACAGATCCCAAAGGTGCAGAGAAAAAAACCGAGTCGGATATTTTGACGCGCATCGAGGAAACCATCGTTCAGCAACTGCTGTACGCGGTACCGTCAGATGAACTGCCGAAGAGTCGATTGAAGCGAATCATCCAGGCGTCTTCGTCCATCATCTTGGTGCGTACAATTTTCTACGTTCTGATGATCGTAGGCGTACTGAGACTTTACGTTCCAACAGTCGAGAAGCTACCGAAAATCGACCCGGCTTGGTTGGTCGAATGGCTTCTATGGATCCCGGGGTGGGCAGCTGTTTTGGTGCTGGGGGGTGGTGGCATCTACATGTTGTTCTCGGGGTTGAAGCTGCTTTCCCTGTTCAGCATTGACGGCTTCACGATCAAGGGCGGAAAACTGGAAACGACTCACCACGGCTCCGTGTTGCACAAAAATGTTGATGAAATCGTCTACTGCTTTGAACGCAGCAAAATCGACATCGTGGTGATCGAGGATCTGGACAGATTTGGAATTCATGACGTTTTCACGCGCCTGCGGGAAATCAATTTCATCATCAAGCAATCCCCGCAAATCAAACGACCGGTTTACTTCATCTATGCGCTTCGGGATGAGCTGTTCGCCGTCGGTGAGAAAACGAAATTTTTCGACCTGATCATTCCCATAATTCCCGTGGTCAACTCCGAGAACTCTCGCGAGCAAATGTTCAAGATGCTTCGTGAGCGACAGTTCAATGGGGCAGCGCTGGATGTTGGGCTAAATGACTCATTGGTCGAAACCGTTTGTTACCTCATTGATGACATGCGGTTGATCAAGAATATCGTCAACGAATTCGACATGTTCTCCAGCATTCTCAGCGGTGGCTCCGGCCTGAAGCTTGATCCGAACAAGCTGTTTTCAATCATCGCGATTCGCAATCTGCATCCTGCCGAATACGCTGACCTGGTAAAACGACGTGGGGCCATTTACGAGACCATCCAAGGTTTCAGTGAGTGGCGATTCCAGCAGTCTAGGCAAGCTGAGGATGCCTACCAGGCATTGCGCGAAAAGCGGGAACGGCGGGTACAGGAAATCGCTGAGAGTGTGGCAGAGCTGCGGGCATACGTGTGGTTTGAGCTTCAGAAGGCTTCAAATTTGCCAAGCGCAAACTTTGTCCTGGTGCTACAGGGCAACATGTTTACGATGCTCGATTTAGTGACCGATCAGGTTTTTGACGGGATTTTCAATCAATCGACTCGTTTGCAGATGATCCATGCCGACGTGCAAAGGCGGGTGCTGCAGACGTCAGAGGTTGTGGACTCTAAGGAACTCCTAGCGTCGACGTCATACCAAAAAAGGTATGACCTGCTCCAGCGAACGCTGCTTGATATTGACAATGAGATGGTCGAACACCGAATCGAAGCAGGCCGAATCAATCACCAAACCTTCCGGGCCGCGGCCAAAAAAACCTACGGCGATGTCATCACTCAAAAACTGAACGGCTTGGACGTCGTCATTTACCTGATGCGCCACGGATACTTCGATACCGATTACACGGACTACTTCGGCTACTTCTACGAAGGATCCCTCACATCCGAGGACAAAAACCTGATCCTGGAGCTCAGACGTGGTGTCTCTGTGGACGTCGCGACGGTGATCAGTGCCCCGAAAAAGGCCGTGGAAAAGCTAGACACGGATGATCTGAGCGATGGCAGGGGCATTATTGTCGCGCTGATCGAGCACCTTTCTGGCTGTCCATACACCGATCCTGGCATGAGTCATGAGCGCAGTAAGCTCGCGACTATTCTAAGGAGTGGCCTTGATGGGCACCTGGACAGAATGGCGCAAGCGACCGAAATTTTGATATCGATCGCGGCATCGCCAAAGTTCATTCAGGCTGTTTATGTTCTGGAGCCTGGGTTGTTTCACGCGTTGTTGAACGCTGAACAATTCGAGCCAGCGGTATTGAGACAAGCACTAATCACTGCAGTCATGGATGGATTGGAGGCTGCTCAGCTCCGTGAGCTTGATTCTATGCCTGACAAGAGAATTTATGATGCCATTGCGAGTCTTGAAGATGTCTCGCGCTTGATGCTTGGACTCGAAGCGGGAGGTAAAGGCTGGCCTTGGCTGAAAGAGCTACCGATGCGCTTCTCAGCGTTAAATGACGGCATCGACCTGGACGACCTCAAGAAGCTGATCAAGTGGGGTTGCGTTGAGGTAAACCTGAACATGCTCACGCTGATTTGCCAAAAAGCCGAATCCATTCATGCAAGCAAAGCTGATCATAGTGTAAGCATCATTTCCTATCGTCGACTGCAGGCGCTGGAGATTGAGGGCCTGAATGACCTCCTGCTTGAGTCTCCAGAGGGATTTACGACCACGCTTTTAGCTCAAGTTGGCACGCTGGACGAGTCCGCAGCTTCCTTTAAAGAACTGCTACGGGCCATCTTGAAAGAGTCGGATGATTTAGATGCCGTGGCTCAACTGTTTGATCGAACGGCATGCACCTTCGACCGACTTGAAGACACAACCCCATCGCTGTGGGCGAAAATACTGCTGTCTGATCGGGTGAAATTGAAGGCTATTGCAGTTTGGACATTCTTCCAAGACATACTCGTACCTGCTTTAGAGCATAAAGGTTGCGAAACCTTGGACATGGAGGCCTTCGCAAGCTTTATCCAGCGCTACGCTAAGGAGCTAAGAGGTGATCTCTGGGACTTCAATACCTCCATGCATCCAGAGCTACAAAAGTACCTACTCGGCCCAACAGGCTTATCGAACGAAGCGCTTGAATTGCTCTTAGCGAATGTAGTCTTGAACGATCCTGGAATCCTTAAGGGGCTGCAATCCAGGGAGCGTTGGGAGATGCTTGCAAGTGCGCCGTTTCTGGCGTACAGCCCTGAGATCCGCGAGTGCATCAGGACGTTCAGTGCAGATCTGGAAGCTCCGTATCTTGCGGCACATTGGGTACAGGCACGCGACCAAATTGATCTATCTCAACTGTCGATCGACATGGCGTTACCACTCAGTAAAAGCGGTGCGCTTGAGCTGAATGAAAAAATCCAAATGTGGGCGGCGTTACCGATTGAAGCCTTCGATACCAACAACGAGGCCGTCAAAGAGGTCGCTGTGTTGAGGCTGCAGATAAATGCCACCCGATTGGGATTGTCGCGCGCAAACGTAGTGTTTCCTTTGAGCAATTCCACTTCAGCCAGGAACTTTATAATCATCTGTATACGGTTGTGGAATTCGACAGCCTCAGTTTTGAGGGCCTGCACGCGCCTAATAGCGTCTTCAACTCGGCTTGGGCAGAGTCCGCAACGAATTTCATGGGGGCTAACCTGGAGCGTTGCCGATTCATGCACATGGACGATTTGTACGCAACTTGGCCAGGGATACACGTGTACGAAGGTAACTTTGCGCGTGCAAATCTCGCCGGCGCCGATATGCGTCGTTCCTATCTGCGTAGCTCAGACTTCTTCTCGTGCAAACTTGAAGGGGCAGACCTGCGTGGGGCCAACGTCAACGAATGTGGTTTCGGGGGTTCTCATGGGAAATTTCTTTCTTCGAAGCCAGCCGATCGGTATTCAACACGACAGCGTGTCTCGATGATCTAGATTCTCCTGCGCCAGATAGATCTACCCGCGATAGAGCAATGTAAAACTCATGCGGAATACATCGGCGTTGGTGGGCATGGCCACAAAGCCAAGCACCCGTTTTTAGGCCGGGTGCTGGTTCACACGAAGGCGTGCTCAAATCCTCAGCTCACGGAAGGCCGGCTTCTGGATTGCCTAAATCGCGGCCGTGGGAGTCATGCTTATGTTTTGCTGACGGATCATGGGGTGGCACCTGTTGAGCGTGACCGCCTTCGCTTAAGCCCAAGACGGATAAGTTGTAGCCTGAAGTTGATATTTGCTTCGCGGGCAGGCTGGCCTTAGCGGGGTGTCTGCATTACTGACGCCTGAGGGTGAGGAGCGCATTAATTGCTTTACAGGATCAGGAAATCAGAATGACGAGCCGGTATTCGTCATGGCTTTTTTCTACACGAAACACAATTGAACCGAGTGATCATCCTAGCTGAGGGTTCTCTGCTAGCCTCCTCGCTGCAGGTGCTGACAACCCACCGAACGATACGCTTGAATCGACGTAGCGCAACGCCGACTTCATGTCCTTCCAGCCCACATAATTCATCAAGCCCTTAATGTCCCAACCGTTCGCAGAGGCCCAGGTTGCGAATCCGCGCCGCATCGAGTGACTGCTATACAACTCCGCCGGCAATCCTGCCTCTTTGAAAATGCGGCGCAGCACGGGGATCAGGCTATGCGGCTGCATGGCTTTGCCTGAAAGAGTGCCCCAGCGATCAATCCGCTGGAACACCGGGCCCCTTGCGATTCCGGCAACTGTTATCCAGTTGATGTAGGCCTCCACGGGGCAGAGCATGGTGAGCGCCGGCGTCTGGAACGTAGCGCCTTCATGCTGGCGGTCACCCTTGGTATAAGGCAGAAAAAAAGTAATCCCTTCACCGCTGATGGCTTGCGTGTTCTCCACAGTCAGCCTAGCCAACTCGTCTCCCCGAAAGCCACGCCAGAACCCAATCAAGATAATCGCCACTGAGCGACGGTGACGCACCAGCGATTTGTAATCTCCCCGCTCAATCGCAGCTGCAGCTTCCCCTTCGAGCCATGTGACCGCTTGCTCCAGGTGCTTCAGCAGTAGTGGGGCGGCCTGTTTAACCCGTGCAGGGTGCACGACCCTGATGCCTTTGATCATCTGGCGAACGTCAGGCGTCTTGGTCGGATCAGGGAAGCCCTGAGTGATGTGCCATTGCGCAAGGGCTGCCAGACGCTGCTTCAGAGTGTTGATGGAGAGCTTGTCGGCATACTCAGCCAGGTAGCGAACGACACCCACGCCGGTCGTGGGCAGGTACCCGCCCCAAGTCACCTCGAAGTGCTCGATCGCCGCCCGGTAGCTTTTTCTGGTGTTCTCCCGGGTGCCGGCGCTGAGGTACCGGTCTGCCTTTTCCATCGTTTTTGCCTTCAAAATCGGAGCGCTCCTGCCCGCATACGCCATTGGGCGGTTTCGTGGGTATCACGGCGGCTCAAGAAGCCATAAAGTACTATTATGTGCTTCTGGAATATCAAGATCAAACGGGGTAAAATCCATCTAATATGTTATGTATCTACATGCCATGTAACACAGTACGAAATCGTAGGAGACCCCATGGCTCGAGGCGGAATCAATAAAGCTGTTGTGCAAGAAGCACGTCAGGCGCTACTGGCCAGGGGAGTCAACCCCAGCATCGATGCAGTGCGCGTAGAACTCGGAAATACGGGCTCCAAGACAACGATTTCTCGGTATCTGAAAGAGCTTGAGCCCTCCAGTCCAGGGCCCGTGGCATCACGGGAACGTATGGGCGACATGCTCAACGGCATGGTGCAAACGCTGCTGGATCAGCTTATGGAGGAGGGCCAGGATGTAATCGCCCAGGCGACCGCAGCTTTTAACGTGCAGCGGGCCGCGCTGGAAAATCAGATCATCGAGCTCAGATCGGAGCTGGCTACCGCTCAACGTAATTCGGCCACCCAACAGGCCGCAATAGAGACGCAGAGCGCTGAACTTGTGACCAGCCAGTCCTCGCTTCAGGCGGAGCTGACCCGCAACGCAGGCCTCAATAACCGCTGTACCAACCTTGAGTCTTTGGTTGCTGAAAAGGACAAGCACATCCAATCGCTGGAGGAGAAGCACGTTCAGGCCCGTGGGGCGCTCGAGCACTATCGGGAAGCGGTGAAGGAACAGCGGGATCAGGATCAACGCAGGCACGAGTCTCAACTGCATGAGATGCAGGTTGAGCAGCGGAAGCTGCGGGAGACCATCGCTGTGAAACAGGACGAGTTGACGCGACTGAATCGTGACAATGAACGCCTGCTGGGTGAAGCCAGGCAGCAAACCAAAGCTCTGCACACTCAGGAGGCCTTAGCTCAGTCTCTCAACACTCAAATTCAGGCACTACGTCAGGGTGAGGCCAAGTCAGCTGGAGTGACTGAGCACCTCACGGAGCAGATCTCTGCGCTGCGCGAAGAGGTCAAGGTACTCCACCAGACCGCAGTTGTAGCCGAGCTGCGTGAGCAAGAAACCGCGGTACTGCTGGCGGCTGTACAGAAAGAGAATGAGCAACTGCGGCAGCCTGGGATTGACGAGCCTGGCCTGAAGGAGAGTAGCGATGCCTCCTCAGGGATAGAGGATCAGCAAAATGCCGGGCACGCCAAGCCTTCGAAACGACCGAGGAGTTGAAACATGGATCAGATCACAGGAAATCCACGTAGCCATAATGCAGGCACCTCAGGTTGGAAGTTCGCTCATCAGCGTCTATCCCAAATGCTCATAGAAAGGGTTGAGCCATTCGGCTCCCTTACTCTGCTTATGAAGCTGGATGCCACCGGCGTCAGGTATCAATGGCCGCCCACCCCATCGGCAGATAGAAAGGCCGTAAGAGCCTGAGAGAACATGCCACTCTCATCGGCTTGAAAGGTGCCTAGGGCATCTAGCGACCTATAGTGGCGGAATGCATCCTCTGAGCAGGCACCAATACATAGAGACCGTCATGTCCTTTACTAAGGCGCATCAGGCAGCAATGGCCCAGCAGCGCAACAGGGGGCGATGCCTCCATCACGAAAATGGGGCCCGCTGCGACGCCATCATCTCTGCGCATTCCATCCAGAAGGGCGGCCAGCTCAGCCTGATCGAGGAACAGGGTCACGTTTACCGACTCTCCGCAGATCTCACCTCGTTGAGAGCTAGCGGGGGCAAGCCTCAGCTGAAGAAAGCGGGGATCAATAAGGTTTCTACCTTCCGTGGCATGTGCAAGCACCACGACAACAGGCTGTTCGCGCCTATCGATGATAGGCCACTGACATTCGATCATGAACAGGTTGCCCTCTACGCCTACCGCAGCGTTTGTCGTGAGTACTTTGTCAAAGAGAATGCCGCACGCGCCCTGGCAACTATGATCGACCACCCAGATTTGCCTGAAGCCAACCGCCAATTACTAAAGGATGCCGCTCAAGGTCAGGCTTTTGGTTTTCAGCATCTCCACTGGCACAAAGTCATCTACGATGCGGCACTCGCCCAGAGGAATTTTGCTGAATTCCGATTCATTGTCTTTTGGTCAAGCTCTCCTTGCTCGATACAAGCCACAGGCCTGCTTTTCCCAGATTATGATTTTCTTGGGCGCAAGATCCAGGATTTGGGGCCAGAGGCTGAAGCGCTCGATTTAATGACATTTTTTACGGCCCCCTCTGATCAAGGGTGGGCGTATGTTCTCGCCTGGCACGAGTCAAGCGACCAGACCTGTCAGCTGGTGCGTCAGTCGCTACAAGAAGGCTTCCGTTGCGGTACAAGGCTTGAAGATATGCTACTGCGAATTTCACTGACGTGTGAGAATCATGCTGTCCGTATATCTTGGTGGGATGGATTGAACCCGTCGGCCCAGAGTGCAGGGCTTGCAGCATTGGCAGTGGGGGCTGATCCAAAAGTAGGCGTACCGTCTGACTACCTTGCCCGTGGCTGTGAAGGGCTGGCCGATTGGACATTTGATTCTGTCCAAGACGGATCGAGCGGTTTACACACCTATAGATAGTACGTCCATGCCTCTACGCCTAATCTACGGATGACTGGTACCTGCGGTTCTATCTGAACTTGCCCAGTGAGTCTGGACACTCGTCGGAAGAGATTAATTTCGAGACCACGTGTAGAGGCAATATGTCATCCTTGGCGCCATATTTACCGATGTAATCGCGCCCCTGAATTATTACGGAGTATCAACATGCAACGGACGCCTAACGAGCTCCTCAGTCGGCTATTTGAGTATGCAGAGGAAAGCCTCAAGGAGCTTGATCCGTCGCGTTTTCAGCTAGCGAGCTCTGTTAATGACGTGTATCCACCGGCGGGCCTTTTAGGTCTCCCTGGGTTGCACTTTGATCTCCAATTCACAGGCGACAATGTCTGGCTGCAGATCGAGCGGCTCGAAGAATCACGTGCTCCAGCACCAGTTGATGGCGGCTACAGCTCCCTCATCAAAGTCAGTGACAATCCTGCCAAGCCCCCAGTGCTCTCCGAGCAGGCACTCCTCCAGCTTATCCGCGAGCAGCAGGACAAAGATCCGGAAGGCGATATCGGCGCAGTAGAATCAGAGGTGCGCACGCAAGCTTCGGCTGCGCTTACGACATACCTTATCCAGTGGCACGAATGGGCTGAGCTTGAGAAGCCCCGCCGCAAGACCATCAGTCTCTATGGCGACATGTTTGCATTGATGCAGCAGATGGAGACGGGAAAATCTGCCCGGGAGTTGGTATGGGGCATCGGCGTCAGCGCTTGGACGCTAACAATCAACGATGCGCAGCAGGGATTCAATTATCCTTTGTTGACCCAGGCGCTCGACATCTCTTTGAACGAGGAGAGCATGGCGGTCGAAGTCCGCCCGCGTGCCACAGAGCCGATGATTGAGTTCGATGCGCTGATTAACGCCAATATCCCTGGTGCCAGCGAGTGCGAAAGAGCTATTCGCGATCACCTGGGCAGACATTCCGACTCCCCTTTGAACCCATTCTTGCCATCGACCTTTGCTGATGTGCTCAAGCTCTCGGCCAGAAGCCTCGACAGCAAAGGCAAATATCTGGAAGTGATGGGAGACAGCGCCCAGGGCTTACCGGAACCAGGTGACACACTGCAGGTAAGCGATGCATGGGTCGTGTTTGCGCGCCCCAAACCCAGCAACTGGTTGATCAACGACCTTCGCAAGATCCGGGAGAAACTTAAAGACTGTCTCGAACTGCCTGCCGGCCCGCTTGCGTTGGTGACCCCGGCATCGACGATTGCAATCGATTACCAGCACGTCAACTTCCGGGGGCTGTCTAGCCGAAGCATGGATGGATCGAGGGCTGAGCCCAAGGAACTGTATTTCCCCCTCCCATACAACGACGAGCAGGTCACTATCGTTCAACGTCTGGAGCACGCACCAGGCGTGGCGGTTCAGGGCCCTCCCGGTACCGGCAAAACCCATACGATCGCCAACATCATCTGCCACTACCTGGCGACTGGCAAACGTGTGCTTGTCACCTCACGTGGCGAGCAGGCCCTGAAGGTGCTCCAGTCGAAAATACCGGCTGAGGTTCGGCCACTGACGGTTGCGCTGCTGACCAGTGACCGCGAGGGGATCCGGCAATTCCAAGGCTCGATTGAGGCTATCCAACACCAAGTTTCGCAAATCAATCCATCACTTGCTCGAGGAGAGATTGATCGCCTGCACCAGTCCATTGATCTTGCTCATACCGAGCTGGTGAGGCTTGATCGCCGCGTCAATGAGATTGCCCTGAATCAGCTTTCCGATATCCAGGTAGGCGATGCCAAGTATCGTGCGGAAGAGCTTGCTGAGCTTCTGATGAAGGGCGGCGACCAATACGCCTGGTTTGACGACGAACTTTCGTTGTCTCTCGAACACTCGCTGCCTTTCGACGATGAGTTCGGTAGAAGCTTAAGACAGGCCCGTCGCGACCTCGGACATGACCTTGTCTACGTCAACTCCAGTCTGCCTGAGGTGGAGCAATTACCGGCAGCGGCGGATATCGGCAAGCTTCATGGCTCACTCTGCCAGCTAAAGTCGCTCGAATATGCCCTGGGTCAGGGTGATCTCATACCCCTGATATCCGACAGTGAAGCCGTTGTCGCTGCCGCCAGGAAGCTGGATCTAGCACTAGATCAGTGCGAAGAAAAGCTTGTGGTGTTGCACGACGGCGGGGACTGCGAAATTCCTTGGTCGCTGGAGCTGCGACTCAAGGCGGCAGGTGGACGTTACGACAGTGAGATTTCAGTCCTTGTAGGCATGCTTCCAGCCGCGCAGGCGTTGATGCAACGGCGCAAGGTCATGCTGGAAAACTTTGTCGAATTCCCAGAGGAAGCCTTGGATTGCGAAAAAACGTCTGAGGCAGTGGATAGAGCTACCGAAACAGGAAAGCCGTTTGGGCTGATGAGCTTCGGAGCATCCCAAGCCAAGACACACATCAGCCATGTCCGCATCAATGGCTCAGCTCCGAAGTCTGCCGAGCACTGGAAGACCGTCCAGGACTACCTGAAGCTTTACGCGGAGGTGCGATCCTTCACTGCGCGTTGGAACCCGCTGGCCGAGACCCTGGGGATCCCGCGACTTCAAGCGGGAATGGCCCATCTGCGGCAACTGGAGCTGACCGTTAGTACAGTTCAGGCGGCTCTCGAGCTCACCTCACGGTACGTCGACAAGGTACAGCCGCTTTGCGAGGAGGTCTTCGCAGATGCGCCGGATAACATGCATCGGCTGACAATCGCCGAGATTCGTGGCCTGCGGGATCATCTCACTCAAAACCTTGCGCGATTAGATCTCAGTATGGCGGGCGCCTCGCTCGCGATTCTGCAGGCCAAAGTCGCGGGCGAGAGCCCTATCGCCTGCCGGCTTCGTGCATTCGTTCTGGAGTGCCTGGGCAGCCCGGATCAGGATACGCATCGGATCGTATCCCAGTATGTAGACCTGCTGACAGAATTGCAGCGGATCAGAGAACTCGGTGTCCTCCTGAATCATGTCAGGGAGGGCGCGCATCGGGTGATGACAGCTGGAGCGGAAAAGCTCTCCGATAGGTTGTTGACTGTCCCCGTTGAGAACGGTGCTGAAGACCCGGCTTTCCCAAGTAGTTGGAAGGAGGCGTGGCAGCATGCGCAGATACGCTCTCACCTGCAGAGCATCGAAGCGCGTCATGAACTCGTCGAGCTAAACGGCAAGCGGGTAAAACTCGAGGCTGGCCTGGCGCGTATGTATCGGGAAGTGGTGAGCCGTGCGGCTTGGCTGTCCACTAAGGCCAATGCCAGCCCCCTGGTACTGCAAGCGTTAGCCGGCTACTCGACAGCAATACGCAAGATAGGGCAGGGGACAGGGCCGAACGCGGAGCGTTATCGCCGCGATGCTCAACAGTGCATGCAGGATGCTGCCGGCGCTGTGCCATGCTGGATCATGAGTCATGCCAAGATTTCTGAGTCCATGCCGGCGGAAATCGGCGCCTTCGACCTGGTGATTGTGGATGAGGCGAGCCAGTCAGACTTATGGGCTTTGCCGGCTATCGTCAGGGCCAAAAAGGTACTGGTAGTAGGGGATGACAAGCAGGTTTCTCCCGATGGCGGTTTCAAATCCGGCAAGAGGATCGGCGAGCTTCGTAACCGGTTCCTGAATGACCAGCCCTATGGCGCCGACATGACGCCGGATAAATCTCTTTACGATTTGGCATCGCGCGTATTCGCTGGCCACATGGTTATGCTGCGTGAGCATTTCCGCTGCGTCCCTCCCATCATTTCCTATTCCAACCAGTTCTACGGCGGTGCGATCCAGCCCCTTCGAATCCCTCGACCATCCGAGCGCCTCGATCCACCGCTGGTGGACATCTACGTCAAAGACGGAGTGAGGAACAAGAAGGGCTGCAACAAGCTTGAGGCCGAAGCCATCGTTGAAGAAATCCAGGCACTTATCAAGGACGACAAGTATGCGGGTCGCTCGATTGGTGTGGTGACGCTGCTAGGGGGCATGGAACAAGCCAAATTCATCGATTCGCTAGTACGTGAACGATGCCCGGCCGTGGAGCTCCACGCTCGCGAATTTGCGTGTGGTGACGCCAGCACCTTCCAGGGAAGCGAGCGCGACATCATCTTCATTTCCATGGTCGCAGATCCGGAGAACTGCCATCCGCTTTCAGGCAATGCTGCTGAACAGCGGTTCAACGTAGCCGCTAGCCGTGCGCGTGACAGGATGTACCTGATTCGCTCAGTCACTCTTGATCACCTCTCCCAGAAAGACGTTCGTCGTACACTCCTCGAGTACTTCAGCAAACCGCTAACTGAGCAGGAGGTCGATCAGGATGGTCTCATCAAGCTGTGCGAGTCTGGATTCGAGCAGCAGGTATTCAGCAGATTGGTTGAGCGAGGATACCGAGTCATCCCGCAGGTGAAGAGTGGGGCATTCAGGCTCGACATGGTCGTAGAAGGCGCAAACGATAATCGTCTGGCCATCGAGTGTGATGGTGACGCTTTCCATGGCCCCGATCGCTGGGAGGCAGACATGAATCGCCAACGTATCCTCGAGCGTGCAGGCTGGACGTTCTGGCGGTGCTTTGCTTCGTCCTGGAGCATGCATAAGGAGGAAATCTTCGGAGAACTTCTGCAGCGCCTAGCTGAGCTTGGGATCGAACCGACTAATGCCTTGGAAAAGCTCCCGGCGGTAGTAGAGCTACGGGAATGGTCATCCGCGGTTAGCACATCCATGGATGAAGATGACGAGGACATCGGCGAGTTGGCAGCATCACCGACTGCCGGTGAGGAGCAGCAAGTCCTAGCGATCTGAAGAGTTGACTCACCGCGCGCGCGATCGGTTGTGTGCGGCAGTGCCAAGCTTGGAACTCCAAGAGGTATAGATTCCGTATCCTAAACTGCAGGACGTTATTGCAAGTTGTTTGGGGTCTGAGTCATTCAACTTGCTGAGCAAGGAGGAAGTCGTCGGGGACTGTTGAAGTAGCAGAAGCTGGGGCAGGGGCCCCGTGTCCAAAGCCGGCATTGTCATTAACCCCATCTGGTGACTGCAACCACTCAGGAGTGCTCAGGCAAGCGTAGTGCGCAGGCGTGAGGATGCACGCCCACATGGTCGAGACGGCTGCTCCGCGGACGGCTCAATTCACGACAGTCTAACTCGTAGAGCCACAGCCAAAACGGCTGAAATGCCTACCCATAGGCTGACTTAGCCTTGGGAAAACAGGTTGGCTTTAAGCGGCTGTCCGGTTCGAAACCAAGGCGGTTGTCAGACGCCGAATTTCACCCGCTGCTTGGGCAATATCTGGGTTATCTGAGGCGGTGGCCGTATCCGCAAGGCTCTCCCTGATCGAGCAGGTGATGCGCCAGAGCCCTTTGTGATCATAGGCGCCGAGCGAATTTTCCCAGGGAAACAGGCTTGATGCCGGCAAAGGCTGGCTTGAGTCAATATTCAGATAAATCAGGTATCGATCGAATACCCGGGCAAAAGCAGGGGGCAACGGGACTGCGGCAGCATTTTTAGGATGGCTTTCTAGCCATGTGCCGTGCGAATTGCGCATGAACTGATTGACACGCCCGGGGCTTGAGGCGGTACCCAGCACCTGCCACATCGGTCTGGCTGTGTATCTGGCGATGGTTAGATACATTTCAATCACGTGAGATTTATGAGTGCTAAGCAGGCTCGGGAGCGTTTCAAGAATCCATTTCATCACGACGTCCGAAATTACGCCTCTTACTTGCGGCGGCTTGAAAGTCAGCGAGTCCAATTTCGCAGCAGCGACGTTTGGCCGAGTGGCAGACACGTCCTTGAGGTAGAAGTCCATGAATTGGGTGGCGCACCTGATCTCGCGCTTCCAGACGTTCTCGTCGATAGTTCCGCTCGAATCGGCGGCACGGGCCGCTTGGAATAACTTCCAATGCGGATTTATAGGGCAATCCCAGAAGTCCATACCCGGGTTTATAAGGAATCGGGGCTGGCTGCTAGCGCTGGCCCAGGCACTGTCCGGAGTTTGGATAAAACCTGCATAGTTTTTGAAGTCGGCGGGCGTCCAATCAAGCAAGCAGAGATTGTTGGCGAAGCTCCAGTTGAGCATCTTTTCCAAGCCATTGATGCATTTGTAGTACTGCAGGTGCGGCGACTGGGGATTCCAATTATGTGCAATCCAATTGATGAACCGGTCGGCGTACCAGGTGCTCATGAACGGCAGGCACGAGTCGTTGACTTCACTTAGGCGGGCTGAGACGTGAGCGTTGGCTGGGAACCGTTTTACTCGGTTAGGTCGCCAATGGTCGTACGGCGGGAAGATCGGGAATGGGATGAACGGCCGCGTCATAGGGGAACCGGCAAGCTAGAATCGTTTGTTAGTCCTATACGTGTAGCAGAGCGATTGCCGTACGGCCAGTCTTCGGAGGTAACACGGGCAAACCGGAGATTAGTGACAGAGCTTCATGGTAGAGAGGATGAGGATGTGTGTTCAAGATGCTGAATTTTCGGGAAACGGGGTTTTGTGCAAATGTCACCGGAGGTTAGTGATATTGGACAACATCATGAACATATCTAACATAGCACCTCGTTTAACATAATATACATTACACGTAACAAGATGTTTCGAGGCTAGCCTGGTTGCACGCAGATCTGGCGCAGCTGATTTCCCCCTCAGCCCTCATGCTCGTGTCAGCTGCTCAATCAACGCCGAATGCTCAGGAAACGCCTCGCACAGTTTTTGCCTGTCGCCCATCTGCATATCCGCGAAATCAAACCCTGGCGATACCGCTTCACTGATCAAACCCAATCCTGCTGATCCACTCAAGAGCCGCGAAGCTTTCCAGACGCCGCCCGGTACATGTAGCTGCAATAATTCTCCGGCCATGACATTGCTGCCCATCACGACAGTTTTCAATTCGCCGTTCGGGAAAATCAGGCTGTACTGAATGGCGTCGCCCAGATGGTAGTAATGCATGATGTCCGATTGGTTCAGGTGGAATTGGCCGATCGGAGACTCGTTGGTCAACAGGTAATAAATGGACGTCATCAAATAACGCGGACCATCAGCCGTCTCGACCAGAGGCTGCTGATCAGCCTGAAACGTTCTTCGATAGTAACCACCTTCAATATGCGGTTCCAGGTTAAGCGCGGACACTAAGGCTTCGCTTTTCAGCTGCACTTTTTTGCTCCAGATCCAATGATGGCAATTAGCTATACTAAATAGCCCTTTAGTCGAGTTGGCAACTGATTATGCGCGGACTTGTCACCGGTGCTGACCACTCGGAAGTTCGCTGCACTGAATTCATGGCAACAAATAAAGCTTTGCTACCATTATTGAGAGTCACCGAGGTGGCCTGCTTTCACTTCCTCACATTGATCCACTCATTTCAAGCCTACCTGACCACATGGGGGCACGATGCGCATTCCATTATTTTACGCAGTATCAGCTGTACTGTTTCTTAGTGGATTTTCTTGCCTGACCCTGGCGCAACCATTGGATGCGGCCGCAAATGCTGCCGATACAGCGCCCGTCACGGCGGCGGCCAAAGATGCCGTATTTACTCAGGAGCAGCTGGATCAGATGCTCGCTCCCATCGCGCTCTACCCGGATCCACTGCTCGCACAGGTACTGATGGCAACCACGTACCCCGGCGAAATCGCCGAGGCGGTCACCTGGTCCAAAGCTCACCCCGACGCCAAGGGCGATGATGCGGTCAAACAAGTGGCGAGCCAGCCCTGGGATCCGAGCGTGCAGGCGCTGGTCGCCTTCCCGCAGGTCCTGGCAACGCTGGGACAGGATCCCGTTTGGGTACAGCGTCTGGGCGATGCTTTCCTGGCGCAACCCGACGATGTCATGGAGGGAGTGCAACGCTTGCGTCATCAGGCGCAAGCGGCAGGCAATCTGCAGAGCAACCAATATCAGAACGTGACGGTTCAAGCGGCACCGGCCCCCGCGCCCACAACCGAGGCCCCTGCCCCTCCCCCTGCCAGCACCTCCACCATCATCATTCAACCCTCCGATCCGCAGGTGGTGTACGTACCCACTTACAACCCGACAACAGCCTACGGCACCTGGGCCTACCCAGCGTCGCCGCCCGTTTACTATCCGCCGCCGCCAGCCTATTACCCCGGTCAGGCATTGCTGGCTGGACTGGCGTTTGGTACCGGTGTGGCGATCATCGGCTCGTTGTGGGGTGATTGCGACTGGGGCAATAACGACATCGACATTGACGTCGACCGCTACAACACTATCAATCGCAACAACCAAATCACCAATAACAAGTGGCAGCACAACGCCGCTCATCGCGATGGCGTTCCCTATCGAGACAATCGGAGCCGCGAACAATTCGGCCGACAACTGGACGGTGCCAATCGCCGTGACGCCTATCGAGGGGATAATGCTCAGCGAGCCCAGGCTCGTGAAACTGCCCGTAGTTCCATGGACAGGCATGGTATCGAAAGACCTGCCACCAGTAATCGCGAAGCCCGTGATCGAGCGCGCGCAGCGCAGTCCGGAACTTCGGCGGGCAATCGGATGCAAGGAGGTGCGCAGAGACCGGGATCGTCTGACAGAAGCCAAGGCACCGCCAGAAACACTCGGGAAAATCAGCAGCCCCGCAGAGAGACCGCTCAGGCAAATCAGCGCGGGAAGGACTTCTCGCAGGCGCGCCAAGGTGCACAAGGACGGGCGTCCGCCAATACGGGCAGAGCCCGCAACAATGCATTCGCTGGCGCGCGCTCGCCGTCCCAGTCCAACGTTCAAGCCAATCGTGGACGGACCAGCCAGGTATCAGCTCAGCGCCCCAGTGCCTCGCGATCTGCCGGTCATCAGATCAGTCGGCCGTCGAGTCCACCAGCACGTTCAAGGGGGGGCCGTCGTTGAAAAACATTCCTCGAGTGAAGTCACTCATGGGCCCGGTCCCTCATGTATTGGCGATAGCCGCTGGCGTGGCATGGTCGTGCATGGTGATGGCACAGCAATCATTTCCAACACCCGAAAAAGCCGCTGAAGCGTTCGTCGAGGCACTGGGCACGGAACACGCCGATCAGGCACGCCTGACAGAGTTGCTGGGTGCTGAATGGCACAGTTACATCCCGCGCGAAGGTGTGCAGCGCAGCGATGTGGACGCGTTTCTGAAGCAATACCGCGAGCAGCATCACATTGAAAAAACCGGAGATCGCAAGGCGGTCCTTTCGGTTGGCAATGACCACTGGACATTGCCTATACCCCTGATCAAAGTCGAAAACGGCTGGCGCTTCGATATCAAGGCCGGTAACGCGGAAATACGTGCCAGACGAATTGGCAGCAACGAACTCGCCGCGGTGCAATCGGTGAAGACCTATCACGACGCCCAGATGGACTATGCGTCAGTGGATCGTGACGGTGACGGGGCCCTCGAGTATGCGCAGAAAATCTTCAGCACGCCCGGAAAGCACGACGGGCTCTATTGGGCGGACGACGATAGCGGCCAGATCAGCCCGTTGGGTCCTTTGTTCGGTAAAACCATTGCCGGCGAAGACTGGCATGGCTACCACTTTCGCATCCTTGAGGGCCAAGGTCCTTCGGCACCTGGCGGCGCCTTCAGCTATTTTATCGGTGACAAGATGAGCCGTGGCTTTGCACTGATCGCCTGGCCGGCAAAATACAATGACACCGGAGTGATGAGCTTCATGATCAGTCATGAAGGACAGGTGTTTGAGAAAGACTTGGGGCCCGATGGAGCCAAACTGGCGCAGTCGCTGAAGCGCTTTGATCCAGATGACAGTTGGAAGGTGGTGACAGCAGATCCCGAGTAACCGTTTTATCTGGGCCTCACCGGTGATTGTCGGCGAGGCCCGCCCGCGCCCTTCAGCTCAATGCGTCTTCCCGGATGAGCTTCTTGTTGATTTTGCCGACGCTGGTCTTGGGGATCTCGGCGACGAATTTGAACTGCTTGGGGATTGCCCATTTGTTGATTCGCCCACGCTCGACAAACGCTTGCAGGTGCGCTTCCAGGATTTTGCGATCGACGTAGTGGCCCGGCTCGCACACCACCAGCGCCATGGGCCGTTCACCCCACTGCTCATCGGCGATGCCCACGACCGCGACCGATCGGACCGCCGTGTGTTCGCTGATCAGGCTCTCCAGCTCCAGGGAGCTGATCCACTCCCCGCCTGTCTTGATCACGTCCTTGATTCGATCCTTGATTTCCACGCCGCCCAGTGGGTCGATTGAAGCGATGTCGCCGGTGTGCAGCCAACCGTCCTGCCACAGTTCTGCGCCCTTTTCGGGTTCCTTTAAGTAGCCTTGCGTCAGCCAGGGTGCGCGCACCACGACCTCACCCAGGGATTCACCGTCATGGGCAACGTCGTTGCCGCTAGCGTCGATAATTTTCAGGTCGACCATCGGCACGGGTGTTCCGGTCTTGATCCGAGTCGCCAATTGGTCCTGCACGGATTTTTCGAGGTCGTCATCACGAAGGTACGTGAGGCACAGCAACGGACAGGTTTCCGACATGCCGTAGCCGCTGTGCACTTGAATGCCTTTGGCACTCGCGTCGCTGGCAATGCCCAAGGTCAGCGCGCTGCCGCCCAGGAGCATTTTCCAGCCATCAAAACGAGTCTGCTGCGCTTCTTCGCAGTTCAGGATCATTTGCAAAATGGTCGGCACGCAGTGAGAAAAGCTGACTTTCTCCTCTCGGTAAAGCCTGACCAGGCTGTTGGGCTCGTATCGGCCCGGGTATACCTGTTTCAGCCCCATCAACGTGGCGACATAGGGCACACCCCAGGCATGCACATGAAACATCGGGGTGATCGGCATGTAGACGTCATCGGAGCGCAGCAGCGGCAGCCCCTGATACACGCCAAGCGTGCCTGCGGCGTTCAAGGTGTGCAGGACCAATTGGCGGTGGGTGAAATACACCCCTTTCGGAGCGCCGGTGGTGCCCGTGGTGTAGAACAGGGTCGCCACCGAGTTTTCATCGAAGTCGGGAAACTCATACTGGTCCGACGCCTGCGACAGCAGCTGCTCATATTCCCCCACCATCGGCAGCGCTGTTGCGGTTGCCGTGTCGTCGGTGAGTTGCAGGTAGCCTTTGACGGTTGTGAGTTGCTCTTGAATCTGTTCCAGCAGCGGCAGGAAATCGTCATGCACCAGGACCAGGTCGTCCTCGGCATGGTTCATGGTGTAGAGCACCTGATCCGGCGACAGACGAATGTTCACGGTGTGCAACACCGCGCCGATCATCGGCACGGCAAAAAAGCACTCCAGGTAGCGATGGCTGTCCCAGTCCAGCAGTGCCACGGTATCCCCGGCCTTGACGCCGGCAGCGGTCAAGGCGTTGGCCAGTTTGCGGATGCGCTGGTTGAGGGTCTGGTAGCTGTAGCGCAGCTTGTCGGCATACACGATTTCCCTGCCCGGTTCGTAGCGCACGCCGGACAGCAACAAGCGCTTGATCAGCAAGGGATAGGCATAGGCGCCATCGGCGGGCGGAATTATTTTTGTCGCCATCATGGTTGTTGTTCCTGGTCCTCAAATAACAGTGGCTCAGTAGCGCGAATCGTTGAATCGAGCGGTCAGAACTGCGTCGCATCCAGCTGAAACAGGCACTCGCTGCCGGCCCGGGCCGACGCACTCAACGAATGGATACGTGGCAATAGGCGAGCGAAGAAGAAACGTGCGGTGCCCAGTTTGCTGGCGTAGAAGTCATCCTCGGCCTGCTTGCCCAGGGCGGCCCTGGCCATGAGTGCCCACATGTAGGCGTACGCGGTGTAGCCGAACACCTGCAGGTACTCGACCGAGGCTGCACCGATTTCCTGCGGGTTGTTCGCGCTGCGGTCCAGCAGCCATGCGGTCAATTCGTCGAGGGTGTGCAGGGCGGCGTTCAGCGGTTTGGTGAACTCAGCAAGATCAGCGCTGGCGTTGGCGGTGAAGTGGCGCATTTCGGCGGCGAACAACCGGTAGAGCGCCCCGCCGCTGCCGACAATCTTGCGTCCGGCCAGGTCCAGTGACTGGATGCCGTTGGTGCCTTCGTAGATCTGCGTGATTCGCACATCACGCACCAGTTGCTCCTGACCCCACTCACGAATGTAGCCGTGACCTCCAAACACCTGCTGGCCATGCACCGTGGTTTCCAGCCCCATGTCGGTGAGAAACGCCTTGGCCACTGGCGTCAGCAGCGACACCAGCTCCTGCGCGCGGTTGCGGGTTGCCGCGTTTTCACTGTATTTGGCCGTGTCCAGTTGCATCGCCACGTAGCTGGAGAATGCACGTCCGCCCTCGTTCAGGGCCTTCATGGTCAACAGCATGCGCCGCACGTCCGGGTGGACGATGATCGGATCGGCAGCCTTGTCCTGATGCTGTGGGCCAAGCGGCGAACGGCTTTGCAGACGGTCGCGGGCATAGGCGACTGCGTTCTGGTAGGAGCGCTCACCCAACGCCAGGCCCTGGATACCCACACCCAGGCGTTCGTAATTCATCATTGTGAACATCGCCGCCAGGCCTTTGTTCGGCGCATCAATGATCCAGCCAGTGGCGCCGTCAAAGTTCATCACGCAGGTGGCAGAAGCCTTGATACCCATCTTGTGCTCGATCGAACCGCACGACAGCGCGTTGCGCTCCCCCAGCGAGCCATCGGCGTTGACCAGCACCTTGGGCACCAGAAACAGCGAAATCCCTTTAGGACCGTCCGGCGCATCCGGCAACCGAGCCAGGACCAGATGAACGATATTTTCAGTCAGGTCGTGCTCGCCGCCGGTGATGAAAATCTTGCTGCCACTGATCTTGTAACTACCGTCGGCCTGGGGCTCGGCACGGGTGCGGATCAGGCCCAGGTCTGTACCGGCATGTGCCTCGGTCAGGCACATCGATCCAGTCCAGGTGCCGGCGTACATGTTCGGCAGATAGCGTTCCTTGAGTTCCTCGCTGGCGTGGGCGTTGATCGACAGGCACGCGCCGGCGGTCAGCATCGGGTACAGGCCAAACGACAGGCTCGCGCCGTTGACCATTTCCTCGACCTGCGCCGAAATGACCTTGGGCATGCCCATCCCACCGAACCGCGGATCACCGCCGACGCCGACCCAACCACCGTCGGCGAACGCCTGGTACGCCGCGGCAAAACCATCCGGCGCCTGTACTGCGCCATCCTTCCACGTACACCCCTGCTCGTCGCTGCTTCGGTTCAGCGGAGCAATGAACGCGGCGCTGATCTTGCCGGCCTCTTCAAGGATCGCGGCGGCAGTTTCTTCATCGATCACCTCGGCCAGGCCCGGCAATGCGGCCCACAACCGGGACACCTCGAAAACCTCGTTGAGTACAAAGCGCATGTCGCGCAAAGGAGCGTTGTAAACAGACATAGTTGGCTTACTCGGAAAGGGTCAGGGTGTGAGGCACGCCCTGGCGTTGGGAGGTGTCGGTTTCACCGGTTTGCGCCGCCGGCGCTCGCGCAACGGAGCGAGGCTCCAGCGACGCCCCGCGCAGCAAGAAGTAAGAAAGGGCCGGGATCAGAATCAGCGCGCCCAGCATGTTCCACAGGAACATGAAGGTCAGCAGGATGCCCATGTCAGCCTGGAACTTGATCGGCGACCAGACCCAGCACACCACGCCCGCCGCCAGGGTGATGCCGACCAGCCCCACTACCCGGCCGGTGAACGACACGGCGTTGCGGTAGGCCTGAGTCAACGGCAGCCCCTGGCGCTGGTAATGCAGTTGCACACTGAGCAGGTACAACGCGTAATCGACGCCGATCCCCACCCCCAGTGCGATCACCGGCAGGGTCGCGACTTTCACGCCGATGCCCATGGCGACCATCAGTGCCTCGCAGAGGATTGAGGTCAGGACCAGTGGCAACAGGGCAACCAGGGTGGCGCGCCAGCTGCGGAACGTGATCAGGCAGAACACCGTCACCGCCGCATAGACGTAAAACAGCATGGTGCGATTGGCTTCGCGCACCACAATGTTGGTCGCGGCCTCAATACCCGCCGATCCGGCCGCCAGCAGAAACTGGCGCTCGTCGCTGTGGTTCTCACGGGCAAAGCGCTCGGCGATGCCCACCACGGCATCCAGCGTCTCGGCCTTGTGATCCTTGAGGAAGGTAATCACCGGCATCAGCGAACAATCGGTGTTGAACAACTCCGGGGAATTGACCGAAGCTTGCTGCGCGGCGTAGTTCAGCACGTCCTGGTTGCGCTGGATGCTGTTGAGCTTTGGATTGCCCTCATAAGACCCGGCCGTGATCTGGCGCACCGCATTGACCAGCGAGGCCGTCGCCTGCACGCCTGGATACTGTTGCAGTTCCCAGGCCAGGCGGTCGGCGAGGATCAGCGTCTTGTAGTTCAGGCAGCCTTCGGGGGCGGTCTTGATCATCACCGCGAACAAGTCGCTGGACAGCGCGTAATGGCTGGTGATGTAGGCGTTGTCACGGTTGTAGCGCGAATCGGCACGCAACTCCGGTGCACCGCTTTCCAGGTCGCCGATTTTCAGGTGCAGGCTGACCATGAAACCGCCAATGCCCATCAGTGCCGCGACCAGCACGGCGCCCGTGGCCCACTTGGCCGTGGTGAAACGGTCGAGCACGTCCCACAGTTTGCCGAACCCCTTGTGCACATCTGCACGGGAGTCGATTTTCAGTGCGCGTTCGGCAGCCTTGGCGCCGACGCCGACGTAAGACAACGCCACCGGCATCAGCAGCAGAGAAGTGAAGATCAACACCGCCACGCCGATACTGGCGGTAATGGCCAGGTCGCGAATCACCGGAATGTCGATCAGCATCAGCACCGCGAACCCGACGGCATCGGCCAACAGTGCGGTGACACCGGCAATGAACAGACGGCGAAAGGTGTAGCGGGCGGCGATCAGCCTGTGGGTGCCACGGGCGATGTCCTGCATGATCCCGTTCATCTTCTGCGCCGCGTGGGACACGCCGATGGCGAAGATCAGGAACGGCACCAGCACCGAATACGGATCGATGGCATAGCCCAGCCAGGCGACGATGCCGAGCTGCCAGACCACTGCGATCAGCGAGCAGCCGACTACCAGCAAGGTGCTGCGCACACAACGGGTGTAGGCGTAAATGATGACCAAAGAAGTGACCACGGCCAGGCCGAAAAACATCATCACCTGGATCAAGCCGTCGATCAGGTCTCCCATCAGTTTGGCGAAACCGATCACCCGGACCTTGTACTGGCCCTTGCCCTCCTCCCCGGCCTTGCGCGCGGCGCTATCACCGGCGAATTCGATCTTGTCGCGCAATTGCTCTTCGAGCACCTGCGAAAAAGCGTGGTAGTCGATGCGCTTGCCGCTGGCCGTGGCCTTGTCCAGCAACGGCACGATCAGCATGCTCGACTTGAAGTCGCTGGCAACCAGGCTGCCCACGATGCCGGCGCGGGAGATGTTCTGGCGCAACTGTTCAATTTCTTCCGGCTTGCCCTGATAGGTATCGGGCATCACCGGGCCACCCTGGAACCCTTCCTCGGTGACTTCGGTCCAGCGCACCGCCGGACTCCACAACGACTTCATCCACGCACGGTCGACGCCTTCGGTGAGGAACAGTCGGTCGTTGACCTGCTTGAGCACGTCCAGGTAACCGGGGTCGAAGATATCGCCCTGGGTATTCTCCACCACTACCCGCACCGAGTTGCCCAGACCGCGCAGCGATTGGCGGTTTTCCAGGTAATTCTTGATGTACGGCTGACTCTGCGGAATCATTTTTTCGAAGCTTGGGCGCAGTTCCAGGCGTGTCGCGGCCATGTAGCCCAATACGACGGTGGCCAGCGCCATCAGCAGCATGAACAGCGGGCGGTAGTTGAACACCAGCCGTTCCAGCACGTTGCCGGATTGGTGGTCGAAGTCCCGCAGATCGCGGATCACCGGCATGGTTTCTTGTTTGGTATGGCCCATGTCTGGGTTCTCGCTCTAAGGGTTCGAGGACTTATTCAACGGACAGCGTCCGTGCACCACGGCTGCCAACCACCAACAGTGCACCGTCGGCGGCGCGCGTGACGCCGGTCACCGGTACCGGTTCGACTTGCTGCACGAAGCGCATTTGCGCGCCGCTGCCCTGGCTGACCAGCATCTGCCCGCCCTGGGTGAACAAACGGTAATTGCCCTGGGCATCGATGATGCCGGCGGTGATGCTGACGTGCAGGCCGCTATCCAGTGCCGCCCAACTGCGGCCGCCATCGGTACTGCGCAGCACATTGCCGCGCAGGCCGTAGACCAGCGTTTCGCCGGGCTTGCCGAGAACACCGAAGAAGCTGCCCTGATAGGGTGTTTGCACAGCGGCGAATCGTTGCTGGTGGTCATCCCATTTGAGCAACAGTCCCTGCTCTCCGGCGATGTACAGCGCGTCGCCGGTTGAAGCGATGACGTTGAGGTGAAAGCCCTGCGGGTTGTCGGTGCGATCCTGGAACGGTGTCCAGTTCTGGCCGCCATCCTCGGTGCGCAGGATCAGGTTGAACACCCCTACCACATAGCCGACGCGGTCATCGGTGAACCAGACATCCAGCAAGGGTTTGTCGGCGCCCTGCTCCGCCAGGCGTTCGCCTTCAGCGACCAATAGGGGCCATTGTTGGTTGTCGGGTTCGGTACTGGCCAACGCCTGGTAATGCTTGACCAGCAAGGCACCGATTTCGCGACCGTCCAGTTGCTTGCGCCAGGTCATACCGGCGTCATTGCTGTGCAACACCACGCCGTCGCCACCCACCGCCCAGCCTTCAGTGGCTGAAGGAAAGGTCACGGCATTGAGATCGGCGCTGACCGGCGCCGCAGCCTGTTGCCAGTGCTTGCCGGTATCGTCGGAATAGAGAATGTGGCCACGCTGGCCGACGGCGATCAGGCGCTCGCCCGCGCGGGCCATCCCGGATAACGGGCTGCTGACCGCGAGGGTGCTGGCCCTGGCCGGCAGATCCAGCACGTCGACATAAGCGGACGCGTGGCTGAGGCTCTGCAACATCGCAAGCAATGCGCCAAGCGCCAGCTGCAGGTAATTCTTGTACGAACACATACCGCGTCCTCTTCGCAAAACCGCGACGGAACACACATCCGTGTGCCCAACGTTCAAACCCCGTGCCCGCAACGATCGGCATACACCGATCGTCGTGCGGTCACGCAGCCTTGCAGCAGCGGACCGAACGGACGATTTTTATCGGTTTGGTTAGCGAATCCCGCTACCGGCCAGGGATTCCGCTGACCATTGCGCCTTGGAAAGCGGATCGATGTACTTGATGCCGCCATAAGGCCCTACTACACCGTTGATGTTGTACGAGCCACCGACCAGGTCGTAGATCATGAAAGGCGTGGAGTCCGGGACCTGCTTGTCGTAGCTCTGGCTGAGGAAGGCAAAAGAGCCACGATACAGTTGACCACGGGCGTCGTACTGGTCGGAGGCCACAGCGGTCCAGCTGTCTTCATCCAGATAGAAGCGGCGCTTCTGGTAAATGTGACGGGCGCCGGCCTTGAGGTTGCCCTCTACTACCCAGACGCGGTGCTTTTCCCAGCGCACGTAATCCGATGCCAGGTGATTGGCCGTGGTCAGAGACTTCGGATCCTGGGCGTAGGTCAGCTTGTAGGTGTTGTAGGGAATGATCATTTCCTGCTTGCCCACCAGCTTCCAGTCGTAGCGGTCCAGCGCACCGTTGAACACGAAGACGTCGTCGTAGGTGCCCGCGCCAGCGGTGCCAGGGTTAGGCGTGTCGTAGGCCAGGTTCGGCGCCAGCTTGACCCGGCGTTGGCCAGGCAGGTACTGCCAGGCGCGGCGCGGTTGCTGCAGCGGGTTGGCGGCGTCCTTGAGCATCACCGCTTCGCCGGCCCGACGTGCGGGGCCGGTGTAGGACAGTTTCATCTGGTAGTACACATCGTCGCTGCGGATCGGCTGTGCCAGGTTTTCGTAGATCGGATAGGAGATGTTCGCCTGACCGGTGATCGCCAGGCTTGGCACACCAGCGGAGTCGACGTTCCACGAGTCGTACTTGGAACTGATGTTGACGCCCTGATAACGCAGCAGGAAGTTCCACATCGCTTCGTTGCCCGACTGCGGGATTGGAAATGGTACACCCGGCAGTACGTTGTCGATGGCCAATCCGCCTTCAAGGGACTTGGCGCCGGTGGCATTTTTCACGCCATTGTCCAGCACGGCCTTGGGCAGTGTGACGGTGCGGTGAGTCGGGTAAACGTTGACATGAAAGCTGGGGAAACGCTTGGCCAGTTCGACTGTGGTCGCGGTGAGCGCGCCCTTGTATTGGTCGACGTTCTTGCCGTCGATCACCAGTAGAGGTTTCTCGTCGGCGAATGGGTCCGGGCGCATGCTGTCACCGGCCTTGAACGAGGCTGGTGGCGTGGTCAGGCCGCCGGCGTAAGCGGGAATCGAGCCATCAGCGTTCCCGGCTTTTTCGGCACCGACCAGGGTCAGGCTGGTGCCCAGTTTTGCGGCGTCGTCCGCCGATACGACGGCCTGCGCCTGAGCGGCGATGGCCATGGCCAATGATGCGGCCAACACGGTTTGCATGAATTTCATCTTGTTATTCTCCTGCTTGCGCTGAGCAAGCCAGTGGTGAATCAAAAGGTGGTTTTCATCGTCAGGTAAACAGCGCCACGGTCCGCCGTGGTTGCTCCACCACCCGAAAATGCCGAGTAACCACCGGCGTAACACGCGTAGTTTTCGTTACCGCTGAACGCGTTTGGTGTGGAACCGTCGCCGCTGCCAGCATTGGCCGCGCCAGAGCTCGAACCGCTGACGTTGCACTTGTCGGTCTTGCCGAAAGAGTCCACGTACTTCAGATCGACGAAGTACTTGTTGTACACAACGGCGCCGATGCCCACGGCATAGTTGCCGGTGTTCTTGGCGCCGCCACCGGAGACCGGCGAGACGCCGTCGATGCCGACGTTGACAGACATCGGCGCGTTGAGATCGACGCCGGGGAACACCTGGTACCAGGTCGGCGTGAAGTTGACTGCGATGCCCCAGTTGTCCCGGGTCGGCGCGTCGATGCCGCGATAGGTGTCCTTGCCTTTGTAGAGCGCCTCGTTCTTGCTATCGAGCTTGAGCAGGTTGCTGTAATACAGCTCGGCGAGCAGGGTCGCCGAATCGAAAACCGGGGTTTTCGGCAGGGTCATCAGACCGTTGAGCGTCCAGTGCAACGTGTCACCGGTGGCGCCCATGCTGTCGCCCTTTTCCGGGGTGTCATAGATCACGCCAGTCGCGGCGGTGCGGGCTGGCAACAGTCCAAGGCCGGCGCCGAGGCCCCGCGGTCCAGTGGAGCTGACGATCGCCGGAATACTGGCCAGCGGCATGTTGTGACGAATGTTCAGGTCCGACCCCACGCTCACACCGCCGACATCCTTGGACAGGCTCAGGCCGAAGATCTGAATGTTGTCGGCGTAGGCCAGTTGATAGGTGCTGGTGCTCAACGAGTTGAGGGTGTTGACGACAGGCGCTATCGGCCCTACCGGTGCGGTTCCGTTCGGATTGGCCGACGTCAGTCCGGTGGCGTTCAGCCAGGCCTGCGGCAGGATTTCCGAAGTGTTGCGGTAGTAAACGCCGAGAGTGCCGTCCAGCCAGGCAGGCGACCACTTGGCCATGACGCCCCAGTCGCCGCGTTTGTCCGGCGTCAGGTCATGGCCCCGACGCACGTTGGTCAGCCCGTTGCACGGCGCCAGGCCACAACCCAGAGGGCTGCCCGGAACCACCGCGTTGGTGTTGCCGAGCAGGAACGACTGCGCACCGAAACCGACCAGGTCGGAACCGCCATAGTAAGTGCCGGCTTCCGGCAGGCGGGCGGCATCCCAGTCGAGGAAATATTGGGCGCCCACTGTCAATTCGGGATTGATGGTGAACGACATCGACAGTTGGTTACGCGGGACGAACAGCTCCTTTGCTTCAGTACCGGGCGACGCCGCCAGTTTGGCCAGGTCGAGGCCGGACTGGCCGTAGCTCATCGAATGCACCGGGTTGAGAAGGGTCTCGCCCCAGAAGACGTTGTGCTGACCGGCCTTGACGCTCAGCAACGACTCCTCGCCCACTTCGGTGCTGTAGAACACGAAGGCATCGAGGATTTCGCCGGACGGACCAGTGTAGTAACGCTGGGCGTAGTTGCTCAGGTGCGGGCTGCCATTGCCGACGTTGTCGCCGGTAACGGCGGCAAGACGCGGATCGTTGGCGACCAGGCCCGAACGGGCGCCATTCCCGTTGACGAACGGGTTGGAATTGGAGCCGGTGTTCTCATACGCCTTGTCGTACCAACTGGCGGCGCTGACGCGAAAGCCCATGTGGTTCTGGTAGACCACATCCATCTCGGTCAACAAGTCGATACGATTGGTGATGTTGGTGCCGGCCTTGCGAAAGTTGTAGTCACCGTCGTTGTTGTTCGGTGTTCCCAACATGCGCTTGTCGGCGCTTTCAGTGCGCACACCGTAGTTGTACTTGACGGTGTTATCCAGACGCGCGGTCCAGTCCGGGTTGCCGGTGTCGAGTTCTACCGCATGGGCGACCGGCATGCTTGCAGCCAGAATGGCCATTGCTAACACGCTGTAAGGCGATGGTGCGAACCCGTGACGCTTAGTGTTGTGCATTGCGTTGTCTCCGCCTTTTTGTATTTGTTTTAAGCGCAGCTGCCCTCACGCACCCCCTTGTTCCAGGGTTTTGCGTTTTTCAGGTTTGAGGGCAAATGCCGGTTGGCTTGTGCCAGCCGACTCCTGAACTAGCGATCCAGCTCGAGAATGAGGGCTTCGGCTTGCGGCCAATGTCCATAACCAGCTGCCGGATTGAGATGGCCTACTTCGCCCAGATTGAGCAGTTCGCTACCCCAGCCTTCTGCCATGCGCGTCACGGCGTCGAGGCTGGCGAGGTGATCGTTGGTGCTGCCGGCCACCAGGCTGCGAAACGGCAGCGGGCCAGTCGGTAGAGGGTCCCAACCGTTAGTACGCAGGGACTCGGCGGACGGGTAGCCTTGCGGCCATTGCGCATTGAGGTTCGGCGGAGCGGCCAGCAGTGCGCCCTTGATCGGACGACGGTGCTTCTCCGCCCAGTGCGCGACCATCAACACGCCGGCACTGTGGGCGACCAGAATCACCGGGCCGTCGATCTGCGCAAGTTCGTGCTGGATCGCCTCGACCCGCTTGCTGCAGTCGAGCTTGTCGGTTTCCAGCGGCGGCACACTGCGTACCTTGCAGAGCCTGGCTTCAAGCAGCGTTTGCCAATGCTCGGCAACGTGCTCGCGCAGGCCCGGTACGATCAGAACGGTTGCGGCAGTTTGCAGTTTGTCCACTTCAACACCTTCGCTTTCACGGTAGCTCGGCTGACTCTGTGGTCAGCGCTTTCTTGTAGGACTGACATTAAAGAGCGCCCACCCCGGGCGCTTTTCATTGGACGTCATGCACTTTTCTTTTGATGACAAATTGGCGGGCGTCGGCGGTGCGCGACCGTTGGTCAAAAAACTCCACAGGTGCGATGCAGGCCGCTGTAATCAATGGATGCGCGTCGACTGACGCGACTGAGGGTGATGATTCCGGGCTGCGCAGGGCGACCGTCGGCGATGACGTCGCAACTGTTCAAGTGATGAAGTGCTGGATATAGTCGCCACGCTCATTTCCACCGAAACCGGCCCAGGAAAGACCTTCGCATGACCAAGCTTGTTCGCGCCGCCGTCTTGACCAATTACCTGGAGGTCACGCAGTACCTGTCGTTCAACCCGCGGGATTTACTGGCAGCTGTCGGCCTGAGCAAGGCCCAACTGCAGGCCCCTGAGCACCGTATTCCCATTGACGCAGCCGTGCGGCTGCTGGAAGACTCGGCGGCCGCCAGTGGCTGCCAGACCTTCGGCCTGAGCATGGCCGAGTCGCGCCAACTTTCGGACTTCGGCGTGGTCAGCCTGCTGCTCACCCACCAGCGAACCCTGCGTGAAGCCCTGCAGGTCGTGGTGAACTACCGGCACCTGATGAACGATTCGCTGGCCATTTTCATTGAAGAGGCCGGCAAGATGGTGATCATTCGCGAAGAGGTGGTCACCGAGACGCCCATGCCCTGCCGGCAAGCCAACGAGTTGGCAATCGGTGTGATGTTCCGCCTGTGCGCGGCCCTGCTCGGTTCACACTGGCACCCGTACAGCGTCAACTTCACACACCAGCCCCCGGACAACCTGCAACTTCACCGTCGCCTGTTCGGCTGCACGGTGGAGTTCGGCAGTGAGTTCAACGGCATTGTCTGTTCCGATGCCAGCCTCGACATCACCAACCCCCATGCCGATCCGGCCATGGCGCGCTATGCCCAGAGCTACCTCGACTCGCTGCTCAGTCACGAAGGTTCGTCGATGCTGTTCGAGGTGCGTAAAGCCATTTACCTGCTGCTGCCCATGGGACGCGCCACCATCGAGCAGATAGCCCAGAGCCAGGGGATGAACGTCCGGACCCTACAGCGCCGCCTCAAGGACGACGGCTGCGCCTTCAACGACCTGATCAATGATGTGCGCCGCGACCTGGTGCTGCGCTACCTGGACAACCCGAATTACTCGCTGGGCCGGATCGCCGACATGCTCGGCTATTCCATGGCAAGCTCCTTCACCCGTTGGTTCATCACCCAGTTCGGCATGCCCCCCGCCGTCTGGCGCGCCGCGCAGAAACAGCCCAAGGCGCCAACGCCACCGACCACCCTGCCCGACCCCGCCGAGCCCTGAAGCGAGAGGCATCGACGCAGGTCGCTCTGAAACACCGCTCTCTGAAAAACACCGCACTCTTTGTGGGCGCGGGCTTGCTCGCGAAAGCGGTGCGTCAGGCAAAGAGATGCCGGACATGCCAACGCCTTCGCGAGCAAGCCCGCTCCCACAGGTTTCTATGTCGTATGCGATATTTGTGAACGACGCACCCAAAAGGGATTCCAAAAAAAAAGGCGACTGCTGGTACAGTCGCCGCAAAGAACCGGTGTTTGTGACACCGGTCGAAAGCCTCGTTACGCTAGGAGTAAACGCAACAAGGCCCTGCCATTCAAGCCCCCCAGTGCAGCAACAACAGCACCAGCACGACCAGAAATATCGTCTCCCCCACCATCAACAGAATCGGCTTGATACCCACTGCCGCCAACTCCTTGAGCTGGGTCTTCATGCCCAGGGCACTGATTGACACCACCAGGCACCAGCGCGACAACTCATTGATCGAACTTTGCACCACCGGCGCCACCCATCCGGTGCTGTTGATACAGGCCAGCATCAGAAAACCGACGGCGAACCACGGCAGCAGCGGCGGCCGTTTTCCGGTGGGGTCGGCGCCCTGCATGCGAGTGATCATCGCGGCAGTGACGATTACCGGCAGCAACATGGCGACGCGCATCAGTTTGACCACCGTCGCCGTATCGCCGGTCTCGGTCGACATGCTGTAACCGGCGCCGACCACCTGGGCAACATCGTGGATGGTGGCCCCGAGGAACACGCCGGCCACTTGCGGCGACAGCGACAACCCGTTGGCAATCATCGGATAGAGGATCATCGCCAGGGTCGACAGCGCGGACACGCCGATCACCGTGAACAGCGTGGCCCGTTCCTTCTGCGGATGGTTGGGCAATGCCGCCGCCAACGCGAGTGCCGCCGATGCACCGCAGATCGCCGTCGCGCCACCAGTGAGCATGCCGAACAGACGCTGGAACCCCAGCGCCTTGGCCGCGACCACCGACACGCTGATGGTCACCACCACCAGAATTACCACCAGGGCCAAGGGTTTCCAGCCCAGCGCTGCCATTTGTTCGAGGGTGATGCGCATGCCCAGCAGTGCCACACCGACGCGCAACACACTGCGTGCGGTGAATTCGATGCCGGCCTTGCAAGGGCCGTCACCGGACAGAAAATTCAGCGCCATACCCAGCAGTAAGGCGAACAACATGACGGGTGCACCGTAGTGCTCGGACAGAAAAGATGCCGCCGCCGCAACGATCAGGCTGACGATAAAGCCCGGCGCCAGTTCGCGCGTGCGGCTGTGGATACGGGTCAGGGCAATGGCGCTCATGCCGCGGGCTCCTCGCAGAGAATGATGAACACCTGGTCGTTGACGACTTCGACCGGGTAAGTGGCGACTTTGACTTGGGTGGAATTGAGCAGGCAGCCACTGCGCAGATCGAAACGCAGACCATGGGCGCAGCATTGAATTACCCGCCCCTCAAGTCGCCCGCCACACAGCGAGGCGCCCTGATGGGGGCAACTGTCGTCGATGGCATACAAGTCACCTTCGACGTTGAACAACGCCAGGCTCTTGCCATCGAATTCGAACAGCGAACGGCCCCCGACCTGCGGGTGTTTTCCGGCAGGCACACAGACACGCAAGCTCATGAGGATTGCCGCTCGCCGGCACGTTCGAGCAAGGCTTCGTACATGACACCAAACAGCGCTTCGGCAGGCTGCGCGCCCACCACTGTCACTCTCCGGTCGAACTGAAAACACGGAACGCCGCCGGCAGCCCCGGGACTGCCGACAAAAGGCTCGCCGTTACCGTACAGACAGTCAGCCACAAAGCCGGTGTCGAAGCCGCACGACTGGGCGATGGTGATCAATGTTTCACGATTTCCCAGATCCTCGCCGTAAAGGAAGTACGCGGCGAACAGGCGTTCGAGCAAAGCGTCGCGCTGCCGGGAATTGCCCAGTACGCTGACCCGCTCCAACAGGCGATGGGCATCAGCGGTATTGGGCATCGTGGCAATTCGCCCGAAGTCGATGGTCTCACCCACCGCCAACGCGGCCTGCTGCACTTGGGACAGACGCATCTGTACAGCGTCGGCATTGCCCAGCCGCTTGCGATAGAACTCGGCGAAGGGCTCTCCCTGTACGGGCAGCTGTGGCAACAGTTGCACCCCATTCCATGTCGTTATGAATTCCACGCCCGGCTGGTGGGAGCGCAACAGCTCTTGCGCGCGCTCCAGCTGGCGTTTTCCGATCAGGCACCAGGGGCAGATGAAATCGAAAAACACATCGATACGTAAACGACCACTCACAACTTCACCTCTAATACGGATTCGGCCACCGGATCATTGACCTGCTCGCCCTTGATCCGGGCAATGTCGCTGGCGTAATGACACCGGGCATAAAAGAACACCGCCGCCGCCGCGATACTCACCAGCGGCACCATCTGGAAAGCGGCGTGCAAACCGATCACATCGGATAACCTGCCGGTGATGAACGGCCCAGGTGCCAGCCCGAGTATGTTGTTGGCCAAGGTCAGGGTGGCGAACGCCGTGCCGTGGACCGAGTAGTGGGTCAAGTTGGCAACCATCGCCCCGGCCGGTCCAGTGGTGCCGGCGGCAATCAGCATGCCCAGGCAGATCAAGGCCAGTTGCAGAGGCCCCGCTTGCAAGGCAAACGCCGCCGACAACAACAGGCAACTGCCGAGGCAAAAAGCGATCGCCAGCGCGACCTTGCGCTGAGGCGAATGACGACACAGGCGGTCGCTGAGCATCCCGCACAGAATCATCCCCGCACCGCTGCACAGCACGATAATCGCTGCAACACCGCCCGCCTTGTCCGTCGCCATGTCGTAATAACGATTGAGGTAGCTGGGCATCCACACAATCACGGTGCCACCGACGAACAGTTGCAGACCGCTGCCGATGTAAGTGGCGATGACTGAAGGGCTGGACCACAACGTACACAACGGACGCTTGACCGCTGCAACCGCCTTGTCCGCGACGCGTTTGGGAGCGATGCGCGCTTCCTTGACGATAATCGGGTACAGCATCGCCAGCAGCAGGCCGAACAGCGACATGCCGGCAAACGACCAGCGCCAGCCTAGCTTGGCGGCGATGGCCCCGCCCAATGCCATGCCCAATACCGAACCGAACATGCCGCCAGCCATGAAGGCGCTGGCCAGCGTTGCCCGCAGGTGTTTAGGGAACACCGAGATCACCACGGCGATGCCAACGCTGCCGTACGCGGCTTCGCCGACGCCGACCATGAACCGGGCAATGAACATCTGCTGATAATCCTGCGCCACTGCGCAGCCCAGCGTGGCCAGGCTCCACAGCAGGGCCATCAACGCGAGGCTCTTGACCCGACCGAAACGGTCCGCCAGCAACGACAGTGGAAAGGTCAGCAGGCCTACCATCAGGGCGACGATCCCGCTGAGCAGGCCGAGTTGGCTGTCGCTCAGGACCCACTCGCTCTTGAGCAGGGGGAACACTGCATTCAGCACCTGGCGCGACATGTAATCGGAGATCAACAGGCCGAACGTCAGTGCGAACACGATCCAGGCATACGGGCGCGCAACAGCGACGGCACCGTCGTCATCGTCTGCGGCAATCGGGTGAAAGGCCATTCAGCCTCCTCAAAGCTTTGTTTTATTGTTGTTATCAAGCGTGTTGCGGTTAAGCGAACGAGAGGTCACGGCCTCTCGTTCCGTCTACCGGTCAGCCACGTTGCGGCACACCTTTCTGCCCGGCCTTGCGGTTAGGCGCCATACCGTTGGCCAGCAAGGTTTCTTCAATGCTCTGGTACTGCACACCGATACGGTAGATCTCACGGGCTTCCTTGCCGCTGGCGATTTCGCGACCCAGTTCATGGGCGACGCGCACGGTTTGCTCGATCTGTTGCACGGAGCTGAAGCGCTTGCCCTTGTGATCAATAATAGTGTCTTCAATGCCCACGCGCGGATGCATCCCCATGGCCATTGCCATGGTGTTGAACGGCAGTACGTTTTTCAGCAGCGACTCGGCGGTCAGGGTGCAACCGTCCGGCGCGCGGTGAACGAAGTTGAAGAAGTTGAACGGGTTTGGGCCGTCGAAACCACCGCCGATGCCGATCCAGGTCAGGTTCAGCGGTCCCATGTAAATGCCCTTGCGCACCAGGCGCTCGAGGGTTTCCATGGCGTGCATGCCGGTCAGCTGGAAATGCGGTTGTACACCAGCGGCCGTCAGCCGCTTCAAGTGCTCCGCAACCCAGGCCGGGCCCGCTGGCACGGTCATCTCGCTGTAAGCCGCCTGATACAGCGGGTTCGCCAGGGACGTGCCTTCCAGATATTCCGGATACAGCAGTTCCATGATGTTCATCTGGCAGGTGTTGATGGCCACCGTCACCTGATCCGGTTTCGGCGTCAGCTCGGCCAGCATGTGGCGCGTGTCGTCCGACAGCCACTTGGCGGCTTCGCCATCGCTTTCAGGGGCGAAGGAAATCGAACCGCCGACCTGAATGATCATGTCCGGCACGGCCTCACGCACGCCGGCGATCAGTTCGTTGAACTTGGACAGGCGCTTGGAGCCCTTGCCGTCCAGTTCACGCACGTGCAGATGCAGGACGGTGGCCCCGGCTTCATAGCAATCGACCGCTTTCTGCACCTGCTCGTCCATGGTCAGGGGGATGTCTTCGGGAAAGTCTTCCGGCATCCATTCCGGGCCGTACGGGGCCACGGTAATGACCACTTTTTCCATGTTTTCCGGGTGCAGGGAATCGTCAAAAAATTGCATGAGTTACTCCGGTTTTTATGATTGTCCGCCCACCCGGGAATGTGCCGGGCGGACGTGTCTACGAGTTCGAATGCAGAGGGGGTCTATCAGAACGTCTTGTCGCCGATGATCCCGGCACGTTCCATCTTGCGATGGCACGGCGGGTAATCCATGACGGCGTAGTGCTGGGTACTGCGGTTGTCCCAGATGGCGATGCTGTTCGGCTTCCAGCGCCAGCGCATCTGGTATTCGGGGATGTACGCCTGGCTGACCAGATAACGCAGCAGCTCGCTCGCGCCAGGATTGGCGTCCTGGCCGAAGCGCACCCGATCAGGGGTGTGGTAGTTGCTGAAATGGGTAGTGAAGGCGTTGACGAACAGCACTTTTTCCCCGGTTTCCGGGTGAGTGCGCACGACCGGGTGCTCGGCATCCGGGTACATCGCCTTGAGCGCCAGGCGTTTCTCGATCGGCATCGCCGCGCCGAAGCTCGCTTCGATGCTGTGGCGGGCACGAAGGTCGGCAATTTTCACTTTCACGTCATCCGGTAACTGCGCATAAGCCTCCACCATGTTGGCCCACATGGTGTCGCCGCCCACTGGCGGGCACTCCACGCAGCGCAGCACACAGCCCATCGGCGGCGCCTCGCGCCAGGTCGCGTCGGTGTGCCAGGCGTTTTCGTAGCGGTCCATCGGCTGGTCCGGGTTCTTGTAAATGCGCACCAACCCCGGATGATCCGGATCGCTGCCGGCCACCGGATGATCCTCCAGTTCACCGAAGCGACGGGCGAAAGCCACGTGCTCGGCACGGGTAATGTCCTGATCACGCAGGAACACCACCCGATGCTTGAGCAACTGAGCACGAATCTCGGCGAGTAGACCGTCGTCGTGGACCGCATCGGCGAGGCTCACGCCGATCAGTTCCGCGCCAATGTTGCAGGTCAATTGTTCGACTTTCATGGCGAGCAACTCCCTTAAATGACGAAAATCGACGAGCCCGTGGTCTTGCGTGACTCCAGGTCGCGATGGGCCTGTACGGCATCTTGCAAGGCGTAATGCTGGTTGATCTCGATCTTGATCCGGCCACTGCCGACGTGGTCGAACAACTCGCCGGCCAGGGCGGCTTTTTCCGCCGGATCGGCGATGTAGTCGGCCAGCGCCGGACGGGTCAGGAACAGCGAACCCTTCATCGCCAGCATCACCGGATCGAAGGCCGGGATCGGTCCGGAGGCCGTGCCGACGCACACCATCAGGCCGCGACGCTTGAGCGAGTCCAGCGAGCCCATGAAAGTGTTCTTGCCGACACTGTCAAACACTACGTTGACGCCCACGCCGTCAGTCAACTCGCGCACGCGCTGGGCGACATCTTCGTGACTGTAGTTGATGACATGATCGCAGCCATGGGCCTTGGCGATTTCACCCTTGAACTCGGTCGATACGGTGCCGATGACGTTCAGGCCGAGCAACTTGGCCCATTGCGAAACGATCAGGCCGACACCGCCAGCGGCGGCGTGCAGCAGAATGCTGTCCCCGGCCTTGAAGTCGTAGATGCGGCGCATCAGGTACGACGAGGTCAGACCGCGCATGGTCATGGCCGCGGCGGTTTCAAAACTGATGGTTTCCGGCAACTTGATCAGCGGCGCGGCCGGGATCAGGCGCTCGGTGCTGTAGGCACCCAGGGTGTTGATGAAACCGGTATAGGTGACGCGATCCCCCACTTGCACGTTGGTCACGCCCTCGCCGATGGCCTGGACCACGCCGGAAGCTTCAACGCCCATGCCGTTGGACATCGGGATCGGGTAGGTTCCGTTGCGAAAGTAGGTGTCGGCATAGTTCAGACCAACGGCCACATGACGAAGACGAACCTGGCCCGGACCGGGTTCGCCTACTTCGACCTCTTCATAACGAAGTACATCGGGACCACCGGTTTCATAGAAGCGTACGGCTTTAGCCATTTTTGTTATTCCCCAGTCTGCATTATTGGCGAGCTGCGTCGAATTGCGCTGATTGGACTGTAGGACGGCGTATGGCGAGCCGCTTCTCATCAGACGACAACGGCTTTTCATTTCGTGACAGCGGCATTGGTTAGCGTTGCGCAAAAAATGTGACTACGCTTCTGAACGGGGGACAGTTGCGGAGCGTAGGGATGGGCGTGAAAACATTCGTTGTCAGGCCGCGCGTGAGCGTGCCGATTGCTTTTCTGTTGGGGCTTTCCAGCCTGCTGGGTGGCTGCGGAAAAGAACCTGTTTCCCCGGCTCGCCAGGCACCCGAGGTGACCGTCATGACGGTCACCGCGCGTGACACTCCGGTCACCTTCGAATTCGTCGCCCAGACCCAAAGCTCCCGCGAAGTGGAAATACGGGCACGTGTCGCCGGGTTCCTGGATCGGCGGCTGTACACCGAAGGCGATCTGGTAAAAACCGGGCAAACCCTGTTTCAGATGGACCGCAAACCTTTCGAGGCAGCGCTGGCGTCGGCCCAGGGGCAAATGGCCCAGCAACAGGCGCGCTGGGAATTGGCCAAGGCCACCCTCGCCCGCGTCCGGCCGCTGGCGGCGCAGAACGCGGTCAGCAAGATGGACCTGGACAATGCCGTCGGCGCAGAGCGTGAGACCAAGGCAGCCGTACTCGCCGCAGAAGGCTCCGTGCGCACGGCGCAACTGAACTTGAGTTACACCACCATCACCTCTCCCCTCAACGGTCTTTCGAGCGATGCCAAAAAGCAGGAAGGCAGCTACGTCACGCCCGGCGAATCGGGACTGCTGACGTCCGTGTCACAGATGGACCCGATGTACGTCAACTTTAGTCTTTCAGAAAACGAAAATCTGAAATACCGCGACGAACTCGCCGCCGGACGTCTCAAATTCCCGCCACGCAGTGACTTTGTCGTGGAAGTGGTATTGGCTGACGGTACCGTGGTGCCCGACCGCGGCAAGGTGAATTTCCTGGCACCATCTTATAGTCAGGAAACCGGCACCTTTCTCGTCCGGGCGGTGCTCGCCAACCCGAATGGCCTGCTGCGGCCGGGCCAGTTCGTGCGCGCACTGGCCAAAGGCGCTTCCCGGCCAAACGCTATTCTGGTGCCTCAGAAGGCGGTGCTTGAGGGCGCCAAGAGCCACTTCGTCTGGGTCGTCAATGCCGAGGGCAAGCCCGAGCAACGGATTGTCGAAGTGGGTGAGTGGCAAGGTGATGACTGGTTCATCAGCAAGGGCCTGCGCGCCGGCGAACGCATCGTGGTCGATGGCGCGCTCAGGGTAACGCCGGGAGGTCCGCTGAAAATCGTCGAGGCGCCTGGTGTCGCGCCTGCCCCCGCCGCATCCGCGCAACCGGTAAAAGCCGGTGCAGCCAGCGGGAACAGCCCATGAGCATTTCCCACTATTGCATTGAGCGGCCAATCTTCGCCTCGGTCATCTCGATCATCATCACCCTGGCCGGCGCCGTGGCCATGCTGGCGTTGCCCGTTGCCCAGTACCCGGACATCACGCCGCCGCAGATTACTGTGGCAGCGACCTATCCCGGCGCCGATGCTCAAGTCGTGGCCAACAACGTCGCGGCGCCCATCGAGCAGCAAGTCAACGGCGCGGACAACATGATCTACATGAACTCGTCGAGCTCGGCGACGGGCAACATGACCCTCAACGTGTTTTTCGAGATTGGTACCGACCCTTCCCTGGCCCAGGTGGACGTGCAGAACCGGGTCAACCTGGCCTTGCCGCAACTGCCCTCCGCGGTGCAGAGCCAGGGCATCCAGGTGCAGAAGAAATCCTCGGCGTTCATGATGGTGCTGGCCGTGTACTCCGCGGGTGACCGCTATGACAGCACCTATGTCGCCAACTACGCCAACCTTTATATTCTGGATGCGATCAAGCGTATTCCGGGTGCCAACCAGGCCAGCATCTTCGGTACGCCGGACTACGCCATGCGGATCTGGCTCAAGCCCGATCGCATGGCCCAATTGGGCATCACCGCCGCCGATGTGCAGAAAGCCGTGGCCAACCAGAACCAGCAATTCGCGGTAGGACGTGTTGGCCAATCGCCAACGGGCGCCGCCGTCGAGCAGTCGTTTGCCGTGACCACCAAGGGGCGCCTGACCGAGCCTGCGGAGTTCGAAAACATCATCCTGCGCGCCAGCAACGAAGGGGGCGCCATTGTGCGTCTCAAGGACATCGGCCGCGCTGAACTCGGACAGAAGGACTACTCGCTGCGCAGCACCTACCAGGGCAAGCCGGCGACGCTGATTGCGGTGTATCAACAACCCGGCGCCAATGCTCTGGACGTCTCGGCGGCGGTCACCAAAACCCTGGCAGACATGAAGGCAACCTTCCCCGAAGGCATCGAATACAAGATTGTGATGGACACCACCGCATTCACCCGCGCTTCGATTTCCGAGGTGATACACACTTTTTTCGAAGCGTTGGTGCTGGTGGTCGTGGTGGTTTACATCTTCCTTCAGAGTCTGCGCGCCACCTTGATTCCGGTAATTGCGGTGCCAGTATCGATTGTCGGCACCTTCATCGGCATGTCAGCCCTGGGATTTTCCGTGAACATGCTGACGCTGTTCGGCATGGTGCTGGCCATCGGTATCGTAGTGGACGACGCGATCGTGGTGATCGAAAACGTCGAGCGCAACATGCAAGTGCACAAGATGACGCCCAAGGACGCCGCCAAACGGGCGATGGACGAAGTGGCGGGCCCGGTGGTGGCCATTGTGCTGGTGCTGTGCGCGGTGTTCATCCCGGTGGCGTTCATGGGCGGTATTACCGGCCAGCTCTACAAACAGTTCGCGATCACCATCGCCATTTCCGTGGTGATTTCCGGCCTGGTCGCCCTGACCCTGTCACCGGCCTTGGCCGCCTTGCTGCTCAAGCCGCAGCACGGCGACAAAAACGCCTTCTTCCGCTGGTTTGAACGCAGCTTCGAACGCATGACCGAGGGTTACTCGCGCTCCGTGGCGTTCATGATCAAACGCTACGTGCTGGCGCTGTTGCTGTTTGCCGGCATGATCGTGCTTATTTTGTTGATGGCGCAGCGTATACCCAGTGCTTTCCTGCCTCCCGAGGACCAGGGCTATCTGCTCGGCGCGATCATCATGCCCGACGCTGCCAGTCTGGATCGCACCGGCGAGGTCGGCAAAGTGGCCAGTGATTTCTTCATGAACGATGAGGCCGTCGAGGGCGTGGCCATCGTCAACGGCTACAGCCTGCTGGATGGCCAGAACAAGAATAACGCCGCCGCGTTCTTCGTCGGCTTCAAGGATTTCGAAGGGCGCTACAAGGACTCGGACACCATCGAGCAGCAAAGCGCCCCGGCGGTGATCCAGAAAGCCGCCCGCGCCTTTTCCACCGTGCAGGAAGGGATCATTCTGCCGGTCAACCCTCCGTCCATTCCCGGCCTGGGCACCACCGGCGGCATGGAGGTGTGGGTACAGAGCAAGGGCGATTCGAGCATCGACCAGTTGGCCGAAGTGGTCGGCTCCCTCGTGGCAAAGGCTAAAGAACGCCCGGAACTCGGCGCCATCACCTCAACCTTCAACGTTCATTCCCGTCAATTGATGGTCGATGTGGACCGGGAAAAAGCCGAGAGCCTGGGCGTGCCCGTGGAAGATGTCTACAGCGCCATGCAGACCATGTTCGGCTCACTGTATGTCTCGCAGTTCAACAAATTCAGCCGGCTGTGGCAGGTCATTCTGCAGGCGGAACCGTCCTATCGCCTCAAGGCCGAAGATCTGCAACAAATCTATGTGCGCAGCAAAAACAGGGAGATGGTGCCGCTCAAAGCGGTGCTGACCACCCGGTATGTCACGGGTCCCGACCTGCTGACCCGTTTCAACAACTTCCCCGCGGTCAAACTCACCGCCAACGCGGCCCCCGGCTACAGTTCCGGCCAGGCGCTCAAAGCGCTGGAAGAGATCAGCGCCGAGATCATGACCAATGATTATGCGCTGGCCTTGAGTGGCGAGGCGTTCGAGGAGAAAAAGAGCGGCGGCGCCTCGTCCCAGGTGTTCATCTTCGGCCTGGTGATGGTGTTCCTGATCCTGGCCGCCCAGTACGAAAAATGGTCCTTGCCCGTCGGGGTACTGCTGGCGGTGCCCTTCGCACTGTTCGGCGCTCTGCTCGCCGTGCTGCTGCGGGGCCTGAGCAACGACGTGTACTTCCAGATCGGCTTGACCATGCTGGTGGCCCTCGCCGCCAAGAATGCCATTCTGATTTTCGAGTTTGCGGTGCTCAACCGGGAAAACGGCATGTCTGCCTACGATGCCGCCATGACCGCTGCGAAGGAGCGTTTGCGACCTATCGTGATGACGTCGCTGGCGTTCATCCTGGGCTGCGTACCCCTGGCGATTGCCGTCGGCGCGTCCGAGAACAGCCGCCACTCCATCGGTACCGGGGTGATCGGCGGGATGCTGGCGGCGACGGTGATCGCGATCTTCTTCATTCCCTTGTTCTACTACCTGGTGGAGCGGATGTTCGGGAACAAGGACAGCGCTCAAACGGCCGCTCAGCCGGCACAATCGACACCCGCTGCGCCGATTCCCGACGGCGCAGCACAACACCGACATGAGGGGGATTGAGATGCACAACCCCTCTCTCCCGCTGTTGCTGTGCCTGGGCCTGGCCGGCTGCATGGTGGGGCCGGATTACCAGCACCCCGGCATTGAAACCCCGGCGGCCTACCGCTATGCGGACAAGGAAGCGAAGAACCTGTCCAACACGCTGTGGTGGGAGCAGTTCCAGGACCCTGTGCTGAATGAGCTGATCCGCACCGCCCTGCTCGAGAACAAGGACATCAAGATTGCCGCCGCGCGAGTGGAGCAATTCCAGGGGCGCTACGGTGAAACCCGGTCCTTGTACTTTCCCCAGGTCGGGCTCAGCACGCAGGGCCAGCGCAACCGGTCTCCCCGAGACAACGGTCCAGTGCCGCTGGATTCCTCCGTCGATCCGGTGTTCAACAACTATCAGGCCCTCCTTAGTGTGAACTGGGAGCTGGACGTCTGGGGCCGCTTGCGGCGCCTCAACGAATCCGCCCGTGCCGATTTGCTGGCGTCCGAGGAAGGACGCCGTAGCGTCATCCTCAGCCTGGTGTCGTCCGTGGCGACGAGTTACGTGACGCTGCGTGATCTTGACCGAGAGCTGGAAATTGCCCGCACCACCGCCAAGGTGCGCGGTGACTCCTACGAAATATTCAAGCTGCGCTTTGGTGCCGGGACCATCTCCGAAATGGAGTTGGCGCAGAACCAGTCCGAGTACCAGCGGACCCTGGCTTCGGTCGCACAGTTCGAGCCCCTCGTCGCGCAGCAGGAAAATTTGCTCGCCGTGCTTATCGGGCGCAATCCGGGCCCGATCCTGCGCGGTCGTGACCTGGCGCAACTGACGCTGCCGTCGGTGCCTGCCGGTTTACCTTCGGACTTGCTGGAGCGCCGACCCGATCTGCGTCAGGCCGAGCTGAACCTGATCTCGGCGAATGCCCAGATCGGTGCGGCCAAGGCCCAGTATTTTCCGACCATTTCCTTGACCGGGCTGCTGGGTTCGGTCAGCAACCAACTCTCGAACCTGTTCACCGGGCCTGCCGCCACCTGGTCTTATGGCGTCGCGGCGAGCATGCCGATCTTTACCGGCGGTGGCATCGCCGGGCAGGTTCAACAAGCCGAAGCCTTCCAGCAACAAGCCCTGCTGACGTACCAGAAAGCCATTCAGTCGGCCTTCGGCGATGTCGAAAACGCCTTGGTCGCGTCCAGCAAATCCCGTGAACAGATGGCCTTTCAGGCCGGTCAGGTCGAGGCCCTGCGCACTTACGCCCACTATGCACGGCTGCGCTATGACAACGGCTACACCAGTTACATCGAGGTGCTCGACGCCGAACGCAGCCTGTTTGATGCCGAGCTGAACTACACCCGCACTCGTGGCTCGGTGTTCACTTCCATGATTGATCTTTACAAGGCAACCGGCGGCGGTTGGGTGACCGAGGCGGACAAGCTGACGGCTGCTGATGTGCCGGGAGAACAGCAATGATCAAGCACTTGATTCCCCTTGGCATGGTGGCGATTGCCATCGTGCTCGGCGGGTCGTCTTGCCATGACTATGGGAAAGACGACAGTGGGTATTTTCAGCAGGGTCAGCCCACGAATAGCCGTACGGGGGCCGGGATCGTGCCTCGGCAGCAAATCCAGCCATCCGTTCTGCCGAGGCCCAGGTAGCGGTAACTGCCGCGCAGCTCTACCGTCTATTCGAGATCCTCGTCCTCCCCTTCTCTCCATTCCACCGGGTCGGTTTTGAGGTAGCTGCTGACGGCGGCGCCTATCGTGGCGAAGAACGCCGCTTCGCCAAACCGCGCGAACAGGCCGAATCGCTTCAACTTGTCCTTGACCGGGTCTTTCATCTCGGCCAGGCACAGCTTGATGCCAGCCGTGTGCAATGTTTCATCCAGCTCGGCGAGCATGTCGGCGGAAGTAACGTCCACGCTGGTGACCGGTTCCGCCGCCACGACCAGCCAGCGCACCGGCGTGGGTGATGTCGCCACGGCGTCCAGTACTCGGTCATGAAAAAGTTCTGCGTTAGCAAAGAACAGTGGCGCATCCCAGCGAAACAGGACCAGGCCGGGGATAAGGCGCGCCTGCGGATAACGATTGATATCGTGATAACCCCGGACGCCTTTGGCACGACCCAGCACCGTCGAGTACGGACGCCAGCCATCCCAGAGGAACTCGATGACGGCAATGACGATGGCCAGGCCAATGCCCTCGATCGCGCCGAATACGGCCACCCCGACGGTACATACGATCGACAGCCAGAATTCCCAACGCTGAATACGATAGATTCGCCGCAGGTCGGCAACCTCGATCAGTCCAATAGCCGAGGCGATGACCACCGCCGCCAGTGCGCTGGTGGGCAAGTTCTTCAGCAAATCCGGCGCCACCATCAACAGCAAAGCAACCGCGAGTGCACCGACGACGCCGGCCAATTGGGTTTTCGCGCCCGCCGCTTCGGCGACGGGCGTGCGTGACGAACTGCTGCTGATCGGGAAGCCCTGGAACAAACCACCGGCCAGGTTGGCGATGCCGAGTCCTACCATCTCCTGGTTCGGATCGACATGAGTCTGAGTCCGCGCCGCATAAACCCGCGACAGCACGCTGGTGTCGGCGAACGAGACCAGCGCAACGGCGCAACCGCCGATCAGCACCGGGACGATATCGGCGCGGGTGATCCAGGGAATGGCAAACGCTGGCAGGCCTTGAGGAAGTTTGCCGAGGACCGCTACGTTGTGCGCCGCAAGGTCCAGCATGCCAACAGCGATGGTGGCTCCGGCCACGGCGATCAGAATGCCTGGCACGCGCTTGTGATTCTTGAGCGACAAGATCACCGCGAGGGTGACCGCGCCGATCAGGAACGTGGTCCAGTTGGTTTTTCCATCCATCACCGCAGTGGCAATGGCCCACAGGTCTCTCAATGGGCCGTGGGTTTCGATCGAAAAGCCGAAAAACTTGGGCAACTGGCTAATCAACACCGTCAGCGCGATGCCGTTCATGTAGCCATAGCGAATCGGTTTGGACAGCAGCTCGGTGACGAAACCCAGTCGCGCTATCCCGGCCAGGATGCACACCGTTCCCGAGACGATCGCCATCATGCCGGCAAGGGCGATCGCGCGATGCGGGTCGCCGCCGGACAGCGGCAGAATGACGGCGAGAATGACGGCGGCCAACGATGAATCCGGTCCCAGCACCAGGATTCGGCTGGGGCCGAACAACGCATAGGCGAGTAGCGGAACGATGGTCGCGTAAAGGCCATAGATGCCCGGCACCCCCGAGGCTACCGCGTAGGCGATGCCGACAGGCACCAGCATGGTGGTGAGCACCAGTCCGGCGACGATGTCGTGCTGCAACCACGCCAGCTTGTACCGGCGCAATGTGTTGAGCCCCGGTAGCCAGCGGCTCCAGCCGGTCTTGTCGACCGTGTTGCGGCGCGCAATCCGGCCGGGTTCCGGGTCCGGAGGTGACGTATTCGAATGACTCATACGACTTGGCCCTCTGGGGTAATGCGCAGGTGCACTTGAATGAACCGTCAGGATTTTTCCGGGATGTGCCGCAACGGATCGCCGGTTCACGATATCGCTGCATATACATGCTCTTCTCGCGATCAGTGGGCGCGTGCTACAGGCGTTGGGGAGCTATCCGCCGAGCGCGATGATCGCGAAGATCAGCAACGCACCGGTGATTGCCAGCGCAACGGCGCCCTGCCACGGTTTCGCACCGGCGTATCGCGCAAGCATCCAGCCGGCCAGGAACAGCACCACGAGTCCGATGAGGTTGGACAGGCGCACTGCAAGCAGGGTCTGGTCAAGCAGCATGAATGGCACCACGAGCGGAAATGTTGCGAGCACGACCAACAGGAAAACTCCGACCGCGCCCTTGAAATCATCCAGGCCCAGAATCGGCTGCGGCGGCATGGCTGGCGCTTCGATCAGGCGGCGGCGCAGGGCTTCAAGGCCCTCGGGGCCGGCTGCCGCAACAATTCGTGGCGGCAGCGCATCAGCAATCAGCGCCTGTCCGGTGGCCGAATCGGCCCCGCCGGACAACCCGGCAAATAATGTGCGGTTGCGCGTGCGTTCGATCAGGGTTCGCAGCAGATACATCACCGCATCGGCAAGGCCCCACGCCAGGTTGCAGCCGAGCGCGGCGAACATCATCGTGCGCTCGGCCTCCTGGTCGGCGGTCGCCACGCTGATCGTTCCGGTGAAGGTCATGGCCATGAGCAGGCCGAAAATCACCTCGGTGACGCGATCGACCGGATCGAGCACCCGTGCCGACTTTTCTCTTCCATTGTTCTGCATGCGGCCAACCTTTGCAGATTCGACCCGAAGGTCTCTGACAGCCCCACTTGAGTGTAGATTCAAACAGTTTTGCCGCCACAGCGATCGCGAGTTTTCATACGCGCCTGAACACGCCCGTCGTACTTTGGGGTGCGAGCTACAATTGCCCACCTGCACACCAGAGCCGTCACGGAGCTTCCATGTTCGTCAGCCTGTTGGTCATTTTCACCGCCTCACTGGTCGTCATTGCCCTGTTTCATCGCCTGCGCTTGCCGCCGGTACTGGGTTACCTCTGTGTGGGGCTGATCGTGGGACCTACGGCGTTCGACTGGGTGCATGACAATGACGCGTTGCCACTGATTGCCGAAATGGGCGTGGTGTTTTTGCTGTTTTCTCTGGGGCTGGAGTTTTCGCTGTCGAAAATGATTGCGCTACGTCGGGTGGTGTTTGGCCTGGGCAGCCTTCAAGTGCTGGTATCCGGGGGCGTTGGGGGGGCCTTGCTGATGCTGGCAGGTGTACCGACGGCTCCGGCGTTTTTGCTCGGTGGGGGTTTGGCGCTTTCCTCCACGGCCATCGTCAGCAAGGAACTGGGCAGTCTCGGCGAGATTTTCAGCAGCCACGGTCAGAATGCCATCGGCGTGTTGCTGTTTCAGGACGTCGTGGCAGTGTTATTGCTGACCCTGGTCCCAGTGTTTGCCGGCACCAGCGATCAAGCCTGGTACTGGGCGCTTCCCGTCACGCTGGGCAAGACCCTCGTGCTGTTCGTCGGGCTGTCCCTGGCTAGTCGCTGGGTGTTGCCGCGCCTGTTTCATGAGGTGGCGGCGTCGCATTCCGCCGAGCTGTTCGTACTTCTCGCCCTGGTGATCGTGCTGCTGACGGCGGGGTTGACGCATCTGATTGGCCTCTCCCCTGCACTGGGCGCTTTTCTCGCCGGCATGCTGCTGGGGGAAAGCCATTACCGGCATCAGATCGAGGCCGACATTCGCCCTTTTCGCGACATCCTGCTTGGCGTGTTTTTTGTCAGTATCGGCATGTTGATCGACTTGCGCCTGTTTGCCAGCCACGGCCTGTTGATCCTCGGTCTGACTGTGGGACTGTTGCTGATCAAGGGCTGCGTCGTCGCGCTGTTGGTCAAATGGCGAGGCAGCGACGGTGAAACTGCCTGGCGCAGCGGGCTGGCGCTGGCCCAGGGTGGCGAATTCTGCTTTGCATTGATGACGCAGATGCAGCAGAACAATTTGATGCCGGCCGATCTTGGCGGACTGCTGCTCGCAGCGACCTTCTGCTCGATGCTGGTCACGCCGTCGCTGCTGCGCTTGGCTCCGCGCCTCGCCGCACGCTTGCATCGCAAGCCCTACGAAGAAGCGAGGCTTGAGGAAATCACTGCGCTTAACGCGCAAGCGCAGCGTCACGTGGTGATTTGTGGTTACGGCCGCGTGGGCGAATCCATCGGGCGGATCCTGCGAAACGCCCAGCAGTCTTACGTAGCGCTGGACAGCGACCCGGTAAGGGTTCAAGAGGCAGCGGCCGCTGAACAGGCTGTGCACTATGGAGATTCACAGCGCGGTGACCTGCTGGCGGCGGTCGGACTGGAGCGTGCCAGTCTGCTGGTCATCGCCGTCGACAAGACCGCCACCGCCCTGCAGATCCTGCAAGCGGCACGTCGAATCAACCCCAGCGTGCCGATCCTGGTGCGCACCAAGGACGACGATCAGCGGCCCGAGTTGAAAGCAGCCGGTGCCAGCGAAGTGGTACCCGAACTGATGGAGTCCAGCCTGGTGCTCGCCTCGCATGCGCTAATTCTGTTGGGTTTTCCCGGACAGCAGGTGCAGGACCGGGTCGATCAGATCCGACGTGACCGCTATCAACTGCTGCACGGTTTTTATCCGGGTGCGGAAGATGAAGAGTTTCATTGAGAAGCGCACTGCGGGCGCTTTACAAAACGAAAAAACGAACTAATTTCTAACTCAACTCGACAGGTCTGATTGTCGGTTTTCTTGGGGCGAGGCCTCTGAAATTGGCTCTTCGGTCCATTGTTCATATGAGCCCAAGAGCAGTAAGGCTTTAAACAACAATGGAATGTGCCCCTGGCCAACCTCCAAAGGCTGCCCGTGTTCTCCTGATCGAACATTGTCAAATGTTTGCCAAACAAGACGACTTATTCATGGAGCACAAACCACTATGAGCCTCTCCCGAAAACTGTTTATCGGCGCTGCGCTGGCCAGCCTGCTACTCGGCGGTTGCACCTCGAAAGTCACCGAGCGTGAGCAATATTCCGGCTTCCTCTCCAACTACAACAACTTACAGCAGGTCACCACCACCAGCGGCGAAACAGCCATGCGCTGGGTGAGCCCGTCCTGGAATCCGGATGCCTATAACACCGTGGCTTTCAACAAGCTGGAGCTTTACCCGGCGCCACAGCCTAACGAACGGGTCAACCGGCAAACCCTGGACGAATTACAGAGTTACATGACCAGCAAAGCCAAAAGCGTGCTGGGCCTGAAATATCGGCTTGTGTCGAGCGCAAAAGCAGCGCCGGCCGGTTCAAAAACCTTGATCATGCGCGCGGCGATCACCGGGGTGAATGCCGAAAACGAAGGCATGAAATGGTATGAAGTGGTTCCGGTCGCCGCCGTCGTAGGGGGTGTTTCCGCTGTCAGTGGCCACCGTGATCAAGAAACCACCCTGTTCATCGAGGCCGAGTTTATCGACGCCAGCAACAACCAGACCGTGGCCAAAGTGGTGCGCAAAGTCTTTGGCAGTACGCTGTCAAACGACAGCCAGAAGATCACCACCAAGGATTTCAAAGTGGCGATCGACAAGCTGACCCAGGATCTGCAGGTTTTCATCAAATAACGGAAAGCCGAGCATCAGTAGCGCGCCTTTTTGACCGGCCGTGCCGAATGTGAAGACGCTTGAAACGCGTGGCGGTCAATTGATCATCCGGGCGTCTATGCTCCAGTGATATTCCTGGACTGGAAAACACGCATGCATCTGACGCGACCGGGCCAACTGCTCCTGCTGGGTGTGCTCGGCTTGAGTGGCTGCGTGCGTCTGGGGCCGGATTTTCAGTCCCCGAAACAAACGTGGATTGACCGGTGGGGCTCCCCGGCCCTCGAGCAATCCAGCCAACGCAGCCTGAACCCGGACTTGCGTCAATGGTGGCAGGTTTTCGGCGATCCGGTGCTCGATCGCCTGATCGCCGAAGCGGATGCCCGCAATTCCGATCTGAAGATCGCTGGCTTGCGAGTGATGGAAGCCCGTGCCCAATTGGGCATTGCCCAGAGCGGACGTTACCCGCAATTGCAGCAAGCCAGCGTCGACAGTCTGTACTTCAACCGCAGGCAATCTGGCGGAAACAATCCTCAGGACAGCCATTTCTGGCAACACAGCGCCGGGTTCGACGTGGGGTGGGAGCTGGATTTCTGGGGCCGTTTCAGCCGGGCCATTGAGTCGGCCGACGCCAACTATTTCGCCACACAGGCCAACTATGAAGACGTACTTGTTCTACTGCGCGCCCAGGTGGCGGATACCTACTTTTCGTTGCGTACCACCGAGGCGCGTTTGTGGGTGGCAAAGGAGAACGCCAAACAGCAAAAGCGCAACTTCGAGATCACCGAAAAGCTGTTCAACAGCGGCCAGCAAGCCGAACTCGATCTGCAACAAGCCAGAACCCAATACCTGGGCACCCTCAGCACCATCCCAAACTTCGAGGACCAGGTGCTACGCACCCGCAATGCGCTGGCTGTGTTGATCGGTCAACCGCCCGGCGAATTGCCGCAGTTACTTGAGAATCAAGGATTGATCCCGCTGGTGGACCGCGCCGTGCTGCAGGATGTACCGGCCAGTCTGCTGCTGCGCCGGCCCGACGTGCGCGCGGCCGAACTCAATGTCGCAGCCCAGTCGGCGCTGATTGGCGTGGCCGAAACTGATTTCTACCCGTCGCTGACCTTGCTCGGCAGCATCGTCTGGTCGGCCGATACGCTGAACGGCACGTCCAGAAGCCTGGACTTCATAGGCGGCCCCAGTCTGCGCTGGAACCTGTTCGACCATGGCCAGATCAGCAACAACGTGCGTGTCCAGGATGCGCGGTTGCAGCAGTTGATCGAAGCCTACCGCGACAAGGTTCGCCAGGCGGCGCGCGAGGCGGATGACGCTGCCAACGGATTGATCAAATCCCTGGAGCGCGAGCGAATCCTGCGCGAGGCCGAAATCGCCGCCAAACGCTCGCTGGTGCTGGCCAGCGCTCAATATCGTGAAGGTTATTCGGATTTCCAGCGGGTGCTGGATGCGCAACGCGCCTTGCTGGAGCAACAGGACAATTACCTGGTCAGCCGCAGCAATGCCGTGAGCAATGTGATCGCCCTGTACAAAGCCTTGGGCGGTGGCTGGTACAGCGCGCTGCCGAAAATCGATGCGGCCACCCGCCGACAGATGGAGCAGCGCACGGACTGGGGCGATCTGCTGGATGAGCCTAAAAAGGTAAAAGACCATGAGTGAAGCTGCACCGCCCTCCCCCAAAGCGCCCGAGCCACCCGCCGACCCCGCGAAAAAAGGCATCAAATGGGTGTTGCTGGTGATCGTCCTGAGCCTGGCCTGGTACCTGTTGGCTGACCGGTTCACGCCCTATACGCAACAGGCGCGGGTGGGTGCTTTTGTGATTCCGGTGGCCGCGGAAGTCGCCGGCCGGGTCATCCGCGTCAACGTGCGCAACAACCAGGACGTCAAGGCCGGAGACGTTCTGTTCGAGGTGGATCCCCAGCCGTATCAAATCGCAGTCGACCGTGCACGCGCAGACCTCGAATCGACGCGCCGACAAATCGGCGCGAGCACCGCCGGCATTGCTTCGGCGCAAGCCAATTTGCGCGCCGCCCAGGCCAACGAACTCAAGGCACGGCAGGATAACCAGCGCCTTGAGGGGCTGTATCGCGATGACCCCGGAACCATTTCCGTGCGCCTGCTCGAAGTGTCGCGCGCCAGCCGCGAACAAGCCGTCAGCCAGGTCGCCGCCGCCCGTGCCGAAGTCCAGCGTGCGCGTGAGCAGGAAGGCGGCAGCGCGGAAGATAACGCTCTGCTACGCAGCGCCGCCACGGCATTGTCGAAAGCCGAACTGGACCTGGCCAATGCACAGATTCGCGCACGCTCGGCAGGCTTGATCACCGACCTGCGCACCGACGCCGGACAGTTCGCCGCCGTCGGCAGTCCGGTCATGACCCTGATTGCCATTCACGACGTATGGATCAGCGCCGACATGACCGAGAACAATCTTGGCCTGATCAGGCTCGATACGCCGGTGGTGATTGTTCTGGATGCGCTGCCGGGCGAAGTGTTCGACGGGCGCGTACGCAGTGTTGGCTATGGCGTCAGTGTCGGTCAGCCCGCGGCGCCCGGTACGTTGCCCAGTGTGCAGAACAGCCGCGATTGGTTGCGTCCGGCCCAGCGTTTTCCGGTGATCATCGAGTTTTCCGAGGCGTCGATGACGAAGCTGCGTGACAGTCGCGCCATCCGTGCCGGGGGCCAGGCTGAAGTCATGGCCTTTCCCACCCAAGGTAATCCGTTGAACCTGCTCGGCCGTCTGTTTCTTGGCCTGATGAGTTGGCTGGCGTATGCCTATTAAACGCACGCCCAGGGCTCAGCGCGCACTGCGTCTGGCCACGGGCACTGCATTGTGTCTCGCGGCGAGTTTCGGTTTGGGATTGCCTATTCCGTTTATCGCGCCGGTGCTTGCGCTGTTGCTTCTCGCCAGCGTCAACCGCCCGCTGCCGTTCAAGGCAGGACTGGCTCTGGCCGTGGTTGCGATGTTGACCACCGCCGTCGGCCTGTTGTTGATTCCGATCCTGCGTTATTACCCGGTCAGCGGCGTGCTGCTGATCGGCGTAAGTCTGTTCCTGGTTTTTCGCTTTGGGCTGCGCGGCGGCAATAACCTGATCGTCACCTTTCTGGTGATCGGCCTGACCATGATTTCATCGGCCGGTGTCGCCGAGTTCGACCTCGCGGCGATGGTTATTGGTGCTCTGGTCAAAGGATTGCTCCTCGCGGTGATGGTGGTGACGGTGAGTCACTGGCTGTTTCCCGACCCGGCCAACGTGCCGTCGCCACCCGCCGCCTCGCTGTTGCCAGCGGAAGAAGTCAGTCGGGTTGCGCTGCGTGCAACCCTGATTGTGCTGCCGGCGTTTTTGCTGGCACTGATCGATCCGGCAAGCTATCTGCCGATCATTCTGAAGGCAGTCAGCCTGGGTCAGCAGAGTTCCATCACTGCCCGGAACGCCGGTCGCGAACTGGTCGGCTCGACCCTGCTCGGCGGCGCGCTGGCCGTACTGTTCTGGTGTGCCCTCAGTCTGTTTGTGCACCTATGGATGTTTTTTCTGTGGATGTTGCTGTTCGGTCTGATCCTGGCGCGCAAGTTGTACGCCCTGAGCCCGACCCGGTTGAGTCCGGGGTTCTGGCTCAACAGCCTGATCACCATGATTATCCTGCTCGGTCAGTCGGTGCAGGACAGCCTCGCGGGCAAGGACGTCTACACGGCATTTGTCGTGCGCATGGGACTGTTCATCCTGGTGACGTTGTATGCCTGCCTGATGGTTTATCTGCTGGATCAGCGACCGCCAAAACGCGTTCAGGGATTAACCTGATACCCCTTGCCTTGCAGGCAACTGGTGTAGGCCGTCGAACTGGTGGAATCGGCGGTTTTCTGCTGCGCCCGGCGCTCCTGGCGTTGACGCGAGGCACCCACCACCGCACCGGCAGCGGCCGTCTCTTTGGCCCGATTCTGCCGATAATCCTGCTTCACATCGTCATCCACACGGTCATAAAGCTCATCGTGCTGGCGTCCGCGAACCTGAGCACCCGCCGCTCCGGCAGCGGCACCGACTGCCGCACCTTTCAGGCGGCCACCGGATGCCGGCGGCGTCGTTGTACTCTGACTGGCGGCGACGTTGTGGCAGGCGTCGATGTCCAGTTGGGTTTGTTGCGAAGTCTGACCCTTCATCGGCACCACCGTTTCGGCCCATCCCTGGGTGGCGAAAACCGACAGCGCGACACACAGGCCAAGGGAAGACAACCTGTTCATGATGACCTCCGAGCATTTCTCTGCCATCAAGAGTGTAGATCACCCCCACTCGCCTTCTTGCGACTTATGACTGACGGCTACGCTTCAGCGTTTCACTCGGCAGCTCTTTGAACAGCGCGCGATAACTGCTGGAAAACCGCCCCAAATGCCAGAACGACCACTGCATCGCCACTTCGGCCACCGTGGTTTCCATGGGCGAGCGACCGAGCAGTTCGCGGTGGGCACTGTTGAGGCGGCGCAGGCGCAGCCAATGGGTCGGCGTCATGCCGGTGTACGCCTTGAACGCATGCTGCAACTGACGCAGTGAAACCCCGGCAACCTGGGACAGTTCCATCAGGTTCAGGGTTTCTTCCGGGGAATCGGCCGCCCATTCGCCGATGCGCTTCATCACCGCCCGCTCTTCAGCACGGCGCTGCAAACCGCCGCGATCCAGGCAGGCACAGGCGTTGTCGAGGATGTACAGACAGTCTTCCAGCAACTGCTGGGTCAAGGCCTCTTTGCTCGGCGGATCGAGGGTCTGCGCCAACCGGGTCAAGGTCCCGCTCAGCCAACGACTGAACAGCGCGTTCTGCCTCGAATTCAGCGGCGCCATGAACAGCCCTTCGAGCCTGGCGACATTCAGACCGTGTCGCTGAACGAATGCCGGCCCGAACACCACGGCGATTTCCTGATAGTTTTCCGGCGTGATCCAGATGTTGCGGCTTTCTTCATTCAACACGTACAGCGCGTTGTCGCTGCGATCGAAACAGAACGCCAGTGAACCCTCGGGCGCGCTGAAATTCTGCTCGACCCGGGTGTTCATGTGTTCCTCGTAAATCTCTACGCCCTGCAGATCGAGGTAACGCACCCGCCCGGCGAAATGCCCCGGCGACATCTGCTGATAGTGCTGGACCCAGCCCGGTGTGGCGCGGATTTGCTCGGCGACATCGGCGGTGTTAAACGCTTGGACCTGTAATGAATTGCACGCCGTCATGGGTGACCTTACGCACTCGTTTGGTGCGTTTTGGTGCTGCTGAAAGTGGATAGATGGATCGGCAAGGCTCGCCCAAGATAGTCGTCAACGCGTCCCAGGGGAAGTGTGTGGCGGATGAAACCACCCTCCCCGGCGTTAATAAAACCAATAACGAGGTCTTTATGAATGTCCCTTTCGATCAGCTGCTCACGTGGCTGAAAGATCACAAGATTACCGAAGTCGAGTGTGTCGTCAGCGACCTGACCGGCATTGCACGCGGCAAGATTGCACCCACCAACAAGTTCCTGCATGAGCGAGGCATGCGCCTGCCGGAAAGTGTGCTTTTGCAAACGGTAACCGGGGACTTTGTCGACGACGACATCTACTACGACCTGCTCGACCCGGCCGACATCGACATGGTGTGCAAGCCGGTTTCCGACGCGGTTTACGTGATTCCATGGGCCATCGAGCCGACCGCAATCGTGATCCACGACACCTTCGACAAGTTCGGCAACCCGATCGAACTGTCGCCGCGCAACGTGTTGAAAAAAGTCCTGCAGCTGTACACCGACAAAGGCTGGAGGCCGATTGTCGCGCCGGAAATGGAGTTTTACCTGACCCAGCGCTGCGAAGACCCGGACTTGCCGCTCAAGGCGCCGATGGGCCGTTCGGGCCGGGCGGAAAGTGGTCGTCAGTCGTTTTCCATCGACGCCGCCAACGAGTTCGATCCGCTGTTCGAAGACGTCTACGACTGGTGCGAACTGCAGGGCCTGGACCTCGACACGCTGATCCACGAAGACGGCCCGGCGCAAATGGAAATCAACTTCCGCCACGGCGACGCGCTGGACCTGGCCGACCAGATCACCGTCTTCAAACGCACCCTGCGTGAAGCAGCGCTCAAGCACAACGTCGCGGCGACGTTCATGGCCAAGCCGATTGGCGACGAGCCGGGCAGCGCCATGCACATCCACCAGAGTGTGGTGGACATCGCCACCGGCAAGCCGATATTCGCCAATGCCGACGGGCAAATGAGCGAGCTGTTCCTGCACTACATCGGCGGCCTGCAGAAATACATTCCCAAAGTGCTGCCGATGTTCGCACCCAACGTGAACTCGTTCCGTCGTTTCCTGCCTGACACCTCTGCGCCGGTGAACGTCGAGTGGGGCGAAGAAAACCGCACCGTGGGCCTGCGGGTGCCGACCTCCAGCCCTGAGGCAATGCGCGTGGAAAACCGCTTGCCTGGCGCGGATGCCAACCCGTATCTGGCGATCGCCGCCAGCCTGTTGTGTGGCTACCTCGGCATGGTCGAACGCATCGAGCCGAGCGCTGCGGTGCAGGGCCGGGCCTATGAGCGACGCAACCTGCGTTTGCCGATCACCATCGAAGACGCGCTGACGCAGATGGAGGAATGCGAAACCATCGGGCGGTATCTGGGCAGCAAGTTTGTCCGTGGTTATGTGGCGGTCAAGCGTGCCGAGCACGAGAACTTCAAGCGGGTGATCAGCTCCTGGGAGCGGGAGTTTTTGTTGCTCAGCGTCTAACCGCCATTTAACGAAACGGTGAGACAACACCAAACCTGTGGCGAGGGGATTTATCCCCGTTGGGCTGCGAAGCGGCCCCAAAACCTGCGACTGCGGTAAGTCAGGCATACCGCGAGCAATAGTTTTACGACTGCTCCGCAGCCGAACGGGGATAAATCCCCTCGCCACAATTTATCCAAGAAACACCTGATAAATCCAATAACTCCAAAAGGTGTCCATATGCGTCTACTGAAATCCATGGTCCCGGTCGCGCTGGCCATGCTGTTCAGCGCCGTTGCACAGGCCCAGCCCACTGTCAGCGTCTACAACTGGACCGATTACATCGGCGAAACCACCCTCGCCGACTTCCAGGCGAAAACCGCGATCAAAGTGATCTACGACGTCTTCGATTCCAATGAAACCCTTGAGGGGAAATTGCTCGCCGGCCGTACCGGGTATGACGTGGTGGTGCCGTCCAACCACTTCCTCGCTCGCCAGGTAAAGGCCGGTGCGTTCCTCAAACTCGATCGCGCGCAGTTGCCGAACTTCAAGAACCTCGACCCGAAACTGCTGGCACTGCTGGAGAAGAACGATCCGGGCAACGAACACTCCGTGCCGTATCTGTGGGGCACCAACGGCATCGGTTACAACGTCGACAAGGTCAAGCAAGTGCTGGGCATTGATCACATCGATTCCTGGGCAGTGTTGTTCGAACCGGAAAACATCAAGAAACTCAGCCAGTGCGGCGTGTCGATGATGGATTCGGCGGACGAAGTGTTTCCCGCCATCCTCAATTACATGGGCATGGACCCACGCAGCGAGAACCCGGAAGACTTTAAAAAAGCCGAAGCCAAGCTGTTGAGCATCCGGCCTTACATCACTTATTTCCACTCGTCCAAGTACGTGTCGGACCTGGCCAACGGCGACATCTGCGTGGCCTTCGGTTACTCGGGCGACGTGTTCCAGGCCGCCAACCGCGCCAGGGAAGCCAAGAACGGCGTGAACATCGCTTATGCGATCCCCAAGGAAGGCAGCAATTTGTGGTTCGACTTGCTGGCAATTCCCGCCGATGCGAGCAACCCGAAGGAGGCTCATGCCTTCATCAACTACCTGCTGGACCCACAAGTGATCGCCAAGGTCAGCGCCTCGGTCGGTTACGCCAACCCGAACCCCGCCGCCAAGCCATACATGGACGCTGAACTGGTGAACAATCCCGAGGTTTACCCGCCTCAGGAAGTGCTCGACAAACTCTACATCTCGACCACCCCGCCCCAGGCGATCATGCGTCTGATGACCCGTTCCTGGAGCAAAGTGAAGTCCAACAAATGAATCAGTACAGCAACGAACATGCGCGTTCCTATTACGCCGCGTCGGCCAATACGCTGGCGCCCTTCCCCGCGTTGGCCGAAGACCTCGTGGCAGATGTCTGCGTGATCGGCGGCGGATTCACCGGGGTCAACACCGTCATCGAACTCGCGCAGCGCGGGCTCTCGGTGATTCTGCTGGAGGCCCGACGAATCGGCTGGGGCGCCAGCGGGCGCAATGGGGGGCAGTTGATTCGCGGCATCGGTCATGACGTCAGCGGTTTCGCCAGGCATGTCGGTAACGAAGGCGTGCGTTACCTTGAGCGTGCGGGGATCGAATCGGTGGAACTCGTGGGCAATCGCATCCGTGAGCACAACATCGATTGCGACCTGCGCTGGGGCTTCTGTGAACTGGCCAACACCAAGGCGCAGTTCGCGGCGTTCAAGGCTGAGCAGCAAGGCCTTGCCGAGTCGGGTTACGCCCATGAAACGCGATTGGTCAGGCCGGAGCAGATCCGAGAGCAAGTGGTCAACTCGGGTGTGTATGCCGGTGGTCTGGTCGACATGGGCTCGGGGCACTTGCACCCGCTGAATCTGGTGCTGGGCGAAGCGCGACTGGCGCAATCGCTTGGGGTGCAGATCTTCGAACAAAGCCCGGTACTGGAACTGATCCATGGCAGCACGGTGCAGGTTCGTTGTGCCGGCGGCACGGTGCGTGCCGGCAGTCTGGTATTGGCGTGTAATGCGCACCTGGACGAACTTGAACCGAAACTCAGCGGCAAAGTGCTTCCGGCGGGCAGCTACATCGTCGCCACCGAGCCTTTGGCGCCGGAGGTTGCCGCGCAATTGATCCCGCAGAACCTGGCGTTGTGCGACCAGAAAGTCGGCCTGGACTATTACCGGCTCTCGGCGGACCGGCGTTTGCTGTTCGGCGGAGCCTGTCATTATTCCGGGCGCGATCCGGCGGACATCGGTGCTTATATGCGGCCGCACATGCTCAAGGTCTTCCCGCAGTTGGCCGATGTACGCATTGATTTTCAATGGGGCGGCAAGATCGGGATCACAGCGAATCGCTTTCCGCAGGTCGGTCGCTTGCGCCAACAGCCGAACGTGTTTTACGCCCAGGGTTACTCCGGTCATGGGCTGAACGTGACCCACTGGTGCGCAAAACTGCTGGGCGAAGCGATTCATACCGGGCAAAGCCAAGGGTTTGACGTATTCAGCGCCGTGCCGCACATGACCTTCCCCGGCGGCCCGATGCTGCGTTCTCCGCTGTTGGCCCTTGGCATGTTCTGGTATCGGCTGCGTGAAGTGCTCGGCTGACACTAGGTCGCAGACCTCACACAAAACTTGTGGCGAGGGGATTTATCCCCGTTCGGCTGCGAAGCAGTCGCAATCCTTTTTCAAGAGGAATGCCGGGGGCCGCTTCGCGACCCAACGGGGATAAATCCCCTCGCCACAGGTAACCACCTCGCCACAAATGTCTTCTTGATCGTCACACCCCGTCCACTCGCTAAATAGCCTTTCGATTTGCTCATTCGCAAGGCACTTCTATATTGAGGAGGTGCTCTGACTTTCCTGTCTCCTGGCGAGTGCGGCCTATGGCTACGACTGACCAACTGATCATCTGCGAGCACTGTGACTGCGTGTATCAAAAAGTCACGCTCGCCAAACATCAGAAAACCCTGTGTACGCGCTGCGGCGGCGTGCTTCAGCGCTATAACGGCCTGTCGGTGGAGCAGCGGCTGGCGCTGACCTTCACGGCATTGATGCTGTGGATTTTCGCCAATTTCTACCCGGTCATGAGCATCAGCCTCCAAGGCCTGAAAAACAGCGCGACGCTGTGGGATTCCGTGCTGGCCCTGAGTCTGGGCCCGATTACCTTCATCGCCCTGGTGGCGGCCATCGCCATGATCATCGCGCCGATTTTCCAGCTGCTGCTGCTGATCTGGGTCCTGAGTTTCGCCCTCGCCTCCCGTCGCTCGCCGGGTTTCAGAATCTGTATGCGCTGGCTGGAAACCCTGCGGCCCTGGAGCATGCTGGAAGTCTGCCTGCTGGGGGCGATGGTTGCGGTGATCAAGCTCGCCGGGTTGCTCGACGTGCTGCCCGGCATCGGTCTGTTCGCACTGGCCATTCTCAGCCTGATGATGATCCGCATTGCCGGACGCGATGTCCGTGAACTGTGGGATGTTTTATGACCACGCCTCCGGTCGCGAGCGAACTCAACCTGTGCCTTTGCCACAGCTGCGGCATGGCCTGTGACATGACCGGTGAACCCCACGAATGCGAGCGCTGCGGTGCACCGCTGCATCGGCGCAAAACCAACGCACTGACCCGGACCTGGGCCTACCTGCTCACGTCCCTGGTGTTTTACATCCCGGCCAATCTGTTGCCGGTGATGAACACCAAAATGGTCGGCAACGGCGCCGACAGCACGATCATGGGCGGTGTGCTGGATTTCTGGCACCACGGCGCCTGGGACATCGCCTTGATCATTTTTATCGCCAGCATCGCGGTGCCGGGCGTCAAGTTCGTCGCCCTTACGTTGCTCCTGGTAACCGTTCAGCGCGACAGCCAATGGGCGCGCAAGGAGCGCTCTCAAATGTACCGCTTCGTCGAACTCATCGGTTATTGGTCGATGCTCGACGTGATCGTGGTCGCGCTGGTGGCATCGCTGGTGAAATTTCAAGACCTGGCCGATATCGAACCGCGCGCGGGCATTCTGTTCTTTGGTCTGGTGGTGGTGTTCACCATGCTGTCGGCGATGAGTTTCGACCCGCGCCTGATCTGGGACCAACACCATTCGAAAAACGAGGAGGTCATGGATGAAGTCGCAAGCCACTGACGGGCCGCAAGCCCCCGGGCAAGCCCCGATCAAGACCCGTCGCTTCAGCGTATCGCTGGTTTGGATCGTCCCGATTGTTGCGGTGCTGGTGGGTATTTCACTGGTGGTGCACAGCATCCTGCAGGAAGGACCGACCATCACTGTGACCTTCAAGACCGGCAGCGGCCTGACGGCCAACAAGACCGAGGTCAAATACCGCAACGTGGTGATCGGGCATGTGTCCGACGTCGAACTGAGCAACGACCAGAAGAGCGTCAACGCCACGATCAAACTGTCCAAGCAAGCGGAAAGCTTCACCCGTGAAGATTCGCAATTCTGGGTCGTGCGGCCACGTATCGGGGCCGGCGGCGTGTCGGGCATCGATACCCTGCTGTCCGGGGATTACATTGGCGCCGACATCGGCCAGGCCAATGCCCGGGCGAAGAATTTCACCGGGCTGGAAAACCCGCCGCCCATCACCTATGGCGAGCCGGGCAAGCGCTTCACGCTGCACACTCAGGACCTGGGTTCGCTGGACATCGGCTCGCCGGTTTACTACCGCAAGATTCCCGTCGGCCAAGTCGTCGCTTATGCCCTGGATGCCGACGGCAAAGGGGTGAACATCGAAGTCTTCATTCATTCACCCAACGATGCCTACGTCACCGAAAACACCCGATTCTGGAACGCCAGTGGCATCGATGTGAATGTCGGCGCCAACGGCTTTGCAGTGAAGACCGAGTCGCTGTCCTCCATGTTGGTGGGCGGTATCGCCTTCCGTGCCCCGGAATACAGCCCCAACGATAAACCGGCCTCCGAGGAAAAAGCCTTCGAGCTGTTCGAAGACCAACAAATCGCCCTCGCCCCGCCCAACGGCAAGGCGCAATTCCTGAGCTTGCGTTTCGACCAGGCGTTGCGCGGACTCAAGGTCGATGCGCCGGTGGAATTCCTCGGCATCGAGTTCGGCAGAGTGGTGTCGGTCAATCTGGATTTCGATGCAAAAAAACGCACCTTTCCGGTCAATGTCGGCATCGTGATCTACCCGCAACGACTGGGTCAGGCCCACGCCAAAATGCTTGAGGTCTTGAAGCACGACCCCAATGACGAAGCCGCCAGCATTCGTCTGATGGGAACGTTCATTGAAAATGGTCTGCGCGCTCAGGCCCGCAGCGGCAACCTGTTGACCGGTCAGCTGTACATCTCGCTCGACTTCTACCCGAAAGCCGAGAAGGTCGTGTTCGACCCGTCCGCCCGCCCCGTCACTATCCCGACCGTTCCTGGCAGCCTTGAGCAGTTGCAGGAAAAACTCGAAGGCATGGTCAACAAAATCAACGATCTGCCCATCGGACGCATTGCCGGCAACCTCGACAGCAACCTCGTCGAGCTGCGCAAAGGCCTCGCACAATTCAACGCCAAGACCCTGCCCGGCGTGCAAACCACCCTGGCGGATGTCAGCAAGACCCTGCAATCGGCCAGTTCGACCCTCGCCGATGACTCGCCGCAACGCGAGCAGTTGACCCAGACCCTGGACGAACTAGGGCGCATGTCGCGTTCCTTGCGTGAGCTCTCGGATTACCTGGGCCGGCATCCGGAGTCGCTGATTCGCGGTCGCCCCGACAACGCCGAGCCGATTGATTTGAAGGCGCCACCGCGCAACTGACCACAGGAGCAACACCCATGGTTTCTTCGCTGAAGATGACGTTGGTCACTGCGCTCATGCTGCTCGCCGCGTGCCGCAGTGAGCCGATTCAGTTCCACACCCTGACCCCGGCGCAATTGAGCGGGACGGTGCGCGGCAACGGCGGGGAAATCCTGATCGAAGGCCTCAGCGTACCGCCGCAAGTCGATCGTCCGCAGATCGTCATTCGTCAGGGCAACAGCGGCCTGGCGATTCTGGAGACCGAATGGTGGGCCGCGAGCCTGGTGGACGAGTTGCGTAGCGCCTTGGTCGATCAATTGGCCAACAGCAATCCCCAGCGCAAAGTGTCGGTGCGCGTGGAGGTTCAGCGTTTTGATTCGGTGCCCGGACAGTACGCGCTGATGGACGTCAAATGGCGCCTGCGCAGCCTCGGCGAAGGCGATAACACGCTGGTCAGCTGCCGCAGTACGTTGAAAACGCCCTCAGGACCGACCATCGACGACTTGGTCATTGCCCAACAAAACAACGTCAAACGCCTCGCCGCGTTAATCAGCCAGGCTGCGAACGGAAAACAAAAATCTTGCCCGACACCGCAATGAATTGACGTTTTTTTCTCATCCTGCCCCTTACATTTGGCGCCGCTTAAATCTGCAAATGATTCGTATTGACCTACAATCATTGACGACCCTTCCGGTCTGTCAGCTTGCACGATTAAAAAAATAACTGGAGCCGCCACCGCATGAATCGCCGAATTCCCTCTTTCCTGAAAAAAGCATTCTTGGCCACTGCGCTGCTCGGTGCCGGCCACGTGTACGCTGCCGATGCCGACGGCATCGTGGTCTACAACGCCCAGCATGAAAGCCTGACCAAAGCCTGGATCGAGGGCTTTACCGGGGAGACCGGCATCAAGGTCACCGTGCGCAACGGCGACGACACCGAAATGGGTAACCAGATCGTGCAGGAAGGCGCTGCCTCCCCCGCTGACGTGTTCCTGACCGAAAACTCCCCGGCCATGGTGCTGGTGGACAACGCGGGGCTGTTTGCACCCGTAGCGCCGACCACCCTGGAACAAGTCGGCGCAGCCTACCGTCCGGCCCATGGCAAGTGGGTGGGAATCGCCGCGCGCTCCACGGTGTTTGTCTACAACCCGGGCAAACTGCCCGAAGCCGAATTGCCGAAGTCGCTGATGGACCTCGCCGATCCGAAATGGAAAGGTCGATGGGCGGCGTCACCGGCCGGCGCCGACTTCCAGGCCATTGTCGCCGCATTGCTGGAACTCAAGGGCGAAGCCGCCACCCTTGAGTGGTTGAAAGGGATGAAATCCAACTTCACCGCGTACCGGGGCAACAGCTCCGTGTTGAAAGCGGTGAATGCCGGGCAGATCGACAGCGGTGTGATTTACCACTATTACCGTTTCGGCGATCAGGCCCGAACCGGCGAAAACAGCAAGAACACTGCCCTGCACTACTTCAAACACAAGGACCCGGGTGCGTTCGTCAGCCTCTCCGGTGGCGGCGTTCTGGCGTCCAGCCAACACAAGGAACAGGCCCAGGCGTTCCTGAAATGGATCACCGGCAAGGACGGCCAGGCCATCCTCAAGACGGGTAAATCGTTCGAATATGCCGTGGGCAAAAACGCTGAATCCAACCCCAAACTGGTGCCTCTGCAGCAGCTCGACGCGCCGAAAGTCGATGCGTCAAAACTCGACAGTAAAAAAGCCGTGGATCTGATGACTCAGGCCGGACTGCTCTGAATTGATGCCTGAAACGCTACCGGCGGGTGCCGCTGCGGCCATACCCGCATATGTACGCCGCCGCTCCCGCGGATTGTTCGCGGGTCGCGGCGGTGCGTGGGTGATCGGTTTGTCGGTGCTGATTTCATTGCTGGCGCTGCTGCCGATTGCCTTTGTTATCGGTGTGTCCATGCAGACCGGTTGGGCCACCCTGGCAACGCTGATGTTCCGGCCCCGGGTTGGCGAGTTGTTGATCAACACCGTGTTGCTGGTAGCGATCACGATTCCCTTGTGCATCGTGCTGGGCGTGACGCTGGCCTGGCTGACCGAGCGCAGCGATCTGCCGGGGCGACGCTGGTGGTCATTGCTGGCGACCGCGCCGCTGGCGGTCCCGGCCTTCGTTCACAGCTACGCCTGGGTCAGTCTGGTGCCGCCGATTCATGGTCTGTTTGCCGGGGTTCTGGTTTCGGTCATCGCCTACTTCCCCTTCCTTTACTTGCCGATTGCGGCCACCTTGCGCCGGCTCGATCCAGCCATTGAAGATGTGGCGGAATCGATGGGGCTCAAACCCTGGGCGGTGTTTTTCCGGGTGGTGCTGCCGCAGCTGCGTCTGGCCATCTGTGGCGGTGCCTTGCTGGTCGGGCTGCACTTGCTGGCCGAATATGGCCTGTACGCGATGATCCGCTTCGACACCTTCACCACGGCGATCTTCGATCAGTTCAAGTCCACCTTCAACGGTCCCGCCGCCAACATGCTGGCCGGCGTGCTCGCCCTGTGCTGCCTGGCGATGCTGACCGTCGAATCGGCGGCGCGTGGCCATGCGCGGTATGCGCGGGTCGGTTCGGGAAGTGCCCGCGAACAGCGCGTCGTGCGCTTGAAGACCGGGACAGCCGGGCTTGCGCTGACGTTGCTGATCGTGACCTGCGCCCTCGCGCTGGGTGTGCCGTTAATCACCTTGGGTAAATGGCTGATCGCCGGTGGTGCGCAGGTCTGGCAGATGGCCGAGCTGATGCCGGCGCTGCAACAGACACTCCTGCTCGGGGTCGCGGGTGCGGCGCTCACCACCTGCGCCGCCATCCCGATTGCCTGGTTGTCGATTCGCTCGCCGGGTCGGATGCAACGGGTGCTGGAAAGCTGCAACTACATCACCAGTTCATTGCCGGGTATTGTCGTCGCCCTGGCCCTGGTGACGGTCACGGTGCATTTCGCCCGGCCGATTTATCAGACCACGATCACGGTGCTGCTGGCGTACCTGCTGATGTTCTTGCCCCGCGCCCTGGTGAGTTTGCGTGCCGGCATCGCCCAGGCACCGGTGGAACTGGAGAACATTGCCCGCAGCCTCGGGCGCTCGCCCACGCGGGCGCTGTGGTTGATCACCTTGCGACTGGCGGCGCCCGGTGCTGCCGCTGGCGCTGCGCTGGTATTCCTGGCAATCACCAATGAATTGACCGCCACCCTGCTCCTCGCCCCGAACGGTACGCGCACGCTGGCGACCGGGTTCTGGGCCTTGACCAGCGAAATCGACTACGCCGCGGCGGCGCCCTATGCCTTGCTGATGATTCTGCTGTCACTACCGCTGACCGGACTTCTCTATCACCAATCCAAACGAACGGCTGGCCGATGAACACGCTTGAACTGCATTCGATCTGCAAATCCTACGGTTCGCAAAGGGCCCTGGAAGACATTAGCCTGTCGGTGCCGACGGGCAGCCGCACGGTGATCGTCGGCCCTTCGGGTTCGGGTAAAACCACTTTGCTGCGAATGATCGCGGGCTTCGAGTTCCCGGATGCGGGGCGTCTTTCGCTCAACGGTCAGACGCTGGTCGACGACACCCAGGAAGTGCCCGCGCACCAACGTCAGATCGGTTATGTGCCTCAGGACGGCGCCTTGTTCCCGCACATGACCGTGGCCGCCAACATCGGTTTCGGATTGTCGATCAAGGGCCTCGAAAAACGCGAGCGTATCGCCCAGTTGATGGACAGCGTTGCCCTGGAGGCGAACATGGCCGACCGCTGGCCCCATGAACTCTCTGGCGGTCAGCAACAACGGGTGGCGCTGGCAAGGGCTCTGGCGCAACAGCCGCGTTTGATGTTGCTGGATGAACCGTTTTCCGCGCTCGATACCGGGCTGCGCGCGGCCATGCGCAAACTGGTCGCGCGGTTGCTGGCAGACGCCGGTGTCACCACCATTCTGGTGACCCATGACCAGAGTGAAGCGCTGTCGTTTGCCGATCAATTGGCGGTCATGCGCGAGGGGCGCCTGGTGCAGTCCGGTCATCCGCTGGACCTCTACCGCTACCCCGGCGACGAGCAAACCGCGATGTTCCTCGGCGATGCCGTGGTCATGCCGGCCCGGATCGAAGCCGGCTGGGCCCATTGCGATCTGGGGCGAATCCCGGTCAACAATCATCGCAACAACCGCTTTGCGCAGATCATGCTGCGGCCCGAGCAGCTGCAAGTGGTCGGCATCGTGCCCAGCGCTGTCGAGGCCGTCGGGTGCCGCGCCGTAGTGACCGAGCGGGATTTCAGCGGCAACACCTGCACGTTGACCGTGGAACTGGAGACTTTGCCATCCTGCGACCAGCCCGGTCGATCATTGATGGTGCGCAGTTCTGGCCTGTACGCGCCACCGACCGGCAGTGCGGTTCACGTCTCGACCATCGGCCACGCCCATGTTCTGAGCGAAACTTAAAGATCGAAGCGGTCCACCGCGCGCCGCCGCTCGTTGTCGTTCCGCACGTCGTAGTTGGCCGTCGTCTGGATATTGCTGTGATGGGCGAGTTTCTGCGCGATCGACAAGTCATGTTCCTCGATCACCCGGGTAATGAACGAGCGCCGGAAATCGTGAGGCATGATTTTCACCCCGACCTGCGCGCCGCGCTGCCGGGCAATGTAATAGATCGCGTGTTTGGTGATGCGCTCACGGGTGATGTGGCTGCCGCGACGGATGCGATTGAACAGGAACGGATCGTCCACTTCGCCTTCCTTGAGTTGCGAACGACGCAACTCCAGCCAGGCATCCAGTTTGGCGAATGCCCAGGCCGGCGCGTATTTGATCAACTGCTTGTTGCCTTTGGCGGTCACCCGCAGGCTGCGCTCGGTGAAATCCACCTGATCGAGGTCGAGGTTCACCGACTCTGATTTACGCATGCCCGAGCCGTACAGAATCCCGATGATCGCCGCGTCCCGCAGGCCTTGTGGCCGTGGGTCCGCCGCACAGACCGCCATCATTTCCTGAATCAGCGAACGCCGCAGATTACGCCCCTGGGACAGACGCGTGCCGGCAATGCCCTTGACCGAACGCATTTTCAGCAAGTGTTCCTGGCTGATCAGGCTCATGCGCCAGGCTTCATTCATCACCCCGCGCACGGCGTTGACGTACAGCGAAGACGTGTTGGGCGCGTAGCCGTCCGCGCGCAAGGCCGCAACCAACGAAATCACATCCTCGGGCTGCAGCTGGTGCCAGGGAATCTCCTCGACGTTCATGTCTTCGAAGCCCAGGCGGTCGGCTGCATCCTGCAACACATAGCGCATGGTCAGTTGGCTGGACGGCGCCAGTCGCGCCAGATACAGAGGCATTGGGTTGGTCTTTGCAGCACTTGAATCAGCAACAGGTAAGTCAATCAAAACAAAACGGCCTTGAGTGGTAACAGATCAATAGAACAACTAAGGATTGAAACATTCTTCATGTAACGCGAGACACTTCCGTAGGACGTTTCTACTAAAGAGAGCGATCAACGGCAGAAGTCTGAACATTGGCTTAATAACGTTCAGATAAACGATTCGACGACTGGTTTTTGATGTTTCTTTCACAAAAACCGGCCTAACCTAATCACTACCCGGTGAGCCTCAATGGGCTCCCAACCTGCCGGCCATGGCTGCAAAAGTCAAATATGGCTCGTGCCCGACAGGTCACTAAACCGAACAGGTCACTAAACCTTTGAAATCCCGTTAATTTCGGCACTTTTGCCGAAGGACGGCCTACGCCCCGAGGTTTTCCATGAGTGAGGCTTTTCTACCCTTCTCCCGTCCCAGTATCGGCGATGAAGAAATTGCCGCCGTAGAGCAAGTATTGCGCTCTGGCTGGATCACAACCGGGCCGAAAAACCAGCAACTCGAAGAACACTTCGCCAACTATGTGGGATGCCGCCATGCCGTGGCACTGTCCTCGGCCACCGGCGCCATGCATGTCACGCTATTGGCATTGGGCATCGGTCCCGGCGACGAAGTCATCACGCCGTCGCAGACCTGGGTCTCCACCGCCAACATGATCTGTCTGCTGGGCGCAACGCCGGTGTTTGTCGACGTCGACCGCGACACGCTGATGAGCAGCGTCGAGCACATCGAAGCGGCCATCACCCCGCGCACCCGGGCGATTATTCCGGTGCACTACGCCGGCGCGGCGTTCGATCTCGATCCGCTCTACGCCCTGGCCGACAAGTACGGCATCCCGGTCATCGAAGACGCCGCCCACGCCACCGGCACCCTCTACAAAAACCGTCACGTCGGCGCGCAAGGCACGGCGATCTTCTCGTTTCACGCGATCAAGAACATGACCTGCGCCGAGGGCGCGATGTTCGTCAGTGACGATGAAGCGTTGGCCAACCGGGTGCGCATGCTCAAGTTTCACGGCCTCGGCGTCGATGCCTACGATCGCATGACCCATGGCCGCAAACCCCAGGCCCAGGTGATCGAGCCGGGTTTCAAATACAACCTGGCCGACATCAATGCCGCTATCGCGCTGGTGCAACTGGAACGTCTGGACGAGATCAACGCCAAGCGCACCGCGCTGGCCAGAACCTATTTGCAACGGCTGGAAGGCTCAACGGTGCAGCCGCTGGCCATTCCGCTTTACCCGCAACAGCACGCCTGGCACTTGTTCATCCTGCGCATCGACGCCGAGCGCTGCGGACTCGACCGTGAAGCATTCATGAAAGCCCTGCAGGCGCAGAACATCGGCACCGGCATCCACTTCATCGCCACGCACTTGCACACGTATTACCGCCAGCGCTTCCCCAACATTTACCTGCCCAACACCGAATGGAACTCGGCGCGCCTGTGCTCGATCCCGTTGTTCCCCGACATGACCACCGATGACGTCGACCGTGTCGTCAGCGCTATCGAACTCACATTGGACACACGCCTGTGAAACCTTATCCGATCCGTTGCGTGTCGATCGTCATCCCGGTCTACAACGAGCAAGACAGCCTGCCCGAATTGCTCAGGCGCACCGAAGCGGCGTGCCAGCAACTGCACCATGACTACGAAATCGTCATGGTCGATGACGGCAGTCGCGACCACTCGGCGCAGATCCTCGAAGAGGCCGCCAGTCGCGAGTGCAGCCCGGTGGTGGCGGTCATTCTTAACCGCAATTACGGTCAACACGCGGCAATCATGGCCGGTTTCGAGCAGTGCAAGGGCGATGTCGTCATCACCCTCGACGCCGATCTGCAAAACCCTCCCGAAGAGATTCCGCGCCTGGTGGCCCAGGCCGAACTGGGCTATGACGTGGTCGCCACGGTGCGTAGCAATCGTCAGGATTCGGCCTTGCGTCGCTGGCCGTCAAAACTGATCAACCTCGCCGTGCAGCGCTCCACCGGAGTTGCCATGAGCGACTACGGCTGCATGCTTCGCGCCTATCGACGCAGCATCGTTGACGCCATGCTCGCCTGCCGCGAACGCAGCACGTTCATCCCTATCCTCGCCAACAGCTTCGCCCGACACACCACGGAAATCCTGGTGACCCACGCCGAACGCGAACACGGTGAATCGAAGTACAGCCCGATGCGTCTGGTCAACCTGATGTTCGACCTGATCACCTGCATGACCACCACGCCGCTGCGGCTGCTGAGCATTGTCGGATTCGCCATGGCCGGGCTCGGCGTGGCGTTCGCTACCGCACTGATTGTCCTGCGGCTGGTGTTCGGCGCCAGTTGGGCCGGTGACGGTACGTTCGTGCTGTTCGCCGTGCTGTTCGTGTTCACCGGCGGCCAGTTCATCGGCATGGGCCTGTTGGGCGAATACCTGGGGCGGATGTACAGCGACGTCCGTGCGCGCCCGCGGTTCTTTATCGAAAAAGTCCTGCGCAGCCAGCCCGCCACACCCGTTCCCGTGGTCACCGTTGACGGCCTCACTTCCTCTTCCTCAGATCAGGTTCTCTCATGAGCGCAAAAGCTGTTGTTTTCGCCTACCACGATATTGGCTGTGCCGGCATTGAAACCCTGCTCGACAGCGGTTACGAGATTGCCGCCGTATTCACCCACGCCGATGATCCGAAGGAAAACGCGTTTTACGGCTCCGTAGCGCAACTGTGTGCGCGCAACGGCATCCCGGTGCATGCCCCGGAAGATGCCAACCACCCGCTCTGGATCGAGCGCATCAGCAAGCTCAACCCGGATTACCTGTTCTCGTTCTACTACCGCCATCTGCTGAGCGAACCGCTGCTGGCCACAGCACGCAAAGGCGCATTCAACCTGCACGGTTCATTGCTGCCGCGCTATCGCGGTCGCGCGCCGGCCAATTGGGTGCTGGTCAACGGCGAAAGCGAAACCGGCGTGACCCTGCACCGCATGGTCAAGCGTGCCGACGCTGGCGCAATCATTGCCCAGCAAAAAGTCGCGATTGAGCGCACCGACACGGCGCTGAGCCTGCACGGCAAACTGCGCGTGGCCGCCGCCGACCTGCTGCGCGACACGCTGCCCGCGTTGCTCGCGGGTAAAGTCAGCGAAACCGTGCAAGACGAATCCCAAGCCACTACGTTTGGTCGCCGTACGCCGGCCGACGGCAAACTGGTGTGGAGCAAGCCCGCCGAAGAGCTGTTCAACCTGGTGCGCGCCGTAACCCAGCCGTATCCCGGCGCATTCTGCGCCGTCGGCGAACACAAGCTGATTGTCTGGAGCGCGCAAATCGTCAAGGGCAACGAAGGCCAGGAACCGGGCCGGGTCATCAGCGTCGATCCGCTGCGCATCGCCTGCGGCGAAGATTCGCTGGTCATCAGCGCCGGTCAGCGCAACGACAACGGCTTGTACCTGAGTGGCCCGCAACTGGCCAGCGAACTGGGGCTGGTGGACGGCTCCGTGCTGCGTGGCGCCGAGTCCGGTCGCGCCCCACGTCGCACGCGCGTGCTGATCCTCGGCGTCAACGGTTTCATCGGCAATCACCTGTCCGAGCGCCTGCTGCGCGACGACAAGTACGAGGTGTATGGCCTGGACATCGGTTCGGACGCCATCGAGCGTTTGCGTAGCCATGCGAATTTCCATTTCGTCGAAGGCGATATCAGCATCCACTCCGAGTGGATCGAGTACCACATCAAGAAGTGCGACGTGATCCTGCCGTTGGTGGCGATCGCCACGCCTATCGAATACACCCGCAACCCGCTGCGCGTGTTCGAGCTGGACTTCGAAGAGAACCTGAAACTGGTTCGCTACTGCGTCAAATACAACAAGCGGGTGATCTTCCCGTCGACGTCGGAAGTCTATGGCATGTGCCAGGACGGCAAATTCGACGAGGACAGCTCCAACCTCGTGGTCGGGCCGATCAACAAGCAACGCTGGATTTACTCGATCTCCAAGCAACTGCTCGACCGGGTAATCTGGGCCTACGGCCAGAAAGGCCTGAATTTCACCCTGTTCCGTCCCTTCAACTGGATGGGCCCGCGCCTGGACCGTCTGGATTCGGCACGCATCGGCAGTTCCCGGGCGATCACGCAATTGATCCTCAATCTGGTGGAAGGCACGCCGATTCGCCTGTTCGACGGCGGTGAGCAAAAACGCTGCTTCACCGACATTGCTGACGGCGTAGAAGCGCTGGCGCGAATCATCGACAACGACAACGACGCCTGCAACGGCCAGATCATCAACATCGGCAACCCGGACAACGAAGCCAGCATCCGTCAGTTGGGCGAAGAGCTGCTGCGTCAGTTCGAAGCGCATCCGTTGCGCCACAACTTCCCGCCGTTCGCCGGGTTCCGCGACGTCGAAAGCAAGGCGTTTTACGGTGCGGGTTATCAGGACGTGTCTCACCGCAAACCGAGTATCGACAATGCCAAACGGCTGCTGGACTGGGCACCTACGGTCGAGATGAGCGAAACCATCGGCAACACCCTGGATTTCTTCCTGCGTGAAGCCATGCTCGAAATCGCGGACAAACGCTAATGCAGGCGGGCCTTCGGATTGATGTCGACACCTACCGAGGCACTCGTGAGGGTGTGCCTCGGCTGCTGGAAATCCTCGATGAGGCCCAGATCAAGGCAACGTTCTTCTTCAGCGTCGGGCCGGACAACATGGGCCGGCACTTGTGGCGCCTGATCCACCCGCAGTTTTTCTGGAAGATGTTGCGCTCCAACGCCGCCGGCCTGTATGGCTGGGACATTTTGCTGGCCGGCACCGCGTGGCCGGGCAAGCCGATTGGCCGCGATCTCGGGCACTTGATGCGTCAAACCCTGGCGGCCGGGCATGAAGTCGGCCTGCACGCCTGGGATCACCATGGCTGGCAGGCCAATGCCGGACGCTGGAGCGACGTGCAACTGATCGAGCAGATTCGTCAGGGCGTGGACACGCTCAGCGACATCCTCGGGCAACCCATCGAGTGCTCTGCGTCTGCCGGTTGGCGGGCGGACGAGCGCGTGATCGAAGCCAAGCAGGGTTTTGGGTTTCGCTACAACAGCGATTGTCGTGGCCGCAGTCTGTTCCGGCCGACATTGGCCGATGGTGGCCTGGGCGCGCCTCAGATCCCGGTGGACCTGCCCACCTTCGATGAAGTGGTCGGCCCGGCCGTCGTCGCCAAGGATTTCAACACCTTCATCCTTGACCGGTTCACCCCGCAAAACCTCAACGTCTACACGGTCCACGCCGAAGTGGAAGGGATTCTGATGGCCGACGATTTCCGTCAACTGCTGACCGACGCACGCCAGCGTGATATCCGTTTTCAACCCTTGGGTGACCTGCTGCCCGACACACTGGACGCCTTGCCCGGTGGCCGGGTAAGGCGAGGCGCGCTCGGCGGTCGTGAAGGCTGGCTGGGAGTGCAAGGCGTATGAGCAAACGCTTGGCATTGCCGTTTTTGCTGGGCCTTTGTCTGCTGGCTTACCTGCTGCCGATGGGCAGCCATGGCTTGTGGATTCCGGACGAAACCCGCTACGCGCAGATCAGCCAGGGCATGCTCCTGAGCGGCGACTGGGTGTCGCCGCATTTCATGGGCCTGCGCTACTTCGAAAAACCGGTGGCCGGTTACTGGATGATCGCCCTCGGTCAGGCCGTGTTTGGCGACAACCTGTTCGGCGTGCGTTTCGCTTCGGCCCTCAGCACCGGGCTCAGTGTGATGCTGGGTTACCTGATCGCCCGTCGGCTGTGGAACGAGCCGCGCAAGAGTTTTGCCTGCGCGCTGCTGTACATGAGTTTTACCGTGGTTGCCGGCGCCGCGGGCTACGCCAACCTCGATCCGCAGTTCACCTTTTGGGTCAACCTGAGCCTGGTTGCCTTGTGGTTTGCCCTGGACAGCGTCAGCCGTAGCCAGCGCCTGATCGGCTGGGCGATGCTGGGCCTGGCCTGCGGCATGGGGTTCATGACCAAGGGTTTTCTCGCCTGGCTGCTGCCCGTGCTGATCGCCCTGCCCTGGATGGTCTGGCAAAAACGCTGGCGTGAACTGCTGATCTACGGTCCGTTGGCGATTGTCGTGGCCATCGCCGTCAGCCTGCCCTGGGTCTTGGCGGTGCATGCGCAGGAACCGGATTACTGGCGCTTCTTCTTCTGGCACGAACACATACGCCGTTTCGCCGGTGACGACGCACAGCATGACGCACCTTGGTGGTTCTACCTGCCGTTACTGGTGGCGTTCAGTTTGCCGTGGGTGGCGCTGTTGCCACCGGCGCTGCGGCAGGCGTGGCAAACACGTCGCCAGGCGAATATCGCTTTCCTGTTGCTGTGGCTGCTGATGCCGCTGCTGTTTTTCAGCCTGAGCAAAGGCAAACTGCCGAGCTACATCCTGCCGTGCCTGTTGCCATTGGCCCTGTTGCTGGGCAACGCACTGGCGGATCGCTTGCGGCTGGAGCAAGGCCGCGCGCTGGGCGTCAATGGCTTGCTCAACCTCCTTCTGGGCCTGACCACCCTGCTCGCCCTCGTCTATCTGCAACTGAAAAAACCGCTGTACCACCACGAACTGCACAGCCTGGTGCTGGTGTTCGTCGGCCTGATCGGCTGGATCATGGCCAACCTGCTGCAAGCGTTCCGACCGTTGCAGTGCTGGGCGGCGCCGGCCTTTGGCAGCCTGCTGCTGATCGGCGTTCTGCCGGCGGCGATGCCCGAAGCGGTGGTGGCGAACAAGATGCCCGACCAGTTCGTCCTTGAGCATGCACAGGAACTCGGCGAGGCCGGCACGCTGCTCAGCAACGATCTGGGCGCCGCTTCGGCCCTGGCCTGGCGCCTGAAACGCCCGGACGTGGCTTTGTACAACACGATAGGCGAACTGAAATATGGCCTCGCTTATCCTGACGGTGCGCAGCAGCGCGTCGACCCCGATCGCGTGCAGCAGTGGATGCACGACGCCCGCCAGAACGGTTCGGTGGGCGTGCTGATGCGGGTCAAAGGGGAGGACGAACTGCGTGAAATCGAACGCTTGCCCAAGGATGGCAAACGCTATGAACAAGGCAACCTTGTGATTTTGATTTTTCCTCAGGGTGCGTCATGAGACTGTTGCTGGTGTTGGCAGCCTGCCTGCTCACCTGCCTGGGCCAGATCGCCCAGAAATATGCCGTGGAGCACTGGCGCGGCCAACCGTCGGGCTGGAGCGAAAAACTGCGCTCACCGTGGCTGTGGCTGGCAATCGCCGCGCTGGGCGCGGGTTTGTTGGTGTGGCTGCTGGTGTTGCAGCGCCTTGAAGTCGGCGTCGCGTACCCGATGCTGAGCCTGAATTTCGTGCTGATCACCCTGATCGCCCGCTTCGTCTTCCACGAAATCATCGACCGTCGTCACTGGATGGGCGTGGCGCTGGTGATTGGCGGCGTGATCCTGCTGGGGCTGCACACATGAGCCTGCGTCGTGGCCTCTCCTTCGCCCTCGGCAGCGTGCTGCTGGGCAGTGCCGCGCAGCTGGGCATGCGCTGGAGCATGACGCGCCTGCCGTCACCCGAACACTGGCTCACCGCCGCCATTGATCCGACCGCTGTGGTCGTGGTGCTCGCCGCCATCCTCGCCTATGCCCTGTCGATGTTCAGCTGGCTCGCCGCCCTGCGCGATGTGCCGCTGGGCCGCGCTTATGCGCTGCTGAGCATCAGCTATGCGCTGGTGTACCTGATCGCCGCCGCGCTACCGGTGTTCAACGAAGATTTCAGTCTTTCCAAAAGCCTTGGGGTGGCCTTGGTCATCCTCGGCGTTATCACCATCAATTCTCGACCTGCTCATGCGTCCAATCTCAGGAGTGACCTATGAAAATCAGTGTATTCGGTAGCGGTTACGTTGGCCTGGTGCAGGCCGCTGTGCTGGCTGAAGTCGGCCACGACGTGGTCTGCATGGACATCGACGAAAAGAAAGTCGAGTTGCTGCAACAGGGCCACGTGAGCATTTTCGAACCGGGGCTGGCCAGCCTGGTGCGTGAAGGCCTGGAAGGCAAGCGACTGCAGTTCACCACCGATGAAAAACTCGCGGTGCAACACGGTCAGGTGTTGTTCATCGCGGTGGGCACGCCGTCCCGGGACGATGGCTCGGCGGACCTGCGTTACGTGCTGTCGGTGGGCGAAGCGGTGGCCCGTCATCGTGAGCAACCGGTGATTCTGGTGGAGAAATCCACGGTTCCCGTGGGCACCGGCGATACCTTGCGCGCGCACATCGACAAGTGCCTGATCAAGGTCGGGCGGTTGTTGCAGTTCGAGATCGTCTCCAACCCGGAGTTTCTGAAAGAAGGCTCGGCCGTGGCCGATTGCCGACGCCCGGACCGAATCGTCATCGGCTGCGAAAGCGATGACGTGCGCGACGTCATGCGCGATCTCTACGCGCCGTTCAACCGCAACCATGACCGGATCATGTTCATGGACCTGCGCAGCGCCGAACTGACCAAATACGCCGCCAACTGCATGCTGGCGACCAAGATCAGCTTCATCAACCAGATTGCCGAACTGGCCGAGCACCTTGGCGCCGACATCGAATCGGTGCGCCTGGGCATCGGCGCCGATTCGCGCATCGGCTATCACTTCATCTACCCCGGCTGCGGTTACGGCGGCTCGTGTTTCCCCAAAGACATGCGCGCCCTGATCCACAGCGCCGAAGAAGCGCATTGCTCCAGCGATCTGCTGCAAGCGGTGGAAGCGATCAACCAGCGGCAGAAACACAAGCTGTTCGAACGCATCAACGCGTTCTACAAGGGCGAATTGCACGGCAAGACGTTCGCCGTGTGGGGGCTGGCGTTCAAACCCAACACCGATGACATGCGCGACGCACCGAGTCGCGTGCTGCTTGAATCGCTGTGGGCCGCCGGCGCCAGCGTTCGGGCGTTCGATCCGGAAGCGATGCAGGAAACCCAGCAGTTGTACCCGGACGAAGCAAAGCTGATGCTCATGGGCACCCCGGAATCGGTGCTGGCCGGCGCCGATGCGTTGATCATCTGCACCGAGTGGCAACAGTTCAAGGCCCCGGATTTCAACTTGATCCAGCAACGGCTCAAGGCCCCGGTGATCTTTGACGGACGCAACCTGTACGACGCCGATCGCCTGGCGCGCAACGGGTTCATGTACTTCCCGATGGGGCGTGGCGATTCACGCAACTTACCGATTCCGCATCAGCAATGGCCGGCGGCTTCGGATGTCGCTTGACCGGTAACTCGCCGCGCATTCGCCAGCAGTCCCTGGGGATCGGGCTGCTGGCGCTGAGGTTGTTCAGCGCCGGGGTTTATCAGTTGCTTCCTACGCTTTGCGCCCGCGAAACAGCGTATCCCCGCCCCCGTCCCTACAGACCGCTCCTACAACCCTGCGTCTTGTGACGAAGGCAGTCCGCACCTGACCGCCGATGACGACTTAACGGACCCGTCCTACGCCAAATATCGAATCGCCTGACATCAACCAATCGGTAGATCCACGCAAAGTCCTGAGTCTTGAAATAGACACAAGGAAATGTGGATGTTAAGCGCCCTCAAACCCGCCGTTTTCACACTCGACATTGAAGGTTTTCCCCGCGACCTTCAGGTACTCGAATTCCGCGCCAGGGAAGCGCTGAATCAACCCTATGAAGTTAATCTCGAACTGGTCGGCGAACGCCACGACCTGGACATCAAGTCGCTTCATCATCGCTCGGCCTTTTTGCGCTTCGGAGCTGACGGTGCCGGCATCCACGGGCAAGTCTATGCAATTGCCGAAGGTGATTCGGGCAAGCGTCTGACCCGCTACCAGATGACCCTGGTGCCGCACCTCACCTATCTCTCCCACTGCCACAACCAGCGCATTTTTCAGAACCTGAGCGTGCCGCAAATCATTGCAAAAGTACTGAAAGATCAAGGCATGCAGGCCGATACCTGGCGTTTCCAGCTGAATGCCGAGTACCGACCCCGGCTGTATTGTGTTCAGTACGAGACGGACCTGAATTTTCTACAAAGGCTGTGTGAAGAAGAAGGTTTGCACTTTCACTTTGAGCACAGCGCCGAAGGGCATGTGCTGGTGTTCGGTGACGATCAAACCAGTTTTTCGAAACCAGAACGGTCAACCGCCTACAGGCAAGCCAGCGGCATGGTCGCGCAAGCGCCAGTGATTGACCAGTTCAAGCTAAAACTGAATACCCGCCCGACCCATGTCAGCCGTCGTGATTACGATTTCGAGAAACCACGCGTGAAACTCGACAGCGAGGCTAAAAAATCGCTGGTGCCGCACCTCGAGGACTATGCCTTTCCCGGGCAGTTCACCCATCGCGACCGCGGTAAACAGCTGGCCAATCAGGCACTGGAACGCCACCGCGCCGATTACCAGCTTGCCAACGGGCGCAGCGACCAAAGCGCCATGCGCAGCGGTCATTTTTTCGAGATGACCGAGCACCCACTCGGTGATCGTAATGGCCTTTGGTTATTGACTGAAATCGAGCATGTCGGCTTGCAACCCCAGGTGCTGGAAGAAGCGATTACCGACGCCACTGCAGAAGATGGTTTCAGTCAGGGTTACCGTAACCACTTCATCACCACACCGTGGGACGTGATATTCCGGCCGGCCCTCGAACACCCTAAGCCCCGGATGACAGGCAGTCAGCACGCAGTCGTCACCGGCCCGTCAGGTGAAGAGATTTACTGTGACCAGTACGGCCGGGTCAAAGTCCAGCTGCTCTGGGATCGCGAGGGTGAGCACAACGAACAATCGAGTTGCTGGCTGCGAGTTTCGACTGGTTGGGCCCATGACGGTTACGGCAACGTGCAAATCCCCCGAGTGGGAATGGAAGTGCAGGTAGGTTTCACCGACGGCGACCCGGACAAACCCTACGTCCTGTGCTGTCTGCCCAACGCCTCGACCCCGGTGCCACTGGATTTGCCCGCCGAGCAGACCCGCAGCATTTTCCGCAGCCAGAGCAGTCCCGGCGGTGGCGGTTACAACGAGCTACGCATCGAGGACAGAAAAGGCGCCGAGGAAATTGCCCTGCGTGCCCAGCGCGATTTCGTGCAGCACGTTCTGAACGATGAACGCATTCAAGTCGACAACCAGCGCAACGTGGTGGTCGGTGGCATAAGCAGTCATGACCTGCGCGGCGAAGAACGCCACTTGACCCATGGCAACCGTCTGACCGAACTCAAACAGGATGACCACCTGTTGGTCCTTGGCGATCAGCATGTTCGCGTCGCCAATCAACGACTCAGCGCCATGCAACAGCTCCACTTCAGCGCAGTTCAACAAGTCGTCATCAATGGCGGGACGTACCTGGCGCTCGTGGGTGGCGGTCAATGGCTAATACTGGGGCCAGAAGGCATTTTCAGCAGCGTCCCCATTATGCAGGGCGGCACCCCGCCCGTGTGCCTGACGGCGGAGCCGCTGATGCCGGGCGCCCTGCCCTTGCTGAAAGTGACGTTCGATGCAGCGCGGCAACGCCATGCACTGATCTCAACCCGCGCCTCGCGGTGCCTGATTTGTGAGGGCGCCCAAGCATGAGTCTCTTGACTTCCCTGCCTGACGACCTGCCCTGGAGCGAGCATCAGGCGTTGGTGTTGCTGGACGGTGTGACCCTGAGCAATTTGCCGGAGCGCATCAAACAACTGAGTCCCGGTGCAAGCACCATCGCGCTGTATGACTGTGCGCCCTTCACCGCGTTGCGCGATATCTCACCGCTGCTGGTGGCGATCCAACAACCTGACGACCCGGTCTTTCAGTTCTATCTGCAACAGGCGGACGAGGAATGGGGTGTGCTGTTGTTCAGCACGGCGTCTGCCCATGATGTGGCTCAACACTTGCGAAAACTGCTGACGGTTGAACTGCCCGAAGGACTGCCGGTCGTCTTGCGTCTGGCTGATGCGGCGGTGGCGCAGGCACTGTTCGGCAGCGGCGATCAGCGCTTGTTCGGGCCCCTTTCCTGCGTGGTGATGGCCGATAGCGTCAACGCAAACTGGCAGCGTCATCAACCCCGAATGCCCCAATCCCCGGAACTGTCGACACCGTATCGCTTGAGTCCTGAACTGAATGCAGCAATGGACCGAACTGATCGACGCCGCGCGCTGCTCGAACTCGACGCCCATTGGCTCAACTATTTTCCCGAACGCCATGACGGTGAAACCTTGGCCCAGCGCTGGCCGGTGCTGGAGCAACTGGAGGCCGAGGCCAACGCCTTGGGTTTGTCCAGCCAATCCGAGCTTCTTCATTACGCCAACCTCGTGGCCTGGCTGGATGGTACTGCGCTCGAACAACACCCTGCTATCGCCCAACTGCTCCACTCGCCCTCCCTGCAACCACCCGGCGAGCGCGTGGCGCTGGCCGCTGACCTAGCCCATAGCTGGGCTATCCAACGGAGGCGCCCATGACCCATCCTGCCATCCTCGCCGCAGCTGCTGCCTCGAAAACCGCCATCGGCTCTCCCGGTGCCTGCCCTCTACGCAACACCCATGTGCAGCTATTGCCCTTGCGCTATGGGCTGGTGGAAAAGCCACTCGACCCGAGTGCCAAACTGAAGCTGCCCTACGCCCTCACCACTCGACCGTTGGGTGTCCGTTTACTGCGCGATGGCTGGTTGTACGTCATCGACAGCGTTACCGGCCATCTCCACGAATATCAGCTACTCGACGGACTGGTCAGCGCCCTGCTGCACAAGGGCGCCAAGGTCGATGACGACCGGCGCACGCCCATTGAAGAGCGTCCGGCGCTGGTGTTTTCAAGGCGCAGCACGCTGTACGTGAACTTTGCGGAAGTGCAATGGACGGCGGCGAAATGCGCCCAGGTGCTCGACAGTCGTGAGGAACGCGAGCACTTCATGCAGGTTGTCGATCTCGGCCCGGTGGATTGCGAAACCGGTGGCACGCATTTGCTGACGGTTGCACAAGGCAAACAGTGGCTGGCGGAGATTGCGACCGTTCCGGCCGGACAGGCGCAAGCCGCACACGACCGCGAAGAGCTGGAAGCCACGTCGCCGCCGGACGCCGTTCTGTTGCCAACGGTGCAGGTCAGCGATGCCCCCGAGCACGAACGTGAACCCTATTTGTGGGAGCAGCCTCGGCGCTTTCGCGAGGCGCACATCGGCGAGTTGCTCGGTCGGGTACGCGGGCCTTATCAGGACGACACGCTGTTTCTGGTGGTGCAGGATGAGCTCGGCGTATTGCGTGATCTGGCCGAGTATCAAGACACCGTGGTGGGCTGGGTCGATGACTGGAGTAATGCCGGCACCAACGAACGCGATTACTTGCTGGCCTGTTACATCGAATCCCTGAGCCAGCTCAGTGCCGAGGATATCGGCGAACTGGCCAAGGTTGACGGCAACCCGGCCGTGCAGGCGTTGTTCGCCGATCTGGAACAGTTGCCGGAACCGGATCGGGAACACACCCGCCAAGCCCTGCTGGATTATCTGAACAAGGGCGGCAAGGTCGAGCCTTCGGGCGTACCGGCGCCGCCGGAGCTGGAGCAATTACGTAAGAAAGCCCATGCCGAAGCGTTACAGTTCGCCAAGTACCAAGGCGCGACACCCGACTTCACCGCCCACAGCCGCGCCAGTGACCAGGCCGACCGCCGTTACTACACGCGCCAACATTTCGAGGGTACGCCCGACGATTTCGTCGAGCGTCATCTCGATACCCTGATCAAACTCGCCCAAGAGCAAAACAAACGCATCATCGACGTGCTCGAAGGTTCCCGTTTCAGTGGCAAACGCGGGGTCAATGATTTCATCGACCGCCCGGCCATGGACTTTGCGCTGTCTCAGCATCGCGACGACCTTGGCCGCTGGAACCGGATGCTCGATCGCATCACCGCCGACCGCACGATGCTGGTGGGTGGCGGTCGCTTCCACCGTTCGGCCTGGTACTACGACGCGCAGGATCAACAGCAACTTCACCAAGCCTTCACCGCGGAATACGCCTGCCTCAAAGACATCTGCCGCAGCGACCACGCCAGCGAAATCCTGCTCGGTTATCTGGAGGAACACCCGGAACTGACCCGGCCGCTGTTCTACACCTTGCCCCTGCGCCTTCAGCCTGAGAAAGCCGCGCAATACACGACGTTGTTCAACGCCGGCATGGGTGTGTTCAACAACCTGCCGCACTGGTTGGCCGAGTTGAAGAAAATCGAACAACCACCCCTGCCAGCGCTCGACGATTTACCCGACCCCACCCGCGCCGTCGCCGACGCCGCCCAGCACAGCCTCAGCCCCGCGCTGAATCTGGGCCTGAGCCGGGCGCTGGCAGGGTTCGACCTGGCGGGCGAGAAAATCCCCGACCTCGACGAACTGTTCCGGCAACTGCCCAAGGCTTTATCGGCACGGATCCTCGACGCCGCAAAAACCACCGGCGTGACCTTCACCGTCGCCAGCCCGGCGGAACACGCGGCGCTGCAAACCCACCTCAAGGACATGCTCAGCGAGCGCGACTACCTGAAAACCCTGACCCGCGAACGCAACCAGCTCACCCACCCCCGGTGTCAGGATAGTTGTCGCCTCTCCGGTTTTTCCTAAAAAAGCATATCGGGGGCGGAAAGAGACTGGTCGTGCCGTACTATTCACCTGAACGCAGAGCCGCATTACTCAAGATGCTGCTTCCCCCACTGAACCTGTCGATGGCCGAGGTTTCCCGGCGCGAAGGGGTCAGCGAAATGTCTTTGTCCAACTGGCGCAAGCAGCTCAGTTCTGAAGGAAGTGCAGTGTCCGAAAACAAGCAATCGGCTCAGAACTGGTCAGCCGAAACCAAGTTTGCTGTCGTCCTTGAAGCGGCCGGTTTGTCCGAGATCGACCTGGGCGAGTATTGCCGCCGCAAAGGCCTTTACCCCGAGCAAATCACTGCCTGGCGACAAGCCTTCATCACCGGCCAGAAATCGGAAAAGGCCCAGCAAAAAGAAGATCGGGAGCAGTCTCGCAAAGATAAGAAACGCATCCAGGAACTTGAGCGCGAACTGCGCCGCAAAGACAAGGCGCTCGCTGAAACAGCGGCGTTGTTGGTGCTGCGAAAAAAGCTCAACGACTACTGGGGGACCGACAACGAGGACAACTGACGTCTTTGCCAGAACGGCAGTTACTCGTGGACTGGCTGAGCAACGCGGTCGCGGCGGGAGCCAGAAAAATCAGGGCCTGCCTGGAAATCGGTCTATCGCTGCGGACTTTGCAACGGTGGACTGAAACAGACGTTATCCAGGCCGATGCCCGAACGACTGTCACACGGCCAACGCCGCGAAATGCACTAAACGAGGCTGAGCGACAGACCATTGTGACGCTGTGCAACAGCCTGGAGTACGCCCATCTGCCGCCGAGCCAGATCGTGCCGCGCCTGGCCGATCAAGGGCGCTATCTGGCGTCGGAGGCAACGTTTTATCGCGTCTTGCGTGCGGCGGGTCAACAGCAGCATCGAGGTCGTAGCCAGCGCCCCAGGCGGCACGCGGCCCCAACGACGCATGCGGCTGAAGCGCCCAATCAGGTGTGGTCATGGGACATCACGTATCTGCCGTCGCCGATACGCGGCAAGTATTACTACCTCTATCTGATCGAGGATATTTACAGCCGCAAGGCCGTGGGCTGGGAGGTCTACGACGCGGAAAGCGGCGAGAAAGCCGCCGCGCTGCTGCAACGCAGCGTGATCGGCGAGCAGTGTTTACACGAACCGCTGGTGCTGCACTCGGACAACGGAGCGCCGATGAAATCGGTGACGCTGTTGAGCAAGATGTACGAACTGGGCATCACGCCCTCGCGGGGCCGACCGCGGGTGAGCAACGACAATCCCTACTCGGAGTCGCTGTTTAGAACACTGAAGTACTGCCCGCAATGGCCGCAGCATGGCTTTGCCAGTCTGGACGCCGCACGAGCTTGGGTGAGGGATTTCATGCGCTGGTACAACAACGAACACCGGCATAGCCGTATCCGGTTCGTCACACCGGCTGAGCGGCATCGAGGACTGGACCATCAGGTCTTGGCCCGGCGACATGAGCTGTACGAACGAGCCAAAGAGAAAAAGCCGGAACGGTGGTCGGGTTGCACACGTAACTGGGAGCCGATCGGCACCGTGCTGTTGAACCCGGATCGAGAGCAACAGGTCGAGAAAAGAGCGGCATAGTTAGACGGTTGACGCGACAACTACCTTGAAAAACGCCGCCCACAACAAAAACCGCCAGGGGCACAAGACGCCGCGGGCGCTGGAGTTGCAGGGCGAGATCGTGCGGGTGCGCGGGCAGTTGACGCAGCTTGAAGGGCAATTGGCCGGGGCGTTGAGCCCGATTGCGGAGCTGCCGGATCAGTCGGTTCGCCTGTACGGTGCGACGCAGGCTCGGGCGGGAGTGACGGCGGTGTTTCCGCCGGCGCAGCAGTTGGAGGTAAGGAGTTTGTTGAAGGATATTCGGATTGGGGTGAGCTCGGTGCCGAATGGGAAGTTGATTCGGAGTGAGGGGATGGGGTTGTTGGTGTTTTTGGTGCAGGGGGTGAATTTGGTTTCGGTGTATCGAGAGATGATGAATCAAACGAAAAACCCCAAGAAACGGACCAATTTCTTTGCCGCGCTGACCGCTACGGGAGCGGCAGGTTTTACGGCGGCGCAAAGTCTGGCTGATACCGCTCTGAAGGCGCGAAGCGCAGAACTAACTGCGGGGCTTCAACACCACGCATTACAGAATGTGCATGTGCAGATGGGGAAGATGCATGTTGGATTGGGCGTTTTTACCTACAGCCTTGGTCTCTTTTCTTCACTGTCCAGCCTCAATTCCCAACAGCAGAAATGGCAAGAGGCAACGCGTAGCGGAGATCGTTCGGCACAGAGTAGTGCAGCGCTTGCCACATTAGGTGCAGGTGGAATGACGGCTATGAATGCCTATGGCTTGGGTCATACCTTGCACGCGGGCTATACCGTAGCGATAGCCAGAAACGCTGCGGCAAGAACGGCTGCCTGGGCCGCTGCGGGAACAAGATTATCTACCGTGTTCTTCCGATTCAATCTGGCCGGCGCCCTATTCACCGTATTGGAACTGGGGGGAACCTGGCTATATAACCGCTACAACACCAGCGCCCACGACAAATGGCTCAGAATCACGCCCTGGAGTCTGGATGCCGATCATCGTGGCGACCATACCCTGGATGACTATCAGCAGTATTTGGGCTATTTGCTCAACGCCCCGTATGCACAACTTGGCCCGAACGAACATGACTCGTGGCTGAAAAATTTGCTGCTGAAAGCCAAGCCCAGCGACATTCATCTAGTCCTGCCGAGGTTCAATCTCAGTGACTTTCAGCCACCGCTGAGTGGACAACCGGCTCACCGTCTGGGGATCGGCGCCCGACGTCTTTCCGTCCCCCTTCACAGCCGAGGTGTGCCACAAGAACGCAAGGACGTCATCAGCGATGAGGTGACGGCCAGCCTGCGCCTCGTGCAAGCGGAATCAGATCGTCTGGTGCTGTGCCTGCGATATCCCGTGAATCCTGACGCCGAGTTTACCCCGGCGTCTGAAACGTTGGAGCTCGCCGTCTGCATACAGACCTTAAACGCCAAAGGAGTGTGGGAGTCGCGGACTAACGTCATTCGTCTCACCCCTCGCAGTGCGGGGCGCTTCCCTTCCTTGTCCCCTCAATCCGCCACCGAGCATACACCGCTGTTACTGGTTGAAACCCATCTGTTGGAGTTGGCCGACCATGCCCACCAAGAGTGATGTCCCAATGCCTGACCCGGTTACCGAGCAGTCCCGCAACGCCGGTGATGTCGAGCCGTTTCCCACCGGCAGGATCACCTATCTCGCGCCTTTGCCGTTGCCGACAGCAATGCCGCCGCATGGGCCTCACATTGGGGAGCTGAATGATGTGTACATGGATTTTGGGCTGGGATCGCCTCAGGTGTTTATGTGGCAGATGACATTAGGCGGGCCATTCAGCGTTGTCTTTTCAGTAATATTTCTCTTCCCGTTATTTACTGGATTTCTTGGGATTGTTTTTGATTATGGCTGGGCAGATATATGGGGCTCAATGGTCGGTATGTTTGATGAAGGCCGCGAAAACGCTCTCGTAGGCGGCCCCTTAATACTGTTCATCGGCCTCGCCGTCTGGCACCACAACCACAAAAAACGCATCAACATCATCCCCACCCGCTTCAACCGCCAACGCCGCGAAGTCTGCTTCATGCCCGAAGACGCCACCGAACCCCTCTTCGTCCCTTGGGAGTCCCTCTCCGCCTGGATCATCGAAGCCCAAGGCGCCACCCAATACGGCATCCACCGCCAATACGGCATGGGCATCGGTTTCCAGCACGGCGAAACCCTGACCAGCGTCGAATTCCCCTGCTTCGGCCTCTCCATCGCCATCAGCCACTGGGAAGCGATCCGCGGCTACATGGAGTACGAAATCCACGACCTCAAATCCATCCAGGACCTGCAAGACTTGCAAGGCCCCGACGATCCACCCCACGAAGGCCTGCACACCTTCCGCAACGCCCGCGCGCGTCTGCACCAGCAAATTCGCGACGGCCAGCGCAACCGGATCTCGGGATTTTTCTGGTACCTGTACCACGTCATGACACTGTGGACGATTCCCAACCACCTGGTCGAATGGGAAGTCCGCCGCCTTCAGAAAATGGCCCCGCAGACCATGCCCGATGTAATGCGTGAATGGTCCGAGCCGTTGCCAAAGGAGCAGTGGGCAAAACCGAGTGAAGAACTCGTTCGGATGAGCCTACAGGTTCGCGCCCTGCACAAACGCCAACCGCGCCGGCCGATCACTGAGATTTTTGCCGAGGTGCAGCGCTTGAATCCGACTGACAAACGTTCCGCATGAACGGTGACAACCGTGATAAGCACCATTTCCAATCGTTGCCCGCCAACCCATCACCGAACGTGGCCCGAACCTTCGACAGAGCTGTGCCCGATGCCGAACACTATCCGCGGGCAATCGAGACCGAGCAGGTTTGGGTGGCGCAATCGGCCGAGGGTGTACTTTCGGGGTTTCTCGCTGCGGTGGAAGTCGACAACCAACTGCATATTCAGGAACTCTCCGTCAGCCAGCCATTTCAGGCTCGGGGTGTTGGTCGAAAGTTACTGTTAGCGGCTGTTTCATACGCTCGGGAGCAAGCACTCACAGGTCTGACTTTGACCACGTTCCGCGACTTGCCGTGGAATGAACTGTTTTATTGGCGCATGGGCTTTCCAACATAGAGCCCTGCTGAACAGGCCCGCGTTTAGCCCAGGTATTAAACGACGAAATCGTCCACGGATTGCCCGGTGAGCGCCGTTGTGCGATGCGCTTCAGCCTTGAACCGGCACCTTCAAATCCACCCCCCAATGCATGGGCGAACGCCTTGACCAGCGGACTGCGCACGGTGTTGTGCCGCAGGATCAAATGCGGGTCAGCGTCGATCAGGTCGAGGACATTCAAGTGTCGCTATGCGGTTTTCTGCAGGACATGTGCGGCGGACAGGACGTGATCACGCTGGCGGCGGCGCAGATGAGCCTGCCGTTTGCCCTCGCCGCCCGGCTGGTGCATGGCTATAGCCGGCTGGAAGCGTATGACGATGAACAGCGGAGTGATCCGCGGATTGTCCAGTGGATGTCGCGTATTCGCCTTGAAGTGGACCTGCAACTGTCAGAGGATGGCGAGCCTGTTGTCAGCGTGCGGACGTTGGACGGTCGGCGGGCGAGTCTTTGTGTGGATCCACCACTGGGTGCGCCGGGTAATCCGTTGAGTGATGTGGCACTGGAGCAGAAGTTTTTCAGTCTGGCGGGGCGGGTGATGTCGAGGTCGCAGGCGACAGAATTGCTTGAACAGTTGTGGCGGCTTGAAGCACTTGAATCGGTTCGTTCGCTGGATCAGTGGCTGACTTGAGTCTTGCATTGCCTGCCCCGGCCTCTTCGCGAGCAAGCCCGCTCCCACAGTGGATCGCGGTCTAATGTGGGAGCGGGCTTGCTCGCGAATGGCCGCGACTCGGTACATCGACGAACACCATGAAATCTGAGTAAGGACATTTGCCCCACCGTGGCCACTTACTCGCTCGTTATCCGCCGATTGATGATCGTCTCGCTGACCATCGTCGTCAGCCGCGCCATCACCAGTCCGTTGCTCACGTTGTTCCTGAGCAACAAGCTCGGGGTCAACCAACAGGACGTTGGCTTGCTGCTGGGCATCGCGGTGTTCATCGCCACCCTGCTCGCGCTCTACGGCGGTTACATCATCGACCGCCTCGAAAAACGCCGGTTGCTGATCCTGGCCATGCTCTCCAGCGCCATCGGTTTCGTGCTGCTGACCTTCTCCGAAAACCTGTACTTGACCACACTGACCCTGGTCATCACCGAAACCGCGTCGGCGCTGTTCCTGATCGGGTCGAAGGCGATCCTCAGCGAAAACCTGCCCATAGGCCAGCGTGCCAAGGCCTTCTCCCTGCGTTACACCCTGACCAACATCGGCTACGCCACCGGCCCAATGCTCGGTGTGGTGATTGCCGGGGTGTACCCGATTGCGCCCTTCCTGATTGCCGGCGCCATTGCGTTTTTCAGCATCTTTTTGCTGAGCGGAATTCCCAGGGACTCGGCTCAGACACCCGCGACCGGTCAGCCACAGAGTTTCCTGAAAACCCTGATCACCCTGAAAAACGACCGCACGCTGATCATGTTTACCTGCGGCTGTTTGCTCAGCACCGTGGTCCACGGGCGTTTCACCCTGTACCTGTCGCAATACCTGCTGGTGACCCACGACTCCAAACGCGCCCTGGAAACCATGGCCGCCCTGCTCGCCTGCAACGCCATCAGCGTGATCCTGCTGCAATACCAGATCGGCCGTTTTCTCAAGCGCGAACAACTGCGCTATTGGATTGCCGGCGGCACCAGCCTGTTCATCGTCGGCCTGATCGGTTTCAGTCTGGCGGATAGCCTGGTGTCGTGGTGCGTGGCGATGTTCATTTTCACCCTCGGCGAAATGATCATTTACCCCGCCGAATTCCTCTTCGTCGACACCCTCGCCCCGGAAGAACTGCGCGGCAGCTACTACGGCGCGCAGAACCTCGCAGCCCTCGGCGGTGCGCTGAGCCCGGTGATTTGCGGTTTCCTGTTGATGCGCACTCCGGCGCCGACGATGTTTTATGCCCTGAGCGCACTCACCGCCATGGGCGGTTTTCTGTGTTTCATGAGCGGTCGCCGAGTCGCCTTACCGCAAAAATAATGCACTCAAGCTGCATTAATATGAATTTGTCAGCATGTGGAATGAGCGGCACACTGTGCCCGTTCCTCCCCCAATTGTTGGAACACCTTCAAGGGCTTTCTGGGTATCCCAGCTAAGCCTTTTTTTTTGCCTCGATTTTTTCAATGGGTCGTTTGCCAAATGCTCGCTCGCTGGTTACCCGCCTCCGTCAACACCCGCCCTTCGGAATGGAGCCGCGCCGCCATCGGCATGGCCCTGGGTACGATGTTTAGCGTCTGGGTCTGCTCCCGGGTATTCGGCATCGAAGTCGCCCAGCACCTGATCGGACCGCTGGGCGCGTCGGCAGTGCTTCTGTTTGCGGTGTCCTCCGGCGCGCTGGCGCAACCCTGGTCGATACTCGGCGGCTACTTGAGCGCCGGCGTGATTGCGCTGCTGGTCGCTCACGTGCTCGGACGCACACTCGGCAGCGCGTGCCTCGCGGCGGGTATGGCACTGATCCTGATGTGCTGGCTGCGCTGCCTGCATCCGCCGGCCGGCGCCCTGGCCCTGACGCTGGTGCTGGCCGATCCGGCGACCATCGCCCTGGACTGGAAAGCCCTCGCCCCGGTGATGCTTGGTGCCTCGACGATGCTGTTCAGCGCCCTGGCCTTTAACAACCTGACGCGCATTCGTTACCCCAAACGCGCCAGCGAACCGGTGGCCGTGTTGCCGGCCGATCATCCGCCGATCGACAATCAAGCGATCACCGCCCAGGATTTGAAACTGGCCCTGGCGGAGATGGAAGCGTTCATTGATGTCACGCCTGAAGATTTGGAACAGCTGATTCATGCCAGCGAGTTGCAAGCCAAGCGCCGCAGTGTTGGGGATGTGTTTTCTCGATAGGGTTGAAGTAGATCAAAAGATCGCAGCCTTCGGCAGCTCCTACGCCGGATCGTATTCCAACGTAGGAGCTGCCGAAGGCTGCGATCTTTTGATCTTGCTTTAAGGCAAAAACGCAAACTAACCCTGCATATATCCCGGTTGTACTGGGCAAATTTGCACTGTTACGATCCAGCATCGCTCGCGCGCGAGCTTCTCTATAAAGAACAATAAAAGCAGGGAGTTAGTGATGACTGCTCAGGTTTCATCGAAGGGGACTTCGTCCATGGATGCCACGCAAAATGACGTGCTGGCCGAGGTTCGCAACCACATCGGTCACCTGACCCTCAATCGCCCCGCCGGTCTCAACGCGATCACCCTGGACATGGTCCGCCAGCTGCACCGCCAGCTCGACGTCTGGGCGAACGATCCGCAGGTTCACGCCGTGGTTTTGCGCGGGGCTGGCGAGAAAGCTTTCTGTGCCGGTGGCGATATCCGCTCGCTGTACGACAGTTTCAAAAGCGGCGACACCCTGCACGAAGATTTCTTTGTCGAGGAATACGCCCTCGACCTTGCTATCCACCATTACCGCAAACCCGTTCTCGCCTTGATGGACGGTTTCGTCCTGGGTGGCGGCATGGGCCTGGTGCAAGGCGCCGACTTGCGGGTGGTCACCGAGAAAAGCCGTCTGGCGATGCCGGAAGTGGCCATAGGTTATTTTCCGGACGTGGGCGGCAGTTATTTTCTGCCGCGCATTCCGGGCGAGCTGGGCATTTATCTGGGCGTCAGCGGCGTACAAATCCGCGCGGCAGATGCGCTGTATTGCGGTCTGGCCGACTGGTATCTGGAAAGCAGCAAACTGGCTACGCTGGACGAAAAACTCGATCAGCTGGAATGGCGAGGCACGCCGCTAAAAGACCTTCAAGGCCTGCTTGCCCAGCTCGCCGTGCAGCAACTGCCCGATGCTCCATTAAAAGCGCTGCGCTCGGCCATCGATCATTTCTTCACCCTGCCCGACGTGCCGAGTATTGTTGAACAACTGCGCGAAGTGACGGTTGCCGACAGCCATGAATGGGCGACGACCACGGCGGATCTGCTGGAAAGCCGTTCACCACTGGCCATGGCTGTGACATTGGAAATGCTGCGGCGCGGTCGGCACTTGAGCCTGGAAGACTGCTTCGCCCTCGAGCTGCACCTGGACCGTCAATGGTTCGAGCGCGGCGACCTGATCGAAGGCGTGCGCGCCTTGCTGATCGACAAAGACAAGAATCCGCGCTGGAACCCGCCGACCTTGCAGGCACTGGACGCCGGGCATGTCGCGAGTTTCTTCACAGGGTTTGACCGGAGCGGGAGCTGAGCCATGCACGATATCGAATTGAGCGAAGAACAAGTCATGATCCGCGACATGGCCCGGGATTTTGCCCGCGGCGAAATCGCGCCCCATGCGCAAGCCTGGGAAAAGGCCGGCTGGATCGACGACGGTCTGGTGGCGAAGATGGGCGAACTGGGCCTGCTGGGCATGGTGGTGCCTGAGGAATGGGGCGGCACTTATGTCGATTACGTCGCCTACGCCCTGGCGGTGGAAGAGATTTCCGCCGGTGACGGCGCCACGGGTGCATTGATGAGCATCCACAATTCCGTGGGTTGCGGGCCGGTTCTGAACTACGGTACTGAAGAACAGAAAAAGACCTGGCTGCCAGATCTCGCCAGCGGCCAGGCCATCGGCTGCTTCTGCCTGACCGAGCCGCAAGCCGGTTCCGAAGCGCACAACCTGCGCACCCGTGCCGAACTGCGCGACGGCCAGTGGGTAATCAACGGCGCCAAGCAATTTGTCAGCAACGGTAAACGGGCGAAACTGGCCATCGTGTTTGCCGTGACCGATCCGGATCTGGGCAAGCGCGGCATTTCGGCGTTTCTGGTGCCGACCGATACCGCCGGTTTCATCGTTGATCGCAGCGAACACAAGATGGGTATCCGCGCCTCTGATACCTGCGCGGTCACCCTGAGCAATTGCACGATTCCCGAAGCCAATCTGTTGGGTGAACGCGGTAAAGGCCTGGCCATCGCCCTGTCGAACCTTGAAGGCGGCCGCATCGGCATCGCCGCGCAAGCGTTGGGCATCGCCCGTGCGGCGTTCGAAGCGGCACTGGCCTACTCCCGTGATCGCGTGCAGTTCGACAAGCCGATCATCGAGCACCAGAGCATTGCCAATATGCTGGCCGACATGCACACCCGCCTGAACGCCGCGCGATTGCTGATTTTGCATGCCGCGCGGTTGCGCAGTGCGGGCAAGCCGTGTTTGTCGGAGGCTTCGCAGGCCAAGCTGTTTGCCTCGGAGATGGCCGAGAAGGTCTGCTCGTCAGCGATGCAGATTCATGGCGGGTACGGGTATCTGGAAGATTACCCGGTGGAGCGTTATTACCGGGATGCGCGGATTACGCAGATTTATGAAGGGTCTAGCGAGATACAGCGGATGGTGATTGCCCGGGAGTTGAAAAACTATCTGGTGTGATGCCTTGTAGGAGCGAGCTTGCTCGCGATGGTGGCCAACGATACCGCGGGGAGTCTGAATCACCACGGTGCTCTCTGGTTTTTCGCGAGCAAGCTCGCTCCTACAGGAGTACGCCATCCTGTGGGAGCGAGGCTTGCCCGCGAAGACGTCCGTGAGAACGCTACATTACTTACTGACGAACTCTGCCTCACGCTTGGCAATAAACGCCGCCATCCCCTCCTTCTGATCCAGCGTCGCAAACGCCGCATGGAACACCCGGCGTTCAAAGCGCACGCCTTCAGACAGGCTAACTTCAAACGCACGGTTGACGCTTTCCTTGACCATCATCGCAATCGGCAACGACTTCTTGGCGATCAACGCGGCGACTTTCAGCGCTTCGTCCAGCAATTCGTCCGATGGCACGATCCGCGCCACGATCCCGCAACGCTCCGCTTCCACCGCATCGATCAAACGCCCGCTCAGGCACATTTCCATCGCCTTGGCTTTACCGACGGCACGAGTCAGGCGCTGGGTGCCGCCCATGCCCGGCAGCACGCCGAGGTTGATTTCCGGCTGACCGAATCTGGCGTTATCACCGGCCAGGATGAAGTCGCACATCAGCGCCAGCTCACAACCACCGCCCAAGGCAAAACCGTTGACTGCGGCGATAATCGGCTTGCGGCGGTTGGCCACGCGATCACTGTCGCTGAACAGATCGTCGAGGTAGATCTGCGGGTAGGTCAGCTCGGCCATTTCCTTGATGTCGGCACCGGCGGCGAAGGCTTTCTTCGAGCCGGTCAGCACGATGCAACCGATGTTCGAATCGGCTTCCAGGCCATCGAGGGCGTGGTTCAGCTCGCTGACAATCTGCGCGTTCAACGCGTTCAGCGCCTGCGGACGGTTGAGGGTGATCAGGCCGACACGGCCGTGGGTTTCCAGCAAAATCGTTTCGTAACTCATAAATAACTCCTTTTTGCATAAGGCTCGATTCCCCTGTAGGAGCTGCCGAAGGCTGCGATCTTTTGACTTTGATTTTTAAGATCAAAAGATCGCAGCCTTCGGCAGCTCCTACGGGGATCGATTTTAGAGACTGCGCGAAATGACCATGCGCTGAATATCGCTGGTGCCTTCGTAGATCTGGCAGACCCGCACGTCACGGTAGATCCGCTCCAGTGGGAAGTCGTTCAGGTAACCGTAACCGCCGAGGGTTTGCAATGCGGCGGAGCAGACCTTTTCGGCCATCTCCGAGGCGAACAGCTTGGCCATGGAGGCTTCGACCAGCGCTGGTTTGCCGCTGTCACGCAACGCTGCCGCGTAATGCACCATCTGCCGGGCAACGGCGATCTGGGTCGCCATGTCCGCGAGGCGGAACGCGACCGCTTGATGCTCGATGATCGGTTTGCCGAAACTCTCGCGCTCACGGGCGTAATCCCGGGCCGCTTCGAACGCAGCGCGGGCCATGCCCACCGCTTGCGAGGCGATGCCGACGCGGCCGCCTTCGAGGTTGGCCAGGGCGATCCGGTAACCTTCACCCTCTTCGCCCAAGCGGTTGGCCACCGGCACTTTCACGTCTTCGAACAGAATCTGGCAGGTATCGGAGGCGTGCTGGCCGAGCTTGTCTTCGACGCGGGCGACTTTGTAGCCCGGCGAATCGGTGGGCACGATCAGCGCGGTGATCCCGCGTTTGCCGGCGCTCGGGTCGGTCACCGCAAACACGATCACCACGCCGGCGTTCTGCCCGGAGGTGATGAACTGCTTGCAGCCGTTAAGCACGTAGTGATCGCCTTCGAGACGGGCGCGGGTTTTCAGGCCGCTGGCATCGGAGCCGGCTTGGGGTTCGGTCAACGCGAAAGCGCCGAGCATCGCACCGCTGGCCAACGGCTTGAGGAAGCGTTCTTTCTGATCGTCGTTGCCGTAGTTGAGGATCGGCACGCAACCCACCGAGTTGTGCACGCTCATGATGGTCGAGCAGGCGCCGTCGCCGGCGGCGATTTCTTCCAGGGCCATGGCGTAGGCAAGGTAACCGGTGTCGCAACCGCCCCACTGCTCGGGCACCAACATGCCAAAGAAACCCAGCTCAGCCATCTCGCCGATGGCTTCCTTGGGGAAACGGTGCTCGCGGTCCCATTCGGCGGCGAACGGTTTCAGCCGTTCCTGGGCAAACTGCCGGGCCGCGTCGCTGATCTGAAGTTGTTCGTCATTGGGAATCATGACCAGTCCTTAATTGGGTTGAAGCTTAAAACCACCTGTAGGAGCGAGCTTGCTCGCGAAGAACGTCTGGGCACCGCGTTCATCCAGGCAACCCACTTCATCGTTAACGTCCATCGCGAGCAGGCTCGCTCCTACAGGGACCGCGTAGTTAGTAGAGGCATTCCACGGCCATTGCCGTGGCTTCACCGCCGCCGATGCAGATCGCCGCGACCCCGCGTTTCAGGCCTTTCTGGCGCAGGGCCGAGAGCAAGGTCACCAGAATCCGCGCGCCGGACGCACCGATCGGGTGGCCCAAGGCGCAGGCGCCGCCGTGCACGTTGAGTTTCTCGTGGGGGATTTCCAGGTGAGTCATCGCTGCCATGCCGACCACGGCGAAGGCTTCGTTGACTTCGACCAGATCGACGTCGTTCAGCGACCAGCCGGTTTTCTTCATCAGCTTCTTGATCGCGCCGATCGGAGCCACCGGGAACAGGCCCGGCGTGTCGGCAAATGCCGCATGACCATGAATCACCGCCAGTGGTTTCAAACCGCGTTTTTCCGCTTCGGAACGGCGCATCAACACCAGTGCCGCTGCGCCATCGGAAATCGAACTGGAGTTGGCCGCAGTAACGGTGCCGCCTTCGCGGAATGCCGGTTTCAGCGAGGCGATCTTATCCAGTTTGGCTTTCGGTGGCTGTTCATCGTTGCTGATCAGCACCTGCTCTTTACCGACGGTCACGGTCAACGGCACGATTTCGTCCTTGAAGCTGCCGTCCTTGATTGCCTGCTGCGCGCGGGTGGTCGAAGCGATGGCAAACGCATCCTGCGCTTCGCGGCTGAAGCCGTTGGTTTCGGCGCAATCTTCGGCGAAGGTGCCCATCAGGCGACCTTTGTCGTAGGCGTCTTCCAGACCATCGAGAAACATGGAATCGAGCACGCGACCGTGGCCCATGCGGTAGCCACTGCGGGCGCGGTCCAGCAGGTACGGCGCGTTGGACATGCTTTCCATGCCGCCGGCAACCACCACGTCGGCGCTGCCGGCGACCAGCATGTCGTGGGCCAGAATGGCCGCTTCCATGCCCGAACCGCACATCTTGTTCAGGGTGGTGCAGCGGGTCGATTTATCCAGCCCGGCGCCCAGTGCAGCCTGACGTGCAGGGGCCTGGCCGAGGCCGGCGGGCAACACGCAGCCGAACAGCACTTCTTCAACCGCATCCGGTGCCACACCGGCACGTTCGACGGCGGCGCGAATCGCGGCAGCACCGAGTTGCGGCGCGGTCAGGCTTTTCAGTTCACCCTGAAAACCACCCATCGGGGTGCGGACGGCGCTGACGATAACAATGGGATCGTTGAAAGTGGTCATGACAAATCCTCCTTACTTGGCGGCCATGCGCAAGGCACCGTCGAGACGGATCACCTCGCCATTGAGCATGCTGTTTTCAATGATATGCCTGACCAGCGCGGCGTACTCGACCGGTTTGCCCAGACGCGGCGGAAATGGCACGCCGGCGGCCAGGGAGTCGCGGACTTCCGGGGTCATGCCGGCCATCATCGGCGTTTCGAAAATGCCCGGAGCGATGGTCATCACGCGGATGCCGAAGCGCGCCAGTTCACGGGCAGCGGGCAAGGTCAGGCTGACGATCGCGCCTTTGGACGCGGCATAAGCCGCCTGGCCAATCTGGCCGTCATAGGCCGCAGCCGAAGCGGTGTTGATGATAATCCCGCGCTCGCCATCGGCATCCGGCTCGGTTTCGGCGATGGCCGCCGACGCCAGACGCAGCATGTTGAAGCTGCCGATCAGGTTGACGTTGATCACCTGGCTGAAACTGCTCAGTGCGTGCGGGCCGTTCTTGCCGAGAATCTTCTCGCCACGGACGATGCCGGCGCAGTTGACCAGACCGTTGAGGCCGCCGAAGGCTTTGACCGTGGCCTGCACCGCCGCTTCGGCCGCCGCTTCGTTGCTGATGTCCGCAACCACGCTTTGCGCACCCAGACGTTCGGCCTGAGCTGCAACGGCGTCGGCGTTCATGTCCACCAGCATCACTTTGGCGCCAGCGGCGATCAGCATTTCAGCCGTGGCCGCACCGAGCCCGGACGCGCCGCCGGTGACGAGAAAAACCTTGTTTTCGATCTGCATCATTGTTTCCTTGGATTCAAGCTGAAACGTTCTTCGCGGCGGCCTCTTGAGCCTTGGCGATTTCCTGGTTGCGCAAGATAAAGCGCTGCAATTTGCCGCTTGGGGTTTTCGGCAACTCACTGACAAATTCGATTTCACGGGGATACGAGTGCGCGGCCAGACGTTTGCGCACGTGTTGGCGCAACTCTTCGGCCAGTTCGGGCGCGGCACGGTACTGCGCGCTAAGCACGACGAACGCTTTGACCAGTTCGGTGCGCTCCGGGTCGGGTTTGCCCACAACTGCCGCTTCGACCACCGCAGGGTGTTCGATCAACGCACTTTCGACGTCGAACGGGCCGACGCGGTAGCCGGAGGTGGTGATGACGTCATCACTGCGGCCGACGAAGCTGATGCTGCCGTCCGGGTTCCACTCGACGGTGTCGCCGCTCAGGTAATAGTTGCCGACGAAAGCCTTGGTGGGTGCGCCTTCGTATCCGCCGAACCAGCACATCGGCGACTGGGTACGGTCGATGGCCAGGATGCCGGGCTGGCCGACGCCGAGTTCCTTATAGTCCTCGTCCAACACCACGATGCGGTGGCCCGGCGAGGCAAAACCGGCGGCGCCCATGTGGATCGGGTGGTCGAGACCGTGGTGGTTGCACAGGACCATGCCCAATTCGGTTTGGCCGTAATGGTCATGAATCACCACGCCGAGGTTGTCGGCGAACCAGCGGATCACTTCCGGGTTCAGCGGCTCGCCGGCACTGCTGACGATGCGCAGCTTGCCCTTGATCGACTTCGCGAACTCGTCGCCACCGGCAATCAACAGGCGATACGCGGTCGGCGAACCGGTGAGGTTGGTGATCCCGTATTTGTTGATCACCCGGCAGGTGCTTTCGAGGGTGAACGGGCCATCGTAAAAGGTGATCGGATGCCCCATCGCCATCGGCCCGGTGACACCGAAATAGATGCCATAGGCCCAGCCCGGATCGGCGACGTTCCAGAACGCGTCTTCCGGGCGCAGGTCCACGGCGTCACGGGTGTAGCTCTGGAAGGCGACGATCGCCTTGAGCGGCACGGACAACGCTTTTGACGGGCCGGTAGTGCCCGAGGTGAACATCAGCAGGAACGGGTCTTCGCCGGTCAGCAGCACCGGTTCGCACTCGGGGGAATAGTTGGCCAGTTCGGCCCAGAAACTGAAGTCGCCACGAACGATGCCCTGGCCTTTCGGGCCGCCGACAGTAACGATGGTTGGGCAGTCGGGGACTTCAGCGAGTTTGGAACGGTTGACCGCGTCGGTGACCACCACTTTGGCGCCAGAACAGCTCAAGCGGTGTTCGATGGCTTTGGGGCCGAACGCAGTGAACAACGGCTGATACACCGCGCCGATGCGCCAGGTGGCGAACACGGTGATCAACAATTCGATATTGCGCGGCAGGAGACCGGCGACCTTGTCGCCTTTCTTCACACCCTGGGCGAGCAGGAAATTGGCGAAACGCGCAGCCTTGTCCTGTAAGTCGCTGAAAGTGTACGTCGCACTGGCGCCGTCACGGCCTTCCCAGAACAGCGCAATGCGGCCTGGCAATGCATGCCGGTCGCAACACTCGACGCAGGCATTGAGGGCCGTCAGATCGCCCGCAAGTGCGGCGTCGACGGTGTGCTGATAATTGAACTGTGACGTGGCAGACAAGTAATCGCGCATTGCCAGAATCCCTCTGTATTTTTATTAGGTTGGGGAACCGTAACCAACAGGGAAATAGTCGCTCTGCGCGGGGGGTGGGGCAATGGTCAAAGCCATCAAGTTGTCTGACTGGTTTGGCCAAGGTTTGAGGGGTGGGTTGCCTGTGATGGCCTCTTCGCGAGCAAGCCCGCTCCCACAGGGGGAATGCATTCCAAATGTGGGAGCGGGCTTGCTCCGGGCGGCGTTCCGACGAAGGCGCCAGACCCAACAGCACCGGGTCCGGATCAGCTCGCTTCGTTCAGAATCAAACTCCGATAATGCCCCGGATTCGACCCCGACCACTTGCGAAACGCCTTGTAGAACGAACTCGCATCGGCAAACCCCAGCCGCGTGGCGATCTCGGCGAAGCTGATACTCGGTTCAGCCAGCCAAACGATGGCCAATTCCTTGCGCACACTGTCCTTGAGCCCCTGATACGTCTGCCCCTCTTCCGCCAGCCGCCGACGCAAGGTCGACGCCGACATGCACAACTGCTGCGCCAGCGGCTCGGTTTCCGGCCAGTATTCGGCCGGCAGTTGCCGCAGATCCTGCTTGATGCGACTGGCCAGGCTCTGCGGATCGCGGTACTTGACCAGAATGTTCGCCGGCGCATGGGCCAGGAATCGCTTGAGTTCTTCAACGCTGCGTTTGATCGGCAAATCCAGGCAATCGGCCGAGAAAATCATCCGGGTGCGTGGCCGGTCGAACCGCAGGTTTTCAGAGAACATCACCTGATAGTCATCACAAAAGTCCGGCGCCGGGCAGCGCAACTCGATGGCCAGAATCGGAATCCGTCGCCCAGCCAACCAGCAGGCAACGCCGTGCACGATCATCCAGTAGGTGAAATAGGTAAAGGCACGACGCGGGTCCTGGTCATCTTCCAAAAGCACGATCTCCGCCAGACTTTGCTGGCGAACCAGTTGCGCGGGCAAGTGTTCGAGCATCAACGACAGAAACCCCAGCCCCGAGGTCAGGCCGGCGGCGAGGCTCGGCTGGACCATGGAGCAGCGGCATAGAAACGCCAGACTGCCGGATTTGAGCTTGCGCGGGTCCATGCCAAAAAATTCATCGTCACGACGTCGGGCCAGTAAACGCCACAGTCGTGCGTACGCGGTGGCCGGCACGCGGGATTTGGATGATTCGAGCAGCACCGGATCGATGCCGACCTTGTTCAACACCTCGTCGGTGGCGGCGCCCGGGGCGCAACTTTGCAACAGCGCTTCACGCACCAGTTGAATGGAAATGGTGTCTTTTTCCGACATTGAGCGAGGTGTGCCGTGTTGTTTGGGTGGTGGCATCTTAGCGCAGCGAACAGCTCGGCGCAGAACCCTTGTGGGAGCGGGCTTGCTCGCGAAGGCATTTTCAGCCTCAACACAGCCCCTCCTGCTAACATCCCCCGCCAATAACAAAAGCTCACGGAAGACTCACCCATGTCCGCCCCAACCTTCGACCTGCGCCCGCTCATGGTCGCCAACATGGCCTGCACCATGGCGATGATGGCGTTCGTCTCATTGATCGGGCCCATCGCCCGGGTATTGGGCCTGGCCACCTGGCAGGCCGGGGCGGCGGTGACGGTGTCGGGGGTGATCTGGATGGTGCTGGCGCGTCCGTGGGGTCAGGCCAGCGACCGCTTCGGACGGCGGCGGATTCTGTTGCTCGGCACGGCGGGATTCACCCTCGCCTATTGGGCCTTGTGCCTGTTCATCGACACTTCGTTGCGATTCCTGCCGTCGGCGCTGCTGGCGTTTATCGGACTGATGTTCGGGCGCGGGCTGATCGGCGTGTTCTACGCGGCGATTCCGGTGGGCTGCAATGCGTTGATTGCCGACAACGTCGAACCGCAACATCGCGCCAAAGCCATGGCCGCATTGGGTGCTGCCAACGCCTGCGGGCTGGTGATCGGCCCGGCGATCGCAGCCTTGCTGTCCCGATACAGCCTGAGTCTGCCGTTCTACGCCATGGCTTTTTTACCGTTGCTGGCGTTCCTCGTGCTGCGTTACAAGCTCAAGGCTCAGGAACTGCATTTGCGCCAGGCACCGCGCAAGGTTCACCTGAATGATGCACGGCTGCGCCGGCCCATGGTCGTGGCGTTCGTGGCGATGCTGTGCGTGTCTATCGCCCAGATCACCGTTGGCTTTTTCGCCCTCGACCGACTCGGCATGAGCCCCGCCGACGCCGCGCAAACGGCCGGTATCGCCCTGACCATGGTGGGGTTCGCGTTAATCTGTTCGCAATTGGTTGTGCGTCGACTGGAATGGCCGCCGCTGCGGTTGATTCGGGTCGGCGCGGTGGTGGCTGCGCTGGGCTTTTCCGGCAGCATCATTGCCGATACCGCGTGGGGCTTATGGTTGTGCTTCTTTGTCTCGGCGGGCGGCATGGGCCTGATTTTCCCGTCCTTCGCCGCACTTGCCGCCAATGCGGTCGAGGCCTCGGAGCAAGGCGCGACCGCCGGTTCCATCGGCGCCGCTCAAGGGTTCGGCGTGGTGATCGGGCCGTTGGCGGCCACGCTGATCTACGGCATCGAGCCTCGCTTGCCGTATCTGGTGGCCGCAACGTTATTGCTGCTGGTGGCCTTGTGGCCAGGGCCCCGGCAGCGTCGGGCTTTATAGAATGCGATAGAGCAAGCGTTCAATGCGCACGCGACTGACGCGCTTGAGGAACTTGGCCACGCCCGCCGGGTAATCCGGCAGGGTTTCCAGGTCCTGATACCGCTCGATGCGCGTGGTGTGCTGGAAAATCTCCGCCAGCTCGCTGCGACGCGGCACCAGCAATTCCCCTTTCGGATCATCAATCAGCAACGCATTTTCCAGATCGAGACGAAACGCCCGCGGATTGAGGTTGTTGCCGGTCAGCAAGGTATAACGCTGATCGATCCACATGCCTTTGAGGTGATAGGTGTTATCGCCGTCCTTCCACAGGTGCAGGTTCAACTGGCCACTGTCGACGCTACGATGATGACGCTTGGTGAAACGCCGCAGGCTGATTTCGTAGAGGTACGGCAACGCCGCGATCACCCTGAACGGCTCGCTCGGCGGAATGTAGAAGTCGTTGGCGGTCTTGTCGCCGACCACGATGTCGATCTTCACGCCTCGCGCCAGCGCCCGATTGATCTCGCGAATGATCGCCAGCGGCAAATTGAAGTACGGCGTGCAGATGGTCAGTTGATGCTGGGCACTGGCGATCAGTTCGCAGATCACCCGGTTCAGCGGATTGTTTTTGCCCACACCCAGCAATGGGCTCACCGACAGACCGCCCTTGTCCGTGATGCCCTGCGTCGTGTCGTACGCGGCGTGCTTGAGGCGGCTGCGCAGGTCGCCAATGTCGTTGCGCAGGCTGCGGGTGGTCGGCAGGTTTGGCAAATCGAGGCGATGCACCGCTTTCGAGGCGATCAGACCGTGCTGGACCAGGTGCTGCATCGAATCGGCCAGCGCGCTGTTCTGCAGCAGGTGATAGCGGTCGTAGCGGTATTTGTCGAACTTGTGCAGGTAGACGTTGTTGAGACTCGCGCCGCTGTAAATCACGCAGTCATCGATTACGAAGCCTTTCAAATGCAGCACGCCGAACAGCTCGCGGGTCTGCACCGGCACGCCGTACACAGGGACCACGCTGGCGTGGGTTCGGGTGGTTTCCTGATACCACGCCGAGTTGCCCGGCTGCTTGCCGGCACCGATCAAGCCACGCTGGGCGCGCAGCCAGTCGACGACGACCACCACGTCCAGTTCCGGACGCGCCAGTTTGGCGGCGTGCAAGGCATCGAGAATTTCCTGGCCGGCTTCATCCTGTTGCAGGTACAGCGCGACGATGTAGATGCGCCGGGTCGCCTGGGCGATTTTTTCCAGCAGGCAACGACGGAACTCGGCAGCGCCAGAAAGGATGGTGACGGCATCGGCGGTCAGCGGAAAACTGCGCAGTTTGGGCAGCAGAGAGCGTTTGAAAAGCGACGGCATAGGGCTCGCAAATGGGTCGAATCTGGAGAGCTTGAGAGCTTACACCATGGATGGGCTTGGGTCTTGTGGCTGTCTGCTCCGGCGCCATCGCGGGCAAGCCCGCTCCCACAAGGATTGAGGGTGCTTACATAGTTTGTGTTCACCCAGACCCTGTGGGAGCGGGCTTGCTCCGGGCGGCGTTCCGACGAAGAGGCCAGACAGGTCGCAGCAAAAGTTGGATATAGGTAAGATATCGGCCCTTCCCCGCAGCCTTTTCCTGCACCCCGCCGAATAAGCCGATTCCATGCCTTTCGAACTCAGCGTTGACCTCACCACCCTGGCCATTCTGGCCGTCGTCGCCTTCATTGCCGGTTTCATCGACGCCATCGCAGGCGGCGGTGGGCTGTTGACCACCCCGGCGCTGCTGACCGCCGGCCTGCCGCCGCATCTGGTGCTGGGCACCAACAAACTCAGTTCGACCTTCGGCTCGGCCACCGCCAGTTTCACCTTCTACCGACGCAAGCTGTTCCATCCCCGGCAGTGGGTGCACGCCATCGTCGGTACGCTGGTCGGTGCGTTGACCGGTGCAGTGGTTGCGCATTACCTGCCCGCTGAATGGTTGAACAAAATGTTGCCGGTGATTGTGTTCGCCTGCGGTCTTTATCTGTTGTTTGGTGGCACGCCGAAAGCGCCGCTGGACAGCAACGCACCGATCAAGAAAAAGTGGCAATCGACCCAAGGCTTCAGCCTCGGTTTCTACGACGGCGTGGCCGGCCCCGGTACTGGCGCGTTCTGGACCGTGAGCAGCCTGCTGATGTACCCCATCGACCTGGTGAAGGCCAGCGGCGTGGCCCGCAGCATGAACTTCGTCAGCAACATTGCGGCGCTGTCGGTGTTCATCTTTTCCGGGCAAGTGGACTGGATCATCGGCCTGAGCATGGGCCTGTCGGTAATGGTCGGCGCATTCTTCGGCGCGCGCTCCGCCATCAGTGGCGGAGCCAAGTTCATTCGCCCGGTGTTCATCACCGTGGTGCTGGGCCTGACTGTGCGGTTAGCCTGGCAACACTGGTTCAGCGTGGCCTAAACGCCGCGCCACATAGACGTCGATCAGGTAGCGGGCAATCGAGCGTGACGCCGGTAACGGCGGCAGCTCGTGCACGTTGAACCACTGGGCGTCCTCGATCTCGTCTTCCTGGCACACAATCTCGCCACCGGCGTACTCGGCGTGAAAGCCGAGCATCATCGAGTGCGGGAATGGCCAGCACTGGCTGCCCATGTACTGGATGTTCTTGACCTCGATCTGCACTTCCTCGCGAACCTCACGAATCAGGCAGTCTTCGGCCGACTCGCCCGGCTCGGCAAATCCCGCCAGCGTGCTGTAGATCCCGGTGACAAAACGCGGTGAACGCGCCAGCAGGATTTCATCGCCACGGGTGATCAGCACGATCATGCTCGGCGAAATGCGCGGGTAATAACGCAGATCGCACGGTTCGCAGTACATCGCCCGTTCCCGGATGACTTGCTTCGTGGCTTGCCCGCAATTGCCGCAAAAGCGGTGCTCTCGGGCCCAGGTGCCGATCTGCGCGGCATAACCCAGCACCTTGTAAACGGCGTGATCACCCTCGAGCATGAACGCCCGCAGGCCTTTCCAGTTGCAGCCCGGCACTTCGCTGTGACTGCGCAGCTCCAGCAGATACACCGGCTCGCCATCCAGGTGGCCGATGCCATGTTCGGCGAGAATCGACAGGTCCTGACGCTTGAGCCATTCACGCGGGAACAGCGCGCCATTGTCATCGAACAAAAAGCCTTCAGGGCTGCGCGCAACGGCCCAGCCGCCCGGTTGATCGGTGTCCAGTACTGCGGTGGTCCAGCGTGAAGTCATTTTTCAATCAATCCAGAAATTCGGGTTTCTGTTTGCTCATGTGGGCAGCCATGGCCACGCGCAAATCAGTGGATTGCAGCATGGCGGCGTTCCAGGTGGCGACGTATTCGAGGCCGTCGTCGATGCGATGGTCGCGCATGTAGCCGATCATCTCTTTGGTGCCGGTGATCGCAATCGGTGACTTGCCGGCGATGTCGCGGGCAATGCCCATGACGCCGTCGAGCAGGCTGGCGGTGTCGCTGTAGACGCGATTGACCAGGCCCATGCCACGCGCTTCCTCGGCGCCGAACGAGCGACCAGTGTAAGCCAGTTCACGCAGCATGCCGTCACCGATGATCCGCGGCAAGCGTTGCAAGGTGCCAACGTCGGCGGCCATGCCGATGTCGATTTCCTTGATCGAGAATTGCGCGTCTTCGGCGGCGTAACGCATGTCGCAGGCAGCAATAAGGTCGATCGCGCCACCCAGGCAATAACCCTGAATCGCCGCCAGCACCGGCTTGCGGCAATTGTCGACGGCATTGAAGGAGGCTTGCAGCGCCAGAATCTTGCGGCGCAGCAGACGCGCGTTGCGGCCGACATCTTTGCCCAGCTCATTGGCCACGCCGGCCAACATCATCAGGTCGATGCCGGACGAGAAATGTTTGCCGGCGCCACTGAGCACCACCACCCGCACTTCGTCGGTGTCGTCGATCCACTGGAAGATCTCGATGATCTCGTTCCAGAACGCAGCGTTCATCGAATTGATTTTTTCCGGACGATTGATTTGCACATGGGCGATTTTATCGGCCAGTTCGACAGTGAACGCAGTGTACTCAGACATGCAGTGATCCTTTACCGGGCAAAAAAGAGGCCCGAACTATAACAAGGCATCCCGTTCGGCAGTAAGGCAGCGGTTCGGCCAAAAGCAGGACCGCCGAGCGCACTACAATGGTGCGCAAGACGTACGGCGCTGGCACATTCGTGTGAAAGTCAGATTACTTTTTGGGGCTCGATCGCAGAAAAACATGCCCTTCGTCGGAGCGTTCGAGCGCTATTCATGCACGTTCGTACCTCTTTGAACCGATTGTCGAACATTTTCCTCACCGCTCTAAGTTCTGGCCTAGACTCCTTTTCGCGGGGTAGAACCGGCCGGTCACAAAGTGCAAAAAAAATCTAAACTTTTGCGGTTTTGAGTCGGTCTTCTGAAAGGTAAGTGCGTTGCGACTGGTGCAATCCTTGCAACGACCTCTCCAGCCATACTGCTTCAACGCATGGGAAGCCTTTGCTAGCCACTGCGTGGCGCGTTTGCGCTCGGCCACAGGAATTGGCCACGAATGGACCTGAGAATTAGATCAACAATACGGGAGATTCATATGATCAGTGCGGGTTTAGATGTCCAGGGAGAACGTGCTCATCAGCAGGTCGGCGAATCGAGCGTCGTCAGCGCCCCAACTGTCCAATCGATCAACGTTCCGAGCACCAAGACGTTGACGCCGGTGTCGATTCAGAATCCCAATCGAAAGAAAGTCTTGTTCGTGACCTCGGAAATCGCCGACCTGGTGAAGACCGGCGGTCTGGGCGACGTCTCTGCTGCACTGCCCCGGGCCATGGCGCAATTGCACGATGTGCGTGTATTGATCCCCGGTTACCCGCAAGTGCTGAACAGCGAAAACCCGATTCATGTCATTGGCGAGCTCGGTGGTCACGCCGCGTTGCCCCCCTGCAAGATCGGGCGCATGGACATGCCCGACGGTCTGGTCATTTACGTGTTGATCTGCCCTGAACTCTACGAGCGCGAAGGGTCGCCCTACGGCGCCAACAACGGCCGCGACTGGCCGGACAACCATATCCGCTTCGCCCGCCTGGGCCTGGCCGCCGCCGATATCGCCGCCAACCTCGCCCAGATTCACTGGTGCCCGGACCTGGTGCACGCCCATGACTGGCCCGCCGGCCTGGCGCCTGCCTACATGCACTGGCGTGGGCAGCGCACCCCGACGCTGTTCACCATTCACAACCTCGCTTATCAAGGCGTGACCAGTCTCGGGTCCTGCCCGGAGCTGGGCATTCCCACGCATGCCCTGCAACAGGAAGGCATGGAGTTCTACGGCAAGATGTCGTTCCTCAAGGCCGGCATGGCTTATTCGAGCCACATCACAACGGTCAGCGCCACCTACGCCCAGGAAATCACCACGCCGGCCTTCGGCTGTGGCCTCGACGGCTTTCTCGCCGCCAAGACCCAGCAAGGCCTGCTCAGCGGCATTCCCAATGGCATTGATGAGAGCTGGGACGCCGCCACTGACTCGCACCTGTTCCGTCCGTTCGGCATCGGTGACTGGGAAGGTAAAGCGGTCAACGCGGCGCACGTGCGCGACCTGTTCGGCCTGGACGATTCAGAAGGCCCGCTGTTTGCCGTGGTCTCGCGTCTGGTCTACCAGAAAGGCCTGGACCTGACCGAAGCCGTGTCCGAGTACATCGTCAAATCAGGTGGCCAGATCGCGATCATCGGTCGTGGCGAACCGGAAGAAGAACAAGCCATGCGTGAACTGGCCCTGCGTTTCCCCGGGCAGATTGGTGTACGCATCGGCTTCAACGAAACGGACGCCCGCCGCATGTTCGCCGGCAGCGATTTCCTGCTGATGCCGTCCCGTTACGAACCTTGCGGCCTGAGCCAGATGTACGCCCAGCGCTTCGGTTCGTTGCCGGTGGCCCGCAACACCGGTGGTCTGGCCGACACCATCGAAAACGGCGTGACCGGTTTCCTGTTCGACGAATCCACCGTAGAGAGTTATCAGGAAGCCCTGAGCCGGGCCTTCAAGGTGTTTGCCTTTCCCGACCTGCTCAACGCCATGCGTTGCCGCGCCATGGCTGCGCCGTTCAACTGGAGCAAAGCGGTCGAACCCTACGCCGATCTCTATGAACAGCTGGTGGCTAAAGCGCTGGGGAAATCGAACAGACAGTAAGAGGTTTTTCAACGATGCCGTTACGGACCCTTGAGACCTGGCCCCACGGCGCAATCATGCTGGACGCAGAACACACGCGTTTTGCCTTGTGGGCGCCAGATGCGTTTTTTGTCAGTGTCGAACTGGAAGATGGACAATCCTTGCCACTACTGCCTCAGGCCGATGGCTGGTTCGTGATCAAAACGCGTTGCCCCGCCGGCACGCGTTACCGCTACAACATCGACGGCGAGATTGAAGTACCCGACCCGGCCTCCCGCGCACAGGCCGGGGACCTTCATCTGTACAGTGTGGTGGTCGATCCCCTCGCCTACACCTGGCAACACAGCACATGGCTGGGGCGGCCATGGAACGAGGCGGTGATTTACGAGTTGCATGTCGGTGCGCTGGGCGGTTTAAGCGAAGTCGAACAGCACCTCGAGCGCCTCGCGGCGTTGGGCATTACGGCCATCGAGCTGATGCCCATTGCGCAATTTCCCGGTGAACGGAACTGGGGCTACGACGGCGTGCTGCCCTACGCGCCCCAGGCTTCCTATGGCACTCCCGAACAACTCAAGCACTTGATCGACACCGCCCACGGCCATGGTCTGGCGGTGATCCTCGACGTGGTCTACAACCACTTCGGCCCGGACGGCAATTACCTGCATCGCTATGCCAAGGCGTTCTTCAATGAAGACAAGCACACGCCCTGGGGCGCGGCCATCGACTTCCGGCGGCGCGAGGTGCGCGACTTCTTCATCGACAATGCGTTGATGTGGTTGCTGGAGTACCGCTTTGACGGTTTGCGCTTTGACGCAGTACATGCCATCGAAAGCCCGGACTTTCTTCAGGAACTGGCGCAACGGGTCCGGCAGCAGACCGATCCGGCGCGGCATGTCTGGCTGACGGTCGAAAACGAGCACAACCAGGCCAGCTTGTTGCAGGAAGGTTACGACGCGCAGTGGAACGACGACGGCCACAACGCGTTGCACGTGCTGCTGACCGGTGAAACCGATGCCTATTACGCCGACTACGCCGACAACCCCACCGAACAATTGGCCCGCTGCCTGAGCCAGGGCTTCGTGTTTCAGGGCCACATCAACCGCCATGGCAAAGCCCGGGGTGAACCCAGTGGTCACTTGCCACCCACGGCATTCGTGCTGTTTCTGCAAAATCATGACCAGATCGGCAATCGCGCGTTTGGCGAACGGCTGCATCAACTGGCCCATCCCGACGCATTGAAAGCCGCCACCGCGTTGTTGCTGCTGTCGCCCATGATCCCGCTGATGTTCATGGGTGACGAATTCGCCGCCGAACAACCGTTCCTGTTTTTCACCAGCCACCACGGTGAACTGGCGGAACGGGTTCGCGAAGGACGCCGTAACGAATTTGCCGCGTTCAGCTCATTTGCCGATCCGCATAAGCGCGAACAGATCCCCGACCCCAACGCGCCGCAGACCTTTGAAGCCTCACGACCGAAACTGTCAGCCACCCGGACATCCGCCCTCTACGGACTTTATCGCCAACTGCTGCAGATCCGTCGTGAGCAAATCATTCCCCATCTGCCTGGCGCCCAGGCATTGGGCGCGGACGTATTGGCCGAGGGCGCCGTGACGGCGCGCTGGCGACTGGGCAACGGCAGCGAGCTGCGCATCGACCTGAACCTCAGCGACAAGCCGGTGGTCCACTCCCCACAGGCCGACGCTTCGTTGTTGTTCGAACACCCGCCGAAGTCCGCCGACCTGCTGAATCAGGGCACGCTTGCCCCGTATTGCGCGCTAGTCAGCCTCACGCCCGCAGCCCCTTTGCCAACCCCGGATGGAGAGCGCCAATGAGCGATGCGCAACTGGAAATACTGGCCAGCCGAGCTGGCCTGGCGGTCGACTGGATCGACGCCAACGGCCGCCCACAGAAAGTCGCTCCATCCGTGTTACGCAATGTCCTGACCGGACTCGGCCACCCGGCCGGCAGCGCACAGGAAATCGACGCCAGCCTGCTTGAATTGCTGCAGGTGCAACAGACCCGGCACCTGCCGCCGCTATTGACCGCCGACGTTGGCGTGGGCCTCAGCCTGGCGCATTACTTTGAACCGGAAACACCCTGCGAAATCCACCTCGAAGACGGCTCGCGGCTCAACCTGAAACTGGATGCCGAGGCGATGTTGCCGGGGCTGATCCCGGTCGGTTACCAGCACGTCAGCATTGACGGGCAATCCTTTACGCTGGCCGTGGCACCGACGCGCTGCTACAGCGTCGGTGATGCCGTCGACAGTCCGATCCCGCGCGCCTGGGGTCTCAGCGTGCAGTTGTATTCGCTGCGCCGTCCCGGCGATGGCGGTTTCGGCGATACCCAGGCACTGGAGGATCTCGCCCGGGTAGCCGGTGAACGTGGCGCCGAAGCGTTGGCGATCAGTCCGCTGCACGCGATGTTCAGCAGCGACACCCAGCGCTACAGTCCTTATTCACCGTCCAGCCGTTTGTTTCTCAACAGCCTGTACGCCGCGCCCGGTGCGATCCTTGGCGAGCGAGCGATGCGCACGGCGATTGATGCCACCGGACTCGCCGCTGAACTCAAGCACCTGGAAGAATTGCCCCTGATCGACTGGCCCGTCGCGGCTGAAGCCAAGCATCGTCTGTTGCAGGCGTTGTACGAAGGCTTTGTCCAGGGCGAACACCCGCTGCATGCCGACTTCAGCAGTTTCCGCCACGCTGCCGGCGAAGCCCTGGAAAACCACTGCCGCTTCGAAGCCATCCAGGAAGACCGCGCCGCCAAGGGTGAAGACCTCGACTGGCGCGAATGGCCCGAGCAATGGCGCGATCCGCGCAGCGCGGCGCTGGCCGAATTCGCCGAAGAGAATGCCGGGCGCATCGGCTTCTTTGCCTTCTGCCAATGGCTGATCACCCGATGCCTGGAGCGAGCGCAAACCGCCGCCCGCAGCAGCGGCATGAGCATTGGTTTGATCGCTGACCTGGCGGTGGGTGCCGATGGCGGTGGCAGCCAGGCCTGGAGCCGTCAGGACGAATTACTTGCCTCCCTGACCGTAGGCGCGCCGCCGGACATTCTCAACCGCACCGGCCAGGGCTGGGGGATTTCCGCATTCTCGCCCGAAGGTCTGGTGCGCAACGGCTTTCGCGCCTTTATCGAAATGCTCCGGGCCAACTTCGCCCACGCTGGCGGCCTGCGCATCGATCACGTCATGGGCCTGCAACGGCTGTGGGTGATCCCTAACGGCGCATCACCCGCTGACGGCGCTTATCTCTATTACCCGGTTGACGATCTACTGCGCCTGCTGACCCTGGAATCCCATCGGCATCAGGCCATCGTCCTCGGCGAAGATCTCGGGACGGTGGCGGACGGCCTGCGGGAAAAACTCATCGCCCGCGCGATCCTCGGCATGCGCGTGATGCTGTTCGAACAGGACAACGCACGCTTCAAACCGATCCTCGACTGGCCGGACAACGCACTGGCGACCACCAGCACCCACGACCTGCCGACGCTCAATGGCTGGTGGCATGGCCGCGATATCGACTGGAACGCTCGACTGGGGCTGGTCGATGCCCAAAGTGAAATCGAGTGGCGCCATCATCGCGAACGGGAGCGCGAAGGCCTGCGCCGCGTGTTGAGCGAAGATCCGCAAAACTTCCGCGAGGAATCCCACGAAACCGATCAGGTGCTCGACGCAGCCATTCGTTTCCTTGGTCATACCCGCGCGCCGCTGGTGTTGCTGCCGCTGGAGGATGCCCTGGGCATCGAACAGCAGGCCAACCTGCCCGGCACCATCGACACTCATCCCAATTGGTCGCGACGCTTGCCCGGTGCCAGCGAAGCGATGCTCGATGACCCGGACGCCGCCCGGCGCCTGGAACTGCTCGCTTGTGCGCGACTTCAGGCCGCCGAGCGTGACCGATGAATCAGCAACGCATTCAAGCGCTGCGCGCGACTTTGCGACTGCAGTTTCATAAAGGCTTCACGCTCGACGATGCGGTGCCGCTGGTGGCGTATTTCGCCAGCCTCGGCATCAGCCATGTCTACGCCTCGCCGTTGCTGAGCGCCCGCGCCGGCTCCATGCATGGCTATGACGTGGTGGACCCGACGACGGTCAACCCTGAACTGGGCGGCGAAGCAGCGTTGCGCCGGCTGGTCAGCGCGTTGCGTGCGCAGAACATGGGGCTGATCCTCGACATCGTCTCCAACCACATGGCCGTCGGCGGCGGCGATAACCCCTGGTGGCTGGACTTGCTGGAATGGGGACGCCTGAGTCCTTATGGCGAGTTCTTCGACATCCAGTGGCATTCGCCCGATCCGTTGATGGAAGGCCAACTGCTGTTGCCCTTCCTCGGCAGCGATTACGGCGTTGCGTTGCAGGACGGCACCCTGCCCTTGCGCTTCGATGCACGACACGGCGCGTTTTACGTCGAACACTACGACCATCATTTCCCGATTTGCCCGATGAATTACGGCGAACTGCTGAAAGCGGATGACAAGCAGCTCAAATCACTGGCCGACCGCTTCAGCACCTTGAGTTATCAGACCGACGCCCACCGTCTGGCAATGCCGTTGAAAGACGAACTGCGCGAACTCGCCAGCGACCCGACCGTGCTTCAAACCATCGAACAGAACCTGAAAGCCTACGATTCGCTCACACCGGACGGCTTCCAGCGTCTGCATCAGTTGCTGGAGCGCCAGAGCTATCGCCTCGCCAGTTGGCGCACGGCAGCGGACGACATCAACTGGCGGCGCTTTTTCGATGTCAACGAACTGGGCGGCCTGCGCGTGGAGCGTCCGGCCGTGTTCGAGGCGACCCACGCAAAAATCTTCGAACTGGTGGCTGAGGGCCTGATCGACGGCTTGCGCATCGACCACATCGACGGCCTCGCCGACCCGCGTGGTTACTGCCGAAAACTGCGGCGTCGGGTCGACAGCCTGGCGCCGGGTCGACACTTGCCGATCTACGTCGAGAAGATCCTTGGCGAGGGGGAAACCCTGCACCGTGACTGGTCGGTGGACGGCACCACCGGTTACGAATTCATGAACCAGTTGTCGTTGCTGCAACATGACCCCGCCGGCGCACAACCCCTGGGTGAACTGTGGAATCGCTACAGCGAACGGCCCGCCGATTTTCGTCAGGAAGCGCAGCTGGCACGACAGCAAATCCTCAATGGCTCCCTTGCCGGTGATTTCGAAAGTGTCGCCCAGGCCCTGCTGCAAGTGGCCCGGGGCGACCTGATGACTCGCGACCTGACCCTCGGCGCGATTCGTCGGGCGTTGCAGGAATTGATCGTGCACTTTCCGGTGTATCGCACCTACATCAGCCCCCGTGGGCGCTCCGCGCAAGACGATGTGTTTTTCCAGCAAGCCATGGAGGGTGCGCGACAAACCCTCGGCGAGGCGGATTGGCCCGTGCTCGATTGCCTGGCCCGATGGTTGGGTGGTGAACCGTGGCGCAAACGTCCGGTAGGTCGCCCGCGCAAGATGCTCAAGCACGCCTGCGTACGTTTTCAGCAACTGACGTCGCCGGCGGCGGCAAAGGCCGTGGAAGACACCGCGTTCTATCGCTCGGCGGTTCTGCTGTCGCGCAATGACGTGGGTTTCAGCACCGAGCAATTCAGCGCGCCGGTGGCCGACTTCCATGCGGCGTGCCTCAATCGTCTCGAAGAATTCCCCGACAACCTGCTGGCCACTGCGACCCACGACCACAAACGCGGCGAAGACACCCGCGCCAGGCTGGCGGTGTTGAGCGAGCGCAGCGCGTGGTTTGCCGAGCAGGTGTTGCTCTGGCGGACGCTGGCCCGGCCGCTGCGCGAAGACGACCAGATGCCGTCCCCGGGCGATGAGCTGATCCTGTATCAAGCACTTCTCGGCAGTTGGCCACTGGATCTGCGCAATGACGATCACGCGGCGTACGAGCACTACGCTCAACGTGTGTGGCAGTGGCAACAGAAAGCCTTGCGCGAAGCCAAGTTGCAAAGCAGCTGGAGCGCGCCCAACGACGCTTACGAACACGCGGCTCACCAATTCCTCGAACGCCTGCTGCTCAGCCCGGAAGGAGAACGGCTGCGCGCAGGCCTCGGTAACGCGGCGATGTCGATGGCTGCACCCGGTGCACTCAACGGCCTGGCGCAAACCTTGCTGCGCATGACCGTGCCGGGCATACCGGACCTTTACCAAGGCAACGAATACTGGGACTTCTCGCTGGTCGACCCGGACAACCGCCGCCCGGTGGATTACGCCAGCCGCCAACAGGCCATGCACCGTCCGCTGGACCTGCCTGACCTGCTGGCGAACTGGCGTGACGGGCGTATCAAACAAACCCTGATCGCGCGCACGTTGAACCTGCGCGCCGAGCATGCCGAACTGTTCCAGCGAGGGTCGTATCAAGCGCTGGAAGTGGTCGGCAGCGAGGCGCACCGGGTATTGGCATTTGCGCGTTCGTACAACCAGAAGCGGGCCATCGTGATCGTACCGATACGCTGTGCAGGCCTGCTGAACAATAATGCCGAACCCCAAGTCGGCGCGCAGCAGTGGGGCGATACGCGGGTCAAATTACCGTTCACCTCCCCTGACGACAATCTGAAGGGACTTTTTTCCAGCGTCGCAGTCACAGAACACAAGGAGCTGATGATTGGCGTCGCGCTGGAGGATTTCCCGGTCAATCTCTTTATCCAAAACTTTGAGTTCAGTTCAGGAGCATAGCGATGAGTACCGACGAAAAACGCGTTCGCGAATTTGCCTATCAGATCTGGGAGTCGGAAGGAAAGCCCGAGGGCCAGGAAGCCCGTCATTGGGAAATGGCTCGCAAACTGGCTGCTGCCGAAGCCCTGGCTCCAAGTAAATCGCCCAAGGCTGCCGGCAGTAAAACGGCGGGCAAGTCCGCCGCCAGCAAAGCCGCCAATGGCAAGGCTGGCGAGCCAAAAACCAAAGCCAAGGCCAAGCCGGTCGCTGCGGCAGCGGTGATTCCGCCTGGCGAAAAATCCACCGAGAAGAAACCTCGCGCTGCGCGTAAACCGCCCGCGGTCTGACGCTTCCCGGCATTGTCCTGACTGACCTCGTGGCGAGCTCGCTCGCCACCGTGGACGCGCTCGTCCCCGAAAAACCGGAACGCCGCCGTTCCCCTGTAGGAGCTGCCGAAGGCTGCGATCTTTTGATCTTGATCTTCAAAAGCAACATCAAAAGATCGCAGCCTTCGGCAGCTCCTACCCATTGAGACCGATCGACATTAGACCGTTTGCGTCCCCTTTTTTTGCAGGAGCACCTATGACCAGTCCAAAGAAATCCGCGCCAGAACCTCAGGCCGAGCCCTCGCGAATTCGTGAAGGCTTGCCCTTCCCGCTCGGCGCAACGTGGGATGGTCTGGGGGTCAACTTTGCATTGTTCTCCGCCAACGCAACCAGGGTCGAGCTGTGCATTTTCGATGACGCCGGCGAGGTCGAACTGGAGCGCATCGAACTACCGGAATACACCGACGAGATCTACCACGGTTATTTGCCCGACGCCCATCCGGGGCTGATCTACGGCTACCGCGTGTATGGCCCGTATGACCCGGCCAAAGGTCATCGCTTCAACCACAACAAACTGCTGATCGACCCCTACGCCAAACAACTGGTCGGCCAGTTGAAATGGTCTGAAGCGCTGTTCGGCTACACCATCGGCCACCCTGACGCCGACCTCAGTTTCGACGAGCGCGACAGCGCGCCGTTCGTGCCGAAATGCAAGGTGATCGACCCGGCTCACACCTGGGGCCACGACCATCGCGTCAGCGTGCCGTGGGACAAGACGATCATTTATGAGACACACGTTCGCGGTTTCAGCATGCGCCACCCTTCCGTCCCCGAGAACGTGCGTGGCACCTTCGCCGGGTTGATGGTCGATGATGTGCTGGAACACATCCGCAAACTCGGCGTGTCGACCGTGGAATTGCTGCCGATTCACGCGTTTGTGAATGACCAGCATTTGCTGCACAAAGGCATGACCAATTACTGGGGCTACAACAGCATCGCGTTCTTCGCCCCGGACCCGCGCTACCTGGCCAGCGGCAAGATCGCCGAGTTCAAGGAGATGGTCGCGCACCTGCACGAAGCCAATCTCGAAGTGATCCTCGACGTGGTGTACAACCACACCGCCGAAGGCAACGAACAAGGCCCGACCCTGTCCATGCGCGGCATCGACAACGCCTCGTACTACCGCCTGAAGCCCGACGACAAGCGCTTCTACATCAACGATTCCGGCACCGGCAACACCCTGGACCTGAGTCACCCGTGCGTGCTGCAAATGGTCACCGACTCCCTGCGCTACTGGGCTTCGGAAATGCACGTCGACGGTTTCCGCTTTGACCTGGCGACCATTCTCGGGCGCTATCACGATGGCTTCGACGAGCGTCACAGCTTCCTTGTCGCCTGCCGTCAGGACCCGGTACTGCGCCAGGTAAAAATGATTGCCGAACCGTGGGATTGCGGTCCCGGCGGTTATCAGGTTGGTGGCTTTCCGCCGGGTTGGGTCGAGTGGAACGACAAGTTCCGCGACACCGTGCGTGCGTTCTGGAAAGGTGATGAAGGTCAACTGGCCGACTTCGCCAGTCGCATGACGGCGTCCGGCGAGATGTTCAACCAGCGCGGTCGGCGGCCGTATGCGTCGATGAACTTCATCACCGCCCACGACGGTTTTACCCTCAACGACCTGGTGTCGTACAACGACAAACACAACGAAGCCAACGACGAGAACAACCAGGACGGCAGCAACAACAACCTGTCCTGGAACCACGGTGTCGAAGGTCCGACCGACGATCCCGAGATCAACGCGCTGCGCCAGCGGCAAATGCGCAACTTCTTCGCCACGCTGCTGCTGGCCCAGGGCACGCCGATGCTGGTGGCCGGCGACGAATTCGCCCGCACTCAGGACGGCAACAACAACGCCTACTGCCAGGACAGCGAAATCGGTTGGGTCAATTGGGACTTGAGCGAAGACGGCAAGGCTTTGCTGAAATTCGTTAAACGCCTGATCAAGTTGCGCCTGGCCTACCCGATCCTGCGGCGCGGACGGTTCCTGGTGGGCAATTACAACGAAGACATCGGCGTCAAGGACGTGACCTGGCTCGCGCCGGATGGCAGCGAGATGAGCATCGAGCAATGGGAAGAAGCGCACGGCAAATGCCTCGGCATGTTGCTGGATGGCCGGGCGCAGGAAACCGGGATTCGCCGCAAGGGCGGTGACGCGACCTTGTTGCTGGTGGTCAACGCGCACCACGACATCGTCAATTTCACCCTGCCCGAAGTCCCGGATGGCGGTTTCTGGACCTGCATGGTCGACACCAACCAACCGTCGATCCGTGGCCAGGAACGCTTTGAGTTCGGGCATGAGTATTCCGTCACTGGTCGTTCGCTGCTGCTGTTCGAATTGCAGCATGAGGAAGAAGAGTGAAATGGACCTGCCGGCCTTTCTCCATCGACAGTCACCGGACTAAGCCGATACCCGGGCGCTGAGCTGGTGCTTGCGGGAACGGGTCGAGGCCGGATAAATAGTCTGCCGGATCGAACATCGACGCGACGAATAGCCTTACTTGAGCAATACTCTTCTCGCCGCAATCCAGGGTCCGGAGCGCGGCACATTGCTATCAACGAGAACAAGGACGTAACCCGATGAAACCTGTTTCCATCAGCGACAGCAGCCTGTCAGCCCAGATCTGGAATAACGCTCCTCAGTTGGACAATGTTCCGGTCATCAACACTCAGACCCTGGTCCCCACTGGCGCGCGCGCCGTGGTGATTGCACCGCATCCCGGTGACGAAGTCGTGACCTGCGGCGGTCTGCTGCAATTACTCAGTGCCCTTGGCCATCCCCTGCAATTGATCTCGATCACCGACGGCAGCGCCAGTCATCCGGGGTCGCAGCAGTGGTCGGAGAAACGTCTCAGCGTGTTTCGCCCCCAGGAAAGCGTCGAAGCCTTGCGCCGGCTCGGTTTGCCGATGCACAGCCTTAAGTGGATTCGCGGCGGTTTCACCGACAATGCCCTCGCCGAGCGCGAGCTTCAATTGACCCAGTTCATTGCCCGCTACCTGCGGCCTGGCGATGTGGTGTTCACCACCTGGTGCGAGGACGGCAATGTCGATCATGACGCCGTCGGCCGAGCCAGCGCCAACGCCGCGGCTTCGGTCGGGGCCGCGTTGAACGAAATGCCAGTCTGGGCCTGGCACTGGCCATCGCGCGATCAAGGGTTGATCCCTTGGCACCGCGCACGCAAGGTCCGGCTCGACACCTGGACCGTCGCGCGCAAAAGCCACGCCACTCACGCCTACGCCAGCCAGCTCGACGGTGAACCGGCCATCGGTATAGCCCCGATGCTGCCACCGGTACTGCTTGAGCGCATGCGGTTGCCGTATGAAATCGTGTTTGTCTGAGAAGATCAAAAGATCGCAGCCTTCGGCAGCTCCTACAGGAGTACGCGATTCAACCGTAGGAGCTGCCGTAGGCTGCGATCTTTTTGCATCACGACGAATCACGCTGAACTGCCCGCGCCGGTTTCAGTCGCATACATAAGCAACCCTGATTCAGAGGCGTGAAAGTGAGCGATGATTCCAAACGGCAGTCCGTCGACTCGGTGCCAGTGAACACGCCCCCGGCGATTCATCGACTTCGGGTGCTGACGGTCAACACCCACAAGGGGTTCACCGCATTCAACCGACGCTTCATTCTTCCGGAACTGCGTGAGGCGGTACGCAGTACGTCGGCGGACCTGGTGTTCCTGCAGGAAGTCGTCGGTGAACACGACCGGCATTCTTCCCGTTTCAACAATTGGCCGCAGACCTCGCAATACGAATTTCTGGCCGACAGCATGTGGAGCGATTTCGCCTACGGCCGCAACGCGGTCTACCCCAATGGCCACCACGGCAACGCACTGCTGTCGAAGTACCCGATCCGCGAATACCGCAACCTCGACGTCTCGATCACCGGTCCCGAACGCCGCGGACTGTTGCATTGTGTGCTGGACGTCCCGGGCCACGCCGAAGTCCATGCGATTTGCGTGCACCTGAGCCTGCTGGAAAGCCATCGCCAGTTGCAGCTCGAACTACTCTGCCAACTGCTGGAATCCCTGCCCGACCGTGCACCGGTCATCATCGCCGGCGACTTCAACGACTGGCAGTTACAAGGCAACACCGCCCTCGGCCGTCGCGACTACCTGCACGAAGCCTTCGAGCGCCACCATGGTCGCCCTGCCAAAACCTATCCGGCTCGGTTTCCGTTGCTGCGCCTGGACCGGATTTATCTGCGCAATGCCAGTAGCCACGACCCGCGGATACTGGGCAGCAGGCCGTGGACGCATTTGTCGGATCATTTGCCGTTGGCGGTGGAAGTGCATTTGTAGCCCCGACGTGCACCAATGTTTGCTGAAGCACTATTGACAGCAATTTGAGGGCGAATGTGATCGGAAATCCCGTCGGTCATACTTGGCGGCCTTACCGATGGTCGGCTGCCGAACGCCTCTGAATCACGGCCTCCACGATGATTTTTCGTACAAACAAGAACTTAGATAAGCGCAGAAAAACAATCAGTTGCATTCGCTAATTTAGTCTAACCGCTCATCGTTCATTTTCTTGACGCGCAGCCTTCAGTCTTCTTAGCTTCACCGTACTACCCCCGGAAGTATCACCTGAGGCAAACCAACAGACACCCGTGAAAACGGGAGGGCCAAGGCTTGCCCCACTCCATTCGGTCGCCCCTCAATCAGGGGTAGGAGAGACGCCAGAGCGAGATGCCTCATGCGACTGCAAGGTAGACCTCCATGAAAACTTCATTCACCCCACAAGAGATCAAAGTCACTTTTTGCACTGTCTCGAGTTCACTCCTGCTGTGCTCATCCATGGAAGTGCAGGCCTCGCCTCCCGTGGAAGAAACAACCCCCTGGTATGACCAGGAGGTCCCGGTACTTACCTTGCCCGCACTCGCATCAACCTACCCCGGCCGCTTCAGTGCCAACCCTGATTTGCGAAGTTCACACCTGACGATCGAAGACGTTGCGCCTTCGGCCTGGGATCAGCTTTACGGACAGGCGTCGCGGCAGGCTCTAACCGATTACCAGTCCCAGGGCTTCTCGCTTCCTGGCGCCAATCAATTCAAAGGCCCGGCGATCCTCACCCTGCAAAGTGGCAGCGGCCATACCCAGCAGATCGGTCTGATCGGCGGCACCAGTCAGTTCCAGAGTAACGGCAACGGCCTGCTGACCAGTCGCGCCCTCGCCGCCCCCAACACCGACACGCTTAACCTTGAAGGCCAGAGCCTCGGCGCCTACTGGCGCCTGACCGCCCCCGAAGGCTGGCACGTGGATTTGACGGCCAGCGGAGGTCGGGTCAACGGCGTCAGCCGCAACGAACAAGGCGCCCGGCAAGTCACCGAAGGCAGTGCAGTCACCTTCTCGGTGGAAGGCGGCTTTCCGATTGGCTTGAGCGACAACTGGGTCGTCGAACCCCAGGCGCAGTTAATCAATCAGCGAATCACTCTCGACACGCCCTATGCAGGATCGGGAAATGCGTCGTCCAGCGACATGAGCTCCTGGAGCGGCCGGGTCGGTGCACGGTTGAAAGGTAGTTACGACATCAATGGCCTGGCGGTCGAACCGTACGTGCGAACCAACTTGTGGCACACGGTGTACACCGGCAATACCGTGACCCTCGATCAGGTCGACAAGATCAGCAGCAGCCGCAACTCATCAACAGTCGAAGTGGGGTTGGGGCTGGTGGCCAGAGTGACACCCGCCGTGAGTCTGTACTTCAGCGCTGATTACAGCAGTGATGTGGATGACAATGCCTTGAATGGGTTGATTGGCAGTCTGGGTGTGCGGATGCGGTGGTGAGGGACTGACTTTCAAGAGGTGCGTTGTCTGAGTTACCGCTTTCGCGAGCAAGCCCGCTCCCACAGTACAGCGTGATCCCTGTGGGAGCGGCGGTGCGGCGATCCGACTTGCTCGCGAATGGCAGCGACGCGGTTTCAGATCAACCCTCCGGCCGCAACATCAACACCGCCAACGGCGGCAAATTCAGCACCAGCGACAACGCCTGGCCGTGGCTCGCCTCTTCCTCGGTAGACGCCCCGCCGCTGTTCCCGTAATTCGACCCGGCATACATCGCCGCATCGCTGTTGATCACCTCAGTCCACCGTCCGGCAAACGGCACGCCAATACGATAAGCCTCGCGCGGCACCGGAGTGAAGTTAGCCACCACCAACACCGGCCGCCCGTCTTTGCTCCAGCGCAAAAACGCATAAACACTGTTGATCGCATCATCGCCAATCAACCACTGGAACCCTTGCGGCGCGTCGTCCTGCCCATACAAGGCGGGTTCTTCGCGGTACAACCGGTTCAGGTCGCCGACAAGTTTCTGCACGCCTTTGTGTTCCGAATACTGCAGCAAGTACCAATCCAGCTGCTGATCGTGGTTCCACTCGCGCCACTGACCAAATTCGCAACCCATGAACAACAGTTTCTTGCCCGGATGCGCCCACATGAAACTCAGGTACGCCCGCAGGTTGGCAAATTTCTGCCAGCGGTCACCGGGCATCTTGTCGATCAGCGAGTGTTTGCCGTGGACCACTTCGTCGTGGGAAATCGGCAGGATGAAGCGTTCGGACCAGGCATACACCAGACCGAAACTCAGTTCGTTGTGGTGATGCGCGCGGTACACCGGGTCCTGCTGGATGTAATGCAGCGAATCGTGCATCCAGCCCATGTTCCATTTGTAGTCGAAACCCAGGCCGCCCTGTTGCGTGCTCTGGCTGACGCCGGGCCACGCCGTGGATTCTTCGGCAATCACGAGCGCGCCAGGCGCTTCCAGGTTGACCACGTCGTTGAGGTGGCGCAGGAAGTCGATCGCTTCAAGGTTTTCGCGACCGCCGTGACGGTTCGGCACCCACTCGCCGGCCTTGCGCGAGTAATCGCGATACAGCATCGAAGCCACCGCATCGACGCGCAGGCCGTCGACGTGGAAATGCTTGAGCCAGTGCAGCCCCGAAGCCAGCATATAGCCATGCACTTCAGTGCGCCCGAGGTTGTAGATCAGCGTGTCCCAATCCTGATGGAAGCCTTCCTGCGGGTTGCCGTATTCGTACAGCGCAGTGCCGTCGAATTGTGCCAGCCCGTGGGTATCGGTCGGAAAATGCGCCGGGACCCAATCGAGGATGACGCCGATGTCGGCCAGGTGACAGGCGTTGACGAACGCTGCGAAATCATCCGGCGAACCGTAACGGGCGCTCGGGGCGAATTGCGAGAGCAGTTGATAGCCCCACGAGCCACCGAATGGGTGTTCCATGATCGGCATCAGTTCAATGTGGGTGAAACCCAGTTCCTTGACGTACGGAATCAACCGTTCGCCCAGCTCATGCCAGGTGTACTGACGGGCCACTTCGCCCAGATCGTCCAGCTCGCACTGCCAGGAGCCGGCGTGCAATTCGTAGATCGACAGCGGTGCACCGGGGTGCGAACGCTCGACCCGTGCCTGCATCCACTCGTGGTCCTGCCAGTCGATGTTCAGCGGCGAAGCCACTCTCGATGCGGTGTCTGGCGGCATCGAGGTGGCCAGCGCCATCGGATCGGCTTTGAGCGGCAGAATGCCGTGGGCACCGAGGATCTCGTACTTGTAGGCCTCACCTGCCTGCATGCGCGGGATGAACAACTCCCAGACACCGGTAGGGTGACGCAGGCGCATCGGGTGCCGACGGCCGTCCCAGTTATTGAAGTCGCCGACCACCGACACCCGTTTGGCGTTCGGTGCCCACACAGCGAAACGCACGCCATCGACACCCTCGACGTTTTTCAACTGCGCACCGAGGCAACTGCTCAGGTCACGGTGATTGCCTTCGGCGAACAGGTACAAGTCCATTTCACCGAGCAACGGACCAAAGCTGTAAGGATCTTCGGCAACCTGTTCGCCGCCCGCCCAACGCGTGCGCAGCACATACGGCTGCGCCCAATCGAAATGCCCGACAAACAGCCCGGGCGTTTCGGTGGCCTCAAGGGGGCCGAGTTCTTCCCCGGAGTCCCTGGCCAGCACCTGTACGCTCAACGCGTCAGGCAAATAAGCCCGAATGAATTGCCCGCCGGCGTTATCGCCATGGGGGCCGAGAATTGCAAAGGGGTCGTGATGCTGAGCACGTACCAGCGCGTCGATGTCCCGCGATCCGGGCAGTAACGCCTCTTTAGCGTGACCCTGTTCCTTGTTCGAGAAACTCATGACTACTCTCCACCAAGATCGGAAAAGGGTTTAAGCCCACTCAATAATCCATATAAACCGTGCAACGGCACGGGCAACCAGGTGGGCCGATTCTCTGCCTCATAGGCCACCTCATATGCCGCCTTTTCCAGACCGAACAACGCCAGCGCGGCGTCCTCGCCTTCCGGATCTTGCCACGCATGAGCAAGACTAGCTGCCGCCAGCCGATAAGCGTCGACAAATGTCTGTTTCGCTTCAATTAAGTAGCGGTCGGAGACTCGCTGACGGGCGGCTTTGGCATCGGCGGTGTTATCGACGTTTTGCACGTTGATCGCCATGGCCGCCGCGTAGTCGAACGAGCGCAAGACGCCGCTGACATCCTTGTACGGGCTGTGCTTGCCGCGCCGTTCAGCCAGTGGCCGCGCCGGTTCGCCTTCAAAGTCGATCAGGTAAGCATCGCCCTTGATCACCAGCACTTGCCCCAGGTGCAAGTCGCCATGGACGCGAATCCGCAAGCCACCGGTCGCCTTTTTGCCCAGTTCCTGAACGTGGCTGAGGATGGCTTTTTTGTTGTCCAGTAAACGAGTGACCAGGTTTTTGTCCGCCGGGTTCAGTTCGTTTTGATGCTGCTTGAGCAACTTCAGCGCGTGCTCCAGTTGCGCGGCGACATCCTTGGCCGAGGTCTGGGCATCTTTGTGCGTGGTGACTTGCGGGGCGAAGTCCGGGTTGTCCGTCGGCGCTGCCAGTACCTGATGCATTTCCCCCAGACGCTGACCGAGCATGCCGGCAAAGTCGCGCAGTTCGCCGAGGGCGTTGTAATGCTGTTCCTGCTCGGACATGGCATCGGCGAGTTCATCGCGCAGCGCCCGTTCGAGGTTGTTCTGCGTCCATTCCCACGCATCGCCCTGATTGCTCAAATAGCCTTGGGCGATCATCAGCAGGTTGTCTTCGCCCTTGGCATCGCGGCGGACCACGGAACCCAGCAACGGCGAGATATTGGCGAAGCCTGCATCGGTCAGGTAGGCGCTCATTTCCAGTTCCGGGTGCACGCCCGAGGCGACCTTGCGGATCAGTTTGAGCACCAGACTGCTGCCGATTACCACTGAACTGTTGGACTGCTCGGCAGAGAGATAGCGCACTTCCGATTCAGCCGTCAGGCCCAGTCTGGCCAGCTCGGCGGTTGGCTCGAAACGAATTTCGCCGCCATCGGAAGGCAGCAAGGTGTTGTCCTGCATGCCTTGCAAGACTGCGCGAATGAAGTGTTCAAGGCTGAATGCATCGGTGATCAAACCCACCTGCGGACCGCGTCGCACCCGAGACAGCGCCAGTTGCTGCGGCAACGCTGGTCCGACCTGATCATCCGCGATGAAGCCGAACGGCAGCTGATAACAGCTGGTCTGGCCGCCGCTGGTGACTTCGATTTCACTCAACAGCACCGGATGTTGCGCATCACCGAAGCGCACACCGTAGGTCAGATTGACCTTGTCGATGGCTGCGTCCTTGCCGGCGAACCAACGCCGGTTTTGCAACCAGCTCGGCAGGATGCCCTGCTCAAGTGTGCCGCGAGACGGCGCTTCGAGCAGTTCTTCCATACGTTTTTTCAGCACCAGGGTGGTGAAGTCCGGCAGGCTTTGCGCCGGTTCTACGTGCCAGCTCGGCATTTGATTCTCCGCAGCAAGTCCGAACCAATAGAAGCCGTAAGGCGCCAGGGTCAGGAGGAAGTTCAACTGGCCAATCGGCGGGAAGGCGTTACCACCGAGCATTTCCACCGGCACCATGCCGACGTAAGCCGACAGATCCAGTTCCGCCGCTTGCGCACTGCGGGAGACGTTGGCCACGCACAGAATGATTTCGTGCTTGCCGTCTGCCCCGGTGAATTCTCGGGTATAGGCCAGAATCCGCCGGTTGCTCGGCGACAGCATTTTCAGGGTGCCGCGCCCGAACGCCTTGGACTGCTTGCGTACCGCGAGCATGCGTCGGGTCCAGTTGAGCAGCGAATGCGGGTCGCCGGCCTGGGTTTCGACGTTGACCGACAGGTAGCCGTATTGCGGGTCCATGATCGGTGGTAGCACCAGGCTCGCCGGATCGGCGCGGGAGAAACCGCCGTTACGGTCGATCGACCATTGCATCGGCGTACGCACGCCATCGCGGTCGCCGAGGTAGATGTTGTCGCCCATGCCGATTTCATCGCCGTAATACAGCGTCGGTGTGCCTGGCATCGACAGCAGCAGGCTGTTGAGCAGTTCCACACGGCGACGATCGCGCTCCATCAACGGCGCGAGACGGCGGCGAATCCCCAGGTTGATTCGCGCCCGACGGTCGGCCGCGTAGTAATTCCACAGGTAGTCGCGTTCCTTGTCGGTGACCATCTCCAGGGTCAGTTCATCGTGGTTGCGCAGGAAAATCGCCCACTGACAGTTGGCCGGGATTTCCGGGGTCTGGCGCAGAATGTCGGTGATCGGAAAACGGTCTTCCTGGGCCAGCGCCATGTACATGCGCGGCATCAACGGGAAGTGGAACGCCATGTGGCATTCGTCGCCGTTGAGGCCTTTTTTGTCCGTGGCTCCGAAGTACAACTGCGTGTCTTCCGGCCATTGGTTGGCCTCGGCGAGCAGCATGCGGTCGGGGTAGTTGGCGTCGATTTCGGCGCGGATCTGTTTGAGGACGTCGTGGGTCTCGGGCAGGTTTTCGTTGTTGGTGCCGTCCCGTTCGATCAGGTACGGAATCGCGTCCAGGCGTAGACCGTCGATGCCCATGTCGAGCCAGTAGCGCATCACCGAGAGCACGGCTTTCATGACCTGCGGGTTATCGAAATTCAGGTCCGGCTGGTGCGAATAGAAACGGTGCCAGAAGTACTGGCCGGCGACCGGGTCCCAGGTCCAGTTGGACTTCTCGGTGTCGAGAAAGATGATGCGGGTGCCGTCGTATTTTTGATCGTCATCGGACCACACGTAGAAGTCCCGCGCCGCCGAACCGGGTTTGGCTTTGCGCGCACGCTGGAACCAGGCGTGCTGGTCCGAGGTGTGGTTGATGACCAGTTCGGTAATCACCCGCAAACCGCGTTTGTGGGCTTCGGCGATAAAGCGCTTGGCATCGGCCATGGTGCCGTAATCGGAATGCACGCCACGGTATTCGGCAATGTCGTAGCCGTCATCGCGCCGTGGCGACGGGTAGAACGGCAGGAGCCAGATGGTGTTGACGCCGAGGTCGGCGATGTAATCGAGTTTGGCGATAAGACCGGGAAAGTCACCGATCCCGTCGTTGTTGGAGTCGAAAAAAGATTTAACGTGAACCTGGTAGATCACTGCATCCTTGTACCAGAGCGGGTCCTTGATAAAAGTGGCTGCCTTGGGTTTCTTCGCCATTTGAAACTCCTGTTGAATTCAATAGAACCCTCAAACCCGGCGGAGCACTGTAGGAGCTGCCGAAGGCTGCGATCTTTTGACTTTGCTTATCAAAATCAAGATCAAAAGATCGCAGCCTTCGGCAGCTCCTACAGAGTCATTCACTCTCCCGCAATAGATGTGTGGTCACAGGATGCGCGGTGTGTTCAAGAGGTGGTGATTCGCCAAATCCCGAACGGCTGATGCGCCGGGTCGATCCGCATGAACTGGTACTTGCCGTGCCACGTCCAGCGGTGACCGCTCATCAGATCCTCGCCCTGAGTGCTGGCATCGTCGGGCAAACCCATTTCCCAAAGCGGCAATTCGAAATTCGCCTCCTGAACGTTATGCGGATCGAGGCTGACCACCACCAGAATGAAGTTGCTGCCATCCTCGCTGCGTTTGCCGAAAAACAGAATGTTGTCGTTCCAGGCGTTGTAGATCTTCAGGCCCAGATGCGTGTGCAAGGCCGGGTTTTGCCGGCGAATGCGGTTGAGCTGGGCGATCTCGGCGATGATGTTGCCCGGCGCGTTGAAGTCCCTGGGGCGGATTTCGTACTTCTCGGAGTTGAGGTATTCCTCCTTCCCCGGCACGGGTGCGGCTTCACAGAGTTCGAAACCTGAATACATGCCCCACAGCCCGGAACCCATGGTTGCCAGGGCCGCACGGATCAGAAAACCGGCGCGTCCGGATTCATGCAGAAACGCCGGGTTGATGTCCGGTGTATTGACGAAAAAGTTCGGCCGATAGCATTCGCGCCACGGCGATTGGTTGAGCTCGCTGAAATAGGTCGACAGTTCGTACTTGGTGTTGCGCCAGGTGAAGTAGGTGTAGCTCTGCGAATAACCGACCTTGCCCAATCGCGCCATCATCGCCGGCGTGGTGAACGCTTCGGCGAGAAAGATCACTTCCGGGTGCAGCGCGCGCACATCGGCGATCAGCCACTGCCAGAACGGCAACGGTTTGGTGTGCGGATTGTCGACGCGAAAGATCTTCACGCCCTCTTCGACCCAACCGACCACGACGTCGCGCAGTTCGACCCAGAGGCTGGGAATCGCCTCGGCGGCATAGAAGTCGACGTTGACGATGTCCTGGTATTTCTTCGGCGGGTTCTCGGCATATTTGATCGTGCCGTCCGGCCGCCAGTTGAACCAGCCTGGGTGCTGCTTGAGCCACGGGTGGTCCTGGGAACACTGGATGGCGAAATCGAGAGCGATTTCCAGGCCATGGTCAGCAGCTGCGGCCACCAGTCGACGGAAGTCTTCGCGGGTGCCCAGTTCCGAGTGAATCGCCTCGTGCCCGCCCTCTTCGCTGCCGATGGCATACGGGCTGCCCGGATCGTCAGGACCGGCGGTGAGGGAATTGTTCGGGCCTTTGCGGTAGCTGCGACCGATCGGGTGGATCGGCGGGAAATACAACACGTCGAAACCCATGTCCTGGATCATCGGCAGCCGCGAATGCACGTCGTTAAAGGTGCCGTGACGCGCCGGATCATCGGTGATCGAACGCGGAAACAACTCATACCAACTGGCGAACTGCGCGAGTTCACGCTCGACATCCAGCGGATACTCGGGGCTGAAGCTCAAATAGGCGCGGTGATCGGCCTGAGCCATCAGGTCGGCGCTTCGCTGGTGCAGAAACAGCGCCACCTGCTCGATTTCGAGCAGCCCGGCCAATTCTTGGTGCAACGCCGCGAGCGCTTCGCTGAGTGGTCCCTCCGTGCGTTCGGCCGCTTGCTGAACCAGGGTTCGCCCTTCCTGCAACTCAAGACTCACTGGCACTCTGGCCGTGTGTTTTTTCTCCAGCTCGTAGCAGAAGCTGGCGAATTGATCGATCCAGGCCTCGATGCAGAAGACATAACGGCCCTGTGACCTCACACGAAACTGTCCCTGCCAGCCGTTATTGCCCAGGTCGGTCATGGCTTCGCTTTGCCAGGTTTCATCACCGTCGGCACGCCAGCGCACACGCACGGCGAGTTTGTCGTGGCCATCGGCAAACACTTTGCTCGTGACCATCACGCCTTGCCCCTCCACCGCTTTGACGGCGAATTGCCCGCCATCGAGGGTCGGCATGGTGTTTTCAATGGCGATGCGCGGCAGCAGTAATGCCTGCGACAGCGGCATGTGAGGGTTGTAGTTCAGCTCTGTCGGTTTTTCAGCAGTCATCGAGCATCTCTCCTGTACGCCCCATGGACGCTCTTGTGCAGGGTCGTCTATCGCGTAAAGCCGTCGGCCCCGGAATGAACTCACTTAGGTTCCGAGCGGCAGGCCTCGGTAAAGTTCACGGGGATTTGCCCGGATCTCCGGTGGAATCAATTCCTGTGCGCAATGGTCAATCCACTTAAGCACGTCTTACGCCATGTGCCACTGGAGGCTTCAACGATGAGTATTCCAATCCCGGCCGAAACACCCGATCCGAATATCGACAGCCCGACTCTGCCACCAGCGGAACCAGAACCAGCACAGGACCCACCGAAACCCGGAGTTCAATGTCCGGTGGGCGATCCTCCGAACGAAGAACCTTCGGTCAAGGCTTAAGGCAATCCTAGCTGTACATTTGCGACAGGCACTTTCATTGAGGAAGCATTTAGAGTGACCAATTTCTGAAAAGGAGACTACCGCCTGTCGCTTTTTTTTAAGAAAAAAACTACGAATTACCACGAGTTTGTTTGTTTAGTCCTACAGATGCTGCTTGCATGCCCCTCTCCAATGTGCAACGACTAAAACACAGTTTTTTAAAGAAAGTTAGAATCGTCTTTTAGCCCCACCTCCCTCTCGGCATTTAAACAGCCAAAAGAACCTTCCCAATTCTTTGTAAGACCATTCTTGGACGGATGAACGAACGCTCCTACACGCTGTTACTTGCCCGCTTGCAATAACGTAAGCAATCTTCTAAATCTAACACCGCCACTCAATCCCGAGTGGTAACTACGATGAGTGAAAAACAAAAATGAAAAACGAAAAACTTGGCGAAGTTCTTTTCAACTTCAGAAATGATGTTGGTTCAAACACTAATCCGCAAATTGCTGGAGGCTCTGGAGGACAAGGAGGTTGTGGTGGCAGCGGAGGATGTGGAGGTGGAGGTGGGTGCAGCGGAGGTAGCGGTGGAGGTAATGGCGGCTGTGGAGGCGCGGGTGGGACAGGTGGTGGTGGCACAGGTGGTTGCAAGGCAATGTAGTTCGACTCGATGCTAAACCGTCTGAAATTTTCTGACTAAAAGGATCTTCCATTAATGGAAGATCCCTTAGGAGATGTTGGATGAATCTTGTTTACAGCGAATACGACATAATAAACCTACCGAACGAATCGTTAATAGTCTCCAGCATCGGGGCCTCAAAAACGACCTCCGCAAAACTGGTAAACGTTTTACAAGAACTAAAAAAACAGCACCGGACGTGCGTAACAGAATTGACATTTAACAAAATAGTGTCAAAAAACAAACTAGCAAAAAAAGAGGCTTACCTATTTTTGCAGAATGCGATAGGACTAAAGCCTCAAGCTCCAATGGCGTACTTCAAAAAAGCGCTGATAGCTCATGACTGGAAGGAAAAGAAAGAGATCGAAACGATAATTGGCCAAGAGCTGACCTGCGAATACGAAATAACTGAAGATCTAGACAGGCTGTTAGAGCGAGCTGAGGGCGACTCGTATTTCATCGTTATAATTTGCTTGCATTATAATTATTCAAAACTTAAAAAAATATACTTCAATTTGGCAGATTCATCGCCCAACAGCGCAATCTCTCCCGCTTATTTAAATGGCAAGACCTTCAGGATCGATCAACCGTACATCGCAAGTGTTGGAAATCCTTGTCATTTTTGCCTGATCGATAGGCAGTTGAACTACGAAAAATGCAGCAACACACAAAACTCATGGTCGGCATTATTAAAGTTCTGCATGGAGCGCAACATCACCCTGCCCTCACAGCAGTTAAGTGTATTACAAAGAAATCTGGCTATCGGTGCTATATCTCAAAAAATAAAACTTCACACTGAGCACGGACAAGAAGTCAGATATCAAGACAATGTTCTTTCGTCAATGATAGTAGATTTGAATAAAGGTGCCATTACCGAAGAGCCAAGTCCGCACTGGCATTCTTGTAACTGCCTGAGGTCAAAAAATGAAAAATATACCGCATGATTATTATTTGAAATTTCTCGAGCCAAGAGTTTACGAGGACACACTGGAATTCCATTGCAAAGGTAATTTCACAATCCATGATTGCGTTAGAAATATCTCCCATCTTAACAACCTAGAACCGAAACTACTAGCCGACTTGACAGGCAATGAACTACAACTCTATCCGGATATGGATATTACTTTAAATGGTCCACTGCTGAAAACGTTGAATGCTATAAACCCCCTGCATCGAAATTTTTCATGCGATTTTTTTGATGGCGGTGCTGTAACATTTGAGTCCATAAGACAGCTGATTAGCCCACTGCTAAGAAAGAACGAGAACACCCATAAGCGAGGCTACCCAAGCGCGGGCGCGCTGTATCCTGTAGAAGTATTTTGTTGCTCCTTGTCGCCATTGAATATCTGGCCATGCTCTGAAAAAATTTTGCACCTACTTCCTAATTCGAGAAAATTTGAAGTATTGCAAGATAGCCATGATATCAGCCTCCTGAAAGACGCAATACTGCCAACTGGAAATGGCATAGGCAATCCTAGTCACGCCATAATTTATATGATGTACATGCCAAAAACCTTATTCAAGTATCGTTATCGCGGATACAGACTGGCACTAATGGAAACCGGGTCAATGTACATGCTAGTTGACCTTCAATGTAAAGCATTAAAGCTTAAAAGCCGTCAATGGTCAGGATACACCGACAATATGGTGTGCAAAGCGCTAGGCCTGAACCCTACACTTTTCTATCCTTCGTGCGTGCAGTTTATAGGAGGCACCAAATGAATATATTAAGTTACGGCTTGAGTTCGGAGTTGCCAGAAGAGTTATGGATTCAACCCCCTTGCGTGTTTGATTTCCCCTTTAGTGTTGAGGTTGGCGACCAATGGCGCAATATCGGATCCGGAGTTGGTAATAGCTCAGGGGCAATAAAGACTGCTTTGGGCGAATATTTTGAGCGCCGGCATTTTTATCTGGAAGTATTACGTGACTGTACGTCCACCCTGGAAAAGGGCCTGAGCCCAACTGAGGTAAGGAAATTTATAAAAGCCTTTGGACAAACTGCTGCACCGAATGCGGACATAAGCAATCTCGCAAGCAGACAGTTCAATATGAGTTCAGTAGTTCGTATTTCCGATTTTTCCAGATGCACCATTCCCACTATTTGTATTTCGTTAACTCACCACGGCAATGACGAAGACGATAATATTTATCCGAGTCGAGACACTTGTGGGTGTAGCTTTCATCAAAGCTCAGAATCTGCCATTTTTGGCTCTATCAAGGAGTTGCTGGAAAGACAGTTTCTTACTCGATTCTGGCTAACCAAGCAATGTGTTGGAATGGTAAATCCCGATCAAATATCAAATGCAATCCAGAAAACATCCGCATATGGTTTATATAAAGTTCTTTCAAAGTCGGGAGAGCTCACGACAATCGATATTTCCGACAACAACTTTCCCGGCGTGTGCCTGCTGACTGTTTACGGCAACAATGACCGAAACCGAAATGTTCATTATTGCGCAGGGATGTCTTACGCGGAAAACCAAGTCACGGCATTGGAAAAATCCATTCTAGAGTTATGGCAAACATTCAGATTTATGAATCTATTTAGAGTTTTCCGAAGAGACCCAAATACGCTTCAGGACTCTTACATTCGTCATTTTATGAATTGTGATACTTACAAAACATTTGAGGAGATCACATCACATCTAAAACGCTCACCCTTCCCACCATCTCCTCTGCAGTCAATTCTCGGGTTCGATACTCCAGGATTGATACAGGCATTAAGAGTACAAAATATTGAAGGGTATCTATATATTAAAACAACCAAAATAGGTGATTCCGGTTATACATTCTGCAAATTCACTTCGCCGTCTTTATTTATGCATATGGATAATTCAAAAAATATCAATCTGGACAATGATTACTCGGCTCCTTTTTTCAAATCTATAGATAAAAGTCGAAAAAAAGAAATGGTTCCATTTCCTTAAGGATAGCAATCATGAAAAAAAATATAAACTCTAGAATTTTCACCCTAGCAGGTCTGTTCATAAAAGAACAACTTAAAGAACCTATCGCATTATTTTGGATTATGATTTCGCCTTGTGCACTTTTTTATTTTTTTGCAATAACAAGACAGGACGCAAACTACTTTCAGAGTAATTACATGGAAGCATCGGCATGGTTTTATGCGTATGTAGCGTCCAGCGTAGCTTTGTTTGGATTTGCATTTTACATAATTGGCAGAAGAGAAAGTGGCTTTATTAGATCCTTTATTTATTCAAAAAAATCAAAAATCATATTTCTCTACTCGCACTTTTTTGCTTACTCGTTAATTTCAATTGCATACTGCTCAACTTTTTACCTGGCGACAAAACTTCCATTTGGCGACTATGAGCTCGAGGAGTTACTGAATATTATTTTGCGCTTCTACGTTTGTTTTGTCATGTTTTGCAGCATCGGCGCCTTGTTCACGCTGCTTCCAATTAATTTTCATAATTCGAATACACTACTATCCATTTGTTCGTTTTGCATGCTTATCTTCGGAGTAATGGGAGCCAGCAACACAAGCGGGACTATCGACACAATAAACTCGGCCAACCCTCTAACAATTGCAAATCAATTAATGACAAAAGACTTGAGCTTTAATAAAACCACGGTTGCGCTAATAACTGTTTTATCTGCGTTATCGGCTTTCGGACTACTAAGGCACTTAAGAATCAACCCTGTTTGGAGTAGATACTGATGCGCGAATTTAGAGCAAAATGCATTGATTTCTTCTATGAAAATAAAGTGATTTTAAGTAAAGCATCTCTAGAAATCCCTGAAGGGTCCATCGTTGGCATCTTAGGCCCCAACGGATCAGGAAAGACAACATTTTTCGATATCGCCTGCGAACTAAAAAAAATAACATCTGGCGAGATAAAAAATGATTTTTCCGATTTCGCTTACCTGTCTCAGACAATTACAACCCCCCCTTCCCTACGCATGCGTGACATATTCAAGATGATCATCGCACTGTCCTCCGATGAACATATGACACAATCCCGTGCGCTAGAAAAATTAAGTTGCTGGAGCCCAACGATAGTCAGTCGATACAAAGAAATCTGGAACAAAAAATCTTCATTGTGCAGTTATGGAGAGACGCGTTGGTTCTTCACGCTGTCCCTGTTATCAATATCCACTGACTTCGTTATCCTCGATGAGCCTACCGCCGGTGTGGACCCTGAATTTCGCTACTATATTTGGGAATGTCTTCATGGTGCCGCCAGAGATGGTGCGGCAATTTTGGTGTCATCACACAACGTTGATGAAGTAATAAACAACTGCACCTACTTTTACATGATTAGCCAGCAACGCTTCAATCGCTTTTCCAGTGGCTCAGAGTTCATGCGCCGGTATGGAGCCGAAACCGTAGACGACGCATTTATCCGCGCCGTTACTGAACCAGATTTCGCAAGCGGCCCTAAATACGATAAAACACAACATCAGCCAGAGTAGTCAGATATGACAACAATATTTATACGCGCCAGCAGCTTCGCAGAAAGCGTGAGCGCAAAGAAAACTGCGCTCAACCGTGAATTACTGAACGACGGCTGGCCTGATTTTGAAAACATTCAACTACGATCTGCTTTATTTCCCAACCGCGACAAACGAAATCGACAGCCCGGCGATTCCGCCAACCGAACCTGCGCCGGTGCCCGAGCAGGAGCCACCGGGCACCACACCGCCGCCGCGGGAAGATCCGCCGGAAACCATGCCGCCGGTGATTGTCAGTCCCTGACTCCGCCGTTTTTTGTAGGAGCGAGCTTGCTCGCGATGATCGCCAACGATAACGCTGCAAACCTGACACAGCGCAGCGTTCACAAGTCCATCGCGAGCAAGCTCGCTCCTACAAGGAATCTTTGTCCTTATCCAGTATCTTCACGATCCTCGGCATCACACTGAAAATCGCCAGCGCCAGCAACGTACTGAACACCGCCGTCGCTTCACGCCCCAACCCGGCCGAAACACCGATGGCCGCGGTCATCCACAACCCGGCGGCGGTGGTCAGGCCTTTCACATGGCCTTCGTCGCCTTCCTGGTTTTTCAGGATGGTCCCGGCGCCGAGGAAGCCGATCCCGGCGATCACCCCTTGCACCACCCGACTCATGGCATCCGCCTGAGAGCCGGACATCTGCGGCACCAGCACAAACAGCGCGGCACCGAGCGCCACCAGCATGTGCGTACGCACACCGGCGGCCTTGCCCTTGTGCTCGCGTTCGAAACCGAGAATCCCGCCCAACAGGGCAGCGATTAGCAGTCTCACGGTTACACGTGTCAGTTGTGAGGCGTCGCCGATGTCGGCGAACTCCGCTTGCAGCGTCACCCAAACTTCATGCCACCAGGCGTTCATGGTGCAATCCCTGTAAATGACCGCTAGAGGATGGACCGCGCAGACCATTAATCGGTTGCACAGAACGATGGCCGCCGGTTATGCCCTAACCCTGTAGAACCCGCAGAAAAAAGGACCTCTCCATGACTGTGCGCATCGAAAACCAGACCTGCTTCTTCATCACCGAGAACGGCGAAGAAATCCGCCTGTGTCCCGACGTCACTATCGTCACCGACGGCGACCAAGCCATGTCGGCGGTAGACATCGATGGCCAGCGCATCTACATCACCGAAGCAGAAGCCGATGCATTGACCGTAGCAGGTGCGGTGGATGGTCGCCGGCATCTGAAGGTCACCGACAGTGATTCGGTGATTTGACTGACCCGGATCAACACCCTCTGCGGGCGCCTGTCATAGGCGCCCGCATCCCGTTATGGCGGGTGCATCAAGTTGTCGCAGGCAGCGGCTCAGCGCTCATCTGATCCGCTTTTTATTGTGATATCTGAGTCTGTTATGCAAACAGATCGACGCTCATAGTGACCCGGCCTGATGGAGGCTGATGAGCGAAAGACCATGAGCGAAAGAATCCCCGTCCGAACCGTAGAAACCTTTGAGCCTTTGCGTCCCAAGATGAAGGCCAAATCCAGCGACAACCTGATCCACACCCGCAGCTTCACCGGCCTGTTCCGCACCCTGCGCATGAGCGGCGCGGGTTTTCTGTTTCTGCTGTTCTTCGGCACGGTGTGGTTGAACTGGGGCGGCCGCCAGGCGGTGCTCTGGGACCTTTCCGAAAGCAAATTCCACATCTTCGGCGCGACCTTCTGGCCGCAGGATTTCATCCTGCTGTCGGCGTTGCTGATCATTGCTGCGTTCGGCCTGTTTGCGATCACCGTGTTTGCCGGACGCGTCTGGTGCGGTTACACCTGCCCACAGAGTTCCTGGACCTGGATCTTCATGTGGTGCGAGAAGATTACCGAAGGCGAACGCAACCAGCGGATCAAGCTACAAGCCGCGCCCTGGGGCCTGAACAAACTGATGCGCCGCGCGGCCAAGCACACCTTGTGGCTGGCAATCAGTTTGCTGACCGGCCTGACCTTTGTCGGCTACTTCACACCGATCCGGCCGCTGGCCGAAGAACTGCTGACCCTGCAGATCGGCGGCGTCAGCCTGTTCTGGGTGCTGTTCTTCACCGGTGCCACGTACATCAACGCCGGTTGGCTGCGTGAAGCGGTGTGCATGCACATGTGCCCTTATGCGCGGTTCCAGAGTGTGATGTTCGATAAGGACACCCTGACCATTTCCTACGACGTCGCCCGTGGCGAAAACCGTGGCCCGCGCAAACGTGACGTGAAACCTGCCGAGGTCGGCCTTGGTGATTGCATCGATTGCCAGCTCTGCGTACAGGTGTGCCCGACCGGCATCGACATTCGCGACGGCCTGCAAATGGAATGCATCGGGTGCGCCGCGTGTATCGACGCCTGTGATTCGATCATGGACAAAATGGGCTACGCCCGTGGCCTGATCAGCTACACCTCGGAGCATGAGTTGCAGGGGGGCAAAACCCACCTGCTGCGACCACGGCTGATCGGCTACACCGCGGTGTTGCTGGTGATGATCGGCGCCCTCGCCCTAACGCTTGTCGAGCGGCCGATGGTCTCGCTGGACGTCAGCAAGGACCGTGGACTGTTCCGCGAAAACAGCCTGGGGCAGATCGAAAACATCTACAGCCTGAAGGTCATCAACAAAACCCAGCAACGTCAGGACTACCGTTTGACCCTGGTCGATGGCGACGGCTTCCAGTTGCAAGGCAAGACCGAACTGAGCCTGGCGCCCGGCGAGATTGTTGACGTGCCGGTGTCCGTGGCGATGACTACAGAACGGCCAAGCAGCAGTTCGCAGAGCATCAGCTTCAAGATCGTCGACAGCGATGAACCCGAGGTTTATAGCGTCGCGGACAGCCGGTTTGTTGCGCCGATGAATCGTTGATCCCTTAGACTGCGGTGCTCTGTGGCGAGGGAGCTTGCTCCCGCTGGGGTGCGAAGCGCCCCCAAAAGATTTACGACTGCTACGCAGCCGAGCGGGAGCAAGCTCCCTCGCCACAACAGTGCATCAACTGAATAACTTCAAACCGGGCACTCGATGAAACGCTACGAAAAATTCGCCGATGACATCGCTGAACTGATCCGCTCCGGCGTCCTCGGCCCCGGCCAGCGCGTGCCGTCGGTGCGCTACGCCAGCCAGACCTACGGCGTCAGCCCGTCCACGGTGTTCCAGGCCTATTACCTGCTAGAACGCCGTGGCCTGATCCGCGCCCGCCCGCGTTCCGGTTATTTCGTCAACACCCATGCACCGAGCCCGTTTTCGGAGCCAGTGATCAGCAGCCAGGTCAATGAATCCACCGAAGTCGATGTCAGTGAACTGGTGTTCTCGGTGCTCGACTCGATCAAGGACCCGACCACCGTCCCCTTCGGCTCGGCCTTCCCCAGCCCTACCCTGTTTCCGCTGCAACGCCTGTCCCGTTCACTGGCCAGCGCCACCCGGGACATGGACCCGCGCATGGTCGTCACCGACATGTCGCCGGGCAACCCGCAACTGCGCCGACAAATCGCCCTGCGCTACATGGTCGGCGGCCTGATGCTGCCCATGGAAGAACTGCTGATTACCAACGGCGCGCTGGAAGCGTTGAACCTGTGCCTGCAAGCCGTCACTCAACCCGGCGACCTGGTGGCCATCGAAGCACCGGCGTTCTACGCCTGCCTGCAAATCCTCGAACGTCTTAAGCTCAAAGCCGTGGAAATCCCCGTGCACCCGCGCGACGGTATCGACCTCGGCGTGCTCGCGCAAACCCTGGAGCGCCACCCGATCAAGGTTTGCTGGTGCATGACCAGTTTCCAGAACCCCATGGGCGCCACCATGCCCGAGGCGAAGAAACAGGAACTGGTGGAATTGTTGCGCAGCCATCAAGTGCCGCTGATCGAGGACGATGTCTACGCCGAACTCTATTACGGCCAACAAGCGCCGAAACCGGCCAAGGCGTTCGATACCGAAGGGCTGGTGATGCATTGCGGCTCCTTCGCCAAAAGCCTGGCCCCCGGTTATCGCATTGGCTGGGTGGCTGCCGGGCGGTATGCGCAGAAGATTGAGCGCCTGAAACTCATGACATCGCTTTGTGCGTCGATGCCGGCTCAGGCGGCCATTGCCGATTACCTGCAACATGGTGGCTATGACCGGCATTTGCGCAAATTGCGTTATGCGCTGGAAGAACAGCAGAGCGCGATGCTGGCGGCGATTGCTCGCTACTTTCCGGCGCACACTCGGGTCAGTCAGCCGGCCGGTGGGTACTTTTTGTGGCTGGAACTGCCGGCGCAGATGGATTCGTTGAAGTTGTTTCAGATGGCGTTGGCGCAGGGGATCAGCATTGCGCCTGGGCCGATTTTTTCGCCGGCCCAGCGGTTCAGGAATTGCATTCGGTTGAATTATGGCAGCCCTTGGGATGAGGCTGCGGAAAAGGCGATGGAGACGTTGGGGCGGATTGTTCGGTCATTCTGAAGGTTTGAGGTTGACTGGTCCGGCCCCTTCGTCGGAACGCCGCCCGGAGCAAGCCCGCTCCCACAGGGTTTGCGGGTGCTCACAGTTTTTTGTTCACACCAATCCACTGTGGGAGCGGGCTTGCTCCGGGCGGCGTTCCGACGAAGAGGTCAGAACAGACAAAGCAAATATTGAGGCCTAACGCCCGCCCCCAAGATCGACGAAAGTCCCCGTCGCATAAGAAGCCTTATCCGACAACAACCACACAATCGCCTCCGCCACTTCATCCGGCCGGCCGCCGCGGGCCATCGGGATCGCAGACTCAAGCTTGCTGACCCGGTCCGGGTCGCCACTCAACGCATGGAAATCGGTGTAGATGTAACCGGGGCGCACGGCGTTGACCCGGATGCCTTCGCCCGCCACTTCCTTGGACAGACCGATGGTGAACGTGTCGAGCGCGCCTTTGGACGCCGCGTAATCCACGTACTCATTCGGCGCTCCCAGGCGCGCGGCAACCGACGATACGTTGACGATGCTGCCGCCCTGCCCGCCGTGTTTCGGTGACATGCGCAGTACGGCGTGCTTGGCGCAGAGAATGGGCGCCAGGACGTTGGTTTTGAGGGTTTTGAGAATGCGGAACTCGGACATTTCGTCGACCCGGGATTTGTGTCCCACGGTGCCGGCGTTGTTGACCAGTGCGGTCACCCGGCCCAGTTCGGCGTCAACCCGGTTAAACAGCGCGATCACTTCATCTTCGATGCTGACGTCGGCACGTACCGCGATGGCTTGGGCGCCGAGGGCGCGGACTTGCTCCAGCACGCTATGCGCCGCCTCTTCATCGGACTGATAGTTGATGCAGATCCGATAGCCTTGTCCGGCGGCCAACAGTGCGGTGGCGGCGCCGATGCCGCGGCTGCCGCCGGTGATGACGATGACTTTGTCCATGCGAGCTTTCCCCGTTCAAGCGTAGGCAGTCGGGGCCAAGAATAACCGTCATTGGCGGGTTTTGCATGGGGTCTGTGGTGTCCTGTGGCGAGGGAGCTTGCTCCCGCTGGGCTGCGAAGCAGCCCCAGAACCATGCGCCGCAGTGCATCAGTTAAACCACATCCATAGTTTTACGACTGCTTCGCAGCCGAGCGGGAGCAAGCTCCCTCGCCACAGGGGGGCGTCAACTCACCGCCAACTGCTCTGCGCGAAGAATATCTACCATGAAGCGCTCCGCCGGCAGCGGATGCCCCAACAGATAGCCCTGCAACGAGTCGCAACCGAGTTGAGTCAGGAAATCCTGCTGCATATCGGTTTCCACGCCTTCGGCGACGATGCGCAAACCCAGCGCCTGGCCAAGGGCAACGATGGCGGAAACGATGGCCGCATCGTCGCTGTCGCGTTCCAGGTCGCGGACAAACCCCCTGTCGATTTTCAGTTCGTTGGCCGGCAAGCGCTTGAGGTACATCAAACTCGAATAGCCAGTACCAAAATCATCAATCGACAGGTCGACCCCCATCTCCGCAAGTTCGTTAAGCACCGTCATGCTCGCATCAGCGTCGCTCATGGCGGTGGTTTCGGTGATTTCCAGGGTCAGGCTGTTGGCCGGCAAATGGTGCGTGGCCAACGCCTTGGCAACGCTCTGGACCAGGCCCGCATTGCAAAACTGCAAAGCCGAGAGGTTCACCGCGATGCGCCAGTTGGTGTAACCGAGCACGTACCATTCGCGCATCTGCCGGCAGGCTTCATTGAGTACCCAATCGCCAATCGGAATGATCAGCCCAGTCTTCTCCGCCAGTTCGATGAATTTGTCCGGCATCAGCATGCCCTGCGTCGGGTGCACCCAGCGCAACAACGCCTCGGCGCCGACTGGCCGGCCGTTGCTGGCGTTGAATTTTGGCTGGTAGTAGAGGCTGAATTGTTGCTGCTCCACTGCATTGCGCAGGTCTTGCAGCAATTGCAGCTGTTTGCGCGCGTTGCTGTTCATCGAGGCGTCGAAGAAGCTGTAGCCGTTTTTGCCCGTGCCCTTGGCGTGATACATCGCGGCGTCGGCGTTCATCAGCAGTTCTTCGGCGGTCTGGCCGTTTCCCGGATAAAGGGCAATGCCGACACTGGCGGAGATCTGCAAATCATGTTCGGCGACGCGGAACGAGCGCGCGATCAACCCGACCTGCCGGGACGCGAGACTCAGTACATCATGCTCATCGGCCAGTTGCACCAGCAGCACGAACTCATCGCCGCCAATCCGTGCCAACGTGTCCTGGCTACGCAAATCCTCATGCAGGCGCAGAGCGACTTCGCGTAGCAACTGGTCACCCATGTGATGACCGAATGCATCATTGACTGGCTTGAAACCGTCCAGATCGATGAACATCAAGGCAAAACAGCCACCCTGCTCCTGCACCCTCGACATGCCTTGGCCTATACGGTCAGCCAGCAACACCCGATTTGGCAGACCGGTCAGGGGGTCGTGCAGCGCCAATTGGGTGAGTTCGCGGTTGGCCTCTGTCAGCGAGTGGGCCAGACCGGCGGTGCGAGCCTCCAGGCGCGCATCGAGAATCGACGTAAGCAAGGCAATGCTCAGCACCGCCATCGTGGTGATCAGCACCAGACTGTCCAGGCCCTTGCCGCTCAAACCGCTGACCGCCGCACCACAAAAACTGCCGTCGGGAAAACGCGCGGCGGCCATGGCGGTGTAGTGCATGCCGACGATGGCAATGCCCATGATCACCGCCGCGCCGCCTCGAATCAGGTTGACATAAGGCGTGTGCCGACGCAGGCGAAAGGAGATCCATAACGCTGCGCCCGACGCGCCGACGGCGATGAGCAGAGAGGCGACGAACAGTGTCGGGTCGTAATCGATACCCGGCTGCATGCGCATGGCGGCCATGCCGGTGTAGTGCATGGCGCTGATGCCCGCACCCATCACCAGCGCTCCGAACGCCAGTTGCCAGATCGGGAGGAGTGGCTGACTGACCAGCCACAGGGCAAAGCCGCAGGACAGGATTGCTGTCAGCAGCGACAGGGTCGTCAAAGTGACGTCGTAGCCGAGGTCGATTGGCAGTTCAAACGCGAGCATGCCGATGAAATGCATCGACCACACGCCAATGCCCATCGCCAAACCGCCGCCGGCCGTCCACAAATGTACTGCGCGACCTCTGGCAGTGGCGATGCGCCCGGTCATGTCGAGCGCGGTATAAGACGCGAGAATCGCCACAAAAAGCGAGATGATAACCAGCGTGGGGGAATAGCTACCGATGAGCATGGGACTTCTCGCGACGACCCGCCGTAATGCTTCCATTTTCGGGGGGCAAATCGGGCGATTGTACTGATTGCATGAAAGAACGCACTGACAAAATTTAGCAAAGTGCCATCAAGCCGATGAAACGCTTGTTTGATTTCTCGCGATTCCTCTGGATCCTTGCCCCCCCGCTCCCCTTGTAGGCGCTGTGTAGGAGCTGTCGAGTGAAACGAGGCTGCGATCTTTTCAGCCGCATGAAGATCAAGATCAAAAGATCGCAGCCTCGTTTCACTCGGCAGCTCCTACAGGGATATAGGTATCAGTTGTTGAGCTCGAGCTGTCCGTCCCAACCGCCACCCAACGCCGCAATCAACTGCACGCTGGCAATCAGACGGCTCTGCAACAAGTCCAGCATGTTGCGCTCGTTGTTCAGCGCCGTGGCTTGCACCACCACCACATCCAGATAAGCAATCAACCCGGCCTTGTACTGATTCTGGGTCAGGCGCAAGGACTCACGCGCCGCGTCCAGTGCCTGCTGACGCACGGCCGATTCGTTTTCCAGGACCTTGAGCTGGACCAGATAATTTTCCACCTCGCGGAAGCCGTCGAGCACGGTCTGGCGGTACTTGGCGACGGTCTCGTCATAGGCCGCTTCGCTGCGGTCGACTTCGGCGGAACGCTGTCCGCCGTCAAACAAGGTCATTGCCAGTTGCGGGCCGACCGACCAGAAGCGGTTCGGCACGCTGATCCAGTTCGACGACGTGCTGCTGCTGTAACCACCGTTCAGGCTCAGCGTCAGGTCCGGGTAGTAAGCCGCCTTGGCCACGCCGATGTTGGCGTTGGCCGCCATTACCGAGCGCTCGGCGGAGGCGATGTCCGGGCGGCGCTCCAGTAATTGCGAAGGCAGGTTCAGCGGCACGTCGGGCAGCACCGGGATATCCGTGGTTTCCGCCAGGCTGAATTCGGCCGGCGGCAGCCCGATCAGCACGGCGATGGCGTTCTCGAACTGCGCGCGCTGCCAGATCAGATCGACCAACTCGGCCTCGGTGCTCCTGAGCTGAGTAGTGGCCTGAGCCACCGCGTCCTTGCCGGAAACGCCGGCGCGGTACTGGTTTTCGGTCATTTTCAGCGAACGCTGATAGGCCTCGACCGTCGCTTGCAGCAGACGCTTTTGCTCATCAATCACCCGCAGTTGCAGGTAGTTCTGCACCAGTTCCGACTGCTGACTCAACCGCATCGCCGCCAAATCGGCAAAACTCGCCTCGGCGTTGGCGGTGTCCGCCTCAAGGCCTCGGCGCAATTTGCCCCAGACATCGGCCTCCCAACTGACACCGGCCTGGGCCGTGTAAGTGTCGCGGATCCCGCTGGAAGAACTTGTCAGGCTCGAACTGCTGCTGCCGGTGCCCTGGCTGGAACGGTTTTTCCCGACGGTCAGGTCCACGGTCGGAAAAAACGCACCACGAGCGCTGCGCACCAAGGCCTGGGCCTGACGGTATTGGGCTTCGGACTGGGCGACGGTCTGGTTGGCGCTGTTGAGCTTCTCGATCAGGCCGTTCAGTTGTTGATCGCCATACAACTCCCACCAGGCACCACGGGCCAGGGAATCGCTCGGGTTGGCCTGACGCCAGCCGGCCGCTTCCTTGTACTGCACCGGCGCGGCGGTTTGCGGGCGCTGGTAATCCGGGCCGATGGCGCAGGCACTGAGCAGCGCCACGCACAGCGACAGGCTCAACAAACGCGAGCCTCGGGCCGTCATCAGCGGTGCAGACAGGTTGATAAGCGAACGATCAGTCATAGCGGAGTTTCCAGAGCAGCATCAGTACGCACCCCACGCCAGTGGTTGAAGCGATGGCGCAGTTTGTCGAGATAGAGGTAAACCACCGGGGTGGTGTAAAGGGTCAGCACCTGACTGAAGATCAGCCCGCCAATGATGGTCAGGCCCAGTGGTTGACGCATTTCCGCACCCTCGGCACGGCTCAGCAGCAGCGGCAAGGCACCGAGGATCGCGGCCAGCGTGGTCATCAGAATCGGACGCAGACGTTGCAGGCACGCGCTGCGAATCGACTCCAGCGGTTCCAGGCCCTGATGCCGTTCGAGTTGCAAAGCCAGGTCGATCATCAGAATCGCGTTTTTCTTCACCACACCGATCAGCAGGAACAGCCCCAGCAACGAGATCAGGCTGAACTCGCCCCCCAGCGCATAGATCGACAGCAACGCGCCGACCCCGGCCGACGGCAAGGTCGAGAGAATGGTCAGCGGATGGATGTAGCTTTCATACAGCACACCCAGCACCAGATACACCGCCACCAGCGCGCCAAGAATCATCCACGGCTGGCTCTTTTGGGTCGCGGCGAAAGCGTTGGCGGTGCCGGCCATTTTCGCGATCACGTCTTCCGGCATGCCGAGTCTGGCAATCGCCCGTTCGATGGCTGCCGTGCCCTGCTCCACGGTCACGCCTTCGGCCATGTCGAAGGAAATGCTTTCGGAAGCGAACTGGCCTTCGTGGCTGACGCGGTCATCTTCCAGGCTGTTTTCGTAATGGGCGATGGTCGACAGTGGAATTCGCGCGCCATCAGCGGTGATCACCTGAACCTGCTTGAGGGTGATCGGGTCCTGGGCGTACTTCGGGTTGACCTCCATCACCACCTGATACTGGTTGAGGCTGTCGTAGATTGTCGAAATCTGCCGCTGGCTGTAAGCGTTGTTCAAAACGGCGGTGACCATGTCCATGTCCACGCCCAGGCGTTTGGCCTGATCGCGATCGACGATCAAGGTCACCTGCTGCGCGCCGCGTCCTTCACGGGCGTCAATGGCGGTCAGCTCCGGCAACGCCTTGAGCGCGGTCACCACTTTCGGATACCACTGGCGCAATTCGCCAAGGTCGGCGCTTTGCAGGATGTAGGAATACTGCGAGGTGGTCTGTTCACGACCACCGCCAAACTGCAGATCCTGATCTGCCATCAGCATCAACTGTGCGCCGGGAACCTTGGGCATTTCCTTGCGCAGGCGTTCGATGACTTTTTGTGCAGAAACGCCCCGTTCCTTGATCGGTTTCAGGCGCACCAGCATGAAGGCGTTGTTGGTGCCGTTGGTGCCGCCGATGAAGCCGGCGACGCTTTCCACCGCTTCATCCTTGAGTACGGCGCGGCGGAAGATTTCCATTTTCGGTTGCATCACGCTGAACGACAGGCCGTCGTCACCGCGCACGAACCCGATCAACTGGCCGGTGTCCTGCTGCGGCATAAAGGTTTTAGGAACAACCACATACAGCGCAACGTTAACGCCAACTGTCACGATCAGACTGAGCAAGGTCAGACGACGGTGACGCAACACCCAGTCAAGGCTGGTGGCGTATTTTCCGACCATCCACTCGTTGGCGCGCTGGCTCCAGCGTTGCAGGCGGTTTTCTTCACCCGGCGTGTGCGGCTTGAGCCAACGGGCGCACAGCATCGGCGTCAGGGTCAGCGAGACCAGCAGCGACACCACGATGGACGCCGCCAGCGTGATGGAAAACTCACGGAACAGGCTTTCGATAATCCCGCCCATGAACAGGATCGACAGGAACACGGCGACCAGCGAGACGTTCATCGACAGCAGGGTAAAGCCGACTTCCTGAGCCCCGAGGTAGGCGGCCTTCATGGGCGGCACGCCTTCGTCGATATGGCGGGTGATGTTCTCCAGCACCACGATGGCATCGTCCACCACCAGCCCGGTGGCCAGAATCAGCGCCATCAGCGACAGGTTGTTCAGGGAAAACCCGTACAGGTACATCACCGCGAAGGTGCCCACCAGCGACACCGGCACCGCGAGGGTCGGAATCAGCGAGGCGCGGAAGTTACCGAGAAACAGGAACACCACCAGAATCACCAGCGCCACGGCGATCAGCAAGGTCATTTCCGCTTCGTGCAGAGTGGCCTTGATCACCGGCGAGCGGTCCATGGCCAGATTCAGTTTGACGCTGGCCGGCAGCACGGCTTGCAAGGCCGGGAGCTGGGCCTTGATCTCGTTGACCGTTTCGATGATGTTGGCGCCGGCCTGACGGTTGATCACCAGCAGCACCGCCGCGTCATCGTTGAAGAAACCGCTGTTGTAACGGTCTTCGACGCCGTCGCTGACCTTCGCCACATCCTTCAACCGCAGTGCCGCACCGCCGTTGTAGTGAATGATCAGCGACTCGTAATCCTTGGCTTTTTCCAGTTGATCGTTGGCCTGAACCTGCCACAACCGCTGGCCGTCTTCGACCGAGCCTTTCGGCCGGCGCACGTTGGCATTGGCGATGGTGTTGCGCACATCGTCCAGCGCGACGCCGTACTGGTTGAGCGCCTGGGGTTCGAGTTCGATGCGCACCGCCGGCAGGGAACTGCCGCCGATCTGCACTTCACCCACGCCCTGCACCTGGGACAGGCTCTGGGACAGGATCGTCGAGGCCAAATCGTAAAGCTGGCCCTTTTCCAGCACGTCCGAAGTCAGCGACAGCACCATGATCGGTGCCTGGGACGGGTTGACCTTCTTGTAGGTCGGCATGCTGCGCATCCCGCTCGGCAGCAGGTTACGCGAGGCGTTGATCGCCGCTTGCACTTCCCGCGCCGCGCCGTTGATGTCGCGGTCGAGGTCGAACTGCAGAATCACCCGGGTCGAGCCCTGGCTGGAACGGCTGCTCATGGTGTTGACCCCGGCGATGGCGCCGAAGGAGCGCTCCAGCGGTGTGGCCACGGTCGACGCCATCACCTCGGGGCTCGCGCCCGGCAGACTGGCCTGGACCACGATCACCGGGAAGTCCATTTGCGGCAGCGGCGACACCGGCAGTAAACCGAAGCTCACCCCGCCCAGCAGCATGATCGCCAGGCTCAGCAACATCGTTGCGACCGGGCGCTTGATGAAAGGTCCGGAGAGGTTCATGGCTGCTCGACCACTTCCACGGACTCGGATTTGCGGCCCCAGCGCCGACCAAGGCGATCGAAGTACAGGTAAATGACCGGCGTGGTGAACAGGGTCAGCACCTGACTCACCAGCAAACCACCGACCATCACCAGACCCAGCGGCTGACGCAGCTCAGCGCCGGAACCGGTGGCCAGCATCAACGGCACTGCACCGAACAATGCCGCCAGCGTGGTCATCAGGATCGGCCGGAAACGCAGCAGCGCCGCCTGATAGATCGCCGTCTCCGGGTCCATGCCCTGATTGCGCTCGGCGTCGAGGGCGAAGTCGATCATCATGATCGCGTTCTTCTTCACGATGCCGATCAGCAGGATGATACCGATGATCGCGATCATCCCCAGGTCATTGCCACTCAACAGCAAGGCCAGCAAGGCGCCGACCGCCGCAGACGGCAAGGTCGAGAGAATGGTGATCGGGTGGATGTAGCTCTCGTAGAGCACGCCGAGCACGATGTACATGGTCACCACTGCCGCCAGAATCAGCAGCAAGGTACTCGACAACGACGCCTGGAATGCTTCGGCCGCGCCCTGGAACTGGGTCTGCACGCCAATCGGCATGCCGATGTCTTTCTGCACCTGTTCGATGATTTCCACCGCGTGCCCCAGCGCCACGCCGGGCGCGAGGTTGAACGACATCATCACCGCCGGGAACTGGCCGATGTGAGTGATCGCCAGTTGCGCCTGACGCTCCTCGATGTGCGCCAGGCTGGACAGGCGCACTTGCCCGCCGTCGGTGGTCTTGACGTGAATCTGGTTGAGCGCATTCGGGCCGATTTTCTCGCCGGACTGCGACTGCAGGACCACACGGTACTGGCTGGCCTGGGTGTAAATGGTGGAAATCTGCCGCTGACCGAAGGCGTCATACAGCGCGTCGGTGATATTCGACACCGATACGCCGACCCGCGACGCGGCATCGCGGTCGATCACCAGATAGACCTGCAAGCCTTTGTCCTGCAAATCGCTGGCGACGTCGGTCAGCTCCGGCCGTTGGGCCAATGCCTCAACCAGACGACCGCTCCACAGGCTGAGCAGCTCGGAATCCGGCGACGACATGCTGAACTGGTACTGAGTGCGGCTGACCCGGTCTTCGATGGTCAGGTCCTGCACCGGTTGCATGAAAAGGCGAATGCCGACCAGCTTGTCCAGTTCCGGTTGCAGGCGGGCGATGACCTCGGTAGCGCTCAAGTCGCGATTGCTGTGGGACTTGAGGTTGATCAGCAGGCGACCGCTGTTGAGCGTCGAATTGTCACCGTCAACACCGATGTAGGACGACAGACTCTCAACGGCCGGATCCGCCAGAATCACCTTGGCCAGTTCCTGTTGCCGCTCACTCATCGCCGCAAAGGAAATCGACTGCGGCGCCTCGGAAATGCCCTGAATCACCCCGGTGTCTTGCACCGGGAAGAAGCCCTTGGGCACCACCATGTACAGGAACACGGTCAGCGCCAGTGTGCCGATGGCCACCAGCAACGTCAGCGGTTGATGCTTGAGAACCCACTTTAACTTGCGTCCGTAAGCCGCGATCATCCAGTCAATTGTGGCGCCGCTGGCCCGGTAAAAACGGCCCTGATCTTCTTCCTTGGGCTCACGCTTGAGCAGCCGCGCGCACATCATCGGCGTCAGGGTCAAAGACACGACCAGGGAAATCAGGATCGCCACCGCCAAGGTGATCGCAAACTCGCGGAACAAACGCCCTACCACGTCAGCCATGAACAGCAGCGGAATCAGTACCGCGATCAGCGACAGTGTCAGGGAAATCAGCGTAAAGCCAATCTGCTTGGCGCCCTTGAGCGCCGCATTCAGCGGGCTGTCGCCCTCTTCGATGAATCGGGAAATGTTCTCCAGCATCACGATCGCATCGTCCACCACGAAACCGGTGGCGATGGTCAGGGCCATCAGGGTCAGGTTGTTCACCGAGAAACCGGCGAGGTACATCACGCCGAAGGTGCCGATCAATGACAGCGGCACGGCCACCGAAGGAATGATCGTGGCACTGGCGCGCCGCAGGAACAGGAACGTCACCATCACGACCAGCGCAATGGCGATCAGCAATTCGTGTTGCACGTCGGTGACGGACGCACGGATGGTCTGGGTTCGGTCGGTCAGCACGGTGACGTCGAGACCGGCCGGCAGGTTATCGGTGATGCTCGGCAGCAAGGCCTTGATCCGGTCGACTACCTCGATAACGTTGGCGCCGGGCTGACGCTGGATGTTCAGCAATACCGCCTGGTTTTCATTGGCCCAGGCCGCGAGGCGTTCGTTCTCCGCTCCGTCGACGATTTCCGCCACGTCCTTGAGCCGCAATGGCGCACCGTTGGCGTAGGCCAGGATCAGGTTGGCGTAATCCTTGGGCGAGGTCAGTTGATCGTTTGCATCGAGCATCGAGACCCGGGTCGGGCCGTCGAAGTTGCCCTTGGGCTGGTTGACGTTGGACGCGCCGATCAGGGTGCGCACGTCCGACAGGTTCAAACCGTTGGCCGCCAGGGCTTCGGGGTTGACCTTGATCCGCACCGCCTGACGCTGGCCGCCGGCAATGCTGACCATGCCGACGCCGCTGATCTGGGCGATCTTCTGCGCCATGCGCGTATCGACCAGGTCATTGAGCTTGGGCAGCAACATGGTCTTGGACGTGATCGCCAGGGTCAGCACCGGGGTGTCCGCCGGGTTGACCTTGTTGTACACCGGCGGTGCCGGCAGGTCCTTGGGCAGCAAGTTGGTTGCGGCGTTGATCGCCGCCTGCACCTGCTGCTCGGCGACGTCCATGTTGATGTCGAGGCTGAACCGCAGGGTCAGCACCGAAGCGCCGCCGGAACTGGTCGAGGCCATCTGGGTCAGGCCGGGCATTTGCCCGAACTGACGCTCGAGCGGCGCGGTCACGGCGCTGGTCATGACGTCCGGGCTGGCGCCGGGATAGAGAGTCATCACACGAATGGTCGGGTAATCGACCTGAGGCAAGGCCGACACAGGCAACAGCCGATAGGCGATCACACCGGCCAGAATAATGGCCAGCATGCTCAGCGTCGTGGCGACCGGGCGAAGGATGAACAGCCGCGAGATGTTCATGCGCCGCCCTTTTTCGCCTTGTCGGTGGTCGCCGGCTCAGTCGCGTTGACCGCCGATTTGCCTTGCAGGTGCCCGGTCGGGGTGGTCGGTACGTCCTTGGTGTCGTTGACCACTTCCACTTCACTGCCTTCCTTCAGGCGGTCGGTGCCTTCCAGAACCACGCGATCGCCAGCCGCCAGGCCTGCGGTGATCACGGTGTTGTCACCGTCACTGGCGCCGACTTTCAACTGACGGATCGTGACTTTCTTGTCGCCATCCATCGCATAGACGAAGGTGCCATTGGTGCCGAACTGGATAGCTGCCGACGGTGCGAGCACCACGTCTTTGAGGGTGTCGGCCAGCAGATGGACGTTGACGAACTGATTGGGGAACAGTGCCTGATCACGGTTTTCGTAGCGTGCCTTGAATTTCAGGGTGCCGGTGGTGACGTCGATCTGGTTGTCGAGGCTCTGCAATACGCCGGTGGCCTGCAGTTTGGTGTCCCCACGATCCCAGGCTTCGGCGGGCAGTTTGGCGCCGCTGCGATAGCGGGCCAGCACCACGTCGAGGCTGTTTTCCGGCAAGGTGAAGGCCACGCTGATCGGCTGGGTCTGGGTGATGATCGCCAGCGCCGTGGTGTCATTGGCGGCAACAAGGTTGCCGACGTCGAGCTGGCGCAGGCCCACCCGGCCGGCAATCGGCGCGCGGATTTTGGTGAATTCGAGATTGAGCTTGGCGTCGTTGACCGCCGCCTGATTGGTCTTGACCGTGCCCTGATACTGGCCGACCAATGCTTCAGCTGTGTCGAGGGTTTGCTTGGCGATACTGTCTTCGCGGTACAGGCCACGATAACGCTCGACATCGACCTGGGCGTTCTTCAATTGCGCCTGGTTCTGCAGCAAGGTGCCTTCGGCCTGCAGCAAGGCGTTCTGGTAAGGGCGCGGGTCGATTTCCGCCAGCAGATCGCCGGCCTTGACCATCTGCCCTTCTTCGAACGACACCTTGATCAGCTCGCCGCCCACCCGGCTGCGTACATTGATGGTGTTCAGCGCCGTCACGGTGCCCAGCGCCTTGTAATACAGCGGGAAGTCACCCTTGACCGCCGGCGCCACGCGCACCGGTACCGGCCCGGTCGCCCCGCCGAAGCCCGGACGCATGCCACCCGAACGGCCAGTGTGCCCCGCCACGGCTTTTTGTCCTGCGCCTTCTTTTGGCGCAGCGCTGCCGGGCCAGAATTTCCAGCACAGGCCAGCGATGACCAACAGGACAAGCAGGCCGAACAGCCAGCGACGAGGACTACGGGAAGCGGAGGATTGCATTGAATGATCAACCATTGGGCGCGTGGGCTTCTACTACGGGAGGCTGAACGATAAGCACTGGCGGGTATTTAGCAAAGCGCCTTTACCGGCAATTTACCTTCGGCTTACGTAACAGGAGATTTATCTAAGACACTGAAGCACAAATGAAAACGGCCTGGACAGGGCCAGGCCGTTAACAATTGTAAAAGTACGCTTATTTCAGAACAGCGAGTGCCGCTTCGTAGTTCGGTTCCTGACCGATTTCGCTGACCAGCTCGCTGTGCAGCACGTTGTCATTTTCGTCCAGCACCACGACGGCACGGGCGGTCAGGCCTTTCAGTGGGCCATCGGCGATCGCCACACCGTAGTTCTCGATGAACTCGGCACCGCGCAGGGTCGACAGGTTCTGTACGTTTTCCAGGCCTTCGGCGCCGCAGAAACGGGCCTGGGCGAACGGCAGGTCAGCGGAAATGCACAGCACCACGGTGTTGGCGACGTCGTTGGCCTGGGCGTTGAACTTGCGAACCGACGTCGCGCAGGTCGGGGTGTCGACGCTTGGGAAGATGTTCAGCACTTTGCGCTTGCCGGCGAAGTTCGCCAGCGTCACGTCGGACAGATTGCCGGCAACCAGGGAGAAGGCTGGTGCCTTGGAACCGGCTTGTGGCAGTTGGCCGTTGACTTGAACCGGGTTGCCTTTAAGAGTGACTTGAGCCATGAACGGAGTCCTTCTGAACGTTGGATTGGAGAATTTTGAAGAGGCCGAAGTTAACCACGAAATGGTCCGGTGACCTATGGGTGGATACAAATTGGGAAGTGTCATCCCCAAACTGGATACAACACCGATTCACTGTAGGAGCAGCCGGTCGACGCTCGATTGCTCGCGATGGTCTTTAACGAAAACGCGTGTTTACTGGCTAAGCGCGGCGCTCTTGAGTCCATCGCGAGCAAGCTCGCTCCTACAGAATCTGCGTTAGCTCAGTAATCGCAACATATTGCGATGCCGCGCCTCGAAAATCCGCCGCATGTACCCGTTGACCATCAACCATTCCAGAGGCGCACCGCCAATCGCCGCATACGTCACACGGTCGGTGTACAGCGTACCGCCCTCTCCCGTGGCCACCCGATGTTCATGACGAAAGGCAGCCATCGGCCCCTTGAGCATTTCGTCGATGAAATGTCGGTCGCCGACTTCACGGATCACCACCGTCCAGTTTGCCGGGATGACATTGAACATCCAGTGCCGAAAACGGAACTGGCGACCGGCTTCGATACGCAGGTTACTCAGGTCGATATCACCCAGCGGGGTGATACGTTCGGGAAAGATCTTCGGGAAATTCACGCCTTCCAGACAGAAATCGAGGACTTCTTCGGGCGTACGGTCGGGGATGAGCGTGGTGAGTTCCAGGGTGGGCATGAGATCGCATTCCGTTGTTCGATGGATGGGCTGGCCAGACATGACTAATAACGAAATGAATGTCGAAAATTAACCGTCGAATCCCGTCTGCGACGTTTTTTGAAACATTGTCGATCTGGCGAATCACCAATCGACCATACAGTGAATCATTCAAATCCAGAGGACACACCACCATGCGATTCATGATCATTGTCAAAGCCAGCCCGGACTCCGAGGCGGGTGTCATGCCCAGGGAAGAACTGCTGACCGCGATGGGCAATTACAACGAGGAACTGGTCAAGGCCGGGATCATGCTCGCCGGCGAAGGTTTGCACCCGAGTAGCAAGGGCGCCCGCGTGCAGTTTTCCGGAAACCAGCGCACGGTGATCGACGGTCCGTTTATCGAAACCAAGGAGTTGATCGCCGGCTACTGGCTGTGGCAGGTGAAGTCGAAAGAGGAAGCGATCGAGTGGGTCAAGCGCTGCCCGAATCCGATGCCGGGCACTGAAGCCGAGATCGAGATTCGGCAGGTGTTCGAGGCGGAGGATTTTGGTGCCGAGTTCACGCCGGAACTGCGGGAACAGGAGGAACGGTTGCGTGAGCAGGTGAAGCGCTGAACAGCAACGTAAAAGCGTGATCACGCCCTTCCCTTTTGTCAGCGATGGACGTGATCGAGCGCTTGTCACGAAACCCGCTTTCCGTGTTCCCACGGCTGGCGGGTTTTGTCGTTTCTGCTGCACACCAAAACCAACGAATTAATCCCTTCGACTGGATAACCCGCCGGCAACTGCTAACGTCATCAGACGTGTCCTACAGGCTTGATAGGAAAGAGATTACGCAGTGACAGCCGCCAAATGCCGAGTAGACCGATGAGCCACCATGGAACCGGGGAATCATGTCGAAGAATCCAGGAGCGAGCGCCCTTTTGTTGGCGACCTCAATAACTTCTGCCGTTTGTGCCCACGCAGACAACGCCGACACGGCCAACAAAAGTAACAACCCGTTGAACCTCGCGCCGGGGATGAACCTGCTGGACTACTACACCCCGAAGTACTACGACTCCAATATCCACACCAACGACGTGCTGGTGCGTGGCACGCTTCCGATTGCGCCCAACAGTTTCATCGGCGTCCCACAATTGCTGCGCGCCACTGCACCCATCAGCACACGCCCCGACCCGCACGGCGGGTATAGCACCGGTGAAGGTGATCTGAACCTGATCGATATCTTCCTGCTCAAGACCGATGGCGTGCAGTTGGGCATCGGCCCGCAGATCACCGCGCCTTATGCCGATAAGGACGAGCTCGGCACCGGCAAATGGCAGGCGGGGCTGGCAGCCATTGCGATTGATTCATCGCCCCGTGGTTTGCTCGGTGCGCTGGTGCAATACCAGAGCTCTTTCGCTGGTGAGAGTGACCGCCCGCATGTCGAATCGGCCACCTTGCAGCCGTTTATCACTCACAACCTGAACGGAGGCTGGTACCTGCGCTCAACCGCCACCTGGACCTTCGACCTGAAGAACGACACCCATTACATCCCCCTCGGTCTGGGTGCCGGCAAGGTCTGGAAATCCGGGGCCAATATCCTCAACACTTTCATCGAACCGCAGTGGACCGTCGACCACAAGGGTGACGGCTTGCCGCAGTTCACGTTGTTCTTCGGGATCAACGTCACCTTCGGCCAATGAGGACTTCACTATGCACGGTGCACTTCGCGCTGCCGGTTACAGCCTGATGATCATGTTCGTGAGTTGCGGCGTAGGCGCTCAGGACGTCAGCGCCGGTCAGAAAACAAACTTCACCCCCAACCCTGAAGAAGCCGAGGATACTGCGGTCGTCGTGTCCAACGCCGACACGCTTTACTCCTTTGTCCGGATGGATCTGCGCGCAGAACCGGTGGTGCTGATCGTGGTGCGTGGGCCAGGGATATTCGCGAGGTGATGCGCGCGGATGAGGAGTAACGTCGTACCTGAATGCCGCCTTCGCGAGCCTTGCTCGCGAAGAGGCCCTCCGCCTCACGCATCATTTGGATTTGAGCTTCAAATACGACTGATGCAAGTCCGAAGCCCAGCCATCGATCACGCCTTTCACGTCATCGGCCTTCATGACCTGAGATTCATTTTCCAGCGGTTTACCGGTGCCCTTGCGCACCACCTGGGCCAGGACTTTATTGTTGCCGCCATCGAGAAATACCGCCTCCGTAGCCAGGTCGGTTTCCTGATCACGAATACCGCTGGCGGTACTCACCGCCGCCGCGACCAGCGCAATCGGGATCACTTCATAAGGCTTCAGTCCTTCGGTCTTGCTGCTGACGGCAGTGATCGCGGCACGCACCACAATCACCCCCGGGCCAGGGCCTGCGGCCAGAGGCAGGGATTTACCTATTTCGCGTTTGAGCGCCTGATCGTAATAACTGGTGATCCCGTTCAGGGTGGACTGAGGAATACTCACGGTCGGCTGAGGCTTGGGATACAGTTGGGTCGGCTCGATGTACACGCTTTTGAATTTATTGATGTCGAGCTTAGGATCGATCCAGCGCATCACCACCGCCCCCGAAGGTGACTTGGCTTCCTTGAGCTGGCTGTAATCCTTGAGAAACCCCGAATACTGGTCCGGCTCGACTTTGGTGCTGGCGCAGCCAACCACGCCGATCGAAGCAATGCACAGTGTGCTCATCATTAATGCAAACTTCATGCGGTAACTCCTGTAAGTCGGTCGACCACGGTTTGGAAACAGGAGTTACAGGTATAGCCAATGCGGCGCGTTTTGTTGCGGGGAATTACAATATTCATCTATCACCGCGCAGCCTCTTCGCGAACAGGCTCGCAGTCCGGGTATCCGACGTGACGATGGCGGAACGTGAAGCGCAGATTGCCTGAAGTGAGGAACTTGAGATGATCGAGATTGTGCTGAATGGTTTGGGCGTGGAAAAGCCGGGTTGGGGGAAACCTCGACATCTGATCTGACACAGGTCCAATGTGGGAGCGGGCTTGCTCCGGGCGGCGCTCCAACGAAAGCGGTATGTCGGTTACATGAATGTTGAATGTGCCGCCGCCTTCGCGAGCAAGCCCGCTCCCACAGGGGATTAGCTGCGATCTCTAGGGATCAGGCTCTGCAACTGCTGCGCCAGAAAATTCGCGTCGAAGGCAAAGGTATCCGGGTCCTTCAAACCATTGGTCTTGCGCCACTGCCAACTGCTCGACGGCGGCAGGCATACCAGCGAAATGCTGCCATAGCGCGCGGCGGTCAGGCCCATCACGGCCAGGGAAATCTGCCCACCCGCGCCCATCACATCCGGCACGAACTCCACCGGTTTGCCGGCAATCACGATGCCCAGCTTCTCGGTCTTGAACGTCGACGTCTCGACCGGAACGCTCGGCCCCGAGGCGACATAGGTCTCACGGCTCACTTCCAGCAGGTTCGGTGCCTTGACCGGTTCCAGCCATTGCTGGATCTGATCGAACAGCTCGCCAATGCGCGTCGCCCACACGGCCGATTGCGACTCGAACAGTTGTTTTTTGTGCGCTTCGCTGTCTGCGTAGTGGCGAAGCATCTCGCCCAGTTGCTGTACGTCGTCCATTGCGGTGTTCCTTTGGTTGAAGCAGTGCTGCGGACTTTGAGCATGGCAGATGCGCGCGGCGGGCGTACAAGTCAATTGCACCGGCGGTCACATCACGGGACACTCGCGGCTCAGGGCAGCCATCAACAGGAGCACGTCATGCGCACCATCGGCCTTATCGGCGGCATGAGCTGGGAGTCCAGCGCCGAGTATTACCGCCTCATCAATCAACAGGTACGCGACCGGCTCGGGCCGTTGCGCTCGGCGAAATTGCTGATGTACAGCGTCGACTTCGGGCCTGTCGAACAGGCTCAGCATGCCGGCCGCTGGGACGATGCGGCAGTGATTCTGGTGGACGCGGCGCGGCGGCTTGAAGCGGGTGGCGCCGATTGCGTGGTGCTGTGCACCAACACCATGCACAAGGTGGCCGGGCAGATTCAGGCAGCGATCAATGTTCCGTTCCTGCACATCGCCGACCCGGCCGGTCAGGCGGCTGTCGAGGCGGGTGCGCTGAAGGTCGGACTGCTTGGCACGGCGTTCACCATGGAACAGGACTTCCTCAAGGAACGCCTGACGTCGATGGGGCTGACCGTACTGGTGCCGGAGGCCGAGGAGCGTCAGGCCGTGCACCGGATCATCTACGACGAGTTGTGCGTCGGGGTCATCAGCGAGGAATCGCGCCGGGTTTATCAGCAGGTCATCGAATCCCTGACCCAACGCGGCGCCCAGGCCATCATCCTTGGCTGCACTGAAATCGGCCTGCTGATCAAACCCGAGCACAGCGTCCTGCCCCTGCTCGACACCACCGAACTGCATGCGCAGGCGGCGGTGGCGTTCGCACTGGCTGAGTGACTCAACCGGCCTTGGGCGTGCGACGCAGACGCGCCATGCTCAAGGTATCCACCAACATGCCGTCACGCACGGCGTAGTCACGAAACAGGCCTTCGGTTTCAAAGCCGAACTTTGCGGTACAAGCCGATGGCCGCTTCGTTATCGGCGTACACCGAAAGCTCGACCCGTTGCAGGTTCATCCAGTTGTCAGCGATGTCCAGCGCGGTTGCCAACAGCTTCGAACCAACGCCCTTGCCCTGCCACGCCTCAGAGACGCCCATGCCGAAATTGGCGGCATGGCTGCGACGGATGCGCGAGAACTGCTCCAGGCCGATGTTGCCGATCACCTTCCCTTGATGCAGCGCTACCAGCTGTACATGGCGTTCGTTGCCCGGATCCAGGCGTTTGCGCCAGACCTCGGTGGATTGAAAGGGCATTTGCAGCACTTGCCGGGTAATCGCCGGCTCGTTGTAGAGCGCGGTGATGCCTTCGAGATGGGATTCGTTGAAGCGTTCGAGGGTGATGACAGCGTCAGTGACGGGCATGGGTGATTCATCCTTGAGACAGACATGGCCGCCCACTCTACAACGCATACTTCAAACATGGCGAGAACCCAATGTGGGAGCGGGCTTGCTCCGGGCGGCGTTCCGACGAAAGCGGTGTGTCAGTTGCGATCAATGTTGACTGATACACCGCCTTCGTCGGAACGCCGCCCGGAGCAAGCCCGCTCCCACATTTTTTGACAGTGATCAGCCTTCAAACCACTCTTGGCGCTCATTGAAGGTGTTCTGGATCAGCTCGACGATCATCTGTACCTGCGCCTCTTCCTGCGACTGCGCATTCACCGCCATCCACACCTGACGCTGCATCGGTTGGGCAAACAGCCCCGGCAATGCAATGAGACCGCGGTCAAAGCGACTCATGTAGCCGGGCAGCAAACCGATGCAGGCGCTGCAACGAATCATCTCCAGCAGCAGCTCATAGGAATGCAGCTGCACCACACCGGCCAGACGCTGGTCCACCAGCGCGTTCCACGGCACGAAACTCTCGACCTGACCGTGAGACCGCCATTGCACCAACAGGAAATCCGCGAGGTCATCAAGGCTGTCCGGACGCGACGCTGTGCGTGAGTAACGCTTGGCGATGTGCGGCAGGTAGTCGAGCCGCGCCAGGCGCTGGGGTTCGCTGACGGCAAAACTCGGGCCCGGCAGCGGCGAATCGGTGCCGGCCAGCCACACCACCACATCGGCACTGACCGCTTGCAGGGCCAGTTCGCTTTCAAGGGTGATGATGTCCAGGCGTACGCTGGCGTTGCGGCGCAACAAGGCCACCAGGTCGCGGCCGAGAATGTCGTGCAGGATCGACTCGGCGACCGCCAGCCGTACCAACGGTTGCTCGATCACGGGCAAATCGCGTTCATGGGCCAATGCAATCAACTGCGCCTGAAGCTGCAAGCCTTCAAGGCTGAGGGCGATGCCATTGTCGCAATGGCTGAACAGCGAACACTGCAGTTGCGTTTCGAGCTGCGCCAACTGTTTGCGCAGCAAGGTCGCCTTGATGTTGAGGCTGCGGGCCGCCTGCATGAAACAGCCGCATCGGGCACTGACCGTAAACGCCTGAGCCAGTTGCGGATCAATCGCGGCGACCTGCGCACGCCAGGACGGCGTGGTTTCTACCGGCGAACGGTACTCGGCAGGGCTTTGGCGCCCTGTGGTTTCCATGAATGACAACGATGACTCCCTGTCGATCTGTCCTTTGAAAACCTCATCTTGCGCACCGATGATGAATCTGGTGTGACAACCGCATCAAGCACTGGGCGCTTGTCGAAAACTCACGGCCAGGCGATTCCAGCTGTTGATGGTGGTGACCGCGATGGTCAGGTCGACCATCTCGCTTTCACTGAACTGCTCCCGGGCCTGCGCGTAGACGTTGTCCGGCACATGGCTTTCCGAGAGCAAGGTGACCGCTTCGGTCCAGGCCAGCGCCGCGCGCTCCCGTGGGTTGAAGAAGCCGCTGTCGCGCCAGACCACGATCGAATACAGGCGCCGGTCGGTCTCGCCGAGGCGCCGCGCATCCACCGAATGCATGTCGGTGCAGAAGGCGCAGCCATTGAGCTGCGAGGCACGGATCTTGATCAGGTGCAGCAGCGCCGGCTCGATACTCAGGTTGCTGGTCAACGCCTCCATGGCAATCATGGCTTTCATCGCTTTGGGCGACGCGCTGTAGTAATCCAGACGGGAAGTCATGGCGTGCCTCGTGGATCGTTTGAGGCTTTCACGGTAAGCGCTGATGCGCAGGCGTTACAGATCCAATTCAGCGAAATACCGGTGGACCACCCGGCAACAGGCCAATCCGCAGTTTTTCATCCACGCAACTACTGCGCAGCGGTGCTTGCGGGTAATCTGGCGCGACGCACACGCGCCTCAACCGCCCCAGGAGCCCCGCCGATATGGAACTTCATGTTGTCATCAACGGCCGCAAGGACCTGGCAGGCCAGTTGTACAACCAACTGCGCAGCGCCATCGAGTCCGGTCGTCTGACAGCCGGGACGCAACTGCCGCCCAGTCGTTTGCTGGCCGAACAGTTGGGCATCTCGCGCAAGACCATTTCCGACACCTACGCGCAGTTGACGTATGAAAACTTCCTGACCGGTGTGATTGGTAAAGGCACCTTCGTCAACGCACGGACCGCAAAAGCACTGCCCAAGCAAACGCATTCGCAGTTGGCGAGCGCCGAAGTCATCGAGTCATGGCGCAATCTGCCGGTGTTTTTGCGCCATCCGACGCTGGAAGGCTCGCTGCGCTATGACTTCATCGGTGGCGCCACCAGCAAGGGTCAATTCCCCCAGGACGATTGGCGGCGCTGCACCTCTCACGCCTTGCGCCAGATGGTCGGTTCCAAAGGTTTCTACAGCCTGCCCGAAGGCCTTCCGGCGCTGCGCAACGCGATCGCCCGGCATATCGCATTTTCCCGTGGAGTGAACTGTCAGGACGAAGACGTGGTGGTGTGCAACGGCGCGCAACAGGCGCTGGACCTGATCTCCCGCGTGATGACCCGCCCCGGCAGCGTCGTCGCCATGGAAGACCCCGGCTACCCGCCCGCGCGCCTGTTGTTCGGCAGCCACGGCGCCACGGTGATCGGCGTGCCGGTCGATGCCGAAGGCATCCAGGTCGACAAAATCCCCTTGGGCACCCGGCTGATTTATGTCACGCCGTCCCACCAGTTTCCGCTCGGCATGCCGATGAGCCAGGCCCGTCGGATAGCACTGCTGGAGCGCGCCTACGAGTTGGGCGCGATCATCATCGAGGACGATTACGACAGCGAATTTCGCTACGAAGGCCGGCCCACCGACTCCCTGCAAAGCATGGATGAGCGCGGGATCGTCGCCTACGTCGGAACCTTCTCGAAAACCTTGCTGCCGGAATTGCGCCTCGGTTACGCGATTTTGCCGCCGGCCATTCTCGAGGCAGTGATCCGCGCCAAACAACTCACCGACCTGCACACCTCCACCCTGCCCCAATGGGCACTGGCCAAGTTTATCGCCGCAGGCTGTCTGCTCAAGCATATCCGGCGCTGCCATACGATCTATGCCGGGCGTCGCGAGCGCATCCTGACGCGCATCGCAGGTGATCTGTCTCCCTGGTTCGAAGCGATCCCGAGCACGGCGGGATTTCACATGGCGCTTATGTGCAAAGTGCCTATCGATATGCCACTGGTGATCGAACTGGCGAAAAAGGTCGAAGTCGGGCTGTATTCCATCGACACCTTTTTCTATCAGCAAACGCCACAGGCCGGGCTTCTCATGGGGTTTGGCGCCATTGAAACCCTGGACATCGACACCGCCCTGGACCGATTGCGGGACATTTTGCAGCAGGTCGCCTGACAGATTGGTCTGGGTTTTTATCCGGCGATTGGCTATTGGCGGTCCCAGGGTGCGGGCCTATCCTGCATAAACGTTATCCCTCAATGAGCAGGATTCGTCCGGCCTGATTCAGGAGTGTGAGCAATGTCCAACGAAGTGATCAATACCGTAAAGGTGCAGGCCGCTGCCGGCCGCTCGGATGAACTGGGTAGGCAACTGCAAAGAATTGTCGAAACCCTGCGCGAACAACCGGGCTGTGAATCCTATATGGTCGACCGCTGCCCCGAGGACAGCAACCGCTGGAATGTCAGCGCCCGCTGGCAATCGGAAACGGCAATGCAGATGCATTTCAACAGCCCTGAAGTTCAAGGCTTTATCGGCCTGATCGACAGTCGACTGGCCAACGCCGTCGACTTCAACAGCTTTCCTATCGTCTAGAAAGTTAGGTCCCGGCTTGCGGTCATTCCTGCAGGGCAATGGGTACCCCTGCAAGAGCGGCCGCAAGCCGGGATCTTCACGTAACAAAGCCCCCGATTGGTCCCCTGGCCTTCCCGTAAATTGGCTGTTTGATTGCCGTCACTGGCGGACTAACGTTGTTCCTGACAACTAACCACCGCAGGTGATGAACCATGAAAGTTTTGCGTCTACTGGCGGCCCCAATTGCCGTCCTCGCCCTGAGCGTTTCTGCCTCGGCATTCGCCCACGCCCCCTCGGAAAAAGTCACGATCCTGCAAGACGAAGTACTGAAGAACGTCCCGGGCAAAAAGGCGCTGATGATTGAAGTTGATTACAAGCCAGGTCAATCCTCCATCGCCCACAAACACGAAGGCACGGCAATGGCTTACGTGATTTCGGGGTCGATCGTTTCCCAGGTGAAAGGCGAGCAACCGAAAACCTACAAGACCGGCGAGTATTGGTATGAACCGGCGGGCTCGGAACATCTGGTCTCGAAAAATGCCAGTGCGACAAAGCCTGCGAAGTTATTAGTGTTCATGGTCCTGTCCCCGGACGAAAAGGTTTTGATTCCCCTGGAAAACTGATGACTGAACGTACAGCCATAAATATAAAGGCCCGAATCATGAATTCGGGCCTTTATATTTCCTGACGTCATTAACGGCAATGGTTTAAACCAAACAAAACTATCGGTCACCTGACAAGTGCAGGAATTGGCTATTTCATTCTGCCGACACAGGTTTAGTCTGAAATCGGCAATTTTACTTAACGACTCAAGTTGTTTCACTGGAGAAACACCATGAAACTTTTACTTGTCAGCACCTTTACGTTCGCTGCTGTTTTGACCGGATGTTCAATCCCCACTGCACCCACGGCTGTATCTTCACTCGACGGCCTGTTCAGCGAACCGGTAGGCCGGAGCAGCGCCACCCGTGTCACCAACGGTGAGCATGTGTCAGTGGGCATCGTCTACAGCCGCAACACGCAGACCAACCGCGCCTACCTTCAGGATTACAGGGCAAATGCCGGCACCGGTTTTGGCCAGAGCCTGCTGGTGCAGCCCATTCATGACGCCTACGTCGCCACCTCCAATCCGGATCTGGCGGTGGACTGGGTCAAAGCGTCCCTGCAGCGTCAGTTCGGCTCGGTAACGGTCTACCCGGATATGCAAAGTCTCAGGGCAGCGAAACCCGACGTGGTGGCCATCGTCGATACGCGCAGTCAATTGATGACCTCGCGCAGTTCGGACATCGAGGCGAATGTCAGCGCTGATTTCTATGATACGAATCTGAATTACATCGGCACTGCCCGAGGGCATGACGCCAAGACACTCAGTCCGTTATGGGCGGACTATAAACGCAGCGAAGAAATCGTGGCGGATATTAACGAGCAACAGAATGTTCAGGTTCGCGCGTTGCAGAAATTCGATCAGTCCCTGTCCCGACTGCTCAGTCGCCCATCAAGTAACGTGTCGATGCTGGATAACAATCAAGGCTCTAAACTGCATTAACATTCACAACCTCTTCGCGGCTTGGTTCGCGAAGAGGTGCTCGCCACAAAGCGGTAATATCAGGCAATTTTTTGCTGATAGCCATAACGATCAACTCCATTATTCTGTCGCTCGCAGGACGCGAAAAATTCAAACCACCTAAAATTCATGGAAGAACATTATGAGCCTCAATCAGAAAAGATCATTTTTTGCACACGTAGAGCACAACAACAAACGCTTGACCTTTCTCGACCTGATATTGGGCGAAAGTTACTCTGCAGGCGAAGCCAACGTTCTCACCACACTGCCGCCCCTTAAGCGCAACCCCGGGGGAGTAACGCGTAGCTATCCGCCTTTCATTGCGTATTTCGCGTGTTATGACGACTACTACAACATACAGATTCGAGGCCACAGCTATTTCGGAAACTACATCAGCAAAAACGCTGATGGCAAGTTGAGCGCCCTTCCAGGAGCCGGTGGGAATACAACGTCCTTTAATTTGCTGGATGACAATAACAGGATAATCACACTCGACGATCTCGGCTCCAGAAACGCCAATGTATATTTGAAAGCCCGAAATGCGGGCGTCATCAAAACAAACAAGAAAACCGCGGACCGCAGGGAAGCTCAATACTTCAATGACAGTTCAGAAGACACCTTTAAGTTCAACCTCGAAATTCTCGAAAGAAATGTTTACGACCCCAGTGGCTCCAGGCCCGACGAGTACAATGATTTTTTTGAAGAAGATTGATAATCCGCGCACGAATCGGTCATAACGCCAGAAATTAAAAAGCCCCGCCTCTTTCGAGACGGGGCTTTTTCATTCAGCGACTGATCAGGCCGCAGGCTCCAGTTCAGCGCTGGCCGTGGCAGTAGCCGCAGGCACTACCGCCTGCCCGCTCAACGCCAGATCCAGCAACTCACGGTTGGCCACCGCGTACATGGCGTAGTCCGTGCCGCTGGCGGCACGGATTTCCACCAGCATGGCGCGCCAGCGTTCGATCATGCCTTCGTGCTGCTCCATCCACAGCGCCAGGCGTGTTTCCACGTCCTGAGTGCCATCGCCCTGTTGCAGGACGGAGATGGTGATCGCACGTTGCTGCCAGTCGACGTCATCGCGGAACGCTTCACGGGCCAGGGCTTGCCAGTTGTTTTCAACCGGCAAAGCACTGATCTGTTGCAGGTACCAGGTGATGTCCAGCGCGCTGCCCACGGCGAAGTAGGCCTTGGCCACGTCCGCAGGATTCTGGCCGGTCACGTCGGAGGCCTCGATGATCGGCAGCAGGGTGTACAGGTGCGAGGTGCCAGCCACCATGCGCGCCAGCAACTCCGGCACACCGGCTGCGACGTACGCCTGATAGCGGGCCTGCCAGTTCTCGTGGATCTCGCCACTCAGCAGTTCGTCGAGCTTGAGGCCCAACTCCTTCAGATGCGGACCGAAGTGCGCGACGTCACGGGCAGCGTTCTGCTCGTTGCGACGGGCACGCAGGAACCAGCGCGTAGCGCGACGGCCCAGACGCATCAGCTCGTCCATCAGCTCCAGTTGTACGTCGGCCGAAACCTGGTAATCCAGGGCCTCTATCTGACGGAACCAGTGCGGGAGATGGAAGATGTCACGCACGATCACGTAAGCACCCGCAACATTCGCCGGGCTCATGCCGGTCGACTCTTTGAGTCGTTGAACGAAGGTGATGCCCATGTGGTTGACCAGATCGTTGGCGATCTGGGTGCTGACGATTTCGCGCTTCAGACGGTGACGGCGCATGGCGTCGGAGAACTTGCTCACCAGGCTTGGCGGGAAAGCGGTTTCCATGTCGCGCGTCAGGTAGTCGTCGTCCGGCACGAGGGAGTTGAGCAGCGCTTCCTTGAGGTCGATCTTGCTGTAGGAGATCAGCACCGACAGCTCGGCACGGGTCAGGCCATGGCCTTCCGCGAGGCGCTCGTTGAGCGCCTCTTCAGCCGGCAGGAACTCGATGGCGCGATCCAGCTTGCCGCGGCCTTCCAGATCGTTCATCAGACGCTTGTATTCGGCAATCCGCACAAAGGCACGGCGTGCCGCCAGGGACAGCGCTTGAGTCTGCTTGTAGTTGTTGCCCAGCACCAGGTTGCCGACTTCGTCGGTCATGCTCGCCAGCAACTGGTTACGTTGCTTGTCGGTCATGTCGCCGGCATGAACCACTTCGTTCAGCAGGATCTTGATGTTCACTTCGTGGTCGGAGCAGTCCACGCCACCGGCGTTGTCGATGAAGTCGGTGTTGGAGCCGCCGCCATTCAGACCGAACTCGACACGACCCAGTTGGGTCATACCGAGGTTACCGCCCTCGCCCACGACTTTGCAGCGCAGTTCGTTGCCGTTCACGCGCAGTGCATCGTTGGCCTTGTCGCCCACATCGGCGTGGCTTTCGCTGCTGGCCTTGACGTAGGTGCCGATACCGCCGTTCCACAACAGATCCACCGGCGCCTTGAGCAAGGCATTCAGCAGTTCGGTCGGGGTCAGCTTGTCGGCCTGAATGTCGAAACGCTCTTTCATCTGCGGGGAAATCGCGATGCTTTTCGCGCTACGGGAGAAGATCCCGCCGCCTTCGGACATGATGCTGGTGTCGTAATCCGACCACGCCGAACGCGGCAGATCGAACAGGCGCTGACGCTCGACGAAGCTGTTCGCAGGCTCAGGGTTCGGATCGATGAAGATGTGCAGGTGGTTGAACGCTGCGACCAGTTGCAGCTTGTCGGACATCAACAAGCCGTTACCGAACACGTCACCGGCCATGTCGCCGACGCCCACCACGGTGATGCTGTCTTCCTGAACATTGATGCCGCGCTCGCGGAAGTGACGTTGTACGCCGACCCACGCGCCCTTGGCGGTAATGCCCATTTTCTTGTGGTCGTAACCCGCCGAACCACCGGACGCAAACGCGTCACCCAGCCAGAAGCCGTAGTCGATGGCGATGCCGTTGGCGATGTCGGAGAAGGTTGCAGTGCCCTTGTCCGCAGCCACCACCAGGTACGGGTCATCGTCGTCATGACGCACGACGTTGGCCGGCGGCACCAGCGCGCCGTCCTTCAGGTTGTCGGTGATGTCCAACAGGCCCGAAATGAAGATGCGGTAGCAGGCGATGCCCTCGGCCGCGATCTCGTCACGGCTGCCGCCCAGTGGCAGGCGACGCGGCAGGAAGCCACCCTTCGCACCCACTGGCACGATGACCGAGTTCTTCACTTGCTGGGCTTTTACCAGGCCCAGGACTTCGGTACGGAAGTCTTCTTCACGGTCAGACCAGCGCAGACCGCCGCGAGCGACGTTGCCGAAGCGCAGGTGCACGCCTTCGACGCGTGGCGAGTAAACGAAGATTTCGAACTTCGGAACCGGCTTCGGCAGCTCTGGAATCTGGTGCGGGTTGAACTTGAAGCTGAAGTAGGACTTGTTCTGACCGTGGGCGTCGGTCTGGTAGAAGTTAGTGCGCAGGGTCGCCTTGATCAGGTCCAGGTAGCGACGCAGGATGCGGTCTTCGTTCAGCACCTGGACGTCGTCCAGTGCGGTGACGATCGCGTGTTCCAGGCGTTGCTGCTTGTCTTCCAGATCGTCAGTACCGAGCTTGCGAGCCAGGTAGAAACGGGTCTTGAACAACCGGGTCAACTCGCGAGCGATGTCGGTGTGGTTGTTCAGGGTGCTGGCGATGTAGCCCAGGTCGAAGCCCAGACGGATCTGCTTCATGTAACGGGCGTAGGCACGCAGCAAAGCCACGTCGCGCCATGGCAGGCCGGCGGTCAGTACCAGACGGTTGAACGCATCGTTCTCGGCATCGCCACGCACGATGTGGACGAAGGCGTCCTGCAAGGTGTCGTTGAGTTGCTGGATGTCGAGTTCCAGGCCTTCGGCGGCGGTGAAGGCGAAATCGTGAATCCAGAACTCGCGGCCATTGTTGTGACGCAGGCGATACGGGAATTCACCCAGTACGCGCAGGCCGAGGTTTTCCAGGATCGGCAACACGTCGGACAGCGCCAGCGGGGTGTCAGCGTGATAGAGCTTGCAGTGCAGCTCGCGCTTACCGGAGACCTGACCCAGTGGCTGATAGAAGCTCATCACCAGTGGATTGGTTTCTTTCAGGCTGAGCAGGTGCTGCATGTCGACCACAGCCGAATGCGCGGCAAAACGCTCGCGGTAACCGGCCGGGAAGCCTTTCGGGAAGTCGGCCAGCACGTTGGTGCCGTGGGCTTCGCCGAAGCTTTCGACCACCAGGCTCGCGTAGTCGTCCTGCCAGCTGCGGCAGGCCTGGATCACTTCGTTTTCCAGCTGCTGCGGGTCGATGTCGAGACGGTTCTTCGGATCGACGCGCAGGATCAGTTGCACGCGGGCCAGAACGGATTCGGAGAAGAAGGTCCAGAACTCGCAGTCCGAAGCTTTCAGGCGATCCATCAGCACTTGCTGGATCTTCTGGCGCACTTCGGTGGAATAGATGTCACGCGGCACGTAAGCCAGGCAGTAGCAGAAACGACCGTACGGGTCTTTGCGCAGGAACACGCGGATCTTGTTGCGTTCCTGGATCTGCACAATCGACATCACGGTGCTGAACAGCTCGTCCACCGGAGTCTGGAACAGATCGTCGCGCGGCAGCACTTCGACCACCTGCGCCAGTTCCTTGCCCAGGTGAGCCTTGGCCTGGAAGCCGGAACGGCGTTCGATCTCTTCGACCTTGCGGCGGATGTACGGAATGACCCGCACGCTCTCGCCATACACCGACGAGGTGTACAGGCCCATGAAGCGGCATTCCTTGATGACGTTGCCGTCGGCATCGATTTCGCGGATCGACACGTAATCCGGGTAAGCCGGACGGTGCACGCGGCTTGGGTGCGCAGCCTTGGCGAACGACAACAGGGTCGGTTCGCGCAGGTAGTTCACGGCGTAGTCTTCGATGCGCAGGTCATCGTAGGTCAGGCCGGTACGCAGCAGCCTGGTCAGGCCGAGGAACGAATCCTGGTCATAGACGATGTGGCCGCCGTCGGCTTCATCGCGCACCACGAATTCTTCATAGCCCAGAAACGTGAAGTGGTTGCCCACCAACCATTCCAGGAAGCTTTTGATTTCAGCTTTTTCTTCGCTGTCGACAGCAAACTGGCTGTTGTCCAGGCCGGTCAGGATTTCCTGGACCTTGGCTTTCATCGGTTCGAAATCGGCGACCGCGACGCGGACTTCACCGAGAACCTGCTCCAGCTCTTTGCTCAGGACATTCAGTTCGGCCGTGTTCGCGCAACGGTCGATTTCCAGGTACATCAGGGATTCTTGCAGGATCCCTTCGCCCTGGGTGCCTTTCGGCAGGATTTCCAGCAATTCGCCCTTGCTGCCGCGACGCACGCTGAGCACCGTGGTTTGCAAGGTATGAATGCTGTAGCCGCGACGGTTCAGCTCGGTACGCACCGAGTCCACCAGGAATGGCAGGTCGTGGTGCAGCACTTCGACCGCGGTGTGGGTCGACTGCCAGCCGTGGCGTTCGTAATCAGGGTTGTAGACGCGAACCTGCGGTTGCGCGTGATCGAAGCGCTCAAGCAGGCGCCACGCAGAAAGGGTACAGCCAGCGAGGTCGGACAGCCGACGCTGGGTCAGCTCGTCAAGGGAAATGATGCCGAAGAATTGTTCAGCGAACAGCGCCACTTGTGGCAGTGCCTGTTCACTGATGTGCTGCGCCAGTGCCGCTTGCAGTTGGTGCTGGAAGTCGGCTTTGCTGGCTGCGGTGAAGAACGCCATCTGTGGTACTCCGCTTGGGCTTGTTATTGATGGAAGCGTCGCGTGCAAAACCCCTTTCGGGGCGATCCCTCACCCTGTTCCTGATTCTCGGGCAGAGGAAACAGGGTGACAGGTGGGTGAAGCTGGACGAGACACTCAGGTCACATTCACCTTCCATGAATGGGCATCTGCAAAAACGACTGGCGAACCTACAGCACAATGTCTTTACAGGTGCTCATCCGTTGCGCAGCTTAACGAGTGCGGCAAGGCCCGTGCTTGCAGCGCTGCGACATATTCGGTCATCGGCACGCAGCTCTCGCCCTGTGCACCGGACAACACTAGCAGTCGTGTAGGAAATTGGGCGTTTTATGCCCGGATTTACGGCACCTGCGTGCCAGAAATGACCAGCGGCGGCCCGAAAGTTCACGACGCATTCTCTGACAGTCAGCCGAGCAGAAATTCCCGAGGGCTGGCAGAATTGCCTTTTGTTGTGTTCACAACGCTCGCCGAGCCAGGAATTCCCCATGCAAATGACCACCTCCCTGTTGATCGTCAACCCGTGTGACGAGGAAGAAGACAACATGGCCATGCTCGCCTGCCACAGCGATCAGGGTGAAATGTTCCTGATGAGCCGCTATCCGGACGAGGACGAGCTGGAGATCACGCTTGATGGCGAGCCTTCGACGCTGGACGGCGTGAAAGTGACGCTGAGCCCTACCCGATTGCTGATCGAAATTGCGGCGGCGGATGCGGATGCGCTGAATGGGGATGATTCGCTGGAGATCATTCACAGTACCGATGCGAGTGATTTGGCGGAGGTGGAAGAGACTTTGCAGAACATTCTCAAGGGGACTGGCACTTACATCAGCCAGCTCTGACGTTGTCTGAGCGGGCGCCTTCGCGAGCAAGCCCGCTCCCACATTGAGCGCATTTTTTCCAGAAAGAACGCGGTTAAATGTGGGAGCGGGCTTGCTCGCGAAGAGGCCCGAAAGAACGACACCACTCTCCGACCAGCACAACTTCCAACAATTTCACCCATCTATCCCCACACTTTGCACAAAATGCCGTTAGTCGCCGCCCCCCGCGATAGATTAAAGTAACGCCCCCAGCCCTGGCGTTATTCGAACGTCTTCGGTCACCCTTTCCAGGAACAGTCATCGATGGAACATCGTGAAGCGCTGCGAATTTCGTGGCCATGTAAAGGCTTGACCAGGCTATCCCATCCGCATATACGAAAAAAATTAAACACCTCAAACCATTGAAACAGACAATCTGAAAAGATGACTTAAACGAAAACGCCTATTTCCTACGCATTCGTCCTGCCGACCATCAGGAACAGAGCTACGTCAGCATCGGAAGTTACGCCCTATCCCGCCCATAAGCTTGCTGCTATTAATTAATCACTTGCGACAAAGTACGCAAGTTTGGTGATCGTTTCGCGACACCAATAAATCAACAGCAAAGGAGTTAATTGCCATGGGTAAAAAACGCTCTGAAATAAACACTTTCGACGACCTGCCGCAGGTATTGGGCTTTTCCAAAGGACTGTTGGTGTCTGAAGCTGGTTTTTTCGCATCTCTGACCAGCTGAAATCATAGAACGATTAAGTTCTTGTAAAAAAAATGCCGAAAGACTCTCCCTTTCGGCATTCAAATAATCCGGAGGCCTCCTATGTCCGAGCGCGAACTAACGTCTTCTGAAGCGCTGTTCAACATTATGTCCACTATCCACACACTCGGGTTCGAAGCAGTGGCACGTTATGCGGGACCATCCAAGCTCGTGGCAACTGCCGAGCTTTTTGACAAGAATAATAATCTAGTTGAATCCGGCGCAGGAAAGGGACCGGACTCATTGATAGGCGCGCTGGCCGAAAGTATTGAGCACTTTAGCATCTTCAACACCCATGCGAATGATGTATCAAAGCATCGATGTGATTCTATCGCTGCGCAGAAAGCTGCCGAGCGGGACGGAATTTTCACCAGTCTGCCAGGCGCTGAGGAATCGATAGAATGTTTTAAACTTACAACACTGTGCAAAAAGGAAAGCCTCCTGGTTCCATGCGTACTCCTCTGTCCCATAACAGAAAAAAACAAATACAGCGATCAAAGCCTTGCCATGCAATTTTTGGCTCGCTACTCATCCAACTCCGGTACTGCCTTTGGGTGCACCGAAGCCGAAGCCCTATTGCACGGAACCCACGAAATCATTGAAAGGCACATCCTGTCTCTCTTTTTTATGTCGGTTTGCGGAATCGGACCCAAAATGAAGCTGTATGCGCCATCCAAAGCACTACTAACCAAGGCTCTTCAAAACAATTCATATGCACTTGAAAACGCAGACGAGCTGCAAATAGTCATCATAAAAGATGTGCTGTCTGTGTATTTCTCTGTCGCATTCCCGAAAAACGGAGCGGGAGGTAGTCATTTGTCGCCGATAGGTTCAGGTAGCTCACTGGATATCTGCACCGCCATTCAGCGCGCGGTGACCGAGCAACTCCAGTCGAGTGAGTTATACGACGCCGCTGAAGAGTCAATGGACAGGAAAACATTCGAGCTACTATCCTGCTCGAACAAACTGAAAAACCTCATTGACCTTAGCCCCATCAAAAAAATAACACTTCCTGTACTTGATGACCCTTTGCAAACTCTCACTGAAACCGTTTCAGCACAACTGGATACGCTTCAAAAAAACCTATTACAATCCGGCTTGAAATTATTCCGTCGAACCATACTGCACCACTCAAACAACAGTATCGTCACGCAAACATACATCCCTGGCCTTGAACGGTTCAACATCATCAGGAATGGACGTCTTGTCGCACCGCAACATGTCCTGCGCGCTAAACAATGAGCCCGCCGCAAAGCGCTCTGAAAAATCACGGACAGCCAACATGAACGCTATTCTGACGCTGATAAAAACTGCTTGCGAAAAACACGCAGCACTTCTGCTATCGACAATCACAACCATAATACTTCTTAAAGCACTATTACTCGCCCCGCCTTTACTACTGGGCAAGATAGTAGACTCCTTAAGCAGCGACATTCCTGTCGCGCTAGACGCATTACTCACTTTAACTGCAGCACTGATGATCGCCGGTTGCGTTCAGGCAATTATCAGTCCGTTACAGACATTCTTCTTATCAAAGCTCGTGCAGCATATCGTAATGACTGCGTCTATCGACTGGCTTTCAACTCTGATGCGCAAAGAGTTTTCCCAATTCAGTTCGTGGCGTATCGGTCACTTCATAAAATCAGTTGAACGTGGAATCACTGCTCACGAACAGCTACTGACGTTCTTTGTCACGGTCGGTTTTTCAATGTGCCTGGAATTCCTGATCGTTGGCGGCGCCTTCCTGTATATGGGAGGGGGCGATGTGTTCCTCGGAATGACCGGGCTTGGTATCGTCTACCTTATTGTCACCCACAAAATAATCAGGTGGCGCAGGAAGCACATTGACGCAGTCAACGAGCAAGAAGATGAGTTAAGCGCCCTTCTGTTCAACACCCTCAATGCTGGCAAAGCCATAAAGCTGGAAAGTGCCACACCCACCGCAATGCAGCCATTAAATCGGGCGTTCAAACGCTATGCCAATGCCGCTGTGACTGCAACCAGCTCCGGCGGTCTCTTGAGCGGCGCTAAAATTCTGTTTATCAGTCTTTCCACAGGCGGATTACTGGGATGGGGAGTTGTTGATCAGCTTTCGAGTCAGCCCAGTATCAGCGTCGGGCAATTGGTTGCCATTTTTTCCATTGCAGGAAGTTATTTACTCAACATCGCCGCATTGACGGAGGGCTATCGCATTCTGGATCAGTTCCTTGCAGACCAGGATCGATTTCAGAGACTGCTGTCGCTACCGGACTTCGATCATTGCGATCGGCAAACGGAAGTCATATTTCGGGGTGCATCGACACTGGCACTTGCCCCCTGTGTACTGACAGCAAATGGAGAGGTTCGGTTGTCGATCGAACAGCGCCTGGCATTTACTCAAGGTCAATCAGTGGCGATTATCGGCCCAAGTGGCGCAGGCAAATCCACCCTGCTGGAAGCACTCGCCGGTCTCGATCAGTCGACACGAAATCATTTGAGCATCGACGAAACACCGGTTTCGCTACTAAATTCTCAAACCCACTTGAGCGCCCTGAGGTACTGCCCTCAGCAGCCCCGATTTCTGGAAGGGACATTTGAAAAGTCGGTTCTGTTTGGAAGCAAAGCGTCGCCGTTTTTGAATGAAGCAATACGGCGGCTGCAACTTGAGGAACTTGTCTCCCAACGCGATATCAGTGAACACGCATCCAACATTTCCGGCGGCGAAGCTAAACGCCTGTCACTACTGCGCCTGATCAACAAGCCCGGGCAATTCAATTTGTTCGACGAGCCAAGCGCGTCGATCGAACCAAAGCTGGCCAGCCCGGTCTGGGACTTGCTATTCGACTCGTTCGGCAAGCGCGGGCTGATATGTGTTACCCACGACGTCCGCCATTTGTACCGCTTTGATCGCGTCATCGTCATGCAGGACGGTGGAATTATTGAGGATGGCCCGTGGTTTGATCTGATCAACAAATCAGCCATCAAACGGCTATTGAATGACCTTCAGGAGACGGAGTAATAGCATCCGGTTGCTACCATTTTCCTGTGCGAAGTAGAGACCGGATCTAAATCACCACACTTTGCACAAAATGCCGTTAGTCGCCGCCCCCCGCGATAGATTAAAGTAACGCCCCCAGCCCTGGCGTTATTCGAACGTCTTCGGTCACCCTTTCCAGGAACAGTCATCGATGGAACATCGTGAAGCGCTGCTCGCGCTGCGAACCTTTCTTTCAACGCAGATTCTCGGCCAGGAAAAACTCATCGAGCGCTTGCTCATCGCCTTGCTCGCCGACGGCCACATGCTGGTCGAGGGCGCGCCGGGCCTGGCCAAGACCAAAGCCATCAAAGAACTCGCCGAAGGCATCGAAGCCCAGTTCCATCGCATCCAGTTCACCCCCGACCTGTTGCCTGCCGACATCACCGGCACGGAGATCTATCGTCCGGAAACCGGCAGTTTCGTGTTCCAGCAAGGCCCAATCTTCCACAACCTGGTATTGGCGGACGAAATCAACCGTGCCCCGGCCAAGGTCCAGTCGGCGCTGCTCGAAGCCATGGGCGAGCGTCAGGTCAGTGTCGGGCGCAGCACCTACGAGCTGTCGCCGCTGTTCCTGGTGATGGCCACGCAAAACCCGATCGAGCAGGAAGGCACTTACCCGCTGCCCGAAGCGCAGCTGGACCGTTTCCTGATGCACGTGAAAATCGGTTTTCCGGACGCGACTGTCGAGCGGCGCATCCTGCAACAAGCCCGTGGCGAAGCCTTGAACGGCGAAACCAAACCCGAGCGCCGGGTCAGCCAGCAGGCCATTTTCGCCGCACGCAAGGAAATCCTCGGTTTGTACATGGCCGACGCCGTGGAGGAATACCTGGTGCAACTGGTCATGGCCACGCGCACGCCGGCCAAGTTCGACCCGGAAATGGCCGAATGGATCGCCTATGGCGCCAGCCCCCGTGGTTCGATTGCCCTCGACCGGTGCGCACGCGCCCATGCCTGGCTCGCCGGTCGCGACTTCGTCAGCCCGGAAGACATCCAGGCCGTGCTGTTCGACGTCCTGCGCCACCGCATCATTCTTTCCTTTGAAGCCGAAGCCGCTGGTATCGACCAGGACCGGGTGGTCCAGCGGATTCTCGATGTCGTAGCCGTCGCTTGACCCCGATGAACGCCATCCTGCCGCCCGAGCCGGGCATCCGAGTCAGCCTCGCCGAGCTGATCGAGATGCGCCATCGCGTGCGTGAAGTGCAGCTGTTTTCCACACCGAGCCAGCGCAGCCCGCTGATCGGCCTGCACCACTCCAAGCTGCGTGGCCGTGGGGTCGACTTCGATCAGGTGCGGGTCTATCAGGCCGGCGACGACGTGCGCAGCATCGACTGGCGGGTCACTGCTCGCACGCAGGAGCCGCACACCAAGCTGTTCCACGAAGAGCGCGAACGTCCGATTTTCATCATGGTCGAGCAAAGCCGTCGGCTGTTTTTCGGTTCAGGGCTGATGTTCAAATCGGTGCTCGCCGCCCAGGCCGCGAGCCTGATCGGCTGGGCCGCGCTCGGCCATAACGATCGGGTCGGCGGGCTGGTGTTCGGCGATAACGAACACTACGAAATCAAGCCACGGCGCAGCAAACAAAGCCTGCTGCAATTTCTCAACCGACTGGTGCGCGTCAATCAATCGCTGCACACCGAAAGCGAGCAGAACCGCGATACCCTCAACCTCGCCCTGCGTCGCGCCCGGGAAGTGCTGCGCCCTGGTAGCCTGGTGATCGTGATCTGCGACGAGCGCGCGCTGACTGAAGGCGCCGAGCAACAATTGAGTCTGCTGTCCCGCCATTGCGACCTGTTGCTGCTGCCGCTGTCCGACCCACTGGACCACGCCCTGCCCGCTGCTGGCCTTTTGCGCTTTGCCGAGCGCGGTGCGCAACTGGAACTCGACACGCTGAATTTCGACCTGCGCCAAACCTACCGTGCCCAGGCCGAAGCACGCATCGCCCATTGGGAATTGCTCGCGCAAAAACTGCGGGTGTTGTTGATGCCCCTGAGCACCCAGAGTGAGATGGTCGAACAGCTGCGCGAGTACCTGAACCCGCAGAAACCGGGGAAACGTCGATGAGCAGCCTCGATCAACTGCAGCCGCTGATTTCCCCGCCACCCATCGCCTTCTGGCCACCGGCTCCGGGCTGGTGGCTGCTGCTGTTGTTGCTGCCGCTGATCGGCTTCGGCCTTTGGAAGGCGCGACGCTTCCTGCCAAACAAACGCCGCATCGTGCGCGCCGAACAACCGCTGGACCCAGTGCGCCTCGCCGCACTGGCCGAACTGGCACGGATGCCCAAACCGTACGACGGCGCACCGGCCGGCGCCTGGCTGCAGCAACTCAACGGTTTGCTCAAGCGCCTGTGCCGCAACCATTACCCCTACAGCCAGAGCCACACCCTCAACGGGCGCAAATGGCTGGCGTTCCTCGACAACCGCTGCCCGGCCGCCGGCCTGACGCGCTGGATGGTGCTGGTCGAAGGCGCCTACAAACCCGAATGCAAACTCGACGACAAGGCCATCGCCGGCCTGACGCAAGCCGTCGATACGTGGATTCGCAAACATGTTTGAGTTCGCCTGGCCTTGGATCTTCGCCCTGCTGCCGCTGCCCTGGCTGATGCGCATCGTGCTGCCGGTGGCCGACAGCGGCGAACCAGCACTCAAAGTCAGCTTCCTCAGCGACCTCGAAGGCCTCGCCCGGCGCCGTGCTCGGGCCAATCTGCCGGCCTGGCGCCAGCAAGCGCCGTTCATGCTGCTGTGGCTGTTTTTACTGATCGCAGCCGCGCGCCCGCAATGGCTCGGCGAACCGTTGCCGATTGCCGCCAGTGGCCGTGATCTGCTGGTGGCGGTGGACGTTTCCGGCTCCATGGATTTTCCCGACATGCAGTGGCAGGGCGATGAGGTCAGCCGCCTGACGCTGGTTCAACATTTGCTCGGCGATTTTCTGGAAAGACGCGAAGGCGACCGTGTCGGCCTGATTCTGTTCGGCAGCAGGGCATACCTGCAGGCACCGCTGACCTTTGACCGGCGCACCGTGCGGGTCTGGCTCGACGAGGCACGCATCGGCATCGCTGGCAAGAACACCGCCATTGGCGACGCCATCGGCCTCGCGCTCAAACGTCTGCGCCTGCGTCCAGCGCAAAGCCGCGTGTTGATTCTGGTCACTGACGGCGCCAATAACGGCGGCGAAATCGACCCGTTGACGGCCGCGCGGCTGGCGGCCAAGGAAGGCGTGAAAATCTACCCGATCGGCATCGGCGCCGATCCGGAGCAAAGCGGCACCGCGGGATTCCTCGGTATCAACCCGAGCCTGGACCTCGACGAACCTGCGCTGAAGGCCATCGCCGCCGCCACGGGTGGCCAGTATTTCCGCGCCCGCGACGCCAAGGAATTGCAATCGATCAAGCAAACTCTCGATCAACTGGAGCCCGTGACTCAGCAACCGACCCAGGCCCGCCCGGCGCAAACGTTGTATCACTGGCCGTTGGCGGTGGCGCTGCTGTTGAGCATGCTGCTGGTCATCCGCGAACGCTGGCCGGACAACCCGTTGCAGCGCCTGTTTACCAAGGATCTGTTCTTGCAGACGCCACTGCCTGACTGGCGCCAACGGCTCAAACGCCTGCGCCTGCGGAGGCGCCGATGAGTGTGCTGTGGCCTTACTGGTTCCGCCCTTGGTGGCTGTTGCTGTTGCCGCTGCTCGGCTGGTTGCTCTGGCAACTCTGGCATCGACAGAAGCGTGCCGGACGCTGGCAGATGATTCTGCCGCCGGCCTTTCATTCCGCGCTGCTCAGTGGCGGCAACGGTCGTGACAGCAAACTGCCGTGGGTCGCGCTCGGCGTGGCGTGGCTGTTGACGATTCTGGCGCTGCTGGGGCCGAGCTGGGATCGCGTAGAGCAAACCAGTCAGAAACCGGCCGACCCAATGGTGGTGATTCTGGAGCTGACCCCGGAAATGCTCGCCACCGACGTCACGCCAAACCGGCTGGAACAAGCCCGGCGCAAGCTGTTCGACCTGCTGCAGAATCGCAGCGACGCGCAGACCGCCATCGTCGTCTACGCCGGCAGCGCGCACACGCTGGTGCCGCTGTCGGACGACCTCACCACCAGTCGTAATCTGCTGGATGCGCTCAAACCGTCGCTGATGCCCCAGGCCGGCCATCGCGCCGAGTTCGCGGTGACCAAGGCCCTTGCGCTGCTGGATCAGGGCGCGTTGGGGGACGGCCGGATCCTGCTGATCGGCTCGTCTTTGACCGATCTGGAACGCGAAGGGATTCAGCAGGCGCTCGACGGCAAGTCGACACAGTTTTTAATGCTCGGCATTGGCACCGCCGAAGGTGCGCCAATCACGCAGGAAGACGGCAGCTTCCTCAAGGATGATCAGGGCGCGATTCTGGTGCCGCACCTGGACGAGCCGAGCCTGAAAGCGTTCGTCAACGGCCTCGATGGCCGCTATCGCCATGCGCGTCTGGACGATGCCGACCTGCGCGCCCTGGGCCTGCTTGATGGCCCACGCCATTTGCGCAATGACGGCCAGACCTTGCGCCTCGATACCTGGGCCGATCAGGGTTACTGGCTCTTATTACCGTTGTTGCTGCTGGCGGCCTGCGCCGGTCGCCGCGGCTGGTTGTTCTGCTTGCCGTTGCTGTTCCTGCTACCGCAACCGAGCTATGCCTTCGACTTCAACGACTTGTGGCTGCGTCCCGATCAGCAAGGTCTGCACCTGCTGAAGAAGAAGCGTCCGGCCGAAGCCGCGCAACATTTCGAGGATCGACAATGGCAAGGCGTCGCGCTCTATGAGGCCGGCGACTACAGTGGCGCCGCCCAGCGATTCGCCGAGGGCAAAGACGCTCACGCCCACTACAATCGAGGCAACGCCCTGGCCAGAAGCGGTGAGCTGGAAGCCGCGCTGGATGCTTACGAACAGGCGCTGGAACTTCAGCCAGATCTGCGCCCGGCGTTGACCAACAAGGCCTTGGTGGAAAGTCTGCTCAAGCAGAAAAACACACCGGAGCCCGTTGAGCCGGACAAAACCGAAGGCGACGAGACCGGAGCCCCGCAGGAACCACCGCCCGGCGCGGCCACCCAACAGTCAAACAGTGGCGAACCGAAGTCCGACGCCGAGACGACTACGCCCGAGGCGCAACAGTCGGATACGACACCCGCGCGCCCCGGCACCAATGAGGTGCCCGGTAGCGAGTTAGGCGATGAACAAAGCACCATCCCGCCGATGCGACCCGCCAGCGATGCCATCGATGGCGAACAGCGTCAGGCGCTGGAGCAATGGCTGCGCAAGATCCCGGATGACCCGGGTGAATTGCTCAGGCGCAAATTCTGGTACGAACAGCAACAACATCAGGATCAGGAAAACACTCGATGACCCGCTTCACCGCTTTCTTGCTTGCCATGTTTCTCTGGACTGTACAGGCCCAGGCTGCGGAGCTGGTCGCCAGTGTCGATCGCAGTCGCCTGAACTCCGGCGAGACGGTCGAGCTGACCCTGGAATCCAACGACGTAACGCAGTTCGGCAAGCCTGACCTGACGGCGCTGGAGCCGCTGTTCGACGTGCGCGGCACCCGCCAGGTCAACCAGTTGACCACCATTAACGGCGACAACCGCGCGACCACCCGCTGGATCATTACCCTGCTGCCTCGTCAGAACGGCAGTGTGGTGATTCCGGCGTTACAACTGGGCGAGGTGCAAAGCCAGCCGATCACCTTGCAAGTGGTGGAAAGCGAAACCCAGGACAGCACCCAGAAACTGGCCCCGGTGTTCATCGACGCCAGCCTCGATCAGAGCAGCGTGTACGTGCAGGCCCAGGCGATCCTGACCTTGCGCATCTACCATTCCGTTTCGCTGTACGACGACAGCAGCCTGACCCCGCTGCAGATTCCCGATGCGCGCATCGAGCAACTGGGTGAGTCGCGCACTTACGAAAAAGACATCAACGGCCTGCGCCACGGCGTGATCGAACTGCGTTACGCGATCTACCCGCAACACAGCGGCCAGTTGACCATTCCGGCGCAGATATTCAGTGCCACGCTGGTGGACTCACAACCGGCGAGGGACGTCGAATCCCAAGTGCCGAAATCCGGCAAACTGATGCGCGTCAGCTCGGTCGAACTGCCGCTTGCCGTCAAGGCAAAACCCGCCACTTACCCGGCTGACGTGCCTTGGCTGCCGGCCAGAAGCCTGAGTTTGAGCGAGAGCTGGAACCCTGAACCGGATCATGTGCAGGTGGGCGATTCGCTGACCCGCAGCCTGACCTTGAAGGCCGAAGGCCTGGCCAGTTCACAGCTGCCACCGTTGCCGGCGACCGACATCAACGGCTTGCGGCGTTATCCGGACCAGCCGGTGCTGGTCAACCAGAACAGCGAGCGCGGCCTGATCGGCAGCCGCGAGGACCGTGAAGCGCTGGTGCCTGTTCGCAACGGCGACGTCGAGTTGCCGGCGGTGGAGGTGGTCTGGTGGAACACGTTTGAGGATCATCTGGAACACACCAGCCTGCCGGCCCGGACCCTGCAAGTGGCGAATAATCCAGGTTTGATGGTCGATACCCCGGCGGGCATGCCGCCGGTCATTTCCGCTGCCGACAACGAAGCGCTCTGGTGGTGGAAACTCAGCACCGTGATTCTGGCCTGCACCACCCTGCTGGGCTTCGGCCTCTGGTGGCGCGGCCGCTGGCAACCGGCAATCCTGCGAGCCGCGCAGACCGGCCCGAGCCCACGCACCGTGCTCGACGACCTCAAACGCGCCTGCCAGGCCAACGACTCCCACGCCACCCGCCAGGCCCTCGACGCCTGGGCCCGGCAACAACCGGAAACCCTGGCCGACATGGCGGCGCGATTCGTGCCGTTGTCCGATGCGCTGGATGGTTTGAATGGGGCGCTGTACAGCGAAACCGGCCAGCATTGGCAGGGTGAGGAGCTGTGGCGAGCGATCAAGGCGATCCCGATTGCCGAGCGGGTTCACGATCCGGTGGGCGACAGTGGCCTGCCGCCGCTTTATCCAAAATAAGATCAAAAGATCGCAGCCTGCGGCAGCTCCTACATTGGATCGGCGTACACCCTGTAGGAGCTGCCGAAGGCTGCGATCTTTCCGCTTCTCGGCATTCCCGACTGTTTGCCAGTAAACTCTCCCCCCTTTAGCCGCTTTCATTTCCCGTGCGGCCATTACCTGAATTCCTACGGAGCTCGCCTTGCGTCTGTTTCACACCTCCGACTGGCACCTTGGGCAGAACCTGCACGGCCAGGACCGTGATTTCGAGCACGGCTGTTTCCTCGAGTGGCTGTTGCGCCAGCTGAAGCTGGACCAGCCCGACGTGCTGCTGATCGCCGGCGATATCTTCGACACGGTCAATCCGCCGGTCAAAGCCCAGGAGCGCCTTTACGACTTCATCGTCAGCGCCCATGAACAACAGCCGAAGCTGACCATCGTGATGATCGCCGGCAACCACGATTCCGGTTCGCGGATCGAGCTGCCGGCACCGTTGATGCGCCGTTTGCGCACCCACGCCCTCGGTCGTGTGTTGTGGCTGGATGACGGGCAGCTCGACGCCGAGCGTCTGCTGCTGCCACTGCCGGACGCCAAGGGCAAAACCGTCGCCTGGTGCCTGGCGCTGCCGTTCCTGCGCCCTGCCGAAGTGACCGGCGCACATCTGGGCGACAACTACCTGCGCGGGATCGGCCAGGTTCACGAGTGGCTGATCGAAGCCGCCAACGCCAAGCGCAAGAAGGGCCAGGCGCTGATTGCCATCAGTCATGCGCACATGGCGGGCGGTTCGGTGTCGGAAGACTCCGAGCGCAGCCTGATCATCGGTAACGCCGAAGCCCTGCCCGCCAGCCTTTTCGGCCCGAGCATCAGCTACGTCGCCCTCGGTCATTTGCACAAGCCACAGAAGGTCAACGGTGAAGAGCGCATTCGCTACAGCGGCTCGCCGATTCCATTGTCGTTCTCCGAAATCGGTTATCAGCATCAGATTCTCGACATCCAGCTCGACGGCGAAACCCTGGTCAGCGTGGAGCCGAAGCTGATTCCCCGCGCCGTGAACCTGCAACGTATTGGCCCCGCGCCTTTGGCCGAAATCCTCCTGCAACTGGCCGACCTGCCGAACATTGATCTGCTGGCCGACATTCACCGTCAGCCGTGGCTGGAAGTCCGGGTTCGCCTCGACGAACCGCAACCTGACTTGCGCCACCAGATCGAAACCGCCCTGCAAGGCAAAGCCGTGCGCCTGGTGCGCATCGCCGCTGAATACGCCGGCAACGGTAGCCGCGACAGTGTCGATGACGGCACCACCTTGATTGAACTGGACCAACTCACGCCTCAGGAACTGTTCAGCCGCGCCTGGCAGGACAACTACGGCAGCGAAGTCGACGAGCAAACGCTTATGGACTTTGCCGAGCTGTTGCAGGACGTGCAGATGGAGAGCGAGCAGCCATGAAAATTCTCGCGATCCGCCTGAAAAACCTCGCCTCGCTGGCCGGGCCGTTTGAAATCGACTTCACCGCAGAACCCTTGGCCAGTGCCGGTTTGTTCGCGATCACCGGGCCGACTGGTGCCGGTAAAAGCACTTTGCTCGATGCCTTGTGCCTGGCGCTGTTCGGCGCCGTGCCGCGTTTGAGCAGTGCTCAAGTGTCGGCCAAAGCGCCGGACGCCGACGGCGAGATCAGCACCGGCGACCCGCGTACGCTGCTGCGTCGCGGCACGGGCGAAGGGTATGCCGAAGTGGATTTCGTCGGTATCGATGGCCGTCGCTACCGCGCGCGCTGGGAAGCCAATCGCGCCCGGGAGAAGGCTGGCGGCAAGCTGCAACACAGCCGTCAGAGCTTGCGCGACATCGACCTGGACCAACTGCTGGCCAGTCAGAAAGTTGAATTCAAGGTCCAGCTCGAAACCGTCCTGGGCCTGAACTTCGAGCAATTCACCCGCGCCGTGTTGCTGGCCCAGAGCGAATTCAGTGCGTTCCTCAAGGCCAACGACAACGAGCGCAGCGAACTGCTGGAAAAACTCACCGACACCGCGCTTTACACGCGCCTCGGTCGTCGCGCGTTCGACAAGACCAAAGAAGCCCGCGAAACCCACAAGCTGTTGCAGGATCAAGCCACCGGCGTCACACCGCTGTCGCCTGAAGCCCGGGCAGAACTGGATGAACGCTTCAACGAAGCGCAGCAGCAACTCAAGACCCAACAAGCGCAACTCAAGCAATTAGAGCTGCAACACACCTGGCTGAAAGAACTGCGCCAATTGCAAGACGAGCAGCTCAGCGCCACCGAACAACTGACCGGCGCCCGGCAGGATTGGGAAAGTCTGGCTGGCGAACGCCTGAAGTTGACTCGCCTGGAACATCTGGCGCCACAACGGCACCAGTTCGCCCGCCAGACTGAACTCAGCGCCCGGCTCACGCCATTGGCTGCGCAGATTCAGCAGCACACCCGGCAAGAACAGGATCTGCAGGCGCGTCAGACGCAACTCGAACACAGCCTGAGCGCGGCGCAAACCGCGCTGGTCGAGGCGCAAAGCCAACACACTTCAAGCGCCCCCCTGCTGCGTCAGGCCTTTGAGGCGCAAAGCACCCTCACCCGCCTGATCAGGGACACCGGCCTCAGTGCCGACCTCAAGCAGCAAGCGGAACTGACCTGTTCCGAAGGCCAACAGACGATTCAAGGTTTGCTTGAGCAGCAGAAGCAAGTTGCCGAGCGTTTGCAACGGATTGCCGCCGAACTTGAACAAAGCACCCACCTGGCGCCGCTCAGCGATGCCTGGAATGCCTACCGCGACCGCCTGCAGCAATTGATGCTGATCGGCAATCGCCTGAACAAGGGTCAGGCGGAACTGGCGTCTCTGGAACAGAATGCCACCCGTGCCACCGAAGAATGGAACGCGCAAAAACAGAGCCTGGAAGTGCTCTACAAAGAAGCCGGCGCCGAGCCTGAAGCGGTGGCCGAACAGATTCAGTTGCTCGGCAATCTGTTGCAGGACAACCGCAAGCAACTGCGCGCCTTTGAAGAGTTGACGCGCCTGTGGATCAGCCAGCAGGAACTGGACAAGCGCATCGCCGAACTGCAGCAACGTCAAACCGTTGCCCAGCAGGAACGCGACCGTCTGACCCAGGACGGGGTGAAAACCAAAAACGAATTGGCCGTCGCTGAGCAGACCATGACGGTGACCCGCGAACTGCTGGAACGCCAGCGTCTGGCCCGTAGCGCCAGTGTCGAAGAACTGCGCGAGCAGTTGCAAGATGATCAGCCGTGCCCGGTTTGCGGCAGCCCGGACCATCCTTATCATCAGCCCGAAGCGCTGTTGCAAAGCCTTGGCCGCCATGATGAAAGCGAACAGGCCAACGCGCAGAAAGCGGTGGATTTGCTCAAAGAAAAACTCACCGACCTGCGTACCGAAGTCGGCGGTGTGATCGCGCAGCAGAAGGAACTGCTGCAGCAGCAGGAACAACTCGTCGCTCAACAGCAGAGCCTGGCCCCCAGCCTCGAAACGCACCCGTTATCGGCGCAGCTTTTCACTCACGATGCCGCCAAACGTGATGCCTGGCTAACCCAGCAAAACAGCCAGTTGAACCAAAGCATCACGCAGGACGAACAGCGGCAAACCGCCCTGCTCACCCTGCAACAGGACGCTGTGCGCTTGCAGCAGCAACTGCGCACCGCCGAAGCGGCGAGTCAGCAGGCAAACCAGCACCTGACCAACCAGCAACGAGAACTGAGCAATGATCGCCAGCGTCTGGACGAAGAGCTGATCGCATTCAGCACCCTGCTCCCGACCGACACGCTGGACGCCTTGCGCAACGAACCTGCCGCGACCTTCATGCAACTCGACCGACAGATCGCCCAGCGCCTGGAACAACTCGACCAGCAACGGGATGAACTCAGCGAACAGCAACAACGTCAGCAGACGCTGGAGAAAGAACAGGACCGTCAACTGACCCGCCTCCAGCAACTGGAAGCGGCTCAGCAGCAGTTCACGGCCCTCGCCGAGCAACAACAGGCTTGCCAGCAACAACTGACGCAACTGCTCGTTTCACACAGCAGCGCCGAACACTGGCAACAGCAACTGGATCACGCCGTCGAACAGGCGCGCAATGCCGAAGTGACAGCCAATCAGGAGCTGCAATCGGTGCGCACGCGCCTCGTGCAACTGGCCGCCGAACTCAACGCGCAGCAAGAACGCCTGCTCGCCCTGGAAACCGAAGACCGCGAACTGAACACGAAGATCGCCGACTGGCGCGCCTTGCATCCGGAACTGGATGACGGCGGCCTGGAACAGTTGCTGAGCGTCGACGACCAGCAGGTCAGCGAATTGCGCCAACGCTTGCAGCACAACGAAAAAGCCATCGAACAAGCCAAGGTGTTGTTGCAGGAGCGCGACAAGCGCCTGACCAGTCACCAGGCGCAGCACAATGGCAATCTCGACGCCGGACAACTCGCTACCGCCCTGACCGAACTGCAAAGCCAGTTTGCCGCCAGCGAGCACCGCTGCGCCGAACTGCGCGCCGAGCAGGCCGAGGATCAGCGCCGGCAGAACGCCAATCAGGCGCTGGCCCAACAGATCGCCGACGCCTACACCGAGTACCAGCGCTGGGCGCGTCTGAATGCGTTGATCGGCTCCGCCAGCGGCGACACCTTCCGCAAGATTGCCCAGGCTTACAACCTCGACTTGCTGGTGCATCACGCCAACGTACAGTTGCGTCAACTGGTGCGGCGTTATCGCTTGAAACGCGGCGGTAGCATGCTCGGGTTACTGGTGATGGACACCGAGATGGGCGACGAACTGCGTTCGGTGCATTCGTTGTCCGGCGGCGAAACCTTCCTGGTGTCGTTGGCGCTGGCGTTGGGTCTGGCGTCGATGGCGTCGAGCACGTTGAAGATCGAATCGCTGTTCATCGACGAAGGCTTCGGCAGCCTCGATCCGGAATCCCTGCAATTGGCCATGGATGCCCTCGACGGCTTGCAGGCTCAGGGCCGCAAGGTCGCGGTGATTTCCCACGTTCAGGAAATGCACGAACGGATCCCGGTGCAAATTCAGGTCCACCGCCAGGGCAACGGCCTGAGTACGCTGGAGGTGAAGTGACGACGCTGTACTCCTTCCGCCGCTGCCCGTACGCCATGCGGGCGCGCATGGCCCTGCGCTATTCCGGGGTTGCGGTGAACATCGTTGAGGTCAGCCTGAAGGCCAAGCCTGCCGAGATGCTTGCGCTATCGAGCAAAGGCACGGTGCCGGTGTTGAGTGTCGACGGTGAAGTGATTGATGAAAGCCTGTCGATCATGCACTGGGCGCTGGCGCAGAACGATCCGCAGGATTGGTTGCTCAAGGATGATTCCGTTGGGCAAGTGCAAATCGCTGCGCTGATTGAAGAAAACGATCAGGTGTTCAAGGTGCACCTGAATCGCTACAAGTACGCCGAGCGTTATCCCGAGCAGCCGATGGCGTTTTATCGCAGCGAGGGTGAGGTGTTCTTGCGCAGGCTGGAGGAATTGCTGGAGGGACGCGATTATTTGTTGGCGGACCATCCAAGTCTGGCGGATGTGGCGCTGATGCCGTTCGTACGGCAGTTCGCGCATGTTGATCGCGAGTGGTTCGGGCAAACGCCCTACGTGCGGTTGCAGGCATGGTTGCAAAGGTTTCTGGAGTCGGATTTGTTCATATCAGTGATGGTGAAGTAGAACACGATCTCTGTAGGAGCTGCCGCAGGCTGCGATCTTTTGATCTTCAGCATTTTTAACATCAAAAGATCGCAGCCTGCGGCAGCTCCTACGAGATTCAGGCAAACACTTCGCACATTTCTAACACCGAGCAATCGACCTGGAACGGACCGAAAAAATCACCTTGGCGTTTGAGCGGCGGATTACCGGCCAGCAACCCCATAGCCTTGTCGGTTTCGATGCTGCGAGCGAGGTTGTGGTTGGCTTCGATGGAGCGAGCCACGGAACCTGCCGATGCTTGCCCGATCCCCAACAGGGATGAGCCATTGGTCATGAACGCCAGAAAGGCGATGACCCAGAGTTTGCCCCCTTTCATGCCCCTGCCACTCCCGCCACGAATGCGTGATCGACCACGGCGTCTTGTGCGCGGTGTTCGAACTGAATGGCGGGATAAGCGACCTGAATGGGTGCTTCGATATCGTGTTGCGGGTGAGCCGAAAGGCTGACGACCAACACCAGCGCCACGTAAAGACCGATGGCCAGGTAGGCGCCGTGTTTGGCAGAAGTGAGAATGGCGCTGGCCATGGTGATCTCCGTGGGCATGTTTCGATGCCCACAGATTCGATCAAAAAAGCCGTGATAACCACTCAGGGTTATCCATAGTAACCATCAGCTTTGTTAATCATTAAGCCAGTCTATTTCAGCCTTCAATAAAACTCATCATGCGCTCGTGCGCAGCGTCGGGCTCGCCTGGAACGGGCGTCGCAGCCGATAAGATCGGGGTCGAATAGAGGAACAGAAGTACCACGGCCAGACGCATCGCCATGCTGTCGATCCTTTTTATAAGAGAAGGAGTCAAAAATTCAGCGTCAAATTTAAACTCATGGCCATGTGATATCAAGCAATGCATTGATAGCAATATGATGCTGTCGCAAACGCGTTATGCAGGAGCGACATCACTCAGGCTTTCTCGAAGCTTTTCAGCTTGATCCGCGCAAGTGACTTCGCTCCTGCATAAAGGGTGCAGGGCTCAAATTTCAGGCTTGGGTTTTGTGATCCAGCGCAGCGTAGAAGTTGGCGCTCTGTTGCAGGTACTTCTGGGTGTAGCTTTGGGTGTGGGATTTTTTGTCGCTGATTTCAACGTTGGCGCTGGCTGGCAGAGCAACGGTGGCCGAGATAGCGGAAGCGGCGATTACAGAGAAGAGATTGAAGTTCATGGCGGTATTCCTCGAAGTCAGTTGGCTTGCTTGCCCGGTGGGGCCGTGAAGCAAACTTAACCGTCGAGGCTGACGCCTTGAAATCTTTTGTAGCATTAGCAGATATCAGCGTCATTAATAGAAGGAGGCAGGCCCCATCAACCGGGGCCTGCGGCCTATTGACGCACCAGGAACTTGAGGTTGCTCGGGGCATCCATCGGCAGTTTCTGCACGGTTTTACCCAGCAGACCGCTCTTGGCATCGCGCTCGACAACGACAATCTGGTTGCTCTTCTGATTGGCAATCAGCACGAACTTGCCACTCGGGTCGAGGCTGAACTCGCGCGGGTGATCACCTTCCACCGAACGACGTTGCAGCTCCTTGAGGTGGCCGGTGGCTGGGTCGATGGCAAACACCAGCAACTGATTGGCAGTGCCGCGATTGCTGACGTAGAGGAACTTGCCATCCTTTGATGCATGCAACGCCGCGGCCGCTTTATTCGACGTCGGTTGCCCGGCTGCCAAATCGACCATTTGCGTTTGCTCAAGCTTGCCGTTCTGGTAGTCGAACACAGCAACCAGCGCGCTCATTTCCATGGTCAGCCAGGCGTGCTTGCCATCGGCACTGAACAGCAAATGCCGGGGTCCGCTGCCGGGTGGCAACTGGACCGAAGCAGGTGTCGCGGCAGTCAAGGGCAGATCCGGATTGGCCTTGGGATCGAAGCGGTAGACAAAGATCTTGTCCGCGCCAAGGTCATTGGAGAACACGAACTTGCCGTCCGGCGAGGACACCGTCGAATGCACATGCGCCGACATCTGCCGCTCGGGATTGACCCGGCTGGACGGATGACTACTCATCTGCACCACGGTTTTGAGCGTACCGTCGGCGCCCACCGGCAACACGGCCAAGGTGCCGCCCGGATCTTCAGCCACCGAGTAGTTGCTGACGAACAAGTGACCGGCGTCGCCTGAACGCCCATGGCGCCGACGCTGCCAGCCATCAACAGTGGCCAGAAATTACGCATCCTTATTCACATCATCATCCTCGTCGTCATCACCGCGAAACGCGGTCATGCACACCAGCCGGTGTTCGCCGGAATCACCGGTGATGACCCAGCTTTGCAAGGTCGGATCAAAGATCGCAGCCTGGATCTGCGCCGGGGTGAATTCCCAATGCTTGGCTGCACGGCCGTCCATGCATTCGATGTGCAGGTTGTCGTCTTCATCGAGAGAAAACTCAAAGGCATGCAGCCCGTCGATTTCCACCATGTCGCAGTGTTCGAGGGTGCTGAGCAGGGTGTCGGTTGCGGAAGTCATGGCAGTCAATCTTTGAAAGGGAAAGACGCAATGATAGCTCAATGTGGTGGTGCCTCAGTGTCTGCCACAAAACTCCATCACAACCCGCTCCCACATTTGATCTATGCCCGCCTCAAGATTGCGCCGCGCCTGTTATCATGCGCGGCATCTCCATCGCACAGGATCGCGCCGTTCCCCATGGATTACCGCAAACCCTCCGACCGCAAAAGCATGCATTCGCGCATCGTCCAGGAACTGGGCATGCAGATTGTCTCGGGACGCTTCAAACCGGACGACAAGTTGCCCGCCGAAGCTCTGTTGTGCGAGGAGTACGCGGTCAGCCGGCCAGTGCTGCGCGAAGCCACTCGTGTGCTGGTCGCCAAAGGCCTGGTGTATTCCCGTCCGCGGGTGGGCACAGTGGTGAAGCAGCGCAAGGAATGGCACATGCTCGACCCGGACGTTCTGCACTGGTTGATGCAAAGCAGCCCGCAAAATGAATTCTTCGATCTGCTCACCAGCGTGCGCAGCATCATCGAACCGGCAGCGGCGGCCCTCGCCGCGCAGTTCGCCACCGACGCGGACATCGCCTCCATCGGTGAAGCCTACAAACGCATGGAAGCCGCGCCGACTCTCGAAGCGCTGTTGCAACCGGACCTGGATTTCCACAGCCGGATCGCCGATGCGACGCACAACGATCTGTTGGCCAACCTGTGCAACATGCTGTCGGTGGCGATTGCCGAAGCGTTGAAACATTCCAACCAGCGTCCGAATCTGCATGAACTCGCACTGCCACGACACAAGGCGATTCTCACGGCGATCGAGAATCGCGATGCGCTGGGCGCACGGCATGCGACGCTGGTGCAACTGGATGATGCGCGCAGTGCGTTGAATGTGGTGTTGGGTAGCGATCCTTCATAGAAGCAAAATCAAAAGATCGCAGCCTTCGGCAGCTCCTACATTGATCGCGTGCACTGCTGAATTGCGTATGTACTCGGCCTATGTAGGAGCTGCCGAAGGCTGCGATCTTTTGACCTTCATATGTAAAAAAGCCGCCACCCTGAGGTTGCGGCTTTTTAGTTTCTGCCAGGGATCAGTGAGCAAACAATGAATTGCCCTTCTGCCCCGCCAGTTTCTCCGGTTTGATCAGGAACCGCGCCAGTGCTGGCAACAGCCACAGCGCACCGAACATGTTCCAGAGCAGCATGAAGGTCAGCATCAGCCCCATGTCGGCCTGGAACTTGATGGCCGAGAAGATCCAGGTGCACACGCCGATGGCCAGGCACAGACCGGTGAACAACACGGCTTTACCCGTGGATTTCAAGGTCTGGTAATAGGCTTCCTGCAACGGCAGACCGGCACGCAGGAAACTTTCCAGTCGGCTGTAGATGTAAATCCCGTAGTCCACGCCAATCCCTACACCCAGCGCCACCACCGGCAGGGTCGCGACTTTCACGCCGATGCCCATGAAGGCCATCAGGGCGTTACCGAGCACCGAGGTCAGCACCAGCGGCAGCACGATACACAAAGTCGCCGCCCACGAACGGAAGGTGATCATGCACATGGTCGCGACGCAGATGTAGACGAGGATCAGGATGGTCAGCTCGGATTGCTTGATCACCTCGTTGGTGGCCGCCTCGATGCCGGCGTTACCGGCGGCGAGGATGAACTCCAGGCCTTCCTTGTTGTTTTCCTTGGAGAAGTCCTGCACCGCGTGCACTGCGCGATCCAGCGTTGCAGCCTTGTGATCGTTGAGGAACACCAGCACCGGCGCCAGGGAGCAGCTGTTGTTGTACAGGCCGTCAGCCCGGGCGATGGAGTTGTTCAGCACGTCCGGGTTGCGTGACAGGGTTTCCCATTTCAGGTTGCCCTCGTTCATGCCCTTGATCATCTGCTTGGACACGGTCACCAGGGAAATCGCCGATTGAACGCCCTCGGTGTTCTGCATCTTCCACATCAGCTCGTCGATCGGCGCCATGGCTTCGTAGCGCGAGCAGCCTTCGGACTTGGTCTTGACCATCACCACCAACACGTCAGAACTGGTGGAGTAGTTGCTGATGATGAAGTTGTTGTCCTTGTTGTAGCGCGAATCCGGACGCAGCTCTGGAGCACCCTGGTCGAGGTCGCCGATTTTCAGGTTCTGGCTGTACCAGAGGCCACCACCGAAGGCCAACAGGGCCAACACGATCGACACCGGCGCAACTTTCGGGCTGGCAAAGTTCGACAGCAGGCGCCAGAACGGGTGTTCACGGTGTGCGTCTTTCTTGCTGCGCTCGACGGCGCGTTTACTGATGCCGACGTAGGAAATCGCCACCGGCAGCAGAATCAGGTTGGTGAACACGATCACCGCCACGCCGATGGACGCGCCGATGGCCAGCTCGCGGATCACACCGATATCGATGATCAGCAACGTGATGAAACCCACCGCATCCGCGAGGATCGCGATCATCCCCGGCAGGAACAGCTGGCGGAAGGTGCGCCGCGCGGCGGTCAGCGCGTTGTCGGCCTCGCTTGACTGCAGGGCGATGCCGTTGATCTTCTGCACGCCATGGGAAATACCGATGGCGAAGATCAGGAACGGCACCAGCATCGAGTACGGATCAAGCCCGAAGCCGAAAAAGTGCATCAGCCCGAGCTGCCAGACCACCGCCACCAGCGTCGTGCTCAATACCGCCACGGTGCTGCGCATGCAGTTGGTGAACCAGTACAGCAGGATCAGGGTGATAACAAAGGCGACACCGAAGAACATCACCACCATGACCAGGCCATCGATCAGGTCGCCGACTTTCTTGGCGAAACCGACGATGTGGATCTGCACGTTGGGGTTTTGTTTTTCAAACTTGTCGCGGATCTTTTCTTCCAGCTCGTGGGAAAACTTGCGGTAGTCCAGCGCCAGCAACGTGCCCTGGTCCTGCGGGTCCGGGTAGGACTCCAGCAGCGGGATATCGACGATGCTCGACTTGAAGTCGTTGGCCACCAGACGCCCGACCTGCCCGGACTTGAGCACGTTATTGCGCAGCAGGTCGAGGCTTTGCTGGGAGCCGTTGTAGCTCTGCGGGATCACTTCACCACCGGCGAAGCCCTCCTCCGTCACCTCGGTCCAGCGTACGCTCGGACTCCACAGCGACTTGAGGCCGGAACGGTCGACGCCGGAGATGTAGAACACCTCGTCGTTGATCTGGCGCAGGGTCTCCATGTACTCCTTGGAGAAGATGTCGCCGTCGGTGGCTTCAACCGAGATCCGCACGGTGTTGCCCAGGTTCGCCAGATCGTTGCGGTGCTCCATCATCTTTTGAATGAACGGATGCTCGAGCGGGATCATTTTTTCGAAACTGGTGGACGGCCGGATCAGCGTCGCCTGCCAGAACAGGAAAACACTGACCAGCAGGCAGATGAATATCACTGCCGGGCGGTTGTTGAAAATCAGACGCTCAAGAAACGTCGCCTTGTCTTGGTGATGGCTTGTCATGGATGTCATAGCTCCGCCCTTCTTATTATTTGCCCAGCTCTGAGCCGGTTGGCGAAGTAGCGCGAACGCCGCCCTGTCCCGCCAGAATCAGATTGCCGTTGCCCGCTGCAGTCACCGCCGCCACGGAAATGCGATCCGGGCGGTTGAACACGCTGAAGGTTTCGCCGTTGTCGTTGCTGCGGATCACGCTGCCACCGTTGCCGACGATCACGATGGAACCGTCGTCGAGCAGCGTCGCGCCGGACAGACCGAACTCCAGTGTGCCGCGGGTCGCTTTCAGCTCGACCGGTTCCCAGGTGCTGCCGAAGTCGGTGGAGCGAAACAGGTTGCCGCGCAGACCGTAGGCCAGCAGCGTGTTGGCTTGAGCGGTGCCGATCACGCCGAACAGCGAACCTTCGTATGGGCCTTCAAGCTTTTCCCAGGTCTGGCCCCAGTCGGCGGAGCGGAACATGCTGCCCTGCTCGCCGACGATGAACAGGCCGGCATCCTTGACCGCGGCAATGCCGTTGAGGTGGTACTGGTCTTCGTTATCGAGGCGATCGCTGGCGTCTTCCCAGTTTTTGCCGCCGTCGGTGGTGGCCAGCAGCGCGCCGTAAGCGCCCACGGCAAAGCCGCTGTTGGCGTCCTGGAACCAGACGTCAAGCAGCGGCGATTCGCGTTTCAGATCTTCGAATTGCTTGGTCCAGGTGACGCCGCCATCCTCACTGGCGAGGATCTGTGCGTCATGGCCGACAGCCCAGCCATGTTTGTCGTCGACAAAATAGACCGAGGTCAACAGTTGCCGGGTCGGCACCTTGGCCTGGGTCCAAGTCGCGCCCTGGTCATCGGAATACAGAATGTGCCCGCGATCGCCGACCGCCACCAGGCGCTTGCCGGCGTGCACGACGTCGAGCATCAGGCTTTTGCTGGCCTTGGCGGATTCAACGGAATAGATAACGTCAGATGCCGGCGCCGCGGCGGCCAGGACAGGTGCCGACAACACGGCACAGCCCAACAGCGAGAGCGCTGTAGCCAGCAACGCTAATTTGCGCAGTGCCGGCGGGCGGCAGATACCCACACCCATGACAGGCTCACTCATAGACCTTCCCCCATTTTTATTGTTAGGTCGTTCGACCTTTCAGGGCGCCGTTAGGGTTGCTCATCGGGATTGAATGGTTCGGAGCATAGTCCTGAAACCCGCAATCCAGAGCCCCTTCGGAAGCTGGCTTATCCTATCGGGGTTTTGAAAGGTCTGACAATCGACGCCACGTTATCTTTTGTTAACCTGGGGTCGATGCGCCTGGGGTGAATAACCGGGCATTCCGCAGGATGATGGTGGTGAGCGGTTTTTGTGAGTTATCAACCTGCCAGTTCTCTAGAGTCAGAATTTACTCTCGACGAAGACAAGTAATGATTCATTTAATAAGCGGCTCCTTATCCAGCCCGTCTCTTCAAATCAACACCCACACCCAGGCTTCGACGCCGACTTCAAAAGAGCTGGAAACTGTTTGCCAAGGTAAAGCTGAATTCGTGCTGAGCAAAGAAAACAGACAAGCCGAGTTCGCTACTTCAAAAGGTTTCATCAAGACGTCTCAGTTCTTTGACACCGTACCGCGCTCTTATTCAAGCACCACTACCACTACGATTTTGTCGTCCGAACAGATCAAGGCTAACGTAAAAAACAATCTGAACACCGCGCTGACCATGCACAACCTGATAAAAGAGGGATATGAGCTCGCAGAACACAAACCGGAAAGCACCTCGCCGCGCATAGAACTCGCCACGCGCATTCAGTCCAGCTTGAGTGAAGCTGCCAACGATCGTCTATCCATACTTGCCGGTCCGGTTGGTTTGGTCGTAGATAGAAGCAACATCACATCCTCCACCCCGGCTACATGCAGCGTGGACCAGTGGCTAAAGCAACATGACAGACCGGATTGCTACATCGTCCTGAACGGCAACAACGACGAAACCTACGTCTCGTTCATCGCTGAAAAACTCGCGGACAGCAAGCACATCAATTTTATTACCAGTGGATTCGGTGGCCACGGCACGACGGATCGTCACGCCATCGCGACCAACAAAACCGAGGGTGACCGCTTCAAAGAACTGTTGATGGAAAAAGGCATCGACCCACAGCGGATCATCGTTGACCCGTTCTCGACCAACAGCGGCCAGAATGCGATTAACGTCGCCGACATCATTAACCGTGACATTAAAGATGGAAAGCCACTGGGCACGGTGGTTGTCAGTGGTACGCCCGCCGCGGTCTTTCGACAAACCTATACCTACGCTCAGCAACTCAAGGTAAACAGCGAAACGCCATTTCAGATTGAATCATTCCCGTTCTGTGACGAGGCTAAATACACCTCGCTCGCTGATAATCTGGCAATTATTCGAGAGTTTTCTACCACGCTGAATTATCTGTTCAATACCCAGTACCTACCGAGTGATGCGAGCGTCTACCCTGACACGTTTTTCTCCTCGGCTCAGAACTGCCTGGCTACGTTCGCTGAAAAGTTGACGGCGGACAACCCGAAAGATGCTGCTGACAATGAAGAGGTTGTCAGCGCCATACGAACAATTGACCCGCACATGATTGAGCGATTCAAGTCGGGGCAGTTGACCCTGGATGACAAGACCGCCGTACGTAAAGTCGACGACTTTTTCAGGTCTCTCTTCAATCCTCTGGAACTCACCTTCACTCGCGACACCGTATAAGCCATAAAAAAATGCCCGTATCGAAAGATACGGGCATTTCAGTTTCAGCAGCCTTTGCGAACAAACTCGCTCACACAAGCATCACGCCAGACTTTTGCTGACCACTTCAAACACATCGCTGGACAGCTGACCCGAAGCACGAATCCGCTCCAGCTCACCTTTCATCAATGCCTGACGAGCATCGTCGTATTTGCGCCAGCGCGTCAGCGGCGCCAGTTGCCGCGAAGCGATCTGCGGGTTGAAGCCGTTCAACTCGATGACCAGATCCGCGAGGAAGCGATACCCGGAACCATCCGCCGCATGGAAGTTGATCAGGTTCTGCCCGGCAAACGCACCAACCAGCGCCCGCACCTTGTTCGGGTTCTTGATATTGAACGCCGGATGCTGCATCAACTGACGCACACGCTCCAGCCCACCCGGCAACGTGCTGCCCGCCTGAACGCTGAACCACTGATCCATGACCAGCGGGTTGTCCTTGAAGTGTTCGGCAAAACTCGCCAGCGCCCTGGCCTTCTCTTCTTCAAATGGCGAATTGACCAACACGGCCAATGCCGTCAGACGCTCGGTCATGTTGTCGCTGGTCTCGAACTGCTCAAGCGTGGTCGCCAGGACTTCCGGCTTGCCGCTCAACATCAGGTACGACAGCGCAATGTTCTGCAACGCGCGACGAGCAAAGTGCTCGGCCTCGGCCACGTATGGGGTTTGTTTCGACAGATCACGATTGGCCTGGTAACGCAGCCACAACGCCTCGAACAAACCGTCCGCCAATTGCTTGCGGGCAAACTCGCGAGCGATATGGATGGCATCGACGTCAGCCACTTCGCTGATTTCTGTCAGATATGCCTCACCAGGCAGCGAGAGCATTTCGGCAACCATCGCCTGATCCAGCGTCTCGTCCGACAGCACAGTGCGCAAGGCAGAAACCAGACGCTGATCCAGCACCAGCGTCTCGCCCTTCTGCTGCTGAGCGATCAGTTCTTGCAGCACTTGAACCGACAATTGCTGACCGGCATCCCAGCGATTGAAGCCGTCGCTGTCGTGCTGCATCAGGAACATCAGCTGATCACGGTTGTACGGGAAGCTCAATTTCACCGGTGCCGAGAAGCCGCGCAGCAACGAAGGCAAAGGCTGTTCAGCAATGTCGACGAAGGTGAAGGTCTGCTCGGCCTCAGTCACCGAAATCACCCGCGAAGTGCCCTGAGCGCTGGCTTCACCGGAAAGACGCAAGGCAATGGCCGCGCCTTTGGAGTCCAGCAGGCCCAACTCGACAGGAATAACGAACGGCAGTTTTTCAACCTTGTCCGGGGTGGCCGGGCAGCTTTGGCGGAACGTCAGGCTGTAGGTTTTCGCGGCGGCGTCGTAGGACTCACTCACAGCCAATCGCGGTGTACCGGCCTGGCTGTACCAGCGTTTGAACTGGGTCAGGTCGACACCATTGGCATCTTCCATGGCTTTGATGAAGTCATCACAGGTCACGGCCTGGCCATCATGGCGTTCGAAGTACAGGTCACTGCCTTTGCGGAACCCTTCGGCGCCGAGCAAAGTGTGGATCATGCCGACCACTTCCGAGCCCTTTTCGTACACGGTCAGGGTGTAGAAGTTGGAGATTTCGATGAAGCTGTCCGGGCGTACGGCGTGTGCCATCGGGCCAGCGTCTTCGGCGAACTGATGGGTGCGCAAGTAAGCCACGTCCTGAATGCGCTTCACGGTGGCCGAGTTCATGTCGGCGGAGAAGCCCGAATCACGGAACACGGTAAAGCCTTCCTTCAGCGACAATTGGAACCAGTCGCGGCAGGTCACGCGGTTACCCGACCAATTGTGGAAGTATTCGTGGGCAACGATCGCTTCGACTCGCTGGTGCGCGGCGTCGGTCGCGGTTTCGGCGCGGGCCAGCACGGCGCTGGAGTTGAAGATGTTGAGACCCTTGTTCTCCATGGCGCCCATGTTGAAGTCGTTGACCGCAACGATCATGAAGATGTCCAGATCGTACTCGCGACCGTAGACTTCTTCGTCCCAGCGCATCGACTTCTTCAGACTGTTCATGGCGTGCTGGCACTTGTCGATGTTTTCCGGCTCGACATAAATGCGCAGCGCTACGGAGCGCTCGGTCATGGTGGTGAAGGTGTCTTCGACGCACCACAAGTCACCGGCCACCAGCGCAAACAGGTACGCCGGTTTCATGAACGGGTCTTCCCACGTCGCCCAATGGCGGCCGTCTTCGCCCGGACCGCTGGCAATCGGGTTGCCGTTGGACAGCAGCACCGGATAGCTGTGCTGCTCGGCGACCACCGTGGTGGTGAACTTGCTCATCACGTCCGGGCGGTCGAGGTAATAGGTGATCTTGCGGAAACCTTCGGCCTCGCACTGGGTGCAGAACATGCCGCTGGATTTGTACAGGCCCTCCAGCGCGGTGTTGGTTTCCGGGTGGATCTTGACGCTGGTATCGACCGTAAACGTCGTGCTGGTCGGGTGCAGGGTCAGGTGATTCTCGGTCAGTTGGTAATCAGCATCACTCAGGTCGCGATCAGCCAAAGTGACCGACAGCAATTCGAGCTGCTGACCATCGAGTACCAACGGCGGCAGGCCCGGACCGCGATCAGGGTTACGGCGCATCACCAGTTGCGCATGGACCAGGCTGTGGTCCTCGAACAACTCGAAGGTCAGGTGCGTTTCGTCGATCAGGTACTCGGGCGCCTGATAGTCTTTCAAATAGATCATCTTCGGTTGTTCGGTGCGCATGCTGGAGTCCTTACTGATGCACGGCGAGCTGATAAGCCGTGTATTTTCGAATATTGATCACGCCGGTGTCGAAAATCAGGTACTGGCCCTTGATTCCCAGCAGCGTGCCTTCGGCAATCGGGTTTTTGTCCAGGTTGAAGCTGACGATCTTGGCCGGGTATTGCTCTACCGGATAGCGGATTTCCAGCGGTTCCACGTCGGCAATGGTCTGGATGGCTTGCAGGCCAAATCGTTCCTGCAAGTTTTGCAGGCCTTCGGCGCAGCTTTCAAACAGCTGATCGCGAACCGCTGCCAGATCCACCGAAACCGCTTCGCCCTTGAGTAAAGCACGCCAGTTGGTCTTGTCCGCGACCTGACTGCGGAACAGGTCTTCGACGAAGCCCGACTGCTGGCGGGTCGAAACACGCATGATCGGCAACGCCTGACGGGCGCCCTGGTCGATCCAGCGGGTCGGCAACTGGGTGGCGCGGGTAATCCCGACTTTCACCCCGGACGAGTTCGACAGATATACAATGTGATCGGTCATGCAGAACTTCTCGCCCCACTCCGGTTCACGGCAGGTGCCGGCGTCGTAATGGCAACGCTCCGGGCTCATGATGCAGATATCGCACTGCGCCAGTTTGGTCATGCACGGGTAGCAGTAACCCTGGCTGAAACTGGTTTTGGTCTTGCGCCCGCAATGGGAGCAGTGGATCGCCCCCAGGTATTCCAGACGAATCGTAGAGCCGATCAACGGATTGACCGGCACCTCGACTTCGCCCAGACGAAACGCGTACTGCACGTCGGACCCGTCCAGGCGTGTCGACATTTTACTGATTGCACCGCGGCCAATCTCGATCAATGGATGGCATCCGACTTGAACAGGATATTCGGTACGGTGATCGACTTGGAGCTGCACTCCTGCGGGCCCATATAGCCAGTGCGCTCTTCTTCGGGAAGGTTCTGGATTTCCCAGGCGATCATCGCTTGCAGCGACAGTTCGCGTTGCTCGGCGGTGAGTTTGCCACCGTCCGACCATTTGCCGATTTCCACCGCCAGTTTCAGGCTCCGGTAGATATCCGGGGTGATGTTTTTGATCATTTCGTTAAAAGAGGACATCAAGGTCTCCGCGCTCTTTAATTCACATACGATTCTGGACGGCCAGTTTACGGCGGTTGTACAAACCGCCCAACAAACCGGTCAAGCATCCGACGAGCAACCCGCCGACGTGGGCGGCGTTGGCAATTTCACCGAAGCCGATCATCGAGACCAGCCCGGACAGGCACAGCAGCAGCCACACCAGCATCATCACCAGCACACCGCGCGGCAGGCGATAAGCCTGGTTCGGCGACAGAACCTGGAAGATCCAGCAATGCCCGAGCAGTCCGTACAGCACACCGGACAACCCGCCAAACAAGGTCGGGCCGCTGAAGTAAAACTGGGCGTAGTTCGACACGAGGGCGAACAGCGAGGTCAGGCCGATCAGGTTGATGCTGCCCTGGCGCGACTCGATGCGCCGCCCCAGCTCCCAATACCACATGCCGTTCATGGCCAGGTGCAGGAAACCGAAGTGGATCAGCATAGGCGTCACCAGGCGCCACCACTGCCCCGCCGCCAGGCTGTCGGCCAGTGGCGTGAAATGGATGTACTCGCCAACCACCCGAAAATCGAGGAAGGTGAACCAGCGCATCGTGTCGAGGTTTTCGCCCAGCAGCGTCACCGCGCCGACGATCAGGCTCAGCAGCAGCACCAGTGCAGTCGCTTTGGCGTGGCGCAATTGCTCGACGAAACCAGGACGCTTTGTGGTTTTCGCCACCGGAATGTCCAGTTGCTGATCGGGATCACCTGCCGGGAAACGCTCGTACAATGCACGCACGTCTTCACTGATATTGGCGGGCACCCACAGCACCTGCTCGCCCTGCTCTTCGCTGACCCGATGCGGCACCTGCATGCGTTGCAGCAGTTTGACGAACCCGCTCAGATCCACCGCCAGCGGCAGGCGCAATACAGCAACGGCACTCATCGCAGCATCTCCGGCCGTTCAACATCGACCCAGACAAACTTGTGCGGATCGAGCCGGGTTTCCTGGTCCAGGCGATAGGCAACCAGCTTGCCGTAGAGCACCGCGCTGTAATCCAGGCAGGCCAGGTTCGGGCGGATCGGCGCCGGTTTACCGCTGCGCCAGTAGTGGCCGACGAACAGCAGGGGCTCGTCAACGCCATAGCGCAGCAAGGTGTCTTTTTCGGTGGAAGACAGCGGCGTTCGGGCCACGGGTTCCGGTAAGGCGTCAGGCTGGAACACGATGTCTCCGTAGGTTTGCGGGTCGTCTTCCCAGAACTTGGTGCGGAAGAACGAGCGCGTCAGGCCATCGCCGCTGGTCATGGTCAAACCGTGGGGCAAACGCATGTCGGTGCCACGCAGCAAGCGGTCGAACACGGTGCAGGCGAAACTGCCCGGCACCGCGGAGGCCTGGAGGAAATGTTCATCGACGCAACCGTCGGGAAACAGCGCGCGCAACGGCTCGATCAGGCCCGAGTCCCAACAGGCATGCACCACGCGGAAACGCCCGGCATCCAGAAACAGCGGCAATTCGTAGAACCATTGCTGGAAGGCATGCCAGTCGCCGGGGTGATCTTCAAACTGGGTCAGGGTTTCACCCAGCAGGCGCGCATGACGCGGGGTATGTTCACGGACGAACTGCTTGCCGCTGCCCGGCGGCGCCGGCGTGCTCCAGCCGAGTGCGTTGAATTCGTGGTTGCCCATGATGCACAGCGCCTGGCCAGCCTCGACCATGTCATGAACGATGTGCAGCGCCTCGCGAATCCGCGGGCCACGGTCGATGATGTCACCGACGAACACCGCCATGCGCGACGCATGCCGCCAGACACCACCTTGTTTGCGGTAACCGAGCCGGTCGAGCAAGTGCTCAAGGGTCAGAGCGCATCCGTGCACGTCACCGATCAGGTCGTAACTTCGCGCGGGATCGAGCATCAGTCGCCTCCACCCCCCAACTTGCTTCCCCAGCCGAGCTTGGTTCGGCAGACCTCATAGTAGTTGTGGTCGAGCGGGTGAATCAGCCGCAGCTTCTGTGCTTTCTTGCTGACGGTGATGGTGTCACCTGGCGCGCAGGTGAAGTGGTTCTGCCCGTCACAGGAGACTTGCGGGTAGATCTGCATATCCTTGGACACGACGATTTTCAGCTCACTGTTGCCATCGACCACAATCGGCCGGCCCGACAAGGTATGGGGGTACATCGGCACAATCACAATAGCGTCGAGCTTGGGGTGCATGATCGGGCCGCCCGCCGACAGTGCGTAAGCGGTCGAACCGGTCGGCGTGGCGACGATCAGGCCGTCGGCCTTCTGGCTGCAGACGAACTGGCCGTCGATGTACAGCTCGAACTCGATCATCCGCGTCGATTTGCCGGGGTGCAGTACCACGTCGTTCAGTGCATCGCCCTGGCCAATGGCCTCGGCATGGCGCCGGACTTCGGCCTGCAGCAGGAAGCGGTTTTCCACCAGGTAGTGGCCGTCGAGCACTTCGGCGACTTTGACTTCGAGCTCGTCCGGGCGGATATCGGTCAGGAAACCCAGGCTGCCCCGGTTGATCCCGAGCACCGGAATATTGTGTCGGGCCAGTGCGCGCGCGGCGCCGAGCAGGCTGCCGTCACCGCCGACCACAATCACCATGTCACACACTTCGCCTAGCATCTTGCGCGACGAGGTTTGCAAGCCATGACCCGGCAGCACTTCGGCGATGGTGTCTTCGAGGATCACGTGCAGATGACGATCGAGCAGAAACCGTTTCAGTCGGCGGACGGTATCCAGCACCTGCGAACTGCCCAGGCGACCGATGATGCCGATATTACGAAATTGCTCCATGGGGCTCCTATTGGGACGCGGGGGCCTGCGACGGCGAAAAACACGATTATGGGCGAAAGCGCGGGATAGACAAAATCCTTTCAGCGACAAGGGTGTACTCATGTTTAGGGCTATGCTCGCAAGATGATCCTATTTCCCGATTTGCTGCAGTTACCCCACCAGTTGCGCCACCCTGAGGTGCGCGATTTGGCGTGGGTCATCCTCGCGCCGCCGATGCTCGAGGTCACGCCGTGGCCGCAACGTCATCCGCTGGCCGGCAGTGACTGGGTGCAGGCGCCGGAACGGCTGGAACTTTGGCTGCGGCAACTGGATCGCGACAGTTATGACCTGCTGCACTGGCTGGCCCAGGCCCGGACCCGGCGTCTGGGTCTGTACTACGAACGGCTGTGGCAATACGCCGTGCGCCATGCGCCGGGCATCGATCTGATTGCCGCTAATATGCCGATCCGCCGCGAGGGTCACACGCTGGGCGAGCTGGACATGCTGCTGCGTGATCGCGACGGCGTGCATCACCTGGAACTGGCGATCAAGCTTTACCTCGGCCCGCAAGAGGGCAATGGGCACGACACGGCGCACTGGTTAGGCCCGGGCTGCCATGATCGACTGGACCGCAAACTGGCGCACTTGAGTCAGCATCAGTTGCCGATTTCCGCCCGGCCGGAGAGCCGTGAAGTTCTGGCGGCGCTGGATATCCAGCAGTTCAGCGCGCATTTGTGGCTGGGTGGGTATTTGTTGTATCCGTGGCCGGGGCAGTCCCAGTCACCGGACGGCGCACATCCGCAACATTTACGCGGAAGCTGGCTGCATCAAAAGGACTGGAAGGATTTTGTCGCACAGCGTCCGTTCGGGCGCTGGCAGCCCCTGCCCCGTCATGCCTGGCTGGCTCCGGCACATTATCCGGTGGAGCAGGCCTGGAACACGGAACAGCTGGAAGCCTGGCTCAGCGATCTGGAACCGCTGGCACCGGCGCAGTTGCTGGTGCGGTTGATCGAGAATGCCGAGGGGGATTGGGAGGAAGCGGAGCGGTTGTTTCTGGTGGCGGATCTTTGGCCGAATGTGCCGGGCAGTGGTTGAGTTTGTGGTTGTCTGGCCCGGCCTCATCGCGGGCAAGCCCGCTCCCACAAAATTTATGTTGGATGCAAAACTGGCGAACGGCACAAAACCTGTGGGAGCGGGCTTGCCCGCGAATGGGCCAACTTGGTCTAAATGGACAACCGCACAGCCAACGCCGCCAACGTCACCAGCAACACCGGCACCGTCAACACAATCCCAACCTTGAAGTAATACCCCCACCCGATCCGGATACTCTTGCGCTCCAGCACATGCAGCCACAACAACGTCGCCAGACTGCCAATCGGCGTAATCTTCGGCCCCAGGTCGCTGCCAATGACGTTGGCGTAGATCATCGCCTCCTTCACCACACCTGTTGCCTGGCTGGCATCAATCGACAGCAATCCAATCAGCACCGTCGGCATATTGTTCATCATCGACGACAGCAACGCGGTCAGCACCCCAGTGCCCATCGCTGCGCCCCAGACGCCGTAACCGGCGAAGCCGTCCAGCCAACCCGCCAGATACCCGGTGAGTCCGGCGTTGCGCAGCCCGTAGACCACCAGATACATGCCCAGCGAGAAAATCACGATCTGCCACGGCGCTTCTTTCATCACCTTGCGCGTGGAAATCTTGTGACCTCGGGCAGCAATGGCCAGCAACAACGCCGCGCACACCGCCGAAATGGCACTGATGGGAATGCCCAGCGGTTCCAGCGCAAAACAGCCGAGCAACAGGATCAGCAACACCGCCCAGCCCGCGAAAAAAGTCGCCTTGTCGTGGATCGCGCTGGCCGGATGCGCCAGTTGCTCGGGATCGTAATCCTTGGGAATGTCGCGCCGGAAGAACCACATCAACACCACCAGCGTCGCCCCGACGCTGACCAGATTGACCGGGATCATCACCGCCGCGTAGCGATTGAAGGTGATGTGGAAGAAGTCGGCGGAAACGATGTTCACCAGGTTCGACACCACCAGTGGCAGGCTCGCAGTGTCGGCGATGAACCCGGCGCCCATCACGAACGCCAGGGTCGCCGCCGGCGAAAAACGCAGCGCCAGCAACATGGAAATCACGATAGGCGTGAGGATCAGCGCAGCGCCGTCATTGGCAAACAGCGCCGAGACCAGCGCGCCAAGCAGCACCATGTAGGCAAACAACTTGCGCCCACTGCCACGGCCCCAACGCGCAACATGCAGCGCCGCCCAGGCAAAGAACCCTGCCTCGTCCAGCAACAGGCTGATGATGATCAGCGCGACAAAGGTGCCGGTGGCGTTCCAGATGATCTGCCACACCAGCGGGATATCGCTCAGGTGCACCACCCCGAAAACCAGCGCCAGCACGGCGCCGAACACCGCGCTCCAGCCGACACCGAGGCCTTTGGGTTGCCAGATCACCAGAGTAATGGTCAGCAGGAAAATCAACGACGCAATGAGCATGCAAAGCAGCCTTCAACAGAAATCAGGAATTAGCAGCAACGTACCGGGCGATCAGCCATGACCTGCAAACGAGCGACGTCATCGGCGAGCCATTCGCCGTGATCCGCTAACGCGCCCTGCAACAGCGAGATGACCCAAGGCGCTAACTCCGGGTGCAGACGATAAAACACCCACTGCCCCTGGCGCCGGTCCGCCAACAGGCCATTGCTGCGCAAGAGCGCCAGATGGCGAGAGATCTTCGGCTGGCTCAAGTCCAGCCCTGCAGTCAACTCGCACACGCACAACTCGCCTTCGCGGGCGATCAACAGGGCGATTCGACTGCGGGTGTCATCGGCCAGGGCCTTGAAAATATCGACGGGACTGTGGGAGTCGAACATGCGGGGAACGCCTCGGAGCAAACGAGGCGTGAATATATGGAATTTCGAATATTCAGTAAAGCGAAGTCTGGAAAACACTGTTTTATGTAGCCGCGCCGAGCTTGCGAGGCTGCTGCTACAGTCAAACCTTTTTGTGCTGCTCGACCCACTCGCCATAAGCATTGATGAATTTTTGCAAAAACGGCTTCACCGCCTCGGACAGTTTGCCCGCCTCATCGAAGGCCGAACCGGCGCCGCTCAGGTAGGATTCCGGTTGTTGCATGCAGGGCACATCGAGAAACACCATGGACTGGCGCAGATGGTGGTTGGCGCCAAATCCGCCGATCGCCCCCGGTGAAACGCTGATCACCGCCCCGGGCTTGCCACCCCAGGCACTCTTGCCATAGGGCCGCGAGCCGACGTCGATCGCATTCTTCAGGGGCGCCGGTACCGAACGGTTGTATTCCGGGGTGACGAACAGCAACGCGTCGGATGAACTCACTTGTTGTCGGAAAGTGCTGTAGGCTGCCGGCGGTGAAGTGCCATCGATGTCTTCGTTGTACAGCGGCAAGTCGCCAATTTCGATGATTTTCAGTTTGAGATTCGCAGGTGCAAGATCGGCCAGGGCCAACGCGACCTTGCGATTGATCGATTCCTTTCTCAAGCTGCCGACCAGAACGGCGATCGTATAGACGTTGCTCATGGAAGATTCTCGACTGTCCGATGAAAGAGCTTGTAGTTATAGATGACGATTCACACAGCGGACGACTGAAAATGCCGTCCCGGACTATTTTTTTCCCGTAGGAAAACTTACCTCGCCCAACCACGGTCTACAGAGCCGCAAATTGAGTGATTTATCTCCAGAGGTTCTAAGCAGATGGCAGCAGTACTCGTCGGTCAGTTCCATGCAAGAGACGCGGAAGGCCGTGTCTATTCCGTGCATGAGTTCCAGGAATCCACCCCGTCAACAGACGGTCTCACCGCTGTCACCACTTACAAGCTGGCCATTGGCGACCGCGTCAACAAGCTTGATGAAAACGAGTTTCTGCTGGTGCAATCGGGCGTCACCATCGTTCGCGAATCCGACACCTTCATTGCCGGCGTGCCGGAAACCAACGTCGCCTCATAACCTCGCGTTATGAGCAGAAGTCTTATGCGCGGACTTGGGTTAGGATTCAGCCACTGACTCCCTCTCCTGCTGAACATGGACTTCACGCATGCGTTTACGTCATATCGAAGTGATACAGGCGCTCCTGCAGACCGGTCACCTGGGCACCGCCGCCGAATGGTTGCAGTTGCCAGTGGCCGAGGTCGAAAGCATTTTGCGTGACGCCGAGAGCCAGTTGGGTTTCATGTTGTTTTCCAGCGTGCGTGGACGCTTGCAGGCCACGCGCGAGGCGCGGGAGTTGCAGGTCGAAATCGCCCACGTCTACGAGGCGCTCGAACCGGTCCAGCGTCTGGCCAGCAGCCTCAAGCAGTATCAGGCTCCGCCCCTTCGCATCATTTGCACGCCGCCCCTGGCTCAACAATTGTTGCCCCAGAGCATCGCGGCCCTGCGCCGGCGTCTCCCCGACGTGCCCTGCAGCCTTTTGAGCCAGCCCACCCGTGACATCGTCAGAAGCCTGCTGCTGCGCGAAAGCGATCTGGGCTTGAGCCTGCACGATCCCGATCACGCAGACATTCATTGTCAGGTCATTGCCCAGGGCAAACTGCAGCTGTTGGCCCCCCACGGCTGGCTGCAACCGAAACAGAAGTACATTTCGCTGCAAGACCTGGCGGGCCAGTCGATGGTCGGCCTGGAAGGTCATGATCCGCTGAGCCCTGCGCTCGACAACAAACTGCACGGCTTGCGCCCTGCGCCTGTCGTTCACACCCGGGTTCAGACCCACCAGATGATGCGCAGCATGGTCGAGGCCGGGGAAGGTCTGGCAATTGTCGACCCGTTCACCGCGCTCGGTGCCAAATCCGCTGGCCTGGACGCCTGTCCGTTGGCGCCCGCCGTGCCGATCAGCGTCTACGCCCTGACCTTGAAGAACGGCGAGCCTTCCCCGGCCGTTCAGGCATTGCTGGATATCGTCACGGAACAAGCCGTGGCGATGTTGGCGAGCTGATCGGGTTTTCCAGCGGGTTTTCGAACAATCGATACCAGAACAACGCGATCTCGGCGGTGTTGGGGTCGATGCCGCGATAGCGCAGGTGATCGATTCCGCCAACCGCGTAACCGCAGCGCTCATACAGTCGACACGCTCCCAGGTTGTTGTTCTGGGTTTCGAGCATGATGCCTGGCAGTTTTTTCTTGCGACTCCAGAACTGCGCCACGTCCAGCAGCGCCTTGGCCACGCCATGCCGCCGGGCCGGCGCGTGTACCGCCAACTCGTCGATGTGGGCAAAGCCGTTCCAGTTAGTGCTGATGACTAGGTGACCCACCGGCTCATCGTCGAGATAAGCCATGAAAATCGCACTGTCGGCGGCATCGCGGAAACTGCTGAATTCCTCGGGATCAATACCGTAGCACTTGCGGTAAGGGATGATCGGCGTTACCGGCCACTGCTCCACCGGTTTGCCGATTTCGGCTGCGCCATAGGCCGCGACTTCAAAACTGAAATCACTGCCCCAGATGTAAGCAGCGAAGCCATCGTCGGCAACGCGCACCGATAGCCCCGGGTACTTCGGATTCATAACCGGTTGCATACTGGGAAAGGTCCTCACGCCTTGATGCAATCGACGGTGTAATGCCGCCCACTGCCCTCGTCTTCGTGTTGCAAGCCGTGCACATCGGCGACAAACCCCGGGAAACTGCTGTCGAACGTGCGGGCAAACGCCAGGTAATCGATGATCGAGCGGGTCGACTCGGTGAAGCGTTCGCCGGGCATGATCAACGGGATCCCCGGCGGGTACGGCACCAGCATGACTGCGGCGATGCGGCCATCCAGCGCATCGATCGACACCGCCTCCACTTCGCCACGTACCAGTTGATCATAGGCGTCGGCGGGCTTCATGGCGATTTCCGGCAGCACCGTGTACATGCGTTTGAGATGTTTGGCCGTGGCATTGCTGCGGTAACAGGCGTGCAATTGATCGCACAGATCGCGCAACCCCATGCCCTTGTAACGCGCGCCATCCTGCTGCGCCACGCACGGCAGGCAGGTCGAGAGACTGACGTTGGCGTCATAGCTGCGCTTGAACTCCAGCAACTCGGTCAGCAGCGTGCTCCATTTGCCTTTGGTGATACCCATGGAAAACAGCACCAGAAATGAATACAAACCGGTCTTCTCGACCACCAGCCCGCGCTCCCAAAGGAACTTGCTGACCACCGCCGCCGGAATCCCGCGTTCACTCAGCGCACCGCCCGCCGTCAGGCCCGGCATCACCAGGGTGACCTTGATCGGATCGAGCAGCACATAGTCGTCGGTCACGCCGCCAAAACCGTGCCAGTCGGCATCGGGTTGCAGCAGCCAGTCTTCGGTGACGACACGCTCGATGCCTTCCACCGACGGCGGCTGCCAGATCGAAAACCACCAGTCATCGGCAGCAATGTGCTGCCGCAGGTTGGCCAGCGCCCGACGGAAACTCAAGGCCTCGTCGAACATTTCCTGTAACAAGGAACGCCCGGCCGGGCCTTCCATCATGGCCGATGCCACGTCCAACGAGGCAATGATGCTGTACTGCGGCGACGTGGAGATGTGCATCATGAACGCTTCGTTGAAGCGGTCACGGTCCAGTTGCCGCGCTCCACCGTCCTGAACGTGAATCATCGAGGCCTGACTGAACGCCGCCAACAATTTGTGGGTGGAATGGGTGGTGAACACCAGCGGGCTGTCTTCGCTGCGGGAAGTGCCCATGCCGTAACGCCCGGCGAAGAATTCGTGAAACGCCGCGTAGGCATACCAGGCCTCATCGAAATGCAGCACTTCGACGCTGTTGCCCAGGTTTTGCTTGATCAGTTCGGCGTTGTAGCAGAGGCCGTCATAGGTGGAATTGGTCACCACCGCCAGTTTGACTTTGGGCGCGCGGCCCTTGGTCAGCGGGCTGGCGTCGATCTTGGCCTGGATCGACTCGCGGCTGAACTCGCTCAGCGGAATCGGGCCGATGATCCCCAGTTCGTTGCGCTCCGGGCACAGGTACAGCGGAATGGCGCCGGTCATGATGATCGAGTGCAATACCGACTTGTGGCAATTGCGGTCCACCAGCACCAGATCATCGCGGGCAACCATGGAATGCCAGACGATTTTGTTCGCAGTCGAAGTGCCATTGATGACGAAAAAAGTGTGATCGGCGCCGAAGTTGCGCGCCGCTCGCGCCTCCGCCTCGGCCAGCGGGCCAGTGTGATCGAGCAGCGAACCCAATTCGGGCACCGACACCGACAAATCAGAGCGCAGGGTGTTTTCCCCGAAAAACTGGTGGAACGCCTGCCCCACCGGGCTCTTGTGATACGCCACGCCGCCGCCATGCCCAGGCGTGTGCCAGGAATAGTTGGAATCGGCGGTGTGCTGCACCAGCGCCTTGAAAAACGGTGGCAGCAGACCATCCAGGTATTTGCGTGCAGCTCGTGCAACCTGTCGCGCCAGAAACGGCACGGTGTCTTCGAACAGATAAAGAATGCCGCGCAGCTGATTGAGCTCGTCCATGGCATCCGCCGGGGCGTTTTCCAGCGTCACTTGCTCGCCGAGGGCGAAGATCGGCAAATCCGGCGCACGCACCCGCGCCAGGCTGATCAGTTCGGCCATGTTCTGCAGCAGATGGGAATTGGCGCTGGGGTCTTCGGCGGCGATCAACATGCACGAGAGGCCGTGATGCGTCGACGCAACCAGTCGCCCCTCGGTGTAATCCACCGCCGAGACAATGCTGAAGCCTTCCTGCTCCAGCTCCCGGGCGATGCCACGCACGCGATCACCGGCGACGGTGTCAGCCTTGATGTCGCGATGGACGATCAGGATCGGGAATCTCAAATCTTTATACATGGGGCTCAGTGTCCTGAGGCGGCAGACCTTGGCCTGCCAATAACCTCAGGGTAGAGGGTTGAGGCGCATGTGGCGAGGGGGGACGTCCTGAAATGGGTCATCGGCGGCGCTACGCTTGATCAAGATCAAAAGATCGCAGCCTCGTTTCACTCGACAGCTCCTACAGGGTTACGCATTCCATTGTAGGAGCTGTCGAGTGAAACGAGGCTGCGATCTTTTTGAAGGACCTAAGCCTGAGCTTCAGCCTCAGCGAGTTGCACCCACAGTGCCGGGGCGCCGGCAGATTTGGCAATGGCTTCCATCCGCGCCACATGCCGGGCCAGATCGTCTTCGCTGGCGCGAATGATCCGCGTCGGCTGACGATCGGCCGGCAAGCGGCGGATTTCAGTGGCGGAATTGTCCGCGCCTTCACCGGAGCCATTACCGTCGGACGCATTGCCGGCCAGCGACAGACTGGTCTGGCCGCCGGTCATGGTCAGGTAAACGTCGGCAAGGATCTCGGAGTCGAGCAAGGCGCCGTGGAGTTCACGGCCGGAGTTGTCGACGCCATAACGTTTGCACAAGGCGTCGAGGCTGTTGCGCTGCCCCGGGTGACGTTCCCGGGCCATCATCAGGGTGTCGAGAATCGAGCAGTGTTGCGTGATGTCCGCACGATCGTGCTGACCCATCAGGGCGAATTCGTTGTTGATGAACCCAACGTCAAACGCCGCGTTGTGGATGATCAGCTGCGCGCCCTTGATGAACTCGAAAAACTCATCGGCCACTTCAGTGAAGCGCGGCTTGCCCACCAGGAATTCGTTGGTGATGCCGTGGACGCCGATGGCGCCTTCGTCACTTTCGCGGTCCGGTTGCAGGTAAACGTGGAAATGCCGGCCCGTCAGGCGCCGACCGATCAACTCGACACAACCGATTTCGATAATCCGGTGGCCGTCGGTCACCGGCATGCCGGTGGTTTCGGTATCGAGTACAACGGATCTGGTGGCCATCAGTGCTCAGCTCTCAACGGGTCAATCGTGCAAAAGCGGCGATGTTAACACGCTCGCCGGATCCGGTGCGCACACAGACAAATGACTGACGCTCATGCAATTTTTAACAATCATTAGCAATGTTCATAAAGCCTGACAGAGAACGTCTTGATAGCGTGCGCCCCTTGATTTCCAAGGGTTTGAATTGTCATGAAGAGTGCACGGCTTCTTGTGTTGATTACCTGCCTGTCGAGTTCGGGCGCTCAGGCCACCAGTTTTGTCATCAGCACGGATATCACGCTGAGCCTGACCTTGATTTCGTCCAAGGTCACCAGTGGTTCGTTCAAAGACGATGTTGTGCTGGCGGCCAAGGATAACGCGGCAACGTTCGTGGCCAGTGAGGGGGAGATTCGCGGGGTTCGAATCGAGGCGGCGTTTGAGCGGATTCGGGGGGGGGTTGGTCAACGGTCAGCATTCAGATCAACAACTGGCTACCGCAATTTTGATGCTGTGACTTCCTGTGGGAGCCGGGCTTGCCCGCGATGCAGACACCGCGGACATTCAGTAAAACCGCGTCATCGTTCATCGCGGGCAAGCCCGGCTCCCACAGTGAATCGGTGGAGCGAAGCTGATTCCATTAAACTTGAAGCTTTGCGTTCAGATTTCCAGGGACGGCTAATTTCCTCCACACGAGCGGACGGTGAAGTACGCTGACGCCGGAAAATATGACTTTAATTCCTCCATACTGGGAGTCGTGTTAGAAGTTTTCCATGAGTCAAGATATTGGACCATTGGTTTACTCTCCGAGTCCAACAAGACAACAGCATTAAAGTCATGCGCACACTCCCCAATTAATGGAACGACGTAATTCTCAGCGCCTACAATGCAAGACCTTTCCCCATTAACCTCATACCTCCTAAGAACTTCCTTATCAACCTCTTCAAGGGAGTGAAAACAACATGAAAGATTTAACACATCACCAAAAACAAACATATCCACCACATCAGAATCTAGCGCCATATGGGGTGATGATGTGTTTTCACAGCGAAGGATATTGGCGTTATTTTCTATATTGTAGTGAACGCATGCAGACAACAAACTACAATTTCCCGAGTAATGGATATAAGTATAATTAGCAAATCTGGCGATCTGACGGAGATCCTCAACACTTAAGTGTTCAGGCAATGGCTTTGGACTCTCATCAAGATGTAGAGACTGCTGAATTCTTTTCAGATCATGACTGCCAATATCGCCAAGCTTTCTCTCCGCAAATTTGGAACTCAAAGAGTGAACACCATATCCTGCCGCACTGCCAAATACTTTCATATATATCACCCCGCTCAACTTCGCCCACTATATGGACATACAGAGACAAAAAACGCTACCTTGCCAATTGTCAAAATACGCGATTCAGCCTACTTCCTGCACCCATAAAAAAGGGACTTGCAAGCTTTGCTATTGCAGCATGCTTTAAACTCTATCCGCGCAAACACCCGCTTATTCTCGGAATCAGCCTCACCACACAATATGCAAGCGCTTATTGAAACAGACTACTCACTCCCCACCAAAAACCAAACACCTTGCAGAACAAACACTCTATCAACTCAAACTTCAACCACTCTCACATGCAAACACAGGCCTTTAGCATTTTCGATGTGTTCTCTGTCACAAAATAATAATGAAACATCGCATTGAAAACTAACAGCCAGCCCTGTAGCTCTCGCGCTACCCGAGCAACAATACACGCCAAGCCAATATGCAATGGAACCACAACGTCATCACACTAGGCGGCGCCAAGATTCTCATCCAGTCGATGACCAATACCGATACTGTTGACACAATGGCTACCGTAGCCAAAGTCAAAGACTTGGCAGATGCAGGATCTGAACTGTCTAGATAACAGTCAAGCCCCTAAGCCGCCGTGATTGTGGCCACTGAGCGGGAGATTCGCGGGGTTCGGATCGAGGCGGCGTTTGAGCGGATTCGTGGTACAATAGCCGAAAAGTATTTAGATCAACAACTGGCTACCAAAATTTTGATGCTGTGACTTCCTGTGGGAGCCGGGCTTGCCCGCGATGCAGACACCGCGGACATTCAGTAAAACCGCGTCATCGTTCATCGCGGGCAAGCCCGGCTCCCACAGTGTATCGGCGGCGTCAGGCTTGTTTGTACCCACGCACTTCATCCACGCCACGGTTAGCCAACTGGTCAGCCCGCTCGTTGCCGTGATGCCCGATATGCCCGCGCACCCATTTCCACGTGACGTTGTGACGGTTGACTTGCTCATCCAGCAGCTTCCACAAGTCAGCATTTTTCACCGGTTCTTTCGCTGCCGTTTTCCAGCCGCGTTTCTTCCAGTTTTCCATCCACTCGTTGATGCCTTTCATCACGTACTGCGAGTCCGTCACCAACAGCACGTCGCAGGAGCGCTTGAGTTCTTCCAGCCCGCGGATCGCGCCCATCAGTTCCATGCGGTTGTTGGTGGTGTTGGCTTCGCCGCCCCAGAGTTCTTTTTCAACGCCCTTGCACACCAGCAATGCGCCCCAGCCGCCTGGGCCAGGGTTGCCTTTGCAGGCGCCGTCGGTGAAGAGTTCTACGCTATCGCTCATGCCAATCTATCCAGAAAATGCGGTGGCTCGCCGATCCACGATCGACGATGCCCGAGGCCGGGGTGAACCCGGCCGGGAATAAAAACAGGTGTTACGGTTCGATATCGCGCCGGTTGACCTTGGCCATCGGCAGGGGAATCAGCTTGCCCATCGGCTCGCGACGTTCCTGACGTAGCGGGCGCAGACCCACCACAATCTTGCGCGCCACCAATAAATAGAAGCCGCCGCCAGACAATTGCCACTCACCGGCCTTGCGCTCCCAGCCGGCCAGACGGGCTTGCCAGGCGGGGGACGCAAGCGGCGGACGATAGCACCCGAAGCGGCGTTTCTCCAGCGCAAAGCCCAGCAGATTCAGCCAGTCGCCGACCCGTGACGGCGAAATGCAACGGGCCTTGCGCAAGGCGTCATGGGCGAACACGTGGCGCAAACCCCAAGTGCTCCAGGGGTTGATCCCGATAATCAGCAAATGCCCGCCGGGGCGGACGCTGCTCGCCGCTTCACGCAGCAAACCGTGGGGCGAGAGGCAGAAATCCAGACCATGCTGCAGCACCACCACGTCGGCGGCATGCTCGCTCAACGGCCAGGCCTGTTCTTCACAGACGATTTCGACACCCGGCAACGGCGCGCCGAGCCGCACATTGCGCTGGACCTGCGGTGCCGACGGCGGTGTCTCGGCCGAAGGACCGTAATGCACCAGATAGCCACCGAAGAAGCGCCCCAACTCGTCTTCGAGCATGCGGCGTTCTTCATCCAGCAGAAATTGCCCGAGGGGGCCGGACAGCCATTCACGGGCCGCGCTGATCAAGGCCAGCCAGTCAGGATCAGCCTGAGCGAACGCTTTATCGGTCATTGCATTCTCCAACGCGCCAGGAAGTTCTAAGATGCGCCATTGTTTTCCGCTTGGCGAATCCGACGATGATACAGATCACAGCCCTGCCCGCCTTCACCGACAACTACATCTGGTTGTTACAAGACCCCGGCACCCGGCGCTGCGCGGTGGTTGACCCCGGCGATGCCGCGCCGGTTCAGGCCTGGCTCGCGGCCAATCCGGGCTGGGTACTGAGTGACATTCTGATCACTCACCATCATCACGACCATGTCGGCGGCGTCGAGCAGCTGAAAAAAGCGACAGACGCGAAGGTCTACGGCCCGGCCAGCGAAACCATCCCGGCGCGGGACGTCGCCCTCAAGGACAACGATCGCATCAACGTGCTGGGTTGGGACTTCGATGTGCTTGCCGTTCCCGGCCACACCCTGGGGCACATCGCCTTCTACCATCCGGGCACGCTGTTTTGCGGTGACACCCTGTTCGCCGCCGGTTGCGGGCGCCTGTTCGAAGGCACGCCCGAGCAAATGCACACCTCGCTGACACAACTCGCCGCGTTGCCTGAAGATACGCGGGTTTACTGCACCCACGAATACACCCTCAGCAACCTTAAGTTTGCCGTGGCCGTCGAACCCAACAATTTGCATACCGCCGAACGTCTGGCAAAAGTCATGCAGCAACGGAAAGCCGGGATCATCACGCTGCCATCGACGATCGCTCTGGAAAAGCAGACAAACCCGTTTTTGCGTACCGGTGAAACATCCGTTAAAGAAAAAGTGGACGAACGGGACGGCCCCAATAACCGGGCTCCCAGTGCGGTTTTTGCTGCCCTTCGGGCTTGGAAAGATAAGTTCTGACAGGGCTTGCCGTTAGTGCTGAAAATCTGAATGGTTGACCGCAAGGGGTGCGCTTTCTAGAATCGCCCGACATTTTTGCCCGGAACTTACTTCCAGCCAATGTCGTCACCTATTCGTAAAGCCATCAATTCAGACGCATTGACCCGCTTGGCTCAAGCCATAGCGGTAGCTGTGTCCGCCACTCTGGCGGGCTGTTCCAGCCATGTGCCGCAGACGGATGCGGCCCACACCCCGAACATCGCCGCTCGAGCCAAACAGAAACCCATCTGGCTCAGCGAAAAGCCGACCCCGCAAATTCCACAAGACGTCTGGGAGCGCATGCGCCAGGGCTTCCAGTTGCAGGAAGGCCTGGGCGTCAACCCGCGCATCGAGCAACAGCGTCTGTGGTTCGCCAGCAACCCATCTTTCCTCGAAAACGCCGGCGAGCGTGGCAGCCTCTACATTCACTACATCGTCGAACGCCTTGAAGAACGCAACATGCCGCTGGAACTGGCGCTGCTGCCAGTGATTGAAAGCGCCTACAACCCGATGGCCTATTCCCGGGCCGATGCGGTTGGCTTGTGGCAATTCATTCCTTCCACCGGGCGTTATTTCAACCTGCGTCAAACCCGTTTCTATGATGGCCGTCGCGACATCACCGCTTCGACCACCGCCGCAATGGACTACCTGACGCGTCTGCACGACATGTTCAACGGCGACTGGCTGCTGGCCCTCGCGGCTTACAACGCCGGTGAAGGCACGGTCAGCCGGGCCATCGAGCGTAACGAAAAGCTCGGCCTGCCAACCGATTACTGGAACCTGCCGCTGCCGGCCGAAACACAGGCCTATGTGCCGAAGCTGCTGGCCTTGTCGCAAGTAGTGCTGGCGCCGGAAGCTTACGGCGTGAATCTCAACCCGATCGCCAACGAACCGTACTTCCAGGTCGTCGAAATCAACCAGCGCATGGACCTGTCCAAGGTGGCCGCGGTTGCCAATATCGACGAAGACGAACTGTTCCAGCTCAACCCTGCCTTCAAGCAGCGCACGACCACCCTGGACGGCCCTCAGCATTTGCTGGTGCCGACGTCCAAGGCACAGCTGCTGACCGCCAGCCTGTCGACCATGCGTCCCGAAGAGTTGATCAGCAAGAAGTCGCTCAAGCCGGTTTTCGAAGGTGCAGACGACGCCCAGCTCGCCACCCTCAAACGCGCCTACCGGGTTAAACGTGGCGACAACCTCGGCACCATCGCCAAGGCCAACAAGGTCGAGGTCAAGGACCTGCAACGCTGGAACAAGCTGACCGGCAAGGACCTCAAGGTCGGCCAGACGCTGGTGATGCAGGACAAGACCAAACGCAGCGCCGGACGCGTGAACACCGTCGTGGCGGCCAATACCAAGACGAAGACCCAGCAGCCGCAGACCCAATACAAGGTCCAGCAAGGTGATTCGCTGTACATCGTGGCCAAGCGTTTCAACGTTGAAATGCAACACCTCAAGCGCTGGAATCCGCTTGTTGGTCAGGCCCTCAAGCCTGGGCAGATGCTGACGGTGGCTTCGCCGCATTGATAAATTGGTTTGAGGCTGAAAAGATCGCAGCCTTCGGCAGCTCCTACAGATAGGCGTACATCCAATCAATCGCGGGTGTATACGATCGGTGTAGGAGCTGCCGTAGGCTGCGATCTTTTTTATGCCCCGACACGGCTTTCGAACCCCGTCTTTTTCCTGTCCATACAAGCTGTTACTGTACGGCCCACAAAGCCCAAGCCGCCTGGATCGGATCTCTGACTTGAAGCGTCCCCTCCTCCTGCTCCTGATCAGCCTGGCCTTGAGCTCCTCCGCAAGTGCGACGATCAGCGAAAGCCATGGTTATGCGCAGTTCGGCACGCTCAAGTACCCGGCCAGATTTACCCACTTCGACTGGGTCAACCCGCAAGCGCCCAAGGGCGGTACGTTGCGGGTGATGGCGTTTGGCACGTTCGATACGCTCAATCCCTACACATTCAAGGGCTCGAGCCCGGTCTCCACCGCGAATTTCCTGCAATACGGCATCAATGAGCTGAACGAACCGCTGATGGCCGGCACGGGCCAATACGCACCGTCCGGCGACGAGCCGACGTCCAGTTATGGCCTGATCGCCCAATCGGTGGAATACAGCGAAGACCGCAGTTGGGTGGTGTTCAACCTGCGCCCCGAAGCACGATTTCACGATGGCACGCCGATCACCGCGTACGACGTCGCGTTCTCCTACCGGTTGCTGCTCAAGGAAGGCCATCCGCAATACCGCACCAATCTTCAGGAAGTGTTGCGGGTCGACGTGCTCAACCCGCAGCGCGTTCGTTTTGTTTTCAAGCGCTCCGGTAATCCGCTGTTGATCCTGCGCTTGGGCGAGTTGCCGGTGCTGCCGCAGCATTACTGGAAAGGTCGCGACTTCAAGGCCACCACCTTCGAGCCGCCGCTGGGCAGTGGGCCTTATCGCATCACCTCGGTCATGCCCGGGCGCCAGATCGTGTTCGAACGGGTCAAGGATTACTGGGGCAAAGACCTGCCGGTCAATCGTGGCAAGTACAACGTCGACCGTATGGAAGTCGAGTTCTACCGCGACAGCGACGTCGCGTTCGAAGCGTTCAAGGCCGGCGAGTTCGATATCTATATCGAGCATCAGGCGAAGAACTGGGAAAACGGTTACAACTTCCCGGCCGTGCGACGGGGCGATGTCATCAAGGCGCAGATCCCGCATCAGATCCCGACCCAGAGCCAGGGCCTGTTCATGAACACCCGGCGCCCGACGTTCTCCGACCCAAAGGTCCGTGAAGCGCTGGGGTTGATGTTCGATTTCGAGTGGACCAATCGCACGCTGTTCAGCGGCGCTTACAAACGCGCCATGAGTTACTACCCCAACAGCGAGTTTTCCGCCACCGGCCTGCCGGTCGGTCACGAATGGCTGATGCTCAAGCCGTATCGCGAGCAGTTGCCTGCCAAACTGCTCACCGAGCCGTTCAGCCTGCCGCAGACCCAAGGGCGCGGCATTCCAAGGGAAACCATGCGCAAGGCCCTGGGCCTGCTCGCCGAAGCCGGCTGGAAGCTTGACGGCCAACACGTACAGAACGCCGCCGGACAACCGCTGCGCCTGGAAATCCTGCTGGTCAACCCGAACCTGGAACGCATCCTCCAGCCTTATGTCGAGAACCTCGCCAGCATCGGCATCGACGCCCGGCTGCGCACAGTGGATCGCGCCCAGTACAAACAGCGCCTCGACCAGTTCGATTTCGACATGATCCTGATGACCCTCAGCCAGACGCTCAGCCCAGGCCTGGAGCAATGGCAGTATTTCCACTCCAGCCAGGTCGGGGTCAAGGGCAGCAAAAACTACGCGGGCATTGCCAACCCGGTGGTCGATCATTTACTTGAGCAATTGCTCGCCGCCCAGACCCGCGATGAACAGGTTGCCGCCGGCAAAGCCCTGGACCGCGTGCTGTTGTGGCAGCACTACATCATTCCCAACTGGTACCTCAATTATCACCGCCTGGCGTACCGCAACCGGTTCGCCTTCGTCACCACGCCGCCCTACACGTTGGGCCTGAGCGCGTGGTGGCTGAAATCTTCGGAGAAAGATCGATGAAACCCGTACGTGCGCTGCTCTTGCAGGCCAGCGGCCTGTTGTTCGCCGGGCTGGCCTGCGCCGCCCCGCAACATGCCCTGACCTTGTACAACGAGCCGCCGAAATACCCGGCCGACTTCAAGCATTTCGACTATGTGAATCCTGATGCACCCAAGGGCGGAATCTTTCGTCAGGCCGGATTCGGTGGCTTCGACAGCCTCAACCCGTTCATCAGCAAAGGCGTGTCAGCCGGCGACATCGACCTGATCTACGACACCCTGGCCAAACAGGGCCTGGATGAGCCGTTCACCGAATACGGATTGGTCGCCGGCAAGATCGAAAAGGCCCCGGACAACAGCTGGGTGCGTTTCTACCTGCGCCCCGAAGCGCACTTTCACGACGGTCATCCGATCCGTGCCGAAGACGTGGTGTTCAGCTTCCAGACCCTGATCAAGGACGGCGCGCCGTTGTACCGCGGTTACTACAACGATGTCGACGAAGCGGTCGCCGAAGATCCGCTCACCGTGCTGTTCAAGTTCAAGCACAGCAACAACCGCGAGCTGCCGCTGATCCTCGGCCAGTTGCCGGTACTGCCCAAACACTGGTGGGCGACCCGGGATTTCAACAAGGGCAACCTGGAAATTCCGTTGGGCAGCGGCCCGTACAAGGTCAGCGAGGTGAAGGCCGGGCGCTCGATTCGCTACGAGCGGGTCATGGATTACTGGGGCAAGGACCTGCCGGCCAACCGTGGTTTCTACAACTTCGACGTGATGACCACCGATTATTACCGCGACAACACCGTGGCCCTGGAAGCACTCAAGGCCGGTCAGTTCGATTACTGGCTGGAAATGAGCGCGAAGAACTGGGCCAACGCCTACAACATCCCGGCGGTCACCGAAGGTCGGCTGAACAAGGAACAGATCCCCAACGGCAACCCGACCGGCATGCAGGGTTTTGTGTTCAACCTGCGCCGTCCGGTATTCCAGGACGTGCGCGTGCGCCATGCACTGACGCTGTTGCTGGACTTTGAATGGACCAACAAGCAACTGTTCAACGGCGCCTACGTGCGCACCCGCAGTTACTTCGAAAACTCGGAAATGGCCGCCAGCGGTTTGCCGGATGCCGACCAATTGGCCATTCTCGACCCGTTCCGCGGCAAAATCCCGGAGCAAGTATTCACCGAGGCTTTCCAGAACCCGGTGACCGATGCCAGCGGCATGATCCGCACGCAGCAACGCAAGGCTTATCAACTGCTGCAAGAGGCAGGCTGGCGGATCGTCGACGACAAAATGGTCGACGCCAACGGCAAACCGGTGACCATCGAGTTCCTGTTGGCGCAGACCGAATTCGAACGGGTGCTGCTGCCGTTCAAGCGCAACCTCAGCGATCTGGGCATCGACCTGGTGATTCGCCGGGTCGACGTCTCGCAGTACATCAACCGCGTGCGCTCGCGAGACTTCGACATGATCGTCGGCAGCTTCCCGCAGTCCAACTCGCCGGGTAACGAACAGCGTGAATTCTGGATGTCTGCCGCCGCCGACAAACCCGGCAGCCGCAACTCCATGGGCCTGAAAGACCCGGTGGTGGACCAATTGGTCGAACAGTTGATCAACGCCGACTCGCGCAACAGTCTCGTTGCCCACGCCCGCGCACTGGACCGCGTGCTGCAATGGGGCTATTACGTGATCCCCAACTGGCACATCAAGACTTGGCGCGTGGCGTACTGGAACCACATCGGCCACCCGAAAATCTCACCCAGGTACGACATCGGCACGGCCACCTGGTGGATCAAGCCAAACGTGACACCGGCGATAGAAGTCGAAACCAAACTGCAAGCCGACCCTGCGGGCACGGAGTAATAGATGCTGGCGTATATTTTTCGGCGACTGCTGCTGATCATCCCGACCTTGCTCGGCATTTTGCTGATCAACTTCGTGATCATTCAGGCCGCCCCCGGTGGGCCGGTGGAGCAGATGATCGCCAAGCTCGAAGGCTTCGAAGGCGCCACCAGCCGCATTGCCGGCGGCGGTGCCGAAGTGTCGGTGGCGGGTTCCGCCTATCGCGGCGCGCAGGGCCTGGACCCTGCGCTGGTCAAGGAAATCGAGCACATGTACGGCTTCGACAAATCGGCGCCGGAACGTTTGTGGATCATGGTCAAGAACTACGCCACCCTGGACTTCGGCGACAGCTTCTTCCGCGATGCCAAGGTCATCGACCTGATCAAGGAAAAGATGCCGGTGTCGATCTCCCTCGGGCTGTGGAGCACGCTGATCATGTATCTGGTGTCGATCCCGCTGGGGATCGCCAAGGCCACGCGGCACGGCAGCCACTTCGATGTCTGGACCAGTTCGGCGATCATCGTCGGCTACGCGATCCCGGCGTTCCTGTTCGCCATTCTGCTGATCGTGGTGTTTGCCGGCGGCAGCTATTTCGACTGGTTCCCGCTACGGGGCCTGACCTCGAACAACTTCGATGAGCTGAGCATGGGTGGCAAGGTGCTCGATTACTTCTGGCACCTGGCGTTGCCGGTGACGGCGCTGGTGATTGGCAACTTCGCAACCATGACTTTGCTCACCAAAAACAGCTTCCTCGATGAAATCAACAAGCAGTACGTGGTAACGGCGAAAGCCAAAGGTTTAACCAATCACCGTGTGCTCTACGGCCATGTGTTCCGCAACGCCATGTTGCTGGTAATCGCCGGTTTCCCCTCGGCATTTATCGGAATCTTCTTCACCGGTTCGTTGCTGGTGGAAGTGATCTTCTCCCTCGACGGACTCGGGCTGATGAGTTTCGAAGCCGCGATCAACCGCGATTACCCGGTGGTCTTCGGTACGCTGTTTATCTTCACGCTGCTGGGGCTGGTGGTGAAACTGATCGGCGATCTCACGTACACCTTTGTCGATCCGCGCATCGATTTCGAAAGCCGGGAGCATTGAGATGAACCTGTCCCCTCTCAATCGCCGACGTTTCGAACTGTTCAAGGCCAACAAGCGTGGCTGGTGGTCGCTGTGGCTGTTTCTGCTGCTGTTCGGCCTGAGCCTCGGCGCCGAGCTGATCGCCAACGACAAACCGCTGGTGGTGCATTACGACAACAGCTGGTATTTCCCGGCGCTCAAGCGTTACCCGGAAACTACGTTCGGTGGCGAATTCCCGCTGGAAGCCAACTACAAGAGCCCGTACATCCGCGAACTGCTCAAGGCCAAGGAGGCCTGGGTGCTGTGGGCGCCAATTCCCTACAGTTACCAAAGCATCAACTACGACCTGAAAGTCCCGGCTCCGGCGCCGCCGTCGACCGACAACCTGCTGGGCACCGACGATCAGGGTCGCGACGTGTTGGCGCGGGTGATTTATGGCTTCCGGATTTCGGTGCTGTTTGCCCTGACCCTGACCATTCTCAGCTCGATCATTGGCGTGATTGCGGGCGCATTGCAGGGTTTCTATGGCGGCTGGGTCGATCTGGCCGGGCAACGCTTTCTGGAGATCTGGTCCGGGCTGCCGGTGCTGTATCTGCTGATCATTCTGGCCAGTTTCGTCCAGCCGAATTTCTGGTGGCTGCTGGGGATCATGCTGCTGTTCTCGTGGATGAGCCTGGTGGACGTGGTCCGTGCCGAGTTCCTGCGCGGACGCAACCTTGAATACGTGCGCGCGGCCCGGGCGCTGGGGATGCAGAATGGTGCGATCATGTTCCGCCATATCTTGCCCAACGCCATGGTCTCGACCATGACCTTCATGCCGTTCATCCTGACCGGCGCGATTGGCACGCTGACCGCGCTGGACTTCCTGGGTTTCGGTTTACCGCCGGGCGCACCATCGCTCGGTGAACTGGTGGCCCAGGGCAAATCCAACCTGCAAGCGCCGTGGCTCGGCATGAGCGCGTTTGCGGTGCTTGCGTTGATGTTGAGTCTGCTGGTGTTCATCGGCGAGTCCGCTCGCGATGCCTTCGACCCGAGGAAGTGAAATGAATCAGGACAATCTGATCGAAGTGCGCGACCTGTCTGTCGAATTCATCGTCGGCGAACGTTGTCAGCGCGTGGTCGAAGGCGTCAGTTTCGACATCAAGCGCGGCGAAACCCTGGCGCTGGTCGGTGAAAGCGGTTCCGGCAAATCGGTGACCGCGCACTCGATTCTGCGCTTGCTGCCCTACCCGCTTGCCCGGCATCCGTCCGGCACCATCGAGTATTCCGGGCAAAACCTGCTGAGCCTGAAAGAGAAAACCATCCGCCACATTCGCGGCAACCGGATCGCGATGATCTTTCAGGAGCCAATGACTTCGCTGAATCCGCTGCACTCGATCGAGAAGCAGATCAACGAAGTCCTCAGCATTCACAAAGGCTTGATCGGCAAAGTCGCGACCAAGCGCACGCTGGAACTGCTGGAAATGGTCGGCATTCCGGAACCCGAGAAGCGCCTGAAGGCCCTGCCCCACGAGTTGTCCGGCGGTCAGCGTCAGCGGGTGATGATCGCCATGGCCCTGGCCAACGAGCCGGAACTGCTCATCGCCGATGAACCGACCACCGCGCTGGACGTGACCGTTCAGCTGAAAATCCTCGAATTGCTCAAGGAATTGCAGGCCCGTCTGGGCATGGCGTTGCTACTGATCAGTCACGATTTGAACCTTGTGCGAAGAATTGCGCATCGCGTATGTGTCATGCAGCGCGGTTGCATCGTCGAACAGGCATCGTGCGAAGAGTTGTTCCGCGCGCCGCAGCATCCGTACACTCGGGAACTGCTGGCAGCGGAGCCCAGCGGCAAGCCGGCGACCAATGTTATCGGGCCGCCCTTGCTGCAGGTCGAGGACCTGAAAGTCTGGTTCCCGATCAAGAAAGGCTTGCTGAAAAAGACCGTCGATCACATCAAAGCGGTGGACGGGATCAATTTCAGTCTGCCTCAGGGCCAGACCCTGGGGATTGTGGGAGAAAGCGGTTCGGGCAAGTCGACACTCGGTTTGGCGATTTTGCGGCTGATCGGCAGCAAAGGTGCAATCCGTTTTGAAGGCAAGCAGCTAGACTGCCTGACGCAGCAACAGGTTCGGCCGCTGCGTCGGGAGATGCAGGTGGTGTTTCAGGACCCGTTTGGTAGCCTGAGCCCGCGGATGTGCGTGAGCCAGATCGTCGGCGAAGGGCTGCGGATCCACAAGATGGGCACCGAGGCGGAACAGGAACAAGCGATTATTGCGGCATTGAAGGAGGTAGGTCTGGATCCGGAAACCCGGCACCGCTACCCCCACGAATTTTCCGGCGGGCAGCGGCAGAGAATCGCCATTGCCCGGGCATTAGTGCTAAAACCGGCGCTGATATTGCTGGACGAGCCGACCTCGGCCCTCGACCGGACAGTGCAGCGCCAAGTGGTGGAGCTGCTGCGTTCACTGCAAACCAAGTACAACCTGACGTATCTGTTTATCAGCCATGACCTGGCTGTCGTCAAAGCGCTGAGCCACCAGCTGATGGTGGTCAAGCATGGCCAAGTGGTCGAACAGGGAGACGCGCAAAGTATCTTTGCCGCCCCCCAACATCCGTATACACAGCAGTTGCTGGAAGCCGCTTTTCTGGCACCAGCCACTGCGCAATAACCTGAAAGAGAGGAGCAACACATGGGTTTTCTCGCCGGTAAGCGCGTACTGATCGTCGGTGTCGCCAGCAAGCTGTCCATCGCATCCGGCATCGCTGCCGCCATGCATCGCGAGGGCGCTGAGCTTGCCTTCACTTATCAGAACGACAAACTCAAGGGTCGTGTCGAAGAGTTCGCACAGAGCTGGGGTTCCAACCCGGACCTGTGCTTCCCGTGCGACGTGGCCAGCGATGAAGAAATCGCCAAGGTCTTCGTTGAGCTGGGCAAAAAGTGGGATGGCCTGGACTGCATCGTGCACTCCGTTGGCTTCGCCCCGGGCGACCAACTGGACGGCGACTTCACCGAAGCCACCACCCGTGACGGTTTCCGCATCGCTCACGACATCAGCGCCTACAGCTTCGTGGCCCTGGCCAAAGCCGGTCGCGAAATGATGAAAGGCCGCAACGGCAGCCTGCTGACCCTGTCGTACCTGGGCGCCGAGCGCACCATGCCGAACTACAACGTGATGGGCATGGCCAAGGCTTCGCTGGAAGCTGGCGTGCGTTACCTGGCCGGTTCCCTGGGCCCGGACGGTACTCGCGTCAACTGCGTATCGGCCGGCCCGATCCGCACCCTCGCCGCTTCCGGCATCAAGAACTTCCGCAAGATGCTGGCTGCCAACGAAGCGCAAACCCCGCTGCGTCGCAACGTCACCATCGACGAAGTCGGCAACGCCGGCGCCTTCCTGTGCTCGGACCTGGCGTCCGGCATCAGCGGCGAAATCATGTACGTGGACGGTGGCTTCAACACCACGGCCATGGGCAGCCTCGAAGAGTAATCTTCGGCTAGCCACTAAAAAACCCGCCTCTTCAGGCGGGTTTTTTTTGGGGCAAGATCAAGAGATCGCAGCCTTCGGCAGCTCCTACAGGGGATATGTGTGAACCGAATAGAGTAGGAGCTGCCGAAGGCTGCGATCTCTTGATCTTCAAACCAGGCACCGAGCAAACAGTTGCTGGATCGGCTGCGTGCGCTGGCTGTAACGCTGCAACAGCACAATCTCACGATAGAACGTCAACTCGCCCAACCGGATGATCCTGACCTTCGCGCCATACTCGAGCCACAACCCTGCTTCGGGAAGCAGCGACACACCCAATCCGCATTCAACCATTTTGACGATGGCCTCCAGCTCATCCAGTTCCAAAGCCACTTGCACATCAATCTGCTGCTCTCGCAGAAACCGCGTCACCAGACGCCCACCGAATGAATTGCGGTCGTAACGCACATGGGGATGGCTCGCGAGAATCTGCAACGGGTCATCACCCTCAAGCTCCGTCGGTACGATCAGCACAAACGGTTCCCTGCGGATGACCTGCGCCGACAGCTCCTTGGGCAAGTCAAACGGCGGCTTGATGAGGATTGCCAGGTCAATCTCGCCGGTATCGACCTGGCTCAACAGGTTCAGCGAAACGCCGGGCACCAGTTTCGGTTCAAGCAACGGCGCTTGCTGGCGCAGACGCAACAACGCCTGGGGCAGCAATCCGGTTTGGGCCGTGGCCACGGCGCCGATTTTCAACTCGCCGCGATACTCGCTGACATCATCGCTGATGGCCATGCGGCTGAAGGTTTCCAGCATTTCTTTGGCCATCGGCAATGCCCGTTGCCCCGCCGCATTGAGAATGGCCTGACGCCCGGTGCGATCAAATAAACGAATGCCCAGCGCCTGTTCCAGGTTGCGCATCTGCGCGCTGACCGCCGACTGAGTCAGGCCGATGTGCATCCCGGCCGCAGCGAACGTTCCATAACGCGTCACGGCGATAAAGGTCTTCAGTTCACGCAGCATGGCATTCCCGATTAATCGAAATTATTTGAGCTCGACGCAAAAACTATCGTCTTTCAATCGAAAAGCACAGCGTTAAACTTCACTTCAACCACCGTCAATCTGCGAGGCACAGCGATGCAACTCTCCCCTTTTCACTTGGCCATCCCGGTATATGACCTTGCTGCAGCCCGGACTTTTTACCGTGACGTCTTCGGCCTGGAGGAAGGCCGCTCAAGCGACCATTGGGTCGACTTCAACTTCTTCGGCCACCAACTGGTGATTCACCTGGCGCCCAAAAACGCCTCTCAAGAAGCGGCGCACACCAATGCCGTGGACGGGCATGACGTGCCGGTGCCGCATTTTGGCTTGGTGCTGGGGATGGACGAATGGGAAGGTTTGGCTGAACGGCTGAAGGCGCTTGATACCCGATTCGTAATTGAACCGGGCATTCGGTTTCAGGGGTTGGTGGGGGAACAGGCGACGATGTTTCTGTTCGATCCCTGTGGTAATGCGCTGGAGTTCAAGGCGTTCAGGGACATCAGCCAACTGTTTGCAAAGTGAGGGAAATGGGTGATTTTGAGGGCCTCTTCGCGAGCAAGCCCGCTCCCACATTGGATCTGTATCGTTCACAAATCCAATGTGGGAGCGGGCTTGCTCGCGAAGAGGCCGGCTCATACACCGCTGAATGTCCAGTCTACCGATGCAACGCCTTCTCAACCTCAATCAACAATTCATCGATCGAGTGGTGAAGATGGCTGTCGTATTCAACCTGCCCAATGCTGAAACGAATGTCATAACCGCGACGCATCGTGGCGTTTCGCTCGTCGAGGATTTCTTCGAGCCGCGCCTTGATCGCGGTCAGCTCCACGGTACTTGAACCGGTCAGTAAGGCGACAAATTCGTCATCACCCAGTCGACCGATCACATCGCTTTCGCGAAAGGCGATGCGCAGCACGTCAGCGAAGGTTTTCAGCGCATCGTCACCCTCGGCACGACCGTACAGATAGTTGATGTGCTTGAAGTTATCGAGGTCGAAGAACAGCAAAGTGGCCGGTATTTCCAAGCGTTGACAGTCATCCAGCCCCAGTTGGGCCAGTGAAGTGAAACCGTGGCGGTTGGAGAGCAGGGTCAGCTCATCCATGCTCGCCATGGTCACGCCCATCACTTCCTGCTCGGCCTGACGCGCCCTGTCACGCAGTACTTCACGTGCCTGTTGCGGCGAAAGCGAAGGATCTGCGCTAACGCCCTGTTTTACCGGTTTTCCTGGGATCAGCATTACTTACTCCAGTGGCGGGTATGTTCTTTAGAGTCGTCCCTACCCGCTTTGACTCCCTGCTAACGGACCGCCGGTCACGGTGACGCCGTTATGTTTGTGAGTCGGCTCTATCCTTTAGCTAAGCGCAAATTACCGGGCAAAACCGGTTCATCGACCACCGGTCACACAAAGGCCGCCTCAATGGGCGGCCTTGAAATGAACCTGTGGCGAAGGAGCTTGCTCCCGCTCGGCTGCGCAGCAGTCGTAAAACCTGCATGCAAGGTATGTCTGAAAGAATGTCCGGGGCCGCTTCGCAGCCCAGCGGGAGCAAGCTCCCTCGCCACAAAAGTGCTGATCAATAGTCAGTGGACACTGACACCTCGCGCCAAACCTGCAACTCACCGGCGACAAAGCTGTTTTTCGCTTCGATCGCTGCAACACAGTCACTGCCCAGCGGCAAGCGCAGGGGCGCATTTTCCGCTTCCACCAGGGTGATCATGACCTGAGCGAGTTTGTCCGGATCACCCGGCTGGTTCAGCGTCACGGCCTTGGCGATCTTGCGCACTTCACCTGCGGTGCTGTCGTAGTCGGCAATCGAGGACGGAGACTCGACCAGTGAATTGCCTTCGAGGAATTCAGTGCGAAAGTAACCGGGTTCGACAATGGTCACCTTGACGCCCAGCGGCGCCAGCTCGGCGTGCAAGGCCTCACTCAAGCCTTCGACAGCAAATTTCGTCGAGCAGTAGACGCCGAAACCCGGCCCCGACCTGTAACCGCCCACCGAGGACAGGTTGATCACATGCCCACTACGAGCCGCACGCATGTGTGGCAGGACGGCGCGGGTGACATTGAGCAGGCCGAAGACGTTGGTCTCGTACACGCGCCGCACTTCATCGGCGCTGGCCTCTTCCACCGCGCCCAGCAAACCGAACCCGGCGTTGTTGACCAGCACGTCGATGCGCCCGAAGTGGTCGATGGCCAACTGGGCGACCGCCACGCCTTGTGCTTCGTCGGTGACGTCCAGGCTGGCGGCCAGCAAACCGGGTTGTTCGCCAAAACGCTGAGTGATGCTGCTGGCGTCACGGGCGGTGGCAACCACAGCGTCACCGTTGGTCAGCGCAGCGGCAGTGATTTTTGCGCCGATACCACGGGAAGCGCCAGTGATGAGCCAGATGCGTTTGAAGGCGTTGGAAGTAGTCATGAGCGTGTTTCCGTGTGTGCAGTGGGGGTAGGCACAAGGTACGCAGGAAGATTGCCCGGAAAAATGGCCTCGTGTTACAAGCACTATGAAACGCTCTTTCATAATGGCGGCTGCAATGAACCACGATCCATTCGACGGCTTGACCGAGTTTTTGGCAGTGGCCGAGCACAAGAGTTTCACCCTGGCCGCAACCCGCTTGGCGGTGACTCCCACCGCTGTCAGCCACGCCATCAAATTGCTGGAACGCCGCACCGGCGTGTTGCTGTTCCAACGCACCACTCGCCGGGTGGCGTTGACCGAAGCCGGTGCCAGCCTGTTTGCCCGCTTGCGTCCCGCGGCCAGCGAGATCGATGAGGCGCTGGCAGTGCTCAGCGGGTTTCGTGATCAGCCGATGGGCACGTTGCGCCTCACCGCTCCGCGGTTGTCCGGGGCTTTGTTGATGGAGCCGCTGATCCCGCTGTTTCGCGAGGCGTACCCGCAAGTCACCCTCGACATCTCCCTCGACGACGCCACGGTGGACCTCATGGCCGGCGGCTTCGACGCCGGGATTCGGCTGGGCGAGTCCATCGAAAAAGACATGATTGCGGTACGCCTCACCCCCGATCTGCAATGGTCAGTGGTGGGCGCTCCGGCCTATTTCGCCAAGGCGGGTAAACCGGCGAGCCCTGAAGACCTGACCCGCCATCAATGCATCGGCTTTCGCTTCTCGACTTCGGGCAGCGCACACCGCTGGGAGTTTCGCCGCGAGGGGCGCGACTTTACGGTGGGCGTCGAGGGCGGCGTGATCGTCAATGACCGACGGCTGCTGGTGGCAGCCGCTCGCAGCGGCTCGGGCCTGGCGTATGCCTGTGATCTGGAGATCGCCGACGAGTTGGCGGATGGACGGCTGGAACGGGTGTTGCAGCCGTTTGTGCCGCTCAGTTCAGCGTTGTATCTGTATTTCCCCAGCCGCACCCAGACTCAGCCGAAGCTGCGCGCCTTCATTGATCTGGCCACCCAGTGGATCGCCAAACAGGGAAGCCTTAAACCCTCGGTTTGAGCAATACGCCGGTGTAGCGCATCAGGAACAGCCCGAACGCGGCACACCAGAACAGCGCGGACAGCGCCAGCCCGCCCCCGGAAAACGGCACCAGAAACACCCGACACACGCCGGCGATCACCAGCAGCAAAAATCCGACAACAATCGCTTTCGACGGCTGCAACAACCGCCCGGTATGTCCGAGGCTGACCCGGGCAATCATCGCCAGGATCAAACCGCCAATCCCGCCGACAGCCAATGAATGCGTGGCCAGGCTCTGTTGCGGCATTGCTCCCGCGTGCCAAAGCGCCATGGCCAGTGCGGCAATCGCCAGCCACGCATAGGCCAGATACAACGACCACAGCAGTGGCAGCCGCCAGATGCCCCGGTCATGCCAGCGCCACAGGCGCAGCAGGTGCAAACCGCCGATCAATAGAAACAGCGTCGCGAGCCAGACTCGGGGAATGTCGTTCAAACCGCCAGCAAAGGAAACGGCGGCCAGCAAACTGCTCGCCAGCAACAACCGGGTTGGCATCGGATGGACCGGGTTGGCGGCAGGACGATTCAAACCGCGCTGAATAAAGAACGGAATCACGCGCCCGCCAATCACGCTCATCAACGCGCCGATCAACCACACTGCCGCCAGCACTCCGCGCCGTTGCAGGCCGACGTCATCGGTAGAAATCCCCCACAGCGTCATGGCCTGAGTCGCGGCCAGCAGCGCAACGACCAGCAGAATCGGATAATTGTCGCGTTTGCCGACGGCCACCAAATCCCGCCCCAGCGCCCACGCCAGCAAGGGCAGAAAAGGCATTTGCAGCGCAAGCAACGCGACCGCAGGGATTGGCATCAGCCACGCCAGTCGCGCCAACAGCCATACCAGCAGCAGACCGATCAACGGCCAACCGTTGAGCCCCGGACGCCCGGTCCAGTTCGGCACCGCCGTCAGCAGGAAACCGGCGATGATCGCTGCGGCGAACCCGAACGGCATCTCATGCCGATGCCAGCTCAGCATGCCGCCGACCGGTTGTGCACCGGGCAATCGCCCGTACAACCACAGCGCCCAGACCGCCACGGCGATGGCTGCAAACCCGGCACCGGCCAGAAAGAACGGGCGAAAGCCGAGGCTGAAAACCGGTGCAGCGGCGAGCCGGCGCATCAAGCCACCGCCCAGGCCAGACGAGTGCCCATCCTAAGCTGGGCCAGCAGGCGCATGACGTAGCCGATCTTGATCAGGGTCGGGCCGATGATGGTCATCGTATGCATCGAGACCAGCACCACGATCGGCAAATGCCCGGCGTAAAGATAAGCGCCGTAGATACCCGCCAGTAGCAACGCCAGACCCATGCCCAGGACTTTGCTCGACAGGTGCAGAACGTTCTGAGGATTGCCGAAGTAAGCGAACATTTTCCGTACTCCTGAATCAGACCAGTTGTACGTTTGTTATTTCAGGTTTCGTGCCAGGTTTGTCATGCCTATAAATCAACGGGTTGAGGCGTTAGAAGTCAATTTGACCAAGCCAGATAATTGTCAATTTGACACCTATAGAAGTCATATTGACTGCATGCAGACTCAGACACCATAAAAGCAAACCAATATCATTTGCATGCAACCAAGCCTTTTTGTTTTAATCGCGACCAATTCTTATTTGCACCGAAGGCGCCTGGCGCCCATGGACACGTGCTCACGATGATGGTCGCCGATTCTTCCAGCATTCAGAACCTCTACGTCACTCATCACCGCTGGTTGCATGAGCTGCTGCGCCGTCGCTTGAGCAATGCATTCGATGCCGCTGACCTTGCCCATGACACCTTCATCCGGGTGCTCAAGCGCCCTCAGGTGTTCGATTGCGAAACCCGCGAACGCTCTTACCTGGCCACCATCGCCCGGGGCTTGTGCATCGATCACTGGCGCCGCCGACAACTGGAACAGGCATGGCTGGAGACGCTGGCCTCACGCCCGCAGGCGGTTCAACCGTCGCCGGAGCAACGGGCGATCATCGTCGAAACCCTGTACGAAGTGGACGCCATGCTGCTGCGCCTGCCCAAGAATGTGCGCGACGCGTTCATCCTCGCCCAGCTGCACGGCCTGCCCTACCGCGCCATCGCCGAAGAAATCGGCGTGTGCGAGCGCATGGTGAAAAAGTACCTGGCGCAAGCGCTGATGCATTGCGCGATGCTCGAGGCCGAGCTTGACGGCCTGTTGATCGAGTAACCGCATGCCATCTGCCGCCTCCAACACCATCAGCTATGCCAGCCTCGAACAGGCGGCGCAATGGTATGTGCAACTCAACGATCAGCAGGTCGGCGAACACGAGCGTCAGCGCTGGCAAGCCTGGCTGGCGCAAAGTGGCGATCATCAGGCGGCCTGGCGATATGTCGAGCGCGTGGGCCAGCGCTTCGCCGCGTTGCAGGACGATCAGCAGCAGGCCGCCGGCCTGGTGTTGCGCAACACCGCGCGCTCGCCGATCACCCGCCGGCAAACGGTCAAGAGCCTGCTCATCCTCGCCTCGGGCGGCCTGCTGGGCTGGAATTCCTGGCGCGAAACCTCGCTACCGGACGCCTTGGGCCGCTGGACTGCCGACATTTCAACTGGCACCGGCGAAACCCGCGAAAGCCTGCTCAGCGACGGCAGCCGGATCTGGCTCAACGCCCTGAGCGCATTGAATGTACGTTTCGACACCACGCATCGCCTGTTGCTGTTGAGTGCCGGGGAAGTGCTGATCGACACCGCCAAGGACAGCAGCCGACCGTTTCTGGTGCAAACCGCCCAGGGTCGGATGCGTGCGCTCGGCACGCGTTTCAGTGTGCGTCAGGAAGAACAGCATACGTTGCTCAACGTCTACGAAGGCGCGGTCGAAGTCCGAACCACTCAGGGCCAGGTGCAAGTGATCGAAGCCGGACGACAACTGGCGTTCACGCAAAGCCACATCCCGCCATCCTCCGAAGCTGCGGCGGGCCGCGAAGCCTGGCGGCGTGGTGTGTTGCTGGCGGATAACCTGCCGCTGGGGCAGTTGATCGAGGAATTGAGCCGCTACCGTCACGGGCATCTGGCCTGCGACCCTGCCATCGCCGGGTTGCCGGTCATGGGTTCGTTCCCGCTCAAGGACACCGATCAGGCCTTGCGCCTGTTGGAAGCAGCGCTACCGATACGCGTGGAGAAAACCCTGGCCTGGTGGGTCAACATCGGCCCGGGTGGGAGCGGGCTTGCTCGCGAAGAACGATGACGCGGTCTGCCTGGCTACCCCTGCGTGAGCGAAAAACTTTCACGCCGCAGTTCCCTTTTGCATTTCTCGTTCGGTTAACCCTGTGAAGCCCTTCAATTGCCGTTCGATTTGATGCCAGGGAACACCCATTTGCGCAACACCTTCATTCGCACTCGTTTTGCTTTGCGACCGTTGGCCCTGGCCCTTCCGGTCGCGTTGCTCACCCTTGTTCCGACGCATGCCCACGCCGAAACATCCGCCACCCGTGAACAGTCAGGCAGCCACACGCGTTATTACGCGATCGCTGCCGGCTCGCTGGTGAGCGTACTGAACAGCTTCGCCGAACAAGCAGGGATTTTCCTCGCCGGTCATAACGATCTGGCAAGTGACAAGCGCAGTCCGGGGCTTAATGGCGAGTTCACCGCGCAACAGGGTTTGCAGCGCCTGTTGCAAGGCAGCGGCTTGCTAGCGCAATCCCAAGGCGACCGTGGTTATGTGCTCAAGGCCGCCCCCGCAACAGAAGGCCCGCTGGAACTGGGCGCCACCAACATTTCCAGCCAGGCGCTGGGCGCCACTACCGAAGACACCCATTCCTACACCACCGGATCGACCTCTTCAGCCGCCGGCCTGCCACTGTCTCTGCGCGAAACGCCGCAATCCGTGACGGTCATCACCCGTCAGCAACTGGACGATCAGGGCTCCACCAGCATCGCCGACGCCCTGCGTCGCGTGTCCGGCATCAGCGTGCAGAATTACGACAGCGAACGCTGGGAGTTTTCCAGCCGTGGCCTGCCGATCACCAACTTCCAGTACGACGGCGTCAATACCGACTACGACGGCGTCTACGATTACGGTACCACCAGCACCGACATGGCGACCTTCGACCGCGTCGAAATCATCAAGGGTGCGACCGGTCTGATGACCGGTTCGGGCGATCCGTCGGCCACCGTCAACCTGATCCGCAAACGTCCCACCAAAGCGTTCAAGGCCTCGATCACCGGCACCGTCGGTTCCTGGGACAACTATCGCAGCACGGGCGATATCGCCGGCCCGCTGACCGAGAGCGGCAACGTGCGCGGACGGTTCGTCGGGGCTTATCAGGACCGCAGCGCCTACATGGATAACTACCGCAACACCCGCGACATCGCCTACGGCATCCTCGAAGCCGACCTCACGCCGGACACCCTGGTGACCTTCGGTATCGACCAGCAGAACACCCGCTCCCGTGGCGCCAGCTGGACCGGTTTCCCGATGTACAACAGCGACGGTTCGCGCACGCGTTTTTCCCGCTCGTTCAACCCGGCCACCGACTGGAGTCGTCGCGATTTCACCAACCAGACGATCTTCACCTCGGTGGAACAGCAGTTGGCCAACGAGTGGACACTCAAGGTCAGCTACGACCGCAAGCATCGCCAGCACGACACCTTCCTCGCCTCGGCCAGCGGCGGCAATCCTGACCCGGTCAGCGGCAACGGCATGTTCATGTACATGGGGAAGTTCAAGGGCGATCAGGTGCAGGACAACCTCGACGTCAACTTCACCGGCCCGTTCCGACTGTTCGGTCGCGAGCACGAGTTGATCGCCGGCTTCATGTCGATGAACACCCGCCAGGACATCCCGGTGCACGGCTCGGTCTATCCGCCCGTCGACGGCAGCATCTACGACTGGCGCGGCGAGTTCCCCAAACCGGACATTGCCAAGGTCGGCGACAACGACATCGTCCAGCGACAGACCGGTGCCTACCTCGCTACGCGACTCAAGCCCACCGACGATCTGGCGGTAATCCTCGGCACCCGCGTCAGTCAGTTCAAGGCCAACGATGACCTGGATTACAGCGATCCAAACACCCCGGACCTGCACGACAGCTACCACCAGACCGGCGTGGTCACGCCGTACGCCGGGCTGGTCTACGACCTCGACGAGACGTATTCGGTGTACACCAGCTACACCAACATCTATCAGCCGCAGATGAGCAAGGATGCCCAGCGCAAATTGCTCGACCCGGTGGAAGGCAACAGCTACGAAGCGGGGATCAAGGCCGAATACTTCGGCGGCCGTCTGAACGCCAGCTTCGCCGTGTTCCGCATCGAACAAGACAACCTTGCCCAGTACGTCAGTGGCGTTGATTCCGAGTCGGTGTACCGCCCCGTGCAAGGCGCGACCACCAAGGGCTTCGAGGTCGAACTGGCCGGTGAAGTGCTGGACGGCTGGAACCTGTCGGCCGGCTACAGCTACAACCACACCCGCGATGCCAAGGGCGAATACGTCTACGGCTCGATCCTGCAAACCACCGCGCCGGAACAGGTGGTTCGGGTGTTCAGCACTTATCGCCTTTCGGGCGCGCTGGAAAAACTCACCGTCGGCGGCGGCGTGAACTGGCAGAGCGAATTCTTCGGCAACGTGTTCCAGCCCAATCCGAATGACACGGTCAACTTCGGCCAGTCCTCGACGATCATCCAGCGAAGCTACGCCCTAGTGGACGTCATGGCGCGCTACCGCTTCAACGATCACCTGAGCACGACGCTGAACGTGAAGAACCTGTTCGACAAGACCTACTACACCGGGCTCGGCAATTTCGGCACCGGGTTCTATGGCGAACCGCGCAGCCTGCAACTGACCACCCGCTGGGATTTCTGATCGGCGATTTGTCGATCTACGGCACTCCCGGACGACGACAGGCTGGCTACGCTGAAAGCTCAGCATGAATCCCGTGTAGAGGAGCAGCGCCATGCAACGCGTTCAAAAACTCACGCCCTGCCTTTGGTTCGACCATCAGGCCGAAGAGGCCGCGAAGTACTACTGCAGCATCTTCGATCATTCGAAAATCACCGCCATCACCCACTACGGCAAAGCCGGTCAGGAAGTTCACGGTCAGCCCGACGGCTCGGTCCTGACGGTCAGTTTCGAACTCGACGGGCAGAGCTTCACCGGCCTCAACGGCGGCCCGGTCTTCAAGTTCAATGAGGCGATCTCGTTTCAGGTCAATTGCCACACCCAGGAGGAAGTCGACCATTTCTGGGGGCGCCTGTCGGCGGGTGGCCCTGTCGAGGCCCAGCAATGCGGCTGGGTCAAGGACAAGTTCGGCGTGTCGTGGCAGATCGTGCCAATCGCCATGATGGACATGCTGAAAAGCCCCGACACGGTAAAATCCCAGCGCGCCATGGCGGCGATGATGCAGATGAAAAAACTCGACATCGCGGCACTGCAACGAGCCTTTGACGGCGAGAGCTAATACACTCCGACGCTGACCTGCCGAGGACACCGACGATGAAGTCCACCCCTGCCAAAGACACTGACAAGGCCCCGCGCTTCTGGCGCGACGACGCCCTGCCCTTCATCGAAGCCCGCTCCATCGCCGACGGCCGTGAGGTCTGCTACACGCGGCATGCCCACGAGCATTTTTCCATCGGCGCGATTACCGCCGGGCGCAGTACCTATATCCATGAACAATTGGAGGTTCAGGTCGGTGCCGGCACGGTGGTGCTGATGAATCCCGGCGATGTCCACGCCTGCAATCCGATTGACGACCAGCCGTGGTCGTATTTGATGTTGTACGTCGATACGGCCTGGCTCACTGATTTGCAGCACCAACTGGGGTTCAGCAGCGACCTGGCGTTTCGGCGGTTTTCCGTCACCCATACGGATGACGCCAGCCTGTTTTCCGGCCTCAGGGCGTTGTATGAGGTGTTGGTCGACACGGAGCAAGACGTGCTGAGCAAACACAGCGCGGCGGTCGAGTTTTTCACCGACGTGCAGCAACGACTCAACCCCGGCGATCAACCGCTGCGCGAGCCCAATTTCAAACTGGAGCGCGCGGCGGATTTCATCCGCGACCACTGCACGCAACTGCTCAAGCTCGAAGACATTTGCGACGCCGCGCAACTGTCGCCGTCGTACCTGATCCGCGCGTTCAAACAGCATTACGGCATGACACCCCACGCGTTTCTGGTCAACCGGCGCATCCAGTTCGCCCGGGAGCGGTTGCGCAGCGGCCAACTGATCGCCGACGTGGCGCTGGAAGCGGGGTTCGCCGATCAGGCGCATTTTCAGCGGGCGTTCAAACAGCATCTGGCGGCGACGCCGGGGCAGTATCGGGGCTGAGGCCTGCATAAGTACCTGTGGCTCGTATGTACCTGTGGTGATGGGATTTTTGTGGCGAGGGGATTTATCCCCGTTGGGCTGCGTAGCGGCCCCGGCATTGTTTCTGGTAAACCGCATACTCAGGTTTTGCGACGGCTTCGCCGCCGAACGGGGATAAATCCCCTCGCCACAAAGCTCCCTCGCCACAGAAGCCGATTAGGGCAACAGTAGATAAACCGCACACATCGCCAGCAACGCCGCCATGATCCGGTTGAACAACCGCATGCCCGCCGGGTTATTCAAGTAACCGCGCAAAAAGGTCCCGGCGTACGCCCAGCAACCCACGGACAGGTAGCAGATCACCAGATACACCGCCGCAAACTGCCAGACCAGCCGCGCCTCGCCGTCCGCGACAAACGCGCCCATGCCGGCGACGCAGGCCAGCCAGGCTTTCGGGTTGAGCCATTGCATGACCGCGCCATACACCATCGACGGCGCCCGTGCTGAATCCTTCGCATCGAGTTGCCCGTTGTCTGCCGCCAGTTTCCACGCCATGAACAGCAAAAACGCCACGCCCGCCAATTGCACCACCCGCGTCAGCACCGGCCACAACTGCAACACCTCGTGCAGACCCAACCCCATCAGCACCAGCAACAACACAAAACCCAGCGTCGCCCCGGCCACGTGTCGCTGACTGGCGCGAAAACCGAACTGCGCGCCGGAACTCAACGCCACAATATTCACCGGCCCCGGCGTGATCGACGCCACCAGCGCAAACGCTGCCATCGAAATAATCAGACTCATTGCGTACCTTCTTCAATTCAGTTGAACCAGGCCTCAAGGTAAAGAGCGGTCTGGCCCGCGTATTGAAGAAAACTGCCCACTGACGGGTATGGTTCAACACTTCCCCTTGTGGGAGCGGGCTTGCCCGCGATGAGCCTGAGGGCGACGCGATCAATCAGGAAGTTCGCGTTATCGTTAACGTTCATCGCGAGCAAGCTCGCTCCCACAGGAGGTCGTGGGTATCTCAGGAATACGCGCCCACCACCCGTTTCACTTTGATCAACGCTTGTCGAAGCGAATCCATATCCACTGACCCCAGCGCCAGCCGGATCGCATGCGGTACGTGGACAGAGGTTGCAAAAGGTTCGGCGGTGGAGACGGCAACTTGCTCGTGCATCAACTCCATGGCGATCTGATCCGCTCTGGCGTCTTCCGCCAGAGGCAACCACAGAAAGTACGAATTTGGATGAGTCATGCAACGCAGCCCTTTCAGCAGTTCGGCAGCCATGGCTTGCCGGGCCTGAGCATCCGCACGCTTTTGCGCTTCCAGTTGGCTCACGGTTCCATCGTCGAGCCATGCGCAGGTGATTGCCGTCATTACGCCGGGAGTGTTCCAGGTGGTTGCCCTGATTGCGCGCTCCAATGCAGGCACCTTTTCGACCGGCGCGACAACGAAACCGACGCGCAGTCCCGTGGCGACATTCTTGGAGAACCCCGACACGTAGACGGTCCGTTCCGGCGCCAATTCGGCCAAGGGTGCCGGGGCGTCTTCGACCAGGAAGGCGTATGCGGCGTCTTCAATGATCAACAGGTCATGCTGGCGTGCAATCGACACGAACTGATCCCGCCACTGCGCATCCATGACCCAACCCAGCGGATTATGCAGCGTGGGCATGGTGTAGACGGCCCGCACCGACCGGCGCCGGCAAAGCGCTTCCAACGCCTCAAGATCAGGCCCGGTGTCCGTGGCGGGAATGGGCACGATTTCCAGGTGCAGCGATTCGGCGAGCACCTTGAAACCGGTATAGGTCAACGCATCCGCCGCGATCACATCGCCCGGTTTGAGCAACGCCATCATCGTCACCGCCAATCCATGCTGAGCACCACTGACGATCAACACCTGTTCGGCCTGGACGCTCAACCCGCGTGAAGCCAGATGGTTCGCGATCGAGGCCCGCTCATGCAGGCGCCCGGCATGGGGCTGATAGCGCAAATGGGATTCGAGGTCGCCGGACAACGCGAGCTGACGCAAGGCCGTTCGCAACAGATCCGCCTGACCGGGCAATGACGGGTAGTTGAAGTTGAGATCGGCCATGCCCACGGCCACCACGTGCTGGCTCACGCCCTGACCGGGCGGAAGCGACGTCTCCCTGACGAACGTGCCCCGCCCCGTTTCGCCGCTGACCAGGCCCATCGCCTCAAGCTCCGCATACACGCGGCTGGCGGTGACCAGCGCCAACCCGTGCTCAGCGGCGAGCTGACGATGGGTTGGCAGGCGCGTACCGGGCGGCAAATGTCCTGAACGGATGTCTGCGGCAAAGGTGTCGACCAGCGACTTGTAGCGCAAGCGAGGCATAGCGGATGTATCCATGACAATTTTTTGATTGTCTTAATAGTCGGTCATACGATGCGCCCAAGGCAACCCGCCGCATAAACCCTTTGTCGAGTGTGACCCTCAATGGAACGAGTATCGAATCTGAACACCCTGCCTCAGGAAAACACTACCAGTGGGTGGCTCAACGGGCTGATCGGCGTGGTGATCTTCAGCGGCTCGCTGCCCGCCACGCGGGTTGCGGTGCTGGAATTCGATCCGGTGTTCCTGACGGTTGCCCGGGCCACCATCGCCGGCGTGCTGGCGCTGTGCATGCTGTGGCTGTTCAAGGAAAAACGTCCGGCGCGCAACCAGTTGCTGCCGCTGGTCATCGTGGCCATGGGTGTGGTGGTCGGGTTCCCGCTGTTGACCGCGCTGGCGCTGCAATACGTGACCTCGGCGCACTCGATTGTCTTCGTGGGTCTGTTGCCGCTCGCGACCGCCGTGTTCGGTGTGGTGCGCGGTGGCGAGCGTCCCCGCCCGGTTTTCTGGTTTTTTTCGGTGCTGGGCAGTCTGCTGGTGGTGGGGTTTGCCGTGTCCCAAGGCCTGACCGCCTCGCCTGAAGGCGACCTCCTGATGCTGGCGGCGATCCTGGCCTGCGGCCTCGGTTATGCCGAGGGGGCGAAGCTGTCCCGGACACTCGGCGGCTGGCAGGTGATTTGCTGGGCGCTGGTGCTGTCGTTGCCGGTGATGGCGCTGTTGACCTTGTGGCTCACACCCGTTTCGTTTGCCGGGATTAGTGCGCCAGCGTGGTTCAGCCTGGGTTATGTGTCGCTGTTCAGCATGCTGATTGGCTTCGTGTTCTGGTATCGCGGGCTGGCGCAGGGCGGAATTGCCGCCGTGGGGCAGTTGCAACTTTTGCAGCCGTTTTTTGGATTGGCGCTGGCGGCGACGTTGCTTCACGAGCAGGTGAGCATTGGCATAGTGGCGGTGACCGTTGCGGTGATTCTGTGCGTGGCGGGCGCGAAAAAATTCGCGAAATAGTCGATTTGATTTCCCGTAAATCCGCCTGTTTAACCTGCTTGTTTAAGTGCGGTCAGATTTACTTCCTGAAAGCTACATAACCTTGCGTCGTTGCCTACGGTTACGCCAGAATCCGCCGGCTTGTGCGCCTTGGACCTGGGCTCTATCGTTTTCCGATCGCTGAAAAGAACAGCGATCGGGTTTGGTAGCCCGGGTTCTACAAGGTGTATTGCATCGCCATTGGGGCACTTTTTGTCTCAGCTTTATGGTGGTCATGCACAGGGCGTCTTCGGGCGCGCCGGTTTCCTTGTGCCCGGTCTACCAACCTGCGTATGGCCACCACCCTTCGTTTGGTAGCGAAGGTGATGGCTCCTCGTTTGTTGCTGCACAAGGAGTTGTATCTATGTTCAAAGTAACGCCCAACCCACCAGACACCGATCCGGCCTCCCCGTACGAACACGATTCAAAAAAACTCAACGAGGCCGCCGAACGGGCCCTCGACTTTCATTTCCCGTCGGCTGCCGACCTCAAAGCCACCCCGCGCACACCCGGCACCATGTTCATCGTCAACCCTGAGCTCGATACCGAAACCCTGCTAGCCCATGCGTGCGAGTCGCTGGCCTCGGCCAATGTCATGACCATGGATCTGGCGGACCACATGGACGGGCCAAGTCGCAATACCCTGCTGGGCATTGCGCAAGTCATCATGCTTGGCGAACTGGCGGTGAACCGGGCGCTGGGTCAACTCGACCCGATCGAATAGTCACTGCCTCCCATGATTGTACGGTGCCTGCGGTACACGACTGTACGGGTCAAGCCGCACGGCACCTGCGTTAAAAACATCGCTCTCGTTACTGGAGCCGATCATGGACCTCGCCACACTCACCCTCTTTCTCCCGGCCTGCTTCGCCCTCAACATGGCCCCCGGCCCGAACAACCTGCTGTCGGTCAGCAACTCGACGCGTTACGGCTATCGCACGGCGTGTGTGGCGGGTATCGGTCGGCTGCTGGCATTCGCCGGGATGATCGCACTCGCCTCGGCAGGGCTAGTGGTGGTGTTGCAGACGTCGGAATTGCTGTTCTACGGGATCAAGATTGTCGGCGCGGCCTACCTGTTCTACCTCGCGTGGCAATTGTGGCGCGCCGATCCGGGGACGAAGAACGTTGTGACCGGCGCACCGGGGGGGATGCTGACCTTGGCGCGGCAGGAGTTTCTGGTGGCGGCCGGCAAGCCTAAAGATGGGCAATATAAACTATCCTGATAGACGGCTTTCAGTAAGTTACTCCCACAGGCATAGCTTGGGCTCCGATTGTAGCGGGCATAGTACTGATCCCTAAATTTGCGCTTCTCTTTAGTCGTGGCACTAGGCTATCGTTCAGTCGGACTTACATCCGTATGTCGCAAAGGGACTGGCCAATGGAAGGATCACGACATGTCTAGATGCACAGCACCAGTACGCGGGCATAGCTCATCAGCAGCTGCTGCTGCCTGCCCTGCATGCCGCTATCGCAGTAGCTCACGCTCCTACTCTTCATCGGGCAGCAGCGGGAGTAGCGGGAGTAGCTATGCCAACAGTAGTGGCGGTGGTAGCAGGTCTAGCGGCAGTTCAAAGCCACGTTGGTCGAAAGCCGGTTCATCCGTTTCGTACACGATTGCCCAAGTGCAGTCCCTAACGCCAATTCGCCAATCCGTTGAGACGCGAGCAGCGACTCAACCCGATCTACGTGATGTGTTTCTGTGCCACGCATGGGACGACCGTCAGGGGGCGGCCAAAGAGCTGCACGACTTGCTCGTGGCGGCTGGTGTCAAAGTATGGTTCAGCGAGAATGACCTTGGCCTCGGCGTTCCGATGATGCGCGCCATCGACAAGGGCTTAGCGAACTCGCGAATTGGGCTTGTGCTGGTCACCCCTGCGCTTTTAATCCGCCTCCCCAAAGAAAGCGTGGCCGACAAAGAGCTTTCGACACTACTGGCAGGTAACCAGCTCGTTCCCATCGTGCACAACACGACGTATGAAGCTCTCCGCAATGTCAGTCCCATGCTCGCCTCCCGAACTGGCCTGGATACTACAGAAGATACGATGGCGGTGGTTGCGGCAAAAATCGCCGAGCTGGTCGCACTCTAGCTATATTGCCCACACAGGTTCGCCATTCTGATGCGTCTGTTCAGAAATATGTGTTCGAACCCTACGGCCAACCAGAACCACCAGCGGAAGGCCGGCTGGCGCCAAAGCTAGAGTCCGTTTTTGGGCCTTTATCTGCCCTATCCGAGGGGTAGCTAAAGGGCCGAAGCGGCCCTTCTCTTCCGTCGAATTACTCGGCGGCTGATAGCTCGTCACTGGATGTGCTCTATGGGTATAAATCACCGTCCTTATCGCGTTTTTCTTCATAAACGCCTCCGCATCCTAAGACGGCAAAAAGCGAGGTTCAGCAAGCACCTATGATTTGCATTGATTGCGTAACACCGGCGCCACTCAAAAAGTTGTTCGACACACACGGAACCGAGGGTGACTGCAAATACTGCGGCCGTCACGGGCACGCGATGGAGTCGAAGGAGATGTTCGACTACGTTTACGAGCGCGTCGTGGAGAATGTTGCCATCAAGGACGACCTGTCCCACTACGAGCTCGGCATGCTGTATCACTGCGGGTCGGACGCCATCAACGTTTCGGATATCGATATCGTCCTCATGGAGTGGTTTGAGCTCGGTAACGAACCGTACTTTGCGGATCTCTGCGATGGCGTTCCACCTGAATTCAGGAAGGACGACGCGGGGGACGAAACGCATTTTTACGACGATGATGGCACTTTGGAGCAGAACATCTACGAGGACCGCTGGAAGAAGTTCGTTGAGGATGTCCACTACAAGCACCGCTACTTCAATGCCGGAGCCGACCAGTTCCTCGATTCCGTCTTTTCGGTGCTGGTAACCGACGGCAACCAGCTCAAGCCGGAGGTGCTGCGGACTATCGCCCAGGGCGAGCTGCTCTACCGGGCACGCCATGCCCAGAACCAAAAGCAGGCAGAGGAAATCATCGGTGATCCTGCCGGTCAGTTCGGGCCCACGCCAAAGCATCTGGCCAGCAGCCAACGAATGACCCCGAATGGCATCTCCGCCCTGTATTGTGCATTGGAGAGAGAGACCTGCCTCAGCGAAATCCGCTCCATCACCGGTGACCACGTGGTCAGTGCCGCCCTGACACCCATCCGCGAGCTGAAGCTTCTGGACCTCACCGTGCTGGACCGGGTAGAGCCTCCGGCGCTCACGTTGCTGGACGAAGGACTCCGCGAGTCACTGCATCGGAAAGTGTTCCTGGGCTCGTTGGTCAAGAAGATGTCCCGGCCCAAAGCGCGCAACGACGAGTTGAGCTATTTGTCGACGCAGGTGGTCTTCGAGTACTTGCGGCTGCGTTTCGGCAAGTACGTGGATGGCTTGGTGTTCCCCTCCGTCCAAACGGGTGAGGTGGGAACCAACGTGGTATTTTTCCCTGAAGCCAGCCGACTTTCCTACGAGCCTCCTGCCGATCCTGAACCGGCGGACGGGCCAGTCCCGAAGGCCGTGCCACCGGAAAATCGATTTGGGCCACCGGCCAAACTGGCCGTGGTGGCTGACTCCATCCAGTTCCACAAGGTCACTGCGATTGAAACTAAGGCCAAGGAATACAGCCATATCTACGACCTGTTCATGAGCGACTTGAACCGTAAGCGCTTGGGCCTGAACTTCGAATGAGTGAGTTGATGGCGGAAGGTTGTGGCTTCTGCCAGGAGAGGGGGAACTTGATCGCTCCCTTTCTCTTATTTCACGAGCTTCGGAACCCGGCCCCGTTGCTGCTGGCGCACTACCTGCAACCGGGCCGGACCAGTCACTCTTAGCCACTGCATTAAGCTAGGCTCAAGCAACCCGAAAGCAATCCTGATCTTCACCGCATTCCTGCCCCAGTTCGTTGATCCAGGCCAGGCTGTGACGCCGCAATTTGCAGTGCTCGGCGCGTTGTTCCTGAGGCTGGAATGGATCGCCATCGGCGCCTACGCCTACATGGGCCTGCACATGCGCCGCTGGTTCGCCAAGCCTCGGGGCAAGCGGATTTTCAATCGTTGCTGCGCGGGGTTGTTGTCGGCGGCGGCTTCTGTGTTGCTGATGGCGCGCCGGGCCTGAAAGGATGGTTATTTACTTGTGTGTGCGGGCTTGCTCGCGAAGGCGGAGTGTCAGTCAACCAATGTGTTGAATGTGACGCCGCTTTCGCGAGCAAGCCCGCTCCCACATGAAAGAATTCCATGTCGAAATGTCGGTGGAGGCCTGAGGCGGCGCGCCCTATGCTCAATCCATGAACCTACAAAACACGATGCTTCCGCCCCACGCCGAGATGGTTCGCGCCATGCTCGAACGAGACACCACCTACGAGGGGGTGTTTTTTACTGCGGTCAAAACCACCGGCATCTTCTGCCGCCCCAGCTGCACGGCGCGCAAACCAAAACCGGAGAACGTCGAGTTCTTCGCCCACGCCGATGACTGCCTGTCTGCCGGCTATCGCGCCTGCCTGCGCTGCAAACCGCTGGATGCGGCCGCCATCGCGCCGGACTGGGTGCAGACGCTGCTCCAGTCGGTGGACGCCGATCCAGAGCTGCGCTGGACCGATGCGCAGTTGCTGGCCGAAGGCATCGAGCCACTGAAACTGCGGCGCTGGTTCAAGCAGCATTTCGGCATGACCTTTCACGCGTGGCTGCGCACCCGACGCCTCGGCATGGCATTGGGCGGGATCAAGCAGGGCAATTCCATTGACAACGCGGCGTTCGATTCCGGTTACGAATCCCTGAGCGGGTTTCGCGACGCCTTTCAAAAATCCTTCCACATCACCCCCGGTCGTGCGGCCAACAGCGAGCCCCTGCTGTTCACGCGCCTGACCACGCCGCTGGGGCCGATGATTGCCATGGCGGAACGGCGCGGGCTGGTGCTGCTGGAGTTTCTCGACCGGCCGGCGCTGACTCGGGAAGTCGAAGCGTTGCAGAACCGTCATGGCTATGCGGTAGCGCCCGGGCACAACGCGCACTTGCGGCAGATCGAAGAAGAACTGGCCCAGTACTTCGCCGGCAAACTGACCGAATTCAAGGTGCCTCTGCACTTGCCCGGCACTGAGTTCTCCCGGCAGGTCTGGGCCGAACTGGCGAAAATCCCCTACGGCCAGACCAGCACCTACGGCACCATCGCCGCGCTGTTGGGCAAACCCGGCGCCAGCCGTGCCGTCGGCCTGGCCAACGGGCATAACCGGATTTCGATTGTCCTGCCCTGCCACCGGGTGATCGGTGCGGATGGCTCGCTGACGGGCTATGGTGGAGGACAACCGCGCAAGGCGTTTCTGCTCAGGCTGGAAAACGCGGCGGTGCAGGTCACGCAACAACTCGCGTTCTGACTCTTCGGTGTTTTTCATAAGGAAGGAAACTCAATGGACACGCTCGACCAGCAATTCCACAGGCTGCATCAGGACGGCCTGCTGATTCTCACCAACGTCGCCGATGCCGCCGGGGCGCGCATCGTCGAGCAACTGGGCAGCAAAGCCGTGGCCACCAGCAGTGCGGCAGTGGCCTGGGCTCACGGTTATGCGGACGGCAATGCCCTACCCCTCGAACGCTTGGTCTCGACCGTCGAGTCCATCGCCCGCGTGACTTCGCTGCCGTTGACGGTGGACATCGAGGCCGGCTATTCCGATGACCTGACACGGGTTGCCGAAGTGATTGATGCGGTGATTGCCGCCGGTGCCGTCGGGATCAATATCGAAGACGGTGCTTCCCCGCCCGAACTGCTGGCCCGCAAGATCGAAATCGCCCGTCAGGTTGCCGAGCGCCGCGAAGTGAAGTTGTTCATCAACGCCCGCACCGATGTGTACCTCAAGGGTCTGGTGCCGGCCGAAGATCGCGTCGCGGAAACGCTCAAACGCGCGGCGCTGTATCAGGCGGCGGGTGCTGACGGGCTGTTCGCGGCCGGCGTTTCGGCGGAGTACGAGATTGCTGCGCTGTGCCGTGGCACGCCGCTACCGGTGAATGTACTCGGGCTGCCGGAATTGCCGTCGCCTAAAGTGTTGAAAGCGCTGGGCGTTCGCCGGTTGAGCGCCGGTTCCGGTATCGCCGAGTTCCTTTACGGTGCGATGGCCGGCCTGGCCAAAAGCTTTCTGGAAACCGGCAAACTCGATAGCAGCCACCTCAAGGCTTTCACCTACGGGGAAGTGAACGCGTTGCTGAAAACGGCGGTGAAGGTTTGACCGATCCTTACTTGCCCGCAACGGCGTTTCTCGCGTCCATTGATGAAGACTGGGCGCGCCACGTCGCGGCCATCGGCCCCTGCCTGCACCAGCCGCATGCGGCGCGCGATCCGTATGAATCCCTGGTGCGGGCGATTGCCTATCAGCAACTGCATGCCAAAGCCGGGGATGCGATTGTCGGTCGGCTGCTGGCGTTGTTTCCATCGACGGCGTTTCCGCGACCTGAGCAGATTCTGGCGACCGGGTTTGATCAACTGCGCGGGTGCGGCTTTTCCGCGAGCAAGATTGCGACCATTCAGGGCATCGCTCAGGCAGCGCTGGATGGCGTGGTGCCGGATTATGCGACGGCATTGGCCATGAATGACGAGGCGTTGATCGAGCGGTTGATTACCCTGCGCGGGGTTGGGCGCTGGACGGTGGAGATGTTGCTGATTTACAGCCTGGAGCGGCCGGATATTCTGCCGGCCGATGACTTCGGGGTGCGTGAGGGGTATCGACGGTTGAAGGGGCTGGAGGTGCAGCCGACGCGTAAGCAGATGGTGGATATCGGGTTGGGGTGGAGTCCTTATCGGACGGTGGCTTCCTGGTATTTGTGGCGGGTGGCCAACAAGTAGACCGCGTTATCGTTCTTCGTCGGAACGCCGCCCGGAGCAAGCCCGCCCCCACATTTAACCGAGCTCTCCCATGAGAATGCGGTCGCATGTGGGAGCGGGCTTGCTCGCGAAGGCGTCGGCATTTGCACCACAAATCTCCTAGGCTGAACCGCATAACTAAATTTCACTGGAGGCCCCTCATGCAACTCGAAGGCTCCTGCCACTGCGGCGCCGTGTCGTTCAGTCTGACCAGCGCCCACCCCTACCCTTATCAACGTTGCTACTGCTCGATCTGCCGCAAGACTCAGGGCGGTGGCGGTTACTCGATCAACATCGCCGGCGATACCGCCAGCCTCAAGGTGCGCGGTCGCAAATCCATCGCGATTTACCACGCGCGGCTCAAGGACGAAGGCGACAAACGCGCCCACCGCAGCACGGCAGAGCGGCACTTCTGTTCAGTGTGTGGCTCGGGGTTGTGGCTGTTCAGCCCTGAATGGCCGGAACTGATTCACCCGTTCGCCTCGGCCATCGACACCGCGCTACCGATGCCACCCGAGTACACGCACGTGATGCTCGGTTCGAAAGCGCCGTGGGTGGAGGTCCCGGCGCATCACGGTGATAGGCAGTGCGAAATCTGGCCGGAAGAATCCATCGCGCAGTGGCATGAGCGTCTGGGTCTGGCGCGCTGAATCAAGAGAAAACACGAACCTCGATTTTTTTGCACACGGCAGTTCCCTTTTGCGTTTTTCGTTCGGTTAACCCTCAGAAGCCTTTCACTTACCGAACGATTCGATACAAAGGGATCTCCATGTCGCACCCACTTGCCGCACGTTTTCGTTTTGCCCTGCGCCCCTTGGCCCTGGCCCTGCCAGCCGCCCTGCTGAGCCTTTCCTACACCGCCCATGCCGCCGAAACGGTTGAAAACAAGCCGGCTCCCAAGGACGACGGTGCGCTGCAACTGGGTGCGACGAGTATTTCTGCCGTAGGCCTGGGCGAGACCACCGAGAACACCCATTCCTACACCACCGGCTCAACGTCCTCAGCCACCGGCCTGGCTTTGTCGCCCCGTGAAGCGCCGCAATCGGTCACCGTGGTAACCCGTCAGCAAATGGACGATCGCGGTGTGCAGAGTGTCAGCGACGCGTTGCGCAACGCCCCTGGGGTCTCGATGCAAAAGTACGACAGTGACCGTACCGAGTTTTCCGCCCGTGGTTTTGCCATCACCAACTTCCAGTACGACGGAGTCAACCAGCCGTATGACGGTGTCTACGGTGAAAACCCGAACAACAGCGATGACGCGGCCAGCCTCGACCGCATCGAAATCGTCAAGGGCTCGACCGGTCTGATGACGGGTTCGGGTGACCCGTCCGCCACCGTCAACATGATTCGCAAGAAGCCGACCAAGGAATTCAAGGCCTCGATCAGCGGCACCGTCGGCTCGTGGGACAGCTACCGCAGCACTGGCGATATTTCCGGTCCGCTGAACGATAGCGGCAGCGTGCGTGGCCGCTTCGTGGGTTCGTACCAGGACAAAAATTCCTACATCGATCACTACAGCCAGAAGAAAGACCTGTTTTACGGCATCCTCGAAGCCGACCTGACGGACGACACCTTGCTGACCTTCGGCATCGACAAGTCCAGTGCCACCCCACGCGGCACCTCCTGGACCGGCAACACGGTGTACTTCGCCGACGGCGGCCGCACCGACTTCTCGCGCAGCTTCAACCCGGGCGCCGACTGGAGCCGTCGTGATTTCGACACTGTCACCTACTTCACGTCGCTGGAACAGGCGTTGGCCAATGACTGGAAACTCAAGGTCAATCTCAACCAGAAAACCACCGATCACGATACGCGCCTGGCCTCGGCCAGCGGCGGCTCCCCGGACCGCGCCACCGGTGAAGGCATGTTCCTTTACTGGGGTCGCTGGGAAGGTCATCGCGTGCAGAACACGGCTGACGTGAACGTCTCCGGGCCCTTCACCCTGGGCGGTCGCGAACACGAACTGGTGGCTGGTTTCATGACGTCCCATGCCCGCCAGACCGGCGCGACATTCGACAGCGTTATCCCCGGAGCCGGAGGTGTGCCCGGCAGCATCTATGACTGGAAAGGCAATCTGCCGGAACAGGACTTCCCGAAAAACGGCAAGTACGAACGTACCACCAGTCAGAACGGCGCTTACCTGGCCACGCGCCTGCGCCCGACCGACGACCTGTCGATCATCCTCGGCAGCCGCGTGAGCACCTTCAAGTACAACGAGGATTACAGCTACTACCCGGGCGCCGGCCAGGCCGACACCCAAACCAGCTACAAGGAACACGGCGTCGTCACCCCTTACGCCGGTGTGATCTATGACCTGGACGACACGTATTCGGTCTACGCCAGCTACACCAACATTTACCAGCCGCAGACCTACAAGGACGCCGCCGGTTCGACCCTGAAACCGGTTGAAGGCAACAGCTACGAGACTGGCCTGAAAGCGGCGTACCTCGAAGGCAAACTGAACGCCAGCCTGGCCTTCTTCCGCATCGAGCAGGAGAACATCGCCCAATACGTCACCACCGACGGCACCGGGCAGGACGTTTACGAAGCCATTCCCGGCGCCACCACCAAAGGCGTGGAGCTTGAATTGGCCGGTGAACTGTCCGATGGCTGGAACCTGTCGGCCGGCTACACCTATGCCCGCACTCGCGACAAGGACGAGCAACGGATCTACGGTTTCCCGCTGGCCACCACCAAACCTGAACACGTAGTGCGTACGTTCACCACTTACCGCCTGCCCGGCGCACTGGACAAGGTCACCGTCGGCGGCGGCGTCAGCTGGCAGAGCGCTTACTACGGTCAGAGCTTCAGCCCTACCGAAGGCAGCACTTCGCTCAAACAAGGCGGCTACACCCTCGTCGACCTGATGACCCGTTATCAGTACAACGAGCACCTGAGCTTCACCGCCAACGCCAACAACGTCTTCGACAAGAAGTACCTGTCGGGCCTGGGCAACTTCGGCACCACGTTCTACGGCGAGCCGCGCAACCTGATGCTGACCACCAAGTGGGATTTCTAAGCTGAAGTGACACTGACCTGTGGCGAGTGGGCTGTGGGCTGTGGGCTGTGGCGGGTGGGCTTTATGTGGCGAGGGAGCTTGCTCCCGCTGGGTCGCGAAGCGGCCCTCAAAAAGGGACTGCTGCGCAGTCCAGCGGGAGCAAGCTCCCTCGCCACAGCAAGCTGCCTCGCCATACGCGAGCACTGCTCGCTCAGCCCCATTCACAGCCTTTGACAGTTTCCCGACAAAGCTGTCAAAGATTGCCGACCGGCACCCGCCTAGCATGGGGCGCATCCAACTTCCCTTCGGGTGCTCCCATATGTGCGCAAGGATCGCAAGACCGGGTTCAAAGGTTCGGACGAGCTGGACGGCATGGGCTCGACGGGATGTATCACATGGGACCGATCATTCTCGGCGCGAGTTTTGAACATGCGCTGGAAAAGGACGATGACGATGACGATGACGATGACGACACGGGTTCGCCTGGAACCGCTTGAAACTGAGCATCAGCGCGCCTTTTACGAGGGTGACCATGGCAAGGTCGTGGGCAGCCTCAATAGTCAGTTCGGCGATAGCAATTACATGCGCACGTGGTATGGCGTCAGCACGGGTCAGGCGTCGCGCAGTCAGTTTCGGGCGTATGACGCTCATGGTGGGCTGGTGAGTCGCGGGGCCGATTTGACCTGGTCGTTGCCGATCAATGATCAATGGAGTGTGTCGACGGTGTTGGCAGTGCAGTACCTGGCCGAGACGGGACGGTGAGGACGGGCAAGAAAACCGGACTTCTGCGCCAGTTTCCAATGATCTTTCATGCTTCTAAGAGTTTTTAACAATTGCACTGTGTACTTTCACAATGGCAACTTCCTTGCAATAGATCGAAACCAATCAATCCACTACGCGCCATTGAATGGCTTGCCGATTTCAAACGAAGCTTTTACTGTCGAATGACAGGAGCGCGACTTATATACTTTTTAGCGCCTGAAACTAAACCAAGGAATGGTTATGAACAAGAAACACCTGGCAACTTCATCTTTACTGGCTGGAACATTATTTTTATCGGCATACACCTCTGCGATGGGCTTTGGTGCGGAATTAATCAATGGCTCCGACTCAATACTATTAAATAACAAAAACAACGAGAGCATGCGCTGGAGTGGGATCGGAGAGATTTTCTGGGGAGACGACTCAATTTGCACCGCCAGCTTGCTGGACACCCGGGACAAAGCCAACAACGCTGTCGGCCCCGCTTATTTGCTCACTGCGGCGGACTGCGTAGTAGGTGTCAGAGCTGTCCCACACTTACTCCAACCTCAACCCGTTCCAATCACTGTAAAATTTAATTATTTCAACGACACGCCTGGAGACTATAAAACTTATACGATTCGCACTGCAACCTGGAACAACTCCGAGCATACGAATCTTGCAATCATGGAATTGGAATCCCCTCTCGCCACATTATTGGAGGATGGAATAACACCGCTCAAGATCGCACCTAAAACACCTGACCTATCCAATGACGTACTTATTTCAAGCACAGGAACAAAGCAACAGGAAACAGGACTGCGTGTAAAAGCCTGCTCTCAGGAACCTACAGGGGGAGCTGTTATTTCAGGGGAAAGCAGAATGTATCTAAACACCCTGAAAATTCGTTGTGGAGCTGAAGACTATTACTCCAAGGGAGCCCCGGTGCTTGAGCGAAACAGCGGAAACATTCTCAGTGTTTTATCGATCGGCACTTACAAGTCGACAATTGAAAGACAATGTTTCGATTATGCCCCCTGCGAAGTAAAAAACGGTCAGCCCCAATGGTCAGCGGAAACGCAATATGGCCATGCTGTCGATTTTTTATCGAGCTGTTTCAATGAAGGCGTTTTCACCAATACTGCAAAAGCATGCACATTTGAACGTACTTTTGAAGTCACCGACCTGGATAATTATTCCCGTTACACTGCAATGCCTCTAAACGACGCACAACCCAATGCACGGGCAACGTTTTCGTTAAGCACGCCTTACTATCGATTTAAAACCGCACGCGATGTTAAGCACTGCAGTCAATCTGATGGTTACAGCGACATCAGCAGCGCAACTGATGCAGCTATCAAATCACCAATCCCTCGGGAGCCCGGAATTTATTTTCTTTGCGTTATCGGTGTCGAATCTGCAGAACAGTCACTTTCAGCAGAACTTATGAAAAACACTTTGATCCTTCCTACCCAACTTGTAGAAAGAACGCCAGTTGAATTGCCACTGAATCCTAATTACGGCATTTACAATGACGGGAGTCTTGGCTTGCGGTTCAGCCAGCGCCTCCCCTCTAATCTGGCTATTCGTTATTACAAAGGCCCCTTCAAAGATACAGACTGTAGCAACGTAGACAGAAAGGACTATGTGCACGCATCGCATGAAGCGCCAATCAAAGCCGAAGAATTTCCGTTTACGCTGTGCATTAAAAACGTAGACCTGAGTTACCGCGTTTCCAAAGAGGCGCTTATTTTCCACTTCGACGAAGAGGGCCGAATGAGTCGGTAAAGGTGACTTGATCATAGCCCCGTCAATCTGATCGAGACTGACGGGGTTTATTTCGATTGATCAGGCCACTGACTCTTGTGTTGGTACACCGCTGTGAAAACGAAACTCCACGTCTGGCGATTCGATCAGCTCTTGCTCAGCGGCGCGGACCCGGTCGATCACTTGGGCGATGTCCTTGGCATCACCATACTGATACGCCAGTTTCAAATAACCCTGAAAATGCCGCGCCTCGCTTTTCAGCAGCCCGAAATAGAACTTGCCCAGCTCTTCGTCCAGGTGCGGCACCAGCGCCTCGAAACGTTCGCAACTGCGGGCTTCGATGAACGCGCCGACCACCAGTGTATCCACCAGTTTGACCGGCTCGTGACTGCGCACCACTTTGCGCAGGCCCGAGGCGTAACGGCCGGCGGACAGCTGGCGCAGTTCGATCTTGCGCTTTTTCATCAGGCGCATGACTTGCTCGTGGTGCACCAGCTCTTCCCGGGCCAGGCGCGACATCAGGTTGATCAGATCGACGTGGGAGTGGTACTTGGCAATCAAGCTCAATGCTGTGCTGGCGGCCTTGAATTCGCAGTTCTTGTGGTCGATCAGCAAGGTTTCCTGATCGGCCAGCGCGGCCTGGACCCAGCCATCGGGGGTGCGGCAACCGAGGAACTCGTGAATTTCGGGAAGGATCATGGGGCTCACGGACATATAGGTTAAAACGAAGGGCGCCGATTATACCGGCCCGTCGCCAGACCACCAGTCGCGACCGTTGATATGCATCAAGTCCCGGATTCGCGACCAGCAACTATAGTTGTCCAACGCCATGCTTTATTACCCTATGGAGATCCCGATCATGCAAGCCATTCGCAGCATTCTGGTGGTCATCGAACCCGAACATTCGGAAAGCCTGGCGCTCAAACGGGCCAAATTGATTGCCGGCGTGACCCAGGCTCATTTGCATCTGCTGGTGTGCGACCGCAAGCATGACCATAGCGGAATGCTTGGTGTGCTCAAGGCGGCGCTGCTTGAGGACGGCTACAGCGTCACCACCGAGCAGGCGTGGAACGAAAGCCTGCAAGAAACCATCGTCGATGTTCAACAAGCGGAAGGTTGCGGGCTGGTAATCAAGCAACACTACCCGGACAGCCCGCTGAAAAAGGCCCTGCTGACCCCGGCGGACTGGAAACTGCTGCGCTCTTGCCCGACGCCGGTGCTACTGGTCAAAACCTCGAAGCCCTGGACGGGCGGGGTCATTCTGGCGGCGATCGACGTCGGCAATACCGATGATGAACACCGCGCCTTGCACGCCGCCATTGTCGATCACGGCTACGACATCGCCAGCCTGGCCAAGGCTCATCTGCATGTGGTCAGCGCCCATCCGTCACCGATGCTGTCGGCGGCGGATCCTACGTTGCAGCTCAGTGAAACGATCGAGGCGCGCTATCGAGAACAGTGCAAGGCGTTCCAGGCAGAATTCGATATTGACGATGAGCACCTGCATATCGCGGAAGGTCCGGCGGATGTGTTGATTCCGTACACGGTGCATAAGCTGGGTGCGGCGGTGACGGTGATTGGCACGGTCGCGCGGTCCGGGTTGTCCGGGGCGTTGATCGGAAATACGGCGGAAGTGGTGCTGGATGCGGTGGAGAGCGATGTGCTGGTGCTGAAGCCGGATACGATCATGGATCATCTGGAGGAGATCGTGACGCAGCATTGAGATTTGCCGAGCATTTGTGGCGAGGGAGCTTGCTCCCGCCGGGTTGCGAAGCGACCCCAAATCGGCCGGCGCGGTGTATCAGATAAACTCGCAGGTCGATTTTCGACTGCTGCGCAGCCGAGCGGGAGCAAGCTCCCTCGCCACAGGTTAAAGGTTTAGCCGCCGAAGGCGTCTTTGAGGAAACCCGGCGCGATGTAGCGCTGGTAATGCGCCTCCGAGAGCAAAAAGAACTCCCGATCAATCGCATCCCGCAACTCCGGCAGGTTCCAGTCGCGAAACTCCGGCAGCAGCACCATCCCGTAGGCTTCCAGGTTGTTGATCACCCGCGCGCCCCGGGCGATCAGCTGGTACGCCCAGCAATATTCCGACTGATGCGGCACGAAGCGAATCTTGCGCTGTTCAAGCTGCATTCTCAGCAGCGACGGATCAAAAATTTCTACCTTGGCAGCCATCACCTGGGACAACAGCTGCTCAAGACGCAGCCACACCGCGCGCTTTTCCTCCTCGTTGTAACCGTTCCAATGGATCACTTCATGGTGGAAACGCTTGCAGCCACGGCAGACCAGGTCACCGTAAACAGTGGAGCAAAGGCCGACGCAGGGGGTCTTGATGGTCTGATTGGGCATAGGTCAACAAAGCACGGGAAAGCAGAACAGGTCGGCATGTTAGCCCTTTGTCTAACATTCATCACCCCTCAAAGTTCCGAGCCGAACTTACCTTTAAATTTTTTTTGCCGTAGAATCAGCCAGCCTTTTAAGGCGCCAATGTCCGTTAGAAGCTGTTTTCAAAGCGTCACGAGCACAGTCGTTCCTTCAGAGCGGTGTTGGCGAAGGGTTTTTCCAGCGGGGAAAAGCTCTACGCCAACCCTCATCAGCTCCCCGTTCTGCAGGCGTAAAACTTTGAAAGCAGCTTCTGTAAGGAATTGTCGGTAATTCTGGCTAAGTGGCCCACAACGCCACGCAGCGCATGAGTACGGCAATTTCGGGATGAGCGTCCCGGACACCCATTTGGGACCACTGATGAGGGTAATAACTGTGCTTGAAGCCTACCGCAAACATATCGAAGAGCGTGCAGCACTGGGTATCGTTCCCCAGCCGCTTAACGCCGAACAAACTGCAGGCCTGGTCGAGCTGCTGAAGAATCCCCCGGCTGGCGAAGAAGCTTTCCTCGTTGACCTGATCACCAATCGCATTCCGCCTGGCGTGGACGAAGCGGCCTATGTAAAAGCCGGTTTCCTCTCTGCCCTGGCCAAAGGCGAAGCAAAATCCCCTCTGATCGACAAGAAACGCGCTGTTGAACTGCTCGGCACCATGCAGGGCGGCTACAACATCGTGACCCTGGTTGACCTGCTCGACGACGCCGAACTGGCGCCGGTTGCTGCTGCTCAACTGAAGCACACCCTGCTGATGTTCGATGCGTTCCACGATGTCGCGGAAAAAGCCCGTAACGGCAACGAACACGCCAAAGGCGTGATCCAGTCCTGGGCCGACGGCGAGTGGTTCAAGAACCGCCCTGTCCTGGCCGACAAGATCAGCCTGCGCGTGTTCAAGGTCACCGGCGAAACCAACACCGACGACCTGTCCCCTGCTCCAGACGCCTGGTCCCGCCCGGACATCCCGCTGCACGCCCTCGCCATGCTGAAAATGGCCCGCGAAGGCATCGTGCCTGACGCCCAAGGCGTCACCGGCCCGATGAAGCAGATCGAAGAAATGCGCGGCCAAGGCTTCCCTATCGCCTACGTCGGTGACGTGGTCGGTACCGGTTCTTCGCGTAAATCGGCGACCAACTCGGTGCTGTGGTTCTTCGGCGACGACGTTCCTTACGTGCCGAACAAGCGTGCTGGCGGTTTCTGCTTCGGCAGCAAGATCGCTCCGATCTTCTACAACACCATGGAAGATGCCGGCGCACTGCCGATCGAGTTCGACGTTACCAACATGAACATGGGCGACGTGATCGACCTGTACCCGCATGCTGGCAAAGTCTGCAAACACGGCACTGACGAAGTCCTGACCACCTTCGAAATGAAGACTCCGGTACTGTTGGACGAAGTTCGTGCCGGCGGCCGTATCCCGCTGATCATCGGTCGCGGTCTGACCGACAAGGCCCGTGCCGAGCTGGGCCTGGGCCCTACCGATCTGTTCAAACTGCCAGAAGCACCTGTCGACACCGGCAAGGGCTTCACCCTGGCACAGAAAATGGTCGGCAAGGCGTGCGGCCTGCCGGAAGGCAAAGGCGTTCGTCCAGGTACTTACTGCGAACCGAAAATGACCACCGTCGGCTCTCAGGACACCACCGGTCCGATGACCCGTGACGAACTGAAAGACCTGGCGTGCCTGGGCTTCTCGACCGATCTGGTGATGCAGTCCTTCTGCCACACCGCTGCTTACCCTAAGCCGATCGACGTGACCACCCACCACACCCTGCCAGACTTCATCATGACCCGCGGCGGCGTTTCCCTGCGTCCGGGCGACGGCATCATCCACAGCTGGCTGAACCGCATGCTGCTGCCGGACACCGTCGGCACCGGTGGTGACTCGCACACCCGTTTCCCGATGGGCATTTCGTTCCCGGCCGGTTCCGGTCTGGTTGCGTTCGCCGCAGCCACCGGCGTTATGCCGCTGGACATGCCGGAATCGATCCTGGTGCGCTTCAAAGGCAAAATGCAACCGGGCGTCACCCTGCGTGACCTGGTTCACGCCATTCCTTACTTCGCAATTCAGGCTGGCCTGTTGACCGTTGAAAAGAAAGGCAAGAAGAACGCCTTCTCCGGCCGCATCCTGGAAATCGAAGGCCTGGACGACCTGAGCATCGAACAAGCTTTCGAGCTGTCCGACGCCTCGGCCGAACGTTCGGCTGCCGGTTGCACCATCAAGCTGTCGAAAGAATCGATCACCGAGTACCTGAACTCCAACATCACCCTGCTGCGCTGGATGATCGGCGAAGGTTACGGCGATGCACGTACTCTGGAACGTCGCGCTCAAGCGATGGAAGCCTGGGTTGCCAACCCTGAGTTGATGGTTGCCGATGCTGACGCCGAATACGCTGAAGTCATCGAAATCGACCTGGCCGACATCAAAGAGCCTGTGCTCTGCGCGCCAAACGATCCGGACGACGCCCGTCTGCTGTCCAGCGTCGCTGGCGAGAAGATCGACGAAGTGTTCATCGGTTCGTGCATGACCAACATCGGTCACTTCCGCGCTGCCGGTAAGCTGCTGGATCAGGTCAAAGGTCAGCTTCCAACCCGTCTGTGGCTGTCGCCGCCGACCAAAATGGACGCTCACCAACTGACCGAGGAAGGCTACTACGGCATCTACGGCAAGGCCGGCGCTCGCATGGAAATGCCGGGTTGCTCGCTGTGCATGGGTAACCAGGCACGTGTAGAGCCGAACTCGACTGTGGTGTCCACGTCGACCCGTAACTTCCCGAACCGTCTGGGTGACGGCGCGAACGTTTACCTGGCTTCGGCTGAGTTGGCGTCCGTTGCATCCATCCTGGGTCGCCTGCCGACCGTCGAGGAGTACATGGAATACGCTGGCAAGATCGACAGCATGGCGGCTGATGTTTACCGCTACCTGTCCTTCGACCAGATCGCCGAGTTCCGCGAGGCTGCTGCGAACGCCAATATTCCGGTCGTTCAAGCCTAACGTACAACGCTGTAGAAAACGCCGCCCATCGCGAGATGTGCGGCGTTTTTTTATGCCTGCAAGGTTTGAAATGCAGAACCCTGTGGGAGCAAGCCCGCTCCCACAGGGGATAGGCGTACAACAGCGCTAAATGGCCAATTCGCCAAAAAAAAACGGCCAACCCGCAAAGCGGATCGGCCGTAATCACATCATCAAATCAAGTAAATAGCAGCGATCAGGCACTCAGCGAATAGATCAACGCCGAAATAGCCACCAAACCAACGGCCGTCACAAACACATTGGACGCTTGACCACGAAAGCGCGCCATCGCCGGCACCTTGCGAATCGCATACATCGGCATCAGGAACAGAATTGCCGCGATGACCGGGCCACCCAAGGTTTCAATCATCCCGAGAATGCTCGGGTTCAGCGTCGCCACGATCCAGCACACCACCAGCATGAACGCCGCGGTCATACGATCCAGCGTCTTGGCCGCCGGGCGTTTTCCGCTTTTCACGATCAGACCCTTCAGGCCTTCACTGGCACCGATGTAGTGCCCCAGGAACGACTTGGAAATGGCCACGAACGCAATCAACGGCGCCGCAAATGCGATGGTCGGGTTGCTGAAGTGGTTGGCCAGGTACGACAGGATCGACAGGTTCTGCGCCTTCGCTTCCGCCAGTTGCGTCGGTGACAGGGTCAGCACGCAGCTGAACACGAAGAACAGCACCATTACCACCATCAACACGTGCGCGCGGGACAGGATCTGCGAGCTGCGCTCTTCGGCGTGGTCACCGTAGCGACGCTTCTGGTCCACGGCGAACGCCGAGATGATTGGCGAATGGTTGAACGAGAACACCATCACCGGAATCGCCAGCCACAAAGTGTGCAACAGCGCCGACGGCTCAGGCAGCGTCGATGCGGTGGTCAGGATGCCGCCGTTCCAGTGCGGAATCAGGAACACCGCCAGGAACAGCAACGCCACGATAAACGGATACACCATCAGGCTCATGGCCTTGACGATCACCTGCTCACCGCAACGCACCACCGCCAGCAGGCCGAGGATCAGCACGAACGACAACACGGCGCGCGGTGGCGGCATGATGTGCAGCTGATGCTCAAGGAAGCTGCCCACAGTGTTGGTCAGCGCCACGCTGTAGATCAGCAGGATCGGGAAGATCGCGAAGAAATACAGCAAGGTGATCAGCGCACCTGCCTTGATGCCGAAGTGTTCTTCCACCACTTCGGTGATGTCCGCGCCTTCGCGTCCGGACAACACGAAGCGGGTCAGGCCGCGGTGTGCGTAAAAAGTCATGGGGAACGCCAGCAGCGCCAGGATAATCAACGGCCAGAAACCGCCCAAACCCGCGTTGATCGGCAAAAACAGGGTACCGGCCCCGATGGCCGTGCCAAACAAGCCAAGCATCCAGGTGGTGTCATGACGATTCCAGCCCTCAAGGCTGACAGGTTTCGCCGCTACATAGCGTTCGTTGACGCTATTGGCCTGATCATTCATCCGGTGAGATCTCCGCATTCCGGTCAGTTGCTACCCGGTCAGGACGAGTCGGAAAAATCCGACAGGCAGCGCCCTGGCCGAAACAGGGGCGCGATTGTCCGGGATTAATGAACAGAAGCAAAGACTTAGCTGAGGAATGGTGGTGCGGATCAGTGGGATTCAACACATTGGGTATTTGTATTTTCAAAGATCCCACTTCGTCTGCTTTAGATCGCCGAAAGCAGTCTCCACTTGATAAAGGTCGATCATCATGTATTTTTAAGTGACCGTATCCCTTCCGGAGACCTCCCATGCCACTGGTTCGTATCGACATCAAAAAGCATCAGGATCCCACCCACGCCAAACGCATCGGCCAACTGATCTACGCCGCCATGCACAGCGCCATTGGCGTACCGGAAAACGATAATTTCCAGATCCTCGCCGAACACGACGAGCAGCACTTCATCTTTGACCCCCAATACCTGGGGATCAATCGCACCGACCAACTGGTGGTGATTCAGATCACCCTGAGCGAAGGCCGAACCGTCGAGCAGAAGAAGCTGCTCTACAAAACCATTGCCGAGAGCCTTAACACTGAACTGGCGGTGCGCCTGGAGGATGTTTTCATCAATCTGCTCGAAGTGAAAAAAGAAAACTGGTCGTTCGGCAACGGAATTGCCCAGTACGCCCTCTGATCGCCATCCTTTATCTATGTGAGCCGCCAATGCCCCGTGTTTCCCGCAAGCAAGCCGAACTCAACCGCGAAATTATCGTCGAGGCGGCCACGCGCCTGTTTCGCGAACGGGGGGTGCATGGCATCAGCGTCATCGACGTCATGGCGGCAGCGGGCCTTACCCATGGCGGATTTTATGGGCATTTCGAATCCAAAGAGGCCCTGGCCCAGGAGGCCAGCGGCCGCGCATTCCAGCAATCGGCAGACCGCTGGAAAGACTGGATCACCGCCAACGAAGACAAGACCGCCGCCCGTCAGGCCTTGATTGGCCCCTACCTGTCGGCCGCCAGCCGCGACAATCCGGGCGATAGCTGCCCAGTGGTGGCGTTTGCCGGGGACATGTGCCACGAAGCCGCCGAAAGCGGCCTGCGCAAAACCTTCATGGAAGGCCTCGGCTCATTGCTCGACACGCTCACTCCCTTGATGAACACGGGCGACGACGCCCGCGATCGTCAACAGGCGCTGGTGCAATACTCCCTCATGGTCGGCGCACTGATGCTCGCCCGGGCTACCCGGGGCGACGCTTTGTCCGATGAAATTCTGCAAGCTGCGCGCACCTTTCTGACAGCGCCATAGCCTCCCTCTCCTGTTCCGCTATGATCATCTGACAGTGCTGCGATCTTTGGTCGTTGCCAATGCAATTTGAAGCCAGCCATCTCTAGGGATATTCAAGCCACAGGAGCCCAGCATGCCCGCAACCGTCCTGGTACTGGTCGAAACCATCAATGATTACCTGCCGATTCTCGAACATCAGGGCTTTCACCTGATTCTGGCACCAACACCCACCGAGCGGGCCGAGGCCATTTCGAGCCACGGCGCGCGCATAGATGCAGTGCTGACCCGCGGCCCGCTGGGGCTGTACGCCGATGAAATCGCTGCGCTGCCGGCGCTAAAGATCATTTGCGTGATTGGTGCCGGTTACGAGCATGTCGACCTGCAGGCCGCTGCCGACCGGGGCATTACGGTCACCAATGGCGCGGGGGTCAACGCCTCTTCGGTGGCAGACCACGCGATGGCCATGCTGCTTGCGATGGTGCGTGACATCCCTCGCTGCGACGCCGCCGTACGCCGAGGCGAGTGGCCGAAAATCATGCGCCCTTCCCTGGCCGGCAAACGCCTGGGCATTCTCGGCCTCGGCGCTGTCGGCATGGCCATCGCCAAACGCGCCGCCAACGGTTTCGACATGACCATCAGCTACCACAACCGCCAGCACCGCAGCGATGTGCCGTACAGCTTCTGCTCGACTCCCACCGAACTGGCCCGCGCCTCGGATTTCCTGGTGGTGGCCACGCCCGGCGGGCTCGGCACCCGAAGCCTGGTCAACCGATCAGTGCTGGATGCGCTGGGGCCCAACGGATTCATCGTCAACATCGCCCGGGCCAGCGTGGTGGTGACGGCGGATTTGATCAGCGCCCTGGAGCAACGGCGCATCGCCGGCGCGGCGCTGGATGTCTTCGATCAAGAACCGCAGGTGCCGGATGCCCTGAAATCGCTGAGCAACGTGGTTCTCACGCCGCACGTCGCGGGTTTGTCCCCTGAAGCGACCCGGGGCACCGTCGAGCTCGTCGGGCGCAACCTGATGGCGTTCTTTTCCGGCGAACCGGTGCTCACCCCCATCGACCTGCCGGTGTCGGCATCGGCGACGCCGCCCGAAAACAACGCCGCCCTGTAGGACAATTCAAACGGGTGTATCAAAAGCAATGATTGCCCGGCAACACCCTCACCTATAAGGGCCGATCGTGGTTGTGGGTGCCGGATGCGCGCATTAGATTAGCCAATAGTTTCAGGCCTCCAAAATAAGTAGAAGGGATAAGCATGGCGCTTACTGACCAGTCCACCCGTATCCGCACCGGCGAAGAACTCGATGCAAGCCTGATCGATCCGTACCTCAAGGCCCACATTCCGGGCCTCAGCGGTTTGCCGCAGATCAGCCAGTTTCCCGGCGGTGCGTCGAACCTCACCTATTTGCTGGAATACCCCGAACAGGAGTTCGTCCTGCGCCGGCCGCCGTTCGGCCACAAGGCCAAATCCGCCCACGACATGGGTCGCGAATTTCGTATCCTCAATCAACTGCGCGACGGCTTTCCGTACTGCCCGAAAGCCTACGTGCACTGCACCGACGAATCGGTGATTGGCGCCGAGTTCTATGTGATGGAACGGGTCAACGGAATCATCCTGCGCTCCGAACTGCCACCGGAACTGGGCCTGGATTCGGCGAAAACCGAAGCCCTGTGCAAGAGCTTCATCGACAAGTTCGTCGAACTGCACCGGGTGGATTACAACGCCTATGGCCTCGGTGACCTCGGCAAACCCGAAGGTTACGTGGCGCGGCAAATCAAAGGCTGGAGCGACCGCTACGAAAAAGCCCTGACGCCCGATGCGCCAAAGTGGGAAGCGGTCAAGGCCTGGCTCAACGACAAGATGCCAGCCGATCACCCGACGTCGAGCATCGTCCACAATGACTACCGCTTCGACAACGTGATCCTCGACCCGAACAACCCGATGCAGATCATCGGCGTGCTCGACTGGGAGCTCACCACCCTCGGCGACCCGCTGATGGACTTGGGCAACACCCTCGCCTACTGGATCGAAGCCGACGACCCGGCGCCGGTGCAACTGATGCGCCGCCAGCCGAGCCACGCACCGGGCATGCTGACCCGCCGCGAGTTCGTCGATTACTACGCCGAACGCGCAGGCATTCAGATCGACAACTTCGATTTCTACTACACCTACGGCCTGTTCCGCCTCGCCGGCATCGTGCAGCAGATCTACTACCGCTTCTTCCATGGTCAGACCCAGGACAAACGCTTCGCGCAGTTCATTCACATGAACAAACTGCTGGAGCAGATGAGTTTGCAGGTCATTTCGAAATCCAGCCTCTGATTGCACCCCTGGCTAATAACAAGGAAAACCCATGTCCAAGACTCAGTTGTTCGACCTCGACGGCAAGATCGCTTTCGTCTCCGGTGCCAGCCGCGGCATCGGTGAAGCCATCGCCAAACTGCTGGCCCAGCAAGGCGCTCACGTCATCGTTTCCAGTCGCAAACTCGAGGGCTGCCAACACGTCGCCGACGCGATCATCGCCGCCGGCGGCAAAGCCACCGCCGTTGCTTGCCACATCGGTGAAATGGAACAGATCAGCCAGGTCTTCGCCGGCATCCGCGAACAGTTCGGCCGCCTGGACATCCTGGTCAACAACGCCGCGACCAATCCGCAGTTCTGCAACGTGCTCGACACCGACCTTGGCGCCTTTCAGAAAACCGTCGATGTGAACATCCGCGGCTACTTCTTCATGTCCGTCGAAGCCGGCAAGCTGATGCGTGACAACGGCGGCGGCAGCATCATCAACGTGGCGTCGATCAACGGCATCTCGCCGGGGGTTTTCCAGGGCATCTATTCGGTGACCAAGGCGGCCGTGATCAACATGACCAAGGTGTTTGCCAAGGAATGTGCGCAGTTCGGGATTCGTTGCAATGCGTTGTTGCCTGGGTTGACGGATACCAAGTTTGCTTCGGCACTGGTGAAGAATGATGCGATTTTGAAGACTGCGTTGGCGCAGATTCCGCTGAAGCGCGTGGCGGATCCGAGTGAGATGGCGGGGGCGGTGTTGTATTTGGCGAGTGATGCTTCCAGTTATACCACCGGTGTTTCGTTGAATGTGGATGGTGGCTTCCTGTCCTGATCCGTTTTCAGCAGATGTGCCCCTGTAGGAGCCAGCTTGCTCGCGATGGACTGAAGAACTCCGCGTTGTTCCGGCAAGCGCGCGTTTTCGTTCACGACCATCGCGAGCAAACTCGCTCCTACTGCGTGACACACCGCGTCACGGTGGTCTCGCGCGTCACCTGCCCTTCCGCCCGCATATCGCCCATCACCTGGGTGCTATCCGAGGTCTGACAAGTCGTTTCAGGCGGAGGTGGTGGCGCAGCAGGTGGAGGTGGCGGCGGACTGGCACAGCCACCGAGCATGACGACACAGAATGCAAAAGGTGTGAAAACGCGTTTCCCAAGACTTTTCATAGGATGACCCGCGATAAGTGACTGACAAGTTTGTGACAACAAAACCCTGCCAAAAAGTCCACGGGTGGATTATAGAAAAGTTGATTTTGTGGATCTTCATGTCCAGTCAGTATTCAAAACCGACAAAAACTAGCGCACGGGATCGGGTCGATGCAGGGTGTTGCTTTCCAGTTCGTAGCGCAGCTCCTCAATGAACGCTGCAACCGCTTCGCTGGTGTTGAGGGTTGTCACGTTCAACCCGCTGACCACCAGGTCCACCTGCCCCGATACCGGATGGTAGAGCTTCACTGTCAACGAATGATCACCCGTAATCGAGCAGTCACAGGCCAGGGGAGAAAAGCTGCGCTCCAGTAACAGCCGCAGTTGCGCCAGATGAATCATTGCGATTGACCCTCGTGGCAAGGATCTGCAAGGGGGATGCGTTCTTGCTGCATGGCTGATCCTTGAGCGACTTGAACAGGCGCATGCGGATATTCCTCGGACCCCGCTCGCACGTTCCCAGCCTAAGACCCGTCGCACCTCGCCAAAACATCAATTTGCACTATGAAAACTAGTGCATTTGCACCTTAACGCTGACCTGTCGGTCGACGTTCGCTGGAGAACAATCCGCGCTCGCGCGCCCAGACGATCGCCTCGCTGCGGCTGTGCACATCCAGTTTGGAATACACCGTCGCAACGTGATTGCGCACGGTATTGGGGGCCAGTTTCAGGCGCGCGGCGATTTCCTTGTCGGCGAGACCTTCACAGATCAGGCCAAGTACATCGCGCTCTCGAGCCGTCAGGTCGGTGAAGGACGCACTGGGCAGTTTCGGCGAGTTGACGCTTTTCACATTGGCGAGTTTTTCGATCAGCGTGCGGCTGAACCAGGAGGCGTCTTTCATCACCTCTTCAATGGCCGCCACCAGCTCCAGTTCCGTGCGTTTGCGCTCGGTAATGTTCATCAACACCAGCAAGTAGCACGGGCTGTCCTGAATGTTCACGGTGTCGGCCGAAATCGCGCAATCGATCAGTTCGGTATCTTTTTTGCGCACCCGAACATCGATGCGATCCAGGTTCCCGGTTTTCTCCAGCGCCGCGAACAGTCGTGTGCGTGCGACCGCGTCATGGATGAAATCGATTTCGGCGATGGTTTTGCCGAGCACTTCTTCACTTGGATAAGTGAGGGTTTCGAGGAACGCTTCGTTGACCTCCAGCACCACCTGATCAATGGCGCTGCACACCAGGATCGGCACCGGCGTCAGGCGGAAAGCCTTGGCAAACCGCTCCTCGCTCTGGCGAAGGGCGACTTCAGCCTTGTGCCGGGGCTCCATGTCGACGAAAGAAAACAGCATGCAGTCTTCGTCGTTAAGCTCAAGAGGCTGGCCCGCGACGATCACCTGCTTGCTGCCGCCTTCGGGCAACTTCAGCTCGGCCTGCATCTGGGGAATGGTGGCGTGCTCTCGCAGACGTTCGATCGCCAGGTCTTTCTTTTCCGCACCGTCGAGAATATCCAGCTCATAGGTCGAAACGCCGATAACCTGATCGCGGGTGTAGCCGGTCATTTCCAGAAAGCCCGCATTGACCTTGATGTAGCGTAAATCGCTGAGACGGCATATCACTGCCGGGGCCGGATTGGCGCTGAAGGTCTTTTCGAAGCGCTGCTCGGCGCTGGCCCATTCGGTGACATCGTCAATGATCAGCACCAGCGACTCCGGTTCACCGCGACTGTCGGCCAACACCATGCTGCGCACGTTGTGGACCCAAACGCGGTCCTCATCTTCAAGCGGAGTCACTTCCACCAGCACATCGCTGAACGTCTCACCGCGTGCCACACGATTGATCGGGTAGTTATCAGACGGCACCGGATGATTGTTGCGATAGCGCAAGGCGAAGCGCTTGGCATATTCCTTGGCATTGGCGCCCAGGTCGCTGATCTGACTGACACCGTGCATGGTCAGCGCGGCTTCGTTGGCCCAGAGGATGGTTTGGTCGAGTTCCAGCAGGATCACACCGTCGGACAGGCCGGCGATGATCTGCTGGAGTTGGCGACGATTGGTCTCGGTGGTCAGGACGTCCCGGCTCATTGGATCTCCACAATTCTGGTCGCGCCAACGTGCGGCGCGCTGTGAAGATTACGACCGCTGGGGTTTGTGATCGTGCAGAAGGAGATCAAAAGATCGTCCGATCGCGGCCCGAGCCTTCGGCAGCTCCTACAGGGGATCGGTGTAGGAGCTGCCGACAGCTGCGATCTTTTTGGCGCATTCGAAATATTGTGAAAATGCTTTCATCCATGGCTCTCGCGCTAGCGACTAACGTTCATCTGCCAACACACTTCAAGGAGGGCAAGGAATGCCTGTTGCTGCAAGTGGATGTCGCCTGCGCAAGGCACGACTTTCAGAATCTGGCCGTATTTATCTGTTGACTGCGGTCGCTCATCAACGAGAGCGAGTGTTCGCCGATTGGCAGTTGGGACGGCTTGTGGTTGATCAGCTGCGCTGTGCTGATGAGGCGTCGCTGGTGACCTCGATGGCCTGGGTTGTGATGCCGGATCATCTGCATTGGTTGATCGAGTTGAAGGGTGGCACGTTGACCGAAGTGATGTGCCGGGTTAAATCCAGAAGCAGCCGTTCGATCAATATCGTGCGTGCATGCCATGGCCCAATATGGCAGCGCGGGTATTACGACCGTGCGTTACGTCGGGATGAGGACCTGAAGGATGCAGCTCGTTACATCGTTATGAATCCGTTGCGTGCCGGATTGGTGAAGCGGGTGGGTGATTATCCGTTGTGGGATGCCATTTGGGTTTGATGGGCCAAGATCAAAAGATCGCAGCCTTCGGCAGCTCCTACAGGAGAATGCGAATCCAATGTAGGAGCTGCCGAAGGCTGCGATCTTTTGATTTTCAAGCCGCGAGTTGCCCACCAGCAATCGCCGCCGAAGCCGCCAGCATCGCCCGCAACAACACTGCACACCCCGCCGCCAGATCATCCGGTGCGGCGTTTTCGATTTCGTTGTGGCTGATGCCACCTTCACACGGCACGAAGATCATCCCGGCCGGGCCGAGTTCGGCGAGGAAGATGGCGTCGTGCCCTGCTCCGCTGACGATGTCCATGTGCGACAAGCCGAGACCTTGCGCGGCACCGCGTACGGCGTCTACGCAGCCCTTGTCGAAGTACAGCGGCGGGAAGTCGGCGGTGGGCGTGAGTTCGAAGGTCAGGCCGTGTTCTTCGCAGGTGGTTTCGATGACTTCGCGGACTTCGGCGATCATCGAGTCCAGGCGTGCCGGTTCCAGGTGACGGAAATCGAGGGTCATGCGCACTTCGCCGGGGATGACGTTGCGTGAGCCGGGGTAGGCTTGCAGGCAACCGACAGTGCCGCATGCGTGGGGTTGATGGCCGAGGGCAGCGCGATTGACGGCGCCGACGATCACGGCGGCGCCGACCAGTGCGTCCTTGCGCAGGTGCATCGGGGTCGGGCCGGCGTGGGCTTCGACGCCGCGCAGTTTCAGGTCGAACCATTTCTGGCCGAGGGCGCCCATGACGACGCCGATGGTTTTACGTTCGTCTTCGAGGATCGGGCCTTGTTCGATGTGGGCTTCGAAATAGGCGCCGACGGCGTGACCGCTGACCGCGCGTGGGCCGGCGTAGCCGATGGCATTCAAGGCTTCACCGACGCTGATGCCTTCGGCGTCGACCTTGGCCAGGGTTTCTTCGAGGGTGAATTTTTCTGCGAACACACCGGAGCCCATCATGCACGGGGCGAAGCGCGAGCCTTCTTCGTTGGTCCAGACCACCACTTCCAGCGGCGCTTCGGTTTCAACGCCGAGGTCGTTGAGGGTGCGCAGCACTTCGACGCCGGCGAGCACGCCGAAGCAACCGTCGAACTTGCCGCCGGTGGGTTGGGTGTCGATGTGGCTGCCGGTCATGACGGGTGGCAGGTTCGGGTTGCGGCCGGTGCGGCGGGCGAAGATGTTGCCGACGGCGTCGATGCTGACGGTGCAGCCGGCGTCCTCACACCACTTGACGAAGATGTCGCGGGCCTGGCGATCGAGGTCGGTCAGGGCCAGGCGACAGACGCCGCCCTTGACGGTGGCGCCGAGTTTTGCGAGTTCCATGAGCGACTGCCAGAGGCGGTCGCGGTTGATGTGCTGATGGGTGGATTGCAGAACGTCTACGGCAGCGTTCATGGTGATCTCCTCAGGCTGTTGTTATAGGTTTTTTTCAGGCATTCATTGGGTGTATTTGAGGCCGCCTTCGCGAGCAAGCCCGCTCCCACAGGGGAATGCATTTCAACTGTGGGAGCGGCGGTGCGACGATTCGACTTGCTCGCGAAGGGGCCATCCGCTACACCGCAGATTTCGCGACAGACGGGCTAGGCCGCATCGAGCACAACCCGTAATAAATCACCCCGCCCAGCGCCGAACCGGTAAACCAGCCATAGCTGTAAAACCAGCTGAACGCATCGCTGCCCAGCGACAGCAGCGTCAACACCACCGGCACACCAAACGCGATAAACCCGAACCAGTTCCACGCCGGATAAACGTCATCGCGATAAAGCCCGGCCAGATCCAGTTGCTGTTTCTTGATCAGGAAATAGTCCACCACCATGATCCCAGCGATCGGGCCGAGCAGGCTGGAATAGCCCAGCAGCCAGTTCGAATAGACCGTTTCCAGGCTCAGGTCCGAGACAATCAGCCCAAGCTTCTTCAGCAGTTCATGGCCCATCAGCAACAACCCCACCAGACCGGTGAGCAACACGGCTTTGGTGCGGTTGATCACTTTCGGCGCGATGTTCTGGAAGTCGTTGGTCGGCGAAACAATGTTGGCGGCGGTGTTGGTGGAAAGCGTGGCGATGATGATCAGTGCCATGGCCAGCGCGACCCAGACCGGGCTCTGGATATGCCCGATCAAAGTCACCGGATCGGAGACGCTCACACCCACCAGTTTCACCGACGCGGCGGTCATCACCACGCCCAGAGAAGCGAACAGGAACATGGTCAGCGGCAAGCCGATGATCTGCCCGACGATCTGGTCCTTCTGGCTTTTGGCGTAGCGGCTGAAGTCCGGAATGTTCAGGGACAACGTGGCCCAGAACCCGACCATGGCGGTCAGACCGGCGGCGAAGTAACTGGCCACGCTCGCGCCTTCCGGACGCTTGGCCGGGATCGCCAGCAATTCGCTCATCGACACGTTCGGCATCGCCCACACCAGCAGGCCGACACCGACCAGCACCAGCAGCGGCGCGGAGAGCGTTTCAAGCCATTTGATCGAGTCGGCGCCGCGAATCACCACCCACAGGTTCAGCGCCCAGAAGATCATGAAGCCGATGACTTCGCCGGTGCCGCCGAGGGATTTCCAGCCTTCGAACACCGAGCCCAGAAACAGGTGAATCGCCAGCCCGCCGAACATCGTCTGGATGCCGAACCAGCCACACGCCACCAAGGCACGAATCAGGCAGGGAATGTTGGAACCCAGAACGCCGAATGACGAGCGAAGCAATACGGGAAACGGGATGCCGTATTTGGTGCCGGGGAAAGCATTCAGTGTCAGAGGGATCAACACAATGATGTTGGCGAACAGAATCGCCAGCAGCGCTTCGCCGACCGTCAGGCCGAAATAAGCGGTCAGCACCCCACCGAGGGTGTAGGTCGGCACGCAGATCGCCATGCCGACCCACAGCGCGGTGATGTGCCATTTGTTCCAGGTTCGTTCGCGCACCTTGGTCGGTGCCATGTCGTGGTTGTAACGGGGACTGTCGAGGACGTCGCTGCCGGCTTCGAGCTCAAACAAGCCGTCGCGCTCGGTCACTTGTGATCTGATCTGTTGCATGGCCGCTCCATTGTTCTTTGAATTATTTTTTGCTCATCAGGGGCTGGCGTCATCAATAAACATGCCGGGCACCCCGATTGCGCATCGGGCAGTTCCATAAAACGTTGTAACTCACTGATGTTTATCAGCTTTATTTATTTACCTGGTGAGTCCTCGGTGACTTGCCTGTTCCCTCAGGCCAAAGGCCAGGCAAGTTGTCCAAACCGTCAGGACTCAATCTGGTGCATCGATCTTTTTTTCAAAGTTGCGCATCAACCATAGACCATCCTCAAGCGGCTGATTTCACATAAGAAATCTTGACCATTTTTAGAACCTGTCAAGTGCGTCAAAATGGTGAGGGGCCTCACCATTTTGGTGATTATTCATTTTAATACTTATATATCAATAACTTAAAGCGGTTATATGCTTATAAAAAATATTCTTGCTGATTCCATGAACTCATACTAGTTTCTATTCCTGACAGCGCTGACAGGAATATGCCTGTTTACGTCTGCTTCCTATAAAACATTTAGAACCGGCACCAGTCGGTCATTGCCTGCGAGGAACTCGGAATGTCTCTGTTGATCCGTGGCGCCATCGTTATTACCCAAGATGAAAGCTATCGCGCCGACGTCTATTGCGCCGACGGCGTGATCAAAGCCATCGGTGAAAATCTTGATGTTCCGGCGGGCGCCGAAGTGCTCGACGGCAGCGGTCAATACCTGATGCCCGGCGGCATCGACCCGCACACGCACATGCAACTGCCCTTCATGGGCACCGTGGCCAGTGAAGACTTTTTCAGCGGCACGGCGGCCGGTCTCGCCGGGGGCACCACGTCGATCATCGACTTCGTGATTCCCAATCCGCAGCAGTCGCTGATGGAGGCCTTTCATCAGTGGCGCGGCTGGGCGGAGAAGTCGGCCTCGGATTACGGTTTCCATGTCGCGATCACCTGGTGGAGCGAGCAGGTCCGCGAGGAAATGGCCGAGCTGGTCAGCCATCACGGCGTCAACAGCTTCAAGCATTTCATGGCCTACAAGAACGCGATCATGGCGGCCGATGACACGCTGGTGGCAAGCTTCGAGCGTTGCCTGGAGCTGGGCGCCGTGCCGACCGTGCATGCGGAAAACGGTGAGTTGGTTTATCACCTGCAACGCAAGCTGATGGCGCAGGGCATGACCGGCCCTGAGGCGCATCCGCTGTCGCGCCCTTCTCAAGTTGAAGGTGAAGCGGCGAGCCGGGCAATCCGCATCGCCGAAACGCTGGGCACGCCGCTGTATCTGGTGCATGTCTCGAGCAAGGAAGCCCTCGACGAAATCACCTACGCCCGCAGCAAGGGTCAGCAAGTCTACGGTGAAGTGCTGGCCGGGCATCTGCTGCTGGACGACAGCGTCTATCAACACCCTGACTGGCAGACCGCCGCCGGTTACGTGATGAGCCCGCCCTTCCGTCCTCGCGGTCACCAGGAAGCGCTTTGGCATGGGCTGCAATCCGGCAACCTGCACACCACCGCCACCGACCACTGCTGCTTCTGCGCCGAGCAAAAAGCTGCGGGGCGTGATGACTTCAGCAAAATCCCCAATGGCACCGCCGGTATCGAAGACCGTATGGCCGTGCTGTGGGATGAAGGGGTGAACACCGGGCGTTTCTCGATGCAGCAATTTGTCGCGCTCACCTCCACCAACACCGCGAAGATTTTCAACCTCTACCCGCGCAAGGGTGCGATTCGCGTCGGTGCCGATGCGGATCTGGTGCTGTGGGATCCCGAAGGTTCGCGGACGATTTCAGCGAAGACCCATCACCAGCAAGTCGACTTCAACATCTTCGAAGGCAAGACCGTACGCGGTGTGCCGAGCCATACGATCAGCCAGGGCCGTGTGGTCTGGGCCGATGGGGATTTGCGCGCCGAGCGTGGGGCCGGGCGGTATGTCGAACGGCCGGCGTATCCGGCGGTATTTGATTTGCTGAGCAAGCGGGCTGAGTTGAATCAGCCTGTGGCAGTGAAACGCTGATCTGCTCCTGTGGCGAGGGAGCTTGCTCCCGCTGGCCTGCGTAGCAGGCCCAAAACCAGTCGATTCCAGATCCCAGGAAAACCGAGTGGGCAGGATAGGGGGCGGCTTCGCCACCCAGCGGGAGCAAGCTCCCTCGCCACAGGATGATGCAAAAAAACCAATGCCCACCAGAGGCAGTTACCTCAACAACTGTGAGGCCAACACCGTGATCAAGACCTTGAACCACCTCCCGCATCCCTATGAGAATGCGGCCGCCCTCGCCGGCCATTTCACCGATCTGGCGCCGCCGTTAAACGACCGCCAGGCACATCTGGAAGCCTCGCGCTGCCTGTATTGCTACGACGCCCCGTGCGTGAATGCCTGTCCAAGCGACATCGACATTCCTTCGTTCATCCGCAATATCCATCAGGACAACGTGCAAGGCGCGGCGCAGAAAATCCTCTCGGCGAACATCCTCGGCGGCAGTTGCGCCCGGGTCTGCCCGACGGAAATCCTCTGCCAGCAAGCCTGCGTGCGCAACAACGCCCATGAATGCGCGCCGGTGTTGATCGGCCTGTTACAGCGCTACGCCGTGGACAACGCGCACTTCAGCGAACACCCCTTCCCTCGCGCCGCAGCCACCGGCAAGCGCATCGCTGTGGTCGGCGCCGGCCCGGCCGGTTTGTCCTGCGCCCATCGCAGCGCCATGCACGGGCATGACGTGGTGATTTTCGAAGCACGGGAAAAGGCTGGCGGCCTCAACGAATACGGGATCGCCAAGTACAAACTGGTGGACGATTACGCGCAAAAGGAAATCGATTTTCTGCTGCAGATCGGCGGCATCGAAATCCGTCACGGACACAAACTCGGTGAAAACCTGACCCTCAGCGAACTGCATCAGCAATTCGACGCAGTGTTTCTCGGCCTCGGCCTCAACGCCAGCAAACAGCTGGGACTGGCCCACGAAGATGCGCCAGGCTTGCTCCCCGCCACCGAGTACATCCGTGAATTGCGCCAGGCCGATGACCTGACACAACTGCCTTTAGCCGACCACTGCATCGTCCTCGGCGCCGGCAACACCGCCATCGACATGGCCGTGCAAATGGCCCGCCTCGGCGCACGTGACGTGAATCTGGTGTATCGCCGCGGTGTCGAGGACATGGGCGCCACCCACCACGAACAAGAGATCGCCAAAGCCAATCAGGTGCGCTTGCTGACGTGGGCGCAACCCGAAGAAGTGCTGCTCGATGATCAAGGCAACGTGCGCGGCATGCGCTTCGCCCGCACACATTTGGTGGAAGGTCGCCTGCAAACCACTGGCGAAACGCTCGAACTGGCCGCCGATGCGATCTTCAAAGCCATCGGCCAGGCCTTCGACTCAAGTGCCCTCAGCGATCCGCTGGCTCGCGAACTCAAGCGTCAGGGCGATCGGATTCAAGTCGATGAACACCTGCGCACCAGCATTCCGGGCGTGTATGCCGGCGGTGACTGCACCAGTCTCGATCAGGACCTCACCGTGCAGGCGGTGCAGCACGGCAAACTGGCCGCCGAGGCCATCAACGCTCAACTGATGCTTAACGTGGAGGCTGCGTAAATGGCCGATCTGTCGATTGTCTTCGCCGGCATCAAAAGCCCCAATCCGTTCTGGCTGGCCTCCGCGCCTCCGACCGACAAAGCCTACAACGTGGTCCGCGCCTTCGAAGCCGGTTGGGGCGGCGTGGTCTGGAAAACCCTGGGTGAAGACCCGGCGGCGGTCAACGTGTCGTCGCGCTACTCGGCGCACTTCGGTGCCAACCGTGAGGTGTTGGGTTTCAACAACATCGAGCTGATTACCGACCGCTCGCTGGAGATCAACCTGCGGGAAATTACCCAGGTCAAAAAGGACTGGCCGGATCGCGCACTGATCGTGTCGCTGATGGTGCCCTGCGTCGAAGAATCCTGGAAACACATCCTGCCGCTGGTAGAAGCCACCGGTGCCGATGGCATTGAATTGAATTTCGGCTGCCCGCACGGCATGCCGGAAAGGGGCATGGGCGCGGCGGTCGGTCAGGTGCCGGAGTATGTCGAGCAGGTCACGCGCTGGTGCAAGACGTATTGCTCGCTGCCGGTAATCGTCAAGCTCACGCCGAACATCACCGACATTCGCGTCGCCGCCCGAGCGGCCCATCGTGGTGGTGCCGATGCGGTGTCGCTGATCAATACGATCAACTCGATTACCAGCGTCAACCTGGAGCGCATGGTCGCCAACCCCATCGTCGGCAGTCAAAGCACCCACGGCGGTTATTGCGGTTCGGCGGTGAAGCCGATTGCGCTGAACATGGTCGCTGAAATCGCTCGCGATCCGCAGACTCAAGGCATTCCGATTTCCGGCATCGGCGGCATCGGTAACTGGCGCGACGCGGCGGAATTCATCGCGCTGGGCAGCGGCTCGGTGCAGGTGTGCACGGCGGCGATGCTGCATGGCTTCCGGATTGTAGAGGAGATGAAGGACGGCTTGTCACGCTGGATGGACAGTCAGGGTTACGCCAGCGTGTCGGAATTTTCCGGGCGGGCCGTGGGCAATACCACGGACTGGAAGTACCTGGACATCAACTATCAGGTGATTGCGAAGATCGATCAGGACGCGTGTATTGGGTGTGGGCGTTGCCATATCGCCTGCGAAGACACTTCGCATCAGGCGGTGGCCAGCCTCAAACAGGCGGACGGCACGCACAAGTATGAAGTGGTCGATGAGGACTGTGTGGGGTGTAATTTGTGCCAGATCACCTGCCCGGTGCAGGATTGCATCGAGATGGTGCCGATGGAGAACGGGAAGCCGTTTCTGGACTGGAACCATGATCCGAGGAATCCGTATCACGTCGCGGTCTGATCGTTGACGTTCAAGAGATCGCAGCCTCGTTTCACTCGACAGCTCCTACACAGCTCCTACAGGGTTTCGCATTCCCTTGTAGGAGCTGTCGAGTGAAACGAGGCTGCGATCTTTTGATTTATGGCTCCAACCCGATCCCCCGCAAAATCACACTCGTCACCGTCTGCACCGCCCTTTCAAACTGCATGTCCGACAGCGGCTGATGATCATTCAAAATATTCACCTGATGATCAAAGTCAGCGTAATGCTGGGTCGAGGCCCAGATCATGTACAGCAGGCTTGAAGGTTCCACCGGCAGGATGCGTTTGTCGTCCACCCACTGGCGGATTTTCGCTTCTTTCATCTTGGCCCAGTCGTACAGACTGGCGTCCAGTGCCACGCCCAACGTCGGCGCGCCGTGGATGATTTCGTTGGCCCAGACTTTCGAGCCGTAAGGCCGGCTGCGGGAGTGGTTCATCTTGGCGCGGATGTAACTGCTGAGCACCACGCGCGGGTCATCGAACATCTCGAAACACAGTGCGTCCTGCTTCCACACCTCCAGCAAATCGAACAGTACGGCGCTGTACAACTCGGTCTTGGTGCTGAAGTAGTAATGCAGGTTGGAACGCGGCAGTTGCACTTCGGCGGCGATGTCGGCCATCGCCGTACCGCCGAAGCCTTTTTCGGCAAAGACCTTTTCCGCCCCGAGCAGGATTTTTTCGACGTTACTGCGGCGAATCTCGATCTTGTGATTGCCCATGAGGGCTCCCTGACAACAGCGTTGCTCAAGACTAGCATCCGCTCTACCTCGCGGCGACAGGGGAAAACGAAACTTCGTACACCCGCCCGCTCGCGCTCGCAGCTAAACTGTCCCACTTCTTCGAACCTGCCTCTGAGGTGCCTACGATGCTTTTCAAGAAAACCCTGTCCACCGCCGCCCTGCTCGGCTCGCTGCTTGCCGCTTCGTCGGTCTTTGCCCACGCCCATCTGAAAAGCCAGACCCCGGCTGCTGACAGCACCGCGAGCGCGCCCTCGGAACTGCGTCTGGAGTTTTCCGAAGGTGTCGAAGCGACGTTCACCAAAGTCACGATCAGCAAGGACGGCGCCAGCGTGCCAGTGAAAAGCCTGGCCACCGAAGGCAGCGACAAAAAGACCTTGATCGTCACCCCGGCAGCGCCGTTGACGGCAGGTGCCTACAAAGTCGAATGGCATGCGGTGTCGGTCGACACCCACAAAAGCGAAGGCGCCTACAGCTTCAAGGTTGGCCAGTAATTCATGACGAGCACGATGGTGCTGTGCCGTTTCCTGCATTTCACCGTGGTGCTGATGCTGTTCGGGGGCTGGGTATTCAGGCCGTTACTGTTGGGCCGTGAGACGTTGCTGGATCAACCTCTGGCGCGAGTCAGCCGTTGGCTTGCGGCAGTGGCATTGGTCAGCGGCGTCAGCTGGTTGCTGCTGATCACCGCCAGCATGGCCGGGGACTGGCCGGCGGCATTCGATCCGTCGACCCTGGGGTTGGTGCTGGGCAATACGTTTTTTGGTCAGGTCTGGACCTGGCATCTGTTGCTCAATGGTTTGCTGTTGATTGTGCTGCTGACGCGGCTCCGCACCCACCTGCCCTTGCGCCTGATTCTCGGCGGCCTGTTGCTGGCCACGCTGGCACCGGTCGGCCACGGGGCGATGCTTGATGGCCTCAGCGGCCAATTGCTGATCCTCAATCAGATCGTTCACCTGATTTGTGTCGGCGCCTGGTTGGGTGGGCTGATGTTGCTGGTGATGATTCTGCGGCAGCCGGCTGGCCATGCCGTTCGCGAAATACTGCAACGCTTCAGCGGCGTGGGTTACGCATTGGTTGCCGGATTGGTTATCACGGGGCTGATCAATGTTCGGGTACTGACCGGGCAGTTCTGGCCTACACCGCTACTGTCCGGTTTCGCACTGATTCTGCTGATCAAGGTTGTGCTGGTCGCCGTCATGCTGGGGCTGGCGCTGTTCAATCGGTTGCAGATCAGGGATTGCGAGGAGCGTCTTGCAACGCTCAAGACCACCGTGATCCTGGAATGGTTGCTGGGGATTGGCGCAGTGGCGGCGGTCTCCCTATTAGGCACCATGCCCCCCATGATTTCGAGCTGACAACACAGTCCCCTGTAGGAGCGAGCTTGCTCGCGATGGACGTTAACGATAATGCGCGGTTTCTGAATATACGCGTCGCTCTTCAGACCATCGCGAGCAAGCTCGCTCCTACAGGGGGCGTGTCACGGGACTGGTATTGCTGGAGCAGGATCAGTCCGCTGAACTGACTTTCAGTCTGCAGTATCGCCCGTTGTAGACCTCAGGCCCGAACCAGCATATACACCGCGACGATCACGCAGACGCTGGCGAATCCTGCCTGCAACGCCCGGGCCGGTACGCGCGCGCAAAGCTGTCGGCCAATGATCATGCCGACCACGCTTGCGATGATGAACGCCACGCCTAAACCATCAATCCGCACCCCGGCATGAAACGCGCCGATCACGCCGATGGCGGAAATCAGACTGATCACCATCAGGGATGTCGCCACAATCCCTCGCATCTGCACATCGGTCAGTTGCTTGAACGCCGGGACGATCAGAAACCCGCCGCCAACCCCCAGCAACCCGGAAACAACACCGGTCACCGCGCCGAGTGCCGCCAGGGTCGCGGTGCATTTGGCTGTCCAGGAAAAGCGTCCGGTCTGTTGATCGAGCATGCAGTTTTTCTGGCCCCAGTTGGCGTGGCCGTGGTCGCTCGGGCCTTCTTCATGTCGCTCGCGGCGCAGCATCCGCCAGGCCACCATGACCATCAGCAGGCTGAACAGAATCATCAGAATCTTTTCCGGCAACTGATGGGCAAAGTAGATGCCGACCGGCGAAAAAATCGCCCCCAGCAAAGCAATCAACAGCGCGGCGCGGTAACGCACCAGACCATGGCGCAACCCGTCAATCGCCCCGACCGCCGCTGCGCTTCCCACTGCAAACAAGGCAACGGGTGCAGCCTGAGTCATGCTCATACCCAATCCCAGCACCAGCGCCGGGACAGCAAGAATGCCGCCACCGGCACCGGTCAATCCGAGGACCAGCCCCATGACCAGGCCAAAAAAACTTGCCAGCAACATAAAACACTCATGATCCGCAAAAAAGGCCGGGAACGCCCGGTATCGATGACTGACAGGATAGAGCCCGCGCAGCTTTTTACATCAATTGAATTGTTGGGGGGCTGGTCAGCGCAGGGAAAATGACACTACCCTCAATGCCTGTCCCAAAAGAAACGGCCACCATGCCTGCCTTGATTGAAGCCTTCCTCGACCCTGCCTCGTCGACCTACAGTTACGTGATCTACGAAGCCGATGGCGGTCAGTGTGCGATCGTCGACCCGGTGCTCGATTACGACCCGGCCGCCGGGCGCACCGCCACCCTCCAGGCCGACAGGATCGTTGCCTTCCTCCGCGAACACCGCTTGCAGGTGCAATGGCTGCTGGAAACCCACGCCCATGCCGATCACCTGTCCGCCGCGCCTTATCTGCGTCGGGAACTGGGTGGCAGGATTGCGATTGGCCAGTCGATCAGCAAGGTTCAGGGGGTGTTCAAAAGCCTGTTCAACCTTGAGCCGGAATTTGCGGTGGACGGTTCGCAGTTCGATCATCTGTTCGCCCCGGACGAATCGTTCATGATCGGTAACCTCAAGGCCACGGCCCTGCATGTACCTGGTCACACGCCGGCGGACATGGCTTACCTGATCGACAGTAATGTGATTCTGGTGGGCGATACGCTGTTCATGCCGGATGTAGGCACCGCGCGCTGCGACTTTCCCGGCGGCAATGCCAATCAGATGTTTGCTTCTATCCAGAAACTGCTGGCCTTCCCCGCCAGCGTGAGTCTCTACGTCTGCCACGATTACCCGCCCGAAGGCCGCGAATCCCGGTGCATGGCATCGGTGGGCGAGCAGCGCAAAGGCAACATCCACGTTCGCGACGGTATTGATGAAGCCGCGTTCGTCGCCATGCGCACCCAGCGTGATGCGGGGTTGGGCATGCCGACACTGCTGCTGCCGGCGATTCAGGTGAACGTGCGGGCGGGGAATTTGCCGCCGGCCGAGGACAATGGCGTGGCGTATCTGAAAATACCGATCAACACGCTCTGAACAATCAAAATCAAAAGATCGCAGGCTTCGCCAGCTCCTACAAGATTCGGGTACACCCGCGCACGCACGGTCAATGTAGGAGCTGGCGAAGCCTGCGATCCTTTGATCTTTAATTGCCCAAGGTCAACCCATTCGCCGGCAACGGCAGCGCGGTTTTGTAACGCACCTGCTTCAGCGCAAAACTTGAGCGGATGTTGGCCACGCCGGGGACTTTGGTGAGGAAGTCCATCATGAAGCGCTCCAGCGACTTAATGGTCGGCACCAGCACCCGGATCAGGTAGTCCGGATCCCCCGCCATCAAATAGCACTCCATCACTTCCGGGCGATCCGAGATCGCTTCCTCGAAATGCTGCAACGCCTCCTCCACCTGTTTTTCCAGGCTGACGTGAATGAACACATTCACATGCAGCCCCAGCAGATCGGCATCCAGCAACGTCACTTGCTCGCGAATCAGCCCCAATTCTTCCATCGCCTTGACCCGGTTGAAGCACGGCGTCGGGGACAGGTTCACCGAGCGCGCGAGGTCGGCATTGGTGATGCGCGCGTTCTCTTGAAGGCTATTGAGAATGCCGATGTCGGTACGGTCCAGTTTGCGCATGAGACAAAACCACCTGCTTTTTATGTTTATGCAGATTTTTTATCCTCAAATGATCTCAAGCGCAACGAAACAGAGAGAAATATTCTTCTTGGCCGGGCCTATGATTGTTGTAGGACAAGATTTCTTCCACAGAGGAATGACGGTCAGCTCACTACAAGAAATTCACAAGATCGAGCGTAGAAGCCATGAACCAAGCGTACGAACCGCTGCGCCTGCACGTTCCCGAACCCTCGGGCCGCCCAGGCTGCAAAACCGACTTCTCCTACCTGCGTCTGACCGACGCCGGCACGGTGCGCAAACCCGCCATTGACGTAGAACCCGCCGACACGGCCGACCTGGCCAAGGGCCTGATTCGGGTGCTCGACGATGAGGGCAATGCCCTCGGTCCGTGGGCCGAAGGCGTCCCGGTCGAGATCCTGCGTAAAGGCATGCGCGCCATGCTCAAGACGCGGATCTTCGACAACCGCATGGTCGTCGCCCAGCGTCAGAAAAAAATGTCGTTCTACATGCAAAGCCTTGGCGAAGAAGCCATCGGCAGCGCCCAGGCCCTGGCCTTGAACATCGACGACATGTGCTTCCCGACGTACCGCCAGCAAAGCATCCTGATGGCGCGCGAAGTACCGCTGGTGGGCCTGATCTGCCAACTGCTGTCCAACGAGCGCGATCCGCTCAAGGGTCGTCAGTTGCCGATCATGTACTCGGTAAAAGAGTCCGGCTTCTTCACCATTTCCGGCAACCTCGCCACCCAATTCGTACAAGGCGTGGGCTGGGGCATGGCCTCGGCGATCAAGGGCGACACCAAAATCGCCTCGGCCTGGATCGGCGACGGCGCCACCGCTGAATCCGATTTCCACACCGCCCTCACCTTCGCTCACGTTTACCGTGCGCCGGTGATCCTCAACGTGGTCAACAACCAGTGGGCGATCTCCACGTTTCAGGCGATTGCCGGTGGCGAAGCGACCACTTTTGCCGGTCGTGGTGTCGGTTGCGGCATTGCCTCCCTGCGGGTTGATGGCAACGATTTCATCGCGGTCTACGCCGCCTCTGCCTGGGCCGCCGAACGCGCCCGCCGCAACCTCGGCCCGACCATGCTCGAATGGGTCACCTACCGCGCCGGTCCACACTCCACCTCTGACGACCCGTCCAAATACCGTCCTGCCGACGACTGGAGCTACTTCCCGTTGGGCGATCCGATTGCGCGCTTGAAGCAACATCTGGTGAAAATCGGCCACTGGTCCGAAGAGGAACACGTCGCCGTCAGCGCCGAACTGGAAGCCGAAGTCATCGCCGCGCAGAAAGAAGCCGAACAGTACGGCACCCTCGCCGGCGGCCAGATTCCGAGCGCCGCGACCATGTTCGAAGACGTCTATAAAGAGATGCCGGAGCACTTGAAGCGCCAGCGTCAAGAGTTGGGGATCTGACATGAACGATCACAACAACAATATCCAGCCGGAAACCGCCATGACCACGACCACCATGACCATGATCCAGGCCCTGCGCTCGGCCATGGATGTGATGCTTGAACGTGACGACAACGTCGTGGTGTTCGGTCAGGACGTCGGCTACTTCGGTGGCGTGTTCCGTTGCACCGAAGGCTTGCAGAACAAGTACGGCACGTCCCGCGTATTCGACGCGCCGATCTCCGAAAGCGGCATCGTTGGTGTTGCCGTGGGCATGGGCGCTTACGGTTTGCGTCCGGTGGCCGAGATTCAGTTCGCCGATTACGTATACCCGGCGTCGGACCAGATCATTTCCGAAGCCGCCCGCCTGCGTTATCGCTCGGCCGGCGAGTTCACCGCACCGATGACCCTGCGCATGCCTTGCGGCGGTGGCATCTACGGTGGCCAGACGCACAGCCAGAGTATCGAGGCGATGTTCACTCAGGTCTGCGGTTTGCGCACGGTCATGCCGTCCAACCCGTACGACGCCAAGGGCTTGCTGATCGCCTCCATCGAAAACGATGACCCGGTGATCTTCCTCGAACCCAAACGCCTGTACAACGGCCCGTTCGATGGTCACCACGAACGTCCGGTAACGCCATGGTCGAAACACCCGGCCGCACAAGTCCCGGACGGTTACTACACCGTGCCACTCGACGTCGCCGCCATCACCCGTCCAGGCAAGGACGTGACCATCCTGACCTACGGCACCACCGTTTATGTGTCGCAAGTCGCGGCGGAAGAAACCGGGATCGACGCTGAAGTCATCGACCTGCGCAGCCTGTGGCCGCTGGACCTGGAAACCATCGTCAAGTCAGTGAAGAAAACCGGCCGTTGCGTGATCGTTCACGAAGCGACCCGCACCTGCGGTTTCGGTGCCGAACTGGCTGCCTTGGTGCAAGAGCACTGCTTCCACTACCTGGAAGCGCCGATCGAACGCGTCACCGGTTGGGACACCCCTTACCCGCACGCGCAAGAGTGGGCGTATTTCCCTGGCCCGACCCGTGTGGGCGCGGCTTTGCATCGGGTTATGGAGGTCTGAATGGGCACGCACGTTATTAAAATGCCGGACATTGGCGAAGGCATTGCAGAAGTTGAACTGTCGGTGTGGCACGTCAAGGTCGGCGACATGGTCGTCGAAGATCAGGTGCTGGCCGATGTGATGACCGACAAGGCGATGGTCGACATTCCTTCGCCGGTGCACGGCAAGGTGATCGCGCTGGGCGGTGTGCCCGGCGAAGTCATGGCGGTTGGCAGCATCCTGATCAGCATTGAAGTCGAAGGCGCGGGTAACGTTAAAGAGTCGGCTCAGCCTGTAGTTGCCGCCGTGAAAGAAGCGCCGGCGCCGAAAGTCGAAGCCGTTGTGGAAAGCAAACCGGTCGCGGCTGCAGCGCCGAGAGCGGCCGTTTGCCAAGGCCCGATGGTGGCTCGCGAGGCCGATGAGCGTCCGTTGGCCTCCCCGGCCGTGCGCAAACATGCGTTGGACCTCGGGATTCAATTGCGTCTGGTGCGTGGCACCGGCCCTGCCGGTCGCGTTCTGCACGAAGACCTCGATGCCTATCTGGCGCAAGGTCAGTCGAATGCATCGACCGCCACCGCCGCGTACGCACAGCGTAACGACGAAGAGCAAATCCCGGTGATCGGCATGCGCCGCAAGATTGCCCAGCGTATGCAGGACGCCACTCAACGCGCTGCCCACTTCAGTTATGTCGAGGAAATCGATGTCACTGCCGTGGAAGAACTGCGCGCGCACCTGAACGAAAAACACGGCGCGACCCGCGGCAAGCTGACCTTGCTGCCGTTCCTGGTCCGCGCGCTGGTCGTCGCCCTGCGCGATTTCCCGCAGATCAACGCCCGCTACGACGACGAAGCCCAAGTCATCACCCGCCTTGGCGCGGTGCATGTCGGCATCGCCACCCAGGCCGACATCGGATTGATGGTGCCAGTGGTGCGTCACGCTGAAGCCCGCAGTTTGTGGGACAACGCTCAGGAAATCTCCCGTTTGGCCACCGCCGCGCGCAATGGCAAGGCCGCTCGCGATGAACTGTCCGGCTCGAGCATCACCCTGACCAGCCTTGGCGCCCTGGGCGGCATCGTCAGCACGCCGGTATTGAACCTGCCGGAAGTGGCCATCGTCGGCGTCAACAAAATTGTCGAACGCCCGATGGTGGTCAAAGGCCAGATCGTGATCCGCAAGATGATGAACCTCTCCAGCTCCTTCGATCACCGCGTGGTCGATGGCATGGACGCGGCGCAATTCATCCAGGCCGTGCGTGGCCTGCTCGAACAACCCGCCACCCTGTTCGTGGACTAATTTTTAGTGGGGCTTGAATGCAAACTTTGAACACCACGCTGCTGATTATCGGTGGCGGCCCTGGCGGTTATGTGACGGCGATTCGTGCCGGTCAGTTGGGCATCTCGACCATTCTGGTGGAAGGCGAATCACTGGGCGGTACGTGCCTGAACATCGGCTGCATTCCGTCGAAGGCGTTGATTCACGTTGCCGAGCAGTTCCACCAGACGCAGCACCACAGCCAACACTCTGCGTTGGGCATCAGCGTTTCTGCGCCTGTTTTGGATATCAACAAAAGCGTTGAATGGAAGGACGGGATCGTTGATCGCCTGACGACCGGCGTTTCGGCGCTGTTGAAGAAAAACAAGGTTCAGGTCATTCAGGGCTGGGCCAAAGTGATCGACGGCAAGACCGTTGAAGTCGGCGACACGCGGATTCAGTGCGAACACCTGGTGCTGGCCACCGGATCGAAAAGCGTCAACCTGCCGATGCTGCCGATTGGCGGGCCGATCATCTCCTCCACCGAAGCCCTCGCGCCGACGTCGGTGCCGAAACGGCTGGTCGTGGTCGGTGGTGGTTACATCGGTCTGGAGCTGGGGATTGCCTATCGCAAGCTCGGTGCCGACGTCAGCGTGGTCGAGGCTCAGGATCGTATCCTGCCAGCCTACGACGCCGAACTGACCCAGCCTGTTCACGATGAATTGAAAAAACTCGGCGTGAAGCTTTACTTGAAGCACAGCGTTCAAGACTTTGATTCCAATAGCAATACATTGCAGGTTCTCGACCCGAGCGGCGACACCCTCAACCTGGAAACCGATCAGGTGCTGGTGGCGGTCGGTCGTAAACCAAACACTCAGGGTTGGAACCTCGAAGCATTGAAACTGGACATGAACGGCTCGGCGATCAAGATCGACAACCGTTGCCAGACCAGCATGCGCAACGTCTACGCCATCGGCGACCTGAGCGGCGAACCGATGCTTGCGCACCGGGCCATGGCTCAGGGAGAGATGGTGGCCGAGTTGATCAGCGGTAAAACCCGCGAATTCAACCCAACCGCTATCGCTGCCGTGTGCTTTACCGATCCGGAACTGGTGGTGGTCGGCAAGACCCCGGACGACGTCAAGGCGGCGGGTCTGGACTGCATCGTTTCGAGCTTCCCGTTCGCGGCCAATAGCCGGGCGATGACGCTGGAATCGAAAAGCGGCTTCGTGCGGGTCGTCGCTCGTCGGGACAATCATGTGATTGTCGGTTGGCAGGCGGTCGGTGTGGGTGTTTCGGAATTGTCGACCGCGTTTGGCCAGAGCCTGGAAATGGGTGCTCGGTTGGAAGATATCGCCGGCACGATTCATGCGCATCCGACATTGGGTGAAGCGGTACAGGAAGCGGCGTTGCGGGCGTTGGGGCATGCGCTCCACCTGTAACCCCGGTCAACTGTGGCGAGGGAGCTTGCTCCCGCTGGGCTGCGAAGCGGCCCCTGGCGGATTTCCAGGCACACCGCGTTGTCTGGATTTGCGACTGCTTCGCAGCCGAGCGGGAGCAAGCTCCCTCGCCACAGGATTTCGAACAACGAAGAGTCGGCGGCGAATTTCATGGGCAGGCTAAGAAATCTGCCAATCACCCGATAGTCCGGGCTGCGAAACAGGCCCGGAATGAAGTATTGTTGTCCCCATCCAAAAAACGTCAGAAGCCTTGAACCGTTTCGGCGGTTGTTAAGTGATAGAGGGTGTCATGGGTAACGAAAGCATCAATTGGGACAAGCTGGGTTTTGATTACATCAAGACCGACAAGCGCTATCTGTCGCACTATCGTAATGGTGAGTGGGACAAAGGCACCCTGACCGAAGACAACGTGCTGCACATCAGCGAAGGCTCGACTGCCCTTCACTATGGCCAGCAATGCTTCGAAGGCATGAAGGCCTATCGTTGCAAGGACGGCTCGATCAACCTGTTCCGCCCGGATCAGAACGCCCTGCGCATGCAGCGCAGCTGTGCACGCCTGCTGATGCCGTTCGTGGAAACCGAGCAGTTCATCGAAGCCTGCAAGGAAGTGGTCCGTGCCAACGAGCGTTTCATCCCGCCTTACGGCACCGGCGGCGCGCTGTACCTGCGTCCGTTCGTGATCGGCGTGGGTGACAACATCGGCGTGCGTACCGCACCGGAATTCATCTTCTCGATTTTCTGCATCCCGGTCGGCGCCTACTTCAAGGGCGGCCTGACCCCGCACAACTTCCTGATCTCCAGCTACGACCGTGCCGCCCCACAAGGCACCGGCGCGGCCAAGGTCGGTGGCAACTACGCCGCCAGCCTGATGCCAGGTTCCCAGGCCAAGAAAGCGCATTTCGCTGACTGCATCTACCTGGACCCGATGACCCACACCAAAATCGAGGAAGTCGGTTCGGCCAACTTCTTCGGGATCACCCACGACAACAAGTTCGTGACCCCGAACTCGCCGTCGGTACTGCCGGGCATCACCCGCCTGTCGTTGATCGAACTGGCCAAGACGCGTCTGGGCCTGGAAGTGGTTGAAGGTGACGTGTTCATCGACAAGCTGTCCGACTTCAAGGAAGCCGGCGCTTGCGGTACGGCTGCCGTGATCACCCCGATCGGCGGCATCAGCTACAACGACCACCTGCATGTGTTCCACAGCGAAACCGAAGTCGGCCCGGTCACCCAGAAGCTCTACAAAGAGCTGACGGGCGTACAGACGGGCGACATCGAAGCGCCAGCAGGCTGGATCGTCAAGGTTTGACCTGACAACCGCTGCATCGAAGCCCTCCATTGCCTTGGTGATGGGGGGCTTTTTTTATGAGCCTTGGGCGGGTTGGAAAAGCAAAATCAAGGGATCGCAGGCTGCGCCAGCTCCTACGCCGATCGCGATTCACCTGTAGGAGCTGCCGAAGGCTGCGATCTTTTGATCTGTTCATATGAATCAGGAAGTATCAAATCAAATCGCGCGCCCATCTCCCTGCGCCCCAACGCCGTCACCGCCAACGCCCGACTGTCCAGGTCCTGTGTCACCCACTTACGCTTGATCGCCGTTTGCAACAACGCCGCCCCCAGCGAACCGCCCAGGTGTGGCCGGCGCATGCTCCAGTCCAGGCAGGGACAGGCGAACCGCCGTCGCAGGGTGTTCAGGTCGTTGACCTCAATGCCCAGTCCTTCAAACAACGCTTCGCCGCTGTCGCTCAACCGATAGGCCTGCTCATCGGTTTCCAGCAACCAGCCTTTTTCCAGCAGCCGGTCATGCAGCAACACGGCCAGCGTGCCGGCCATATGGTCATAGCACGTACGGGCAAATTGCAGGCGGTCCGGAGTGCGCGGGTTGAAGGTCGGCGCGGTGTTCTGGCCGATCACCATCAATGCTTCCAGCGCCTGGGCCACGCGTTTGTCCGCGAGGCTGTAATAGCGATGGCGCCCCTGAACGTGCAGCCGCACCAGCGCCAGTTCCTTGAGTTTGGCCAGGTGCGCACTGGCGGTGGAAGCGCTGACCTCGGCAATCGCCGCCAGCTCGGTGCTGGTGCGGGCATGGCCGTCCATCAATGAGCAGAGGATTTTGGTCCGGGCCGGCTCCGCAATGGCGGCGGCCACTTGAGAAACGCCGATGTCGTGTTGTTCTGCGTTCATATTTCGCTCCCGGACGAATCAAGGGCCTTTCGGACTGGAGATAGTAGCAACACTTTTTCAACGAACAAGGCTGCGACCCATGGACCCGATCATCGCTGCGACTCATGCCGATCCTTATCCTTATTACGCGCAGTTGCGCGCTCAAGGCGGGCTGGTTTTTCACGAAGGACTCAAACTATGGGTGGCCAGTAGCGCCAAGGCTGTCGCTGCGGTGCTGGCACATGCTGACTGTCACGTGCGGCCGATTCTTGAGCCTGTGCCCAAGGCGATTGCCAGCGGCATGGCGGGCAAGGTCTTCGGTCAGTTGATGCGGATGAATGAGGGCGAACGGCAGCGCTGCCCGAGGTCGGCCATCCAACCAGGGCTGGCGATGATCGACAGAGATGAGATCAATACGCTGGTCAGCGCGCGATTGATCAGTCCAGACGCCGATGGGCTGCACAAGGCGATGTTCCGTGGCCCGGTTTGCGTGGTGGCGCTGCTGCTGGGGTTCACGCCTGCGCAGGGCCGGGTCATCAGCGAGCTGACGGCAGATTTCGTCGCGTGCCTGTCGCCTCTCAGCGATCAGGCGCAACTGAACGCGGCCCATGCCGCGGCGGAACAGCTGAGCGGCTATTTCATCGAGTTGCTGAATGACCCGGATAATCAAAGTACCCTGCTCGCCGGTATTCGCAAGCGGTTTGCGGCGACATCCACCGACAACGAAGCAATGATCGCCAATCTCATCGGCCTGTTTTCCCAGACCTATGAAGCCACCGCCGGGCTGATCGGTAACGCGTTGTTGGCGCTGATTCGAAACCCGCGGTGGCTGAACGATTCGATCAACATTGACGACCTGGTGGCCGAAGCCCAGCGCTTCGATCCATCGGTGCAGAACACCCGCCGCTTCATCGCCGCAGCTTGTGAAATCGAAGGCGTAAAGCTAAATACCGGCGATGTGATTCTGGTGCTGCTGGGTTCGGCCAATCGTGATCCGCAGCTCAATGACCAGCCTGACGCCTTCAAGCTCGAGCGTCCGGAGCGTCGCAGTTTCACCTTTGGTGCCGGGCGTCATCAATGCCCGGGGCAGGAGCTGGCCATGAGCATCGCCAGCGCCACGTTGACGCAGATTCTGGCGTTGGAACCCGCACTGGACCGATTGACCTGGCGCTACCGCCCTTCCCTGAACGGCCGGATTCCGCTGTTTTCGTGAAGGTCATCTATTAGTTACATTAAGCAGCCGATCCCGAGTCAGCACTTCGTTCAAGCGTTACGATGTTCGACCGTCAGGTGGGACAATTCATGAACCGGCGCAAGACGTTTGCGAATGGCGTCGGCGTCGACATCCGGCGACGCCACCACACTGACAATCGCCGCTCGCGCCTGTGGGCCGACTTGCCAGACATGCAGGTCGCTGATCCTCACATCACCGTTCGATTCCAGCAGATCACGAATCTCCGCTGCAACCTGCTCATCGGTGGTGTCGAGCAGCACGGCGGCACTGTCGCGCAACAAGCCATATGCCCATTTTGCAATCACGATGGCGCCGACAATGCCCATGACCGGATCCAGCCAGACCCAGCCCAGATACCGGCCGGCCAGCAACGCGGCGATGGCCAGCACGGATGTCAACGCATCGGCGAGCACATGGACGTACGCGGAACGCAGATTGTTGTCGTGATGGTGATGATGTTCATGAGAGTGGCTGTGATCATGGCCGTGATGCCCGTGTTGACCGGCCAGCAAAAATGCACTGACGATGTTCACTAAGAGCCCCACCACCGCAATCAGCGTCGCTTCGGTAAAGGCAACGGTAGTCGGCTGAAACAGGCGCAGAACGGATTCTCCGGCAATGCCGAGCGACACCAGCCCCAATACCATTGCCGAGGCAAAACCGGCCAGATCACCGACCTTGCCAGTACCAAAACTGTAACGGGCGTTGTTGGCATTGCGTCGGGCAAACGCGTAAGCCGCCGCCGAGATACCCAAGGCGCCGGCATGCGTTGCCATGTGAAAACCATCGGCCAGCAGCGCCATGGACCCGGTGATGTAACCGGCAGCGATCTCACCGATCATCATTACGAAGGTCAACGCCACGACCCATAGCGTGCGGCGAGCATTTTCATCGTGGGAAGCGCCGAGGAACACGTGGTCATGGCTGAAGGATGGAGCCTGAGGTGTCAGTGTCATGGTGATCGGACTCTATTTCGAGTAACGGCGAATGGCTTGCAGCAACTCTTCAACGCCTTGCGCGCGTTCCTCGTTGCTGAGATCGGGATGGGCCACGTGTTCACGGGCATGGGCGTCGATGAACTGATCCATCAAGCCATTGACCGCTCCACGGATCGCCGCGACCAGGTGCAGGGTCTTGGCGCAATCGGCGTCGGACTCGAGTGCCTTTTCTACTGCCTGAACCTGGCCGGCAATGCGCCGCACCCGGTTGAGCAGATCGTCTTTGTGTTCGTGAATGTGCGACATACCTATACCCCCCACCCCTATGTAGCGAGCATGATCAATGATAGGGCCGGTGAAGGCAAGGCTGTTTTGAGGTTTCTTGTGGTTGGCCGCGTTATCGTTCTTCGCGAGCAAGCTCGCGAAGACGGCCCGACAAACGCAACAAATGTCAGGCCTGACCGATCAACGCTTACTCAGGCGGATCAATTTGATCCAGCACCTGGTTCACCGTGATTTCCGCCAGCATGATGCTGGTTGAAATGCCCAGCAGGGCATTACGCGACCCGCCGTCCAGAAGATCCACCAAGTGATGAACCATTACGTCAACCGAGGCCAGCGTCTCGACCAGATAAACCAGCAGGGTTTCGGTCGTGCGGACACCCTCGACGATATCGACGTATTCACCTGGGTCGCCAATGGAAAGAAGTGCCGGGGGGCTCAATCAACCGGCAAAAACCGCCTTCTGCGAACAGAGAGCACCGTTTTTGTCATTAAAGTTTCACCCGCCAATCAATCATCCCGCGTCAGCACTTCCAGCAATTCAATCTCGAAAATCAGGTTCGAATTCGGTGTGATCTTGCCCATCGTGCGCTCGCCGTAGGCCAGATGCGCCGGCACCAGCAACTTGCGTTTGCCGCCGACCTGCATCCCCATGATGCCCTGATCCCAGCCCTTGATGACTCTCCCCGTGCCAATCACACACTGGAAAGGCTTGCCTCGGCTGTAGGAAGAATCGAATTCGGTGCCGTCTTCCAGCCAGCCGCGATACTGGGTGGTGATCAGTGCGCCTTTGACGGCGGCTTTGCCGTCGCCCGGCTCGATATCGATGATTTGCAGTTCGTCGTTCATGCTTCTACTCGTTTACGGTCGCCCGGGTTCGGGGCGCGGAGGGAGGTTTTCGCAGAATTCGGCGCCGAAGGCAATCCATGGAACCGAAGCCCTTGGCGCCCGTTCACATGAGTATCGATCAATCCGAGTCAGGAGGGCTCATGAACACCCTGCCAACACTAGGCGATGAAGCCGTCGTCCGTCTCTCCCGCCAGGGCGGTTTCGCGGTGATCCACGCCTTGACCCGCCCCCGTGAAATCGAATTCGCGCAATGTGATCTCGATCAGCGCACGCGTATTTGCACGTTGCTGGAGGGTTGTCTGCCACTGACCCGCGAGTCTTCCGGCCAGGGCGATCAGCGCTTCTATCAAATCGAAGTGCGCTACCGCCTCAATGAGCATGACGACCAGTTGGTGCTGAAAGTGCCCGAGGATCAGGCGCCGGGAGAACTGGTGCATTTGTGGGATAAGGGAGAAGTTCTTTAGAGCCTGAAGTGCTATTGAGTCGAAGGGTGAACTAACATATGCGCACCTTCCCGGAATGATAGCTCGCCATGATGGCAACCCCTGAATGATCTCCGTCTCTACCAGCGCAGCCCTGGGTTCGGTGCTGCTTGCCGTGATCATCGCGCTGATCTGCCGCGAGCGCTCGCTGCGCAAGCAGCTCGCCGAACATCGGGTGCTGATTGCCAGCCTGTCCGAACGGCAAACTATCCATCAGGACAGCGACGCCGAACGCTTCAAGCGCAGCCAGTACTTCGCGCGTATCGGTACCTGGGACTGGGATGTCGACACTGACCGGCTCTACTGGTCGGACGCGATCTACGGCATGTTCGGCTTCAAGATCGGCGAAGTAACGCCCACGTACGCCTTGTTTTGCGCCTGCGTGCACCCGGACGACCGGGTCAAGGTGCGGGCCGGTGAGCTGCGTTGCCTGGAAACCGGCGAAAATCATGACGAGGAATACCGGGTCATCTGGCCCGACGGCACCCTCCGCTGGCTACGCGAGACCGGCAACGTGGTGAAGAACGATCACGATGAAACGATCAAGATGATGGGCGTGGTCCGCGACATCACCGAAGAAAAAGCCTCCGCCAGTTATTTGCAGCACCTGGCCCATTTCGACCCGTTGACCGGCCTGCCCAATCGACTGGTGCTCGAAGAACGCCTGTCCGAGGCGCTGGAACAGGCGCGCATCAGTGCCACGCGGGTGGCGCTGGTGTTTGTCGATCTCAATGGCTTCAAGGCAATCAACGACCGTTACGGCCATGCCGCCGGTGACCGCGTACTCGTCACCACCGCCACGCGCCTGAAGCGAATCCTGCGTTCAACCGACACCGTCGCCCGCATCGGCGGCGACGAATTCGTGGTCATCCTCCAGGGCCTGCCTAAAGGCAGCAGTCTGCAAGACGAAGCCCGCAGCATCTGCCAGAAAATCTTCGTCGAACTCTCACCGCCGGTGACCATCGGCACCGACCAGCGCCACATCGGCACCAGCCTGGGCGTCGCGGTCTTCCCGGACCATGCGCCGAGCATGGACCGGTTGATTCACATTGCCGACCTGGCGATGTATGAGGCTAAACGCAGCGGGAATAATCAGTATCGGTTGGGTACTGAAAGCGCAGTACGGGCTTATAGCGAATAGATCCTCGCAGGCGCTTTTGCCGGTGAGATCGCCTTCGCGGGTAAGCCCTGATGCCTGTAGGAGCAGCCGGTCGACGCTCGATTGCTCGCGATGGTCGTTAACGATGCCGCTTGTTTACTGACTAAACGCAGTGCTCTTTAGTCCATCGCGAGCAAGCTCGCTCCTACAGAATCCTTAACTGAACAGCATTAGCTCCCACACTGGATCTTCTGCGAGTCCAGCCTTTATCCTTGTGCCCCCCGCAGTACCGAGTCCTGGAGTTTCCCCATGCCCCATGAAGGCAACCTGTTGCAGGCCGCTGTCGTGTTTCTGTTCGCGGCGGTGCTCACCGTTCCCTTGGCCAAGCGCCTGCAACTGGGGGCGGTGCTGGGCTATCTGTTTGCCGGCGTCATTATCGGGCCGTCGGTGCTGGGGCTGATCGGCAATCCACAAAGCGTCAGCCATATTTCCGAACTCGGCGTGGTGTTGCTGCTGTTCATCATTGGACTTGAGCTGTCGCCACGGCGCTTGTGGGTGATGCGCAAGTCAGTGTTTGGCGTCGGTCTGGCGCAGGTGCTGTTGACCGGGTCGGTGATTGGTGTCATGGCGCTGTTCGTGTTTGGCCAATCATTGAACAGTGCGATTGTGCTCGGCTTGGGCCTGGCCTTGTCGTCCACTGCGTTTGGCTTGCAAAGCCTGGCCGAACGCAAAGAGCTGACCAGTCCGCATGGGCGACTGGCGTTTGCGATTCTGTTGTTCCAGGACATCGCCGCGATCCCGCTGATCGCCATGGTGCCGCTGCTGGCGGGCGGCGATCACACCACCACTGCGGCCGAGGATTTGAACCACGGCTTGCGGGTATTGGGCAGCATTGCGGTGGTGGTGATCGGAGGACGCTATCTGCTGCGACCGGTGTTCCGCGTGGTGGCCAGGACCGGTTTGCCGGAAGTCTCCACCGCCACCGCGTTGCTGGTGGTGATCGGTACGGCGTGGCTGATGGACCTGGTCGGCGTGTCGATGGCGCTGGGCGCGTTCCTCGCCGGTTTGCTGCTGGCGGACTCCGAGTATCGCCACGAACTGGAAGCGCAGATCGAACCCTTCAAGGGTTTGCTGCTGGGGCTGTTTTTCATCAGCGTCGGCATGGGCGCGAACCTGAGTTTGCTGCTCAGCGCGCCGATCACCGTGCTGGGGCTGACGCTGCTTCTGATCGCCATCAAGCTGCCGCTGCTGTTTGTGGTGGGCCGACTGGCCGGCGGCCTGGGCAAGGTCAGTGCGATTCGCCTCGGCATCGTGCTCGCCGCCGGTGGTGAATTCGCGTTTGTGGTGTTCAAGATCGGCCGGGATCAGGGCTTGTTCGAACCGCGTCTATATGACCTGCTGGTGCTGACGATCACGCTGTCCATGGCCGTGACGCCGCTGTTGCTGCTGATCTGCGCACGGCTGGTCAGCCCGAGGGTGCAGCCGGTGGTGGTGCCGGAGAAGTTCCGCGAGATCGACACCGACAAACCCCGTGTGGTGATTGCCGGCATGGGCCGGATGGGGCAGATCGTCGCCCGTATCCTGCGCGCGCAAAACATCAAGTTCGTGGCCCTCGACACCTCGGTGGAAACCATCGAGCTGTCGCGCAGTTTCGGTGGCGTGCCGGTGTTCTACGGCAACCCGATGCGCCCGGAAATCCTCAGCGCGGCCAAGGTCGAACAGGCGGAATACTTCATCATCGCCACCGATGATCCGGACACCAACATCAAGACCGCCGAGGTGGTGCACAGGTTGTACCCGCACATCAAAATCATTGCCCGCGCCCGTAACCGCCAGCACGTGCACCGGTTGGTGGACCTGGGGGCCGAGGCGATTCGGGAAACCTATTATTCAAGTCTGGAAATGAGCCGGCGCACGCTGGTCGGGCTCGGCTTGACCCAGGCTCAGGCCGATGCGCGGATCAAGCGCTTCAAACATCACGATGAACAAGTGCTGGAAGCGCAGCATGCGGTGTATGACGATGCGGCGAAGGTGTTGCAGACCGCGCAGGAAGCCCGGGCGGAACTGGCGAAGCTGTTTGAGTCGGATCAGTTGGAAGAGCAATCGGCCAAGAGTTGAGGTGAATGTGAGGGCCTCTTCGCGAGCAAGCCCGCTCCCACAGGTTCAATGTCGTACCAGATATTGTGGCAAACATAAATCCTGTGGGAGCGGGCTTGCCCGCGAAGAACGATAACGCGGTGTACTTGGATAAATAACGAATCAAGGAACTCACCACCCGCAAACATTACGCCGGCCAGCACGCAGTTCGACATTATCGCTGATGCTGATTGACCCTGTTGCCCGACCGGCCGGGCAGCATGCGCGTCAGGGTATTGTCGCGGACCCAATAGTGATGGAACAAACCCGCCGCCGCGTGCAATCCAATCAGCCAGTAACCGCTGCTGCCGAGCAGTTCATGCCAATACTTGAACTGTCTGGCCAGGTCCGGATCCACTGCCACCGGCGATGGCAGGAAGAAACCGAACCAGGGCACAGGCTTGCCACCGGCCGACAGCATCAGCCAAGCCAGTAACGGAGTGCCGATCATCAGCACATAGAGCGCCAGGTGCATCAGATGCGAAACGCCGACTTGCCATTTGGCAACCGCCGGAGTAACCGGTGGCCGGGGCGTCAAGCGTGCGAGCAAGCGCAGCCAGACCAATACAAAAATACTCAGCCCGAACAGACTGTGCAGGCCCAGGAACAATCCCCTCAACGTGTGCCCCTTTGGTAGCAAGCCCTTGATTTCGATACTGGCATAAACGCCGACAAACAGCGCCAGCATCAGCCAGTGCAAGGTGATCGAGAGTTTTCCATACCGATGAGCGACTGGGTTGGGGGTCATAAAAGGGCCTAGTGAAATAAATGATCGACTGCCGAATCATTCGGGCAGCCTGACCCGGGTGGGTCGCCGACGGACGCCACCCTGCCCAGTCAGTCTTAAGGCAATCTGAAGATGGCCTCGCTGCAACCTTTTGCCACCTTCAGATTCCGTTAAGAAATGCCGCCGATACTCCTCCCGAATTCACTCCGGGAGGCATCTTTCCATGCCCGATTACGACTGGAACATCCCTTTACCCCTGCATTTCGGCCATGCCGAAAATCAGCAGTTGAGTCTGGCCAGAGCCTTGCCGGACGAGCCCCAGCGTCCAGTCTTCGAAGCCTTTATCCAACAACGATTCCGCAAGGCCCACGGAGCCGACATCCGTCATTTCATGCCGGAACTGTTTGGCATGAGCAATGCGGCCGGTGAACTCTGCGCGGTGGCCGGTGTGCGTCTGGCGAACGGCGGGCAGTTGTTTCTGGAGCGTTACCTGGATGAACCGATTGATCCATTGATCCGCGCTGCGGCCGACCGCCCCGTGGACCGGGCCGGCATCGTCGAAGTTGGCAACCTGGCCGCCAGCGACACCGGCAGTGCGCGAATGAGCATCATCGCCATCACCTACCTGCTGGCCATGGGCGGCCTGGAATGGGTGGCGTTCACCGGCAACATCGGGCTGGTGAACAGCTTTCATCGCCTGGGTTTGAAACCGGTGACCCTGTGTGCAGCCGATCCGGCGCGGCTCGGCGACGACCGCCACAGCTGGGGCAGCTACTACGAGAGCAAGCCGTGGGTTCACGTCGGCAACATCCGCGCCGGTTTCGTCCATCTGCGAAACATCGGGATGTTCAACCGCCTGGGTTTGCCGTCGTCCATTGAGGAATCCAGCCATGTCGCCTGAAATAGAGCGTTTTAAACAGACTTTGCGCAGCCATGCCGAACGCAAGAGCAATGCCATCGCTCTGTGGGGCGATCAGTTGAAACTCGACTACGCCACGCTTTACGCCGAAGTCACCTATCGCCAGCAACGCCTGCGCGATGAAAACGTCAACGTGGTTGCACTGGCGCTGGACAATGGCGTTGAAGCCATGCTCTGGGACCTGGCCACGCTGTTCGAAGGCCTGACCTGCCTGACGTTGCCACCCTTTTTCAGCCCTGCGCAACGCCGCCATTGCCTGGAGCAAAGCCAGGCCGAACTGGTGATCGCCGAGCCGGAACAGGAAGGCGAACTGCAAAACGCAGGCTATGAGAAGACCGGTGAATTCTGGCGCCGCCGCTTCAGCGGTCCGAACCGGCTGCCCGAAGGCACCGCCAAACTGACGTTTACCTCCGGCACGACGGGCACACCAAAAGGCGTGTGCCTGAGCGCCGAGAGCTTTTTGCGCGTCGCCCGCGAGCTGGATCAGGCCAGCAAATCCACCCACCCTCAGCATCACCTGGCCTTGCTGCCCCTGGCCATCTTGCTGGAGAACCTCGGTTGCTATGCCGCGCTGTACGCCGGCGCAACCTTAAGCCTGCCCAGCCAGAAAACCCTGGGCATCCAGGGCGCCAGCGGTGTTGATGTGCCACGCCTGCTCGGCTGCCTGGCCAGCCGAGTACCGGAAAGCCTGATCCTGGTGCCGCAATTGCTATTAATGCTGGTCAGCGCCGCCGAGCAAAAAGCGTTCAATCCCTATGCGTTACGTTTTGTCGCGGTGGGTGGCGCACGGGTTTCCGAGGAATTGCTGCATCGTGCGCAAAGAGTCGGCCTCCCGGTTTACGAAGGTTACGGGCTGTCGGAGTGCGCGTCGGTGGTGTGCCTCAATCGACCAGACGCACATCGCCCCGGCAGCGTCGGCCAGCCCTTGCCCCATGTGCACATTCGTCTGGCCGATGACGGCGAGGTGCTGATCAAGGGTTCGACGCTGCTCGGTTATCTGGGTGAAGCACCGCACGCTGAGGAATGGTGGCCCAGCGGCGATCTCGGCGAATTCGATCCCGAGGGTTTCCTTTACCTCAAGGGGCGCAAGAAACATCAATTCGTCACCAGTTTCGGCCGCAACGTGAACCCTGAATGGGTCGAGGCCGAATTGACCCAGGGTCATTACATCGCGCAGGCCTTCGTCTACGGCGAAGCCATGCCGCGCAACCATGCCCTGCTCTGGCCGCATCGCCCGGATTGCACCGACGAAGAAATTGCCGTCGCCGTCGCCCAGGCTAACGAAGCCTTGCCCGATTACGCACAGGTCCATCACTGGACCCGCCTCGATCAACCGTTCACCCCCGCCAACGGCCTGCTGACCGCCAATGGACGTCCACGCCGTGACGCCATCGTCGAACGTTATCGGGCGCAACTGACTGAATCCGCACTTTCCGAGGAATCCGCATCATGAGTTTTTTCGACACCCTGCAAGAAGCTACCCAGCAAGAACGACACGAACTGTTCAACCTTCCGATCATTCGCGACGCCCTGGAGGGCAAGGTCAGTCTGGACAGCTACCGGGCTTTCCTGGCGCAAGCCTATTACCACGTGCGCCACACCGTGCCTTTGTTGATGGCCTGCGGCGCGCGTCTGCCGCAGCGTCTGGAATGGCTGCGTGAAGCCGTGTGCGAATACATCGAGGAAGAATACGGCCACGAAAAATGGATCCTCAACGATATTGAAGCCTGCGGCGGCGACAAGGATTCGGTGCGCGACGGTCGCCCGTCCCTGCCCATTGAGCTGATGGTCAGCTACCTCTACGACCTGATAGCGCGGGACAACCCGGTCGGACTGTTCGGCATGGTCAACGTGCTCGAAGGCACCAGCATCGCCCTTGCCACCCACGCGGCCGGCAGCATTCGCGAGCGCCTGGAACTACCGGAGAGCGCCTTCAGCTACCTCAGTTCTCATGGTTCTCTGGATATCGAGCACATGCAAACCTACCGCCGACTGATGAACACGCTCGACGACCCGGCCGACCAGGCCGCAGTGATTCATGCCTCCAGGGTCGTGTACAAACTTTACGCCGACATGTTCCGCGGCTTGCCGCGCGACGGGGAGAATCCGCATGCGCCTGTCTGACGCTCGCGTGGTATTGACCGGTGCCAGCGGTGGCATTGGCCTGGCAATCGCGACCGCCTTGTGTGCCAACGGTGCGCGGGTACTGGCGGTGTGTCGACATCGGGAACCGCTGGAGCCATTGCTCAAACGTTATCCGCAACACCTTTTCTGGGCCGGCGCGGACCTGACCATAGTGGCCGACCGGCGCGAAGTGCTGGCCGCGGCCGGGGCCATTGGCGGGATCAACCTGCTGATCAACGCCGCCGGAATCAATCACTTCGCCATGCTCGAACAGCTGGATGACGGCGACATCAACGCGATGCTGGCGGTGAACATCAGCGCGCCGATCTGCCTGACCAGAACCTTGCTGCCGTTACTCAAGCAAGCCGAGAGCGCGATGGTGGTCAATGTCGGCTCTACGTATGGCTCCATCGGCTACCCCGGTTACGCCAGTTATTGCGCCACCAAGTTTGCCTTGCGCGGTTTTTCCGAAGCGTTGCGCCGGGAACTGGCGGATACCCGCGTCGGTGTTCTGTACGTTGCCCCGCGCGCGACTCGCACAAGCATGAACAGCCCGGCGGCGCAGGCCTTGAATGACGCGCTCAAGTCCAATGTCGACGACCCGCAAACCGTCGCCACGGCCGTGATCCACGCCATTGCCGGCGACCGCCGCGACTTGTACCTGGGCTGGCAGGAGCGCTTTTTCGTGCGCTTGAACAGCCTGCTGCCGAATCTGGTGGACAGGGGGTTGCGCAAGCAATTGCCGTTGATCCGTCACCTGAGTCAAAAGCCCGACAACGAGAACCTCAAGCCATGAAAAAACTCACCGTTTGCCTGCTGCTCGCCGCCCTGAGCCAAAGCGTCTGGGCGCTGGACACTGCTGACCAGCAACGCCTGACAGGCATCCAGCAAAGCTGGGCACACATTCAATACGAACTGCCGGCAGATCAACGCACCGACGCGTTTGAAAAACTCGCCGCGCAGGCTGCGGCGTTTACGCGGGAACGCCAATCAGTTGCCGAAGCCTGGATCTGGTCCGGCATCGTCACCAGCAGTTGGGCCGGCGCTCAGGGCGGGCTGGGTGCGTTGAGCAAGGTCAAGGACGCGAAGGTCGATCTGGAAAAAGCCATGGCCCTGGACCCCAAAGCCCTGCAAGGCTCGGCCTACACCAGCCTTGGCGCCCTGTACGACCGCGTTCCCGGCTGGCCCATCGGTTTTGGCGACTCGGACCAAGCCGAGCTGTTACTCAAACAGGCCTTGCAACTCAACCCGAACGGCATCGATAGTCTGTACTTCTGGGGTGACCACCTCTACCGTCAAAAGCGTTACGGTGAAGCCCGGACAGCGCTGCAAAAAGCCCTGCAGGCCGCGCCACGGCCGGGCCGGGTGCTCGCCGATGCCGGACGTCGCAAGGAAATCGAAGCGTTGCTGGTGGACGTGAACAAGAAACTCGACTGACGGGAGTCCATGTGCGCTTATTACTGATAGAGGATGACGTTGCACTTGGCGAAGGCATCCATCAGGCGCTGGGCCGCGAAGGCTACACCGTCGACTGGTTGCAGGACGGCAGCAGCGCGTTGCACTCGCTGCTCAGCGAAACCTTTGACCTGGCGGTGCTCGACCTCGGCCTGCCACGCATGGACGGGCTCGAAGTGCTGCGGCGCTTGCGCGACAGCGGCTCCAACCTGCCCGTGCTGATCCTCACCGCGCGGGATGCCACCGAGGATCGCATCGCCGGGCTCGATGCCGGCGCGGACGATTACCTGATCAAGCCCTTTGATCTGGCAGAACTCAAGGCGCGGCTGCGGGCCTTGTTGCGGCGCAGCGCCGGCCGCGCCCAGGTGCTGATCGAACACGCCGGCATCAGCCTCAACCCCGGCACTCAGCAAGTCAGCTATCAGGGTGAACCGGTGGCGCTGACACCCAAGGAGTATCAACTGCTCCATGAATTGCTCTCGCCACCGGGCCGGGTCATGACCCGCGATCATCTGATGCAGCTGCTGTACGGCTGGAACGAAGAAGCCGAGAGCAACACCCTGGAAGTGCACATCCATCACCTGCGCAAGAAATTCTCCACCGACCTGATTCGCACCATTCGCGGTGTCGGTTATCTGGTGGAGGAGCGTCGATGACGTCGATCCGTCGCCGCACGCTGACGTTGATTATCGGCCTGATGCTGGCCGGTCTGGCCGTGATCAGCGCGTTCAACCTGCACGACAGCAATCATGAAATCGCCGAAGTCTACGATGCGCACCTCGCGCAAAACGCCCGTTTACTGCAGGGTGTGATGCGCATGCCGTTGGCGAGCAAGGAACACACCGAGCTGTACCAAGCGTTCAACCAGGCCTTGAGCGAAGCGGTGCCGAGGGTCGACGGCCACCCGTATGAAAGCAAACTGGCATTTCAGGTCTGGAATCAGCAGGGCGAAGTGCTGGTGCACACCGCCAGCGCCCCCTCCTTCACCGCGCCCCCGTCGAAACCCGGGTTCAGTGATGTCGTGGACCTGAACAACCGCCACTGGCGCGCCTTCCTGCTCGAAGACAAACAGAACCACCTGCGCATCTGGGTCGGCGAGCGGGACGACGTGCGTTCAGACCTGGTAGGCCGGATCGTGCGGCACACCTTGTGGCCCAATATTCTGGGCAGCCTGATTCTGGCGGCAATGGTCTGGCTGGCCATCGGCTGGGGCCTCAAGCCGCTGGCGAATATGGCAGCGACATTACGGGCGCGGCACAGCGGCTCACTTGAACCGCTGCAATTGAACCCGTTGCCCAGCGAACTGGAACCGATGCAAGCAGCGCTCAACCGCATGCTCGCGCAGATTCAGGAAGTTCTCGGTCGCGAGCGCCGCTTCATTGCCGACGCGGCTCATGAAATGCGCACTCCCCTGGCGGTGTTGCGGGTACATGCGCAAAACCTGCTGGAGGCCGGCACCGAACAGGAACGTCGCGAATCACTGGAGTTCCTGATCGCCGGCGTCGACCGTGCCAGCCGTCTGGTGAATCAATTGCTGACCATGGCCCGTCTCGAGCCCAAAGCCGTGGCGCCAGTGCTGCATAGCATCGACCTGACCGCAACCGTACGCGACAGTCTGGTTCAACTGACGCCGTGGCTGTTGAGTAAAAACCTTGAGCTGGCCTTCGACGTCAACGATCAGCACTTACCCGTGGTGGCCGACGCCGCCGCCATCGACATTGCCCTGAACAACCTGATCACCAATGCCGCGAATTTTTCACCTGTGCAAGGTGTTATCACCGTGCAACTGAACCAGGCCGACGGGTTCTACAACCTCAGCGTTGAAGACCAGGGGCCCGGCATCGATGAAGCGGATCGCGGGCGATTGTTCGAACGTTTTTACAGCCGCGGCAATGCTCAAGGCGCCGGGTTGGGGCTGACGATCGTCAACACCATTGCCACTCGGTTGGGTGGCCGAATCACACTGGTCAATCGCCCGGAAGGCGGGTTGCGTGCCACCCTGTCGATTCCGGATAAGTCTTTGTAGGAGCGAGCTTGCTCGCGATGGACGTTAACGATAACGCGGGGCACCTGACTAAACGCGGCGTTCTGGCGTCCATCGCGAGCAAGCTCGCTCCTACAAGGGATCGATGCCTGACAATAACTGTTGTTCGCGCTCACACAATTCCACCACGTAATCCCACAACACCCGCAGCCGCACGGATTTGTGCAGCTCGCGGCGGGTGCTGATCCAGTAGCTGCGCTGGATGCTTTCATCCGGCAACAGCGGCACCAGCTCCGGATCGGCACTGGCCATGTAGCACGGCAGCACCGCGATCCCCAGACCCGAGCGCGCCGCCTGTTGCTGGGCGATGACGCTGGTGCTGTGGAAGACCACCTGGGGGTTGCGGCAGAAGCTGTTGAGGAACATCAGTTCCTGGCTGAACAGCAAATCGTCTACGTAACCGATCCAGGCATGGCGACCGAGGTCTTCGCGGCTGCGCAACGGTGGCGACCTGTCGAGATAAGCCTGGCTGGCATACAGCGCCAGTCGATAGTCGGTGAGTTTGCGCGTGACCAGCATGTCGGCGGACGGGCGCTCCAGATGGATGCTGATCTCGGCTTCGCGGTTGAGAATGCTCACAAACCGCGGCACCGCCACCAGTTCCACTTCCAGCCCCGGATAGCGTTCGAACAGCCCGTTCATGCGGCAGGCGAGGAACATGATGCCCAGCCCTTCCGTCACGCCGACGCGAATCTTGCCCAGCGGCGCAGTCGATTGGGTGATCTCCTCCTGAGCCAGCAACGCCACGTTTTCCATCGCCTCGGCGTGTTTGAGCAGCGCTTCGCCGGCCGGAGTCATTTCGTAGCCCTGGGCGTGCTGGACGAACAGCGCCGTGCCAAGACTCTTTTCGATGGCCTCGATGTGCCGGGCCACCGTGGCGTGGGTGGTGTTCAAACGGCGGGCAGCGGTGAGCAAACGCCCGCTGCGTTGCAATTCGAGAAAAAACCGCAGGTCATTCCAATCGAACATGAACCGTCCTTAGGGCTACGCTGTTTAAAAACGCACAGCGGCTGCGCAAAAACTAACATTCTTTTAACGAAAGCTAACAACTAGGATGACCGACAACAAGAACAACAATACGAGGTCAGGGATGCAGACTTCCCTTGATGAATTCGACTACATCGTGGTCGGGGCCGGGCCGGCCGGGTGTTTGCTGGCCAATCGCTTGTCGGCCAATCCGCAACACCGGGTGCTGCTGCTTGAAGCTGGCGGCCGCGATAACTACGCGTGGATTCACATCCCCGTGGGTTACCTGTTCTGCATCGGCAACCCACGCACCGACTGGTGCTTCAAGACCGAAGCGCAACCCGGCCTGCAAGGTCGTGCGCTGAGTTACCCGCGCGGCAAGGTCCTCGGCGGCTGTTCCTCGATCAACGGCATGATCTACATGCGCGGCCAGGCCATTGACTACGATGGCTGGACCGCCGACGGCAATCCCGGCTGGAGCTGGAACGACGTTCTGCCGCTGTTCAAGAAAAGCGAAAATCACTTTGCCGGCGACTCAGAGTTTCACGGTTCCGCCGGCGAATGGCGGATCGAGCGTCAGCGCCTTTCATGGCCAATTCTCGACGCATTCCGCAGTGCTGCCGAGCAAAGCGGCATCGCCAGCATCGACGACTTCAACCAGGGCGACAACGAAGGTTGTGGCTACTTCCAGGTCAATCAGAAGGCCGGCATTCGCTGGAATGCGGCCAAGGCGTTTCTCAAACCGGTCCGTCACCGCCCCAATCTCACCGTACTGACTGACGTAGAAGTTGACCGCGTCCTGCTGGAAAACGGCCGCGCATCGGCGGTCAGCACGCGCTGGCAGGGCGAGGCGAAAACCTTCAAGGCGCGCAAGGAAATCATCCTCTGCGCTGGCGCGGTCGGTTCACCAACCATCCTGCAACGCTCCGGCATCGGCCCTCGCCCGCTGCTGGAAAAACTGGGGATCGGCGTGGTCCTTGAGCTGCCCGGCGTGGGCGGCAATCTGCAGGATCACCTGCAACTGCGGCTGATCTACAAACTGGAAAACGCCCGGACCCTGAACCAGATCGCCGGCAGTGTCTGGGGCAAGATGGGCATGGGGCTGCGTTATCTGTATGACCGCAGTGGGCCCTTGTCGATGGCGCCGAGTCAGCTCGGTGCGTTTGCCCGGTCGGGGCCGGAACAAACCTCGGCTAACCTTGAATACCACGTGCAACCCTTGTCGCTGGAGCGCTTCGGCGAGCCGTTGCACGCCTTCCCCGCCTTCACCGCATCGGTCTGCGATTTGCGCCCGCAAAGCCGTGGTCGAATCGACATTCGTTCGGCGGATCCGCAGGAAGCACCGTTGATTCAACCCAATTACTTGAGCCACCCGGAAGACTTGCGCGTCGCGGCCGATGCCATCCGCCTGACCCGACGCATCGTTTCCGCCCCCGCCCTGCAAGCCTTTAAACCGGTGGAATACCTGCCCGGTGACCGCTTGCAGAGCGAAGAAGAACTGCACGAAGCCGCCGCCCGCATCGGCACGACGATTTTCCATCCGGTCGGCACCTGCCGCATGGGCAGCGACGCCGACGCGGTGGTCGATGCGCAACTCAAGGTCCATGGCATCCCGGGCCTGCGCATCGCCGATGCTTCGATCATGCCGCGCATCACCTCGGGCAACACCTGTTCGCCTACGCTGATGATTGCCGAGAAAGCCGCGCAACTGATTCTTGACCCCAACACAAGGAGTATCACCCCACCAATGGAACTGGCTTCGAACGTCTGAATGCCGCACGCAGTCAATGTAGGAGCTGGCGAAGCCTGCGATCTTTTGGCGCCCTTGAGTGCGCCAGAGAATCAAGGTCAAAAGATCGCAGCCTGCGGCAGCTCCTACAGGGATCGGGTAAATCAGCAAGATCGATGCAGGTAGCGTCGAATTGACAGTAGCGGCACCCGCCCACAAGGCAGGCGCCGACAGTGGAACAACAAAAACAATCACTGTGAGGGATACCGATATGTCAGAACATGTACAGCAGCTGGAAATCACACTCAGCGTCGACACGAGCCGCGATACCCGCAAAGTCATTTTCGCGTCGTCACTCGGGACGGTGTTCGAGTGGTACGACTTCTTCCTCTACGGCGCCCTCGCGGCGGTCATCAGCAAACAGTTTTTCGCCGGGGTCAACGACACCACCGCGTTCATCTTTGCGCTGATGGCGTTCGCCGCCGGTTTCATCGTGCGACCCTTCGGCGCGCTGGTGTTCGGTCGGTTGGGGGACATGATCGGGCGCAAATACACCTTCCTCGCGACCATAGTTCTCATGGGTGTGGCGACGTTCTGCGTCGGGCTGCTGCCGACCTACGCCAGCATCGGCATCGCCGCGCCGATCATTCTGGTGGTGCTGCGCATGCTTCAGGGCCTGGCCCTGGGCGGTGAATACGGCGGGGCTGCGACCTATGTCGCGGAACACGCGCCCATCGGAAAACGCGGTTTCCACACCAGCTGGATTCAATCCACTGCCACCCTCGGACTATTGCTGTCGTTGTTGGTGGTGCTCGGCTGCCGCTACTTCACTGGCGACCAGTTCGAAGTCTGGGGCTGGCGGATTCCGTTTCTGTTTTCGATCGTGCTGCTGGGCATCTCGACCTGGATTCGCCTGAGCCTGCACGAATCACCCGCGTTCGTGAAAATGAAAGAGGAAGGCAAACTCTGCAAGTCGCCGCTGCGTGATTCCTTCGGCAAATGGGAAAACCTCAAAGTCGTGCTGATCGCGCTGTTCAGCATCAACGCCGGACAAGCGGTGACATTTTATGCGGCGCAGTTTTATGTGCTGTTCTTCCTCACCCAGTTCCTGAAAATGGACCCGGCACTGGCCAACAGCCTGTTGATCGTCAGCGTGATCATTGGCGCGCCGTTTTTCATTTTCTTTGGCTGGCTGTCAGACAAGGTCGGGCGCAAACCGGTGTTGATGGTCGGCCTGTTGCTGGCCACCGCGCTGTACTTCCCGATCTTCAAGACCCTGGCCCATTACGCCAACCCGGCCATTGACCAGGCCAGCCGTCAGGCACCGATCACCGTACTGGCCGACCCGGCCACCTGTACCTTCCAGTTCGACCCGGTGGGCAAGGCGAAATTTGACAGCCCGTGCGACAAGGTCAAAACCTTCCTGGTGAAACAGGGCTTGCCTTACAACAGTGAAGCGGCCCCGGCCGGCAGCGGCGTGCAGGTCAGCGTCGGCGAGGTGAAAATCGATGGCTACGATGAAGCGGCCCTGCGTGGCGCGGTGACTCTGGCCGGGTATCCGTCACAGGCTGACACTCAGCTGATCAACAAGCCGATGATCGTGGCGCTGATCGTGGCGCTGATCATTATTTCCGCCATGTGCTACGGCCCGTTGGCGGCGCTGATGGTCGAACTGTTTCCGACGCGCATCCGCTATACCTCGATGTCCCTGCCTTATCACATCGGTAACGGGTGGTTCGGCGGGTTCCTGCCGACGGTGTCGTTTGCGTTGGTGGTCTATACCGGGGACATCTTTTATGGGCTGTGGTACCCGGTGGTGATTACTGCGGTGAGTCTCGTGGTGGGGATGATCTGTTTGCGTGAGACCAAGAATGTGGATCTGGATACCAACTGAGGGCTGTTTGGTGGTCGAACGATTGGGGGCATATCCGTTATTTCGGTGATGGCGACTGGCGGTTTCGCCCTGACGGCGAGTCACTTTCGAAAAGCGCGAAAGTAACCAAAGCGCTTCTGCCCCTTTCGTTCGGCGCCTCGCCTAGGCTCGGCATGCCCTCGCTCCGGTCCTGCTCCGTGGGCCCGCCGCGATCGGCCATCCATGGCCGTGCGCGGCTAACCCGGCATCCATGCCGGGTTGCCCACTGCGCAGAACCTCCACTCGGCCTCTCGAGGGGGCGTGCACCGCAAGATCAAAAGCTGCAGGCGAGCTAACGCTCGACCTGATGAGTGGTGAAAAGCGACAGCCGTACGCTGATCCACTGTGGGAGCGGGCTTGCTCGCGAAGGGGCCGTGTCAGTCGACATCAAGGGCGGATGCCAAACCGCATTCGCGAGCAAGCCCACTCCCACAGGGTTCCGGGTACATCCGCGAGACTGGTTTCTAAAGTGAACAGAGTTACCGCAAACGCAGGTCGTTTTAGTTACTCTGACCTGAAGCACCCATCGCCCCGCCACTCACCCGACCGAGGCACCATGATCATTTCTTCCGCATCCGACTACCGCGAGGCAGCCCGTCGCAAGCTCCCCCGTTTCCTGTTTGATTACATCGACGGGGGCGCTTATGCAGAGCACACGCTGAGGGCCAACAGCGCCGACCTGACGGGCATCAGCCTGCGTCAGCGCATTCTGAAAAACGTCGAAACCCTGAGCCTTGAAACCACCCTATTCGACCAGCCCCTCGCAATGCCGATCATCCTCGCACCGGTCGGCCTGACGGGCATGTTCGCCCGCCGTGGTGAAGTGCAGGCGGTCAAAGCCGCACAAAACAAAGGCATCCCCCTGTGCCTGTCGACAGTCTCGGTGTGCTCGATCGAGGAAGTAGCGACCCAAAGCCAACAATCCATCTGGTTTCAGCTGTATGTGCTGAAAGACAGAGGCTTCATGAAAAATGCCCTGGAGCGGGCCAAGGCCGCCGGGGTGAAAAACCTGGTGTTCACCGTCGACATGCCCACACCCGGCGCCCGCTACCGGGATGCGCACTCGGGCATGTCCGGACCTTTTGCATCTTCACGACGAATGTTGCAGGCCATGACCCGACCCGATTGGGCCTTCAACGTCGGCGTCATGGGGCGCCCGCACGACCTCGGCAACATCTCGAAGTACCTCGGCAAAGCCGTCACGCTCGAAGACTACATGGGCTGGCTGGCCAACAACTTCGACCCTTCGATCAGCTGGAGCGATCTGGAGTGGATTCGTGATTTCTGGCAAGGCCCGATGATTATCAAAGGCATTCTCGATCCTCAGGATGCCCGGGACGCGGTCAGCTTTGGCGCGGACGGCATCGTGGTGTCAAACCACGGCGGAAGACAGCTGGACGGCGTGCTCTCCACCACGAAGGCATTACCGCCGATCATGCAAGAGGTGGGCAATGACCTGACGGTGCTGGTCGACTCGGGGATCCGCTCGGGGCTCGATGTCGTGCGGATGCTCGCGCTGGGCGCGAAAGGCGTCTTGCTGGGGCGGTCCATGGCGTATGCGCTGGCCGCCGACGGTCAACGCGGGGTAGAAAACATGCTGGATATTTTCGCCAAAGAGATGCGCGTGGCGATGACGTTGACCGGGGTGACTTCGATTGGTCAGATCGATGAAACCACCTTGGTGCAGGCGGTTCATGAGCTGAAAGCCTGAACAGAAGAACGCCCTGTCACTGCAGGGCGTTTTCAATCACTCGACGTCTTTGAGAAGCTCGAACGTGACTTGATCGGGATAAAACGCCACATATTTTCTAATCTGCTCTACCGACACTTTGGGGTCTTCATAGCTCCATACCGCATTGGCACCCTCATGCCCCGGGATCTGCAGGCTGAAATAGCTCGCGTCGCCCTTGTAAGGGCAATAGGTCGTGTGATCGGTGCGGGCAAAAAACTGCTCGGCGATGTCCTCCCGCGGGACGTAATACACCGGAGGGTAATTGGCCTCCAACAGCACCAGCGCGCGCGTGGACGCGGCCACCTGAATACCGTGGAACTTCACCAGCAGGCAGCCGGGCTGCTCGGCGATGGTGATGACAGGACTGGGACCGGAGCTTTTCATGAAATGCGTTCCTCGGGACGGTGATAAACCAGTGGGAGCGTGCGATGCGGCGATCCGACTTGCCCACGATGGGGCGCGCAGCGGCCCCAAAACTTGAGAACACAACTCTGTCATGTATAACCCAGATTTCGTCATTACGAAGTCTTCACAGCCGAACGGGACCCTGACGGTTATCCGTCTGTAGCCCGGCTCACCGCCTCCACTCTTCAAGTCATCGCCTATTAGACCAACGGCTCAACTGCGCCGAAACATCGTCTACGATCAATAGCACCGTTGACATCCCTGCTTCGCAGTCAGGTCGTCGTGGCGTGGGGGTTCGAGTCTCAGAAACTTGAGGGTCACCAACATGCCGGCCAGTCGATTCTCCCTCGATCAAACGCTCATCACCCTCGATGCACGCCCGGATCGCCTCGATCTGCGTGATCGCCTGTTTACTCCACGCATTCAATCGTTACCGCCCTCCTGGCCCGCCGACAAGGACATCGCCACCGAACTCTCGGGGTATCTCGCCAGAGACATGGTGCTGTTTCAGGGCAGCGAAGGCGCGTGCACCGGGTTCGGGTTGGCGGCGGTGGTCAACTTTCTGCTGTGGCGACGCGACCGCGCGTCCACCAAGACCAGCCCGCGCCAGCTCTATCATCTGGCCAAGCTTTATGACGAATGGCCGGGCGAAGATTACTCGGGATCGAGTTGCCGGGGCGCGTTGAAGGGCTGGCACAAACATGGCGTCTGCGCGCAGGAATTGTGGCCCTACACCGTCAAGCCCGATGGTTCGGTGCCGGCGTTCGAAGCACCCGCCGAGAATTGGGCCGTCGATGCCGTGACCCGGCCGCTGGGGATTTACTACCGCGTCGAAAAGGACGATGTCACCGCGATGATGGCGGCGCTGTATGAAGCCGGTGCGCTTTACGTGTCGGCCAATGTGCATCAGGGCTGGGCGCTGATGCGGCCCAAAGGTAAAAAAAGCCCGGTGGCGGCGTTCGAAAGCATGTCGCAACTGCCCGTGATCAAGTGGTCGGCACACAATCAGGGCGGTCATGCCTTTTCCTTGATCGGCTACACCAGCCAGGGCTTCATCGTGCAGAACTCCTGGTCGACCGACTGGGGATTTTCGGGCTTCGCCATCCTGACGTTCGAAGACTGGCTGGCCAACGGCACCGACGCCTGGACCGTCGCCCTCGGCGTACCGATCGAACACGGCGGGCTCTCCCAAAACTCGCGCCCCTCACGCGCCAGAGCCGATGTGCAATCACCGTTTCGCAACGCCCTGTCGCATTCCATTGCCAAGCGTGAGGGCTTTTCGTTGTTCACCGCCAGCACCCGCGATTCAGAACGCAAAGGGCCTGCGCTGCTGACCAAGGATCAGGCGTACGGCCTGACCATCGTCATGGAAAACAACGGCAGCATCGGCCCCCGGCTGACCGACGTGGAGAACGTTCGGGCGGGGGTCAAACGGATCGTCTACGAAGCGCCTCGCGCCTGGTACGACAAACTGCCCGCGGCCAGCAAACCCGCGGTGCTACGCATCGCCATCGTGGCCCATGGCGGTCTGAATTCCGAACAGGATTCCATCAACCGGATTTGCGCGATGGCGCCCTACTTCCTCGAAAACGGTATCTATCCACTGTTCGTGACCTGGCGCACCGGAGTGCTTGAAACACTGGCGGACATTATCCAGGACACCCTGCCGGGCGTGTTCGAGGCCGGCGGCATCAGCGACGTTTTGAAGCTGATAAAGGACAAAACCCTAGAAGGCCTTGATCGCACGGTCGAGCTGGCGACCAAAAAACTCGGCGGCGATCAGTGGAGCCAGATGAAGCAGAACGCCGAAGCCGCGGCCGTGGCGGGTTTCACCCCACGAGGGCTGGTGGAAATGGCAGACAACCTGAAAAAACTGGTCGACGACCTGGGCCCGAAAGAAGTCGAGCTGCATCTGATCGGTCATTCAGCCGGCTCGTTGATCAACGGCCACTTGATCCGACTGCTGTGGGCCCGAAAGTTGCCGACCGAGACATCGACGCTGATGGCCCCGGCGTGCACCCTCGACTTCGCCAACCAGACCTACCGCAAAGTCATGGAAGACGGCGGGCTCAAGCGCAAGGACTTCCACATTCACCTGATGTCCGACCAGCGCGAACAGACGGATAACGTCATTGGCGCGTACCACAAATCGCTGCTCTACCTGGTTTCCCGGGCTTATGAGGAACTGCAACGCATGCCGCTGCTGGGCATGGCCAGAGCCCTCGACGGGAGCTGCCAGGACTTCAGCGATCCCGATCTGGCGCTATGGAACATTGCCGCCCGGAACATGACCGAACAATGGAACAGCTTTTACTGGGGCAACAACATTCCGAGCGGTTTCGCCACAACCGGTCGCGGACTGCCGGACGCGCTCGCGCAAACCCTGCACATTTTCAACGAGCCGAAGATGAATTACGGCGCGGGCGTCAAGGCGGACACGTCCCACGGCGGGTTCGACAATGACATCAACGTCATCACCAGCATTTTTCTGACCATACTTCGACTCGCGCCGGGCTCGAAACTCGCGCAGCCGGTGGTCAACCTGAACTACTGAACACCATGCCCTTGTAGGAGCGAGCTTGCTCGCGATGGACTCAAGAGCGGCGCGTTCATTCAGAAAATACGCGCCATCGTTCACGTCCATCGCGAGCAGGCTCGCTCCTACAAGGGCGGGCGCGGCTCATTGCAATGATCGGAAATGCACAAACTGTACATCCATACAGATAAAGATTGCTCCATCGCTCATCAGCCGCCATTCTGTGCACCTCCCGGCAGCTGATGAACGATGGTGGTTATGCGGTTGTACCTCTGTGAAAAACCTTCCCAGGCCAAAGACATTGCGGCCGTGCTTGGCGCCCGGCGTCGCGGCGACGGCTGCTGGCTGGGAACGGACGTCACGGTGACCTGGTGCATCGGCCATCTGCTGGAAACCGCGCCGCCGGATGCCTACGACGCGCGCTACAAGCGCTGGGTGCTGGCGGATCTGCCGATCATTCCGGACAAATGGAAGATGACCGTCAAACCGCGCACGGCCAGTCAGTACAAGGCCGTCAAACGCTTGCTCAGTGAGGCCGATGAATTGGTGATCGCCACGGATGCCGACCGTGAGGGCGAAATGATCGCCCGGGAACTGGTGGAGCATTGTCGTTATCGCGGGCCGATCCAGCGGTTGTGGCTGTCGGCGCTGGACGATGCGTCCATTCGCAAGGCGTTGGCCGCGCTGAAGCCGGGGGCGGAGACGTTCAGCCTTTATCATTCGGCATTGGGCCGCTCACGGGCCGACTGGCTGATCGGGATGAACATGAGCCGGTTGTTCACCTTGCTGGGGCGCCAGTCCGGTTATCAGGGCGTATTGCCGGTCGGCCGGGTGCAAACGCCAACCCTGCGGCTGGTAGTGGATCGCGACCGCAGCATTGCCGATTTCGTCCCCGTGGCTTACTGGGCCATCGACGTGCAACTGCTGCACGACGGCACGGCGTTCACCGCACAGTGGCGCGCGACCTCCGACGCTTGCGACGATCAGGATCGCTGTCTCAATCAGGCGCTGGCGCAACAAGCGGCGGCGGCGATTGGCAACGCGGCGAGTGCCCGGGTGATCAAGCTACGCACCGAGCGGATGCGTGAAGTAGCGCCGCTGCCGTTCGATCTGGGCACCTTGCAGGAGGTCTGCTCGAAGAAGCTTGGCCTCGGCGCCCAGGAAACGCTCGACATCGCCCAGGCGCTCTACGAAACCCACAAGGTCATTACCTATCCGCGCAGTGATTGTGGCTATCTACCGGTCAGTCAACACAGTGAAGCGCCAGGTATTCTGGCAGCGTTGAGGCAGGCTGATCCCGCCCTCAACGCCTTGCAGGACTACCTGGAACCTCAGCGGCGCTCACGGGCGTGGAACGATGCGAAAGTCAGCGCTCACCACGGCATCATCCCCACTGCCGCCGCGAAGAATCTTGATCGGCTGGCGGGCAAGCAGCGCGCGGTCTACACCCTGATTCGTGCGCGCTACCTGGCACAGTTTCTGCCCAATCATGAATACGACCGGACCCAGGCCGACTTCGACTGTGCCGGCGAAGCCTTGCGTGCCGTCGGCAAGCAGATCGTCGAACCCGGCTGGAAACGCGCCCTGCCCGAGGCCCTCGCACCGGCCAAGGGCCGCGAAGCACCGGCGCCGCAAACATTGCCAACATTGGCCGAAGGGCGAGAGTGCGCGGTGGCCGACGTGAAGCTCAAGGACCTCTGGACCCAACCGCCCAAACCGTTCACCGAAGGCGATCTGATCAAGGCGATGAAGAACGTCGCCAAACTGGTGGAAGACCCCCTGCTCAAGCAGAAACTCAAGGACACCACCGGGATTGGCACCGAAGCCACCCGTGCCTCGATCATCCAGGGCCTGCTCGACCGTGGTTACCTGATCAAGAACGGCAAGGCCCTGGCCGCGACCCCGGCCGCTTTCAGTCTGATTGATGCGGTGCCGCGCGCCATTGCCGATCCGGGCACCACGGCGATCTGGGAACAGGCGCTGGACATGGTGCAAAGCGGCGAAATGAGCCTGGAAGAGTTCGTCACCAAACAAGCCGCGTGGATGAGCAAGCAGGTTGCCCGCTGCGCCGGCCTGAGCCTGACCATCAGCGGCCCGGCAAGCCCTGCCGGGCGCGGTGCCGCACCGTGGAAAAACAAAAGCAAACCGGCCAAGCGCAAACCCGCGACCGCTAGCAAACGCACAGCAAAACCGGCGAGCAAGGCTTGATCGAGCGATGGTCTACTGTTCATCTGATCCGGCGACATCAGGAGCGACCCCGCATGCCCACGATAGAACTGCACGCCGCACAGCGCGATGAACTGGAGACCATTGAAAACCTGATGCAGTTCTACCTGCACGACTTCAGTGAATGGCTGCCACTGAAACTCGGTGCGAACGGTTTCTTCAACATCCAGGACCAACAGGATTACTGGCGAAACCCCACCACTCGCCCGAATCTGATCAAGGTCGACGGGGAACTGGCCGGTTTCGTGACCGTGGATGACCACACCCATCTGACCGGTGCCGAATACAACATCGGCTACCTGTTCGTCAGCCGCCGCTTTCGTGGCCAAGGTGTCGCGACGTTTGTCGTTTCCACCCTCTTGAGCCAGTTCCCCGGTCAATGGCAGATTTTCCACATCGACGCCAATCAGTCCGCGCGGTTGTTCTGGGCCGGTGTGATCGACGATCTCGCCGGTGGCGCGTACACACGGCATCAGCAGCCGGTAGACGATTACCCCTGCACCTTTTACCGCTTCCAAAGCTCGCCACCATCGTCCTGAGTGGCGCTTTCCGGTTCCGCTTTCTCATTCCATTCAGCTTTGTCCGACAATATGTAGTGCTTGAAAATAATCACTACAAAACCGTTGACGCCTCCGATTTGCCCTTGCATGATGCAGACATCTCCCCGATCGGGAGTACGGCAACATGTTTGAGCAAGCTCGTCTGACCGCCGAGCTGTTTTTCCCGGATACACGCTGCCCACAAGGCAGATTGAAGAAGCTGACCTGGCCCGAACGTCCAGTACAAGGACGAGAAGCGCTGGCGATCAATCCTCATGAAGCTTGTGACCGACCCTGAAAACGTCGGTAGTGGACTGAAGGTTTTCGCTGCTTCTCTTCGTTGTGACGCTATTGCGTAGCAGTTATTCAACACGACTACATGCAACAGACGCGGAACCCCGTCATTTCGGCGGCCGACCGCTGACGTCCTGGTTTCGGTGCCAGGGATCAACTAACCGATGGGCTACCTGTATTAGCGAATCAACTTTGAAAGATCACCAAATGGTCAAGGGGCTTTATTATGAATCTGAACAATCAACCTACCATCGACGAACTGGCTCGTATGTTCGCTGCGCAAAAAGACAGCCAGGACAGCCATATCCTGTGGATCAGCAAGTCGGGCCAGGTGCATATCGACTGCCTGTCGCCGCATGCCCATGAAGCCGAGTTCGACCAGAACAACCAGAACCTGCTGGCCCGACTGAAGATGTACCGTCGCGGCCAGGGCTATGTCGGCAAGAAAGCCGCAGCCGACAAGGACTTCATCGGTAATGTTCTGCAAACGCTGAAACAGGCCTGGGCCTCACTGCAGAACCAGAATGAAGTTCGGGTGATTGACCGGTTCTACTGATAATCCAACACCATAAAAAAGGCCCCGCTCGAATGATCGAGCGGGGCCTTTTTGTTTGTCTCCACTGTGCCAAACGAAGCTATCGTTAAGCGTATGCGCTGTTGGTCTCTGGAGACTTGCGATGAAAAATAACCTGGTATTCCTGATGTTGCTGGTTATGACGAATGCTGCTCAGGCAAACAGCGTCGCCGGTGTCCCGTCATTCGCGGTGGAGTGCCCCGGCAAGTTCCTCGTCCAGGCGGATCAGGATGGACCGGTAATGATCAACAACAAGGAAGCCGAAACCAAAGCCATCAACGATCGTCGCTTCGAAGCCAAGGGTTCCGGCATCACGTTGTCCATCGTCCTGGCCGATGACGACTCGGTGGCCGTGTCCTCCACCGGCAAGGCCCCCAATGGTGTGTGCCAATCAGTTGATGACTGACGTCGACAACACCAGTTCCATAAAGGCCGCCGACGCCGCACTGTGATAATTATTTTTACGCCGCAGCAGCGCAGCCCCGCGCTTGGGCGCCTCTCCCAGCAACGGAATCCTGTGCAACGCGCGGTCCTGAGTAGCGATGGCTTCCGGCAGGATGGTGGCGATGGCCGTGTGCCGGAGGACTTCCAGCAACGTGCTCACCGAGTTCACCTCGATCACCACTTCAGGTGTGATCCGCTCTTGGGCGAAGTACTCATCGATACGGGTGCGGGTGACGAAGTCCTGCGTCAGTAACGCAAACTCCAGCTGCGCCACCGCTTCAGCGGATAACGCGACACGGCTTTCGTACAGCGGATGATCCCGCCCCACCATCACCCCGAGCGTCTCGGTAAAGGCCGGGATCGACTCGATGTCGGCATGCCTGACCTCATTAAACGCAATGGCGATGTCCAGTGAGTCATCCAGCAGCCCGGCTTCGATGTCGTCCATCGACAACTCGAAAATCTGCAGATGGATGTTTGGATAGCGCGCCACGTAGTCGCGCACTAACGGCCCGACCAGATACGCCATGAAGGTCGGCGTCATCGCCAGCCGCAACGTCCCGCGGGACAAATCCTTCACGTCATGCAGCGCCCGTTTGCCCGCCTCCAGTTCCACCAGCACCCGCCGAGCGCACTCGATGTAGGCCTGGCCGGCGTCGGTCGGTTTGACCGTGCGCGAGGTACGGTCAAAGAGGCTCACTCCCAGGGTTTCTTCCAGTTGGCGGATCTGTTGCGACAAGGTCGGTTGGGACACGTGCAGCGCCTCGGCAGCACGGGTGAAACCGCCGTGATCGGCGACCGCCAGCAAATAGCGCAAATGTCGGAGCAACATCAGGATTCAACCTATAGGCAAGACTTATGCAAAGCATTGTATATCGGTCTTGGACGCTATGAATCAATCGGCAGAAGATGGCTTCACACCCAAGCAACGCCACCCCGACAGGAGAAACCCCATGCAACAGTCCCACGCTTACAACGACCCGAGTCTGGCCCTGACCACGTCGATCCTCGATGCCAAGGCGCGGAAAAACCTGTCGTGGCAGGACCTGACCGACTGCACCGGCCTTGGTCTGGCCTACGTCACCGCCGCCCTGCTCGGTCAGCATCCACTGCCGGAAGCCGCCGCCAAAGTGATTGGCGAAAAGCTCGACCTGGACGCCGACGCCGTTAACCGCCTGCAAATCATCCCGCTGCGCGGCAGCCTCTCGGGTGTCCCGACCGATCCGACCATCTACCGCTTCTACGAAATGATCCAGATCTACGGCACCACCTTGAAAGCCCTGGTTCATGAGCAATTCGGCGACGGCATCATCAGCGCGATCAACTTCAAGCTCGACATGAAGAAAGTCGAAGACCCGGAAGGTGGCTCCCGCGCCGTGATTACCCTCGACGGGAAATTCCTGCCACTGCGTCCTTTCTAAGTGGATACCGGCCCGCACAGAGGTGCGGGCCAAACCCGACTCACCCATGAGGACATCGCTATGAAAACGCTTATCGAAGGTTTTTTGAAGTTCCAGAAGGAAGCCTTTCCGCAACGCACCGACCTGTTCAAACACTTGGCCACCACGCAACACCCCGGCACGTTGTTCATCACCTGCTCCGACAGCCGTGTCGTGCCGGAACTGCTGACCCAACAAGAACCCGGTGAACTGTTCGTGATCCGAAACGCTGGCAATATCGTGCCTTCCTACAGCCCGCATCCGGGCGGTGTATCGGCCACGGTCGAATACGCGGTTGCCGTGCTGGGCGTCACCGACATCGTGATCTGCGGCCATTCGGATTGCGGCGCGATGACCGCCGTCGCCAGCTGCAAATGCATGGACCACCTGCCCGCCGTCAGCGGCTGGTTGCAACACGCCGAGTCAGCAAAAGTGATCAACGAGTCCCGGCCTCACGCCAGTGACGCGGCAAAGGTAAGTTCCATGGTGCGGGAAAACGTGATCGCCCAACTGGCCAACATCCAGACACATCCGAGCGTGCGCCTGGCTCTGGAAAAAGGCCTGCTGAACCTGCACGGCTGGGCTTATGACATCGAAACCGGTTCGATCGATGCGCTGGATGCCAACAGCCGCACGTTCGTGTCGCTGATCGAACACCCGACCACCTGTGCCGTGCACGGCAAAGCGATGGAAGCGGCTTGATGAATGCCGCGACTGGAGCTCGAGTATCAGGCGCTGGCTGAGCAGCGCGCCCGGTTCACGGGAGCGCTGCTCAGCCAGCTTCATTTGTCGTCCGGTTTGGTTGACGATGATGGCCTGATCTCCGGGTTTTCCTCGGCGTTCGGCGGTGTTGGAAAGCTTCCGGGCGTGAACACGTGAGTCAGCAATTCCCTGCCATCGATTTCGACGACACCATGAACCGTGCGGGCCAGCGCAACGGCCTGCTCACACTGTTTATGGGTGTTGACTCGACCACTCAACATCACCGTGCCCGCAAGGGTTTTGACATGGACGTGCAGGCCAAGGGTCGGATCGGCCAACGCTATGGCCGACTTCACCCGGGCGGTCAGCCACGCGTCGTGTGCGGCCATTTCCAGCTGATGAGAGTAATGCTCGAAGGATTGAAGTTTCATGGCGGAACCTCTGTCTCAAGACACAGACGCAGACACCGTTAATTATAGTGCGGTCTGCGCTATCGGTCGGATACTCAGCGTTTGACCGACAGATCCGTCTGCGTCATGCGACTACGGATTGTAAACACCCCATCTCCCGAGAGAATCGCGCTGCGGGCAAACAGGCGGCCGCTCTCCCAGTTCGAAAGACCCAGTTCCGGTTTGTTCAGCGCGTATTGCCCGTCGACCCAACGCGTGATCCCGTTGCCGACAAACGGCGCGTTGACCGCGTTGTAGAAACGTTCATGGGCCTCGGCATTTTCACTGATCAACGACACGGTGAATTGCGGGCTGTAGCGATTGAACAAGGCGATGGCGCTGTCCAGGTCGTCGACGATTTTCAGGCTGACTTCCGGGGTTTCTTCCCATTCCCACTCGCGGCCCAATTGATCTTCGGGCAACGGTTCGGCCAACGCTTCAGTTTGATAACCTTCGGCGCGGCAGACCTCGACCGTCGCGTTCCTCCAATCGTAAGGCAAGTACGACTGGCTGCCCTCGACGATGTGCAGCTTGCAGCCCTCATCCCGTGCGGTGCCAGCCTGTTTCAAGGCGCGCAGAAACAGCGGCACCAGTTCGGCGGCGCGGTCGCGATGAATCAGGCAGACGTTCAAGGTGTTGCAGACTTTGCGGTCCAGGGAATTGCGCACGACGGCGGCAAAACGCTGGGCGTCGGCGTCCTTGTCGGCGATCAGCCAGGCGCCACCGGTGCCATGCAGGCTGACGGCGGTGCCGGCCTGTTGGGCGATGCTGCCCAATTGGCTGACGGCACGCCCCGAACCACGGGCCACCGCCAGCGACAGGCGCCGGTCCGCGAACATGGCCCAACCGGCGGCGTGATTGACACTTTCCACCAACGACACTGCGCCCACCGGCAATCCGGCGTCACTCAATGCCGGGTTCAACGCGTGAGTGACGATGGCTTGCGCCGTGCCCAAGGCATCGCTGCCAATGCGCAGCACGGCGGTGTTGCCGGTGCGCAATACGCCCGCTGCGTCGGCAAAGACATTAGGCCGGCCTTCGAAGACGAAAGCGACAATGCCCAGGGGCGAAACCACCTGCTCGACCTTCCAGCCGTCATGCTCGACGCAGCTGATCACTTTGCCGCGCGTGGCGGGCGCATCGCGCCAGGCCCTGAGGCCCGCGATCATGTCGCGGCGCATGCGCTCATCGGCCAGCAACCGCGTGGTCGAGCGTCCACGTGACTTGGCCCATTCGATGTCAGCGCGGTTGGCAGCCTCGATCAAATCCCAGCAGTCCTGATCTTCAAGGCGCTGGGCAAAGCAGTCGAAGAACGCACTGATCGCCTGATCCGAAACGGCGGCCATCGCCGTAAACGCCGCTTCGGCCCGCTCGATCGCTACCGCCGCCGCTTTCTGGTCCGCGACGGGAATCAGCAGCAACTCACCGCTGACCTGCTCCACCAGCAAGTGGTCCCCGGGCTGAAAGCGCAAGGCCAGTTCGGGGCTGACCACAGTGACGCGGTTACCAGCGAAAGGGATCGGCGTGCCAGCGACTAGACGTTCGAGCGCAAGAGACATGAAGCGGTTTCACCATGCAGGGGGCGGCCAGAAAATGTATAGCAAATTTCCGGGAGCGTCATTAACCGGCAGGCATCCGGCTCAGTGCAACCGGTGATCGCAATCCCCGCTGCCCGTCGTCCCGCGCCCCTACGCTAATAGAGGGGCATCAGCGTTTCCTGTTTTCCGAGGAGGCCGTCATGAACGATGAATTCAGAAGTCATGGCGCGGCGCTGGACGATGAAGGTCTGGCGGATGCGCTGGACCTGGCCAAAGTCAGTGCAGCGCAACTCTGGGCCGTTTTAGCAGTAGAAACCTCCGGCAACGGATTTTTTACCGATCGCCGTCCAAAAATCCTTTATGAGCGTCACGTTTTCAGCCGGCTCACCCAACGACGGTTCGACGCACAACACCCCGACATCAGCAACAAGCAACCCGGCAACTATGGTGCATCGGAGTCGCATCAATACGACCGTCTGAACATGGCCATGAGCCTGGACAGGGACGCTGCCCTGCAAAGTACTTCATGGGGACTGGGCCAGACGATGGGGTTCAATTTCCGCCAAACGAACTCGGCGGATGTCGAGGCGATGGTCAAAAGGATGGTGGCTGGTGAAAACGAACAGTTGCTTTGCGCCATTGGCGAACTGATCGAGGGCGGTTCTGTGAAACCCTTGCGCGCCAAGGACTGGGCCAACTTTGCACGGATTTACAACGGCCCCAATTACGCCATCAACAACTACGACTTGCGGCTCAGCGCTGCGTATCAGAAGTTCTCCTATGGCGGGACGCCGGACCTGAGGATCCGCATGGCGCAGGCCTATTTGACCTACCTCGGCTGGCATCCCGGTCCTGTCGACGGCATCGTCGGCAAACAGACCCGGGATGCGATGAATCTGTTTCAGGCAAGAGAGGATCTGGATCTCACCACGGTGCTCGATGACGGAACGCTGGAGCGTTTACGCATGCGCGTCGAAGCATTGCCGCTCTGACCTGCCGGTACACCGCTAGAACACCGACCAGCCAATCCGCTGGCTCAGCAACTCCAGCGCGGCCATGCCCGCGAGCGAGTTGCCAGCGGTGTTCAGTTCCGGCGACCAGACGCACACCGTGAACTGCCCCGGCACCACCGCGACGATCCCGCCGCCCACGCCGCTCTTGCCGGGCAGGCCGACGCGATAGGCGAAGTTGCCCGCCTCGTCGTAGAGGCCGCTGGTGGCCATGATCGAGTTGACTTGCTGGGTCTGGCGGGCGCTGAGGATCTGTTCGCCGCTGTGCTTGCAGAAACCGTCGTTCGCCAGGAAGCAGAACGCCCGGGCCAGATCCACGCAACTCATGCGCAGGGCGCAATGGCTGAAGTAACTGCGCAACACCGCTTCGACGTCGTTGTGAAAGTTGCCGAAGGATTGCATCAGGTAGGCCATGGCGGCGTTGCGCGCACGGTGTTGGTATTCGGATTCGGCGACCTTGCCGTCCACCATCACCTGCGGGTTGCCCGACAGGCGCCGGACGAAATCGCGCATCGACAAGGCCGGTGCGGCAAAACGCGACTGGTTGATGTCGCAGATCACCAGCGCGCCGGCGTTGATGAACGGATTGCGCGGGCGCCCGCGCTCGAACTCCAGTTGCACCAGCGAGTTGAACGGCTGGCCGGAAGGCTCGTGGCCCAGGCGTTGCCAGATGGCTTCGCCAGAATGATCGATGGCCTGCACCAGGCTGAACACCTTGGAAATACTCTGCACCGAGAACGGCGTGTGGGCGTCGCCGGCGCAAAACAGCTCGCCATCGTTGCCATACACGGCAATGCCCAACTGATTGGCCGGCACCGTGCCGAGGGCGGGAATGTAATCAGCCACCTTGCCCTGACCGATCAGGGGCCGAACTGCTTCAAGGATCTCGTTCAACAGCGCTTGCATGCCGGGTTCCGAAGTCTCGCCCCATGGGATTGCGGGGACACTGACGCTAGACGCTGTCGGTCAGCAGCGGATCACAGATTGCCTGAACACAATCTTGTAAACACCGCTCCCACAGTGATTTGCGTTGGCTGTGTATCAGTGTGTATACAGCACCGTTCCTGACACACCCCGCCCATAAAACCCCGCACCAACGACACATCACGGATACACCCGATTGATGAAATGTGCCTGTCGATTGGCTTAGCCGATCAAAGCGCTCAACTCACTCAATGCTACGGAGTATCACCATGTTCAAGCTCTCTACTTCCTCCCTGACCCTCGGCCTGATCATCGCGGGCGGCCTGGCCCTGTCCAACGTCGCGTCGGCTTCCGAGTCCGAAGCGTTCAGCATGAAACAGCTGGCTCACGGCTACAGCCAGGTTCAGGCCGACACCGCGGAAAAACCGGCTGAAGGCAAATGCGGCGAAGGCAAGTGCGGTGCCAGCGAGTAATCCCTGCGCGGGGCCGTCGGACCCCGCATCCCTGACTGAACGGAGACCACGTCCATGAACGCTGCAATCTCGTCGGCCGTGAAAGGCCTGCACCTGAACCTTGATCGTGCCGGTAGCTGGCTCGCCTCCCTGACTTTAAGGGTGTTCATCGCCTGGGAATTCTTCGAGTCGGGCCTGGAAAAGTGGAATGGCGACAACTGGTTCGCCGACATCCAGGACCGCTTCCCGTTTCCCTTCGACCACGTGCCCGCCACGCTGAACTGGGAACTGTCGATGTGGGCCGAACTGATCTGCGCACTCGCCATCCTTGTCGGACTGGGCACGCGGATTTCCGCCATCGTGTTGATCGTGGTCACTGTCGTGGCGACCGCTGCCGTTCACTGGCCGGCCGATTGGTCTACATTGAGTGAGCTGGCCCAAGGTTATGCCATCAGCAACAAGGGGCACGGCAACTTCAAACTGCCGCTGATCTACCTCGCCGCCCTGATGCCGCTGTTGCTCTCGGGTGCAGGCAAGCTCAGCCTCGATGCGTTGCTGGCCCGATTCTTCTGGCGTCGCAACAATCGCTGAAATGTTAATGTGGCAAGCTGCACCTCCCACCTCACTTGCGTAGACAGGAGCCACCATGAGCGTGACCACCCAATGGATCGAGATCGACAGCGCCGAAGGTAAATTCGGCGCTTACCTGGCCATTCCGCATACCCAAAAAGGCCCGGGGATCGTGCTGATCCAGGAGATCTTCGGCGTCAACGAACACATCCGTTCCGTCGCCGAGCAATACGCCGCCGACGGCTACCTGGTGATCGCGCCGGACCTGTTCTGGCGCAGCGGCCACCGTATCGAACTGACCTACGATGAAGCCGGCTGGAAACGCGCCGTCGAATTGATGAATGCCACTGACGTCGACAAGGCGCAGAAGGACATCGAACTGGCCATCGACGCCCTGAAAGCCCAACCGGGCCTGGACGGCGGGATCGCTTCCATCGGCTACTGCTTTGGTGGCCTGCTCTCGTACCACACCGCCGCCAACGGGCTGGTGGACGTGGCCATCGCCTATTACGGCGGCGGCATCCAGAATCAACTGGACCGTGCCGATGAAATCGAAGTGCCGCTGCTGATGCACTTCGGTGAACGGGACAGCCACATTTCCCTGGAAGCCGTCGAGAACATCGCCGAGCGCTTCGACACCAACGATAACGTTGAAATCGTCGTGTACCCGGAAGCCGAGCATGGCTTCAACTGCTCGCACCGCGACAGCTACAACCAGCGCGCCGCAGCCGAGGCCCATGGCAATACGTTGATCTTTTTGGGTATGGAACTGTAAGGCCGACGCCCACGAAAAAGGCACCTTCATCCAACGATGAAGGTGCCTTTTTTGTTCGTGGCGATGCTTACTGGGTCACTTCTTCCGTTTGGGCAGCGACAGCCGGCTTCGGCTGAGCCGTGCGTTCATGCACATGGCGATGGGGCGTGCGGTCGATGTTAAGGCTCAGGATTTCCGGACGGCTGTAGTGACCGCGGCCATCCATCTGGCGCTTGCGAATTTCGATCTGGAACAAGTCGATGTCGGCAATGACTTCGCCTTCACCTTCGGTCAGCGCGCCGACGACTTCACCTTGTGGATCGATGATCGCGGTGTAGCAGCCGCCGGAGATCGGGCCGATCTCGCAACCGGTGTCGGCCATGATTTGTGCCTGCTGTTCCGGGTACAACCAGGCCGTCGAGTTCACCACGAAGCACGCCGACTCCAGCGCGTGCATGCGGATGCTGACTTCCATCTGCCGGGTGAACCGCTCACCGGCGAACGAACCGGGGTACATCGCGGCGTGGATCTGTTCGCCGTCTTCTATCAAGGCGTAACGCGCCAGCGGGTTGTAATGTTCCCAACAGGCCAGTTGCCCGATGCGGCCGACAGCGCTGTCGGTGGCACGCAGGCCGGAACCGTCGCCCATGCCCCAGATCATGCGTTCGTGATAGGTCGGCGAAATCTTGCGACGTGCCTGAATCAAGGTGCCATCCGCATCGAACAGCAACTGAGTGTTGTAGAGGGTGCTGCCATCGCGCTCGTTGACGCCGATGGACACCACCATATTGGCTTCTTTGGCGGCTTTGCCGATTGCATCGGTGGTCGCAGAAGGCACGACGACTGCCTGGTCCAGCAATTTGTAGTGCTCATCGCCCATTTTGAACGGGGCCTGCACAAAGGAAAAATACGGGTAGTACGGCACCACGGTTTCAGGGAAAACGGCGAACTGCACGCCCTTCTCGCCGAGTTCACGAATCTTGTTGACGACCTTTTCTACAGTGCCTTCACGGCTGTAGAGCACAGGAGCGATCTGGACGGCGGCGGCTTTGACGATGGTCATGGCGGTGATCTCATTGAGGGAATGGGCTTCAACGAGATCTAGATTACGGAAATAATATTTTGTCTTAAATGTCGAATACGCAACCTTTTAGGACAAACCGTTTCTGTGAATCAATTGGATTTAGCGACTGCTACGCAGCCGAGCGGGACGGTGCGGCGTTCCGACAAGCTCCCTCGCCACAGTAGAGCGCTCGGTTTTAGATTTTCGTTTATCGCCCGACATCAACCTCGATTGGCCCGCTGGATGACTTGCGGCGGTTGGCCGAACGCGCGGATGAACGCCCTGCGCATACGTTCCCGATCACCAAAACCCGTCTCTGTCGCCACCACATCGATGGCGTGCCGGCCGGTTTCCATCATCAGACGCGCGGCCTCCACCCGCAGGTTCTCGACAGCCTTGGCCGGTGATTGACCGGTTTCGGCATGGAATACGCGACTGAACTGTCGCGGGCTGAGGTTGGCCGCGCTGGCCAGCGCCTCGACCGACAGCTCGGACTTCAGGTTCTGCTTGGCGTAGATCAACGCGGACTGGATGCGGTCAGTCTTGGGCTCGAGTTCGAGCATCACCGAAAATTGCGACTGCCCGCCCGCGCGTCGGTGGTAAACCACTAATTGCCGGGCTACGCGCCGCGCCACTTCGGCGCCCAGATCCTTTTCAACCAGCGCCAGCGCCAGATCGACGCACGCGCTCATGCCCGCCGCAGTCCAGACGTTACCGTCGTTGATGAAGATCCGGTCTTCTTCCACCCGCACTTTCGGGTACGCCCGCTGCAATGCCGGTGCATGACACCAGTGCGTGGTCGCCCGCCGGCCATCCAGCAAACCCGCTTCGGCCAATGCAATGGCTCCGGTGCAAATGGATCCCAGGCGTCGGGTGGTCCGACTGGCGCTGCGCAAAAACTCCACCATGCCGGGCGAGACGGGACGGATCAGGTTGTCACCCATCACCAGCAGCGTGTCGAACGGACGATGGTCGAACGCAGTGGTCTCCACGCCGAAACCGGCAGAGGTCTGCACGGTACCGCCGTGCTCGGACAGCAAGGTGATGGTGTACATCGGTTGGTCGGCGGCACCGTTGGCCATTTCGAAGGCCGCACACATGGCCAGCCCCAGCACCTGGAATTCGGGGTAAACGATGAGGCCGATTTTGTGCATGGCGGCAGTCTCTTTATGACCGTAAAGGAGGCTAGATAGCTTTTCTGGCCATCGAATTTGCACTGTACGCCCGAATCACGTCTATACCTAACGGAAAGCCGCTGTCCGACAACATGAGGCGCAGGCCGTGGACACCAAGGGATCTGGCATCAATCTGGCGTTTTGGCTGCCAGGCAGCGCCGTCATCCTCAGCCTGGTGGTGTCGATGTTTGCGCTCAACCGCGAACCGTTCCTTGAGCCGCGGCCCATCGGCGCGCAATTCCAGGCGCAACTGCCCATCGAAGCAAGACTCTGGCAGGACCCTTTCGATGCAGTCGAGCGGTATCGCAAGAAGCTCACGGACAGCAAGAATCCGGATGCCGAAAAGGTATGCAGTCCCGACCTGTCGCCCCTGACCGGTGATAAAACAGCCCCCGACCTCATGGTCGCGCTGGTCGAAGGCGGTCCGTATGCCGACGAAGTCGAACGGCGGCGACGCATGCGTTATGCACTGCTGGCGGGGTTCAAGAATTCTCACCGCGTGCCCGATCAGGAGCAGTACATCCACTGCCTGAGACTCGCCGCCAACCTGTCGCTTGAAGCCCCGCAAAAAAGCGCGTTCGTCGACGCACCTTATGAAGTTTTCGTCTCCAACCCCTTCGATCCGCCGACATCACTCGAAGGGGCTGCACCGCCACCTGAGCGCACGATCGTGTTCTGGCTGAAACAGGACGCGCTCGGCTCAACCCCGCTGCAACAACTGGAAACCCTGCGCGCCAGCCTGAAAAGCAAAGTCGCGGCGGCGTGCTCGCCAACGCCGTGCGCCGAGCCCCCTGGCGATGTCGTGCTGAAAGTCATCGGTCCCTCGACCTCAACCGTGCTGCGCGACATGCTTCAGGACCAGGACATCGGCAAGGCCACACCGACCGTGGAAATCTACTCACCGCTGGCAACGGCCGATAACGAGACACTGGATCGCGGTTACCAGAAGCGTTCGCCACCGCTGGAAACAAAAGCATCCATGAAGTTGCTGCGCACCGTCAGCGACGACGGCACCATGACGCAACTGCTGCTCGATGAGCTGAAGTTGCGCCGGGTGGACCCGGCCACCGGCGTGCGTTGCAGTGAAGGCAAGCTGAGTCGAATCGGCTCGCCCTGCACTCGCGATCTGCGCCGCAGCGGCAATCGCATCGCCCTGATTTCCGAGTGGGACAGTTTCTACAGCCGTGCCCTGATCGAAAGCTTCAAGACGCAAGTGGCCAACGATGCGCGCCTGGGCCGCGATGAAAAGAACCAGCGGGACGTAGTCGATCAGTGGATTTTGCGCTTCAGCTATTTGCGCGGTCTGGACGGGCGCCTGCCGGAGGAGTCGGCGAGCAACGATAAAACCGCCAGCAGCGATGCCAGTAAAAACACCGCAGGCGCCAACCAGATAGATCTCAGTCCGCTGGAGAAGTCCGACGGCAATTCCCAGCTCGATTACCTGCGGCGCCTCGCCGATCACATCGCCAACGAGGACGCGGCCTATCGACGCAACGGCGAAAGCGGCATCGGCGCAATTGGCGTACTGGGCGTCGATGCCTACGACAAGCTGCTGGTGTTGCAGGCACTCAAAAGCCGGATGCCGTACAAACTGTACTTTTCCACCGACCTCGACGCCCGCATGCTGCAACGGGGTCAGGCGCAAACCACGCGCAACCTGATACTGGCGGCGCCCTACGGACTGACGCTGACACGCGCCTTGCAACAAGACGTGCCGCCGTTTCGCGACAGCCTGCAAAGTGCCGTGTTCATTTCGGTGCTGGCCGCGCTGGCGCCGCAATCCTTCGACGCCAAACGGGCGAAGTTCGACTACTCCAAATCGGAGCTGCTGTCGCCGGGCATTTACGAAGTGGGCATCAGCGGCTTCATTCCTTTGGCGAGCCGGCTGACCGCCTCGCGCCCGGCCAACTGCGAGGCACCGACGCAATCCCAATCCGATCGCGGCGTGCGCCCGCACGACCTGATGGCGCTGCGCTGCCTCCAGGACCCATCGCCGCCGCCCTACCCTGAGCCCTCGAAATCCATCCGCGAGCGTTTCAAGCAGGCCCAATCATTTTTCTGGGCCGGACCGCTGACGATCACCCTGCTGATCCTCGCCGGGTTCATTGTCTGGTGGCGGATCGAAGGCCCGCAGGATGATCACGACACCCGGCTGTCCTGGGTGCGAGGCGTGCCGATCACGCTGTACATGGTGGCGGCGGCCTGCGCCTTTATCGCCACGCGGTTCTGGCACGCGGAGTTTCTCTGGTTCACCTTTGTGCTGATCCTGCTAGGGATCGTCTCATCGAACCTGACCCGTCGCTCCACCAGGCAACTGGCGTCCGCCAAGGAGGCGACCGGCAGCGCAAGCACCGGTTTATACGACTCCCGGGCGTGGTACATCGTGGTGCCTTTGGTGATGTTTATTCTCGCGCTGATGCTGGCGTACCAGATGCGCAGCACGTTGACCGAAAACGGCCTCGGCGAACCGATGTTCCTGTTTGAAGGCATCAGTGCCTGGCCAACCGTGGCCCTGCGATTGCTGGCCGTGCTGATTTCCCTGTCGGCGCTGGCATGGGGCTGGCGCAACCTGCGCATCAACCGGGCCGAGATCGAAACCACGTTCCACTTGCACCTGCACATGCGCAAATACGAAATGACCTTGTGGGGACAATGCCGACGCCTGATTCGCCGGGGCAAAGGCTGGACATTGCGCCGCTGGTGCAACGAGCTGGGGCATTGCCTGCTGCGGATTTTTTTCCCGCTGCTGAGCGCCAGCGAAGAATGGTCCAAATCCTGCATCCCCGCTCAAGCCGCTTGCACGGACGGGCGCAAGATGATTTCCATTGCACGCTTCTGGGGTGAGCACTGCGTCTGCGGGTCGTTTGGCGCCCGCCTGTTGCGGGCCATTCTGGCCACATGGCTGTACGTCGTGGTGACCAGCGTACTGTTTGTCGTCTGGCCCATGGAAGGTACGCCGGTTCGCGGTGAATCAACGTGGTGGATGTGGAGCTGGCTGATTCCGACGCTGGTGTTCCAGATACTGGTGTTCTGGGTCGTGGACGCCAATCTGTTGCTGACGCGATTTATCCGCCACCTCAGCGAGCATCACGCGATCTGGCCCGGCAGCTTGCAACTGCAGCACCAGAAAATCTTCGGCACCCTCAGACATCCGTGCATCGACGAGTGGGTGGATCTACAGCTGATCGCCAAGCGCACGTCGGCGGTCAACCGCCTCATCTACGCGCCGACGGTGGTGATGTTGATTCTGCTGGCCTCGCGCAGCAGCCTGTTCGACAACTGGCCGACGCCGCCCGGCCTGATGATTTCATACCTGCTGACGGCGTTGGTGCTGCTCATCTCCGCGCTGTCGCTACGCCGCGCCGCAGAAAAAGCCCGCACGGTGGCCCTGCAACGGCTCGACGCCTACCTGCTGGAAAACGCCGACGCGACGCCGGGCTACGGGAAATTCAAAATGATCCGCGAGCGGGTCCCAACGCTCAACACCGGCTCGTTCTCGCGCTACGCCGAAGATCCGCTGATCCGCGCGCTGCTGCTGTCGCTCACCGGTATTGGCGGCTCGGCCGTTGTCGATGCGTTGAACTATGCGAAGTTTTAGCGGGGGGCGCGCCCGGCAATCAATGCCGGGTCATCAACCCATGCAGCACACCGAACCGCAAGCCGGGTTCGGAAGGTGTCATGTGCGAAACGCCGAAGACCTTGAACGCCGCCAGCATCAGCACCAGTCCACCCGGCAGAATGCTCAGGCGATGACTCTGCAAACCGGCCAGTCTGAGCTGTTTGACGTGCCCCACTTCCAGCAGGCGCAACGACAGGCGCAGCAGGCCGCTGTAGGTGATTCCGCTTTGGCCTTCGTCGTTCAAACCGTTGGCCTTGAGGACTTTGGCCAGCATGCGTGCGGTGCCTGAAGAACCGATCACCTGCTGCCAGCCCAGCGTGCGATAACGGCGCGCCACGCGTTCGAACTGCAGCGTGGCGACACGCTCGGCCTCCAGCAGTGCCGGGGCCGTGATGCGACCACCTTGAAAGTAGCGCGCGCCAAAGGTGCCGCTGCCGATGGCAATGCTCTCGGTCAACAGCGGTTGAGCGCCCTGCCCCAGAATCAATTCCGTGGAGCCGCCACCGATGTCGATGACCAGTCGCTTTCGCTCGGTGCCGGGAACCGTATGGGCCACACCGGCGTACACCAGCCGGGCTTCTTCATGCCCGGAAATCACATCAATCCGAAACCCCAGATGCCGTTCGGCGCTGGCCAGAAACAGCTGGGCGTTGTCGGCTTCGCGCACTGCGCTGGTGGCCACCGCCCGCACACGACCGGGCTCGAAGCCACGCAGCTTTTTGCCAAATCGCGCGAGTGCCTGCCATCCGCGATCCAGCGCCATTTCGTCCAGCGCGCCGCCCTGAAACCCCTCCGCCAACCGAACAGGTTCACGCAGGGTCTTCACTTCCTGGATCACCAGTTGCTGGTTCCGTTTGACCGACTGGCCGATCATCATGCGAAACGCGTTGGAGCCCAGGTCAATGGCCGCAAACAGGGAGGCGTCCCCTTTCATTGAGGTATTCCTTGCAAAATTCTTCTGTCAGCCGACCCAGGTCCGCTGAACGTTCAAGACGGTTTGCAAGAATTTTTACATGGGTTCGATGACACCCAGATGACACCCTCTACCGAGCCTCTCCACCCTTGGGCTTATAAAAGAGAAACATGCTGGTCTGGGTGGTCTCGATGTATTTGCTGGCCCAATCGGGTTTCACAGTGCGGTCGTGAAAATATATCGCGCCGTTGGTTCGATCGTTGAGCTGCTTGTTGAGCGCCTTGCGCGCGATTTCCTTGGCGATCGCGTATTGGGTTTCTTCCTCAACCTGATCGGAACGCCCGTCACACCACCAGGAAAACTGGCAGTTCTTCGTTTCAGAACCCTGTTTGACCACCGCGCACACCGTGTCCGGAAAGCCTTCATGACCCAGGCGATTCATGACCACGCTGGCGACGGCTTCCATGTCGGCGGACGATTCGCCTTTGGCTTCCCAGTAGATCGAGCGCGACAGGCAGGTGATTGCATCGTCCAGCGGTGACGCTCCGGCCGGATCGACGGCCTGCACTTCGGAGGTGGTAATCGCTTCGGACTTGGGCACCGGTACATCGGCCCCCTTCTCTGCCGCTTTCTGTTCCAGCACTTCGGCCTTGTTTTCGGCCACTTCCTTTTTCTGTTCCTGTTCAGTCGCCAATGCCTGGCCGCCGAGTAGAGTGATTGCAAGGCAGGTTGCTATCCAGATAAATCGCATGATCGACCCTTCTGAGTGAGCCCGATTCAAAGCAACATCATGTCGACGCTGTACCGCGTCATCGTGGCGACATGGCTTGATTGTAGTTGCCAATTTTCATTACATAAGACGGCCAACAAACTGAATTTCGGTGTGAAAAGGCATTGCGCTCACAGGGGTGAAATCGCGCATCATGGGCGCAGTCAGATCAAGGGAGATTTCCATGCGTGTCCTGTCATCCGTTTTGCGTCTTGCCACGTTGTCATTGGGTTTGTTGTTTGCTGCGAAGGCGTTGGCGGCTGACGAGAAACAACTGATTGATTCGATCAACGATTACCGCAGCCAGATGCAGCGTTGCGCGGGTGAGGTATCGGCGGAACTGCCGCCGCTGGCGGGTGATCCACGTTTGGCGTTGTCTGCCACCAGCATCGGCAATCTGCAACAGGCCATGGTCGCCGCGAATTATCCGATGAAAAATGTGCAGGCGATCAGCCTGTCCGGGCCACGTGATGCAGCATCGGCGATGAAAGCGATCCAGGAGAGCTTTTGCCAGATCGTGCTGGACCCGCAATTCGTCGACATCGGTGTGAGCCGCCAGGACCGTGAATGGCGCATCGTGCTGGCCCGTCCACTGTTGAGCGCACGCTTGGGCGACTGGCAGGCGGAAGGTCAGAAATTGCTGGCCGAGCTCAATGTCGCACGCGGCCGGCCGCGCCAGTGCGGCACGCAATCCTTCGCCGCCGCCACGCCGCTGACCTGGAACGCCATACTGGCGACGGCGGCCGAGACCCATTCGCGGTCAATGGCCAACAACAATTACTTCGACCACAAGGACCGCGATGGTCGCACGCCGGGTGATCGGGCAGAACTGGCGGGTTACAGCGGCCAGCAGATCGGCGAGAACATCGCTGCCGGGCAAGACACCGTGCGCAAGGTGGTCGATGGCTGGGTCGCCAGCCCCGGTCACTGCGCCAACCTGATGAACCCGCAATTCCAGGAGTTGGGCGCGGCATATGCGGTGGACCCGAAGAGTGATTCGGGGATTTACTGGACGGCGATGTTTGGTACGCCGTAAGCCTTCGGATTTCCACGCAGCAACCCGGACTTCATTAATGGAGTCCGGATTCTTTAATCGGTAAACCCTTCATAGATTCCGTCGATCAACTGGTCATCTATAGTAATTGGACGCCCCGGCCCGTTGCTTCTAGCCTGCGCACACATAATTTCGTGAACAGCGCCCCACCTCCAATGTGGGCGCCTGCGCAGGCAAAGCACAATGATCGTCCGACCCAAGCCCAATCTGATCAACATCCTCACGTCGCTCAAGGGCTCGATCGCCAAGAAGATTGCGTTGCGCTGTCTGATGGTGACGCTGCTGGCCGCCGTCATCGTGCTCGGTGAAACCCTGCAACCCAACTATTTTGCCAAGGTGAACGCGACGCCCTTCACCCTGCTCGGTCTGTCACTGTCGATTTTCATGAGTTTTCGCAACAACGCCTGTTATGACCGCTGGTACGAAGCACGCAAAGCCTGGGGCGAAATGACGGTCGCGATCCGTTCGATGATTCGCGAAACCCAGATCATCAAGGATGCGAACGAGCGGCAAAAAATCCTGCACAACCTCTGCGGATTCGCCCATTCGCTGAACGCAAAACTGCACGCAAAAAGTGAACGGGAGGCTGCCGGCGACTGGCTTGAACCGATGCCGGAGGGCAACGTGCCTGACTTCAGCGGGCGTATTTTGAACCATGTCGGCCAGCAATGTTCGGCACTCGGCGAGTCCGGGGCGATCAGTGAGTGGCGCTATACGATCATGGCCAACCACCTGACGAGCCTGAGCCGGTCGCAGGCGGTCTGCGAACGAATCAAACAGACGCCACTGCCGTTCGCCTACACCCTGTTGCTACACAGAACCACCTACCTCTTTTGCGTCTTGCTGCCCTTCGCCATGGCCGAACCGCTGGGTTGGCTGACACCGGTTTTCATCGCCATCGTCAGCTATACGTTCTTCGGACTGGATGCGATTGGTGATGAGTTGGAGGATCCGTTTGGTCGTGATGAAAACGACCTGCCGACCCATGCGATGGTGCGCAACATCGAGCGTGAAGTCCTCGCGGCGCTGGGTGCGACACAACTTCCCCCAGCCCTTGAGCCCGTGGATTTTGTGTTGAGCTGACGCGCGATCGCCGAGTAGTACCTGGCGAATTCAGGCGTCCGCCTGGACCACCTCGATCCCCAGTTTTCGATAGTCTCCGACATCGCCCGACGCACCGCGAGGCGGCCTGCCAGCCGACCTGATTTCAGGTGTACGCGTTCCCCTGTGGGAGCTGGCAGGTGAACGCCTCGCCTGCTGCAAGAAGTCCATGAATATCGGGCGTTCGGCAAAGTATTTCAGACTGAGCGTTGGGTCTGGGCGAAGATCGTGCATTTATCCGTATGCTCCGCATCATCTATACGAGGTTAACGTCGTGCCCCGAAAATCCTGAGTGAGGTGGCGCGGGATTTATCGGTAGCCGAGCAAAAACATGCAGCGTAGTTCCTGTTCAGGACGAATGCATGAACGTTAGTGCAGAGTGGCCGGTGGCGCCGATAATTTCGAAGGGCAGCGATGCCCTGCCCGGTGCAATCAATGTCCGGCGATCACCAACGCAAGAATCCGAATGCCTTCTTGAATCTCCTGCGTCGTCAGGCCGGCATAGCCCAAAATGAGCCCCGCGGGTCGCTCGGACGCTGTCGACGCGGGGCCGGCAAACAGCGGCGAGAGCGGATAAACCCCGACCCCGCGCTCGAGCGCGGCCGCCTGCAACGAGGGCTCATCCCGAGCGCGAAGTCCCGGCAACAGCAGCACGCCATGCAGACCCGCGGCCATGCCGACCAACTGCCCCTGCCCCGCCAGATGCTGTTCAACCGCATCCAGCATTACTCTTCGCCGCCGTTCGTTCTCCCGACGCAGGCGGCGAACGTGGCGCTCATACATACCGCTTTCGATCAGCGAAGCCAGCACGTTTTGCTCCCAGCGCGATGAGTGACGGTCCGTCAGCCGTTTGGCTTCGCGGAAAACGTTAACCAACTCGCGCGGAAGAACCAGATAACCCAGCCTGAGCTGCGGTGACAGTGCCTTGGAGAACGTGCCGACATAAATGACGCGCGCCTCCGTGTCCATGGATTGCAGCGCGTCGATGGGACGCTGGCCATAACGAAACTCGCCGCCGTAATCATCCTCGATGATCCACGCGCGCTGTCGACTCGCCCACCTCAGCAGCTCCAGGCGCCGCGAAACGGGAAGCACCGCGCCCATGGGAAACTGGTGCGACGGCGTCACATAGGCCAACCGCACGCAGTCGTCTTCCGGCAGAGCGCTGGTATCCAGCCCGGAGGCGTCGACGGGGGTTGGCAACGCCGTCGCGCCGGTGGCCTCAAAGCAATACCTGGCCATGCGGTAGCCCGGCTCCTCAAAGACGAAGGCGTCTCCCGGGTTCAGCAGCAGCCGCGCGCACAGGTCGAGCCCCTGTTGCGAGCCATGCACCACGAGGATCTGGTCCGCCTCGCAGGTCAAACCTCGTGCGCGTCGCAGATAGCCTTGCAGCGCGCTGCGCAAACGCTCTTCCCCTTCGGGCTGGCCGTAATAATGGTTGGGCTGACGCTTGACCAGTTCGGCGCGGTAGGCGCGCTGCCACCCCAGGGCCGGAAAATCCCTAGAGGCGACCGAGCCGTACTTGAAGTCGATACGGACATGCGGAGTCGTCACGCTGTACGGCTTCAGAGCGGCCACACGCTGTCCGTACAGGGAAAGCGCTGGCGGCAAATGCTCGCTCGACGCGGCGTCCGCTTGGGTCTGCCCGGACGGGGTACTCCTCACGGAGCCTACCCGGGCGGCTTTTCCCGCCGACGTCACCACGAAACCCTCGGCGGCCAGTTGTTCGTAGGCCGCCGTCACCGTGGTTCGCGACACGCCAAGTTCGGCCGCCAGTGCCCGCGTCGATACAAGCCTGGAGCCTGCTGCGAGCGTGCCGTCTTCTATTTGCAGGCGCAGCCTGGCGTAGATACGGCGTTCCACGCCGCGTGCGGCTGCATCCGGTCTGGTTGAAAACTGGCCCATGGGAAAACCTCAAAACTGGCACTTTTTATTGTGCAGGTCGTGATCGAGATTATGGGTTCTCATCATTGCGAGTGAAATCCCCATGTGTCCGCACCCGGGTCCATCTCAAAAGGTTTTTCAGGCCGATAAAAACAGGGAGGCCGCGCCGTGGAACTGACTGTCACTACGCTCCTCGTCACGTTCGCCGGCGTCTTTCTGATCTGTTTCATGAAAGGCGCATTCGGCGGCGGCTTTGCCATTGTCGGCATCCCGCTCCTGTCACTGGTGATGGACCCGATCACCGCCGGTGGCCTGCTCGCGCCGTTGTTCATCGCAATGGATGTGTACGGCCTGCGTTACTGGAAGCCGTCCACCTGGTCAAAACCGGACCTGAAGTTGCTTGTACCCGGCCTTGTCGTCGGCATCGGCGTCGGCTATCTGCTCTTTCGCGTGCTGGACCACCGCGCGATCGCCATCGTAATGGCAGCGGTCACGCTGTTTTTTGTCGGCCTCTGGTTCAAGGCCGGCGGAGAAGTCAGGGTACGCCCGCGCTCATCGCCCAAGGCCGTGGCCGCCGGCCTCACATCGGGTATCACGACCATGGTCGCGCATTCAGGCGGGCCGCCGCTGGCGATGTACCTGCTACCGCTCGGCTTGAGCAAGCAGGTTTATGCCGGAACGACCAGCATGTTCTTCACCGTGGGCAATCTTCTCAAGGCTACCCCTTGGTTGCTCCTGGCCAGACCGACGGGCAGCGTGCTGAGCCTGATGCTGATCTGCCTGCTCGCCGTGCCTAGTGGTGTCTGGCTGGGCTGGCGGTTGCACGCAAGACTCAACCAGCGTCAGATGTACCGCGCCTGTTACGGCTTGCTGGTCGTCACGGCCGTGAAACTTCTGTGGGATGGTGTCGGCGGGTATCTCGCCTGAAACGGGTGCGTCGGGTATCGAAGCCGTCGGCTACACTTTGCTGTCCGCGCAGGGCAGCCGAGTGGCCAAATCCCTGTCTCCCGACCTGGAGGTATCCCATGAGCGATAACACCGAACTCACGTCTTTCACCGGCTGGGCCGCAACGGCGGCCGGTGCTCCGCTGGAACGCTACAGTTACGATCCCGGCCCATTGGGAGAAGATGAAGTGGAAGTCGCCGTGGAGTATTGCGGCGTCTGCCACTCCGACCAGTCGCTGATCGATAACGATTGGGGCATCAGCCAATACCCGTTTATCCCGGGCCATGAGGTGGTCGGCCGTATCGTGCGAATGGGCACACAGGTACGCGGTCTCGAAACGGGGCAACGGGTGGGCATCGGTTGGTACAAGGGCAGTTGCATGCATTGCTCTTCGTGTATCGGAGGTTCCCATCACCTGTGTGGCACGGCTCGACCCACCATCATCGGTAGCAACGGCGGCTTCGCCGACCGCGTGCGTTCGCACTGGGCCTGGGCACTTGCGATACCGGACGGCCTCGATCCGGCCATGGCCGGCCCGCTGTTCTGTGCCGGCTCGACGGTGTTCAACCCGCTGGTGGAATTCGACGTCAAACCCACTGACCGGGTCGGTGTGGTGGGCATCGGCGGCCTCGGTCATCTGGCATTACGCTTCCTCAATGCCTGGGGCTGCGAAGTCACGGCTTTCACTTCGTCATTGAGCAAGCAGGACGAAGCCAAGCGTCTGGGCGCGCACAACGTCGTCGCCTCCACCGACAGCACTGCGCTGAAAGCCATCGCTGGCACCCTGGATTTTCTTCTGGTCACCGCCAACGCCGACCTCGACTGGGCGGCCATGCTCGGCACCCTGCGCGGCAAGGGTCGCCTGCACTTCGTTGGCGTCGTGCCCGGCGCGATTCCGGTGCATGTGTTCGACCTGATTCCTCAACAGAAGAGCCTGTCCGCCTCGCCGGTCGGTTCGCCCGCAACCACGGCGACCATGCTGGAATTCTGCGCACGACATCAGATCCTGCCGCAGGTCGAGCACTTTCCCATGAGCCGGGTCAACGAAGCCATCGATCACCTGCGCAGTGGCAAGGCGCGTTATCGCGTCGTGCTCGACGCCAGCAAATGACAGGTCGGCGCGTCGGGTAACACCGCATGCGCCCTCATCCAGTTTGACCATGACCAGCGTAAGTGGAATTACAGTGTTGGGTCATGGTTCTTGCTGTCAGAGGTTTCGGTCGATGACTGGCGCATGTTGCGCCATCAGTTCAACCACCCAATCGATGAACACGCGCAGCTTGAGGCTGATATGCCGGTTCGGCGGAAAGGCCACGTAGAGCGGCATCGTATCGAGGTGCCAGTCTTCGAACAGCGGCACTAACTCGCCTCTTGCCTCAAAGGTTTTGGACATGTACTTGGGTAGCCAAAGAACACCCAGCCCGGCCAGACCGGCCGCAAGATAAGCATTGCCATCGTCGACGGCCAACACGTAGCGACCTTTGATCTGCACACTTTCACTGTGATTGCGCATGGCATAGGGCACCGGTTTACCAGTGCGCTCCCACAGGAAACCGACGATTCGATGATCCGACTCTTCCAGTTCTCGCGGATGCGAGGGCGTGCCGACCCGAGCCAGATAGCTCGGTGCTGCAAAAACGCCGAGCGGCAGATCAGCGACTCGCCGGGCCATCAGCGACTGATCCGTGAGTTCACCACCGCGCACCACGCAATCGACGTTCTCGTCGATCAAATCGACGATGCGATCGCTGACACCCATGTCGATCTGGATGTCAGGGTATCGCGCGTAAAACTCAGGCAATGCCGGCATCAGAATCATGCTCGCCAGCGGGCTCGGCACATCGACTCGCAGCCGGCCCCGGGGCAACGCCGAGGCGCCGGACAGACTGGTTTCAGCGTCATCGATGTCGGCCAGCAGTTTTATCACCCGCTCGTAATAAACGGCGCCATCGGCGGTGACGTTGACCTTGCGCGTCGTGCGGTTGAGCAATTTGACGCGCAACCGCGCCTCCAGTTGCTGTACCAGTTGGGTCACGGTGGTCTTGCTCATGTGTAGTGTTTCTGCAGCCTTGGTGAAGCTGCCCGCCTCCACCACACGCGCGAATGCCTGCATCGCATCAAAACGGTCCATCGCTGTCCCTTGTATCGATCAGATTGTTTGTATTTTCCAAACAGTGATCGCCAAGGTTGCTCGTTTATCGCCCGGGCGCAAGTCCTTACAGTCCCTTCAACGTTAGTTTCGGGTCAGTTCCGACCCCTTGATGGAGGTACTTTATGACAACGCGCGATGTGGCTTTTCCGTCCGGTCGCCAGGCGCTTTATGAGCGCAATCGCTACTCGCCGGCGATTTGCTCCAATGGTTTTTTGTTCGTGTCGGGGCAAGTCGGCAGCAAGGAAGATGGATCGCCCGAGCCCGACCTGGAGAATCAGGTCCGGCTCGCCTTCAACAACCTTAACGCGATCCTGGTCGCGGCCGGTTGCACCTTCGACGACGTGATTGATGCCACCGTCTTCATCGTCGATCCCGAATCGACGTTCGAAACGATCTGGAAGATCGTGCCGGAGTTCTGGGGTAGCGCGCCGCACCCGACGCTAACCGGGATTGGCGTCACGTGGCTGTATGGTTTCCAGTTTGAGATCAAGGTGATCGCCAGACTGCCGGAAACCGGCGAGAGGTGATCTGGCGCCTGCGCGGTATACCCGGGCAAATGGTGGCCATTGCTCACGGTCGTTAGGTTGCCACCACCCGGTCCTCTTCGAAGACACCTGCCAACTTATTGAAAGCAACAATATCGAGCGGTCGGCTCAGGAAGTAGCCTTGACCTTCATCGCAAGAAACCGCTTTCAGCAATTTCAGGTGTTCGGCCGTTTCGATGCCCTCTGCCGTAACGGTGAGTGACAACGCACGTCCCAAGCCCACGATAGCCCGGATGATAGCCTTGTCATCCTCGCTATCAACCAGCCTGTTCAAAAAGCTGCGGTCAATTTTCAGGCCATCGAAAGGGAATGCGCGCAGGTAGCTCAGGGAAGAATATCCCGTTCCAAAGTCATCCATCGATATCCGTACGCCGAGCCGCTTGAGCGTACGCATCACCTCAAGTGCGCCGGTGGCGTCTTCGAGCATGACGCTTTCGGTAATTTCCAGCTCTACTCGGGCAGGGTCGATCCCAGAGTCACAAAGTGCTGCCTGAATGCGCTCGACCAGATTGCCTCGTTTGAATTCGATCGGTGAAAGGTTGACTGATACGAACAACCTCTCCGGCCACTGTGCGGCACAACTGCAGGCGGTCTTGATCACCCAATTGCTCAAGGAAAGAATGAGCCCGGATTCTTCGGCAATCGGAATAAACGTGTCGGGTGGTATCAAACCGCGTTCAGGATGCTGCCACCGGACCAGGGCTTCGGCACCCATCATCTGCCCGTCAGCGATACGATAGCGTGGCTGGAAATGCAGCCGCAGCTCTCCGTGTTTGATCGCGAAACGCAAGTCGCTTTCCAGACGACGGCGCTCGATGATCCTGGCATTCATATCGCCCGCATAAAAGCGCCAGGTATTACGACCTGCGCCCTTGGCCTCGTACAGTGCGATATCCGCATAGCGAAGCAGCTCAGTCGCCTCGCAAGCGTCATTGGGTGCCATCGCGATGCCGATGCTGGCGCTGACGAACACTTCCTGCTCGTCGATCGCTATGGGCCGCTCGATGGACTCGATCAGGCGGCGACAAAGCGTCTCGACTTCTTCCTGGGAACCCACGTCAGTGAGGATCAAAACAAACTCATCCCCGCCGATTCGGGCGACAAGGTCCCCGTGACGCACGCAGTCAGCCAGGCGACTCGACACTTCATTCAGCACTCGATCCCCGGCGGCATGCCCAAGCAAATCATTGACCGGTTTAAAACGATCAAGGTCCAGACTGAGCATGACCAGCGGTTGATCTACGGTCGGCATCGCCTTGAGTTTGCCGTCAAGAAACTCTTGTAGACGTGTTCTGTTCGGCAGCCCGGTCAGGGCGTCGTGCTGAGAGAGAAATTCGATTCGTCGTCGGGCTTCAACTTCCTCCGTCACATCGGTAGCCGTGCCGCGGAATCCTCCACCTGTCATTTCTCGAGCCGCAAGACGCGTGATTCGCTCACGACCTTTGGTATCGACATAGCGGCATTGAATGCTGAGGTCCGGACGACGGCTCGGGATGCTGAGCCACTGAGATAACGTGCCCATTTCGGTGCTCAGCAGATCATTGATCACCGCACCGATCCAAGCCTCTCTGGACTGCCCCGTTACATATTCGAATCGCTCTGACAGATAGGTGAAACGCCAGTCAGCATCTATTTCCCAAACCCAATCCGAGCTGGCTTCAACGACATCGCGAAAGCGCGCTTCGCTGGTGGCGAGGGCGTCCTGACTGTTTTGCAGCGAGGCATAGCTGACATCAAGCGCCAGCGCACCCGCGGTCGTGCGACGCAAAATGGCCCACGTCATCAGGCATACCAATAGCGCGGCGATGCCGATCAATGGCAACCCTACTCCCAGTAGGCGCAGGCCTGGCCTCGACGAACTCCAATGCAGGCTGCCGGCCGCGCCGTCATTGCCCAGCGGATAAATAGTCGTAACGCCGAAGTCCTCGGGTGTGGCGACGTGCAGATGACTGACCCCAAAATCGTCGCCGATTCTTTCGAGCCTGGTGCTGTTCAACAGACTGACGAAAATCAACACCGACGGAGGTCCGTCGTCAGGCTCCACGGTCGGGTCAGTTCCCGGCGTAATGGCTGCTGCCGCGACGAGGGCGGGTACACCTGCGATATTGATGAAGGCGGTTGTCGGCGTTTCTGTCTCCGCTCCCGCACGCGCCTTATCGAGAATCCCGGAAAGGGACTGCTTGAGCCACTCTGCCGCTTCCACGGTTTTCAGCTCGCCCTTGATCACCGAGTAAACCGTACGATTGGCGGCATTAACGACAAACAACCCCTGGAATCCAAAATCCGCGTAGAGCGTAGGTCCGACGTTCTGCCTTACGAAGGCCCAGTCAGGGTCCACTTCAGCATGCAGGTGCTTGTACGCATCGCCCCAAAACGCGTAATCCTTGACGGTTGAACGCAGGGATTTTTTCAGCGATTGCATTGCCTTCTTCGTGTAAAACGCGCTTTCGACCTCCTCCGTGCGGTCTAAATCATGCGCAAGATAAACGAGTGAATAGCTGGCAAGTAGAAATACGGCTACCAATAAACCTGCGAACTTGAACAGCGAGGCGCGTGCCAGCCTCACGCTTGAGCGATGCGAGGGGGAATGGACGATAGAGGAGAGATTGTTCGGCATAAATTCCCGCTGGTCGTTGACGCAAGTCAGTTGCATATCATGCTATCGGCTGCTTTGGCAGAACGATGAGCAGCGGTAACCATGAGTGGCCGCTTTCCGTTAAAGTTTATGGTTCTGCTCCCAACACGATAAAGCCGTAAAGAAATTTTTCCCGGGAATGATCTGACGCCCGCGCAGTGCATGAATTGCAGCACCCTTTGTTGTCAGTTCAGCATTAAAATCCGCCGGTGCAGTCCACATTTTTAAGGATGATCAAGGTATGTCCACGCCCGACACTTCCCTGCAAGACACCGCCGCGCCAGAAGGCGTTTGTTATGGCTGCGGCGGCAGCAATCCGCACGGGCTGCACATCAAGAGTTTCTGGCATGAGGACGGCGTGCATGTCATTGCCGAGCACCTGCCCGAGGCCAAATATTGCGGCTGGCCGGATCTGGTTTACGGTGGATTGATCGCAATGCTGGTCGATTGCCATTCCAACTGGACGGCGATGGCCTATCACTACCGGATGGAAAACCGCGAAGTCGCCAGTCTCCCGCGCATCAACTGTGTCACTGGCAACCTGGGCATCAAGTTCATCAAGCCGACGCCGATGGGCGTACCGCTGACCCTGCGTGCGAAGGTGGAAGGCGAGGTCGGACGCAAAACCCGCGTCATCTGTGAGGTCTACGCGGGGGAGCTGCTGACGGCGGTTGGGGATTCCGTTTTCGTGCGCGTCGACACCGAGCAACTGGCGGCGGTTGCACATGGCCGGTAGTTTGCAACCCTCTTCAAAAACCTGAGCGATACAAGTTGGGCTACCAGGCTTTTCTTGGGTGCCGATTCCTTATGCTGCTATGCCAACTGGATAGATCCATGCCGCTAGAAACCCGCAACTTTATTCTTGAGACCCTTGAAGACCTCGGCATCGGTGATTTCCCTGCCCGCCCCTTCGACTGCGCCTTCGAATTGCTCGCCGCACCACCCAGCCGCAAGCGCCTGATCGTGATCGGCTTCAACGGCTCCCTCGCCGACGCCATCCACACCAATGCCGGCGCGGTGCACGCGGGCTACGAACAACCCGAGTTTTCCAATGTCGCCCATGGCCTGGAAGGCGGCTGGGGTTCGAAGACCCTGGCCCGGCGATTGACCGAGCTGCCCACCGAGCTTGGTTTTGACTGGCGCGACACCCTCTATACCAATGCGTTGCTGCTGTGCTCCGCTGATGCCGCGTCCATACAAAAAGTTGCGCAGCAATCTTCTGCGGCGAGCCTGGAATCGCTGACACGCAAATCAATGGATTTTTTCGAGCGGGTGACGGTGCCACTCGCGGAACCCGAGTTGATCATTGCTTACAGCAACGGCTTGGGAAGCCCATCGGCGGCCAGGATTCTGTGGGAGAGGTTTGGCAATGGAGAGGCACTGGATCACGTTGACGCTTCTTCCTACCGGGCGACTTATGGATTCACCGCCACCATTGGCAGCCGCAAGATTCCGGTAGTGGGGATTCGACATATGTCCAGATTCGTGCCGAGCGTTGAGGCCATCAAACTGGCTTGGGAACGGCAGAAAGCGTGCATCGGCAGTCAACCAGGCCCGTGTTAACGTGCGTACACCCTCATTTTTAAGTCACACGCCCATGTCCATCGCTGACAATCTTCTCGCTTTTACCTTCGCTGCCACGTTGCTGACCCTGACGCCAGGGCTCGACACTGCATTGATCTTGAGAACCGCCACGGTGGAAGGCAAACAGCAGGCGTTGCGCGCTGCGTTGGGAATCAATACGGGTTGCTTGTTGTGGGGCGCGGCGGGCGCTTTTGGTCTGGGCGCTTTGATTGCGGTTTCGGAACTGGCCTATGACCTGTTGAAATACTGCGGTGCCGCTTACCTTGCGTGGCTTGGATTGAACATGCTGTTGCGTCCGCGCAGCGCTCTGTCGCCCATGGAAACGGGCGCAAAGCCAGAGGCCAACTGGTTTCTGATGGGGATGACGGGGAAAATACCGGTGGCGAAGGAGCGTTCCTTCTTCGGGAAGTATTCGGCAGTGGCCTTGATCGCAATCGGGATGACGGCCAGGCCGAACGCACCGCACACCGCCGCGATGCCCTCGCCCATCGGCACTTATTTGACCAACCGCGTTTCCCTGGACGGCCTGTAACCGAAGTACGAGCTGTAGCACTTGCTGAAATGACTCGGCGACACAAAACCACACGCCACCAGCACATCCACCTGGGACAGCTCCGTGTGTTGAAGCAGTCGACGCGCTTCGGTAATGCGCAGTTCCATGTAATAGCGCTGCGGCGTGGTGCCGAGTTGTTCCTTGAACAAGCACTCCAGTTGTCGACGAGAACGACCTGCATAGACCGCCAGTTGCTCCAGCTCCAGCGGCTCTTCGAGGTTGGCGTCCATCAGCTTTACCACCTCGCGCAAGGGTGCGCTCACACAAGCATTTTCCGTCGGTTTGATGCGCCGGTAGCTTGACTCTTCGAACGCGAGGATGTCTTCAATACCCTCGACAATTCGCCCTGGCTAAAATTTCATTCGGCAGAATGGGTCAGCTTCCAATCAACGCCAACAGTGTGTGGAAGACGAAACGCATAAAGAGTCAAAAATGCAATCAGATAGGGGGGCTCTTACCCAGACGATATTGCAGATGAACATACTCGGGCCCTGCCTGCTGTCTTCGCTTTGTAAAGTTGGTTGTCAGCAGCTTCTATTAAAGCCTGGAACTCAAGATCACCAGTGGGCGTCAATGTAGCGACGCCTAGAGAAACAGTCACTACACGATCTACATCAGAAGCAGAGTGCTCGATACCCAGTGCTCGGATACGCTCTTGCATTTTTTCTGCAATTTCGACCGCCCCAGAAAGACCTGTATTGGGCAGGATGCAGGCAAACTCTTCGCCACCATACCGAGCGACCAGGTCAAAAGGGCGTCTAACCGTTTCAAATAACGCTTGTGCAACGGATTTCAGACAGCCATCTCCGGCCTGGTGTCCGTATCGGTCGTTGTAGCGTTTGAAAAAGTCCACATCCACCAAGATGAGCGACAGCGGCTTTTGCTCTCGATAGCACTGACGCCAATCCGCCAATATGTCCTCATCGAATTTGCGTCGATTGGCCACTCCAGTAAGGCCATCCATCAATGCCATGGAACGTAGCAGATCATTCTGTAGCTTCAAGGTTAGATGTGTTCGCACACGGGCTCTAACAATGGTGGGATTGATGGGCTTGCTGATGAAGTCCACCGCGCCAAGTTCCAGACCTATCACTTCATCTGACTCCTGCCGCTGTGCGGTGATGAAAATGATGGGAATGTCCTGGGTCGCAGGGTCAGCCTTGAGTCGACGGCATACTTCATGCCCATCCATACCCTCCATGACGACGTCCAGCAGAATCAGATCGGGCAGTTGACCCCGGCATACCGTCATCGCCTGCACTCCGCTGGTGGCCATGAACACATCGCAATCCCCGCGGAACAGCTCATGCAACACCCGGATGTTAGTCGGTTGGTCGTCGACTATGAGGAGTTTTGGACGGTTATAGGGATGCGGCAACCAAGTTTTCATCGACTGTTCCTTCAGGCTGATATCAAAAGTTCACGACCAATCGGCATCGCAGCGGAAAAGTCTAGCGACTGCACTATGACCACAAATTCGTCGAACCGTGGGCGTAGGGATGGCTGCGTTTTCGGTGCCAACGCGCCTGCCAGCTCTATGGCTTGAAGGTTGCCCGCTTCAAGCAATACCAAAAGCTCCTCTAGTGACTTTCTCCATTGCATCGGCGCCATTAAGTCCTCGCCAGCCTCGATCTTTACACGCGGGTTCTGACTAAACTCAACATTCAATTGCTCAAGGCTTTGTTGCAATAACTTGCTCAATTCGTCAAACCATGTCGCGTCAGCAAAGAATTTCGCGACAGACTCTGCATCTGCGTGTTTTAGTGTGTGCTCCAAGTTGCCTGCCAGCAGCGACAGCGCCTTGGCCCCCATTGTTCCACTGCTACCTTTAAGGGTATGGAGCACGAAAGCTGCCCCCGAGGCATCTTGCCGCTGGATCTGATCGTGCAACCGGGCAAGCTGCTTTTCCGAATCCGGACCAAAGTTACCCAGTACATTGCGGATCAACTCAAGGTCATCGCCAAAGCGATCAATGATTGACGCACGAGACTCGATGACACCTTCTCCTGTATCGGCTTGCTCTGAGGCTAGAGATCTCCGGCTATCCTCCCGGCCCGCTTGGATGAGCAGCGTTATGACGAGTTGCTCAAGGTCTATGGGTTTGCAGACATGATCATTCATCCCCGCAGCAAGACAGGCCTCACGGTCGGTATTGGAGGCGTTCGCGGTCATCGCCACAATCGGCAGTGCTGCAAAGTGTGGATTCGATCGAATACGACGGGTTGCCTCCAAGCCATCAATATCCGGCATCTGAATATCCATCAACACTGCGTCGAAGGGGACATCCTCAGCCATCACTCTTCTCACCCCTTCCAAACCACCTTCAGCCAGTGTCACCTGAGCGCCTTCCCCCGTCAGTAACTCCTCGGCAACCTGCCGATTGAGCATGTTGTCTTCCACGACCAATAGCCGCAGTCCAGCCAGACGTTGCGGCCTGCCAAGCGTTAACCTGGACGGGGGGGGCTGCTGGAGGCCTTTGCCGATGACCGCTCGCTGAACAGCGTCGGCCAACTGCCTGGGGGTGACTGGCTTGGTGAGAAATCCCACGAATGGCGCGTCTCCCGCCTGGTGGGCGTCGGCCAGCACTTCACGGCCGTAAGCCGTGATCATTATGACCATGGGCGGTGGCAGGCCATTGCCCCCCTTATGGATCAATTGAGCGGCGCTCAGCCCATCCATATCGGCCATCCGCCAGTCCATCAGCACCACGTCGTAGGCTTCGCCCTGGGCCTGGGCTTTCTTCACCCATTCCACCGCTTGCGTGCCACCACTCACATGGTCTGCCTTCCACCCCAAGGCATATACGTTTCGCAACAGCAATTCACCCGCCATGGCATTGTCGTCGACTACCAGTATCCGTATGGACTCATTGACTCCAGGACAGGCAGCTCTCGGCAGCGAAGCCTGTGCCATATCCAGGGTTATGTCGAACCAGAAGCGACTTCCGACGCCCTGCTGGCTCTCCACTTGAAGCTCACCGCCCATCAAGGTGACCAACCGCCTGCAGATAACCAAGCCCAGACCGGTGCCGCCAAAACGGCGGGTGGTTGAAGCCTCGGCCTGAGTGAATCCTTCGAAAATGCGCTGAAGTTGCTCCGGGCTGATGCCGATGCCGGTATCGGAAACGGCGATGCGCAAGCCCACAGCGTTTTTCGTGCGTATCAGTTGCTGGACGCTGACCACGATCTGGCCTTCCAGGGTGAACTTGAGGGCGTTACCCGCCAGGTTGATCAGCACCTGTTGCAGCCGCAGGCTATCGCCTATCAGGTCGTTGGGTAGATTGGCGTCAAGGTCGAACATGACCTCGACTTCTTTCTGACCCTGATTGCCGGCCAGCACAACGGAGAGGTCACGCATGAGCGATTCGAGTTCGAACGGGTGCACATCGAGTTGCAGCTTGCCGGCCTCAATCTTGGAGTAATCAAGGATGTCATTGAGCAAGACCAGCAGTGACTTCGCAGCGGACTGTGCTTTGGTCACATAGTCGAGTTGACGACCATTCAGGTCAGTGTTCTGCACCAACTGCAACATGCCCAGCACGGCGTTCATCGGCGTGCGTATTTCATGGCTCATGTTGGCCAAAAAGGCAGACTTGGCCGCACTCGCGGTATCGGCCTGTTCCTTGGCGTACAGCAGATGGGACTCCAGCTCGCGCTGGGAGGTTATGTCCCGATTGATACCTGTCACACGCAAAGCCGCACCGCTCGGACTGCGTTCGACCTGCGCGCCTGCCTGTATGAAGCGGACCTGGCCGTCCGGACGAACGACACGGAAAATGGTGTCGTACACACCAGCCCCCTCGACTGCGGCACTCAGCTTTTCAGCCGCTGCCAACACATCGTCGGGGTGAACTCGCGAATACCAGTGCTGATAGCCCAGACCATTATTGCGCAATGTCAGCGGCTGACCGTAGAACTCGAACATGCGATCATTCCACTGCAAGGCATTGTCCGCCAACGTCCAGGACCAGACGCCCAGTTCGGCTACTTCAGCAGCCATCACCAACTGATCATGAATCGCCATCAGTTCACTACGTTGTTTCTGCGTCGTCTCCAGGCTCGCAGCCAGCTCCTTTTCCGCCGCTTTACGTTCGGTGATGTCCACCGCGATGCCCAGGTAGCCGCTCAATTTCCCGTCGTCATCACGCATGGAGGTGACCACCAGCGTGACAGGAAACCGCGAGCCATCCTTACGTATGTAAGTCCACTCCCGGGTTTCTGCACCTTCAAGCTCGGGTTTATGGGTCAAAACACGGAAACCTTCGATTGTCTGAGCGTACTCCTCGCTCAGTTCAACGCTACGAGCAGCGAGTTCCTCTCGCACATGTATCGATTCAGGTGTGTGCTGACCCAGCAACTCATCGGCGTGATAGCCCAACAAATGCTCGGCGCCTTTGTTGAACACACGGATAACGCCATCGAGATCCGTCGCAATGATCGAGACCTCAGTGGCCGAGCGCAGCACGCTGCCTAACAATAGATTGAGATGCCGCAACTCGGAAGTTCGCTGCGCAACCTGCTCCTCCAGGTTTGAATTGAGTTCGAGAATTCGGGCCTCCGCTGCTTTTTTCGCCGAGATATCCCTTAACGTCTTGGAGGCTCCTACGACGCGACCACCCTCGCCAAAAATGGGTGAGATGCTTACGGAGACATCAATCAGCCGGTTATCTTTGCATCGACGTTGGGTATCAAAGCTCCTTATCCGTTCCCCCGCGCTGATACGCGCAAGGATATGGGCTTCCTCAGCTACAAGCGCCTCAGGAACAACCAGGCTGACCAGTGACTGCCCCACTGCCTCCTCGGCGGTATAGCCAAAAAGATGCTCGGCTCCCTTGTTCCAGTTGGTGACGAAGCCATCGAGAGTCTTACCGATAATGCCATCGGCCGAGCTTTCAACGATGGCGGCCAGTCTTGCTTGCTCGGCGAGTATCTGCCGCCGTCGTTGTTGACTGACGCTCACGACTCCAACCAGAGTAGCTAAAAGAAATGTAAGCAAACCACCAATCAAAAGGACGACCTTCGGCGAAACCTGATGCAGACGCTGGAGGAACAACGGGTGCGCGCCGAGTTCGATTTGCCATCGCCTCCCGTACACCTCGCGCTCCACCTGATGGGTCATCAATGTTTGACGGCTAGTCGAGTCGTCGGTGCTTTGATAAAACACCTCCTCTCGTCCGGGGACGGTGATATCCCTCAATCGCAGATGGACCGATTCATTTTCCACGCGCAGACCGTTGAGCACCTCCTCGGTCAGCAACCCGGTGAAGCTCCAGCCAAATGCCGCTGCCTCTCGCTCTGCAACGGTTGATGGAGTCACCCCTTCACGATAAATGGGTAACAGCACCAAGAAAGACTGCTGCGGCTTTCCTAGGCCGATTACCAGTGTGATGGGGGCGGTAATCCGTGCCTGACCGCTTTGCATTGCAGACTGGGCGGCCTCACGCCGAACTGTTTCCGAAGCAATGTCCAAGCCAATTGCTGCCTGGTTACGCTCAACGGGGTGGACATACTGGATAACGTGACGTTCGCCTGAATGGGGTGAAAACTGGCGAATGGAAAAATCGGCTTTGCCATCAGCTCTAGCACGCTTAAGAAACTGACCTTCGTCTTGCTCTTGTACACGTCTTATAAAACCAAACCCGAGTGCGCCGGGAAACTCAGTAGCAATATCGCGAGTTTGGCTGTATCGGAGGAAAATTTCGCGATTGAGACCATGTTCTCCCGCAGTCAGCACGGCCCCACGAGCGCCTCGTAATCCGTATTGATAAAGCCGGAGTCGAGTCAAAACCGAGTCTGCTGCATCCTCGGTAGCCGCAATGACCGCTTTTTGGGCCTGCTGTTCGTTGAAACGTTCAAGGGCCCAGCTCCCGAGAATGCTTGCCCCTACCCCCACCACCAGAGTAATCGCTACTCCCCAGCTCAATGCAAAAAACTTATGTTTTCTCACCGGCGGTGCCCCCATTACAGAAAGCGTCATTATGTATAAATGTTCTAACCCTCTTAGCGGGCCGTCTGCTACTTATCCGCAGGAAACAACCCCCCCAAGGATAAAAACGACACTTCTGTGTCGAGCAAAACCACATCGGGCATGCATTGACGAGTGCTCTCCCCCGGCACCATTCGCCTTGTAGCATAGCTAATCAACCTATTGCAGGTTCCAATTGGGGGCACTGTCGCTGCTATGCTGGGCTTTCTCGAAAGGATTCGACACCATGCCAAGCGATTATTCACTGTCCGATGTACTGGAAAGGTGTAGTGGTCTAATGAAACCGGACACCTATTTAGGCGAGAATGCTCGCCAGATCGAGGTGTCAGATGACCAAACAACGCCGTTCCTTTTCTACTGAATTCAAACGCGAGGCTGCCGACCTAGTGCTCAAGCAAAACTACAGCTACATCGAAGCCAGCCGTTCACTCGGCGTCGGCGAGTCGGCACTACGCCGTTGGGTCGACCAGGTTCAGCAGGAGCGCAAAGGCGTTACCCCGCAGAGCAAAGCGCTGACACCGGAACAGCAGAAAATCCAGGAGCTGGAAGCCCGGATCGCCCGGCTTGAACGGGAAAAATCGATATTAAAAAAGGCTACCGCGCTCTTGATGTCGGAAGATCACGAGCGTACGCGCTGATCAATCAGCTGAGCGTCCATGAGCCGGTTGATTGGCTATGCAACGTATTTGAAATCAACCGCTCAAGTTACTACGCCCACCGCCTCAAGCGCCGAACGCCGGATGTCGAACGACTTCGGTTGCGCAGCCGGGTGAGCGAGTTGTTTTCACAAAGTCGCAGTGCTGCCGGCAGCCGTAGCATCCTCTCGTTGATGCGTGACGATGGTGAGCAACTCGGTCGGTTCAAAGTGCGCAGCTTGATGCGTGAGCTTGACCTCGTCAGCAAACAGCCAGGTTCTCATGCCTATAAACGAGCGACGGTTGAACGATTGGATATCCCGAACATCTTGAATCGGGATGTTCGATGTCTCGGCACCCAACCAGGTGTGGTGCGGCGACATCACCTACATTTGGGCCCAAGGGAAATGGCACTATCTGGCGGTCGTACTGGATCTTTGCGCGCGCCGAGTGGTGGGCTGGGCGTTGTCGGAAAAGCCGGACGCTGAGCTGGTTATTAAGGCGCTGGATATGGCCTACGAACAACGTGGAAGACCTCAGGGCCTGCTGTTTCACTCGGATCAAGGGTCGCAGTATGCGAGTCGTTTATTTCGCCAGCGGCTGTGGCGTTATCGCATGCGTCAGAGCATGAGTCGTCGGGGGAATTACTGGGATAACGCGCCGATGGAGCGCGTGTTCCGCAGCTTGAAAACTGAATGGATACCGACCACGGGCTACAGAACTGCTCAAGAAGCCCAACGCGATATCAGCCATTTCTTGATGCATCGGTACAACTGGATTCGGCCCCATCAATTCAACGGTGGGCTGGCGCCAGCTCGGGCCGAATGAACGAGCCCCATGAAACACAGGACACCGTTTCCCCCTTACGATAAGGGATAGGCAAACGGTTATGTTTATGACTAACAGCAACGATAAGAGTGGGGAGCTTTTGGGCCAGGAGCGGCGTCGCCGCTGGAGCCCAGAGCAAAAACTGGCCATGGTTCGCGAAAGTCTTGAGCCAGGACAAAGCGTTTCGGTGGTGGCTCGGCGCAACGGCATCAATGCCAACCAGCTGTTCCTGTGGCGCAAGCTGTATCAGGACGGCAGCCTGTCGGCGGTCAGTGCCGGTGAAGCCGTGGTGCCTGCCTCGGAACTGAGCGATGCGCTCAAGCAGATCCGTGAACTGCAAAGGATGCTGGGCAAGAAAACGATGGAAGCAGAAATCCTCAAAGAGGCCGTGGAGCTCACCCGGTCGCGAAAATGGATTGCGCACTCACCCTTGTTGCCGGGGGACGACCAGTGAAGCTGGTCAGCGAATGTCTCGGTGCTCGCAATTAACGGTTCGACAAGCAATCGGTATCGCCCAAAGTACGGCGATGCAGGCCCGTGAACGATGCTGAACTGGTGGTTGAAATCCAGCAACAGGTCAGCGAACTACCCAGCTATGGCTACCGTCGTGTCTGGGGATTACTGCGTCGCGCACGTGAAACCCAGTCGCTGCCGGCGATCAACGTGAAGCGGGTTTACCGGGTCATGCGTGATCACAACTTGCTGCTGGAGCGTCGACTCAAACAGCCCGGGGTGCCGCGTCGGCACGAAGGCCGTATTGCGGTGCAAACCAGCGATACACGTTGGTGCTCGGACGGTTTTGAGTTCCGCTGCGAGGACGGCGCCAAACTGAGCGTGACCTTCGCCCTGGACTGCTGTGATCGCGAGGCCATCGGCTGGGTCGCCAGCCCGACCGGGTACAGCGGCGATGATATCCGCGACTTGATGCTGGAAAGCGTGGAGAAGCGCTTCGGTGATCAACTGCCGACAACGCCGGTGCAATGGCTAAGCGATAACGGCTCGGCGTACACGGCCGAACAGACGCGCCTGTTTGCTCGGCAGATCGGTTTGCAGCCGGTGACCACACCTGTGCGCAGCCCGCAGAGCAACGGCATGGCCGAGAGCTTCGTGAAGACGATCAAGCGTGACTACGTGGCGCACATGCCCAAGCCGGATCGAGAAACGGCGCTACGTAACCTGGCAATTGCCTTCGAACACTACAACGAGCAGCATCCGCACAGCGCCTTGAACTATCGCTCGCCGAGGGAATTCAGGCGCTTGGCGGCAGCATCAATTTAACAGGGCGTTGGTGTCCGGTTTTGTAGGGGCAAATCCAGAGGACGCGCCATGAACACTATTGCTACATACGGCCAGCAGTCAGTCATGAGGAACTGATGGACGACATTACCGAGGATGAGATCGAGGGCGCCGATGAGTGAAATAGATTATTCCGGCGAGCGTCTTACGCTCGCGCGGAAGGCGATCATCGTTGACTGACTTCGGGATGTTGGAAGGCGAACTGGAGATTCCCAGCCGCTAGGCGTTGGCCAAGGATGACGCAGCGGAATTAGCCTGTTTCGAATAAGCTGCCCCCAAGCCTGAGGCACAGCAGGACTAAGTGAACAATTCGAAAGAGCTTCCGGCTTAGTTGTATGGCTGATTAGGTGCATCTTCCGCTCGGCATACAAGATCAATCATCAGCGTAAAGACTCACTGCGCGACGCAGCGCATCTCGCACATGTGCGCGGATAACGGGAGGTCCAAGCACTTCAATTTCGTCCGCGTTGCTGAGCAGGAACAGTCTCAAACCCTGAGTATCGCGCAGTGTGCAACTCAGATCCCATTTCCGATCGAATGATTGCACCATAATCTGGTCAGCTGCCAGTGGATTTTCCGAAAGTCGGTTGTGCAAATTGCTGCCTAGCCGAAGCCTGAGCTCAACGGGTTCGTTGCCATGAATAGTCATGAGGTGTTTTTGGGCTTCGAGCGAGTTGACGTCGTAGCCATCAGGCTCCGGTATATACCGGCTGCTTTCTGTAACTGCCACCACACGATGCAACATGAGAGCGCAGAGTGTTTTCGGACCATTGCTGCTGTACTTGCCTCGCTTTGTTCCGGGCTCGGGTGTGCAGCCCTCTGGCCACTCCTCGTCCAGCACGTAGGCAGATAGGTAGATGTTCGAGTCCTGGTAAGAGAGCGCCAAGGGTTTCAGGTGATAGACACACTCGACGCCCCCGGCATCCCGGGGGAGATATGTGATCTTTAACGGCTGATTGAACCAAAGAGCATCTTGAATCATGGCCACATGGGCTGGGTCGGATCGCCCGGGCTGCAGAACTGTGAAGCGTGTACCGGTAGTGATGCGCTTCGCCCACTCCAGCGTTCGAAAAGGTGCTCTGCTCATGACGCGATCAACGTAGCCACGGAGCTTTTTCAGCATCTCGGGCGGCGCCTGCAAACCAAAACGAGCCGCATGATCAATGATGGCCGATACGGTCATGGCTTCGGTTGGCAAGAGCGTCAGATCGAGGCCAGGCCCTAACCACACCCAGAAGTTGGCTCGCAGATCCGAGTCCATCTTGACCTGCCTCACCTCGCCGATACGTTCAAGCGCCTCAAGATCCCGTTGCGTACTTTTGGGAATGTGGTTCTCAAGCCCTAACTCGGTGCAGAGACGCTCATGCAGAACGGTGGTTGACTGCGGCTCCTTGTACTCGAGCAAAATTTTGCGCAGGCAATCTCGTCGATCAAACAAATCCACTTTATTTTCCACAGTCATCCTATTGCGGACACGATCTGTCCCTATCCGATGTTTTGATGCTCTGGCTGGCAGGCAATCTCGCTAATCGTAGTGCCAGCCCACAGGAGTATTCATGAATCGCCAAACCTACTTCGCCCTTCCCCACGTGTCTCAGTTCATTGACTGGCTCGCGGCAGAACTCGACTCTGAATCGCGGTTCAAGCACGAGTATGTTGATCGTCGTACGGGTGCGCAATGGTCGTGTAACAGCTTGTTCGACGCCTTCGCCGGCTACCGCTGGAATCATCCGGGAAACTCGCGACTGGCGTTCAACCCCGGTAACTGTTCCATGAGCAATGGCCTTGCCCTGGCTGCATTGCGCAAGGACCTCGAAAACATCAATGGGAATGACAGCCGCGCTCTTAATGCTGCCCTTGGCGTGATGAGCTGGGGTGGCGTGAGTGCGGGCAACGCGAGCTGGCTCAAGGCGAACAAGGAAGGACTGGCGGGTCTGCTGGAAGCGGTACAGGCAGCAATGGACGCCGGCGATGAGCTTGCTCCAGTTCTGCGCTCCAAGCACCTGCGCTTCAACTCTGGAATGACCAAAGTTTACTCGCTGCTCTGCAAGAACTTCGTCATCTATGACAGCCGCGTCGCCGCAGCGCTCGGCTGGCTGATAGTGAAATACTGCCAATCTCAGGGCCTCCTGAAAGTGCCGGAAGCGTTGTGCTTCCCTTGGGCAGCCGCGAAAGAAGCGCCCAACGCAACTGCGCCCAAATGCCGCAATCCAGGTAAAGGCAATCTCGAATTCAAGGGGCTGCGCTCGGGAGCTCATCACGCACTCTGGAATCTGCGAGCGAACTGGGTGTTGAGCGCGGTGTTGGCGAATCCTGCTACGAAAGGCAGCCCTTTCCATTCGGTCGCCTCCCCCCACGATCCGCTGCGCGTCCTCGAAGCAGCGCTGTTCATGATCGGCTATGACCTCGGTCTTCAGCGAGTAGCTGTGGCCGCCTGACGACGGGAAGATCTGCCCTCGTTCCATGGACGAGGGTCATCACTGAATCATTGAGGTGACCGATGAAACGCTTGAATCCGATACAGACCCTGATCGTTGACCTTGCCGCGAACGGTGTGCGCGCCATCGACCTGAAACAAGCCGTAGTCCGCAATTTTCCGCAATTGGAGGAGGCGCAATACCAATCGGCGCTGTTGGGCCTGCAGGAACTCGATTGCCTGGTGGGCGAGGAAATGGAGGGAGAGTGGTTTTTCAAAATCCTCGATAAAACCCACCCTGACTATCAGCCTCTTGAGTACAGCCCCGAGTTTGCGGAAAAAATCATCGCTGCGTCCTGCGGGAAGTTTGTAGAGATCGACGTCGACAAGTTCCTTGCACAACTGGACGTCATGATCGCCAAGGCACAAGGCACTGACTCGGACTCGGACTCGTCGAGCTGATTACCCAGTGACATTTTCAGCCTGTGCAACATACTTTCAGAGGGACAATGATGAGCATCAAGGGAGACTACGTATCGGTTGAAAAAGATGAGTTCGAGGGTCTGACTACCATTGAACATTCACGTCATTGCCGCCATCGCGGGGGCGAGAATGAACTCACGCTGTCCTGGCGTCGTAGTATTCGCCGGACCTCAGACCGCATGATTCTGGATCTTGAAATAAAGACGTCTCGCTCGGGCGGCTGGCTTCCTTCGCAGCTGGTCGTACTGGCGGATGACCAGCGAATCGAACTGGACTATTTCCCCAACAAAGTCGGCGAATACCGCCGCGGTGAACTGTATGAAATCGGCCTGTTTTTTCTGGACCCCTCACCTCGGATGTTGCGCACGCTGTGTGACGCGGCGTCGCTGAAACTCAAGCTGTACTCGAGCGAAAAGAATGAACACATGCTACTACCCGAGCAGTTTTCCACCCAGCTACAGATACAGGCCCGGCAGTTCTACAACAATGCGTTCGATCAGACCAAGTACACGGACGCGGTCTCCGGAGCTGCCCCACAGACGGAGGATGATACCTTCGCCGAGCACATCGCCCGCCGCGAGGAGCGTTACCGGTCGTTGTGCAACCACCGGCTAATATGGGGCCTGGTGTGGCTCGGCATCTTGGGCGGGTTGTGCCTGATCCCGGCGGTCTCGAAAGTGAGTCTATCGAGTAGCGCGACCGATCTGGCAATCATTGTCGCGCTGTTGAGCTCTTTGATCTGGGTTGTACCGCATGTGCAAATTCTCTGGATTGAACAGCAGAAAAACAAAGAGTGCCCACGCTGCCATCATCGTGCGATAAAGCTCACCGGTTACCGGGAAAATGTCTATCAAGTGCGATCCGTGGAGCAGATTGTGAATGATCGGCTGACGGGCAAGCGGAAATCGCGACAGGTGACCGTCACCGATCATGAGGTGACGCAGGATTTCGCTTGCATAGATTGTCGGCACACATGGACGCGAACTCATATTTCGCGGGGCTTCTAGATTAAAAATCAGCAGGGAGCGTAAACGTGTCTGGAATGCAGATTACATTTGGTATGCAACTCGATGGCCAGCGGTCGATACGGCCTGGTAATCGACTTGGATCTGTGACGGTGGGTCCGCAGGGGTTGCTGGAAATTCTCGAAACACAGCTTGGGCTGGTTGCGCCACAGCCTTGTGCCGTCCAGCGAGCAGCAGCGTATCGAGATTGCCTTGCGCACGGTGGCGATAACAAACACTTCTACCTCGCCAGTTTCCTGGCCGATGAATTGGGCGTGGCTGCCGAGCTTCTCTCGTGGCGTGACGATTTATATCTACACGGCTGGGATGGCAATGACTCGCCCCATGCAAGTGCACGAATCAGTGATCTCGCCCATGTGGAACAGCGAGCCAAGCACTGTGTCGCGCCCTCGGTAGGTGAGCGACTGCGATGCATAACGCAAGCTTTGCAGACGCGTCGCACGCCCATTGAAAACATCCTGTTGGCGGATGACTGGCAAACGTACCCGCGCGCCTGGCAAGCCGTGCTCCAATGTCTTCCCTATGCAGCCATCGAACGAACTGCGGGGCGCGCGAAAGGCTTTTTAGGACAGTTACAAGCACAGCTTCAACGAAGTTTTGCTGGCGAACAGGTTGAACCGTTTATCTGGCAAGACGACGGCACAGTACACGTTGTACAGGCACAAAGCCGCGCCCTCGCGGCCAGTTGGCTCAGCCGCTCATTTAAGGACATCGAGTCATTACTGCTGGTTTCTAGCCAGGAAGGTGATTGCCTTGATGCGCACATGGTTGGCGCCAGCCGAGCTCGCCAGGGGCTCGATAGCGCAAGCACATTGCGCCCCGCGTTCCAGGTGTTGCCACTGGCATTGGAGCTCCTCTGGGCGCCTCTGAACTACCCATCCCTACTGCAATTTCTCACGCACTCAATATGCCCGATTCGTACTCATGCGCGTCGCAAGCTGGCGGCCAAGATTGCCACGTCACCTGGGGTTGAGGGCGTTCTCTGGGAAGACGTCCTGGACAGCCTCAGCCAGCACTATGGTGAAGAAGCCTCGCAGGTTCTGGAGTCCATAACCGCCTGGATAAAGTGCCCGACCTACAGCAAAGACCAGGGAGCCCCCTTGGACGACGTGCTGCGGCGAGTCCAACGACTGAGCAACTTCTTCCAAGGGCGAATGGGGCACGCCCAAGCGTCACACCATCTCGCGGCTCGTGCAGGTTACGCACAGTGCGCAGCCGTGGAACAGGCGCTTGAAACCTTAGTCGCCCAGGGCGTGCATCTACTGCGCCCACGCCAGTTGCAGCAAATGGTGGAACAGGCTACCGAGGCTGGAGACGATAACCCTTTACTGGCGGCGCAAGTGGGGGCGCAACTGGCGATCTCACGACCCGCAGCGGCTATCGAGCACGCGGACACCGTGGTGTGGTGGAACATGACGATGCCGGTTCTTACTGGCCATTCGGTATGGTCCAACGCAGAACTCAATCAACTTGAGCAAATGGGTGTGGCCGTGCCAACGGGCACGACTCTGCTTGCCCAAGCCACCCAGGACTGGCTGCGCCCACTCATGGCGGCGGACCGCCAGTTGGTGCTGGTACTCGGGAGACAGAGCGAAGAACCCCACCCTTTATGGCAGATGGTGGAAACGCTGGTCGATCATCCCAAAGTCAAGGCACTGGAAGAACTACTGATTGCCCCAGGCCCCTTGTTCCAGCCTCATCGGCTGGCCCCTCTGCCATTGCGCAAACGCTGGTGGAAGCTGCCTGACCGAACGCCATTGTCAACTGTGGAAAACGCGTCTTTCTCGAGTTTGAATCTGCTTCTGTTCAATCCTTATCAATGGCTGTTGCATTACGGAGCGCGCATTCGTCCTTCGCAAAGCCTCACCTTGGGCGACAGTTTTCAACTGAAGGGAAAGCTGGCTCATCGAATAGCAGAGCGCTTTTTCGTTTCACAAGATGCCTTGAACAAGAGTGATAGCGATTTTTCAGCCTGGTTCGCGGTGCACTTCGACCAGGTGATCCGAGAGGAAGGCGCGCTGCTGTTGATGGACGGCCGCGGCGCTGACTTGGCTTCCTTTCGCCACCGGGTGCGACGGGCACTGGAGCAGTTGCGGACTCATTTTTTGGCTGCGTCAGTGCAAAGCGTCATCTGTGAAACGCTGCTTGAAGGACAGTTTGCAGGGGGCGTACTGGCCGGATCGGCCGATCTGATCATCACCAAAGCGGACGGTCATCAGGCGGTCGTCGACATGAAGTGGGCCGGAGGCAAGACCTATCCTGATCAACTCAGGACCAATCGTCATCTTCAACTGGCGATCTATGCTGAGCTGCTGCGCCAGGCCACTGGATCAATGCCTTCAGTGGGGTATTTCATACTCGACTCCGCCCTCCTTCTGACGCCGGATGACCGAGCATTCGCGGACTCCGAGTGTATTCCTGCAAACCCACCAGGCACCACGCGTGAGCTATGGCAGAGCTTTATAGAAACTTGGGCATGGCGCCAGGCGCAGATTGCAGGTGGGGTATTTGAAGTGGCCTTGAAGGATATCGAAGCGGACGAATTATCCGTCCCGCCCGCTGGAGCAATGTCGATGGAATACCTCAAAGAATCGTATAACTCTTACCTGACGCTGGCCGGGTGGGAACAATGACCATGTCGAGCCCACCTCGTATCACCTTCATCAGCGCTGGCGCAGGCAGTGGCAAAACCCACCGACTCACTGAGATCCTTCATCAGGAACTGATCAGTGGTGATGTCGCCCCGGCAGGCATCATCGCCACCACGTTCACCCGAAAGGCGGCAGCGGAGTTGCGCGAGCGAGTTCGTGGTCATCTGCTCAAGCAAGGTAACACGGGCCTGGCTACGGCAATGGGCCTGGCCCGTATCGGCACAGTGAATAGCCTCTGCGGCCAGCTACTGGAGAGGTTTGCATTCGAGGCAGGTATGCCGCCTCAACAACGTGTATTGGAAGACAGCCAGGCAAAAGTGCTGCTGAACCAGGCCATCGATCGTGTACTCAACGGCGAAATGCTGGACGGTTTCCTCGCTGTTGCTCGTCGTATGGGACTGGAAATAAACGAACAAACGGGAGAATTTAAAACTCACAACTGGCTCGACGACCTGCGTCAGATACTCGGCCAGCTGCGCACCAATGACATCGACCTCGAATCAGCCAAGGGTTTTGCTCAACGTAATGCCGATGAACTGCTCGCCCATTTTCCGGCACCTACATCCTCAGACTTGAAGGATGAACTGCTCTCCTCCATTCCCGATGTGCTCGCTCAACTGATAGCCGCCGATAGCGACATTGGCACCACGCGCACCTATATTTCATTGCTCAAGGATTTCCAGCGGTCACTGCGGCAGGACAGCGCTCGCTGGAGTGATTGGGCAAAGCTGTCGAAGACCGAACCGCAAGCAAAGCTCAAGCCTTTGGTGGAACGTATAAGTGAAACCGCTGCGCGCTTCGCCGAGAGTCGATCCCTGCACAACGACATCCAGGACTACCTGGAGCAGGTGTTTAGCCTGGCAATCCGTGTTGTGAAGGTCTACGGCGACGCCAAGCGTGAGCTGGGTGTACTCGATTTCGCAGACCAGGAGCATGAACTACTTAAATTGCTGGATAACCCTGCAGTAGTTCAGGTATTGGAGGAAGAGCTGGATCTGGTCATGGTCGATGAATTCCAGGACACCAGTCCGATGCAACTGGCGATTTTCCTGAAATTATCGCAGTTGGCTAAACGGGTTTACTGGGTGGGCGATATCAAACAGGCCATTTATGGCTTTCGCGGCAGTGACAGCACTTTGATGCAGGCCATCCTCAAGTCGCTTCCACAACTCGGTGGGGAAAAAGAGGTCCTGACTCAATCCTGGCGTTCTCGGCCTGAACTGGTTGATCTGGTCAACGACGTTTTTGCGCCTGCATTCGAGCCCAATCTGGCTGCACCCGAAGTGCGACTTTCAGCCACTCGCAAGGACTGTCTGCCCGGAACCGCGTTCGCGAACTGGAACCTGGACGGTAGCGATGTCGTTCAGCACATGGAGGCATTAGCGGTAGGTATCCAACACCTGATCGATCAAGGTCACCCCGTATTCGATAACGTCAGTAAATCCATTCGAAATGTTCGCCGTGGCGACATCACGGTCCTTTGCTACTCCAATAGCAACGTGTCCAAAGTAGCCAGTGCCCTCGCCCAGGCCGGGCTCCCTTGCACTACAGCCCAGCCAGGATTATTGGCCAGCGCCGAGGCGACCCTGGCGCTGGCATGTTTGCGTCGCTTGAATGATCCTGCCGATACATTGGCCACTGCCCAGATCGTTTCACTTACCGGTACCGAGGAGCCAGAAACCTGGGTCTCTGAGCGACTGCGTTATCTGGATGCCGAGCATCCGCAGACACAGTGGCGTGAACTGGATTTTGAAGACCACGCCGCCCACCCGGTGATCGCCTCTATCGCTTTGTTGCGTGCGGACCTGGCGCTGACAACGCCCAAGGAAGCATTGCAACGCCTCATCGCAGAATGCGACCTCCTTTCCCTCGTCACTGCCTGGTCCTCCTCTGTGGCTCAAGCACAACAACGCCTGGCTAACCTTGATGCATTACTCGATCTCGCCCAGGAGTATGAACAGCTTTGTCGAAATGGGCTGGGCGCTGCCTCCATTTCCGGACTGATTCTTTGGCTAGGCGAAATCGCGAAGAGCCAAAGTGACGCACTACCGGTACCGGTTCTGGATGCTGTGCAGGTGATGACCCATCACGCCAGCAAAGGGCTGGAATGGCCCGTGGTCATCTTGATGGATTTGGCACGTGATTTCGGGGATCGCTTATGGTCTGTCTCTGCGCGTTCAAACAGCGTTTTCGACCCGCACAGACCCTTGAATGATCGGTTCATCCGCTACTGGCCATGGCCGCTTGGCAAACAGCAAAAAGTGCCGATAGCCGAGAAGATAGCGAACTCTGAAGCAGGGATCATGTTCAAGCACGAGGCTACAGAAGAGGCCAAGCGCCTGCTCTACGTCAGCATGACACGTGCCCGCGACCTGCTCGTTATCGCGTCTCCCGCAAAAAAAATGAGCGGTCCATGGTTCAACTGCGTCAAGGCGCCTTGGTTGATACTTGCGGATGGCGAACATCAATTGACGTTACCCAGCGGTTCAACGCTGCTCGCAAACGCCCAAAAATTTTCAGCTGGGAGTTTACCGATTCCGGAAATTGGCAACGATGAGGCACTTCACTGGTTTGCACCGAGTCCGGCCAGCGAACCGAAACTGCCACTGATCTTCCGGCCCTCCAATAGCGAATCTCGCACTCTTTCAGCGCCCCGCGATAAATGCCAGATAGGGACACGTATCGCACTGCAGGGCAGCCCAACGATGAGCATCTTGGGTGCAGCGATCCACGCTAGTCTTTGTCTATCATTCGCCGACAAGGATCAGCCGATCGTCCTGGACGACATTCGTCGTTTGCTGACGTCCCATGACCTTCTCGAACAGGTGAATGCGCAGCAGCTCTACGATCAAGTCGGTGCATTCCACGACTGGATTGGATCTCGATGGCCGGCGTCACGGGCAATGGCAGAATATCCGGTACAACAAGTGTTAGAGAATGGCCAGGTCCTGAATGGGCGTATCGACCTGCTGCTCGACACCCATGAAGGCTGGGTACTGATCGATCATAAATCGAACCCGTCACCGGCCGCACGCTGGGATGAACTGGCCGAGGAACACATCGGCCAACTCGAGGCTTATGCCAGGGCCATCCATATGGCGTCGGGCAAGCCGGTGACACAAGGATGGATTTTCCTGCCCACCGCCGCCGGCGCGGTGCGGGTATTTTGAGCACTAAACGACTTTGAGCGAGCGACACCCTGATGGCGGCCCAGGTACGGGCCGCGCTTTTACTCAACGGTAGTTGTCTGGCTCTCGACGTCCGATCCTGAGCCCGAGCGGTCGGCCCAGGCAAACATCGCCATTTCTACGTCTGCCACTCGCCAGCCTGTCTGTGTTGGCGCTGCCGGCAGACTGCATTCTGGCCGGGCAATCTTCGCCGCATCTAGTTGCGCAACCAACTCAGCGCAAAAAGCCTGGAATGCGACATAGCCTCGGACCATTGAGTTTTCATTACTGTCGTAGATCCTGCTCAACAACCCGGCGTTAAGCATTGCTTCGCGTATGCGCCCATCAAGGCTTGCGTGCATGTCCGGTTGCAGAAACCGCAACAGTTTCGACGCATAGGTCAGCCCGCAACCTGGGATCTGAAGCGCCGCAGTGATCGCTGCTTTGGGATTACCAATGTTGGCCACCACCGGCGCGAAGATTCCCAGCAGTGACACGTTGCCCAGACCTATCTCAAATCTCATCCGGGGATCGTTCTTTCCGGCCCCCCACGCGAGAAGCTCACGGACATAGTCTGTCGGTGCACCAGTCATTAATGTCTGTTCAACCAGCCAGCCGCCCCGCTCTTCTAACGACTTAATCCATGGGAAGGTGGGATACTTGTCGCCCGGATAACCTCTAGCCTTGTGGTTCGCGTTCGACCAGTTGTAGGCACGAAAGAAGGCGGGAAACTCATTGATATTGATGACGGACACAATGCTTCCTTAGCGCTGTCCAGCGCCAGTAAATATTTGCTAGAGGTTAAAGGTTAAAGGTTAAAGGTTAAAGGTTAAAGGTTAAAGGTTAAAGGAACGACGTTTTTTGGTGATCAGACACCTCTATCTGGCGAGCATTGCCTAAATGGGTGTTCGGTTCCATTAGACCACTACATTCAGTGTCATCCACGGCAGCATGCAGTCGATCAATCTGCTTTTTCAGTGCTTTTTTCGATTTGAGGCTGGATGTGTTTTAGCCTGCCATTGACTTCCACTGATCGAAAGATGGAAGGCCATTCATCCAATTGAATGAACAAGTTCTTGAGGACCGGGCTTTTTAGAATCCTGGAGTAGTTAGACGTCAAGCGCGCTTTTCTGAGCTGAACCTGGGCAGGAAAACCCCTGCCCTCCAGTTCCTGAATCATCACCTCCAGATCCCGAGCGGGCGTAGTCAGCCTTCCCACTTCAGCTGCCGCGATGTTCAGAGCCGCCACCTGGCTCATGGAGCGCATCGGTCGGAGCAAACTCCTGATACGCCTCACGGCTATCCTGAGATCGTGCAGAGCTTCGCTATCAGTCCGTGCCTCCAGCCGAGCACGGGCGTGATACAGGGCAACCTGAAGGGCCAGTATCTCAGCAACGAACTTGTCGACGAATGCCATTCGGTCATCTCGTTGAAACGGAATTGACACGAGCTTAGCAGAAGCATCGATCATCAAATATTGACTCTCCTTGAGAGCTATCGGCGACCACTTGAATCCAGAGTCGTTTGCGGCCCTTCGCGCAGGCAGCTATCGGCCAAAAGCGGACATTATCCAATTTTAGTCAGTGTCCAATCACGCCTGAGTAAGCATGCTGGGAGTCCGGTTGATTGGCTTATTAGCCCGCTGCGTAGGCACACTTTCTATGAGATTTTTTACTGTCTCCGATCCAGAGATCATTAAACCTTTAAAGCATGTATTCGAACCGAATCGTATTTGTAGTTCGAAGACGCGATCGCGGTTCGCAATAAAAGGCCCCAGCTTTGTCTCTTCAACCACGAGCTTGAATATTCCGGATTCTGGACCGCCTTATGGATAGCGTCCATGTCATGTATCCACGACGAACTAAATTGTCGCGTAAATCCAGTCCAAAGCACTGTTGATATTTGAAATCCGGCCGCCTCAAGAAATTTCGTGAGCGAATTCTGCGAAAAAAAATGTATATGCCTAGGGACATCCGTCCACGGCCAAGCGGGTCCAAATTCTTTGAACCCGGCAGCTTCACAATTTGGAACTTCAACAATCAACTTACCTCCTTTGGACAGTAATCCGTGAGCACGCTCCAGCGCCTTTGTGGGCGAAATGGTGTGTTCAAGGACGTGGGACAAAAGGACGTAATCGTATTCGCCGCCAACCTCTATAGGTGGCGCCTCAGCTGTCCCTGAATAAACGGCACCAAACTGAGCGGCTACATTGCGAGCATTGGGATCTGGATCTACTCCAACGACGTTAAATCCCGCAGCTTTCAGTTTCGACATATTGCTTCCGCTCCCACAGCCGATATCAAGCAATCGCCCTGGCCGACCGACCTCTGCGGGTGAAAAGTCACAGCCCTTGTCGAATCGCCAAGCGGCATGGTTACGGACACGCTCTAAAAAGCTGTGCGGGTTCGTTGAAGTACTAGGAGCGCCATGAGTGTAATACTCAATATCGTAGAACCGAGCGACTTGCTCTGGAACAAATTCGGCAGCGATTTTTCCATACATGCAACGCATGCACCAAACGACAGCATAAATCGCTGAGTGATTCGGACGCCGGTAATCGTTCGTTTTAAATAAACGCCGCATACCGCCCTGGCAAATTGAACAGTGTGACAAAACAGTAGATTCGATTATTGTCGACATTGCTAAGCCGTCCCTTTTCAGTGGGCTAACTGTATGTGTGAATTACATACCTTGTCCTCTCACCTACCCCTGACGAGGCCGGACACTGTGACAGTCGGGTGAACCGCTGAAGTGCTACACACCTTAGGCGGAAAGCCCATTCTGCTCGATCCATTGAGGCATCAGACGAGCATAGCTACCCATTTACCATTGTTCCACCCACCGTCCGCTATGGGTCCAGGCTGTGTGAAAACGCCAGTGATTGTCTAACCTTCAGATCGTCTAGATCGTATCGGGGGCGATCATGAAGCGATTCATTGAGGGTGAGACTCGGACGCTGAGCGTGAGGCCGAGCGCAACGTCGAGTTGATGTGGCTGACGGGGCGTTTGGCTCCGGACTTCAAAACCATTGCCGACTTTCGCAAAGACAACGGCAAAGCCATTCGCAGCGTATGCCGCCAGTTCGTAGTTCTTTGCCGCAACCTCAATCTCTTCTCCCAATCGATCATCGCCATCGACGGCAGCAAATTCAAAGCCGTCAATAATCGCGACCGCAACTTCACTCAGGGCAAGGTGTAGGCACGCATGCAGCAGATCGAGCAGAGCATTGATCGCTATCTGGCGGCGATGGATTCGGCGGATCGGGCAACGCCCGAAGTGGCCGAGGCCAAAGCAGAGCGGCTTAAAGAAAAGATAGAAACACTGAAAAAGCAGATGCAGAAACTCAAGGAAATCGAGGTGCAGCTCCACGAAAGTCCAGACCAGCAGATCTCCCTCACTGACCCAGATGCACGCTCAATTGCCACGAGCGGCCGCGGCACCGGAACGGTTGGCTACAACGTACAAACAGCTGTCGACGACAAACACCATCTGATCATTGCCCATGAGGTGACCAACGTTGGTAATGATCGCGGGAGCCAAAGCAAAGGGGCTTGCAATGAGGAGGAGTCCATATACAGTCATTCTGCGGCTACCCCTACGGTCGGCAACATTACTGTGGAGCGTGGAAGCTCTGTTGGCGGTTAGCATTCGCCAGTAGCGTCTGGCAGTCGCCTCACATCTGTGGCGGCCAGTTATGCGACTCGCCCTGGCAGTCCTTGCACCAGGCATACAGGGCGTCGTACATGACCAGGCCATGGCGCAGCATTTCATGATCATCGGCGAAGGTCTGCGACAATCCCAGCGAGATGGCATACAGCCCTGCCGACTGAGGAGTGAGATCGAGCCTTGAGGTATCGGCACCGCGCACTATCTGCGCCAGTTGCTGCAAGGCCAGCTCATCCAGTTGGTACTTCTTCAAGAACGCATCGAAGGTACACAACTCGCCTTCATGAGTGAGTTCGACACCGGGGATGTCGTAAGGCGTAGCGCCTTCCTCTCGCGCCAGGCGCAGCACATCGCCACTCGGCGCATAGAGAAACTCCGGCGCTGTGTCGATAAAACGGACGATCAGCCAAGGGCAGGCGATCCGATCAATCTTCGGGCGTTCGCGGGTGATCCACTTCATACAGCACCTCCTGCCTACCGGGATAGGCTCCGGGTGGGCTGGCCAGCGCTGTGCCAGCCAGCAAAACCATCAATCAAGTAGCGCGCATCCAGCCCCATGGCCTCCAGTGTGGCGGCAATACCCTGGCTGATTTCATGCCCCTTGGCGCAATAGAGAATCACCGGTCTGTCCCGTGGAACCTGATCCTTCCAGGTGAATACATCCTCGGGATCACGCCAGTGTGCGCCGGAAATTTCTTTGGCATCGGCAAGCCGAACGCTCGTGCGGCGTACATCCAGCAGGCTGAACGTCCGGCCAGCAGCTTGCCATTCCGCCAGTTCGCATATCGAGATTCGGCTCATCCTCCACCCCTCAGTTTTGCAGCAGGTATACACCCAGTCCGACCAGCGCACAGGCCACAAGCACTTGGATCACGCCGCGCTTGAAGCGAAACAAAGCAACGGCCGCTGCCAGTGCGATCAGCGCCGACGGCCATTCGAAATGACCGCTGAAGCCTTGCGGCCAGAGCACGTGATAGCCGAAGAACAACGCCAGGTTGAGGATCACCCCGACCACGGCGGCGGTGATGCCCGTCAGCGGTGCGGTGAACTTCAGTTCGTTGTGGGTCGACTCCACCAACGGGCCGCCTGCCAGGATGAACAGAAACGACGGCAGGAAGGTGAACCAGGTGACCAGGCTGGCGGCAACGGCACCGGCCAGAAACACCTGATCAGCGCCGAATACCTGCTGTACATAAGCACCGACGAAACCGACAAAGGCCACCACCATGATCAGCGGCCCCGGCGTAGTCTCACCCAAGGCCAGGCCGTCAATCATCTGCGTCGGTGTCAGCCAGCCGTAGTGGCCGACTGCGCCTTGGTAGACATAGGGCAGTACCGCATAGGCGCCGCCGAAAGTTAGTAGCGCTGCTTTGGTAAAGAACCAACCCATCTGCGTCAGTGTACCTTCCCAGCCAAACAAGGCCGTCAACACCCCCATGGGCAAAGCCCATAGCGCTGCACCGATCACCACCAGGAGCACCAGGTGCGGCCAACGGAAGCGCGCATGCTCGGGTGTCGGGGTATCGTCATCGATCAGCGCTCGGCCAAAGGCCTGCTTGGCAGCGCCGTGTCCGCCACCGATGCTGAATTTCTCTGGGGCGAAGCGCCCGCCAAAGTATCCGATCAGTGCCGCGCCCAACACGATCAGCGGAAACGGCAGGTTGAGGGCGAAGATCGCCACAAAGGACGCGGCGGCAATCGCCCACAGCCAGTTGCTCTTCAGCGCTCGCGAGCCGATGCGGTGAGCGGCCTGCACAACGATGGCGGTGACTGCTGGCTTGATGCCATAGAACAACCCGGCCACCACTGGCACTTCACCGAAGGCGATATAGAGCCAGGACAAGCCAATCAGGATGAACAGCGACGGCAGCACGAACAGTACACCGGCAATCACCCCACCCCAGGTGCGATGCATCAGCCAGCCGATATAGGTAGCCAACTGCTGGGCCTCCGGGCCGGGCAGCAGCATGCAGTAGTTGAGGGCATGCAAGAAGCGCCGTTCGGAGATCCAGCGCCGACGTTCCACCAGCTCCTGGTGCATGATCGAGATCTGCCCGGCCGGGCCGCCGAAACTTATGAAGCCCAACTTGAGCCAGAAAGCGAAGGCTTGCCAGAAGCTGACTGGCTGCGGCGGTAGCGCCAGTGTTTCGGCGTTCTGCGCGGCTGTTTGCGTCAAGTCGAGGGTACTCCTTTGTCGAAGCTGGCCAGCAAGCCGTCAAAAATGGCGGAAGCGGCGGTCAGTAATTGATCGTCTTGGGTCAGGGTTTCGCGCAGCCCGGCTAGCACGCTCTCGATACCTGCGGCCTCTGGCGGTTGTACGCCGCCCACGTCGAGGTAATGCACCAGCAGGCCCAGCCGTGCGATAGCGGGTTGCTCCAGGCCAAAACTTGCCGCCAGTACCTCGAAGGTCACGCGACTGCCGACATGACTGAAGGTCGCGCCGTCGAAGTCGAAGCCCAGTGCATCGCTTGGGCAATCCTCAGGACTGGCCAGCCACAGAATCCTGGCCTGCGGATCGATGCAGCGGCGGATCAGCCAGGCACTGGCCAAGCGATCTACCCACGGCCGCTGTCGTGTCGCCCAGGTGCGCCCCTGGTAGTCGGATGAACGCAGCTGTGTGATGACACCGGCCATGGCATGCGGCTCATCCGGAGACAATGCGCGTGCGCAGGCTAGCTCCAGCTCTTGCAAGGCTTTATCCGTTTGCCGCTGTGCCTCGCCAGGGAAAAAGTCGATTTCGACCAAGCTGGCGAAAGCTTTGCGGAGTTTGCGTACCTGCTTGAGCGTGACCTGCACGGTATCGGCGGTCAGGGCGTTCCGCGACCGCATGACCTCGGCCAGTACGGTCGCGTAGTCCTCGCTGCGATCAAACAGGCTGGTAAAGTTCGCACCTTCAGGCTCTTCGAAACGCAGCACATGGGCTGCTCCGCCAGCCTCACGCACATCTGAGGCCAAACCATCCAGAGTGGCGAGGCAGTCGTCGCGCTCAGGCATCAGATAGACACCATCACGCAGCACCGCTGCACCGGAGGCTTTCAACGAGCGCCAAGCCCGCTGCCGAACGGTAGCGTTCTCGGTGGGCAAGGAAAGGATGAGGGCTAATAGTTTCATTATGTAGAGATCAAATCAATAATGACTTTATCTCTACATAGTGATCTTCGGCGAAGGAGATCGCAAGCGCTTACGCTGTGCCTGCCTGTTTTCGGGGCAGGCCAGCATCACCAGCGGAGTAGATCACAACCACTGGAATGGCTGGGGCAGAACCTCCAGCACAGGCGGGTCACAATCGCTGGAATTGAGTGTCAGCATCACTGGAATACACAATGAATGTCTTCAAAGGTAACCGTCCGGGCATCCCGTCTGGACTGCCCCCGCCAAGCTAAGAGATGGTGTCCACCTATACAAGTGGACACCATCCTAGTCGCTCCGCGAAGCGCTGCGCATTAGCGCTTGGTCGACCGGTAGGCGAGGCTTCCTTCAACTACTGCTTCGTCTTGCCCTGCCCGGGAAACAACGACTCGAATCGCGGCGTCGCCCGAGCAACGAAACCCAGCCCCTGGTGCATGATGAAATAGGCGGCGACGTCATGCCGCTCGGCGAAGGCATAGCCCTCCTCCGGGCCGAGCACCATCAACAGCGTATCCAAGCCATCGGCATGCAGCGCCGAAGGGTCGACCACCGACACTGCCGCCAGCGCGTGCTTTACCGGCCTGCCGACACGTGGATCGAAGGTGTGCGAATAGCGCTGGCCACCTTCCTCGAAATAGTTGCGGTAATCGCCGGAGGTGGTAACGCCGTAGCCATCCAGTGCAATGGTGCGCTCCACTTGCTGCTCGTGCCCGCCGCTCGGCACCTCGAGGGCGATGCGCCAGGGCGAGCCATCCGGCTTGCGGCCGACCCCCTTGAGTTCGCCGGTGATCTCGACCAGATAGGCCTGGATACCCAGGGCCGAAAGCCTATCGCCGACCCGATCCACCGCATAGCCGGCAACGATACTGTCGAAATCCAGTTGCGCCGCCACATCCTTGCACAGCTTTTCGCCCTCCAGGCGCAAGTGCTGGTGCCCTACCCGTGCCCGCTCCCGTGCCAGCGCGCTAGCATCCGGCACCTGCTTCCCCCGTGACTGCGGACCGAAGCCCCAGAGGTTCATCAATGGCAGCACCGTCAGGTCGAAAGCCCCGCCACTCTCGCGGAACAGAAACTCACCGTACGCCAGCAAGCGACGCATATCTTCCGGCAACGCCTGACAGGCGCCGGCCGGCAGATCGTTGAAGCCGGAAACCACGGAGTCGCCGCGCCAGGTGGAGAACTGCTGGTCGAGCGCCCCGAGTATCATCTCGACTTCGGCCTTTACTCGCTGCGAGTCGGGAGTCTGCGAGGTGCGTACATACTGGATCGAATAAGTGCTCCCCATGGTCGGTCCGGAAACGCGCTCGATCCGTTCGCCACAGCCGTACAGCAACGTCAACAGCATCACCAGCAGGCTTACGCGCATCAATCAACACCTCTCTGATCCCGGCTGCCCCTTCGTGGCGCGCTTTTTTACCCAAACTGCGGGCACCACTGCTTACAAGAGTAAAGCTGCATTGCCGGAAATAGCGCCCGGCACGCCCCGCACGTTGGCGCTACCCGCCCCGATCACTGCCTGACATCGTTCCCACGCTCCCGCATGGGATGACCAACCGTTCATCAGCAAATCTGATCAAAAAATGAACAAAGCCTCCATTCGGCACTCAGAGTTCCGCGGGTGATCAATTGTCCCCCTCCCTTTCCGCTCAACGTCCCGGAAGCAAAAAAACCATTATGTGCATTAGCGCATAGGAGTGTTTTTTGCCCAAAAATTGGAGGACAGAAAATGTCTAGCCATTCGTTGCAGAGCGTCGAACGCATGCAGAGCCGCGTGCGCGCCCAGCGTCAGCCGCAACAGAAACCCTTCTGGCGCAGCCTGCTGGCCATCGCCTCACCCTCACAGCGTAGTTGGCACGGAGGGATCGAGCTCAGGGGCTACAAAGAATTATCCAACGCCACGCCGGTTGCCCCGGTCGCGGTCGGAAACATACAGCTGGCGATTCCGCTCGAGCGGGGTCGCCGGTCTGTCCAGCCTTGCGTGCAGCCGGGACAGCATGTGCGCAAGGGCGAGGTGATCGGTATTGGCGATGACAACACCCCTTGGGTGCATGCCAGCACCTCCGGCATCGTGGAACGGATTGATCTCGCGTTCGCGGCCGACTCGGCCGAGCCGGTCATGGCCGTCATTCTGAACGCAGATGGTCTGGATGAGTGGATCGAACGCCCAGTGCTGGGGCTACCGCAAACGCCCGAGACGCTGGTCGAACGAGCATTGCAGATGGGCATAGTCGGCCTTGGTGGGGCGGGTTTCCCGACGGCCCTCAAGCTGGCCGGCGCCCAGCAGCCCGATCTTCTGCTGATCAACGGTGCCGAATGCGAGCCCTTCCTTACCTGCGATGACCGTCTCATGCGCGAACGTGCCGAGGCGCTGATCGAGGCCGCTGACTATGTCGCCGCACTGATGGGAATAACCCTGACCCGCTTCGGTATCGAAACCAACAAACCTGAGGCGATGGCCGCGTTACGCGCCGCCGCTCGCCAGGCGCGCACCCGGGTCGAGATATGTCCGCTACCGGCGCGTTACCCGGCAGGGGGGCAGCCGTTGATGATCAAGAGCCTTAGTGGCCGCAACCTGGCGCCAGGGACTCTGCCCGCCGATATCGGCGTACTGGCGCTGAATGTCGCGACGCTCTACGCACTGGGCCGGGCCATCTTCCACGGCGAACCACTGGTAAGACGCGTGCTGACGCTGACCGGGGACTGCGAGCGCCCCGGGAATGTCCTGGTGCCGGTGGGTTACCCGGTCAGCGCACTGCGCGCAGTTGCTGGCGCGGCCCCCGAAGGCCAGTTGACCCAGGTCGGCGGGCCGATGATGGGACAGCCGTTACCGGCCCCCAGTGCCGTCATCAGCAAGACCAGTAGTTGCCTGATATTCGGCGCCGAGCGCTACTTGCCGGCACCTCAGCCCGCAGGCAGTTGCATTCGCTGTACGCGCTGTGTGGATGTCTGCCCAATGTCGCTTAGACCGCTGGATCTCTACGCTGCTGCCGAACGCTTTGACAAGGCCAGCCTGCAGGAACTGCGATTGGATGCCTGTATCGAATGCGGCAGCTGCAGCAGCACCTGCCCGAGCAATCTGCCGCTGCGCGATCGTTTCCGCCAGAGCAAGACGGAGCTACGTGCATGAGCCTGATACTCCGTCCTACCGCGCACCGACAACTCCGCACAATGATGCTGCTGGTCAGCCTGTGTCTCCTGCCGGGCACCGCCCTGTACGCCTGGCAATTTGGCATCGTGGTCTGGTTGCAGGCCTTCTGGTGCGTGCTGCTCGCCCTGGGCTTCGAAGCCGGCCTGCTGCGCCTGCGCGGACGTAATGTCCGCGAGGGTTTGAGCGACCTGAGCTGGCTGGTGCTAGGCCTGATACTGGCTCGGGCATTGCCGCTGCTGGTGCCGCTGTGGATGATCGCCCTGGCCAGTTTTGCCGCGCTCGCACTGTGTAAACACGGCAGTGGAGGCCTGGGTCGCAACCGCCTCAACCCCGCCATGGTTGGCCTGGGGATCATCGCTATCTGCTTCTACCAGCAATTGTACCCTGCGCCTTCGAACTATGCCCCCTGGACTCTCACCCTGGACGCCAAGGCGGTTCTTCTACAACAGTTGCAGCTGGCGCCACGCCTTAACCTCGATGCGTTCGCCGGCGCCACTCAGTTGGCCAAGAACCAGTTCACACTGATCACCCCCAATCTGTCGGGGTATGGCTACATTGCCGGCGGTTTGCTACTGGCAGTCCTGCGGGTGATCCGAATCGAGATTCCGCTGGCGATGCTCGCGAGTACAGTATTGCTGTGCATGGCAGCCGGCCATAGCCTACAGGAAAGCCTGTACAGCCTCAGTCTCGGTGGCTATCTCTTCACCGCCTTCTTCATCGCCACCGATCCGGTCACCAGTCCCGATACACGCACCGGTCGCATCCTCTTCGGCGCGGCCATTGGCGCGCTGACTGAATTGATTCGCGAATTCGGGCTTTATGCCGATGGTCTCTGCTTCGCCGTGCTAGCCGCCAATCTGCTGGTGCCGCAGATCGACCGGTTGGTGCTGCGCATACAGCGCCCCGTACATACGAACACCTGACACTGAGAGCGTGCGCAGCGAGTAGCCCGCGCCTCTTCGGCGGGTACCCAACACACCTTGCGTGGTTAGATACGTGCCCACTTATGCGGCAGCAGTTCGCTAATTTCACTCGACCGCTGTGTCGGCAAGCGCGTGAGAACGTCCTTCAAGTAAGCATACGGATCATGCCCATTGAGCCGTGCCGACTGGATCAAACTCATGATCGCAGCCGCACGTTTGCCGCTTCGTAACGAGCCCGCAAACAGCCAGTTCGAGCGCCCAAGTGCCCATGGCCGGATCTGGTTCTCGACCCAGTTGTTGTCGATGGGTACTGCACCGTCATCGAGATAGCGCGTCAGCGCTATCCATCGCTTGATGGCTGTAATCCAATGCCTTGTCGATAGCCGATCCTTCAAGCACAAGCTGCCTTTTGGCGATCATCCAGGTATGAAGTGCGTCGATGATCGGCGCTGCTTTTTCTTTCCGTATTCGTTGCCGGACATCCGGTTCCAGCTCGGGGACTTCGCGTTCAACTTCGTACAAGGCCGCGATGTGGTACGCCGCTTTTTCGGCGATTTGGCTCTTGTTGGTCGCATGCAAGTCGAAGAACTTACGCCGTGCATGGGCCATGCAGCCGATTTCGGTGACACCCAGTTCGAAGCCCGCCTTGTAGCCGGCGAAGTCGTCGCAAACCAGCTTGCCGTTCCAGTTTGCCAGGAAGTTTCGGGCATGCTCGCCAGCACGACTCGGGCTGAAGTCGTAAACGACCGCTGCCAGATCGGAGAACTGGCTGGTGGCGTAGGCCCAAACGTAGGCACGGTGGGTCTTCTTTGCGCCCGGCGTCAGCATCTGTACCGGCGTTTCGTCGGCGTGGATCACGTCTTGTACGAGTACTGCTTCGCGCAGAGCATCCACCAGCGGCTGTAGTTGCACACCGCACGCACTAACCCATTGCGCTAGGGTTGAGCGGACGATTGCCAGGCCGGCGCGCCCGAAGATTTTTTCCTGACGATAGAGCGGCAGATGGTCGGCGAACTTGGCCACCATGACGTACGCCAGTAAGCCCGCCGTCGGGATGCCTTTGTCGATGACATGCGCCGGTACCGGCGCCTGGATCAGTGTTTCGCACTGTTCGCAGGCCCATTTCCCACGGATGTGACGCTCGACGGTGAACACGCCCGGCGTGTAATCAAGTTTTTCACTGGCATCTTCGCCGATACGCTTGAGGGCACAGCCGCATTGGCAGTGGCTGTTGTCCGGCTCATGGTGGATCAGTGTGCGAGGAAACTGCGGCGGCAGCGCAGCGCGCTTGGGCTGCTGGTGAACTTTGGCTGCGACTGTTGCCGGTTGCAGCGCCTCAAGCTCGGCTTCGATAGCGGCGATATTGGTGTCGATCAAATCGTCGAGCAGGCTGGCTTGGCATGGGCTCAACTGCTCGCTACGCTTGGCTAACTTGAAGCGCTTGAGCAGTGCGATCTCGTGGGCCAGCTTCTCGTTGACCGACTTGTGATGGTTGATCTGCTTGTCCATCGTCTCGACGCGCTGCATCAACTGCGACGCCAAGGTGCGCAGTTGTTCGGGGCTTAGCTGGTCGAGATTCGGAAGCGAAGTCATGCCGCCGATTTTGCCAGAGAGGGCTGTTGGCGGCGACAGACTGATGGGCCAATTGCGCTGGCAAGCAGGCCATGACTGGACTTAGAGCACCGAGATGACACCTCCGGTGCCGACGCGCTGCCAAGGCAGTCCGAGTACCAAAACCTGAAGTTGCTCGGCATCCAATTCAACTTCGGAGCCATGCCGTACGCCAGGCCAAAAGAATCGCCCTTGGTGCAAACGCCGCGCTGCCAGCCAAATCCCCACGCCGTCGTGCACCAACACTTTCATGCGATTGGCGCGGCGATTGAACAGCGCAGTGGCGCAGACCACGCCCACAACCTCCACGGTATCGATTAGTACTTGTGCCAAGCCGCTGTAATGCCGGACCGTAAAGTTGCAAGCAAAGAGCCCTGTCATGGTTGCGAGATAAGGCTTCATCAAGCTGTAGCTGAGTGAGCGTCGGCGGTAAACCTCCTCTAGATCGGCCTCACACATCATTCCCCAGCGATCAGGTGATCCTGGCAACTGGAACGTAACCCCCTTGCCGACCACCGGAATGTGCCGATAGTCCGAGTAACCGGGATAAGTCACAAACAGGTTGGAGCCCATGCGGATGGTTTCCGACAGTTTTAGCCTTCGTGAAATCGTTCTTGATCAGCGCGGATGCGGTGCTCGCATACCTTCAGCGAGAGTGTCCCCCGAGGGGCGATGTGCAGTGGTTTTATAAACCGCCCCCCTTCAGAAAGCCAAGCCTTACGGCTTCGGCAACCCTCAAATAGTTTGGGTAGAGGCCAACTGATGTTTTTACACAGTCTCGGCCAGAAGGGCGGTTCGAGTGGCAGCGGCGCCGGGACGGGAGCTGGTTCAAGCGCTGGCGGTGGCAACAGCGGACAATGACCACCATGGCTCGACAAACTCCAGGCTACCGGCTGCACGTTATTGATAGCTACCCCGGTACCGAGGATTTTTGCGCACCGACACTGCCCGCCCTACCGGCGACTGCAAGTGCCACGCAACAAGCCAGTAACGAGAATGCGGCGAATGCGCCCATCACATGCAGATAAGGCAACACGTGATTCCAGGCTCGAGCCACCCCCAGGAAAGCGGCGAATAGCCAACCACTCATGGAAAGCGCGCCCAACAAGGCGAGCCGCGTGCGGCCTGCACTGCGCAGTGCTACGAATGGAGCCTTTTGCAGCAGCGGGAAGCCGACTCGATGCAATAATGCACCGTTCAGGCTAAGCAGCGCGACGACAGTCACCTTGGCCCAGAGTTTCTGATTGAGCAGATACGCGTCGCCTTCATTGAGATAACCCTGAAGCACCAGCAACAGTCCGCTTGCCCAAAGGGCCAGCAGTGCGAGGCTGACGATCCTCTGAGTTTCATCAAGGTACTCAAGCCTCGCCTGGTCCAGTATTTCCTTGCGCCAACTCCAAAGCTTGTGATCCGCCTGCAACACCCTCCCCAGGGCAATACACGTAGCGAGCAGATGACCGTATACGAGAAGCATTTTGAGCATTGCCTTGACCTTATTGTTGTTTTGGCGCTGCGTTCCCTGCTTCGCTGAATTGAAAGCTAATGATACAAATTTGCAATTGCATTTTCAAGATGAGCATTCATTCATAGGTGCTGGCACCGACCGCGATACAACTGTCGTCACACATAGAGGCGGTCATTCCTGTGGCGGATGAATGTAGCCGGTCGGCAACCACCACAACACTGGTGTTCGAAGCAGGTCTATGCCACAAAATTTCATCACGGCCCCCTCACAGCAAAAGTCTAAGTTCACACCTTGAATTTTGCGCCACCTTTGTGAAGTGGGAAGGCAGCTAAATAGCCGCCCTCGGAAAACACTAAACTACGAAACGCCCGCTGAACGATTTAGCCAGTCTGTTGGATCGACCGGTTGAATCCACAGTTGATTTCCGACAGTCGTGACAGGCAGAAATCGGCCAGAAGCAGCCATTGGAATGCGCGTCGCAGAGCAGTTTGTAACCTTTACCGCGGATGTCAGGTCAGACTGAGCAGCGCTGATTCAATTTGCGTCCTCCAACACATTCAAGAGATCAACGAACTGGCCTGTCAGCTTGTGATGCCTGTCGAGATAAATCAAAGGTCGGCACTGCTCATGAGATTCACGCATCTTGACCGAACTGCCGAGATACACCGGGAGAATCGGCAGCCCTTCCTTGATAAGTTCTTCGACCAGATTGCGGTGAAAACCCGTGGTGCTCAAATAGTGATTGATGACAATCCCTTCCACGATCAGTGACTCATTGTGGTCAGCCTGTAGCTCTACCACCTGTGCCAGCACCTGGTACAACGCTTGGCGAGCAAAGGTATCGCAATCAAATGGAATCAAAACCGCATCCGCGGCGATGAGTGCACTGAACGTATAGAAGTTCATCGCCGGAGGCGTATCGATGTAAACCCGGTCGTAATCCTGGGAAATGTCGTCCAACAGCCGGCGCAGCTTGTTTATCTTGAACTTCGCTTCCAGCTTGGGCTGCAAATCGGCAAGCTCGCCGCTGGCAGTGATGAGGTGAAGATTGTCGTAGGGTGTCTCAACAATCTGAGCGCGGCTTTTTTTGGCTGCCGGCCCCGAAGACAGCGTTTGCTTGAAAAAGTCCGCAATACCCACCGGGATGTCATCCCCGGTCAGGCCGGTGAGGTAATACGTGGAGTTGGCTTGGGCGTCCAGGTCGACAACGAGCGTCCGGTAGCCTTCCATTGCGCTTGCAGCAGCCAGGTTGCACACAATACTCGACTTGCCTACCCCACCTTTTTGATTGAAAACAACACGACGCATCAACACCATTCCTGCGGCAAAAGATTCCAGTCTATCGATTTCCTGCGAATCCACAGCGGCAGCTTGATGAATTTTATATTGCAGTGCCCGTGCGCACTGGCTGCAACGAACAGTTGCTCTGCTACGCTCTGCTACGCTCTGCTACGCTCTGCGAACCCACTCACAAGCGAGGACGATGATGTCTTTTGTCGACGATTTTGTGGCTCAGATCATTTCCCTGGAAGTCTCCCTCTATCACTCACGCGCTCGGCTGCAAGCCAACAGTGACAGCGAGGCACTGCATGTTCTGAGGATTGCAGTTCGGAAAATACGCAGCTTTTTGCGACCGCTGCGCAACATGCCGGAGGTTGTAGAATTGAACCAGGCTGCAGCGGTAGTCGGCAGAGCGACTACTCCTACGAGAGATCTGGAGGTCATCATTGGTGAACTGCAGAAAATGGGGTATCCGCGCCAGGCGATGAGCCGAAGTGCAACCTTGACAGAGCAATATCGGAAGATCGCCGGTAGCCCAGTGCTCGACAAACTGTTTACCGAACTAGATCGATGGCCTGAGTTGTTCAGGACTGCCGAGAGAGCCGGCGAGCTGGCTGATGTCAAAAGACAAATTCAGAAAGCTCTGAAGAAAAGAATCAATTAGTTGATCACGGGCCTTCGGGACAAGCATTTTGACCGGCACGAACTGAGAATCATCGTGAAAAACGCGAGACACCTCTCCGATGCTTTTCCAACATTGTCACCGCTCAAGGCAAGATCCAGAGCGCAACTGAAGTCGGTGCAGGCGTCGCTCGGCTCATGGCACGATCATTATCAATGGTGCCTGCGGGCCGAGTCTGAACCTGATCTGCTCGAAATCGCACCCTACTGGCAAGTCGCGTCAGAACAGGCACTGGCCGATGCCGAGTTGAAACTGGCGTCGCTGCTTGACCACCTTGAGAAAGATCTGGCGAAGTTAAAAGAATAACGTCACCCCCCTTGAAACCCTTGCTGTAGAGCCTCCGATACATTTTTAATCATCTAAGAAATGCGCTACCCTCCGCAGCCTTAACAGCAAAAGGTTTGCAGATGAAAATCATGATTGAAGCGAATGAGCAAGGAAGCGGCTGCAAGGTCTGGCTTGGTGGAACGGCGGTTTCGTTCCCCAACCTAGAGGACGCTAAAGCTTACATCTCCCAGCTCGAAGAGCGGATAGAGGCGGCCTCTCATACTTTTGCCCAGGATGCTGGAAACCCGGAGGTTCGGTAAGCCATTGAGGACGCTTCGCAAACGACGGTCGTGCGAACGAGTCTTCCGCTCAAGACCGGATGACATTGAAGGGGAGCGAATCGAGACAAGTTCTTTTCACCGTCCGCTTTGGGTCCAGGCTGTGTGAAAACGTCATCGACGAATTGAATAGAGCGTTTCTATGTGAAATCCGTAAATGTTTGGCTGATTGGCAGAGCTAGATTTTGTGTACAGGCGTGATTTTCGCCCTGTTTCTGGAAGCCCTAAAGGCTCGACTACGTTTTCACACAGCCTGGGCCAAAAGCAGCCTATCGATTTCGCCTAAGAATTCACAGATGATCTACAGGCTGCGAGGGAAGCCGACAGCAGCGAAGTAATCGCCTAACCTGCGAGCTGGGCCCGTTCAGATTCATCCAGGTGCTCCAGCAGCACCGCTATCGTTGCATCCCGCAGCTTGATTGCCTCTATCCACCCCGGCCCCTGCGCCAACAGCGGAGGGCAGACATTGACGTGGATTGCACCGTGGCGCGGGAACCACTGACCGTCGCGCAGCACCCTGCGCGTGCCGCGGATTGCGACCGGCAGCAGCGGCACGCCGACACGCGCGGCGAGCACGAAGGCGCCCATGTGGAAGGTGCGCAAGCCTGGCTCGCGGGTAAAGGTCCCCTCGGGGAAGAACACCAGCGGCTGGCCAGCCTGTAGCGCCTCGGCCAGGGGCTCGGTGTCTGCGGCGCTGCGCTGCAGGTCGAAGCGTTCGACAAAGCGGGCGCCGAGCTTGCGCAGGAACAGGCCGGCAATCCAATGCTCAGCCAGTTCGCGCTTGGCAACGAAGCTGAACTGCGGGGGCAGGGCTGCGCAGAGGATGATGCCGTCGAGGTAGCTGGCATGGTTTACGGCCAGCACGCTCACCCTTGACTCAGGCAGGCGCTCCAGCCCCGTGACGCTGACCGGCACCCCCGCCAGGCGCACGAACAGCCGTGCGGCTGCGCGGGTAAAGCTGCGGCACCAACTCTGGCGCGGCAGGAGCGCGACGCCCAGCCAGGTCAGCGGTGTGACCAGCCAGAACAGCAGCCAGATGTATGCGGCATACAGCGCGGCACGGCAGCTCCGCCAGCTGCGGCCGAAATGCCCGCGTACGGCCTGCAGCACCAGGCGCAGTAACTGACGCCACACAGCGAGGTGCGGCCGATCCACTTCGCCACGCTCATACAGTTCGCGGCTGGCAGCACGGCGAATCTTGCCGCTGGAGGTCTTAAGTACGCTATGCGGTGGCGCCAGAACGATGTCGTCGGGCGGCACACCGGTGAGGTCGACCACGATGCGATTGACCTCCTGCTGCAGGCGTTGCCGCGCGGCAGCTTCCTTCTCGTAGCTTTCCGCCAACACCACCAGGCGCTCGGTGCCGGTGGCCGGGTCAGGACTGCCGAACACCGCAATGCAGCCTTTGCGCAGACCGGGCAAGTTGCCGACCGCCGCTTCGACATCATAGGGATAGATGTTGCGCCCGGCACGGATGATCAGGTCCTTGGCGCGGCCGGTCAGGTAGACCTCACCGCCTGCCATGTAGGCGAAGTCGAGAGAGTCGAACCAGCCATCGCGCAGCACCCGGCGGGTCTCTTCGGGGTTACGGTAGTAGCCACCGGTGGTGGACGGCCCGCTGAATTGCAGGTGACCTTCGCTGCGCTCGGGGACTTCGACCCCGCTGCCATCGACGATGCGAATCTGATGGCCCGGCAGCGGCCGGCCGCTGGAGACGAAGCGCAGCGTTGCGCCGGCTTCGGCGGGCAGTGCATTGCCGCGGGCCTGGAACGCCTCGCGCTCCACCCGGTCGATCAGCGGCCCTCGGTTCAAGGGAGGAAACGCCACGCCCAACGTGGCCTCGGCCAACCCATAGACCGGCGCCAGCGCGGTGGGCGCCAAGCCATAGCGAACGAAACGCTCGGTGAAGCGTTGCAAAGTATCCGGGCTGACCGGCTCGGCACCATTGAAGGCCACGCGCCAACTGCTTAGGTCCAGGCCCTCGAGGTCGGCGTCAGCGAGTTTGCTCAGGCACAGTTCGTAGGCGAAGTTGGGCGCAGCCGACAACGTGCCGCGGAAGCGGTCGATGGTCCATAGCCAACGCGCCGGCCGCGCAAGGAAAGCCAACGGCGACATCAGCACCAGGCTGTAGCCGTAATACAGGCTGCCCAGCCAGGCACCGATCAGGCCCATGTCGTGGTACATGGGCAACCAACTGACAAACACGTCCTGCGGCCCCACCTTCAGCGCCCTGCCCATCGCGCGCAGATTGGCCAGCACGTTGGCATGGCTGACCATTACACCCTTGGGCTGGCCAGTACTGCCCGAGGTGTACTGCAGGAAGGCGATGTCATCCGGTTGCCGCGCCGGTGTGACGCACTTGCCCCCCTCGCCTGTCAGCTCGGCCACACTGGCGATGCGAGTCAGACTCGGTACCTGCGGCTGGAGCAGTCGGGCGAGCAGCTTCGCTTGCGGCACAATAATCAGCACTTTGACTTCGGCGTTGCGCAGGATGCCGGCCTGGCGGCGCAGATGATCCTCTATCTGCGACAGGCGTAGCGGTGGGTAGATGGGCACCGGTACACCACCGGCCAACAGAGTTCCGAAAAAGCCATGGAGAAAGTCGCGCCCGGTGGGCAGCATCAGGGCCACGGTCTGACCCGCCTGCAAGCCACTGCGTTGCAGTCCTGCGGCAACGGCCAGAGCGTCCTGGTGCAAGGCGCCATAGCTGATGTCCTCCGGCTGCTCACTTTCATCCAGCAGGCGCACATGGGGACGTTGCGGCTGATGGCGCACATGCCATTCCAGCACCTCGATCAAGGTCCGCGCGGAGTCAGGAGCCTGCCCCGTTGCTGTCAACGCCTCACTCGAGTCGCTGGAGGGCAACTGGCGTACCGCCTCGGCCTCATTTCCACTGTGCAGCACGCGCAGCACATCGCCGGGCGTGTCCGCCGAGGCGAACAGTGTTTCGGGTAAGCGCACACCGAATTCGTGCTCGATACGTGACCACAATTCGACTCGGGTCAGACTGTCTACGCCCAGGTCCCGGTCCAACACGCTGTGCAAGGTGACGTGCAAACCTTCTGCCACCTGCGGGCGCAACTCGACCACGGTGCGCTGGACAATTTCGAGCAATTTCTCCGCGTCCCCATCGGAACGGGGAACTGCGCGTGTTTCTGGAGGCGGACGAGACATCGGCGGCCCCTCATGACAGGACACTCTGTGTGTAGATCCTTGCCAATTGCCATTATGCGCCTATGGCGGCGACTGGGAATGCCATCATCGATTGCTGCGCTCGCGGGATGGCGGAGCCAGGGCTAGGCTCTCAAGGACGCAGCGCCTATAGAGAGATCGCCATGCCAGCCAGCCTTGCCCCCGGAGTGACACGCCGAGAAGTCTGGGCCTGGGCGATGTTCGATTTCGCCAACTCCGGCTACACGACAGTGGTGATCACCGCCGTGTTCAATGCCTACTTCGTCGCTGTGGTCGCCAAGGGCGAAGCCTGGGGTACGCTGGCCTGGACCAGCGCCACTGCCCTCTCCTATGTCCTGATCATCCTGACCGCGCCGCTGATCGGCGCCTACGCCGATGCCTTCGCCTGCAAGAAGCGCCTGCTGCTGTTCAGCACGCTCGGTTGCGTCGTCTTCACTGCTGGACTCGCGCTGGCCGGGCCGGGGGAGCTCGGTGTCGCGATCCTGTTCATCGTGCTATCCAACTTCTGCTTCGGCTGCGGCGAGAACCTGATCGCCGCCTTTCTGCCCCAACTCGCCCGTGCGGAGGCCTTGGGCAAGGTGTCCGGCTGGGGCTGGGGGTTCGGCTATCTCGGCGGTCTGGTCAGCCTGGGCGCCTGCCTGGCCTTTGTCAGCTGGGCCCAGGCGCAGGGCCAGACTGCGCCGCAGTTCGTGCCGGTGTGCATGCTGATCACTGCGGCCCTGTTCGCCATAGCCAGCGTACCGACCTTCCTGTTCTTGCGCGAACGCAACCAGCCGCAGCCAGGGCGCGGCGATATGCCTATTGCACAAGCGGCGCTGGCGCGCTTCGCGCAGACGCTGCGCGAAGCCGACCACTATCGCGACCTGCTGCGCTTCCTTGCCTGCACCGTCTGCTACCAGGCCGGGATCTCGGCGGTGATCACCCTGGCGGCCATCTATGCCAATCAGGTCATGAGCTTCAGTACCCAGGACACGCTGCTGCTGATTTTCGTGGTGAACATCACGGCCGCCATCGGTGCCGTGCTGTTCGGTGGGCTGCAGGACCGCCTCGGCCATCGCGCCACGCTGGCGCTGACCCTGCTGGGCTGGCTCGGCATGGTCGGTCTGGTCTGGTTCGCCAGTGGCCCCGGGCTGTTCTGGCTGGCGGCCAACCTCGCCGGCCTGTGCATGGGCTCAAGCCAATCGGCCGGCCGCGCGATAGTCGGTCTGCTGGCGCCGCCGACGCGCCTGGCGGAGTTCTTCGGCCTCTGGGGGCTGGCGGTCAAACTGTCGGCAATCCTCGGCCCCATGACTTACGGCCTAACCAGTTGGCTGTCCGGCGGCGATCACCGCCTGGCGATGCTGATCACCGGCAGCTATTTCGTTGTCGGCCTGCTGATCCTGGCCGGCGTCGACCTAGAGCGGGGGCGGCAGGCAGCTGTCAGCTGTACCGAGAGCTTCGAAAAGTGAGAGGGACTATCCATATCGGGTCAGTTTTCGTCTGTCGCAACTGCCTCCTAGTCTGCAGGTGCATGTTCCACCCTCGCTGACAGCTACCTGCCAACCGTTACCAGTATCGGTGAAGGCGGGACGGACTATCTATATTGGGTCGGTTTCTGCCCGTCACGGTAGGCAGAAACCGGCCAATAGCAGTCAGTCGGGGGGGGCTACTAAATCAGGGACGAGTCAATCACTAATACCCGGAGGTGGCCCAGGCAAATCGAGAGTCACTTCGTCTGATTCGATGGATAAAGACCGGCAAGCCGCGCTATCACAACGCCAACGTAAAAGACGCCTGAAAATTCTTCGACCATCACAAGTGAGCGGGCGTGGTTAGTCAACGGAAGAACATCACCGTAACCAGTGGTTGTGAGCGTCGTAAGGCTAAAATAGATCAGTTTGAAGAAAGTGCCGGGCTGTACGAAATCGAGGTGAGCAGGGCCGAATGAGCCAGCGCTGGATATCTCGACCAGGGCATAGACGAAGGACCAAACGAAGGCCAGCATGATGTAACCCGCAAGCGCGCCATGCAGCTTGTCGGCTGTAATTGGTCCGCGCTTGAGAATATAGCGAAGCACTCCGCTGAACGAGACTGCAAGGGACGCTGCATAAGCTATCCCGGCAAGTTCAAGAATCGCGATACTTTCAGCCAATAACGCCGCCCATTGAAGGCCAACCCCAAGTAACGCCAGGCCCAGTTTGAGGATGAACCCCCGCCGAGTCTGCCTGGTGGCGAAAGCGCCCACGAGCAGCACGATCGAGAACAGAATGCCGAGCAACGTGCGAGCAAATATACCTTCCTCTAGAAAGGGAAACAGAAGGATCAATCCTAGTAAGAGCAGCAATAGATAGGTGCAGGGCCCTAGCCCTATAACCATCTGAGCTAAATCCTCGTCGGATTCGGGATTATCTTGCGGATTTGTCATACCGGTTTCCCAGAGGCCGAAATAACGCTCAAGACTTGACGTTGCACGGTTGAAATCCGACCTTGCTTAAGAATAGTCGGCAGTGAAATTCTAGTCGCGAATGCATGTGAGAGGACTCAGCCTGACAGACAGCCAAGGGTCGATTGGAGCCCTCGCGACGGGCAGCAATCGGCCAATATCTGTGTTTCCTGATCAGAAGTCGGGTACCCTTTCCTAGAGCCCCAGGGCGCACCCGTGGGCGACTGTTCAATGAGGGAACATGTATCAACAAAAGACTAACCGCAGAATGTGGCAGTTCAAACCGATCCTGCTAATGTCCACACTCTATCTGCTGGCTCCGAGCGCCGTATCGGCACAGGAGACGCACGAGACGATGATAATCATGGTCGAGGATGCGGCCGCTCCATGGTCAAAGCGTGACGGCACAGGTTACGCCAACGACATAGTGGTCGCCGCCTTCAAGGAAATGGCGGTTGAAGTGCAGCTCAAAGTCGTGCCCTACGCCCGCTGCAAGAACATGGTGCTCAATGGCGCGAGCGTGGCCTGCTTTAACATGAGTTGGCTTCCCGAATTCGAGGGCAAGATCAAACTGGCTTCGCAACCAATCTTCACCGTCAATAACGACATCTTCGAATCGATCAAAACCCCCTTGCCGAAACCTCGGGAAGGTACATGCACGTTGCCGCCCGGTACTGTAGTGGGCACCGTCAGAGGCTACGAATATTCACCTCAGGCTACAGCGCTACAGTCTGCCGGGGTGGTGTTCGAGAGCACCGACTCTGACGTGCAGAACCTTAAGAAACTCGCCGCCCGGCGCTTATCGGCCGCTATGATAGTGACCAATGACCTGGAAGCAAAAAAACAGAAGGCCAAACAGTCGGGCACAGAAGATGCCGTTCAATTTGCCTTCAATTGCGGAGTGGAAACCTCGACCATAGGTTTTAGTCTCACTCACCCGGACGGAATGCGGGCAATGAAAATGTATGACGAAGGCTATCGACGCATACAGGCCAACGGCGTGCTCACGCAAATTCATGCGCACTGGTTTCCCTCGCAGCCTTTAGATCATCTGTGAACTCTTAAGTGAAATCTGTCAATCCACAACGAACAACCTGGCACCAATGGTGCTGAACGATCGATGCCCCTCAGCGTTGCTACCCACCTGATAGCTCATCCCGGCGGTGAGCGTGAACTGGCGACCATCCTCCAGCTCCGTGTGCAACTCGCCTTCCAGGCACAACAGGATATGACCTCTCCAGCACCAGTGATCGGCCAGATAGCCGGGACTGTATTCAACCATCCGCACGCGCGTCGAACCAAACTGGCAAGTTCGCCAGTAGGCGGTACCGGTTTGTCCAACATACTGGACAGATTCGATAGCCGACCAATCGGTCGTACCAAAGGGAACACCCGCTAGATCCATGGTTGCCTCATCAATGAAAGAGTGTCTGTGGACCGTACCCATCCTGCGATACTCTCGATAGACACAGATGCCTCGCATTTATGAGATACAGGCGTCCACTCAAGCGTGAAGGCCAGAGGCAATCACACTCGCATACACCGCTCGGTCAACATTCCCGCCGGAAAGAATCACCCCGACCCTTTTGCCTGCCATGGTTTCACGCTCCTGAATCAGCGCTGCCAGGGACGCCGCACCGGCGCCTTCAGCGAGGTTATGGGTATCGGTGTAATACACGCGCATGGCCTCGGCAATCCGGCTCTCGCTGACGGAGACGATTCGCGCCGCCGCTGCCGCGTAGATGGCAAAGGCCTCGGGAACTGGCTTGCGCACGGCGAGGCCGTCGGCGAAGGTATTCGCCGAGGCGGTTTCGTATAAGGCTCCAGCGTCAAACGATAACTTTGCGGCCGCAGCCTCTGTGGAAACCACGCCCACCACTTGGGTGTTCAGACCCAGTGCGTCGCGGGCGGCGATCACTGCGCAAATCCCCGAGCCACAACCTATCGGCACGTAGACGGTATCCAGACCCGGCGCCGCCTTGAACAGCTCCAGCGCATACGTGGCCACGCCTTTGACCAGCTCGGTGTGGAATGGCGGCACGAGGTAGAGGCCATGTATTTGCGACAGGCGTGCGGCCTCTTCACGGGCTTCATCGAAATCGCGGCCGTATTCAACCACTTCGCCGCCGAAGCCGCGCATGGCATTGTTCTTTTCAACCGAATTGCCTTCCGGCACTACGATCAATGCCCGCAAACCCAGCGCGCTTGCCGCCAGCGCCAGGCTCTGACCATGGTTGCCGCGGGTAGCGGAAACGATACCCTTCACGCCTGGGTGCTCGCGTTTGAGCCAGTGCATGAACGTAATGCCGCCGCGCACCTTGAAAGCACCCGTCGGGGTGTGGTTTTCATGCTTGACCCACACAGTGCAACCCAACCGCTCTGCCAGCAATGGCCAAGGGTACTGGGCGGTCGCGGGCATGACCTGGTACACGTGGCGAGCCGCTTGTTCGATATCGTCGCGAGTCAGTCTATTCATGAAGCAGCCTCCCTGAGATTTTGCCCAGTCTAGGCAGGGGCGCACTGCGCTGGCTTTCAAAAAACTGACCTGACTTTTGTGCCTCCTCTTCACTACTATGGCGTTCATGAACCATCGAAACCGCCTGCAGCCATCGCTCGTTCCTGAACCGGTCCGCCGGGTCGAGGCCGGGCCTTGGGCGATCGAATTGTTGCCCAGCTCCGCCTACGCTGCCCGGTATGTGGCGACCCATGCGGCGATTGGTTTTGCCTTCGACAGCCAGCGAGGCCTGCACGCCATCGGCAGCGACCGAGTGCAACCCTTCGTTGCCACGCCCAACAGCCTGGCGTTCGTCCCTGCCGGTTGTGACGTGTTGTCCGAGTCATCCAAAGGCGGTGAATACCTGCGGGTCATGCACACGGAGGGTATGGAATGGATGGGGGATCATGCATTCAACAATCGCGTTGATCCGCAGGCCATTACCCTCGCACTACGAATGCGCAACGCGCTTTTGCAGGCTTCTGTGGGTGACGATTGGGAGACTTGGGCACTCGCCCTGGCTGAGCGGGCGAAGGGTCACGACGCGTGGTCAGCACCGCCAGCAGGTTCTATCACCGGCAACCGGATGCGCTTGCTCGATGAGTTCATTGACGCTGGCCTTGAGGGCCCGCTGAGTGTGCGGGCGATGGCAGGATTGCTTGAATTGTCCGAAGGATTTTTCATGCGAGCATTCAAGAGCGCGACGGGCAAAAGCCCGCATAGTTACCTGATCGACCGACGCCTCGCCAAGGCCCGTGCCCGGCTGCGCGATTCGACAGCCAGCCTGTCGGAGATCGCCCTCACCTGCGGCTTCAACTCCCAGGCGCACATGGCGACCGCGTTCAAGCAACGCCTTGGCGTGAGTCCGGCGCAATTGCGTAAATGTTGAAGGTCCGTTCAGGGCCGGGTTTTCGGATGGCAGGATATTCAGAACATAACTATACGACGATGCCCGGTGAAGCTTTTGTCGAAAAAGCAGACTGTATTACTCCCCAATTTTTGGCGGACGATGGAGCGTTTCCCGACGGGCTGCAAACGACCAGAAGCAGACTTTAGCTCTGGCACGCGGGTATGATCCGCAAAACCAGGCCACCAATGGACCCACGTCTATGCCAGCGTTTCAAATCCGGCCCTCGCCCGCGCCATTGCTCACGCAAGGCGAGACCGTTGTCTTGTTCGACGGCGTTTGCAAGTTATGCAATGGCTGGGCAAGGTTCTTGATCCGCCACGACCTTCATCGGCGCGTCCGGCTGGCGTCAGTACAGTCGCCCGAAGGGCAGGCGCTGCTGGCTTGGGCAGATTTGCCCTTGCATCAATTCGATACCATGGCCGTGATCCGCGACCGGCATTACTGGCTACGTTCGGATGCCTTCTTCGAAGTCATCGCCCTGCTGCCCGGCCGCTGGCGTGCATTGAAAGTTTTGCGAGGTTGCCCGCGCTGGCTGCGGGATTGGGCCTACGATCGCATTGCGCTGAATCGATACTGGCTCTTCGGAAAGTACGACACGTGCCTGTTACCCCATCCCGACCATGAACACCGATTTTTGAAGTTGCCAAGGTGAGCGTTCTGGAACGCGTCCACTGGATCGCCCGAGGAAGCCTGGTTTTCATGTTTGGCTACCATGGTCTGGTGCCCAAGTTGCTATGGCTGAGTCCAGGCGAGCGGACCATGATCGAGGCGCATGGCATCCACCAGGTGGAGTTATTTGCCTATAGTGCCGGGGCTGCGGAGATTGGCCTGGCCTTATGGATATTGCTCGCGCGGCGCAGTGCCTGGCCGCTTGTCGTCGCCTCGACGGCGCTGCTCGGCCTGCTACTGGATGTCGTGATTTTCAATCCGGCAATGCTCAGGGACGCCTTTAATCCCGTCACACTCAATGTGGCCGGACTTGCCCTGTGTGCAGTGACCTGGAACACCAAGGCTTGAGCAAAAGCGGGCTAGCCAGGCGTGACGATGTCTTCCCCTTACAGCAATAGCTCAATCAACCGCCCCGGCGTCATCTTCGTCACCATCATCATCACAATCACAAACATCCAAAAAAACCCGAATACCCCCATCCAGAACCATTTGTTGTACACGGACCGATATTCATCATCGAGCCCCCTCCCCGTCTCAACCGCGCTCGAAGCCATCACGTACAACCGCTTCTGAAGCACCAATACCGGCAGCCAAAGCGAACCCACGCAAAGGAAGATGATTAACGATGTCAGCACCCACTCCGTGGTCAGGGGAAGTTCGGCAAGCTTCATCTGCAGGTAGCCCGTCGCTATCTGAATAAAACCTGCCGGTGTGGTAATCCAAGTGTCGAACCGCACGACCATTCTAGCCACGTGCGCGATTACTTGAGGGTTGGCCGTGCGGCTGGCGGCGATCAGGTAGAGGTAGGACCCCATGCCGAATCCGAACAGGAAAACAGCGGCGATGACGTGAATGTACTTCAGGAACAGATAGAGCATGGTCAGCTCTGCTCGTCAGAGAAGTGCACGGACATGCTCAAATTTTCCGGATCGTTGATGGCGGCCATTATCGGTTGGCCAGGCAAGTAACGCCGCATTCCTGCCACGTGGTGTTGGCAGAGTGCAAAAATCAATAGCGTGGAAGCGCCCCCCCCTCGCCCGGATTCAAGCCGCCGCAACTCCTTCGATGTTGCTACTCACCTCAAACTGCCCCACTAATTTTTGCAGTTTGTTGGCATTGAGCCTCACGGTTTCCGCACTGCTTTGCAGCACGACCACCGTCTGGCGCATCTCTGTGGAGGATTGGTCGACCTTCTTGATCGTCTTGCCGTAGTCGAGGCTGCGCTTGTTGAGTTGCTGAATGATCGCAAACATACTTTCCACCGCTTGATGCAACTGCACGTTTTCCGAGGATGCATCTTCGGCCAGGCGCAGGCTGTTATCGACGTCCTTGACGCCCTCCTCCATGAACCCGACGGCTTGTTGCGTTTCGTTCTGCAGGCCTTCGACCATCTTGCGAATGTCGTCGGCGGCTCGTGACGTGCGTGAGGCGAGATTGCGTACCTCATCGGCGACCACCGCAAAGCCTCGACCATGTTCACCCGCGCGCGCAGCCTCAATCGCCGCATTGAGTGCCAGCAGATTAGTCTGGTTGGTGATGTCGCTAATCAGGCCGGTGATGTTGCCGATCTGAGTCATCCTGCTGTCGAGCAACTGCACGCTCGAAGAAGAGCGCTCGACCACATCCCGAATGGACTGCGTCCCTTTTTGAACGGCGAGAAATTGCTCTCGGGAACGGGTGACGACTTCATCCATCGCCTGCTTCATCTGTTCAGCGCTGGCAGATGCTTGTTGGATCTCGCCCAATTGGTCTTCGACGATAATCATCATGCTATGCACCGCTTCGGCGACCTCGGTGGAAGTAATACCGGCTTCCTGGCTGCGTCCCAGCATCATTTGATTGGTGGTGCCGACGTTATGGCTGGCTTTCACCACTTGCCCGACAACCGAGTCCAGACGGTCGATGAAACTGTTTATCCAGCGCCCCATGTCACCGGTCTCATCGTTGGCCATGTGCGTGGTATCCAGACGCTGACGAAGGTTGCCCTCGCCCTCGGCGATGGTCCTGACCACACTCGTCATCTCGTTCAACCTTGCCGCAAGACGTTTGGGTCCCAGCAGGCCGAACAGGACAGTGGCGCATACCATGCTCGATACCTCGACGGTATCGATCAGGCTTTGCGTCAGGCCACTGTAATGCTGGGCCATGAAATTGCAGGCAAAGAGTCCCGTCATGGTCGCGAGATAAGGCTTCATCAAACCGTAGCCGAGTGAGCGTCGGCGGTATACCTCTTCAAGATCGGCCTCACACATCATGCCCCAACGATCAGGTGATCCTGGCAATTGAAACGTAACGCCCTTACCGACCACCGGAATGTGCCGGTAGTCCGAGTAACCGGGATAAGTAACGAACAGATTGGAGCCCGTGCGAATGGTTTCGCGTACGCCTGGGTGCAGTTGCTGCGTCGCGGGGTCGGTAAAACGCAATTCCAGTTCGGTGTGTCGCTGGATCTGCACGGTTTTCCAGGGCGTGTGTACGCCACTTTTCAGATTTTCGCCGTGGGTGAACGTACCGTCCTCGAAACGTGAACGTGACAACGCGGTTCCCGGCTTGATAGCGGGATCAAAGCGTGATTGCGCCATGAACAGATAGTTATCGCCCGACTCGGCAAAAATGTGCCCGGCTTCGCGCTGGATAAGATCGCCTAGCACATCGTTTGGCACGCGACCACAGAGGCAGCCAAGGACTTTTCCATCGGCATTCAGAGGCTGATAGAACATCAACGTGACTTCATCGTGGAAGCGTGAAGACGATGCACCGATTTGTAAGGTCAGTGGATCGGTGTAAGGACCATGGAGAAACGGCCTCTTCATCCCTTCTTCCAATGCGCGGGTTTGCTCGATACGGGTTTTGTCGCGTCGATTCCAGGTCGAGACCATGACGGTGCCGCTGGCATCAACGATAAACAACTCCGAAAAATCTTCTGCCTGGCTGAGCTTGTCCATCAGTGAAGTGCTGTCGAGATGGGCGAAATCACGACCGAGGTTTTCCGCCAATTCAGCCAGGTGTTCCCACTGCTCGCGTGCCCAGTTGTGCAGCAACTGCACACGGGTTTCAGCGATAGCTTCGAACGTTTGTTCGATCACCGGATAAGCCGACTGATTGAGCCGACACGACCAACCCATCGCAATTTTTCCAGTTTTGCCAGACCAGGGTAACCAGCGCTTCTCACTAATGGATAACTGCATCGAATTACTTGATAGCGACATTAACTTCACCAACTGCGACATTCGGATGAGAAAATGCATAGCAAATACCAGGCCAATTCGAAAGCACGCTAACCATTGCCCATGGCAAGGGATGTTCTTGCTAAGCCGTGGACCCTTCTGCTTGTTTGCCTGAACGGAGTGCGCAATGCATATCCTGCTTCAACTCAGTGCGCCAACCGCACCACGCTCTATAAGAGAGCTGTGTCAGGACGATCAACGTCGCCAGGGCCTGCTAGCGAGTCCCACAACCAAACTTGTTTTCGATTTGAGACAAACGCGCCCAAAAAGCTGGAATACGGTTCTCAACGTCCGCCTACCGTCTAATCTGATAGGTACACGACTACACACACGCTGCTAGCCGCCTCTTGCAGGAAAACACCATGACCGGAAAAACAGCACGCCACTACTCGTCATGGATCCTCCCCTCCCTGCTCGCCATCAACCTTGCGTTGATGGCGGGATGTTCCGGCAAAGCTGCCACGGCTCGCTATTCGACCTCGGACGCGGGTTCGAGCTGTTATGCCAAAGCGCTGCCCACCTCCGGCGAGGGTGGCCTCGCCTGGGGGGACACTTTGAACATGGCGCGCCAGAAATCCCTGAGCAATTGCATTCGCTATGCCGGCCGCTCCGGTGGCACGCCGGATACCTGCCAGGTAGTGTTGGCCGAGTGCAGAAATTAGGCGTGCAGTCATGTGCGTTTGCGCTCATTAAACATCCGCGTAAAGCGCCAGGCAGCGGTCCCTTTTTTGGGACCGCATTTGTGCAACGACGCATGACTGGGTAGCAAGAGCATCCTGCCCTCTCCGATTCCCAGGCAAAAAAACAAAATCCCCATGTGTTTCCCTCAGCGACAACCGCCGGCCGGGCCTGCCGATGCACTACTACCAGGGCGAACTGCGCTACGACTGGCCTCTCGGCTTTTTCGCTGCGCTCAACACGCAGTGGGTGTCCAGGGTTGCGGTGGATTACGCCAACAGCTATTACGCCGATCCTTACGCGCTGTTCGGCGCGACTCTGGGTTACAACGCGCCCAAGGGCGACTGGCAGATCTGGCTGGACCTGCGCAACCTGACTGACAAGCACTACGCCTCCACCGTCACTCCGGGCTACGACGACAAAGGGCTGGACGCAGCACGATCCACGCCGGGTGAAGGTTTGGGGGTGTATGTCGGGGTATCGTGGGGTTTGCTCTGAGACTTTGCGCGCTGGCTCATCCACAGGCTGAGGCAAAAGCAGTGGCCTTACAAAAGCGAACTGGATGACCGGACCAAATCGAGTTTGACCGCCTCATATGGATAACCGTATATTCGATTATCCATATGTGCCTGCTCGTCTGAAAAGGAGTCACCATGCGCGTTCTGTTCATGTGCACCGCCAATAGCTGCCGCAGCATTCTGTCCGAAGCGATGTTCAATCATCTTGCGCCGCAAGGCTTCCAGGCGGTCAGTGCTGGCAGCTTCCCCAAGGGGCAGGTTCTGCCGCGCAGTCTTGTGACGTTGCAGGAGGCCGGCATCGCGATTGACGGTTTGAGCAGCAAAGGCAACGACGCCTTCGAAGCCAATCCACCGGATATTGTCATCACCGTCTGCGACAAAGCCGCCGGCGAGGCATGCCCGGTCTACTTCGGGCCGGCCGTGAAAGCTCATTGGGGATTGGAATATCCCTCCGAGGTGAAAGGCGACGAGGCAGTCGTGACCGCTGCCTTCCACTCGACCCTCGCACGCATCGAAACACGCTGCCGGGCCTTCCTCGCCCTGCCCTTCGCCGAACTTGATCCTGATGCCTTGAAGCGCGAACTCGACCGCATCAGCACCCTCTGACCGGAGCCCTCATGTCCCACGAACTACCCCATCTCGACGCCTCCCTGTTTGAGTCCACCAGCCGTGACGACACCGGGCACAAGCCGCGAATCCTGCTGTTGTATGGATCGACCCGGCCGCGGTCATTCAGTCGGCTGCTGGTCGAAGAAGCCGCTCGACTGCTCGAACATTTCGGTGCAGAAACGCGGATCTTCAATCCATCCGGCCTTCCTCTGCCGGACGATGCACCGACCGATCACCCGAAAGTTCAGGAATTGCTCGAGTTGATGCAATGGTCTGAAGGCCAGGTCTGGTGTTCACCCGAGCGCCATGGTGCGATGTCTGCCGTGTTCAAGGCGCAGATAGACTGGGTGCCGCTCGCACTAGGCGCCATTCGCCCGACCCAGGGCAAAACGCTCGCCGTCATGCAAGTCAGCGGCGGCTCCCAGTCTTTTAACGTGGTGAATCAACTGCGCGTACTGGGCCGCTGGATGCGGATGTTCACGATCCCCAATCAGTCTTCCGTGCCGAAAGCCTATCTGGAATTCGACGAAGGCAACCGCATGAAACCGTCCTCCCTCTATGACCGGGTGGTGGACGTCATGGAGGAGCTGGTGAAGTTCACCCGGTTGCTACGGGATCGCCCGGATCTGGTCGACCGCTACTCGGAACGCAAGGAGTCGGCAGAAGAACTGACCCGGCGCGTCAATCAGCGGTCGATTTGAACCTCAGGCATCAGGGCTGGGATGCCTCATTTTCACCGTGACGAACATTTTGACGCGGTCGTGAATTTCCTGGAGGGCATGGCGAAAAGGTTCATGCCGTTCACTGCTCGCCGGATCTTCAAAATTCCACGTCTTCACTTCGTCAGAGATCGGCATCCTGTCGGCCTCTTCCGATGACTTGTCACACAGCGTGATGACGTAGTCGAACGGCTGACCTTCAAATTCGCTGATTGATTTACTGCGCAACCCGGTGGCGTCGACGCCGATATGATCAAGCGATTCGAGCGTGCGCGGGTCGACTTCACTGGCTTCCAGACCCGCGCTGAAGGCTTCAAAGTGTTCGGAGTCGGTATGTCTGAGGAGCGCTTCCGCCATCAAAGATCGAATGTCATTTTTTGCGCAGACGAACAGCACCCGGGATTTTTCGGTCATGAACAGCGCCCCTCTCTCAAGACAGTGAACGGAACATCGGTTGCTGTTATTAGAGCAGTGATTGCGCCGAAGGGAAGTCCTGACCGATGGGCAGCATGGGCAGCATGGGCAATCCAGTGCGGATCGAAGAACTGTCATGAGGTTGTCATTTATCTTTAGTAATACTGACTTCAACCCGTTGCGGGCTCTTTAACTGGCTGCCATTTTTGGCAGCTTTTTTTTGCCTGCCGTTTTTGCCGTCTCAAACATCAATTAATCCCCGCGACCCTGCCACCACTGCTATCCCAGCCTCCCCCCAACGCTTTATAGATCGCAACTAACAAACGCCGGCGCTGGCGAGATAGAGAAAACCCTATCTCGCCACACCGGTGTCGTAGTAGTCGGCGGCTCCCACTATCAGCCCTGCGCTTTGCTCATTTTGGTGAACAGCTCGGTCGGCACTTTCTTGCCGTTGGAGGTGAACTGGTTGGTGCGGAATTTGTAGACCTCGCCTTCGGAGAGGAAACCGTCGTTGTTGGTGTCCATCGCCTTGAACTCTTCAGCGCCCTGCGGGGCCACGGCCAGCAACTCTTTCAGGGAAACACGGCCGTCGTGGTCGGTGTCGGTACGCGCGAAGGAAGCGTCGCCGCATTTGCCTTCACCGCACTTGCCTTCACCGGCCTTGGTGACCTTGGCGCCGGTTTCGCTGGCGCCGCACTTACCTTCGCCACACTTGCCTTCACTGGTCTTTTCCGCGGCGGCGAGTTGGTAGCCTTGAGGCAGTGCGTCAGCGGCGAAGGCGGACGAAGCGAGGTTCATACAGCCAACCAGTGAGACAGCGATCAGGCCAATACGGGATTTGTTCGAGAGACGGGACATGGTTATTTCTCCGGATACTGTGTGCGGTGAGGCCGCTTAGGGTCATGCCACCAGGGCGATAAGCCGTGGTGCGAGGTGCGTTTGCTTTCTCGCCAAGGCCAGGCTATTTGACTGCATCCGTGTATCCCGGATGTATCCGGTTCGAGGGGCATTTGTACTCCAGCATCTGTACAGCGGGCCCGGATACACAGCGATACACATGCCCTGCTCTTTGTGGACTGGAAGTCCCTAAATAAACCAGGATCGAACCCATCCCTGTGGCGAGGGAGCTTGCTCCCGCTGGGCCGCGCAGCGGCCCCAAAAGATCGCAGCCTTCGGCAGCTCCTACAGAGGTTCGCCTGAATCTGTAGGAGCTGCCGTGTGGTGGTCGAACGTTTTTGGACCATGATGTAGGAGCGTCGATTTAAGGAAGCATCATGGGATATCGGGTTGTTACCTCTGAGGAAAAAGCGGAAGCCATTCGCTTGGTTGTGGAGATGAATTACTCCATGCCTAAAGCCTGTGAGGCTACAGGTGTGGGGCCAACAGCGTTACGCCGCTGGGTTTCACGCTGGCGCCGGGAGCAGGAAGGAATTGTGCAAGCTCCTCGCCTACAGGATCAGGAGCTGATTGAGTCGCTCCAGGCGAAACTGGCGCTACTTGAAGCCGAGAACCAAGTGCTAAAAAAGCAATTGCCCTCTCATCTAAAGGTTCTGTTCGGTCGAACCAAGTGATTGATGGCATCAGAGGGGCAATGTCGATTCGGCGTATGTGTGTCTTGTTCGGCTTGGCCCGCAGCAGCTATTACGTGAAACGTAAAGCCGTGCGGCAGCGACCAGTTTTGGGAGATCTGGGGAGTAAACTTCGTGCGTTGCATAAGCAGCATCGAGAAGCATTGGGTACTCGCGGGCTATCCAAGGAGTTGAGGAAAGAGGGAGTTTTTATAGGGCGTTATCGAATGCGTACCTTGATCAAGACCTTTGACCTACAGCGGCGCAGGCCACGTTATGCGCACTATCGCCGGGCCACGAAGCCAGCTGTCGTTGCACCGAACATACTTGATCGTCGTTTCAATCCAGCCCGGTCAGACACGCTTTGGGCAGGTGATATCACCTACATCAGAGTGGGACATGGCTGGCTGTACCTGGCAGTGGTGATGGACCTGTTTTCGCGCAGGATTGTGGGATGGGCTTGCTCACGAACAGCGGATGCCGAGCTGTCTATGAAGGCACTGAAGCTTGCGGTAGCACTACGCCGTCCGATGCCTGAACTGCTATTTCACTCTGATCAGGGCTGCCAATACACCGCCGATCGCTTTGTTGAGTGCTTGGCAGAAAACCGGATCGTTCAGAGCATGAGTCGTCGAGGTAACTGCTGGGATAACGCAGTAGTCGAGCGCTACTTCAGGACGTTGAAGCACGATTGGATGCCGGAAAACGGATACCAGAATCATTTCGAAGCGGAGAAGGATGTGATGGATTTCATCTCGCACTACAACCATCGCCGTTGCCACTCAGCCTCGAACAACTTGCCGCCTGCGCTGTTTGAGCAGCAGGCGGCTTAATGCTCCTACGGAGTGGTGCAAAAAAACTGAACCACTACACCGAAGGCTGCGATCTTTTAAGGCGACCTACTCCGGCGGATTAATCTGCAGGGCAAATGCCTGGCCCTCCAGGAGAGTTCTATTAATTTCCGACGCGAACGGCCAAGCCCATACAGTTATGCTTTGTTCTAATTGTCCGTATCTTGCCCGCCAAAAATATTGGCTCTGCTTTGCGACGTGCGGCCATCGCTGTAGCGGGTTGGATTTGCCCCTACAAAACCGGACACCAACTCCCTGTTAAATTGATGCGGCCGCCAAGCGCCTGAACTCCCTCGGTGATGGACTCGTTTTCTGGTGTATCCGCGCACCCTACCGTTCTATCCGATCACCTTCCCAATATTACGATCTTGATGAACGGCCTGCCGGAGAAGATGACCGGGCCAGACTCGCTCATCCTGCAGCCCTGCCATACTGTTCAGCATGACCAGTGCAACCTTCCGCTTCTACGAGGAGCTCAACGATTTCCTGCCGGCCGAACGGCGGCGGCAGTCATTCACCTGCGAGTGCGCGCGAGGGGCGACGGTCAAGCACATGATCGAGGCGCTCGGAATACCGCACACGGAGGTCGAGCTTGTGCTGCTCAACGGCGAGTCGGTGGGCTTCGAGCGGGTGATCTTCGACGATGACCGGCTGGCGGTGTATCCCAAGTTCGAAGCGCTGGACATCAGCCCGCTGCTAAAGGTTCGTGCACAACCTTTACGGGTGCTGCGCTTCGTCGCTGATGCGCACCTGGGCGGGCTGGCCAGTCTGCTGCGCATGAGCGGCTTCGACACCCTCTACGACAATGGCTTCGAGGATGGCGAGATCGCTGAGATCGCTGCGCAGCAAGGACGCATCGTGCTGACCCGTGACCGCGAACTGCTCAAGCGGCGGATCATCAGCCACGGCTGTTACGTGCATGCCCTGAAACCGTCGCTGCAACTGCGCGAATTGTACGAGCGCCTCGACCTGGCGCGTAGGGCGCGGCCATTCAGCCTGTGCCTTCATTGCAACCTGCCGCTGCACGAGATCAGCCCGGAACTGGCCCGGCCGCAGGTGCCGCCACGCGTTGGTGCCCTCTATTCGCACTTCATGCGCTGCGACGCCTGCCAACGGGTTTACTGGGAGGGTTCGCACTGGCGCGGCATGTGTGCACTGCTGGCACCTCTGCTGGACCGATAGCCGAGCGCATCGGGCCGGCTGCGTTGCCTGGGATAACTGGTTTTTGCATCAGGTTGATAACGATCAGAAGCAGACGTTCAGCCTTCTCACTAAAGACCGTGAACAGAGTGAACGATGAAAGTTATGCGCGGAGGTTCGAATGTGGGCTTTAATGTCGTACTTACTATGCCGCCACGTTAGCTTCGACTCAGTACGAAGGTGGATGCGCCTAACGGCGGGTTCAGGTATGCATTTGTCTAATCAAGGAAGAAACGACATTGAAAATAGCTTTCGGCGCCCTATTGTTGACCTGGCTGACTACTATCGCATTCGCTGACGAGAACCCTGTCGGCTTCCACTCTTCCACACTGCCGGACTCGCACAATGACCGCTCACTGGAGATGGTCGTCTGGTACCCCAGTGCAACTACCGCTGCCACGCAATTGATCGGCGATGATGCGGTGTTCGTCGGGGCTTCTGCCGTTCGTGACGCGCCGCCCGCTGCTGGCAAGCATCCATTGTTGGTGCTCTCCCACGGGTACAGAGGTAACTGGAGCAACCAGATCTGGCTTGCCAGTGCTCTGGCTCATAAGGGGTACATCGTCGCCGCAATCAATCACCCTGGCACCACCACTCATGACCGTAGCCCTCAAGCAGCGGCGCAGTTATGGCAGCGGCCCGCTGATTTGCGCCGAGCCATTGATAGGGTCACGACTCAACCTGAAAAATTCGGTTTGGTCGCCAATGGCCGAATTGCAGTAGTGGGCCATTCACTCGGCGGCTGGACCGCCCTGGAGATCGCCGGTGCTCGTTTCGATGCAGACCGCTTCGCGCATGACTGCAAAGCCCACCCACAGTTAGCAAGTTGCACCGTCTATGGAAAGATAAACCCCGCTAGCACCTCAGAATCAAAGGCTGCGTTGGCCGCCGATTTGCGCGATAAACGCGTCACTGCTGTGGTTACATTGGACCTGGGCCTTTCACGGGGCATGACCGATGAAAGCCTGGCCGCGCTGCCGGTACCAGCGCTGGTGATCGCTGCCGGCGTACCGTCGCGCGAACTTCCCGCTGAGTTGGAGTCTGCCAACCTGGCCAAACGCCTGCCTCCGGCGTCAAGCCGTTACGTCGAAATCAGCGACGCAAGCCATTTCAGCTTCTTGTCGGTGTGCAAACCTGGCGCGGAGGTAATGCTCGAAGAAGAAGTACCAGGCGATGGCATCATTTGCCGGGATGGCGACAGCGCTCGCCCGCGTGAGGAGATTCAACAGCAGGTTACATCGCTGATAGCAGAGTTTCTTCAGTCATCTATCTACAAAGAAGACAGTTTGTAAACTCGTGGTACGAGAACTGCCGCCGCTCAACAAAAAAGCCGCTGCAGCAGTTTCAGCGCCCGCGCAATCTGTCAGATCGGTTGGCCAGGGATGAGCGCTCCGGGTCGATTGCAGCCCTTCACGACAGACAGCCAATAGCAGCCAGTCGAATCAAATGATCGCTCCCATTCAAAGCTTGGGAGCGACCTTGCTTCGTCAGACTTTGAAATGGCTGACCATCACTTGCAACTGGTTGCCCAGCCGTGCCAGCGCAACGCTGGAAGCGGCGGTTTCGTCGCTGGCGGCAGCGGTCTGTTCGGAGACGTCGCGCACGTTGATGATGCTGCGGCTAATCTCGTCAGCCACGGTGCTTTGTTGCTCGGCGGCGGCCGCGATCTGCTGGTTCATCGACTGGATGTCCGATACGGTACGGGTGATGTTTCCCAGTGAGACACCGGCCTTGCGAGTCAGCGCGACGCTGCTGTCGGTCAGGCTGCGACTATTGCTCATGATGCTGGCCACCTGCTCAGTACCACTCTGCAAACCGGCGACCAGCCCTTCGATTTCCTCGGTGGACTTCTGGGTACGCTGGGCCAGGCCGCGAACTTCGTCGGCGACCACGGCAAAACCACGACCGGCCTCACCGGCACGGGCGGCTTCGATGGCGGCGTTGAGGGCCAACAGGTTGGTCTGCTCGGCCACGGCCTTGATCACGTCCATGACACTGCCGATTTTGTTGCTTTCCTGCTGCAAGAGGGTCATCGCCTCGGTAGAGCGCACCACTTCCTCAGCCAGGCGTTCGATCTGCACAATCGCTTCCCCCACGACTTTGTTGCCTTCGCGAGCTTCGCCATCGGCCGTTATGGCAGCTTGCGCGGCCTGATCGGCGTTGCGCGTGACGTCCCGCACGGTGGCGGTCATTTCGTGCATGGCAGTAGCGACCTGATCGGTCTCGACTTTCTGGTTGTTGACCCCGACGCTGGTTTGTTCGGTGACGGCCGACAGCTCTTCCGCAGCGCTGGCGATCTGTGTCACGCCGTCGCGAACGCCGCTGATGAGGTTACGCAGGGTCTCGCTCATGTGCTGGATACCTTGTTGCAGCACGCCCAGCTCATCGCGGCGGGTGACCACCAGGTTCCGGGTGAGATCGCCAGCAGCAATGCGTTCGACGACGCCGAGGGTTTCGCGAATCGGACCGGTGATCTGGCGAGTGATAATGACAGCGGCCAGGATGCCAAACAGCAAGGCCAACAAGGTGCTGCCCACCAACAGCGTGCGAGTCTGGGCGGTGTCGCTGTCGCGGCTGTCCAGTTGCAACTGGTAAAGGGCATCGCTGCGGCTCCATAACACGAGCCCCTGGTCGACCAGTTCTTTGCTCGCCAGGGTAACGACGTTGTTAGCGGTTTTGTAGGCCTGCAAGGCAGTGCGGTAGTTGCCCAGGGCACTTTCGAACTGGCGCAAAGCGTCCTGCTGGGTAGCACTGAAGTACTCACTCAGCTGTTTCAGGCCGTCAATTGCTTCATTCAGTTGCGTGACAGCCTTCTGCTCAGTACTCGGGGTGCTGTTTGCGGTGTAAGCGTTGACTTCGTAACGGGTCAGCAGAAACTGTTCCTTGGCGCGGCTGATAGTCTGAAAACGTTCGAAACGGTCCGCGTCGCCCGGAGGTAATTGCACCACGCTGCTGTAGATCGCCGTGATCTGCTTACCGGCTGCTTCGGCGTTATCACTCATGGCCTGCCGTGCGTTGTTTGCGGCGCGATACCCGTCGCGCATTTTATTCAGCGTTTGCTGGAAGTTGCTGATAATGGCCGCTTGTTCTTTGAGCAGCTTGAGGTTCTCCGGGCGAGTGAACGTGTTGATCAGTTTTTGCTGCTGGGCGATGAACGCATCCAGGTTGGTCTGCACGTTCTGGGCGGCGCCTTCATCGCCATTGGACAGCAGGTATTGCAGACGGGCCACGCGTACCTTGCCCAGCAACGTGTTCAACTGGGTGATATCGCCCATTCGGTCGCTACGCCACACCAGGCTGTCCACGCTGGTCCAGCCGGCCAGGGCCAGGACGGTGGTTAAGGCCAAAACCAGGCCGAATCCCAGGCCCAGCTTGAGGTTGACGCTAAGATTACCGAAAAATTTAGTCACTTTTATTCCTTGCAGGACGCTGCTATTAGTGTGTGGGTATCTGGGGACCTGTCCTCAGGTCGTGATGCCTCATAGCCATTATCGGCAGAATATGTTTCTGCTGAAACGGTTTTTTATATTTTTTTGTTGACTTTTTTGCATCATTTCGGTGCGAAATTTATCGATGATTACTCCACTTAGCAGAGCGGTACGTGGATTGCCGAAGTGAGTTATTGGATGATCGTCTTCGCCCCTAATACAGGCAGTAGTCGATGACGCTAGATACCAACATCATCGCAGACCAACACACCGCTTCAGCAGTGCAGGAAGTATTTTGCGTGCTCGCCGGAACGGTCTGGGTAAAGCCGTAAACCAGCATTAAGCTGATAAACGAGTGCATCGGATTGACCGGCGCACTTCGTGACCATGACTTGCAAAGAACTTCCGATTGCTGCCGTGGCGACAGGCAGCAATCGGGCAGAAGTCCGATGGACACCGTACTGGCGAAACGAAAGCATGCGACTATGAATGCTCGACAATGGATCTTGTCAGCTTTGTCTAGTTACCCTTTGGGCATGTCGTGTTTATCGTGAACGCCTTGATAATTAACAAGGTCGTTTATGCGACAGCCTGTCGCGTTCGAATGCGGCATGGCATGTCACCCAATAATAGTTATTAGCCTTATATGAGATCGTACACTTGAAAAAAATAATATTAACCGGATGTATTACCTTGGTCTTAACTGGCTGCACCTTTACGGGTGCCAATAAAATTGCCCCTGGTCAATAGATGATCACAAGCCATGGCAGTATCTTCAACTCTAGAGAAGGCTTGTTAGAAAACATAAACCAGAAAGCCGCAAAGGTTTTTAATGGAAAGTCTTACCATCTGGAGGGTGACACAGGCGCTAATATGGTCATCGCCACTCCAACTCAGATTGGCAGTACTCCAACTACAGTCCTTGGACTAAAAGCAATTTGCGAAGATGGCAGTTAATAGCCTGACTATGCGCTCACTTCGGTCACTTGGTAAAAGTCTGTCAAACACGACCGTCCGTTAGGGGTCGCTAACCGCCTATCGCCAAGGGCAGCAATCGGCCCAGAGTGTGTAAAAACGCTCATTGCCTCATCGTCTTGGGTCATCGACGTTCGTTTGCTGAGCGATAGCACGGTCAATGTTGCGGGTCGCATCGGTCGCGACCTGGAACACGTCAATGCGGTTTTTACAGCCTCTGGGATGGGCCAAAATCAGCCTTTTTTAGGCCGACAGCGCCTTCATCAAACCGTGAGCACCGATGATTTTCATGACCCGTTTCATGTTGTAGGCGAGCACATTCAAGCTCATCTCCGCACTCACCCCGGCCAGCTTTCGCGTCAGGAAGTGCGTCGCTCCCATCCATTGTTTGAGCGTCCCGAAGGGATGCTCAAACGTCCGTTTTCGGACTCGCATCATCTCTGGTGCTTTGCTCAGCCGATGCTGCATCTCCTCCAATACGTCTTCATGCTCCCAGCGTCGAACTCGTCGTTCCGTGCTCGGTGTGCACTGCGATTTCAACGCGCAGCCCTGGCATTTCGAACTCCAGTAACGATGCAATTTCAGGCCTTTTTCAACGTAGGAATAGTGCCAGATCAGCGACTCTCCAGCCGGGCAAATGTATTCGTTTTTTCCCGCGTCATAGAGGAAGGCATCGTTATTGAAACGCCCGTCAGCCTTGGCTCCAGAGGTCATCGGCTTGGGCACATAGGCGGTGATGCCTGCATCGTGGCAAGCCAGGATTTGTTCGCTTTTGAAGTAACCTCGGTCAGCCACTACCGACAACGTATCTGACGCCATCGCCTCGCGGGCCTGCTTGGCCATCGAGCTGAGTTGATCGCGGTCTGAACCGACGTTAGTCACCTCGTGCGCAACGATCAAATGGTGCTGAGTATCGACCGCTGTCTGCACGTTGTAGCCGACGATTCCCGTGCCACGCGTCATCATGGAACTGTAAATCCTGCAGATAGACCGCTTTGGAAGAACAACCGGACTTTATCGTGCCGAAAATCGAGGCATTTCTGGCCGAGAAAAACCAACAAAAAAACCGATGTACGATCGCACTCACTGGGTGATGAGCCATCATACATCGGCGGTTAATCACTCGTCGGGGGATCACTCCACAGCGTGACGACCCGCAGCCATCTGACGGGCTACCTTTGCCACACGGGCACCGAGGTGTTCGGCGGTCAGCAGGTCAGCTTTCGGTGGACCGAATTCAGCACTGACGTCCGCATCAGACTGGGCTGCTGCACCGAGCCAGAAGCTGTGGCGGTTCAGCATGTCTTCCGTGGTTTTGGTGCTGTTGTGACCCGGTGGAAGACCCAAGTTGATCCAGTGCATGCCGTGCTGCGCGGCGAAGATCGACAGTTGCTGCAAGGTTGCCAGTTTGTCACCGGAACGGGAGGCGGCATTGGTAAAACCTGCCGCAATCTTGTTGCCCCATACGCCACCCTTTGCGAAGACAGTCCGCGAGGTCGCGTCCATGAAGCCTTTGAACTGGGCGGAAGCGCTACCCATGTAGGTTGGAGAGCCAAAGATGATTGCGTCAACACCTTCCAGGGTTTCCCAGTATTGGTCGATATCGTCAACACTGATCAGCAAGGCTTCGGTACCAGCAACAGTGCTTGCGCCTTTAGCAACGGCCTCAGCCTGTTTGGCGGTGTGACCATAGCCACTGTGGTAAACGACGGCAACGCGGGTAATGTCAGTCATGGTGCAACCCTCGGTAGTGATCAGTAGGTCCGCCCATGATTGGTTGCGGATTGAGAGTGATCATCTGCCGATACCATTCGAATGACGCACCAGATTTCTGGCCTACTCGTTCGAGGATTTAGAACATGTTGTCGATTGAAGACCTAGCGCTGTTGGAAGCCATCCGCGAAACCGGCAGCCTGTCCTGTCGCGGGCTGTGGCGCATTCCTGTTTCTCGACGACGTTCACTTCGGTCTGGAGTGTGCCCAGACTCTCCAGCGTCACCCCCGTCCTGTGGGGGTTCTGCTTTTATGGCCGTGTAAAACGCGCTTGATTGTTCCGCCTAACGTCCAGCAACTCCTCTAACCGCGCTCTAAGGGTGCTGCTGACGCTTCACCAACGCTCGGTTAATCGTTAAAGGGATGTAGACGTCAGCTGTAGTCGGCTCAGGTGCAGTGCCGGGCGACTCGAAGTGTCCGTTCAACCGGTTGCCGGAAGGATCTTCAAGGTTGCCGAAGACCGCCAGCGTGTACCGCGAATCAGCCCAGGGAACGTCAGGTGTAAAGGTCCATCTTTTTTCGCCAACTTCCAGGCGAGCGCGTCCCCGGACTCGGCGATTACTCGAGTTCGCAACCGCAAGGTAGTCGACATCTCGACCGTCGATGGGCGCGTCCAACTCCACCACCAGCGGCTCGCGTGTTCCTGCATGCACGCTTCCGACGTTCCAGCCAGACGGGCGCGGGCCATCGTGGTCGTCCGAACCCACCTTCCAGCGCTTGATTTCCTGACCGTCCAACATCAACACAACCACTCCGTCGGCGTGGAGCACAGGTCCGACGGTGTCATGGGCGATAAGCCCGCTCTTCACCCGCCCAGGATGCAGAAGCACCGTCAAGATCTTGCCGCTGGGGGACCAAAGCTCCTGCTCGAAGAATGGCTTGTCGATAACATTACCGTTGGCCTGACGCAGTTCCAACCGAGGCAGGACCTGCTCGCCAACCGGCTGTGGGAACACCAGGGAGATGCGCAGCAGGTTCGCTGGCACCTCCGGTCCGGACGGTTGAACGGTAACAGGCACTAGTTGAGCCGCGACCGCCTGAGCACCGACCGCAGTCCACAGGGCCAACGCGCACAAAGTGCGCAACGCATTCGTCATACCGACCTCACTCATGCGTGCCGATGAGTTCGGGGAACCCTTCCTGCTTCATCAGGATGTCATGGGCAGGCTTGAAGTTCTTAAGCTGGAACTCGACGTTGTTGTAGCGGTATTGCGGAAAGTCGTACTCGGAAACGAAATCGGTTAGCCGGAACAACATGGCTTTGTCGAACGACACCAACTGTAGGGCATCAGTCTCCAGCGCACGGCGCACGACGATGAAGAACTGGTCGTCGAGGTTGTCGATACGGGTGGCCCCCACCAACGGTGCCGGAGTCTCCTGCACGCCAATGATTTCACCGGCAGGAACGGGCTTGTCGATGCCGGGCTTCTCATTCGCAGCTTGGATTTCGTTGACCGGGATGATGTTGCCCGAGCGGTGGTAGTTCAGCAGCATCAGCATGTCTTGCGGCTTGCCGCTCGCGTCCTTGGCGCTGTACGAGATCATGTCCGCGGGCGTGTTGCCGTAGCCCAGTTCTGCGATAGCTTTGCCCCTGATGTGCGCACCGTCCTTCAGGTCCTCGAGCGGGATAGTCACGAGCGGCGTGCAAACATAGGCGGCGACGACGTAAGGCTTTCCGCCGAGTGTGGCGAACGATAGCGCGCGAATGGGTGCGCGCGTTTCAATCTGATTATGCGTGGTGTGGTAGATCTCCACCGACGTCATCGTTTGTTTGTCGGTGAACGGGTACGGAATGCGACGTAGCGTCGACGCGAAGTCCTGGTTCGACAGGCCCGCAACGAACAACTCGCCGTTGTTCCATTTCATGTCAGTGACGGTGAAGCTGCGCTCCGGTGTTTCCTTCCAGAACTCGACCTTGGAGTTGTTTGGATTGTTCAGCGTCACCGTCGTCGATTTCATGCTCGCAAGGTTGAGCTTGCGAACCTTCTGGTCGGCAGTGACTGCGACAAGCGCCGGTGTATTGTTCGCCCCGACGCTCACTGCCAGGTAAACCTCGCCCGAGCCCGGGCGCGCTGCCATGTCTTCAACCTTGACCTTGCCGGCGCCCAGTGACTTGGACAGCAACGTCTCCAGGTCCACGATGTTGAAGGTCCCTTCGCCCTTCCTGGGCACAGGCGCAGACAGCGCCAGCGCATGCACCTGGGCGCCTTTCCAGTCGGCAACAAAGAGAATGTTATCGGGGCCGAATGCGAGCCGCGATACGGACTTCACACCGGCAGCGAAGGTTGCGGTGGCCAGCAAAGTGGACGCGACGGCGACAAGCATCTTTGTATACATCTTAATACTCCTACAGGTGGTGAATTGGCGCCTGAATCCACGTGGAAAATACTCAGGCAGTTGGAATTGCATTTGGCGTCTATGCAGAGAACGGATATGCCCAGTAATCAAAGACTGCGTCGAAGTTTGTGGTGACGTCACGCGAGTTGGCGCTGGGCCGGTTGCAATGAGAGGTTGCCTTAGCGAGCAACGGCCTGAGCTAAATCGCCCGCCCCGGCCAGCCGCTCCTTCAGGAAGTGCAACAGCGTACGGACCCGCTCCGGCAGGTGCTCACGACTCGGGTATATGGCAAACATCTTGCGCGGCTCTGCTCGCCAATCGTCCAGCGCTGTCTCCAGCCGACCCTCGGAGATTTCGGTCCGCATCATCACTCGGGGAACCAGTCCAACGCCCACGCCCCGCAGCATTGCATCGATCAACATCAGGCTATTGTCCGCGCGGAAGTTGCCACGAATATCCACGGTCTGTGGGCCGCCAGGCCCGTCGAAGTGCCAGCGCGTGGCGTCGCTGCCGAGCAGATAGGGCAGGCAGTTGTGGCACGCCAGTCCCGACGGATGTTCGGGCTTGCCATATTGGCGCCAGTAGTCCGGTGCCGCGGCCACGGAACGCTCTATCACCATCAGCGGCACCGCGATCAGCGAGGAGTCATCGAGCTGCGCCTGGCCGCGCAGCGCTACATCAATGCCGTCGCGTACCAGGTCGACGGGCCGGTCCGATAACCTCAGCTCGAGCTCGATGCCCGGGTAGGCCGACTGAAAGGCATGCAGATGGTCGTTGAGGAAGGCCAGCGTGAGCGACACCGGCACCGCCAGTACCAGCCGGCCGGAGAGCTCACCGCGGGCCGCACGGATCTCACCCAGCGTGCATTCGGTGTCGTCCAGCACGCGTCGGCAGTACGCGTAGAATTGCTCACCGGCCTCGGTGAGCTGCATGCGTCGCGTGGTACGAGCGAGCAAGCGGCTGCCTGTCCACTCCTCGAGATGCACGATGTACTTGTTCACCATCGATGGCGAGTAGTCGAGATCGCGTGCCGCTGCGGCGAACCCGCCCGTCTCGACAACGCGACAGAAGCATTGCAGAGCCAAGTGTCTGTCCATGAATCTCTCGCGGTAAGTGCCCCGCCACCACATGCCTTGCCATTGCATCGACACGATGATGAAAGTGTAGTCGAGGGCGAACGCCAACATGACTGGCAGCACCATGTGGTGGCCTTGCAATTGCCCACCGGCGAGCGCTGTTGAGTCGTGGGCGTGCCGCCAGGACCAGTAGAGGACGACGATGCGGGGCATGACCGGGCTCCTTCAAATGCTCGAATGGAGGGATGGGGACGCGATCAGGCCGGTTCGCGGGTCGACCGCTGCCGTGTCGAAACGCAGGAGTTCGGCCGACGCCGACGTCTGCAGCTGCAACTGAGGCGCGCCGTTGAAGAACACGATTGCGTCGCCGTCCTGGAGGGCGACGCGGCCGAGGCCGGTGCCGTGCACTTCGATGCGCCCCTGCATCAAGTGCAGGTAGAGACCGCCCGTGATTCGTGCCGGTATCTCGAGCGTCTGGCCCGGTTCGGCGCGGCCAAGGGCGAGCACCACGTCGACGCCAATGTCCAGCGCACCGTCCTGCGGCTGCGGCGACACGAGGGTGCGCCAGGCGCCGGGTGTGGGCGTCTGGTACGCGAGCCGTTCGACGGCTGGCTCAAGACCAGTGGTAGACGGCGCGAACCAGAGCTGGAAATGGTGGTCGACCTCGTGCGATGAGATGTTCCACTGCCGATGGCGGATGCCGCTTCCAGCGCGCATCCACTGCAATTCGCCGGGATGTACCAACATCTCGCGGCCCTGGTTGTCGCGATGCTCGACGGCGCCGCTGCGCGGCAGCATGACGATTTCGAGGTCGTGGTGCGGGTGCATCGGGAAGCCGGTGCCCGGCTGCACGCGGTCGTCGTTGAGCGCCAACAGCGGGCCGAAGCGCATGCGATGCGGACTGACATAGTTGTCGAAGCTGAAGCTGAAGCGCGCGTCGAGCCAGTCGGTGCGCATCGTGCCGCGCTCTGCACTGCGGCGGATCTCGAAGAGACTCATACCGACGCCCCCTGGTCACGGTGGACCGCAAGTGGCATGGCGGCCCGCGCCGGCCGCTGCAGCAGAAGCAGCGCCGCGAGCACCAGTGCGGCCGCGGGCCACACCTTCCACGGCAGTCGCTCGCCGAAGGCAAAGGTTCCGATCGTCACCCCAGGCAGCATCATCACGTAGCCGATGAAGCTGAAGGTCACCGGTTCGGCCCGCCGTTGCAGCGCGAAGTAGAAAAGGTAGCCAACAATGAGCACAGCGGTCTGCAGCGCCAGCCAGGCGAGGGCCGGGATTGTCAGCGGCGGCACGATGGAGTCCAGAGCAAGGGCTGCGAGCGCAAGCATCGACGACGAAGCCAGCAGCGTCATCGACGACAACCACTCGCCGCTGACGTCGGACGGCATGTGACGCGCGCGGTAGATATTAGTTGCGCCGATTGTGACGGGAATGGCCAGCGCCATGGCCAGCAGCGCGGGCGTGGCCTCGAAGGAACCACCGCGGCCGGCGAGCATCAGCAGGGCCCCGGACAGACCGAGCCCGACTGCGACCCCGCGGCGTAGCGCAAACCGCTCGAGCCCCAGCAGCAAGGTGAACAGCAGCGTGAACACCGGCGGCAACGCCAGCGAAAAAGATGCGAAGCCGGCGCCGGCGTGCGAAGACAACCAGAACACTGCGGACATCGGCAACGCGTGGCCGAACAGGCCGGCGACGCTGCCAAAGCGCACCAGGCGCGGCAGGTCGGCAGGACGTCCTTGCCGAAACAGCCCGATCGCACCGAGCAGCAGGCCGGCTGCCAGCGTGGGCCATAGTGCGAAAGAAAGTGCACCCACGCCGTGGTGCGCCGCTACCTTCGCGATAGGAGTACCGAGGCCGAGCGTGATACCGCTGCCCAACAGCAGGGGCCAGAGTCGAGACAGGTTCATGAGATGAAGGCTCCTCGTTGATGTCCTGCTCAGTCTGGACACCAGGTTGCTGCCGATCTAGAGGCCCCCTGGAACTTCACCTTTCACGCTGAGTGGGGAATCGACGTAGCCCGCTTGACCTTGTCACTTTGGCCAGGTCGACAGTAGTACACGCACGCAGTCGGCTAATAATTGCTTGCCATGAATGTCTGCAATGGGTCGCTTGAAGACATTCGGGTATGGGCAAAGCGTGGCACAGTTTCCGGGGATATTTCGACGTCGTAGCGTCGCCGCGGCAAGGAATTTTATTGAGTTGGCATGGCTGGGGAATAGCAGTTGCGAGAGAAATAAATCTCATTCGCCATTTATCTGACGCTCGTCTGAAAATCGTCGGATAAATGGCGTTTCGCGTTGAGCTTTTACCCTCCTGACCTAGGCTCAAGCCATGTGGGGAGGAGGTGCAGTCCATGCGCAAATTATTGATTGGCTCGTCGATGCTGGCGTGTCTGGTGGTGCTGGGTGGCTGGTTGAGTCGACCACAGCCGTTGCCGGTCAGGCTGCTAGAGGTTGAGCGGGGGCCAGTGGAGACGCTGGTGGCCAACACTCGCGCGGGTACGCTGAAGTCCTGTCGACGCTCGCATCTGTCCTTCAATGTCGGCGGCCAGGTTGCCGAGTTGCTGATCGGCGAGGGCCAGCGGGTCCAGCCGGGTCAGGTGCTCATGCGCCTGCGGCAGGGCGAGCAACAGGCCCGGCTGCAGGAGGCCGAGGCGCGGCTGGAGGCCCAACGCAACGCCCGCGAACAGCGCTGCCAGCAGGCTCATCTGGACCGGCGCGACCTTGATCGCCTGGGCCATCTGGCCGACCGCAAGTTGATTGCCGCCGATCGCCTCGATCAGGCCGAGACCAAGGCTCACCTGGCGAAGCTGATGTGCAGTGCCAGTGCCGTGCTGATCCGCGAGGCCGACGCCAGCCTGCAGTTGCAGCGTTCACTGCTGGAGCAGACGACCCTGCGTGCGCCATTCGCCGGCATAGTCGCAGAAATCAACGGCGAACTCGGCGAGTTCGTCACCCCTTCGCCGCCGGGTATTCCCACGCCGCCGGCGGTCGACCTGATCGACGACAGCTGCCTGTATGTCGAGGCGCCGATCGATGAGGTGGACGCTGCCCGGGTTCGCCCCGGAACCGCCGTGCGGATCAGCCTTGATGCCTTCCGTGGCCAGCATTTCGCCGGCCGCGTCAGCCGCATCGCGCCCTATGTGCGTGAACTGGAGAAGCAGGCGCGCACCGTCGATGTCGAGGTGCGCTTCGACCAGCCGCCGGCCGATCTGGTCCTGCTCACCGGCTATAGCGCCGATGTCGAGATCCTCTTGGAGCAGCGCGCACGTGCTTTGCGCATCCCCACCGAGACCCTGCTGGAGGGGCAGCGCGTGCTGCGATATGATCCGAGCGCCCGGGTGTTGCGCGAGGTGGAGGTGCAAACCGGGTTGAGCAACTGGCGCTGGACCGAGGTGCTCGCAGGGCTGGACGAGGACGCGCGTATAGTCGCCAGCCTCGAGCAGGAAGGGCTCAAGGACACCGTGGCGGTGATCCCGGTGGATGCGGCGGAGACTGAGCAATGATCCGCCTGCGCGGCGGCAGCCGCAGCTTCCAGTTGGGCGAGCAGCAGGTGATGGGGCTGGACGGCCTGGATCTGGACATCGCCGCCGGTGACTACATGGCGGTGATGGGCCCGTCGGGCTCGGGCAAGTCAACCCTGCTGAACATCCTCGGTTTGCTCGATGCGCCGAGCGCCGGCGAATACTGGCTGCAGGGCGAGGCCACGGCGACGCTGAGCGAGGCGCGGCGCGCCCAATTGCGCAGCCAACTGATAGGTTTCGTGTTCCAGTCCTACCACCTGATCGCACGGCTGACGGTGCTGGAAAACATCGAGCTGCCGATGGTCCTCGCCGGCATCGGCGCGGCGCAACGGCACAAGCGCAGCAGCCAATTGGTGGCGCGCCTGGGGCTGGGCGAGCGCATTGCCCACCGCCCGGCCGAGCTGTCCGGTGGTCAGCGCCAGCGCGTCGCCATCGCCCGGGCGATGGTCATGCAACCGGCGCTGTTGTTGGCCGACGAGCCCACCGGCAATCTCGATAGCCAGGCCGGCGCCGAGGTCTTCAGCCTGCTGGAGGAGCTCAACGGCGAGGGCCTGACCCTGATAGTGGTGACCCACGACGCCAGCCTGGGCGCCCGCGCGCAGCGCCAGTTACACATGCGTGACGGGCGGATCCACAGTGCTGCGCCGCAGCGGGCGCTGGTCTGATGCGCGCTGCCGATGCCCTGGGCTTCTGGCTCGGCGCCTTGCGTGGGCATCGCTCGCGCAGCCTGATGCTGCTGCTGGCCATCGCTATCGGGGTGGTTGCGGTCAATCTGCTCACCGGTCTCGGCGCGGGGGCGCGGGCCTTCGTCCTGAACGAGTTCTCGCTACTCGGGCGCGACATCCTGATCGTTTTCCCGGGCCGCAAGGAAACCACGGGGCGCATGCCGCCGCTCACCGGCCTGACACCGCACGAGTTGACCTTGCAGGACGTCCAGGCCATCACCCAGTTGCCGGGCATCCGCCGGGTCGCGCCGCTGCAGGCCGGGCAGATGGAGGTGATAGTCGGCAACCGCAATCGTGAGGTGCTGACCCTGGGCACCACCCGGGACTTCTTCGCCATTCGCCAACTGACGGTCGTCCAGGGCCAGCCCCTGCCGGCGCTGGACCCTGAGCAGGCCGAGGCCGTCTGCGTGATCGGCGGCAAACTCCGGCGCGAGCTATTCGGTGCGCGCCCGGCCCTGGGTGAATGGTTGCGCGCCGGCGACCGGCGCTTCCGGGTGGTCGGCATCCTCGGTGAGCGGGGCGAATCCCTGGGGATGGATTTCGCCGAGATGTTGATCATCCCGGTGGCCAGTGCCCAGGCCTTGTTCAATCGCGAGGGGTTGTTGCGGGTGTTTGTCGAGGTGCGTGGTCCGAGCTTTCTCGACCGTAGCAAGCGGCTGATACTCGCCGCGCTCAAGGAGCGCCACGAGGGTGAGGAAGACATCACCCTGATCAGCCAGGACAGCCTGCTCAGCGCCTTCGACGAGATACTCGCGGTGTTGACCCTGGCGGTGGCCGGGATTGCCGCGATCAGCCTGCTGGTGGCAGGCATCCTGATCATGAACGTGACCTGGATTGCGGTGAGCCAGCGCAGCGCCGAGATCGGCCTGCTCAAAGCCATAGGTGTGACGGCGGCGCAGCTGCGCCTGCTGTTCCTCGGCGAGGCGGCGCTGCTCGCCCTGACGGGGGCGCTGGCGGGGCTACTTCTGGCCGAAACCTTGCTCTGGCTGGGGCGCCTGGCGTTCGATCTGCCGCTCTATGCACCCTGGTGGGCGCGGGCTAGCGCGGTGCTGCTGGCACTCGGCACGGCGCTGCTGTTCGCCTGGCTGCCGGCCGCTCGGGCCTCGGCGCTGGAGCCGGTGGCGGCGCTGCGCCCGCCGGGAGCGCACTGATGCGCTGGCAAGATGATTTCCGGCTGACCAGCTCGGCGCTGACCTGTCGACCCTTGCGCAGCCTGCTGACCCTGCTCGGGGTAGCGATCGGGATAGCCGCCGTGGCGCTGCTCACGGCCATAGGCGAAGGCGTGCGCGGCTATGTGCTGGAGAACTTCTCGCAGTTTGGCACGCGGATCATCACCGTGCGCCCGGGCAAGACCCAGACCAGCGGCCTCGGCGGTCTGCTCGGCAGCGTACGGCCACTGACTATCAGTGATACCGACGCCCTGCGGCGCTTGCCGCATGTCGAGGCGGCGGTGCCGATCATTCAGGGCAGCGGGGATATCCAGTTCGGTCAACTGAGCCGGCGCAGCGACATTCTCGGTGGCGGCCATCAGCTGGCGCAGGCCTGGCGCATGCAGCTGAGCCTGGGCGAGTTCCTGCCCGTGGCTCGTGACGGTCGTTCGCCGCCCTATGTGGTGCTCGGCCATCAGCTGCGTGTCGAGCTGTTCGGTGCACGCAATCCGCTGGGCGAGCTGATCCGCGTCGGCGGCGTGCGTTTCCGGGTGATCGGCGTGATGGCGGAGAAGGGCCAGTTGCTCGGCTTCAACCTCGACGATATCGCCTACATCCCGGTGGATTGGGCCGAAAGCCTGTTCAACCGCACCGGGGTGGTCAAAGTCCATGTGGTGTTCGGCGCCGGCACCACTTCGCGTGCGTTGAGTCGGCAGATTCGCCAGGTGCTCGGCGAACGGCACGGCGTGGAGGACTTCAGTCTGAGCACCCAGGACGACATGCTGCGCAGCTTCAACCGCGTTCTCGGCACCCTGAGCCTGGCCATCGGTGCCTTGGGGGGCATTTCCCTGTTGGTCGGCGCCGTCGGCATTCTCACTATCATGACTACCACTGTGGGCGAGCGCACGGCGGAAATCGGCCTGTTGCGAGCGATTGGTGCCAGTCCGCGGCAGGTGCTCGGGCTGTTTCTCGCCGAAGCGACGCTGCTGTCCCTGGCCGGTGGTCTGCTTGGTCTGCTGTTGATGGGCCTCCTGCTCGGGCTACTGCACCTGGCCATGCCGAGCCTGCCCTTGGCGCTGCAGCCGCTGTTTCTGCTGCTGGCGCTGCTGCTGGCGGCGGTGCTCGGCATTCTCGCCGGCCTGGCTCCGGCACTGCGGGCGGCCCGCCTGCATCCGGTGGTGGCTCTGCGCAGTGAATAGCGGCCAGGACAATGAGCCTGACGGGCTAGCTGTACGCTGCGTGACGATAACGAAAACGCCGGCGCTGGGCCGGTGATTTTAATTGGTTGGCGGTGGCAAAAACTGAGTGCAATACCTGACCGCTTCGGTAGGGTGTTGCCATGTCTTATCACGAACTCAGCGTTGAAGAGCGCGTCACGATCCAGATCGGCCAACTGCACGACATGAGCCAGCGCGAGATCGTCCGTCTGTTGAACTTTGGTCCCGACTGGCGGGGCTTTCGTTAACCTGGGCGACATTTCCTATTGGTTTGCCTTGTGGTTCGCTTCTTCGCGCCAGTTGCTTTCAGCGCTAGCCTTGGTGGAACCACGGACATCTATTAGGCCACCGCGAAATTCCGCATACGCACGGTATGACTTCCCATCCTTAACTACCCAACCCTGGATCTGCTCACCGTCAATCATGAGTGAAAACTCAACTGCTGCGCTCATAGCCTACGGCCTCATGTGGTTACTGATGAGGCCAGCATGCCGTCACGACAGTGAGCAATGAGCTATTCCTCGAACTTCAGGCTTGGAATATTCCGGTGGTTCTGAGTCGATTGCGGTCCCACGCTCTATCAACAGCAGCTGGGAATTCGTCAGATAAAATCAACAGGTCCCGATCGTCACAGCGGCGACAATCCCCATTGGGGAAACGCCAAGAATCGTTCTTCGCCACATACACGGGGTGCGCACCGTAGATATTCAGATGTTCAGCAGCCCCATGGGCACGCTCGGCGATGACGTAACGAACTCCGTCGACCAAGGCAGGCAATCGCGAGAACTCCGGCAACAAGTCCTCAGAATTCGGAGTGTCCATAGAGGATAAATTCCTACAGGTTTACGTTGATCGCGAACACCAGGACAGGCTCAGAGCCGAAGTGCGGGTGAGTGATAGTAGTCACGCGATATCCGCGCCATGGAAGAGACAATCGCCGGGGTTGATCACCACGCGCTGGGTAGCCCTTGGTCAGCTCGATGCGTTCATAGCTTCGGCCTTCCAAGCGCTTACGCCAATACGGCGTTAGCAGGCGAAATTCTTCAGGCTTGGTGCCCGCCTTGATCGCGTCGAAGTATTCGCCCTTGAGGGCCAGTGTCAGCGTAGCCAAGTCCGACTTCCCTAGAACAATTCGTTGTAGTCAGCTGAGCCACTCTGCACCCGGCAATTTGGCTCTGCCCTTGCCGCCTTGTGGGCTTTCACCTTCGCCCAAGCTACCAAAATCTTGACGTTCGATAATTCTACGTTTTAGTCAAAGGGTAGTTACGGTTTTGCTCCGACCCGGCGTTGAGCGAGTCATTTATCGGGGTTTCGTAATCGATCTTATGGCAACCCGACCTGCAATTAAGGCAGCGATAGTTTCTAGCGACTCGCATCATCTCTGGTGCTTTGCTCAGCCGAAGCTGCATCTCCTCCAATACGTCTTCATGCTCCCAGCGTCGAACTCGTCGTTCCGTGCTCGGTGTGCACTGCAATTTCAACGCGCAGCCCTGGCATTTCGAGCTCCAGTAACGATGCAACTTCAGGCCTTTTTCAACGTTGCTGTAGCGCCAAATGAGCGTTTCTCCAGCCGGACAAATGTACTCGTTTTTTGCCGCGTCATAGATGAAGGCATCGTTATTGAAACGCCCGTCAGCCTTGGCTCCAGAGGTCATCGGCTTGGGCACATAGGCGGTGATGCCTGCATCGTGACAAGCCAGAATTTGTTCACTTTTGAAGTAACCTCGGTCAGCCACTACCGACAACGTATCTGACGCCATCGCCTCGCGGGCCTGCTTGGCCATCGAGCTGAGTTGATCGCGGTCGGAGCCGACGTTGGTCACCTCATGCGCAACGATCAAATGGTGCTGCGTATCGACCACTGTCTGCACGTTGTAGCCAACGATTCCCGTGCCGCGCGTCATCATGGAGCGGCTGTCTGGATCGGTCAGTGAGACCTGTTTGTCCGGCGTTTCATTGAGCTGGATTTCGATCGCCTGAAGCTCTTTCATTTGCGTTTTGAGCTTGGCGATTTTCTCTTCCAGCCGCACGGCGCTAGGCTCGGAAGCTGTTGGTTCTTGCCGATCGGCAGCATCGAGTGCCGCTAGATAACGGTTGATACTCGATTCAATTTCTTCCATTCGCCGTTTCAGTTTGGCGCTGGTGAAATTGCGGTCGCGGTTGTTGACTGCCTTGAATTTGCTGCCGTCGATGGCGACCAGATGTTCTCCGAACAGTCCCAATTGCTGACACAGCACAACGAACTGGCGACAGACGCCTCGGATGGCCTTGCTGTTGTCTTTTCGGAAGTTGGCGATGGTCTTGAAATCCGGCATCAAACGCCCGGTCAACCACATCAGCTCGACGTTGCGTTGAGCTTCTCGCTCCAAACGTCGGCTCGACTGGATGCGGTTGAGATAGCCGTAGATGTAAATCTTCAGCAAGATCGCGGGGTGGTAAGCAGGCCGGCCAGTATCGGCTGGAATGGCACCTTCAAAACCCAGATTGACCAGGTCCAGTTCGTCGACGAAGACGTCGACTACACGCACCGGATTGGTATCGCTGACGTAGTCGTCGAGGCTCTCGGGAAGTAAGGTGCCTTGGCCTCGATATTCACCTTGGATAAAGCGCTTCATGGGCGATCCCTGCGATGAAATCCTCAGAAATCATAGCAAGGGTTCGCGGAGGCGTTTTTACACACTCTCGGCCAAAAGCAATGGGATGGACTCCTCCTCACTTCGGCATCTTGAGTGCCAGACTGAAGGTGCGAACCACAGTCAACAGTGAGAAGGAGTCCACACATGAAGCTTATGCGCATTGGGGTCGACCTGGCCAAGAACGTATTTCAGATCCACGGTGTGGATCGCCATGAGAAGCCGGTCTGGCGGCAGCGTCTGTCTCGTGATCAATGGCTTCAAACGGTGCTGGAGAAGATCGAACCTGGTTGTGAGATCGGCATGGAGAGTTACGGTGGCGCCCATCATTGGGCGCGGCAACTCGAAGCTCGCGGATTTCGAGTCAAGCTGATCGCACCCCAGTTCGTTAAACCTTATGTCAAAAGCAACAAGAACGACGTGAACGATGCCGAGGCGATCTGTGAGGCGATGAGCCGTCCCACCATGCGATTCGTCGCCATCAAGACGATCGAACAACAGGATATCCAGGCGACGCATCGCATCCGGGCCGGCTTAATCGAACAGCGGACGGCCAAAGCCAATCAAATCCGTGGGCTGGTTGCCGAGTACGGCCTCGTTGCACCGAAGGAATTACTGATGCTGCGTCGTGCGATACCGTGCTGGCTAGAAGATGCAGATAACGGTTTGACGGCTCGCTTTCGTTGTCTGCTGGATGGTTTGTGGGGCGACCTTCGTGCGCTGGATGAACGCGTATGCAAACTCGACGGCGAGATCACTGCGATCGCGACAAGCGAGCCCTCCGCCGTCCGTCTTCAACAGCTGCGCGGCGTCGGCCCAATGATCGCCACAGCGCTCGTCGTCGCTCTCGGTGATACCCGTCAGTTTGCCAATGGCCGACAGTTTGCCGCCTCGCTGGGACTGACACCGAGGCAACACAGTTCTGGTGGTAAGGATCGATTGCTCGGTATCAGCAAGCGCGGTGATGCGTATCTGCGAACATTGATGGTGCATGGCGCGCGCTCGGCGCTACGCACAGCCAAATCCAAAGAGGATCGACTCAGCCAGTGGGCCGTTCGTTTAGCCGAGCGATCACATCCCAATGTGGCCGCTATTGCGCTGGCCAACAAAACTGCACGCATGGCTTGGGCGATGCTGCGTCACGGCACTGATTACCAACCGGATCAGGCAGCGGCCTGATCTATTTACCCGACGTGTTCCACGAGAGAAACAACTCTTAACCACGATTGCAAAGCAACCTGAACGATGGCAAACCGGTCGAACCGGCGTCGGCAAAACCCTCTAATGTCTAAGTGCGAAAAGCACGAAAAAGCAATCGGGAGCTGACGCGCGAATAGCCCATCATGGCCCTGCATCGAAACGATGCTGTATTTAGAGGCCGAATATACGTGTGCAGTCGGCGCGGGAGCCAAAGCAAAGGGGCTTGCAATGAGGAGGAGTCCATATACAGACATACGTTTCCATCTGTTCGAGAAGAAACTTTTGCCCGTGCCCTCACGGTTTTGCCAGAAAGGTCAGGTCTAAGGCGAACAAGCGGGGATATGTGCGATTACCTACTCAGCCTTAGTCAGTAGCGAAATGAACTAGGCTTCCTGAACCACTCATCAAGGACGGCCGTCATGCCAGACAACTCAGAATGCAAGATCGCCACGGCAGATGCTCTGACCTTAATCGTGCACAACCAACACGCCCTAGGTGCGGCAATAGAAGAGATCACCAAGTGGCTTGCAGAGAATGGCGTAGAGAGAGTTGCAGTTAACGCAGTCGTGGCCATGGAAACACTAGACACAAATGCGAAAGCGATTACGGATGCAATTATGCGTCTACGGCGGTCTTAGTGAACTGACCCTGATTCTATAGACACAAATGACTGGTAGCTCGGGAGCGAGACCTGTCATTCACGATCAATCAGCAGCTATCGACCCAAACCGGTCAGTAGTGACTGACAGCAATCGGCCCAGGCTATGTAAAAACGCATGCATCGTTTTAAAGTCTGCGTTGCTACGTAAAATCTGCCAGCGCTCGGTTAATCAGCAGACCAGAAATTTGCGTAGGAGCGCGACTTTCGTTCCGATTCCGACTGTCAATCTTGTCTTAAAGCGTTTTTACACAGCCTGGACCAATAGCGGCCGTTCAGCATCAAATGAAATTGGGACGCTGTTGCCTGACATGCCAGATAGAAATCACCAAACGGCAGACGGTCAACCCCTCCTTGGATACTTCTAACAAATCTAAAAACTCTCGTGCCAAAGTTGGAAATCACGACTACTTGCTAAACTTTCACGCCGAGACAAATCCCCATCTCGATCAAACTTTGCCAAAAATGTACTGCTTGGAATTGGCATCGAGCCTAAAACTCTCATGCCATTTCCAACCTGACAAATATGCCGATCAAAACCTAAAAATCTATCATGTGATTTCTTTACAAAAAACTCCTCTTTTGCTGATACAAGTGTCAAGCTTCCTATAGCCTTCCAATAAGCTGGTATCTTGAAGACCCCCTTATAAAAGGCGTCATGTACTCCAGTATGGAAATCACTATCCTTTTCGCCGCCGTGCGAAATAATCCTAATATTAAATTTCTTATCAATCTTAGATAAAAAACTAAAGAAATTCTTCATAGCCTCATCTGTAGAGTCGCGAGACGCCGCTTTTCGAATATTTTCAAAAAAATAGCGATCTACAATAGTTATTTTCTTGGAGTGTCGCGCTAGCGCCTCAAATCGGGTATCCCAAACCTGTTTCGGGGTGTCCGACTCTAGTATTTCCGACTCACTTAAGCCTAATGAATTCGTGATATTTATTGACTCGCTGCACACTCCAGCTGCAAGCAATTCAAAGCTGGTTTCGGTGCAGAAATGTTTATAACTATCCTGGGTACCCAATTGCAGGCCTGCGGCTTCTTCAGAAAAAGCCGTTTTAAAAACAGAGCTTAATTCACAAAGTTTTGAAAAGTCCGTGTAATCAGAAAAATCCCACCACTCACGATCGACTTCGTATTTTTTGCCGTACTCTAAAGCTTCGAGCCATCTTTGACGAAATTTCGGAGGTAAAGTATCAATTAATTTCAATACGTCAGAAATCCCTCCACGCGGAAGAACCAACACACCCACATCTAGCCAAGAACGAGTGATAAAATCGTGCGCAGCACTATTAGCATCGTCATTCAATGTCCTAGCACTGAAGAAGTCGTGATCCAGAGAGAATTCGGAGATCATTTTCTTCCCCTGAATTTTTCCGTCAGTCTCTCTTCAAAAAAACCGTCAGGCCATGGATCAATGAAATCACCTTCACTATCCATCCGGATTTGTGTTACCTCACCACCAGAAGATGTAGGTTCCACATAAAGAACGGTGACTTGTCCTGGCGTTACTAAACCTTGAGACATCATCCCTTGAAGTCTAAGTATAAGCGACTCGCTGTGAGTCTCTACAATCCATTGATTACTTTTGCATGTAGCCACGAAAAAGTTTGCCAGATGCGCTTGTAATCTAGGATGCAGGTGGATTTCCGGTTGTTCAACACAGATAATACTATCGTCTCTAACTAAACCCTCCACTAAAATAGGAAGCATTTGCCCGATGCCAAAGCCAACATCCGAGGGGCCTACTTTAACTCCAGTTCTTTTGTCTTTCAGTTGAAGGCAAATGACTGGCCCGGTTACATCCGTACCAATACTTTCTGATGAGAGCTCATAAGGAACCTCAAACTGAGTAAACCAAGAATTTATATCATCCTGCATTTCAGGTCGTTCATAAATAAACTTAGCGACATTTTCACCTTGCTTGCCGACTGATTCGTCCTGATCTGCCTTAGGGGCATAGAACCGACTTGGATGACTTCTGAGAGGACCAAGATATGTAATAGCACCAAACTTGTTTTTAAGGTCAGAAGCCAGGCTACTAAAGGCAAAGTTCAATTGAACGAAGTTATCAACTGAGAAACTTGAGCTCGCTCGACTCTCCATTACTGCCATCGAAGGCGTAGCGTAATTTAAGTCACTTCTGAAGTTTACAGCATCTAATACTTTTTTTGGATTAGCATCTTTTGAATTTGCATTTGGATGATTAATTAAGTATTCATAAGCTGCAGAATAGCCGCCTTCACCAAAAATAAATGTTCTTGATGCAGCTAACCTTTTTGCTGGAAGCCGCTTCCTCAAACCTTCGGCTTTCTCTGCTGCCGCAGCCCTATCCTTGGAATTCATTATTTCCGATGGCTTTTCAAGTTTAACAAGCTCTGCCATCTCGATTTCCATAGCACGCAAGAGCGTAGATTTTACTGTGCTTGCAAAAACGACAGACGAATTTGACTCGTTACTCACTTTTACAGACATTGAATCAAGGTACGAAAACCCCTTGTAGTCCACCTTTCCATCTGCATAGTTGTAAACTAATTCAAACTCTTTTCTTCTGTTCTTTCCAAAAACGTCAAAGCCATACTCAGCAATTGATTGTTTTTTATTAGGGAGATATGAAAAGCCGAATGAAATTGCACGTTTTAATTCATGACCGTGAACCATGGACGAATAGTCGCCTAGATCAACAAATTCTCCATTAGAAACCAAGCCGCCTTGCACATTGGGCCGCGTCAGCGATTGCTTTAGTAGCATAATAGAATGAATAATTGAGCTTTTCCCTGAGGAATTAGGCCCATATATCAATGTTATCGGAGCCAACTTGATTTTTTGGCTGCCTGAAAATGCTTTGAAATTTGCAATTGATAAGGTTTCTAACATACTCATCCCTGACAATAAAAAATTTTACTATGAAATATAGCGATCAAAAAACTGAAACCAAATAACTTTGCACGCCCAAATTTTTTCGCCGAAGCCATCTGCTAGGGCTGAAGCTTTGCCCTCACCAACTGCGTTCTCGGAGAAAAACTACGCTAAGACGATAGCAATTTGCCACACCACAGTCTATTCGCCATTCTGGTCAAATGGCGGCTTCTGGCCGGTTTGGGTCGCTTTCTGCCTCTCGCGACGGGCAGAAAACAACCAAAACCAGTCATTCGCGATAGGCAGAAAACGGCCAGAAGCAATGGGATGGACTCCTCCTCACTTCGGCATCTTGAGTGCCAGACTGAAGGTGCGAACCACAGTCAATAGTGAGAAGGAGTCCACACATGAAGCTTATGCGCATTGGGGTCGACCTGGCGAAGAACGTGTTTCAGATTCACGGCGTGGATCGTCATGAGCAGCCCATCTGGCGGCAGCGTTTACCTCGCGATCGCTGGCTTCAAACGGTGCTGGAGAAGATCGAGCCCGGCTGTGAGATCGGCATGGAAAGTTGTAGCGGTGCGCACCATTGGTCGCGGCAGCTACAGGCACGCGGATTTCAGGTGAGGCTGATCGCGCCTCAGTTCGTCAAACCGTACGTCAAGAGCAACAAGAACGACGCCAACGATGCCGAGGCAGTCTGTGAGGCGATGAGCCGCCCCAGCATGCGCTTCGTCGCCGTCAAGACCATCGAACAACAGGATATCCAAGCGACGCATCGCATCCGGGCCGGCTTAATCGAACAGCGGACGGCCAAAGCCAATCAGATTCGTGGGCTGATCGCCGAGTACGGCCTCGTTGCGCCGAAGGAATTACTGATGCTGCGTCGCGCAATACCGTGCTGGCTAGAAGATGCCGATAATGGTTTGACGGCACGCTTTCGTCGTCTGCTGAACGGCTTATGGGAAGACCTGCGCGCACTTGATGAGCGCGTGAGTGAACTCGATAGCGAGATATCAGCGATCGCGGCAAGTGACCCAGCGGCCGCCCGTCTGCAACAGCTGCGTGGCGTCGGCCCGATGATTGCCACCGCACTTGTTGCGGCCATCGGTGACGCCAGTCAGTTTGCCAATGGTCGACAACTGGCCGCCTCGCTAGGGTTGACGCCAATGCAACACAGCTCTGGTGGGAAGGATCGACTGCTTGGCATCAGCAAACGTGGAGATGCTTATCTGCGAACGTTGATGGTCCACGGTGCGCGGTCGGCACTGCGTACAGCCAAGTCCAAAGACGATCGACTCAGCCAGTGGGTCGTCCGCTTAGCCAAGCGCTCCCATCCCAATGTGGCCGCTATCGCATTAGCGAACAAAACTGCACGCATGGCCTGGGCGATGCTGCGCAACGGCACTGATTACCAAGCGGATCGGGCTGCGGCCTGATCCATTCGTTCCAAAAGAAGCACCCACACCACGATTACGAAGCAACCCGAGCAATGGCAAACCGGTCGAACCGGCGTCGGCAAAACCCTTTAATGTCCAGGTGCGTAAAGCACGTAGAAGCGATTGGGAGCTGACGCGCGAATAGCCCATCATGGCCCAGCATCAAAACGATGCCGCAGTAAGAAGCCGAATATACGTGTGCAGTCGGCACGGGCGCCAAAGCAAAGGAGGCTTGCAACGAGGAGGAGTCCATATATGGACATTCGAATCAGGGCCGCTTCTGGCCGTTTCTGTTCCTCCGTAAATGACAACTGCAAATGCCGACCGCTAGCTGTGATGACGTAAATACCTAGCTCCCCTACTCTGAATCGCATTGAATTACCGGCGAAATTTGAGATGTGGTGCCAAGTTAACGCTGCACTTCCGTTATCGTATTGTTTGGATGATTAGTAACCGAGCTGGCCACCGTTTAGCGATTCCAATAGCGTGCATCATACGAGCTCGAAGGACATCCGTTGGATGCCGAGCGGGACCACTGAAAAAGTAATGAATTAAACGAGCGCGAAGCAGAAAGCCTATAAAGCGTAGCTGCTTTTAGTAATCGTAACGTGCGACAAAGCAAAAAAATGGTTAGCCCTTGCAATATTTTAAAATTATTTATATTGCAAAAAAATCTAAATTGCGATTTGATTTATCTTCAGCCACCAACTAGTTTTTTTAATAGTTTAACCAATTTGCCACGCGACAAAAAATCAAAATCAAAACCGGTATATAAAGCAGTAAAGCCTCTTGTTTTTTGAAATGCCGGCTTGCGTCCCGGTATAAGATTTGGATGCGAAAAAAATCGTTGCACTTGGATACAGCAAATAAGTCTCCATATGAGACAGTGGATACAACAAAAAGGCTATCGCATCCTTAAAACTTTACAACGGACGCCATTGGAATGGGTGATGAAGATGACAAAATTGCTCTATTTTGGCGTAATTTTGCTCGCCATCCTTGGGTTTCATAAGTCTGCGCAAGCAGGCGTTTTTATGTGTAACGATACGGCTAACAAAATTTATGTTGCGATCGGCTATCAAGAAGACAAGAAATGGTATTCACAGGGTTGGTTTACATTTAAACCACGCGAATGTAATGCCCTAAGGCTGGGTGTCCCGCAAAATCGATATTTTTACTATTTCGCTGAGACTGAAAGCCAGAAATCCACTTGGGGCGGAAAGAACAGCCCAAACGCTGGATTTTTTTGCACGTCTGATAAAGTGTTTCACTATGAAAATGTGGACACAGACTGTCCAGGCAAAAACTTCAAACGTATCGACTTAAATGGCGCTGATCAGTACACATTTACTCTCACCGAGGGTAGTGACCCCAAAGCAGTTGCATTAAATTGCCAATCCGAGCTTTCGGAAGGGCGCGAATCATTTGCTAGGTGCTGGATGCATGGAATGGCAACGGAGAAGCAAGCAGAAATTCTTAATTGCTGGGATAAAACTGATACCAAAGCAGCCTTTGCGATATGCGCCAATCGTGACAGACTCACCCAGCAACAGTATGAAATTGCAAACTGCGCAGCTAAATATAATGCCGATCGCGTTACCACTAAATTTGCCCGTTGCATCTCGCAAAACACATTGAATGAATCGGATCAACGACTTATGGGCTGCGCCCTTAATCACAAGGGAGACTACCGCGCAACGCTTGAGTGCGCCGCTCTTTCAAGTCTTTCTGATGATCAAAAGCGTATCTACAACTGCGTCTCCGCGAATACCGATAGCTACGTTCAAACAGGTGTTTGCCTAGCCGGCGACCGATTGTCCCCCGAGCAACAAAGAATCACAGGCTGCGTGCTGAAAAACCGGGGCAGCTACACCCAGATGGGTGTCTGCGCGGCAGGCGGTAATCTCTCACCTGAGCAACAGGCATTCGTTTCTTGCGCGATGCAAACCGGCGGTCAACCCTATGCATTCGCTGGCTGCGTGGGCACTCAATTGACACTAAACGAACTGGATAAGTGCATGACCCAAGGGATTGGAGGTGATGGCTGTTTTGGAGACAACAACACCGTAGTCAAACTGGTAAGCAATGCCTTCAAAGACATCAGCGAAGGTCCTGGACCTAGCAATGATCTACTTGGGAAAGACGGCTGGGTAGGTCGCAAAGCGCATGATATAGACCACGACATCCATCACGGCCCAGGTAATACTAACGACATTGTCGGCTGTGACGGTTTTGTCGTTGGAATGTTTGGGGGCTGCTAGTCGCTTATTCGCGCCAATACTGGGGCAACAAACCCCGGGGGCAGCAGTTAGTCTGTTAGCCAAAGGGATTGGAGCCTTGGTCGAAGTTACCTCAGTCGGAATCAAAATTTAGGAGGATGGTACATGACTCCATCCTGCGCTTGTAGCTACTTAGCCCTCTGAGATCTGCTTTTTCAACCCGTAACTGGAAAATAAACCTCAATGGCTTTTAAAAAAAATTTCGCGGATACAACAGGAGCGTCGTTTATGACTAGGTCTTATGCCCGGCTCGTCCACCAGCACAATCCCGGCAATTGCGGCAGGGTCGGCTGAGTGCCCGCAGTTGACCGACTTCTGCCTGTCGCCACCGTCAGCTTTGGGTCCAGGCTGTGTGAAAACGTAGCAGTGCCTTTAGGGCTTCCAGAAACAGGGCGAAAATCACGCCTGTACGCAAAATCTAGCTCTGCCCAATCAGCCAAACATTTACGGATTTCACATAGAAACGCTCTGTTCAATTCGTCGATGACGTTTTCACACAGCCTGGGTCGACTACTGCCGCTGGCATCAGACGACAGTCGACCCAAAACAGCCGTGCGCGAGGTCTAGCAAAAGAGTGGCGATGCATTATTTACAAGGCAACAAGGCACATGTGCATATACCGTGTTCCGCTGGCGGATCAAAAGCAATCCCGGCCTTGTGAAGACGCACGTATATACAGTCAACACCTATGCGCCAACCCTCTGGCATCAACTCTTTGAGCCCCAAGCCGCCGTTTATCCTGCTGGCATCCAGAAATTTACTTTCATCCAGCGTGATATGTACGATAGCCAGGCTATTCCTCAGTACGCGTGCCACGCCTTCAATCGGCCAACCTGCTTTGAACAGCCCAACACCCGTGTGCAATAAAAATTTTCGTGGCACTACATGCTCCCCCCTGCCCGGGCCGCTCTTTCCATACCCTTTAGGAACGAAGTCATCCGAAATGAAATACATAAATATATTTGTATTCGGCGGAGCCTCTTCAGTTAATACCCGTCGAATGTATCTAGCGAGGCGAAGATAAGATCGTTCCATTTTTTCTTCGGTATCCGTGACCTTTTGATATCTCCATTCTTGCGCAGCACACAACGTCGCAAGCTCGGCCTTGATATCCCCGTACGCCAAAGCAGGGGGAAAGTTTTCTAGCAGCCACCCAGCAAGCGCGCCAGCGGCACAAAACAGCGACGCATGGGGTGCACCATCAAGTACCTTGAATACAACGTTGCGCTGTTTTACTGCCTCTCCTCCGACGGGCGAGAGAAGTTTAATGGCGCGAGTATCGCCATATCCGTCTTCCTCGTGAGTCTCCCAAAGAAAAAGTGCCAACTCAAAAACCTTGCGAGCATATTTGTCACGCCCTGACATCGGCGGCGCAGACTCGGTTTTCCTTATATACGTCGGGGTAAGGGTGCGAAAACCATGGACATGCAGGGTGCTGACCACTCCGTTTATCTCGAGTGCGTTCATCAATGAACGGGCAACACTGTAGCCAAGCTTGAGTCTGCGCTGTAACAACGAGATGGAAGCCCATTGCTCGGCGATGAGGACGTCCTCGGCCGCAGCCATGAGTTCACGTGAGTGATCAGTTGGGGACGCATTCATCTGTGACGCTCCTGGCGTTTAATTTCTTTTGGAGACAAACCTACCGTCTCTGCATGAGCTGCATTAACAGCCTCCGCGCCCTCCTAGCATTTCGATTTTTGAAAATAAATTTGTCCGGTTGCTTGCATTGATTTTAGCGAATGGCTTCTGGCGGAAAACAAAGAATTTGCCTGGCATGCCTCGATAGACGAGGTAACGGTCAGCCGCATTGACCCGCTCGCCACCTGAGTGAGGCGATTTACTCTCTTCCATCCCAAGCCTATGAATGGCTCGAAAACAATTGATGACCGGCTGCATTGGGTCGTTTTCTGCCTCTCGCGACCGGCAGAGAACCGGCCAGAAGGAGCCCGTGAGATGCCTAAGTAATCGAGGGCGACTCACACCCACGTTCCAGGGCCAACGCCGAGTCCGCCCGATGCCGCAGCTTTCTCGGCAAAAGCTGCGCAATCGTTGGCTCTCTCAACGCGACTGAAGCCAATTACCCTTTGAAAGAAATAATCAGCCTATAGGTGGCGCTATATATCCGACTTTGATTGATTCAAGCTTGTCATAGATGATTTCCCTTGAGTGCTCATCGTACCGAGCCTGATAAAAACTAAAATCACATCGCTGAAATAAGCCACATAAGCATTCTATTTTCTTTATTATTTTCAGCTTGCTTTCTGTTGGAGTATTTATTCCGAAGATAATGCCTTCTAGCGAGTCGAAGTTGTAGCGTAGTTTCCTATTGGTATCGCTTTCTAAATCATTAATTGATGAGCTCAGTATTAGGCGAGATTCCTTTTCTCTGTCCCACGCTCTAAGCTTCACAGTTGCAGCATGATAAAAATTTTTCCAATAATCCTTTCGCCAGTTTTCTTGATCGTTGAACATCCCTTCGCAGCACGCGCTGTGCTCGTTATTCTCTCCCGTGAACCATGTTTTCGAAAGAACTGGCATAGGCAGATGCCCCAAAGACCTGAAAAAATCAAGGTCAACGAAGGACTTTTCGTATGATACTTCATGGAAGGCGAAGTTGACTGTTCCCCAAGTAATACCGTTTAAGTCCTGTCCGTTAGGTGCGGTCAAATCCATCGAGATACGACTATTGGTTTTTTTTGTTCTAAATTTTAAGCAAACGTCCTTATGGTACCCACCGTAGCTACCCCAGATAGACGAGTCTGAGCATGCGGACATGAAACATGCAGTGAACCAACTGGGGTACATCAACTTTTCAATATCTCTACAAAAAGTCTCTGGGTATTCAAATAGCAGGAAGAACCAGTATTCACGGCCTTTTCCTTCTGTCCGAAACCTAGTCAATAGCTGTCGCTCGCTGTTGGCCTGGTAAGTCTTCAGAAAACTTAATTCTTGTTCTTTTGTTAGTTTTTCGTTGGTGGTAATGGATAATGAGCTATTCTTAATGTAGCTGAGCACCTCATTTCGATTGGCTGGAAAATAACTTAAAGGTTCAGATAAGATTCCGTGCTCATGAAAAGACTCAAGCACGATATCTATAAAATAAAAATGTAACGTCTGGATATAAGCAAGCAACTCCCAGCGCCTAACTTTTCGATCTAGCGATATCGCTGATATGTACTCGCTTATAATTGGTTCCGAAATTAGTTTTTCGAAAATATCATCGTTTAACTTGTTCATTGCTTCGGTGGCAGAAACACATGTAGCAAAGACACCTGCTTTTTTGATGGGGATTTCTTCCTTTTCAGCGCATACAAAATCAAGGCTGCTGTCAATCAAGCATCTGAGATAATGCTTTATTAAATTTCTCCAGACTATCTTATCTCCTTTGAAAAATATGTCCTTATATCCCTCAAGCGGATCATTAAGCTGTTCTGGAGATGCGAAAAAGATGTACTGGTCGTCTAGTTCGCCCGGGGTACCATTCTCCCCCAATAGCCTCTTTACCGGTCTAAACCTATACATGAAGTCTGTCATCAAAGTCCTTTAGATAAGTATCCCACAGTACGTAGGGTAGGCCTTGGCTTTCTTCGCAGGAACTATAGCTGATGGAGATTGGTGTTTGGCATTTCATTGGTGGATCCATGGATTGTATTTACACCAAACGACACCACCAGGATTGTGCGTACGCGCACCCATTGATCTATTCAATCCCGTTCAAGACAAAACCGGTCACAGCCATCCCCGTCAGTATTGCGTCCAATAGCTGTGGTAATGGGCCGGATCAAGTGGCATCCCCAAATCCACAAGAGCAACATTGGCGCACCGCCCAAGCTCGACAGTGTTTTCTGAGTTCACCATCACATCGCCCCGTATAGCCGGATACCCCCTCGCAGCCGGGCTCATGAAGGCAATCACCAGCTTGCACAACTTGTTCAAAAGCCATTGCACGTTCCATTTTTGGCTTATCCTACTGTTCTCACTAAGCAGAACGGCTGTTCCCCCCATGGACAAGTTCGAAAAGCTCACATCCAAACAGCACCTTGAGGGGCCGAAACAGCAGCATTACGTGCCAAAATTTTATTTGAAGGGGTTTACCTCAAACCAGGTGCTTTGCGTTTTCGATCGGGTCAAGGGGGAGATCAGGCACCGACAGTCTCCGCAGGCTGTAGCAACCGTTCGACACCTTTATACCTTTGAGGACAAACAAGATCGCAAGCGGTTTGATCTGGAGGTGCTTTTTGGTCTCGTAGAAGATGCTGCTGCTCCAATCTTGAATTCGCTCGCACAGGGAGCCCGCATAAGTCAGGAGGAGCGAGAGTCTTTTGCGCTCTTTCTTGGTCTCGCTGCTGTACGGACGCCTGCCGCCATTGCTGAGGCGAAAGCTGCATACGCTGGAATGGTAAAGCTTCAGGCAGGGCAGATTTTCATCGATGAGAATAGGGTCTTAGAGCTTCTCAAAAAAATGAATGGTTCTAATGTGGATGAAACGTTGCTGCGGGATCAAGCCAGGGACGTCGCAGAGATGACTCGAAGCGATTCGTTTGACGTCGAAGTGGATCAGCAGTTTGCCCTTCACCGTTCATTGAACGTCTGGCATATCGTGGCTGAAGAACTGTTCAAGCGAGACTGGAGGATCCTACATGTTCCGAGTGGCGAACACAGTTTCTTGACGTCGGACTCCCCGATTGTTGTGCAGTCTAGGTCCTCGTCACTCCGACAGGAGCCGATTGGTTACGGTTCGCCACATGCACAGATTCTGTTCCCCCTTACCTCGAAGTGTGCGCTTGTCACGTGTGGGTCATTGGGGCGCACAGGCCGAAGCACTATAACGGTTGAAAATCTGCATCGGTTCAATCGAACGATCGCCCAGGATTGTCATAGATACGTTATGGGAAGTGACGCGGATCTAGTGCAAAGAATAACCGCGGAATTAGGGCTAGCCAAAACAAAATGGGAGCCTAAATCGAGCGTCGAGGTTGGATATCGGATGGAAGCGGACGGAAAATTATCTGTCGTAGGCTTGCTTAAGCGTAAGGGGTGTTAGGTAGCCATCTTATGCGGTGAATGACGGCGCCATTGCTTAGCATCGAAAGTGTCCGGGGTTGCTTCTGGCGTGGGCTGGAAATGCGTCGGTAGGACACCACCACGTAAGCCGCTCCTGCCTCATCCATCGCTGGTCAGTGCGAATGCAAATGGGTGGTCAGTTGGAATGCAATTGGCTGGTCAACGGGAATGCAAATAGGTGGTCAAGTCGGTGCAATTACCCATTTGAGCGCAGTCCACTCTATTTGTAACCGGATGGGGTGTTCTTTTGACTTGTTCAGTGGGTAAATCTACGGCCCCTCGGGTGGTCCGTTGAATTCACTAAAAGCCCAATCTTCAACATTTCTTCGCGCGCCTTCCATACCAGGAAACAATACGGGAGCGCTTACCCCATAATTTGCGCAAATCCTCAACAGCCGTGGGCACTCTGAAAACGGCATTGTGGTTTTCACAAACGCAGGTTGGCCAAGACCACTTAGAGCTTCCGCAAGCTCCGTTTCCTCTTCAAGACCAGCCTGTACTGCCTCATAGTGGGATATTCCGCGATGAATCGTGAATACACCCGACTGAGCGGCTAAATTTGCTGTGGTGCCACCGGGAAGCGACACCAATGCTACTTTGGTCCATTCTTTCCTCTTCAGAGTGTTGAGCGACCAAACGGCGATTTCATCGGGCGGTTCTTTAAGCTTTAGGGCAGATGATGCCGCGAAATATGCGGCGACGAACGACCTTCTAGTCCAGTCTAAGAGACGTGTAGGAACCCCATAATGCTGAGCTACAGCGAGAGGTTCGTCGAATGCTGGATCGGGCCAACCCGTTTCCATTTTTTGGGAAACAATTTGTGAGAGCCTCAGTTGAAGCTCCCGATCGTATCCAGGGACTCTTAAGCCGGATATATCGCAAGCTTTAAGAAACCTTTCAAGTACCAATGCTTCGAAATGTGCCTGTTCTTTCGCTGTAGGGCTGCGAGTTCCAAAAAGGCTGCGAGTGGTTAATTGTCCAGTGGATCTGAACGCTGATGGCTCTAGTCGCCACTCGGCGTTTGCTTGGCCACGGTGAATGTACTGATCATTGAGCAGCTCATCCTCACCTGGTGTAAGTGCGGCAATGAATTGTCGTGCGTCAGCGCATGGGATGTCCAAAATTCGATTTGTTGTCATGATGTCGGGGCCTTTATATAGAAAACTACTTCTGCTTGACAATGTGCAGTAACTGGCACTCAAGGTATCTCGTGGACTGAGTCAAAGAGACTCAGTCCACGAGATACCCTCGGCATGCAAGTGCCCGCTATTCAACAGTCATTCAGCTCTAGGGAGGTCGTTCCTGGCAGAAAAACTGCTTCTCGAAATTTGACCTCGTGGCCGAATTTTTTCACAACTATTTCGCGATATCTTTCACGGGTTTCAGGCGGACATTTGGCTCCAAAAACCACCTCAGCTATAGGCGCTGGCAGATCATACTCTCCTGATTTTGGACTGATGTATCGCCACTCTTTCTCGTATGCCCAAGCTGATGTCTTAGTACAGATTGCCCGTTGAATCTGTTCATCTTGAAATGAAATGGTCGATTCCGGTGGTCCGTCATCGTAAAAAACTACAGTTGAGGAAAAACCTCTTTCGAAGGCCGGCACGTCGTCTCAGCTGCAGTAGTCCGCGTTGATGAAGTCGCGCAGCCAATGGTGCTCGAATATCTCGCAGTAGTCGCGCTTGCCGTCGCTGGACCAGTTCGTGTGCTTGTCGAGGATCTCCATCAGCCGGTTCGCGTACTCGTAGCGATCCTTGTAGGTCGAGGCGGCCAGCAGGTCGGCGGCCCAGTAGACGATCCAGTTGAAGTCCGTGTCGGTGGTCGGGTGCCAGGTGCCGCTCTGGCCCGCGCCGGACACCTTGATGCCGTGATAGAACTCCCACAGCGCCTGGCCCACCAAGCGGCCGGCGGCATACGGGTTGCCAGTGTTGTTGACGCACAGGAAGCCGCCGACCGTCATTCGGTTCGCGTCGCTGGTGTGCACGCGCCCAGCGTTCGAGTTCGAGAAGTACAGCAGGTCGGTGCTCGACGGGCTGTAGCCGACCCCGTAGTAGCGATGCCAGAAAGCCTGCGGCACCGCCGTGCTGAGCGCCCCCTCGTGGATGAACTTCAGCTGGTTCGCGCAGTCACAGTCGAGGTCGGAGCCGACGTCGTAGTAGCGCCACAGAAAAAAGTGGTTAGCTCGTGGTGCAGGTTGCTCGGGTTGTCGAAGCAGCCGCCGCCGGCACTCAGGCCGGCCAGCATTACCAGGGCGAGCATCAGCGCCAGGGCGCGATTGCCGGCGGGTATCCATTCGATCAGGCGCATAGCACCGCCTTGGCCTTGGACCAAAGCTCGCGGGGCTCGGCACGGCCATTGCCGCCGCCGTTGATCACGGTGCTGATGCCGTCGAACAGCCCCAGGTCGGCCAAAGTGGCCCCCCTGGTGCTTATTTCTCCGCGTGCCCGTCTAACAGACACCGTATAGACACGAAGACCCGCACCCAACAAAAAGGGCTTACCACGAAATCGGTAAGCCCTTGATATGTATGGTGCCCGAAGCCGGAATCGAACCGGCACGCCCTTACGAGCGGGGGATTTTAAGTCCCATGCGTCTACCAGTTTCGCCATTCGGGCGGTAGCGCGGTAAGCAATCTGAAGGCTGACAAATGTGGATCTGTCAGCTCTGACGCCTGTGCAACAGAGGACGAAATATATACATCCCGTCCCGGTGAAGCAAGTTCGCAAATGCCCATTTCAAGACTAAATCTTGCAGGGCAACGCAAATAAAAAAGCTCCGTAAATCATAGATCTACGGAGCTTGTTTAAAGTGGAGGCCGAGGTCGGAATCGAACCGGCGTAGGTGGATTTGCAATCCACTGCATAACCATTTTGCTACTCGGCCTCAAACATCTGATGTCATGTAGCACAACATCAAACGCGTACAAACTTGGAGTAGATACTAGATCTAACTCCTTGAAAACGTTGAGCTTTTTCAGCGGTCAGCGCTTTCGATGGCGTGAATTATGTACTGATTTCCCGAGGCTGGCAACCCCTTGATTTCAAAAAAAATTATGTCCGATGGTTTGAACGTTTACAGGAGGTTGCTCGCCGCTACTCAACGGCCAGGCAAAAAAAATCCCGGGCAGCTGATGGACGCCCGGGATTTAAAAATGCATAAACCGTGGTGGTGAACGCGGGGCGAATATTACGGAATATTTCACCGTGTAACAAGATATTTTGACTCACTATCCGGTTACTAAACTTTCTAACCCCTTAAATATCCACACTTTTTTTAAGGTTGCGTTGCGATAAGCGGCCACCTACAAGTACCAGCGATATTCACGGGCACTGATGTCCTGCAGAAATGCCAAATGGTCCTGACGCTTGTTTTCGCAATATACATTCACGAACTCTGCGCCCAATCCCTCACGTAGTTGCGCATGGCTTTGCATTGAACGTACGGCCTCCAACATCTCCAGCGGGAAATCGATGCCACTGCCACGATCTTCGTTGAGCGGTGCGATCGGCTCACGCCCCGCTTCCAGTCCTTGCTCCAGCCCCACCAGAATCGCCGCCAATACCAAGTAAGGGTTGGCGTCGGCGCCGGCGAGGCGATGTTCGATCCGTAGATTTTTAGCGTCTGACTCAGGCACCCGCAGGCAGGCATCCCGATCTTCGAAGCCCCAGCTGGCGCGTGTCGCGACATTCACGGTGCCGCTCAAGCGACGCATCGCGTTGTGGTTCGGGGCAAAGATCGGCATGCAGTGCGGCAACAGTTCAAGGCAACCGGCCACCGCATGGCGCAACGGTTGTTGTCCGTTGGCCGCCAGCAGGTTGTTGCCCGCCTCGTCATACAGGCTCACATGAACATGCATGCCGCTGCCGGGGTGTTGCAAGTAAGGTTTGGACATGAAACTGGCGCGGTAATTGTGCTTCATGGCCACGCCACGGGTGCTGCGGCAAAACAAGGCGGCCCAGTCGGCGGCCCGCAGCCCGTCATCGAGGTGACCGAAGTTGATCTCGAACTGACCCGGGCCCAGTTCGGCGGTGATCACCGTGGTGTCGATGCCTTGCGCCCGCGCGGTCTCGACCATTTCATCGAGCACCGGCGCAAACCGCGACAGCCGCTCGATGTGCATGTTCGGCTGATCGTCCGCGTCGTCGGTCAGCGGGTCGCGCGCGAACTGCGGCAAGCCGTCGCGCAACTGGCGGTCGAACAGATAGAACTCCAGCTCGAAGGCCACCACCGGGAAAATCCCTTTGCGGCCGAGCCGCTCCAGCACCTGCGCCAGCACTTCGCGTGGTTCGAAGACGATCGGTTTTTCAGTGCCGCTGGAGGTGATCAGCATCTGCCCCAAGGGCTGCTTTTCCCAGTCGACGATTTTCAGTGTGCCTGGCACCAGACGGCGCGGCGCATCCGGGTCGCCGTCGTTGAAACAGTAGTCGCCAATGTTGAACAGCCCGCCCTGCGTACCCAGCAACACACAATTCTGCGGCAGCTTGAGCGCGCTGCCGGCGGCGACTTTTTCGAGCATCTCGATCGGATAGCGCTTGCCGTAGAAATGCCCGGGGATGTCCAGGGAAATCAGGTCCACATAACGCACATCCGGGAAGCGCTGACGAAACGCGCGAACTTCAGCGACCAGATCAGAGCAGACAGCATCCATCATGTTGTTCCTTGTTGTTTTTATCAGGTGTAAACCCAGAGCACCCGGGTGAGCTGATCGGAGAGATTGCCGTAGCGGCAATGGGTATGGCTGGCGAGCTGAAAGCTGTCCCCGGCACCCAGGGTGACCGGTTGATCGTCATCCAGCCAAAGTGTCAGTTGCCCTTCGAGCACGTAACCGCCCTGCTCCGAGCTGTCGTTCATGTGCCGGTCACCGCTGCTGGCGCCGGGCTCAAGCTGGCTTTCGAGCATCGAGAACGACGCGCGCATTTTTGGCGAGACCAGGATGTCGGTGATGCCGTCGGCGTAATACAGCGTGCGGCGCTCGTCCGGCCGGGTCACCCACGGCAAGGCCATGGGTTTGGGCAGGCTGTAGAAATAGGTGGTCGGTACGCCGAAGGTTTCGCTGATGGCGGTCAGGTCCGCCACTGTCGGCCGTGACAGTCCACGCTCGACTTGCGAGAGAAAACCGACGGAGCGACCGATTTTGTCCGCCAGTTCCTTGAGCGTGTATTTTTTGTGTTTGCGCAGGTCCTGAATCAGGATCGCCAGCGCCGAGATTTCTTCTTGCCTGTCCATCTGAAAGCTTCCAGAAAATGTGCGATTCAAAGGCTGTCGCGCAAGCGATACCAGGCCTTGCCGATGGCTTCCAGCGGCGCCGCCATGTATTTGCCACCGGGGAAACTGCCGTTGACCAGGCCCTGATACAAGGCCAGTTCATCCGGCTGACCCAGTATCGCGTCGGACACGGCGCGGGCACCGGCCAGGGTCGGCAGCACGCCGTGGCCGGAGTAACCCTGAAGCCAGTAGAGATCACCGCGGCGACCGATATCAGGCGTGCGCTTGAGCGTGAGATCGATATGCCCGCCCCAGGCGAATTCCAGCTCTACATCCTTGAGTTGTGGAAACACCCGTTGCAGAAAGGGTCGGGTCGCGGCGGCGATGTCCTTCGGCATGCCACCCAGGTACGTGCAACCGCCACCAAACAGCAACCGGTTATCCGGCGTACGACGGAAATAATCGAGCACGAATTGATTGTCGGTGACGCAGACATTGCTCGGCAGCAGCGCCGTGGCGAGCTCTTCCGAGAGCGGCGCTGTGGCTACCTGATAAGTGCCAACCGGCAAGACACAGCTCGATAGCTTCGGATCCAGTCGATCCAGATAAGCGTTGCACGCCAGCACCAGCACATCGGCCCGAATACGACCGCGCTCAGTGGCCACCACGTACCGGCCACCCTCTTCGCGATAGCTCAGCGCCTTGCTTTGTTCGTGAATACGACCACCGGCGCGCTCAATGGCGGCGGCCAGACCGAGCGCCAGTTTCAGCGGATTCAGGTGCGCGCCTTCCGGATCAAACAGCCCGGCCTGATAGCGTTCACTGGCGATCCATTGCGGCAACTGCTCACGCGGGATGAATTGCAAACCGTCGTGGCCCCACTTGTGGCTGGCCTCGTCTTGCCATTCGGTCAGCAGACTTACTCGACGCTGTAGCACTGACGTCCAGAGATGGCCGGCCCGGTAGTCACAATCGAAATCATGGCGTTCGGGCAATGCCCGCAGTTCCTGTGCAGCCCAGCGCATGCCGTCCCACAACCGCCGTGCGCGCTCGTAACCCAGCGCAGCCTCCAGCGGTGGCATGTCGCACGACCAACCGAGAATGGCCTGACCACCATTGCGCCCCGACGCCGCCCAGGCAACCCGACTGGCTTCCAGCAAGGTCACGCGCTTACCGGCCAGGGCCAGCCGCAACGCCGTGTGCAAGCCACTGAAACCGGCGCCGATGATCACTACTTCGCTGTCGCGCTCACCCTCCAACGCCGCACGCTCCACCAGACGATCTGCGCAAGTGTGGGCGTAGTAACTGGCGACGTGCCGGGTGGATTGCTGGAACATGCAGGCCTCATGAATTTTTTTTATTTATATTTCATGAAAAAATACACATGTTATTTCATAGACGCAAGAACCTGTAGAAGCGAGCTTGCTCGCGATGGTGTGTCAGTCAACCCTATGTGGCTGACACTCCATCGCGAGCAATCGAGCGTCGACCGGCTGCTCCTACAGGGGATTTAGGTGATTTCCAGTTCGCGGAAGGCTCAGCGACTCAGGCGACAGGAATCATCGGATCAGCCGCAGCCAACGCAGCGGCGCGGTCAGCAGCCGGCGGGTAGATCCACACCGTGTTGATCTGCGTCTTCAGGTTCTTGCCTTCCTGTTTGACCAGTTTGACCTGGCGGTCCCAACCCTCGGTGTACACCGCACCCCAGCTGCCCAGATCCAGGCAGGTCACATATTTAGGCTGGCTGTACGGTGTCGGATCAACGCCGAGAATGTGCGCTGCAACGTTATTGCCGGCGTGACGCCCCAAGGAAATAGCGTGCTGGCAGGTCATCAACGCGTAGTTGCCGATGTCGTCGGAAGCGGCATAAGCAACGTCGCCAGTGGCGTAGATATCGTCCTGACCGATGACTTTCAGGTGGCTGTCCACGTGCAGGCGACCAAGGTGATCGCGTTCCGCCGGGATCTGCTCGGTCAGCGAACTGGCGCGCACACCGGTGGTCCAGACCACGGTATTGGCATCGATGCGCTGGCCGTCGCTCAAGGTGACACCGTTGGCATCGACGGAAAGCACCGACGCCTTCAAGTGCCATCTCACGCCGGTTTCAACGCTGGCCTCTTCGATCGACCTGGCGATTTCAGCGCCCATCGACCCGCCAATTTTCTCGCCGCGATCGACGATGATCACCTCGACGTCAGCCCGATCACCCAGGATGGCACGCAGACGTGCGGTCATCTCGGTCGCCGTTTCAATCCCGGTGAAGCCGCCGCCCGCCACGACGACGGTGTTGCGGGCTTTACTTTCCGGCAGGTTGACCAGGGATTTCAGGTGATTTTCCAGGCGCACGGCCTCTTCAATCTGGTCAACGTCGAACGCATGTTCAGCCACGCCTGCGGTGGCCGGAGTGGCGAGACGGCTGCCGGTGGCCAGAACGAGTTTGTCGTAGCTGCACAGGTGTTTGGCACCCGACGCATCAATGTAGCCAACGCGTTTTTGCACAACGTCGATGGTTTCTGCAGCGCCTTTGATGAACTTCACGCCGACGGCATCAAACAGCTCACCAATCGGTGCAGCCAGCTGGTGCGCATTCGGTTCATAGAAGCGCGGACGCACGCGCAGCTCGGCCTGCGGAGCCAAAACAGTCACTTCAACGTCGTTGTGACCATGAATGTCGAACAGACGCGTAGCGCTCAAAGCTGTCCACATACCACCGAAACCTGCGCCGATTACCAGGATGTGCTGTTTCATTTTTAACTCCGAGAGAAGGCCGATCAATGAATTCGTCGAAGGTCATGCGCTTGTCAGTGCCGACCGAACAACTGCGACTGTATTGATCCTAGTTAACCGAAGCAATCGGCTTTTCTGATGGTTTCTATCGAAAACTTTGATCCACTGCATAGCGCTACCCCATCTATGCGACAAGGCAGTGCAGGAGGAGATGAGCGACGCCGGCGTTCGTTGCCTGGCTAACGCTCTGCTGATAATATTTACGACAACATTAGTCGGAGATCCAAATGTCTCTTTATAGCGCGGGCGTCGAGTACGGCATTCACTGCCTGCTTTTTCTGGTAGGCAATTGCGGCGACACCCGTGAGGCGAGCGTGCGCGAACTGGCGGAGCTGCAAGGCGTGCCGCAGGACTATCTGGCGAAAATTTTCACCAAACTGGCCAAGGCAAAACTGGTGGTGGCCACTGAAGGCGTACGTGGCGGTTTCAAGCTGGCGCGGCCCTCCGACGAAATCAGCGTGCTCGATATCGTCAATGCCATCGACGGCCAGAAGCTGATTTTCGACTGTCGCGATATTCGCGGGCGCTGTGCTCTGTTCGAAGGCGAAGCACCTGCCTGGGCGATGTCAGGTCACTGCTCGGTGCATGCCGTCATGATGACTGCGCAGAAACGCATGGAGGACGCCCTCGCCCAGCAGACCATTCTTGATCTCGCCAGGAGAGTGGGACGAAAGGCGCCGGCTGAGTTCGGTGCGCAGGTGGACAACTGGATCAACGATCGTCGGGAAAAGAAAAGCAGCGCAAGCGTGGACAGTGACGATCAGGTCATCCCGGTGACCGAGGTCACCGGCTGATTCTCACAGACAGTCGCGTACAGCCTGGCGCAGTGCACCGGACTTGGCCCAAGGCGGGCCCTGATAAAGCGAGACCCGGCTGCCATCCCTGGATTTCACGATATCGACTATTTCGTCAGCCGTGATGATGCTGGGTGCCGTGATCCGGTAGCCATTGGAAATCCCCGTTTGTGCCGAGGCGGGAATTTCCTTCTGCCACGCCGGTAGCACACAGGCCGCATATTCTTTCGGCGCCTTTTCGCTGTATTTGCTGACATTCGGCTCACCCGGCACCAAAGAAGCGGGCAGTGAACACCCTGCCAGTAACGTCACCACGACCCCTGCCATCCACGTCCGCATGACGCATCCTTATACTGAAAAAAGGAAATGTAGCGCGTCGTTCAGCAGACATCCATTGATCGAACAGCACTCATTGTGCGGCGTTTTCATCTTTGGGGTCCGGATAGGATCTTGCGTTCAAATAGGTCATCCACCGTTCATACGCTTCGTGCTGCCACCGGCTCACCCGCTCCCATTCCGGGCCGCTCAGTTGATGCGCAGAGATCAGCTGCATCATTTCTGTGGTCGCCGCGTCCAGATCGACGATCAGCTCATGTGCGTGAAATCGAAAGTCATCGGTCGTCGTCATTTGAAGTTGCCTCGCCCTAGCAATAGTTGACCACTTTCAGTACGACACCAGATCTGTCCGTTCCCGTTCAACTTCCCGACCAAAGGCTGCACCGACGAACAAAACGCCCTGATCCATGAATCGGGGCTAAAATTTTGTAGCAGAGATGTTCAGGAGGTCGTCATGTGGCTTAACGAATCTGAAAACGAACTTCGGCGCGACCTGCAAAGCGTTGCGTCGGATCTGAGATGGTCGGCGGTAGAGCTTCTGCGTCTGGCAGATCAGCTACGCCAGGCTGGCAATGATGTGGACGCACAGGCCGTCATGAGGCTGTGCGATTTGTTCCAGGGTGATGAACAACGGCTGGCGGGTTATGCCGAAGAAGTGAAGGCCAAGGCTATCAGTCGAAACAAGGCTCACTGACGGGAGCGTTGTCATGAAAAAGGCTCTATGCGCGCTGGCTCTCGCGTTGGCGGCGTCGGGCGGCTGTAGCACTGAATCACGCGTCTATCGTGACCAGCCGCTGGTAGCCAAGGTCGAAACCGGCATGAGCAAGGAGCAGGTCCAGCAGATTGGCGGACAGCCTCAATCAATCAGCGACCGCACGGTCGTGCCCGGCACATGCTTTGACTACAAACTGGTGCAAGCCGGCCACCAGCAGTCGTACAACGTCAGTTTCGATGGCAAGGGCAAGGTCGATCACAAAAGCTTCATGACCTGCGCGGAATGGAGCAATGCGCAGCAAAAGGCCAGGGAGCCCTCTAGCACTGGCGGGACGGGCGGCGGCGGCGGTTATTAATCCGTCAGCAAGATAGAAAAGCCCCGGTAATCCGGGGCTTGATGCTGACTATTTATCGGCTTTGCGGCTATCGGCCGGCCTTTTCGCCCGCGCCTTGTAACCGGGAAGAGACGCCGCAAAGGCCAGTGCCTCTTCCCTGCTGGCAAAGGCTCCCAACCGGTCGCCTTGAGTGCATACCCGCCAGGGGCCGTTGTTCACGCTGAGTACGTCATAACCGTTCATGTGCATCTTGTTCAGCATCGGAACGCTCATAAGCAACCTCCATTTCGGTACTGATATTCAGAACTGACCTGCCTACCTTACACCCACGCTTCACAGAGATGCCGACCAGACGTCGCGACAGAGTTTCGGCATCCGGTTGCACTTTCAGCCCCTGCGACACCTCCAACCATCCAGAGGCCCGCGATACCGGGCCGACCTGAATATTGCTGTTTTATGACAACAAGCAACCAGGTAACACATGAAAGTGCGAGCAACCGTCATTTGTGAGCAGGACCGGTACATTCTCCTGGTGCGCAAGCCAAGGTGTCGCTGGACGCTGCCCGGCGGAAAGGTCGAGCGCGGTGAAACCGTCGCCGCCGCCGCAATGCGCGAACTTTGGGAAGAGACCGGCTTGGGGGCCAATGACTTGCTGTACCTGATGGAGCTGGACTCGGGCGGCACCCGGCACCACGTTTACGAGGCATCGGTGCTGAACTCGAATGAGGCGCGACCGCAAAATGAAATCTTCGATTGCATGTGGTTTCCCCTGGACGCGGTGCACAATCTGAACACAAGCGACGCCACGCTAAGAATCGTCAAAGCGTTTCAGCGTCGCCTGTAAAGGTGCCTAGGCCTTGGACAATGCCGTGGCAGCCCTGTCGATAAACGCTGCCACCTCGGTCGGCATCGAGGCAAGGGACGCATGACTGGCGTTCAACGTCAGGATCTCTCTGGCGTTCAACCGCGCCGCCATCCATTGCTGATTCTGTGGCGCGATCATCCGGTCATCGGACGAGACCTGATACCACGACGGTTTGTTCTTCCACGCCACGGTGTTGATCGTGTCGCCAAACGTGCCAGCCAGTGGTGCTTTTTGGGTGATACCCATGACCAGTCCTTCGGTCGCGGGCAGGTCCTGACAAAAACTTTCGTGGTAGAGATCCGCCTTGACCCACAAGTAGCCGTCGCTGTCGGGGGCCAGGTTCGCCGCCGCGGCAGGTAGATGCCGCTGTGTGATGCCACCTGGACTTTCGCCGGCATCCGGCGCAAACGCGGCGATGTACACCAACCCCACGACATTCGGTTGATCGCCGGCCTCGGTGATCACCGCGCCGCCATAGGAATGACCCACCAGCAATACCGGCCCCGCCACTTGCGCGACCATTTTGCGCGTGCGCTCGGCATCATCGGCCAATGACGTCAGCGGCATCTCCACCGCCCGAATGTTTGTATAGCCCTTGCTCAGCAGTTTGACGATAACCTTGTTCCAGTGGGCGGCACCGCCCCAAAAGCCATGAACCAGTACGATCGTGGGTTTGTCGCTCATCACGATGACTCCGTTTGATGTGGTTGTTAGCGAGCCGTGTCAGCCCTGGTCACCACCACCCACCGGCATGATCATGCCGGTGATGTAGGACGCTTCGTCGCTGGCCAGAAACAGAATAGCGGCTGCCTGTTCATCCAGTGTGCCGTAGCGTTTCATCAGACTGCTGTCGAGCGTCTGGTCGACAATCTGCTGATACCACACCTTTTCCTCAGCGCTTTGTTCGGCGCTGTTGCGCGGGATCACCCGCGGCGGCGCTTCGGTGCCACCGGGTGCCGTTGCATTGACCCGAACGCCACGTCCGGCGGTTTCGAACGCCAGGCAAGCGGTCAGCGCATTCACCCCGCCCTTCGCCGCACCGTACGGCACGCGGTTGATGCTGCGGGTGGCGATGGACGACACGTTGACGATGGCGCCACTGCCCTGCTCCAGCATGAACGGCAGCGCGGCGTGGCAGCACCACAGTGTAGGAAACAGCGAGCGACGAACTTCGGCCTCGATCTGCTGCGCTTCGTAGTGTTCGAAAGGTTTGGCCCAGATCGTCCCGCCGACATTATTGATGAGGATGTCGAGACGCCCGAAACGCTCGACGGCGGTTTGCATCACGCGACTGCATTCGCCGTATTGCTCGAGATCGGCGGTCAGCGCGAGCACCTGGCTGTTCTGGCCCAATTGCTGTTGCACTTCGAACACCCGCTCGGAGCGATCGACCAGAATCAACCGCGCCCCTTCCGCCGCCATGCGTTCGGCGACGCGTCGGCCGATGCCTTGGGCAGCGCCGGTGATCAGCGCGACTTTTTCGTGAAATCTGTTCATAGCCACCTCGTGTTCACGCCAACGAACCCTGTAGGAGCTGCCGCAGGCTGCGATCTTTTGATCTTGATTGAAAAAAACAAAAGCAAAAGATCGCAGCCTGCGGCAGCTCCTACAGGGTTCATCGTAAAAAAGGGTTATGCCGCGCTGGCGGCAAACTTCTCGTAGTAGAAATTCACCGGTGCAATGCCTTGTTCGCGAATGTACCGGCTGACCGCCTCGACCATCGGCGGCGGGCCGCACAGGTAGACATCGACATCGCCATCGTTCAAGTGCTGTGGCTCGATGTGCTGGGTCACGTAGCCCTTGAGCGGGTGCTGACTGTCGGGACTGGCCACGCAGGCGCTGAAGCTGAAATTCGGGATGCGCGCGGCGAAGGCTTCGAGTCGATCGAGTTCCACCAGATCGAAATCGTTGGTCACGCCGTAGATCAGATGCAGTGGATGCTCACTGCCCTGCTCGGCGATTTTTTCCAGCATCGCGGTGAACGGCGCCAACCCCGTGCCGCCGGCCAGCAGCAACAGCGGGCGACGAATGTCGCGCAGATAAAAACTGCCCAACGGCCCGGCCAGTCTCATGCTGTCGCCGGCCTTGGCCATGCCGGTGAGGAAGCTGCTCATCAAGCCGCCAGGCACGTTGCGGATCAGGAAACTGACCTCGCCGTCACGCTGCAACGAGCTGAACGAATAGGCGCGGGTCTGCTCGCTGCCGGGAATCCCGAGGTTCACGTATTGCCCCGGCAGGAACGCCAGTTTGCTCAGTGATTCACCCTTGATCGACAGCGCGATGGTGCTGTCGGACAACTGGCGTACGGCGCTGATGGTCGCCTCAAAACTGGCCTGTTGCGTACGGCAAACCTCTGAAGAAGTCGGCACACGCACCACACAATCGCTCTGAGCGCGCATCTGGCAGGTCAGGACAAACCCCTGCTCGGCTTCATCGGCAGTCAGGGCGTCTTCGATGTATTCCTCACCCAGGTCGTAACGGCCGGCCTCGGCGAAACACTTGCAAGTGCCGCAGGCGCCGTCGCGGCAATCCAGCGGAATGTTGATGCCCTGGCGGTACGCGGCGTCGGCCACGGTTTCGCCAACGTTGGCGTCGATGAACCGGGTGACGCCGTCTTCGAAATTGAATGCGATGGAATGAGTCATGACGGCCGCCTCACAGGTGGTAAACATCGATGACCTGGCGAACGTAATCGTTCTTCAGGATCACTTTCTTGGCCTTGATCAGCGGGTTTTCACCGCGCACATCAAGGGTGTAGAAACTGCTGCCGAAATAGCTGTCGACGGTCTTGTAGCGAAAGCTCAGGGTGTGCCAGTTGAAGCGCACCTTGCAGAGGCCGTCGACCTGATCCAGCAGCTCAATGTTGCTGATGTTGTGGGAGGTGCGGGTGTCCGGCACGGTGGCGCTGGAACGCTCGGTCTTGATGCGGAAGATGCGGTCTTCCAGACCGGTGCGGTTGCCGTACCAGATCAGCGAGATTTCCCGCTGCGGGTCCTCGGTCAATTCGTCGTTGTCGTCCCAGGACGGCATCCAGAACGTCGCGTCCGGGGCGTACAACTCCAGCCATTCGTCCCATTGCCGGTCATCGAGGTAACGCGCTTCGCGGTAGAGAAAGTCGCGCACAACGTCATAGGTGATGGTCATTGCACGGCCTCCACAGCAATCAAACCGGACTGTTCGGCAGCCAGCGCCTTGAGCATCGTTTGCTGCCAATACTTGTGCTGCAGCACGAACAGGCCTTCGTCTTCAGTGCGCACACCGCTGAGCAGTGGATGCAGGTCGATTTCTTTCGCCGCTTCGTCAGCGCCTTCGATCCAGTGCTCGGCGCCACGGGACATGTCGTTCCACGCGGTCACGCTGCCCTGATAGCTGGTCTGGCACGAGCGAAACTCCTCCAGATCGTCCGGCGTGGCCATGCCGCTGACGTTGAAAAAGTCTTCGTACTGACGAATGCGGCTCGAACGGGCGTGGTCGCTTTCGCCTTTGGGGGCGATGCAGTAAATGGTGATTTCCGTGCGGTTGACCGAGATCGGCCGGGCGATGCGGATCTGCGAGCTGAATTGATCCATCAGGTACACGTTCGGGTACAGGCACAGGTTGCGCGAGTTCTCGATCATCCAGTCGGCGCGGGCCTTGCCGAAGTCCTTGGCCAGCTCATCGCGACGCTCGTATAGCGGACGGTCTTCCGGGTTGGCCCAACGAGTCCAGAGCAGCATGTGGCCCTTGTCGAAGGAATAGAAACCGCCGCCCTGCTTGGCCCAACTGCCGGCGCTCATGGTCGGATTGCTGTCGCCGGCCTCGCGCTGTTTGCGCTGGTTCTGGGTGGCGGCATAGTTCCAGTGCACCGAGCTGACGTGATAACCGTCGGCGCCGTTTTCGGCGGTGAGTTTCCAGTTGCCTTCGTAGATGTAACTGGACGAACCGCGCAGCACTTCCAGGCCATCGGCGGACTGGTCGACGATCATGTCGATGATCTTCGCCGACTCGCCCAAGTGCTCAACCAGTGGCACGACGTCGGCCTTGAGGCTGCCGAACAGGAAGCCGCGATAGGATTCGAAACGCGCGACTTTGGTCAGGTCGTGGGAGCCTTCGCAATTGAAGCTCGCCGGGTAACCCGCCGCTGCCGGGTCTTTGACCTTCAGCAGCTTGCCGGAGTTGTTGAACGTCCAGCCGTGGAATGGGCAGGTGTAGGAGCTCTTGTTGCCGGACTTGTGTCGGCAGAGCATCGCGCCACGGTGACTGCAGGCGTTGATGAAAGCGTTGAGCTCACCGTCCTTGTTGCGCGCGATGAAGATCGACTGGCGCCCCATGGTGGTGGTGTAGAAATCGTTTTTCTCGGGGATCTGGCTTTCGTGCGCCAGGTACAGCCAGTTGCCTTCGAAGATGTGTTCCATCTCGAGATCGAACAGCCGCGGGTCGGTGAACATCTCGCGCTTGCAGCGGTAGATGCCCTGTTCTTTGTCATCTTCCAACAGGGAGTGAAGGTATTCGGGTCGCAGGGACATGGCCGCCGCCTCCATTGTTTTTATTCAGGCAGGGCCAATGCTAGGACGGGGCAATAGGGCGGACTATCCGCTGGGTGCAGACCTTTGTCCGTTTAGTGCAGAACTCGCTTCTGTGCGTCATTTTCGGAATCGGACTACATAACTGCTTACAAGTTTTGCATAGACTGCGCGCCTGACTACAAGGAGTGGTTTCTATGGCTAATCACGGTTACATGACCATAAACGGTAAAGCCCAAGGATTGATTTCAGCGGGCTGTTCAACTCAGGACTCTATAGGCAACAAGTACCAGGCGGCGCATACGGATGAAATCATGGTGCTGTCTTATAGCCACAACATCACCACTATCGGGAACATCAACAGGTCGACACACAGCCCGATCATCATCACGAAAGCCGTCGACAAATCATCACCGCTACTCGCTCAAGCGCTTTCAAACAGAGAAGAAATAAACTGCACGATCAGTTTCTACCGCGTGTCGGCCTTTGGCATGCAGGAAAAGTTTTATACCGTTTCGATCAGTGGCGGGGTCATTGCCGACCTGACGCTTGAAATGCCTCATGCCATTTTGCAAAACGACGTTGAGCCCCAAGAGCACGTGGCTATTCGTTACCGCGACATTGCCTGGACCCACCACCTCGCAAAAACCGCCGGTTACAGTTCGTGGGGTGAAGAGGGATGAATCCGGATCGTCATGAGCTCTGGGACGTTAACAGCGCTGCGAGCAAACTGGTGGGACAAGCCCGCACCCTTGGCACTCGTCATCTTGCACACGGTATGGCGCGGGAACAGTTCAATCGGGAAGTCGCCTATTATGCGAAGCGCATTGCCGATGACGTTGCACAAGGTCAAAAAACGCCGGTGCAAGGCGTACACGCCCTTCTGCAAGAACAACGCGACCTGCTCATCCAATCGCAGGCCTTGACGCGAAAAGCTCAGGGCGCGATCACTGAACGGGTTAAAAGAATCCCGACCTCAACGCTAACACAGCCTTCATTAAAACCTGACCCGGAACGCTTACTGCGCTTTGTCCACGCGCAAAACCTCAAGTCGACTACTGCGAATTCGCCCGACGCATTGAAGGCAGCCTCGTCGCCGCATCCAGTTCCGGACTTGAAGTTTTTTCCTCAAGAGCGATGGCCAGCGGAAGTCCCACAAGAAGAACCCGGTTTCTACGTCGTTCCCAGAAGTACGACGGCTGACAAACTGGAAGCCCAGCTTTTCACTTCAGCCTCCCCCGCCGTCATCGCCAAATTCAAGGCTCTGAATCCGAATCTGGATCAGGTAAAAGCCGGGACGATGATTGTTCTAAGTGATCCGAACAATCACCTCTGTACTTACGAAGACGCGTTGTTGATGCAAGCGGCAGGTAATGTAAATAGAGCCTTGGAGCCTCTCAGTTCGGAAGAAGCCGATTTCATGGCTCGTCACTATGACGAAATTGCGTTCCTGATTTCCAAGGGGTCACTCGGCGCAAGCGCCGGGCTGGCCATGTTTTCGAAGAACCTGGATGACGTGGATATCATTCTGCGTGACATCGAAAGTTTGCATACACGGACCTTTCAAGCCAATGGTCACCTGAAGTCCCCCGAGTTTTACGCCGAACGCAAACAACTGCTGACTCAGTTGGATGCCCAGCTCACCAAATTTACAAAAAAGAGCATCGGCTTTCCGGATCACCCCAATCTGAAAAGCGTATTGGGGATATCGACTAAAAGCCTTGTTCATCGCTGGAGAAAAGCAGGGGCTATTGGGCAGATTCCTGGTTATGCCACGCACATCGATGCTGTTTCCAAAGCGGCGAAGTACGTCAAATATGGTGGTTGGGTTGGTACAGCAGTGGGTGGTGGAGCGTCAGTAATCAAGGTTCAGGGTGTTTGTGCAGAAGGGAATGTGGAGGCCTGTGAGAAGGTGAAATTTACAGAAACTGGAAGTTTTGCGGGCGGGGTCGCGGGCGGCGCTCTTGCTGGTTTGTATTTGAGTGGCCCTACCGCTGGTGTTATTTGTGCAGCTCTCGGGGTACCTACTGGCGGTGCAGGAACATTTGCATGCGGCCTTGTACTAATCGGAGTTAGCTCCTTGGCCGCCGGGGAAATTGGAGGAAAGACCGGCGAATTCATAGGAGATCAGATTTACGAGGTCATCAAATGAGCCTGAGTTCTGGTGACACAATATTTCTTGTCATTGGTTTGATCGACTTTGTTGGCGCATTTATATCAATCGGCATATCACTTCACCTAGCCTACACAAAAATGGATGTGATGCTAAACCACCTGCAAAATTGCCCTGCGGTTATGATTCGAGCACCGTTAAGAAACGCTGGGGCTTGGGGAAATATGTTGTTACTGGGGGCCATAATGGGGGTAATGACTACACCTCAGATTTATTTACGCGATGGCGGTGCCAACGCAGAGGACCTGAAGAACTTTCCTGCGAGCCTCAAACGAAAACTAATTATTTTGCAGTGGACCGGCTGGGGACTTTTACTCGTAATGCTTGGGCTTTTCGCGGTTATCAAACTCGAACTTGTCTAAACAACACCTAGCTCCTTAGCGTACTTTCAATGCGGATCGACGGGTAAACCAGTTGCGGGCCGACCCGTTGAATCTAGCTTTAAATTAATTTACGCATTAAACATCGAAGACATTTACGAGATTATTAAGTGAGCCTTAATACAGCTGAAAAAATATACTTGGTTATAGGCTTAATCAACTTCGGAGGAGGATTTATATTTGTCGGAACATCACTTTTTCTCGCCTACACCAAAATGGATTTTATGTTGAACCATCTGAAGAACTGCCGTGCAGTTACTAGTAGTGCATTCTTGAGAAACGGTGGCCCTTGGGGGAATTTATCTTTGATGGGAGAAATAATGTGCGTATTCGCTACGCCTCGGCTCGCTCTACGTTACGGAGGCGCCAGTACAGATGATATGAAGAACTTCCCTGCGGGCCTGAGAAGAATTTTGATCACCTTGTATTGGCTCGGCTGGACATTTTTTATCGTGATGTGCGCCCTCGTCGGAGTCGCTGAACTCGGACTGATATGAAATTTCCTGTCTCGGAAATACCTTTTCAGACGAATTAATCCCGCCGCTTCAACGTATCCGAAGGCAACTCCCCAAACTGCTTGCGATAATTCTCCGAAAACCGCCCCAAATGCAGAAACCCATAATCCATCGCCACTTCCGTGACGTTACGCACGTTGCAGGTCGGATCGCTCAGGCAGGCATGGATACGTTCAAGGCGTTTCTGCCGAATGTAGTTTTTCGGCGTGGTGCCGGCGTTGCGTTCAAACAAGCCATACAACGAACGCAGGCTCATCCGCGCCTGACGCGCCAGTTCTTCGCTGTCGATGTCCTGCTTGATGTGACGTGCGATGTAGTCGGCAATCACTTCGAACGTAGCGGTCTGTGATCCAAGGCTGATGCGGCTGACATTGGTCTGCATCAGGCTGAGCATCTTGCTGACGATGATCTGTGCGTAGTGTTCCTGCACCTTGGGAATCTGCTCGGTGGCCTCGGCTTCCTGGCAAATCATCGCCAGCAGACCGACAAAACCTTCCAGCTCATTGAGCTGATAACGGTTCTCCAGGAACCGCACGCCCTGCACCGGATACCGCCAGCGTTGCTCGTTGCAGACCGATTCCAGCAACGACGTCGGGATTTTGAGGATGAATTTTTCGCAATCGTCAGAGTACGTCAGGTCCACCGGATCGGCGGGGTTGATCAGCAGCAACTCACCGGGCGCGAAGTAATGCTCCTGACCGTGGCCGCGCCACAGGCAATTGCCGCGCAGCAACACTTGCAGGTGATAGATGCTTTCCAGCGCGCCGGAGGTGACGCGGACACTGCCGCCGTAGCTGATGCGGCACAGGTCGAGGCTGGCGAACTTGCGGTGATTGAGGCTGGCCAGCGGTCGTCCGACGTGTGGCATCAGGATGCAGTGATTGCCGACATGCTGATTGACGTAGCCCGACACCGCGTATGGGTCGGCATGGTCGAATACGGAGCTGCGCTGACTTAACAGTTGCGCTTGCATCATCGGGTCACTCACGTTGTTCTTATGGGGTGCGTCGGGTGATTCTAAGGCAGTGCTTGCAACGGTGTGTCAGTGGACTGACATGTGGAATGTGCCGGCCTCTTCGCGAGCAGGCACGCTCCCACAGGGTTGCGCGATCAGTCCTCGAGTGCGCGAACCCGCTCGTGACGCTGCTGCTCTTCAGGCTGGGCGGACGACTGCAAGGTGAAATCGAATTCGATTTCGGCAAATCGACCGCTGACGCCGTACGCCGCTGCGCGTTGTTGATCCTCGCTGAAAGTAATTTTCGCGATCAACTCGTCACGGGTGGCGTAGGCGAAATCGTCGTGCAGGTATTGATCGCCATCTAGGTTGATCTGGGTGGTCAGGTGACGATGATCCGGTGCCGAGATGAAGAAGTGCACGTGCGCCGGGCGCTGGCCGTGACGCCCCAATTGATCGAGCAGTTGCTGGGTCGGACCGTCCGGTGGGCAACCGTAGCCTGACGGCACGATGCTGCGGAAACGGTAACGGCCTTCAGCGTCGGTGACGATGCGGCGACGCAGGTTGAACTCCGATTGCGTGGTATCGAAGTAGGAATAAGTGCCACCGGTGTTGGCATGCCATACATCCACCACGGCGCCGGCCAACGGTTCGCCGGCGGTATTGAACACGCGGCCCTGCATGAACAGCGTCACACCCGGATCGACGCCGTCATCCAGACGCGCTTCGCCTTGGGACAACGGTGCACCGGCCACGTACAGCGGCCCTTCGATGGTCCGCGGCGTGCCGCCAGCCTTGCCGGCCTGCTCGTCTTCGGCGTCCATCAGCAGGTCCAGGTAATGTTCCAGACCGAGCCCGGCCACCACCAGGCCCGCTTCCTGGCGTGCACCCAGCACGTTGAGGTAGTTGACGGCTTTCCAGAATTCTTCCGGGGTCACGGCGAAGTCTTCGATGATGTTCACCGAGTCGCACAGGATGCGGTAGACCAGGGCTTTGGTCCGTGGATCGCCGGCGTCATTGTGCAGGCCGCTGGCCTCTTCAAGAAATTTCTGGGCGCTGGCAGTGTGGGAAATCTTGACGTTCATGGTGGTTCCTCATCTTGTAATTATTAGCTTGGCGAACTGAACAGGCTGGGTTCAGCGGTCATCCTCGCGGATGGAAGAAGGATGCCGGCACATCGCGGTGACCTCGATCGCCATGTACGGGTACAGCGGCAATTGCATCAGCAGGTCGTGCAGCTCTTGAACGCTGTCGACATCGAACATGCTGTAATTGGCATACAGCCCGGCGATGCGCCACAGGTGACGCCACTTGCCTTGTTCTTGCAGGCGCTGAGCGAGGGCCTTTTCGTCAGCCTTCAATTTGGCGGCTGCTTCAGGATTCATGTCGACCGGCAGGTTCACGGTCATTTTTACGTGGAACAACATAATGCTCTCCTCAGGCTAGATGAATGGCAGTAGAGGTGTTGTCGCGACGGAAGAACGCCAGTCGCTCTTCATCGAGGGTCAGGCCCAGGCCCGGAGTTTTCGGCACGTGCAACTCGAAATCGCGATAGACCAGCGGCTCGCTGAGGATGTCTTCGGTCAACAGCAGCGGGCCGAACAGTTCGGTGTCCCACGCCAGTTTGTTCAGCGTGACAAACGCATGGGCCGACGCCAGGGTGCCGATGCCGCCTTCGAGCATGGTGCCGCCGTACAGCCCAATGCCGGCCGCTTCGGCAATCGCGGCGGTTCGCAGCACGGCACGCGGGCCGCCGTTCTTGGCGATCTTCAGGGCGAACACCGAAGCCGCGCCTTCACGGGCCAGATTGAACGCGTCTTCCACACACTCGATGGATTCATCGGCCATGATCGGCGCCGGGCTCATCGCGTTGAGGCGCGCCATGCCGGCGCGGTTGTGGCGAGAGATAGGCTGTTCGATCAGGTCGATGCCGTGGGTGCCGAGGATCCGGCAGGCGCGCAACGCGACCGCTTCGTCCCAGGCCTGATTGACATCGACTCGCACGCTGGCGCGATCGCCCAGGGCTTTCTTGATCGCGATGACGTGGGCCAGGTCGCGGTTGACTTCGCCGGCACCGATTTTCAGTTTGAAGATGCGATGGCGACGCAGGTCGAGCATTTTTTCCGCTTCGGCGATGTCCTTGTCGGTGTCGCCACTGGCCAGGGTCCAGGCCACCGGCAGTGCATCGCGAACCCGTCCGCCCAGCAGTTCGCTGACCGGCAGGCCGAGGCGTTTGCCCTGGGCGTCGAGCAATGCGGTTTCGATACCTGACTTGGCGAAGGTGTTGCCACGGATGCTGCGTTCCAGGCGCAACATCGCCGCGTTCACGTTGGCGCTGTCCTGACCGAGCAACAGCGGCGCGAAGTGTCGGTCGATGTTGGTCTTGATGCTGTCCGGGCTTTCGTTGCCGTAAGCCAGGCCACCGATGGTGGTGGATTCGCCAATGCCTTCAATGCCATCGGCGCAACGCACGCGAATGATCACCAGGGTCTGGTTCTGCATGGTGTGCATCGCCAGCTTGTGCGGGCGGATGGTCGGCAGATCGACGATGATCGTCTCGATCGATTCAATGGCAGTTGCAAGCATGTCGATACCCGTCAGGTTCTTAAAGTTCTGGAACCGATTCTGGTACGGCTTTTTTCGGGAAGCCAATATAGAATTGGTCTGGCTTGATACCTTAAAGGTATGCAACCGATGTAATAGCGGAGGCCCCATGGAACTGCGTCACCTGCGGTATTTTCAGGTGTTGGCTCAAACCCTCAACTTCACCCGCGCCGCTGAATTGCTGCATATCGCACAGCCGCCGCTGAGCCGGCAGATTCAGCAACTGGAAGACGAACTCGGGGTGTTGTTGCTGGAACGCGGGAGGCCGCTGAAGCTGACCGACGCCGGGCGGTTTTTCCATGAGCACTCCACCGCCCTGCTCGAGCAACTGGGCAAGGTCTGCGACAACACGCGACGGATCGGTCTGGGGGAAAAGACCTGGCTGGGGATTGGTTTTGCGCCGTCGACGCTCTATGGCGTGCTGCCGGAATTGATCCGTCGTTTGCGCAGCGGCGAACCGCTGGAGCTTGAACTCGGGCTCTCGGAAATGACCACGCTGCAACAAGTGCAGGCGCTCAAGGCCGGACGCATCGATATCGGTTTCGGGCGGATCCGCATCGACGACCCGGCCATTATCCAGACGGTGCTGACCGAAGACCGGCTGGTTGCCGCCCTCCCCGCCGGCCACCCGTTACTGGCCGGGCCGATCAGCCTCCGCGACCTGGCGAAGGAGCCCTTCGTGCTGTACCCCGGCAACCCGCGCCCCAGTTATGCCGACCATGTGATCGCGTTATTTGAATCCTATGGCGTGAGCATCCACGTGGCGCAATGGACCAACGAACTGCAAACCGCCATCGGCCTGGTGGGTGCAGGAATCGGCGTCACCCTGGTGCCGGCCTCGGTGCAATTGCTGCACCGCGACGACATCGGCTTCACACCGCTGCTGGAAGACAACGCGACCTCGCCGATCATCCTCAGCCGGCGCGTGGGCGATGTGTCGCCGGGGTTGAATCATTGTTTGCGGATGATTGATGAATTGCTGCCGCGGGATTAAAGCGATTGGGCGAGCAATGGGCAAACTGTGGCGAGGGAGTTCGCTCCCGCTGGGCTGCGAAGCGGCCCCAAAATGACTGCAATTGCAGTGATTCAGAGGTACCGCTGACAGTTGATAGGCTGCTGCGCATCCCAGCGGGAGCAAGCTCCCTCGCCACAGGTTCTGTGTGATCCCGCGCCGGCGAACATCAGTGCGCATCACCCTCCCAAATCCAGTTCCAGATCCCCGGCAATTTCACCGGTTGTGAACTGTCACGAACAGTGCGCGCCATGGCCGCCCGTTGCAGCGCCGCCTGATCGTCATAAAACGGCTTCTGCGCCGTTTTCAAGCCGGTCGCCTGTGCGCTATCAAGCAGGATTTGCAGGTACTCGCGGGCATGCCGGGCGGTGTAGCGATTGAGGTCGTGGAAGGTCACCACCACCGGGATCACCCCGTCCACGGTTGGCAGCTCACCCAGCGCGATGCGCTCGCGCACTTCCGACAGCTGCCGCAGCATGTTGGCCCGCCGCCGGGGACTGGCGTTGAAGCCCCAGATCTTGCCGTCGTTGGCGCTCAGGTCGGTCAGCAACACGTGCAAGCCATGCCGTTGATAGGCCGCGAAGACTCGTTTGTCATAGTTCCAGAATGGCGGACGCACCAGGGTCGGCGGCGCTCCGGTGATCGCGGCAATGTCGGCACTGCCTTTGGTCAGTGACTGCTCCAGTTCTTCCGGGCTCAGGGACCGGTGATTGGTGTGCCAGTGAGTGGCCGTGTGGAAACCCAGTATCTGCCCGTCGGCATGTTCGCGGCGCATGACCTCGCGGCCGATGTCGCTGTCGCCCGCCCGTGGCGCCCCGGTCTGCACGAAGAACACCGCCTTGAGGTTCGGTTGCACCGGGTTCGTGGCCAGGCTGTCGAGAATCGTCATCGTCGGATTCCAGAAACTCGACGCGCTGGGACCATCATCGAAAGTCAGCAGAAAACGGATCGGCGGTTGCGTGCGCAGACGCTGTTCGGTCTGTGGCGTCATTTCGATGGGAGCAGCGATGCAACCCACCAGCCCGACGGCAATGGCGAGTGCGCAGAGAACCTTGAACAGCTGTTTCATGTTGTGCCCTGGGCCAGACCGTTGAGCCCGCACAAGTGTGCGGGCGCGGGTTGGATCAGGGTACACAGTGTTTGGTTCCGGTGCTGCCGTGCCTCGTCGGTTACTGGGCCAATGCCTGCTGGAACGAGCTGTCGATGATCGGCGCGGTCGCCAGTGCCGAGGGCAGCGCCTTGACCTTGAACAGGAAGTCCGCCGTGCCCTGCAAATCCTTGGCCGCTTGCGCGTCTACCGGGCCGACGGTCATGTGCGCCTGACGCAACCAGTGGCGCGAAACGTTCTGGTCGAGATTGGCCTTCTTCGCCCACAGATCGGCGTACTCGTCGGTGTGGTTGTCGACCCAGGCCCGAGCCTTTTTCAGGCGCACCAGAAAGTCGGCGATGGCCTCGCGTTTGCTGGAAACAGGAAACCCGAATCACCGAGAAAGCCCAGGTCCAGCGCGCCGGTGTTCAACGCTTCGGCCAGCGGCGCGGCCGCCTGGAAGTGCTTCCAGTCGACGGTATACGACGCCCCTTCCAGCACACCGGACGCCTCCACCGAGGCGCGAACGTTGTAGTAGTTCTGATCACCGACGTGCAGGACGACGGGTTCGGCGGCGTAGGCCATTGGCGCGGCAAACAACGCGCTGGTCAGCAGACTGCGCACAAATCGGGACAGGTTCATCGAGGGCTCCTTGAGAGTGAACGCCATAGACCATAGCGCTCTTGCAAAGGGCTTTTTAAATTCTATTTATGCATAAGCTCATGACCGTCAGCCCACACTGTTTGCTCGGCAACAGTGACCCGACAGACTGTTTTCCTTGCAACACCTCTCGACGTCCCGTCCCGCGCCAAAGCCTTGAAAAAGCGGGATGTGCGCAACATGGCACAGAGCCTGCAATATTCCTTTTATGCAGGACGCATTCATAAAAAAATGAATTTTAGAAATAAGAAACTCAACGCCTTGCCGGAGCTGACCCCATGAAGTCCACCTTCCGTTTTCCCCAAGTCAGGAATCTGCTCAGCGCCTGCGCCCTGGCCTTGAGCCTGCAACCCACCGCGCAGGCCGCTGAAACGCCGCCGGCCGAGGTGCATCTGGATTACGCCTATTACTCGCCGGTCAGCCTGGTGCTTAAACACTTCGGCTTCCTCGAAAAAGCCCTGCCGCAGACTAAGGTCAGCTGGGTATTGAGTCAGGGCAGCAACCGTTCGCTGGAATACCTCAACAGCGGCGGCGTCGACTTCGCATCCTCCGCCAGCCTCGCCGCGGTGCTCAGCCGTGCCAATGGCAGCCCGATCAAATCGGTTTACGTCTACAGCCGCGCCGAATGGACCGCGCTAGTGGTACGCAAGGACTCGCCCTACAAGACTGTCGCCGACCTGAAAGGCAAGAAAATCGCGGCCACCAAAGGCACCGACCCGTACCTGTTCACGCTGCGCAGCCTGCAACAGGCCGGCCTGAGCAAGGACGATGTGGAACTGGTGCATTTGCAGCATCCGGACGGTCGCACCGCGCTGGAAAAAGGTGACGTAGACGCCTGGGCCGGCCTCGATCCGCACATGGCCGCGAGCCAGGTGCAAGCCGGTTCGCGCCTGCTGTATCGCAACACCCACTTCAACAGCTATGGCGTGGTCAGCGTCACCGACACCTATGCGAAAGAGCACCCGCAGACCATCGAAACCGTCCTGAAGGCGTACGAAAAGGCCCGCGACTGGGCGGTGAAAAATCCTGAGGAACTGGCGAAATTGCTCGCCACCGAGTCAGGTCTGCCGCTGGAAGTGGCCCAGCTGCAACTGTCGCGTACCGATCTGAGCAGTCCGCAATTGACCGCCAGGGACGTGATCGCGTCCAAGGCCGCCGCGCCGATTCTGGTGTCTGAAGAGCTGGTTCGTCGTGGGGTTAATGTCGATCAAGTCATCGATCAACTGATCGACACCGGCTTCAAGGAAACCGTGGCTCGTCAGTAAAAGCAAAAGATCGCAGCCTGCGGCAACTCCTACATGGGATATGCGTTTCCCTGTAGGAGCTGCCGCAGGCTGCGATCTTTTTGATTTTGTGCTGCAAACCGCGCCTGTCGCAGATTCGTCGTGACTGGAGAATTCCATGACCAGCAAAAGCAAACCCCTGCCCCTCGAATTGCCAACGCCGCATCGCGCCACGTTTTCCTTGAACAACGCCTGGCGTTTGCGCCTCAAGGGGCTCGCGCTGCCGGTGCTGATCATCCTGGTGCTGGAATTTATCGTACGCATCGGCTGGCTACCGTCCTACCAAATGCCCGCGCCCAGCGAAATCGCCCTGACGCTCAGAGACCTCGCCGAAGGAGCGCTGTGGAAACACATCAGCGCCAGCCTGTTGCGGGTGCTGCTGGGTTTCGCCATCGGTGCCAGCCTCGCGCTGGCATTTGCTGCCTGGATCGGTTTGAGCCGTGAAGCCGAAGCCTGGCTGGAGCCGACGTTCGCCGGCCTGCGTTCGATTCCGAGCCTGGCCTGGGTGCCGCTGTTGCTGCTGTGGCTGGGCATCGACGAAACCTCGAAAATCGTCCTGATCGCCATCGGCGCGTTCTTTCCGGTGTACCTCAACGGCGTCGCGGCCATTCGCGACATCGACCGCAAACTGGTGGAAGTCGGGCAGATGTATGGCTTCAGCCGGATACGTCTGGTCCGCCGGATTCTGCTGCCGGCCGCCCTGCCCGGCCTGTTCACCGGACTGCGCAGCGGCATGAGCCTGGCCTGGATGTTTCTGGTGGCCGCCGAGCTGATCGCCGCGACCAAAGGTTTGGGCTATCTGCTCAGTGACGGTCGTGAAACTTCACGCCCGGACATCGTGCTCGCGGCAATCATCGTGCTGGCGCTGCTGGGCAAACTCAGTGACGGCATTCTCGCGGGCCTGGAGAGACGCTTCCTGGCCTGGCGCGACACGTTCAACGGCCAACGTGCGGAGGATTGAGCCATGACCGACTACCTGCTGGACATTCGGGTCGAGCGTAAAACCTTCGCCACCACCACCGTGCTGCAAAATATTCACCTGCAATTGCAGCCCCGAGAAACCATCAGCCTGTTGGGCCCCAGCGGTTGCGGCAAAAGCACATTGCTGCGGATCGTCGCCGGACTGGAAAAGGACTTTCAGGGTGAACTCAACAGCAGCGGCGGTGAAGTCGCGTTCGTGTTCCAGGAACCGCGACTGATGCCGTGGCTGACGGTCGAGCAGAACATCGGCTTCAGCGCTGACAGCCGTTACGACAAGGCCTGGGTGACGCAACTGATCGAAGAAGTCGGCCTGACCGGGTTCGCACACGCCTTGCCCAAGGCACTTTCCGGCGGCATGGCGCAACGGGTCGCCATTGCCCGCGGCCTCTACTCGCGCCCCGATGTGCTGCTGCTCGACGAACCCTTCAGCGCGGTGGACGCCTTCACCCGGATGAAATTGCAAGACTTGCTGCTGCAACTGGCCGAGCGTCACGCCATCGCCCTGCTGCTGGTCACCCATGACGTCGATGAAGCGCTGTACCTCAGCGACCGGGTGTTGGTCATGGACAATCGCCCCAGCCGCATTCGCCAGGAACTGGCCGTGCAATTGGCGCATCCCCGTGACCGGCGCGATCCGCTGCTGGCGCAATTGAAAGCGTTGTCGTTGACCGAGTTGCAGCGAGCTCACGTGATTTGAGGCAAGACTATGCTGAAACCTCCAGCCGGAGGATTCGGTCATGTGCGGACGACTGTCGCAATACCGGGGCATCCACGACTTTGTCGCGGCACTGAGCATTCCCGACGCGCTGGTCAACCACGTCGGTGATGAGCCGTTGGCCCGCTACAACGCTGCGCCGACGAATCAACTGGCGTTGTTTCACCCGGAAAACGTTGGGCTTGTGGCCGACAAGGTACGTTGGGGCTGGCGGCCGCACTGGGCGAAGGATCGCGCGGCGCCGATCAATGCGCGCGTCGAAAAAGTCGCCCACGGCCCGTTCTTCCGCGCCATCTGGCCGCACCGCGCGATTGTGCCGATTGATAACTGGTTCGAATGGGTCGACGCAGGGGATTCGACCAGACAGCCCTGGCTCATCCGCCGACAGGACCGGGCGCCGATTTTCTGTGCCGCGATTGGCCGGTTTCCCACAGGTAGCGGGGAACCGCGAGACGACGACGGCTTCGTGATCATCACCGCAGACAGCGCCGGCGGCATGCTTGACGTTCATGACCGACGTCCGGTGGTGTTATCACCGGAACTGGCGCGCGAATGGCTCGATCCAGCCACCCCGCGAGAACGTGCCGAGCAGATGGCCTTGTTGCAAGGTGAAGGCAGCGAGGTTTTCGAGCGGTACAAGGTCGACAAAGCCGTCGGTAACGTCAGAAACCAGGGTGCATCGCTGATTGATGAGATCGCATGAAACTTGTCAATACCGGCAATAACTCAAGCGCAAATAACAGCTGTAAACACTGACAAGCAACTCAGACGTAACACGGAGTGTTTCAGCCAAGAAACACTTGTGGACATGTGGCATGCTTGATACCCCAACCACTTGTCTGACAATCCGACAGTCATACATACATTTAGAATGAGTACAGATAGCATGCGCGCCGCATTTCCAATGGCATAGGCCAGCAGACCAAAGAGTCAACAACGAAGGAAATCCCTAATACAACAAGCCTGCAGAGAACTAAATGCGCGACGATTTTCCAATTAATCAAATCGTGAGTCTGGAGTGCGTTTATCTATCGATGACAGAACACTATCGACTGGACTGTTTTATCGAGCAATACACAAAAACTCGAAACCTGCGATCAATTCCGGGGATTGACGGAGTCTTGCGTTCAACCCTCAAACACTATCCGGGCGAACCACCGGTGATGGTCAACGAGCTGAACGCCTGGATCGACAAGACCTTGGGCTATCGGGCCGCTCACCCCGATGTGTTGCAGCTGGACGACGCTTGAAACCACGCACGGAGACCCGTTTGGCAAAAGAACTGAACGAACCCGTCGTCGAACCACTCTGAACCGCTGAGGCTCGCTGAGCCTCATCCGTTTTCAGCCGTCTTATTTCTGCACGATGGTCGCCCCGCAGATCTCTCTGAATTTCCTGTTCGACGACTAAGCCAACGACTTGGCTGGCTTCACGAGAAATACATGAGCGAACTCGTTCCTTATGCCGTGCATTACATGTTTGACGGCGTGCGAAAGCACTTTTTCAAGCTGGCCGTGCATTTTTCTGATGTCGACGCCATTCATTCGGCGTCCGCGCATGCTTACCCGGAGTCCGGCCGAAAGATCGCCGCACACGCCACCCTCGAAACGGCACGCATCAAAGCGCAGCAATTGGGCATTACCCAGATTCGCTGGAACGTTTCGATTTGAATCTAAAATCAAAAAATCGCAGCCTCCGGCAGCTCCTACACCGAATCCAGTAGGAGCTGCCGGAGGCTGCGATCTCTTGATTTTGATCTTCGGTCAAGGCTTCAACGGGCGCTCCTGATCACGCTCTGAAAGCTCTTTGCCATCGTCGGGGTGCTTCCAGTCTGGCCTCGAACGTCTCTGCCGCTCGATCTCTTCTTCCGTCGGTTCATCCATGTCTTCATCATCCGGATCCGGACGCTTTTGTTCAGTTGCCATGCTCACCTCTCCTCCTAAGGGATCAGTCATCAACTTTAAGCGTAGATCAGTTTCGGGCACCCGGTTCAAAGCCACCAGCGCAGCAAAAAGAAAAACCCCATGCTCAACAGCATGCTAAGCAAAGTGTTCCGGGTGTACAGCACCAGCCCCACCGCCACCAGCGAACTGATCAGATACGGGTTGTCCCACTGCAGGTTCAGCTGTTTGTCCGGCATGAACACAATCGGCCCGCAAATCGCGGTCAGCATGCCCGGCACCGCAAAACCGAGAAATTGCCGGGCATTGCTGCTCAGGCGCACCGGCAGGCGCGGTTCGAGAAACACGTAGCGGTTGAGGAACACCAGAACCCCCATACCGACAATCACGGCCCAGACCATCATGTGCGTCCACCGTAGAATTTATTGCAGACAAAGCCCGCCGTCATGCCCGCCAGCCCCGACAAGACCAGCGCCGAACCCCATTGCCAATAGCTGAACAACACCGAGCAGAACAGCGACACCGCCACGCAGACCACGGTCGGTACGTTACGCACCACCGGAGTGATCAGGGCAATGAAGGTCGCTGCAATGGAGAAATCCAGTCCCAGATGTTCCAGCCCCGGAATGCTGCTGCCGAGCACAATGCCGGCGAGGGTGAAGAGGTTCCAGGCGATATAAAACGTCAGACCGACGCCGAGGGCATACCAGCGATTGAACTGCTGTTTGTCATGTTGGCTGGTCAGGGCGAACAGTTCGTCCGTGAGCAAAAAGCCCAACCCTGCACGCCAGCGCCCCGGCAATGGCGAAATCACCGAACGCATGCTCATCCCATAGAGCAAATGCTGGGAGGTCAGCAGCAACGTGGTCAGCAGAATCGAAAAGATCCCGGCGCCGCCCTTGAGCATGCCGATGGCCACCAGTTGTGCCGCACCGGCAAACACGATGCTCGACAGCCCCTGGCCTTGCAGCGGCGTGAGGTTGGCTTCGATGGCCATGGAACCGGCCAGCAATCCCCACGGCGCGGTCGCCAGGGACAACGGCATGATTGCCGCGGCACCGCGAAGAAAGGCGCTGCGCGGCAGGAGTGAATTGGACATAACGCTCTACAAACAGGGAAAGACGTCAAACTGTGCCAGCAGTTGCCGCCGATGGCTTGAACAATCTTGCGCACTGCTGCGAACTTCTACAACACCAGGCACAACGGCAGGATGCGCGCCGAGCTCGCTGATTTTCGTGATTAACGCCCGCGCCCGAGTACCATGGAGCGATCGCATAACGTGTCAGGGAGTCGACATGCTTTACCGAATCGCCGCCGACGGGCTGGTGCTGTTTCACCTGTTGTTCATTCTGTTCGTGCTGTTCGGCGGACTGCTGGTGCTTAAATGGCGCTGCCTGATCTGGTTGCACCTGCCGGCCGCCGCGTGGGGCGTGTGTGTGGAATTTTTCCATTTGTTCTGCCCGCTGACGGACTGGGAAAACCTCATGCGCCATGCGGCCGGGCAAACCGGCTATGGCGGCGGTTTTATTGAACATTACGTGTGGCCGGTCATTTACCCTGCGGGCCTGACACCCGCTATTCAACTGGGACTCGGCAGCGTGGTGCTGGCGTTCAACGTGCTGGTCTATCTTCGGTTAATCAGGCTGCGCAAGTTACGCCGGGCAGCCTGAAACATCCTCAGAGGAACTGCACATGTTGTCGATTGAAGACCTGGCCTTGCTGCAAGCCATTCGGGAAACCGGCAGCCTGTCACGAGCGGCGGCGCATCTGGGCAAGGCGCCGTCGACCGTGTCCTATGCGGCGCGGCAACTGGAAGAGCGTTTCGACGCGCTGCTGTTCGATCGACGCCGCTACCGCCTGCAGCTCACCCCCGCCGGGGAACTGCTGGTGAATGAAGCGGCGCGGCTGATGCAGGACGTCTCGCGCCTGACCCAACGGGTGCAGCAAGTGGCCAACGGTTGGGAGAGCCGGCTGTGGATCGTCACCGACGAACTGCTGGAGTTCGAAGCCTTGATCCCGGTGATTCACGAATTCGACGCGCTGCAATCCGGCGTACCGCTGCGCATCACCCAGGAAGTGTTGAAGGGTGTGTGGGAAGCCCTGCGCGAGGGCCGCGCGGACCTGATCATCGGCGCCACCAACGAACCGCCGGCGATCCCTTCCTTGCGCTGGATGCAGTTGGGGGAAATGGAATGGGTGTTTGCCGTCTCGCCCAGGCATCCGCTGGCCAAGGTTAAAGAACCGATTTCCCGAGCAACGGTGACGCAGCACCGGGCGATTGTCGTGGCGGATTCGTCCAGAGCCACCGAAGGCAGCACCTATGGCGTCTCCGGTGGGCAACCGGTGCTCGCCGTGCCGACCATGCGCGCAAAAATCCTCGCCCAGTGCGACGGTCTGGGCGTGGGTTGGCTGCCCAGGCATCGGGTTGGCTCGTTGCTGAAGAACGGCACGCTGGTCGAGAAACAGATGGCCGATCCGCGCGAGCCGAACATTCTGTACGCTGGCTGGCGCGGCGATCATGACGGCCGCGCCCTGGGCTGGTGGCTGGAAAAACTCAAGCAATCGTACCTGGCGACCAGACTGGTTCAGGGCAGCGACCGGTTCGTCTGAACCGGCGCGCTCAGTTGGCAATGACGCTCATGTTCCTGCCGCTGGCCTTGGCGGCATAGAGCGCCTTGTCCGCTACGCCAATCAGGTCGTCGGCCTGGACTTGTGAGGCCGGATCGTAAGCGGCGACGCCCAGGCTGACCGTCACCACGCCTTCCACGCCTACACTGTGGTGAATACCGGCGTGCAGCACCGCGCGACGGATTTTTTCCGCCACCAGAAACGCCCCGACATAGTCGGTCCCGGGCAGCACCACCGCAAACTCTTCGCCGCCGTAGCGAGCCGCCAGATCCCCGGGGCGCTGGATATTTTCGGTGATGATCGCACTGACTTTGCGCAAACACTCATCACCGGCCAAGTGACCGAAGTGGTCGTTGAACAGCTTGAAGTGATCGACATCAATCATCAGCAATGCGAGGCCGGTCAGGCTGCGTCTGGCACGGCCGATTTCCGAGTGGATGAACAAATCGAACTGACGCCGGTTGGACAGCCCCGTCAGCGCGTCCTCCAGGGCCAGCAATTCCAGGCTGCGATTGACCTCGATCAGTTTTTCCTGGGCATCCAGCAACTGCTCCTGGATGCGGTTCTGCTGCTTCATCAGATTGATGAGGCGATAACCCAGCACGCCGAGAAACCCCAGGAGCAACGCGACGATGCCCGCACTGAGCAAGGTTTCCTGACGCCAGCTGGCCAGGACTTCATCCTTGTCGAGCGCGGCGAAAACGATCAGCGGATACCCCTCGACCCGGCGAAACCCTACCACCCGCACAACGCCATCCACAACGGACTGGACCATTGCCGTCCCTGAGTTGCCCTTGGGCAACAACTGCTTGAACAACGGGCCGTTGGCGAGGCTGGTACCGATTTCCGCTTCGTTGAATGGCCGGCGCACGACAATGGTGGCGTTGTCGGCGATCAGGTTGATCACGCCGTTGCGGCCCATGTCGATGCTGTCGTACAGGGACAGAAAATGGTTGAGATAGATCGTCGCCAGCGCCACACCGGCAAAACTTCCATCGGCGTGATTGATTCTGCGCGACACCGTCATGATCCATTCGCCGCTAGATCGGCTTCTGATCGACGGACCGATGTGCGGCCCACGGTCGGGATGATCGCGATGGAAGATGAAATATTCACGGTCGGCGTTGTTCGCATCGGGTATGACTGCGCCGTTGGAATTGGCCATCCAGCGCCCCGTTTCGTCATAGACGAACATGCCGTGCAACTGTCTCAGTTCACTGCGCTGGGCGCTGAGCAAGCGCTCCAGATGAGGCAACCGGGCCGGGCTCAGGCCTTCGTTTTCAAGACGCTCCACCAGCGTAAACAGCAGCGTGTCAGCTTGCTTGATCGTCGCCTGCGCTTGCGAGGCCAGGGTCTGCGCAAGGTTGGACATCGCCACTTCCTTGTCATGCAGATGGTACTGGCGCGAATTCCAGGCTTCCCAGATCACGATGGCGATCAGGGACAGGCTCACGGCGACGAGCAGAACCACCGCGGAGCGGACCTTGAGCCTTGTCCCGGCCTGTTCGGCAACCAAGAGCACGCCGTGGCGGGATTGTTCGATTCGGTCTTTGACGGACGGATTTCCCATGTTGCTTCCTGAATCTCGATGAATGGCGACTGATCCAGTTCGCCTATTTATTATCACTGTGCCTCGACAACGCACCGGTTACTGCGGCGTCTGTTTCACCGCCTCAAGCCACGCTGGGTTCAATCGAGTCTGCTCAGTCTCGATGCCCAGCGCTTCCATCCGGGCCTTGTGCAGGTCCATCTCGCGAATCAACTGGCTGTGATCACTGGAGTTGCCGTCCAGCTCGTGCATCTGCTTCAACCCCAGATGATAGAAGCGCAGCAGCTTCATGGCGTCCGGGTTACCCCTCTCCACCGCCGCCGTCACCTGATGCATGACGTTGGTGACGCTCATCAGGCTGCGCTTGAGCTGCCAGCCGTACACGGCGGGCGCCATCCATTCCTGATTCCAGAACGTGCCGCGCATCAGCGCCGCCATCAGCAGCACCGCGACAAACACGCCGCCCACATTGAAGCGCAGATTGTCGCCCCCCGGCTCACCGAACATCGTCACCGCCGCAGTCGACAGCACCATCGCCAGGGCCAGGAAAACCAGGGCGATGATGATCGTGCTGCGGCGCGTCTGGCGTCGATAAATCTCGGGATTCTGCGGCTGGATTTCAAACATCGCGACGGGTTTCCTCGGGGGCATGGGCAAAAAGACTGCGAGGCATTATCGCCTCTGCGGTGGATTTAGCTATGCTGGGGCTCCTTTTCATCTTTTCTTCGTCAAAGGAGAACATGGCGATACCGCGCAGTTCGTGCCATCTTCCTTTATGGATACATACTATTCGGATGTCATGCGTCCTCGGCGGGTGACATCGTTTTAAGGATCATTGAATGTCCCAACGACAAGTAATCAACGCTTCGGTCAGCCCGAAAGGCAGCCTGGAAACGCTCTCTCAACGTGAAGTACAGCAACTGAGCGAAGCCGGATCCGGCAGCACCTACGACATCTTCCGCCAGTGCGCCCTGGCCATCCTCAACACCGGCGCCCACGTCGATAACGCCAAGACCATCCTCGAAGCCTACAAGGACTTCGAGATCCGCATCCACCAGCAGGACCGCGGCGTACGCCTGGAACTGCTGAACGCCCCGGCCGACGCGTTCGTCGACGGTGAAATGATCGCCAGCACCCGGGAAATGCTGTTCAGCGCCCTGCGCGACATCGTCTACACCGAAAACGAACTCGACAGCCAGCGCATCGACCTGAGCACTTCCCAGGGCATCAGCGACTACGTGTTCCACCTGCTGCGCAACGCCCGCACCCTGCGCCCCGGCGTCGAGCCGAAGATCGTGGTGTGCTGGGGTGGCCACTCGATCAACACCGAAGAATACAAATACACCAAGAAAGTCGGCCACGAACTGGGCTTGCGCAGCCTCGACATCTGCACCGGTTGCGGCCCCGGCGTGATGAAAGGCCCGATGAAAGGCGCGACCATCGCACACGCCAAGCAGCGCATCCACGGCGGTCGTTACCTCGGTTTGACCGAACCCGGCATCATCGCCGCCGAAGCGCCGAACCCGATCGTCAACGAGCTGGTGATCCTGCCGGACATCGAAAAACGTCTGGAAGCGTTCGTGCGCGTGGGCCACGGTATTATCATCTTCCCGGGCGGCGCGGGCACGGCCGAAGAGTTCCTGTACCTGCTCGGCATCCTGATGCACCCGGACAACAAGGGCCTGCCCTTCCCCGTCATTCTCACCGGGCCGAAGCACGCCGCGCCGTATCTGGAGCAACTGGACGCGTTCGTCGGCGCCACCCTGGGTGAAGCGGCGAAGCAGCACTACGAGATCATTATCGACGACCCGGCAGAAGTCGCCCGGCAGATGACTCAGGGCCTGAAAGCGGTGAAACAGTTCCGCCGCGAGCGCAACGACGCGTTCCATTTCAACTGGCTGCTGAAGATCGACGAAGGCTTCCAGCGCCCGTTCGACCCGACCCACGAAAACATGGCCAACCTGAAACTGAGCCGCAACCTGCCGGCTCACGAACTGGCCGCCAACCTGCGCCGCGCGTTCTCCGGCATCGTCGCCGGCAACGTCAAGGACAAGGGCATCCGCCTGATCGAAAAGCACGGGCCGTATCAGATCCGTGGCGATGCGGCGGTGATGCAGCCGCTGGATCAACTGCTCAAGGCCTTCGTGGCCCAGCACCGGATGAAACTGCCGGGTGGCGCGGCGTATGTGCCGTGTTATCAAGTGGTTGCGTAAGGAGAGCACTCCCACCTTTGAACAGTGTCGAACGCAGACTTTGCGCTCGACACCATCCCCCTGTGGGAGCGGGGGACATCCTCACAATCTGGTTGGCTGGCAGGTCGCCACGATCAACCGCCCTGGTTGCCACATTCTGCAACCTTGCTGGAATCCAGCACTTTCTGCGTGCCGCTGGAGTCCAGGTACGTCATCCGCGCATTGACGATCCCGCAATGGCCGCCACTGTTTTCTACCGTTGAGCCCTTGTATCAACTAGCTCACCCGTTACAGTGGAATACAAAGGCCGGCGTGCAGCCGCGGCGCAACGTGCGAGCAACGAGAGGGTTGAGCGATGGAACATGTGAACCACATCCTGATCGTCGACGACGACCGCGAGATCCGCGAGCTGGTCGGCAATTACCTGAAGAAAAACGGCCTGCGCACCACGGTGGTTGCCGATGGCCGGCAGATGCGCAGTTTTCTCGAGGCCAACACCGTGGACCTGATCGTGCTGGACATCATGATGCCCGGCGATGACGGCCTGTTGCTGTGCCGGGAATTGCGCTCTGGCAAGCACAAAGCCACGCCCATCCTGATGCTCACCGCACGCAACGACGAAACCGACCGCATCCTCGGCCTGGAAATGGGCGCCGACGACTACCTGACCAAACCCTTCGCCGCCCGCGAACTGCTGGCGCGGATCAACGCCGTGCTGCGCCGCACCCGGATGCTGCCGCCCAACCTGCTGATCACCGAAAGCGGTCGATTGCTGGGTTTCGGGCGCTGGCGCCTGGACACCACCGCCCGGCACCTGCTGGACGAAGACGGCACCATGGTCGCCCTCAGCGGCGCCGAATATCGACTGTTGCGCGTGTTCCTCGATCATCCGCAACGGGTGCTCAGCCGCGACCAGTTACTGAACCTGACCCAAGGTCGCGACGCCGACCTGTTCGACCGTTCCATCGATTTGCTGGTGAGCCGCCTGCGTCAGCGCCTCATGGATGATTCGCGGGAATCGACCTACATCAAAACCGTGCGCAGCGAAGGCTACGTGTTCTCTTATCCGGTGGAATTGCTCGGCGCCGAGTCGTGAAGTTTTGCCCCAGAGGGGATTTTTCATAGGGCTTTTGTATCCGTCTGTATAGGGATGCCTGGCGGATACGAAGACATCGATTTCGAGGCGTTCAAGCACACATCACCGATACAGCCGAGCGTTTAACTGTGTTCACCGGATAGCAGCAGCTACCGACCCACTCAAACTAAACGCACGGAGAATCACCCATGTTCAAGTTCTCGAAAGCCTCGTCCCTGGTACTCGGTCTGGCACTGGCAGGCGGCCTCGGCCTGTCGAACCTGGCCTCGGCCAACACCGTGAGCACGGCGTCCCACAGCCAGATTCAGCAACTGTTGGTGGAAGGTGGTTCGGATCGGCTGCAACAGAATCGTGTGGCTGAAGGTGGCGCTGATCGTCTGCAGGAACTGCGTGAACGCGTTGCGCTGATCAGCCCGGGCAACGAAGTACGCGGCGGTGTCATCGTTGCAGAAAACCGCGCCGAGTTCGGTTCGAAATATCAGCGGTATTGATCGCGATCTACACCGCAACAAAGACCCACTGTGGGAGCGGGCTTACTCGCTCCCACAGTGGCGAGTGATACCCATAAATCCTGAGTTCTGACGCAAAAGCCCGAAAATTGCGCGGGACAGTTGCAGCAGGCGCGTACTAAGATTTGCGCTTCATTTCATCAAGGACGATTCATGAAGCGCTTGGCCGGTTGTCTGCTGTCTTTCCTGACGTTCACTGCGGTCGCGGCAGACCTGAACATGCTCACCGACAACCACCCGCCCCTGCATTTTCAGCAGGGCAACACACTGGTGGGTTTTGGCGTGGATGTGGTGCAGGCGCTGGCCGACACCACCGGCGATCAGGTGCACCTTCAACAGGTCCCGCTACTGCGCGCCTTGCGCTTGGCCAGCACCGAGCCCGCCACCGGGGTGTTCACCGTGTTGCGCACTGCCGAGCGTGACAGCCAGTATCAGTGGGTCGGCCCGTTGATGGAGGTGGAAACCGCTCTGTTCTCCACCGACAGCAGCCGGCAACCGGTGCACAGTTTGCTGGAGGCCGGCCGTCAGGGCCGAATTGCCGTTCCGCGAAAATGGCTGGTCTACAGCTACTTGCAGAAACAGGACCTGAACAATCTGTACGGCGTGGAAACACCCGAACAAATGATGCGACTGGCGCGACTCGGCCGTACCGAATTTGTGGTGGCCGACACGCTGTCCGTCGCCACCCTGGCCCGTGAGGAAGGCTTGCCACCCGAGCAGTTGCACTATCAGATGCCATTGATGAAGCAAGCCACCTACATCGCCTTTTCACCGTTGACCGATGCGCGCCAGGTCGCGCGCTGGCAGCAGGCGCTGGACGAGATGAGCCGGGACGGACGCCTGGAACAACTCAAGCAGCGCTGGCTGGTGGACCGCCCGCCGCACTGACCGCGGATCAACGTGCTCGATAACGACAATGCGTCAGGGTGTTTTTTATCGTGAAGCGCCAGCACTACAGTGGGCCCATCTTCTTCCCACTCTTCTGGAGCAGCATCATGAAAAGCATTATCGGCCTTGGTTTCGCCCTGTCGGTTCTTGCTACGAGCTAACGCTCGGCCTGATGAGTGGTGAAAAGCGAAAAGGTACACCGATCCCTGTAGGAGCGAGCTTGCTCGCGAAAAACGTCTGGACACCGCGTTCATTCAGGCAGCACGCGTTATCGTTGGCGTCCATCGCAGGCAAGCCAGCTCCCACAGGGGAATGCGTACGATCAAAGTGACTGGTCGGCTGACAGGCCACCGCTACCGCAGAAACGGATATCCCCCAATCTCACAGCACAGATCCCGCCAAACGCAAAGCCAAAGCCTTGGCCTGACTAGCCACATCAGTCACCGCCGTACTCTCCCACCACATCCCCCGCAACGGCGGCCCCATGGCAAACAGTCGAGGAGCGACGTCTCCATCAACACCCAGCACCGCGCCATCAACCGCCGCCGTAATCCCCAACGCCAACGGCCCCGGCCGCACCAGCCCGCGAGCCAGCAACTGCTGCGGCAACGGTCGCGCTACCCGCCGCCAGTCGTACTCGATCCCGCTGGAATTGATCAACGCCGCCCCCCTGACGACAACCGTTTCACCTTCACCACGACGGCGGATACGAATGCCCACCTCACCACTCAAAGAAGGCTCAAGCCCCTTGAACGAAGCCGCCTGAATCCGCAACCGCGCTTCCCCATGCAGCCTTGCCACCAACTGCGCACTCAACGGCGGCGACCGGTGATGGTGACTCTCCCACCAAGGCCGCACATGCCGCACAAACTGCCGACGCTGCACGTCCGTCGCCTGACTCCACAAACGGCCAACATGCGCTCGCACAGTGTCCAACGGGGCCTGCCAGTCGATGCCCTGCGCAATGGCATCCCGACAATGCCGGCGCAATTCACGCACCAACTGTCGCGGCGTATGAATACTGTGATCCTCAGCAAGAAAATCCGCCCAGGCCGGCGGTTGCCGGCGCACATGCGGCAACAGCCCGTGACGGGAAAACACCTCGATCGGCCCGCGATGCCCGGCCTGTTCCAGGGACACTACGGCATCGACCATGGTCAGGCCGGAACCGATAATCAGCACCGTCGAGTGCGGGTCGAGCTGACGCATGGCCGCCACATCCCACGGATCGAGCGCCGCGGCGTTCAAACCGCTGGACTCGGTCTGCGGCGTCCGCGCAGCGGGAAACATTCCCGTCGCCAACACCGCATAAGCGCCCTGCAAGCGCTGCCCGTCACTCAAGCTCAGCCGTACCGAATCGTTCAGGGTTTCCAGGTCAACCACCTCGGCCCGCACATGCTCGACGGTCGAACCATTCAAGGCGCCCACCGCCTGCGCCTCGGCCAGACGCTGCTGCACGTACAAACCGAATATCCCCCGTGGCGGAAACAGTTCGCTGACCGGCACATGCTGCTCATCGGACTCTGGCCAGCCGCCGGCCGCGATGTACGCGGTCAGCCACTGGGTCAGGTCATCGGCATTGTCCGGGTCGACGCTCATTCGCGCCGCGTTACCGTTGAGCGTATGGCCCAACTCGACCGCGCTGTAGGCCTCACCACGACCAAGTTCCGCCCGAGGTTCAATCACCAGCAACGAGCGCTTGCCGGGCAGTCGCAACAATTGTGCCGCCAACATCGCGCCGCTGAGGCCGCCACCGACGATCAGGATGTCTGCGTGCCGGATGACGTCGGTCGTCTGTCCGCTTCGGGTTTCAGTCATGGCGTTCTCAATGATCAGTGTTTACCTGGATAGAAGTCATGCAGATCGCCCCGCGCCAGCAACGCCTCGCAGCTGCCGGACAACACCACCCGGCCGGTGTCGAGCACATAGGCCTGTGAAGCGTACTTGAGCGCCACATTAATGTTTTGCTCGGCAACCAGGAAGTTCACCTGCTCCTCGCGATTGAGCTGGCGACGATCTCGAAAATCTCCTGAACGATAATAGGCGCCAAACCCATGGAGGGTTCATCCAGCAAGACCAAAGTCGGACGCGTCATCAGCGCCCGGCGTGGGTCTTGCGCTTGGTTTTCAGGCGTGGAAACCAGGTGTAAATCCGCTCCAGATCCAGGGTCATGTCCTGACGGGAAATGCCGCTGACTTGCAGGATGGCGTCGGTCGAGCTCATGCGATGTCCCGTTTGAATTCAGATAACCAGTTCGGCGCAGGTTGCGCGTCAGGGGTACGCGTGGCTTGCCAGATGAAATGCAGGTTGTGAAAACCGAGCTGTCGGCGAACGCGATTTTTGATCAGCCGTTGCAGGCCTTTTTCCGGATGAGCGATGGCCCAGTCGCACAGACGCCGGCGCCAGGTGCCCTGCGGAGCGAGGCAACTGTCGATTTCCGCCGCCAGCAGTTGCAGGCGTTCGGCCGAGAGCAGCAGCCCGGAAGGCGCCACTTCGCGACGGTCGCGGCTGGCGCTGCCGGGGCTTTCCGGGAAGGCCAGGGAGTGGCCGCTGGTCAGCCACTGCTCAAGCAAAACCGTCAGGCCGGCCTGCCATTGCGTGCCCTCTTCGCTCCAGAGTTGCGCGCCCTTGCTCCAGCGGTTGAGCCGTTGCGGGGTTTCCGCCGGGCCAAGCAGGTCGCTGAAGTTCAGCAGCGATTGACCCTGATTCAGCCACAGTTGCTGCGTCTGCCGCCCCTGAACGAAGGCGTGCGTGGGACCGCTGCGCCACAGGATTTTGTGCAGGGTTTCGGGGTCGAGGTTGTCCGGCAGCGTCAGCAGTTGCCCACCGATGTGTTGGGCGGCCAGGGCCAGCAGCAATAGATTCGGCTCGAACGCGCCGCTGAGGGCCAGGCGCGAATCCTCGGTGAACCCTTGCTGGCGCAAACCGTCGGACAGGCGCTCGACATCGCGCAAAACGTCGATCCAGCGCCAGACAAACCACTGGCCGTGGCGCTTGTGGCGCAACGCCGGTTGCAACGGACTGACCTGCGCCCAGTGGCGCAATTGCTCCAGTGCCTTGGGCAGCTCGACCCGCCACTCGGCGGTGTCCGCGAGGGACGGACGCTTGAGTTCGTGCACGCTCATGGGTTGACCTCCTGTTCATGGGCAAAGGCGTGCGCTGGTCCGCCGGGCCACATCTGTAAAACACCACCGAGCCCCTGTGGGAGCGGGCTTGCTCGCGAAGAGGCCATCACATTCAACATCAACGCCGACTGATAGACCGCTTTCGCGAGCAAGCCCGCGAAGGGGCCTACGCAGACACCACTTCCCTTTCCTGCTGCCGCAGCGCCGCCAAATCCCGATATCCCGCGCCCGGATGGATCTCCGGCAACCGCGCCCCTTCCCCAAACAACTTCTCGCGCAAAGTCCCCGGTGCGTACTCAGTCTTGTACACCCCACGCTTCTGCAACTCCGGCACCAGCAATTCCACGGCGTCGATAAAGGTCTCGTGAGTCAGTGCGTAGGCCAGGTTGAAGCCGTCCACATCAGTCTCCTCAACCCACTCCTGCAACAGATCGGCAACCGTCTCGGGGCTGCCGACAAACAGCGGGCCAAACCCGCCAATCCCGACCCAATCGGCCAGCTCATTAGGCGTCCAGACCTTGTTCGGATCAGCCGTGGAGAATGCCTCCACCGCCGATTGAATGGCGTTGGTGTGCACATGTTTGAGCGGCTCATCCGGTTTGAACTGGCTGAAATCGATCCCGGTCCAGCCGGAAATCAGCGCCATCGCGCCTTCATAGCTGACCCAGGTTTTGTATTCCTCGAACTTGGCTTTGGCCTTGGCATCGGTCTCGCCGAGAATCACGGTTTGCAGGTTGAAGATCAGGATCTTCGACGGATCGCGCCCGGCCTCGGCCGCACGACGACGGATGTCGGCGACGGTTTTTTTCAGCAGCACTTTCGACGGTGCCGCCACGAACACACACTCGGCATGTTCAGCGGCGAACTGCTTGCCACGACTCGACGCGCCAGCCTGATACAGCACGGGCGTGCGTTGCGGCGAAGGTTCGCAGAGGTGAATGCCTGGCACCTGAAAATGTTTGCCGACGTGCCGGATTTCATGGATTTTGCTCGGGTCACTGAAAATCCGGCGCTCGCGATCACGCAGGATCGCACCCTCTTCCCAGCTGCCTTCCCACAGCTTGTAACAAACCTCCAGATACTCTTCGGCGAAGTCATAGCGTGCGTCGTGCTCGGTCTGGTTTTTCTGGCCGAGGTTCTTGGCGCCGCTTTCCAGATACGAGGTGACGATGTTCCAGCCGGCGCGCCCCTTGGTCAGGTGGTCGAGGGTCGACAGGCGTCGGGCGAACGGATACGGATGCTCGAACGACAGCGATGCGGTCAGGCCAAAACCCAGATGCTCGGTGACCAGCGCCATCGGCGGGACCAGTTGCAGCGGATCGTTGACCGGCACCTGCGCCGCCTGACGGATCGCCGCATCACCATTGCCGTTGTAGACGTCGTAGATGCCCAGCACGTCAGCGATGAACAAACCATCGAACTTGCCGCGCTCAAGAATTTTCGCCAGATCGGTCCAGTACTCAAGGTCCTTGTACTGCCACGAACGATCCCGTGGATGGGCCCACAACCCCGGCGACTGATGGCCGACGCAGTTCATGTCAAACGCGTTGAGACGAATTTCACGGGCCATCAAACAGCACTCCGAACGCTTGGGGGATGAATGCCGTTGAGGCGGAAGTTGCCGATGAGATGGAGTTTCCAGCGCAGCGGATCGTGCAGTGAACCGGGCAATGCGGTGCGTTTCCCGGTGAGTTCGAATTCGCTGTTGCCGGCGGTGTTGAGCGCCTCTGCACTGGCAAGGTGAGACTCGGCGATGGCGACGCTGATTTCGGTGTTGTCTTCGTGGCTATTCAAGAAATTTTCGGCACGTTCAAGCAGCGCGGCGGCGACTTCGATGCGGATCTGCACGTCACCGAAGCGGCTGATGACGTAGGGGTCATCCCTGGTTTGGGTCTGCTGACGAACGAACCGCAGGGTCGCATCGAGCAAACTGCGGGCGTTGTGCAAGTCATGCTGACTTTTGGCCAGGGGTTGCGTGGCAGCAATGGGTTGGATCAAGGCGTTCATGGTGGGCTCCTCAGTTCCAGGCGTGGCGCGCGGGTTTCACGCCATTGAGCAGGTAGTTGCCGATCAGGTGGTATTTCCAGCGTGCCGGGTCGTGCAGCGTATGGGTCCGGGCGTTGCGCCAGTGGCGGTCGAGGTTGTACTTGCCAAGCACCGAGCGGGTGCCGGCCAGTTCGAAGAGTTTGCTGCTGGCGAGCAAGGCAATTTCGGCGGACAGGACTTTGGCTTGGGCGACCACCACCGAGGCGTGGGCCACCGTGTCTTCATTGGCGTCGAGCAACGCCGCGTCGATGGCCTGGCCGGCCTTCTTGAGGATCGCTTCGGTGCCGTGGACGCGCCATTCGAGGTCGCCGATTGCGGCGACGCTGAAGGGGTCCTGCCAACCGTGATCCTGACCGCTGTCGATCCAGGGTCGGGATTCACGGGCGTAGCGCTTGGTTTCTTCCAGCGCGCCGACGGCGATGCCGGTGTCCACCGCGGCTTGAATGATTTGTGAAATCGGGCCGTCGGCGGTGGGTTCGTCAAAGGCTTTGTGTGCCGGGATCACCGCGCTGAGCGGCACCTTCACCGCGTTCAACGTGACACCGCCACTGGCGGTGGTGCGCTGGCCGAAGCCGTCCCAGCTGTCGATCACGGTCAGACCGGGATTGTCGCGCTCGATGAAAGCGATGAACGCCTGGTTCTGCTCGTTGACCGCCACCGCTGGCACGATGTGCGCGAACAGTGCACCGGTGCAGTAAAACTTCTCGCCGTCGATTTGCGCGGTGTCTTTGTCGAAACGAATTCGGGTTTCGAAAGCCCCGGCGTTTTTGCTTTTGGATTCGGAAAAAGCGTTGCCGAGGCGGTAACCCTGCAGGACTTTGCCGAAGTAGTAGCGCTTCTGCTCTTCAGTGGCGGTTTGCAACAGGATGTCGAGCACGCCGAGGTGGTTTTGCGGGATCTGGCCGAGGGACGAGTCGGCGGCAGAAATGATCTTGATGACTTGCGCGACAGTCACGTAGGAAACGCCGGCGCCGCCGTATTCCTTGGGAACGGTGATGCCCCAGAGGCCACTGGCAGAAAACTCGTCGAGCTCGGCGACCGGCAAACGTCGCTCGCGATCGCGCACGCTTGCCTCGATGGCAAAGCGTGCGGTGAGTTTGTGAGCGACGGCGATTGCCTCGGCGTCCGAGCGGATCACGTGGGCAGTGCGAGGGGTTTTGGCAGAGGCTGTCATGGGCCGACTCCGGGATTCTGATGAATGCACCAGAGCTTTTGCAGGAGTCGTGCCTGAAACTAATTTCGTTTAGTTTCAATAGGTTGATGAGTTATCCGAGAAATCCTCGCAGTATCAAAACAGCAAAGTGTCTATCCAGTGTTGATCGGCAAACAGTTAGATCACTACGTTTCTCACGAACCTTGCGGCCACCGGCCCATCGTTGCGATAGGCATGGGGTTGGTGGCTGGCAAACATATAGAACTCGCCGGCGGCTATTTTATGGGGCCTATCACCGAGCATCAGCGTCAGGCAGCCTTCGAACACGTAGATCTGTTCGCTCCAGCCTTCGGCATCCGGTTGCGACGGGTAAATTTCACCCGGTTGCAGGCACCATTCCCACTGTTCCACTTCGCGGGTGGCAGTGGCTTTGGACAGTAAAACGGCTTTGCTGCCGGGAATCGTGCCGGCCCAGGCCACTTCGTTGATGCGGCTCGGGTCGCGGGCGTCCGGGGCCTGGATCAGGTCGCTGAACGCCACGTCCAGCGCTTTGGCCACGCGTTCGAGGGTGGTCAGGCTGACGTTCTTCTCGCCGGCCTCGATGGCCACCAGCATCCGGCGGCTGACCCCGGACTTTTCCGCCAGCGCGGTCTGGCTCATGTCTGCGGCGTGGCGCAAACGCCGAACGTTCAAACTGACGTGCTGAAGGACCGAAGCCCGTTGTGTTGAATCTTTGTGCACTATATTGCTCACTTTGTGGGGTTGGGCAGTATACTGCGCAACATTCGGCGCATTGTGCGTCGCCCTCAGGTAGCGCGCAAGGTCATGACGTCGTTGAACTTCTCCCCGGCTTCTTCCCGCTTTTCACGGTTCAGCAAGGCCGAGTGCGTGCTGGTGCTCATCACCATGGTCTGGGGCGGCACCTTCCTGCTGGTGCAGCACGCCATGACCGTCAGTGGCCCGATGTTCTTCGTCGGCCTGCGCTTTGCGGCGGCGGCGTGCATCGTCGCCCTGTTCTCCTGGCATCACCTGCGGGAACTGACTCTGTTCGAACTCAAGGCCGGCGCCTTTATCGGCGTGGCGATCATGCTCGGCTACGGCTTGCAGACCGTCGGCTTGCAGAGCATTCCCAGCAGTCAGTCGGCGTTTATCACTGCACTTTACGTGCCTTTCGTGCCGTTGCTGCAATGGCTGGTGTTGGGGCGGCGTCCGGGGTTGATGCCGAGCATCGGCATCATGCTGGCGTTTACCGGGTTGATGCTGCTGTCGGGGCGTGCGGGGGCTTCGTTCAATTTCAGCCCCGGTGAAATCGCCACGCTGATCAGCGCCATCGCGATTGCCGCGGAGATCATTTTGATTAGCACCTACGCCGGGCAGGTCGATGTGCGGCGGGTCACAGTGGTGCAATTGGCGACCACCTCGGTGCTGGCGTTTTTGATGGTGGTGCCGACGCAAGAGGTGATTCCCGACTTCTCATGGTTCCTGCTGTGCAGCGCGCTTGGCCTCGGCGCGGCGAGTGCGGCGATTCAAGTGGCGATGAACTGGGCGCAAAAAAGCGTTTCGCCGACGCGGGCGACGTTGATTTATGCCGGTGAGCCAGTCTGGGCAGGGATCGTAGGACGGGTCGCCGGAGAGCGCTTGCCGGCGATTGCGTTGGTGGGCGCGGGGTTGATTGTGGCGGCGGTGATTGTGAGTGAGTTGAAAACCAAGGGTAAGGCTGCGGCGGCTGAGGAAGAGTTGGAGCGGGAAACCCAAGGTTAAGCTCTGAAATGTTCGGCGCTGAGTAGATCGCTTTCGCGAGCAAGCCCGCTCCCACGGGGTTAGCGCAATCCCTGTGGGAGCGGGCTTGCTCGCGAAGGGGCCAGACCTGCTGAACACAGCCCGCTGAAACAATGTGAATCAGGCTTTTTCCGTCTACCGTGTAGGATTCTGCGACAGCTTGCCGTTTGGTGATCCGGGGACTGGCACGTATGATGCTTCACAAACTTCCGCAGATTAGAAGCCTATGTCCTTGATAGTTCTACTGCTTCTGCCTTTTTTCGGCAGCTGTCTGGCAGCCCTGCTGCCGCACAACGCGCGTAACACCGAATCCTTGTTGGCTGGTCTGGTTGCCCTTATTGGCACCATCCAGGTCGCTCTCCTGTACCCGCAGATCGCCCATGGCGGCGTCATTCGCGAAGAATTTTTCTGGTTGCCCAGCCTGGGTCTGAACTTCGTTCTGCGCATGGACGGGTTTGCCTGGCTGTTCTCCTTGCTGGTGTTGGGCATCGGTACGCTGGTGTCGCTGTACGCCCGTTATTACATGTCACCGGATGATCCGGTGCCGCGGTTTTTTGCGTTTTTTCTGGCGTTCATGGGCGCGATGCTCGGGTTGGTGATTTCCGGCAATCTGATCCAGATCGTGTTTTTCTGGGAGCTGACCAGCCTCTTTTCATTCCTGTTGATCGGCTACTGGCACCACCGCGCCGATGCGCGACGCGGTGCCTACATGGCGCTGATGGTTACCGGCGCGGGCGGTTTGTGTTTACTGGCGGGGGTCATGCTGCTTGGCCATGTGGTCGGCAGCTATGAACTGGACAAGGTCCTGGCCGCCGGCGATCTGATTCGCGCACATGCCCTTTACCCTATTCTGCTGCCCCTGATTCTGATCGGCGCCCTGAGCAAAAGTGCGCAATTCCCTTTCCACTTCTGGCTGCCTCACGCGATGGCGGCGCCGACACCGGTCTCGGCTTATCTGCATTCGGCGACCATGGTCAAGGCCGGGGTGTTTCTGCTGGCGCGCCTTTGGCCATCGTTGTCCGGCAGTGAAGAATGGTTCTACATCGTCAGCGGCGCCGGCGCCTGCACCCTGTTGCTCGGCGCGTATTGCGCGATGTTCCAGAACGACCTCAAGGGTCTGCTCGCCTACTCGACCATCAGCCACCTCGGCCTGATCACGTTACTGCTGGGACTGAACAGTCCGCTGGCCGCCGTGGCCGCGGTGTTCCACATTCTCAACCATGCCACCTTCAAGGCTTCGCTGTTCATGGCCGCCGGGATCATCGACCACGAAAGCGGCACCCGCGACATTCGCAGGCTCAATGGCCTGTTCAAGCTGATTCCGTTTACCGCGACGCTGGCGATGGTTGCCAGTGCCTCGATGGCTGGCGTGCCGTTGCTCAACGGCTTCCTGTCGAAAGAGATGTTCTTCGCCGAAACCGTGTTCATCAACGCGACCGCCTGGATCGAGATGACCCTGCCGATCGTTGCGACCATCGCCGGCACCTTCAGCGTTGCCTATTCGCTGCGTTTCACCGTCGATGTGTTCTTCGGCCCGACCGCCACCGACCTGCCGCACACCCCGCACGAACCGCCACGCTGGATGCGCGCGCCGGTGGAGTTGCTGGTGTTCACCTGCCTGATCGTGGGGATTTTTCCGGCGCAAGTGGTCGGCTCGCTACTGGCCGCTGCTGCCCTGCCCGTCGTCGGCGGCACGCTGCCGGAATACAGCCTGGCGATCTGGCACGGCTGGAACGCGCCGATGATCATGAGCCTGATCGCCATGTCCGGCGGCATCGTGCTCTACCTGCTGCTGCGCAACCAGTTCAAGCGCGGACGTTTCAAATATCCGCCGGTCATTGGCCTGTTCGACGGCAAGCGCCTGTTCGAGCGCAGCCTGGTGATCATGATGCGCCTGGCCCGTCGCCTCGAACGGCGGATCAGCACCAGACGCCTGCAAACCCAACTGTTCCTGATGGTCCTCGCCGCCGTGCTGGCCGGTTTGATCCCGATGCTCCACAGCAGCCTGACCTGGGGTGACCGGCCGAAAATTCCGGGCTCAATCGTGTTCGTGACCCTCTGGCTGCTGGCGATTGCCTGTGCCCTCGGCGCGGCGTGGCAGGCCAAGTATCACCGGCTCGCGGCACTGACCATGGTCAGCGTCTGCGGACTGATGACCTGCGTCACCTTCGTCTGGTTCTCCGCGCCGGACTTGGCGCTGACGCAACTGGTGGTCGAAGTGGTGACCACGGTGCTGATCCTGCTGGGCCTGCGCTGGTTGCCGCGACGGATCGAAGAAGTCTCGCCACTGCCGAGCAGTCTGCGCAAGGCACGCATTCGTCGCCTGCGCGACTTGCTGCTGTCGATCGCCGTCGGCGGCGGCATGGCGGTGCTGTCGTACGCGATGCTGACGCGCCAGACGCCGAACGCCATTTCATCGTTCTACCTCAGCCGCGCCCTGCCTGAAGGCGGAGGCAGTAACGTGGTCAACGTGATGCTGGTGGATTTCCGCGGCTTCGATACCCTCGGCGAAATCACCGTGCTGGTGGCCGTGGCGCTGACCGTATTCGCTCTGCTGCGACGCTTCCGTCCACCGAAAGAAAGCCTGCAGTTACCCGCCCAACAGCGCTTGCTCGCGCCGGACGTGGTCACCGATCTGGTCAACCCGCGTCACGCCAGCGACACCGCGCTCGGCTTCATGATGGTGCCGGCGGTGCTGGTGCGCTTGCTGCTGCCGATTGCGTTCGTGGTCTCGATCTACCTGTTCATGCGCGGCCACAACCAGCCGGGCGGCGGGTTTGTCGCGGGGCTGGTGATGTCGGTGGCGTTCATCCTGCAATACATGGTCGCCGGCACGCAGTGGGTCGAGGCGCAAATGAGCCTGCGACCGCTGCGCTGGATGGGAACCGGTCTGCTGTTCGCCACGGTCACCGGGCTCGGGGCGATGGCGGTCGGTTATCCGTTCCTGACCACCCACACCTGGCATTTCGCACTGCCGCTGCTCGGCGACATTCACATCGCCAGCGCGCTGTTCTTCGACATTGGCGTGTACGCGGTGGTGGTCGGTTCGACGCTGCTGATCCTCACCGCCCTCGCCCACCAATCGGTCCGGGGTCACAAGACCGCTGCCCAGACCAAACCCGTCGCCATGAAGGAGGCCGTCTGATGGAAGAAGTCATCGCAATCGCCATCGGCGCGCTGGCCGCGTCCGGCGTCTGGCTGGTGCTGCGGCCACGGACGTTCCAGGTGGTCATGGGCCTGTGCCTGCTGTCGTATGGCGTCAACCTGTTCATCTTCAGCATGGGCAGTCTGTTCATCGGCAAGGAGCCGATCATCAAGGACGGTGTGCCCCAGGACCTTTTGCACTACACCGACCCGCTGCCACAAGCGTTGGTGCTGACCGCCATCGTGATCAGCTTCGCCATGACCGCGCTGTTTCTCGTCGTGCTGCTGGCTTCGCGCGGCTTGACCGGCACCGACCATGTGGATGGGCGGGAGCCTAAAGAATGAATGCGATGACGCACCTGATCGCCGCACCGATTCTGCTGCCGCTGCTGACCGCCGCCATCATGCTGATGCTGGGCGAGAAACACCGCCCGTTGAAGGCCAGGATCAACCTGCTCTCCAGCCTGTTGGGGCTGGGCATCGCCGTGCTGTTGCTGCAATGGACGCAAACCACCGATGTGCCCGGCTCCATCGGCGTGTACCTGCCGGGCAACTGGCAAGTGCCGTTCGGTATCGTGCTGGTGGTCGATCGCCTGTCGGCGCTGATGCTGGTGCTGACCGGGATCATCGGCGTCAGCGCCCTGCTGTTCGCCATGGCCCGCTGGGACGGCGCCGGTTCGAGTTTCCACGCGCTGTTCCAGATTCAGATGATGGGCCTGTATGGCGCCTTCCTGACGGCAGACCTGTTCAACCTGTTCGTGTTTTTTGAGGTACTGCTGGCGGCGTCTTACGGCCTGATGCTCCACGGTTCGGGCCGGGCTCGGGTGTCGTCGGGGTTGCATTACATCTCCATCAATCTGCTGGCTTCGTCGCTGTTCCTGATTGGCGCGGCGCTGATCTACGGGGTCACCGGCACCCTGAACATGGCCGACCTGGCACTGAAAATCCCACTGGTGACAGAAGCCGATCGCGGTTTGTTGCATGCCGGCGCGGCGATTCTGGCCGTGGCGTTCCTGGCCAAGGCCGGGATGTGGCCGCTGAACTTCTGGCTGGTGCCGGCCTACTCTTCGGCCAGCGCACCGGTGGCGGCGATGTTCGCGATCATGACCAAGGTCGGCGTCTACACCTTGCTGCGCCTGTGGACCTTGCTGTTCTCCGGTCAGGCTGGCGCTTCGGCGTATTTTGGCGGCGACTGGCTGATCTACGGCGGCATGGCGACCATCGTCTGCGCGGCCGTGGCGATTCTCGCCGCGCAACGGTTGGAGCGCATGGCGAGCCTGAGCATTCTGGTGTCGGCGGGGATTCTGTTGTCGGCCATCGGTTTCGCTCAACCGAACCTGATCGGCGCGGCGCTGTTCTATCTGGTCAGCTCGACCCTGGCGTTGAGCGCGTTGTTCCTGCTGGCCGAGTTGATCGAGCGTTCGCGCTCAGCCAATGAAATGCCGCTGTTCGATGACGGCGACCTCATCGCCCGTCCACTGGAGTCCCTGCAACCGCCCAAAGGCATCAACCTTGATGACGAACAGAAAGCCGTGGTCGGCCAGGTGATTCCCTGGACCATGGCCTTTCTCGGTTTGAGCTTCATCGCTTGCGCGTTGCTGATCATCGGTATGCCACCGCTGTCCGGGTTCATCGGCAAACTGGGTTTGCTCAGCGCCCTGCTCAACCCGCTGGGCCTGGGCAATGGCGCGGATGAACCGGTGTCGAACGCCGCGTGGGGCTTGCTGGCGTTGCTGATTCTCTCCGGGCTGGCGTCGCTGGTTGCCTTTTCACGGCTGGGCATCCAGCGCTTCTGGACGCCCGAAGAACGGCCTTCGCCATTACTGCGCCGGCTCGAATGTGTGCCGATCATTGCGCTGTTGGGCTTGAGCATTGTGCTGACCTTCAAGGCCGAACCGCTGCTGCGCTATACCCAGGCCGCCGCGCAGGCCTTGATTAACCCGCAGCAGTACGTGATGGCGGTGCTCGGCACCCGTGCGGTTCCGAGTCCGGAAGCCAAAGCCGCAGTCGCGGAGGTGCAGCCATGAAGCGTCTGTTTCCTGCACCGTGGCTGTCGCTGGCGTTGTGGTTGTTGTGGCTGGTGCTGAACCTGTCGATGAGCCCCGGCAATCTGCTGCTGGGCGCCGTACTGGGGTTTTGTGCGCCGTTGATGATGCGCAAGTTGCGGCCACTGCCGATCCGGATTCGTCGTCCAGGCGTGATCCTGCGTTTGTTCTTCATCGTCGGTCGCGACGTGCTGGTCTCCAACCTCGCCGTGGCCTGGGGCGTGCTCAACGTCGGTCGCCATGCGCCGCGGTCACAGTTCATCAAGGTGCCGCTGGACCTGCGTGACGCCAACGGCCTGGCGGCACTGGCGATGATCTGCACCGTGGTCCCCGGTACGGTCTGGTCGGAACTGGCGCTGGACCGCAGCATTCTGTTGCTGCACGTCTTCGATCTGGATGACGAAGTGCTGTTCATCCAGCACTTCAAGGCGACCTACGAGCGCCCCTTGATGGAGATCTTCGAATGAGCCCGTTACTGTCGAATGCGGTTCTGCTGAGCCTGTTCTTTTTTTCGCTGGCGATGGTGCTGACCCTGATCCGCCTGTTCAAAGGGCCGTCGGCGCAAGACCGGGTTCTGGCGCTGGATTACCTGTACATCGTCGCCATGCTGATGATGCTGACGCTGGGGATTCGCTATTCCAGTGATACGTACTTCGAAGCAGCGCTGTTGATCGCGCTATTCGGCTTCGTCGGCTCGTTTGCCCTGGCGAAATTCCTGCTGCGTGGCGAGGTGATCGAATGAGCGCTGAACTGTCTCTGTGGGTGGAAATCCCGGTGGCGATTCTGCTGGTACTCAGCAGTGTGTTCGCGTTGATCGGCGCGATCGGGCTGGTGCGGATGAAGGATTACTTTCAGCGCATGCACCCGCCTGCGCTGGCCTCGACATTGGGGGCGTGGTGCGTGGCGCTGGGTTCGATCATCTACTTTTCGGCGCTCAAGTCCGGGCCGGTGTTGCATGCCTGGCTGATCCCGATTTTGCTGGCGATTACGGTGCCGGTGACGACTTTGCTGCTGGCGCGGGCGGCGTTGTTCCGCAAGCGCATGGCGGGGGATGATGTGCCGGCGGAAGTGAGTAGTCGGCGGACGGAAAGCGGGAGCTAAGTTCGTAAATTTGTGTTGATTATTAGGGCCTCTTCGACTTGCTCGCGAAGGCGTCAGTAGGGGTAACTCAAATCCAGGCAACTGCCAATAGGCCCGCCCCCAACACCACACACAACGGCGAATAAACCCACGTATCCAGCCGGGCAAATTCCGACCCCTTGACCTGCTTGAAGAACCCCACCAGGTTCGAATCGCCGATCGCCCGGGCGAACATCAGCATGGCGATGGCGCTGATCACCCATTGCAGCGATTGATGGGACACCGCCGGCATCCACCAGCCGACCCGCAGACAGACCAGCGCGGCGATCAGCAGCAATCCGAAAGCCACCAATAACGTCAGCCACCCCGAGGGCTTGAACGCGGGCTGAGATCTTGCGCCACCTTCCACTGGCACCTGCGGCACGGCCGCCACGGCAGCCCACTGGCCACCCAGCGCCCAGTAGATATGAATCAGGCTAATCACCGCGAAGATCGTCACCAGCCATTGAGCCAATACAAATGTCATGGTCGAGACTCCTTGAAAGGGATTTGAACAGAATCATCCTGGTTGGCATTTTTAGAAGTGCGCGGATGATCAACGGTGACAAAGTGCCGCCCCAGCTCCCTGGAGCTGCCGCAGGCTGCGATCTTTTGATCTTGCCGTTACAAGCAAAGTCAAAAGATCGCAGGCTTCGCCAGCTCCTACAGTCCAGCCGACACCTTCTCCGCCACATCCTTCGGTACCCAGGCCTGCCACACATCCGGGTGCGCCTTCATGAACGCCTCCGCCGCCTGCCGTGGAGGAGTGTGTTTCTCGCTCATATCAGCCAGCGCCTTGTTCAGCGCGCCGATGGGAAAATCGACCTTGGTAAAGAATTCGGCGATCTGCGGATACTGTTTCTGGAACGGCGTGGACACGCCAATCGACAGCTTCGAGGGCAATGAGCGGGTCGGTTTTGGATTGGGGTTGTCGGCGTCGGTCAGGGTTTTCCAGGCCTCGGCGTCGAACGGCGGCTCTTCCAGCTGAACCAGTTTGAAGCGCCCGAGCAAGGGAGTCGGCGACCAGTAGTAGAAAAGAACCGGCTTGCCACGACGAATCGACGAACTGATTTCCGCATCCAGCGCTGCCCCGGAGCCGCTGCGGAAATTCACATAGCTGTCGTCCAGGCCGTACGCCTTGAGCTTCTGCTTGTTGACCACCTCCGAGGTCCAGCCGATCGGGCTGTTGAGGAAGCGCCCCTTGCCCGGGGTTTCCGGGTCGCTGAACACACCCTTGTATTTCGGCAGATCGCTGACGCTGCGCAGGTCCGGCGCCAGTGGCTTGATACCTTTCGCCGGGTCGCCCTTGATCACGTACTCGGGCACCCACCAGCCTTCGGTGGCGCCCTTCACCGTATCGCCGAGGCTGACGACCTTGCCTTCGGCCTCGGCCTTGACCCAGACCGGACTGCGACCGGCCCACTCTTCGCCAATGACCTGAATGTCATTGTTGGCCAGGGCGGTCTCCAGAGTGATGGTCGTCCCCGGCAAGGTATCGGTCGGCAGCCCATAGCCCTTCTCGACGATGATCCGCAGGATATCGGTGATCAGGCTGCCGCTTTCCCAGTTCAGGTCGGCGAAGTGGATCGGCGCCTGGGCGGCGAATACCGGAACGGGCGACCCCAGACCGAAAACGACCAGAACAGCGGTCAGCAACCGTCGAAATCCGTTCATGCTTTTGCACCTCGTGCTGTTCACAGCAATAGCAGGATGGCCTGATAAAGACCGCAAGCCTCAAAATACTCAGTCCACTGACTGTAGTAGAGGTTCCTGCTTTCGAGGGGTGAGGATTAATTTTCGGAAAAGTCCTGCAAGCCCGAAGCCATTACTCGCTGGCTTTGAAAGTCACCAGTTCACCCTTGCGCCACTTGGCTGCCTTGGCCGTCACGGCTTTCAGGGTTTTGGTCAGGCCTTCCTGCAACTGCTGGTGAGCGGCAAACACCATCACGACGCTGTGACCTTCCTTGAACACGATCCCGTGTCCGTCGGCAGTGGTCACGAACGCGTAATCGCCGAGGCCGTACACCGTCAGTTTGATTTCGCGGAACTTGATGTCCAGTTTGCCGCCTTCACGGCTGGGCAACACCGATGCACTGAAATGGTCGCCAACCTTGAGTTTCAGGCCCGGCTTGTCGTCCACAACCAGTGCTGATTCGGTGTCGAGCTCGGCAATGTAGATGCCTTCAGCGTTCTGTTCGGTGATGTAAACAAAACGTGACTGGAATTGTTTGACCAGCTTTGCGCGCAAATCACCCAGCACGAACAAAGCATGCATATCGAGATTACTTACTGCCAAGGAAACATCCCCACATCTGAAAATGATGCTGCACGCAGACAAACAGCGCACAGCAGAAAAAAGCGGCAATGCCGAAGATTGTAACCAAAGGGCCCGGGTCGAATCCGGAAACGAGCAGAGTGCTCATCCATCGCGAGGCGTGAGAAGACTACTGGAATGTCACTCGCGTCGTCTTGCCTGGCGTTCGTCAGAAGTTGAAGGAAAACGCCATTCTGACCGCCAGAAAAACAGGATTACCAACCTTAGGGAAAAAACGCTGCAAAAAAAGCACTTTTCCGACATATCGCCCGCAAAAAATTGCTTTAGATGAACATCAATCGCCAACCCGTGACGGTGATTCTAGAGCAGCGATGCTCATCGAGACTACCCAAAACGACGTACACACGTCGGTAAACCATGAAAAGGACTTCATATGTGCACCCTGACACACTTCGTTCCTCACACAAGCCATCCCTCGACGCTGCCCCCGGCGATGTTCCCGCACATTGTGTTTCACCCTGCAGAGCCTGCCCCGCCGCGCTTCCGGGTGGTATTGGCCGGCAATGCTTTCTTCCATATCAAGGAAATCTCCACGGGCCACGTAAGAGGTTTCCGCAGTAACCATAACGAAGCCTGCGCGCTTGCCCGCGCGCTCGAGTTACAGCGCTGAACGTTGCGCCTCATTCCACTCCTATAGACGTTTCGTCATGCCGACGAGTTAACTCAGCCGGCGGCAGGCAACTACTGCCATACTGCCGAACCAATGAAACGCGTTCCCAAGCCGGACGGCGTTCAACACAACAGACTATTTCCAAGAGAAGGCTGCTACGTGACGGAATTTGATATCGGTGAGTTTTTTATCCGGGGCGAAGCCAGAGAAGTCGAAGGCGAATTCCAGGCAGTCATTATCATGCGCGCCAAACCGCCGCTGACCACGGTGACGTATCACCAGGTCGAGAAGGATCGCTGGTTCAAAACCTCGGACGTCGCCGCCATTGCCGCTCAGGAAGCCGCCAAGGCCCTGAAGCTTGCGGTCGATGATGGGGCATTGAAAGCCTGAAATGGCGCTGGACAAGTCCGGGAGCCGGCGCTGGACAGCGCGATTTTCATGACCGTCAGCGCGCTGTATCAGGCCAGAACGTGCCTCGCCGGCAGGGTCGGCACCTCGGCCCGAGAGGTGTCTGCGGCGTGCCAACCTTGCACAGGTTGCACGCCTTCATATCGACAATTGATCAGATCAGCTTGCGCTTGACCGCTTCATCCAGCGTGCTTTGGGTCAGGTGCCCTTGGTTACTTGGGGCTCTTCCAAGTGACTCGCCGTAAGGGCGAAACCAATAGCGGCCGTTACCGCAGAAACGGATATGTACCCAACCCCATTACCAACAATGCCAAACGGTTCAGCGCGGACTTTCCGGCTTATACCCCAACCGCAAACCACCCCAATGCCGCCCCTTGAGCATAATCGGCACCGAAAGATCATGCATCAGCTCCCCGGTATCCCGAGTATAGGTTTGCAACAAAACAGCCTGTTGATGGCTGCCACAACGAATCCCGGTACGGTCAGCAAACTTGCGTTTGGTACGGTTCTGCAGCGTATCGACCTGCACATCCCCTGTCAGCGGCTGGCTGAAAACCTTGTTATGGGTCGGCACATAGCCTTGCTGCGTACAGGCAATAGCGAACACCAAACCTTCATGACGCGGCAGCAACGGCTCCTGAATCGCCGGCAAAACCTGATCGGTGTAACGGTCGAAACGCGTCTGGAACTTGGCCGGGCTGGTATTGGGGATGGCCTGGTAACTGCGATCGAACAAGTCATCGAGGCTGACACGGCCCTGGTCGATATCGGCTTCGAACCGCGCCGCAATCTGACTCGCGCCTTCACGGGCGAGGTCATAAATCCGCTGGTGATAGTCATCCAGCCCGACCTCGGCGAGGCGCTCACTGATGGTTTCGGCCTGCCCTTCCATCTGCACGGCGGCCTGAGCCAGGCGGCGGGTCTGTTGATCGCTGATCGCCAGGTCGCCGCGCATTTGTTCAATGGCGTGAAACAGACTGTCGAGTTGCTCGCGGTTGGTCTCGGCGCCCTTGGCGATTTCGCCGACCTGACGTTCGACGCCGGCCGCCAGGCGCGCAATGTTTTCCAGGTGCTGACCGGTGTGCTCGACCTGTTCGACGCCGATGTCGAGGTCGCTGGACAACTGGCGGATCTGCTCGACTACCTGCGCGGTGCGTTGCTGGATATCGGCAACCATCTCGCCGACTTCGCCGGTCGCCGTTGCCGTCCGCGCGGCCAGACCGCGAACTTCATCGGCGACCACTGCAAACCCGCGTCCATGCTCCCCGGCCCGCGCTGCTTCGATCGCCGCGTTCAACGCCAGCAAGTTGGTCTGGCTGGCGATGGACTGGATCACCAGCGTGACTCGCTGGATATCGTCGCTGCGCAGGCTCAGGGCTTCGATCAGCTCACGACTGTTGCTGGCGCGCTGACTGAGTTGATGCATGCGGCTGATGGACTCGATCAGCTCCGTGCGCCCTGCCGCGCTGCTCTGGTGAGCTTCGCTGGCGGCACTGAGGGCGGCTCGACTGAGCGTCGAGGTGGCGTGTTCGGTGGCGATCATCACTTCGGCGTTGCTGACAATCTGCGCTGCGGCACCGAGTTGTGATTGCAGTTTGTCCGCCAGCTGCTTGACCGAATAGGCCACGCCAGCGGCTGACAGAGCGTTGTGACTGGTGGTGCAGGAAAGATCGCGAGTCAGCTCGGCGATGGCGCCGCAGCTGTCGGCAGGCACTGCTTCAAGCTTGGCTCGTGAACGCAGGCGAGGTAGCCAGATTATCAGCACGGCCAATGGCAGGCCGAGGTAAAGCGACCAGCCGCCCAGCGTCATGCCGCACAACAAGAGCATCAGGGCGATGCTTTGCAGGGTTGGCGCCAGCCAAAGGTTGTTCGGCAAAAGCACGGGTGCAGGCACTGCCCCGACCAGAGATCCGTCTCGCGTCATACTCTTCACCCCACGTACTTCTAATTGTTGTATCCGCATTTAACGCCACTACAAGGCCATTATCCATGGTCCATTAGTAGTGGGTGTGCAGCAGATCAATAGAAGCGCGCTGGACTTTTCCGTAGACGTCGAAAAGCAAAGATCGCAGCCTCCGGCAGCTCCTACGCGGGTTCACATAAACCGGTAGGAGCTGCCGAAGGCTGCGATCTTTTCAAGGCAACCCACATTGAATGGGTAGCCACGCAGAATCAGGCCTGACGCTGGTGCTTGTCGATTTGTTCGTGACGCTCTTGAGCTTCGATGCAGTACTTGGTGGTCGGGCTGATCAGCAGGCGTTTCAGGCCAATGGCCTCACCGCTGTCGTCGCACCAGCCGAAGCTGTCTTCTTTGATGCGCTCCAGGGCCTGTTCCAACTGAGGCAACATACGCTGGTCGCGATCGATCGCGTTCACCAGCCAGGTGCGCTCTTCTTCGACAGAAGCCGCGTCAGCCGGATCGGCCGGGGTGTCCAGGCTCTCGATGGCGATGCGGTTCTGTTCGATACGCTCATGGGTTTCGACTTTCATGTTCTGCAACAGCTCAGAGAAAAAAGCATGTTGCTCGGCATTCATGTAGTCATCCGCCGGCATGGCCAGCAACTTGTCCTTTGTCATTGATATCTCTATAAAAAAACGTGCATTAAGGCGAATTAGGGAGCATTCCGACGGACCTGGTCTGGTCATCGGAAAGGCGCCGTTTATTCCAAGCGCCACCTGGCACTCAATTTACGAGGGGCGGCAGTCTAAGGCCGACTTGAGGCCTCAGCAACTGAAAAGACAGCGAATTCGTCCGACAAAGCCCTGAAACTGCTCTACGGCAGCCTTTAAGGGGATTATCGGAGTGCGTTTATAGCAAGAAATTCAATCGAGCGGCTGTATATAGAAGACAAACGGCTGCGACAGGGTAGGTTATCGACCGCATTTGGACGTTGATTTGCCGCAATCGCAACACGTTTGCGGCACGTGGAACCTCGGCTAAGGTTATCCATCCCGAAACGGTCATCTGAAGGAGCGGTGCAATGAAACTGATCGGCATGCTGGATTCGCCTTATGTACGACGGGTCGCGATTTCCGCCAAACGCCTGGGCATCGACCTCGATCACCAATCGGTTTCGGTATTTCGGCACTTCGAGCAGTTCCAGCAGATCAACCCGGTGGTCAAGGCGCCGACGCTGGTGCTGGATGACGGCGAGGTGTTGATCGACTCGACGCTGATCATCGAATACCTCGAAGCACTGGCGGCACCGGGTAAGAACCTGATGCCCGACGAACTCGATCAACGCCTGCGTTCGTTACGGTTGATCGGCCTGGCACTGGCAGCGTGCGAGAAGTCGGTGCAGCTTTATTACGAACGCAACCTGCGGCCGGCGGAGATTCAGTTTGAGCCGTGGGTGGAACGGGTCGAGGGACAACTGGCGGCAGCGTATTCGGCGCTGGAGCGGGAGTTGGGACAGCAACCGCTGAAGACTGACGGTTCAATCGATCAGGATGGGATTACGCTGGCGGTGGCCTGGAGCTTCACCAATCTCGTGGTGCCGGATCAGGTTGAGGCTGGGGCGTTTCCTCGGATCAGGGCGTTTACCGACTATGCCGAGGGGCTTGAGGCGTTTGTGAGTACGCCTATCGAGTAGGTGGATTTTTTTGCGTCTGATCTGGCCCCTTCGTCGGAACGCCGCCCGGAGCAAGCCCGCTCCCACAGTAGATCTCCTGTGCACACAGAATCTAATGTGGGAGCGGGCTTGCTCGCGAAGGGGGCCTCACATTCAACATCAATCTGACAGCCAGTCCACCCAAACAAAAACGCCGCTTCTACCAGAGGCAGAAGCGGCAGAGGATCAATGCATAAACAAGGCGATCAGGATAATGATCGGGATAGGCACACCGAGAAAGAGCAACAGTAATGAGCGCATGAGAATTCTCCTGGGTTAACGAACAGGTACGGTGGTCACATAAGCATCAGTTTCCAGATACACCACGTCATCCCGACGACGACCGCCGAATGTAGCGGCGAAGCTGGCGAAAAACGCACCGATCAACAGCGCGATAAACATCCACAGCGACGTCCATGCAGCGACTTTGGCGGCGGTGTCAGCGGCTTGTTGGACGGCCAGTTTCGCGTCCGCAACGGCTTTTTGGGTGCGGGCATAGACTTCATCGACACGACGTTCAGCGTCCGCTTGCGTGAGGTTGGTCCGTTGGGCCACCCGTTGCGCCAGATAGGTGCGGTCTTCGGCAGCCAGTTGACCGTCGTTGCTCAGCGAGCGCACGAAGATGCGGGTCACAGTGCCGCGAGCAGCGTCATCACTGACGGCGGCCGGGTTATCGTTGCGCAACAGACTGTCGACAAAATAGCCGTACTGGTCGCTGTTGGTATTACCGGCTGAGGTGCCAGCCGCTTGAGTCGCGGCACTTGCAGCGCCACCGACCACATTCGCACCGGCCTGCACACCACCGCTGACAATGCTGCTGACCGAACCGACGACCAGCGTCGCAGTCACCAGCGTCGCTACGCACCAGACCAGAAAACCGTGCGCCGTATCGCGGAAGTAGACTTCATCGCCATGCATGTTCGCCCACTTAACCCGCAGGCGACCGGCGATGTAACCACCCAGCCCGGAGGCGACGATTTGGGTCACGGCCAGCCAGATAATGGTTGAAATGCCCAGGCCCTTGGCGCTCACGCCTTCATGGGCCCAGGGGGAAACTGCTGAAAAACCCAGTCCGAAACCGAGCAGCACCAGGATCAGCGACAACGCCGCCGCAGCAGCGGCCCCGGCGAAAATCGCACCCCAGGAAACGCCCGACAGCGCGCTTGACTCTTCTGCGGCAGGATAGAAACCATCAGAGGATCTATTCATTGTTATGTCGCTCCAGGCAGGAAAGATGTTGTTACAACTCGTCATGAGATGAATTGCAGTCAACGTGCCAGTAGCCGCCCTTCAATAAATCGTTTTATTTCAATCGAATAGAAAAATTGAACTTAAATTCTCCATGCAAATTGCAAGAAATCGGCAATATCAGCGGGTTTTATGCATTCCGCAAAAGATCAAAAGATCGCAGCCTTCGGCAGCTCCTACAGGGAATCGCGATTTATGTAGGAGCTGCCGAAGGCTGCGATCTTTGTCGTATATGAAGTTTTATTTAAAAAGGCTGCGATCATTTATTGGCAAAATGCCGCACATCGCTGTGAACTTTAATCAGGCCAACCTATGACCCGCATCTTGACCATCGAAGACGACGCCGTGACCGCCCGGGAAATCGTCGCCGAATTGAGCAGCCACGGCCTCGACGTGGATTGGGTCGACAATGGCCGCGAGGGTCTTGAGCGCGCAGTCAGCGGCAATTACGACCTGATTACGCTCGACCGCATGCTGCCCGGGCTCGATGGTCTGGCAATTGTCACGACGCTGCGGACCATGGGCGTGGCGACGCCGATCCTGATGATCAGCGCCCTCTCCGATGTCGATGAGCGCGTGCGCGGTTTGCGTGCCGGTGGTGACGATTACCTGACCAAACCTTTTGCCACCGATGAAATGGCAGCGCGGGTCGAAGTGCTGCTGCGCCGCCAGAACACCGTGACCGCCCAGACCACCACGCTGCGGGTCGCGGACCTGGAACTGAACCTGATCAGCCACGAAGCCAGCCGCGACGGACAGTTGCTGACGCTGTTGCCCACCGAGTACAAGTTGCTGGAATTCCTGATGCGCAACACCGGGCAGATTCTGTCGCGCATGATGATTTTCGAAGAGGTCTGGGGTTATCACTTCGACCCCGGCACCAACCTGATCGACGTGCACATCGGCCGACTGCGCAAGAAAATCGACCCGCCCGGCAATGTCCCACTGATTCGGACCGTGCGAGGCTCGGGTTATGTCATTGCCGAACCCCTCTAAAGGCTGGCGTTCTTCCAGCAGCCGTTTGCTGGCGCTCTACAGTTCGCTGTTCGTGCTCTGGAGCGGGATTCTCATGGGGGTCATGTATTACGAGGTGTCCGCTTACCTGGACAACCTGGCCAAACACTCGCTGATGCAACGTCAGCATTTGTTCTCGCGCTTTTCCGGCGAACAACTGGTGGACGCCCTCGCCGTCAGCATGACCTTCGACATTCGCGGCATCGACGCCTACGGCCTGTTCGATGCCGAGCATCGCTACCTCAGCGGTGCCCTGCGCCACATTCCTGAAGGTTTGCCGCTGGACGGCAAGATTCACATGCTCAGCGACTGCGCCGACTCCGACGACCCGACCCTGCCCAGCGACAGTTGCGACGCAGTGGCGACCCAGACGCGTGACGGTCTCTGGCTGATTCTGGTGCGCGACAACGGCTCGCTGTTCGCCGTGACCCGAATCATTCTGCACGCGTTGTTCTGGGGCGTGACCCTGACCATTTTGCCGGGCATCGTCGGATGGCACCTGTTACGCCGTCGACCGTTGCGGCGCATTCGCGGGATTCAGGCCAGTGCCGAGGCGATTGTGGCCGGTGACCTGACCCGACGTTTGCCGCTGTCCAATCGCCGCGACGAACTGGACATGCTCGCCGCCATCGTCAACGCCATGCTCGAACGCATCGAGCGTTTGATGAACGAGGTCAAGGGCGTGTGCGATAACATTGCCCATGATTTGCGCACGCCGCTTACCCGCTTGCGGGCGCAGTTGTATCGCATGCAGCAACAGGCGGGCGAAGGGTCGACAGAAGCGACGCAACTCGATTCAGTGCTCGCCGAAGCGGATACCCTGATGGCGCGCTTTCGCGGTTTGTTGCGAATTTCCGAGCTGGAAGACCGGCAACGGCGTTCCGGTTTTGTGCAACTCGACCCGGTGCCGTTGTTGCAGGAACTGCACGACTTTTACCTGCCGCTGGCGGAGGAAGACGAGCTGACTTTTCGACTGCAATTGCCTGAAGCCTTGCCGCCGCTCAATGGCGATCGCGCGTTGTTGTTCGAGGCGGTGGCCAACCTGCTCAGCAACTCGATCAAATTCACACCGCCCGGTGGCGAGGTGGTTTTGCGGGGAATCAATGAGGGTGGGCATACACGGATCGAAGTGCTCGACTCCGGCCCCGGTATTCCTGTGGCCGAACGCGACGCAGTGTTCCAGCGTTTCTATCGTGCCGAGGGCGGCAATCAGCAAAGCGGGTTCGGGTTGGGTTTGTCGATTGTGGCGGCGATTGTCAGCCTGCATGGGTTTACGCTTGAGGTGGGTGAGAGCGAATGGGGTGGAGCGCGGTTGGTGCTCGATTGCCGGCAGAGTTTGATTGCCCAGAGCTGACCCTATTTCCATAACACCGAAGAACCAATGTGGGAGCGGGCTTGCTCGCGAAGGCGTCGTATCAGCCAACTAAACAGCGACTGACACACCGCTTTCGCGAGCAAGCCCGCTTGTGTCTATGCCTAGGGATAAACTCTGGGGTGAGAGAGGTGAATGGCAAGCTGTAAGTCCGCGGTGCTCAAAGCACGTGTGGGAGCAGAGCTGCCATCCACCTTTCCACTCTGGCCCATAAGCCCGAACAGTTGGACGAGCAGCCACTCGAAGTCACAAGCGTGGGCAAAGCCAGAGCACTCTCACATCTGAGTGTAAGAGGGTTTTGCCATGATTTCCTGGGTTGGGATCGACATCTCAAAATCAAACCTTGTCGTCTGGGTTAAACCGCAGAACGAAGGTTTCGACGTTTCAAATACTTCAGAAGGGTTTCTTGAGCTGATTCAACGATTGAGTCAGTTTGACGTCGGCATGATTTTGCTAGAGGCCACCGGGGGCTATGAACGCAATGCCATGGCAGCCCTGCAAGGCGCAAACTTCAAAGTTCTCAGAGTCAATCCTCGCCGAGCCAGATACTTTGCGGTGGCAATAGGCAAGAACGCGAAGACCGACGCTATCGATGCAGCTGTTCTAGCGGACTTCGCTGAAGTGCTGAGTGCGTCACGCAGCAAGGTTATTTCGCCTGAACGCGAAGCGCTGCGCGAACTGGTTCAGCAGCGTGAGCACTTCGTCCAGCAACGAGACGACAACAAGCGCCGACTTCAGCAGGCTCAGCTACCCGCCGTTATCGCGTTGATCAAAGACCATATTCGCTACCTGCAAACGCAGATCAAGCAGCTCGATAAAATCATCAATCAGAGCATGCGCGATCTGGATGCAGAAAAAGCCGAACGGCTCATTTCCGTTAAGGGTATCGGTACGGTCGCCACTGCCAGTTTGCTGGTTTATCTACCCGAGCTAGGCGAACTTGATCGCCGGGAGATTGCGGCCTTGGCGGGAATCGCGCCCTTGAACGACGACAGCGGCAATCACAGCGGGAAACGTCAAATATATGGAGGACGAGCCCGTGTTAGACGTGCACTTTACATGTCTTGCTGGGTCGTAATCCGCCATCAGGCCGACTTCAAGGCTCGCCATGACGGTCTTCGAGAGCGAGGCAAGAGCGCGAAAGTCGCGCTCATCGCCTGCATGCGGGTGCTGTTGATCAGGCTGAATGCCATGCTACGCGACGGCACCGAGTGGCGGTGACGAATGGCATGGTGAAGACAGTTGCTCCCACATTGGATCGTGGTTAAACGCTGCTGGATCCGTCATGTTTAAAAGCGCTGCGCGTTACTTCATGAAAGCTACAGCGCCTTGCGTCGTTGCCTACGCGTACGCCAGAATCCGCCGGCTTGTGCGCCTTGGGCCCGGGTTCTATCGTTTGCCGGTCGCTGAAAAACAGTGATCGGGTTTGGTAGCCCGGAGTACTGCGCACAACGCCGCATCATGCTGACGCCCTTTCAGGTCGTGGCTTTTATGGTGGTCGTGCGCAGGGCCTTTTCGAAGGCGCCGGTTCCAGTACTCCGGTCTACCAACCTGTGCATGGCCACCACCCCTCGTTTGGTAGCGAGAGTGATGGCTCCAATCTAGAAAGTACTGGAGTTCCAACTATGCCAAAAGTAACGCCCAACCCGCCAGACACCGATCCGACATCCTCCTCCGCTAACTTCGACCCGGAAAAACCCGAAGAAACCTCGGACCGCATCCCGTCCTACGCCGACATCCGAGCCACCCCGCGCAGACTCACCACGATGTACGTCATCGATCCGCACATCAACACCGAAGACCTGTTGGGTAATGCGTGCGAATCGCTGGCCTCCGCCCATGTCATGACCATGGATCTGGCAGATCGCACCGAGGGGTCCAGCCGCAACACCCTGCTGGGCATTGCGCAGGTCATCATGCTGGGTGAACTGACGGTGAACCGGGCGCTGGACCGACTCGACCCGATCGAGTAGCCAATATCTCTTGTGGCGAGGGAGCTTGCTCCCGCTGGGTCGCGCAGCGGCCCCAAATAGGCGATGGTGGTCAATTCTGACAAACCGCGCGTACAGATTTTACGACTGCTGCGCAGCCGAACGGGAGCAAGCTCCCTCGCCACAGTAAGTCCTACCACCACAGGGGGTTGCTGCTCCCACCCCATGGGTTTGCTGCTTTACTGAAAAGACCCCGCCCCCCCTGCGAGTATCCCCGCCATGAACCGCAACGACCTGCGCCGCGTGGACATGAACCTGTTGGTGGTTTTCGAAACCCTGATGTTCGAAAAAAACCTGACCCGGGCCGGGGAAAAGCTGTTCCTCGGCCAGCCCGCCGTCAGCGCTTCATTGGCCAAGTTGCGCGATCTGTTCGACGACCCGCTGCTGGTGCGCAACGGTCGTGTGCTGGAGCCGACCCAGCGCGCACTACAGATTCTTAAAGAGTTGCAGCCGGCGATGGACACCATTTCCGGCGCGGTCAGCCGGGCCAAGGATTTCGACCCGGCTACCAGCCGCGACGTGTTTCGCATCGGTCTGTCCGACGACGCCGAATTCGGCCTGTTTCCGCCGCTGCTCAAGCAAATCCGCGAAGAGGCGCAGAACGTCGTGGTGGTGGTGCGGCGGGTGAATTTCCTGTTGATGTCATCCATGCTCGCGTCCGGGGAGATTTCCGTCGGGATCAGCTACACCACGGAACTGCCGGCCAACGCCAAACGCAAGAAACTGCGCGATCTAAGCGTGAAGATCCTGCGCGGCGACAATCGTCCCGGCGCCCTGACGCTGGATGATTACTGCGAACGGCCTCATGCGCTGGTGTCGTTTTCCGGCGACCTGACCGGTGCCATCGACAACGATCTGGCACGCATCGGTCGCTCACGCCGCGTAGTGCTGGCGGTGCCGCAGTTCGCCGGGTTGCGCGCCCTGCTGGCCGGCACCGACATGCTCGCCACGGTGCCGGATTACGCAGCGGCTGCGCTGATCGAAGGCAGCAGCCAGTTGCGGGCCGACGACCCGCCGTTTGACATCGTGCTGTCCGAGCTGTCGATGGTGTGGAACGGGGTCAACGATAACGATCCGGCAGAACGTTGGTTGCGCTCGCGAATAGCCCAACACATGTCGGCGCCACTGCCGGGGCATTGACCGAATTGAAGCCCGGATCCGTCTCGCGCAGGAAAATCGGCAGGTCCGTCATCGGCGGCATGGCCGGAATGTCGAAGTACATCTGGATCACCCAGCCACGGTGATAACTGGCGTGATTGACCACGTGCAGCAGCATCGCGCCGGCGCTCATGGTGCCGCTTTCGCCCGAGACAAACGTGAACTCGACGGGTTTGGCCAGCGATGCCTCGGTCTGCCATTCGCTCCAGTCGCAGTACCAGTGATCGATGTCCTTTTGCGCCAGGCACAGATCGGCGAGGTCGGGGTGCAACAGATCGTGTGAGGTCTTGAAACCGTGCCCCCGACCCTCGAGGTGAGCCTTCCAGATGCAGTCCACCACGTAGATGTGGTTCAAGGTGCCGATCATGTTCTTGAACACCGAGACCCGCGCTTTGTTGACCTCGCCGGGAGGCAAATCGGCCAGGCTGTCAAAGAGCCGCTGATCGGCCCAGAGTTTGTAATCGGCCAGCATGCGGGCCGTGCGTACGTTGATCATCAGAGGTCTCCCATTGCAATGGGCACTCTGCAAAGCATAGTCCTCATGGCGTGGGGCCGCGCGGACACTGATCGTCGGTCGGTCAGCGGCCAGGCTCAGTACAGGCAGTTGCTGCAAGCGCAAACCGAAGACAGTGCTGCCATCGACGACCTGCTGGTTGGAGTGATTGTTCGTACCGCAAGGAACTCCTGACGGCCGCCGCGTATCCTAAATTATGTGGTACTTCCTTTACGCTTCACGCTTCACGCTTTCGGAGGAAACCGTCATGCGCCGTCTGATCATCATCTCTTCCCTTGTGTTGTGCTTACCCTTCGGTTCGGCTCTCGCGAAAGTGGATGCGGGCGATGTGGCCACCTCGGCCGGGGTTTCTGCTTCGCTGTACTCGACGTTCAAGGACGACAAACTCATGATCCCTGCCCGGGATGACGCCTCCAGCTTCGTGGCCAGTGGCGGTGCGATTCGTGGCGTGTATCTGGAGTCGGTCATGAAGCAGATCCGCCAGGACAATCCCGGACTGAACGCCAGCGACGAAGACCTGGCCAGAGCCATTCTGATCCAGGACGGTGCCGCTGCCGGGCAATGAAAGCTGAAACAGTCGCGGTGGGGCTTGTGACACCTGGCCAGGTGTTTGCGGCCCTGCTTCGCTTTGCGGCTAATTTGCGCTTGCAGCGGATGAACGCGCCCATCCGGCAACGAGTTGTGCGTTGATGCTGACGCCGCCGCAGACCACGATCACCACGTCATGGGCATCGGCAATTGCCGGGTGGTCCAGATAGCCGATGGCCAACGAAACACCGCACGCCGGTTCAACCAGCTGACGCAAATCGTTGGCGTAACGCACCACGCCCATGATCGCTTCGTCATCGCCGAGCACCACGCATTGGTGAGGAAAATCGAGGATATGTTGCACCGGCCAGTCCGCCACTTGAGCCGCGCCGAGCGAGGTGGCAACGGTGTCGATACGCGAAAGCCTGACGGGATGCCCGGCCTTGATCGCAGCCGAAAAAGACGCCGCACCCGCGGTTTCGCAGGTGACGATGCGACAATCCATACGGCCATGCCGAATCAATCCCGTGAGAAGGCCTGCCAGCAAACCACCGCCCCCCACCGACGTCACCAGCGTATCGACTTGAGGACAGTCCTCGAGAATCTCATCGATCATCGTGCTGTGCCCTTCCCACAACACCGGATGATCGAAGGCCGGCACGTATTCGGTGTCCGCCCCTTGTGAAAGCTCCTTCGCCCGCTGATTGGCGTCGTCCCAGACCTTGCCGTGAACGATCACTTCGGCACCGGTTTTGCGAATCCTCGCGCGAGTGCTTTCCGGGGTGGTGTGCGGCACCACGATGCAGGCTTGCAACCCCAGGCTGGCCGCCGCGACAGCGGTGGCGAAACCGGCGTTGCCACCCGAAGGACAGACCACCTTGCGCTTGCCCTCAGCCTTTGCCTGGCTGCACAACAGCCCCATGCCACGCAGTTTGAACGAGCCGCTGGGTTGCAGGTTTTCCAACTTGAGCCAGATCCGCCGAGTGGGGGTCGACAAGCCCGGGTGCAGGATCAGGGGGGTTCTGATGTGAAGCATGTTGGGCTCCTCGGGCGCGCACCGGCTCGTCGATTTCTTCAACAAGCCGGTGTTGAACGGTCCTTATCCAAGCTTAGATCACCCTGGCCCGAGCCTGCCGTTTCAGCGATAACGCGGTGCCGCCGCGGAGTTGCCGAACAAGCCCGACAGGGTTTTGCGCTGGGCTTCGTAACGATCCCACTGCGAGCCGTCGTGCAGGCCCGGAATGGTCACCACTTCGCCATTCGCAAGCCCTGCCAGCGCGGCATCGACCATGTCCTCGGCAGTCATGACGATTTCCTGCGGCAGGTTTTCCACCGGGTTGCCGGCCTCGCTCCAGAAATCGGTGGCGGTGGCACCAGGCAGTACGGCCTGAATGCGAAGGCCTTTGTCGGCCAGTTCATGTTGCATGGATTGGCTCAACCCCAGAACGAACGCCTTGGTTGCGCCGTACACGCCGTTGAGAATTTCCGGCGCGATCGCCACGATCGAGGAGATGTTGATCACGGTGCCGTTGCCACGGGCGACAAACCCCGGCGCCACGGCGTAGGCCAGACGCATCAGTGCGGTGACGTTGAGGGTGATCATGTCTTCCATGTCATCCACCGGGCTGCCCAGCAACGGCATGACAGCGCCGACCCCGGCGTTGTTGACCAGCAAGGTGATGCTGGCGTCCGTGCGCAAAATCCCTTCAACCCGGCGCAGATCGGCCGTGTCTTTCAGATCGGCAGCGACGACTTCTACGGCGCGCCCGGTTTCGTTGCTCAGGTGATTGGCCAGGGCGTTCAATTTGGCCTGGTTGCGGGCGACCAGAATCAGGTCGTAACCCTGACGCGCGAGACGATCGGCGTAGACCGCGCCAATGCCGGAAGAAGCGCCCGTAATCAGCGCGGTGCCTTTGGATGAGAGAGCCATGTTCAGTGTCCTTCACAGTGAGGCGAGAGGTTCGCCGGGTGTGAACAGTTATAAATGCGCTCACGCCTGTCTCAAATGACGTTTATAGTACGTTTTTAGGACACGTCCTTTTGAGGGCTTATCGATGACTTCCGTGGCATTTGTGGTGTTTGAGGGTTTCCAGTCCATGGCGCTGGCGGCCATGCCGGTGTTTGAGTACGCCAACTTCAGCGCCGGCGAAGCGCTTTACGAAGTCAGCGTGCTGTCCGAGGACGGCCGCACCTTGCGCGCTTCCGGTGGTTTGAGCGTCGGCACCCAGGCGTTCGATGAGCGGGTGTTCGATACGGTGATCGTGGTCGGCGGCGACGCCATCCTCATGCAGGCACCCGAGGGTGTATTGGATTACCTGCGCGCCAGCATTAAAACCGCGCGGCGTACGGCGTCGATTTGCTCCGGGGCGTTCGTCCTGGCTCAGGCCGGTTTGCTCGACGGGCGGCGGGCGACCACGCACTGGGCTTATGCGCGGGAACTGCAAGCGCGGTTTCCGTCGATCAAGGTGGAAGAGGACCGCATCTATGTGGTCGACGGTTCGATCTGGACTTCGGCCGGGATGACGGCCGGAATCGACCTGGCGCTGGCGATGGTCGAAAAGGATCACGGCGCCGAACTCGCCCGTTCCGTGGCGCAGAAACTGGTGATGTACCAGCGGCGTGCGGGCGGTCAGTCCCAGCATTCGGCGCTGCTGGATCTGGAGCCGAAATCCGACCGCATCCAGACCGTACTCGGCTACGCCCGGGAACACCTCGCCGATGCGTTGTCGGTGGAACAACTGGCGGACGTGGCGCGCCTCAGCCCGCGCCAGTTCAGCCGGGCGTTTCGCGCTGAAACTGGCCAGTCGCCGGCCAAGGCCATCGAGAACCTGCGCCTGGAAGTCGCCCGGCAAATGCTGGAACGCGGGCGACTGAACCTCGATCAGATCGCCACCGAAACCGGCTTCAGTGATCGCCGGCGTATGCGTGAAGCGTTTCTTCGGGCGTTCGGGCAGCCGCCGCAAGTGATTCGGCGCAATGCCCGTTCTGCCTGACGCGTTGATCGGCGTAGGAGCTGCCGCAGGCTGCGATCCTTTGATCTGGTTTTTAATACCGAAGATCAAAAGATCGCAGCCTGCGGCAGCTCCTACAATGAGAGGTGTCAGGTCCACACGTGAGGTACGGATGAAAATCTCGGCCAGGCTGGCATTTTTCGCCATCGTGAGCACCCTCGCCTACCTCGGGCTCGCGGTGTGGGGGTTGGGCGGATTTGCCACGTTTTTCTCGCATGCGGCGCTGGTGGTCGTTGCCCTGGCAACCCTGGCGATGGTGATCGCGTCGCTGTTCACCGAGGTCAATCTCAGCTCGGGCGAACGGGAAGACCGGGCCAATCGCTGGGTGCTGCCGGCCTTCGGGGTGATCGGGATATTGAGCGGTTTTTTACCGGCTTACACCGACCGAATCGATTTTTGGACCTTCGATGGCGACGGCGTGCGCTGGCTCGGGGCGTTGCTGTTCATCGTCGGCGGCATGTTGCGAATGTGGCCGGTGTTTGTGCTGGGCAAGCGTTTCAGCGGGCTGGTGGCGATTCAACCGGGGCACCGACTGGTCACCGACGGGATTTACCGAACGTTGCGCAACCCCAGTTACTTGGGGATGTTGGTCATTGCCCTGGGCTGGGCGCTGGCATTTCGTTCCGGCGTTGGCCTGTTGCTGGCAGCGCTGACGGTGATCCCGCTGATCGCCCGCATTCACTCCGAAGAAGCGCTGCTGCGCGCGCAGTTCGGCGGGGAATATGAGGCGTATTGCAGGCGTAGCTGGCGGTTGATACCAGGATTGTACTGAAGAAACCCATCCCAAATGTGGGAGCGGGCTTGCTCCGGGCGGCGTTCCGACGAAGGCGGAGTGTCAGGCAACATTATTGGTGCCTGACACTCCGCCTTCGCGAGCAAGCCCGCTCCCACAGGGGGTTGTGCCAATTACGAAAAACTCAGTCGGATCCGGCCATCGCCCTCTAAACCACAGGCGACCGATTCATAACTGACCATCGTCGCGTGCGACGTTTCGATCGGATGTTCGTGGGTCGAGGTGATGATCAACAAGTCTGCCCCCGCCGCCTCCGCCGCGAGAATACCCACCGTGGCATCTTCGAAGATCAGGCAATCGGTCACGTCGACACCTAACCGCCTGGCCGCCAATCGATAACCCGCAGGATCGGGTTTGCCGGCGCTGACATCTTCCGCCGTCACCATCACCGCAGGTTCGGGAATCCCCGCCGCCGCCATCCGTCGCAACGCCAGTGCCCTGGGTGCAGACGTCACGATGGCCCACTGATTGGCCGGCAATGACGTCAGAAAATCCGCCGCACTGGCCACTTCGACAATCCCTTCGACGTCATCGATTTCCGCTTGGGTAATCCATGCCGCTTCAGCCTCGGCATCGACACCCGGCAAGGCCTGGCGGTTAACCGTGTCGATGGCCCGGGCACCGTGAATGGTCGGCAGGAAAGACTCGACATCCACCCCGTGGCGCAAGGCCCAGGTGGTCCAGATGCGCTCGGCGGCGGCGATGGAATTGAGGACGGTGCCGTCCATATCAAACAAAAAGGCGCGATAAGGCTTGTTGAAAACGCAATTTTTAGCTGACAAGAATGAGCTTCCTCTCGCAAGAGCCGGGCAGATTTGTCAGCAATGTACACGACCCTTGTAGGAGCTGCCGCAGGCTGCGATCTTTTGATTTTGCCTTTTAAAAACAGGATCAAAAGATCGCAGCCTGCGGCAGCTCCTACAGGGTACGGTGCGACTTCAATGCACCTTCAACGCAATCAAGAAATTGCCCAAGCGCCCAGGGTTTCTTGATGAAGGATACCTCATGCCTTACCCCGGAAGTTTGCGGCGTTTCGAAGCCGGACATGATCATGATCGGCTTGTCCGGCCAGCGGTCGCCGAACAGATTGGCCAGGTCCGCGCCATTGAGCTTGCCGGGCATGGTGATGTCTGTCAGCAGCAGCACCACGTTACCTGCGTGCTGTTCGAGGTAAACCGCTGCAGCATCCGCGCTGGTCTGCGGTTCAACTACAAAACCCTCCTCCTGAAGAATTTCGCAGAGAAACTCCAGAATCAGCGGGTCATCTTCAACCACAAGAATCAACCCGCCAGGAAGGTGCTCACCCGCCGTCGATACTGGACACATGACTTTGCTACTCCCTGATCGTCTAATGATTTCGCGGGTTCAAATCCGCTGCTTACAGGTATGAGCAGCGGGCTCGGCGGAAATTCATTTTTGATACAGGGTGTAACCATTAAAAGTCATGGGGGCATGATCAAAGGTCATACCACTGTAAAACCTGTGGGAGCGGGCTTGCTCCGGGCGGCGTTCCGACGAAGGCGGAGTGTCAGCCGACATCATAGTTGCCTGATACACCGCCTTCGTCGGAACGCCGCCCGGAGCAAGCCCGCTCCCACAGGGATTGTGTAGTTTTTGCTTAATACGACATGTTGTCCTTCTTCATGGCGTCTTTGGACATGGCGCCCTTCTTCATCTCATCCTTCTTCATCGAATCCTTGGACATGGCATCTTTCTTCATCGCATCTTTGGACATCGTGTCTTTTTTCATCGCATCTTTGGACATCGTGTCTTTTTTCATGGCGTCTTTGGACATCGAATCCTTGCTCATGCTGTCATTGCTCATGCCGTTGGTAGCTTCGGCGGCAAATACGCTGGCAGCGCCCATGGCGAGGCACATGGACAGAACGACGGTGGTTAACTTTTTCATGATGAAACTCCTTGAAGCACAGGTTGTGGACGAGTGAACTTGTCGGGCGCCGTCAGCTGCCACCGAACCAGTTATAGCCCTGGTCTTCCCAGTAGCCGCCGCTGTAGGTGTTGCTGACGAAAATCGCCTGGATGTGTTTGGGATTTTTGTAGCCAAGCTTGGTGGGCATGCGCAGCTTCATCGGGAAGCCGTATTCGCGTGGCAGCACCGCGCCGTCATAGGTCAGCGCCAGCAAGGTCTGCGAGTGCAGCGCGGTGGCCATGTCGATACTGGTGTAGTAATCGTCGGCGCATTTGAAACCGACATATTTGGCATCGGTGTCGGCACCGACTCGTTTTAGAAAGTCACTGAACCGCACCCCACCCCAGCGCCCGATCGCGCTCCAGCCTTCGACGCAAATATGCCGGGTGATCTGCTCGTTCTGCGCCATGCCACGCAGCTCTTCAAGACGCCAGCTGCGTTTGTCGGCCACCAGCCCGGTGACCTCCAGTCGATAGCTTTCTTCCTCTACGGTGGGTGCCTCGTCGATGCCGTAGAAGGCATTGAAGGGAAACGGCCGGGTGATCATCGACGCCGGATAAATCGGTGCCAGCGCGTTGGGATTGAACAGCCAGCCCTGCACCCGATCGTTGAACCGCGACATGGACGACAACGCGGTCTCGATGCTTTCGTTATCGGTGATGTTGCAGCCGGACAACATGGCCACGCCGCCGAGGGTCAGGCTGCGCATCAGGAACGAGCGGCGTGAGCAGTCCTCGATCTGCGGTGCAATGATTTTCCGTGCGTCTTTCAGGATGGAGGACTCGTCCAGACCTTCGATGCGCTTTTTCATACGGACTCCTTGCGACCGACAATCATGGCCAACAGCGTTTTGGGCACGAGTGCGACCATCACCAGATGCACCACAACAAAGGCCATCAACAGCGCCATCGCAATGAAATGCACATGCCGCGCGGTTTCGTAGCCGCCGAGTAATTCACGCAACAGCGGAAACTGGACGGACTTCCACAACACCAGCCCGGAGATCACCAGCAGCGTGATGTCGACCATCACGAACAGGTACGCCACCCGTTGCACCTGGTTGTAATGACTCAAGTCGGCATGCCCCAGCCTCCCGCGAAATGCGTCCCACAGGTCATGTACGACCCCTTTGGGTGACACCGGAAAAAAGCGCCGTGCCAGACGACCGCTGGCGAGGTTGATGACCAGATAGATGAGGCCGTTGATGGCGAGGAACCACATCGCTGCAAAGTGCCATTGCAATGCACCGCCGAGCCAGCCGCCCAGCGTGATGACTTTGGGAAAACTGAAGTCGTAAAGCGGGGACGCGTTGTAGATGCGCCAACCGCTGGAGACCATGACCAGCACCGCGAGGGCGTTCAGCCAATGGGTCACCCGTAGCCAGCGCGGATGGGATGAAGCAGGTAACGGCGACATGATCGGCTCCCGGCGGTTGTTGTTATTCGTTGGAGCCGAGTATGGAAGCCGACAGATCGCCAAATCCTCACGTAAAGTTAAATTAACCGTGATAACTAACCCCCTAATGACCTGTGGGAGCGGGCTTGCTCGCGAAAGCGGAGTGTCAGTCGACATCATCGTTGCTTGATACACCGCTTTCGCGAGCAAGCCCGCTCCCACATTGATTGCGTCATCCGCCCATTCGCTGCAATTGTGGTTAAAATGCCGCCCCCTCAAATCGCCGATCCGACCCGATGAACTCAGAAGCGCTGACCACCCTCCACGATCATCTGCTGACCGCCCTGGCAACGGCCCCCGCAGAAACCCGCCGACTGTTCCACGGTCGCGGACGCTGCTGGCCCGGGCTGGAGCAACTGACCGTCGACTGGCTACAAGGCGTGGTGCTGGTGTCGCTGTTCAAGGAACCCGAAGCGGCGCAACTCGATGAGCTGAAACAGCGGCTGATGGACATCACCCGGTCACCCGAGTGGACGCAATCCGGTGCGCATACCCTGGCGCTGCAGCATCGTTATCTGCTGAAAAGCACCACCGAATGGCTGGTCGGGGAAGTGATCGAGGACATGACCATTACCGAGGGCGGCCTGCGCTATCGCGTGGACCTGGGTCGCAAGCAGAACACCGGGCTGTTCCTCGACATGCGCTACGGCCGCGATTGGGTGCGCGCCAACGCCGAGGGCAAGCGGGTGTTGAACCTGTTCGCCTACACCTGCGGTTTTTCGGTGGCGGCCATCGAGGGTGGCGCGGCACACGTGGTCAACCTCGACATGTCCAGCCCGGCCCTGAACCGTGGCCGCGACAATCACCGGCTCAACGGCCACGACATGAGCAAGGTGAGTTTTCTCGGCCACGACCTGTTCAAGTCCTGGGGCAAGGTGATCGGCAAGGGGCCTTATGACCTGGTGATCATTGACCCGCCGTCATTTCAGAAAGGCAGCTTTTTGCTGACCAAGGATTACCAGCGCGTGCTGCGACGGTTGCCGGAATTGCTCAGCCCGCAGGGCACGGTTCTGGCCTGCATGAACGACCCGGCGTTCGGTGCCGATTTCCTCATCGAGGGCGTGATGCGTGAAGCGCCAAGCCTGCGGTTTGAGCAACGGCTGGAAAATCCGCCGGAGTTTCCGGATGCGGATGTCGAGTGCGGGTTGAAGGCGTTGGTATTCAAGCTGAATAGCTGAAAGGCAAAAGATCGCAGGCTACGCCAGCTCCTACATTGACCGTGTGTAAACCCGATCCTGTAGGAGCTGCCGCAGGCTGCGATCTTGTGATCTTTAAAGAACCCCAATCACCCCAGAACGCGACGCCCCGCCGCCATCTGCCGCGCGACATTCGCCACCCGGCCCCCCAGATGTTCCGCCGTCAGCAGGTCAGCCTTCGGAGGGCCGAACTCGGCACTGACGTCAGCATCGGACTGCGCCGCCGCACCCAGCCAGAAGCTGTGACGGTTGAGCATGTCTTCCGTGGTTTTGCTGCTGTTGTGGCCCGGTGGCAGACCCAGGTTCACCCAGTGCATGCCGTGCTGTGCCGCGAAGATCGACAGTTGCTGCAAGGTCGCCAGCTTGTCACCGGAGCGGGACGCCGCGTTGGTGAAGCCCGCCGCAATCTTGTTGGCCCAGACGCCGCCCTTGGCAAAAACGTGGCGCGACGTCGAATCCATAAAACCTTTGAATTGGGCCGAAGCGCTGCCCATGTAGGTCGGCGAGCCGAAGATGATCGCGTCGACCCCTTCCAGGCGTTCCCAGTACTGGTCGATTTCATCGACGCTGATCAGTAACACTTCGGTGCCGGCAACACTGCCCGCACCTTGTGCAACCGCTTCAGCCTGTTTGGCGGTGTGTCCATAGCCACTGTGGTAAACGACGGCAACACGGGTGATATCGGTCATGGCGTAATCCTCGGTAGTGATCAGTAACTCCGCCGGTAATGTGTTGCGGATTGAGAGTGATCATCTGCCGATCTCGTTCGATTGACGCACGAAACTGTTGGGCCACTCGTTCGAAAAAATTGAACAAGTTACCGAGCCACTCAACGCGGCTGCAACACCAACGCAAACAACTCCCCATGCCCGTTCACATTGAGCTTGTGATAGACATTGCGCCGATGCACCTTCACCGTTTCCGGCGAGGCGCCGTCAGGAGATGGCGACCCAGACGGCACCGCCAGGGTGATCGCCTCGTTATACGTGGACTGTGTGCTGCTGAGGGATGGTTGAAAGAAGCGCGCGTGGCAGGGCTGGCAGGGATGCGACTAGCGGTACTTGAGTGCCAAACCTCATGTTCCTACGATGATTCTACGCAGCCGTTTGTTTGATCAACTCAAGCGGTTGCGTAGGTGGTGAGTGATCTGAACCCCTACCAAGCTCACCGCTTGTTTCACGTGTATCTTGAGCCTCAAGGGCTCTGCTACCTCCCCATCAAAGAGCCTTGAGGCTCTTTTTTTGTGCACGAATGACAGACAAAAAAAGGCCGGCATCTGACCGTAATGCTGTTCACTTAAGAAAGTCTTGAATCAGAGAAACCTGTGGCGAGGGAGCTTGCTCCCGCTTGACCGGGCTGGCGCTCCAGTGCGTAGCACTCACAAAAATCGGCAATGCTTGTCAGATTTTTGGGGCTGCTACGCAGCCCAGCGGGAGCAAGCTCCCTCGCCACAAAGGTATGCACGACCTAAGAGCACTAAAGTGAACAGCATCAGGCATCTGACCGGGCTTTTTGCTGATCAATCGGCGGAAATCGATCGCCACGCCGCGTGCGCAAGCTTGTCCCTGTAGGCCTTCGGACTGCCCTTCACCCGGCCCGATAACCATGTCCTGCAATAGTTGTCTGCCTGGCCAATGATCAGCGACAGCAGCAATTCGGCTGGAGAACCTTTCAACTCATCGCCTCTGGCCGAAGCCGACAGCCATTCCAGCAGTTGCTTGTTGCGCGCCTTGTTGCGGGTAGCCAGTTCGTCCTTGAAAGGCCCTTTGGTGACGGCAAATCGTGCGTGGTACTGGAAGCGCGCCCATTCGGGTTGGCTGTCGACCCAATCCACATAACTGTGCACCAGCGCGTACACGCCTTCTTGCGTCGTTTTCGCGTCGCTCAAATAACTGTCGCGCAGCCTGGCCTGATCGTCCAAAGCGGTGAAAAACAGCGCGGCCACCAAACCTTCCTTGTTGCCGAAGTGGTGATAAATCGCGCCCACGCTGGTGTCGCATTCGGCGCGGATCATTTCGATGGTCGTGGCCTCGATCCCCTGCTCGTTGAACAGTGTGAGGGCCTTTCGAAAAATGTCGCGCTTGAGTTCAGCGCGTCTTCCGGGGTAGCAGCGTTCGAGTAAATCTGACGTTTCCATGCTTGACACAGTCCCAAAAAAATCGATGGTGAAGGCAGGTGACTGCCATCGGACACGTGGCAGTAGGTTGACAGATTTCCCATCGACAGAATACTGTTCCGCTACAGAACATTATTCTGTAACGGAACACCATTCTGTTTATTCACTCGTCAGTGAGGTTTCAAAATGAGTCAGTTTCTGAGCATGTTCAACAGCGCGGGCCCGCAAGCATTCAGCAAAATGGCCTGTCAGGTTGCGCCCTACTTCAGCACCATCAACCCGCTGGTCACGGAATTGCGCAAAGGCTTCGCGACGGTGCAAGTGCCGTTCGCCAGGGAAATCACCAACCACCTGGGCACTGTGCACGCGATTGCGATGTGCAATGCGGCTGAACTGGCGGCGGGGATGATGACCGATGTGTCGATTCCCGAAGGCGCCCGCTGGATTCCAAAAGGCATGACGGTCGAGTATCTGGCGAAGGCAAAAACCGACGTGACGGCGGTGGCCGATGGGGGCAGCGTCGACTGGACCACGGAAGGCGACAAGATCGTGCCGGTGGACATTCACGACGTCGAAGGCAAGAAGGTGTTCACGGCGCGGATCACCATGAATGTGAAGCTTTCCTGAACGCTGCCCGATTTGCCGGAGTTGATTGAGTTGTCTGGGTGGGTGCGGTTAGCGTGCCCCCTCGCCCAACCGTTCACGCACAAATTCATTGGCCTTGTACGTCAGTTGATCCAGATGCCGGTCACGCTGTTTCTCCGCATCGAGCATCGCCCGTTTGCCGTGCTTTTGCAGCAGATAGCTATGAATCTGCCGCACCTCCAGCGAGCTGTAGATCGACGCCACGTCCAGCAGCCCCATCAAACCGTCGGAGCGATGATCGCGGGTGTTCATCAGCACCTGAGTGCCGCGCACGCCTACCACCTGGAACCCCATCGATTCAAACCATGGCACCTTGGCAACCGCGCAGGTCAGCTCGGCATGCGGGTAGCGACCGACCATTTCCCGCAGCATCTTGCGAGCCACGCCCTGACGCCGATGACCGGCCTGCACCGCCATGTACGCCACGCCACACGCTTCGGGATCGTCCTTGACCGGCAGGTACAGCAAAAAACCGGTAACCGTTTCCGGATCGTCCACGTCCGTCGCGACGATCAACTCCACCGCAATCCCTTTCGCCCCGCTCAGCGCCTCCAGATAGAGGTGAACTTCATAGCCGATCGCGTACTGGTACACGTTGTACAACAGGTTGCTCGGCGGGATGGCGACCATGCTGATGTCGGTCAGGTTGTCGACGACCATCTGCAGGATCTGGCTGGAGAGGTGCTCGGGGCATGGGGTTTTGAAGTGGGTGATCTGGGGCATTGAGGCTCTGACTCTGGGGGCGGGCGTGAAGAGTGTGTTCGCGGGCGTGCCTTAATGCTGATCAGTTAAGCGAAAGCTGACTCTCGTAGGAGCAGCTCGCGATGGGCGCCAACGATAACGCGTATTCTCTGGATACACGCGTCGTCCTGAAGTCCATCGCGAGCAAGCTCGCTCCTACAAATTCTATTAACTGACAGGCATTAGGGCGTGCCTATGATAACGCGCTGGCGTGACCGAAGAGGGTGTCCGTTGGCAGCCATTTCAACCGACGCCACGCGCGCCTGACCACTTGAACACTATTGCTGCGGCGCAACCATGCGGAAGCGGATGTTGATATCGTCCGAAACCACCGTGTCCGCCCACTCGCCCTCGCCTACTTTGAAATCGCTGCGTTTGAGCGTCAGCTGGCCGTCGAAAATGCCGATGGCGTTCTCGGCCTTCAGCAGCACGGGCACTACCACCACGCGCGTGATGCCCCTGAGCGTGAGTTTGCCGGTGATCGAGTAGCGGTTGTTACCCAGTGATTTCACACCGGTCGACTCAAACGTCGCCACCGGCGAGTTCGCCGTGTCGAACCAGGCTGGTTTTTTCAGTTCTTCGTTGGCGTCACTGCTGCCGGCATCGATGCTGTCGAGCTGGATCGTGAGCGCGGCGTGGGCCGCTGAAGGGTTCGTCGTGTCGAAATCCAGCGTGCCTTCGAATTGACTGAACGTGCCATAGACCCGCGAACTGAACTGGTTGTACGTGAAGGAAAGCGTGCTGGCGGTCGCATTGACCTGGGTGTATTCGATGGCATCGGCACAAGACAAGGCGCCGAAGGTGAGCGCGAGGCCCCATGCGATGGAACGCGAAAATCGAGGATTCATGGGACTCTCCGGGCGGGATTCCCGTTTGCATCAAAGGCTGCACGCGCCGGCCCGCCACAGGTGGACTAAAGCAAAAAACCGCCGTTTATGCCACTGGCCGCGCAGCCCACTTGATCAGTCCGCAGATCTCACCGATTTGATGAGGTTGTTGCGCAGTTTCACCACCGACTTCTGCAGTTGCGTGAACTCGTCCGGCGTCAGCCCCGTGGCGCCGGCGAGCCCCGATTCCGGGTGGTTTTCGCGCAGCTCACGACCTTGCTTCGTCAGCTTGATCCGCACTTGCCGCTCGTCCTCGGGGTCGCGCTGGCGTTGCAGGTAACCCATCGCCTCCAGTTTCTTCAGGATCGGCGTGAGCGTGTTGGATTCGAGAAACAGCTTTTCGCCCAGGCTGCCGACGGTTTGATCGTCTGCTTCCCAGAGCACCACCAGGGTGATGTATTGCGTGTAAGTCAGGCCGAGTTGTTCGAGTAACGGTTTGTAGGCCTTGCCGAAGGCCAGGTTGGTGGAATAGACCGCGAAACACAGGAAGTCGGCGAGCTTCAGGTCGCCGGGGTCTACCTCGTCGATGGTTTTCATGGGCATCCTCATTTGGCCAGAAACTGATGGTTCGCAAGCGCCAGACTATACGTCGTACGCGACAGTGTCGGAAGTGACACGGTTGCGGATCGTGAAGGCCGGCGGCCGGTTCAGCGTACGAGGCAAGTCGAACCGGCCGTGCAGTGCATCATTCGGTGATGGCGTTCAGTACCACGTCGATGTTGCCGCGTGTGGCTTTCGAGTACGGGCAGATCTGGTCGGCGTCGTGCGCCAGCTTCGTTGCGATCTCTTGCGACAGACCCGGCACGCGCAGGGTCAATCGGGCCTGGATGAAGTACGCCTGACCGGTCTGACCCAGATCGACTTCAATATCCACGCTCGTATCGGACGGCAGTGTCACCTTAAGGTTGCTGGCCACCAACCCGACGGCAGCGGAGTAGCAGGCTGACCAGGCACCGGCGAACAATTGCTCGGCGGTCGGGTGCGGCACGATGTTCTTGAACTCATGCTGCGGTTTTGGATTGCCGGGCAAGGACAGCACGATATCAAGGTTGCCGTTATGGCCGCGCGATGTGGTGCCGGCTGCGCTGAGGGTGGTGTGGGTTTTGCCGGTGGCCAGGACTTTTTCGATCTTGCTCATGATGGTTCTCTCACAGGTTGGTTTGTTTTCGCATGCGCTTTTATCGCACGCGATGTATTTGACAAAAAATTAAGCAGTGAGGACGTTCAGTGCCACATCAATATTGCCGCGTGTTGCTTTCGAGTATGGGCAGATCTGATCAGCGGTGTGTGCCAGTGTCGTCGCGATGTCATGCGTCAGGCCTGGCACGCGCAGGGTGAGTCGAGCTTGAAGGAAGTAAGCGTCACCGGTCTGACCCAGATCGACTTCGATGTCGACGGAAAAGTCTGCGGGCAGCACCACGTTCAAGTCATTGGCCACCAGACCGACCGCTGCGGTATAGCAAGCCGACCATGCACCGGCGAACAGTTGCTCGGCAGCCGGGTGCGGCTGGGTCGCGGCAAACACGTGGGCAGGTTTGGCGTTGCCCGGCGTCGACAGGGTGATGTCGAGGCTGCCGTTATGGCCGCGCGACGTGGTGCCGGCAGCGCTGGCGGTGGTGTGGGTTTTGCCGGTGGCCAGGACTTTTTCGATCTTGCTCATGAGGGTGAATCCTCTACGGTGCGATAGGTTTGACGTCGTATCGCGTTCGATTGTGTCGTATGCGATGGATTAATATTCGCGCAGAGATGGATTGGTGTCAATAGGTCGTAGTGCACCTCGCCGACGACCGGTAGTTACCTCATCTGCTGCCCACCGCCGACATCCGCGGCGCAGTCAGTTACGAAAATTTGTAGGAGCGAGCTTGCTCGCGATGGACGCCAACGATAACGCGTATTCTCTGAATACACGCGTCGTCCTGAAGTCCCTCGCGAGCAAGCTCGCTCCTACAAGCATTAGTCAGCCTCGCTGCGTTTCGTCTAACCTCACAAAGCGCCCTGCCGTCACCCACGGCGCCTCGATAGTGTTCCGTTAATGCACCGGAGAATTTCCATGCTCAAGCGTACCCTGGCACTGACTGCCGGTTTGGCCCTGTGTTTTTGCACCCTGCTGTCGCAGGCCGCCGACACCCTGAAAGTCAGCGCGATTCCCGATGAAGCGCCCACCGAACTGCTGCGTAAATTCAAACCGCTGGGCGCCTATCTGGAACAGCAATTGGGCATGAAGGTCGAGTTCGTGCCCGTCAGCGATTACCCGGCAGTGGTCGAAGCGCTGGCCACCGACCGGATCGACCTGGCGTGGCTGGGCGGCTTCACGTTCGTGCAGGCACGCCTGAAAACCGGTAATGCCATTCCGCTGGTACAGCGTGAACAGGATGCCCGGTTCACCAGCAAATTCATCACCGCCGACCCGGCCGTCAAATCCCTCGCCGACCTCAAGGGCAAGACCTTTGCCTTCGGCTCGGTGTCCTCGACGTCGGGCAGTCTCATGCCGCGTTACTTCATGCTGAAGGACGGCATCAAGCCGGAAACCTACTTCAGCCGCGTCGGCTACTCCGGCGCTCATGACGCCACGGTCGCGTGGGTCCAGGCCGGCAAAGTAGACGCCGGGGTGCTGAACGCCAGCGTGTGGGAAAAACTGGTCGCAGCCGGCAAGGTCGACACCAACAAGGTCAAAGTGTTTGCGACCACCCCGGTCTACTACGACTACAACTGGACGGTGCGCGGAACCCTCGACCCGGCGCTGGCGGCCAAGATAAAAGCCGCGTTCCTCGCGCTCGATCCGGCGAACCCGAAGGACAAGGAGATTCTGGATTTGCAGGCCGCCAGCCGATTCATCGAAACCAATCCTGAAAACTACAAGGGCATCGAGGAAGCCGCGCGCGCTGCCGAACTGCTCAAATGACGTTGCATCTGACCCATGTCAGCCTTACCCACGCCAACGGCGTTCAGGCACTGCGTGGCGTGGATCTGCACATCGAGGCCCGCGAACAGGTCGCCATTATCGGCCCGTCCGGCGCGGGCAAGTCGAGCTTGCTCAACCTGCTCGCCACCGCCCTGCGACCGAACGACGGCGAGCTGCAAGTGCTCGGCGAACGCGCCTGGCAACTGTCGGCTGGTCAGCGTCAGCGCCTTCGCGCGCGCATCGGTTTGATCCATCAGGCGCCGCCCTTGCCACCGCGCCAGCGTGTGGTCACGGCGGTTCTGGCCGGCAAGCTGGGTCAATGGGGGTTGGGCAAAAGCCTGCTGAATTTGCTGTATCCGCTGGATATTCCGGGGGCACGCGCAGCCTTGGCCAGGCTGGACCTGAGCGACAAACTGTTCGCGCAATGCCAGCAGTTGTCCGGGGGACAGTTGCAGCGCGTGGGCATTGCCCGGGTGTTGTATCAAGCGCCCGAAGTGTTGCTGGCCGATGAACCGGTATCGGCCATGGACCCGGTGCTGGCCGAGCACACGCTGTCGGTGCTTTGCCGCCATGCCCGGGAGCACAACGTCACGCTGGTCGCCAGTCTGCACGCGGTGGAGCTGGCCCTGGCGCACTTTTCGCGGATCATCGGCCTGCGTGACGGGCAGATTCTGTTCGACCTGCCGGCCAGCGCCGTCGACCGCGAGCGGCTCGACACGCTCTACGCCAACGAACAGTTAGAACGTTCGCCGCTGCCTCCCGCGCACTTGAGTGTGCAGATTCCCCGATGCTGACGTCCGGCACCCGCGATCCCGCCGCCCTGCCGCGCCTGCTGCTCAGCCTGCTGGCCTTCGCGCTGCTGTGGCCGGGCATTCGCTACAGCGAACTGGACCTCACTGTGCTGATCGCGAGTGACAGCCAGAGCGAAATGGGCCGGTTCGTGTCCGCCTTCTGGCCACCGGCCCATGACGAGGCGTTCATTGAGCTGTTGCTGCAAGCCACCCTGCAAACCCTGGCCATCGCCACGGCGGGCATGGCTTTGGCGCTGTTGTTGGCGATTCCCGCCAGCCTGTTGGCCAGTCGTGCGCTGTCGTTGTCTGCGGCTTCTCGTGCGGGTCGCCCGAACCATTGGGGCCAACTGCTGCGCTGGCCGGTGCGCGGTCTGCTGATTTTCCTGCGCAGCGTGCCGGAAATCGTCTGGGCCCTGCTGTTCGTGCGTGCCGTCGGCCTCGGTCCGACCGCTGGGGTGCTGGCGATTGCCATTTCCTACAGCGGCATGCTGGGCAAGGTCTACGCGGAAATTTTCGAATCGGTTGATCAACGCCCGGCCCATGCGTTGCTGCAGTCCGGCAGTGGTCGGCTCGCGGCGTTTTGCTACGGGATCCTGCCCAATGTCGCGGCGGAATTGCTGTCGTACACGGTGTATCGCTGGGAATGCGCGATCCGCGCCTCGGTGGTGATGGGCTTCGTCGGCGCCGGCGGGCTGGGTCAGCAAGTGGATCTGTCGTTGCGCATGTTCGCCGGCGGTGAAGTGGCCAGTCTGTTGCTGACGTTCCTCGTCCTGGTGCTGCTCGCCGATCAACTCAGCCGTCTGCTGCGCTGGAGGCTGGCATGAATCGCCTGTTCAATCTCGCGCTGCTGCTCGGCATCGGCGCCGCCGTCATCGCCTCGTTCATCTACCTCGGCATCGACCTCGGCGAACTCGGCAGCACCGGCAACCTGAACCAGATGGGCGCTTATGCGCAGCGCTTTTTCAGCCCGGACCTGAGCCCGAATCATCTGCAAGCCATCGCCCATGGCGCACTGGAAACCATCGCCATGTCTGCCCTTGGCACCCTGCTCGCAGCGGTATTCGGTTTGCTGTTGGCATTGCCTGCGGCCGGACGTTTCGGCTGGCCGTTGCAGAGCGCGTCGCGGCTGGTGCTCAACGCTTTGCGCGCAGTGCCGGAACTGGTGTGGGCCGCGCTGATGGTGCTCGCCGCCGGTCTCGGCCCCAACGCCGGCACGCTGGCGCTGGCGCTGCACACCACCGGCGTGCTCGGCCGGCTGTTCGCCGAAGCGCTGGAAAACACCCCGCCCGAACCGGCCGACGCCATCCGTTTGCAGGGCGCCAACGCCGTGTGGGCCTTCTGTTACGGCACCCTGCCCAACCTGTTGCCGCAGCTGTTGGCCTACATCCTGTATCGCTGGGAAAACAACATCCGCATGGCCAGTGTGCTCGGCTTCGTCGGCGCCGGTGGCCTCGGGCAAATGCTCTATGTCAGCCTCAGCCTGTTTCAGGAAGCTCAGGCCAGCACGGTGATTCTGGCGATGCTGATATTGGTCTTCGCCGTCGATACCTTGAGCAGCTGGAGTCGGCAACGCTGGGTCAAGGCCTGAGAGCCCAAAGTGAAGCGTGTTGAACGTTGTCACTCTTGACCGGAGCGCTGCCCGGCGAGGCTGTCCTCTTTCTGCCAGGCCCGTTGCAACAACCTGATGACCTCGGCATCCGCAGTCTGGGAAAAATCCATGTACCAACGCCCGATCGACATGAACCATTCGGCGGTGATCGGGCACACCAACTCATCCACCTCGCTGCGCAGCGCCTCCGCCGTCTCAACCGGCGCCACCGGCACCGCGACGACAATCCGCGCCGGTGTATGCACCCGCACCGCGTGAATCGCCGCCATCATCGAGGCGCCTGTCGCCAGCCCGTCGTCGATCAGGATCACCACCTGATCCTTGAGCTGCACCGGCGCGCGCGTTCCCCGGTAAGCCTGCTCGCGCCGCAACAACTCCCGGGTTTCCCGCTCGACCACCGCGTCGAACGCCGCCTTATCAATCGGGTGCGCCCGCAACGCATGCTCATTGAGAATCTGAATACCGCCGCTGGCAATCGCGCCCATCGCCAGCTCCTGATGGGTCGGAACACCCAGTTTGCGCACCAGCATCAGGTCAAGGCGAACATCCAGCGCCGACGCCACTTCATAAGCCACCGGCACACCGCCACGGGGCAAGGCGAGGACAATAACCTCGGGGCGATGCGCGTACTTGAGCAACGGCGCCACCAGCCGCCGACCGGCAGCGGCGCGGTCTTGCAGAATGGTTGGCGATGAAGGATTCATGTTGAAAACCTCCCCAGGCGATCACGCCTGTCGGTTTGCATCACAGCCACCCAAGATTGTCAGTCCGAAGGTGGCCGACAGCAAGTCTGCCGGCCTACACCAACCACTCGATTTTCTGATGCTGCCAAACCATTTCCACTCCGGCAGTGACATCAGCTACAACCCAAGGTTTGGGCCAGTAACGTCTAAGTTCACGCCGCCCTCGGACAATCCCGATCCTTGGAGCCAATGCTGTTCACTTAAGAAAATCTTCAGGCAGGCAAATTTGTGGCGAGGGGATTTATCCCCGTTGGGTCGCGAAGCGGCCCCAGCGTCCGGCAAAACAGTCTGAATTGTCCGGATTTGCGGCTGCTTCGCAGCCGAACGGGGCGGTGCGACGTTTCGCTAAATCCCCTCGCCACAAATTTGCGTGCCCGCACTTAAGTGAACAGCATTACGATCCTTGGAGCCGGCTTGCTGGCGAAAGCAACCTGAAGACTGCCGCAACTTTTCACGCAAAAAAAAAGAGCCACCCTGTTACGGATGGCCCTCTTTTTAAAACCAGCGATTTCCGGAAAGTTCAGCCAATGCCAAAACCTAACAAGCACTCGCAACAGTCCGCTGAGGCACCACAGCGTTGTGCTGTTGTCTCACTCGCTGAGTCAATGCCAGCATCGTCAGGAAACCCAGTGCAATCAACAGCGGATACGCCATCAACAATTCAGAGAGTGAATACTTCCAGGCCAATGGGCGTCCAACCCCCAGCAGGGCGGCATACATCCAGGACACGGCCGACAGCGAACCGCAAAACAGCGCCAGCATCCGTGCGCTAAACCCGAGCTTGAGCAGCGAGCCGGCCTTTTGCATTGCCGGCAAAACCAAGCGATGCAACAAGATGCCGTTGTAAGTCAGCAACATGACAATGATCACTTTGGCTTGAAGCTTTGGATTCTTGAAGTATTCGACCCCTTTTTCCAGGTAATCAATACCCACAATGGCAATACCGGTGACCCACAAAGCAACCAACGCAACGACTACAGACGTCTGAAGACTTTCCAGATGAGCATTATCGTGCTCCGAGAATACTTTGCCCTTCAATAAATTTTTAACCATGGCAATATCACTGGTCAACACCAAACCAATGGCAACACAACAAGCGACCAAGTGCGCATAAACAACACCCAACCGCACAAACTCCATGCATTGTTTGTTTTCGATCAAACTCATAATTGTATTTATTGTCACGGGTAATATCTCCAACTGTTTCTACAGTACAGACCATTCGTTTGACGGGGCATTAATCAAGTTAAAAGCCCTGTGCGGTCCGACTGATACAAGACAAGCCAAATCAGAGACCTGGCACGGCTGAACCGATTGATTTGCGTGGCAAATAAACAAGCGGCTATGTGTTGGCGCCTGAAATTCAGGTAAAAAAAATCCTCATTTGCATTCAAAGCATATGAGTTTCAGTGTCCACTTCTTGTTTTCGGCTGCAGCAGTCATGGTGACGCGCTGAAGTATCAGAGGGCATCGAAGCTCAAATGTTCATTTTTTGAGCAGACTACCGACCAACGGTTAATTCGGAAGATGCAACTCACCTCGATGAGGAATCTCCAACTTCTCCAAAAGCCGCGTAATAACTGGCCTGGTGAATTACATGAGGCTTAAGATCCTTCTATTGGATCCATTAGTTGTTGTGTCACTAACGAAAAGTGCAATAGCGCCCAGCTCGCACTCAGCACTAATACAGTCATACTTATTATGTTTCATGATTGAAACACAGGGATCCAATTTACACCAACCGCTCGATTTTCTGATGCTGCCAAACCATCTTGTAATACGCCGTCTGCAACACCAGCATCCCCAGGTACGCCACCGGAAACGCCATCCACACACCCTGCAACCCGAACTGCCCGTCCAGCACATACGCCATCGGCAACTGCACCCCAAGCACGCACACAATCGAAATCGCCATCGGCACCAAAACCGTGCCGCTGGCGCGCATGATCCCGCCGATGATCGCCTGAAAACCAAATACCAACAGGCTCCACAGCATGATGTGCAACAGATACTCGGCCTTCGCCCGAGTCGAATCGTCCGTAAGAAACAACCCCAGCAACCAGTGCGACAACACGTAACCCAGCACCACCAACCCACCGGTCAAGCACACATTGATCAACAACCCCGTGCGCAGAATCGGCCCGATGCGCTCGATGCGCCCTGCCCCAATCGCTTGAGCCCCAAGAATCGACGCCGTAATCGCAATCGACAACGCCGGAAACTGCACGTAATTGACGATCTGCGTCACCGCCCCATACGCCGCCGTCGCCTGCGAACCGTGCTGATTCACCAACGCCAGAATCACCAGCTCCGACACCGACAACACCACCATCTGCAACCCGGTCGGCAATCCGATGCGCAACACTTTGCCTAGAATCACCCGATCAAGCCGCATCGCCGCAAACATCTCCCGATCCGGCGCCAACGGATGCCCCCGCCGAATCAACCGCCACGCCAACCACCCCATCGCCGCCAGGTTCCCCACCAACCCCGCATACGCCGCACTCTGAATCCCCAACATCGGCAACCCGAACCACCCCCGAATCAACGCCGGCGTCAGCGCCAACCCGATACACGTCGACACCACCAACGCCACCAGCGGCGACACCGTATCGCTCACCCCGCGCAGCAGCTGGGTGAACAGCACGTAGACCAGAAGTGACGGCATGATCCACATCATCACTTGGGCGTAGGAGACGGCGTCGTCCAGCACGTCGGCCGGCGTGCCCAAACCCTGCAGGGCCGGTCGTGCGAACACACTGCCCAACACGGCGGCGACCAGCCCGATGATTGCGCCCAACAGCAACGTGGTCGCGGCGATGGTTTTCACCAGATGCGGTTCACGTGCGCCCCAGGCTTGGCCAATGAGCACGCCCGCACCCGCGCCGAGGCCGATGACCAGGGCAATGAAGAAGAAGACGATGGGGAACATGCCGGAGACGGCGGCCAGGGCTTGAGTGCCGAGCATTTGGCCGATGTAGATGCTGTTGACGGTGCCCGACATGGATTGGAGGAAGTTGGAGAGGACCATGGGGGCTAGGAAAAGGAGGTAGGTTTTCCAGAGGGGGTGTTGGGTGGTCCGGGTTTGCATTGGGTGGGCGTCCAGCTCGAATGCGGGGTTGGGATTCTAGAGGATAGCGTTAGCGGCGATGAACAACGTTGGATGAATGTTTCGGCGCTGTTTCGATCCATTCAGCAACGTTGATTATTGGTCCTAGGACGGCATAAAAATTCCTACACAAACCTCGGAATGCGTCACCTTCCCCGCTGTTCTGATGAGGCTTATAGTCGGTCCCGTCGCCCAGAAAGGCGATTCGGGTTTGGCGACCTGATCGATCGAGATTCAAAAGCGCTTTACTTTAACTTTTGCCTTGATCGGAGTTTTACCTATGGAAAGATACATGCCCCTCACTGGAATTGACCTGATTCCGGCTTCCCTGCTGATCGACACCCAAGCTCCACTAGACGTTTTGCAAGCTGCGGCTGATTACCGGATTCGGGCGGTTACCCAGGTGTTGGAAAATATCGCCTTTCGCGCCGAGCTTGGCTGCGACACGGTAGTCCTGAAGGATTTTTCGCAACTGTTAGCCATCCCGTTGCGCGATGGCTGCGATTTGATGGATGTGATTGGTAGGCGCTTGCGGGCGCAGACGGAAAAATAAATGAAAACGGGCGCCGAAGGCGCCCGTCTTTTTTGGCCGACGATAAAGAATCTGACATTTTTATTCTGCGGCATACATTTTGTCCGCTTTCGCCAATAGCGGACCTAGCCCACCTTTCTGACTGACTGATTGACAAGCTGAGAACCGCGCGTCCCCGAAGGCGTTTTCCGAACCTCGACTCACTTACGCTGCAACACCGACTCACCTGCCTGTGGCGGCAGTCGCAGGTTGTCCAGCAATGCAATTCCTGCAATCACTGCCACACAAAGGAATGTCAGTTGGAAGTCGACGGTCCCGGCGTGCCTTGTAGTGCCATGGAGGTTCATCGCGAGGCGTAGCAGCAACGTGTTTAGATTTTGAAACGCCCCACAGTTTGGTGCAGCGCGCCTGCCATCTGTGCCAGCTCCAGACCGGCGGTGTCGGTATGCCGGGCACCCAGCAAGACTTGCTCGGACAGGTTACGAATGCCCATCAGATTGCGATCCACCTCACGCGCCACCAATGCCTGCTCCTCCGTGGCACTGGCGATCATCATGTTGCGCTCGTTGATCTGTGAGATCGACCGGGTGATCTCTTCCAGTGCTTCGCCGGAGCGTTGCGCGACTTCCAGAGTCGTCTGCACCAGCTGACCACTGCTTTGCATAGCGGTCACCGCGTGCCCGGTATCCAGCCGAATGTTGCCAACCATCTGCTCGATTTCCCGGGTCGACACCTGAGTTCGATGGGCCAGCGCCCGCACCTCATCGGCGACCACCGCAAAACCACGTCCGGCATCACCGGCACGGGCCGCTTCAATCGCCGCGTTCAGGGCCAGCAAATTGGTTTGCTCGGCGATGCTGCGAATGACATCCAGCACAGTACTGATATCCTGCACACGCTCGGCCAGTTGCTGGATACGCTGCGAGGTGTCCGTCATGCCGTCCGCCAGCGTCCCTATCGAAACCACCGTTTCCTGAACTTGCTCACGACCGCGTTGCGCGGTTTGCTCGGACACCCGGGACGCTTCGCTGGTGCTGACCGCATTGCGTGCGACTTCGTCGACGGCCGCCGTCATTTGATTGACCGCCGCCGCAGCCTGTTCGATCTCCAGCCCTTGCAATTGCAAACTGCTGCTGGTCTGGCTGCTGACCGCGCTCAGTTCTTCGGACGAACTGGCCACCTGATCGACCGATGCTGCGATGTGCTTGAGCATCGCGTTCAAGCTTTGCTGCATCTGGTGCATGTTCATCATCACGCTGCCGTCGGCACTTGCATTCAGCGGCACTTGAATCGTCAGATCGCCCTGCGCGATTTGGCTCAAGACCCGTGCCGCATCATCCGGCTCTCCACCCAAATGTCGGGTAACGCTACGCGTTACGATGAACGCGGCGGCAATGACGAGCGCCAGGCAGAACAAAAAAAAGCCGAACATGTTGCGCCGGGCATCGTTGTACAGTTCCTGTGCCGACAGTTCGCGGTCGGCAAATATCCTTCCTTGCAGAGCCATCAACTCATCCAGGCTTCTATAGACCTCGTGTTCTGCCGGGATAACCTTTTGTTTCAGCTGTGCCATGGCTTCATCGAAATCCCCCTGCCGGATCAATACCTGCACTTGGGTGAACGCAGCAACGTAGGCCTCGCGATGCCTTTTCAGGGTGGCGTAAGCGACTTTGCCTTCTGGCAGATTGAACAATGGCTCAAGCGTTTCGAGCGCCTGGGTGATTCGTTTTTTGGTGGTGTCAATGGATTGCTGCACTTGCTGATTATTTTTTTCGATCAGCAAATCTCGGGTATTCCTGGCGTTGTCCCGTACACCGGTGGCAATGACCATGATCGGCTCGATCTTCGGCCAGTCCTGTTTGACGATAATCACCGACTGTTCCTTGAGCGTTGCCAGATCGTGCAATGCGTAAAACGCCATGCCCATCAGTGCCAACGGCGCAATTAAAAAGCCGATGACGATGCGTTGTGCTGTGCTTAACTTGACCATACTCAATATTCCTCGATTAATACCTGCCCAACGTGCAGCACAGCAGCCGGCCGGTGGTTGCCACTAACGCGTTCATAAAGCAAAAAAACGCCTGAAACCTTCTCGGTTTCAGGCGTCTTTGCCTGTTCATTCGCGGTGCGCGACCTGCCTACTTCGCCTGATACCCCTGTTGCCCCCCGACCGGTTCGGCCAATCGATCATCATTGACCGAGGAAGCTGTCCACACAAATGCGTTTCAGGTGGGCCTGATGCCAGCGATGCAGGCTTTGTGCCATCAAATCGCGAAGTGCGTCTTAATTTATTGAGGATTGTCGCGGCGACTGCGGCTTAAGCGAGTGCAGGTCGGGGTTAGCCCGTTTCCTCCGAAGAAGCGATGACCAACACAACCAGTCAAGACGCTGAAGGCGAACGTTCATTACGATGCCTCCAACTGGTGCAAATTGTTAAGCATGGGCTTTATAAAAGTGCGTCTATCGCGCGCCCCAGTCCTGAGCCCCCGCGTACTCACGCCATTCACCGGGCGCGTTCAAAACTGGCTGGATTTGCCCCTACAAAACCGGACACCAACTCCCTGCTCATCGACACCCAAGCTCCACTCGACGTCCTGCAAGCCATGGCCGACTACCGCATCCGCACGGGCACGCAGGTGCTGGAAAACATCGCCTTCCGCGCCGAACTCGGTTGCGACACGGTGGTGCTGTCGGACTTTTCCAAACTGCTGGCCATTCCATTACGCGATGGGTGTGACTTGATGGATGTGATCGGCCGACGCTTGCGGGCGCAGGCGGCGGAGTAAATGAAAACGGGCGCCTTGTCAGGCGCCCGTTTTGTTTGTGCTCCGAAATGCTTTACTGGAACGTAGCATCAGACAACACGACGAAACCCACCTTTCACTGCAAAGGACTGCCATGTGAACACTTCCGTTATCCCGCCCCCCTTACTCAACGCCCTGATTTGGCTACCACCACTGGTGCTGGTGTTGGCGCTGCTGCAAACACGCCTGTTCAAAGGCTGGTTCGGTGAACAGCTAGTACGGTTCCTCGCGCACTTTCAATTGGACCGTCAGGTTTATCGCCGCCTGCATGACGTGACGCTGATCACCCCGGACGGCACCACGCAGATCGACCATGTGTTTGTTTCGCCCTTCGGCATCTTTGTGCTGGAGACCAAGAACATGAGCGGCTGGATCTTCGGCGGTGAAAAGCAGGCTCAGTGGACGCAACAGATCTACAAGAAGCGCTTTAAGTTCCAGAACCCGACTCACCAGAACTACAAGCACTTGAAGGCACTGCAGGCCGTGCTGGGTATCGGCCCAGAATATGTGCATTCGGTCATCGTCTTTGTCGGCGCAAGCACCTTCAAGACCAGGATGCCGGTTAATGTCACCCGAGGCATTGGCTGGGTCCAATACATCAAGTCTTTTCAGCACACGGTGTTCAGTGATGCACAGGTGACGGCCATGTTTCATGCCCTGCAAGCAGGTCGCCTGACGCCGACGCTCGCTACCCGGCGTGAGCATGTGCAACGTCTGAAACAGCGCAACGATCCATCAGCCTCACGCCAATGCCCGCGCTGTGGCAGTGCACTGGTCGTGCGTACATTCAAAAGCGGTCCCAGGATCGGTCAACAGTTTTGGGGATGTAGCACATTCCCCAAGTGCCGAACGATGCAGCCCATTACGCCAAGCAGCTAAGCTTGATCAGGAGGCCGTATCGCGATTTATGAAAATCAGGAGGCGAACAATGAGCAAACAACCTCAACCTCGTAGCCGCTCCAACTCTCAGCCCAGATCCCGCCCGGTAGTGCCTAATCTGCCGAGCAAAACCGGCGCGCGGAGCCAATCGACGATATCTCGATGATTCGCAGAGCCATGCCAACAAATGTCACCCTTTTTTGCAACGCAAACGCCAGACGCTGTCTTAACAGCGGGTAGGCAAAGGGGAAACCATGACAACGCGCAAATTAACCATTAAAGACTTGCAGTTGAACGTTTCAATCCGCGGCCAAGGCTCACCGCTGCTCCTGCTCAACGGCCTGGGTGGTTTGATCCGTACCTTCGATCCCCTGCGCGATGAACTGGTGGACTACAGGACCATTACGTTGGACGTGCCCGGGGTCGGCAAATCGCAAATGCCCCGCTGGCCGATGCGTCTGCCAAGCCATGCCGACCTGATCGCCGAGATGCTCCAGCAATTGGGAATCGAGCAGGTCGATGTGTTCGGCGTGAGTTGGGGCGGTGCGTTGGCGCAAGAATTCGCCCTGCGTTACCCGAGCATGGTGCGCCGGCTGATCCTCGCGGCGACCTCGGCCGGCCCGGCGATGCTGGTGAAGCCCGCCGACATCCTGGATTTTTTTGGCAGGAGCAAAAGCGCCAAACTGCCCAAGCAAGAAGGCTCGCGTAATTCGATACAGACGCTGCTGCGCTTCGGTGTGGTGAACGGCATGCTCACGGTCAACCCGCGAACCTATTACCACCAACTCACCGCCTTGGTCGGTTGGACCAGCCTGCTGCGGCTGTTCCGTCTGCGCCAGCGCACGCTGATCCTCACCGGCGAACGCGACACCCTGGTGCGGCTGTACAACGCGCAAATCCTGCGCCGCACCATTCGCCATGCCGAACTGCACGTCCTGCAGGGCGAGGGGCATTTTTTCGTGGTGACCAGCGCCAGGCGAACCGCCGAAGCGATACGCGAATTCCTCTGCCAGCAGCACGGCGATGAAGAGCCCGCGCCGATGATCGCCAACGGCATGTTCAAGCCACGCCTGCTGCAATCCGAGCGGAATTGATCGCTGATGCCTGCTAATGGGCTTGCCCAAGGTCGTGCAAGCCCGCTAGCAGGCCGTTGAAAAACGTAGGCGAGGCAGGCAAGACAAAGCAAAAACGGCCGAAAAAGCGGAGTTTACTAGCTGTAAATGAGCATTTTGAGGCCGTCTTTAACGCAGTATTGCCAACGCAGATAGTTTTTCAACGGCCTGATAGCTTCGCGTCCCCAACGTAAGGACACTCCCAAAGGGAAAAGGGGACAGATTTATTATCCCCTCCCAAACGACTGTATATGGACTCCTCCTCATTGCAAGCCCCTTTGCTTTGGCTCCCGCGCCGACTGCACACGTATATTCGGCCTCTAAATACAGCATCGTTTCGATGCAGGGCCATGATGGGCTATTCGCGCGTCAGCTCCCGATTGCTTTTTCGTGCTTTTCGCACTTAGACATTAGAGGGTTTTGCCGACGCCGGTTCGACCGGTTTGCCATCGTTCAGGTTGCTTTGCAATCGTGGTTAAGAGTTGTTTCTCTCGTGGAACACGTCGGGTAAATAGATCAGGCCGCTGCCTGATCCGGTTGGTAATCAGTGCCGTGACGCAGCATCGCCCAAGCCATGCGTGCAGTTTTGTTGGCCAGCGCAATAGCGGCCACATTGGGATGTGATCGCTCGGCTAAACGAACGGCCCACTGGCTGAGTCGATCCTCTTTGGATTTGGCTGTGCGTAGCGCCGAGCGCGCGCCATGCACCATCAATGTTCGCAGATACGCATCACCGCGCTTGCTGATACCGAGCAATCGATCCTTACCACCAGAACTGTGTTGCCTCGGTGTCAGTCCCAGCGAGGCGGCAAACTGTCGGCCATTGGCAAACTGACGGGTATCACCGAGAGCGACGACGAGCGCTGTGGCGATCATTGGGCCGACGCCGCGCAGCTGTTGAAGACGGACGGCGGAGGGCTCGCTTGTCGCGATCGCAGTGATCTCGCCGTCGAGTTTGCATACGCGTTCATCCAGCGCACGAAGGTCGCCCCACAAACCATCCAGCAGACAACGAAAGCGAGCCGTCAAACCGTTATCTGCATCTTCTAGCCAGCACGGTATCGCACGACGCAGCATCAGTAATTCCTTCGGTGCAACGAGGCCGTACTCGGCAACCAGCCCACGGATTTGATTGGCTTTGGCCGTCCGCTGTTCGATTAAGCCGGCCCGGATGCGATGCGTCGCCTGGATATCCTGTTGTTCGATCGTCTTGATGGCGACGAATCGCATGGTGGGACGGCTCATCGCCTCACAGATCGCCTCGGCATCGTTCACGTCGTTCTTGTTGCTTTTGACATAAGGTTTAACGAACTGGGGTGCGATCAGCTTGACTCGAAATCCGCGAGCTTCGAGTTGCCGCGCCCAATGATGGGCGCCACCGCAACTCTCCATGCCGATCTCACAACCAGGTTCGATCTTCTCCAGCACCGTTTGAAGCCATTGATCACGAGACAGACGCTGCCGCCAGACCGGCTTCTCATGGCGATCCACACCGTGGATCTGAAATACGTTCTTGGCCAGGTCGACCCCAATGCGCATAAGCTTCATGTGTGGACTCCTTCTCACTGTTGACTGTGGTTCGCACCTTCAGTCTGGCACTCAAGATGCCGAAGTGAGGAGGAGTCCATCCCATTGCTTTTGGCCGTTTTCTGCCTGTCGCGACTAACTGAAGTCGACTCAAGTTGCCGGTGGACCGCTGCACCTGTTGAGTCGTGTGCGCCCTCAGATCAGCCAACGAAACCAGGGGCGGCTGAACTGCCTAAAAGCATGGCCATTAGAAATTTGCATCATCACCCGCAGCCCCCCCACTAACCCCGTGGCCAGATTCGTCGTAGGCGGCTAGAGATCTATGATCGAAATAGTGCGATTAGCAGCAACGCTTATTCCACGCCTGGCGAATGTGCGGGTGTAAGGCTCACAATTCATCTCATTTGTAATTCTATAAGTAATCCTACAAGCCAGTGGTGTGTGATCTGGCATCCACGTAATAAATTTGTGAGAAAGAGTATTAAATAGCAGCCTAATCTTGAAGTAAGGCGGTTAAAGTTCCGATTAATGCCACTGACGCTTTATTTCCTGCCACTGGATTTCTGATAACCACTTATCTGCCACCGGAAAGAAAATATTCTCCTCAGCATCCATATGGTCGTAGTATTTCTTGATGAAGTCATCGATAGTGTCAGCGATTACTCTCGCCTCCTGAGTTGAGTCCTCCAACATCTTGAGCTGTCCAGCAATGCGCTCAAATGCTTGATGATCTCGCTCGATATCCTTGACCCGTTGGTGGATCGGTGCTTCAGTCGCTAGCAAGGCCCGCCGAATAAGCTCTTCATTTTCATGGTGGTGTCGCTCTGCATCACCATGCAAGGCTTCCAGTAGCTTAAACAACAGCTTGCCGTCATCGGCACCAGCGGATTCATGCCTCACCCTCCCCAGCAATCCTTTAATCTGAGTAATTTTGATAGCCACCTCATGATGATATATGTGCAGTTCTTTCAACAAAGCGTTCATCTCAAATCCTCAACTACACCAAACTATCACAGAGAAAATATTATTAACCACCCACTCCGAGGATAGCCACACATATCAATTTCCATAACTTCTAATCCCTCCACCCCCAAGCACTCACCAGCGCGTATTTAACCTTTTTATTATAGTCTGGCGCAAAACTCTCGCCCCAAAAAATTTGTCACCCTTGGATAAATTTGAAATAACAAGTGAATGTTCATATACGCTATTGTATTTGCTTAAGGCGACGCTAAAAAAATAACCAACCGCCCCCTTGGCACACCGAGCACCGTCAACCAGCCACCCGCGGGCGCCCTGCGATTGGGTTGCCGAGCAGACCAACCTGCTGGCGCTCAACGCCGCCATCGAAGCGGCTCGGGCGGGGTAGCAGGGGCGAGGCTTTGCCGTGGTCGCCGACGAAGTTCGCCCTCTGGCGCAGCGTACACGGACTTCGACCCAGCAGATCCACGGGATCATTACTTCGTTGCATACCGGTGCGATCGCGCTGTTTTGAATCGCCCCGGGTTTCGTAGGCACCTCCAAACCATACAATCAGGCCCAGCTACAACAAGTGGAGCGCCTGTAATTTCTTAGGCAAAGCCGACAGGCAACTATGGGCCGAGAGCTTCCTATGGCTTTCACGCTTGAGTGGGCGCCTGTATTTCATAAATGCGGGGCATCTGTGTCTATCGAAAGGATCACTGGATGGGTACGGTCCACAGACATCCTTTCATTGATGAGGCAACCATGGACCTAACCGCTGTTCCCTTTGGTACGACCGATTGGTCGACTGTCGAACCTGTCGAGTATGTTGGACAGACGGGTACCGCCTATTGGCGATCCTGCCAGTTTGGTTCGACGGGTGTGCGGATGGTTGAATACAGTCCTGGCTATCTGGCCGATCACTGGTGCTGGAGAGGTCATATCCTGTTGTGCCTGGAAGGCGAGTTGCACACGGAGTTGGAGGATGGTCGTCAGTTCACACTCACCGCGGGGATGAGCTATCAGGTGGGCAGCAACGCTGAGGGGCATCGATCTTTCAGCAGTACGGTGCCAGGTTGTTCGTTGTGGATTAACGCTGGAATTAACCGCTATAGACCCAGGCTGTGTGAAAACGCATGCGCCATTTTGAAGTCTGCGTTGCTACGTAAAATCTGCCAGCGTTTGGTTAATCAGCAGGCCGTAAATTTGAGTAGGAACGCGATTTTCGTTGCAGTCCTGACTGTCAAACCTACTTCAAAACGTTTTCACACAGCCTGGACCCAAAGCTGCCTGTCATATCAGGCATCAACCGGCCAAAAACAGTCACTCCCTTGTAGTAACACGCCTATCTGTTACAGATATCAAGACTGGCGATTGGGCTGCTCGGCCTTTTTACCGAAGGTCCCAAGTTCAACCGGATCCTTTGTAGAACAAGCAGATAGACATGCTGGGTGAGGTTCGACCTCGCCTGTACCTATAAACTATGAATTTTCGCTGGCTGACCACGTCGAGGGTAAACATGCGGAGCCTCGATTCTCTCCTTGAGCTTGGCAGCATAGTCCTGAGCACTTTTTTCATGCCGAAACTGCACTCGTCGGATGCCAAAACATACAGACCAAAGAGCTTCGCTTTGACTGGATAGATACTCGACCTTCACTGACATGATCATGTCTCCAGGGTGTGATCCAAGGGTTAAAAATGGATTTCAGCGGTCTTGAGTCCCAAGTCTCGAAGTTCGGCGATCAAGTCATCCAGATGCCCGAAAGACTCGACCTCCTCGTTGTCATCAACCAAGAAGTAACTTCTCCCGGCGTCCTTCTTGAAGAACACAATCCACTCCTTGGGGTTGGTCGGGTTTGCGATCACATGGGTGTCAAAGGTCACGCCTTCGGCATGTTTGCTTTTCACAGCTTTACGATTCATGTCAGTCACCACGCTACACGCGCTCTCGAAATTTTCTATTTGCAGTGCGCGCCCGTTCAGCCCCATGCGAGTCTTCACTATAAACATCTCCAGCCGCACGACGCAGTGGATCAAAGGCTTTTCAATTATCACTGCATGTTAATATTATGCACATACACCCATTAAGGAGCTAGCCATGATTGCGATAGGTGAGGCATGGAAAGCGGGACTGTTGGGTCGAGAGCACTGGCTCAGCAATATGGTGTCTGGTGTGATAGTCGGGGTCGTGGCGCTCCCCCTGGCAATGGCTTTTGCCATTGCATCTGGCGTCAAGCCTGAGCAAGGCATCTACACCGCAATCATCGGCGGCCTGCTGGTTTCACTCTTTGGGGGAAGCCGCTTGCAGATTGCCGGGCCGACAGGTGCGTTCATAGTGATTCTGGCGGGAGTCACGGCCAAGCATGGCGTTGACGGTCTGCAAATCGCTACGATGATGGCGGGTGCCATGTTGTTATTGCTGGGTATTGCCCGGCTCGGTGCAATCATTAAGTTTATCCCCGATCCGGTGATCGTCGGATTCACCGCTGGTATCGGCGTGATCATCTGGGTCGGACAGTGGAAAGACTTTTTCGGTTTACCGACGATCAGTGGAGAGCACTTCCATGAAAAGCTCTGGCATTTGCTACAGGCGCTCCCGGATCTTCATATGGCCACCACCCTGCTGGCTGCACTCAGTCTTTTCTTGGTAATCACCGCCTCCAAAATTCCCGGTCTCAAACGGGTGCCTGGCCCGCTAGTCGCAATGGCGGTAGCTACGGCGATACAGTCAACCTTTCATTTCGAGGGGGTAGCCACGATTGGCAGCGCATTTGGTGGCATACCTCAAGGTCTTCCAGCGTTTAGCCTGCCTGAAATCACGCTGTCTCGCGTCATCGATTTGATTGGTCCGGCTTTCACTATCGCCATGCTTGGAGCAATCGAATCGCTGCTGTCCGCAATGGTTGCCGATGGCATGGCGGGCACTAAGCATGATTCCAATCAGGAACTGATCGGTCAGGGGGTGGCTAATCTGGTCACGCCGTTGTTTGGGGGCTTCGCAGCCACCGGAGCCATTGCCCGTACTGCAACCAATATCCGTAACGGCGGCACAAGCCCGCTGGCCGGCATTACGCACGCGGTCACCTTGGTGCTTATTATTCTGTTTCTGGCACCACTAGCCTCAAACATCCCACTGTGCGCCCTGGCCGCCATTCTTTTCGTGGTCGCGTACAACATGAGCGAGTTGAAACACTTCAAGCGCATGGTCCAGCGAGCCCCACGAGCAGACGTGTCTATCCTGCTCATCACCTTCAGCCTCACAGTGTTCAGTGACTTGGTGATCGCCGTGAATATCGGTGTCATTCTCGCAATGCTGCACTTCATGCGCCGCATGGCCTCATCTGTGGCGGTGCAGCAGATAGTCGAGCACGAACTTGAAGAAGAGTTGAGGGCCAATGGCCATGCTCACTTACCGCCAGGGATACTGATTTATACGATTGAAGGGCCACTGTTCTTTGGTGCGGCTGAGACCTTCGAGCGTGTGTTAGCACAGACCCATACCGACCCACGTCTGTTGATTATCCGTCTGAAGCGCGTACCGTTTATGGATATCACGGGCTTGCAAGTGTTGGAGGAGGTCATTCAGCAGCTGCATAGCCGGAATATCGTGGTGAAACTCTGCGAAGCGAACACGAAGGTGCTCAACAAGCTCGATAGGGTGGGTATCCTGCAAGAAATTGGCCCGGAGCATTACCACGCCGACTTCAACACCGCGTTGGCTAAAGCTGTCAGTCACGTAGAGGGTACGTCGACCCTCTAGAGACTAACTGCCAGTGTTGGGTTATGACTTGGTACTGGCGGCATGCTTGCTCTTGGTCGAATAGCTGGCGCCGTGAGTGTCCAGGTAGTCACGAATCAGTTGGCGGACAACCTGCGAAGACGTCAGGTCTTGTGCTGCACAGAGTTCCTCAAAAGCTTTTTTCTTGACGGGATCAATGAGCACAGTGAGGCGCGCAGTCTTGCTTTCCATGGGGTATTCAATCGCTCAAGTCGCTGGATGTTAATCAAATTGTAATTGCCTTGTTCTGTGCTGTCACTGTACAGGCGGCTTGCTGCTCGGTACCTAGACTTTACTCACAAGAAAAGATTTGGTTCTCACGGTGGGTGATGAGCCGGATCTGCTCCGACTCAACATGGATAATCCCCACCCGCGAGGAAGGGAGCAGATTCATTCTAAGCTGGCCGCCTGCCTGCAACGGGTCGACTGTGATCAGTCACGAGCGACCGGAAATGGCCGATAGCTGCCCATCGCGAAATGGCGCAATCGATCGACGCCCCTAAGGTTAGTTAACTCAAACCAGCACCTGGCGCAAGAAAGTGCGTTCATGTATTCCATAAATGCAGCACATCTGTCTCTATCGAAAGGATCACTGGATGGGTGCGGCGCTGAGGTATAAATCAGCTCGGAAGTGTTATCGCCGAAATCGCGATATCGCATTGACGCGGCCCATCATTCGAACCAGCCTGCCGGCTCGACGAGTACGGCGGCCGCGACCTGAGAAGGGCGATAATTGACGAAGCGGGTGCGCATGCCGAAGTGGCGCTTCCATCCACGGCCCTGGTTGAACGTGATCGCGCCGATGTAAGGATGCGTGCCGCCACCTTTGACACCCGCCTGCGATAGCAGCGTACCCCACTGTGCGCACGCAATGGTTGTGAAAGGCTTCGAGGGCATCTGCCTCCCGCAGCGGTTGAGTTTATTGGCAGCTAAGCACTTGGTAGCCGATCGGCGAGGAAATCCACCAAAGTCTTCACCCTTCGGATCGGCGTGCCAACAGTTGTGACCTAAAGAAGCGACTAAATTTCGTGTTGGATCTCCAGCACCCTGAACGTCACTTTTCCGCCCTCGGTGGGATAGCCGGTGTTGTCCTGCACATACGCACCCGCTTTGAAATACAGGGGTTGGGTCTTCCAGCTCGGATCGATGGTGGTTCTCCAGTTGTATCCTGCTGCGCTGATGCCCAGCGCGCCCTTCGGGCTGAGGTGGATCAGGTAGGAAAAGTTGCGGTTGAGCGGCACACCCGTCGCAATGGTTATGACCTGGCCCTCTTCATCGTCGGGACGCATGCGCACCTTGGCGACAATGTTTCCAGTCGAACCCGACGTTTTGTACTGGTATTCCAGCTTCACCATGGGGCTGTTGCTGTCCTTGTTGTGGATCTGGCCAATCACGATCTTGCCGGTGCTGGGTACCTGATTGACGGCCAGACTCGCCCGCAGGGTGTTATCCGCCGCTGAATACTGCCAGTTGCGCAGCGTTCCATCGCTATAGGTTTCCCGCAACTCGCTACGCGGGTAAAGAGCGTTGGCCGTCCTGGAACCGGTCACAGGTGCCCAGAAGGAAAGGATATCGGCTTCAGAACTGAAATACTGGTCCTTGAACCCTTGCACCAGTCGAGGCGTTTCTATGGTGGCCGGTGGGCTGCCTTCAGGGATGCTTAAATTCCAGGTGGAGAGGTCGATCATGTCAAGGATCCTATATGCGGGGAATGTTGCGGCCACAGTTGCGCTCGAACCCGCGCTATTGACCTGTGTCAATTGGGCTTGCTGATTGTGAAATCCGTATGGCGGTAGATTGACGTCAAGTGTTCGTCGAGGGAGTTATTGCAGGCTTTGTGCCCGCGAGGATGACCGTTAGTCGGTTATTTTGGTAGTTGACGGAACTATTGCGTGTTGGGCTTTTACTGATCTGCAGAGCCGGATGTAGAGGGGAAACAACCGGACAGGTGCACGCTTTCGTCGGATGGATGGCCACAGTTTTTCGCGCCATTACCATCAGTGGCGGGAGTGAGCAGTCTTCGAGGAAATTTATCGCGTATGGAGTGAGTGGCCGTTTATGGCCGAGGCTGTGTAAAAACGTTTTCGAGCAGATTTGACAGTCAGGACAGGAGCAAAAATCGCGCTTCTACGCAAATTTTTGGT